>NZ_JAHXBU010000094.1 GCF_020178975.1 Cesiribacter sp. SM1
TTAATCATATCCTCATGCGATTCAATGATGCCATGGGGTATTAATCCGGGTTTCCCCGGGCTATCCCCCAGTATAGGGTAAGTTGCATACGCGTTACGCACCCGTGCGCCGCTCTAGGTCTCCCGAAAGAAACTTGCCGCTCGACTTGCATGTATTAGGCCCGCCGCTAGCGTTCATCCTGAGCCAGGATCAAACTCTCCATTGTATATGTGCTTTACATCAGTTAAACTGATGTGCATTCTGTACCTGACCTTTCAGTAAACTGTATGATCAAATAAAAGAACACAATGTGTCATTTGCATCCCGAAACTCTCAAAGTGTCTTAACGAAGTTTGTTCCTACTGCTGATTCTCATCAGTAAATAAGACCAAAGTCTTCACTAAGCGGTTTGCTGTCAAAACATCTATTCAAAGAACTTTTCAGATTCCCTCTTATCACTATCACTACTGATAAGGCTTCCTCTCTTGTAGTTACTATCTATTATAGTAGCTATGTCTCTATCTCTTTCTATCGCCTCGGCTCGTTTGCCTGGGCTGCTCTTTTTCCAAAAGCGAGTGCAAAGTTAAGTAAGTTTCGCCTCTTATGTCAAGCTTTTTCCAGAGAAAATTTTCAGAAGTTTCTAACCTCTTCCCTCTTCTTTCGTTTAGCTTAACTGCTAGTGATCTTCATCCTTATGCTTATGCTAAGGTAAACATCCCTTGCTCCTCATTCGCTTTCAGTATTTCAATACCCGGTCCTGCGACCGCTTTCTTTTATTTCCCCCAGCCTGCTGCCGTAAGGGGAGTGCAAAGGTAGAAGCTTTTTTCCTCTTTGCAAGTGGCAAAGAGGAAAATATTTGAAGTTTTTTCTACTCCTTTTTTCAAGCTCTTCTGCTTGTGCTTTCACCACTTTTACATAAGGGCGCCTCTAAGGCGGCAAGAGTCTTAACCTCTGCTCTCTATGCTAAAGTTCCGGCTTTGGCTAAACTTTTTCAGATCTTCCTTAGAAGATAGAAGATATCAAAAACTAATATCTCTGCTGCTTCTAAGCTGAATCTGCCAAAACTCTCCTGCCGGTGCTGCTCTTTGCTTCACTCTTTCAATGCTTCAATCTTTTGCCCTTAGCTCTTTTGCCCGGGGCGCTTATTTATAACTGATCCAAGGCTTCTGATAGTTCCTGGGAAATAGACATTTTCTTGTCTTTTTCCTAAGACCTTGTACTGCTTCAGACTTCTTTTAGCCTGGTGTAGTATAACTATCTGAAGATGCTGTGAGTTCCCGGAGGTGAGAATTTATTCTTGCTCTCCTGGCTCCCTGCACTCTCCTTTTCAGGGGACGCAAGAGTCTTAACCTAATGGCTGTACTGCCGGTTCCCCTATCCAAAGAAAATCTTCAGGATCTTTACAAAGCTTTCAATCTTGTCTTTCCCTCCTGCCTTTCGCTGAAGTGGAGTACAAAGGTAAAGGCTCCCGATCCTGATTTCCTAGTGCTGTTTCAGGTATTTATTTTTTGCCGTTTTGGCTATTCTCTATTGCTAGTTTGCCCTCTCCTCATTCTCCCGCTTAATCTTTGGCTTTCATTATTACCAACATTCACATTATTTTCTGTTTGATGCGTTATGGAAAAAGGAAAAGGGCATAAAATTATTTTAATTAATTTCAGCCCAAAGAATTATCACCATTATATAATGTATATGAAGAGGATACTGTTGCTATTCCTGGCGCTCTGCCTGTCTCCGGCTTTGTGGGCAGCGGAGGGCATGTGGTTACCCCTGATGCTAAAGGCACTGCAGGATGATATGCAGGCGCAGGGGATGAAACTTACAGCCGAAGATATTTATAGTGTAAACCAAAGTAGCCTGAAAGATGCCATTGTTTCGTTTGGTGGCTTCTGTACTGGTGAGTTAATTTCCGATGAAGGTTTGATCCTTACCAACCACCACTGCGGCTATGGTGCAATCCAGGCTCATAGTTCTGTACAGGACGACTTGCTCACCAAAGGCTTCTGGGCGATGAACAAGGAGGAAGAAAAAGCGAATGCCGGTTTATTTGTTACATTCATTGTGCGGATGGAAGATGTAAGTGAACAGGTACTGAAAGGAATTGCGCCTGATATGCCCGAAGCTGAAAGAGAAAAGCTAGTGGCTGCGCGTATCAAAGAAATCTCCAGGGCCGCTACCGAGGGCACCCACTACGGTGCAACCATTAAGCCCTTCTACTATGGCAATGAATACTATATGTTCATTACCGAAACTTATGAAGATGTTCGCCTGGTAGGTGCTCCCCCCTCCTCTATTGGAAAATTTGGAGGCGATACCGATAACTGGATGTGGCCACGCCATACCGGCGACTTCTCCCTTTTCAGGGTATATGCCGGTCCCGATGGTAAACCTGCCAAATACTCTCCAGAGAATAAACCATTAAAACCCCGCCACCACCTGCCTGTTTCCCTTGATGGTGTACAGGAAGGTGATTTCACGATGGTCTTTGGTTTCCCCGGCCGCACTCAGCAGTACCTGACCTCACATGCTGTAAAGCTCCTGATGGAGCAGACTAACCCGCACCGCATCAACATCAGGGATAAGCGGCTGGAGATTATGGGCCGACATATGAAGGCTAATGATACTGTTCGCATTCAGTATGCCAGCAAATATGCCGGCGTAGCCAATTACTGGAAAAAGTGGATGGGCGAGAACAGGGGGCTGCACCAGCTGAATGCCCTGCAGGACAAGCAGGCACTGGAAGCACAGTTTACGGCATGGGTGCAGCAGAACGCAGAGCGCAGGGAAATGTATGGCAACTTACTTAACCGTTTTGCCGAACTATACCAGCAACAGGAGCGGATTGGATTGGCAGACACCTATCGGAGAGAAGCACTCTTAGGAGTAGACCTGATTCGCCTTGGCTCAAGCTTTGCACCAATTGCCTCTGGCAGTATGCCAGCTACAGACTTTACCACGCAGCGCGATCGCTACGATGCAGCCTTGCAGCGCCATTTCAAAGATTATAATGTGGCCACAGACAAAGAGCTGTTTGTGGACATGCTGCTGATGTACAAGCAAAATGTACCCAGCGAGTTTCAGCCGGAGTTGCTACAAAAGATTGACGCAACCGAAGCGGCTGTAAAAGCATATGCAGATAAGGTGTACAGCCAGTCTATACTTAGTTCACAGAAAAGAATGCAGGAAATGCTGGCTACCTACAATCCTAAGGCAACGGCTAAGAAGCTTCGTAAAGATCCGGGCTTTGTATTAGCCAGGGCTATTCAGGACATCTATGAAAAAGAGGTTGCACCGGTATTTGCCAGCACAGATCCGGAACTGGAGCTGCTGTACCGCCGCTTTGTAGCAGGTCTGCGCCAGATGCATCAGGATAAGCTGTTCTATCCTGATGCCAACAGCACCATGCGCGTTACCTATGGCATTGTAGATGGCTCTACACCGCAGGATGGGGTTAAATACCGCTACTACACTACGCTGGAGGGTATCATGGAAAAAGAGGATCCCAGCAACGAAGAGTTTATTGTGCCCCAGCGGTTAAAGGAAATTTACCAGACCAAAGATTATGGCCCCTACGCTAATGAAGATTACATGCCTGTTTGCTTTATTGCCTCAAACCATACTACCGGCGGTAACTCCGGCAGCCCGGTGATTGATGCAAGGGGCCGCCTGATTGGCCTTAACTTTGACCGCAGCTGGGAAAGTACCATGAGCGATATCAAGTATAGTCCGGAGATATGCCGGAACATTGCTGTAGACATCCGCTACGTACTGCTCATCATTGATAAGTTTGCCGGCGCCACTCACCTGGTGGAGGAGATGACGCTTGTTGATGAAGCCGCTGCCACAGAAAAAGTAGAATTATTAGAAGTAGATTAAGCAAACAAGAAGCTGAAATACCGGAGCCCTTTCAATAGTTGAAAGGGCTTTTTTTATGTTGAATGACAGGCCAGCCCTGTTCGCTTCAAAGCCCATTCTAAAGCTATTCCTATACAGTATGTATAAGCTGACTTAGAATTTGATAAACAAGGGTGACTCTAGTGAGGCTTTTTTATTCTCAAATCTTTGATTTACCTTGGACAGCAAATAGCTTATTTCTGAAAGCAGCAACTCCCCATATAGATGAACCTCAACTGGTAGCCCGCCTGAAAGCCCGGGATAAAGATGCTTTAGGTTATCTTTATGACCATTATTCGGCTGCTATATATGGTGTGGTGTTGCGAATTGTAAAGAAGGAAGATATAGCAGAGGAGGTAACACAGGATGCCTTCATGAAAATATGGAACAACATTGGCCAATATGAGGCCAGTAAAGCACGTTTATTTACCTGGATGTTTAACCTGGCTCGTAACCTGTCAATCGACAAACTGCGCAGCAAGGAAATAAAGCGGGAGCTAAAAACCGATGCTGTTTCCGACAACGTATATAGTATAGACAACCAGCACCACAATCAGCAAAAAACAGATACCATTGGTATAGTAAAGCTCCTGGAGCATTTGCAACCCGAGCAGCAATTAGTAATAAAGTTGTTGTACCTGCAGGGATACACTCAATCTGAAGTAGCGGAAGAATATGGCATTCCGCTGGGAACAGTTAAAACGCGCCACCGCCTGGCCATGATTCATTTACGAAAACTTGTTGGAGAGTAGTGGATATACAAGCTTACATATCATCCGGTATCCTGGAATCCTACGTGCTTGGCGAGCTTTCTCCATCAGATGCCCTGCAGGTTGAGGAAATGGCTGCCCGCTATCCCGAGGTTCGCGAAGAGCTACAGCTGATAGAAGAAACCTTAGCTGGGATAGCACAGGCGGCAGCCGTTACACCCAGGCCTGGCCTGCGAGCTTCCATATTGGAAAATATTGCAGCAGCTGCTCCTGATGCGGTAGTACCCCCTGCAGCAGCAGAGCCTGCAGCTGCGGCACCTGTACGCCCGTTACAGCCTGCAGAACCCGCAGTTCTTCCTCAAAAACAGTATTCCTGGCTAATGGCTGCCAGCATAGGCCTTGCCATTATGTCTTCGCTGGCAGCACTATTTTTCTGGAGCCGCTGGCAGGATACCGAACAAAGGTTAGCTTCCATGATAGCACAGAATGCTGTAATGGTGCAACATGTATCCACTCTGGAAAATCGTACCCAAGGTATGGAGCAAACCCTGGCGGTACTAACAGATCCTTCCTATAAAGCAGTGCCTATGGCCGGACTGGCCCCTGCTCCTGATGCACAGGCCATTGTGTACTGGAACCCGGCCAGTGCAGAAGTTTATTTAAACGCAGGCAGTTTACCAGCAGCCCCAAGTGGCAAACAATACCAGCTTTGGGCAATAGTAGATGGAAAACCTGTGGATGCTGGTATTTTTGATGCAACAGGTCTGCAGCTGAAAAAAATGAGGCAGATACAAAACGCCAGTGCCTTTGCCGTTACCCTGGAACCAGCCGGTGGCAGCCCTAGTCCTACCATGGATCAGATGTATGTGATGGGTGCAGCATCTTAAACTATAAAAATCAGCTCTGTTAATAATACCAATAGCCTGGCCCGCGCCAGGCTTTTCTTTTGCGCCGGGTATCTATTTTATTTTCAACTGCTGAAATCCGGTTAACCCGGATACTTCGTAGCTACTCAAAATTCTTGTAGAACTAACTTTTTATTAACTATGCTACGACTAAGCAACAAACTAACTTTTTTAGGAGCAAGCCTCCTGGCATCTATCAGCTTTTTAGCTGCCTGTGAAAATGATGAAGCAGAAATGCCCGTAATGCCTGATGGCCCCACCGGCAGCCTGCAGGTAAATGACCAGCTGCTTTCTTCAAATAAAATAATAGTACCCGCTATTACCATGAGCAAAACTGGCTGGGTAGTGGTGCATAAATCTACTGCAGATGGTGGTCCGGTGGTACCCGCCATTATATCGGTACCCAAACAGCTAATGACCGGCACCAGCAGTAATGTGGAAATTATGCTGAAAGATGAGGTAATGCTGGAGGATGGAGAAACCCTGTGGGTGATGCTCCATACCGATGACGGGGTGATGGGAAGCTATGAGTTTGATGGACAGAACGGACTCGACGGCCCCATTATGGAGGGCGACATGATTGTGATGGAGTCTATTGAAGCAGGCTCTCCGATGATTGTGGCAGAAGATCAGGCTGTAATGAACGGAATGGTAACCATAGCGGAGGTGAACGCTGCAGTAGATGGCTGGTTGGTAATCCACAACGACAACGGCAGCGGGCAACCCATTATTCCTGAAATTATTGGAAAAACATGGGTGGAAGCCGGCAGCAGCAGTAACGTAATGGTGGCGCTAGATGAGGGGGTAATGCTTCAGGCAGGGCAAAAGCTCTTCCCGATGCTGCATGTTGATTCGCCCGCCAATGAAACATACGATTTCCCTGATAATGGCGACGCGCCGGAGATGTTCGGTACAGGGATTATTATGGTAGACTTTACAGTTCAGTAAAGCATATAAGCTGAAAAAGCTCCTCTGCTTTAGCCAGGAAAAGCTGCCTCTGTTGGGGGCAGCTTTTATATTTTTTGGCAGTGGCTCTTAGGCATACGGTAGAAACATTACCTAAAGCATAGGGCTCAGATAAAGATTACTTCTTCCAGCAGGCCTTCGCCATATTCGCGACTAATGATTTCGAGCACCTTGCGCTTGCTGTTGTTCAGTTCGTGCTTAAGTGGGGCAGAGTTAAGCTCTACAAACAGCACCTTATTGCGTACATAAATTTTACTGGTGCGATTGGCAATTGGCGCTCCCATGAGGCGCTCCCACGAAGCAACCAGGCTGGCTTCGTCGAAGCGCGCCTTTATCTTATAAGTTTGCAGCAAGTCCTGGAGGGCCTCACCTATGGTATAGGTGTTGGTGGTGCTGTTTCGGCGGTTGCGATATTCTGAAGAGGAGCTCATAGAACAAAGATACTAAATGGAAGCTGGCAAAACAGGCACTGCTGATAAATCTATACTATTAATGTATAGGACAGAATGCACTGTTGCTAAACCTGAAAAAAGCGCAGAAGTTATCAAAAGCAAATAAGCCCTGCCAGCTGGCAGGGCTCCATGATGCGCTTATTACATAGATGATCGTTTTACCGGATTATTTACAGGCGGAACAGTCTGGAGGTAAGCAAAGATTGCTTTTGCTTCATAATCTGTAAGCTGTGGATAAGGCATCATTGGGTAACGCAAGGCAGGCTCCCCATCTTTCATACCATACTTTACTGCTTTAATGAATTGCTCTTCAGTCCAGTTACCAATGCCTGTTTCTTTATCGGGTGTAAGGTTCATGGTTAGCAATTCTTTACCTTTCAGATCAAGCATTTTGTTTCCACCGGCCAGAAAATGATAACTATTTTCCGGAACCATCACATCCAGCTTGGTAAAGTCGCCGGAGTGGCAGGTCCAGCAATCGAGGTTAACGGTGAGGTAACGGCCATAAGCCACCAGGTCGGTGCTGTCTGGTATGTTGATGGCTGTGGTAGGAAAAGGCAGTGGCTTGAATTCGATGGTAGACAGAAACTTGGTCATGAATGAGGGCTGGCTGGGCACGCTGGGTATTTCAGATGCTCTTACCATTTCATCGTCAGACCGTAAAAAGGCTACAATGGAGGCAATGTCTTCATCAGACATATGCGGCAACTTGGCCATATAAGGCGGTGCATAGCTGCCATCTCGCTTAATGCCTGTGCGCAGCAGGTAAATAATTTCTCCATCCGTCCACTCGCCAATACCATAGGTTTTATCCTGCGTAATGTTAGGCGCATGTATTTCGCCGAATACAGGAGGCGCATCGCTCATATGTTTTCCTGTAAGACGCTTGGTTTCTGCATTCATATGGCAGCCGGCACAGAGCATCGTGGCAAGCTTTTTACCTCTTGCAATGCGCTGGGGGTGGATTTCCACGCTTTGCTGGAGTACTGGCTTATCATAAGTAGGAATTCCGCGCAGCTGAATGAAGAGCGCGCCGGCACCAATCAGCAGCACAACAACTGCAAAGCCGGATAACAGGTAGCGTAATGCTTTTTTCATGTGGCTAGGGGTGGTAAGGGGTAGAACGGGAAAAGAAAGGCTTTATAAGCCCTGATTTATAATCAGGAGTATAAAGGCCATTTCTTAATATAAATATTATAATTTAATCTTAAACCGTAAAGGCATATGGTTAAATTATTTATAAGTTATATCCAAAACAACCTGCCAGGCTTTGCCGGGAATCAGCTGTTACTAGTCCCTTAACAACGTTTGTTCATCTACAGGAACAGCCGTTCCTTTCTCTACATAAAAATATACTACCTCACTCTCTGATAAATCTTTGAATAAGCGGGCAGAACGCTCCGGCCGGGCATCCGTTACAAACAGTTGTCCGAAAGCATGGCCCGAGACAAGTTCCATTAACCTGGCCATCCGTCTATCATCAAGCTTATCAAAAATATCATCTAATAAAAGTATAGGCTTGAAGCCTTTGTGCTCACGCAGCAGATCGAACTGTGCCAGCTTTAGTGCTATCAGAAAGCTCTTTTGCTGACCCTGCGATCCGTACTTCTTCAAAGAAAAGCCATCGATCTCAAAGGCATAATCATCCCGGTGAACGCCTATGCGGGTTCGCTGCAGGGCAACATCACGCTGCAGGTTATCCTGCATTAGCTTCTCCGGGTTTGTATCATCTAAATTAGTCTCGTACCTGATAAAGACCTTTTCTTCGCCATCGGTAAGGTTGCGGTAGTGGTGTTCGAACAGAGGCATGTACTCCTGCATAAACAGCCGGCGCCGCTCCAGCAGGGGCAGCCCATACTGCAGCAACTGAAGCGTAAATGGCTCCAGCAGATCGTGTTGTACCCTGCCCTGGTCGGAAAAAGTTTTTAAGAGGCTGTTGCGTTGCTTGAGGGCATGGTTATAGCGCAGCAGGTTTTGCAGGTAGGGCGAATCGATCTGTGAGAGTATGCCATCGAAAAACTTGCGGCGGGTTTCACTTCCCTCCCGGATCACATCTGTATCATTAGGGGCAATAAGAACAATAGGATAACGGCCAACGTGCTCGCTAAGCCGCTCATATTCTTTTCTGTTTCGCATCACCAGTTTACGCTGGCCCTGTTGCAGGCTACACTGCACAGTATCAACATTTTCCTCACGTTTAAACCATCCGCGGATAACCATTAAGGCTTCTTCGTGCTTAATACTATGGGCATCGGTTGTATGAAAGGCGCTTTTAGTCAGGCTCAGGTAATAAACAGCATCTAGCAGGTTGGTTTTACCACTGCCATTTGCGCCCACCAGACAATTGATGTCCGGCGAAAAATCCAGCGATAAGTCGGGATAATTTTTAAAGTTTAGCAATTCCAGCTTTTGCAGATGCATTAATTATTTTCTTCTATTGGGTTTTTCCCTTATTTTCGCACAACCCTGGCAACAGCATAAACATTTAGCTTTATAATTGTTTTGCACAATAAGCAAAGCCTGCCAGTAAATACCCCTGCAGCCGCTATGGGGCGACAGCAGCAAATTGAGAAAACCTATGGCAACAACAAAGAAGGCACCATCGAAAAAGACGGAAAATAACGGAGCTGAGGGCAGCTTCTCTAAAGAAACATACCTAACCTGGTTTGAGAGCATGCTCCTGATGCGCAAGTTTGAGGAAAAAGCAGGGCAGCTCTATGGCCAGCAGAAAATCCGCGGCTTCTGCCACTTGTACATTGGTCAGGAAGCCTGCGTTGCCGGCGCAGTTTCTGCACTGGAAGAAGGCGACAAATATATAACCGCCTACCGCGACCACGCACATCCACTGGGGCTGGGCTCCGATCCTAAAGCCATCATGGCTGAATTGTATGGTAAGGCTACTGGTATCAGCAAAGGTAAAGGTGGCTCCATGCACATGTTCGATAAAGAAAAAGGATTTTTTGGCGGTCATGGTATTGTGGGCGGTCAGGTACCGCTGGGTACTGGTATTGCCTTTGCCGAAAAATATATGAAAACAGGCAAGCTGTGTATTTGCTACATGGGTGATGGCGCCGTACGCCAGGGTGCTTTCCATGAGGCCCTTAACCTGGCCATGACCATGAAGCTACCGGTTATTTTTGCCATCGAAAACAACGGTTACGCCATGGGTACATCTGTAAAGCGTACCTCAAACGTAACAGAGCTTTACAAGCTGGGTTCGGCCTATGATATGCCAAGTGAGCCTGTAGATGCCATGAGTGTTGAGGAAGTGCATCACGCAGTAGCCAGGGCGGCAGAGCGTGCCCGCAATGGCGAGGGTCCTACCCTGCTTGAGTTCCGCACCTACCGCTACAAAGGTCACTCTATGTCAGATCCGGCCAAGTATCGCACTAAAGAAGAGCTTGAGGAGTACAAGTCCAAGGATCCGATTGAGCAGGTACGCATGACGATTCTAGAAAAAGGCTATGCCACCGAGGCCGATCTGGAAAAGATATCTGACAAGATTAAGGAACAAGTAGCTGAATCAGTGAATTTTGCAGAAGAATCTCCGTGGCCAGATGCGTCTGAGGCCTTTATAGACGTTTATGTACAGGAAGACTATCCCTTCATTAATGATTAATAAAATATTTCTAAATAATTGAGGGATAATTAGTACATTTGCAGCCTTAATTAGTTTGTAATGGCAGTAAAACAAAGTAGACCGAACAAGCCGGAGCAAGAGCATGTGTATGAGAGCCCGGAGGCGCTTCGCGATCGTTTGGCTCGTGGCGAGTCTTTTATCGAAAAGAATCGTAAATGGGTTTTTATTCTGGGGGGTATAATCGCTTTGGTTATAGCAGGCCTTTTTGCTTACAACTATTGGCAGGACAGGCAGAGCCAGAAGGCACAGGAAGAAATGTTCCAGGCTCAGTTTTATTTTGAAGCCGACGATCTTGACCGCGCCCTGAATGGTGATGGTAACTATCCTGGCTTCCTGGAGATTGTAGATAACTATGGCAGTACTGAAGCCGGTAACCTGGCTAAGTTTTATACAGGCCTGATTTACCTGAAAAAAGGTGAGTATCAGCAAGCCATTGATTATCTGGAAGATTTCAGCTCTGACGATCTCCTGGTGCAGGCACGTGCCTACGCACTTACCGGCGATGCCTACCTTGAACTTAAGCAGTATGACAAGGCTGCTGATCTATACACACAGGCTGCCAATTATAAAACTAATAAGTTCTTTTCTCCTATCTACCTGGAGAAAGCTGCTATTGCCCATGAGCTGGCTGGTAACAACCAGGCTGCTTTAGAGCGCTATACTGAAATTACTGAGAAGTATTATGGTGCCAATGAGTACGAGAATGCCCGAAAACAAAAGGCTAAACTCGAGGCTATGGCATCGAAATAAGCTCTTTGTATAATAAATTTACAAAAGGGATAAGGTGCCAGACACTTTATCCCTTTTTCTTTTTTAAGCCCACAAGCAATCACCACTATACCCTATGGCATCTTCTTTAAAAAACCTAAGCTCCTACAGCAGTAAGAACCTTGTTGACATTAGCCACAAGCGTTTTGGCATCATTGTTTCGGAGTGGAATGATGAAGTAACCGAAGCACTATATCATGGGGCCTATCAGACCCTGCTGGAGCATGGCGCCAGGGAAAAGAACATTATCAGCCAGACAGTACCAGGCAGTTATGAACTAAGCCTGGGAGCCCAATGGCTGGCAGAACGTTCCGATATCGATGCTGTTATCTGCCTTGGCTGCGTAATTCAGGGAGAAACCCGGCACTTCGACTTTATATGCGATGCCGTTGCCCATGGCATTACCAACGTAAGCTTAAAATACAACAAACCTGTAATATTTGGCGTACTCACCCCCGATACCCACCAGCAGGCACTGGACAGAGCCGGCGGAAAGCATGGCAACAAAGGCGATGAAGCCGCCATTACAGCAGTGAAAATGTTAGGCCTAAGACAAAACCTAGAACAATAGCAAAATGAGAGTAATTAAATTCGGCGGCACCTCTGTTGGTAGCCCCGAGCGCATGAGCACCGTTGCAGAACTTACGCTGCAGCAACCACAGCCCGTAGTGGTTGTATTATCTGCCGTATCAGGTACTACCAATGCCCTGGTAGAAATGGCAGCCCTCGCCACAGAAGGCCGCCACAAAAAAGCCCTTATTCAGCTGGACCAACTGCAGGAGAAATACCTGGCTTTTGTACCTGAACTGCTCAAAACAGAAGCGGGCAAGCAGCAGGGCAATGATATTCTGAAGGACCACTTTGGCTGGCTGGAGCGCTTGCTTAGCAAGGAAGGCTTTGGCACCGTAGAGGAAAAAGAAGTACTGGCACAGGGAGAGCTGCTTTCTACGCGTTTATTCTCTGCTTTTCTGAAGGAGCGCGATATTAAATCTACCTTACTGCCTGCGCTTGATTTTATGCGCATAGACCAGTGGGGAGAACCCGAAATAGAAACTATTCGTGAGCTGGTATTGCCCCTGCTGGGCGAAAATCCAACAGGCATATACATTACCCAAGGCTATATTTGCCGCAACCACCGCGGTGAGATAGACAATCTCCGCAGGGGTGGCAGCGATTACACTGCTTCTCTGGTTGGGGCCGCCTTAAGAGCAGATGAGGTTCAGATCTGGACAGACATCAGTGGTATGCATAACAACGACCCGCGCGTAGTGGCCAACACAAAACCACTGGCACATATGTCGTTCGATGAGGCCGCAGAACTTGCTTATTTCGGTGCAAAAATTCTGCACCCCAGCAGCATCCTGCCTGCCCAGAAATATAACATCCCCGTACGTTTGCTTAACACCATGAAGCCACAGGATGAGGGCACCCTGATCAGTGGAACAACAGAGGAAGCCGGCATTCGGGCCATTGCTGCTAAGGATGGTATCACAGCCGTAAAAATCAGGAGCGGCCGTATGCTGATGGCCTATGGCTTTCTACGCCGTGTGTTTGAGGTATTTGAGCAGCATCGCACTCCTATCGATATGATCACCACTTCTGAAGTGGCCGTTTCACTTACCATCGACGATGCTACCAATCTTGATGCCATCACCAAAGCCCTGGAAGCTTATGGCACTGTAGACGTCGACCGGGAGCAAACCATCATCTGCATGGCTGGCTACAACCTGATCAACCAGCGTGGTAAAGCAGCCCAAGCCCTCGAAGCCGTGCAGCACCTGCCCGTCCGCATGATTTCCTATGGCGGCAGCAGGCATAACCTGTCGCTGCTCATTCCATCGCAATACAAAACCGATGCCCTACAGAGTTTGCACAGGAGACTCTTTACAGAGTAGAATAAAACCTGCTTTAGAAGCAAAGAAAGGACTGCCAATCAGCAGCCCTTTTTTTTGCTCATTACCTTGTGGGCCTGCAGCACCAACAGACGATGCGAAGAAGATTGAACATCATCAGCTAAAGGACAAACGTTGCTCATAAGGCACAGGCACAAAAAAGGCCCTGGAGTAACTCCAGAGCCTCTAAGTCATGCATCTCTTATTCTTATAAAGCAGCCTTGGGGGCAGATTGCCAGCTGCTTATTTTCCTTTACCCTGGATCATCACCATGGCAGTCATAGCCATCACCCGGAGGTCAAGCGCCAGGGAAGCATTATCAATGTAAAGCAGGTCATAGCGCAAGCGCTTAAGCATTTCACTAACATTCTCTGCATAACCATACTTAACCTGACCCAGAGAGGTAATACCAGGCTTAACACGTAACAGGCGCTTATAATGAGGCGATGTTTCAATGATCTGGTTGATCCAGTATTGTCTTTCCGGGCGAGGTCCTACAACTGCCATATCACCTTTCAGCACATTATAGAACTGTGGCAGCTCATCGATACGAGTTTTTCTCATAAACCTGCCCCAGCAGGTAATCCTGGGATCATTGGTAGAAGAAAGCGCCGGTCCGAATTTCTCTGCATCAATACGCATACTTCGGAACTTATAGATATTAAACGGCTGCCCATCTTTACCAATCCTTTCCTGCACAAAGAACACCGGCCCTTTGGAAGTAAGCTTAATGATCATGGCCACCATCAGCAGAAAGGGGCTGATCACAGTTAACACGCAAAGGGAAAAAGCAACATCGAAAGTACGCTTCAATACGCGGTTTTTCACCTCATCCAGTGGGATCGCTGTAATGTTAAGTACAGGAATATTATCGTAACGCTCAAGCTTAAAACCTTTCTGGGAGAAGCCCCTGAAGTCTGCAAGTAGTTTTACTTTGATAATATTCGCATCAGCGAAATCCAAAAGCTCTTTCACTTTAGTGTAACGTACATAGGGAAGGCAGCAGTAAATTTCATCGACCTCATTCTTCAGTGCATACTCTTTGAGATCATCCATCTTACCTAGGATACCCTGACCTGTTCTGTTGTTATCGAAAAAGCCCAAAAGCCTGTAGCCATATTCGGGATGTTCCTCAAAATGCCTTTTCAACTCTTCTGCGAGATCACCATAGCCCATCACAACCACGTTACGGATATTATATCCATAACTTCTGTAAGACTGGAGGGTGTAGTAGAAGGCAGCCTTCCATCCAAAGTCAATCAGTACAAGTAGTGCAAAAGTAAGAATGAGGTGTTCTCTGGAGTAGTCTACTCTTCTGCCGATGAAGAGAAACGCAGTAAGTACCAGTAGATGAATTACGATTAAGCTCAGCTGCCTGCGTAGTACCTTAGAGAGTACCTCGGTACGTGCAATCTGGAACGGCTTGTAAAGAGCAGTTAACACCAGCCAGCTGATGTTAAAAAAGTAAAACATCTCAGCATAAAGGTGATTCTCCAGAAATTCGGCATTGCCAAACTTCAGAAAGTAGGCTAAGATAAAGGCAAGGTTAAGACCTGCCAAATCACCCAGAATTTGAAATGAATTTAAGAACCTAGAGTACCTGTGCGCCGCCATATGCCTTCTGTTAGCTGTTACTTTTAAGGGCCTGCAAATTAACGAAGGATATAATGATTTCTTGTTCTCATTTGCTGAAAAAATTACATAACAATCTGCGACACAACATCAATAGCCTTTTGTTATGAAATCCTGATATTTGATGGCTATGTACTCTTCTACCTGCTTTTCGAAACGTTGAGAACTAAACTTTTCGGCATGGGCTCGAATCTTAATCGGATCAAAACTTACCTTGCTTGCCTCAAAAACTTTAACCGCTTCTCCTATTGCTTTTGCAGTTTGCTCATAAAAGAACACCCCAGTATCCGGAGCCGATACTGTTTCCAGACTTCCACCTTTACCAAATGCAATCACAGGTGTTCCGCATGCCTGCGCCTCCACTGGAATGATCCCAAAGTCTTCTTCGGCTGCAAAAATAAAAGCCTTAGCCCGCTGCATGTAGTACTTTAGCTGGTCGAAAGGTTGATAGCCCAGTAATTCAATATTTTTAGTAGCCCTGGCTTTGATTTTATCATAATCGGGTCCACTGCCAATCACTAACAGCTTTTTATCAGGCATTTGGCTGAATGCTTCTACAATGATATCAATCTTTTTATAGGGCACCATTCTGGAGGCTGTCAGATAAAAATCCTCTTTATTTTCATGAAGTTTGAACGCATCCGTATCAACCGGTGGGTAAATCACATCGGCCTCACGGCGATACACTTTGTTGATACGTCTCGCTATAAATTGGGAGTTTGCAACAAAATGGTCTACTCGGTTGGTACTGATAATATCCCAGCTACGCATTCTGTGAAGCAAATATTTAGCCAACCAGCCTTTCATACCGCTGTTCAGACCAGCCTCCTCCAGATATTGATAGTACAGATCCCAGGCATAGCGCATGGGCGAGTGGCAGTAACAAATATGCAGCTGATTGCTATGCGTTAGCACTCCTTTGGAGACCGAAGTGGAAGAAGACAAGATCAGATCGTACTCTGTAAGATTAAACTGCTCCACCGCCAGCGGGAACAGGGGCAAAAACTTACGGTGATTTGATTTAGCCGTTGGCAGTTTCTGGATAAAACTGGTGTGCGCATGTTTGCCTTGCAACATGCGCTGCCTGTACTCATCAGAAAAGAAATCGATCAGGGAAAAAAGCTCAAAATTAGGGTTAACATTCAGAAAGGACTGTACACACTTTTCAGCGCCACCTTCTGTAATAAGCCAATCATGCACCAGGGCTGCCTTATATTCTTTAAGATCAATCATTTATGGAGGAAATAACTTTTACATGACTTTTACCAGTGATTACCGATTAGAACCAGTCGCTTCTATCACTCTTTGAAAACTTAAGCAAGATGTAAAAATACATAAAGAAGGTAATTCCTGCCTGTCTGCTCAATAATTCCTCGGTTTGAAAGCAGATCAGACTAAAGATTAGAAACATTGCTAGCAGGAAGTTTCTTTCTCTGTAAGAGAACCAGAGCCCGACAACAAAAATGGCTAAGAGCAAAAACAGACCAGGAAGCCCTGTTTTTACCCATACTCCTAAAAATTGGTTGTGGGTGTTGTAGTCTATCTGCCGATAGGCATCTGTTGGTAAAGTATGCAGGCAATTATTCAATACACTTTGTGCATCGCCAACACCTGTACCTAAAAAATAATGATCTTCTAGAATTTCTTTTGTACAATGAAAGATTCCCACACGAAGGTTTGTAGAATTGAAATGCTCGCCCTCCGGTAGCTCATATTTTGTTTCGATTGTCTCTAAAGCTCTTTGTCGTATGGTAGGAATAGCAATTATTGACAGAACCAGAATACCCAGGACTACAGCAACCAACATCAGTTTCTTCAGTAAGCTCCACTGTGCAACAAGCAGTTGAAAAAATAGAGTAACAACGAAAGCAATCATTGGCATTCTTGCAGCTAAGAGCATACTTACTCCAATAAACACCACTATGATGAATGCCTTACCTAATATTTGAAAAAATGTACTTTTTCTGCTGGAAAGCTGATCGATACAGATGATTCCTGCAAAAAGTATAAAAGTTGATAAGTAGGTAGGATGTGTACCTGTAATTTGCTCTGCATATTGTCGCTTTTGAATTTCTTCAAAGTGCGGAGGAACAGATGGATCGCTTTCATAGGAAAAGATATACATGCCAAGGAGATAGCACGCAAGTAAAAAGCATGCCGCCACGTAGACTGTTAGAGCAATATCAAAATGCTTATTTTTCAGCTGCAGCTTATTCCAGAAAAGCATAAGTGGAAACACTGCGAGTGGTACACTTTTTTCGATTACGAACAAACCAGCGGGGAGATTATCTGTATATACTAAGGATGCTGTAAACATTAGAAAAAGGCCGATTGGCAGCATCCAATATATTAGATCCGATCTTTTACCTGCATTTCCATAAAGCCCTGCAGCAAATGTTACCACACACCATATAATGGTGAAATTACTTCTTAAGGAAACAGATAAAATGGGAAATAAAGCCAGTGCAATAGTACTCCAAGAGAAATAGTCTGGCAGCTTTGAAGCCTTAAATATTTTCAGCAACGTATTGAAATTTATTTTCTAAGATCTTTAAGAAAGATTGTGCAGACTCTTTCCAGCTAAAGCGAGCATGCTGGTAATTGGCTTCCTCAACAAGCCTAATACGCAAATCAGCATCGGTGATTCCCTTTCTTAGTCCTTCGGCTATAGACTTTGGATTCATTGGATCAACAAATATAGCAGCCTTTGCACATACTTCGTGAAAAACTGCCAGATCGGAAGTTACAACCGGCACTCCAAAGGCCATCGCCTCTAGATTAGGAATGCCAAAGCCTTCATACAAAGATGGATAAGCAAACAAACGTGCATGCCTGTAGTAGTCAGCCAACTCAGTATCGGAGACCCTGCCAATAAACTTTATCCGCTTGTCCTCCTCAATGCCGGGAACTGTGTTGCTAAATGAAAATAATTTATTGCCACCACCTACAACATATAGTTGTAAATTAGATATTGGTAGGGCCTGAAAAGCCTGTATAAGCCTTAGCAAATTTTTTCTTGGGTCCAGCGACCCTACTGTCAGGATATAAGCCTCTCGTTCATGCTGATGAACGTTTTTGGGAGATTGCAGCAGGTGATCTGCAACGCCATTATAAACAACAGAAATTTTAGACTCGCTAACCTTTAACACTGCAGCAATTTCTTGCCGCATTGCATGACTTACCGTGATAATGTGCTGTGAATTCTTTGCTATTCTGGGAATTAAAAATTTGTAATAATTTCTGAATACAAAAGAAAACCAGGCCGGGAAGTGCAGAAAAGCTAGATCATGAATTGTTACAACCTGGTTTTCATAAAAAAGAGGTGCTGTATTGGTAAGATTTACCAATAGTGGAGAACCCTTTTTCTTTAAAAATGCTGTTAACTCCAGCTGCTCCCATGCATGTCCTTTTAGCTTTCCAATCTTTTTAACTGCCAAGCCATGGTTATCATCTACAGTGTTTGGAACCAATATCTGAAATTGAATATCTGTTTGACGGATGGCTTGCTTTAGTATTTCCAGCGCAAAACGCTGTACGCCAGTAATAGCCTGAGTTAAAAAGCGGCCGTTAATGTATACTGTTTTCCTGCTGGCTTTCATAATTATAATCGAGTTTTAACTGGTTATAGGCCAGTCCGAGAAAAAGCCAGATTACCAAGTAAGAGTACTCTGGAACAGCTATCATCATTGATAGATACAAGAAGACAAGACTGTACCTTAAGGCACTTTGCCTTTTGCCATTTCTAAGTTTGAACACAGGGTAGAGGAATGCAAACGTAAATGTAAAAAAACCCAAATACCCACTATTAACCAGAATGGTTGTAAAAAAATCTGTTGATCGTACTGTGCCAAAGCCAACTCCCGTAAGCTGTACAAAAAAAGGCAGCTGCACAAAAAAACTAAAATGGTTAATAAAGAATGTGCTCCTTTCTGCCCCGGATGCATTCTTTGCCGTTAATTTTTGCCACACAACTTCTTCAAATAACTCAATAAGTGTAGGCAGAAAAAGAATGAACAGCACGACAGCGCCAAAAAGACTAAAGAAAACCAGTTTGTCTCTTATGCCCCTTTGCAGGAATCGCCCTGTCAATAGTATGGCAAGTCCCAGGTAGAACGTCGTAGAGAAAGAAAGAACAAGAGAAATCAAAATTGCATAGGCAATTTTCGTTTTGCCAGAGAAATAAGCATAAATAAAGACAGGGAAAACTGTTAGGGCATACATAGAAGGCTCGCCAGTAAGACTCTTGAACCTTTGTAATACTATTCCACCAAAACTTATAGACTGCAGTAAACTTCCAGACCCATCTTCTCCAAATACTCTGTTTGATAAGAAATCGCCATATGTACCCGTTAGGACAAAGTAAATCTCTTCATAGAATCCGTATATCAAAAGCAGCACAGCGCCTGCATATAAATAACTATCATGAAAATCTGACTGATAATATACATATACGTACACAAAAGCTAGCAGGCAAACAAACAAGTACAAATGCTGAGTAAAAAAGCTACTCCGCAGAAAAAATCCTTTATCCTGACTTATCAAGATCAGATTTTCTGATGAAGGGAACCGATGTTCAAAAAGTAAAACATTCAGCTGAGATAACAGAGCCAAAATAAATACTATACTTAGAGCTAGGCAAAGCCTAGTTATGTATACACTGGATTTGTAGCGTGAAAAAATTATAGCTAAAGGAAGAGATAAAAACGTTAGAAGATATGCAGGCGTAGTTCCTTTTACTGATGGAAAAACGACTATTGATGTCACAAAGAACAATAATAACCAAAAAGCCAGATAGCTTTCGGTCAATCTGTTTCGCCTCAACAATAGTGGAACATCCATATAGAGAATATAATATATTAATTACAGTTTCAGAATGAGTGAACCAACTTAGGGAACACTTTCTAAAAATTGTACAGCAGCAAAACCACCCTTATCTTTTCAAGAGAGGATCTTCTTGCTGATAAGGTCGGGAAGGATTGAACAACATTTTCATAATCATACCAACTCGCTTCAACTCCTTTCTTTTGATTCTGTTGGCAATAACTATCAGAAAGCTTAATTGAGTAAGAGGAAGGTACTGTGGATAATACTTTCTGGTAAAAAGGAGCCTATTGCGAAGAGCGTAGTAATCAGCTAGTTCAGACTTTTTTTTCTTATAATCAATAGCATTATTGATGGTTGCTCCCTCCTTATGATAGACCAACGATGTGGGGCAGTAATCAATATAATAGTGGTACTTTTTAGCAACAGTTGCCCAGTCTATCTCCTCAAAATAAAGAAAATAGTCTTCCGACATCAGCCCTACCTCTTCCAGAAAATGTCTTGACACGAACATAGAAGCACCTATAACGTAATCTATCTCCATATGCTCCTTTGCCGCTAAAGCTTTGACTGGGAGTCCCTGTCCCTGATGGCCAGTAACTGCAAAATACTTATTGAACTTGCCACCTACTCCCTGCACTAGCTCAGGTGTATCGTAGTACAAAAGCGCAGAACCTAATATTCCCAGCTTTTTGTTTCCCTCTGTATTTGCTTCTGCATAGTAATTTACCAAAGCCTTTAGGGCATCGGAGTCAACAACAGTATCATTATTCAGTATCCAAGCAAAGCCAAAATCATCTCTTTGCATTACATATCTTAGACCAATATTATTACCTGCAGCAAAGCCTTGGTTGCTGTTAGCTTTAATCAGGGTTAGCTTATTTGAACCATCTCCTTCTGCACTTTCAATCTCATGTTCCATTAAAACCTTGATATTAATAGGCTTTTTTATATAAGGCTGCAATATACCTTCAAACAATGTTTTAATGGAATCTATCTTCCCATTTGCCCAGTTCAATATGTACTCAATAGAATCGTTCGTATCCGAATTATCAACAACAATTATCTCAAAATTGGAATAATTCAATTTCAGGCAGCTCTCTAAACATTCTACTGTATCGAGGTGGCCTTTATAATTGAGCACGATTATGTAAACTTTATCTTTCAATTTTTACTTAAGTTTCGCTATCATCTTAAGAAGTATAAAATTTAAAAGGCCTCTGTTAGAGCACAATAGTGATCGCTCAGTCCTGGTGAAGGGCATTTTGCCAACATACCTGCTTAACTCCTGCTTATCAGTTTTATAATATGCAACGAGGCTGATAAAGGCCTTTTTAAATTTTCTATCAAATAATCCGTTCAGGTCACTATCAGAACTAAAAAACACTTTGTGTTTTTTGTATAGAACAACTAATGCAGTAAGCATTTTTACGCCATTATTAGTCATACTTGATCCATGAAGGCGTATGTAGGTAATGGCATTTGCATCGTCTGAATAGTAAAAATGAAAATTATTTTCTGCAGCCCTCATCCAAAGATCCCAATCTTCATATGACTTCAACTCAATATCAAAAAAGCCTGTTTTATCGAACAGAGATCTCCTAACCAAAGGAGCGCTAACCACCATAATATTACCCCTGATTAACTGCCGCAGAACTTTTCTTCCCCGACCCGAAACCTTAGGCATCCATTCCCTGCCTTTTTTTTGAAAATCTTTATAGAAAACAGCCGGATGTTCCGTATCAAAATAAAGTGCCCTGCAGTACACAATATCTGTTTTTTCAGATGCAGCAAATACTGCAGCCTGGCTCGCTAGCTTTTCTTTAGAGAGCAGATCGTCCGCATCAAGAAACTGAATGAATTCGCCTTTACTTTTTAGTATTCCTGTATTTCTTGCTGCTGATAGTCCTTGATTAGTCTGATGAAAATACTTTACTCTTGGATCCTTCTTCTCTAACTCTTCTGCAACTTCTCTGGTACTATCCTGTGATCCATCATCTATGATCAGGCACTCAAAATTTTGGTATGTCTGATCAAGAACAGAATTAACAGTTTCCTCCAAAAAGTGACTGTAATTGTAGCATGGTATAATTACAGATATCAATGCTTGGTTTTTCATCATTTATTTTCTCACTGTGCAGCAGCATTCATTCTGAGAAGCATCAAGAGATTTTCTTTTCTGTGTCAGTACAAAACACAATCTACTATGGCTACGGCATCAAACCCTAAATTTACCAACTATAGCTCTTCAGTTTTATATTCCGATATGCTTTGATTGGTACTCCGGTTAGTTTATCTAACAATTTCATGGCTTTTGTATTTTTATTTAGTCCTAGAGCATTAAAAGCCTTCATTCTTTTAAAATCATATGTATAAAGAAGTCTTTCAATATGAGGCAGGTTAGGATAAATGTAGTAGATATATATATCCTCTAACTTTTGATCATAGGCTGTAAAGAGCTTCCTCTTATTTTGTGGCAGGGATACAGATTCATTGTGTAGCCTGTATTTTACTGTTGCTTTGTTCAGATAGTATATCTTGTAACCTGCTGATGTGATCTTTATCCACATTGGCCAGTCTTCCACCATAGGAATTCTCTCATCAAACCCGTTCATTTTCTCCAGTAAGGACTTTTGCATGAACACCGATGGTGCAACAACATAATTTCTTCTTAATAAGAGCTCAAACTGCTTTGAGGCTGTTATATCGGGCATGTTGAAAACAAAGTGATCAATTTTAGATTCCTGAAAAAAACATTCCTCTTTAAAGTAATTCTGGTAGATCAACTTTTTTGAACAAACAATCTGTGCTCCTGGATTAGCTGATATGAACGTAAGATTGGCTGCAATACATTCAGATAGAAGAGCATCATCTCCAGCTATGAATTTTAACCACTCTCCGTCGGCAGCTTTGAGGCCTCTGTTCAAATTTGAGGTAACTCCTGTATTTTTTGTAACAGTAATCACTTCTGTTCTTACAAACCTATCTTTATTTTCAGAAATCCATTTTCTACAAACTTCTACTGTATTATCCACCGAACAGTCATCACAGATAATTAACTCAATCTTCTGGTAAGTCTGTGACTTTGCACTCTCAAGTGTATCCAGCACAAACTTGGCTGAATTATATGTAACGATCACAATAGAAACTAAAGGACTCTCTGAATGAAAACTACTCATACCGGAGATAATTATTTTTTAAAGAACCTGTTCCTGATATTTTCCAATATTGCCATCAGGCCTAAACGTTTGTTTAACTCCTGATAAGCATGAACTACAGACACAACAATGAGGCATAAGCCTACCATATAGGAGTATGGTTGTTCCAAAACTTTAACAGCCAGAAAGCAGCTAATTGCCAGAATTAATTGTATACCAAAGAGTTTGTAAAAGTGGAACTCAAAATTAAATTGATATCTAGCCCTTGCTAATAAGTATACTTGCAGCAGGTACACCACGTATGTCAGCAAAAATGAGACTCCCAGTCCGGTGAGGCCACCTAACTGATACCCTATTAGATTAAACCCCAATAGATATATATTAGTAACAAGTTCGCTGAAGAAAAACAGTTTACTGTCTCCCTTAGCCAAAAACATAAATGCTATTGCCCAACTTGCTGCTTTAAATAGCATTCCTACAGCAGCCCACTGTATCATGGGAGTGATCTCAACAAACTTTTTTGAATAAAGGAAAATTACAATCCAGTCAACGAACACCAGGAAGAACAGAATAATTGGCGCCATTATAAGTAATGCAATTTCTCCCTGCTGATTGATTATGCTGGCAGCCTGCTTATTATCATGCGCCACACCAGACAGTCGCGGGTAATAATCTGTTGCCATGGCGGCAAATATCATTCCTACATAAGTGTTTATAATTTGAAAACCTGAATTGTACAGTCCTACATCTTCAACCCCTCCCTGATTACTAATGAATATGCGTACAATATAACTTACCAGCGTAGTAACCAAGCCACTGATACTAAGGAAGAAGCCTAGCTTTAGCATACCCCTGCCCTCTAAAACAGTTCTTAGCTTACTAACCTTTACTCGCTGTATCTTAACTTTTCCAGCAAAAAAGTGCGCAATTGTTAGGGATGCGGCAGAACTTAGAATCAAAGCAGGAACAACACCATCAATTCCGAAGAAATAATATAGAGGTAGTGTAGTAAACAAGGACAAAACATTGCCATATACATTTGCTCTGGCCAGGTAGTTTAGATGTCGCATTCCCTGCAGCACTACCAGTTGGCTGTTGGTTAGCTGATTGAACAGGAGTGTAACCGAAATCCAGGCAAATGCCGAGGTATATTCACTATTGCCAAAGGTTAGTTTACTAAGCCATGGCGACGATGCTATCATCAGCAGTGTAGCAAATAAGCCAGTAATCCACACCCATCTGCGGAAAACAGTAACCACTACACCACTTCTATGAAGATCATTTGTACTATGAGCTGCTGCAACATCCTTCACAGCACTCGTACTTAACCCAAAGCTGGCAAAACTATTGATCAGATCAACGGCTGAGGTAAGTAACCCTACCACTCCAATACCGGCCGGACCGAGCAGTATTGCAATTACTTTAGAACGTGTAATTGATATCAATATATTGAATGCCTGTACCCCCCCGAACAGAGAAGTGGCTTTCATGATCTGGCGATAAGAAGATTGCTTCTCTAACTCTGCTACAATATGTTCCTCAGGTTCCTTAGAACTTACTTCACCCTCTGAAAAGCGATCAACTTTTGATAGCACAATAATATATTATTTATTAACAAACCCATTCACCACCTCTATAACTCTTGCCACCTCTTCATCCTCCATTACCGGACTAATTGGCAGACTTAACACTTCATTATGAATTTTTTCAGTTATCGGAAAAGATAAATTATTTAAGGCTGAATATGCCTGTTGCTTATGAGGAGGTATTGGGTAATGGATTAATGTTTGTATGCCATTGCTGGTCAGGTACTCCTGTAATCTGGCCCTATTTGCACATCTTACTACAAATAAGTGCCACACATGTTTCTCCTCCTCTTCCACAAAAGGCAGTACAATTTCCGAATTAATGATACTCTTACGATACGCAGCTGCTATGGTCTGTCTTCTTTTTGTATCAGCATCAAGATATTTAAGCTTTACACTGAGCACTGCCGCCTGAATTTCATCTAGCCGGCTGTTTAGGCCCAGGTACTCATTTACATATTTTATCTTAGAACCATAATTAGCCAATGTTCTCACTAATTCCGCTAGAGAGGCGTCGTTAGTGGTTACAGCACCGGCATCTCCCAATGCTCCTAAATTTTTACCTGGATAAAAACTGGTACCTGCAGCATCTCCCAAAGAGCCAGTTGGCTTCCCTTTATAGAGGGCTCCTTGTGCTTGTGCATTATCTTCAATCAGTTTTAAGCCATACCTGTCACAAACAGCCTGGATCTTATCATTGTAGGCACATTGTCCGTACAGGTGGACAATCATGATGGCCTTTGTTTTTGAGGTAATTACTTCCTCTATCTTTTCAGGATCAATATTATAAGTTCTTAGATCTGGTTCCACTAAAACAGGGGTCAACTTGTTTTCAGAAATTGCAAGCAGAGATGCTATATATGTATTAGCAGGTACAATTACTTCATCGCCCTCCTGCATCACCCCTAACTCAATATAAGCTCGTAGAATAAGGCGCAAAGCATCCAATCCATTTGCAACTCCTATTGTATGCTGCACATTGCAGTAATCAGAAAAACTATTTTCAAATTCTTTTACTTCATTTCCTAATAAATACCAACCCGAGTTAATTACTCTGTTAACTGCCTCTTTTATTTCTTCACTATTTTTTTCGGTAATCTTCTGAAGATCTAAGAACTTGATCATATAGATTTATAAAATAACCTTAATAAAATGATGTACAGAACCTAATTAGCTCTTGGAATTACAGTAAAGGGGTCTCTTGCTGTTAGTATGTAGTTGGTCAAACTCTTCAGTAATTGAAAGAATTTTATCGCTTTTGGGGGCAACCCCAGTTAATACATAAGCATTGATTTCTTCTGTATATTCAGTAAAGCCGAATTTCTCAATTGCATAATGATTTACTCTTGGGGGCTTACCATTAACATAAATAGTGAATGGCTTAACATTTTTTGTTAATGCACTCCCCATCCCAATCATAGAAAATTGACCAACCACCGAATACTGATGAATTGATGTATGCATAGCAATATTTGCTCCATTCAAAATAGTTGTAATACCCGCCAACACACACATAGGGGTAATTACTACATTATCATGAATCACAGCATCATGGGGAATATGCACACTTTGCATAAGAAAAACATTATCACCAATCTTAGTAATATCTTTGTAACAAGGTTTCTGTACAGCAGTGAACTCCCTTATTATATTGTTACTTCCTATCTCAATATAACAGTCTGATGAATCATAACGAGGATTTCTCGTATCCTGTCCGGGGGAACCAATCACTACGTGAGGTCCGATGATGTTATTATTGCCTATTTTAAGGGGGCCTATCAAGATCGAATAAGGTAGGATTTCGTTATTGTCGCCTAATTCGACATCCCCTTCTATGATTACAGTTGGATGTATATTATTCATTCTTAGGTTTCTATTTCTTTAAGATCAATGCTGCACCATCAACAACTAGTTCATTATTCTGATTAACACACTGAGTTATCAGCCTATAGGTATTTTCTTTCGGTATTTCTACAATCTCTACCACTGCTGTTATTGTATCACCTATAAAAACCGGCTTCAGAAAAGCAACATCCTGCTTTAAATATATTGAACCTGGGCCTGGTAGCTTATTTGCAATAACCGCACTAATAAATGAGGCATACAGCATACCATGACTGACACGACTTTTGAAAATAGTTGTCTTGGCATACTCTTCGTCCAGATGTACAGGATTCATATCCATTGAAAGATCTGCAAATAATTCAATATCAGCAGAGGTAATGACCTTGGATAATTGCGCTTTTTGCCCTACTTGAAGCATTTATGATTGTCCCCCTGTTTTGTATTTCTCAAATTCTAAATAATCTCTTATGTAATCTCCTTCGTCGTAAACCTGTGAGGCAAGCACTAAGCATATACTGCCAGAGGAGAAGTTATCTAACTCTCTCCACAAACCAGCCGGCATATACAAGCCCATATAAGGCCTTGATAAATGGAAAGTCCTTTTAACCCTGCCATCATTTAATATAATGTCAAAGCTTCCACTTGCCGCTATGATTAACTGTTCAAGCTCTTTATGGCCATGGCCTCCTCTGGCTTCACCGCCTGGTACATCATATAGGTAATAAACCCTTTTCACCTGAAATGGAATTTCCTGATTGTTGTTAACAGCGGTAATGTTCCCGGCAGGATTGTAAAGGCGCGGTAATTGTAACTTGGTACAATCGAAAACAGTTGTGTCTTTCATGCCTGCCCCCTTTCATACAACTGAAAATCACGGATGTAATCACTCTCTGTGTAAATCCTGCTGGAAATATGCAATCCCAACGAGTTAGTAGAGAAATTCTCCATGTGGCGCCATGTTTGTGCTGGAATATAAAGGCCGTAATAACTGCGATTTAACGAAAACTTTTCTTTGCTTCCATCCGGGTCTGTTATAACAACATCAAAGCTCCCGCTTAATGCTATGATAAGTTCTTCCTGTTCTTTATAAGCATGACCACCCCTTTGCTCTCCTCCAGGCACATCATAGGTCCAAAACACTCTTTGAATTTCAAAAGGCACATGCGCAGGATTCTGCAGGAAAGTGAGGTTACCCCGTGGATCTAAAATTTTTGGAAATTGAATGATATATGGTCTCAACTTACTTTAAGCTTATATTATACTGTTGATTTATCTTGTAAAACCCTTTCAGGCAGTACACATTTACAGACCCAATCCAGTTCCACAAACCCAAAACTTAATGTGAGGAAACCGTCGATGGACTGGGATTTATTGTGCAATGCTAATGGCAAGTTTAGCTTGGCCACTTAAACTAAATTTGAATCTGGCAAGTTCCTGTCATCGTGAAGTGGTTAGCGTTGTTCTCCACAATTGGTTTTATCCGAGTACAAAGGTCGGGCAAAAATAAAAATTTTTCTACTGCATATCGTATTTAAATAATGCAATAAGCTTAAATATATTACAAGCACCCATTTCTTACTTTTATTCAATAAGACATGCACAACTGCCCTTCACTAGTCTTTAACAATCAAAACGTTGACCCACACACCATGAATCTCAAAACATGATTATACAACAACACAGAACACTACATTCTTAAAAATATTCACCTATTTGAAGTGGCAGCAACAACATGAAACAGTGTATCTCATATTATCAATTTACAAACCTCCAGATCACCTTTAGGAACACGACCTTATAATTTGCCAGCAACAAGTTTACCAAAGCTTGCCAGCTCAGTAAATTTTCATCCTTTCTGTACTTACTTACTCCTAAACACAGGCAAAAGAATTTAATGTTTCCGTTAAATGTCTAAAAGAATGTAAATTAGCAGCCAAATTTATATTTCATGCAAGACAAAGTGCCTACCAGACATACAGTTGCATCTGACGAAGTTGATATTAGGGAGATATTTGCTGCCATAGGCCGTTTCTTTAAGGGAGTTGGGAGAAGTATTGTTACTACAATCATACGCATCCGGCAGGCCACAAAAAAGTTTGCAAAGTTGATCATAGCCTCCATTCTGCTTGGAGCAGTATTAGGCTATCTTAGTTACAGTACTTATGAGGCTTACTACGCTTCCACCCTAACTCTTAGCTCGAAGTACTATAATGTGGAGATGCTGGAAAGCTCAATAGAGGAAATCAATCAATTAGCAGGGGAAGGCAACCATTTGATCTTAGCCAACAAACTTAACATTAGCCCTGAATTAGCCAAACAAATACGTTCCTTCGAGGTAAAGTCTGTTGTTTCAACCAGTGATGTGATGGAGATGGAAAGCATCCTTCAGGTGGTAGAGAGAAATACTGAATTAACAGAAGATCAGCAAGATGAGATTCGTGATAGACTGCTGGCCAGTGCAAATAATTATATAATTATTGTAACCGTTTATGATTTAGTTGTTCTGGATGCACTAGAAGAAGGCATTACCCGTTACCTGACAGACAACGAGTACGTGAGCCGAAGAGTTAGCATAGCACATGAAAGGCTGCTTTCTATGAGGGAAAAGTACAAGAGAGAGTTAGAGCGTTTGGATAGATTAAAGAATTTACAGGCAGAAACATTTAGTAAGTTAGCCGAGACCACCAGAGCTGGTTCTAATAATGTTATCTTAGGTACCGGAGAAACTGCCAACGACCCACTTAATGTCTATCGACAGGATTTAGAGTTTTACCAGGAGGCATTAGATGCCGACTCCGAATTAAAATTGAACGCTAGTGTTGAAATTGTTAGCGGTTTTACCGCATATAGCAGACCTGCAAGCTTATCTTTAAATGGCCAGCTGCTGCTAGGCGCATTGATTGGCATGGGCATTGCATATCTGATTATCCTGCTCATAGGTATTAACCAGGCACTTAACCACTACGAAGCAAGGTACTCTGCCAGAAAGTCTCCAGCTTAGCCAAGCTTTCACAAGGGCACTTACTAAGCGGCTAAGTCCTAACCCATCAGCCCTTACCACCCTATCAAACGCAAAAGTCTGACGGCATCATTTTGCTTATTACTAAAAAATTTACTGAATTTTTCAAATAAAGGAAGAATAAAAATTGCTAAACAATGCAGTACATTTTAACTTAAACTTTCAACTTGATGTGTAGGCAGTCATACAAACCCAAAACTACCCTTACAATTTACCCTGCAGGAGCCTGTTCTTTAAAAAATCCACAATGCTTACAACTGCCCCTGCTTTATAGTACGGATTCTGACCCTCGTAATTTCCCAGCCGGGCTATTCTTGAAGCTTCTTCTACTATCTTTTGCGCATCGAAGGGGCAATGGATTACATTTTCTCCGGCAAAACGCCCCTGCTGCCTGTTGCCCAGGTTAACCAGATACTTATGTAGAGAAGCTGCTTCTATAATACCACTTGAGGTATTGCCCAAAAGGAAATCCACATGCTTCATACAGCTGAAATAGCTCCTGGTGCCAAAGTTTTCTACCAGGTGCACCTGCTGTGGAAAGCTGGCTTTTAGCCTGCTAAAACCATTTCTGAAAACTGAACCCATTGTATCAGAATTCGGCATGGTAATGATAATCTGATACGACTGCCCGATCAGCGCCTCAATTGCTTTTACTACTTCTTTCAGATTTGCTTCATTCGAGGAAATATCAACCGTTTCAGGGTGCACCGTAACAAGTATGGATGGAACAGAAAGGTCTATCTCCCATTTCTCATAAAACTCCTCTACACTTAGCAGCCTGATATTATCCAGGTTTTGCAGACTTAAGGAACCGGTGACCAGAATGTTTTCAGCAGTTCCCAGGATTTGCTCCACACGCTTTGCATAATGATCTGTGGATACAAAGTGAAAGCTGGATGCCAGTGTCAGGCAGTGGCGGTACACATTGTCTATGGCACCCAGAGTGGTTTCCCCGCCATGGATATGTGCAAACCTGATGTTAAAGGGAATACCCGCATTTACCGCCCCAAACATTTCGTAACGGTCGCCCAGGCAAAACACTATATTAAACTCGCTGCCATGCTCCTTCCAGAAATCAGCAAATTTCAGAGAGGTTAAGGCACTGGCAGTTGCTATGGAGTTTGCATCATCGTGCAGCAGAAGTGAATTGATGGTGTACTCAACTTCAAAACCATCACCAGTAATTTCACGAATGGTGTACCCATGAAAATGCGACAAATGTGTACCAAAAGCGATGATCGACAATTGAAAATCATCATCCTTCTGAAGAGCTTCCAGTAATGGCTTGTAAATTCCATAATCTGCTCTTGAGCTTGTTAACACTCCAACCTTGATCATTTATATGAAGCAGTTAAGCTTTATTCCTTCTGGCAATATTAGTTAATTCTTACTCCCGATACCAATGGTAACGCTAAAGGCAGGGATGATGGCACCCGCACTGCCCCCACAGTTTCAGGCATAGCCTTAATTGAGGCAGGCTGTAACCTTGCCTGGCAGATAACCGCCTAAGCAAAACTACAATGGCTGGGTAAATGCATCTCAACAGCTGCTGCTACTGCTGCCAACCCTTTTCATGCAGCCAAAGTTATTCATATACCCGATTTTTGCCGCTAAAATATTATTTCCGGGCTTTGGGTAGTATCTTTGCGGCAAAAACAGGCTCATGCGGCTAGAGGAAGTAAAGGCACTGCTATACAAAGAGTTACTGCTGGAATGGCGGCAACGTTATGCCTTTAATGGCATGCTGCTCTATGTAAGCAGTACTATTATAGTATGTTATATGAGCTTTGGCGTGCGCAGCGGCATGCTTACCCCTCCTGTCTGGAACACCCTCTTCTGGATTATCATGCTCTTTACGGCTGTTAATGCCGTTGCTAAAAGTTTTCTGCAGGAAGCTGAAGGGCGACAGCTGTATTATTATACCCTGGCCTCTCCGCAAGGAATTATTCTGGCTAAAATCGTGTATAATGCTATGCTCATGCTCCTGTTAACAGGGGTGGGCCTGCTTTTTTACTCAGTGGTGCTCGGCAATCCGGTGCAGGATCCGCTGCTATTTATAGTAGCCATGGTGCTGGCAGCCATTAGCTTTTCTTCTACCTTTACCATGATTTCAGGCATTGCGCAAAAAGCCGGCAACAACAGCACTTTAATGGCTGTTTTGGGGTTTCCTGTAATAGTGCCTACCCTGCTAATGGTAATAAAAATAGCTAAAAGTGCCATGGATGGGCTGGAGCGCAGCCTAAGCCTGGATGAACTGGTAACGCTGCTGGCAATAAATGCAATAGTAATCACAGTCTCTTTAATGCTGTTTCCTTTTTTATGGAGAAGCTGAAAAAACATTGGTGGAAAGTACTGGCGGCCCTGCTGCTGTTTTATACAGTAATAGCGGGACTACTTATGGATGCGCCCCGGCTGCACATCCTTAACGAAACCATAAGAGCCCTGCACTTCCATGTGCCCATGTGGTTTGGCATGCTGGCCCTGCTGCTGCTTTCTGTAGTGTATGCAGTTAAATACTTGCGCAGTGGCGAACTGCGTCACGATCGCTACGCCGTTGAGTTTGCCAATGCTGGCTTAATATTTGGCATACTCGGCATTGTTACTGGTATGTTCTGGGCACACTATACCTGGGGCAAATTCTGGAGCTTCGATCCCAAACAGAATATGTCGGCCATTGCACTGCTCATTTACCTGGCCTACTTTGTACTGCGCGGCTCTTTTGAAGACGACCACCAGCGTGCCCGCATCAGCAGCGTATACAATATCTTTGCTTTTGCAGCCATGGTGCCGCTCTTATTCATATTACCACGCCTTACCAGCTCTCTGCACCCGGGCAACGGCGGCAACCCGGGCTTTAATGCCTACGACCTCGACAGCAACCTGCGCATGGTGTTTTACCCGGCTGTTATTGGCTGGTTTCTGTTAGGGCTCTGGTTTGCCTCCCTGCGGGTAAGGCTAAGACTGGTGCAGGATAAACTGGAAGATAATCTATAACAGAGATGCGAAAAATATTATTGATCCTTTGCCTGTTTTGCTCACTCAATGTGCTGGCGCAGGAAAAGCAGGAAATTACCCAGCAGGACTATGCCAACCAGCAGGTAGAAATGGCCGACCGCTTTAGGGCCGATGGCAAAATCTATGTGGTAGTAGGTGTTATTGGCCTTATTCTGGGCGGACTCCTCACCTATGCGGTGATCATAGACCGCAAGGTAAGCAGGCTGGAAAACCTCGTTGAAAATAGATCAAGTAAACACCTGGTTGGATGAAATTTTAACCACCCCGGTGCTGTTAGTAAAATAGAAACCAAGTGCTATGAAATTTTCACACATTCTGGGCATTGTGGTAATAGCAGTAGCTGTTATCATTATCATTTCCACCACTGGAGATGCCAGCTCTTATGTTGATTTTAAGGAAGCAAAAGCAATGGCTGTTTCCGACACCCGTGAAATTCACGTGGTGGGCACCCTTAAAAAAGATGCCCAGGGGCATGTAACAGGCATTATGCCTGCAGCCGATAAGCTTTCTTTTTCTTTTCTGATGATCGATGAAAAAGGAAAAGAGCAGCAGGTGTTTTACAACAACCCCATGCCTCCGGATTTTCTGCGTTCCGAGCAGGTAGTGGTGATTGGCCGCTACCAGGGCGATTCCTTTGTGGCAGGACAAATCCTGCTGAAATGTCCTTCTAAATATCAGGAGCAGGAGCTTCAACCTACTCAACAAGCACAACTCAACTAATGGTACACGAATGGATTGGCCAAACCGGCCACTTCTTTGTAGTAATCTCCTTTGTGGCTGCCCTCTGGGCTACCTGGAACTACTACTGGGCAAGCCGAAAAGACACTGTTAATCCCGGCAGCTGGCTCAAACTGGGCCGCATCAGCTTTGGCATTCACAGCCTTGCCCTTTTTGGCGTGGTTGCCTCCCTGTTTTACATTATTTACAACCACTATTTCGAATACCACTACGCCTGGAGCCACTCCAGCCGTAGCCTGCCTGTTCACTACATGATCTCCTGTTTCTGGGAAGGTCAGGAGGGCAGCTTCTTGATATGGATGTTCTGGCAGGCCTTGCTGGGCCTTATCCTGATGAAGTTTGCCGGTAAATGGGAGGCCCCTGTACTGGCTGTAGTAGCATTTGTACAGGTGTTCCTGGTATCCATGATCCTGGGCTCTGTTATTCCCGGCCTCGACCTGAAGATTGGCAGCTCTCCGTTCTTGCTGCTTCGCGATGTGATGGAAGCACCGGTTTTCGCCCTTAATCCAGATTATGTACCGGAAGATGGCACCGGCCTTAACCCGCTGCTTCAGAACTACTGGATGGTGATTCACCCGCCTACCCTTTTCCTTGGCTTTGCGCTTACGCTGGTTCCATTTGCTTACTGTATAGCAGGCCTGTGGAAAAAACAGCACGGCGACTGGATTAAGCCGGCCCTTTCCTGGACCTCTGCCGCAGCTCTTGTTTTGGGTGTGGGCATTTTAATGGGCGCCTATTGGGCCTACGAAACCCTTAACTTTGGTGGTTACTGGAACTGGGACCCGGTAGAAAATGCCGTTTACGTACCCTGGCTGGTACTGGTAGCTGGCCTGCACCTGATGATTGTGTACCGCAAGAACGGTACAGCCCTCAAACCTGCAGTGCTGTTCATCATCTCCATGTTCCTGCTCATACTCTACTCTACCTTCCTTACCCGCAGTGGTATTTTAGGCAACTCATCCGTACACTCCTTTACCGACCTGGGCCTTTCCGGTCAGCTGTTGCTGTACATGATGGCATTTGTGGTACTGGCAGCAGTGCTGGTGGCCCGCGAGTGGAAAAATATGCCATCTACCGCCGAGGTAAGTGTGTACTCAAGAGAATTCTGGATATTTATAGGTGCCACCATCCTAAGCCTCATGGCTTTCCAGGTACTGGTACCTACTTCTATACCTGTATATAATAGTATTGCCAGCTGGTTTGGCATAGAGCTTAACATGGCACCACCAGCAAACCCGGAGGTTTTCTATACCAACTTCCAGCTGTGGTTTGCTGTTGGCCTGGCGCTGCTTTCCGGTACTGCCCAGTTCTTCTGGTGGCAGAAGATGGACCTGGCCAAACTCAGGAGCGCCCTGGTTCTGCCTGCCGTAGTTTCCCTTATTGTTGCTTCCATGGCGCTTGTTGCTCTGGACATTAAGGAGCCTAAGTACCTGGTGTTGCTGGTTGCCGCCATTTATGCAGTTGTTTCTAACTTCTTTGTGCTGCTGGGCCTTAAGCATACTAATTTAAAACTGGCCGGTGGGTCGGTTGCCCACATTGGTATTGCCATGATCCTGATGGGCATCCTGTTCTCCAGCGGATATTCTAAAGTAATCTCACAGAACAGCTCCGGTCTGCTCTACAGCCGCGAGTTTGCCGATGAGGTAAACCAGGAGAACGTACTGCTGTGGCTTAACGAGCCGCAAAAAATGCAGCAGTACCAGCTGGTGTACAAAGGTCAGTTCCTGGAGGCCGACGATGCACCAGGCTATATTCATAAGCAGCTGCTGCGCCCTACCGACAAGCCGGATCTGTACATTGCCCGCGGCGATTATTACCATAAAGGTAAAAAATACTTTGGCCAGGGCGATACAGTGCAGGTGCAGCCCGAAAACACCTATTACAGGGTAGAATATACCGATGCCGACGGAAAGAAGTTTACCCTTTTCCCGCGTGCACAGGTAAACCCGCAAATGGGCTTTATTGCCTCTCCTGATATTTTCCGCGGCATCGAGAGCGACCTTTACACCCACGTTTCGGTAGTACCGGATCCGAAGGAGCCCCTGAAATGGAGCGATCCCGAAGAACAGAAGATCAAGATCGGCGACAAGTTTTTTGTAAACGACTATGTAGCTGTTCTGGAAGGCTTACAGCAGGTACGCGAAGTAGAAGGTGTAAAGCTGAACGAAAGCGATATTGCCGTAAAAGCAAAGATCAGGATTATGGCAGAAGGCGGCAGTGAGTTCTTCGCAGAGCCCGTCTACGTCCTGAAAATGGAAGAGAAGACCTCCGGTAACCTGCCTGCCGTAATCGATGACCTTGCAGTTAAGCTAAGCTTTGTAGCCATACATCCGGAAGATGACAGCATCACCATCAGCCAGAGCAAAACCCAGAAAGACTACATCATTCTGAAGGCAATGGAAAAGCCGCTGATCAACATTCTCTGGACAGGCACCCTGCTGCTGGTCGTTGGTTTTGGCATCGCCATTTACCGGCGCTACACCGAATATAAGCTCTTGCAGAAAAAGGGCCAGTATTAGTAATAAAATAATAAGAACAAGAGCGGCCCAACAGCCGCTCTTACTTTTTTAGTGCTATGGCAGAAACATTCAACATCAGTATTGTTGGCGCCGGCAGAGTTGGCTGGCACCTGGCACAGGCACTTTCAGCTGTAGGCCATACCATTCAGGAGATCTGGAGCCGCCGGCAAAGCCAGGCCCACCTGCTGGCTGCCAAGCTGCCAAATGCCCGTGTAGTCCATTCCCTTGATTTCTCAGAAAGCCCATCACAGGTATTTCTGTTAACGGTTACCGATGCAGCACTGGCAGACATAGGCCACCGCCTACGCTTACCCAAAGATGCCGTTGTTGCTCACAGCTCGGGCAGCCAGGCCCTAAACATGCTTAATACCATAGCAGCAGGTGGTACAGGCGTGTTTTACCCCTTACAAACCTTCAGCAAAGAAAAAGAAGTTAACATGGCTGAGGTTCCTTTTTTTATTGAAGGCTCCAACCCTGCTACTACACTTATCCTGGAGGCCCTGGCGCTTTCACTCTCCAACAAAGTTCACAGGGCAAGCGGTGAGCAGCGCAGGCAACTGCACCTGGCGGCAGTCTTTGCCAGCAACTTCAGCAACCATATGCTGCGCATTGCCCACGATCTGCTGCAGGAAAGCAGGCTGCCAACAGATTTACTGCACCCACTCATTGAAGAAACCCTCCAAAAGGCCATAAAAATAGGTCCGGCGCCCGCACAAACAGGGCCTGCCGTGCGTGGCGATATTCCCATCCTGGAGCAGCACCAGAAACAGCTACTGGCCCACCCCGAATGGATGCAGCTGTATAAGCTTATTTCTGATGATATTCTTGAAAAAAGTAAAATAAACAAGCAATAAAGGCTTCTAACAATCTGTTCAGATTTTTGTATTTTTACCAGCTATAACAGAGCATGATGGAAGCGCAGCTAAGTTTCAGACGGGTAGGTACTGCTTTTAGCAGCTTGCTGCTGTTAACACGCTTCCCTAACCTCCTGATAGTAGCACTCACCCAGTACCTGACGGCCATATTCCTGGTGGGGCCTAAAACAATCTGGCTGGAATATATGACCAGCCCGAGACTTTTTATCTTATCGTCTTCTACAGTTTTAATTGCTGCCGCCGGTTACATCATTAACGATTATTATGATGTTAAGATAGACTACATCAACAAGCCGGAGCGTGTTATTGTGGGCAAGGTCCTGAAGCGCAGGGTGGTCATGGCTGTTCATACTATATTTAATATTACCGGCATCTTACTGGGAGCCAGCTTATCTCTAAAGGTAGGTGCCCTTAACTTTCTGGCAGCCGTATGGCTCTGGCTTTACTCAAACCAGCTAAAGCGGCTGCCATTTGTTGGCAACTTCAGTGTGGCAGTACTTACTGGTTTATCGGTATATGTAGTAGCGCTGTATTACGATGAAAACACATCACTCATCCACGCCTATGCGCTCTTTGCATTTGTACTAAGCCTGGTTCGGGAGATAGTAAAAGACATGGAAGACCTGAAGGGCGACGCCGCCTTTGGGTGCAAAACGCTGCCAATTATCTGGGGCATCAGACGCACAAAGTATTTACAGTATGTGTTGCTGGCAGGCCTGGTTTTTTTATTAATAAACATGGCAGGAAAAGTCAGTGATCTATGGTTGAAAAACGCCTTTTTCCTCTTAATTTTACCAGTAATATATTTTACAGCCAGACTGGCCCGTGCCGACAGCCGTCGCGAGTTTGCCTGGTTAAGCAGCTTCTGCAAATGGATTATGTTGGCGGGAGTACTTAGTATGATTTTGTATTAGCCAGCTTATTGTAACTCTGTAGTCGTCATCACTTTGAAAAGTAATAAAATCCGGATTGCTGTCTTTGCCTCCGGTAGTGGATCTAACGCCGAACGTTTTTTTGAACATTTCAAACATTCGCCCCTGGCAGAGATTGCGCTGGTATGCAGCAATCGGCAGGATGCTTATGTACTGGAGCGTGCCAGGAACCACCGGCTGCCCACCTACACTTTCACCAATAAGCAATTACAGGAAAGCCAGGATGTACTGCTGAAGCTACAGGAAGAAAAGATTGACCTGATTGTACTGGCTGGTTTTCTGCGGCTTATTCCCTCCTACCTGATCGAAGCCTTTCCCAACAGCATTGTAAACATTCACCCTGCCCTGCTACCCAAATGGGGCGGCAAAGGCATGTGGGGCATACACGTGCACGAGGCGGTGGTAAAGGCAAAAGAATTACAGAGTGGTATTACAATTCATTATGTAAATGGCCGCTACGACGAAGGCGACATTATATATCAGACCAGCTGTGCATTAACAGAGCATGACAGCCCGGCCGAAGTAGCAGCTAAAGTTCTGCGCCTGGAGCATGAGCATTACCCTAAAGTGGTAGAGCAACTAATCAGGGAGAAATATAAAGAGTAACAAATAAAGCGATAACACCTTATCCTCGTTATAGTATGGGGTCACACCGGCCATATAGTCCGGCAGCCCTCTAAATCAGTAATTCACACCCTTAAATAATCATGGAGCAGCGTAAGATTCAGTCAGCCCTAATCTCAGTTTATTATAAAGACAAGCTCGAGCCTATCGTTAAGCTGTTAATGGAGATGGGAGTAACCCTGTACTCTACCGGCGGTACCGAAAAGTTTCTTCGCGACCTTGGCGCAGAGGTTATTCCTGTAGAAGACCTGACCGAATACCCCTCTATTTTTGGCGGAAGGGTAAAAACGCTGCACCCAAAAGTATTTGGCGGCATTCTGCACCGCCGCCAGCACCAAGGCGACCAGGGCGAGGCGCAAAAATATAATATTCCCGCCATCGATCTGGTAATTGTTGATCTCTATCCGTTTGAAGAAACTGTTGCTTCCGGCGCCTCAGACGATGACATCATCGAAAAGATAGACATTGGTGGTATATCACTAATCCGCGCTGCCGCAAAAAACTTCCGGGATGTTCTCATCGTATCGAGCCGCGAGCAGTATGCACCACTTGAGTTGCTGCTGAGCGAGAAAAAAGGGGTTACAACACTTGAAGACCGTAAACTCTTTGCTGCGCACGCTTTCGATATCAGCTCCAACTACGATACTGCTATATTTAATTATTTTAATAAAGAAGATACCCTTCCCCGCCTCAAAATCAGTGAACGCGAAGCCAGAGTTTTGCGTTATGGCGAAAACCCGCATCAGCAGGGACTGTTCTTTGGAAATTTGCACGAAATCTTTTCTCAGCTAAACGGCAAGGAGCTATCGTACAACAACCTGGTAGACATAGACGCTGCTGTATCGCTGATAGAAGAATTTGAGGGTAAAACTGCTTTTGCGGTAATAAAGCATACCAATGCCTGCGGCTGCGCAACAGCCAATACGGTACTGAATGCCTACCTGAAAGCACTGGAAGCCGACCCTGTGTCTGCCTTTGGTGGCGTGCTGGCCACTAATACAATAGTAGACAAAAGTGCTGCCGAAGAACTGAATAAGCTTTTCTTTGAAGTATTGATAGCACCAGACTTTGAACCTGAAGCCCTGGAGCTGTTAAAGAGCAAGAAAAACAGAATTATATTGAAGCAAAGCCAGAAACTACCAAATACCAAACAGGTAAAAAGTTTACTGAACGGCTACCTGGTACAAGACCAGGATACACTGGCGGAAAAAGCCGGCGAATTTAAAACAGTAACCAAAAAAGCTCCGGCTGATACCGAAGTAAAGGCCCTGGAATTTGCCGTTATTCTGGCCAAACACACCAAGTCCAATACCATTGTGCTTGCCCGTGAAGGACAGCTGATTGCCAGTGGTGTGGGCCAAACTTCAAGGGTAGATGCACTAAAGCAGGCCATTCATAAGGCCGAAAGCTTTGGTTTATCGCTGGAAGGTGCCGTTATGGCCTCAGATGCCTTCTTTCCCTTTGCAGATTGTGTGGAAATAGCACACGGTGCCGGAATAGGTGCAGTGGTGCAGCCGGGAGGCTCTGTAAGGGATCAGGAGTCTGTGGATTTCTGCGACCTGAACGGTATGTCTATGGTATTTACCGGAATTAGACATTTTAAGCATTAATATTACGTTATGCTTTGTATGTCGCTATGAATTTGTAAATTTTCGTGAGAATTAACCCCTGATAATCATAACGCCAATGGGCATTTTCGACATATTTTCGAACGACGTTGCAATAGACCTTGGAACAGCAAATACGCTGGTAATCCACAAAGATAAGATCGTGGTAGATGAGCCATCTATCATCGCCAAAGACCGCAATACAAACCAGGTTTTGGCAATAGGCAGGCTGGCCATGCAGATGCACGAGAAAACGCATGAAAACATCAAGACGATACGCCCGCTCAAAGACGGTGTTATCGCCGACTTCTCCGCTGCAGAAGAAATGATTCGGGGAATGATCAAGATGATTGATGAGAAAAGCGGCAGCCGCTTTTTCCCTAAATCATACCGCATGGTCATCTGTATTCCATCTGGCATTACCGAAGTAGAAAAACGTGCTGTACGTGACTCTGCCCAGCACGCACATGCAAAAGAGGTATACATGATCCATGAGCCGCTGGCTGCTGCCATTGGTATTGGTATTGATATTGAGCAGCCCATGGGCTCTATGATTGTAGATATTGGAGGTGGTACAACCGAAATTGCTGTGATAGCCCTTTCAGGTATTGTTGCCGACCAGTCTATTCGCGTAGCCGGAGATACGTTTAACCGCGATATCCTCGACTATATGCGCCGCCAGCACAACCTGCTGATTGGCGAGCGCTCTGCCGAGAAGGTAAAGATTGCAGTTGGTTCCGCCCTTACAGAGCTGGATAACCCGCCGGAAGATTATGAAATCCGCGGCCGCGACCTGATGACTGGTATTCCCAAGATCATCAAAGTAACCTATTCCGAAATTGCTTTTGCACTGGATAAGTCCATTTCCAAAATTGAAGAAGCTGTACTGAAGGCGCTGGAGATCTCGCCCCCTGAGCTTTCTGCCGATATTTACGACAATGGTATTCACTTAACAGGTGGTGGTGCACTACTTCGCGGCCTCGACAAACGCCTGGCCATGAAAACCAAGCTGCCTATTCACGTGGCGGATGATCCGTTAAGGGCAGTAGTACGAGGCACAGGTATAGCCATGAAAAACCTGGATGCTTTCAAGTCAGTACTGATGACCTAAAAGTCTGATGAATACACTCTTTCAGTTTCTGTACAAATACAGGGCTTTAGCGTTGCTTATTGTGTTGGAGTTGGTTTGCGCCTGGCTGATTGTGCAGAATAACCGGTACCAAAGTGCCGCTTTCTTTAATTCAGCTAATACGGTTGCTGCCTCTGTTACCCAAACTTCCAACGAAGTAAGCAGCTACCTATACCTGAAGGAAACCAACGAAAGTCTTGCTGAAGAAAACGCACGTCTGCAGCAGGAGCTTCGTCAAATGCAGCAGCAGCTGGCGCTGCCTTCCATGCGCGCTGCCATTCCGCCTGAAGTGGAACAACAGTATACTTTCCAGGCAGCCCAGGTGATCAACAACAGCATTCATAACTCCAAGAACTACGTTACCATTAACAAAGGGCGTGTTGATGGAGTGGAACCTGGCATGGGCATCATTGGGCCTTCAGGAGTGGTAGGCAGGATAAGATCTGCCTCTGACCATTATGCCGTAGCAATCTCACTGCTGCACACCAACATGCTGGTATCTGCCGTGGTGAGCTCTACAGAAGCATTTGGTTCAGTAAAATGGGATGCCCGCAGCCCGCAGCAGGCTACGCTGGATTACATTGCCCGCCACCAGTCGGTTAGTGTAGGCGATTCTGTCTTCACATCAAGCTACAACTCCGTATTCCCTCCGGGTATTCCCATTGGCATTATTTCAGAAGTTAAACTTCCTGAAAACGCCACTTATTACGATATCAAAATTGATCTCGCTACTGATTTCTCCAGCCTCTCCTATGTATATGTTATTCGTAACAGGCTGGTACAGGAGCGCGATTCGCTGGAAAGCATAAGTATAAATTAAGCATGCCCATTGTAGCGCAGGTCTTTTATTTTGTGATCTACCTGATCCTGCAGGTAGTATTGGTACAGCAAATGGTGCTCTTTGATGTGGCATTCTGTTTTCTGTACCTGGGCTTTTTGCTGATGCTGCCTTTTGAATCTGGTGTTATCCGCCTGATGCTGATGGGCCTGCTCATGGGCCTGTGTGTCGATATTTTTTATAACAGCCTTGGAATTCATGCGGCGGCATCTGTGTTCATTATGTACATTAGACCACATGTGGTAAGCCTGATCTCCCCGCGTGGAGGGTACGAAGCCTGGATGACACCAAAACTGAAGATTATGGGGTTTGAGTGGTTTTCGCTCTATAGCGTAATACTCATTTTCCTACACCACCTGGTGCTTTTCTTTGTAGAAGCAGGTGGTTTTAGCAACTTCTTCTATACACTACTGAAAGTGCTGGCAAGTACAGCTTTTACCTATGTGGTAATAGTAATTATTCAGTACCTCTTCTATTCATCATCGCGCAGAAGCTTATGAACGATAGCAGGAAATTCATAATTGGTGCCGTTTTTCTGCTCGTCGCCTTTATTTATTTGTTACAACTGTTTGCCCTGCAGGTAGTCAACAGCGACTATAAGACCCTGTCTGAGGCCAATATTATAAAACGTGTAGAGGAATATCCCTACCGGGGCACTATCTACGACCGTAAAGGGCGTTTGATTGTGTACAACAAGCCTGTATACGACCTGATGGTGGTAACCAAAGAAGCGAAGCTTCCAGATACCACCCGCTTTTGCAATGTTTTAGGCATTACCAGGCAGCAGTTCGACGAGAGAATGCAGGCGCTTCGCCTGGAGCATGGCTATTCTCCGGTTAAGCCTTCGGTTTTTATGAAATCTATGTCTGCCGAGGCTTTTGCCCATATACAGGATCACCTGGTAGATTATCCCGGCTTCTCTATTTCCCCCAGAACAGTACGCTCTTATCCTTATAGTGTAATGTCTAATGCACTGGGTTATATTGCTGAAATTGATAAAGGCAAATTAGAGAGAGATACCAGTGGATATTATAAACGCGGCGACCAGATAGGTATCAGCGGCGTTGAATCTAAATACGAGCCTTATTTGCGTGGCAAGAGGGGCGTTCGCCTCAAAACAGTTAACGTAAGGGGTGTTGTAAAAGGTGATTATAAAGATGGCGAGCTGGACATTCTATCGGTAGCAGGTAAAAATCTGGTGTCTACCATAGACCTGGACCTTCAGCAGTATGCCGAAAAACTAATGGCTGGCAAGGTTGGCAGTGTTGTAGCCATTGAGCCTGCAACGGGTGAAATCCTGGCTATTGTATCTGCTCCAACCTATGATCCGAACCTGCTAACAGGTGGTGATTTTGGAAAGAACTTCTCCATGCTGCAAAAAGACAGCCTGGTGCCTCTTTTCAACAGACCTATTATGGCACAGTACCCTCCGGGTTCTATGTTCAAAATGGTACAGGCGCTGGTAGCCCTGCAGGAGGGTGTTATTACAACCGAAACCCGCCATCAGTGCAACAGGGCTTTAATTGGTTGCCACGGCCCCCACTCAAATGAAGACCTTAGAGGTGCCATTGTTGTATCCTGTAATCCATATTTCTACCAGACCTTCAGGAAAATTATTAACCAGGAGAAATCTCCAAATACTTTTGTAGACTCCAAGATTGGCCTGAACCTGTGGGCAGACTATATGCACCGTTTTGGCCTGGGCGTAAAGCTGGGTATCGATATGCCTGGCGAAAAAGCGGGTAATGTTCCTTTGCCGGCTTATTACGACCGGGTGTACAGGGGCCAGTGGAAATTCTCCACTATCTTCTCACTGGCCATTGGCCAGGGCGAGCTGGGTGTTTCTCCGCTGCAAATGGCAAACCTGGCAGCAATTATTGCTAACCGCGGCCACTATTATACCCCTCACCTGGTAAAAAGCATAGGTGAAAACGGCGATAAACTGCCAGAGTATAAGAAGCGGAACGAAACCGGCGTTGATCCCCAGCACTTCCAGACTGTGGTAGATGCCATGGAAGATGTGGTAATGTATGGTACTGGTCAGTACAGGGCTAAAATTCCGGGTCTGGAGGTATGTGGTAAAACCTCTACCGTTCAAAACCCACATGGCGAAGACCACTCTGGTTTTATGGCCTTTGCACCAAAAAATGATCCTAAAATAGCCGTAGCCGTGTATGTAGAGAATGCCGGCCAGGGTGCCCGTGCAGCCGCTGCCATTGCCAGCCTTGTGGTTGAAAAATATACGCTGGGCGAAATTAAGCGCACGCAAATTGAAGAGTATGCTTTAAAAGGTAAGTTCTATTAAAGCTAAAAAAGCTAGAGGTGAAAAAACACGATAATTTTGCTATAAAAATAGACTGGCTGCTGGTAGTGCTGTATGCAGTTGTGGTGCTGTTGGGGTGGCTGAATATTTATGCTGCTGTTTACGACGAATCCAGCGGGCTAAGCATTTTCAATCCTGAGACCAACTCTGGTAAGCAGTTTATCTGGATAGGGATTTCTGTTGTATTTATTGTACTGATCCTGTTAATGGATTATAACATCTTTACAATATTCCCCTATTTCTTTTATGGCCTGGCCATTGCCATGCTGGTGGCAACACTCATTTTTGCCAGGGAAGTAAATGGTGCGCGGGCCTGGCTGGAGTTTGGTCCTATTAAGTTCCAGGCCTCTGAGCTGGCTAAGCTGGCAACCGCCCTTACCCTTGCCAAATACATCAACGACTATAATGTAAAGTTCAATAAGCTAAAGACCTATTTCATATCCTTTGGCCTGCTGGTGGTGCCAATTGCCTTTATTGCACTTCAGCCAGACCCTGGTACCATCTTGGTGTTTTCGTCTTTCCTGATTGCTTTTTACCGCGAGGGCATGAACCCGGCACTCATCATCATAGGCATTATTGCCGTTGCCTTTTTCCTGCTCACGCTGCTGGTTCCTAAAATGCTGATCATCATAGGCGTGTTCTTAACAGGCTTCCTGGTCATTGGTCTGGCTGCAAAAACTGTTCAGAGGGCTTTCCTGGTATTTATGTCGATGTTCATCATCACTGGGTTTGTTTTCAGTGTTGATAAAATCATGACCGACGTTCTGAAACCTCACCAGCAGAACCGTATCAAAGTACTATTTAACCCTAACCTCGACCCGCAGGGCGTAGGCTGGAACGTTACGCAATCAAAGATTGCCATTGGCTCAGGCGGTTTATTGGGTAAAGGTTTCCTGGAAGGTACCCAAACCAAGTACGACTTTGTGCCTGAGCAAAGCACAGACTTTATTTTCTGTACCATTGCCGAGGAGCATGGCTGGATAGGCAGCTTTATTCTGGTAGTGATTTACATGGCCATCCTGCTCCGCATTATCATGATTTCAGAGCGGCAGAAATTCAGGTTTACCCGGGTGTATGGCTATTTTGTGGCAGGTATTTTGTTCTTCCACTTTATGATCAATATGGGCATGACCATTGGTCTGTTTCCTGTAATTGGTATTCCGCTGCCTTTCTTTAGCTACGGTGGCTCCTCTCTGCTCTCTTTTACGGTGCTGTTGTTCGTGCTCATCAAGCTGGATGCCCACCGAAACCAGATAATAACCAGATAGAAAAAAACAGGTGTAGATTTAGTAAAGCTGTTCTTCTAAAGAGCAGCTTTTTTTTATTTTGGCACCATTACCGGAGCGCGTAACGGCTTAAGTTTAGCGCTATTCCCGCAACTCAATACTGTTATTGGAGTTACTTTTTTGTAATCTTGTGTACAGCCAGCTAAATTATGACGCAACCCTCTCCTAAAGAAATATACCAGAACAACAGTAATCGTTACCAGGCAACTGCAGATCAGTTCAAAAAACAGGTACAGAAATGGGCAGTTGTCAGAATCGTTTTTTTTGTAATTGTGCTTGTGCTCCTGGTTTACCTGGCCAATGAGCGCCAGAGTGCCTGGGTAATTGCACTGCTCTTCGTAACCCCCTTCATTTTTGCTTTCCTGGTAAAAAAGCATCGAAAGTATAAAGAGCAGTGGGGCCTCAACCAGATTTTAGTAGACATTAACCGGCAGGAGCTACAGCGGCTTCAGCATAAGTTCGAGGGCATGCCTACCGGGCAGGAACATTATATGGCCCTCCATATCTACCATCCCGATCTTGATGTACTGGGCCGGCATTCTTTGTTTCAGCTCCTGAACCGCACAGCAACCCCTGGTGGAGAATCGATGCTTGCCTACTGGTTAAGCAAACCGGCACCTGCACAGGAAGTAAACGCCCGGCAGGAAGCAGTAAAAGAGCTTGCTCCGCTCCTGGACTGGCGACAGCAGTTTGCTGCCATGGGTTTATTTCATAAAAAGCCGCATGCAACCCTGGAGCCGCTGCAGCAGTGGCTGCAAAGCCCCAATGTGGTACTGCCCCGCAGCATGTACCGCATTGCATTTGCCACCCTGCCACCGCTCACGGTTTTGCTGATCCTGGCTTTTCTGTTCCTGGATATTTCCTTCTGGTGGATTATTGGCGCTGCTATTGTAAATGCACTGGTAGTGTTCCGCCTGGCACCTGTAGCCAAAGTTGCAGAAGAAGCAGCCTACAACAGCATAACCATACTTAAGGGTAGTGCGGGCATGTTTGAGCTGCTTGAAAACGGCAAATGGCAATCGGCTTACCTCCAGGAGCTGCAGCAGCAGTTTATGAAACAGGATGCTAAAGTATCGGGGCAGATCAGGGAGCTATCGAGGATTTTAGACGGACTGGAATCGCGCAGCAACGGGCTTTATATGGTGCTGAACACCCTGTTTCTACAAGACCTCTACTGGATGTTGCGGGCAGAGCGCTGGAAAGAACGTGTTAAAGCAGATATCGACACCTGGTTCGAAGCACTCTACGTCTGGGAGAGCCTGAACAGCATGGCTGGCCTGGCTTATTCAGAGCCGGACTGGACATTCCCGGAGGTTGTCACATCTGCTACTCATCTGTATGAGGCCAAAGAGCTTGGCCATCCGCTCCTGCCAAACGGCAGGGTAACCAATGATTTTGAGCTAAGTGGTAAAGGAGAAGTAGTATTAATTACCGGTTCAAACATGGCCGGAAAGAGCACCTTTTTAAGAACAGTAGGCATTAATGCTGTGCTGGCATTGGCAGGGGCACCTGTTTGTGCCAGGCAAATGCGCTTAAGCTGTATGCAGGTTTTTACCAGTATGCGCACCCAGGATTCACTTGCCGAGAATGTATCTTCCTTTTATGCCGAATTGCAGCGCATACGGCAGCTGCTTAGGCTGCTTAGGGCCAGTTCGGTGCAGGAAACCCTTACAGATATGCCAACACAGGAGCTGGCCCTGCCTCCGGATGCCAACCCCGAACTGCCGGTGCTCTTTTTACTGGATGAGATCCTGAAAGGCACCAATTCTGCCGACAGGCATAAAGGAGCCGCTTCGCTCATCAGGCAGCTGCAGGGACTCAATGCTTCCGGGCTTATTTCTACCCACGACCTAGACCTGGGACAGACGGCCAGTGGAGCGGGCCTGCGCAACTACAGCTTTAACAGCGAAGTAGTAGGACAGGAAATCCGCTTTAACTATAAACTGGAGCCAGGCTTGTGCAGTAGCTTCAATGCCAGTGCACTTATGGCCAAAATGGGTATAGACATAGACCTTGGGGGAGAAAAACCTCAAAAGACCGCCTCCAGATAGTCTCGATTTTTTTAGAACTAATGATATGATAAATACCTACACCCTTATTGGCGCCATGTCAGGCACATCTTTAGATGGGCTAGATTTGGCCTGCTGCCATTTCAGGCTGCTCGAAGGAAAATGGGAGTACTCTGTACTGGCATCCGAAACCATACCCTACGATGAGCACTGGCAGCAGCGCCTGGCAGACTTAATGCAGGCCGATGCGATTACTTTCATCAAAACAGATCGTGAGTTAGGCAAATGGATGGGTGAGCAGGTACGTATCTTTATGGACCAGCACCAAGTACAGCCACAGGCGCTGGCCTCTCATGGCCACACTGTTTTCCATAAACCCGAAGAAGGCTATACCGTGCAAATTGGCCATGGCTTTAATCTGATGCTTGCCAGTGGCCTGCCTGTTATCAATGATTTCAGGAGCCTGGATGTAGCCCTTGGCGGGCATGGCGCTCCCCTGGTACCCATAGGAGATGAGCTGCTCTTCAGCGATTTTACCTATTGCCTTAACCTGGGTGGCATTGCCAATATTTCTGCCCCTGGCAGCAGTGGAAGAATTGCCTATGATATTTGCCCGGCCAATGGTGTGCTCAATTACCTCTCCCGCAAGCTGGGCAAGCCTTATGACGAAGACGGCAGACTGGCTGAAAGCGGCAGCACCATAGAAGCATTGCTGCAGCAGCTGAACAAGCTGGCCTATTACAGTCAAAAGCCGCCAAAAAGCCTGGGATACGAATGGGTACAGGAGCATGTACTGCCGCTGTTGGCTGCCAGCAAAGCCTCTGTACCCGATCTGCTGGCAACCTTCTGTGAACATATTGCCGTACAAATTGCGCAATCGATTAAGTTATTGCAGCTAAAAGAAGCTCTAGACGGACAGAAGCGCTTGCTTGTAACGGGTGGAGGTGCCTTTAACCATCACCTGATCAGGCTTATACAGCATCATGTTGCTCCCCTGGGAGTTGAGGTGGTTATTCCCGATAAACAAACCATTGGATTTAAAGAAGCCATAATTTTTGCTTTTTTAGGAGCCCTGCGCCTGATGGGCGAACCCAACTGCCTGAGCAGTGTAACAGGCGCTGCCGCAGATAATTGCGGTGGGGTTATTTATGACAACATTCTACAATAATACAGGGCAACTGCCTACCTGAATAATGAAAGAACTACTCAAGAAATTCGAGAACAAACGACCAGAAATAGTATTTGAATGGAAAGACCCTGAAACCGAAGCCGAAGGCTGGGTGGTGATCAATTCTCTTAGAAATGGTGCCGCCGGCGGTGGCACCAGAATGCGCCCCGGCTTGGATCGCCACGAGGTAGAGTCGCTGGCCAAAACAATGGAGGTTAAGTTTACAGTATCTGGCCCTCCCATTGGCGGAGCAAAATCGGGCATAAATTTCGATCCGGCCGATCCGCGTAAGCAGGGCGTGCTGGAGCGCTGGTACAAAGCAGTAATTCCCCTGCTCAAAAGCTATTACGGTACCGGTGGCGATCTTAACGTAGATGAAATTCATGAGGTAATTCCCATCACTGAAGATTATGGCCTGTGGCACCCGCAGGAAGGGGTTGTTAATGGCCATTTTGCTGCCACCGAGCCACAGAAGATTCAGAAAATAGGCCAGCTACGGCAGGGGGTAAGTAAGGTGCTCGAAGATGTGAATTACAGCCCTGCCATTGAAAAAAAGTTCAGGGTTGCCGATATGATCACTGGCTGGGGTGTAGCCGAATCTGTACGCCATTATTACGATCTGTGGGGCGGTAAGCTGGAGGGCAAGCGGGCCATTATTCAGGGCTGGGGTAATGTAGGTGCAGCGGCAGCCTATTACCTGGCAAAATCAGGTGTGAAAATCGTAGGCATTATTGATCGGGTGGGCGGCCTTATAGAACCTAATGGATTTACTGAAGAAGAGGTGCGCCAGCTGCTGTTAAACAGAAACCGTAATATGCTGAATGCTCAAGGCATGCTGAGCTTTGAAGAAGTGAATCGCCGGATCTGGGATGTTCCTGCAGAAATTTTCATTCCGGCAGCTGCCTCGCGCCTGGTAAGCCGCGAACAGGTAGCACAAATGAAAAAAGGAGGTCTTGAAGTAGTTAGCTCAGGAGCCAATGTTCCCTTCAGGGATTCTGAAATCTTTTTTGGCCCTACCATGGAGTTTGCCGACGGGCAGGTATCAGTAATAGCAGATTTCATAGCAAACTGTGCCATGGCCCGGGTATTTGCCTATTTAATGAGCAGCGAGATAGAAATTACCGATGAGGCGCTGTTCCATGATACTTCTGATACCATCAGGCAGGCTTTGGTACAGGTACGTGAACTTACCCCCGGCACTACAGGTCTGTCTAAGGCTGCTTTTGAAATAGCACTGCAGCAATTGGTGTAATCTGTTAATCTTACAACTGTTTATTCACTGTTTAGACACTATATTTACTGTTAGTTACAGGCATGCCCAATAATTTTGGGCTCCTGTAATAAATATCAGAACAAAAAACTGCAGTATATGGACTGGAAATAAGGTAAATTCTTATTTTTAGCCATGAAAATTAACAGGTAAGTTTCTGAGTAGGCCAGCCTACCCATGCCCGCTATAGACAGGCTCCAACCTGATATTCGTCTGACTTTTTGTACATGAAGAAATATTTCCTAACCCTTTTTCTACTGATTTTTTCCATTATTGGTTTCAGTAGTAATAACTCTGCCCTGGCAATACAAGCAAGTGATTCTGTAGTTGTAGCACAATCTCATACCGATGAAGCAGCAGAAAATACTGCTGTTCATCTTGCCGAAGGTGAGGAAGCGCACCCTGTAACTTCTGCTCCTGCCTGGGCAGTTATTCCTTTTGTGGCTTTACTGCTCATGATTGCCACAGGACCACTTTTTTATGAGCATTTCTGGCATAAGCGTTATCCGCTGATAGCGATTGGACTGGCTTTGCTGGTGGTGTTCTATTACATCTTTTACCTGCTTAACGTTGCTTCCGTTATTCATGCCCTGGCAGAGTATGTGCAGTTTATCTCACTGCTGGCCGCTCTGTATATAGCCTCCGGGGGTATCATGATCAACATTGACAAGAAAGCCACCCCCATGGCCAATGTGGTGCTGTTGATAGCAGGAGCTGTTATTTCTAATCTTATTGGCACCACCGGTGCCTCTATGCTACTGATCAGGCCTTTCATCCGGCTCAATAAAACCAGGATCAAGGCTTACCATATTATCTTTTTTATTTTCGCGGTAAGTAACATCGGTGGCAGCTTAACGCCTATCGGTGATCCTCCGCTGTTCCTTGGCTTTCTGAAAGGGGTGCCATTTACCTGGACCCTCACACATAATTTTCTGCCATGGCTGCTTGCCCTCGCCATCCTGATCACAATCTTCTACATTATTGACAGGCGCAATAAGGAGAGTATGGACGATCTGGTAGGCGATGTTAGCTACACCAACCGTATCAGGCTGGTAGGCTTAAGGAATTTTGCCTGGCTTGCTGTAGTAATTGCAGCAGTGTTCATAGATCCAAAAATTTTCCCTGAGGTTGTACCTGGCATTCATTACCACGGCGAAACTTTCTCTTTTGTAAGGGAGGCCATCATGCTGTCTGTAGCATACCTCTCCTACCGCTTTGCAAGCAAGGAGGCCCATGCAGGCAATGATTTTAACTTCGAGCCAATTCGTGAAGTTGCCTTTATCTTTATTGGAATTTTTGGTACGATGATGCCTGCCCTGGAACTGGTAGGCTCCTTTGCCAAATCAGAAGCCGGGGCTGCTCTTATTACCCACAACACCCTGTACTGGGGAACAGGTTTGTTATCAGGCTTTTTAGATAATGCGCCTACTTATTTAAACTTTCTGGCTGCAGCCATGGCATCTAAAGGTGCCAGTTTAAGTAATCCCGGAGAGGTGGTTGCCTTCTCCCAGGGCCAGTACCCCGATAGTGTACTTGATCTGATGGCGATTTCTGTTGCAGCTGTTTTCTTTGGTGCCATGACCTATATCGGAAATGGTCCTAACTTTATGGTGAAATCGATCGCAGAACAGATTGGTATAAAAATGCCTTCGTTCTTTGGCTACATTATTCGCTTTTCCATTCCTGTTCTCCTGCCAATCCTGATCTTAATCTGGCTGGTGTTCTTTGCTTTTGCACCAACCGCCTAAGCATTCATTATTACTAAACAAATTTAGTAAGTACAGGAAGATAACGATAACATATTGCCCAACGCACATATATGTAAAGCAGAACTGCTAATGCGCATTGTGTATAGCTGAATCTTAAAAAACCAGGGCTCCGTATAGCTGCATTCCGTGCAGGCTTGCCCCTCCGAGATAGCTGCTGGCAATCTGTTTTTCCTCAAGCTTACGCAGGCTGTATGCATAGCGGGCACCAAAAGCCAGCGGGCTCATGTTTATTTCCAGGCCTGCATTAAGGCCGTAGTTCCATTTCTGCAGTTCGTTGGGTGTAAGCCTGGATACAGCCGGGTTGGTAGCCGAGCTTACATTATCATTCATGAGCAGGCCTATGTACGGGCCAGCCTGAATTTCAAAAATATCGTTAGCCCGATAGCTTAGCAGGATGGGGAGCTCTGCAAAATCAAAACTGTAGGTAGTTTCATAGGCCTGTCGTGCTCCATCGCCGGAGTAAGAGAGAGTTGCACTGTTGCTGTTGTACAGCAACTCTGGCTGCAGCCACCATTTATACATTAGCGGAAGCTTCATGGCTACGCCAGCCTGCCAGCCAATGCTAAACGAAGGCTGATAGCTGCTGCCGGTAAAGGAAGAATACAGCGCGCCACCTTTCAGCAAATAACTTTTAACTGCCTCAGGCCTTGTGTATGCACGATGAACCTGTGAATGCCCCAGTAAAGGAATGAGTACAAATAAGGTACTCCACAGCCATTTTTGCATAGCGATACTATAGAAAAGATTTAAGACATCGGAACGGGCTGGAACAACGCAGCACCTGAATCACTAACTTCCAGCACCACCCTGGCACCTACAGGTACAGCAAGGTTCAGTGGCTCATGTCCTATTTCAAAGCCAAATGCTACCGGATAAGAATAGGCTGCTACATGTTCCTGTATGATCTCATAGGCATCTTTGCCAAAGGGTACTGCATTATCGCGCATACCCGACATCTGCCCCACTACAAGGCCTGACAGGCGCTCTAAACGCCCGCTTCGTTTCAGGTGCACCATCATACGGTCTACGTGGTAGAGGTACTCATCAAGGTCTTCCATAAACAGAACAGCGCCATCATAGGAGGGCTCCGATGCCGTAGCAATCAGGTTGTTGAGCAGGGACAGGTTTCCACCCAGCAATATACCCGCTGCCTTCCCTGCCCTGTTAAGGGCATGAACGGGGGCCTTTATGGCTAAAGGTTCCCCAAGGAGCAGCTTTCGCAGGCTTTCTATACTTTGTGTTCTTCCGGGCTGCTCATCAAACCCTCCGGCCATAGTGCAGTGTATTCCCTGTACTCCCAGGCTACACAGGTGGCAAAGTATAGCCGTAACATCACTAAAGCCACAGAGCCACTTAGGTTGTTGCAAAAAGCGGTTCCAGTCCACACCATCGATGATGCGGGTAGTACCATAACCGCCCCTGGAGAAAAGAATAGCCCTGATGGAAGGGTCATTCAGCATTTGCTGAAACTCCTGCAGCCGTTGCTCATCTGTACCGGCAAACTGGTGATGCCTGGAGAATACATATTTACCCAGCACTACATTAAATCCCCAGCCTTCTAAAAGTGCTTTGGCCTTTAGTATGATTGCTTCCTCTGCCCAGCGGGCAGTGGAGGTTATAGCTATGGTATCTCCTGCTTGTAAATAAGGTGGATGTTGCACAATGCAAAATAAAAAACCCCGGACAAAAAGCCGGGGTTAAACTAGAAAGATTCTAATAATTATTTTTGTGCGTTAGCTGCTTCTTTAGGAGTTACTCCCATTTTTTTCAGCACAAGATTAGAAATATCCTGGCTTTCGTCAGCTACAAACAGCAGTGTTGGTACACCTGCTACTTCAGAGTTCAGAACGTGGCTATAGTTGTTTTCTTTGGCAACCACATCAATATTATTCTGAATTTTATCATAAGCTGGCGCTAACAGATCAGATTCTTTTTTCTGGATCAGGCTTTGGGCATCGCGCTGGCTTTGCTCAATTTTGCCCTGCAGCTCACGCAATTCTGTTTCTTTCTGCTGGCGAATTTCTGGCAGAAGTGTCTGGCCTGTTTTGTTGTATGCTTCCATCTTCTGCTGGAACTCCTGGTATTGAGTCTGCAGCTGAGTGGTTAGTTGTTTTTCATACTCAACCAGTTGCTTTTCTATCTGCTTATATTCGGGCATCTGGCTCAGAATATAGTTAACGCTGGCATATCCTATTTTAGTCGGTTTTGGTGTAGCTGCCGTTTGTGCCATGGCACCGAATCCTGTGAGCAGCAGCGCCAAAAGAGCTAATACAAATTTGTTTTTCATGCTATCGCGTATTTGGTTTTTATTTGATTGTGTCTTCTTTATCACCTAATCCAAGCTCTTCCAGCACATAGTCTGTATAATCATGGACAGGATTTGTGTAAATTATTACCAGTTCTCCTGATTTATCAAAAACAACCTGCAGTTTTTGCTTTACAGCTACCTTTTCAACAGCATCAAAAACTTTTTCCTGCACCGGCTGTAAAAGCTCTTTCTGCTTCAGAAAAAACATGCCTTCGTAACCAAACACCTTGGTCTGGTAATCTTTTAAGGTTTGTTCTCTCTTTTTTATATCAGTGAGCCTTTCCTGCTTCATGGCATCGGTAAGCAAAACCTCTTCGGTTTTAAGGGCACTGTAAAGTGCTTCTATTTCCTTTTGCTTATCCTTTATCTCATCCTGCCAACCCAGGGATACCTTTTGTATCTCCTGCTGTGCCTCTTTATACTCCGGCATCTTGTTCAGGATGTATTGCGTATCTACATAACCAAATTTCTGGCCAAACACGTTCGGCACGGCCAAAAAAATGAAAAAAAGTAGAAAATAAATTTTCCTGTTCATTCAACTAGCGTAATTGCTGTCCAATTGTAAAGTGGAACTGAGGTCCGCTGGCTCCAGCGTTGCCAGGTACCTGGTCGAAGCCATAGCCCCAGTCTACACCAATCAGGCCAAAGGCAGGCATGAAAATCCTGGCACCTATACCGGCAGAGCGGTAAAGCTTGAATGGATTGTATTCGGCATAGCTGCCCCAGTTATTACCCGCCTCGGCAAACGCCTGTATATAAATGGTAGCAGAAGGCTGCAGTGATATCGGGTAACGAAGCTGCAGGGCAAACTTATTATAGATAATACCTCCAATTCTGGTACCCTGTGCATTTGTTGGCATGATCGAGTTATTCTCATAACCTCTGAGGCCAATGATGTCACGACCAAGCAGATATCCGCTCGACTGGCCCGAAAGACCATCACCACCCACCACAAAGCGCTCAAACGGGCTGATAGGATTTCCGCTGCCATAGGAGCCGATAAAGCCCATATTTGCTTTGGTATTGATTACCAGCTTGCCAATTACCGGCGTGTACAGCTCGGCATCGAACATATACTTGTGGTATTCAACCCATTTATAACGATCTTCATCAGCCACATCTGTACTGTAATTCCTGTCATTAAACAAGGAATAAGGCGGCGTAAAGCTTGCCGAAAGCGTGTAGGATGAGCCGCTCAAGGGATAGATTGGTGCACTCACACTATTACGCGCAAGGGTGGTGTTGAAGGTGATGTTATTAGCATTACCATTCAGAATTCCTATATCCTGCCCCAGGCTATATCCAGCTGCAGGCTGTCCTTCTTCATCTAGCCGGGTATATATATTGTATATCTGGTAAGAAAGGGAGTTCCTGATCTGGAAGAAGTCGTCAGGCCATTTAGCACGGCGGCCAAGTCCTACTGAAACATTCGTTACCCGCAGGTGACCAGACTGCTCACCAAAGGTAAACAGGTTAGCTCCTGATCCGTAGTAGCGCTGAATAGAGTGGCTAAGGTTTACACTAAATGAGTTAGGCTTTTTACCACCCAACCATGGCTCAGAGAAAGTGAACGAGTAGCTCTGGAAACGACGGCCGCTTGCCTGTGCTCTTAGGGCCAGCGTTTGGCCATCTCCTACCGGCAATGGATCCCAGGTGCTTGGTTTAAAGATATTCTGAATGGAGAAGTTATTGAACACCAGACCAAGTGTACCAATAAAGCCACCATAACCGCCTGCACTGCGGCCACCCCAGCCTGCAGACATTTCTATCTGGTCGCTTGGACGCTCCTGTACGGTATACTCAATATCTACAGTACCATCTGCAGGGTTTGGTATAGGATTGATGCCGAAGCTTTCCTGATCGAAATAACCAAGCGCCAGAATTTCACGCTGGGTACGGATTACATCGGTACGGCTGAATTTATCACCAGGCAGGGTACGTACTTCACGTAAAATCACATGATCTTTCGTCCGTTCGTTGCCATTGATGATAATCCTTTTGATAGTAGCCTGCGGACCTTCCTGTACACGCATCTCCACATCAATGGAATCGCCTTCCACTCTTACTTCAACAGGTTTGATGCTGAAAAAGAGGTAGCCATTGTCCATGTAAAGCGAACTGATGTCCAGGCCGTTTGGATTGTAGTTGAGCTTTTTCTGGATAAGCTCCATGTCGTACACATCGCCTTTGTTAATTGCCAGCACACGTGCCAGGGCGCTGTCGCTGTGTACATAGTTGCCAGACCAGTCTATTTCGCGGAAATAGTATTTACGGCCTTCTTCTACATCTATGTTAAGTACCAGCATGTTTTCCTTAGGAGAGTGGTAGAGCGAATCTCCTACTATCCTGGCATCACGATAGCCTTTGGAGTTATAGAATGCAATAACTGCATCTTTATCTTCCTCAAACTCATCGCGTACAAATTTAGAGCTGCTAAAGAAGTTTGGCTTAACATGCGTAGCCAGGTAATCTTTAACATCCTGTGTTTCTATTTCTCTTGTGTTGGAGAAGAACTCAGCAACATCTGATGGGCGGAAATTAATGATTCTGCTGAAAAGATCTTTGAAAAGGGTAACGCGTGGTTTCTCCTTTGTATTCTTCATCCTGGCCTTCAGGCGGGAGTCTGCCAGGCTTTCGTTGCCTACAAAATTGATCTGGTCAATTCGCTGCTTTTTACCTCTTGTTACCAGCACACGCAGCTTAACACTGTTGGCCAGGTTTTTTTCTTTTTCCGGAATTATTTTTACAGAAGCATTAAGATAGCCTTTGTCAACAAAGTACTTTCTTACACTTAGTTCAGTATTTTTAATGAGGGCGTCGGTTACCACCCTGCCCCGGATAAGCTTTACCTGTTCCTTGATATCATCAGCCTGGCTCCGGTTTACTCCTTCAACCTCATAGCTGGTAAGGCGGGGGCGTTCTGTGAGCCCTATTTCCAGCCACACTTTATCGCCTTCTATCTTAGAGATATATACACCAACATCGCCAATAATGCCCTGTTCCCAAAGCTTATTGATGGCACTGGTAATGGCATCGCCCGGTATTCTGATACGGTCGCCAGCCCGCAGGCCAGTAAGAGATACCAATGCATCTGCATTCAGGGTTTCTACCCCTGTTACGGTAATTTCTGCGATTTCGTACTCCTGGGGGTTCGCGTAATTTAACTCAACGCCTGATTGTGTGCGGCCTGAACGCCGCAGACCAACCTGGGCATCAGCTAATATGGGCAATGTTGCCAGCCCTAGGCACAATAAAAAGATCCTTATCATCCCTGTTTACTCAGGTTAATTTGTTCACTTGTTTTACCAAAACGTCTTTCTCGCTGCTGATAGGACAAAATAGCCTCATACAGATGTTCTCTCCGAAAGTCTGGCCATAGCACTTCCGTAATGTAGAGCTCGGTATATGCCAGCTGCCACAGCAGAAAATTACTAATGCGCATTTCACCACTGGTGCGTATCAATAATTCCGGGTCTGGTATGGGATGCGTACATAACTGCTGTTCAAATAGTTCCTGAGTAAGCGCCTCTGGCGCCATTTTACCTTCCTGAACCGCTTTCATCAGGTTGCGGGCAGCCTGCATAATTTCCCAGCGGCCACTATAGCTAAGTGCTAGTGTAAGCGTAAGGCCAGTGTTATGCTGCGTTTGGCTGATTGCTTCATGCAACTGTTTCTGACAGCTACCGGGCAAATCATCCAGATTACCGATATGGTTTAGCTTTACATTGTTCTTTTGTAGTGTACCTACTTCTTTTCTGATGGTAGATACTAAAAGCTCCATAAGGGCATTCACTTCTGCTTTAGGCCTGTTCCAGTTTTCTGTAGAGAAGGCATAAAGCGTTAGGTATTGTACTCCTATCTCTGCACAGCCTTCGGTGGTTTCGCGTACAGCCTGTATCGCATTCCGATGGCCAAACACCCGGGCTGCTCCCTGTCGTTTGGCCCACCTTCCATTCCCATCCATTATAACGGCAATGTGGCGGGGTAAATTATGCAGATCAAGTCTTTCTTTCATCCCAACTGTCCGGTAAAATCAATTTGCAAAGGTAATGAAAATTACCCCTTTAGCGGCAACAGTATATAAATTTATATTAATTTCTTACAGATACTTTTTAGGATTGAAATGATATGGACATGGAATAGTCCAGAAGGTATAGCTTAGCGTGATGCCTGTAGTAAAATACCAGTCGTTGTGGTTTGGGTTTCCGTACTGGTAGCTTTTACGAGGAGCAGCACCTCCCACTGTAGGGGGCACTTCTCCGGTATTATCCAGGTAATCAAAAAAAGTTTTGCGGGCCATCCATTCAATACCAAGTGTCCAGGCAGGATTTATATGATACTCCACCCCAAAACCCACCGGAATAACCGGCTGATAATTTTTAAATTCTGCTGTCTTAATTGAATGGGAATATGCACGAACAGGATCTGATGGGCGATAGCTATCATAACCATGCTGCAGCATCATTCCTATCCCTCCCACAAAATATGGAGTCCAGGGAAGCTGCCTGTCATCAAAAAACTTAAAATCATAGAAGTTGTATTCAAACAGAACCGACAGTTCATTAACCCAGTTATTGAACTGCCCCCTGTTGCGTGCATTTGCAAAAGCATCGTAGGGGCGCTCATCACTGCCAACCAGTTTGCCCACCATTACATTGCCCCTAAGGCTCATGTAGTTATTCAGGTTGTAGCGGTAAAAAATAGAACCGGCAGGCCTGTGGTTCCTGAAGGAATAGTTTTGCACCAGGTCGCCCACATAATTGCTGGCCCCCAAAGATATCCCCACTTCATGAATCTGAGCCTGGCCAACTGAAGCGCAAAGTAAGAAAGCCATAAAAAAAGGAAAAACCCGAGTGAGTTTTCCCCCTGTAATTATGCTGGTGCCTGTGCTGTTACCTGAATTTAGCATTACGTAAGTTGGTTCCGAGGATGTAAGTTAAAGAAATACTCGTTACAAGATAAACGTCTTTATCATCTTTTCCGCGTATGTTAACTGGATCTTCTAACCCATACCCCGCAAAACGTTGATAAATATCATGTTGTGGATTTAATGGATTACTCCAAGGATGAGCAGAATCTTCCGAGCCAAGAAATCGAAATCTATCGTATGATAAAATTTCGCTAACATCTAGCTCATTACTTCTATATGCCATTATTCTAGCTAAATTGGCCTGAGGTCCCTCACCAAAGCTTTCTGGATCTCTGTAAAGATTGCTTACATCATCTACATAATCAGTAAATGTTTGGCGATAAGATATTTCAAATGCTAAATTCCAGTAACGATTCACTTTATAACGAACTCCTGCTCCCACTGGTATGGCAAAGGCAAAATTACTGTAATTTTTATCCTCTGTTCGCAGGGGCTTTAATTCTACCCATTCATCTGGCGACACTCCACCATACCTTTCATCATTATCCTGGATCTGGCTTGGGTTTGTAACATCATAGTGCACATAATCAAACTCTGGCACACGTGCCCATGGGTTATGATGAAATACAGCAATACCCGCAAACAGGTATGGTACGAATTCCGGACGGGTGATAAAAGTTCTGGAGTGTGCTTTCAGGTCAAACACCATCATTGCGGACAACTCTTTGATGTCGTTACGAAAGTGCAGGTTCCTTACATGACGTGCAGCTTCTGGACTTCCGAGCTCAGAGGTGGCATCGTCGCCTTTCAGGCGGCCCCACATAAAGCTACCCCGAAAGCTATACCATGTACCTAATTTGCGCTCTGCCGTAATGCCAATACCGGGGCGGGTAAAGGAAATATCGGTACTGGCAATTCTGTTTTTAGGTGCAAGGTCACCAAAGTAGTTCATCGCATTGATGCTGCCCCCAACCATCCAATAGCGCCTGTTCTTATTAAAAGCCCTTAAATTACCCCTGTACTGCCCAATACTTCGCTGAGCCAGTGCATCCTCCGCTACCAGGGTAAAAAAGGTTAAAACGAGCAGGTATGTGTAAAGCTTCTTCATAGACAACATTGAATACCAGACCAAACGCTAAAAGAAGTTAGGCCAATACAAAACTATAAAAAGTTCCATAAAAACAAATCAATTACGATTATCTAAACCCCAGTTTAACTTTTGCCGGAGGGTATCGAAGAAATTGTAACCTGTAAGTTTTACCAGCTTTGCGCGAAATTTCTCCTTTCTTACTGCCATTTGTATGCCAGCATCTACTGTTCGGGAACGGGAATCAAGGGACACCAGAAAGTGGTTGCTTCTGCCTTCGATCTCAAAAGAAATTACACTGTTATCGGATACAACCATTGGCCGTACATAGAGGTTGTGCGGGCTTACAGGGGTAACCACAAAATTATTTGACTGCGGCAATACCAATGGACCACCACAGCTCAAAGAATAACCTGTTGAACCTGTAGGAGTTGCTACAATCAGTCCATCTGCCCAGTAAGAATTTAAAAATTCTCCATCTATGTATGTATGTACTACAATCATAGAAGAAGTATCTTTTTTCAGTATCGTAAAATCGTTCAGGCCAAAGTTTCTTCCTTCAAATAAATCCTGGTCGGCATCCAGGTGAATAAGAGTTCTGTACTCGTGGCTGAAGTAGTTATTGTAAAGCGCATCCACCACCTCCCTGATCCTGTCTTTGGGCATGGTGGCTAAAAAGCCCAGCCTGCCTGTATTAATACCCACAATGGGAATCCCCAGGTCACCTACATAGGTAACCGTATCCAGCAGGGTACCATCACCACCCAGGCTAAAGATAAAGTCCATCCCCTCCAGCGAATCGTTCCTGGAAAACATACGGGCTTCCGGAAGACTGTGCTCAAATTTAGAGAGGTTTTTCTGAAGGGGCTTGGAGATGTACAGCTCTGCCCCGCGGGCAGAAAGCTCATCAAACACCTGCTGTATGTAAAACACACTATCAGGATTCACAGCTTTTGCGTGCAGGGCAATCTTCATCAAGAAAAAGTTTTGATTTAAATCTCCAGGAAACGGATAAGCATGTCGAGCCGGTCTTTGTCGTTAGACATCACCTCTGTTTCCTGAAAAGTAGCAATGATCCGGTAGCCAAAACGCTCAAGCGTAGCAATGATTCGGGATATATCTTTTTTATTGATCTTTAATGTAAGCTTAATGCGGCTGGGGTCGTGCAGATCTGTGCTGATACTGCTGCAAAGTATTTTTCCTCCATCTGACTCAATGAGCCTGCCTATTTCGGCCATAGAGTAATCTACCTGGTTAAGCGAAAGAATCATGATGGCCCCCGGGCTCTGTACCGCGGCTGTCTGGGCAAAGGCTGCAATGGTATCTTCCAGGGTAATTACCCCCTGGTAAAGGCCCTCACCATCCAGCACGGCAACAGTTTGTACGCCAAACTCTGCAGCAGCTTTTATGATATCATAAAAGTGCTGATTTTCATATACAAAGCAATTCTTATCGACAAGCGGAAAGCTGCCAACCTGCTTTTTTTGCTGAGCGGCCTCTAGCACTGCCTCATCCCTGATTAAGCCTGCATATATGCCATTCTCAACCACTGGCAGCTGGTTAACGCGCAGCTCTTCCATCCAGTGCAAGGCTTTTTCTGCCAGATCTGAGGGATGTAGCGAGGGTATTACAGGATTGATCAGTTCGGTTGCTATCATGCAAGTGCAGCGTTAGTAGTCTTTAAATATTCACTTAAAATCTGGTTAAACTTCTCGGGGTGTTCCATCATAGGCGCATGGCAGCATTTGTCGATAAACCGCAGTGTTGAATTTGGTATCAGGCGGTTAAACTCATGCGCAACCATGGGTGGTGTAATAGTATCGTTAAGCCCCCAGACTAATAACGTAGGTACTTGTATTTTTGGTAAATCCTGAGCCAGATTATGTCGTTGTGCCGATTTGGCTATGGCCACAATGCGCATACATTTAGGAATGCTCTTCGTGGTTTCAAACACCTCATCAATGTATTCTTTGGTGGCTACCTTTGGATCATAGAAAGTGTATTCAACCCTTTCCTTTATGTACTCATAGCTGCCACGCTTGGGGTAGGAACCGCCCATTCCGTTTTCAAAAAGGCCGGAACTCCCGGTAAGTACCAGGCGCTCTACTTTCTCCGGATTGGCCAGCGTATAGAGCAGTGCGATATGACCACCCAGGGAGTTGCCCATGATGGTCATACGATTAAGTTGAAAATGCTTTACAAACGCCTGCAAATGGCGTTGCAAACCTTCCAGATCGGCCTGGCGCAGTGGCATTTCATATATAGGAAGCATGGGTATTACCACCCTGTATTCAGAACTAAAGCGATTCACTACACCTTCCCAGTTACTTAGAGCACCAAAAAGCCCATGTAACAGCAACAGCACCTTGCCCTGCCCTTCATCGATGTACTGAAAATCTCCTTCTTCTCTAATGCGTAACTTCATGAGTATTTAGTTTGCTTATGGCCACTACTGATGGCCTGCAATTTTATTAAAACTAAGCCAATTTTTTAACAATGCCAACCCGCTTTCTGTCAGGATAGCCTCCGGATGAAACTGTACCCCTCTTATCGGAAGTGAGGTATGGCGTAAGGCCATCAGTTCGCTCTCGGCCGTTTCTGCAATAGGTTCCAGGCATGCCGGCAGCTCCTTTAACAGCAGCGAATGGTAGCGCACTACCTGCAGCTGGCTGGGCAAACCATCAAAAAGATAATCTGGCTTGCAGAAAATCTGCGATAATTTTCCGTGCATTGGCCGCTGTGCCTTATGTAAACGAGCCCCGAAAAATTCTCCTAACGCCTGGTGCCCCAGGCATACCCCTAAAATGGGTACACGCTGGTAGTTGTATGCAATAATATCCATTAAACAACCAGCCTTGGCAGGTGTTTGCGGTCCTGGAGATAAGATAATAGCCTGGTAGGGAATTCTCTGGATTTTTGCCAGTGGCTGATCGTTCTGCACCACCTCACAGGCAACCCCTAGCCGGTGTATATAGTCGGCCAGGTTCCAGGTAAAGGAATCGAAATTATCGAGCAACAGCACCATAGCTTTTATGATGGGTTAAAGAAACGGCGTGCTGCAGGCAGCGCCTGCCCGATGAGATCGAAAAATGCTGGCGCCAGGGGAGCAAGCAAATCGTAAAACCAGGATTGGGTTAACAAGCCCCCTGGCCGGTTCAGTTCCATTGTTGATGCCACCCAAAATAGCACACTGATGCCCAGCGCCCATTTTAACAGACCCGCAACTGCGCCCAGCAGACTATCTACCACACCTAAAAAGGTAAGGTGAAGTGCCTTGCTGGCTATATTGCCAATAAGGTTAATGCCTACCACCACCAAAACAAACAGCACAAAAAAGGCAATGTAAGGCAGCAGGCTCTCATTTATATCAACATAGCCAGATAACCAGTCGATGCTCCACTGCAGCATCTTAAGGCCTACCACAATGCCTATTACAAATGCAACAATACCAATAATCTCGAGCAGGAGCCCTTTCCTAAACCCGCTAAAGGTACCCCAGATCAGCAGGAGTAAAATAACTACATCTAATGCGTTCAAATATTAGCCCATTTGGTTTAGGAGGCTTTTTACCATGTCGGCAATGGTTTTGCCTTCGGCACGGCCGGCCAGCGATTTACTGGCAGAACCCATTACCTTGCCCATGTCTTTGGCACCGCTAGCACCTGTTTGCTGAATAATCTTTTGCAGCTCGGCGCGCATTTCATCTTCGGTAAGCTGCTTGGGCAGGTAACGCTCCACAACCTTTAGCTCGGCTTCTTCTTTTTCGGCCAGATCGTCGCGCCCCTGCTGCCTGTAAATCTCAAGGGCTTCCCTGCGCTGGTTAGCCGCTTTTGTAAGTATCTTCAGCTCGGTTTCCGGCATCATTTCCCCATCATGGCCTTTTTCTGTTTCGGCCAGTAAAATCAGGGATTTGATAGCACGCAGCGCACGCAGCTCATCTTTATCTTTGGCGCGCATGGCTGTTTTGATATCATCTTCTATCTGAAGCTTCAGTGACATAAAAATTCAGTTTAAACGTAAAATACCGTATTTTCGCAACAAAGTTAGGGATTTCTGGCACATGCAGAAAGTGCTAACCTTCAATAAACCTGCTTATGACAAAGCTTAGCGTTAATATCAACAAAATAGCCACCTTACGCAACTCCCGGGGTGGTAACCGTCCGGATGTAGTACAGGTAGCGCTGGATTGCGAACGTTTCGGCGCACAGGGCATTACCGTTCACCCCCGCCCCGATGAAAGGCACATACGCCGCAGCGATGTATTGGCACTGCAAAAGGTGGTAACCACTGAATTCAACATAGAGGGCTATCCCGACCAGCGCTACATGGATATCATTGAGCAGGTACGGCCGGCACAGGCTACCCTGGTGCCTGATCCGCCCACAGCCATTACCTCTAATGCCGGCTGGGATACCATCAAAAACAAAGCATTTTTACAGGATATACTTAAAACCCTTAAGGGCTGGGGTGTACGTACCTCCATCTTTGTTGATCCGGACGAAGATATGGTGGAAGGCGCTGCCCAATGCGGCACTGACCGCATAGAGCTCTATACCGAAGCCTATGCTGTTGGCTACCACAAAGACCGACACGAAGCTGTTAAGCCCTACACCAATGCCGCGTACAGGGCAAAAGCGCTGGGCCTGGGCATTAATGCCGGCCACGACCTTGACCTCGACAACCTTGCTTTCCTGAAACAGGCCATCCCCTATATGGACGAAGTTTCCATTGGGCATGCCCTCATCAGTGATGCCCTCTACTTTGGCCTGGAGAATACCATACAGATGTACCTGCGGCAGCTGGAGGAGCGCTAAGGTGTGCTGTTTGAGGAGAGCATACATCATTGCACATAAACTGCAGGTCTTTGGGCAATATTTATGCTGTGTCCAAGTACTACAGACCCAAAAGTATTTGTAATCTATATCATGCACCCCGGACTAAAGTCCGGGGCTAATTATGAGCAGTAGTAAAATAATTACCCAGCTTAGCTTATGTAGAGGCAGGCTTATTTAGTCCCGGACTTCAGTCCGGGGTGCGCCATATCCAACTACTCTGTAAGCTCCACAAATTGGTCTAAACCCAAAGTACAAAACCTTTCGCCTCCAGAAACCTTATTCAATAAACCTTTACAAATTCTGATTTACCACTTTTTAATTCTCCACACGATCAGGCATGAAACTTTACTATAGAGAAACAGGGCAGGGACAAGCAATCATAATCTTGCACGGGCTTTTTGGAGCGGGCGACAACTGGCTTTCTGTGGCCAGGCTACTGGAAGAGGAGTACCGCGTGATTTTGCCCGATGCCCGTAACCATGGCCAATCGCCACACAGCGATGATTTCAGCTATACTGCTATGGCCGCGGATCTAAACGAACTGCTGGATGCACTTGGCCTGGAGAGTGCGCTGTTTGTGGGCCACTCCATGGGTGGAAAGGCTGCCATGACTTTTGCTGTTAACGCTCCCGAGCGCGTTCAGAAACTGGCAGTGGTAGACATCGCACCAAAATACTACCCCGTACACCACCAGACTATTCTTAAAGCTTATTCTGAAATAGACCTGGCCCAGCTAAAAAGCCGTGGTGATGCCGATAAAGCCATGGCCGCCTATATAAAAGACATAAGCACCCGCCAGTTTTTGCTCAAGAATTTAACCCGCACCGACAGCGGAGGCTTTGAATGGAAGCACAACCTGCCAGTTATCAGGGAGCAGATTGAAAATGTGGGGGAACCACTGCCCGAAAATGCCCGGTACGAAAAACCTACCCTCTTCATTTCCGGCAGTCAGTCAGACTATATTCAAAGCCAGGATCATACTGCCATCAGGCAGCATTTCCCGAAGGCACGCATCGAAACCATACAGGGCGCAGGCCACTGGGTGCATGCCGAAAAGCCCGAAGCGGTGGTACAGCTGCTAAAAGAACTCTTTAACGAAAACGACTAATAAACCAGAGCACCAGGCTTAGGATAATGCTGATGAGGATGCTGGTAGCCAGCGGGAAGTAAAAGGTAAAGTTCTTTTTCTTCACTACGATATCACCCGGCAGGCGGCCGCCAAAAGGCAGGCGGTCAAAAAAGAGTAAGAGCAGGCCAGCCAGCAGCAACAGCCCGCCAACAGCAATCAGAATTTTGGCAAGTTGGCTATACATAATTAACCTATACGAACAGAAAGCATGCAGGAAAAAAAATGGGGGCGTCTTTTTTTGATACCCAGTGTTTTGGCTGAAAATACTGCAGCTGCGGTAATTCCACAACAGGTACAGGAGCTATGTAAAGAACTGAAGTACTACCTGTGTGAAAACATTCGCACCTCCAGGCGCTTTCTTAGCAGCTTAAAATTGGGCCTCACCATAGAAGAGCTGCAGTTTGAAGAACTAAGCAAAGACACACCCGATGCCGGTGTGCCAGATTTATTAGCCCCACTGCTGCAGGGGCATGATGTAGGCCTCCTCTCAGAGGCGGGCTGCCCTGCCGTGGCCGATCCGGGGGCACGGGCAGTAGCTCATGCACATAAACTAGGCATACAGGTAGTGCCCCTGGTGGGCCCCTCCTCTATTTTGCTGGCGCTGATGGCCTCTGGCTTGAACGGACAGGAATTTGCCTTTAAGGGTTACCTGCCGGTAAAAAACCCGCAGCGAATCAATACCATTAAGGAACTGGAAAAAAATGCCAGGGCAGGGCAGAGCCAGATTTTTATGGAAACCCCTTACCGCAATAACCAGCTCCTTGCAGATGTACTGCAAAGCTGCCAGCCAGGTATGCTGCTGTGCATAGCCGCTAATATTACCGCACCGGAAGAATTTGTTCGCACCCGCACCATCGCCGAATGGAAAAAGAATCAGCCCGATTTGCACAAGCAGCCTGTAATTTTCATTCTGGGCTCGGTCCCTTCTTATAAAAGTTAAGCGAATAGTTGAGAATTGTGGTACCTTTAAGCAAATTTGCGTTTCTAACAGCAACTTACGAAGCATAATATATTTGAACATGTCATATCTTTTCACCTCGGAGTCTGTTTCTGAAGGACACCCTGATAAAATCGCTGACCAGATCTCTGACGCCATACTGGATGCCATGCTGGCACAGGATCCTGATTCAAGGGTAGCCTGCGAGACGTTTGTTACTACCGGTCTGGTTGTGGTTGGTGGCGAAGTTACCACCAAAGCTTATGTTGAAATACAGGAGGTAGTGCGCGAAACCATCAAACGCATTGGTTACAACAAGGATGATTATAAGTTCGATGCTGAATCATGCGGTGTGATGGTAACACTCCACTCTCAGTCTCCGGATATTGCCCGTGGTGTAGATGCAGATAATGAGAAAGACCAGGGTGCCGGCGACCAGGGCATGATGTTTGGCTATGCCACCACAGAAACCCCTGAATATATGCCAATGGCACTGGCCTTCTCGCACCGCCTGGTGAAAGAGCTGGCAGATGTTCGTAAAAACAATGCTGATTTAATGCCCTACCTGCGCCCCGACGCAAAGGCCCAGGTAACCATAGAATACAGCAACGATGGCACTCCACAACGTGTACATACAGTGGTAGTTTCTACCCAGCACGATGCATTCGTAAAGCCAAAAGATTCTTCTGCAGGAGCGCAGGCCGAAGCCGACCGCCAGATGCTGGAAAAAATACGCAAAGACGTAATCGAGCATATAGTACCTAAGGCTATACCTGCCGATATGCTTGATGAAAACACCATCTTCCACATAAACCCAACCGGCAAATTTGTAATTGGCGGTCCGCATGGCGATGCCGGTTTAACAGGCCGTAAAATTATTGTAGATACCTACGGTGGCAAAGGTGCCCATGGTGGTGGTGCTTTCTCCGGAAAAGACTCCTCTAAAGTAGACCGCAGTGCTGCCTATGCCGCACGCCACATTGCCAAGAACCTGGTGGCAGCCGGCGTTACCGACGAGGCCCTGGTGCAGGTAGCCTATGCCATTGGTGTAGCCAAGCCGGTTTCACTGAACGTTAACACCTACGGCAAGGCAAAAGTAAATATGAACGATGCTGAAATCAGCAACGTGATCAACAAGTTGTTCGATATGCGCCCCAAAGCCATTGTTGAGCGCTTTGGGCTTAAAAATCCAATCTTTGGCCTTACAGCTGCCTATGGACACATGGGCCGAGACTCCTACAGCCAGGAAGTAGAGCTCAATACGGTAGATGTAAAAGACAATGGTGAAGAAAAACACCAGGTGCACCGCCGCGTGAAAAAGCAGCTGGAGTTCTTTACCTGGGAGAAGCTTGACTATGTTGACAAGATCAAAGAAGCCTTTGGCCTGAAATAGTAAATGGCAAGGCGCTAGAGTATATGATATGCTTTAGCTAAAAATAAATGAATAAAAAAGAGAGGCTGCTTCAGATTGAAACAGCCTCTCTTTTTTTTGATGGTATTGGTATTTATCAATATACCATATACACATTGTACTATATACTATCTATCAAGGCTGCTGCGGGTGGGAAGCCTGCTTTTCTTTTAGCTTGCGGATCTGGCGGCGCAGGGCCTCCACACAACCATCTATGCCGGCTTCAAAAGAATCGGCCTGCTCTTTGGCAAAAAGTGATTGGCCTGGTACATATATCTTAAGCTCCGTAATTACAGAATCTACAGATGTGTTATTTGGGCGCAGGTATACTTCTCCCTCTATAATTCTATCGTAGAACGTCTCAAGTTTATCTACTTTCTTCTGAATAAAATCATTCAGCCTCTTATCGTTCTCGATTTCTACATAATTGATGTTAAGTTTCATACTTATACTATTTAAGTTAGTAATAAAAATATGCTATGCTTTTGGGTGTGCCTGCTCAAAAACCTTCCGGAGTTTTTCCATGGAGTTGTGCGTATACACCTGTGTGGCTGCCAGACTACTATGTCCTAATAAATCTTTCACTGCGTTCAGGTCAGCCCCACGATTTAGCAAATGCGTAGCAAATGTATGACGCAAAACATGAGGGCTTTGTTTTTCAGAAGATGTAAAAGTACCCAGATACTTGCGCACCAGGCGGTACACAAACATCGGGTAAGCCTGCTCTCCCTTATCGGTCACCAGCAGGTGTGCACTGCTATCGGCACCAAAAGCAGCACTCTTGCTGCCAATGTACTTTCGCACAAGTTCCTGCAAGGGTTTAGCCATGGGAATTACCCGCTCCTTATTGCGCTTACCCAGTACCTTAATCACCCCTTCGTGCAGGTTTACATTGCTAACCCTAAGCTGCAGTAATTCCGAAAGGCGTATGCCGGTACCATACAGCAGCTCCAGCACCAGCCTGTCGCGCCAGCCTTCAAAGGTATCCGGAAAGGGAATATTATCCAGCAGGCGGTCCATCTCTGCCTCCTGCACAAAATGAGGGAGCCCCTTTTGCACTTTGGGCGCCCGCACTTTTACGGTGGGGTCCTGCTGCACGGCTTCTCTTTTCAGCAGAAACTTATAGTAAGAGCGTAAGGTAGCCAGTTTCCTATTTACACTGCGGGTAGACATACCCCCTTCTACCAGTGCCAGCACCCACGAGCGCAGGTGCAAATGGGTTACGGCAGTAGTATCGGCAAGCGCATAGGTTTCCTGCAGATAGGCTTCAAACTGGCCCAGATCGGCCTCGTATGCAGTGAGGGTGTGGGCGCTGTAGCGGCGCTCGTAAGCCAGGTACCGAAGAAAATTAGCAATCATGCCTCTCTAAATGATCAGTACCAACTTAAACAATTTAAAAGAAAAAGCCCGCGATTGCGGGCTCTTTTATAGACAAGATTCTGGATCTTATTCAAGCACAGGGCAAGCTTTAAGCTTATAGTTGCTCCTGTTGTTGCATTTGCTGGCGATAAGCCGCACGAATCTTTTCAGTTCTACGTATTACCGATGGTTTTTCAAAAGCAGTGCGTGCGCGCAGCTCTCTGATCACACCAGTACGCTCGAATTTTTTCTTGAAACGCTTTAGCGCCCTATCGATCGATTCGTTATCTTTTACGTTTATTACGATCATGCTTATACACCTCCTTCCACCAAAATTTTGGTGCGCAAATCTATGTAATTGTAATAATAATTACAATACTGCTAAAGAAATGTGTTTAAGCAAGAAAACGAATTGGCCTTAACCGTTCTGCTGCTCCTGGCTCTGCATCTTCTGGCGGTATGCAGCTTTGATTTTTTCAGTGCGGCGTGCTACTGATGGTTTTTCGAAATACTGACGTGCACGCAGTTCTGTTAGGGTACCTGCACGCTGTGATTTTTTCTTCAGGCGCTTAAGTGCTCTATCAATTGATTCGTTTTCTTTTACGTTTACTACTAACATCTTAAATTTTTCCTTTACAAAAACTATTTATAATGAATTTGGGCACAAAGATAACTTCTTCTGTCTATATAAGACTATAAATGTACAGACAGTTCCTTAAATAGCACGAAAAAAAAGCCCTCCGGGTTTTTCAAACCGAAGGGCTCCTATCACTAAACCCAGAAAAAAAACTATTTTAACAGCTGGCGAGAGATCACCAGCTTCTGAATTTCTGATGTTCCCTCACCAATGGTGCACAATTTAGAGTCGCGGTAATGTTTTTCTACCGGGTAATCCTTAGTATATCCGTAGCCACCAAATATCTGCACAGCCTCTGTAGACAGCTCTACAGCTACCTCCGATGCATAGTATTTTGCCATGGCCGACTCTTTGGATACCGGCTTATTATTGTTCTTTAAAGCAGCTGCCTGGAAGGTAAGCAGGGTAGCGGCCTCCAGTTTTGTAGCCATATCGGCCAGTTTGAAGGCGATACCCTGAAACTGCGAAATGGGCTGTCCAAACTGCTGGCGCTCTTTAGAATAGGCTATTGATGATTCCAGTGCCCCTTTGGCGATCCCAAGGCTAAGGGCAGCAATAGAAATACGGCCGCCATCCAGAATCTTCAGTGCCTGTATAAAGCCATCGCCTACTTTTCCCAAAACATTTTCTTTCGGCACCTTACAATCCTGGAAAATAAGTTCAGTGGTTTCTGAGGCACGCATGCCCAGCTTATCTTCCTTGCGGCCGGCACTAAAACCTGCTGTACCTTTTTCGATGACAAAGGCAGTCATGGCATGCGAATCGCCGGGCTCGCCGGTGCGTGCTATTACCACCGCCACATTGCCGGATTTGCCATGGGTGATAAAATTTTTAGAGCCATTCAGCACATAATGGTCGCCCATGTCTCTGGCTACCGTCTTCATATTACCGGCATCAGAACCTGTATTTGGCTCTGTTAAACCCCAGGCACCCAGCCATTCGCCTGTGGCCAGTTTGGGCAGGTATTTCTTTTTCTGCTCTTCATTACCAAACATCAAAATATGATTGGTGCATAAAGAATTATGCGCTGCCATAGATAAGCCAATGGCACCATCAAATTTTGAAACCTCAATGAGCGCTGTTACGTATTCGAAATAGCCAAAGCCAGAACCTCCATACTCTTGCGGTACCAGCACTCCCATCAGTCCCAGTTCGCCCATTTTGCGGAACAGTTCCACTGGAAAAATCTGCTGGTCATCCCATTCCCGGCGGTAGGGCTCTATTTCCCGGCTTGCAAAATTATTGACCATATCAGCAATCATGCGCTGATTTTCATTGTAGTCGAAGTTCATACCGGAGTGAACCTCCTGTTCAAAAATTGTTTCTTCTGCCATAATGCTAAAATACGAAAATGTACAGATTTACCAAACTAACATTCGTTCGGATAATAAAAAGTAAATTAAAACGCTTATTAATCTAATTTTTCTTTTCTTGCTATTAATCTGATAGCTTTGTACTAAATCATTTTTTAATCAATCATCATTTTATCACAATAACCTACTCTTTGTATGAGAATAGCTGTAGTTGGTACTGGCTACGTTGGCCTTGTTACCGGAACTTGTTTTGCCGAAACTGGCAATCATGTAATGTGTGTGGATATTGACGAGCGCAAAGTAAATAAGTTGCGTAACGGTCAGATCACCATTTATGAACCAGGCCTGGACGTTCTCTTTGAGAGAAATATCAAGCAGAAACGCCTGGAATTCACCACAAACCTGGCCGAAGGTATCAAAGGTGCCGAGATCATCTTTCTGGCCCTGCCCACACCTCCCGGTGAAGATGGCTCTGCCGACCTTAAATATATCCTGAAAGTTGCCGATGATTTAGGACCACTCCTGGAGCAGTATACTATTATAGTAGATAAAAGCACCGTACCCGTAGGTACTGCCGAAAAAGTACGTGATAGAATTGCTAAAAATGCCAGGGTAGAATTCGACGTTGTTTCTAACCCCGAGTTCCTGCGCGAGGGTGTGGCGGTAGAAGACTTTATGAAGCCAGACCGTGTGGTAATTGGTACTGAGTCGCCAAAGGCCCGCAAAAAAATGGAACATCTGTATGCTCCGCTGGTACGCCAGGGCAACCCGGTAATCTTTATGGATGAGCGCAGCGCAGAGTTAACCAAATATGCAGCCAACTCATTCCTGGCAACCAAAATCACGTTCATGAACGAGATTGCCAATCTTTGCGAATTACTGGGAGCCGATGTTGATGCCGTACGCCACGGTGTTGGTACCGACAGCCGCATTGGCAAGCGCTTCCTGTTTGCAGGTATTGGCTACGGTGGCAGCTGCTTCCCTAAAGATGTGCAGGCCCTGGCAAAATCATCTAGCGATGCCAACTACGAATTCCAGATCCTGCAGTCTGTAATGGAAGTAAACCAAAATCAGAAAACCAAACTTATTCCTGCAGTTAAGGAGTATTTTGATGGCGATCTGAAAGGTAAAACCATTGCGGTTTGGGGCCTTGCCTTTAAACCATATACTGACGATATCCGTGAAGCTCCCGCTCTTTACAACATTGAAGCCCTGCTTGAGGCTGGCGCCAGGGTAAAGGCCTACGATCCGGAAGCTATGGAAAACGTACGCGAGCAGCTGGGAGATCGTATAGAGTATTGCGACAGCATGTACGAGTGCATCAGTGGTTGTGATGCCCTGATGATCATGACGGAGTGGCCCGTATTCCGTACCCCAGAATTCGACCAGCTGGAAAGCACGCTCAATAACAAAGTGATCTTTGATGGCCGTAACCTTTACGAGCCAGAGCAGATGGAAGAACTAGGGTTTACTTATATAAGCATAGGTAGAAAAGCTGTAAACCCTAAAGTAAAATCAGTACATGCCTAAGAAAAGAGTTTTAGTTACCGGGGGTGCGGGCTTTTTAGGCTCGCACCTTTGCGATAGATTTCTGGCCGAAGGTTATCATGTTATTGCCATGGACAACCTTATTACAGGTTCCATGGAAAACATTGAGCACCTGATGGCCCGCCCGGACTTTGAGTACTACCACTGCGATGTAAGCAAGTATGTACACGTGCCGGGCGAGCTGAAATATATTCTGCACTTTGCCTCTCCGGCCAGCCCTATTGATTACCTGAAGATGCCCATCCAGACCCTGAAAGTAGGTTCGCTGGGTACACACAATCTGCTGGGGCTTGCAAAGGCAAAGGGTGCCAGAATGTTGATTGCCTCTACCTCTGAGGTGTATGGCGATCCGCTGGTGCACCCACAGACAGAAACCTACTGGGGCAATGTAAACCCGGTTGGTCCGCGTGGTGTGTACGACGAAGCCAAACGCTTCCAGGAGGCCATGACCATGGCTTACCACACCTTCCACGGCCTTGAAACCCGCATTGTACGTATCTTCAACACCTACGGCCCGCGCATGCGACTGGACGATGGCCGTGTGCTGCCTGCCTTTGTAAGCCAGGCCCTGCGTGGCGAGGATCTTACCATTTTTGGCGATGGCTCACAAACCCGCTCCTTCTGCTATGTAGATGACCTGGTTGAAGGCATTTACCGCCTGTTGCTAAGCGATTATGCCCATCCGGTAAACATTGGCAATCCTGCAGAAATTACCATTCGTGAGTTTGCAGAAGAGATTATCCGCTTAACAGGCACCGAACAGAAGGTTACTTATAAGCCACTGCCGCAGGACGATCCCAAGCAGCGTCAGCCGGATATCTCGGTTGCCCGTGAGGTACTAGGCTGGGAGCCTAAGTACAGCAGGGCCGAAGGCCTGAAGCCAACCCTCGAATACTTCAAGAAAAAGGTTCTACAGAAGCAGGAAGCTTAATGAAATCTAAAATACTAGTTACCGGCGGCGCCGGCTATATAGGCTCACACACAGCAGTGGCACTTGCCACTGCCGGGTATGAGCCTGTACTTGTTGATAACTTCGTCAACTCCTCTAAAAGTGTGCTGGAAGGCCTGAAGCAGATCCTGCAGGCCGAACCTACCTTTTATGAGGCAGATTGCACCGATAAGCAGCAGATGGAGGCCATCTTCAAAAAAGAAGGCAACATCCGCGGGGTTATTCACTTTGCTGCCTATAAAGCAGTAGGCGAGTCTGTAGCAGAGCCTATCAAATACTACCAGAACAACCTGGGGTCTTTGCTGGTGCTGCTGGAGCTTATGGAGCAGTATGGGGTGGCAGAACTGGTGTTCTCCTCCTCCTGTACTGTGTACGGCCAGCCCGATGAGCTGCCTGTTACAGAGCAAAGCCCTACCAAGCCTGCAAACTCGCCCTACGGCCGCACCAAGCAAATGTGCGAAGACATTTTACGCGATGCCGTAGCCAGTGGGCGCAAGCTAAAAACTGTAGCGCTGCGTTACTTTAATCCCGTAGGGGCACACCCCAGCGGCCTTATTGGCGAACTGCCAAATGGGGTACCTAACAACCTAATTCCGTTTGTTACCCAGACAGCTGCCGGCTTACGCGAAAAAATCACCGTTTTTGGCGATGATTACAATACCTCAGACGGCACCTGCATTCGTGATTACATTCATGTGTTGGATCTGGCAGATGCACACATCAAAACATTTGAGTACCTGCGAGATCGTTCAGAAAACTCTTTCTATGATGTGGTGAATGTGGGAACAGGACAGGGCAATTCAGTGTTGGAGGTTATTCAGACTTTTGAGGAAGTTAGCGGAAAGCCGCTCAACTACCAGCTTGGCCCACGCCGCCCCGGCGATGTGGAGCAGGTTTGGGCAGATGTTGCCAAAGCAAACAATGTTTTGAACTGGAAAACTCAACACAGCCTGAAAGATGCCTTAAAAGACGCCTGGCGCTGGCAGCAAAATTTGGTTAAAACAGAATAGTATGTCTAAAAGTATTATGATCACCGGTGGTGCTGGCTTTATAGGTTCACATGTGGTGCGGTTATTCGTAAACAAATACCCGCATTACAATATTGTAAACCTCGATGCACTCACCTACGCAGGTAATCTCGAGAACCTGAAGGACATAGAAAACAGGGAAAATTACACCTTTGTTAAAGCTGATATCTGCAAGGCAGAGGAAATTGAGAATGTTTTCAGAGAACACAATATTACTGATGTTATTCACCTGGCAGCAGAATCGCACGTAGACCGTTCTATAGCCGACCCCATGGCTTTTATCATGACCAATGTGGTGGGTACGGTAAACCTGCTCAATGCTGCCCGCAAAGCCTGGGCAGGCGAATATGATCAGCACCGCTTTTATCATGTTAGTACAGATGAGGTATACGGATCGCTGCACGATGGTGGCTTCTTTGTGGAAACCACGCCATACGATCCGCAATCGCCTTATTCTGCTTCTAAAGCCAGCTCCGATCATTTTGTGCGTGCCTATGCCAACACCTATGGCATGCAAACGGTGATCAGCAACTGCTCCAACAACTATGGCCCCAACCATTTCCCGGAGAAGCTGATTCCCCTCTGCATTTACAACATCAGGCACAACAAGCCCCTGCCCATTTATGGCAAAGGCGAAAATGTACGCGACTGGCTCTATGTAGTAGACCATGCCCGCGCAATTGATGTGGTATTCCACAATGGTGCTACCGGCGAAACCTATAACATTGGCGGCTTCAATGAGTGGAAGAACATTGATATTGTGCGGCTGCTGTGTAAGGTAATGGACCGCAAGCTTGGCAGGCCAGAGGGCGAATCAGAAAAGCTGATCACCTTTGTAAAAGACCGCGCCGGCCACGACCTGCGCTATGCCATTGATGCCAGCAAGATCATGAACGAGCTGGGCTGGCAGCCCTCGCTGCAGTTTGAGGAAGGCATCGAAAAAACCGTAGACTGGTACCTGGCTAACGAAGAGTGGCTACAAAATGTAACCTCCGGAAACTACCAGGATTACTACAGCGAACAGTACGAAAAAAGGTAATTTAGTGAAGCCCCGCCAGCAAAGCGGGGCTTTTTTATTAGGCAACAGGTTTCAGCTGAAAAACCACTAAGCCTAATTAACAAATAAGAGGCAGCTGACCATTGAATTAGAAGATGCGCCACTATCAAAAACAACTATACCTATTAAACCATTTTGTCTATATACCCAATACAACTTACCACATACCCTACCGATGCACATCCTGCTTCATACAGATGTAGAACAGCCCCTGAAAAAAGTAGCTGATGGTTTTAACGAGAAATTATTCCGGGCCCTGGCACCCCCTTTTCCCAGGTTAAAGCTGCTGCGCTTCGATGGCAGTAAAAAAGGAGACTGGGTGGCCATGGAACTCCACTTCGGGCCACTGAAGCAAACTTGGGTAAGCGAAATTGTGGCAAATGGCCAAACGGCAAAAGAATGGTATTTTATAGACGAAGGCCGAAAGCTTCCCAAACCCTTGCAATATTGGCATCACCACCACCGGCTGCTTGCCTTGCCAGGAAGCGGTACCCGTATTGTGGATGATATCACCTACAGCACCGGCAACAGGCTGCTCGACCTTGCCCTCTACCCTGCCCTGCTGGCTCAGTTCCTCTATCGCAAACCGGTATATAAAAAGTTTTTTAGATAAATTCCCCGCAAAAGAGTTCTACAGGTATGGGACATCAGGCCTGGGATATGAACACCCAATGAGCAATACCCCACAGGCAGAAAACATTCACTCATTCACTATTAATATGTGGCAGGAACAAGACAATAAGCTCTCCCGCAGCTTCGAATTTAAAGACTTTTCTGAAGCCTGGGCTTTTATGAACAGGGTGGCACTTTTAGCCGAAAAAATGGATCACCACCCCAACTGGAGCAACGTATACAACAAGGTAAACATAGAGCTCACCACCCATGATGCCGGTAATACAGTTACCGAGCGTGACAGAAAGCTTGCCAAGGCTATTGATAAGCTGCTGGCGTAGCATTTTTTTAATACCTTTGCCCCTATGCAGGAAAAAACGGCTCTTTACCTGGTGCCTACCCCTATTGGTAATCTGGAGGATATTACTCAGCGTGCCCTGCGCATTCTGGGAGAAGTTGATCTTATACTGGCAGAAGATACCCGCACCTCAGGAAAACTTCTGAAGCATTACGACATCCGTAAGCCGCTGCAAAGCTACCATGCCCACAACGAGCATGGGCAGGTACAGCGTTTGGTAGAGAAGATGAAGGGTGGCAGTGTATTGGCGCTGGTTACTGATGCCGGCACCCCCGCCATTTCCGATCCAGGCTTTTTGCTGGTGCGTGCGGCTATAGAAGAAGACTTAAAAGTAGAGTGCCTCCCTGGTGCCACCGCTTTTGTACCTGCGCTGGTCAATAGCGGGCTTCCGGCAGATAAATTTGTGTTTGAAGGATTTTTACCGCACAAAAAAGGCAGGCAAACCCGTTTAAAGGAACTGGCACTGGAAGAACGTACGTTCATCCTGTACGAATCGCCGCACCGGCTCGTTAAAAGCCTGCAGCAGCTGGCCGAGCACCTGGGTGGCGACCGGCGCGCCTGTGTTAGCCGGGAACTGACAAAACTATTTGAGGAAAACCGGCGCGGTACTTTAACTGAACTCTATGAACACTACAACGAGCACCCTCCCAAAGGAGAAATTGTCCTGGTGGTGGCGGGTAAGCAATAGTCGCTGGTTTTTACCCCTGTTAGCGGCAACAAGTATTCTTTTCTTCTGGCTGGGGTGGCCTGTGCTTCCCTTTGCCCCACTGCTGTTTCTGGCTTTTGTGCCTATCCTCATCATGGAGCAGCACATTACTGCAGAACGCTACCGCAAGCCCGGGCGTACGCTGTTCGGCTGGTGGTACCTTACCCTGCTGGGCTGGAACCTCACCACCACCTGGTGGGTGGTAAACTCTACGCTCATAGGCGGCATTTTCGCAAATATTGCCAATGCCCTGCTCATGTGCATACCGCTGCTCTTATTCCGCTACACAAAGCGCCGCACCGGCCCCGGTCTGGGCTACATGAGCTTTGTGCTCTACTGGATTACCTTCGAAAATATACACCTTACCTGGGATCTTAGCTGGCCCTGGCTCACCCTGGGCAACGGCTTCGCCATGTTTCCGGAGTGGGTACAGTGGTATGAGTGGACGGGCGTATTCGGCGGCTCTCTCTGGATACTCCTGGGCAACCTGCTGGCCTATTTCCTCTTCTGGCATGGCAAGCCTCATTTCTCTGCGGTAACTGTGGTAGTAATGCTGTTCTGGATAGGCCTGCCGATACTAGGCGGTTACATACGCTACTGGAGTTATGTAGAAACAGGTCCGGAATACGAAGCCGTAGTGCTGCAGCCAAATATTGACCCCTTCACCGAGAAATTTGCCGGCACCGAAAACTTTATTCCCTACGAAGAGCAGGTACAGCGCTTTATACAACAGAGCCAGACTAAGCTCGGGCCACAAACCAGCTTTCTGCTCTGGCCGGAAACGGCCATTGACCAGGCCTTCGACGAAAGGTACCTGAACCAGCAGCCTATCATTCAGGATATCACTAAATTTGTGAACAGCTATCCACAGCTGTCGCTGTTAACAGGCATTACCTCTTACAGCGTATACGATAAGGGCACGCCGCCTGCAACAGCACGCTACCGGGAAGGCTTTGGCCACTACGATGTTTTCAATACCGCCTATTTTATCAACGGCAACACCGACTCTACCTATCATAAAAGTAAGCTGGTGCCTGGCCCAGAGCTGCTCCCTTATCCACAGGTAACACGCTGGCTTTCCGAAACAGTCTTTAACCTGGGAGGCTCTGCAGGTGGTTTTGGCCGCCAGGCCGAACGTACTGTATTCTTTAACAGCCAGGGAGTAGGGGTAGCCCCTTCTATCTGTTATGAATCTGTTTATGGCGATTTTATGGCTGAGTTCATCCGCAATGGAGCCAGCTTTATCTTTATCATTACCAATGATGGCTGGTGGGGCAATACCGCTGGGCATAAGCAGCACTTCCATTATGCACGCCTGCGTGCCATAGAAACCCGCCGCAGCATTGCCCGCTGTGCCAACACAGGCATATCTGGCTTTATAAACCAGCGTGGCGATGTGTTGCAAAAAACCCGCTACTGGGAGCCAGATGTAGTTAAGGGCAGCATTCGCGCCAATGAAACAATTACTTTTTACGCTGCCTACGGTGATTACCTGGGCCGCACTGCCGGCTGGATAGCGCCTTTCCTGCTGCTGGCCGCTTTTGTCAGAAAACGAGTTATAAAAAAATAATGAACCTCCAGCACATTCTTCAACCATCACTAGACCTTATCAAAGAAACCGGTGCTTTTATCCGGCAGGAAGGCAAAAATTTCGACAGGGCCAACATTGAACACAAAGGCCTCAACGACCTGGTATCTTATGTAGATAAGCAGGCAGAGCAAAAGCTGGTAGAAGGTCTGCGGCAGATCCTGCCAGGCTGTGGCTTTATTGCCGAAGAAGGCACCGCCCAGGCTGCCGATGAAGAGTACAAATGGATTATCGATCCGCTCGATGGCACTACCAACTTTTTACACAGCCTGCCGGTTTTTGCCGTAAGCGTAGGCCTGCTGCAGGGGCAGGAGCTGGTCATGGGCATTGTGTACGAGGTTAATGCTGATGAAATGTTCTGGGCTATCAGGGGGCAGGGCGCTTATTGCAATGGCGAGAGAATAAAAGTATCGCCCATTGCTGAAGTATCTCAAAGCCTTATTGCCACCGGCTTTCCCTATTACGATTTTGGCTTGATGCAGACCTACCTCGACATCATGGAGCATTTCATGAAAAACAGCCACGGCCTGCGCCGCCTTGGCAGTGCAGCAGTAGATCTGGTATATACGGCCATGGGGCGCTTTGAGGGCTTCTTTGAATATAACCTCAAGCCCTGGGATGTAGCAGGCGGAATTATTATTGTACAGGAGGCAGGTGGCACCGTAACAGATTTCAAAGGTGGATCAGACTTTATTTTTGGCGGAGAATTGCTAGCCACCAACGGTAAAATACACCAGGAGGCTCTGCAAACCATCAAAGAGCGCTGGCATAAAGCCTAAAGCCTGATCTGTATGGAAGCAACAGCTTTATCCGCTAAACTGGCCATCAAACCGGCGGAAAAAACTCTGTTCTTGAATTCCCCGGCAGACCTACTGCCTGTGCTGGAGAATATCAGGCATGATACAAATGCCGAAGGTAATGCTGCATACCAGAACCTGCTGCTGTTTGTACATTCACAGGCCGAGCTACAGCAGCTGGCACCTGTTGCCCTGGCTTCTCTGGCACCTGGAGCTAAGTTGTGGATAGCCTATCCTAAAAAGTCATCCGCCATCAAAACCAACATTAACCGCGATGAGGGCTGGGAGCCAATTGTAAAAAAGGGCTGGAGCCCTGTAACACAAATTGCCATCAACAACACCTGGTCGGCGCTGCGCTTTAAGCCCGAGGGAGAAATTAGCCGAAAAGGGCCTCGTATTGCCAATGGCAGCTCGGTAGGTCAGCAAACAGAGCGGCCAGAACTGACTGTTCCCGAATACCTGCAGGCTTTGCTGGATAAACATCCTGCTGCAAAAACATTCTTCGAGGGCCTTGCCTACACCCACCGTAAAGAGTACCTTCTCTGGATAACTGAAGCAAAAAAGGAAGAAACCCGCCAGCGCCGGCTCCAACAAATGCTGGAGATGCTGCAACAGCAAAATAAAAGCCGCTACTAATCTTCGTTTAGATCTTTTGAAAATTATGTAAACAATAGCCTTTGGTGGAAATCTGCCTACAGAGGCTATTGTTAATTTTTTGCTGTTTTTTGAATTTACCGCAAACACAGACACTTAAGTGATGTTTGTTTATTCAGCCAGTTTACAAAAGGCAATAGCATCAGCTGTATGTAGCACTGGCATCATGCACACTTTTTAGTTTTTTTAATGATGACCCCTTGTGGCCCCACATGTCTATTGTGCTATCATGACTGCGCGTGCACTCAATTTTTATTTCATATCTATTTCAAAAAACCTACTTTTTATCAATGCCTATGAAAATCTCTACTTTCAAGGAGTGCTGTTTATACAGCATTCTGGTGTTGTGCTGTTTGTGGAGCGGCAGTAGCCATGCAATCACAAGCCCAGCAGCTGCCGCACAGGCACAAGTACTGGCTGCTTCCGGCAACAATACTAACAATCTCTACCTGAGCAGCAGTCCGTTCAGTATTACCACACCCACACAAGATCCTGTTGATGAGGATCAGGATGGTGTGGATGATTCAATTGACAACTGCCCCATCTACAATCAGGACCAGGAAGATATGGATGGTGATGGCACAGGTGATGCCTGCGACGATGACATTGATGGAGATGGTGCGCTCAATGATTATGACTGCCACCCTTTTGATCCTGCTGAATCAGGAGAGTACTGGTTTGCCGATGAAGATGGCGATGGCTTTGGCAGCGAGAATGAGCTATTAGCCTGCGAACAGCCCGAAGGCTATGTGGGCAACTTCGATGACTGCAACGACAACGATCCTAACATCAATCCTGATGCCGAAGATTTTCCCTATGATGATGTAGACTCCAACTGTGATAATCTGGATCCTGTAGGATCTGATGTTGACGGAGATGGCATAGATGATATGTACGACAACTGCCCGGATACCTATAACCGTGAGCAGGAAGATGCAGATGAAGATGGTGTAGGTGATGCCTGTGATGATGATACAGTGGAAAACCAGGCGCCGGTAATTACCTTAACTGGGGATCACAACTTAACATATTACGAAGTTGGAAAAGAATATACCATCAACATTCAGGTAACAGACCCGGACGCAAATGATGCACTCACGCTCAGCTACACAAGTGATATCGACGCTAATACTTATACCCTAAACCCTGCATTGCCGATATCAGCAACGGGTACCATTAGCACACAGCTCACGTTCACCCCTACATCACCAAGCGGCCCTCATGGCCCTGATCTACAACTGGAAGCCACCGATGAAGCTGGTAATACCACTTACGCTTACTGGATGCCTTATGTGTGGACTGAACCGGTATTTATGAAGCCCGCCGAACCGATCGTGATTGGTATCAACCAGCCCTTCAAGATAAATATACCTGTTATGGGCACTACCGAATATGTAGGCATGGACTGGAATGCTCAGGAGATGGGTTTTGGCTTTTCAGACCAGATGGGGGTAAATCTTTACACCGATGGAGAAAGGGCCTATGCCCGTGAAGAGCATGTAGGAACCTACAAAATTTCCATGTACCATATTGACCCACACGCCGACATCACCACCACCGATACCCTTACCTTAATTGTATCCGCTGATTGTGTAAACAAGAACTGGTATAGCGATAATGATAGCGACGGCTATGGCACAGGCAGCAGGCCTGCCCAGATTACCTGCTCTTCCTGGGAAGGTTATGCCAATAACAACAACGACTGCAATGACAGCAACGCTTCTGTTAACCCCACTGCTCCCGAAGTACCTGGCGATGGTACAGATAACAACTGCAATGGTCAGATAGACGAAGGTGGCGCAAATACCACAGCGCCCTATTTCATTTCCTCAGATGTTGGCCAGGAAATAATGGTAGGCGAGCAGCTTAACTTTACCATACAGGTTGCAGATCCTACCCTGGGAGATATGGTTACTTTACGTGTAGACTCTGCCATCATGAATAACTACGGAAGCAGTGGTCCTCCCTACACCTTGTTACCAGATCTTGCAGGTGCTATCTTCAGCCCCGACAGATCGGTAACTTCTGCTGATACAGCTTCGTTGTACATGAGCTGGCTCCCAAACCGAGAGGATTTGGGTGAGATTTTCTTTTTCTTCTCTGCTGAAGATCAGCATGGCAACTCCGTAGGGGGATACTTACCAGTTGTAGTTGATCTTCCTTTTGAGCTACAGCCTGTTTCGCCTATTGTAGTAGGTACGCAACAGCCGCTGGAGGTCATTATTCCGATTAGCAACAGCGACTGGCACGAGCTGGTTGAACTGGAGTTAAACAATGCTCCTGACTGGCTCCAGGCAGAACTAATTTCTGTAGAGGGCAGAGAGGTGCCTAATGCCATCCGCGTGTGGGGCACTCCACCTGCCAGAAGTTTTGGCACATATAAGCCACAAGTACGTGCCCGCACCTACTGGGCACAGTGGGACACCCTTGAGCTGCAAATACGTGTAGGCAACTGCACCAACAGAGCCTGGTATGCCGATGCTGATGGAGATGGCTTTGGTGAAGATGCGTCTATGCTTACCGCCTGCTGGCAGCCAGAAGGGTACGTAAACAAAGGTGGCGATTGTAAAGACCGGAATGCTGCAGTACATCCTGCTGCGCCAGAACTAGCAGGTGATGGCCTGGACAATAACTGTAATGGCATGGTAGATGAAACAGAAAACAGCTGCTATGCTACAAAAGTGGTATCATTCCGCCAGGGGCCACGTGCGGATAACAGGGGCGTGATAGATCCTTTAAGAAGTATTCCCACCAGAGCGCTTGGTGCACCACAGGAAGACAAGACCCATAGTTTTGTTTCTCTTGGCTTTGGAGGAGAGCTGGTACTGGAGCTGGGCTCCAATCTCTACGACGATGGTTCTACTGCTCCTGACCTGATGGTGGTGGAAACTACCTGGGGCTGGGCTCATCGCCCCTGCTACGATGGCAAAGGTGCCGGAACATTGGAAACCATGATGCTGCACGTATCTGCCAATGGCCAGGACTGGGTGCAGGTGCCGGGCAACTTCTGCCGCAATGTGAAGGTAGACATCAGCTCGGTAACAGGAAAAGAAATGCTGCCGTACGTACGGTACATCAAAATCACTGATACTTCTGATCCTGCAAACTTCAACAGAAGTGGCAATGGCTATGATGTAGACGGTATCATCACCTGCAGAGAGCTCTTTGAAGATATGCCTACCAACTCCAGAACTGCTGGTGACAAAGGCTTTGATCCTAACTTCTTCTACGAGTCTCTTGAAGATGAAGAAGGAACTCTGCAGCCACTTAGCTTCTATCCTAATCCTGTGAAGGATGTACTTACCATCCAGGCTGACAGCTTTGAAGATGAAAGCCTGCAGGTAGAGGTGTACTCACTGGCTGGTGTGCTGCTTTACAAAGCAGAGCACAGAACAGAACCAGGCACAGGCGAACTAGAGGTAGATCTGCAACAGCTGCGCCAGGGTGTGTACCTGCTAAGGCTGCAGGGAGCACAACAGCAGCAAACCATCAAAATCAGCAAGGAATGATAATAGAAAGGCTATGCTAGCGCATAAGCCAGGCAGCTATTAAAAACAAGGCTGATTTAGACAGAAAGAGCCGCTCCTGCTACAGGGGCGGCTCTTTTTATGAAATGATATCTCCAAACCTTTCATTAAAGCCTTTTATCCCCTGCAAACCACCGGTATGAATGGCCAGCAAGCGGGTGCCGGGTTTAAACCACCCCTTCTGCACCAGGTCAAAGATTCCGAACAGGAGTTTGCCGGTATAAACAGGATCCAGCGGAACGCCATGCCCGCTGTTAAAGCCATTGATAAACCTGGTGAGCTCAGGCGTCCATTTGGCATAGCCGCCAAAGTGATAGTCTGTGATCAGCTGGTAATTGTGGTACACTTCCCCATTATAGGCCTGGGTTAGTTTATCTACCTCTGCTTTCATAAAGCTGCCCCCCTTCAGCACCGGAAAACCCAGGGCCTGCCTGCGGCGGTTCAGGCCTGTTACAATACCGGCCAGGGTGCCGCCGGTGCCACAGGCAACAGCAATAAAATCATATTGCTGTACCTCAAGCTCGGTAACCAGTTCTGCACTGCCTCTTACAGCTAGGGCATTGCTGCCCCCTTCGGGAATATAATAGAAAGAGCCAAAGCGCTGCTGCAGCTCAGCCAGGGTTTCCTCCTCGCCCCGCTGCCGGTAGTCCTGGCGGTTAATGTAGTGCAACTGCATGCCCTGCTCACTGGCAAACTGCAGGGTGGGGTTAAGCGGCTGGTGCTCCTCTCCCCTGATGAGGCCAATGGTCTTAAACCCAAAATCATTACCTGCAGCAGCGGTAGCGGCAATGTGGTTGGAGTAAGCACCGCCAAAGGTAAGCAGCGTTTGCTGCCCCTGCTCCCGGGCCTCCTGCAGGTTATATTTCAGCTTGCGCCATTTATTACCGCTAATGTGGGGATGGATCAGATCATCGCGCTTAATGGCAAGGCTTACCTTTGCCGCCTCCAGACGAGGGTCGCTGATGTGTTGTATGGGTGTGGGAGCTGAAATAAAGGACATCATTAGCTTAAAAATACAACATCCAAGGCTTAGTGGCGGCCTTCTGCAAAAGTAAGTATAACATTTCCTTTATCTTTGCAGCATGAAAAACTACCAGGCAGCTCCCGAAGAGGAAGAAGACGACGAATTATATGAACACCACCGCATTGTAGCCGATAAAAAACAGGCCCTGCTCCGCGTGGATAAGTTTCTGATGGACAGGTTGCCCAACGTTACCCGCAATAAGCTCCAGAAAGCCATTGAAGATGGCTTTGTGAAGGTTAACGATGCCAAAATAAAATCGAATTACCGGGTGCACCCCGGCGATGTGATCACCATAGCGCTACCGGAGCCTCCGCGCGATACCGAGGTAGTGCCCGAAAACATCCCCCTCAATATTATTTATGAGGACGACGACCTGCTGGTGGTGAATAAAGAAGCAGGCATGGTGGTACACCCTGCTTACCAGAACTGGAGCGGAACCTTGGTAAATGCCCTCACCTACCATTTTCAGCAGCTGCCCACCCTGCCCGGAAACCAGGGGCGCCCGGGCCTGGTGCACCGAATTGATAAAGACACCTCCGGCCTGCTGGTAGTTGCTAAAAGTGAACTGGCCATGCAAAGCCTGGCCAAGCAGTTTTTCGATCACAGCATTGAACGCACCTACCTGGCGCTGGTGTGGGGCGAGCCCGATCCCAAAGATGGCACCATAGATGTGCCCCTGGGCCGCAGCCAGAAAGACAGGCGCGTGGTACAGGCTTACCCCGAGGGCGAAGGAGGCTACGGTCGCCATGCCGTTACCCACTACAAAACACTGCAGCAGCTGCGTTATGTAAGCTTGTTACAGTGTAACCTGGAAACCGGCCGTACCCACCAGATCAGGGCACACCTTACCTACCTGGGCCACCCGCTGTTTAACGACAGCACTTACGGAGGCGATAAGGTGCTAAAAGGCACCACCTTCAGCAAATACAAACAATTTGTTGAGAACTGCTTTAAGATAATACCCCGCCAGGCCCTGCATGCCAAGTCCTTAGGCTTTGTGCATCCCCGCAGCGGTGAGTGGGTACAGTTCGAAACAGAATTGCCCCAGGACTTTAAGGATGTGCTGGAAAAATGGGATCATTATGTACAGCATCATTAATGCTGTACATAATGCTGATTTCAGGCAATGTGGCCGGGTTGAAATCATAAATAAAAAGACGGAAGAAATTAAGTTTCCGAAAGATCCGGAATTAGCTTTTTTAAGTGCTAGTCAATAGCTTTAAGCTATTCTGCTTATACACCTTATAATTTGTACCGATACCTCCATGACTCCTGGTTTGATTGATACCTCTAAAGATCTGGTACAATTTCTGAAGCGCCCCCGCCTGCCCGAAGAAGATGATGTTGTGGATGCTCCCTTGCAGGTGTTTCTGCAGCTACTAATGCTTAGCCTGCTCTTGAGCTTTGGGGTGCTCATGCTGATGGGTGTGTTAAGAGATGCCGGCCTGGTTCCGGAGCTCCCGCATGCCATGGAGGATATCATGAAGCAATTCCCCTTCCTGGTGGTTTTTTTACTTGCCGCCGTGCTCATGCCTGCCCTGGAGGAGCTTACCTTCAGGCTGTGGCTACTCTACAGGCCCATTTATTTTCATGTTTCGCTCTGGTTAATTGCATTTTTTCTTTCCACAGCACTTACCCAGGCAGGCTTTCCGCTCTTAGGCTACGGAGTATTTGGCGTTGCGGCACTTATTACCATTTTGCTGCTTACATTTAAAGATGCTGCACAACAGCTGCTGGTAAGCCTCTATACCAATTACTACAGCCTGTTATTTTATGGCGCTGCTGTTATCTTCGCCCTGGTGCACCTGATCAACTTTCAGGTAAGCGGGCGTATTCTGCTGCTGGCGCCCCTGCTGGTGCTACCTCAGCTGCTGTTGGGCCTCATCCTTGGCTATACCAGGGTTCGCCTGGGACTTATATGGGCTATTGCCCTGCACGGTGTTTATAATGCACTGGTGCTAAGCATGGCCTACACCGGTATGCAAATGGAAACAACCAGCCCTTAAACTTTCTTCTAAAAGAAATATTTGGGTAACTTAAAAACGGGGCAATACAGCATATTTCGCCTCTTCCGCTGTTGCAAAACCCTTAAGTTTGGTGGCAGTTGTAAATCAAAACAAACCATAATATTTTTTATATGCTACACACGCTCGAAAACAGCCTGGTTGTTGCCACTTTCAAGGAACAGGGAGCAGAGCTTTGCAGCTTCCGCCGCAAAGACAATGGCCTGGAGTACATCTGGGGTGGTAATCCTGATATCTGGGGCAGGCATGCGCCAATTCTCTTTCCGATTGTAGGGCGGCTTAACCAGAACAAATACAGCCTCGATGGCCAGGAGTACAACCTGAGCCAGCATGGTTTTGCCAGGGATAAAAAATGGGCTACCGCAAAAGAAGGCACCGATCGCATTCTTTTCCGCCTTACCAGCGATGCTGATACCAGGCTGCATTATCCTTTTGATTTTGAATTACTGCTGGAGTACCACCTGGAAAATAATAAGCTTGTTACCACCTACCGGGTAAAAAATGTAGGCACTGGTGATATGCTCTTCTCTATTGGCGCCCACCCTGCTTTTCGCTGTCCGCTGCGGCCCGAAGAAGCCTTTGAAGACTACTACCTTGAATTTGAAAAGGTTGAGACACTCGATCGCCAGTTGCTCCACCATGGGCTTCGTACCGGCGAAAAGCGCCAGGTAATGGACAACGAAATGATGTTGCCCCTGCATGCTGATCTGTTCAATGAAGATGCCCTGGTATTTAAAGGAATAAAATCATCTTACATAAACCTGAAGAACAATAAAAATACCCACAGCGTGCGTGTAGACCTGGCCGGCTTTCCCTATGTAGGCATCTGGACAAAAGCAGGCGAAGCACCCTTCATTTGCATAGAGCCATGGTACGGAGTTACCGATAAAGCAGGCACAGAAGGAGAAGACTTCCGGAAAAAAGAAGGTATCCAGCATTTATTACCCGGCAGTAAGTTTGAATGCAGCTATGCCATTACAATAGACTGATGTTAAGTTGTTGCCCCTGCAAGTCAGCATTACTACCTGAACAAGGATACTGAATGGCCTGTTAGCGGTCCTGGAACATACCGATTTTACTATTCTGAAGAAGGCGCAGCTTTGTACTACGCCTTCTTCTTTGCACCAACAACTGCTAAACGCTGCCCCTGCTTACCAGCCAGTTCTTGCAGGTTACCAGGTATTTAGGCTTTTGCTGCTATTTAATTGCAATTGCAGCAAAAATTAATTAGCTTTTGTAAGATCTACAGAAATACATGTATTTTCAGAAGGCCAGGGAGTATGTTCTGAACCGCTTACAACAGGAACTACCGCTAAACTTGTACTACCATGGCATACATCACACCCTTGATGTATGCAGGGCAGTAGAACAATTAGCCAGTTGTGAAAATGTAAGCGGCGAAGATCTTGTACTGCTACGCACTGCTGCCTTGTATCACGACATTGGTTTCGTAGAGCGCTACCGCAATAACGAACCTCTTGCCTCCCGCATTGCCAGGGAAAGCTTAGCGCAATTTGGCTATTCCCCTGATCAAATAAACACCATCTGTTTGATCATAATGGCTACGCAGATTCCCCAGCGGCCTGTAACACACCTGGAGATGATTATGTGCGATGCCGATCTGGATTACCTGGGTAGAGAAGATTTTTATGAGATTTCTGAAACGCTCTACAGGGAGTGGAGGGAGTTTGGTATTATAGGCTCTTTAGAAGAGTGGAACTGCAAGCAGCTGCATTTTTTGCAACAGCATCAATATTTTACCAAAACAGCCAAAGCACAACGTGAGGCACTCAAGCTGAAGCATTTCAGCGAGCTGCAAAGATTGCTTCAATAGCACGCTTACTTTTTAAACATAACAGAGCTGTTATGGGATATTCTGAAAAGATTCAGGAAGTTTTAAATGTCAGAAAGGGAGAAGGAAAGATTGTAAGCATGCTCATGCTTTACTCTTTCTTTCAAGCCATGGCCCTGGCATTATTCTTTACTGCCGCCGGTGCTATTTTTTTAACACACTACCCCATTACCAACCTTCCCTATGTATACATTGCTGCCGGCATACTACTGCTGCTGGTAAACAGCCTCTATGCCCAGTTCGAAAAGCACATCTCCGGCCGGGTACTTATTCTGGCAGAGGTGCTCATTCTGCTGCTAAGTATTTTGCTGTTCAGGCTTGGGTTTGCTTATGCCCAGGCCGGCTGGAGGCTGCTGGAGGGTAGCACACTACAGCTTAACGATGCCGCCACCCTGGAACTGCTCAACAACAAACTGGATAGCCCCTATGCTGGCGAGGTGCTTTATGCCCTGGATGTGCTTTGCAAAGGAAAAGGTGTTAAAAAACATGAACTGCTCGGCAGGCTAAGATGACCTCCAACAGGCAAATCACATAATCATCAGCAGCTTTCTCTTAGTTAAGTACAGCACTATACCCCGCCACCATTGCCCCAGTATTTACCCATACTGCTGCAGACAACCTCAGCAGCAACAAATAAACATCTGGCTTAACACAGGCCGAGCACCTCATTTTCCTGAAAAATGTAGCTGTAACTGATTGACTCAGCATCTTTTTAGTTCAGACAGGCCGCATCATTATAGAGGCAGCATTACCCTGCCTCTGCGCGAATGCCTCCTTAATTGTCGGGGCAAAAAATCAAATTTCCCGTATATTGACCCTCCGAAGCTAATTTAAAACATGGCGGCCCTAACCGAGCTACAATTCGAAGAAGTCAGTAACCTGCTGCAAAAGCACTTTCTAAGTCCGCTGGAGGCACGTATACAACACGCCGAAAACATACTGAAAGCTGTAGCCCTGCGGCTCGAAAAATGGGACCCCTCCTCCAAAACCGCTGCCACCGATCGCTTCAGACTCCGCACAGAACTAATCTCAATAGCAGAATCTCAGCTTCCGGAAAAAGACCAGCAGGAGTTCAATCACTACTTCCCCGACTTGGAGGCACAGCTCGATGCTTTTATCATGGAGCAGGAAGAAGTTCGGCTGGAAAGGCAGGTAGAAGAGCGTTTTGTACCTCAGGCCGATGATCCTGCCTGGCTGCGCTCTGCCAAGTTCTGGAAACGCAGAGCCCGCAGGCTTGGTCATATGGGCCAGGGTGTTGGCAACTGGTTCAGAAAAGCATCAGGAGGAGAAGAAAGTGCTCTGCAGCCCTGGCTCCATGAGGTGCCCTGGCAGCTGCTGTTACGGCAGCACCTGCAGGTACAGTTGCTGCATCGCCTCCAGGAGCTGATAGACATAGCTGAACAGCAGCGCCTGGCACTCTTACAAGCTGCCTACGACCTAAGCACCCTGCCCGACCGCCAGCCAGCCCCGGCCAGGATAGAAGTGCAGCAGGAGATTGAGCTGCGGCTGCAGCGCGCGCGCAATGCCAGGGAGCAAACCAGCGAACTGTTAAACCGCCAGCTCGATGCGGTGCTGGGCCGTTTGTACATTGAGCTGGAACAAGAGTATACCAAAGCAGGTACCCTGGAGCTGCCTGCCCGAAAGCTTAGACTGCCCCTGCTGCAGGAGCGGACAGGCAAACGCAGGCAGCAAATAGAAGATCAGCTCGCAGCGTGGCAAAACACACAACTGGCACTCTGCAACCACTGGCGCCTGCATTTGCAGCTACACAACACTGCCGGTGAGATATCTGATAAGTTTGATCTGGCCAGGCTGCAATGGCAGCAGGGCCTGCAAACGCAGGTATTTACTGGCTTCGATAAAGTAGCCGCCAGCTTAAAAAACATAAAAGCCACGCTTGCCCAGGCACCCCTGCCCGGGGCTTTTACAGAATGCAGGCACAAGCTGCGCCAGCAGGTTTCGCGCCAGGAAGTAGCCGCTACTGCCGATGCACTTACACAGCTATCTCTGCCCGAACAACTGCAGCAGCTGGAGGGTCCGCTGCAGGAGATCTTATCGGCCCTGCCGGAGCAAACGGTGCTTGCTCCCTACGGAGCAGGCAACGAGCTTACCCCCGTGCCTGCTGCTGCACTGGTAACAATACTACCCCGCGAGGTGGTAAGCCTGGAGGTGCTACCCATGGCCGTTCGCAGGCTGCTGCAGCTGCGCAACGATTTACTTCAGCAGGTAGAAGAAATACGGCTGCGACTGGGCGAGATGGAAGAGATGAGTCTCTTTAACCTGGATACTGCCCATGCTTACTGGGAGCAGCACCCCCAGGATGAACAGAAGGCGCGGGCTTTTGCCTTTGAAGGAATTGACCGCACCCGCACCCATGCAGCCAGTCTGCAGGAGCGCCTGCGCAACCTTAGCAGTACCACCTGGCAGGAGGTAGAGCAGCTGCAGCATCGCATCAGCCAAAGCTTATTTCAGCTCAATAATCTTGAGAATGTAAGAAGCCTGCAAATGCGGATGTTTAAAGCCCGCACCAGGCAACGTACCGAAACATTACAGGAAAAGGCCACAAAGCAGGCCCAAACCCTGCTTCCGCGTCTTCAGCAGTACCTAAGGAGTAGCCTAAGCTTTGCCGGCAGGCAGCAACAACGCATCCGCAGCCGCCTGGGCATAGAAGTGCGTTCGGCCTCCATTGCTACCGAACTCTCCGATTTCCTGGCCGAAAATGAGCAGTCGCTCCAGCGCCTGCCCTTTGTATACCAGCGCCTGTACACCGTAGAGCCGCTTACCGACGAGCTTTTCCTCATAGGCCGCACGGCAGAGCTGCAAACCCTGCAGGATGGGTACCGCCGCTGGAAGGAAGGTAAATTCTCACCCCTGCTCATCAGTGGCGAAAAAGGCAGTGGCTGCACCAGCCTGCTCAATGTTTTCCTCAAGCGCCTGCCGCAACAGCAGCAGGTAGCCCGCCTCTCCTTAACAAGCCCGGTGGCAGATCAGAAAGAACTGGCACAGCAGCTGGCCAGGGCAACAGGTTTGCCGGAGAACAGCGCTATGGATCAGGTCCTGGAATACCTGCAAAAGCCACAGTCGCCCCTGGTAATTGTAGTAGAAGACCTGCAGCACCTCTTCAGGCGCTGGGTAGGTGGCTTTGAGCTCATGAAGGCTTTTCTGGAGCTGGTGTCGCTTACCGGCAGAACGGTGTTCTGGCTCTGCAGCTGCACGCTTTACAGCTGGCAGTACCTCGACAGGGTGATGCAGGGATCTGAAACCTGGGAAAGAGTAGTATTTCTGCAGGAATTTACTCCGGCACAGTTGAGCGAATTAATCCTGCGCAGGCACAGGGTGAGCGGCTACCAGCTGCAGTTTGAGCCCGGCCCCAATGATCTGCAGAATAAAAAGTTTGTAGCCATGTCTGCCGAAGAACAGCAGACTTACCTGGAGGTAAAGTACTTCCAGAAGCTCTCCCTCTTTGCACAGAGCAACCTGCAGCTGGCCCTGCTTTACTGGTTGCGCTCTACGCTTGCCGTAAGCAAAAGCACTGTTAACATCAGCACTTCCCTTAATCCTGAATTTGGATTCCTGCTGCACATGACCCAGGCCCGCTACTTTATTTTGCATGCCCTGCTGCTGCACGAGCACCTAAGTGCCAGGGAACTTTCCCACATCTTCGGTGAAACTGAAAACAGCCAGCGCCGCCAGCTGCAAATGCTGCACGACGATGGTCTGCTGCTGCGCAATGAGGACAGGTTTAGCCTTAACCCGCTGCTCTACCGCCAGATTGTAAACGTGCTGAAACAAAAAAACCTGGTTCATTAAGTATGAAATACCACACCGCCTCCATAAAACTGCTCTTACTATTACCGCTCTGGCTACTGCCCCTGCTGCTGTTCTCTCAAAATACGGCAGAAACACCTTTGCAGGCACTCCAGGGCACAGCACCTGTTACAGTAAGAGTAGCCGATACACTGGTGGTACGCCAGGCTGCCGAAAAAGAACCTGCCCCACCCGTAGACGGAACCCAGCCACCCGACCTGGGCCAGATCTTTTCTTTCTGGAAAATCTTCTGGGCCCTGATTTTCCTGGCTGCCGGTTTTTTCCTGATCCGGATCATTACCGGGCTCCTGGAGCTTTGGGCAGAGCGCAGCACCACCCGCCGCATTACAGTAAAAGGTGTGGTACCGGTGGTACGCATAGTAGGCTGGATGCTGCTGTTCACCATCATCATCGGTGGCATCTTTCAGCCTCCTGCCGCCACTTTGCTGGCGCTATGGGCTTCTGTAGGCATTGCGGTTGGCTTTGCTGCACAGGATGTACTTAAAAACATCTTTGGCGGCATCACCATCCTGCTCGACAGGCCCTTTCAGGTAGGCGACAAAATAGAAATTGGCCCGCACTATGGCGAGGTGGTGGAGATAGGCCTGCGCTCTACCCGTATTGTTACGCCTGATGATTCGCTGGTAACAGTGCCCAACAGCGAGCTCATGAACCAGAGCGTAAGCAATTCCAATGCCGGTGAGGCTAACTGCCAGGTGGTGGCAGAGCTCTACCTGCCCCTGGGTGTAGATACCGCCCGCGTGCGACAGCTTGCTTATGAAGCTGCCCACGTAAGCCGCTTTATTTACCAGAACAAGCCTGTAACAGTACTCTTTTTCAATGAACTGAAGAACAACAGAAGCTGGCTTAAAATGCGGCTGAAAGCCTATGTAATGGATATTCGCTATGAGTTTACCTTCAAAAGCGAAATGACTGAAATTGTACTGCGGGAGCTGATAAAGGAAGGTTTGGTTGAGTTTGATGAAAAAGGTATCATGCGGATAGACTAAGCGCTGATTTTTACTAAAATTAGCATCAGCAATCAAATTCCTATCATCCAGATGAACCAGCAAGCTGCTGTCGTCATAAGCACCGACAAGAGCAAAATAAACATCGACTACGTGCACCATTTTTTGAGCACCAAGTCCTACTGGGCAAAAGGTATACCCAGCGAAACAGTGGCAAAAGCCATCAATAACTCCCTATGCTTTGTAGTACTGAAGAACGATGTGCAGATTGGCTTTGCCCGTGTAATTACAGATTATACCACCTTTGCCTACTTAGCCGATGTTTTTATAGACCCCGGACATCGCGGATTTGGCTATTCAAAAATTTTAGTGGCAGAAATAGTGGGTAACCCCCAGCTTCAGGGGCTAAGGAGGTGGATGCTCATGACTGCCGATGCACACAGCCTCTACGAGCAGTTTGGGTTCAGTATGCTGGCTAAACCCGAAAGAGCCATGGAAATTTCTAATCCTGATATTTATACAAAGGCTGAAAGGCAGTAACATGCCACCAAAACCAGGTGAAGCTTAGCCGCAGCAGTTGTAAAAAAATTCACACATCCTTAATAACAAAGAGCATATAACTGCATAGAGAAAGCAACAAAATTTGAATAATTGCTTTTAAATTGCCCTCTCTCTACCTTTTAACTTACAGCAGGCAACATCTAGTACTGCTATTTTTAAGCCAAAGCAACATGACAACAAACGAAGTGCTTAACGATATTAAAAGACTGAAAACCCTGGCAGATACCGGTCTGCTTTACGCCACCAACGAATACGACAGAGACCGCTACATAGAACTCCAGGACATTAGCTATCGGCTCCTAAGCAACCTCAGCGGGAGTACGGAAGAGGAGCTAAGGGCATCGTTTGCCCCGGTAAAAGAATATCCAACACCTAAGGTTGATGTAAGAGGCCTCGTTATACGCGGTGATGGCAAAATACTGATGGTAAAGGAAAGCGCCGATGGTAAATGGGCCCTGCCCGGCGGCTGGGCCGATATTGGCTATAGCCCCAAAGAATCCATCATCAAGGAATGTAAAGAAGAAGCAGGCATCGATGTGGTACCAGAGCGATTGCTGGCAGTATATGATAAAAAAATGCACCCGCATCCGCCAGAGCAGTACTACATTTATAAAATAGCCATCCTGTGCAGGGCTACTTCTTTTGAATTGAACAAAGGTTTCGATGTGCTGGATGTGGGCTATTTTGACATCAGTAACCTGCCTGAATTATCCGAAGACCGGAATCTGAAAAGCCAGATTGAAATGCTTTACCAAAAAGCACTATCTTCAGATACAGAAGCTTACTGCGATTAATCTGCATCGGGTATTTTCGTAGGGGTAGAAACTCACTCCCGGAATGATTTTTTAATGCTGGCACTGTTTAACAGAAAGGGCAGAAACTATGCAAATCGACCAAATAGAGTTGTACCAATCCCGCATAAAGCTCAGGGAGCCCTTTATCATCTCTTTGGGGCCACTGGAGTGGGCCGAACATATAGTTGTAATTATCCGCACAACGGATGGCTTAAAGGGCTACGGCGAGTGTAGTCCCTTTATGACGATCAATGGAGAAACAGTAGATACCTGCTATGTAGTGGGACAGCTGCTGGCAAAGGTGCTGCTGGGAAAAGATCCGCTACGGCTGGAGGAGTGTGCCCTGCTCATGGACAAACTGATCTGGGGCAACAGCAGTATTAAAAGTGCCTTCAGCATTGCCCTTTACGATATTGCCGCACAAGAGGCAGGGCTTCCGCTCTGGGCCTTCCTGGGTGGTAAAAAAGATAAAACCCTCTTCACCGACTATACCGTTAGCCTTAGCAGTACTAAAAAAATGGCTGCTGATGCACTGTGGATAAAAGAGCAGGGGTACGGTGTGGTGAAAGTAAAGCTGGGTGGCCGTGGAGAAGAAGACATTGAGCGCATCTGCGCCATTCGTGATGCCATCGGAAATGAATTACCCCTCCGGATAGATGCCAACCAGGGCTGGAGTGCCGAAACAGCCATTGCTACCCTAAAAGCCCTGGCACCCTGCAATATTCAGCATTGCGAGGAACCCATTCCCCGCTGGGATTTTATGAACCTGCCAACTGTAAGAGCGCAAAGCCCGGTTCCCATCATGGCCGATGAATCCTGCTGCGACCACCACGATGCCGCAAGGCTCATTCAGCTGCAGGCCTGCGATTCGCTCAACATCAAACTTGGCAAATCATCGGGTTTCCTGAATGCCCAAAAAATAGTGGCACTGGCCGATGAAAAAGAAACGCCCATGCAGGTAGGCGGCTTCCTGGAATCGAGGCTGGGCTTTACTGCCTCGGCCCACCTGGCACTCTCCAGCAAAAATATCATCCATTTCGATTTTGATACCCCGCTCATGCAAACTGAGGATCCGGTGGTGGGCGGCATCAGCTATGGCAGGGGGGGCGAAGTGCAGGTGCCCGATACACCCGGATTAGGGGCAGGCATAGACGAAGAATTTCTAAAAGGAAAACCATGCATAACCATTAAATAAAACCCTTGATTGTAGCCAACAAGGCTTATTCGCAGGGTTTTAAAATACACCTGCCCTTGTACTTTACCCTATTTCAACAAGAATCAGGCTTTCTGAAGCGTTTGCTTAAGAAAGCAATGTTAATTTGCAGTTTAATCGGGCTGCAGCCAGCAGCCCCAGCTATTCTACATGACGCACACAAGTAAGTTTTCCCTGTTACTCCTGGCCTGCCTGCTGCTGTTTGCAGGAGGTCTCCATGCCCAAACACCCACCTTTACCAGACAAGACTCCCTGCGGGGCTCCGTTACCCCGGAGCGTGCCTGGTGGGATCTTACCTATTATCACCTGAAAGTTGGGGTAAACCCCGACCAGAGGAGCATCAGCGGCAGCAATGTTATTCAGTATAAAGTGTTACAGCCCGGCCAGCGCCTGCAGCTGGACCTGCAGGCGCCCATGCGGCTGGAAAAGGTAGTACAAAACGGAAAGCCACTGGAGGTAAGCCAGGAAGGCAGTGCTTACTTTATAACCCTGCCCCAGGCGCAGGAGCCCGGAAGCGTATACAGCCTGGAAGCTTTCTTTGGCGGCACGCCTATTGTAGCCAAAAACCCGCCCTGGGATGGCGGCCTGGTGTGGTCTAAAGATGCCAAAGGCAAGCCTTTTATTGCCAATGCCAACCAGGGTGCCGGCGCCAGCATCTGGTGGCCCAATAAAGATCACGATTTCGACGAGCCCGACAGCATGCTGATCTCCGTGCGGGTACCCAAAGGCCTGACGGACGTATCGAACGGGCAGCTGCGCGGAATCGACAAACACCGGGGTGGTGACAAGACCTACCACTGGTTTGTGAGCAACCCCATCAACAACTACGGTGTTAACATTAACATTGCCGACTATGCTCATTTCTCCGATACATTCCAGGGCGAAAAAGGAAACCTCGACCTCAACTATTATGTGCTGAAAGAAAACCTGGAAAAGGCTAAAGAGCAGTTTAAGCAGGTAAAACCCATGCTGCGGGCTTTTGAGCACTGGTTTGGACCCTATCCTTTTTATGAAGATGGCTATAAGCTGGTTGAAGCGCCTTACCTGGGCATGGAACACCAGAGTTCAGTTACCTATGGCAACGGTTACCAGAATGGCTACAAAGGCCAGGACTGGAGCAAGACCGGCCATGGCCTGAAGTTTGACTTTATCATCATTCACGAATCGGCCCACGAGTGGTTTGCCAACAACATCACCAATTACGATGTGGCCGATATGTGGATTCACGAAGGCTTTACCGCCTATGCAGAAAATCTGTACCTGGAGTACCTTTTCGACAAAAAAGCAGGCAGTGAGTATGTACGTGGTACCCGTACCGCCATCCGCAACGACAGGCCCATTATTGGCTACTATGGTGTAAACCAGAGCGGCTCTTCCGATATGTATTTCAAAGGTGCCAATATGCTGCACACCCTGCGCCAGATTGTGAACGATGATGAAAAATGGAGGCAGATCCTGCGCGGCCTCAACAAAGAGTTTTACCACCAGACGGTAAGCACCCAGCAGGTAGAAAGCTACCTAAGCCGGCAAATTGGCCGGGAGCTGAAGCCTTTCTTTGACCAATACCTGCGCACAATCCTGGTGCCCACACTGGAGTACCGCTTTATAAACGGGATTCTCTCCTACCGCTGGACGAACACCGTTCCCGACTTTAACATGCCTGTACTCGTAACCCTAAATGGAAAAGAACTTTGGCTGGAGCCTACTACACAATGGCAGTCGCGGGATGGTGTTGGCGAAGGCACCAGCCTGGAGGTTGACCCTGACTTTTATGTAGGTGAGCAGAACATAACCATAACACCTTAGGTTTTCCTTTACCAGCTATCAGCAGAACAAGCAGAAAGAGAGGCAGCTTTTCTGTGTGGTAGATTTTTGATTCCTGAATAAGCAGAAACCCGTGATCAATAAACATACAGCACTAAAAAATAACATCGACAGCATCATCTTCGACCTGGACGGCACCCTATGGGACTCTACCGCTACGGTTGCAAAAGCCTGGCAGTCTGCCATAGACAAAGTAGATTTTGTAGAAGAGACCATGACCCAGGAGAAGGTACGCTCCATTACCGGCATGCCCTATGATGCCATTTACCTGAAACTATACCCAGGCCTAAGCCAGGAGCAGCGTACTACACTGATGCGTATCTGCGGAGAAGAAGAGCTGGTGTATTTGCGCAAAGAAGGAGGTGTTTTGTATCCAGGACTGGTAGAAACCCTTACCTACTTAAAAGAGAAATACCCGCTCTTTATTGTAAGCAACTGCCAGAGCGGCTACATCGAAGCATTTTTGGAGCACTACCAGCTGCATCGTTTCTTCACGGATATTGAATGCTTCGGCAACACCAATCAGCCAAAATCAAGCAACATCAGGGCAGTAATTGAAAGAAACAGCTTACAATCACCCGTGTATGTTGGTGATACCATGGGCGATTACCAGGCCAGCCAGGGAGCTAAGGTTCCCTTTATCTACACCACCTTTGGCTTTGGAGAGGTGCCCGAGGCAGATGCTGTTATCACCCAGTTTACAGATCTGAAGGAATTGCTGTAAATAAAAAAGACCCAGCCGTAGCAACACAGCCGGGTCTTTCATTATCAAGTAGTTTATTTCTACTTTGTTTCCTGTAGCAGCAGCTCTACTGCTTTTGCAATTTGCTGATCCTCGCCGGCAATAAGGGCAGATGGGTCATTCTGCACCTTTACATCCGGCTCCAGCTGGTTATTTTCCAGGTATTTGCCATCAGGGGTTAACATGCCAATCTGGGGAATGCCAAACACCAGGGTAGGATCAATTTGGCGCTCCCACCACACAGCAGTTCCGGTACCGGGAACAGGCATACCCACTAACTTGCCAATTCCTTTGGCTTTGTATGCGTAGGGGAACATGTGCGCATCGGAATAATTGCCCTCGCCCATTACCACAATAGAGGGTTTGCTCCATTTGGCTATTGGCTCTGTACCCAGGCGCTGTTCTCTTGGCGCAAATTCCAGATAAGCTTCGCCACTTAGTAAGGTAGCCAGGTCTTCGTGCAGCCAGCCACCACCATTAAAGCGGGTATCTACCACAATGGCCTGTTTGCCATGGTTTTTACCCAATACATCCTCAACAGTTGTACGGTAGCTGTTATCGTTCATACCGCGAACGTGCACATAGCCTATTTTACCGCCAGATAGCTTGTTTACCAGGGCCCGCTGGTTTTCCACCCAACGCAGGTAGCGCAGCTCCATTTCCTCGCCGGTAGAAATTGGTTTCAGCACCTCTTCCCAACGTTGTTTAGTAGCAGGATCGTAGAGTGCGAGCAAGGTATTCTGGCCTTCCTTCCTGTTCAGCAGGGTGTACATATTTACTTCAGGCGTAAGGGCCACACCATCTACTTTTTCAATCACCACTCCTTTTTTAACCTTTGAGGCAGCCTTATCGAGCGGACCGCCATTCAACACTTCGGCCACCTGAACACCTTGTCCTGTATAAGCTGGTTCGTAAAAGAGGCCTAAGGAAGCTGTTTTATCTGCCATCTTAGCTTCCGGACGATAGCGTGCCCCTGTATGAGAAGCATTGAGCTCACCCAACATTTCGCTAAGCATCTCGGCAAAATCGTAGTTGTTGTTGATGTGTGGCAGGAAGCGTGCATACTCCTGCTTATAGAAATTCCAGTCTACGCCGTGCAGATCGCTTACATAAAACTTCTTCTGTACCTGCCGCCAGGCATGATCGAAAATATACTCGCGCTCCTGCTGGCGAACCAGGTTCATTTCAGCATTGATGCTCACCGGCTTTTTCTCATTGGTCTTAATCTCAATCCTGAAGATCTTCCCATCAGCCTGCACAAAAAGGTTCTCCCCTTTCTTGTCCATCACCAGGCTGTTTGCATTTCCACCCAGTTTAGTGAGCACTTTAGTACTCTTATCTCTGAGATCCGTTACCCACAGGTCGTATCCTTTATCAATGTTGGAGATGTAGTACAGCTTTTCACCATCTGGTGATACCACGGCATCGGAAAGGGTGGTAGAATGAATAGTTAAGCGCTCCCGGCGGTTCTGAATATTATCCAGCTCAACCTGTACAGGCTTTACTTTGTCATCCTTTTTCTCATCACCCTTTTTCTTATTCTTTTCTTTTGCCTCGGCTTCGGCTTTCTCCCTTTCTTCCTTATCCTTTTTTTCCTGCTCACTTAGCAGGGCATAATCGGCTTTGTTCAGTTTGTAGCGGTCGTGGGCTTCTTTGGTCATAAACATGCCGTAGATGTCCAACTCTCCACCCCAGCTGCCGTGGTTTTTCTGTCCGTCGCGGTCGGCAGCCCAGTATATCATTTTACCCTCCGGACCCCACTTAGGCATGCCATCGCTGTAGCCGCTTTGTGTCAGGTTCACAACCTTGCCATCACCGCTGGCACTTACCAGGCCAACTTCGTCTGTCCAGCTGTTAGGCTCCAGGTACTGTACCAGCATCCACTTGCCATCAGGCGACCAGGCGTAGTGCTGATCTCCATCAGAATAAGAGTAATTATAATTACCATCTAAAATGGTGCGGCTTTTTTTACTATCCAAGTTAACTACCTTCAGGGTAGTGCGCTCCTCAAGATAGGCTACTTCTCTGCCATTTGGTGAGTAGGCCGGCTGGAATTCCTCATTTTCAGTAGCCACCAGCGGTGTTTCTTTCAGCAGGGTAGCAGAATAAAAATAAGGCTCTTCTTTGCGGGATATGGTACTCAGGTATACATTCCAGCTGCCTTCACGCTCGGCAGCATAGAGCAGCGAGCGGCCATCGGGGCTAAAGCTTACTGAGCGCTCCTGCTGAGGAGTGTTGGTTACTTTTTTAGAAACGCCATCCTCTACCGATACCACATATACCTCGCCCCGAACAATCAGGGCCACTTCTTTACCATTGGGCGAAAGTGCCATTTCAGTAATGTTGGCGTTCACCGGCAGAATATCAGCCGTAAGGGTACGGCCATCTACCATAATTTCAACAGGAACCTTAGTTGGCTGGCTGCCCGGCTTCTGCAGGTATATTTCGCCATTGTAGCTATAGCTAAGGGTACCATCTTTGGCCGCAGAAAGGAAGCGCACCGGGTGTTTTTCAAAATTACTGATCTGCTCTACCTGCTGTGGGTTTTTAGCGTCCATTTTATAGACATTAAACGAACCGCCGTTGCGCTCACTTAAAAAGTATACAGCATTACCTGCTGCAATGGGGCTACGGTCCTCGCCCTCTAGGGTGGTAAGCTGCGTAAACTTTTTAGTGGCTGGCTCAAAGCGCCACAGGTCGCGCGTTACCGAAGAGGTGTGGTGTTTGCGCCAGGGGTCCTCATACCCCTTACGATCGTGGTACAGGATGGCTGAACCATCGGCTGTATAAGTAGCATCTTCGGCTGTTACAGCTACTACCATTGCCGGAGTACCGCCGCTAAGTGCCACCTGGTACAGCTCTGGCAGGCCTCCATAGGGGAACTGCATGTTAGAAGCCAGATCGGTACGCAGCGAGCTGAAAAGCACTGTTTTACCATCCGGGCTAAAGCTGGAAGGCACATCGTCTGCAGAATGGAAAGTAAGCCGCCTGGCTTCGCCACCACGGGCAGGCATCACAAAAATATCGAAGTTGCCGTAGCGGTCAGATGCAAACGCAATGCTCTGCCCGTCGGGCGACCACACGGGCCGGTAATCGTGGGCATCGTGCAGTGTAAGTGGCACAGCCGTGCCACCGCTGGCAGGCACCCGGAACAGATCGCCTTTATAACTAAAAACAATAGTTTGCCCATCTGGTGAAAGGGCTGGATAGCGCATCCACAGTGGAGCCTCCTGCGCCCCTGCCGGTAAGAACAGGGAGCAGGCTAACAGAACAAGTAAAATCCTCTTCATGAATAATAAATTATAAAACAACAGCCTTAAAAGTAGAGCTGAAATGTTAGAACATCAATAGGATCCTGCTTTTATGCCCCTGAAAGCAACAGTATTTTTATAAAATATAGTCTGCAGCTTTTGCCTGAACCAGCCTACAGCGATCCTAATGAAATGAGAAAGTACTGACACCCTGAGGCCCTGGCACTTTTTAACCGTTTTATTGCACTTTTTAACACCTGCCAACCAAAAGGCAGCAGCTACCTTTGCTTTATAAACACACAAAATCAAAGTTGATAAAGCAAAAATGAAGAAGTCACTTAAAAAGTCGCTTGTAGTGCTGATGGCTACCGTACTTACGCTATCAGCCTGTGAAAAAGATGGGGCCACCCCTGCCATGTCTGGTACATACCAGGGCAAGAAAACATCGGTAGGTGATGGCAAGGCCTGGGCATGGATCACTGTTGAAAAGGGAGTGCCTGCAGCGGTTGGCATCACGCTCGACAGCAAAGCTTTTAACAGCTTTTCAGAAGGCATGCATACCCAGCACGATGGTCCACCTACCGAGTATGTTCTGGAGCTGCCAAAGCAAAAGTCACTCACGCCATTCGACCACATTTCTTTCGACTGGGCTGCTCATGGACATGCACCCGAGGGTGTATACACCGTACCTCACTTCGATGTGCACTTTTACATGAGCACGCAGGCAGAGCGCCAGGCAATTCTGCCAGATGACCCGAAATCAGAAATTTTCCCCGCACCGGCTTATATGCCTGCACAGCACGTTCCCATCCCCGGCAGTGTACCCTTCATGGGCAAGCATTGGGTAGACGTAACATCACCTGAATTAAATGGCGGACCTTTTACGACTACTTTTATCTATGGCAGCTACAATGGCAAAGTAAGCTTTTACGAACCTATGATTAACTACAGCTGGCTGCAGACCAAGCCAACAATTACAAAAGACATTCCGCAACCTGAGGCTTACAGCACAGCCGGCTACTATCCTACAAGGTACAAGATCAGCTATGATAGCAGCAAAGACGAGTATCACATTGTACTGGAGGACATGATCTCCCGGCAGGAAACCCCGCTGGAGGCTCAGTAGCCCTTGGCACTCCTCCCCTGAACTATTCACTATTGCTGCCTCTACTACCCATTTACCAGGTTCTACCTGGCCAGAGAAAAACCGCAGCACTCTCCCAGCTTATGCTCTTTACGATTCATGCCCACACAACAAGGTCGGTGGTTATTCAATAAAAACTTTTACAAACCCTTATATTTTATTTTTATGGAAATGCTACAAACAAAGCCTTATGCAGGCACAGGTGAACTACGCTGGCACTTAGGCACACTCATGAACGTGCTAATCACTCATGAGCAAACCAATGGCGATTTTGCCATTGTTGGTTTCACTATTCAGCAGGGCGCAGAGCCACCAAGGCATACCCACACCAAAGAAGACGAAACCTTTATCATGCAGGAAGGCAGCGTAACTTTTCAGATTGGCGAAGAAACCATAGAAGCAAAACCCGGCATGACCGTTTATGCGCCCCGAGGTCTGGCACACAGCTTTACACTCAAATCACCAACTGCCAGGTTTTTGGTGATCGTTACTCCTGGCCGTTTCGTTGATTTCTTTATAAACAACAGCGAACCAGCCCCAGGTAACATACTGCCCCCTGCCCCACAGGGGCCGCCGCCGGCAGAAGCCATTGCACAGATTATTGCAGAAGCCAGCAGGTACAGTGTTTCTTTCTAAAGAGCATGCCCTACTGCCAGATTAGCTGATTAACCTCAGGCACAGACAGATCACAACAGACTGGTTAAGCCAATTGCTTAACCAGTCTTTTTTTTGCTGGTGCAGCATAAACACCAACTCTGGCAGCAATCAACTAGCTGACTGGTTTTAAATGCAGAGCTGTGCCCCTGCATGCGCATATTTTTAAGACAGAAAAATAAAGACAAAAAGTGTTAACGGGCAAGCAGAAGTGGTTTATAGCTCCTGGGGCTTTCGCCGGTCCATTTGCGGAAGGCTTTGCGAAAGGCTGCGGCTTCGCTATAGCCAAGCTTATCGGAAATTTCTGTAATGGAATAACGGTTGCTGCGCAGCAAACAAAGGGCCTCTTCTTTTTTTACCCCATCGAGCAGCTGCTGAAAAGTAACCCCCTCCAGCTCTAGCTTTCGCTGCAGCGACCGGAGCGACATAGCTGCATCAAGGGCAATGAGCTGTATGCTCACTGGTTTTCCTGTGCTAAGCCTGCACTTGATTAACTTACACACCTGTTCGCTAAGCTGTAGATCAGTTGTGTGTACCGCCAGTGCCTCTTCCAGAAACTGCTCCAGGTATTTGTAAAAGTTAAGGTTATAGCCTGAGATAGAATGCTGGAGCTCCTTTTTGTGGAAGTAGAGCCGATTACCTACCTGTCCAAAGGCCAGCGGGGCTTTAAAAGCCTGTTCAAGCGTGTGGGCCTGCGGGGGATAATAGCTGAAGGTTACCTTAGCAGGAATAACAGGATGTTTTGCCAGGCTCTCTAAAAAATGTAAGGTGGCGGAGAGCATGTATTCCACACTGTTCCGGCAGGAAACTTGCCACTGATCCTGCCAGCCCTGTTCAGGGGTTATCTGCAGTACCACCAGCTCGCCTTCGGCAAACAAATCAAAGTAAATGCTTTTTGTAAACGAGGAGTGATATTTGCATAAAACCTCCAGGGCAGTGCGCAGGTCAGGACAAATCTGCATCAGCTGCCCTACAGCTCCCCAACTGCTAAGACTGGCCTTTCTGCCTGCCAGCAAGCCTACACTTGCTGCTGCAGTACACTCGCTGGCATGGCTGAATATTTTCTCCAGCATCTGTACTCCCACCACAGCATTTGGGTTAGAAAGCTCCTCCTGTTTAAGCCCAACCATTCTCCAGAATGCAGCAATCTCTGCCTCTGTCTGGCACATGCCATACACGATATCTTTCACCAGGCCTATATTTGCTGCAGCAGAAAGCATGTTGGCTATCTATAGTCTTTTCCGGTTTAAAACCGGACTTGATGATCGTGGGACTGGATATAACAAATGAAAAAATAACGGCAATATGCCAGCAGGGGCCGGGTAATCCGGTCCTGAAAAATTGATAATATTTGCGTGCGTATGGGCTTGCTACACCTGTTCTATGCCATATGCCTGCAGTGAGCGTACATAGTGGTCTGTAACATCCGCAGGTGGGGGCTCCTGTGGCAGGGGCAAAGGTTTCATATCCGGCGCAGGCACACTATTATCCCAGAACCATTTGCCCAGCCCTGCAGGGCTTACCAGCATTAACTTCTTTACTATGCCAGACTGCACCTCAAAATAATGAGGCACCCCTTTGGGCAAAAACACAAAATCTCCCGGATTTGCCAGGAGTTCCTGCTGCCCTATATAGTACTTAATGCTTCCTTCCAGGATATAAAACGATTCATCCTCGTGGGTGTGTACGTGCGCAGGGGGTTCTCCTCCCCTGTGAAGTTCGGCTTCCATCAGTGCAAAAGCATTGTTTGTTTGCTCACCCTTAATTATAAAGCTTAAGCGGGCTCCGGGAACTGCCCTGCTGTTCTCCGGCGTAGATTTATTGATGAAACCCTTTAACATACAGGAAATATTTAGTAAGTTTGCCTTACTACAAAGTAAGTTAACCTTACTAATTAAAGCAACAGTTGCCCGTAAATATTTTCTACTGAAGAGATAAGGGGCTATAGCAGCATAAATCTGGATCAAAGCAACAGGTAGTTACTCCATTCCCAGCATAAAGGGCCTGTTAATATTGCAGGGGGATAAGCTTAGACCTTAATGCAGGGCTGCAATGCGACCAATAGTACACAGAAAATGAAAATACCATAATGCTTAAGGAAAGTGATAACACATCTACTATGGGTGGATATGTAAATACAGGTGCATATATGCGCCAGTTAATGGATGAGTACCGCAGCAACCTGGAAGAAGCCATGAAAAGCAAGGGCTACCAGGAAATCTCCAACTCCCATGGCTGGATCTTCCATCATACAAAAGAGGAGGGCAGCAGGCTTACAGAGCTGGCAGCTGTGGCTAAAATCACAAAACAATCTATGGGTGCGCTGATAGCACAGCTGGAAGTAGCCGGATACCTGGAGAAAAAACCAGATCCTACTGACAAAAGGGCTTCTTTATTATTCCTCACAGCAGAGGGCAAAAAAATCAGGGACCTGGGGCGCTCCATCAATTATGAGTTTGAAAAAACATGGGAACAGAAGCTCGGGCCTCAGGACTATGAAAAATTCAGAAGCTACCTGAAAAAACTTTGCGAAAGCGACTGAAGAACTCCTTAAGAAATCACAAGCCCCAGCCATTGATGGCCGGGGCTTGTGATTTTGATGCATATTATTTCCTACTCATAATCATCATAGTTCTTTCTGCGGGCAAGCGTAAAGGTAACGGGCTTGTAACGCTCACGGCTTACCGGAGGCCTGTTCATACGCTTGTTCCAGGGAAGCTCAACATTGGTACGGCGTAATTTTATACGCTCTTCCATATTATTCTTTCTGTTGCGGTTTAGTTTAACAGCACCGTAGGCCGCCATCAGTCCAATAATGCCTGCACCTACACCAGCAAGCACTGTTACCAGCGTATCGTTTGCTGGTGGTGGCACACTCAGTACTTCGCCGTTTTCACTATAACGGGCAGGCTCCGGAATATAGCGGCCATGGCGTGGCGGACGGTACTTATCTGCAAACTGGATCAGGTCGAGCTCCAGCCCGCGGTGGCTTAGCGCATCTCCATGCCCGGTAGCCAACACCTTTGGCCGTAACATGGCTATTTTATCGATAGAACGCAAGGAAGCAACCCAGTCCGGGGTAAAGTACTCCGGCGGACCCCATAAGCCATTATGCTTGCCCATAAGTCCGGCAGGATTGTGCATATCCATGGTTATAAGGGCATCCCCTGCAATCAATACCCGATCTTTTTCCCGGAAGTAAGACACATGGCCTACTGTATGGCCGGGCGTGTAAATCCATTTCCAGTTTGTAAGGCCTGGTACGCTGCCATCCTCGGGCAGTGCTTCAAGCCTTTCAGATACATCATAGGGTTTATTGGTATAAACGCGGCTCATCTGGCCACCAAGGCCGCCAACCGTAGGATCTTGCGGCGGGTACTCAGATTTTCCAGTCAGGTAAGGAAATTCGCGGGGGTGGGCATATACGGGAATGTTCCAGATGCGGGAAAGTTCCTCCAGTGAACCAGCATGATCAAAATGACCGTGGGTCATCAAAATTGATTTTGGCTTTGCACCCAGCCCATAAATGTTTTCAGCTGCCTGCCGTATCTGGCCTGCAGAAAAAGGCATTCCTGTATCTATTAGCACCCATTCTTCACCCGGAAATCCAATAAAATAAACGTTAACGATAGACGAAGTTAATTGATAAACACCAGGAGCTACCAATTTAGGCTCTTCGTTCATTAGCATTTTCTTAAACCTGCTCATAAAAATCCTGTTTCTTAAGATGTGCTTTTAGCTTATGTAAAGGGCTGTATTTACTAGGCTGACCATAATAGATTCTAAAAAAAAGAATGCCCACAAAAAACTACCTGTTTAAGGACTAATTGTTTAGAATAATTAAATAAAATTTCACATTAAAGCTTTGGTGTACAGCCTGCTTTTCTTATAACTAAAGCCAGACCCTGCGCTGCACTACCGCTTTTAACTCCTGAAAGATGCTGTATTTTTTACAGCTTAAAGGAAAGCTGCTCTTACCAAAAAATAAGACATACTACTGTTTTGTGCCAGCAGTTACCCGCTACAGCAAAGGCCTTTAAAAAGCAAAACCCCAACCCATAAAGGGCCGGGGTTTTTATATTTATAAGCTTATTAATTAAGCTTCAGCTTACCTAAGCTTACTGCTGTGCTTTCTGATTGATGTTGCCTACTGCAATATCGTTCAGCTTCTGGTCAGTTCTTTTCTCCTCATTGAGGGTTTGCTCCAGAAGATCAGCTACATCATTGAGGCCAAGCTGCTGTGCATAGGTGCGGGCTGTACCATAACCGGCCATTTCGTAGTGCTCTACACGCTGTGCAGAAGCAATAAGTCCGGCATCACGCACTTTATCATCGCCTTTCATTTCCAGCATGTCTTTGCCTTCTTTGATAAGGCCTTCCATTGCCTGGCACTTTTCGCCTTTTACGCTAAAGCCGCAGATTTCACCAACTTTTTCCAGACGCTCGCGCTGGCGCTTGGTTTCCTCCAGGTGAGTTTCAAAGGCCTGACGCAGCTGTGGTGAGCTAGCTTTTTCAGCCATTTTTGGTAGTGCATCTGTCAGTTGCGACTCTGCACTGTATAGGTCTTTAATTTCGTGTTCAAAAAGATCTTTTAATGAATTTAATTTTTCAGTTGCCATAGTTTTAAAAATTTTAGTTCTGTATTTATTTAACTAACAGACTAACCCCATAAAAAAGGGTGATGTTTAGCACTATCTATTAATTTTTTGTAACAGATATTCTGCCAGACATAACCCAAATTTATTGGTCAATTCACATCTTACGTGAACCGTTAGCCTATTTGATAGATACTCATTTCTTAATGAGCCCTATATAGTATACCTAAATAAAATTTTTATGTTACGTTTTGAGTAGAATACTCCAGCCTCTACTACTGTATTCACTAAGGATTTGTGATTTCTATAAAATCTCCACTATTGCTGGTATACCCGTTTCCATCTGGCTTGCCATCTGCATGAGGAGTGGGTAACCCTGTCTGCGGACGAGGCAGGCCTGCCAGGGCAGCCCTTATGCCATAAAGAGCGTGGCTTACATTTTCGATCTGCAGGAGCACCTGCGCCATATGGTCGCCACCCATGCCTTTGATTTTGTTGTTCTGGCGGAAGGTAGCCTTAATCTCTTCCCAACGCTTAGCTTCTTCCGGCTTCAGCCAGCCGTTCAGCTCTTTTAGCTTCAGCACATTGGCTTCGGCACCGGTGGTAAGGGTTTGCGACTCGCCCTCGTAATGGCTCTGCAGCAGGGTGAGCAGCTCGGCATTATTCATTACCGGCACTACCTTTTCTGCCAGCTTGTTCATATTGCGGTACGAGCCCTGCAGCTTAAAGGGTGGCTCAGTACGGTATTCATCGGCCTGTGCAGCAGACTCTATATAAGCCAGGTTTACCTTCAGGATCACATCGCGTACCTTCAGCAGTTTCTTCAGTATTTCCACAGCCTCACTGATCTCGCCCGGCGAATGGTTTGCTTCAAAAGTGAGGCCTTCCTGCTGCCCAGTTTCGGCTACCTTTATAAGCGTAAGTACATCCTTATGACTTTTAGCCGCAACCTTAGCCAGTATGGCATTGGAGGTAAGACAGTTCTCGAGGTAGCTTAACTTAAAGGCATCGGCGGTATCGCCAATAATATCACCCAGGTTGTAAATATCGGAGCGGTTGGCCAGCATATCAGGGATCTGGAACTTCTCGCCGGTTTCGGTATAGGGGTTACCTGCCATGACCACGGCCACTTTTCTGCCCCTGAAATCGTAGGTTTTCGGGCGACCCTTCCAGATGCCTTCTATCTTACGCTGGGCATCGCAAAGCGAGATAAACTTCTGCAGAAACTCCGGGTTACAGTGCTGAATATCGTCGATGTAAATCATTACGTTATCGCCCATTTCAAAGGCCAGGTTAAGCTTTTGCAGCTCCTGCCGCGCAGCAGAGTTGCGGGCGTCAGCCGGGTCTACAGAGGTAATGTCGTGCCCCAGCGCCGGTCCGTTGATCTTCATGAAGATAAGCCCCAGGCGGTTGGCAATGTACTCCATGATGGTGGTTTTGCCATAGCCCGGAGGGGAGATCAGCAACAGCATGCCCATGAGGTCGGTGCGCTTGTTTTCGCCAGCCGTGCCTATTTGCTTGGCCAGGTTGGCACCAATCAGGGGCAGGTACACCTCATCAATCAGCTTGTTGCGTACAAACGAGCTCATCACTCGGGGCTTAAACTCCTCCAGCCGCAGTTCTTCGCTAAAGCTGTGCACCAGCTCTTTTTTCAGGCGCTGCAGCTCTTCGAAAGCCGGGGCAGTTTTCTGCTGATAGCTTTGCAGGCGCTGCAAAAATGCACCGTAGCTAAGCTGGTAGTTCCGGTCTTCCAGCAGCCCATGTGTGCCCTGCAAACCAGTTAAGGTTTCGCTTAGCTGCGCCTCAACAATTCTTTCGGGCCTTTTGCCCCCATGCAGCAATACGGCAGCCTCTGGCAGGTAGTCTGATGTGGTGCCTATAGATTTCAGGTAGGCACTTAGCCAGTGGTAGAGCTGACGATAGTGCGGGGCAGGTTTATTGTTCAAGGCTTTTACCGAGGCCTCCAGCTGCCCTTCGGCCTTTTGCTTTTTCAGAAAAGCCTTAAACGCTTCCAGCAGCTTAACTGCCTCACCATCAACAACAAAATTACTGTTCCGGCTAAGCTCTTCGAAAAGGTATTGTGCAGCTTCCGGCACTACTGCAGCAGTAAACAAGCCGTAGGCACTGATAAACTCCTCCAGTTGTTTCGCCAGGGCACTGATCAGCTCTTCAATAGCACCTGCCTCGGGGAACACCTGCTGAATGTAGCCGGCACCTTTCAGCTGGTGCTCCAGCTCTTCCTTCACTTCAGGTGCCGCAAAGGCCTGCCACCAGAGGGCGGCACAGGCACGGGCAGGGCTGCTAAAGCGCAGCAGACCCGCCTGCTGGTACATGCGCAGCAGGGAACCTAAGATAAGGGCAGCATCATGGTCGTGCACTCCTTTAACATAGCCCTCGTTAAACCGGCCGGCCATAAAACTTTGCACTTCAGCTTTAAGCGCTTCAGGCGCCAGCGCATGGAGCTCCTCCACACTTTTATCAGCGCCACTGCGTGCGCCACTCACTCCTGCTTTTTCTGCTGCCTGCAGCATCTGGTAGGCCAGGTACTCGGCCCGGTACACCTGGCGGTTTTCGCTCACCAGGCTTTGCTCCCACAGCTCTGCATTATCTTTAAAAGCCTCGTGCGCCACAGGTTCAAAAAAGCTGGTACCGGAGAGGTGAAAATACATCTGCCCTTCTTTGGGCACCATGCTTAGCTCCAGCGGCTGTGTGTTTACACTAAAGGAAAAGGTGCCGAAGCGAATTACATTTTTGCCATCGGCATAAAGCTCGTTTTTATCTTTAAGCTGACGAATGGCTTCTTCCCTGATACTCTTCATCCGGCTGCGGATGTCGTCGGCCTTCACGGTATCGCCCAGCTCCAGCAGCTCGTTTACCATGCTGCGCAGCTTCTCCAGCATCAGGTCGGAAGCATAGTAGCCATTGATCTCCTGCACCGTTTCCATGCGGGAGAGGCGGTTCTGTACCGCCTTCAGGATACGGTCTGCCGCCTGCAGCAGGTTGGAAGCCCTGCGGTTGCGGGTTTCGGTAAGCTGCAGCTTACGACTCTCAAAGGCATTGTAGGCTTCTTCGCGCTTGGTGGTTAAGAGATCTACAAACTCCTCAAACTCGCTGAAACGGCCCTCCAGCTCCTCCAGCTGCACCATTACGCGCGTGAGGTACTCATCGCATTTGGCAGGCACATCGCATACATCCAGGTAATTGATAATGGCCTGGTCTATAAGCTTCATCTGGGCTGCAAACTCTGCCTTGCCCTCCTGCCCCATCAGCTCCTTGCGGCGTCGCTTCAGGCCAGCCTTTACGGTATTGAACTGGGCATAAATGGCGCTGATGTTATCGATGATCTGGGTGGTTTGGGTAGCATCCTCGATCTTCAGGTTGCTTACCACCTCTATGAGCATTTCCAGCTCGGCCGCGGCTTTGTTCAGCTGCTCCTCCAGCTCATTGGCTTTCACTACCTTTTCGGCAGCAGCTACCTGCCCTTCCAGCTCCTTTACGCGCTGCTCGTAGGGCTTAAGCGCCTCGGGACCTAAAAGGAAGCCTACGGTTTTCTGGCTTACCTTATCCTGGGCCCCGGCCAGGGCTTTCTCGGTTTTTTCCACCGGGGCCACTTCTACATAGCGCAACTCCTTTAGGGAAATCACCTCGCCACGCATGCCGCGCAGGCTGGTCAGAAAATCAACAAAATCCTGGATGCGGCTGGCCCGCTCACGGTTAATCTTTTTCAGCAGCTCTTCAGCACTGCCCAGCACGGTACTTACCCGCTCATTGGTATTCTGGCGTATGCGGGTAACTTTTTCAAACTCGTCGATGGCGGCCGTTGCAGCATTGCGGATCTCCTGCAGGGGCTCGGCCAGCTTCTGGGCCTCCTCATGCTGCAGCCAGTGATAGCTATCGAGGATGGCGGTGGTGTGCTGGGCCAGGTCCAGGTAGAGGTCGTTGTACTGCTCGTCCTTGTTCAGGAGCACCAGCAGCTCATTGGCCTCGGCCATGGCCCTTACTATATCTTTATTCCCTATTTTAAACAGGTAGGAGTTCTGGTTGCCCTGCAGCGGGTGGTTTGGACCAACATAGGGCGTTTGCCAGATCTGCACCACATGGTGCTTTTTGGGCTCTTCATCGCCGCGGAAGTAGCACATCTGGCCATCTTCAAAAATGCTGTAGCCATGGCAGGTAATGGGGGTACCCACCTTTTGCAGAATAAGGTTGTACTGCAGCAGGAGGTAGAGCCCGTGCTGGCGGTTATAGAACACATAGAGGTAATCTTCGCCATTTGGGCTGCTGATCCTTTTTTCAAACAGCATGCCCTCCAGCACCATATCGAAAAGCTTGTACTCGCCCGTTTGCAGGTAATAGCCATTGGGGAAAATCAGGCCGTGGTCGTCGGGCAACAGCAGGCAGCTTTCGGAAATGCCATCTACGCGGCGGGCCTCCTGCAATTTGCTGTTGTATATAATGTAGCGATAGGCCTTCTCCTGGTAGGGCTTTATTTTAAGGGCCACCAGGTTGCCGATTACCGCATAAGAGATATCGGCATCGTCCAGGGTCTGGTCGGTATTGTCTACCGGCTCTATATAAATGCCTTTGCCGGCATCGGTATTGTCTTCTACTTTTATGGTAAGGTCGCCGCCAATCGTTTCTACAAACACCTTGTCTTCTATGCTGATGTGCGGGTGCTTGCCCTGCCGGTGCATATCGCGGGTAGCCCGTTTCCAGCGAAACTCGTGCTGGGCCGGAAATATAAACTCATGGTCGCTGCGGTTATCAATGTAGGTGAGTTTGCCTCCCTGCAGCAGCCACTTAAATGTTTTGATATCGGTAGCATTTTTGCCTACCCTGAACACCATAAAAAGGTGCGGCCCCAGCTGTGCGAATTTTACAAAGCGGGTGTCTTTATAATATTTATAGAGAGCTATAAAATCGGTGAGGAAAGCCTCCTGCTGCAGCATCTCCAGCCCTTCTTCGTGGAAGGAATGGTCTTCTGCGCGGTAGTGGTAAATGCTGAACACATCTCCAAGCTCCATTTGCACCTTAAGGCCCAGGTGCACATTATAGCCAAAGATAAAGCGGCCGCCAATGGGCACCATATCCTGCGGAATGCAGTTGTTTGCCGTGGTAACCCGCTCGGTAGCCACCAGCCTGGTTTCTATGGCCCCGAAAACATCTTTCCGGCTGTTGTTAAGCAGCTGTAAGCGCAGCCTTAGGTTTTCCTCGCCCTTGCGAAGGCGGTTACGCAGTACTTCGTAGGTACCGCCTTCTAATGTAGGAGCACCTGCTTTAGAAGATGTGCCCTCTAAGGCTTGGGCTTGTGGTGTATTTTCAGACATATTAGTTCAGGTTTGAGTATTGGGTGGCGCCCAGCGCCAGCACAATCATGCCAATGCAGCTTACTGCAATGTAGGCCAGACAGCCCACCAGCACCAAGCCGGTTTTTAGGGCCAGCAGCACGCAGATTCCCTGCAGTGGCGCCATGCCCATAAAGGTATTGCCTGCCCAGTGGGCCAGCCCCTTTTTGTTGTGCGTTACCTTAGGGTTGTAGCCCGCCAGCAACTCCAGCCTTTGCCGGTAGCGTAGCAGCCAGCCTATCACCAGGATAGCACAGGCAGCGCAAGCCAGCAGTATAAGTAAAAAGATGCTCATCGCTAAAGGGAAAAAATCACCAGAAAATCAAAAGGTGCCTAAGTACATAGGCCAGCTGCTTTCATCTGTAAGCCAGTTGCCTGGATTTACCGGCTTTCGGCGCCGATAATACTGGCAGGTGCATATTGCTCCAGCCATGTGCGCAATTCGTTGGGGCGCTGGGTGCTGATGAATCGCTTTTTACCACTCTTGTACACCAGCTGAATCCCTATATTACCCGGGGCTACATACCCCCAGCCCTTTATTCCCCAGCGCAGGCCCCAGCCTCCATAATCGGCCAAGGCATTATACTCCTGCATATACACTTCTTTCAGCTCTTCCCAGCGGGCAAAGCGCCTGCGGAACTGTAGGGGATAAAACCAGTAACAGATTCCTTCTGCCGTTATGCGGGTGTGGATACGACTACTCTCCACCACCCACCACACTCCTCCCAGGATCAACAGCACTGGTAAAGCCGCCAGAAGGTCTTGCTGCGCCCAGCCACTACTGTAAAGTTTCCAGAAAAAAGGAGCCAGTGAAATTACCGTTGCGAAACCCATGATGAACCTCACCGCCGATATTTTCAGATTTTGTTTTTCTGCATAAACTGGTACTGATGATGGATTCTTCATGATGCCTGGGCTTTGTAGGTTATATAGCGAGGGAATTAATTCCCTCGCCATTGATATTACCGCTTACAGATTCAGCGTGCTTACCGGCTTTTCGGCAAGCCCTATGCTACCGGCCAGCTTGTTGAGCTCCTGAAGGGCGGTGCGCTGGCCTTCGTTTTCGGCAGACTGTGTCATTTTTAACAACAGGGCCGAAATGCTTAGGTTACGCACATCATCAGTGGTCATTCCAAACTTATCCAGGAACTGGCGCAGCTGGCTCTTAAAGTCAACGTTACCATTGCTATCAGGCGCAAAGAAGGTGTTCTTCACATCCTGCAGGGCTGTGCTCTGGTTAATCATGCCATCGATGGCTTTGCCTTTGGCCATGGATCCAAGAATATTCTGGAAGAACATGCTCTCGCCGCCAATAATATCGATGTTGGCTTTCTTGAGGCCTTCGGACAGTACCATGGCCTGTGCTTCGGCCAGCTCTTTCTGCATATCGATACCGGCAAGCTCCACCTGCTTGTCTTTTTCCAGACGCAGCTTGAACTCCTCGTGCTCCTTGCCCGGACCATCCAGGGCAGACATGGCGCGGGCTTTTTCGGCAATGCCTTTGGCTTCGGCCAGGAATTTCTGTTCCATGATGCGGGCTTCCATTTCGCCCTGTGTTTCCTGTGCTTCGGCTTTGGCTCGTATTACGGTAGCATCTGCCTGGCCCAGCTTGGTGTTGGCTTCGGCCTGTGCATCGCCGGTAGCGCGGATGGCTTTGGCTTCAGCATCGGCTTTGTCGGTAATAACGCTGGCTTCGGCTTTGCCCTGCTTGGCAAGGGCCAGTGCTTTTGCTTCCATTACCTGTGCTTCGCTTAGGCCAAGGGCAGCTGCCTGCCTTGCTTCGGCTTCGGCCATAATCTTGATGCTTTCGGCTCGCAGATCGGCAGATTTGCGCTCGGCTTCGGCATCGATGATGGCTTTCTGCGCCTCGTGTCCGGCAGCTTCGCGGGCTGCTTCGGCAGCTTTGATCTCTTTCACCAGTTTCTCCTGGGCTTCTTTCTCGGCATTTACCAGGGCTACATGCTTCTGGCGCTCTGCTTCGGCATGTGCCACGGTATCTTTGATACGCTCCTGCTCTTCTACCGTGGCTTTTTCTACCACCACACGGTCGCGGATCACCTCCTGAATGTTGCGTTTTTCTACCTCCAGCGCTTTCTCTTTTTCGATCTGCGCCAGGCTTACCACACGCTCGCGCTCGTTGGCTTCCAGGTCGCGGGCCTGTACTACGCGCTCCTGCTCAATGGCATCGGTTTTTTCTTTGTTGCGCTGTGCCACTAAGATCTGGCGCTGCATGTTTTGCTCTGCTATGGCCAGCTGCTCATCGGTTAAGATGCGGGCATTTTCAGACTTCAGGCGTTCTTCGGCTTCAATGCGCTCTGCTTCGGCACGCTCACGGGCACGTACAGAGGCAATTTCGCGTTTCTGCTTTTCTTCGCTTTCAATCTGCTGGCGCTCCAGCTGAAGCACGGTTTCTTTGGCCTCCACATCCTGCTTCTTCAGCGTTTTCTCTTTTTCACGCTCAATAAAGTTGGCCTCCATCTTTTGCTTGGCCGTCAGGTCGATGATCTTCTTGATACCTTCTGAGTCAAGAATGTTGCTTTCGTTCAGGTACTCGAGTGGTGTTTGCTCCAGGTAATCAATGGCACAGTCGTCGAGGATGTAACCGTTCAGGTCGGTGCCGATGATCTGCAGGATCTCGTCTTTAAACTCCCGGCGGTTGGTGTAGAGGTCTACAAAATCGAAGCGTTTACCAACAGCCTTCAGGGCTTCAGAGAATTTTGCATCGAACAGCAGTTCCATCTGCTGCGGATCCGAGGCGCGGCTACAGCCCAGGCTCTGGGCCACCGTCATCACATCTTCCTTGGTCTGGCTTACCCGCACAAAGAAGGTTACTTTTATATCTGCCCGCATGTTATCGCGGCAGATCAGGCCTTCTTTGCCTGTACGGCTGATCATGATGGTTTTAACGGTAATATCCATTACCTCCAGCCTTTGAATAACCGGCCATACTACCGTACCACTAAACGAAACCTTAGGCCCGCCCATACCGGTTACTACCAGCGCCTGCCCCTGCTCTGCCTTGCGGTAGAGCCTTGCTATGAGAATGGCAATGGCAAACAGCGCGAAGATGAATATGCCACCATAGAGTAAGAGGGCATTTCCTGCAATACTTTCCATAATTAAGGGTGATGATTAAAGTTGAATAATTTCTTTTGTTATATTATATAGTATAAGGTTCTACTAAGTAGCAGCGCTTTTCTGGCTGGTACTCCAGCACCAGGGCTGTTTCACCACTGTTTACTGCGGTACCAGGCCTGCTGCAGACCATCAGCACTATAGGAGCCCCGTTTCCGTTTTGCATTACAAGGGCCTGGCCTATTCTCACATCGTTAGCAGTACTTTGCAGGGTGCAGATTTTGCCAATGATCGAGGTATTCTTATGCTCTTCGTCGAGCTTATCAAAAAGCTTTACAAAGGGAATGGTAAGCACCTTTGCCACGAACATGCACAGCCAGAAACCAACACCAAAGGTGAGTAAACCCGGCAGCAGGCTCTGGAAGCCCAGCATATCGTTCACCACAATACAAAAGAGCCAGAGCGGCAGAATCAGGAAGGTGAGAAAGATCATGAGCGGCACCCGACCCAGGTTAAAGAAGCGCAACACATTATTGAGCCACTCCAGGCTGCCTTCGGGATGTCCGTCCATATCAGTGTCCGTATCCAGATCCAGATCAAACATATCAAGGTCAGCGGCACCAACCACTACGGTACACCAGTACAGAATAATGGCAATCAGCAGCAAGGTTGGAATAACGTTGGCTCCGGCTATGGCAAATTTGAGTAGTTCAGTCATGGCGCTAATTGGTTATTGGTTGGAAGCGGGCCTCCCGGCAACAAGGCCGGTGAGGAAATTAATTTCCCCTTATGTATTTAAGGCAAAGTGCCTATGTAAGCTATATTTTTACTTAGCCCCGGAATTTAATCCGGGGTACTTACAGCATAGAATATTACCCTCGGACCCCGGACAGAAATCAGGGGCTAACTAAGGGAGATAATCGCTCCGGACTCCGGAAGCCAGCCTGCTAGGCATTACCTTCGCCAGCAGGTTTATTAATTCCAAGCCTGTTCTTCAGGGCTTCCAGCTCGCCGGCGGTTCTGGCTGATCTTGGGCCGTCGTTCAGGGCTTTTTCAATCTCATCGTCGATGCTGCGGCTTTCGTTCGCAATCTGGCCATAGCTTTCTGCAAGCGCTTCTTCCTGAGCTACTTTATCACGCATGCGCTCCAGCATAGAAACAGTGCTGCTGCTATCGATCTGGGCAAGCTGTTTGTTAAGGCTTTTGGTGGCAGAGCTCACTTTTACACGAGCTTTAAGGGTTTTCAATTCGTTTTCCCATTTGGCGATGTTGGCCCTGATGGTGCGAATATTGCCCTCCAGCTGCTGAACACTGCCATCGAAGCGCTCTACATCACGCCTGCTGCCTTCGCTAAGCTTTACGTTTTCCTCCTTGCGCAGCAGGGCTTCGCCCGCTAAACGATCCGCTTCGGCGCTGTCCATTTCACCAGCCTGTGCTTTTTTCAGGAGCTGAATGGCCTTATGCTCATAGTTCTGTGCCTTTTGTTGATACTCCTCGCTTTCGCTGCGGGAGCGAATGGCCATAGCCTTTACTTCGGCAAGCGCCTGCAGGCTTTTATCAAGGTCTTCCTTCATGTCGCGGATGCCCTGCTCGGTTAAGCGGATAGGGTTCTCCAGCTGATCGATGGCAGAATGTGTTTCGGCCTGACCAATCTTAAAAAGTCTTCTGAAGATGTTCATGATATTAGTATTTAGTTGTTGTTTCTATGTTGAATCAAGAGATAACAGTCAGGGCCGGTCCGCCGCCTGGGCCGGGATTTCAAGTTAAGGCCTGAATGATCAGTCCTGACTTTTGATTCCTGGTTCCTGACGCTGTCTTACTGCCTCGCAAAGCGAATAAGCTCTTCGGAATATTCGGTTAGCAGCAGGCTTAGCGCATTAAAGGTACCCTCTACCTCGTTGAGGTCAAGGTTTTCGAGCTGCAGGGTATTACGGTATAAAACCTTGCGGCCGGTTTCGTCCAGCACAAAGGCACCGGCAATCATATCCCTGTTCTTTTTCAGCAGGCTTCTGTAAACCTCCAGGCTTTCCTCCCGAACCTCGAAAATGAACTGCTCAATGATGAGGATGGGTTCAGCACAGCCAATGACAAGGTTATGGATTCCGCGCTCTTCGTGGCTTACCACAAAAAGTCCTTCGGATTCATTTGCCAGCCTGATCTCGCATCCCATCTCCAGCAAATAGTTTTTCACTTTGTCGAAATAGCAGTTCATTTGGTTAAAATTTTTAGATTTACTTCATGTTGCTCAAAAATAAAGAATCGCGGAATTCATTAATATAATTGTTACACCATTTATAACAATAATTTTACGCCTGGCTGATATCTGTTTTGTTGTTGATTTAAATATACGGAAGATTTAGCTAAAAGTAATAGAGTTGCTAAAAAAAAGAGCAAATATTTTTTATGTCATACATCGGCAAGAACATTAAGCGCATCCGGGCGGTCAAAAAACTATCCCAGGCAGCATTTGCAGAGCTCTTCGACCTGGCCCGCCCAAGTGTAGGTGCGTATGAAGAAGGGCGTTCAGAGCCTAAGATCGATACTATTATTGCTATTGCTCAGCATTTTGGCCTGTCGGCAGACGCCCTGTTACGCAAAGAGCTTACAGTAAATGAACTGTACAGCCTGGACATCCTGAAAGGGGAGTTCGACCCCACCCAGCTACCCCCTGCCTTGGGTAAAAGCTCAAAAAATGAGCAAGTTCAGACCACCCCCTTAAACAGGAGCAACAGTACTGCAGGAGCGGGCCTGGCTTTTGTGAGCAAGGCCATGCGGCTGGAGTATATTGTAAACCTGAACAACAGGGACTTTCACAACCGGCTACCAAAAGTAGCATTACCGGAAGCCCTGCAAGACAAGACCAGGGCTTTTGAACATAGCGGCGGAGAGATGCTCACCGATGGCGGTGGCCTCAAAGATGGCGATATTCTTACCGCTATACCTGCGCCAAAAGAAAAGCCCGGCCGCCTGCACGAGGGCTGTATTTATGTAGTGGTTACCGCAAAGGAACTGCTGATACGCCGCCTTAGGAAAGCAGCAGAAAAAGAACTGGTACTGGATGCCGACAACCCTACAACAGGGCCAGTAACTGTGAACCAGGAAGAACTACTGGAACTCTGGGAAGTGAAAGGCTGCTGGAGCACCCAGCTGCAACAACCCGGCCTGCTGGAGCACAAATTACTGGCACTGGAAGACCAGTTACGCCTGCTGAAGGATCGTGTGGGCAACCTGGAAAGCAGGCAATAAGCATTGGCCGCAGGCAAGCAGAAGTTACTAATACTAACGCGAGTTAAGGATTAGCATCAGGGTCAAATGCTCCTTAATCGTCATCCCCGCGCAGGCGGGGATCTGTCAGCTAGAAACAGAAATGGTGCTTTCACCTGCAAAAGCAAACAGAGCTCCCTCTACAGGGGAATGACGGCTTGTTTTGACCGTAGAAGATGATAACAAACTGGTTATCTATAGCTTTAACCCATAGCGCACATTATCCACAACCAGTAGAAATACAAAAAGCCAGTCTGCAGCGACTGGCTTTTTAGTTTTGGTACGGGCAGGATACTTTAGAAAGGCTTAGAGGCTGTTGCCTGTGCGGTTAAAGCCTCCCCACCAGGTATTGTATTCGGCTTCATTCAAATTACCATCCCGGTCGGCATCATATACATCAAAGGACCTGTCCCTGAATTCTGTATCACTCAGCCTGCCGTCTCCATCAACATCCCAATCGGTGTAGGCACCAACCTGGTCTGCACCCACATCCTGCATGTAAGTGTTACGCCCGGCATTCCACTCACTCTCATCTATATAATTATCGCGATTGGCATCCCAGCGGCCATAATAACCAGCCTCATTCCAGGCTGTACCATACTCATTACTGTCTATCATGGCATTGGCATCTGCATCCCAGCGACCATAACCTTCTTCTTCAGAAACTTTACAAGCCGAGAGATTTACCAGCATCAGGGCAAAAACCACGAAGCACAAAAGGGAGTATTTCTTTGTTGTCATAACTTGATATATTTAAAAAATAGTATAAAATGTAACCTGTCCGGGCAAGCTATGTTTATCTGCAGCAAGGGGAACAGGCATATATTTCCACAATTGTGGCATTCAGCAGCAGCCAGGAACACAGCATGACCAAAAAAAGCCAGCCCACTTACAGGACTGGCCATCAAAAAGCATTAAATAAAATGATCTCCATGAATGCATTCACCGCCAAAGAACACCTCCAGTTCCGGCACAAGCCTACTGGTTTTCGCTGTACCAGGCATTGTATTCCTCTTCATTGATCATACGGTCGCCATCCCTGTCGTAATAGCCGTAGATACCCTGCCTGAACTCATCTTCACTAAGCCTGTCATCAGCGTCGGCATCCCATTCGCTATAGTCACCAGTGTAGCTTGGCATATTTCTACCCCTGCCTTCTGTCCACTCTGTTGCATCTACAAAGCCATCACTGTTGGCATCCCAGCGGTCATAATATCCAGATTCTCCCCAGGCATTGCCAAACTCCCGGTCATCGAGCGACACACTGTTGTCTTCATCCCAGGTACCATAGTGAGCACCATCCTCTGTTGACCTGGTACAGGAAGCGAAGCCCAGTAGCAACACTACCAGCATTGTTAACAAATAAGATGTATTTCTTTTCATAGTTGATATTGATTTGGTTTACCACTCTGTTTCAAGAGTAACCGCCATCATTATAATATGTTTGGCGGCCGCAAAGGCACTGCCACAGCCATTAAGCCAGGTAGCAGCGACAACCAATTAGCCAGCCATGAGGTTAAAAGGGCATGAAACAGCTGCTAACCATTTGCATGATCCTGGGCGTGCTTTATTCCTGCGAAAGCGGAACCACCTCTGCCGGGAGAGATGCCGCCGATACCATGGCTCCCCGCGAAGCCACCGACCCCGTACCCGAGCCTCCCACACTACCTGACAGCAGCAGCGAAGAGAACGGAATGAGCAGCAGCTCTGCAAAGGGAGAAAATGAAATATATTATCGTATTACCGGAACGGAGCCCTTCTGGAGCCTGAACATTGGCAGCGCCTACATTACCTACCGATCTATGGAAGGAGATTCGCTTAGCTTTCCCTACAACAGCCCCAAAAGTGCTGCCGGCCGTACCGAAGAGTGGGCGCAGCTTTACCAGCTTGGAGACCAGGGCTGGGCACTGCTGCGCAGGGGAAACACCCCCTGCTCCGATGGCATGAGCGACCGTGACTATGCCTACACCGCAACAGTTTGGCTAAGGGGGCAGCTACTGGATGGCTGCGGAGAGAAAAAGGAGTAAGGCGCAAGACTACTGCAACAACCGGCTATAAGCGGAACAGCGCCTGCAGAAACCCAATGTTCTCGTTTTTGTCTTTTACAATCAGCAGCGGAATACTCCTGTTATGTTCTGCAAAGCGCTCGGCCACACTACCCATAAGTGCGGCAGCGGCAGCACTTTTACCTTTCGATCCCATCACCACCAGATCTGCCTGCTCCCGAACAGCCTGGTCAAAAATCTCCTTCACCGGGTCATGGTTATTATCAAGCGTAAACACACAAGGCAAATCCTGATAGTGTTCGGGCAGCTTTTTCAGGAACTTCTGGTAATCGCTCCGGGCATGCTGACACATAATATCTGCAAACTCCTTCTCGCTTTTGCCGGTAGTATGCCAGCCACTGGGCAAACTGTATACATGCTGACACTTAACCTCCAGCGGAATCTGCGAATTTTCCTGTACCCTGAGCGCCTGCTTAAGGGCCCGCAGGGAGTGCTCTGAAAAATCAACCGCCACCAGGATCTTGTCCATCTTTTTAGGCAGCAGCTCAGGCACCAGGAGTACAGATCGATTTGCCGCCTTTACAACTTTCATGGGAACGGCACCACTTCCTTTCAGGCCTGCCTTATGCCCCAACACCAGCAGGTCTACATCTTTTTGCTGGGCCAGCTTCAGGAGTTTGTCGGTGGGGTTTCCTTCATGCACCTCCAGCACCGTTTCGCAATCCTTCACCTTTTCAAACAAAGCATCAACCTGTTGCCCTATATTATGCAGTATTTTTTCATCTACCGGCGCCATCAGCTCACCCCATTTCTCCTGCAATTCTTTGGGCATGTCGAGGCTGGTAGAAATATGCGTAAAATAAACCCGCTCGCTCTTCATCATTTTAGCCGTGTAGCAGGCAAAGCGAATTAACACCTCATCCATTTCAGAAAGATCGAGGCTTACCAGAATTTTATTGATCTTAAATTTGTCTTCCATAGGAGGCTGTTAAAAATTAGGCACAGGCTGGTTTGGGCTTAAATGTACTGCCAAGATTTAAGTTTTTCAACATCTGCCACTTCCTGTAGGCCTCTATTACAAAAACAATTGTACCTTTGTAAACAGATCAGTAAGAGAAGGTTTGAAAACACTGGAAAAACCCGAGACCACACAGGCACTTACTGCCAAGAGTGGCATTTTATATAAACTGAAGGATAAGTGGGGCTTACAAAGCCTTGTGCAGGTAGTTGCTGTACTGGCTGTTTTTACCCTTACAGGCTCTACCGTTGTGTATATCCGCAAATTTTTGTTTGCAGGACTGGGCTTTGACGACACCACCCCCTTTTGGCTAAAGACTGTTGCTTACCTCCTGTTTGTAATGCCTTTTTACCAGATTATGTTGCTTGCCTATGGCTTTTTGCTGGGGCAGTTCTCATTCTTCTGGGAAAAGGAAAAGAAACTGGCAAGGCGCATCGGTAAGCTTTTCAGCCGCTAGGCTCCCGGTAAATTATACCACAGGGCCAGCCTGCAGGCTGCTGATTAGCCTCTGCAGGCTGGCCCGGCCAAATGCCGGCATTTTATCTCTGGCACAACTTATAAACCCAAAGGCTGCACAGCCACTACCTCCACCCGGGTACAACGCCCAGGGCTATTGTTGTTTACCGCCGCGTAGTTAAAGCACAAACGCCCGCATGGACTAAACCTCCATCCCGCAACTCCCAGGCAACACCCTCTCCCGGCGGGAGCGCAACCTAATTTGTTTTTAGCTGTTATTGGTAACGTATGGCAAAGAGACGGGATCCCTTAAAACCCGAAGAAAAACGTAAGCTAAGCAAGGAAAACCTTAGCAAACTTGCAGGTATTTTCCACTATATACTGCCTTACCGCTGGCTTTTTATAGCAGGCATTACCTCCCTGGCATTATCGAGCCTTTGCCTGCTGGCCTTTCCGTATGTGGCAGCCCGCCTGATCGATGCTGCCACCGGCGCCGGTGAGTGGTACCTGCGGGGTGTAAACCAGATAGCCCTGCTCCTGCTGGGCATTTTGCTGATACAGGCCGTGTTTTCATTTCTAAGGGTTTACTTTTTTGCCCAGGTAAGCGAGCGCAGCATGGCCGATCTGCGGCGCAGCCTCTACGGCCGCTTTGTTAGCCTGCCCATGAGCTTTTACGACAGCCAGCGCACCGGAGAACTACTCAGCCGCATTACTTCTGATGTATCGCAGCTGCAGGATACCTTTACAGTAACGCTGGCCGAGTTTGTCCGGCAGGTGCTCACCCTAACCGTTGGCACCACCATTATCTTTTACTTTACGCCCAAGCTTGCCCTGTTTATGCTGGCTACCTTTCCGGTAATTGTGGTGCTGGGCATGCTCTTTGGCAACTTTATCAGGCGGCTTAGCAAGCAGATACAGGACGAGCTGGCCAGGGCCAACATTGTGGTAGAAGAAACCCTGCAGTCCATAAGCATGGTAAAGGCTTTTACCAGCGAGCGTTACGAAACCCAGCGCTACAGCACGGCACTGAACCGCGTGGTAGCAACGGCCCTTAAGGCAGCCAGCTATCGTGGTGCCTTTATCTCTTTCATCATCAGCATACTGTTTGGGGGTATGGTTGCCGTGGTATGGTATGGTGCCCTGCTGGTGCAAGGCGGAGAAATGCAGGTGGGCGATCTGCTGGCCTTTATCATGTACATGATGTTTATTGGCGGCTCTATTGCAGGCCTGGGCGATTTGTACGGGCAGCTGCAAAAAGCCATTGGCGCCTCGGAAAGGGTACTGCAGATCATTAGCCTGCCCGGCGAGATGACCCTTGAGGAACCACTGCAGCGCCTGCCCCTTAACGGCAGCATTGAGTACAGGAACATTGGCTTTGCCTACCCTACCCGCCCCGAAGTTGAAGTGCTGCAGAACCTGAAGCTAAGCATTTGCAGTGGTGAAAAGGTGGCACTGGTAGGCCACAGTGGCGCTGGTAAATCTACCATTGTACAGCTGCTGTTGCGCTTCTATGAGCCGGAACAGGGGCAAATTCTGGTAGACGGACAGAACATCAATACCTATGATCTTAGTGCTTACCGGGCAAACCTGGGCATTGTGCCCCAGGAGGTAATCCTGTTCGGGGGCAGCATCCGCGAAAATATTGCCTATGGCCGCCCCCAGGCTACGGAAACAGAAATACGCGAGGCCGCACGCAAAGCAAATGCCCTTCAGTTCATCGAAAACTTTCCCGAAGGTTTTGATACCCTGGTAGGCGAACGCGGGGTAAAGTTAAGCGGTGGCCAGCGGCAGCGCATTGCCATTGCCCGCGCCATTCTCAAGGATCCCAAGATCCTGATCCTGGACGAAGCTACCTCATCGCTCGATGCCGAAAGTGAGCACCTGGTACAAATGGCTCTTGATGAGCTTATGCACGGCCGTACCACCATTATTATTGCGCACCGCCTGGCCACCATCCGCAAAGCAGACCGCATTTATGTGATCAGCGGCGGGCAAATTGCAGAAAGCGGCACGCACGAAGAGCTGCTGCACCAGCCCGAAGGTACCTACGCCAACCTGGTGCGCCTGCAGTTGCAGGAGGAGGGATAGAAAGCCTGCTTTTCTCCTGTAAATGGCCTCATCTGGCTGATTCTCAAGACCCTAACTACTCATAATTTCCTCATAACAAGGCTATTACAATCGTTAACAGGAACGATAAAAGCGTTAAATCTACAAACCCTATTCTTAAACAAGCCGTAGATTAATGTATAGTTAGATAATAGAATTAGGATTTTTTTTAACAGACTCAGTCATGGAATCATCGAGGATAGAGGCGATACGGGATACACTGAAACCAATGCGTGTGCGCCTGCTGGCACATGAAATATATTTACAACTGGAGACCCTGGAAGACCTGCGGGAATTCATGGAGCACCATGTGTTTGCCGTGTGGGACAACCTTTCACAGCTCAAGGCACTGGAAAATGCCATCTCCAGCACCACCAGAATCTGGACCCCCAGCGAGGAACCTATCAGCAACCGCATTGTTAACGAAATGCTGGTAGAGGAAGAAAGCGATAGTGATGGCAATGGCGGCTACATCAGCCACTTTGAGCTCTACCGCAAAGCCATGCAGCAGGCCGGCGCTAAAACCTATATGATTGACCGCTTTCTGGTGCTCATGCAGGAAGAAAAAGATCTTGAAAATGCCCTTGAGAAAATACGGCTGCCCGAGAGCATTAAAAACTACCTGCGCATCAACTGGGGCATCTGCCACAGCAACAATCCTCATGAATTAGCAGCCGCCTACTTTTTAGGCCGCGAAGATGTTGTATCGGAACTGCTACACCGCCTGGACGGCGACCTGCTAAACTACCACCAGAAAGATTTAGCCCTCTACCGCGATTACCTCCTGCGCCATACCCGCATAAACGAACAAGAACAGAACCAACGCATTGAAGCCGTTATGAACGAACTTTGCGGCAATGATGAGCAGAAGTGGCGTGAAGCCGAAGCAGCCGCCAAAAAAGCCCTCGAAGCCCGCTATGTGCTGTGGGATGGTATGCTGTTGCTGGCAGTGTAGGGCAATGTGTTAATGTGCCAGTGAACAATGTGCTGATGGGCGGGAAGCAGTAGAAGCTATCTGCTGCAGATAAATCGATGCTGCGCTGCCCCAATCAGCACATTGGTCGCAGCGGCTACACGCCCCGGGCGAACCGGCACATTGAATAAGCAGTACATGATTAACCTACCGCTACCTCTTCTTTATTTTTATTGATATGCTGGATGTAGAGCTCCAGCAGCCCGTCATAAGTGCCCCAGCGCATAAAACGGGCGTCCTTCAGCAGTTGCTGGAGGCGGGGCATAAAGTCCTGCTGAAGGCCTTCGGCCACAATAAGCTGCAGGGCTTCTTTGTAGCGGCTTATAAGGGTAGAGTTGAAGCCTCCGCTGATGTAGCCCCTGTTGCCGCTGCCTTTGGAAGCAGAGAACTCAACCATGGTTTCGGCCTGGTACAGGAGCAGGTCGGCCACATCGTAGGGAAAAGGGCTTAGCTTGCGGAAGCGCGAGAGCAGCTCACGGGTTTTGGCAGCACGCGGGCGTTTAACGCTGCGGCCGCTGGGAAAATAATGCTGCCTGATCTTTTTCTTATAATCACCTACAAGACCGCCGCCATCCTGGCTTAACTCCTGCTGGTAGTACTCTTTTACGATAGGAAACTTCTTGTAGAGCTTCAGCAGCTCCTCCTGCAGCTCTTCTTCTGATAATTCCTGGAGGTATTTTTTAACCTCCCGCACACCTGTAGCCATATCTCCCTTAACTTTATGCTGCTGTCAAACGTTCCTTAAATGGGCCACGTTCAGCAATACAGCATTTTACTTTTACAATTGTGAAACAATTTAGCCCTGATTTTCGCACTAAAGATGGTAAGATGCTTATCTTGTAGAGCGGGTAATCTTTTTAGATTCAACCTTTTTGCTTTTGATTCCCCCTCTAAAGAATAAACCATAAGAGCCATTTTCACGTCCCGAAAGTGATAGTTTTGCGGTCCAGTCAATTTTTAAAGGCCGATCGGTTACGGGCATTGGTCAAGCTGGCATCTTCTATTAGCAACAGCATTATATTGTTGTTAGCACACCCTTTTTATGCAAGTAACGAAAGATACGTATATAGTTGGTATAGGCGCCTCTGCAGGCGGTTTTGAGGCCCTCAAAAAGTTTTTTAAGGGTTTACCTGAAGAGATTTCTGCCATTTTTGTCGTTATTCAGCACCTCTCGCCCCATTACGAAAGTAATCTTCATAAAATTCTGGAAGATTATACGAGTATGCCGGTGATAAAGGTAACGGAGACGGTAAATGTAAAGCCGGGGCATGTATATGTAATTCCGGAAAAAAAGCAGCTGAAGCTACGTAACACCAGCATTGTTCCCGAAGACCGGCCCGTTCAGAAAGTAGTAAACCTGGCCATTGATGTATTTTTTGAAACCATGGCCCTGGCCTATGGCGATAAATCCGTAGGTATTGTACTCTCCGGCACCGGCTCAGATGGTGCCCGCGGTGTACAGATCATTAAATCGCGCGGTGGGGTGGTAATGGTGCAGAGCCCCCAGTCGGCCAGCTTCGACAGCATGCCCACAGTTGCCATTACCTCCGACAGCCCCGACTATATTGGCAGCCCCGAGGTATTGGCCAAAGAGCTGGCAGAATTTATTCAGCGACCAGAGCTGCTGAACAATGAAAAGATCAAAGAATCTAACTCCCAGCGTGATACGCTGCAGGAAATAATCCAGGAGGTAAGTGCCTATTCCGGTATTAATTTCAGGGGTTATAAGCTGGGCACCATTATCAGGCGCATAGAAAAGCGCATGAAAATAAACCACCTGAACGATATTCAGGAGTATGAAACCCATTTGCGGCGCCACCCTAAAGAACTGAATAACCTTTACCGCGACCTGCTTATTGGGGTTACCCGCTTTTTCAGGGATCCCGAAGTTTTTAAAAGCCTGGAAGAGCATGTGATCCCGGCCATCTGCCAGAAGAACCGTGGCGTGGAGCCTATTCGTATCTGGACGGTGGGCTGCTCTACCGGTGAGGAAGCCTACACCCTCACCATGCTCTTTGACGAGTACATCAGCAGACACAACCTAAACCTGGAGTTTAAAATATTTGCTACCGACATAGACCAGCGGGCTGTAGAAATTGCAAGTGCCGGCCGCTACTCGGCTGCCATAGAAGAAGATGTAAGCCCGGAGCGCCTTAGCCGTTACTTTAGTAAACTTGGGGAGTATTACGAGGTAAAAAAGGACCTCCGGAAGCAAATTATTTTCTCCAAGCACAACCTGATTGGCGATCCGCCTTTTATTCAGCAGGACCTGATTACCTGCCGCAACCTGTTTATATACCTGCTGGATGAAGTACAGAACAAGGCACTCCAGACTTTTAATTACTCGCTGAAGCCCAATGGTTACCTGCTGCTGGGCGCTACCGAATCTATAAGCGAGCAGGATGCGCTGTTTGAATCCATAGACATTCGCAACAAAATTTTTAAAGCCAGGCCCGGCACTAACCTGCGGCCTTACAGGCCTACAAACTTTCAGGTAAGCCAACCGCAGTCTCTGCCTTCTACGGAACTGGTTTACCGCAACTGGGCAAATACCACTACGCCCACTGAACATTATGCCGACCTGCTGACTGGGCGTTTTGCGCCACCCTCCCTCATCATGAATCAGCAGGAAGATGTACTCTACACCACCGGAGCCTTACATAACTACCTGCACTTTCCAAACAAGCGGGTAGACCTGAACGTGTACAGCATGCTAAGGGGTAGGTTAATCCTGGTATTTCGCAATGCACTGCGCCAGCTGTCTGGTGGCGAATCGAGTGTGGTGTTTAAGGATTGCCTGGTGGAGAACGAAAACCAGCAGCACCTGGTCGATCTTAAATTCAGCATACTGGAAAATGCCAGGCCCGAGCCGCACGAAAAACTGTACCTGGTAGAGTTCTGGAGAAAAGAGGCAGACCAACAGCAAATAAGCGAAAGCATAAAGGTTATTGAGCACGATAACTACTCCAAAGCCGAGATTGAAAACCTGGAACTGGAGTTAAAAGTTGCCCGCAGGCAATTGCGCGTAAAAGCCGATGAGCTGGAGACCATTAACGAAGAAATGCAGAGTGCCAATGAGGAACTGCAAAGCGCCAACGAAGAACTGCAAAGTACTAACGAAGAGCTGCAGTCTTCTAACGAAGAGCTGCAGACCGTAAACATGGAGCTCAAGAACAAGGTAGATGCCGTTACCATTCTGCACGACGATATCAACAACCTGTTCAACAGCACTCAGCTGGCTGCCATTTTCCTGGATAACAGCACCAACATCCGTAAGTTTACCCCACCGGCCAAGCATTACTTTAACATACGCGAAACCGATATAGGGCGCCCGCTGGGCCATTACAGCTACAATTTTAAGTACCCCGATATTCTGGAAAATATAGAAAAGGTGCTTGAGCAGTTTTTACCGGTTGAGCATGAGGTAGAACACAAAGACGGTACCTACAGCATTATGCGCATACTACCCTATAAAACCGAAAGCCGGCAGGTAAAAGGGGTGGTCATTACCTTTACTGATATCACAGAACTAAAACTTAGCAACAATAAACTGCTTAAGCTTACCGAAGAGGTACTTGCCAACGAGCGGCACCTTAAATCGCTGCTGGACCATACCCCCGATTTTATTGTACGCTTTGGTTGTGACCTGAAGTATTCTTTCGTAAACCGTGCCCTGCTGGAGGCCAGCGGGCTTAGCTATAGGGAGTTTATTGGCCGGGAGCGGGTTGGCCTGCGCATGCTAAAAGAAGATAAGGAGAGCAAAAAGCTAATGCAGGAGGTAATAGAGACTAAGTCGGTTCGGGATTACTACCACACCTACACCTCGGAATCAGGAGAAAAGCACTACTACGTAAAGCTGGTGCCGGAATTTGGCGAGGACGATCAGCAGGTAAAAAGCATTCTTTCTGTATCTACCGATATTACGCAACTAAAGAACGCCGAGCAAAAGCTGCTGGACAAGAACAAGATCCTCTCCGAGATCTACGACCGTATGGACAATTTTGTGCACGCCATTGCCCACGACCTGCGCACTCCTATGGTAAACCTCAAAATGCTGGCCGACCTGTTTAAGAAAACCGAAAAAGAAGAGGAACGACAAGAGTTTGTTGAGATGATCGGTAATTCCGTAAAGAAGCTCGATACCACACTTAACGGCCTGATCAAAATTATTGAAGTAGCCAATGAGGGCGACATAAACTACCAGGAGCTGGCTTTTGCCGAGGTGTTTAATGCTGTTGCCGGAGATTTTAAAGCCAACATACTGGAATACAAGGTTAAGCTGGAGACTCGCTTTGAGGACTGCCCTAGCATTAGGTATGCCGATGTGTACCTGAACAGCATACTGCAAAACCTCCTTAGCAATGCAATTAAATACCGGCACCCACGCCGCAAGCCTCACATTTTACTTACAACCACCTGTACCGAAAATTTTGTGGTTTTAACTATTTCAGATAACGGCCAGGGCTTTAGCCTGGAGGCGGTACAAAACAGTCTTTTCAAGCCTTTTAAGCGCTTTCATCCGGAGGCCAGTGGTATGGGTGTAGGCTTGTATATTATTAAATATATGGTTGAACGCAACGGCGGAAAAATAGAAGTTGAGAGCCAGGTGAATGAAGGCACAAAATTTATTTTATACCTTAAACCTTATGAGCAAGAAAACAATACTGCTGATTGATGACGATACACTTTTTCTGATGCTCACCCGCAAGATGCTGGAAGGCCAGGATTACCTGGGGCGCATTGACACGGCTACAACTGTTGAAGAAGCCAGGCAGTATTTTCAGAACCTCAAAGAGAATAACAGTTCTTTTCCCGATGCGGTTTTTATAGACCTGGATATGCCAATGGTAAGTGGCCTGGAAATGGCACAACAACTGAAGGATACATTTCTGGCAGAGCATCCGCAAACAAAAATATTTATCCTTTCTTCTTCCATTAGCCAGCGCGACCGGCAAACGGCCGAAAGCCTGGAAGCTGTAACAGACTATATGGAAAAACCGCTCTCGCCGGAAGTACTGAAACAGGCACTTACCCTGGAACAAAAGTCTACCGGCGACAGGAAGAGCATGTCTGCAAACCGGAATACAGAACCAGAAGAAAAAATCAGGAAACAGGATTAATGCCACCAGGCACCAACGCAGGTTATGCTGCAGTTCTGCGCTGTGCTTCAGATGCAGTTACCCGGAGCACCAGTAAACTAACGGCCACTAACAGCCAACACACAGCGCTTGCCACCTGGCGCCAGCTTTCTGTACTTGTCAGTATTAGATTGTTCAGCGCTTAGCCGGAGGCCGCCTTTTGTTTATCATCGTTCTGAGCAGAAACCAGGAGCCGCCTTAACCTGTCAATATGTTCCTGCAGTTCTTCTGCTTTTTCTGCATAGCCTTTTGCAGCCAGCTGAAAGCCCCTGCTGGTGTTTTGGTTTTCCAGGGTATGCAACAAGGTCTTTCGTTCTTCCAGCGAGCGCAATGCCACCCACAGGGTAGATTCAAACTCCTGCTCCTGCCTAAGCAACAAATCCTTAACAGTAAAGCTGTGCCCGGTATGGCATCTGTAATGGCTAAAGGAATTTTCCTGAATATTAAAGAGCACACCTCCGCAATCGGGGCAACTGTATATGGAATTTTCGCCCAGGCTGTTCAGCTTATCTATTCCTGTTGCGGCTCTTTCTGCAATGGCAGCTTCGGCCAGCACATGTTCAGGCACAGCCGTTTCTTCTTTTTCAAGCTGAAGGGCCATCTCCAGTGCATCACCCATTTTAGATAAGCGTACACAGTAGTCTGCCTGCAGGTGTTCAAGCACAGAAAGCGGCATATCGGGGTACTCTGCTTCGTTAGGATCCTGTACAATACAGGTACCACCGCTATTTTTAATAGCCAGCATTCCCGAGGTACCATCGTTGAGGTAGCCGGTTAAAATAATGCCAATGGTACGCCCATCAAAAGCCGCCGCAGCCGAACGAAACAACATATCTATTGCCGGCTTCCAGCGGTTTTCTTTAGGCCCGTACCCAAACTTTATGCCTTCCTGCGCTACCAATAAATGCTTATCGGCCGGGGCAATGTAAATGTGCCCTTTTTGAATGGGAGCCCCCTCCCGGGCCAGGGCACAGGGCAACTGCGCTACCTGCTGAAGCTTATGCACTAAAAAGTCGCTGATTCCCTTTTGGGACAAATGCATCACAATAAAAAAAGCAGCATTCATACCATCATGGAGTTGACTCACCAGTTCCTGCAGCGCGCTTATTCCACCTGCCGATGTGCCTATGACTACTATATGTAAGTGTTCTTCTGTTTCTGTTAACTTCATCTCAACCGCTGTTAATTAGAATAACTCTGGTACATCTTAACTAGCACAACCTGTAAATGTATGCTACCCGGCCTTCATATTTGCCAAATTCGGCAAAATAGCAGAGCGGGGCCTGCTATCTCGTAGCCTTTAGCTGCTCAAGCAGCCGGTCTATAAATGGTATTTGTGCTGCATTGATGTAAGCACAGGCTTCCTCGTAGCTAAACCAGCGGGCCTGGTCTACCTCGGGGTAAGACTGCCACTTACCGCTTTTGTAAGGCCACTCAATTTTCATGCTGTTGCACTGAATACCCTGTGCCTCCTCCCATGCTCCCTCAAAAGCCCAGGCCCAAACAGTTTTTCCACCCTTTTGCTTAATGCTTTCCAGCGGCAGAAACGGCGGCTGAGGGTTAATTCCTGTCTCTTCTAAAAACTCCCTTTGAGCCGTCTGTAATAGTTCCTCCCCTTCGTGGGGCAAACCCTTTGGAATGCCCCACCAGCCTTTATCTTTCCGGGTAAAATAAGGCCCTCCCGGGTGTACCAGAAAAAACTGCAGCGCATGGGGCTGTTCTGGCTTAGGGCGATACATCAGCAATCCGGCACTTAAGTTCCTGGGCATAGGCTTGTTAAGATGATTATGTTGTTTGAACACAAAATGTAAAACATAGTTATTTAGCAGGAGGCGCTTTATGTGCCCTATGCATTTGCTGCCCGGAACCCACTTGCCTATCGCCGATTGCTATGCTCCCCACCAGCCTTTTACCACCTCTGGCTTTAGCAGAATGGGAAGCCACAAAAATTACACTGCATTTGTATATGCAGATCGTTGGTAAAATACAGCTTAAGCTTAACCCGCCCAGAAATCACTGGTGGCACGTAAGCTTATATCCCTGCGCCAAAGGCATAAGCTCACAACAGATCCCCTGCGGGGATAAAACACTGGAAATACTTTTCAACTTTATCAGCCACCGCCTGGAAATACAAACCAGTGCCGGTGAGTACGAGGAGATTTTGCTGCAGGATGGTCTTTCAGTTGCAGAGTTTTATCACCAGCTTTTTAACAAGCTGCAAAAAGTGGACGTGAGGGTGCGGATTCTGGCCAAGCCCTTTTCCATGAACATTGATAAACCTTTTACCCACATTACAGAGCATCACAGCTACCAGAAAACCCACATAGAAAGCTTCTGGAAAATTCTGCTCTGGACCAGTGGAATATTTAAGCAGTTCTGCAGCCGCTTTCAGGGAAAAACCTGCCCGGTGCAGCTCTACTGGCACCACATGGACCTTGCCCTTACCCGCTTTTCCGGCCGCAGGGCACCGGAGCTGCCCAGGAATGCCCATAAGCTATCAAAAGAAACCTACTCACATGAGTTTATCAGCTTTGGCCTTTTACCGGGAGACGAGCACGTACATGCTGCTGCTTACTACGCCTATGCCTACCCTAGCCCTAAGGGCATAAGCCATGAACCGCTGCAACCCCCGGCGGCACAATGGGTAGTAAGTAATGGCACGCCGCTGGCCCTGCTTATGTACAGCGATCTACGTACCCATCCCGATCCGGAGGGCGCACTACTGGCTTTTCTGGAAAGCTCTTTTCAGGCAGGAGCTAAATGCGCAGGCTGGGAGCAAACTTCCTGATCAGAGCTCTACAATAATGCCTACAGTAGGTAGTATGGTGCCACTGGTGTTGCGCAGCAGTTTGCCTAAATACTGGCCCGGGTTTGCAGGATCGGCTACAGGAAGGCCGGCATCATCACGCTGCACATCAATGTTTTCCTGGAACTCAACCTCATAGCCATACAGGTTCTGTACATCAAAATAAACATTCAGGCTCCAGCGGGAGAAAAAGTATTTCTTATCAATCCGCACATCGAGCTGATGGAAGGGGCTTAGGCGGCCTTCGTTCAGGCGGCTGTAATCTGTTACGCCCTGGCCTGTGCGGTCCCAGTTTTCCTGGTTTAGGGAGGCTGTATAATTATAGGGCGTAAAAGGAGGGCCGCCGCTTAGCAGAAAACGGGTGCCAAGCTCCCAGTTTCTTTTAAAACGCTTGCCTCCTGTTAAGCTAACAATATGCCGGTAATCCCAGGCAGAGGGCTTGTAAACATCATTTAGCCCTGTAAATTCACTGCGCACCAGGGTATAGGCCAGGGTTCCGTAAAAGGTGCCGGCAAGCTTTTGCTGCACCAGAAACTCCAGCCCGTAGGCCCTGCCTTTAGAGGCAGACACAACAGGATTCTGGCCCACCACGCCAAAATCTGCCCCCAGATTAGCCAGTGACACGCCCAGATCCAGGAGGTAAGGATAGTTGCGGTACCATTTATAAAAGCCTTCCATGGTAAGGCGCAGAAAATTGTTAGGCGCCCACTCCAGGCCTGTTACCAGGTGGTCGGCCTGCAGGTATTTTAAGCCGTTCTGCCGGTTTACCAAACCGCCGCCCTCAGTGCTTCTGTAGCCCATTACCACGTAGCTGGGCAGCTGGTAATAACGGCCTGCATTAAAGTTAAGGCTCCACTTGGGCAGAAAATAATAGGCCGCCGATAAGCGGGGCGAAAACTGTTGCCACAGCCGGTTCATCTCGTCAGAGTAATCTGTTGCATCCATACGAAAGCCTGCAGAAAGCACCAGCTGCCCCTCCAGCAGATCCTGGCTGGCCTGCCCGAAGAGCCCCCATTTATTAAGCGCCAGGTCTGATGTAAAATCCCTGGTAAGTGGCTGGCCCTGGGCAACAGTTTTAAAGTAGTTGTTAACACTATATTTTGCCCGCTCGTAGTTAAGGCCCCAGCTAAGGCGAAGACCACTGTTCAGCTGCCGGTAATCTTCCAGCCGCAGCTTGTTTTCGATCTCCTGCGAGTGGTAATCCAGCAGGAGGTTATCTGCCCGGCTGTTATCGTTGTTGGCCCATTTTACAGCTTTATTGTCGAGCATGTTTCGGCTAAGCACCACTGTATAGAAACCATCTTTTCTGAAATACTCCCACTTACCACCAATGGTGTAATTCCACTGGTCAGAAACAGGCAGGGTATTAAGCTGGTATCGCTGCTCTTCGGTTTCGTTTGCTGCCAGGTTCAGCTCAAAATTATCGAGTGCGCCCAGGCTAATGAGCGTAAAGCGGTTTTTGCGGTTAGGCTGCCACTGGTATTTAAGCTGATAGTCGTTGTAAACTGGCAGAAAGGGCAGCTCCAGGGCCTTAAAAAGCAGCTGCAGGTAGCTGCGGCGTACCGAAACAATAACAGAGGCACTGTCACCTACCGGCCCCTCTGCAGTAACGCCAAAATCGGTAGCTCCCACTATGCCATTGAACACCCACTTATCGCTGCGACCCTCGCGCTGCCTGAACTCAAAAATTGAAGACAGGGCACCACCCCGGTTAGCCGGAAAGGCGCCGGAGTAAAAGTCTACTTCTTTTATGAAATCAACATTGATAAGCCCTACCGGCCCTCCACTGCTGCCCTGGGTCTGAAAGTGGTTAATGTTGGGCACCTCCACCCCATCGAGGTAATATTTATTTTCGCTTGGGGCGCCACCCCTGATGATGATATCGTTGCGGAAAGAGGGCGCTGTGGCGGCTCCCGGGAGCGTACGGATTACCTTGCTGATGTCGCGGTTACCACCCGGGCTGCGCCTTATTTCATCGGGCCCAATGCTACGGAGCGATACCGGGCTCTCGTCGGTTTTGCTAAAAGGAGAAGCCACCACCTCTACCTCCTGCAGCCGCTCCGCTTCCTCAGCCAGGGTAATATTTACCTCTGCTGGCCGGGCGTTTGTAACAGCCACCTCATAAATACGCTCTGTTTTAAAACCCAGGCTCCGCACCTCCAGGTTATAGCGCCCCGGCTCAAGCTGGCTAAGCTCAAAGCGCCCCTCTTCTGTGGTGGTAACACCGCTGATGGCGGAGGTAGTGGCATTACCGCCAGTGCTACTGCTAATAACAACCGTGGCATAGGGCACCGGCTCATTGCTTACCTTGTTCAGCACCCGCCCCCTGATCACACCATTCTGGGCAAGGGCCAACACGGGCAGCACCAGCAGCAACAGGAACAGACAGCCAGACTTTTGCATGTTTATCTTTATTTAAGTAAAGCTAAACAATTTAAAGCTGTAAAAGGCAATAAGGTTGCAGAATGCAGGCGGATTCTTTTCTGCGGCAGATCCCGGTTATTAAAAAGAGCTTAAGCCTTTTTCTTCCAGAGCTGCCACCAGGGGGTACCAGGGTAGTGGTGATGCTCCCAGTGGTAACCGAAAAAATAGCAGCTCATAAAGGCCCAGAGGTGGTTTTTAGCCTGGCTGCCAGATTTGTGCCTGTTATCCGGAGCATGCTCACCCTTGTGGGGCAAATAGGTACCAAAGTAGAACAACTGCAGCGTTGCCAGTATGCTGGGCACCATCCAGAACAGGATAACATTCTGCTGCGGGAAGATGAGAATGAGCAGGTTATAGGTAATGGCCATGGCCACTATTTGCCAGATGGTAACATACTGCTTTAAAAAACTGAAATACCACAAAAAGAAATTATCGCTGTGGTGGTAATCGGGATCGTGGTCGGTGGCTACAAAGCGGTGGTGCAGGTGGTGGCGTGGGTACAGGCGCGGGTACCAGTTATAGGCAAACAGTAGCGCGGTAATCCAGCCAATGGCATTATTTAACCCTTTGTTTTTACTAACAGCTCCATGCATGGCATCATGGGCCGTTATAAACAGGCCTGTATACAGGTGCGTTTGCAGCAGCACCAGCAGCCAGCTTAGCGGCGAGTACCAGTTAATGGTATACTGGGTAAGCAAAAACCAGAGGCTAAGGGTCCAGGCAGCAACAATTGCCAGGGCTATGCTAACGCCCAGCTGCCTTTGCCAAAATGATATGGATTTTACTGCCACTGACATGCCGTAGCACAAAGATACAAAAGGATTTACAGATCAGTAGGTAAGCAGGCGATCGCGCACATGCTGCATCAGCCACATAGGTGTAGAGGTTGCTCCGCAAATACCCACCTTATCATTCTTTTCAAACCAGCCTGTATTTAACTCTTCGGGCCGGCTAATAAAAAAGGTATGCGGATTTCTGTCTTTGCACACCCCATACAAAACCCTGCCGTTAGAGGATTTGGTGCCAGATACAAACACCACTTTATCGTACTGGCTGGCAAAATCCCGCAGTTCTTTATCGCGGTTGCTTACCTGCCTGCAGATGGTGTCATTTGCATTTACCTGAATGCCACTAGCTTCTAACAAAGACTTTATCTGGTAGAAGTTATCGGTACTTTTGGTTGTCTGGCTGTAGAGCGTAAGGGAGCGGGGCAGCTCCTCCAGGGGCAATTCGGCAATATCCTGAAATACCACTGCCTCGTTGTTGGTTTGCCCCAAAAGGCCTACTACTTCGGCATGGCCATGCTTGCCATAGATGTAGATGTTATCGCCTTTATCGAAAGAATTTTTAATGCGGTTCTGCAGCTTAAGCACTACAGGACAGGAGGCATCTATCAGGCTTAGGTTATTTTGCAGGGCCAGCTCGTAGGTAGAGGGCGGCTCTCCATGTGCCCTGATCAGCACTGTTTCGTTGCGCAGCTCCCGGAGCTGTTCATGATTGATGATCCTTAGCCCTTTATCTTCAAGTCTGCGCACCTCCTCATCGTTATGCACAATATCGCCCAGGCAGTACAGGTAGCCCTGTTCTTCCAGCATATCCTCGGCCATTTCTATGGCGTAAACTACACCAAAGCAAAAGCCGGAATTAGGGTCGATATCTACTTGAAGATTAAGCATGGTTTCTACACATAGAAAGCGAAGGTAAGGGCAAAAAGTTTCTGATAAATATGTAATTGTTTAAAATATTTTACAAAAAGTTAAACTGATAGCGCAGCATTGTTTGTGCCAGCAGCAGCAGCTTTTTCTGGTCGGCTATGCGGATACGCTCTTTGAGTATGCGTGAGGCAGGACAAAGGCAGATTTTGTTGAATAATTTCTGATAATAGAGGTAAGCAAGATAAACACCCATTTGTGCTCCCTCGGGTAATTTTAATATGCCGGCATAGGCATCCTTAAAGTCTTTCTCTATGTCTTTTTCAATCTGCTGCTTTGCCGAGGCAGAAAACCGGCTGAAGTCCACACCCGGAAAGTAAACGCGGCCCCGATCTTCAAAATCGCTTTTGATATCGCGCAGAAAGTTCACTTTCTGGAAAGCTGCACCCAGGCTGCGGGCGGATGCCTTCAGCGAATGGTACAAGGCACTGTCTCCTTCGCAAAACACGCGCAGGCACATCAGGCCCACCACCTCGGCAGAGCCGTAAATGTACTCCTGGTACTTTGTCTGGTCGTACCGGGTGCGGTCAAGGTCCATTTCCATGCTGTGCAGAAAAGCATCTATCAGCTCCCACTCTATGCCATAGGCACGCACCACCTGCTGAAAGCTGTGCAAAACCGGGTTAAGGCTTACCTTTTCTTCCAGCGCCAGCAGCGTATCCTTACGGAACCGCTCCAGCAGCATGGACTTGTCGTGCTCGTGAAAGGTATCCACTATTTCATCGGCATAGCGCACATAGCCATAAATGGCATAAATAGGAAAATGGAACCGTTTGTGCAGCGTACGGATTCCAAGTGTAAAAGAAGTGCTGTACCGCTGCGTAATGAGCTTACTACACTCAAAGGTTGTTTGGCTAAACAGATCCATGCCTATCATCCCACTAATGGCTGAATGTTAATTTGCTATGTCTTTACTAATCTCACCGGCTACCACCTGCCCTGATATAAGCGAAGGCGGAACTCCCGGGCCCGGCACAGTAAGCTGGCCTGTGTAATAGAGATTTTTCACTTTTTTGCTTTTCAGCGATGGCTTCAGGAGTGCAGTCTGGCGCAGGGTGTTGGCTAAACCATACGCATTGCCCCTGAAGGCATTATAATCACCAACAAAGTCTTTGTGTGCATAACTGCGCTTGTACACCACGGCATCTGCCACCGATTGGCCCGTCAGGTCTTCCAGCCTGTTCATGATACGATGGTAGTACTGCTCCCGGATCTCCTCGGTATCCTCCAGGCCGGGGGCAACCGGCACCAGCAGAAACAGGTTTTCAGAGCCGGCAGGTGCTACTGCAGGATCTGTAACGGAGGGAACACAGGCGTAAAAGAGCGGATCGCTGGGCCATTGCGGCTGTTGGTAGATCTCCTGTGCATGCTGCCCAAAATCGCGATCGAAAAACAGGTTATGGTGCTGCAGGTTCCTGAGGCGCTTGTTCACACCCAGGTAAAACAGCAGGCTGGAGGGTGCCATGGTACGCTTCTTCCAATAAGAGGCGCCATAGGTACGCCATTGCGGATCGAGCAGCTCCTGTTCCACATGATGATAGTCTGCTCCTGCCACTACCACATCGGCTTTAAAATCTCCGCGGGCTGTAACTACTTTAGTAGCCCTGCCCTTCTCTACCACTATTTCATGCACCGGGCAATCCAGCTCCAGCTGCACCCCCTGCTCCTCTGCCACTTTTACCATGCCCTCTACTATTTTATGCATGCCACCCATGGGGTACCAGGTTCCCAGGCCCATATCGGCATAGTTCATAAGGCTGTAAAGGGCTGGTGTATTTTGTGGTGTAGCGCCCAGGAACAAAACCGGAAACTCTACAATCTGCAGCAACTGCGGATGGCTGAAGAACTTACGTGCATGCCCGTGCAGCGACTTAAACACATCGAGCCTGAGTATATCAAGCAGCAGGCGCAGGTTCATGAATTCTTTAAGGCTGCGGCCGGGCTTGTACACCAGGTCCTGCATGCCTACTTTATACTTATAGGCCGCCTGATGCAGAAACTCCTGCAGCGCCCTGCCACTGCCTGGCTCCAGGCTGTTAAAGAGTGCGCATAAGTCCTGCATGGCAGCAGGCAAATCAAGCGCCTCCCCCTTTCCAAAAAACACCCGGTAGGAAGGGTCCAGGCGGCGCAACTCGTAAAAGTCTGCCGGACTGTGGCCAAAAAGGCCAAAGTACTGCTCGAAAACATCGGGCATCCAGTACCAGCTGGGTCCCATATCATACATAAAACCCCCAGCCTGGAACGCGCGAGCGCGCCCACCGGGGGTTATGTTTTTTTCTACTATCGTTACTGAGTGCCCGGCCTTAGCCAGACATGAAGCAGCTGCCAAACCGGCAAAGCCTGCTCCTATCACTACTATATTTTTGTTCATGAAGTGGCCTCTGGCTACTTCACCGCATAGTTCTTCAGTTTGCCCTTAAGCTCCTTACGCGCTATGTGTATGCGGTTTTTTACCGTACCTATTGGAATGTTTAATTTATCTGCAATCTCATGGTACTTAAATCCACGGAAGTGCATCATGAAAGGCGTTTTGTAAGCATCTTCCAGATTTACAATGGCCTCATTAATGTCTTTAAGCGCAAAGCTTGTGTATGCTAAATTCTCTGTAATGTTCTCAGTAGAGTTAATGTAGTGCAGGTTATCAGTAGTATCGATAAAGGTATTCCTTCTTACCATGCGCTGATAGTTGGTAATGAAGGTATTTTTCATAATTGTATATAACCAAGCTTTAAGATTGGTACCGTCGGCAAATTTATCTCGATTCGTAAAGGCTTTCAGGATGGTCTCCTGCAACAGATCATTGGCTTCCTCCATGTCTTTGGTAAGCTTAAGCGCAAATGGCTTTAGGGATTTTGACATCTTGTTGAGGGAATAGCTGAACTCTAGTGCTGTCATGCAAAAAATGTTTAAGTTGGCTTAAAAAGTCTATAAACAAAATTATAAGGTTGTACCTAAATGTCAAGACTTTGTAAAAGTTTTTTAGAAAAAAGTTAAAAAGTGTCTTGACCAATTCAGAGGAGGAGAAGGCTGCTTCCGGAGAAGCTGCAGAATAGTATGAAAATCGTCTGTGATAGATATACGGCTCTAATACAGGAGGGTTACGTTGTACTTATATGATATTTTTAATTTTTATTGCTGAAAAATATTTTAGAATAAAAAATAAAACCCACCCTAATTTTGAAGGGTGGGTTGGCAATAATTGTTGAGGATTAAATCCCCATCTGTTTAAGATTTTATACAGGTTCTGTCAATATGCATCAACAACAGCGTTCTTATTCCTGAAATATGCTTTTTTCGCTACGCTGCGCCAGCAGCGAAACAAAATCTTCCAGCCTCCGCAGTAAAGTTGCATTGGGTGGCAGCTTAAGGTCGTTGCTTAGCAGCTGGTAGCCCGAAAGCAGCAGTTGCGCTCCCTTAAACTTATCCCCAATCATGTTTATGTACTTCTGGGTTTTGGCAACCGACTTGTTGGTAGTAATTACCGTTAGTACATAATCCGGATTATAGATCTGGTAGGTACTTTCCACATCGGGCAGCGGAACATTCTGCCCCAGGTAAATTACCCTGTTTTTACGACTCTTAATCGCGTAATAACAAAATAGCAGGGTTAGCTCATGTAGTTCGCCCTCGGGTAAATACAGCAGGTATTTGCGGCTCTTGTCTTTACTGGAGACATAGGTGCCATCAATGGCCACAATAAGCTTCTGGCGGATAAGGTTTGAAATAAAGTGCTCCTGGGCAGGACTCACAGAGCCGGTTTGCCAGAGCACCCCTATTTTGCGCAGAAAAGGAAACACCACCTGCAGCATGGTTTGCTCAAAACCCTGCTGCAGAATGTTAGTAGACATAATTTTCTCAAAGCGCTCCTCATCCAGGTCAATCATGGCCAGGCTAAGGGCATGGATCTGCTCGTTGTGGTGACTGGTTTGCTGGTCTGTGATCTGCCGCACGGCTTCGCCGATCTGCTTGGCATCCATGCCGGCAATTTTAGAGATCTTATAGCCATTGTCGCGCAGCAGCGATACATTCAGAATGAGCCTTAGGTCATCATCGTCGTAAAGGCGGATGTTGGTATCTGTGCGCTTGGGGTGCAGAAAGTTATACCGCTGCTCCCAAATACGCAGTGTGTGGGCTTTAATGCCTGAAAGATGTTCTAGATCTTTAATAGAGTAGTGGCTCACGCTATCCTCCCTTTCCGGTTTTGCTGTCTGAAGTATCGAATCGGAACCCATAATAAGCCAAAGACAACAGCACCATCCCGTTCCCGGGTGCGATGATGATCGCGGTGTGCATCTGCCAGTGCCTTCAGGTATGGATTTTGTAAACGTCCCAACGCTTTTATACGCCGGTGTATGAGTATGTCATGCAACACAAAATATGTTAAACCATAAACAGAAATACCTATACCGGCTCCTACTGCATACAGGTTGTCATGTTCCAATCCCAGCACAATTAACGCTACTGCAATGCTGCCAAAAAACAGCGAAAACAGGTCGTTAAGTTCAAAGAAACCTTTTCCATGCACATGATGTGTTTTGTGTATTCGCCAGAGTGGCCCATGCATCAGATATTTGTGCATAGCCCAGGAAACCACCTCCATCAAAATAAAACTACCAATTGCTGTAAACAACCCCACCATATCCTCTATTCTATAGTTCTTGCAATTAGTAACTGAAAGTGCGCCATCATGTTTAACACTGGCTGCATTTTACGTAAACAAAAGCAAAGAAACAAAGAAGAGGAGCTGCATAATATATAAAGGCAGTGCCATTCTGTTTTGCCGCTGCAGGGGCAGCAGGTAAAACAGCAGCAGCAGCAGGTAGGCTGTAGCAAACCAGGCAACAAAGTTCTGCAGGGGTATTTTATCATTGGCCCAGTACCAGAAATCGAAGGTACCCGAAACAGGTTCCATCAACACATCCAGCCCTATGAGCAGTGCAGCTGCAATTCCTGCCCTGGCCCAGGCAGGCCACTTAAGCGGTGCACAAATAACCCCGGCTATGTAAACAAGCACCAGCCAGTTTAGCCCTATTAACAGGGGCACCTCAAAGATTTTGAAACCAAATGCGCCACCGTAGCGGTACTCTCCAAAGATTTTGCCTGTATGTACGCCAGCCACCTCCACACCATAGCCTACCCCAAAGGCTACGAGGCAAAACAGAATAAACTGCCTGCTCCAGCCTTTATGAAACCAAAACAGTATACTTGCAGTAAGCAGCAAATGAAAGGGCGTAAGCAGCTGAAAAAGCTGCCTGCTCTGTGGCAACAGCAATCCTACCACTCCTGCTGCATAAGATGCCGCCAGGAGCAAAGGGGCGTAACGTTTGGCAGATGCCAGGCTTTCAGAAGGTATTGTTCGTTGCATCAACATTGAAAATTAATGCATTTTTTTAGACTTTGTGTAAGTCTTGTTCTATAATTACCCAAACAGGAACAGAAAAAACTATGATACTATATAACGTAACTGTAAGTGTAGATCCCGGCGTAGAAAAAGACTGGCTCCGGTGGATGCAGGAAATCCACATTCCGGAGATGATGGCTACCCGCAAATTTGTAGACCACAAAATCTTCAGAATACTGAATGAGGTAGAAGGCGGGCGCACTTACGCAATACAGTACTTTGCCCTCGACATCAACGATATGGACAACTACCTGCGCGACTATGCCCCTCGCCTGCGCCAGCAGCATGCCGAGCGCTACGGCGAAAAGGCCCTCTCCTTCCGTACCCTCATGGAGCAGGTGATATAGGGTTGGTATTGGGTATTCAGTGTTGGGCGGCCTGCCGCAGCGGTACTGATATTACCCAATGCTCTTCAGCTGCTCGTAGGTAAGGCGGCCGTTGATCCACTCAGGATCGAGCTGGGCGCCTATTCCTTTGTAGAATTGTATGGCCGGCTCGTTCCATTCCAGCACCTGCCAGCTTAACCGACGCACATCTTTTTCTTTGGCTATCTTAATCAGCTCCCGGAAAAGCAGGCGCCCCACACCAAAACGACGCTGGCTTTCGGTAACAACCAGGTCTTCCAGGTACATGCACTTGCCTTTCCAGGTGCTGTAGCTCCAGTAGTAAAGTGCCAGTCCTACAATACGACCTTCGGTTTCAGCCACCAAAAAATCAAATACCTTTTCCGGACCAAAGCCATCCTGCTCCATACGCTCTACGGTATTATCTACCTCCTGGGGAGCACGTTCATACTCGGCCAGCTCCTTAATAAGGCCCAGTACCTGCGGAAGATCTTCGCGGGTACCCGTGCGGATTATGATATTTTCTCTGTCTCTCATTTAAATGCAAAGGTATTAAATCTTTCCTGGATGGCTGATGTGTATTCTATTTTCCTGGTATGTGAACAGATTTAGATATCATAACATCATGTTGAATAATGTTAGAAAGAAGGACTGATTTTTTTAAATTACAACCCTCTCAATTGTTAGTCTATCTCTATCCTGATGAAAAAGCACCTGCTACTCTTTGCATTTCTGCTGACCACCAAGCTGTTAACAGCCCAGCAACTTGACTATTTGAACCTGCCTGATACGATATGGGTGGCTGTTGCTGTACAATCTGCAGAGGTACGACCTGAATTTGAAGAATCGCTGAAGATTTCAGCGCAACAGTATTTTTACAAAATAAACGGACGCGTAAAGAACAAGATCAAGTTTATGATAGCAGCAGACCCGGCTTTTGCAGACATGCATATGCACATACTGGATTGCAGGCTGGCCACCCAAGCTGATAAAACCTCTTCTTTGTTATTAACTGTGGTAGGCATAGGTGGTCCATTAGCGCTGGCAGCAGGAGGAATTCCTGTTCCCGTCGCTTTTTATTTCACCCCAAGCAATCGCTATGTTACCTCAATTTCCTATTCAGGAACGCTAATTTCGCTGGGTTTTACAGATGAGCATGAGCTACTTAGAAAAGTAAGCACCGGATATTTCTCTACTGATCGACGCAATGAAGGCAAAGTTGCAAAAGATTTTGGCTATTGGCTGGAAGCAAAAGGAAAAAAGCTAAACAGGAAACACCGCAAAGCACTAAGAAAAGTGAATCGGCAGCTATAGGTTACCAGCTTTGTATCTAAAGCTTAATATCATAAATAAAAAGCGGCGCCACTTTTTCAGTAGCGCCGCTTACATTTCCGCTGATTACACTTCAGTAATTATTTCATCTGCACGTTTTTGCTTTGCAGCTGGTCAAAATCTGGCGTAAAGTTCATATTGTACCAGGTAAAGGCATAGCGGTCGGCCCACTCTTCTATTTGCTTGGCCGTTGGCTTACCGGCCCCGTGGCCTGCCTTGGTTTCAATGCGGATCAGGTACGGGTTGCCCGGAGCAGCTTTTTCCTGCAGGGTGCTGATGAACTTAAAGCTGTGCGCCGGCACTACGCGGTCGTCGTGATCGGCGGTGGTTACCAGGGTAGCCGGGTATACCACACCTTCTTTTACATTGTGCAGGGGCGAGTAGCCCAGCAGGTAGCGGAACATCTCTTCGCTATCTTCTGAGCTGCCATACTCTACCGCCCAGGCCCAGCCAATGGTAAACTTATGGTAGCGGAGCATATCCAGCACCCCTACCGCAGGCAGTGCTACCTGGAACAGGTCGGGGCGCTGAGTCATAACCGCACCTACCAGCAGACCACCGTTAGAGCCTCCGCTTACCGACAGCCTCTCCTTGCCGGTATATTTTTCACTGATCAGGTATTCGGCAGCAGCAATAAAGTCGTCGAACACATTTTGCTTGTTTAGCTTCATGCCACCCTCGTGCCAGGCCTGTCCGTACTCACCACCACCCCGGATGCTGGGCTGCGCATAGATGCCGCCCTGCTCCAGCCACGCCAGGCGTGCCACGCTAAAGGCAGGACGCATGCTGATGTCGAAACCGCCATAGCTGTACAGGTAGGTAGGATTGGTGCCATCCAGCTTCAGGCCTTTTTTGTGCACAATAAACATAGGTACTTTTGTGCCATCCTTGCTGGTGTAGAATACCTGCCTGGTTTCGTACTTGGTAAAGTCAAAATCCAGCTTTGGCGCCTCAAACAGGGTGCTCTCTCCCGTCTGGATGTTGTATTTATAAATGGTGCCGGGGCTTGTAAAGGAGGTAAAGGTATAGTATAGCTCCTTGTCTTCCGGCTTGGCATCAAAACCACTGGCGGTACCAATATCGGGCAGTTGCAGTTCGCGCTCCTGCTTGCCCTGCTTACTATACTGGTACACTTTGCTGGCTGCATCCTGCATATAGGTTACAAAAAGCTTACCTCCGGCCGTTTCCACACTTTCCAGTAAACGATCTGTTTCCGGAATTACATCTATCCAGTTTTGTGGTTGTGGCATGCTCAGGTCTACCCGCACCAGGCGTTTATTGGGCGCATTCAGCGTAGTGAGCAGCAGCAGGCTGTTACCATCGGCATCCACTACATTATGGTCTTTTTTGAAATCTTCTACCACCGTTACAAACCCACTGTTGGGCTTGCTAAGATCTTTTACCAGCAGGTTATTGCCGCTGGTACCTTCAGATCCGTTGATGATCAGGAATCGCTCATCATCGGTGGTTTGCGCGTAAAAATTACGAAGGGGGTGCTGCTTATCTTCATACACCAGCTTATCCTGGCTCTGCGGGGTACCCAGCTTATGATAGTACACTTTATGGTATTCATTTTTGCCTTTCAGGGCATCGCCTTCCTTGGGAGCATCATAGGCACTGTAATAAAAACCATCGCCGGCCCAGCTCATGCCCGAAAATTTCACCCAACGCACTTCATCTTCCAGCTGCTTCTGGCTCGCAGCATCCATTACACGAACTGTTTGCCAGTCGGAGCCCGATTCGGCCACTGAGTAGGCCACATACTTGCCGTCTTTAGAAAAGCTTATACTTCCCAGGGCTACGGTACCATCTTCGCTCCAGGTGTTGGGGTCAAGAAATACCTGCCCCTCCTGGCCGGGCTGGTCCATGCGGTAGAGCACGTACTGGTTTTGCAGGCCGTTGTTGCGGTAAACGTACCAGGCATTGCCTTCGCGTGAGGGCGCTCCGGTCTTGGGGTAGTTCCAGATCTCGGTGAGCCTGTCTTTGATCTCATCCCGGTAAGGAATAAGATCCAGGTAGGTTTCTGTTACCAGATTCTGGGCCTTTACCCATGCTTCTGTTTCTGCAGAGCGGTCGTCCTCCAGCCAGCGGTAAGGATCGGCCACCTGCTGCCCAAAGTAGGTGTCTGTGGTATCAACCTTTTGGGTAACGGGATACTGGGGTGTTTGCATTTCTGAACTTCCATTAGCGCCCTGCCCTACCTCTGTGGTGGCAGGTGTAGAGGTACAAGCAGCCAGCAGTCCTATCGCTGCCGCACCGTACACAATTGTTCTCTTCATATAGCAGTAAATTTTTAACAAATTAACAAAGACTTACACCAGCGCAAAAGATTCTGCAGGATAGTGTATTCTTGTAACGAATACTAACAGACATTATGCGCGTTTTATTCCTGCTCCTCCTCTTTGCATCAACATTTGCCTCTGCTCAGCAGCTGCCCCTCTGGCGGCCTGGCCTGGGCTATACTCCAGATTTGAGCCCACAGGCCTACAAAGCATTTGAACAGTGGGGAAAGCTGGCTTTCCGCTCCAACCTTACCGAAGATGAAAAAAGGGAGCTGGAAGCCATCAACCTCAGATACACCTTTGATGAATCGATGGAAAGCCTTGAGCATATAGAGGGTGTTGCCTGCAGCTGGTATTGTGGCGGTGGCCCTTATGCCATCACGGCATCCTCTGCACTGAAACCCCAGGGCCGCAACAGCTACGAGGCAGAAAAAGCCCACGACCTCAGCTTTACAGGTGCCTGGGTGGAGGGTGTGCATGGCAATGGCTTTGGCGAATGGCTCGAATACCGCTTTGCCGCCGGCAGCCCCCGTATTACCGAAATAAAAATCTACAACGGCTACGTAAAAAATGAAAAGGCCTGGCAGGAAAACGGACGTGTAAGAACCCTGAAGCTCTTTGTAAATGACAAACCCACTGCCCTGCTGAAGCTCGAAGACAGCCGCGCCGAACAAAGCTTTAAACTGCCCGAACCCTGGGGGCGCTCACCCCAGCAACCGGAAATGGTGCTGCGCTTCGAGATTGTAGATGTGTACAAGGGAAGTAAATACGAAGACACCGCCCTTACAGAGATCTTTTTCGATGGCCTTGATGTGCACTGCTTTGTAAAAGGATCGCTGGTAAGCATGGCCGATGGTAGCTTCAGGCCAATAGAACAGCTGCGCGAGGGCGATATGGTACTCTCTTACAACCAGAGTACAGAAGAAACAGAGCCAGCCGAAATACTGGGCACGGCCATGGCCACCCACTGCAAACTGCTGCGTTTAAATTTTGATAACGGCACTTCCATTACTACCACACCAGACCACCCCTTTCTGCTGTCGTATGGCAAATGGGCTTCTTTCGACCCGGCTAAGTCGCGCCTGTATACAGGCTATGAGGGCGTTTTCAGAAAAATTGAAGGCGGCGATATATTCAATCATATTGGCTACCCCAGTGAACATAGCCTGGTGCGGCTGGTGAGGATTGAAGAACTGCATGCCCCCCAGCCTACCTACACCATTACCAGGCTATCTGGCCAGAACCAGAGCTTTATTGTAAACGGACTGGTAGTTGGCACCGAAGAACTGGAGGTAGATACCCACTATAGCCAATCTCCGCAACTGGCGGAGTAAGGTTATTAGTAGCGTAGTGCCAGTATTGGCATCGTAATGCCAGTTCCGGAGTAATCAGCACAGGTAAATGCAATCTGTTTCAGAAAAAGCATTACCGGGAGGGAAAGCGTATACGCAAGCCGGCAGCGGAGCCTTTGCAGAACTTCGTCTTGGGCAGGGCGCAATGTTTAAGGGCTGGCCAACGCATTTACCTCTTCCTGCACAACAAATGGAAAAAATAAAGCTCATGCAGCGGATTTTACTGGCCATTGGCATGCTTGTAAGCGGCACCCAATTATGCATTGCCCAGCAGGCTGCTGAACTGAAAAGCGTAGCCAGCCAATCCTTTGCACCGCAAAAACAGGAGGCGGCCCGGCAGCTGCAGTTTACCCTAAGCCTGCAGCCCGGCTACAACACAACAGACAAGGTAGTAAACCTGCATAATTTTGAAGTGGCGGCAGGCTGGAGCAGGCGGCCCAACCGGCTCATGGAAATTGGATTGAACAACATTAGCCTGAATACCAGAAAAACTTATTTCTACAATAGCCAGCCTCTTGCAACCCCAACAGTAACCACAAACCGTTCGCTTGGGCTTAATGTAGCTTATTATGTTTTCTTCAGGCATGATAATGCCCGTTTCAAGCCCTACGTAAGTGCAGGCTGGGCTACACAGCTAAGTCAGTATAAAAACAATCCCGGTATCCGTACATCTTTTCCCTCTGAAGCGCTGCACTGGTATAACAGTTTACTCCTAAGCCCTGGCATACGCTACCAATTCTCGGGCCTGTTCTTGAAGCTGGAAGCACCTCTTACGGCTATTCACTTAGATTCCAGTTATCAAAGAGTGCAGAATCCAGCCATTCCCATCAGGAGTCAGGAGCAATACAAGCTTGCGGCAAGCTACTTTCCCTTCGGCATCATACCCCTGGAGATAGGCATAGGGTACCGCCTTGCCAGATAGTAAGCCTACATTCTCACTGTAGAACTGCCACTGGCATAGCTGCTTTTTTTGTACCTTTGCCGAACTAATTTAAGTACCCTTAAGTACTAATTAAAGGTACAACAAGAACAACTCAAGCTATGCTATACCGCCCACGTCGCAATAGAAAATCGGCTGCTATACGCGCCATGGTTGAGGAAACCCAGGTGCATACCCGCAATCTTATTTACCCGCTCTTTGTTATTGATGGTAAAAACCTGCAGGTAGAGGTGGCCTCCATGCCTGGCCAATACCGCCGTTCTCCAGACCTGCTCCTGAAAGAAATAGAAGAATGCCTCAAGCTGGGCATTACCACCTTCGACCTGTTCCCGGCTTTTCCGGATGAAAAGAAAGACAAAGAAGCCAGCCTTAGCTACAATCCGGAGAACTTTTACCTGCAGGCGATCAGCAGGGTAAAAAAAGAATTACCTGAGGCCTGCCTGATGAGTGATGTAGCCCTGGACCCTTACAATTCCGACGGGCACGACGGCCTGGTTCGCGGCGGTAAGATCCTGAACGACGAAACCCTGGAAGTGCTGGCAAAAATGGCTGTAGCCCAGGCAGAGGCCGGCATCGACATCATTGGGCCCTCAGATATGATGGATGGCCGCGTGGAGTACCTGCGCAATGCCCTGGATGCGCGGGGCTTTACTGACGTAAGCATCATGAGCTACACCGCCAAGTATGCCAGCGCCTTCTACAATCCTTTCCGCGATGCGCTGGATAGCGCACCCCGCGAAGGTGAAGGCATCCCCACCAATAAAAAAACCTACCAGATGAACCCGGCCAACAGCCGCGAAGCACTGCTGGAGGCAGATCTGGATGCCGCCGAAGGAGCCGACTTCCTGATGGTAAAGCCTGCACTGGCCTACCTCGATATTATTAAGCTACTAAAAGACAATTACAACCTGCCTATTGCTGCCTATAATGTAAGTGGTGAATATGCTATGGTGAAAGCAGCAGCCGAGCGTGGCTGGCTCAACGGCGAAGCCATCATGCTGGAAACTCTCCTAAGCATAAAAAGGGCCGGTGCCGATATTATCCTTACCTATTTTGCAAAAGAATTTGCCAAGCTTCAGGCAAACCGGTAGGCCCGCACAGGCATTTGATCCTATAGTTTGATTCTCAAAGGCAGCCAGCTAAAAGGGCTGCCTTTTTTCTTCCACTCCCTGGCCCGCATCAAACGCTTTGTTTTACCAGCATGAATAACAAAAATCAAATCAACTACTTTCACGTTAATGATGCTCTTTAACAGGAGATTTCTCCTGAACGGGATGGATATAAGTAAAGCGATAGCTCTTTAATCGCCTGCTCCTGTGTAACCTAAAGCATGACTTTTGTCATTTTTCCACTTATACCGGCCAGATACAGCCAAATATCACCTCACAGCTTAAGCTAAAATTTAATTTATTATGTGGCAAGCACCCGGGCCAGCACTGACTTTCAGGAACTTAAATAGATGTCTAAACACAAATGGGCAGGAAATCCCGGCTGGAATGGTAACATTACCCAATGTGTAATAATACACCATTTTCTGATTTTCTACAGCTTCAGTCTTTCTCTAAGTTTGCATCAACCCTTAACAAATTAAAAAAACAGAAAATGAAAAAGTTCCTATTAGGTGTTTTAGGTGTATTTATGTTTGTAGGAGCATCTTATGCTCAGGAATACAAACCATTTAAAATTGGTGTTGGCCTTGGTTATGCCATCCCTGGTGGTGAAGGTGCCGGAGGAGGAATCCTGATTTATGGTGAACCAATGTATCGTATCAATGATGCAATTGCCGTTGGTTTAAGACTGGAGTCAGCGCTTGTAGTAAGAGGTTTATCTTCAACTGAAGATAGCTATTCCGGCGATATTGCAGGTATCTCTTCTTATACTCTTAGTGGTCAGTACTACTTCAGCAATGGTGGCTTCAGACCATTAGCAGGTCTGGGTCTTGGCCTTTACTCACTTTCTGCAGTAACACTGGAAAGCACAGGTGATTCTGGTGCTGGCGCAAGCACTACTTTTGGCTTCTATCCACGTGTTGGTTTCGATGCTGGTCACTTCAACCTCCTGCTTGAGTATAACCTGATTCCTGCTACCGAACTCGAATCAACTTCAGGTGCAGATCCAATCAAGGTTAAAAACAGCTACTTTGCTATCAAAGCTGGTGTTTCTATCCTGGGTGGCAGAAAAAAATAATAACAGTACTACATTCAGTAGCACAACAGTTATAACATACACAAGCCCCGGGCCTTACAAAGGTCCGGGGCTTTTTTTATTCAAGGTCACGCTTTATGGAGTATTTACTGGCACAGGATCCAGACAAAGCCGCTTACAATCTTTCACTCAACCACTTACACAAAAAGATCTAACAACACCTATTGGATTTTGGAAGCTTGTTGTATACCTTTAATAAATTATTGACATTATCCTATACCTCCTCATAATATTACTCCCTGTACAGGAGTAGACAGATGAGTGGCTTTCTCTGATTTGTTGTTTTTGGACCAGACGCAGGCACTGGTGGCTTTAATCCGCCACTGCTTTTAGCCGCGGCCATTTGCAGTAACCATCAAAAAGCATCCTTAACAAATTTACTTCAACCAAAAAAAGATGAAAAAGCTGTTACTAAGTGTGTTAGGTTTGTTCCTGTTTATTGGAGCATCTTATGCCCAGGAGTACAAACCATTTAAGATCGGCCTAGGTCTTGGCTATGCCATACCCGGGGGAGAAGGCGCAGGAGGAGGAATCCTTATTTATGGTGAACCAATGTATCGCATCAATGATGCAATTGCCGTTGGTTTAAGAGTGGAAGGAGCAATTGTTGTAAGAGGCTATTCTGAAACTAATGTAGATGACTACTCACTTGATGCTGCAGCTATTGGTTCTTACACCCTTAGCGGTCAGTACTATTTCAGCAATGCAACCTTCAGGCCTCTGGTAGGGGCTGGCTTTGGCATCTACTCGCTGGCCGCGGTTTCAGTTGAAAATGGCGATGATACCGGAGCCGGAGAAAGTACTACTTTTGGATTTTATCCCCGTGTAGGCTTTGATGCCGGGCACTTTAACTTCATGATTGAGTACAATATTGTACCCAACACCAAAATTGAATCAACAACTCTCGGCGGGGAGTCTGTAACCGTTAAAAACAGCTATCTTTCCATTAAAGCAGGTGCCTCTATCCTGGGTGGCAGAAGAAAATAATAGCTGCACCACATTTAGCAGCATAACTATCAAACATGCAAAAGCCCCGATCTTCACCAGATCAGGGCTTATTTATGGATCGGGAATTGATTTCTTATCCTTTGAAACTGCCGCTAAAGCCTTTAGCCCTCAGCAGCTTATTTCAACCTAGTTTTTAGATCGCGCATGGCCGCCACCCACTCTTCGGTATCAGGCCTGTTTAGCCAGCGGTCGCGCAGGTCGGAGTCTACAAGAATAATATCAATAGCGCTGTTGGCTTTGGAAACCAGCTCCTCTACATCATCCTCATCAAAACGTTCAGTCTTTTTTATAAATTCTGCCTCCAGGCCATCGGAGGGATTTCCATAGGCCGCCGCTACAACCTCTGCAGCTGCCAGGGCTTCCTGGCAAAGGCGCGCATCGGGATGACTGGAGCTTAACAGCTCATCCAGGGTACCTTCTACAAAGCCAATATTTCCCAATCCGCGCCATTCCTCCAGCCAACGTTCTGCCGGGGCAGTTTCTAATGTATATTTATCTGAACTAGCCATAAAAAATAATTTTTTGCCAAACCTAATGTTCTATACGCAAGTTTAAAAACGCCTGAGGATTTTTTGCTCATTTTTTTAGTAATTTACAGACCTGATAGCAGAGGGAAGGAGATTATGAAGATACTGCATACCGCCGACTGGCACCTGGGAAAGCGCCTGCAAACCTACAGCCGGCTGGAAGAACAACGGGAAGTGATGGACGAGATCTGCCGCATTGCAGATGAGCAGGAGGTAGATGTAGTACTCATAGCCGGCGACCTGTATGATACCTTTAGCCCACCCAACGAAGCCATAGAGCTTTTTTACAAAAGCCTGCACCGCCTGGCCAAAGGAGGTAAACGCGCCGTTATTGGCATTGCCGGCAACCACGACTCCCCCGACCGTATCAATGCCCCCGACCCACTGGCCCGCGCCTGCGGCATTATTTTATGCGGACGCCCGCTCTGCGAAATAAAAGACTGTAAAATGGAAGCCGGCATGGAGCTGCTGCGCTCAGAGCCAGGCTTTGCAGAGATCCGCATACCGGGCTATGAGTACCCGCTGCGCCTGCTCCTTACCCCTTATGCCAACGAAGCTACGCTGCGCCAGTACCTGGGCGAAGAGGAGCGCGAAGAAGAGCTGCGCCGCCTCCTGCAGGAGCACTGGCAGCACCTGGCCAATACCTACTGCGATGATAAGGGTGTAAACATGCTCATGACCCACCTTTTCGTTACCGATCAGGATAACCCAACCGAGGAAGAAGAAGGCGATGGCGAACGCCCCATCCTGCACATGGGCGGCGCCCAGGCCATTTATACCCAAAACATGCCTTCGCAGCTGCAATACGTAGCCCTGGGGCACCTGCACCGCTACCAGGTGGTAAGCAAAACACCCTGCCCGGTGGTGTACAGCAGCAGCCCGCTGGCCTACAGCTTTAGCGAAGCTAACCAGCCTAAATTTATAATTCTGCTGGATGCTGAGCCCGGCAAACCAGTGCAAATGAAACCTATTCGCCTGCAAAGCGGCCGCAGCCTGCACCGCAAGCGCTTCGAGGAGCTGGACGAAGCCATTGGCTGGCTGCAGGAAAATCCCAACACCTTTGTGGAGCTCACCATGGTATGCGATCAGTACCTGGATGCCAAAATCCGCAAAGCACTCACCAAAGCCCATGATGGTATCGTAAACATCATTCCCGAGCCTCGCCCAAGGGAAGGTGAAGAAAAAAATTTTAAGAGTCAATACGCTGACCGTCAGCTAGATATGTCCGACCTCTTTAAGAATTACTTCAAATCTCGTAAGGGCCAGGAACCCAACGAAACCATGATGGCGTTATTCAGGGAAATACTGGATGATGAAGGTTAACTTTTAGCGCAACCATGGCAGATCAACAACAATGGATTAGGGGCAGGCCCATGCACCCGGGGCTTTAGTGCCTGTATGAATGGCCTGTACTAAATACCAAAACGCTATACCCAATACCAAACATGATTCCTCTCTCCCTCACCATAGAAGGCCTGTATTCTTACCGCAAGCGGCAGCACATCGATTTTGAGAAGCTTTCGTCAAACGGGTTGTTTGGCATTTTCGGACAGGTGGGCAGCGGTAAGTCTTCCATCCTGGAGGCCATTATGTTTGCCCTCTTCGATGATACAGAGCGGCTCAACCGCAGCGGCGACGATCGCTATTATAACATGCTGAACCTGCAGAGCCGGGAGTTCTACATTGAATTTATTTTTAAGGCCGGGCAGGAAAACGGTAAAAAATACAAGGCTGTTTGCAGTGCAAAAAGGAACAGCAAACCCGAAAAGTTTGAAGAGGTAAAGGTTGGCGACCGCCGCTACTATGAATGGCAGAATGGCGACTGGGCACCCCTGGAGAACCAGAAAGATGCCTCCTCCCTGCTGGCCATGGAGTACAAGCACTTCCGCCAGACGGTGATCATTCCCCAGGGCCGCTTCCGCGACTTTATTGACCAGACCAGCGGTGAGCGCACCAAAATGCTGAAAGAGCTCTTTCAGCTACACCAGTACGACCTGGCTCCCCAAACCGGCAGGCTGCAAAAGCAAACAGAAATGCAGCTGGAAAACCTGAAAGGCCAGCTCAAGAACATTGGCGAAATAAGTCCTGAAAAGCTCGTACAGCTGCAGCAGGAGGCACAGCAGGCCGACCTGCGGGTATCTACCCTGCACCACCAGCACCAGAAGCTGTACAGCCAGGAAAAAAATCATGATACCCTGCGCAAGCTCTGGGAGCAGCTCGACCAGCTGGAGCACCACCTCAAAGGTCTGGAGCTGGAAAAGGATAAATGGCAGCAACGCAGCCAGCGCCTGGATACTTACCGAAAGGCCTACACCTATTTTTCGGAGCGCCTGCGCCAGCAGGATAACCTGGGCAGGGAACTGCAGCAAAAGCAGGCAGCACTGCAAAAACTGAATACCGATGCTGCCGCAGCACAAAAACAGCTGCAGGAGGCTGAAGAAGCTTACCAGCAAAGCAAAGAAAAGTGGGATAAACGCGACGACATAAAAGCCAGCTGTGATGACCTGGAGCGCATTCTGCTCATCAAGCAAAAAGAAGAGCAGCTACACCGCAAACAGCAGCAGGCCGAACAGGCACAGCAGCGGGCTAAAGCGGCCGAAGCAGCCGTAAAAGCCCTGGAGGCCCAGGTTAAAGAAGCAGAAAAGCAGCTGCATGAGCTGGAAGACAAAGCCCATGACGGCAGCCGCCTTACCGAAGCCCACCAGTGGCACAGGCGTTGCCAGGAGCTGCAGCAGGAACTGAAAAAGGAAGAAGATGGCTGCAAAGAGCTGCTGCAAACCCTGCAGGACTTTGCCCATAACCGCCGTAAGCTTATTAATGGCTACGAGTTTCTGCTGCCCGACAATAACTGGGAGTTGGTATTCAACAATCTGTCTGCAAAACACCAGGAGCTTGACAAAAAGCATCAGCAGCTGCTACAACATAAAGAAAGCCTGGCCGTACAGCAGGAGCTTTCCCGATTTGCCCAGCAGCTGCAGACAGGTGGCAGTTGTCCGCTATGCGGCTCCGATAACCATCCAAAGCCCCTGCAAATCCAGCATATGCAGGAAGCACTAAAGAAGTGTGAAGACGATTTAAGAAAGCACCTGCACGAGAGCCAGCAGATGAAAGTGCTGGAGGAACATCTTAAGCAGTTACGCCTGAAGCACGAGCTCCAGCAGCAGACTTATGAGCACAGGCAAACGCAGCTTCAGACCATTAAAAGCCGTTTTGAGCAGCACCAGGCAGGTTTTGACTGGCCAGAATACCAGGAGCACAACCTGGAGAAACTTGAGCAGCTGCTGAAAGAAACCCGCCAGCATCAGCACAAGCTGCAGGAGGCCCGTCAGCTTGTGCGCAGCCAGCGCCAGAAGCTGGAGAAGCAGCAGGCGGAGTGCGAAACACTTCGGGCAGCCACTCAAAATGCCGAAAAGGAATGGGATCGCCTGCAGGCAGAGCAAAACACCCTTACCTCGCAGCTAAAGGAAGAGCGGCTCTCCTGGCTGAAGTTTGATCTCCCTAAACTGCAGGGAAGCCTGCAGAAAGGCCGGCAGCAGCTAAAGGATGCGGTAGAAGGCTTTGAAAAGGCCCAGCTGCAGCGCCAGCAGGCCGAGCAGCGCCATAACCAGCTGCAGGGCGAGCTAAAAGCACAGCAGGCACATGCAAGGCAGCTGCAGCAAAAAACCGAAGAGCTGCAGCAGGAGCTGGAGCAGCTTTGCCGCGAAAAAGGCTTTATAAGCCTGGAAACCATCAAAGAAATTCTGCGCCAGTCGCTGGACCAGGATCGGGAGCAGGAACAGATCGATAACTACTACCACCAGCTAAACACCACCACCAGCACCCTGGAGCAGCTTAAGCTGCAGACCAATGGCCTGGTGTACGATGCTGCAGCCCACCGCGAGCTACAGCAGGAGCTTGATGTGCTGGAAAAAGAACTGGAGCAGGCACGCAAGGAAAAAATTGAGAAGGAGCGTGAGGCCGATGAGATGCAGAAGCAGCTGGATAAGCAGGCCGAGCTGCTGAAAAAAGCAGATGCCCTGGATGAACGCCTGCAAAACCTGAAGGAGCTGGCGGGCCTTTTCCGCAGCAGCGGCTTTGTAGACTTTGTGTCTACCATGCACCTGCAGGACCTTTGCCGCTCTGCCAACGAGCGCTTCTTCAAACTCACCAGCAACAACCTGAGCCTGGAGCTAAACGACGGCAACAATTTTATTGTGCGCGACCACCTGAACGGCGGCAAAACACGCTTGCTTAAAACCCTAAGCGGCGGCCAGAGCTTTCAGGCAGCGCTTTGCCTTGCTCTTGCCATGGCCGAGAACGTGAAGAGCCTCAACGGAGCCGACCAGAGCTTCTTCTTCCTGGATGAAGGCTTTGGCTCACTGGATAAAGAAAGCCTGCGCATTGTATTCGATACGCTAAAGTCGCTGCGCCAGGAGAATCGTATTGTGGGTATCATCTCGCACGTAGAAGAACTGCAGCAGGAAATAGACCTTTACCTCAATGTGAAGAACGACGAGGAGCATGGCAGCCTAGTGGTGTGTAGTTGGGAGTAGCCTTCTGCCCATCACAGCCTTAGAATTACATTACCTGAACCTGATCAGCCGGCGTTTCCATGCCGGCTTTTTTTTTGCTGAACAGAGTAGCAGTACTCCTCCCACTGATCACCGCAGATCAAATATATATCACTGTCTGTGAGCAACTTAGTTTACAAATCACTAAATTGTATAAAACGGATATTTTTTAGGCCTTTACCAAATTTTTATGATCCTATACCCCCTCCAGCTATGCTACCCCACCCCCTATTTAATAGCAAGTTGTATCCTGTCGGTACCTTTCTATTAGTCATCATCGCCACAGGGCTGGTTTTTTTCAGCTCCCGAAAACAGTCTTTAACCATTGACGAGCCCAACCATTTATACTGCGGCATGGAATGGCTGCAGGAAGCAAGTTATACTGCCTGGCCTGAAAATCCACCGCTGGCACGTGTGTTCATAGCACTGGGGCCATACTTGAATGGACATAACATCAGCCCACCCCTTAAGGGGAAGCAGACAACAATGACAGATTACTTCTTTGCATCCTACGACATGAAATATTTTGAAATGGGTGCTATTGAAGAACAGTTAGGCTGGATGCGCCTCTTTGTATTACCCCTGTTTCTCCTGTCTGTAGGAATTGTGTGGTACTGGGCCAGAGCATTGGGCGGAAACAAGGCAGCATTTCTGGCAGTAGGCATGTATGCCTTGCTCCCTCCCATCCTGGCTCACAGCGGTCTGGCCACTACCGATATAGGATTTGCTGCATTCTTCACCCTCTCTATTTTCAGTTTTGCCCGCTGGTTAAACAAACCTACCTTCCGCAGGGCATGTATGTTTGGAATAAGCATGGCCGCTGCCTTGCTAAGCAAATACTCAGCCCTGGCATTTTTTCCGCCAGCTGCACTGCTAATGCTGGTGCTCTTTAGATTCTACGGACTAGCGCAAACAGGCTTATCCGGGCGTATATGGGGATTGAAGGCACTAAAAAGCGCTGCTGCAGGCATAGTTGCTGCATTTTTATCTGTGTGGGCATTCTTTGGTTTTTCTACAGGCACGCTTGGCAACGAGCCAACCATACAGGCCGCTATTCAGGAGGGTGCTATCTCTGCCGCCTATGGAAATCTGTGGCTGCCGGCGCCTGAATGGTTTGCCGGCCTGGCCTTGCTCATGCTCCACAACCAACAGGGACACCTGGCCTATATTGCCGGAGAAGTATCTGTAGAAGGTTTCTGGTACTTTTATTCGATAACTACCCTTGTTAAAACACCCCTGCCTTTTTTACTGCTTCTCCTGGCAGGGGCTACAGGTGCCTGCCTCCGCCTAGATGGCCCAAGAAACTGGGAGGCGATGGCACTCTCGCTGTTGCCTTTCATTATTATTCTGGGAGGCTTAACCAGCAACATTAACATTGGCATCAGGCACATCCTCATCATTTATCCTTTAGGAGCCATAGGCGCCTCAATAGGTCTCATAAGGCTGCTCGGGCATGTAATGGAACGATCCCGTGCACGCTGGAAAAAAGCTGTGCCCCTTACCCTGGTACTCTGGCAACTTACTATTGCTGCAACAGCTTATCCTGCCTACCTCTCCTACTTTAATCCTATTGCAGGAGAGGAACCAGGCGAACTACTAATTGATAGCGATCTGGACTGGGGACAGGGCATGTTTGAACTGGCAGAATATTGCCGGGAGAACAAGATAGAATCGTTAAGCCTCTCCTACTTTGGCCTGGGCCAGGACTGCTGGTATGGACTACCCCCGATAAAAACGCTGTCGCCTGATTCAGTAGCAGAAGGTTGGGTAGCCATTAGCGAGGTGGCCTACAGAGGCGTATGGGGAGGAATGGCTACACCCGCCGAAACCTGTAATTCGCTTTCTTTCAGACCCATCATCAATGATAAGCTACAAGCCAACACAGGGTTTCGCTGGCTCGACAAGTACCCCCTAAAGGCAAAACTGGCCGGCTCTATCCGTTTGTATTATGTAGGCAACAAAGAACCGCAGCAGGCACCCCTGGAGCTTAAGGGAACAGCAAGATAGTATGAGATATATCTACTGAACCTGGTTCCGCAGCGTTCAACAGCACTTAATAGATAAAGCGCCCTTCTATGCTGTACTCCACCCTATCCTTAAAAATCATTTTCTGGATACCTTCAATGCTGTAGGTTTGGGGGAGTTGCTGCTCATTGAGGCTGAGTACCAGCTTTCGGGTGCTGTTGTAGAGGTAGTTTCTATCGCTGAACAGGGCTTCCAGCCGTTGCACCTGTCCTGCCAGGCGGTACACCTCCAGGTAGTTTACCCGCAGGTCGTCGGGCTCATCGGCCTGGTAACGGGTAACTTCCAGGCCCTCTTTTTGGGCAACAGTTTTAATGTAGCGGCCGCTTAACACAGGCCTGTTGATGTTCATTTCGTTGAACAACTGCAGCTCCTGCTCCAGACTGTCTTCGGTAAGGCTTACTGTGTCTACCTCCTCGCTGCCTCCGTACACCACTGTTTTAACAAGCCGTGCCCTGTTTGCTGCCAATACATCTATTTGCTGCACCAGCAGGCTATCTACATTGTAGTATTCCCTAATAGACTGGCTGGGGCCTTCCGTACCACGGTCGGCCTCAGCACAGCTCATCAGGCTTATCAGGCTTAGCAAATAGCTAATCCACTTCATGCTTCTATCAGTACATTGCCGGTCATGTCGGCGGGTTGAGGAACCTGCATTAGTTGCAGAATTGTAGGGGCCACATCACCCAGTTTGCCATTTTTAAGCCTGGCGCCCTGTGGTCCGCCCAGCATAATAAAGGGCACCAGGTTGGTGGTGTGGGCCGTATTGGGGCTGCCATCTTCATTGATCATGAAATCGGCATTGCCGTGGTCGGCCAGCATCAGTATCGTGTAGCCATTGGCCAATGCTGTTTCTGCTACGGCTCGGGCACATTCATCTACCACTTCGCAGGCTTTAACAGCAGCCTCAAACACACCGGTATGGCCCACCATATCGGGGTTGGCAAAGTTAAGGCAAACAAAATCAGGAGCACCTTTCTGTAGCTCGGGTATAATGCTGTCGCGAATTTCGTAGGCACTCATTTCCGGCTTCAGGTCGTAGGTAGCCACTTTAGGCGATGGGCACAGCAGGCGGCTCTCACCCTCGAACTGAACCTCACGGCCACCGCTGAAGAAGAAGGTTACGTGCGGGTATTTTTCGGTTTCGGCAATACGGATCTGGGTTTTACCATTGCGGCTAAGTACCTCCCCCAGGGTGTTCTGCAGCTTATCTTTCTCAAAAACAACGCCTACGTTCCGGAAGGTCTCGTCGTAATTGGTGAGTGTTACATAGTGCAGCGCAAGTTTGTACATGTTCTGCTCGGGAAAATCTTCCTGAGTAAGTGCCTGGGTTATCTGACGGCCACGGTCGGTGCGGAAATTAAAGCAGATCACCACATCGCCATTCTCTATCTTTGCCAGTGGCTGGCCCTGCTCATCTGTATGGATGACCGGCATGATAAACTCATCGGTTACACCTTCGGCATAAGACTGCTGCAGCGATTCCAGTATATTCCGGGAAGGCTTACCTTCGCCGTGCACCATGGCATCGTAGGCTATTTTAACACGCTCCCAGCGACGGTCGCGGTCCATGGCATAATAACGGCCAATTACGGTTGCTATTTTAGCGCCTGTTGTCTGGGCGTGCTGCTGCAGGTCCTGCAGGAAGCCGGCGCCGCTCTTAGGGTCGGTATCGCGGCCATCGGTAAAGGCATGCACATACACCTGTGGTACATTTGCCTCCTGTGCCAGCGATAGCAGGCCTTTCAGGTGTTCAATGTGGGAGTGTACACCGCCATCAGACACCAAACCAATAAAATGTAGTTTCTTGCCGGTTTGCTTTGCATTCACAAAAGCTCCCTGCAGTACACTGTTATGTTTTAATTCACCATCCTGTAGTGCCTTCGTTACCTTTGCCAGGTCCTGGTATACCACCCGGCCGGCACCCAGGTTCATGTGGCCAACCTCCGAATTACCCATTTGCCCTTCGGGTAAACCTACCGCCAAACCACTTGCCTCCAACTTACTGTGCGGGTACTTCGTATATAAACTATCGATGAAGGGTGTATTTGCTTTGTCGATAGCAGAAACCGCTGCATTTTGTGCAAGGCCCCACCCATCCAGTATCATGAGAATTACTTTGTTGTTCATGTTTAAGGTTGTTAGCTGAACAAAACTAGCTATTATTAGGGTAATAGGGAAAAATAGTCCCATTTTTAAACATGGAGCATCATAAAGGAAGGTTTTGATTTATCGCCAAACTTAGCAGCAGAACAAATTAATGCTTATTTTGGCATAATTTTAGCAGTATAAACTGCGGATTGACAGGAGAAGACAGAGATGTACAAAAAAATACTTTTGATGTTGGTATTGGTAGCCCTTGCAGGCATGCTGGCAATAGCAAATACCGTACAAACAACGCCAAGTGTAATGAACGGGGTGCGCGATGCAATTAAAGCAGGCAACTCCCGGGAGCTTACCCGCCATTTTAATGATATGGTGGAGCTTACCATACTTGATAAATCAGGTAATTACACCAAGGAGCAGGCTACCTTTGTGCTGAAGGAGTTTTTTGATAAAAACCCGCCCAGCAGTTTTAGCTTTATCCACCAGGGTGCCTCCGGCGATGGTACCCAATATGCCATTGGCCGCTATGCTTATGGATCGGGCAGCTCCTACCGCATATTTATGCTGGTAAAAAAGGGAGAGGCTAATACCTATAAGGTAAAGCTGCTGAACATAGCCGAAGAATAAGAAATTTAGGTTTGGAAGGTTAATAATAGTGGAAAACATACTTTCCAGACAAACATAAGAGCCCGGGCGCTGCTATTTATTGCAGCGCCTTTTTTATTTTTGCGCCGTGAATCTCAGTTACATAACCGAACAGAGCCTCTCCGACTTTATTTCTGCCGCTTTGCTGGAAGATGTAGGTCCGGGAGATTACTCTACCCTTGCCTCGGTGCCGGCCGATGCCCAAAACCGCGCGCGCCTGCTCATCAAAGATGAGGGTATACTAGCCGGTGTGGAAATGGCGCTGCACATTTTTCGCCAGGTAGACCCCCGGCTGCAGGTAAAGGTACTGCTGAAAGACGGCAGCCCCGTGAAAAAGGGCGATATTGGCCTTGAGGTAAGCGGCAGTGCCCGCAGCATTCTTACCGCCGAACGGCTGGTGCTTAACTGCATGCAGCGCATGAGTGGCATTGCCACCATTACCCGGCGCATGGTAAAGCTAATTGAGGGCACCGGCGCTAAACTGCTCGATACCCGAAAAACCACACCCAACTTTCGCATGGCCGAGAAGTGGGCCGTAGTGATCGGCGGTGGCTACAACCACCGCTATGGCCTCTACGATATGGTAATGCTCAAAGACAACCATACCGATTTTGCAGGCGGCATCCGGCAGGCAATTGAGAGCACTAATAAATTTCTGGCAGAACAGGGGCTTTCACTGAAAATAGAAGTAGAAACCCGCAGCCTTCAGGAGGTACAACAGGTGCTGGAAACAGGCGGCGTTCACCGGATCATGCTCGATAACATGAGCCCGGAGGTAATGGGGCAGGCCGTTCAGCTCATCGGTAAACGCTTCGAAACAGAGGCCTCTGGCGGTATTAAAGAAAGTACCATCCGGGCCGTGGCTGAAAGTGGCGTTGACTATATCTCTGTGGGTGCCCTCACCCACTCTGCCCAGCCACTGGATATCAGCCTTAAAGCATTTTAGGGGTATGGGTTTAGGTATGAGGTGGGGGTTCATGCCGCTGCAGATCCTCCATCAGCACATTGATACAAACTGCCCTTCCAAATTAGCACATTAAACAATTAGTATATTAGCACATTAACATGATCGTTAAGACCAAAAAATACAAGCTCGAAACCAAGACCTACATCGGGCTTGCCATGAAAAATATTTTACGTGAGCAGTGGTGGGTATTCCTGATTGCCCTGGCTATTATGGCCATGTACTTTGTGATTCCCAGCATCTGGTGGATCATCGGTGCCCTTATTGCCCTGGTGCTCTACATTCTTTTCTGGCTCATTCAGTTTGCCGGCGTAACCCAGCTGGAGCAGAACAAAATTTTATTTGATAAGCTAAGCTACGAGATCACCAGCCAGCAGGTACTCATCAAGGTTAATCCCCGCCAGGGCATGCCCCTGAACTGGAACATGATCAAAAAAGCCAGTATTGAAAATGAGGCTATCAACCTTTTTGTATCAAAAGCACAAATCATACACCTGCCTTTCCGCATCTTCAATACTGATAATGAGCGTAAGTTTGTAGAAACGATCATGAGAAGAAAAGGACTGATCAAAGAAAAAGAAGCAGAAAAGGCCGTTAAGTAATCTTTTTCAGCAGCTGTGGGAACCAGTTCTGCCCCGTCCGGTGTAAGGATAAAATGCAGAACTGGAGAATAATGATTGGGTTTGTGCTGCTGATGGTTCTGGCATGCCCGCCCGCTTACAGTCAAAATAGATATACCCATTTTCCCTGGACATACGATCGTAATGTATCTGCCGGCATTGGTGCCGAGGGTACAACTTTTACATTCCTGGGAAGGGTACGCCCCGATACGGCCAGTATTTATTCGGCCTTTGCCATACCGGTAAATCCCATTCGTGGCGCCATTGGTGGTTATTATAACAGGCATACCACCAACGGCAAGCACGTAACGGACTTTGGACTTGGCTATAACATAGTGCTTCGTTTTACCGAAACAGCTAACCTGCGCCTGGGTGTGCAGCGCAACTGGCACCAGGTAACAGATGTGGCTTCTGCCAGTGATATCTGGGATAGCAAAGCGCCCACTACCTACAACACTACTGACTTTTCGGCCCTGCTCCGGCGCGATCATTTAGTGACGGGTGTTTCTATGGAAAACGCCCTGGAGAAGGGAAACCGGCAGTACAACATATTACTGGGCTTCAGAGAGCTGGAGACCTACAGCTGGCTCCGCTCCTCTCCCTTTATGATGATGCAGATCAGGGAAGGAAGGGAAGTGCCTGAGTTCAGGTTTAACTATACTGTTACCGTGCTGAATACACTTGTAATGGGAAGCAGTGTGTACAAGAACAGCTACTACAGCTGGGGCGCCAATGCCGGCATTAAGCTGTTCCGTTCGGTATGGCTTGCCGCCGGTGCCGATTTTAAAGAGTTTAATACTCAGCCAGATGCCCTGGAGCTTGGGTTACGGTTTAACTTTGGCAGGGGCCGTGTACGCTCTGCCGCCGAAGAGGCCGAACTGCCCCCGGTATTATCCAAAGAAGGTTTAAGGTACTGAAGCACCAGCAACACCAGGGCAATGAGTATAAACAGGGCCATAATGCTGTAGGCCCAGGCAATATTGGAGCCCCGGTTAAAGAACGCACTGCTGAAGAGCAGTATAAAACCTACCCGCATTAGTATGTTTGCCATGCTGAAAACAGAGTTGGTGCGGCCTATAATGTTGTTGGGAATATGCTCGAAAAGGTAAGCAACGCGCAGCACCCGTATTCCGGCATTGGAAAAGCCTATAAGCAGGCCCGCCCCCAGGAATATAACCACAGAGCGGGTAAGCGCCAGCACACCCATCGAGACTATTGCCAGCAACATTAACAGCATAACGGCTTTAACTACCTCTCCGCTCCTGAAGAGCCAGCGTACACCCAGGCCTGCAGAAAGGGCTCCTATGGCATACAGCACCTCCATGGTGCCCAGTACCTCCCCTCCCTGCTGCAGGTGGTTGGTAATGTATATAGGCGCCACGGCGTGCAGCTCTACCAGTACCACCACAAATACTGTGTAGGATAGCAGGCCAAACAACAAAATGGCCCTGTTCTGCTGTAAAAAGGTAATTCCCGTACGGATGCGCTTAAACACGCTTCCCACTTCTATTTCGAACTGGGTTTGCGGCACATAACGGATTAAGGCAATAAGGCAGGAAGAGATGAAATAAGTAGCCCCATCGAGGGCGAATATTTCCCAGATCGTCCAGCGTGGAATATGGATGGCAAGCGGAATTTCCTGCGAACCGAGGGTGAGGGTTTGCTGCCAGTTTACCCCTTCCAGCAGGAGCGCCGCCAGCAGGCCCGCCCCTACATTAGTACTCTGGCCCACAATCTCCAGCATGGAAGTAACCCGCTGGTAGTTGCCTTTTTTGGTAATTTCCTGTGCAAAGGCGTAAAGGTTGGGATAGTGGATCTGGTATCCGAAAATAGTAACGCCAAACACCAGCATTACCAGATACCAGGGGAGTGCCTGCTGCCAGAAGCCCAGCGCTGCAACAGCCAGCACAATTGTACCTTCTACCAGGTTAGTAGTTAAAAACACCCTTTTCCGCGGAAAGCGGTCTACCAGCGAACCTGCAAACAAGCCCCAGAAAAGGGTGCAGAAGGTAACAAAGGCATACATGAGGTTAAAGCGGCTGGAGAGGCTTTGCTGGGCAAAATACCAGGGTATGGCCAGCATGGACACGCCCTGTGCAAAACCAGAAATGCCATTGGCAGTAAAAAGTAAGGCTAATGCTTGTTTATTTTTCAAGATACCGTAGTTTCAAGTATGATGCGTAAAGGCCCTCCGGAACCACCCAAACCCCTGCACTATGCCGATGCAAAAGCAAAAGCAATGGCTTACTGCGCCTACCAGGAGCGCTCCCGCCAGCAGCTGCGCGATAAACTGGCCGAATGGGGCCAGGAACCCGAAGCCATAGAGCGCATGCTTACCGAGCTGGAGCAGGAGAACTTCTTTAACGAAGAACGCTTTGCCATCGCTTACGCCGGCAGCAAATTTAGGGTAAAGCACTGGGGCCGCTACAAAATTCTTCAGGGCCTCAAGCAACACCGGGTTCCGGATACCCTGCAGCAAAAAGCACTAAGGGAGATAGACCCCGAACAGTACTGGGAAGCCCTTTTAACTCTGCTGGATAAAAAAAGTAAATCCACCCACGACAAAGACCCCTACGCCAGAAAGAACAAGCTGGTTCGCTATGCCATCAGCAAAGGCTACGAACAAGACCTTGTTTGGGATGCATTAAAGGAGCTGGAGGGAGATGATTAATGCGAAGGTTCGCCCGGGAGGCTAAGCCGCTGCGACTAATTATTAATGTGTTGATATGTAAATTTGGAGGCCCGCAGAAATTTATTTGCTGCAGGTTAAACACTACTGCTGCCCCTGCAGACAGCGCATTTCGGCGCAGATATGAGGCGTAGGTGCCCGGTAGCACAGGCTCCGGGGAGGTGCAGGAAGGGGCACAGTGCAGGACTAAAAAAAACAGGTAAATTGCACCACCGCTCCCAATCAGCACGTTAACCTCTTCGCTGCTCTATCCTTGTATCTGGTGGAGGAAGCTGATCGAGAAAGATGATGCGTTTGCCAGATACCTTTTCCAGCAGCGGCCGCAGTACCTGTTCCGCATTTTCGCGGGTTTCCTTCAGTATGCCCGATTGCAGGGCAGCTGTGCGCATTTGCTGCTCAGCCTTTTTATAAGCCTGCTCCAGCAGCTTGCTGTCTTCCTTAAAATACACCTGCTTTTCAATAGAATATACCCGCGATTTTGAGAGGTCGAGCTTGTAGTAGCACAGCTCGGGCCTGGGCAGGTGCACCATAACGGTATCGCCGCTGATGATAACATCCTCTGCACTGATCTTTCTCAGATCAATACAGCCTGTGGCCTCTCCTACTGTAATCAGGGCCACTTTGCTGTCGGGCACATCAAAGATGCCCAGGTAGGGTGCATTCTTTTCGGTTAGCTCAACAATATCTTTAAAGCGGTAGCGCACCAGCTCCAGCCGGCCCATGCTTTCAATTTCCTGGAGCACGGTTTCGTGCCGCACTGTAGCAACAGACTCTTCTTTTTCGCGAAACCAGTTAAACCTGGTTTCCAGCAGCCACCAGGCAACTCCTAAAAAGATAAGCAAAGGCAGCCAACGCAAAAGCCACCGCAGAAAACGGACTAACATCATATTACTGTGTGTGACAGGCAGCTGGCATAAGACACCCAAAGTACAGTGGGGCTACACCTGCAGTACCTATCATAGTTTTAAAGTTTTTGTTTTATAGAGCATACGCGGCTTTTACACATCCGGATATAGGGCTACGCTTGCGGCAACGTCTTTTCCTGATTAAACCGCCGCTGTTTATTATTATACAATTCTAATACCAGATAGTTATAGCAAGCATAGTGCCACAAACAAAAACATAATAAAAGCAGGATCTGATCAGACAGAAAGTGTAGAAAAAGCCCTGTAGTTGTTGGGGTAATATCTGCAATTAGCTTTAAAAACTACAGGCAAAAGGTTCATGACTAAGCGCTAAATCTTTAACTTTACCCCTAAACCATTTTTTATTATGAGCCAGAGTAGCTTTGATCTGCAGCAAATACTGAAGCAATTTGGAATTGAGTCTCTGAACAAATCCACCTCCACCGGAGCCGAATGGTTTGGCGAGGGTGCTGAAAAAATCACCTCCTGGTCGCCGGTAGATGGTAAGGATATTGCCAGTGTACATGCCACCACAGATGAAGATTGGGAGCGTGCGATAAATCAGTCGCTGCAGGCATTTAACGAATGGCGCCTTTGGCCCTCGCCCAGGAGAGGCGAAGTGGTAAGGCAGTTTGGCGAATCGCTAAGACAATATAAAGAGCCGCTGGGCCAGCTGGTGAGCTACGAAATGGGCAAAAGCCTGCAGGAAGGCCTGGGCGAAGTGCAGGAAATGATCGATATCTGCGATTTTGCTGTAGGCCTAAGCCGGCAGCTGCACGGACTCACCATGCACTCCGAGCGCCCACAGCACCGCATGTACGAGCAGTACCACCCGCTGGGCATTGTTGGGGTTATCTCGGCCTTTAACTTTCCGGTAGCCGTGTGGAGCTGGAATGCCGCTCTGGCCTGGGTGTGCGGCGATTGCGTACTCTGGAAACCTTCTGAAAAAACACCTGTAACAGCCCTAGCCTGCCAGAAAATTATGGGCGAGGTGCTGAAGAAAAACAACGTACCCGAGGGTGTGTGTGTGCTGGTGCAGGGCGATTACCGCATTGGCGAAAAAATATCGCACGACAGGCGCATTCCGCTGGTGTCTGCCACAGGCTCTACCCGTATGGGCAAAAAAGTAGGCGAGGCAGTAGGTGCACGCCTGGGTAAATCCTTGCTGGAGCTGGGTGGTAACAATGCCATTATTATCTCGCAGGATGCAGACTTAAAAGTAGCCATACCGGCTGCACTTTTTGGCGCCGTGGGTACTGCCGGGCAGCGCTGTACCACCACCCGCCGACTAATCATACACGAAAGCATCTATGGAGAATTTAAGGAGCGTTTAACAAACGCCTATCAGCAGTTGCGGCTGGGCAACCCCCTCGACAGCAGGAACCACGTTGGCCCGCTTATTGACAAAGATGCAGTAAGCCAGTACCAGAACACCATAGAAAAAGTAAAAGCCGAAGGTGCAAAAACCGTAGTGGAAGGTGGTGTGCTGGAGGGTGCAGGCTATGAGAGCGGCTGCTATGTAAAGCCGGCCATTTTCGAGGTGGAACCCCACTACGAAATGGTGCAGCACGAAACGTTTGCCCCCATTTTGTACCTGATGAAATATAATACCATTCAGGAGGCAATTGCCATACAAAACGGTGTACCACAGGGATTATCATCTTCCATCATCACAAACAACCTGCGCGAAGCCGAGCTGTTTTTAAGCCATGCAGGTTCTGATTGCGGAATTGCCAACGTAAATATAGGTACCTCCGGGGCCGAAATCGGCGGCGCTTTTGGCGGCGAAAAAGAAACCGGCGGCGGGCGCGAATCGGGCTCCGATGCCTGGAAATTTTACATGCGCAGGCAGACCAACACCATTAACTATGGTTCTGACCTGCCGCTTGCACAAGGCATAAAGTTTGATTTGTAAACAAAATATGTCCGAAAACATTTTATAGGTGTTTATTTTAACGTACTATTAACCCAAACATTGGATAAATGGATGAGCGTTCGTATATTCACCGTGCATCCAGATTTATTTTTTTGCAAAATATATGGCAGAAAAGAACAAACCCCACTACAACGCTGTCATGCTTATTGATGACAATGAGATTGACAATCTCATCAATCATAAAATGATAGAAGCCAGTAACATCACTAATAAAATTTTCACCCACACCGGTGCCAAAAGTGCTATCGAGTTTTTGAAGAATATAGAAAAACTTGAAGGCGCCGGCGAGAGCATTCTGCCGGATCTTATCTTCCTGGATATTGACATGCCTCTGATGGATGGCTTTCAGTTCTTAGATGAGTTTGATAAGCTATCCGATATCACAAAGAAGAAGTGTAAAATTGTAATGTTAACATCTTCTATCAACCCTCAGGACGTAAACCGTTCCAAGAAGTATGAGTACGTTAAAAAATACATCAACAAGCCGCTTACCCAGGAAAACCTGGAAAAACTGAATGTTTGAGCACTTGTAACGGTGTAAATACAATATAAAAGGCTGCCTTACCGGCAGCCTTTTTTTATGTTCAGCCGGGAGCAAAAAACCCTTGCCAGCAATACCGGCAGGCGCAGGAATACCCTTGCCCCATCTTCTTTTGCGGCACCTTATACAGCACTCCTAAATCTACGTCTGCCTACCTGAACAGGCATAAAAAAGGGCCCGGATTTTCTTCCTGGGCCCTTTTTTATAAAGTTATTCTATCTGGCTTAAGCACAGGCAAATGCCTGAGAGCTTAACTACTTATAAAGCAGCAAGCTTCTCCAGTAGTGTATCATCAAAGCGAATGTACTTGGTAGGCGCAAAGTATGGAGGCTCCATAGCATTAATGCGCTCTGCCAGCTGCTTGATCTTTTCGTACTTATTGCGCTTGCTTTCTGAAATAGCAATTTTCAGAATCTTGGTAAAGATCAGCACATGGTCGCAGGTGTCTTTTCCTAACAGGCGTATCTGACGCTGAATGGAATTGATCAGCTGGTTGAACAAATCATAATCGCTCATGAGGCAGTACTGCAGCGCCAGCAGGGTTTTAATCTCCAGCTGTGCATAGGGGTACTTCTTAAGGCTAACGTCGTTCAGCAGCTTGTTGATCCAGCGGGATGCCTCATCGGTTTTCCCTGCATAATAGCAGGAAATAGACCTGTAGGTAACATAAGTGATGTACTTGGGCAGGTCTTCCTTGTCGATTTCAAAATCCTGGAACAGCACCTCATTTTCCTCGTACATACGCTCGGGATCTCCCATGCGCAGGTGGCGCTCAACTTTGGTGAGCAGGAACTGGGCAGGGTAAGTAAACAGGCTGTAGTTGGTGAGCAGGTGTGCGGTAGATTCGTTTACCTCCTCATAGAAGTTCTCTGCCTTCCGGTATACTTTATAGTAGTTGTAGTACTCCAGGCGCAGGTACTCATATACCAGGCGCAGGTGGTAATAGATCGTATCGAGGTGATACATTTCAAAGATGGCATGCATGCGGTCCAGGATATCCTCTATAGGCTCCAGCTCCTGCTCCATGCTCTCATCGCGCACCACAAAAAGCCTGTGGAATACACCAAGGCAGCTTTGGTAAATGTACAACCTGTGCGAATTATAAAGCCTGCACACATTGTGCATTTCGTTGGTCAGCAGCGTTAGCTCCAGCTTTTCAATTTCGCCACCCGTTAAGGTGTATTCGCCATATTTGCGGAAGTAGTTTACCAGCAGGTCTTCTGCCTTATCTACCGCCAGCATATAGGCTACGTGCTGGTTGTAAAGCTGCGAATAAGTAAAGTGCTCCGGAGAATGAACGTGCAGTTTTTTCAGCGTTTTATACACAACTGTAAGCTCATTGGCCAAATCATAATCGAGCAATTCCTTCTCCAGCTTTTTAAGAGTAGCTATCGCAATTGCTTTTTTCTTGGTAAAAATTACCTCGTTGATGTTGGCTACTTTCTTCAACACATCCGTCCGGGGATTTTCCATCTGCTGAAGCAGGTATTCCTCGATCTTCTGGTTAAGGCGGGAGCGCAGCGTATAGTACGCATTGGTGTTTACATCAAGCTCGTCCATGATTTTGTTATCAGAAACGTGCTTTTCGCGCATGGCTTTTAACAGGTAGGCTGACTTTTCAGCGCTGCTTTCCATTAGCGAATTATAGATCTTATCGTAGTCTCCCTCAGAGAGCTGCTTTATAATGTTTTTTAGTTTGGCCATAAGTAAAAGGGCTTCAAAAGGCTGAGCTATAGGCTCCTAGAAAGGCACAATTTAATATCGTAGAATCGTTTATCTGGTTTTGGCAAATTATTGCTGAAAATAAGAAAATTCTCAATAATTTTTAAAATTTTAAAGAAACAAACTATAAGTCTTTAATATATTACCGACTCCTGTTTCTAATCATAATGTCATAAAGACCTTTAAATTGTATTTTGGCGATATCTTATATTAATACACCCCATGTTTTGGCTTAAAATTACCCCAACATTAAAAAATAGGGCTTTTAAAATTTTTTTATGAAAAGTGAGGTGTGGCATCCAGTAAAAACAAAATTTCCTTCAGAAAAGAACCATCCATACTGGCTTAAAATTCCTGAGTATTATTGATTCCAGGAAATGTGCTACTCCACCGGCAAACCGGCAACCGCATTAACAATATTTATCAGTAGCCTCGCAACAGCCGGAGCTCCGGAGAAGCACCCCATTCTTATCAAGATTTTCAGCCGGCTGTACCTGCAACAGCCCTATGTAAAGTAGCCCAAACTATTTACGGCAGTTTGTTAATTCAGAAGCAACTAAGTGTTTTAAAATCCGTTATTAGTTTACTGCTTAAAGTTTCCCCGATCAGATAATTTTGGTACATCTACTCCACCAGCTGCTAGATTTACATGAAAAGCCATTGCTGTTAGTAAGTGGCAGTGGCCAAGTCCGCAAGTACAATAATGCAGCTAAAAGCCTGTGGCCATTCCCTGAAGAGGAGACCTTCTCCAGCCTTTTAGAAATTGGAGAACTCAAGCAGCAACAGCTAATTTCTTTCCTGGAGGAATACAAAAATAGCAGAAGCAAATCAGAATCAGCCCCATTTAGCATTTGCCCCCCGATTTCAGGAGAAGAATTAATAATAAAAGTGATTGGGGAAGACCAGGAGCTTTTTCTGCTGGAGATCGAAAAGAAGCAGCCGGCTGAACAAAACATCCTGGCTGCCACCACTCTCTCGCCAGATATTCTGGATGCACTGATCAATGGCATAAGTGACCAGCTCATGGCAGTGCTAGACATAAACATGCGCTATATCACCTTCAATGATGCTTACAAAAAAGAGTATGCGCGCATTTTTGCCATTGAGATAGTGCAGGGAGATCATCTGCTGGATACCCTTCATCACCTACCCGGAGAGCAGGAAAAAGTAATGCGCATCTGGGGACAGGTATTGAACGGGGAAGAATTTTCCCTGCAGGAAACCTTTGGCCATGCAAGCCTCCAGCCTACCACCTACAGCTTTCACTTTATTCCGCTGAAAGATAAAAACGGCCAGCTCCTGGGAGTGCTGTACCAGGTAAAAGACATCAGCAAGGAAAAAATAGTGGAGGCGCTGTTACACGATGCCGAACAACGCTTCCGAACCCTGGCAGAATCCACACCCGACATTGTTGTTCGCTATGCCCCGGATATGCAGGTGCTCTTTGTAAACTCTGCTGTTGAACACGAACTGGAGGTAGCTCCAGCTACCCTTATCAGCAAAAACATTTTTGATGCACCCAATGCCAGCAAAATCTCCGAAGGCTACTTTCTTAAAGTAAAGCAGGCCCTCACCTCAGGGCAGGAAACGGATCTAATCAGCACCTACGAACTTAAGGGTGTGCTTAAAGATTATTACACCCGCTTTATTCCTGAAAAGAATGCCAGTGGCAAAGTTATTTCGGTGCTTGCCGTTTCGGAGAACATTAGTAACCTGCAGGAAGCACAAAAGGAGCTGCAGCAGGCAAGAGATTTTGTTTTCATGGCCGAAATAATTCCGCAGATTGTGTGGACTACCGAGGCAAATGGAAGTGTTTCTTATTTTAATCCGCGCTGGTATGAGTACACTGGCTTAAGCCTGGGAGAGAGCCTGCAGTGGGGCTGGCAGATTGTTATTCACCCGGAAGACACACAGCAAACCCTGCTTAGCTGGGAACACGCCCTGGAGAACAGCGAGCCCTACCAGGTCGAGTATCGCCTGCGCAGACACGATGGCAGCTATCGCTGGCACATAGGCAGGGGCATGCCCTTGCGCAATGAGGAGGGCAAGGTTATAAAATGGTACGGCTTCTGTGCAGATGTTCATGAACAAAAACAAAACCGTACCGAGCTGGCAAAAATGGCGCAGGAGTACCAGCTGCTGAACCAGATGATTCCGCAGATTGTGTGGTCAACGAAGCCAGACGGCGAGCACGACTACTTTAACCAGCGGTGGTATGAATTTACAGGGCTAAGCTTTGAACAATCAAAAGGCCAGGGCTGGACAGAGGTGCTACACCCCGATGACCTGCAGCTGATGCGGGAGCGCTGGTACCACAGTGTTGCCACCGGAGAACCTTACCAGGTTGAGTACCGCTTCAGGCGCTACGATGGTGTGTACCGCTGGTTTATAGGCCGGGCTACCCCCCTAAGGGATTCGAGTGGAAAAATTATTAAATGGTTTGGCACCTGCACCGATATACACGACCAAAAGCAGCAAAGCGATGTGCTTGCCCAAAAGAACCACGAGCTGCGGCAAATCAACAATTACCTGGATCAGTTCGTGCACACTGCCGCCCATGACTTACGCTCACCGGTAGCTAACATGAAGCTGCTCCACGATATGGTGTTACGCGAGGAAAGGGCAGAAAAGAAACAGAAGCTGCTGGAGACTTTTAAACCCCTGCTGAACCGCCTGGACAATACGATTATTGGTTTGGTAGAAATAGTGCAAATGCAGGAGGGCCATAACGCACTACGCGTGCAGTCGGTAAACCCCCTGCAAGTATTTGAAGAGGTAAAAGAAGAATTATCCGAGACCCTGAAAGATGCCGGTGCTTTGCTGGCGCAGCAGATTGTGCTCGAAAAGCCGCTTTACTACCTGAAGCCCTACCTGCACAGTATTTTGCGTAACTTAATCAGCAATGCCATTAAGTACCGCGATGCTGGCCGTAGCCTTAGCATTAAGGTTAAAGGAGAGTGGAAAGGCAAATACTACTTACTTAGCGTGGAAGACAACGGAATTGGCATTGACCTGCAGCGCAACAACAAAAATCTTTTTCGCCCCTTTAAACGACTAAGCCAGCAAGGGCAGGGCCTGGGTATTGGCCTGCACATGGTACAGAACATGGTAAGCAAAAATGGTGGCTACATAGAAGTAAACAGCAACCCGGGGCTTGGCTCCACCTTTTCGGTATACCTGAATCCCTACGAATTCTAGTACCGGGAATGTTCTGCTCTGTTTACCTGGCCAAAGATGGTAAAAAGAAAGAACCCTGGCCGTTTCCGGCAAGGGTTCTTTCTTCGATACAGACTATTATGTTGTTTAGCTGTTTAATCTATGGTAAAGCGTAAGCGGCCATAGTAAAAGGCCCCGGTAAAGCCCATTTGAACGGGATCCCACAAACCACCCGATTCTGTTAGGGCCGGGTCATGCTCATCGGGATAAACATCAAAAATATTGGTGGCCCCCACCGTGAGTATTATGTTATTTCCCAGCTGCCTGGCCACCGCCAGATCGGTTGTGTACTTGGGTGTATAAACATCCAGCTTTTCCTCCATCGGCACATCTTCCAGTTCATTCCAGTTCATCAGCACAACTTCGCCAAAGCGCATTAGCTTGGCATTGAAGGTCCAGCCACGCAGCTTGTAGTCTGCAATAAAGTTTATTTTGCTGGGTGGTGCACTGGCAATCAGAAACCTCTGCTCACGCTCTCCAAAGTAAATATCTTCTTTTCCCTGCAAACGCTGGGTTGTATGTATTGCATCAATTTCCATATCGTTGAAGTTACCGGCAAGGCTTAAGCTCAGGCGATTATCCTGGCCAAAGTTATTGGCCCAGGTAAGGATCACATCAATACCTTTGGTACGGGTATCTACAGCATTGGTAAAAAACTGTGCCGCGCCCACGTTCAGGGCCTGCAGATCCTCACCAATCACATCGTCGGTATCTTCAAAAGCACCAGTAAGCACTACGCGGTCGTCTATAGCCACATAGTAGCCATCTACGGTTGCCGTAAAGTTTCTGAGGCTGGCCGTAAAGCCCAGGCTCGCATTGAGCGCCCGCTCTTCTGTAAGGGCAGGTATACCCAGTTTACGGGTTAAGGCACTGGTGTTTCCGGCAATCACCTTATCTACAGCCACACCTCCTACAAAGTCGGTAAAGGTGGAGTTAAAGTAAACCTGCGCCAGCGAGGGTGCCCTAAAGCCTGTGCTTACAGAACCACGCAGGGCAAAGTTATCGGTAAACTCCAGCCTGGAGGCCAGCTTACCATTTAGGGTATTGCCAAAATCGCTGTAGTTCTCAAAGCGCATAGCAGCACCAACCATAAAGCGGTCAGTAAAGTCAAACTCACCATCTACATACACGCCAATGTTCGTGCGGATCTCATCCAGCTCATTTTCGGGGTTAAAGCCAGGGAAGCCCTGTGAGCCACCGGCCCGCCCCAGCACATCGAACTGCCGCACCCGGCCATCTATTACAGAATCTATAATACCGTAATTACGCCACGACGCCTCCTCGCCTGCAAAGATCTGGTAGCGCTCCAGGCGATACTCTGTACCAAAGGCAATGTTAGTGCCGGCAAACCAGTCTTTAAAGTAGCGGGAAAGGTTAATGCCGGTTGTATTTTGCGAAAGCTCAAAGCCACCTGCATCAAAGCGCGTAGGGGTTTCTTCCAGCAAAGATGCATTAAGGCTACCGGCTACAATATAGTGAAAGCGGTTGGAGCCGTAGGTGTTGTTCAGGTCCAGGTCCCATTCCTGCACCTTACTCTTAAAGCCTGCCGATACAGACCTGTCGATAATGCGGGACTGAATGCGTGGATCAAACCCATTGGGGTAAATAGATGGTATGTTTCTGTCGTCATCGGCTTCGCGGGTCCAGGCATAGGCATCGGTATCGCGAAAGTTAAACCCGCCAAAAGTATAGAACGAAGATGTTTCGCTAAGGGGTAGCTCAGCATTGAAGAGTGCAGAAAAATTATCGGACTCTGCATCACCAAACTGGCGTCGGTATATTTCGTACTGGCCAGGATCTGGCACCCTGTTGGTTCTGCCACGGCTTAGGTAATCCATCGTCATGTTTACAAAGCCGCGCTCACCTATCTCAAAACCATAATTGCCGTTTACCTGAAAGCTTTTGCCATCACCCTCTGAAGTAATGCCCGAGTTAACATTGCCGGTAAATTCATTTACCGAAGATTTAAGCACAATGTTGATAACCCCGGCTATGGCATCGGAACCATACTGGGCACTGGCACCATCGCGCAGAATTTCTACCCGGTCTATGGCTGCTGCCGGTATGGTGTTAAGGTCGGTACCGGTGTTGCCACGCCCCCTGGTACCAAATATGTTGATCAGAGATGACTGGTGGCGCCTTTTGCCATTTACCAGCACCAGTGTCTGGTCGGGACCCAGCCCCCGGATAGTGGCCGGATCAACGTGGTCGCTACCATCTGAACCAGACTGGCGGTTTACGTTAAAAGAAGGCGCCACATACTGCAGGAGCATGTTTACATCCAGCTGGCCGGAGGTGGTTGTAATCTCCTGAATTGGAATAATATCAATGGCCACAGGGGTTTCCGTTACCGTGCGGTTCTGGCTGCGGGTACCTACCACCACCAGGTCCTGGAGGCTTTCTATTTCTTCTTTGAGCACAACATTGATGTTGGGTCTGTTTGCTATCCGCACTTCCTGGCGGGCATATCCTATGTAGCTGTACACCAAGGTAGCATTCGCATCTGGCACTGTTAGCTGATAGGAGCCGCTGGCATCGGTAACTGTTCCCGTAGAGGTACCTTTCACCTGCACGGCAACACCTATCAGCGGTTCATCTCGTTCATTTAGCACCCTGCCACTTACGGCCAGGCCACCCTGGGCCAGCAGTGGCTGCGTACAGGTAAACAGAGAAATCAACACTAAAAAAATAAAAACCGGCAACAAGCTTTTCCAGCTCTGCCGTCTTATCAGGGTAAAAATAGTCATATAGATTTGTTTTGGTGTAGCTAACAAGTTAAACCAATTCTTTAAGTAATACCAAAACCGCTTTTGATCTTTCATAAACACCAGCACCTCCTGCAGCAGCATTTGCAGGGCTGTTATTAGCGGCGCTGCATCTTTATCAAAGATTGCGGAATAACATAGCTGAGCTATTTATGTAGCTACTGCTGAATACTTTAACAACAAAGCGCTGGTGATCTGACTGCCGCAGCAGCCCACAAATACACAGAGAGAAAGAAAACAGCACCATAAAACAGCTGCAGCACCAGCTCCTGCCTGGTCCTGAAAAAATATACGTTCTCCTGCCCTAAATAACACAAAATCTAAAGGCACAGGCTTTGTTAAGGGTTATGCGTAAAAGGCAATACCGGATATTTGTTTAACTTTGCGTGCCGGATGCCTGCCAGTAAGCAGCATACCCAAGCAATAATGATGTAAGAAAAACAGCCCTTTTTAACTTTTTCAAACGTTTGCAATATTTTATTCTGATATTTTAGGCTAATTCAGAATTTTTATTTAGTAAAAAATGGTTTTTCTTATTTTTATAGCTATCTTGCTAGCACATAATGTTGAAGGCTCAACCGAAATCGATTGAGGAAGCCAGGTATCGCTAAGGTTGCTGATTTACACTACACGTAATATTAAGCACGAAAAAAGCACAATTAACCTCTCGAAGGTACTGGTAAGTGGCTGGCACCATAGTAGCCTTCAGGCATTAAAGAAATTAAATAAGTAGTAAATCCTCTTCACATATTTTATCAATAAGGCATCTCCACCTGGAGATGCTTTTTTAATGCACAATTTCACCAGGGCCAGTTGCCCATTGCCTACAACAACCGGGCTAACAACTGCTCACCCTCCACAAATCAGCGGGCTTAATCATCAGCCTATTCTCCCATTCAGCCAAGCCTTTTACCTCTCATACCATTCTGCTTTTAAATATGATTGCTAAACATTAAATTGAATGAACATTTCTGTTTGCTGAATACTCATGACGCGCAATACTGTTTACTGGATTTGTCAATTAGGGGGCTGGTCGCTGTATGGCGTCATCAATATTTTCTTCTTTCTGCTGAATGGTGCCAGCCCTGAGCAAGTATTGAATCTCTTTCTTGCTGTTCTCTATTCCCTGCTGATTACGCACGCTTTCCGGGCATGGGTACACCGGCGCAGGTGGCTGAAACTCTCTACAGGCAGGCTGGTGCCACGCATTATTCTGGCCATCCTGATTATGAGTGCCCTTGTTTATGGCCTGCAGCTGGCAACATTCTACCTGCAGGATAACCTGGCCGCCGGGCTGGACCTTACCCTGGCCCTGCTCAACATACTCACCAACATGACGATCTTCTTCATCTGGTGTGTTATTTACATAGCCTATCATTATGTTGAACGTTACAATGCCACCCTGCGCTACGAGGCCGCACTAAATGAAATGACCCTGAACCGCCTTAAGTCGCAGCTCAATCCTCACTTTATTTTTAATGCCCTTAACAGCATCCGGGCACTGGTAGACGAAGATCCGCAGAAATCCAAGAAAGCCATAACCCAGCTTAGCAATATACTTCGCAACTCCCTGGTGATGGATAAACGCAGCCTGGTGCGCTTTCAGGACGAGCTGCAAACGGTAAAAGACTACCTGGCCCTGGAGGGGATCCGCTTTGAAGAACGCCTGCGCATCCAGTACAACATCAGCCCCGAAGCCAGCGATTTTCAGGTGCCGCCCATGATGCTGCAAACGCTGGTGGAAAACGGCATCAAGCATGGTATTTCTAACCTCATTGATGGTGGCATTGTACACATAGATGCGCTGGTAAAAGAGCAAAAGCTGCATGTGTGCGTGCGCAACAGCGGACAATATGTTAATGGTGTAAAGAAAAAGAACGGAAGCGGTGTTGGCCTTGCCAATACCAAGCAACGCCTGGCACTCCTCTACGGACACCGTGCTCACTTTAGTATTAAAAACGAAAACGACAAAACCGTACTCACCGAACTGGTAATCCCTCAACATTGATCCTATGAAAGCCCTTATCGTAGACGACGAACGCCTGGCCCGCAAAGAGCTAATGTCGCTCCTGGCAGAGCACCACGAAGTAGAAGTAGTAGGTGAAGCAGTAAATGCCGAAGATGCCTATGAAAAAATAAAAGAACTGCAGCCCGACCTGCTGTTTCTGGACATTCAGATGCCCGGCAAAACCGGCTTTGACCTGCTGGAGATGCTCGACAAAGTGCCTACCGTAATTTTTACAACCGCCTACGATGAGTATGCCCTTAAAGCCTTTGAGGTAAGCGCGCTGGACTACCTGCTCAAACCCGTACAACCCGAACGCCTGCAGGAAAGCATTAAGAAACTAGGGGCTCTCAGTGAGAACGGCAGCGACAAAGAAGATGAAGATGAGGACGATGCCTCCTCTGCTCCTGCCCGACAGCACAAGCTGGGCCCCGACGACCAGGTGTTTGTAAAAGATGGCGACCGCTGCTGGTTTGTGCGCCTAAGCAAAGTACGCCTGTTCGAAAGCGACGGAAACTATATTAAAGTGTACTTCGATCATCACAAGCCCATGATCCACAAATCGCTTAACGCGCTGGATGAACGGCTGGATGATAAAGTGTTTTTCAGGGCTAACCGCAAACATATGATTAACCTTAACTGGGTAGAAAACATAGAACCCTGGTTTAACGGTGGCCTGATGGTAACCCTGCAGGGAGGAGAAAAAGTAGAGGTTAGCCGCCGCCAGGCCACCCGCTTTAAAGAAATGATGAGCCTGTAAGAAGCCAGGGCACAGTTACTTCTAAGTATGGGCCTTTCATAACTTTCTGAAGAGAAGTAAAAAAATTGCCCCGGCTGTAGCAGATACTTTAATGCGCTGCAGCCGGGGCAATTGCAGTTAATTTCTGCACAAACTATTAATTACTTATTACTGCCTGCAGCTTTTTGCTCTGCCGGCCGCTTTTTAGCAGACTTTCTTTTATTGTAGATGTTCTTAAGATCTCTCTCAAACAAGGTATAAGGATCGTTATAGAACTTCAGAAAATCCGGCACACTCCTATGACCCGGATAAGGTGCATAGTAGTGGGTGGGGCTTTTTACATCATTCCGCCAGACCAGCACGTAGGCAAGCCTCATATCGTGCGCCTTCATTGTTTTAAGCAGGGTTTCTGTCCACCAGGTGGTATCCGGTATAGACTCCAGCCCGGTTTCGGTAAAAGCAGCCAGCTTGCCTGCCTTGATGGCATAGTCAGATACAATCTTCAGCTTCATGGCAGCTGTGTCAATAGCATAACGGTCGCGGCCCAGATCGGCATAATTGTCCATGCCCACCATATCTACCCACTCATCGCCAGGGTAACGCTCCAGAAACTCCTGCTCGTTATTAAACTTATTATCTGGTGAAAATGCATAGATAAAATTGTGCACATCAAGGCTATCTCTAAGGTAAGAAACCGTAAAGCGCCACAAAGAAATAAATTCCTCGCGACTTGTGTGAGGCTTACCCCACCAGAACCAGCCGCCATCGAACTCATGATAAGGCCGGAAAACAACAGGGGCCAGGGCACCATCGGCTCCTTTAAGGCTATGCGCCCATTCACCCATACCTCTTAAAATCTCTTTGTACTGCTCATGGGCCTCGCCACCGGGAATAATGTATTTTACAGCAGGCAGCGATACCGAGTCCTTCCAGTAAAAACCCCCACCTGACACAGGGTTAGAAAAATGCCAGGCTATTGTGCTTACACCACCGCGATTGTAGGTATCTACCACATTTTTACGAAGGCTTTCTTTAGCCCTTTGTATTTCCTGGGGAGAGCGGCCGGAAAAGCCCATAATATCCACACCAATCACTGCAGGATGAGAACCCGTAACCGATTTTACATCTGAGCGGCCTTCTTCGCCCCACCAGCCATGGCCATATTCTGTAGCATGCTGGTGGCCAAAGAGCGTGTGCTTTTTTGATAGCTTAGCCAGGTTTTTGTACAAAGCCTTAGTCTCCCTGGTAGCATCTTTATCAATAGGCTTTTTCTTTTGAGCATTAACAGCGCCAAAAGAAAAAGCAAAAAAGCTAACAAGCAGCAAAGTAAATCTCCCCAACTGTATCATATTTCCTGTGTTACTTCAGCAAATTACTTACTGATGCCGGTGTTTGCAAACTTACAACTCATGCAGCCAGGCATAAGATAGGGTCACCGATAAGTCTTTTCAGCCTGTACCAGATTACCAGAAAAAAACCATCACCCATCAAGGCTTCACAGATTTTGAAACCCACATTTTTACAGGAGCAAAAGCAGCCTGGATTTCCCTGCTACAGCATTCTGCTCCAGCATTACAACGGGTGCTATTATTTTTCAAGAAAGTGAAAGAGCCTGAGCAGCACTAGCCCCTCACAAGCTTCATCAGATCGGCCTCCAACTGCCAGTCTCTGGCGAGGCGCAGCATACCAGTGGCCTCCATTTCTGTAATGTAGCCTTTGGCGTTGTTGGCTTTCCAGACACGATAGAGGTAATCGAGCTTCTTTTCGGGGGCAATTTCTACCGTTTGCAGGTATTCGCGGGCGCGGTCAAAGGCAGAGAGGTAGTCCTGGGCCACAAACTCCTGCGCCCAGTTCAGCTCCTCATCGCCTTCCAGCTCCTGAGCAGTTTCGCGCAGCAGAAGCTGCTCCTCTTCATCAAGGCCGTGGTAATGAAAAATGATGCTCTTTAAAAGAAAGAAAATCTTTTTTTCCTCGCTGCTCATGCCAGAACCGGTTGTGTGGTAATTGTAGCTCCTAAAGATATAATAAATTATTCCGAAAAATGACGCAATTAACCTGCTCATCAGGAGCCTGATATAAATTTTACCTCCCCGGCTTACAGATATGCAGTTTATGCTGCCTTTTATACAATAAATAGCCTGGCCGTTATCTCGTCGGCAAGCAGGCGGCCTTCTTCTGTAAGCATCAGATGATTGTTCTCCAGCCTTGCCTGCCCTCTTGCCTGCATTTCCTGCAGGTAGCGCTTATTCTGCTGCAGCAAATCGTGCTGCCACTGGTTTTTTAAGTACTGCAGGTCTATTCCCCAGCTGGTACGCAGGCCCGTCATCAGGTATTCGTTTATATGATCCTGCCGGTTCAATTCCTCGCCTTCCTGGGGCAACACGCCTGCCTGCAGCTTTTTAATATAAAGGCCATTGTTGCGGATATTGTATTGCCGCGACTCCAGGTTATAGGAATGGGCGCCCGGCCCAAGCCCGAGATATTTCTTTTGCAGCCAGTAAGAGGTATTATGGTGTGAGTGGTAGCCGGGCAGGCAAAAGTTAGATACTTCGTAATGCTCATAGCCCGCCCTGAGCAGGGCCTGCGTAAGCATCAGGTAATGCTCCTCTCCTACCTCTTCGCCTGGTGGCTGCAGCTTACCCCGCTCAGTCCATTTACCAAAGGCAGTTTTAGGCTCTATGGTAAGGCAGTAGGCCGATATATGTTCGGGCCGCAACGCCAGTGCCAGGTCAAGGTCCTGCTGCCAGACCTCAGCGGTTTGCCCGGGTAAGCCATACATTAAGTCTATGCTGATATTATCGAAGCCTGCCGCCCTGGCCAGCGGCACACAGGCATGGGCCTGCGCTGCGCTATGCGCCCGGTTCAGGCCCTGCAGCACTGGCTGGGCAAAAGTCTGGATGCCGATGCTTAGGCGGTTTACGCCTACTTTGCGCAGGGCCTCCAGCTTTTCCGGTGTCAGGTCGTCGGGGTTGGCCTCCAGGGTTATTTCAGCCCCTTCCTTTACCTCAAAAAGCTCCCGTAAATGTTGCAGCAAAGCGCCAGTTTCACCAGCCTCCAGCAAGGAGGGTGTGCCGCCACCAAAATAGATGGTCTCTACCGGCTCCCCCTGCAGGTAGTGCTGCTGCATGCGGGCTTCCTGGTGTATTGCCTGCAGCAAATCCTGCTTCGGCTTCAGGTTAGTGCTGAAGTGGAAGTCGCAATAGAAGCATGCCTGCCGGCAAAAAGGGATGTGTAGGTATATGCCTGCCATAGATTAAGATTGCATTTCCTGCAGCACCGGCAGGGATTTTAGTTCGCCAAAATCGGCTACGTGCAGGCGGTAAAACTGCAGGATAAGCTGCAGCACATGCCGGCGCCGCTCTCCATTCATGGGAATGGGACTGCCATAAGGCTCCTGCAGCATGCGCTCTACGGCTTCGCGGTCTGTGGCATCGGCAGAAATATAAGGACTTACCTCTTCCAGAAAATCATCGGCCGTAGGCGTGGCAAAACCCAGGTAACGCGATAGCTTCAGCAAAAACTGCAGGTGAAAATTCTGAATACCCTCCCGCTGAGTATCCAGTATGTGTATGGAGCTGTGCAAAAACTGGAACAGCTGCGGATTAGACTCCTCACCCTTCATAGCTTTGCCCAGCATTTCTGTTAAGAACAGGGCAATGCCTGTTTTCTGAAAATCCATGGGCAGCTGCATAAACGGTTCCGAACATTTAATTTCTTTGATCCGCTGCAGGTTGGCCTTATCCTGGTAGTACACCACCATATCCAGCATTGTAAGCGGTTGGTAAAGCGCCATACGGCTGCCACCACTGCGGGCATTGCCGCTGCTGCGCACCCCGTTTACAATGTACGATTGCAGGCCAAGGGCCTCAGTATATACCTTTACTATGATGGATGTTTCGCGGTAACGAATGTGACTAAGTACAATGCCGCGTGTTTTATGGAGCATTTCTGATGAATAAATCTCTTGTGCTAGTACATCTACAGAACAATTATCTGGCTCCTATCATTCCAAAAAAAGCATTTTACCGCACTACAGCCAGCTTGCCCACCAATGCTTCGGTACCCAGGGCATTGGCACTAAAAACAAGATATACCCCGGTGGCCACTTCATTCCCCCGGCTGTCGCGCAGGTCCCAGGCGGCGGTGCCACCCTCGGCTTCCAGTTCGCGCACCAGGTAACCTGCCGTATTGGTGATCTTTACAACAGCATCCTGCACCAGGCCTGTAATACCCACTTGCCCCCGGTAGCCGGGGCGCACCGGGTTCGGAAAAATTTTAATGGCAGCCGCATGGGTACTTCCTCCGGTGGTGGCACCACTCCGGTAACTCACCAGACCCTGGTCGGTAGCAATAAACACCTCGCCTGTTTGCCCGTGTATGGCAATAGCCTGTATGTTGTTAGAGGGCAGCGGGCTATTTGCAGTAGTAAAATGCTGATAGAGTGTATCGCCGGCATCGCCCACCAGCCAAACACCACTGCGGGTGCCTATCCATTTACGATTACCCCCATCTACTGCTATGGCCGTAATGAGCGATTCGTCAAGCAGGGGCCTCTGCTGATAGACAGGCAAAGCTGCATCAACATCAGCACTTGATAGCACTGCTGCCGGGTTGGTAACATAAACAACACCATCCTGCGTACCCACCCAGACGCTTCCTTCAAGATCTTCCTGCAGGCTATACACCTGGTTTGCAGTTAATCCGCCGGTACCCAGGTTACGGTTCAGGCTTCGTACATCAGGCTGTTTCTCCGGATTAAATACCAATATACCTTCTGCACTGGCAGCAGCCGGCCGCAGCCGCAACCATATATCATTGGTGTAGGGAATGATAAGCTGCTGAGCCAGGGCAGCAGTACTGTTCCCGGCCAGGTATGCCTGCCAGCTCTCCTCCGATGGATTAAAGCGGTGCAAAGGACGGCTGCTGTTGTAGCTGCTCATCCACACTCTTCCCTCACTATCAACCCCCACACCACTTAGCAGCACCCTGTCGGGCAGATCCCTGGCGCCAGTAAAGCTTACCCCTTCGGTATTCAGGCCGTAGAGTATAAAAGCATCATCTTCGGGACGCCACGAGAGCAGGCCATCGGAATAAGAAGCCAGGTACCAGCTGTTATCTGCCGTTGAAAAAGCAGCCGCTACCAGGTCCCGCGCCTCTGGCATAGGGTGGCTTCCTGCCCGTTGCTGCGGATGGTAGTTAGTCCAGCCCCGGGTGGTAGTAAAAGTACTGAAGCCCCGGGTGCCCAGCGGATTTCCGCTGGCGGTATAGCCACCATAAAGTGCCACCATCTGGCCGTTGGCAAACTGCAGGCTGTTAACTGCATCGCTCAGTGGCCCATCGGGGCTCCTTCGTGCAAAACTACCTTCTGTGTTGGTAAGCAGGCCATTGAAAGCATCGCCCACCCAATAAAAACCGGCAGCATCCTGCACTGCAGTTACTGGCTCAATTATAAGATCCGAACTTATTCTGTTATAAGTTTGCTGCCCGGGCAGATAGCGGTAAACGGCCCTTTCAGTGGTAATGATGAGGGCATCACCCCCTGCTGCAGCCTGCAAGTCAGTAATGCCACCCTCTTCATTAAAAGCAGCAGGCAACCATGTCGCACCCTGCTTCTGGTAAAGCCCTCCGGCACGGTTTGCCGCCCACAGCTGCTCCCCTAAGGCTACCACAAAGTGAGTACCCTCTTCTGGCAGACCACTGTTTGCCCCATAACGCTGCCAGCTGCTGAAATCATTCAGGTTAACGCTGCTGCTTATCCTGTTTGCTATCAGGCCGGCATCGGTGGCTGCATAGAGGCTATCGTTCAGCACCGCGAGGCTATATACCCCTGCCCGTGTGCCGCCGGGGCCGAGGTTCAGGTAGCTGTCGGCCAGCCGTGCCTGTGCCAGCTGCAGAATGCTGATGCCGTAATCCGTAGCCAGTATGGCCGAATCGCCGCGAAAAGCCGTACCCCGAATGGTTTTACTGCCACTGATACTGGCAGTGCTGATGGTGGGAATGTTGGTAACCCTGCCATCCTGAAGCAAATCGATATTACCGCTGCCATAGCCGATAAGCAGGAGATTGCTTTGCTCCTGCCACAGAAGTGTACTTACGCCAACATCGTTAAAGCCCCGGAGTGGCCCCAGCTCCACAATTTCAGCCGAAGCTTTATCGTAATAAAAAAAACCGTTTTCACTGGCTGCATACACCCTGCTGCCCGCCAGTGCCACTTCCTGCACCTGTGCATAGGAAAAATGGGTTCGCCAGCTGCCAATGGGTATATCTCCCTGCGCCCGGGCTGTAGCAGAAAAAAATAGTAGCAGCAATAGGGGCAGCAGCTTAGTCATGATGGTTAAATTATTTGCTCGGCTTTGGGGCCTTTCAGGAAACAACGCCGGCAGCGGGCCTCATAGGTATCTTTTTCTCCTAACATTACTGTTTTTTGATTGGCTGTAAGCCGGTAGGAGTAGTGGGCAATATCGCCGCACTTTACGCAAATAGCATGCACTTTGGTTACATACTCTGCTATGGCAAGCAGTTGTGGCATGGGTCCGAAAGGTTTACCACTGAAATCCATATCCAGGCCCGCTACAATAACTCTTTTACCACTGGCGGCAAGTTTGTTGCACACCTCTACCAGCTCTTCGTCAAAAAACTGGGCTTCATCGATGCCCACTACATCGCAATTACCTGCCAGAAGCAGTATGTCTTCAGAAAACTGCACGGGTGTGGAGCGTATGGAATTGGCATTGTGCGATACCACGTTCTGCTCATGGTAGCGGGTATCAATGGCCGGTTTAAATATTTCCACCTTCTGCCTGGCAATCATTACCCGGTTCAGGCGGCGCAGCAGTTCTTCAGTTTTACCACTGAACATGGAGCCACAAATCACCTCTATCCAACCTGCCTTGCCGGCAGCAGCGGTACCCGAAATCTTTGGTTCAATAAACATAAAGCTCCCTCTTTCTTCAGCGCTAATCGGTATACTCCAGGTGGGGCAGTTTGCCAGACTCCGGCACCCGCACCACTACCCTGCCCTTCTCAACAATGCACTGGCAAGCCAGCCGATACACCTTTGGCAGGCGGCCCTGCCGCTGCATACGCTGCTCTGCTTCCGTATATGTACTAAGGTTTTCTGCTCCTTCCACCACTTTCATGGCACAGGTAGTACAACGGCCCTTTCCACCACAGGCATGCATCCAATCAACACCTGCAGCACCCATGGCCTGTAGCACCGATTGTATCATTTCTGTAACTTCAACCGTTTTATTATCCAGATTTTGTATTGTGATAGAAGGCATTGTAATTTGAGCTACAAAAGAAACCCGCATTAGTAAAAGCTCAAAGCAAAGCACAATAAATTTGCTTGGGCCTTCTGCTGGTGCAACCTGCAACAGGCAACTGGCGGGGGCACCTGACGGCCCTGTAAATTAAATTTTTTCTGAAGAAACAAATAAATAGAATGGTGCGCAAACTGAACCGGAAAGCAGCAGAAGCCTATAGCGAAGACTTTAGCAGTAATGTACTGAATAATTTCTTCTCGAACAGTACGGTAGCCACAGGGCAGGATATTCTGGAGCTAACCCCTGTGCAACAAATAAACCTGCTGCTGGTACAGCGGCTGTACCAGCGCTGGCAAGAAGAAACACTGCGCCTGCGCAGCCCCTACTTCAATTATGAGCACCCCCAGGTGCAGGAATCCCTGAAGGCATTAATGAACACCCTCTCCCGCCATATTCAGGTAGAGCGCGAGGCCCTGGAACCCCTGCTACAGGGAGCAGTACTGGATGCATTAAGACTTGCACTCAACCCCCTGTCGTTTTTCGATGAGTTTCTGCGCCAAAACTCAAGCCTTGACAGCCTGCAGTCCTCTTTGCGTTACCTGCGCTGGCAGCAGTCTTTAACAGATGTGCTGCACGAGCAGGTAGAGCAAAAAGAAATGGGAGAACCCGAATACCTGCTGGCAATGCTCGAAGCAGGCGTGCGATCGGGCAAGATTGCTTTAGACTCAACCGATGAGTACATACAGGCTTTTGAAGCAGTGCTCCCTATGCCTAATGGCCTGATAGAAGAGCCGGCGACTCCCCCACAGGCAGCAGCCCCCCGGGAAGAACCTGCCGATGACTTTTTCAGTGCTATTTCGCGTATGGCACCCCGCACTCCAAAACCAGCCCCACGCCCGACACCCGAACCAGAGCCCGCACAGATACCCGAGCCGGAACCAGAGCCTGCAGCAAAAGTTCAGGCACCCAGGAAAACAGAACCGGATCCCTGGGTGAGCAGGCCAGCCCCCGCAGAACCAGAGCCTACAGTACCAGCACCACGGCCTGCTACTGTAGCACCACTTGCAGCCTCTGCAGAAAAGCCAGCCGAAATCAAGAAGCCCGAAGAACCTAAAAAGCAGCCGGAAGAAAACCGCTCGCTTAATATGCGCTTAGGAGCAAATGATAAAAAACCGCTCTATGAGAAGTTTGAATCTAAAGAGCCCCGTAGTGCTGCCCTGGCACAAAAGCACCGGCCGACCAACATCCGGCACTACATTACGCTCAACCAGCGCTTTATGTTTGTAAAGGAGCTTTTTGATGGCAATGCTGCGGCATTCAATTCCGCGCTTGATGCCCTGGATACCTGCCAAAGCCACCGCGAAGCACAGCAGTGGACGCGCGATAACCTGGCACACAAGCCCCAGTGGCAGGACGACTCTGAAGCAGCCCAGGAGTTTATGGCTGTGATTGATCACCGCTTTGGCGGTTGAGCTGTGGGTGGCGAGGTATCAGGTTTTGGCTATGAGGTATGAGCCTGGGTTGTGGCATTCAGTTGCGTTTAGCCTGCCTGTAAAGGCTGGCTTTCCTTGTTTACTGCTACTCCCTTTTTGTGCCAGGGCCTGGCCGGAGTCTGAAATCAGCTATTTTAGCTTTCTTCTTACCTAAGCACCTGTATCTATTGAATTTAGCTTTAATTTTATTCCCTTAAACCACTTAGCTGAATAGCTACTACACAAGCGCTAAAGCCAGACTTTTGCCAGTGCAACAGGAGCTGAAATTTCAAGGTCTGATACAAATAATTAATCAGGCGGTTTCAGTTCAGGAACATACTGGCGCGATTTTGGATTGTTTCGCATAGTACCTGCCTTGCCCGCAGCCGGGTCAGGCTTTGTACCAGCACTAGCCGGATACCTTTATGATAAAAAGAATACTAACTGTGGCCGCTGCCACCTTTTTGAGTACGCAGGCCTGCGTGGCTCAAACTCCTGTACCAGCAACCGAAAAAGTGGTGCACCCCTTTACTCTTGAAGATTTCTACAGGCAGGACAAGCTGCTGGATCAGCAGGTAGAGCAGATTTTCAGCCGCATGAGCGATGAGCAGCGGGTAGGCCAAATGATCATCCCGGCTGCAGGCCGGCTTGGCAAGCCCGATGCCCAGCTGGATGAGCTTGCCCGCAAAGGCTGGATGGGTGGCATAATTTTATTGAATGGCACAGTTGAAAGCTTCAAGAACTATGTACATCGATTCGACAGCATCAGCAAAGCAAACGGGCACCTGCCGCTGGTCTATAGTGCCGATGCAGAGCCAAGCCTGATTAACCGGAAAATTAGCGGCTCTGTTCAGGTTCCTAAAACTGCCGAGCTCAAAGACACTACCGAAGTGATGGCTGTGGCCCATACCATTGCCCACCAGCTAAAAGACATTGGCATTCTCTATAACTATGCACCGGTTACCGACCTAAGCCTGCAGAATGCCGCCATTGGCAACCGCAGCTTTGGTTCCGATCCTGCCCATGTGGAGCGTATGAACAGAGTTTTTATCACTACCTCACAGGCAGATGGTGTAGCCACCACTGCCAAACACTTTCCCGGCCATGGCCTGGTAAAGGGCGACACCCATAAAAAGCTGGTGTTTATTGATGGTCCCATGAAGGAGGTTGACGTTTATAAAGGCCTGATAGATGCCGGCGTGTTAAGTATTATGATTGGCCATATTGCCGTACAAAATAACCCTAAGTACAACACCAACGGTCAGCCAGCTACCCTTAGCCGGGCAATTGTAACAGACCTGCTAAAAAAAGAAATGGGCTTTAAAGGTATTATCACCACCGATGCCATGAACATGGGCGCCGTGGCTGCTATCCCAAACTCATCGCTTTTGGCTGCACAGGCAGGTAACGATATCATCCTGATGCCAAACAACGAAAAAGAATCTGTATTCTCTATCCTGGCACAAATGGATAAGGATGCAGCCTTCAGGCAACAGGTATACGATTCGGTAAAGAAGATTATACGCTTTAAGCTGGCACTTGGGGTAATACGCTAAAGTGCGGCTTACGCTACATCGCTATATAACAGAAAAGCCTCCCTACTGAGGAGGCTTTTTTTATGTATTCAATAAGATGTAAAGCTTAGGCTGCCTGGGCGTTTTCGTTGTCGCGCTCGTCAATTACCTTCTTTACTTTTTGAATTGCTTTCAGGATACGCTCGCTGTCAAGGGTATTGATACTCTCGATCATTTTCGCTTTTTCGTCCTGGGTGATGTGCTTGTTATTGAGCAACAGCAACAGCTCTGTTTTCTGTTTTACAGAAGCCATTGGAGCCGCCTGCTTTTCTTCTGCAGCTGGAGCCTCGTTACTGGCTGCAGCAGGGGCCGGAGCACCACTAGCAGTATCTTCTACAGCGTCTTTTTTCTTAGCTGCAACTTTAGTACGAGCAGGCTCACGATCAGCAACTGCAGCACTTCTGCTTCCGTTGCCCGAGCTGCTGTTATCATCCTTCATCAGAAAATCCATTTCTTCGGCAGGAGTAGGTTCGTAACCTGCAGCCCTGATAATCCAGGCCAGTATGTTACGGTATGCCTTACCAATAGCACGGGTTTGTGCCATAGAAGCAATTGCAAACTCCTGGTAGTATCGCTTGCCTGACTCGCGGTTACTGCAAATGGCAAAACCAGAGCCAACGATCGTATCTGTTTTCAGATTTACCAGCTTAACATGCGCCTGGTACTTCATCTCGTCATCGTTTGTCTGGATGCGTTTTACATCCTCGATAACAGGAAGAATGCCTAACCTGGCACCGGCATACTGCCAGCCCTCTACATTCACATAGTCTTTACCCTGAATTTGCATAGCCAGGCGATTCTCACGGATGAACTTCGCCAGATCCTGCGCCAGGTGCAGTGTTTCGCTAGAATTTGAAATATCGTAGCTCTCCACTATTCTCTTCTCTGATTTTACCATTCCCTGTGCCATATCTTTCCGTTTTTATCTCTACATACAGAACACATGTCGTTCTGAAATAGTGCTTTAAAGATACTAAAATTTTTAGTATCATACATCTTTTTAAGCCTGAAAAACAAGTTTTTGAATAAATTTTTATCTCTACTCAAATGACAATATTTTTAGTATTCCCTTATACGCACAAAACCTTTTACCGGTTTAGCCGGGTTAAGCAATTGCATGCAGTTAGCCGAACTTCTATTACATAATTTTCCCTTTACTCCAACCGCGGAGCAGGAGGCACTCTTTGTTAAGCTGGAAGCCTTTTTAGCCGCGCCCGCCATAAGAAAGCAGGTATTTATCCTGAAGGGCTATGCTGGCACAGGCAAAACGGTAGTTTTGCAAACACTGGCAAAAAGCCTGAAAAAGCACAGACAAAGCGTTGAGCTACTGGCCCCTACAGGACGGGCCGCTAAAGTGCTTGCCAAAAGCGCTGGCCAGGAGGCCTACACTGTACACCGGCAGCTCTACAAACTTGTACAGCACCCCTTCTCCGGCCAAATAGACATGCAGCTGCGCAAAAACTATCACTCAAACACCCTCTTTGTGGTAGACGAAGCCTCCATGCTCAGCACCGAGAGCAGCAGCAGCGAGCAGGGTGTACTGCAGGATCTTATAGGCTTTGTTTTTTCCCGAACCGGCAATGCTTTGCTACTGGTAGGAGACCCGGCCCAGCTACCACCGGTAGCGGAGCCTACCAGCGTAGCCCTGGAGGCTGATGTGTTGCGCTTTGCCTATGGACTGGAGGTACAGGAACACACCCTTACCGAAGTGAGCCGACAGCAGGAAGGCTCGGGCATCCTGGTAAATGCTACTTACCTGCGCCAGTGCATGGAAGATCCGCCCAAACAGCTCAGGATAAAAACAGCAGGCTTCAGGGATATTTTCCAGCTGCCAGAGCAGCGGCTACTGGAGGGGCTGCGCTACTCCTTTAAAAAAGATGGCTGGGAAAACACCCTTGTGATTTGCGCCACCAACGAGGAGGCCGTTCGTTTAAACCAGCTCATCAGGCAGGAGATCTTAAACTTTTCAGCAGATGTTGTGACAGGTGATTTACTGATGATTGCCCGCAATAACTACCAGAGCCTGCCAAAGGGCAGCAAGATCAATTACCTGGCTAATGGAGAATTTGTGGAAGTGGTAGAGGTAATGGGTGAAGAAGAACGTTTTGGCTTTAACTTCCTGAAGTTGAAGCTCCGCCTGCCCGACGAACAGGAGCAACCGGCCTTTGACTCCCTCATTCTAACAGAAACCCTTGGCAGTACTCAGCCAGCCCTGCCCGACAACCGCAGCCGCAGCCTCTTTGAAGCTGTTAGCCGCAACTACCGCTACATGCCCCGCAGCAGGCAGGTGCGTGCCCTACGAAAAGATCCATACCTGAATGCGCTGCAGGTAAAGTTTGCTTATGCACTTACCTGTCATAAAGCACAGGGCGGCCAGTGGAACACCGTATTGTTACAACCACAATTCTGGCTCCTGGAGCCCAACACAGCAGACAAATTACGCTGGTTTTATACCGCTGTTACCAGGGCCAGCAAAGAACTGTTCATTATTAATCCTGCTTTGTAATATTTGTAGATAACCTCCCGAAGCTTGTGTAGGCATATTTATGCTAAAATCTGCCGGAAGCTTAAAAGAATAGCTTAAATTAGATATACACAATAGTCTTATATACAGATAGTTATATAAACATATCCGCTACATATTTATAGAAAAATAAAAAATAATTAGAAAATTTTTCTGCTTCTGGAACTTATGAACACCCCAAAACCTTATTAATGTACATTTGGCTTATTCATAGTTGATAGGTTTTAATGTTTTGGTTGAAAGGGAAAAAATCCACCCGCCTGGGTGGATTTTTTCTTTGTAGGCACTCAATTTTTTTACTGTTGCTGCGAAGACACCGAATCCAGCAGTTTCAGGGCATTGGGACCAAGATTATTGGCAACTACCTTTCTGTAATCAGAGCCACTTACAAAGTCTTTCATAAAGCGGGCCATCACCGGCCCCCAGTCACTGTTCCTGGGCATAACAATGCCAAAGCTTTCTGTGCTTTCGTCGCCGGCAGGATGCCTTTTTACCGGCAGACCATCCTTTATTGCCTGAAGATAATAGGTGAAATCGAGGTTCGTAAACAGGTTCTCATTTTCAGCCACCAGTTTAAGCGCCTCCGGGCTTGAGCTTACATACCTGAACTTCAGGTTTGGATGCTGGCTCTTTTTCAGCTCAGTCATTCTAACTTCGTTAGTAGTACCGCGCACCACCACTGCCTCCATTCCGGAAAAAGCAGCAGCAATTTTATTTCTGTTCTCCAGCGTAGCAACAGATTTGTTGGTAATTAGGATGGCAACATTTGTAATGTAGGGAGGACTGAAATCATAGGCTTTCTGACGCTCTTCGGTAATGGTGATATTTCCCAGGCCAAACACGCCGCCCTGCGACTCCTTAACGTTGCCCATGAAAGCTTTGAAGTTTTTGGCATCTTTGCCCTCATAGACAGGCTTTAGCTCTATGCCTTCGTTCTTCTTAAGCCATACCACAAAGGCATCCATCATATCTATACAGAGTCCGTTCAGCTTGTTGCCGGCGTCTTTCCCAACAAAGCCGGGTGTTTCTATATAGGAGAAAACTACCTGAGCAGTACCTTTTTGCCTGGCAGTTGCATAGGTATCGCCCGTTAACTGGGCAGCAGCATCAGGCGCAGCAAACAGCAATAACAGAAGCCCTAAAATCAGGCCGGGAGTAGTAATACGTCTTTTGTTCATAAAAATAAGCTCTGGATTATAATTACAATCTAGAGCTTACTTCTATTATTCTGCAAAATGTGTAATATTTTCAGCGAAAACGCCTAAGTATTCAGCTCCTCCCTCAGGAAGACGGCCGTATAGCTTCCTTCTGCTTTTGCCACTTTTTCTGGTGTACCCTGGGCTATGATCTTGCCGCCGCCACGCCCTCCTTCGGGCCCAAGATCTACCACCCAGTCAGATACTTTAATAACATCCAGGTTGTGCTCAATGATGAGTACGGTGTTGCCGCGGTTCACTAATTTCTGCAGCACATCCAGCAGCTGGCGTATATCCTGGAAGTGAAGACCTGTGGTGGGCTCATCCAGAATATAGAATGTATTACCGGTATCTTTTTTACTAAGCTCTGTTGCCAGCTTTACACGCTGTGCCTCCCCTCCGCTAAGGGTAGTAGCATGCTGGCCAAGGGTAATATAGTTAAGGCCAACATCGTTCAGGGTTTTAATCTTGCGCACAATCTTAGGCTGATGCTCAAAGAACTCCACAGCCTGCTCTACCGTCATGTCCAGCACATCGGAGATGCTCTTGCCCTTAAAGCGCACTTCCAGGGTTTCGCGGTTGTAGCGCTTGCCTTTACACACCTCGCAGTGCACGTGTACATCGGGCAGAAAATCCATTTCTATAAGCTTAAGGCCTGCGCCCCCGCACTCTTCACAGCGGCCACCCTTTACGTTAAAGCTAAAGCGCCCGGGCTTATAGCCCCGAATCTTTGCTTCGGGCAGTTCTGCAAACAAGGTACGGATATCGGTAAATACACCTGTGTAGGTAGCCGGGTTAGAGCGCGGCGTACGACCAATTGGCGACTGGTCTACCTCAATTACCTTGTCGAGGTGCTCCAGCCCTTTGATCTCTTTATGCGGCAGCGGCTCTTTGAGGGCATTGTAAAAATGCCTGTTCAGCAGCGGGTAGAGGGTTTCGTGAATCAGGGTAGACTTGCCACTGCCACTTACACCGCTTATGCAGATCATGGTGCCCAGTGGCAGCTTCAGATCCACATTGTGCAGGTTATTGCCGCTGGCACCCTTCAGCTCCAGAAAATTACCATTGCCTTTGCGCCTTTCCTTTGGCACTTCTATGGCACGCTCGCCCCTTAGGTACTGCGCCGTTACCGCCGGCAGTTCTAAAAACTCTTTTGGAGTACCTGCTGCCACAACCGTACCGCCATGGCGGCCCGCTCCGGGACCAATATCCAGAATGTAATCAGAGGCAATCATCATGTCTTTATCGTGCTCTACCACGAGCACGGTATTGCCAATATCGCGCAGGTCCTGCAGCGCCTTGATCAGCTTAACGTTATCGCGCTGGTGCAGGCCAATAGAAGGCTCATCCAGGATATAAAGTACGCCTACCAGCTGGGTACCTATCTGGGTAGCCAGCCTGATGCGCTGTGCCTCGCCGCCGCTAAGGGTACGGAGCGGACGGTTTAGGTGCAGATAATCAAGACCTACATCCAGCAGAAAGCGTATGCGTTTGCGGATCTCCTTGAGCAACTCGGCAGCAATGAGCAGCTGGCGCTCGCTTAGGCGCTCCTCCAGGTCCTGGAACCAGGCATAAAGCGCCTGGATATCGAGCATGGCCAGCTCTGCAATATTTTTGCCGTCTATCTTAAAGTGCAGCGATTCTTTTTTAAGCCTGGTACCCTCACACTCGGGACAGTTTATGGCGGTGGTGTAGTCTTCAACCCAGGCAATGGTTTTATCTGATCCCTCCTCGCGCTGCTTTTCCAGGAATGGGATAATACCCTCAAACTTAGTATCCCACTGGGTACCGGGATACTTTTTCGAGTTCACCTTTACAGTTTCATCACTACCATGCAACAGCACCTGCAGCACCTCTTCGGGGAGCTTGTTTATTGGTGTTGTAATGGTATGCTTGTATCCTTTCAGGATAGACTGAATCTTTTTGAAGATCCAGATATCGCGGAATTCGCCCAGTGGCGCAATACCACCCCGGGTAATGCTAAGGGTTGGATCCGGAATAATGGACTCCCTTGTAATTTCTTCGATAACGCCCAAACCGTTGCATTTAGGGCAGGCTCCATAAGGCGAGTTAAAGGAGAAGGTATTTGGTGCAGGCTCATCGTAGCTCAGGCCCGATTTAGGGTCCATGAGGTACTTCGAGAAGTGGTGCAGCTCGTTGGTATCGGCATTGAGCACCATCAGCAGGCCTTCGCCATGCTTCATGGCCGTAGCTACCGACTGGCTCAGGCGGTAGCGGTCTTCGGCTTTCAGCGCCAGGCGGTCTACCACTATTTCGATATCGTGTATCTTGTAGCGGTCTACCTGCATCTTAGGGTCTATGTCTTTTATTTCGCCATCTACGCGCACCTTGGTAAAGCCGCTTTTGCGTATCTGCTGAAAAAGCTCCCGGTAGTGGCCTTTACGTCCTTTTACCACCGGTGCCAGCAGAATAATCCTTACGCCATCAAAGGTGTGCATCAGGTGATCGATAATCTGGTCTTCTGACTGGCGCACCATTTTTTCGCCGGTGATGTAAGAAAAAGCCTCGGAGGCCCTGGCGTACAGCAGGCGCAGAAAGTCGTAAATCTCGGTGGTGGTACCTACGGTAGAGCGGGGGTTGCGGGAAGTTGTTTTCTGCTCGATGGATATCACCGGCGAGAGGCCGTTAATCTTATCCACATCGGGCCGCTCCATGCCGCCCATAAAGGAGCGTGCATAGGCCGAAAAACTTTCCATGTAGCGCCGCTGGCCTTCGGCATAAATAGTATCGAAAGCCAGGGATGATTTGCCGCTGCCACTAATACCGGTGATTACCACCAGCTGGTTGCGCGGAATGCGTACGTCTATATTTTTGAGGTTGTGCTCACGGGCACCAATTACCTCTATATGCTCTTCGCCAACCGGATCGAAGCGTTGCGCAGGTTGCACTTTAACCGCCTGCTCAGTCCGATTTGCTGCTGATTTTATCTTGCCCATAGTATTCTGCAAATATACGGAATTTTGCAGAGGGTAGTTAGTGCTAAGTCTATTAGTATTTTACTACTTAGGCATTGTTTGCAACCAGCTGCCAGGACAAACGAGCAAACATTCCATTGCCGCCCCTCCTGCCGGCCTCATCAGAAAAATTCACCCGCTCATCCTTAAACCCAGCCCTCTATCTAACTACAACTACCAGCTCACACAACAGGGGCATACATAAAAGCAGGCGCAGTTTGAGGATTCTCCTCTTCAGCTTTGGCTTTCTTACCTTTTTGTTTTTCAGAATGTACAAGAAATCTTTAGGTTAAAAACACTGTTCAGGCATTTGCATAACCGGCTTTAACAAAGCAAAGAGGCTGGTGTTATGCCAGCCTCTTTGTTTTGTGTTTGGGTGTTTGCCTCTTACCTATTCAAGAATAAGTTTGCGGATGCGGAAGTTCCGGTTATCTGTAACGTAGACATTACCCGCGGCATCTATGGCAAGGCTGCCTGGCTCATTGAAGCTTGCTGCAGCACCTATACCATCGGCATTTCCGGCAGTGCCGGTACCTGCAACGGTAGTTACTGTGCCATCTGGGGCAATCATGCGGATGCGGTGATTTAGATAATCTGCCACCAGCACTGCACCATCTGCTCTTACCGCCACATTCCAGGGCTCATTAAACTGAGCATCAGCAGCTGCACCATCGGCATAACCGGCAGAACCATTTCCAGCCAGGGTAGTTACTTCGCCGGCAGCTGTGATTTTACGGATGCGGTGTCCGTAAGAATCTGCCACATACAGATTGCCTTCAGCATCTATCTTCAATCCTGTAGGACCATTAAACTGAGCTGCAGTGCCCATGCCATCGGCATAGCCGGCAGTGCTACCGGCAAAGGTGGTTACTATGCCGTCGGGACTGATTTTACGGATGCGGTGGTTATTGACGTCGCCAATGTACAGATTACCATCGGCATCAACGGCAATGCCAGATGGCTTACCAAACTTGGCAATCTCCACCGGGCCATCATTGTCTCCATCTTTTCCGTTACCTGCAATGGTGGTAACCACACCATCAGGGGTAATCTTGCGGATTGCATGGTTTACATCTTCTGTAACATACACATTGCCTGCTGCATCTGTTGTAATAGCAGTAGGACCATTAAACTGTGCAGCTGTGCCTGTACCATCGGCAAAGCCTGCAGTGCTGCCGGCAAAGGTGCTCACCACTCCATCAGGCGTAATTTTACGTATCTGGTGGCTATCATAATCGGTAACATACATGACACCATTAGCATCTATGGCAATATCCCATGGATCATAAAACTGGGCACTGGCACCAGTACCATCGCTCATGCCCTGTGAACTGCCTGCAAAAGTGCTCACCCGGTACGATTCCAGGTAATCAAAGGCAGGGCCTTCAATGGTTTTACCATCTACTGTAAGGACAATTTTACCATCGCCGGCCTTATCGGGCACCTCAACTGTTAACTGGGTGGAAGTACCGCTTTTAATTACTGCAGCCACACCATTGAATGTAACGGTATGAAGCGAGGCAGGAGACCTGAAATTAGTACCTGTTATGGTTACTACAGTACCTGTAGCACCACTTGCCGGATTTACAGCGCTGATTGTTGGATCGGGCAATTCCACCACAGGCGGATCGGGTGTTACCGGCACAGGTGCGGGTTCATCATCGTCTTTACAGGAAAACACAAGCATAGAAACGCAGAGCATGAGCACAACACCCATACCCTGCCGGAGAAGAGAAAGTAACATAGTTGAACAAGTTTAATCCTACAGATCTTTGGTTCGAAAGGAAGTATTTGGCTGCTATAATATTTTGGGCGCAGGAAAACAGCTGCTGCTGCTCAAATGCCCACCACTTAAACGGAAGATTTACCATAAGGTTTGTGCAATAGAGGAAAAATGTCTAAAGCATCTGATGTGCCGCCCGCTCTTCTGTTTAAGCCTTTAGTTAAAAAGCTTTATTTGCTTATCAGCCAGTGATACAGGTATAAAGTTAGCAAATCAATTTATTTATTAGACTTAAAGCCATGTTAAATTGGATTTAAATATTGCTTTCAGCTCCCTGACCTCTAAAATTTATGAGGAGAATGTTCATCATTAAATTGTTTTGCCATAACAGTTAACCTACTGAGGTTCAAAGGCAGCAACTCTCTTTATATTGATGGATACCCCCTAAAGCAGAATAGCCGGCATTACTGCCGGCTATTCTGAAGCTGTCGCTGAAGAATAATTATCAGAAGTTTGGCGAGAGCAGGTATTTGCTGTAAAACTCATCTATCACCCTTACTGCTTCGTCCGGTGTGTCTACAATATTCACCAGGTGCAAGTCTTCTTCGTTAACATTTTTTTCCTGGTCCAGCATTACATCCCTGATCCACTGCATGAGTCCGCCCCAATATTTGCTGCCTACCAGCACAATGGGAAAACGACCAATCTTCTTGGTTTGAATAAGGGTAAGTGCCTCAAACAATTCATCCATGGTACCAAAACCACCGGGCATTACAATAAAGCCCTGTGCATATTTTACAAACATTACCTTACGCACAAAAAAGTGATCGAAGGTGATAAGTTTGTCCGAATCAATGTAGGGGTTATCGAACTGTTCAAAAGGCAGCACAATGTTCAGGCCTACGGACTTGCCTCCTTCATTGTAGGCACCTTTATTTCCGGCCTCCATAATGCCAGGTCCGCCGCCTGTAATAACACCGTAACCATGGCGCACCAGTTTGGCCGCAATTTCTTCGGCCATTTTGTAATATTTATGGTCTTCTTTGGTGCGTGCAGAACCGAATATGGATACACAGGGACCAATCTTTGCCAGCTTCTCGAAGCCTTCTACAAACTCAGACATTACTTTAAAAATAGCCCAGCTGTTAGAGCTTTTTATCTCGTTCCAGTCGCGGTCTTCAAAAGCCATACGAATAAGCTGGTCATCCTCATCTGATTTTTTCCGCGGAATAAGCTCTCCCTCTTTCGGGGGTGCCGGCGGCATGTTGGCCTTAGGTTTTTTTTTCGGTGCCTCTTTTTTTGGCGCCTCTTTTGGATGGTGCGGATGACCTTCTTTTGCTATTTTTTCCTCGTGTGCTACTTCGGCACTTGTTTTTTCTGCAATAGGTTGTTTAGGCATTTTGCCGGAAGCCTCTTCGGTGGTTACAGTACTGTTAACCAACGATGTATCATTATTTTTGTCAGATTCTGTACGACCATTGCCCTGCTTTCTATCAGAGTGTGTTTTATCATTTGCCATACTTTAAAAAAATTTAGTCTAAAAATCGCAAGCCTGCTAAGTTAGAACACAAAAACGAGTTTGCCAAACCAAAGCTATTCTGTTAACAATTGCTGCAGGGCAGGCTCAAGCTCCTGGTAGCGAAATGTGTAGCCGGCTTTAAGCAGCTTATCTGCCGATACCTTTGCACTGCCCAGTACCACCACCGCACGCTCACCCAGGGCCAGTTTCATGAGCTTACCCGGCACACTTGGCAAGAAATAAGGCTTATCCAGGGCTGCAGCCAGTACTTCTGAAAAATGAGCATTTGTTACCGGCTCAGGTGCTACCGCGTTATAGGCGCCCTGCATTTTATCATCGCGCATGGCCGTTAAAATAACCTGGCACAAATCATCTATATGGATCCAGCTCATATACTGCCGGCCATTGCCCAGAGGGGCACCCAGCCCTAAACGGAAAGGTAGCATAAGTTGCTTCAGGGCCCCACCATCGGGGCTTAGCACCACCCCTATTCTTAGCACTACCAGGCGCACCCCTTCCTCTTCCACGCCTTCGGCAGCATTCTCCCAGGCACGGCATACCGAGGCCATAAAGTCCTGCCCCGCCCCAGACTGCTCTCTTAGTAACTCATCGCCCCGGTCGCCACCGTAATAACCAATGGCCGAAGCAGAAATAAAAGCTCTGGGCTTTATCTTCAGGCGGGCCAGCTCCCGCACCAGGAGTTCCGTGGAGGCTGTGCGGCTACGGATAACAGTTTGTTTATAGGGGGCAGACCAGCGGTGATCGGCAAGGCTGGCACCTGCCAGGTTAATAACATAATCGGCACCCGCCAGGGCGCCCTCTTCTATTTTTCCTTGCTCAACATCCCATAGGTAATGCTTTATGGACTTATCTTCGCGAATGGATCTGCTAAGGTGGGCTACCTGGTAACCTTCTTTTAAGAGCAGACGGGAAAGATGGGAACCGATTAAGCCAGAGCCCCCACTGATTACAACTTTTTCCGGCATGGAAAAGAAATTTTCTGTGAAATAATAACGTTGTAACCCCTGTCTGCCCCTTATGTTCATCATTATCTAAGTGCTTTATGGAAAAAAGATTACTCCTCCTGCTGTTTATTGTACAGGGACTGTTTTTTACTGCCAGCGGCCAGGAGCCACGGCGGCAACAGCAAACCCTGCAGGGCCAGCAGCACTATGGCTATAGCTTAAAAGTGCCCTATGCCGAGCATAATGCCAAGCGCTACTGGCTGGCTTACCTGAAGGAGCGCGGCAAGGTAACCGAGCGCCGGCAGTTTATCGAGATCAAAGATATTTACTGGCTCGACAGCGGGGCAAAGCAACAGGCCCTTAGCACAGTGGCCGGCGACTCTGCCCAGAGTGAGGTATGGATCGGCTACCCCTCCACCACCCGCGATTCTGTGCTGGAAGCCGGCATTAAAGAACAACTGCAGAAGCTGCCATTCCTGATGAAGAAGTACCAGCTGATGGCCAGCCTGCAGGATGCAGAAGGTGCCGCCACTTACCTTAACCGTGAGGTAGAAAGCACCCGTCGCCAGGAGAGCAAGCTGGAAAACTCCCTCAGGCGCAATGCCGAAGAAAAACTGCGACTGGAGCAGCAGCTGGTTAAAAATGGCGAAGACAAGCTACGGCTGGAGCAGGAAATAAAGGACAACAAGCTAAAACAGGAGCAACAGCAGGCCGAGGTAGAGAAGATAAACCGCCAGCTGCAGGCCCTCAAAGAAAAGCTAAGCCAGCTGCAGGAGTAAATCTACATCAATGTAAAAAGATAAAGCCGGTATAAGCGTAAGCAACCGGGCCAGCATATAAAACACAAAAGCGGCAGCTGTAATCAGCTGCCGCTTTTGTGTTTTATGTAAGAGCAGAAATAAATGGACTAGTCGATCAGGTAGGTAAAGCCAATTGAGTAGGTGCGGCCAACCTGGTACTGCTTGTAAATATACTCCTCACCCTTAAACTCGTGGGTTTCTTTATACAGGGCATTCAGCAGGTTTTGTGCAGCAAGCTTTACAGCAAGATGCTGTCCAATTCCTTTCTTAATGTTGAAGTCAAGCGTGTTACGGGGCTGCTCATACACATCGGGAATTCCGCTAAAGCCACCGATTACCGCCAGGCGCCTGCCATACACATTGTAAACCAGGTTAGCCGCTACTCTCTTTGCTTCACTTTCATAGCTCAGGTAAGAGTTGATCAGGTAAGGCGACTGCCCATACATAGGGCGCTGTCCATCACGCTCGGGGTCGTTCAGGCGGATGGTCTCCAGCTCCTGAGGATCAATATCTACCGCAGAATAGATTAAGCTTGCATTAACACCGGTGCGGAAGTTGCGGAAGAAATCTCCGATAAAGGCCAGGTCTTTGCGCACCTCCAGCTCCAGGCCGTATACAGAAGCACTGCTTACATTGCGGTAGTTGATCTCCTGGGCCAGGTCTTGCGAAAGTGGGTTAAACACCCGCTCTATCGGGTCTTTGAAAGACTTATAGAAGAGGCTTACCGACAAGTACTCTGTTGGCACAGGATAGTACTCCCAGCGAAGATCTATGTTATCTATCTTTACACGCTTAAGATCCGGGTTACCTCTTTCACCCACTGCACCCAGGAAAGGGAAGGTTGTGAAGAGCGAGAGCTCCCTGAAGTTAGGCCTGGCAACCGTGCGGCCATAGCCCACGCGCAGGTTCATGTTATCCATGAGGTTTTTGGTGATGTTAACACCCGGCAGGAAGTCGCCCCCCTTTACGTGTGCATATTTTGCAGGATCGTCCTCGTTCAGCTGCACGTTATTCAGAAAAATATCTGTCTGCTCGTAACGCACTCCGCCACTTACACGGAATGAGCTGGTCAGGGGAAGATCTACCATGGCATAGGCTGCAGGCAGTTTTTCAAGGCCGTAGTAAGTACCGCCTTTATCTGTTTCATCACGGATAAAGAGAGAGGAACCACCATTTGGATTCCAGCCCAGGTTATCTGGCGCAAAGTACACATCTGAATCGCCCTGGTATTGCCTGATCGGTGAAGTACCGAGGCGGTACTGCAGGATACGCTCGTTAAAATCGCGCTCACGCTCCAGGTAAGTGCCACCCACTTTTATTTTAGACTCACGGGCCTGGTAGAGAAAAGGTATTTCAATGTCTACTTTTCCTTCAATATTGGTTTCATCCATGTCCCTGAAATAACGCGAAGGCGCTACCAGGTTGGCATTTACGGCATTGTACACTGTGTTTTCGCCTACCACCTCGCGGAAGTTGTTGAAGAAACGCAGGTCTGGCTCATCCTGGTTAAGTTTGGTGTAAGAGCCCAGCCAGTTTACTTTTATGTTGCGGCTGGTTAAACGGTGCTCACCCTTAACCTGGCCTGTGGCCATGCCTCGCTGGGTGTAGGCCAGTGCCCTGGCTTCTATTTGCTTGCTGGGGTCGTTGGTTCCGAAGTGGAAAGGATGCACCCCCTGCTGATAGGTAGTAGACCCATCGGCGCTGTGGTTGTACATCAGGTTTACGCCAACCTTATGGTTAGGGCTTATTTTATAGGAGGTATTGAAGATAGCTCCCCACAGCACAGATTCTGTACTGTTATTATACACTGAGTATTGCTGTGCTGTATCCAGTGAAGGCTCCTGGGTAGTGCCGGGCAATAAGAAATAACCGCGCTGTCCGTTGGAGTACTGGTCGTAATTTTTCTGGTAGCTGAAACCACCAACAAAACCAAGCGGGCGCTTGAACACTTCTTTCTGGTTGCCAATAGAAAGGCTGATGCTGTGGTTGGTAAAAGAAGTTTCTGCCTGTGGAGCAAAGCCACCCTGTATAGCATCAGACTGACGATCGAGCAGCTGAGCTTCAGCAGGATTTGAGAAGGCAACACCCACATCGGCCAGCTCGCCTTTCAGAATATCAGGCATTGCCCTGTCGCTTGCTGTTAAGCCAAGAATACCCGGGCTGCTGTTGGTGTGTGTTAGGAAATTATCGTTAAAGCTGGCATTCTCGTTGTACCCGATAGAACCAGAAAACTGCAGGGTAAACTGGTTTGGAAAATCTTTGGTGGCGATATCTACATAGCCCCCGGAGAAGCTGCCTGGCAGTTCAGGCGAAAAAGTTTTGTAAACTACAATGTTATCTACCAGGTTAGAGGGGAACAGGTCCATCTGGATTGTGTTCTTGTCCGGGTCCAGGCCTGGGATCTGTGCGCTGTTCAGCGATGTTTTGGTGTAGCGATCGCCCAGTCCGCGCACGTACACATATTTACCACCCTGTACAGATACGCCAGTAATGCGTCGGATCGCTGCTGCTGCATCGCTGTCGCCACTTCTGGAAAACTGTTGTGCAGAGATACCATCCAGTACAACAGCACTCTTTTTCTGCATGGTGAGCAGGGCAGTCTCATTATCTCTTAAGGCCTTGGCCTCCACCACAATTTCCTGCAGTGTTTCTTCTGCAGATACCAGGCGGGCATCTACCACAGCAACCTCATCAGCTTTTACAGCTACATCCTTAATGGTTAGGGTATTATATGATATATAAGAAACCCTTAAGCTAACAGTACCGGGCTCTGTTTTTATGGTATACTTTCCATCCAGATCCGTAATGCTGCCAATGGATGTACCTTCAATCTGCACGGTTGCTCCCAGCAGAGGCTCACCAGTACCACCATCTATTATTTGCCCCCGAATAGTACCCGACTGGGCAAATGCACCCACAGGGGTGAAAGCCGCTAAAAACCCAAACAACAGAAAGGCAGAAGCCAGAAAACATTTCATAAATGCAATTGTAATTAATACAAGTGCAAAAGTACGGTTTCCTTAAGGCCGGGGCTTAACAGAAGCGTTTATGAATATGTTAATTTGAGGTGGTGCAGATAGCATTAAGTTAACATTGAGGTAAAGGTTAAGTAAACAAAAGCGGCACCCCTTTAAGAGTGCCGCCCTGTTACTTATATGATCAGCTTAATCAAGCAAGCCATAAGCATCGGCAGCAGTCCAGCCGCGCATCCAGTTGGTATCACCAAATGCTCCGATGTATTCTACTGCCTCATAGTCAAATCCATTGATAGAGCCAGGATATTCAGATCTTTCCATGCTAAGTGGCAGTGTACCAGCTGCAGGCACAGGGTTCAGTGCATTTTCACTTACTACGATGGTAGGATCCTGGATCATGTTGCCGCTGGCCTCCAGGTGTGTAGCCAGGGGAGCGTATGCATTGGCAATACCAGCAAAGGTATTTTTAGAGTCGCCTGTGCCAATGTTCCAGAAGATGTTGTTGCGGAAGGCAAGATCTCCGGCAGCCAGACGATCGCGGGAGTTTTTACCGGTAGCACCTACATCTGTTACATTGATACCAGCAGGGAAGTTCATGATGATAGAGTTATGAACCAGGGCACCAGAACCTTCGGTGAAGAACATGGTGTTGTTGGTACCTGTACCTCCCTGGCCTATCATGGTCATGTTATAGATCTGTGGTCTGGAGAACTGCTCGGAAGCAAGATTATCTTTATGAGCACCATCGCTTTCAAAACCGCGGTCTGACAGCTGGAAGCCAGGCTGCTGATACACCAGCCAGAACTGGTTCTCGCCAGTCCAGCCCTGATCCCAGTCAAACGCATCGTCCTGGTTGATTACAGAAGCCAGGTAAGAAGAGTTAGCAGTACCGCCAAACCACTCAAAGCCGTCGTCGTCGTTGGCATAAACCTCTATGTAAGAGATGCTGGTGCCACGGCCAACGCCACCCATGGTAAGACCGTTAATTTCGTTACCCGCACCAATGTTGGTACCACCATGGCGGATAGATACATATTTCATCACACCGGAATTATCATCAGGATTATTTCCGCCGTACTGTCCGCGGGTTTCAGAGGTAGGAATACCTTCGATGTTTGTAACACCGTTTGGTGCGTTAATAGGTGCATTACCCAGCAGAATTACACCCCCCCAAAGGCCACGGGCATTGTAAGGAATATCTGTAGTGGTAGACAGGTCATCAGCGAGTGCCGTAAAAATGATTGGCTCCTCAGCAGTACCCTCGGCCATGATTTTACCACCGCGGGCTACAATAAGCGCACTGGCACTGGTACCCTGACCAGCCTGACCTTTGATTACGGTACCTGGCTCGATGGTAAGGGTCTGTCCTTCATTTACAAAAACAAAACCGCGGATTACGTATATGTTATCCTTTGTCCAGGTTGTGGTGCCCACACCTTCCGGAGTGGCAAATATCTCAACCACTTCGGCAGCAGGCTCTTCAGTAACTGCAACTGTAAAGCTCACAGCTTCGGTTTTAGGAGTAGACTGCTGATCTGTAACTGTAACTGTAATGGTTGCATTCTGCGGAGTTGCAGGAGCAGTAAAGGTAATATTGGCGGTACCTGATGTCTGGCCCACCAAAGCAGCAGCATTGGTTACCTCAACAGTACCAGCCGATGCGGTAGCGGTAACAGAAGCAATACGGCCTGGTGCCTGTATGGCTACATTGAATGTACCCGCCTCGCTATACATCACATTTAAATTTGCAGTTGGTGCCTCCAGGTCAGGTCGGTCCAGATCTGTTGTGGCTTCATCATCATCGCATGCCGACATGGTCACAAAAAGACTCATGATCAACAGCAAAAAGTACGCATTAAATTTTTTCATAAGTAAAAGAGATTGCTCGTTCTATTTGATCTAATTGATTTCTCTTGCAAAATTGAAGACTCTATTTTACATGAATGCGTACCTGAGGTTAAGATATAGTTAAAAGGCCCACTATCAGATTACTTAAATGTTAACTAGTAAACCCGCTGAAACCATACAAAACGCGCACCAGCGCATCCGCACCTACATTCACCAGACCCCGGTGCTGGAATCGAGGCAGCTCAATGAAATGTTGAATGCCCGGGTGTATTTTAAATGTGAGAACCTGCAAAAAGTAGGAGCCTTTAAAATGCGGGGCGCCGCCAATGCAGTTTTTTCACTCAAGCCAGAGGAGCGCCAAAAAGGCGTGGCCACCCACAGCAGCGGCAACCATGCCCAGGCCCTGGCGCTGGCTGCACGCCTGGCAGGCATCCCTGCCTACATTGTAATGCCACGCACGGCACCCAAGGTAAAAGTAGCTGCCGTACAGGGTTATGGGGCAGAGGTTATCTTTTGCGAGCCTACCCTGGCCGCACGTGAAACTACCCTGCAGGAGGTGGTGGAGCGCACCGGCGCAAGCTTTGTACATCCCTATAATGATGATCGCGTAATTGCCGGGCAGGCCACTGCCGCCAAGGAATTATTCGAGCAGGTAAAAGAGCCGCTTGACCTGGTAATGACTCCCGTAGGTGGCGGAGGCCTACTGAGCGGCACCGTGCTGGCCGCCCGTTCCTTTTCGCCTGCTACCAAAGTATGGGCCGGCGAGCCTGCCGGTGCCGACGATGCCTACCGCTCGCTGCAGGAGGGCAGCATTGTACCGCAAACAGGACCCAACACCATTGCCGATGGTCTGCTGACCTCATTAGGTGATAAAACCTTTGCCATTATTTCAAAAGGTGTAGAGCAGATCATACTGGTTTCGGAAGAAGAAATTGTAGAAGCAATGCGCTTCTTGTGGGAGCGTATGAAGCTGGTGGTAGAGCCCTCCGGTGCCGTGCCCCTGGCGGCAGCCATCAGAGAAAAACAGGTGCTTAAGGGAAAGCGTATCGGCATCATCATCAGTGGCGGCAATGTAGATCTGGGGAAGTTGCCGTTTTAGGTATCGGGTGTCAGGTATGAGGTATCAGCTTGGCCGCTGCCTGGAGTTTCCGGCCGATGGAACACATTTGCTAAACCAGATGCTGCTTTAGGATATCAGGAATATAAAAAACACAGCGGACTTTACTATTTGCTACCATAGTAAATCCCTTGCCTTGATCTTAGGTAGGCTGGCTGCAAAAAAAAAGCTGTTCCATACAACCGGAACAGCTTATATATATATGTATTAGAAAGATTTCATTTTAGCAGTAGCCAAGCTGAAACCTGATACCTGACACCCGATACCTTACCAAGGCAATCCGTAGTAGGCTTTTTCGCCGTTAGGGTACATACCTTCGATCAGTGTACCTTCGTTGCGCTTGCCGCTTAAGATACCGGCAACCTCATCAACGTTAGATACAGGCTGGTGATCAATGGAGGTAATGATAAAGCCTTCACGGATTTTGGCATCCTTTAGTTTGCCTGCACCAATTTTTTCCACTTTAACACCATTCTTCACTTTCAGGCGAGATTTCTCGGCATCTGAAAGATTACCAAGTACAGATCCTCCTATTTCCAGGGTATTGCTCTTGGCTACAATTTTTGTAGTACCCATGCTATTCTTCAGGGTAGCATCTGTGGTACGCACATCGCCGTTACGGTAATAAGTTACTTTTACTTTATCGCCAGGGCGGTTGGTGGCAATTACTTCCTGCAACTGGGCAGTAGTGTTGGTGCGTCTGCCGTTGATTTCCACAATCACGTCGCCTTCTTTAAGGCCGGCAGCTTCTGCAGCACTACCAGATGTTACATTGCTCACATAAACACCACGGTTGATTTCCAGATTTTTTTCTTTTGCCAGCTGGGCATTCACATCACCAATATTCACACCAAGCAGCGCACGCTGTACGGCACCGTACTCTTTCAGGTCTTTCACAATTTTGCTTACCAGGGTGGCTGGTACTGCAAAGCTATAGCCAGAGTAAGATCCTGTTGGAGAAGCAATGGCTGTGTTGATACCTACCAGCTCACCTTTCAGGTTTACAAGTGCACCACCACTGTTACCAGGGTTAACGGCAGCATCTGTCTGGATAAAAGATTCAATAGCTGTATTTACACCCTGGGCACTGGTGTTGTTACGGGCCAGGATACCAATGCTACGGCCTTTGGCACTTACAATACCAGCAGTTACAGTAGAGGTAAGGTCCAGCGGGTTACCCACTGCCAGCACCCATTCACCTACTTTTACTGCATCAGAATTACCATAAGGCAGGTAAGGCAGGTCTTCGCCATTTACCTTGATCAGGGCAATATCAGTAGTAGGGTCAACACCAATTACTTCGGCGGTGTAGCTGCGGTTATCATTAAGAGTTACTTCTACTTTGCTTGCATTGTCAATCACGTGGTTGTTGGTAACAATGTAACCATCGGCAGAAACAATCACACCGGAACCGGTAGCGCCCTGCGGCATGCCACCACGTCCTCGCGGACTTGGTGCTCCATCACCAAAAAGATCCGGGAACATTTCCTGAAGGGGGTGTCCGCTAGGCACCTGGCTGGCAGCGCCTCCTCCACTATAAGTAGATCGGATGTGTACAACAGCCGGCGTTGATACCTCTGCAGCATACACAAAGTTAAGCCCCTCGGGCACTGTAAAATCACCAGACTCCAGGTAGGAAGCCAGTCTGACATTTTGACGCTCAATGTACTCATTCAAAGGCTGGGAGCTGTCATCCTGCAGGTAAACCATGCTGCCAACAGCAACCATACCGCCCACAAGGGCTGAGGTGATAGTCGATAGGAATAAATTTTTCTTGCTCATATTAATGTTTTTATTTTTTTGCGCTAAGCGATCTACTCATCCAGATACAAAAACCGTACACATAACGCTGCGGCACAGTCCTACTTTCTACGTTTTAACACTTTTTAACGAAAAAAGGGTTTTAGCATTCCTGCCTTTCTTTTCAAAAAGCTTTTGCACCCGGCATATCAGAGACCTTATTTACCATGCCTGTATTTTTTACCCTGCAGTACAGAGCTTTACCAATCCATGATATAAATATTTAATGCAAAAGTTGTGCCTAAAGTACGAAGGGCACCCTTGATTATGTATTAATGTAGTACGGCTCATCCATTGAAATATCTTGAAAAAAGGCTAGTTTATACAAATAAATCGATTGCGACATCCATGCCAACCCAGCTCAAAGAACCAGATGCGCCTGTAATCCCCGCAGCAGGCAGCCTGTGGCACACCATACAGCGGGTAGTAGGGCCAGGCATTTTGTTTGCCAGCTGTGCCATTGGGGTTTCGCACCTGGTACAAAGCACCCGTGCCGGCGCCCTTTATGGTTTTGACCTGGCGGTATTCATTATCTTGGCCAATGTACTCAAGTTTCCCTTTTTTGAATATGGCTCCCGCTATGCCTGCGCCACCGGCCGCAGCATTTTATGGGGCTACCTGCAGCAGGGCCGCTGGCTTCTGCTTACCTACCTGCTGCTAACCGGGCTAAGCATGTTTGCTGTATCCTCTGCTGTTACACTGGTTTGTGCAGGCCTTTTCGGCACCCTGTTTGGGCTACCTCCTGCCGCTACTCCCTGGGTGGCCGCTGCCGTACTGCTGGTGTGCATCCTGCTACTGATGGCTAATAAATTCAGCCTGCTCGATAATGCCCTCAAGGTACTGGCCGTGGTACTGCTCTTCACCACCCTTACAGCTTTTTTTGTACTGATGTGGGACTGGAGCACCGGCCAGATGCCACACCGGAAGCCAGACTTTAGCTCAACCCAGATATTTTCTGCCGCAAGCCTGCCCTTTATCATTGCCCTGATGGGCTGGATGCCTACCGCTGTTGACCTTAGCGCCTGGAACAGCATCTGGACGGTAGAAAAGATCCGCCAGACAGGCTACCACCCCACCCTTAGGGAAACCCTTTTCGATTTTAACCTTGGCTACTGGTTTTCGGCAGGCCTGGCACTTTGCTTCCTGAGCCTGGGTGCACTGGTGATGTACGGCAGCGGCATACCCCTGTCTGACAGCTCCGTTGGCTTTTCCGCACAGCTCATCAGCCTGTATACTGCCGCGATTGGCGACTGGATCTACTATGTTATTGCCATAGCAGCGGCTACCGTTATGTTCAGTACTGTTATTACGGTACTGGATGGCTACAGCAGAACTATGGATGAGATTATGCTGCTCCTGAAGCCCCGCTTCTTACGCCGGCAAAGTGGACAGCGCCTCTATGTACCCCTGATGCTGCTGGTTGCCGGTGGTTCCTTTCTTATCATCTGGCAGCTGGCCACCGGCCTTTCTTCTATGGTAGACTTTGCCACGATTCTATCTTTTATAATCGCCCCGGTGATAGCCATCATTAATTTTAAAGTAATTATGGGCGCCGAGGTAGCACCACAACACCGGCCGGGGCGTGCCATGCAGCTACTCTCCTGGCTGGGTATCTTGTTTTTAGCAGGATTTACACTGGTATACCTCTATTACCTGCTGGCAATGGCATAAAAGGAGAAAAAATAAAGAATGAAAAATTTTTTCAACAGAGTGTTGCGTAAAGCATAAAAAGCTACTAATATTGCATTCCCAAAGGACGGGAAACACTTCAAGAACCAAGGCCAAAGGCCCGAGATCAAAGAGAAATTGACTGCTAACCAGGCCAATTAATCCGAAGAGTTTCTTAACTTTGGTACAAATTCCTCAGTAGCTCAGCTGGTTAGAGCACCTGACTGTTAATCAGGGGGTCCTTGGTTCGAGCCCAAGCTGGGGAGCTTGAAAATAGAGCACTTACGACGAATAAAGTTGTAAGTGCTTTTTTATTTGCACAGGATTTGGGATCAAGCGGTAAATCTGGGATCAAGCGGAAAAGTTGTGGAGGGGTAGAATCAGGCATAGATTTTAGAGAGTCTAAAAAGGAAGAAGTCAATGTTTCTCACGCCCCTGAACTGGCTTCTGAAGGCTTTGATTTTGGCGTTGAAGGATTCAGCAGAAGCATTGGTGCTTCTGTTGTCAAAGAAGTTGAGAATGCTTAGGTAGTGGTTCTGAATAGTTCTGGCTACTGTAGAGAAAGATTTAAAGGCTGCTTTTTCTACTTTGTTGTACCAGAGGGCAAGCTTCTTGAAAGCTACTTCTCTTACCTTTGTCTGCTGGTAGATAGCAGCCAAATCCCTGGAGAGGTTGTAAGCTTGTTCCAGGACAGGATACCTACTAAAGAGGATCTCTGCCCGATGAGCTTGTGAAGCAGACCAGTTGCTTTTGTTCTTAAACAGCAGGTACCTGCTTCTGGCCAAGAGCTGTTTTAAGGAGTCGCCATTCTCCAGCCTATCAGGGATAAAGTTACACCCCAACTCCTTTGCTAGCTCCATCTCCTTGTTTTCCTGCTCTATGGCTTGCCAGCAGATAGCTACTGTTAGCAAAAAGTCAATGTATTACAACAGACGCAATTGATGCTCCCGACTTTTAAATAAAATAGAGTTTAAACTCAAGGGGTCCATAAACATAAATACATCACTTGAAATTTAAGTAAAATCCCAACATCCTCTGGATTTAGCTGATGCTTCTTTGTTACCCCAGGAAGCTTCTACATTCAACACTGCACTATGTGATTTCCCAAAGTGCTCCGAAGTCCTGGCTAATCCATTTTTTTCCATGAGCGGTCAAAATCCTACAAATTGGGTGATGCATCCTATATTATTTCCTGCATAACTTTGCAGCATAATTTAGCAACTCAACAATAGCTTTTCCCAAGCCCCGGCCAGGCCTCAGTACAACAGGCTGCGCCAGTGCTGTGGAAACCTATATCACCTGTAGATTTTTTACTACCACTTTACATGAAAACCAGATTTTCTTTTTTGGTTGTCTTGATGGCAACCCTGGGCCTGTTCTGCCTAAGCGCATGCGAGGACGACGACACCCCTTCTGTTAACCCCTTAACTGCCAAAGCCGGAAATGATGTAACTATTGCCCTGGGCAGTTCTACCCAGCTGAATGGTGCTGCATCTGCAGATGCAGAGGGAATGGCATTTGCCTCCGCCTGGACAGTTACCAACAAACCTGCCGGCAGCAACCCAACACTATTGAGTGCTAACACTGCTACCCCTACTTTTACACCAGATAAAACAGGTGTTTATGTGGTAACGCTTACCATCAGCAGGGGCGAGTGGTCTGCAACTGACGAAGTGCAGGTAACTGTTACCGATGCACCAGGTGCGGTGCTGATCTCTGAAAACATTACCCAGGACCGGGTGCTGGAAGATATATTTACCAGCGACTGGACCAAGGTTGATTATATTGTAACCCGCTCGATAAGGCTGGATGCAAAGCTAACCATTAAGCCTGGTGTGAAAGTTGCCTTTGCAGAAGATGCCCTGCTTACAGTTTCTACCAGCGGCACCCTTATTGCTGAAGGTGGCGCTACAGAAGCCGGCACTATTTACCTGACGGGGCAGGAAGAACAGGATGCCTACTGGACGGGCATTATGCTCCATTCTGCAAACACCGCCAATAAATTAGACCACGTACAGCTCTCCCATGCCGGCAGCACACCCTATGCAGGCAACTTAATGGCTGGCATGCTCCTGAAAGCGAACAGCAAAATCAGCATTACCAACAGCAGGTTTTTACAAAATAATGACTATGGCCTCTATGCTGAAAGTACCGCAGAACTTTTAGCATTTGACCACAACAGCTTTTCACAGAATAATGGCATTGGCCTTGCCTTACCAGCCAGGCAGGTGCACATGCTGGGAAGCAACTGCTCTTTTGACGAAAACAACACCACCAATGCTGTTGAAATTCATGATGGCATCTTAAACTCCGGTGCTAACCTTACGTGGAAAGCGCTTGAGGTACCCTACATCCTTGCCCAGGATCTGATTATATCTGCCCAAACCGGGCTGCACCTGGATGCAGGTACTTTACTCAAAGTAAAGAGCGATAAAAGCATTTCCCTTCTCGCAGGCGCTCACCTGCATGCGAATGGCACTGCCAGCAAATGGGTACAGATTGAAGGACTGGAACCTGTAGCAGGTTACTGGAGGGGCATTATCATAGAGCATAGCGGCGACAACATGAGCGAAATGGATTATACTGCCATAAAGCATGCCGGTAGCACACCTCTGATTGGCGGCCGCAAAACATCCCTGAACATAGCCGCAGGAGCTGTTGTTTCCGTGAATCACAGCCTGATTGCTGATGGCGCAGGAGATGGCTTTGATGCCTACTCCAGCAGTGCAGATGTGCGTTCATTCGAGGGAAATACCATCCAAAATCATGCAGGCTACCCCATTGTAGTTTCTACTACCAATGTTGCCATACTGGATTATAACACCCATTTTGCAGCCAATGGTAAGCCAGAGGTGCGGGTAGACCCTACCAACTCTATTCAGAGCAGCACCGAAACTGTATGGCGGGGATTTGCAGAAGGCACCGCCTACCTGATTGCCGGCGTACACAACCACCTGTACGTACATTCCGGCTTTAAACTTACCGAAGGCGTAATCATTAAATTCCAGGAGGGCATCAGCCTGATTGTGAATGACGCAAACGGACACCTGGCCTATTTGAAAGTTGCAGGTACTGCTGCTAAAAAAGTAGTACTGCAGGGAGCAAAAGAAGAAGCCGGCTCCTGGTATGGCATTACCATATCATCAAACAATGCAGAAAATAACATCACCCATGCCCGGATACTGCATGGAGGCAAGCCTATCAGCAACAGCTTTTCTGCCAGTGTTGTGGTAGATAATTCTCCCATGGGCAGGCTTACCATTACAAACTCCTCCATAGAGCACAGTGCCCAGCATGGAATTTCCGTAGCTGCAGATAAAAGAGACATGCTGAATGATCAGAACCTGCAGTTTACAGCTGTACCTGCCTCACCGATCTATGTGTGGAATTAAGCGCAGAAAAAACGAGAAACTGCCAATAAGCAAGCGCTAACATACTTGCAGCGAACGGCTTTTACTGCAGAAGCGCAGTGTCTTATAAGCTGTATCTTAGCAATTTCAACATCGTACACTTTTACAAAAACAGCCCTGGATCTGCTTCCAGGGCTGTTTTTGTCTTACCTGATCCCTTCAGGAGAAAAGTGCTACGATATCTTCCCTGCTAAGATTTTTCATTACACCTTCGCCACTGCTCACCAGTTCTTCCGACAGCAGCTTCTTTTGCTCCTGCAGCTGGATGATCTTTTCTTCTACGGTATCCTTGCAGATCATGCGGTAGGCAAACACCCGCTTTTCCTGGCCCATGCGGTAGCACCGGTCAATGGCCTGGTTTTCTACAGCAGGGTTCCACCAGGGGTCCAGCAGGTACACATAGTCGGCGGCGGTAAGGTTAAGGCCGGTACCGCCGGCTTTCAGGCTGATGAGAAATACCCGCCGGTCGGGGTCGTCCTGGAAACGCTGCACCCTTTTCTCACGCTCCTTCAGGCTTGTTTGCCCATCGAGGTACTCGTAGGGTATATCCAGCTTTTTGAACTGCTCCTCTACCAGCTGCAGCATTTTTACAAACTGTGAAAATACCAGCAGCTTGTGCCTGCCGGTTTTTTCCTGAACGTGGGTGAGCAGCTCATGCAGCTTGGCAGAGCCTCCTTCTGCAGAAAAAGAGGGCTCAACCAATACCGGTGAGTCACAGATCTGGCGCAGGCGCGTAAGCCCCTCCAGCACATAGAGCTGGGAGTTTTCCACACCCTCCTCTTCAAATTTCTTCAGCAGGTAATTGCGGTATTCGTTGCGGTAAGCATCGTACACCTTGCGCTGGGCCGGACCCATCTCGCAGTAAAGGTATTCTTCTGTTTTTTCGGGCAGCTCGGTAAGTACCTGTTTTTTAGTGCGGCGCAGAATAAACGGATCAATTTTCTTTCTTAATTCTGCCGTAATGGCCTCGTTATGCTCCTGCTCAATAGGCTTGGCATAATCCTGCTTAAAAGCCGCTAGCCCCTGGAAGAAGCCCGGGTTTACAAAGTTCATCTGGGCGTAAAGCTCAAAGATGTTGTTTTCGATGGGGGTACCCGACATGGCCAGCCGCACCCGCCCCTGCAGCTGCCTTAGGGCCTTGTGGCGCTTGGCGTGCAGGTTTTTGATGGCCTGCGATTCGTCTGCTATGATCAGGTTAAACTTTATTTTCTTCAGCAGCTCCAGGTCGTTTACGGCTATGCCATAGCTGGTAAGCACCAGCTGATGCCGGGCCAGCTCCCCTTCCGACTCATATCGTTCGCCGTGGTGAATGATAAAATCGATACTCGGGGCAAACTTTTCTATTTCCTTCTTCCAGTTAAACAGCAGGGTGGTGGGGGCTATCACCAGGTTGGGCTGCTCAGGCCGCTCCTGCAACTCCAGGCCAATGAGCGCCAGTGCCTGCAGGGTTTTGCCCAGGCCCATATCGTCGGCCAGGATGCCACCCCAGCTGTACTCGCGCAGAAAGTTGAGCCAGTTGAGGCCCGCCTGCTGGTAATTGCGCAGGTTTGCCTGCAGCAAGGGTGGTGGTGCCACATCTTTAATGCTGGTAAAGGAAGCGAGGCGTTTTTTCTTTTCTTCTATTTCCCGGAATACTTCGGGATTCAGCTCCTCGTCTACCAGGTCGCCCAGCAGGTTAAAGTGTGTTTTGGGAATCAGGGCTTCGTCTTTCTCCAGCTGGGCACTGCGGAACAGCTTTTCAAATTTTTTCAGCCACGCTTCCGGCAAAATGCCAATGGTGCCGTCGGTAAGCTCAACATAGCCGCTGCCTTCCCTAACTGCTTTTTTCAGCTCCTTCAGGCTTACTTTGTTGTTGCCAAAGGCTACCTCCAGCTGGGTTTCGAACCAGTCGTGGCCGGAGCGTACATTCATGCTGATGCTGGGCGTATGCGGCGAAAAACGGAAGTTCTTCAGCTCGTTGAAGCCAAAAATATGTACCTCCTGTTTACGAAGGGTTTCAAAAGCTTTCAGGAACCAGTAGCCCTCCTGCATTTGCTGAAAAGTGAGATAGAAAAAGCTTTGCTGGGTAGCCGGTTTAAAGGAGGGGTGCAGCGAAGCCAGCAGGTTAATAAAACTTTCCTCTGCCTCGGGATCGCGCTCGTAAAGCGTTAGCTGCTCCTCGCTGGTAAAAAGGGTGGTGTCCTCCAGCAGGTTTACCTCGCGATCGCCCTGGTAGAGCATTACGGGGCGGAAAATAACGTACTGGTTCAGCTCAGAAATGTAAAGTCTTTTCTGCAGTGGCTCCAGCTGTACGCTTTCCACCGCCAGGCCCTCTTCTTCAAAAGCCACGGGAAACTCCTGTGCCAGTGGCTGCACTACCTGCTGCAGGTATTCTTTTAGCTGCCCTGGGGAAACACGCATTACCGGGTTATGAATAAAGGGCTGCAGGGCCAGGCCTTCCTTTAGGCTGTTCATGAGTCCCAGGCGGTAGCGCGACCAAAGCAGCAGGCAATTGTTGAAGAGCAGGAGCTTATCAGTTTCCGGATCCAGGGTACCGGCACCATCGGGAAGCTCCAGGTAGGGTTTTAGTACATAAAAGTCACCATCCCGGAAAAAGCGGAATTTTAGCCTGATGCCGGAGTAGACTGCAGCTGGCTGGTGCAAGTCTGATTTACGGGGTGTAAGTCCTTCCCTGATAAAATCAAAACTGCGCTCATCGAACAGCAGGTATAGCGGAAACTGTGGCAACAGCAAAAAAAGCTGGTTCAGGGTATTAAAAATAACCGCCAGCGTTTCCTGCTTAGCGGCAAGCGCAGCATTAAACTTTTCCTTTAGGAAAAAGGCTTCAGTGAAATCTTTTTGTTCGCTTAGGTTAGCTTCGTAAGGGGTTTTCAGCAGTGCTATATGGCTGGCCAGCTTATCGTTGTTCCTGGTTGGTTTTCCGCTTAGGGATAAGATTGCTCCCAGCTCGTAAGCCACCGGGTTAAGTGCAATGGCAAAGCCGGGGATGCGCTGCAGCTCTTCATTGTACTGAGCTGGCAGCAGGAGCGCCTGTTTCAGTTCGGGCGTAGCGGTTTTGCTGAAGATATGGTGCTGCAGGTAATTGGAGACAGCCACGGGTGCATTTAATCCCCGCAGCGGCCCTTTCAGCAGAAAGCGGAAACTATCATCCAGAAATGCTATTTCCAGCAGCTCCTCCAGCTTTGCTTTTGGTGGTCTCTGGGTCTGAAAACCTTTCAACATCTGCTGCAGCACTTCCTCCTGCCGCTCCTCTTTCAATAACTCCAGCACATTTTGCTCTACATGCTGGCTTACAAACAGGGCAAGCCAATGTATGTGATCGCACAGGCCTTTGTGCGTTTTATCGGAACAGGCAAGCTGATAGCTGCCGTTTTTCCAGTGGATGGTGGCTTTAGTGGGAACAGCTTTGTAGTATCCAAAACGATCAATCAGCTCTGCCTGAAACACATCGGGCATGACCTGCAGCGTAACAGCCATCAGCTGCCGGGCCCTGAAATCATCACGCAAGTGTTTAAAAAGCTTTTCCGGATCGACCCGGCCGGTGGCAGGTGCTTTTATAACTATGGGTTGTTTTTCTTTTGCAGAAGGCTTTGCTGCGATGCCCAGGGCCTGTTGCAGTGTAGGGGGTAAAGATTCCAGCACTTCTTCGGCTGTAGCAAGCTTTTTGTTTTTCTTCAGGTACAGCAGGCTGGCAGCAATATGCTTACAAACCTCTTCACTCCCCTCAAAATAAGGGCAGGTACAGCTTACTTCTGCCTCTTCGCCGGCAAGTCCAAAGTCAATATCCACTTCATAATATGGCTCATAGCTGCCCCGCACATGAAAGAGAAACGCATTGTGCGGCGCATCTTCCTTCACCAGGCTCACCTTGTTTCGCTGAAAAAGATCCTGCCCTCGACTGCGAATAGCTGCCGGGGCAGATTTAAGTAGTCGGTCTATTATTGTCATTGTTCATTAAAGATCAAACATCTGCCTTGATAAGCCTAATAACTATAAGCTTTTAGGTTTTTTCGGGGAGTGCCTGCCTCCGGTATAATAAATTTACGCTAAACAATTACTACCCCCACCAGGAAACCTTTACAAACGTTTGCTATAATGTTTAGCCATTGAAAAGCCTTTTTCACCTAGGAAAGCTGGGGTAAAGCTTTGTACTTTAGATACCTGATAACTCAAAACAATCTCTATCTTCTATGCGGAAATTCTGTTTTTATCTGCTGCTTATTTTAAGTTTTACCAACGTTTGGGCACAAAAGAAAAAAGCCCGGACTACACCAAGCTCCCCGGCAGCAGCCAATGATTACCTGAAGCCTGTACTCTGGCGCAATATTGGGCCTGCACGCGGAGGCCGTTCGGTAGCAGTGAGTGGCATACCTGGTAATCCTCTTGTTTATTATGCAGGTACCACCGGCGGGGGTCTATGGAAAACAACTGATGCCGGCCAGCGCTGGTTTAATATTTCTGATGGTTATTTTACCAGCAGCTCTGTAGGTGCCATTGCTGTGGCTGCCTCCGATCCTAATGTAGTGTATGTAGGTATGGGCGAGCATGCCCCGCGGGGTGTAATGACCTCCTATGGCGATGGCGTTTATAAATCTACCGATGCCGGTAAAAGCTGGACAAAACTTGGCCTGGAGCTAACGCGTCACATTGCCGGCATCGTAGTACACCCGCAAAATCCGGAGGTGGTGTACGTTGCCGCACAGGGTGCCCTCCACGGCCCCGGCGAAGAACGTGGTGTTTATAAATCTGCCGATGGCGGCAGGAGCTGGAAAAAGGTGCTATATGTAGATGCCAACACGGGTAGTGCACACCTGGTGATGGATGCAAACAACCCGCGCATTCTCTATGCCACCATGTGGGACCACCGCCGCCTGCCCTGGCAGGTAGTGAGTGGCGGCAAGGGCAGCGGGCTCTACAAATCTACCGATGCAGGCGAAAGCTGGGTAAGGCTGGAGAATGGGCTACCGAAAGAATTGGGAAAGACTTCCATATCGGTTTCGGGCGCTAATTCTGATAAGGTTTATGCACTTATTGAAAGCGACAGCGAAAAAGAGCAGGGCGGTGTGTTTATGAGTGCTGATGGCGGACAGAACTGGACACGGGTTAGCAAAGATCATAGCCTTATTCAGCGGGCTTGGTATTATACAGAAATCTTTGCCGACCCTAAGGATGAAAATACGGTTTATGCCCTTAACGAAACTGCCTTCAGATCTATAGACGGGGGTAAGAGCTGGGAAAAAATAGATGAAGGCACCCATAGCGACCACCACCATCTCTGGATTAACCCTGGTAACACCCAAAACATGATTATGGCCAATGATGGCGGACCAGCCATTACCTTTAACGGGGGCGCTACCTGGTCGGATCAGAACAGGCTGCCTACAGCACAGTTCTACCGCATCAATGCCGATAATCTTTTCCCCTACCATCTTTATGCCGGTCAGCAGGATAATTCATCGGTGAAAATAGCCAGCAGAAGCACTGCAGGCGGCAGCATAGACGAAAAGGAATGGTGGGCCAGTGCCGGTGGCGAAAGTGCCTTCCTGGCTTTCGACCCCCAGAACCCCCGTTACGTGATGGGCGGCAGCTACCAGGGCACCCTTGAGCTGCTGGATGCGCAGACGGGTGAAGGCAAGCCTGTAATGCCATCGCCTGTGCAGTACCTGGCAGCCATGCCAAAGAACATGCAATACCGCTTTAACTGGAATGCCCCGGTAATTTATTCGGCCCACGAACCAAACACTTTCTATCATGGTGGCAATGTTCTTTTCAAAACCACTGATAAGGGTAAAAGCTGGCAGGTAGTATCTCCTGACCTTACCCGCAACGATACTACCAAGCAGGGCAAAGGCGGCGCTCCCTACACCAACGAAGGCGCCGGTGGCGAGAACTACAACACCCTGTCTTATGTGGCAGAATCTGCACACGAGAAAGGCGTAATCTGGACCGGCAGCGACGATGGCCTGGTGCACCTTACCCGCGATGGCGGCAGGAGCTGGAGCAATGTAACACCCAAAGGTTTGCCAGAAAGCCTGATCAACAGCATAGAGGTATCGCCGCACGATAAAGGTACTGCCTACATAGCCACCACCCGCTACAAGTTCAACGACTTTAGCCCTGCCCTTTACAAAACCACCAACTACGGCCAGAGTTGGACAAAGATCAGCGATGGTATTCCCTATGGGGCTTTTACAAGGGTGGTGCGTGAAGATGACCAGCGCAAAGACCTGCTGTATGCAGGTACAGAAACAGGCCTTTATGTCTCATTTGATGGTGGCAACAGCTGGATGAACATGCAGCTAAACCTGCCCGTAACCCCTGTTTCAGACCTGAAGGTGCACCAGGGCGACCTGCTGGCCGCTACACAGGGTAGAAGCTTCTGGATCCTGGACGACCTGAACCCCATCCGCCAGTACGACTCCCAGCGTAGCCGCGAGGCTCTGCACCTCTACCAGCCAGAAGATGCCTACCGTGTATCGGGCTATAGTGCCATGGATGGAACAGATGTAGAAAAGGTAAGGAAAGCGGTGATGGCCTCTTCAGGAACAAACCCGGCAACAGGCGTGGTAGTATACTACCAGCTGCCACAGCAGTTTAATAAAGACAGCCTCCTGAGCCTGGAAATTCTGGATGAAGCGGGTAATGTAATCAGAACCTACACCAACCAGGAAGACAAGGAGTTTGTATCTTTCGATGGCGGTCCTTCCGCAGAAGCACTTTTACCGACACAGGGCGGCCTCAATCGCTTTGTGTGGGATATGCGCTATCCTACCCTGCCAGGAGTACCCACCGTTTATATTGAAGGCAGCTACAGGGGTCATAAGGTAGCCCCCGGTACCTACCAGGCCCGCCTGAAAGCCGGGGGAGCAGAACAGCTCGTGCGCTTCAGGGTGCTGGCCGATCCCCGCATTGAAGCCAGTACAGCAGAATATGCAAAACAGCAGGAAGTGCTGCAGGAGGTTGAAGGTATGATTCGTGATGTTCATTCTTCTGTACTGCGCATGCGCAAAGTAAGGCAACAATTCAGCGCTTTAACCTCGCTGCTGGAGGGGCAGCCCGGTATGGAAAAGGTAGTAACCGAAGGCAAAGAGTCCATCAAAAAAATGGAGGCCTGGGAATCGGAGCTGGTGCAAAATAAGTCACAGTCGTTTGATGATGTGATCAACTTTGAAAATAAGCTCAGTGCACACCTTATTTTCCTCAAAGGGCAGCTGGATGTAAACATTCCCTTTGTAACGGAGGCACAGCAAAAGCGCCTGCAGGAGTTAAAACAGGATTGGGCAAAGCAGCAGCAAAAAATGAATGCGCTGCTGGAGCAGGATGTTGCACGTTTCAACACCATGAGCCGTGACGCGCAACTGCAGCAAATTACCCTGCCGGCTGCAGGCAGGTAAGGCTACAGACATGAACATGCTTTTAAAGCATCAGGCAGCATAACAGCTGCCGCACTATAATAAACATGAATCATCCCGAATTTTGATTTGGGATAAAATAAGCAAAAACAGCCTTGGATGCTATTCCAGGGCTGTTTTTGCTTAAAGGTACTAGTTTTTGCGAGGAGGCACGACGAAGCAATCTGGCGTCTACGCGCATAGAAGCCAGATTGCCACACTCCGCTTCGCTGCGTTCGCAAAGACTGTACTGCTAATAGAAGTGGCCACTGGAGATCTCCAGTGGCCACTTCTATTAGGAATGCTAGCTCTTTAAAAATTTGGGATGATTCATGTTTCTGTTGTGTATGCTTTGTTTAAGACTGATTTTCTGGTTTGCTGATGACTATTAATGCTAGAAAGGCAGTCATTTCAGTATAATGAGATTTTGTGTTATGCAAGCCTATTGTAGCACTGATGAAGACCATAACTCAACCGATGCAGCATCCTCGCATGGATAATCAGGAACAGCCAAAGCAGCTCTGTGGAAGGAATGATGCCTACCCCTGTAGCATCTAATATCAGGCCTTATTCAGCCTGGATCAGCCAGAAAGCTTTTAACCAAAAAAGCCACAGCGGCAGGCTGTGGCTTTTTTTAGTGAAAAAGAATGGAATTAGAAGTATCCTTCGTTTTGCCTTAAGCTTTCGTTAGCATCTATTTCACGCTGCGGAATCGGGAAAATCAGCTCGAATGCATCATACTCAAAGCCATCTATGTCCCACTGCAGGCGCTTCATGTCGTGAACCCGCTGTCCTTCAAAGGCCAGCTCCAGGAATCGCTCCCGTACAATATCATCTACCGTAGGATTATCAATTGGATCCAGACCGGCACGTTCACGGATCAGGTTCACGTCATCGGCTGGCGATGCACCCACTTCAGTACCAAGGCGGGCGTTGGCTTCGGCCCGGGTCAGGTACAGTTCTGCCAGGCGGATCAGGTTTACGTTCGCATACTGGTCTACCCACTTACCTGTACGGCTTTCGCCAGTTACCGGGTCGCTGTAGAATAAAGCCAGCCGCTCATCCCCCTCCTCGTACTCAGACAAATGCTGATTCTGAATTTCGATATCTCCGCGACCACCAAACCTGGTGGAGGCAAAGAACAGCTGCATGTTATTAACACCATCCTGTGTGGTTACCTGGGTAGAAAGCACATCTTCTGAAGAGTTAGTAGTGTTATTGAATGCGTTTTCGTAAACAGGCACCAGGCTAAACACTCCCTGTGCATAGGCCAGGCCACGGTTGGCAGCATCGCGTGCGCCTTCATAGTTCAGCATTTGCAAATAAGCCCTGGAGAGGATGGCCGCAGCAGCAGTTTTGTTGGCATATACCCCGTTAGAGGTTGGTAACAAGTCTTCGGCCTGCTGCAGATCTTCAAGTACACGTGCATACACCGCTTCTACTGTTTGCCTTTCGGGATAGGTAATATCACCAAACTCATATGTTGGCTCCGTGATAATAGGTACAGCCAGGTTGGTGGTGGTGTTACCTGCACTGTAAGGCTTACCAAAGTATTTGACCAGCTCAAAATAGGCCAGCCCTCTTAAAAAGAGTGCTTCTCCCTGTACACGCCCCTGCTCTTCCTCATCCACCAGCTCCAGGTTATCCAGTACAATGTTGGTGGCATTGATCACATAATAACTGCTGTACCAGCGTTCGGCAACATCGCTGTTCGATGTTACCAGCTCTTTGCGCCAGACTTCAGCAGGCTCACCGTAGGTACCGGAAAACTGGAGATCGCCATCGCTACCCAATAGTTCACTGTCGCGTAGAGCATTACCACCAAACAGATCGCCATCGCTCAAAGCATCGTAGGCGCCTAACAGTATCCTTTCAATATTTTCGCCCGTATTCAGCGCACTTTCAGCAGGTAGTTTGTCTGTTGGACTAAGATCCAGCTCATCGGTACAGCTACCGACCAGAAGGCTGCCTGCGATCAAAGAGGTAAATCCTATGTATTTTATATATTTCATAGTGCTATCAATGGGTTAAAAGCTAAGTTTTGCGCCAAAAACAATGGTACGTGCCTGCGGGGCAGAGTAGAAGTCGTTACCAAGGCTGATGTTGCTGGCAGCATAGTCTGTGTTTACTTCCGGATCCCAGCCGGGGTATTGGGTAAAGGTGAGCAGGTTCTGGGCTACTGCATAAAAGCGCAGGGTGCCCAGGCCATAATTACCCAGCAGCGATTTAGGCAGGCTGTATCCCAAAGTAAGGTTCTTCAGGCGCAGGTATGAGCCATCGTAAAGGTAACGGCTGGAGGCCTGTGCTCCATTGTTGCTGTAAAGGCGTGCCTGTGGTACATCGGTAATATCGCCAGGCTTCTGCCAGCGGTTCATCTGGTCAACAGTCTGGTTATCTTCGTAACGGCCATTGGCTGTCATGTAGGTACCACCGCCATTAAAGATTTTATTTCCTTCTACGCCCTGGAACAGCACGCTCAGGTCAAATCCTTTAAAGGTAAGGCTGGTGTTAACACCATATATAAACTCGGGGGTAGGATTACCCAGCACCACCCGCTGTGCCAGGTTGTAGTTATTTGTGGCAATACGGCCACCCTGGTTCAGGTAGGTTACGCCGTCGATGTCTTCTGCCGCTACCTCATCGTTCACATACCAGAGGGCATCACCGTTATCAGGGTTAACTCCTGCATATTCCTGTCCGTAGAATACACCAATAGGCTCGCCTACAATAACATCGTTCAACCACCTGGAGCCCGATTGGGCCAGCGTTTGCTGATCGCCGTTAAGACTCAACACCTCGTTCTGGTTGTAAGCCATGTTCAAACCGGCAGTCCATTGCAGGTCTGTTTTGCTCAGGATAGTACCATTCAGTACCAGTTCTACGCCCCTGTTCCGGAGAGAGCCAATGTTGTCCATGATAGTCCTGTAACCCGAGGTATAGGGTACCGGGCGCTCCAACAACAAATCTGTAGTGTTCTTTACATAGTAGTCAAGCTCACCATTGATACGGTTCTTGAAAAACCCAAAATCAAATCCCACATCCAGCTGCGCTGTTCTTTCCCAGGAAAGATCGGGATTTTCCAGCTGATAGGGCACAAAGCCGGGCTGGCCACCATAAACAGACGCATCGTAGAGGCCAAGGTGGGTAAAGTTACCAATGGCAGCATTACCGGTGATGCCGTAGCTGGCACGTAGTTTCAGGAAGCTGATGGCCCTGGTATTTTGCAGGAATGATTCTTCGGATAGAATCCAGCCGGCAGAAACAGCCGGGAAGAAACCATAGCGGTTGTTTGCACCAAAGCGGGAGGAAGCGTCCACACGGCCACTTACACCCAGCAGGTAACGGTCCAGCAGCTTATAATTTGCCCTCAAGAAGTATGAGAGGAAGGAGTATTCTGATAAATCACCTTCTGCATCTGTAATCTCGGCTGCAGAAACCAAACGGGTTAGCTCAGTAGACGGGAAGTTCTGACCGGCAACATAGGTTTGATCTATCTGTGATTTCTGGAATTCTACCCCACCGGTAAGATCAATATCGTGCACCTCACCCAATGGTTTAACATAGTTTGCATAGGCACGGGTGGTGTAATTGAATATTCTAAGCCAGCGTGAGCTGCCCCAGCCAGCTGTAGAACGGCCTCCCTGTGTGTTGGCGTTCTGGTAGCGATCTTCATTTTGGGTGAGCAGGTCAAAGCCATATTCTCCTGTAATACGCAGGCCATCAACAGGCTCATACACAAGCGATGTATTGGCCAGGTTACGCCATACCGAGGTTTCGAAACGGGAGTTCTCAAGCTCCACGGTAGCGGGGTAGTAGAACATAGATGGGTTGAGGGCATCGTCGTAGAGATTACCCTCTGGGTCGCGTACCGGAGAAAGCGGCGATTGGGCCACCAGCTGTAGTGGGGTGGCAAATTCGTTATCGTCAGAAACACGCGCATTGAGGGTGCGGGAAATACCTACATTGGCATTAAAATCAAGGTTGCTCTTAAGCTCGTGATTAAGGTTAAGGCGGCCGGAAATACGCTTAAAGTTGTTCCCGATCAGGATACCGTCCTGGTCGCTGAAAGAGCCACTGGCGTAGTAGCGCGTTTTATCGGTGCCGCCAGAGGCAGACAGGTTCAGCTCCTGGGTACGGGCATCCTGGAAGGCCAGTTCTTCCCAGTTTGTATTCGCAGGATTGGTGCGCCAGTCCCTGTCGCCGGAAAGAAAGTCGAAGGTACCATGGATGTACTGCAGCCAGGAATCGGCCGCGTAATCGGGATGGTCTTCTATACCGGCAGGAATCAGGGCCGGGTTCTCAGGATCAACTACATCAGCAAAATAGCCATCGGCTACGTCGTTGTTCCAGGCTGCTTCCTGCAGCAGCTCAATATACTGTGAGGCATTGAGGAATTCCCGGTGATTGGTAGGCCTGCTAACACCGTACTGGTAGTTGATGTTGAAACTTGTTGCACCGGCTTTACCTTTTTTAGTAGTGATGATAACCACACCGTTAGAGGCACGGGAACCATAAATAGCCGCTGCCGATGCATCTTTCAGAATCTCCATCGACTCAATGTCGTTGAAGTTAAGGTCTGCCAGCGGGTTGGTGGGCGCTGCTGTGTTTGACTGGTTCTCCGAAGTAACAGGAATACCATCAATTACATATAGCGGATCGTTGCTGGCGTTAATGGAAGAAGCACCACGGATGCGGATGTTGATGCCCTGGCCCACTTTTCCGTTCAGCGAGTTTACAAAAACACCGGCTGCACGGCCCTGAATGGCTTGCTCCACAGAGGGAACCGGCACGTTCTGGATTTGATCGCCACCTACCCTGGCAATGTTACCGGTAAGTTCTTCCTTAACCTGCGTACCATAGCCCACTACTACCAGCTCAGAGAGCTGATCAAGGCTGGGGTAAAGCTCAACGTTAATAACGGATCTGTTTCCAACAGTTACTTCTTCATCCACAAAACCCACAAAAGAAAACTGCAGCACCGATTCTGCCGAAGGAACTTCTATGGTATAATTTCCATCCAGGTCAGTAACAGTCCCTGAAGTAGTACCTTGTATCCGAATGTTTACCCCGGGCAAGCCTGTGTTGTCTTCATTCGAAATTACTTTACCCGACACATTTCTTGACTGAGCCCAGCCAATTCCTGTGATCAGATGAAGCAGCAGTACACTACATAGTAAAGCTTTTCTCATAGTTCAGTAATTAATTAGAATATATAAATGCATGCTTTGGTGGAGGATTTAAACAGCCATTTCTGCGGCATTGACGTTCAAACACCCTTGTTTATCCGAACAAGTTAAAACAGAAATATTTGATTGAAAAGCAGGCGGTACAGCCGGAAACCAGGGGGAATGGCTTTAACAAATCATACTTAAACAGTGATACCGTTCTCGCAACGGTTTGAAATGCTCGTTTGCCAGATAAAGCCTTTTTTAAAAAAATTTTACGGTTTTATTAAATTTTATTCACTTTCGGTATTTCAGCATTAAAAACCATGCTACCCGAGCCAAATACATTCATCATTTGCTGAAGCAAGCCTTAAAAACAAGCCATCTGCCGATAAGGAATGGCTAATCTTACTGACCCCGGTAAAATTTTAAACCTGTCTGTTTAAAAACAAAAGGAGCCTGACTTAATAAGCAGGCTCCTGTGTATGTACAGCTTGTATACTGATTAGTCTCTTACTACCCGAAACCCGGTATGTTCCGGGGCGCTGCTGCATTCCTGTGAGGCAGGGTCTACAAAATCGTAGGCGCTGTAGCCGTAAACAGCACACTTACCTCCTTCTTCGTAGAATTCAGCCACATTACCACCCAGGTCAAACACTTTGGCATCGCCAAGAGCAAGCGGCTTAAAGGTACCAGCTTCTTTTACCAGGCTTCCTTTTACCTCCTGCAGCTTTTGCCTGAAGGCTGGCAGCTCATCCAGGGTTATGCTATAACCTGCCCAGTAATTGAGGGTATTTTCATCGGTGCCAGCTTCACGCGCTTTTTTCTGCAGTTCGGCCGCTTCTTTGCTGTTTGGCAGGCGGTAGCGCTGTCCTGTTTTTTCACTTAGCCAGTTTGTATAAGCCCGGGCATCTTCGAAAGATACATTTTGTGCAGGATAATTATCCTGGCCTGCAGCAAAGGCATGGGCAGGTTTATAGGCTTTGAACTGCGCATTGGTAATTTCATAAAGGCCTATGTGCAGGGAATCTTTCTTTACAGCTGCTACCTCTGGCAGCAGGAGGCCCTCTTTCCAGATGCCCAGCAGGTTCTGGTGGCGGGCAGACTTTTCCTTCTCCAGCAGCATGGCCAGCGGGCTTTCTTCGCTAAAGCTTTCGTTTGGTGCTTTGTACTTGCCAAAGAGGTAGCGATCAAACCAGGCCACTTCTTCTTCTATCTTTCTCTTTTGGTGGCTAAGCTTTTGCAGGCCGTGCGGCTGGCCCGGGAACCAGAGGAAACGCACAGGAGCCTGCTTTAACTGCTGCAGCGAGCGGTAGTACTCCCAGCCCTGGTCGCGTGGCACGGCTCTGTCTTCGCTGCCGTGGAAGATGATGGTAGGTGTTTTTACCTTTTCCATCTCAAAGAGAGGCGACTTCAGGACATAATTCTCGTTGTAGTTTTTACCGTTGAGGTTATCCCAGGGAGCACCGCCAAAGTAGCTCTGGTCAAAGGTAACGCCAAACTCGCAGGTGCCATAGTCGGAGGTCCAGTTAACATCGCCAGCGCCGGGAGCTGCTACTTTAAACAGATCGGGATGCTGTACGGTAAGCATGGTGGTTAAAATAGCACCGTTAGACCAGCCCATTACACCCATAGAGTCTTTGTTTACCTTGCCGGCATCGATCAGTGCCTGGGCACCATTCAGGATATCAGTAAGCTCCAGTTCGTAATAGTGCCCTTTGATAGACTCTACAAACTTCTGGCCGTGGTTGGAAGAACCATGGTAGTTGGGCATGAGCACAAAAGCTCCTTTTTCGGCAAGCAGGTGCGGGTAGTAGGCCCAGCTTGCTTCCCACTGGTCCTGGTCTACACCGGAGGGGCCGCCATGAATAGCCAGCACCAGCGGGTATGCCCGCCCCTGCTCATAATTGTAGGGATAGTACAGGATCCCGTTCACTTCTTCATCGAGTGCCCCTTTCCAGCGCATTACCTCGCTCCTGCCTATTTTCTTGTTATCCAGGTGGTTGTTCAGTTTTGCAAGCGGAGCTTCGGGGGTAATAGTGGCAATTTTACGTTTCGTTGCTAGCTTTCCCTTCAGGTACTGTGTAGGTGTGGAAGAAGTAGAGTGTACAAACAGGATATCTTCCCTGTTATCGGCAACCACAGCGGGTGTGAGGTGCTGCTCCATGCCTTTTGCTTCTACCGCCTGGTAAGTCCAGGAGCTGCCTTTTTTCTGGTAGTAAGCCAGCTTATTCAGCGGGCCATTGGCCAATATCGCCAGCACATCGTTGCCCACCACGGTAAAGTTACCTCCCAGGCCCCAGTCCCACTGCAGCTCCACCTGCCGGGGCTGGCTTGTAGCCAGGTCAAAATAATGGAGCAGGTCAATGCCGGCACCATTCCATTCCGGGTTGCTCGATTGCACACTGCTGAAGTAAAACCCTTTACTATCGGCTGTAAAGGCAAAGCTGCCCGGGGTTTGATAGTCAGCACCCAGTATTTCTTTCTTTTCGCCACTCTCCAGGTTCCAGAGGTATACTTTATTCTTCGGCTGGCCATCAACACCATAATGAGGAGAGCCCACATGGCTGCTCACCAGCCAGTTGCCATCTTTAGAGATGGCGTATTCATTTACCGGGTGTTTATTATCGGTGAGGCGGCGGGCCTGCTTCTTATTAAGGTCATAGGCAAAGATGCGGCTGGCCTTAAAGTGAGCCGTGTCTTCGATCACCATTACGTCATCTTTCTTCTTTTCCAGCAGCTGTTCATAGAGGGTTTTGCCTTCCTCTGCTACAAATATCAGCGAATGATCGCCCAGCCGCTGCAGGCTGCTGATGGAGGTGGCAAAGCTATCGAGTGCATAGGCCTCTCCTCCCAGCACATGCATGGCCCATATTTTTTTACCACTCCCGCGTGATGACAAAAAATAGATAAGCTCACCATTGGCTGAAAAGATAGGGCTATGGTCATTTTCTTCGCTGCGCGTGAGCTGTGTGCTGGTGTACTGCCCGTCTTTCAGCGTAGCAAGGCGTGTAAGGTAAAGATCGCTCACCAGCTTATCTTTTTCTTTGGAGGGACGTTTCTTTTCCCAAACAACCATGCCCGCATCGGGGGAGTAGGCCATGTGGTTGATCCGTTCCTGTTTTACAATATCATCCGGACTCCAGCCAGTTTGCCTGGTTTGCTGTTTTTGGGCATGGCCTGCCAAAGAGAGCCAGAGCAGGGCCAGCAGCAGAGGTACATTTTTATTCATCTTTTAAAGAAGGACAAATTAAGTAGCAGTAGAAATAAAATTTTAGGTAGATTTTAAAATTCAGGTTTATTTCAGGAGCAATTAACCTGGCTAAGCCGCAAGTTATTGAAAAACGGGTATAAGAAGAACAGCACACAAAGATTTCTGTACAGGCTGCAGTAACTGGCTGTTATAGCTAATATAAAAACAGCCGGGGCCAGAGCCTCGGCTGTTCTGTTATAAACCCGGATGTACTAACGCAGTTTTAAGGGTCAGCATACCAAATACCTGCCCTTATACTACCTGCAGAGGTGCTTTATGCACAAAAAGTGCAGCAGGCATTAATTTCCATCGCCACCCTGGCTGCCACCACTTTTCATATCATCATTAGAGATTTTGGACCTACGGTTGCGCTGGCTGAACTTCATGTCGCCAAAGCTGTAACGGAAGCTTAACCGTATGTCGCGCTGCTGAAAGCGCCAGGCAGAGGTTTGGTAGAAGTCGTCGCCGCTTATTTCGGACTCAAACTCCATATAATCCCTGAACGGGTTAGCAACTGAAAGACCAACAGAGCCTTTTTCCTTCAGGATGTCTTTAGAAATACCAAAGTTCATGAATATGTACTGCGGACTGCGCCCCTGGAACGTTGGCTGTGCGCTACGGTAATAGAAAAAGGTATTTGCTTTCCAGCCCTTGTCAAACTTAAAGTTAAAACCAGTGTTGCTATTGAAGCCTACACCACGCCTGCTCCTGTCTAGTGCAGCACTGGATACATTGTAGGTACTTAAATTTGCGTTCAAAAACAGGCTGGCCCATTTAGTGAGTTTTATGTTTGTAAAGGCGTTTGCACCAAAGGACTGGTTGCTGCCAACATTGAGGTAGGTACTTAAGGTAACGGTGTCTCCCTCAAACTGCTCCAGTGTGCTGTACGATTCTATCATGTCTTGTGTATTGCGGTAAAAAACAGAAAGGTTTACCACATTTTCCTTGATCATGGTGTTAAATGAGAGCTCCAGCTGATCGGTGATTTCAGGATCAAGCTTTGGATTGCCCCGGGAAATAAAAAGGGTGGAAGACTGGCGCAGGTATGGGTTGAGGTAGTACAAACTAGGCCGCTGTATGCGGCGTGTGTAGGATCCCTTCAGGCTGGTCATCTGGCTGATGTTATAGCTGGCAATGGCACTGGGCAAAAAGCTGCTGTACTCATTGCTGGCGTTGAGGGGATTATCTCTAAACTCGAAACCAATACGGGTATACTCATAGCGCAGCCCGGTAACCAGCCCCCACTTCTCACTTAGCTTGGAGTTAAGGGAAGAGTAGGCACTGACCACATCCTGGTCGTACCTGAACCTGTCCGACTGCCGGGGGTCAATTTCCTGATCCTGCCCTATACCAGGGCCAACAAATGCAGTAAATTCGCTGGTGAGGCGCCGCAGCATGGCCTTACCCCCGGTTTCCAGCTTTCCCCACTTCCCAAAAGGTTCAGTATAATCCAGCTGGTAGGTATACTCCATGTTATCGCCATCGTTGGTATTGTTGTTGGCAAGCGAGCGATCTCCCTCTTCCGTAAAGCGGTTCAGGGTATTGGAAAGGTTTCCCGACATCTGGAATGCCAGGGCAATCTCCCGCTCACTGCCTTCAAAAGTACGCCGGTAATCGCTTGTCCAGTCGAAGGAGCGGTTACTCATTTCCATCAGGCTGTTGCGAATAATTTCCTCAAAAGGCTCTGCACTGCCAGCGCTATACCGCTGGCTAAGGGTCTGAGAAATATTATCATTGGAATATCCGTGCATGCTCACAGAAGTATTCAGGCTGTTGTAGGCATTAAAGTCATAGAAGGCACCTATCCTGCCCGACAAAAAATTGAAGGAGCTCCGGCCTTCTCCGTCCTGGAGCAGGCGCTGCGGATTATCTCCGTAGGTTTCGCGGTACAGGTTATTTCCACTTCTTCGCTCAAATCCGTAATTGCCAAACATACTGCCATTAAGTCCAAAGCGGCCCCTGCCCAGGTTAAGGCTACCGCCTCCGCCCACTGCCCGAATACCTGCGTTCAGGTTTACATCTCCCTTAAAGCCTTCCATGCCCTTGCGCTTGGTAATGATGTTTACAATGCCGCTGGAGCCCTCTCCATCGTATTTGGCTGTGGGAACAGTAATCACCTCTACTTTTTTGATCTCATCAGCCGGGATACTGCGGAGTGCCTCGGCAACATTGCCACTAAAAAGGGAGGATGGCTTACCGTTAATCAGCAGGCGCACGCCGCTATTGCCCCGCAGTGAAATATTGCCATCCATGTCTACCGACATCATAGGTGTTTTACGCAGCACATCCGTGGCATCTCCTCCGGAAAGTGAGGGATCATTTTCTACATTGAAGACAACCTTATCTACATGGTTTTCAATCAGCTCCTGCTGGCCTGTTACTGTTACGCCATCCAGCACCTTGTCAGAAACGCTCAGTTTTATAGCGCCCAGATCATGATCGGGTTTTGCACCGCTTGTACTGATCTCAAAGCTTTTTTTTTCGTACCCCAGAAAAGAGATTTCAAGCTTGTAATCACCAGGGCTAACATCCTTGAGCTTAAAGCTGCCATCCTCTTCGGTAAGAGCGCCATTTACCTGCTTCCAGGGATTGAAAACAGCTGTATCTGCAGCAGGTGCCTGCTGCTTGGGCGGGCTTTGGGCCATCAAAAGAATAACAGTGGCATAGGGAATAGGCGCGCCTGTTTGCGTATCCAGCAGGCGTCCGCTTATGGCACCTTTCACTGTAGCAGCACCCCTTCCCGGGAACTGCGCATGTGCGGTATAGGTACAGACAATGAGACCTAACAGAAGGACGAAAAAATGCTTCATGCGCTGCGGGGCTTTGGTAACGATTGCTAAGGTAAAAAAGCTTTTTGTCTAAGACCTTAAGATAAGGTTAATTATTGTTAAATATTTAACAAATTGCAGCTGCACCGCTGTTATTTTACAAAAATCTGGCAACCAGCTCTTTGATAAAGCCCATACACCCCTGTTGGTTATGCTTGCCAGGCCCTGTAATTCTTTTCGGACACTTCATGGAGACCGGAGTCGACAAGGCCTGCGCCTGCTTGCTGCGGTTGTAGCAGCCGTACAGCTTTCCGGGGATATGGCATCCAGAACTTTGGTGTGCGGCACAGTGGGTTCTGCACAGCAGGAGGCGGAGTTGATGGAGGCGACCTGCTGGACCAGGACCTCCGCCAGGCACTCGTGGATCTGGCGCCGGATAGCAGAAAGATAGTGGCCGGCAAGTTTCACTGCCAGGCACCTCCCTGTCAAAAGTCAGCCTTTCTTCCGGCCTTTTTTTCAGAACACGTTATATACAGAACGTTAGTTACTAGTATATAAACCGTTAGCTTAGTCAACATTATTTCCAAAAAAAATTTGAGCACTGATTTAGTTTCAACCTACCACCAGCCTTTCGGCTATAATAACATAGAGTATATGCGCTAGAAGCAACTCCAGGGCTGTTTTATGTAATGTAAGCTTAAAATACAAGACCAATCTTCACCGCAAAAGGCAGTGAGACAGGTGTTTCTTTTACAGCAAATGGCTTTTTTTTAACTTTTTTTCCTAAATAAGTGCAAATTATTAATGCTCGTTGCTATATTGCATTGAATTTACTTCCTCCGCAGAAGCTAAAATCATCATGTAATGTTATTCCTGAAATTGCATTTTTGTACTTTACTAATCATATAAAGTATGCTCTCTCCTGATTATCAGAGGTCAAGAAAGTACCAGTATACCACATTGATTCCAATGGCATTATCGGTCATTGATTTTGGGATCATCCTTTTTCTGCTTAACCAGATAAAAGTCTATTGGCCGAACCTAGGTATAGATGCCCAGGACTATTTGCTGGTGAGTGTAAACCTGGCGCTATGCTGGACCCTGGCTAGCTTAATGACCGGGACTTACCAGGTAGAAAACATTGACAGGATTAAAAAGATCATTATCCGATCCCTCCTGTCTGGCATTATTTACCTTGCTCTTGTGCTGCTTTCGATGGGGTTGCGTCACGAAAGCACGCTTCCGCTTGGAACACTGCTATCGCTTTCCCTGGCTTCGGTAGTCACCATTGTAATAGCGCGCATGTTTATGCACCGCATTTACAAGGTACTCCGCCATATGTCGCCACACCGTAAAAATGTGATCATCATTGGCAACACCCCGAGAGGCAAAGAACTTAGCCGATACTTCCTTACCACTACATCACTGCCTGTTCAGTATCTTGGCTTTTTTGATAATCATATTCCCACCCGCCTGGAAGACGTACCTTTCCACCTGGGTAGCCTGGAAGGTGTTAAACAATACTGCCTGGAAAACAATGTTAACGAGATTTACTATGCCTTAGACCAGCAGCAGCAATTCTTTGCTGATCTGATGCAGTTTGCCGATGAACATTTTATATTCCTGGGCATCGTACCTCATTTAGATGGCATAGATTTTAGCAGACGTGTGGACACATTGCTTTTCAATGACAGCCGAATCCCTATTATCGCTTCAAGAAGAGTGCCTTTACAACTTTTTGAGAATCATCAGATCAAAAGAGCTTTCGATGTAATATTCTCTGCTATTGTACTGCTCTTCCTCTCTTTTACTGTTTTTCCTGTTATTGCACTGGCCATTAAGCTTAGTTCCCCGGGGCCTGTACTCTTTAAACAGTTACGCCCTGGCAAAAACAATAAACTGTTCTGGTGCTACAAATTCCGCACCATGAAGGTAGACAGCGATCAACAAAAGCAGGCTACAAAAAATGACAGCCGCATTACCAGGGTAGGCGCTTTTCTACGAAAGACCAGCCTTGATGAGCTACCGCAGTTTTACAATGTGCTGATAGGCGATATGTCTGTTGTAGGGCCACGACCTAACCTGCTCGTTCACTTACAGGAATATCCGAAAGAAATAAAAGAATATACCCAGAGACATTGGGTAACACCTGGCATAACAGGATTTGCCCAGGTTAGTGGGCTCCGGGGCGAAACAAAGGAAACTATTTTAATGAAGAAACGGGTAGAGCATGATTTGCAATACATCGAGAACTGGAGCCTGGAGCTAGACATGAAAATAATTGGTAAGACAGTGGTAAATATGGTGAAGGGAGAAGATAAAGCCTATTAAGCCCTTTCTACACCTAAAACACCTATACGCATGCTCCCAAAAGTTAAACTTTTCAATACCTGGGTTACTGCCGCCAGCTACCGGCAGTACCTCCATGATATAATCCAGTTAGCGGATGCAAGAAAGTCATCTTATGTATGCTTTGCGAATGTACATATGCTAATGGATGCCTACCAGATACCCAGCTTCAACCAGGTAGTGAACGAGGCAGATATAGTAACGCCGGATGGCCGGCCTCTTTCTGTTTTGATGAACCTACACTACAAAAACAAGCAGGAACGCGCCTGTGGAATGGACTTATTTCCGGATATTTTAAGAGAGGCCGAAAAAAGAGCTCTGTCGGTTTTTTTCTATGGCTCAACAAATGAGGTACTGGAAACCATCACCCAAAAAGCCCGGGAGGAACTTCCTGCATTAACAATTGCTGGAGCTTACTCTCCTCCTTTTCGCCCATTAACTCCCGAAGAAGATAAAGAGGTAGTAGACATGATCAATGCCTCCGGGGCCAATCTTGTTTTTGTATCGCTGGGCTGCCCCAAGCAGGAAAAGTGGATGCATGAACACAAGGGAAAAATTCAAGCCTGCATGCTGGGATTGGGGCAGGCTTTCCTCACCTATGCAGGACTGGAAAAAAGGCTGCCAAAATGGGCAAGAGATCTGTCGCTGGAATGGGCTTACAGGTTGTATTTAGAGCCCAAGAGGCTGTGGAAGCGGTATTTGGTGGGCAACAGCAGGTTTTTATGGCTGGCGGGAAAAAGTCTTTTGTTTCAACAGGATAATTAAGCCACTTCATTAGCATTAAGAAAAGGGGGCGAAGTGATGAATACTAATTATTTGCAATTCAATCGTTGCTCTTCTAGCAGGAGCGATTCGTAAACGTATGAGCCAATTTATTTCTGTAATAATTCCGGCCTATAATGCTGAGTTATACATAGCAAAAGCAATTGAGAGTGTTTTGGATCAAACTTATAAGCATTTCGAGCTTATAATTGTTGATGACGGATCCACTGATAGAACAGCTGATATAGTACAAAACTATGCCGAAAGAGATGGAAGAGTGAAATACTTCTATCAGGAAAACACAGGAGTTGGAAAAGCCTCAAATAAATGCATTGAACTTGCCAAAGGTGATATTATAGCACGCATGGATGCAGATGATATCATGCTACCGAACAGGCTGGAAGAGCAGTATCAATTTTTGTTAAAACATCCTGAGATAAGCGCTGTAAGCTGCCTGGCTTACTACATTAACAGTAAGGATAATATTACAGGAAGAACATACAGCGACATCTTAACCATTGAAGACTGTAACAGATACCTGAAAGAAGATAAAATAATATTCTGCCTCAACCCTGGCACTATGTTCCTGAAGCAACCAGTACAGGCCGTAGGGGGGTACAACGAGGAGGTTAAGATTGCAGAAGACATAGATCTTTGGAACAGGCTGCTGGAGCATGGTTACTACACAGTGGTGATGCCCGAGATATTAATGAAGTACAGAATACACAAAAGCTCAGCTACTTTTCTGATGCTGCCACTCATGCTCCAAAAAAAATGGATAATAGCCAACATAAGGAGGCGCAGAAAGCACTTGCAGCCTCTTGCAATCAGTGAGTTTATTACCGAGCAGAAGCAAACCTCATATATTAAAACAACTGCTTTATACTGTAAAGAGTTTGGAGGTCACCTTTACAGACTGGCAGGTTATGCTTATGGAGAAAGAGACTATTTTCATTTTATTCTCTACCTGCTGGCTTCCATTTTTCTAAGACCTAAATATGTACTGTTTAAAGTACTGAATCAAAAATTCAGAACACTTAGGCTTCTTTAACTGAGCTATAAGGTATATTAAAAATTAAGAAAAGGAACTTCTATGCTGCCTTTATAAAACCTATATCTTTTTCTACAGAAAGTTTTACTGACTGGAGAATTAGCAATTAAAACATAAGGTTATAAGGCACCATAATATTAGAGCTTATGATAAATGTAGCATTTATCGGATTTCTTCAAAAAAAGGAAGTGGTAAATGGTGTAAATTTTGCTGCTCATAATCTTGCAACAGGGTTAAATCAGATAGGCGTAAAAGTATTTTTTTATGAAGTATCTGATAGTACTACCAATTTTACAGACGAAGGAATGGTATACCGACGGTTCAGGAAAGGCCTACTCCCACTGAAAATTACAGATGAACTTTCTGACTTTCTGGAGGCAAATCCTGATCAGATTGACTTGTTCCATTTTCACAGCGTATTTATTCCATTTTTCATACCTATACAAAAAATATTGAGAAAAAAGGGATACCCTTACGTGATAACACCACATGGAGGCTATGAGAAAAGGATTCTGAAGAAGAACAGCATCCTTAAAAAATTATACATTCAGCTGTTCGAAAAGCATCTTCTCAGCAACGCCCGAAGTGTGATTTGTGTATCTGAAAATGAAATTGCCGACATAAGAAAAATATCCCAGAACGTGCCTACTAAGGTAATTTCCAACCCTGTACTTATTCCTGTTGAGGAAAATATACAGCCACAGCAAAAAAAAGGCGCACAGGTATTGGTGTACTTGGGCCGTTATGACATCTACCACAAAGGTTTGGATAAGCTAATCAGAATCTTTAAAAGAGTAGAAGATCATGATAATAATATTCAGCTGCACCTGTACGGACAAGGAAAGGATAAGTTAAAACTAGCTAAGCTGATAGAATCCTTAGAGCTGAAAAATGTAGAGTTGAAAGAACCTGTTTATGGCGATAAGAAAGTACAGGTACTAAAAGATGCTACCGCATATGTGCAAATGTCAAACTGGGAAACCTTTGGCATCTCTGTTGTGGAGGCTATGCTTCTAAGCAAGCCAGTAATCATAAGCGAGGGTTGTTCATTGTCCAAACTATTTGTGGAGTCTAAAGCAGGGCTGGTTGTAAATAATAACGATGCAGATAAAGCTGCAGATAGCATCATTAAGTATATATCCGGAACTCAAAATGTCTTAAAAGACGGTGAGGCATTAAAGAAACTGGCAAAGCAGAAGTTCTCCATATGCCAGATAGTTACCGAAACTTATAATCTATATCTTCAACTCCTTAAAAGAAACCACCACTACGGGAGTATGATAAATAACGTTCAATCATTAGAGTCAGCTGCCTTACCTTAGAGCACTCAATTTTAAATGATAAACATTCCACAGAATTGCAAGAACGATGGTTCCTGTGTGGAATAATTTATAAATACATGCAGCCAGACAATTATTTTATACAAATAAACAATTAGAAATGAGCTATCCTCTGATCAACAAAAGCAGCCTTAGAATATTAGTAACAGGAGGGTCTGGTTTTATCGGCACTAATCTAATAGAGTACCTCCTCGATAACGGAATTACATTTTTGAATGTTGATTGGAACCCACCTTTGAATCCTAAGCATAGCGTTTTTTGGAAGGAGTGTGACATCATGGACATAGCTGCCTTACAAGAAATTTTTTCTGCTTTTCAGCCAACAGTAGTTATTCATCTGGCTGCAAGAACAGATACTGATATATATGAGCTGGACGGAAACTTAAATGAGTATATACAAAATACTGAAGGAACAAGAAATGTACTGAGCTGTATCAGTAATACAGCTGGTGTAGAGCGCGCTATATTTACCTCCACCATGTTTGTCTGTAAAGCAGGCTATTTACCAAAACATGATCAGGATTATATGCCATTCACTCTGTATGGCGTAAGTAAAATGCTAAGCGAGCAGTACATCCGTGAAGCCAACTTAAGTTGTACCTGGACAATCATCCGACCACAAACCATATGGGGGCCTTGGTCGCTCCGATATAGAGATGTTATGTTTAAAGTTATGCAGAGAGGCCTGTACTTCCATCCTTCCAAGCAAAATGTATTTAGGGCCTATGGCTATGTAAAGAACGTAGTGTGGCAAATTCAGCAAATAATGAATGCCCCACAGGAGAAGGTACACCAACAGGCTTTTTATGTTGGCGATAAAGAAATTAATCTGCTGGACTGGGTACAACTTATTTCACAGGAACTAACGGGGAAAAGAGCAAGAATATTACCTACTGCAGTTGTTAAGGGTATTGCCTTAACAGGCGACTTATTGAAACATATCAACATTCCATTTCCGCTTTCTTCTACACGATTTAACAGTATGACACAGGATTACACTACACCAATAGATAGAACATATGAGATATTTGGTGTTCCTCCATATACTATGCAGCAGGGCGTAAAGGAAATAGTTGATTGGTACAAGATGGAGAGTAAAAATATAGCCCATCCCAAGAAAAAAACCATTGATATAGAAATTCCTGAAGAATTACATACAAGATAAACTTACACTCCTGGACATTAAGCATTAAAGAATGACTTTAAAAGAACTTAACCAAAGCAGAAAATTAAAGAAGGAAACGTATACTGAAAATCTTTACCCCTCTTCATCGTAAGTTCTGCAAGTTCGGACTCTACTCTTTTACAGATACAGCAAAAGAGATACAAAACCAGTTAATATGTAGATGTTGTGATGAATTCTTCCAGCAAATTTCCAGCCCATGCAGAAGCTGGTTGAATAAAATACAACTGTATACTTCCAAATATGCAGCGTCACCTTTTGAAGTAAAAGCTGCCAGCAGCAACCACCCTCTAAACCACCATCGCGACCATGGAAATCAAGAAGCGTGTAAGCATGATTCATTCCCTTCAGAGCGTCAGAATATTCGCAGCATTGATTGTGCTCTTACACCATATCAGCTCCATCTATATTTCCAAATATGAAATCCATAGCTTTGAATCAATGTTTAATTTTGGAAAGAGTGGGGTGCACCTTTTTTTTGTCCTAAGCGGGTATGTCATGTATGTAGCACACCATAAAGATTTAGGTTTAGGATTCAACACAGGAAAGTTGTTCGCATGGAAGAGGTTTACCAGAATTTACCCTACCTACTGGATCCTCACTACGTTTGTTGTTCTTGCCATGTTCCTAACATCGGGAGAAGTAAAGGAATACAAATACAGCCTTCCATACATATTTCAGTCTTTCACTCTGATCGACTTTGGCTTCATGCAAGGCAACCCTATCATTCCTGCGGCCTGGACACTCTTCCATGAGATAAAGTTCTACGCATTTTTTATGCTTTTTATTATTATTCAGAGCAGATCCATCAGAATTTCACTGGCAATAATTGCGCTGACAATGTCTCTGACCAAATCAGCACTTTACGGCACCACAAATTCATGGGGGATTGATTTTTACTTTAGCGAATTTAATTTCTTGTTCGCCTTTGGAGTATTAGCGGCATGGCTTACAAAAAAACACTTCATTTTCTTTAAATCTGCCTTATACCCACTCCTAAGTGTGCTTGGTTATATTTCTGTATCCTTCTTGAGCAATTACTATTTATGGGAAACAAGCACGATGTCAATTCTTGTTTTTGGTGTATCAGGTTTCTTCATAATCACCAGCTTTGCAGGTTATGAAACATATACCCAGAAGGTTCTTAACAGAAATCCGTTCAATCTCAACCAGAAAATGCTGTTATTTGCAGATGCTACCTATTGCTTATATCTGATTCATTATCCGGTATACACCATCGTAGCAATGCTCAATAAGTACTTAATGTTTTCGGATCCGATGCTTATTGCCATAATGATTGGAAGCTCTATCGTGATTTCAATTGTTTATTATAAGCTTATTGAATACCCTATCTACTACTCAATGAAAAATTGGCAATTCAAGAAAGCCAAAGTTGCTAAACCCGAAGTTCTTGCATAGAATAAATAAATGTTGGCAAGCCTTCTACCCAGAGTTTAAAGTAAGGCAGGCAATTACGCCAACACCACTATGTATCTTATAAAATCATATAATCTTCCTAAGAAGTCTGATATAACTGCATGATCCAATGAAGAAAATTTTGATTGTGGGCATTACCCCTCCTCCCTATGGAGGCCAGGCAATGATGACTGAGAGACTGGTGAAGGCAAAGTTTACTGAATTGCAGGTTTATCATGTCAGAATGGCGTTTTCAAAATCCATGAAATCGGTGGGTACTTTTGAGGTTGGCAAGGTGTTGCATATGTTTTCTGTGGTATTGCGCGCACTGTATTTTCGTTTCCGGTATGGAATCAATACCTTGTACTATATGCCCGGAGGCTCAAACTTTACCCCTATTGCAAGAGACATTTTTATCCTGTTCTTTCTACGAACATTTTTTTCAAAAACCATTTTTCACTTTCGGGCTGCAGGAGTATCGGAGATTGTCAGAAACCAGCCATACGTCCTTAGAAAAGCAGCCACTCTTATTTATAATAAACCGGAGCTGGCCATACAGTTATCGGCGTTGAATCCGGATGATGGCCAATACTTTAAAGCAAAAAAAGTCTCCATCATTCCAAACGGACTGGAGGATGCCGCGTTACCATATATTCCGATCGTTAGGCAAAGCCAAAAAATTGTTACCATTCTTTATGTTGGCGTGGTGCAAGAAACCAAAGGGATTATGGTGCTTTTAGAAGCAACAAAAATGCTATTAGAAGCAGGATATAAAATCAGGGTGAATATAATTGGAGAGTTTAACTCTGAAAAATTCAGAGTCACGGCCATTAACTACTGTCGCAATAACAATCTTGAAGATACTGTAAACTTTCTGGGTGTAAAAAAAGGCGAGGAAAAATGGCTTCATTTTAATGCAGCAGATATTTTCTGTTTTCCATCCTATTTTGAATCAGAATCTTTTGGCAATGTTGCTGTAGAAGCAATGATGTTTGGATTGCCAATTGTAGCTACGGAATGGAGAGGCATACCAGATATTGTAAAAGACGGTTTATCAGGTTTTCTGGTAAAAATAAAATCAGCTGATCAGTTAAAAAACAAGCTTAGTTTACTTATCGAAGATCAAAAATTAAGGATTGAGATGGGAACTAAAGGTCGGCAAATTTATGAGGAAACGTTTCAAATCAATAGATTTATGGATTCAATGGAACGAGCACTATCCAGTGTTTAAGGAACATAATTAATTTTTGCTTTATCAGCCTACCACAAACATCCATGGTTTGGTAAATAAAGTTGCAGAAAGTTGCAATGTATTTAACTCACTTATCTATTGATTGATAGGCAATAAGAATCTTTTCACAAAAAATTCAAACAAATGAAAATATTGTTGTCAGCTTATGCCTGTCGGCCAAAATTCGGAAGTGAGCATGCTGCTGGCTGGAATTTTGCGCAACAGCTTAGCAAGCAGGGACATCAAGTAACAGTGCTTACGAATGATGAATGTAGAAATGACATTGAGAATCAGGGAGGAGATATACCAGCCAATACTACATTCGTTTACCACAGATTGCCCTTGTGGATAAAAAAACCACTTTATAGAAAAACAGGACCCCTAGCCCATATTTACTACTTTTTCTGGCAGATAAGTGCCTTTTTTTGTGTCAGAAATATACTGAAAGATAATGAAGTAGATTTAATACACCTGATAACCATCGGTGTTTTTAGAACCCCTGCTTTTTTGGGACTTCTGACCCCGCCATTTATCCTGGGACCCGTTGGTGGAGGAGAAACAAGCACACCTCAGTTACAGCGAAAATTACCTTTCAGGTATAAGCTAAAAGAAAAACTAAGGCATTGGGCAAATTTATCAGCTCTTATCAACCCTTTGATGTACCTCACTTATCAGACTACAGATCTTATACTTTTAAAAACCAGTGACAATTTAAGGTACATCCCAGACAGGTTTCATAACAAATGCAGGGTAAGTCTGGAAGTTGGCATTGAATTAAGCCATAATCAGGAGAGAAAGACTACTTCAAGAGATGACAAATCTTTTAAAATACTGTTTGCTGGTCGTTTAGAGTACTGGAAAGGGGTACATTTAGCTATTAAGGCATATGCGCAAATCTTGAAAAAGCACCCTTCCACCACTTTTACGATCGTTGGTTCCGGATCGGAAGAACAATGGTTTAAGGAAACAGCCACACGCCATAATGTCCTGGATAAAATAGAGTGGTTACCAAGGGTTGAACAGGAAAAGCTTTTTCTGATGTACGAATCTTTCGATGTTTTTCTTTTCCCGAGCATGCATGATTCCAGTGGCCATGTAACAGTAGAGGCGCTATCTCATGGATTGCCCGTGGTTTGCCTGGATTTGGGAGGACCAAAGGAAATCATAAACGAAGCCTGTGGCCGTGTTATTCCTACACAAGATCTTGCTGAAGATGATATCATCCAAAAAATAGTTGATGAGATCAGTTCACTAATCTCTAAGCCGGAAAGCATCAGCAGGATGAGAGAAAATGCCCTGTTACGGGCAAGCCAGTTTTCCTGGGATAAAGTGGTTGAAAATAATTATCAGCTCATTCACGAAACAATAAGTTTACATGGAAGCAAAGGCACAAAGCAAAGCTGGAAGCAGCCTGCAGCTGTATGACAAACCATTTTTTGAGGCGTTCATCATTGCTCTACTTCTGTGTTTGTCTCCATCCAAGGCTATTGGACTAATAATTCCTTTTCTCTGCGCTTTTTGGTTTATTACAAGAAGCAAAAGCGGTAGTAGCTTTAAACGCTTGGTGCTGCTGATTATCTGGTGGGGACTTGTGTTACTCTTTTACCAATTCTACAATGCTCAGATAGGATCAGATTTTAATGTCTCAAATGGCATCCTGTCGTTTGTCAGCTATGCTTCTATTTTTATTGTTTTAGTTTTCCCTGCGCTATTAACCTCAGAGAAGTACAGCTATGACAAGTATGCCAAACTCCTGATTTATGTGATCTTGTTTGAGGGATGCTGGGGAATTATGCAAAAAATATTAGCCCCCATTATCATTCGTTCTAGCTCCGGCGATGTTGTAGAGGGTACTATTAATCCATTCTCGTTTATATATGGACACTCCGGATTCAGTAACCAGTTCTTTGCGATCAATATTGTGTGCCTGCTTATTTTTTGCTTTCCCTTTGTGTATAAAAACAAAAGATTCATCATACACTATGGCATAGGAATTATTGCACTTCTGTTAGCTTCTGTAGGTCATGTGTTCTATAGCTTTATATTAGCTACATCCATTACTTACTTTATATTTGAGGGCACAAAATTACTATTTAGAATTAAAACGCTGGCTTTGTTTTTCACAGCCATAGCCATCATTCTGTCATTGTTCGCAACCCTTGATCCTAAGGTGTGGGCTAATTCTCTGGATGCCTACGATAGTTTTATAAACGGAAAAACTCCAAAATCACAGGCAGTCATAATTGCAGTAAATGATTTGGGCAATCAATATCCCACCATGCACTTGGTTGGCATGGGGCCAGGGGAGTATTCTAGCCGAACCGGAATTATTGCTTCTGGTTCTTATTTTAGCTTGTCAGACTTTTTCACAGGCCTGCCCTTCTTAAACATCGGGATTTCAGACAGCTATAGGCAACATGTACTGTCTCACTGGTTACGAATACAGAAGATAGCCATAAGAGAGTCAACTTCCTGGGCAACCTCTACCATGGCGCGGCCTTACTTCTCAATATTATCAGTTTATACTGAATTTGGAGGCCTGGGCCTGCTACTACTTTTAAGTGTTATTTTTCACCAGGTATTCCTCTTAAAGAGGGAGTACCGAAGAGTTACATCATCGGCAAATAAAACCACACTAAAACAAATTGCCTTTGGTTGTACCTCCATCATTCTATTCCTGTTTTTGATTGGCTTATACGAAAATTACTATGAAACCTCACAAGGAATATTTGTAGGAATTTTACTTATTCTGGTAATGCGTTCATTTTTAAATATAGCGAAATTAGATGCCCTTCAACCTGTGGAACAGCCTGAAGCCAGGCCTCACCACCAGGAAATAGTATTGCGTTAAATGTTTTATGGGTCCGGCTAATATTGTCAGTGAGTCTTGGAAGAGAAAAGGCGTGCCTTTTTTGGATCTCCATAAATTGAACTTATTTTTCTTCTACTCTTTTTTGATCATCCTTACTCACATAGAGGGGAATGAACCGATTATTTTGCAGTCTGTTCCTTTTTAATTCACTAATAATCCCCTTTCTGCTTTCTCGGACCAAGATCGGATACATTGCGTTCGGACTGTAAGCGCTGACGCCAAAAATTAGTGACTGGTCTGCATCTTCACATATGAATGCTGCCTCAAGATCATCATCAAACCTCTCTACCGGATAGAGCAAGCCTCCCAAGAGCTCAGTTCTGCCTTTATGAGTAGTTTTTATTGCATATCCTCTTCTTTCCGTTTTCAAACCCATGATCCATACATCAGCTCCTTTATTCCAAATTTTGCCAGTATTCCATGCTTCATTATTAAACTGCCTTGCCCATACCTTCTGCCCCTTGTAAAAGGTAACTGGTTTATGTATTTCTACATTCTCCAGGTATACATTTCCGGCATCAGCAGAAGCCACATACTCTTCTATTCTGCTGTGCCTGATTACAAGAGGACGCTTTGAAAGATGCTCTATGCTTACGCCATACCCTATATGTTCAATGAAGAGCGGCGGACTGCTTTCATCACCCTCCTTAATTATCAACTTCATTGCCTGTGAACCATTGCCATTAAATACTGCGCCAAAGGCATTTATTTTATGTACACCTAAGGGTATGGTATAATTTTTACTTTTCACCATATAGGTCCCGGTTTTGATGCAGATGGAAGACTTCCCTGAATCAATTATCTTCTGCCAGTTACGGGTATCGCCATACCATCCTGGAGACGAAAGAGATGCCCAGCTGGAGGTGTCTTTTTCGTGATAAACTGGTGTTTCTTCAACAGGCAGCCTTAAAGAATACCTTGCATTGGCGTGTGGGCTGTATACTTCTCCAACAACATATTCTTCCAGACTTAATTTTCTGATTTTATTACCTCGATCAGTGAGTATAGTAGAATATCCGCTGGCAATTATATCACGGGCAAAAAGGCACCCATCCAGATTTTCAATAGCGCTTTGCTCCTGACTTCCTCCAGTAAATCTACTATTCAGCACCACAATCATCCCATGCTTACTGGTATTTAAAAGAGCAGGAACTGAATTATCACTGGTTAATTTGCGGATGATCAGAATGTTTCCGTCATTTTTAACACCTGCAATATTCTGTTGACAGATGAAGATATTTTCCAGCGTAATGCTGTAATCTGCTTTTCCGGACTGAATGGCATAATCAAAACCTTTTATAGATACATTCTGTAAAAGACAGGGCCCTGGGAACTCCCTGATCATGCTAATGGCCGTGCTACCCAAGCCATCTTCGGACACTATTCCTACATTGATGATTCCGCCACTATTATTTGCCACAAAATCAATAGCAATAGTTCCCGGATTTGCCGCCCCCGTACAGATAGTGAGATCTTTGATATAATTATGAAACTGCTGATTTCCAGCCGGAGTCTTTACCAATGCCTTTGGATGGTGTATATCTGAAAACCCTCTAGCACTGTCTTTCAATTTTATAGTGGTGATGCCTTGCCCCTGCCCCATCAGCATCATGGCCTGCCCCTCCCATTGCAAGGCATCGGAAATCAGGTAGGTACCTGCCGGAAAATAAAGAGTTTTAGGACGCGGGAAAAAATAATCAGGCTTCTGTTGAAAATTTGCTCCCGCCCTGTTTGCATCCATTGCCGCCTGTATGGCGTTTGTATCATCACTAATACCATCGCCCTTAGCACCAAAATCTTTTACGTTATAAAAGCCTCCTGCATCACTAACATTAAAGCCTGTATAATGTGGCACATGGGTTAACTCAAAACTTTTTGGATAGCTAATAAGCTGTGCTTTAACACTATTGGGTAAAAAGAACAAGACAAGCGAAATAATATAAAAGCATCTTATTTCAAAAATTATCATTGCCTTTGGATTCAAACAGATAAGAAGAAAAGTGCTGCGGAAGACACCATAAACAGGTTCTTCTTTACTTTATGTGAATGATCTGCTTCTATTTTTTGCTGATAAGCCCAAGGCTCATTTTTAACAGATCAGGATTGAATATAAGAATAGCAACCAGACTTAAACTCATCCACATCAGCGCTTTATAGATCACTAAATAAGGTAGTGTACTCTGGAAAAAAGGGCTAACAGCAACAATGAGCAGTGCAATAAATGAAAATACAATTATTGGCTTTGCAATATTCAAAATGTAGCTCTTTATCTCCTCAAAAGATTTGTTCAGCCACCACAAAATATACACAAACGAAACAAAGTATTTTATAACAAAGCTCCAGGCGGCACCTGTCAGTCCAAAATCCATCAGGAGCAGAAGACTAATGATCCCTGCACTAAAATTGATCAGATTGATTGTAATGTTATTTTCCGGCTTGCCGATACCAATCTGGAAACTTTCGTATATACACAATATCATCACACTTACTCCAGAAATAGCCAGTATTTGCATGCAATCCCGGCTAGGTGCCCAGGCAGTCCCGAAAGTAAGTTCAATGAGATCAGGAATAAAAACCAGCAGGGCTATAAAGAGTGGAAGGCTAGAGTATAGCATCAAATATGATGCCTTGAAAAAAGTAATTTCAAGCCTTTTCCTGTCCTGCTGAATATTGGAGAATAACGGCAGCAGAACTTTGGATACTGATAAATTTACAACATCACTGATTGTTGTAAAAACCTTCAATGCAAAGGAAAAATACCCTAACACTGTGGTATCGAAGGCGTAGCCAATGATGAGGTTGTATGAGTATTGGTTAAAGTTGCTTATCATTCGGGTTGCCAACACCTTGGAGCCAAAGGAAAATAAGCTTTTATAGAGTTTCCATGAAAAGTATATTTTAGGAATCCATCCACTGCTTATCCAAAATGTAACAGTCTGCACAAAAGAAAAGATAAGATGTTGTGCCACTAAACACCAGGCTCCAAAGTTATTATAAGCCATAACAATGCTAACTATCCCCCCGAGTACAATGCCAACAATACGCCCATACGCTACAACTTTAAAATTGAAGTTCTTCATCAATATTGCCCTGTGCACCAGACCAGATGAACCAATGATAAAGTTGAAGGCATGAACGCGAAGAATATCCTCCATCATGGGCTCCTTGTAAAAAGAAGCGATCACGGGAGCTGATAAAAACATCAGCAAAAAGAAAACAAAACCCAGAATGGATATTCCCCAGAATGCAGAATAGAGATGTTCTTTCTTTAAGTCTTGCCGTTGGATAAGAGCCTCTGCAAACCCCTGATCAATGACCAATGAAGTAAAAAATATTACAGAACTGGTTAATGCCACTAAGCCAAAAGGCTCTGGCCCTAGAATCTTAGCCAGCAAAAAATAGATCGAAACAGAGAAGATTCTAACTCCGATTGTCTCAGTAAAAGACCATACTACTCCTTTTATTGATTTCTGCCTTAAACTCATTGCTTGCTTCTTTTGGCCACCTTTTTATAGTAGCCTTTGTAGGTAGATTCCGCTACCGATCCATTATAAACAATGCCTGCATTTAAGTGATGATCTCTTACCAGCTTATCAAGGCGCTGAACTTGCTCTTTACCAGAAAATTCATGCCGCACTACTAGCAAAGTATAATCAAAATACTTACTTAGTATCAAATAGTCTGCCACCAAACCAACTGGTGGCGTATCGAATATAATGATGTCGTACTTCTCCCTAAGCGTACTCACCAGCAGATCAAGGCTGGTATGATTCAAAAGGTCAGAGGCATTTTCAACTGGAGTTCCTGCTGCTACCAGGTCCAGGTTTTCCACTTCTGTTTTTTGGACCAGCAGCTTGCTACCCCCCAACAGGCAATCACTAATGCCCGGACTTGTCTTCACTTTGAAATAACCCGATAATTTAGGCAAATGAAGATCTGCCTCTATCAAAAGTGTTTTTTTGCCTACTCTGGCAAAGGAGAGCGCCAGATGAGTGGCACAAAAGGTTTTTCCTTCTCCACTGGTAGATGAGGTGATTCCTACAACTTTAATATTTTCGCTCACCTGCAAAAACCCAATGTGCTGACGTATGTAACGAAAGGCATGTGCCAGGTACCCATCTCCTGCATATTGATTAGACTTTTCATCACCCTTCACATATGATATCTGATCAATCAGCGGAATATTCGTCCAGCTCAGCAGCTGGTCCTTAGTTTCCACCTTTGGCCGAAAGAAATCCCTGCTGAAGATAAAGCCAACCGGAACAATTAAACCGGCTAGTAAAGCCACCAGCATAACAAAGGCCTTATTTGGGGCAACAGGCTCTTTGCCGATCATATGAGGTGGGTCTACAATGGTTTTATCAGGAATATTTGATGCTATGGCTATTCCTGCTTCGGCCTTTTTTTGCAAGAGGTAATTATATATGTTGTCGTTAAAAGTAAAGCGTCTGTTAATATCTGTCAGATTTCGCTCATTCTCGGGTAAGCGGCTAATGGTTTGCTGTAATTCTGCTACCCGTCTGTTGCTCTCCTGCAGGCCTATCTTATTAGCCCCTATAAGATTACTTATGTTTTCAATCAGTGCTTGCTTGGTAGAGCTGATCTTCCGATCCAACACTTGTATCACCGGACTTTGCTTGCTGGAACTGAAGCTTTTATTTATCTTCTCTTCATTTAGTTTTGAGAGCTGTATCAGCAGACTGTTCAGCAGCTCGTCGTGAATACCAACTGATGAAGGAGCAACTACATCGCTTACATCATCATTGCTGGCCAGATAATCAGACATGTACTGATAATACTTATTTTGCACCAGCAGTTGTTCTCTTGTTTCTTCCAGCGCAAACAACTGTTCATTTAAAGTCTTGGAAGTAAGCTCTACGTTTACCACATTACTTCTAGAACGAAAGGCCTGCAGCTTGTTTTCTGCCCCTCTCAAAGAGTCGGCCACTCCCTGCAGCTGAAAATCGATGAACTCTATAGTCTTCTCCCCAAGCAGGTTTTTCTTCTTCAGATCATTGTTGATATACATACTGCTTAGCATCTTAAGAAAGACGATATCTTTCTGCGGTGTTGCACTTTGCAGGCTTAGCTTAACAATGTTTGACTTATCAGAAATCTGGCCGTAAAACAGTTTTTTATGATAATGCTCAGTAACATCATTTAAACTGGAGAGAGTTACGTAGTATGCCTGATCAAGATCCAGTGCCAGAGAGTCTACAGTATCTATTGATATATTCAGGTACGGGAGACGCAGTGGATCCTGTATCGATAAAACTGTATCCAGTTCAATGGCAAAAACTTTCTCAACAATCTCCTGTGTTTTTGGATGAAGTAGATATCGAGGCTGCTTTTTTGCAGATATCTTAACCCTGTAATGCTTACTGTCAGGAAAGGTAATATCAACAGGCTGATAGGTAAGTTGCCACGCATCAGGATTTAATTGCAGCTTAAAGGGAGCTGGGTAAAGCTCTTCTGAAAACATTTTCCCTAAAGTACCCAGCATTGCAGGATATTGATGATAGGCAATTTCAAAACCAAGTTCTTTCAGGCTTCCAGATATCATAGAGTAAGAAGTAAGAATACCGATTTCATCTTCTATCTCAGGATCGGAGTCCAGCAATTCAAAGCCACTTAAAAATTTTTCCTGCGAGTTCCCCTTATCACTTAGACTTTGGTCCTTTAGCTGAATAGAGGCTTCAACAAGGTATTTTTTCTCTGTAGTTGCCAGGTATACTACAGCCAGCGTAAGCGTAACAAGCATTGATAATAAAAACCAATACCAATTACGCAGCAATTTTCTAAGAATAATCCTTACATCAATATCTTCCATCACAGCAGCAGATTAGTTAACATAGTTCAGTACCAGTATAGCTGTTGAAACAGCTCCGAATATCACGCTAAGTACGTTTAAAGTATTAAGATTACCCCTGGTAGCCTTGGCTTTCAGGGGTTGCACATAAAGCACATCATTAGGCTGGAGGTAGTAAAATTCTGATGAAAGTAGTTGAGGATTTTTCAGATCAACCACTACTGCCCCCACACCCGTATCCGTTTGTCTTAACAAGGTTATGTTCTCCCTATTACCAAAGTCCGTAAGATCTCCCGCCATACCAAGCCCTTCCAACACTGTCAGCTGGTTGTTGTAGATATAAAAGTGCCCAGGATTTCGGACCTCACCTAATATGGTAATCTTAAAGCTTACCAGCTTTACCAGGATAGTAGCTTTATTCAGGTAAACACTAAACGCTTCCTGTATTTTCTGCTGCGCCTCTGGAACTGTTAAACCTGCCACCTGTAAAGGCCCAACCTCTGGCAATGTAATGCTGCCATTATCGTCAATCGAATAACTATTGAGGTATACGCTCGCCTGGTTGATATTAAAAAAGCTGTTTTCGGGCTGTATATTAAAGTAATCCGATGATTCTGTATCAAGTGTCTTTATTCTAACGGACAGAATATCCCTTGACTGCAACTTGTAGGCACCAGGTTGATTCGTTATAGGCGTTAATGTCTCTGTATTATACTTTGGATCAGAGAAATAGACAAGTTTTTTATTTGGCACACATGCACTGCCCAGAAGTAGCAACACCAGCAGGCACAGGTATACAGAGGACTTGGAGTAGAAATCCATCTCAGGTATTGGGTTATTGATAAGTCAGAAAAGATAAGTGCTAAAATTTCCTTCAAAGATACAAGCTAGATTGGCAACAAAAAACCTTGTTACCTTAAAGTTGAACCTCTAGTAATTAATAAAGTCAAAAGCTAGGGTATTAATGTATAAAAGGGGATGTTATGTGTAGTGATATGCTGATTACCGTCATATACATAAACGTACAATCGATACCCGCCCTCTTGTTCAGGAGTACAAAACTGAATATTAGAACCCCCATCCTCAGGCAAAAGATGATTCAAAACGTAATCATAATTTCCCTTCTTCATATCATCGAACCCTTCCGGACGTATTTCCCAGCAGTAAGACAACAGATCATTGTCGGGATCATGAGCAAAAGCCTGCACTTCCTGTACACTTCCTGCAGGCAGGTAAAGGCTGCGATGCAGGGGTTCACCATTCATGTGCAAGGAATCTAAACTGGGCGCCCAGTTATCTGGGTTAACTCCTGACCATCTTACCCTTAATCTGTTAACTGATTCTGTTTCAAAATCTTCAAAAGAAAACAAGCTATAAAAAGTCTCTGTTCTCTCGTACTTAGTACCCCAGTAAAAAGCATACCCTCCAAGAAAGTATGTACTATCCTTGTTGATCACATCCCAGTAATAGTCTACCTCCTGCCCTCTGAGGGTGCTGCTTTTTTCGAGAGGCGCCCCCCAGTCAGTAGAGTTAGCTTCCCAGGGACCCTCCGATCCCCATTCGCTTAATATATAGGCTTTGTTCCATCCAAAAAGCCCGCCAATCTCTTCTTGCAGGTAAGGCAAACGGGCAAAACCATTTACCCCCAGAATATCCAGATTTGGACATAACAGCCGCATCAAACCTCGCTTACTGAAATTTGGCCCCAGCGGCACCGCTGTCATTACCGGATGATTAGGATCAGTTTCGTGGATCATTTTGGCAATTCGGTCAATGGTATGTAAAACCATGAGTTGGTTGCCTCCAAACAAATGAACTTCATTACCAATACCCCACATCAACAAGGCCGGATGATCCTTATACTGTTCTACTACTTTTTTGAGGGCTGCAATTTTTTCATCCACAGCCCTGGAATTCCAGTAACTAAAATCATTGCCCCACCACTCATTTCCCACCTCCAAGCCAAGAGTAACGGTCAGGCCATAAGACGCAGCCTCGTCCAGAATCCTGCCTGCCTCATTTGTATTCCAGGTCCTGATAGAGTTTCCTCCATACAATGCAACCTTAGCCATATGCTTATGTCCGGCAGCGCCCTTGATATGGTAAGGCTTACCATGTCTGAAGAGGACAAATCTTCCATCCTGTTCCCGCACTTCCACGGTTGGAACAAAAGCCTCATCTTTTTCCTGACAAGAAAATGAAAGCAAACTAACAACCAATAACAAGAAGTAATATTTACACATGCTGACAGATCTTTAAGGGAGGATTAACAAGAACTTCGTGAGTATAAGCGCGTGTTACAGGCACAAATATAAAATTATTTCCTTTATAATTATCACTATTATAACTTTTAAATTAACTTTACCTCCATAATGACTCATGTAAGAAAAATGTCATTAAGTTTCACCGACCTATTTCAACAAGAGGCTTAACAGTGCTGCCACCTGCAGCCGAGGTTAAAACCACCTAGCTTAGGCTAAGTGCCAAAACTTTAAATAGAATTACACCACATTACTACTTATTCAAGAATACACATGCCAGACAGCCTTCACTATTTGCGCTCCACCCAACATATAGCCATTACGTTCACATTCCTAACGGAGCACCTATATTAAAGGCCACTGAGGCCCGTGCTTAACTAACTACAACTCCTCCAATGATGCATAAAAAAAAGTCTAAACTCCTTCTCCCTATCCTCATCCTCATTGGAGTAGGATTTCTCTTTTTGTTTCTCTACGGTTTTACAACAGTAGTTGAGGCTGGCCATCCGGTTCTTTATATACTACTAACCATAAGCCTGGGCTTTAAAATTGTACGCATTCTTTTTGAATGGTATCACTACGCAGGCATCAAACAACAGCCCGAACAGACTTGTGGCAGCAAAAAAGAATGGAAAGTAGACATGCTTACCACTGCCTGCCCCGGTGAGCCCAGAGAAATGATAGAGGAGACATTAAGGGCAATGGTAAATGTTAGCTACCCTCACCAAAACTACCTGTGCGATGAAGGCAATGATCCGGCACTTAAAGCCCTGTGTCAGGAATTAGGCGTGCATCATGTAACCCGTACTACACGAGAAAATGCCAAGGCAGGAAATATCAACAACGCGCTTGCACAGGCAAAGGGAGAAATATGTGTTATCATGGACCCCGACCATGCACCAACAGCTGATTTCCTGCACAAAACACTTCCTTATTTTGACGACCCCGAAACAGGCTATGTACAGGTAGTACAGGCTTATAAGAACCAAAACGAATCGTTGGTAGCACGCGGCGCAGCAGAACAGACCTATAATTTTTACGGTCCTTACATGAGCGCTATGGGCCAGTATGGTACGGCGCAGGCAATTGGCGCTAACTGTACCTTTCGAAGAGAAGCCCTTGATTCAATCGGTGGCCACGCCCCCGGCTTAACAGAAGACATGCACACCTCTATGCTGCTCCATGCCAAAGGCTGGAAATCAGTATATGTACCTGAAATTGTATCCAGAGGCTTAGTGCCAAGTACTTTATCAGCTTATTACAAACAGCAACTCAAGTGGTCAAGAGGCACCTTCGATCTCTGGTTTCATGTTTTCCCTCGCCTGTTTACAAAACTGTCGTGGCGCCAGAAACTTCATTACGGCTTACTACCGCTCTACTACCTTTTCGGTTTAGTTACCCTGATAGATGTAGCCGTACCAGTGTATGCCCTCTTCTCTGGAGATTATCCCTGGCACATGAACCCCCTGATATTCTTTGCTTATTATGCTCCTTTACTAATCAGCAGTTTACTTATAAGATTATTTGCCCAGAGATGGCTGAATGAGCCACACGAAAAGGGATTACATCTGACTGGAGGCATTTTAAGGGTAGGCGCCTGGTGGATTTACACAACAGGATTTATTTACACCCTGCTCAACATTAAGGTACCCTATATTCCCACACCAAAGGAACACGATGCAAAAAATGAATTTTTACTGGGTTTTCCCAACCTGCTGCTTGCCGTACTCTGCCTTGTATCTGTGATTTACGGTCTGCACATGGACTGGCAGCCATATAGTTTCCTGATGGCAGGCTTTGCCCTCTTCAACGCTTTTATTCTTTTCATTGCTTTTGCTATGGGCCAGACCCACTGGATCGACTTGTTGGTGCGCTTTAGCAACCGCTTAAAACTTCGTTACCTCTCACTCAGGTGGAAGCTGGCTGTCAAACCTTTTGGCAAAGTGGCATTACATTACTATATCCTGCTCTGCCCTATTTCCCTGCCGCTTATTGCACTACCATGGATCTTTTCTGAAGAAAAACAAGAAATCAATGCCTCCGGCGTTCGTAGCATGATTGTACAGAAAGAAATTGGTGGCTTTTATACGGGTATTTATCCAGCTGCTTCAGACAAGAGCATTATGGAACAGCTGGATAAAGCAGAGAGCGAAAGCAATCATTCATTTTCAATAGTCTCCACCTATCTTGCCTGGAGTGCCGCACCACTGCCTACTGCAGAATGGAGAAAAATAAGTGCCAAGGGCGCCATCCCCATGATTACGTGGGAACCCTGGACAAATCTTTTTCCACAATATGCCGATCATCCGGACTTAAGTCAGAACAGAAAAGTTTTTCTTTACATCACCGAGGGCTATTTCGATGAATACATTGATTCCGTAGCTGTTTCTATACGCTCACTTGGCTATCCTGTATTTCTTAGGTTTGCGCATGAAATGGACAACCCCATGTATCCCTGGTCTGCCAGCGGCAGCAACACTCCCAATGAATTTATTGCTGCCTGGCGTTATGTTCATAACCGGTTCCAGGCGCTGGGAGTCCAGAACGTAAGCTGGGTCTGGAATCCTTTAAAACCCTCCGCCTTCGATAACTATTACCCTAATGGCGCCCGCTATCCCGACAATATGTATATTGACTGGATTGGTGTTACCTGCCTGAATTACGGAAAAGCCAATGTAAGCCAGCAATGGTCTACTTTTGAGGAAATTTACAAGCCTTTTCAACTGAAGCGCCAAAGCTATTCAATTGATCTGCCGGTTATGCTGGCGGAGTTTGGCTCTACCTCCTATGGCGGCAATGGCGGCAAGTGGGTATCAGATGCTCTTAATCGCATACAGGATCACTATCCTGAAATTAAATCAACAGTACTCTTCTACAGCAAACAGGATAAAAACTGGGTCACCGACTGGCGGCCCACAGAGCGTGAAACCAGTATAGACTGGACCTACCAGCTTAGCCTCCTGGAGCCGGTGCTTAGTAAGTTTGATTTACCGGCCCAGTATGCCTTCGATAACAATGTTAATACTGATGCCCCAAAGCCAAAGTCGCGCATTGCGGGCAAAAATGGGAATTATACTATGCTGGTAGATGGTAAGCCTTTCTACATGAAAGGAATCTGCTATAATCCACAACACGACTGGCAGGATGGATTCCTGCCCCTCACAAGAAAGCAGCTGGAGAATGATTTCAGCCAGATCAAGGCCATGGGAGCCAACACCATCAGAAGGTACGAACCAGGCGTTTACGATGTAAACATGCTGAATGTGGCAGAAGAAACCGGCCTGTACATTATGTATGGATTCTGGTTTGACCCTTCAGTGGATTACCTCAAAGACAATGCAAAAAAAGCTGCCTACGAAGCAAAGGTTCTGAAGCATGTAAAAAAATATAAACACAGAAAATCTATCATAGCCTGGAATATTGGGAATGAAGCCTGGGGATTACAAAAGAAATATTTTGCAAAGCCTTACCTGACTATTACCCGCAGGGCTTACCTGGAGTTTCTGGAGGGCCTGGCACAAAAGATACGGGAAATAGACCCCGACCGACCCATTTTCGCCTCTGAAGAGCACGAGCACTATCAGTTGGCCAGTACTATTTACGAGATGAAAGCCCACCTTCCTTCCGTAGACGCAATTGGCATCAATTCCTACTACAAATCAAATATTACAACACTTCAGAATACATTTCTTCAATTCGATCAGTCCCGCCCTTACATAGTAACAGAATTTGGCCCTAAGGGCTACTGGCATCATGAATTTGGGGATTATTATAATGATACCGACTCTCTCCTGATTGAAGTATCCAGCCTTAGCAAAGCCCAGTGGTACCAAAGCCAGTGGGAAGATCACATAGCAAGCCAAAAGGGCTATAACCTTGGTGGCTTTGCCTTCAGCTGGCGCGACAGATATGAAGGAACTGCCACCTGGTTTGGCATAACTGACTACAAGGGCCGCCTAAAACCTGCCTACTACTATCTTCAAAAAGCCTTCAAGGGAATACCCGATCAGCAAAGCGCCTCTACAACAGCAAATTTTGCGAATATTACCATAGCAGGACCCTGGTATTCATTTAAACCTGGTGAAACCATATGGTTAACGGCTGGTGTTACAAATAATTATTCCGGCTCCTTATCCTTTGAATGGGAGGTACAGGAAGAATCGAGCTGGAAAAATGTTACAAGCATTCGGAATGACTTTTATGACAAGAAACACGTGGAGATCCAGCTACCGAATAAGAAATCACAGTACCGTGTTTATGTACATGCTGTTGATTCCGCAGGCAATGTGGTTACAGCCTCCAGGCCTCTCCTGATGGAGTAGCCGCAGGTAAAGATTGTCAATAATTATAAGTGAAGGATGAGCATGGTGTGATTAATCAACACCAAGGGAGGGATTAGCATCCACTGCCCGATACCATGGAAGAGGCTGCTGGTATTACTACACAATATCCTGTAAACAGGCGCAGTCTCTTTCATTTAAATAAACATGAATCGCAGCAGTTTAGCGGATAGAAACTTTTAGAAGAGAAACCCAAGCTGGTGCAACTGGTCCCGATAGCGCTATGGCATAAGGCATATTCCGATACACCTCACTTTGCTTTAGCAGGTAGCTTCAGCATGAACTTTAACGACTATCGGTTAATTTGCATTGCCGCGTTAAGCAGATGCTTGTTTCTGAGCCCTCCAGACGTGCTACTGATTCTACAAAAAAATCTACTCCTGCTGTACAGCGGCTAAATAATGGGCTTGTATAAAAGCTAGTGCATAATGGATACAGAGCCGGTAACAGACTTTTCTCCTTCTCCTAAATGTATAATGTAAGCATAAGAGCCAAGGGGGAGCTTTTTGCCTTTATAGGCACCATTCCAGGCCCTGGTGTAGCCACTGGATGTAAATACCAAATTACCCCACCGATCATAAACTTCGATTCTGCAGTTGGGATAATCAGAAATCATCAGTATTTCCCACTCATCATTAAGACCATCTCCATTAGGAGTGAAGGCATTGGGCACAAAGATTCCATCCACAACTGTAATGGTAACCTCATCAGTTGCACTACATCCCTGTTCATCGATAACGGTAAGGGTATAGGTAGTTGTTTTAGCCGGTCGGGCAATGGGATTAGCAATTGTTGGATCACTAAGGCCATCGGACGGAAACCACTCATACGCGCCCTCCCCACTGGCAAATAACTGAACTGACTCCCCCTGGGATACCTTGACGTCTTCACCTGCATAGATATCGGGAAGCTTGTTGATAATTGCCTTCACCGGCCTACGCTCGCTTTCACAGTTTCCATCAAAGTAAGCCACATAAAAGGTTGTTGTTTGGCTAAGAGCAGGGGTAGTAAAATGTCCATCTTCTGCTTCAGCCAAGGGCAAAGCGTCTGAAGCACTGGCATACCAACGGTAACTACCTGCACCTTCACCTCCCTCTTCCACCACTAACGTAACTTTTCCGGAGCCACATCGTGCCATGTCATTGACTACAGGAACAGCGGGTAAAGATTTACACACTACCTCTATTTTCACCAACGCACTTGCACATTTGGCATAACACTTATCCGAAATCACTTCACAAACCTCATAGGTAAAGGTATCAGTGCCTACAAAACCTGCATGGGGAGTGTAAATAAGCTGATCACCTGAAATGACCACCTCACCATTTTTTGGTGGAACAACAACAGCCGATATTCCAATGGCGTCGCCGGTAGTATGTGAATCATTCGCTAGAGCAGATATATGAACAGAGGTTAAAGGCTCTGTTGTGGCTCCATCATCCATTGCTTCCGGCTTACTATCTGCATCATTTACACATATCGTTTGCTCATTTTTGCGTGTTCCCGTAGAACCGGTAAAGCCGTAATATACTAAAGAATTCCCGCCGAAGATATTATTTATAATATCATCTGTATGACTGAAGCGGAGCTTTCCATCGAAATACATCTGCAATTCCTGCGTAGCCGGATTCCATTTGATTGTATAATCATGACACTGGTTATCTTCTATATCCGGATGATCGGGATCAATCCTGACTGCGGGAATCACCGCTGTGTTCAGATCACCATTATACACAAGTACAGTATGATCATCCCTTAGCTCATTTACAAGCTCACGATTGAAATAGGTATCGAATTCGATCGCAACCGAGGGCTTAATTACATCGATAGCCGCCTGATCAGTTGTATGAGTAGGATGATATGCAAAGCCCAACCCACCACCTGGCGTGCCCTTTGCATTAAATCCTCTTGCGTCATTATGCAGTACGAAGGCAATCCCATCTGCACCATCAGTATCTCTGGAGCCCAGGAAGAGCACAAAGTTTAGTTCAAGTGGCTTTGTTAAATCAACTTTCTTATCCCACCAGACAGCTCCAAACCGTCCTAACTCATCTTCTGTTACCTTGAAACATCTGTCTGATACTTTAACAGCATCTCCCTTTGGAATAAACTGGCAGAAAGAGATGCCTGGCAACAGCAGGAGTAACAGGATTAACCCACTCCTTATTTGCCTGAGGGACATATCCCGAATGATTGTCAGACCATCGCTTCTCAAAAGGAACATATTGATCGGGCCTAGTACAGAGGATAGAATATCACGATGTAAAATGCAGATTGAACAGTATAATAACCAAGAACATTACCTCAGCCCAATGCAGCAATTCACGCTAAACAGAAAGGAAAATAAAACTTATCAGTGATAAAATTATGAATAAAAAAGTTTAACAACAACATATCTCAAGGGAAATAATGAACCACACCCTCTTTTCATGCACAAATATTACCTCACTTGCAGCACAAACACAATTAGCTAACGGTGTGAATACACAACAAGCGGCCGCAGCATAAATTTCCGACGTATTATTCCTAAACAAAAGAACGGAGAGCAGGTAAGTCACTTGCCTGCTCTCCGCCTATTTAGAAACACAACTGATTCATCTCTTCCAAAGAGCCCGACAGGAGGATTGAATCTTATATATTCAACAATTACTCAAAGTAATTCAGGGTATTGTAGCCAGATTCAGCCAGGTACTTTTCTTTCTGCATCAGTTCCAGGTCTGACTGCATCATGTCTTTTACCAGGGCAGGCAGGTCGTACTTAGGCTCCCAACCCAGCACCTGTTTAGATTTGGTAGGATCGCCAATAAGCAGCTCTACCTCTGTTGGCCTGAAGTAACGAGGGTCTATACAAACAATCTCCTGGCCAGCAGGCAGTGCATGATCGCCGCTACAGCTCTTTACATACCCCTTCTCCTCTACGCCTTCTCCTTTAAATTCTATCTCTATGCCAAGTTCGGCAAAGGCCATGCGTACAAAATCACGCACGGTGGTAGTGATACCTGTGGCAATTACAAAGTCATCTGGTTTGTCCTGCTGCAGGATCAGGTACATAGCCTCTACATAGTCTTTGGCATGGCCCCAGTCGCGTTGTGCATCCAGGTTACCCAGGTACATCTTCTCCTGCATGCCCAGTGCAATACGTGCTGTGGCCCTGGTAATCTTGCGTGTTACAAAGGTTTCACCTCTTAGCGGCGACTCGTGGTTGAAAAGAATGCCGTTGCAGGCAAACATGTTGTAGGCCTCGCGGTAGTTAACGGTAATCCAGTAGGCATACATCTTTGCCACTGCATAGGGAGACCTGGGGTAGAAAGGAGTTTTCTCCGACTGTGGCACCTGCTGCACCAGACCATAAAGCTCGGAAGTGGAGGCCTGGTAAACGCGCGTCTTTTCTGTTAATCCCAGCAGGCGAACAGCTTCCAGTATGCGCAGTGTACCTATACCATCTGCATTGGCAGTATACTCCGGTGTATCAAAACTTACCCGCACATGGCTCATGGCAGCCAGGTTGTAGATCTCATCCGGCTGTACTTCCTGGATAATCCTGATCAGGTTGGTACTGTCGGTAAGGTCGCCATAGTGCAGCTTCAGGCGTATCTCCTTCTCGTGAGGATCCTGGTAAAGGTGGTCAATCCTGTCGGTATTGAACAAAGAGGTACGACGCTTGATGCCATGCACCATATATCCCTTTTCCAGAAGTAGTTCCGCAAGATAGGCGCCATCCTGGCCCGTGATCCCTGTAATTAATGCAGTCTTCATTATAAGTCTTACAATGCAGTAAATTTACTGCAGCATGTTATTAATGTGTATTATGTAGTAATTCTTAAGCCAGAATATCTTTGGCGTGATGCTGTAAGAAATCCTCATAGGCAAGAGCGATTCCTGCCCTTAAGTCAGTCTTGTGCTTCCAGCCCAGCGCATGAAGTTTGCTTACATCCATTAATTTACGTGGTGTACCATCAGGCTTGGTGGTATCAAACTTTATTTCTCCCGCGTAGCCTACAATATCGCTCACCAATGCTGCCAGCTCTCCTATTGATATATCTTCTCCTGTACCAATATTTACAAGCTCCTTCTCATTGTAGTGCTCCATTAAAAAAAGGCATGCCTCTGCCAGATCATCTGCAAAGAGAAATTCTCTTTTGGGAGTACCAGTACCCCAAACCACTACTTCTGAAAGCCCTGCTTCTTTAGCTTCGTGGAAACGGCGAATCAGGGCCGGTAGCACGTGGCTGTTTTCGGGATGGTAGTTATCGCCATAACCATACAGGTTAGTAGGCATTACAGATATGAAATTGCAGCCATACTGATCGCGGTAAGCTTCGCATAGCTTAATACCGGCAATTTTTGCGATGGCATAAGGCTCATTGGTTTGCTCCAGCGTGCCTGTAAGCAGGTACTCTTCTTTGAGAGGTTGTGGTGCCAGTTTAGGATATATACAGGAAGACCCCAGGAAACAAAGCTTTTTTACCCCATGCTGGTAAGCTGCGTGAATAACATTTGCTTCGATCATGAGGTTATCGTACAGAAACTCAGCCCGATAGGTATTATTTGCCATAATCCCCCCCACTTTAGCAGCAGCCAGAAATACATATTCAGGCTTTTCTTCTTCAAAGAATTTATCTACTGCTACCTGGTTGCGCAGATCAACTTTGGATGAAGACCTGGTAAGCAAATTATGATAGCCCTCCTTTTTCAGTGCTCTGTAGATGGCAGAGCCGACCATACCCCTATGGCCCGCTACATATATTTTTGAATTTTTATTCATATCCCCACTTTATTCTTTTCAACGCCTTCTCACAATACCCAATACTCAAAAAGAGTTCCTACACTGGCGGGTAAAAGAGTAACTTCTAAACTTTTTTTAACATACCACTGACACACAGGTAGCTTGACCGCTCTCATTAGTAACAATAAAGGCCACCCACATTATCAGAATGCAAATATCAAGAAAATTTAATGATTAACGCCTTTTAGCCATAACTGATAAATGGTTAAAAAATGCTTAAATCTTACGCAAGGTATGAATAATCTTTTTTACTTTATCATTTTTTAATGACATAAATGAAAGTATAGGATAAAATAGAGGCAGAACCAATAAAAAACCCCGGCTCATTTTTATCATGAGCCGGGGTTTTATGGTTGCCTTGTGTACTGCTTCTTACTGCACAAATGGATCGATGGTTTCGATGGTGCCATCGGGGCGGTGGGTTAACTCTGTTACTTTAATGCTCCTTAAATGGGTTTTGCCACCGGAAAGAGAGCTGTCGTGATAGAACAGGTACCACTTGCCTTCAAACTCCACAATAGAGTGGTGGTTGGTCCAGCCCAGTACCGGCTTCAGAATTACACCCTGATAGGTGAAGGGCCCGTAAGGGTTATCGCCAACGGCATAGGCAATGTTATGGGTATCGCCGGTTGAGTAAGAAAAATAGTATTTGCCATTGTACATATGCATCCAGGCAGCTTCAAAAAACCTTCTTTCGTTATCTCCGGCCAGCAGGGGCTGCCCGTTCTCATCCAGGATCTGCACATCCTTCAGCTCTTCGGCAAAGCCCAGCATATCGTTGCTCATGCGTGCTACTTTTGGCATCAGGGCAGGCTGGTCGTCGGCAGGGTAGGTATCTTCGGGCTTATAGGCACCGGTGCTCCAGCGTTGCAGCTGTCCGCCCCAGATCCCACCTAAATACATATAGTGGGTGCCGTCTTTATCCTTAAAAACAGTTGGGTCAATGCTGTAGCTGTTTGCAATGGGCTGTGGCTGTGGCTTGAATGGCCCTGTGGGAGAATTGCTGGTAGCAACACCAATGCGGAATATATCCTGCTTGTCTTTTACCGGGAAGTAGAGGTAGTAGGTACCATTGTTAAAGGCTGCATCGGGTGCCCATAGCTGGCGGCCGGCCCATGGAATGTCTTTGATATCGAGGGCTACGCCATGGTCTTTTACCTCTCCGCCAATACGGTCCATTGAAAACACATGGTAGTCGCGCATATCAAAGTGAGAGCCATCGTCTTTCTCGGGTATGCCCGCATCAACATCGTGTGAGGGGTAGATGTATATTTTGCCATCGAACACATGCGCCGACGGATCGGCTGTATACATGTGCGTAACAAGCGGCTCCGAGAGAAATCTCTGGTTTTGAGCGGCAGTATCTCCGGCTGCTGTTTCCTGAGCAACCGTATCGGCTTCGGCAGTGGTGGCTTCGGTATTACTGCTCTGGCAGGCTCCTGCCAGCATAGAAGTGGCCATCAGCACAAGCGCTGAATGTTTAAACGATGAGTTGGTAAGCATAATTGGTGGTTGTATACTATTGGTTCAATGCTTAAAAAAGCTGTACAGACAAAGCTTTCAGGCTCCGGTAATTGTACAGTTTCCTGTAATGTCAATTATACAATATTAAGCCATTGTTGCAAAACATAATTGCAACAAACTGGCTAACTTTCAGATAAATTGCTGCAACTGGTTGCATTAATTTCTGCAATTTGTTACAATCTACTGGAAATAATGCCTGCTTTTTTTATTATTTCAGCTGTGTTTTTTAGCCCGGTAATTGTCTGGTCGCAGTGATCAGGCAGCATAAAAACGGATAGCTTTAAACGCCAGAGGTGCTTCCATAGCGTAGGAATCAACTCCTTTGCTATGAAAGCACCTCTCGTTATAAAATTCATTTAAGCTTACTTAACCGGATAAATACGCGCTGCCCAGCCACCACCTGGTGCCATTTCTGCCTTTAGCTGATCTTTGGAGCTTACCTTCACCACTTCACGTACGTAGTCCGATCCTTCCCTGTCTGCATTGATGCCATCTTTGAAAATCTCGGCCTCATAGGCACCTTCGGGTAAAAAGGAAAAAGCAATATCTACATCGTGGCCATCCCAGTTGGTGATGGCACCCACATACCAGGTGTCGCCTTTTCTGCGGGCTATGGCTGCATACTCCGACACCTTACCCTCAAGAGCAACGGTTTCATCAAAGGTAGTAGGTACCGAAGCAATAAAGCGGGTACTCTCCTGCTCTCTTTGGTAGCTGGTAGGGTTATCTGCCAGCATGTTGAAGGGCGCCTCGTACATTACATACAGCGCCAGCTGATGCGCACGGGTACCCTGGCTCATAGGTGTGGAGTGTATGGCGCGGAAGTTATGCTTGTTGGCATTGTTCATGGCGCCAGGGGTATAATCCATGGGGCCGGCCAGCATGCGGATAAAGGGAATGGTACTGTCGTAGAGCGGGAAATCGGGATTAGACCATTTTGCCTGCTCCAGCCCGTGCACACCCTCAAAATTAACCACATTGGGGTAGGTACGCTGCAGCCCTGTTGGCTTATAGGCACCATGATAATCGATCATCAACTTATACTCAGCTGCTTTTTGGGCCAGGTTGTAGTAAAAGTCTACCATCTTCTGATCATCACGGTCCATAAAATCAACTTTAAAGCCTTTTACGCCCATTTTAGAGTAGGTAGAAAGTGCTTCGTCGGTCTTCTTGCTCAGTGGCAGCCAGCCGCCCCACAGCCATATCCCTACATTTTTCTGCTTTGCATAATCAATGATCTCCTGCAGGTTAATTTCGGGCACAATCTTCATAATATCCTCAGAGGTAGCCCAGCCTTCATCGAGCAGCACGTTTTCGATATTATTGGCTGCTGCAAAATCTATGTAATACTTATAAGTATCTGTGTTGATGCCTGCACGGAAATCCACGCCAGAAATATTCCAGTCATTCCACCAGTCCCAGGCAACCTTACCCGGCTCTACCCAGGAGGCATCTTTGATCCTGGAAGGGGAGGCCAGCTTGTAGATCATGTCGTTGTTCAGCAGATCCTTATCCTCTTCGCTCACAATGAGCACACGCCAGGGAAAGCTGCGGCTGCCTTCTGTTTTTGCTATGTAGGGCGCCCGCTTCATTACGTACGACTGCAGGTTGTTGTGGCCACCCTGCTTTTCTTCTACAGGATAGGGGGCAAAATCGCCGGTTAAGGAGAAATCCTTCCCGCCTGCCTTCAGGAACATACCAGGGTAGCTCTCCAGGTCTGCCTCTGTAATGGCTGCTTTTATGCCGTTGGGCAGCTCTACCAGTACAGGGGCAAAAGCCAGTGTATCTTTATTGATCTCTGAGAGGCGGATGTGGTTATAAATGTTCTCGAAAGAGATCTGGTACATATCACCTACATGCGGATCATTCGCATAGGGTATGTAGATCATGTGGTCTTGTGGAAAATTGAATTCAGCTACCTCTGAAGCCACAGTAATGGGCTTTCTCTTTTTAGTAAAGAAGCGATAAGCCACGCCATCATTGTAGGCGCGGAAGATCACACCATAGTCGCCCCTGAAGTTAAGGGTGAGCTGGTTGTAACGATCTTCAATTACATCCTTTTTATAGTTAAGCGCTTTAATGGTGGTGTTTACACTTTCGGGTTTGGAGGAGGCAACCTTAACATTTTCGCCAAGGGTCTGGCCGCCTTCCAGGCGCATGGCAATGGAAGAGGGGGCTATTACCTGCTGCTGCCCATGTTGCACCGACCACTGCAGCTGCCCTGCAGCATCAACCGTAACCTGAATTTTATTATCAGGAGAGTTAAGCCTGAACTGCTGGTTCTTCTGTGCATAAACAACGCCTGCACTGAGCAGCAGCACAAGTATGATGTATATGTTTCTCATCATGATGGTATAGTGAAAAGTAGTTGGTACCGGTTATCAGGTATGAGCAATAATTCCTTGAACACTTCAGGAAATCATTTCTAAACTGGCTGAATATAGTTTTAAACTGCCACCTAAAGCATAGCACTGCAGACCGCCTGCATTTGGCATTGCTCCTACTCTGCAAAGTAGTAAACGATTGCTGAAATAGAACTTTTTAGTTACTGTTTTTAAAGAAGATTATCTGCATGGCAGTAAATACCACAAAAGCCTGCTAAAAACAGATTAGCTGGCTAAGAAGCAGATGTAGCTGTAGTGCTTAGGCACCTACTTACCTCTGCTTACTTTTGTTCGCCCTTACACTCAACCTACATTTAGGTTACCAGAGCACCAGTACGCTCATAATACCTTTACCTGGGTATGGCCATGCGGAGCTGGTTTACCATCCTCGCCTAAATTAACAAATACCATTTTATCTATGGTGAGGATGCTGCTCTTGGTAATAAGGTTGCGCACTTCGCAGCGCAGGGTAATGGAGGTATTACCAAATGAAGCCACCGCCAGACCCAGCTCTATGATATCGCCCAGGCGGGCAGAGCTTACAAAGTTGATCTCTGAAATATATTTGGTTACCACCCGGCTGTTATCTAGCTGGGCAATAGCATAAATGGCAGCTTCTTCATCGAGCCAGCGCAGCAGGCTGCCACCAAAAAGCGTACCATTGGGATTCAGGTCTTCGGGTTTTACCCATTTGCGGGTGTGAAATTTCATGCTTGCTAGGTTCAAAAATGTCTATGTTTTAACGATTGCTGTTTTCTCCACACAGCTTGGAGGGCTGCAGCACAAACTACCGCCTGTTCTAAAAACTAATATGGAATCAGGGGCCTATGTTTGAGAGAAAACTACACTGTTTTATGTTATCATGTCAAATACTAAGGCATTGTTTTGTATTTTCAGCTGTTTTTAAGATGCTGTACGGAACATTACAGGCCTATGGCTACAGAATCGTGAAACATTCAGCATCAGATGCCTTTTTATCGGAACAATGGGCGCTGTAATTCGTCAGTTATATTAGATTTTTAAACATTTGCCTCCGGGGCAAAGCTTACTTTTAAGGGGATATGACGCAGGACTTTCAGGAGATAAACATTCAGATACCACGTACCGATAAGCCAAGGGTGGTTATCATAGGCGGAGGCTTTGCAGGCCTTAACATTATGAAGGCAATTGACACCCGCTACTACCAGGTTGTGGTGCTCGACCGGCATAATTACCATACCTTTCAGCCCTTGCTGTACCAGGTAGCTACTGCCGGCCTGGAGCCAGGTTCTATTGCCGGCCCGCTGCGGCACTTCATCGAAAATAACGAAGAGGTGTTTTTCCGCATGGCCAAGGTTACCAGAATCAACCCCGAGCGCAGAACTGTTACCACGCCGGTTGGGGAGCTTAAGTATGATTACCTGATCATTGCCTGTGGATCGCGCACCAATTACTTTGGCAAAGACGAAGCTTTCAAGGAAGCCCTGCCCCTGAAGCAGATTCCGCAGGCGCTGAACATGCGCTCCCACATTCTGCAAAACTTTGAGAAGGCCGTTAACACTGTTGATAGTTACGAGCTAAGAAGCCTGCTTAATATTGTAATTGTAGGCGGCGGACCTACCGGTGTGGAAGTAGCCGGGGCTTTGGGCGAGCTGCGCAGCCATGTATTACCTAAAGACTACCCCGAGCTTAACTTCAGGCAAATGCAGATTTACCTGGTGGAGGGCTTGCCACGCCTGCTCAATGGCATGAGCGATAAGGCCGGCAGAAAAGCTACCAAGTACCTCAAAGATTTTGAGGTAAACCTCATGCTCAACACCATAGTAGAATCTTACGATGGTAAAGAAGTGCGCCTCAACAATGGAGAAATTATTCCAACCCAAACCCTCGTATGGGCAGCTGGCGTAAAAGGAAACATTATTCCCGGCCTGCCCGATGAGGTAATTGAGCGCGACAGGATTCTGGTAGATGATTTTAACAGGGTGAGGGGATCTGACAGTATTTTTGCCGTTGGCGATATTGCCCAGCTTACAACGGAAAAGTACCCGAAAGGACTACCCATGCTGGCGCCTGTGGCGATACAGCAGGGTGAGCGGCTGGCCAAGAACCTGAACCGCGCCATGGAGGGGAAAGAAATGAAGCCATTCAAATATACCAACAAAGGCTATATGGCTACTGTGGGTCGTAACAGGGCGGTGGTAGATATGCCCAACGGCTGGAGCTTTGGTGGTTTTATGGCCTGGATGGCCTGGATGTTTATTCACCTGCTTTACCTGATTGGCTTCCGCAATAAGCTGGTGGTACTCAACAACTGGATCTGGAATTACTTTACCTACGATCGCGGCATACGCCTGATCATACGTCCGTTTAACAGGGAAGAAAAATTAAAGCAACATGAGGCAGAAATCTCGGGGGTCAAGTAGCAATGCTTACCCCCAGACTTTTGTGCCTTCTGTGCAGTTCCGGCACATTTCTATCTGATCCCTGCCTTTCAGGATAAGGGAGCGAAACTGCTCATACTCGCCGCTGTTCCATATCTCGCGGAAGCTTTTTTGCTGCGCATCGCCCAGGCGGTGGTGGGCATCTTTATCAAAACAACAGGGCACTACCTTACCATCCCAGGTTACCACGCAGCTGTGCCACATTTTCCAGCAGTGGTCCAGCAGCTTGTTTTTAATATGCCAGCGACCATCGATACCCTGCTGATAGCGGCTGTAGCGGCCAATAGTGGGGATCAGGGGCGATCCTTCTTCATAGTCGTAAATCTGTGCTGTTTTAAACCAGACATCATCTACGCCTAATTGCTTTGCCAGCTTTTTTGCATCCTCCAGCTGATGCTCATTGGGACGTACCACCAGAAACTGGAACACCACATAGGGTGTTCGGCTCTTTAACTGTTTTCGCCACTGCAGCAGACGCTTTGTTCCCTCCAGTACTTTTTCCAGCTTTCCGCCCACCCGGTATTGTTCGTACACCTCCTGGGTAGTGCCATCCAGCGATATAATAAGGCGGCTCAGGCCGCTCTCTACCGTCTGTCGTGCGCGCTCATCGCTAAGATAGTGGGCGTTGGTAGAGGTAGCTGTGTAAATACCCCGCTGATGCGCGTATTGCACCAGGTCCAGGAACTGAGGATGCAGGTAAGGCTCGCCCTGAAAATAAAGCAGGAGGTAGAGCAGGGTATCCTGCAGCTCATCAATAACTTTTTGGTATACCTCGTGCTGCAGCATGCCGGTGGGCCGGCTAAAAGAGCGCAGGCCGCTGGGGCACTCGGGGCAACGCAGATTACAGTGTGTGGTGGGCTCAAACGAAATACTTAGCGGCATGCCCGATATGCCGGCCCTACCACTGGTTCTACTATAGTAGTAGCTACCCAGCACCTGAGCAGCGTTGCGCAACTTGCGTGGCGTCAGGGTTCGGGAAAAATTATAGCCGTCCAGTAATGCACTCATATCTCTCTACTTCAAAACTACACAGCCTGTGCAGCAATCCCAAAAGCAGCAGAAGGAAATAATACATTGCCGTGAATAAAGGGGTGCATTGAACCAACCAGAATAACTATCTGAAATTATAAAAGAAGAGAAAATGCTGAGTTAATACTGCTATACCAGCGCTGTCAGTAGCAGAACAAATGGTAAAAAAATCAAGAGTAAGTAGTAAGTGGCGTGAAGTCTGCAGAGGAATTCCTGGCAGAACCAGAAACACTAATGGTTAAACAACAAAACAGGCAGGTTAAAGCAGGCGGATTTTTAGTGGCAGTTTTGGCTTTGGCTGAAGCCTGACGGCCAGAAAATAAGAGGGCTACAAGAAAGAATATAAGGTGCTTAGCAGTTACAGCTGCTCATCGAGCTGCTCCTCATCCGGACGAGAATATTCGTACCAGAATTCATAATCTTCGTACGCTATACAATCTTCCGCCACTGAGCCTCCCTCTTCCAGCTTTGTCAGGTATGTTTCGGGCAGCCAGTCACGCAGCGAACTGGCCTGGGGCGTCGGCAGCTTTGACAAGCGTATGTACTCTGTAGTACCTAAACGGTGTGGTGCTAACTTTGGCATATCTATTCCCTGTTTTACTAAAGTACGGCAAATGATTATGGCTGTAGCTCTATTTCCCTTTAAGCTATTGTTATCATTACCGTTACCCTATAGACACAACAAAAACGCTGCCAGTTGTAAGTAACAAATAATATTTTTCAGATAAACAACAAAAGCCCCAGAGCAGGCTGCAATGGGGCTTTTTATATGTGTAGTAATTCTCTACAGCTGGGGAAGATATCCCGCAGCAATTATCCACTATTGCTTCATGCGGGTGTAGTGCTGATAGAAAGCCACAATGGTTTCGATGCCCTTGAAGTAGTTAAAGACTCCATATTTCTCATTCGGTGAGTGTATGTTATCAGAATCAAGACCAAAACCCAGGAGCACAGAATCGAGGCCCAGCTCTTTCTGGAAGAGGGAAACAATGGGAATACTGCCACCATCGCGGGTAGGCACAGGCGTTTTGCCCCAGCACTCTTCAAAAGCAGCACTTGCCGCCCTGTATTCTGTAGAATCTGTGGGTACTACAGCTGCTTCGCCACCGTGGTGCGGCTTTACTGTTACTTTTACACCTGCAGGTGCAATAGACTTAAAATGCTTTGTAAATAGCTGTGTAATTTCTTCTGATTCCTGGTTGGGCACCAGGCGCATAGAAATTTTAGCATAAGCCTTGGAAGGCAGTACCGTTTTGGCGCCTTCGCCTATGTATCCGCCCCAGATACCATTTACATCCAGGGTTGGGCGTATGCCCACGCGCTCAATGGTACTGTAACCTTCTTCGCCATATACCTCGGCAATGCCCAGGTCCTGGGTAAACTCTTTTTCATCGTAAGGTGCATCGTGCAGCGCCTCACGTTCCTCCAGGCTTAGGGTGGCTACTTTATCGTAGAAGCCGGGTATGGTAATATGTCTTTTTTCGTCGTGCAGAGAAGCAATCATGCTGCAGAGTACATTAATGGGGTTTGCCACTGCACCACCATAACGGCCAGAATGCAAGTCGCGGTTTGGCCCTACAACCTCTACCTCCAGATAGCTCATGCCACGAAGGCCAACCGTTATGGAAGGCGTCTGGTTAGAGATAATGCCTGTATCTGAAATCAGGATCACATCGGCCCTAAGCAAATCTTTATTGGCACGCACAAACTTCTCAAGGTTAGAAGAACCTACTTCCTCCTCGCCTTCTATCATGAACTTAACATTGCAGCTAAGGCTTTGGGTGCGCATCATGGCCTCAAATGCCTTTACGTGCATATACACCTGCCCTTTATCATCGCAGGCTCCGCGGGCAAAAATAGCTCCCTGCGGGTGCTCGGGCGTTTTCTTAACAACCGGTTCAAAAGGCGGGCTGTCCCACAGCTCATAGGGGTCGGCAGGCTGTACATCGTAGTGCCCATACACCAGCACTGTTGGCAAAGCAGGGTCAACCTTTTTTTCTGCAAATACAATAGGATGTCCGGTAGTTTCGAAAAGCTCAACCCTATCGGCACCAGCCTCGCTCAAACGATTGCAAAGATATTCTGCAGCCCGGCGTACATCGCCCTGAAATTTAGAATCGGCACTTACCGAAGGAATGCGCAGCAGATCAAAAAGCTCGCCCAGAAAGCGGTCTTTGTTTTCTTCGATATAATTACGGTACAATGGCTGGGTGTTATTTTCCATATAGGTCAGGAATAGATTAGGCTAAAAATGTAATGCCACAAATATACACTTTTTCATAAAAGGGGTACCTGCGGTTAATTGCTTAAGCGCTGCAACATAAAATTGTTTTCCGATGGGAAGGAATTCGCAGGATGGAATAATACACTGCTTCTTTCGGAGAGGACATATGTGTAGTTATTACTGATCGAGGCCCCAGGGGCTCTTTTACCAAAAAAGCCGGCCCCTGTGAAGGAACCGGCTTATCAGTAACTATTTCATTTTAAGTGAGGCTTCAGGTTTAGAAGCCGTCTTTATCATCTGCAGTGGCAGGCTGTACTGGTTGTGTGCCTGTGCTGAAAGGATCGTTCTCTGCAGCAGGTACCGGTGCTGGTGCACTGAAATCATAAGGAGTATCCAGCCCCAGGTAGTCTTTGCGGAAGCGGCTTACATACCGCTTCGTTTCGGCTACATCAGATTCTACCACACCATATTCTCCGGCCTTGGCTCTTTTTGCCTTGGTGCGGATGGCTGTATTGAAATCTTCGCCGGAAGAGAACACCGCCAGGCGATTGCTCTCGTAGTTGAAGTAGTACCACACACCAGGGGCAATCTGCAGGAACACATTGATCACATTGCCAAGCTCTGCTGATTTGCGGATCTCCACAAAACCATCTACCACGGCATTGATGTCATGTGCGCCTATGTTGGAGAGACCAATTTTGCCCATGCTGTACCAGGCTTTTTTCTGCTCATTCCACTTCAGGTTCATGTCTGTGATCATAAGGCTTTTGGCCAGATCAGAGCTGATGCTCACCACCGGAGTATAGGTTTGCAGCGATTTATCCTCCCAGGCTTTCACCGGGGCCTCGCCTACTATTTCTGCCAGTTTATATACAAAGCGGCTACGCTCGGTATGCGCCTGTGGCAGGCCTACTCTTTTTACAACCTCAGTAACCGTTGTGGCCATGGCATCTTCGGCCTGCACCGGCAGCCGGTAGTCCAATACCATCAGGGAGTTCATATCAAACTCACTGCTCTGGAAGCTACCCTTACCCAAGCCGGCTGCTTTTACCTGCAGGCTGTTTTTATCGTTTGGCATAAAGGTAAGCGGACCTTCAAAGCGTACCTCACCGGTACCTTCGTTATAGGCAAAAATGCGGCCTACATACGACTTACCCGCTTTCTTGCTCATTTCTTCAATGCGGTACTCATTATTCAGCGCATCGTAAGAAAGTATACCTGCCGGCACAAAGAGGTCCTGGTCTTCAGGAGCCCTTTTCTTAGTTACAAAGCTTGGATACAGATCGTTGGTGCGGCTGTCGTAATGAATACCGGCAATCAGTGGTGCATCATCTTCGGTTACACTTTTGTTGAAGTCAAAGGCAATCTCCTTCTGCTCACCGGTACTCTTGTACTTGATCCAGGTGTTGTAGTTAGGAATGCTCTTCAGGTCGAGCTTAACAGAACCATCCAGCTCCAGTGCAGGCTTGTGAGCAAACATGGTTACCTTACCGCGGTAGATCATACCGGGAGAAATACCCATTTTTTCCTCCTCCTTCACCTGGCCGCTCGATAGGGTGTGCAGCTCTTTTTTACGGCGGCCTTCGTTTGCCTCAACCAGCTGAAAACTGTTGAACTGAATATTAAAAGTATCGGCAGTAGAGGTTACCAGGCGGTAGGTAGCCTTACCCATAAATTTATTTCTGCTCTCTACCTTAATAGCACCATTAACCAGGTGGTGATACTCGTTGAGCGTATCCATTACAATGGTGGCATTTGCCAGCTCCTGTAAACGGGCATTTTCCAAAATTTCTACCTGGTTGTTTTCAGGTGTGATCTTGGCATCTGCCACACGAATAAAGGGAATACCACTTACCGTAAGCTTAAGGGCATCGATATCATACACTGCATTTTCGGCATTGAAAGCAAGTGAATCAAGCTCTTTGCGGGTAGTGTAGAAATAGGAAGTGCTGATGTCTACATCTTTAGGCTTGCTCATGACAACCTTTTTCTCCTCGAAATTCCAGGTAGCTTTTGGAATAGAGGTTCGGTACTGGGCAAAAGGAAAATCAAGTGCCGCCACACCTTCTACCTCAGGGCTAACGGTAGCGTTACCTTTGTCGAGGTTAAAGGCAATGCGCACATCCTTAGCTGCCAGAATTGGCTTCTGCGCATTGGATGAGTTAATCTTAAAGTCTGCATTCTGAGCCTGGAAATCGCGCTGGTTAAAGGTATAAGCTTTAGACTCAACCTCGGCACCCTTGGTTAAGAGCTTACCACCACCATAGAGGCCCTGCTTACGCAGCAGCATCTGGCCATCGAGCTGAGCAACACCATCAAAAAGTTCAAAAGGCTTTTTCTTGTTGTAGATGTTGAGGCTATCGCTCTTGGGCAGCCACTTCATGCTATAATCTGCCACGTCTGCTTTTGGATAGTTTGCATTACCAACTGCACCCTGCTTCATTTCCATTTTATAGCCATCGGCCTTCACTGAGTCTTCAAAGAAGTAGAAGTCTCTGGAGTAGAGGGTACTGGTAAGGTACTTGATGTTGCCCTTACCGCGCAGACCTTTCTGGTCGAGCACCAGCGTATCGTACAAAGTAGCCGAACCGCCATAGAGCGAATAGCCATTTCGGGGAACAATGTGCTGAAAGCCAAGAGAGTTATCGGGCAGTACAACCAGGGTTTCTTCAAAATCTGGTACGATGCCTCCGCTGGAGAAAGTACCTTTGAACGAAATGGCTGCCGGGTCGCTACTACTCAAACTGTCTATGCCAAACGGAGGAATGGCAAAGCTGATGTTTTTACTGTAGGCACCGCCTGCAACTTCTTTCCTGTCGAAGAATACAGTAGAACCTGTCATGGCATCAAAAACAGGGTACTCGGGAAAATCCCTCATACTGGACTTGTTGTTGGCCAGGTCTATGTAGAGCTTACCAGATGTTTGTGCCAGCTGGTTGTCGAGGCGCTTCTTTTTAAGATCTTTGGTGTCCTGGAAGTTATCTACATCGAACTGGATAGACTGAATCTTTGGCAGGTTGATCAGGAAGCTATCGTAATCAAAACGCATTTGCTCACCCATAAAAATAAAGCTACCCGCCTGTACCTTACCATCGAAGCTGAAATCGCGGTTCTGCAGCAGCGTTATTTCGCGGTTTGTAGGTTCAATAACTACATTCTTAGCCCTGCTGATGTAGAACTGCTCAATACCGCGCACTTTCAGCTCCTGCTTATCCAGGTAGAGGGTTGCGTTTGGCAGCTTAGGCTCCAGCGAAGGAATTAAGAGGTTGTCGAAGTCTTTTTTACGCGTTTTGCTTAGTACATAATGGAAGCCCTTGCGGTTAATTTTCACCCAGCCTGTGGCTACATCATAATCTATATATCCGTTCTGCATCAGCACTTTCATGGCACTGCGAACGGTACCAGGCTCCTGCCTCAGGTCTTTGGCCATATCATCGGCATAAAACTCCGACGACTGCAGCTTGCGGGCATAACCCACCACCATTTGCAGGGGATGGAAGTTATAAATACCCTTCAGATCATCGAAGCGCTGCGGATGGAAGAACTCCTGCGAAGTAAAATAGGCAGGAACCTGCCCTTTTCCGCTTAATATGGAAATATTGATGCTGTCAACATTGGTATTCCACTGCATAAGGTCGGCAGTGATGTCCATCTGGAAAAACGAAGACACAAATGGCGTATACTTGAAGGCACCGCCATCTTTAATAAGCGTAAGCACACCGGTAGCAGTGTTAAAGCGCGACTGTACCGCCGGATGGTAAACAGAATCCTTCTGGTGATACAACACTACCGCCGAGCGATCAGCACTTATAACAGTATCCTGCAGGTTAAACTGCAGGGCGCGAATGTTGAAACGCTGCTTTCCGGCCTCCTTCAGCTCTATGGAAGCCATGCCTCCATTTACCGAAGAGCTGTATATTTTATTGCCGGAGAGGGCAAAACCACCACGGTAAACAAGCTCATCGCTGATGCCATTTACTTTAATATTGCTATCGTAAGACTTAAATCGCGGGTACTGGGCCTGATCGGGGCTTGCATAACGTGTTCCCTTGTACTCGAACACACCTTCTACAGGTGTATCCAGTTTTCCAGAATAGGTAAGTTTTACACCATCGGCATCCAGCTCGGGCTTGCTGCTTTTAAATGAATACGGCCCGAAGGTAGCATAAACAGATTCTGCCGGCAGGCCGGCATTTGTCCAGTCAAATACACCGCCGTCGCCCACAAATACCTCTCTGAGCACCATCAGATCGCCTTTGGTGTTTTTAAGCACTACAGAATCCTGGTTACTTACAAATACCAGCGAAACTCCCTGCAGGCTAATCACAGGTCCCTCTACCTGGGGCAGCTCCTGCTGAACATAAACAGGTACGGGTGCCGGGGCAGCTTTGGCTTTTTTAGTGTCTTTTGATTTAGTTTCTTCCGCAGGTGTATCCCAGGATTCCCAGCCGGTGCTCCAGTTATCATCGGCCTTATCGGCTGGCACATCCCAGTCGCTAAAAGCGCTGGTTTCCTCTTCAGGTTCTTCTTTTGGCTGTTCCTTTACCACCACAGGCTCCGGATAGCGAAAGTTAAAACTGCCGCCAACCGCATAAAGGCGTGAGTAGTTGGTAAAATAGAGTGCCCTGTTTTGCAGAAACTGGGCCGCTCCCTCCATAAAACGGGTAAGATTTTTACTATCGCCTTCCTTAAACAGGCGTTCGCTGATCTCCAGCAGCTCATTTACGGAATTGCCTTTGCCGGCAGCACCTGCCAGCATACCAAAATAAGCAGTAAAGTGGGGCGCTGGCTTGTAGCGCTTTTGCTCCATCTGGCTGGCCAGGGCCATAATACGGTTTTGCTGCTCGCCAGAGAACCCTCCGGCAGCCCAGGCAGAATCGAACTTAACCCCCCAGCTGCGGGCTTGTGGATTGGCCGTTCCGCTTAGCATAGTTGCTACGCCCTGCCCATATCCCGAAGGATCTTTAGGAAGGGTTTGTGCCACCAGCTGCTGTCCGGTCAATAGCAGCGCCATAACACACACAGTGCACAGTAACTGTAGTTTCATCTTTAACATCTTAAATACACACCTTAACATCACAAGAAGTGCCTCTTTATCAGGAGACTCTATAAACCAGCACAACCTACAGGATAAAACGATGCCATGCCACGTAATTGTATATGGTAAATTACATGCATGGGGCAATCGGCCATTTTTCTTTTATTATGGCTGCTCTAACAGCCTTTCAGGGCTGCTTTAAAAGTTGCAGGCTGGCCCACTTTCCATCAGCAAAACGCGCAACCTCCTCTAAGCCAAGCCCATGAGCCAGATCCAGCAGGTCTGGAATATCCTCTTCGTAAAAGCCGCTTAACAGTAAATGACCATCCGGCTGTAAAAATTCCACATACAGGTCCATTTCTTCCAGCAGCACGTTTTTATTGATGTTGGCCAGTACAATATCGTAGCGTCCGCCAATGCCACTTTCGGCCAGTGTACCCAGCCGCACCTGAATTTCGGGACATTTGTTGAGCAGGCAGTTTTCCTGTCCGTTCTCCACACACCATTCGTCTATATCGCAGGCCCACACCTCTGCAGCTCCGCGTTTAAACGCCATGATAGCCAGAATAGCCGTTCCGCAGCCAACGTCCAGCACACGCATGCCCTGGTGGTTGAGGTGGAGCTGCTGCTGTAACATCAGGCGGGTGGTCTGGTGATGGCCGGTACCAAACGACATTTTTGGGGTAATGATGATCTCGTAAGGCACATCGGGCCGTGGCGGGTGGAAGGAGGCCCGTACTACACACTCATCTCCAATCTCAATCAGGTCGTAATTTTTCTCCCACTCTTCGTTCCAGTTCTTTTTATCCAGGGTTTTTACCTCCCACTCCAGGGCAGCATCCATCATGTACTGCTTCAGGATAGAATCTGTAGCATCTCTATTGTAGGATTTTACAGGGGCATAAGCAGCAAAACCACGCTCCTCTTCTGCAAAAGCTTCGAATCCTAATTCGGCTAGCTCGGCCTGAATAATGTCACAGTAGGTTCCATCGCAACGAACCAGCAATTCGATATAATCCATTTTGTTGTATGTTAAATCCCTAACTTAATATCTGCTTCTTGTGGCTGTAGATCAGCCATTTGGCTTTAAACAGTAATTCTTATTTTTTCCCTTACATCTTTTAGGAGAGCACAGGAACAATATTCATATTTGTATTAATTACCCAGCTCTCTCTACTATGTACCAGCTAAAAGCACTCTTTTGTGTTCTGTGTATTGCTGTATTACTCAGCGGCTGCGCTGGCTCATACCGCACTATCAATCCGGAAAGCCTACCCTACCGGCAGCACCCAACAAGTACCGATGCTGCGGTGCAGGTTGGTTATCACTATAATATACTGACAGAATTAGGGAACAAAAAATTTGCCCGCAAGGAGAAAAAAAAGAACCTGAACCTGGTAGCGGTAAAAATAACCAATAATACCGACCGCACACTTATTTTTGGCAAAGACATCTTTTTGCGTTCAGAGGGCCAGATGGTTGCCCCGGTAAGCTATATGAGAACCTTCCGCACATTGAAACACAAGACCCCGCTCTACCTGTTGTACCTGCCAATCATCCACCTCAACGTCACTACGGTTGAACAAACCCACAGCGGGTTCAAGCAGCGGTTTTATCCGGTAGGGCTAATTGTAGGCCCCATTCTTAGCTTTGGCAATATGTTCAAAGCGCACTCAAACAACAAAAAGTTTTTAAGAGAGCTAAAAGCACACACGCTGCAGGATAAATCAATAAAACCTGGCGAAACAGTATATGGCCTACTGGGTGTGCAAAAAGCAACCTTTAAGCCTATCGAAGCAGAGATTAGGGTGAAAGGTGATAAAATTGTTCAGGATGAGTACTACATAGAAGGATATTGATGCCAGCTTGGCCATAAAGTAAAAACACCGCCTTTCAAAAGCGGTGTTTTTTATTTTTAGCGGCAGCCTGCAAAAGAAGCTACGTCGGTATAGGCAATGGTAAAATCGGCAAAGGCTCTGCTATCTGCCAGGTAGATCCTAAAATCGGCAAATGCTGGTTTATCCGTAAAGTACCAGTGCCCGGGCTGGTCGGCATAGAGTTTGTTCTCTTCTGAATAAACCACCAGGTCGGCAGAGGTTTCGTACTCCTCTACATACACCCGGAAATGCGCCTCCTCGGGCCTCTCAGTTACATAAACCGAGCCCCGAAGCTTGCACACATCAGGGGCCGCCCGCTCAGCCGGAGCCCCGCCCAGCAAGCAAAGTAATCCTATCAGTAGTAATTTCATGCTGCTATCTTAACTTAAATAGGGTGCTGAACATTGCAACAGCCCTAATTTATTTCTTTCTAAGAACATAAACCTGCCATCAATGGTGCTCTTCTCCGCCAAAGATCTTCCAGATAAAACCTCCGTTTACCACAAAGCCATCTGTTGGCGCCCAAATTTGCGCAAAGCTTGGGTTGGTAAAGGGCGGGTATACTATATCGCTGTAGCGCGACTGACGGGCATCTACAAAATTCTCAAAATTCAGGAACAGGCTGAACTTTCTCATCTCCCGCATGGCCATGATGCCCATAATCCAGTAATCCCGGGTTTGGGTATAGTCACTTAAGTATTGCCTGCCAGTATAGTACGCTTCGTAGCCAATGCGCCACTTGCCATGCTGCTCAAACATAAGCACTGCCCCTGCAGTGTGGCGGGGGGTAAGGGGCTTCTGCCGGTTTATGTTGTAGTACTGCAGCTCTACATCGGTAAAGGCATACTGCAAAAAGAGCTTAAAATCGCCCATGGTAAAGCGGGCATTGGTTTCTGAGCCCATGCTGCGCACCGGGCCATTGGCATTGCTGAAACTATATTGACCATAGATTTCACTTAGCACCAGTGCATCCTGCAGGCGGGTGTAAAAAAAGAGCTGGTTAAGCGAGAAGGTGATGTTATCGCCAATACCTGTTGTGTAGTTAACATCAAAATTGCCACCGTAGCTGCGCTCTGCCTTTGCATCGGCAGCGGTAATGGGCAATACGTTACGGAACACCATTGCCTCTGCCTCTTCTGTAAACACCGTTGGCAGTTTATAACCTAAACCTCCGCCCAGGCGGGCTGTAAACTTACGCACAGGCTTGTACATGAATGAAAGCCTTGGCAGCACAAAGGTACCATAGTCGGTATTATGGTCTGTGCGAAGGCCAGTCTCCAGTGCCAGCTGCTCACTTAGCTGCCAGCTGTGCTGGGCAAAAGCGCCCAGGGTGGTATTGCTGTAGTCGCGTGCCTGTATGGCGGATTGTTGCTCCGTAAACTGATCGGTAAAGAGGTTAAGCCCCCCAATCCAGCGGCTGTCTTCCTCGCCAAAGCTATAGCTGGCCTCGGTAAAGCTGGCCCACTGCTCACCTGCAAAGCGGTAGTCGGGAACCCGAATCTCACGGTCGAAATAGCTGATGCTGTTCTTTAATACCAGGGCCGCATTGTTTGCATACTGCTTTTCAAAAGCAAGCTGGGAGGAAACACGTTTAGAGCTATTCTCCTCTGTAAAAGGGTTGGTAGCGCTCGGACCCGACTCAATAGCGGCAATGTCTCCGCCCACACGCTCTTCCAGTGCGGCATTCACACCCACCCAAAGGGTAGCATCATCGCCAAAGTAACGGAACAGGCGCGGGTTAAGGGTTAGGCTGCGTACCTGAGGTATGTCTGAGAAGCCATCGTCGTTTGGATCGTATGGCTCCTGCAGGTTGCCGGAGGCATAAACGGTAGAGCCCCATTTTTCATTTCTGCCACTGTAAAAAGCATTGAGGGTGGTACCCAGGGCGCTTGTCTGGTTTAGCATAAGGCTTAGCTCGGGCTCCTCCCCTGGCTTTTTGGTTACCAGGTTTACCAGGCCGGCAATGGCACCCCCGCCATAGAGAGTGGAAGCACTGCCCTTGATTACCTCTACCTGCTGCAGATCCAGCGGCGGCACCTGCATAATGCTCAAGCCACTGGCAAAACCACTGTATAGCGGAAAACCATCGCGCAGCAGCTGAGTGTAGCGCCCATCGAGCCCCTGTATGCGAATGCTCTGGTTGGCAGAGTTGGCAGAGGTTTGCTGCATTTGGATACCGGTACTTTCGCGCAGCAGCATGGCAATGTTGGTGGAGTTCATTACTGCCTTTTCGCCCAGCTCCTCGCCGGAAATTGCTTCTACCCGGGTGGGTATATCTTCAATGGTGCGGCTGCTGCGGGTGGCACTTACCACCACGGCCTCCAGTTCTTCTTCGGGCTCCAGCTCCACCAGCAGAGGCTCCTCGCCGGAGCGCGGAAACTGCAGATCTAGTTGCTGCGACTCATAACCCACAAAGGAAAAAATAACAGTTTGCTGGCCCGCCGGAATATTTTCTACCACCACCAGCCCACTGGCATTGGCAGTTGCGCCTATGGTAGTGCCCTTAAGCTGTGCGGTAGCGCCGGGCAGGGCTTCGCCGGAGTCATGATCTACAATCCGGGCGCGAAGGGTGTGTTGTGCAAAGCTCAGGGAGCTGCACATAAGGCATAGGTATAGAAACAGGAATAACCTTTTCATTTAATTACTTTGAATAAAACAGAATAGAACAGCGGAAAAAGGGCTGAAAAAGCCCGGGGAAAAGGGTATTACTACTGGGGCGGGTGCCAGATGCCGTACTGTGGGGCTACAGATGGGTTTTGGATCAGCACACAAAGCTGCTGATGATGGGGTGTAACAGGATTTGCTTCCGGAGTTAGTTGCTGCGCTGCCTCAATAAGTAAACAGCAGCCAGCACAGGCAAATGGATTACACTGCTCTCCTTCTTCACCATCATGCTCCTCTTTATCAGAATGAGCATCCTGCTGCTCTTCGCAATTTTCTGTACAGCAGGAAAGAGCCGGCAAACTGGCGAGCGCCGGTGCCGAGCTTAAAAGCATTACCTGTAGCAATAAAAGGAGCGATAACAGCCTCATTCCTGCAAAAGTACGAATTTCAGCATAAATGCATGGGCTGCCCTCTTTCAAATAACATCACTTATCTATAGCTTAAAAATGAAAAGAGCCTTAGAGAGGCTCTTTTCATAACATTCAGCTTGTAATATGTCTATACAAAAGATACTGGAGCAAAAGCAAAAGTATGTTCCAAAAACTGGTTACAATGTAGTGGGGGTAGATCGTTACGAAATACCCGGCAGCGATGATGCCCTGTTCCTGATTGCCCACACCCACAGCCTGCAGGAGGCTGAACACATCAGGGCGCAGTATAATGGTAACGAAGGGATTACTGCCTACATCTATACACCAGATGCGGTTTAAATAGCTCCTTTGATGATGTCCATAAAGTCGCGGCTCTTAAGCGAGGCGCCACCTACCAGGCCACCATCTACATCGGGCTTGGCAAAAAGATTTTTAGCATTATCGGGCTTAACGCTGCCACCGTACAGAATGCGGATCTCGTTTGCCAGGTTCTGACCCCACTTGCCTGCCAGCTGCTGGCGTATATGGGCATGCATCTCCTGCGCCTGTTCGTCGGAGGCAGTTTTGCCGGTACCAATGGCCCAGATAGGTTCATAAGCAATTACCACTTTGCGCATTTGCTCTTCGCTCAGGTGAAAGAGGCTTTCCTCCAGCTGGCGCTGCACATACCCATTTTGATCCTCTTTTTCGCGGACCTCCAGTGGCTCGCCGCAGCAGAAAATAGGCTGAAGTCCGCCAGCCAGTACAGCATCCAGCTTTTTGGCCAGCTGCTGGTTGCTTTCCTTAAAGTACTCGCGGCGCTCGCTGTGGCCCAGGATTACCCATTTTACCCCAACGGCTTTCAGCATTCCTACCGATATCTCGCCGGTGTAAGCGCCTTTTTCGTGCTCGCTTACATTCTGGGCGGCTAAAGTTATGTGTTTTGCATCGCCAATAAGGCGGCTCACCTGGTGCAGGTGAGTAAAGGGCGGGGCTAATACAACCTGTACCTCGCGGTTCAGTTCGTCTTTCACCATATTCACCACTTCAGAGGCCAGCTTCTGACCTTCTTCGGGTGTGGTGTTCATTTTCCAGTTACCGGCTACTAGTTTTGTTCTCATGCTAAAAAAAGTCGTTTGGGTGCCAAAGTTAAAGTTTTTTGTGAAACGAGCAGGAAAAAGCAATGCACTTCAGTAACATCAGCATATAATCTTTGTTTTCTCAGCCTATCGGGAGCTGAACGGTTTTTTGATTATCCGGCACTGGCTGAAAACCATGCTTGTGCACCTGCTTTTGAACATACGAAACCCGCACAGAAAAAGACTGTCAAAAATTAAATCAACTCATGCGTCTTTTTTAACTTATCTGCGTCATCAGGGTATAATCCATAAAACTATCATGAGCTTAGCCAACACCCTTACCAGCCAGGAACACGAGTTACTGCTCCGGGAAGCCACTCCCGGCCAGCGGCAGGAAATAGCTGCCCTGCTTAGCACCAACAAACTACCAGTAAATGATTTAACAGAAGCAGTTACACTTTATGCCCTGATGTATAATGGAAACCTGGCCGGATCTGCCGGTCTTGAAATATATGGCACCCAGGCACTGCTGCGCTCTGTAAGTGTGGCCGATAGTGGTAAAGGCAGGGGTTGGGGTAAATTTATCAGCCATGAAATTGAAAAGCTGGCGCAACAGCAGGGCATAGAAGAGTTGTACCTGGTTACCACTACTGCAGAAGGCTTCTTCCAGAAACTGGGCTACCGTAAAGTGGAGCGTAGCAATGTAGCAGAAGCAGTACTGGTATCAGGCCAGTTTAACGGCATCTGCCCTGCTTCTGCAGCTATTATGGTAAAGCAAATACAGTGACTGGCAATGCCCCTGATTTACCGCCGCTCAGCTTAACTCAGAGACCTGTAAGCTTTCATCAAAATACATCCGGGAAAGTGAAGTGCCTGTAGAGGATACAAGCAGGTATCCTTAAATGCTATTTCTCCATCAGGGCCTGCAGCTGGCGCTCTTCTAAAAAGCCTTTTACCTTGTCGGCATCCATGCGATAGATGTCGATGGTAGTGGCATTGTAGTATACTTTCTTCAGGTATTCCAGCCGGTTATAAATACGTGGCTCAAAGCGGCCATTTTTAGATAGCAGGCCTTCTTCTCCCTGAAAAGCTGTGTGCAAGGCATAGCCTGCGCTGTCACGGAAAATGAGCAGACTGCCAGTGGAAATGGGTTGCTTAAGGTCTCCCATAAAAGTGGCATCCAGGCTGTACTCTTTTTCATAAGCAGTGGTCAGCACTACTTCCAGCATTGCCGGGTCCAGAAAAGTAGTGGGATTAAACCAGGGCAGGGGATCTATGCCCTCGTAGCTAAATGACTGAGCAAGCCCGAAGGTGTGGCAGTTGGCATGGGGCAGCACAAACCCCTCCCCATCCCAGGGCTCCTCCCGGTAGATGGTGTAGTAGGGATTATCCTGTTTAGGAACGGGAACATCGGTAATAAAGTCTGCATATTTTCGGTCCAGCTGAAAAACAGTATCCATCCATTGCACCTGCAGCAGGTGATTTGCCTTTTTTCCCTCAATAGTGTCATTAATGAGCAACAGCATTTTAGGATATGACACCACGCCCGTATCTGGCGCTGTTATACTTTGCTGGGCACTGCTGTTACTGAAGATGAACAGGCCTACAAAAAAAATAAAAGTACTTATCCTTAATGAGTGGTTTATTTTTGGCAGTATCATCGTTAAAAAAAGCAGTATCTGCAACTCATAAAATAAATGCAAATACGAAATTCTTTATACTTGGTTACTAAGGCATTAACGCTATCATCAGCTAAAATAGTACAGAAAGCACCACATCGCTGCCTGTTCTTTCTCATGCATATTTTTGTAATCTTAAACAGCGGCACCTGCCTTGCACAGGCTTCTGTAGATTATACCCTTGTAGACGAACAGGGCATTTGGGTCGAGAAGTTCGACAGTACATTATCCAATGAAAATAAGTATACAGCCAATAACCAGGTATATAAAGACAGTATTCGCTTCATCTACCGATACCATTACATTAGTCCGGATGGCAAAAAGTACCTGCAAAAAGTAGTGCCTAAGGCAAACAAAGATCGGGAAAAAGCATGGAAGCTGGTGCCGCTGCAGGAAAAAGATTCTCTCACCAATGATCGCCTGCAGCTGGTTGTTGAAACTGACCTGAAGGGGGCAGATGCTCAAACCCAAGGCTACAATCACACCCCCATCAGGTGGGAATACTACGCTCCCGCCGGGCAAATCAGCTTTCTGGAGCGCAGTAGTCTGGTGGAGAACTGGAAGAATATTTGGATCACTCCTCCGCGTGCACGTATGTTCAGAATTATGGCCTTGAATCCTTTTCCATCTATCCAATCACCCTATAAAATTGGCAACAGCTGGGAGTGGCATCAGGAGGTAGCCGGCTACTGGGGCGATGAGCGCTGGAAAGAATGGGCTGGGCCTGTCATGATTCACTACCACTACACCATCAGCCAGGAAGAAAAAATTTCATCAGCCATGGGTACTCTTCCTACCCTGGTAATACAAGGAGTGGCCAGCAGTAAACTTGGCTCCACCAGCCTAAAAGCCCATTACCATGCAAAATATGGCTTTGTAAAGCTGCTTTTCAGCAACATTGATGGCAGCCAAATTCTCTTGGAGCTGATTGAACTTGAGGTGAATTGATTTATAAAGACTTCTATGACGTACTTTATTTTCAAATATTTTTGAAAGTTTAGGAATTTGCTATACCTTGCCCACAGGATGCAGCTAGACGAAGCAAAAAGTAAGTTTATCCAGGCCTGGGGCGCCTTAGGCTCCAGCTGGGGGGTTCCGCGCACCATGGCCCAGATACATGCACTGCTGTTGGTATCTCCACAAGCCCTTACCACAGAAGAGGTTATGGAAGCACTTCAGATAAGCCGTGGCAATGCCAACATGAGTCTTCGTAATTTACTCGACTGGGGACTGGTGGAAAAAGAAGTGCATATGGGCGAACGCAAGGAGTTCTTCAAGGCTCCTAAAGATACCATGTATATGGCCAAGCAAGTTGCTGTTCAGCGTAAAAAGCGAGAACTGGAGCCAATGCTTAGGGCCCTGCAGGAGGTAAAGGAAGTGGAAGGTAATGATAAAGAGACTCAGGAGTTCAGGTCGCTTATCTCTGATATTGATGGATTTGCAAGGCAGTCGGAAAGTATGCTGAACCTCTTTATCAGCTCTCAGCAAAACTGGTTTATGAAAGCCATTATGAAACTGGCCGGAAAGCAGTAAAAAAAATTTAACCAAATACTTTCAATTATTTTTGAAAGTACTGTAAATAATATTCTACCAAAAACAATCCCGATGACACGTAAAATTGTAATTGCCGGTGGCAGTGGATTTTTAGGTGAGCTTGCAACCCGCCATTTTATAGCACAAGGCTGGAGGGTGGTGGTATTAAGCCGCGCCAGTCAAAAGCACAGCAGACTGATACGCCAGCGCTATTGGGATGGGAAAACCGTAGAACCCTGGCAGCAGGAGCTGGAGGGTGCCCACGCACTGCTTAACCTCAGCGGCCGCTCTGTAGATTGCCGCTACACCAGCGCAAACAGGCAGGAGATCATTGCCTCGCGCATCGATAGCACACACTGCCTTGCCAATGCTGTTGCAGCCTGTCAGCATCCGCCCAAGGTCTGGATTAATGCCTCTTCGGCAACCATTTACCGCCATGCCTACGAGCCACAGGATGAAGTTGGAGGTGAAGCTGGCAACGGTTTTTCTGTTGAAGTATGCCAGCAATGGGAACAGGCCTTTTTTGAAAAACAAGTGCCGGGGGTGCGCAAAGTAGCCCTTAGAATGGGCATTGTGCTTGGTAGCAATGCCGGAGCCTTATTACCTATGAAGCGGCTGGTACAGCTGGGCCTGGGCGGCTGTTTTGGCTCCGGCACCCAATACATGAGCTGGCTGCACCAGCACGACTACCTGCGTATCCTTGAGTTCATCATCAGCACAACTGCCGCAGAAGGCACCATCAATGCCACAGCACCACAGCCCCTCCCCAACCGGCTGTTTCTGAAAGCAATGCGCAAAACAATCGGCATCCCCTTTGGCCTGCCCCTGCCCCGCCCTTTACTGGCACTGGGAGCCCTGCTGATCCGCACCGAAACCGAGCTGATCCTGAAAAGCCGCTGCGTGGTACCACGCCGCCTGCAGGAGCTGGGCTTCGAATTCCGCTACCCCACTGCAGAAGAAGCACTGCAGGAACTGCTGGGTAAGAAAATACCTGCCGCAAATCCTAATAATTATTACCCAACGCAACCTTCAGCAGCATGAAACCAAAGCCCCTTTACATCGAAACCCAAATAGCCTGCCCATTGGAGGTACTGTGGGAGCATACACAAAACCCGGCCCTGCACCAGCAATGGGACCTAAGATTTTCATCTATAACCTATTTGCCTAAACAAGAGCATCAAGACCCGCAGCAGTTTTTGTACAGCACCAAAATAGGGTTTGGCTTAGCCGTAAAAGGCACCGGTGAAAGTGTAGCCACTAAAGCCTCAAGGGCAGGAGAAAGTACTTCTGTGCTGAAGTTCTGGTCTGAAAGCGGCTTATCCCTGATAAGGAGCGGCTCGGGTTACTGGAAATACCAGCCACAGCCGGAGGGCAACACCATACGCTTCCGCACGGGCTACAATTACCAGACCCGCTGGGGATTGGCCGGGGCCACTATCGATAGCTGCCTTTTCCGGCCACTGATGATCTGGGCCACTGCCTGGAGTTTCGACTGCCTTAAAAACTGGCTGGAAAAAGGAATTCATCCGCTGCAGGCCCTGCGGGCACAGGCAGGTGTTACCATTGCTTCAGCTGTGCTGAGCCTGGTGTGGATTTACCAGGGCCTGGTACCGAAGTTGCTGTTTCCCTATAGCGGTGAGCTGGGTATGCTTGAGCAGTCGGGGCTATTTACTGGTTTTGAGCATTTAGTAATCAAGGGAATAGGGCTGATGGAAATACTGTTTGGGTGCTGTTTGCTTATTCTTCACAACAGGCTTATCCACAGCATCAACATACTGGCCCTCTGTATACTGGGTTTGGGTGCAGTTTACAGTAATGCAGAAGTGGTTCTGGCCCCATTCAACCCTGTATCCTTCAACCTGGCACTTATTGCACTTTCGCTCATTTGCCTGCTCCACCTCAAACACCTGCCCCGGGCTTCTAACTGTAAAACCAAACCTATATGAGCTCTATTTACCAGAAGGTGCTGGGAGAGGACTTTTATAAGCTTCACCCGCAGATACAAAAACGATTTGGCTTCAGCAGCGAAAACAAAATTGCCTCCATTGGCAGAGGTGTGATGGAGGAGGTCTGGCTGGGGAAATTTTATACCCTGCCTTTCCTCTACATCGGTACCTGGCGCAACATTATGTTTCCACAGGCGGGGCGCCATGTTCCTTTCACCATTGAAAATTACGCCTACCAGGACTCCTTTGGCAGAGAAACCGTTACCTGGGTGCGCAGCTATCAATTTCCAAAGCACAAAAGGCGGTTCGATGCAACCATGATCTACAGCCGGCAGCGAAAGAGAATTATTGATTACCTGGGCACTCATCAGCACCTTGCTGTAGACATACACCTCGAAGTAGCCCCCAATGGTGGGTTACGGCTCATATCTGGCCAGCAGCGTTTTTATGAAGGACTGCTGGGCTTTCGCTTCCCAATGTTTTTTTCTGGCTATGCCGATGTGTGTGAGTGGTACGATGATGCCGAAGAGAAACACAAAATATCAGTATCTGTAAGCAACAAAGCCTGGGGTCCTCTTTTCGGCTACCGGGGCAGTTTTGATGTAGAGTACCTGCCAGTTACAGATGCAGCTGCAATACCCCGGCATGTTAAACCAGTACGGGAAGAGCAGCGCGAGTAGCTCATAACACAAAAACAACTACTCCTCCAATAATAACTAAGCTTATGGACAGATGCCAAACCACTATCCGTAATGCTGGCAGAAGGCTCACCCATTGCAGTGCGCAGGGGCAGCAGGATATAGACTCTGACTTCGGTACATACAGGCAGCTGCTAAAGCTTTAGCTTTTTGTATTTCCAGCTACCTTTCCTGAACCAGAAGAAAGCAATGCCGGCAGCAATAAGGTTGGAAACCGGGAAAGCCCACCAGAGTCCGTTATACGATAGAGACGTATTGTGTGAAAGTACATAGGCCACCGGGAAACGCACCACCCACAACGAAAAAACAGAAACCAGCATAGAGGCAAGCGTGTAGCCTGAGCCATTAAATACGCCGTTTACTACCTGCTGCACGCCCAGTAAACCAAAGCTGGGAGCCATAATTTTGATAAAGTTAGACCCGTTTTCAATTACTTTATCTTCGCCCGGCACAAAGAAGGCTGTGAGAGGCTCTGCCAGCAGGAACATTAATAAACCGATAATGGTAAGCCCGAAAAAAGCTACCCGCTGGCTCAGGCGGCCTACATGCGCCGCCTGCTTCACCTGGCCGGCACCCATATATTGCCCCACCAGCGTAGTAGTAGCTGCAGCCAGCCCCAGCGAGGGTATGATCACAAAACTTAAAATACGTGCACCAATGCCATAGGAGGCTACGATAATACTGCCAAAGCTGGTTACCAGCGTTACCAGAATGGCCATGCCCAGGGCCCGCGTCGACATTTCAAGGCTGGCAGGCACGCCTATCCTGATCAGCTCCCTCACCCAGGTGAAATCAAACTTGAAATCTTTCAGGTGCAGCTTAATGCCAAACCTGCCGGAAGCCATGATCCAGATGCCTGCCACTGCCGAAAGCCCCTGGGTAAACACACTGGCCATTGCCGCCCCGGCAACGCCCATGGCAGGTGCAGGACCCCAGCCGTAAATAAACAGCGGATCCAGCACCAGGTTCAGCAATACAGTTGTAAGCACCACATACATAGGAATGGCCACATTGCCAATGCCACGCATGAGCGACTGGAAAACAAAGTAAATAAAGAGGAACACAAAGCCCAGGGAAGAGACTTTAAAGTAGCTGACAGAATCCTCCAGGATTGTATCTTCTGCCCCAATGATCTCCATCAGGGGCTGGGCAAAGCTATAGCCAATACCGGCAAGCCCGGCTGAAATAAAGAGCATCACAAAAAGCGTTTGGGCGCTTACATAATCAATCATGCGCTGATCGTTCCTGCCCTTATACTGGGCTGCGAGAATTGAGCCCGCCAGTGTAAGGCCTATGCCCAGGGAAATAATCAGGAACAGGATAGGAAAGCTAATGGAAACCGCCGCCACCGCCCCTGCGCCAATTCTGCCCAGCCAAAAAGTATCGATAAGCTGATAAGCCGTTTGTAATATATTGGCCAACACTATTGGCCCCGAGAGGCGGAGCAACCTGTTCAGTACTGTTGGCCCGCCTCCCTTTGCATTTTCTTCCCTCATATCTAAAAATATACCTCGTTCGCTGGCCACCTGTTGCTACTTGCCCGCTACAATCAGAAGGGGAGTCTGGGTCAGCATTCGGGTTTATGTTCATGTTTATACCTGCCGCACGCTACTTTGGTTTAGCTATCAGCAACTTTCTCCGGATGCACCAAAGAAAAAATGTATCGGCACAGACATAAAAAAAGAAAAGCCATAGTGTTCTTTCGAACCATGGCTTTTCTTTTCTATAAGTATCAGACCAGGCTTATTTTCTGTGCCGATAGCCTGTTTTATCTAAGGGCGGCGGCTACGCTCGCTATTACTGCGCTGCATAGGGTTTGTACCGGAGCTACCACGTGGCGCCTGCTGCTGTTTGAACAGTTCAAAGCGGCTGGGGCGGTCCTGAGCTGGCCAGTAGTTATTGTCTTCGTCCACATCGGCTGTTTCGCGCCATGGATCAAGTACAATGGTTTCTACAGGCTTACTCCTGGCAAATACCTTGGTAACCTTGTTTTCGTTTTGGCGCCAGATTTCAGCAGGGATGTATTGTACCTCATTGGTGCCGTCGGCATAATTCCACTGAATTACAATTGGCATTACCAGGCCACCATTGTTGCGGAAGGTCAATTCATAGAAGTGCCATTTTGCATCAAGTATGGCAAGCTCTTCTTTGCTTAGAGACTTGCGGTACTGCTCGTAAGATGCTATGTCCTGCTTGCTTACTGCAAACTCGTTGTAGCTGTTGTAGAAATCGCGCAGGGCAGGGTTGTTCTCTACTGCCGTTTTAGGTACCGATTTTTCGTTACGGGTACGGGCAATGTGGTTAGCATTCCGCTGGTCCAGCTCCTGCTTCAGCACATTTTCTACACGGGGATCCTGCGTATTCATCTGGAAGTACTTCACATCATCCAGCGCTATATCTACGTGATCGGTCGTGTAGAACCAGCCTTTCCAGTACCAGTCCAGGTCTACACCTGAGGCGTCTTCCATGGTGCGGAAGAAATCTTCTGGGGTAGGATGCTTAAAGGCCCAGCGCTGGGCGTAGGTTTTAAATGCAAAATCGAACAGCTCACGGCCCATTACCGTCTCACGCAGAATGTTAAGGGCTGTAGCAGGTTTGCCATAGGCATTATTGCCAAACTGCAGCACCTGCTCGGAGTTAGTCATGATGGGGCGCTGGGTATCTTTGGCACTATTCATGTAAGGCACAATTTTGTGTGCAGGGCCACGGCTGCTGGGGTAATCGCGCTGCCACTCCTGCTCTGCCAGAAACTGCACAAAGGTATTCAGGCCTTCGTCCATCCAGGTCCACTGGCGCTCATCAGAGTTAACAATCATCGGGAAGAAGTTATGCCCTACTTCGTGGATGATTACGGAGATCATTCCATATTTAATACGCTCGCTGTAGGTACCATCTTTTGCAGGTCTGCCATAGTTAAAGCAGATCATGGGGTACTCCATACCATTGCTGGCCTCTACAGAAATAGCCACCGGGTAGGGATAAGGAACAGTATACTTGCTGTAAACACGCAGGGTGTGCGCCACAGCTTCGGTAGAGTACTGCTCATACAGCGGGTTGGCTTCTTTTGGGTAGTAGCTCATGGCCATTACCGTTTTGCCACCAACCTCTACGCCCATAGCATCCCATATATATTTGCGGCTGCTGCCAAAGGCAAAGTCACGCACACTATCGGCATGGTATACCCATGTTTTGGTGTCTTTTGCCTTAGTTTTCTCTTTCTTCTCCGCATCTTTCTGGCTTACAATAATTACCGGCTTAGAAGATGTTCTGGCTTTTGCAAACAGCTGCTGCTGCTCTTTAGTCAGCACCTCTTCAGGGTTTTGCAACACGCCTGTTGCAGCTATAATATGGTCTGATGGCACCGTAATGCGCACCTTGTAGTTACCAAAAGGCAGTGCAAACTCACCTCTGCCCAGGAACTGCTTGTGCTGCCAGCCCTGAAAATCGGAATACACAGCCATGCGTGGAAACCACTGGGCAATGGTGTAGAGGTAATTGCCATCTTCAGGGAAGTACTCATAACCACCACGGTCGCTCAGTATGCCGCGGTCGTTAATATTGTACCACCATTCTACATTAAAGCTCATTTTTTCACCTGGCTTCAGGGGCTTGGCAAGGTCTACACGCATCATGGTTTTGTTAATGGTGTAAGGGAGCTCGCTGCCGTTGGCTTCGGTTACTTTCTGAATCTTGAAACCACCATCGAAACCATAGCCAATAATGCTGCGCAGGCTGCCTATGGTCATTTTATCTTCTATGCTGTTGGTTTCTGTACTGTACGTGTCAGAACTGATGGCCCGCATGTTCTGATCTAGCTGCAGCCAGAGGTAGTGCAGATCATCCGGCGAATTGTTGTAGTAGGTAATGGTTTCCTTACCGGTAATTCGCTGGGTATCGTCGTGCAGGGTAACTTCAATATCGTAATCGGCACGCTGCTGCCAGTACTGGTGGCCAGGTGCACCAGAAGCGGTGCGGTAAACATTAGGGGAGCGCAGCTCACTGTCGAGCTGCTCAAATTTTCTTTTGTACACATTCTCTTCCTGTTGCTCCTGCGCAAATGCCGTGAGGCTTGCACTCATCACCAGGGCAAGAACAGCCCATCTTTTTATCATATCAGTTTGTATAATAATTCGCAATAACCAATTTAGTAACGAAAAACAGATTACCAAATTTTATTTTGGAGCATGAGCATAAAAGCCATGCCTACAATGGTAGCCGATACCCCCAGGGTCCATTCCCGCTTGCTTACACCGGCTACTACCACAATAAGGCCGGCAACCAGTAAAAAGAACAACACAATTACCACCTGGCCCAGCTCTATTCCAAGGTTGTAAGCCAGTAGCGGCTCAACCACTGAGGCCCTTCGGCCTACCATCGCCACCAGTTCTCTGGCCAGACCCAGGCCGTGTATCAGGCCAAAAGTAAAGGCATAAAAATAATTTAGATGGATTTTGCTGGCTGGAGAAGAAAAATCGGGCTGCCGGCGAAAAACATTACTGGCAGCTGTGATAAGAATGGTAACCGGAATCAGAAACTCTACCCAGGCAGCATTTGCCCTGAAAACATCAAAAGCAGACAGTGCCAATGTTACCGAATGCCCCAGGGTAAAGGCAGTTACTAAAATCAGCACTTTTCTCCAGTCACGTAGCGTATACAAGGCACTAAGTGCAAGAATGAATAAAATATGATCTAAGGCCCTGAAATTTAAAATATGCCCAACTCCCAGCTGAAAGTACATTTGAAAAGTACTCATACACCAAACTCGTATTTTTAAAAGGAATTTGCAAAATTACGGCTTTCGCGGAATTTCAGTACTTATTTTCTGTGTTAAAGTTAAGTTTGGTCCTGATTTTGCAAATAAAGGCTATATGATACTCAATTACCTGTTTCTCCTGATTGTTGGCTGGTTTCATCCTTTGCACCTTAGCGTAAGCGAAGTGGTGCTGAACCCTAAAAGCGGCAGCCTGGAAATTTCTCATCGCATTTTTCTGGACGACCTGGAGGCAGACCTGCAGGAGCGCTATGGAAATCAAATTGACCTGATAAACCCATCGGACCCTGCGCTTGTGCAGGAGCTGGTGGGCAGTTATTTAAACCAGCATTTCAGGCTACAGGTAAACGGAAAAGCTGTGCAGGCCCAATACCTGGGCTTTGAGGTGGAAGAAGATGCCATCTGGGCTTATATGGAAGTACCTAAGGTAAGGCAGCTCAGCAGCATTAATGTGCACAACAGCCTTTTCTTTAAGCGCTTTAACGACCAGGTAAACCTTGTAAATGTAAAAGTGGGCAGTAAGATCCAGAGCATGCGTCTGCAAACTGATAATGACAACGGCACTCTTAAGTGGTAGCCGCTACTCTTCTTCATCAACACCAGCAACATTGGCAAATATGGCCTGGGCAAGTTCCTGCCACTGCCTGCCATCGTGGCGCAGCAGCGTAAGGCCCTGCACCTGCCAGTCAGCCTTAAACTCCTTTTCCCTGTACTCCTCCCATGCTTCCTTAAATCGCTCTTTCTTCAAGTCCCTGAAAGCAAGCGTTATGTGCGGATGGAAGGGTTTTTTCTTATAATCAGCATTGAATACATTGAAACCACGCTTCATAAGTTCGTGCACATCTGACTGCAGGCGGCTTAGCGTAGCGTTGGGTACTACGTGCAGAAACAGCACCCTGGGCGGAAAAGCCCCATAACCGTCTATATCGATGTTGAAAGATTTGTAGCCTTCCGCCAACTCCTGCAGCGATGCGATCACTGCTTTCTCCCGGTTTTGCTTAAGCTCAAATGGCATGTGCAGGGTAATGTGAGCAGGAGAGTTCAGCGAAGCTTTGCTACCGTAGGTATCGCGCATGTGCTCCTTAAGGGCCCAGGCTTCCGAGCGGAGGGGCTCAGCGGGTACTAGCGCTATGAAGTATAAATTTTCTTGAACCGGCATGGTAAATTTTACGCCCTTTGGTAAATAAGGGTTATAGAAAAAGCCACCCTTTTTGGGGTGGCCTGTACTGCTTTGCTTAGCGCACTTATTTGATGCCTGTAAGCAGCTTTATAAGTCAAGTTCTTGTTGCTTATAGAAAGAAGCTGATCCCCAAAGATACATTATTGAAATTTGGGCCTACCTGAACGGTTTCGTTAGGATCACTCTTCGTATCTGCATATTTACCTTTTATGCCAGCTGTAGTACGGCTGTATTGCAGCAGGTTAGCCTGAAAGTCAATTCCCACATGTTCTCCTACACGGATTGTAACACCTGGTGCCAGCGATGCAGTAAAAGCGCGGTTTCTGAAATCTGACCCGGCAAGATCATCGCCTCCTGAGCGCCCCCAGCCAAAGCCCAGTGAGCCCTGCATATAAAAGCCTGCCCATTCATTCAAAGAAAAGTACTTTCTTCCATAAGGAGCAAGGGTAAACATATCTTGAGCACTTTTACCTGACAGATCAGTGTCATTGATAAAAGCTGAATGCATATACGATACCTGCATACCCGCCTCAAAGTCGTCTGCCAGAAATGTACCTATTCTTGGAGAGATAGTTACAGTTTTTGCAGTTGCGGTTGCCGAACCATAGTAACCCAGATAGTCAACCTGATCTTTACTGTAAGAAAAGCTTCCTCCCAACACAGTTGTTCCAGCACTAAACTGAGCATAAGCGCTGCTGGTAAAGCCAATAGTAGCCACCAGGGCAGCAAACAACATCTTTTTCATCTTCTAATTTATAAGTAGTTTGATGCTGCAAGTAACCATCAATTAACAATACAAAATAAACCGCAAGTGCGTAAAAACGGTGGCACGTAAGGTTGTTGTTCTATTTAAAGCCAATTTCAATGATGCCACTTTAAAAAAATTATCCCGGCAACAACAACTGGTACATTGTTATTACCGGGATAAACAAACAGACAAACTGCCTGCCTTAGATCAGCATTAATTTCCTAACAGGTAAATCACAGACAGTGTAAGGAATTTATTACGTTCCTTTTCATTTGCGTCCATTTCATTGTAAATATCTTTCCAGACAAGTGTATATCTGGCGTCAACTAAAAAGTTTTTACCAGCTACCGGAAGCATAACACCACCACCAAAGGAGGCACCTACTTCAAAGCGGTTTGCATGTTCTTTACTTACCTCTACAAAATCTTCTGTTTCAATTTGGTCGTATTCCTTTACAAACTTTACTTCCAGATCGTAAGCAAAGGGCTGGGTAACTTCATTTTCGGTGTAGTTTCCTTTTCCTTCATACCTGCCACTTAGCCAGTAGCTGAGTGTAGGTCCGGCGTTTACATAGGCTTTTACAACGCTGCCAAAAGTGCCTCTTAGCAACAGTGGCATGTCAATATAATTAGTCTTGAAGGTTTCCTCTTCTGTACCGTTCATAGTTGAGGTACCCAAATCATACTTGTACCCTTTTTGTGAAAAGGAAATTTCAGGCGCAAAAGAAAGCATCTTCGTAAACCTGATATTAGAAGCAACACCAACATTTAAACCTGCAGCATATCCTATTCCATCTTCTACTTTATTCTCCCTTTCTCCAAGGTTCATGGTGGCAACATTCACACCCACTTTAGGCCCAATCTGTATCTGAGCCTGCGCCAGTGCGGCTGTTCCAGCCAGCACCAACGTTAGAAACACCTTTTTCATTTGATTATTGTTGAGAAGTTTGATCCTACAATAATAGGCTTAAACTACCATCAATAGTACAGGTGTGTAAGAAGAATAATAATATTACAAAAAATCAATTCTGTACAATTGGGGCAGGCTCAACAAAATACAGATGAAGCGCGCTTCCGCTCTTTTAGCTGGTACACAGGCAAATGCACTTATTAAAATCAGTAGCTGTGGATACGCTGGTGGTGTACAAAAAAATTAAATAGCTGTTGTTAAAATTCTTCGAATAATGTCTCATCCACATTTTCCGAAACATTGATATCAGTGATCTGGCGCTCACCCCTGTTTTCGGAAAGCAGGATGTTGCCATGCTGCTGGTAGTCCTGCCAGGGCGACATAAAATTAGGCGTATCCATGGCTGCATTTTCATAATAGGCCCAGGCCTTTACCAGGCTATCAGCAGGGTCTATGTACACCCTGTACTTATTCTGAGGTGTATAGCCAACTTCTTTAAAACGCAGCTCCAATACTTCGGCCTCTTTCCCTCCTGCCAGTGTATCTTTACCAGCATAGGTAAGGGTTACGCCGCTGTCTTTTAGCTTATAAGGCATAACAAGCCAGTAGCTGTCGTTTACCCAGATCTGCCTGCCCTTGTCTATCCACTCCTTACGCTCCTGCTCGTCGGTTATTTCCCGGCCCCCAACCTGCACCCGGCCCTGCTCATCATTTACGTTTATCAGGTATGTATTATTTTCTTTGGGCACTTCTATACGTACCCTGCCAGTGTGCTTATCCCACAACAGCTTACGGTTGCCAAAGAAATTCCAGCCAATGTAACGGGTATTATCCCAGGCTTCACGACCACCCTGTGCCTTCATCACGGCATCGGCCCAAACAATGGCAAGGCTGTCAGAACCTTCACGGTCAAAACCTTCGGCAGCAGGGTTGTTCCCTCCTGCCCGGTTTGCCATGTTACTATTGGAGTCACCACAGGATAATAAAGCGAGTGGGAGAATGAGGTACATCAGCTTTTTCATGGGTAAAAGCTACAAAAATTGCTGCATATCACAGCAAAGGCTCATTCCTTTCTTAATCTAAATCTGGAGACTATAAACTGCCTGTCGGTTCTTTAAAAAGCTCTCTCCAGCTCCTGCGGCCTTTCTCTGTAAGGTATGGATAAAGCAACGCCATGCACATACGGGCATAATAAGCTGCTTTTTCATCTTCAGGGCCTTTGTATAGCAGCGCTGCCTCAGAGAGCCAGAAATCACTGATGCAATAGAGCTGGGGTAAAATATAACGATCATAATGTCCGCTCTCCGGCTCCGACATTAGCTCACCCACCTGCACCAGCGCCTGCAGGATAAATGAATATTCCTGGCGGCGGTGGTCATAATTTTGCCTGAACTGCTCCAGGATTGTCGGGTACTTCCGCAGCATGTGTACAAGGTCCAGCATAATAAACTGGTAGCGCTGCTGAATCTGGTAGCTGTTCAGCAGGGCTTCCCAAATTAGCTCCAGCCATAGCTTGGGCTGCGGAGTTTCTTCTATCTTAGCATTCAATTCTTTTATTAGTCTGTTGAGCAGTCCCTGCACAAGACTATCCCGATTTGGGAAATGGTAGGTAAGATTACCCACACTCATGCGTGCCCCGGCTGCTACTGCACGCATGCTTACCGAGGCTATTCCCTTATTATTAAATAAGGTCAGGGCTGTGTCCAAAATCCTGTCTTGAGTACTCATAATCACTAATATACAAAAAAATCAAGCCACTAGTACCTTAGTACTAAATATCATATTTAGTACTAAGGTACTACAGGAATAGTCAATGCTTCTGCGAAACTTTGTTGCCAGGCTGGCAGCTGCTCATTAGGTAAACAATTTTGTGTAACTGGAGCAAGGGTACAGCCAGGTATTTTAAGAAAATGAACCTCCTCTACCCTTAAACCAAAAGCAAATAAATCTGCAGGTCAGTATATAGCAAAAGCCATTGCCGTGCTGTAAATTGTGGACCATGAGCACCGATTATCTTCCGGTAAAGCATCAAGAAGCGAACCTCCCCGGCACCAGTCTGCGCAGGATCCGGTCTGTGCAGAATTACCTGGGAGAATTTGTTTACGGAGGTATTGATGGCTCAGTTACCACCTTTGCAGTAGTAGCAGGTGCTGCCGGTGGTGGTCTGGGTGCAGATGTAATTCTGATACTGGGCTTTGCCAACCTTATTGCCGATGGTTTTGCCATGAGTGTAGGCAGCTACCTTAGCAAAAAAAGCGAACAGGATAATTACAGCCTGCATGAGCGTACCGAGTACTGGGAAATAAATCATATGCCGGAACAGGAGCGCGAGGAGGTGCGTGAGATCATGCAGGCTAAAGGATTCAAAGGTGAGCTGCTGGAGAAAGTAGTGGAGGTGATTACCGCCGATAAAGACCGCTGGGTTGACCTGATGATGAAAGAAGAACTGGGGATGATGCGTGAAACCAAGTCTCCCCTGGCCATGGGCGCTGTTACTTTTGCCTCTTTTGTGCTGGTGGGGCTTATTCCGCTAATTACATATCTGGTTGAATTTTCTGGTACACGCCTGCAGGCAGATCCTTTCTGGCTGGCCTCCTTTCTCACAGCGCTTGCGTTTATAGGTATTGGCTACCTCAAGAGCTATGTTACCCAAACAAACCACTGGCGGGCAATGCTGGAGACCCTATTACTAGGCGGCGCAGCTGCAATGCTGGCCTACTACGTTGGCTCTCTGCTGGAGGGCTTCCTGGGATGAACCAGGGGTGAAGCTCCTAACGCTTCACCCGTGCATTTTTAACTTTACCTTCTCCTTTCTGCAGGTTATATACAAAGCCATTGATAATGGCATAGTGCACTTTATCTCCCTTAAGCAATACAAAATCAGCGGGTTCGTCCATACCAAATCCAGTTGCTGTTTTTGGCAGCTGCAGGTTAATGGGCAATGAACTGTACTCCATATCTTCAGGTATGTTGCTTAGCATTACACTGGTGTAGCCGTCTTTCAATAACTTCTCTACGCCGTACAACTGCAGCTGCTGCATATCTTCGAAGGCAAAAGGATATACTTTACCGGCTTGTAGCCGCAGGCCTTTGGCATTCAGTTCTTCAAAGCCCTGAAAAACCGACAGATCTCCCAGGTCTTCTATGGAAGATTCGTAGTAAAAGAGAGGCTGATTTGGCTGCCGTAGCTCGGGCTGCCCCAGCTCGGGCTGCCCCAGCTCAGGCTGCCCCAGCTCAGGCTGCCGCAGTTCTCTCTCATTTCTGTCGATGCCTACATCCGCCGTATATAGGAAACCATCTTTTTCAAGCTGTGCATTGCGCACCACCAAATCATAGAAGAAGCGGGCATTTTCCGGTATTTTATCATAATCAATAATACTTTCCTGCTGCCAGGAGCCGGTAGCAATGCTCTGAAAAGCAGCAAGCAATGCCACAAAGTTAAGCTTTCGGATTTCCTGCTTTTCCGGATCGCCGGGATAGCCACCAGATTCAATTAAAATGGTGCTGGTGCCCCAGCGTTGCATGTTTTCTCCAAAAGCCCGGGGTTCAAAATCGTCGTTCCATTTGGCTACTCCGCGCGGAATAAAAGGCTGCAGCACTTCATTTAGCTTTACCACCATTTGCATGGCCGGGCGGCGCACGTTGTCAACAGTGCCGGCATCATCAACCGGAGGTGCCAGGAGTGCAATGGTGGCAGCAGGTCCTTTTGGGCCTGCCGCATAACGGGGGTTCTGGTCGTGCAGGTTAAAGCCCCAGTCGGCCTGCAGGCTGTCACGAATATTTTTAAGCAGCTGGCTTTCGGGAGAGGCCAGGCGCTGGGCATCACGGTTAAGGTCTATATCCAGGGCATTGCGCCGCTGGTATCTTGCTGCTCCATCGGGATTGAGCATGGGCAAAAAATAGAGCGTGGTATTTTGCAGAATATTTTGCCGCAGCGAATCAAAGACATCGTCTTCATCACTCTGAAAAAAATTAAACAGATCGATAATGGCAGCCGTGGCAGTAGGCTCATCGCCATGCATCTGCGACCACAACAGCACTTTCTTGGGCCCCCACCCTAATTTCACCAGGTAAATCGGCCGGCCCTCTACCGATTCTCCAGCTTTGGTAACTGTAAAGCGGCTATCGTTCTCCAGTTCTTTAATCAGCACCTCTAACTCCGATGACGTAAACCTTCGGTGGCTAAGGCGTTCTTCTTTAAAGTTATCGTACTGCTGATAAAGTATCTGCCACACGTTTGGAACGGACTGTTCTTTCAGGGGAACACAGTTTGTCATAAGTAACAAGTATAGCAAAAAAGAGAAGTAAGCATACTTTCGCATAAAATAGAGAAATAGAATAATTAGGCCTTTTTAAGCTAATTATGTATTATACTGCCTGCTTTAACTGATGGTTCATCTACAGAGGGAGTATCAGCCTGAATTATATAAAACAGCTTGTACAAAAGCATAGGCCAGGCAGCAGAACAGCACTGATGCACCAGCCGCCAGATAATGCTTTGTATGCGCTGATAAAGTTATCGATTCTCTATCTAAAAACTATACACAGCTAAATCCTTCTATGGAACACTTTGGGTTTTGGTCGCTGCTGCCACCTGTTATTGCCATTATACTGGCCATCAGAACACGGCAGGTGTACCTATCGCTGCTCACAGGCATTTTTCTGGGCTGGGTAATTCTTAGCGGCGGCAACCCCATTACAGGCTTTTTTGCCACCCTGCAGGGGCTGGTGGCTGTTTTTCAGGAACCCTCCAATACCCGCACCATTCTCTTCAGTGCATTGGTAGGCGCCCTGATTGCCTTTGTACAACGCTCGGGCGGAGTGGCCGGTTTTGTGCTGCGGCTGGATGCCTGGCTACAAAAAAAGGCAGACAACAATGCCTCTGGCTCAGGTATTCGCAAGCGTGTGGAAGGGCTGGCTTTCCTCAGCGGCATGCTGATATTTGTAGAATCAAGCATTTCCGTTTTAACGGTGGGTGCCTTGTTCAGGCCGGTATTCGACCGGCTTAAAATCTCCAGGGAAAAACTGGCCTACCTGGCCGATACCTCCTCAGCACCATCCTGCATTCTGATTCCATTTAATGCCTGGGGGGCCTATATTATGGGTCTGCTTGCCCTGCAGGGCTTTGATCGGCCGTTTGCAACACTGGTACAGGCTTTCCCCTGGAACTTTTACCCCATACTGGCCGTGCTGCTGGCTGTGGTGCTTATTGTAACGGGCCGCGATTTTGGCCCCATGCACAGAGCAGAAAAAAGAGCCAGGGAAACCGGCCAGGTGCTTAGCCCCGATGCTAAGCCCCTGCTCTCTGCCGAGGTAACAGCACTGGAAGCCAAGCCTGGGGTGCCCCCCCGCATGCGCAACATGCTGCTGCCTATAGTACTGATGGTACTCTTAATGCCCCTGATGCTGGCCTACACCGGCTGGGATGCTGTAGAAGAACCAGGTGTAAGCCTGGGCCGGCACATACTCTTGTCTATTGGCCAGGGATCCGGCTCTTCGGCAGTGCTTTACTCTATCAGCATTACCCTTTTATTTTCCATGCTGCTTTACAGAGCACAGGGCATTCTTAAAACCGGCGAGCTGATCGACTTAACCCTGCGTGGCATATCAGACCTGATGCCGCTGGCGCTGCTGATGCTGCTGGCCTTTGCCATAGGCAATGTGTGTAATGCGCTGGGCACCGGCCTTTATGCGGCCGAGGCGGTTAAAGGCTGGCTAAACCCGGCCCTGGTACCGGCCATTGTGTTTGTTGTGAGCAGTTTTATTGCCTTTTCAACAGGTACATCCTGGGGCACCTTTGCCATTATGATCTCCATAGCCATTCCTATGGCCCAGAACCTTGGCTCTCCGCTGCCCCTTACCCTGGCTGCAGCCCTGGGTGGCGGCGTATTTGGCGATCACTGCTCTCCTATTTCCGATACCAGTATACTGGCATCTATGGCATCGGCCTCCGACCACATCGACCACGTACGCACACAACTGCCCTATGCACTAGCAGCCGCTGCAGTAGCGCTGGCCTTGTACCTGGTATCTGGCTGGATGATGGTGTAATAGGTATCGGGTATCAGGTATGGGTACAGGGTATGAGGTACAGAAGACGGGCTGCCTGTTCCTATCTGGTTACAGGCATCCATAGCAGGAGGTGCTAAGCTGTTTATAGAGCCTCTACAGCAACAAACCAAGACTCCTTACCTGACACCTCCTCTACACCAACACGAATTCTACGAAGAAAATGGAGCCTTCGCCCAGCTCGCTGTCGCAGCCAATGCTGCCCCCCATGGCTTCTACGTAACGTTTGGCAATAGAAAGGCCAAGGCCTGTAGATTCTTCGCCACCGGTTGGCCGGGCTGTTAAGGTCTGAAATTTGCTGAACAGGCGCCTCTGATCTCTTTTGCTGATGCCCGGCCCCTGGTCTTTGACTTCTATACGGGCTACATCGCCATCCTCATACAGCATCACCTGCACCTGTGAGCCCGGCGGCGAAAATTTAAGCGCATTGCTGATCAGGTTTTCAAGAATCTGTATCGTATAATTTCTGTCAATCTCTATCTCAAGCGTATTTTCCGGCAGCACCAGCTGTAGTGCAATGTTTTTGTTAGCAGCCTGTATCCTGAAATTAGTTACCACATCTTCCAGGAGAATTTCCATATCAACCATCTCAAGATTCAGCGCTATCTCCTGGGAGTCCATGGCATTGGTATTCAGGATACGGGCAATCATATCACTTAAGCGATCTGATGATTTAAGGCTAAGATCCAGGAACTGCTGCTGATCGGCAGTAAGCTTTTCCGACGCCAGCTTAATCAGGTTTAGCATGCCCCTGATCTGGTTCAGAGGACTACGCAAATCATGGGCAACAATGTTTACCAGCTCATCTTTTTCCTCATTGAGCAACTGCAGCTCCTTATTTTTTTCTTCCAGAATTTTCTGCTGCACCTTAAGTTCTCCGGTACGTTCTTCTATCCGCTGCTCCATTTGAGTATAGAGCAGGGCATTTTCCAGCGCTACCGCTATTTGCCCCGATAAAAGCCTGAGCAGCTGCAGCTGCGTTGTTGTAAAAGCACCGGTTGTTAAAGTATTGTGCAGGTAAATAATGCCCAACACCCGTTGCTGCCTTATTACGGGAAAGCACAGCACCGAGCGAATGTAGCGAATGGCTACCACGGCATCGGCAGCAAAACGTTTATCGTTCTGCGCATCCGACAGTACCAGTTCTTCTTTGATCCGAAATGTTAAATTGATGATGGAAGAAGGCAGCTCATTGTACTCCTCCACGGGCAGGCCAGCCAAAAATTCCACCTCCTGCTGCCCTGCCCTGCCTTTTGCCACTACCTCCAGGCTGTCGTCCCGGTTAATGAGTACATAGCCTTCCTGTGCACCTGCCTGCTGAAGTACAATATTCAACAGGTTTTCAAGCATTTTGTCGAGCCTCATTTCGCTCGATAGCGCCGTAGCAGCTTTCAGCAGGCTCTCTACATTTAATGCTTTATTCAACACAGCAGAAAGCCCGCCTGCCTGATCCGCAGTCAGGGACTGAAGTGCCGGGTACTGCCTGAGCATCTGGCTTGTCTTTGCTTTGGCACCCCACTGCAGGTAGGCCTTATACGCCTTTAGCAGATAATCATTGGCGGTTTCCTCTTTATCCTGAGCCATAAACGATTGCCCGGCAAGTTCAAGCGCCAGGGCTTTTTCCTGCAGGTATCTGTGCTCCTGAGCACCCTGCACTGCATTTTCATACTCAGTGCGGGCGCCAGGGTAATCTCCTTTTATCCGGGAAACTTCTGCCTGCAGCAGGTTGTACTTATGCCTGAAGTTCATGGGCGCATTTCGTGCCCACTTTTCCATGCTGTTCCTGGCTTTTTTTAATCTTGCTAAGGCTTTTTTCTGCTCTGCCGGGGGCAGATGCTGATACCTGGCCGCCTGCAGAAGCCCATCGTAAAAAACATAAGCCGGCAATACAGCCGAGCCCATCACATTTTCACTTTTATCGGCCAGAAAGTCGCTGTATTCCTGTGCCATGCTGTACTGGCCTGATAAGTACGCCAGTATAAGCTTCTGGAGATAAAGGTAGTAAACGCCTGTTTTGCTGCTTTCTCTAAAGGCGGGGCTAACCACCTCCCTTTCATCAAAAACAGCTCCCTGCAGCTTTACCGACAGCTCACCCTCCTGCATCAGGTTCAGCACTGCCTGATGAAAAAGCTGCGTTTGCTGATAGAGCAGCTCTTGTTTTAACTGCAGTATGTTCTGGCTGAAAAGCTCCATTTTTGCAGCCAGCTGCGGCAGGGGCTCACCGGCCAGGTAACCATGGGTGCACTGAATCATTAAACCTGAGGCGGCAAATTCAAGGTCTCCATTTTTAAGGCCCGACTCGTATGCCGCTTTTGCTATTTCCAGCGAATTGCGGAGCGGGTTTATCCAGAAATCAAGAAAAGCCGCTATAACCACATAGGTTTTAGCTACAGCAGCCTCAGCATGCAGCGATTCCAGCAAGTCTGCAGCCAGCCTGCCATAAGCATAGCCCGTTTGCACCTTATTGAACAAAGCGGTTTGTAATACTCCGTACCCACTGTAGGCGGGAATTGAGGCAATGGTGTTACCATATTTTATAGACAATTGCACCAGTTTGCACACAAACACAGGAAACAGCATAGGTGCAGAGCGGGATACTGCAGCACCTACACTGCCCATAATTTGCATAATGGCAAGGGCTTTTGGATCCGTCATGCGGGGTAAGGATGACAGCTTATGAATGCCTTTTCGCTTAAGCACCCATTCGGTTTTTAGCAGGCTGGCTACTATTGCTGCCTTGCCTGGTTTCCGCGGCAGCTTTACGCCCAGTTCTGCTAAAATCGACATAGCCGTATCTACAGCAGCCCGACCTTCATTTCTGGCAATAAGGGATTGTATTTTAGTATCAACCGCCCTTGCTTTATCCAACACATGTTGTGCGTGCTGCTCAACCTGCTGAAAACAGATTTCGAGCTGATCGAAAGCGCCGGCTAAATATGCGGCATAGGCTGCTTCTGTATACAGATCCAGCGTAAGCCTATAATTGCTCTGCCAGCAGTGCTGCGGCAAGAGCGCCAGACCATCCTGAAAGTACTTAAGCGCTACACCATAGCCGGTAGCACCCATTGCTTTAAGGCCAGCCCGAAGGTTTAGCGCTGCCAGCTTAAGCTGTTCTGCCCCATCTAGCAGCTGTTGTGCCAGGCTTAAATGCGTTACAACATCAAACAGCACTTCATCATTATCCTCCAGCTTAGCCAGGAGCAGCCCGCCAATCTGATGGTGAACATGCAGCCTGTGCTCATCGCCCAGGGTAGAATAAACAGCCTGAAGCAAACGATCGTGCAGAAAGCGATACATAGTATCTTTATCACCTGCTTCTGTTGCTATTTCTGTTATGATGTAGCCTTCCTCAACAGCTTTTTTTAATACTGCCTGCGGGTACTCCACCAGGTCGCCTACCAGTTCAATGATCAGGCCCTGGCTAAAGCGCTTACCAATGCAGGCTGCAATTACCAGCATGGCCTGTGTTTCTTTATCCAGCTGGTTAAAGCGGGATATCATCAGGCTTAGTACGTTTTCCGTCTGGGGCAGCTGCTGAATTCCGCTGATGTTCCAATGCCACCTGTCTGCCGGCACAGCTCCTTTTACTGCTTTATTATACACCAGCCCTGCCTGAAAAGCTGTGCGTAAAAACTGGGTCAGAAACAGCGGATTTCCTTTGGTTTTGGCAAAGAGTACATTGGCCAGCTCTTCAGTGTCGCCGGGGCTTTCCTGAAAGGTTTCGGCCAGAAATTTGTTTACTTCAGCTAAATTAAGATTTGACAGCTCCATTTCCAGCCTGCCAAACCCCGGCTTTTTATTCTGAAGCAAAGAGATAAGCGGATGGTCCTGCCCTACTTCTTCCTTGCGGTATATCCCCAGAAAAAGGAAGCAGGTAAACTCCTCATCTGAAAACAGCTCCTGCAGCAGGTTAAAGGTTGCGCTATCAGCCCACTGCAAATCATCCAGCTGAAAAACCAGCGGGTGCGCCTCGTCTGCAAGTGCTTTTATAAAGTTTATAAGCACAGCATGAAAACGGTACTGCGCCTCCGGCCCCTCCAGCTGGGCAACTGCAGTTGGCTGGCTGCCCATCAGCAGGTTCAGGTGCGGAATAAGGCCTGAAAGAATTTTAACTTCTTTCCCAACGGCCTCCCTTACTTTCTCCCGCCAGTAGATCAGTTCTTCATCTTTTCGGGTAAGCCAGATTTCAATAAGTCCTCCCAGGGCCTGAATAAGCCCATCATAAGGTTTGTTGGCAGAAAGCAACTCAAACTTGCCTTTGGCAATACTGGCTTTTTCCTGTTTAGCCCAGGCATGTACCTGCTCTGCCAATGTTGTTTTACCTATACCTGCATGGCCACTTATCCACACCTGTTCTGCCGCGCCCCTGTTAATACGCTGCCAGACCTGGCGAAGCAGCCTGATCTCGTGCTCACGGCCAAAAAGAGGTAAAGGAAACTGCAGCCGTGGCGCAGCATCGAAGCGGGCAAGGCTAAAAACCGGAATCTCCCCCTTCTGTCCCAGCAGGGCTGTACATTGCTCCAGATCGGCCTGTACACCCGCAGCAGACTGGTAGCGGGCTTCGGGTGCCTTGGTTAGCAGTTTGTGTATGATCTGAGCTATAGTAGCCGGTACCTCTGGATTTACCTGCAAAAGGAAAGGCGGCGCTACCGCCAGATGCGCATGAATAAGCGCCTGTGGATTGTTGCAGAGGTCCCGGAAGGGAAGGCTTTCCCCGAAAAGCTCATAGAGTACAACACCCAGGCTGTACAGATCGGCACGCTCATCGGCATTATTAGTTACATTTCCGCTTAGCTCCGGGGCCATATAGGGTAAAGCCAGGCTTTGGGGCAGATCAGAGCCGTGCACTTCTTTAGGAATGGGGCTGGCAAGCTTAAAATCCAGAAGAGTCGTAGACAGGGTGTCGGGCTGTACAATTATATTTTCGCTGCAGAAGTTTCCATGCAGCAGCCCCCTTTTGTGCAGCACATCCAGCAACTGGCACAGGCTAATGGCAATTATAACTTTTTCGGAAAGTGCGGGGCGATGCCGGGCCAGGTACTGCTTCAGGTTCAGGCCTTCCACATAGTGCAAAACCAATGCAGTATGATACTCTATGGTTAGCTTTCCCAGTACAGGGCGTACCTTTTTTGAAGACACCAGGCTTAAACATTGAAACTCATTCTCCAGCTGCCTGACAGTTTCTGTATCTTCCTGATCCCTTACCAGCTTTATGACTACACTATCTCCATAGGCAGGAAGGTCTGTCACATACAGTTGTGTATGTTTGCCGTCGTGTAAAAGAACAGCTCCTTCCAGAAGATCTTTGCCTGCCATTATGGCTTTCTCATCATAAAATGTCTATAAAAATATATAGCAATAACCATACAAAAAAATAACCTACCAAAAAAGAAGGGCAGCTTAAGAGCCAGCCTGTGTACGAAATTGCCCTGAAAATAACCTTTAGCTTTTACATCCCGAATGTATAGTGTTAAAGGCGTTTTAGCTAATTCTTTTAAAATTAGGTTACCATTAGAGTAACTCATGAAAGGTGCTGTCGTAGTTTTTAATAGAGATTAATTTTTTTGTAACCCCTTAATTTTTAAGTATATGGCATTAGATTTCAATAAATTCGCACAAGAAGGTAATACATTCGTCAATCAACTTGCAGAAAAGCTAGGGCATACCAGCGAGCAGGACCGTGGGCAGGTAACCCGCATCCTTAAAGCTGTGATGCATACCCTTAGGGATAGCCTGGAGTTCCATGAAAACCTGCATGTTATTTCCCAGCTGCCAATGGCCCTTAAGGCTGTGTGGGTAGACCAGTGGGAGTACAAGGAGAAGCCCCATCGTGCGCGCAGCATAGAGGAGTTTAAAGATATTGTTAAATCTTACCAGCGCCTCTATGGTGAACAGAATTTTGACTGGGGCAAGGGTACAGACGAGATTGTACGGATTACCATCGACTCCCTGAAGCAGTACCTTACTACAGGTGAGGCCATTCATGTAATGGGCCAGCTACCTAAAGAGGTACAGGAGATCATGGGATAAAAGCTTGTTGAAAGCATAAAAGAAGCGCTTCTGCTGTTTGCGGAAGCGCTTCTTTTATGCTTATATTTTTCATTTCAGGTTGGCTGCCTGCTCTTTGCGAAGGCCCTGCAGAAAATTATTCAAAGCAGTTTGCCAGTCGGCAGAGGCATCCCAGCTGGAGCCCGCATACACATCGCCGCTTGGTATGTGACGAATGTAAAACTTGTAAAGCGGCTCACCGGTATCCGGCCCTGCCTGCAGCTCCAGCGGCGACTCTTCATTAGGTGCGTAAGTAAGAAAACGGCGCAGGTTATCCTGTGCTGTATACAGGTAGAGCAGCACATAGGGATAGCCCTGCTTCATGCGCAGCACATCCTCGGCTGTTCCGGGTTCTGTAACACCCCATTCGTAGGGATAAAGCTGCATAATGCTTTTTAAAGCCGACAGGCTATCGCTGCTGCTGGTTTTCATGAATGCATAGCGGGGCACAGCCAGCTTATCGAACTTAAGGTCGAGCGGATAGGAGAAGAAGCGTTTTTTTATATTGATGTTATCCGTAGTATAAAACAGCTCCGGTGCCTCCGGTATCAGAAAATTGCTTAGATGCAGCTTTTCTGCATTGGCCGCCAGATACAGCGCTTCTGCTGCATCGGCAGGAGCAGCCGCTTTGGTTTGCCAGGCAGCAGTGCCGGCATCTACCAGTCCCAAACCTTTTTTACCGATGGGTGCAACGGTAAGGGTAATGTCGCTGCCCTTATCAACCAGAATAATATTCTGGATATCGCGCTGCTGAAAATCCCGTAAGAAACCACTGGTGGCATCGGGGCCTGAGAGTACATTGCCTAGCTCATAATAAGCAACCGCATCGATACCAGCTTTTCTTAAGCCGGGATGTAATGCTTTGGCAACTGCCTCCCACGAATTCTGACCGCCAGCTCCCTGCATTACGTTTATAACAACCACGCTACGGCTTTTAAGCAGCTCTGCAGGTAGTTTCTGGCTAATGGAGAGCTGAGAAACCGGGTTATTCTGCGCCACCCCCGAAAAAACCAGGCATAAAGCAATTAGAAGAAGCAGTAGGTGTTTCATTATACAATTAACCGACAAGCCTTATTTTTAGTATAGGCAATCTTAAAGTTGCACAAAAAAAGTATCACGTACAAAATATATGGTATATGGTATATGGTATATGGTATATGGTATATGGTATATGGTATATGGTATATAACAATTATTCCCGGCACCCACGCCATGTTTTAGATTTTCCGCCAGCTTAATCTTAGAATCTATTGTCTGTCTTCTAGTTTCTCATCTCCGCCAACGCCTCACAGGTACTTCAACATCAGGTTAATAAACTTTTGAATCTTTGGCGAATAAGGAGGTTTGAAAGTACCGGTTGAGGTTAAACCGCTCCGCTGCCGCATTACCGGCTTTTGGTTGCTGAAGTCCATAAAGCCCCAGTGCCCGTGTGCCTTGCCGATGCCGCTCCAGTTAACTCCGCCAAAGGGAAGGTTGGGCTGCAGGTAGTGAATGGCTGTATCGTTAAGGCATACACCACCGGCAGAAGTGCGCTGCAGCACTGCTGTCTCTACCTCTTTGCGGTTAGTAAAAAGGTACAACGACAGGGGCTTGGGCTTGGCATTTACATAACTGATCGCCTCCGACAGATCTGTATAACGCCTGATGGGCAGAATAGGACCAAAAATCTCTTCCTGCATCAGGCTGCTTTCTTCAGGCACATCGGTAACTACTGTTGGCGCAACAAAAAACTGGGCAGCATCGAAATTACCTCCTGTTTCTACTACAGCACCTGCATCTGCCGCTTCATCCAATGCAGCCTTTAGTCGCTCAAAATGTCTTTTATTAATAATGCGGGCATAGTCATTACTTTCCTTTACCTGAGCTCCTTCGCCACCATACATGCCGTTGATGGCCTTCCTTAATTCCTGCACCAGTTGCTCACACACACGCTCATGCACCAGCACATAATCGGGCGCTATGCAGGTTTGGCCGGCATTGAGCCATTTACCAAAGGCAATGCGCTCGGCTGCTTCTTTCAGGTTGGTGGTGTAATCAACTATGGCTGGAGATTTACCCCCTAATTCCAGGGTTGCGGAGGATAGATTTTCGGCAGCCGCCTTCATGATGATCTTACCCACCTGCGGACTGCCGGTAAAGAAAATATGGTCGAAAGGCAGCTTCAGCAAAGCCTGAGCTACCTCTTTGCCCCCCTTAAATAGTGCCACTTCATGAGGCTGGTATGTTTCTGCCACCATACGCTCCAGCAGGCCTGAGGTATGTGGCGTTTCTTCCGATGGCTTAAGCATGGCAGTACAGCCTGCCGCAAGGCAGCTTACCAGGGGCACCAGCAGCAGATTGAAGGGGTAATTCCAGGGGGCAATGATCAGGCTTACGCCTTTTGGCTCGTACTGAATGTAGGAGCGTGTACCCATAAACTGCAGCGGTGTTTTTACCTTTTGGGGCTTCATCCAGTCGTGCAGATGCTTAATGGCATGTTTTATCTCGGCCTGCACCGGGTATATTTCTGTAAGATCGGTCTCCGGATTAGGCTTTCCAAAGTCTCTGTAGAGTGCTTCATGAATGGCATTACGGTTCACCTCCATCCAGCGCTGCAACTTCTTCAAACGCTCTATGCGCTCTTCTGCCGTGCTTCTGCGCCAGGCCTGGCTGGTAGTTCGCTGTTGCTGGAACACCTGTAGCATTTGTGCAGGTGCATCGGTATCTAAGGCAGAAGTGGTAGCAGCTGTTTCCATAAGTTCTTTTCGTTTCTTTACGGCTTAAATAAAGATTGGATACTAACCAAAGAGTACCTTCAGGTAAAAGGAGGGCTTTTTAAGCTGCTGGCGCACATCCATATCGGTAAGCATACAGCTGATGGTTTGCCGCAGGGTTTCGTTGGCCGTGGCTTTGTTTACCACCATACTGAAAAGCCAGGGATAATTGAGCAGGTCCTGCAGGGTTTTGCTAAGCCTTAGCTCTTTCCAGAGCCTGTTGTAAATGGCTGTATCATAACCCTTCAGAAAAGCCGCAGTGTAGTTTTGCGCCTCCAGGGCCTTTTGCGCCCACTGGGCTGCCAGCTCCCCACTGGCCAGCGCATTGCCAATGCCTTCTCCCGTAAATGGATCGATGAGTGAGGCAGCATCGCCGGCCAGCATAAAGTTATCGCCGCTAACACCCCTCTTCTTTGAACCCAGCGGCAGCCCAAAGCCTTTTACCTCATCCAGCCGCCTGGCATGCCTAAAGCGCTCCCGCAGCTGCGGGTCCTGCGCTATAAGCTCCAGCATAGATTTGCGCAGGTTTACCTTTTTTTTGGCCACCATATCGCTGCGCATGCCGGCACCTACATTGGCCCTGCCATCGGGCAGGGGAAATATCCAGAAATAACCCGGCAGAAACTCCTTCAGAAAATGCAGCTCAATGTGCCCATCGGGGTGCAGTCCCTGCACGCCTTCATAATAGGCCCGGATGCCGGCAACATAATGCCGCTTTTCGGCATGAATGCCCCCCAGTGCTTTTGCCTGCTGCGAGTGTGCTCCGTTGGCAAAAACAGCCAGCTTTGCCTCTACCTCTACAAGGCCTTTTTCATCCTGCAGCCGCACACAGTCTGCCGAAACACGTTCCCATTTAACCAGCGCCACACCTTCTGCTACCTCGATCAGCGGATGCTGCTTGCACTGCTCCATCAGAAAATTATCGAACCAGAGCCTGGGTGCCACATAGCCGGGGGGTTGGGCCTGAGGCAAGTGGCGGTCTACAAAAGGAACATCCAGCACCTGCCGGTTTGGGGCCACAAAACGGGCACCCCAGCTGGGCAGTGCGGCAGGCGCAGCAGCCAGCGCTTCCTTAAGTTCCGGGGCCAGCCTGTTGAGCATGGCTACCGACCAGCCACTAAGGCCATCGCCACAAATTTTATCCCTGGGAAAGCGGGCTTTATCGACCAGCAGGCAGGCAACACCGGCTTTTGCAAGAAAAAGAGCAGTAGCGCAGCCAGCAGGGCCTGCGCCAACAATGCAGATTTGGTTTTTGTACAACACAGTCTTCAATTAGAAGAAAAAATGTCTTGCTTCAAAATTTAGTATTTCTTTTTGCCTCCGGAAGGCCCTGGCTTTTAAAACAGGGCTTATGCAAGTGACTGAACTAGACTAAGTTCAAGCTAATTGAAGACAGATTTTTATGTTTTGGAAGCCAAAATTCAGAGACATTTTTTCTTGTTTAAACAATAGTTTGTATATTCAGTCTTGCCGTTTTCCTTAACTCCTTTGAGGCGCAACCAGAGTTTAGCCCTATAATTATTGTTCTTGTGCAGGATAATTTGCAAGGTATAGAAGACAGACTTTCTGCCGGCAGAAAGGCAATTAGTAGAAAAGCCCTGATGCAAATGGGCTTTGTGCTGGCACTTTTGCTGATAGCCGTAGAAATGTATACTACCTACAGTAGTTTAGAGGCCTATGCTGCAGAAAACAAAGAAACCATTACCACCTACAAGCTGCTCAATGCCTCGGAGCAGCTGATCTCCACTTTAAAAGATGCCCAAACCAGCCAGCGGGGCTACATTTTAACCCAAAATTCAGAATTTCTGGAGCCCTACCATGAGGCAAATAAGCAGGTACCGGAGTTAGTTCAGCAGCTGCGGGCACTAACAGCCGTTTATCCGGATGAACAAAAGGTCTTTTATGATATAGAAGAACGAGTGGCACGGCTACAGGCATACCTGGCAGAAACCATAAATCTTAGCAAATATAAGAGCCGCGAGGAGGCCATTAGCCTGGTTAAAAATGAAACAGGTGCAAACCTGATGGATAGCTTAAAAAGCGATATCCGAAGCTTTGAGGCTTCATTTCAGGATTTGCTCCAGAACCAGAAAGCAACCACCTCTACAGCCCGGCTACAGGCAAGCATGTACGGACTCTCTGGTGGGTTTATAAGCCTGGCACTGCTTTTTATTACTTATGTATCGCTTCGCCGCATGCTCTCTAAAGAGGAGATACTGGCAAGAGGCCTTAAAGAAGAAGTTCAAAAACAAACCGAAGAACTCCATGCCGCAAACGAGGAGCTGCTGGCAGGCAATGAAGAACTGACTGCCTACGTAGAAAACCTTAACACCACCCAGGAAGCACTGGAACGGCAGCAGGCCTGCCTGCAACATGCCTACAGGCAGCTGGAAAGCGAGGATGCACGCAAATCAGCAGAACTGGAGGAAGCACGGGCACTGCAGCTTTCCATGCTGCCCGATGCACCCCCTGCACTCCCGCACCTGGACCTGAAACTGTACCTGGAATCGGCCTCTGAAGTAGGCGGCGATTACTACGACTACCGCATAAACCCTGATGGTAACTTTACTTTTGCCATTGGCGATGTAACCGGCCATGGCCTGAAAGCCGGCATCCTGGTTGCCACCGCCAAAAGTTACTTTCAAAACCTCTGGGACCAGCCGGGCGAGGTTATCCTGCAGAAAACATCCGAAGGCATTCGGAGCCTTAAGTTGCGTGGCATGTACATGGGCATGATGGTACTGCAGCAGCAAGGCAGCCACTACACTGTTACCGCTGCCGGAATGCCACCCTTGCTACATTTCAGGAAGCGCAGTGGCGAGGTAGAGATCATAAAACTGCCAGGCCTGTTTTTAGGCTTTCATGAAAAACAGCAATTTCAGCAGCAGCAGGTATTACTCGAAGAAGGTGATATACTGCTCGCCCTAACGGATGGATTGCTGGAAGCGAAAAACCCCTCCCGCAAAGTGCTGGGCATAAAACGGCTGGCTAATAAATTAAAGGAGCTGGCCCATCTTACAACATCAGACATAAGCGGCGAGCTGATTCGCTACGGCAGAACATGGATACAGAACCCTGGTGGCTTTACTGATGATCTGTCGATGATCATTCTAAAAGGAAAATAGGTAGACTCCTTCTTCTACACCCGGGCCGCCCCTTTTGTGGGCGGCTTTTTCTTTTCCCCTACCCTTACTATATTATCATAGTATATTTTTTCAGATACATGATAGCAGCAACATTTTCCAGAGCACTTGCCCCTTTCAGCCATTGGGGACTCCTGGCATTGCGCCTGGCTTTTGCCGTACAGCTGATCCACGGAACCCAGGATAATGTTTTTAGCTGGGAGCGCATGCTGGAGTTTCGCGATTTCCTGGAAGCAAGAGGGGTTCCTGCCCCGCTTGTTGCTGCACATGTTTCGGCTTACGCCCAGTTTATTTGCGGCATCCTGTGGATCGTTGGCTGGCAAACCAGGCTGGCTGCTGCCATTATGGTGATAAACTTTATTGCAGCACTTATTATCGTACACATAGGCCTGCCTTACGAACAAAACTTTCCTGCCATTAACGTGCTGGCCGTTTCATTCTGCCTGTTGCTTACCGGTCCGGGCAAAATATCGCTCGATCACCGGCAGCATGCTGCCTGAGTAACAGCCAGGAATAGCTGGAAAGCAACAAATTTCTTCAAACCAAAGCCTTAACTGCTTAAAAAGGCCTTAAACAAATTTTCTACCCTATTTTTATACAGATAGGCTAATCCCGACTGCCTTCTTCCCGTTTTTCAGTATGGGGCATCAGGAAAATATATTATAAATGTTATGCATGCATAACATATTTTTTTATATTTGAGTTAATACAAACGCAGCCTGTATGATTTTCAAACGGTTGCAGGAGCAGCTATCGACCTGGCATCTATGAAGAGAGAAGAAACTGTAGATTATAATATTAAAGCAGCCTGGCATGCCATATCACGCATGTATAACACAGAAGCTGGCAAGTACGATATTACCACCTCTATTGGCTTTGTGCTGCTGAACATTGATGCTGAACTGGGTACACCGGCCACCAAAATTGCACCACTGCTGGGCCTGGAGGCACGCAGCCTTACCAGGATGCTGAAGAACATGGAAGAAAAGGGCCTGATCTACCGCCAGGCAGACCCTGTAGACCGGCGCCTGGTGAGAATTTTTTTAACAGAAGAAGGAAAAAATAAAAAAGAAATCTCACGCCGCACTGTAAAATCTTTCAACCAGGCGGTAGTAGAGAACATCCCTCCTAACAAACTACAGTGCTTCTTTGAAGTTATCAATTCTATCAACAGGCTTGTAGATGAACACAAGTTTAAATAGCAGCAAGATGTGAGCAATAAGATGATAGGCCTGGGGCTGTAAACCTGCAGTTCTGTCTCTTATATACAACTTCTAATACTTCTTTCTTCTAACCACTATAATTTAATCTAAACCCATACACCAAGCTATATGAAACGAACCATCAATAAGGTTACAGTTCTGGGGTCGGGCATTATGGGCTCGCGCATTGCAGCACATTTTGCCAACATAGGCGTTAAAGTGCGCCTGCTCGACATTGCCCCTTTCGAACTTACCGAGGATGAACAGCAGAAAGGCCTAAGCCTTGACGACCCACGCGTAAAAATGCGCATTGTATCACAAAGCTGGGAGAACACCCTGAAAAGCAAGCCAGCTTCGCTCTACACCCCTGATTTTGCCAGCCGGGTTGAGCTGGGCAACTTCAAGGATAACATGAAAGACATTGGCGACAGCGACTGGGTGATTGAAGTGGTGGTGGAAAACCTGAAGATCAAAAAGCAGGTTTTTGATGATGTTGAAAAGTATCGCAGGAAAGGTACCCTTATCACTTCCAACACCTCGGGCATTCCTATTCACCTGATGCTGGATGGCCGTTCTGATGACTTTGCCCAAAACTTCTGCGGCACTCACTTTTTTAACCCGCCCCGCTACCTGAAGCTGCTTGAAATTATCCCTACCCCTAAAACCAATCCGGAGGTAGTAGACTTTTTAATGAAGTATGGCTCACAGTACCTGGGTAAAACCACCGTACTGGCCAAAGATACCCCTGCCTTTATTGCAAACCGTGTAGGTATCTATGCAATTCTGAAGGTGGTAGACACCATGCAGAAACTTGAGCTGAACGTAGACGAGGTAGACCGCCTTACCGGCCCGGTAATAGGCCGCCCCAAATCAGCCACCTTCCGTACCTCAGATGTAGTAGGCCTCGATACGCTGGTAAAAGTAGCCAACGGGCTATACCACGGCCTGCCCAACGATGAGCAGCGCGAAATCTTTAACCTGCCCCCGCAGGTAAACGATATGGTAGAGCGCAAATGGCTGGGCGACAAAACCGGCCAGGGCTTCTACAAAAAAACCAAGAACTCCAAGGGCCAGACTGAGATCCTTACCCTGGACCTCAACACCATGGAGTATGGCGAAAAGCAGCGCCCCAAGTTTGCCACCCTGGAGCAAACCAAACCTATCGAAAACCTGAAGGAGCGCATGCCGGTACTGCTTAGCGGCAAAGACAAAGCCGGTGAGTTTTACCGCCACAGCTTCTATGGCCTTTTCCAGTACAGCAGCAACCGCATACCCGAAATTGCAGATGAGCTCTACAAGATCGACGATGCCCTGAAAACCGGCTTTGGCTGGAAACTGGGCCCCTTCGAAACCTGGGACATCCTGGGTGTGCAGAAGACTGTGCAAAAGATGGAAGAGCTGGGCTATCAGCCTAACCAATGGGTGTACCAGATGCTGGAGAGCGGCAACAACAGCTTCTACAAAACCGAAGGCGGCCGCAGGCTCTACTACGATATTCAGAGCAAAGAATATAAAGGCATACCAGGCACCGAAGAATTTATTCTGCTGGATACCCTGCGCGGCTCTCAAAAGGTATGGGGCAATGCCGAAGCCACTGTGTTTGATCTTGGCGATGGCATCCTTAACCTGGAGTTCCACAGCAAAATGAACACCATGGGTGCCGGCGTCATTGAAGGCATCAACAGGGCCATTAACCTGGCCGAAGAAAAGTACCGCGGCCTGGTAATTGCCAACGAAGGCGATAACTTCTCAGCCGGCGCCAACCTGGGCATGCTGTTTATGTATGCCATTGAGCAGGAGTTCGATGAGGTAGAGTTTATGGTGCGCCAGTTCCAGCAAACCATTATGCGTGCCCGCTACAGCAGTGTGCCGGTAGTGGTAGCACCCCATGGCATGACGCTGGGCGGTGGCTGCGAGCTTACCATGCATGCCGACCAGGTGGTGGCAGCTGCCGAAACTTATATAGGTCTGGTAGAGGTAGGCGTTGGCCTTATTCCTGCCGGTGGTGGCACCAAAGAATTTACCCTGCGTGTAAGCGATAAGCTGGAGTCTGGCGACGTAGAATACAACGCCCTGCAAAATGCATTTATGAACATTGCAACGGCAAAGGTGGCTACCTCTGCCTATGAGGCCATGGACATGAACATCATCCGCAAAAAAGACCGGGTGGTGGTAAACAAAGACCGGCAGATTGCCGAAGCCAAAGCTGCAGCTCTTGCCCTGGCCGAAGCAGGTTATGTACAGCCCATCCAGCGCAGCAATGTAAAGGTACAGGGCAGGGGAGGCATGGCACTCTTCCTGGCGGGTATACATGGCATGCGTGCAGGTAACTATATTTCCGATCACGACCAGAAGATTGCCAGCAAAATTGCCTACGTGATGTGCGGCGGCGACCTAAGCTATCCGCAGGAAGTAAGCGAGCAATACCTCCTCGACCTGGAGCGCGAAGCCTTCGTAAGCCTTTGCGGCGAACGCAAAACCCTGGAGCGGATACAGAGCATTATTCAGGGAGGCAAGCCTTTGAGAAATTAGTAATTAGTAGTGGGTATTGAGTATTTAGTATTTAGACATAGTCAATGCATAATTATAAACAGCTTAAGGTATGGCAAGAAGCTGTGGCGCTTGCAACTGACATTTACAAACTAACTGCTCAATTTCCTGCTGAAGAACGATTTGGGCTGCAATCACAAGTGCGAAGAAGCTGTGTCTCCATCGCATTGAATATAGCTGAAGGGGCCGGACGAGCGACTTCTGGCGAGTTTAAACAATTCATTGGCTACGCAAGCGGATCTGCAAATGAAGTTGATACAACCCTGATCATCTGCAGAAACTTAGATTTATTAACAGAAGAAGAAGTAAACAGAGTATCGGCTAAACTTGATTCAATACAGAAAATGCTATACAAGCTTAAAAGTACCCTGTAGTAGTCCCAATACTCAATACCCAATACCAAAAAATGAACGCATACATAATAAACGGATATAGAACAGCGGTTACCCGGGCCAAGAAGGGCGGGTTTCGCTTTACGCGGCCCGATGATCTGGCTGCCGATGTGATCAAACACCTGGTAAGCCAGGTAGGCATAGACCCTCACCAGGTAGATGACCTGGTAGTAGGAAATGCCGTACCCGAAGCCGAACAGGGCATGCAGATGGGCCGGATGATCTCCCTGCTTTCCTTACCTAAGGAAGTGCCGGGTATGATCATTAACCGCTACTGCGGCTCCGGCATTGAGGCCATTAATATTGCCGCCGCCCGTGTAAACGCAGGCATGGCCGATTGCATTATTGCCGGTGGCACCGAAAGCATGTCAATGGTACCCATCATGGGCTACCGCACGGCACTGAACTACAAAATAGCCAGCCAGTTTCCGGAATACTACACCAGCATGGGGCTAACGGCAGAGCATATCTCCGAGGAGTTCAACATTAGCCGCGAAGACCAGGACCAGTTTGCACTGGCCAGCCACCAGAAAGCAGTAAAGGCACAGCAGGAGGGCAAGTTTAAAGACGAAATTCTGCCTATAACGGTAGAAGAGACCTACCTGGACGAAAACATGAAGAAAAAGACCCGCACCTATACCGTAGCGGAAGATGAAGGCCCACGCCCCGACACCAACCTGAAAGCACTGGGCAGCCTTAAGCCGGTATTCCGCCTGGGTGGCAAGGTAACGGCAGGTAACTCCTCGCCAACCAACGATGGTGCTGCCTTTGTAATGGTGGTAAGCGAAAGGTTTCTGAAAGAAAACAACCTGAAGCCTGATGCCCGCTTTGTCTCTTACGCCGCAGCCGGTGTGGAACCCCGCATCATGGGCATTGGTCCTGTTGCTGCTATTCCAAAAGCTCTTAAATATGCAGGCCTCAAACAGAGCGACCTCGATCTTATCGAGATGAACGAGGCTTTTGCGGCACAGTCCCTGGCAGTAATACGCGAGCTTGACCTGGATACCACCAACTTTAATGTAAATGGTGGCGCCATTGCCCTGGGCCACCCACTGGGTTGTACCGGAGCAAAGCTTAGCATCAGCATGATCAACGAAGCCAAACGGCGTGGCAATGCCAAATATGGTATGGTAACAGCCTGTGTAGGCGGTGGCCAGGGCGTAGCCGGCATCTTTGAATTTTTACAGTAGCGGGTAAGTAGCATCTGGTAATAGCGGCAGTTAAAACATAGAAAATGCCTTCGCTCACAAACGCCAGATACACATTGCCCCATACCCTGTACATAACATTGAATATTAAATACAAAAAAGATGGAAACAACTGATAAAAGAGAAGCCATCAAGGGTGGTGAATTTCTGATAAAAGAAACCCCGGCAGAGCGGGTATTCATTCCCGAAGAGTGGAGTGAAGAACAGCGTATGATTGCCCAGACCTGCAAGGACTTTCTGGAAACAGAAATCTATCCGCGTCTGGAAGAGATCGACTCTATGAAGCATCCCGAGCTGATGCCCGGCCTGATGGACAAAGCCGGAGAACTTGGCCTGCTGGGCACATCAGTACCTGAACAGTACGGCGGCTTTGGCATGGACTTTAACACCTCCATGCTGGTAGCAGAAGCCACAGGCCCAGGCCACTCTTTTGCCGTAGCCCTTTCGGCACATACTGGCATTGGCACCCTGCCAATCCTGTACTATGGCAACGAAGAGCAAAAAGCAAAATACCTGCCCAAGCTGGCCACCGGCGAGTACAAAGCGGCTTACTGCTTAACTGAGCCCGATAGCGGATCCGATGCCAACAGCGGCAAAACAAAGGCTGTTCTCAATGCTGAAGGCACGCACTACATCATCAATGGCCAGAAGATGTGGATCACCAACGGTGGCTTTGCCGATATCTACATTGTGTTTGCCAAGATTGATGACGACGAAAACCTAAGCGCCTTTATTGTAGAGCGCAGCTTTGGTGGCATCACCATGAATGAAGAAGAGAAGAAAATGGGTATCAAGGGTTCTTCCACCCGCCAGATCTTCTTTAACGACTGCCCTGTACCTAAGGAAAACATGCTTTCCGAGCGCCAGAACGGCTTTAAGATAGCAGTAAACATCCTGAACATTGGCCGTATTAAACTGGCAGCCGCCGCATTTGGTGCCTGCAAGGCAGTTACCGCCAATGCCGTGCAGTATGCCAATGAGCGCAAGCAGTTTGGCAGGGCCATTGCTAACTTTGGTGCCATTAAGCACAAGCTGGCCGAAATGGCAGCACGCACCTATGCCTCAGAATCTGCAGGTTACCGTGCCGGCCAGAACATCGACGATGCCTACGAATCTTTAAGAGCCGGTGGCATGGAAGAAGCCCAGGCAAAGCTAAAGTCTGTAGAGGAGTTTGCCATTGAGTGCGCCATCCTGAAAGTACATGGCTCCGAGGTGCTGGACTATGTGGTAGACGAAGGCGTACAGATCTACGGTGGTATGGGCTTCTCTGCCGATGCGCCAATGGACCGCGCCTACCGCGATGCCCGGATAAACCGCATCTTTGAGGGTACCAACGAGATCAACCGCATGCTCACCATCGATATGATCATGAAGCGCGCCATGAAGGGCCAGATTGATCTGATGAGTGCTGCCATGGCCGTACAGAAAGACCTTACCTCTATTCCAGACTTTGGTGCCCAGGAAGAAGAAGGCCTTTTTGTGAAAGAGAAAAAAGTGCTGAACAACCTGAAAAAGGCCGGCCTGATGATTGCAGGTGCTGCTGCCCAGAAATTTATGCAGAAGCTGGGCCAGGAGCAGGAAATCCTGATGAACCTTGCCGATATGCTTATCCAGGGATATGCGGCCGAGTCTGCCCTGCTACGCACCGAAAAGCTGGCTGGCATGCGCGGCGAAGAAGCCGTACAGGCACAAATAGACATGACCCGCATTTACCTGAACCATGCCGTAGAAATAGTAGGCAAGGCAGGCCGTGAAGCCATCTATGCCTTTGCCCAGGGCGATGAACAGCGCCTGATGCTGATGGGCCTGAAACGCTACACCAAAATCGATCCTTTCAACCTGAAAGAAGCCCGCCGCCGTGTGGCTGATATCATGATCGAAAAGAACGGCTACCCGTTCTGATAAGATAATTGATGAAGGGGATTTTACTGCCTCTGCCAAAATTGGCAGAGGCTTTTTTGTGAAAAAAATTTTCCATGAACAGCAGCTTTACTGCAGCACCTGCAATAAGGTGGTGTTTAGTGTTTTGCTGCTGTTAAAGAATCGCCGTTTAACAAAGAGCAGCTGCACTGGTACTTATTCTGTTACCTTCCACCCCTCATGATAAAAGCCTTTCCACAGCACCCCTGGCTGACTTAAACAATTGTTCATAGCATCTTCTTTAATTATAAGGTATATGAATTGATATGGAAGAGAGCACCAAAAACCTCGGTGAAATACTGGAAAGCTATTGGCAGCAGTTTCTTATTGCCCTGCCCCGCATTGCCATGGGCATTCTGGTAATAGTAGTTGGTATTTTAATAGCCGCATGGCTAAGCAGGTTATTGCGACAGCGCCTGGAAGGCCGCATGGATGATCCCCTCATGGGCCGTTTTATTGCCAACCTGCTCAAAATATCCCTTATTATATTAGTGATTATGCTGGGGCTGCAGGCGGCAGGTCTTAGCGGGGTAGCAGGCGGTTTGCTGGCAGCTGCAGGCGCAACTACCGTAGTGCTTGGCTTTGCCTTCAAAGATATTGGCGAAAACTTCCTGGCAGGTGTTATCCTGGCTTTTAACCGCCCTTTCAATATCAACGATTCTGTTAAAGTGGGCGAAATTTTTGGAAAGGTAAAAGCCCTTGACTTCCGCTATACCCATATTAAAACCTTCGATGGCCGCGATGTATTTGTTCCCAACGGCACCCTGCTGCAGGAGCCTGTGGAAAACTACACCCGTGATGGCTTTTTCCGCTTTGACTTTGTGGTAGGCATAGACTATGATGATGACATAGATGGTGCAAGCCGTGAGATCCTGAAAGCAATTCAGGAAGAGCCGGAAGTTATTAATGAAGAAGGACACGAGCCATTTGTTGTAACAGAAGAGTTGAATGTAAGCACCGTAGACCTGAAGATATTTTTCTGGGTGAATACCGATGATTACAGAAAAGGAGCACTGGAAACACGCGGGCGTGTTATGCGGAATGTTAAAAAACGTTTGCTTGCAGAAGGCTACAGCCTGCCAGCCGATATACACGAGCTTAAGTTCTACGGGGGCGATCCTTTCCCGGTTCGCCAGCCTAACGGACAACACAAGCAGCAAGACAGAGCAGCAGTGAATAAACAGCAACAACCTTAGCAAAAACCTAAAGATTTGGTTCTGAGGCGCCTGCCCGGGGAGAACAATTTTTACATTTTCAAAATATTTTGTGCATCACGTAAGGAATCTCCTAAAGTTCAACATTCGCAAACCTTACTTCTCCCCAGGAACTGCTATTTAGCCAGTTTCTGCACACAAAAAATGGCTGTAAGAATAGCATGCGCTTTGGCTTTTCTAAAAAACATTATGTCGCTAATTGCACATATCTAAGCTGCAGTAGGCATATAAGAAACATCAACAGGCCCAAAAAACGCAAAATTGGCTATTTCTAAAGAATTCTTATAGAAAAAGAAGTAGACAAGCTAGTGGTAATACACAAGGCATCTACTTCTAAACCTACTTTCGGTACTATCTGCTAACTACTTCTTTATTAGCCCGCTATTTGAGTAAGTTCTGGCGCCTGCTTTCAGCATTAGTGCAAAAAATGAATTTTATCAACAGCACCTTTCATGTACAGGCAGTGCCTGAATTGTACCCTTTTTAGAGAGTGGACAATTTTTTTCTAAATTTCTTATCACATAGCAACGCCAAAAAGAAGTTCCACTCTAACTTTGTAGTGCCATGACACTGATTAAAAAAACACTCTTTACACTGATCATAAACCTGCTGATCATTGTTTCTTTCTTTGTATTTGTTAACTGCTTCGGAAAGCAGGAAATGTGGCCTGTAATTGTATCAGGTATGTTCTTCGCAACATTCCTGGGCATTAAAATTTCACAGATTTCTAAAGAAGGCCGCCGCAACCAGCCACGTTACCAGCGCGCCCGCTATTAATTAGCTGATACGGCTCCAGTTAACTCTTTCACGCGTCTGCGCCTCTACCTGGCGACGCACATTGCTGTTTTGCGACCCGCTAAGGTCGGGGTCTGCCTCCAGCAAATCATTTGCAGCCTGGCGGGAGAGCTTCATAATCTCGCCATCCTTGCCCAGGTCGGCTATGGTCATGTCCATGAGCCCGCTCTGCTGAGTGCCGGTAATATCTCCGGGGCCTCTTAACTTCAGGTCTATATCGGCAATTTCGAAGCCATCATTGGTGCGCACCATTGTGTCGATACGGATTCGTGCTTCTTTGCTCAGTTTTACGTCTGTCATCAGAATGCAGTAGCTCTGATCTGCGCCACGCCCTACACGCCCGCGTAACTGGTGCAGCTGTGCAAGCCCAAAACGCTCGGCATTTTCTATTACCATTACCGAGGCATTGGGTACGTTTACCCCTACTTCTATTACAGTAGTAGCTACCATTAGCTGCGTTTCCTTTTTGATGAAGCGCTGCATCTCAAATTCTTTTTCCTCGGGCTTCTGGCGGCCATGCACAATACTTACCTGGTACTGCGGCGGCGGAAAAGCCCTGGAGACACTCTCAAAGCCATCCATCAGGTCTTTTAAATCCAGCTTCTCCGATTCTTCAATCAGCGGGTATACCACATACACCTGCCGGCCCTGGGCTATCTGCTCTTTCATAAAGCCAAACATGCGCAGCCGGTGGCTATCGTAGCGATGCACCGTTTTGATGGGCTTACGCCCTGCCGGCAGCTCGTCTATCACAGACACATCCAGGTCGCCATAGAGGGTCATGGCCAGTGTACGGGGTATGGGCGTGGCTGTCATCACCAGCACATGCGGCGGAAACTCCCGGTTTTTTTGCCACAGGCGTGCCCGCTGTGCTACGCCAAAGCGGTGCTGCTCATCTATTACAGCCATGCCCAGGTTCCGGAACTGCACAGGATCTTCCAGCAGCGCATGGGTACCCACCAGTATGTGCAGCTGGCCTGCCTCCAGCGCCTCATGAATTTGCCTGCGCATTTTAGTTTTGGTAGAGCCGGTAAGCAGCGAAATATTGAGCCCCATTTTTTTGGCAAAGGGCTGCAGGCCCTGGTAGTGCTGAGTGGCCAGAATTTCGGTAGGAGCCATGAGGGCTGCCTGGGCACCACTGCCAATGGCCAGCAACATAGTAATAAAGGCTACAATGGTTTTACCGCTGCCAACATCGCCCTGCAGCAGGCGGTTCATTTGTTTACCGCTGCGTACATCGGCATAAATCTCTTTAATTACCCGCTTTTGCGCTCCGGTAAGCTCAAAGGGTAGCTGCTCGTTGTAGAAGCGTGTGAGCAGGCCCGGATCACTAAATACCTGGCCTTTATATTTAGCAGTTCTGGTAACTTTTAGTTTTAACAGCCGCAGCTGTATGTAAAACAGCTCCTCGAACTTAAGGCGGTAGCGCGCCCTTTGCAGCCGGTCATGATCTACCGGAAAATGGATCTGCTGCATGGCATCCAGCTTACCAATCAGGCTGTAGAGGCTTAAAAAGTCGGGTGGAAGGGTTTCGTTGATATGCTCCTTTGCCAGTGCCAGCAGGTGCTCCTGTATTTTGCTGATGCCCTTGCTATCCAGCCCCCGCACCTTTAGCTTTTCGGTAGAGTGGTACACCGGCTGCAGGTAGCCTGTTTTGTCGCTCTGGGCATTTAATGGTTCTATCTCGGGGTGTGCAATGCTAAACTTACCTCCAAAGCGGCTGGGGCTGCCAAACACCACATACTGCACACCAGGCTTTAGCTGCTTTGCCACCCATTTCTGTGCCTGAAACCACACCAGCTCCATTTCCCCGCTGCCATCGTAAAAGTGAGCTACCAGGCGTTTCTTATGTCCCTCTCCCACTGTTTCCATAGAGCGGATAACGCCTTTGATCTGCACATGGGGCATTGTCTCATCCAGCTCCGAGATGCGGTAAAAGCGGGTGCGGTCTTCGTAACGGAAAGGGTAATGCTGGATCAGGTCGCTATAGGTAAACAGGTTAAGCTCCTTTTTAAGGAGCTCAGACTTCTGCGGACCTATTCCCTTCAGGTATTCTATGGGTGTGCTAAAGAAACCTGCCATGTTTTAGTTGTGAGTAGGTGAGGGAGTGAGGATTGGCCGCTCCTTTGGAGAATCTGAAGCACATGGAATAGATACTGCAACGATTTCACATTGATCACCACTCATTGACCATTGAAGAAAGTTTGTAATATTACAAATTCATAAATTTCTACAAAAATAGCCCACCCCTACTGTGACTGTTTAACAAAGTATTACAGCAAGAATTACGAAACGATCAACTCACTCCCTCACTCCCTCACCACTTACGTCCCTTTCCCACTCCAGGGTGTTGAGCATGTGAATGATATCCTGTTTTACATATTCTATCACTGGCTCCAGCGAATCGTTTTGGGTGGCAGTACGGAAGTAGAGGGCACCCCGTAAAAAGTGCCTGGTAGAGTCGGTAATAAAGAACTGGAACTGGCTGGGCACCTCTCCGCTTAATTCTTCTACCACGGCGGTTTTGCCACTTGGTGTCTTTAGCACTGTTTCTTCTATGGCAGAGGCCTTTATCTGGTGCTTGGAGGTAAGCTTATAGGCATCGCGCAGGTGCTCCTTTAGCTTTTGCTCCGAACCATCCAGCGGCTTATAGGTAAGCTGTACGTTGGCATCCAGTTGCGGATAGTAGAGGTTAATCCAGTAGCGCTCGGCAATCCAGCTGGAGTCAGGCTTAATGCGGGCATGGCTGGAGTAATCGAAGTCGTAAGGAAAAGTATCGGGCAGGGAAGTATAACTGTGCTCCGGCAGGTTAATGCGGTTGTATGCCCTTGGTTTGGGTACATAGTCTGTACTGCCGCCACAAGCGGTAAATAAAGCAGAGGCTAGCAGACTAAACAGAAATATTCGAAATATCATGATGATCAGTGAATAATAGAAACAAGCCTTAGTTTAACCCGGGCTTTACAAATTTATTGCTCCTGCAGTTATAATCCGCCAGATAAAGTCAGAAATACAGCATCAGGGCGTTGCTCTACACACCTGCTTACGCAGCCATATAATACGGCGGGCAACTGTACAGGAGCATAGCTGGCAAGCACCGGGAGCCGTGCAATGGAAAAGACCTACAGGCCCGACTGGGCGAGGTTCTTACCAATATAATAGCCGGCCACGAACATAAGAATGCCAGCAACCACCAACCAGATAACGACCTTTTTAGGTATTCTATTCATTTATATAAGAAATGCTGCTTACTGCTCCGGATTAGTACCCTATTATGAAGAAGCTCTCACTCCCCTTGCAGGCTTAACTTCTGTAGCTACAGGCTTAATAAGCACCCGCACACGTTTAATGCGTTTCATGTCTACTGATACAACAGTAAAAACAAAACGGTCAAAATGGATTTTTTCGCCGGCACGGGGCAGCTTGTTGTTGATCTCCAGCAGGAGGCCACCCAGTGATTCACTCTCGCCCTTCACCGGCTCAAAAACAGTAGAATCAACAGCTACGATCTTTGCAAAATCATTTAGGGAAGTTTTGCCTTCGAACACATAAGTGGTTTCATCCAGCTTATTGTAGGCAATATCTTCTTCGTCAAACTCATCATTGATCTCCCCTACTATTTCTTCAATAATATCCTCCAGCGTAATAAGTCCTGAGGTACCCCCGTATTCATCTACCACTACGGCCATGTGTATGCGCTTCTCCTGAAAATCCTTCAGCAGCGAATCTATCTTTTTAGTTTCGGGAATATAAAACACCGGGCGCAGCAGGTCCTGCCATCTGAAATGTTCATTTTCCTGCAGGTAGGGCAGCAGGTCTTTTACATAGAGCAGCCCCTTGAGGGTATCTACTGTTTCTTCGTACACCGGCACGCGCGAGTAGCCCGATTTATTTACCTTATCCATGAGCTCATGAAAATCATACTCATAATCGAAGGCAGTTATATCGAGGCGGGAGCGCATTACCTGTTTTACCGTAAGGGTTCCGAAGTTTACAATCCCTTTCAGAATTCCTTTTTCCTCCTCGGTAGTACCCTGGCTTGTGGTAATATCCAGGGCCAGGTTAAGATGATCTACGGTTATCTGGTAGTTTTTACGGACGATGCGTTTCTCCAGGATGTTGCTGAACCTGATCAGGAACCAGCTTAGAGGCCTGAAGAAAGTCTCGGCACCGCTCAGAAAGCCCGACATGCGGCGGGCAAAATTTATGTTATTGCTGGTAGCATATACCTTGGGCACCACCTCTCCAAAGAACACAATCAATATTGTTACCAGAAAGGTAAGCACCGTAACCACCAGTCCTTCGGTAGTACGGCCACCCACAACCCGCCAGGTAACAAAAGTAGAAAGGGTTACAATGGCAATGTTGGTAAAGTTGTTAAGGATAAGAATGGTGGCCAGCAGGCTCCGGGGCTTTTCCAGTAACTTCAGTACTTTCTTATCAGCTGCAGCACTGCTTCTGTTGCACTCGGCCACATCGGCACTGTCAAAAGAAAAAAATGCTACCTCAGAACCCGATATAAGGGCAGAAAGCAAGAGCAGGCACACCAGGGCTATGCCGCTAATGATATAAAAGAACCAGTCGGAAGGCGATACAGAAATTTGCAGGGAGATTTGCAGCAGCGAATTGGGCAGCAGAAAGGGCAAACCAGCCCATAAGCCTACCTGCCCGAAGCCGGAAGAACCGTGATCGGCTATGTTACCAAAACTTTTTCCCGAAGGAGGTTCTCCCGGCTCCGACCGGTAGGGATCATCTAAAGAATTATCCAAAATCAAATATTTCGTTCAACCATCATTTTAAAATGGCAAATCGTCTTCATCGCCACCGCTGTTGCTAAAACTGGTTGGCTGGGGCTGTGAAGCTGTTTGCCCGGCAGGTTTCTGATATCCTCCGCTGTTATCGGCACCACCCTGGGCACTGCCATAATCGCCGCCGCTGCCTTCGGACCGGCTGCCGCCCAGCATTGTCAGGTTCTGGCCCATGATCTCGGTAATATACCGGGTCTGGTTGTCCTTATCCTGATAACTGCGTGTTCGGATGCGGCCTTCTACAAACACTGAGTTACCTTTTTTAAGATAGCGCTCAATGGTATCGGCAATAGGGCCCCAGAAAACAATATTATGCCACTCGGTTTGTTCCTGCCGGTTACCATCGCGGTCTTTGTATGTTTCTGTAGTTGCAAGCGGAAAATTAGCAACCTTACGACCACTTTCCATGGCACGTACTTCAGGGTCTTTACCCAAATTGCCAATCAAAATAACTTTGTTTACTCCAGCCATAAAAATTAATCTTAAAAGAAAGTTTACACCTTTCGGCTTTTACGTAGATATTTATACAATATACTTAAAATCGTACATCTTTCAAATAGTTTTGAATTAGCACCGGTTTTGGGATCTGCTCTGCCTCAGATGGCGAAAACCATACAAATTCAGGGGGGAAAACCAGTTTCCGAAGCTGTTTCTCTGCAAGCTTAAACAGGAAGAAGCGAACATGCAAGCGCTGATGTGTTAGCTGATGGCTGTAAGCTGGCGAGGCCTCATACATGGGCTGCAGCCGGAGCAGCTCCTGCAGCAGCGGGTCTTCCTCCAGGGCTTCCGGTTCCTCATGTAGCGTTAATGCTGACTCCAGCAGGTAAAAGTCGTACAGACCCTGCCATATGTCTCCGGCCGGCCGGGCGCGCATCAGCATTTTACCATCTGCAGATACAATTACCAGGTAATGGAAGTAACGGAAACGAACAGCAGCTTTTTTACTTTTTACCGGCAGCACATGCTGCTGGCTGTGGGCAAAGGCCCAGCACTGCTGCTGCAGGGGGCAGTAGAGGCACAGCGGTTTTAAGGGAGTGCAATGCAGCGCACCAAACTCCATAATAGCCTGGTTAAAGGTGTCGGGCTGCTGCCGGTCAATAAGTTGTTCACCTATGTTGAAGAATACCTTAAAAGCACCGGGGCTGGCAATGTCAGTGGTTTCGCCATAAAGCCTGGCAAGCACCCTGTATACGTTACCATCTACCACCGGAACAGCTTTTTGGAACGCAAAAGAAGCAATTGCTGCTGCAGTATATTTACCAATTCCAGGTAATTTTTGCAGCACTTCGTAAGATTGTGGAAAGATTCCACTATGCTGCTCCACCACCTGCCGGGCACAGGCATGGAGGTTACGCGCCCTTCTGTAGTAGCCCAGCCCCTGCCATAGCCTGAGCACCTCCTGCTCGGGTGCGGCAGCAAGCGCCTGCACGCTGGGGTAAGCCTCGATAAAGCGCTGATAATAAGGCAGTCCCTGCTGCACGCGGGTCTGTTGCAGAATGATTTCCGAGAGCCAGATCCGGTATGGATCCCTGCTCTGCCGCCAGGGTAAATCGCGGTGGTTACGCAGGTACCAGTCAATTAGTTTAGCGGCAACCAAGTGACTGTTTTTTATTGGGTTATCTTGCTTATACAAAGTTATTACTCCTTAGGGCGCTGTAATATTTTTTCTAAACCTATGTTTTTATATTGGGAAGCGCCTTATAGATTTGTGGACGTTTTTGAGAAACGGCAAGTTCGTTAAAACCTTTAAATACTAAAACTGTGACGAAAGCTGAAATTATTGCAGAAATTGCTGAGCAGACCGGTATCGACAAAGCCGACGTAACAACCACTGTAGAAGCATTCTTTGATGTGGTGAAGGAGTCGATGGCCAGCGGCCATAACATCTATGTACGTGGGTTTGGCAGCTTTGTCAACAAGAAGAGAGCTCGCAAGATTGCGCGCAACATCTCTCAGAATACCGCTATGGTAATTGATGAGCACTTTGTACCCAGCTTTAAACCTTCCAAAGTCTTCATCGACAAGGTAAAAAGCAGCGATAAAGTGAAGGAGTTCAATGACGAAATGAAACTAACCGAAGAAGTAGACGGTTAATCTCATTAAGAGCAAAGAACAAAATAAGTAATGACGGGAAAACAATGGGCCGGCATGGCAGTAGCAGGGGTATTAGCAGTAAGCATATACCTCCTGCCGCAAACGGTAGTAAATGGCGATAGCGATAAGCTGGCTGCTTCCAGCCCTGTGCCCGCATCTGACTTAGCTACAGCTGAAACTCCTGCGGTAGAGGAACATAGCGAAGATGATGGCCATGACCACAGTGCCGATGGCCACCTACACAGCGGGCAGCGACAGGAGCTGCCCCTTGCCGTGCGTGAAAAGCTACAATCTCTGAAAGAAAGCGCCTCAAAGACAGCAGATAAAGAAAAATTTGCTATATTTGCCGACTCATTAGCCGCCAACTGGTCTAAATGGGCCTGGCACGACAGTGCCGCCCATTGGGCAGAGCAGGCGGTTACAGCCGTTCCTACCACTGAACGCCGGTATATTGCAGGCAGCCAGTGGTACGAAGCGTTTCAACTGGCTCCTGATGTTGCGCAGCAGCGTTTATATGGCGAGCGCGCAGCCAACCACCTTAAAAAGGTGCTGGAACAGGACCCAACGAGATCTGACGCCCAGGTACGGCTGGCACTTACTTATGTGGTAACAGAAAACCCTATGCAGGGTATTACATTACTACGGCAGGTGCTTGAGCGTGAACCAAATAACACAGAAGCGCTTTTTCATATGGGTGTGCTTTCTTTCCAAAGCAGCCAGTATGACAAAGCAGTTCAGCGTTTTGAGCAGCTGTTAAAATTAGCGTCTGACCACAAGGAAGGGCATTTTTACCTGGCACTGAGTTATATAGAGCTGGGGCAGAATGCAAAGGCACGGGAGCACCTGCTGGCTGTGCAGAAATTGGAGACAGACCCTGAAGTAAAGGCCGCTGTAGACAGTTATTTGGGCCGACTTTAAAGCAAATTTTATTAATTATCGTTCAAACTAAAAAAAACGGATATGCCTTGCGGTAAAAAGAGAAAGAGACATAAGATTGCGACCCACAAGCGCAAGAAAAGACTTAGAAAGAATCGCCACAAGAAGAAGTAAGGCGCTTCTTGAAAGGGCGTAACTAACGAGCTACTCTCTTCTCACCTCTTGCATGGGTATGCGAGAGGTGTACTTTTTTTGTTTAACTTAATATACGATAACCTTGAGTTACGAACTGTTAATCAATTCTACTCAGGATGGTAGCCGTATAGCCCTCTTAAAAAATAAAGGCCTTGTTGAGTTTCATCTGGAGCACGACGAAAGTCGGTTTACCGTAGGTGATATTTATCTCGGTACGGTACGTAAAGTATCTCAGGGGCTCAACGCAGCGTTCATTGACATTGGGTACGAAAAAGACGGATTTCTGCACTACCTCGATTTGGGGCCGAGGGTGCAGTCATTAAACAAGTTTACCAAGCTGGTACAGCAAGGCAAACTATCAGGTAGTGCGCTGGCCGGAAAACTCGGCAGCTTTAAACTGGAGCCTGAAATTGACAAACACGGCAAAATCGGACAGGTACTTAGCAAGAATCAGCAGATTCTGGTACAGGTAGTTAAAGAGCCAATCTCTACAAAAGGCCCCCGCCTCTCCTGTGAACTCTCCATTGCCGGCCGTTACCTCATTCTGGTGCCTTTTTCCGATAGCATTAATGTATCGAAAAAAATAAGCAACTCAGAAGAGCGCCAGCGCCTTATGCGCCTCATTACCTCCATCAGACCCGAAGGCTTTGGTGTGATCATCCGCACAGTAGCCGAAGGAAAGGAAGTTGCCGAACTAGACCGCGATCTGCAGGAACTTGTGAACAAGTGGGAGGCCGGAATAAAGAAATTGCGCAGCGCCAAACCACGGGAAAAGATCATTGGCGAAATGAACCGCGCCTCCTCTATTCTTAGAGATGTGCTCAACGAAAGTTTTGATGCCATCATTACCGACGAAGAGGAGATGTATTCCGACATCAAAGATTACATCCGCTCCATTGCTCCAGACAAGCAGAAGATCGTAAAACTCCACAACGGCAAAGTAAAGCCATTTGAGCAATACGGCATCGAAAAGCAGTTAAAAAGCCTTTTTGGCCAGACTGTTAGTCTTCAGGGAGGTGGTTACCTGGTAATTGAGCACACCGAAGCCCTGCACGTGATTGATGTAAACAGCGGAAATAAATCAAACTCCGCAGAAGATCAGGAAAGTACGGCGCTACAGGTAAACCTCCAGGCAGCAAAAGAGGTAGCCCGGCAGCTGCGGCTGCGCGATATGGGTGGCATTATTGTAGTCGATTTTATCGATATGCGTAAGCCCGATAACAAGCGCAAAGTTTATGATGCGGTTAAGGATGAAATGAAAGACGACCGCTCTAAATTTACCATACTGCCACTAACCAAGTTTGGCCTCATGCAAATTACCCGGCAACGGGTTAGGCCAGAGCTAAACATTGCCACACGCGAAAAATGCCCCACCTGTAATGGAACCGGAAAAATAACAGCTTCCATTCTGGTATCTGATGAAATTGAAAACCATCTGGACTACCTCATGACCCGCCAGAACGAGCGCAGCATTAAGGTGGCCCTGCACCCCTACCTCTATTCTTACTTTACCAATGGAATTATATCCAAACGGATGAAGTGGTTTATGAAGTATAACCGCTGGGTTAACCTGGAGCAGGACTCCTCACTGGGCGTAACCGATTACCGGTTCATGAATGGTAAAGATGAAGTTATTGAAGTACCCAAGTAAGTAAAGCTACAAGCTATTACCCTATCATTTTGAGTAGAAGACAAAAGCCCGCTGATGGATTCAGCGGGCTTTTCTTGTTTAATCATCTTCCGGGAAGTTGCCAGATCGCTCCACACCCCCTCAATTCGGCATGTAACTTTTATTTGCTTTATTAACAATTATGCCGTCAGAACAACAGCATGAGCGCCTCCCGAATAAGCCGTAACACAGGCAAAGTAGCGCAAAGTAGCCAACCGGACCCATGGGGCTAATTACAAAAATAATATATGCCATTTCGTACTTTTCGGTACTTATGTATTTTCCAGCACAGCTTTAAAACTTTGTAAAAAAACAAAAAGCCACCCGGCTTAGCCAGGTGGCTCCTGAATATGAGGAGCAAAAAGCGCTCCTGCTTCTTTTTAAAACTTAACCCCCAGGTCGAGCCCCAACAGGTCGTTATTAATTCTAAGCTTATCGTCCAAACCATTTACCTTGGCAGCCGCATTGATAAGGCCTCTGTTGTAAAAGAAACCGCCAAAAAGAATGGTGTTATAGCCCAGGCGGTGCTCCACACCCGCACCCAAATGCAGGCTCACATCAAAAAACTGAAAACGATCCACAACAGGCACATCAACATCTGTCTGCTCATTGATTTTTACCTCCAGCAGGCCCCCCAGCTGAAAAAACAGGCGGGTATCCAGGGCTAGTTCGTTTGTAAATAATTTAAGGGTGGCAGGTATCTGAAGGTACTGCAGCCTGTAAGATTCCGTTGTAGGAGTATTGCCCCGCCTGATCTCCAGGCCTACCCGTTTAGGGGCATACAGTATACCTGTGCTAAAAGAATAGTTATCGGTGATAAAATGATCATAAATGGGCCCGAACACAAAGCGGCCTCCTACTCCATCAGAAGAAAATGCCGCATCATTTCCCTCATAATTGATACGGTTCGAAGAAAGGGTTGGAGATAACTTTATTCCTATTTTACTTTGTGCCTGAGCGCCAAACGCTAATACCAAACCCAGCAAAAACAAACATGTCTTTTTCATACAACAATCAGTTAACCTTTATATATCGTTTATTAATACTTTTTCCTCTTTGCCTGCTGCTATTTAGCTGCGGCAACAATGCTGATGATGCTATAGACAGACCCGATGTATCTGATATTGAAGTGGAAGTAAGCATTCACAGACTGGAGCAACCTCTCTTCGAAGCAAAATCGAGGGACGAAATAAAAGCATTTTTAGAGGAAAACGAATTATTCGCCCAGAACTTTTTGAGGATTAACGAATATCCCAACGATTCGGTTATTGTAGATCAGCTCTGGCAGCTTTCGCAAGATCCGCACCTCGATACTGTTTACCGCGAGTCGCAGCAGATCTTCCCGGACCTGAAAGCCTGGGAAGAACAGTTTGAGACAGCTTTTAAATACATTAAGTTCTACTATCCTGAATTTCAGCCCCCGGTAATTTACACAGTAGTAAGTGGCTTTAGCACCGATCTGTTCATGACAGAAGATATGATCGTGATAGGCCTTGACTATTTCCTGGGACCAACCGCTACCTACCGCCCGCAGGAGCTGCCCCAGTATATTCTGCACCGCTATGCACCGGAGTATGTTGTGCCGGGTGCCATGCTGCTGCTTTCTTCCCGCTTTAACCAAACCGACCTTAGGGATAAAAGCATGCTGGCCGAAATGATCTACTACGGAAAATCTTACTACTTCGTAGATTTTGTACTGCCCTCGGCAGCCGACAGTGTTATTTTAGGATACACTACAGAAGAACTGCAGGGCGTAAACCAGAACAAGGGAACCATCTGGAATCACTTTCTGAAAAACGAACTGCTGTTCGAGACCAACCACGTGCTCAAGAAAAAATACCTGGAGGAGCGCCCAAAAACATTGGAAATAGGCGACAAAGCACCGGGTCGTATTGGCAACTGGCTGGGCTGGCAAATAGTACGCGCTTTTATGGAAAAGAAGGACGACCTAAGCCTGCGCCAGCTGATGGAGCTACCGGATGCCCGCTATATCTTTAATGAGGCAAAATACCGCCCTGAAAACGAACGTTAAACCAGCCCTTCCAGCAGCGCTGCAATACCTCCCGTAACAGTGCTGCGGGAAAACATGGTTTCGGCTGTGTGGCGTGCGTTTGCCTGGGCCTGCTCCAGCAGGCGTGACTCCTGCAGGTAGGGGTGCAGCTTTTCAGTAAATTCAGACGGTTTATCACCAGGTGCATAAAAGCCGCACTGCTGCTGCTCTACCAACTCTTTTAGCCAGCCACTGGTATTCACCACACAGAGCTTAGCAGCAGCCATGGCATCAAACAGTTTATTGGGGCTGTTGGTCTGCAGAATTGGCTGCGGACCAAAAGAGGTGTAGCTTGCATCGCTCACTGCCAGGTAATCCCGCACCTGTTCTTTGCCGCCAAAGGGCATAAAGCTAAGGTTATTTAAGGCTGCGGCCTCCTGCTTAAGCCGCTCCAGCTCACTACCAGCGGCAGCAATCAGAAAATGCACAGGCAACTGAGCACACTGGCATGCCTTAGCGGCAGCCAGCAGGTACTCCAGGTGGTTGGTAGCCCCGGCAGCACCGGTATAGCTCACTACAAACTTACCCTCCAGTCCCCAGGCTTTTACCAGTGCTGCAGGTTTTGGAACAGGCCTGAAGAATTCACAATCGGCCATATTTGGCGCCATGTGTACTGCTGCCCCGGGGTGCAGCTTTTTGATACCATCGGCAATACCCGGAGACAATGCCACTACTACTGCTGCCTGCAGGTATATCTGCTTCTCCAGTGCTCTAAGAGATTTTATCAGCAATGGATTCCTGATCGCTCCCATCTGGATGGGCGCTTCCGGCCACAGATCACGCACCTCGAATAAGTAGGGCACCTTATAACGTCTATGCGCATACAGGGCCAGCAAACCAATGGTAAGGGGGCTGGAGGTAGCATACACCAGGTCGGCAGGCATTAGCTCATCTATCCGTTGCCTGGCCAGCCACAGGTATTGTACAAAGGCCTGGATGCGCCTGCCGAAGCCCATGGCGTTATCGTAAGGTACTGGCAGGTAATGCACCTCCATGCCTGCAATCTGTTCCCTTTTTTCAACTGGTCCATTCCAGCTGGTGAGCATTAGCACCTGGTGCCCCCGCGCGGCCAAAGCTTTTCCTACATAGTACGAGCGTATGGCCCCTCCTTCTTCGGGTGTTTTAAAATACTGATGGAGGTAGAGAATGCGCATGGGGTGTAAACAGTTCAGCCAAAGTTTTTTTCCAGCCATCCTGCCAGCAAGGCCAGTGCCATTAGTTCCTGGCTATAGTCTGCCCTGCCCTGCCGGTGGGCCTGCAGCAGGTTCTGTGTAATGGCGGGTGGCAATATTTCGTGCAGCGGATGTTCCTTTTGCTCCAGCCACTGCCATAAAAAATCTGTTTTATCCTGCTGTACCCAGGCTCCAAAAGGCAGACCAAAGCCCTCCTTGGCACGCCGGGTATAGGCCTTGCCTCCGTACTTCTGCAGCAGGGCCTTTAGTATCCACTTTCTCCCCTTCTGTAACAGGTAAGTGGCCGGCATTCGGGTAATATATGCTGTAAGTGGTGCATCCAGGTAAGGCATGCGCATTTCCAGGCCCCACTGCATACCGGCTTTGTCGTTCAGTGCCAGCAAATCAGATACTAAATAATGTTTTCTGTCGTGCTCCAGCGCCCACTGCAGCGGCTCTGCCCCTGATGCTTCCTGCACCCGGGCACCATTTGCGAGTATAGACAGGCTGGTGAAATTAACAAAGGTCTGGTAGGGATTGCCACTTAGGTTTTTGCCAAACTTCTTCATCAGCTGCCATTGCTTACGGCCCGGCACATTTCTGCCTGCGGGCAGTAGGTTGCTGCCACTCCTGAGAAAGGGCAGTAATGATTTTATCAGGCCCTGGTGATCTAAGTATTTTGCAAATGCGCTATGGCGGTGGTAGCCTGCAAAGAGCTCATCGGCACCTGCCCCGCTTAGTACTACCTTTACTTTAGCGGCTGCATGTTCGCTTAATAAACAGCTCGTTATCCAGGCACTGTCGGCAACAGGCTGATCCTGGCGATGGCTTAGCTCCTGAAACCTGCCCAACACTGTATCGGCCTCCAGGAGCAGGTGCTGGTGGGAGGCCTGGTATTGAGTAGCCGCTTTTTCAGCCCATTTATAGTCCTGCGTACCCCAGGAGGCATCGTTGGCCTTGTTGCCCAGCGTAAAGCAGAGAGGCAGCTGCCAGGCCGCATGCTCCCGCAACAGGGCCAGCATAAGGGTTGAATCTACCCCGCCACTTAAAAACAAGCCTACCGGTTTATCGGACTGCAGGTGGTTAAGCAGGGCATCAGTCAGGAGCTCCTCTACCTTTTCCAGCACTTCCTGCTCATTAAGTTCTCCCGGCGATAGCAGGCTTACATTAGCAGGGGCCGGGGGCACAAAAGAACCCTCTACCGGCTGCTGGTGGGGCGTAAAGAGCAGATAGTGGCCGGGCTCCAGCTCATGAATATTCTGAAAAAAAGTCTGTGGACGGGCAGCAAACTTGTACTGCAGGTAGTGCATGAGCTGCGGCTCGTTAAGCCGCTTTTCCACCAGCCCGCTGGCCAGCAGGCCCTGCAGCTCCGATGCTGCCAGCCACACATTATTTTGCCGGGTGTAGTAAAGGGGCTTCTGCCCCCAGCGGTCCCTGGCCACAAGCAGGCAGGGTTCGCCATTCTCCAGGCCCTCGTAGTAGAGCAGGGCAAACATGCCGTTTAATCTTTGCAGCACTGCTTTACCCCAGATAAGCAGCGCATACAGCACAACTTCCGTATCTGAGGTGCTGCTAAAGCTGCAGCCCTGCTGTATCAGCTCATTGCGGAGCTCGGTGTAATTGTAAAGCTCGCCATTGTAGCTTAGCCATCCCTTTTTACTGCCCCATATGCGGTGCATGGGCTGTTCTGCTGCTGCAGTGGTGCCCAGGATCTGCAACCGCCGGCTCCCCAGGGCAAGCAAACCTCTGCCCCAGGGCAGGTTCACCGCCCCACCACTATCGGGCCCACGGTGCTCCTGCCGGCTTTGCATTTGCAGCAGCAGAGAGTCTGCGGCAGGTTTTGCAGCCAGTGCCTCTTCAGGGTCTATGATCAGGCTAAGGCCGCACATCTTTAAAGCTGCTTAACGTTCTTTTCAAAATACCGGCAAAAATGGGTAAGTGGGCATACATTACATTTAGGTGTACGCGCTACACATACATAACGGCCATGCAGGATCAGCCAGTGGTGGGCATGTGGTATCAGGTTTTCCGGTATATGCTTTACCAGCTCTTTTTCTACCTCCAGCGGTGTTTTGGCCTTTTGGTTTACCAGCCCCAGCCGCTTGCTTACCCTGAACACATGTGTATCTACCGCCATGGTAGGCTGGTTATACACCACAGAGGCAATTACATTGGCAGTTTTGCGCCCTACACCTGGTAATTTCTGTAGCAGCTTTACATCGGCAGGCACTTCGTTATTAAACTCCTCCACCAGCATTTTAGCCATGCCCAGCAGGTGTTTGGTTTTATTGTTGGGGTAAGAAATGCTTTTGATGTAGGGAAAAAGCTCATCGAAATGGCTGGCTGCCAGGTGCCGGGCTGTGGGAAATGCCTCGAATAAGGCAGGTGTGGTCATGTTCACCCGCTTGTCGGTGCACTGGGCGCTTAAGATAACAGCCACCAGCAGCTCATATGGATTATTGAAGGCCAGTTCAGTTTCGGCCTCCGGCATGTTAACAGTAAAGTAATCTATGAAGGCTTTGTATCGCTCTTTTTTTAGCATAAGCCAAAGATAATGAAAATACAGTATTTGGGCAGATGGGGAGGTTTTTTGCAGTATGATGCAGTTACAAATTAAACGGGCGCCTTAAAAACATGGCAAAGCTTGCACCTTTTTAATCTGTAGCCTCGTTACACCCAGTACAGCTACAAAAGCACTGTATTATTTTTAGACGATGGAAGCATGAGTACCCGGAAATTATACACTTTACTGGTTGTGCTGGGTTTGGCTATGGTCTGGCTGGGTTTTCTTTTTACCTATGAGTTAAAGATTGCAGAACACACACATACATCTGTAGAACAGGTGGCGGAGAAAAACACCGGCAACACCATACAACCAGAAGATGAAGAATCGCAGGCTGCTGGCTTAAACAGCAGTGATGCCGTATCAGAAGCAGGTTTAGGCTTTCCAATGGCGCTTGCCGGCCTGGGGATGATTTTTGTAATCGGTGGTGCTTTCAATTTCAGAAAGCAAAATAGTTAGCAACAGAACAACATAATAAATGCAGAAGCCCTGTTTACGTGTGTAAACAGGGCTTCTGCATTTAATTTAGTTTTTAACTTCTTAAGGCTGCCATATTCATGGCGCCCGCCCAATGCATAATTCTGTCGGTTACTGCTTCCGAAGGTTCAAGAAGCAGATCGTCAAGCAACTGGAAATCATTCTGTAGTTGCTCCCACTCTTGCTGCAGGCGCTCATCTGTCAGAAGCGCGATTTCAATTTCTTTGCTTTCTTCAACTGAGGTATCCTCATAAAGGTACCTTAGCAAATCATCCGGGGTAAAGGTTTTGATCATAGGCGATATTATTGCTCTCCATCTTTTTTCTAAGATTGATAAGCGCATATCGCATACGACCCAGCGCGGTGTTAATGCTTACTCCGGTTGCATCAGCAATCTCCTGGAAACTCATTTGCATGAAGTGCCGGCGTATTAAAACATCTCGCTGTGCATCTGGCAGCTCTGCAATGAGCTGATACAGCAGGTTGTGTGTTTCGTGCCGGATTTGTTCATCCTCATAGGTGCCCTCGGAGAACTCCACCGTATTAAAAACAGGGTTGGTATACTCCATGTTTACCACGGGATACCGCTTCTGCTTGCGGAAGTAGTCTATAGCCAGGTTGTGCGCGATGCGCAATATCCAGGGAAGGAATTTGCCCTCCTCATTATAACGTCCTGATTGGATGGTGTTGATAGCTTTTACGAAGGAATCCTGTAAAAGATCTTCTGCTATCTCGGCATCCTTCACAATCAGGTAAATAGCCGTATAAATCCTCGACTTATGACGCTCGACGAGTGTCTTAAAGGCCTCTTCGTTGCCATTTTTGTACGACAGCACTAATTCGCTATCGTTCAATCCATTTTTCCTCATGTAATTGTCTGTTAAGCTAACGTAGAGGTTCAGGCCATAGTATCGGGTCTAGAGGTTTAGTAATTAAAAATTTTTAGAAGGGTATTCGGTCTTTACTCAAATATACCGAACAGCAGCATAATTAGCAATAGAAGTAAGGCTTTAGGCAAGAATTAACAGATTTTAACGTTAATGGCTCCTCACAACTCTCTGCTACTCAATAACAACAGCCTCAAGTATCTTGCCAAAATGTTCATATATCACTAATATTGACTCATGCAGAAGTCTTTTTTCTCTCTCCTGTTGTGTGCACTCCTGATGGGAGCAGCACATATGGCTACAGCACAGCAACTGAGCCTGCAACCCTATGCCGGGATTGGCCTTAGCCTGATGAAGGACAAAACTCTGGATCAGACCTGGAACCCTCCTGTGTGGGGTGGCGGGCATGCCTCTCTATACAACACCACCGACAGAGACCTGCATTACACTTTACCAGCACCGGAAGCCGGACTGCGCACTCAATTACAAGTAGCCAACAAATGGAGTCTGCGGCTGGAAACCGGCCTGCAGCAAATGCGCTACAGAAGAAGAGTGGAGAAAACACTCTACACCAGTGGCAACATGCAGTACAGCTTTGCCGAGTCAGACATCGAGCTTCTTTTTCTGCACCAGAGCCTGGAAGGCGCCTACTCAGTTACACCACGTATACTGCTAAGTGCAGGTGGCTATGCGGGCACCCTGCTTACTTCGGTGCAGAACATGCCCCTCTTTCCCCCTGAAGCCGGTACTCCCGGCACTTCAGAAGCATATACAAAAGCCGGCCACGGATTACGGGACACACAGCTGGGCCTGAAAGCCAGCCTTTCTTATGAGCTTCCCCTGGGAATTACCACCACCGCCGGCATACGGCAAAGCCTGCAGTCGCTTTATACGGCAGAGGCCCAGCCGGCCGGCCCCATAAAACCTATAAGCTTTAGCCTTACTGTAGGATATAAGTTTAAAGTAAAAAGCCAGCCTAAGGCGGCAAATTAGCTTACCAACGCTTCAGTTTATACTGAACACCCAGGCTAAGCAGGTTAGCTTTGGCCCTTCTACTGGCTGCATCGTTTGCCGTATAAACAGGTGTTAAGCTATGCTGAAGCCCCAGCGACAGGGAAAGATGGCTGCACAGATCATAAGCCCCTCCTATGTGAACGCCCAGCACCTGATCATTAAAGTTTGCCCCGCTTTTGTCTTTTTCTGTTGTGATGGCATAAACCGGCTGTTGGCCGGGCACAACTGACCCTATGCTAAGTTGCTGAACCCACACCTGTGAATAGAGACGATGTGACAGATTTACGCCACCGCCAATCCATATTTTTGGCAGCAGCCGGTAGCGGGCGCCCAGCTCCTGGCTCAGATACAGCATACTTGTTTTTCCGCTGCGTTGATCATTTCCAATAATCATACGATCTTCTGGTGCTGCTTCGGGCGCCTCAACCCACAGCCCCTCTCCGGAAAAAGTCCTCATGTTCTGCAGCTCAACCCTGGGCTGAAACCTTAACAGATGCAGGCCAAGGTTGTGGTACAGCTGTAGCCGGTCATTCAGGGCATAACTTAAGTTACCCTTCAGGTAGCCGCCGGGCTTTTCCTGATAGGCAGTTGCAATATCTACCACATAAGCAGTGCTGGAATAGCCCGGGGGCGATAACGGATAATTCCCCGGCATTACAGCTCGTTCCGTATAATCGGGTATCCAGCTTTGCTGGAAGCCTCCTTCGGCAGAAAGCTGCAGTTTTTGTGCAGCTACTGGCATTACACAGGCTAAAAACAGGCCTGTTGCTACATAAATTGTCTTTAGCATGGGGCAGCGCGTTATAAAGTAAAAATACAACAATAGCTGAACTTAGCTATAGCAACACTAACATTTTTTTGAACAATATCAAGAATCATGGTGTGGCAGGCAATTTTTTGCTCCGGTGCCGGAGCAGTGCCCGAACCAGCACCTAAATCTGCTATAAAGTATTGTGCCAGTTTAAACATTCACCGCTTGTTGCAGCGTTATAATACTTCAGCCTCTCCCCTTTTTTTTGTATTTTTGCATTATCTATGAAGCAAACAACTGCAGTTACCCCTGCTCCCGATATACTCGATAGTCTCGATCCGCGCCAGTACATAATTATAAAAGGCGCCAAAGTAAACAACCTTAAAAACCTTAGCGTTGCCATACCCCGCAACAGGCTGGTGGTGGTTACGGGTGTTTCCGGCTCGGGAAAATCTTCCCTGGCTTTCGATACACTTTTTGCCGAAGGCCAGCGCATGTACGTGGAAAGCCTTAGCAGCTATGCCCGCCAGTTCCTGGGTCGTATGGAAAAGCCCGAGGTGGAGTACATACGAGGTGTATCGCCGGCCATTGCCATTGAGCAGAAGGTGAGCACCAAGAATCCCCGCTCTACGGTTGGCACCACCACCGAAATTTACGATTACCTTAAGCTGCTCTTTGCCCGCATTGGCCACACCTACTCGCCGGTAAGCGGGCAGGAGGTGCAGCGCGATACCGTTAGCAGCGTGGTGGATTACATCAACAGCCTGCCGGAGGGCACCCGCATTATGGTGCTTTGCCCCTTTGTACGCCACCCCGAGCGCAGCCTTGTAGCCGATCTGAAGGTGCTGCTTAGCAAGGGCTACACCCGTATCATCGCCAACGGCGAAACCACCTTTATCGAAGAGCTGCTGGAGAAGCCCGAGAAAGAGCTGGCCCAGATGCAGTTCGACCTCCTGATTGACCGTGCTGCCGTAGACCCTGCCGACGAGGATCTGCAGTTTCGCCTGGCCGACTCTGTACAAACTGCTTTTTTTGAAAGCCACGGCGATTGTATTGTGGAGATTCCGGGAGCTGAGGCACCACTCGAAGCAAGAAGGCTGTTCTCCGACCGCTTTGAACTGGATGGCATCCAGTTTGAGGAGCCCAGCGTAAACCTTTTTACCTTTAACAACCCTTACGGCGCCTGCAAAACCTGCGAAGGCTTTGGGCAGATCCTGGGCATCGATCCCGACCTGGTGATACCTGACAAGAGCCTAAGTGTGTACGAAGGTGCCATTGCTCCCTGGCGCAGCGAGGGCAAACGCGAAGACTGGCTGCAGCCCCTGCTTAAGAACGGCATCCGCTTCGATTTTCCCATACACCGCCCCTACAACGAGCTTACACCCGAAGAGCAGCAACTGCTGTGGGAGGGTAATAATTACTTCGACGGCATCAACAGTTTCTTTAAATGGGTAAACACCCAGATGCACAAGGTGCAGTACCGGGTACTGCTAAGCCGATACCGCGGCCGCACCGTATGCCCTGATTGCCGCGGAACACGCCTGCGCAAAGATGCTCAATATGTTAAACTAGGCGTACAGCCAGGCCAGGATCCTAAAACCGGCAAGAGCATTGCCGACCTGGTGCTGATGCCAGTAGGCAAACTGAAAGCCTTCTTCGATGGGCTGCAGCTGCCGCCGCATGAGCAGAAAATAGCAGAGCGCCTGCAAAAAGAAGTAACTAACCGCCTGGATTACCTCATCAGGGTAGGTCTGGAATACCTAACACTCAACCGGGTAGCCAACACCCTTTCCGGTGGTGAGTTTCAGCGCATCAAGCTTAGCACCTCCCTGGGTTCTGCACTGGTAGGCTCTATGTACATCCTCGACGAACCCTCCATTGGCCTTCACCCGCGTGACACCACCCGCCTGGTAAGCGTACTGGAGTTACTGCGTAACCTGGGTAACACAGTTATTGTGGTAGAGCACGAGGAGGAAGTAATGCGCACCGCCGATCAGATCATCGATATTGGTCCCGATGCCGGTACCCATGGTGGTGAGCTGGTGTTCCAGGGAACCTTGGAAGAGCTGATGGAGCACGGCCAGACACATACCGCCCGCTACTTAAGCGGACGCGAAGCCATACAGGTGCCTAAGCACCGCCGCCCCTGGCGCAACAGCATCTGGCTGCGTGGCTGCCGCGAAAACAACCTGAAGAACATTGATGTACAAATACCCCTGGAGGTAATGAGCTGCATTACGGGTGTATCGGGCTCAGGCAAAAGTACGCTGGTGAAAAAGATCCTCTACCCTGCTGTGGGCAAGCTGATGGGCTCCGTATCGGAAGCCACCGGTAAGTTCGACAAGCTGGAGGGCGACTATAAAAAGATCACCCAGGTAGAGTTTGTAGACCAGAACCCGATTGGCAAAAGCAGCCGCTCTAACCCCGTAACCTATGTGAAGGCTTACGATGCCATCCGCTCCCTCTATGCCGATCAGCCACTTTCCAAGGCACGTGGTTATAAGCAGGGCCACTTCAGCTTTAACGTAGAAGGAGGCCGCTGCGAGATCTGCCAGGGCGAAGGACAGGTAACCGTAGAAATGCAGTTTATGGCTGATATTCACCTGACCTGCGAGGGCTGTGGCGGTCGCCGTTTTAAGCAGGAGATCCTGGATGTGAAGTTCAGGGAGCGCGATATTGCCGAGGTGCTGGACCTTACCGTTGACGATGCCCTGGAATTCTTCAAAGGGCAGGCCGCCATCATCAATAAACTGCAGCCCCTGCAGGAAGTAGGCCTGGGATATATTACCCTGGGCCAGAGCTCCAGCAGCCTTTCGGGTGGTGAGGCGCAGCGTGTAAAGCTGGCTTCGTTCCTGGCCAAAGGCAGCGGCGCCAACAGCGGCGGTATTCTCTTCATCTTCGATGAGCCCACTACCGGTCTGCACTTCCACGACATCAGCAAACTGCTCCATTCCATCAATGCGCTGGTGGAGCAGGGCAATACGGCCGTAATCATTGAGCACAACATGGAGATGATCAAAAGCGCCGACTGGATCATCGACCTGGGCCCCGAAGGTGGCGAAGGCGGCGGCAAGCTTGAGTTCGCCGGCACCCCCGAAGAAATGGCCAAGCTTGCAGAAACGAATTATACTGCGAAATACCTGAAGGAGAAATTGTAGCAGGCGTTACCTGCTTCAGTAAGATGATTAAAAGATAAAGGTGCGTTTAGCCAGCTGTATATTGTTGGCTAAACGCACCTTTTGCTTATATTGATAGCCGAGATATACACCACAGTGGCGTATATCTAGTAGTTAGGCTGCATTGTAGCTGTTATCGAAACCCACATGATAGCATTGAAAAGATTAACATTATTCGTATCACTTGAGCTGTTATTTACAATGTGTAATAGTTGGGAGCCTGATTATGAGCATGCTCATCCCAATGCTAAGGCACTAATGACAGATGATTTCTTGTGGAGCCCGCTTGAGCCAAGTTCACCTTTTGGCAATGATGACGGAGCTGACGCAGTATGGCAATTTTATGAATGGAGAAAGAACAACCAAAATACAAGAGCAAAAGAATTTATACCATTCCTACTTACCGAATGGAATTACAAAACCTATGACTATACTCAAGTCGATACAGTTGCTATAAAAGAATTTATTGTATCTGGTAATATTGGTGATCGTCTTTACATGGGAATAGATGATGTCATTATAGCTACTGGTTTTGGGCAGCTGATTATGGAAGGTAAAATAGATGCAGATTTAAAGTCACTCACATTGATAGCACTGAATAGACAACTTCTCCCCATATCTCTTTCTCTAGTAAATGAAGAGTATAGAAATACTAGAGAAAGTCAGCTGCAGAGAATGATAAAAATAATAAACGCAGCCTAACAACAGAATAAAGCAAATGCCCCAACAGCGTTCAGCCATTGCTTGTGCAGGCCGTTAGCTTTTCGTACTTTCAGCAGAGGGCAGTGAAGGGCATCTGCTTTATTCAACGGACGTTGGGGGTAATATGCAATACAATAATCATGAAAATCAAATCTTTTACGTTTGGACTTTTGATAACAGTAATGCTATCAAGTTGTATTGTGTATCATCCTCAGTCAACGGATATCCCTCTAATTAGCAAAAAAAATGATTTAAGAGTTGATGCAGGAATATCATTAATTCCATCAGCTCAAGCCACTATTTCATATGGATTGACAGATAAAATAGCAGTTCAAGGGTTTGGAAGTATAGGTTCGGAAGAAAGATATTATTTACAAGCTGCAACTGGTTTATACAAGAACCTAGGCAACTCCCAGGTCTTTGAGGTATACGGTGGGTTTGGGCATGGCTATGGTAATGCATATAAGGGTGCAAATCCAGGACATTTATATGGAAACTACCAGTTGTATTTTACTCAGTTTAATTTCGGAAAAATAGCAACTGAACACTCAAATTTTGAAGTTGGAGTAGGAGTCAAAGCAGGATATTTGAATTCTTACCTTACTGATGATAATTATTATAGTGTTAAGCCTGAAACTACCCCAAACGTAGAATACCATGATAAAAGCCTTTTGTTTGAACCAGTTGGGGTGATGAGAGTCGGTGGAAGTAAGCTAAGATTTAGCTTAAGACTAGGGGGTGCATTGATATATAAATTCACAAATACTGAAAATAACTTGCCTTATAGCAAAGTAAACATAGGATTAGGGCTTAATTATAGATTATAAATAAAAAAATACTGGCCACAACAACAGAATAAAGCCAGGGCTGTAAGAGCTCTTTACTATCTTACCAGAAACTTTAGCCAGATGTACATTGAGAGGCGGCGGTGAGCAGCCCCTGCTTTATTCAACGGACTTTAGCGGTCATTGTAGAAAACCCTCACATAAATAACAATCATAAAATGAGTAAAATTAGCCTCGGGCAAAAAGCCCTGCACTTTCCTCTGACGAAAATAATAATCGGACTAATTGTATGTCTGGCAATAATCCGGATTGGGCAACCTTTAGTTGAGAAATTCCTGGAGTTGACGAGCATCAGCAATGACTGGGCAAAGCTAGTTAGAGGGGTAGTTGTTGCTATTCTTGCCATAGTTTCCTATTCCTATCTATTCAAGCGCTACGAAAAAAGAGAAATAACAGAATTCTCTAAAAACAACCTCCTTAGAAACATAACAATAGGAATAGCTCTAGGCGTAGTTTTACAGGCGTTGACCATATTGGTAATTTACTTAAAGGGTGGTTATTCCATCATATCTGTGAACCCTGTCTTGTTTATAGTTCCTCCATTGGCTATGGCCTTTACCTCTGCCATTGTGGAAGAAATTCTATTGAGGGGTATTGTTTTCAGGATTACAGAAGAGAAACTGGGGAGCTACGTAGCCTTGGTGATTTCTGCCGTTTTATTTGGAGCCATGCATTATGCTAATCCAAATAGTTCCTTAACTGCCGCTATAGGACTTGCCATCCAGGCTGGTCTTTTACTTGCAGCCGCCTACATCTACACGAGGAACTTATGGTTTCCCATTGCACTACATTTTGCCTGGAATTTTACACAGTCAGCCATTTTTGGTGCAAATGTATCAGGCAATACACTTTCTAAGACATTGATAACTTCTAAGATTGAGGGTGCAGTATGGTTTACAGGAGGAGAATTTGGTCCGGAAGGCTCTATTCAAGCAACAGTCTTCTGTTTAGTTCCAACAATCATACTTTTAGTTTTAAGCCATAAAGAAGGTAAAATTATAGAACCATATTGGAAGAAAAACAACGAACCGCTAATCGAGTAGACGGCCAGTGAGCCGTTAAGCTCTCTGGTGCGCCTCTCACACCACTGTACGTACGGGCCTCGTATACAGCGGTTCACTAGGGATAGAATAGCCGCTCTTTACAACAGCCATTCCCTTCTCGGAGTTTAAGGCAGGGCTAGCAAGCACGAAGCCTGAACCGCAGCGGCGGCCGCCTCCCAATCGAATTTTGGACAACCTAGCGTTCGGTCCTTCACTGGCTTGTGAGAGCTCCGTAGCTCCTACGGCTCGTTACTACCAACTACTATGACCTCTTCCGCCGGGCGGCCCCGTGACTTCTCCCGATGTACACGACATCCGGAGACCTCCCCAGGTAAGAGCATATAAACCTTTTTTAATGCTGGCTGGCGAGTTGGATAACTCAACTGCGAGTACCATGGAATCAATGGAACCCGTTTGGCCAAGGTTAATGGACCGTTTACCATCACCTAAATGGCTACCAGACACATCAGGGAAGACATATAGATACATTCATTCGTTGATGATGTATCTGTTCTGCGGTTTACGTTATATGAGTATGAAAATCATAGCTGTGGCTAAAAGAGGTAACACTGCCCCTGCTTTAGCTGAAGTAGTACTGTAAGCATTTGCAGATAAGTATATACATCTGATATTTATGAAATACGAGCCAATGACTGTGAGGGGTGATGATAATGATGTATTTACTTATAGAAGAATAAGGAAAGCAATCGGGTGGTTGGGCATTGCTTTACCGCTTGTGCTTGTGTGCTTTTCTTTTATTCCTTTTTTTAAAACCGAACTGCAGCCCTCCATCAGCCATTACTACTATACAAACCTCCGGGAGCTGTTTACAGGTACTTTATTTGCAGTTGGTCTGTTCCTGATCCGCTATAAAGGACATGTCAACAGATCTTTTTTCAGGAACGACAGCCTGTTAACAAACCTGGCAGGCATCATGGCTTTTGGCGCTGCTTTGGTGCCTACCGCGCCTGAATATAGAGTTGATCCGGAAAAACTCTTTACCCTGATACCTTATCCCGGCGAGTGGCTAAGCTGGTTACACTATGGCTTTGCTGCGGCCCTGTTTCTTATCTTTGCAAACCTGGCAATTAATGTGTTTACAATTGGCCAGGCCAGGAATGAAGATATACCGGTAAGCGCTGTGAATGAGAACAAGATCTACCGCATTTGTGGGTATTCCATTCTTATATTCATGGCCATGGTTCCAATATCCGATGGGTTTGATTTATTCAATTATTCAACTTTAGTGTTTGAAGCCCTGTCACTTTTTGCTTTTGGTATTGCCTGGCTGATAAAAGGCAGGGCATTAGGAGATACCGGTAAAATTGGAAGGATGGTGTACAGGGAACATAACGGCAAAACAGCCGGTGCCAAACGCTACTACATTGCCGACGGACACTAACCTTCAACAGCTTAGCAACCAGCCCATGAAAAGTTACCTCTTTACCTCCCAAAGACTTGGCTTCCGGAACTGGAGGCAGGCCGATCTGCAGCCCATGGCTGCCCTTAATGCAGATCCGGAGGTGATGGCGTATTTCCCCGGCACAGCATCAGAAGAAGAAACTTACAGGTTTATAGAGCGGATGCAGCAGCAGTATGCTGAAAGAGGGTTCTGCTATTTTGCCGTGGATAAGCTGGAGGATGGGGAATTTATTGGGTTTATCGGCCTTTCAGAACAAAATTACCAGGCATACTTTACCCCCTGCACAGATATAGGCTGGCGCCTGAAAAAGAGCGCCTGGGGCCAGGGCTTCGCTACAGAAGGAGCCAAAGCTTGTCTGGACTATACTTTCTCCCGTTTAGGGCTGGAAAAGGTGTATGCAGTAGCACCCCTGGTGAACACTCCATCAGAAAATGTGATGAAAAAGATTGGCATGCAGCCGCTAAAAACTTTTATGCATCCGCTGCTGCTGCAGGATGAGCGGCTGCGGGAGTGCATGGTATACATGATCGATAAGCATCGTTACCACAATGCTCCCGCTCCTCTTGCAGAAAGGCCTGATGTTGAATAATCCTGTTCTGTTCGGCTGTAACTGTACTTCCTGCTAGCATTCTTTGCCGGCAGCACTTATCTTGGCAGCATGCTTCGAATTTTCTACACCCTTCTCCTTATGCTTCCTTTTTCGCTGCAGGCACAAAAACTGCCTACCCGCTTTGAACAAAGCGGGGGCACCCAAACCCCTACCTATGCCGAAGCCATGGATTGGTGGAGGGCACTCGATAAAGCATCAGACAAAATAAGCATGCAGGCCGCCGGACCTACCGATAGCGGCGAACCCCTGCACCTGCTGCTCTACAGCCCCGACGGCAAAAGCAGTATCAGTAGTATCAAACAAAGCGGAAAGCCCCTGCTGCTGATCAACAATGCCATACACCCCGGTGAACCCGATGGCCTGGATGCCTCTATGCTGCTGCTGCGGGAGCTGGCTTTTAACCCACAGTTCCGGAAAGAAGTGGGCAGTGTGGCCATTGCCGTAATTCCTTTCTACAACATTGGCGGTGCCCTAAACCGCAATACCCACAGCCGTGCAAACCAGCAGGGGCCTGAGGCATACGGCTTCCGGGGCAATGCCCGCAATCTGGACCTGAACCGCGATTATATCAAGCTGGATAGCCGCAATGCCCAGTCTTTTGCCCAGCTTTTCCTGGCGTTGAAGCCACAGCTCTACGTAGAAACCCACGTGAGCAACGGTGCCGATTACCAGTATACCATGACCTTTCTGCCCACCCAGCACAACAAGCTGAACGGTCCGCTGGGGCAATACCTGCAGCAGGAGCTGGCACCACAGCTCTATACCCAGATGGAGCAGGAGGGCTGGCCCATGACGCCCTATGTAAATGTATGGGGCAAGGTACCAGATGAGGGCTGGGTTTCTTTCATCGACCACCCGCGCTACAGTACCGGCTTTGCAGCCCTGCATAATACCCTCGGCATCATGACGGAAACCCATATGCTGAAGCCCTATGAGCAGCGGGTAAAAGCTACCTACCAGTTCCTGCTGATTGCAGCAAAAGCAACTGCCCGTGATGGCAAAAAGCTGCAGCAGCTACAGCAGGAGCAACAGGATTTTTTTGCACGGCAAACCGAAATACCCCTGCACTGGGTATCCGATACCAGTCAGCACACAATCTTAAACTTTAAGGGCTACGAAGGCAGCATGCAAACCAGCGAAGTGAGCGGCCTGCCCCGCCTCAGCTACGACCGCACAAAGCCATTTGAAAAGCCGTTAAGGCACTACGATACCTACAAAGCTGCGCAGCCTGTGCAGGTGCCCCGGTTTTATGTTGTGCCCCAGGGATGGTGGCCTGTGCTGGAGCGCCTTAAAGCCAATGGCGTTGCCATGACAGCGCTTAGTGAAGATACCCTTATAGAGGGAGAGGTGTACAGGATCGCTGATTTCAAAACCCTTGAAAGACCTTTCGAAGGCCATTACCTGCACCACAGCATAAAGGTACAGCCCCAGAAGCAGCAGCTTAAGCTGCGCAAAGGCGATTTTATGATATCGACAGAACAGCCCGCCCGCCGCTTTATTGTAGAGGTGCTGGAACCTGCCGCCCCCGACAGCTACTTTGCCTGGAATTTCTTTGATACCATTCTGCAGCAAAAGGAAGGCTTTAGCGATTATGTATTTGAAGATGTAGCCGCGCAACTGCTTAAAGACAACCCAGGCCTGCGGCAGGAGCTGGAGGACCTGAAAAAGAAAGATGCAGCCTTTGCCGGTGATGCAGGCGCCCAGCTGGACTGGGTCTACAAACGCTCTCCCTATTACGAGGAGGCACATTTACGCTACCCCATTTACAGAATACTATAAAAGCGGAAGACCCTGCCATAGCAGGGTCTTCCTTTTCCAACTTTAACCACAAGGCAGGCTAACCCGTAGCCCGCTTTATCTTCAATATTGCTTGTTTCCGGACCGATTCCTGCCCATCATTGGGGTAAGGCAGTACATCTACCAAAACGATGTTGTAACTCAAATTATTGAAACGAAATAAGAAAGAATTTCCCGATTCTCCAAAACAATCAGCACCTGTGCAAAGGTTTGCTACTGCTCCTTCGCTGCCAACAGCTAGCTCGGCAACCGCTTTTCCACCCGTTATACAGTTAACATCTTTAGGGCAGCGGCTATCCTGAATACTATTTAGCCGCAGCCAAAAGCTGTTATCCCCATCTCTAAACTGCACAGAATCAGAGACGGCCACAGCAACTGATTCATCGGGCACTGCAGCCGGTGCAGTTTCCACACCCTTATCGGCTCCACCTTTATCGGCAGCACAAGCCGCCAGCAACAGCAGAAAAAAAATCTGTAAACAAATTTTACTCTTTTTCATCGGAAGATCTTTTTACAACAGAGCACTGCAAATCCTGTGCCCCTGCTGCACCAGTACCTGCGAAGATAAAATTGGGATGGGAGGACACTATTTCACAATAAAATTTACCTTGGCCGCACCTGTATTCCCAGATGCAGGATCATAGGCAGTAATGGCAATTTCGTAGGTACCGGCGGTTTGTGGCACAAAGCTGCCTCTAAAAGTGCTGTCCTTCTCCTTTACCTGCAGCGGCACCCGCTGGCTAAGCTTACCCCCCTGGTATACCAGGGCTTCTACCTCGTAGCGGTTTGCATCCCAGAGTCCGCCGGGGGTAACAGGGCAGCCGCAGGTAAGCACAACATTTGCCAGCAGCGGCACTTCCTTGCCGGCAGCAACCGACTCATGCGCCTGTGGAGCCAGGGCATTTACTATAAATCCCGGAATTTCCACCACCAGGCCATCGCCCGTAATATGCTTGCCCGGCAGCAGCCACAGCTGGGTTTGGGCCTGCACCCTGGCGCCGGGCTGGTTATAAGGAGCCCACACCTCTACTGTTACAAACTGGGGTTTCTCCAGCTGCAGGGTAGTTTCAAACTTCGCAGTTTCATCGTCGGCCAGTGCTGCATTACGCTGCCGTGGCTCCTGCATAATGCGTTTGGTGTTGCCAGTGCTACCCTCTGTAAATCCTTCTGCCAGTACTTTAGCCGTTACAGGATCTTTCACCACCACATAAGCCCCGCCAATGGAAGTGCCAATAAACTTGGCATCCTTTGCTTTTGCCCTTACCACCAGGGTAGTAGCCTGTACCACCTCGGTGGCAGCCTGCTGCTGGGCAAATGCTGATGCGGCAAAAGACAGGCACAGGAAAAGGATAAAAAGGTAACGCATAGGAAAATCAAATGAGTGAATGAGTGAATGAGTGAATGGTAAGTATTGATTTCGATACAAAAACAGTACTCACCTATATCTTCTCTGGCCTGAAGTATGGGTTTTCGATGATGCCCAGTACATTACCCCAGGGATCGAACACTGTAGCCAGGCGAATGCCGCCACCTACATCCTGCACCCCTTCCCGCTCTTTTGCTCCCTGTTCAAGTAAATATGTAACGCCATCGCCTGCATCGGGTACTCCCCAGTACACCACCACACCATTTTCACCGGGCTTGGCAGCACCTTCAGCGGGCACCAGTCCCAGCTCATAGCCGCCTATGTTAAAGCCTGCGTAAAACGGCTCATCAAAATAAGGATCCTTTCCAAACACCTGTGCGTACCATGCTTTGGCGGCCTGCACATCGGGTACCGGGTAAATGGCGGTTCGCAAACCCTGAAAGCGATCCTGGCTGTTTTGTGTGCTCATCAGATCAAAGATGTTTAATTTTTACCATTGCTTTCGAAGAACGACAACACTGGGTTCCGGGAAAGACTATTTTGAGCTGCACAGCCCTACGCTACGATGAGAAAAAAGGCTTTTACAGCTGTCTGTAATGTTGTTTTGCAGTGCAAAGCGTAAAGTTCGCACATGCTTTCTATCATTTTATTCTGAAATGTACACCTTAAAGCAGAAACTTTCATTTTACACAGCTTAATTCCTGCTTTGGATGCAGGCAGCATGGGCACAAACAAATGATAATTCAGTACTAACTAAGCTTTTTACAGCCTTTTAAGCAATAGCGTTGATATATGGTGAAGTTTTGTTATTATTGAATTGCCAAAGATTTATTTGTAATTCAAGGCCGCTGGCGTATCTGTTTCAGGTGATTCAACCCTTGCTTAATTTATTTAAAAGGCGGCCCGCTCCTGTGGCTGCTAAAGTTTATGCGTAAATACCTGTTCTTTAACCTCCTGATCCTGCTCCTGGCTGGCTCCACTGCAAATGTAAACGCTCAGTCAGCCGCAGGCTTAGATTCTCTGGATGATGCCCTGCACAATACCATTGCTCTCTACAGGGAAAAAGTCAGGGACAACTCCTTTCTGTTTCATGGCCGGGAATATACAGGCTGGGATAACAGAATTGAGGGGCATGCCTATTTTCTTATCGATGAATGGCAGGAAGGCAGCCTGCATTATAAAGGGCAACTGTACCAGCATGTTCCAATACGCTACGATATTGCTGCAGAAGAACTGGTGGTAAAGCATTATGCAGGTGTTTTCAAAATAAGGCTGTACAAAGAAAAAATCAGCCACTTTTCCCTCTCGGGCCATCTCTTCATAAATCTTGAGGCAGCCGATGCTGCGGCAGTATCGGCTGCTGCGGCAGGTGTTTCTACGACAGCCGACACTGCAACAGGAGCAGCTGTGGCAGCAACCACTGTACTAAACGATGCAAAGGGTTCACCCATGCTTTCGGGTTTTTATGATCTTCTATCCGGGGGAAATACCCAACTGCTTGTAAAACGCAGAAAAAGTGTAAAAGAAAGCATTGACAACAACCAGCTTCACAGAGAATTTATCCAGAAAAACCTCTACTTCATAGAAAAAGATGGCCAGTACCACCCGGTAAAAAGTAAGGGCTCTGCGCTAAAAGTGCTGGCAGATCAGAAAAAGGAGATTCGCCAGTACCTGAAAAAGAACAAGATTAAATTCCGCCAAAACCCGGAGCTTGCCCTGCTGAGCATGGTGGAGTATTACAACCAGGCAACAGAACAACCATGAAACATTTTATACAGTTTTTTCTGCTCTTCCTGGGCTTTTCTTTCCTATCACTGCCAGCCGCAGCACAAAGCGTACAACCACCGGTCATCAGCGCCAGCTTTAACAGCCTTAGCTTCGAGCAGTTTGTACAGGAGCTGGAAACAAAAAGCGGCTATCGTTTTTACTATAATCCTCAGCACACCGACAGCCTTTCTATAAGTGGTAATTATACCAATAAGCCATTAGCCGCTGTGCTGGAACAGGCCCTGCAGGGCAGCGGGCTGGAGTACGCAGTGGATGCCGAAACTAAAAACATCTATATCACCAAAGGCCAGAAGATTATCACCAGCCTGCCCGCTGGCTTTTTCAGGAAAGAAGAAGAGAAAGTTAGCCCGCAGCAGGAAAAAGAGTTTGTTGTAGATTACTACAATGGCAACGGCAACCGATCCTGGGTTAAAAAAGACAAGATCTATGAGATCGGTAAAAAAACCCAGACCATTGTACCGGGCAATGCTACCATAACAGGCCAGATCCGCAGTGCCCAAACCGGAGAGCAGGTAATTGGCGCTACCGTTCTCATTGAAGATCCCTTTACAGGAGCCGCTACCGATGCCTTCGGAAATTTTACCCTTCGCATTCCCAAAGGCCGCCACACCCTTAAGGTAAGGTCGGTAGGCATGGTTAGCGAGGAGCTCCAGATTGTGCTTTATTCTGATGGAAAGCTGGATATTGAGCTTTTTGAAAATGTTGCCCAGCTAAAGGCGGTAGAAATTAGTGCCGATCGAGATGTGAATGTGAGCCAGGCGCAGATGGGCATGGAAAAAATCAACATCAGGGCCATCAGGCAGGTACCCAGCGTAATGGGTGAGCCAGATGTGCTGCGGGTGGTGCTTACCCTGCCCGGGGTAAAAACCACGGGCGAGGCCAGTACTGGCTTTAATGTGCGCGGAGGCTCTGTAGATCAGAACCTGATCCTGTTCAACGATGCTACCGTATACAACCCCTCGCACCTTTTTGGTTTCTTTTCGGCCTTTAATTCCGATCTGCTCGATGGGGTGGAGCTTTTCAAAAGCAGTATTCCGGCACAGTATGGCGGCCGCCTGTCGTCGGTGCTAAAGATTACACCACGCTACGGCAACAAGAAAAAGATAGAAGGCAAGGCCGGCATTGGCCTATTAACAAGCAGGGCTACCATAGAGGGTCCTATCATCAAAGATAAAACCTCGTTTATACTGGGTGGCCGTACCACTTACTCTAACTGGCTGCTAAAGCTGCTCGATAACGAAGAGTACCAGAACAGCAAAGCCTCCTTCTATGATGTAAACCTGAACCTTACCCATGAAATAAACGAAAGAAGCAACCTCTACTTTACCGGCTACTTCAGCAAAGATCAGTTTAAGCTAAGAACCGATACCCTGTATGGCTACGATAACAAAAATGCTACCCTAAAATGGAAAAAGATTTTTTCTGATAAACTGCTGGCCGATTTTACCGGCAGTTACAGCCAGTACAGCTTTGGGGTATCCAGCGAAAGTAATCCTGTTAATGCCTATAAGCTGGCTTTTAATATTAACCAGCTGAATGCACAGGCAGCATTCAATTATTCGCTGAACCAGAGCCACACCTTAAACTTTGGCCTTACCTCTGTTTACTATAAGCTGCGCCCGGGTTCATTCCTGCCCATAGGTGAGGGATCTGAGGTGGTGCCCGATGTACTGGAAAGCGAGCGGGCACTGGAAAGCGCCCTTTACCTGGAAGATCAGTACGATATATCTAAAAGGTTTGCTGTAACCCTGGGGCTGCGGTACTCGCTCTTCAATTACCTGGGGCCTAAAAGTGTGATCACCTATGCCGATGGTTTACCCCGGAGCGAAACCAATATGCTGGATACCCTCTCCTACGGCTCTGGCGATCTCATCAAAACCTACCACGGGCCCGAATACAGGCTATCTGCCCGCTACATGTTTACCCCAAGCTTTTCTGTTAAGGGAGGCTACAATACCCTGCGCCAGTACATTCACATGCTCTCCAACACCACGGCGGTATCGCCCACCGATATCTGGAAGCTAAGTGATCCCAACATACGCCCGCAATTTGGTGAACAGTTCTCGCTGGGTTTTTACAAGAACTTCCGGAATGGTGTAATAGAAACCTCTGTAGAAGGCTATTACAAGAATATGCAGGATTACCTGGACTACAAAGGTGGTGCAGAACTGGTTATGAACCACGCCATAGAAGCAGAAGTGATCAATACCGAAGGCAAGGCCTATGGAGCAGAGTTTATGATCAAAAAGCTTAGCGGAAAGCTAAACGGCTGGCTTAGCTACACCTACTCACGCACCCTGCTGCGCATGGACGACCCCAACGCCGGCGAGCTTATTAACAATGGAGACTGGTACCCGGCCAACTACGACAAGCCTCATGACTTTACCCTTATTGGCAACTATAAATTTTCGCACCGCTTTAGTGTGTCCCTTAACTGCACCTACAGCAGCGGCCGCCCCATTACCCTGCCCATTGCCAAGTACTGGTACGCCGGCTCTGAGCGTGTACTCTATGCAGAAAGGAACGCTAACAGAATACCGGATTACTTCCGCACCGACCTTGCCATTAACATAGAGGGCAACCATTACCTGAAGCAGCTTACCCACAACTCCTGGACCATTGGTGTGTACAACCTCACCGGCAGAAGAAATGTGTACTCGGCCTATTTTATTGCAGAAGCAGGTGCTATAAAGGGCTACAGGCTCTCCATTTTTGGCAGTGCCATTCCATTTATCAACTACAACATCAGATTTTGAGCAGCATGAAATATTGGTTGAAAATTCTTCTGTTATCTATCTGCACTGCCTGCCTTTGGATTAGCTGTGTAGACCCCTACGAGCCTCCTGTAATAGCCGAAGCAAATAATTTTCTGGTGATAGAGGGTGTTTTACGCAGTGGCGAGCCTACTACAATCAAGCTCACACGCACTGCCCGCCTGGCCGATACCGCCAGGATCACACCCGAGCGTTCTGCAGATGTAAGAATAGAATGTGAAAGCTGCGGGCTTGACCTTCCACTGCAGGAAACTGCGGATGGTGTTTATGTTTTACCGCCCCTTGACCTGAACCCTAACGACCGCTATCGCCTGCATATCAAAACATCGCAGAACCGGGAGTACCTTTCTGATTACGTAGAAGTAAAGCAGGCTCCCCCTATTGACAGCCTTAACTGGACACTTAGCAGCGAAGGGGTACAATTGTACGTAACCACCCACGACCCCCAAAATAACACCCGCTATTACCGCTGGGAGTTTGAGGAAACCTGGGAGTTCCGCTCGCTGTATCAGTCAACTGTAGATTATGTTGATGGACAGATCATTGACCGTGTGCCGCCCACACCAATCAGGTGCTGGCAGAACAATAACTCTACCAGTCTGCTGCTGGGTTCTTCTGCCAAACTTGGCAACGATATAATATATCAGCAGCCACTTACTGTTGTACCACATGCATCCTGGAAGCTCTCTACTAAATACAGCATCCTGGTAAAGCAGTTTGCCCTTAGCAAGGAGGCCTTTGAGTACTATCAGCAAATGAAAAAGAACTCTGAACAGATGGGCTCATTTTTCGATCCCCAGCCTGTAGAGCTTGGTGGTAACATCTATTCTCTGGATAATGCCAACGAGCCTGTTATTGGTTTTTTCAGTGCTGGCCAGGTACAGGAGAAAAGAATTTATATCAGGGCCGATGAGGTGCAGCCCTGGGGCTACAGGCTGTGGTGTGATCTGATAGAGGTTACACCCGACAGCTTTAATTATTACTTTGGCCAGTCTGGCGTGGAACCTATCTATCAGGATCTGTCGGGGGTAGTATTCGGGCTTGACAATCCTGAATGCTACGATTGCTCCACGAAGGCCAGACCCGTTCAACCCGATTTCTGGGAATAACAATCTTATTTTATGATGTGCACGCCGCCCATTTTCCGTCAATACAACAGCTGCTTTCTGCCAGCCCGTCTGCTGCTTTTTATATTATGCACCCTGGGTTCTGCTGCAGGGCTGGCGCAGACAACACAATTTTCTTCCCTGCGGCAGGCATTTGAGCAGCATACAAAGCGGGCAGTAATTGAAAAGGTATTTGTGCACACCGACAGGGAGGATTACCTGGCCGGTGAAACCATGTGGTTTAAACTGTACGTGGTGGATGGCAGCAGGCATCAGCCCCTGGATCTTAGCAAGCTGGCTTATGTGGAAGTGCTGGATAAAGAGAACAAACCTGTACTGCAGGCAAAAACAGCGCTGGAAAACGGTAGCGGCAGCGGTTCTTTTTACCTGCCCCTAAGCTTAAAATCGGGCAGCTACAAATTAAGGGCCTATACAAACTGGATGAAAAACTTCGGCCCCGAATTTTACTTTGAAAAACCTGTTAGCCTTATCAACACCTTTACGGTACCGGAATACTCTGCTCCGGTAGCTGAGGCAGCTTTTGATGTGCAGTTTTTTCCAGAAGGCGGCGAAATGCTTAGTGGCATCAGGAGCAAAGTAGCTTTTAAAGCCCTTGACAGCCACGGAAAAGGCGTTGCCGTTAAGGGAGTGGTGGTAAAAGAGCAGGGAGATACGGTGGCAGTTTTTAGCCCCCTGAAGTTTGGCATGGGCCATTTTTACTTTACACCGGAGGCAAACACAACCTACAAAGCGCTGGTAAGCCTGGGTACCGACAGCAGCTTTACTTCTTTCTCCCTCCCTGCCGTGCAAAGCCAGGGCTATGTAATGCAGCTGGAAGAGGAAGCTAACGATGGGCTAAGCATCAGCGTTAGCACCAATTTACCCGATCAGCAGCTGCACCTGTTTGTGCATACCCGCCAGCAGGTTAAAGTAGTAGAAACGCAGAAATTAACAAATGGCCAGGCTGTTTTCAGGCTAAACAAGCAGCAGCTGGGAGAAGGTATTTCTCACCTTACCCTTATTAACCAGCAGAAGCAGGCGGTAGCAGAACGCCTCTACTTCAGGTACCCGCAAAATATCCTTAGCCTTGATGCCGGCACAAATAAAAATAGGTATGCCAGCCGCCAGCAGGTGGAGCTGCAGCTTGCTGCCAGCGAAAAGGGTAACGGAACTCCAGCCAACCTCTCGCTGGCCGTATACCGCACCGACTCCCTCAGCCGTGAAGAGGCGGCCGGCAACATCATGAGCTACCTCTGGCTTAGCTCCGACCTTAAGGGACATATAGAATCTCCTGCTTATTACTTTTCAGCGAAAGGGCCCCAGACAGCCCAGGCCATGGATAACCTGATGCTCACCCAGGGATGGAGAAGATTCCGCTGGCAGGAGCTCCTCGAAAAGGAAGAAGCCCCTGCGCTGGCTTACATTCCGGAGTACGAAGGGCACATTATCCGGGCAGTTGTAACCAGTAAAGAAACGGGTGCTCCGGCTGCGGGCGTAACCACTTATCTTTCGGTGCCAGGCAAGCTGGTGCAGTTTTATGTTTCCAGCACCAATGAGCAGGGAGAGGCACTGTTTATCACAGAGCAGCTCTATGGCTTAAATGATGTTATCCTTCAAAACAGACCAGATCAGGCAGGGCTTTATAACATAGAAATATCCAGCCCCTACGCCACCCAGTATTCGGCAGTGCCCCCTGCTCCGTTTATAATACCGGAGCAATATCAGGAGCAGTTAAGACTTAGGCATGTACAAATGCAGGCGCAAAACACCTATTGGCAGGAAGAAAGAAATCAGCTTGTTGCCCCCAGGCTGGATAGTGCTGCCTTTTACAGAACTCCCAGCAAAACTTACTTACTGGATAATTTTACCCGCTTCCCCACCATGGAAGAAGTAATGCGGGAGTATGTTTATGAGGTAAGAGTCAGAAAGCAAGGTGGCAAATTTAATTTTAAACTGCTCGACCCTAACATCAGGGATTACTTTGAAAACCCTCCCCTGGTGCTGCTGGATGGAGTGCCTGTAACAGATACGGATAAGATCATTGAATACAACCCCCTGAAGGTAGAAAAACTGGAGGTAGTAACTGACAGGTTCTTTAAGGGAAAGGATATTATGTACGATGGCATTGTAAGTTACACCACCTACAAAGGAAACCTGGAGGGCTTTCCCCTGAATGCTGATCTGAAACAACTGGACTACGACGGGCTGCAGCTTCAGCGTGAGTTCTACAGCCCCAGCTACGAAACCCAACAACAAATCAGCAGCCGTAAGCCAGACTTCAGAAACCTGCTCCACTGGTCGCCACAGATCGTTACCGGCAAAGACGGCAAAAGCAGCCTTAGCTTTTACACCTCCGACCTGAAAGGAAAGTTTATAGTGGTGGTGCAGGGAATTACCCCTACTGGTACAGCAGGCGTTACTACCCATACTTTTGAAGTAGAAGAAGATACGCTTTGAAATTTGAAAGTCTCCGGCCGCAATCAAACATCTATGCTGTAAAGCCGCGGCCCATATGCACAGAATGCATTAAATTTACCCTTAGTGGCTGCATGCTTTTGTTCATTTTTAAGCCTGGCAGCCTCCATTCTAAAAAAGGCATAGATGTACGATACCATTGTTATAGGCGGGGGGCAAAGTGCGCTTGCAACTGCATATTTTCTAAGACGGGAGGGACTTGAATACCTCCTGCTCGACAAGCAGCCTGCTGCCGGGGGTGCCTGGCAACAGTACTGGGAAAGCCTGCGGCTGTTCAGCCCTGCCGATGCCAGTTCGCTGCCTGGCTGGCTCATGCCCAGAAGTGAACATACCTACCCCTCGCGTAACGAGGTGGTAAGTTACCTGCAGCAGTACGAGGAAAGGTACAAAATACCGGTAGAGCGGCCCGTGCAGGTTACCGCTGTTCATCAGGAGGGGGCGCACTTTCTGGTTCAGGCAGACCAGGAAGCATACCAGGCTAAAACAATTGTAAGCGCTACAGGCTCATTTCAGAACCCTTACATCCCACCGTACCCGGGCAGAGAGCTTTTCAGGGGTGTGCAAATACATGCTGCTGCCTACCAAAACCCGGAGCCCTTCAGGGATAAAAAGGTTCTGGTGGTTGGCGGTGGCAACTCCGGCGCACAGATACTGGCCGAACTTTCCAAAACTGCGCATACAACCTGGGTAACTGAAAATGAGCCTTCTTTTCTGCCCGATGATGTAGACGGACGCTATCTTTTTAGCATAGCCAGCAAGATATGGGAAGCCAAAAAGCGGGGCGAAACCTTTGTGCCGAGGGGCTCCCTGGGAGATATTGTACTGGTAGAGCCAGTAAAAGAAGCCCGTGAAAGAGGTGCCCTGCTGGCCCGCAGGCCCTTTAATAATTTCACTGAAGAAGGTGTTCGCTGGCCCGACGGTACTACAGAGTACGTTGATGCTGTTATCTGGTGTACAGGATACAGGCCGGCGCTGGAACATCTGGCGCCTCTTGCCGTACTAGAGGCAGACGGCAAAGTGCTCACCCGCGGTACGCGTAGCCAGAAAGTAAACGGTCTGTGGCTGGTTGGCTATGGCAGCTGGACAGGCTTTGCCTCTGCTACCTTAATTGGTGTGGGCCGCTCCTCCAGACAAACCGCAGCCGAAATAAAAAAATATCTGCAACAGGATAGCCACAAGAATTAGTATCTTTGCACGCTTAATTGCGTTGGTGTGGTCCTGTGCGGCATGAACTTTCTTTATGATTAATCTCTACTATTATCGCCAGAACAGGCTGGTGAAAACTACTGCCGGCGAGCAGTTGGAAGACATACAGCTGGATGAACTTCTTTGGGTTGATCTGTTTAATGCTACAGATGCAGAAAAAGCTACAGTAGAACGTACACTGGGCATAGAACTTTTTACCCAGCAGGAAAGCGAAGAGATTGAAAGCAGCTCCAAATTTGCCGAGGATGCGCATGAGATTGGCATCAACCTTAACTTTCTGCACCGCGAAAAAGGCACCGACATCTACGAAATGGAAGCTGTGTCATTTATTCTGCGGAAAAATGCCCTTATCACACAGCGCAACTTCAAGTTCAAAACATTTACCGATACCGAACGCAAAATCCTAAGCCTGCGCCCCCGCAGCGGCGCAGATATACTCCTGTACCTGTTCGAGGTGCGGATCGATTTCGATGCCGACCTTATCGAGCACATTACGGATCAGATCTCAAACATCAGTAAAAGACTCATCAGGCGTGATGAGCTGAATGAAGAAGTACTTCTGAAAATTACCAGCCTGCAGGAAACAACCATCACCATACGGGAGAATATTGTAGAGAAGCAGCGCATTCTCTCCTCCATTCTCAAGAGCGATTTCTTTCCAAAAGACAATGTTGAAAAAATTCGCATAATGATAAAGGATGTTGGCTCGCTTCTGGACCATACTTCCTTTAATTTTGAACGGCTTGAGTTTCTGCAAAACACCTTCCTGGGTTTGGTAGATATTGAACAAAACCGTGTGATCAAGATCTTTACCGTAGTAACAGTGGTGTTTATGCCACCTACCCTTATTGCAAGCATGTATGGCATGAACTTCCGGTTTATGCCCGAGCTCGATAAGGCCTGGGGCTACCCTTTTGCTATTTTGCTGATGATTCTTTCCTCCGCCCTAACGCTTTTATTCTTCAAACGTAAAAACTGGCTCTAATGAGTTTGCTAGAAGCAATTATAATAGGCATTGTAGAAGGCCTTACTGAATTTCTACCGGTTTCATCTACCGGCCACATGATCCTTACCTCCTACCTGCTGAAAATGCAGGAAACTACCTTTCTTAAAACATTTGAGGTTGTTATTCAATTAGGAGCTATTCTGGCAATTGTATGGCTTTATGCCAAACGATTCCTCTCTAGCATTGAGATATACTTTAAGCTGGCCATTGCCTTTTTGCCAACTGGCATTATTGGCTTGCTGGCGTATAAAACTATTAAGCTCTACCTGTTTAACCCGGTAGTGGTGGCAGTAAGCCTTATTTTGGGTGGCATTGTGCTGATTCTGCTGGATCGCAAGCTTGAAACCACCGTTACTAAATACACCGACATAGCCGATATTTCTTATAAAAGAGCCTTTTTCATTGGGCTTATGCAGTGCTTTTCCATGATACCAGGTGTATCCCGGGCTGCTGCTACCATCATAGGTGGTGTGTTTAACGGGCTGGATAAACAACAGGCAGCCGAATTTTCATTTCTGCTGGCGGTGCCTACCATGTTTGCCGCCTCTGGCTACGACCTGCTCAAATCCGAAATTGAATATACTTCTCATAACCTCATGCTCCTGGGCGTTGGTATGCTGGTTGCTTTTGTCTCTGCCTGGCTTGCCGTTAAGTTTTTCCTCAAGTTCATTCACCGCTATGGCTTCCGGCACTTTGGCTACTACAGAATTGTGATCGGAGTACTGTTTCTGATCCTGTTCTTCTCCGGCATCATAGAAAGCATTTAAGCTGTAGAAGAGTACATTCCAGTATCTGTCCAGAGGGTGCTAAGGTTATAGGTTTCTGCCCGGTTTGATAACGCTATGCGTTTAGCTGCGTATAGTACCTTAAATGGTTTAACCTAAATTTTTTAGCTATGACAAAAGGACATAATAAACTCGATAACAACACTAACGATATTGATCAGGAAAATAAAGCCCAGCATCAGCATCGCAGCTTATCCAATAAAGACAGGGAACGTAAGAACGACCGTGAAGGTCGTGGCCCTGAAGAAGACCCCAGCAATGGCAGAAAGAAAAACTCCAATGCAGTAGGATAAGATTAGTTCTTCATATCAAAAAGGCAGAGCCAGGGCAAAACCCTGGCTCTCCTGTTTTACCTAGCATTCATTGTTACATCTTAAAATTAATTTCTGCCATCCTTGCTGGTTTAAACTACGGTGGCCGGCCCTAAACCCACAATTTGGCTAATATCTCTTTTTCAATCGGGCTTATATTCCTAAATACATAACCCAAGCATACTTACGTCGTAAAATATACAACAGAAGTACATGTTCAATCAAACATTTTTTAGCGATGAAAGACGATAATAAAAATAATAAACAGCAAGAGAATAATAAGCAGCAACAAAACGAGGTAAGTCCGTACAGCAGGGGCAAAAGCATGAACCCTACGCAAAACCCGGACCTGAACTCCGATGGCTTTACCAAAAGCATGAAACAACAGACCAGGGCAAACAACGCTGAGGGACACGCACAGACAGCACACCCCAACAACAGCCCAGGGCATGTAAACGACTAATCCATAGTTAATTATAAATAATATTAACAAAGAAAGAGCTGGTGTTTTTACAACCAGCTCTTTCTTATTTTCAGCGAACCTCCACGTGCCTGCATCCTGTACCCAGTAGCAGGGCAGCGGCATACTGGCAACAGGCACAGAGGTAGCAGGATAAACAGTTAGCAGTCAATAAGTACTGTAAATGAACATCTAAAATAGGCAACTGCTTTAGCTCGCCCACAGAGAAAATAGCTTAACAGCGAACATCAGCCATACTCTGCCGTAAAATATTATATAATAAATAAATGTTAAATTAAACTTTTTGAACTATGAATACTGATAGAGAGAACAACCGAAGCAACAATAACAACGAATCGAACCGTAACTGGAGCGACGTAAATTCAGCAAGCCGCTCTAAAGAAGATTCCGGCAACTCACAGTCTGACAGAGAGCGCCGTGACCGGAATGTTGACATGAGTATGGACCAGCGCAGAAGAGAAGATCAAAACCGCAACAATGAGATAAGCGGCCGCACAGATCAACTGAGCCCAAGTGGTGGTGGTCAGCAAACCAACCCTAAAGGCAGGGTACAGGAACAATCCAACCTGGGCTCTACTACCGGTAGCAAACAGGAAAACAACTCATAATAAAGCACAGCAGCTGGTAAACAGAAAGAGCCGGATCAAATCTCCGGCTCTTTTTTACTTTGGTGCATCCAGGGTGCGAAACTCGCTTACATCTACCTTCAGGTCTTTAAGTATACCCTCTCCAACGTGGTACACCAGGCCGTGTAAGTTCAGCTCCTGGCCCCTGTGCCAGGCATTCTGTACAATGGAGGTCATGCCCAGGTTCTTAACCTGTTCAATTACGTTCAATTCTACCAGCCTGTCGCGGCGCTCTTTTTCATCCTCAATAGCATTCAGCTCATCAGCATATATACGGGCTACATCTTTGATGTTACGCAGCCAGTTGTCTATAAGCCCAAACTGCTGGCTGGTCATGGCGGCAGCCACACCACCACACTCTTTATGGCCACACACAATAATATCGCGCACCTTGAGCACATCCACAGCATACTGCAATACACTTAGCAGGTTCATGTCGGTATGCACCACCATGTTAGCAATATTGCGGTGCACAAACATATCGCCAGCTTCTGTACCGGTTATAACGTTGGCCGGAACACGGCTATCGGAGCAACCAATAAACAAATACCGCGGGCTTTGGCCTTTCGCAAGATTTTTGAAATAGTTAGGGTCTTTTGCCAGCTGCTCGGCAACCCACTCTTTGTTATTTTTGAATATTTCCTCCATCGGCTTCTATGTTGATAAGTTTTACATCAATCTTCTTTTCAGCGGCTTCTCTTTTGAAATCTTTAATAGTCTCCAGCACATCATGGTCAATAAAGGTAGAGTGAGAGCCATTGATCACAACACTTCCATTTTCTGGTATGGCATTTAGCTCATTGATGATGTGTGCCCTGTTCAAAAAAGTAACCTGCTCAGATAAAACAAGTTCCACGGTTTCATGTCCGTTGTGGTGCACGCTCTTTTTATGGAAGGCATGTTTGTAATTTTCCCTAAGGATGCTATACATGCCTACCACCATGCCTATTACCACACCTATTAGCAGGTCGGTTAACACAATGGCAACCAGCGTAACAATAAAAGGAATAAACTGGTCACGCCCCTGGCTCCACTGTTCCCTGATCACTTTTATACTTACCAGCTTATAACCAACAACCAGCAGTACAGCTGCCAGCGCCGCTAAAGGAATCTGAGTAAGCAAGCCAGGAATGGCAAGCACACTCACCAAAAGAAAAATACCGTGAAAAAAACTTGCCAGCTTGGTGCGGCCGCCGGCACTAATGTTTGCCGTACTGCGAACAATCACCACCGTCATGGGCAAGCCACCAATAAAACCACTAACAATGTTACCGGCCCCCTGTGCCAGCAGCTCCCGATTCATTGGGGAGTGGCGGCGTAAAGGGTCTAGCTTATCAGTAGCTCCTACACTAAGCAGGGTTTCTATACTGGCAATTAAGCCTAAGCTCAAAGCAACCAGGTAAACCTGCGGATTGGAAAGTATAGCAAAATCAGGATGAGACAGGCTGCTTTTAATCTCACCCCAGTTACGCAACACCGGCAGGCTCACCAAATGTGATTCTTCAATCTGCCAGCCAGGCATGCCATCAAAAAACAACTTAAGCCCTATCGCTGCAATAACTGCTACCAGAGCGCCTGGTATATTCTTCAGTATTGCGTTTTGCTTCATAAAAGGCCGATCCCAGAAGATAATTATGGCCAGCGCAACAATGCCAACTGTTACAACCCCATAGTGTATGTGGGTTAAGGAGTAGAATATTTCGGAGAATGTATTAAGGCCGTTGGCCTGCCAGAAGGCAAAATCCCCGAAAAAGTCCTCATCAACGCCAAAAAAATGCGGTATTTGTTTAAGAATAAGAATAAGACCAATGGCTGCAAGCAAGCCTTTAATAACCGAGTGTGGAAAGAACATGCCGATGAAACCCGCCTTCAAAAAGCCTAAAGCAAGCTGTATCACACCTCCCAGCACAACAGCTACCAGAAAAGGCTCCCAGCCACCCAGATCTTCAATACCATTGAGCACAATAACTGTTAAGCCTGCTGCCGGGCCACTTACTGCCAGGTTTGTACCACTTAGCAGGGCCACTACTACACCGCCTACAATGCCCGTGATAATTCCGGAAAAAAGCGGGGCCCCGGATGCAAGTGCAATGCCAAGACAAAGGGGTAGCGCAACTAAAAATACTACCAGGCCTGCAGACACATCAGACCCTAACCATTTGAACGTAATTTCAGATTTCAATTTATTCGCCATGCGTCTAAAATAAGCGCTTTGTAGCAATTGTACAAAGCATTTTAGTACAGCAGGAGCAGCAGCAGAAGCAGAAGGAGTAAAAAACTCAACTTTGAGTAAGCTGAACCTCTTTTTCCTTAAACATATATTATAAAGAAAAGAAAAATAAACCTCTGCAGATGGTGTTCGACCATCAGTTTCAGAGGCAGCGCATCATTAACAAAAGGTGTCTTATAAAAATGAATGCCCGCCTTTCAGCATCAAAAGCACAGAAAAGATTATTAGTTTTATCTCTAATGAATAGAGGCCCTGTTGCCGGTCTGGATATTTTCACGTTCCACGGTCCAGCTGTAGGTAAGATCTGCATCCTGGGCCAGGGTGGCAGAAACAGAGCAGTACTTTTCAACAGCCAGGGTTACCAGCTTACCCAGCTCTTCCTCATTGGCATCTGGCGAGGTAAGCACAAAGCGCAGGTGGATCTCAACAAAGCGTTTTGGAATTTCATCTCTGCGGCGTCCGCTGGTTTCTACTCTTAAGGCTGTAACAGTACGGCGGCGCTTCTTGATCATGCCCACCAAATCAACTGCGGCACAGCTACCAACTGCAGCCAGCACAAGTTGCATGGGTGAAAAATGCTCCTTTTCCTCTGCCGGCAGCATATCTATCTGTAGCCGGTTTCCACTCTCGTTTACAGACTCAAACTGGTAGTCGCTTACAAAGTGGGTGGTAATATTCGTAACCATAAGGCTTTCTTGTGTTAGTTAATTTTTTTGGCTGCTGCCAGGGTACAATAAACAGCCTGCTGCATAGCGCTTAATGGCTGTAAGCACTTTTGCCTCTTTATGTAAAGCTAAGCAGGAAGAGGTAATTCACACAAATGTTAATGCTAATTTCAGAGCCCTACCTACCGCAAGCCTGAAAGCAGGCAGGGAAGTCCAAGTCCTAGCGCTGCATAAAGGCTTCTATAAAGAGAAAATAAAAGGGCAGGTGTTTCCACACCTGCCCTTACTATATCTATGATGTCTTTATACAGACTAAAATTTCATTGAAGCACCAAGAGTAAATGCACCAAGGGCACCGCGGCCGGTTTCTGCAAATACACCAAAGTTAGGATTGAAGAAGTAACGGCCACCAATCACCGGACCAATAACAATTCCGCCACCACTGTTATCAATATCAACAAGATAGTCCTCGTCGTAATTCCAGGAATATACTTCAAAACCTAATACCGCTGCTGCATAAATATCCCATTTGCTTTCATCTATATTCCAGTTAAACCACTCGTTCAGGGAGCTGGTAGCATGAAATGAGCCACGGCCACCAAATGAGAACACAGAAAAGCCATCACGGTAACTGCCACTTCTGTAGGTTCTGGAAAAGTAGCCAAGGTAAGGACCAACCGCAAAGCGATCATCAATGCTGTATTCAACATTTACAGTTAACGGAGGAAAGCCAAGGGTACTGCTACCATAGCCGAAACCATAACCAATCAAGCCAAACGACAGGCCTGCATTGCCGGTAAGGTCACCTTTTCTGTACTGTGCATTGGCAGAAAGGGTCGTCATGCACAAACCCGCCGCCAGGATTAGTAAAGCGATTCTTTTCATTTCGATAATTATTTGGAGAGTGTAAAAATGTGTGCAAATGTAAGAATTCATGGCTTACCTCCCACTCCATCTAACCCAAATTATAGTTCAGATTTTGATGGATTTACACAAGTGGTCAGTTACAGAGACGGCTGGTTTAGACTCTTACTAAACACAGGGTAAAAATAGAATAAATTCTTGAATTAATTAAAAATATAAGCGAAAAAATAAAATAACTCATTTTATTTTAGCTTTTTCCGTTTAAAGCCCGTCCTTTCTCAGGTTCAGGCATAAGTAAGTTCTTGCGCAGAAAACATTTTTGCAATAATGCAATTTCTACTAGCTTGGCATGGTTCTTATTAGTATATGATATAACCAATAAATGTGGTTAAAGACGCTTAATTAAAGATATGAAAAAGGCTTTGATAATTATAGGTAGTGTTGTAGGGGTACTGCTCTTACTACTTATCTTAATTCCGGTGATTTTTAAGGATGAGATCTTTCGTAAGGTTGATGAGCAACTGGCAAAAAGTGTAAATGCGGAGGTAAACTACAATCCTGATAAACTAAGCTTAAGCCTGCTGCGCAATTTTCCTCATGCTACCGCTGGTCTTGAGGATTTCAGCATTGTTGGCAAAGACCGCTTTGCCGGCGATACCCTGATGGCTGCAGATGAATTTAAAATTGTGATCAACCTGGGCAGCCTGTTCTTTGGTGATCAGATGAAAATCAGGGCCATTGAACTTGACCGCCCCTTTATTCAGGTGCTGGTGCTGGAAGATGGTACTGCCAACTACGATATTGCCATTGCAGAAGAAACCCTTCCCGGACAGGAAGATACCACTGCCACAGAATTTCAGATAGGCATTCAGCACTGGGCTATTAATGGGGGCCGCATTGTGTATGAAGACCGCAGCATTCCCGTTCGCATAGACCTGGAAGAGGTAAACCACAGTGGTAACGGCGACTTTACACAGGATATCTTTGACATGCGCACCCAAACAGAATCTCAGCGCGCCAGCCTGGTGTTTGATGGCGTAGAGTATGTTTCTGACAAGCACCTGGAAGCTGATGCCACCATTAACATGAACCTGCCGGAAATGAAATTCACCTTCCAGGATAACGTACTGGAGCTGAATGATTTTGCTGTTAAGTTCGATGGCTGGCTGGCCATGCCTAACGATCCTATTGTATTCGATATGAATTTTGCCGCACCGGAAAACACATTCAAAAGCCTGCTTTCACTGGTGCCCGGCATGTATAACGAGCACTTTGAGCAATTAGAAGCAAGCGGCGATGTGGCTTTCCAGGGCTACCTGAAAGGTACCTACAGCGAAGCCGACAGCACCCTGCCTGGCTATAAAGTAGCCCTGCAGGTAAAAGACGGCCGCTTCCGCTACCCCGATCTGCCCCAGGAGGTAAAAGGTGTAAATGTAGATATGGTGGTAGAAGACCAGAAGGGCGACATGAAAGACCTGCACCTGCTGGTAAACCAGTTTGCCATGCAAATGGGTAATAACCCTGTAAAAGGTATGGTGGAGATTCGCGGACTGCAGCCAATGCAGGTGAAAGCCGATGTAGATGCCCGCCTGAACCTGGCCGAGCTGGACCAGATCCTGAAGCTCGATACCATGGTCATGAGGGGTCTCTTTAGCGTTAACTTAAAGGCAGAGGGTGTGTATGATACCATCCAGAACCGCTTCCCCAGAACCAATGCCGAAATGGCCCTGAAAGATGGCTATTTTAAAACAGCCAGCTACCCTATTCCGGTACAGGATTTCAACTTTAACGGCACTGTTACAAACCAGGATGGCAGCCTGCAGGCTACCGTGGTGAATGTACCTGCTTTCTCAATGCTGGTAGACCAGGATCGTCTCACAGGCCGCCTGCAGCTCGAAGACCTGGATGATTACAAATGGGATGCTGCCCTGCAGGGTACCCTTGACCTTACCACCATTGGCAAGATTGTGGAATTTGAAGACATGGAAATTGCCGGCCGCATTATTGCCGACATACAAACCCGCGGCCGTATGAGTGCCCTGGATGCCGGCCGTTACGACGAGCTGCCTACCAGCGGTACCATGGGTGTGGAAAATTTTAAGTACAGCAGCAAAGATCTGCCCTACGATTTTCTACTTAGCACTGCAAACATGCGCTTTAACCCGCAGGCCATGGTGCTGGAGAGCTTCAACGGTAAAATTGGCGATACCGATATGCAGCTGAGCGGTAGCGTACGCAACTACCTGGCTTACGCCATGAAAGACAACCAGACCCTTTATGGCGATCTGAACCTGGTGAGCCAGCGCGCTAACCTTAACCAGTGGATGAGCGACGATGCGGCCCCTGCTGATACAGCTGCCGCCACTGCCATGGAACCCATTGAAATTCCAAAAAATATCGACCTTACCTTTAATGCTACCATTGGCGAGGTACTGTACGATAACCTTACGCTCAATAACATGGCTGGCACCATTGTGGCCAGAGATGGAAAACTACGCATGGATGGCCTTACCTTTAACACCCTGGGCGGCCAGTTTGGCCTTACAGGTACGTACGATCCTACCGAGCTGCAAAAGCCTAAGTTTGATTTTGGTATCAAAATCGATAACCTAAGCATTCAGAAGGCATTCCAGAATTTTGTAACCATACAAAAACTGGCTCCTATTGCCGAGCGCATGGAGGGTAACTTCTCTACCGATTTTAACCTGAATGGCTTGCTTGGCCAGGATATGATGCCGGTATTCAACACCCTTTCAGGTGGTGGACTGGTAAAAGTAGCCGAAGCTGTTATCGAAAACTCTAATGTGATTCAGAAAGTAGCCCTGGCCACCAAATTAACCGATAACCTGGGGCAGGAGGTACTTAAGCTTAAGGATGTGCTGATGAAGGTAAAAGTAGCCGATGGCGGCGTGAACGTAGAGCCGTTCGATTTCAATATCGGCAATATACCTATTACCCTTAGCGGCCGCCAGGGTTTCGATAGCTCCCTGGATTACAACATGAAGCTGGAGGTACCCTCCGGAGCAGTTGGCCAGGCAGCAAATAACCTGCTGGCACAGTATGGCATTGGCTCAGTAGTGGGCGATAAAATTCCGATGAACCTGGGCATTGGCGGTACTGCAACCGACCCAAAAATCAATATCCTGGGGGTAGGTGGTGGTAGCAGCTCCGGCCAGACCAGTGTAGCCGATGCTGCCAAGGATGCTGCCAAACAGCAGATCGACACCCAGATAGACAAGGCCAAAGAAGAGCTGGAAGCCAAACGTAAAGAAGCCGAAGCCCAGGCACAGGCCGAAATACAGAAAAGACAGGCCGAAGCCGAGGCGAAAGCCAAGGCAGAGCTGGAAAAAAGGCAAAAGGCTATTCAGGACAGCCTGAAGAAAAAGAGCAAAGGTGTGCTGAAAGACATCTTTGGCGGTGGCGGCAGATAATACTGCAAGTCCAGGTGAATAAAACAGAAGCGGGAGCCCCTTGGCTCCCGCTTTTTATTTGTACTGGTTGTAGTGCTTAATTTCACAAAGCCTTTTTCCCAGCCTCGGATGTGCCTGAAACTTCTCACTGATCCAGCTCCAGCTACTTTTATCTTCCTTAAAGTCTGTAGTATAACATTCGGCATCTATGCGCGAGTATAACTCACTGCCAACGGTTAGGATCAGTATGCCTTTTACAGCCCCTTCAGGAGAAAAGTGGTAGCCAATCCGGTCGCAGGTAAACTCACAGCCCCGCGAATAGGCCTTGCTTAGTAATGGCACTAAATAAGCAGGTGCCAGCCACCATTTGCTGTTCAGGTGCTTTTGTTTAATATGCCCTAACTCATGCCCGATCACAAAAGCCAGCACATCCTCCTGCCCGTTCAGCAGCGTTTCTACTACTTCAGACTGCAGTACCAGCACCTTGCTGCGCATAAACTTAAACACAAAAGCATTAAAGCTACCATGCACCAGGTAGGTATGGGGCACCTCTGCCAGCTGCAGGGCTTTGGATTGCTTCTCTACTATCTGGTACAGCTCAGGCAACTGCCGTGCACCAATCCTTACAGAATTGCCTTTCACAAGGCCCAGAAAATACCCCGTTACCAAATGCCGCAGCAGAAAAAAGAGACCAAGCCCAGCAACGCCAAGCAGTAAAAGCTCCGGCAAATAATCCAGCACTGCTTCGTTATAGAGCAGCAATGCTCCTCCTGCGGCGCAATAAAATAAAACGCTAAAAACCAGCCTTAGCCCATGGTAGCGGCTTTCTTTTGGGTGGGCAGCATATGTTACCTCCTCCTCCATTCCCGGCAGGCTGTGGTGCTTTTTCAAAAAGCTTTCATGTACACCTGATTCAGCCTTTTTTCTCCTGGCCTGGTACCAGCTTTCAATTTCTGTGGTAAGAAAATAGTGTTCAACCAGGTAAGTGAGCAACTCTTCGCGATCGCCAGCTGTGAGTTGCAATATCTCTTCATTGTGCTGCCGGGCGAGCATGAGTCCTCCGGCGGCATCGGGCTTGCAGACAAACTCACCATAATCCGATCCTTCTTTCACTGTTTTGTAAAAACAATATAAATCGGAATGATTTGTGCTATTAATATGCGAAATGAGCCACTTTTTGTATGGCACTGGTATTTGGTCTGTAATATTCATACTGAGAGAGGTTTAGCTAATTAATTTCTGAACTGATCAATAAAATTCAGGCAGCAACTTGTCGAATAAATATAGCGAAACAGCAACAAAAAGCTGCACACGGCAGCAGCCAGGGCCTGTAAGAAAACAAGCCCTGCAGATGAATTTTACTCCTGTTTCTGCGGTTTTAGGAACAAGCTGCTCCCACAAAAGCATCATTGCCATTTTTTTGGCCAATACCGATGATAAAATGCTTGTTTTCAATATATTAGGCTGATAGTTGAATAGTGTTGCCCGGGATTAATATGAAAAACCTTAAAACTTGCCTGTTTGGAATTTTACTGCTAACTGTTCAGTTTGCCCAGGCACAATCTTCAGAGAATGGTATTAAACGCTGGGATCTGGCAATACCCCTGCAGTGGACAGATTTTAGCGGAAAGCCTGATACACCGGATACTGAATTTGCTGCTGCCACCTATGCAGGTCTTGAGCTGGATGTGGTGGAGGTAAGCTTTTCCGGTCTTGTTACCTTTAAAGTAAGAGCCGTGTTCGACAGCCACCGCTCCTGGGCCCATCCCGATCGCAAAGACGATTACGTACTGGCCCATGAACAGCTTCATTTCGATATTGCCGAGGTATATGCCAGGCGGCTGGAGCGCAAGCTGAATAGCATGCAGATTAAGGTAAAAGATAAAGAGGTAGCCAAAAGACTTGCTCTGCAGTATAACGAAGCTCAGATGAAAGAGCAGGGCCGCTTTGACAAAGACTGTGTGCATGGCCTGGATAGAAAAAGCCAGGAAGGCTGGCGTAACAAAGTAGATCGCGAGCTAAAGATCAAAAGAGCCCCTAGAGGTCTGGTGGCTAAAGAACAGAAATAAATATTAGTAGCAATACAAATTATATGTGGCTGCCCCGGGGCAGCCATTTTGTTTTGTTCCTGATTTAGTACCTTAGGAAGAGCTTTGATTTTTCAGGCGCAAAGCCCTTGCTACAATTACTAAAAAGTAGACAACAATACTGCCCTATTTATTCTTTTAACTAGAAACAAATCAGAAACTATGAAACGTACAGCCACAGCCAAATGGCAGGGAGGCCTTAAAGACGGAAAAGGCCAGATTAATTCACAGAGCGGTGCTTTTAAAGATCAGCCCTACAACTTTCGCATGCGCTTCGAAGATGAGAGCGGAAAGAGCGGCACGAACCCCGAAGAACTGATTGCTGCCGCGCATGCCGGCTGCTTTAGCATGGCCCTCAGCGCTCAGCTGGAAAAAGCAGGCCATACTGCTGAAAATATTCAAACCCAGTGTACCATAACCATGGAGCCTGATGATAAAGGCCCACGGGTAAAATCCAGCACACTTAAGCTGCAGGCAAACGTACCAGGCATGGAGAAGGATGCATTCATGAAAGCCGCAAATGATGCAAAAGAAAACTGCCCTATCTCACGCCTGCTCAACTGCGAAATTACTCTGGATGCAGAGCTGCAGTAATAACAAATTAGTACTGCACAAAACGAATAGCCTGGGCTTCTGCCCAGGCTATTCGTTTTGTTTAATACTGCTCATGTAAATGCTGGCTAAGAACACAGCTGCCGGGGTACAGCTGCTTAGCTTTATACATTATATGTTAGTCTGGCTGCTCCTTTAGAAAAAACTGTGCTTCGCTTTACAGCATCTATGCAGTCCTTCAGAGCCTGTTACACAAGGGCAGGCTTAAGCTCCCTGATGTAAACAATGTAATCGCCGGCTGGTGGCTGTATTTTTTCCTGCCGAAGCATGCTGGCAATCTGTGCCCGGTGGTGGCTTCCGTGGTTCACCATATGTGTGATAATATCATCCAGGCGGGTACTGAACGACTCTCCCTTTGTATTCTTGTAAACAGCCTCCTGATCAAAGTCTGTGTTACTGCAATTGTTCAGAAACTCCAGCCATTGGCTGCTGTTCTCTTCCAGCATCAGGGGGAGCGTTGCGTTAGGATAAATCTCCCACAAGCGCTGTACGGGTGCCTCTACTCCTTTAACCCGGCACAGCCACACTTCCTCAGAGGTTAATATATGGCTAAGCAGCAGAAATACTTTATTGTTTACTACGGTATTATCCTGCAGGCAGCTCAGAAACCTTCTGTTTGCCCAGGTATTGTAGTTAAGTAGTTTAAGAAAATGCGCTTTCATATCTGTTTGTACGGTAACAAAGCTTTACCGTTAGATCAGGCACAATATTTAAACTTAAGGTAACATTTGGAAAACAGCTGATAAATCAGGCTGCCTGATCTGCTGAGGAAAGATGGCGAAAATTTGGGCGCTGCGAGGGGTTGCGCTGCTTAAAGCTGCGAACAACTTCTCCTTTGCTGATCAGGAATACGCCCGGCATCCTGAAGTAATCCTCCTGCACGCTGTTATTTGCTGCCTTCTGCCGGGGAGTCCGCTTCAACAAATCTATAATGCCAACACTCCAGCTTAGCAGCCGGGTTATGCTTCCCTGCTTAAGGCCAAAGGCATTGTACATAATGCCATTAGGGTCGCTTACATGATGCAGATCTCCAAGCTCGTATTTCTGTAACACCTCACTGGCTTCCCCCGACTCTGCCAGGTGAATCAGCACAATTTGGGTGCCCTGTCGTTCAATAATCTTACGCTGCTGATTAATGTCTGCCAGGGTTTCGCGACAAAAGCTGCTCCCGAGCCTGCGAAGAAACACAAGCATGGTGGGGCGCTCATTGGATAACTGCAGCACGCTTTTGCCCCGCTGGGTTCTAAACCGGCTTAGGGTTTTGGATAGTGGCTCCTGATAAGCATGTGCCAGGGACTGGGGCTGCTGACGGGCTTTCGCAATCTGGTGCAGGACTGCAACCATTAATCCGCACCAGCCAAGGGCTATCAGTACCCAAAGCTGCAATGCTATGTACTGCCAGAACATGCTCCCGGCTAAAACAGCCAGTTCTACGGCAAATATCAGGTTTGCAATCAACCCCATCAGCAAAACAGCTTTATTGCTAAAGGGATTGAGGCTTACGGCTATATAGCCTATGCCGAGCGTAGCCAGCAATATGCCGTACATTTGTATTGCCTGTAGCGACAAAAAAAGAGCATTTCCAAAAAATAAAACTCTGCTACCATCTGGCATCAGCATAAAAGTTGCTGCCAGTAGTAAGTTTACGACTCCGCCTCCAAGCAACAGAGGCCGAACCCAGGTAGGTACCTTTCTCATACGTTTTTCATAACATTGCCAAAGGCAGGGGCCTTGTGAGAGGCATCAGGACTATTTAAAAAATTCACTCGCGTTCAAGAGCGGGTGCACCAGAAAATCCTTGACATTGCTCTATACCAGGCTTTATAAAAAGTGCCCGGTTTGCGCTTTCGATGTAAAAAGCTGTCTTACCTTCTCCACTAGATCCGCACCACAGACAAAACTTTAATTTCTTTAGTAGGTACTGCCAAAAAACCTAAAAGGCTTAACCTGTTTTTGTACAGGAAATAGAATTTATAAAAGCAATATAAATCTACTCTTAAAAATATACTTTCAAAACTTTCCTTACAATATTCTTACTATCTTAATACTTCCTATACCGCTAAACACCACATTCATAATTAAATAACCATCTCTTACACCACTTTAAATATTATTTTAATATAAGCACCTGCCTGGAGCATAGCTGCTTTTTTATCCTCCCCAGGTAAAACCCTTAATCAACTAATTAATTAGTTGATCTTTGCCCATTTTTTCGTAGCTTCCTTTAGGCAACACAAGTCGGTACTATATGAAACTACTTTTTATGAAACACAGTAGCTGCTCATGCCTCGTGTGCGGGATTTTTGTACTATGCACTTCCCTGCTTTCTGCCCAGGAGAAACCCGAAAGCTCCAGGATAAAAGATGCCATGTATCTGATGGAAACATTTGACTATCAGCAGGCAGTTGAGTTGCTGCAGCAGATAGTCAAAACAGATTCTGTACAAACAGAAGCGCTTTGGCTGTTAGGCAGGTGTTATGCCCAGTTAGGACAGAATGCCGCAGCCAGACAGGCTGTTGGTAAGCTTCTGATGAAAGAACAGGAGCATAAACCGGCAAGAGCTTTACTTGGGCAGCTATACCTGAAGGAAGCAAATTATGCAAAAGCCGCTGCCTGCTACGACCTGTTGCTTAAACAGGATAGCACAAATGCGTACTTTTACAGACAACGAGCCTTTACAGCTGATAAAGCCGGAGATGTTAATGCTGCCTTAAATTACTATCGGAAGGCTGTGGCACTGGCGCCGCAGGATATTGAGAGCACCGTAGCCCTTGCAGAACTATTGAGTAAACTGGAAGATAATGTACAGGCTGCCGGCCTGGTGCAGCAGGGGCTTAGCCAGGATAGCAGCAATATTCGTCTGTGGCAGTTACAGGCACGGCTTAGCTATAAAGTTAAAGATTATGAGGGGGTGATCCGGGCAATGAAATATCCGCTTTCTGCCGGAGACAGCTCGCTGTACTACCTGCAGCTACTGGGTATTTCGCACTTTCACTTAAGTAACTTCGAAGAGGCCATTCGCTGGCTTGGGCACCTGCAGCTGGAGGGAGTGGAAACAGAAGTCTTGTTCTACTACCTTGGCCTTAGCTACAGAAACGCCGGAGATACTGGCAGGGGTATTGAGTACCTGGAAAAAGCTACCAAACAAAGTGTTTCTGAAAACCTCAGCCATTATTACACACAGCTGGCAGTAACTTATGAGGAAAAAGGCGACTACAGCAATGCAATACGCAGCTTTCAGCTTGCCCATAAAGCCTCTGGCGATAAAACACTGCTCTACCACCTGGCCCGTAATTACGATATGCACTATAAAGACAAGCAGGTGGCTTTAAACTACTACCAGAAATATCTTTCTGAAACAGACTCTGCCAATGCAAAATACCAGGAGTATGCCCGCTACAGGGCCTCGCAGTTAAAAGAACATATTCATTTCAGCATCGACACACTCTGATAGTGATTAAAACAATCAGCAGCAGAAACGACAAAGCAGGCTTATGGCCTGCTTTGTCAGTTAACCAATTTAGGCCAGTGGATTAGCCGTTCTTCTTTTCTGTAACTTCGTTACGAACTTCCTGAGCTATGTTTTTAAGCTCCTGCATGTGCTTACGAAGACGTGTACCAGCAGCCTTGTTTTCTTTGTTATAGAACTTATCTGCATCGTCTCTTGCATCACGTATCAGTTGTTCGAGTTTTTCGATTTTCTCCATGTTCTGTGAATGTTTTGGTTAAAAATAATACTACAAGATTGTGTATAAGGTTTTCAAATATATAAGAAAGGATGATAGCAGCGCTGTTTAAAACGCGTTTTCTTTTGTTTTTAGAGCTTTTAACAGCGAAAAAGGGCATGTTGTTCTTTCGAATGGCCCATCCGGAGCAATCTTTAGGGCTTTAACCAAATTTTTTCACCCTTTACAGAACCCTCTGAATACTGTTTTGAGGGCATGCTGGCAGGGCTCAAATGTTGGACAAAAAAAAGCTGCTCCTCTTCAGGGAGCAGCAATCTGGTGCATAAACAATCATTATTCCTATCGTTATCAGGCAGCCACTTTCTTAGGGCTTTTTGCCTCCTTCGGATAGGCATAGGCCTTGCCTTCTATTAGCTTTAATACATCGGCCAGCACAGATGCACCTGTTGGTAAAGCACCTGCTCCTTTGCCGGTAAATAGCTGCTTGCCGCTGTAGCGTAAATCTACCTGCACAGCATTCAACTCATGTTCTATGCCAAAAAGCGCATCTTCCGGACCTACTGCCTCAGGCTTTACACTTGCCTCCAGCTGCCCGTTTACCAGTTTAAGCCGGCCTAGCAGCCTTACACGCTGCCCCTGCTGCTGTGCAGCTTCGATAAGGGATACAGGTAAATCAGAAATGCCCTGCACCTCTACGTCTGATGGCTGCAGTATTTTGCCAAATGCATGCCTGGCCAGCAGGCACAGCTTATAGCAGGCATCCCAGCCATCAACATCAGAAGCAGGGTTTGCCTCGGCAAAACCAAGGCGCTGCGCCTCGCGCAGTGCATGTTCGTAACTCCAGTGCTGCAGGCGCATTTGTGTTAATATATAATTGGTGGTACCGTTGAGGATGGCACGTATCTCTTCTACCGGCTCGTGCAGGGGCTCATCCAGCAGGTGCAGGATAGGTATGGCACCGGCAACGGCAGCCTCGTAGCGGAAAGCAGTGTTGGTTTCCTGTTGCAGGGCCAGCAGCTCAGGCAGGTGCAGGGCCAGCATTTTCTTGGAGGCAGAGGTTACAGGCAGCCAGCGCTGCAGGGCTTCTTTTACTATTTCAAAAGCCGGTTCAGTTTCGCTAATGGCCTCTACTATCAGGTCAATCTCCGGATCTTCGAGGATATCGTGCGCATTGTAGGTAAAAAGTTCAGGCGGGCCCGGCCGCTCTTTGTTTGGGTTACGCACACAAATACGGCGCACCTCTATGGGCAGCTTTTGCTCCTGAATAATCTGGTAAAACCCCTGGCCTACCGTACCAAAACCAAACAATCCTATCTTCCAGTGCCTCTCCATATATATTATTTATATAATGAGTGATTTAGTTAATGCAAGCAGATGCTTTTGGCAAACAGCTGCCCTGGTGCATCTTTACCACTATTTAAAATCTTATAAACCTATTTTTTCTCGTGTAACTGCTGTTTCCCTTAGCTCCGGAAAATGGCCCTGAATAGCTGCCGCTATTGCCTCTGCCTCTACCAGAAAACCATCGTGCCCATACACAGAAGAAATAACCTGCAATGCCGCAGCGGGAATGTGGGCTGCCAGAAACTCCTGCTCATGCACAGGAAACAATATATCAGAATCAACACCCACTACCAGTGTTTTGGCGCTAACACCAGCTAAGGCTGCTGCCGCACTACCCCTGCCTCTGCCCACCTGGTGCGAATCCATTGCCTGCGAAAGACGGTAGTAGGTAAATGCGTTAAAGCGGTTAACCAGCTTTTGCCCCTGGTACTGCTGGTAAGTAGCAGCGCGGTAGTTTTCAAGCTTATCGGCACTGGTAGCAGCCTCTGCCTGGCGTTCGTTATAAATTTGCCAGGTTCTGTAAGAGAGCATGCCAATGCTGCGCGCAACCTTCAAGCCTCCCTCACCAGCTTTGGGGCTTTTCTGCAACCAGCTGCTATCGGCCTCAATGGCCATGCGCTGGCTTTCGTTAAAAGCAATGCCCCAGGGAGAGTGCCAGGCATTGGTTGCCAGCAGCACCAGGCGTTCAATATCCTTCGGACTGGAAATAGCCCATTCTACGGCATGTTGCCCGCCCAGGGAACCACCCAGCATCACGTTAATGCGGCTAATGCCAATATGTTCTTTTAGCAGCTGAAAAGCCCGTACAATATCACGGTTGGTGAGCACCGGAAAACTGTGGTACCAGGGCTCGCCCGTTTGTGGGTTTATACTCAAAGGGCCTGTAGAGCCATAACAGCCTCCCAGCACATTGGCACAAACAATAAAATAGCGGTCAGGGTCCAGCAGCTTACCCGAACCCACCAGTCCCGGCCACCACTCCTCTGGCTGTGCATTACCAGTAAGTGCATGGCAAATCCACACCACATTATTGCCTTCCCGGTTCAGGGTGCCGGCAGTGGTATAGGCCAGCTCAAAACCTGGCAGGCTTTCTCCTCCCTCCAGCTCAAACGGGGCTGTATGTTTATAAACTTCTAACATCTACTTCTACTCCCCTGGTACTGCTCGCAGGAACAAGTCTTTAGCAGGGACATTTTTTATTTCTTTAATTGATTTCCTGATGCTCCCGCCTCCGTCTTCTGCCTGGAAAAGTAATGACAGAAAACGGAGGGAGGAGTCAGGGTTATGCTAACACAGGTTTAGATACCGCAGCAAATGCCTGTTCCAGGTCTGCCTTGATATCGTCGATATGCTCTATACCAGCCGAGATACGCAGCAGGTTAGGGTTTACACCTGCACTTTGCTGCTCTGCTTCGCTAAGCTGCTGGTGCGTGGTAGATGCCGGGTGAATGATAAGGGTTTTGGCATCGCCCACATTGGCCAGGTGGCTCACCAGCTTTAAGCTGTTTACAAAGCGCTCGGCACGCTCTTTACCACCCTTTATGCGGAAGGTAAACACACCGCCAAAGCCTCTTTTAAAATACTTTGTTGCCAGCTCATGGTAGCGGCTGCTTTTCAGGCCCGGGTAATTAACTCCTTCTACCTCGGGGTGCTGCTCAAGCCACTGCGCCAGCGCCAGGGCATTCTGTACAGTGCGGTCTACCCGCAGGCTTAGGGTTTCCAGCCCCTGCAGCAGCAGAAAAGAATTGAAAGGGCTAAGCGCCGGACCAAAATCACGCAGGCCCTCTACCCTGGTACGAATGGCAAAGGCAATGTTTGGCAGACCCAGCGGGTTTCCTTCACCAAAAACTTCCCAGAAGTTCAGGCCATGGTAGCCTTCGGAGGGCTCTGAAAACTGTGGAAACTTACCATTGCCCCAGTTGTAGTTACCACCATCAACCACAACTCCTCCTATGGAGTTTCCATGGCCGCCAATCCATTTGGTGGCAGAAGAAACCACCACCGATGCTCCGTGCTCGAGCGGGCGGAACAGGTAGCCACCGGCGCCAAAAGTATTATCCACCACCAGCGGTATATCGTACTGCTTTGCCAGGGCTGCTATGGCCTCAAAATCGGGAACGTTGAAACCAGGATTACCCAGGGTTTCTATATAAATGGCCTTGGTTTTGTCGTCAATCAGCTGCTCCAGGCTATCGGCCTGGTCGTCATGGGCAAAGCGTACCTCTATTCCAAGGCGCCTGAAGGCTACCTTAAACTGGTTGTAAGTACCGCCATAGAGAAAAGGAGAGGTAACAAAATTATCGCCTGCCTGTAAAATATTGTTCAGGGCCAGAAACTGCGCGGCCTGGCCTGAGGCCGTTGCCACAGCCGCCACACCACCTTCCAGCGCAGCAATGCGTTTTTCAAACACATCGGTGGTGGGATTCATAATACGGGTATAGATATTACCAAACTCCTGCAGGGCAAACAATTTAGCACCATGCTCGGCATCGCGAAAGGCATAAGAAGTAGTCTGGTAAATAGGAACGGCACGGCTGCCGGTAGTAGGGTCAATTTCCTGGCCTGCATGTAGCTGCAGCGTTTCAAAGCGGAGAGATTGGGTTTGATCAGACATAATGATTATAGTTTGAGAGCAAAAGGTTTAGCTAAAAATTAGATTTGAAGGGTTCTGATGAGCTGCGAAAGCACACTTACAGTAGAAAACACTGCACTGGCAGCCCAGCAGTCAGCTTAACAGAAAAAGGGGAGTTACATGCAACAACAACAGCAACAGAAGCCGGAGGCATAGCAAGAGGGCATGCCAATAACTGCTTGTGTAAAGCTACGGGAAGATAATGGTGCTGTAAGCGCGTTGTGGTTTATCATAACTGTAACGATTTATATTCTCCCGGTTTTTCGGGATCAGGATTTAGCACCGTTGCCCAAGGTGGGCAGGGTTGCTAGCGCTTCAAAGAGCCTGTCTCTCTGCGCTTCTGTATAAATCAAAGCAGTCCAAAAGGAAGACTTGACCCTGCAAACCTACTACACACGCTTTACCAAAGCAAGCGTAGCAGCATAAAAAATTATAGTCAAGCTGTTGAAGTACCCTGATCGTTCGTATATTTAATCTTACTTTTTATACCGGTAATACATGAAAAAGTTGCCACTTTTATCAATGCTCCTGATTTCTATACTCTTACTTACCGCAGAACAGTGTAGCGAAAGCAGCGGCGATCATAAAATGCCTGATAGTCTTATGGGCAGCTGGATACACTCTCATGAAGAAGACTACTCTGGCTACCAGGTGTACCGGCACCCGAACTTTAGCTTTCCTCCCTCGCGTGGCAGAGAAAGGTTTGATTTGCGTGCAGACGGCCGCATCTTCTACTATGGCATAGCACCCGATGATGGCGCTGCCGAATTAGTGGAAGGAAGATGGACCCCCCTCAACGAGCGCACCATTGAGGTAACATTACCGGAAAATACAGAAAGTGAATTTTCTGCAGAGCTTATTGAAATGGCAAACGACAGGCTGGTAATACGCAGGCTGCCAGACTAAGACTGCTAAAAAAGTGGCAGTGTACCACCACGCCTGAAACGGCTAAGGTCGTATGGAGGCATTTGCCTGTCTGCCATAAATTTTCTTTTGGCAGCCCTGAACAGCTGCTTTATGTTTTCTGCCTCCTGTCCCTGCCCGCTGATGCGGCGTCCCCACCTGCTATCCTGCACATCGCCACCGTGCAGGGCGCAGATGCCATTCCAGACCTTATTAAACCTGTCGGGAAAGTTCTTTTCCAGCCATTCTTTAAAAATTGGCCCTACCTGGCCATTTAGCCGCACTACGGTGTAGCCCGCCGTTAAAGCGCCGTGTTCGGCTGCCTGCTTTACCAGCTCCCACACCTCGTGGCTGTTTAGGCCCGGAATAATGGGTGCTGTCATTACCCCGCAGGGTATGCCCGCCGCAGTTAACTGCTGCAGTGTTTGCAGGCGCCGCCGGGCTGTGGCAGTACGTGGCTCCATTTTACGCCGCAGCTCTTCCTGCAGGGTGGTAATACTAATGTATACATGCAGCAACCCTTCTTCGGCCAATGGCTTCAGAATATCAAGGTCACGCAATATCAGGCTGTTTTTAGTGATAATGCCTACAGGATTTCCCCACTTCAGGCAAAGCTGTAGCATTTTGCGGGTAAGCTGATAAGTACGTTCTGCCGGCTGGTAGCAGTCTGTATTACCCGATAAGGAGATGGAGGCAGGTTGCCAGCCTTTAGCCGAAAAAGCTTTTTCTAGCAGCTCAGGTGCATTTTTCTTTACAATGATTTTACTTTCAAAATCCAGACCTGCACTGTAGCCCCAATACTCGTGCGAGTTGCGGGCATAGCAGTAAATACAGCCATGCTCGCAGCCCTGGTAAGGGTTTACAGAATTCATCATGCCCAGGTCGGGGCTTTTTACTTCATTGATGATTTGCCGGGGGTTTTCTGTCAAAAATTGAGTAGGCCGGGCGGCATCCGGCCACTCATCGATCCCTTCCGGATGCTCCATAGCCTTCCCCAAATTACTAAACCTGTTATCTGGATTAGACTGAGCACCCCTTCCGGAAAGATAATTCATAGTTAAAGCCAATTTATTTAGTAAAATTGCTAAATAAATTTGGTTGTTCCGGCCTCGCCTCCGACTAAATTTTCCTATTTCTTTGTTACTCCTCCAGCACAAAGCCTAAATATGAAATTTGGAAAACTTGAAAATATAGAAGGAGTTAGCTTTACACTACCACCCTCCCACCCCATCAATGATAAAATATTACCCGGCAAAGCAGCCGCTGCACCGCGGGTGCATGTTGGCTGTTCGGTCTGGTCTGAGAAAGGCTACAAAGGCAGAATTTTCCCCCAAAAAACACCCCAGCGCTCCTTTCTGACAGAATATGCAAAGCAGCTGCCTACGGTAGAGTTGAACGGCATGCATTACTACCTGCCCCGGCCAGAGGTGGTAGAAAGCTGGAAGGCTGCCGTGCCTGAGGGCTTTCTTTTTTGCCCTAAGGTACCGCAGTTCATCAGCCACCGCCGGTATATGCTGGGTAATCCTGAAATGACAGATCAGTTTTTGCTGCGCCTGGCTGCCCTGGAAGGCTACCTTGGCCCCTGCATTTTACAGCTGCCCCCCTATTTTGGCCCGGAGCGCCTGCCGCAGCTCGAAGAACTGCTTACATTTATGCCCGATGATGTGGAACTGGCACTTGAGTTAAGGCACCCAGCCTGGTTTGCAGATAGTACCGCACAAAACGAGGTGTTTGCCCTGATGGAAGCCTGTGGGGTGCACCCGGTAATTGCAGATGTTGGCGGCAGGCGCGATGCCCTGCACATGCGTTTAAGCAGCCGAAAATTACTGATCCGTTTTAACGGCCATAACCTGCACCTTACCGATTACGAGCGGCTGGATGCCTGGGCACTGCAGCTCCAGCAGTGGATAGCACAGGGCCTGGAGGAAGTTTTCATCTTTATGCACCAGCCAGAGCAAGGCAATGGTGCTAACCTTGCCCTTTATTTTATCAGAAAAATGAATGCCCTAAACCCGAACCTAAGGCTAAAGGAGCCGGTGTGGTATGCTGAGTAGTAGCATAGCAGGAGCAGCAGCAGTTACACAAGTTATACACCTGTCAGGCTTTTGTAACCTGACAGGTGTTGCAGCTTTGCCATAAAAGCAAAAACCCCACCACTGGAGGTGAGGTTTTTGTTTGGATAGTGTCCTAAAGCCGGTTTACAGCTTTACAGCTTCGTTCATATTAACTGTAAGTACAGGTACGCTTGCTTCGCGAATTACATCTTCGGCTACACTATGGCTTAGCAGGGCAGAAAGTCCCTCACGTCCGTGGGTGATCACAGCAATCAGGTCTGCTCCTACGCTTGCCGCATAGCGCTTAATACCATCTTCGGTGTCGCTGTCTTCTATTGCTCCTATGGTGTAGTTACTTAGTCCCTGCTTTGCTGCATAAGCCTCTACATCTGAGCGCCTTTGTGCTACTTTGCCACTTTTGGTTACATACACCAGGTGCAGGTGAGCCCTAAGTTTGTCTGCCAGTACCTTAATATGGCGCAGTCCGTTGTAGGCCTTATCGTTCATGTCGGTAGCCAGCACTATGTTTCTGATGTCTGCAGGCCTGTCGGTTACCTTTATGGTAATCACCGGCACCCTGGCTATCCTGATCACCTGTTCGGTGTGGTTGCCTACAAAGTATTCTTCAAAAGTGTTTTCCCCGCTGGTACCCATTACAATAAGGTCTGGCTTGTGCTTATTCATAAAAGCATCTACCACCTCCTGCATAGGGCCTACCTCTATATAGGGCGTAATGCGTACGCCGCTGTTTTCATAGCTGGCTGCCAGCTCCTGCAGCCTTTGTGTATTTTTGCGGATAAGGGCAACCATAAAGCGGTCTTCTTCATGGTTATCTGTATAGTAAATGTCGCCGGTGGCAGAGAACTCCCGCCCCTGTGGCGATAGCTCTGTGTTCAGAAGCAGTATTTCGGCGCCACCCAGTTGCTGAGCCAGGCGCACCGCTCCTTCAAGTCCTTGTTTTGCTATATCAGAAAAGTCGGTTAGTACCAGAATGCGTTCCATAGCGATAGTGTTTGTGGTGATAGTAATGTGCTGATGTTTTGGTTTAAATTTTTTTATTCGGCGCTGGCTGGCTCTATAGATCCTACGCCACTCACCTGGCGCTGGATGTTCTGTGGATTTCCCCTGAATCGTATACCGCCAACACCGCTCACTTTTGCCTGCAGGTTATCGGTTACATACACTTCTGCACTGCCAATGCCACTGAGGCTTACGTTGGCATCACGTACCCGCAGCTCATAGGCCTCCAGGTTACCGGCACCGCTTAAATCGGCCGCCAGCTGACGGGCCGAACCCTGAAAACTTACCGAAGAAGCACCGGAGAGCTCCAGCTCCAGCTTTCTTACTTCCATTGCCAGGTCTACCATGGCGGCTCCTCTTACCTCTATTTCCAGGTTTTTAGCCTGCAGGGTGCCAGTATTGGAGATATTGGCAGCGCCACCAACCTCCAGCCTTTCCAGTTCGGGGTAGCTGATGCGTATGGTAACGCCATCAGATCCGTCTATTTTTTTTGTGTTGCTGATCCGGAGCGTATTTCTATTTACCTCAGTCTGGATAAGCGGCATCAGGTTTTCATCTGTTTCAATGGTTAAACCTGGCTCCCCCTGCGCTAATTCAATAGAATAGTTGCCCTCTATTATAATATCAGAAAATTTTTCGAGGCTGCGCTGCTCTTCTACAACTGTACCATTGCCCTCTTCTGCTCTTTCATTAGAGCCACAGGCAAAAAAAAGGGGTAAAAAGCCTAACCAAAAGAATCTCTTAAACATAAAATCGTTGTATTTCTGATGAAAAGTACGTGAAGCGGCTGCAAAAAACAATGATCTCCATCAGGAGAACAATAAATACGGCCCTGTTGTTGGAGGCAAAGAGCCTGTAGCATGTAACCGGCATTGGTAATCTGCTGCCGAAATCCTATTTTTACGCCACAATTTAAAATTATATTGCTATGACAGCATATTCTTCTGCAGTTAAAAGCGCTGCACATACAATAGCCCGCGACGAAGTTGTTTTTTCTCTTATCCAGGAAGAACGCGAGCGTCAGGAGCGGGGCATTGAGCTGATTGCTTCCGAGAACTTTACCTCACCACAGGTAATTGAGGCTGTTGGCAGCGTATTAACCAATAAATATGCAGAAGGCCTGCCTGGCAAACGCTACTACGGCGGTTGCGAGGTGGTAGATGAGGTAGAGCAGCTGGCCATTGACCGCCTGAAAGAACTGTTTGGTGCCGAATGGGCCAACGTACAGCCGCACTCAGGTGCACAGGCCAATGCAGCCGTAATGCTGGCCTGCCTGCAACCCGGCGATACCATCCTGGGCTTTGACCTTAGCCATGGCGGGCATCTTACCCATGGTTCTACTGTTAACTTCTCGGGCAAGCTGTACAACCCTGTTTTTTATGGCGTTGAAAAAGAAACAGGCCTTATAAACTGGGATAAGGTAGAAGAAATAGCAAAAAAAGAGAAGCCAAAGATGATCATCTGCGGTGCCTCTGCCTATAGCCGCGACTGGGATTATGAGCGCCTGCGCCAGATTGCCGATGCTGTTGGTGCCCTTTTACTTGCTGATATATCGCACCCGGCCGGCCTTATTGCCAAAGGGCTGCTGAACGATCCGCTGCCGCACTGCCACATTGTAACCACCACCACCCATAAAACCCTGCGCGGACCCCGTGGCGGCGTTATTATGATGGGCAAGGATTTTGAGAACCCCTGGGGAATCAAAACGCCTAAAGGCGAAGTGCGCATGATGTCGTCGCTGCTGGATGGCGGTGTATTCCCGGGCACCCAGGGCGGCCCGCTGGAGCACGTTATTGCAGGCAAAGCGGTTGCTTTTGGCGAAGCGCTGACAGATGAATATATGCATTACACGCTGCAGGTTGTTAAAAATGCTAAGGCCATGGCCGAAGCGTTTGTAGCAAAAGGATACAACCTGGTATCTGGCGGAACTGATAACCACCTGATGCTGATTGACCTGCGCAATAAAAATGTAAGCGGTAAGCAGGCCGAAAATGCATTGGTGAAGGCCGATATCACCGTTAATAAAAACATGGTGCCCTTTGATGATAAGTCGCCCTTTGTTACCTCCGGTTTTAGGGTTGGCACACCTGCCGTAACCACCCGTGGCATGAAAGAAGAGCATATGGGCCGCATTGTGGAGCTTATTGACCGCGTGCTGATGAACCACGAGAATGAAGAGGTGCTGGAGCAGGTGAAGCAGGAAGTAAATGCATGGATGAAGGAATTTCCGCTTTATAAATAAGCTTGTTGTAATAAGAGAGGATTTAGGGGGAGAGTATTAGTGGCAGCAACACAAGAGATGTCGTTCATAGACCACCTGGAGGAACTCCGGTGGCATCTTATTCGTGCCCTGATAGCGGTGGTTGTTTTTACAATCGCAGCTTTTCTGGCAAAGGACCTGGTGTTTCATGATATCATACTGGGGCCCTCACGCACCGACTTCTGGACCTACCGGATGATGTGCAAGTGGGGGGCCTATGTAGGATCTGATGCGCTTTGTATTGATGAGCTGCCGTTTATCCTGCAGAGCAGGGAAATGTCGGCCCAGTTTGCCATGCACATTACCACCTCTTTTGTGGTGGGGCTTATTTGTGCATTTCCCTACCTGTTCTGGGAAATATGGCGTTTTGTAAGTCCGGCACTGTATGATAATGAACGTACCCTAAGCACAGGAGCCGTATTTTTTGTTAGCCTGCTCTTTATGCTGGGTACACTGTTCGGCTATTATCTGGTTGCGCCTCTCTCCATTAACTTTCTGGCCAACTACCAGGTAGATCCCAGCATTGTTAATGAGTTCGATATTAACTCCTATATTTCTACCCTTACCATGCTGGTGCTGGCCTGTGCGCTTATGTTTCAGCTCCCCATGGTCGTTCTCTTTTTAACGAAGCTGGGCGTAGCAAGCCCCGCTTCCATGCGGGCCTATCGCAAGATCTCTATCGTTATCATTCTGATTGTTTCGGCCGTTATTACGCCACCCGATGTTACAAGCCAGATCCTGATTGCACTGCCGCTTATGCTGCTCTATGAAATCAGTATTTACTTAAGTGCTATTATTTTACGCCGCGAGCGTAAGAAAGAAGCTGCAGAGCTTAAAGCACTTGAAGAGCGGGAACGACTGCGCGAAGCGCAGGAAGAAAAAAAGCGCCTGGAAGAACCAAAAAAACAACTGCCGCTGGATCAGCAGTTTGATTAGAGCACCGGCCATTAGCTACTTCTGAAAACACACAGCGCAGCCAGTTATCTTCAGTACTTAATGAACTTGCACAAAGTAAGCTTTCTGTAGTACCCCTACCTAAAAGTAAAAAGCTGCCCCGGAATGATCCGGGGCAGCTTTTTACTTTTAGGTATAATCTGTTTGTTGCTTTGCCTTTGCACATAGGGCTGCAGGCTGGCTGGCAATCTTATTCAAAATTATGGCCTTCGAGCTGAATCATAAGTGTATCGCCAGTAGCCAGCTGCTGATGAATCAGCTGATTCAGATAATTATTAACACGGCCGTAGGTTTCCACACCATTACTAGTTTTCAAATAATAATTGATCATTGGAAACTGCAGTTCTCCAAAACCTACAGTTGCATACTGCTCCGGTAAACTACGTATCTGATACTCGTAGTCTGCTTCTGCTGGTGCTGCCTCTATCTTATTGTAGGCGGGTTGTTTAACAACCATTTTAGTGAGTATTTCTGACCTGGTACTGCTCTCGGTAGGAACCGTTAAAGTATCCAGACCTCTGAGCAGTAAAACTCCGCCATTATCTGTAAGCTGGTATGAGTAGCGGTTAGCATCCATACCCGGCATCATTGTGGCAATACCATTATCAAACGATAAAGTCTGTGGCTGAGCTGTCAGTGAAGTGTTTTGCTTCTTAAAACCAGGATTTTTTCCTTCGGCAGTGATGCGCTCCAGCATAGGTTTGATCTTGGCAGAATCCCTGGCCCAGCCAAACCAGCCGCCTTTGACACCTATATAAATATAATCTGTATTGATGGTTGTGGCTGAATATGTGTTTTTGGGCTCTATGTTGGGCTCAGGCTCATCGCTTTTAAGACAGGAAACAGAAACAGCAGCCAAAAGAGCCGCCATCAAAAGGGGGCGTAATACATTCATTGTTATGCTTTTAAAAATAGTGCTAATAAAATTACACAAATAGCCGCTACTACCTATGCTTTTTAAGTTGAAAAGAAGCTTTTACAGACAGCAGCTTACAAATGCCACAAAAAGTATGGCAGCAATGGCTGATGGCTAAGTGCTGTTAATTAACGTGCAGGCACTGCTTATTATGATATTTTGCTCTTGAATTATTTATATTAACCATTGACTGTCAGCAAGCTTTATACCGGGGAGCCATCTCTTCCAGCACTTCCTTCAGAATGGTACAGGCCTGGCGCATCTCCTGCTCTGTCATGCCGGCAAAGCCCATCCGGCAGGCGTTTAACTGCTTACCCGGTGGGTTATAGCTTAGCCCGTTGGAGAGGTAAAGGTTACGGGCCTTGCAGGCTTCCGCTACCTTAACCAGCGGGTAGGCTTCCCTGAATTTCACCCACACGGCCATGCCACCCTCCGGTTCCTGGAAATAGAGATACTGGCTGAACTCCTGCCGCAGCAGCTGGCAAAAATGTTCCTTTCGCTTTTTATATATGTTTTTGCTCTTGCGCAGGTAGCGCTGCAGGGTACCCTCCTGGATCAGGTTGGCAAGGGCACGCTCTATAAGATGATCTCCCTGCCTGTCGATAATACGGCGGTACTTAACCATTTCCATGATCAGGGCCGGGGGAGCAACCACAAAGCCAACCCGAATGGTGGGATAGATTACTTTTGAATAAGATCCTGTATAAATCACCAGGCCATGCCTGTCCATACTGGCAATGGGCAGCGTTGGCTTGTTCTCATAGTGATAGTCAAAATCGTAGTCATCTTCCAGAATATAGAACTTATACTTTCTGGCCAGCTCATATAAATGCAACCGCCGCTCCGGCGCCAGCATTACGGTAGTGGGGTGCTGGTGATGAGAGGTAATGTACAGCATGCGGATTGGCTGCTGCTGCAACAGCGCTTCCAGGGCATGGGTATCCAGCCCTTTGCTGTCAACAGGGATGCGTACCAGCCTGGCGCCACACTGCTCAAAACAAAGGTTGGCGGTGCGGTAGTTAAGCTCGCCTATTACCACCGTATCACCGGGTTTAAGCGTGGTACGGGCCAGTAGGTAAATGCCCATTACACTTCCCCTTGAAATAAATATGTCTGCCGGCGCTACAGCAAATCCTCTTATTTCATTAAGCTGCCGGCAAACCATATTTCGAAAAAAGGGGTCTCCCTGGGCATCTGAATAACTGAACAGCTTCAGGGGGTTTGCTTTTTTGTGAAGGCGACGGTACTCACGCCCTAACTCCTGCAGCGGACTAAGCCTGGGGTCGGGAAAACCATCATTAAATTCCAGGGCACACTTATGCACCTCCGGCGCCTCCAGCAGCAGGTTTTGCTCCAGCCGAAAAGCAGTAGCCCCCGCTACATCTGCTGTAAAAAGGCTCTCTTCCTTCAAAGGGTCTTTTTCTGCAACGGTAACAACAGGCAGCCGGCCATTAACATAGAGGCCGCTCCGCTCCTTTGCCACCACCCATCCTTCTGCCTGGAGCTCATCCATGGCCAGGGTAATGGTATTGCGGTTTAGCCGCAGTATTTCTGCCAGCAGGCGGGTGCCGGGTAGCTTCTGCCCGGGCTTTAGCACCCCCTGCTGTATAAGGCTGGCAAGGCCCTGGGAGATCTGCAGGTATACTGCGCCGGACTTTTCTTTATCGATCTCCAGCAAATTCAGGTAAGGGTAATCCATAACTGGCCTATCTGTTATCTGTAAACTGGCACATAAAGATAGCCCAGTTGTAAGATACCTTTGATAAAAAAAGAAGCAAATATGAAAACAGCTGCAACTGCCCTGCTGCTTATTGATGTTCAGCAGGGGTTTTACAACGAAAGCTACTGGGGTGGCAACAGAAATAATCCCGGAGCAGAAGCCAACATCAGCAAACTACTCACGCACTGGCGCATGCAGGGGCTGCCTGTAATCCATGTAAAACATGATTCTGTGAATCCTGCATCTCCTTTGCACCCTTCCAGTACAGGCAACAACTTTATGGACTGTGCACTACCCCAGGCAGGCGAACCACTATTTCCAAAGCAGGTAAACAGCGCTTTTATCGGTACACGCCTACAGGAATATCTTGATGAAAATGGGATTACCTCGCTCCTGATCGTGGGCCTGATTACGAATCACTGTGTTTCTACCACCGCCCGCATGGCCGCTAACTTTGGCTATGAGGTGTGTGTAGCCGAAGATGCAACTGCCACCTTTGACAGGATAAGCTTTGACGGCACCCTCTATAAGGCACAGGATGTTCATAATATCTCTCTGGCAAACCTTCATGAAGAATTTGCCACCATTGTAAAAACTGAAGACATGATTTTACAACACACTAATATATTGAGCCATGCCTGAGCATAATTCCCCCGGCCCTCTCACCACCATAAGCCGCCATGCGCACCGCGGCGTATACGATCCTGAAACCATTTACGCCATTCTGGACGAAGCCATTGAAGTTACCATTGCCTATGCTGCTTATGGCACCGCCATGGCAATCCCTACAGGCTTTGTAAGGATGGATGATAAAGTTTACATCCACGCATCGGTAAAGAGCCACTTTATTCAGCAGCTCCTCCGGCAGGAAAAGGTTTGCCTTACTGTATCGCTGCTGGATGGCATGGTGCTGGCCAATACTGCTTTTAACCACTCATTTAACTATCGTTCTGTGGTTGCCTTTTCCAAACCTTTTGAGGTAGAAGATCCGGATCAGAAAATGGAAATTTTAAAAGCATTTACGGATAAACTGCTGCCGGGCCGCTGGGAGGACGATATTAAAAAACCTACGCCCGAGGAGTTGAAAATAACAGCTGTACTTGGCTTTTCACTGGAGGAAGCATCAGCCAAAATCAGGCAGGGTGCCGCCGGTAACAACCAGCAGGAAGCCTACAGAAAAGTATGGACTGGCTACATACCCCTGAAACGAAACTGGGGAGCTCCGGTAAAAAATGCCGACACAGACCCCCTGGTAGAAGAACCAGCCTACCTTGCTGGCTTGTATGCCGAACAGACCCAGTCTTGATAAAATGATAAACAGCCACAGCTAAATTTTAGCCACATTTGTTAGTTTACAGCTACTAATAACATCTTTAGCACATACGTACTATAGCAACGTTTATCAGAATTATTCATCTAAGCAGATTCTGAATAAAACCGCTATACCGCTAAATCAGCTGGAAAAGGCCAGGTGAGGCTAAGGGTTAATATTCGGTCTGCATGTGAATGTGGTCGTCGTGGCGCACAGCATCGCAGCCGTGGAAGCGAATTTTGGCAGCAGCAGAAAGTCCCAGCCGCTGCTGCAGGTGAGGCTCCAGGAAAACCTTGCCAATCTCTTTTTGCTCCAGTAGCAACTGCAGCACCCGTTTGGTACGCAGGGCATCAAACTTTAGATTTGGGCGGCTGCCCATGGTCAGGTACTGAGGATAGCTGTACTGCCAGTACCCTTTGCCATGGCAGGCTTCTGCTGTAGACAGCTCCTGTTCAGTGGGCCCTTCAAATACGCCATAGCCGCTGCGGCTGGGTATTTCATTGGTTACTGTACCATCGGGGCGCAGGTAAAAGAAGGCCAGGTCTACCTTGCGGCCATCGGTATGGCTTAGGTGCGGCAGGAGCGGAAACTTTTTAAAGAGCGGAAAGCCGGCATCCAGGTAGTGTAATTCTGAACTGGGGTGCTGTTGGCGGAGCTGATCTGCCACCTCCTGCAGCACCCTGCGGGTATTAGGCGTTACGTAGTGGCGGTTCAGCAGGGGGTACATAACACTGGCAGGCTTAAGCGTAGGCGAGGTAAACACTGGCAGGGGTGTACGGCCAAAATAGCCACATACAATTGGCAGTACTGCTGCTGTAATCAGCAGGTAAAGGGGCACAAACATCAGCAGTGCCCTGCCAGCTCGTTTGTCTTTCCAGCGGCAGGCAATGCAGTAACAAAGGAGCCAGAGTAACCCTCCTACCTGGGTAAGGGCGGTTAGCAGCAGCACTAGCAGGGTATGGATAAAAAAGCTGAACAAACGCATACGTACAAAATTGGGCATCTAAATTACATAATAGGTACATAGTAATCCCGGGTGCTCCGCTTTTTATTTACAAATGGCTATCTTCGCTCATATATACTTACCCCACTACTCACCATGAGCAAGAAAATAGCAATTGGAGGCGATCATGCTGGTTTTGAATATAAGCAGCGGCTCATCGACCACCTGCAGAAACAGGGATATGCGGTTGAAGATTTTGGCCCCGGAAGCGATGCATCCGTAGATTACCCCGACCATGCCCACCCGCTTTCAGAAGCTGTAGCTAATAAGCGCCAGGACCTCGGCATTCTGATTTGTGGCAGTGGCAATGGCGTTTGCATGACAGCCAATAAACACCAGGGTATTCGTGCCGGCCTCTGCTGGAACGAAGAAGTAGCTGCCCTTATCCGCCAGCACAATAATGCCAATGTGCTCTGCATACCCGCCCGCTTTGTGGAATTTGAGCAGGCCGTTAAAATTACAGATACCTTTTTAACAACAGAATTTGAGGGAGGCCGCCACGGACGCCGCGTAGATAAAATTGCCTGCTGATTGGCTAGTCCTGCTCCTGTAGTACCCAAACATGGGGAAAGCGTTCTGAATTTCTGTAACGGCTTTCAATGGTAGGCATGCGCTGAAAGAGCTGCGGTACAATGCCGGCATCGTCTATGAGCACCTGGGGAGTGTCCTGCTGGAAATAGCGGAACGCATCAACAAGGTTATCGTAATAGTCAAGCTCACTTAGCTGGCGGCTGGCCAGGCGCCACTCCAGGTAAGGGGTTGCCAGCTTTGCATGCTGGTACAGGCTTACATCGCGCCCCAGGGTAAGAATGCGTTTACCGGCTACAAGCTCTTCTTCGGGCCTGCTGTTTACCAGCAGGCGCTCGGCATTTACATAGGGCTTTATTTCTGGCACTACCTCCAGGTACAGCACCATGTGCAGGGCCAGCACAAGTATGGTAAAAAGCCAGAAGATGCCCTCTGCTTTAATATGCCTGCGCACCAGGAGCAGGTAGTGCGAAATGTAAAATGCCCATGCCGGCACCAGCAGCAGCAGGTGGTAGGCTGATTTTTCTGCAGAAAGCACAATGGCAATAATACCCGCAATGAGGGAGTAAAACATGGTTTGCTGCAGGCGGGTCTGGTATATTGTGTAATTGCGACGGCTAAAATTGTAAAGGCCCACTACAAAGAACAGGGAGGGAATTGCTGCCAGCGCAAGCAGGCTTAAGGTGCCCAGGTAGTTATCGCTGCCAAACAGGTTTAGCGACATCAGGTAGCCAAAGTAGAAATCCTGCAGGTTATCCTGCCAGAAGAAGTACAGCACAATAACAGCCAGGGGCAGGGCAACGCCAATAAAGAGCAGGAGGTACTGGCGGGGCTTTGTACCCGTAAAGATCATGAGCGCAAACAGCAGGGCCGGAAAGAAGGTGAGCGTTGGCAAAAAGAAGCCACCGGCCACGCCTACATAGGCGCCCAGGAAAAACAGGCTTTCGTCTTTACCCCTGCCCGATACCACTTTAAAGGCATTCCGGATGGCCATGAGCAGGAAGGTCATGCTCATGAGTGGAGGCGAAAGCAGATAAAAATCGAAGAAAATATGGGCAAGTACCGTATAAATGAGTGCAGGTACGTAAGTATTCTCGTTATAAGCTTTATAATTGAGCAGCATTATGTTAAACTGGCCTGCCTGAATAAGCACCAGCAGCATAGCCAGTATAGCATGTGCCAGGGGAGCGCGGCCAAACAGCTCATCGAGCAGCCAGTAAACGGCAGCAGAGAAGGGAGCTGTATTGTCCCATATGCCATCGTATAAGCTGTCGCCGGCAGAGAGGTTTTCTCCCAAAATCATCCACCCTAATTCTGGCTGTAGTGTGGGTGTCCAACCCAAAAGGGCCGGTAAGCGTAACACCAGAAGCAATAAGAAAATACCGATAAGCCGGTATGGATCGTTTAAACGGAAGAAGCCTATCACAAACCTATATTCGTATACCCAAACAAAAACGAAAATAGTTTATTTCTTAGACAAACAACAATCTTGTTATAATATTTGCACCTATGAGTGAAAGCAAACGACAACAGAAATTCAGTCGATTATTGCAGAAAGAATTAAGTGAAATTTTTCAGCGCGATATTCCACATTTGTTCAAAAATACCATGGTTACAGTCACCGATGTGCGCGTAAGCCCCGATTTAAGCGTAGCCAAGGCATTTTTAAGCTTTATGCTTGCCCCTAACCAGCAGCAGTTGCTGGATGTGGTGAACGAGCGCAAGGCAGAGGTGCGAAACATGCTGGGGCGCCGCATCCGCAAAGAGGTGCGCCATGTGCCCGAACTTGTATTTTTCCTGAATGAAAGTGCAGATTATGCGGCCCATATGGACCGGGTGATCAGCAGTCTGGACATACCCCCTGCACCAGACGAGGAGGAATAAAAAATACAGGATGTAAGACTTTGGATAAGATTGCTGAAAAGCAGTTTATAAATTCAGGTCTTGCATCCTGATCCTTGAGCATCAACCTTATAGTCAGCATTCTCCTTGAATCTACCTTTTTACATTGCCCGGCGCTACTTCCGCTCTAAAAAGAAGAAAACTTTCATCAACATCATATCCATTATCAGCATGCTGGTGGTGGCAGTAGGTACCTGTGCACTTATTATAGTGCTGTCGGTGTTTAATGGCCTCGAGGATCTCATTCGCTCGCTCTACAATACTTTTGATGCAGAATTGCGTATTGTGGCCGAAAAAGGAAAAACCTTTGAGTTAACCCCCGAGCTGCTGGAGCTTGTGAGAACCACCGAAGGTGTTGAGATTGTAACGGAAGTAGCCGAGGACAACGCCCTGATCCGTTACCAGGATGCCGAAAAAGTAGTTAAGATAAAAGGCGTGGGACCCAATTTTCTGGAACAGGGCCGCATGCAGGGCACCCTGCTGCAGGGCGAGCTAAGCCTGCAAAAGGGAAATGTTCCGGTTGCCATTTTAGGAGCGGGCGTTAGAAATGCCCTGTCTGTAGCACTTGAAAATGAATTTTATGTACTGCGCATTTACTATCCCCGGAATGTACGCCCGGGCACCCTGGACCCCAGCAAGTATTATGTGCAGCAAAACATCAAACCCGGGGCAGTATTCAGCATAGAAAAGCAGTACGATGATAACTATGTGTTTGTACCCCTGGAGTTTGCTCTAAACCTCTTTGACTACGGCAACCGCCGCAGTTCGCTGGAAATAAAAACAACCGATAAAGTAAGCATTAGCAGGGTGCAAAGAAGGCTTAAGGAACGCCTGCCGGAAGGCTTTCTGGTGCAGAACAGTGATGAACAGCATAGCAGCCTGCTGAAAGCCATTCAGATCGAAAAGCTGTTTGTGTACCTGGCCTTTACTTTTATCCTGGGAGTAGCCTCTTTCAATATCTTCTTTTCGCTTACCATGCTTGCCATAGATAAGAAGCGCGACATTGCCGTGCTCTTTTCCATGGGCGCCACCACTGGCCTGGTACGCCGCATCTTTTTGTACGAAGGTGCCATTATTGCCTTTACCGGCGCCCTGCTGGGCTTGCTGCTGGGAATTGTAATAGTACTGATACAGGAAGAATGGGGCCTGGTAGGCATGGGCATGCAAACCTCGGTAGAAAGTGCATACCCTGTTCAGCTTATGTGGACGGACCTGCTGTTTACTGCTATCAGCACCGCGTTTATTACCCTGCTTGCCTCGTTCCATCCGGCATCACTGGCAGCCCGTACCCCTACCGCACAGCACATTTAGTTTATATTCAGGATATAGCGCTTCTGTAGCGGAACATCCGTAGAAAGTATGCTGCAGGGTTCGGGGGTAAACCCATGGCTAAACAATGGCTTAAGTGGGTAGGGCAGCTGCCATAAATATTCTGTACCTGGCCAGGCTACTCTAAATTATTCCTCTAAAAAATAGTGGTATTCTCATAGTTTTTTGCAAAGAATATTTAAATTTAATACCGGTCTAGTCTCTGTATTTCATTTTTTACTATTTTTCGGGGCTGTATCCACTTTTTATTAGATGAAAGTTAGCATCTCAAAGCCTTTTAAACTCATCTATTCGTTGTATGCCCACGAATACCTGGGTTATTTGTTTGAATCGTTCGTGGTTCAGCTCGATGATGCTGGCCAGCTATCGTTTCTGCATCAGAATATCTCTTATAAAAATGCCGCTGAATTTGCTTCCGGCCTGGATGAGAAAGACTACGAGCTTATCCGCATTATGGACAGCATGCAGCAGGATGTTGTTATCAAGCAGTTCTGGAATAAAAAGGTAAACCCAAGTGAGTTCTTCCTGAAGGTTTATGACCAGGAAAAAGGAAACAGGCCTGTTCAGGAAGAAATAGAACGCTACCTGGAGCACCGCAGGGCACAGATCCTGGAGCGTATGCAGGGCAAGCTCCTGTTCGAGATGGGCAACGATGGTGAGCCTGCCTGGCGCCAGATACAGGTAATGCCGCAACAGGCTACCGTGCTCTTCCACTTCAGGCGTAATGAAGTAAGCACACACTACTTCCCTACGATTAAATATGGCGGACAAAAGCTCGATTTTCAGCGCAGGGGTGCTTACCTGGTTTGTAAAGATCCGGCCTGGCTGGTACTCAATAACAGGCTCTACACCTTTGAGCAGGAAGTGGATGGCAAAAAGCTGCAGCCCTTTTTACAAAAGCAGTTTATAGAGGTTCCCCGCAAGGTAGAGGATACCTATTACCGGCGTTTTGTAGCACCCCTGATCTCGCAGTTTGATGTACTGGCCGTGGGTTTCGAGATCAAGGAAGAAACCTACTCGCCGCAGCCGGTGCTTACCTTCTCTGAGCTGGCCGAAGCGCAAACAGCCGAACTAATGCTTTACGATGGCAATGGTGCACACAGCAGTGGTGACACAGTGGCTACTGCCGGCGGCAATAGTGGAAAAATACTGTTTAACCTTTCTTTCCGCTACGGTACATATTTATTTAAAGCCGATACCAATTCCGATACCAGCGTTCGCGTAGAACAGCAGGGCAGCGAATACATCTTCCATAAAGTAAAACGCCACACCTCAGACGAAAAGCGTATCTTAAAGCTGCTGCGGGATACGGGGCTGGACATCAGGCATGCCCGCACCACCCTACCCAAGCAACAGGCTTTCAGCTGGTTAAACACCTACCGCCGCCAGCTGGAAGAGCTTGGCTTTAGCATTGGCCAGAACGAGGCCGATGGCAAACGCTATTTCCTCGGCGAATCTTCCATTATCATAGAAGTTCGTGAAAATATCGACTGGTTTGATATATACGCTGTTATCCGCTTTGGTCCCTACGAAATTACTTTTCAGGAGCTGCGCAGGCACATCATGCGCCGCCAGACCGAAATAAAATTACCCAATGGCGAAGTAGCCGTTATCCCGGAACAGTGGTTTCTGGACTACAGTGAACTGTTTGCCTTTGCCGAAGATAATCGCGAGCAGGAAAACATGGTGTTGCGCAAGCATCACCTGGCCCTGGTGCAGGACCTGCAAAATGGTAACCTGGCGCAGGTAACCATGAGCCGCAAGCTGGAGATGCTGCGCAATTTTGAGGAGATAGAGGATCATCCTGTACCGATTAAATTCCAGGGACAGCTGCGCCCCTACCAGAAAGCCGGCTATAACTGGCTGCAGTTCCTGAATAAGTATGGCTTTGGCGGCTGCCTTGCCGATGATATGGGTCTTGGTAAAACCATTCAGACCCTGGCCATGCTGCAGGCCCAGAAAGAACTGGGGCAGGAAGGTACCTCACTGCTGGTAATGCCCACCTCCCTGATCTATAACTGGGAGATGGAGGCCAAACGCTTTACGCCTAACCTGCGGGTGCACCTGTACACCGGCACCGGCCGCAACAAAGATGTTAGCCGCTTCAAGAATTACGACCTGGTGCTTAGCTCTTATGGCATTGTGCGCCTGGATATAGAGGAGCTGCAGAAGTTCTATTTCAACTATGTAATTCTGGACGAATCGCAGGCCATTAAAAATCCGGGCAGCAATATTGCAAAGGCCGTGCGGGAGCTTAAAAGCCGCCGCCGCCTGATCCTGACCGGTACTCCGCTGGAAAACAGCACCATGGACCTCTGGTCGCAGATGCATTTTATTAACCCGGGCCTGCTGGGCAACCAGACTTTCTTCCGCAATGAGTTTCTGAACCCCATTGAGAAAAAGCAGGATGAAACCAAAACCGGCAAGCTCTACAGCATCATCAAGCCTTTTATTCTGCGGCGCCAGAAAACGCAGGTAGCCACCGAGCTACCCGATAAGGTAGAGAACATCCGCTACTGCAGCATGACGGAGGAGCAGGCCGAAAAATATGAGGCCGCCAAAAATTACTACCGCAGCCACATTCTGGACCAGATTGACCTGCACGGTGTAAAAAAATCGCAGTTTGTGCTCTTACAGGGCCTTACCAAACTACGCCAGATTGCCAACCACCCCTATATGGTGGATGAAGAGTATAAAGATAGCAGCGGCAAAATGGAGGAAGTGCTGGACATGCTGCAGAATGCTATTGCAGAAGGGCACAAGATCCTGGTGTTTAGCCAGTTTGTTAAGCACCTTACGCTGGTACGCAAGTACCTGGATGCCGAGAAAATACCTTATGCCTACCTCGATGGTGCCACCAAAGACAGGCAGGGACAGGTAGAGCGTTTTCAGAATGACCCCAAACTGCGCATCTTCCTGATTTCCCTTAAAGCCGGCGGCGTAGGCCTTAACCTCACCAAGGCCGATTATGTGTTTATGCTCGATCCCTGGTGGAACCCTGCCATTGAGCAGCAGGCCATTGACCGGGCGCACCGCATCGGACAGGAAAACCGTGTGTTTACTTATAAATTTATTACCAAAGACACGGTAGAAGAAAAAATACTGGCCCTGCAGCAACACAAAACCAGCCTGGCAGATAACCTGATTACCACAGAGGAGAGCTTTGTAAAGACACTTAGTAAGGAAGACATTGATAATATACTGGCTTAATATTTACAAGCCAGATAGCAGCAGGTTTAGAATCAGGGCCTATATCCTGCTTTTAGGCTATTTTCCTGTTATCTTTAAGTCAGTACCTATTATAAATTTTTCAGAAAACAGATAACATGAACCTCCCTCCCCTCTTTGCAGAACGCATGCAGCAACAGCTAGGTAGCCAGTACGATAATTTTGTACAGGCACTTGGAGAGGAGGCACCGGTAAGTCTGCGCTTGAACAGACATAAGTGGCACGGATCAGTACCTTATGCCCCCGTACCCTGGACCGACAGTGGCTATTACCTGCCCGAGCGCCCGCTTTTTGCACTTGACCCGCTCTGGCATGCGGGAGCTTATTATGTGCAGGAAGCCAGCAGCATGTTTCTGGAGCAGGCTTTTAAGCAGTACCTAACAGGCCACAACCCCTTGCTGGCGCTGGACCTCTGCGGAGCACCCGGTGGCAAAAGCACACACATCAGCAGCCTGTTACCCGAGGGAAGCCTGCTGGTGAGCAATGAGGTAATCCGCAGCCGTGCCAATATCCTGGCCGAGAACATACAAAAATGGGGCCTTGGCAATACCCTGGTGACTAATAGCGATCCGGAAGATTTTGCCAGGCTGGAGGGCCAGTTTGATGTAATGGTTGTAGATGCTCCCTGCAGTGGCGAAGGTTTATTCCGGAGAGATGTCGCCGCACAGGAAGAGTGGTCGCCAGCTAACATACAGCTATGTATGGAACGGCAGAGGCGCATCTTAATGGATGTATGGCCGGCGCTGAAACAGGGCGGCCTGCTTGTTTACAGCACCTGCACCTATAACCTGCAGGAAAATGAAGAAAACCTGCAGTGGCTAAGCAGGCAGGAGGCTGTTAAGAGCCTGCCGCTGGAGATACCGGAAAGCTGGGGCATTGAAGAAACCGAACTCAGCGGTATCAGGGGCTACCGTTTTTATCCGCACCGGCTAAAGGGCGAAGGCTTTTTTATGGCTGTACTGCAAAAACAAGGTGGTAACCTGGTGGGGCGTTTACCAAGAGTACGCAAAGCACATCTGGCAGCGCCTCCAAAAGGGCTTGCGCCCCTAGTACAGCCCTGGCTACTCGATGGTACCAACTGGGAAATTCTGCAGGAAGGCTCCCTGATCACTGCCTTCACTAAAGAATGGGTAGCAGAAATACAGGTGCTCTATGAGCAGTTAAAGGTAGTGTATGGAGGCATACAGCTGGCGGAGCCTAAAGGTAAAAGCATGATTCCCCAGCCTGCCCTGGCTCTTAGCACATATTTGAACCCTGCTGCATTTCCTACACTAGATGCAGATCTTGATACAGTACTTAGGTTTCTGCGTAAAGACGATATCTTACCTGAAAATACCCCCGATGGCTGGGTGCTGATCTGTTACCGGAATATAGGCCTGGGCTGGCTTAAAATGATGAAAAACCGCAGCAACAATTACTGGCCTACCTACTGGCGCATTCGCATGGAACTTCCAGCAGACCATCAGCCTGCTGTGTTGCCACTGTAGTAAACCCTGCTCTCTGGCACAGCCCAGGCATGCATAGGTTTTACCGCTTCATGGCAACGTTAGCAAAGCTAGTTCCTGCCAGACTTAACAATCATCGAAAGCAGCTTAATATTAGTACCTCCAGGATCATCCATATCCCTGAGGGCTTTAACATTTCCTGTAACCTACTGTTTTTTCAGTATGGTTCTTGAAACTGGAATAGCAGCTTTTTTACTGGCCATTACACATCTGTTTGCTGAAAAGATGAAAGATGCAGCCATACCACGCAGCAAATGGCTTTCTTTTGCTGGTGGTGTTGCCGTTGCTTATATTTTCGTACATCTGCTGCCGGCATTACAGGATGGCCAGGCTTATCTGCAGCAACATAACTTAGGTGTTAGCATCCTGAAGCATCCTGTCTATTTGCTCACACTTCTGGGGCTTGCAACCTTTTATGGTGTGGAACGACTGGCTGTTCTTTCTTCAGGATCGGAAAGAGCTGCTAAAGGGCAGCCATCAAGGCACTCCATTCGCACCTTTTGGATCCATATTATTGCTTTCTCTGTTTACAATGCACTTGTAGGTTACCTGCTGATCCATAACGGGAAAAAGTCTCTTACATCGCTGCTATTCTTTACTGTTGCAATGGCCTTTCATTTCCTGGTGAACGATTATGTGCTTTTTGACCACTACAGAAGCATTTACCGCCATAAAGGCCGCTGGGTGGTTACAGCAGCGGTATTAGGTGGCTGGCTGGCTGGCATGCTTGTGGATTTGCCTAAAGTATGGATATACATACTATATGCTTTTGTGGCCGGCAGCACTATTCTTAATGTGCTCAAGGAAGAATTACCTGAAGAACGCAGAAGCAATTTCTGGTCATTTGCCAGCGGCATGCTGGTATACAGCATTCTATTGATGTTTTCTTAAAAAAACCCTGCTTTAACAGCTGCGTATGATTTAACAAAGACAAGTATTAACTAAAATAACAAAGTTATGATGTGGAGATTAATTAGAACAGCAATAATGATTGCAGGTGCCAGGGCATTGTGGAGCAACAAATTTGTACGGAAAGCAGTGAAAAAAAGGATTTCTTATAGCACCCGCTCCTTACTACCCTTTTAATATTTATCAACAACAACGACAATTCCAGGCTGCAACTGCAGCCTTTTTTTGGCTCATGCTCATTCCAGGGCTGCAGAATCACTGCTGCCCTTAAAGATGATTATTGTTTTTTTAAAGGAAATGCTGCCCGGCTTTAGATATGAAGAGGTATAGGACGTATTGCACTACAGAAGCCGGGCAGCTTTGCTATTGGTTATAGCGGGTTGTAGAAATTCTTAATCGATCAATATTATTATAAGTAAAAGCTGGTTACCCGAAATTGGGGAAGCCTTCTAAGCATTTCAGACAGTGAGAATTTATTGATTCCAGAAAAAAGCAGAATCCTTCCCTGCCATTATAACTATCCTCTAAAAAAATAGAGTTAACATCTCCTTAGCCACATGAAAAGTATGCTCAACTTCAGCAGCTGAGCCACTGTACACCAAAAAAATCAAGCGTAATAAGCTGATTGGTACGTTAAAAAAACAGGAATTTTTTGATCCATTCCTCTTTATTAATATCAAGATAATGATTTAATAATAAAGAGAAGAATTAATTTTTAATCAAAAAACTATTTTTTACTGCAAACGATTCCGCAAACGTTATAAATGCATTGCTTGACTTTATTAACAAAGGCCGGTAACGTTTGAGCCAACTCCAGACCCTGATCTTTCTACTGCTGATTTCTATTACAGGAAACACAAAAGCCAGCGTTATGCCCCTAGTACTTGCTGCTGAGGTAGCAGTTGGCCTTAGCCACATCCTGTAGAAACACATAAAGAAACTTTGTACTTCAACGTAAAGCTTTGCTGATAGTGGTGCAAAGATAAAGTGGATCATTTAACAATCTGTAGATGCCAGAGCGAGAATACTTGAAGTAAGGTCTTTCACATTTAAGGATTAAAAGTATATTAAATAGGATTCGACTAATTGTTTTTCCAGTACTCCTCTCTATCTTTGTACTGCTATAAGACCTTAATGCACGAATTACTCTACAACTCTCCTATCGGACCTTTACTCATTACTGGCAGTGAAGCAGGTGTCAGATCAGTCCGCTTTCATCAGGGTGCTGCTCCTGATCCTAAAGGAGAGGCTGTACCTCAATGTATAGAGGAGGCAGCTGAACAGCTCACAGAATATTTTTGTCAGCTACGCCACCAGTTTAATCTCAAACTAGACCTGCAGGGGACTGCTTTTCAGCTATCGGTCTGGAGGGCGCTCGATGCAATAAACTGGGGCCATACCCTTAGTTATTCGCAACTGGCCGACCGCATAGGAGCAAACGGAGCTGCCCGAGCAGTAGGAATGGCTAATGCGCAGAATCCATGCCTGATAATACTGCCCTGCCACCGTGTTATTGGCAGCAATGGTGTACTTACGGGCTACGCAGGTGGCTTATTACGTAAACAATGGCTTCTTCAGCACGAACAGCAGGTACTGCAGCTTAACCTTTTTGGCTGATCCCCGCCCCCCTGCCCCGGCTTTACTTTCATAACTTTTTATATCTGGAGTACCAAATGCTGGCAGCAGCCTTTAGTAGCCAGGCCCCTAGCTATACTTCCCGGGCCAGTTGTCTGCATCAGGCAATTTTTGCCTGAGTCACATCCTGCTGCAGGCTAAAATAATCTTGTTCTTCAGGCAGTTGCCTAACCTAATGCCCACTTACGCGTAAATTTTACTGTGTAAGTGTTCTTGTGGAATACACTTCCAAACTGATTTTTTAGCCTATGAACGAGATACATATTCAAGAAAAACATATATATAACAGCCTTAACCCGCTTTTCAAGAACAATGGATACGAACTTCTGCCATTTCATAAACAGTTCCGGCTCCCTACGCGCAATGGTTACAGGGCAGCATTGATTGCAGTAAACGGCACACGCTACGAACAAACCATTGAGCTGAATTTAGGCATTCGGCTGGATATTGTTGAAGATCTGGTAAGTCAGTTCATCAGGGAATTACCTGTTAGTTACAGGGAAAACACTACCATTACAGCCTCTTACGGCAGGCTTACCGAACAACCTTACAAGCGTTTTCTGGTAAAGGATGAAGCGGATCTTTCAGCAGTATGTAAGCGCATAGAGGAGTTTATGACTGCCAAGGGCTTTAAGTTTCTGGAAAGCTTTGACAAGATGCGTAAGATAGACGGCCTTGTTAACAGAAAGCCGGAACAGGCCTGCTATTTATTAAATAACCAGGTAGTTCGCTGCTTTAAGGGCATAGCACTTGCCAAAATGACCCACCGTACAGATTTTAACAGACTGGTTAAGACCTATCTGAATTACCTGCACAAACAATGGGCTCCGCAGGCGGTGATAGATAATTATAAAAAATTCGTGCGCTTCCTGCGCTTTTATTCGCTTAACTAGCTGATCTACAGCATTGAGCACCTAAGGCTAGTGGGGAAGTACTTTACTGCTCCAGTGCGATGGCGCCCTGGCATGCCGATAGTAGTATTGCTGCTCTTCATTTAAATCAATGGTATTCTCATACCAGGGCAGGTGCCTTACGCTATAAGGATAATTCATTCTTAATGCCGGCACCATAGAGGCGGGCCCAAAACAATTAGGCCTGTACAGTGCAAATGTAGTATCGACGGGTGCTGAAAAAGCCAGCCTTTCCACCTTTTGTTTCCAAAACTGGCCTTCCCAGTCAATTACTTCCTGCCTTTTCTCATATTGTGCAGGTAAATCATTGATCAGCAATGACAGCCCCACTTTTCCCACCCTGTTGTATCTGCGCCTGCTTAGCATATAATGCATAGCTAACATGAAATCATCCGGACATTCTTCTACTAACTCCAGATCGCTATCGGTATATACATAATACTGATCTCTAAACTGTTCAAAAATTGGGGTATCCCAGAGAGCACAATAACCAACATTCTCCTTCAGAAAAAACGTTTTATAAGGTATATGACGGTAATACTCCAACAATGGAGGATAGCTGGATGCATTATCGATGATGAAGATATTCCGGTACCCCCTTTTTTCCAGCGAACAGATTAACCGCTTTAGGTAAGTCAGATGGTTGCGATTATTTATGATGATCGGTATTGCAAAGCAGGATTTCTGATGCGCTGCTTTATAGGCTCTGAAAGCAAAGCCTGTTTCCAGGGATCTTTTTAAGGAACGAAGGTCTTTCAATCCACGAACCACTGATTTTGCTACAGGCAGAAAAAGCCTGCGAGGCAAACCCTTTGCATGTTCCAGGCGTTCCAGGATAATCTGAGCACTATAAATGGGCGCTTGTGAATAAGATTCATGAGCTTCCTTGATCAGAGAGGCATAAGTCGGTGGCAGGAGTTGGTGAAGTATTTTGGTTCTTTCAGCTTCTATCAGAGGAATGTTAGACAGTTTACTGCTGATACCATCCATGCTGTAAACAGCCACATCGCTATCTACATATTGTGTTGTTATCTTTCCACTAATGATCAGTTTCAGAAAAAAAGCCCAGTCAGCAACAATCCTGATACTTTCATCATAAAGGCCATAAGTATCAAAAAGGCTTTTCTTAATAAGGGTAACAGGATGGCAGAGGGTGCCCTTTACCATAGTTTCTACTGTAATGGAATCAGGCATTTTTACCCTATCCCGCATACCATTTGGGAAAATCCGTCGGAGGTTTCCGTATATTAGGTCTGTATCTTTTCGACTATGTATTAACAGTTGTGTAATAACCTGCTCATCACACAAATAATCACCACTGTTTAAAAAGAGCAGGTATTTGCCGGTAGCTGCCCTTATGCCTTTGTTCATGGCAGCGTACATACCGCTATCCTGTTCGCTAATCCAGTAGGTTATCTGGTCATCATACTCCTTCAGTATGTCCACACTGCCATCTGTAGAGCCACCATCAATTACTATATACTCAATCTCCTTATACTCTTGCTGCAGCACGCTTCTGACAGTTCTTTCAAGACCTGCGCTGTTGTTAAGGTTAATGGTTATGATACTAATCTCCATGATTGCTGCCCCCACAGACTCAACCTAAAATTGCATAAAGAGGTTAAAGCAGTATGATGTCAAAGCCTTGAAGCCGTTGCCGCCGCAAAAGACTCCTTTCTTTTTTACACCCTTTACACATACTCGTAGGTATGCCCTTCGTGCTGCAGGCTTACGCCTCTTTCGCCTTTTTCCACTCGCCCTACTATTTGGGCCTCTACTCCAAAACTGTTTGCGATCTGTATTAGGGTACCGGCATATTGCTCGGGGAGGTAGGCCTCCATGCGGTGGCCCATATTAAATACCTTGAACATCTCCTGCATTGGAGTGCCACTCTCCTGCTGAATAAGCCTGAAAAGTGGAGGAACGGGCAGCAGTTTATCTTTGATGACGCGCAGGCCATCCGGCAGAAAGTGAAGTACTTTTGTCTGGGCACCACCACTGCAGTGCACCAGGCCATGCACATGCTGCCTGTGCTCGCCTATAAAGGCCTTTAATATCGGCGCATATGTACGTGTGGGCGAAAGCACCAGTTTGCCGGCATCCATCTGAACACCTGCAGGCAGGCCTTCTACAGGATCTGTTAACTTTTTGCTGCCGGCATACACCAGCTCCCGGGGTACTGCAGGGTCAAAGCTCTCGCTGTACTTATTGGCAAGGTAGTGGGCAAAAACATCATGACGGGCACTGGTAAGGCCGTTGCTGCCCATGCCGCCATTGTACTCCCGCTCATAGCTGGCCTGCCCGTAAGAGGCAAGGCCTACAATAACATCGCCGGCCTGTATGCGGTCGTTGCTGATAACATCGCTGCGGCGCATGCGTGCCACTACGGTACTGTCTACTATAATGGTGCGCACCAGGTCGCCTACGTCGGCGGTTTCGCCACCGGTACTCCATATGCCAATGCCATGGTCGCGCAGCAGCTGCAACACCTCTTCGGTACCCTCAATAATGGCGGCAATAACCTCTCCAGGAACCCTGTTTTTATTACGGCCAATGGTACTGCTAAGCAAAATGTTATCCATTGCCCCTACACAGAGCAGGTCGTCGGTATTCATGATGATGGCGTCCTGGGCAATACCTTTCCAAACGGAGAGGTCGCCGGTTTCCTGCCAGTAAAGCCAGGCGAGCGAAGATTTGGTGCCTGCCCCATCGGCATGCATAATGGTACACCAATCAGGGTCTCCGGCCAGCATATCGGGCACAATTTTACAAAAAGCTTTTGGAAAAAGGCCTTTATCCAGTTTGCTGATGGCCTGATGAACATCTTCTTTTGAGGCGCTTACGCCTCTTTGCATGTAACGGTCCTGCTGCATAGGAACAAAAATACAAAATGCCCGGCAAGCCGGGCATTGTTCTGGTATTAATTGCTGATTTTATCTGCCATCGTCGTTAAGCTCATCGAAAACAGCATCACGTTCAGGCTTTGAAGGCCTTTCTTTTTTGGGCTCTCTTTTTCTTTCCGGAGTCTCTTGCTGCTGCTGTTCCGGATCAATAACTACGGGAACACCTTCATCTTCTGTTGCATCCTGTTGTGGCATTACCACCTGCGCCTCTGGTGTGATTTCTGTTACCTTAAACTCGGTGCGGCGGTTAACCTGGTGTTCTTCTTCCGTTTCTGCATTTTCTATGATAGGCCTTGTTTTGCCATAACCACGGGCGGCAATCCGCCTGGGCTCCACACCCTTGGAGATAATGTACTGTACGGCAGATTCTGCGCGACGCTGCGACAGGTCTATGTTATAGGCCACATCACCGCGGGAGTCGGTATGAGAGCTTAGCTCAATAACCAGCTGCGGGTTATCTTGCAGTACGGTTACCAGCTTATCCAGCTCACGGGCTGCATCCTGCCTGATTTCTGCTTTGTCAAAATCGTAGTAGATATTCTCCAGTACAATTGCTCTGTCCAGTACAATTTTATCCAGGACTAGATCTGCATAATAGGTAGTATCTGTTTTAAACTCTTTCAAGGTCTTGCGGTCCAGGTAACGGCCATCCATTGGTATTTCTTTACGCGTGGTAAAGTAATCCTGGCGTTCGCCAATAATGAGGAACTGCGGCACACCCTCTTCCAGCTGAAAGCGGAAGCGGCCCTGATCATCAGATTCCACCACGTCCTGCTGGCGCTGCTCGTTATCCATCAGGCGCACCTGCACATTAGGCAGCACTACCTGCTTTCCTTCATCATCGGTAGTGTAGGTTACACCAGCCAGGTAATAGTTCACAATTTTAAGGTCTGGCGAGTTATTGATGAATGCGTAGATATCGTCATCGCCGGCACCACCATCCCTGTTGCTCGAGAAGTAGCCTTTATCGAGGGTGTAATAGCTTAGGCCAAAGTCGTCAGCAGGGCTGTTCATTGGCTCGCTCAGGTTTTCAATCACAATTTTACCATCGCGGCGGGTTGCAATAAACAGGTCAAGTCCGCCAAGGCCGGGGTGCCCGTCGGAGCTAAAGTACAAACGATTATCTACCGATACATAGGGAAACATTTCGTTGCCTGCAGTATTGATTTCTTTGCCAAGGTTTTGAACCCTGCCCCAGTTACCCCTGGCATCTATCTGTGCGGAGTAAAGGTCTACACCACCCATGCCGCCACGGCGGTTAGAGGCAAAATAGAGGGTTTTGCCATTGCGGCTAAAAGCAGGGGTGCTATCCCAGGAGCGCAGGTCATTGATGGGCATGATCTGTGGCTCACTCCACTGCTCATTGCGGAAGTAACTCACATACAGGTTTACTTCTTCTCCTCCTTTTTTACCTTTAGCATTACCCCTGGCAAATACCATGGTGTTACCATCGGGGCTAAAGGCAATGGTACCTTCTGCACGGTCGGCCAGGTTAAAGGCTTCGGGCAGCTCCTGTACCGTTGTAGGTACTACTTCCATGGCCTGGCCTACATTTGCTTTGTACAGGTTGGTGAATGATTTACCAGTAGCCTTGTTTGTTCTGTCGTCGCTGCGCGAAGATGTAAAGTATAATTCGTTACCGCGGGCAACAGCACCGTATTCAGATTCAGGTGTATTGATGTTGGGCAGGTGCTTAATTTTGAAAACAGGCTCGCGGCTCAGAATATCACTTAAGGCCTGCAGGTTGCTTATTTCTTTGTTTGCACGCTGCTTATACTCCTCGTTCCGGGGCGAGCTTCCCAGGTAATCCTGGAACTGCTGGCGGGCCTCGGTGTATTTGCTGTTTGCCTTCATGGCATAGCCGTAGTAGAAGCGGGCTTCCTCATCCTGCAAACCTCCCTGCAGTGCAGCAGCATAGTAAGGCTCTGCCTCTCCAATGCGGTTAGATAGTCTGTACGATTCGGCTATATAGAAATTGGCCTTGGGATTGTTATCACCCGCTTTCTTAAACTGTTCAATCGCTACCTGGTACTCTCCCAGCTGATAGCTCTGTAAGCCCTTTTTGTAAGGACTACAGCTTGCAACCAGCAACACCAATAGTACACACCACAGATTTAAAAATTGATCTTTTCTCATATTATCTTCAGCATTCGCACCCTTTTACAGTAGTTGAGCTAGGTTACTTTTTTTGTAGTACAGGCTAATGCAACGGAAAACACAGGCGTATGCTGCCAGATTTCACTGTTGCCATGCAGTACAAATGGGGCTTCTTTTGAAAGTTAAGTATTTTACCGCAAAGAATAACGTTTTAAAGACGCTTCCTGTATGTTGTTTTCACTTTTTTCGCCGGATAATAACAACATTATTTGTTCAGGGATAAAAAAATAAAAAAGCTGACGTTTTTGGAACGTCAGCTCTTTGATATCAGGCTGTTTTCAGATGCTTAAAATAATCATTTCTTGTCTGAATCAGCTTATCGATAGAGATGGGTGTTTTAATGTACTCTGCTACCGCCTTGTATTGTTTGGCTTTCTCAATATCGTTTTTATAAACAGATGAGGTAAGCAGGATCAGCATAATGTCTTTTCCCATTTTTTCCCTGAACTCCTCGTAGGCATCCAGGAAATCCCAGCCATCCATAAACGGCATATTGATATCCAGAAAAATAAGATCTGGAAGCTCCTCGGTATTTCCGACGTTATTTCTCAGGTAGGAGAGCGCCTCTTCAGCATCGTTAAAAATGGTAACGCTGTTGGCAATCCCTGCACGCAAGATAAGCTCATAGCAAAGATTGCTATGAATCTCATCATCGTCTACCAGCATAATGCGGTTTATCTTCTCCTGGCTCATTTGCTACTTCACGCTAAAATTACAGCACAAACAATGCATTTCCCTCCCCGTAAGCACAAATTATGTACCAACTGTAGTATACAAAGATATAAAAAACTAGATTATCTCTTTAGCAAAATCCAATTTTCATCTTACAGCCAAATAGTTTATTTTATAGTCTTCCGCTAAGCCTGCTCCCTTTAAATCTGAAAGCAAAGGCATTTTTTGCCTTTCCCAGCAAAAACAAAATATTCTTTTTATATACAAACATTACATTACTCAGCTTTTTCCTCCAATTCCTGATAACCAATTATTTTATCAATGGAACTGCTTGATACAAAATGGTAATTGGTTCGCGCACGGCGATATATATTGAGGGCCAGCTCTTTTCCTTTTTCGGTTTCTGCCAGCTTTCTATAGATAGGAGCCAAAAACTTACGGCGCCCCACCTTGTTCAGGAACCTGTCCAGGGCACTATAAGCAGGCTCATACTCATGGGCGATGGCATGTATAAACCAGGCTGCCAAAATTTCAGAATTACCGGAATTGGTAAATCCAAAGGCAGCATCCAGCTCTGCCAGTTGCTGCTGGTTAAGCTCCTGTGGCAGGTTTCTGATAAAGTGCAGCCACTCGTGCGACGACCAGTCTTTTGTATTTAGCTGGCTGGCAGGAGTGCCCCCCTTCCATTGCTGCAGTGCCTGCTCTACCTGCTGGAAACGTTCCGATGTTACAGCTGGCACACTAGCAGGCAGGCCCTCTTCATAAATCCACTGTTTAAGCCCCAGCTGCTCGGCATTGAGGTTATTGGGCTCCAGCAGATTTTCGGACAGATAGCTCAGGAAGGCTTCGGTGGTCATGGTTTCAAAAGCATTGGCACTGAAGTACTCGCGCAGGAATGCATCCCACTTTTCGCGGCCCACCTGGTCTTCCAGGTAACGGAGCAAGTAGTAGCCTTTTTCATAGGCAATGTCTGTCATGCCGTCATCGGGGCTTCTGCCCTCCAGGTCCAGGTACAGCTTTGTATCTGCTGCTCTGTTTTCTTCTTTTAGCTGCGCAATGGTTGCTTCCAGATCCTGCCTGCCCAGCACTGCCAGCATGTCAGCGTAATCTTTGCCGTAAAGTGCTTCCATAATACGGCGCTCAAAATATACGGTAAAGCCTTCATTGAGCCAGAAATCATTCCAGGTTGCATTGGTTACCAGGTTGCCACTCCAGCTATGCGCCAGCTCATGAGCCACCAGCGAGGTTAAAGAACGATCGCCGGCCAGAATGGTAGGTGTTGCAAAAGTTAGCCTTGGGTTTTCCATACCCCCGAAAGGGAAGCTTGGTGGCAGCACAATCAGGTCGTAGCGCTCCCAGCGGTAGGGGCCATACAACTCTTCTGCTGCTACCAGCATTTTATCCAGCTCTGCAAACTCATAGGCAGATTCTTTGATCATGGAAGGCTCTGCATATACACCCGTACGGGTGCTGATGGGGGCAAACTCCAGATCACCTACCGAAAGGGCCAGCAGGTAAGCCGGAATTGGCTGATCCATTTTAAATTTATACACCCCGGACTCATTACGCTGCATAGGGTTTTCGGCACTCATAAGTGCCATAAGTGCAGGGGGCACCTGCACGGTAGCCTCGTAGGTAAAGCGGATACCCGGCGAATCCTGTATAGGTACCCAGCTGCGGGCAAGTATAGCCTGCGACTGCGTAAAAAGGAATGGATGTTCCTTGCCTGCTGTTTGCTCAGGAGAGAGCCACTGCAGGGCCTCGGCATCGGCGCCGGTTCTGTAATATACATTAACCCGCTTTGTATCAGGCTTGATGTTTATTTTAAGTGCACTGCCCATGTGCTCGTTGAACTCACCCATCTCAAAGGTGCCCATTTCTTCCTGCTCACCCAGGGTTACACGTTCTATCTGCAGACCCTTGGTATCCAGAACCAGCTCACTTGCTCCGCTGGCAGCTTCTATGTCTAAGCGGGCTACAGCTACAATTTCTTTTTTACCGAAATCTACCTGGGCATCCCAGTTCAGATGCTTAACAATGGCCTGGTCGGGCCGGGCATAGGAGTGAATATCTTGCACAACTTTAGATATAGTAGGTTCATTAGCAGTTTGTTCGCTAGGGCCGGCACAGCTGGTGATCATTACACCTGCTATACAGGCCAGGGACAGCATCCTGAGAATCATAAAAAAAAGATGTTTGTTTGCCCGAATATAGGAAAAAATGTAACCACCTCTTTTTTTGGCCATATCAGCAGGCAACAAGCTGCAGTAAAGCCTCTTTAAGGTCTAGCTATCAGGCTTTGTGCGGCTCCTGCTAGCAGGCTGGCTGCTGCTATATTTCAGGAACAGCTTTACAATAAAACAGCCAGCGGAAAAATCCGCTGGCTGCAAACATCTTTAGACTTTACTTTAACCCCTGAATTTATTCAGAAGCAGCCTGGGGCGCCTGCACCAACACTGCTTTTGTAGCATGGGCACTTTTTACTTGCTGTACAAAGGCAACCCAATCTGCATACCTGGCTGCGGCATAGCGGCCATCATCAATCCTGAAGGTAGCAATGCTGATGAGCTCTCCTTTTTTGTATTCGGCTTTCAGCTCATATTCGCCAAATTCTGTTTTAATATGTTGTGGTTCTGGCAGGTGCTCCAGTGTGTAAGCGGCCGGCACTTTGTATACAAGCGTATCGGAGTAGGTGTAGCCCCACTCCTGCTCAAAATCTGTTTTGCGGTTTGCCATGGGCCTTGGAGTATTTACCGGAAACCTGTTGAGGCTTAGGGGTAAAAACATGCGGGTGCCGGAGCGCATTTGTTTTTCCTGCAGCACACCCCCGGCCTCCAGCAGCATAACTGGCTCTGCTCCGTCGGCTCTTTTCAGCTTATGCTGATTTATACTCACATTGGGCAGGTCGGAGTGCTCGTACAACCACTTTTTTTGAATCTGCGGATCTGCCCGCATCACCTCATAGGGCAAATCGAACTGTATACCCCCAAAGCGACGGGAAAGCTTGTATTGCGGCTGATCATCTTCCAGGTCTACAATGGTTTTAGTATAGCGGTAATTATCTGCTGCACTGTAAACAGGTGTATTTACCAGCTTGCCTCCCTGCTCTGTAACCAGCAGGGCTTTTCTGTTTCCAGTAAAGCTGCCCATATGGTTGAAAGGTTTGGTCTGGCTGGTGCACTCAAGCCATACCGTATCTTTCTCCAGCGGCACGCAAAGAATAACATGGTTGAAATAGCGTTTTGGAAAATCTTCAAGAACGCTGTTTGTTCCGTCGGCACCGGCATGGATAATTGTGTAGTAAGAAGGAATATCTATGCTTTTTAAAAGTGCCTTGGTATAATTACTAAGTGCTTTACAGTCGCCATAGCCTTTCTGGTGTACAAAGGATGCCTCAAATGGCTGCCAGCCGCCAATACCCAGCTGAATGCTAACATAGCGTGTGTTCTGCTGCATGTATTCATACACAGCTTTTACTTTTTCTTCAGGAGTGGCTAAACCACCGGTGAGCTGCTTTATCGTATTTTCAGCCTCTGGTGTTAAAACATCTCTGCCTTTTAAAAGCTGATTCATGAATACACCCAGCTGCTGCCAGCTTTCCATATTCCCTTTGTAACCTTCTACCTCAAAATCTACCGGAGCCGTTAAAACATAGGCTGCACTTTGCCAGTAAGAAGCATAGGGTTCGGGCGCTACAGGCGCCAGCTTTTCTACTTTCCACTGATAGCGTTTGCTGCCACCTGCTTCATCAAAAATTTGTGGTTCCTGCAGCTTATGGGTACGATGCCGCAGGGTAAATCCTGGCGGGCAAATGATCTCCAGCTGTGCCTGTTCCACTCCTACTTTTTCGTCAACAGGTGGCTGCCACTGGGGGTAAAACATCATGTTTGTTGTCTCCCCTTCTCTGTACCATTCTACTGTATATGGGTAGCTGGTATGTTTAAGCCTGGCAGTTTTGTACCTGTTATCATTAATCAGGCCGCCATCAAGGTAGCTCTGGTCGGAAACATCGCTGCTCTTCAGCTTACGAACCTGCTTGCCACTGGCATCATACAGCACCCCTTCTAACTTTTTATGCTTATTCAGTTTGTCATAGGGCGCAAACATCAGGGCTTCGTCATCGCCCTGAGGGTTCAGCACGGTAACCACTTTTTTTAGTGTTTCCTCCGCTTTTCCGGTACTTAAAATCCGGAAGGTGGTAACTTCTTCTCTGATAACGGCATTGGCCCCTTTCTTCAGCTCTTCAGGAATCTGGGCAGCCGGGTATTTATTGCCTGGCCCGGCAAACGCTAAAGCCTGCTGCAAGGGCAGCAGGCTCATTGTTATCAGCAGTGTGTAAAGTTTTATTCGCATCTGCCTGTTTATTTTTGCTTCGTCAACACTACCTGCTCATTCTGCTTGGCCAGCATCAGCTGGTAAAATTGCTTTAAGGCGCCATATTCTTCGGCGGCATACACAGGCTTTTTAATTTGCAGCGAACTGGTAACGCTTAGCTTATTTCCCAGCTGGGCAACATTAAAGCGGAATATGGCAGATTTATCGGGCAGCACTAACATAGCAGGATCTGGAATTTGCTCCACCACATACCCTTCCGGCAGCTCTATTTCATACATGAGCATATCTTCTGTAGGGCAGCCAAAGTTTACCGGAAACTTGCGGTCATTCATTTTAAAAGGACTGTTCTCTTCAACTCCCTCAGGCAAAAGCGCAACATACAGCTTATCGCCTGCAGGAATGGCCTTGTCCCTTATCTCCAGTGTAAAGTGCTCCTCCAGCTTTTTATAAACATTCTCAAAGTTATCTACCTTGTGTTCCTTTACCAGCCAGTTACCCCTTTTGCCAAAGAATTCTTCCATGTACTTATCCTCTCCGTCGCTGAACATCTTTTTACGCACGTTCACTGCTTCGTAGCCATCCAGCAGATAAGAGAGGGTGCCCGTCATGGTACCATTGGGCATTACTTTTAATTTAGCCTTTATAAAAGACGACCACTTTTCAGTATTAAGCAGGGTAACCCAGCTTGTAAAACCTTCTCCAACAAGCCGGCCCCTGTCGTTCATGCAGCGGTAGGGTAGCGTGCCAAGTGGCTGAAAAGGATCTGTGGCATCTATAAGAATGTACTGGTTGTCACCCATGGCCACATGGCAGACCACATAGTTAAAGTCCTTCTCCAGAGGAATTACCGGGTTGATCCGGCCATGCCTGCGCGTACTCATGATCACCGGATTGGCCTGCAGACCTGCCTCACGGAGCATGGCAGTCATCAGCAGGTTAATTTCTGCAGCATTGCCCTCTTTTGTAGCCAGTACCTCTTTAAAGCCCTTGCTCATGTACACCCGCTCCTGGCCGTTATACTTAACATTTTGCTGCACATAGGCATACAAAGCCTGTATTTTTTCTTCCGGCTTTTCTTTGCCTGCTGTAAGCGATGCCACCAGGCTGCTTACATGCTTCTGCTTTTTAAGCTCTCCGCCAAACCTGTTAGCTTCTAGAAACTCCCTGCTAAGTTTATCCCAGTCGCTGCTGAAATACTTTATGGTCTGATTCGGATACTTGGTGTAGTTCAGCTCAAACTCAAGCTTAGAGGCATAATCGGAGAGCGTGGTGATATAGGCTTCTTCCTTAAGCGCCGGTACATTTTCCATGGCCCAGCGGTATTTGGTACCATATGGGGTAATGGTACCGCTATATCTTTCTATCTGGCCACCCGCCTGCGGAAGTGATTCTCCACGATAGTCAAACCTGTCCTGGTAGCTTTCGCTTTCATTGATAACAGGCGAATAGTGGCCGCTCATAAAGTTTTTGTACCCAAAGTACTCGGGAATTCTTGCCCTGAACTCACTCCAGCGCGTTGGAATGGTACTTTGAAAAACCCAGGTCTCAAAGCTGTAGATAAAATCGCTAAGCTTGTGGTACTCATATTCCAGCACTGAGCCAACCTTTACATTAGGCATGGTAAACTTGTGCAGGTTAGATCTTTCGTTGTATTCTTCTACAAACACATCGCTTTTAGATAGTTTGCTCTTTTCTTCCTTTCCATCTACAAGGTTGTAGGTAACACCCTTTACAGAAAGCATTTCTTCTTTAAGCATGCTAGTGCTCTGGTAAAGAAGGTTTTCAATATTAGCCTGCTCCAGGCCCTCAGTTTTCAGAATCTTAATGCGCACATGGCGTTTAATATTAAGCTGAAAACCCTTTTCGTTGTTGTAGGTGAAATAAGCCTCACCATAATCTCCCAGAATTACAGCCGGGGCAGTAGTGTCAGGCTCGTACACTTTCATTTCCAGATCCTGCTGATCTATCTTACCCCATTTCATAGGTGCAGACTGGCTCCATGCAATACCTGATAACAAGGCAAATGCTGTAGCCAGAAACAACGGCTTTACGTTCATAGCTTTTGGTTAAAGTTGCGTATAGATGGTTAAAAGCAGATAAAGCTAATTTTTTTCAAGGGGTATAGCAATTATTATAACAACAGATGTAATATTAAACTGTAAAAACTTTACTTCTTTTTTACAGATCTATTTCTTTTTACATTCGTATAAATGCCTAACGGTCAAGCTAAAAGGATGGGATTATTTGATAAGTTCTTAGGGATTTTTGATGAAAATAAGCAACCAGGGGAAAATACTGATGGGGGTAAAATGCCGCTGCTCGATAAAATAGCGCCCTATAAGCGTACCACCTGGATGCCTTTTGTAGAGGAGGATGTTGATGATGAAGCACTGGCCACTAAAATTGGGGGCACTGCTTACCTGGCACCAGGTGAGAACTATCCTGTTTGCAACAACTGCCAGGAACCGCTAACCCTGTTTCTGCAAATAAATCCTGCCTCACTCCCCGAGAACTGCGATCTGGACCTGGAGCCTGATAAACTTATCCAGCTTTTTTACTGCACCAACCAGCACCCTCACTGCGAAACTGAGTGCCAGGCGTGGCAACCCTTTGCAAAAAGCCAGCTGGCCAGAACCACCGTAATACCCAGTACGGATGTTACCCTGCCCGCTAAAGCCATTCCCAGGCAGTTTCCGGTGCGGCTGGTAAGCGACTGGGTAGAGAACGAAGATTACCCCGACTGGCACGAAATGCAACAGGGCGCTGCAGGCCTATCCGAGCAGGAGGTAGAGGAGCTGGAAAACGAAGAGACTGCGGTACCCAAAGCAGCAGACAAGCTGGGCGGATGGCCCTACTGGGTGCAGGGAGTGGAGTACCCGAAGTGTCCGGAATGTGGCATTCAAATGCAGATGATCTTTCAGCTTGACTCCAATCACCACCTCCCCTATATGTTTGGTGATGCAGGTATTGCCCATCTGCACCAATGCCGCCTTCATAAAAATATGCTGGCGTTTGGCTGGTCGAGCTACTGACGTTTTTAGCCATTTTCTTACATGGCAAAGAAAATGGCATACGTAACAAAAAGTAAATACTAACGATTAATATATAATTCGAAACACCCTTATTTTGGAACAGCATATTTTTTATAATCAAAGTATAGATGCACTACTCAATAGCTTGCCGGATGCTGTCTTTATTGGAGATACAGAGGGAATCAAGCGAGTGAATGATATAGCCCTGAAAATGATGGGCCTTAGCAGTGAAAAAGAAGTACCTGAAGGTTTAGCCTCTTTTATCAAAGCCTTTAACTTTCGCTTTCTCGAAAGCGGAGAAAAGGTTATACCCGGTGAAGGCCCTTTCTCCAAAGCACTGCGGGGTGAGCGTACTGTAACGGAGCTTAGGCACACCAACCACGAAACAGGCCTGCCCATTTACAGCCGCTGTGCCGCAGCGCCTATCTGGGAGAATAATACTGTAGTAGGTGCCATCCTTATCTTAACAGATATTACCGAACGTATAATTGCCGGAAAAAAATTACAGGAAACCTTACATGCCTTATCACACTCCACGCAGGAGCAGGAGGCGGTTTTGGATAGCATTCCCGATGGCGTATACATGGGTGACCAAAACGGCATATATAAAGTAAACCGGCCTGCGCTGGAAATGATCGGCTACAGCCCGGAAAGAGATGTACAGGGGCAGGTAAGCAGCTTTATCAGCAAGCTTAATGCCCGTTATGCAGAAAACGGAAACCAGATTCCTGTTTCCGAAGATCCTTTTTCCAGAGCACTGCGTGGCGAACGTGTGGTTCAGGAGATTATCATTACGCATCTGATTAGCGGCAAAGACGTTTACATTCGCTGTGCCGCAGCTCCTGTTTACCTGGAGAATAAAATCATTGGTGCCATTGCTGTAAATTCAGATATCACAGATAAGATCTTAGCTGAAAGAAAGCTGCAAAAAACCCTGCAGGAGCTCAGAAAGGTAAATGAGGAGCTTGAGGCTTTTACTTATGCCGTATCTCACGACCTGAAAAGCCCCCTGGGGCGAATCAGTGGCCTGGCTTCCCTCCTGCTGATCAGCAACGAAAGCCAGATTTCTGATAAAGACCGCTACCTGCTTCAGCTAATTGTACAATCGAGCGAAAAGCTTACCGAACTGGTGAGTCATCTGCTTAACCTGGGCAAAATCGGGCAAACCGAAATCAATTACTGCAAGATAGACTTAACAGCACTTTGCCACCAGGTAATTGAAAACATCAACACAGGCAAGAGAAACATAAAGTTTACCATAGCCCCCAATATGTATGTATGGGGAGATAAAACGCTGATGCATTCCGTTATGCAAAACCTGCTGACAAATGCGGCAAAATACAGCTCTAAAAATCCTAATGCTGAAGTACAGGTTGGCACCCATGAAGATAATGGCTACACCCTTTGTTATGTACGTGACAATGGGGTAGGATTTGATATGTCTGAGGCAGATAAGCTCTTTATGCCATTCAAGCGACTGTACACCGGCACAAACTTTGAAGGTACGGGCGTGGGCTTATCAACCGTAAAGCGTATTATCGAACGGCACGAGGGCAGGATCTGGGCAGAGTCTAAACCCGGCGAGGGTGCCACTTTCTATTTTAGCCTGCCAAACAAAAAGGGTAACAGCAACCGCCATACCCGCCCTGTTAAACTACCGGAGGAAAATCCGGGTACCAAGATCAAAAAATTGTCCCCGCAGGGATTATCTTAGGGTATGGCAAAAAACTATACTTTACAAAAGCAGCCCTTCCGGGTGCCGGTACCCGGCAATAAGCTAATACTGGAGCACTTTGGCCAGGCTACCACCGGCGAGCAGCGCTTTAGTGTTGCCCGTATGGTGGCACCCCCCGGCTGGAGCGAGCCCCACCAGACACCCGAGTTTGACGAGGTAACCCTGATGCTGCGTGGACGCAAGCAGATTGAGATAGACGGCGAAACTGTAGAACTTCATGCGGGAGAATCTATCCTTATCAAAGCAGGAGCCCGTATTCGCTACAGCAATCCTTTTAGTGAAGAAAACGAATACATATCGGTGTGCCTGCCGGCTTTCTCTCCGGATACCGTGCACCGGGAAGAAGAGTAGTTTGTTCGCTTCGCCGCTCCAGCTAAGGGAAGATTCGCAGAGCCGGCATCCGGAAAAGCGCCCGCTTTCACATTTTTTGCCCTTTACATTTTGGTATTGCGTATTGAGTATTTAGTATTGAAGCATCATTCAGATACAAGCTTTGCTGCAGGCCAAAGTGCCGGCGCGGGCTTCACTTCTGATCGTGCCATGATAGATTTTACTAAATAAACCAGTTACACTTACTTAACTCTAAACGCTTAAATCTTATGCAATACCGTTCCGAACGCGATACAATGGGACCCATAGAGGTACCCGCCGACAAGTACTGGGGTGCACAGACCCAGCGCTCGCTGCACCATTTTGAGATTGGCGGCGATACCATGAAAATGCCCATTGAAATTATATATGCATTTGCTTACCTGAAAAAAGCTGCTGCGCTTACCAATGCCGACCTGGGAGTGCTCACTCAGGAAAAAGCACAGAAAATTGCAGATGTATGTGAAGAAATTCTGCGCGGCGAGCTTGATGCAGAGTTTCCGCTCAAGATCTGGCAAACCGGTTCCGGTACCCAAAGCAATATGAACGTGAACGAGGTAATTGCTAACCGTGCCCATGTAAAAGGCGGAGGCAAACTCGATGATGAGAAAAAGAGCATCCACCCCAACGACGATGTAAACAAGTCGCAGAGCAGTAACGATACCTTCCCTACTGCCATGCACATTGCCGGCTATAAAATGCTGGTAGAGTATACCATTCCGCGTGTAGAAAACCTGCGAAACACCTTAAAGGAAAAGTCCGATACTTTTATGGAGGTGGTTAAAATTGGCCGCACCCACTTTATGGATGCCACCCCCCTTACGCTGGGCCAGGAGTTTAGTGGCTATGTAAGCCAGCTGGATCATGGTCTGAAAGCCCTGCGCAATACCCTGGACCACCTTAGCGAGCTGGCCCTGGGCGGTACAGCCGTTGGTACCGGCCTTAATACCCCCGAAGGTTACGATGTGGCCGTTGCCAAAAAGATTGCCGAACTTACTGGCCACCCCTTCCGCACAGCAGAAAATAAATTTGAAAGCCTTGCCGCCCACGATGCCGTGGTAGAAAGTATGGGAGCCCTTAAGCAGCTGGCCGTAAGCCTTATGAAAATAGGCAACGACATTCGCATGCTTAGCAGTGGTCCGCGCAGTGGTATTGGCGAAATTGTTATTCCGGAAAACGAGCCGGGTTCTTCTATTATGCCGGGCAAAGTTAACCCAACCCAATCCGAAGCCCTTACCATGGTATGTGCCCAGGTGCTGGGTTGCGATGTTGCCGTAAGCGTTGGCGGCATGAATGGCCACTTTGAACTGAACGTGTTTAAGCCGCTCATGATCTACAACCTGTTAACGGCTGCCCGCCTGCTGGGCGATGCCTGCCAGTCGTTTAACGACCACTGTGCAGTAGGTATTGAGGCTAACCAGGAGCGTATTAAGATGCACCTGGAGAACTCCCTGATGTTGGTTACAGCCTTAAACACGCATATTGGCTACGATAATGCCGCTAAAATTGCTAAAAAGGCTCATAAGGAAGGCACCACCCTGCGCCAGGCTGCCCTGGACCTCGGCTTGCTCACAAACGAGCAATTTGATGAATGGGTAAGGCCTGAAGATATGATTGGCAGTTTAAAAAAATAAACCCACCTTTAGATGATAAGGAAAACCGGCGGAAGGTAACCGCCGGTTTTTTGTTTTTTAAGGGCAAAGCTTACATACGCCAAGTTCTTTAGATTCAGTTCATTAAATGTATTGTTCTGATTTTGTACTTTGCATGCCTATTTATAGCTTTTGAAACTTAACTGTGGAAATAAACATGAAAAAAGCAGTATTAGCCATTGTTGTATTGCTGTGTTTCGGCCTCACCTACAACGCCAGCGCTCAGCTTTCCAAGAAAGAAAAGAAAGAGTGGAAAAAACAGATGAAAGACCTTGATGTAGAGGCTTTCAAAAAACTGGTAGAAGAAAAGGAAAGCCTGGAAAGCCAGGTAGCCAGCCTTAATTCACAGGTAAGCAGCCTGCAGGCCAGGGCCAACGAAAAAACAACCGAAGCAGAGCGCCTGAATGCCGAAGTAAAAGACCTGCAAAACCAGCTGGCAGAAACCAAAGCTGCCCAGGTACAGGAAGCCAACAACATGGACATCAGCGGCAAAAGTACTCGTGTTGTAAAAGGTGTTGCGTTTAAGGTACAGATTGGTGCATTCCGCAATAAAAACCTGACAAAATATTTTGAGAACAACGGCAGCTTTGATGGCGAAGTAGACAACACCACCGAGCGCTATACCCTGGGTACCTTTACAGATTACTGGGAAGCCGATAAGTTTAAAAAATACCTGCGTGAAATGGGTGTTAAAGATGCCTGGATCGTAGCCTATAAAGATGGTCAGCGCGTTCCGCTGAAAGATGTACTGGAAGGTGTGATTTAAGCACTGCTCCCAAAAAACTTGTTCTGCACAGTTTGATTAACGATTACGCACTGGCGCTCCTTTAGTAAGGGAGCGCTTTTTTATTGCAGGCTACGCATAAACAAAAACACCACCTGATCGGCCATGCGGCGCTTTTCTGCTACCGTCTCATCACTTTCCAGTAAATGCTGGCAAATGCCATTTACTACCGACAGCGTATAGGTGGCAAGGTAACGCGGGCTTATGTGTGCCATTACGGCCCTGTCGGCCTGCGCCTGCCAGTACAACTGTTCAAGCGCCAGCAGATACTTTTCCTGCCATAAAGAATAGTGCGAAACCAGCTCCGGAAGGGCATTGCAGCTTTTATTCAGCAGCTGCTGCGATAGCCTGTATTCTTCATCTTCTGCCAGCAGATGCAAAGCCTGCTTCAAGAAAGAAGTGATTTTTTGCAGTGGCGGTATTTCCTCGTCTTTAAGCAGCTTTTCCAGCTGCTCCTGCGTAGGTTTTAAGCGTTTCTCCACCAGTTCCTCAAACAGCGCCAGCTTATCTTTAAAATGCCAGTATACAGCACCACGGGTCATATCTACCCGCTGGGCAATTTCTTCCAGGCTGGTGCGGTCAAACCCACGCTCTAAGAACACCGATAAACCAGCCTGCAACAAGCGATTCCGTGTTTCCTCTGCTTCAGACCTGGTGCGTTTCATATACTTGCCTGCGTGTGGATTTAATAAGTGAGTTTAAGCTATTCCTTATAACAGTCTGCCAGCTGCAGCGGTGTTAAAAAAGCTGGTCAGGAGTAAAATAATCACACATCCTGATCACATACAAGCAGGTAGGTAAAAAAGGATTAGCATAATATTACCTGAACAGGTAACGCACCGAAAGCGCAATTTCTCCGCCCCAGAAACCAGCAAAGGGCGAAAATTCTAAGGCAGGCTTCCAGTCCAGCGAAGCATTGATTGGAATGGAATGGTCCTGAATGGTGTATTCTATGCCCAGGATACCATCAACACCTACAATAAGCCTGCTGCTACTATAAAAGCGATCGTTATAGTAGCGACCATTGGCAGCCCCCAGATGAGCACCACCCCCGTAATAAAAATACAAGCCGGGCTCATCAAAAGCCCTGGCATGACGCTCCCACAGGCCTGTGAGTTTAAATGCATTCCATCTGCTGTGCAAGATACCTTCCACTGCATCTGTGCTGCTGTAAAAATGCTTGGCTGTAACCCCCCAGAATGGCGAAAGTCTTAGGCCAAGCCCCGTGTTGTACTGCTGCGCCTGCAGCTCCTGCGTTGTTCCCAGCAATAACAGAAAACCTAATATGTAAAAAAGCCTCTTCATATAATTTTAAATTTTAACCTACATGCCTCTACACGTAAATAAGCCATCTGCACCCTCTAATGCCTATGTGATAAAATTACAATAGCAGTAAAATGTTGCAGGCTTGTGTGCTGGCATACGGTACTAACGGCACAAATAAGTTCCTCTTATTATACATCTTATTGGCCAATATGTTTTTACTGATTTAAGGTGCCGTACAGCCTGCCGCATTACCGGCACTCCTACACAATTGGTAGTGCTTTAGGTTATGGTAAAGCTCAAAATTAAACTAAAGCTGGTAGGGCAAAACAAGCCTTTAAACTGCTGAATGCTGCATACTTGCATTGGTAACGATTATGCAGCATATAGCAGGCCTGCAGTATATACGGGCGCATATACAGCAAAGCTCAAAAAAGACTGTTTGGGAATGTAGAGTAGAATGAAAAATTTAAGCCGGGCTGTGTCTGCTGAACGCTTTTCAAGGCCAAAGGGTATGGGTGATGCACAGCCTAAGCTAGCTTTTCATGCAGGTACTTTTACCAGATTGTTTACTTTTCTAAGAAAAGCTACCGCTTCTTCCTGGTCTGGTAAAATTTCTACGGTATAGCCAGTAAGGGTACGGAAAGCCTTTAACAGGTACTGCATACCGGTTTTTTGCATAATTTTTTCGCTACCCAATATAGCTGCGGCCATATTGTTAGGCAATACTTTTTTTACACGCGGAAACGCACTGATCACCACCCAGCCACGGGCATTAAAGCTTACATTTCCAATTTGCCGCTGGTCTATTATAATCCTGTTAACCTGTTGCTTTTCAGCAAAATCAATGCTTTTTGTCCAGAAAGCTTTATAGGAATCATCAGACATATCGCCAATAAAAGTCATTTTAATTATTTTATTGGAAGCATCGTACAGCGTTTGTGCCTGCTCTACTGTTATGATCTTTTCCATGGGCATAGCAATATCAGTCATAGAGTATACTAGCAAGTGTAGAACATTGTGCTTTTCAGAACGGCAGTCTTATTTAGCCCTACTTAACCAGGTACCAGGGAACGGACACAATGGCTGTGTTCATAAAACCCGTAAACTCATGTAGCTGGCTATTGCCAGATTTTTTAACACAGTAAGGCTGATTGAACTGGACAAGGAGTGAAATCTAGCAAAAAATAACAATTTATACGAATATTTATCCAATAATTAGTTTCTCATCCCACAAGTCCCGCCGCATGAGCAGATCAGGTCAGCAGCCGTATTAGCATCAAAAACGGAGCATAAGCTCTCACTTTAAAGTAGTTATCATACGGAATACGCGGCTTTCATCCAGAATAGTCTACTCATATTAGTATACCACATAGCGCTATTTACATGATGATTTACCCGGATATATAGCAGGCAAAACCTAATTTTTTATATAAAAAAGTGAGTTAATACAAAAAAAATCAGCAATTTAACCTAACCTGAACCTTGCAGATACAGTATAATGAGTACCGACTATTTTTTAAGCTGATATGAGCGACAAATTTACCATCATCAACCTGCTGAATAAGCTAGCCGTAGAGCAAAAATTAACCTGGAAGATTAAAAGCGCCTACGGAAACGGGTTAGGCAAAAACCTGCTGGAAATCCTTATTTATTCATTGCCGCAGCAAATCCGCAAAGGCCAGATCGTTTTTGAATCGGTTACCGGAGAGGTTGTAGCAGTGCAGTACAGTGGGTACAAATCTGCTGCCGCCGAAAATGTAGTTGATATGTTGCTGGATGTGATTAACTTTGAGAAACACAGGAAAGCAGCAGACGGTGATCTTAAAAAAGCTGTTTCGGCCTATTGACATTGCTCCCCTTGTTTTTTTCAGGGTAGTTGTTGGCGGCCTGATAACCATTGAACTTGCCGGCGAAATCATAACCGATTATGGCGCCGATTACTTCCACACGGACTTTCATTTCTCTTACCTCTTTTTTGAGTGGCTAAAGCCCTGGCCCTCCTTCTGGATGCACCTGCATTTTGCATTCAATGTGCTGATGGCCCTCTTTGTAACCTTAGGTCTATACTACCGGGCTAGTGCGCTGCTGCTTTGCCTGGGAACCACCTCAGCTTTCCTGATGGAAAAGTCGGTTTACATAAACCACACCTACCTCTATTGCCTTACTGCTTTCCTGATGATCTTTATTCCGGCCCACAAAGCCTGGTCGCTGGATGTTAGGCGTAAGCCCCGGCTGGAACAAAGCTCAGTACCGGCCTGGACACTGTGGATACTGCTTTTCCAGATCAGCGTAGTCTATATTTTTGCCGGGCTTGCCAAATTAAACCCCGACTGGTTCAGGGGCACTCCCCTCAACATATGGCTGCCGGCCAGGTCTCATTACTTTATCATTGGCCCGCTGCTGGCACAACCCTGGCTTCCGTACGTAATGAGCTGGGGCGGCGCTGCCTTCGATCTGCTGGTGGTGCCCCTGATGCTCTGGCGCTTTACCCGCCGCTGGACCTTTTTCATTGCCCTTACCTTCCACTTTACCAACGTCTGCATTTTTGGCATTGGCACCTTTCCCTGGTACAGCATGGCCATGACGGCCCTGTTCTTCCCGCCTCACAGCTTTCGTAAACTGCCCCTGCTGCGAAAAAAGCTGCCAGCCTATGTACCCCTCAATTTCAATAAGCTGCTGCAACCTGCAGCGAAGAAAGCCATTGCTGTATTCCTGGCCCTGTACATGCTGGTGCAAATTGCAGTGCCCCTGCGGCAGTACACTTATGCCGGCAACAGCAGCTGGACAGAGGCAGGCCATAATTTTAGCTGGCATATGATGCTGCGCTCCAAGCGGGGCGGTAGCATATATTACAGAGTAGTAGACCCTGCCAGCGGTGAGGAGTGGCAGGTAGACCCCAGGAATTACATTACCCCACACCAATACCGTAGCATGACCGGTAAACCGGATATGATCCTGGAGCTGGCACACCACATCCGCGATAAATACGCCCGTGATGGCTATGAGGGAGTAGAAGTGTACGCACACTGCTCCGTTGAATTTAACGGCCGCCCCAACCTGTTGCTAACCGATACCACTGTTAACCTTTCGCAGGAGTCGCGTCGGTTGGGCCCATACAGTTGGGTATTACCTTTTGAAGAAGACTAATGCTAAGCCTGCTGATTATACCTGCTTGTTTTGGAGGAGGGCTGTTGCTGCAACGGTTTGGCTCCATGGCCGGGCTTGCCCGCCTGCTTACCAAAATAGTTATATATGTATCGCTGCCGGCACTGGTACTGGAAAAAATACCACTCCTGCAGCTCAATGAACAGCAACTGCTGCCAATTTTAATGCCCTGGCTTATATTCGCCCTGGCCTGGCTGGGCTTTAGCGCCCTGGGCCGTAAACTAGGCTGGGAGCGTAAAACCAAGGGTGGCATTATTTTAAGCTGTGGGTTTGGCAACACCTCTTTTGTGGGCATACCTGTAATGAATGCCCTTTGGGGAGCTGCCGGTGTAGAGGTAGCCATTCTGGCCGATCAGCCCGGCTCCTTTGCCTGCCTCTCCACACTGGGCATAGTAGCAGCCTCCTGGTACGCCGGCGATACCATATCGCCACAATCGCTGGTGAAACGCCTCCTGCGCTTTCCGCCTTTCCTGGCTTTTGTAGCTGCCTTTGCCATGAACGCCCTTAACGTAGCTCCGCAGGGCATTATACTGCAAATACTCCATTGGGTGGGCTTGCTCGTGGTTCCCTTTTCACTTTTAGCCGTAGGGCTGCAGCTGGAGGTAAAGGCGCTGTTACGCCCACAGAAAGAAATTCTGGTAGGGCTGGCCTATAAGCTACTGCTGGCCCCCCTGCTGATCTTTATCCTCTACCTCTTTATTTTACAGCAGCGTAGTTTTATGGCCATTGGCAGTGTGATGGAAGCTGGCATGGGTCCTATGGTAACTGCCTCGCTGATTGCCGAGCAGTTCGGACTTAACCCGCCCATGGTGCGCCAGACCCTTAGCCTGGGCATCCTGCTTTCCTTCCTAACGCTGGCACTGTGGTATGGGCTGCTGATGTGGGTGGTGTGAATATCAGCATGCCAGCATTAGTAATCAACATCTACTGCTCTTGTCTTTTTGCATTACTTTTATAGAACTCTTGAGTACAAAAAAACCACCTGCTCTTTTACAGGTGGTTCTATGTAGTATGCAGGCCTGTTCATAAACAGCCTTACTTCGCAAAGATCTGGCTCATGTCCTGGAAGCTCTTAAACTCAAGGGCATTGCCGGCAGGATCCAGGAAAAACATAGTGGCCTGCTCACCTACCTCTCCTTTAAAGCGTATGTGCGGCTCAATGATGAATTTAATGCCGGCTGCTTTTACTTTATCGGCCAGCTGGTGCCACTGCTCCCACTCCAGAATAGCGCCGAAATGACGAACCGGCACAGCATCGCCATCTACCTCATTGGTTTTAGCCCTGCTTACCTCTTCGGGCTTTACGTGGGCCGAGATCTGGTGCCCGAAAAAGTTAAAGTCAATCCATTTATCGGTACTTCGGCCCACTTCGCAGCCCAGCAGCTCGCCGTAAAATGTACGGGTATCTTCAATAGACAGAATTGGAAAAGCCAGGTGAAAAGGTGTATAGTTTTGCATATATGGTTATGTTTGAAAATAAAGATAAATAATTTGCTTGTTGATCAATCTATTGATTAACTAATGTGAAGGTTCAGCAGCAGCTGTTAGCTGCTCCAACTACTGCAAAAATAGCTGAAGTGCAGCTGCATACGCTGGTTTATCAACTTACCTTGTACGATAATACTTTGTACTAACAACACCAAATGACACCACAAGAACTTAACCAGGAACTGGGCAACATAGATATTTACCTGCTGGATGCCATTCTGAAGGGCTATTTTCCGGCAGGCAGCAGGGTATTGGATGCAGGCTGTGGTGAGGGACGTAACCTGCACTGGTTATTGAAAAATGGATACGAGGCCTGGGGAGTGGATAAAAACCCTTCTGCCATACGTATGCTGCGCTATGTTGCCAACAGCCTTCAAAAAGGCTACCCTGCGGAGCGCTTCGATGAAACAGGCGTAGAAGAAATGCACTACCCACCTGCAGCCTTTGATGCTGTAATAAGCAGTGCCGTGCTGCACTTTGCTGAAAATGAAGCACACTTCAGGCAAATGTGGGCAGAAATGTACCGGGTGCTGAAGCCCGGAGGCGTTTTATTTATCCGCACCGCCACCCTGCTGGGCATGAATCCGGATGAAGTTCAGAAAACTGCCGATGGCAAATACCTGCTGCCAGATGGCAGCTACCGCTTTGTACTTAGTGCAACCCTTCTGGCAGATTTGCTACGGCAATACCCAGTTCAGTGGCTGGAACCACTAAAATCAGTATTAGTGGCTAACCAAAGAAGCATGGGCGTGTTAGTACTAAAGAAATCAACTGCTGCTACTGAAGCATAATCTTCAAACACCCTATGGAACCCTCTGAGCACAAATACGCCTCTTTCTGGAGCCGCCTGCTGGCCATCATCATCGATTACTTCCTGGTAAACCTGGTGCTGAGCCTCATTATTGCCACCGTTATTGTTGTTGGCTTTGCCGACGAGGGTGCTGATATTGTACAACGCGGCGATGACTTGGTGCGCGACCTCTCGGAAAGCTGGGGACCGGCTCAGTTGCTGCTGCTGGCTGGCTACTGGCTTTATTTTGCCCTGATGCACAGCAGCGCCTGGGGAGCTACGGTGGGCAAGCGGGTGCTGGGCCTCTATGTGGCCGACGAAGATGGCAACCGCCTAAGCTTCTGGCAGGCTTCGCTGCGCTACCTGGGCAAGCTGATCTCCCTCTTTACGCTCTTTGTAGGCTTTCTGGTAGCACTGGTACATCCCCGGCGGCAGGCACTGCACGACCTTATTGCAAAAACCTACGTAAAGCACTGGTAGTAAGCCTCCTTTTCACATTGCGGTAATATATCTGTGGTATTCTTCATCTAGGCACCACACTTCCTTAAACATTGGGTGATCTTGTGCCTCTATTTTTGTAGTGTAGCAAAACACTAATTTTGGTGAGGAGTAAAAACCACAAAATTTCCCCTGATCGGTTACTGCTGCAGGCACAGCTAAAGCCCCTTCAGCAAGCACCATTGCCGGTGCAACTGCAGCAGCACTCCCAGCGGCAGCATCGGCAGGCGATGCTGCCGTTTCTCTACTTTCAGCGATTGGGACAACACCTCTTCACAAAGCTGCTGCTCCGGCAGCTTTCTTCCTTTGGCTCTTCTTTCCGACATTAACCTATAAGCAGATGAGCACCCAAATGAAACGTGAGGTAGAAGTAGTAGTGATTTCGGATGTGCATCTGGGTACCTATGGCTGCCAGGCAAAAGCCCTGCTGCGTTACCTGAAAAGCATACGCCCCAAAACACTGGTGCTAAATGGCGATATTATCGATATCTGGCAGTTCAGCAAAAGCTACTGGCCAAAAGCACATATGCAGGTGGTAAAGTATATCATGGGCCTCATCAGCAAAGGAGTGCAGGTACATTATATTACCGGCAATCACGATGAGCTGCTGCGCCGCTTCACTGGCTTTAAGCTTCAGAACTTTAGCATCAGCAATAAAGCTGTGCTGAAACTGGGTAACAGACAGGCTTGGGTTTTTCATGGCGATGTTTTTGATGTTACCATGCAACACTCCAAATGGCTGGCCCGCCTGGGTGGCCATGGCTACGACGGGCTCATTTTACTGAATACCTTCGCCAACTTCTGCAGCCAGAAAATGGGGCGTGGGCGCCTTTCTTTCTCAAAACGAATCAAGGGCAGTGTTAAATCTGCCGTAAAATTTATCTCGGGCTTTGAGCTCACCGCTGCCGACATTGCCATTGAAAAAGGCTACGACTATGTGATCTGCGGCCATATTCACCAGCCCGAACTGCGCACCATCAGCAACCAGCATGGCAGTGTGCTGTACCTCAACTCAGGCGACTGGGTAGAGAGCCTCACGGCACTCGAGTATCAGCACGGGCAGTGGCAGCTCTACCGCTTTGCCGAAGACAGCAGCATGCTCGTGCCGGATTCTGAAGATGGCGATGTTGCAGAACCAGATCAGCAGCAGCTTTATGCCCTGCTAATGGCAGAATTTAACCCTAAATCGGCCTGATGAAGATTTTATATGCTGTGCAAGGCACCGGCAACGGCCACCTGAGCCGTGCCCGTGAAATTATTCCGGCGCTGCAAAAGCGCGCAGAGGTAGAGGTGCTGGTAAGTGGTACCCAGGCCGATATTTCTTTACCCGTTCCGCCTAAATACCAGTACCATGGCATTAGCTTTATATTCGGGCAAAAGGGTGGAATCGATTTCGCCGCCACCTGGCGCAGAAATTACCTGCAGCAGATCATGAAGGAAGTTAACAGCCTGCCAGTGCAGGAATACGACCTGGTGATCTCCGATTTTGAGCCAATCTCCTGCTGGGCCAGCCAGCTTAAGGGCAAAACCTGTATTGGCTTAAGCAACCAGGCTACCATATTATTGCCCGGCACCCCGCGCCCCAAACACCGCGATCCTGTTGGTGAAATGGTACTGCGTTATTATGCTCCTACCGCTGCCGCTTATGGCTTTCACTTTCAGGCTTACCAACCCAACATTTTTACGCCTGTAATACGGCAGGAAGTACGGCAGCTACAACCCAGCGACGAGGGCTATTACACCGTATACCTGCCTGCACACAGCGATGAGCTAATCCTGAAGGTACTCTCCGCCATACCCGACATTCCCTGGCAGGTATTCAGCAAGCACAGCAAAAAGCCTTACCGCTGTGGCAACGTAAACATACAGCCAATAAAAGAAAGGGCTTTTCTGGAAAGTATGGAAGGCTGCAGCGGCATTTTATGTGCTGCAGGCTTTGCCACACCTGCAGAAGCCCTTTTCCTGAAAAAGAAACTGATGGTGGTACCCATGAAGTACCAGTATGAGCAGCAGTGCAATGCAGCTGCCTTAAAAGCCATGGGCGTAGCGGTATTAAAATCATTCAAGAAAAAGCAGCTCCCTAGAATACTGGACTGGCTGGAAAAGGGCTCCCCGATACCCGTACTCTACCCCGACCGCACACAGGAAATGGTAGATGCTATTCTGGCTAAACATGCCGTGGCCTCCACCAGTGAGGCCCTTCCCTCCAAAGTACACAGCATTGTTCCGGAGGGGCTGGTTCGCCTGCTGCAGAAACCGGGAGAGCATTATGAATACCAGGCGAAGAACCGCTAAGGAAATATCACAGACAAATAAGCTGATCTCCGGCAGGTGTGCAGAAAATAAGCAGGAAAGATTTTGGTGAAGACTTTGTCTGGGGAACGGCAATATCTGCCTATCAGACAGAGGGTGCGGCGGCGGCAGATGGTAAGGGGCCTTCTATCTGGGATAGCTTCTGTGCCAGAAAGGGTAAAATAGCTGATGGCGATAGCGGCAGCACCGCCTGTGATTTCTATAACCTCTGGCAGCAGGATGTTGCCCTGCTAAAGCAGCTTAACATCACCAACTTCCGATTTTCGCTCTCCTGGCCCAGAATACTGCCACAAGGTACCGGAGCAGTTAACCAAAAAGGCATTGATTTCTACAACAGGCTTATCGACAGGCTGCTGGAGGCCGGCATTACACCCTGGGTTACGCTTTACCACTGGGACCTGCCCCAGGCGCTGGAAGATAAAGGTGGCTGGACTAACCGGCAAATAGTAGACTGGTTTAGTGAATACACCCGCCTGTGCGCCCTGCACTTTGGCGATCGGGTGCAGCACTGGATGGTGCTGAACGAACCCCTGGCTTTTACCGGTGCCGGTCACTTCCTGGGCATTCATGCACCGGGCAGGCGCTGGCTTAAAAACTTTTTACCTGCGGTGCACCATGCCACCCTCTGCCAGGCCGCCGGCGGGCGAATCCTGAGGCAGCTTTGCCCGCAGGCGCAAATTGGCACCACCTACAGTGGCAGCTGGGTAGAGCCCCTGCGCCCGGGCAACCAAAAAGATATTGCAGCTGCCCGGCGAACCGATGCCCTTCTGAACCGCCTGTTCCTGGAGCCCTGCCTGGGGCTGGGGTATCCTGTGCAGGAGCTCCCTTTTCTGCAGCGGCTTGAGCAGTACATGCAACCCCATGACGAAGCGCTGCTCCCCTTCAGTTTTGACTTTGTGGGCCTGCAGCTCTATACCCGCGAGCTGGTGCGCTACAGCTTTTGGGTGCCTCTTATGCAGGCACGCTTAGTATCTGCAAAAAAACGGGGGGTGCCCAAAACAGAAATGGACTGGGAGGTACACCCCCCCGCCCTGCACCACATGCTAATGCAGTACAGCCAGTACAAAGGGATCAAAAAGATCATCGTCACTGAAAATGGCGCTGCTTTTGCCGATACCCTGGTAAACGGAGGGGTACAGGACCCGCAACGGCAGCAATACCTGCAGGAGCACCTGTACCAGCTGTTGCAGGCCCGCCACGCAGGAGCACCTGTGCAAGGGTACTTTGTGTGGAGCTTTCTGGATAACTTTGAATGGGCAGAAGGTTACCGGCCCCGCTTTGGCCTGGTACATGTAGACTACGCCACGCAAAAGCGCACTGTTAAAGACTCCGGCTACTGGTACAGCCATTTCCTGGCAAACAGAGCTTCTGCTGCAGAAAAAAAACAGCCGCACACTTTTTAGGTTAGGATTAGTATAATCACTGCCACTTCTTTATTTTTTGCACGTATGTGATTTAAGCCCGAGCGTTGAATGCTCTAACATTATCATAACTCGTTACAGAGCTTTTTTTACCCATGAAAAACCAATCTCAACTACGCGTTGGCGGAGTGCCCGAGCATTTTAACCTGCCCTGGCACCTGGCACTGGAAGACAAAGCCTTTGACAACCTCAGCCTTAGCCTCGACTGGCAGGATTATCCCGGTGGTACCGGTGCCATGGCCAAAGATTTGCGTGAGAATAAGCTGGATATTGCCATGCTCCTGACAGAAGGAGCTGTTGCCGATATTATCCGTGGTGCCAATTACCGGATTCTTTCCCTCTATGTAGACAGCCCGCTCCTCTGGGGCATTCATGTACATGCAGATTCTTCCATTCAGGAGATCGATGATATGAAAGGCCGTACCTATGCCATTAGCCGCGAGGGCAGCGGCTCCCACATTATGGCCTTTGTAGATGCAAAATCCAGGGAGTGGAACACCAAAAACCTGAAATTTGAAATAGTAGGCAACCTGGAAGGTGCCAGAACCGCTCTGGCCAATAACACTGCCGATGTTTTTATGTGGGAAAAGTTTATGACCAAACCACTGGTAGATAGTGGTGAGTGGCGCCGCATAGGCGAAAGGCCTACCCCCTGGCCCTGCTTTGTGGTAGTGGTACGCGAGGAGGTAATGCAGCAACAGGCCGAGCAGGTAAGCCAGGTGCTGCAGGTGGTGCGGCAGTATGCACAGCAGCTTAAGTTTAATCCGGAAGCCCCGGCCACCATTGCACGCCGCTACCACCTGAAGCCGGAAGATGCCAAAATCTGGTGGGATGATGTACGCTGGGCCAATAACAGCCTTATACCTATGCTGATGCTGGAGGAGGTAATGAACGCGCTGAAAAGTGTAAACCTGATCACTAAAAAGAGCCCTCCAGAAAGCCTGTGCTTTGAAACCTGCCAGCTTGTATAGAACAGATCCGGAACCCCGCCGCTAAGGACAGGGCTGTAAGAAATGTACCCCGGACTAAAGTCCGGGGTGCGCCTATAACCTGATCATTCTAGACCTAACAATGCTTTCTCCTAGAAAAGGAGTTTATTGAAGAGTAGTCCCTAAAGTTACTTAGTCTCTCTCACAAGCCGGAAGCCTACATCATAGCCATTTCCAGGGCCACCGGCATGAAAAAAATAGGTGGCATTTACAACATCAGAGATAAAGCTTCCGCCCTTTAATACATGAACTTCTCCGCTATCAGGAGGCACAGGACTGGCATATACTTTTCCGTTGTAGTAATCTTCTACCCATTCCCACACATTGCCAATCGTATCGTAGAGGCCCCAGGGGTTTGGCTTCATCTTACCTACCGGCTGCGTACTGCCTTTATTGGTATCCTGAATCCAGGCCTGCTCTTTTGTTTCTGCCCACGAAAGGAGCTTATCGGCTCCGGCTCTGGCTGCATACTCCCACTCAAACTCTGTTGGCAGCCTGTAAACGGCAGCTGTATCCAGGGCATTGAGCTTTCTAATAAAAGCCTGGGCCTGCTCCCAGCTAACTCCTTCAACGGGGTGCTGGTCTGCATTGCCTTTTACCCTGCTTTCCTGAAAAAAAGAAGGGTTTGTGCCCATTACTTTTTTCCATTGCCCCTGCGTTACTTCATATTTTCCTATGTAGTAAGGCTTGTTGATGGTAACCAGGAAACCAGGTCTTGAATCACGCCTTGCAAGCTCCTCGCAGCGCTTAAAGTCCTCCTCCGTCCAGCGAACGCTTGCATCTACTTCCCGGGTGTCTGGCGGGCTAGGACATTCCAGCTCCACCCGGCCTACTACCATACTGCCGGGCTCAATCAGCTCAAATTCCATTCCTATTGTGTTGGTAAGTTTCCGCTTTGAGTTATTTGTACCAGGCTGCTGGCAGTATAGTGTTGCTGTAGCCAATAGTATGATCAAAAAGGAAGCACTGATAACTTTCATCCTTTTAGCTTTAGTGGAAACTACAATTCTTTGATGGCGATGTTCCGGTAAGCATGGGCAGCATCTGGTTTCCATGAATAACCACAGCAGCTCCCGCCCGGTACCGGTACTAGGGTTGAACTCCAGTGCAGCTGCAGGGCAATCATTCCTTCGGTTACATCTGCAATTAAATCGTTACGCCTGGCTTTTACATCCCACATCTTCACGCCGTTTACCCATAGCGTTGCGTGGGGTGCTGCTCCTTCAACACGCAGATGAAAGGAATTCCACTGGCCTTTTTTCCATACCTTCTGCAAATCTGTAGCCTCAGCGGTGGTAGTGGTACGTAGCATTTCACCAATCAGGTTTCCTGTGCCGGGCTCACCGTCTCCTGCAACCTCCAGCTGGTAGGCAGAACCACTTTCACTGGATCTGAAGAAGATCCCTCCATTAGTACCCGGATCCCCCTTAAATTCAAGGTACAGCTCAAAATCCCTGTATTTTTTATCAGTAAGAATAATGCCGCCCTGTCCGTAGGGGTACTGTTGCATCACTAAACTTCCATCCTCTACAAAGAAATTACCCGATGTTCCGTGGTGGCTGGTTTTGCTGATATGCCATCCGCTAAGATCCCGGCCATTGAATATAGGTGTGAACCCTTTTGGAATGGAATTCTGCTGTGCAATGAGCGTTGATGCTCCTGTAATCAGCAGAAAGAGACCAAGCATGCCTGATCTTAATACTTTCTGCATTGGCCCCGGAGGAGCAAAGCCACTTGCTTCAAAGGAATCAGTATGTACTTTTTGCATATTCTAAGAATCTACGCCTGCCTCCAGACCTGCGGCTTATTGCTCAAATTCAATCCCCGTCATTATCACCAGTGCATCGGTATCTTTAGCCTCCTGATTCCGCACCACTATGTATATATCCTGTACTCCATCAATTTCCGAAACATCTACCGGAATGGGCCTGCCTCCGGCATCACCAAAAAAGGGTCCGTTGGCCTCAGAGGTAGCCGGAGGAATTCTTTCGTAAGGCTCACCGATAAGTGTACCGGTTGGAGAGCCCAGCCGAAGCTCTATGGTGGCACCAACAAAATGCGACCAGTGCCAGAACCTGGTGATGGCACCAATGTTAATCCTGTTGATGCCAGTAAGATCGATATTCCTGAAACCGATGTACCCACCCTTGCCCGTAAATATAAAGCCGGGATCGTTGGTAGAGGGGGTAAACGAAATACCTTCTTCTGAAAAGACATCTGCTGTTTCAGGAGCCAGTAAGGGATATCGCAGCAGCACAATATCATCAGCAGTAAGGTTAAGTCCTGCTGCTTTGCCCGATCCTTTATCTGTATAAGTTGCCCGAAGCACATACGAACCCAATTCGAAGGGAGGTGAGAAAAAAGAAGCCATACGGCCACCTGCTCCCTTAACTTTGTATGCCAGGGTTTTGAAACTACCTTCTACAGGGAGCGACTGCTGCCCTTTTTCAGTGCCGGCAACATCCAGTATAAAATCTACAATTTGCTTTACCTCTGTATCATTGAGCATAGGATGTGGTGGCATGGCCGTTGTGCCCCATTTACCGCTGCTGCCTTCCCGGATGCTTAGGCTTAGGTTTTCAAAAACCCGCTCCTCTTCCTTGTATTTTTGTGCAACATCCAGGAAAGAGGGTCCTACCAAGGGCGCATCCAGCTTATGGCAGCTTACACAATTGTACTGGGTGATCAGGGATCTGGCCTGCAGGTGGCGAAGCGCTGTGCCCTCCTCCAGCGCTCCTCTCTCTTTAAGGGTAGTCAGTTGCTCAAAGGTCATGCCTGAAGGAATATACTCTGCCGTTACAGCTACAGCTGAAGGGGCAATATTTCCGTTGGCCAGGCTGCCATCTTCCTTATCGCTTACCTGTACCTTGTATTCTATTGTTTTGCCTGGAAAATAGAAAGTCTGGTTCCCGGAGCTTATTTCAAAGTCAACGGCTGGTCGTTCGTTTCCGGCTACAATCTCTAAAGATACACTGTCGCTTGCCCCGGCCGGATCGCTCACCCTTAACAGCACACTGTACCTGCCGGGCTGCTCAATTGTAACCGATGGATTTTGCTGCGTATAATTTTTCACCTGCCCGCCGGTAAGAGGCTTTACCTGCCAGGTGTAGTTTAAATTATCTCCGTCGAAGTCTGTAGAGCCCTTGGAGGAAAGGCCGACCTTTAAGGGAACGGCACCTGTTGAGGGCTCTGCACCGGCCAGTGCAATGGGTGCCCGGTTACCGGCATTGTACTCTATTCTCGATATTCGCCCCTGCCCTCCGCTGCCGTACTCAACCAGATAAAGATCTCCGGAGGGGCCAAAATCCATGTCGAGCGGTTGTTTGTGGGTAAGTTGTTCCGGGGGCAGCAAGTGCTCTATCGACTCCACCTCCGTTCGTGCACTGTTCATGGTAATCACCATAATCCAGTTACGCACATAGTCGGTTACCAGCCACTTGCCCTCGAAGTAAGCTGGAAATACACGTGCTGCATTCGGAGCAAAATCGGCCTGCCGAAAAACTGGGCCGCCTACTGCAGAACGCGCGGCACTGCCAAGTATAGGCCATTCCTCTGCTACCTTGTAAGGGTAAGCAACCAGCGCCGGCTGTGCAGGGGGCAGCTCCCGCAATCCTGTATTATTTGGAGAGCTGTTAATGGGCGATTCCGGATCGTAGGGCTCTCCCCAGCTGCCTGTCTGGTAATTGTAACTGTTGTAGGGCAGATTTTTACCAACAATGAAGGGCCAGCCATAATTGCCAGGTGCTTTGGCCACATTGAATTCATCGTAGCCCATAGGGCCATATATTTCAGCATTAGCGCCGGCATCCGGACCTACCTCTCCCCAATGCAGGTAACCGGTTTCGGAGTCGACCGTCAGGCGCCAGGGGTTTCTGTTGCCCATGATGAAGATCTCCGGACGGGTGTTGGGAGTGCCTTCCGGGAAAAGATTTCCTTCAGGAATGGTGTAACTGCCATCTGGCCGGGGGCGGATGCGCAGGATAGTGCCGCGCAGATCATTGGTGTTACCGGCTGTTCTTGCTCCATCCTGCCCACGCCCGCCCTCATTGGTAAAAGGCAGCGGTGCGTACTGCGTAGGTGCCGTATCACAACCAACCGAAAGATAAAGATTACCCTGCTCGTCCCAGGCCATGCCACCTCCGAAATGGTGGCCATCGGGCTGTTCCCATGGAATCCGCAGCAAAACAGTTTCGGAGGCCATGTTAAGCTTGTTGTCGGTGCCAAGGGTAAAACGCGACAGGCGCATAATCTCTCCTTTATCCTCTAATGCTGAATAATAGAGGTAGAGCTGCCGGCTATTCTCAAAGTCTTTGTCCAGCAGAAAACCTATCAAACCAGGAGCGGGGCCTCCGGCAACAGAAACTGTTCCGAGTGTTTCTACCTGCCCGCCTGCACTGTTTATTCTTTTGATGTTCCCCGGCCGTTCAATCCAATACACCCAGCCTTTGGTGTCAAACTCTATTTGCAGTGGTTCCTCTAGGCCATCGGCCAGCACTTTTTGGGTAAAGCGGGTAAACTCAGGCTTAGCATCACGATCAACCACTTTTGTTTCAGGATCGGGTTCAGAACAGGCCAACAGCAGGCCAACCAGTAATGCTAAGTAAAGGAACCTCGTCATTAAATTTCTGCAGTTATATTTTCTGTGTTCTTACTGATGTTCAGGATGTACCTGTCCTTAACAATGGCTTTGGCAGTGCACCCTGCAATACTAGTAACTATATGTTACCCGTATTGCAGGGTTTTGCTGCTTGTTAAGGGCTTTTGCTTATTGCCCGCTAAGGGTAAATGTTAGCTCCTGTACATCTCTTGAATTAGGGCCTACATATACCTTGAATTCTCCTGGCTCATACACATACTCCAGGTCGTTGTTGTAGAACTTCAGATCGTCGGCCGTAATCCTGAAGGTTACTGTTTTGGTTTCGCCCTTTTTAAGAGCGATCTTCTGAAAGCCTTTAAGCTCCCTTACCGGGCGCGTAATAGAGCCTACCAGGTCCTGGATGTAGAGCTGCACCACTTCTTCTCCATCTCTCTGGCCGGTGTTTGTTACATCCACCCGTACCTCCAGCTCCTGCTGAGGTGTTATGCTGGTCTGGCTTAACTGCGGCGCAGCATAGTTGAAGGTAGTATAGCTCAGGCCATAGCCGAATGGGTAAAGGGGCTCGTTGCTCACATCCATATAGCGTGATTTGTACTTATCGAGCATTTCGCCGCCATAGGGACGGCCTGTGTTCTTCTGCGCGTAATAAATAGGCACCTGCCCCACTACCTGCGGAAATGTAACGGGTAGCTTGCCTGATGGATTGTAGTCGCCAAACAGTACGTCTGCAATAGCATTACCTGCCTGCGTACCGGCAAACCATGTTTCTAATATGGCATCTGCATTTTCGGCTTCCCACTGCAGTGCCAGCGGCCGGCCATTCATGAGCACCAGCACGAGCGGCTTACCGGTTGCCTTCAGGGCTCTGAGCAGCTCCTGCTGCCTGCCCGGCAGGCTTATGTCGGCGCGGCTGGCGGCTTCACCAGACATGCCCTGCGATTCGCCTACCACTGCTACCACTACATCAGAAGCCTGGGCTACTTTTACCGCCTCTGCTATCATTTCCTCAGAAGAGCGGGTGTCTATTTCCAGCTCTCCGCCATGGGCATTCAGGCGCTGGATCATCTGCGGATCATCGGCAATATTTGCGCCTTTTGCATAATTTATTTTTACACCACTGCCTGCTACGTTACGGATGCCCTGCTCTACCGATACTGCCTGCTTCCAGTCGCCGGCGCCACTCCAGTTACCAATCATATCGCGCTGGTTTCTGGCCAATGGGCCAACCAGTGCTATAGAGGCTGTTTTATTCAGGGGTAGTGCATTATTTTCATTTTTGAGCAGCACCATGCTTTCACGGGCTATTTCACGGGCGGCGGTAATGTACTCCGGTTTCATGATGGTAGCTTTCGCACGGGCTTCATCGGTATAGCGGTAAGGATCCTGGAACAAACCAAGCTTGTACTTGGCCTCCAGAATACGGCGTGCTGACTTTGTTACATCTTCCTCTGTCAGCTTGCCTTCTCTTACCAGCTGGGCCACATTTTTCAGATACACTTCGCCTACCATGTCCATATCTGCCCCTGCCTTCAAAGCAAGAGCACCTACCTCTGCTTCGGTTCCCAATCCGTGTGGTACCAATTCATTGATGGCTGTATAGTCAGTTACTACAAAACCATCGAAGCCCCACTGATCACGCAGAAGTTCCGTCAGCAGCCACCTGTTGGCAGTGGCCGGCACCCCGTTAACCTCATTGAAAGCAGTCATTACACTGCCGGCACCAGCATCGATGGCCGCTTTGTAAGGGGCCAGGTATTCGTTGAACATCCGGTTCATGCTCATATCTACCGTATGGTAATCGCGGCCGGCTTCAGGAGCACCATACAGCGCAAAGTGCTTTACGGTTGCCATTACGGTATTGTTTTTTGTAAGATCGTTGCCCTGGTAGCCGCGCACCATTGCTGCAGCTATTTTACTGCCCAGGTACGGGTCTTCTCCTGCACCCTCTGCAATGCGCCCCCAGCGCGGATCGCGGGATATATCTACCATGGGCGAGAAAACCCAGTTCAGTCCATCGGCACTGGCTTCGTCGGCTGCAATGCGGGCGCTGCGCTCTACAGCTTCCATATCCCAGCTTGCCGCCAGCCCCAGGGGCATCGGAAAAATGGTACGATGCCCATGGATAACATCGTAGCCGAACAAAAGCGGAATTTTCAGGCGTGTGTTATTGATGGCTAACTCCTGCAATTTTCTGGCAGCTACGGGGGTGAAGGTGTTGAACACACCACCCACATTACCGTTGCGGATATTTTCATCTACGTTCTCGCTTACCACCGGACCAGTAACATCAAAGCCCACCGCCACCAGGTTCAGCTGACCAATTTTTTCTTCGAGGGTCATTTTACTGAGCAGATCATCTACAAACTGCTTCATTTGCTGCTCATTAACGGCAGTTCCCTGTGTTTGCGCAGGTTTGGTTTGTTGTGCGGTACTACATTGCGTGCCCATCAGCCCAATAGATATGATAAGGGCTGTGCGTATGATTTGCTTCATATGTCCTTTATATTTTGAGAGTCAGTTAATCATTTTTTTGTTGATAGCCTTAGCCAATATGCTAAGCAGCTGGTACAAGAGATACCAGCCCCTTACTTATTCTACTTTAACAACTTTTGTTCTTGCCGATACCCCGTTTTCATTGAAAGCTTCAACTGAAAAATAATAGGTCTGGTCTACTGACAAGCTCTTCAGTTCAAGCGTGTTATCTCCATAAACCAGCCAGGAGCTGTATAGCTTATCAGGAGCTATACCCCAGAGCACATTATAACCTTGGGCATCAGGCTGCTTTTCCCAGCTGATCATGGCATCCCTGCGGTCGGTGCGGCGGTTTACGCTAAAGCTCCGCACCTTTTGGGGCGCTTTTCCCTGGCCCTGGCCAAACACTCTCAATCCTGAAACAGCCAGGTTGGTAGTAGGTGCGTGGATGTTCTGAAAACGGATGTACCGCACTGTTTGCGGCGTACCCAACTCTACATAATCGTTTGGTACATCGGTGTGGTTATCGCTTCTATCTACAAGGGTTACCCAGTTTTTACCGTCTGTAGAGCCTGTAATCAGGTAACGGTGGTACAGCCCATGCACCTTTCCGTAGAGGTCTGACTTATAATCGTGGTAGTTCAGCTGAATGGCATGTACCCTGCCCGGCTTCTGCAGGTCTATTTCCACCCATTGCTGATCGTTGTTATTTTCTGCCACCCAAAAAGTTTTGATGTTTTCATCTACCATATGATCGGCCCTAAAATCCTGGAGTACAGAAGATGCTTTTACAGGTTTTTTATAAGAGAGCAGCATCCAGCCTGCAAAAGCACCCTCCCTTCCGGCAATGGCTGGCGCAAAATGAGGATAGTCGCCGAAGTAGGTGTTCACATGCATCAGGCCGTCTTTATCGAAGTGAGTAGGAAACATGCTGATGCGGCGTTCCCAGTTCATGTTTACAGAAACAGTGGCAGAACCAAAATGCCAGTACTGTCCGCCGGGACCTTCTACCGTACTGCCATGGCCTGCACCATTGGCAAAGCCACCCGGCTTGTAAGACACCGGGTTGTTAGGGGCATAGGTGAAAGGCCCAAGCGGGCTATCACTTACATACACACCATCGCCGTACACATTGAATTCTGTGCCGGGAGCGGCATACTGCAGGTAGTACTTTCCCCCATGCTTGGTCATCCAGGCCCCTTCCATATAACCTGCCAGCGCGGTATCTGCATGGTTTTCGCCAAAGCGCTCCCAGCCATGCTGGTCTCCGTGCAGTTTAAAGAGCTCTACGGTTTCTTCAGAAGGCTTGAAGCGGTGCTCTTTGTCCAGCTTTTTCACCCGTAGCGGATAGGTATTGGAGGAACCCCAGTACATATAGGCCTGTCCGTCGTCATCGATGAAGAGCGCAGGGTCCTGCAGGTCCCATAAAATAGAGGGGGTTGCTTTCCAGTCGCCCTTTTTAGGATTATCGGTATAGAGAACGCTCATGGAGCCCGAAGGGTCTCCTGCTACGTAGAGAACAGAATCTTTATAGTTGAAGGCAGCCGGTGCATTTGAGCCCTGGAAGTACCATTTTTCCGGATGGATAAAGCTCCAGTTCTGCAGGTCTGTGGAGTGCCAGTAGCCCATGGAGCGGGTTACAAACATATAATACTCGTTCCTGAACTCCACCACGGCGGGATCTGCACCGGAGCGGTAAGAGATATCTTTATGGGCATCGTATACCGCATAAGTATAGTCGATGTTGATAGGATTGCAATAGGTGCTCATGTGGGTACCCTGTGCCTGAGCTGTTGTCAGGGACAGCGCCGCTACTATAAGCTGAATTATTCCTGAAAGGCTTTTTTTCATCTGTATACTTTTCTCAAGCACTAACATTGGGTTGAAGAACATCTATTTTAAGGCCGGGCTTTCGAAGCCCAGCTTCTTTAAACCTGCCTGCACTTCTGGAGCGCCCATAAACAGGTCCCAGAGCAGGCCGCTGCGTCCGTTCTCAATCATCACCACTATAGGGCCCTGATCTATGCCCAGGTAACGCCGGGGGTACCAATCCTGCTCTTCGCTGAAGGCATCATAAAAACCATACTTGCCCCATACCTTGTTACCCAGGTCTTCGTACAGATGCCGGATCACTTTCATAGATTCTTCTGGCGTATAGGGGTAGGAAGAAAGTGCCGCTGTAGGGGAAATTACCCCTAAATCTTCGTTTGGGCTATGGCCGGCATAACCCCTTGGCGGGGGAGAGTAGCTGGAGGTAAGGCCCCAGGCCTCTTCGCCGTAACCTTCATAATCTTTGGGGTTATCGATGCAGTAGGCCCGGTGTATCAGGGTGTGGTTGGTATTGTGCAGCCAGTAATCGGCATAGCGGTCTTTGAGGTTGCGGGGGTCCAGCCCCAGGTAAGAATAGTGCGCCCAGAACAAGGGGCCAACACCCCCCTGCTGGCCATTGTGCTCCAGCGGAATTTTGTAACCATACTGCTCGGCATCTGCAGTTATATCACCGCTACGGGCCCAGCCTTTATGATACACCTCTGGCGGCACACCATGTGTGGGCGATGCCGCAGCCAGCACATACATGATCAGGCACTCGTTATAGCCTGATACCGGAAAATTCATGGCCCATCCATGGTTGGGTGACCAGTGCCAGTAAAGCACATCCTGTCCATTACGGTACCAGTCCCATTCTACCTCTTCCCACAGCTGTGTTATCTTTTTGGCAAGTGCTTGTTCCCGGGCATTTCCATCCTTGAAGTACTCCCGTACCGTTAACAGCCCCTGTACCAGGAAAGCTGTTTCCACCAGGTCACCGCCATCGTCTTTCGGGCTGAAAGGTTTTACTTTGCCGGTTTCGCCCTGGAGCCAGTGCGGCCAGGCACCATGAAAGCGATCTGCTTTTTCCAGGGAGTTTACAATCTTCTGCATGCGCTCAAAACCCTGCTCCCGGCTAATGAACCCCCGCTCAATGCCTACCAGTATGGCCATTACACCAAAGCCGGTGGCGCCGGTGGTTACCACGTTCTGATCGTTTTGCGGATAGTCGCCATCCAGGTGAATCCGCTCACGCGCCAGGCCAGAGGCAGGCTCCGCACCATCCCAGAAATACTGAAAGGTGTTTTTCTGAACCAGCGTCAGCAGCTCTTCATCAGTTAAACTACTATCTGCCGGGGAGGTCTCTGCACTATTTGTTTGTTCAGATGGCTGCTGACAAGCTACTAATAGTAAGCCAACAAGTAGCAGGAAATATGTAGTGGCTGTTTTCATTTACCGGTTTTCTTGTTGTATAAAATTTGATCTGCCGGGTCCGCTGCCCTCCGGCAGATTTATAAAATAAACCTGTGCCTTTATGTTTGCTTTACCTAAGCGGCAGTTTTATAAGTTATGAGTAGGGTTCATAAATCAACATTTTCAAACCTAAACTGCTGCTTTGGTTCTGTCATATAAGTATCCAGGTAAGGAGAATAGGTGCTTACTTTAATCGTTTCCGCTTTTGGATCTACGGTAATAAGCCGCAGGTACCCATTGCCCCCATTTTCTGATCCTTTTACTCCCTCCTGGTAATTTGCCAGCATCTGGTATACCTTATTTCCGTTAACGCCTTCGCTTACCAGGGTACCTTCGCCGTCGTGCAGCACGTGTCCGCTAAAGACAAACACCATATTTGGATGTTTTTTCACCAGCTTCTCCCAGATTTGATCGCCGTCGTTTGGTGCCCTGGCTCCCGTATCTTTACCAATGCCATAAGCCTGCGGCCGCCACCAGTCTTCTCCCCCCTGCCGGGTACTGTCTGAATAGAGATAAGTATGGGTGTTGAGAATTACTTTATGGTAGGGGTGCTCCTCCACTACCCTATTCGCCCAGTCCAGTACCTCGTTACGGGGGCCAAACTCCAGTGAAAGCACCAGCCAGTTAAGCCCTCCTGCTTTAAACTTATGATAGGTATTATCTACCTTGTTTGCTTCAAAGGCTCCTCCATAGGTTGGCAGTTCCTGATAGCGGCTTAGGGGCAGGTACTGGTTTAAGAGGGTGGTGTTCCGTACATCGGCGAATTTGCCAGGCTCACTGCCCATATCATGATTGCCGGGCACAAAGGTGTAGGGGATTTTGCCGTCGAGTAATGCCAGTGATTTTGCCACTGCCTGCCACTCTTCATCATTATTGTTCTGAGTGAGATCGCCTTGTTGCAGTACAAAAGCAAAACTATCGGCATGGGCTGCGATCCATTGTGTCTGAGCCTCAAAAATCTCCGGGTGCTTCTCTGCATATGTTTGTGTATCGGGCAGTAACACCATAGTAAAGGCTCTGCCTGCCTTGTTGCAGGCGCACAAGCTGAGGCAGGCTGCAACAATCAAAAAATAATGTAAAAGCTTTACCATTCCCTGTTATTTACTGAAGCTTAAAAAAACACCTGATAAACAGTTGTTTTTTCATCATTACTGCTCCTGAAACTTTCTAAAACACATACAGTTACCTTGTCGTTAGGCCTGCTGCCAGTAGGCAATTTCTTTAAGAAACTTTGCTGGCAGCAATATCATAACTGCTGGCTCATATAGTATGAGTCAACCAGCCCGAATTTTCCACTATCCGGGAGTAACTTTTTTCAAATTAGCATGGGTAAATATGGCGTTGCGTTCAGCTGCCTTTATGGATATGACTAAATCAATTGATTAGCATGAGCCCATATTGCTCCTATTCTGCTACTTCTGCGGGAAAACTGGAGCCGCTCGCCTGGCTTATACAAAAACAACACTTTTTGCTTAGCAATTATTGATAATGCCAGGCTGAACACCATTCGCTTAAGCCTGTAAATGGTACCTGTTTTATTGCTAAAGAAATGTTTTTGAGCTTTTGCCGAAACAGCGTGAATTATAGAGTAAAAGTGCTGGAAAGGCTAAAAAAGATCAATAATCAACAAAACGTAAACTACAAAAATGGGTGGTATGCTTTTACGCAGAATGCCAAAAGCCTTGGAGGCAAGGTTATAGATGTACTTCTGATCGAGTTGTAGCAACTGAGCAATTTCATCGTAAGACATATCCTGGTAGAAGCGAAGGTAGATGATTTCTCTTTGCCGGTTAGATAAACCTGCAAGGCACTTCTTTACTTTTGCTGCAAGTGTTTCTTTTTGCTGAACATCAATAAGCTCATCCAGGAAAGAAGCTGAAATACCAGGAGATGGTTGCGCAGCGCTCAGATCAAAATCAGAAAATACGTTCTCTTTTTTTAGTTTCCGCAGTGCTCTTCTTTTAACACTGGAAAAAAGGTAGAGGCGCACTGAGCGCACTTTACCAAGCTTTTCTCTACTACTCCAGAGGTCGGTAAACACATCATGTATTACATCTTCTGCCAAAGATTTATCCTTCACAACCATATAAGCGTACCTGAACAATTCGCTTACATACTTGTGATAAATGTGTTCATAAGCAAGCTCACTACCCTCTGAAAACTCCTGCCAGAGAGCAATGTCATCTTCTAAAAAAGATGTATTCTTATAATGAATCTGCAAAATTCCTCCCTCTTACACACACCTTAAATGTAAGAATTTTAATTTGTGCAAATTATTAAATACAGATTATTTTATTCTGCATTTCTTAACAAATGAGCATATAAAGAGGGAATAAATATCAACTCTGGCTTTATTCTGAAATATATGTCTAAAGATGCTGCATTCTAAGACAGGCAAATAGTTTATCTTTTGTTGGATTACAGTACTTAATCCTGCTGCTTTGCTGTTATATCAAACAGCTTTTTTAATAAAATACCTATGAGTTCATAAGAAAGGTATCAATTCAGACTCACTTACACAATTAATTGGCTATTCATACGAAAACCCTAACTTTTCCAAACCAGCTTTCACTTCCGGAGCCGACATAAAAAGATCCCAAAGCAAAGCAGACCGGTGGTTTTCGATCATGATGATGATGGGCCCCTGGTCGATGGCTAGATAAGAATCAGCGTACCATTGAGCCGTAGGATTATATGCATCTTTGAAGCCGTATTCGCCCCATATTCTATCGCCCATTAAGTAATAAAAATGCTTTAAAGCATCCATAGAGGCATCTGGTGTATATGGCATGGATGATAAAGCTGCAGTAGGTGTAATGACTCCCTTATCATTGGTGGGCGAATGAGCCGAATATCCCTCCTGGTTATCGCTTGCAGTAAAACCCCAGGCCTTTTCGCCATAGCCTACCCAGTTCTGCGGATTGGCAACAGCATGCTGCTGGTTTATCAGGCTGTGATTTACATTTTGCTCCCAGTAATTTGCATACTGGTCCCGCAAATTTCGGGGATCGAGCCCTAAAAAGGAATAGTGCGCAAAAAACAGGGGGCCTCCGAAGGCTTCTCCCAGTGGGAGGTTTATACCATAGTAGCTGTTCCCGTTCTGCATATTACCCCCTCTTGCCCAACCTTCATGATACACTGCCGGGTCGATTGGATGTGTGGGTGAGGCAGCTGCCAGTACATATACAATCAATGCTTCGTTCCAGCCCTGTATCCGATGGTTCATCTCCCAGCCATAATCAGGCGACCAGTGCCAGTACAGTACATTTTCGCCCTCTTTCGTATACCAGTCCCACTCTACGGCTTCCCACAACTGGTTAATCGTTTGTATAATTTGTGCCTCCTGCGGATTTGCAGGGTTTAAATACTCCCTTGCTGCCAGCAGGCCCTGGATCATGAAAGCAGTTTCCACCAGATCTCCCCCATTGTCTTTGGTACTAAAGGGCACAACGTCTCCGGTGTTTCCATCTATCCAGTGTGGCCACACGCCATGAAAACGGTCGGCAGTTTCCAGAAAATTAACAATCTTCTGCAGCCTGTCAACACCTGCCTGCCTGCTGATAAAGCCTCTTTCAATACCCACCAGGATAGTCATTACCCCAAAGCCGGAACCACCAATGGTTACAGTATTGCCTGAGGTGTTTCTTTCCCGGGCCAGGCCGCTGGTAGGGTGGGCAAAATCCCAGAAGTAGCGGAAAGTCTGCTCCTGCACCCTGGTAAGCAGCGCTTCATCGGAGATCTCTGGAAACTTGTAGGTGGAGTCCAGCTGCGTGTACAGGGTTTTTGAAATACCTGAAAATCCTTCTCCACCAGTGCCTTGCAACTGGTTAGAGATGGAGAACTCATATTTAGTCAGATATTGTAAAGGAGCTGTGGTAGTGACTTCTGCTGTTTTTTGATCATTGGAATAAGTGACCTGCAATCCTGCGCTTCCCGGCCCGGTTATGCTAAGGGCATCTTCAAAAGATGCCGGGTTAACCGGAACAGAGAAGTTAACTGCCATCTTAAGATCTGCAGGCACATTGGAGATTCTGGATGCACTGCTAACGCTCCTGCCATCAATGGTAAGAGCGGTTACTGTTAATGCACCTGCCTTGGTTCTGAAGCTAAGCTCCCTGGGCTCAAATGTTTCTCCGCTGGCGCCTGTTAACTGGTCTGTTATCGAAAGCGTGTAAACGGTATTATTCTGAAGAACACCATTGGGATAAATAACCACAGACTTATCCTGCGACTGAAAGCTGATGTTTGTAGCAACAACATCGTTACCCTGTTTTAGCTGAATAGCACTGCTGGCGGTGGTTTTGTTTACAGGACCTGAAAACACCAGAACAATGCTGGCATCAACGGGTATACCACTGCTTACAGTACTCTCCAGATCAATTTCCGATGATCCGGCAAATACCTGCTGCAGCTGTAGTGTACCACCAGCAGGCTCCTCTTTCTCACATGCAGCAAGGAAGCCAAAGAGTACTAATATGATGATATTCAGTCTGGTAACTAACATAACAGGATTTAAGAATAAGGGCCTCAAAAGAATGAGGCCCTTATCAATCAATAAACCAACCAACCATTCTTAAACTAATGAGTCTTTTAGCTAAACCGTATTTTACTACGATTCGTCTGCAATTATCTGTTGTATTTGCTCCTGTGTAAGTGCTGTGTTGAAGATGCGCAGTTCATCCATCTGGCTTTGGTCTGATAAATGGCCCCATTCTGTAAAACGTGGAGCGCCCGACATGATGGATATAACATTCGTACCTTCCCAGCTCACACCATTAAGGGTACCCGAAGAGACCAGCTCCCCATTTATATATACCTTAGCCTCGGTTTCGGAAATGGTAAACGCCATGTGCACCCATTCTCCTGTGTTAGGCACTACAGAGGCTGCTGCGCCACCATCGAACCAGGAGTCAGAAGAGCCTGTACCAACATTGAGCTTAAAGATTTGGTTAGTTGGAGATCCTTCCCGAAAGAACCTGAAACCAGCCGTTCTGTTGTTCATGGCATCAGGATTGTTTTCGTCTGGCGGACCAATTACCAGAATGCCTGCCCGATCCGGGGTGCCGTTTACATTCATCCAAAACGAAGCACTGAATTCGTTACCCAAATCCAGCATATCTGTTGAAAAGGTTAAATAAGCACCTTCGGCACCATCGTAGGCTGCGCCCGCTACCCCTTCTTCGGTAAAACCAGGGCTACCCACCACAGTAGGGTTGGTTACATTTACCAGCTCCATATAGCTGCCATCAAAGGGAAGATAGAAAACCTCCCCTTCATAAACAGGTGTATAGGGTTCTATTTTCTCGAAGGTAACCGACTCAGAAGTGCTTTTACCCGATACGTCGGTGGCAGTTACCGTTAAGGTGTGCTCGCCGTTGGTAAGGTTTTCATAAACATAGCTATCAATTACCCTGCGGTAGTCCAGGAATTCGCTGAAGCTTGCTATTTGTGTACCATCCAGTGTTAAGGTAATGGTCTGTACCTCAATATCGTCTTCAACCTCGAAGCTGATTTCAACAGGTGTAACATCTTCTGGAACACGTATCTGGGTACCTTCGCTGGGATATACAATATCTACGGTAGGCGCAGCTTCGTCTGGCCCGGGAGCTACCTCGGTGATCGGATCAATATAGCCGTCGTCATCACAGCTGCCAAACAGTGTAAGGGCAAATGTAATGAGCATTATATTTCTAAATATTTTCATGTCAGCTAACGTTTAAGTAATTGCTCTACTGTTGTAACTGCGGTAACAAATCAAGTTGTGCCAGTGGGTAAGGCAGGAACCTGTCTTCACCCTCCACGTAGTTTCTGCCACCGTAATCCAGTTCTTCGGTTCTGTTATGTCTCACCAGGTCGTAGAAGCGAATACCCCATTCCATGGCAAACTCAGCATACTTTTCGTCCAGTACATCATCGAGGGTAACACCACTTAGGGGAGGCATACTCACCCTGGCTCTTACCAGGTTCACGGCTTCGTCGGCCGACAATACCCCACTGGTAGCACCCTGAGTTAAAGCTTCTGCATGCATCAGCAGAATTTCTGCATAGCGGATTGCAATAAAGTTTTTATTGCTGCCATATTCTACCCTTCCCGGGGTTAGCTGGTTAGAGGGCAAATAATGTTTACCGCTGGCAAAAAGGGCACGGCTGTAATCATTAATTACATCGCCACTGGGGGTAACATTATCGATCCAATCGGGCAGTGTGGCATAAGTGGGGTCGGTTTTGATCTCATTAATACCACGATTTGTAAATAAAACAGAGGTTTCCAGTCGTTCTGTCTCTCCCCTGCCGATCATGAACTTAACATACTTAAGGCTGGGCTCCCAAAAGCCCCAGCCCGCACTGGCACCTGCTACTGCCGGAGTCCAGTCCTGCGGGCCAAAAAAGGCATTCAGATAGTTTCTGCTCTCCCCGGAGCCCTGGCCAAAATCAGAGTACTGCAATTCCAGAATATTTTCCCGATTGAGCTTACCAGGAATTTTGAATAGCTGATAATAATCCGGCTCCAGCATGAACTCACCCGAGCTGATGATGGCACCTGTAGCATCTGCCACGGCCTGGTAGTTTTCTGCCTCAAGATTTGCCAGTGCTTTTACTGCAAGGGCTGTATACCTGGTAATACCACCGGGTATATCTGTTCTTTCATTAGGATGCACCGCCGGGAGTACAGGAATAACTGCATCCATTTCTGCAGAAATATACTCCATCACTTCTTCCATAGAAGATAAGGAGGTACCAAAGAGCTCATCTGGTTGTGAGCTCTGGGGAATCAGCACGCTTCCCCAAAGCCTGGAGAGTTGAAATAATTCCCAGGCCTGCATTACCCGTATCTCAGCAATGTACTGATCGGCCTGCGCCGGATTGGCAGCAAACTCCCGGTAGCGCTCCAGCTCTTCTATGGTAGCATACCAGGTGAGAATGTCTCCGTAAAGGTTCAGCCATGTTGAATTGTACATCCAGAAGGAGCGGTCGTATTGATACAGATCTGTTTCAATTAGGGGAACCTGGTCTCCACCTGCATTTACATCATCTCCTCTTACTGAAATAAGCGGAAAGGTTTCCCACTGCAGATTATAGAGGTTTGCATAGGCCCCGTTCAGCAGCAGGACCATATTTTCAGTCTGGGTATAATCTGTATTTTCTGTTAACCTCTGCCGCTCCAGAGGTTCTTCCAGGTAGTCGTCGCAGGATACGTTAACCATGAGGGCAAGGCCCAAGGCACCTATATATTTTAAAAACTTAATAGCGTTCATATATTTAGTTTTTTAGAGTCTCAACATTAAACCTAAAGTATATACTGCAGGGATCGGATAGGTCTGGCGGTCAATACCATCCGGTACTTCAGGGTTAAACCCATTGTAGTCAAAAACCGTCAGGGGTCTTTCTGCTGTGAGGGTAATTCTGGCATCTGGCATAGCAGTTCCAAACAGGCGGTTGTCGCGTAAGCTGTAAGCAAGCCTTACGTTCTGAATTCTCCAGAACGAGCCGTCTTCTACAAAGTAGTCGCTCATGTTCTGGTTCCATCCTTTTCGGAGGCCTGCTGCAGAGGGATAAATATTTGAGGTACCCTCACCGCGCCATAAGTTATTGGCAAGGTCAGCGTCGATGTTGGTATCGGTGGTAAATATGATCTCTCCGCGCTTTCTGTTAAGGATGCTGTGGCCCGACTGGCCCTGGAAGAGTGCCGTAAACTCCAGGTTTTTCCAGGTTAAGCCCAGGTTTACACCATAGGTTAGGTTTGGTAAATAGGAGCCTAATACCACCCTGTCCTGGTCATTGATCAAACCATCACCATTCTGGTCACGATAGATAAAATCGCCGGGTGCAAGTTCGTTATCGGCAATAAATTCGCTGTTATAGCCACTGTTGGCTATTTGCTGCTCGTTCTGGAAAACACCTTCCACTTCATAGCCGAAGAATGCTGCAACAGGCTCGCCTACAATATAACGCTGGCGAAATTCGGCCGATCCGGCATCCAGATATTGCTGGCCACCCAGGCCCAGAACTTCATTTTTGAGGGTGGCAATATTACCGCCAATGCTGTAGGTAAAATTGTCGGAGATCTGGTCAGTCCAGTCCAGGCCAAACTCGAAACCGGAGTTGCGTATTTCGCCCCTGTTTCTCCTGATGTTATCCCTTATAACCGGTAAGATGATAGTTACTACGGCATCTTTGGTATCCCTTATGTAGTAGTCTGCCTCCAGCGACAGGCGATTATCCAGTAAACGGGAGGAGAGGCCTACGTTAATTTCTTCCGTAGTTTCCCAGCGGTCGAGGTAATCATATACATAATCTACTTCTCTTCCCTGTACATACTGGTTGTTGATGGCCGTAAAAATTGGAGAAAGGGTCGGAGCGCCGGTAGCAAAAGCAATTGCATCGTTGCCCAGCCTGCCCCAGCCTGCCCTGAATTTCAGGAAATTTATAGGATTTACATTAAAAAAGCTTTCTTCGGATAACACCCATCCTGCGCCAACAGTAGGGAAATTACCCCACCGTTGCTGAAATTTGCTGGTACCATCTCTTCTGAACGAACCGAAGAGCAGGTAGCGGCCATCGTAATTATAGGAGATCCGCCCGAAATAAGAGCTGCCGTAAAACCTGGAGCCAAAATCCTGCACATTGTCTACATCTATCTCCTCGGCATAGTACAGGTACCAGAGCTCTTCCCTATCACGATCTGGTGCTCCCTCATCGCCCGTTCCTGTTCCCCTGGCATACAGTCCGTCAGTAGTTTCTGACCTAAAAGAGTAACCTGCCATTGCGGTAAGTTCGTGTTTGCCAAAAAGATCACTGTAGGTAAGCACATTATCCCAGATACCATTCAGGGAGGTAGAACTTTCCTTCCTGATTGCATAGGGGTTTTGTGTTCTGCCATCATTAAACCTGAAATTTACATTCCTGGCATTGATGTTACCATAGCTGGAGTTGTATGTAGTATTGAAGGTTAGTTTATCAGGGATTAACTTAAGATCCACGAATACATTTGCCAGCACCCGGTTAACCCTGTTCCGGTTATCGTTGTAGAGCAAATCATAAAATGGGTTTTGAGAACCACGATAGCCCAGCTGCTGGGCATTGCTCAGGCGTATGGGCGATGCTGCAGTATTCAGCTCGTCGTACACCGGTAAAATAGGAACGGCAAAATATGTCTTGAACCAGACCGAATTTTCTGCAACATACTGAGTACCTGAGCTGATGTTCATGTTCACACCTGCACTAAGCCAGTCGTTCGCATTAAAATTGATTTTTCCTCTTAGGTTATATCTTTCAAATGAATTGCGGGTTTCCTGAAGCAGGCCTTCCTGCTCAAAATAATTTGCACCTACAGAGTATCTTGTTCTTTCGCTGCCCCCACTGATGCTAAGTGAGTGATTCTGGATTGGTGCAGTTTGCAGTACCTCATTGTACCAGTCGGTGTTTACATTTGGCACATTGGGGTTAATTCTGCTCCGGCCAAAGCGCTGAAATGCATTTTCGATAAATTCATTATCTGCAGTAGCACCGGTTTCCCGGATGTAGCGGGTAAACTGCTCTGCATTGGCCAGCTTCAGTATATTTTGTGCCCGCTGTACACCATAGTATCCATCGTAAACAATTTCGGGTTTCTGGTTAAAGGAGCCGGATTTGGTTTCAATAAGTACTACACCATTGGCTGCTCTTACCCCGTAAATAGCTGCGGCCGAGGCATCCTTCAGAATAGACATTGACTCTATGTCGTTCGGGTTCAGAAAGTCAATATTGTCGAAAAACATGCCATCGACTACATAAAGCGGCGATGCATTACCATCCAATGAACCAACACCCCTTACCCGCACGGTTGGCGCAGCACCCGGTGCACCACTGCTTACAATCTGTACGCCTGGCACCCTGCCCTGGAGCGACTGCATGGCCTGCCCGGTTGGGGTCTGGGTAATTTCTTCGGCCTTTACTCTTGAGATTGCCGAGGTCAGGTCTCTTTCTTCCTGGGTACCATAGCCAATTACCACTACTTCCTGCAGCGCCTCAACATCTTGTGCCAGCTGCACATCTATGGTAGAGCGGTTGCTGATGGGTATTTCCTGCTCGGCATAACCGATAAAGGAAATTACCAGGGTGCCGTTTTGCAGCGCCTCGGGTACTTCAAGGCGATAGTTTCCGTCAGGGTCTGTAACAGCGCCCACTGAAGCACTTTCTTTTAGCCTTACAGTTGCACCCGGCAGGCCCTGCCCGGTTTCGTCTGTAACCCTGCCTGTAATGATAACCGGCGGCAAAGAAGATTTCACATACCCCAAACCTTCTTCTTTATCATCAATACTCTGTATACTGATGTTATGATTTACCTGCCTGAATTTGATCTTAGCCTGCAGTGACAGCTCCTGCAGTACGTTGTACAGGGGTATATTAGTAGCATTGAGGCTTACTTTTTTACCCATATCTAACTTCCTGGGATTATAAACAAAGCTTAGCTGGGTCTGGGATTCTATTGCACCCAACACCTTGTCTATTCGCTCATTCTTTACCTCCAGGTTTACCAGAACCTCTTTTAGATTTGGATCCTGAGCATCTACATCGATTGCAAGCACCGGGCTTAAAAAAAAGCATTGGAGTAATAGCCCATACAGTAGGTATTTTGTTACCAGAAAACAACTTGGTAAATGTCTGTTTTTCATAAATTTCTTAGTTAAAAATAGAACTTATGATACTGTTCCTATCTCGGCTGATAAATTGATTGATGATTAAAAATTTTGATGTTGTTTCGGAGTCTCATTCCCGGCGCTGTTATAAACAGCTTATGCGTTAATGTGATAGCGCCGGTAAACTTTAAGGCTGAAATGTTAGGTGTACTTTGTTTTTTTCTATCCTATATTCAAACTTTATGGTAAAGCCAATACTGCGTAAAACATTCTCAAGAGATTCGTTATCAAAACGGCCGGTTACGTGATAATCCTTTTCAGGAAATTTGCCTTTGGCGAATTCCACTCCGTACCAGCGTTCCATCCGGCCAAGTGCTTCTTTCAGGGGCAGGTCTTTGAAAAGCAGAATACCCTCCTTCCAGGCAACTTCTTCCTCATAATCGAAAGCGGTTTTTGTAAGACTCCCTGCTGTACTGTTGATTTTTCCCTTTTCGCCAGGCTCCAGTATAAGATGTTGCTGATCATCTACTGTTGTGCGCACCTCTACTTTGCCAGTTACCAATGAAACAGATTGTTCTTTGGTATCAGGAAAAGCATTTATGTTGAAAGTTGTGCCCAGCACCCTGGCCGCTAATTTATCCGTACGCACAATGAATGGCCTGGTGCCTTTGGTCACATCAAAAAAGGCTTCTCCTTTTAAATAAACCTCCCTTACATCATCCTTAAATTCTTTAGGATACATAAGTGTACTGGAAGAGTTTAATACAACCTTAGAACCATCGGGCAGAAAGAAGGTTGCCTTCTGCCCTTTGTTATTCACCTTCTCAACCAGCTTTGGGCCTGCATCATTTTTCCAGTTTCCCGATAGCAGGTGGATTGATAGAGCAACAATCAGAGCACCTGCCAGAACAGCTGCATATCCCAGCAAAGTCCGCATTGAACTTTTTCTTCTGCTTTGCTCATACTGAAGCTGCTCTGCCCTGCTGCTTATTGGTTTTACAACAGCCTCAGCTGGCTTTGTTTTTCCTCCCAGCGCATTGGTGTTTTTTATTCTCTTAAGCAGTTGCTCACTTTCTTTTTCTGAAAGACTTTTTTCATCGAACTGTAGAGACTCCAGTATAATCCTTGCCTGAGCTATTGTTTCTTTCTTTCCAGGATTTTCTGCCAACCATTTTTTCCAATACACACCTGATTCATCATCCTGATGCAATACCCAGTTCCTAAAAGACAGGTCAGACAAAAGATCATCTACGCCACGATCACCTCTCATTAATTACGGCTTTTTATAGCATGAGTCAGCCACCTTGGTTTTTCCACTATCAGAAAACAAAAATTTTTACATCTTTTTGCATTTTGCTCACTAAGGCACAAAATCAACAGGAATAGGGGGAAATGCACCTGCAGCAAAATGGTAACAGAGGCCGCTGCAGCAGGTGATAACGGAAGCAAAAGGTAGTGATGGAAAAGCATGCCACTACAAGCTTTCGCAGCATGCAAAAAAAATCAGGGGCCTGAATTATCAGCGGCCTGAATTATGAGAGACCCTGGGCTTTAGCCTGATGGAGCCAGTAAAAAATTCCAATAGATTTATCAACACCAGTAACAACAATAACACCAGTAACTACTCACGATAATCTTTACAAACATGAATCATCCCGAATTTTTAAGGAGCTAGTATTTATAATAGAAGTGGCCTCTGGGGATCTCCAGAGGCCACTTCTATTAGCAGTACAGTCTTTGCGAACGCAGCGAAGCGGAGTGCGGAGGCCGCCCCGTGGCAATCTGGCTTCTATGCGCGTAGACGCCAGATTGCTTCGTCGTGCCTCCCGGGCCTCGGTGGCTCGCAAAAACTAATACCTTTAAGCAAAAACAGCCTTGAATGCTATTCCAAGGCTGTTTTTGCTTATTTTATCCCAAATCAAAATTCGGGATGATTCATGTTTATGGATGATGTGTCGTTACTTCTTCGGTATCTGAATAGCCGCTTTCTGCAGCTTCTGTTTCATCGGGTTCGCTAAAAAAGCGGCGCTGCATTAGCAAAATGAGGGCAACGCCAATAAATATGGCAGAGTCGGCAAGGTTAAAAACCGGGCGGAAGAAAATAAAATACTGGCCGCCCCAGCCCGGTACCCAATCGGGTAGCACCCCTTCATAGAGCGGGAAGTAGAGCATATCAATTACCTGGCCATGGAACCAGGGTGTGGGCGCTCCGGGCACCAGGTTGTTTTCCAGAAAAACCCCGTAAAAGATACTGTCAATTAAATTACCCACAGCACCGCCCAGAATAAGGGACATGCTCCAGATAAGCCCGGGATGTGCTTTACGATTGATGAGCAGGCAAATATAATAGCCTATGCCTATGGTGGCAGCAAACCTGAACATGGTGAGCAGTAGCTTGCCCCACTCCCAATCGAGCTTCATGCCAAAGGCCATACCCGGATTGAGGAGATAATGCAGCCTGAACCAATCGCCCAGCACATTCACTTCGCCGGCAATGCCGAGCTCCATATTATAATGGACCAAAAGTTTAACTGTTTGGTCAATGGCAATCACCCCCAGCGCCGCCAAGAAGAACTTCAAATACTTCACCTAATAGCTTGCTTGTTACTGCTTTTGCTTAACAAAAAAAGTAACGCTAAAATTACAGGAATAATACAGATTTGCCAAGATAATGAACACTACTAAAAAAATAAGAATATTTGCCACAGAAGCCGACGCAGCAAAAGCAGTACCGCCAGGCACTTTACGAAAGCTGAAAATAGGTGCTTACACCCTCTGCCTGGCCAATACCCACCAGGGATTTATGGCCATTTCAGATGCCTGCCCGCACCAGCTGGCCTCCCTTAGCGGTGGTACTTTAAATGCCCGGTTGCAGGTAATTTGCCCCCTGCACCAGAAAAGCTACTCGCTTATAACCGGAGAAGAAGGAAGTAAGCGCACACCTCCGGCAGAAACTTTTAAGGTAGAAACCACCGAAGAAGGTATCTTTGTGCACATACCGGCATAAAAAAACCGGAGCTGCACTCCGGTCTGAGTATATACACCTGTTTAACAAAGCGCTGTATAAGAATTGATGGTTTTATCCGTTTTTTGCATACGCAACGCTATACCTTAGGTTCATGAATTTCAGTAGAAAATTTGTACTTTCTTCCACTTTCTTTTTACTAAGAATTTTTGCCCCTTGTTTTGTAGCACTTTATGTATTGATGCCTGCACGGGCAATTGCACAGGAACAAGAGGTGGCGGAGCAATCGCTACTCTGGAAGATATCCGGAGGCGGGCTTAAACAGCCATCCTACCTCTATGGTACTATTCATGCCATTTGTGTAGACGATATGCTGGTATCGGAACCTATGCTGCAGGCAATGCAAAACAGTAAGCAACTGGCGCTGGAAGTAAACATCTCCGATGTTGCCGAGCTAAAGCAGCTGCAGGCAGGCATGCAGATGAAAACGCCAAGTAAGCTAAGCGACTACCTTTCCGAGGGTGAATACAGGCTGGTAGAACGTTTCTACCGCGATTCGCTGGGCGTAGCCCTTAACCAGCTGCAAAGCATGAAGCCTTTCTTTATCAGCTCGCTGCTCTATTCCAAGCTGCTCAACTGCCCGGTGCTTTCTTACGAAATGCAGCTCTCGCGCATGATGGGCCTGCAAAACAAAGCGGTAGTAGGTCTGGAGGGTGCCTCAGATCAGCTAAAAGCCCTGGATGCCATTCCTTACCAGGAGCAGGCTAAGCTGTTATTAGAAGCTGTAAAAAATTATGAAGAACTGAGGGCTGACTTCTGGAACATGGTGGTGAGCTACAAGAACCAGGACCTGGAGAGTCTCTTTTACATTGTACGCGAAACCAGCCTGGGCATGAAAAACTATGAGAAGATTCTGCTGCAGGACCGAAACCGCCGCTGGATGCCTACAGTAGAAACTCTTGCCCGTAACAAGCCCACCTTTTTTGCAGTAGGCGCCGCACACCTGCCAGGCGAAGATGGCCTTATCAGCCTCTTGCGGCGCAGAGGTTATACAGTAGAGCCCCTATTCTACTAAGTGCATACCAGGCTGTGTCCGGATTGAGTGATTAGTGATTCAGTTGTTCTGCATTCGCCGGTTTACACAAAAAAAGTCTGGCCTATGTGTATAAGCCAGACTTTTAGATTGCTCAGTTCAGTTAATGAACTTTATTCTGTGGTGTAGGTAACTACTAGTCTTGGACGTTTACTATCGTCGGCTACATCGCTTGAGGCAAAAACCAAGCTTCTGTAAGAAGACTCTACTTTTTGCTGAATCATATATCCAAAGCTGCTGCCGGCATTTTGTCTTGCATCGCGTACCAGGGCTGTCATGTCTATCTCATAGTTTTGAGTAGTTGATGTGCTGGCAGGAATGCTTACCTGGTTCAGTGTAGTACTGCCAGGTTGCGTATTCCAGGTAACTGTGTTCTCACTCCAGCTTTGGGTAATGCGTTTAATTACGCCTTCGTTTTGCCCCTGGTGTCCAAAATTGTTGTTTGCTTCGTGATGATACAGGTAAAGCGTTGCGCTTTCAATATGTGCTTCAGCCGGTATACTACTCAGGTCAAAATCAAAAAGAGAACGTAATACAGCAGGAGAACCATTAAAGGTACCGGCACTGCCAAGTATTTGTGGATGGGTACTGTAGTTGTTTGCTGGCTGTATATCCCAAACAGTGGCATCTTTGCCAGTGGTAGCATCAGGCTTAAATTCTACAGTTCCGTTGGTTGCCTCTGCAACATCCCGCAGATTCACTACCACAACCGAAGAGCTGGATTGCTGAGCCTTGGCGTCACTTTCAACTACCTGTACCACTATGTTAAACTTTGGATTTGTTTCATAGTCCAGCAAGCCACTGTCTGCAACTTTAAGCTCACCACTTGTTTCATCGATGATAAAAGCTGCTGCTGGGTGCTGGTTTGTAATGCTGTAAAGGAGTGAAACATTCTCCGGATCCTGTGCCTGAACTTTGCCTACTACAGTTCCATTGGGCGTGTTTTCATCAGTGGTAAACTCCTGATCAAAAACAACCGGAGCGTGGTTTTCCTCTTCGCATGCATCGTCTTTGCATCCAAACATCATTAAACCTGCCAGAGAAAGCATTAATGTAAACCTTTGTTTCATCACTAATAAAGCTATGTAATTGATAAAATGGGAATAGCCGCCTAAAGCAGTCTATTTTAAAGTGCCGAAACTAGCTTGTTTTGAACAGCGGGAAAAATCAGATACTTGTATTGTTACACCAATGTAAGATAATCGCTATCCCTTGCGTATAAGCTTTGCTGCTCTAGCTATTCATCAGCCTGGCAATTACCCATCATATCAAAGATCTATCAGCAAATTTCATTATCACAGACAGGCAGCATTAGCGTTGAGTAACATCTACCTGATAGCCTGCTGCAACAATGAATAAAGGATCTATTTCTTAGCTAGCTTTCCCTCTACTAGCTTTAACTGTGTATAAGGTTCCGGCTGTGTCCAGGCTAGGTACACTTTTTCATTCAGGCGTACAAGCTGTGGAAAACCGCTTTTGCGGCTGCTGAGGCTATCGGCCAGGGGCTGTATTTCTCCCATTTGTCCTTCGGGATTTACCTGCCGCAGCACCAGTCTTCCCTCGCCATCGAGCCAGCTTAGCAAGGCACTGCCGCCGGATAAAAGTTTAACGCCTACCCTGCCCATGGGCTGCAGGCTGTCTGCTACCAGCACAGGTCCCCAGCTTTCGCCGGCATCTTCACTAAAGCGGAGCTGCACCCTGTTGTTTCCGCCTGCACCGGTAAACCAGGCTACCGCTACCTTTGCACCCCTGGCATCGGCAGCCGGGCCATTTACCGGGCATGCACGCATTTCCCAGCCATCGTTATGCACAGGCCTGGGCTCCGACCAGCTACCTGCTGCATAGCGGGTGTAGTAGATGTCGCGGATTTCTTCTTCGGAACGGTCGCGGTAAAAAACAATGGCACCTTCCGGTGTTGCTACCATGGCAGTATTGCAGCAGTCGCAGGTACGGCCATCTACCTCAGTGGCTTGCTGCAGCTTGCCATCTGCAGCAAGGGAGCGGAAACGCAGTGTCATTTCACCGCCATGGCCATGACCGTGGGCATCTTCGGCGCCGGCATACTTATTTCCATCCAGCCACACAATGCCCTGCCGGCCTCCGGGTAAAGCAGCAGCACTCACAAAACCATGTTCGGTAGCAGAGCTATCGCTATGCAGGCGCTGAGCAGCTTTACCTGCTTCTTTGTACATAACATGATAGGCATAAGGTGCAGTAGGATCGGCAATCTGCAGAAAAAGTACACCCGGCTGTTTGCCATTCGGCAGCAGGTGGGGGTAATCGGCCCAGTTCACCATCAGGGATTTTCCGGCATGTACTAGTTCCGGCTCCTTCCATATACCTGTAGCGCCATCCATTTCTGCCATCCAGAGCGAGGCAGAATCGGAATTGTGCTGCACCATCCAGCTCATCCAGAGGCGGTTGTTTTCTTCATCTGCCAGCAGGTGCGGGTAACGGGCAAGACTATCGGCAGGAAAGGGCAACTGGCTGAAAACCAGTTGCTCCTCTGCTTTTACTTCTGCTTTTTTTTCTTCTGTTGCACAACCGGCCAGCACAGCTGCAGTTAGCACAAGCAGAGCATAAAACTGTTTGCTCATTGACCTACAAAGAAAACAGCGTTAGCGAAGAATAATTTACCACTGTGCCAGAAGGCACGGAAAAGTGGGTTATCCACCATATAAATAACCTCTCCCTGCCCTTTTTCCTCTACCCCAAACACAAGGGTATTTGCAAGCCTCTCCTGGGCTTGCTGACCCACAAAACCGCTTACAAGCGCGTTCTCTGAACGGATGGTACCAACATTCCAGCCACCTTTCAGGTAGTGGTAACTATCGGCATCGGTCTTTAAACTGAAGTACTCCTGATCATAACCAAATGCCAGGGGATGTGTAGGATCTAGCGTTACCCGGTAAATGCTACCGGCATTGTAGTTGCTGATGGCTTCGCGTTCGCTGTTGGCGTATACTTTCAGGCGCTCCTCCATATTTTCCTCACCTTCTTTTTCTTCTTCAGCAGCCGCTTTTTTCCGCTCAATATTAAGCCCGTCACGTCCGGCAAAAGCATTAACAGCATCTCCCATCAGTATAAGTTTTCCACCGGCACGTACCCAGCCTATCAGCTGTTCGTGAACATCACTGGTAATGGTACCCGAGTAAGACCCCCCTGGCAGGATCAAAACATCGAACTTGTTGATGTCTACCCGATCCAGATAATTAGTACCCAGTACAGTGGCCGGGTAGCCAATCTGCTGATCAAAAAAGTGCCACACCTCTCCAAAAGATAGCGACGAAACACCCTCGCCCGATAGTACAGCTACCTTAGGGGCATCAATATAGCGGATGCTGGAAGAACCAAAATCTTTCCCCTCTGCTACAAAACCGGTACCTACTGCCTGCAGTGGCCGCTCCCAATTACTTGCCGATTCTTTCACCAGAAAATCAAAACGCTCTCCCAGGTGCTGATTACCGGTGCGTGTAATAATAAGCGAGCCTCTGCCGTACTGCCTGCCATTGGTAGTGAAAGGCTCCAGGCTATAGCGCACTTTAATGCCCAGCCGCATCAGCTCTGCCAGAAAGCGGGTATCTTCCAGGCTTTGCCACGGCAACACATAAGCATATGGTTTTTCTGCTGAAATGTTAAGCGCATAAGCCTTGCTATCGGAGGCCGGGCGTGTTGCAATAGGTTCGGCAGCTGCATAAGCCTCCAGCCCAAATACGTAGGGCAGCGACCATGCAGTAATATCGTAGGTTACAGAATCGCTTACCTGGGTGGTAGGATCCATCAGTACCTGCACCAGCACTGCCTTTGGCTGCCTTGCAGAGATCACCAGGTCGCCGGCATTGGTGCGGAAGCTGCTTTCGCGGCCATCGGCATAGCTCCAGCCACGGTAGGTGCGGGTAGCGGCAGCTTCGGCATACTGGATCTGATGAAGGTCCAGAAACTCTTTCAGGGCCTGGCGCTTATCGGGGGCATTCTGTGCCGGAACAAGGTAGCTCAGGTATTTACCCGGGGGGCGCTGGCTAGAAGTGCGAAAGAAACTCTCGAAGTTCCTGATCACCTCCTGCTGGTTGTTGGCCGTTGCCTCTATGGTAGACATACTGGTGGTGTAGTGGTGCAGGATGCGGTCGGTAAGGGTTAAGGTATCGTTCTCGCTGGTAATAATGCCCAGCCCGGCGCGGCCGGAACCGCCCTGCTCGTATGTCATGCCAATAGCGCCGTTAAAGGTGGGGTAGGTATCGCCATAGCTGGGGTAGAGCAGATCGAAACGCTCACGCGTAAAATAGAGCCAGCCGCTTTCATCGAAATAGCGGGTGTTGTTCAAGCCAATGGTAGTCTGGAATTCGCGCTGCCACTCGGTAATGTACTGGTGGTAGGGCTCAGCGGCAGGAGCAAAGTAGTAAGGCTCTTCCACACCCTGCTCATGAAAATCGGCATGGATGTGTGGCAGCCACTGGTTGTATACCTGCATACGCTGCCGGCTTTCGCGCTGCGTTTGCCAGGCCCAGTCGCGGTTCAGGTCAAAAAGATAATGGTTGGGCCGCCCACCGGGCCAGGGCTCCTGGTGTTCGCGTGCTTCGGGCTGCGCATTGTATTGCTCACCTACCACAGAATTGTACCAGTTTACATAACGGTCGCGCCCATCGGGGTTAACCGCCGGATCTATGATTACCACCACATTCTGGAGCCATTCTTCAACATTTTCATTCCTGGCCTCTACCAGGTCGTGCATCACAGCCATGGAGGCCTCTGTACTTACCGATTCGTTGCCATGCACGTTATAGCTAAGCCATACCAGTGCTACTGGCTCTTCTGCCTCTACCCGGCCCTCCAGTACGCCTGCACGCCGCAGGTTGTTCTGCCGTATGCTCTCTAAACGAGCCAGGTTTTCGGGGCTGCTGACAAAGGCCAGCATCAGTGGCCTTTGCTCATAGGTTGTGCCATAGGGCTGTAGTTGTACTTTATTGCTGTTCTCTGCCAGGTACTCGAAATACTGTACTACCCTGTGGTGTGGTGTAAAGCGTGTACCCAGGGTGTAGCCTAGAAATTCATCTGGATTTTTAAGGTTCTGCTGTGCCAGCAAGGGGTTCATGAGACCTGCAAGGCACAGCACACATAGTGTAAAAATTTTCTTCATGTTTGATTTTATCAACTGCAAAAGCTACTGCTATTTTAAAGTTTACACAATTATAATGACTTATGGCCTTAAAAAACTACCAGGCTTTGAAAAGGAACAGATGGTGCCCTTCCGGACTTTCAAGTATTGCTTCTTCAGGCTCAGCGGTGGCAGCGGGTAAAATATGGGCTAACTTAAAACCTTTTTGCTGAAGCAGGCTAAGCTTTTCAGCAGCGTTGGCGTTAAACCAGGTTAGCGCCGGGCTCCGGAATGGATGCCCACAACTGCCTTTTTCATAGAGGCCAACCCTGAGCAGCGGGTGGCTCATGGTAAGCCAGCTGGATATGTCTCCCTCAGGTAATATTTTTTTAAAACCTACACTTTCCCAGAAGATTCTGTTCTCTTCCAGGTTATTTACTTCAAGGCTAATTTCATAAAAAGAGCCGCACAGGCTATGTCCTGTGGCAGGCTGTTTTGGAAAATCAAAATCTTTGAGACTTAGCCAGTAAACTGCTGTACCATCTGGCGCAACCACTCTTATTTTATTATCTTGAACCACAGTTTGTATGCCACTTAGCTGTAAAGCTGCTGCATGGCTGTCTATGGGTTGCTCTGTACAAAAAACAATGCCGGTGCGCCAGTCAGCTTCTGCCGGGCTTAGCTGAACCTGCAAATAGCCATCAGAATAAAGCCTGGTGTTAGCAATTAGGGGAGGATATAGCTCAGTAAAGCCTAAGTTTTCAAAAAAACCGGCAACAGCGGCACTGTCTTGTACTGGCAGGTTTACAATAAAATGATGGGCACGTGGCATAAAATTTTATGGCTTTTTTTGAACAGGTTAATTTACTTATTCTCTCTGTAAAGCCTCTGTTTTTTCTGCAATCGTACTTTTAAATTGAAATTAATGAACCTCTAAAGGAAAGACTCCGTTAAAAATTTTAGTACGCAAGTAAGATATTTTTGAATTTTCAAATATTTTTTTGAATTTTACGTATTAACAGGCGGGTAGTCTGCTCTGAGTGCTTTAAGCAAAGAAGAGTTGGCTGTTTTCCTGTTAACGTTGTAGATGTATAGCATGATTATTGTGTCTGGAATACTTTTAAATCCAGACTTAGCTTCAGTTTAGCCTGAATGACCTCCAGAGTTATTAAAAACATGTGGCTCCGGCTTATGGCCGTAGGAATGATACTGTTACTGTTCACAGTAGCTGTTTCTGCCCAACAATTGTACCCCATGCGCAAATATGACAAGTGGGGCTATATCGATGAATCCGGTCAGTGGATCATTAAACCGCAGTACCAGATGGCGATGGATTTTCATGATGGCCTTGCCATGGTGAAAGATACCTACCAGGGCGGTGAGGTATGGGATTTCATTAATGAGAAAGGGCAGAAGGTTATTCAGTCCGAATACTTTGGCTTTGGTACCTTTATCAAGCTGTATGATTACAAAGTATCCGTTCAGCCGCACGATCATTTTTCAGAAGGCCTGGTGCCTGTAACCATCCAGATCCTGGATCCTACCTATAAGGGTGCCGGTATTAGCGGCTTTCTTAATAAAGAAGGGCAGCTTGAGCTTTACGGGTATTACGATAAGGTATATAATTTTTCTGAAGGACTTGCCCGCATAGAAAAAGGCGGCAAGGTTGGCTATATTAACCGAAATGGCGATTACGCTATTAAGCCAATCTTTAGCGGAGGCGGAGCTTTTGCCAACGGCTTAGCCCCTGCACTGGATGAAGCCACCGGTAAATGGGGCTATATCGACAAGAAAGGCAATTTTGTCATTCAGCCGCAGTTCAGCAAGGCACGTGAGTTCTCCCAGGGTGTGGCCGCGGTATGGAAAGATTTTAAATGGGGCTATATTATGCCCGATGGTTCCGTAGCAGTACCAATGCAGTTTCGCTCTGCCGATTCTTTCTCCAATGGGTACGCCTTTGTTACTACTGAAAATGATGCTTTTTTCATTGACAGGCACGGTAAGAAGGTATTCGACAATGAACTTTACACCAAGCTTTGCCATACGCGCTCTTTTACCAATGGAGCTGCGCTGATGTCTGTTTCTCCTGAAAACAGGGGCTGCAACAGCTACAGACTGGCAGAAGAGGTAATTCTGGAAGATACTAACCTGCTGATGTACCTTAATACTGATGGCAAAGTGATATACCGCCAGGAACTGGAAGAGTACTATACCATCAATAAAATACGGCGGCCTTAGTTGTAATGTGGATAAACGGCATTTATCCCCAAATTTTAAGGCCTTTGCATACAAAAACAGCCATGGAGAGCTCCATGGCTGTTCTTATTTTTAGAGTTATCAACTTATCAACCTATAGCAGTTCATGAGTTACAGGAATGATGCTTCATGAACCTATCCGAATTATGCAGCGCATCTGCAGAAAAGGCAGTTGTTAAGCCACCGGAGGCTTTTGTGGAGGTGGAGGTGTAGTGGTGTTCCTGTCCAGTGGCACATTTTCACGTTCACGCGCTGGCACAGGACCACGCGCAGTTAAAGGCGGTGTGGTTGTAGTACCTGCTGTTTGTGCTGCATTCTCCTGGGCCTCCTCATGATAGAGGTTCTTCAGCAGGTCTATTGCCCTGGCTTTGTCTTCTACTGCTACAAAAACTTCAGCAGCATAATCCGGAGCGGCTGCTACCCAGCCGGCATCTAAACTTTCCTGCATGTGATTTCGCACCAGGGATGCAATTTGGTTCTGGGCCAGAAAATCGTGAACGGTATCGGCCTCTACAGTCGATCCCTGAAATATAGAAATGTTACTTTTATCTTCCATTTTGCCGTATTTATGTTTTGAAATGTTTTTAGAGACAGGTATAGTATTAACGGCAAAGTATCTGAGGAGTTTTAGCATTCTACCCTCTGCCAGAGGCCACAAGCCTGCAGGCAGCGAAGGTTTAAGAGCTATTATTCAGTAATAAACATTTCTTTCTCTGATGCATCTGCCTGGTTTTCTTCGTAAATGCTGCGCACCAGCAGCTCGTAGTCTTCCAGAATACGGCGACGCTTTAATTTAAGCGTTGGCGTTAACTCTCCGCTTTCCACACTCCAGGGTTCTGCTATCAGCCTGAACTGCTTTATCTTTTCCCACTGGCCAAAATTTTTGTTGTACTTATCCAGTTCACGCTGAAATTTATCGATTACCTCTGGTGACTTGATTATGTAGGCATCTGAGGTGTACTTAATGCCATTATGAAGACACCAGTCACGCAGGGCAACAAAATCAGGCACAATCAGGGCTGCAGGAAAACGCTGGCCCTCTCCCACCACCATTACCTGTTCTATTACCTTCGATTCTTTTAGTTTGTTTTCCAGTACCTGCGGGGCAATGTATTTGCCTCCGGAGGTTTTGAACATTTCTTTTTTACGGTCAGTAATGCGCAGGTAACGATTATCCTTTAGTTCTCCCACATCGCCGGTATGGAACCAGCCTTCAGCATCTATTACCTCTGCAGTAAGATCCGGCCTGTTGTAATAGCCCTTCATGATGTTGGGGCCCTTTACCAGGATCTCACCATCTTCTGCTATTTTTACCTCTACCCCTTCCAGCAGCTCTCCTACATAGCCAATCTGCACCCTGCTGGCATCGTTGCGGGTAAAGCTTATACCAGGTGAGGTTTCCGTTAGCCCGTAGGCCTCACAAACAGGAATGCCTGCTGCCCAGAAGATCCTGGCCAGGCGCGGTTGCAGGGCTGCAGCTCCGGAAACAACCATTTTTACATTGCCTCCCAGGGCTTCGCGCCATTTGTTGAAGATAATCTTATTGGCCAGCTTAAGCTGAAAGTTATACCAGCTGCCGGCATCTGCTGCAGGATCATGCCTTTTACCCAGCCCCAGTGCCCAGAAGAAAAGAGTCTTTTTGATGCCCGATAGCCCCGATCCTTTCGCCACAATTTTGGAGTACACCTTCTCCAGCAAACGTGGCACCGTGGTGAACACATGTGGCTTTACCTCCTTCAGGTTATCGCCAATGGTTTCCATGCTTTCGGCATAGTAAATGCTGGCACCAACATTTAAGTAGGCATAGATGGCCGTACGTTCAAAGATATGGCAAATGGGCAGAAAGCTTAGTATGCGCATATCAGGACCAATATCCGGAAACAGATCTGCAACCGATTGCGTGTTGCTAAGAATATTTTTATGCGTTAACATCACCCCTTTTGGGGTTCCGGTAGTGCCAGAGGTGTAAATGATGGTTAACAAATCTTCCGCATCTACTGCTGCTTTAAGCGGTACCAGCTGATTTGTATCTTCATTTTTGCCTTCTTTCAAAATATCCTTCCAGGAGGCTGCGCCGGGTACACTATCGAAAGTATATATTTTTATGGCATTCGGTAAGCCTGCTGCTGCATTACTGGCTTTCCTGTACAGTTCCTCATCGGCCACAAAGGCCATTTTAACACCGGAATCCTTAAATATAAACCTGAATTCATTTTCTGATATGGTAGGATACATCGGTACACTTACGGCACCCAGCTGTTGCAAACCAAAATCTATAAAATTCCACTCAGGCCGGTTTGGAGAAATGATTGCTACATGATCTCCCTTTTCTATGCCCCGCTTACGCAGGCCTATGCTCATCTGGTCTACAATGCGTGCTACATCTTCTGTACTGTAGCTTACCCACTGCCCATTTTGTTTGTAGGCTACCGCATCAGGTTTTGGAAACTCTTTAAGCTGTTGTGTAATTAAATCAAACAGGCGGCTGGGGATCATTATTTTTATGTTATCTATATTATGTTAAAAATTTACACATTTTTATGATATGTTCAAAGCCAAATATGATTCATCTCTAGTTTTGAACAACTATGATTTTTAATAAAAAAGGCTCTGGAAGTAAATCCAGAGCCTTTTTTATGTTGATAAACACCCTTGTAAAATCCGGAATGGGTCGTGTTTAAACTGAATGGATGATCAGCTCAGTTTAATTGGCAAAATCTCCTCTGAGGGTTCTGAATCGCTTTCTGGCCTCTGCAACATACACACTGCCCGGAAAACGTTTCAGGAATTCTGTATACTGCGTTTTGGCCGTTTCATGATCCTGCAGGTATTCTTCATAAAGCCTGGCCCGAAGGAACCAGGCATCATCGGCCAGAATATCAGAAGACCAGTTATCCACCAGGAGGTTTAGCTTATCAACAGCCTGCTGAAATTCTCCCAGTTCTACATAGATATTTGCCTGCCTGTAAAGTATGTCGTCGGTAAGACTGTGGTTTGCATACTCCTTTAGCATGGCATCCAGTTCCTCCAGAGCCTCTTTTTTCTTGTTCTGAAAGAGTAACAGCTCTGAGTTGGCATACCGCTGCATCGGGAGGTCTACGGAGTCTAAATAACTATTGTTTTTGATTAACTGGCTTAAGGCCATGGCATCATTGGCAATTTCGCGGGTGGTAGCTTCTTTTAAAACATCCAGGTGCCCCTGTGCCAGTCCAAACTCCCCTTTGAAATAAGAAAGCCTGGCATTACGTAATTTGGCTTCATATCCCAAAGGATCATCCTTAAAAGCCTTCTCTACCTGTGAGTATAGCAGCGTTGCCTCCCAGGGCTCTGCAGTAAGCAAATAGATATCTCCCAGTGCCATTTTGCTCTGGCCTCTTAAACGGGCAGGGGTACGCGGGTTCTGGATCAGCATGTTCAGGATCTCGGTAGCTTTTGCCTTCTCATCGAGGTAAAAGGCATAGAGCATGGCCATGCTGTTTTGTGCATCAATGGCTGTAGGGTTATTCTCTGCTTCGTTTACCAGCTGTTGATAATCATGGATCAGCTTGCGAATTTCAAGCGTATCTACCGGGTAGGTTGTTTTTACCAGCTGTTCTCTTGATAAAATAAGGTAGCGGCGCGCCAGGTAGTGTTCTGGTAATTCCGGAAAAGCCGTGTTAACATATTCAAAAATCTTGATGGCTCCTGCATAATCCTTGTTCTCCAGCGCTATCTGCCCTATTTCCATCAGCTGCTCCGGACCATCCTTAAAGCGCTTTTGCAGCGCTCTTGCCTGTACAAATGCTCCGTAGAAATTCTTTTGCTGCAGGTGCAGCCATATTAGCAGATCAGAGAACTGCCTGTTTCCAGGCTCCTGCTGTACTCTTTCAAAAAGCAGTGCCTCAAAGGCCTGCAGATCTTCTGGTTCTGTCAGGGCGTTCTGCAGCATATTCTTTGCCTGCTGCATTCTGCTGGGCTGCTGGCGAATGTAGCGAAAGTACTCTTCGAACATCTGATTTTGCTGGCCAAGCAAATTATAAAGCACTGCCATTTGCAGCGAATAAGACTCATCAGGGTTTGGCTGTACCTCACGTGCCCGCTCATAGGTGCGCAGCGCCTTCTCATATAAGCGGTTTGCCATAAGCTGCTGCGCTACGGTATGCGTCTTAAAGTTATTCTTTGCAGCAGCCTCTATGATTTCATTATAAAGCTTGTCTGCTTTTTTGGTTTCGCCCTGCTGTGCATATACCTGCGCCAGATCCAGCTGAAAGCGCTCAGCATTAGCCCTGTTACGGATAAGACGCTGCAGGTAACGCTCAGCTGCCCTGAAATCTTCCTGGTTTATCAACAGGTTCAGGTAATTGTTGTGAATAAGTGCAACGTTAGCTTCATCATCTGCAAGCTCATCGTAAAGCTGTCGTGCTTTGGCTAAATCACCACGCTGAAAATATTCATCGGCCAGTTGTATATCCTGCCTGTCCTGTGCCCAGCTGATGATGGGCAAAAACATAACCAGCAGTAGCAAAAATTTCTTACGCCAGGTACTTATACACATAATTCTCCCCTCTAATACTTATTAATAAAATAAATATTTAAGAAATATATTGTTTCTATTAAGCTGTTAAAAGGTTAATAACTGCTTCTTTTTTTTAATTTTGGTCTTAACCCGGTGTGGATATCTCAATTAAAAGGTTAAATAAGTGCTCTTAAGTTATTGATAGTTTGTGAGTTATCGATATCCACCTAAAGTTCCACATTAAGCTTTTAAAGCTGTTGATAAATTCTGCAGTTGTGGAAACAGGCTGTGTATAATCTGGAAAACTCAGCACTTATACCCACACCCCTGCCTCTTCAGACTTATCAACTCTCTTTATCTACAGTCGGTGCACACTTATCTACATCCCAACCTAAGTTATACACAGCACTTATAAGGTAATTTCCGGATTCTGAATCTCCCAGTTTGCCTTGATGGTAATGGGCTGCTCGTTGATAAATACAGGTTCAGGAGCCTCCAGTTTAAAGATATTTCCAGGGTCCCAGCGGCCGTTTGCGTTCTGGTCTACCACTACACGAATAAGGTAATCGCCAGGCTCTACAAAGCGGAAGGTGTACTGCCTGGTGTTTGTCTGCTGGCTTACCACTTCAAAATTATTTGCCCTTAAAAGCTGCACGATATAATTTTCTGCAGCAGTTGCAATGGTACCATTGATGATACCGGTCTGGCTTTCTGTAGCAAACCTATAGTTAAGTGCCTGATTATCAAGTGTATCCGACTCTACACTATACACAGAACCTTTGGGAACCCGTACTTCTACCTGTTGTTCTTTCTTTCCGGCTCCTCCCCTTGCCAGCTTTTGAGGATCTGTTTCTGTTGTGGTTGCTGTTTGTGCCTGTTGTGGAGGCGAAAGAGTTTTTCTTATGGTTAACCTATCGCGTTTGTTGTTCCATTCTATTTCCTCTGCGATTATTGTCTCCCAGGTAAGGCTGTCGTACATAACACGCAGGCTATCGGTGCGCAGCTCGGCTACAGGTTTGGAAAACTGCAGGTTTAGCTGCAGGTTTTTGGTAATGGATGATCCTTTCCGGGGTAAGGGATCAACAGTAAAGGATGCTTTTGCACGTTTGCTTTCATCAAAACGTATGTAAAATGTATCACTTGCTACCTGCTGCAGAGAATCAAGTGCTGTGATGGTAGCCCACAGGCTGTCCTGAATGGCTTGTGGATATATCCTTACCTTTTTATTTTTTTCAATAAAGTTACTGCTGACTTCAGTGGTGCCTTCGGTTTGCAGTTCATAACTGTTCATGGGCTTGTTGAAAGTAACTTCAAAATAGTTACCCACAGGCCGTGCACTGTTTACCACCGGCTTATCTGCAGTAACGCTAAACAGCCTCATGTTTACAGAATCTGTTGTAGCAGCAAGTTGTAAGGTATCCGGCCAGTAACCATAACGCTCATTTTTTGTTTGCAGCGTTAAATTTTTATTATTGTCTGTAAATCCATACACCAGGTAGGGCCCTTTTTTCAGATTCCGAAGTTCATAATTACCTTCTTTATCTGTAGTGCTAAAGTAGGCTGGTTTATCTGTAAAAACAGTAGTGGTATCTCTGGGATCAAACAGTACCACTGTAGCACCTTCTACTACCTTATCTGTTAAGGCATCTCTAACCTTGCCTCTGATGATGAGTGAATCCAGGTAGTTTCCAGTACTGAAAGCCAGGTAAAGGTTTGGTGCTATATTACCTTCTGTGATATCCACAATGCCTTCCCTAAAATTAAAAGTATAGGTGGTGCTATCGTTCAGGGGTTCCTCAAAGCTGAGCTCAACAATGTTTTTATTAACCCTGGCTTTATATTTTGCCTCTGTACGAGGCGTAATGATAAGCTGTTGCTGCAGGTTTTTTAACGTAACCAATTCATCAAACTGCAGCCTGAGCACTCCATCTTTATAATTAAGTGTATTTTGTGCTGGCGTAATATTTACCAGGCGCGGTGGTATGGTATCTCTGTCGCCGCCTGTTGGGCTACCAACATTGGCACAACCTGTACCCATATACCAAACACCTGTAACAATCATTGCCAGGTACAGGAAGAATGAAGATAACTTCATGCGTGTTGAAGAATATAGATTAAACTTGAAAATTGATTATTATGGTTTCTAGCCCATAGGTTGCTACGTGCTCCTGTTACTACTGCGTTGGCATATGCTTTTTTCCCTTTTTGGTATTCTTCGCTTAGCATGCTTACGTAAAAGGCATCAAAGTACATGGGCCTGACCTCTTTTACTGCAAAGCCATGTTTCCTGGCCAGTTTGTGCATAACATCCTGGCTGAAGTGATACAGGTGGCGGGGAACATCCCAGGCTGCCCAGGCATGGCCATAGACCCGGGCATCGTAGCTTTCAGGGTTTGGCACGGCAATCACCAAACTACCCTGTTTATGTAACAGGTCTTTTAATAACGTAAAAGTCTGCCCTAAATCGTATACATGTTCCAGCACATGCCACATACTTATTACCTGAAATCTTCTGGTAAGCGGAATTTCGCTTAGCTGTTTGTGTAGCTCCTGCCCTAATGCTGCTTCTGCCTGTTTACGGGCGCCGTCATTAATTTCTACTCCATCTACCTTCCATCCATTGGCTTTTGCTGCAGCAAGAAAATGGCCGGTACCGCAGCCAATGTCCAACAGCTCTCCCTTTGTGCTCCATTTCTCTACCAGTGAGGTCTTCTGGCGCAGGGTTATGTGCCTTACAAGCTTATAAATACGGTTTATAAGGGTATTGCCTTCGTTGGTATGCGATACATAGGTAGCAGAATCGTAATAGCGGCCAAGCTCTGATTCTGCAGGCCGGGGGTTTGTAAACAGCAAATCGCAGTTCTGGCATTGCTGAATGCTGAAGGTTTCGCCACTTACGCTATAGTCTTTAGATGTTGTAAACAAACGGAACTGCCCGCTATGGCAAAGCGGGCAGTGCTGTAGTTCCTGGTGCATATGTTTTATTTTCCCATATAAATGGTAAGAACAGAAATGTCGGCAGGTGATACACCGCTTATTCTGCTGGCCTGGCCAATGGTTGCCGGCCTTTGTTTATTTAACTTTTGCTTTGCCTCTGCCGAAAGTGCTACAATTTTATTGTAGTCGAAGTTTTGTGGAATAATATGGTTTTCCAGCCCCTCCATCCTTTCGGCAAGCTTTTGCTCTTTATCGATATACGTTTCGTATTTGATCTGGATTTCGGCCTGCTCCAGCACTTCATCAGAATAACGGTTCAGGTAATCTGCTAATTCAGCATCCAGCTTTTTAAGTTCGCCAACACCTATCTGCGGCCTGCGCAGCAACTGTAAGGCACTGGTGGTTTCTTTCAGCGCAGCTGTGTTAAACTCTTCCAGTCCGGCATTTGCCAGTTCAGGTGCTACTTTTTTCTGCTTCAGGTCGTTTAGCAGTTTCTTCAGATCATTTTTCTTATCAAGCACACGCTCCAGACGCTCATCTGAGGCAAGGCCCAGGCGGTGTCCCATCTCTGTCAGGCGGAGGTCGGCATTATCCTGGCGTAACAGTATCCGGAATTCTGCCCTTGATGTAAACATACGGTATGGCTCATCGGTACCTTTATTTACCAGGTCATCTATGAGCACACCTATGTAGGCATCGGATCGTTTAGGAATAAAGGCTTCCTTTTCGTGCACCTTGTTATGTGCGTTGATCCCTGCAATGAGTCCCTGGCAGGCAGCTTCTTCGTAACCGGTTGTACCATTGATCTGCCCTGCAAAGAACAGGTTTTCTACCAGCCTTGTCTCCAGCGTTAGCTGCAGCTGTGTTGGCGGGAAGTAATCATATTCAATAGCATAACCCGGCCTGAACATTTTAGCGTTTTCAAAACCTACTATCTGACGCAACGCTTTATACTGTACATCTTCCGGCAATGAGGTTGAAAAGCCATTCACATAGATCTCTACTGTGTTCCAGCCTTCTGGTTCTACAAATATCTGGTGACGCTCCCTTTCAGCAAACCTGTTAATCTTATCTTCAATAGATGGGCAGTAGCGGGGGCCCAGGCCTTTGATGCGCCCGTTAAACATGGGTGAACGATCAAAACCTGTTTGTAGTGTTGCATGCACCTCTTCATTGGTATAAGTAATGTAGCAGGGCAACTGCTTTTGCATAGGTGCTTCTGTCATGTAGGAGAAGGTACCCGGGTTCTCATCTCCCAGTTGCGCTTCCATGGCTGCATAGTTTAAGGTACGGCCATCTACTCTTGGCGGTGTACCTGTTTTCATGCGGCCTGCTTCAAAGCCCAGTTCTATTAACTGTTCGGTTATGCCGGTAGCAGCTTTTTCTCCACTCCTGCCACCACCAAACTGTTTTTCACCAATATGAATTAGGCCATTCAGGAAGGTGCCGTTTGTGAGTACTACAGCTTTTGTAGGTATTTCAATACCCAGTGCAGTTTTTACGGCAACCACCCTACCCCCTTTTACTACTATGCCTTTAGCCATTTCCTGCCAAAGATCTATGTTAGGCGTTTGCTCCAGGGCCAGACGCCATTCTTCTGCAAAGCGCATGCGGTCATTTTGTGTGCGTGGGCTCCACATAGCCGGGCCTTTAGATCTGTTCAGCATCCTGAACTGCACGGTAGATTTATCAGAAATAATTCCTGACATACCACCCAGTGCATCTATCTCCCGCACTATTTGTCCTTTAGCCACACCGCCCATGGCTGGATTACACGACATTTGTGCAATGGTCTGCATGTTCATGGTAACCAGCAGCACCTTCGATCCCATTTTAGCGGCAGCATGTGCAGCTTCGCAGCCTGCATGGCCACCCCCTACTACAACTACATCGTATTCCGGAAACATATCTTATTTTCTATTCTAGATATAGATGTTCCACGTGAAACCTTAACACCATTACAAAGAATCTTCATTCTGTTTGGCTGCTATAGTTCCACGTGGAACGTGTGATATAACTCTTACAAAAGTAAATTAGCTTTGGTTCAAAGAAGCGTACAAAGATAAATACTGATCTTCTTTCTGCCGCATCTGCGTTTGTTCATCAGCAGATTTATCTCTATAGCCTAATAAATGTAAAACGCCGTGAATAATAACACGGCGTAATTCCTGATCAAATGAACTGGAAAAATCGGTACTGTTTTCCCTGATTCGATCTATGCTGATGAAGATGTCTCCTTCCAATATCTCTTCCTGGTCGCTGTTATCGAAAGTGATGATATCAGTAAAGTAGTCGTGTTGCAGGTAATCAATATTCACCTGCTTCAGATAAGGATCAGAACAGAAAATGTAGTTAATTTCAGAGATGTCAGCACCTTCTGTTTTAACTACATTTTTGATCCAAGTCCTGATTTTAGTTTTTTGAGGCAATTTGAACTGAATGTCTTCCTCAAAAAAATTAATTACAGGCATACTAATTCAGGTAAAAGCAGAGCTCAACTAAGCGTCCGTTGTTTTTAAAGTTTACCTCGTCTGCAAGGTGCTTCATTAAGAAGATGCCTCTGCCACCAGGCTTCTCTATATTTTCAGGAGCAGTAGGATCAGGTAAGTGTTCGTAGTCGAAGCCTTCTCCTTCGTCTTCAATTTCGAACTGTATGTTATCTTCACGCAAAAAGAGCGTGAGTTTAACATTCTTGCTTGGATCCATTTTATTCCCGTGGCGAATAGCATTGTTCACCGATTCGGTAACCGCAATCATGATATTCCCATACAGGCCATCATCTAACTGAAATTCCTCTTTGGCATTATCAATGAAACTTTCAATCATTCTGATGTTTTCAATGAGAGAAGGAATTTCAATTTTTATCGTATTGATCATACCCGTCCTAAAAAGTTATTGCTCTAATCTCTTAAAATAATTATTTATCTCTTCCTTATAGAAAGGGTTAAGTTTTGGTGGTACTGATCGTATCAACTCAATTTCCCTCTCTTTTTGTTTTAGGTACTCTTCCAGTGCCTTGGGCGCCTGCTGATCGTAATCTTTGGCGGTTTCCCCTTTTCGTTCTTCATCTAATTCCCGTTCCATCATGGCTTTTTCTGCTTCCAGCAAGCGTGTCTGAATCTCCTGCTGGCGCTCCACAAGTTCGCGAGATAATTTTTTATTCACCAGTTCAGTTTCGGTTTCTTCCATCATTTTCTGCAAACCTTCACCTCCGGGCAATTTACCATCTTTCCCAAATTTCTCCTGCATTTCTTTCAATGCTTCGCGAATACGCTCCTGCTCGGCAGCCATACGTGCCAGCTCTTCGCTTAATTCACGGCCACTTTTGCCTCCCTTTTTCAGCTCATTGATGCGCTCGTTGAGCTGCTGCTGCATTTGCCCTAGCGTTGGCTTTTGCCCTTTCTGCTGGCCCTTTTTTGGGTTGCCCATGGCATCGGCCATCTGCTGCTGCATTTGCTGTAAGATATCATCTAGTAAAAGGGCCAAATTGTTCATGGAAGTCATGGCAAATTGCTGCTTGCCTGCAGCAACACCCTTTTTGCGTTCCTTTATAGCTTCTACGCTTTCTTCCATGTAACGGTTCATGTTATCCACCTCGCGGGTAACAAAACTGCGAATCTGGAATACACGTTCTGCTAAGGAACGCAGGCTGTCTTCCAGGATAACGGCATCGTCTTTAAACTTTAACTGCTTTTGCCCCAGCTCTACAAATCGCGGGTCGCTTTGGTTTACTTCCCTGAACTCTTTCATTAAAGCTTCCTGGTCGAAAGAAAGTTTAACAAGATTATCCACAATATCGCGCAGGTGGTCCAGGTTTTCCTGCAGCGACTCCATTTCCATGCCGCCCTGCATCTGTTTCATCTTCTGCTGCATCTGGCGCATTTGTTCTGCTGCTTTCTGCTGTGGCTTACTGGCTTTTTTAGGTTTACCCTCCTGGAGCATCTGCTCACTCTTTTGTTGCTGTTGCTTTATCTCCTCCTGCTCCTGCTGGGTGTCTTCCATGCTGTTGGGGCTCTTCAGGTCCTGGTTAAGCTCCTGCATCTCCTTCATCTCCTGCTCCAGTTCCTTAAACTCTTCGTTGAGCTCCTGCTGCTTTTCTTTCAATTCTTCAGAGTCAGCATTTTTTTCTTCACTTTGCTTCGATAGCTCCTCCTGCTCTTTGCTTAGCTCCTCCAGTTTGTCGATATTTTTCTCCAGCTTGTCATCAAACTTCATACGCTTGAACAGCTCCAGGGTTCGCTCCAGCTCTTTTTCCAGGTTATTCTCCTTGCGGTTTAGCTTCTCTAGCACATCGCGCATTTCATCCGGGTTGCTCTTTTCTTCTAGCAGCTTTTGCAGCTCTTCGTACAGCTTCTTGGTTTCTTCATCAAGCAGCTCGTCCATTAGCTGGCGCAGCTGCTCCGCTTTTTCAGCAATCTTCTCATCCTGCTGTTTATCGAACCTTTTTTTCTGCTCATTCAGCAGCTCCTGCTGCTCCTGCAATTTTTTTACTGCCTCCTCAAGCTTTTGGCGTTCCTCAACTAATTCCTGCAGCACTTTCTCATCCTGATAGTTTAGCTGATTTTTGCCGCGCATACGCTCTTCTGCTTTCTTAAGCTGCTCCTTTAGCTGTCTGGCCTGTTTCAGGTTCTCATCCAGCTGGTTTTGTGCCTGCTGCTCACTTTTATTGATCTGCTCTTCTATCTCTTTTGCATCGGGCAGCTTGAGCATGTACACACCAGTGCGTGAAGCTTTGGCGCCATTTACGCCATCATTGTCCCACACCTGTACAAAATACTCCAGGCGGTCTCCAGCGGCAATGCCGAGGCTGTCGAGCTGCCAGCGATAGTAATAGGTTTGGCTAAGATTGCCCCTTTGCAGTGGCAGCGAAATGGTTTTATAATTGCCCCCCTCCTTATTTTCCTTGCTTAAGCGGTAATGTACCTGCAGGCGGCTAAGCCCGTAGTCGTCGGATACATTGCCTGCCAGTACCACATAGTTGTACAGCAGGGTATCGCTAAACCTGTTTAGGTTTACCTGTGGGTGCCTGTCTGGTATTACTTCCAGCTGGTATTCTATGGCTTCTCTGTTCTGGCTCCAGCGGTTTTTAAGCTCCACCTGGTAAGATTGGGAAGCCAGCATGGTTTTAGAGAACAGCAGTTGCTGCTCCCTACCCGGTGCTCCTGCCAGTGCGGTACTGTCTTCTGAAAAGCGAAGCCGCAGGCTGTCGGTTGCTGAGGTAAAGAACTGCCATTGTACCTGGGTTCCTTCCGGTACCTGAAAACTACCTGTATTATCCAGCACGGCGGCTTCCTTAGCCAGGTACTGCGGGTACTGCAGCTTAACCCTGAATCCTTTCAGATCGGGGCGTTCTGCCAGCGCTATGGTATAATCATCACTCTCAAAACCTGCGGCCTCAAAATGGAATGCTTTTTCTTCCTGAATTTTTGGAAAGGTATAGCTAAAATAATTGCCCTCACGCTGCATTTTTACACGACGCCCCTCCTCTGTTACCATATATGCTGTTTGAGGCACAGTAGAGCCGGCAAACTGCAGTTTAAGGGTAAAATCTTCGTTGCGGAAAGCCTGCAGGTTTTCGTTCATCAGCTGAAACTGGAAAGGAGCCTGAGGCTTAAACTCCTGCTGGTAACTTACCAGGCGCCTGGTGCTGTCGGTAATAAGCTCTGGCAAAAAGAAAGCTGCCAGTAACAGCAGGGCTAATGGAGGCAGCAGGTAGCGCAGATATTGTCTGTTGCTGCTGAAGTCTACTGCCGCATCAAAGGGTACTGTTGATATCTCTGCAGATTTTTGCCTTACACCGGCAGCAGCCAGCGGATTGCTGATGGCCAGCTGCTGGAGCTGCAGTACATTCAGGAGTTTATCGCGTACCTCGGGAAAGTAAGCGCCAATGCGTTGTGCTGCTTCCTCGTCGGTAAGGGGTTTGGTAATAGAAAAGAGGTAGCCAAGTGGTCTTAGCACCCAAACATATAAAATGACCAGCGCCAGTGCGCTAAAGCCAAAAAACAGTACTGTACGAACACGGCTGCTGAAGTTGGCCAGGTATTCGGCAAAGGCCAAAACCAAAAATACAGCCAACAGGCAAGCCAGCGTCCAGATGAGGCCGCGAAGCAGCAGGTTTGTATAATATTTGCGCTTATAGCGCCGTATGCTGCGGATTACCTCTAAATCTTCCCGGTTTGCCATAATCTATTCCGCTCCCTTTTTGGGTATGGGGTATCAGGTATGGGGTTTCAGCTCTTTCAACAGCAGTGGCAAATCTTCCTGCCCTAAGTCAAACAGCTTAATATCCATTTACTATATACCATATACCTTGTACAATATTTTATTACTATCTCTAAAATTCACAAAACCTACTGGCTGCGCAAGGTGCGCGCCTGTTGAAAATAAACTTCTCCCAAGTCCCGGTATTGCATAGGGTTGTTCGGAAAATTTTTAACGTACGATTGCAAAAGCCTGTACCCTTCGTCGTACCAGAGTACAATTACGGGTGCATCTTTCATTAAAACTTTTTCTGCTCTTAAGAAAAGATCATTTGCTTCTTTAAGAGAACGCGCCTGCAGTGCCTGTTCATATAATCTGTTAAAAGTAACATTGTTATAGCGCCCTATGTTCGGATAAACCTGATCTCTGCTAAGCCTATCTGCACTGCCGCTGTAAAAAACCCATAGAAAATTTTCTGGGCTTGGGTAATCGGCAAACCAGGCCGAGCGCATCATATCAAATTTACCGCTGAAAGCACGCTCCAGCAATTGCGCCATAGGGTAAGTATTGATCTCAACCTGTATGTTCAGGTAATCACTTAGCTGCTTTTGAATTTCTACGGCAACATTGGTATTCCTGTCACCCTCGGCATTCAGCATCAACTCAATCTTCGGGAATCCCTTACCATCCGGATAACCGGCTTTGGCCAGATAATAGCGGGCAGAGTCAACATTCAGGCGAAAGCCAGTGATCTCATCAATGTTGTAATCGGCAAATACAGGCGGTGTAATGCCGTGGTTACCAGGCGCATAGCCTTCGTTATTCAGCGCAAAGTTAAGAATTTTCTCCCTGTCTATGGCATAGCTGATGGCCTTACGCAGGTCTTTGTTGCTGAACAGTTTGCGGTCCGACATATTAAAGGTCAGGTACTGGGTAACCATTTCCGGTTCGCGCTGCAGCTCGTACTTAACAAACTCTCCGGTGCCGGTCTGGTTGTTCTCCAGTATTTCAATGATGTGCTCTGTTGGCAGGCGGTACACCATATCGAGGTTGCCTTTGCGGAACTCCAGCAGCTCTGTGTTTTTGCTGTTGATAAACTGGATGTTGAGTGCATCCAGAAAAGGCAGCTGGTTGCCAAAGGCATCGCTTCGCCAGTAACGCTCATTTTTAGGCAGTGATATAGAAATGTTTTCTTCTATACTACCCAGCTGAAACGGTCCGGTGCCAACGGGGTGGCGGCTCATATCGGCGCCATATTTATCCCATGCTTCTGGCGGGTAAATAAAGCAGGCTGGCCTTGCCAGGTGCATCAAAAACATGCTGTTAGGCCTGGTAAGGGTAAACCTAAGGGTGCGGCTGTCGAGTACCTCTATGCCCGGTACCCCTGTAGCAGGTGCACTGCCCTTTGCGCTGGCTGCATAATAAGCATCGGCGCCTTTAATCAGTCCGGAGAATACTGCGAAGTTCTGGTTCTGTGGAGAAAAGGTGCAGAGCCGGGTAAGGCAAAAGGCTACATCTTCGGCAATAAGTTTGCGGCCTTTACCGGTGCTAAAGCAGGGGTCATCATGAAAGTACACATCATCGCGCAGCCGTATGGTATACACAGTGCCGGTTTCGTCCATAGTGTAGCTTTCGGCCAGTCCGTTGATAACGGTAAGGTTATCTGGCTTGAGCCGGAACAGGCCCTCATACACCTGGTTTGCTACCCGGTAAGAGTACACATCGGTAATGGCCGGTGGGTAAAGGTTCTTGATATATTCAGTTTCATTTGTTCTGAATATACCGCCATAATAACGCCCCCCCTCCCCTTCGCGCAGTTCATTAGCAGGCCCATCAACAGTTTGCTCCTGTGTGGTGCTGCAGCCGGATGCCAGCAAACAGAGCAGAGAAACCTGAAGCCACCGTTTATTCATAGCTAAAATACAGAAAGTAGACATTTAAGATAAAGAAATAAGCGGTAGTGAAAAAGCTAAGCACTTACTCATGACAGCTCTACAATAACAGGACAGTGATCGGAGTGTATAGCATCCGGTAGTATGCTTGCACTTTTTAGCCGATCCTGCAGTGGCAGCGTGGCCAAGTGGTAATCGATACGCCAGCCTTTGTTATTCTTTCGTGCACCTGCCCGATAGCTCCACCAGCTGTAGCAGTGCGGATCCTTGTTAAAGTGACGAAACGTATCCACAAAGCCAGAACTCACAAAACCATCAAACCATTCCCGCTCCTCAGGCAAAAATCCGGAGGAATCTTTGTTACGGATGGGGTCGTGAATATCAATTGCTTTGTGGCAAATGTTGTAATCGCCGCTGATGATCAGGTTGGGGTGTTCCCTGCGCAGCTCTTCAACATACTGCTGAAAATCTGCAAGCCACTGCATTTTAAAAGATTGCCGCGCATCGCCACTGGAGCCAGAGGGCATGTAAACACTCATGACTGATAAATCCGGATAATCGGCTCTTAGCACCCTGCCCTCATAATCGTATAGAGGCAGGCCGCAGCCGTATTCCACGTGGAACGGTTCAGGCCGGCTAAAGATGGCAACGCCGCTATAGCCTGGTTTTTCGGCGGGCATCCAGTAGAGATGATAGCCCAGGTCTTCGAAGGCCTTGGTATCTACCTGTTCGGGCCGGGCTTTAATTTCCTGCAGGCACACCACATCGGCATCCTGTTCGGCAAGCCATTGGGCAAAGCCTTTCTGCATGGCTGCCCGGATGCCATTTACATTGTAACTAATGATTTTCACAAAAACAGAGAAAGCAGAACTTTATAATTAAATAAATAGCTGGTGCGCTAAAACACCAATATGAGCAAATTAATTATAATTTTTGATATCTGCTTGAATGTAAGAGCACTGATTGAAGGTTTAATGCACAGGAGGAGGAAAAAAATAGTTCCGGACTCCTCTACTCCCCCGTGCAGCAGCTATTTTCTACAAGGCTTTTAGCCTTCTGTTAAGCATGCCCCAGGCTTTTGTATAAGAAGATCCTATGTATTTAAAGTAGTTTACGGTACTAACGTTGAAGGTACGCCCAACATAAACCTGGTTAAGAATAACACTGATAATATAGGTAGTAAGCGTAGCCAGCGCTGCCCCGATCAGCCCCAAATTAGTTATGAACAGGTAGTTAAGCACGATGTTGAGAACGGCATTCCGCAGCACAAAGAGGGTGTTCATTTTCTGTTTTCCGGTGGCATCGAGCATTACGCCCACCTGCTTGTCGAGGGGCAGCAGCAGCCCGTACAGCACTGTAATCTGAAGCACAGGAATGGCTTCGGCATAGCGCAGCTCGCCAATAAGCGTAACTATCTGTGGGGCAAAGAGCAAAGTAAAGGCCACAAAAGGCAGCATTACAGAAAACAGAATAGCCACCGATTTTTCGTAGTAAGGCCGGGCAGCCTGTACTCCCTCCTCCTTAATAGCGCGCACCATTTTTGGAAAGATTACCTGCGAAACGGTATTGGCCGGTACCTCAAAAATATTGGAGATCTTAAGGGCTAATACATAAGGGGCAACAGCCGTTGGTCCCAGCAGGGCGGTTAACATCCAGCTGTCGATGTTGCGCATCATATAAGCACTGATAAAAGTACCAAAGGTGTATTTACCGTAGTGCAGCTGTTCTTTAAGGGTGCTAAAGCTAAAGCGCCAGGTAAACGACATGTACTTGCTGCCATAGTAGTAGGTAATAAAAGTACCTGCCACAATTCCCACCCCCTGCAGCATTACCACTTCTGTGAGGGTAACCGACTGGTAGTAAAAAATATATGCGATCAGCAGAAGCGAATAAAGCCCCTTGTTAGCAAACTGGCCAAGCGACGATCCTTTGAAATCCATGTTTGCCCTTTGCATCATTTCCAGGTGAAACACTGGTACCATCAGGAAGTTAAGGAAGGCATAAATCTGCAGCATAGGGCCGATCAGCGGGGCATTTGTTACACTGCCTATCCAGTCGCTGCAGGTCCATAAAAAAGCAGAGATAAGTACAGTAACAGCTATGTTGAGCGAGAGGGCGCCGGTTTCTACCCGTATATAGTCTTCGCGGCTGTCGGTATGGTTGAGGTAGCGCACCAGGCCATTGCTGATAAAGCCATAGCGGAACTGCTCAATAAAGCCTGTCAGCATCAGAAATACCCCCCAGGTACCAAACTCTTCTTTGGTGGTATGCCTTACCAGGGCATAGTAGGCAACAAAACCAAAAATTACGATAGATGCACGTTCAAAAAGCTTGAATGCCCCGGAGCGGAGCCAGTAAGACTGAGAGAATTTTTTAAAAAGTTGTTTCATCAACACGACCAATAGACTGGTAAATTACAAAAATCAAAGGATAAATATGAATAATTTAGCTAACTATCCAGCAAGAGGCTTCATTAAGGTTGTTTTATGTTTGTAAACATAATGCATTGTATTGCTTTGGCGAAGGCTGATGTACCAGAAGTTCCCTTCTGTTTTACTGTATAATATATGTTGATAAGTTGAGAAACAGTTTGATACTAGCTTAAAGCTGCTTTAGCAAAAATCCTCCGCAATCATACGAAAATACACCCACTACTGTTGCTAAAGAATTTAAACAATGGCTTTAGCAGGCAATACAGATGGTAGTGGCCTGGAGCAGTGCAGGCAGCTATTATGCAAGTGTGGGTATTCTTATGATGATGGTAGCTGAAAAACTTCGGGGAGATGACGGGAGCTAATTAGTACGAAAGCTATCCCGGTGCTGTAAAACACCTTTCAGGGCTGCCAAAGAAAAGTACAATTTAGTGCAGAAACATAAGAGCTCCCTGGGAAGCAGCTGAGCTATTTTTGCCTAATCCGGGGGTATAACGCAGCTTATAAGCTAACCGTTTGTCTTTGAAGAGGCTATAAAGTACAAATTGTAGAATAAATCTACACTTTCCACACAAAAAGCACATGTATAATTTTTTCAGGTAAACTAAAAAGTGATCAAAAAATCAGATGTAATGCAATATTGGCATAAGCTTCTTGTTTTTATTACACGAGATGACTTTATTGGATTTCTGTAAGTGCAGATGGAACGCTTATTAGTAATTTTTGCTTTCGTTTGTGAAACCTAAAAAGTCTTTATCCCAAAAAGATTCAACTTTATGACTAAGAGAGCTGTAGCCGCCTTAATGTTGGTTGCTGTAATGGTATGTGCCTGGTGGACAGGAAGAGATTTGCTAGAGCAATATATAAACCCACAGCAGAGTGGCGAAATTAAAGAACTCCATCATACAACTCAGGAAGAAATTGTTGAGGAATTGCCGGAACCAACCCTTCTTTATGGAATGGTGGTAGATTCATTCAACATAGTTGAACAAACGATCAAACCACGCCAGAACCTGGCCGACATTCTCAATCCTTTTAATATTGAGGCCCGTATTGCAACTGAACTGGCGAAAAAGTGCCGCCAGATATTTGATGTTCGCCAGCTGGCAGCCAATAAAAAAGTAACGATCCTTGCCTCTAAGGATAGCACCCAAACGGCTCAGTTCATGATCTATGAGCCCAACCCAACAGAATTTGTTGTTTTCTCGCTACGTGATACCCTGGGTGCAGCCATTGTGCAGCGCGAGGTTAAAACTGTAGAAAAAACCATTTACGGCGTTATCAACAGCTCACTGTCGCAAAGCATGCAGGAAGCAGGCGGTAATCCGGCCCTTACCAGCAAACTGGTTGACGTATTTGCCTGGCAGATCGACTTCTTCCGCATTCAGAAAGGCGATTCTTTCCGGGTGATCTACGAAGAAAAGTGGGTGGAAGACCAGCAGATAGGTATCGGCAAAATTCTGGCAGTGCAGTTCGATCATGACGGCGAACCTTACCATGCCTTCTATTTCGACCAGGGCCAGGGCAGCAACTACTTCGATGAAAAAGGTAACAGCCTGCGCCAGGCATTCCTGAAAGCACCCCTGAACTTTACCCGCATTAGCTCACGTTACACCAGGAAGCGCTTCCACCCGGTGCAAAAACGCTGGAAAGCACACCTGGGCACTGATTATGCAGCGCCTACCGGAACACCCATCTACACAGTAGGCGATGGCGTGGTGGTTGAAGCAGGCCGCACTAGGGGCAATGGCAACTATGTAAAAGTAAAACACAACGATACCTATACTACCCAATACCTGCACATGAGCAGAATTGCCAAAGGAATGAGGAAAGGTACCCGCGTACGCCAGGGAGAAGTGATCGGCTATGTAGGCAGCACAGGCCTGGCAACCGGCCCGCACCTTTGCTTCCGCTTCTGGAAGAATGGCAAGCAAATAGATCCGTTCTCGGTTAAAATGCCTCCGGCAGAACCTGTAGCCAAACAATACCAGGTGGCATTTGAGCAAATGAAGCAGCAATATACCCAGCGCCTGGCAACCATAGGTCAGGATCAGGCACCGGTAGACCTAAGGGCCAGCTTGTAATAAACATTTCAATGTACAGCATTGGTCAAAAGCACAGGGGTAGCATAACCTGTGCTTTTTTCTTTTACTGAAAAATATAAACTTAGTGCCCCCTGCGGGGCATTTTTTGTTTACATACAAAGATGTATGTCTGTAACCATATTATAAGTAAATAAAAAGCAAAGCTTGAACATACAGGAACTGCAGCAGCCAGCGGTACGGCAATGGATAGAGGAGCATGCGCACGACGAGCCAGCCAGGCTTATGTTGCAGGCACAGCTGTACCCCCACATACCCATGCGGGAGGCAGTACAACAGCTGCAGGCAAGGCAAAAAGCCAGGTACAAGCTCCCGCACTGGTATGCAAATCAGGGAGTACTCATGCCGCCTCCCCTTTCTGTAGAGCAGGCTTCTTCTGAAGAAACCGCCCGTTATAAAGCCAGCCTGGTGTGGGAGCGCATGCCGGAGCAGGAAAAAAGCGCTGCCGTAGCAGGCACCCTGGCAGATCTTACGGGTGGTATGGGCCTCGATAGCTGGGCCTTTAGCCGGCACTTTAGCAATGTATATTATGTAGAGCAGCAGGAGGAGCTTAGCAGCCTGGCGGCGTACAACTTTAAGCAGCTCAATTGCACCAATGTACAAGTACATGGCGAACAAGCTGCAACATTTTTGCAGCAACAGCAGCAGCCACTCGATGTACTCTACCTCGACCCGGCCCGCCGCGATGCCGCCAGAAATAAAGTAGTGCTGCTATCCGATTGCCAGCCCAATGTGGTAAGCATGCTGCCGCTGCTGTTACAGAAGGGCAGGCAGGTGTGGGTAAAGGCTTCGCCCATGCTGGATATCAAAGGTGCTATGCAGGAATTAGGGCAGCAGGTACAGGAGGTACAGGTAGTAAGCCTGCGGGGAGAAGTAAAAGAACTGCTTTTTTGCATAGAAGCAGCACAGCAGCCCGACCCGCAGATCACAGCGGTAAACCTTACTGCAGCGGGAGAAGCAGAAAGCTTCTGCTTCCGCTACAGCGAAGAGAGCACTGCCGCCCCGGCCATTAGCATGCCTCAGGCCTATCTGTACGATCCGGGTGCTGCCCTGCGCAAAGCAGGTGCCTTTAAGCTGCCGGCAGTGCGCTTTGCTATGCAAAAGCTGCATCCCCACAGCCACCTCTATACATCCCGGGAGCAGCTAAATAATTTCCCCGGCCGTAGCTTTAGAATGCTCGGACTTGTTAAAGCTGATAAAAAAGCTGTACGCAAATTGCTTCCCGGCGGACGGGCACACCTGGTGGTCCGTAATTTTCCACAGAAAGCTGAGCTGCTGCAGAAAAAGCTTGGGCTGGAAGAGGGAGATCCCCTCTACCTGTTTGCCACCACCCTGGCCGATGGTAAACCACAACTGCTCCTGTGTGAAAGGATATAAGCCTCTTCAGTATCTGAACTGTTTAGGGGCAGGGCTTTCCTTGGCGGCTTCCAGTATGGTTTTCATTTTTCTGATGTTAAAATTAGCATCTGGTAGCCTGATAGGGTTAAACAGATGAACATATACAGCTACTGTTAGTTAATCTGGTGATGGATTTCAGGCAAAGCGGTGTTCAGGAATTAGCGGTGGGCTTTGTACAATTCTGAAAATTTACTGCAACAGTAACCACATTGACCATTCAATAAAGTATTTTTTATCACAAACTTATTTTTCATGAGCGCTATAGCAAATTTTATTGGCGGGCTTGCCGGAGCAACCGCAGTTACCCTGGTCAACGAATCCGTAAGACAATTTATGCCACAGGCACCCCAACTTCAGCTATATGGCATACGTGCAGTGCGTCAGATATTTAACAAAACAGATGCTGATATGCCAGACCGGGAAGAACAATACGGTATGGCAATGGGAGGCGAGCTGATGGCAAATGCATCATACTACAGCATGGCTGGCCGCAGCACCACCAAAGGGGTATTGCTTGGCCTGGCAGCAGGTTTGGGTGGTATTTTTCTGCCAGATAAGCTAGATCTTGGCAAAGCCCCCAGCAACCAAACCCTTACCACCCAGATCATGACGGTGGGTTATTATGTTCTAGGAGGCATTGTAGCCGCTAAAACTACCCGTGCACTATCAGGTAAGAGAAGAAAATAATCCGGAGTAACATTTTATTCAGCAGCCTCTTGTAATTCTTTTGCAAGAGGCTGCTGTACTTTGTAGGGAATAAGTGCGCCAGTCAACTGCCCCAGCACACTGGCAGCAAGGCCCCACAGCATTGGGTTCAATTCTGTTTCCAGCCACACAGCCAGCAGCCACACCAGCATACCTGCAGTAATAGAAAGCATGGCGCCTGCAGGGGTAGCCTTTTTCCAGAACATGCCTGCCACCAGCGGAACCAGCAAGCTCACCAGGCTTAGAGCCGAGGATTCGCCCACCAGCTCATAAATATTGTTGCTGCTAAGCGCCATGCCCAGCGAAACAGCAGCGACCAAAAGCACACTTAGCCGCGAAAGGCGCAGCAGCTGCCGGTCGCTAAGCCTGTGTAGCTGTGGCCGCAGCAGGTTTTCGCTTAAAATGGCCGCCGGTGCCAGCATGGCCCCGCTGGAGGTACTGATGATGGCTGATACCAGAGCACCAAAAAAGAGCACCTGCAGCCACAGCTCGCCACTGCGGGCAACCAGGCCCGGTACCAGCATTTGCGGGTCTTCTGCCAGCAGATCGGGGTGCAGCTTTGCGGCATACAGGCCAATGAGCAGGGGCATAAAGGCCACGCTGAGGTACATGGCTCCGGCAGCAACAGAAGAAAACACCGCCACACGCTCACTTTTAGAAGCCATTACACGCTGAAATACATCCTGCTGCGGAATAGAACCAAGGCCAATGGTTATCCACAGGGCCAGGTAGTTTAACCAGCCGGTAGCACTCCTTTCTTCTGCCGGTACCATTCTGAAGAATCCCTGCGGCTGAGCCTCCAGCAGCTCCCCCAGCGGGTATTTCCATATCAGTACTGCACATATTACCACCAGGCCCAGCAGAATAAGGCAGGTTTGTATAAAATCTGTTACCGAAATCGACCACATACCGCCCAGGTAGGTATAGCCAACCACCACGGCACTGGCCAGCACCATGCCAACAGCTGCATCTATCTCAAACACCTGCTGCATTAAAATGCCCAGTGCTACCATCTGGGCGGCAATCCATCCAAAATAAGAAAGCACCATGCATACGGCAGCCAGGGCCTCTACCCTTCTGCCAAATCGGATGCGGTAAAAATCGCCCATGGTGAGCAGGTTCATGCGGTAGAGCCTGCGGGCAAAAAACACACCTACCAATACCAGGCAAAGGGCTGCACCAAAAGGATCTTCAATTACCCCCAGCAGGCCGTGCTGTGCAAATTCAGCAGAAGCACCCAGCAGGGTTTCGGAGCCAAACCAGGTAGCAAAGACCACAGCCGTAGACATATAAAAAGGCAAACGGCGGCCTGCCAGCATAAAATCCTGGGTATTATGTACTTTGCGGGAGGCCTGCCAGCCAATAAACAGGTTCAGCAGCAGATAAAGTAAAACAAAGACGGCTAACACTGGTAGTTATTTGAAGAGCAAAGTAAACCGGAAATGGCTATCTGGCAATGATTGATGACTTAAAGCTGCCTTTCCACCCTTTTTTATATATTGCATGTTATGAAGGCGATTATTCCTGTGGCCGGCGTAGGCTCCCGCTTGCGTCCACATACCCATACCCAACCTAAAGCACTGGTACCTGTGGCGGGCAAAGCCATTCTTTTGCACATTGTTGATATGCTTATCGATAATGGCGTGCAGGACCTGGTATTTGTAATCGGGTACATGGGTGCCAAGATCAGGCGCTTTATTACCAGCCACTATAAAGATTCTGATGTTCGTGTAGAGTTTGTGCTGCAGGATCCGCGCGAAGGCATCGGGCATGCCCTTTACCTGGCACGTGATACTTTTCAGAACGAACAGGAAATAATGATTGTGCTGGGCGATACCATTGTAAACCTGAACCTGAAGGCTTTTACCGAAAGTTCAGATTCGGTGCTGGGTGTGCAGAAGGTAAGCAATCCCGGCAGCTTTGGTATTGCAGAGTTAGGCCAGGAGGGCTTTATCCGCCGGCTGGTAGAAAAGCCACAGATACCCAAGAGTAACCTGGCGCTGGTAGGCATTTACAAAATTGCCAATCCGGCTTTGCTCATAGAAGGGCTGGAGCACATAATGGAAAACAATGTAAAGCACCTGGGCGAATACCAGCTTACAGATGCCCTGATGTATATGGTAGAAAAAGGCCACCAGATGCGTACCGTGCCGGTAGACAGCTGGTTTGACTGCGGCAGGCGTTCTTCGCTGCTGGAGGCCAATGCTATTTTGCTTACCCGCCAGCTAAAGGAAAATCCGCAGAAATATAAATATCCCTCCACCATTATTATACCGCCGGTAAGCATAGGCAAAAACTGCAAAATTACCCACTCCATTATTGGTCCCAATGTAGCCATTGGCGACGATGCCATTGTTAGTTACTCCATTATAGAAGATACCATTGTAGGCTCCTACAGCGAATTACGCAATATTATGCTTTCGCACTCCATTATTGGAAACGACACACGTATACTGGGCCTAAGCCAGCAGCTAAATATTGGCGACAACACCGAAATAAATTTTACGGAGTAGCGGAAGATGCATAAAAAGAAGGGAACAGGCATACTCTTACTGATGCTACTGGCATTGGCCGGGGCCTGTGGCAGCGGGAGCAATGAAACAGCAGATACTGAGCAGGCAAGGCCAGCCAATAAAACCTTTACCTTTAGCAATGGAGAGGTAGAGCAGATTTTGCAGCTAAGGTGGAATAATGATACTGCCGTAAGCTTTGTGCTGGAACACCACCAGGGAGCATGTAACTACACCCTAAGCGGCAATGCAGTAAACCCCTACAACACCTACGAACCCGAAACAGATACTGACGCCAGCACCGGCGAGCTCTACTGGGTTGATATCTACCTCTACAACAGGGATAATTGCCGCATGGCGCTCCGGATTGCCCAGGATACCAGCAGGGCCCAGCTACAGCTGTCGAACTGTGCCGCCTCCCCCACCTGTGCACTGGAGAGTGTGGGCATCTTAAGGCGCCAGGAGTAGGGTATATTTTCTCCCTGATTCTGAAAAAAAATTGGCAAAGGCTAAACAGCGCACTTACAGCTGCTTAAGGGCAATAGTTGCAGGCTTTAGTTGTGCAGCATCAGGAGGATAACAAGTTTTTGGCTTCTAACATTAGATGGTTTTTCTAATTTTGCTCTCCCGTGTACTGTTTCAAATGCCCTAAAGAGCCCAAACGCTTATTATGCCATCCATTCTAAACAATCACATTCAGAAGTTAAAGCTGGCTGTTTCTATATTGTTGCTGTTTTGTTGTTTGTCTGGCACACAGGCACAAGACAGGCTATATGAAGCAGGATATATCGTACAGGAGGGGGACACCATCAGGGGCTTTATTAAACGAACGGATGAAGTTAAGTTAAGCTACTCCATTGATTTTAAAACAAGCGCTACCTCCGAAGCTTCAACGCAGTACACGCCCCACAACCTGAAGGGCTTTGGTTTTACCACCGATGGTCTTCATTTTGCAGCGGTTGATGTGTACATCAGCCATGCAACGGTTACGATAAAAGATCAGAGGTTCGCAAAGAAATTAAGAAGCGGAGCCCTAAGCCTGTACAAACTTCAACTGTCAAGATCTGAAAAAACAGACATCTTGTTGAAAGACTACTCCCATGTTTATGTTCTTGAGAAAGAAGGCAGCTTCCATACGCTGACACAACATAAAATTAAAACTACCAATCGGGAGGGAGTGAATAAAAAATACATTGGAATATTACGGGCAATGTTAGGCGACTGCCTGAACAGTCTTGATGATGTCAGTGCTGAGCTTCCTTATAAAGATCAGCCAGTTATTCAGCTGGTTGAGCAGTACAACCACTGTAAAAACCCAACTAAAGAAAGCACCACCTACCAGTACCAAACAAAAGCATGGGTCAGAAAGGGAATTGAAGTAATGTATAGCAGTACTTATTCTCCCCTTCATGATCTTTTGTCTAAAAGATATGGATATGCTGCAGGCTACTTCTGGGATATCACCAAGCCAAATTTAAGCAGAAAGTACTCTGAGAGAATAGGAATCAATTATACAAATCTCCACTATAATTATTGGAATCAGCGAAGCAGAAAAGACATTCCTGCATCTATCCACCTGATTAGAATACCCCTGCTCATTCAGTACAACATGAACAATTATCAGGAAGCAAAGCTAAACCCGTTTTTGAATATAGGTTTAACCGGTCAGTTCTCTACTAACCAGAAATTTGGCTACCTCGATATAATACCTTTTTTCACAGTTGGTGGCGGTGCTTATTTCGGAAAGTTAAAGCTTGAATTTTTCATTGATAACATAAATTTCGCCTGGAAGAGTGATAAAATATTCAATGCAGGCATTGGTTACAGGTTGAATAAGCTTTAGTAAAGGGCATTGGAAAGTGGCGGCATAGCTAACATCCGTTTACCTCTTTTCTATCTTCTCCTTAAATTTCCAGCGCCTGTCTGTAAACATTTCTCTCTTTTTCTAATTTTTCAGTAACACATCAGGTACTAAGGCTGGTGTGACTTTTTCTGTTGTACATTTTTTTGTCTTTAAACTGATAATGCCATGACTGCACGTCCGCTTCGTGATATTCTGTTCGTAGATATAGAAACTGTTGCTGCGGCACCATCCCTGGAGGAGATGAATAACCCCATGCGGCAGGCCTGGGAAAGTAAGGTAGACTACATCGACTGGACGGATGAAGAAGTAACACCCGGAGAGCTGTTCGAGTATGAAGCTGGTCTTTATGCAGAATTTGGCCGCATTGTGAGTATTTCGGTGGCTTACTTTTACGAGAAAGATGGTGGAGCGCTTGAGCTGCGGGTAAAAACCTTTGCTTCGGTAGATAACGAACCCTGGCTCCTGAAGCAGTTCATGCAGCTGCTCAACGATCGCTTCGATCAGCGCAGCCTGCGCCTCTGCTCCCACAATGGCAAGGAGTTCGATTTTCCATACCTCTGCCGCCGTATGCTGGTGCACTGCATTCCCATTCCCGAAGCACTGAACTTTGCCGGCAAAAAGCCCTGGGAGGTACCCCACCTCGATACCATGGAGATGTGGATGTTCGGCAACCGCAAGTATACCATATCGCTGCAAACCCTCACGGCGCTCTTTGGCATCGACTATGAGCCCCATCCTGATGGCGATGAAATTAACCGCCTCTTTTACGAAGATGGCCAGGAGGGTTTAGATGCCATTGTGCTGCACAGCCAGCAGGATGTAATTGCCACCGCACAGGTATACATGCGCTACCGCTGCCAGCCCCTGTTAAAACCTGAGCAGATTGTGGTGGTGTAGCTGTAAAAGTGCTAATTATTTAATGTGGCAATGTGCTAATGAATAGCTGTGGAGGCAACCCCTGGCTTGGGCCAGGGTCTGTTGGCTTGAGCGTACCCAGGGTTTCAACCCTGGGCTAAACGGGGGCAGCATTATCTAAGTGTTCATGGGTATTCTAATCTAAGAATTAAGAAATCTTCCTAAGGCTTGATTCCCTGTGCGGACTAAATTCATTCTTTTGATTGAACGCTCTGAAAGAAATGTCAGAGCAGGCCCATCACTTAGCCCAGGATTTCAGCCGGGGGTATCCGGTATTTGAGCCAAAGCCTGCCATTGGCAACCCGATGCCACTAAGCAACCTCCCTTAAAATTTTTTTTAAAATCCCTGCGTCTTTTTATTTAAGGCTCCGTCGTACTGTCGAAATCAAAAAATAAAACTAAAATTTCGATAGAACCATGGAGCCAATCTTTTGCTACCCCACCACAGGCAATAAGCAGTGCAGTTCTTTTACAGCTAAGAAAGCGGAAGCAGGCAGTCAGCCAGTTGTTAACAAATGGACCCTGCTGCTTTATTTTTTGCTGATGTTGCTTCCCCTCCTGTTTAGCCTGTTTTAATAAGTATAGGGTGTGCCTGGAATAAAACTGCAGGCACACGGCTTTACAACTAGCAGCACAATAGCTCTTTTACATACATTTGCTCATCTTCTCCACATTGATTCATGATGGAAGTAAAACCCATGCTGCCCCGGCATGCAGCGGCAGTGCTCAACATCTATAAAGAAGGTCTGGCAACGGGTCAGGCCACATTCAACACAGAGGTTCCCTCCTGGGAAGACTGGCACAAGGCTCACCACTCCCACAGCCGGCTGGTGGCCCTGCAAAAAGACATAGTCGTGGGCTGGGTGGCGCTTTCGCCTGTTTCTGCACGCCATTGCTACCGGGGTGTGGCTGAGTTCAGCATCTACATCAGCGCCAGCCATAGAGGAAAAGGCATCGGCGATTTGCTCATGGAGCAGCTGATAGCCGAAAGCGAAGCCAATGGCATCTGGACCCTTTACTCGGCCACCTTTGCAGAAAATAAGGCCAGCATTGCCCTTCAGAAAAAATGGGGGTTCCGCGAAATTGGCTACCGCGAGAAAATAGCACAGCTCAATGGCATCTGGCACAACACCATTCTGCTGGAGCGGCGAAGCGATAAATTTTGATAAACTTACATCCGTTCTCCTGCCGCCGCTTTTTTCTTTAATTTGGTGGCTGTATGCTCAACCGACTCCATACCGGAAAGCTTCAGCAGGAGGTTCTGCTGGAGGTAAAAAACCTGCAAACCCATTACCAGACCCCCGGCGGAGTTATTCGTGCCGTAGATGGCATTGATTTCAGTATCCGCAAGGGCGAAACCCTGGGTATTGTGGGTGAGTCCGGCTCTGGCAAATCGGTAACGGCCCTTAGCCTGCTGCAGCTGCTGGGCGCACAGGGAAAGAGCATGGAAGGCGAGGCTATTTTCCAGTCGCGTCAGCTGGGGCCCATCAACCTGCTGAAGGCCACTTCTCAGCAAATGCGGCAGATTCGTGGAAACGAGATTTCCATCATCTTCCAGGAGCCCATGACCTCGCTTAACCCGGTGTACACCTGTGGTAACCAGGTAATGGAAACCATACTGTTGCACCGCCGTGTAAGCCACGACGAAGCACGACGCCAGACCCTGGCCCTTTTTGACCGGGTGCAGCTGCCAAAGCCGGAGCGCATTTTCAAGGCCTACCCGCACCAGCTGTCGGGTGGGCAAAAACAGCGGGTAATGATTGCCATGGCCCTCTCCTGCGATCCGCAGCTGGTAATTGCCGATGAGCCTACCACTGCACTGGATGTAACGGTGCAGTCGTCTATTCTGAAGCTGATGGCCGAGCTGCGCGACGACATCAACACAGCCGTGATGTTTATTACCCACGACCTGGGCGTAATAGCCGAGGTAGCCGACCGGGTAATGGTGATGTGGGGCGGCAAGGCTGTAGAAGAAGCCGATGTGCTGGATATTTTCAGCAGACCCAAGCACCCCTACACCAAAGGCCTGCTGGCCTGCCGCCCGCGCCTCGACATGACGCTGAAAGTGCTGCCTACCATTACAGATTTTGTGGCACTCGATAGCAGTGGTCAGCTGATAGAACGGCCCGATGCCCGCTACCACTCTGTAGGTGAGGCCCTGCTGATGAACGTAGAAACAACAGAGGAGATAAACAAGCGCCACCTGCAGGTGCTTAAAAATACCCGGCCACTGCTGGAAATAAATGAGCTAAAGGTAGAGTTTGATGTAAGCCTGAACCCTTTTAAACGGCAGCAGGGCAAGGTAACAGCGGTAGATGGCGTTAGCTTTAAAGTATATCCCGGCGAAACGCTGGGGCTGGTGGGGGAGTCTGGCTGCGGCAAAACCAGCCTGGGCCGCAGTATTTTGCGCCTGATGGAACCCAGCAGCGGCGAAATTATTTTCGACGGGCAGAACATCCGCAAGCTCAGTAACCGGGATATGCGGCTGCTGAGGCGCCAGATGCAGATTATCTTTCAGGACCCCTACGCCTCGCTCAACCCGCGGCAAACCATTGGCAGCGCCATTATGGAGCCTATGCAAATCCATAAGCTGCAGCAAAACGACAAGCAAAGGCGGGAGCGCGTAATGTACCTGCTGGAGCGCGTAGGGCTGCAGCCCGACCAATATCATCGTTATCCGCATGAATTTTCCGGCGGACAGCGCCAACGAATCTGCATTGCCCGAACATTAGCCTTAGAACCGCGGTTTATTATTTGCGACGAAAGTGTTTCGGCGCTGGATGTATCGGTGCAGGCGCAGGTGCTTAACCTGCTCAACGAGCTTAAAAATGATTTTGGCTTAACCTATATTTTTATCTCGCACGATCTGTCGGTAGTGAAATTTATGGCAGACCGCATTATGGTAATGCAGCGTGGTAAGATTGTAGAAACAGGCTATCCGGAGCAGATGTTTGAGCACCCCCGCGATGAATACACCCGTTCGCTGATCAAAGCAATTCCGAGAGGAGACCTTGAAGATATCCGAAAAGCACAACTGGCCCGCATGCTGGCCAGAAAGGCAGGGTGATGTATTTTCTGGCATATGCTTGATTATGCTGTGGCAGGCACAAGCAGCGCTAGCTGAGCATATTAGGTGATTTCACCTAATGAAATCCCGCCTTCTCCAAGGGGGATCTTCATTGGTACAGCTACTTAGAGGCAACAGGTGTAAATAGTATTAGAAAGTAAAATTGAGCCATAAGCAGCTAAAAACAGGGCTTTCCTTTAAAAGAAGCTTTTTATTAATATATTTCAGAAGACTAACCTCCTGGTTAGAATTTTAATCCCTAACCGGATTTTTTAGACTATGAGTAAAGCAAAAGAATCAAAAAGAAACAAATCTAAGTCCGGCGACAACGGACCAAGCAAAGAAGAAGTTTACCGCATGAAGGACCGCATCCGCGATCTGCTGCAAAAGAACCGGTCCCGTGCCCTCGATACCAAACATATTATCCGAAAGCTCGACCTTAAGAGCCGCAAGCAGCTCGATGCCATGGAAAGTGCCCTGCACAAGCTGGTAAAAGGCGGCGAGGCCGAAATAACCCGCAACGGCCAGTTCCGCATCAGGTTGGGAGAAGAGGTGATAGAGGGAAGAGTGGACTTTGTAAACCCACGCTATGCCTTTATTGTATCGCCAGATACCCAGCAGGATGTAATGGTAAATGCCAACCGCCTGAAAAATGCACTGGATGGCGATACGGTAAAAGTGCAGCTGTACAGCGCAGGTAGAAATGCCGACAAACGGCCCGAGGGCGAAGTGGTAGAGATTGTAAAGCGCGGCCGTACGCAGTTTGTGGGCCGCATTCAGCTTTCCAAAGGCTTTGCTTTTGTGGTGGCCGATAGCCGCAAAATGCACCACGATATCTTTGTAAAGCCTGGCGATACCATGGATGCGCAGGATAACGACAAGGTAATGGTAGAAATTACCCAGTGGCCCGACCGCAACCGCAATCCCGAGGGTAAGGTAGTACGGGTGCTGGGCCAGGCTGGCGAAAACGAGGCTGAAATTCACTCCATCATGGCAGAATTTAACCTGCCGTTTGAATTTGAAAAGGGCGTAAATACCCAGGCCAAGCGCATTAAAGATGATATTACCGAAGAAGAAATTGCAAAGCGCCGCGACTTCCGGGATGTAACTACCTTTACCATAGACCCTGCCGATGCCAAAGACTTTGACGATGCCATCTCCCTGCGCCTGCTGGAAAATGGTAATTACGAAGTAGGCATACACATTGCAGATGTAAGCCATTATGTAAAGCCCGGCACTGTGCTGGATAAGGAAGCAATAGAACGGGCAACCTCTGTGTACCTGGTAGACCGCACCATTCCCATGCTGCCAGAGCGACTCTCTAACGAGCTGTGCTCGCTACGTCCCCAGGAAACAAAGCTTACCTTTGCAGCAGTATTTGAGCTTGATAAAGATGCCGTTATCCGCAATGAATGGTTTGGCCGTACGGTTATCTATTCCGACAGGCGTTTCTCTTATGAGGAGGCCCAGGAACGGATAGAAACCCTGCAGGGAGATTTTGCCCGCGAGCTTACCATTCTCAATACCCTGGCCCTGAAGCTGAAAAGCGACCGCTTTGCCCGGGGTGCCATCAACTTCGAAACAGTAGAGGTAAAATTCAGGCTCGATGAGCAGGGCCGTCCGCTGGAGGTTATCCCGAAGGTGCGTAAAGATGCCCACAAGCTCATCGAAGAGTTTATGCTGCTGGCCAACAAGCGGGTAGCCGAGTGGGTGTACAACCGTGGTAAGAGAACCAAAGGCGATTACACCCCGCCAACCTATGTGTACCGGATTCACGATGCACCGGATCCCGAAAAGCTGGAAGGATTCTCGGCCTTTGCCCGCAAATTCGGGCATTCGCTTAGCACCGATGAGGATGCCGTTTCAAACTCGCTCAACAAGCTGATGCTGGATATCCAGGGTAAGCCCGAACAGAACGTACTGGAAACCCTTGCCATCCGCAGCATGGCCAAAGCCAAATACTCAACTGAGCCAGAGGGGCACTTTGGTCTGGCCTTTGATCACTACACCCACTTTACCTCCCCTATTCGCCGCTATCCCGATGTAATGGTGCACCGCCTGTTACAGCACTACCTCGATGGTGGCAAGAGTGCAGACAGGGATAAATATGAAAAGCTTTGCCAGCACAGCTCCGACCGCGAAAAACGTGCTGCCGATGCCGAACGTGCCTCTATCAAGTACAAGCAGGTAGAGTTTATGAAACTGCAGGATCCGGAAACCATCTGGAATGGTGTGGTATCAGGCGTAACCGAATGGGGCATCTATGTAGAAATTGTGGAAACACGCTGCGAAGGTATGGTGCGTCTCTCCGACCTGAAGGATGACTTCTACGAGTACGATGACCAAAACTACCGCATCGTTGGCAAAAGCAATAAAAAGATTATTACTTTGGGCGATAAAGTAAAGGTGAAGGTACTGAATACCGACATCGATCGCCGCACCATTGATCTTGAACTTGTTGAACACCAACGATAACATCCGTTCCCTGCAGGAATTAACCCACCTGCTAAGCCAGACAGTAGAAGAAGCCCGTTACGGGCAGGACCCACTGTCGCTCTACGAACCTATCCGCTACATTATGTCGCTGGGGGGCAAACGCATTCGTCCCCTGCTGACACTGTTGGCGCACCAGCTCTGGCAGCATAACCCGGAGCCGGCCCTGCAGCCGGCCCTGGGGGTGGAGCTGTTTCATAATTTCAGCCTGATGCATGATGATATTATGGATAAGGCCCCCCTGCGCCGTGGCCAGCCTACCGTGCATGCCCGCTGGAACGAAAGCACTGCTATTTTAAGTGGCGATGTAATGCTGGTAAAAGCCTACGAGCGCATGATGCAGGTGCCCGATGGGCTGCTGCGCCCCGTGCTGGAGAAGTTTAGCCAGTGTGCAGCCGAGGTTTGCGAAGGCCAGCAGCTGGATATGGAGTTTGAAGACCAGCAGGGCGTAAGCGAAGCCGCTTACCTGGATATGATCAGGCGTAAAACAGCCGTATTGCTGGGCTTTAGCCTGGAGCTGGGTGGCATTGTAGCCGGTGCAGATGCAGAAGCCTGCCGCCATTTGTATGAGCTGGGTATTAACATGGGCATTGGTTTTCAGCTGATGGACGACCTGCTGGACGTGTATGCCGAGCAGGAAAAGTTTGGTAAGCAGGTAGGCGGCGATATTATTGCCAATAAAAAAACCTATTTGCTCATTAACGCCCGCCAGCGTGCTGCCGGCAGCGATGCGCAGGAGCTTAACAGCTGGCTGCAGCAGCAGGAGTTTGATGCCACCGAAAAAGTAGCTGCCGTTACCGCCATTTACGACAGGCTGGGCATCCGGGCTCTTACAGAGGCCAAAATAGATGAGTATTTCCATGAAGCTTTTGCTGCCCTTGCTGCCCTACCGGCGCCCGAGGCACGTAAAGCACCCCTGCGTCAACTAATGCAAGCCTTATCCAAGCGAGAAAAATGATTAGTATTACCGTTGTTCTGATCATCATCATTTCCGCTGTGAGCATTTATGGCTTTCAGCAGCCCGACTTTTTGCAGAAGATGCTCTTTCACCCATACAGTGTAAAGCATCGTGGGGAATGGTACCGCTTTTTAAGCAGTGCCTTTGTGCATGGCAGCTGGATGCACCTGCTCTTCAACATGTTTACCTTTTACTTTTTTGGAGAAGCAGTAGAGCGTTATGTGCTGAAGCCCCTTTTTGGTGCTGAAATGGGCGGCCTTTACTTTGTGCTGCTCTTTATACTAGGTGTAGTGGTATCACACATCTCTACCTATAAAAAATATGCCGATGCGGCTTACTACCGCTCCCTGGGGGCATCGGGTGGTGTATCTTCAGTAGTGTTTGCCAGTATAATGTTTTACCCGGTAAATGACGTGTGCTTCTTTGGCGTTATTTGCATACCTGGTTTTGTACTGGGTCCGCTTTACCTTATCTACTCCTACTACCAGGGCAAGCGTGGTGCCGATAATATAAACCATGAGGCCCACCTTTACGGTGCCCTCTTCGGCATCCTGTTCAGCATTATTGTAGATGTATCGGTTCTGGGCCGCTTTGTAGATCAGGTAGTTCAGTATATGTCGCAGTACCAACTATAAACAGCAGTCCAGGGCCAGGCAAAAGAGCAGCAGCCAAAGAGCATAGAGCGCAGCGCACTAATTTTACCGAATAGATTATTCACAAAAGCATCCTTCAATGAAACTTAAGCACATACCACAGCTACTTGGTTTTAATAAAAGGGCTAAACGCTATGGCTATGTGGTAAAAGAATTCAACCTGCAGGAGCATGGCTTGCTGCGCTATGCCCAGTGGCAGCACCCCAGCGAATCGCCCAAGGAGATAAGCCATCAGACTGTAGCACAGCATAAGAGCATTATCAGCGAGGGTGATTTTTGCATAGATATTGGAGCCCATACAGGCGATACTACCCTGCCCATGGCGCTGGCCGCAGGCACTGCAGGTTTAACGCTGGCGCTGGAACCAAACCCTTATGTATTTCCGGTGCTGGAGAAAAATGTTCGGCTTAACCGTGATAAAACCAATATTGTACCCCTGCTGGCAGCTGCAGCACAGGCCTATGGAGAAATGGAGTTCGAGTACTCCGACTCCGGCTTTTGCAATGGTGGGCGCCACGAAAACATCAGTGTACTGGACCACGGGCATGTGTTTAAACTTTCTGTCTGGGGTATTGATATTGCCTATGAGCTGCAGACAGACTTTGCAGCCCATTTACCAAAGCTTCGCTTTATCAAGACAGATGCCGAAGGTTACGATCTGTATATTCTGCAGACCTTAAAGGATATCATCAGGGAATATAAGCCTTATTTAAAGGCTGAGGTATATAAAAAATCTTCTGCAGCCTACCGCCGGGAGCTGGTGGTTTATCTGAAGGAAATGGGCTATGCTGTTTACCACATAGCAGAAGAGCCTTTTATAACTGGTGTGGAAGTAACCACCGAAAATGTGATGGACTGGAAGCATTACGATGTTTTCTGCATTCCCCCTAACAAGCCAAAGCCACGCTGATGCTGTGGCAGAACGTATAACCGCTGTTGTTGTAATGCCCTGCCGGCAGATGTACCAGAAGAACAAAATGACCTATCAAAAGAAGGCCAGATAAACGATGAACCCCCGCCACCTGAATATATTGATTGCTGTGCTTTATGCCTTTGCTGCCCTTAGTTTGCTGGGCATGGGCAGAGCCCGTGAAAAACTGAACAGCTACCAGGCAGCCCAGCAAACAGAGGTGCTACAGGATAGCACTGCCGCTGCCGAACCAGCGCAGCCGGTACAGGAAATACCAGTTGCACCTGAAGAGCTGGCGCTCCGCAGCCGGCTTAACATGTGGCAGATTATAGCCATTTGTTTTTTTGGTACCGCCTCTTTACTACTGGTACTTAAAGATAAGCTGGTAAAGAAAAAGCCCGAGGCGCCTGAACAGCATTAAAAAATTTTATTGTTGAAACCCCCATAACCTGATATTTGGTACCAAACCACAGGCTACCATAAGCTGTTAATATGCTGTAACCCTTGTAGCCCTGGCTGCTATTTTTTTAACATAGGTTTCTATTTTTTATGTCTAAACTAACGATTCCCGACTGGTTATCGATTAGCAGAATTGTGATGGTGCCGGTAGTACTGCTGCTGGCGTATTTTGATCTGAGAATGTGGTGTGCCTCCCTCCTGCTCACAGGCTTTATTACCGATGCCCTGGATGGCTACCTGGCACGTAAATGGAATATTACCACTGCGCGTGGCTCACGGCTGGATTCTACCGGCGATGCCCTGCTGTTTGTAGCAGGCGTGGCAGCTGTTTTTTGGTTTGAGTGGAGCTTTGTAAAAGAGCACTGGCTTGAACTGGCCATTGCCCTGGGCCTGTACTTTGTGCAGCTGGGGCTGGCCTACTGGCGCTACGGCAAGCCCAGCAGCTTTCATACCTATTCTGCTAAAACCGCTGCTGTTTTACAGGCTGTTTTTCTGGTATGCACCCTCTATTTTGGTCCCCGGGACTGGTTGTTTTATGTTGCCCTGGCCATCAGCATACTGGAAACTGTAGAAGAGATCATCCTTATTTTTATCTATGATGAGTGGGTAAATAACATCAAAGGCCTCTATTGGGTAATGCGGGATGATCTGGAAGCAAAACGCAACTAACAGCAAACTTAATTATCGCTTCGTAGGTGCACCACCTCTTTTTCCGGAAGGCTGCGGCGCAGGTACAGGTCGTTGGGCAGAAATATGCGGAAAGTACAGCCATCATTATTACCTGAAGATTCCAGCGTAATGTAACCGCAAAGGCGCTCTACTATAGAAGCTACAATATAAAGGCCAAGGCCGCTGCCCTGCGATTTTTCATGGCCCCGGTAATACATATCATAAATCTTCTCGTGTATCTCCGGATCAATGCCCGGACCATTATCGGCCACGCTGATCAATACCCCATTGGCTTGTTCCTGTACCGATATGCGCAGGCGCGGCTCTGAGTTATTGCGGAACTTAATGGAATTGTCAATCAGGTAAAACAGAAAGCCCCTGATCAGCTTTTCGTCGGTTATAAAAGAAATTTCTTCTTTAACATTGATGTCTATGAGTACCCCATGCTCCCGTATCGCTTTTTCAAAACTTAGAAGGGTATCTTCAATTACTGCCTCAAAATCAATGGGTGCCAGGCTTAGGTCTTCCTGCTTTACTTTTGTAATGGCAATCAGCTCCGAGAGGGTAAACTCCAGGTGATTGGCCCGCTCGCCCAGCAGCTTAATGTAGCGGGTAGAGAGTGGATCCTGCACCTCCATCTGGGCTACATTAATGAGACCACTTAGGGTTGCTACCGGTCCGCGCAGGTTGTGCGAGGCTTTGTACATAAAGGTCATCAGCTCGCGGTGAATTTTTTCGGAGCGGATTTCGGCCATTTTACGGTCTGTGATCGGGTAAGAAATGGCCATGTACTTGTAGATGTGGTTGTGCTCGTCGTATACCGGCACTACCGACATATCAACCCAAAAGAAATGGCCATCTTTGGTGCGGTTGCGGATCTCCCCCCGCCATACGTGGGCCTCCTGCAGGCTAATGTACATATTGGTCCAGAAGCTTTTCGGATGGTAGTCGGAGTTGAGCATGCGCGGATTTTTGCCCAGCAGCTCGTTGCGGGAGTAGCCGGAGATATCACAAAACTTATTGTTAATATCTATGAAATTGCCTTCCAGGTCTGTTACCGCAAGCAGTGCAGAGCGGTCCAGGGCTTTTTTGTAGTGGTGCAGCTCGTTATGGATCCTGAGCTTCTCTTCTTCGGTGCGGATCAGGTCGCTGAGGTTGTTGGCTATCACCAGCTTGGCGGGGTGCTCGTTGAAGTGGATCTGGTGAATCACCAGGTCGAGGTACACAATTTTGCCCTCATCGTTTTTAAAGCGCCATACGCCTGCTTTTTCGTAATGCTGGTCTGGCAGCAGGTGCAGGTTAAGCAGGTACTGGTCTTTTTCGTACACCAGCGTTTGCAGGGGCTTCATGCGTAGCTCCGACTGGGTATAGCCAAAAAGCTCCAGGGCGGCATCGTTCAGGGAGAGCAGCAGTTTATCGCGGCTGCTGCAGATCCACATGGGCTGAGGGCTTTCTTCGTACAGCTTTTGGTAGCGTTCCTCATCGGCCTGCAGACGCAGGCGCTGGCCCTCCAGCTGCTGATGCCGGGTGCGCAGCACAATCATGAGCAGGCTGGCAGTAACTATTAAAAACAGAAGGTTGGTGAAGGTGCTGCCCAGAACCGGCAAATCAGGAATATACTGCAGCATAAATGCCGACAGGGTAAACCAGGCAAGTCCTGCCAGTAGGTAGAGGATAACGATCCGCTGCGGACTCTTATCATCAGAGGGGTGTTGTCCGCTAGTATGGTGGTGCATAAAGTGCAAACTCCTATAGAGACTGTTTAGTAAGTTACTAAACTGAAGTTGGAATTATAAGGAATTTATCCGGATATGACAAAATAAAAAGCACACAGCTTACGTTGCTGTGTGCTTTTTGTTGGTTAGCAGCTAACTGCTGTTAGGCAAAAGGCCTGCATTAGATGCAGACTTATGCCTCTAAAGGTTTTACAGATACGAATGAACGGTCTTTGAAGCCTTTTTTGAACTCCACAGTACCTTCAATCAGTGCAAACAGAGTGTGATCTCTGCCAATGCCTACGTTCTCGCCGGGGTGGTGCTGAGTACCACGCTGACGAACCAGAATGTTACCAGCTTTAGCAAACTGGCCACCGAATATCTTTACGCCAAGACGTTTGCTGTGTGATTCGCGACCGTTCTTGGAACTACCTGCGCCTTTCTTGTGTGCCATGGTATTTCTTAGTTCTTGAGGTTACTAAAATAATTGTTTGAATAAGGGTTTACTTGCTGATGCCAGTGATTTGCACCTTAGTAAAGTCCTGACGGTGACCATTCTTCTTTCTGTAGCCCTTGCGGCGCTTCTTCTTGAAGACAATTACTTTGTCACCTTTTACGTGGCCAAGGATTTTCCCGGCTACTTTGGCGCCAGCTATAGTGGGTGCGCCTACTTCGACAGCGTTGTCATCTCCAATGAGCAACACAGTGCCGAACTCTACGGAAGCGCCTTCTTCGCCTGCCATCAACGGGGCATAAACGAACTGGTCTTGCGTTACTTTGAACTGCTTTCCGGCTATGTCAACAATTGCGTACATTGTACTTGAATTAGGGTATTCTAAAACAGAGGGCAAAGATAAGGATTTGCTTTCAATATTCAAAGCTCTTTTGCAGGTCCTTGTATACCTAAAATCATACCAAACTTATGCACACCCCGTTGTGCATAAAAATTGAAAAAAAATTTTCGTTTGTAAGTTCTTGAACATCAGCTACAAACACGGGTACAAAGTGGCTTTTACAAGAATAAAACTTTTCGAATTATTTCCTCATTAACCTTCTGTTAATTAGTGCGTTATATTAGTGTACTTGAAACTTTACTTTACATAGAGGGGGTTTGAAAAGCGGGTAAGGTTTCTAATATTTGTAAGCACACCCCAACACAAAACAGCGGGTAAACCCCTACTAACTGGCACTCGTTTAAGTGCCTGTTATTAAAGATTCCCGGTGTAATGTTTTAACCTAAAATGAACGCAGCATGAGTCGTATATCAGCAGCAGAAGCAGAAGAGCCGATTTTAAGGGAGAATAAAGACCGTTTTGTGCTGTTCCCTATTCAGCACAACGATATCTGGCAGTTCTATAAAAAGGCAGAAGCCAGCATCTGGACCGCCGAAGAAATAGACCTTAGCCAGGACCTGAAGGACTGGGAAAACCTGAACGATGGTGAGCGTCATTTTATCAAGCACGTACTGGCTTTCTTTGCAGCCTCAGATGGTATTGTAAATGAAAACCTGGCCGAAAACTTTGTAGCGGAAGTACAGTATACCGAAGCCAAGTTCTTCTATGGCTTCCAGATCATGATGGAGAACATCCATTCTGAAACCTATTCTTTGCTGATTGATACTTATGTAAAAGATCAGGGCGAAAAAGATTACCTCTTCAATGCCATTGATACCATGCCTTGTGTAGGCAAAAAGGCTCAGTGGGCCCTGCGCTGGATCAACGAAGGTTCTTTTGCAGAGCGCCTGGTTGCCTTTGCAGCTGTAGAGGGCATTTTCTTTTCCGGTTCGTTCTGTTCCATCTTCTGGATGAAAAAGCGTGGCCTGATGCCGGGCCTTACCTTCTCTAACGAGCTTATCAGCCGCGACGAAGGTCTGCACTGCGATTTTGCCTGTTTATTATATACACAGCACCTTGTGAGCAAGCTTTCGCCAGATACGGTGAAGAAAATCATCACAGATGCCGTGGAAATAGAGAAAGAGTTTGTGACCGACGCACTGCCTGTAGACCTTATCGGCATGAATGCCCGTCTGATGTGCCAGTACATTGAATTTGTAGCAGATCGCCTGCTGATGGAGCTGGGTGTCGATAAGGTATACGGTGCAACCAACCCCTTCGATTTTATGGAAATGATCTCCCTGCAGGGTAAAACCAACTTCTTTGAGAAGCGCGTGGGCGATTACCAGAAAGCCGGGGTGATGAACCAGGAAAAAGAAAAGCCACGATTTACCCTGGACGAAGATTTTTAGTGCCACTATACTATAGTGCCCTCTCTCCTCAACCAACAGAGTGCACATGTAGCCGGAATCCCGGGGGTAAAACCCCGGGCTTTTAACCGGAATAGCCAGGTAACCGGAAAGTAAATAGACAGTACTCCGGCTGGGGTCCGCCAAAGCCTCAGCCCTTTCAACCAAAACTTTTATGTTCGTAATAAAGAGAGACGGAAGACGCGAATCTGTACGCTTCGATAAAATCACAGCCCGCATTGAAAAGCTTTGCGGTGGCCTGGATGCCAATTTTGTAAGCCCGGTAGAGGTGGCCAAAAAGGTAATCAACGGCCTGTACGATGGCGTTAGCACGCAGGAGCTGGATAACCTGGCAGCCGAAACATCGGCTTCTATGGCTACCCGCCACCCCGACTATGCAATTCTGGCGGCTCGCATTGCGGTAAGCAACCTGCACAAAGTAACCAGCAGCAGCTTTAGCAACACCATGAAGCGTCTCTACACCTATGTAGACCCTAAAACAGGTGAAAACGCATCGCTCATCAGCAAAGAGGCCTGGAAAGTGGTGAAGGAGCATGCCAAAACGCTGGACGACGCCATTGTATACGAGCGCGACTTTACCTACGACTACTTTGGTTTTAAAACGCTGGAGCGCTCTTACCTGATGAAGTGCGATGGCAAAATCGTAGAACGTCCCCAGCACATGCTGATGCGTGTAGCGGTGGGTATTCACATGGATGATATTGATTCTGCCATTGAAACCTACAACCTGCTGAGCGAAAAGTGGTTTACACACGCTACGCCTACCCTCTTCAATGCTGGTACGCCTAAGCCGCAAATGTCGTCCTGCTTCCTGCTTACCATGAAGGACGACTCTATCGACGGCATTTACGATACGCTTAAGCAGTGCGCACTGATTTCACAAAGTGCCGGCGGTATTGGTCTTTCTATTCATAATGTACGTGCCACTGGCTCTTACATTAAAGGCACCAACGGTACCTCCAACGGCCTGATCCCGATGCTGCGTGTGTTTAACGACACTGCCCGCTATGTAGATCAGGGCGGCGGCAAGCGCAAAGGTGCTTTTGCCGTATACCTGGAACCCTGGCATGCCGATATCTTTGACTGGCTGGAACTGCGTAAAAACCACGGCAAGGAAGAGCTGCGTGCCCGTGACCTGTTCTATGCCCTCTGGACACCAGACCTGTTCATGAAGCGTGTGGAAGAAAATGGCGAATGGAGCCTCTTCTGCCCTAATGAGTGTCCCGGCCTTGGCGATTGCTACGGCGAAGAATTTGAAAAACTTTACACCAAATACGAGCGCGAAGGCCGTGCCCGTAAAGTGGTAAAAGCACAGGATCTGTGGTTTGAAGTGCTGGAATCTCAGATTGAGACCGGTACGCCATACATGCTCTACAAAGACCATGCAAACCGCAAGAGCAACCAGAAGAACCTGGGTACCATCAAGAGCTCCAACCTCTGCACCGAAATCATGGAGTATACCTCTAAAGACGAGGTAGCGGTATGTAACCTGGCTTCTCTTGCCCTGAATAAATATGTTGATTACGATGCCAAAGGCAACCCGTTCTTCAACCACCAGAAACTGTATGAAATTACCAAGGTAGCCACCAAGAACCTCAACAAGGTTATTGACCTGAACTACTACCCGGTGCCAGAGGCGCGCAATTCAAACATGCGTCACCGCCCTATTGGCCTGGGGGTACAGGGCCTGGCCGATGCCTTTATAATGCTGCGCATGCCTTTTGATAGCCCTGAGGCCCGCCGCATGAACGAAGACATCTTTGAAACGATATACTATGGCGCCATGGAAGCTTCTATGGAGCTGGCCCAGAAAGATGGTCCTTACCAGACTTTCAAAGGATCTCCTGTAAGCAAGGGAATCTTCCAGTTCGATATGTGGGGTGTTACGCCTAAGAGCGGCCGCTGGGACTGGATTAGCCTGAAGCAGCAGGTGAAGAAGCACGGGGTGCGCAACTCCCTGCTGGTAGCGCCAATGCCTACCGCTTCTACCTCGCAGATCCTGGGCAACAACGAGTGCTTTGAGCCATATACCACCAATATCTACAGCCGTCGTACGCTTAGTGGTGAGTTTATTGTCATCAACAAGCACCTGCTGAAAGACCTGATTGCCCTTGGCCTGTGGGATGAAAACATGAAGAACCGCCTGATTGCCGCCAATGGCTCAGTGCAGGAAATTCCTGAAATTCCGCAGCACATCAAGGACCTGTACCGTACCGTTTGGGAAATTTCCCAGAAGTCGATCATGGACATGGCCGCCGACCGTGGTGCCTACATTTGCCAGAGCCAGAGCCTGAACATCCACATCCAGGACCCGAACTTCGGCAAAATGACCTCCATGCACTTCTACAGCTGGAAAAAAGGCCTCAAAACCGGTATGTACTACCTGCGTACCAAAGCTGCTACACAAGCCATTCAGTTCACGGTTGACAAAGCCGCCCTGAACCAGCCAAAAGCTGAGGCGAAGCAGGTAGAGGTTAGCAACGAAGACCAAAACCGCTCCGACATGGCCTGCTCTCTGGATAATCCGGATGCCTGCGAGGCCTGCGGCAGCTAAGATTCTGCTCGATAATTTGAGTGTTTATGATGAAGCGATTCCCCTAGCTCGAAAGGGCTAGGGGTTTTGTTAATGTCAAAGCAAGAAAATAATTATGAAATTTGGTAGGCCTATGAAACAAAAGGCCCCTTAACAACAAATCTTGGCGGAGCAGTTGTTAAAGGGCTGAATAAGTCATTTCTAGCATTTACAAGGGCAAGTGGTTAGCCCCTGCTATACTATTATAAACTTGAAAGGGAGAGTAAAGTTAATAGTTGAATAGCTAAAGTTATCCACAAAATTACTTTACAAAATATACCAGAGTATGCCAATGAGCATTCTTAAATTTAAACCCACTGATATTCATCACTTAAGCCAGTTAGGAACACTTGCAAAAAATAATCAGATTGAAAAGTATCTTACCATGGATGAACAGAAACCTTTTGATCCTGCAAAGGACTATTATGGGGGTCTGAGAAAAACTTTATGTAAGTGTCTCAGAAGTGGTAGACTTAGTGACCTAATTGATGAAGTCCAAAAGCTATAATTTAGGCATCCTAAACAAAGAAGCACATATTTAGAACTAGCATCGAATTTTCTTACGGTATTAGGAGATGCTAAAATAGGTGCTGCAAGTAAGGTTACATGCAAGCTACCCATTGTTGAAAACTGCGTTATCTCAGCACCTTCACATCTATGTGTTGATATTAATAGTAAGAGATGGTTAATTTGGTTTTACTTCGCAGAGGATGAACTTTTGTTAGAGAGAATTCAAATTCAGCTACAACTGATGAAGAAAATGGCTCCTGCAGGTACAGTGCCAACGATCATTGATTTGAGGCAGGAAAAGTTATATCAAACTGATGATATGACCATTAGCATCTATGAATTCCTGGTAGAGGAGGAAATTTCCTTTTTAGTAGGTTACCTGAGTGATAGAAGCAGATATTTTGCTGCATAATTTTGAGTGTTTATGATGAAGCGATTCCCCCGGTGCGAAAGTGCCGGGGGTTTTGTTTTTATGTGGTATAAAAGAAGAAGTCTATTCGGCTTATCTTTATTGTAGGTGAGGTTGAGAAGGGGTTATTTGCGAGGAGGAACGACGAAGCAATCTGGCTTCTATTGAGCAGTTAGATTCTATTGTCTGCAAACTTTGCCCATACTACAGTTAATAAATGGAATAGAGTAAGCAGGAAAGCTTAGCAACTATGGGACTCTTCTATCTATAAACTCGAACTGCACCATTTCATAGATGCCAGATTGCCGCGCTGCGCTCGCAAAAACAGGAGAAATTGCAGTAGAGGGAGCAACTTTGAATTCAGGTGTTTAGGCAGTAAGCGGCTGCAAATGCAGGAATTAAGCTAGTAGAAGGATTGATTGCAAAACTTTATAAAGATGGTGGCAGGGGCGACTTCACAAGAGGCAAAATTACGAAGCAGTATTACTTATCTTGACTTAAGCCATTGCGCACTTATTTATACCAATCCTTTGCCAGGTCCAGCCACAGGGGATTATGTGCTTCGATGAGGGCTACTTTTTTGGCGCGCGGTCCTGCCTTTAGCTGCTTTTCCCGCTCCAGGGCTTCTTCGGCAGTAGGATGCTCTTCCCACCACACCAGTTTATGTACTTTATACCGGCTGCTGAAGGATTGGGAATGCAGGCTATTCTTATGTTCCTCTACCCTGCGCTGCAAATCATCCGTCATGCCCGTGTAAAGAACGCTGTTGCTGCGGTTGCTTAAGAGGTACACGTAATAGTTAATGTATGCCATTTAGCTTTGCGTATGCCATATATAATCCAAGAACCTGCAGAAGCCAATTGGTTTTCAGTAGATTAAGATTAGCAGTTTAGGCTGTGGCATTATTCTGTTAGCATGAATGAAAGGCTGTTTTGGCTTTGAAAAAGCAAGAGCTGCACACCGGAGGCATGCAGCTCGATTAAAAATACAGGAAAAAAATTTCGTGGTGCTACTTATTGTCTGTAGAACTTTAAGACTACGTTACTGGCAGTAGTGAGGGTTAACTCCCAATAGGGTATTCCTGTAATCTGGTCATATACCTTGTTTATCTCGTAACGCAGGTTCATGCTGCCAGGCGTGAGTTCTTTATCAAAGTTCATGCTTTCATCGCAGGGGTAATGGAACCTGCTTCTCCAGTTGCTTTCCTGAAATACCAGCTGGTTGTCGTTGGCAGTAACACTGCCTGTGATGTAATCTGCCTGGTAAGTGCCGTAGCAGTTATGGATTGGTTCAACATCAGAATATACACTCCAGATAAAACTGCCATCCTGCTCAATTTTGATACCTGCACCTGGCCGTGGGCTCATTTCCCAGGGGCTGTTGGCACCACCAAACCAGCGGTTGGCTGCCCGATCATATAACTTCTCATCAAAAACAAACCCTATTTTAAAACTATCATCATCCAGCCACACACCCGCCAGCTGATCAGCATAGGCTGCGTCGGAGGTAAGTTTGTAATTGCCTGACACCAGGCTGCCGAAGGTATTAGCAGTAGGTGCATTTGCGTTGATCTGGGCACCTTTGTCGGTGTAGCCCAGCAGACCCCAGCCCAAGCCCTGCTGAATGGTAGCGTTTTCAACAGAGACCTTAGCTGTTAGGGCAACCGCCACATTCGCTTTCAGTCCGGGATAGAAAGGGACCTCCTTGTTGCCTGCATACGATACTTCGGTGTGGCGAAGTCTGTTAAGATCACTGGTAGAGTGGAATAAGATACCTCCCCAATAGCTGGAAGCAGATTTAGTATGGGCAGTAAAAGTAATTTTACCCGCATCTGTTCCTGTAGCATTCAAATAGCCGTTTGCTACTCTTAAAACTGTTTCCTCTTTAAATTCAAAGGTGGCACCCTCGGCAATACGCACACCAGATTCAATGATGATATCGCTGCTTACATAGTAGCCTGAGCCATCGTTAAAATCAGGCCATACTACATGAGATGCATGATTTACCACACCACCGGTTTCCACACCGTTAAAGCCGTTGTTTCCGCTATAGTGTGAGAAGAAGTCGAGCTTGTGCAGCTCACGGGCCGGTAAGTACATGGCACTGCCGGTGTTATTCACAAAAGCGTTGGTTTCAAACTTGTTAAGTGTTGCCATGCCCTGCACATACATGCCATAGCCAGCACTCTCATAAACATTGGTACCGGTCATTTTTAAAGCTGCGCCACTGTTTGCGCTGCCCATCATAATAATGCCTGCCTTGATGCCTGGTAGATCTACAAAGCTACTGCTGCCTGCATCCGAAAGAGTTACATTCTCAAATTCATTCAAAGGATTGTTGCTGATAAAAGCAATGCCTTTCCAGAAGCCCCTGACAGCATTTTTTCCCGCAAAGGTCACGCGCTTTTCATGAGTTCCGGTACCGTCGTTAGTACCCTTGGCAATGAGGGCGCCGGATGGATGAATGGTAAGGCCTTTATCCTGCTCGAATTCTATGCGAACCCCTGGTTTAACAGTAAGCTTGGCAGAAACCACCACATCGGCAGTGACAATATAATCGGCCAGTGCGGCATCTGTAAAGATATCTTCCAGTACCCGGTCTTCGGTTATGTCTTCGCTGATGATGATGGCAGCAGGCTCGCTGGGTTCCTGACCTGGAGCAAGAGCGGTGATCTTTACTTCGTCGGTGGCATAGCCCCGGGCATTGCTTATTTTAAGTTCTACCACATATTCACCAGTTACATCGGCAATAAAAGTGGAAGTCATGGAAGTAGCTCCGTTTATATTTGCAACGCTGCTGGCAGGTTTGGTTTTAAGTATCCAGTTATAGCCAAAGGACTTGCCATTACCATCTTTAGAGGCAGATCCATTGAGAGTTACCAGCGTGCCGGCTGCTACCTGCTGATCGGGGCCAGCTTTGGCCTCCAGCTGGTGCTGAGGCTGTGGTAGTGTTTCATCTTCTTCACAAGCAAACATGCTTAAGGTCAGGAACAGAAGAAAATAGGCGAGTTTGAAAAACGTGTTCATCTCTTTGAGCTTCAAAAATGTAAGATTCTGGTTAAGGTGTTACAGCTGAATTTTTTGCTGTGATACCGGTCAGACCAAAGAGGTTGAAAAAGCGTTGCCTGAGCTAAAAAAGATTTTTCAGTTTTTTTACCTATGCGCAGATGCTGCCAGAAACTGCTTGCGCCAGGTGCTATAGACTGCTTTTCCCGGCAAACCACAAGTTTAAGCGCAGGGGTAAATGTGCCTGTTTTCAGAAATGGCATATAGTCTCTGTGCACTTTCCCCCCTGGAAGTAAAAAAACCACCTGCTGTGTACACAGGCCTTTTGCCGCACATCATCAGTACAGATGCTGCTGAAGCCACAGGTTTAGCCGCAGCAAATTTTTTCTATAAGTGAGCATCAGGCAAAAACTACTCTGGCAGCATAGATTCACACATTATCTTTAAGGAGAGCTTTTTATTAATTGTGTTTAATAAAAAAATTAATAGTTAAACAAAACAATTATTTATTAACCTAGTATATCCCTTTATAGCTAAGATAAATTATTTACTGTTAAACAAACAGACAAGCAATGAAGGGAATTTTTGAAAACTTTAACAACCGCTGGAGCAGCCTTTTTATGGCGCTTACCCTGCTGACGCTGGTAGCTACCAGCTGTGATGACGACGACGACAATCCGGTTGTAGAACCAAGTAATGGAACTCTGCTGGAGCGGGTACAGAACGATCCGCAGCTTACTACCCTGGAGACCATTTTAACCATGCCCGAGTTTTCAGACCTGGCAGCAACAGCCGCAGATGAAGATGCTAACATCACTATTTTTGCACCCACCGATGCCGCTTTTACAGCTCTGCTAAACACCCTGGGAGCAAGCTCTCTGAATGAGCTGCCCATGGAGGTAGTGCGCGAAGTTGTAGAATATCATATTGTAGGGCAGGCGCTGATGTCCTCACAGATCACGGCCGGGCAGGTAACTACCCTGCAGGGCGAAAGCCTTACGGTTACCACCACTGGTGGCGTACAGGTAGATGGCATTGGTGTAACCCAGGCCGATGTTGAAGCCGATAATGGCGTTTTGCATAAAATAGGTGGTGTGCTGCTGCCCGAAGAACCACGCGCCGTGGCAGGTACAATTCTGGCACCGGCTTATTTTAATAATAACTTCAGCATACTGGTAGATGCCCTGCGTACAGCCGGTCTTGTAGATGATCTGCTAGGTGAAGGGCCTTACACTGTTTTTGCACCAACAAACGATGCTTTTGAAGCAGCAGGCATTACCAGCCTGGAAGGAATGACTTCGGAAGACCTGCAGCCAATTTTACTCTACCATGTGGTAGACGGCGAAGTAATGGCAGCTGATTTAACTGCAGGCGCTGTTAACACACTGGCAGAGCAGGATTTCTACGTAAGCCTTGCAGAAGATGGCGTGTACATTAATGGAATGTCGGAAGTAGTTACCACAGATGTAGCAGGTTCTAATGGCGTGGTGCACGTAATAAACCGTACTTTGATGCCTCCTAGCCAGAGCATTGTTGAGATTGTGCAGGAAATGGCCAGTGCTGCGGATGGAGCAGAATTTACACAGCTGCTGGCAGCGGTACAGCGGGTAAGTACCGGCGGCGGTGCTAACCTGGCAGAAGCGCTTAGTGGTGATAATAATGGCATGGGTTATACCGTGTTTGCACCCACCGATGCAGCCTTCCAGGCAGTGTATGATGCCGATAACGGTATTAACAGCATTGATGATATTCCGGTAGCTACGCTGCAGGCTATTCTGCTTACGCACGTTGTTAGCGGACGGGTGTTTTCTACCGATCTGATGGATGGTAATGTGGCTCCTCTGCAAAGCGGAGAAACCCTTGTAATTGATGCCGGCACCCCATCGGTAATGGTAGAAGGTTCTAATGAAGCAAATATCAACGCCGGGGCCTCAAATGTACTGGCAACAAATGGCGTAATACATGTTATTGATCAAGTACTAATCCCTGCAAATTAAGCCAGAAAGTTAAGGTCAATCCGGGCTAAAGCCATGACTTCTGGTCATGGCTTTCCTATTTCAGGTACCGGCGCCCTCCTACCCTGCAATGGCTGCATTAACAGCGGTGCAAGGCTTCCAAACTTTAGCAGGCAGGTGGCGTTACATATAATTGATAGCAGGTATGCTGTATGCAGCTAACTTGTTGGAAGGGAGAAGAACTACAGCCTTATTAAAGTACGCCTGGAATAGATGAGCTAAAAAAGCTCTGTAAAAGATTTTGATTCGAAGTTTCCACGCACTTAATTTGTAGTACAAAGCAAATGAAAACCGCTAATCCAATAAACTGCTGTTGCCTTGCTTGTTGTGCTTACACAACGAAGGGAACATTATTGGGTTGATTTGAATACGTTCATCACTGAATAATGAAGAGCCCTTCGGATGATCCCGCAGGGCTTTTTTCGTTTTTACTGATACACCGCCATGAACAAAGGTACCAGAACATACGGCCACAGCATCTACACATGCAGCTCTTGCTGTTGTTGTGTGTGTTGTACCCCTTTGCCGAAGGAGTGTTTCTGGTATAGTTGTGTGTAACTGCAGATTACCTTACTATGCTAAGTATTAAGAAAGCCCTTCGAGCCCTATATGCCCGCAGGGCTTTTTTGTTTATCTCAAATATGATTAAATAGAACTCCATATGCGCGAGCAGGAATTAATACAAAAACTTTTTGAGCGGAACCAGCAGGCCTTTATTGGTTTTCCCGGCAAGCAACAGGCCGAGGCGGTTATCGACAGGCTTTTTCATTTTTTGTTTACCCCCTACCATGGTCGCTTTAGCTGTTTACAGGAAACCGAACAGGAGTACCAGCTACTTAAAACCAGCTTTATACAACTGCTGGAGCGGGTGGTGCCCGATGAAAAGGCAAGAAAGAGCCTTTCAGAAGCTTATTTCGAAGAACTTCCCCGCATTTACCAGCGGCTGCTGATAGATGCCGAGGCTATTTTGCAGTTCGATCCGGCAGCACGCTCGCTGGAAGAAGTACTACTGGCCTACCCTGGCTTTTACGCCACAGCCATACACCGTCTTTCGCATGCGCTGTTTATGCTAAAGGTACCGGTGCTGCCGAGGCTTTTTTCTGAATATGCACACCGGCAAACCGGCATCGATATTCACCCGGGAGCCCAAATTGGCGAAGCCTTTGCCATAGACCATGGAACCGGCATTGTTATAGGCGAAACAACTGTAATTGGCAGGCATGTTAAAATATACCAGGGGGTTACCCTTGGTGCCCTGAATGTAGACAAAGGCTATACAAACCAGAAACGCCACCCCACCATTGAGGATAAGGTAATTATCTATTCCGGCGCCACCATTTTAGGTGGTAATACTATTATTGGCCATGACAGTATCATTGGTGGCAATGTATGGTTAACTTATAGTGTACCCTCGCACTCGGTGGTGTACCATAAAAGTGAAATAAAGGTAAGGGAAAAGAACCCCTTTGCCGAACCAATCAATTTTGTAATTTAATACCAGAACATACTATGAAAGCACAAAACGTTTTAGAAACCATTGGCAATACGCCTCATGTACGCATCAACAGACTCTATGGCAGCGAGCACGAAGTCTGGATAAAGCTGGAAAAGAACAATCCCGGCAACAGCATCAAAGACCGCATTGCACTGGCTATGATCGAGGATGCCGAAGAAAGAGGTGTTTTAAATAAAGACAGCGTTATCATAGAGCCTACTTCAGGCAACACCGGTATAGGCCTGGCCCTTGTAGCAGCAGTAAAAGGTTATAAGCTGATTCTGGTAATGCCTGAATCTATGAGCGTGGAGCGCAGAAAATTAATGGCAGCCTACGGGGCCGAATTTGTACTGACGCCACGCGAGCAGGGCATGAAAGGAGCCATAGAACGGGCAGGTGAGCTGGTGCAGGCTACCCCGAATGGCTGGATGCCCCAGCAGTTCGATAATGGAGCCAACCTGGAGATCCACCGTAAAACCACGGTGCAGGAGATCATCAAAGACTTTCCCGATGGCCTCGATTATGTAATTACAGGTGTGGGCACAGGCGGCCATATAACTGCGGCAGCAGAGGTGCTGAAAGCGAAATTCCCGAACCTTAAGGTTTTTGCCGTAGAGCCGGAGCTATCGCCTGTGTTAAGTGGCGGTGCACCGGGCCCCCACCCGCTGCAGGGCATTGGTGCAGGTTTTATACCGTCAATCATGAAGCCCGAGCTGCTGGATGGCGTTATACAGGTAAGTAAGGAAGCTGCTTTTGAATATGCCCAGCGTGTAGCCCGGGAAGAAGGCATCTTTGTAGGTATTTCAACAGGTGCTTCGCTGGCGGCTGTAGCCAAAAAACTGCCGGAGATCCCGAAGGGGGCCAAAGTTCTAACCTTCAATTACGATACCGGCGAGCGCTACCTGTCTATTGAAGGACTCTATTAAGAAACAGAAACAGTACAAAATCAGAAAGAGCACCCATCTGCTATGGGTGCTCTTTCCTTTTCATCATTAAGCCAACTTAACGATTATCTTTCACCAGGCTTTGTTTGCGATTTCTGATCATGTGCCTGCCATGGTGCATCAGAAAGGTTCGGTACACCTCCATGCGGACGGGCGGGCTCACGATTAAACTGTCCATAGCCGTCCAGCGACTGGCCTTGTGTCCAGCGGCCCTGTGCCATTGACTCTTCCGGACGAATGTTGGTAACCACAAACTTGTAGTTGAACTCCTGGTTTTCCAGATCACGTGGGAAGGTGTTAGGCACCGTGTCTGTTAAAGCGCCTATTTCCTCGAGTACTGCCAGCCATTGTTGCTGGTGCATGGTATCGCGGGCAATCAGGAACGAAAGCATATCGCGCATGCCGGGATCGTCTGTCATTTCGAACAGGCGGGTTGCCAAAAGGCGGCCACTACTTTCTGCCATAACGTTTGCACGCATATCGGCAGCCAGGTTACCGGTTCCTACTACCCATGAGCCGTTAAAAGGAACACCATTGCTGTCGGCAGCCATAGCGCCTAAACCGGCAGAAAGGTAATGGCGTGGGTCCATACCACCTAAAATTTGCTGTACTACCGGGTTCATGGAAGAAACATCTTCCTTAACAGCCATAGAGGCTCCCTCCAGGTTAAGGGCCACTGCTGTGGAAAGCATTTCAATATGTGATATTTCTTCTGTGCCGGTTTCCAGCAGCATATCGCGGTATTTCTCTGGTCCGCGCGCATTCCAGGCCTGGAACAGGTACTGAAGGCACACACGAATTTCTCCTTCTATACCACCAATTGCCTGCTGAAGCATTTTGGCGAACATTGGGTTGGGCTTATCAACCCTAACTTTGTACTGAAGTCTTTTATCGTAAAAAAACATAAAAATTGTGTTTTAGAAAAAATAAATTGTTACAGTTCCAACAGGTTCGATAAGCCATTGTTAGCCAATGTCAGAGAAAATATTGTTACCTTTTGTTGGATATCTGAACCGTTCATCCGCTAGTTTCTGCACTCGCTGCCATACATATTAATTGTCAAAAGCTTTGTAAACAGCTTGTAATGAGGATAATGTAAAAGAACGGGAGAGGCAGGATGCTGCTTTTGCTATAAGAATTACTTATAGCCTTATAATTTTAAATAATAGAACAGGCGCCAGCATAAAATAGGTAAAGCACCCAGTTGATAGCTGCTAAAATGAAAAAGCCCTGCCGGAGGGGCAGGGCTTCTTAAAAATTCAAAAAGGAAGGATTAATGCACCAGGCTATGCTCCAGCATATACTGGGCTATTTGCACTGCATTGGTGGCAGCACCTTTGCGAAGGTTATCGGCCACAATCCACATATTAAGTGTTTTAGGCTGCGACTCATCGCGGCGCAGGCGACCAACAAATACCTCATCGCGGCCATGGGAGTTCATGGGCATCGGGTACACTTTATTGGCCGGATCATCTTCTACCACCACACCAGGTGTCTGGCTTAGCAGGCGGCGTACTTCTTCCAGGGTATAGTCTTCTTCAAACTCTACGTTTACAGACTCGGAGTGGCCGCCCATTACAGGTACGCGCACGCAGGTAGCAGTTACCTGAATGCTGTCGTCGCCCATAATTTTCTTGGTTTCGTTTACCATCTTCATCTCCTCTTTGGTGTAGCCATTGTCCATGAATACATCAATCTGAGGCAGCAGGTTAAGATCTATACGATATGGATAAGGTCCGTTCTCTACCTTTTGGCCTGCACGCTCTGCCATTAACTGGTCAACAGCGTTTTTACCGGTACCGGTTACAGACTGATAGGTAGATACCACGATGCGCTTAATGCGGTACTTTTTATGCAGTGGCGCCAGTGCCAGCACCATTTGTATGGTAGAGCAGTTTGGGTTTGCAATAACACGGTCGTCGATGCGCAACACATCGCCGTTTACCTCTGGTACCACCAGTTTGTTCTTGGGGTTCATGCGCCAGGCAGAGGAGTTATCGATTACGATAGTGCCCACTTCTGCAAACTGCGGAGCCCACTCCAGCGAAGTGCCGCCGCCGGCAGAGAAAATAGCAATGTCTGGCTTTTTGGCAATAGCCTCCTTCATGCCAATAATGGCATATTCCTTTCCCTTAAACTTCACCTGTTTACCCACTGAGCGCTCAGAAGCTACAGGGTACAACTCGTCGAACTCGAAGTTTCTTTCTTCCAGTACTTTAAGAATTTCGGTGCCCACCAGACCGGTGGCGCCAACTACCGCCAGTTTCATTTGTTATTAGGTTAATTAATAGACTGGCAAAAGTACAACAAAATTTTCTTTTATATGAAGAGAACAGCAATAATGGCCCTGCTACTATGCCTGTTTTTTATAAATAATTTGGTATTAGGGCAGATAAGCAACCTTCCTTACAGTCAAAGTTTTGAAGAAAGCTTTACTACGGGAACCCGGGTGCTGTTCCTGCCCCACTGGTGGGCCAATGAAGTAAGCAGCAGCTCCCGCATATACCAGACTACGGCAGGAGCCTACAGCGGTATGGCGGCTTTGGTGGCAGAACCTACCAGTACTTTTACAGCAGACATACGGCTGCTGCTCAATGCCAGTGCACTCGATGGAGCAAATCTGAGCTTCAGGGCCCGCAGCGGCAAAAACGGTAGCGGCACCCGTGCTTCAAAGCTCCTGTTAAGTTTTTCAGCAAATGGAGGCCAGAGCTTCAGCAATCCTGTGGAGGTAGGTGGTGCCGGTGCTTTTCCGAATGCCGATACAGAATACCAGCTGTTTGAATTTACGCTGCCGGCAGACTTGCTGCATAACCCAGATGCGGTGATACGCTGGCAGGTAGCGCGCCTGGAGGAGGGCAGCGGAACGGCCGCACGTATTTTGCTGGATGATGTGGTGGTAAGTCCGGCAACGGCACAATTAGCCTTACTTTCTGCTGAAGCAGCTTCTTCATCAGAAATAGTACTTACTTTTAACCTGCCGCCAGAGCAGGCCTCTGCCGAAAATACTGGTAACTACAACATAAGCCCTGCTGCTACCATCACGGCAGCTTCCCTGCACCCGCAGAATCCACGCCAGGTGCTGCTAGAGGTATCATCTCCCTTAGCGCCGGGTAGTTATGTCCTTACCATTACAGGCATCAGGCCTGCCGGAGCAGGTGAACCATTGCCCCTTACCTCCTTCCCTTTTCAGTACACGCCAGCTCCGCAGTACCGCGATGTGGTAATCAATGAAATATTTGCCGACCCTAACCCAAAGGGAAGCCTTAGGCCACAGCCTGTAGTATTACCAACAGCAGCAGATGCCGAGTTTGTAGAACTGTTCAATGCTTCTGACGCTCCATACAATTTGCAGGATTTGCGCTTAGGTGGCGGGAGGCTTCCAGATTACCAACTGGCACCAGGCGCCTATGTACTGCTGGTACCTGCCGGAAAGCAGGAGCTCTATAATGAATACGGAGCGGTAGCAGAGGTACAGGGCTGGAAAAGCCTTGGCAACAGTGGCAGCAGCTTACAGCTTACCCACACCGCCAGCGGCCAGCTGCTCGATAGCCTTAGCTACTCCATAAGCTGGTACCGCGAGGAGGGCAAGGCAGAAGGTGGCTGGTCGCTGGAGCAAATAAACCCCTACAGCCAGTGCAGCCAGCCCCTGAACTGGCGCGCCTCTGCAGACCCAAAAGGTGCAAGCCCTGCTGCACCTAACTCTGTGCTCGATACCACCCCCGATACAGAACCACCGCAACTGCTGCAGGCCGTAGCAGCTGCACCACAGGAGGTAGTGTTGATATTTGATGAGTATCTTTCTCCAGCTGCTTTATCTGCAGCCTCGTTTGCCCTGGACCCAGTGGTGCCCATTGCAGGGTTGCAGCACCGGGGGCGGCGGCTGGTGGTGCAGCTTTCTGAACCACTGCATCAGCAGTCTTACCAGATAAACATAGCAGAAGTAGCAGATTGCAGCGGCAATACAGCCCTGCTGACTGCACCCATCATTTACCCCAGGCCAGCAGAAGCCGGAGATTTGCTGATCAACGAAATTATGTATAATCCTGCGGCAGGTGCTCCTGAATGGGTAGAACTACATAACCCTACTGCGCACTATTTAAATTTGCAGGGCTGGTACCTGGGCTTAAGGGAAGGTGGTATAAAGTCTTCGGCAATTATAAGCCGGGAGCTGCTCCTGATGCCCCCCAATAGTTACCTGGTGCTTACCCCCAGCCCCGGTGGCGTACAGGAATATTTTCCGCAGGCGCCTGCAGAACGACTGCTGCAACTGCAGGGCTTTCCTAACCTGCGCAACAGCGGCGATACCCTGGTGTTGTTAACACCTGCATTTAAAGTAGCAGAAACTGCTTTTTTTTCCGATGCCCTGCACCATTCCCTGCTTTCCGACCGCATAGGAGTTTCGCTGGAACGAATAGATGCTGCAAAGCCTGCCCTGCTGATGGCTAATTGGACTTCTGCAGCCTCTCCCCACTGGGGCAGCCCTGGTATGCCTAACTCACAAAGCCGCTCCCTGGCACCGGCCACAGCCCCATTACAAATTGAACCTGAAGTAGTGGAGCCAACTCCGGATGGTGTGGATGATGTAGCCTTTATCCGTTACCAGTTGCCCAGGTCGGGCCTTAGCGGTACGCTTTACATTTTCGATGCCGGGGGGCGGGAAGTAAACCGGCTGGCGGATAATCAGCTGCTGGGGCAGGAAGGAACTTTTAACTGGAATGGTACTAACAGCTCAGGAGAACGTGTAAGAAATGGATACTATATAGTACTGCTTTCTGTCTTTGGATCTGATGGTTATATGGAGCAATGGCGGAAAACAATTGTGGTAACAAGTTGGCTGTAAGGAACTTTTGATAAAAACTTCATGTATTATTTTTGGGAAAATATCATAAAAGTTTATATCTTAAGATCAAATTCCTGCCAGAATAAAAAAGATATTATGAGTGACGTAATCGACAACACCCTTGTTAGTGGAGTTCAGCGTGGTCTTCGCCTTGAAGCCCTGCATCGCTACATCAGAATGAAATACGGCATCAGCATTGATCTGGATGCTCTGAAAAGAAGAATACACCTGCTGAATCTTAAATTAGATTACTAACAAAAAAGCTGCCTGCAGATATCTGCAGGCAGCTTTTTTGTTATAAGGCCTTTTATTTCTTTTCCTGAAAGATAAACACCTGTGGTTTTCCTTTCTGGTTCATGTAGCCCCTGTACATACCGCTGGTGTTGAAGGGCATGGCAATGTTGCCTTTATTGTCTACAGCAATAATGCCACCTTCGCCTCCCTGTTCCTTCAGGGTTTTCATCACCACCTCTTCTGCGGCATTCTGTAGAGAGAGTCCCTGGTATTTCATGCGGGCGGCAACATCGTATGCTACTACATTGCGTATAAAGAATTCGCCATGGCCGGTAGCCGATACGGCACAGCTCTGGTTGTTGGCGTAGGTGCCTGCGCCTATGATGGGAGAATCGCCAACCCGGCCCCAGCGCTTATTGGTCATGCCACCGGTAGAGGTACCGGCTGCCAGGTTGCCCTGGCTGTCCAGTGCTACGGCACCTACAGTGCCAAATTTTTTACCTTCAAAAAGTCCCCATTCCGGGTCCTTCAGGCTGCCTTCCTTGTCTTTACCCTGCTCCAGCTGTTGCAGGCGTTTTAGCTGGTCGAAGCGCCGCTGATCAAAGAAATAGGAGTTTTCTACCTGCTCCAGTCCCTGCTCCCTGGCAAACTCTTCGGCACCGGTGCCGGTAAGCATAACGTGCGGTGATTTTTGCATAACCGCCTGTGCTGCCAGAATTGGGCTCTTGATGGTGGTAACACCAGCAACAGCGCCTGCCTGCCCTGTTTTACCATCCATAATGGAGGCATCCAGCTCATTACGGCCGGCGTGGGTAAACACAGCACCCCTGCCTGCATTAAACAGCGGCGATTCTTCCATGATCTGTATAGCCGTAGTAACAGCCTCCAGGCTGGTGCCCCCGCGCTCCAGCACGGCATAACCCTTTTCCAGGGCTTCAGAAAGCTTTTGCCTGTAGATGCGCTCCAGCTCCGGAGTCATGTTCTCGGGCGTGATGGTACCTGCCCCACCATGAATTACCAGTACCACTTTATTTTGTGCTTGTGCCGCCATTGTAAAAAAAAGGAACAGGAGTATTAATATGTTTTTCATGCAGCGCAACGTTAGATTGGTTAAGTCAGCAAGAAATTTCATTTATTTCTTATTTTCAAGAAAAATAACGATATTTGCGCCTCGAAGGTGATAATGCCTTAAAACTGCACTGCCATGCGGTTTATGACTTTTTCCACTTGTTGAATAGTGTTTAGTAGGTAAACAAGTACGCCCATGTCGAACGAAGCAACAGTACGATACTCAGACGAGGATTTAAAAGAGTTTGAAACGCTGATTCAGGAGAAACTGGATAAGGCTAAGAGTGAGCTCAAGTACATCAAAGAAACCCTGAATAAGACCAGCGAATATACGCTTGACAGTGGCGGACCTGTTAAGATGCTAGAAGATGGAGCCGATGCTGCCGAACGTGAAAGCTTAACACAGCTAGCGGCACGCCAGCAAAAGTTTATTAACCAGCTGGAGAGTGCAATGGTCCGTATCAAAAACAAGACTTACGGTGTTTGCGTGGATACTGGCAAGCTTATCAGCAAAGATCGTTTACGTGCTGTGCCGCATACCATGCATTCAATAGAAGCCAAGCTGGCTAAAAACACCTAACACGCGCCTTTGGACTTTCTGCAAAACCATGTAGAGGCGCTTATTTTTTGTTCACCCTCACCACTGGGGGTGGCAGACATAAAAAGTGCTCTTTCTGAAATGTTTGGGGCCGATGTGCCCCAGGGGCATATAGAGGAGGCTGTACAGCACCTGCTGCAGCGCTACGAAAGCCCCGACTACGCTTTTGAACTTGTTGCCCTCGCCGGTGGTTATCAGTTTATGACAAAGCCGGCCTATGCTGCCGGTATAAGCATATTACTAAAGCAACAGTCTAAAAAACGCCTGTCTACCTCTGCGCTTGAAACGCTTTCTATTATAGCTTATAAGCAACCTATTACCAAAAACGAAGTAGAACAAATTAGGGGCGTTAACTGCGATTACACAATCCAGAAACTTCTGGAAAAAGAATTAGTTGAGATAAAAGGAAAAGCTGAGGCTATTGGCAGGCCCCTTCTGTACGGAACAAGCCGCAAATTTGAAGAGCACTTTGGTATTAACAGTCTGAAAGACCTGCCCACCCCCAAAGATTTCTCGGCCGACGATAACAAAATAGGCGAAGAACAGTAAAGCATAAAGCTGCAGTACTGTTCAATTCCCTAACCAGTACCCAGTACCAGTAAAGCATTAGTTGCTATCTGCACCAGAAGCACACAAATAACAAACTACGTTTACGTAACACGATTCGATGAACAAACCCAACCGTAAGTTCACTCCCAAGCAAAATGGAGGGGAACGCTCTTCTAATGGAGGAGAACGCACCTCTTTTGGAGGAGGAGAACGCTCCTCTAATGGAGGAGTACGCAGCGAGCGCCCCCGCAGGCCTCGTACAGATGAAGGAAGTAGAGCAGGGGGTTTCTCTGATAAGCGCTATTCTCCCATGCTAGACCCTGATGATAACAAAGAATGGCAGCAGCGGGACGAAGCTGGCCGCCGTTACCGCCCCTCAGGAAATGATAATGCTGAACGTCCGCGTCGCCCAAGAGGCGATGATGATGACAACCGCCGCGATGGCGGGCGTCGTGGCGAAGGCCGTCGGAGCGACGATCGCCGGAGCGATGCTCCCCGTGGAGAAGGCGCTCGCAGAGACGATCGTCGTGGCAGTGCCCCGCGTGAGTTCAGAAAGCCCGGCCGTGATGGCGAGGGTGGCGCAAGCCGTTTCCGCTCCGAAGAAGGCAGAAGCTCCAAACCGCGTACAGGTAACAGCCGCTTTGGCGAAGGCTCTAGCTTTGGCAGAGACAGCGACGATACTGAAAGAGGAGGTTTTAACCGCCGCTTTAACAGCGACGATGACAGCCGTGGCTACGGTGCCCGCAGGGACAACCGCCGTGGCGACGAGGCCCGTGGATACAACCGTAGCGACGAAGGATTTGGAGAACGAAGGTCTGGCGGACCACGTTCAAGCGGACCGCGCCCAGGCGGAAATCGCTATGGCGAAGAACGCTCCGAGACCGGACGCTCTGCAGGTTATGGCAACCGCAGGAATGAAGGTGGCCGCAGCGAATTTCGCTCCGAAGGTAATCGCAGCGAGCGCCGTGGAGAATTCCGCTCCAACCGCTCTGAAGGCAACCCTGCAGAACGCCGCAGCAATGCCGGCCGCAGAGGTGGTGCCCGTTTCGACAACCAGGATGAAGCCCCGCGCCGCAGCCGCAGAAGCGAAGATGGTAACGATTTTGAAGGACGCGAAAGCACTCCTTTTAAAAAAAAAACTTTTAGCGAACGGAAAAGCAGCAGCACCTCAACCCCTCCCACCTACGACTTTAGCAAAATAAAGCCTAAGGACGAGAAAGTTGCCCATACCGACGCCAACATCCGCCTGAACAAGTACATTGCTGATGCCGGCATTTGCAGCCGCCGCGATGCCGATGAGCTGATTGCCAGCGGACAGATAAAAGTAAATGGTGAGGTAGTTACCCAGATGGGCCATAAGGTGAGCCGTAACGATAAGGTTACCTTCAACGGCAAAAAGATTAACCCTGAAAAGTTAGTGTACGTGCTGTTGAATAAGCCTAAAGACTTTATCACCACCACCGAAGATCCGCAGGAACGTAAAACAGTAATGCAGCTGGTAGACGATGCCGCCGATCAGCGCATCTACCCGGTAGGGCGCCTTGACCGTAACACTACTGGTTTACTCCTGCTGACCAACGATGGCGAGCTGGCTGAAAAGCTAAGCCACCCCAGCCATAAGGTTAAAAAGGTGTACCAGGTACTGCTCGATAAGCCGTTGGATGAGGCAGATTTCGATAAAATTCAACAGGGCATAGAGCTGGAAGACGGCCCCGCTCCCGTTGATGAGATCGGCTACGTAATTCCGGAAAAAACTGTGGTTGGTGTGGAAATCCATATTGGCCGTAACCGTATTGTACGCCGTATTTTCGAATCGCTGGGGTATGAGGTACTGGGCCTTGACCGCGTAATTTATGCCGGTCTTACCAAAAAAGACCTGCCCCGCGGCCACTGGCGCTACCTGAGCCAGAAAGAGGTAATCCGCCTGAAGCATTTTAGCTAACAGGCTGGCGAATACAGGCACTGGTGCTTTTGGCACTATGCAGCATACATATCATCAAAAGCCCTTGCTATATAAAGCAGGGGCTTTTTGCTTTTTACTGCCAAGTGTTTGTACAGGCTTAGTATATTGTGGCAGTGTTTAGCCTGTGTACTTAATGAAATCTATCCTGCTGCTCTTGTTTGCCCTCTGCCTTGCCGGCTGCAGTAGCACTGCTGAAAATAGTGCCGTAGCCGAAACAGCAGATAAGGTGCTGGTGTTAAAGGCCAGGCGTGAAATGCAGCTCCTGAAGGAGGGGCGGGTACTAAAGACCTACAAAATTGCAATGGGAGATCAGCCTGTGGGGCATAAACAACAGGAGGGAGATGAGCGTACTCCTGAAGGCAGATACACCCTTGACTGGCGAAACAGCAAAAGTGCTTACCATAAATCCATTCACATCTCTTACCCCAGTGAGCAGGATAAGGCCCGGGCTAAGCGTTTGGGTGTATCTCCCGGTGGTGACATTATGATTCATGGCATGGCTAAAAAAATGGCATGGATAGGTGCTCTGCACACAGCAAAAGACTGGACCAACGGATGTATCGCCGTAACAAACGAAGAGATGGATGAAATTTGGGCAATGGTGAAGAATGGAACAGAAATTGAAATTCTTCCGTAAAAATCTGGCCAGATGTACGGCAGTTACCGTCCCAACAAAGTCCTGATGATACAAAAATACAGCAGCTAGCAGCTAATGATTCCATGATGGCAGCTGTATGCTTCAATAATAAAAGCTCATTTAGAATATACTGGTAATATAAGTTTATGAAAAGATTACTCCTGAACGCTCTGCCCATACTGCTGGCAGGGCTAGTGGTGCAGGCCTGTTCAAATACCGGCCAAAGGCTGGAAGCCCCCACACAGAATGTGGTAGAAGGACCACTGGAAGTTGAAATACGCCAGCAGGAGGATGGATGGCGGCTGTACAGGGGAGGCGCGCTGTACTACATCAATGGCGCAGGAGGCAGCCGCTATTTTGATGAGCTGGCAGCCAGTGGCGGTAACTCCGTTCGTACCTGGAGCACACAAAATGCCCAGGACATACTGGATGAGGCACACAGGCGCGGCCTTACCGTTACCCTGGGGCTGGATGTGGCCCGGGAACGGCATGGCTTCGATTACAACGATACTGCTGCTGTTGCAGAGCAGCTGGAGCGGCTGCGGATTGAAGTGCAAAAGTATAAGAACCATCCCGCCCTGCTCATGTGGGGCATTGGCAATGAGCTAAACCTGCACTACACGAATCCTAAAGTGTGGGATGCGGTAAACAGCATTGCCCGGATGATACATGAGGAAGATCCTAACCACCCGGCTACTACCATGCTGGCAGGCCTTAACCAGGCAGAGGTAGATCTTATCAGAACAAGAGTGCCGGCGCTTGACCTGCTGGCGGTGAATGCCTATGGTGACCTGCCGTCAGTACCTGAAAAGGTGCGCAGCCTGGGCTGGACCAAACCCTATATTGTAACAGAGTGGGGCCCTACCGGCCACTGGGAGGTAGCTAAAACAGCCTGGGATGCTCCCATTGAAGAAACCAGCAGCGAAAAAGCAGCCGTTTACATGCGCCGTTACGAAGCCTCCATGGGAACTGATACTGAAATGAATTTAGGTTCTTACGTATTTCTGTGGGGGCAAAAGCAGGAACGTACCCCCACCTGGTATGGCCTTTTTACGGAGGCAGGGCAGGTATCGGAGGTGGCAGATGTAATGCAGTACCTCTGGACTGGCAGCTGGCCCCGCAACAGGGCACCACACCTGGATTCTATGCTTGTAGATGGAAAAAGAGCAACAGATAATATTTACCTGCAGCCGGGGGCGAGCTACAGCGCCAGCGTATATGCTTCAGACCCTAACGGAGATCCACTCTCATACCGCTGGGAGCTTCTGCCCGAGAGTACAGACCTGAAGGAGGGCGGTGACCGCGAAAGCAGGCCGGCTCCCCTGGAAGGGCAGTTTACAGCAGAAGCGGGGGGGCAGCTCACGCTAAATGCGCCAGCACAGGAGGGTGCCTACAGGCTTTTTGTGTATGTTACTGATGGCAATAACAAAGTGGCTACTGCCAACATACCTTTTTATGTAAAAAAATAAAGAACAAGGGGGCAGATTTATTCTTTGGCACATTAAATGTAGATTAATCCACAACATTAAGTATTCAGATATTACACCTAAACGTTAAGGCTATATGCCGGAGTAAAAATTTATTAATTTCATGCGCTAGATTTAACGTTTGATCCATTTAACCAAAACTTATGCGTTCCAGTAATCCAGCCCTAAAAAAAGCCTTTTCCGGCAGTTACTATGCCGAAGGCAACGATGTAATGACGGTAAAAGGTGCCGTTGATAAAAGCTTTCTCCTGATCCTGATTGTGTTTGCCGGTGCAGCCATCAGCTGGACCCTGATTACAGGTGGCCTGGTGCCTGCACAGCCGCTGTTAATTGGCAGTGCCATAGCTGGCTTTGTGCTGGCCATGGTAACCATCTTTAAAGCAGAAATAGCTAAGTATACTGCTCCCATATATGCAATACTGGAAGGCCTTTTCCTGGGCGGACTTACCCTTTACTTCGAAATGATGTTTTCGGGTATTGCTTTTCAGGCAGTAGGCTTAACCCTTGGCGTATTCATCAGCATGCTGGTTGCCTATAAAACAGGTGTGATCAAAGCCACTGAGGGTTTTCGTGCCGGCCTGATGGCAGCGACTGGTGCTGTAGCCCTGGTGTATGTAATATCATTCGTTATGAGCCTGTTCGGTTACCAGATCCCGTACATACACGAATCAGGCCTTATTGGCATTGGCTTTAGTGTGGTGGTGGTAGTTATAGCTGCCCTTAACCTGATACTGGACTTTGCCTTTATTGAAGAAGGTGCTGCCATGGGTGCTCCCAAACATATGGAATGGTATGCAGCCTTTAGCCTGCTGGTAACCCTGGTGTGGCTCTACCTGGAAATTCTTCGCCTGCTGGCTAAACTCTCCAGCAGAGACTAAGTGTTTCTGGTTTACAATATTATTTAGTACAGCCCCTGTCTTATGGCAGGGGCTTTTTATTTGCTGCACATTGCTGTAACATACTATCTTAACAGGCGCCAGAACCGTATTAACAGGAGAGAGTATATTTGTAGTAAAAGATTGCGGGTAGTTGGGCTTAATTACTGCCTGGAATATATCAGAAACGAACAAACATGACCTTCAAGGAAATATACAACAACATACTGCCCCTGTGGGGAGACACAATTGATTTTTCGGATGCTATTATCCTGGAACCAAAAAAGCCCTATACCAACCGCAAGTCACTGGTTCCTTCAAAGGAAAAGGAGCATTTCTACTCCCAGAAGCTCAGCAGCCAGTGGAATAGTGTAGAAGAGGCTGTTGATGAAAAGGATGAGTGGGGAAAACTGATGATCTGGACGATGTACCAGGTCTTTCACCGGCACGCCCGCAAGAAGTTTGAGCAGAACAAGTCTTCTTTTTCGCCTAAGGAAATCGACAGAAAAGAAATTGAAGAACAGTATTTCAGGAACCTTAGCGAGGATGGATGGGAAGCACAATTAGCAGAATATGAACGAATTATAGAATAAACCATTTCGCCTCCGCATAAGGTACAAGCGGTAAAAAGAGCAGACTGCCTCCTGAAAAAGTAGAAATTTACATTTAAAAAATTAGGTAATTTTTTCGTTTATTGAATTCTGATGTGTCTGTACATGGTGTGGGTCTGCTCACGCATGTGTTCATTCGCACATCAGCAAGCTAAACCTGGGTTTGCAGCGCATGCAATATTCAACAGCAATCTGGTGCCAGCTAAGCACCATAGTTCAGGATGCACGATCACCGTCTGCCGCATTTCTTTATAACCAATGAAAATACTACTGATATTTTTACCATTCTTCTGCATCAGTAATCTTTTTGCCCAGATGACTAAGTCTGCCGATCCCTTTGCCCACACCTATTCTATTGTAGCCCGCGATTCTGCCACCGGCGAAATGGCCGTAGGTGTACAAAGCCACTGGTTTAGTGTGGGTACTGCCGTATCCTGGGCCGAAGCCGGTGTTGGCGCAGTGGCCACACAGTCGTTTGTGAATGTATCTTTCGGCATGCGCGGGCTGGCTCTCCTGAAAGAGGGAAAGTCGCCGCAGGAGGCCCTGGATATACTCCTTAGCGACGATGAGGCCAGGGAGGTGCGGCAGGTAGCCATTATTGACAAGCAGGGGCGGGTAGCCGTGCATACCGGTAAAAACTGTGTAGAATATGCAGGCCATGCAACAGGCACTAATTTTTCTGTGCAGGCCAACATGATGCTCAACGACAAGGTTTGGCCGGCTATGGCTAAATCATTTGAAAAGAATAAAAGCCTGCCCCTGGCTGAGCGGGTACTGGCTGCGCTGCAGGCAGGCGAGGCAGCCGGTGGCGATATAAGAGGTAAACAGTCTGCAGCTTTGCTGGTAGTAAAAGCCAAAGCAAGCGGAGAGCCCTGGAACGATAAGGTACTGGACCTGCGGGTTGATGACCACCCCCAGCCACTGCAGGAAATGGAGCGGCTGCTAAAGGTATTTCGTGCCTACGAGCATATGAACCGCGGCGACCTGGCAGTAGAAAAGGGCGATATGCAGGGGGCCATGCAGGAGTATACTGCGGCAGAACAGATGTTTCCAGATAACCTGGAAATGCAGTACTGGCATGCCATAACCCTGGCAAATGGCGGAAAAGTTGCCGAGGCTGCTGCCATGCTGAAGAAGATCTACAAAAAAGATGCAAACTGGCAGGAGTTAACACGGCGTTTGCCAAAAGCTGGCCTGCTAACGGTAAGTGACAAAGATTTTGCAAGGCTGTTAGGAGAGTAATGTAAATGAACAAGCGCTGCCCCTGCCTTTTCTTTACCCCCTTACTGGTGCTGATGCTTGCATTGGTGGCAGCCCCTCCCCTCTTTGCGCAGAACAAAGCACCCCAGGACTTTGGTTTCAGGTACCTGCAGATGCCCTTTCAGCAAGATCCTGTGAATATTCTGGTGCTATCGCAAAAAGGACAGGAGCAGAAAAAAAAACCACTATTACTCTTTATACAAGGTTCACTGCCTATTCCGCTCATTATATACGATGAGCAGGGCGTTTACGGTACCTTTCCTTTCCGTACTACAGAGCTGCTGCAGCATTACCACCTGGCCATAGTCGGAAAGCCTTTTATTCCGGTAGTTATAGAATCGAAGTACCTTCCGCCTAACTTTACCTTTCTGGATCCGGATACGGGGCATTTCCCGGTAGAGTACTCGGAGCGGAATATCCTGGATTATTATGTAGCCCGTAACCTGGCGGTGATCAGCTACCTGAAAGAACAGCCCTGGGTAAGCAATCAGCAGCTGGTGCTGGCAGGCCATTCCGAGGGTAGTACCATAGCAGCCAAAATGGCAACCCTTTCGCCCGAAATCACCCACCTGGTCTATTCCGGCGGTAACCCCCTGGGGCGCATCATGTCGTTTATAGCCAGGGCCAGGGCTATAGAAGATTCGCAGGCCGAAAGCGATTTACTCTACTGGCAGTATGTGATCAACAATTCAGAAAGCCTGGATGGCTCAGAGGGTGATACCCCCAAAACCACCTACCAGTTTTCCTTACCTCCGCTGCATAACCTGCTGCAGCTGGAGATACCGGTGCTGGTTACCTATGGTACTAAAGATACTGCAGCAATATTCAATGACTACCTGCGGGTGGAGACTATGCGGCAGCAAAAAAGCAACTTTACCTACAAGGCATATTCTGGCCTGGAGCACAACTACTTTGGCCTTACCCCTACCGGCGAGGTAGATTATAACAACTACAACTGGGATAATGTAGTGCAGGACTGGCTCGAGTGGCTGCAGCAGCCGGCAAAGAAGTAGTATTACAAAAATCCTATTGTACGGCCTGTTGTTAAACTATTTTTTTGTACCTTTTTACGGTTCATACAGGCTTGTGCAAACAGCTGATTTTTTCTGCAGAAGCCTGCTGGCCAGTGTAAGCATACCTCAATTTTTATCATAACCCTTAATTTTTAAAGCAATGGAAAATGCTAAAAAAATCCTCTTTCTCACCGGCGACTATGCAGAAGACTACGAAACCATGGTGCCTTTTCAGATGCTGCAGATGGTAGGCTACGAAGTGCATGCCGTTTGCCCGGATAAGAAAAAAGGCGAAGTGATTAGAACGGCTATACATGATTTTGAAGGAGACCAGACCTATTCCGAAAAGCGCGGACACAACTTTCAGCTTAACTACAGCTTTGATGAAGTTAACCCTGCCGATTATGATGGCTTTGTAATTGCCGGAGGCAGAGCACCAGAGTACCTGCGGCTAAACGAAAGGGTGCTGGAGCTGGTGCGTTACTTCATGAACAATAACAAGCCACTGGCAGCCATTTGCCATGCCATTCAGATATTAACCGTAGCCGGTGTGATAAAAGGGCGCAGGCTTACTGCTTACCCTGCTGTTGGGCCTGAAATTGGCTTAGCCGGCGGCACCTATGAGGCTGTTGCCATTGATGATGTGGTGGTAGATGGCAAGCTGGTTACCTCACCCGCCTGGCCGGCCCATCCAAAGTTCATACGTGCATTCCTGGATGTGATGGGTGCAAAAATTGACCTGGGAGCCTCTGCAATGGCTGCTGTTACTGCTTAGTTGTCCCACTCGGTTCTTCTACCTAAGCGGGTCTTGTAGCCCCTGTTTCAGGCAAAAGGGCTCATAAAAAAGGAGGGCAATGGACTTTTACATACCATTGCCCTTTTTTGTGTGGGTATCTGAAAAAAATAGGATACCAGAAAAAATCTGTTGTGCTCTTTCAGCAGTTCGTTTAGCCCTCTTTTTTAACAGCACCTGCAGTACTGCTTTCAGCTTTCTGGGCTGCACCCGGCTTAGGCAGGTCCGTGAGGTGAGAGGCTGCCACCTGCCAGCCCTTTTCGGTACGTACCCAGGTATCGGTGTAGTATTGCTTCACCTGCCGCTTTTCTGCACCAACCATAAATTCCGAAACTACAATACCCCTGAGAATTACTGTGCCGGGATATGCAGTGGCTACGGTTTGTACGGTGTAGAGCTTTGTAGTGCCGGGTTTGCCGGCATGATCGCGCACCATTTTTACGAGCGCTGCCTTGTTTTGTACATTTCCCTGCGGAAACCTGATCTCAAAACCTTCTGCTACAATACGGTCCATGGCGGCGGCATCATTTTGCTCATAAGCATCAAGCCATTGGCGTTCCAGCGCCAGTACTTCCTGCTCTGCCGATTGCTGTGCAGCTGCACCCAGACCCAGGCACAGCAGAAAAAGAAAAATGAGAGTTTTCTTCATATAAAAAGTAAGGATGATAAGGAAAAAGCTATTGCAGGAACAGGAAAGAAAGAGCTGCTTGCTGCCATTTACAAAGTGGTGATTTGCAGCGCTATCTTTACCCAGAAAAGCAGTGGAAAGATAATATATTTGGCAGCGCTGGTAATAGCGCTTTTACACCAGCGGTCATTTTCTTCTTAGAACAACTTCAAATTAGTCTGCATGCATACCATTTTTTCAGATCTTTTTGTACCTTAGGGTTTATGAAAACCACCAGTAACAACATTTTCAAACGATTGAGGAGCCTAAAACAAAAAAACCCTTCCGCTGTTAGGGAAGGGTCTTGTGGGAGTGGTGATGGGCGGAATCGAACCGTCGACTCAAGGATTTTCAGTCCTTTGCTCTACCAACTGAGCTACATCACCAGCCGATTGGGAGTACAAAAGTAGTACAGAAATATATTTTGGCAAACATTTCTGAAGAAAAATATTTTAGAGAATAATTATTTAATCAAAACAACCCCAATTCATAAAAGATAGCCCTTTATGGAATTTTTACCCCGTATCATATTTATACTTATTCTGGGTGTTACTGCCTGGCTGATCTTTAAGCGGGCCAGGTACATTAACCGCAATATTTACCTGGGCAAGTCGCAGGATCGGACCGATCATAAAAGCGAACGCCTGCGCAACCTGCTGCTGATTGCCTTTGGCCAGAAAAAAATGTTTAAGCGCCCCATACCGGCAGTGCTGCACCTTTTCATCTATGTGGGCTTCTTCGTAATCAATATTGAGGTACTGGAGTTTGTGATTGATGGTATTTTTGGTTCCCACCGTTTTTTTGCCAGCATTATTGGAGGCGACGGCCTCTATACCGCTGCCTTAAACCTGTTTGAGTTTCTGGCGGTGCTCATCCTTATCTCCTGCGTGGTTTTCCTCATTAGGCGTAATGTGCTGAAGGTAAACCGCTTTAAAGGAGAGGAAATGACCCACTGGCCAAAGCTGGATGCTAACCTCATCCTAGTCTTCGAGATCATACTTATGTCGGCCATCCTGACCATGAATGCCACTGATACCCTCCTGCAGGCCCGTGACGAACGATATGTGGCTACCGGCAGCTTCTTTTTCAGCGGTCTTTTAACACCCCTGTTCCAGGACTTAAGCACCCCTACCCTTGTCATCATTGAGCGGGCAACCTGGTGGCTGCACATCATCGGTATTCTGGCCTTTACAGTTTATATTACCTACTCCAAGCACCTGCACATTTTCCTGGCTTTCCCCAATACCTACTATGCCGATATAAAGCCTAAGGCTGAAATGCGTAATATGCCTGAAGTAACCCGCGAGGTTAAAAGCATGCTGGGCATTACCGATACCACGGCACCAGACCATGCTGCCCCAGAGGCACCGGGAGAGGGCATGGAAATTGGCCGTTTTGGTGCCAAAGATATTAATGACCTAAGCTGGAAAAACATTCTCGATTCCTACACCTGCACCCAGTGCGGGCGCTGCAGTAGCATGTGCCCGGCATGGCAAACAGGTAAAAAGCTGTCGCCGCGTAAAATTGTAATGGATGTACGTGCACGCGCCGAAGAGGTAGGCAACAGCCTGGACTCCGGCGGGCCGGGTCTGGAAGACGGCAAATCGCTGTTCCGCGATTATATAACCGAAGAGGAGATCAATGCCTGTACCTCCTGCCAGGCCTGCGTGGAAGCCTGCCCTGTTATGATTAACCCGCTGGATGTAATTCTGCAGATGCGCCGCTATATGGCCATGGAAGAGAGCAGCAGCCCGCAGGAGTGGCAGATGATGTTCCAGAACATCGAAACCAGCTTTGCCCCCTGGAAATTTCCACCCAGTGACCGCTTTAACTGGGCAGAGTCTCTTCGTGAGAACAAGGAGTCATAAAGAGCAAGTTAACCTGTACAAATTAACAGGCAGCTGGTATGTAGAAACACCAGCTGCCAAAACAACCACTTACGAATTATTAATCTGATGGAATATAAAGTACCTACCGTTGCTGAACTGGCCGCTGCCGGAGAAACACCCGATGTATTATTTTGGGTAGGCTGTGCCGGTAGCTTCGACGACCGCTACAAAAATGTTACCCGTGCCTTTGTAAAAATCCTGAATAAGATAGGCATCAAGTTTGCCGTACTGGGTACGGAAGAAAGCTGCACCGGCGATCCTGCCCGCCGTGCCGGTAATGAATTTCTTTTTCAGATGCAGGCCATGAGCAACATTCAGGTGCTCAATGGCTACGAGATCAAGCGGATTGTAACTGCCTGCCCACATTGCTTTAATGTGCTGAAAAATGAGTACCCTGCCCTGGGAGGTACCTATGAGGTAATGCACCACAGCAGCTTTCTGCAGCAGCTTATCAATGAGGGCAAAATTACCATGAAAGGCGGTGGTGAATTTAAGGGCAAACGCATTACCTACCATGATAGCTGCTACCTGGGCCGTGGCAATGGAATTTACGAAGCACCACGCGAAGTGCTGGAGGCACTGGATGCCGAGCTGGTGGAAATGAAGCGGAGCAAAGCCAAAGGCTTATGCTGCGGTGCCGGTGGTGCCCAGATGTGGAAAGAACCGGAGCCAGGCTTCCCAGACCCAAAGAAAGCGAAAGATATAAACGTGGAGCGTGCAGAAGAAGCGCTTGCCACCGGCGCCCAGACCATTGCCGTAGCCTGCCCCTTCTGTATGGTAATGCTTTCAGATGGCGTGAAGGCAAAGAATAAAGAAAACGAAGTAAATGTAGTTGACCTGGCAGAGCTGATTGACCGAAGCCTTTGAGGTACGAGGTATGGGCTGTGCGGTATGAGCGTACTCTCTAAGCTTTTAGCAATAGTTTTTTGTGCAGTAGCTGTGTTGCTTGCAGGGCTGGTGTGGTTGCGATCTAAGCTGCCATATAATTCAGAAGAGCGGCTTTTTGATAGAGAAAGCAGTATAGTCTACCATGAGCAGTCTGTTACAGCCTATAGTACATTGCTGGCGCTAAGTTTGATGCTGTCAGTTCTGTTTGTTTACTTTGAATTCAAGACTAAACAAGGAACTTCAGGAGACTGATTCTGCTTTATATTGATTGAATAAGTAGTAAGATTATGCACATACCGTTCAGCAAACTGCCCACTACTGCCCGCATCTGGGTGTATGCGGCTCCAAGAGCTTTTACCAGTGAAGAACTAACGTTTATCAATAATACCGCACCTGAATTTTTAAACAGCTGGGCCACGCATGGAACACCCCTGCAGGCGGGTTTCCAGGTGCTGGAGGATCAGTTTCTGATCTTGGCTGTAGACGAAGGTGTACAGGCAGCCAGTGGCTGCTCCATCGATAGCTCTATGGGCTATGTACGCATGCTGGAAAAAGAGCTGAGTCTTAGCCTTACCGAACGCAGCCTGGTTTATTTTCTGCAGGATGGGCAGGTAAAAGCTTATGCGCTGGGTGAGCTAAAGCAGCTGATAGCGGAAGGTGTGATAACGCCACAAACGCAACTGGTAAACACACTTGTAGCCACTAAGGCTGAGCTGGAGCAAAAATGGTTGTTACCTGCTGCAGAAAGCTGGCTAAAACGGCATTTCAAAAAGGCTGCTGTTTAAGTAAAAACAAATAAAATTTTAAACCACCGCAGGCTTGCGGTGGTTTTTCTTTTGTTAACACTATTCAGGTACACTCCATTTTTCTTGTAAAACACGTATCGGGTTTACCATCAGTCTGTTAATGGTGGCAGCAGCAGGCAGGCGCCGCTGTGGGTGTAGGCATTACGGCAGTATTTCTTAGGGCAATATGTACTGTTCTGCACAAGGCTTTCAAAAAAAATGCATTGGAGGCCGGGCTTAACACCTGCTACATTATGTAAAAGCTGTAACACACCTTGCAAAGGTTTTATGCATAGCGGAATTTTATGATAATAAGAATGTGGGAAAGAGTAAGCCATTGGGGTGTAAATCCGTCTATGCGTCCGCATGAGCGGCGCATCATTCTGCTTACCAATAATCTCTCGCTAATTCTGTTAACCCTAAGCGTATTACTTGCCATAGCCATTGCTGTTACCATAGGCCTGGTTATCCAGGTATATCTTGTGCTGATCACCTGTTTCTTTTATCTGTGGGTACTGGTACTTAACCGTAGCAGGCATCACAGCTTCAGCCGCATGGCCATATGCATTTTTGTGCCTACAGCCACCATGCTTGTGTCGGTGCTGGGAAAAATCAGTAATGAACAGGTAGAAGAATTTTCATTTTTTGCAAGCCGCCTGGTGCTGCTTATTACTGCCCTGTTACCCCTGGTGTTGTTTCGTTTAAACGAGCGGAAGATGCTTGTTACAGGGCTTTCGATAAATTTTTTCTATTTACTGTTACACACCTCCATTCATGCTGTTTTTGGGGTGAGTTACTACCAGCTGGGTTTTGGCTCTCCCTATTACAGGTTTGTTCACCTGCTCTTTATCATACTCTTTGTGCTGATGGTAGCAGCCTTTTTATACTACAAAAATATGCTGATGCAGGCAGAAGAAGAGCTAATGGAGGGGCATAAGCAGCTCAACTATTTGTACGAAGAGCTGGGCATACGGCACGAAGAAATTTCTGCTCAGGCAGATGTACTGGTAGAAAGCCAGCAGCAGCTGCAGGAAGCCAATCAGCTTATAGAGCAGCAGAAGGAGTTACTGCAGGCAGAAAACCTGCAGCTGCACCAGCACCTGCTGGAAAAAAACAAAATTCTGGATGCCAGCAACCGGGAGCTGCACAAACGGCTGGAAGAGCTGCAGCAGTTCAGTTATACCATCTCTCATAACCTAAGAGGCCCGGTTGCCAGCCTGCTGGGCTTATGCAGTCTTTTTAACATGGAAAAGGCCGATCCGGAAAACAGGGAACTAATGCTCCATGCAAAATCATCAGCAGCGGCACTTGATCGGGTGATCCTCGATCTCTCAAAGGTGCTCCAGATACAGGAAGGCCGGCAGGTATCTGAACCCGTAAACCTGGAGCAGCTGCTCGAGAATGTGCTGCTGTCTTTAGATAACGAGCTGGAATCTGCAGAAGCGGAGGTATTCCAGCACCTGGAGGTTAAGCAGCTGCAAAGTGTAAAGTCTTACCTGTACAGTGTATTTTACAACCTGATCAGCAATGCCCTGAAATACAGGCACCCTGACCGTACCTGTTTCATCAAAATAGAAACAAGACCATCAAGAGGTGGTGTGAGCTTAGTGGTAGAAGACAATGGTACGGGAATTGACCTAGTGCAGCATGGGCATCAGCTTTTTAAGATGTACAAACGGTTCCATGAGGGAAAAGACGGGCGCGGCCTGGGTCTCTACCTGGTTAAAGTGCAGGCAGAAATACTGGGAGGCCATGTTGATGTTAAAAGTCAGCCAGGGGAGGGTACCACCTTTACCATCTGGCTGCCAGGCTAGTTCAATTGCAGGTGCCCCATCCTGAAATAGCGATACAAAAAAGTAAAGCTATAAAAGAAGGAGCTTACTACAGCATTAAATAAGCACGTACGCCATATGCCCGAAGCGCTCAAAAGCTGCACGCTCCAGTGCTTCGCGGTGTTGCGGATGTGCTATTTCAATAAGGGCTTTGGCGCGCTGCTTCAGGCTTTTTCCGTACAGGTTTACAGCACCCCATTCAGTTACAATGTAATGCACATTGGCACGGGTAGTTACAACGCCTGCACCCGGGCGCAATACCGGGTTAATTCTGCTCTCGCCCCGAGAGGTAACAGAAGGAAGTGCTATGATAGGTTTACCACCTTCGGAATAAGAGGCGCCCCTGATAAAATCGATTTGCCCCCCTACCCCGCTGTACTGCCGCATGCCAATAGAATCGGCACAAACCTGGCCGGTAAGGTCTACCTCTATGGCGCAGTTAATGGCGGTTACCCTGGGGTTTTGTCGTATTACGCTCACATCGTTGGTGAAGGCTACATCCATGAGCTGTATGGCCGGGTTACGGTCAATGAAATGATAGAGGCGCTGGCTGCCCATTACAAAAGCTGATACGGTTTTACCCCGCATTACTGCTTTATACTCGTTTGTTACCACTCCTTTTTCTATCAGGGGCATCAGGCCGTCGGAGAACATTTCGGTGTGCACGCCCAGGCCTTTGTGGTTGCTCAGGGAGGCGAGTACGGCATCGGGTATGGCGCCAATTCCCATCTGTAGCGTAGCACCATCTTCTACAAGGGCTGCTATGTGCTTGCCAATTTGCCCGGCCTGTTCGCTGCATTTGCGGTTATGCGGTTCGTGCAGCGGCACATTGTGCTTAACCAGGTAATTGAAACTGCTGATGGGCAGCAGGCCATCGCCATATACATGGGGCATATGTACATTTACCTGTGCAATTACAATTTTTGCGCTTTCAATGGCCGCTTTGGTGGCTTCTACCGATGGCCCCAGACTGCAGTAGCCGTGTTTATCTGGTGGCGATACCTGCACCAGGGCAACATCCAGCGGCAACACATTGCGCCGAAACAGGTTGGGTACTTCACTTAAGAAGATGGGAATATAGTCGGCCAAGCCCTCCTGTGTGGCTGTACGTACATTAGGTCCTACAAAGAGGGAGTGTAGCTGAAAGCTATCCTGGTAGCGGGCTTCGGTATAAGGAGCTTTTCCTTCGGTGTGCAGGTGTACAATTTCAACATCTTTCAACTCTGGGGCACGGGCTACCATGGCGTCTATAAGTGCGGCAGGAGCCGCGGCAACGCTGTGTATGTACACCCGGTCTCCCGATTTGATCACCTTTACAGCTTCTTCGGCACTAACAAACTGGCTCATATGCGTATAGCTTTGCGTACAACATACAGTAAAGCTAACGCTTGTTAGTAAACCTTTTTATGATATTAAGCCTCTCTTAAAGTTGATATTAGTCATGAAAGGGGGGCCGGCAGCGCTAAGCCGGATGTGTTACTGCTCCTCTCCCTGCTGGCCGGGGTTAACAAATTTTTTGTAGAACGGGCGGAGCAGGCGTACAATATCGCGGGCATCATCCAGTGCCTGGTGGCTTACAATATCAGACAAGCCGGCTCTTTCTTTACAGGTAGACATGTTGGGTAGCTTTCGGTCGTTGTGCCAGTCGAGGTAAAGCAGGGCGGGATCTATAACTGCATTGCTGATTTTGAGCAGCTCACCATAGCCGGGAAGGTTATGAATAAAGGGCAGGTCGAAGGAAGCAAAGTTTTTACCGGCAGCCAGCAGGGCGCGCTTCCGGTTTACCTGATGGGCATCCAGAAATTCAGCAAAACGGGCTAGTACTTCGCCAGCCTGGCAATGGTCCGGGGGCAGGTTGTTTTTCTGCTCTGCATCGGCAATCTCCTGCAGCAGCCTGGCATTCATGGCAAGTGCGGCTACATTACCGCATAGAATTTCATAATGCACCGCCAGGCGCAGGTAAGGGAGCTCTTCTACGGGTACTTCGGGTTTTTCTGTATCTTCCAGTACGGCAGCAAACTCAATAATCTGGCAGGTAAGCGGATCGGAGCCGGTAGTTTCTAAATCGATACTTAGGTAACGCATGGGGTAGTTTTTTACACAACCGCAACAGGAACAGAAAGTTGCAGCACTACGGCCTGCGCCTGTTATTAACAAGGATTACTGCTACCTGCGACAGCCATAGATAAGCCTGCTCTAAACTGGTGAGCTGCTTACCAGTGAAATTCCCTGTCGGCTACTTCAACATCTTCGGGTACCAGGGTATCTTCAATAAGGGTGGTTTTATTGGTAAACAGCGCATGCCTGAAGCGCAGCACCAGCTTCTGATCATTAAGCTCAACGATCTGGAAGTCCTTTATGTCTTTATCGATACCAAAGGCCTGTGGTATGAGGCTGCTCTGCAGGCTAAGGTAAGGCTTGTTCTCCCTGTCGTGCCGCAGGTACCATTTCCCATGCATAGATTCGCCACAGTCGGCCGACTGCTCCCCATTATTATCATGAAAGGTACCATCAGTTTTGAAGGTTTGCCGGTAGCCGTAGTAGCAGGGCCCCATGCTTACACGAACTCCGCCATTATAGCGCCAGGCCAGTTTCCAGCTTTTGAGGGTATCGCCTGCCAGGAATTGAGCAGCATTTTCAGGCAGCTGATAGGCAGGTTCCTGCTGGCAGGCGCAAAGGAGCAGCACAGTAAAGAGCAGTAATAGCGGGAGAGATCGCATTGCAAAAAAAGAGTGATGCTTTAATATAAAGTTTTAAGCTGCTAATGCCAATCCTTAACCTTGCTCATTTATCCATGTGCTGCTCCTCCTCTACTTTTCTTGTTTTTTCAGCACAATGGAACGACCTTTGCACACATCAATGGTAAAAGGGGAACGAATCCTGCTTTTTGCTGTTTTTTATATAAACCTCTTGCCCTATGCAAACAGATCAACAAACCGATAATAAAAGATACGTAACGCTTTACCTGGAGGCAAATCCAAACCCTAACAGCCTTAAGTTTGTAGCTAACTTTATGCTGCTGCCCGAAGGCCAGACCTACGATTTTGCTGATAAAAACAGTGCGGAGGCATCTCCTTTAGCACAGGAGCTGTTTGAGAAACCCTATGTTGAGCGGGTGTTCTTTATGAGCAATTTTGTAACGGTAACTAAAAATGCCGATATAGAGTGGATAGAGATACAGTCAGAGCTTAAAGCCCTTATTCAGCAGTACCTGGAAAGTGGCCGTGCCCTGGTGAACAAACAGAACGAAGTTACTGCAGCTGCAGGCGCCGGTCCGCAAACTGATACTGAGGCTAAGATCGTGAACATTCTGGACGAGTATGTTCGCCCGGCAGTAGAGAGCGATGGCGGTGCCATTCAGTTCCACAGCTTTGAAAATGGCGTGGTGAAAGTGTTGCTACAGGGCTCCTGCAGCGGCTGTCCTTCATCAACCATCACCCTTAAGGCCGGCATCGAAAACCTGCTGAAACGCATGGTGCCTGAGGTGCAGAGTGTAGAAGCGCAGGGCGTTTAAGAAAACATAAATCAAACAAAAAGCCAGCATAATAAGCTGGCTTTTTGTTTGATTGAAGATTTCATTTTAGAATAAGCTTTGACGTATTTGTTTTCCGCAAATCTCCGTCCGGAGCACGCTCACCTCCAAAATCAAAATATTGAAAATTTCCTGAGTAGCTACCTGTTAGTTTCTTACCACCAGCCATGGTAAGATCAAGCGAAAGGGTGTAGTTATTGGCAGAACCGGAAACTGTAACTGTGCCAGACTGAGGTAAATACTCGTTATCTGAATCGCTAAGTTTGCCGTCGTTATTACTATCTACAACAAGACTTAATTGATTGAAATAGTAATCACCTTCTACATCAGTAGCCTGAGCATCGTAGGTAAAAGTACCGGTACGAAACTCATCACTACCTGGTGAAAAAAGCTCTGCATACAATAGAAACTTTGCTTCTATTTCATCTGCATCCTCCAGATCATCTAATGTAACGTTTGCCTGATCTACCAAAGCAAAATCATAGTTGTAGTGAGTTTCTGCTAAGTCAGGACCAAAATCAAAAGCAAAACCTTTTTGTGCAGTGTAGCCTTTACCATCAAACATTATCGGGGCTGATGCTGGTTTAGCATCATCGTCATCGCAGGATGTAATAGCCAACAATGCCAGCACACCCACCAGATAGAAATTTGCTCTCATTGATATGTAAAATAAATTGTTAGATGAGTGCAAATGTAATCATCTGATTCACAATTATATTGAATTTAATTACAAATATTTTTCATTATATCAATAGCGGGCAAATTATGTAAACGCTTTGTTTTAGAGCTGCTCCTGTTCTGTCTGAAACTATGCTGATGTCTGTGGTTGTAAAAGAACAAAGCTGGTTTAGACCTTTCCTTTTAAATAAGCCTGCCGGGTATTTTCCGGAAAACGCTCTATGGCGTAGCGCAGCATGGTGCGGGGCATGTTCCTGTAATGCTGGTCCAGGAATTCTACCAGCACCAGCTCGTCTTTTTTGCCCAGCTCGCGCAGCATCCAGCCAATAGCTTTGTGCATCAGGGGGTGCTGGTGCTGCATAAGTTTCTCGGCCAGCAACAGCGTATCGGTAAACTGCCCTTTGCGGATAAAAGCCAGGGTTGCTACTACTGCTATGCGCTGCCGCCAGAGGTCGCCGGCGGCGGCAAAGGTATAGAGCAGGGAGCGTTCTCTGTTCAAAAGCCAGTGGCCCAGCATGTCATAGGCGGTTGCATCTACCAGGTCCCAGTTGTTAATGCCGGGCAGGTGCTGCAGGTAGCACTGTACACAGGCCTCCTTTTCTGCTGCTGTTTTGCTCTTTTTGTAGCGCTCCAGCAGCATAAATAATCCACACAGGCGCTCCTCATGCCAGGCGCTTAGGAGTAGCGGACTAAGATTGTGCAGCTCCAGCTGCTGCCAGTGGCCTTTGGCTATTGCCCTGTTATCAGGCACTACTACACCCAGAAATTGATCGCCTTCGCCATAACCACCGGCATAGGCCTGAAAATATTTTGGATAATGTGCAGCCTTTTCAGGCCTTACCCTTTGCCGCAGCGCCTGCTGTACGCTTTGAAGAGGTGTGAAGGTGGAGGTTTCCATTTTTCTTGAATCAGGAGCCAGTAAATTGTGGGGTTGAAAGTTGCCATCTGTAGCCAGAAAATCATTTCAGCCGTCACGTCATCAATTTAAAATACAGCTTGCTTCTATACAAGTTTTGAACATCTGCCGGCGCAAATCCTGGCTCCTGATTCCTGAGTCCTGACTCTTCACCTCTTCCTTCTCACTAATTTTTCCTAATATTGCCCAACAATTTTTAGATCTGCTTTTTATACTTAAAGACTTAAACTCGCATCAGGATGGGAAAAGTACTTATTATCGGAGCTGGTGGCGTTGGCACCGTTGTGGTGAAGAAATGCGCGCAGCTACCCGAAGTTTTTACAGAAATTATGCTGGCCAGCCGTACGCTGTCTAAAGTAGAACGCATAGCACAGGATACCGAAAAGCGCTTTGGCGTTAAAATAAAAACCGCACAGGTAGATGCCGACGATGTACAGGCGCTGGTAAAGCTGTTCAACAGCTATAAGCCCGACCTGGTGGTAAACGTGGCGCTGCCTTACCAGGACCTGCCCATTATGGATGCCTGCCTGGAGTACGGGGTGCACTACCTCGATACTGCCAACTATGAGCCTAAAGAAGAAGCCAAATTTGAATACAGCTGGCAGTGGGCCTACCAGGACCGCTTTAAGCAAAAAGGGCTGATGGCGCTGCTGGGCTGCGGTTTCGACCCCGGTGCCACCCAGGCTTTCACGGCTCATGCCGCCAAACATCACTTCGACGAAATCCATTACCTCGATATTGTAGACTGTAATGCCGGCAGCCATGGCAAAGCTTTTGCTACCAACTTTAACCCGGAGATTAACATCCGTGAAATTACCCAGAAAGGCAAGTACTGGGAAAACGGACAGTGGGTGGAGATTGACCCCATGAGCATTCACAAGCCTATAGACTATCCAGGCATTGGTCCGAAGGAGAGCTACCTCCTGTTCCACGAAGAGCTGGAGTCGCTGGTGAAGCACTTTCCGACCATCAAGCGCGCCCGCTTCTGGATGACCTTTGGCCAGCAGTACATCACCCACCTGCAGGTGCTGCAAAACGTAGGCATGACCAGCATTCAGCCAATCAAATTCCAGGGTATGGATGTTATTCCGCTGGAGTTCCTGAAAGCAGTACTGCCTGCACCCGATGAGTTAGGTGAAAACTATACCGGCGAAACCTCTATTGGCTGCCAGATCAAAGGTATCAAGGGGGGTAAAGATAAAACCTACTTTATCTGGAACAACTGCAGCCATGAGGCAGCCTACAAAGAAACCGGCGCCCAGGGCGTAAGCTATACCACCGGCGTACCAGCCATGATTGGCGCCGCCCTGATGCTGAAAGGCACCTGGATGAAGCCCGGCGTGTACAACGTAGAGCAGCTGGATCCCGATCCGTTCCTGGACATGATGAACAAGCACGGCCTGCCCTGGCATGAGAAAGAGGGCGTAGAGCTGCCGCATGAATATCCAAATTAATCAATTTGAATCAGGAGTCAAGAATCAGGAATCAAGACTGAATGCACAACTACAAGAACCTTCAGGTGTGGCAGCTGGCAATGGAGCAGGCAGAAAAAATATACCTGTTGTCGGCAAATTTTCCTGCTGAAGAAAAGTTTGGTTTAGTTTCACAGATCAGGAGAAGTGCTGTTTCTATAGTTAGTAATATAGCTGAAGGATCGGGTAGAGGTTCTGATAAAGATTTTGTTAGATTTTTAAATATGGCCCTAGGCTCTGCCTTTGAAGTTGAAACGCAACTTTTACTAGCAGTGCGTCTTGGCTACTCATCGGCTAACGATACATCTATCGTTGATAAGACGAATCAGCTGCAGAAGATGATCCATAACCTGATTAAAAAGCTAGAATAAACAATTGGGACTGCAGCGGCATTTTACCGGGGTGGTCCTGTTTCTTGATTCCTGATTCTTGACTCAATTCCTGAAATGACTACAAGCGAAAAATTCCCCATAGACAAAACGCCAACGGTACGATTCGATACCACCCCTTCCCCCTGCTTTGTGCTGGAGGAGCGGCTGCTGCGGTATAATTTGCAGGTGCTTAGGCATGTGATGGATGAGACCGGTTGCGAGATCATCTGTGCCCTGAAAGGCTTTGCCATGTGGAGCACCTTTCCGCTGGTGCGGGAATACCTGCCGGGCGGCACCGCCTCTTCACTGCACGAGGCTAAACTTATTTGGGAAGAGATGGGTGTAAAAGCCCACCTCACAGCACCGGCCTACCGTGAAGAAGACTGGCCCGAGCTGGAGCAGATCTGCAGCCATATTGTATTCAACAGCCTCAACCAGTGGAACCAGTACAAGGAACGGGCACTGGCGGCTGGTATCAGCTGCGGCATTCGGGTTAATCCGCAGTACTCAGAGGTAGAGGTAGAGCTGTACAACCCCTGCATTCCCGGCTCACGCCTGGGCACTACGGCCAATCATATTGGCGATAAGCTGCCCGAGGGCATGGAGGGTGTGCATTTCCATACCCTGTGTGAGAACAATGCCGATGCACTGGAGCGTACCTTCAAAGCAGTGGAAGATCGCTTTGGTCCGCTGTTGCATCAGGCAAAATGGCTTAACCTGGGTGGCGGGCATCACATTACGCGTGATGATTATGACATTGACCGTCTCATTAAGCTTATCAGGTACATCAAAGAGAAGTACGATGTGCATGTGATCCTGGAGCCTGGCGAGGCGGTAGGCTGGCAAACTGGTTACCTGCGCGCCAAGGTGCTCGATATCATAGATTCCCAGGGAATCAACGTAATTGTAATGGATGCTTCTGTAAGCGCGCACATGCCCGATTGTATTGAAATGCCTTATAAGCCGAAGATACATGGAGCTGGTGATGTTCAATCAAATGGCCGCACCGATGAAAAAGACGGCTCCTGGCGCGTAGGTGGTGGTACTTGCCTGGCAGGCGACTTTGTTGGCGATTACCAGTTTGAAAAGGAGCCACAGATTGGTGACCCGCTGATCTTTAACGACATGATCCATTACACTATGGTAAAAACCACCAACTTCAATGGCGTACAGCTCCCCTCTATCGGCATCTGGAAAGAAGATAACTCTTTTAAGCTGGTAAAAAGCTTTGGCTACGAAAGCTACAAGGGCAGGTTAAGCTGATTAGGAGATAATGATCATTTGATATGAAGGAGCCCGAAAGGCTCCTTTTTTTATTAAAGGTTTAAACAGCAAAATTCACATCAGGTGGTTTTAATACACAGTGAATCCTGTAAACTGCACCTTCCGGTATGGTTGTATTAAAACAATGCGGCAGGTAGCGGTTGAGCAGTAAACATATTAAAGATCTGTATAATAAAAGTTACTGCCTGCCATTGGCGTGATGTCTGCCGGAGACATAGTAAGTGTGTCTTCAAAACATAATAAACAGCTGTACCTCAAGTCTTAAACAATGATAAAGTTCTTATATTGTTTTTAAGGAAGGCTCATCTATAAGGAAGCATGGAAAACCCAAATTACAGCTATGGCTTCAAAAGTCAGAACAACGAATGTTCAGACGTAAAGCTTAAAATTACTGGTGCCATACCCGGGTGGCTACAGGGTACGCTGATCAGAACAGCACCCTCTAAATTTGAGGTGGGGAGGGATAAGTATAAGCATTGGTTCGATGGTTTGGCGATGCTGCACAAGTTTGAAATTAAGGATCAGGAGGCAACTTATTCCTGCAAATTTTTGGAATCCGAGGTATACAAGAAGGCCCTGAAGAAAGGCAGGATCGCCCATGGTGAGTTTGGCACCGACCCCTGCCGGGATCTTTTTCAAAAGGTTTTTTCCTTCTTTAAAGGCCCTACTCCTACCGACAATGGCTGTGTGAACATTATCAAATATGGCGAAGAAGTGACTTCCTGTACGGAAACGCCTAACCCGAAAATATTTGATCTGGATACCCTGGAAACAAGGGGCAACTATCGGTTTGAGGATAAACTACGGGGACAGCTTACGCCGGTCCATCCACACATGGATAACGAGGGGAACATTTACAGTTACCTGACAGAAATAGCTTACAAAAGTTTCTACCACATATATGAGGCTCCGGCAGATAGCAAGGAACGAAGGCTCATTGCCTCAATACCCACCAAAGAATTTGCCTACATCCACAGTTTTGGGATGACTGAGAACTATGTTGTCTTCCTGGAAAACCCACTGGTGGCAACACCGCTGGAATTCAGGTTCAAAGACAAGCCTTTTATAGAAAAGTTTAAGTGGAAGGAAGACAGGGGCACCATCATTCACCTGGTTCATAAAAATTCCGGTGAGGTAAGTACCATTAAAACAGATGCATTCTTCTGTTTTCATCATGCCAACGCATTTGAACAGGATGGGGAGATCGTTTTCGACCTGATTACTTATGAAGATGCCTCTATCGTTAGTTTTCTGTACCTGGATGAGCTTAGGGCAAACAATCCTTCATTGGCGGCAGGTCAGTTGTGGCGGTACACCATTTCAACCTTCGATAATACGATTGAGAAAAAGCTGCTCACTGAGCTTCCGGTGGAGTTGCCGCGCACCAACTATGAGAGCATCAATACAAAGCCCTACCAGTACGTTTATGCCGCAGCCAATCTTGAGCCTGGTAATTTCCTTGATGCCCTGGCAAAAATAGATGTTAATACAGGGGCGGAAACTATCTGGCAGGAAGAGGGTTGCTATCCCGGAGAGCCGGTTTTTGTACCACGGCCTTCCGGTGCATCAGAAGATGATGGCGTTATTTTGAGTGTGGTACTCAATGCACGCAAAGGTACCTCATTCCTCCTCATTTTAAATGCACAGAACCTGCAGGAACTGGCCAGGACCGAAGTGCCGCAGCATATTACTTTTGGCTTTCACGGACAGTTCTTTGCTTTGAACTCCTGAGCATTCTGATGCTGCTATTACCATTGCTTTAAATGTTAGCTGCATGTGGCCTGCACATGCAGCTTTTTTTTGCGGCACAGCTATACATTGTTACATTTAGCTTTTTAACATCTGTTTCTTTTCAAATGCTGAAATTTTTCTTTGCTACTGTACTTTTTTTGACTGTGACAACAGCTGCTATGGCACAATTGAGTGTAGGTTATCATCAGTCTAATCTTCCGTTTGTTTCCATCGGTTATGAAATCAATGAGCGGCTAATGCCTGAGCTTCGTATTGGTACGGATTTGGTTATTAATAATTTTTCACCTGAACTGGTGCTTACCTATCAGTTTATCAACAAGCCTGACTATGAGTTTTATGCTGGTTTGGGGTACAGGGATAATACATTTCGGGGGCCAATACTCCCCGTTGGTTTGAACCTGTTTCCATTTGAAAGAAAGAACTTTGGCTTTCACCTGGAGGTAGCCCCTATCATAGTAATTGAAGGACGGTCAGTCTTAAGGGGCAGCTTTGGTATCCGCTACCGCTTTGCAGGCGAATAAGCACATCTGCAGATTATAGACATTCTCCTGGTATGCTGGTTAAGGCTGTTCTTGTTATTTTTACAGGAGCAGTTATCAAAAAATATTATCATGAGTAACAGCCCCTTTACCCCGGAAGAACTTCAGCGCTACAACCGGCACCTCATCCTGCCCCAGTTCGGGCACGAAGGGCAGCGTAAGCTGAAGGAAGCAAAGGTGCTGGTGGTAGGCACCGGCGGTTTGGGCTGTCCGCTGCTGTTGTACCTGGCTGCTGCGGGCGTAGGTACTATTGGGCTGCTTGATTTTGATGTGGTAGACAGAAGCAATCTGCAGCGGCAGGTGCTGTACACGGTAGAAGATGTTGGCACTCCCAAAGTTGAGGCTGCCAAAAAGCGTCTGCAAGGGCTAAATCCTAATGTTACCTTTATTACGCATAACACCAGGATTACTTCTGAAAATGCTCTGCAGATTATAAAAGCTTATGATGTGGTGGCTGATGGTACCGATAACTTCCCTACCCGCTACCTGGTAAACGATGCCTGCGTGCTGCTGGACAAGCCCCTGGTTTATGCCTCCATTTTCCAGTTCGATGGACAGGCCTCCGTGTTCAACTACCACTACCCCGATGGCAGCCGAGGTCCCAATTACCGAGACCTTTTCCCCCACCCTCCCCTGCCCCACATGGTGCCCAGTTGTGCCGAAGGGGGCGTGTTAGGAGTGTTACCCGGGTTACTGGGTACAATACAGGCTAACGAGGTGATCAAGGTAATTACCGGCATTGGCGAAACCCTTTCAGGCAGGTTGTTCCTCTACGATGCCCTAAGCTTTAGTACCCGCACTTTAAAGGTTGCCAAAGATCCACAAAACCCGCTCACCGGCGAAAACCCCACCATCCACTCCCTCATCGACTACGAGGCTTTTTGTGGAGTAGGCAGGCAGGAGCAGCCACTGCAGGAAATAAGTGCTACAGACTTGAAAGCCATGCTGGATGCCGGGGAAGATTTTCAGCTGATTGATGTGCGCGAGCCGCATGAATGGGAAGATGCTAATATTGGAGGAGAGCTAATTCCGTTAAAGAGCCTAGAAAAACAGCTGGATAAAGTTGCCAGGTGTAAGAAAGTAGTGCTCCATTGCCGCGGTGGCCAGCGAAGTGCCCAGGCCATTAAGCTCTTACAGGAGCAGGGCTATCAGAATCTCTACAACCTGAAAGGCGGTATTCTGGCCTGGGCGCAGGAGGTGGATGAAGACATGATTGTGGGGTAAAAAAAGTGGCGCTGCTACCATAATGCTACCAGCGCCAGTTAAGATCTATTGCTTTCTACTGTAGCTGCCCTTTGAATGGTTTGCTGCTGTGTTGCTGTTCCGGAAGCGTACATAAACCATCAGACTCTATTGCAAAGGCACCATTGAGAATGTTATAGTAATGTTCTACCGCCACCACCCAGGCAATGCTGATAAGGGCCTTGTCGGAGAAATGTTCCTGGCAGCGGCCATAGGTTTCATCACTTACCTGCTTGTGCCGGGTTAATTCAGTGGCAAAACGGAGGGCCAGCTGTTCCTGCCTGGAAAAAAGCGGCGATTCCTCAAAGCTGTTTACGCTAAAGAAGCGTTCCTGCCGGTCAAATTTACCTATGGCCTGTGCTTTGGCAATATCTATGCAAAAGCCGCAGCCGTTAAGCTGCGCTACATGAATTTTAACCAGCAGTGCCAGGTCGGGGGGAATGGCCAGCTGTTTTTCCAGGGACTGTATCTTTCTGGACCAGTTTAAAAAGCTAAAAGGCAGGCGAGCATGAATCAGTTTGAGGGGGCTGATTACCTTGCCAAACATCTTTTTGGTGAACCAGTAGGCCAGCTTCATGAGCGGGCTCTCAGGATTTTCGATAGGGCTTAATCGTGCAGTCATAGCGGTTTTTTCCTTATGTCCGGATTAGTCGCTGTTTGTGACAGCCTATTTCAGAATAATTTTATCCGGATTGCGGACAAAGAAAATCTGCGACAGTTGGCTGCCATCAGCCTGAAGATAAAGCACACTATCTGTTTGCCCGTTTACCAGTAAGATAACAGCCGGACGCCCGTTGACCAGTACCTGCCGGATGCCTAACTGCTGCTCCAGCTTTTTACCGGTAACACCAACCAAAAACTTGCTTACCACCCCATGCCCCCTTAAGATGTTGAGTGCAGCAGCCACCTTACCACCCCCATCGGAATAAAGTGCAACATCCTGTTTTAAGAATTGGGCCAGCTTTTCCGGATTGCCGGCTGCGCAAGCCTGTAAAAAAGTATTGATCAGCTGCTGCAGGCTTTGGTCTTCTGTTGCGCCGGATGCAGGAGTTTTAACTCCCTGCGAAACTTTCTGCTTGGCACGCCGCACCAGTTGCCGGCAGTTTACTTCCGTAGTATTGCAGATGAGTGATAACTCCTGGTAGGGATAGTCGAAAGCTGTTCGCAAGACAAAAGCAGCCCGTTCGGTTGGGTTGAGCTGATCAAGGGCATAGAGCACTTCATAGGCTAAAATGCCTTCCTGCGGCACTCCTTCCGGCACAGCATCTGTAAACGTAATCAGCGGTTCCGGCAGCCAGGTGCCGGGATAAGCCTCACGCTGCTTTTTTAGAACCTGTAGACGGTCTATTGATTTATTGGCAACAATGCGGGTTAAGTAAGCTTTGGGGTTTTTGATTCCGCTCACCTCTTTGCCAAGCACCACCTCAAAAGTATCCTGCACCAGGTCTTCGGCCTCCTGAATCTCTCCCAGGATGTTGTAGGCGACCGAAAAAAGATAGGCTCTGTACTTGGTATAGGCTTCTTCCATAAAAAATAAAAATCAGGAATTAAAGATCAGGAGCCAGGCTTAGCTGCTGCAGGCAGAGGCGGTAGTACTTATATGGTCTTGGCTCCTGATTCCTGGCTCAATTATGTAAATACCCTATCCCAGTCTTTCCAAACCGGTTCATAACCCTGTTCCCTGATGAGGGCTGCTATTTCCTTTGGGCTGCGCTCGTCGCTGATCTCAAACTGCTCCAGCGATTGTGGCTCAACAGCATAGCCACCGGGATTGGTCCTGGAGCCGGCACTCATGGAGGTAATGCCCAGCTTCAGCACATTATTGCGGAATTTAGGAGTTTCCCGGGTAGAAAGCGAGAGTTCCACATCTTCATTCAAGATCCGGTAGGCACAGATCAGCTGCACCAGCTCCCGATCTGTCATTTCAACTTTGGGAGCCAGGCCGCCCGAGAAGGGACGCAGCCTTGGAAAGGAGATGGAAAATTTTGTTTTCCAGTACCTTTTCTCTAAATAGTTCAGGTGCAGGGCAGTGAAAAAGCAGTCGGTGCGCCAGTCTTCCAGGCCAATGAGCACCCCCAGCCCAATTTTATGCACGCCTGCCCTGCCCAGGCGGTCGGGGGTTTCCAGCCGGTACTGGAAGTTCGATTTTTTACCCCGCGGGTGATGCTTTTTATAATCTTCCTGGTGGTAGGTTTCCTGGTACACCAGCACGGTATTCAGGCCCAGCGGTACCAGCTCCTGATACTCCTCCTGGTCCAGCGGCTGCACCTCCATAGAAATATGCGAAAAGTGGGGGCGGATAAGCGCCAGCACCCGCTTGAAATAAGGCACCCCTACTGTCTGGTTAGCCTCGCCGGTTACCAGCAGCACATGCTCGTAACCCAGGGCTTTGATGGCGGCTACTTCCTGCAGAATTTCTGCATCGGTGAGCGTGCGGCGGGGCAGCTTATTGGTAAAGCTAAAGCCGCAGTAGGTGCAGATGTTCTGGCACTCGTTAGAGAGGTAGAGTGGTATGTACAGCTGCATGGTATTGCCAAAACGCTTGCGGGTAAGGGCATGGCTAAGCCGGGCCATTTGCTCCAGGTAAGGAGCTGCAGCCGGCGATATAAGGGCTTTAAAATCCTCCAAGTCCCGCTTTTCCCTGTTCAGTGCCCGCACCACATCATCTGCTGTTTTGCTGTAAATGCTGCTTTTTACGCTATCCCAGGAGTGGCTGGAGAAGGTATCTTGAAAGGTCATGGCAGGTGGTTATTGGGTATAAGGTGTGGAGTTTAGGTATGAGGTGCTGGTGTAGCAAAGAGGCTATAAAAGCAAAAGCTTCCAGGTGATGTATAGAAAATCAGAAATGGATTTCATGATAGTTAGCAGTGTACTAGTGTACTTCTACCTCATAACTTTCAGCCCTCATCCAAAAAGGCTGTAAATGGACTACTGGCTTCGGCGGCGGTGCTTTCAGGGGCCAGCCTGGCTTCGTAGGCCATACGGCCGGCTTCTACGGCCAGCCTAAAGGCTTTTGCCATGCGTAGCGGGTCTTGCGATACGGCAATGGCTGTGTTTACCAGTACGGCATCGGCGCCCATTTCCAGGGCTTTGGCGGCATCTGAGGGAGCGCCTATGCCGGCATCTACCACCACGGGTACCCTGCTTTGCTCAATGATGATTTGCAGGAAGTCCTGAGTTTTGAGCCCCTTGTTGCTGCCTATGGGAGAGCCCAGTGGCATTACGGCTGCTACACCTACCTCCTCCAGCCGTTTGCAAAGCACCGGATCGGCATGAATGTAGGGCAGCACCACAAAACCCAGCTTCACCAGCTGTTCGGCTGCCTGCAGGGTTTCGATGGGGTCGGGCAGCAGGTAGCGCGGATCGGGGTGTATCTCCAGCTTAAGCCAATGGGTCTCCAGCGCCTCTCGGGCCAGCTGTGCTGCAAAAACAGCTTCTTTGGCTGTTCGCACACCCGAGGTATTGGGCAGCAGGTTAAACTGTGGGTGCTTCAGGTGCCGCAGAATATTATCCTGCGCATCATAGGCATCTACACGCTTGAGGGCAACGGTTACCAGTTCGCTGCCGCTTGCCACTAGTGCTTCTTCCATCAGGGGGGCAGAAGAGAATTTTCCGGTACCCGTAAAGAGCCGGGAGCTGAAGGTTTTATTGGCGATCGTAAGCATGTTCTGTTGTTGAGTTTTCCAGGAGTTGCAGAATGCTGGCTACTGTAAAGCGCATATTTTCGGCGCCGGCAATAAGCGAAGAAACAGCAATGCCATGTACGCCAGTCTGCATAATGGCCGGAATATCACTGAGCCCAATGCCGCCAATGGCAATTACCGGAATGGTAATGCCTGCCCTCCTGCATTGCTGCATAAGTTGCCGGTAGCCCTCCAGCCCTAAAATGGGGCTTAGCTTTTGCTTGGTGGTGGTAAAGGCAAAGGGGCCTGCTCCTACATAATTGGCACCGTTTTGCCAGTGCTGCCTGATATCCTCAAAGGTATTGGCCGTTTGCCCGATGATCATATTTTCAGCAAACCTTTGTGCCTGCTGAATAGGCATATCTTTTTTGCCCAGGTGAAATCCATCGGCACCAACCTCCTGCGCAATCTGGGGATAGTCGTTGATGATGAGCCGGGCACCCCACTGCAGGCAAATGCTTTTGGCATCTTCCGCAAGTCTTTTTACTTCGGCGAGTGGTTTGTTTTTCACCCGTAGCTGCACCCACTTTACACCAGCCTGGCAGGCAGCTTCTATGCCCTGCAGGTGGGTGTGCTGCGCATTTTCCTGCGATATAAACTGTAGTTTCTCTATCATAGGTTATGTATTATGCCACCCCAGCAAGCTGGGATGGGAGCTTAAAAATTTTTCGATGTAGCGCTTGCCCAGCTGGCAGGCCTCAATGGGCGAGGCCCCTTTAGCCAGGTTAGCACAGATGGCAGCCGCCAGTACACAGCCAGAGCCATGCTTGGAACTGGGAATTCCTTTTGTAGCCTCCGGGTCCAGTACATGCTGGTAGCCTTTATAAAAGAGCAAATCCCTGCCCTTGTGTTCCTGTGCATGGCCTCCCTTTTTCAGGATGGTAAAGTGCTGAGAAAGCTGTATGGCTTTTTCGTTGGAGCCAATCAGGAGATCAAACTCAGGCAGGTTGGGTGTAAGCCAGTCAACCTTTCCCTTTAGCCGTATCCAGTCTGCGGAACCCCCAAAAAAGGGAAAGTTGTCAGAAGCCTTCAATACCGGGTCCCAGATAATGGTAGCCCGCGGATTGGCGTGCTTGATGTAACCGGTAAGCTGCAGGAGGCGCTCCATATTTTCAATGATGCCGATCTTATAGTAGTCGACTCTGAACTTAGGCACCAGCATAGCCAGCTGCTCCAGTATGTCGGTGCTCGATAGCCACTGCACGCGCGCCACCTTTTCGTCGTTTTGCCAGGTGGTGGCGGAGAGAATGCCAAAGCCATACACTTTGAGCATTTCAAAGGTTTTGAGATCTGCTGTTACGCCTGCTCCGGCAGAAGGGTCGAAACCGGCAATGCTACACACGTATTTTCTTTCAGGCATTGTTTACCCTTTCTTGAATCTCTAAAAATGCCGCCAGCGGATCGGCTGCCTGCCAGATGGCGCCCAAAACGGCAGCACCGCCAATGCCCAGTTGCCTCACAGTATTGATCGTGCTACCATCTATTCCCCCCATTGCCACAACCTTGTTCAGCGGAGCATTAGCAGGTACCTGCTGCAACTGCGGGTGGGCAGCATAGCCAGGCTTGGAAATGCTGTTGAAAAATGGGCTTAGCAGCGCATAATCAACCTGCTCTGCCAGTGCCAGGAACTCCTCCCAGGAGTGAACAGGACATGAAACGCAGTAGCCTGGCTTTACATGCGGAAGTGTATGTTGCTGAAAATGCACCCCTTTTACCTCCACCAGCTCTGGCATGCGTGCGGCATAATGTACCATGATGTGCGGATGGTAGCGCTCCTCTACCTTATGCAGGTAAGCAAGGAGCTCTTGTTCACTCCAGCCCTTTTTGCGCAGGTGCAGGGTTTCCAGACCGTTTGCAAACAGCCTGTTTACCCACTGTGTTTCCAGTGCATAAGGCCTTTCCGGTGTTATCACCAGCAGGCGAAAAGAAGAAGCATTATTATCAGGCATGTTTATAATACACTAAATGCATGCTGCAGCTTTTACCACTACAGGTACAGCTCGGAGCCTGCCTGTTTAAACTCTGCTGATTTTAGCTTCATGCCTTCCTGCAGGGCTGCTTCCTCTTCCAGCCCCTGCTCTTCGGCATATTTGCGCACATCCTGTGTAATTTTCATGGAGCAGAAGTGGGGTCCGCACATAGAGCAGAAGTGGGCAACTTTGGCACCTTCGGCGGGCAGGGTTTCGTCGTGAAACTCCCGGGCCGTATCCGGATCCAGGGCCAGGTTAAACTGGTCTTCCCAGCGGAATTCGAAGCGGGCCTTGCTAAGGGCGTTGTCGCGGTACTGCACACCCGGATGTCCCTTGGCGAGGTCGGCGGCGTGGGCGGCAATTTTATAAGTAATTACCCCGTCTTTCACATCCTTTTTATTGGGCAGGCCCAGGTGCTCTTTTGGTGTTACATAGCAGAGCATGGCCGTGCCAAACCAGCCAATCATTGCAGCGCCAATGGCAGAGGTAATATGGTCGTAGCCGGGTGCAATATCGGTAGTAAGCGGACCCAGGGTGTAGAAAGGAGCCTCGCCGCAGTGGGCCAGCTGCTTGTCCATGTTCTCCTTGATCATGTGCATGGGCACATGGCCGGGGCCTTCTATCATGGTTTGTACATCGTGCTTCCAGGCAATTTTGGTGAGCTCGCCCAGGGTTTCCAGCTCGGCAAACTGAGCTTCGTCGTTGGCATCGGCCAGGGAGCCGGGGCGCAGGCCATCGCCTAAAGAGAAGGCTACATCATAGGCCTTCATAATCTCGCAGATCTCCTCGAAGTGCGTATAGAGGAAGCTCTCCTTATGATGCGCCAGGCACCATTTGGCCATGATAGAACCCCCGCGCGATACAATACCGGTGAGCCTTTTGGCTGTTAGCGGTACATAGCGCAGCAGCACGCCGGCATGAATGGTAAAGTAATCAACCCCCTGCTCGGCCTGCTCTATGAGTGTATCGCGGAAGAGGTCCCAGCTAAGCTCTTCGGCCTTGCCGCCTACTTTCTCGAGCGCCTGGTAAATGGGTACTGTGCCAATGGGCACGGGCGAGTTGCGGATGATCCACTCCCGCGTTTCGTGAATATTTTTACCGGTAGAGAGGTCCATGATGGTATCGGCTCCCCAGCGGCAGGCCCACACAGCTTTCTCTACCTCTTCCTCTATGCTGGAGCCTACGGCAGAGTTGCCAATATTGGCATTGATCTTCACCAGGAAATTGCGGCCAATGATCATAGGCTCTGTTTCGGGGTGGTTGATGTTGGCCGGGATGATGGCCCTGCCGGCGGCTACCTCCTGCCGTACAAACTCCGGCGTGATAAAACCTTTTGGTGTGTTGGCGCCAAAGCTGTGGCCTTTGTGCTGCTGCCACAGGTTGTTATGGGCAGAAAATTGTTCTTCGGCCCGCTGGTTTTCACGTATGGCGATATACTCCATTTCGGGAGTGATGATACCCTGCCGGGCATAGTGCATCTGGCTTACGTTTTTACCAGCTTTGGCCCTAAGGGGGCGCTGGATGTGGGCAAACCTTAGCGGGTCCAGGCTGGCATCGGCCTGGCGGGCCCTGCCATACTGGGAGGAGATCTGCGGTAGCTCTTCCACATCGCCACGTTCCAGTATCCAGGAGCGGCGCAGCGGGTCCAGTCCTTTGCGCACATTGGTTTCTACGGCAGGATCGGTATAGGGGCCGCTGGTATCATATACTGTTACGGAGGGATTCTTTTCTCTTTTACCACCGAATTTTTCCTGGGTGTCGCTCAGAGAAATCTCCCGCATGGCCACACGTATATTGTGGAGGCTTCCGGGTACATATATTTTTTGTGACTCGGGAAATGGCTCACGGCTGATCACTTCCTGCTGGGGTGTTTTTTCGTTCTTCATAAAAATGGGTTTAGTGGGGGAGTAAAAATGGAGCTGGAGAGGCTTAACCGCCCTGGGTAGCTTTGATGAGAATCACTTTGTCTTCTGGCAGAAGCTCAAAAGTGAGCCAGTTGGCTTTTGCTATTACCTGCTCGTTAACGGCAACGGCAATGCCACGGGTATCGGAAATACCCAGCAGGGGCAACAGCTTGTTAATGGTACAGCTGGCCGGTGTGGTGATTGTTTGATTGTTTACCAGTACCTCCATATAGATAAGTTTAATAACTTTAGGAGGCACCAGGAGCGCAGAATGCGCACAGCATGGTAGCGGACTTTTTCCTACGCCGGTACTAACCGGATCAGGTTTATGAGGGTATAATCTCAGCCACACACAAGTGAGGCACCCCTAAAGTATTGTCAATATTATAAATTTTTAGGGGTGAAGACAAAGCGATTGCAGTTATTTTTAATTTTAACTAAAAAGCTATGTTGCGTACATAGGAACTGTGGTGGAGCGATAAACCTGCAAATGCTGCAAAGTGTGTAGTGTGTAGATAGCCGGAAAAACTGGCTGCAGCCTGATAGTTATTGTCGCAATAGCGGCCCGTTACATTAGTTGTAGCAGCCATGCGCCCCGGGCCTTCCGTTACATTATAGAATTAGCAGATTATCACTTTAGTATGTTTACCCGAGACGAAGCAAAAGCCTGGAACGAAAGATTTTATACCCTGTTTGGTACCTATATGCGCAGGCATGAGCCGCAGGCAGAAGGAGCCAGGCAGTGGCTCAATTACCGCACAGGTGTAAAGGGCATCTTCTTTCGGGTAGAGGCTACGGGAAAAGAAGCCGTTGCCTCCATTGATCTGCAGCAGGCCGATGAGGGCGTAAGAAAGTTATTCTTTGATCAGTTCGTGGAGTTCCGCAAAGCCCTGGAGAGCCACACCGGCCCCCTGTACTGGGAGGAGGAATACAGCTTATCCAGCGGCCGCATCATCAGCAGAATTTACCAGAAGCAGCAAGAGGTGAGTCTTTTCCGCCAGGATGACTGGCACCAGATTTTCCCTTTTTTCGAAAAATACCTGCTTGGCTTTGATGCTTTCTGGGCCGATTTCAGGGAAGGCTTTATTGAGCTTGCTGAATAAGATGAAGTGGATATTTCCGGGTTTGTGATATTACCGTTCTGCCTGTTGTTTTCTATAATTTAATCAGTTTTGTATCTTTATTTAAGCCTGAAAACCAGATAAATAGATAATATTTTAAACCTGCGGGTTTGAGTTCCGTAGAGAAGGAAAGATGGTATTTTTTTACTAAATAATTTTTTTATGGATACTCGTAGACCACGTTATGAAACTGATTCTGCTTATTACTCTGCAGATGTAGCTTATGGAAACAGAGGGATGGGCTTTTTCAGGCGCATTTCCTGGGGTGCTATTTTTGCCGGTGCACTGGTTGCTATTGTTGTAATGTTGCTGCTGAACCTGCTGGGCATTGGTATTGGGCTGGGCTCAATAAACCCTGTAGAGGAATCCAATGCTTTTTCCGGGCTTGGTACAGGAGCCATCATCTGGTGGGTGGTAAGTAACCTGATAGCCATTTTTGCCGGTGGTTATGTAGCAGGCCGTTTAGCTGGCGTACCTTTAAGAACAGCCAGTACTCTGCATGGTATTTTAGCCTGGTGTTTGTATACACTGGTTTCTTTCTGGATACTTACAACGGCTATTGGTAGCATTATAAGCGGTGTTGGCAGCATTATGTCAGGGGCTATTTCTGCAGCCGGTTCAGGCATTGAAGCAGTTAGCGGAAATAGTGGAAACAACCAGGACCAGAACTCTAATCAGCAGGCTTCTATCAGCTTCGCTGAAATTCAGCGCGAAGTAAGGCAGGTACTTAGCCAAACCGGCGATCCGGCACTGCAGCCGGATTCAATTGAGCAAACTGCCCAGAATACTGCGCAGAATGCACGTCAGACACTGCAAAATACTTCCTATGTTTCTGATGAGGAGCTTACCAGTATTGTAGAGAATGTGATGTTCCAGGGAGGTCAGCTGGTAGAGAACATTGACCGCCAGGATGTGGTGAATGTGGTAGTACAAAGAACAAACTTAAGCCGCCAGGAAGCCAACAATGTTGCCGATGTAGTGGTGCGCAAGCATCAGCAGGCAAAGCAGAACTGGAAAGAATTTAAAGCCAATGCAAAACAAGAAGCGGAACAAAAAGGACAGCAGGTTGCAGACTCTGCCTCCAAAGCAGCTATCTGGAGCTTCGTAGCTTTATTTTTGGGCGCTGTAGTAGCTGGTGTTGGTGGTGGTGTAGGCAAGCCTCATGAGGTTGTGGTAGCACCAGATGCCAAAACAGATGTAGTAAAATAGGTTTCCTGAACAGGAATTTTAATCAATATTCATGTATCCCGGCCAAAGCCTCCTGAGGAAGGTTTTCTGCCGGGATATTTTTTGCCTTTTCAGGCACGTGCTGGTGTTGTTTTACTTCCTGAAGGTCCAGCGCTGCTCAACTGGTTTGGCTGCCATAAGGGCATCGGCAAGGGCCTCGTCATTTTCAAAGCTTAGCTGTTCCAGCTGCCGGGCCTCTACCCAAACCTCAAACTGGTTTTCTTCAAAAGGCCAGGGTTCTATTATCAGGCTGCTGTCCTGGCTGCGCTGCCAGATATGGTAGGTTTCATTATCCGGGCCCTGAAAAACCTCGAGCCGGCGTTCATCTTCGGGCAGCTGGCGTCTGCACAGAATCAGGGAACAACGGTCGCACCAATGCATTAAGCGATAGGCGGCCTCTGCCTCCTGTTTGCTCATGCTCAAAGACTTTCGCCACTTCTGCTGATGCTGCTTTTGTTCATCCAGCAGCTCATCCAGCCCTTTGTTGTCTCCCCTGAGGCCCTCGTACAAATAACTGACATGCATGCTGATGAGCAGGGCCACATAGCGGCTCTTGTATTGGGCTACCTTTACCACATTGCGGGCCTGTTGCAGTGAAAAAACCTTCTGGCTGAAATCTATGGGAGCACCTGCTTTGGTAAGATGTTCGGCACGCTGCCACTTATCCTGCTGGTTATCGTGGTCGCCAATGGCGGTAAGGGTTTCCAGCCAGCGCCGGGGGCGCTGCTTTACCTGCCAATGCCAGCCAATTTGCACGGCCAGCAGCTCGTGCGCCCGCTGAAAGATAATTTCCCAGCCACTTTCGGTACTGTTTACTATCATAGAGGATTAGCCCTTCACAGAAAAACTTACTGAATCGCTGCTATCGTTCTCGGTGTTACGAACAGCCGTAAGATGGATCAACGAAACTTTCTGATCTGTTCCCGGAAGGGTTTCTTCGTTTTCCTGCAGCAGGTCTATTTGCAGGCCTTTGAAGTCTTCCACCAGGTCGGCCTCACGATAACGAATATCTGGCAGGTAAGCCGTAGTGTTTTTGGGCTGGTTCTCGCTGTAAGCCAGGAGGTAAAGGTTGCCTCCATCTGGTTTAAGGCAATTGATCACAGCCTGGTGAAAGCTGCGCCTGGTATCTGGTGGGAGCTGGGCGTACATCAGTACAGCTGCATCAAACTCCAAACCCTGGCAAAGAGGTGCGTTAGGCTGGTAGAGGCTGAAGGTGACATTCTTTTCTTGTGCCTGATCGGCAAGTGCAAGGGTTTTTTCCTGATCATTTTCACTAAAGCCTACCGCATGCACCTCCCAACCTGCCTCAGCGGCATAAACAGCATAACGGTTTGCAGATTCACTCAATAAGAGTAAACGGCCTGGCGGGAGCCTGTCAATTACCCTTTTAAAAAATGGATGGGGCTCATGACCTGTATGCTCTTTATTACCAGAATTACTAAATATCGACATATTAGATTAGGCTTGTCTCTATTTAAAGACATAGATGAGAGAATGTTTAAAAAGATAACGATTTTTCTTATTTACCGTATTTATATATAGATGAAGCCTATTTTTTAAGCACAAAAAGTTAAAATAAAATTAATCAGGCTTTTCAAAACCAAGCCAGACCGATCCTGTTATACAGGTACCTCCAAAAGAAAAGTAGGCCTTGCAGGCGCTTTTCAATCGTTTGAAATTTTTTAGGAGGTAAATTTTAGAGGGGATCATGAACAAGATCAGTGTTGAAGCGCCCGTAGATTGTTCCTGTAGCAGTGTGGGCATTATTTTGTTACTAACTGAACATGCAGTATTTCAACAGGACATCACAGCCAAAGCATCCTGTTGCCGGCCCTTAGTGATGAATCTTAGCGTTCAAGTAGCTAACCTGATTTTCAGTGCCCCTTATTTAACAAACGCCCGGGCTTTTCCTTTCAGCACTCAGCCAATAATGCTTTTCTTTTTAAATGTGGCAGTGAATAAAACTAAACTGCCGACAGCTGCACGAGCGAAGAATGCTAAGGCTGCCAGGCATTTCAAAACATTCAAGGCTTTCTCTCCTTTAGTAGATAATTCTTTTTGCTCCTCACCTCTTCTCTTTCTCAATCCCGGAGGTACGCTATCCACACCCACTTTGAGGGTGGCGGCGAACAGGCAAACGCAACCAATGAGCAGCCCAAGTGGAATAACTTTGTTCAAACACTGGTATTGCAAACAACATGCAAAGCCAGAGTTGCAAAAAAAGCCACAGGTGGTGCATAGGTATGGGCGTAACCTCTTGCAAAAGCTTAAGAGTGAAAAAAAAGCACTCTGCAGCAACTGTAATGGTTTGTAAACCATTACAGTTGCTGCAGGCTGCTTAACTGACTGCTTCCTGGAAGCGGTATGCTATGTAATGCTTTGCTAAACGAACCGGGGCGTACACCATATGTCCTACAGGGTTTCAATTCAGGGATTCTACATCTCTTGCAGATCCTGTTTATTCCTGTCTGCAATGCAGCAGGCGCAACTCCTTTTGTATGGAGGCTGTTGGCTGTGGCAGAGAGGAGTAGGTGGTATATCCGGGCTCAAAGGACAATTAAACAGAACTTTTTATTATTGAAAATTAAATTTTTATGGCTACGAAAGACAAAAATGAGTCGCAGTCCGATCAGGACCAAAACAAAAATTCGGACACTACTTCGACTAACGACAGCAACAAATCCGGTAATGCTACTGGTAAATCATCAACAGATGTAACTGCATCAACGGGCAGCACTTCAACAGGCAGCAGCTCAACAGGCAGCAGCAATGCTGGTGGCAGCACCGATAAAAGTAAAACAGGTGGTACTTCTAAGTCAGCAACTGCTGCTTCCAATAACAGAAGCTCAGGCAGCTCGGCCAGCGGAAGTACCCAGGCAGGTTCTACCACCACAGGCAGCACCAATGCTGGTTCTACTACAGGCGATAATGATAAAAAAAGTAGTAGCGGGAGTATAGGTGGTTCCAGCACCAACACAAGCATGAGCAGTTCTGGTGGCACCACTGGCATAGGAAGCAGTTCCGACAGGAACAATGATGCGTCTGGCAGCAACAGTAACAGGGGCAACGACTCCGACAGAGAACGCAGCTGGGGCAGTTCCGGAAGCCAAAATCCCTATTCATCTTCTTACGGCTCTAACCAGGGCAACCAGGACCAGAATTCTGGCAGCTGGGGTCAGGGTAATAACCAGAACCAGGGAGGCCAGAGCAGCAGCTACGCTCTGGGTGGCAGCTCAGGGGCCGACAGAGGCTATGGTTATGGTATGAGCGGAACGCTTGGATCTGACCAGGGTAACCAAAACCAGGGTGGTAACTGGAGCCAGGGCTACAGACAAAGTGAAGGTGGTTATAATGAGGGCAGCAACCGCAACCAGGGTGGCTCTCAGAACCAGGGCTCTAATTTTGGCTATGGCAGCTCTGCCAGCCAGTACAGTGGCAGTGGCCAGGGAAGCTCAGGCGCTAACTGGGATAGCGGTAACTATGGCCGCGGTCAGTCTGGCATGGGTAATAGCTATGGCCAGTCTGGCTATGGTGGTCAGCAGGGCTACGGCGGAGATCAGAACCGTGGTAGCCAGGGCCAGATGGGCAGCTACAACCAAAACCAGGGAAGCCACACCTGGAACCAGGGCAACAGCTCAGGAAGCAACCAGGGTGGTCAGGGCGGCCACAATTACGGGCAAAGTGCAGACTGGAACCAGAGCCACGGCTCTAACTGGCGAAACCAGGAACGTGAACAACAAGGCAGCTCTCAGGGCTGGGGATCTTCTTATGGCCAGGGTAACCAGGGTAACATGAGTAACCAGGGAATGTCTGGCGGATATGGCAGGAGCTCAGGATTCAGCCAGTTTGGGGATCAAAACCAGTCTGGTAACCAGAACCAGTTTTCCAACCAAAATTCAGGCAATATGAGAAACGACAGAGATAACCAGAATGAAGGTTATCGTGGCTACAGCTCCGGCTCTGGATATGATACCGGCAGCTACAGCGGTAGCGGTAGCGACAGAAACCGCGGCTTTGGCGGTGCAAGTGGTATGAGCGGCGGCGGCTCCAATTATGGAGGTGGCTCTAATTATGGCGGAAGCCTAGAGCGTGGTACCGACAGCGACCGTAACTATGGTAACTCAAGCTACGGCTCCGGCAACTACGGAAGCTCCAACTACGGCTCCAGCAGTGGCGGTGGAAATTACGACCGCGACCGCAATTCAGGCGGTGGCTTTATGTCTGATGCAAGCTATGGCGGCACCTCTTACCGTGGTACCGACAGCGATCAGAACTATGGCAACTCCAGCTACGGGTCTGGTAACTACGGAGGCTCAAACTATGGCTCAAGCAGCCAGGGCGGCTATGGTGGCTCACAAGGCCGCGATATGGGCATGTCTAACAGGGGCAGCTCCGGTGGCTATGGTAATTCCGGCAGCTACGGCGGTGGTTCCGATCGCGGCGATTGGGGCAGAGGCAGCCAGGGCAGCTCCGGCGGCTATGGAAGCAGTATGAGCAGCGGCTATGGCTCCAGCACTAGTAATTATGGCGGTGGCTTTGGCTCCAGTGGCCAGAGTGGCTTTGGTGGTGGTTCCTATTCGAGCCGCGATATGGGCATGTCTAACAGAGGCGGCTCAGGCAGCTATGGTGGTTCCAGTAGCTATGGCGGTGGTTCTACCGACCGCGACCGCGATTTTGGCAGCAACCGCAACTATGGTAGTGGCTCAGGCTCCAGCTATGGTAGTGGTTCTGCAAGCTGGGGTGGCAACTCTGATCGTGACAACGACCGCAATATGGGCAGCAGCTATGGTGGCGGTACTACCGGTGGCTATGGCGGAAGCTTAAGCTCTTATGGCGGTGGTATGAGCTCTGGCAACCAGAGCGGATCAAGCTACAGCTCCGACAGAGACCGCAATTATGGAGGTGGCTATGGCTCAGGTTCCGGCAACTACGGCGGCGCCAGCAGCTATGGCGGCGGTGGTAACCAGGGTGCAGGTTATGGACAAGACAGATCCGGATCTGGCACATACCGCAGTCAGCACACAGAATATGCAAACTATAGCGGCGACCGCAACCAAAATTACGGTGGCAGTAGCAACTATGGCCGCAATAGTGACTATGATCGTGACAGAAACCGCGATGATGACCGTGGCTTCCTGGAAAAAGCAGGTGAGCGCGTGCGTTCATGGTTTGGCGGCGATGATGATGATCGCGACCGCGACCGTAACTATGGTGGCTCACAAGGCCGCGACCGCTACTAATATAAGTAGCTAAATACTGGGTTAAGCAAAGGCTGGCTCATCAGGAGCTGGTCTTTGCTACATAACCTTTTCCTCTGTAAACAGTAGTTTATATAGGGAGACAGCAAAATTCTTTTTATAGATAGAATGAGCTGTACACACGCTTTTGCAGAAATGTGCCTGAATATTCAGGATGCTTTTTTCAAAATGCAAAAGCAGTTTTGTCGGCTAAACAAGGCTATCACAGCCAGCTGACTTTTTAATATATTTTTTAACTAAACTTTAACAATTATGCGATACGAAGGAGATTATTCAAACAGAGATTATAATAACAATTATGACCGCGACCGTACCTATGGTACTAACTATAGCCGTGGCTACGACCGTGATTATGACAATAACATGAACCGGGGCCGTGACAACGACCGTGGCTTTTTTGATAAAGCCGGCGATCAGGTTCGCTCCTGGTTTGGCGATGATGACAATGACCGCCGCAGGAACCAGGGTGGTTATGACCGCGACTACAGCAGCCGCGACCGCAGCTGGGGTGATCGTGACAGCAACCGCAGCTGGGGCGACAGCGACCGTAACATGAGAAGTTCTGATGGTTACCATAACAGCAGTATGGGCAGCGCCTATAATGGTGGCAGAGACTTTGGATCCAGCAGCAACTTTGACCGTGATTCCGGACGCAGCAACTACGGTTCATCAGCCAATATGTATGGTAGTACCAGCAACTTTGGTGGTGGCATGACAGGTGGTTACGACCGCGACCGCAGTGACCGTAACTTCGGTAGCAGCAGTTATGGTTCTGGTAGCAGCAACTATGGTTCCGGCTCTTTAAACAGGGGCAATAGCTATGGTGGCGGTACCAGCGATTACCGCACTTATGGTAGCGAATATGGTGGCGGTAGCGGCAGCACCAACTATAGTGGTGGCGGCAGCAGCTATGGCCGTGATTATGATCGCGACCGCGGAAGCCACTTTGGATCATCAGGTTATGACCGTAACCGGGACCGCGATAACGACCGTGGCTTTTTTGACAAAGCCGGCGATCAGGTTCGCTCCTGGTTTGGCGATGATGACAATGACCGCCGCAGGAACCAGGGTGGTTATGACCGCGACTACAGCAACCGCGACCGTAGCTGGGGCGACCGCAATACCAGCACTCGTGGCTGGGGAAGCGACAGCTATAACAGAAACCGCGACAACGACCGTGACGGATTCCGAGATGACCGCAGCTCGCAGTTTGGCGGATACAACCGTGGGTACGATCCAGACCGTTATTAATAATCAGTAATTAATGGCAGCCCTGATAAAAGGGCACATAAATAGTAAAACCGGCTCTTTAAGAGTCGGTTTTTTTTGCTTCAGGTAATATAATTGTAACAGTGGTGCCTTTACCAGGGCTGCTTTCTATGTGCAGGCTTCCTCCCATCTGCTGCAGTACTTCGCGGCTCATGTGCAGCCCCAGGCCGCTTCCTTTTTCATTGTTGGTGCCTGTGCGGCTGTGTTTTTTATTAAGATCAAAGAGCTGGGTTAACACCAATGGCTCCATGCCAACACCAGTATCCTGAATGATGAGCCCGGTGGCATCCGGTTTTTGTTCTGCCTGAACGCTGATGATACCCCCGGATGTAAATTTATTTGCGTTAACAAGCAGATTTCGCAGCACCATGTTCAGAGAGGTGGTATTTGCAAAGGCATGTAACCTGGATGGGACCAGATTTTGGAGTGTATTTCCTTTTTGATCTGCGGCATCCTGCAATACAGAAAGTTGTTGTTCTACAACAGTACACAGGTTTACCTGCTTTTTTTCCGGCTCCTGCCCATCCAGCTGAATCATGCCCCACTCAAGTAAATTCTCAAGCAGGTTAACAGCATTTTGTACGGACTTGCCCAGTGCTGTTGTATACTTTTCTGTGTCCTGCAGGGCTGCTTTTTTAGTGGATATCAGCATAAGCAGGTTCTGCAGGGTGTGCAGAGGCCCCCGCAGGTCATGGGCAACGATAGAAAGCATCTGATCTTTGGTGTGGCTTGCTTTTGCAAGTTCTTCGGTAAGCTTTACACGCTCCTGCAGCAGTGAATGGATGCGCTTTTTCTGTCGGCTTACTGTTTGCAGGCTTTGGGTGAGCTTCAGGTTCTGGTAGCGGAGCTCCAGCAATTTTACAACCTGCCCGGCCAGTACCTTGAGGGCAAACTTCTGCTCATCGGTGAGGTTACGTGGTATATGGTCTATCACGCAAAGCGCTCCCAGCCTGTACTGGTCGTGGGTAATAAGAGGCGCGCCAGCATAAAATCTAATGTCGGGGTCGCCCAAAACCAGCGGATTATCCTTGAAGCGCTCATCTGCAGTGGCATCTTCAATTACCATCAGTTCATCACTTAAAATGGTATGGGCACAAAAAGCATATTCGCGTGATACTTCAGATAATGATAACTCCTTTCGTGCTTTAAACCACTGCCGTTTAGCATCTATAAGTGAAATAAGCGATACGGGTGTATTGCATATTTGTGAAGCAAGTTTAACAATGTCATCAAACTGCTCTTCGGAGCTAGTATCTAACAGCTCGTACCGCTGTAGGGCCTGCAGACGTACTTTTTCATTGGGCGGCAGTGGGGCTTGTTCCATTTCTTAAAAAAATCCAGATCAACAGAAACCATTCTCATCAAGAGGATATCAAGCTTTGTGAGAGCCGCCTGAACGAGGAGATAAAAATTTTACAGGGCCTATAGAGGCTATATAATAATCACCAGCTTACTGAGTGGGCATTATATCATTAAATTAACAAACAGCATCTTTTTTCAAAAGAAGATCTTACTATTAATGCTTCTGCTTGCTCCATAGCCTATATTGCCATACTACATTAAAAGATTGATCAGCTGGTTTTAGAATGTCCGGGAATGTGTATTGGGCTCCTGTTAAACAGCTAACCATCAGCTGGCCCACCATTCTGAATAAGTGAAAAGCACCAACATAAAAAAGGTGTACCCTAAGATAAAAACCTCCTGTTTTAGGCAAGATATATTTCTTTCCCAAAACAGGAGATAGTTTTCTGCTTTTATCAAAATCTCTGATTTCAGAGATATGGCTTGTTGCTATTTTTTAGGAGCATTGTTCGTGTCTTCAGGATCTTTTACCTGCTCGTTAAGAATACGGTTTTTCTCCCTCTGTTTTTCTGTACCTATTTCGCTAACGCTGGGGCGGTCAATAAAACCATTGGTGCTTACATTAGCACGTTGTGAGCCACCATCGTCGCTGTGGCTAGTTTTGCTACTCAAGCCACCTTTGTCGGTATCTGCAGGACTCTGCTTTTCCGTTAGCTTATGCTGTAGCCCCGCATTATCGGGTAGGTGGTTCTGAGGATCTCGAGCTTGTTTTTTATTATTATCTGCCATAATCAAATGTTTTAATCTAATTCTATTTAAGTATACGAGCTAAGCCCGAAATGGATATCAGCTTTAGGGATTGGAAGAACCTAAGACACCCTCCGAAAGCAGCTGATACTACCATAGCCGTTAGCAGCACAGCATAAAAAGGCCGGTGGCACCAAACTTAGGAGCTTACTCCACTGTAAGGTGCCACCGGCTGTTTTTGTAATCTGTCGTTTTCTTCTTTACTGCCTGTTGCTCTTTTTCAGATCATCTGGCAGCAGTGTGAGCCGTTGCTAAGGCTGCACAACGATTTTTGTGGTAAAGGCTTCGCCACTGGCAGTTGTCATTCTTACCAGGTAGAGCCCCCCTTTATAATTAGCCACACTAAACTCCGCAGAGCGGGCGGTGCCAAAGCTGTCTTTTGCATCGTAAAGTGTTGCCAGCTCCTGGCCTGCTAAAGTGTAGAGCTTAACAGTGGTTCTGCCCTCTTCCAGTACTATAAAGTCTACAGTTGCCCTGCCTGAAACCAGGTTGGGCGTTACAGAGAAAGCACTGTTAATGTTAAGGTACTGCACATCGGCATTTTGCGAAATACGTGCGTTGGTGTTCTTTTCATCAGGCGCACAGGCTTGTTCTGCAAAACAGCCCCCAATCGATGCCCCGCGGCTAATAAAGAAATCAGCCAGCTGTTCTGGCAGGCACAGCTGCACGTAAACCGGCTTATTTTTAGCTGGCTGCCAGCAAAGCTGCAGTTTTCCCCTACCACAGGTGGCGTCGATGGCACAAACACTAAAGGTTTCGGTGGTAGTGTTGCCTACAGCATCCATAACCGTAAGGGTGTAGGTAGTGCTGGTTTCAGGGCAGGCCTCTATGGATTCGGTGGTTTCTCCTGTACTCCAGCTGTAGCTGTACTCTCCATTACCGCCGCTTACAGAAGCAGTTAAAGTAGTACATTCTTCAGGCTCATAACCATAATACACTACCTCATCGCCGCTAATAGATACTTCCAGTGGTTCGTACAGCTCAAAGCGTGTTAACACGGGCAGGTGGTCTGATGTAGTACTTGCGTAATTCTCGATGTAGGAGAACGGAATGATGAGGGTTTCGGTGCCGGCCAGGTAATTATCATACAACTCATCGCTTATGGTGATGTGGTCGATTACATTATCCTGGGTAATGAAAGAGCGTAATCCTGCCTCGCTAAGGGTAGAGGTAACCACCCTGAAGTTTTCAGCCTCCACAAATTCGGTATAGGTGGTGGTGCCACCACCAATCGATTCGTCTACATCATCATTATAATCACCTAATAAGATGATGTTGGCATCTGGGTAGAACTGATCCAGCGTATCGTTCAGCGCCTGTACATCAAAGAAGCGGCGCTCAAGATCGTTGGCACCGGAGCCCGATTTAGCATGGATGTTGATCAGCTGAATGCGCTCGGTAACACCATCTATGGTGGCATCTACGGTAATCATGTAGGGCAGCCTGCCGCTCGACCAGAAGGACGAGGGGTTACCAGTCGGGTAGGCATCCAGTGGTGTGGTTTCGCCGGCGCGGGCAGCATCATACATCTCCTCAAAAATTACCCTTTCGTCTACCACGGTGATGGTAGCAGGATTATAGAGAAAGCAGATCTTCTGTTCCGGGAATGTTGGGTCGGGCTCATCGAAAGAATAGGAGAAGCGGTCGGAGCATATTTTTTCATAGCCCAGCATATCTGCCAGTTGCTGCAGCAGTGCCTCATCAGATATTTCCTGTACGGCAATAATATCGGCGTTGGCCTGCTCAATTAATATTCTGGCATTTTGCATCTGCAGTTCTACATTTTCCGGACCAAAGTTAGGCAGGGTAGAGCCAAAGAACTCCATATTCCAGCTCATAACCTCCAGGGTAGTAGAAAGAGGGATGTCTGTACCTTCCGGAACATAAGGCTCGGTACCTGGCAAATCTTCAATAAAGCGCGGAAGCAGTTGTAATGTGCCTCTGAAGCTACTTAATACGCCAGTGGTGGTTACAGCCTCATCAGGAATTTCGCGTCCTACCAGGCTCTCCACATCGCCATCTATTCTTAGGGCTAAAGTGCCGGTACCGTCTGTAATATCATAGTTGCTTTCGGGGAAGAGCAAGCCCCTGCTATCTACAAAAGAAGCTCCTGGTATGGTTATCAGCTGACCCTCAAGAGCAGGGGTTATTTCAGCAATGTTTACCACTACTGGCTCTACAGGATTGTTGGCAGGGCCAAAGCTCTCTACGTTGGTAACATCTACCAGCTGCACCATTTGGTTGAAGGCACCTATAGAGGCGGTTACCTGAATGGAATCACCAATACTGAAAGCATCGGGACCATGCACCTGATAATCAAAAACAGCTATGCCGCCGGTTTTATCCTGCAGGTAAGCAGGGCCGCCCAGTTCATTCACGGCTGTAAGGGTACCGTTTATGATTACCAGGGTGCCTAGTGGTAAGTTTTTAGCTTCTGCAATGCTAACTTCCTGAGGCTCCGGATCAGGATCTGTGCCTCCTCCGGTACCAAAGCGCTGGTCGGTATTGATGGTGTTGTAGGTGCTGGCAAGCGGGCCACTCCAGGTAAAATCTGCATAATTAAAGCCTGTGCCGCTTAGCTGAAGGGAAGCGCCCACAGGGGTTGAGCTGCCTTCAGCTACCCCAATATCTGTACTAAGTGTACCATCGGCCGGGCCACCTACTGCTGTAAAAGCACCCTCGTAGCTTAAAAACTGTACTACTATGCCATCGGGATCTACCAGGGCTATACCATCGGGTGCACCGTTTTGCAGTCCGGATATGGCAAAAAATACAGTGCCGTAACCATTCTGCTGGTTAGGTATTATGCCGCTTAGGTTGGTTGTATTATAAGCACCGCCACCATTGCCGTTATAGGCAACCAGCTGCCAGCCCTCCAGGTTGGCGCCTGCATTGCCTGCTACTTCCACACCCTCGCCTACGTCTGTACCGTCGTTATCGTAGTGGATTTCGTTGATGAATACAACATCCTGCAGGGGCAGGAATACCTGGTTGTTGTTTACTGCATTGTACGTTGAGGCAGTTTCGGCAGCCCATGTAAAATCTGCATAAGCCGAGCCTGTACCTGTTAGCTGCAGAGAGAAATTTGCAGGTGTGCTGCTACCCTCTGCCACCCCAATATCTGTGCTGGTTAAGCCTGCAGCAGGACCATTATTAGCCTCAAAAGAGCCTTCGTAGCTTAAAAACTGGATAACGTTGTTTTCGGCATCTACCAGGGCAATACCATCGGGAGCACCATTCTGCAAACCAGTAATTGGGAAGAAAACAGTGCCAAAGCCAGCCATCTGATCGGGAATAGTACCCGATAAGGTGAGTGAACTGTAGCTTTCTCCATTGTTGCCATTATAAGGAATCAGCTGCCAGCCTGTTAAGTTTGTGCCGGCCAGGCCAGCCAGCTCAACACCTTCGTTTTGGTCAGTACCTTCGTTATCGTAGTGAATTTCGTTGATGAAAACGATGGTAGAAGCACCTGGAGTCGGATCCGGATCCGGATCAGGGTCGGGATCGGTACCACCGCCACCTTCGCCAAAGCTTTGAGCACTATTAACTGCCCCAAAGGTTGCAGTGGCTTCAGCTGCCCAGCTAAAGTCTGCATAGGTAGTGCCGTTGCCGGCTAGTTGCAGCGAAAAATTTGCCGGGGTTGAGCTGCCTTCTGCCACACCTATGTCTGTACTGCTAAGTCCGTCGGCAGGGCCTCCAACAGCAGTAAAGCTACCTTCGTAGCTTAAGAATTGTACAACACCGCCATTATTATCGATTAGCGCAACCCCGTCAGGAGCACCATTCTGAATGCCGGTATAGCTTTCTGTTACAAAGCCATATCCGCTGTTCTGGTCGGAAATAGTACCGCTCAGGTTTATTGTGCCGTATGGAGCACCGTTGTTGCCATTGTAGAGCACCAGGCTCCAGCCGCTTAAATCTGTTCCGGCAGGACCGGCTACTTCAATGGCTTCATTAGCATCTGTATCAACATTATCGTAATGAATCTCATTGATAAACACCGCCTGGCCTTTTGCAATCTGCGTGCTGCCCAGGGCAAAAGCCAACAGAAAAAATGCCTTAATCAGTAAATTTCTTCTCATAAATTACCTCATTAAAAATGATAAAGATATTTTCAAATCTATATAAAAGATTTAAAAGCAAGGCTTAGGAAGGGTTATGGTATTATTAATTATTTAAATAATAGCTCAAATATTACGTTGATCAGCGGGCACGGCAGCCTGGCCGCGGTGGTAACAAAAGAGTAGGTCTGTAAAACCACGGGGGCAGCAGATAGTTATCTTTTTAAACTTAAATGATCATGAAAAAAAGTATATGTGCAGTTATGCTGCTAATGGGTACACTGGCTGCCTGTAGTGAAAGCCGCGAAGGGGATGACAATGCTCAGATGAGAAGAGATGATATGGCTCCTATTCAATATTCCGATCCGGACGATACAGATACAATGCAGCAGAATGAGCCGGATACAGCAAAGAGACGCATCAATAACATTCCGGGGAGGCCTGCAGATTCCATAACCACGCAGCCATACGGCACGGGAACGAACATATAGTACCTGATGCCTCTGCCATGGCAATGAGGCATCAGCTGTTTTCTGCCTGGCTTACAGCTGTTTTGCTTTTGGCCAGGTGCTGCACATATTCTGTAAGACCATTCTCGAACACCGTTACGTTTTCTGGGCCAAAGAAACGTTCTACCTTTCTTTTTGCATACTTATCCTGGTAGAGTACGGCATCTATTTCTTTAGGCGGTTCTTTGTGCTTAAGCCTGATTTCGGCACTCTTAATAAGGTGCTTGAGCTCAAAATCGGCTTCGGGGAGGGAGTAACCTATAAATACCCATTTTTGTGCCTCAGACAGCAGGTTTTCTGCCTCATGCCAGATGGCAGAGTAAGCCGCTGTACGAAATGATTTGCGGTAGCTGAAGGTGGCAATGTGGGTAGTGAGGTTACTGCTGCAGATGCGGCATTTGTCGTCCTGCTCGTCTATCTGGGAGCAGGCATCAAAGTGAGTATCATTGAAAGAGGGATCGAAAAGCTTAAAGTCGCTCAGGTAAAGGCCTACTTTTTTGTGGAGCGACAGCTTTTTATCGAGCTGGTAAAAGAGTGTTTTGCAGTTTTTGCAGTAAGCCCAGTTACTTGAGCCATGCATTTTGCAGATTTTGATGCCATCCACAGGGCTGCTCCTGCGTTTGCTTTGCCAGTCGTAAGAAGGGGTAACATAGTTGATGGTAACATCAGGATCGATTTCTTCCAGGTGTTTCTCCAGCACAATATCCCAGTTCATCACAATGTATGAGCAGTCATAGTCCTGGTAATGCCGCAAAAGGCTGTCTATATCTTCGCAGATGTTAAAACGCTGATCCAGGATCTGAAAGGTGCGGTATATGAGCATTCTTCGCAGCGCCCGTAATTTATCCGGCGGGTAAATGTTACCCAGGTGGGTGCCATTGGTAACAGATATATCTATTGATGTAAACACATCCTCCAGGGAGGGGATTTCCTTACCCTCCTGCCAGCCAAAGGTATATCCTAAAAAATCGCAGATAATTTTTGTGATTGTCTGGTCCAGCGGACTATCAAACTCATCAGAAACCAGCAGGGGGGTTAAATCGGCCTGCACCGGTAAATCGGCACATTTGGAAAAACCTGCTCCCAGTATAAAAGCTACTTTTTTGCGTTTGTTGCTGTTGTTCTTCATGTATGGGTTTCAACGGTGGTGCAAACCCGAGGTTGCAGAAAAAATGCGAGAAGTACTATGATAAAATATAAATAATGGAACACACCTTTGCCGCCATTTTTTTTATTTATTCGCTGCTTTTGCAAAGAACAGGGTAATAGTGACAGACAAGAAATAGCAAAGCCTGCAATGCAGCGCGCATCACAGGCTTTAGAATGAAAGCTAATATTTAGCTGCTAGTGAGAAGCCGCAGCCATTTCTGCTCTTTTAGCCTTGTGCCGGTAAATAAGCAGTACACCCAGTGCAAAGCTGGCGCAGCCGGCCATAGTTAAAGCCATTGGCAACGGGGTGCCATTGTGGAAAAAGCTAACTGATACAGAAGCCAGGGCACCGGCTACCATTTGAATACTCCCTAACAGGGCCGAAGCACTGCCGGCATAGCGGGTAAAAGGGCTTAGGGCAACAGCAGTAGCATTTGGCGCAACAAAGCCGGAACAGAACAGGAATCCAAAAATAAGTACCAGGGTGCCGGTAACATCTAAAACGCCCCACACCGTTCCTACAGCCAGCAACAAGCCCAGTACTCCCTGGAAAACACTGGCACGGCGGGTAATCTGCTCTGCTGTTTTGCGCTTAAGCAACAGGCGGTTTATCTGGCTGCCCAGGATAAAGCCAAAGGCATTCAGGCCAAACAGCCACCCATAGTAGGTTTCCGACAGCCCAAAATATTCCATAAACACAAAGGGTGAACCCGAGATATAAGCAAACATGCCGGCGAAGGCAACGCTGCCTGCAATGGAATAGGTGATAAATTCAGGATCTTTCAGCACCATCAGGTAATCTTTCAGCACTTTTTTTGGCTGAAGAGACACACTGGCATCTGGCTGTTTGCTCTCCGGCAATAAGCGGTAGACCATAAACAGCAGGGCAGCGGCTATAAGGGTAAGCGCTGTAAATATGTGGCGCCAGCCAAAGCTTGCTGTTACAAATCCGCCCAGGGTAGGTGCAACAATGGGTGCTACCCCCATCACCAGGATCAGGGTAGAAAAAACCTTAGCGGTTTCGCTGGCCGGAAACAGGTCGCGCACAATGGCGCGCCCTGCCACCATGCCCACACAGCCACCCAGGGCCAGCAGCAGGCGCAGCCCTATTAGCCAGAAAACATCTGGCGCAAAGGCACAGCCAATAGCGGCCAGCAGGTACAGAAACAGGCCAATCAGCAAAGGTGTTCTACGGCCATATCGGTCTATAACAGGACCATAAATGAGCTGCCCTACCGAAATACCAACAAAATAGCTGGTAAGCGAAAAGCCAACATGTGCAATATCTGTCTGCAGGTCTTTGGCAATGGCCGGGAAGCCCGGCAGGTACATATCTATAGAAAAAGGCCCAAGTGCAGCCAAAGCACCCAGCACCAATATAATTTTAGTTCTTTGTTGTTGATTCACGGTACATTAATTTAGAGCAGAAGCATCTCTGATCTGAAAGCTTCGGGAAAAAATATAAGGGCACATTGCTTTGCCCCGGTTTCCTAACACAAATGAGCAGCTGTAAGTGCAAAGCATTTGAATGTTTTGCAAATTTGAAAAAGCTTTTCGGCTTATGCGTTATCGTTGCTGGTTTATATTGCACGCTGCTTTAGGCCCAAATGCCGGCAGTCTGGCCAAGAAGGGGCAGGGAGAGCAGCAGCGCTGCAGAAGCAGGCATGGAGTAGTTCGGCAGGTAAAGTAGCTGATAAATCTGGCAGTTTACAGGTACACGAAGAAATGCTTCAAACCAGGTAAGGGGCATTGCCTGTACCTGGTTTGAAGCATAAGCTGTGCTTAGCGCAGTACTGATTTTTAACGGATCACTTGCAGGGAGGCTGTTAGGCAGGACTGCCGCTTTTTTCCCTTAGCCACTCATAAATACTCTCTACATCTTCGCGGCGGCAGAGCTCGGAACCCGGGCTCATGGTGGCGGCAGTGCCGGCAGCCACACCCCAGCGGATCATATCGTGGTGCGATTTACCCAGACTAAGGGCAAGCACCATGCCTGCTACCATGCTATCGCCTGCACCTACTGTGCTTAGCTGCTTTACCGTAGGTGGCACTACATATTCGATGTGGTTTCTTGTGGCAAGCATAGCGCCTCTTGGCCCCAGCGATACAGCCAGCATGGTGGCCTTTCCTGTGTTGATTACTTCTTTGGCTATTTCCTCCTGCTCCAGTGCATTAACTTCCTCCTTACCTGCCAGCTGGCTTAACTCGCCCAGGTTTGGCTTCAGGAGGCACACACCAAAATCGGCAGCCTTCATCAGGGCTTTGCCAGAGGTATCCACTACACATTTAATACCACGCCCCTGGGCCATCTGGGTTATTTTGGCATAGAAATCATCTGGAGCACCGGTAGGCAGGCTGCCACTGGCTACCAGGTACTCTACCTCCTCGGGCAGGTTTCTGACTGCCTCAAGGCAGGCCTCCAGCTCTTCTTCGCTTACTTTGGCGCCGGGCATTCCAAAGCGGTACTGCTTTTGTGTACTCTTTTCAAAAACAACCAGGTTTTCGCGGGTCTCCTCCTTCGCATGTATCCGCTGCTGCCTGATGCCTTCTTCTGCCAGCAATTTTTCCATTTTATCGCCGGCAGGGCCTCCGGCCAGGTAAATACAGAGCGAATCGCCGCCCAGGAATTTGATTGCCCTGCTTACGTTGATGCCACCGCCGCCTGGTTCCCAGCGGGGCATATCACAGCGCAGCTTTTCATCGGGCAGCAGCCGATCGGTTTCAGTACTTTTATCCAGCGCAGGATTGAGTGTAAGGGTTACTATTTTTGTCATAGGTTGTGTATGGGAGCCAGGAGTCAGGAATCAGGAGTATGACGATGGCCAGATAAACCATGGGCCATGGATAAAGCATTCCTGATGCTGTTCCTGAAGTAAGTTTCCGATCTGAAGCCCCTGGTCTTGGTACCTGACTCGTGGCTCCTGGTTCATATTAAATTAAAAATCTTTTCGTACTGTTTTTATCAGCTGAATGATGATACTTGGCAAAACAGCAGCTACCATCACCAGCCCCCAGTGCCTGGGTGCGAGGCCATCGAATTGCAGCAGTTCTGCCAGGCCTGGAATCAAATAGCCCATGAGCAGGAAAGCAGCACAAACTGCCAGTGCCATCCACACATATTTGTTGCGTGTTACCTGGTTGCTGAACATGTTCTCCCGCGCCTCGCGCATATTAAAAACATGCAGCAGCTGCGCAAATGCCAGGCTGAAGAAGGCCACATCATTGGTGATACCTTCTGGTTCCTGCCAGATGTAATGGGCAAAAAGGTAAGCTCCGGTAACACTCGCAGTAATAATAACGCCATATACTGCTATTTGCAACCAGTTTTTATTGTTAATGAGCGGTTCCTGCGGATCTTTTGGAGGCTGCTCCATTACCTTTGGCGTGCCGCGGCCTATACCCAGGGCCAGCGCCGGAAAAACATCAGAAAGCAGGTTCAGGAACAGCAGTTGCAGCGGTTCCAGCGGTAAGATCAGGAGTCCGAAGCTAATAATGGCGATGATGAGGATCTCTGCCAGATGATAGGAGAGCTGGTAGATAATAAATTTACGGATGTTGCCGAAAATGATCCGCCCTTCCTCAATTGCGTAGATGATGGAGTTGAACTTATCATCTTTCAGTATCATATCTGATACCTCCTGGGCCACCTGGGTACCTCTTTTGCCCATGGCAATACCAATATTGGCCTTTTTAAGGGCGGGCGCATCGTTTACACCATCGCCCGTCATGCCTACAATTTCGCCTTCATCCTGGTAGTGCTTAATTAAATCGAGCTTCTGGCCGGGATCTACCCGTGAAAACACAGGGGTACTGATCAATACTTTATTATCATTCTTATCCAGCTCGGCCTGCAGGTTTTTACCGTGCAGCACAGTATGCTCCGACTCGTTCTCCTCATTTACCAGGCGTACGTCTTTAGCAATTTTGAGGGCGGTGCCGGGATGGTCGCCGGTTACCATCACTACTTTTATGCCTGCTTTGTGGCAAACATCCATAGCCTCGGCAACTTCTTGCCTGGGCGGGTCCAGAAAGCCTATAAGGCCGGTAAAGGTAAGATCGTGCAGAAAGTCTTCGGCCTCCTCTCCTTGCGGCAGGTGGTCGGTGGTTTTATAGGCAAAGCCCAGCACGCGCAGGCCATCACCGGATAGCTCATCATTTTTCCGTAGCCAGTACTCCTTATCTTGTTCACCAAGCTCTTTTTCTTCTCCATCCAGCAGAATTCTGGAAGAACGGCCCAGTATGGCATCGGCAGCGCCTTTGCCTGCTACGTAGAGGTGCTTATCTTCCTGATGAATGGTACCCATTACCATGCTTTCAGAGTCGAAGGGATCGTGCAGCCGGCGCTCCAGCCGCCGGTGTTGCTGGTAAAGGTCTGGCTGATAGTTACTGGTAAAGTGGAGCAGGGCAACTTCCAGCGGGTCACCTTCGCCCCGTTTGTATGCATCTTCGTCCTCCTCTACATCTACTTCTTCAACAAGCTCTTCTTCCTCTTCTTCCTCCTCAGGTTCTGCCTGCATCTTGTTGGGAGGCACAGGCCGGGCACTTGCCACTCTATCCTGATGAGGTGAGGTGCTTTTTTCAGAGGCAGCTCTATCTTTCTCTACAATACGGTCTTCTATCGTTTCACTGAATATTTTCTCTTTTGATTGTTTACTGGTGTCAGAGACTGAACCAGGCTTTGCGGGTCTGTCCAGGGCGTCTTTTTGTGTTCTTTCTACTGCGGCGGTCTCTAGCGGTGCAGTGTCCACTGGGGCAGTATCCACTGCGGCAGCATCCACTGGGGCAGCCCCTTTTTCTTCTCCTGTAAGGAATGCATCGTTGGCCAGCACAGAAATTTTGAGCAGGTGCAGCAGATTTTTATTTTCCCGGGGATCCAGCCCTTCTTTAGAAAGCTGAGGCTGGCTGCCCTCTTTCCAGTCTACATCTGCTCTTATATCGTTTGGCAGAAAAAAGGTATTGACTGTAAGGCGGTTTTCTGTGAGGGTACCGGTTTTATCGGTAAAGATTACGGTGGTTTCGCCAAGGGTTTCTACAGCAGCAAGCCGCTTAACAATTACATTCTTTTTAGCCAGGCGCAGCATACCGCGGGCAAGGGCAATGGAAGCTACAATGGGTAAGCCTTCGGGAATAGCGGCGATGGTCCAGGCAATAGAGGTTTGTATCAGCTCATAAATCTCTTTGCCCGATAACCAGCCGAAGAGGAAAAAAGCCGCAGCCAGGCCAAGGGTAGCCCAGATAAGGTTTTTTGCCAGCTTGGAGAGTTTAAGGGTAAGAGGTGTTTCTGCATCTGCTTCCTCCCCTACCATGGCAGAAATATTGCCCAGCTCAGTGTGCATACCGGTGGCAAATACCACCGCTTTCCCCGTACCGGTGGTAACGGCTGTGCCTTTATACAATATGTTGGTACGGTCGGCTACTCCTTTTTCTTCCTGCAGTGCTTCTGCTGTTTTGTTTACCGGCAGCGACTCTCCTGTTAGCGGCGATTCGTCTACCCCCAGCTCGGCGGCTTCTATAATGCGGGCATCTGCAGATACCAGGTCTCCCTGCTCTATCAGCAGAATATCGCCGGGCACCAGTTCTTCGGCATTGATGGTGGCTCTTTTGCCATTGCGCAGCACCTTTGCCTCTATTTTATCCAGCTGCTGCAATGCCTCCATGCTTTGCTGGGCCTGGTACTCCATCCAGAACCCGATAATGGTGTTAATGAGCAGCACAACCAGAATGGCAATGGCTTCGGCATAATCGCCAAATATAAAAGCTACGGTTGTGGCTGCCATCAGCAGGTACACCACCGGGTTATTAATCTGCGACAGAATAATATGCCAGATGCTTTTCTGTTCGTGCTCCTCCAGTTCATTGGGGCCCCACTCTTCCCTTCGCCTTATTATTTCCTGTTCCGAGAGGCCTGCAGCAGGATCTACAGACAATGCCGCTGCCACCTCCCGGTGTTCTTTACGGTAGGGCTCCTCTATGGGAGAAGCATGTTTAGCTGTTTTGCGTGATTTTGAAGCTTTGCCCATTGCTCGCAGTTTAAAAAGTATTGTAGTAAGGTCTACAAAATCTTCACAAGAATAACGCAATGAAATACATGGTAGTTACACCACCGGTTAGTGTAATAGCAGCAACAGCTGCAGGGTTGCAAGCCTGCAGCATGAGAGAGGCCGGTTACGCATCAGATGTAGTTGTGCTGTTACTTTCTGCTGTCCAGTGTTGTATTTAGTTGCTGCAGAAATTGCTGTACCTCTTCTACATCTTCTACCCGGTAGTGGGCCCAGGTTTTTTCGCCATGCTCACCGGCTATGATGCCTATTCCTTTTTCATGCACCGCTTTCAGGCCATCTTCATCGGTCAGGTCATCGCCAATAAAAACAGGCAGTACTTTTTCTCCCTTCAGGTTCAGTTTTTCCATAAGCCATTCTGTTGCCCGGCCTTTATGCCAGTCAATCTTAGGCTTTAGTTCCTTAATTTTTTTACCGCCCCCGCCTTTCAGTTTCTCCTGGCGGCTTAGTTCATCTTCTACTGCCTGTATTACTGCCTCTACCTGCTCGTCGGCCACATTGCGGTAATGCACGGCAATAGCGTATTTTTTGCGCTCTATTTGCACACCTGCTATGCTGCCTATTTTATTGTTGAGGCTTCTGGTTGCATCGTCCAGGGCGGGCTGGGCAGCCTGCCCTCCTTCGTACTGCAGCTCCAGCCCGTTTGGCCCCTCTATATCGAAACCATGGCTGCCAGCATATACTACATTTTCCAGGCCCACCTTTTTCTGTACATCGGCACGGTCGCGGCCACTTACAACGGCAACGGTTACCTTTTCTGCCAGTTTGGAGAGGATGCTCCTCATCTCATCTGATAAAATGGCTTTTTCAGGGTCTTTTACAATAGGGCTGAGGGTTCCGTCATAATCCAGAAAAAGTACAGGTGTGTATCCCTGTAGCTTCTTTTCTATTTCCTGCCTGCTTTGCAGGGCATGTGGCAGTTCATGGGCCTCACGTGGAGTTGCTTGGTTTTGCATGAAATTATCTAGTTCTGTTAGCTTGTGTACAATTATATCGGCTCCGGCTTCTTCCAGTTCCCTGTCTTCGCCATTGCGGGCAACCCCCACTACCCAGCCAAACCCTCCTTTTTTACCGGCAGCAACACCTGCCCTGGCGTCTTCGAAAACAATTGCTTTTTCAGGCGCTACTCCTAATTCCCTGCTTGCTGCCAGAAATGTATCAGGATCGGGTTTTCCGTTCAAGCCTCTTTCTTCAGTGGTTTGTCCGTCTATCCGTATGTCAAAAAAGTCCAGAACACCTCCGGCATGCAGCACCTCTTCTGCATTGCGGCTGGAGGAGACTAATGCCATGGGTACGCCCAGCTGCCGCCATCTTCCCATCATTTGCAGGGCATCTCCGAATACTTCTACCCCTTCTTCTGCCAGCAGCTTATGAAAGTAATCATTTTTACGTTTACCCAGGCCATAGATCGTGTCCTGATCGGGTGTGTCTGCTGCATTACCTTCGGGCAGGTTAAGGTTACGGCTTTCAATAAAACTGCGAATCCCTTTATAGCGGGGCATTCCGGCAAGATAGCGTTTGTAATCTTCTTCGTCAAAAGGAACATACCCACTGCCCAGCTTCTTTTGTAGCAGTTCATTGAAGATTTTTTTGAAGGCACTACAATGCAGACTTGAAGTATTGGTGAGTACTCCATCCATATCTAAAATAACTGCCTTGTAGGGTAAATGGCTCATGCTTTGGTTCGGGTGCTGCGCTGCTGGTGCTTTGCCGGCAACACATGGGTATACACTTATAGTAACCTGCCAGCCCGGCAATAGTTATTTCTCTTTTAACTGATCTGAAAAGCAGGCCGTATGGAGATTTAAAAAGGAGAGTTTCTGATCATAACCTGTTTAAAATGGCAGACTCTTTAAGAGCAGCCATAGTACCAGCAGCACCAGCCAGCTGGTACCATAATACCGAAGCACCCGGAGGCGGTTCTGGTAATCGAGCCACCACAGCGCAATTACAGGACGCCACAGGCCAGCCAGCAGCAGCAGCGTATTGAGCAGTAAAAGTATTTTAATGAGCTGTTCTAAAACCTCCATAAGCAAAAAAGCACTGCCTTTGCGGCAGCGCTTTTATTATAGAAATAAATTTTATATCTGTTACAGGGTACGCTTAACTTCTTTGGTGGTAAAGCCTTCGATGTTATCGCCTTCTCTGATATCGTTGAAGTTTTTAATGCTGATACCGCACTCGTAGCCTTGCTTAACCTCGGCCACATCGTCTTTGAAACGTTTCAGCGCATCAACGTCACCAGTATAGACTACTATACCATCGCGTACCAGGCGCACCTTGTTGTTGCGTTTCAGGAAGCCTTCGGTAACCATACAGCCGGCAACTGTACCAACCTTAGAGATTCTGAATACTTCACGAACTTCAGCATTACCTGTGATCACCTCTTCTACTGTAGGTGCAAGCATACCTTCCATGGCATCTTTCACTTCGTTGATGGCATCGTAGATGATCGAGTACAGGCGTACTTCAATTTCTTCCTGCTCGGCAATTCTACGCGCACCTGCCGATGGACGTACCTGGAAACCAATCACAATTGCATCTGAAGCAGAAGCTAACAGAATGTCTGATTCTGAGATCTGACCAACCGCTTTGTGAATGATGTTTACCTGTACCTCTTCGGTAGAGAGCTTCAGTAACGAATCTGAAAGTGCCTCGATTGAGCCATCCACGTCACCTTTAACAATAACGTTAAGCTCTTTGAAGGTACCAATTGCCAGACGGCGGCCAATCTCGTCCAGTGTAATGTGCTTTTTGGTACGCATGCTCTGCTCACGCATCAGCTGCTCACGCTTGGTAGCGATTTCGCGAGCTTCGCGGTCAGTTTCCATTACATTGAACTTATCACCGGCCTGGGGTGCACCACTTAGGCCCAGCATCTGCACCGGGGTAGATGGCCCAACCTTTTTGATGCGCTGACCAAGGTGGTTGAACATGGCCTTAACCTTACCATAGTGCTGTCCGGCCAGTACAATATCGCCTACATTGAGGGTACCTGTTTGTACCAGCAGGGTAGTTACATAACCACGGCCTTTATCGAGGGTGGCTTCAATAACAGTACCGGAAGCGGCACGTTCAGGGTTAGCCTTAAGCTCAAGCAGCTCGGCCTCCAGCAGTACTTTTTCCAGCAGGTCGTCAATACCCTGGCCAGATTTGGCAGAAATTTCCTGGCACTGGTATTTACCACCCCAGTCTTCTACCAGTATGTTGATGTTTGCCAGCTCTTCCCTGATTTTTTCCGGGTTAGCATTTGGCTTATCTACTTTGTTAATGGCAATGATAATAGGTGCACCAGCCACCTGTGCGTGGTTGATGGCCTCTTTGGTTTGAGGCATCACGGCGTCGTCGGCCGCTACTACTATAATTACAATATCGGTTACTTTAGCACCACGGGCACGCATGGCCGTAAAGGCTTCGTGACCAGGTGTATCCAGGAATGCAATGCGTTTGCCGCTGTCGGTGGTTACATCGTAGGCACCAATGTGCTGGGTAATACCACCGGCTTCGCCGGCTGCTACCTTGGCATTACGGATGTAGTCAAGGAGCGAGGTTTTACCGTGGTCAACGTGACCCATGATGGTTACAATCGGTGCACGATCTACCAGGTCTTCCGGTGCATCTTCTTCCTCGGTTACTTCGGCTTCGTCATCGCTGGTGGTAAACTCTACATTATAGCCAAACTCATCGGCAATAACGGTAATAGCTTCTGCATCCAGGCGCTGGTTAATCGATACGAACATACCCAGGCTCATACAGGTAGAGATGATCTCATTCACAGTTACGTTCATGAGTGCAGCCAGGTCGTTAGCCGATACGAACTCGGTAACTTTCAGTGTTTTTGCATCTTCCTGCTCCTGCAGCATACGCTCCTGCTCGGCATCTGCGGCAGCAGAGCGTTTGTCGCGGCGATATTTTGCACGGTTGCTGGAGCGACCGCCACCTTTACCACCACCACTCAGGCGGGCAAGGGTTTCCTTGATCTGCTCCTGAATCTGTTTATCAGTAAGCTCTTCTTTAGGGGCTCTTGGAGCAGGAGCACCTGGCCTGCCACCTCTTTGTGGACCTCCAGGACCTCTTCCAGCTCCTCCAGGTCCGCCTGGGCCTCTGCCCGGACCACCAGGTCCGCGCTGTCCACCAGGACCACCAGGGCCTCTGCCCGGGCCACCAGGTCCGGCCGTGCCACGCTGGCCGCCAGGTCCGCCCTGACCACCTCTGAAAAGTTTATCAGTTTTAGTTTCTGCAGTACCCCCGGCCTGGGCAGTTGGCTGCTGGCCTGGTTGTGTAATGCGCTTACGCAAACGCTTTTTCTTCTTTCTGTCGTCAGAAGAAGCAACAGGTTTATCTTTTTTGCCACCACGGCCTCTATCGGCAGGCAGCTCAATTTTACCTAATACAGTAAGCCCTTTGAGTGCATCTGCTTTTGCCTGAATTACCTTTTCGGGCTGGTCAGCTGTTGCCTGTATCTCTTCTTCCTTTTTAGGAGAGGCAGGTGCTGCTGCTGTAGTATCTTCTTTTTTGGGTCCGGCCTGGCTAGGTCCGGCCTGGTTAGATCCAGCCTGTATAGGCCTGTCTTGTGCAGGTCTGGCTGGCTGCGAGCCGGCAGTTTGCTGTCCGCCTTTTTGCGGTGCGCTTGTCCGGGGCTCATTCTGTGCAGGTTGGGCCGAAGGCGCGGCCTGTTCTGGCTTGGCGGTTGCTGCTTTATCAGCAGGTGACTGTGTAGGCTGCTCTGTTCTTGCAGGAGCTGCAGCTATTGGTTGTTGAGGCATCTGCTTTTCTGGTGCAACAGGAGCCTTCGCTTGCGGTTCTGCTGCTTGTTGTGGCTTTGGCTGTTCCGGCTGAACGTACTGTTCTTTAGCTGGAGTAGCTGCTTCCTGAGCCTGTGGCGTTACCGGTTTAGAAGGTGTAACGGGCTGTTCTGGTGCTTGCGCAGCAGCAGGTTTTGCCGGTTTGTCTTCTTCTTTGGTACGTGCAGGCTTGTTGAGGTCTATTTTACCCAATACTTTCAAACCACCCAGTTTTGGGCGGTCAAGGTTGTTACTGCCTTCGGCATCTTCTGCTTTAGGTGCCTGCTGCGTTTCTGCAGCCTGTGGAGCAGGGGTAGCCTCTGTTTTGGGTGTTTCTGCTTTAGGGGCCTCTGGTTGCGCCTGTGCAGCAACAGGCTGTGTTGCTGCAGGCTTAGCAGGCTCCTGTGGCTTAACTTCCGGAGTGCGGGCACTCTCTACAGTCCGCGTCTCTCCAGACCGGGTCTCTCCAGACCGGGTCTCTGCAGGCCGTGCTTGCTCGGTTTTGCGGAAGTTGCCTTTTATAAATATTTCATCATCATCGTCGCCGGATTGATTAGCAGGCTCATCGCTGTCTGCATCGATCACAACGTTTTGGTTGCTTTTTCTGCCAATGGTGAGGCTGTGTGCCTCCTCTTTATCCATAGCAGAGGACGCAAATTCCCGTTCCAAAACTCTGTATTGGTCTTCAGAAATTTTGGCGTTGGGGTTATTTTCTACTTCATGGCCTTTTCTGCCCAGATAGTCAATAATGGTATCTTTACCAATATTGAGCTTTCGGGCCACTTGACCAAGCCTCATCATTTTTGCTTCTGCCATATCCGCTGCCTTCTTTCTCTTGTTTTTTTAGTTAAGGTTCGGGCGATTTTTTTACTCAAATTCCTGACGCAGCACCTGGTGAACACTTTCGATCGTTTCCTCTTCCAGGTCAGTACGTCTTAACAGATCATCTTTGGAAAGGGCAAGTACGCTCTTAGCTGTATCAAGCCCCACCCGATGAAACTCGTCAATGATCCACTGTTCGATTTCGTCGTTGAATTCCTCCAACGCTACATCTTCGTCGTCAATGGTATCCACATCGCGGAACACGTCTATTTCCAGTTCTACCAGACGGCTGGCCAGCTTAATGTTCTGACCACCGCGGCCAATGGCCAGCGATACCTGGTCGGGCTTAAGGTACACGGCAACGCGCCCGTTTTCTTCATCTACTTTCATGTTGCTGATCTTAGCCGGGCTAAGTGCACGGGTAATGAACAGCTCCTTATTTTCAGTAAAATTGATAACGTCTATATTCTCGTTTTGCAGCTCGCGCACAATGCTGTGAATACGTGAGCCTTTCATACCAACGCAGGCACCCACCGGGTCAATCCTGTCGTCGAAGCTTTCTACAGCTACTTTGGCACGCTCGCCGGGTTCACGTACAATTCTGCGAACAACAATCTGCTCGTCGTAAATTTCAGGAACCTCTGCTTCGAACAGGCGCTCCAGGAATACCGGCGAAGTGCGGCTGAGGATAATACGCGGCGTGCCGTTTACCATCTCAACACGGTGTATAATCGCCTTGGCAGTATCGCCTTTGCGGAAACGATCTTTCGGAATCTGCTCGCCCTTAGGCAGGATCAGTTCGTTTCCTTCTGCATCAAGCAGCAGCACCTCGCGGCCCAGTACCTGATAAATTTCGGCGGTGATCATCTCACCTACCATATCTTTATACTTCTGGAAAAGAATTTCTTTTTCCAGGTCTTTTACTTTCTGAATAAGCGTTTGCCGGGCAGTAAGTACTGCACGGCGGCCAAAATCCTCCAGCTTTACTTCTTCGGCAACTTCCTCACCTATCTCAAAGTCAGGCTCGATCTTCTGTGCTTCAGTAAGGCTGATCTTGTCATGATCCCAGATATCCTCGGAGTTATCATCAACAATCTCACGGAAACGCCAGATCTCCAGGTCGCCCTTTTCGGCATTGATGATAATGTCGAAGTTATCGTCGGTGCCATATCTTTTGCGGATCATGGTCCGGAAAACATCTTCCAGAATCCGGATCATGGTTGGCCGGTCTATATTTTTACGCTTTGCAAACTCGGCAAAGTTTTCTATTAACGTTCCGCTGCTCATCTTTTTATGAAAATGACACTAATACACTAACACTCTTGATGTTATCATGGCTGATAAACACTTCGTTGTGCAGGGTTTGCTTTTTAACTTTTGTTTCTTCATTTACCCGGATGCCCTCGGCAGTAATTTCCAGTAAAGGACCTACTACTGTAGCACCATCGGTCTTGGTTACTTTTACGCGTCTGCCAATATGCTTAGGGTACTGCCGCTGGTATTTCAGCGGAAAGTCTACGCCAGGCGAAGAAACTTCCAGAGACCAGGCTCCTTCAAAAAAATCTTTTTCTTCAAGTGCTGCTGATATCCTGCGGCTAAGCCGGGCACACTCATCAATGGTTACGCCCTCGTCGCCATCTATCAGTACCATTACCTTCTGACGCCGGGCAGCTCCTGTAACCACTATTTCTACTAAAAACAGGTGGGGCTGCTCCTGCAGATACTCCTGGGCCAGGTTAGCAATGTATTCTTTTACCTCCATGCATCAAATGCGTTGCTTAAAGAAAAGAGGGGACTTCATTGTCCCCTCTGCTCGAGAAACGCTTATTTAGCGGCAAAATTAATATTTTTTGGATACTAAAACAACTTTTTCATAAGAATAAGCTATTTTCAGCGTTCAGCCGCGCTTTTGCTAAAGGCTTTTGGTCTCCTAAGCCTTTTGTTTCTATTCTCAAACAGAACGATTACAAGTTTAATAACAGCTTTTACTAAAAAGTTGGTTCACTTGTGGAGATGTTTTCTCCTTTAGTCCTGTATTTTTGCAAAAATTCAATCTGTTCTTAGCTGATTACTTCTGGCTTTTTGCCGGAAGGCTGGTCAGCTTCTATAACTTTGTGCCCATGATACCACCGCTTCGCGTTTACAATACCTTAAGCCGACAAAAAGAAGTATTTGAGCCTCTGGCACCACCGCATGTTGGCATGTATGTGTGCGGACCAACCGTTTACAGCGATGTGCACCTGGGCAATGTGCGCACCTTTCTGAGCTTCGATATTATTTACCGTTACCTGAAGCAGCAGGGCTATAAGGTGCGCTATGTGCGTAACATCACGGATGTAGGCCACCTGTTGGGCGAGACCAACGAAGGTGAAGACCGGATTTCGCAGAAAGCCCGCCTGGAGAACCTGGAGCCTATGGAGGTAGTACAGCGCTACACCAACGGCTTTCATGAGGTAATGCAGCAGTTTAATATTTTACCGCCCAGCATTGAGCCGGCGGCAACCGGGCATATTGTAGAGCAAATTGGCCTTACCCAGCGGCTGCTGGAGCAGGGCCTGGCCTACGAAGTTAACGGATCGGTGTATTTTGATGTAAGCAAATATAACCAGGAGCATAACTACGGCAAGCTTAGCGGCCGCAATGTAGAGGAGCTGATTGCCAACACCCGTGAGCTGGAGGGGCAGGAAATAAAACGTAATCCTGCAGATTTTGCCCTCTGGAAAAAGGCGCAGCCCGAGCACATCATGCGCTGGCCATCGCCCTGGGGCCCTGGATTTCCGGGCTGGCACCTGGAGTGCACTGTTATGAGCACCAAATACCTGGGTGAGCGTTTCGATATACACGGTGGCGGCATGGATCTTAAATTTCCGCACCACGAATGTGAAATAGCCCAGTCGGTTGGCAGCTGCGGGGTAGATCCGGCCAAATACTGGGTGCACACCAACATGGTGACCATCAATGGCCAGAAAATGAGCAAGAGCCTGGGCAATAGTATTCTGCCTTCGCAGTTTATTACAGGTAACCACCCGCTGCTCGACCAGCCATACAGCCCCATGGTGCTGCGCTTTTTTATGCTGCAGTCGCATTACGCCAGCACGCTGGATATTAGCATGGAGGCCCTGCAGGCTGCCAAGAAAGGCTACCTGAAGCTGATGAATGGCATGCGTGTACTGCGCAACCTGGAGTACAGCGAGCAGGAGGGCATTGAGTTTAATGAAAAAGGAGCCCAGCAGGTAAAAGGCCTGTGCGATAACTGCTACCGCTCCATGAACGATGATTTTAACACTGCCCAAACCATTGGCCACCTGTTTAACCTGGTTAAAAAGATAAATGCGCTGCAAACAGGGCAGCTTAGTACTGCAGAGCTGGGCAGGGAGGTTTTTGATCAGATGAAGCAAACCTTCATCAGCTTTACAGAAGAGGTGCTGGGCTTGCGCGAAGAACTGGACCTGCGCCCTGAGAATCTGCTGGAGGCACTCCTGGAGGTATACCGCCAGGCAAAAGAACAAAAAGACTATGAGCGTGTAGACCAGATCAGGGCAAGCCTGCGCAACAGCGGCATTGTGGTAAAAGACATGAAGCAGGGCATCGACTGGGCTTACGAGGAGTAGGAATGGCTTGTGACAGAATAGACTGTAGATAATGGACTGCAGCGGCTATGTGCACCAAGCAGACTAGAATAGATTTTCTTAGGTATTTTGCCTGATGATGGTGGCAGCATGAAAGTGCTGCAGGGTTCAAAAACTGGCAAACAGCAATCGGAAATAATTGATGAAATTAAAAAATATACTTCTACCCGGCCTGTTTCTGGCACTGTTGCAGGTAACAGGCTGTGGCGATGATAACAGAAGAGCGGGCGGAGAAGAGCAGGCAACTGTATCTGCAGTTGAAAGGCTGGAAGGCGTTACCGTGCCTGCATTTAATGCAGACTCTGCCTATGCCTATGTGGCTGCTCAGGTGGCCTTTGGGCCCAGGGTGCCCAATACCGAGCAGCACCGGCAGGCTGGCGATTTTCTGATTGCCAAGTTTAAGGAGTATGGTGCGGAGGTACAGGTGCAGGAGTTTGCTGCAGAAGCTTTTGATGGAACCACCCTGCAGCTGCGTAATATCATAGCCAGCTACAACCCACAGGCTACCAAGCGGGTTTTGCTTGCTGCCCACTGGGATACCCGCCCTTTTGCCGATAAAGATCCTGATGAGGCAAACAGGAACCAACCCATACTGGGTGCAAATGATGGCGGCAGTGGCGTGGGCGTACTGCTTGAAATTGCGCGGCAGCTGGGCCAGGGGCCCTTGCCGCAGGTAGGTGTTGATATTATCCTGTACGATGGCGAAGACTATGGCGAGCCCCATCAGTCTAAAGATGTGCAGCCGAAACAGGGTGGAACCTACTGGTGCCTTGGCTCGCAGTACTGGGCCCGCAACAAACACGAAGTAGGGTACAATGCGTATTTTGGCATATTGCTGGATATGGTGGGTGCTAAAGATGCCATGTTTTACCGTGAAGAGTACTCGCGCACTTATGCACCCAGTGTAGTAAAACGGGTGTGGGGCTGGGGCAATGAGCTAGGCTATGGCCGTTACTTCCGCTACGAAAATAGCGAACCAATCATCGATGACCACTATTTCATGAATGCAGGCGGTGTGCCTTCCATAGACATTATTGAGTTCGACCCCGCTTCTGATTTTTATTTTGGCAAATACCACCACACGATGGAAGACAACATGGAGATCATCAGCCCGGAAACGCTAAAAGCTGTTGGCGAAACAGTAATGCACGTGGTATATCATGAGCCTGCCCCTGCCGTGGCAAATTAATTTTACTGATGGGTAAGCATGTACTGCCTGTGGTGTTAAAAAATTGTGTAGTTAGCAGGCTTGATTTTCCTGATAAGTAATGGATACCACTGATGTCATCAGCTACATTAACAGCAACAACCTGGTGGGAATACGGGGCGGAAGTAAGCCCAGGGAGTTCCTGTATATCTGGATGGTGGTGGTGGCAAACAGGATTTTTGTACGCTCCTGGGGCTTAAGTGAAAGAAGCTGGTACACCGCCTTTCTGGAGGAAGGAACAGGCGCAATAAAATGCGGAGAAACTGAAGTGGCTGTTAGGGGAATTATTCCTGCGGATATTGCCGTACTGGGACCAAAGATAAACGAGGCATATCTGCAGAAGTATACTTCGGAGCATAACCGCCCGTATGCCAATGGCATAGTACAGCCAGCGCATATGGCAAAAACGCTGGAGCTTGTACCCCTTGCTGCCGGCAACATAAAGGCAAAACAATAGAGCAGATATGCTTTTCTGCTAGTCCTGCAGTTGATCCTGTAGATCGTTCACTGCCTGCGCATGCGCCTGCATGTAGGGAAGGGTTTGTGATGCCCAGTTTCGCATGTTCATGTCCAGGGCCTCATCGGAGGCAATTTCATACTGGTGGATCATCTTGCGCTGAATATCACTAAGAACCTGCAGGTATTCTTTCTCAAACTGCGGGGAAGAAAGCTGCTTTAGCTTATCATGGTAACTTTGTACATCCTGCCCTTCTGTATTGGGTAGTACTACCTCCTTTTGCTGTGCCATTTGCTTAATCTGGTTATTAAGCTTTTTGTGCCAGGCGGCAGATTGTTCGGCAAAGCTTCTGGCTGCCGGGCTTTGGGCTTTCTGGAGTGCCAGCTCGCTGTAGCGAATAATCATCATTCCATAGCTGTAGGCATCTATGAGAAAAGCAGCATCCTGGCGGGCATCCCAGCTTTCTGAAGATGCCTCGCTCAGCTGCAGTGCTTTTTCTTTTGTCTGGGTATTGCTGCTGCCTCTATCGCACGAAGAGAGCGATACAGCTATGGCCATGCAAAGCAGGCCTGTTTGGAAACGACAGAGGCACGGCATACCTGCTAGCGCCGGTCGCGGCGTTTTTCTTCGGCCGGAAAGGTAAGCAGTACGCTTATGCCTGCTCCAAACCAAAAGATGAACATAATGGGGAACCAGGAATTATCAAAGAATAAAACAGTTCCGCCTTTATTAGAGGTAAAAACACCAATTATTACAAATACCAGGGAAATAAGCCCCATAATGGTCATCACAAAACCGGCAGTTCTCATATTTTTATTTTATAGTGTTGTTTTATTTAACGCTCCAGGCGAGCAACGTGATTATCTACAGATTGCTCTACATCGTTTATTACTTCCTTAATCTCGTTCTTTACGTCTTCCCATTCATCGTCGGTAGCAGCCTGTATGCTATTGTACTGCGCTACCAGTCTTTCACGCTCTTCGTCCAGCTGGTCAATGATTTGCTCATATTCCTGCCTGGCCGAAGCAGATACAGATTTTGCTTCATCTTCTACCTTTTCAATTCGCTCGTCTACCTGGTCCAGCTTCTGGTTAAGCGTTGTGGTTAGTTCCTCTTTTTCCGTTCTTACTTCTTCAGATGCCTTCAGGCTATAAGCACCAGGCACATCTGCGAGGTCCTCATAAACAACGTCGTCGGCATCTTCTGAAAGAGCCTCCCTGTTATTGGTGCAGGCAGTGGTTCCAATTAAGGCGGCTGCAACAGCTGCGGCCCCCAGGAATTTCCGAAAGTTTGTTAATGGTTTTTTCATAGTCGGCTAAAAAATTGATTATTACCGACTTATTTTACGGGAACATGCCAGTAGGGTTAATTTTGCCCCCTACTGATGGTTTACCACGTTCATCAGGTACTGGCCATAGCCACTTTTCATCAGTGGGTTAGCAAGCCTTCTTAGTCCTTCCTCATCAATAAAGCCCATCCGGTATGCCACTTCCTCGATACAGCCTACCTTAAGACCCTGGCGTTCCTCGATTACCTGTACAAACTGGCCTGCCTGCATCAGGGAAGCAAAGGTGCCGGTATCGAGCCAGGCAGTGCCACGGCTTAAAATACCTACCTTCAGCTTGCCCTCCCGCAGATAATGCTGGTTGATATCTGTGATCTCCAGCTCGCCGCGTGGGCTTGGCTTCAGGCTATGAGCAATATCTACTACCTGGTTATCATAGAAGTAAAGACCGGGTACTGCGTAGTTAGACTTAGGCTTTGCAGGTTTTTCTTCGATAGAGATGGCCCGCTGGTCCTGGTCAAACTCCACCACACCGTAACGTTCAGGGTCATGAACGTGGTAGGCAAACACTACCCCTCCATCCGGATCGTTATTGCTCTGAAGCATCTTAGCCAGGCCACTGCCATAGAAGATGTTGTCTCCCAGTACAAGGGCAACCTTCTCTTTGCCAATAAAATCGGCGCCTATGGTAAATGCCTGGGCCAGGCCTTTGGGCTCTGGCTGCACAGCATATGAGAAACGGCAGCCGAGGCTTTCGCCATTGCCTAGCAGTCGCTCAAAATTCGGGAGGTCGTGTGGCGTAGAAATGATCAGAATTTCACGTATGCCTGCCATCATGAGGATAGACAGCGGATAATAGATCATTGGCTTATCGTAAACCGGCATTAGCTGTTTACTAACGGCTAAAGTAAGCGGGTGCAGACGGGTACCAGAGCCGCCGGCCAAAATAATTCCTTTCATTCTGAAGAAATAAAATTTATTGCTGCGCTAAATTAAGAAGGTTTGGCTCAGCTGCCAAGTATTATGCATTTTCCTTAGCACCTACTGCAGCAGGCTGGTAGGGGATGCTAACAATAAACCGGCTTCCTTTGTGTGGCACACTACGCAGCTTTACGGTGCCCTGCAGCTTTTCTACGGCATTTCTTAATATGTACAGGCCAAGGCCGGTTCCGTTAGAGCGGGTGGTTGCCCTGTAAAACATATCGAAAATATGTGCCTGGGCCTCTTCAGAAATGCCAATGCCATTGTCGCTCACTTCCAGTACCAGCTGATCGTCTTTAAGTTTGATGCACACCAAAACCTTTGGAGCCGTATCGGAGCAGTACTTGATGGCATTTTCCAGCAGGTTCTGGATGATCGTTTGCAGCAGGTTTTCTTCGATGTAAACGCTGTCCTTTATTTCTATGCGTATGGTAAAAGTGATCCTGTAGAAATCCGGCAGGTGGCACAGCGATTGCAGGCAGTCCTGCACCATGTTTCTAAGATTAACCATGCCCATGCGGGCTGCTCCTTTTTTTACCCGGGAAAGGGTAAGCAAATCGGTAACTGTTGTATTGAGCCGGCCAATGGTTGAGTGGTAGTGGTTAAAGTACTCCATTACCTTGGGGTCGTGGCCATACTCCAGTTCCACAATACGGTGCAGCGCCATGAGCGAGCGCAGTGGTCCTTTCATATCGTGGGTTACCCGGTCTATGAACAGGCCCATATCCTGTTGCTCCTGCACCAGCTGGGTTTCTTTTTGCTTTAGTTTACTTATGTCCAGCGCAATGGCTGTTATATAAGGTTCTTCTCCGGGGCGGTCTAATAAGCCAGCTGTATACTGTACCCAGAGATACTGCTGATTTTTATGCCTGATCTGTAACTCTGTGGTAAAAGCTGTTTTGCTGCCGCTGGCCAGTTCTAGCATCTGGCTGTTAAACATGGGGGCATGCTGCGGATGGAGCAGCTTGTTTAAACCAATAACCTGCAGCTCACTGTCGGTATATCCCAGCATCTGGCAGAACTGCTGATTATAGCGAATAAGGTTAAGGCTTTTATCGTATATAAGCGAGGCGGTGGCCAGGCTTTCAAACTGCTGGTCTTCGGCCTGAGCCTCTGAAGGCTTTTTTATTGTTAGTGAAATGCTGCTGTTGCAGCACTTGATACGCAACAGATGGGTGGTGTAGCCATTTTCTATTGCAGACAGCCTGGTGATGGCTTCGTAAGCGCGTGACTTGTTCTGGGCCAGTAAAAGCTTTCTGATTAGCGGGGCTTTGTCTTCGGGGTGTACCCTGTCTAAAAACGAGTGCTGGCGGGCCTGGAGTGCAGGGAGTTTAAAAAACAGAAGCAGGGGGGCATTTGCAGCCAGCATGCGTCCATCGGGCAGGAGCAAAGCACAGGGTTCTTCTATCAAGTTTAGGACAAAAGTTACCTCTGCCGGTAACGCCAGGCCACTGGAGGAGAGGTCTGCCGGCAAAGCATCCCTTTTCGTGAGTTTCTCTTTTTTACCTGCAGAATACATAACCCGGAGCTGGAGAAGCATCCGAACGGATGTTCTATATAGTCCTATATTTTATTCCAAGCTAAACAAATCTAGTTAAATATCTTACAACTTCAGGACATTTGTGTTATTTTAGTTTTTAAAATAACAAAAAGTAGTGTTCTTTCGGGACTAATTACAAAAGTGCGCATTTAACCTTTTTTTGAACCTGTTCGTTAGTAACCAGCATATGGAGATGAAGACAATTACAAGGAATTTATTGCTGTCAGTACTATTTTTTGGACTGTTGCCCGGAGGCTTATTTGCAGAAGAGGTTTTTGCACAAATGGGTGCACCTGATTCACTGGTGTTTATCAGTGGCAGGATTATAAATGCGAAAGACAGCACACCAGTTGTGGCAAAAATCAGGTTTAGAAAGCTGCCCCATGGAGATGATGTTGGTGTATCGGTGAGCAACAAAACCGGTACTTACCAGATGCCTGTGCTCAATGAGCGCAGCTATGGTTTTGAGGTAATAGCAGAGGGATACATACCGTTAAGACAACAGGTAGATATTTATGATTTCAACAGAGATCAGCTGGTACAGAAAGATTTTCTGATGGAACCTGTTCGGGTAGGGCAGATCATGGAGTTCGATAACTTTCTGTTTGATCAGAGCGAGGCCATCCTGCTGCCAGAATCTTACCCTACACTCGACAAACTGGTTGATTTGATGATGGACAACCCTACGCTGGTTATTCAGCTGGAGGGACATACGGATTTCAGGGGGCCTGTTGGCGCAAACAGACGCCTTTCCGCAGAGCGTGTGGAGGTGATACAAAATTACCTGGTGAACAAGGGAATTCAGAAAGACCGGGTAAAAACCAAAGCTTTTGGAGGCTCGCAGCCGCTGTCGAAAGAAGATACCGCCGAAGCCCGGCAGCTCAACAGAAGGGTTGAAATACGCATTTTGCAGGAGTAGTATTGAGCGGGAAACCTCCGTAGATTTCTTAACAAAACCCGAAAAAATGGTAAAGTTTGTAACTTACCACGAGTATACTTGTTGAATAATATATAAAGTTTGACTTTTAGGAATTACATTACAGCCAAAGAAAAACTCTTTTTGAGATATGAGAATACACTTTTACAGTTATAGGTTATTGTTTATTTGTTTGCTGCTAATAGCTGCAGCTCCCACTTATGCACAGAACGTTCAGTGGGCATCAAAGGTTTTAGAAGTATCCAGTGAAATTTCCGGCAACCAGTTTTCATCCATGCAGGCGCTGAAAGCACCCAATGTGTTGCCAGCTGGTGGCGAAAACCCCAATGCCTGGACACCCGACCGACCAAACCGCAAGGAGTTTATTAAAGTAGGCTTCGATGAGCCAATGCGTATACGCCAGATTATTGTAGCGGAGTCTTACAATCCTACTGCTGTATCTGAGGTTTATGCCTATGATACCCAGGGTAAGGAGTACCTGATCGAAACTTTTCAGCCACAAGCTGTGCGTAATGCCGAAGGCCGTTTGCTGAACATCTTCCTTGACCGTACCGAGTACGATGTGGCCGCCGTGAAGGTAGTTCTGGATGGTACTGTATTACCAGGTTACCACAGCATCGATGCAATTGGTATCTCTAAATCAAGAGCACCTATTGTAATTGACGTTAATGTGGCGGCAGATGTGAACCCCGATATCCAGGCACAAAAGCTGGGGCCAGAGGTAAACAGTGAATACAAAGAGCTTAAGCCGCTGCTGTCTCCTGATGGCAATACCCTGTTCTTTAGCCGCCGCAACCACCCTGCTAACGTAGGTGGTGTGAATGATAAGGAAGATATCTGGTTCTCTGAGAAGAACGTGCAAACCGGAGAGTGGACTGAAGCAAAAAATATTGGAGCTCCACTTAACAACGAAGGCCCTAATTTTATCAGCTCTATTACTCCTGATGGTAATACCATGCTGCTGCTGTTAGGTAACCGTTACGACAAGCGCGGCAAAATGCGTGCGGGTGTATCCATGAGCTATAAAGACGGCGACAAATGGACAGACCCGGTAGCCCTTGAAATTGATAATGAGTATAACTTTTCAGATCAGGCTAACTTCTATCTTGCCCAGAGCCGCAAAACCCTGCTGATGTCGGTGCAGCGTGAAGATACCCGCGGTGACCGCGATTTGTACGTGAGCTTTCTGAAGGAAAACGGCAACTGGACAGAGCCAAAGAACCTGGGCGATATATTGAACACTGCAGGTATTGAAGGCAGCCCTTTCCTGGCAGCCGACGACCGCACCCTATATTTCTCTTCTAATGGTTTTAGCGGCTATGGCGGAAGTGATATTTATGTTACCCGCCGCCTGGACGATACCTGGACAAACTGGTCGGAGCCTGAAAACTTAGGCCCAAGCATTAACTCTAACGGTGATGACCTTTTCTTCAACATTCCGCTTAGTGGTGAGCAGGCCTACTACTCACGTGGTGCTACCGATGCCGATGTAGATATTTTCTCCCTGGACCTGCCGGTGTTCTACAAGCCATCGCCGGTTGTAGTAGTAAAGGGTAAGGTATACAATGCTAAAACCAATGAACCAATTGGTGCTGCCAGAATATTCTATGAGCGTTTGTCTGATGGTGTTGAAGTAGGTATTGCCCGCAGCGAATCTGATGGTAGCTACCAGATTATTCTGCCATACGGCGAGCGCTATGGCTATCTGGCAGAAGCACCTGGCTTTGTTTCCATCAGTGCTAACATAAACCTGGTAGAAGAGCAGGAATTTAAGGAAATTACCCAAGACCTGTACCTGATGCCAATCGAAGTTGGTGCCCGTGTTACCATCAACAACATCTTCTTCGATTTCGACAAGGCAACCCTGCGTCCGGAGAGCTATCCGGAGCTGAACCGCCTGCTAGAGCTGCTGAACCAGTATCCTAACATGAGCATCAGGATTGAAGGTCACACCGACGCTCTTGGTTCAAATGAATACAACCAACGCCTTTCTCAGCGAAGAGCTGATGCTGTTGCCCGCTTCCTGCGCGTAAATGGTATCAACACAGATCGCCTGGTGGTAGAAGGTAAAGGTGAAACAACCCCGGTTGCTACCAATGAAACCGAAGAGGGACGTCAGCTGAACCGCCGTGTTGAGTTTGAGATTACAGAGCAGTAATGTTTATAATACTACCAGCTTAAAAAAGAAGGGCCACTGCTGCAGTGGCCCTTCTTTTTTTATGCCAGCCAGAGCCTGACGCTGGCTTAATGTGAATTAGATTAAAGCTACTGCTAATCTACCTGTTATCATCTTCTACAGCTAAATACAAGCCGTCATTCTCCTGAAAAGGGAAAATCACCATTCCTGTTTTTAGCTGACAGCTCCCCGCCTGCGCGGTGATGACGATCAAGGAGCAATTAACGCTGATGCTAACCATAACGCACGTTGGCTTACAACCCATGGCAAACAGGGTGCAGGCACAGTGTAGGGAGATGTACGCTTACATTGAACGAATATTAAAGAGGAGCACAAGTCCTTTGAATAAGGCAGCTTAGGAGCCGTGTATTATACGTGTGTTGTTTAAGCAGGAGCCTGCGCAGGCAGGCACAGAAGCGAAAGCAAAACAGTTGGCAGATGTTTTGGCAGAACAGCTGAGGAAGAATTTGAGGTAGATTAAGATTAGAGATTACCCAAACTTTGGAAAGCTGTTACCGGCCTGATATCAGGCGTGCTGTTTTTTCAAAACGCTCGGAGCGATACAGGAGCTGCCCTCTGCGCAGGTGATCCGTTGCATGCGCCATGCTGCGCTGGTTGAAATGCCATGCGGCATAGTTATAATACTGAAGCCCCGCCAGCTCGCGGAGGTCTATGGTTCTGAAGATCTTAAGGTTCAGGTTGTAATAGCCTGCGGCCTGTTCGCTGTTTTTGATTGCCTGCAGGCGCTCCTTCACCCCATTGGTGTTTGCTACAAAGCCATTGGCAGGATCGGTAGTTTCCAATAAAATCAGTTGCCCGTTTTGCGGCTTTACCAGCAAAACAATGTGGTTGATTGATTCTATGATCTGATAGTGGTAGCCTAAGCGCTCCAGGATCAGTGCATAAAATGCGGTTGCACTCAGGCAGTTATATTCGCCAGTCTGGAAAAGGGCCTGTAGACCGGTGTACTTTGTATAGTGTTTTAAGTACCGCCGGTGCACATCGTAAAATAGCTGATGCAGCAGCTGCTGATCTGCTATTTTACCTTTTTTATCGAGCCACTGCTGGCTGTAGGCATTAAGATCATGCTCCCACTCTAACAGTTTTCCGGTTTTACCGCTGGCATAAGCAGGCATAAAAAGCCTCAGATCAGAAGACCTGGCGCTTAAGAGTACAAAAGAATCGAAATTTTGCCTTAAGGGTTGCGGCCTTGCATGCTTGTTACCTGCTAATGCCTGGTTAGTATACCCTGTTACTAACAGTAAAGCCAATATCACCACAAAACGTACCATGTTCCCTCCTTTTCATTGCTGTTTACGCTATGTTAACATCAAGTTAACAATTTGTTAACATAGCAATATGCAAATCGTTGGCTTTATTTTAAAAATAGTTTAGTGAGGAAATAGCCGGATAGCACCTGCTTTAAGGTAAAAGCATTTTGTCAGGCGGAATGAAAGATAGGGGGTAAAGAAGTTAAAGAACTAAACCTGGTGTTTTGCCCTTTGCAGGCTGCTTGCGCCCGGTGAGATGTAAGGCACAACAGAGCATAGAGAAGTAACTTATTGCTTGGGGGGAAATACATTCCATAAAAAAGCCCGGGTTTACCGGGCACTGTGTATTATACATTGATAGTGTGTAAGCAAACAAATCAGCGGCTGCTGATATTCTTAATAAGGCTAATACCTGTCAGGAAAAAGATTAAGCCAAGTACTGCTACAATAGCACCCTGCCATACACCCATTGCCAGTCCCATTAAGTTTGTACCACCGCTAATAATGGCAATTACTGCTATTATTAGTATAATGATACCGAGTATGGTAAGAATGGTGCCAAAAACTTGCTTCAGATCCATAAAAAATCATTTTTTGATGATAGTATATCGTTTCCTTAGATTGAAATGTTTCAATTCAGAAGAATCCGGCGGTTTTTATCCATTCATGTTTAGCTTCTAGAACAGTAGCGATAGGGCAACAGGCAGGCAGGCAGGGGAATACACTCCTGATGCTATCCGGCTGAATTAATCCTGGCCCTTGCCGGAAGTACCAGGCTTTGACTGCGCCTCCTGCTTTGCTTTCTCCATCTTTTTCTGGGGTGTAAGCACCGCACTGCCTAAGTGAGCCTGCTGCTGGTCTGATTCCCTGCGTTCTTCTGGCTTTCTGTCCTTGTTCTTCATGCGGCTTTCTTCGGCCTGCATCTTTTTGGGAGGAGTAAGTGGTTCATCTCCAAAGCTTGCCCTGCGGCCTTCAGCTACTTTTTCTACTGTTCCTTTCTGTTCTGTGCCTTTTTTAGGATTATTTGCATTGTTTTCCATATTTCAAAAATCTAGTTTTACCTTAGTATACGAGAAGCAGCAGATGAGTTGTCTTATTAATCTGGAAGCCTTTTGGGGATAACTACTCTGTTTACTTATAGTACAGTACCGGAGCAGGGGCTTAGCATAGCGCAGGCTCAACTTGCAGCTTGCCTGTGGGTGCGGCTTTTAGTGCGGGCAAACAAAAAAATGCTTTGCTCAAGGAGATTATGCTACCCACAAGGTTAAAGATGTTATGAGTAATTTTGGCAGAATTAATCTGAACAAAGAACAGACTTAATATGAAAAAAGGATTGTATGTACTTACGTTGATGCTGCTTGCGTCAGTTACGGCTTTTGCCCAGTTACGTCACGAGCAGCAATCGCAGATTGGCTTGAAGGCTGGTGCCAACTTTGCCACCATTCAGGATGGCTTTGACCAGCTGGAGGGTATTGACGAAGAGCCCTGGATCCCAAGACTTACCGTTGGACTGGCAACGAGCTTCTGGGCGAATGATTACTTTGCCTTTGCTCCTGAAATTAACTACAGCCAGCGTGGCTTCAGAGCAAGCGGAACTCTGTTAGGTGTAGATTACACCAATACCTACCACTACGATTTTGTTGAAGTACCTTTACTTTTTAGGGCAACCTTTGGCCAACAGATTGTTAGAGGCTACATAAACCTGGGCCCTACTGTTAGCTACATGGTTGCCGGCAAGGAAACTGCAGAAATGGGAGGTATTACCACTGAAAAAAAGATCGATACCGAAGATACAAGGTACAGCCTTTTTGAGGTTGGCGGTGCCGCTGGAGGTGGTTTACACATCAACACAGGTTTGGGTAGCTTTTTGATAGACCTGCGCTATCATACAGGCTTTACAAATATTCAAAAAGAGGAGTTTACGCTGCCTGCATATGTTACAATGGGAGAGGGGCCGGAGAAGTACAGAACCCAGTATGTAAGCCTGTCGCTGATATTTCTTACTCCTCACCGGGAATAAAAATAATTATATTCTGTGTTTAAACCTGCTTCTGCCCGGAGCAGGTTTTTTTATTGTTAATTTTCAGAATAAAGAGATTGGAAAAGCCTGGGTAGCACAGCCTGAAGGCAGAAGAACACCTTCTGCTGCAGCTAAGGTAGGATTTATTAATTCTGTAGAGCAAAAGAAATAAAACCTTAGTCAAAAAGAGCCGTTCTTATGAACGATTATTGTAGAACAAAAAAGTACAGTTATGAGAAAAATTTTTTTTACACTCTTTTTGATGTTGCTGACAACGGCAAGTGTATTTGCCCAGGCACAGGTAGGTTTACGTGCAGGAGCCAACTGGGCTACTGTTATTAGAGAGCAGGATCCACCAGCAGGCGTAGAAACTCCCTGGCGGCCGGGCTTTATGGTGGGTGTAGCTACAAGCTTTGGTGCAGGTGAAATATTTTCTATTGCCCCCGAACTGGTCTTTAGCCAGCGCGGCAATAACTGGGAAGAAGGAGGCGTCAGTAGCAGTACACGCTATAATTTCCTGGAGCTGCCTGTATTGTTTCGTATTTCTTTTGGTGATGTACTGGGCGGTTATATTAATGCCGGTCCTACCTTTAGCTACTTGCTGGGTGGAAAAAGCGATTCGGAAGATGTTAATTTCAGTGAGATTGATGATCCTAAAAGATGGGAGATTGGCGGTTCACTGGGTGGAGGTGTAAAGCTTAATACAGGGGCAGGAACCTTCCTGATAGACCTGCGCTATACCCGTGGATTTTCCGACACATTCTTTAGAGACTTTAGCGGAGACCAGGAGTCCAAGCACCAGCTGATCACTACATCGCTGATCTTCCTGATTCCTTCAGTACAATAACAAGTTTATTTTAAGTAACAGTTAAGAGCCTGCTCCTTTTAGGGGGCAGGCTTATTTATTGTACAGACTGCACCCGGTGCCTGCGTTGTAACCAGTGCAGGTATACCCAGGCTGCTGCTGCCAGTATTGCGCCGGTGGCAAAGGCTGTTGATATATTTTCGACCTTATTGGCATATACCCAGCCGGAGAGCAGAGCGCCTAAGCCAATACCTACCTCCAGCGAAATGTAAAGTGTAGCAAGGCCCCGGCCCCTTTGCCCCTCCTGGCTTAGATCGATAGCCCAGGCAAAAGCCGTTGGAGAATTGATGCCTGCTGCAAAACCAAAGATTATACCTCCAAATAGAAATACTTCCGGTCGCCAGGCAAAGCCCGTAAGGCACATGGCGGCCACGTACAACAAAGCACCCGCCTTTAAAACCGGAGCCCGGCCAATGGTATCGGAAAAGCGGCCGGCAAAGAAACGAACACTTACAGAGGCAAGCGTAAAACACAAAAAGTACAGCCCCCGGTTTGCAATGCCCAGGCTATCGCTAAGGTCGGGTACAAGGGTTAACACCGTGCCTAAAGAGTAAGTAGTAAGTAACAGCACCACACTGGGAGGCATTACCCGTGGCTCCAGAATTTCATGGCGGTTTAGCTTAAGCAGGGAGAGGCGAAAGCTTTGCTTTTCAGCAAGGGTTTCCTTCATGCCTGCCAGTATTACAATAGAAAGCAGTGCAGCTGCAGAAGAAGACCAGAACACCCACTCCAGTGGCGCCACCCGGGCAAGGCTGCTCCCTATAAACGGGCCACAGGCCATCCCCAGGCTGCTGCACAGGCCAACAAATCCCATGGCCTCACCACGCTTGTTTAAGGGCACAACATCTGAAATATAGGCCGAGCTGCCCGTGGGAGTAAAGCCGGTAGAAAAGCCATGCAGCAGGCGTAAGGCCAGAAAGCCTGCAACTGTAAGCACCAGGGGGTACAGAAATCCGCATAATACGCACACAACAGCACCAAAAACCATTACCGGTATGCGGCCTATGGTATCGGTAAGCTTACCGCTGAACGGGCGCGACAAACCTGCCGTAACTGTAAACAAACCAATTATAAAGCCTTTGTACTCGCCCCCGCCCAGGTTCTCCAGAAATGCCGGCAACTCCGGTATAATCATATTGAAACTGCTGAAGAATAAAAAAGTACTCAGGCACAGAAGGCCAAACTGAAGCGTGTAAATAGAATTGTTCATAAATAGCTGCCCGCAAAGTTACGGCACCAGGCGGTGGTGTAAAAGAATAATGCTCCGCAAAGAATAGCTTACCTTAACAGGCTCTCGAACATGTGATTACAGTCTCTAATACTAATGCCCGGTGCCGGTGACAGGGAAAACAAGAGGCTTGCTGGCTGTAGCAGTTTGTAGTTGAAGATTGAAAAAAGTGTAGGTGCGTTTCTTAAAAAGAGAAAACCATTTCAAAACGATGTGCAGCCTCATGGGCGAATAACTAAATCGTTAAAGAAAAAACAGCTTTTTTATTGTGCCAGAAGCGATATGTGGCGGTAGTGATGCTTTTGGCATGGCTTCTGCCAGAGCAGTTAACAGATCCTGATTTATTTTTTTACTAATGTTTTGGCTGATTTTTTAATCTAAATTCCCGTTTAGCACGGACTGGTAAATCTTCCTCCAGTCCGTGTTTTTTTTAAGGGCACTGCAGGAGTGCAGGAAGGATCTTCAGATTCTGGCAGGCAAGGATGATCTGGTGGCCAAACTACGCGGTAACAAACAGCTTAGCCACACAGGGCTAATCCTTTTTAAAAGCCTTTTTGATTTTTTCAATGGAGAGTGCATGTTCTTCTGTTCCCCTGTCGCTCAGTAAAAAGGCTACTGGCTTTAAAAAGGAAAAATGTTCGCAGAAGATTCTGAACATGGCTACAAAAGGAATTACAATGAACATACCTGTTACGCCCCAGATCATGCTGCCTACAATCAGGCTTAATATGGTTACCAGGGGATTCAGGCTAACGTGTCCGCCGGTGATGTTGGGAGTTAATATGTTATTCTCAGTAAACTGGATAAACAGAAAGTAAACAAGCACCCAAAAAGTATAATCTAAATCATCCATGGCAACCATGGAAAAGGTTATGGGAACCAATGCACCAATGAGGGTGCCGAAGTAGGGGATGAAATTAAATAGGGCTGCCGTTATTCCCAGAAGAATAGGATATTTTAAACCAATGATGGTAAAAGCAATTGAATGTACAACAGCCAGTATCATCACCACGGTAAAAACACCGGTCATGTACTTGGTAGTAACCTTGTTCATTTCATTCAGTATTTTTTCTGCCCGGTACTCTTCTTTATCCGGTGCCATTCGAAGAATAAATCTGTAGAACTTGGTGCGGTAGTAAAGCATAAAAAAAATGTACACCGGCATCAGTCCAATAATAACCAGTGTTCTGGTGGTAGCTTTAAAAATCGTTTTTAAGGTATCGTCTAAATTGGTGAGGTTGGCTATTCTTTCTTCAACCCAGTCTCTGATGGTGCTGTTTGATACACCAAACACATCAGAAACCCACTCCTGTGCCTGTCGCAAATTAATGGTTGCCTGCTCCCTCATTTGCGGAAAGTCTTCTACAAATACCGAGAACTGGTCTGAAAAGAAATGAATGACCGCCACCAGCACAACAACAGCTAAAATAATACTGATGAGGTTGGCAAGAATTCTTGCCAGCCCACCCTTTTCCAGAAAATTGGCAATGGGGTACAGCAGGTAAGACAAAAGTACAGCCAGTGCAAGCGGGGCTAAAAATTGTTGCGCTTCAATTAACCCATAAATAAATAAGATAACTAGTAGTAGATAGACCGTTATTTTTTTTGCGAGTACGTAACGCCTGCCCATTTTTTAAAATTCCTTTATTAACAAAATAAAAAAAGGGGGTTATATGTTTGAAAACAGCTAGCAGAAGCAGCCTTGGCCTATAAATTTAACATTGGGAGATGCCGGGTCAGGGCGTGCTGCTGCAACAGACTAATGTACTCCTTAATACTGTTGCAGCAGCATATCCTTACCTCCACAGCAAAGAATAGCTAGCCAGTACTAACCCATACAGGCTTCATTACTTTTTTGGAGCAGCGGTGAGTTGTGTGCTGCCCGGCAAGGGCATAAGTGTATGTAAGCTGGTAGTACGGTTTATCTACAGCACAGCTTTTTCTCCGGGCGTTTTTGGTCTTGGAGCACCGGGGTTTTCGCCTTCGGTGCTGGCTACTACCATGGCTACGGAGGCATCGCCGGTAACATTTACTACCGTACGGCACATATCCAGTATACGATCCGGGGCAATAATAAGTGCAATGCCGGCCGCAGGTACACCAATGGCCTCCAATACAATTATCAGCATAACGAGTCCGGCTCCTGGTACGCCGGCAGAACCAATAGATGCCAGCGTGGCGGTAAGCACAATCATAAGCTGGTCTGACAGGGTTAAGCCAAGCCCCAGGGCCTGTGCAATAAACACAGCGGCAACACTCTGGTACAGGCTGGTGCCATCCATGTTAATGGTAGCCCCCAGGGGCAGCACAAATGAGCTTACCTCCTCGCTTACGCCCAGTTCTTCTTCTACCTGGCGCATGGTAACGGGTAAGGTTGCCGAGCTGCTGGAGGTAGTAAAAGCCAGTAGCTGGGCCGGCCGAATCCCCTCAAAGAACCTTCCGTACTTCATGCGGGTAAACAGCTTGAACAGGGCAGGATACACCACCAGTACCATCAGGGCCAGGCCACCCAGCACGCAGGCGGTATAGGCGCCTAAAGCCTTAAGCAGCTGGTAGGCCCGCTCGGGGTTATCGCCGGCCAGCTCTACCATCAGCGAAGCCATAAGGGCAAAAACACCATAGGGAGCCAGCAACATAATGAACTCCACTATTTTAATAATGATGTCGTTAAGACCATCAAAAAAGCGCACAACCGGTTCGCCCTTTTCTTTTGGTATCTGTAGCAGGGCAATGCCTACAATAAGGGCAAAGAAAACAACCTGCAGCATGCGGCCATTATCTGCCGTTGCCGAAAAAATATTATCGGGCACAATATCTACTACAGGCTGCAGCGGGCTTTGTCTGCGTAGCTGCTCTGCGGTTTCGCCCCTGCTTCCGGCATCGGTCTGGTAGAGGGTCATTAACTCATCGCGTGTTGCGGTAGGAAGTATTTTGCCGGGCTGAAAAATATTAGCAATGAGCAGGCCCAAAGTAACAGCAATAACGGTGGTGCAGAGGTACACAAGAATTGTTTTGCCGCCTATGCGGGAGAGCTTTGATATATCGCCCAGGTTAGCAACGCCAACTATCAGCGATGCCAGCACCAGGGGTACGGCAATCATCTTCAGGGCATTGATGAATATGGTGCCAATTGGCTTTATCCAGTTAATGGTAAATGAAGTTGGCCAGCCAAATTGTATGCTTAACCAACCATACACTAAACCTAAAACAAGACCCAAAACAATTTGAATGTGCAGCGGAATCCTCTTCATTAATAATTTGCTTTGCAGCGAATATAAGAAAAAATGCCACAACCCCGCTGATGCAGCAATGATGGGCCGGTAGCTTTACTTCTCCTGGTTGAGTGACTCCAGCAATAATTTCCAGCCTTGTGGCTGCATTTGCCAGATGCGCAGGTAGTATCCCTTGTTGCCACTCTTAGTGCTGTAGTGGCCGTAGGTATAGCCAAAATCACCTGCTTTGCCTACGGCTGCATAAAGGGGCTGCCAAAGGCTGTACTGCTGGTTTTCCTGTTTCAGCAGCTCGCCGGCTGCTTCAAAGCGGGGGTACTGCCCCTCACGGTAAATGGCTGTGCCGGGGCTAAGGTAGGGGGCGTTGCTGGTATAGGCTTTATCAGTTTCCAGCAAACCTGCTTTGGTGGCTTTCTCATTCTTCCTTTTCAAAGGAGTAAGCGCGTAGCTGGCAGGGTATGCAATAGGAGTATGAGCGGACAGGGCTGTGTGTGGAGAGCCGAAATCGGCTACATTTTTCCAGCTATCATCGGCTTGTTTTTGCCATATAGATGTGAAATGTCCCCACCGCCAGCTGCTGCTGTCTTTCTCGGTAGGCTTGAATACATAAGGGCCGGTGGTAAAGCCTATATCGCTGCCGGCAGAAACAACCGCATAAGTAGGGTGCCAGTACAGCTTGCCACTAATGTTAGAGAGGTTTTGGTAAAAGGGCTTTCCCAGTGTAGGCTTAGGGGTAAAGATCATGCCGCTATCACCCAGGTAGCTTACAAAGGCGGCCTTTACTCCTAAGCTATCTGCGTAGCTGGCAAAAGCTTTTTCTGCCCCTATAAGCGACTGGAGCGACTGCTGGCCCCACAGCGGCGGCATGCTAAACAGTATTAGCAGTACCGGCAAAATCTTTTTCATAAGCCAGAAACCAAAAAATTATGCAAAAACGTAGTGAGATAGCCTACACTTTATTTGCCCTGCTTAACAGATAAGCATCTGCCATTACCAGGGCGGCCATTGCTTCCACAATGGGAACGGCACGGGGCACCACACAAGGGTCGTGGCGGCCTTTGCCGCTTACAGTTACAGCCTCGCCCTGCTGGTTTACACTTTCCTGATCCTGCATAATGGTAGCAACCGGTTTGAAGGCTACCCTGAAGTAGATATCTTCGCCATTGCTGATGCCACCCTGTATGCCGCCACTCTGGTTGGTGCGCGTGCGGATCCGGCCCTGCGCATCGGTATAAAACTGGTCGTTATGCTGGCTGCCACGAAGGGTAATGCCGGCAAAACCACTGCCATACTCAAAACCTTTGGCAGCATTGATGCCCAGCATGGCGGCGCCCAATTCTGCATGCAGTTTGCCAAATACCGGTTCGCCCAGGCCCACGGGTGCTCCTTTGATAACGGCACTCACTATGCCACCAACGGTATCGCGGTCTTTGCGTACGCCATCTATATATTCGGCCATGCGCTCGGCCATTTCGGGATCGGGGCAGCGCACAGGGTTAGTATCGGTTTGGCTAAGGTCCAGTTCCTGGTAGGGCTTCTGAAGTTCTAGTTCGCCCACGCCACTTACCCAGGCCTGCACGCTCATGCCCCACTGCTGCAGGAGTTGTTTGGCTACGGCGCCTGCGGCTACCCGGGCGGCGGTTTCGCGGGCGCTGCTGCGGCCACCGCCACGGTAATCGCGGTGCCCCCATTTGGTCTGGTAGGTATAGTCGGCATGCGAAGGCCTGAAGCTCTCTGCAATATGACTGTAATCTTTGCTGCGCTGGTCCTGGTTGCGGATAAGCAGGCCAATGGGCTGGCCAGTAGTTTTACCTTCAAAAACGCCGGAGAGCACCTCTACCTGGTCGGCTTCCTGCCGCTGGGTGGTAAGGCGGCTCTGGCCCGGGCGGCGGCGGTCAAGCTCGTGCTGCAGGGCAGCTTCGTTTAGCTCCAGTCCGGCAGGGCAGCCATCTATAATAGCACCAATGGCAGGGCCATGCGACTCACCAAAAGTTGTTATGCGGAATAACCTTCCAAACGTGTTCGACATCTCTATTTGCGGATAAGCAATACTACTACTGCAGCGAACATAAGTAAAATTAGGCCATTCACCAACCAGCGCAGGGAGCTGTCTTCATCGAATGATGCTAAATTGTTGCTTACTCCGCTCATTTTCTCATAGAATGAACCTGGATCTGCAGCCATGATCGACTCATTCTTACGGCTGCGGCCTACAGCTTCTACCGTAATACCAGATCTTAAGGTATCGTAGCTGGCGGTGCGTGGGTTAAAGAAGATCCACTGAAAGCGGTCGCCCAGCTCATAAGTGCCTGGCTCGTTAGGTACGGCATAGTAATTAAACTGCTTTACGCCAATTACTGTGTTGCCTGTTTTGCGGGTATTAACGGTTTCATTCGGTTCATACACCGTTAAATTCCTATCCTGCTTAACCTGGGGAGCGCTGATGGCTGCTATATTGCCCTGCCCCACCACGCTAAAGCTGTAGCTGAAGCTTTCGCCGGTTTCTACCTGCTTATTGCTGACTGTTTCTTTAAGCTGGTAATCGCCAACAGCTACCTGCTCTTTTAACGGATGTTCAGGCAGTGCTTTTACTTTAACTTTTAATGGATCGGAATAGAAGGTTTTGAAGCCCTCCTGGCGATCGGGGCCAAAAAATGTGCGCCTTTTGGCAAGCTTGTACTTGATCATCTGCAGGTCTACCGCCGGAAACTCCACTGTTTTGGTATTCAGGGGATAGTAGCGGGCCTGGTAGAGCTTGTACTGACGGTACCGCTCGCCCTTGATCTCTACATTGTTTGCTTTGATCTGGTAGATCTGAAAATTTTCTTCCCAGGCGTCATGTGGTTTCAGTTGCTGAATAATTTTTGTGAGCTGGTTGTTGAGGTCGTAAAATTCGAACACCTGCGGATCGGTTTCCGGAATATAAAATGCCAGGGTAAGGGTAAAGCCTTCGCCAATGTACACCTCCTGCTTATCTACGGTAAGGCCTAAAAAGGCGTGGTCGGGCCTTTCCACATATTCAACATCTTCCTCTACATCGTCTATACCAAATAAATCGTCGAAAAGGCTGCGGGGGCGGTTTTGCCCGTTGCCGCTGTACTGCTGGCGTGGCGGGCCCACACTAATGGTGGTGCCATCAGAATCTACATACTCGCCATTAACTTTTATTCTGAAAGGCTTAAGCCTGAAGTTGCCCTGCTGCCTGGGCATATAAGACTGAATAATGCTGATCTGCTGGCTGCGGCGGCCGTTCACTATTTGTGTGGCACTGGAGGTGGAGATGCCGGCCCTGTCAAAACCATCTATATCGGGAAATGCACTGTAGGACTCAATTTCTCCGTTTTCAATGCTTAGGGTAATGGTAAAAGGCTCGTTCTGCGCAATCTGATTTTCTCCCAGCTGTATGCTAACTTCCTGGCCTACGGCAAAAGTGCAAACCATTAAAAAAAAACTGAGCAGTATATATGATCTTTTTAGCATTTGTGTCGTTATCTTTGCGAGGCTTTGCAAACGAATGAAAAGCCATTATACATAATATTAACTTGACTTTCGGCTAATTATTTTGTATTTTAAGAAACTCAAAGTTAAGCCGGAGATTACAATTTTTTAACCTAAACTGTAAAGTAAAATGCTGGAGTACTTTAAAACAATTCTCAGCAAGGTAAGCTTTAGCAAGGAGTTGTTTGAGAGGGAATTGAGGAAAGCAATTACCTCGCTGGTGCCCAAAGAAGTTGATCAACTTCGGGATTGGTGCTATGCTAAATTTCGTCACCTGTACGAAGAGGTCCTGGACCGCTGCTTCGTTGCCGGGTCTGCTGTGTAAACGATTTGCTAAAAAAACTCAAGCCCTTCCCCCCTTAGAAGGGCTTATTCTTTTACAAAGCGAATGTTTCTCCTCAATCCTTCTAATTTAGTGCGTTTAACGGCCGATTTCTTAAAAAGCTTCGCGAAAATTTCTTCAGTAATTTCTTCCCAATCCTGCTTCCGCATTGCTCCAAGCTCCTGATGAGGTTCAAAGAGAGGCTCCTGGTGCGCCTGCGAGAAGCGATTCCAGGGACATACATCCTGGCAGATGTCACAGCCAAAGATCCAGTTTTCAAATTTTCCTTTTACTTCCTGTGGTATTTCCTCCTTTAGCTCAATGGTAAAGTAGCTGATGCAGCGGCTGCCATCCACCACACCGGGTTTTACAATTGCATCTGTAGGGCAGGCATCTATACAACGCGTGCAGGTGCCACAATAGTCTTTGGCCAGCGGCACATCCGGCTCTAACTCCAGGTCTAGCACCAGCTCGGCTAAAAAAAAGAAACTGCCCATTTGCTTATTCAGCAGCAGGCTGTTTTTACCCAGCCAGCCCAGCCCGGCACGTTTTGCCCACTGGCGTTCCAGCAGGGGAGCGGAGTCAACAAAAGCCCGGCCCTCAATAGCGCCTATTTCTTCCTGCAGCTCCTGCATAAGTTCCCGCAGCTTAGCCTTCACCACATGATGATAATCCTGCCCATAGGCATATTTAGCCAGCTTATAATCGCTGCTGCCGGTTAAATCCTGCTTGGGAAAATAGTTATAGCCCAGCACCACTACCGATTTTGCGCCGGGCACCAGCTTGCGCGGATCGAGCCGAAGGTCAAAATGATTTGCCATGTAGCCCATCTGCCCGTGCATACCTGCCTTTAGCCAGGCCTCCAGCCGGGGAGCTTCTTCCTCCAGGTAGGCAGCTTTGGCAATACCACAAAAGGAAAAGCCCAGTGCTGCTGCTTTATGCTTAATAAGCTGGCTATGTTTTTTTGATGTGCTAATGTGCTAACTTTTTAATGTGCTAATGTTACGGTCTGCGGCGATGGTATGTCAGTTTTGCCTGGCTGCTTATAATTCGTTTATTGCGTATAGCGGGTCTATCTCTAACCACCCGTGTCAATACACCCCATACCCGCATACAGCTAACATACATTCATCTCCGGCACCTTTATCAGGTTACAGGCTTTTCTCCAGCCAGATGCGGTTTTCAGAAACTTCAGCCCTGGGCTCTACTGCTATAATGTTAAATCCCCGGCGCAGGGCAAACTGTAGCATGGCCCGGCAGTGGTTTCTGGTCTTGAAACGCACAGTGGTATAGCCTTGGTTCCGTGCCCAGGCCTCCTGTTGTTCGGCCAGCATGTCTGCAACGCCATGCCGGCGCCAGCTGGGGTGTACACCGCCCATCCAGGAGTAGAAGCAATCTTTGCTTAGCGCATAGCCTACTTTGCAGCCTACTGTTTCTCCATTGGCTACAGCCAGTAAGTTCAGGTGGGGTTTATCGAGTAAACGAGCCCTGTATTTTTCCGGTGGGTAAGCATCAGCAGCAAACTCGGGTATGGTGCTAAGGAAGTGAGCGGCTTCTTCCGGAGTTCCACTTTTAATACTCAGGTCCATTCAATTTCTTTTACACAAAAATAGCCATGCTGCTGGCATAGTTGCAGTAAGTTTTACAAATTCCCGAAAGTAAAAATCCAGCTATGGAGCAGCCTGTAAGATGCGGATGGGCCGAAGGTAAGTTTTCCGATTATGTACGCTACCACGATGAAGAGTGGGGTGTGCCGGTGCACAGCGATCCTGTACATTTTGAATTTTTGGTGCTGGAGAGCGCCCAGGCTGGGCTTAGCTGGGCAACAGTGCTTAAGAAACGGGAGGCCTACCGCTCGGCATTTGCCGGTTTTAACCCGCAGCAGGTAGCAGGCTTTGGGGAGGCAGAAGTAAACGAGCTGCTACAGAACGAAGGAATTATACGTAACGGGGCTAAAATCAGGGCTGCCATCAACAATGCGCAGTGTTTCCTGAAAGTACAGCAGGAGTGGAGCAGCTTCGATAGTTATCTGTGGAGGTTTGTTGATGGAAAGCCCGTTATCAACCATTGGCAGCACGCCAAAGAGGTGCCGGCAACAACACCCTTGTCTGATGCTGTGGCCAAAGACATGAAGAAAAGAGGTTTTAAATTTTTAGGCAGTACGGTTATGTATGCCCATCTGCAGGCCTGCGGGCTGGTGATGGACCATACTACTGACTGTTTCCGCTATCGTGAACTGGCTGGTTTGTAATTTGCAGTTTATCGCTGCGAGCCTCCAATGTTGAAGGGAATGGAAAAGCCCAGCCAGGGCAGAGCAATAAAGTCGCCGCTGGTGTCGGATACCTGGGGAAAAATCAGCCCAAAATCAAGGCCAACTCTTTTGATGATGGCCCTGCTGCCGAACATAAGAAAAGCAAGGGTTTCACTATCAACGCTGATAAAGTAATTTTCGGTAAGCAGGTACCAGTTTTTGCCTACCCTGGTCATGCCACTAAGGGTAATAAGAGGGGTAGAAGACCAGTCGCCGCCTGCATAGCCATAACCAAGGCCAAAGGTGGCATTGTGGTTACGGGAGCCAATGGTACCTACGCCATAGGCCAGGGCAAAGCCTGTTCCTGCTTCGCCAACAACAGACCCCACAAGAGCACCAGCTCCCAGGTTAAATTTGTTTTCTACAATAGGCACTGAAATCTTAGGCGTAAGCCACACGGGCGAGGCGGTTCCGGCAAACAGAAAAAGAGGTACCGTGCCTACGCCAATGGATACGTTGTCTGATATGCCAATACTTGCCTGGTTAAACAATATCCAGATATTTTGGTAGTAGCCCTCGCCCTTGCGGAGTCCGTAGCCGTTAGGTGCCCAAAAGTAACGGGTAGCCTGCGGATTATCTGCCCAAATCTGGCCATTTACGATCTGTTCCGGCGTAATGCGGCTGAGACTGGTGATGTTTATTCTGGCTATTGTAATTTCACCAATGGTGCGGGTCTTCAAAAGGATAAACTCCTCATCCTGGTGTATGATCTGTCCTATGTATTCGTTGCCGTCGCTGGTTTGTACACGGTAGGTGGCAGTTGTATCATTCTCTGTCTGGGCCTGTAGAGGCTGAATAAAAGCACAGAGCATCAAAAAGAATGATAGAACAAATATTGTTTTTGCTTTTTCCCGGGGAGTCATGTAAAAAGGTGGGGTTGGGTATTGCATAATTTACAACTGCTCCCGCTTCTTATAAAGCAGACAGTGGAAATTTTTTACGGTCAGAGTACAAATTATAAAAACGGATTAACCCTCGCCTGCAAGCGACATAACTTTTTTGCTAAATGTTTTGGCCTCTTCCGGTATGGAGGCTTCGAGGGCGGCTAAAGGGCAATATAAGCTGGCAACATAGTCCATGTCCAGATAACTGGCAGTAAGCCTGAAAGGCACCTGAAAGCCTTCTGGCAATACCTTATCTGCGCCAACTGCAATCAGAAAGACTTTTTTACCTTTTAACTGCCGTCCCTGCTTTTTTGAGGTGGTGATAAGATCGGTTAAGCGATCAAAAAATACCTTCATGTGTCCGCTCATGCTGTACCAGTAGATTGGCGTGCCAAACACCAGCACAGCATGAGCAAGCAGTTCCTGCACCAGCTCCTGAAAGGTGTCGTCGGGCGGGTAAATGTCCGAGTAGTTGTAGTGGTAAACTTTATAATCGGCTAGGTTTAGCACCCGGACCCTCTCTTTGCCAAAAAGCTGCTCCACCAGCCTGGATGTATTGCCTGCTTTACGGGCGCTTCCCATAATTACCAGGGGCAGGTGGTGACTGGCTTTTTCCATTTGCAGTACAGGCTTCAGGCAAGCAGACTTTTGATCTGCGTTATGCGGTAATGGCGTTCCAGTGAAAATGTGGTTTCTGTGGCTTCCAGGTGCTCGTAAATGGCCAGGGCACGCTCCCACAAGGCACGGGCGGTAGCGGTATCTTTCTGCAGCAAAAAGCCCTCGGCAGCTTCGTACAGAATATCCGCCATGGGCGCCAGGTGCTCGGGCTGAAACTGGTGTTCCTGTTGCAGCCAGCTTACCAGCTCTTTGGGGCTTACTGCAATCATGCTGATGAGGTTCAGGGAAAGCACTCTTTGCATGGTTTCATCTACCATCTGTAGCGCTTCCCCCACCTGTCCCTGCTGCTTGAGGCCCAGCATATCAGCCAGCATCTTACCCAATACCCTCCCCAGCTGGTCTATTTGTTTTTTAAGATAATCTCTGCGTTCAAAGCCCATCAAAAAAATTGTTAGGTGCGTACTAAAATAATTCAACTCATTTATCAATGCTGAAATTACAAAAATGTGCATTGAAGATTGATAGTTTTATTTACTGCATATCACCAAAAGAAGATCCTAAAGCAGCGGTATATATTCTATGACAAGCGCTGAAAGTTTCTGGCTGATGAAGGGCCGCCAGAGCCTTACTCTTTGAATAAGTAAAGAATGCATCTATTGCCTTGATCTTACCCTCTTTGTATTCTAACTGTGTTCGAAAGTGATTGGTCCAGAACTTAGGTGTATTTGCACCTGAATGGCTGTCAACTATGGGCTTTTCTATGTAGGTACTCTGCTTTGTGATGGCATATTGATAATAAGAATATTTTATGCTGCCACCACAACCAGATCCTGTAGGCGTACTGCCTGTAGCATACGTCCCTATCTCAAAAGAATTACTTTTACCAAACAGGGCAGGTTCAATAAGGATGAAGGGTAAATTTTTTCTTAACTGTTTAACAGCTTTATCGAAGGGAAGTCTTTTATCTGATGCAGCGGGCTCACTCCCAAAGAAAGGCCATGGGGTATTGGCGTAGTAGTTAATCGGTTCCGGGTGCCAATTTTTTCTGCCTTATTGTTATTGATTAGCCAGAAGTTTAATTTTTTCCACCAACAGTAATGGCTGCTTTAATGCTACCATTTTTTTCGATGAGAAACATTTCCTTGCTCTGTGCATCCTCCCCAACAGGAAAAACTGTCTCGTTTTTTGAAAACATTTCCTTTGCATGGAGATTGAATGTTTGCCCGATCAACAGGTAAATCAGGATGAGGTAGCGCATGATGGCTGGCTTTTGTTGAGCGGCAAATCTGGATGAAAAGCAAGAAATAGATCTTTCTAATTAGAGGTTTTCCTTACCTTTACCCTATGGCCAAACCCGATAAAAAACTTTTTCTGCTCGATGCCCTGGCTCTTATTTACCGGGCCCATTTTGCCTTTAGCAAAAATCCGCGCATCACCAGTACAGGCCTTAACACAGGGGCTGTATATGGTTTTACCAACTCTCTGCTGGAGATCATTCAGAAAGAAAAGCCTACCCATATTGGTGTAGCCTTCGATACCGATGTGCCAACCTTCCGGCATGTAGAGTTTGAAGCCTATAAGGCGCAGCGCGAAAAACAACCCGAAGATATTAAGATAGCAAAGCCATACATTCGTCAGCTGATCGAAGCATTTAACATACCCATCCTGGAGGTAGACGGTTTTGAGGCCGACGATGTGATTGGTACGCTGGCTAAAAAGGCCTGCCGGGCGGGTTTTGAGGTATTCATGATGACGCCTGACAAAGACTTTGGCCAGCTGGTAGAGGAGCATATTTACCACTACAAGCCTGCCTATATGGGCAATGCAGTAGATATACTGGGGGTAAAGGAAGTACTGGAAAAGTGGGATGTGGAGCGCATTGACCAGGTTATTGATATGCTGGGCCTCCAGGGCGATGCCGTAGACAATATTCCCGGCATCCCGGGCATAGGCCCCAAAACGGCCTCCAAGCTCCTGAAGGAGTACGGAACCGTAGAGAATATTGTGGCCCATGCCGATGAAATAAAAGGAAAGAACGGCGAGCGCATCAAGGAATTTGGTGAGCAGGGCATTCTATCCAAGCGCCTGGCAACCATTAACCAGGAGGTGCCGATAGATTTTGATCCTGATGCCCTACTATATACCGGTCCCGATGATGCTAAACTAAAGCCCCTGTTGCAGGAGCTGGAGTTCCGCAGCACCATGCGCCGCCTCTATGGCGAAGAAGGCACCAGTGCCGTAGCTGCCGCAACAGCAGCAGTTGCTAAAAAAGCGCCCAAACAGGGTGCTTCCCTGCAGGGCGACCTCTTTGCACCCGCCGCCGATAGTCAGGAAACTGAACAGGATGGTACAGAGGTGATGACAGCCGTTGCCGACCTGGCAGCAGAAGACCACAGAACCCTTGCCGGCCCGCGTACCATCTATAACTCCACCCACCACTATCACCTGATGCAGACCCAAAGGCAGCAGGAGGAGCTGGTGAAGCACCTGAAACAGCAAAAAGGTTTTTGCTTCGATACCGAAACCGATGCGCTTGATCCGGTAGAGGCCAGGCTGGTAGGCATAAGCTTTAGCTGGTATCCTGGCGAGGCTTATTATGTGCCTGTACCAGAAAATGAAGCGGAAGCTAAGGAGCTGATTGGCCGCTTTAAAGAGGTGCTGGAAGATGAGAAAGTGCGCAAGATTGGCCAGAACCTGAAGTACGATATACTGGCACTACGCAAATATGGTATAGAGGTGCAGGGGCCCGTTACCGACACTATGATTGCCCACTACCTGCTGGAGCCCGATATGCGCCACGGCATGGACCTGCTGGCCGAAACCTACCTCAACTACAAGCCTGTAAGCATCACAGAACTGATTGGCAGCAAGGGCAAAGATCAGAAAACCATGCGTGATGTGCCGCTGGAGGCCATTAAGGAATACGCCGCCGAAGATGCCGACATAACCCTGCAGCTGGAGCGCAAGCTGATGCCCCTGCTGAAGCAGGAAAAACTGCTGAAGCTGTACGAGGAGGTGGAAGCCCCCCTGGTGCACGTACTGGCGGATATAGAATACAACGGAATTAATGTTGATACTGATGCCCTGAAAGAACTTTCGGTGCAGCTCGACCAGGAAGCGAAAGAGCTGGAGAAACAGATTTACCAGGAGGCCGGCGAGGAGTTTAATATTGGCTCTCCCAAACAGCTGGGCGAAATACTATTCGATAAGCTTAAGCTGATTGACAAGCCTAAGACTACAAAAACAGGCCAGTATGCCACCGGCGAAGAAATTCTGATAAAGCTGGCCGATGAGCATGAAATTGTAAAGCACATTTTAGAGTACCGCCAGCTAACCAAGCTTTGCAGTACGTATATTGATGCGCTGCCCAAGCTGATCAGCCCGCGCGATGGCAGGGTGCATACCAGCTTTAACCAGGCCGTAACAGCCACCGGCCGCCTGTCTTCTACCAATCCCAACCTGCAGAACATCCCAATCCGTACCGAGCGGGGGCGGGAGATCCGCAAAGCCTTTGTGCCCCGCAGCGAAGGGTTTACCCTGCTCTCTGCAGATTACAGCCAGGTAGAGCTGCGCCTGATGGCTGGCTTTGCTAAGGACGAAGCCATGGTAGAAGCCTTCCGTGAAGGTAAAGACATTCATGCTGCCACCGCAGCCAAGATCTATAAAATAGACATTGAAGCCGTAGATTCTGATATGCGCCGGAAAGCCAAAACGGCCAACTTCGGCATTATTTACGGCATATCTGCTTTTGGCCTGGCCCAGCGCCTGAACATACCCCGTAAAGAAGCATCTGATCTGATTGAGGCCTACTTCCAGGAGTTTCCGGGGGTGAAGAAATACATGGACGAGAGCATCCACAAAGCCCGCGAGCAGGAGTATGTGGAAACCATTATGGGCCGCCGCCGCTACCTGCGCGACATCAACAGCCGCAACCAAACTGTTCGGGGCTTTGCAGAGCGCAACGCCATTAATGCCCCCATCCAGGGTTCTGCTGCGGATATCATTAAAGTGGCCATGGTAAACATACACCACTGGATGAAAAAGCAGCAGCTGAAAAGCCGCATGGTGCTGCAGGTGCACGACGAATTGGTGTTTGATGTGCACCTGGATGAACTGGAGTTGATGAAGGAGCACATCCCCCTTTTCATGAGCACCGCCGTAGACCTGCCCGTACCGCTTGAAGTAGGCCTCGGCACCGGCCCCAACTGGCTGGAAGCACATTAAATTTTGTCTTTACTCTAATTTTAAATGGGCGCAGGAGTTTCTTGTGCAGTTAGCAATATAAGACCTACCTGTAGCAGCAGGTGGGTCTTCTGTATTAATATACCTTTGAAGGTTAACCTGTATATGAATGAAAATGTAAAATGTCTGTACTAGCTTTATATGAGAATAAAAATGGGGAAGCTCCCGGAATAAGTAGATTTTTTAAGTTGATGTAGCTGTAGCACTCATTTTTCAGTTTTTGTTTTTTTTGCGCTTTACCCAAAGCATTTTTAATCAATGGAGTTTCCGCTTTTACAAGACATCGTTATCATCTTAGGGCTTGCCGTCCTGATCATCCTGCTTTTTCAGAGGCTAAAAATGCCTTCTATTCTTGGCTTTCTGATAACCGGGATTGTTGCCGGACCTCATGGCTTAAGCCTTATCCATGCCCGCCACGAAGTAGAAATGCTGGCAGAAATTGGCGTAATCTTTCTGCTGTTTGTGATTGGTATTGAGTTTTCCCTGAAGGGTCTGGCCTCTATCAAAAACACGGTAATCTTGGGAGGTAGCCTGCAGGTGTTCGGTACCATTCTGGCAACTGCAGTTATCACTAAAATACTGGGCCTCCCCTGGAGCCAGGCGGTGTTTATGGGCTTTCTGTTATCGCTAAGCAGCACGGCAATTGTACTGAAGCTGCTGCAGGCAAAAGCAGAAATCACGGCACCGCACGGGCGTATTGCTGTAGCCATCCTCATCTTCCAGGATATAATTGTGGTGCCCATGATGCTGCTCACGCCCATTATATCCGGCCAGGCAGATAACATCGCCACAACCCTGCTGGTGTTAACTGCAAAAGTGATAGGAGTGGTGGGAGTAATCATTCTTTTGGCCCGCTATGTTGTGCCTACTGTGCTTACACTGGTGGTAAAAACCCGCAGCAAAGAGCTTTTTATTCTTACCATTATAGTGCTTTGTTTCGCCACGGCCTGGCTTACCTCTTCCATAGGGCTGTCGCTGGCATTGGGTGCTTTTTTTGCAGGCCTGGTTATTTCAGAATCTGATTACAGCCACCAGGCAACGGCTAATATTCTGCCTTTCCGGGAGATCTTCATCAGCTTCTTTTTTGTATCCATTGGTATGCTGCTGGACATGGGCTTTTTCATAAGCCACCTGTTCCAGGTACTGCTGCTAACAGCAGGCGTTATTTTACTGAAGGCCCTGGTGATTTCAGTGGCTGTAGTAGCGCTTCGTTACCCGCCCAGAACAGTTGTGCTTACAGCCTTTAGCCTGTTTCAGGTAGGGGAGTTTGCCTTTTTACTTTCTACCGTAGGCCTGCAATACGAACTGATGGAGGATATTATTTACCAGTATTTTCTGGCTATTTCTATCCTTACCATGGCTGCTACGCCTTTCATTTTTGCCCAGGCTGCCGCTATTTCTGATTTCCTGGTGAAGAGAACATTACCAGCGCAGGTGCGCGAACGGCTTGAAAGACGTAGCAAGGCAATAAGTGCTGCTGTTGATCATGAAGTCCTGCACGATCATGTGGTGATTATTGGTTATGGCATCAACGGGAAAAACGTTGCGCGTGCTGCCAAAAATGCCCAGATCCCCTATGTGATCATCGAGATGAATCCGGATACGGTAAAAACGGTTAGAGCCGAAGGTGAACCCATCATGTACGGTGATGCCTCTCAGGATGTGATTTTACAGCATGTGCACGTACAGGAGGCGAGGGTGGTGGTGGTGGCCATTTCCGATCCCGATGCTACCAAAAAGATTGTGGCGCAGATCAGGCAGTTCAGCAAAACAGTCTACATCATTGTGCGTACCCGCTATGTGAGCGAAATTGAAGAGAACATTCGCCTGGGTGCCGACGAGATCATACCAGAAGAATTTGAAACCTCTATTGAGATATTTACCCGGGTGCTAAAAAAATACCTGGTGCCACAAGACCAGGTAGAATCATTTATCAATTACATAAGATCGCAGAACTATGAGATGCTGCGGAGCCAGAGCAGCCTTTCGCGGGTGGTGCCAGACCATCTGCAGTTAACCATACCCGATGTAACCATAAGCACCCTGCCGGTGTACCAGGGGAATAATAAAATAGTAGGCAAGAGTGTATCCGATTCCGGGCTGCGAAAAAACTTTGGGGTAACGGTGCTGGCCATAAAACGCGGAAGTCATTTTGAAACCAACATACGGCCAGAGCAAACCATTGAGCAGGATGATGTGCTGTATGTCTTTGGCTCACCCGATAACATCTCTGCCCTGAACAGCTTCCTGGAGATGTAGAAGGCTGATTCTTCCAGAATTATGCGGCAGTTTCAGGAGGGTGGCATTAAAAAAAGAGCCACCCTTGTAAAGGTGGCTGTAGCAAAAAGTCTTCGCTGAATTAAAAAGGGATAGTTAGTTTAGGGGGCCTGCTCTGCAGCGATCTGATCTTCCTGCTGCAGAATTACCTTTATTTTTTCAATGGCCAGCTCATTATTGGGATCATCCAGGCTGTTGCTCACCACCAGACCTTCGCGGTTCAGCACTACATATGACCAGTCCGGTAGCTTCACCTGCTGTCCTGGTTTTGGCCTGTTGATAATGCTCTTAAGATAATCATTAGCGTCGGCATACACCATGCGCTCGTAAGCATCGCGGTTATCGATCATGGAAAGCTGCAGAAACTTAACATCCTTAAAGTTAGCCAGCTGTTTCTTAAGTAGTTCATCGTGCTTTTGCAGTTCGGCAGGGTCTGCGTCCTGTATGTTATTATCGAAGCGAACCAGCACAATATGGCCTTTCAGTACACTTAGTGGAACATCGCGGCCATTCTTGTCTTTGAACACTACCTTTGGCTTATTCACCTCAAATACGTTCTGCATTTTTATAAGCTCATGCAGCTCGTTCTTGTATGGCTGCACGGGGCATTCATTTGCAAACTCAATGTATTCGTCTTTTACTACATCCAGCCCTATATAAGAAATAGCTTCTACCAGGTACACAGCCTGCACATGGTATTTGGGTAATGCACGCAGGTTTTCGGCAGCCAGTTCGTACATGTGGTTGTAATATTGCTTGTCCTGCTCTGGCTGCATTTTATGTGCAATGGCATACAGGTACTGCATGTAGTTTGTCAGGAAAGTGCGGTAGCTGTCCAGGCTTATTACATCGTAATTATGCAGCTTTACCTCATCGATAAAGCTGTAGTAGTTTTCGGGCAGCTTAGCCTTTTTGCCTTTGATGTTCTGCAGCTGGTTTGCATAAGCAAAAAGATCGTTAGCCCAGAGGTAATCGAGGTTGGCCTGCTGATAGGTATACAATGCAGGGCTTAAGCTTGGTCTTTTGCTGGTAAGGGCAATCAGTTGTTCTTCTTTGCGTTGTTTGCTCCAGGCTACAAACTCTTCTACCGATTTCTTTTTGAACTTCTCTTTAAGATCGTCTGTGCTAAGTTCGTGGGTCAGGTAGAACTTAGTCAGGTAAGCATTATCTTCGGCGCCATCTCCGCTAAAGCGGATGCTGCTGGCAAAGTCATTGGCATCAAAAACAATCTGCAGCTGGGAGCCCGGCTCAACAAAGATAGCGGCAGAGTGCTTGCCGTAGTAAACACGGCCAAACATGGCCTCCCGTACATAGGCTACAAACTGGAAATTGTTATTATCATCCAGGCTGGTGGTAGAAGCATGGTCTTCTTCGCCGGGCACAAAAGAATGCAGTACCACCCGCACCTGCTTGTCTTTGGCATTCAACACCTCGCCTGAAATAGATATATTGTTCACTTCTGCCATTAGCAGAAGCGGCATGAGCAACAATCCAATAAATGTTGTTATCTTCTTATGCATTGAAACAATATCCTTCTTATCAGTTTTCCTTACATCCAAATTTTAGGTTGAGATTAGATGCAGGAAGTTCTTCCGGCATGCAATCTTACTAAGAAGTTGTGAGTTTAGCTAATAAAATCAAATTTTTATTAGAAAGTTGCAATTAATTAAGTTTTGCTACACTCCAAAATCTTCTTCTTATACAGAGGTTTTCTTACATTAGTTTTCTGTCATATATACACTACGTTCGTTTTTTGACAGAGGTTTTATGTGTGAGAAAAAACCTTAAATAAAAGCATAAAAGCTCGTTACAGGGCACAAATGCTGATCTGCTTTATGTATAGCAGGCCAGGCATTCTGGCAAATTAATTATCTTTGCCTTAAGCTGGTGGTAAAGGCACATAAAGCATCTGCTAAACAAAAGTGTGCGGCAGTGCTGCTGCTTTTGCCTGTCTGCTCCTGCTTTGCCGGTGTACCTGCAACAGCGAGATACAAGGCTGGCGGAGCAGGAGCTGGCTGTGACTGGGCTGCTTTACGGCCGGTGAGTGCAAACGCCTTATGCTGGCACCCTATTAGCTGCAGCTGCTGCTACAAACTGCTGATCGGAATTTTCTGCAGAATTGACCTGACAAGATCCTTACCTGTTACTGCTTCGGCTTCGGCTTCGTAGTTGAGCAGAATGCGGTGGTTTAGTACGTCTTCTGCTACTTCCTTTACATCTTCGGGCAGCACATAATCGCGCCCGTCGAAATAGGCTACTGCCTTGGCGGCAAGATTTATGTTGATACTGGCACGGGGCGATGCGCCAAACTGGATGTAGGCAGCTTCGTCTTTAAGGCCGTAGTTAGCAGGCTGGCGGGTAGCCCATACCAGCTCAATAATGTAGCGCTCCAGCGAATCATTGATGTTCACGGCATTGATCTCATCTCTTATTTCAAAGATATCTTCTTTGGTAAGGATGGTGCCAACCTGGGGCTTAAAGGTTGTGTTGGCCATGCGGCGCATGATCTCCAGCTCCTCGTCTTTGGTGGGGTAATCTACAAACACCCGCATCATAAAACGGTCTACCTGTGCTTCGGGCAGGGGGTAGGTTCCCTCCTGGTCTACGGGGTTTTGGGTTGCCAGTACCAGAAAAGGTCTGTCGAGCTGGTAGGTGGTATCGCCAATGGTAATTTGCTTTTCCTGCATGGCCTCCAGCAGGGCACTTTGTACCTTGGCAGGGGAGCGGTTTACCTCATCGGCCAGAATGATGTTGGCAAAGATGGGGCCCTTCTTCACCTCAAAGTTGCTGGTTTGCTGGTTATAGATCATGGTGCCAATGAGGTCGGCGGGCAGCAGATCCGGGGTAAACTGCAGGCGTTTAAAGTCCAGGTGCAGTACCTGGGCCAGTGTATTTACGGTAAGGGTTTTGGCCAGGCCCGGCACACCCTCGAGCAAAATGTGTCCGTTGGTAAACAGGCCAATCAGCAGGCGGTTTATCATGTGTTGCTGCCCCACCACCATTTTACCTACCTCGTGAAACACATCTTTGATTTTCCGCTGATGATCCTGGCGGCGATCGCCCGCCTGGCTACTGCTGCCTGAAAAAAAGTCTTCCATCTATATAAGGTGTATCTTTATCTTTTATTTACTGAACAACTGAAGATAGGAACGCGCCCGCGCTCCAATTGGTATTTACACTTATGGTTTAAGTTGGGTGGTCCAGACCAGCGAAACTGTTACAGACATTTGCTGGCTTGCATTAAAAACATTGTTACGTGCCAGGTTTGGCTGCAGCCTGTTGCTAAGCGTGTAGGCAAAGCGTCCCTCCAGTTGCAGCAGGTTATTGCCAAGGCGCACAGCAGGCCCTAGCCCGCCCAGCAGCCCATAGTGCCAATTGAGCCTGGGCTGGCTCCTGTAATCAATACTATAAACAACCTCAGTACCATTTTCTATTATTTTTTCGCCCAATATATAGGAGGCAAATGCCCCGCCCGTAATGAGCAGCTGCAGGCGTCCGCTCCCTACCACTACCAGGCTCTGAATAGGCAGGCTCAGGTGCTGTTCTTCTATATGAAACGCCTCACTGGTGCCGGGAAACAGGTGCCAGCCCTTTTGTTCCATCAGTAGCTCCAGTTGTATACCTAAGTGAGGCGTGTTTAAGCTACGGAACAGGATGCCTCCTCCTATACCGGGCGTCCACTCCTGCGCCGGTGCAGCCAGGTTGGTAAACTCATTAAACTGAATACGGTGTAAACCATAGCCTCCGCGAACACCAACCGACAGCTGCCCAAATGCTGTACCTGAAAAAAGGCAACAGCAACATACTAGTATAACAAAGTGCTTCATTCTTAGCAACAAAGATTGGGCTTTTGGTATTATTGTGCAACAGATTTAACAACTGCCTGACGAAGATAGCGTTTTGGTGCTATAAAAGATTGTGCAGTTCATATATACCCGTAAATAAGGCTACCATCCTATAACGCCTTTAAGCAGGAATACACCCCCGGAGGTATGAATATTAATGAAATAAGTGCCAAACAGCTCAGGCTCCTGGAACTCTCTGAACAGGAGCATGAGATTTATAAAAAGGTGTACACGAACAGTGGCAGCATAGAGCAGCTTAACCGTTACCTGCAGCAGCAGGGAATTTTTGACCAGTATCGCCAGATACATGCCGAGTATGTTGCACTTTGCTGTTTTAAAACCGAAAGATATGTGCGTAACGAAGCACTGAAACGGGCTATTTTTCTTAGCTGGTATGCAGAGGTGGAGCCAGCCTCCTTTACCGGTCTTGCCGATTTATGGGAAGATAAAATCACCGAGGCCTACTTTGCGCTAAACAGAATAATAGAGAAAGGTTGGATGAATGAGGAGCTTGCCTGGATGCTTACCTATTACAGCAGCTGGGACTGGGTAATACTGCAGTATACAGAAAATAAAATACATGCAGTAACGAAATGGGTGAGGGCAATTAATGCTCATGAAGCAACCCTGCCATTGGGCTTGCTGCCAAAAGGCACTATGGATAAGCGAGGGCTCATGGGCCTGTATTTTAAAGAACTGGGCGTTGAGCAGGCATAGCAGCCCTTTATGGCTTGGCTGTTGCCTATAGCGGCAGTAGCTGCAGTTGGAACAGTTGCCTGTTAGAGTGTTTGCCCTTTAGAGCGGCAGATGATTAGAGCAGTGTTTGCTAAACCAGAGCCGGCTTTAACGGTTTCTTAAGCATGACAGCAGAAGAAATACGCCAGCACCTGCACCGCCTAATTGATGCACTACCCGCCGAAGAGTTGGTAAGGCTGGAGCAGGATATTGAAAAGCATGAGCAGGCACTGCAACGGAGGCAGCTAATTGCTCATATTATTGAAGAAGATGCTCGTTTGCTAAAACGCCTGGGCCGATGATAGAGTGGGAAGAACTAGTTTACCTCCACGAAATGCTCAACGAACGCTTTTTTGGTGACACAGGCATTCGCGATGAGCGCGGGCTGGAGGCAGCGCTGGCCCGGCCCCTGGCAAGCTTTGGTGGGCAGGATCTTTATGAGGGCCGCCTGGAAAAAGCAGCTGCGCTGACAGAAAGCCTGGTTAAAAATCATCCCTTCCATGAAGGAAACATCCGAACTGCCTATGTAGTCATGAAGCTGCTGCTCCTGGAGGCGGGGATGCAAATAGATGCCACCGAAGAGGAGCGGCACAGCCTGATGCTGGATATTGCCACCAGCCAGGCCGGTTATGAGCAGATAGTGGAATGGCTGCGGCTGCACCTTGTTAAGTAAAGTGCAGGCATGATTATGAAAAACCTCAACACCAACTACTCAGGAGGTGCTAAGTGTTTACCTTTCCCCTCTTTTTCCGTTAAAGCCTTATTATAATCATCCCTGAGCGTGTACATGGAGTTGTCCACTTTGAAAAATCAATTCATAGAAGATCATAATATAAATGAACTACACCCGCTGCACAGCCTTATTCTGGACGAATGCTGCGAAACAGCTATTCGTTTGGGAAAAACGGGCTATGATACCTTAAGCACAGCTGTATCCGTAGCCTTTTTAACCTGCTTTTCAAGCCTGCGGTCTGTAATAGAAGAGGGCCTTAAGGAATACGATCGTGTAAAGATTGTGTACAGAGGGCAGCAGTTTGTTTTTTATACCGTAAACGATCCGGCCCTGGACAGCAGCGCCATCAGTTTTATCAGGCACGAAAATTAAGCATACAGCATAAGACAAAACCAGTGCTGCATTAGTTAGTAGCCCTATTCCCCACTGGTACTTGAGAATTGACGCAAAAGGTCCCTTAATTTTTCATGAGCTGTTGCTGGTATACCTTACCGTTTACACCCTCCAGTTTTGCCACAAAACGGGTGTGTGGCGGGTAAAGATGTAAAAATTCGATATAAAGGTCGTAATTGCCGATGCCCAGCTGCCTGTAGCGTTTAAATTCCTGCACCAGGGTTCCGTTCTCCAGGTATATGTTCAGCTTTACATACTCCAGCGGTTTTTCTATGGAAAACTGCATGGTATGTTTAAGTACCTCCGGACTAACAGGTGTTTCTACCGTGCTTTTGTCTACATCCATTTGCGCCAGTACTTTGCCCGAAGCCGTAACTACCTTTGCAGTATAGCGGGGGTTATCGGTAGAAAAGATGGTTTCGTTTACCCCGAAGGTGTAGTGTTTTACCCCGGCACCAAGCTTTTGGTTGGTGAAGTAGTGGTACTTTTCCCTGCCCCGGGCATCGTATAAAACAAAGGAAGCCACCTCATCAACAGGGTTGTGAAATGCAAGCACTGCCTTTTTTGAAAAGGTTTCTATTGATGGAAGATCAAGATAGTTCTTTTTGATGCTTACCCTGCCGGCTTCTGTATTGGTAACGCCAGCCACATAGTTCATGATGTTAGAGGCGCTGCCAAGCATGGCAGAATCTACCGAAATATCATAGAGGCTTCTGTTGTTGGTAATGGCCCATACAAACATTTGTCCATACTCATCTGCCACAACCTCATATTTTGCCAGGGAATCTCCCAGTATTTTCAGGGGAGTTATGGCAAATCCATTGAAGAGGTACTCGCCATTTACGCCCGGCGAATAATTGGTGGCCTGCATGCAAAACCCCCTGCTGTTGATCATTTTCTCTGATCCGGGCTCCAGGCTTATGAGCACTTCTTTTACAGTAAAAAGATCCTGTGCCCCGGGATCTTTAGATTTAAAATGCAGTCCCGGAGGTATTCTAACATGAATAACCTTGTTGATCAGGTTTTTTATTTTAATGAACAGGTTTTCCTTGCCCAGGCCGCCTGCAGAAGTGGCTTTTACCTCTACTGATTTAGTATATACAGCAGTGGGCAGATCAACATAATCTGTGTGCTGGCCAAAGGCTGATGCACTTATCAACAGCAGCACAAGAAGCAGATATAACCGCATGGCAGGTTCTTTTAAAATGATAGATATCCGGAGAGGGCTTTTAGCTTTTCAGCAAAATTCAGGGCATGAAGATATCTATTATATGATTCTTAAGCTGTTAGATGTAGTATTTGCAATATTATTGATACAAAACAGCATGATGATCTATGGCTGTTGGCTGGCATTATCAGAGCTCTAAATGAAGCGCGGGCCATGTTTTGTAAGTTTTGTTATGCAAAAAGCCCCGGGAATCTACATTCTGCCGGGGCTTCTAACATTTATGTTTTTTCGGATTTTTTACTGCCCTATTACCTTTATCATGGTTCCCTGTTCTACCCTGTCGGTAAGCTCCAGCCCATTGAGTATGGCCAGCTCCTCCATACGGTCTTTAGGCACCTGAAAATTGGTCAGAACCTGTAAAAAGCTTCCTGCCTGCTGAACTGTACGAACCTGAATGCGCTCCGGCTGGCGGTTTAACTTATCCGGATCGTTAAGCTGACTGAATGCCTGCATGGTGTTGCTAAAGAGCTGAAGATAGTTATTGAAATCATTGGCCGAAGAAACCCCAATCATGCTGTAGATATTGCCTCCGTACTGGATCAGGTAAATAAGTGTGCGAAGGGTTTGTCCCTGCTGCTGCCCCTGTTGTGCTGGTTGGTCTGCTACCATGGCAATAGCTGGCAAACCATTAACTGTAACCTGCTTCGACTCCACCATCTGCAGGCCGTACTGTTGCAGGGTTTGCTGGGCCGCCTCCTGGAGTGAGCTGCCCTGTGCAAGTGTAAGCATCATCATGGCTTTACCATCCGGAGATGCCATCTGGAATGCCTGCGGGCTATTCTGATGCTGCCAGTTGGTAGGTATCGGAAACTGGAACCTGAGCTCGGGGTGGTAAAAAATACTGTTTTCTACAAAGCCCTGCTTTGGATCTTCTCCATATACCATCCCATCTATCATCTTTAGGTAGCTGTTCCGGTTTACTTCGGCATTGGTGAGTAATAACTCCTTTTTCCATTTAGCCGCCAGCTCATGTACGGTTTCGTATCGCTCTCCGGGGTTTGGGTGTGTGGAAAGAAAACCAGGGATTTCTTCTGCTCCTGTTCCTTCCTGCTGACGCTGAAGGGTCAAAAAGAAATCGGCCATTTCGGTAGCATCATAGCCTATTTTAGAGGAATACTCAACCCCCAGCTCGTCAGACTGGCGCTCATCGTCGCGGCCATACTTCAAAAACAGGAGCTGCAATCCCTGGGCGGCAGTATTACCAAACTGGGCAAATTCCGGCGAGGCAATCATGGCGCCAATGAGGGCTACCTGCCCCAGTGTTGCCTTTGTTTGCTGCTGTGCAGAGTGGCGGGCAGTAATGTGGCCTATTTCATGCCCCAGTACGCCGGCAAACTGGGCTTCGTTGTTAAAGTGCGCCATAATGCCGCGCGTAAAATATACATAACCACCAGGTACAGCAAAGGCGTTGATTACCGGAGAGTCTAATATTTTAAACTCATAGTTTAGCTCACTGCGGTGAGAGACGGCTGCCATCTGCTCGCCTTTCTGTTGAATAAAGCGCTGTAGCTCGGGGTTTTCATATAAGCCAAACTGGGCTACAATCTGTGGATCGGCTTCCTTGCCCATAGCGATCTCCTGTTCAGTGGAGACCAGGCTCACCTGGCGTCTGCCAGTAACCGGATTGGTAGCGCAGGAATTAAAAAAAAGCGCTACAGCAACAATCAGGCTGATGAGTGCGGGTTTGTTCATCACGATAGATAAAATTTAAATCTGAAAAAAATTCCGCTATGCGGATAGGTCGTGGTAAAGGCTTTCAACCCTGAATTAACTGAAGATTAGCCTATTTTGTTGGAGCAGGCAGTTTATTCCTTGGCCATTATCCTGCAGATAGTGGGTGTAGGCTTATGTACATCCGGATTCCTTATTTGAAGGCTGTTTAGAGGCTGTTCCGGCACAGGCAAAGCTACTGCTCTAAAAAGATGGTCTTAGATAAACATAAATTAATGAGCATAAGCCCGGCCTGAGCAGCCAGTAGGTGTGGTACAGGTACGCACATCATGAAAGCCATGGTTGAACAACCCGGTAAAAAGCAGGATTTGAAGTCGGGAGGGTGTTGAAAGAACCCAGTTAGGTAGCGCTGCCAAAATAGCAGGAACAGCAGTATTGTTCTATTCTATGGATGTTGAATAGAAAGAAGCAGGTACCGATTTGTTTATAAGCAGTTTATGAGGCAATAGGCAACTGGCTGTTTTTTGAATCGCTTAGAAAGTAGCCCAGCATAAACCTGTTTGGTTCAAAAGATTTAAAGCCTTCATAGCTCCTTAAGTTATGCAGATCCGGGCTGTGTTGTAACCTGTGCAGGTTAAAATAGCCATTTTCGCATGCACGGTTTAGGTGGTACAGGGCTTTTTCAGGCATGTTGTTAAGGGAATAGGCTCTTGCTAAGCCATAGTGGGCAGCAATGCTGTAAGGCCTGGCCCTGAGTGAAACATGGAAAGCACTGATGGCCTTGTCTATTTTCTTTTTCCTGAGCAGGCGCTCACCCGATGCCAGTGCCAGTGAGGCTTTATCGTATACCTCCGGCGATAGCAGCACTAACACCAACCCTACCAGAGGACTCAGAATCAAAGAGAGTGAAAAAGCACCACTAAATTCAACAGAACGGTTTTTGCCTAAAAAGCCTATTACAAGGGACAACAAGAGCCAGGCAACACAAAGTATCATAAAAATAGAGAGAAGAGATAAAAAAACATCTACTTGTTAAAGTTTAATATATTATTTCATTATTCCAAGAGTTTTGGAGGGTAGTTATAAATAATTTGTTAAAAAATATTATGAAGCAATCAGGAGGGAGGCTCTTCTGTATTATACTGCTTGATTTAAGTTGCTTACTGGTTTTGTACATTAACCATAAACCTGCTTCAGCCTGGCTACAGCGCTGTTGCAATTACTGCAGAGGTATACTTTTAAGGCATGATCAGATGGGTATGTGCCAAATATCTGTGTAGTAGCGCTTTGTTGCCGGGCATGTATTGGAAATACTCTTCAAAGGCACTAAGGAAGTAGTAGAGCTGGGTGCTGCCGTATCTTACACTCAAGGTGCTACGGGTGTCTTTTGTGTGCGATATAAATCAGTTTTGGTAAATTATTTCCCTTCAAATCTCAATGCAAACGATTGAGATTATAGCTACATATCATATATTGAGTATTGATATATAGATGCTTTGAGGATGCGCAATGTTTTAGCCTGTTTCTTTCTGGTTGTACCTTTTCTTTTTTCCTGCAGCAACGCCGAAAAGGAAAAGCAATATAGAATTGGATTCTCCCAATGTACAGGCGGAGATGCGTGGCGTAAGGCGATGCATGATGATATGAGACGGGAGCTCTCATTCTACCAGGACATGGAGCTGGTGATCAAAGATGCCAAAAACAGCACTCCCGAACAGGCAAAGCACATCCGCGAGTTTATAGAGCAGGGGGTAGACCTGCTAATTGTATCTCCCAACGAGACCGACCCCATCACCCCACTGGTTGAAGAAGCTTTTGAAAAAGGCATTCCGGTTATTATCGTTGACCGCAGAACCTCTTCCTCGCTCTACACAGCCTATGTAGGTGCTAACAATTACGAAATAGGTAAACTGGCAGGAAACTATGTTGCTGAACTGCTGAAAGGGAGGGGCAACATCATTGAAGTATGGGGCCTTAAAGGTTCGTCTCCGGCAATAGACCGCCACAGGGGCTTTATGGATGCCCTTGCCCCTTTTACCGATATCAACATTGTAGCAGAAGTAAGAGGCGAATGGGAAAAAGAAGTTGCGAAAGCGAGATTTCCTGATGTTTATAAAAAAGTACAGGATGCAGACCTTTTGTTCGCTCATAATGATGTAATGGCGCTAGGCTCATATGAGTACCTGAAGAGTATTAACCAGGAGGAGAAGCTTTTATTTGTAGGTGTGGATGGCTTAAGCGGTACCAACGGAGGTTTGCAGTTTGTAACCGATGGCATTCTGGATGCCACTTTTCTGTACCCAACCGGTGGCGAGGAAATCATAAAACTGGCCAACAAGATCCTGCGTCATGAGCCTTACGAAAAGGAAAATATTCTGAGCAGTACGGCAATAGATGGCCGTAATGTTCACATCATGAAGCAGCAAACAGACAAAATTCTTGTACAGCAGAAAAGCATTGAACGGCAGCAGGATAAGATAAAGGAGCAAATTGAGATCTACCAGAACCAAAGAACCCTTCTGTACATAATGCTGGGCAGCCTCACCATTATTATTATCCTGGGGGCGCTTGCTATGCTGGCATTAAGAGAAAAGCAGGAAATAAACAGGGTATTGCTTGCAAAGAACAGGGAGATCTTAAACCAGCGCAATGAAATAGAAAAAATGGCCCGTAAAGCTGATAAAGCCACGGAGGCCAAGTTTAAATTCTTTACCAATATTTCGCATGAGTTCCGCACACCATTAACCTTAATACTTGGTCCTGTAGAAGACATCTTAAGGAGCAATATTAACTCCGACCTGAAGAAAGACATGCAGCTGGTTAAGAACAATGCAAACAGGCTGCTGCACCTGGTTACCCAGCTGATGGATTTCAGAAAGATTGAAAATAAGAAAATGAGGCTCCAGGCAGCAGAAAATGATATTGTAGCCTTCATCAGGGATGTTGCTTCTTCCTTTAAGCGGGTGGCACAAAAAAGAAGAATCAGTTTTATGGTGGATAGTAAACCGGAGAAGCTAAAAGTTTATTTTGATACCGATAAGCTTGATAAAGTGCTGTTTAATCTGCTTTCCAACGCTTTCAAATTTACACCCGATGGAGGAAGCATCGGCATCAGCATAGCAGTTTCTGATACTTACGACAGTGTAGAAATTACAGTGGAGGATACCGGGAAAGGCATGGCGCCGGAGCATGTGAAACATGCCTTCGACAGATTCTACACAGGCGATACCTATAATAACTTAAGCACCGGTCTGGGGCTGGCACTTTCAAAAGAATTTATCTCGCTGCACAAAGGCAGTATTGCCGTGGTAAGTGAAAAATGGAAGGGCACTAAATTTATCATCACACTGCCCTTAGGAAAGGAACACCTGAAAGAAGAAGAGATTCTTATAGAGTCAGGAAGTGAAGCCCTTTACCTGATGCCCTCCCTGCTCCATACTTCAGAAGACAGCTATACAGATCTTTCTGAAGCAGACGGTGCAAGCCTGCAAAAAGAGCACACGGTTTTGCTGATTGAAGATAACAATGAGCTTAGGGCATTTCTGAGGCAGCGGCTACAAAAAGACTTTAACGTGGTAGAAGCGCCAGATGGTATCTTAGGCCTAAACCAGGCCTTTGATGTAGTGCCGGATCTTGTTATTTCTGATATTATGCTGCCAAACAAGGATGGGCTGGAAGTAACGGCTACCTTGAAAAACGATCCCAGAACTTCGCATATACCGGTGGTGCTACTCACGGCAAAAGACTCTATCGATCATAAGATCGAAGGCATACAGTCGGGCGCAGATCTGTATGTGACCAAACCTTTCAGCTATCAATACCTGCTGGAAAGGATCAAAAACCTGCTTAGGTCCAGGGAAAAATTAAAAGAGCATTACTGCAGTGAGATTCCGGTAGATACAGCACTGGCAGCCCCTAAGCAGCTGGAGAAGAAATTCATCAGTGAGTTTAGGGCGCTGGTACAAAAGAACCTCTCAAACGCTGAGTTCAACACCAACGATATTGCAGAAAGCCTGGGCATGTCGCGGGTGCAGGTATACAGAAAGGTAAAACAGCTTTTAGGATATTCTGTGAACGATTATGTAGTAAAAGCGCGCATGAAAAAAGCGAAGCACCTGTTGCTCCATACCGATCAGACCATAGCGGAGATATCTGCAGAGGTGGGTTTTTCTTCTCCCGCCTACTTCTCCACTGCCTTTAAAAATCATTTTGGCATAAGTCCTTCTGATTTCAAAGGTTCTCACCTGATCAAGCATTAGCACTTTCTCTGAAACTTTTGCTGTGCCCGGCTGCTAACCTCCCAACTATCTGTTGTGGTACAGAAAGTGTAAAACCACTTCAACAGCAAGACCAGACTACGGCTGAAGAAACAGCCTTATTGCCGTTCCTGCCTCCGGCTTTTAGCTTGCAACCCTCATAATCCCGAAAGGATAAAAGATAAAGCCAAAGGTTTCTGTAGAGGCAAAAATCCCGGAGAGACTACATGGTAGCTATCTGATATAGTTAACAGTAGAGCAGAGCATATGCTGAATGGCTGCTGTCAGTCCGGCTCATTACATTGGTCGCTGCATATGTTAATGATGTTAGCCCCTGCACCAGGCGTTTTGCGCTTCTGCTCCTTTGCCAGAACCACCCCACCCCTTCAAAATCTCTATACCTTTGGCCTGAATCTGGTGCCAGCCGGATTCTGGTTTTGATACAGCAGCTTCCTGATTATACCGAGATAACAGATAACCCTCTCCTTCCTGTGCTAAAATTTTATTATGAGCAGCTACATGGGCAGATCAGCAGCACAGGTAGTACATTAGAGGTGATACGATTTTGAAAGAATGATACAATAATGAAAGCAAGGGGTACTGGAAATATAGATTTATTTTACCGCAAACGGTTGCGTAAACGCTGATTTTGCGTGATTTTCTGAAAACGATTGAAATTCAAACAATCTTGAAACGATCCTGAAACCCTCTTCTTTTTCATGCCCATAACTTGAGATTAAAATCAAGCCCGCATAAGATGAGGAACAGGAGAATTTTGTTTTGGTCGATAACGGTAGCATTGGGAGGCTTTCTCTTTGGCTTCGACACAGCTGTTATATCAGGAGCAGAACAGTCAATAGAAAAGGTATGGCAGCTTAATGTATTTGAGCATGGCCTTACCGTTAGTATTGCCCTAATAGGTACCGTAATAGGGGCATTGTTTGGCGGCATACCCTCCGATGCCTTTGGCCGGAAGAATACCCTGTTCTGGATAGGTGTTTTGTACCTGGTATCTGCCGTGGGCTCTGCCCTTGCTACCGACTGGTACTCTTTTCTGTTTTTCAGGTTTATTGGCGGTTTGGGCGTTGGGGCCTCTTCGGTTGCTGCCCCTATGTACATCAGCGAAATAGCCCCGGCCGCTAAGCGGGGCAAAATGGTAGGTATGTTCCAGTTTAACGTTGTGCTGGGTATCCTGATTGCCTACCTCTCCAACTACCTGCTGAAAGATGCCGGCGAAGGTGCCTGGCGCTGGATGCTGGGTGTGGAAGCTTTTCCGGCTGCCGTTTTTGTAGGCCTGATGTTGTTTGTGCCCAGGAGCCCACGCTGGCTCATTGTAAAAAGAGGGGCAGTGGAGGAGGCTAGAAGTGTTCTAATGCAGATAGATCCGCAGACTGCAGATGCAGAGCTAAAAGCAATTGTTGATTCTAAAAGCAGTAACAGGCCCGGAGTTTCAGCAGACAGGCTTTTCTCCCGGAAGCATAGCATCCCGGTGCTGCTGGCAGTTCTGTTTGCTGTGTTCAACCAGGTGTCGGGTATCAATGCCATTATCTATTACGCCCCCCGCATTTTTGAAATGGCTGGTTTGGGTAAAGAGTCGGCCCTGCTTTCTTCTGCCGGTATTGGCTTTGTTAACCTGCTCTTTACCATGGTGGGGCTAACCCTAATAGACAGGGTGGGCCGAAGAAAGCTGATGCTGATTGGTTCTGCCGGCCTGATTGTAACCCTGGGGCTAGTGGCCAGCTCTTTCTATATGGAAAGTGTGGGTGGTATGATGGTACCCATTTACCTGTTTGCCTACATCGCCTTTTTTGCCCTTTCACAGGGAACGGTTATCTGGGTATTTATTTCAGAAATATTTCCCAACCAGGTAAGAGCAGGAGGGCAGGCGCTTGGAAGTTTCACCCACTGGTTTTTGGCAGCGCTAATCGCCTTCTTCTTTCCATATATCTCCTCTAGCCTAGGCCCGGGCAACACCTTTATGATTTTTGCTTTGATGATGGTTTTGCAACTCTTGTTTGCATGGAAAATAATGCCTGAAACCAAGGGTACCTCACTGGAGAAAATTCAGGTGCAGGGCAACACTACTGATAAAGAACTAGAAATGAAGAGCTATACAAAAACAGTATAAATTATGAATGAAAGATTACTCATTTTCCTATTCCTGAGCTGCTTACCTTTTTTAGGCAGTGCACAGCAGCAAACTATCAGGGGAACCGTTATCGATGGTACGTCAAATGAGACTCTCCCAGGAGTAAACGTACTTGTTAAAGGAACATCAACAGGTGCAGTAACAGACCTCGATGGCAAGTTTGAATTAAGCGCTGCACCAAGTGATACACTGGCTTTCTCGTTTGTTGGTTACCTGACCCAGGAAGTAGCCGTTGGCAACAAAACTACTATCAATGTATCCCTGCAGGAAGATCTGCAATCGCTCGAAGAGGTGGTTGTGGTGGGGTATACTGCAGAAAGAAAAGTGGATTTAACCGGTGCGGTTGCTGTTGTGGAAATGGAGTCTGTGAAAGGACAAAGCATGAGTTCGGGTAATCCGGCTCAGGCTTTGCAGGGAAGGGTACCCGGGCTTTACATCGAAAGGTCAGGTGATCCTACAGGCACTAACCAGCAAATACTCATCAGAGGTGCAAACACTTTGGGTGATAACAATCCCCTGTACATCATTGATGGGGTGCCAACCATACGCCCGGAAGTTTTCGCAAGCTTGAACCCAAGTGTGATAGAGTCTATACAGGTATTAAAAGATGCCTCGGCTGCCTCTATCTATGGTGCCAGGGCCTCCAATGGTGTTATTATCGTATCTACCAAAAATCGGGTGGCAGGGCGCCAGAATGAGAACAAGCTGAATATTCAGCTCAACTCCAACATATCTGCATTATCAGAAAAAAGGCAGCGCTACGAAATGCTCGATGCTGTAGGCAGGGGGAGAGCCCTGTGGCAGGCCTCAGTAAACGATCGTACCGATCCGGCAGGAGGTTACGGCGAGATTTACAACTTTGACTGGAACGGCGATTTTGATAACCCCGTGCTTAATAGTGTAACGGTACAGCCTTATGTTGGAGGCGACGAAAATGTGCCCGCCGGCAACACCGACTGGCAGGATGTAATGTATAAAACCGGCCAGGTATACAACAACGATCTGACGATTTCAGGAGGCTCCGAACAGGCTTTTTTGCTGGCCAATATCGGTTATCTTAAAAACACAGGTACGCTGGCTCACACTAATTACGAGCGTTATACTGCCAAGCTTAACTCTCACTTTAACCTGTTTGATAATGCATTTACCTTTGGTGTAAACACCCAGTTTGCCTCTTCCAATGAAACACTGGCATCGCGAGATGTAGGCAGCGCCTTTACCCCGGGCCTGGCCGTTACCCTGGCACCCACCATACCTGTTTATACGTCTGATGGCGAATTTGCAGGCCCCCTGGGTTCTGGCTATTCCGACAGGAACAACCCTTTATTGATCCAGTACATTAACCGCTGGGATAACACGCACCGCAATTCTTTTTTAGGCAATGCTTTTGCCCAGATAGGCATCGCTGAAAACCTGAATTTCAGGACCAGCTTTGGGGTAGACTACAACCAGGTGCATGTTAAAGACATTGAACCCAGGGTTTCTAATGGCTTTATCTCCAGAACAATCAACAGCCTGGAGCTTCGCAATAACTCCTACTTAAGCCTTACCTTCTCCAACACCCTTACTTACAATCTGGAATTAAGCGACCACAACTTTGATTTTCTTCTTGGTACTGAAGCCGTAAAAACAGACCTGACCTTTATGACCTCCCGTGCACAGGAGTTTGCTTTAGAAACCGAAGATTTCTTTGTACTGGATGCTGCAACGGGTTTACGTAACAACACAGGTAGTGAAACGGGCAGCCGCTTGCTGTCGCAGTTTGGTAAAATAGGATACCGCTTTCAGGATAAATATTTAGCTTCTGTAACCCTGCGGAGAGATGGCTCCTCCCGCTTTGGGGCCAACAACAGGTACGGAATTTTCCCTGCGGCCACCTTAGGCTGGAGAATAGACCAGGAGTCTTTCATGGATAATGTCAAATCACTAAGCCAGCTTAAAATAAGGGCAGGCTATGGGCAGGTTGGCAATCAATCCATCGGGGATCTGTCGCGCTTTGGCTTGTTTGCCTCCCGCTACGGACTTACCCAGGAGCAGGTGCTGGGCAACGGATTCTTCTTCGATAACTATTACAATGTTGGTACTGCTTATGACTTGGCAGGTGTAAATACCGGAACACTTCCTTCGGGCTTTGTGTCTATACAGGGTGCAAATCCTGACCTGAAGTGGGAAACCACCACTGAGCTAAACTTTGGTGTTGACTTTGGCTTCTTCACGCAAAAGCTGCAGGGCTCCTTCGATTACTTTACACGGGAAACAACGGATGTACTGATTACTCCACCGGTGGCTTCTGCCGCTGGCGAAGGTGTGCTAAGAACACTAAACGGAGCAACCGTAGAAAACAAGGGCTGGGAATTTGCCCTGGGTTATACAGATCAAACCAAGGGAGGTTTATCTTATACCATTGCTACCAACATTAGCAGATTCAGGGATAAAATAACCGAGCTACCCGAAGAGGTACGCACAGGTTTTGCCGGCAATGCCGAGCAGGATATCCTGGGGCAGTCGCAGTTTGCCATATTTGGTTACAGAACCAATGGGCTGTTCCAAAACGAGGCAGAAGTAGAAACACACGCCAACCAGGTTGGGGCAGCGCCAGGCAGGATCCGCTATGTAGATTTAAACGATGATGGCGAAATAAATGCTTTAGACCAGGAGTTTTTCGGTACCACCCTGCCCTCGCTGGAATATGGCCTGAACATCAACCTGGGCTATCGCAATTTTGATCTTTCTATGTTTGGCTCCGGCGTTGCAGGCAGAAGGGGCTTCGATAACTATATCTTCCTCAATGAATTTATTCGGGGTAGAGATAATGTAGGCCCCGGCACACTTAATGCCTGGACGCCCCAAAACAACACCTCTACCATTCCGGCACTAACGCTCTCAGATGGTAACAACGAGACCAGAACATCAGACTACCTGTTTGTCAACAATTCTTATTTCAAGTTGAGAAACCTGTCGTTAGGCTACAATTTTTCAAAAAGCCTACTCGCCAATCTTGGCCCTGTAAGTAACCTAAGGGTGTATCTGCAGGCAGAAAATGTATTCTGGTTTAAAAGCAGGGAGTTTAAGGGCCCAGATCCGGAACGGACAAACCTGACTGCCATTCCGGTACCTTCTGTGTATTCGTTCGGCCTCAACATAAGTCTGTAAATCTATCTACTGAATTAAGAAACATACGAATATGACACGCTACACAATAAAAACCACGCTTATTGCCGCTATTACGGTGCTGATGTTTAGCTGTGATGATTTTCTTGAGTATGAGCCAAAAGGAGCCTTATCTTCTGAAAATGTAGCCGCTCCCGAAAACATAGAAGGCCTGGTAACCGCAGCCTACGCCGGTATTGCCAACGATGACATGGTAGGGCCTATTACCAGTAGCTGGATATATGGCAGTGTACGCTCCGACGACGCCTACAAAGCAGGCGGAGGCGTTGCCGATGTTATAGACATTCACTTTCTGGAGCAGTACAACATGGTGCAGCCCCAGACTGGCGACAACTGGATGGGCCCCCGCACCTTCGAAAACCACTATAAGGCTATATCAAGAACTAACTTTGCCTTAAGGGCCATCAATGCTACCGAAGATTTTGAACTTAAAGCAGTAAGAACCGGTGAGCTTCGCTTCCTGAGAGGCCACTCTTATTTTATGCTGAAGCAGCTGTTCAAATACGTTCCATACATAGATGAAACCCTATCGCCGGAAGAAATTCTGGAGGTATCGAACCGGGAGTACACCAATGATGAGCTCTGGAATAAGATTGCCGAAGATTTCCAGTTTGCCATTGACAACCTGCCCGAAACACAATCGGAAGTAGGAAGGGCAAATAAGTATGCTGCCATGGCTTATCTGGCTAAAGTTCGCCTTTACCAGGCCTATGAGCAGGACGATAACCACCAGGTGGTGAACATCAACACCTCGCGCCTGGAAGAGGTGGTGTCGCTGACCCAGGAGGTAATTAACTCCGGTATGTACCGCCTGCAACCCGACTTTGCTGAAAACTTTCTCAATGGGTACGATAACGGCCCCGAATCAGTTTTTGCCATTCAGTTCTCCATTGCCGACGGAACAACCACCGGCCGTGTGTCTTTTGTAACCGGCCTCAACTCACCTCATGGTGCACCGGAGTATGGCTGCTGTGGATTTCACTATGCAAGCCAGAACATGGTAAATGCCTTCAAAACTGATAATAGCGGCTTACCCATGTTCGATACTTTCAATGAAAGCGACATGATTAATCCGCAGGATTTCCTCAACAATGGCGTTGACCCCCGCTTGGACCACACCGTGGGTGTACCAGGGCACCCCTATAAGTACAACCCTAATTTTCTTTACCAGGAGAGCTGGGCAAGGGATAAAGGAGTATATGGCTTTTTTGGTAACATGAAAGAGCAGCAGTTGCCTGACTGTGAATGTTTCATCAAGAACGGACCATTTATAGGGACCTCAAAAAACATTGATATTATCCGCTATGCAGATGTGCTCCTGATGCAGGCAGAGGCCCTGATAGAACTGGGGCGCCACCAGGAAGCCCTGCCTCTCATTAACCAGGTTAGGGCCAGGGCTAAGGCCAGCACTGGCAGACTCAAAACTGCCGATGGTGAAAACCCTTCTAACTATCGTATTGAGGAATATGTAGATGGCGGCAATATTAACTGGACCCAGGAAAATGCCAGGGAAGCCCTGCGCTGGGAGCGTAGGCTGGAGTTTGCCATGGAGAGTCCGCGCTTTTTTGACCTGGTACGCTGGGGTATTGCTGCAGAAACCCTGAATGCCTACCTTGAAGAGGAGAAGACCAAGAGAGACTACTTATCTGGTGCCCATTTTACGGCAGGCCGGGATGAGTACCTGCCTATTCCGCAAAGGGAGATAGACTTCACTAAAAACCTGTATGTGCAAAATCCCGGTTACTAAGGGGTTTGTACCAGTGCTATTTTGAACAATCAGCCGGCTACTGCCGGAGTAATGCCGGCTGATACTTTTTGAGTTGACCAACTACGCCATCAACTAACCTTAATGATATGAAAATAAAACAACTGTTATATGCTGTTCCCATGGTACTGTTTATGGGGTGCCAGGCCGAGAGTTCTAAACAAACAACCGACGAAGTAGTGGATAATGGAACCACAAAAGAAGCCCACCGGCTGCTCTATCATTTTACGCCACCCTCAGGATGGATGAATGACCCCAATGGCATGGTGTATCATGATGGCGAGTACCACCTGTTCTACCAGCACAACCCCGACAGCACCGTGTGGGGACCCATGCACTGGGGTCATGCCGTGAGTAAGGATATGGTGCAGTGGGAGCACCTGCCTATTGCGCTTTATCCCGATAGCCTGGGTACTATCTTTTCCGGCAGTGCCGTGGTAGACCTTAACAACACCTCCGGCCTGGGAACAGCAGACAACCCACCCATGGTAGCCATTTACACCTACCATAATGCAGAGGGAGAGCGTGCCGGCAGAAACGATTACCAGACCCAGGGCATTGCCTTTAGCCTGGATAGGGGCCGCAGCTGGACCAAGTACGAAAGCAACCCGGTGCTGCCCAACCCCGGTATCCGGGATTTTCGCGATCCAAAGGTAAGCTGGAATGAAGAAGCACAAAAGTGGATCATGGCCTTGGCTGTAGCCGATCATATCAGCTTTTATTCTTCCAAAAACCTTAAAGAATGGCAGCACGAAAGTGATTTTGGCCAGGGCATTGGTGCACATGGCGGGGTTTGGGAATGTCCGGATCTGTTTAAAATGCAGGTAAACGGCAGTGGAGCAGAAAAGTGGGTGCTGCTGGTGAGCATTAACCCGGGTGGCCCTAACGGGGGCTCTGCAACACAATACTTTGTTGGCGATTTTGACGGTAAGCGCTTTGTGCTGGATGAGCAGTTTAGCGCTGATGTAGACGAAAAAGGCATCTGGATTGATTATGGCCGTGACAATTACGCAGGTGTTACATGGTCGAACATACCGGCTGAAGATGGAAGGAGACTGTTTATGGGCTGGATGAGTAACTGGAAGTACGCCAATGTAGTGCCGACAGAAAAATGGCGCAGCGCCATGACAGTAGCCAGAACCTTAACACTGGCAGAAACCTCGGAAGGATTGCGTCTGCTTTCCAATCCTGTGGAGGAATTGGAAAAGCTGTACCAGAATGAATACACACTGGAATCGCAAGCTGTGGCCAGCGCTTTAGACATATCAGAAAAAATGCCCTTCCGGTCTCCAGCTCTTCAAATAGACCTTGAGCTGGAACTTGCTAATGCAGATGGTGAGTTTGCTGTTGAATTATCGAATGATCAGGATCAGAAGATTCTGGTAGGCTACGATGCCGCAAAAAATCAGTATTTCATTGATAGGACAAAGGCTGGTACTCACAAGTTTTCAGATGAGTTTGCAGGAATACATTATGGGCCAAGACTGGCCTCTGGTGCAGTGCATACCATGAAACTGCTGGTAGATGTGGCATCAGTAGAACTGTTTGCCGATGGCGGAAAAACAGTTATGACAGATATCTTCTTCCCGGATGAGGAATTCACCAACGTCAGATTAGTATCTCAAAAGGGAAATGTGCGCATAAATGCGGGCAAGGTCACAGACCTTAAATCCATCTACAATGGATCTTTGTAACGGTGCTTCCGATAGCTGGCAAGAGTAGCATTCAGGCTGTTGCCTTATGTTTTGTATTCATTTTTTCTCCAAACCTGGGTTGAGGGGTATTGGCATGCTGGTTCATCTGCAGAATGATTGAATACGCTTAAGAGTATCATGGAAAAGGTATGGCTGCCATTGTTGTGGTCTTTATCCGGCCAGCTCTTAAAATTCAGTTCAAATACCAAATCACAAATCAAGAATCATGAAGAGTGAAAAAGAATCATTCGCTATTCGTGTAGCAATGGCTGTTGCCATGCTTACACTGCTTAGTGTTGGCGATACATTAGGTCAGGAGGCGGCTCCTGATAACACATCCAAAGTGCCCAAACATACCTTTGCTAATACGCTGGAGGAACAGGAGGCTCAGTTAAAAACCAATCCGCTGATGCAGAGGTTGATTGAGTCGCGTAAGAAAATGGCAGACGATAAGTTCCGTCCTATCTATCATTACGTAAACCCAGAAGGAACCCTCAATGACCCCAACGGATTAAGCTACTGGAAAGGAAACTGGCATCTTTTTTACCAGGCCTACCCGCCGGAAGATCCGCGTCAGCACTGGGGCCACGCCATCAGCAAAGACCTGGTTCACTGGAGAGATCTGCCCTATGCCATCTATCCTGGTCCTGAACGTGCCGTGTTTTCAGGGGCTACCCTGGTTGAAGAAGATCGTGTTATTGCCATGTATCATGGAACAGGTGTTGGTAATATGGTGGCGGTATCGAGCGATCCCCTGCTCCTGAACTGGGAGAAAGTTACTGGCCAGGCAGTTATTCCGCTAAAGAGCACTACTGGTTTTTCCCTGCCCTATAGTGTGTTCGATCCTTCTATCTGGAAAAAAGACGGTGTTTACTATTCGCTCTCTGCAGGCAGATCATTCACAGGTCCTGGGAATAAACCTGTGCGGGCAGATTATCTTTTCCGCTCAAAAGATCTGGCCAAATGGGAGTACATGCACGAGTTTGTAGAAGGAGACCGCTTTACCCTGGTGGGTGATGATGGCGCCTGCCCTTATTTCTGGCCTATTGGCGACCGGTACATCATGAACTTCTTCAGCCATATGAGTGGAGGGCAGTACTTGCTGGGCGACTACGATAAGGAAAATAATAAGTTTATTGTTACCTCCGGTGGTAAATTTAATCATGGCGCGGTGAGCCCCGCGGGTGTGCATGCCCCTTCTGCTACTCCGGATGGCAAGGGAGGCGTAATTGTTATTTTTAATATGAACCAGGGAAGGCCAACCGAAGGCTGGAACCAGATCATGACATTGCCACGCCGGCTAACGCTTCTTGCAGAAGATGAGGTAGGGCAGGAGCCGGCCGGAGATATTGCTTCTCTTCGCTACAATGCTAAACGTATAGGTAAAACAAAGCTTCCTGCAAACAAGGAAATAGTACTGAAGAACATCAGCGGCAATGCAATGGAGATTTCTGCAGAGATTGATCCAAAAGATTCTAAAACAATTGAATTGAACGTATTGCGCTCACCCAATAAAGAAGAATACACCCGCATCATTTTTTACAAAGAAAAGGGATTTTCGGCAGGCCTGGATTACCAGTCGGGCCCAGAGACGGCCAAAATGCCGGCAGATCTTATCTATTTGGTTACCGATGAAAAGCCTGCGCCCCGAAAGCGCAGTGTGCCGGCAAGCCTGATATCAATACAATCATCTTACTCTTCCACACTGCCAGATGCTGAAATCCGTGCTCCGGAAACGGCTCCCTTTCAGTTAAATCCGGGAGAAACCGTTAAACTTCGAATTTTTATTGATAAAAGTGTAGTAGAGGTATTTGTAAATGGAAAACAGTGTGTGGCCATGAGGGTGTATCCCGGCAGGGATGATAGCCTGGGGGTATCCATCCAGTCTCGGGGAAGAGATGCCGAACTTAAATCGCTGGATGCATGGCAGATGAAAAACATCTATGAAGGAGATGTACATCAATAGGTGGCATCTGGCAGTGGTATCAGGCATCAGTAGGGGTAGGCAAGGGCTGAACTTTGTGCCAGAAGTGGTACAGACTACAGTATGCATGATTCCTGCAGGAAGCAGGCATTACGGCCACCAGCACAAACCATCTGTCAAAAGCAGAGCGGCCCAATTACTATGGCCATACAGCTGCCGGTAAAATAATGATGAAAACACAAGAAGAAGCGGAAACAGTGCACATATGAGAATTTTATCTTTCGGAGAAATCCTGTTTGATATCATAGAAGGAGAGCATTACCTGGGAGGCGCTCCCCTGAATTTTGCAGCGCACCTGGCACAGCTTGGAGCCGAGTCGTACATCTATTCAAAAGTAGGCAGGGATGAGCTGGGTAAGTATGCCGTGCAGCAAATAAGTGGCCTGGGCGTTAAAACAGACTTTGTTCAGCATGATGAAGCCCACCCAACAGGCACAGTACCGGTAGAGTTTATTGCGGGACAGCCCTCCTACACCATTACCGAACATGTAGCTTACGACTACATACAGTTTGAGGCGCATAATCAGGTGCTGGTAAAAACTGAATTTGATGTGCTCTATTTTGGCACCCTGGCCCAGCGCAGCGGGCAATCCAGAGAGGCATTGCAGCAGCTGGTGAGCAGTAAGAAGTATACGCATATTTTTTATGACATCAACCTGCGCAAGAACTGCTATACGCCACTGGTCATTCAGCATTCCCTTGAGCTTTGCACCATTTTAAAGCTTAACGATGATGAGGTAAATGTGCTTTCGAATATATTCTACGGCCAAGCCTTAACAGTAGAGGAATTTACGCTCCTGGTATCGAAAGACTACCACATCCCGATGATCATTATTACTGCAGGAGAAAAGGGCTGTTATTTATTTTACGAAGAGGCGCTCCATTTTATAGCGGGCTATCCTGCCACAGTGGTAGATACGGTTGGTGCAGGAGATTCATTCAGTGCAGCTTTTATACACCATTACTTCAAGAAGAAAGACGCGATGAGGGCTGCGGATATCGCGAACAGAATGGGCGCCTTTGTTGCTTCTTCCCGCGGTCCGCTGCCCCCTTATTCAGCAGAAATCAAAAGCGCGCTCATGCTAAGCTAAAAGATTTGCACTATTAGTTGATAGTTACCTGTGATTATAAACACTTCTTGTTTGTGAGCTTTAAGAAGTGTTTACCGCGCTTACTCCGCTAATATTGATTTAGTGGAAAGACAAAGAGTTGATGTACCCGGCCTTTTTCTGTGGTTGGTTTAGAGGCAATGCCGGGGTGGTTTCCGGGGGTATGTTAACTGTTTTGAGTAAGCTTAAAATCCGGCGGTGGGGATTCCTCAAAGCCGGATTTTTTATTTAGCTTTGGCTAATTACAAAGCACCTCCTCACCTGAATTTACTTTCTACTAATAGAAAAAGCCTCACAACTTGCTGAAACCAGCTGTTATGAGGCTTTGTACGTACCAGGAGCGGGAATCGAACCCGCACGGCACTTGCGTGCCACAGGATTTTAAGTCCTGCGTGTCTACCAGTTCCACCATCCCGGCGGCCGACTATGTACTACTGTACCTAGTCTTTTAACGAAAAAGCATCCCGGTGCAGGATGCTCTTCTTTGAGCGAAAGACGGGGTTCGAACCCGCGACCTCGACCTTGGCAAGGTCGCGCTCTACCAGCTGAGCTACTTTCGCGTTTGTTATTTTTTCTTTTTTCCTTCCCGCTAACCGGTTGGGATTACAAAGGTAGTGGATAGAAATAAAAAGGCAAGGGGTAGGGAGAAAAAAAATTCAAAAATTTTACGTCGATTTAAGTGTACTAATATTAGCAATCTGAACTCCAATGTTTTACGATTTTTAGTGCCTTTAGCAAGGGTTGCTATCCTATTAAAGTTATTGGTCGCCTCATACAGTAGAGGGGCTGATCAAAGAGAATTTCCCGGTAAACCTCAAACCCCCACCGCCGATAAAAGCCAATGTTGCTGGCTAGTGAAGTTTCCAGGTAAACAGGCCGCTGCAGCTGCCGGCTTTCTTCAATAATATCCTGTAGCAGCATACTGCCAATGCCCCTGCCCTGCTGTTCAGGTGCTACTCCCAGAAACCACAGGTAATAGAAGGGTAGCTGCGGATAGCCCTTTTTGATCTTTGCCTCCCGGGCAAGTATTTTCCCAACCCTCCTCAGGCCTGTCACACCAACCACCAGGCGAAGGTCCAGCATCAGGGTCCTGATGGTGGTTTTCTTCTTTTCAGGCAGTAACACAAGGGCACAGCCCTTCCGGTCAGCAGACAGATAAACAGCACCAAAAGCCTGGCACAGTTCAAAAGAGTAGTCCATGAGGCTTCTGATCCTCTTTTCCCGCCTGCCATCCTGCCTGACAATGTAGTTAACGCTGGGATTGGCATCAAATGCGCGTGCCAGGATGTCGATTACCAGTGCTTTGTCGCTGCTGCTTGCCTTGATCATCTTTATCTGCATCCATGGGGAATAAATTAGCCCTTCTTCTCCAGCAGTCCCTTAATTTCGTTGAGCTTTAGCAGGGCTTCCACCGGTGAAATTGTATTGATGTCGGTTTTTTCAACAAGCTCACGCACCTGCTCAAACTTAGGGTCCAGCTCAAACAGGCTAAGCTGATAGGTATTTTTGGGCATCTCCTTTACCTTCTGCTGGTGCTGCAGCCTGCCCTTATCGCCTTCGAGGTGGTGCATGATCTCGCTGGCGCGTATTACCACCCGGTTGGGCATGCCGGCCATCTGCGCAACATGAATACCAAAGCTGTGCTGGCTGCCACCGGCCTGCAGCTTGCGCATAAAGATTACCTTATCGCCCACCTCTTTTACCGATACATTAAAGTTGCGTACCCGGGGCAGGTCTTCGGCCAGCTGGTTCAGCTCGTGGTAATGGGTGGCAAAAAGTGTTTTAGGGCGGTATTTGTCGTTTCCATGCAGGTACTCCACAATACTCCAGGCAATGGAAATACCATCGTAAGTGCTGGTGCCACGGCCAATCTCGTCCATCAGCACCAGGCTGCGATCACTTAGGTTGTTAAGGATGGAGGCCGTTTCAATCATCTCCACCATAAAGGTACTTTCGCCCCTGGCCAGGTTATCTGAGGCACCTACGCGGGTAAACACCCGGTCTACCACGCCAATGGCAGCCCGTTTTGCCGGCACAAAGGAGCCTACCTGGGCCATCAGCACAATCAGTGCCGTTTGCCGCAGCAGGGCCGATTTACCCGCCATGTTAGGGCCGGTAATAATCATGATCTGCTGCTCGTCGGGGTCCAGCAGCGTATCGTTGGGAATGTAGGGCTGATCGGGCGGCAATTGCTGCTCAATAACCGGGTGGCGGCCCTGCTCAATATCAATGGCATAACCGTCGTTTACCTGCGGCTTGATGTAACCACGCTTCTGGGCTACGGCTGCAAATCCAGCCAGGCAGTCGATGGTGGCCAGCACCCGTGCATTTTGCTGAATATGGGTAGTATACTCTGCTGCGGCAGCTACCAGCTCGTTGAAGAGGTTTTGCTCAATGCTGTTGATCTCGCCCTCGGCATTCAGAATCTTCTCCTCGTAAGTCTTCAGCTCCTCGGTAATGTAGCGCTCGGCGTTTACCAGCGTTTGTTTCCGGATCCAGTCCTGCGGTACTTTATTTTTATGGGCATTGGTAACCTCCAGGTAATAGCCAAACACCTTGTTATAGGCAATTTTGAGAGAGGAGATGCCAGTGCGGGCCTGCTCGCGCTGCTGTATCTGCAGCAGGTAATCTTTGCCGCTGTAGGCTATGGTGCGCAGCTCGTCGAGCTTTTCGTATATGCCATCGCGCATCATGCCGCCCTGGTTGGTTACCAGCGGCACCTCATCGGCCAGCTCCCGCTCAATACGCTCGTAGAGGTAGGTGCAGGGGTTCAGCTGGTCGGCCAGCTTGCGCAGCGGCTCTATGTTGCCGCCCGCCAGCATATCGCGGATGGGCAGGGTGTGCTTCAGCGATTTCTTCAGCTGCAGCATCTCCCGCGGGTTGATGCGCCCTACAGCTACTTTAGAGATCAGACGCTCCAGGTCGCCAATGCTGCGCAGGCTTTTGATCAGCTGCTGCAGCAGCTCGGGCTGTTTGGTAAGGGCTTCTACCACTTCCAGCCTCTCCTGGATGGCTTTAAGATCTTTGAGTGGCATTACCAGCCAGCGGCGCAGCTGGCGGGCTCCCATGGGCGTGGCGGTCTGGTCCAGCACAGAAATGAGGGGAATGCCATCGGGCTGCTGCGGGTACACCAGCTCCAGGTTGCGGATGGTAAAGGGATCGAGCCACACATAATGCTCCTCGGCAATGCGCGAGAGCTGCACCAGGTGGTTCATGTCGTGGTGCTCGGTTTCCTGCAGGTAGTGTAGCACGGCGCCGGCGGCAATAATGCCCTCGGGCAGGTCTTCTACGCCAAAGCCTTTGAGCGAGGTAGTACCAAAATGTTTGGTGAGGCACTCATAGGCGTAATCGTGCTGAAACACCCAGTCTTCGGGCGTATAGGTGCTGAAGCTGTAGTTGCTGTATTGTTCTGAAAAGCGCTTGCGGCAGCCCTTGCTGTAGATTACCTCCGAAGGCTGCAGGCCCTGAAGCAGCTTTTCGATGTACTCCTGCGGACCTTCGGCTACCATGAACTCGCCGGTAGATACATCCAGAAAAGCAACCCCAATACTGCCCTTGCCAAAATGGAGGGAGCAGAGGTAGTTGTTGCGGCTTTTTTCCAGTACCTGGTCGTTAAAGCTAAGGCCGGGCGTTACCAGCTCGGTTACGCCGCGTTTTACAATACCTTTCACTGTCTTTGGGTCTTCCAGCTGGTCGCAGATGGCTACGCGGTAGCCGGCGCGCACCAGGCGGGGCAGGTAAGAGTCGAGGCTGTGGTGCGGAAAGCCCGCCAGCTCTACCTCAGAGGCAGAGCCGTTGGAGCGTTTGGTGAGCACAATGTCCAGCACCTTGCTGGCTGTAACAGCATCATCACCAAAAGTTTCGTAAAAATCGCCCACCCTGAACAGCAGCAGCGCACCGGGGTGCTTAGCCTTAATGGCATTGTACTGCTTCATCAGGGGAGTTTCTTCTTTCTTTGTCTTAACTGCAGTGTCTTTCGTCATCTCTAGAATAAAGCTTTCCGGCTCCGCCAATCTCAAAGATAGTGAATTCAGTTGCTTTGCAGGAATTCTCTTTCCAAAGAAGCTTTCGGATTTAGAAAAATGTACTGCTATTTTACATTTATAAAATGTGATACTCCCTTTCTATGCTACCGAAGCTGTACTTGATACTCACTACTCACTACTCAATACTAGAAAATGCGCAAGCTTAAGCTCGACGAACTGAACCGCCTTAGCCCACAGGAATTTGAACAACTGCCCAAGCACCCCCTGGTACTGGTGCTCGACAACATCCGCAGTCTTAACAACGTGGGCAGCGCCTTTCGCACTGCCGATGCCTTTGCAGCAGAAAAGATCTACCTCTGTGGCATTACGGGTACGCCGCCCCACCGCGAAATCCATAAGTCTGCCCTGGGTGCTCAGGAAACAGTGGCCTGGGAGCATGCCCCAAATGCAGCGGAGCTGTGCAGCAGGTTAAAGCAGGAGGGCTACCAGGTGCTGGCTGTTGAACAGGCCGAGGGCAGCACGCAGCTGCAGCAGTTTATGCCGGCAGAAGGGCAAAAGTATGCACTGGTATTTGGCAACGAGGTAGAGGGGGTGAGCGAGGGGGTGATGCAGCTGGCCGATGCAGCCCTGGAGATTCCGCAGTGGGGCACCAAGCATTCACTGAATGTATCGGTAAGCATGGGCATTGTGCTCTGGAGCCTGCTGGAGAAGCTGTACCGGGAGTAATTTTACTTTTTAAAGAAATAGTATGCGCAATTTAATAAGATGAGAGGCGTTAGAGCTAAAAGCTTTTTACCAAACCCTCTCCTCCTTATGAAAAAGCTCCCCCTGCTGTTGCTCCTGTTTTTTGCCGCCTGCGAAGCTGATAACAGCAGAAGTACCCGTGATAATTATGCAGGCGATGAGTTTGAGGAAACTGCGGATGTGGACATGAATATTCCATTCTCTGCCCAGCCACCTTCACCGGCAGATTACAAGATGCATAGACGTTCGGGAGATATGGACTATGCTGCAGTAGAGATGGTGGCAGTGCCAGGTGGTCCCTCTGCCTATACAAATGTATCCCAGCCCCTTCCTGCTCCCTTTGATACGGTGGCCAAGCAAATAATCAAAACAGCTTCCCTGGTGTACGAGGTAAAAGCGCTGCAGGAAGCGAATCACAAGGTCGATAGCCTGGTGAAAAAGACGGGAGGCTACATCTCCTCCTCAAACCAGAATAACAGCCAGCAGCGGCATGAGCTTAATTTAACGCTGCGGGTGCCTTCGCGCTACTTCGATGCACTCATGAATGCCCTTGGCACCCTGCCGGAGCGGGTAGACCATAAGTCGGTGGAGGCGCAGGATGTCACCGAGCAGTATGTGGATTTGCGCAGCCGCCTGCAGACCAAGAAAAAGGTAGAAAAGCGCTACCAGGAGCTGCTGCAAAAAGCCAATACAGTAAAAGAGATTCTGGAAGTGGAAGAAAAGCTGCGGCAGCTGCAGGAGGAAATTGAAGCAAAAGAAGGTCAGCTGCGCTACCTTAGCCACCAGGTGGGCTACAGCACCATTCACCTGAACCTCTACCAGGTGCAAAAGTACGAGTACCTGCCCAGCCGCACCCCCAACTTCGGCCAGCGTATTTTAGGCGCGCTGGATGGTGGCTGGCAACTGCTGCTGGGTTTGCTGCTCTTTATTTTCAGGCTCTGGCCGCTCTGGGTCATTGGCGGTATTATTGCCCTGGCAGTGATCAGGTACCGGAAACAACATAAGCGCAAATCACTTGCAAAAGATTAGCAACTTTTTGATCTTGAGTTGATTGCAGTACCACCTTTAACTTTTTGATATGAAAAAGATTTTTTCCCCGCTTTTCACCTGTCTGTGCTTCCTGCTGTGCAGCAGCAGCCTGTTGGCACAGGATGTTCTGCTGATTACCAGCGAAATGCTGGACAAAAAGGCAAAGTCTACCGTTAACCGCGTATACCTTACTGCCGATAAGGTGCTGATGGAATCCGATGATCAGAACGAGATGACGACCCTCTACGACGCCACCAAAGAGGAAATGTACCTGATCAACCACAAAAAGAAAGAATATACGCTGATGGACAAAGCAGCAATGGCGGAGATGAATGCCCAAATGCAGGAAGCTGCCCGGCAAATGGAGCAAACCCTGCAGCAGATGCCGGAGAGTCAGCGGAAAATGATGGAAGAGCAGATGCGTAAAATCATGGGATCTAAGGAGCCTGTCACCTATGAAAAAGAACAGGCCCAGGCACCTGTTAAAAACTGGAAGAGCACCAAGTATGTAGGTAAAAGCGGCGATAAGCTGCGGCACGAGGTATATGTAGTTACCTATAAAGATCTGGGAGAGGATAAAGATAATTTCAAGGCGCTGGTATCGCTCTACACACTGCTGCAAAGCCAGCTGCAGGAAATGGGCCGCAATATGCCGGGCATGATGGCCTTTTCCATGCCCGAAATGCTGCCCGGTGGTGAAGAAGGCTTACCCGTAAAAAGTATTTATTACGATGTGCAGGGGCAGCCGGATATTACCTCTACCATGAACACCATAGAAAAAACCACCCTTGCTGCAGATAAATGGCAGGTACCGCCCAAATACAAGCAGAAGAAGTTTACAGCATCGGCAAAATAGCAGCTACGGAAACTAGAATTGAGCCTGCGATAAACAACTCAATTCCTATACAGTTATCTAAGAACAGAGAAAAGGATGGTAGGCCCAGGCTTACCATTTTTTCATCTTCGATATTTATTAATTGTAATACCGGAATTTAATATACCATGAAAATACTTGTTGCAGGATCACACGGTAAAGTAGGGCACCACCTGGTGCAAATGCTAAGCGAAAAAGGCCATGAAGTACGGGCTATGATACGCGATTCCAGCCAGTCAGAAGAAATGCGTAAGCTTGGTGCCGAGCCAGTGGTTGCCGATCTGGAGAAAGATAAATTTTTTCCGCTGGAGGGCATTAATGCCGTCTATTTTGTAGCTGGATCAGGTGCTGGTACAGGCGCCGATAAAACCGAAGCCGTAGATAAAAAAGGAGCTATTAAGCTGATAGAAGATGCCTATAAGCACAAGGTGCAGCGTTTTATTATGCTTAGCTCTGTAGGTGCCGACGACCCCCGCAAAGGACCAGATGAATTGAAAACCTACCTGGAAGCCAAGCATGAGGCGGATAAAGAGCTTAAGTACAGCGGCATTCTGTACACCATCATAAGGGCTAACAATCTTTCCGATGACAAAGGAACCGGCAAAGTTACTGCCACCGAAAAGCTGGATAGCTACGAGGGCAGTGTACCACGCGAAGATGTTGCCCGTGCCCTGGTAGCCTGCCTGGATATTCGCCACACCGAAAATAAGGTGTTTGAATTAACAAGCGGCAACACGCCCATAGACCAGGCACTGGTTAATCTGCCGCTTGTGTAGCAGTTTTTTTGAAAAGTTACAAAGCCGTACCGGAAGGTGCGGCTTTTTTATTTGCCCCAGGCTGCTTCTTATCAGCTAAAAGCCTGTAGATCTGTTGCTTTACTCGCATATTGCAGATAACAATCTGATAATTAGATTCGTAGTTTTATATAAGTGCCTGTAAAAAAAACAGGCGGTTAAATAATTTTTTCACCTAAACACAAAAATTATGTTTACAGACAGAAAAGAAGCAGGTCAGGCCCTTGCCGATCAGCTAAAGAAATATCAGAATGAAGAAGGTGTAGTACTGGCAATACCAAGAGGTGGTGTACCCATTGGGCACGAAATTGCAGAAGCCCTCGACTGGCCCCTGGACCTGGTGCTCTCTAAAAAGATCGGACACCCAACCAACAAGGAATTTGCGATAGGTGCCGTAAGCCTGAATGGCTATGTGGTGAACCAGGACTTGCAGGTGCCTAAAGACTATCTCGAAACAGAAATAGCCCGTGTTAGGGAAACCCTGCGCAATAACTATCATAAATACCTGCACGAGCAGGACCCGCTCATCATTACCAATAAAACCGTTATCATTACTGATGATGGTGTGGCCACAGGGCATACCCTGCTTTCGGTAATTGACCTGATCCGCAAGGATAAACCCCGGAAGCTGATTGTTGCGGTGCCGGTTTCGGCAAAGGAAGCTATTCATAAAATAAAGCAGCAGGCCGATGAGGTGATTTGCCTGTCGGTGCCCGATGAGTTTAGGGCGGTAGGGCAGTTCTACCAGGATTTTAACCAGGTAGAAGACCAGGAAGTAGCAGCGCTGTTGCACGACCGTCGCCACTTTGAAGCCAGATAGTTTATGGAAGTAATAAGAGAAGACATTACCATACCGGTAGGTCAGCATGTTCACCTGGAGGCTGAGCTGATTCTGCCCCTGGATGCACAGGGAATAGTTATTTTCTCCCATGGCAGTGGCAGCAGCCGGCACAGTCCCCGCAATAAAAAGGTAGCAAACGATTTGCAGCGGTCAGGGTTTGCTACGCTTCTGTTCGATTTGCTAACCCAGGAAGAAGACCGGGTATACGAAAACCGCTTTAACATTGAGCTGCTCACCGAGCGGCTGGTGAGCGTTACCCGCTGGACTGGCAGGCAAAATGAAGTGCAGCACCTGCCCATAGGCTACTTTGGCGCCAGCACAGGAGCAGCCTCTGCGCTAAAGGCAGCGGCCCGTGTTGGTAGCTTTGTAAAGGCTGTAGTATCACGCGGCGGCCGGCCAGATCTTGCCATACCAGAGCTTTCGGGCGTGGAAACGGCTAGCCTGCTAGTTGTAGGTGGTGATGACCACCAGGTGATTGGCTTAAACGAACAGGCCTATGCACAGCTGCCCCAACCTAAGCAACTGGAGATAGTGCCCGGGGCCGGACATCTCTTTGAAGAGCCCGGCAAGCTGGAAGAAGTAGCCCGATTGGCAGCAGACTGGTACAGGCAGTACCTGCAGGCATAGAAGCACCGGTAACAGGTAGAAGTCTTCTGACTCTTAAGCTTGAAAATTAAAAGGGCCCGTTAATACAGCGGGTCCTTTTTTTGTGCTTTTAATCAAAACTTCCTGCAATTAGGCAGGCAGGGCAGCGTTTCTTTTCAGGTACTTAAGGGCTGTTGCTGCACGCGTAGAGATCCTTTATAGGAGCCGATAAATTTTTTATCTGCAGTATGTGTTACTTTTGTACCTTGAAGGCTGAAGCACGTACCATGAAGATACACCATGCTCTTTTACTAACGATCTTTCTGCTGGCCCTGCAGCTACCAGGCTACGCTCAGATGCAACAGGCACCCAAATGGTCTGTAGAGGTTAAGCCCGAGCGTGTGCCAGTGGGTGGCGAAGCAGAGTTCATCATTCGGGCGCAGATTCCCAAAGACTGGTACCTCTATTCCAATGATTTTGATCCGGAGCTGGGGCCCATGGTAACGGAGTTTGAGTTTAAGCCCCATGCCAGCTATTCTTTAGTTGGTAAGGTGCAGCCGGTAGGAGCCAAGCGTAAATATGATGAGATCTGGGAGGGGGAGTATACCTACTTTACCGGCACTGCAGAATTTCGCCAGAAAATAAAGGTGCTGCAGGAAAACCCAAAGATACAGGCAACGGCCAGCTACCAGATCTGCACCGATGTTACCGGCCAGTGCATTCCGTTCGACAGCGACCTGCCACAGCCAAATATACAGGTAGTAAAAGGAAAAGAGGGGCAGCAACAGTCAGGCGAAACCATAACACCCCCTAAACAGGGTAATAAAGAGCCCCAGGAAAAAACAGGCTATAAAAAAGACGGAGGCACTTCTTCTGTCACAAGCCCGGAGGTTGAAACCCTAAGCGGAGGTGAAGGCGCTGCCGGATTGGCGGCAGCAGAGCAGCAGCAGGAGGTGTTTGTACCGGCAGACAGATCCGGAGAAGCGGCCGAAACTGCAGCACAAACCGAGACTGTGAGCAACGATGGTGTTAGCGTGCGCCAGTACGATCCTTTTCAAAATCCGTTCGGGGAAGAAAGCAGCGATGAATCCCGCAGTGGCTTTCTGGCCCTGTTCCTGATCTCGCTGGCGGCCGGTGTAACGGCACTGCTCACCCCCTGCATTTACCCCATGATTCCACTTACAGTTACCTATTTCCTGAAAATGGGACAGGGAAACAGGCGTAAGGGAGTTATGTTTGCCCTCTTCTATGGGGTGTCTATTATCCTGATTTACCTGTCGCTGGGTATTCTGTTCGCCAAAATATTTGGTGCCGATTATGCCAACGAGCTCAGTACGCACTGGTTCCCCAACATCCTGTTCTTCTTTATCTTTATTCTGTTTGCACTTTCCTTTTTCGGGCTCTTTGAAATTACGCTGCCTAACAGCTTTATCAATAAAGTAGATAAGCAGGCCGATCGTGGCGGTTTGGTAGGCGTTTTTTTTATGGCCTTTGCCCTGGTGCTGATCGGCTTTAGCTGTACCGGCCCTATTGTGGGTACGATCCTGATAGAAACTGCCGATGAAATCGGGGCTACCTCTATAGTATCAATGCTTGGTTTTTCCCTGGCCTTTGCCCTGCCTTTTACCCTGCTCGCCATTTTTCCGGGCTGGCTTAACTCACTGCCCAAGAGCGGCGGCTGGTTAAATTCGGTGAAGGTGGTATTAGGATTCCTGGAGCTGGCGCTGGCATTAAAGTTTTTAAGCGTGGCAGATCAGACCTACCACTGGGGCCTGCTGGACCGCGAGGTGTACCTGGCGCTCTGGATCATCATCTTTACCCTGATGGGCTTTTACCTGCTGGGCAAACTCAGGCTGCCGCACGACAGCCCCCGCAGCAGCACCTCTGTTACCGGACTGATCCTGGGCATTATTACCTTTGGCTTTGTGCTCTACCTTATTCCGGGCATGTTTGGTGCGCCCTTAAAAGCGCTTGCAGGTTACCTGCCGCCCATGAGCACCCACGATTTTAACCTGGTGGCTATTTTGAAGGGCGAAGAAAAGTCGGAACTGCCCCAGCTGTGCGAAAAGCCCCAGTACGATGAGCTGCTCCACCTGCCTCATGGCCTAAATGGCTACTTTGATTATGAACAGGCGCTGGCCTGTGCCAGGGCACAAAACAAGCCCCTGTTCATTGACTTTACCGGCCATGGCTGCGTTAACTGCCGCGAAATGGAAGCCAACGTCTGGAGCGATCCCGAAGTGCTGCGCCGCCTGAAAGAAGATTATGTGGTAGTAGCCCTTTATGTAGACGAGAAAAAAGAACTTCCCGCAGAAGACTGGTACATTAGCGCCTACGATGGCAAGCTCAAGAAGTCGATCGGTAAGCAGAACCTCGATTTTATGATCCAGCGGCTCAATGCCAATGCCCAGCCTTACTACACACTGGTAGATCCGCATACAGAATCCTTACTGGCAGCTCCCAAAGCCTACGACCTGGAGGTAAAGAATTTTGTAGAATTTCTGGAGGCAGGCGTAGAACGCCATAAGCAGAGACCATTGGCCCAGCAGTAGTAGCCCGGCTGCGTTAACCTGCGGATTTTCCAATTAGCTGCTGCAACTGATTATAGGGTTTGGGCAACTGCTTTAGTATCAAAAAATTACAACAAGCGAAATAATATTACAGCCGCTGCTTGGCAGCGGCTGCTTTTTTTATATTTGAGGTCTCTATCAAATTGGCACTATTTCTGTATTTGCCATAACAGAACCTCAACCCTTACCGCTTATGAAGCGCGTTTTACATACCCTTATATTAGTGCTGGCTGTAGCTGCTTTTGGCTGCAGTTCCGGCAAAAAAGCCTGGGAGCAGGGCAACTACTACGAAGCCAGCATGCAGGCCATTAACAGGCTAAAGCAAAAGCCCGATCATAAAAAAGCTTCCCAAACCCTGTTGCAGGCCTACCCCATGGCAGTAGAGGCCCTGGAGGCAGATATCATTCACCTCAAAACCCTTAAAACAGCAAACCGCTGGGGCAACATTGTAAGTCGTTATGAGCAGCTAAATGCACTTTACGATGCCATTCGCTATACACCCGGTGCCTTAAACGTGGTGCCAGTACCAAAGCCCTATCATGCCAAACTACAGGAGGCGCGTGAGCAGGCTGCAGCAGAAAGCTATGCTTTAGGCCAGCAGGAGTTGAGCAGGGGCAGTCGAGAGGCAGCCCGGCAGGCTTATGAACATTTTGGGGCAGCCATGCACTATGTGCCGGGCTATCTTGATAGTGAGAGAAAGATGGAGGAAGCCCACTACCTGGCAACTTTAAAGGTGCTGGTAGAACAAATTCCGGTACCGGGCCGCTACTCGCTGGATGTAGCCTTTTTCAATGACCAGATAGAATCATACCTGCACAATGCCGAAAAGCAGCATGGGTTTATCCGCTTCTATTCCATGGAAGAGGCCGATGCTGAAAAGCTTAACCAGCCCGACCACTACGTGCGGATTCAGTTTGAGGATTTTGTAATCGGAGAAACCCATTTAAAAGAGAGCAAAGAACAGCTGAAGCGCGATAGTGTGCGCATTGGCGAGGTAAAGGTAAAGCCTGATTCTTTAGTGCCGGTATATGGTACTGTAGAAGCCAAGCTCACCACTTTCCGGAAGGAAGTAATCTCCCGGGGCCGCGTAAGTATGTACATCGTAGATGCCCGCACCAACGCAGTACTGCAGCACAGGCAGTTTCCGGGTGAGTTTGTCTGGTTCAGCGAGTGGGGCTTTTTTAACGGAGATGAGCGGGCCCTGGATGCTAAACATAAAAAGCTGGTTCAGTTGCGCGAAGTGCCACCCCCACCTCCACAAGATATGTTTGCCGGCTTTGCTGCCCCTATCTTCTCCCAACTCACAGATGCCTGCCGGGGGTTCTATGCGAAGTACTAGCATGATTGAATGCTAATAAACTCCTGATCATTCCTGGCGCAAGCATCCGCTTGTGTCTCACAAAGGCTTAACCTGTAGTGCCTGGCAGGCACACAATATGTAAAGGCATAAGCGAATGCTTGCCGCAGGATTTGCTGCTGCCTCTTAAAATCAAAGTTTCTGGTAATAGTGGATACAACCATCCACTGAAGCAGCTTTTTGAAAGATAATGGATGCCCTCTGTGCTGTTAGGCATAGGGGGCTTTTTTTATAGCCTGCCAAACCTTCTGCTGCTGCAGTGTTTATTAGAACAGGTGTCTGTTACCGCTAAAAGTACTGCTTATGGAAGAAGCCAAGGAACCTTTCGATATACATAAAACAGTTGCTCTTCTCCGGGAAATGACGGCAGAGCTGCCACCAGCAGCCTTATTTGATCTTTATGAGCGGGGCTATACCAGTGTTTTTGAGCAGCTGGTGGCTTGCATTATCTCCATCCGCACTTTTGATGAAACCACCGTTCCGGCTTCGCTGCGGCTGTTTGCGCTTGCTCGTACACCCGCAGAAATGATGAAACTTAGTCCCGAACAATTAGCCGAGGCAATTTACGACAGCTCTTATGCCCGCAACAAAGCAGCTACCATACTAGCCATTGCACAAGAGGCAGAAGAAAAGTGGAACGGAGAGCTGCCGGCCAGTTTTGAGGTGTTAACAGCTTTTAAAGGCGTGGGCCCCAAATGTGCAGGGCTGGCGCTGGGCATTGCCGCACAGCAGCCCTACATTGGGGTTGATATTCATGTGCACCGCGTTACCAACCGCTGGGGTTATGTAGCAGCCTCCACGCCGGAAAAGACCATGGCAGCCCTGGAGAAAGAACTACCGCAGGAGTACTGGGTGGAGATTAACCGCCTGCTGGTACCCTTCGGCAAGCATATTTGTACAGGCCGCCTACCCCACTGCTCTACCTGCCTGCTGCTCTCCATGTGCCGGCAGGTGGGGGTTACAAAGCACCGTTAAGGTTGTGGCGCATCATCCGGCGGCGGAGCGGAAGGATTTGGTACAAAAACCCAGCCCATCTCCTGCTCAAAATACTCCAGCACGTGCATTTTCAGCAGCTTTTCCTGTTCCAGCAGGTCAAAGTGGGGCAGGTTCTTTACCTTTTTCCAATGCGGCCAGCCCTGGGCATCGAGCCCCTCCAGCTCATAGAAGCCGCTGTAGCTAAGGGCCTTGCAGATGGCAATGTGCATGAGGTCCTGCTTTTCTTCTTTGCTGAAGCTGCGCTTTCCCTGCCCCAGCTCCTGTACCCCAATCAGGAACAGGATGGCATTAAGGTCTTTGGGCCGGCGGCCAATCTGCTCTCCCAGCCGCAGGCGCAGCTGCTGCCAGCGGCGTTCCAGGTCAAGGTCTTTTTTAAGCATTTTCTCCCTTTGGTTCGTTGGGGCTGCCCTCCGCGGGGCGGCCCTCCGCTTGCAGGGCTTCCCAGAATTCAACGGCGCGCCTCAGGTGTGGTATAACAATGCTGCCCCCGATGAGGGTAGCAACCGAAAAAATTTCATACATCTGCTCATTGCTGTAGCCCAGCTGGTGGCATTTTTCCAGGTGGTAGCGCACGCAGTCGTCGCAGCGCAGCACCATGCTGCAGGCAAGGCCAATGGCTTCTTTTGTTTTAGTATCGAGCGCTCCCTCCATATAGGTATTGGTGTCGAGGTTAAAAAAGCGCTTCAGTACTTTATTATCAGCCTCCATGATCTTCTCATTCATGCGGCTGCGGTAGTCGTTAAAATCAGATACAATGCTCATAAAATGTAGTACGTAAAAATATGTGCAAATATACATGCTAAGACTGAGAAAATGGGTGCGTAGAATTAGCACTTGCCTGGTAGGATATTTATGATTTGTTATATACTTTAGATGGCCATTATTTAAAGATTATATGACAAGACTCTCTCTACTCTCTCTGATGCTGTTGCTGGTTTTATGCTGGGGATGCGACCAGCCAGCCAAGAAACAAGCTACCAAAGAAAAAAAGGTAAAGAAGCTCGAAGGACTGGTGCAGCATTATTACGACGATGGTTCCCTTGCTTCCGAGATAAACTACAAAGACAAGAAAAGGCATGGCTATGCCAAGGGTTATTTCAAGAATGGTTCGGTACAGGGTGAGTTTAATTATGAAGAGGGTGAGCTGCATGGCATCACCAAAATGTATTACGAAAACGGTAATATATTTCGGGAAACCCCCTATACCCACGGAAAAAAGGATGGCGTAGAAAAACTCTACCGGCAGAGCGGCCAGCTATTGGCCGAGGTGCCTTACAAAAATGACGAGCTCGGGCTGGGTACCATCGAGTACACCAAAGAAGGCAAACCCAAAAAGCAGCTGCCCCAGCTAAAGGTAGAGCAGATCGATAAGCTGCTGAAGAACAACCAGTACATCATCCGCATTAGCCTTAGCGAAAGAAATGGCAAAACAAGGTTCTATTTTGGCGAGCTGCAGGATGGGAAATACAAAGGAGGCGGAGGCCTCAACTGGATACCTGATAAAAACGGAGTTGCCGAGCTGGTGTATAACATGCCTCCCGGCACCTTTATGATGGAAACCATTCAGATAGTGGCAGAAACAGAAACAAAAATGAAAACGCCCTACCTGATATCAACCAAAGTAAATGTTGCAATAGAAAACAAAGGGTACTAGGAGGTACCCTTTTCTTTTTTAATTGGATCACCAGGATGTGAATTAGTCCAAAGCCTGTAAAGCAGGCTTTAGCGGATCATTTGCCTGCGCTGCAGGAGCTCGTGGTTGTGTGGATCTACCTCCAGCCCTTTGTCCAGCAGCTGACGGGCCTGTGAGGTTTGCCCCCTTCTGAAATAATATACGGCTGCCACAGAATAAGCCCTGCCCAGTAAGGCATTGTCGAGTATGTAGGCTTCTGTTCCTCCCTTTTTTCGCTGGTAGGCCTGCTCAAAGATCTGCCGGTACTGTATGCCTTTTTTTTCCTGATCCAGCTCATAGGCCTGGCCAAAGCGTACCAGGTAAAACTGCAGCAACTGGCTATAGAGAATGTTGTTGTTTTCAAGGGCAGGATACTTCTTCAGGTAGTCTTCCAGGAAACTGGTTTTTTCATCTAGGGAGTAAATGGTGTTCAGGCGCTGGCCTATGCAGCCGAGCAGCAGCCCGGTACTGTTGGTGGCCTCGGGCTTCAGCTGGTAAGCCTTTTCGCTCCACTTCAGGCCTTCGGTAAACTGGCCGGCATTGAAGGCAGTTCTGCCCTTTTCAAAATAGTAGATGTAGGAAATCTCATCGACCAGGGAAGTATCACTAAGTGCTCCCTGTAGCTTGTGGTACATCTTATCATAATAAGCGGTCTGACCCTTGTTGGAGAGCTGGTCTTCGGTAAAAAGAATCCATTCTCCTTTTAGCTGCTCCTGGTGGTTATCAACGCCCTCTATGTTGGCCAGTTTAACCAGGTAATCGATGTAGGCAGTGTCTGCATAGGTTTTACTTTCCTTGGCCAGCAGTATGGAGTTGTAAACGAGAAAACCACCCCGGTCGCAGGGGTATAGTGCATAGCCCTTCTCAAACTGCCGGAGGCTGCTCTCCCACTTTTCTTCATCCATCAGGTAAAGCCCGTCGTTATAATACTGCAGCGCAATCAGCTCCTGCAGGGAGATGTCCTGGTTGTCAAAATACATTTCATCAAAAAGCTTTTCAACACCTTTTGTCTGGTAATCCTGCTCGCTGATGAGCTTCATTTTGCGGAGTTGTGCTACATATTGTGTTTTGAACCTGGCATCGAACACCATATAGCCTACCTGTGGGTCTGTACTTTCCAGGGCAATGCGGTCGGTATCAGGGTAAGCTACCAGAAAAACGTGGGTAGGGGTTTCTTTTATGCTGAAGGGTATATTTAGCTGCTGCAGTACAAGTGCGTAGAGTGCCGTGGCAGATACGCAGTTGTACTCTCCCCTGCTGAAAATATCGGCAAAATGGTTAGCCAGTACATACTTCTTGAGGAAAGTGCTGTGCACCTCTTTATGGATAGCCTTAATCTTTTTCTGTGCTCCTTTTGCTTTCTCAACCCTGGGGCTAAGGCTGGCAATAAACTCTTTTAGCTGCTCCGCGTGTGTTGCCTGCATAGAAGCCTCTGCTCCGGGGCTGCTGATGTACAGGAGCCGGAACTGACTCTCAAAGCTAAGAGGCGCCAGCTGATTGAAAGCTTGCTGCTCCTGTGCAGAGCTGTAGTGCAGGAGGGGTAATTCTTTTAACGCCAGCTTCTGTGCATGGAGAGTAATGCTGCACAGGCCCAGGAGACAGATAAGTAGAGCGTAACGCATAACAGCTATATTTGTGGGTAACAATATAGCAGATAGCATACTATATTCTGGGCTGATGCAAGATATAATTGCTCTTTTGTTAAAACACTAATGGCTGCAGAGAGCAATTCCCTGCAAAAGCACCGGCACCATGCGTAAAGCCTTACAATACAAACGTCATACTCACTTTTACACCAAAGCGGCGCACGTTGGGCGTATCGAGGTAAGTAAGCCGGTGTATGGCATCTACCCTGAAAAACTTAAAGATGTTCTCAATGCCGTAGCCAACCTCTATATAAGGGGTACTGCCTAAGGAGCGGGGTGGCCTGTATTCTGAACCAGTCTGGTCTTCGACAGGTGCTATGATTTGCTGGTTCTCCTGGTTAAGGTGCCCCCAAAGTACATTGCTGTGGGCAATGGCGCGCCACTTAAGCTTGCGGATCAGGGGTACGCGGTTCAGCAAAAATCCTTCAAAGTAGTGGATGTAGCGAAAGGAGGCATAGGTATCGCTGGCAAATTCGGCCAGGTCCATGAGGTTATAGGCTGCCGTAGTGTAAAAAGGCGACTGGTTACCCAGGTGCACCCTTAGCAGGGGGTAGGGCAGCGTACCAAAATATTTTCCGCCTTCAATAGTATAGCGCGAAACACCCAGAAAAGCCATTTTTACCCGCTGGGTAGCATGCAGGCTTAAGCGATGGTATTCAAAATCGCTGCCCAGCATATCCGGTATGCCATAGGCATAGCGAAGCGTTACCACCGGCCAGTTTTGCATGCTGGAGGGAATCCGCTCAAAATCGTTGATCAGATAGGTTTCTCCTTTAGCAAAACGGGTTTCCAGCTGCACCTCCGAGGTACTAAAATCGCTTGCCAGGCTCTGGGCATCATTTGCCGGATGATAGCTGAAGGGGTAGATGGGTGAAAAATAACGGTGGTTGTATGATACAGAAACTGTGGTGCCCCTGGAAAGGTCGGTTTGCAGCTGCAGACCGCTGCGCTGGTAGCGGTAGGGTAACTGCAGGTTGCCCCAGCGGCTGGAGGCATAGAAAATATAGTTGGTACCATCCATTTTATCGGTCTCCAGCCCTACCTGCTCCAGGTCACTGTTGTGGTAGATGCGGACGGAGGTCCAGTTGGTACGCGACAGGATGCGTTCTGCCTGCACACTATATTTAAAACGATTATCGCCGGTGCCATAGGCGCCAAAACCACTCAGGCGGTAATCTGTAGAAAATGCAGTGGTGGTGCGTCCGCCAAAGCCAATGCGGTGGCCTTCTATGTTATTGTAGATATAGAAGTTTGGAAAAGGGCCAATCTCCAGCGCAGGGTTTACCTTAAAGTAGCCTGTTGCCAATATCTTAAGCAGGGTAACAGATCTTTTAACAGCAGGTATTTTATTGGCAGAATCAATCATCTGCGCTACCTTTTGTTCTTCGTAACTAAGCGAATCATGGCGGTTAAGGCTCCAGAAATCTTCTGTAGCCTGTGCGGCCTTTATTTCAACAGTTAAAGGGTTGGCGTAGAATTCAGGATCTTTAGGCATGTTAACCACCGGATCTTTCAGCGAGGTATAGAATTTGGCTACTATGCCGCTGCCCCGCTGGCCGGGTTTACGCACATCCATCATTACCCGCGTTTTAAGCGGCAGCCACGAGCCTGCTGTTGTTTGGCTGAGCTGCTGGCTTATGGTGATTTTGTGCACAAAGTTCAGGTTTGCTTTTGGCAGTACCTGCAGGTCCAGCTGTTTAAGGGCAAAGTCCTTTTTGGTAATCCAGATGGTGCCGTAAAAAGCAAGGTCCTGTTCCCGTTTGGGCGCTACGCCTATTTTATAGGTAAGCTCCCCGTCTATCATCAGGCTGTCCTGCAGGTCGTACTCGTAATAAAGCTTCCAGCCATCTGCCACCGGCGATACAAATTCTTTTTCCAGTATGTTAAGCCAGTTTTCATAAAAGTTATACTCCTGAAAAGAGCTGCCCACCAGCTGCGACAGAAAAGTGCCATCTTCCACACCAAAGCCCTTTAGGTTGGTGTGGAGTATGTGCTCTTTTCTAAGCTGTGGCTTGGTGCGGTAGTAAAAGCGGCTGATACTCTCCGATAGAAAGAGGGGAAGCAGTGCCTCTCCATCTTCGGTTTTGTACTGGTGAATGCTATCGAAGGCTGCCTGTACCTGCTGCATTAATTTTCTTTTGCTGGCTTCTTCGGGCAGGCGCTGCAGGCTTAACTCTATTTTGTTATAGGCTTCGTATTCGTAGGCCGTAAGATTGGTTTTGTTGTTGGTGTTCTTATTATCCAGTACTTTCTGGATGATGGGGTGTGCCGGGTTCTCCCATTTTTTCTTTCCCGGCCGTATCACTACCTCGCGCAGCGTTTCAGAATCTTCCAGCATTTTAACCTCTATGGTTTGGCTGCGGCCAGGGCGTATGGGCAGGGTTTGCTTTTTATAGCCAAGGTAGGAGACTGAAACAGAATCGTAGGCTTCGCTGCTTACTAACTGAAAGTAACCCTCGAAATTGGTGGTTACACCAACAGAGGTTCCTGTAAAGATAATGTTGGCAAATGGCAAAGGCTCGTTGGTACGTGCATCGGTAACACGGCCTTTTATTTCTGTTTGTGCCCAGGAGGCAGTGCAGGATAGGAGCAGTAGAATTATTAAAAGAGAATTGCGTTTCATTCGCCTCTTGTCAATACAACCAATAAGCTAAGTTAGGGGGGATTTTGCAAACTTAACTTATTGAGTAATAAAATAATGATTATCCTCTTTACACAAAAGGTATTTTGTTGGTTAATAAGGTGATGGCAAATATTTTACAGCATTTCTGGAGCCTTGTTTTTCCGCAAACTTGCATTGTTTGCAATGAAAGGGTGCTGGTGCAGGGGGAGGAAAGCATTTGTACCTATTGCCGTTCTCGCCTTCCGCAAACAGATTATCATTTGCATCCTGCCAATAATGTGCTGTACCAGCAGCTGGTGGTGCACCTGCCTGTAAAATATGCCTTAGCCTATTTACTTTTTACTAAAAGTGGCAGAACTCAGCAATTGTTACATCACCTTAAGTACAGAGATATGCCGGAGCTGGGAGAGGAGCTGGGCAGGTGGTATGGTGCTGTTTTGGCAGAGCAGGCTTTTCAGCACCATTTTGATGCCGTAGTGCCCATACCCTTGCACAAAGAAAAGCTACTGAAAAGAGGCTACAACCAGAGCTACCATTTTGCCCTGGGGTTAGGGATTAGCCTGGGGCTGCCCGTATGGCCGGAGGTGGTAGTGCGGAAAAGCGCCAGTGAAACCCAAACCCGCAAAAGCAGGCTAAAGCGCTGGCAAAATGTAGAAGATATATTTGAAGTAGTGGTAGAAGAAAAGGTAGCGGGCAGCCGCCTGCTGCTGGTAGACGATGTGATTACGACCGGGGCAACCGTGCTTAGCTGTGCATTTGCACTGAAGGAGGCAGGCTGTAGCGAAATTAGCTTTGCTGCCCTGGCCACTGCCTGATGAAAAACAGGAGCAGGCAGGCACAAAAAAAGCTCCTGCCTTGCGGGCAGGAGCCTGTATATATGCTGTGAGCAATATTAGTAGTTAGTTCCGGCAGAGATCATGGCGCAACGGAAACCAATAGTAGCTGTTGCAGAGTCTTCTTCCAGGAAGCGGCGTGTACCAGGAGACAGCCAGTAGGCAATGTCTTTCCAGGAACCACCTTTGTATACACGTACACGGTCGTTGATCAGTGAGTTTTCAGGATCGTAAGCACTTCCTTCGTCCATGTAGCCATCGCGGCGCACTGGGTTAAGGTCGTCGAACTCACGGAATGAAAGCGGACGGTAAACGTCTTGTACCCACTCATTTACGTTGCCAGCCATGTTGTACAGACCAAAGTCGTTAGGCGGGAACTCGTAGATGTAGGCAGTGATCATGGCACCATCGTTCAGCTTACCGGCAATACCGGCATAGTCACCGCGGCCGCGCTTGAAGTTAGCCAGGAAGTAACCCATTTGTTTGCCATAAGGGTTACGCAGGGCGTGTCCATCCCAGGGATACAGGCGCTTGTGTGTTTGGTTCTCATCAAGCCACTGGGTACCGATAAGGGCCTGTGCGGCATATTCCCACTCGGCTTCTGTTGGCAGGCGGTAGTCTGGTAGCACTACACCAGTTTCCAGCGGAATGCGGCCACCAGTAGTTTCAGGAACATCATCCAGACCGTTTTCTTCGGCCAGCTTCTGGTTTACCACGCGGGTACGCCATTTGCAGTAGTCGTTAGCCTGCACCCAGGTAACACCTACCACAGGGTGGTAACGGAAGCCGGGGTAACGGAGGTAATGCTCAACGTAAGGGTCGTTAAAGGCCAGCTCACGTGCCCATACTGTAGTATCTGGCAGAGCCGACTCATAGAACTCACGGCTTGAGTCTAATTTTACATAGAAGAGGTACTCCAGCCAGTGGATGTTGGCAACTTCTGTTTCGTCCATATAGAACGAAGCTACCGTAACCGTACGCTCTAAGTTATCGCGCGAGTTTAAGATATCTTCTTCGTAAGATCCCAGGGTGGTGCGGCCACCCTGTATAAATACCAGGTTTGGACCGGCAGGCTGTCCGCGGAATTCATTCACGGCAAATCCGCCATCTTCGTTGTATTCCAAACCGGTAGCAGTACTGGCTTCGCCCGGGTTTACTGCATCAGGCGTTCCGCTTCGTCCGCAGGAAGCAAGCAATGCTAATCCGCAGGCCAAAGCTGTTAAGCCTTTAAGGTTGCTCACAATGTTGGTCATAACACACTTTTTTATTCTACACGCTGTTTAACGCAATACCTGTTAGCCAGCTACACCTATTTGCTGGCACATGACAAAATTGAACGATTCTCTTAACATTTTAAGTACAAATCCTAAGAAATAACTCACTATGTAAGATTACGTCTGTTTTAATCTATTTGCAAGCCCCCTTTACTGCCTGTTAGCGTAAAGTAAAAGCAACGCAATTATCAAACGCTGTTTCTTCCGGAAACGTATTTCTAAAATATTGAAAAAATACAGTATCTGCAGAAGATATGTAAGGTTTTTTAAATCAAAGCCTGCAGCCACACCCTAAAAAGGCACTTAGCTGCTCATATCCTGCAATAACTGCCTTGCTTCTTCTATTGTTCCAACTTCCTGTATGCTGAGAATGAGCCTCTTCTTGTGCTCCTTAAGTCTGCAGCGGCGCGGATGCATCTGTACATACCTTAAAATTTTGCCAAAAGTTTCCGACTTATAATAATCTTCTCGTTCCTGCGGAACAAAATAGGCTTTCAGGGTGCCTGACTTTAAGTTAAGCTTCTCAAAACCAAGCTCCTCGGCCTGCCAGCGCAGGCGCACGGTCTGGATCAGGTCCTGCACACTTTCGGGCAGCGGACCAAAGCGGTCGCGCACACTGTCGCCGAATTTTTGCAGCTCCAGCTCAGTCTTGATATTATCCAGCTGGCTGTACAGATTTAATCTTTCGCTGATGTTGCTTACATACTCATCTGGTATGAGCAGCTCCATATCTGTTTCAATGGTACAATCCTGCACCACAGGGCCTTTGATGGCTTCGCTCAGCTCGCGGGCAAAGAGGTCCCGGAATTCTGTTTCCTTTAACTCCTGAACGGCTTCGTCCAGTATTTTATGGTACATATCGAAACCAAGATCAGAAATAAAGCCGCTTTGCTCGGCCCCCAGCAGGTTGCCGGCACCGCGAATGTCCAGGTCGCGCATGGCTACCCTGAAACCATCGCCCAGGTCGCTGAACTCCTCCAGGGTGCTCAGGCGCTTGCGGGCATCGGAGCTTAGCTGGGCCACGGGTGGCGTAAGCAGGTAACAGTAAGCTTTTTTGTTGGAGCGGCCTACGCGGCCCCGCATCTGGTGCAGGTCGGAGAGGCCAAACATATGCGCCCTGTTGATGATGATGGTGTTTGCATTGGGAATATCCAGACCACTTTCGATGATGTTGGTACTCACCAGCACATCAAACTCTCCCTCAATAAAGGCAACCATTACTTTTTCGAGCTTGGCACCATCCATCTGGCCGTGGGCAACGGCAATGCGGGCATCGGGCACCAGTCGCTTAATAAGGCTGCCAATGCTGTCGATGTCGGAAATGCGGTTGTGCACAAAGAATACCTGCCCGCCCCGGCGCAGCTCCTGGCTCACGGCATCGCGCACAATCTCATCGTTAAAAGAGTGCAGCTCGGTGGTAACCGGCTGGCGGTTGGGGGGTGGTGTGGCAATTACACTTAGGTCGCGGGCGCCCATAAGGCTAAAGTGCAGGGTGCGCGGTATTGGGGTTGCCGTGAGGGTAAGCACATCTACATTTACCCGCATTTCCTTGAGGCGCTCTTTGGTTTTTACCCCAAACTTCTGTTCTTCGTCAATCACCAGCAGCCCCAGGTTTTTAAACTCCACATCTTTGTTTACAATGCGGTGGGTGCCAATAAGAATATCGGTTTTGCCCTCCTTTACATTCTGCAGGGTTTGCTTCAGATCTTTGCTGCTTTTAAAGCGGTTAATGTACTCTACCTTAAGCGGAAAATTATCGAGCCTTTCGCTAAAGGTGCGGTAATGCTGCATGGCCAGAATGGTGGTAGGCACCAGCACGGCCACCTGTTTGCCATCGGTTACGGCTTTGAAGGCTGCCCTTATGGCCACCTCGGTTTTACCAAAGCCCACATCGCCACACACCAGTCGGTCCATGGGGTGTGCCTGCTCCATATCTTCCTTTACATCGGCAGTAGCCTTGGCCTGGTCGGGGGTGTCTTCATAAATAAAGGAGCTCTCCAGCTCGGCCTGCAGAAAGCCATCGGGGCTGTAGGCAAAGCCCGGCGCACCTTTTCGTTTGGCGTAAAGGTCTATCAGGTCTTTGGCAATATCCTGTACTTTTTTCTTGGCGCGCTTTTTCTTATTCTCCCAGTCTTGCGAGCCCAGCTTGCTGATCTGGGGTGGCGTTCCCTCCTTGCCGGTGTACTTGCTGATTTTATGCAGCGAGTGAATGCTCACGTACAGCAGGTCATCATCGCGGTAAATAAGGCGCACCGCTTCCTGCTCCTTGCCATTATTCTCCACTTTCTCGAGGCCGGCAAACTTGCCGATGCCATAGTCTACGTGGGTAACAAAATCGCCGGGCTGCAGGCTGCGTAGTTCCTTTAAAGTGAGGGCTTTGCTTTTGCTGTACTTGTTTTTGTTGCGGAACTGGTGAAAGCGATCAAAAAGCTGGTGATCGGTATAGCAGGCCAGCCGCAGGTTACGGTCTACAAAGCCCTGCCGGAAAGCAACGTTTAAGGTCTGGAATTTGAGGTAAGGGTTTGTCTCTTCAAAAATGGTGGTGAGGCGTTCCAGCTGCTTTTGCTGCTCAGCTACCAGTATGTTGGTGAGGCCTTCCTCGCTGTTGCGCTCCAGGCGCTCGGCTATCAGCTCAAAGTTTTTGTTGAAGCTGGGCTGTGGCTCGGCCTGCCAGCTGTGTTCATGCCCGGCATCGAGGTAAAAGCGGTTGCCCCATTCTACGCGCGTAAAATTCGGGAGCTTCTCTTTATAAGTTTCGGGTGTTTCAAAAAGCTGTTCCGGCTTCATCAGCAGTTTGCTGTTGCCGGTAGCTTTCAGTACATCGGCAAAGCTTTGGCTGGCTTTGTCGAAGTAGCTTTGCAGCACATCCAGGGTTTGCTGATAGTCTTTGAAGAAGATGAGCGTATCTTCCTGCATAAAATCCAGCAGGCTCTGGCGCTCTTCCTGTATCAGTTTGGTTTGAACGTTCGGAATAATGGCAATGCTGTCGATGCTTTCGGTACTAAGCTGGCTTACCGGATCGAAGGTACGGATGCTTTCTACCTCGTCGCCAAAAAGCTCTATGCGGTAGGGCAGCTCATTGGCAAAGCTGTATACATCCACAATACCGCCACGCACGGCATACTGGCCGGCTTCGTACACAAAATCGGTAGGCTCAAAATCGTAGGTCTGCAGCAGCTCTACCATAAAGGGAACATCCAGCCGCTCGCCTTTGCGTACGCTAAAGGTGTTTTCTTTAAGAGAGCGGCGGTTGATTACTTTTTCTGTCAGGGCTTCCGGATAGGTTACCACCAGCTCGCCGGTGGCGGCTTTCTGGTTCAGGCGGTTCAGCACTTCGGCCCGCAGCAGCACATTGGCATTTTCGGTTTCATCGAAGCTGTAGGGGCGCTTCCAGGAAGAGGGAAACAGCAGCACCTCCTGCCGGCCCGTAAGAAACTGCAGGTCGTTGAGAAAGTACTGGGCTTCGTCGCGGTCGTGCATCACAAACAGGCAGGGCCGCTTGTTCATTTCATAAAAAACCGATGCCAGCACTGCATCCAGGCTACCCCGCAGACCTTTGATCTGGAGGCAGCTTTTTTTTCCTGGCTCCAGGTAAGATGCAAGGGTTTGTACCAGGCTATCGTTAGTATATAAAGTCTTTAAATCTTCTACCGTCAAGTTCAAAAGTTTTTGCTCTTTAAATAATTAAGCGCTGCAAATTTAGTTTGAAAAAAGTTAGCCTCTGCACTAACTTGTTATTGTACTGATAATAAGCGCAGAAATAGTGTGCATGCGGCGCAACCAAACCTTATTTTGTACAGTAAAACTAAATACAGGCTCCGGCTTTATAAATATCACGCTTGCAGATGTTTTTCCTCTATTTTTAGTAAGCAGGTTTGGAGCCCCACACTTTATATAACAGATTTTTTTATGCTACCATATCATAATAGAAAAATAACAGATACGGGTTCACAGGCTACCCTGGAGAAGATAGAGAAGTTGCACCCCCACAAAATGCTGCTTTACCTGGCCATTTTTGGCAGCACCCTTATCTTCCTGTTTATGATTATTGCCTTTACCGCAACCAATAACCATCCTGTATTGCAGGAGGGTGAAGCACAAATACAGCTGCCTAAAGCATTTACCTTCAGCACCCTGGTGCTGTTGTTCAGTTCTTACTTTGTGTCGCGTTTTATGCGGGCCTTTGAGCAGGAGAACATGAAGAAGCTGCGAAATATGCTGGGCATCACAGTAGTGCTGGGCTTTATTTTTACCATCAGCCAGTATTGGGGCTGGCATCAACTGGAGCAGGCCGGGCATGGTTTAAGCGGCATCAGCAGTGGAGCATATCTTTACATTATTTCAGGATTGCACATTTTGCACCTGGTAGGAGCCATGTTTTTCATGACCCACCAGTTTATCCGCACCAGCAGCATCTCTACCGATCCGGTAAAAACGCTTATTGCAGTAACCAATCCATACCAGAAGATGAAGCTGGAAATGCTCACCACTTACTGGCATTTTATGGACTTTCTGTGGGTGGCATTGTTCCTCTACTTCCTGATTATGTTTTAAGGGCCTGTGCAATTTTACCACAAGCATAAAATACTGTTGTTAACGGCTGTTGCTGTTTTGTTCCTATCATTTATTCCGGGCGTACAAACCTCTATGGAAATACCTGCACCCCCATTGCTGGACAAGTACCAGTGGAAAAACCGCCTCTTGCTCCTGTTTGCCCCAGATGAGGATGATAAAAGTTACAGACTTCAGCTGGAAGAACTGCTGAAGCAGGAAAAAGGGCTGCGGGAGCGTGATCTGCTGATCTTTCATGTGTTTCCCGACAGGGTTATATTACCGGATGGCACTGTTACTGTGCAGGCAGATGCCAGTGAACTGCGAAAGCACTACATTATTCCTTTAAAAGAAACTGCTACCCTGCTGATAGGCAAAGACGGGGGAGAAAAGCTGCGCAGCCGCGATTTACTTACCACCGAACGCCTCTTCCAGACTATTGATGTTATGCCCATGCGCCGGAATGAAATGAAGGAGCAGGATTAAAGTAGTGCTGATATTATTCTTTGCCTTTTGTATACTACACCTACCCCTGATTGAAATACAGGGCTAAATATGGCTGCCTTCGGGTATGCTCTACTGTAAAGAATTTATGCTGCAGCTCTTCACTAGCAACTAATCCTGACTGTCGCCGCTGTGCTCTGACTGGCAGCGCTGGCTGTTTTGCCGCAGCCGGAGCAATTAGCCATAGTCAAATTAAATAATCAGTTGCAGCGGCTATGGGTCCCTGACTACGCACCCCGGACTGCGCGTCCCGAACTAACCGCTATATCCATCCGCCATTGCTTTTTAGCAAAATACTGCCGTTGTTCGTAATAAGTATTTTTTAACAGCAATACACTGCCAATGGCTCCCTCAGCGCAATTCTACTATTTTAATGATCGTATTGTACAGGCCAATGAGGCCGTACTGCCCCTGCAGGACTTAAGCATGTTCAGGGGCTATGCAATTTTCGATTATGCCCGCACCCACAAAGGAAAACCCCTGTTGCTGGAGCAGTACCTGAAGCGTTTCCGCAGCTCTGCCCAGGCCCTAAGATTACCCCTGAAGCAAAGCAACGAGGAGTTAAGCAGGATCATAGGGGAGCTGATTGATCGTAATGGTTTTACAGAAAGCGGGGTGCGACTGTTGCTAACGGGTGGGTACTCTCCGGATGTGTTTACACCGGCAGACCCCAACCTGATGATAAGGATCGAAAACTCTACCCTTGCACCGCAGGCAGCTTATACCGAAGGAGTTTCGCTGCTCACCAATGAGTACCTGCGCGACTGGCCCCAGGTAAAGCATACCAATTACCTCAATGCCATCAGGCACTGGCCCAGGGTGAGTGCTGCCGGTGCTACCGAAATACTCTATTACTGGCAGGACGAAGTACTGGAGTGCAGCCGCAGTAACTTTTTTATTGTGAAAGGGGGCAAATTGATCACCTCAACCACGGAGTACATACTGGCGGGCATTACGCGTGCAGGCGTACTGGCACTTGCCCGGGAGCAGGGCATCAAAACAGAAGAGCGTATTTTTTCATTAGAAGAAGTGTGGCAGGCCGACGAAGCTTTTATTACCGGAACCACCAAGCGGGTGATGCCGGTAATAAAGATTGATGATCGCCCCATTGGCAACGGAAAGCCAGGGCCTGTAAGCCAGAGGCTGCTGCAGTTATGGGCAGCGCAGGTGGAAGGCTGAAACAATGTATCCATTACAAATAAATAACATGACCATAGATCTAACAAACAAAAACATACTCGTAACCGGCGCCAGCCGTGGTATTGGCAGGGCCATAGCAGAAGCACTGGCGAAAAGTGGTGCCCGTGTAGCGGTACACTACAACCATAACAGGGAAGAAGCAGAAGCGCTTGCCGCACAGATTGGTAATGGGAGCCGGGCCTTTGGGGCTGATTTAGGAACAGGCGATGGACCGCTTCAGCTATGGGAGCAGGTAACGGATGCCTTTGGAAAAGTAGATGTGCTTATCAACAATGCCGGTGTTGCCATCAGCAGTGATATGGAAAAAGATGATACAGACTGGCTGCACGACTGGGGACACACCATGATGGTAAACCTGAATGCTACTGCCCTGCTCTGCAAAAAAGCAGTGGCACATTTCAAGCAGCAGGGTGGCGGGCGCATCATCAGCATCAGCAGCCGGGCTGCTTTCCGGGGCGATACAGCCGATTACCTTGCCTATGCTGCCAGCAAAGGCGGCATGGTAGCCCTTACCCGCAGCCTGGCCAGGGCCTATGGCAAGCAGGGCATCAAAGCCTTTATTATTGCGCCAGGTTTTACACGCACCGATATGGCACAGGATTTTATGGACCAGTATGGAGAAGACTACGCACTGAACGATATTGCCCTGAATAAGCTGACCGAACCCGCCGACATAGCACCCACCATTGTATTTTTAGCCAGCGGCCTGGCCGATCACGCCACCGGCAGTACCATCGATATCAATGCGGGCAGTTATGTACACTAAGGTAGAATCAAGAATCAGGAGCCAGGAATCAGGATAAAATACAATGAACGGAGGATGTTAGATGTAGCTACAAAATTTAGCTCACAGAGCTTGTTGCTGACCTGCTTGAAGAAGTACAAGCCAGCAGGTGCAGGGGCAGTTGCTATGATCCCCGAAATCCATTGTCTATCGTCTAGAATCTATTGTCATAAATCTATCGTTCATTCTCATGTTTCCTGGTTCCTGATTCCTGACTCTTGGTTCATAACTCCAATTTCAGAACATCAAACGGTTTATTCTTTTTAATCCGGCGCTTTGTTCGTTATTTTACAAGGCTATGACAAAACGGTGGGTATTAAAGGAACGAGCTGATGCGGAGACGGCTGCCCGCTTGTCGGAAGAAATAAACGTGGACCCCGTAATCGCTAATTTGCTGGTGCAAAGAGGCATTACGAGCTATGAGGAGGCTTTTAAGTTCTTTCGGCCGCAGCTGGAAGACCTGCACGACCCCTGGCAGATGAAAGACATGGCGCTGGCTGTAGAGCGGCTGGAGCTTGCCATTGACCGGGGGGAAAGAATTTTGATTTACGGTGATTACGACGTAGACGGTACTACCTCTGTGGCACTGGTCTATGGCTTCCTGCGAGAACATTATTCTAACCTGGATTTTTACATTCCGGACCGCTATAAAGAAGGTTACGGCATTTCTGACGATGGTATTACCTATGCCATCGAAGAAGACTTCGGGCTGGTGATCAGCCTCGACTGTGGTATCAAAGCCCTCAAAACCATTCAGCGTGCTGCCGAGGCCGGCGTAGACTTTATTGTGTGCGACCACCACCTGCCCGGCGATGTGCTGCCACCTGCCGTAGCGGTGCTGGACCCTAAACGGTCCGACTGTCCCTACCCATATAAGGAGCTAAGCGGATGTGGCATTGGCTTTAAATTTTTACAGGCTTTTTGCCTGAAGAACGATATTCCACTGCAGCACCTCTACGAGTACCTCGACCTGACAGCCGTAAGCATTGCTGCCGATATTGTACCCATTACCGGCGAAAATCGCATTTTAGCCTATTGGGGGCTCAAAAAGCTGAACAAACAGCCTCGCCCGGGCCTTTTGGCACTTATAGAACAGGCAGGGTTTAAGAAGGAAATTGACATTACCAATGTTGTTTTCGGCATTGGTCCGCGAATCAATGCCTCCGGACGCATTGCCCATGCAAAAGCAGCTGTAAACCTGTTGCTTACCCAGGAGCAGGAGGAGGCAGCCTTTCTGGCGGAAGGCATTGACGATAAAAATTCGCAGCGCCGCAGCTTCGACAGCACCATTACCGAAGAGGCGCACGAAATGATCAGACAGGACCCGGAGTTTAAAGATGCCAAAACAACGGTGCTCTTCAAAAAAGACTGGCACAAGGGCGTAATTGGCATTGTGGCTTCACGCTGCGTAGATTGTTATTACCGCCCTACCATAATACTTACAGAATCTAATAACAAAGCCACCGGCTCAGCGCGTTCTGTAGTAGGGTTCGATATATATGAGGCTATTATGGAGTGCAGCGACCTGCTGCTCCAGTATGGTGGCCATATGTATGCAGCGGGCCTCACTATGGAGCTGGAAAATGTACCGCTTTTCAGGCAGCGGTTCGAGGAGGTGGTGGCAAGGCGCATACGGCCGGAGCAGCTCATTCCGCAGCTGGAGATAGACATCCCCCTGGGCTTTGATCAGATCACGCCTAAGTTTTACAATGTGCTGAAGCAGATGTCGCCCTTTGGCCCGGAAAACATGCAGCCTGTGTTTATGACCAGGCAGGTAAAGGCAGCCGGCAGAACCCGCATCATGAAAAACCGGCACCTGAAGGTATCGGTGGTAGAAGAAGAAACAGGTATTACATTTGAGGCAGTTGGTTTCGATATGGCCGATTACTTTGATTTTATTGACAGCGGCATGCGTTTTGATATTGCTTATACGTTGGAAGAGAATACCTTCTGGGGTGAAGGAACCCTGGAATTATACCTGCGTGATATTAAGTTTGAAGAATAGTATTGAGCGCCCGAAGAGCAATTAGCGCAAGCAGATACATTTTATGATACTACGAGCCGAAAATCTGGTAAAAAAATATAAAAAGCGCACGGTGGTAAACAATGTGTCCGTGCAGGTAGAGCAGGGCGAAATTGTGGGATTGCTGGGCCCCAACGGTGCCGGCAAAACCACTTCTTTTTACATGATTGTTGGCCTTATCAAGCCTAATGAAGGCCGCATTTTTTTAGAGAATGAAGATATTACTGCGCTCCCCATGTACCGACGGGCTAAAAAAGGCATTGGCTACCTGGCACAGGAGGCATCGGTTTTTCGTACCTTAACCGTAGAAGAAAACATTCTGGCCGTGCTGGAAATGACTAATCTTCCCAAAGCACAGCAAAGAGAAAAGATGGAGAGCCTGCTGGAGGAGTTTAGCCTTACGCATGTGCGCAAGAACCAGGGCATGGTGTTGAGTGGTGGTGAGCGCCGCCGTACCGAAATTGCCAGGGCGCTGGCGGTAGACCCCAAGTTTGTGCTGCTCGATGAGCCCTTTGCCGGTGTAGACCCTATTGCCGTGGAGGAAATTCAAACAATAGTGGCGCAGCTGAAAAACAAGAATATAGGCATCCTTATTACCGACCACAACGTTAATGAAACATTGTCTATTACTGATAGAGCGTACCTGATGTTTGAGGGTCGCCTGCTGAAAGCCGGTTCTGCCGAAGAGCTGGCCTCTGACCCGCAGGTACGGAAGGTATACTTAGGTCAGCATTTCGAACTTCGCCGTAAAATCTGATTTTTTCAGCTATGCTGGATTTGTTCAACTCTGTTCTCACATGGTTCATGAAAAAGCGCATCCAGGAGGTGGAGCATTTCATGAACAACCCGCATGATGTACAGCAGCAGGTGCTTCAAAACCTGCTCGATACTGCCAAAAGCACCGAATGGGGGCAGAAATGGGGCTATGCAGAGCTGCAGAAGAGCAGCGCCTTTCAGGAGCGGGTACCCATCAGCACCTACGAACAGCTTAAGCCATATATAGACCGTATGATGCGCGGGGAGCAGAATATCCTCTGGCCCGGCAAAATAGACTGGTTTGCCAAGTCAAGCGGTACTACTAGCAGCCGAAGCAAGTTTATTCCGGTATCGCCAGAGGCGCTGGAAGACTGCCATTACAAAGGCGGCAAAGACCTGATCTCTATCTACGTCAATAATTTTCCTGAAACCAAGATCTTCACCGGCAAAAACCTGGCTATTGGCGGGAGCCTGCAGGTAAACGAGCAGGATAGTGATGGTTCCTCCAAATATGGCGATATCTCCGCTATTATTATGCGAAACCTGCCCTTCTGGGCGCAAATGGTGCGCTCGCCAAGCCTGGAAGTAGCGCTGCTAAGCGAGTGGGATGAGAAGCTGGAGCGCATGGCCAATGAAACCATCAACGATAATATTACCAATCTGTCGGGTGTGCCTACCTGGACGCTCCTGCTGATGGAGCGCATCCTGGAAATTACCGGTAAGCAGAACATGCTGGAGGTATGGCCAAACCTGGAGGTGTTTACCCATGGTGCCGTTTCCTTTACCCCGTACGAGCAGCTCTTTAAAAAGCTGATCCCCACCGATACCATGTATTACCAGGAGGTGTACAATGCCTCAGAAGGCTTCTTTGGTATTCAGGACCAGACCCACAGCAAGGAAATGCTGCTTATGCTGGATTATGGGGTGTACTATGAGTTTATCGAAACCTCAGAGCTGGAGAAGGAGAATCCGAAGGTGCTTACGCTGGACCAGGTGCAGTTGGGAAAAAATTATGCCCTCATCATCAGCACCAATGGAGGCCTGTGGCGCTACAACATTGGCGATACAGTAAAATTCACCTCCCTGAATCCTTACCGCATCATCATCAGCGGGCGTACCAAACACTTCATCAATGCTTTTGGCGAAGAGGTGGTAATAGAAAATGCAGAGCAGGCCATTGCCGAGGCTTGCCGGCAGACCAATGCCGAAATTGATAACTTCACGGCTGCCCCCCGGTACTTTGGGGAAAAGAGCAAGGCCAGCCACGAGTGGATCATAGAATTTGTGCACCCGCCGCAGGATAAAGATCGTTTTGCGCAGGTGCTGGACGAAACGCTGCGCAAGATCAATTCTGATTACGATGCCAAGCGTTTTAAAGACATGGCCCTGCAGCCGCCAATTGTACACCATGCACCAAAAGGTACTTTTTACCGCTGGATGGAGAAGCGCGGAAAGCTGGGCGGACAGAACAAAGTGCCCCGCCTAAGCAACACCCGCGAGCATGTAGAGGATATTCTGGCAATGCTAAACACCTAATTTCAGCAGGCACAACCAGGTACAGGTATTAGGTGTTCGTTGATTGCACAGTCGTCTAGTTCCGGCTCCGCTGTAAGGATAATAAAATCAGGCACTACGGCCATGAAATGCCTGCTAAGCTTTAAACATACGTAGAATTATTATTTTGCTTTGCCTTTTCTTTTTTATGCTTAAGCAGGGTTAATACTACTGACGCGACAAAAGCAATGCTTATTCTTCTGGTAAAATCAATTTTTTCCAATTGACCTGCAAAGTCTGGCGAATCTCCTGACATCAACTGCTTGATTGGCACAAAAAATTCGCCCAGCAATAGCCCAACTACTACAATGGTGATAAACACCACTGTTCCATACCCAACTGCACGTTTAATCCCAAATTTTGCTTGTTCCATTGATGAAATACCAGTTTAGTAAAGAAAGGGCTCCTTTACTACTGTTCAACTAGTAAAGGAGCCTGGTGATAAGTATATAAAATTCAAAGTATTTTAGGGCCTTTGATCATAATCAGATCCTAAGCCTCTTTCCATTTAATGGTGCAGCCTATGGCTTTGGTGCTGGTAGTTTTGGGCTTTTTGCCGCTCATCAGCTGGCCAACGGCTTCCTCAACATATTTCTGATCGGCGGCGGCAGCATCTTTATGGTTATTGTCGATGGCGCCTACATACTCAACTTTGAAGCCTTTGGCCTCTTTGTTCAGAATGTAAATATGAGGCGTGCGGGTGGCGCCAAATGCTTTGGCCACTGATCCGGTATCGTCCTGCAGGTAAGGGAAGCCATAGCTTTTCTCCTGTGCACGTTTCTGCATTTCCTGGTAACTATCGCCGGCCTGCTGGCTGGGATCATTTGGGTTAATAGCCACAACAGGGTATCCTTTGGGAGCAAACTGTTTGTTCAGGGCTATGATGCGGTCTTCGTAAAGCTTTGCATAGGGGCAGGTATTGCAGGTGAACACCACAATAAGGCCTTTGGCGTTGGCATAGTTCGCCAGCGACACCTCTTTGCCATCAACATTGCGGAGCTTAAAGTCGGCAACATAATCACCAACCTCGTAGCCTTGTGGTAGCGTAGCAGCGCTAGCCAGCACAAATAAAGCGCCCAGTACTAGTAAAAAAACGTTTTTCATTGTTGGATTTGGCTTATGGTACAGATGTATATTTATTTAACAGTGCCTCCAGTTCCTGTGGCTCCATTTTACCTTCTATTAGCTTGCGTTGCTTGCCCGAAAGAATAATAGTGGTAGGAATTGCTCCTGACCACTGCGGGTCTACCCGGTTGATAAAAGCATTCTGGTCGGTTTCGTCCAGCAGCATTACTGTGCCATTCAGCTTTTTCTTTTTGACAAAGGGCTTTACCCGGCTTTCAAGTATTTCCACATCATCCAGGCTCACAAAGTACATTTTTACGCCTTTATCAGCGTACTTTTCCTGCGCTTTGCTGAAGTAGGGCATTTCTTCAATACAGGGTCTGCACCAGGTAGCCCAGAAGTTGATGAGCACAACACCCTCTTTTGGCTGTTTCAGCAGATTGTTCAGGTCTGCCAGCTTAATCACTTCCACCTCCTGTGCAACGGCAGGTGCCAAACTAAATAATCCAAAAACCAGTAAGAGTAAAATCTTTTTCATGCAATATCATATAGTTCAGAAAGATAACGCATGCACGGCACAAAAAGTCCGTAAGAGGGTTAAAAATTGATTAGAAACACTTACTCCCGCTGCTGGCGTATAAGGCGGGTGCGGTAGGCATTAAAGATGCGGCTTTTGGAAACAAAGCCGGCGTAACGGCCGCCATATATTACGGGCAGGTTCCAGGCGCCGGTTTTTTCAAATTTATTCATCACCGATTCCATGTCTTCGTCCAGCACTACCTCTGCCGGAGGCTGGCGCATAATGGTGTTGATGATCACCTTTTTCCGCTTTTCAATATCGAACATAATTTCCCGGATATCATCAAGGGTAATGATGCCTTTCAGAACGCCATGTTCATCCACCACCGGAAAAATGTTGCGGGTACTCATTTGTACCAGCTGCACCATTTCTTCCACAGTAGCGGTAGGTCTTATTTCCATCAGGTCGGTTTCTACCAGCTTCTCCAGAGATATCAGGCGAAGCACCTGCTTGTCTTTGTCGTAAGGAATAAAATCGCCCCGTTCAACCAGGTTTTTTGTATAGAAGGAGTAGCGCTGAAAGTAAGAGGATACACTGTAGGAGATTGCCGATACCAGCATAAGGGGCACAAAAAGTGTATAGCCGCCTGTTAGTTCGGCGATGAGGAAGATGGCTGTGAGCGGGGCATGCATAATGCCGCTCATAACGCCGCACATACCTACCAGGGTAAAGTTGGCTACGCTTACATGGCCGGCAACCTGCACCACATTAATAAAGCGGGCAAAGAGAAAACCGGTAACAGCACCCATAAAAAGCGAAGGCGCAAACACACCGCCACTACCGCCGGCGCCTATGGTGAGGGCCGAAGCAACAGGTTTGATGAGCAGAATACCTAACAGGAACAGCAGAAGAAAGTAAGGATTTTCAACCTCATCGAAAAATAAGCTGCGGCTAAGCAGGTAGTGGTCCCGGCCCTCGAGCATGCCGGTAATGCTGTCGTACCCCTCGCCATAGATTGGCGGAAATATAAAAATGATTAGCCCCAGGCCGATACCACCAACCAGGGCGCGCGGAATGCGGGCATTGATTTTTCCGACCCAGCCCTCTACAGTGTACATAACCCTGTTAAAATAAAAGGCAGTTATGCCGCACACAGCACCAAGCAGCAGAAAGTAAGGCGTTTCTATTGCCCTGAAAGGTTCTTCGAGCCTGAAGGTAAAGAGTATATCCTGGCCCAGCAGCACGAGCGAAACCAGCTGCCCACTTACGGAGGCAATCAGCAGCGGAATGAAAGAGGCAATGGTTACATCGGAAAGGATTACTTCTATGGCAAAGATCACACCTGCTATGGGAGAATTGAAAATAGCCGCTACGGCCCCGGCAGATCCGCAGCCTATGAGCATGGTGCGCTTTTTGTAGTTTAGGTGCATAAGCTGCCCTATGTTGGAGCCAATGGCAGAACCTGTAACTACAATAGGTGCCTCCAGTCCCACAGACCCGCCAAAACCAACGGTGAGGGCAGAGGTAAACATGCGGGAGTACATTTTAGAGCGCTCTATAATGCTGCTCTTTTTAGAAATGATGTAGAGAATATCCGTTATGCCATGGCCGAGCTTTTCCTTCAGTACAAAGTGTGCCAGCAGTACCGTAAGCAATATACCGATGAGTGGGTAGGTAATGTAAAGAATGTTGGCAAAACCGTAGTGGAAAAAGCCGGTGAGGCTATTCTGGATAAAATGGACGGCTGATTTCAGGGTAACCGCCGCCAGGCCGGAAATCATCCCGATGATACCCGCCAGGATCAGTACAAAGTTTTTATTGTTGATGTGCTTGATGCGCCAGATTAAAAAGCGCGCCAGCAGGTTGTTACCGTTCATTCCCCAAAGCTTCCAGACAAGGCGCAAGTTAGGCCAAAGATGTTTCTTATGTAAAGCTTTTTTGGCTTAATGTGGGCTTGCTCAGCAACTATTCCAGGGGCAGGAACCTGTAGCGGTAACTTTACTGTTTACCGTTCAGCTTTTGTATATTTGCAGCCATGATCAATAAAATCAAAGACTTTTACGCCAAATACAAGCAGTACATGCTGGTAGACGTGCTCATGTATGCTGCCATGATCCTGCTGATCATTCTGTTGTTCGTGTTTTTTGGCTAAGGTTTCTATTCATCTGCCACGGCAGTTTCTGCTAAGAGCCCCAGCTCCCCCATATCTTTCTTGGCATTAATGCCCATAGACTTTAGCTTTTCGGCGCGGCTTAGTAGGTTGCCTTTGCCGGTGCTTAGCTTTTTCATGGCTTCGCTGTAGGTCTCCTGGCTCTTGTCCAGTAAAGCACCTATTTTCTCCAGCTCCTGCACAAACCCATAAAATTTATCGTAAAGCCTGCCGCTTTCTTCTGCAATCTGCAGGGCATTCTGATTTTGTTTTTCGTATTTCCAGATAGATGCCGTGGTGCGCAGCGTAGCCAGCAGGGTAGTAGGGCTTACAATAATTACCTTGCGCTCCCAGGCATATTGGAAGAGGCTGGAGCTGCCCAGGCTGGAGCCGCCCAGGCTGTCGGTATCGGTGCTAAGGGCCAGGCTAAACGATGCTTCTATGGGTACAAAGAGCAGCACAAAATCTGGTGTGTTGAGCTTGTGCAGGCGGTAGTAGTGCTTTTCAGAAAGACCTTTTACATGGCTGCGCAGGCTGTGGATGTGCTGCTTCAGGTAGTTAAGCCTTTCAGTTTCGTCGGGGCAGTTGCAGAAAGACTCGTAGGCCTTGAGTGAGACCTTGGCATCGATGATCAGGTGGCGGCCTTCCGGCAGGCGTACAATAACATCAGGCCGCTGCGCCTGTCCGTCTTCGCCGCGCAGGCCCATGTCTTCGCCCTGCAGCAGGTATTCGCTGCCGCGCTGCAGGCCGCTGCTCTCCAGGATGCGCTCCAGTACCAGCTCTCCCCAGTTTCCCTGTATTTTATTGTCGCCCTTAAGGGCCTGGGTAAGGTTGCGGGCTTCTTCACTCATTTGCTGGTTCAGGCGCGCTAGGCGTTCCAGCTCTCCCTTCAGCACCTCGCTCTGCACCGTCTGGTTTTCCTGGTTTTTCTCAACCCGCTGTTCAAAAGAGGCAATACGCTCTTTTAGTGGATCCAGGATCAGGCGCAGGCGTTCGCTGTTGCTTTCGGCCAGCTGCTCGCGCTGCTGGCTTAGTACCTGGTGGGCCAGGTTTTCGAACTGCTGGCGCAGTTGCTCCTGCAGCTGCCGGAGTTCTTCCTTTTGTGAGCCCAGCTTTTCCTGCAGGTGGCGGTTGGTGGTTTGTGCTTCTACCAGGCTGCTGCGCAGGTCGGCTTCGGAAAACTGGAGCTGCTCCCGCTCCTGCAACAGGCGGTTGTGCTGCTCCTGCAGTCGCAGGTACCTGTCCTGTGCCAGCTGGCTGGCATGTTCGGCCTCTGTATGCTTTAGCGCTGCCTCTTTTCCCTTTTTAAACAAATGCAGGCAGCCAAACAGTAGAAGCAGGCTGCTGCCGGCAGAAAAAAGGAGGAGCAGGAGTGGAAGGCCAGTCATTTTGTATCTGAATGTTTCTACCAATATAAAGGATTACGCCTGATTTTGGTAGAATACTGAGTATTGAGTATTTGGGTTACTGATGGTATGTCTGCAGTGGGGCTATCTGGCGGGGTGTGCCATGGAAAGGCAAAAGCCTCCTGCAGGAGCTGCAGGAGGCGATTGGATAAGGTAAACAAGCAAGGTTTTTTAAACTGCGCTAACGTTATAGAAGCGGTAGTGAACGTAAAGCTTGTTTGACTTGAGGTACTCCAGGATAAAGCTGTAGAGCACATCGTAGGAAATAATCTCCATGTCAACGCCAGGCTCTGACGGAATATCGATTTTGCGCAGTTTGTTGTAGTAAGTACGGCCTTTTTCTTCGATCTGGTCGTAATTGAATTCTTTTTCTGTTACAATGCTAAGCAGGCGAATAAAAATGCTGTTGCGGTAGTTGTGGCGCTTATCCAGGTGTGTAGAGTTGTACTGCTGCAGTGCTTCCACACGGCGGCGAACCTCTTCTATGTTGCCATCGCGCAGCAGGTACATATACTGAATAATGAGACGTGCAATGTTATAAGAAGAGAATTCTTTTGGATAATCCGGCATGGTATCCACAAACTTCTCCAGGTTAAAGCCCCAGCGCAGCAGCTTGGAGTCATTTACAAACACCAGGAAGGCCCGGTAGATCTTCCAGCGTTTCTTTTCGAGCTCAGGCAGTACGCTATAGTTTTTGTTAGTGCGTACCTTGCGGAAGATTTCACCGGCTTTTTTGTAGTTCAGGCCCTTCATCATCAGCAGAAAATACAGCTCCATAAAGCGGAACCACTGGCTGCTGCCAGCTTTAAAGAATTTGCTGGTTTTCTGGGCATAGGCGCCACCACCTTCGGCATCGCGCAGGCAGTAGTAGGCCTTAAGCTTGGTAAGGACCACATCGTTCTTATTCAGGTCTATCTCTACCAGGCTGTTGTCTTTTTTCAGGTAACGATCTTCAATGGCATCGCACAGACGAATGTTATCCTTAAAGTTCCAGCTAAGCTCGTTATAGAGCGTTTGGAGCATAAATACCAGGCGGTCTATCTGGCGGCTCTTATACTTCTGGGCGTACTTCTGCAGCTTTATCACGGTTTCGGGTATGTTGCTCATTACCCGGTTTTGTGCACTTACAGATTTGTTTACAAACACCAGAATGCCCTGGTAGGCTGCTTCGGCTTCTTCTATGGCCTGCTTAAAGCTTTGATAATAGGCCAGTTCCTCGCTTACTTCCTGGTAGGGAGTAACCTTGCCCTGTCTTGCATAATCATTGCGTTGCAGGGTAAGGGCTTCAATTAGAATATCGATGCACTCAAACTGCTTGGCATTTTTGATAAGTGTAGGCAGCACGTTAGCGGCAATTTCATGAGCACCCTCTTTTACCAGGATCTGGCATTGGTGCAGCATGTGGCGGCATTCGTACTCGCACTTATTGTATAAGGTGTAGGTACTTTTGTCGTAATCCAGAAAGTAAAGATGGTTGAGCAGTTTTTGCTTAAGCTTTGCTTTTGCATTGCGGTAGTTTCGGTTACCGGGGTGAGAACGAAACATGGCTTTGGCAGCTTCATCATCACTGAGGAACTGTCCGTTTACGATGCCATCATACAGCTGGTTATCTTTGGAAATTTCGTTTTTCCTGAAGTTCAGATTCACAAGCTGAATGCTGCGCTGTCCCCTTTTTTTGGTAATCTCAATGAGCTTAAGCAGGTCTTCCATAGTGGCTGAGGTTTGACTGGGGTGTTGTAAGTGCTGATAATGTTACGTGCGGTGGCAGCTCTGTAGTAAAAGTTATTTTGGCTGTTCGTCAACTACAAGGTTCTGCTAATGTTAGTGCTTTTCCCGTAAAAATATTACATACAGGTAAAATAATTAGCTTTAAGGATCTTTTGCAAGAAAAACTTAAATTTTTTCGGCAAAAAATTTTATTTATGTAGAATAAATACACTAAATTTGTGATATAACACAAAAATCTACTATTGGAATAGGCTTTCAGCCACTTAATGATTAAAGCGGATTTTAAAAGGGAAGCAGTATATTTTTAAAAATATTTTAAGAAGATAGTGCAACTTACAAGGTCCGGAATCAGTATAAGATAGATAGATTTTTTAAGCATAATCGGTATGGACAAGTTCAGAATCAACTACAAGTGTAACAAGATACCAAAGGCCAACTCGGGATTAGAGGGCTTTACGGTAGACCGTACCTATACTGGCCGCTCCTTTAACGGATTGTTTGAGGTAACGCCGCAGTGGGGTAATGGCAAGCAAACCAAACTGCTGCAGCGCCAGGAGTTTGAGGAGTACTTTGAGATAGTGCCTGTAGGTTTTCTGCATCAGCAAAGTGCCTGATTACCAGCGGTAGCATGTATGTACAGCAAATAAAAGAAACCTGCCTCTACGTAAAGGACCTGGACCAGAGCAGGGCCTTTTATGAAGGTAAACTGGAATTGCCTGTGATTGGCCTGGCCGAGCACAGGCACATTTTTTTTAGGGCCGGAAGCTCTGTTCTGCTGTGTTTTATCGCTGAAAGCTCAAAAAAATCCACTCATTTGCCCCCGCACTGGGCTGCGGGAAAGCAGCACTTTGCCTTTCAGGTGGCAGCACCTGAGTATGAAGCCTATAAGAACAAGGTAAAGAAGCTGGGCATTGCCATTACTCATGAAGAGCTGTGGCCTAACGGCCTGGAGTCGTTCTATTTTGAAGATCCGGACGGCCATGTGCTGGAGGTAGTGCCCGAAGGGCTTTGGGAGAAGAGTAAATAGCAGCAGGCTATTCTTTTGCTGCTTACTCCCGCTTTTCCTGTTAGGCCACTACCCTCTGCCTACATACCTAAAACAATTTCTTTTCTGCTTAACTGTATGCTCCAGACTGCACAAGGCTTTTTTGTAGTTGCACCGTTAGTTGCAGGGGCATTGTAAATAAAATATTCTTTTCCCTCCGCCTGTATGTTGCTTTCCAGAGGCAGGTTTTGTTCAAGGTTGTAGCGGTAGGCTTCCAGCACTTGCTGTTCCAGAGTGCTTGCCGGTACCTCATGCTCATTGAGCAGCGAATAGCACTTTATTTGTGCCTGGTACTGGTTCTGGAGTGAATCCAGCAAGGAGGGGGGCATGGCAGGACAGCAGTTGCTGCTGTCGGGTAAGCTTTTAGACTCCAAAACCGATACAATCATTTGCCCCTGCTGCAGGCCTGCAGCTTCAATCTCTCCTTCTTTTATACGCCTTGGTTCCCGGCGCCGCATTTCTTCCTGGAGTGTACCCGGGTCTAAACGACGCTGGCTGCCTGTATCACAGGCAGCCAGCAAACACAGCAACACAAAATATAATGGTTTACGAATGCTCATGTTTATGCACAACACTGGTGATGTTGGCAGCAAATATAAGGTATTTGTGGGTGTTGGCGTACATATCCCGGGTTTTACCCGCAGAAGCTTTTACAACCACTTCTCCGCCATTTTTGGCTTTCAGGGTTAAAATACCGTTCCAGGTGTGGCCTTCATCCACTGTTTTTCTGGCCTGGTTAAGGGCTTCTGAAGAAATTACCAGGTTGTTGAACGCCATCTTTTGCAGCTCGCTCTCCTGGTAGCCCAGTACCTGAACAGTAGTGGCGTTTACCAGGCTTATCTTAAGGTGCTCATTCAGCTCAAACAAAAGGTTCGTGCTGTTAATAATGTTTTCCTTTTCCTTGCGGTCCTGCTGGCTGCGCTCCATTTCTTCCTGGGTTGCCTGCAGTTCTTCCATGTTCTGGCGCATTTCTTCTTCCTGGGCACGCATCTGCTCGGTTAGCTGCTGCGAGTCTTCCAGCAGGCGCTGGGTGCGCTCGTTTACTTTTGCAGAAGACAGTGTGGAAGCAATGCTCTCTGCAATTTTCTCAACAAACTCAACCTGGTAATCGGCATAGGTATTGAATGAGGCAAGCTCAAGCAAACCATAAACCTCGTCGTTCAGCTTCAGGGGCACAATCAGTATAGACGTAGGGTTTGCTTCGCCCAGGCCTGAGGTAATGCTAATGTAATCGTCGGGAATGTCTGTAAGATAGATAGTTTCTTTCTCCAGCCATGCCTGGCCGGTAAGGCCATCGCCGGGATACACCTTCTGTTCTACATACTTTTTCTTATCCCAGGCATAGCAGGCGGCCATCTCCAGGTAAGGGTCCTGCGGGTTTTCGTCGTTTACAATGTACAAACCACCCTGGTTGGCGCCTACATATTTTACCAGGTTACTGAGTATGGTATCGCTCAGGCTGCCAATGTTGTCGTTGCTCTTACGCAAAATTTCGCCAAACCTGGCCAGGCCTTCTGTTGCCCAGTTGCGGCGGCTGTCTTCTTCTGCTACTTTCTGCAGGTTGTCGCGCATTTCTATAAGCGAGTTGCCCAGCACATCTTCCTGGCTCAGGGGCTGAAAGTTAGCAGTGTAGTTGCCTTTACCAATGTTTTCGGCAAAGCCGGAGGTAGATCTCAAGCCAACCACCAGTTTTTCCAGGGCCACGGCCATTTCGCCGATTTCGTCGTTAGAGAACTTGCGGGTGTTATCTTCGGGCAGTATACCGTTGCTAAGCTTGTATACTACATCTTTCATATAAGTTACCGGGCCGGTAATGGTGCGGGTAATGATCAGTGCAATAATAAAACCCAGCACAATAACGACGATGCCCAGTACAATGGTGGTATTACCCAGGGTTTCAAAAGAAGTCATCTGCACTATGGTAGCTGTTTCTTTTTCCTGCAGTTTAGCCTGGATCAGGCTCTCCAGCTTCTTTTGCAGGTTGCCCATCTCCGGCAGAATCTGGCTGGAGAGCGCTTCCTCAGCCATGAACTTAACCATAGAGTCTTCATAATCTTCAAAAGTGCGCAGATTTGCCATAATCTCATTTTGCTGCACTGTAAAGATGGCGTCCAGCTGCGTGAAAATGGCTTTCATTTCTTCCTGCTGCTTCTGATCTTCCCATTTTAGTGAGAGGGCATCGAGCTCCTTCTTCAGTACAGGGTACTCGTTGCGCTGCAGGCTGTCGAGCTTTTGTTGGTCCTGCAGGTTGCGGTACATATACACCCAGTTGGTTACCAGCATTTTGGAGCGGCTTACCAGGTGGTTAAGATCACTGAGCTTAGCTACGGAGGGATCAATTACCTCGGTGTTTTCCCGGATAATTGAGCCGTTGTGCCGGATGGTTAAAATGCTGTAGATGGCATTGGCAGCAAAAATGGTAATCAGGATTAAAAATCCTCCTAATACCTTGTTGCCTATGGTAAACCTAAATCGTTTCATGCTTTTGCGTTACCTGTGTCTGTGCCTAAACTTTAAGATTATTGTTGGCTGGTATTGTATTATCTGCATGTTAGCCTGCTGGTGTAAAATGTAAGTATCATCTACATCTTCAAGCTTTTGAGTACAGAATATACATCCTGCCTATACTTCTGTATATACCTTCAATGCAAACTTTAGCAGCTCCTGGCTTATTTTAAGCCCGTGCATATCGGTTGTTGCCTGATTTACTTCAAATTTCCAGCGGCCATCATTCAGAATAAAGTTGATGGCACTGCCCTGTTCGGCAAGGCCGGATTTTTCACTGATGATAAGGGTGGGCGAATTGGCCAGTTTGGTTCTCATGGCAGCAAGTTCTTTGCTCTGCCCTGACGGTAAGAATATCATATGGCAGTCTTTGATCTCATCGATGCTGTTATACACCACCACTTCAATAGGCTTTCCATTAACGGTTTTTGATGCTGCCATCTCTTTTAATGGAGTGGTAATGCCCGATTTTCCGAGTACACCAATTACAAAGCTGTTACCCTGCGTATTGTCGGGCCACTTAATGTATTTTGTAAAGTTGTAAATGAAAACGGTGTGGAATTTATAATCCGTTCCCTGGGCCTTTACCCCATGTTGTAACAGCAATATAAACGCTGCTGCTACCAAAGTTATCAGTCTTGCCTTTTTCATACCTATCTAAAAATGATGTTCTTCAAAATTAGAGGCTTAGCTTAGGTAAAACTGCTCATAGTTGCCGCTTATCTTAATCAGGTAATAAAAAGACGTTCTGTGCAGGGATTTGCACACTTGCAAGAAAGGCAGTGGCTCTTGTTTTAAAATGTTTTTAGCCGGCAGGCGTTAAGCTTCGTACATTATAGTATTTTTGTAGTGTAATTGTTAGTAGGTATGCGAGATAAGTTAGACGCCATCCGTCATAGGTTTGAAGAAGTAAGCCAACTGATCATACAGCCGGAGTCTATGGCTGATATGACTAAATATGGCAAGCTTAGCAAAGAATATAAAGACCTGAGCAAAATTGTTAAAAAGTATGATGAGTACCTGCAGGTAACCGGTAACATCAAACAGGCCAGGGAAGTACTGAATACAGAGAAAGATCCGGAGTTCCGGGAAATGGCAAAGATGGAGCTGGAAGAGCTGCAGCCCCGTGAGGAGGAGCTGGAGGAAGAGCTCAAGAAAATGCTGGTGCCCAAAGATCCCAACGACGATAAGAACGCTATCCTGGAGGTACGCGCCGGTACTGGTGGCGATGAAGCGGCAATCTTTGCAGGCGACCTCTTTAAAATGTACCAGCGCTTTTGTGAAAAGCAGGGCTGGAAAATGGAGGTGCTCGACCTTACCGAAGGTACTGCCGGTGGTTATAAGGAGATTATAAGCATGGTGAGCGGGCCCGAAGTGTACGGCCTTTTAAAATATGAGTCGGGCGTACACCGCGTGCAGCGTGTGCCGGCCACCGAAACACAGGGGCGTGTGCATACCTCTGCGGCAACAGTAGCAGTGCTGCCCGAGGTAGAAGATGTAGAGGTGGAAATCAATATGAACGATGTTCGCAAAGATACCTTCTGCTCCAGCGGCCCCGGCGGCCAGTCGGTAAACACCACCTACTCGGCCATTCGCCTTACCCACATTCCAAGCGGACTGGTGGTAAGCTGCCAGGACGAGAAATCGCAGATCAAAAACTTTGAAAAAGCCCTGAAGGTACTGCGCAGCCGCCTCTATGAAATGGAGCTTAGCAAGCACAATGCCGAAATAAGCGCCCAGCGCAAATCCATGGTAGGCAGCGGCGACCGCTCCGACAAGATCCGTACCTACAATTACCCGCAGAGCCGGGTAACCGATCACCGCATTGGCTATACGGTTCATAACCTGCCAACGGTAATGGAAGGAGAGATCTTTGATTTTATTGAACAGCTGCGTATGGCCGAGCATACCGAAAAGTTAAAAGAAGGATCGGACAACGCTTGAAAATCCGCCAGCTCACATACCTGATACTGCTGTTACTGAATGCTTTTGCCTGCCTGCCCGAAGAAGAGGTGGTGCAGCATGAAGCCGTTGGCCTGCAGTTAAGTACCGATACTGTTTTTTTTGATACACTCTTTGTTACCGAACGCAGTGTTACCAAAAGGCTTCGGGTATTTAACCCGGGCAATAAGGCCGTAGTGCTTGAGTCTATAGCACTGGCAGGAGGGGCCGAATCGCCCTACACCCTGTTAGTGAATGGCAGAAGGGGAAAGAGCTTTGGCGAACAGCGCCTGCTGGGAGGCGATAGCCTGCTGGTGCTGCTGGAAGCACAGCTGCCGGCCGGTACCAGTCCCGAACCACAGCTTATTTCAGATGCGGTGGTGCTCATCAACAGGGGTTACCGGCAGGAGGTGCCGGTGGTAGGCTGGGGGCAAAATGCCCAATTTATTGGCGATGTGGTGCTGGGCTGCAATACAGTTTTTACTGGTACCACCCCTTATGTTATTGAAAAATCCATACTGGTAGACTCTGCCTGCTCACTTACCATTGAAAAAGGAGCAAAGCTCTACTTTAAGCCCGGAGCATTCCTGTATGTACGGGGTACTCTTATTGCCGAGGGAGACTCAAGTAAAACCGACCGCATTCTGTTCCGAAACCACCGGCTCGATCTGCAGTACGAAAACCAGCCGGGGCAGTGGGGCGGCATTATGATACTGGAAGGCAGCACAAGCAATTACCTGCGCTACTGCGACATACGGAATGCAGAGGTAGGTGTAAGGGTAGGTAGCCCGGATGATAACGACGAGCCTGACCTTAGGCTGGAGCACTGCCGGCTGGAGAACCACCTGCAGGCGGGAATTCTGTGCTATACCTCAGACCTGGTAGCCGTAAACACCCTGGTTGCAAATTGCGTGGGCCCTGCTGTGGCCAACCTGGCAGGTGGCAATTACAGCTACACCCACTGCACTTTTGCCAACTTTTACACCGGGCAGCGCGATGCTCCTGCCGCTGTTTTTGCAGATAATACGGTACTCGATAACGATGAGGTGCTGATGGCAGATCTTAGGCTGGTGCTGCAAAACTCAATTATCTGGGGTAACTTATCGGCTCCAAACGAGTTACTGATAGATAACAGTGGGGGTGCAGTGGTGGCAGTGCTGCTGGAGCATAACCTTATCCGCAGCAACAACAGTGCCTATGCCGCCGGGGGCAACCTGCTGGAGACCAGCCTGGGCTTTGTAAAGTTTCAGAACCCGGGTGCCTATAATTTCAGGCCCGATAGCCTGTCGCCGGCAGTAAATGCTGCAATGCCTTTAGGTGTGGAGTATGACCTAAGCGGCAAAACCCGCGATAGCCAGCCAGATATTGGCGCCCTTGAGTTTATACCAAGAAAATAAATTCACTCTTATAGAATTGCCGTGGTAGAATTTTTTCAGCAGGAACTAGAATTACCGGCCTTCAACAGGGGCTACCATATCATTACCCGTCATATTGTGGAGAACTGCTCTTTCCTGCCGCAACTGGAAACAGGCATTCTGCACATATTCATACAGCATACTTCGGCCTCTCTCACCATTAACGAAAATGCAGATCCAAGTGTGCGGGAAGATTTCAAAAGCTACTTCGATAGGATTGCCCCTGAAAATGCTTCTTACTACACCCACACGCAGGAAGGATCTGATGATATGCCTGCCCATCTGAAAAATGCCTTACTGGGTTCTTCACTTTCCATACCTGTTAGCCAGGGCAGGCTTAATCTTGGTATATGGCAGGGAATTTACCTTTGCGAGCACCGCAATCGGGGCGGTAGGCGCAGGCTGGTGTTAAGCGCCTGGGGCAACAGCCGTAATAAGCTTTCTTAAGCAGTAGCTTGCCGGAAGCAAACCCCTGATGCCTGCAGGATTACCTGCAGCAGCCGCCGGTATGGCTGTAACGTAACAAGCCGGGCCAAACCACGTAAAATATTGTAGAATTGCGGAAAAACATTTTCTGTTTTTTTCAATTCTTGTTGTAAGCACTTACTGATGGACAATCAAGAAAGGCCATTACAGTAAGCATCTCCCTCTCTACTCCTTAAGCCAGGGTCAGCACCAATTTTTTATGCTGATGGCTATCCCTTTCTTTTTTTAAACCAAAACATTAAAAACAAATGGCTGAAATCAGAGTAGAACCAAAACGAAAAGCACCTATCTGGCCCTGGATTGTGGGCATTTTAATTCTTTTAGGCCTTATATGGCTGTTGGCAGAAGCCTTCGACAGAGATGACGATGAATATGAAAATGACAGAATAGAAGACGACAGAGGAATAGAAAATGATACTGTAGGAAGTGTTTCTACAGACGAAGAAGGTGGTAAGCTGGTGTTGAACATTAGCCGGCCCCTGGATTCAGAAAGTGAAGTTGCTGCATAAAACCTGTAGCACATCTAAACTAAATCGCTGCTTCAGCTAAACAGCCATCAGTGATTTACAGTATTCAATAAACACAGCTAAAGCAATTTTTTAAATTTAAAGAAGATAGTGATGAAAGATAATGATAGAGATCGCGTAAACGATCGTACCCGCACAGGAGATAGTTACAGAGATAATGCTGGCACAACCAATAACCTGGTTCGCCTCAAGGATGCAGATGATCTTAAGATCGTAAAGCATGATTCTGATGTGCGCGGCTGGCCGGTGCTTACCTCAGATAATATGGAAGTTGGTAAGGTAGATGAACTGATTGTAGATACAAATGCAATGAAAGTTCGCTACCTGATCGTTGATTTGTACGACGACTATGCAGCCGACAAAATTGACCATTACCTGTTGCTGCCAATAGGTGCAGCGCGTTTGCATGAGAAAGACAACAAAGTATTGGTGAGCGGTATCAAAACCACTACCGTACTAAACTATCCTGTATACCGCGATACACCCATTACCCGTGAGTATGAACAATCCATCAGAGGTTTTTTTGATCGTGGGGGTGTTATGAACAGCTCCTCAGGAGCCATAGCAGGTACACCTGGTGCCGTTGCCGGTACCCCATCAAACACCATTCCTTCCAATACCATGGACAGGCCCAGCGCCGAGAGAACCATTGTTCGTACTGATGAGGACCACATTCATGGAAATGTAAGCGACAGACCCCGTAGCATGAGCAATACAGACACTCCTGCTACTGGCAGAACCATTATTCGTACCGACGAAGACCACATCTATGGACATGCAACCAATGCATCGGATGATGTACATGGTACTACCTCCAGGCACGATGTAGAAAGCTCTCATATGCAGGATCCCGACCGCATCGGCGACGATACCCGTGCCGATACTGATTCACTCTCCGGCAGAAGCGACAGACTGCGTGGTGAGCGCCGTGAGCCATTAACAGGCAACAAGCCATTTGGTACACCAAACTTTAGCACGCCGGCAGATTTTAACGAGCGTTCACAAACCTCAGGTTTAACGCCACGTACCGGTAGCCTGGAAAACAAGGAAATAAACATGGGGCCTAGTGGTGCCACTAAAGATGAGTGGGATGCGCAGCGTCCGCACCACCAGGAGGGCGACTGGAACGAAACCTCCAACCTGAACAGCTCCACCAGTCTCTCTAATGATGCCAAGCGTGGATCTAATATGGGTAACATAGAGAACCGCCCGCAGTATCATACCGACCGGGAACGCCTGGCATCGCCGGAGCACGTAACCCGCAGACAGGGAGATCCTTCTACAGACGATTTCTACGACCATGAGCATTTCGATGAGGAAGTGTTCTACGTGCGTCGTCGCAGGAAAGAAGACTAAGGAATAATACGTTTTCTCCTTTTAACAGAAAGCTGCTTGTGTGTTCATAAGCAGCTTTCTTTTTAGCGTATGTTCCTGGTGAGGCGATAGTAGTCGAAGAGGGTGGTTCTGAATACTTTTCTGTCTGTAGGTTTATCCATAAAGGGCAGGGTAGTGGAATCGGTAGACAGAAAAAACTGCTGGCCCTGCTGCATACCCTCATAAAGCTGGCTGGCAAACCGCAACTGTTCCATTTTATTATTGCTCTCCAGAATATATTCGCCTTCCTGCTGCTGCCGATCCCGCCACTTAACAATGAGCGGCCTTACTTCGCCTAACAGTTCATTTGCTTCCAGAACAATGTAAGCTTCGTCGTAGCGCCAGTTAACCACCAGCGCCGGTATCAGCAGCGGGTAATCTGCCTCCTGGGTGCGATCCTGGTGCCTGAAAATATCGAGCTTTGCCGCTTTCAGGTTCTGGTAATCGTATTCGGTTCGGCGTAAATTCCTGAAAAAAAGCTCTGCATCGTCGGTGGTGGCGAAATGAAGGCTATCTCTGTTTACCCGCTTTTTTGTGTCGGTATCGCAGGCAAACAGCAGGAGCAGGAGAATGGTAAAGCAAAGATTTCTCATCAAGAAAATAAACCACTGAAGGCGTTCTTGGTTCCATTTATCAAGTAATAGCCTACCTTGGCATATAAAAACCGTTAAATTTAGAGCACAAAATAGATTTTTAAGAATGAAGACGATTTTGACCTATGTCGCCAGTCTGTTTATGCTGGCAAGCCTTAGCTCTTGTGGTTATAACACCATGGTTTCTAAAGAAGAAGCAGTAGCTGCCCAGTGGGCGCAGGTAGAAAACCAGTACCAGCGCCGGGCCGACCTGGTGCCAAACCTGGTAAATACTGTTAAAGGAGCTGCAGATTTTGAAAGAGGTACACTAACAGATGTAATAGAAGCAAGATCCAGGGCAACCTCTATTCAGGTAAATGCGGAGGAGTTAGACCCTGCGCAGATCCAGCGTTTTCAGGAAGCGCAGGAGCAGTTAAGCGGTGCACTTAGCCGGTTGCTGGTGTCTGTTGAGCGGTACCCGGAGCTAAGAGCCAACCAGAACTTTCTGGAGCTGCAGGCCCAGCTGGAGGGTACGGAAAACCGTATAGCCGTAGAGCGGGGCCGGTTTAATGAGCGGGTGCAGGATTATAACACCTACATCAGGAGCTTTCCGCAGAATATATTTGCCGGCATGTTCGGGTTTGAGCGCAAAGGCTTATTTGAGGCACGGCCTGGTAGTGATGTACCACCAACCGTTGAATTTTAGTGCCTATGGCTAAGGATAGTTTAACAGAGCAGGAGCGTAAAGCTGTAATTGCAGCCATTGAGGATGCTGAAATGGCAACCTCCGGTGAAATACGGGTGCACCTGGAAAATCACTGCAAGGGCGATCATATGGATCGTGCAGCAGAACTGTTCTCCATGCTCAAAATGCATAAGACCGAACTGCGCAATGGTGTACTTTTTTACCTGGCCCTGAAAGACCATAAATTTGCCATTCTGGGTGATAAGGGAATCAATGAAAAAGTGCCCGAGCACTTCTGGGAGGATATCCGCGATCACATGCGCGGATTATTTAAAGAAGGTAAGTTAGCCCAGGGTTTATCAGAAGGTATTCGCATGGCAGGCGAACAGCTGAAGGCACACTTCCCTTACCAGAAAAATGACCGCAATGAACTGTCCGATGATATATCTTTTGGACAGTAACCAAGAAAAGAAAATGATGAGATATCCTATAGTATTGCTGGTATTGTTGCTTTGCTGTCTGACGGCTTTTGCACAAGTGCCTGCAGACGAATTACCCCCGCGGCCCAATCCGCCAATGGCGGTAAATGACCTGGCAAACACCATGAACAGCAGCCAGCAGCAGCAGCTGGAGCGAAAGCTGCGGAATTATAACGATACTGCCAGCACTGCCATTGTAGTAGTTACCATACAGAGTACAGGTGCCTATGAAATTGCAGACTATGCTACTGCCCTGGGCCACGCCTGGGGTGTGGGCCGTAGCGATGTGGATAATGGTGTGCTTATTCTGGTGGCGCTTAAAGACCGTGAGGTATGGATTGCTACGGGATATGGCGTTGAAGGTGCTATACCCGATGCCATTGCCAAAAGGGTGGTGGAGCAGATCATTAAGCCCAGGTTCAGACAAAACGATTATTACGGAGGCCTTAACGAAGCAACCTCCGCGCTAATGAGCTATGCCGCCGGCGAGTACAGCGACCTGGCTACTGGCCCGCAGCAGGAAAGGCAGACCCGGCAGGATGAGGGCAGCCCTGTTGGCCTGATCATGGCGCTTTTTTTCCTGATCTTTTTTATTATTCTGCCCATGCGGGCGGCGCGCAGAGCACAGCGCAGGCACCTTACCGGTAAACGGGGTGGGGGTGGCTGTATGGGACCATTAGGTACGGCTATTTTGCTAAGCTCTATGGGCCGCAGAGGCGGCGGCTTCGGTGGAGGCGGCGGTTTTGGCGGGGGCGGGGGCGGCGGCTTCGGCGGCTTTGGCGGCGGCGGTTTTGGTGGCGGCGGTGCTGGCGGCAGCTGGTAACAGTTGGTAGCAGGGCTGGTCACTGTAAAGCGAGTTTTGGACAGGTGGCCATGCTATAAAGCCCTAATTCTGTAAACAATAGCAGCGCTTTTAAATTTATTTTAGCAGCGGCTCTGTACAAATACTGTACAGGGCGCTGCTATTTTTTTACTATAAAACCATAAGCCATGAAAGCTGCTATTATAAAACGTTACGGCTCTGCCGATTCTCTTCGTATCCAGGATATGCCCCGCCCCAGCCTCTCAGATGATGAGGTGCTGGTTCGGGTACGGGCCACTTCCATAAACCCGGTAGACTGGAAGATCCGGGAAGGAAGCTTAAAGTTTTTAACCGGTAAGGATTTTCCTAAAGTACTGGGCTCTGACTTTAGCGGCGAAATTGTGGAGGCTGGTGCCAATACCAATGGTTACGAACCCGGCCAGCTGGTGTACGGTATGAACAATGCTGTAAAAGGGGGCGCTTATGCCGAATACCTGGCAGTTAAAATCAGTAAGCTGGCGCCAAAGCCTACCAGCCTGAGCCACGAAGAGGCCGCTGCTGTACCCATGGCTGCCCTTACTGCCCTGCAGGGGCTGAAGAAAGGCGGTCTTAGGGCTGGGCAGCACATCCTGGTAAATGGTGCATCGGGTGGTGTAGGCTCGTTTGCCGTGCAAATAGCCCGTGCCTACCATGCCAGTGTAACGGGCGTGTGCAGCAGCCGGCATGTAGAGATGGTGCAGCAGCTTGGTGCAGACCGGGTAGTTAATTACGAAGAGGAGTCTCCCCTGCCCAATACCCCAACCTACGATTTGATTTTTGATGCGCACGGCACCATGTCGTTCAGCAAAGCCAGAAAAGCGCTGCGCGAAGGGGGGCAGTTTGTTTCTACCTTACCTTCTGTAGATAAGGTTTTCTGGTCGGTAGCCTCTAAAGTTATGGGTGATCAGGGCTCGCACATTATTCAAGTGAAGGTGAATCCCACCGACCTAAGCGAACTAAGAACACTGATTGATGATGGGCAGATTAAGCCTTTTATCGACAGTGTGTTTCCGCTGGAGGATATAGACGAAGCCCACAGGAAAAGCGAAGAAGGCCATGCCAGTGGTAAAATTGTAGTGAGCCTTTACGCTGAAGATACTGGCAAAAAGTAGCATGCTTTACTATTGCTACGGGTGCCAGCTATTTAAAATATAACAGCTAATGATAGCAATACCACCCGTAGCAAGTTGGTGTTTTGCTATTTGCAATGGGTTAGCCAAATGTACACGCTGCTTATGTGTGGCCGCCAGGATGTGGAGCAGGTTTTGTGTTTTCTGTAATTTAGCTAAGTTAGCAGAGAGCTGTTTAGCTGCTGATGCCAGACTGGCACTATTTTGGATTAAGTTATAAAATCTTAGCTCAGCTGCAGTACTGATACTGCTTTGTATTGCTGCGGCAGAGTTGCTATTGATCCTTAATCCTGTGTATTATGAAGATGTATCTAAAAGCTGTGCTTGCAGGCTTGTTTATCCTCCAGAGTTTTGTTGCAGTGGCGCAAAACAGGAGCGCTGGTCAGGAGGTGCTGATCATTATTAATGGTGAGCCGGCTACTGAAAAGGAACTGCAGGCAATAACAGAAAGAGAACCTTATGAGATCCAGTATCTTTCTCCGCAAAAAGCGCAGGCGCTTTATGGCCCTGCCGGCGCAAAGGGTGCTATGCTTTTAACCACAACCCCAGTGAGAAAAGCAAACAAGCCGCTGGTGATATTAAATGGGAAGCCTGTTCCGGCAGATTCTCTTAAGCAGCTGCCCTTTAAAAAAATAGATGTGCTGCGTGGCCGCCAGGCTATAAACCTGTATGGCCCTGCAGGAAAAGATGGTGTTTTGCTGGTAGAGGCCGAGGCTGAAAAAACGGATGTATGGCTGGAAATTGTTAATAAAAAAGGCAGACCGGTAAAAGGTGCACAGCTCCTGGATAAAGATGGAAATGTGCTGGGCACTACAAATAAGTGCGGATTAGCACTGTTAGAGAATTTTACAAGGGGTAACAGCGTTACAGTAAAGAGTAAGAGGTATCAGACACTTCAGCTTGATATTTCGGATCGGAAACAAAAAATTATACTTTCAAAATAAAGCATTTGGTACATGCATAAACCCAACAAGTTTTTATATCAGCTTCTGGCCTTTGCCCTGGTTGTTGGTATCAACGTATCCTGCGAAAAAGATGAGGCAGTAGAGCCAGTCAATCCTACTCCCACTCCCGAAACAGAAGAACCTGATTTGCGCCTTGAGACCAATAACTGGATCTATGACGTAATGAAGGAGGTATACCTCTGGGAAGATGAGTTACCCGCTGCGCCAAATTTTGAGCAGGAGCCCGAGGAATTCTACAACGACCTGCTCTCTTCTAAGGACAGGTTCTCCTATATCATTGCTGATTACCAGGAGCTGATGAATAGCCTGAATGGCGTAAGTCGTGAGGCTGGGTATGAGTTTATGCTCAGCAGGTCTGGTGAAGATAATGTGGTGGCAATTGTGTTGTACGTAAAGAAAGATTCTCCAGCCCAGGCAGCCGGTCTGAAAAGGGGAGATGTAATTACGAGCATCAACGGACAAACCATCACCATGTCTAACTACCAGGACCTGATTGCAGCGGCCGGAGAAAACCATACTGTTGACTACCGCCGTTTCAACGAAACTAAAAATGCTTATGAAGCACAGGCTGGTGTGTCGCTGGCAGCAGTTGAGCTATCAGAAAACCCTAATTACCTGGATACGGTGTATGTAGCACCTAATGGTAAAAAGGTTGGTTATTTTGTGTATAACTTCTTTTCTCCGGGGGTAGGCAATACCAGTGAGTATGATCAGGAAATGGATAACATCATTGCCGATTTCAAGAGCAAGGGTGTAAATGAGCTGGTGCTGGATTTGCGCTACAACAGTGGCGGTGCTGTATCATCTGCAGCAAATCTTGCCAGCCTGGTGGGGCAGAATGTAAACAGCAGCAAAGTATTTTACGAAAACCGCTGGAACCAGCTTTACCAGGACTACATCAGCAGCAGGGCCGATGGCGATGACATTTTAAGGGGCAAGTTCCTGACAAAGGATGTTACCATTGGTAACGATTTAGCCTCTGGTACCATATACGTACTGGTGGGTTCAAGAACTGCATCGGCCAGTGAGCTCATCATTAATGGACTGAGGCCTTATATGAATGTGGTAGTGATTGGCGAACAAACCGTAGGTAAAAATGTGGGTTCAATTCCTATTGAAGATGAAGAGAACCCCGACAACCACTATGGCCTGCTGCCAATTGTGTTCCAGATCTACAACAGCCAGGGCCAGTCAGACTATGCAAATGGCTTTACACCTGATGCCGGAAGCGAAATAGATGAATTCAGCCTGTTTCCTTTTAAGCAGCTTGGAGATATCAATGAGCCTCTGTTAGCACGTGCCCTGGAACTGATCAGCGGAGAAGGTGCCAGAATTTCTACCAAGGCAGCACGTAATCTTGATCCTATGACACCAATTATGTCGTCGATCGATAAAAAGACCAGGACCAACAGGCTTATTCTCGATAAGGCGCCACAGTTATAAGTAGACTTTTGTAGAGTAAATAATTTAAGCAAAAAAGCAGGATGTACTCCTGCTTTTTTGCTTTCTGCCTGCGGTAACTGCTGCTTTAAATTATGGGATGACGTTGAAAAGGCTTTGTCTGATCGAAAAGATAGCGGTAGGTAACCAGCTGACGGCTTTGCTCCGCCCCTAAATGCCTGGATATATTCAGCATTTTCGGATTAAAATCGCCCTGCCACTGCAGCTCCACACTCTTATACTTTGTGGAGGTTTTAATTACCTTTTCTGCCTCTACAATCATAAAATAATCTACGCCAGTTCCCTGAAATTCGGGTACAATGCCATAGGCCAGGCCTACAAACTTGGTGCAGAAGCCAGCCTGCTTCATCAAAAGAAATTTAAGCTTGGCCAGCAGGTTAAATTTGCCTCCCAAGTGCTTTACAATTCCATTTATATCGGGAATGTTCAGCCACATGGCAACAGGTGTTTCGCGGTGGTATGCAAACCAGACCAGTTTCTCATCCATAATTGCTTTCATAGATGAAAAAAGCTTGTAAGCCTGTGCCGGACTCATTTCTTTATTGCCTTCGTGCTTAGACCATGCTTTGTTGTAAACCGTGCAGAAATCTTCAGAGAATTTCCTGAGCTGCGATTTTTTTACATGTACGGCCCGGAAATCGGGATCAGCCGCAAATTTTTTATGAGCCTGGTAAAATTTTTCCTGCAGCTGTACTGACTGGCTGGCAACAGGCAGGCTCCAGCAGATCTGGTTATAAAAGTTACGAAAGCCGTAGGCTTCAAATAAGCGCTGGTAGTAGGGCGGGTTGTAGTTCATGGTGTACAGGGGCGCCTGAAAGCCCGACACCAGCAGGCCCCACCACCTGTCGCGCTCCCCAAAGTTAATGGGTCCATCCATTGCCTCCATGCCTTTTTGCTGCAACCATTGGGCGGCTGTATCGAATAGCTGGTTGGCAGCATCCTGCTGGTCTGTGCAGTCAAAAAAGCCAATACCCCCCACCGGCATACCATCGCCCTTGTTCCTGTAACGCTTGTTTACAAAGGCAGCAATGCGGCCTATGGCTTCTCCGCCTTCGTCGTAGAGCAGCCAGCGAATGGCTTCGCCATGCCTGAAGTACTTATTTTGGGCGGGGTCAAATATGCTGTTAATGTCTTTATCGAGCGGCCTGATCCAGTTTGGATTGTGCCTGTTGCGGTTGATATGCACCTGCAGGAATTCCTTCTCCTGATGCTTATCCGTTACCTCCACTACTACCCTCCTGGGGTATGTTGTTCTTTTGATTTGGATAGCCTGCATGGTAGTAAAAGTATGCGTACTAATATAGTCCGGGCCTGCTCACACCGGAAATTCTGCTCTTCTGGAAAAAATGCCGCGTTCTAAGGCCGGTGCAGCTGGTTAATACAGAAGTTGCTTAAGCAAGCAGTCAAACTGTATCGGAGCATAAAGGTCGGCAAAATTCTAATAAGGTTTAAAAAGAAATTGCCTTAAATGCAGGCAGGTGTTACTGCGCTTTTTTGCCAATAACGGCCACACAGTTAGGAATGGTAAAGAAGCGAATAAGTTTGTGGTGCTGCAGGCCGGCATCTTTTTGCCAGCGTTTCATTTCCCTGATTGTGTAGGTGCCGGCCGTGCTGCTGAGGGCAAAAAAGAGATCGCTGCTGCTGCCAATCAGGTCTGAGTTTGTCTTTGGTTCAGGCCTTACAAAATCCATGAGCACATAGTAGCCTCCCGGCCTTAAAGCTTTGAAGATTTTTTCTGCGATAAGCGTATTCTGGGCTTTGCTGAAGTGGTGGCTAAGGCTCGACATAAGCACAAGATCATACTGCTGCTCCGGCAGACTGTCTTCCAGTATATTGCCGGCTTTATGTTGTACCTGATCGCCCATTCCCTCCTGTTCCAGGATTGGCTTTGCCCAGCGTATGGCCTCCGGTAAATCCATAATAGTGGCCTGTAGTGCTTTTTGCTTCCGGCACAGTGCTACCGAATGGAGGCCGTGCGAGCCGCCTATGTCCAGCATCTGGCTGGCCCCGCGGGGAACAGGTACCCGCTTGCCCACCTCCCTGCTTTGTGCGCGGGCTGCAGATGCCATGGCATCCTGGTAGTAGCTCCACTCCTGTTCTTTCAGGATGGTATGAAAGCCCAGTCCTTTGCCTGTTTTCAAGAAATCGCCCAGGTGATTCATCCAGTGCCAGCACACCCGGTTATCCAGTATCATCATGGCTGCTACAGAATCGGGGCTGCTGCGGAGCATCCACTTGCGGGAGAGTCTGGTGAGCTGCCACTGCTCCTTTTTGTAGGCTACATAACCGGCAGATGCCAGCACGTTCAGCAGGCTTTGCAGGGCCATTTCGTTTAGCTCCAGCTGCCTGGCCAGCTCCTGTAGCGAGAGGGGAGCATCTTCAAGGGCTTCAAAAATACCTGTATCTGTTGCTTCCAGCACTGCCCGGGATAGTATAAAAGCAATATGGCTATGGCCTAATGGCGTGGGCACAAGCCTGGATTTAAGCGCCAGCCATTCAAGAGGATTCTGCGCTATGGCATCTAATTTCATAAAGGGAGATATGGGGTTACGGTTAGGTAACAAAATTGTAGGCTCCGGGTTGTGGAAAAGTGAATGCTATTGCAGAACTTGTACACCATGAATACCAATACAAAGCCTGCAGTTGCCCTTGTGGCCCATGATAATAAGAAAAGAGACCTGGTAGAATGGTGCCAGCATAATAAAGCGCTGCTGCAAGAGTATCAGCTATTAGCCACCGGTACTACCGGAAAACTAGTGGCAGAAGAAACCGGTCTGGAGGTAAAACGTCTCAAAAGCGGCCCATTGGGTGGTGACCTGCAGATTGGCGCTATGATAGCCGAAGGTACTGTAGATTATTTAATTTTTTTGTGGGATCCGCTGGAAGCACAGCCCCACGACCCGGATGTAAAGGCGCTGCTAAGAATTGCTGCGGTCTGGAACATTCCCGTTGCCTGTAACCGTGCCACTGCCGACTATATCTTTACCTCGCGCCTGCTGAACGAAAAGTACGACCGCAAGCACCCCGATTACGCAGATTACCTTAACAGAAACATTGATACCGAAGAGGAGGCTGAAAAAAGCTAGCCTAAACTCCTGCAGGCCTGTGCTGGTTATGGAGGTATGAAATTACCCCTATCATTTTTTTTGCTGAAGCTGCTTGCTTTGGCAGTATTGGCCGGCAGCTGTAATCGCGAAAGCGCTGCAGATGACGATGCAGATACTATAGTTATTACGACGCCCGGGCAGGATACTACTGTTGCAGATACCCTAACCCGACATGCAGATGATGGTGTGGCCGTAGAAACCCCGGCTGATGAGCCGGTGCCCGAGGTTGTGGAAGAGGAGCAGGCAAAGCAACCAAATGCGCAGCCAGCGCGCGAAAAGCAAAAACAGCCATCAACAGCAGAGCGAACACCCGCTAGCGGCAATACACAGGCAGGTGCCCCTGCTGTAGGCACACCTGCTCCACCTTCTGATGGAGGAGTACTGCAGGAGGGCAGTTACCGCCTGCAGAGCGTGCAGGGAGAGGGGCTTCCGCTGGTACTCGATATGACCACCGACTGTGATACCAAGCTAATGAGCGGAACGCTGCAGCTGCAGAATGGCCGCTTTCAGTTCAGGAGTACCGCGGCAGAGGTATGTGGCGGCCAGACCAGAAAACAGGAGGAGCATGCTGCCGCCGGCAGCTACAGGCTGGATGGCAACCGTATCTTTTTAAAGGTTGAATCAGGAGAAGTATTAGGCGATGCGGCAGGCGTGGTAGAAGGTAATGCCATCAGGCTGCAGCAGATCAGCAACGACGAAGAACAGCAGGAAGTAGACTGGCTGTTTGAAATGTAACAGCGCAGCAGCTAATAACATGAAAAAGCCTTCTCCCATAAAGAGAAGGCTTTTTGGTTAAAGTTGGAAAAATAGACTTTTGTTGCTTTAAGCTTATTCCTTGATAAACTTCTGATTATAGGTTGCTCCGCTTTCACCCTGTGAACGCAGGGTATAGAGGCCTGCTGGCAGGGCAGATACATCTACTGTAAGTTGCTGGTTTTCTGTTAAGCGGCCCTTCCATACTTTTTTACCTGTAATATTGTATAGAATGGCGGTGGCAGATTTTTCACCCGCAAGTTCGATATGCAGCACATCTTTACCGGGATTGGGGTAGAGGCTGATGCCGGCAGCAACAGCATCTGCCTGGTAACCAACCAGCGGCTGTTGGCTGGTGCGCAGATCTGCCAGACGAGTACTGCCGCAGCTACCTTCAAATACCTTTACATTTCTGAAGTAGGAGGTTTGCTGGGCATAGCGGTCGTCGTCGCCTACAAATACCAGTTTGGTGAAGTTACCTGTAAAGAAACTGCCAACGGGTATGGTATACTTTTTCCAGCTGGTGCCACTGTAGTTGTCGTAGTTGGCAATGCCCAGGTTCTGATTACCATAAACCCTAAAGGTGGTTTCAGGGGTGATCTTTTCATCATTATCGAAAGAAATGCCCTGCACCTCTCCCATGCGGGTACTGCGGTATTCAAACTCCAGCACAGTATTGGCAGTAACAGTGTAGCTGAATGGAATTTGCTTCCAGGTATTGCCACTCACAAAAAGGGTGGCGCCATTATCCTGCACCTGGTAAGTGCCGCCGCCTTCCTGGTCGGCAAAGCTGCTCACGCTGTAGTTGCTAAAGTTTAAGGCTGTGCAGGCGGGCGTACTGCTACCGCCGCTTCCAAGGCAAATGTTTTTGGTTTCTGTTGCGCCAAAGCTGCCGGCGCTGCTGGCCAACACCTTGCCGCTGGCATCGGTAAGGCTGTAGTTTCCGTTGCCGTGGGTACAGCAAATACCATCTCCGTAGGCATCGGTAATAACAAAATCGTAGCAGCCGTCGGGCAGGCAAAAAGTTTCGTTAATGGTTTGGACGGCCGTGCTGTAAGGGCCTCCCGCAGCCACAATGCTGCCGTTACTGGCCTTTAGCTCCCAGCTTGTTTCTGTGGGGTAGTTATCAAGTACCAGTTTTAACTTTACCTCATTGGTGGTGCAGGTGGGGGCAGGTGTGGTGGTTCCTCCGCCTCCCAGTCCGCGGGAGGTTAGCAGGCTTGCCCGATAGCCGCCGTTTCCGAACATGGCCTGCATACGGGCCTTCTGGCCGGCTGTGAACAGGTTCATGCAGGCATCATCAGAATAATCCATATAGTTCTGCACCATATCTGTGGTGCCGCAGCTGCTGTGGCCTATGGCACAGCCATAGTTGGGGGCATCGGAGGGGGGCGTATCGTTCACATTGTCATCAACACTGCAGCCACCATCGCCCCAGATATGGCGCAGGTTTAGCCAGTGGCCCACCTCATGGGTAGTAGTACGGCCTTTATTGAAGGGAGCGGTTGCTGTGCCGGTGGTGCCAAAATACTTGTAGCTGATCACTACGCCATCGGTAGTGGCAGGACCGCCGCCGGGGAACTGCGCATAACCCAGGGTATTGCCGCTGAGGTTACACACCCAGATGTTGAGATAGCTGTCGGCTGGCCATGCATTACGGCCTCCCCTGTTGGAGAACTTTACTGCATCGTCTTTGCTGAAGCTGGTAACACTGGTTGAGGTGCGTGTAATGCCGGTGGTAGAGGTGCCCATGTAGTTGTGGGTTGCCAGTTTAAACTCTATTCCCACATCGGCTGCCTGGCTCCAGGTGTTATCAGCATCGGCATTGGTGCGCCTGAAATCTTCGTTAAGCACTTGTATCTGGCTCCTGATCTGTGCATCGCTAATGTTTTGTGTACTGTTATTATATACCACATGCACCACTACCGGAATGGTGATGATGCCTGTTGCAAGCCCGGCTCCCTTATGTTTCTGGATAAACCTGGCCGTTTGCTCTTCAATAGCGTTTAAAACCCTGGCCCTTGCGGGATTTTTGGCGATCTGCTGCTCCAGTACTTCCATGGCAGAGCAATTGCGCTGCAGGGGTATGTCGTTTTGCTGGCCATATGCGGCTGACAAGAACAATAAATTTGCGGCTAAAACAAGTATAAATGGCAGCTTATTTATAGAGTGTGCTGGTAGATGTTTTGTCATGCGTGTGGATTAATATAGGGTAAGTTGTTTTATATCAGTAGTGTTGGCGAATCATATTTTGCATGAGCACATTTATTTTGTATTGCAGCATGTTGTATTTTGTAACTATTAAATTAAATAAAATAGCTGCAATTCAAGTATTTATTATTCTTTTTATTGAATATAAATAAAAGATAATCAGTGTTTTAACGCTAAACATATTGCTTTGCTTAGCAGGTGCGTCTGCTGCAGCCGGGGCTGCCAAAGCTGCAGATTATACTCTTTTTGCTCTTTAAAGGTTCTGCTGTTTATTAATTCTTCCTTTCATCAGGCTCTATTACCGCTCATCACATTCACCAACTTTCTGTGCAACCACTGCCGGCTTAGGCTCATCTAAGATGCAAATACCAGCATAACAAGCTTAGAACAGGGAAATGGACATTTATCACCACAATTGACCACTTATACAAAGTACCTTGTTATGCAAACTAGCTTGTTATACTTTACATTACTTTTTAGCACAACCCCATTAGCCATGAGACCAAGACATTTACTTTTCCTAGTTCTTTTAGCTGCCAGTACAGCCAGCGCTTTTGCACAATCTACCTTAAAAGGTAAGGTTGTGGACGACAAAAATAAACCAGTGGAGTTTGCCACTATTATGCTGTTGGATGTGGCAGACTCTGCCCTGGTGAAAGGAGCCATCAGTGATTCTGCCGGCCAATATATACTGCCGCAAATAAAGGAGGGGCGTTACCTGGTATCTGCCAGCATGATGGGTTTCGATAAGGCCTGGGCAGGACCGGTTACAGTTGCTGGCAGTGCTGCACAAAGCCTGCCCCAGCTGCGCCTGCAGGAAATGGTGGAGCAAATGAAGGCTGTTACAGTGGTAGGGCAAAAGCCAATGGTTGAGCAGCATGCCGACCGCATGGTAGTAAATGTGGAGGGAAGCATTCTGGCAACAGGGGGTAATGCCCTTGAGGTGCTGGAGAAGTCGCCGGGAATATCCGTAGACCAGGATGGTAACATAAGCCTGAATGGCAAGCAGGGAGTAACGGTAATGATTGATGGCAAACGCACCTATCTCTCCAGTGCCGATGTAGCCAATATGCTCAAAAACATGACCAGCGATGCACTGGAGCAGGTAGAGATTATTACCAACCCTTCTGCCAAATACGATGCAGCCGGTAACTCGGGCATCATCAACATCAAAACCAAAAAAGGAAAGAACAACGGCACCAACGGGAGCATTAGCCTTGGAGCAGGCCATGGCCGTTTTGAAAGGGCCAATACCGGCCTGACCCTCAACCACCGCCAGGGCATTGTGAACGCCTTTGGCAGTTATAACTATGGCCTGAACCGCGGCTACCAGGACTTAAATATTTACCGTACCGCCGTAGATGAGAATGGTGTAAACACATTTGAGCAGAATAACTACATGCCTAACCATTGGAGAGGGCACAACTATAAAGCCGGCGTAGATATATTCCTGAACAAAAAGAACACCCTGGGTGTGATGGTAAACGGCAGCTTTGGCATCTGGGGCTCTAATTCAGATAATGAAGCATTGCACAGCATTGTGGGTAGGGGCACTGAAAGACTGATTAGTACCCGGGGCGATATTGACGAATCTTACAGCAATACTACCATTAACCTGAATTACCAGAGAACATTTGAAAAGCCCGGACAGGAGCTAACTTTCGATATAGATTATTCGCACTACAAAGGCCGTAACGATAACTTCTTCGATAACCGCTTCAGTTATTATGATGAAAGGCCCGACAGTGTTTTTCTGCTGCAAAGTGCTTCTCCTTCCGACATTGATATATGGGTGGCAAAGTTAGACTACAGCCTGCCTGTTGGAAAGAGCAAGATAGAAATGGGTGCAAAAGCCAGTTACGTATACTCTGATAACGATGCCCGTATAGAAAAGCAGGAAAACGAAGGGAACTGGGTAATGTGGGATAAATTTACAAACGACTTTCTGTACCAGGAAAACATAAATGCAGCCTATGCAAACTGGAGTGGTGCTTTTGGTAAAACTACTGTAATGGCAGGTTTGCGGGCGGAGCATACCTGGTACCAGGGTGAGTCTGTAAAAAACGATAGTACGGCAAAAAATGAGTACCTGTCGCTCTTTCCCAGCGTTTTTGTGCAGCGCCCTATCAATGAAAAAAATACACTGAACCTTTCGTACAGCCGCCGGGTAGACCGCCCCTCTTACCAGGACCTGAACCCATTCTACTACCTGTTGGATGTAACCACCTATGGCAAAGGAAACCCGCTGCTGCAGCCACAGTTTACGCATCAGTTGCAGCTTAGCCATACGTTTAACCAGGCAGTTGTAACCAATCTTTCGTACAGTATAACCGATGGGCCCATGACGGAAATACTGGAAACAGAAGGCCTGGATGCTTTCCAGACAAAAAGAAACCTGGGAACACGCAAAAACTGGAGCCTGAACATGTCGATACCAGTACCTGTAGCCAAATGGTGGAATATTCAGAACAACCTAAGTGCCTACCATAATAAGTATGAAGGACAGTATCTTGAGCAGAATCTGGACATCGAGCAGTTTACTGCCAGCATTTACATGATGAACAACATAAAGCTGCCTCATAATTTTTCTGCAGAGTTCTCGGGCTTTTACAGAACACCTCAGGTTTGGGGTATCATGAAAATCAACAGCCAGTACATGGTGAATGCCGGCGTGCAGTACAGCTTCTGGGATAGCAACGCCAGTTTAAAACTGGGTGTTAACGATATTTTCCGTACCATGAATTTTTCCGGAGAATCTATCTTTGGAGAAAACACAATAAAAATAAACAACCGCTGGGATAACCGCAGGGTGAACCTGACCTTCAATTACCGCTTTGGTAATAAAGATGTTAAGCCTGTAGGTCGCAAAAGAGGTGCTTCTTCTGACGAGCAGGACCGCATCAAAAGCAGTGGTAGCTAAAAGCATTGGTTAAAGTTGGAAAGTTGAAAAGGAGCCCCTGTGTCGGGGGCTCTTTTTTTGCGCCACTATATGCCGGTAATGTTTGTAATGATGGTGGCATACTTTGGTGAATATATGTAAGTGCTTACATACAATGTTAAAGAATGTTAAAATAGCTGCTTTGGCACCTATTGAATAAGGTAAATAGCTTCATTATCATCTTATTTTGCCGTTCCTCAAAATTTGTTAGTGCTTACGTGTAATGAATAATACCTTTATTCAGTCTATTAAAGTAGTTAAAACTCCTGTGGCTACTGTTCATCACTAAAAACTACCGTTTATTGCAAAGTACCTTGTATAGCCTATAAGCATTTTTGACCTTAGCATAAAGATTGCCACTCCAACTACCAATGCATATGATCAATAAACCTATACCCCTTCTATGTCTGTTGCTCTGTATGGCAACAGCCGCTACGGCTCAGACTAACCTAAAAGGTAAAGTTGTAGATGAGAATAATAAGCCTGTAGAGTTTGCCACTGTAATGATCCTGAACGCTGCCGATTCTGCCATGGTGAAAGGTGCTATAAGTGATGCAGAGGGAGCATATATATTTCCGCAGATAAAAGAGGGGCGCTACCTGCTATCGGCCACCATGATGGGGTATGCCAAGGCCTGGGCTGGACCGGTTACAGTAGCCGCTGGCAGTGCTCCCGGCCTGCCACAGCTGCAGCTGCGCGAAAATGTGGAGCAGCTCGATGCGGTAACCGTTGTAGGCCAGAAGCCAATGATTGAGCAGCAGGCCGACCGTACCGTGGTGAACGTAGAGGGCAGTATACTGGCCAGTGGCGGCAACGCGCTGGAAGTGCTGGAAAGGGCTCCGGGGGTTATTGTAGACAAAGACGATAACATAAACCTGAATGGCAAAAATGGTGTGATTGTAATGATTGATGGCCGGCGCACCCGCATGTCGGGTACGGAGGTGGCAAACCTGCTGCGTAATATGCCCAGCGATGCCGTGCAGCGGGTTGATATTATTACCAACCCATCGGCCAAATACGATGCAGATGGTAATTCAGGAATTATTGATATCCGCACCAAAAAAGGCAAGAGCGATGGCTTTAATGGTACTATCAATGCCGGTACCGGTTATGGCCGCTACGAGAAAGCAAATGGTGGCCTTAACCTTAACTACCGCAAAGGCAACTACAACTGGTTTGGTAACTACAACTATAACTACGGCCGCCGTTTCAGCGAAACCTTCCTGGACAGGAGACTGCAGTACAACAATGAGCAGATTATCTTCGACCAGAATAACACCCGCCCATTTACCTCGCACAACCAAAGCTTTAAGGCAGGGGTAGATTATGCCCTGAACGATAAAAATACCTTTGGCATTTCGGCTACAGGATTTGTAAACTCCTGGAACCTTAGCCTTAACAATAACACCTACCAGTACAGGGCAGCAGATAACCTGCTGAAAGAAGAGCTGCTTACCAGGGGTACAGTAGAAAACAGCATGAGCAACTACTCTTTCAATGCCAACTACCTCAGAACTTTTGGCAAGCCCGGACATGAGCTTACTGCAGATCTTGAGTACACGCTTTTCAATGGCGAGAAAACAGATAATATTACCAACAGCTCTTTTTATGCAAATCCGGAAGATAATGAGCGGGAGGTAATTACCAGCCTTACCCCTTCAGATATTGATATTGTAGTAGGTAAACTGGATTATACCCTGCCACTGGAGAAGGGTAAGGTAGAGCTGGGTGCTAAAACCAGTTTTGTTACTACCGATAACGATGTGCAGTTCTATAATGTGCTTGGTGAAGACAGGGTGGTAGACGCTGCCAGAACCAATCATTACCTGTACAAAGAGCGTATCAATGCTGCTTATGCTAACTGGAGCCGACAGTTTGGCAAGCTAAGTGTGCAAACAGGCCTGCGGGCAGAGCATACCTGGTACGAGGGTAATTCCATTACCCGGCAGGAGGTGCGCACCAGGGATTATCTTGAGTTTTTCCCAAGTGCTTTTCTGCAGTATAGCATCAGCGAAAATCACCAGGCTGGTTTATCGTACAGCCGCCGCATCGACAGGCCCTCTTACCAGATGCTGAACCCCTTTGTGTACCTGCTCGATAAGTATACTTACTTCCAGGGAAATCCCGATCTGCAGCCGCAGTTTACCAACCAGCTGCAGGCCAACTACACCTTTAAGAAACTATACAGCCTGAATGTAGGCTACAGCCATACTGCTGAAGTGTATACCCAGGTGCCTGAGCTAAACAAGGAAGATGAGCGCTACAGTTATTCGACCATGAAAAACCTGGCCGACCTCTATAACATGAGTGTGAATATCAGTGCGCCCTTTGATTTTACAAAGTGGTGGAGTGCCCAGAATAGCTTTAGCCTGTTCCATAACCGTTACAAAGGTCCGCTCCTGGGTGAGCAGCTGGATATTAACATGCTCTCCTATAACCTGAACATCATGAACCGCTTTAAGCTGCCGCATGATTTTTCAGCAGAGTTAACTGGCTTTTACAACTCGCCGCAGGTATATGGCGCCATGCGCTCCAGGGAAATGTGGGCTATCAATGCAGGTGTTCAGTACACCTTCATGAATAAAGCAGCCACTTTAAAGCTTAATGTAAACGACATTTTCAGAACCATGCGCTGGCAGGGCACGCAGAATTTTGCCGGTGTGGATATGACCATTCTTAACCAGTGGGAGAGCCGCCAGGCCCGCCTTACCTTTACCTACAATTTTGGTAATAAGGATGTGAAGCCAATACGCCGCCGCAAAAGTGCAGGAGAAGAAGAGCAGCGCCGCCTGGATGGAGGCAACCAGAATTAACAGCATTCAAGCCTTATGCTTTGCAGGGGCAAACTGCCGGCAGCAAAGCTTTTTAAGCTATAAAAATCTTTTTTTGATTAGTGTTAGAAAAAAAGGCCTCCCGCTTGGGAGGCCCTTTTTTGTTTTTGCGGCTTGGGTAGTGAATAAACTGCTACTTCAGGCAGTGAAGCACTCTGCTACCAGTGCTCTTACTTCCTCTACCACCAGTGGCTTTTGCAGGTAGGCGGTAAAGCCAAGCTGCTGTGCGTGTGAAATATCTTTATGATTATCGGAGCTGGTAAGTACTGCAACTTTTACTTTCTCGTGTAACTGCCGTGCTTCCAGTTCTTCCATAAACTCAAAGCCGTCCATTACAGGCATATTAAGGTCCAGCAGTACTAGAATACAGCTGCCATCATAGGCGGAAGGGGTTTCATTAATATCCTGCTCCAGAAAGTTCAGGGCTTGCTGGCCATCGGTAACAGTTACAATGGTTTGGCAAAATCCTTTTTCCTTGATCAGTTCTTCGGTAACAAAGTTGCTGATAGGGTCATCATCTACCAGCAGGATCTTTTCTAGCTTAGCTTTCATTAACTGCCTGGTCTAACAAATACAGATTAAAGACAGAACCTTGTCCTACTTCACTTTCTACTTCAATTCTACCGCCGCTGTTTTCTATGATGCGTTTTACAATATACAGCCCCATGCCCGATCCTTCAACATCTTTGTGCAGGCGTTTAAAGAGCGAGAAGATTTTATCCTGTTGTTTCTGCGGAATTCCCTGCCCATTGTCGGATACCCTCAGCACAATATAATCGCCTATGCGGCGGGTGCCGAGGTGTATCTCCGGTGCACGGTCGGGGTGTCTGTATTTAATGGCATTGGTAATGAGGTTGTGCAGAATGCTCCTCATGTTTTTGCGGTTATAGTTGAGTTTATCAACCTCCAGGTTAATGTGCAGCTGTGTGTTGCTTTCCTGCATCAGGTTGCTGATGTCGGCCTGTAAGTCCTGCAGCAGGGGCTGGAAATGTACCGCTTCTGCAACCTCTTCTTCCAGTTCCTTTTGCATATGGGCAATGTCGGTAAGGTCTTTGATGGTTTTCTTAAACCTGTTTACCGATTTGTAGATCATATCCAGCAGGTTTTGCTCACGCTCCGAAAGGCTTGCTTTTATTTTGGCATCCAGCAGCGTAAGCAGGCCTTCCAGGTTAGCAATTGGGGCCTTTAGGTCGTGAGAGGCTGTATAAATAAAATTATCCAGATCGGCGTTGATGCGTGTAAGCTGTTGGTTTTTCCGGCTAAGCTCAGAGGTGCGGGAGGCTACCTGCTCTTCCAGCTTATTGTTGATTTCACGAAGGCGGGCTTCACTTTCCAGAATTAGCTGCTCTGCTTTTTTGCGTTCGGTAATATCTCGGCTTACGCCAATGATTTGTGTTGCCTGCCCTTTTTCATTGCGCTTAAACACATTGTAACGCCCCATTATCCAGAGGTAATGGCCCTGTTTGTTTTTGCCGCGGTACTCTATCTCGCGGGCCTGCTGACCGGTGTAAGAGCGCAGGCCTTCTATAAAGGCAAAGAAACGTGGCAGATCCTCGGGATGCAGCAGGCTGTACACCCAGTTGCTGCCTTTGGTTTTGCGTAATTCATCTACTTCTTCAGGGGTATAGCCGAGCACTTCGTGCAGTTCACGGTTACCGTATATGTTTACGCGTTTTTCCAGATCGAAAACAGTGATCACATCCGGTGTTGTGTCTGTAACTGTGCGGATAAAGTGTTGCTCCTCCTGCACTTTCATTTCGGCAAGCTTGCGTTCGGTAATATCCATGCCGGTTCCGCTAAGCTTGTACAGCTTACCATCTGATGTCAGGCTGGCCTTGCCCTGGCTCAGCACCCAGCGCACCTCGCCATCACGGCGGCAAATGCGGTGCTCTATGGCAAAAGGTATCTGGTCTACAGAGCAGTCGGCAATGGTGGTGGCCACCACCTCGCGGTCATCGGGATGGATCAGCTCCAGGTAAGTGTTATAAGTAAGGTCAAGTTCTTCTTCGCCAATCCCATAGATACGGCGCATTTCTTTAGACCAGAACACCAGGTTGCGCGTAATATCATACTCCCAGTTGCCCAGCTGGGCAATTGCCTGTGCCTCTTCCAGCTGTTCTACGGCAGTTCTAAGTATTTCCTGGGTTTCTTCCAGCTGTGCAAGGCTTTCCTGGAGTTCTTCATTGGAGGCCTGCAGTTCTTCCTGGTGTTCCTTAAGTCTCTCCTCCTGTTCTACTGCTTCTGAAACATCGTGTATCACACTAAGAGCCCCGCTAACGCTTCCCTCTTTGTCGTGGAGGGGCACAAGAATAGCATCGTACCATCCTTTGCGGTTAATGTAAGGTTGCCGTACCAGCTGAATGCGCTCGCCCTTTAATGCTTTTTCAAGAGAATTGAGGTAAGGAGTATTTTTCAGCTTTGGGTTTATGCTTGTTACACCCCGGCCTAAAACATCCTCTCTGGTGGAGCCAAAGATTTTTTCTGCCGAAGTGTTCCATTCGGTTAGCCTAAGCTCCGGGTCAAAGGCCATGATAGCATCTTCGCTGTTGCTTACCAGCGAAGACAGAAAATCATTTTGTTTACGGAGTTCTTCTTTCTGAATCTCCACATAGGTATCAAAGGCGTGGCGCTTAAGCTCTATGTGAAACTGTTCCATCTCCTGCATGATTGATACAATCTGGTTGCAGTCGCTGGTAAAATCGGGTAAAAACTTCAGGAAGAGCTGTTTTCTAATGCTGTAGCCAATTACAAGGTCTACCCCCTGAATGCCTTCTTTTGGAATGCCTGGCAGTTCATTGTTCTTCCAGTGTATAAGTTCCAGCAGCGCTTTTGTAAGGGCTGTATCCTGATCAATATCTTCAAAAAAAGCTTGTAGCGATTTCTGTGTAACAAGCAAAAGCTCTTCTTCTGACAGGTGATCAAAAAAAGCAAGCAGGGGTAACTGGTACTCCCTTAGCATCTTAAGGTTTTCCCTGGCAACTTCCTCCAGCCGGTTGTTAAGAAGGTAGTTGGTAAACTTTTTCGCTTCTTTGAAACAAAACAAGCTTTTCGATTCATTCTCTTGCACCACTAAAGCCATATTTATAGGAGAGAACAGTTAAGGACAGTTGTTGCATAAATTACTAAAGGTTAACTAAAATAGTTCATGCCTGGATTCGCTCACTTACAAAAATAATGAAATTATTTAAGTCAGGGGGATATGCATGTGGATCGCTCCATTATTTAGTGATTTTAATGGTTAAGCAGGTGCTTAAGGGGCATAAAAAAAATAATTAATTGAAGGCAAAGCCAGGCAAAAGAGAAGGGTTGGGTGCTGGCTAATAAGTACCAGACTTTTATGCCTGTCAACTGCAGAAAAAAAGCCAACCCCTGGAGGCTGGCTCTTCTTGTTTTAAGGTATGGCTTAATTAAGCGCCGGGTTTGCCTCTTTGTGCGGCTACCAGCTGCTGGTTAAGTTCTTCAACGGCGTTGCGCTCAGTTTGCAGCTCGCGCATGAGCTTGGTTTCGCGCTCGCGCGAACGATTCTTAAAATCCTGAAACTCCTGCTCCAGCATTTCAAATTCACTGCGTTTGCGAACGGCAAAGCGTTTGCTGTTGCGGTGGTTATAGAGTACAACGGCCAGGATAAGTATTAAAAGTCCAATTACTACCCAGTTAAAGGTAACATAAGCCTCTTTCTGAATATTCATTCCCAGTACCTGAATATGTGCTTTTTCATATTCGCTTTCGGCTACCTCCTGGTTGCGCTCATTTATTTCCTGAGATAACCTCTTTATCTCCTGCTGCTGATCCTGAATCTGCTGTCTCGACTCCAGCATTTGCCGTTGTCTGGCTGCCAGGGTGTCCTGTACATTTTTCCAAAACTCATCCAGGTTCCTTTCCCTCACTACTTTATACTCCTGGTAATTATTGGCGCCTTCCTTCATGTTCTGGAATTGCCTGGATAAACTATTGTTTGATCCTGCTGGCGCGTCTTGTGCCTGAAGGGAGTAGCCCATGCTCAACAGCAGACATAGGCAAAGAAGATGTTTGCTCAAAAATTTCATAGCTCTATTCTGTTACTATGCAAGCCCTCGTTGGATTGATCTAAGAATACTACAATTTATTGACTCCACACTAAGGAGGATTGCAAGATAAAGATTTTTCGTAGGTATACGAACACGAAAGTTATTTATTGCCCCAGAGATTTGTATTTTCAGCCTGTTGCTGCATTGGTGTCTGCCCGGAACTCTGCAGTCTGCTGCCAGTAGGGGAATTCTATTGAGGCAGCTGTATGAAGTGCAGTGGCTACACCTCTTAGCCGCCTTACCACATGCAGAGCGCCTTCTATGCCTGCCGAAACACCGGCAGTAGCAATAATATTCCCGCTATCGGTGTAGCGTGGGCCCCTGATGGCCTTGCCATAGGGTGCATATTGCTGCAGGCTGTCGATGTGCTCATGATGGGTTGTAAAGATTTTCCCATCCAGCAAGCCTGCAGCTGCCAGCAAGTAGGCCCCAGTGCAAACCGACAAAAGCAGGTTAGTTTTGATAGACATAGCTTTCAGCCACCTTAAAACTTCTTCATTGTCTTGTATTTTTTCGATGCAGCCACCCGGTATTACCAGCACGTCCAGCAGGGGGCTATCTTTCAGTTCGTAATCCGGCACAAGGGTAAAGCCCTTATTGGCCCGTATTGGTTCCGTTGTAAGACTTAAGGTAATTACTTTAAAGTGTGCTGTTGCTGCAAACACTTCTGCAGGGCCTGCCACATTTAATATTTCCACGCCTGGGTAAAGTAGTATTCCCGATCTGTATACTTTCTGATCCTTCATACCTATCTGATTTGGTGGCTGTTATATTATGACTGGATCGGGATTTTACCCCGTACACCATATGACCCGGCCGTAGCGAAGATTGTTTATCAGATGTTAATTTTTTTGTGAGGCTGGTAGTGCTGGAAAAGGGAGGCTGGGAAACATGCACGGACTGGATCTTGTTTTTCCTGTGAGACAATGATGACCGTGGCAGGAATGATGTAGCCATGCTTATGCTCAGCTATGCTTTAGTTTGAAGTGAACAAGCCAGGAAAAAAATTATTTAATATTTAAGGAAAGAGGTATTGCAAACATGTGGAGAGTCTGCTACATTTGCATCTCCAATTCAAACACGCCCATGTGGTGAAATTGGTAGACACGCATGTTTCAGGTACATGTGCCGAGAGGCTTGGGGGTTCGAGTCCCTCCATGGGCACCAAAAAAAGCGGCCAAACTGGATAATCTAGTTTGGCCGCTTTTTTCTTAAGAATTTAGTAGTCCTATGAGCTGTACACTCCTGATAAATATTCTTTCACTGTAGTGGGCTTTCTGCCTAATAGTTTTTCCAGATCAGTGCTTGTTTGGGAGAATGTTCCCTGTTTAAAGGCTTCTGCCCATTCTACCGACATTGTTACTATGGGGGCAGGAACACCAGCGCTGCTCAGTGCCTGGGCGAAGTCTTCAGCAGTTGGATTTACGTATGGAATTTTAGTGCCAAGTGTATCACTAAGCATAGCAGCAATATCACCAAAAGATATACTGTCGGTATTGCTAAAGACAAGCTCTTTGTTCTGGTGCTCCCTGCTTGCCAGCACTGCAGCGGTTGCTTCGGCCATATTTTCCCGTGTTGCAAAGGCAACTTTTCCTTCTCCTGCAGGGAAAAACACACCCGTATTGGCCACCTGCTCTCCTAAAAACATGGGGATCATATCGGCATAAATGTTGTTTCGCAGCAGGGTGTAGGCCATGCCCGATGATTTTATGTGCCGCTCCGTGTCAAGGTGCGTTTTCATCACCAGGGCAATGGGCGATGCTTCAGCATTATCGCTTTTCCTGTCGATGCTGGTATAATAAATATGCTTAACCCCTGCTTCTACAGCTGCCTTTACCACATTTTCATGCTGCTTTCCGCGTTTTTCCAAATCACTGCCGGAAACAAGCAGTAGCTGGTCTACGCCTTTGAACGCCTGCATGAGTGCACTGTAGTTATCGTAATCTCCAATTTTAATGGTTACGCCTTTGGCTTTCAGTGCTTCTGCTTTTGCGCTATCTCTTGCCAATGCGCTTATGTTGCTGGCTGGTACCCCTTTCTTAAGCAGAAATTCTATAACTGCATTTCCAAAGTGTCCTGTTGCGCCTGTTACTAAAATCATATAAAAAATTTGTTTGTCATTGAACATTATATTGAGCAAAGCTAGTACATTCGCTATATAATATATAGTAACATCTTAAAATGTAGTACTATACTTTGGTATAGTGGCAGCCAGCCAGCCTATTATGAAAAGCCTGTTAGAAGCTAAGTCTTGTCCGATTGAATTTGTTTTAGCTATCAATGATACGCTGAACGTAATTAATGGAAAATGGAAGCTGCCCATTATTGGTACGCTGCTGTTTGGTAATAAGCGCTTTATGGAACTGGAGCGTAACATTGCTAAAATCACGCCCCGTATGCTCTCTAAGGAGTTAAAGGAGCTGGAGCTGAATGGTATTGTAAAGCGAACAGTTTATGATACCACACCGGTAACAGTAGAATACAGCCTTACTGATTCAGGTAAAACCATAGGCGAGGTTTTGGATAAAATGGTTGAGTGGGGGCTGGCTCATCGTAAGGCAGTCATTACGGATTGAGTTTAGTGCCTGTTGTGGTTGTGTATTTAGCGTTCCGGATAAGCAACGAATTGCTTTGCTATCGTTGAAATAGCTAGCAGTAGTCACTATAGAACCGCATCACCTGCTTTGAATTCCAGGCTTAAGAGTTCAAGCAGCTCCACGTTGGGGCACCAGGAAAAGCAGCCAAACCAGATTTCTGGTTTGGCTGCTTTTTGTTTCAGCAAGGATGCTAGTTAATGTCCTATCCGTTACCCTTCATCTGTAAAAGCTACTTCAAGTCCAGCAGGGCATCGTCGGGCCCCCTGGCATCGGTACCAGGTGCTTACCGCTTCTCCAGCTTTGTTTTGTACAGAACTTTGCCTTCATCGTTAATTACCTGAACCAGTATGGCATCTTTTGTAACGGAAAATACCATAAAGCCATATTCCGAAGCCGCGAACTTGCTTTCGGGAAGCTTGCCGGTTTTGCGTATTTCTGATGCAGAGCCGGAGATGAAATGATGGGTTTTCCCTTCGGGAAGGATGTGCTGCAGGTCGTGTTCATGTCCGGAAATGTAGGCATCGGCTTCGTGTTTATCCAGTAGCGGCTTAAGGGTAGAACGTATTGCTTTTGTATCGTAACCCTCTTTACGCATGCCCCCGGAAAACATGGGGTGGTGGCCCACCACCAGCTTCCATTGAATATCCGGGTCAGGGGTGCTCAACACTTCTTCCAGCCAGCGTTTCTGCTGCAGGGTATCCTGGCTGGCAACATTGGGGCCGTATTCTGTATTGCTGTAAAACTCCTTTATGAGCGGGTTGGTATCAATAAAAGCAATGAGCACTTTCTGCCCGTTACTGCCGGGGATGTTGAATGTTTTAGAGTAGTACCTGGCCGGCATTTTCCAGCGGCGGCTAATTTTCGAATAGGCTACCTGTGCATCTGGGTCTGATTTATAATCATGGTTGCCTAAAATAGGGTACCAGTCAAACTGCAGGGAAAAATCGGTGTAAATATCTTCAAAAGAATACCGCCACAGTGGGTCAAACTCACTCACAACGCCACTGGGGTAAAAGTTATCTCCTGTGGAAACAACAAAACTCACCCCCATTTCTTTGGCGGTTTTGCCCATTTGCCTGGCTACCTCTTTTTGATGATCCTCCCCGTTTCTTCCCCAGTCTCCCATTACTATAAAATTTAGGGCGGGGGTGTTTGCGGCAGGCTTATCTGCTGCCTGGTTTTTGTGATGCGTGGAGAAGGTAAAGGACAGCAGCGCAACTGCTATAAAAAGCACAGGGAGGTAAAATAACGTTTTTTTCATTTCTGGATTTAAGTCTGTTTCGTGGTGTGTGCTGTTGTAGGCAGCCCTTAGTTCTGCTCCTGCAGTACTTTCAGGAGCTCCATAATTTTCCAGTGCAGTTCGGTGTTCTGGTATACTCCCCTAAAGGCTTCTGAGCCGGGACCATAGGCAAAAACCGGCACCATTACCCCTGTATGGTCTGTAGTACTGAAATGGCCGTGGATGGATCCCTTTGAAACATCACCTCCTAAGAGAGAAAGACCTCCGGTTTCGTGGTCGGCAGTAATAAGGAGCAGCGTTTCCCCATCGCTATCTACAAATTTCATGGCCTCCCCAATGGCCTGGTCAAAATCGAGCACCTCACGCACTACATACCCCATGTCGTTGCTATGCCCGCCCCAGTCAATTTGGGCACCTTCTGCCATTACAAAAAATGGTTTTGGTTTATGTGATAGCAGCTGTAAGCTCTTTACGAGTGCACTTGGCAAAAAATCGCCCCTGCCCTGCTGTTTTGAGAGAGCATTTGCCCCGTCCAGGATCAGTACTTTATTACCCTGCACACTGTCTATAGCACTGAATGATTCTGAAACAAAGTAGCCTTTCTGCCGGAGCTCCTGCAACAGGTTCTTACCATCTTTCCTGTTTTTAAAAGCACCTGCTCCGGCTCCTATCAGTATGTCGTTGTTGCTGGACAGGTAATCGTAGGCAATGGCTTCGCTTAGGCTACGTTCTGCTTGGTGTGCGTAAAAGGCGGCAGGGGTAGCGTCTGTAACATCGCCATTAGAAATGATAGCGGTGCTAAAGCCCCTGCTCTTCAGTTTTTCGGTAATGGGAACCAGAGGATTTCCGAGGGAGTCAACACCCACGTGCCGGTTGTTTGTTTTGCTGCCGCTGGCCATGGCTGTTGCACCTGCTGCAGAATCGGTAATGTCGCTGTCTGTAGCCGTGGTAATGGAAAAGCCAATGTCTTTTATATTGAAAATATTTAGCTGCCCTCGATTGGCAGCATAGCCGCTGTAGAGCTGGGTTAGCCCCATGCCATCGCCAATCATCAGAATAATATTTCTGGGCCCTGATTTTTGGGAGGAGTGTGCAACAGAGGGCTTATAGACCGCATGAGGGCTGGTATGTTGATAAGTGTTTTTGGGTAAGTCTTTCAGGAAAGCAGCCAGTCTGGGCACATTATCCGTGTTCAGCACATCTACCTGCATGTTCATGAGCTGGATCCAGGCATTGCCAAAGTCCGGGCTGGCCCAAAAGCGAATCTTTTTGCCTTTGGCATGAACATCGTTGATGAGCGCCTGCAGCGTACGTTTTTCTTCTTTGGGTAGTACGCCTTTGCCATTCCACTGGGTGTACTCCCTGAAGCTGGTGCTGATGAGGCTGATCCGCTCCAGCTGTTCAGGGGTGTAGGCTATACCCGGCCGGCCATCGAAATAGATAAAGTAGGGATATTCCTTCCATGTAGCCGGCTCTGGGGTATTACCGCTGATGGTAATTTTGAGGCTGGGAGAGGCGAGTAGCTGCGGGTATTTTTTCAGTATTTTGACTAACTGCGTTAAGGTGGAGGCTCCCTCTGTCTTCAGGTCAATCATGAGCGTGAGTGTTTTACCCGAATCAGCATATACAAAGCCCTTATTGGCCGATATGTATTTTTGAAGGGGCTTTAGGTAAAGCCCCTCCAGCGTTTTGTCTTTTTCAATCTCTTCGCGGGTGTGGGCCACATACAGTTCTTTTCCCTGCAGAAAGATGTCTGCCTCGAGATACCCAACCTCCTGCACATAGGCTGTATAGAACGGAACAGGCTGAACATAATCGTTATGCGCAAAAATATTGGAGGCGGTATACACCTGCGCCGTGGCGAGTGCTGAAACAAAAATGGTGATGCAGAAAATCAGAAGTTTTTTCATAGGTTTAAAATAAAGAAGTGGAATGTTAGAGGTTAAGCCGAAACCTGTTTTCTAACATTCCACTTAAAAAGAGGCTGTTCAACAATCAGTACCTGAGCCAGCAGAGTTGTGTTGCCGAATCAGCCTCCTTGTTTTAGTTTACTGGTTTTTAGTGATGCTGAATTAGTAGCTGGGGTTTTGAACCAGGTAGCCCGGTACGTTTGAGGCACCGTCTATCGCATTTTGCGGAATGGGGAACAGCCTTTTGAACTTGTCGCTATTGGTTTTTTCTGTCCAGCTATCCTCATACTTTCCGAAACGGATCATATCGGTGCGGCGCAGCATTTCCCAGTAGAACTCAAAGCCACGCTCCCTGAACAGCAGGTCGAGCGACATTTGATTCAGGGCTGGCGCAGGCGTAGTAGCTGTTCTGGCGGCTCTTACGGTGTTTACATCTTCGAGTGCGGCTGCGGCATCTCCATTCTTACGCAGTTTGGCTTCGGCACGCATCAGGTAAATGTCTGCCAGGCGAAGCAGCACAATATCGGCTTCTCCAAAGTTTCTGCCGCTTGATGATTTACGGCTGAACTCATACTTTTCTACCCGATAGCCGGTGCTGTAACCGCTTCCTTCTACGGTATAGTCAATTTGCTCGGTAAAGATTACCGGAATATCAGGATTGTTCCGGCTGTTATTATAGAGCTTGTCTACCTTGTAGCTGCCATCTTCGCAGCGCACAAATACGCCTCCCTCTTTAATAAGCCCATACTGCTGGCCTCTAAGGATGCCTCTGTTGATATGAAAATCTTCGGCAGCTACACAGGCTTCTGCAGGAGGCAGGTTTTCTTTGTAGAACCTCGGATCGATATCCGCAGGATCTACCGGGGCGTAAGCATTTACCCAGGTGCGGTAAAAGTCAGGCGTAATACCGGGGCCATCGGTACCATTGGCAGCCGGAAACTCTGGCAGCGGGTACTGATCGCCGGAGAGGGAAAAGTAGGCCATCCGGTTATGTCCGTTTAGCTCGGCACGCTGGTCGTATACAAAAATCAGCTCGGGGTTGTCGTGGTTGTCATCATCGAAAAGGGCAAAGTAATCGGGAGAAAGCTGGTACTTGCCCCCTTCAATTACCTTGTTGCAGTACTCGATCACTTTGTCCATATCCTCCGCGCGGAAATCAAAACTTTCGGCATACGGATCGCGGTATACAGCTGCATTCAGGTACAGGCGTGCTAAAAGGCCCTGTGCAGCGCCCCTTGAGAGGCGGCCTGGCCCCACATTAGGGTCGAGCTGAGATTCTACCGCCTCGAGCTCAGTTCTAACATACTCATAGGCTTCAGCACCTCTTAAAATCTGCGAGGTTTCGTTAATATTATCCTTCACAAACACCAGTCCGTACAGATCGAGGCTAAGCATGGAGTAGTAGGCTTTCAAGGCCCGGGCCTCGGCTATGTAAAGGTTTACCTTCTCGCTCTTAAGGGTTGGCAGCACGTTCAGGGCAGTAATACACCTTGCAATTCCCTTCATAATGTTGTTCCAGGTATCCCTGATTCTGGGATCGGTGGTGGAGAAGTTGTGGGTGTGCATGGCAATGAAGATGCCATTATCGCCCCAGTCTGTGCCTCCGCGGTAGGGAAGAATTGCCTCGTCAGTAGATATTTCCTGTAAATTGAAATAGTTAACATGGGTAAACAGGCTGCTGAAGGGAGCGTAGGCAGGTGCTAAATTGGCGTCGGCAGCCTCTGCGTCAGAAAGTCCGGAAGAGGTTTCGTCCAGGATCTCCTCACTTAAATCAGTGCATCCTTCAATGATTACGAAACCCATGAACATCATTAAAAAACTAAAGATCTTTTTCATATTCTTATAAAAGAGCGTTAAGGCAGGTTAGAATGTCACATTTAAACCAAAGAGCAGCGTTCTGGCTTTTGGATAGCTCATATAATCGATGCCATACGAAGACACACCATTGATGGTACGATCGGTGTTTACTTCGGGGTCAAACCCATCATAAGGCGTAATCACGAACAGGTTCTGCCCGGTTACCGACAGCCTTACTTTTGGTACCCATTTGGCAATACCAAACGCGCTTGTATTAAAGTTGTAGCCAAGGGTAAGGTTGTTCAGGCGAAGAAAGGAGGCATCTTTAAGAAAGCGGGTGGAGACCGGTGCAGAGTTGTTCGTTGATTCTTCCGGGTTTTCAACGGCCTCAGGCGTGGTGTTCAGGCCTTTAGACAAACGCAGCTTGTAGAAAGCGGCATTGGCAGTGTTGTCATAAATTTTGTTGCCTGATACGCCATTAAGGTTTACCGCCAGATCAAAGCCCCTGAAAGCAATGTTGCCGTTAAAGTTATACTGCCTTGTAGGCAATGCACTGCCTGCTACCACGCGGTCTTTGTCGTTTATCAGGCCATCTTCATTTACATCCCTGTAAATGCTTAAGCCGGCTTCATCAAAACCCAGGTGCTCCTGCAGGTAAAAGGTACCGATGGGCTGCCCGTTTACGTAGCCGTTAATGGTGGCAGATGATAAACCAGAGCCAGTAGCACTACCGGAAGGAATAACTGTGTAGGGCGAGTTCTCCACCTCGTTCTGAATGAAGGTTGCATTACCACCTATGCCGTAAGTTACACCGCCTGGGTTGGTGTGCTGGTAGTTCAGGGCCAACTCCAGGCCACGGTTGGTGATGGTCATGTCCTCTACGTTCATCCAGGTAGTGCTGGCGGGCTGAACAGGGTCTGTTGGAATAACCTCCAGCAGTATGTTGTTCGATACTTTGTTGAACACATCTACAGAGCCAGACAGGGCACCTTTGAAGAGGCCAAAATCTAAACCAATGTTGGTTTGGGTAGAAACCTCCCACTGAATATCAGGGTTGGCCAGCCTTGTGTAGGTAGTACCAGCAGGGTATGGCCCGCCAGGTGTGAGCGGATAACTGGTGCCACCGGTTACTTCAGAAGTAAACAGGGGCTGGGTAATTTTGGAAGGTATTTCCTGGTTACCGGTTTGTCCCCAGCCTGCCCTTAATTTCAGTAGGCTTACGAATGATGATGTCTTGAAAAAGTTCTCATCTGAAATTCTCCAGCCTGCAGAGAAGGAAGGGAAGATGCCGTATTTGTTGTTTTCACCAAACTTGGAGGAGCCATCGGCCCGAACGGTAGCAGTAAGTAAATAGCGGTCTTTGTAGCCATAGTTTATTCTGCCGAAGAAAGACTGCAACTCGTTGATCAGTGCAAAACCACCGGGCAGGTTATTGCCCATGGTCAGTTCCTGGCCCATACCCGGGTTGTACCTTGGTTCGATATCGGAAATCGGGAATTTGTTAATGCTGTTCCATCTTTCCTGCACAAATATTTTCTGGTAGGAGTGGCCGGCCAGGGCTGTTAAATTATGATCCAGATTTAAATAGTTGTAGGTAAGGTAGTTTTCCACCAGGTAGTTGGTGTTAGTGGCATTGGTGGTTAGCAGGCGTCCATCCTGCTGTGGCACCAGGCTGGCCAGCGACTGCTCATCGCGTACTGAACTTGAGTTGTCAACGCCAAGATTCAGCTTATATTCCAGTGACTTGCTTATTGTTAGGGATGGTGTGATGTTGGCAATAATCCTGTTGGTGGTGGTAATATCTTTCCACAACTCCAGCGTACGTAGCGGGTTATCTCCAGACTCGTACTGGTAAGGAGCTCCGTTTTCGTTGTAGGCCGGAAAAGTTGGATTGGTAGAAAGCGCACTGCCTATAATGCTGGAAATGGGCGGGCGCTCACTTTTCGTCTGGGAGGCATTCAGGTTCAGCCCCACATTCAGCAGGTCATTCAGAAACTTTTGCGTAACATTCAGCCTGGCAGAATATCTTTTCAGGTTACTGTTCCTGAGCACACCTTCCTGATCCTGCAGGCCCAGAGAGGCATAATACACCAGCTTATCGGCCCCGCCGGTAAACGACAGGTTATGATTCTGGGTAATGGCCGTGCGTGATATTTCCTCCTGCCAGTCGGTATTGGCACCCATATCATTCAGGTCGCCCTCCAGGGCAGATACTTGCCTGCGGAACTCATCGGCACTGAATACATCGAGTGGGCGTGCCATGGTAGAGATGCCATAGCCCAGCGAGTAGTTGATGGAAGATTGCCCTGCTTTGCCTTTTTTGGTGGTAATGAGCACCACACCATTGGCACCGCGCGATCCGTAAATGGCAGTGGCCGAGGCATCCTTCAGTACATCTATGGATTCAATGTCCTGTGGGTTGATGAAGTTCAGGGGGTTGGTAGCACCACCGGTGCTGGAGTTATCCAGGGCCAGACCATCTACCACAAATAGGGGCGTGCTGCCTGTACGTACACCGCCCGGTCCGCGAATAGAGATACCTTGTACAGCACCGGGTTCTCCACTGGCCGAGGTAACATTTACACCGGCTACCTTTCCCTGCAGCAGCTGCTCGGGAGAGTTGATCACGCCCCTGTTAAACTCTTCGCTCTGTACTGAGGTGACAGCACCGGTTACATCCCGTTTTTCCTGGGTGCCATAACCCACTACTACCAGCTCTGAAAGGGTTTCAGTATCTTCTGCCAGCGTTACATTAAGTGCAGACCTGTTGCCAACCTTCTGCTCCTGGCTAATCATGCCAACAAAACTGAAAACCAATACGGCATCTGCAGAACTAACAGTTAGCTGAAAGTTGCCGTCTACATCACTTACGGTACCATTAACGGTGCCCTTTTCTACAATGGTTACTCCCGGGAGCGGTTCTCCCTCCTCGTTTGTTACCTTGCCCTTTATCACTTTATCCTGGGCAAAGGGTTGGTGGTTAATTGTGTAACCCACACTGGCAGTAGCGTAATAGGGTATGAAAGCCGCATAAGCCAGAAGGCAGCTAACAAAGAAAAGCCTGGTGCAATACTGCATGAAGAGTATTCTCTTAAATAGGTGATACAGTTTTTCCATTGAAAAATTTATTTGGTTACGATGGTTAGATGGAGTGGATTTTCCCCTTGTTGCCGCACCTTATGGTGCTTTTTATGATTTTTGCGCAAGTACGCTTTTATGCATCAGAGGGAATTAGATTTATCATTAAGGCTTGGTTATCAAAATGTATCATACAGGCACTACCTTACTGAAGGATACTGCTGCTACTTTTCTTGTACCAAAAGAGCTAAAGTGTGGCTTAATATTGCTGCTGGCCGAAAGCAGGGGGATGGCTAAAAGATAGCGGGCATCAAGGGTATGTATTGAGCTATCCAAGCATCCTATTTCAGTCTTTTCCGGCTTAAGAATAGACCTTGCCAATCATTAGCAGCAATTTCAAAGCCTCGCTTTATTGCCTGCAAATGTAGGTAGAGCGGGGTAGGCGAACTTTTATTTTCAACGAAGTGCCGGTAATGGCAGGCGAAAGGCAGTAAAAACTAAATGTGCAGCGAATGATTGGGAAAGGCAGCACAAAATGGTTACGCATTGATCACGTTTTGGTAATCTTGAGAGCGTATAGCTGCATTGCTGCCGGAGGGAATCTTCCCTTGAATCAAAACTTACTCCTGGAAGTCAAGTGGAGGGTTATCAGGTAAGGGAAATCTTTCACGCAGCTCCCGGGCTGCGGGGATGCAGGAATTACCTGTGTTGAGGTTGCGCTGTGGAGATACTGTTGCTACAGATATTGAAATAAGGCTCCTTTTTCAAATGTACCCCTACAATCATGTTGTTGAATCAGAGCAGCTGATGCTTCGTGGCGTAGTTTATCATGGCAGCAGTGTTGGTTGCCTTAAACTTTGTTAAGAGGTTCTTTCGGTGCGAGATAACGGTTAAGATGCTAATGAAAAGCTGATCGGCAATCTCCTGGTTGGTTAAACCGGAGGCAACCAGTTTAAGTATTTCTTTTTCGCGGCGGGTTAGCCTGGGGAGGTTGCTAGGCGCATCTTTTTGTTGCTGCAGCAGGGTTTCGGTTACTTCGGTGCTAAAGTATTTTTTGCCGAGGTGTACTGCGGTAATGGCATCCAGGAGTTCTTCTGTGGTAGCGTTTTTGAGCACATAGCCCGAGGCGCCATTCTGCATCATTTCTGCAATATAATTGTATTGGTTAAAGGTTGTTAATGCCACTATCTTTAGCTGTGGATATTCGGTTTTAATTTTTCTGCACAGTTCAATTCCATTGCAGTCGGGCAGGCTGATATCAGAAAGTACCACATCTGCTGCAACTGTCTGGAGCAGTTCCAGCCCATCCCTTGCATTAAGGGCAAAGCCAGCTACCTCTACATGTGCAGAGCTGTTTAAGGTGCTTTTTAAGCCCTCAATCATCATAGGATGGTCCTCAATAAGCAGTACTCTTATTTTTGTTGTCATGATTGTTTGTTTCAACCCATTACTTCTGCAGTGCTCTGGCCTTCTTTCAGTGTAAATTCAATGGTAACGGTAGTACCCAGCTGTGGATTTGAGTAAACATCTATATTACCTCCCAGGTAATCAATCCTGGATTGAATGTTGCTTAAGCCAATTCCCTTAGAGGACCGGGTGCTGTCAAAACCCCTGCCATTATCTTCTACGGTTAGAGAAACCGTGTTTTCTGTCCGGATAATTTGAACGAGCACTTCTGTGGCGGCAGCATGCTTTACCACATTGTTGAGCAACTCCTGAACAATGCGGTACAAAATAATTTCGGTATTGGCCTCCAGGCGGGCTTCCATGCCAAACACCTGAAAATTGATCTGAAGCTGGCCTTCTGTCTGAAAAGCCCTGCAAAAGTCCTGAAGGGCTTTCACCAGTCCAAAACGGACCAGCGACTCGGGCATCATGTTATGGGCCACCCGGCGTAGCTCCCGGATGGTGTTATCCAGCTGGTCCAGGGCCATTGCAAAGCTGGCAGCATCCCGTTCTGTAAGAATCATACTACTTTTCATATTGCTTAGCAATAATTTAACGCCTGATAACATTCCGCCTAAGCCATCATGCAAATCCCTGGCAAGTCTGCTGCGTTCATCCTCCTGCCCTTTTAGCATGGCATTTACAGCTAATAATTGCTGGGCCTGCTCCAGCTCTTTAATACGCTGCGCCTGCAGCTCCTGGGTTTGCAGGGAAATAATGCGCTTGTTGCGGGTGTTGCGGTAAAAAAGGAAACCAAAGCCCAGCAGTGAAACTGTAGTGCCTGTGAAAACAGCATTCAGTATATTTTTTTGTCTGATGCTGAGTACCTGAATTTCATTTTCCTGCTGTAGCTGTTCAATTCTGCTTTCTTTTTTGGCGGCCTCGTACTTAGCTTCCAGCTCCTGTATGTTTTGGGTTACCTGTTCGTTAAGCACCACAGCCTCCAGTGAGTCGCCTTCTGCCCGCAGTAAATCGTAGGCTTCAATATTGCCCAATGCCAGCTCTATGTTCGCTAACTGCAGTACAGAACTGCCCAAGCTTTCACGGAGCTCATGGGTGCGGCATAGCTTCAGGGCCTGGCTTGCATACAGTTTAGCCTTCTGGTATTCTTTGAGGTGTAGATAGGCCGAGGCCAGTCCGTTTAGTGCTAAAGATTCGTTATTGACATCTGCCACAGACTTTGCCAGATTTTCCATTTCCATTGCCACAGGAATAACCCGGGTGTACTGCCCATTCCGAAGATAAATGTCTATGATGTTGCCAAGAGCCCCCAGTTGCATATAAACGTTGCTGAGCTCCTTTCCAATAGTGTAGCCTTCCTGAATGGCTGTGAGTGCCTGTGCATAGTCTTTTTTTCTTATGAGCACCAGTCCCCTGTTTAGCTGTGCCATGCCCAGTCCCCTGATATGCTCCTGCTCACGGGCCAGTGCTACGGCCTTATCGCAGTAGATCATGGCTTTGTCATACTGGTTCAGTTCATCACCGTACAAACCACAAAGATTAGAGTAGAGCATGTGCAAGCCTGTTTCATACTTCAGGTCTTCGAAGGCTGCAGTAGCTTTTAAGTAGTACTGCAGGGCTTGTTCATATTCTGCCTTATACTGATAGCTCACCCCTACATTGGCGTAGGCCTTGGCCAGTGGCAGCCTTAACTGGTGCTTTTGTGCTATGTCTACTGCCTGTAAATTCAGGGCCAGGCTCTGGTCGTATTTGCCCTGGCGGTTGAGCAATTCAGAATGATAGGCAATGTATTTAACCTTTCCTGCCGGGTAATTAAACTTATCACTAATCCTGCCAGCCTGCAGGTAGTAATATACGGCCGAATCGGGAGCGGTTCCTTCAAGTGATTCGCCAATTCTCAGGTAGAGCATAATGGCAGCAGTATCTTCCGGGCTGTGCCTTAAGCGCTCCAACAGGCTGTTGCGTTCTGAGGTGCTTCCAGTCTGCCCGTACAAACTGGAGGCAAGGCTCAGGAATACTAACAGCAGAAGGCAGTTCAGTTTCATGATTCTTGTTTTTAACATTGCACCTTAGCAAGAGGCTCCATATCCGGGCCCCAAAAAAGGCAGGAGCAGCAATTAGCTTTCTTTACTGATCATGCCATGGCCCATCACTTCACTACAACCAGCGGCAGTTCTCCGGAATTGTCTCTCTTAGCCTGCCTGGAGCTCTATTTTTATCATCCGGAAGTACCATCAAGTACTCCTGCTGGCTGCAGATGCATTTAAAATTACAATGCATTATTACAAAAGTTTAATCTCCTGACAATGGCTGTGGTAACATAAATTCATGTAAGCCTGAATTGCTGCTGCTTATGCTTAGCTGCTCCCTTTCTGCCAGTTGCTGATGCCAGTGTAAGAGCGTGTCAACTGGTTTCTTCTAATAGGGAAGTTCAAGTTTTATGTCTACAGGCCTCCAGCCACCATAATTTGGTAAGGCAGAGGAAGCCTCCACACCCATGGGTGTAAACAGTACCTCTGCACTGCCTGTGGCTTCTTTCGGTTTGAGGCCATGATGTGGATAGGTGGAAACATAGGGGCCTGTCTGGCGTAGTTTTAGCTGTCTGCCATCTTTTAAACTGGCGCTAATGGTATATCGGCCAATGGGTATATTGTTTAGGCTGAGCGAGGTAGAGCCTACTTTTTTGGTGATGACAAAGCTTCTGCTTTCCCCGTACAGGGTTTCAAGGGGAGTAAGGGTAATGAGTATTTCTGCATCCGGAGGCAGGCTTCCCCGCGCAGCCCAGATATCATCAGGATCGCCTATGTTGTAGTTCAGAAACAAAGCACCCCCAAAATAGCCTCCCGACGACCAAGGCTTTTCTGCACGGTGATCGGCATCGGCCAGTCCGTACGAGAGCAGTACAAAGTTCTTTACCTTTCCTGTGGTAGATTCAAAGCTTTCTAATTTGCTATCTGCAGGGTAGAGCGAAAGTGCGGCTCTGCCCGTGCCATAATCAATTGTGTAACCTCCGGACCAAAAATGGGTGGCTCCCCAGGGTACTAGAATTTCATAATAGCCATTCTCATCAGTTTCTGCAGAGGCAGAAGAATAGTAGCCACCAACGGCCGAGGAACGAACTCCAACAAAAGCACCGGCTAGTGGATTGCCGTTTAAATCGGCTACAAACCCACGAACTTTTCCTTCTTTAACAGATACCTGCGGGAAATTGGGCACACGTGGCATCATGGATTCCATCACATTCAGGTAATCATCCTGCGCAGACACCTGAAAGTGTACTTCTCCTTTTACCTCCGGCGCAGGAGTTTGTGGGCCCCATGCTGGTTCTTCTGCCGTGGGGTTAGGGCGGGTTCTTCTGTGGTAGTACAGCTTACCACAACACACAGGCTAAAGGCCAGGAGCAGGCTTGTCCTGATTTGTTTCTTGTTCATAAGGTTAAGGTAGTATGTTGGTAATAGAACTCATTTGCCAGTGCCGTACATATAGTAACTATGTGCGCTGGTAGCTATAGGCATCGATGTAAATGCTGCCCGGGAAAAAAATTTCTTTTATAAAGGTTTGAACATGCTGGCAGTGCAGCTGGTCATTCTTTATACAAATTACGCTGTAAGTGACATATGGCGGAATCCTCATAAATAAGGAAACTTTCTCCTTATTTATGAGGACTTTTTTATTGATAGTGCCCGGGGGTGGTGAAACTGTGAGGGGTTAGAGTCAAATGTACGCCGGTTTTCAGACCTGGCATCAATGTAAACATATCAAGCATGCCCAGCCTGCCCTTTGGCATTTTTGCTTTTAGTGTTTTGTAACACTTGCCGCGGCTGTTGCTGGAATAGAAGGTTTTACCACAAAGGCTTTTGCAACCCTTCCAATCAGGCTGAACTCACTTTCAGGCATTTTATTTTCCACTGGCTTTAGCGATCGCAGGTAGGAGATAACGGCGGTCATATCTTCGTCACTCATATCCAGTCCCTGCATAAAAGGCAGCACTGCTTCTCCGTTACTTTTTACTCCGTAACGAAGTACACGTGCAATTTCTGCGTCCGTCATGCTTCCTATACCGGTTTTGGCATCCGGAGTTATGTTGGGTATAAAGAATACACCAAAGGGAGTATCAATTTTTTTACCCCCGGCCAGGGAAGGCTCTTCACCCTTTGCAAGCATTGCCTCCACGTTTTCAGCAGGACTGTGGCAATGAACGCAGCCTTTTGTTACAAGGGTAAGATGTTTTCCCTTTTCAATTACAGCCGGATCGGTTGATGCCTGGATGGCTGGGTAGGGAGCATCATAGGTGAGGTTTTGGCGAAGCATAGTAGCAACTGCTACACCTACAATTATGCACAGCACAGCAAGGCCTGTCCATTTTAATATTTTACGAAGCATATTAGATTGATTTTTAGGTAAGAAGAAGATATGATCAGGGTTACTTTTTCTATGGCTGGTTTTAGTTACTGGCTAAGGGCTTGTAGCTTCTGTAAAGCAGGCACCCCATAGAAAGGAAAAATACAACTGCAAGTGCAATAGGAGCCTCCTGCTGTGCATACCATACACCACTGTTGTTTAATAGGGGGTTTAGTAAAGGCTTTGTGATCATGGCAAACAGAAGAAACAAGCCAGCTGCAACAACAGGTGAAAAGATGATGGCAGCTATGCGTAACATAAGTGTGCGGTTAAGGCTCAGCTGGTTTCCGATGCCTGTGGAACCAATAAGCAGCAACAGCAGACCAACTTTCATAAACAGTGCTGCTGCACCGGTATCTATAATGCGGCCATTGGTGGCAATGATAACACCCAGCTTAATTGTCCAGGCCACAGCGCCTCCAATCAGGAGTAACGCTGCTACCTGGGTCCATTTTGAAAAAAGTAATTTCAGTTGCATGATGAGTAAGGGGTTTAGTGTATTGGTTAAAATTTTTTGTTAGTATGCTGTTAGGGATGTAGGGCAGTAGACTTTTTTTCCCAGCGCACAAGGCAAAGGTACCCAGGGATGCTGCGGCTTGTCTAACACCCGGGTTACACTGTTTACTACTGTGGTAACCTTCAAAAATCAGCTTTCACTAAGGAATTGGGGGGATAACACTGTGGTTACATTTTGTGCCGCAGGGGTAACACAAGTATGAAATTCCGCTATAGCGGATAGCGTTTAGCGTTTAGGAATAGCTTTTAAAAATGGTACGGGCCTGGCTTAGCTAATCCAAAGCCGATGTTTATGTGCGTATCGGCAAAAGAAGTTCGATTGTTGCCCTCCGGAAGATGAGTAGTAGATAAAAAAGGTGCTGGCAGCCAAGCCAGCACCCGTCTTACTGTTAGTACGTTGGTTTTGAATGAAGTGAATTGCTCCTGGAAAAATCACTCTACTGTTTTGCTGATAATAGTCTTTTCAACCGGATGGTTGAGGTGCTTTTTCCCTACTATAAGCCGGTTGCCGGTATCATAGGTAAAATACGCCCACACCCAGTCTACCATAACCTCCAGCTTGTTCCTGAAACCTACAATGGAAACCAGGTGTACGAACATCCATATAAACCAGGCAAAAAAGCCCTGCGATTTGTACTCCTTTTTAAAGAGCTTCAGGTCTGCAACTGCATGGTTACGGCCTATGGTAGCCATGGCGCCATTATCGTTATAGTCGAATGGCAATAAGGCTTCTCCGGCTCTTAAGCGCATCAGATTTTTGCCTAAAAGCTTTCCCTGCTGCAAAGCGGGCTGCGCCAGCATGGGGTGGCCCTGTGGGTTTTCTTCTGTTACCATGGCAGCAATGTCTCCAATGGCAAAAACATTACTATACCCAACAACACGGTTAAATACATCTACCTGCAGCCTGTTGCCACGCAAAACACTTTCTGGCCTGATGCCGGCTATGGGAGCGCCCGTTACCCCTGCAGCCCAGAATAGGGTACGTGTAATGATCTTCTCTCCGGAGTCCAGGAGAACGGTATAGCCATCGTATGACTTTACCCTCTTGTTCAGCCACACCTTTACACCAAAGCGCTCCAGGTACTCAAGCGCCTTGGCAGAGGCCTCTGCCGACATACCCTTCAGCAGCAGGGGGCCGCTCTGTATCAGGTGTATGTCCATTTCCCTGAAGTCGAGCTCACTGTAATCTTTGGGAAAAACATGTTTGCGCAGCTCGCTTAAAGCCCCCGCCAGCTCTACGCCGGTTGGCCCTCCTCCCACAATCACATAGTCCATCAGGCTGTTGCGCTGTTCTTCATCATCCAGCTGCAGCGACTTTTCAAAGTTGTACAAGATGGTGTTTCTTATTTCCAGTGCATCGTCAATGCTTTTCATGGCAATGGCATGCTTTTCCATCTGGGGGTCGCCAAAAAAGTTTGAGGTAGCCCCTGTGGCAATCATCAGGTAATCGTATTTGATAAGGCCAATGGATGTTTCCACCACCTGCAGGGCTGTATCTACCCGCTCTACTTCTGCCAGTCGGAAGTAGAAGTTCTTTTGTTTCAGGAATATCTTCCGGAAGGGGTGGATAATTGAATCTGCCTCCAGGCCGGCGGTGGCAACCTGGTACAGGAGGGGCTGAAAGGTGTGATAGTTTTGCTTGTCAATTAATACTACCTGCAGATCGGCATCCTGCAGTGATTTTGCCAGTTCTACACCAGCAAATCCACCGCCTATGATTACAACACGCTGTTTACCGGTGTTTGCGATTTTGGCATAGTTTCCCATTAAAGGCAGAAGTAGGTTTGTTGAATTGAAAGATTTAAAGCTGTTTACCTGTACGCAGGCCTTTGCCTACATGTTTTCCGGGGCAGGGTAGGTATTAACCGGCATATTTGTAACTATATGAATAGATAATTGAAAAATTTCTTTGCCCTTCTGCTTCTACAGCCTCCATTTTAGCTAACTTGTATATTCCAATTGCAAATATGTTGCCTGAAAAGCCATCGGTTAATAAAATCTGGAGGAATGTAGTGCTCCTGCTCTTACTGCTGGGGATTCCCGGAGTAGCTGTCAGCCAGCCAGGCCTGGCTGCTGCCGCTAATGCTGCAGAGCATTTCAGGGGTTTGCCCATCATTCAGAATTTCAACCCAAAAGAGTACCTCCACCTCACACCACACTTTGAGCATACCTCTATCATTCAGGGCAAAGAGGGCGTGATGTACATTGCAAGCCAGGGGGGCGTGCTGCTGTACAATGGCAGTAGCTGGCAGTTTGTAGAAGTGCCAGGTAAGGATATGGTATGGTCACTATGCCTGGAAGCTTCCTCTGACCGTATTTACCTTGGGGCTTCTGATAACCTGGGCTATCTGGAGACAGATAGTAGTGGTAAAAAAAGGTTTGTTTCGCTGCTGCCCCACTTACCAAAAGAGGTTGGCGCCATCGGTATTGTCTGGGCCACCATTGTTACGCCCGATGGTGTTTACTTCAAGACCAACCACTACCTGATGCGCTGGCACCAGGATCAGTTTAAGGTTTGGAAAGCAGATGAAGCTTTTGGCGGTGTTTACCATATTAACCAGAAGCTCTATGTGCACCAGCCAAACAAAGGGCTGTTCGTATTACAAAACGATAAGCTGGAGCTTTTCTCCAACGACAAGGCATTTTCTGCTGAAATCCCGCAGTTTCTGATGCCGCTTTCTCCTGACCGCTGGCTGCTGACTACCAACAGCGGTGGGCTATACCAGTTCGATGGCAGGCAAACAGCTCCTGTTAATGGCGCTGCAGTCTCTTTTCTGCTAAACAACTGGCTGTTTAGCGGCACTGTTCTGCCAGATGGCAACATTGCCCTGGCAACATTAAGGGGCGGTGTGGTAATTGCTGATCAGCAGCTCAACATTAAACGCATTATTAACAAAGAAAGCGGACTGCCTACCAACACTGTTTATCTGCTAAGTACCGATAAGCAGGGAGGCTTGTGGGTAAGTTCAGAAAAAGGCTTAAGCCGGCTTAGGCTCAATGCCCCCTTCTCCTATTTCAATGAACAAAATGGCCTGCAGCGGCAAACCTACGCTGTGCAATTGCATGAGGGCCGGCTTTATGCAGGCACTACGGATGGTCTGTTTGTTTTGGAAGAAAAGGCACCCTTTGGTGTATCAGCCACCTTCAAAAAAGTAGCCGGTTTTGGGGCCAGTATATGGAATATTCAATCTTTAGGAACATCCTTGTTTTTGGCAAGCGAAGAAGGGCTGTTTGAATGGCGGGGCGGCAACATAACATCACTGAAAATCTCTGATCATCCCTGGAACAACTATTGCAGAGACGCAGAGCCCAGCATTCTTGATACTTCTTTAGTATATGCAGCGGGCAAGGGGCTCCATACTTTTAAGCGTAAGGGCGAAGCCTGGCAGTACCAAGGCAGCATAGCAGGGCTGGAAGAAGAAGATCTGACACAGATACTGCAGATGCCTGAGGGCGACCTATGGTTACCGATACATTCAGGCCTTGTTCGGCTGCGCTTTCCTAGTGCACAGGGTGCTCATGCTGATCAGGACTTTTTCACACAGGCCACGGTAGAACGTTTTGGCGAAAAGCAGGGAATACCTGCCGGCACCCTCAGGTTGTATAGGATGGGTGAGCAGCTTATTGCCCAGGCAGGTGAGGTGAATTATAAACTATTCCGATTCCGGGAAGAGCTTAATCGGTTTGAGCCTATCTCCAACTTTGCAGAGCAGCTTGGTTTAGCTGGTCAGCTGGCACATCCGGCCATGGAGTATAATAAGGAGCAGCAGCTTTGGCTGTGGACCAAGAATAAGGAAGATCAGCGCTGGAAATTAGCCTTAGCCGCCAAACAGGCAGGTGGTGCCTATACTTTAAGCACGTATGATTTCAGTGGCATAACCGATCCTTTCAAACGCTTTATGTACCAGCAGCAGAACGATGGAACAGTCTGGTATGCAGGGGTAGACGGCCTGGTGCGTTTTGAGCAGTCGGGCGCTAAAGTAGAAAAACATCCCTTCCCCACGCTGCTGGAGCGCGTGGTGTTGTCGGGCAATTCTGTAGTCTTTCCTCAAAGCAAGGCTGCAGCTGTTTTCCCTTTTGAAAATAATTCCTTAGGTTTTGAATTTGCTGCACCCAGCTACAATGGCGCCGATGAAAATAAGTTCCAGTATTGGCTGGAGGGCTACGACGAAGGCTGGTCTGCCTGGAGCAGTGAGCGCTTTAAGGAGTACACCCGCATACCCGAAGGTACCTATACCCTGCATGCCCGGGCACTAAGTGCACAGGGCGAGATAGGAGAACCTGTTGCCTATGCTTTTACTATTTTGCCACCCTGGTACCGCGCAGGCTATATGTATGTGCTGTATGTGCTGCTCTTTTTGGGTGGGGTGTGGATCTTGGTCCGCTGGCGTTCCTCGCAGCTGCGGGCCGAGAAAATGGCCCTGGAAAGCCTGGTAGCGCAGCGTACTACTGAGCTGGCACAGAAAAACAGAGCATTGAGTGAGCAATCAGAAGCCCTGGCGCAGCAGGCAGAAAAGCTAAAGGAGCTGGATGGGGTGAAGTCCCGATTTTTTGCCAATATCTCGCATGAGTTTCGCACGCCGCTTAGCCTTATCCTCAATAACCTGCTCGATAAGTTGGCTGCTACCGAACGCAGTCCGGAGCAAACGCAGGTACCGGTGGCTGTTTCCGATCTGAACGTAATGTCACGGAATGCCAGGCGGCTGCTGCAGCTCATTAACCAGCTGCTGGATCTTTCCAAAGTGGAATCGGGTAATATGCAGCTGGAGCTGCAGAATGGCGATTTACAGCAGCTGATCAGGCTTATTTTTGCCTCCTTTTCGTCACTGGCCACTGCACAGCAAATCAATTTTCAGCTCCGGCTTCCGGAAGATCCGCTCCTGTGCATGTACGATGTCGATAAGGTTGAGAAAATACTGTACAACCTGCTTTCCAATGCCTTTAAGTTTACCCCGGCACAGGGCACAGTGGTGCTGGAGGTAAAGCTGCTGCCCGCTCATGGCCAGCAGCAGTCATCGCTGGTACAGATTAGCCTGCAGGATAGTGGCCCGGGAATTCCGGCAGATCAGCTGATGCATGTGTTTAACCGCTTTTACCAGGGTAAACAGTATTATGCAGATGCCCAGGGTACAGGCATTGGCCTGGCCCTTACCAAAGAACTGGTAGAGCTGCACCAGGGTCATATAAGTGTGGAAAGCAGGGCGGGAGAAGGAAGCTGTTTTATGGTGCAGCTGCCTTACATTCCCGCAACTGCTGGTATAGCACCAGGTGCAGACGGGCATTCGGCCAGTGCCCTGGCTTACCAGATGCTCACGCTACCGGCGCAGCAGGCAGAGCAGCAAGAAGCACTGGCATCAGTAGCTGCTACAGGGCAGGAAGAACAGCCCCTGGTGCTGGTGGTGGAAGATAATGTAGACCTTCGCAACTATATAAAGCGCCAGCTGGAGGGTAGCTACCGGGTGCTGGAGTGTGTAAACGGCGCCCAGGGGCTAGCCAAAGCGCTGGAGGTGGTGCCTGATTTAATCATCAGCGACTGGATGATGCCCGAAATGGACGGCCTGGCCCTGTGCCAGCAGCTTAAAGGAGATGAGCGCACCAGCCACATACCACTGATCATGCTTACAGCCCTGGCCACTACCGATGCCAAACTACAGGGATTGGAAAACGGTGCCGATGAGTACCTCACCAAGCCTTTTGATGCCCGGGAGTTTCATGTACGTATCCAGAACCTGCTGGAAAACCGCCGCAAATTGCGTGAGCACTTTAGCCGTGTGCTACGCCTGGAGCCTACCCAGCTGCAAATAGCCTCTGCCGATGAGAAATTCCTGCGCCGCATGATGCAGATTGTGGAAGCGCGCATGACCGATTCTGAATTCAGCATAGAAGAATTTAGCCGTGAGGCAGGCCTAAGCAGGGTGCATCTGCACCGCAAGCTAAAAGCCCTTACAGGGCAGGCCCCCAGCGATTTTGTACGCATGATGCGCCTGAAACAAGCCGCACAATTGCTGCAGGCCCGGGCAGGTAACGTTGCTGAAATTGCTTACCAGGTAGGCTTTAACAACCTCTCCTACTTCTCTAAATGCTTCCGCGAAGAGTTTGGTACTTTACCAAATGAGTATGCTTCCCGAAAAGCTGCCCCTATGTAGCAGCGCCAGTCTTAACTTTAGTAATAGAATATATTCAGTTAGCTGTTTGCTGCTACACCCATAATGAAATCTATCTGTTAAAACTCTGCTTTTAAATTCTATGGATACACCAGACTTCCTGCTACAGAAGCTTACAGAATTAAATTCAGGGGTAAGTGCGGTACTTTTAGAGGACTTTGCCCGGGCCATGCCCCTTAAAAAGTTTCGTAAGGGAGAAACCATTGCCCCTGCAGGTAAGGTAGCCAGCGAAGTATTTTTCGTTGAAAAAGGATGTGTAAGGATGCTCTATTACCTGGAAAGTAAAGAAGTTACTGCCTCTTTCTTTTTTGAGGGAGGCTTTACCGGGCCATGCATCAGTATGATGTTCAAGACAATTAACCAGCAGGTGTTTGAAGCCTTCGAAGACTGCCACATTCGAACTTTAAACTTTGATACCTATATGAGCTTGCTTCGGCAACAACCATGCTTTTACCAGCTGCGCAGTACTATTGCGGAGAGCATTATGGCCGACCAGGAGCTGATCATTCGCTTCTTCCTTAGCTTTACGCCAATGGAGCGCTACCAATACCTGATCAAGAACCAGCCCCAGCTGTTCATGCGTGTTCCGCAGCACCACATAGCCTCCATGATCGGCATTACGCCTGTGAGCCTTAGCCGCATCAGAAAAAGAATTGCCTGCTAAAGTATTTCTTAACTTTTGTTAATGAAAAGCAGCCTTGCCTGCTGCTAAGTTTGTAAAGCGCAACAGAAACTTTTTTGTACAGAAAAGAAAAGCTCCGCAGGGCTTCTATTTTTCAAATGTACTTCGGCAGCGGACGAAGGAAAAGCTTTTACAAACATGAAAAACTCAAATATTATCAAAGCAAAGCAGGGAGATACTTTCTCCATGATGGGCCTGAAAATTACTGTTAAACAAAGTGCAGCCGCCAGCGGTGGTTTAATTTCAGTATTGGAGCAAACAGTAGCGCCTGGTGCAGGATCTCCACCACACATTTGCAGCGGGGAAGATAAAATCATCTATGTGGTAACAGGTAAGTTTGATGTGCTCCTGGGCCATGAAGTTCACCATTGTACTGCCGGTGATACGGTTACCATTCCGCGGGGCCTGCGGCATAATTTTAAAAACGCCGGCACCAGGCAGGGAAAGCTCCTGGTAACGCTTACCCCCGGGGGGCACGAGAACTTTCTGCGGGAACTAAGCGAATCATTACAACAGGCAGCCCCAGGCACAGACACACTTAAAACTGTTGCAGCCAGGCATGAGGTGGTGCTTGGCTGAAACTGGAGTGCTAAGTTTTCTGAACGTCAGGGAAAGTTTTTACGCGCTGCGCATTCACTACAGCAGCTCACATTCCACTAACGGCAACTCCTCATTTTCCCCTGTATTTCTATCCTGATTTACATCTTGAAGGGTAAGGAACCCTGCCATGTTACAGGCGTGGCAGGGTCTGTTACCTGGCTGTTATTGTGCCTCAGGCAGGGTTACGTACTATTTTTCAGATGTTACAGGAGTGTTATACAGTGTAACAGGCGGGTTAGACAAAGGCCCTTCTGCCACTGTACATTTGCTAAGCATTCAGACGGAAATAGAGTTGCTGTTAATTTCAATAATTGCTACAACTGGAGCAATAACCAAGAATAGCAACCGGGGCCGAAAGTTTAACGATGAAAGTCATTGGTCGATAAAATAAGATTAATCTGTAGAAATGTGCCTGCTGACGATTAGTAGCCGGCATTGGTCTAAATAGTGAAAATCCACAGCATAAGCCTTTTATCTTTGTGCTGTGCGGGTTGGGGTAAGCTACTGGCCTGTTTGATAACTCTTAAAAATATTAAGTGATTGGAGTAAGTCGCTTTCATACAAGTATGCATGCATGCACTATTCTAATTTTGCTTATATAATCTGTTACAGATGATAAGTACAGTGCAGCTTGATTGCTGCATTGCAGGCTGTAAAAAGACAAGGCACATCAATATTTAAAGGAACGAACAGAACATGGAAACCTTTTGCAAATACTAATGCCCGGCAGTAAGGCTTCGGAGGCAGGATTATAGCTTGCAAAGCAAATCTTGATTTTGATCAATTATTCTGACACCAAATCTGCCTTACTTTGTGCATTGAAAAAAACAGAGGGCGAACAGAAGCATTAGTCTGCAAAATGTACACAGCAGCAAGATCTGCAAACTCTTACAGGCCAGTGTTCTTTACTTTTGCAGCATAAGCAGTGGAGGAAGGCATGAAGGATCGGCTGTGTAACAACAGGCAAGTATGGCTGTTAACTGCAGAACTTGTTAGTTGAGCAAAGCTGCAGATTTGATTTTTAGGCGCTGTGAAAGGGATCAGGTATAGCTGATTCTGCTATTCGGTTCAGAACTTGTTTACTACACTTTAACTAGGACAATTGGCACCTGGCATGCAGATGTGTTTCCAGGCAGGAACGCCTGTGCCACCTTTGCTCTGCCAATACAGCTTCAGTAGCGGTTAACAAAATGGTTTTTTAGAGACAAAAGAGGTCATAAGCATACATAAGACTGGCCTTACAGATAGCATAAATATTTAACACTAATATCAATCATGACTACACCATCTTTCAAAGTGGTGCTGCTCATTGCATCCTACTGTTTCATCTTATTTTCCTGCCTGGAGGAGGAAGAAACCCCAGCACCCGATGCTGGTACTGAAGTACCTTATGCAGTAACAGGCACTGTAGTAGATACAAAAGGCAACCCAATGGCCGGCGTAAAAGTAAGGGCAGATAACGACGCCCTCTATGGCTCTGCAGAGGTAACTACCGATGCCAATGGCAAATACACCCTGCCCAAACTGGAGATAGGTGGCTGGAAGATCTATGCCTGGAAAGAAGTAAGCTACAAGGGCAAAACCTACCACCTGCGCATGGGCATGCCTGCCGCTGCCGACTATAATGCCTTTAGCCCGGGAAAGGAAGGGGCCGTTAAGAACTTCAGGTGGCAGCTTTCCGGTCCTATACCCGACCGCCCCAGGAGCGAGCGTTCAGGATCTGGTTATTTTGGGGGCACACTGCTCTTCACCAACTTAGGACCTGATGCTGTTCAGATGCCTTCCGGTACAGTAGTAACAGTAACCCTAACGCCTGTAGCAGGTGCCACCTTATTGGATGGGAGTGCGCCTGAAGTCATTAAAAAATCTTTTACCATAGAAGAAGGAGAGTACAACTACTGGATTCACGATATAGCCCAGTGCGAGTACCGCATTACAGCAGAAAGTAAGTTCAATGGAGCTACCAAAGAGGTGTTGTTGGGTACCAGTGCCTATAGCGGCCATAAGCCTGCCATAGAGAGCTTTTACTTTCCGCCCAGCCTGGGCAGCAGTGGCGACTATGAGAACGGCCTGCTCTCCAGTAATGATCACCCCTTTTTCATGCATCAGCCATAATTCCTGACTACAAATGAAGTCTATTTCAATAACAAGCATCCTCCGCAAGTGCTTAATTTGCCTGTATGTGCTGGCCTTTTTCACAGCTCTTAACGGCTGTACCGACGATGATGGAGATGTAGCAGGCCCGGTGGTGGTAGAGGATCCGCTTAGCCCGGCTCCCAGTGTTACAACTACCCTTAGCGGCCTTGTGCTTGACGAAGAGGGAAATCCGCTCTCCGGCGTTAGGGTAACGGCACATGGCGAAACTGCCACCACCGATGCCGAAGGCTCATTCAGGCTGCAGGACGTTCAGGTGCCTGGCAACCGCTGTGTGATCAGCGCCGGGAAAGAGGGATATTTTACCAGCGTACGCGCCGAAGTGCCCCGTAAGGAAAAGGAGACCAGGGTAAACGTTTATTTGCAGCGCGCCACCACCACCCACACGATTGATGCAATGGCTGGCGGTACGGCAACCTTAGCCAATGGATCTAAGGTGGAAATTCCTACAAGCGGACTGGTGACAGAGTCTGGCGATGTGTATGAAGGGGAGGTTAATATGAGTGTGCTTTACCAGGATCCCTCCGCAGCAGGCTTTGGTGCTGTTGTAGCAGGTGGAGACATGATGGCCCGCAGAACAGACGAAAGCAGCACCATCCTCTATTCTTACGGCATCTTACGGGTGCTGCTCACCGGCAGCGATGGAGAAAAGCTGCAGCTGGCAGCAGGAAAACCCTCTACCCTCACAGTAGCAATTCCTGAAAGCCAGCTGACTACCGCTCCTCAAACAATTCCGCTATGGTATTTCGATGAAGAGGAGGGAGTCTGGCAGGAAGAAGGATCTGCCACCCGCCAGGGCGACAAGTATATAGGAACCGTAAAGCATTTTACCGACTGGAACTGCGATGATCCCAAGGAGTTTGCAACCATTATCGGCAGGGTGGTAGATTGTAGAGGTGAAGCACTCAATCAGGGTGATATATACGTAGGCCAGTCCACCAACGATCTCAGCAACGGTATTGAGATTGATAACGATGGTCCGGGTGCCGAACAAATAGGTTTTGAAAAGAGAGTTCCTGCAGGTATGCCCCTGATGGTGATGGTAGCGCCTCCCCTGACCATTCCGCCCCTTACTACACCAAATGAAAAGTTTCGTTGGGTGTTGGTACCTGTACCGCCACTGGCCCCCGGGCAGGTATATGATGTAGGCACCATTAAGCCCGATCCCTGCCCATCCATTGCATCGGGTAAATTTAAAACCAAACAGGGTGATAAAGTGAAATATCTTAGCATGAAGGTGGTAAACGGCGGTGGTCATTTAAGTCTGATCAAATATGCTTTTCCAGTAAAAGTAGCAGACGCCGACGCATCTTTCACTGCTAACTATCTTGCTGCCAATGCCACCTACACTTTGCAGGTGATTACAGAATCCGGGTTAAACGTTACAAAAACATTTTCAACAGCAGCAGCCGGAGAAACTGTAGACCTGGGCATTATTGATCTGTCAGGTCCTGAGCTTGTTGCGGTAGCGGGCATTGTGCATTGCCACAATGCGCCCATTGCCAATGCAACTGTTGAGGCAGCGTGGGCAGGAGGCTCTGCCAGTACTACTACCGATGCCTCTGGCACCTATGAAGTTTTAGTTCCGGCTACCACTGCAGGCACCATCACCATTACGCATGAGGATAAAACAGGAACTACTGGCTTCCAGGCTCCGGCTAGCGGAGGCGCTAGTGCAGGCCCCCTGAATATGTGTGAAACCACTACAGAAACAGGAGTCAACAGCTTTGTTATTGATGGAGATGGCTATGCCAACACAACAAAAGTAATCAGCCTGAGCCCTTATCCTAACAGCTTTATTTACTATAACAGGGATGCTGCTGTTTCCACGCTAACAATCCATGATGTTTCCGGCAACCAGGAGGTGGCAATAACTTTCCTGGGTAACGCCCTCGGAGAGGCGGAAAAGAGTGGTACAACAGGAGCACGGATCACCCTTAAGACAGGGAATAATTCAGTTCATTATTTTGCTGGTTTAAGCATGGAGGGTACAGATCTGGATGTGAGGGTTACCCGCTATGATGCGGTGGGAGGGCTGGTGGAAGGAACCTTCTCCGGCACCTTTATGAGCCAAAGTGGTAATCCTGTTACCATCAAAGAGGGCAAGTTTTCCGTGATCAGGTTCAATGATCTGAGTGGCGCATGCGGTGGCTTTTGTATGTAATCCCTGATGGCACTCATGCCGGCAGTTAAACTTTCATCAACAGCTGCTTCCTTCTCTGCCAGGCGCTGTTGCGCTCCTAAACTGCTTACTGCATTTCTAAATCCGAATTTTACAAATCATAATCATTTTTCTTAGTTCAAAATCATGAAACTCAAACACTTTTCTATTGTGGCAGCCCTTGCTGCACTGGTTATTACAGGCTGTACAGACGATTCAGGCGATCCACAGCCAATCCCGACACCTGAGCCACCAAAAGAAACCCAGGAGCTGGGCAACATCAGCACCAATACTACTTTAGAGGATATCTTTACAGATCCTGCTACGCCAGATTACCGCGTAAGTGCAGATATAAAAATTGAAGCCATCCTCACCATCAAACCAGGCGTAGTGGTAGAGGTAGCAGAGGGTAAAAAGATAGAAGTACATGAACCAGGCTATCTTTCTGCTGTTGGTCAGCAGAATAAAAAGATTATTTTCCGGGGCAAAACCCAGAGCGCAGGCTTCTGGAAAGGTCTGATCATCTACTCCAGCAACGAAGCCAGCACTTTAGATTATGTAGAGATTGCCCATGCCGGAAGTGCTGTGCTGTTTGATGGGATAAAAGCAGCCATAGGCCTTTTTGGTGCAAGCGGAAGCCCGGCCAAGCTTAGCATCAGGAACAGTGAGCTGCACCACAACGCAGGCTATGGCATCTATGTGGGCAGCAATACGCAGTTCAGCGGCTTTGCCAGCAATAAATTTACCCACCATGCAGCAGCAGGATTATATATGACAGCCAGCCAGGTGCAAAACCTTGATGCTGCTTCCCATTTTTCTGATAATGCCAAAGGAGGCATAGAAGTATTTGGTGGCACTGTAGAGGGAACAGGCGAGGTGGTGTGGCCGGGCTACCATTACCGCTTTAGCAGCGGACCTTTATCTGTAAGAACAGGCTGGAAGGTAATGGCTGGTGCTGTTATAGAAATGGCAGATGATCAGTACATAGAAGTGGCAGACAGACCAGGCGCTTACATACATGCAGCCGGTACTGCAGAAAAGAAGGTAACTTTCACCAGCGTTAGCAAACAGGCGGGAGCATGGAGAGGCATCAGCATCTTTACTGCCAATGCTAACCTGCTCGAGCATGCGGTGGTAGAGAATGGCGGCAGCGCCATCAGCTATGGTGTTAAAGCCAACATCTATGTGACCACCTCCAGCAAACTCACCATCCGAAGCAGCAAGATTTCCAACAGCGGGGGCTATGGCATCTACTACAGAAGCTCTGCTGTGCTCAATAATGACTTTGAACAGGTAAACCTCTTCGAGGCCAATCCCGCCGGTAACGTCTATAAAGACTAAGACTACCCCACTGTAGCTTAACCGTTTTAAGACAGCATATAGAGCCCTAATCTTTCAAAGGTTAGGGCTTTTTATTGTGTGTTGCTGCACAGAATCATGGACATCAGGTTTCCTGATCCATTGACGGGTTGCAAAAATATGCCGGAACATTAATGCTTCAGGCCTGAAAAGCTAAATCCCGAAACAACCGGCAAGTGTCAAGTACTAAAGCACCGCTAAACATCATTCGGCATGCAAAGGTTAATCATCAGGGAATTGATCAGACAAAAACTTTAATCTTGGATAACAGCATAGAAGCGTTTACCCCAACAGGGAAAAGGGCCTGGACTAAGGTAGCTAAGAACAGTGCCTTTGCAGGCTCTGCTTGTGCCATTGTTACCAGGGCTTTTGATGCCGCTTATAGGCTTGTTCCGCTACTTATATTCATCATATTTTGTGCCTGCACCCCAAAGACCTCTAAAACCACTTTGCCGCTGGAGCCCCCGGCAGCCTTTACCCTTTCTGGCAATGGGGAAACACCTGCAGCATGGTGGACCAATTTTAACGATCAGCAGTTGGATGCACTGGTGGGGCAGGCACTAGATTCGAACTTTAACCTGATGACTACCTGGCACAGGTTTCAGGCGGCACAAGCCGTTGTTGAGCGGGAGAGATCTTACTTATGGCCCGATGTTGAAGCTTCTTTGCAGGTGGGAACAAGCTATCCGCAGCCAAACTTTGTGGGTGGCGAAAACCTGCGCTTCGGGCTGTCTTCCGTTTACGAGGCAGACCTCTGGGGCCGGATCAGCTCCAGGGTTGCTGCTGAACGTTTCAGGGCAGAAGCATCCCTGCTCGATTACCAGGCAGCGGCAGTTTCGCTTTCTGCAGAAATTACACGCACCTGGTACCAGCTTATGGCAGCCTGGCAACAGCTGGCGCTGGTAGAGGAGCAGATTGAAACCAATGAAAAGATCCTGGGGCTCATCAGGGCTCGCTTTGGCATTGGGCAGATCAGGGCTGTTGATATGCTTCGGCAAAGGCAGCTAATTGCCTCAACCCGGGAGCAAAAAGTCTTTACCGAATCCAGGATACAGCTGCTGGAGCATCAGTTAGCAGTACTCTTAGGCCTCCCGCCCCAGGCACCACTCAACTACAAGGCCGATAGCCTTCCTGCACCGCCGCCCCTGCCCGAAACTGGTGTGCCGGCTGAGCTTGTGCGGCGGCGGCCAGATGTACAACTGGCTTTTAAACTTTTACAGGCGGCCGATCGGGAAGTGGCCGCAGCAATCAGCGATCAGTATCCCAGGTTTGCGATCAGTGGTTCGGCTTCTGTACGGGCAAACAATGCAGAGGATTTATTTCAGGACTGGGCCTACTCCCTTGCCGCCAACCTGGCTGCCCCCCTTTTTTATGGAGGAAGGCTGCGGGCAGAAGTAGACCGTACAAAGGCGGTGAAAAATCAGCGCCTTTACGAATGGGGGCAAACCGTGCTGGTTGCTTTTCGCGAAGTGGAGGATGCCCTGGTACAGGAGCAGAAACAACTTGAGGGAATACAGGTTTTGGAGGAACAGCTCGGCTTTGCCGAACAGGCCTCTGAGCAACTGCGGATAGAGTACCTGAATGGCATGAGTGAGTACCTGGCTGTTCTTACCGCTCTTAACCAGGAGCAGCTGCTGCGGCGCAACCTGATAACGGCAAGGCTAAACCTGCTGGAGTATCGGATTGCCCTGTACCGTGCCCTGGCGGGTGGGTTCGAAACCCAGCGGGAGATAGATGATGGAGGGTACTTAGATGAGTAGCTTAAATATGATTCAGCCGGATCAGCTTTTGATTACATGAATAAAAAGAAAACACTGCTTATCTGCCTGGCAATTCTGCTGGCAGGAGGAGCGGTTTTAGCCTATATTTTTTTTACTGAACCTTCGGCCAGCCGTGAAGGAGCCAGCAGGCAGTCTGCCATGCTGGTAGATGTTGAAATGGTGGAGCAGGGAAGCTATCAGCCGCTTATTGTGGCAACGGGTAGCGTGCAGCCTTCAGCAGATATTGTGCTTAGCCCCCGCGTGAGTGGTGAAATCATAAGCCGCTCAGATGCTTTTGTGCCCGGCGGCTTTGTAAAAAAAGGGGAGGTACTGCTACAGATCGACCCTGCAGATTTCAGAAATACCCTTGAGTTGCGGAGGAGCGATTTGAGCCAGGCCATGGCCGATCTGGAAATTGAGCAGGGGCGGCAGAATGTAGCCCGCAGGGACTTTGAGCTGATCGACGAAAATATTACAGAAGAGAACCGTGAGCTGGTACTGCGGGAGCCCCAGCTCAATGCAGTGAAAGCAAGGGTTGAAGCTGCCCGGGCAGCGGTAGAACAGGCAAAGCTGCAGCTGGAGCGAAGTACCATAAGAGCTCCCTTCGATGCCCATATTTTAAGCCGTAATGCAAACGTAGGCTCACAGGTGGCACCCGGCGACGATCTTGGCCGCCTGGTAGGGCGCGATGTATACTGGGTAGTGGTAAACGTACCGCTCTCCAAACTGCGCTGGCTCACTTTTCCCGATAAGGAAGGCGAGCGGGGGTCGGAGGTTACGATCAGGGACCGCAAAGCCTGGCAGGAAGGAGAATATCGCACCGGCTACCTTTATAAGCTGGTAGGAGCACTGGAGGATCAGACCCGGATGGCGCGCCTGCTGGTGGCGGTTCCCGATCCGCTCGCTTACCAGGAGGAATCCGAAGGACTGCCTCCCCTGATGATTAACTCCTTTGTGGAGGCCAGCATCAAAGGCACAGAAATAAAAGATGTTGTACGGCTTAACCGCGATTGGGTGCGGCAGGACGAAACGGTGTGGGTAATGGAAGATGAAAAGCTAAGCATCCGCGAAGTTGATATTGTACTAAGCGATGCGGAATATGCCTACATCAGCAAGGGCCTGCAGGAGAACGACCAGGTGGTAACCACCAACCTCACTACCGTTGCCGAGGGTGCCGAACTTCGCAGAAACAATCCGGACTCTGCCGCTGGCGGAGGGGATACAGCAGCTACTGCAGCAGGGCAGCGCCGGCAGGGAGCACAAACTATGGGAGGTACACGCTAAATGCAGGAGAAGGACTCACATAACAATCAGGAGAAGCAGTACAGCGGTCCTATTGCCTACATGGCACGCAATCCGCTTGTTGCTAATTTGCTGATGATCATCCTGATTGGTGGTGGTGCCTGGTCGATGTACAATATTCAGAAAGAGGTATACCCACAGTTTCAGCTCGATATTGTAGAAGTAAGTGTGGTATATCCAGGAGCGGCACCCGCAGAGGTGGAGGTGGGCATTCTGTTGCCGGTAGAGGAAGCTGTCAGGGGGGTGCAGGGCATTAAAGAAGTTGTCTCCACCGCTTACGAAGGCTCCGGAACAGTAGAGATAGAACTGGTGGCCGGAACAGAGCGCATGAAAGCCTTCCAGGATATTGACCAGGCCATCGCCAGGATACGCACCTTTCCCGATGAAATTGAACAGCCGGAGGTGCGGTTGCAGGCGCGGCAGCGTAGTGTAATAGAGGTTGGCCTTTACGGTAATGTTGATATCTGGACGCTAAGAAAGTTAGGAGAGCAGCTGCGCGACCGCCTGCTGAACAACGAAGCCATTACACAGGTAGAGCTTGGTAATGTACCGGAATATGTTACCCACATTGAAATTCCCCGGCACCGGCTGCGGGAGTACAACCTCACCCTGAACCAGGTAGCGGAAATCATCCGCCAGTCGAGCGAAGATATTCCCGGCGGGGCCGTTCAAACCAATACCGGCGAAATTTTGCTGCGGATGAAGGAGCGCAAGCAGTGGGCAGAAGAGTTCGGTAATATTGATGTTATTACCACCGGATCTGGGGCCACGGTAAAGCTGGCAGAGCTGGCCTCCATTACCGATGGTTTTGCCGAAGAAGGTCTTCATGGCCAGTTTAACCAGCAACCTTCCATAGAGCTGAATATATACCGGATCGGAGACCAGTCGCCCCTGGAGATTGCCGCTGCTGTGCAGGAGATCCTGCAGGAGTTTGAGGCTTCGCTGCCGCCGGGTGTGCAATACCGCATTGACAGCAACACTGCCGAAGATTACCGGGAGCGCCTGTACCTGCTGGCCGAAAACGGGCTAATGGCCGTTGTGATTGTTTTGCTGATACTGGCCCTTTTCCTGGAATACAAGCTGGCCTTTTGGGTAATGATGGGTATGGCCATTGCTTTTGTAGGCAGCATACTGTTTTTACCCCTGTTTGGCCTCAGCATTAATATGATCTCGATGTTTGGCCTGCTGGTGGTGCTGGGTATTGTGGTAGACGATGCCGTGGTGGTAGGCGAAAACATTTACGAATACCGGCAGCAGGGTAAAGGCTTTCTGGAGGCGGCTATCACAGGTGCTAAAGACATTTCCCGGCCTGTTGTGTTCAGCATTCTTACCAATATTATTGCCTTTGTGCCGCTGTTGTTTATTCCGGGCGAGACGGGTAAGTTCTGGTGGCCCCTACCGGCGGTTGTAATCATAGTACTTTCCATTTCGCTGTTCGAGGCCCTGTTTATTTTGCCGGCGCACCTGGGGCACAGTTCAGATAAAAAATCTTCTAAAGTGGCTAAAAAGCTGGAGCAGTGGCAGGAGGCTTTTTCAAAACACTTTCAGAAGTTTGTAGACCATTACTACAGGCCCCTGCTAAAAAGAGGTTTGCAAAACCGCTACATTACCCTTAGTGCTGCCGTTACGCTGCTGGTGGTGGTGGGCGGCTATGGCTACAGCGATCACATGGGTATTATTATGATGCCTGAAGTAGCTGCCGATGAAATAGAAGCAGGCGTTACCCTGCCAGTGAGCACTACCCCGGAACAGGCGGCAAAGGTAGCCACTGAGATTACAGAATCAACGCTGCAGATGTTTGAAAAACATAACCTGTTTGAGGTGGCCGAGGGGGTAAAAACAAATGTGCGGGGCCAGAATATTATTGATGTGGAGATTGTGATGAAACCACCCGACGAGCGCGATATGTCGGCCCGTGAGGTAATTAGCCTCTGGCGGGATGAGATCGGGCAAATAGAAGGGGTGGATCAGATTACTTTTGAAGCAGAGCGTGGCCCCGGAGGTTACCAGCAGGATATCAGCGTTGACCTGAGCCACTCCGATATTGAGGTGCTGGAAAAGGCCAGCCAGGCTTTTCTGGAGCGGGTGGAAGCCTTTGAAAACACCCGGGATGTAAACGATAACTACAACAAGGGCAAGCTGCAGTTCGATTTTGAGCTACTGCCCGAGGGCCGTAATCTTGGCCTTACCCCTACCGCTGTGGGGCAGCAGATCAGGAATGCCTTTTTCGGAGCGCTGGCCATGCGGCAGCTGCGTGGAAACAACGAGGTAGAAGTGCGGGTAAAGCTGCCGCTCGAGGAGCGGAAAGACCTCTACAACCTGGAAGACTTTGTAATCCGTACCCCCGGGGGAGTGGAAGTTCCGCTGCTGGATGTGGTTACGGTAAACGAGCGCGAAGCCTTTACTTCCATAAACCGCCGCAACGGGCGCCGGGTAGTTACCGTGGGCATGGATGTGGAACCGGCCAATACAGTTACACAGGTGCTGGAGTCCCTGCAAAGAGAGGTGCTTCCCCAGCTTAGGGCCGACTATCCCGGCATAACCTGGAGCTTTGAGGGCAGCCAAGCCGAGATGCGGGAATCTACCCAATCGCTCTGGGGTGGCTTTACACTGGCCATGCTGGTAATGTATGCCCTGCTGGCCATTGCTTTTAACAACTACCTGCAGCCTCTTATTGTAATGATTGCCATTCCATTTGGCCTGGTAGGCGCTGTAATCGGGCACATCCTGCTGGGCTACGACCTATCCCTGGTGAGCCTGATGGGTGTAATTGCATTATCAGGAGTGGTTGTAAACGATTCCCTGATCATGATCGATTATGCCAACCGGAGACGACGCTCAGATGGATCTGTTTTAGAATCGATTCACGAGTCGGGCGTTCGGCGTTTCAGGCCTATTATCTTAACCACCTTAACCACCTTTGGAGGCCTCACCCCCATCATACTGGAAACTTCTCCCCAGGCCAACAACCTGATTCCAATGGCCATATCGCTTGGGTTTGGTATTATCTTTTCTACCGCCATCATACTCTTGCTGGTTCCCTGTCTCTACATGATTCTGGAGGATATCAGGTCGCTGGTAAAAGGCAGCAAAACTTGATTTTCCATCTTTGGGTTATAAACAGCTGCCTATATTCTTTCTGTATAAAAGAGCAATCAAGCTTCTAACCGATGGTTTTGGTGAAATGTACTATATCATTAACTATGAATGACTTAGCGGCAGGCCTGGATCGGGAAGCGCAGTTTGCAGTGGAGCCCCTGCAGGAAAAGATCTGCCGCAGGGCTGTAGAAGAAAACAATATGATGTTCAAACATATTAATCGGATTCAGATTTTACAGTAGAATTATTGCTAACCCTTTATGCTTGTCAGAAGAAACTTAAAGTGGAGCATTATTTTCCACTACACCTGGAAACACTTGCTCTACTACACCATACTTTCCATCATTGTGTTCCTGTTGCACGATCACTTTGAGATCATCATCCTGCACCTGCCATTTAGTACCATTACAGCTTTGAGTACTGCCCTGGCCATCTTTCTGGGTTTTAAAAACAACAATGCCTACGACAGGTGGTGGGAGGCGCGAAAGATCTGGGGCCTCCTGGTAAATTACAGCCGGGCATGGGCGCGGGAGGTAATCACGATGATCATTCCTGAAGATCCGGGTGAGGCAGCGGCAGTAAAAGAGTTGCAGAACCGCATGATCAGGAGGCACATTGCTTTTGTGCATGCCCTGCGGGTTTTTCTGCGAAAAATACACCACTACAATGAAACAAGCCAGGTAGAAGTGTACGAGGAGCCCAATGAATATTCAGATACTGTAGCCTTTCTGGAGCCCCGGGAGTATGAGCTTTTTCATCATAAGAATAACCCGCCGAACTACCTGCTGGAGCGACAGGGCAAGGATCTGCAGGAGGCTTTTAAGCGGGGCTGGCTTTCGGATTTTCGTTTTGTAAAACTCGAGGAAACACTTGTGGAGTTCAATAACATACAGGGCAGGAGCGAACGCATTAAAAACACACCCCTGCCCCGGCAGTACAGCTTTTTCTCCAGGGTGTTTGTGTTTATACATGCTTCCCTGCTCCCTTTTGTATTTGTGGAGGAAATAGGCTGGGCTACCATTCCCTTATCTATCATCATCTCCTTTGTGTTTCTATGTCTGGACCTGGTAGGCGAGCGCAGCGAAGATCCTTTCGAAAACAGGCTGGAGGATGTGCCGTTAACAGCCCTAAGCCTTACCATTGAAACCAACCTGAAGGAGCAATGGGGCGACGATAACTTTCCTAAGGCAAAAGATACCCGAAAGGGTGTGGTGCTCTAAGCGATGCACCGGCCCTTGGGCTGGCGATCTGTGCTGCTGTTTCACTAATTTAAACAGAACCACATTTGGTGTGTTAATTAGCATTGGTGAGATGATGCAGGATTTTGGAACAAGAATTTATTTCTCTGCTGATCAGGTGGTACAGCTAAAAAATGATTAGAAGCTTTTATAAGAAAATTGCGGCTGCCCTGGCGCTTTTTACAATAGAGCTGCTGTTTGTCTGGACGCTTTTTTTAACATGCATTATTATATTCTTCTACATCAGCTCCGAGGTTAGGGAAGATGACACGCTGGGAATTGACCAGGCAGCTTTTTCGTATGCAGGAAACATTGCATCGCCAGAACTTACCAGCTTTTTTGAAGGCATAACATTCTTTGGTTCCAGGAATTTTCTAACACCTGCGGCTTTGCTGCTGGTTGGCTATTTTCTTTTTGTACGAAGGCACCGCTGGCATTCCCTTAAAGTACCGGTAATTGCCCTGGGCAGCATTACATTAAATCTTGTACTGAAGTACCTGTTCGACAGGCCCCGGCCTGTAATGCCACTGGTAGAGGCTTCGGGACTTAGCTTTCCGAGCGGGCATACCATGGTGGCTGCATCCTTTTACGGGCTTATCATTTACCTGGTGTGGCGCCATGTGGAAAAAAAGCCACTGCGGAACATACTGGTGCTGCTCCTGTCGGTCTTCATCATTCTTATAGGCTTTAGTCGTATTTACCTTCGGGTGCACTATGCTTCTGATGCCATGGCGGGCTTTGCTGCCGGATTCTTCTGGCTGGTGTTAGGTATATGGTCGTTGCGCAAAATGGAAAAGTTCTCACGAAAGGAAATAACACCGAGCCTTGAAGAAGAGGAGCAGCCAAAAGGGCCCTGATGCTGCTGGGCCGTTTTCTGTTTGTGTTCTTAATATCTTAATAACTGATATTGGTATCTGATTCAGACCCTTACTAAATTTTCTTTCGGTGCATACATCTGCTAAACTATCTGATGCTGTGAAACAGGCACTTGTACACCACAGGGTTAGTTTGCTGTTAACTGATCAGCACAACAGGCCAACATAAGACAAGAAATTTTGCAGGCATGCTTAGCCCGGGAAAAAAGCTATGGAAATACTGATCGTTTTTTTACTGATACTGCTCAATGGTGTATTTGCCATGTCGGAAATAGCACTGGTGTCTGCTAAAAAGCCACGCCTGGAGGCAGAGGCCAAAAAAGGTAATGCAAGCGCAAAAAGAGCTCTTAATCTGGCAAATGCTCCCGATGTGTTTTTATCAACAGTACAAATAGGCATTACCCTTATAGGCATTCTTACCGGTATTTACAGTGGCGAAGCCATTACAACAGACTTAGCACTTTTGCTGGCATCGGTGCCATTTTTAGCTCCTTATGCAGGTGGGCTTGCGGTGGTAATTGTTGTGGTGCTGATTACTTTTTTTACGCTGGTGCTGGGTGAACTGGTGCCCAAGCGCATCGGCTTGTCAAACCCCGAGGCCTATGCAAAGCTTTTGGCCGGCCCCATGACGCTGCTCTCCAAAATAACCGCTCCCTTTGTGTGGCTGCTTACCAAAACATCTGATTTTGTGCTGCGCATCTTTAACATAAAGCCCGCAGAAGTACGGGTTACAGAAGATGAAATCAGGGCCATGGTAGAAGAAGGAGCCAGGGGCGGTATTGTGCAGGAGGTAGAGCAGGATATTGTGGAGCGGGTCTTTCACCTGGGCGACCGGCGAATCAGCTCGCTCATGACCTATCGTACAGATGTGGTCACTATTCCGGTGCATGCAGGTATTTCCCAGATCAGAACTACGCTTAGCGACACACTTTTTTCTGTGTATCCTGTTGTTGAGCACAACCTCGACGATGTGCTGGGGGTGGTTTATCTGAAAGATATGTTCAGGCATCTGGGAGAGGAGAACTTTCAGCTGCAGGACTATATAAAACCTGCCACCTATGTTGCAGAAACTACCTCTGCCTATAAAGCCCTGGAGACCTTTAAGCACACCGGCGTACACTACAGTCTGGTATCTGATGAATATGGAACTGTAATGGGAATTGTTACCATGAATGATATACTGGAGGCCCTGATAGGCGACAGTGTAGAGCTGGGAACAGAAGAGTGGGGTGTTCAGCAGCGCGACGATGGCAGCTGGCTCATTGACGGAGATTATCCCTTTCATGACTTTCTGCATTATTTTGATATACCCTCAGATGACCAGGTGCACCATTTCGATACACTGGGTGGCCTGATCCTGAATGAACTGGGCTACATCCCTAAAGAAGGAGATAAGCTGCACTGGTCGGGGCTGGAACTGGAGGTAATAGATATGGACCGGGTTAAGATCGATAAAGTACTGGTCAGGAGGATAGACAATGGGTTTACTGATTGAATATTCTCCGCTTCAAAGGCTTCTCTAGCTCATTTTTAGCCCTGCTCCACAATCAGTAGTGCCCACCGGACTACCAGAAAGAGTATGCCTGCAGGGCCGAATACGGTGGTTGTAATGTTTTTGCCGGAAAGCAAGTAGTAATAAGCAGGGCTCCCTTGCCTGCCACTGATAAGGCATTTTTATTGTTTATCTGAGGTAATGCACTGTAAAAGTTCTTAAAAAGTACAATCTGTGGCCAGTTAATATACTTATTATTAGGGGCTTGTTGATTTAATTCGGACCTTTGTAACAATCTTCTACGTTTAATGTTTTTTAGATTGTTGCATAAATATTTTACTAAAATTAGCTCTATAATTTTTATTCCAGCGTATATCAAGGACTGTTGTCTGATATCTCTGACAGCTTACGCATCAGGTACCATTTTTATGGATAAACCAACATTTTTACTGGAGCAGGGGTCGGTAGCCAGTGATGGCTGTTATTGAGCACCCCTTTTTTGCTAAAAAGATGTTTTATGCAGAGCGTATCAAAAACTCTGATGCCCCGTGGCACATATACCATGTGCCGGATCGTACACACTAAACCTGTGAAGGTGCACCAGGCCGGTGCTGTTTTAAAGAACAAAAGCTCCTGACAAACACATTTTATTAAAGTTTGATAAGTGCGCTCATTTTTCAGCTATAAAAGTATAGAGGCAGCAATTTTACTGATTGCCTTTCTTGGTGTTACACCCATAGCCAAAAGCCAGCCGGGAACCTTAGATCAGGATTTTGGCACCCAGAGTGGCTATACGCTCACCAGCTTCTTTAATGGAGGTGTGGGCTATCATGGTATAGCCATTCAGTCAGACGGGAGAATAGTGGTGGCCGGCGATGAGCATAAGGGCAATAAAGCAGTTTTTGTCCTGGCCCGCTATAACAGCAATGGCGAACTGGATACTTCATTCGGCTCCGGCGGAAAAGTGTTTACAGATTTTGATGGTGGAAACGACCGGGCCAGGCCTGTGGCCATTCAGAACAATGGTAAAATAGTTGTGGCTGGCTATGCCTACAATGGCAGCAACTACGATTTTGCCCTTGCCCGCTACAACCAGGATGGAAAGCCTGATAATGGTTTTGGCGATCGGGGAAAGCTGGTAATTGCTTTCGGGGAAAGAAACGACTACGCCAGATCAATGGTACTACAGCCCGACGGTATGATACTGGTGGCTGGCGAGGTGTGGAAGGAAGAAAATGGCATTTCTTCGGATTTTGCCATTGCCCGTTACAAGAGCAATGGCAAACAACCGGATAAAGATTTTGGCTCTGACGGAATAGTAATCACTGATTTTGAGGGAGGGGATGATAAAGCCAGGGCAATGGCCGTTCAGCCTGATGGGAAGATTATAGTTGCCGGTCAGTCTTACGAAAGCGGTAAAGGATTTTTTTCTCTTGTTCGCTATAATACAAATGGCAGTCTGGATACCAGCTTTGGTAATCGTGGAGACGGAAAAGTGCTCACAGCGCTTGGTTCCGGCAATGCTTTAGGTATTTCTATGGTCCTGCAGCCCGATGGAAAGATCTTGCTAACAGGTGAAGCCTCCAACGGCAGCAACCAGGATTTTGCCCTTGCCCGCTACAACAGTAATGGCCTCTTGGATGCCTCATTTGGCTCTGGCGGAAAAGTACTGACTGATTTTGGCGGCAGTAATGACCAGGGCAGAACAGTAGTGCTGCAGGCAGGCGGAAAGATAATTGTGGCAGGCCAGGCCAAAAATGGAAGCAGAGAAGATGCCGCCCTTGCCCGCTATAACCCCGATGGCAGCCTGGACACCAGCTTCGGTGATCGGGGAGACGGGAAAGTAGTTGCAAACTTTGGCGGAGAAAATGAATCAGTAAATGCATCGGTTATTGTAGGCGAACAGCTGTTGCTTGCCGGGTATTCTGGTTCAGGTGTAGATACAGAAGAAGCACTGCTTGCGGCTTATCTTTTGGCAGAAGAGGAAGTTGAGGATGTGCTGCTGTCGGTAGTAGTAGAGAAAGATGCTGCAGAGGATGATAAAGATGGCTTTTTTGAGATATCAGTATCCAAAGCCCTGGCTACAGATGTTAGCCTTGGCTACAGCTTATCCGGAATAGCCCAAAGAGGCAGCGATTATAGTACAGAGCCGGAGGCAGATGAAGTAGTGCTGAAAGCAGGCAAAACCAGTATAAAGGTTAAAATATCGCCAAAGGCAGATTCAGAAGTAGAAGAAGAGGAAACAGTAGTGCTTGCCTTAGCAAATCCCACCATACAGGGTCTGGAACTGGACGAGGCAAAGAAATCCGCAACACTAAATATTACAGACGATGATGAGGAAATAGAAGAGGTGCTGCTTTCCGTTGCCAGGGGAAAAGATGCAGCCGAGCCGGCAGAGCACGGCCACTTTATCATCAGCGCCAGCCCAGCCCCGGCAGAAGATCTTACAATCGGCTTTGGGCTAAGCGGTACAGCTGTTACAGCTGACTACAGCACCACCCTGGCAAAACAGGAAGTAGTGCTGCCTGCAGGGCAGACCACTGTTCAGGTACCCATTCAGGTAATAGATGATGCAGAGGTAGAAGAGGAGGAAACAGTAATCCTGACGCTTAATACCCCAGACAAAGAAGGTGTACTAGTGGATGAATCAAACAAAACAGCTACTGTACAGATCACCGACAATGATGAGGAACCGGAGGATGTTTTTCTTTCAGTAACCAAAGACAAAGATGCTGCAGAAGATAATGTTAACGGAGAATTTATCATCAGCTTATCATCAGCGCTGGAAGAAGCTCTTACCATTGGCTATGGGATAACGGGCACTGCTACAGAAGGATCAGACTACAAAGCAGTTGGCGGGCAGGTAGTGCTGCCTGCTGGTCAGACCAGTGTAAAAGTAGCCATAGAGGTTGTGGCAGATCTGGATGTAGAGCCAGAAGAGACAGTGATTTTAACCCTCCAGGTACCAACAGTGGCAGGAGTAGTCCTGAATCCTGAAGAGGGTAAGCAGAATGCAAGCCTAAGTATTATTGATAATGATGAGGAAGTGGAAGATATTCTGCTTTCAGTAGCCAGCGGAAAAGATGCTACAGAGCCGGATGAGCACGGCTATTTCATCGTCAGTGCTACTGCTGCTCCCCGGGAAGACCTGCTTATCAGCATTAACCTGACAGGCACAGCTGTTGAAGGAGCGGACTATGAAACAGTAGGGCAGCAGGTAAGGCTGGAGGCGGGACAAACATCAGTACAGGTACCCGTTCAGGTAAAAGATGATGCAGAAGTAGAAGCAGTGGAAACAGTAGTGTTGGCGCTGCAGGCACCTGCTATAGCAGGAGTGGCTTTAGATCCTGATCAGAACAAGCAGCAGGCGAGCCTTTCCATTCAGGATAATGATGAAGAACCAGTGCCGGCAATTGTTTTATCTGTTGCAAAGGGAGCGGACGCTGCAGAGCCTGATCAGGCGGGGCAGTTCATCATCAGTGCCAGTGCTGCTCCCCGGGAAGATCTCTCCATCAGCTACACGTTTGCGGGTACAGCAACAGCAGGTCAGGATTACACTGCTCCTGCTGAGCAGGTTGTGTTGCCAGCAGGCCAGACCAGTATAAATGTACCCATAGCTGTAACAGATGACCAGGAAGTGGAAGAAGAGGAGACGGTAATCCTGGCACTGGAAGTACCAGCTGCAACAGGCATAGAACTGGATGAGACAAGAAAATCAGCTACCCTTACCATTACAGACAACGATGAAGAAATAGAAGAGGTGCTGCTTTCTGTGGCAGTCGTAAAAGATGCAGAGGAAGATAATAAAGATGGAGAGTTTGAAATCTCCCTTTCCAACACCTTGGCCGAAGACCTTACCATCAGCTACAGCATAGCGGGCACTGCTGCCGCAGGCACAGACTATGAAGCCCCGGAAGAGCAGCTGGTGCTGAAAGCAGGCAAGAAGAGCGAAAAGATCAAGATAAAAGTAGCAGCAGATACAGAGGTAGAAGAAGAGGAAACTGTAATTCTCACACTGCAGCCTTCTGGTGCAGCGGGTGTACTGCTGGATGAGGCAAAGAAAGAGGCAATACTAAAAATACTGGACAATGACGAGGAGCCGGTGGAAGTAGAACCTGCCTTGCTATCAGTAGTAGTAGATAAGGATGCCGCAGAAGATGATAAAGACGGAGCCTTTGCATTGCAGCTGTCTAAGGCTTTAGAAAATGACCTGGTTGTTACCTTCAGCATATCCGGTACAGCACAAAGGGGCAGCGACTATACAACAGCGCCTGAAGAAGACCAGGTGGTGCTCAAAGCAGGCAAGACCACTGAAAAGGTACAAGTAAAGATAATAGCAGATACAGAGGTAGAGGAAGCCGAAACAGTAGTACTGCGCCTGCAGGCTCCTGCCACAGCAGAAGCGGTGCTGGATGATGCAAAGCAGGAGGCAAGCCTGAAGATAGAGGATGACGATGAGGAAGTAGCAGAAGACATACTGCTGTCTGTTGCAGCTGCCCGCGATGCTGCAGAGCCGGATCAGGACGGACATTTTGTAATTAGTGCCTCCAGTGCGCCGGATAATGATCTGACAATTGGTTTTAACCTGTCGGGCACAGCCGGCACAGACGATTATAGCACCACCCTGGCAAAGCAGGAGGTAGTGCTGATGGCGGGGCAAACAACAGTTCAGGTGCCCGTTCAGGTAAAAGACGATGCAGAAGTGGAAGGTGAAGAAGGAGTGGTGCTGGGGTTGCTGGCGCCAACCATAAACGGTGTGGTACTTGATGAAAATGCAAAGACAGCTGCACTTAAAATCAAAGATAATGATGAAGAGGAGGAAGACCTGGCCCTGCTTTCTGTTAGAGTTGGAGAAGATGCAGCCGAGGATGCTGAAGATGGATACTTTCTCATCAGCAGCTCTCTTCCGCTTCTTATTGATGTTCCCCTTTATTATAGTATTTCTGGCACTGCCACGGCAGGTGCAGACTTTGATTCTCCAGGCCAGCAGGTAATACTTCCTGCAGGCCAGACCAGTGTAAGAGTACCCATAGCCGTACAGGCAGATACTGAAATAGAGGAAGCCGAAACGGTGATACTTACGCTGCAGTCGCCTTCGCTGCTGGGCCTGATGTTAGATGAAGCCGGGAAAGTAGCAACCATGATGATTGAGGACGATGACGAAGAGGTAGTAGAAGATGTGCTGCTGTCGGTAGTAGTGGAAAAAGAGGCGGCAGAAGATGATAAAGACGGCTTCTTTGAATTAGCAGTATCACAAGCACTGCCTGCTGATGTTACTATCAGTTACCAGCTCTCCGGCACTGCACAAAAAGGCAGCGACTACAGCACAGAGCCAGAGGCAGATGAGGTTGTGCTGAAAGCAGGCAAAACCAGTGTAAAGGTAAAGATATCGCCCAATGCAGATACAGAGGCAGAAGAGGAAGAAACAGTAGTACTTACCTTAGTACCCCCGGCTGTTGAAGGCCTGGTACTGGATGAATCAAGAAAATCAGCTAGCCTTGCCATCACAGATAATGATGATGAAGCAGTAGAGGAGGTGTTGCTTTCAGTAGCCATGGGTAAAGCTGCAGCAGAACCTGATGAGCACGGCTATTTTATCATCAACGCTACTGCTGCCCTTCAAGCAGACCTTCCAATCAGCATTAGTCTGTCAGGCACAGCAACGGAAGGGGCAGACTATGAAGCAACAGAACAGGTGGTGCTAATGGCGGGCCAGACTTCAGTGCAGGTGCCGGTTCAGGTAATAGATGATGCAGCGGTAGAAGAGGAGGAAACAGTAATTCTGACGCTGAATGCTCCCACAGGGGAAGGTGTAGCATTGGAAGAAACAGCAAAATCGGCTAGCCTCACCATTCAGGATGATGATGAAGAACCAGTGCCGGCAGTAGTACTATCAGTGGCAAAGGGAGCGGACGCTGCAGAGCCTGATCAGGAGGGGCAGTTCATCATCAGTGCCAGTGCTGCTCTCCAGGAAGATCTTACCATTGGCTACAGTATTTCAGGTACAGCAATAGCAGCCGAAGATTATACTGCTCCCGCAGAGCAGGTAGTGCTAAAGGCAGGGCAGACCAGCGTAAACGTAGCAATAACTGTTAGCGATGACGAGGAAATAGAAGAGGAAGAGACGGTAATCCTGGCGCTGGAAGTACCTGCTGCAACAGGCGTAGAACTGGATGAGACAAGAAAGTCAGCAAGCCTTGCCATAAAAGATAATGATGAAGAAGTAGAGCCAGCAGTACTATCTGTTGTAGTAACCAAAGATGCTGAAGAAGATAATAAAGACGGTGAGTTCGAGATCTCTCTGTCTGAGGCTTTGGCGGAAGACCTGCTCATCAGCTACAGCTTAACAGGCACTGCTGCCGCAGGTGCAGACTATGAAGCCCCGGAAGGACAATTGGTGCTGAAAGCCGGTAAAAAGAAAGAGAAAATCAAGATTAAGGTATTAGCAGATACTGAAGTAGAAGAAGAGGAAACAGTGATTCTTACACTGCAGCCTTCTGCTGTGGCAGGCGTAGTGCTGGATGAGGCTAAGCATGAGGCAACACTAATAATACTGGACAATGATGAGGAAGATGAAGAAGTAGCGGATGTACTGATTTCAGTAGAGGTTGCCACGCATGCAAACAGGGAGGACAAAGATGGAGAGTTTGAGATAAAAGCATCTAAGGCTTTGCCGGAGGATGTTACCATCAGCTATAGCTTTTCGGGAACAGCTACAAAAGGAGATGCCTACAGCACGGAGCCGGCAGGTGAACAGCTGGTACTAAAAGCGGGCAAAACCAGTGCAAAAGTAAAGGTTAAGAAACAGAAGAAAGTAGTAGACAGGCAAACGGTGGTGCTGCAACTCACAGCCCCAGCCCGTGAAGGTCTGGTGCTGGATCAGCAGAATGATTCGGCAACAATGGAGATCCAGAGCCAGGAGGAGGTAGAAGATGTGCTGCTTACTGTTTCAGTAGAAAAAGGTGCGGGAGAGGATAGCAAAGATGGCTTTTTTGAAATAGCAGTATCAAAAGCATTTTCAACCGATGTTACCATCAGCTACAGCTTATCCGGAACAGCACAAAGAGGTAGCGACTATACTACAGAGCCGGAAGTAGACCAGTTAGTGCTGAAAGCAGGCAAGACCAGCATAAAAGTTAAAATAAAGCCAGTAGCAGATGCAGAAGTAGAAGAGGAAGAAACTATAACCCTAACCCTGCAGGATCCTGCTGTGGCAGGACTGGCGCTAGATGAAGCCAGAAAAGCAGCAACAATGCAGGTTCAGGATAATGACGAAGAAGTGGAGGTGGAAGATGTGCTGCTTTCTGTTGTGGTGGATAAAGATGCTGCCGAAGATAATAAAGATGGCTTCTTTGAGCTCAAACTCTCAAAAGCCTTAGATACAGACCTTACCATAGCCTTTGCTCTTTCGGGTACAGCAACGGCAGGCACAGATTATGTTAATCCCGGAGAACAGCTGGTCCTGAAAGCAGGCAGGACCAGCGAAAAAATCAAAGTAGAGGTAAAAGCTGATGCAGCAGTGGAAGGCGATGAAACTGTAATTCTCAGCCTGCAGGCCCCGGCAACAGCAGGTGTTTTACTGGATGAAGCCAATAAAACCGCAAGCCTGAAGATCAGCGATAATGACGAAGAACGGGAGGAGGTAGAGCCGGCATTACTATCTGTTGCAGTTGCCAAAAATGCAGCAGAAGATAATAAAGACGGTGAGTTCGAGATCTCTCTGTCTGAGGCTTTCCCTGAAGATCTTGTTATTAGCTACAGCTTAGCCGGTACGGCTACTGCAGGGGCAGACTATGAAGCCCCGGAAGGCCAGGTAGTGCTTAAAGCCGGTAAAAAGAAGGAGAAAATAAAAGTAAAAGTGCTGGCAGATTCAGAAGTGGAGGGAGACGAAACAGTGGTTCTGGAGCTGGCAGCACCAGCAACGGCAGGTGTACTGCTGAATGAGGGAAAGAAAGCAGCTACCCTTACCATAGAAGATAACGATGAGGAGGAAGTACCGGTACAGGTGCTGCTATCTGTTGCTCTAGAGAAAAATGCTGCAGAAGATGGCAAAGATGGTTTCTTTGAAATATCCCTGTCGGAGGCACTCTCGGCCGACCTTACCATTAGCTACACCCTGTCTGGAAGCGCTACCCCTGGCGAAGACTATGAAGCGCCTGCCGGTCAGCTGATGATAGAAGCAGGCAAAACCAGCGAAAAAATAAAAATAGCTGTGCAGGCCGACGCAGAAGAGGAGGAGGATGAAACTGTAGTACTCACGCTTGATGCGCCCGCTACGGACGAAGTAATTCTGGATGAAACCAGAAAAGCAGCAACGCTTATCATTGAGGATAACGATGAAGAAGAGGAAGTGGAAGATGTGCTGCTTTCTGTTGTAAAAGCCAAAGATGCTGCCGAAGATAATAAAGATGGCGCCTTTACACTTAGACTGTCGGAAGCCCTGCCTGCAGACCTCAGCATTCGCTACAGCCTTTCGGGTACAGCAACCGCAGGAGCCGATTATGAAGCTGCCGGTGAAGAGGTAGTGCTGAAGGCCGGAGATAAGCAGGTAGAGGTAGCAATAACAGTAAAGGCAGATTCAGAAGTTGAAGGAGACGAGACTGTAGTGCTGGAGCTGGTAGCCCCCACCCAATCAGGGGTAATACTGGATGTAGCGAATAAATCAGCAAGCCTTAACATTAAGGATGATGATAAGGAGGAGGAAGCAGAGCCGGCCATACTTTCTGTATCAGTAGAAAAGAATGCAGCAGAAGATGATGAAGATGGTGCTTTTGAGGTGAAGCTTTCAAAAGCTTTGGCTACTGATCTTAGCATAGCCTACACCCTGTCGGGCACTGCTACGGCAGGTACAGATTTTGAATCTCCGGCTGCGCAACTGCTGATAAAAGCAGGCCAGACCAGCGCAAAACTAACCATCGCTGTTAAGGCAGATGAAGAAGCAGAGCAGGAGGAAACCGTAATATTAACCCTGCAGGCGCCTGCCGCAGAGGATGTGATCCTGGATGAAGCTGGTAAAGCAGCCACATTGAAGATACGCGATAACGATGAGGAGCAGGAAGTAGAACCAGCCTTACTTTCGGTTACAGTTGCTAAACACGCAGAAGAAGACAACCGGGAGGGTACTTTTCTTATCAGCAGCTCCATTGCCCTGCCTGTAGATGTTATCATTAGCTACAGCCTTGCAGGTAGTGCTACTGCAGATACAGACTATGTTTCGCCAGGCGGGCAGGTAGTGCTGAAGGCCGGCCAAACCAGTGTGGAAGTAGCAATAAAAGTAAAGGCAGATACAGAAGCTGAAGGAATCGAAACAGTGGTGCTAAGCCTGCAGACTCCTGTAGTAACAGGTTTGCTGCTGGATCAGAACAGGAAGGCTGCAACGATGAACCTCCTGGATAATGATGAGGAAGAAGTTGTCCCCGCTGTTCTTTCTGTTTCAGTAGATAGAGATGCGACAGAAGACGGTCAGGAGGGTGTATTTATGATTATGCTCTCAGAAGCCCTGGATACCGATCTCACCATCAGCTACAGCCTGTCTGGTACGGCCACTCCCGGGCTAGATTATGAATCTCCTGCCGGGCAGCTGGTACTGAAGGCCGGCAAAACCAGTGAAAAGGTAGTGGTTGCTGTAAAAGCTGATACAGAAGTAGAAGGAGATGAAACAGTTATACTAAGCTTGCAGACCTCTGCTACAGAAGGCGTGGTGTTACATGAAAGTGAAAAAGCTGCCACACTAAAGGTTTTTGATAATGATGAGGATGATGTAGAAGAGATCGTCTTTTTGTCGGTTGCCGTAGGTACGGATGCAGCAGAGGGTGCTGAAGCAGGCTATTTTGTTATCAGCAGTTCTGTTATGCTGCAAGAAGACCTAACCATTAGCTACAGCCTGGCAGGCACTGCAGCCGCTGGTGCAGACTATGTTTCGCCAGGCGGGGAGGTAGTTTTAAACAAGGGCCGCAAGAGTGTAAAGGTGGCGGTAGAAATACTTGACGATGAGGAGGTTGAGGAAGATGAGACAGTGGTCCTTAGCTTGCAGGCCCCTTCCATAGCAGGCGTGGCCCTGGATGAAGCGAAGAAATCGGCCAGCCTTACCATCAGGGATAATGACGAAGAAGAGGAGGTAGTACTAGCCCTGCTTTCTGTTGCTGTAGATAAAGATGCAGCAGAAGATGATAAAAGCGGTGCTTTTGTGCTTTCGCTGTCAAAAGCGCTGGATGCTGATCTTACCATCGGCTACAGCCTGTCGGGTACTGCTCAGAGAGGCAGCGACTACAATACCGATCCTGCAGCAGACCAGCTGGTGCTGAGCGCCGGGCAGACCAGCATAAAAGTAGCGGTAAATGTACTGGCAGATCTGGAGGTGGAAGCGGAAGAAACAGTGGTGCTAGAGCTAAACGCCGTTACAGCAGCAGGTGTGGTAATAGATGAAACCAGGCAGGTAGCAACCCTCACCATTACCGATAACGATGAGGAGGAGGTGGTGGAGCCGGTAGGTACCTATGCTGTATTGCCTACGCTTTTTACACCCAATGGCGACCAGATGAACGATGCTTTTGTGCTGCATGCCCGCAATCTGCGTGCCCTGCACTGGAGAATCTATAACCGCCATGGCAGGCTTATTTATGAAACCACAAGCATAGAAGATGCTACTGCAGTGGGCTGGGATGGTACGGTAAATGGCGAGCCGCAGCCAGAAGATTCCTATATCTGGATCTTAGTGTACCAGGAGAATGCTCCGGAGGCAGGCAGTACCAAATTAACAGGAAGTGTAACGCTAATACGATAGATATGCGATTATTTAAAGTTGCCCTTGTGGCAGTCGTATGCATGGTAGTTGTCACTACAGATCTGTTGGCGCAGTACACAACACCTATAAGCTTTTGGCTAAGCCCGCAGCTAACGGCTCCCACGGCTATGTCGGGTAACGATTACCAGCAGATAAGCGCCCACTACCAAAAGCTGGCCCTGGTGGGTAATATTGGTGCCCGCAGCATGGTTCTTAGCGGCCAGTTTCCGCTATACAGCAGGAACAACGTGCCCTTTGGCACGGCAGGTATCAATATTTTGCGGCAGGATAACGGCACCGCCTACCTGTTTTCCACAACCGGCGCAGTGCTTAGCTACAACTACACCGTAAGGTTCAGCAGCCAGCACCATCTTGTTGGTGGTGTGCAGGGCGGCTTTTTCTCCAGAAAAATAGACTGGAACAAAGCCACCACCAGGAACCAGTTTGCAGATGGACAGATCAACCCAAACCTGGATCATGGAGAAACCTTCCACGACTACCGGAGCCAGGCTTTTACAACCAATATTGGTTTAGCCTACTACCTGACAGATGCACGGGGGGAGCAGCGCTTTCATATAGGGGCAGGAATGATCAATGCAAACAAAGGCAGGTTTACCTACCTGGAAAACGACAACAGCCAGGCCGAACCTGTTAAATGGATGGTTTACTCGCAGCTTAGGCTGATCAGCAATCCTTTTTTTGAGCTGGCTACAAACATGTACTGGCAGCAGGAGAATAAATTCAACGACTTTGTAGGCGGGCTGCAGCTTAACAAAGGCATAAATCCAAGAAAAACAGTTTCTGAGGAGCACCTGGGGCTGGGGGTTTACTATTCCCCAGATCATTCGGCTACGCTGGCCATGCAGTTGCTGCGGCAAAACATGCTGCTGGGCCTTAGTTACAGTATGCCCTTTGGCGATAAAGATTTGTACGGGATACAAAGTGCGGCAGAAGTTACGCTGGGCTGGCGCCTGCAACGTTCAGGCAAAAAGGCTGCTTATTATGCCGGGGGTAACCGCAACCGGCTGCCTGCTTATGGTGGAGCTAAGCGAAGTTCATCAAAAAAGCTGGAAAACAGAACCCTCAATACAAAGTATAAGGTAAAGAGCAAGGCAGCCCGAGCCTTCAAAAGCAATGCAAGCAAAAAGGCAGATGCCCGCTCCCGTAAGTTTAACAGGAAAGTAGCATCCTATAAATCCAGGGCTAAAAAGGAGAGTCCGGCCTACAAGAACAAATCTGGATTGAAATCGCTGTTCTCTAAAAAGAATAAGTTCAAGTACAGGAAGGTAAAACGGCCCTCCTATAAAAAGAACAGGCCTAATAAATGGAAGCTTAAGCGAAGAGGCCTGCTGCGGATGAACAACCGCAGGAATTAATATTAAATTTTATCTAATGAATTGAAAACGTATTAATTAGCTTTCATTAAATTTAATATTAGCTTATTCTATGATATGCAATTGAATGGTAAGTATTATAATGCTTATAACAGCAGGGGAGAACTATAGCAGGTAATCTTCAGTATGTATACTGTAAGCTTTATTTTTCTTTGTTAGGCTGCTCCCGGCAACTTATCCAGCCTGAGCCTGATGTAAGCCCGGGAGGAGCAGCGTACTACTTTTCTTTTGCCTAACTGTCGTCAGGGGCAGTTTTATTTAAAATTTTATGCCAGTATTAAAGCAGAATGATGTTTACGCCGGCCGGTATATACTAGACCAGATCATTGGTGAGGGCGGCTTTTCGGAGGTGTGGAAGGCCAGGGACCTGATGGCCGATGATGCTGTAGTGGCAATTAAAATCTATGCGCCCAGTAAAGGGCTTGATGATTATGGTCTCCGTCAGTTCCGAAATGAATTTTCCATTACCTATAATTTATCTCACCCCCACCTGCTAAAGGTAAATCACTTTGATATAGCGGAAGGTTCGCCCTACCTGATCATGCCATACTGCCCCTATGGCTCTCTTACCAGTGAACTGGAGCAGGGCGGTACTTTCAGCGAACAGAAGGTAGCGCTGGTGATGTATCAGATAGGCTCGGCCCTGGAGGAAATACACAGCCAGGATCCCCCCATCATTCACCAGGATATTAAGCCGGATAACATCTTGCTGTTACATCCAAAGTCTTTTGTGCTGGCAGATTTTGGTGTCAGCAGCCGGTTCAGGCATACCCTGAGAAAAGCTACCTCAGACAGCACACAAACCCTCACCATTGCCTACGCACCCCCCGAGCGTTTTGATCGGCATCCTTCAGCGGACCCCTCCAGCGATATTTTTTCACTGGGCGTAACGCTGTATGAGATGTGTACAGATAAAGTGCCCTGGGAAGGCGCCGGAGGCCAGTGCCTGCTGAAAGGAGCGAGTGTGCCTGCACTTCCCCAGGGTTTCTCTCCTGAGCTTAATAAAATACTGGAGGCCTGCATGCAGGCTGACCGCAGTAAAAGGCCTACTGCTGCAGAAATCTCTGGATGGGGTAAGCATTTTCTGGAAACAGGCCAGTGGAACGTGCCAAAAAAGAAAAAAGGGGCGGAGCCTGCGAAAAAAAGCTATATTCCATTTATGGCTGCTGCAGTTGTAGTACTGCTTGTTGCAATGGGAGGCCTCTGGCTGTACATAGATTACAACAGTGTATCTGCCGCTAATACGAAAGAAGGAACAGCTGCTGCAGAAATGGCAAACAGTGCTGCTTCTTTGGGAGAAGGCAAGGCCGAAGACCCGGTAGCGGATAAACTGAAAACAATGGAAGCCCAGCTGGTAAAGGCTAACCAGCAGCTGCTGTTGCAGGACTCCCTAAACCAGGTACTGGCACAATATAAAGATGCACAGGTGGTAAAAGACCAGGCAGCCAGCAGCAGGGAAAATATGAGCGCCACTCAGCAAGGGGCAGCGCAGCAGGCCCGTGCTGTTTCTAAAGCAGAAAAGCTGCGGATTCAAAGCAGGGAGCTGCAGCGATACCTGAACCAGATTTCAGACCCGAAACATTCAAGAGAGCTGCGTTCCGGCTGGAAGCAGGAGGCACTCTCCCGTTTTGCAGATGGTTCTGTGCGGGTGCTCGACGAATCAGACGGAAGCTTGAAAGAGTACAGGGCCGCTGTGTTCCTGACGCTGCTGTTTACCTCTCCGCACCAGGTGGTGGTAAGAGAAATAAAGACAGATCAGCGAAATAAGGTTACGGAAGTGAGGCTTGCAAAACAACCTCTCAGCGCAAGCATGTAGTTTGTCTGCTTGTTAAATCTTATAGGGCTTTCGGTAATCAGGCCTGTGGTTTCCGTATGTTCTGTGCAGGCTTTGTAAGTTCTAAAGCTGTAGGATCTGGTCTGTTAGCGCAAAGCTCTGTTTCTTTACAATAAGATTTTTGAAAGATTGCCGGAAAGCTATATTTGGCTGTCTGGATCACTGGAGTAATATATTTTAAACTTTTTTGCATGTCGTTGCCACCGGAAGTTGTTTTCAGATCAAGCGTAGATATCCAGGCCATGACCGATGTTGGCAGGTACCGGGCCCATAACGAAGATAACTTTATTGTATGCCCGGATCTGAGCCAGAAGCGCTGGTGCTTATCGGATCATCCCGCAGAATTACCGCCCCAGGGGTGTTTGTTAGTAGTAGCAGATGGAATGGGAGGAGCCAATGCCGGAGAGGTTGCCTCTGCAATAGCTGTTGAAACCATCAAGAACAGGTTTGATCTACTGGAAATAGAAGCCAGCCAGGAGGAGGAGCAGATACAGCGTTATATTGCCGGGGCAATTATGGAGGCTCACGAAGCTATTGTTGCTGCATCAGCAGAAAATCCCGATCGTGCAGGCATGGGTACCACCATTGTTGTTGCCTGGGTATTTCCCGAGAAGGCTGTTATGGCCTGGGTTGGCGATAGCAGGGCTTACCGCTTCAGTAAACAGGATGGGCTTAAACTGCTTACCAATGATCATTCGCTGGTGTGGGAGCTGGTAATGGCTGGTAAGCTTACACCCGATGAGGCAGACATACATCCGGACAGTAATATCATTACCCAAAGCCTGGGAGCGCCAGACCGTTTGCCCCGTCCGGACTTCACCACATGTGCTTTGAAACCCGGAGACCGTTTGCTGCTTTGCAGCGACGGCCTCAATAATATGCTCTCCCACAAAGCTATAGAGCAGATCCTGGCAAAGAAAATACCCCTCTCGGAAGCCGGTAAAAAGCTCATCGATGCTGCCAATGAAGAAGGTGGAGACGATAACATTACCGTTCTTTCACTGGAGTTGCTCGAAAAACCGCCTAAAAAGAATTTTTTCAACTTGTTTGGGCTTTTATCAGTATAAAATTGGCCAGCTAAAGAAGAGCTCCGGCTAAGGAGTTCTGTAAAAACATTGGTAAAACTGCAATGAGTATGGTTTCGACCCATTTTTTTGATAGGCATAGATTGAGAATGTACCTCCTGAAAGGACTGCTGCTTTTTACAGTCCTTTTTTCAGTGGTTTCTTTTGCTTTTGCTCAGCAATATACCCTGCGCGATCAGGCAGAAATAAAATACCGGGCGCAGCTTACACTGGTTGATTATGAAAGTATCCTGAACCTGATTTCCAATGCAGCCATTTCAGAGTCGGTACTAAGAGATGCCGCCCGTAATTCTTACAACAACCCCGATACCAGGCTCTTTTACACCCCGGAGGTGAGCCTGGTAGATGATATTGCACCTTCTGCATTGGATGCAGCGGATAAATCACCCTTAAAAGTGAAGGACTATATCCGGGAGTTCGACAGGATGTATGTTAAATCGGAGCTGGAAACAGTGGATTTCTACGATTTTCAGATCTCGAATCTTAAAAAGAAGGACAACCTGTACATCAGAATAAGGTATAAGGCTCATTTTAAAGGAAGGCACAAAACAGAGGTTGCTCCCTACAAACCTGTTGATCGTCTGGCAGAGCTGATTGTGGAAAAAAAGGAGGGGCGCTGGGTTACCTACATTTCCGGCATTATTCCCTACGACCCGGCCTTGCCCCTTAGCCAGGCACAGGATGATGTAAAGTTAGATGTTTCCGTTGCTGATGATGGTTCTTTTGCACAAAAGCTGGATGAATTAAAAGAGGCGCAAAATGCCCAGGAGCAACACGTGAACAGTGCCCTGATCGCGTATAGCTGGAAAGCATTTGACGATAAACGTTTTGAAGAGGTTCGCCTGCTGGCCAGGGAGGCCGAAGAACGCAGGGACTATGAGGCCGCCAGGCTGCTTTACGGGCAGGCCCTGCAGCTAAAACCAAAAGAGCCTGCTGTAGAGGCAAGCCTGGTTAAGCTTAATAAAACAATTCAGCAGCATGAGCTTCTTGAGCAGAAGTTCAGGGCCGGAGACTATGTTGAAGCAATTAAAGCCTACAGCGAGGCAATTGCACGCGAACCGGAAAATGCATACCTCTACTATGGAAGGGGAAAATCTTACGAGAAGCTAAACGAGCTGCAAACGGCGGTCAGGGATTTTTCTACGGCCATTAAAATTGACGGTAAGTATACAGAAGCTCTGGATAACAGGGCAAGGCTATATGTACGTATGGGCCAGCCAAAAAATGCTGTAGAGGATTATACCCAGATTACCCGCTATTTAAAAGATGCCTCGGTTTACTATACAGAAAGGGCAAAAATAAGGGCAGCCCAGGGCGATACCAGGGGTGCGCTGGAGGATTATGCTGCTGCCACCAGGCAAAACCCACAGCTAGCTGCTCCCTATTACGAGAAGGGCCTGATTCTGTATCAGCAAAAGCAGATGGATGGGGCAATTGAGGCTTTCAGGGCAGCAATTGCCAACGACAGCCTGCTTGCAGATGCTTATTATTTCCGGGGCTTAGCCTTTGTTGAAAACCACAACATCAGCTCAGCGGCCTATGATTTTGAAAAAGCCAGAAAAATAGGCCTGAAGGAGGAGCAGTTAGCGGCCATCGATCAGATTGCATCTTCTTATACTGCCGCCGGGGAGGCGGCCATGCAGAAGGCAGATTACAAGGCTGCTCTTGAAAATTACATAAAGGCAGTTATTTTCAATCCCGCTGATGATGGTGCCTGGTTGAAAAAGGGAGACGTACACCTGCAGCTGCAGGATTATGAAAATGCCGTTCAGAGCTACACGAAAGCCATAGCCCTTGAGGGTGTAACGCTTGCCTACTACAAAAGGGGCATGTTGTATTGGCAGCAAAGAGATTACACAGCCGCTAAAAGCGATTTTGAGAAATTTGTACCTATCGGAAAGGAGCTGGTAGGCAGGGCAGAAGGCAGGGCAGTTAACGCACCCTCTGCACAGGCGCTTGAGCTGGCGGCAGAGGAAATTGCAAATGCCTGGTACTATTTAGGAAATGCACAGCTAATGGCAGAACAGTATACCGGCGCACTCGAAAGTCTGGACAAGGCCCTTGAGATCAATAAAAACTATGCTGAAGCACTGTTTGCCAGGGGTTCTGTACAGATAGCGCTTAAGAATTATAAGAAAGCTATCAAGGATATAGAAAAAAGCCTGAAATCGAGCATCAAGGATAATCGCTGGGTGTACCTGGCACTGGGAGATGCATACCAGGCAATTGGTCAGTTTGATTATGCCATCAGTATATACAGCTACATTATCGATTCGGTTGATAAAGGTTTTGACCTGGCATATGTACACAGGGCCGACAGTTACAAAAATTTAAAATTGTACCAGCAGGCGCTGCAGGACATAAAGCTTGCCCTGTCACTCAATAATGCCTTAAACAGTGATGTTAGTCTTATTACCAGCAAAGGCTTGCTGGAGCTTTATGAGTCAAGGTACCAGGAGGCAGGGCTTACTTTTGACCAGGCATTAAGTATAGAACAAAACGATGCCTGGGCGCTGTACGGAAAAGCTTCTGTACTGGCCAGCCAGAATAAAATAGAAGAATCGCTGGATTTGTACCGTAAAGCTTTTCAGACCGGAAAAATAGAATGGTCGGCAATAAAAGATGATCCCATCATAAAAAATGTAAGTAAGCAAAAAGCTTTTAAGGACCTGGTAGATGCCTCCTTACGCCTCTAGAAGGAAAAGGAACGGAGAAAGCAGAAGAGCTTTAGGGCAGACTATATCTTTTTATCAGAGCATTTCGTTATCCTGTTTCTTAAAGATGACTTACCTTTATCGAATGGCAGGCAGCTGTTGCAGCAGATTTTTCTTGTCTGGTATGGCGCTAGCTGAAACATAATTTACTTACTACCCGAAAATTTTTGATATATGATTCGTTGTCACAAATGTGGTTTTTCCAATCAACATAATGCAAAAGAATGTGTCAAGTGCAGAACGAGCCTTGTAAACGGGGGCGCAGCAATGCCTGGTGCAGCAGATGCAGACAGCCGTAGTAAAAAAACAGTTGTGATTGGTGGTAAAGACGAAGCACCATGGGATCAGGTAAATGCCGCGCCTGCACAACGCAGCCGGCAACAGGGGGGTGTTCACACGGTCAGGAGAATTGTTCCGGATCCTAATACCTGCTGCCTGGTTGCCATTTCTCTTGATGAGGAAAAAGAACTAAGGAAAATTGATCTGCAGGAAGATCCTGTGCAGCTTGATCGCAACTTGCTGGATCCAGGGAACAGCTCAATCTCCAGAAGTGGGCATGCAACCATTTATGAAAAGAATGGCAAGTGGTATGTCGAAAACCTAACTGCTCTGAAAACAACTTTCATACAGGTGAACGGGCCGGTAGAGCTAACCGATGGAGATGTGCTGCTGATGGGCGATAGCCTGTTTAAGTTTAAAATGGGTAAAAAAGACTGATAATTATTTTTAGTGTGTTAATGTAATGATTTTTATATGGCATGGTCAATTCTGAAAAGTTCTGAAGATAGCCAGGATAGTGCCAATGGCAGGAAGTTGAATAAAGAACAGCCATCCTATCCCTACACCCTGGTGTTCCTGGATGCTGCAAAAAATGCACCTCAGGGCACCGAGAAAGTCATAGATGCGCCTTACATCAGCATTGGCAGAGATTCTGACTGCCTGATCAGCTACGGAGATGAGTTTCCGATGGTAAGCAGGCTGCATGCGGCCATAGAGTGGAGTGAAGACAGCTACAGCATCAGGCATTTGTCTAATACAAACCAGACCCTCCTGAACGACAGGCCCATTGCCCGGAAATGGTTTCTGCGCGATGATGATGTTATTCAGTTAGCGCCCTCGGGCCCGAGGATAAAATTCAAGCTGCCGCTCATCATCAACACAAAGTCTCCTAAGAAAGGCAGCAGTAGCAGTAAACTGGACCTGCATAACATAGCCCTTGTAACTGTAATTGTGCTGGCAGTATTGCTGGCAATATTGATGGTTTACCTCACGGTAGGGGACTAGGGTTTAGTTTGTGGAGAAGCGGTTCAACCCTTCAGCAGATCTGCGACACCTTCTTCTGCCACAGCAGTAATCAAATACAGCAAACTCCGTCGCGGAGCTTCAGGGCGGACAGACCAGAATTTTCATGGTTTGTCCGCTTTTTTTGTTGCGGTAAAAAAGCTTACAGTTGTAGGCCCTATCAAGCATAAGTTCAGGCAAAAGGCGCACATGATCTAACTTTATTCCGGCGGCCGTTATGCAATGCAAAATAATTGGATTGTAGCGCCATTTTTTATTAAAAATCACTCTAAAGTGGTATTTACATTGTAGATCTATGGCCATAATTTGATACTCCTAAGAGACTGTTGATGCGGCACCAAATCAAATATATGCATAGCAGCTATTCATTGGTTTCATAGATTAGGAACAGGATTCTTTCTCAATATGCTGCACTAGCTTACTCCTACTGATCTTATGTAGTGCAAAGGGAATTCTATCTACAAGTGCAGGAAAGTTGATGTACGCTTAATATTTGCCTTTGTATCAGGGTAATAAACGGTTCAAAGGTATTTGAACTTTACTTTTTAAGGGTTGGAAGGTGTTCTAAAGCACCTTCGCAAACATGTTATTATGCACATTTATTTTTAGCCATTGGAGGTATGAAGGCCCTTATTTTCCTCATTATTTTTTTTGGTGTGGTGTCTATTGCTAACAGCCAGTCGGGAACATTGGATAAAAGCTTTGGTACCAACGAAGGCTATACTCCCACTCCTTTTCCTAATGGATATTCTAATTTTTATGGTTTAGCCATTCAGTCTGATGAAAAAATAGTAGCAGTAGGTGAAAAATGTATGGGTGGGAAATGTGATAACAATACCAGTTCATTTGACTTTGCCATTGCTCGTTACGAGAAGAATGGAAAATTGGATACAAGTTTCGGTCCTAATAAGGATGGAAAGGTTGTTACTGATTTTGATGGGAGAAAAGACAATGCTAGGTCTGTGGCAATTCAATCTGATGGTAAAATAGTAGTGGTGGGCTATTCATCTGACGGTAGTTCATTTGACTTTGCCATTGCCCGCTATGAGAAGAATGGTACATTAGACAGAACCTTCGGTCCAAATAAAGATGGGAAGGTAATCACTGACATTAGTTCAGGAGAAGATAAAGCCTTTTTTCTTCTTATACTGGAGGATGATAGGATACTTGTAGTAGGACAGGCAAAGGATGGTAAAAGGCCTTCTGACTTTGCAGTTGTTTGCTATGAGAAGAATGGTATGTTAGATACCACCTTCGGCCCAAATAAAGATGGGAAGGTACGTACTGATATCAAGGGTAATGCTGATATAGGAAGAACTGCATTGATATATAATCAAAAGATATTAGTTGTAGGTGAAGCAGCAGTAAACGGCAGTTCCAATGACTTTGCCATTGTTTGTTATGATATGAATGGCACATTAGAGACTAGCTTCGGCCCGAATAAAGATGGAAAGGTTGTTACTGACTTTAGGGGAGGAAGCGATCGAGTTAGTACAGCAGCTATTATTGAAGAGGATAAAAAGTTTGTAGTGATGGGCGATGCACAAATTGGTAATTCATTTGATTTTGCCATTGCTCGCTATGATATGAATGGTACGTTAGATACCACCTTCGGCCCGAATAAAGATGGAAAGGTTGTTACTGACTTTAGGGGAAAAGATGATTGGGGAAACGCTTTGGCATTTCAGACAGATGGAAGTATGATACTGGCAGGTCAGGCTCATAAGGGTGTTGATTTCGATTTTGCTCTTTCACGCTACACCCGCAATGGCTTTATAGATACAAGTTTTGGTCCTGATAAAAATGGAAAAGTAGTTACTGCTATTGGTGCTGAAGGTGAAAATATTACCGCAGCATTAGTAAAAGATAATAATCTCTATGTTGCTGGTACATATCTACATCCTAGTAATCCAACTGCAGTAGTAGCGGCTTTTCATTTATTAGAGGACCCAGCCATAGAGTTATCAGTAACAGCAGGCCCCGAAGCAGCAGAACCCAGCAGGCACAGCCACTTTGTTATTAGTTCACCAGAACCACCTACAGAGGATCTGCTCATTCGCTATACCTTATGGGGAAGTGCTGGCGGAGGCACCGGCAAAGACTATACTACACTTCCCAGCCAGCAGGAGGTAAAGTTACCAGCAGGGCAAAAGTCAGTGAAGGTGGAGATAAAAGTAGAAGATGACTTAGAGTATGAACGAGATGAGCAGGTAACCCTGTTACTTAATCCTCCTACAGTACCTGGTGTTTTGCTGGATGAAAGCCAAAAATCAGCAACAGTAAAAATCAAGGATAATGACGAAGAACCTGTTCCGCAGCCGGAGCTGAAGACATCTGGAAACTGCTTACCTGGGGTAACGCTAACAATTGAAAATGCCGAAAATGCAACACAGATTGTATGGTTCAAAGATGGAAAAGCCATAAGCACTGTTGTGCCTGTGCCTGCGACCAGTGGTAGCACGGTAGCGGGCGGAGGCCAATCAGGTATTGGTCCCAACCAGTTATTGAATCCGAATAAGGTTTTTGTTGATGGGCAGAACACTGTTTATGTGGGCGATCGGGATAATCACCGTATTCAAAGGTGGACATCAGGTGCTAAAAGCGGCAGTACTGTGGCTGGTGGTAATGGTGCTGGAGCAGAAGCCAAGCACCTCTATTTTCCTAATGGTCTCCATGTAGATGGTAACGGGAATGTATTGATTGCCGACCAGGATAACAATCGTATCCAAATGTGGACACCAGGAGCTACTAGTGGGATTACTATAGCTGGAACGGGCAAACAAGGAAATGACGTCAATGAGTTTGATTCCCCCCGTGGACTTTTTATTGACAACGAGGGCAATTTATATATAGCAGATCATAACAATCACCGAATTCAAAAGTGGGCACCTGGAGCCAGCAGTGGTATAACCGTAGCAGGAAGTGGTGTAGCGGGCAGTGGAGCGAAAGATCTTCATAATCCCTCTGGAGTAGCTGTAGACATCCATAATAATATTTACGTTGCAGATCGGGATAACCATCGCATCCAAATGTGGACTCCGGGAGCTGATGCTGGAATAACTGTTGCCGGAGGTAGCAAAGCAGAAAGTGAAGCGGAAAAGTTGAGTTCTCCTGCTGGTGTGTTTGTGGATGGTGTGGGTAACCTGTATATCGCTGATCGGGGAAACAACCGCATTCAGATGTGGGCTCCGGGAGCTGATGCTGGAATAACTGTTGCCGGAAGTGGCGAAGCAGGCAATGGAGCAGATGAGTTTGATGGAGTCTGGGATGTATTTGTCGATAAAACAGGAAATATATATGCAGCAGATTATAAGAATCACCGCATCCAGAAATGGGCAGCTCCTACACTAACTACAACTTTTACTCCTGCCGAACCAGGTGTTTATTCAGCAGCAGTTACTTATGGTTCCAAAACAGTCAATACGAAGGCTGAAACAATTAGAGAAGTTGTAGAAGTAAGTGTCAGCATTTCAGCTGAGCCTTCTACTCCTATTATTGCTGGTACCAAAGTAACTTTTACAGCTGTTCCTACACATGGCGGAGAAAATCCAGTTTTTGTGTGGAGGGTGAATGGAGTAGCTGTAAAAGGGGAAAATGGACCTGTCTTTACCAGTTCAACATTGAAAGATGGGGATGTGGTCATGTGTGATCTCACCTCTGATGCTCCCTGCACGGAGGAACCAACAATTAGTTCCAATTCTATTCCCATAACTGTGCTTCCAGTTATAGAATTATCGGTGACAGCAGGCCCGGATGCATCAGAGGATGATGAGCACAGTTACTTTACCATTACAGCGAGTGCTAAGCACACAGAGGATCTGATGATTAGCTACAATTTCACAGGCAGCAGTGCTCTAAGGGGCAGCGAAAAGGACTACATCACCGATCCTGTGGGGGATGAGGTAAAGCTAGCGGCAGGAGAGACGTCTGTACAGGTGAAGATACTGGTAGAGGGTGATAATGTTGCTGAAGATGATGAAGAGGTGATCCTGACACTGGAGCCACCTACTGCCGCAGGGGTAAAGCTGGATGAGGCAAAGAAAACCGCCAGCCTGACCATCAAAGATGATGATGAGGATCCAGAGCCAGTTATAGAGTTATCGGTGACAGCAGGCCCGGATGCATCAGAGGATGATGAGCACAGTTACTTTACCATTACAGCGAGTGCTAAGCATACAGAGGATCTGATGATTGGCTACAGCCTCTCGGGTGTTGCTCTAAGGGGCAGCGAAAAGGACTTTCTCACAGATCCTGCGGGGGATGAAGTACGGCTAAAGGCAGGAGAGACATCTGTACAGGTGAAGATACTGGTAGAGGGTGATGATATAGAAGAGCCTGATGAAGAGGTGATCCTGACGCTGGAGCCACCTACTGCCGCAGGGGTAAAGCTGGATGAGGCAAAGAAAACCGCCAGCCTGACCATCAAAGATGATGATGAGGATCCAGTAGATCCAGACCCGGTATTGCTATCGGTGACAGCAGGCCCGGATGCATCAGAGGATGATGAGCACAGTTACTTTACCATTACAGCGAGTGCTAAGCATACAGAGGATCTGATGATTGGCTACAGCCTCTCGGGTGTTGCTCTAAGGGGCAGCGAAAAGGACTTTCTCACAGATCCTGCGGGGGATGAAGTACGGCTAAAGGCAGGAGAGACGTCTGTACAGGTGAAGATACTGGTAGAGGGTGATAATGTTGCTGAAGATGATGAAGAGGTGATCCTGACGCTGGAGCCACCTACTGCCGCAGGGGTAAAGCTGGATGAGGCAAAGAAAACCGCCAGCCTGACCATCAAAGATGATGATTTCTCAGGTCCTGTGATCGCCATGTTGCCTAATCTTTTTTCTCCTAATGGAGACCAGGTGAACGATTTCTTCATTTTGCATGCCACTAATTTACAGGCTGTGCACTTGCAGATCTTTAATCGTCAGGGCAGGCTGATTTTTGAAACCAAAAGCCTTAATGCTGCTACCGAACTGGGCTGGGATGGAACGCACAATGGAGAGGATGTGCCGGAGGATACATACGTTTGGATTCTGAACTACCAGGATATGGCGCCCAAACCAACAAGTTTGAAATTAAAAGGTAGTGTTACACTCATTAGGTAGAGGAATTTTCTTCTACAACACAAGGGCAACACACAGCTTGTAAGCTTATTATAACCACAGCATAAGTAGACGTTGTACTGTGCATCCACTTTGCATCTTTCATAGAAGTTTTTTAAAAATCACTCTAAAGCGGTATTTCCCTTTTAGTCCAAAGGTCATAATTTGATACTCCTAGTAGATTATTGCCACGACACCTTTTTGTGCAGAGGCTAAGAAGATTTTCAGGTTACATTGAAGTAGGACGGCACCTGCCTTGATATTAGCCTGAGTTACTCTGAACCACTTTTTGTAGAGCATATTTTGAGATTTTTTCGATTGGAGTATAGAAAACAAGCCTATGCTTCAATCCTGTTTTTGAGATGCTTAGGGATTTGGATGCGCTGTGTATGAACAGCATGCTAAATCCAGAACAGCTCATCACTCCTGTGAATTTTGTACTAGCCCGATAAATCTCCAAAGCCGGCACATGTCAAACTAAAAGGAAGTGTTACGCTAATACGATAAAACATGCATTTTATTCGATCTGTACTTTTTGCGGGAGCACTCTTTTTACTTATAAGCCCAAGAGCTTTTGCCCAGTACGCTACTCCTAACAGTTTTTGGCTAAATCCACAACTAACTGCGCCAACAGCCATGGCAAGTTATAATTACCAGCAGGTAAGTGCACATTACAGGCAACAATCGCTGGTAAATAACATTCGCAGCAGAAGCATGGTGTTAAGCGGCCAGTTCTCAATGTATGGCAAAAGGAATACCCAGTTTGGTACCATTGGCCTGAACCTGATGCGCGATGAAAGCGGCTCCTCCTACCTGTTTTCCACAAGTGGCGCCATGTTCAGCTACAATTACGATGTAAGCCTTAGCAGCCGCCATCATCTTGTAGCAGGCGTACAGGGTGGCTATTTTTCCCGGAGCATAGACTGGAATAAGGTTACCACCAGCAGCCAGTACAACAACGGGCAGTTTGAGCCTGGCATCAACCACGGAGAAAATTTTACCGATTACAGGAGCCACACCTACACAACCAATGTTGGACTGGCTTACTACCTGGCTGATATGCGGGGAGAGCAGCTGTTCCATATAGGCCTTGGCATGATCAATGCGAACAAAGGCAGGTTTACCTACCTGGATAATGATGAAAACCAGGCAGAGCCCGTAAGGTGGGTGGCCTATTCGCAATTCAGGGTCTTCAGCAGCCCATCTTTTGAGGTGGTATCAGATGTATACTGGCAGCAGGAAAGCGGGGTGAGTGACTTTATGGGAGGGCTGCAGCTAAGAAGAAGCATCAATCCCAGGGAAACAGTATCCGATGAGCACCTGGGGCTGGGATTGCATTATTCTCCGGATCATGCAGCAACGCTCTCCATGCAGCTGATGAAACCAAACTGGCTGCTGGGCCTTAGCTACAGCATGCCTTTTGGCAACCAGCAGTTGCAGAATGTTCAGAACGTAGCAGAGGTTACCCTTGGCTGGCGAATGCAGCGGCCTGGCAAGCGCGGTTCCTTCTATGGCGGTGGCTCCAGGGGAAAAATGCCTTATCAGGCAAAAAAAACAGCCCCATGGCAGCCCAACAAAAAAGCGCCATCCTATAAGTTCAAGCCTAACAGAAAGCCTGCACCTGCCTTCAAAAAGAAGTTTGGCAGGAAAATAGCGCCATATAAATTCAAGACAAAAAAGAAGGCCACCTTCAATTATAAAATAGCCAGGAAAAAAGCGTTCAAACATCATAAGAAGGTGAATAAAAGCAGGGGCATTTCTTACAACCCCATGAAATTCAAAAAGTGGAAGCCTAAAAGAAGATCGGCCTGGAAGCCCTCCGGACGAAGATTCAAGGGCTGGAAAACATGATTGGTTTCGGCTAAGCTCAGTTGGGAGTACTTAATTATTAGGCCCCTGGAAAGCTGCTAAATACCTCTTTAGTGGTATTTATTATGGCTTTTTATCTTACTAACTTCATTTACTCTAAATATATCAAATGCTGTAGATGCTACACTTTGGTGTCAGGAGAGGCAGAATCCTAATTTCTTTGGCCTGACTGCTTTCAAGGGGCGGTTCTTACTTAATTTTTTATGCCAGTTTTAAAACAGAACGAAGTTTTTGCCGGGCGATACATTTTATGCCAGCCCATTGGTGAGGGTGGTTTCTCTGAGGTTTGGAAAGCCAAAGACCAGATGGCGGATGATGCAATTGTGGCAATAAAAATCTATGCACCAGACAAAGGCCTTGATGATTACGGGGTTCGCCAGTTCCGCAAGGAATTTTCCATGACCTACCATCTTACACACCCCCACCTGCTGAAAGTCTACCATTTCGATATTTCTGATGGTTCTCCCTACCTGATCATGCCTTTCTGTCCCTTTGGCTCCCTGGCCAGGGTGTTGAGAGACGAAGGTCCCTTTAGTGAAAGGCAGGTGGCGCTGGCGATGTGCCAGATAGGCTCGGCCCTGGAAGAACTGCACCGGCAGGATCCTTCCATTATTCATCAGGATATAAAGCCGGATAATATTTTAGTACTGAATGCAGAGTGTTACCTTCTGGCAGATTTTGGAATTAGCAGCCAGATCAGGCATACCCTGCGAAAAGCTACCTCCAACATGCAATCACTTACGGTTGCTTATGCCCCGCCGGAACGCTTCGATCGCCACCCTACCTCCGATATTACAAGCGATATTTTTTCACTTGGCGTTACCCTCTACGAGATATGCACCAACACCATTCCCTGGAGTGGGGCGGGGGGGCAATGCCTGCTGAAGGGCGCCCTGGTGCCTGTTCTTCCTGATAACTTCTCTCCCGAGCTCAATGAGCTGCTTGAGGCATGTATGTCGGTAGATCGGAGCAAAAGACCTACAGCTGCCGAACTGCATGCTAAAGGAAGGCGCTTTCTGGAAACCGGCACCTGGAGTGAGCCTAAGAAGAAAAGAGGAGGGCAGCTTCTTAAAAAAAGGTCTTTTCAGTACCTGCTAGCTGCTGCAGTTGCACTTTTTGCCTTAGCAGGCTATTGGTTTTACAATAGTGAGTATAGCAGTTCTGCAGGGTACGCAAATAGTACAGCTTCTTCCGGCATACAGCAGCAAAACTCCAGAGCGCTGGAAGATAAAATTAAAACTATGGAAGCCCAGCTGGTTGAAGCCAATCAGCGGATTGTACAGCAGGACTCTACCAACAGCACCCTGCTGCAAAGCAACAAACTACCGGTAGCAGGTGCCCAGGATCTAATAGCTAACAAAGAGAGCGAACTTAAAACAGATCAAAGGAGTGCAAGGCAGCCTGAGGTTGTAATAGAGAGCAACACAAGCAGACTAAACCTGGAGCTAAGGAAACACCTGAATCAGATATCTGATCCTGGAATTTCTAAAGAGATACGCTCTGGCCGAAAGCAGGAGGTGTTGGGCAAATTTGCCGATGGTTCTGTTCAGGTACTGGATGAATCGGAGGGTACTGTGAAAGAATACAGGGCCGGCGTTTTTCTCACCATCCTGCTTAATTCTCCACATGAGGTTGATCTCCGGGAGGTAAAAAGAGACCGCAACAGTAAAATCGTTGAGCTTAGGCTATCCATGAAATCTTTAAAGCAGAATTTGTAAAGCTGCACACATAAAGATTATTAGCTCTCCACAGAATGAATTTTTTAGATTAAACTATATTCTGAATGTCGATGCCACCGGAAGTTGTGTTCGAAACAAAGATAAACATCCAGGCCATAACGGATGTAGGGATGTCTCGTGCACACAATGAGGATAATTTTATTGTATGTCCGGACCTAAGCGAAAAGCACTGGTGCTTGTCTGATCATCCTGCGAACTTATCTTCCAGGGGAAGTCTGCTGGTGGTTGCCGACGGTATGGGCGGGGCTAATGCCGGCGAAGTTGCTTCAGAAATAGCTGTAGAAACCATCCGTAACTGCTTTGATGCCCTGGATATTGAGGAAAATCCTGAAGATAGCAAGGTTAAGGATTACCTCTACCGGGTTATTTTAGAAGCTCATAAGGCCATTGTTGCTGCATCTCATCAAAACCCTTCCTGTGGGGGTATGGGCACAACCATACTTATTGCGTGGGTTTTTCCAGACAGGGCAGTTTTTGCCTGGGTTGGTGATAGCCGCGGGTATTTGCATCGAAAACGCAGCGGACTTAAAATTATTACCAACGACCATTCTATGGTGTGGGAGTTGGTAGAGGCTGGCAAGCTTACCCCCGAGGAGGCAGACGTTCATCCCGATAACAATATCATTACCCAGAGCCTGGGAGATGAAGACCATCCCCCCCGGCCAGATTTTCTTAGCTGTCCGCTTGAGCCCGGCGATCGTTTGCTGCTTTGCAGCGACGGCCTTAATAACATGGTAACCCACAAGGCCATAGAGAAGATTCTGGGAGAAGGTACCTCCCTGGCAGCTGCCTGCCAGCAACTGGTTCAGTCTGCCAACCAGGGTGGCGGGTCTGATAACATCACTGTTCTTTCTCTTGAGTTGCTGGAAAATGCTCCTAAGAAAGAGGCAAAGAGTTACTTATGGTTTTTATTGGGCCTGGGGATAGCTGGCTGTTTGCTCTTAGGCTGGATGTTATTTCGTGCGCCTGCGGCTGCTGATTCGGCTCCACAACTTAACGATACTTATGTGCTGCAGCAGGAAGTAGCAGCCCTGGAGCCAAGTCCCGATAAAAAACTAACAGTGAGTAATTCAGGAACTGAAGAAGCACATGCTGCAGCAGAACCAACCCCGGCAGCGGTTGCTCCTGAACTAAAGCTTGCGCTTGCAAGGTACGATTACCTCGACAGTATGCTTGGTCTGCGTTTTCCCGATGAAGACTTTAGTGCTGCAGATCAGCAGCGTATTCTCTTATCCCGGATGGCTGCAGGCGATTCATTAACTACTGCAAACAATGAAAAAGCAGTAAACGAATTATTGAGCCTTGCCCGAAAGTATCACCTCGGTTACGCTGCCGATGATAGTGCCCGGCAGTATTTTCTGGATTATTTATCCGGCAAAGACAAAGTGGTGATCGACGAGGTAGCGCGGGAGCTCATCAGAATGGAGTTATTAATTAACCAGGTTAAACCCCTTTGAGTATGTTGTCAAAGTACTTACTAAAAGAGCTGGGGTTGGAAAAATATATTCTGGGGGGGCTGCTTTTTCTGGGGTTAAATTTCTCCCTTACTAGTTACTCCCATGCGCAGGAGTACAGCCTTAGGGATCAGGCAGAAATAAAATATCTGGCGCAGCTAACGCTGATTGATTATGAGGGCTTCCTGAATCTTGTTTCAAACTCATCGGTTTCAAAATCAGTGGTAAAAGATGCTATTCACAATGCCTATGAAAATCCCGCGACCAGATTCTTTTATTCTGAGCACATCAAAGTAGAGGATAATATACTGCCTTCCGCTATAGACTCACCTGAAAAGACTGGCAGCAGCGTAAAGGATTATATCCGCGAATTTGATGAGATGTATGTTAAATCAGCACTTGAAACAGTAGACTTCTACAACTTTCAGATAACCGATCTTAAATACCGCGACTACCTGTATGTAAGGGTAAAGTATACGGTTGATTTTAAAGGGAGACATAAAAAAGATGCTGCTCCCTATAAGCCGGTAGAGCGAGTGGCAGAGCTAAGAGCAGAAAAAAGAGGTGATACCTGGGTTACTTATATTACTAGTATTACTAAATTTGACCAGGCTCAGCCCCTTGGATCAAAAGCAGATGATATTAAGTTGAACAGGGCCATTGCTGATGATGGTACCTTTACCCGCAAGCTCGATGAGCTGGTAAAGTCCCAGCAATCTCAAAGACAAAGAGCAGGCAGTTTAGTAAACCACTGGAAGGCCTACGATGATAAGAGATTTGAAGAGGTACAGCTATTAGCAGAGCAGGCACTGGATGTGCGTGACTATGCCAACGCAAGGCATTATTATACCCAGGCCCTGCATGTAAAACCAAATAATGCAGCTGTAGAGGCTAAACTGCTCAAACTCGAAACGACTGTAAAGCAAAATGAGCTCCTGGCAAAAAAGTTTGCAGCAGGGCATTACATGGAAGCCATCAAGGAGTACAGCAAAGCAATTGCCGGAGATGCGAATAATCCAGACTACTACTATGGCAGGGGAAAATGCTATGAGAAGCTGAATGACACCAAAGAGGCAATCAAAGATCTTTCTGCGGCAGTTAAGCTGGATAATAACTTTGTAGATGCGTTAAGCAACAGGGCACAACTCTACATCCGCACCTCGCAGCCACAAAAAGCTATTGAAGACTACAACCAGATCATTAAAAGCCTGTACGATGCATCTATTTACTATCCCGCAAGGGCCAAACTGAAAATTGCCATGGGAGATGTAAAGGGCGCCTTGGATGATTATACCGCTGTGATAGCGTTAAACCCCGGCCTGGCTGCAAATTATTTCGAAAAAGGAATGGTGCAGTATGAGCAAAAGCAGCATGAAGAGGCAATCAGTACATTCAGTGCAGCCATTGAAAAAGACAGCCTTTTTGCTCAGGCATATTATTACCGCGGGCTGGCCCACATCGAGAATGAGAATATTAATGCTGCAGCTATAGATTTTGAAAGAGCCAGGAAGATTGGCATGGAAAAAGCCCAGCTATCTGCAATGGAAAACATTGCTTCAGATTATTTCAAATCTGGTGAAGAAGCAATGGAGAAAGCCAACCATAAAAACGCCCTGGCAGCTTTTATCAAAGCTGTGCTTATTGCACCAGGCGATGATAGGGCATGGTTGCGCAAAGGAGATGCCCATTACAGTCTCAATGATTTTGAAAATGCGGTTCAAAGTTATACAAAGGCAGCAGAGCTGGAGAAGGTTTCCCTGGCTTATTACAAGCGCGGACTGGCTTACCGGCAAATAAAAGATGAGGAGTCGGCCAGGAATGACTTTAAACAGTTTGTTTCTGTAGGTAAAAAGCTGATCAGCAATATTGAAAAGCAGGCCAGTCTTGCCACATCAGAAAAAGCCTTATCTAAGCTGGCAGAACAGGTGGCTGATACATGGTACATGATAGGGAATGCCCAGCTACTGGCAGAGCAGTATTCCGATGCAATTGCAAGCCTGGAAAAAGGGCTTGAAATTAATAAAGCCCACACCCGTGCCTTATTTGCAAGAGGAGCGGCTTATTATGGCCTTAAAAATTACAAAAAAGCCATCAAAGACATTGAGAAAAGCATCCAGTGGGGTATTGAAGATGGTCCGGGTGTTTACCTACTACTGGGCGATGCTTACAAGGCAAACGAGCAGGCAGATGTTTCCATACAAATTTATACCTACATCATTGATAAGGTTAACCCTAAATATGATCAGGCGTACATACACCGATCCCTCTGTTACAAAAATTTCAGGCAGTACCAATTAGCACTTCAGGATATTAATGTTGCCCTTTCAATTAATGAGTCACTGAAGCAGGACCTTAGCTTAATGACGAGCAAGGGTCTCATGGAACTGTATGAAAGCAAAATTCAGGAGGCAGATCTCACTTTTGACCAGGCTTTGAGCATTTCAGAAAATGATGCCTGGGCCCTATACGGAAAAGCCTGTGTACTGGCAAGCCAGAACAAGGTAGAGGAATCACTGGATTTGTTTCGTAAGTCTTTTCAGCCAAAAGTAATTGAGTGGTCGGCAATAAAAGACGATCCGATCATTAAAACAGTAAGCCAGCAGAAAGCTTTTATGGATCTGTTCCAGGCTTCTTTCAGCATGTAGAAGGTTTGGAAAACACTCTACTACACCTGATGCATTGCCTTTTTCCTATGGTTTTGTAAAAAGAAAGAGTGATAGGTGCTGTTGGCCCTTACTGGCCTGATAAGCAGGGGATTTGTTAAAATTAAATTATAATTAAATTGAGGAATAATTTCATATTTTATGATTATTTAGTATTTTGATGATGCTATTCCTCGCCTGAAATTTTTAAGCAACTGTTGCTTGGGCACAGTAAATGCAGGCATCTGAAACAACATCTCTGATAGAACTTTAACAGCTTATAAGAATCCTCCTGACTCTCCTGATTTTTTTGTGGAGTCTTTCTAAGTCTGTATATACAATAGCTTAACAAAAGCTTTAGCAGGAGAATTGCCGTTTTCTCCCTGAAATTGCTTTGCCTTTAGCGAGCAGGGGACTGCTGCCATACCCATATACTTTTTAATTCGTTTCGCTTTCTTCAGATGGAAAACCAGTACGCCTACCTGCAGGACTTTTTTCTGCTCAATGCTGTGCCTGATACTAATCAGGTGGATGAGACTCTGTTGCAAAGTTTTATTGATGGAAACGAAGCAATAGAGGGGGGCGCTAGTTTCTTTTGGTTGATGAATTACATGAAGCGCGAGCCGGAGTATGTAAGCAGTTCCATTAAGCAGGTTTTGGGGTATCATAAAGCTTTTCTGAATAATGGCAGCATAAGCAGCTATTTAAGGCTTATTCCGGCAGAGGACAGAAATCTCCTGCGGAAAGTATTTTCGGATATATACGATTACTATCAGCAAATTCCGCTTGATGAAAAAGGCCTGTACCGCTTTGATTTCAACTATCGGGTGCAGCGCATTGATCAGCGCCTGATCTCTGTGATGCAGCAAACTATATTTCTACAGTCCTCTCCTACAGGTTTGCCGCTTTTGGAGCTAAGTTTATTAACTGATTTTAGTACCTATAAAAGTAATCCCCTCATTCAGCTGCAAATTTTTAAGTTGCAGAATGGTTCTTACAAAAGAGTGGCGGCCTGCCAGTACGATGAGTGCCTGGACAAACTAACAGACAGGGAAAAAGAAGTGATTGAGCTGATTGCCCATGGTTTAACAGATAAAGAAATAGCAGATAAAATGTGTATTAGCCTGCATACGGTAAAAACACATCGTAAAAACATCATCAGTAAAACAAATTCCAGAAATACGGCAGAGGCAGTTAATAAATACCTGGCTACACTGGCACCTGAGCAATAAAAGTGGGGAACATACACAATGGAGCGAGCTGCCTGAGCAAAAATGCTGTAGCTGAAAAAGACTGCCTGAAAGTGGTGTGACTGCTATGGAGTGTGCTTAATTCTGACATCTCCAAACAAAAGGTATGCGTGGGTTGTAGAGGCAGGATACCCTGAAGAGACAGGAGTGGAACCAGGATATGTTACCGTTTAGCATAAACCATTTGCCAGGCTAAATTGAAGCAGCTCGGCGGTATTCCTGGACTGTGTTTTCTCCAGCATGTTCTTTCGGTGCGTTTTAATGGTGTGCAGGCTGCGGTTTAGTTTTTCAGCTATTTTTTCGCTGCTGTAGCCATTCCTGATCCAGTGCAGAATATTTAGTTCTGCGGGAGAAAGCTGTTGATTGGCCTCGGCCTGATCTGGTGCGAAAGTTTTTACATCTTCGTTTTCCCAGATGTGATTACTGTTGAGTGACTGGGCAAGGTAGGTAATCTTATAATTCGGAGATGGATATGGAATTACCGTGCAAACGCCTGCATTGATCAGCGGCCTTCCGTTTTTATCAATCTTGTGAAAATTATTTATCTGCCTGATGCTTAGCGTATTGCCGTTGGGCTGCTGAATCCTGTAGTTGAAAATAAAACGATGTTTAACATCAGGCTTTGAAGGAGCCTCGGCCAGGAAACTGCAAATGGACTTGAAAATTGAATTGTTAATAATCTCCCAGTCCTGTTTGTTAATTAAGCTGGTGTAGTACCGGATTCCCTCTTTTTTAACCAGATGTGCCGAATGGTTTACCACATCGCTGAAAGTACTGCTGAAAAAGATATAGCCGCCGGTACGGTAGTCAACCATATAAGAATAACTGTTGGTGGCTTTCAAAAGTAAGCGGGATGCTTCGCTGATCAGGGGATAACCGGCGGTATCGGAGGCAAGGCCATTGTATTCAGCAATGGTTTTTTGCACAAAATCAATATAGTTCAAGAACTGGCTCATGGGCCACGGGGGTTAAAAGTATTGTATGCCAAGCTGCCTTTGGCTACGGTTGCAAAGGCCTTTCAGAAAAAATCCTGCAGCTTTCTGCAGTTATAATAAAAGCAATCTGGAAGCAGTGTCTGTAAAAAAAGTTACAGAATATATTAATAAAGGCCTAATGTATAACAAGTTAATTGTATAAACAAAAGTTTAAAGAAGAAAAATCAAAGGATCGTAAAATTTATGTAGCAACTTTGATTCTTTAGAAATTAAGCTAAAAAATACCTCTTTAGTGGTATTGTCGCTGCCTGATAAAAGGGCTAATTTTCATTTATTAATAATTCGCAAAGGAAAAGCTGAATTATACTTTTATGATAGGTGGCTATGGTGCCACGGGCAAGCACCTGTCTGTGTAGTACAGGTAATTGCTGCCCGCAGCCATCTGATCTTTGTGAAAGGCACCTGGCCGGGAAGGATGCCACTACATTGTATACTATAGTATATAAGCACATCAGGGCAACCGGAATAAATTATAAATGCTTTTTTAACTGTAATCAGTTTAGCTCATGCTGCCTTTAAAGTATAAGTTTGTTAATTGGGTAGATGGGATGAAAATCTCCAAAGATCATTTTATTGCCTTAGAAAATGCAGTAATAGATCGGTTCAGAGATGCAGTAGGGTATCAGCTAAACAGCCTTAACTATGGAATACTGCCCGCAACTGCAGGCAGTAAACAGCCGCTGGAGATCTTCTTTAGCTACGACCATGCTACCCGTAAAATTACTCTTAAGCTACTCTCGTGTTTTGCTGTAACGCCAGCCGGTGCACGTGTAGAAATATATGATGAAGGCATTCCCGGTTTTGATATGGGAAACAGCCAGCCAGCCCTGGAGTTTGAGGTAGATGGTTTCAACACTCTGGGCTATGAGGTAGTGCTGGTGGTAAATCCCTTTGCACGCTTGGCCTTTGGGTATCCTAATCCCGAAGAATCGCCCCTGCGCAATCCTTTTATACAGGCCGCACACTCCCTGGAGGTTATTCCCTATCCCAGGGTAAACCAGCCGGAGCAGGGGCCATACCATTTAACAATTGGCAGAATTGAATTTGAAGCCGGGCAGCCAAAGCTGTCAAAGCAATACATTCCGCCCTGTGCAACCATTAAAAGCTCTTCTCATTTAACCTCGCTTAACAACCGTATCATCAAAAAAATAGATGAGCTTGAGGCAACCTTGCTGAAGATCATTCAGAAAAAAAGATCAGGCTCGCAGCAGACCGACCTGGACCAGGAAACCTGCTATGTAGCCGAAAAGGTGCTGTACTTTCTGGTAACCAGCAAAGACCATTATAAACTAACCAGTGAGTTTGAGCCGCCACATGTAATTGTAGATTACAACCTAAAGCTGGCAAGGGTACTCTATACTGCCCTGGAGTGTTCCAGAAATAAGTTTGAGCTGCTCGATTACTACTGTAACTGGCTGGAGTGGAACCCTGGTCGCTTTGAAAGCACACTTAACGATTCTTTACAGATAAAATATAACCACCAGGAGTCTTTCAAAGCCCTTAAGCAGGCCGAAGACAGCTATGAGCTTATCCTAAGCTTTTTTGAACAGGTTTGGAAAATGGCTGCGCCAGGCAAGGGCCAGAAAAAGCTCACGCGTGTTTTCGGCTGGCTTGTTGAGCATTCCCGTGAAAAAAGAATGGAGCATTCCCAGGTATTTAAGCTGGATAAGGAAACCAACATTATTGGCAGGGGAACGGAACCTGCCATAAACCTGCGTATTGCAGGCGACCAGTTTGTGAGCCGCCAGCATGCACAGTTGTTTATTGACGATGGCGCTTTTCTGCTCACAGACCTGCAAAGCAGCTATGGTACCATGGTGCAAAACAAAAATGGTGGCTGGATACGGGTAAACAACGAAGGTTTTTACCTGATGGATGGTGATCAGATCCAGGTTGGTAAAACCCTGCTGGTTTTCAGATCGCAGCAGGCGGTAAGTACAGAAGCAGAGGCTATAGAATCAGTAGAGCGCCTGCCCTATGCAAGCCTTTATGAGCTGATGGGTGTGTAGGTTTAGGTTTGATGATAACTGACGTTTTTTGATAAAAAATATCTGCAATATGGCTAACAGTTTACCACAATTCCACACGGTAATAAGAGGGGAAAACTTAACAACGATTGCAAGGAAATACGGATTTACAAACTACAAACCAATTGCTGTATATAATGGCCTGAAGAATGAAAATTCAATAAGGGAAGGTCATCGGATTGTTATTCCCCGCTCCAGGCAGGGGTATGATAGTGTGATCACGAAGTTAAATCAGCTTAAGGTAGAAATGGGCAACATGACCAAAAGTACAACTAACCAGCTGAAGATCGATAAAGAGGAATTTGATAGAAAGAACAAGGTGATAGATATAAGCTGTGAGGTTTTAACCATTGCAGTGGGTGTAGGCAGGATTGGCGCTAAAGCGGTTGTGGCATCCAGGGATGTTGTTACCAAAATGCCGGTCATTAAAAAAGCAATGATAGAAGTTGGTGCATTATTGGCAGAAAAAGCAAAGGGTAAGGCAGAGGATCTGGCTTTTGATGCAGTAAACAAGAGCGTTTTTGATGAAAAGAGCCAGGGAGCTGTAGAAACCACTTACAAAGTTTACAGAAAAAAGTATGATCTGGCTTTTAAGTATGCCAAAAAGGGGCTGAAGGTACTGGATGTTGCAGAAGTTGCGCTGGATTTTATTCAACCCTCAACAATTGCAAAGTACTACACTGCCTGGGTTGCTGGTGAGTCTGTTGAGGAAACAGAAGAGAATGCTAAGAAAATGATTGAGAGAACGCATCAGCAGGCAATTATGAACTTAAATGAGAAGATAACCAGGCTTACTAACGAAAGAAATTTACTCTATAGCAATCAGCAGATGAGTATGCCGGTTCTGGTGCATTAGTAAAAGCTGGCTTAACTGAAAGAAATTAGCCCAGGGAGCCTGTAAAGGCTGTAAAAAGCGGGCCTGCACTAGTGCTTGTACCTGCTGCATACAGCGGCTAAATATAGATACACTGATTCTGACTTTTTAGCTTGAGGGCCTACAAGATCGCCTTCGGCCTGTAATAATATGCTGTTTATTTTTTAAGTCTCAACTTTAAGCTCACAGTTATGGCGTGGATATATGAAAGTAGTACCGGGAGTTTACTCTATTCAGAAAACAACTCCCCCTTCGGCACGCTGGTAGGGAAAGGGTACTCCGGGAAAAAGGGGTTTAAAAACAATATTTTGTTCGATACGGTGAAGGATGTAGGTCCTATCCCTCCCGGAAAATACATTATTGGACTATCCTACCAGTCTATCAGCAAAGGTCCCATGACCATGAACCTGAATCCCTTTGGGCATAATGCCTTTGGCAGAACTCTCTTCAGAATTCACGGCAACAACAGAAAAAACGATGCATCACAGGGCTGTATCATTCTTAGCCCTGATCTCAGGAAGAAAATAGGGGAGTCCAGCGACAGGGTACTGATCGTAGTCAGAAAGCTGAAGCTGCCGGATAGCCTTCCCCAAATCAGTTTAAGGCAAAGTTTCACTGGCGGCGGCGGATTGAGAGGCTAAGCCCGCAAGCACTTTTCCCCATCATGTATAGCACTAATTCATCCATTTTCAGACCCCTACCTATTTATCATGCTTATTACTACTGCCTATACCGACGAACTCAAAAGAGCCATCCAGATTGCACAGTCTATTGCAAAGGAGCACCAGCACCAACACTTTGGCCCTGCGCACCTGCTGCGTGCGCTGCTGCACTCCGAGATTGGCCTGGTAAAATTTCTGGAATCGATTGATAAAGATGTGCCTTACCTGCGCGAGTGGGCAGAGGTGCGCATTGAAGGCTACCCCAAGGCCTCCCGCGGTGTCAGCGAGCCCGTAGGCGACGACCGCATCATTGCCGTGCTGGATGAGGCAGATGTGCTGCGCCTGAAAATGGGACAGGATACCATAGATCCTGCCTGTGTGCTGGCAGCCTTAAGCAAGCCTAATGTGGCCTTCACCAAAGAGCAGCTCAAAACCTTTCCGCTTTCTGCCGATGATGTGGTAGATACCAGCCTGGAAAATGCCTCGGTACAGCAGGCAGTTGGTGCTGCTGCAGGTTCTGCGGCTACCAAACCAACTGGTAAAGAAAAAGCAGGTGTTAATGCCCTCCACAAGTTCTGCATCGACAAAACTTCTCTTGCCAGGGAAGGTAAGATAGACCCGATCATTGGCCGCGACCGCGAAACCCGTATGATGATTGAGATCCTGGGCCGGCGCACCAAGCCAAACGTGCTGATTGTAGGAGATCCCGGTGTTGGTAAAACGGCCCTGGCAGATGGTTTTGCCCTCAGCATTGTAGAAAAAAACGTACCCGCACACCTGCAGGCAGCCCTGCTGTACGAGCTCGATACAGGTGCCCTGGTAGCGGGAGCCTCTTACAAAGGCGAGGTGGAAGACCGCCTCAAGAGCATCATTAAGGAGCTGAAGGGACAGCAAAAAGCCATTTTGTTCATAGATGAAATGCACCTGCTCCTGGATAGTACCGGCCCCATAGGTTCCGGCGCAGCCAATCTCTTGAAGCCAGAGCTGGCCCGCGGTGAGCTTACTGTTATTGGTGCTACTACAAACGATGAGTACCGTGAGCTGATAGAACCAGAGCAGGCTTTTAACCGCAGGTTTGAAGTACTGCGCGTGGAGGAGCCGGATGTAATTACGGCTGCCAAAATGCTGGAGAAAATCCTTCCTTTCTATGAGCAGCACCATGGCATAAAAGTAGCAGAGGGCGCAGCTGCAGAAGCCGTGGCACTAGCCCGCCGCTATGTGAAAGACAGGCGCCTGCCCGATGCCGCCATTGACCTGGTAGACCGCACCATGGCCGCCATCCGCATGGCCGATGAAACATCGGAGAAAGAACTGGCAGATCTTACCGAAAAACTGCTACGGCTAAAAGATACAGGTTACAGCATGGCCGATCTGCGCTGGTTCCATCGGGAGCTGAACAACCGCATTAGCCCGATTCTGCTCGGCCAGCTTGAGACCGAAGAGGAAGATGGTGATATTGATACCCCTGATACACTGCAGGCCCACCTTTTAACCATGCTGGAGCAGCTGCAGCGCCTGTCTGGCACCAAAAAAGGAATGGTCGATAAGGTAGACCTGGCCGCGGTGGTGGCACACAAAACAGGCATACCACTCGGCAAAATACAGACCAAGGAACGTGAAAAGCTGCTCAACATGGAGGCTACCCTGCAGCAGCGCGTCATCGGCCAGGATCCAGCCATCAAAGTAATTGCAGAGGCTATCCTGGAGTCTCGTTCGGGCCTTACCAAGCCGGGACAGCCCATTGGCTCTTTCTTTTTCCTGGGACCAACCGGTACCGGTAAAACCGAGCTGGCAAAGTCCCTGGCAGATTTCCTGTTCAACGATGAAACAGCCATGATCCGCTTCGATATGTCGGAGTTCAAGGAAGAGCATTCTGCCGCCCTGCTCTACGGAGCGCCTCCCGGCTATGTAGGCTACAAAGAAGGTGGTTTGCTGGTAAACAAGATCCGGGAGAAGCCCTATGCCGTGTTGCTGTTTGATGAGGTAGAAAAAGCCCACCCATCTGTATTTGATGTGTTCCTGCAGATTCTGGACGAAGGTAAACTGCACGACCGCCTGGGCAAAGAAGGAGACTTCTCCAATGCTGTTATTCTCTTTACCTCCAACATAGGCAGCGATTTTATCATAGAGCGCTTCGAAGAGCAGGCAACACTGCCCGCCTCTAATGAAATGATGGAGATCATGAGCCGCTACTTCAGGCCGGAGTTTCTGGCGCGGGTAACAGAAATAGTGCCCTTTGCCCCAATCACCGAAGCCAATGTAGAGAAGATATTCAGAATACACCTTAAAAAGCTGCTCGACACTTTGCACAAGCAGGGCATCTCGCTGGATATCTCCAGCGAGGCAGTAAAGCAGCTGGCAATATCTGGCTTTACGCCTAAGTACGGTGCCAGGCCACTCACCGGCGTAATCCGCAACCAGTTACGCAGGCCGTTGTCGCGCATGATCATCTCCGGCAAAGCAACCAAAGGCACCACCGTGCACCTTGATGTAGGCCAGGGCGGAGAGCTTAGCTGGACAGTTGGAACAGAGCCGGAAGCGGTGCTTCAGCACGAGTAAAGCAGCATTTTAGATTTTTTACTAAATAAAACTCAATATGAACGAGGTAGAACTAGTTGGAGGGCAGTTAGTGCCCCAGCAATCTTTTGAAGCCATAACCCAGATTTCTTCCAACAGAACACTTCTGGTGCAGCAGCTCAACAGCAAGCCAGGAAAGCCAGAGCCTGTTACCGGGCTTAAAACCATAGAAGAGGCTTTTCAGCACTTCAAGCCAAGTGTAAAGGTAGCTTTCGAAACTGCAGAAGGTAAACCGGTTAACGAAGAGCTGAAGTTTAGCAACCTGGGTGATTTCGGAAAAGAAGGTCTTGTTTCCCAGAGTCCGTTTTTGAGTGATACCCGCACCCAGCAGGATACTTACCAGAAAATTGCCAAACAACTGCGCACCAACAAGATTCTGAAATCTGCACTGCAGTCATCGGAATCGCGCCAGGCCTTCCTGCAGGCCATACAAGCCATGATGGAAGAAATTGACAGTGCAAAACAGTAACCACCACTAACTGAACAAAATTATGGAACAGGAAAAAGATCCTATACTGCAGCAGACCAAGGAAGCCGCACCGGTAGCCAGCCCCTCCCTAAGCCTTACTGAACTTTGTGATCAGCTGGCAGAGTATGGTGGTTTCGAAATACTGGAATCGGCCATTGATGGCGCCAAGGTAATGAACCCCGAAAGCAAAGCGCGTAAAAATATATTCCTGACAGAAGCCTCACGGGAGAAAGACCGCCAGCAGCTCAAAAAGCAGCTGCAAATGTGGGCCGACCTGGTGAGTAATGCAGAAAGCGTAGCCGATATGGTAGCTGCCGCCCAGGAGAAAGCCGATGAGGCCGATGATGTGCTCCGGGCAAACCTTAGCACGGCTGTAAAAGAGTGCAAGCAGCTGGAGCAGGCCTACCGCTCCCTGGCCCTCTTCTACAAAAACACCGAGCGCGATAAAATCAAGAACCTTACCATCTTCAACGCCAACATCGACAGGCTCAAAGACCTAGACAATACCCTGGTAATTGATAAAATAGACGAGGAGCTGAAGGCTCGCCACGACCGCCTGGATCTAAGAGAAAACTATGCCATGCTGGTAATACCAGGCTACCTGGGCTCTAACAAAGTGGTGGAGAAATGGGCAAAGATCGCGCACCAGAACAAAGTAATGCTCATCACCGACTTCGAAAACCTCGAATCGCCAGATGAGGTAATGGAAGAATTTGATGCAGCCAACCTTACCGGCGGCGACATTTACCGCTCCAACGTAATGATGACCTGCAACTGGCTGGTTGGTCGCAATAAGCACGAAGACCTGGGTGAGGAAGACCACCTGCTGGTGCCCCCTTCTACAGCCCTGGCTGGCAAGATTTACAGCACCCTTATTGCCCAGCCCACTGCCGGTAAAATGCATGGCGGCATTAACGAAGTAGATGGCGTAAGCTTTCCGCTCAAGAAAAGCGAGATCTCCGAACTGGAGAAACGCGGCCTGGTGCCCATGGTAAAAGAGTGGGAGAAGGTAATGGCATTCTCTGCCAAAACCCTCTACAACGGCAACGACATAGGCCTGCAGACCTACTCTGTGGTACGTGTGTTCGACTATATCGGCAAAGTAATCATCGACTTCCTGAACCGCCAGGCCTTCGTTAACTGGACCCCGGTGGTGGAGCGCGACCTGCGCAAGGAGATATCCAAATACCTGGAGAGCATCCGCGGCAGCGATAAGATCATTCAGGACTACAACCTGATGCGCCTGGAGCAGGACCCCGATACCAAAAAGATCTTTATTGACATGCACATTACCCCATTCTTCCCGGCTAAAAACTTTATGCTGAAAATGGGTGGTACCAAAGGCGATACTGCCGAGGCCTGGGCATCTGAATATGCAGAGCAGTAGAGGCTTTTACAATCAGATAAAAAGTAATACAGAATACCTTCTATTATTATTCACTTTTAGTTTTCAAATTATCAAAAACCATTAACTTTTTTTCAACCATGGCTGTAAATGCAAGATTGAATTTAGACAGTTTAAAAGACGTGAGAGTAATTGATTTCTCTTACAATTTTAATCGTGATGTAGATGCTTCCGGCAGACCTTCCGGTGCTGTACGCGGAGGAACCGTTCAAATCACTATCGAATCTACAAAGAGCGCCTTCCTTCCCGCCTGGATGACAGCTGCTTCCGGAAAAACCAAAAGTGGTGAGATCACCATTATGGATGATGAAGATGATAGCAAATCGCTGAAAAAGATCAAGTTTGATGATTCATACATTGTCAACTACGGAGAAAACTTCAGCTGGCAGGGTGGCGAAAACATGATGGAAACCTTCACACTTTCTGCTTACAAAATCAGCGTGGATGGTGACGGTGGCCCTGCCGAATTCCAGAACGAGTGGCCTAGTAAGAAGTAGGAGTGTTTACTGTCATTAGTGGTGTGTGATTGTACACACCACTAATGATTACTATTCAAAAATATTCATATTTCAGAATACGATATAAAGTGAGAAGATTGTTTGTCAGCGGAGTTACTGAAAAGAGTGCCATCTTCCAAAACGACCTATATAGAAAACTTTGCTTTTAAGCTAGCAGATACGGAGTTTGAGATAAAAGGGGATGCTTTTAAAAGTTTAGTGATGTAGATAAATAAAACATTATATACTTAAATTTTATATTTATGAGCTTGGTTCGGCAATATGAAGTACTGGCAAAGAAGCAACTGGCTCTGCAGGAAGGTATTGAGCTTATGAAGCAGATTCAGATTGATCTTAACCGGCAGATGATGTCGGCAAACGTCTGGGGCCTTACAGCCGTGGCGGCCAATGCAACTCTTATCCCTCTGAACGTTATTATCAACAGTTTTGAACTGAAGAAAGCTAATAGTATTTATCAAACTTTGGTACGGCAGGTGTATGATAAGTTTGCCAGTAGCGGAACACGCGCAGAAGGCGTGGCAAAAACCTCTCTGGGCATCCTCAAAAAGGTAGTGGTAGAGGAGCTTACTCGAAATGCATTGAAAGACTACATTCCTGGGGTAAATATACTAATAGGACTTGCCGAAGACTCTCTGGCATTCTGGCAGGCACTTCAAACTGTCAGTTCAGGCAGTCAGGAAATGAAGATGATAGCTAGAAACATCAGTCTGAAGATAGCGACGGCCAACCGTGAATTATTACAATTGGGTATTCAAAGAGCATACATACATGACCGTATGCAGGAAGTCTCCCGCATTGCCTGATGTCCAAGAGCCTATCTAATAATTTGATGTGAGTCTAAAAGATATAGTTATAGATCCAAAAACTGGTGACTTTGTTCATGCTGAAGTATCATAGACAGATTCATAAGCTAAGTATAATGCTATTTATATTTATAGGAACATAGATATAAAGATTCATTGTCTAGGTGGTGTTTGATAGTATAGATCTATTTCTAATGGAATTGTTCAAGAATGCATGTTATGAGTTAGTGGGAACATTAAAAGTCACTGATAAACACCAATCACAGCATATTCGTCTTTAGCGTTGAGAATTAGTTAAGAATTACTTCAACTAATTTCTATTTAGGACTTATAGTTTCTTTGCTGACTATTTACATCAATATATTATTTGTCAAGTTACATCTAATAAAGTACTATTTTGGCACAGCACGTAGAAGTCAATATCACCATTGAAGGAGAGGAAATTACGCCTTTCTCCCTCATTTCCATTTCACAGGATATTCACCACCATCATGTGTTTGAGGTGGTGTTGCCGGTAGATGCATTCGAAAACAGCAGCCGGGGTATACTGGAGCAGTCAAAGGGCTATATTGGCAAGTCCATTATTATTCGCTTTGGCCCGCATTTGTTTGAAAGAAGGCATGCAGATAACCAGTTTATCGGGCTTATCACCAACATTGGCGTGAGCCGCTCGGGCAATGGTGAGCGCCAGATTGTGATTAGGGGTAACAGCCCAACCATTATGATGGATGGCAATGGTCAATGCCGCTCCTTCACCCAAAAATCCTTACAGGATATTGCAAATGCCATGTTGGAAAAAGTGCCGCGATCATTGGAAAGTCATATTGGTCCACAGTTTGGTGGTACCATTCCCTATGTTGTGCAGTTTAACGAAAGCAATTGGGCTTTTCTGAAGCGCATGGCAGCACGCTATGGCGAGTGGTGCTATTACGATGGTGCCAAACTGGTGTTTGGTAAACTCCCGCAAGGTACTGTTGTAGATCTCCCTTTTGGCGAAGATCTCTTTAACTTTGAATTTGACCTGCGGCTCCTGCCTACCAATGGCAAAGCCGTTGCCTACAATTACCTGGAAAGCAAAGCTTACGAAGGTACTACGGCTTCGGCAGCGGTAAGTGACCTGGATGATTTTGGTAAATTCGCACTCGACCAGTCTTCCAGGATCTATTCGCAGGAGCCAGTGTTTGCATCTGCAGATGTGGTGGTACAACAACAGGAACTGGATGATATCTTATTGCAGCAGAAAGCATCCTCTGCCCGTAACATGGTAGTGGCTACAGGCGATAGTGACAATCCCCACCTCAACGTAGGCACCGTGATCAACATCACCGGAGAAGGCGTGCATGAGCAGGACTACGGTCGTTTTATCATTACCTCTGTCACACACAGCATCAGTGGTACATATTCTTACAGTAACGGTTTTACAGCTATTCCGGCAGAGAATCAATCGCCTCCTGCTCCGGCAATACGCAAACCTGTGGGAGATATTCAGCCGGCCCTTATCATAGATAATGCAGACCCCGAAGGTTTGGGCAGGGTAAAGGCGCAGTTTTACTGGCAGCCGGCACCGGAATCAACTCCCTGGATAAGGGTGGCTAACACCATGGCTGGCAACGGAAAAAGCAATGTCCATGGCTTCTATTTTACCCCAGAGGTGGGCGATGAGGTGATGGTTGGCTTTGAAGATAACAATCCCGATAAGCCATTTGTGATGGGCAGCGTGTACCATAAAAAGGTGGCTCCTTCGGAATGGAAAGATAGCAGCAACCAGATTAAGGTAATACGCACCCGCAATGGCAACCAGATTTACCTGTTCGATAAAGATGGTAAAGAAGAAATTAAAATCCTGAACAAGGATGTGGGGGATCCCACCAATATCATCTCCCTTTCTATGGATGGTGAAGGTAAAATTACCATCGAAACCAAAGGCGAGCTGGTGATGAAAGCAAAATCCATACAAATGGATGCGGATGAAGGCATAAAGATTACTTCCGGCAAGGCTACTGAAATGAAAGCGCAGGAACTCAGTGTGAAAACCGATCAGAACATAAAGATGGATGCCGGTCAGGGCATTAAGACCAGCTCCAGCCAGGCAACTGAAATGAAAGCCATGGAGCTGAAAGTGGATGCTGATATGGCCATCAACATGAAATGTCAGCAGATGAAGCTGGAGAGCTCAATGGCTCAATTGAAGGCCGCCGCAAATCTGGATATTGATGGCGGAGCTATGGCATCTGTTAAGGCTGCTATCATCAAGTTGAATTAACAAAAGGAACAGAGCTAATATTTTTCAAAGTGCCTTATGCTTCCTTCCTACTACACTTTTCCACTTAACTGCCAGAAAATCATGGAGAAGCAGAGGCAGCCGCGCTGCAGCCTGGCAGATTCCATCAGGCAGCACATTCACCTTATTTTGCGCACACATTTTAATGAGTACCGCTTCGATCCCCGCTTTGGCTGTATGGTGTGGGATAAGGATTTTGAAACCATCAGGAGTGTGTACAAATGGAAAACGGAACTGATTGATGCCTTTGGCAAAGCCCTCAAAAGCTACGAAAAAAGGCTGCAGCAGATTCAGGTGGTAGTAGATCTTGATGACCAGAAAATTATTGATCCCCAAACGCACAAGTTGATTGAACTGCGGAAAAGGATTATCATTCATGCAGCCGGTACCATTGGCCAGACCAACGAATCTTTTCAGCATACCGAGTATATCTTTTTCAGTCCCCTGTCTTTAACCTGATCTCTCTCTTATGATAGGACAAGCCACACCCAATACCTTTCATCCCGATAGCTTCAGAAAAGAGCAGGTGATCCGCAGGCTTCGCAGCAGGGCCATACAATACTGGGGGCTGCAGGAGGCCGATGCCGATAAGCTGGACCCACTGGTGGATATGCTACTGGGTGCCTGTTCAGTAGAGTTTGAGCGTACTGCACAGGAAGTGCATGTTTCACAAAGCAGACTTCTGGAGCGCCTGGCACAGCTCATGGTGCCGGAGGTGTACACCAATGCCCGCCCCGCTCATGCCATTATGCATGCCAGGGCAGATGGGGCCATCCTGAAGCTTAAGCCCGAAGACCAGTTTTTTGTAGAAAAAGAAGTACAGGAAGATAATAAGATAAGTACCCTGCCCATCACCTTTTCGCCGGTTACTAACTGTCAGGTGTACGATGCGGCCGTTGTTTGCCAGGCTGTAGGAAATAAAATTACATTCTATGAGACTCCCCTGGCAAAAGGCAAGAGCCTGTATGGAGAAACAAAAGAAAACCTGGCGCCCTACACGCTATGGCTTGGCCTGCGGCTGAACACAAAAATTGCCAGCCTGAAAGGCATGCGTTTGTTCTTCGACTGGAAAAACGATCTGGACAGAAAAAAGTATCTCCCCCTGCTATCGGCAGCCAAATGGTCCGAAAACGAAACAACACTTAAGGTAGTCCATGGTTTTGCCAGGCAGTCTGGCGACAGGCTGCAGGATTTTGATGCTATGGCAGAGCTCGAAGGGCATGTGCTGCAGTATTATCAGCAGCACTTTATTGCCATCGAAGAGGGTGAACATAAGCTTAGCTACCAGAAATACCCGGCAGAATTTGCCCCTGTTTTTACACCCGATCAGCTTAAGGAAATAAAAGAAGAGCTGGTTTGGCTGAAGATAAATTTTCCGGGACTGGCCTCGCAGCAGCCCCTGCATGAGGTGTACTGCACGCTTAACTGTTTCCCGGTGATGAACCGTAAACTGCACCAGAACAGCCGGCCTTACACCCTTACGCCTAATCTCAACATCATTCCAATCCAGAGCAGTGAACACTACCTTTCCATCAGGCGGGTGTACACCGATAACCGCGCTTACCGCTCGCTATCATTCAGAGAAGTAGGCGAGGCGGAAGATGGCACCTATTCTGTGAGGCAGGGAGGCGTTGCGCGCTTCGACCAGCGGAATGCCACCAGCCTGCTTAACTACCTGTGGGACCTGCTGCGCGATGAAAGTGCAGCCTTTTCAGCCTTTGGGCATCATGCCCTTACTACGGAGATACGTTCGCTTGAGCAGGGGCTTACACGGCTGCAGATGCATTTTCTGCAGAAACTACAGGAGCAATCATCCAAATGCCACCTCTTGCTGCACACCAAAACCCCCGAAGATGTGTGGGTAGAGTTCTGGTCAACGCAGGGTGCTGCAGCAAACCAGCTGCCCTCGGGCAAAAAAGCCAGTCCCCAGACCCAGACCTTTGTTAAGCGCGAAGACCTGATGCTGATCACCGCCACTGCAGGAGGCAAGGAGGCCATGAATGAAACAGAAAAGCTGCAGGTCTATAAGCATACCTTGCTCACCCGAAACCGCATTGTAACCGAAGAAGATATCAAATCTGCCTGTTTTGCCGAGCTGGGCGAAAAGCTGGAGCGTGTTACTGTTAAGAAAGGCTTTGTGGTAGATGCCTCTGCGAAAAAAGGCTTTAGCGCTACGCTGGATGTTGTGCTCACCCCTGCTCCTAATTTTACGGAGATAAACTGGAAAGGCGCATGCTACGAGATGCAGGCGCTGCTGGAGCGCAAGAAGATGTTCACAACCAAAATACAGGTGTATACACAAACTGAATTTGCTGCAAATGTACCAGGGTGAAGACGATTACCGTGCAGAGGCACTCATAGCTTTCTGGCTGGAGAACGAGGTGTTGTCGCTCGACAATCTCACCATTCAGCCCGAGGGTACTTTTCAGCGCCCCTACAGCAAGGATGTGCTGGCAATTGAGCGTGGCGAAAAAGCCCCTGGCAGCCAGGTAAAGCTGCGCATCAGCAGGGAGGGCTTGTACGATATGCTGCCGGAAGGCCTTTTCCACCAGGCAGAGCAAAAAACACAAAAAAGCACAGAGGAAGCAGTAAAAGAATCTGAAAGGTACGAAAGGGAAGAGGCTGCAGCCCGTCGCATGTTCCTGCCCCTGGAGCAGGAGTTTTACCGGCAGCGGATCTGGTTGGAGCATACTGAGCTCCAGGCCTGCCTCAATACTGTGCGTCCAGAGAACGAAAGCTTTTTCATGAACTTCTGGGGAATCGACAAAAAAGCATTCACGCCCCAGCAGAGCCTTAACCTGCTGGCTGTTTTGCCCCACCTGCACGAGGTGGTGGGAGACCAGGAGCTGGTGGCTTTTTGCCTGGAGAAGATCATCCAGGAACCTGTATCCATAGCCTACACCCAGCAGCAGGAAGAGCTACCGGAAGGTCAGGGTGTTTCCCTTCTGGGCAATGTGAGCCTGGGGGTAGATGTGGTATTGGGGGGAAGCTGGTGGGCTGATGAGCCTGCCATAGAAGTGACCGTAGGCCCCATTGCAGCGGAAAAGCTGCCCCGGTTCCTGCCGGAAGGCAAGACTTACAAGCAGATCAAGAAATTATATGGCTACTTCTTTCCGGCAGAAGCCAGCGTGATTACGAATGTTGCCATCGAAAAAGCCGGCACCGGCTTCAAATTGGTAGCAGAAAACATGCATGCCGGCAGACTGGGATACACAACAGAAATTTAACGCTACCATGGCTCCTAAAAAGATTGTTTTTACAGCACTGGCCGATACCCATGTAAACTACAAAGGCAGGTACGTGCGCTTTACCGGAAGGCCCAGAAAGATCCTGGACATGAATGGTAAAACTTTTACCCTGCCCAACGGAGCATACGGCTACTGCTACTCCGTAAATGGAGCCACCATGTATGTTGCCCTCAAGGAAAGCCTGCTGTTGCCGCCCCTGAAGTCATTCAACTTTGCCACCTGGAATTTCCACCTAAGCATACGCCCCCACTCTGATAAAGGCTGGGAAATTGAAAATACCTAAGCCCTAATGAGGGGGTAGCTATCGGAAACTAAATTGCTGGCCAAAAATATATATGCCGGGCGCTTAGATCTTCTGCAATGAAAAGGAAATTTAAATAGCTTAAGCAATGATAAATTATAAATATTTAGCAAGAGTACACCATGTGCCTTTTGATCAGTACAATGGTTTGTATGTTGCTCGTGATTATAGGGATCCCTATAGTTCAAGATTTATTTGCTCCTACAACGACGGGAAGAATCATAAAGCCAGGCTTTTCCAATTCTTCAGGAGATGTGGGCAAAATGAAATCCAGAGAGATTGGGAATTGCATCATATTGTGGAGGGGCAGCATTTTGCAGACATAGACTTTTCAGGCAGACTTAGCAAAATGTATGCATATGAACTTCCATGTGTTTTGATACATAAAGAAGAACACAGGGCTTACAATCGTCTCCTTCATATTAAGGAAACGGATGAACTGTATCGGGATCAGCTTCCTAAAGATATGCTGCAACGCTCACAACAAGCTGCAGCAAGTGCTCATGATAAAAGTCAGCAAAGGAAGCTGCAAATACGCATCAAAGATATTGAACATTTATACCTGGATGCATACAGCGGAGATACGGTCTTACAACGTATTGCACAGAATGTTATAAATGAGGCCAAAGAACTAATAGGCTGAATTTTCAAGCAAGGTAGTAAAAGTTATATGCAATAGTTTCTATGTGCTATGAGTAAGCCAGCAGCCAGAATCGGTGATATGCATATGTGTCCCATGGTCACGCCAGGCCTTCCGCCTGTGCCCCATGTTGGCGGGCCTATTACCGGTCCCGGCTGCCCAACCGTGCTGATCGGAGGCATGCCCGCCGCGGTGATGGGTGACATGTGCACTTGTGTAGGTCCGCCCGATACTATCGTGCTGGGCTCAACAGGAGTGTTCATTGGCGGCAAACCTGCAGCCCGCATGGGTGACCAGTGCGTACACGGCGGTGCTATCACCCTTGGCTGCCCCACCGTCCTCATTGGTGAAACCGGCGGCGGCGGTGGTGGTGGCGCTGCGACTAAGAAAGGATCTGGTGGGGGTGGAAGTTCTTCCTCTTCTGCAGCAAAATCAGGTGGTTTGGCTGCCATGCCGGTGGAGGCTTTGAAGAATGTGATTAGAGATGCACCTCCTGATGTGGCAAAAAAGCTCGCTCAAGTGGTGACCTTAAAAGAAGCTACTATTGATGGGACTCCCTTTTGTAAAATTTGTAGTAAGTCATAAATACAAAAGAGCTTGCAATGAAATTAATCATAAAAACTGCTCAATTATGTTACTTGTCCGCTGATTTGAAAACAAAAGCAAATTTAAATATGGCTGAATATTTGAGAAAGCGCTTTCCACTCGAATTTGCTAGCACTGATGTTAATAATATAATCCAGTTGATTTCAAAACAAAGAAAAGCAGCCAATAGCTATGGTGTAGAAAAAGAAAATGATATAGCTACTTTTCTAGATTTTTCAGTAATGTACGGCGAAGGATTTCATTTAGATGAATGGGCTCAAGATGTGCTGCAATGCATCAAATTATATGGTCCTGATAAAATGGCATTGCTCCGCCATTATGTTCGTAGAACAGGAATTGAACTATGACCAAATGCAAAATTTTTGAATATGGAAATCGACTTAAAGGCAGCTGCCATTGCAGATATGGAGTTCTGGGCAAAATATCCTGAACTTTCTGGGCGTAAGTTAACCCTAGAGCCAAAGGATATGACCTATCGTGAAGCTTGGAGAGAAATCTATCAAAAGAGGGCTCATCAAATGGCAACTCCTCCACCAACATTTATCACGCCTCTATCAGTAGATGCCCCACCTAGGCCTAAAATCGCCAATGATCCCACACTACCTTGCCCAACAATTGCCCAAATGACACATGAAGAAAAGATGCAAGTGGCTATAAAACAGGCAAATTTGAGTGAAGAGGTATTAGAAGAAATTGGAGATATCAAAACATTAGTAGCTTCTATGGTAGTAGTCGGTGGAATATTAGCTTTGATTGCAGCAACTGGTTATGGTGCGGTTGCAGAAGCTGTGGCAGCAGGTTTACTTATAATTGGTGGAGCCTTGTCTGGTCACCAGATTGGAGAAGGTATCAATAGTATGATGGATTTTTACCAAAAGACAAGATGCGATAAGGCCAAAACTCCTCAGGACTTGGCTGATGCAGGAAAAAATTTTGGAGATGGTATATCCAAAATGGGTGTGGGTGGATTGAACTTATTGCTTGCAGCAGTTGGAGGAAGAAAAGCATCAAGAAAGACTGAGTCTAAACCTAAACCTGATATTGAGAACGCTAAATGGGCACAAGTAGACGCAGATAATGTATTTAGTAAAGGTGGTAAATTTTCTAATAAATCACTAAATGAGATAGTTGCAGAGCTAAAGTCTGGAAAATTAGATCCAAATGAACTAGAAATAGAAGTTGTAGTAAGAGAGGGTAAAATGTTCATATTAAACACTAGATCATCTTTTGCTTTAACGAAAGCTGGTATTCCTAGATCAAAATGGAATGTAAAAAATAAGACTGGGGATTCAAGTCCAAATGGTGCAGAAGAAAGATTGACAAAACAGTTAGAAAACCCCAAAAATAAAAAATATTTGGACAGTGACGGTACAGATACGATTGTTATATATCCTTATGACAAAACTCCTAAATAGTTATGTTTGCTTTTATAGTTATGTTTTCAATTGATCTCTTCTCAAAAATTTAGTTTTAGGCGTTTAAATATTTTATAAAAGTGCGTCGCTTCTATGGTTTTGAACCATAGAAGGTATTTTAGAAATATACATGCATTATTTATTTCACCCACTGTGGTAGTCATGGTGTATTGTCTTTATTTTTATGCCTGAACAAGATTGTAATATGAGGACATTTTATGTAAACAATCTTAATGTTAAATAATAATTTATATTTTGTCTTATAAGGGTATGTCTATAATATTTCTGATGAATTGTTGATCATTACTTAAAGTCATTTCTAACATAGAAATTATAAACTAATCAAAGCTGATTGTTCCCGTGCGCCCCTACATTAGCTACATATTACTAGACGCTGCCCGGATGGAGGTGAGGATGGAGGAGGCTAAAGAGCTGAATCCTTATCATCTTTCGCTGTACAAAGGGCGTAGCGAAGAGGATTTGGCGGCGGTGGCTCCTTACTTGTTTTCTGTGCCTGAGGACGAGGATGATTTCCTTAACTGGTTTATGGAGCAGGGCTGGAGTGATGCCTGGGGGGTGATTGTGTCTTCGCAGGCTTCTTTTGAGGAATGCTATAGGCATTTCCGCAAGTTCTTGATAGTACAAACCGAACTGGGGGAAGAGCTTTACTTCCGCTTCTATGATCCGCGGGTGCTGAAGATCTTTTTGCCCATCTGCGATAAACATCAAATCATCGAGTTTTTTGGTCCGGTTGATTTTTTTGCCTGCGAAGGAGACAGCAGGGATGAAGCGCTGGTTTTCCAGCATATTGATGGAGAGCTAACAATTGATGCCATCCCGGCTAATCAGCTGTTTGGGGTAACGGTGCAGTAATTCTGCCAGTGTTGTTTGCCTGGTTGAGTGAAACTCGTTCATAGCAGAATTCTTTTCCACCTAAACATTGTATATCATGATTCCCCAGCATAAGCAAATCTTTTTTACAGCAGCCGATCACCTCAACTGCTACATAGGGCTGCGAAAGCCTAATGACGAAGCCGATCAGTGGATCACCAAAGAGGGATACATTCCTAAGGGGATGGAGGTAAAAGCAAAATCTGCCAAAGCGGGTAAATATGCAGGACTGGTGGTGAATCCCTATCTGCGTAAAGATGCCTTTACCGATGAAAAAGACTGGGCTAGAGCAAAGAAAAGCTGGGATGAATTCACCAAAAATGGTTTACCTAAAGGTTATAGCTACCCCACAAATGGCGATGATGTGGGCGTGCTGAAAAAGGAGGGTAAAGGCATACATGCAGATTATGACCTGATGTTTGTGAACCTGGCCGATAAAGAGGCAAAATACGCTACACCAGCACCCGAGAGGCGCACTACGTGTGCAATAGTGTTATGCGCCTGATCAACCGCCTGGAATCCCGAAAGCAGATGATCCAGCATCCTTCTGAATTTTTATACAGTGGTGTGGGGGCGGCCGAGCAGGAACAGATTTACATTTTTGGCACCAAAAGACAATTCATGATTTCTACTTCATACTTTAAAACAAATGAGCATGTCCTTTGACATGCTAATGGAAGCAAGTGGAAATGATATCAAAATGTAGCAGCTTAGCTAAGTAATATTTTTTTAGTTCTATCAGCCTATCATCGAGAGATTGAACCATAAAGCATCAGTAGGCTCAAATTCATTACTGTAGCATTCCCCCTATAAATACCACTTTAGCGGTATTGAGCCATTCCTATTACTTATCTACATTAAGCCTGCTATCCACAGGGATAGTTCAGGGTATGCAGTGCCATATAAGATTCACTTTATCAGTGTTCATACTGATTTTGTTTTTGTCTTTTTATGCGTTAAGCCAGCACTACAAAAGGCATTGGTAAGAGCTATTTGTTGCCAGCCAGCAATAGCTTGTATGCTGCTGATAAGTTCTACAGACTCTTTGCAAAGCTACTATGAATTTTTTTAGGCTAGTTTTTTTATTCATTGCTACTCTTGGCCTTATCAAAACCGCTAAGGCCCAGCCGGGAACGGTTGATAAAACTTTTGGCACCAGGGATGGCTTCACAATCACTCCTTTTCTTGACCGTGGGAGTTCCGACTTCAGTGAAATAGTAATTCAGGAAGATGGAAAGTTAGTAGTAGCGGGTGAGATATGTACAAGTGAAATATGTAATGAAGAATCTATCACTTTTGACTTTGGAGTTGCCCGCTATAATCAAGATGGTACTTTAGACACTAGCTTTGGCCCAAACAGAGATGGCAAAGTACTGATAGATTTCAGCGGACGCAAGGATAATGCCCGGTCCTTAGCTATACAAGGGGATGGAAAGATAGTTGTCGTCGGTAGAGTAGAGATAAGCAACGGTGTTTTTGACATGGGGGTTGTCCGCTTAAATGAGAATGGTACCATAGACAAAACGTTTGGTCAGAATAGAGACGGTAAGGTAGTTACTGACATCAAATCTGGAGTTGATTGGGCGAGAGCGGTGACCATTTTAGAGGGTGGTGAAATAGTTGTGGCAGGTGAGGCAGAAGTTAATGGCAATGTTGATTTCGCAGTTGTTCGTTACAGAAAAGATGGCACTTTAGATGAATCTTTTGGTCCTGATAAGACTGGCAAGGTAGTTACTGACTTTGGAGCTACTAAAGATGAGGGAAAAGCACTGTTCATACAGGAGGATGGGAATATTATCGTTGCGGGAGAGGTGTTCAATCATGGTAGTTCTGATTTCGGAATTGTGCGTTATAAACCTAATGGTGCATTGGATACTGGTTTCGGAGGAGATGGAATAGTACTTACTGACATTCTTGGCGGTCCAGATCGTCCTCTTTCCATAGCTGTACAGAGGGATAAAAAAATAGTAATCGGAGGCAGGGCAGAATATTCTTTCAGAAAAATGGATGCTGCCGTTCTTCGCTATGAAAGCGATGGTACTTTGGATTCAGACTTTGGTGATAACGGAAGATTACTTATTGACTTTTATAAAGGGGGGCATGATTATGGAAGATCAGTAGTCATTCAGCCTGATGGTAAGATCTTAATATCAGGTGAAGCGTATTTCCAGGGCATTGCGGAAACTGCGCTTGCCCGCATTCAGCCTGATGGTACTTTAGATGAAACATTTGGACCTGAAAAAACTGGTAAGGTAGTTACTGATTTAGGGGGGGCGGCAGAAGCTATCAATGCTGCTAAAATCAAAGGTGGAAAAATGTATGTAGCAGGACGTACCATGGTAGGTTCAGCGATTACCGCATTTGTAGGAGCCTATCACTTATACGAACTTGGCGAGATTTCTATTACGGAGGTAAAAAACGCCAGGGAGGATAATGAACATGGTTACTTTGAACTAAAAACAACAAAAGCATTAAATGAAGATGCAGTTATCAGTTTCGAAATTTTACCTGCCAGTACAGCAACTGAAGGCACGGACTACGAAAGTTTGAATAGAAAGGTAACGCTGAAGGCAGGGCAGTTAACTGCAAAAATTGAAATTAAAGTAAAGGCCGATGCAGTAGTAGAGGGGGATGAAGAAGTAGTTCTGGCATTGACAGGCATTAAGAGTGAGGAAGCCAAGTTGGATGAGACAAAGAAGCAGGCTGCACTGAAGATAATAGATGATGATGAGGCTTCTTTATCGGTAAGTACAGAGCATAATGCGGCAGAACCTGATGATAATGGCCTCTTTGTTATAGAATCCTCACATGAGCTGGATGAGGACCTGACCATCAGCTTTACGTTATCAGAGGGTACAGCTATTGAAGGAAAGGATTATAAATCCGTTAACCGACAGGTAGAGCTCAAGAAAGGGAGTAAGCAGACAGAAGTGCTCATAGATGTTGAGGATGACTCAGAGCATGAAGGGGATGAGACTGTAACACTAACTTTAGATGTGTCTACTAAAGAGGGGGTAAAGCTGGATGAGGCGAACAAAACTGCTGAGCTTACCATTACAGATGATGAAAAAAAAGAAGCAGCAGTTTTGTCAGTGAACTGGGCAGAACATGCAACAGAGCCGGATCAGAACGGCCGCTTTGTGATAAATGTTACCCGGGCGCTGGATGAAAATCTTGTTATTAGCTTTAGGTTAAGAGGCACTGCTACTGAAAAAGACGATTACAAGCAACATAGTATGCAGGTAACCCTTGAAAAAGGAAAGACAACAGCAGAAGTTATTATTGAAGTAGAAGATGATAAAGAGGTAGAGGAAGATGAGACTGTGATCATAACCCTGGAGGCTCCCGATAGAAATGACGTGGTGCTGCAGGAAAATAATAAATCAGCTACACTGCTCATCAAAGATAATGATAAAGCTGTTTTATCAGTAGCCGTAACCAAGCATGCTGCAGAAGATGAAAGATATGGAATATTTAGCATTAGCACTACTGCTCCTGTTAGCAGGCCTGTTACCATTTCTTATTCGGTAGAGGGAACAGCCACCCCTGGAAAGGATTACCAGGTGTTAAAGGGTGAAGTTGTGCTGCCTGCCAAGGCCATGGAGATAGCGGTAGAGGTAGTCATTATTCCTGATACAGAGGTGGATCCTGCAGAGACTGTTACGCTCATCCTGGAGCAGGCAGATTATTCGCTGGTGCAGGTGGTTGAGGGTGCAGGCAAACAGGCCGAAATGGTTATTGAGGATAATGATAAGGATGAGCCCACAGCACTTTTGTGGGTTGAGAAAGGAAAAGATGCAAGGGAAGATGATGAAGATGGCTACTTTGTGATCAGGGCCAGCGAAGCTCTAACAAGCGATATCAGCATCAGCATTGGCTTATCGGGTAATGCCCAAGCAGGCAAGGATTATACCGCACCTTCACAACCTATAGTGTTTCCGGCAGGAAAAACATCTGTAGAAGTACGGATTGCCGTGCGGAAGGATGAACAGGTTGAGGTTACTGAAACTGTTGAGCTGGAGCTAAAGAGCTTATCAGGCAGTGGCAACATCAGTATTGATAAGGCCCGAGCTTCTGCCAGCATCAACATTCAGGATAATGATGCCTGCTTTACCCTTTCACAGCAGGTGCAGCCGGCCAGCTGTGCCGATGGAACCGATGGTGGCATTGTGCTCACCCTGGGTGGAGCTTCTGATGATGTTGTTTATTCCTGGAGTACCGGTTATACGGGTAAGGATCTGCAGAAGGTAGCGCCGGGCAAATACAAAGTAGAGGTAACCGACCGGGTGAAGGGATGTACCCTTAGTGGTGAATGGGAGGTAAAGGCACAGGATAAAACTGACCCAGTGGTGAAGGTGCGTACCTTAAGCCTGCAGCTAAACCCTGAGGGTAAAGCAACCATAAATGCACAGGATTTGGATGATGGCAGCACAGACAACTGTGCTATAAAATCAATTACGGCAGATAAGACCAGCTTCAGCTGTGCTGATGTAGGGGAGAACACAGTTACCCTTACTGTTGAAGACGAGAGTGGCAACAAAGCAACTGCTTCCGTTAATGTACTCATTGAAGATAAACTGGCTCCTGCGCTTACCGCTAACCAGAAGTTTACAGTTGCCGAGGATGTACCTGTGGGTACAAAAGCAGGTACTGTTAAGGCAGCGGATAATTGTGGAATCAAGGAATGGAAGATAACGGCAGGCAATGCAGCGGATCACTTTCATATTGATGCTGATGGCAATATCCTGACCAATGCTCAACTTGATTATGAAGATCAGGCCCTTTACAGGCTCACTATTGAGGTTTCAGATGGCGCTTTAACAGATCAGAAAGAGGTAACAATTGAGGTCGGGAATGTAAGTGACATTGGACCTGAGGTAAGTCAATTGATAGTGGCGGCGCAGGAGGTACTGGAAGATGAGGAGTATTCTTTTGATGTACCCCTGGAAGCTTTTGTTTCTGATGGAGGAGAAGTGCTGCGCTTCAGTGTAGAGGGGCAGCCAGCCTGGTTTACTTTTGATGCAGCTACCCGCCACTGCGGTGGCACACCCCTCAATGAACATGTGGGAGAACATCAGATCACCATAAAAGTTACAGACTCCAAAGGAAGAACAGCGGAGCAGCAATACAAGCTGATAGTAATTAACACCAACGATGCCCCGCATGCACTGGACCTTTCCGCCGAACTGTTGATGGAAAACCTGCCAGAGGGAGTGCTGGCAGGAGCGCTTAGCCACCAGGATGTGGACGCAGGAGACAGCCACAGCTACTCACTGGTTGCAGGCGAGGGTGATACACACAATAGCTATTTTACCATAGAAGACAACAGGCTGCTGTCGCTGCAGGTAGTAGACTATGAAACAGAGCCTGTACTATATGTACGCCTGGCAGTGACCGATAAGGCAGGAGCCACTTTCGAAAGAACGTTTGAAATAGAAGTAGGAAATGAAGAAGATGGGGCTGCTTTTTTGCCCAACCTATTCTCTCCAAACGGAGACCAGGTGAATGACAGCTTTCTGCTGCATACCCGTAAGCTTGGTGCCTTGCAGTTGCGCATCTATAACCTGAATGGCCGGCTGGTGTACACAACAAACAACTTCGAAGAAGCAACCATCAGGGGCTGGGATGGCAGGGCCAACGGAGAGGCACAGCCCGAAGGCTCCTACCTGTGGGTGCTGGATGCCCATTACCCCGATGGCAGTCCCGTACTCATCGGTGGCAAAACAACAGGTAACGTAACGCTGGTCAGGTAGCGCCAGGGCTTATTCATCGGGCCTTTCTAAAGAGCCTTGTGCTGCTTTTTAGCTGTAGTTTCAGCAATAAGCAAGGCAGTAAAATGTGCTATTGCACTGTAATATTCTGCTAATCTGGCAGCTTCAATAGCTAAATACCTCTAAAGTGGTATTGATAGAAGCTATATACCTCACTACCTTAATCTTATTATCAACGCCCCTAATTTGCAGAAGACCCGAAGGCCGCGTGCAATTTTTATGAGGCGTTCATGCTACCTTTTTTAGGCTTAACTGCTCGTGCAACGGCAGTTATTATTTACACTTTATGCCAGTATATAAGCAGAATGATGTTTTTGCAGGCCGATATGGGTTAACAGAACTGGTCGGCGAGGGTGGCTTCTCGGAAGTCTGGAAGGCAAACGACCAGATGGCCGATGATGCGGTGGTGGCATTAAAAATCTACGCTCCGGAGAAAGGACTCGACGACTATGGGGTGCGCCAGTTCCGCAAAGAATTTTCGCTGACCCATCACCTGGCGCATCCACACCTCATGAAGGTATATCACTTTGATATAACTGATGGATCTCCTTACCTGATCATGCCTTACTGCCCCTACGGATCGCTCTCCAAATTACTGGCAGATGAAGGCACTTTCAGCGAAAGGCAGGTGGCCCTGGTGATGTGCCAGATAGGATCAGCCCTGCATGAGTTGCATAAGCAGGAGCAGCAGATCCTGCACCAGGATATTAAGCCCGATAATATTTTGGTGCTGAACCCGGAAAGCTTCCTGCTGGCAGATTTTGGCATCAGTAACCAGATCAGGCATACCCTTAGAAAAGCAACTTCTGATATGAAGTCGCTCACCATTGCCTATGCGCCACCCGAGCGCTTCGACCGTCACCCCGTATCCGATGCCTCCAGCGATATTTTTTCTTTCGGTGTTACTTTATACGAGGTGTGCACCAACAGCATTCCCTGGGATGGCTATGGAGGGCAAAGCCTGCTAAAAGGAGCGCAAACACCAGACCTGCCCGAAGGGTTTTCTCCGGAGCTAAACAGGCTGCTGCAGGCCTGCATGTCTGTAGACCGTAGGGAGCGCCCAACGGCAGAGGAGCTATATGAAAGAGGTAAACACTTTTTAGAAACTGGTCAGTGGAAGCCCCAGCTGGCTGAGCCAGTGGTTGAAAAAAGCTTTGTACAAAAGTTTACCCCCTACCTGCTGGCTGCTGCCATCTCGTTATTTGCCATCACCGGCTTCTGGTTTTACAATTATACCGATGCCGAAGCGGCTGATGAGGCTTCTGCAAAGTTAGCTACCTCGCTTGCACAGGAAAAAGGCTCCAGGGAAAGCCTTGAGGCGAGACTTAAGGTACTGGAAAGCAAGGCAGCTAAGCTGGAGGCAGAAAACAAAAAGCTCCTTCAGAATGAACTCACAATGCAGGAGCTGCTGCAGGATAAAGATGGTCTTATTGCCAGCTACGAAAGGGAGCTTTTAACCTATAAAAATGGAAAGCAAAGACCTGCTGCCGTGGCAGATGACAACTCCTTCCGATCAGCCAAAGACCTACAGGAGTACTTAAACCAGATATCGAATCCCAAAATATCTAAAAAGGTGCGTACTGCCTGGAAGCAGGAAACCATCAGCCAGTTTGCAGACGGATCTGTAAAAGTGCTGGATGAGTCTGATGGTACAGTAAAGCAATATTCGGCCAGTATACTGCTGAATCTTTTGATAAACGTGCCCCATCGCATTGTGGTCAAAGAGATGAAAAAAGACCGTAACAATAAAGTTACGGAGCTCCGGTTATCGATGCAGTCAAGTTTGTAAAGGAAGCCAGACCTATGTTCCGAAACCTTAAGCATACAAGACCTCTTACGCTCCTGCTGGCACTGGTAAATTGCTTTTTGCTGGCAGCAGCACCTGTGCTTGCCCAGCGAGCTATTACACCCATGCAGCAGCAGGCAATAGCGGAGGTGGCGATCGACAGGGTGGAGGTTTTTACCAAATACCTGGCATTGCTGGCCAAAGAGCAGGATAGTGATAAAAGAAAAGCTTACGAAAGATATATAAGCCTGTCTTTCGTAGGGCAGGAGACTCCCATTCGGGTGTATAACGATCTGTTGCCCGGTTCAGTAGTAGAGGCTAATCCAATCCTGGATCAGCATGTTTACCTGGAGGAGTACCTGGGGCAGCTTTCTGCCAATTATGCCAATATGCTGAATGTCTCCTTCAGCGACCATAAAGTTAAATGCATAAGCTACAGCGATTACCTGAAACAGTACTATGTGGTGGTAACAGCTCAGCGGGAGCTAAGTGGCATGTACAGGAATGGGGCCCGGTTAATAGAAAACAAAGCTGCTTATCCCATTGATTTCTTTGTACAGCTGGAGCTGGGCCAGTATGGTATTGATGTAGGCAGCTTATTTGGCTTTGAACCACATAAAGAGCGGCACAACTATACAATTGTGCCGGTAGATAGCACAACTGTGGCAGGGCAGGCAAATGAAATGGAGGGTTTTCGGGAGGCTATCAGGCTGGTATCCTCCAAAAGAAAGATCAGGATCAAAAGAGGCAAGTCGCATGTGCTGCAGTGGTCGGGAGGCTTAAAAGATGATATTGTGGAAGTAGAGCTGATTCCGCTCGATGATAAGAAGGGCAAAACCACTGTTTACTTTGAGCCCCTCCGGAATGAAAAGTCTGCCAGGGTTTGGATCCATGATAGTGTAAGGGCGGGCCTCTACAGGTTCAGAATAACAAATATTACCACCGGCCACTACACCCAAACCGGCCAGGTAAAAGTAAAGAGAAAGTTTTTGTTCTTAGGCTCCGCTGCAGGCCCTGCTGCCCTGCAGGCTGATGCTGCTTTTTTACCGGTGCCGGTAAAAAAGTTTTTTAAATCTAGCATACCGATTTGCCATTCCTAAATTCTGAAAAATATGATTCGTTGTCACAAGTGCGGTTATTCAAACCAGCTAAATGCTAAAAATTGCGTTAAATGCAGGCATAGCCTTGTTAAAGAAGAGGCGGTTGTTCCGGTGGCTGCAGACCCCAGCCTTCTGAACAAGAAAACTATTGTAGTAGCAAGCAGCGAAGACCTTCCCTGGGACCAGCCCAACCCGGTGCCTGTGCCTGTGCAGCGTAATCGCGCCAACGGAGGGGTACAAACAGTTAGAAGAGTGGTGCCCGACCATCGTTCCTGCTATTTGGTGGCACTTTCTGTTGATGAGGAAAAAGAGCTGCGCAAAATCGATCTGAAGGGCGACACCATTTCACTTGATCGTGAAGTGCTAGATCCCGGAAACACTTCTATTTCCCGGAACGGACACGCCAGCATCTATCAGAAAGATGGGAGCTGGTATCTCGAAAACATGACTGCCCTTAAAACAACCTTTATTCAGGTAAACCAGCCACTGAAGCTTACAGATGGCGATATCGTGCTGCTGGGTGACAGTCTGTTCAAGTTCAAGCTTGGTTAACCCGTTCTGTAAATTTTTTTTGTCTATTAATGTTTTAGATATGGCATGGTCAACTCTTAAAAAGTCTGCAGACAACAAGCATGTGGCAAACGGCAGGGCAGTGGAAAAACAACAACCCACAGCCCCCTACACCCTGGTGTTTCTTGATTCTGCGAAAAACCTTCCCGAGGGAACCGAGCAGAAGATGGATGCTTCTTACGTTAGCCTGGGCAGAGACAATGACTGCATGGTCTGTTACGGCGAGGAGTTTCCGATGGTAAGCAGGTTTCATGCAGCAATAGAATGGAGCGAAGACAGCTACAGTATCAGACATTTGTCTACCACCAACCAAACGCTCCTGAACGGCAGGCCAATAGCCAGGAAGTGGTTTCTGCACGACGACGATGTGATTCAGCTGGCACCTTCCGGCCCCAAGATCAAGTTTAAAATGCCCCTGGTTTTATCAACGCAGTCATCAGAAAAAAGCAAGAAAGACTACTATAACATAGCCATGATTACCCTGGTTGTGCTGGCGGTGCTGCTTGTTGCCTTTATGGTGTACATGACGATTACGAGCGCCTGATCTGCCGGAGTTCAACGCCAGATCAGTGCCTTCTAACTGCTACTGCATGACTGAACAAACGGACAGCCGCTAAAGCCCTGTTAGGGCCTAAGGGGTCACACAAGCTTCAGTCTTTACCCACCATTATTTTTTTTCGAATGCAATCAGAAGTTATCTCAAAATCTACAGTATACATCCATGCCAGAACGGATGTAGGAAAGACTCGTGCGCACAATGAGGATAACTTTATTGTATGTCCGCAGGTAGGGGAAAAATGCTGGCATACAACTGATGAGCCGGTACCCCTCACAGATAAGGGATGCCTGTTGGTGGTGGCCGACGGAATGGGAGGGGCAAATGCAGGAGAAATTGCTTCAGAAATAGCAGTGGAAGTGGTGCGGAAAAAGTTTGATGGTTTGGTGCTTGATCAAGACTTTGCCGAGAACCAGGCAAAGGATTATCTGTATCAGTCCATTATAGAAGCACACAAAGCCATTGTGGCTGCTGCCATCGAAAACCCAACGTATGCTGGTATGGGCACCACCATTCTAATGGCATGGGTTTTTTCTGATAAAGCAGTATTGGGCTGGTGCGGAGACAGCAGGGCTTACCTGCACAGAAAAAAACAAGGCTTAAAAATCCTTACCAAAGATCATTCCCTGGTATGGGAGCTGGTAGAGGCAGGGCAGCTAACCGTAGAGGAGGCAGATGTTCATCCCGATAGCAACATCATTACCCAAAGCCTTGGTGATAAAAACCGGCTTCCGCGCCCCGATATTACTGTTTGCAGGCTGGAGGGTGGAGATCGCCTGCTTCTTTGCAGCGACGGCTTAAATAACATGCTGACACACCTGGACATTGCCGCCATTCTGGCTGAGGAAGGGCCGCTGTCTGCCATTAATGAAAAGCTTATTGAAAGGGCCAATGAGCAGGGCGGGGAGGATAACATAACGGTTGTTTCCCTGGAGGTAGAACAACAGGAAGAGCCCACAGCGAAAAAATCTAAACTGGCACTCTGGCTGCTGCCGTTTTTAGCTGTTCTGGGTCTGGCAGGGTGGTTTCTGTATTACACCGGTTTTTTTGCTGCATCAACTCCGGAAGATGAGATGTATAGAGAAGCTGGAACTGAAATAGTACAGGAAGAATCTGCTGCCCGGCAAAAAGCCCTGGACCCCCGGCCACCGGAGCAGCAGACAATGCAGTTTGCTGATGCAGGGCCTGAAGGAGCAATCGCTGCTACTGCAGTGCCAGTGGCCGATTCCTCTGCTTCAGAAGTTAAGCAGGTGGTGGCTAAGTACCACCTGCTGGATAGCATGATCAGTCTTAGACCGCTGAATGGAAGCGGGCCGGATGTTGGGCAGGACAGTTTAGCCCTTTCTGGAGGAACAACCAACAGGCTAGCAGAGCGCCAGGGCCGCGAACAGGAGGCTGACAGGGAGTTGAATAGTCTTCTCCGGAAGTACTATTTGGGTAATCCGAAAACGGGCAATAGCCAGCAGCTGTTTTTAGATTCTCTTTCAGGTAATGATAAACGCTTATTAAGCAGGGTTTCAAAGGAATTAGCCAGAATTGAAACACTGATCAGGCAGGAAAAAACTAATTAGTATGCTACAGAAGTCTATCCTTCAGAAGATCCGACACTATGCCTGTTTCACAGGCTTGTTTTTACTGTTGCTGGCAGCTCCACCGGCTGTGTATGCTCAACTGCAGGATAACATCTACCTCATAGATGAAACTGCCATAAAAAATGTAGACATCATCCAGATCGACAGCAAAAAAATAAAGTACCTGAGCAAGAGCGGAAAAGACCAGGCCTTAAACAGCAGACAGGTGATCATGGCATTTAATGCGCAGGGCAGGTACCTTGTCTTTCCGGGAAACGAAGCGCAGATCGCATCTTTTTTCAGTGCAGAAAAAGAACTTCCTAAAGCAGATCTTATCGTTACCTTATCGGAGCAGGTTATTCCGGGCTCCATTAGTACCGAAGATGCACTACAGGTTAATTTCGATGATTTAGCTACAAAGGAAAAGAGTAAAAAGATCTCTACGGCAGAACTGGCAGCCATTATTTACAAAGATGGAAGTCATAAGCTGTTTACGAGTCCATCACAGGCATCCAGCATCTTAACCTCCCTAAGCGAAAAAATTTCTGCCACCCGCCTTACCACCTACGACAGAACAGAGCCCCCTGCCCAGCTTGTTTCTTCTACTGCTGCAGTAGCAGCTACCCCTTCTGCCCCGCCCGTACTAAAAGAAGCGGAGCCAGTGCTAAATGCTACCTTACATGAGCTGAAAACCGATTCTGTTGCGGCAGTGGCACCAGCTCCTGAGGAGTCTGAAGTGCCCCATAACCCGCTGGAGATAGATCATGCCTTATACAGCCGCAAAGCCCTGCAAAAAACCGAAGACCTAAGCACCTACCTGGCCGTTATCTCAAGCAAAAGTACCGCAATGGCAGAAGTGGATAAAGCGGTAGAAATGGCTGTAAGGCTGTTTATCAATGAAGATGCCCAGGTAGAAGTATCCAGCAAAGCGGGCAGAACCAGGCACAAGATCAGGGCTTATCTTACCAAGCTAAAGCTGCTGAAATATGATAAGGTGGAAATTCACTGGACAGATATTTCTTATGTAAGTGACCTGAAAAAAGGCGTAGACGGAAACTACTACGGTATTATTACCCTGCAGCAGCGCTTTAACGGTTTTTTGGACGGACAGCTGGTGTACAGCGATTTAACCGAGAAAAATGTGGAAGTAATGGTAAAGGCTTACCAGAAAGAAGTAGACGGCGAAAGGCAGGAAATGTGGGATGTATTCCTGTCGGATATAGGGGTGGTTGTAACAAAATTTGAATAGAAGCAGGAGTTTAAAAATACCGCTTTGGAGGTATTCTTTAAGATTCTAAAGGCTTCTAACTTAATGAAAATCTTTCTTTTGTAAATTCCTCAGGAGCGGCTATAACTGCATTTGGTGTATTTAGGAGATGAAGATGAACAAAATGCGCTGCCGCACAAAACCAGCTTAGCAATGAAAGATGTTTTTATTCGTCTTGTATTGGTATTAATTGTTTGTTTGAATAGCTCAGGTGCGGTGTTTAGCCAGACCAGCGCCGGCTATCAGGAGGTTTTTGCTTTTGAAGTAAAGCAGATAGATGAATTTTTTGAGCGCTTCAACAATCAGCAGACACTCATAAAAAACTACATAGCGGCACGTGATAACACTACAGAGGTAAACAGGGAAGAGTTAATAAAGAATTTGTTCAACGGCCACAGTACCACCATCAGGGTGGGAGATGTTTACAAGTTCATTGAATCGGTGAATAACCCGCAACAGCCGGTTGTACTCAGTTTTTACGATGATGAATGGTTTGCCAAAGTAAAATGCTCGGTACTCTACCAGCAGAAGAAAAGAGAGCTGGTACTGGTGCTCCGGGTTCAGAAAGAAAAGGATGGGGCCTCCAAATGGGTGATCCATGGTGTTGATGCAGATTTTTTTGTTACCCCCGATGCGCAGGATCCCAAGGCTTCTCTTAACCCCATCAGCCATGGCACAGATTTTCTGGGGCTAAGCAAAGCATTTACAGATACAGAGAACATAAGGTCTTATTTGCCTGCCGATTACCAGGAAGATCAGCTTTCCAAGTTTATTCTGGAGATCCGTAACAAGCGCCTGTCTTTTGTTCAGGTAGAAAGCATCTCCTATCACCTCCTGCAGATTGATGGCTGGATCCTGACTGTAGAGAACTTTCAGCGACCTGAGAAAAACTCCGGCTGGCTAATCAGTGACCTTATTCAGGCAGATACAAAAGCAAAAGAAAATTATAAGCAACAGATATTAAAGCTAAAAATATGAAAGCTGTTAAAAATGGGCTTCTGTGTATTTTTTTATGCCTGCTGGCCTCCTACCCCTGTTTTTCTCAAAAGTATACAGTGCGGGATCAGGCAGAGATTACCTACCAGGCCCACATAACACTAACCATGTACAAAGATTTGCTTAATGTAATCTCCTACACCGATGTTACAGAAGCAGAAGTGGGTGAGCTTATAAAGAACAGCTACAGCGATCCGCAAACACAAATATTCTTTTCTGATGCAGCCATCATTGAGGATAATGTGAAGCCCTCGAACCTACGCGCCAGCCATGAGCAGGATAAAAATGTTAAGGACTATCTTAAGTACTTTGACCTGATGTATGCCAAGTCTGATGAACAAACAGTGGAGTTTTCGGATCTGCAGGCGTCTAATTTAAAATACCGCGATTACCTGTACATAAAGGTTAAATACACCAGCCACTTTAAGGGAAGGCATAAGGAAGATACTACCGCCTACAGCCCCACAGAGCGGCTGGCAGAGATACGGGTGGAAAGAAAAGACAACCAATGGAAAACCTATATTACCAGCATTGTTTATTACAATCCCGACAGCCCCCTGGATTCTACAGAAAGCGATGTGGAATTAGATGAGACCGTAGCAGACGATGGTACTTTTTCCAACAGGCTGAAGGCAATCAATGGCAGCTCCAACTCTCTGGATGAGCGCGATAAAGCAGCACAGATTTCGCAGTATACCTTTAAGCAGGATTCTGTTTTTAGCTTGTACATGCAAAAAGGGCAGCAGGCTTTTGAGGCTGGTAGTTTTAATGAGGCAGTGGCCGCTTATACCCAGGCGCAGCAGATCAATCCTTATGATATTACGCCCAGAATTAAAATCAATGAAGTAACCAGGTCTATCCTGGATAGCAGGAACAGCATAGAGGAGAAATTTCAGGAAGCACTGATGAATGGCGACAGGGCCAAAGCTGCAAGAGAATATGTAAAAGCGAAAAGCTTTTACCAGGAGGCGCTTTCCATAAAGCCTCACGAATCAGCTCTAAAACCAAGAATAAGCGATTTAGAAAAAGTTATCCAGAATAAGGCGCTACTGGAAAGCAAGTTTAATGTGGGTAACTACAAAGAAGCCATCAAAGACTACAACAAAGCCATTCAGGATAATAAAGGCAATCCCGATTACTATTATGGCCGGGGTAAATGCTACGAAAAACTAAGTGACACCAAAGAGGCAATCAGGGATTACTCTAAAGCAATTGAACTGGATGGCAATTTTATAGAGGCAATTCACAGCAGGGCAAAACTTTATGAGCAGGGCTCTCAGCATTACGAAGCCATTGGTGATTACAGCCTCATCATCTCAAATCCTGATTATGCTGCGGAATTTTATCCTGCCCGCGCCCGGATCAGAAAAATAATTGGTGATTTTAAGGGTGCTGTTGAAGACTATGATGAAGCCATAAAGCTAAGTCCGGAACTGCCATTAAACTACTTCGAAAAAGGCCTGATCGAGGTAGAACAGGCGCTAATAGAGCCAGCTATCGTATCATTCAGCAGTGCAATTGAAAGGCAGGAAGATTATAAAGATGCGCATTATCATCGTGGTCTGGCCTACATCAAAGTGGATGATGTACACAGTGCTGCGGCAGACTTTAATCGTGCCAGGGAGCTGGGGATTGATAACAGCCAGCAGCAGAAAATCAGCAGCCTTGCATTTGTGTATTTCTCTGAGGGAGACTTCAACATGAAGGTGGCTAATTATGGCGATGCGCTGGGAGGTTTTATGAATGCTGTACTTATATATCCTGGCTACGGAGAAGCCTGGCTCAGAAAAGGCGATGCCCATGCCATGCTGGAGGACTATGAGAACGCCATCATCAACTACAGCAAATCACTTGCATTAGATACCATCACAAATGCTTATTACAAAAGAGGTTTAGCCTATCAGCAGCTAAACGACCAGCAGTCTGCCGTTAAAGATTTTGGCAGGTATATCCCGATCGGTAGTGTAATTGCTGCAAAAAAGGAAAAAGCGGCAAAAAGTGGTAATGCTTCACAAACTAACAGTGCATCAATGGTAGAAGAAAGTGCCGATGCATTGTATTCACTGGGCTATGCCCAATTGATGACGCAGCATTATACCGCTGCCATTGAAAGCCTGGATAAAGCCATCAAGGTTAAAAAGTCTTACCCACTGGCCCTTTTTGCCAGGGGATCGGCCCAATATGCGCTAAAGAAACACAAAAAAGCAGCGAAGGATATAGAAGAAAGTATAAAACTTGGCTATCAAAAACCTGCTGTATTCTACACCCTGGGGCAGGTGCATGAGGCAATGGGCGATGCTGAAGAAGCAGCTAAAAGCTACTCACAGGCCATAAGGGCAGATGCTGGTTTCGAGGCGGCTTATAAACAAAGGGCAATCTGCTACAAGAACACAAAGCAATACAAGCTGGCCCTTGATGACATCAATACAGTATTTTCGCTCAATGAAAATCTGAAAGCAGACGTTAGCCTGCTTACCAATAAGGGATTGATTGAAATGTACCAGAATAACTGGGCCGAGGCAGACAAATTTTTTGACCACGCGCTAAGCCTTAAAGAAGACGATGGCTGGGCTCTTTATGGCAAAGCCTGTGTTTTAGTGCAGCAAAATAAAATCCAGGAGTCCCTGGAGCTTTATCGCAAGGCTTTTCAATCTAAACAAATAGAGTGGTCCAGTATAAAAAACGATCCCCAGATCAGGATTGTGAATAAAGACAAAGGGTTTAAAGAGCTGGTTAAAGCTTCTTTCTGATTTTTTATGGTTGAGCTTTCGGGCATCTCTCTGGAAACATCAGGTTAAAACCCACAGATACAGAAGAAGGCCAGCTATTACAGCTGGCCTTCTTTGATTTTTTTGATCTATAGCTTTTCTGGTGCTTTTGCTTATTGCTTTCTTCAGTACCTGGCAAACAAAGAGTCTGCTTTAGTATGTTCAGGTTTATGAAAAACCATTCTACAAGAAGTTAAAACCCTACTGCACCAGTATACAGGTGCTAGTGAGCAACCTGAACTTTTACAGCAACCGGGCCTTTCTGCCCCATTTCAACCTCAAAAGTAACTTTGTTATTTTCTTTTATGGGATCGATCAGATCATTGATGTGAACAAAGATGCTCTCCTGTGTCTGCTGGTCTTTGATGAAGCCATATCCTTTGGAATCATTAAAAAAGGTTACTATGCCTTTTCTGATGGCATCGGCAGGGTCTGCTGCTTCCTGCTTGGGAACGCTCACTGCAATAGATTCCTTTTTAACTTTGCGTTTTTCCGGATCAGGAGGGGTCGATGAGAAATTACCATTTTCATCAACATACATGATCATATCATCAAGGCTTTTGCCCTTATCAGCGTTGGCTTTACGCTCTTCTCTCTTTTGCTCTTTGTCCTTTTTCTTCCGTAGCTTGTTCTTTTCTTTTTCTTTTTTACTAAATGTCTCTTGAGATCTGCCCATAATTAATTTTTACTGTTTGAGTATTTTTGTTGAGTAATGCCCGTTCCCCTGCTTGCTGTTGTTGCCTGTTGAGGTGCGCCATGTATTATATAACACAAGCTTGTAGCGAAGAAATTCCAGGCTTCTTAAATTATATTAGCTGTAGACCAATAAAATATGCAAGCTGCTAAGTTCACACTATTTATTTAATGAACCGATAACTATTCCTGCCCGAAGCAAGAATAATATACTAAAATTTTCTAATACAGCTACTTAGCAGGCTTAAAATCTTCAGCAATAAATGTAGACGGAGGAAGAGGAGGCTACAATCGCAGTGCCTGTTTGATTTCTTTACTCCTCCATTTGTGCATTTGTTTCAGTATGTTCAGCTTAATTGTAGCGGTAAACCGTACTATTTAGGGCGCTCTACACACAGGAAAAGCAAAAGTTAGCAGGCGGTTAGATTATTCAGTTTCTGGGCTAAGCCGCCTGCAGGCTAAGGGCACAGGAGGGTGAGGCGTAGATTAAATGATAAATGTTAAATTGACATTAATAAAAATAAGTGTTAGTATTACGCTTGTAGGCTTGTGGTGTAGGTGTGGTGGTGTTTCTGCAGCCAGCACTGCAGCAATTCCTATTGTGTGCTGACGTCTCCCTTGCTGGAGAAGCCTATTTTTGAGTTGCTTCTTAATTCAGTTTCAGTTCAGACATAATAATATTTTTTTACAAGCAGAATAATAATATAAGCATGAGTATAGAAGAGCTAGAAGGCATCAGCAAGCAGGTTCGCCGGGATATTGTGCGGATGGTGCATAGTGCGCAGTCGGGGCACCCTGGCGGCTCATTGGGTTGTACAGATTTTTTAGTAGCCCTTTACTTTAGGGAGCTTACCCACAACCCCCGGTTCAGCATGGATGGTG
>NZ_JAHXBU010000047.1 GCF_020178975.1 Cesiribacter sp. SM1
ACTGGTGAGGCAAAAGGATAAGCTACATCAAGTTCTGGTAGAGCATGGTATAGACATGCTGGCTATGTTTGACCAGGAGTTAAACTTCTTGTACAGTGGAGGTTCCACCTTCAGAATAATGGGCTACACGCCAGAACAGCTTGTTGGCACTAATGTTATACACTACATTCATCCCGAAGATGTTCCCCAGGTTGAGGAAGCGTTAAGGCAAATTCTTACTTCACAAGAAACCGTTAAACTTTCAGATTTCCGATTCAAGGATGCAAAGGGAGCATGGAGATGGATGGAGACAACGGTGAGCAATCAGTTAAATAATCCTAATGTCAGAGCGCTGGTATCTAATTCACGGGATATTTCCAGCAGAGTAATACTAAGTCTTGAACTGGAAAAGCTTTCCCTGGTTGCAAAGAAGACCATCAATGGAGTCGTGATCTTCGATGCTGATGGACGTGTAGAGTGGGTGAATGATGGTTTTACCAGAATAACAGGCTACACTTTTGCCGAAGCGGCAGGTAAATTTCCTGCTGTTTTTCTTTCAGGGGAAGAGACTGATATAGCCACTATCAACAGAATCAGAGAAAAGTTAATACAAGATCAGCCGTTTTCAGAAGAGGTGGTTGCTTATAACAAGTCAGGGCAAAAGATGTGGGTTGCACTTGATTTTACTCCTATTCTGAATGATCGTGGTGAGTTGTTGAATGTGATAGCCTTGCAGACTGAAATTACAGAAAGAAAACAAGCAGAAATACAGCAGCTAAAGTTAACCCAGGACCTTTACAAGCAAAATAATGATTTGCAGCAGTTCACCTATGTTGTCTCCCACAACCTTAGATCACCAGTAGCAAATGTTATGGGATTAGTGGATATAATGTCCACACTTGATAAGGATTCTGATGAATTTGATACTACGCTTGCCTATCTGAAGAAATGCACAGGAAAACTTGACGGTGTTTTGAAAGATCTTAACATGATTCTTTCCTTCAGGGATAAAGAAGATTTTATTGAGATGGTAGAAGTGAGTGTCGCAGAAAAGTGCCAGCAGGCAGTGGAAGATCTTCAGGAATTACTTCAAATAAGTGGTGGTGAAGTGAATATGGACATTGATAAAAGCATTATTGTCCTTGGTAATAATGCTTATATATACAGTATCTTTCATAACCTGCTAACTAATTCCATAAAGTACAGGTCACTTAAACGTACTTTAAAGATCGACATCAAGTGCATAAGCAGCGACAGAACTGGCACCATCATATCTTTCCAGGATAATGGATTAGGCTTTGACATAGATTTAGCGGGTGACAAACTCTTTAAGCTTTACAAGCGGTTTCATAACAACTCCGATGGAAGAGGTGTCGGGTTGTTCTTGATCAAATCTCATCTTGATGCCATGGGTGGACGAGTAGAAGTGTCCAGTGAAGTAGACGTGGGAACGATGTTTCTAATCTACTTTAAGTAAGGTGCATGAAAGCTATGTCAATGATGATGGAGAAAATAGCTTATTCTTTGCTTTATAGTAGATCTTAGAAGGAGTAGTTGCAGGAGAAATGAATACCAATATTTAAGCTATCTGCAAAAGCAGTGTTAGATTGAATTTGTACCTCTATTATCCCCCAATCAATGTTTTGACTTCATTTGCATCTAATGGCTTTAAGATGTATTTCTGCACAATGTCTTTGTGCAAATTAACATTCTCACCATCTTGACTGCCTATGTGGGTTGCTAACATATAGATAGTAAGCCTGCTTCTGTCAATGTCTTGTAACTTTTTCAACTTTTCCAAAAATTCAAATCCGTCCATGTCAGGCATGTTCAAATCCAGAAACAGTAAATCTTTACCCTGTTCTTGTTTGGTTGAATTCTTGTAATGATCAGTGATATATTGTAGTGCTTGAGTCCCATCATGCATGCATAGCACCTGTTCAGCGACACACATATTTTCTAAAACTGACTGATGCACAAAGCATGACACTTCATCATCATCCACAAGCAAAATTTTATTTACCTTTTTCATAACAGATGTTAGCTTAAAGAAGCCCTGAACGATAAGGCTATAAAGTGACGGTAATTTAACCCTAAATTTCAATTCTACTATAACTGCAAGCCAAACAAAGTATTTAAGAGCAGGGGTTGTATCTCCAAAGCCAGCATACTGACATAGATTTCATTGTTGCACACCTGATGATAAAATTATTCTCTGGGCAAAACCTCTCCTGGCGGAATGGTCGGAATCAATTTAAACCAGCATTCAAGGTTAACAAAGAAGCATGTCTAATATCAATATATTAGACATATATATGATGTCTATTTGTCTAAGCTATATAATCAAACCACTATTTTCATAATAGTTTCATAAACCTGTACTCGGTATAATGTAACTAACTGTAAAACAGCACTAAGAATGTGGTTTAACATTATTTAACTTTAATTAAGAATACGTTAACACCGGCGCATTGGGTGATGCAGTACTTTTGAATAAGCATCAAATTGCTTTGATAAAGCATCCATTTAAATTTTTAACCCATGAAAAAGGCGGCCCTATTTTTAGTATTATGCCTTGCCACAGGCTGGTTAGCGCAGGAGGTACAGGCACAGAAGGATTCTCCAAAACAAAGGATCAGAGTAATTACCAAAGACAGTAATGGCAATAAGGTTGCATATGAATACAACAGCCGTGAAGAAATGCAGCAGGATGAACGCCTGAAAGGCTTGAACCTGCCCCTGCCCCTCGATGGCAACATTACTTTTGAAATCGACAGGGATAACACTTATGATCGGCTCCTGGAAAATGCTGGCAGTTTAAGGCAGCTGAATGATTCTGTAAAAATCAGGCGGTTTAGTTTTCATCCTGACAGCAACATGCTGAAACAAGTGGACAGGGCCAGGTTTGTGATTGTAAGGGGAATGGAGAATGTTCCATTAGAAGACCTGCTCAAGCAGCGGGATAGTGCGATGGCCGGGGGAATGCAGAAAGAGTTAAGGGTTTTAAAGCTCAGGGGAGTGCCCGCCATGGAAGAAATGCCTGCGGATATGCAGCAAATGCTGAAGGAGAGAGGGCTGGATTTTAAAGAAGGGGACGTGATGATCTGCCTCAGCCATCATGATTCTGTACCCCATCCGCCAGTGCCGCCGGTGCCGCCTATGCCTGCCGAAGCGGCAGGATTAGCTGTTCCGCCAGTACCACCTTTACCTGCCGAAGCAGCAGACTTTACCCTACCGCCAGTACCAGCAGTGCCGCCTGTTCCGGCTCCTGAAGCTGTTGCGGAACGCTCTGCAACACCAGCAGAAGCTCCCTCCTGGCTGGAGGAGCTGGCTGTTTACCCAACACCATCTGCCGATGGACAGGTACAACTGCGATTTAAATCTAAAAACAGGGGAGAAGTTTTGCTGCGGTTAATTGACCTGAATGGAAAAGTTGTATATGAAGAAAGAGTGCCTGATGCAGCTAACACCATAGAGAGAACCATACAGGCCCCGAATGGAGAAAGAGGCATAATGGTACTGCAGATTCAGCAGGGGGGCAACACCTACAGCCGCCGAGTGATTTTAGAATAGTATTTTTTTATCTCCTCATACACCTGAAAACCGGCCGGAACTTCCGGGCGGTTTTTTTATCGCCTTAAACGTGGCCCAAAGCGAACCACTACCCACACCACCAGCAGTAGTATAAATACCCAGGCCGGAATCTGGCCCGGAAGCACAGTTTCATTTAAAACCAGCAGCAAAACTGCAACCAGTAGTATAATAATAGCATTCAGGTGTGGTCCCATCAGGTATATAGTTTCAGCCCTAAAAATATAAAATTAAGGGAAGGGATGGAAAAAAATAACTGGTTTAGCCCCGCTAAAGCTGTAACAGCTGCTCTAGTTGAACTCGTTGGTTTTTTTCATGATCCTGTTAATCACCCGGTTAAGCTCATGGGTGGTGGTAATGAGATAGCCGAGCCACTGCCTGTTTTCAGTATTAAGCTCATCTTCTTTGATGAGCTGGGTAATGCCCATGATGGTGGCTACGGGCTTGCGTACTTCGCTGGCGTAGAGACTGGCTATTTCCTCCAGCTTTTCGTACTGCTGCTGCTCTTTATCTATGTTGGTGGCGCTAAGGGCTACGCCAATAGTATTTCCTTCTGAATCGCTCACCTTAAAGAAACGCAGCTTGTACCAGAGCTCAACGCCCGGGGCAAACTTAAGCTTTTGAATAAACTCCGACCGCTCTTGTGTTAATACCTCATTGATGTGTGCACGAAAAATATCTTCGGTACCTGGCGGTGCATAATGCCAGAAGGAGTCTCCTTCGGCTATTTCCCTGTTAAAGAATGTGCTGGCAAATTCTGCGGCAACCCTGTTGAAGGATATTACCTTAAAGTCCTGGTTGATCAGGATGTTTAGGTCTGAGGTGCTGTTTAAGATGGCAATCAGTTTATTGTTGGCTTCCTGTATGTTTTCCTCTACCTGCTTTCTTTCGGTTACGTCTTTTATCAATACCGTGAGCCCTTCTGCAGATGGGTAAACGGTGCGCTCAAACCATACATTTATATCGGGCCAGTACTCCTCAAACCTGATAGTGGTATTATCTCTTACTGCCTGGCTATAGTACTTGTACAGTTCATCACCTTTGGCTTTTGGAAGTACATCCCAGATGCGTACACCTAAGATCTGGCTGACAGGAAGCCCAACAATTTCTGTAAATACCCTATTGGCTTTGATGATTCTCCAATCCTTATCAACAATGTAAAAACCGTCGGTAATATTTTCAATAACTATATCTAGCTTTTCGCTGCTTTTGCTTAGTTCCGACTGGGCAGCCTCATTTTCTGTAATGTCGTAGCCAATACACATGACTTCTGCTACTTCGCCAGCTTCATTGAGCAGGGCAGAAAATTCGTAATACGACAAAAAAAAGCCCCCGGCGCCATCGGGCTTGCGCAACTGTACCGGAATACTTTTATTCGGATTGGCAATGCAGCTAAAAGCGGTCTGCCTGCAGGCTTCCAGATCGTCGGGATGTATGGTGGCTTCAAAAGGCAGCCCTACAAGATCTGGAGCAATAAAGCTGAATTTACTGGCAAAAGCCTTATTCACATAGGTGTACCTGCCGTCCATGCTAACCCTTAACAGATAAAAGGTGTCAGAATTTTCCAGGTGTGCATACAGGCTTACCGGTAAATTAAATTCAGCCATTGATGTATAAGCGTGAGGTTAGGGTGTTTTTTTAGCTGCACACTTTGCAGGAAATGGTATCAGGAAAAATGGTAAGCTTAAAATACTCATTTAATTAAGCTTGCTTACATATTCGGTGATTTTTTTAATGCATTCAGGCATGCTGAATGTCCGGAATTTTTAGATGAAAGGCCGCGGAAAAGGCAAGGCAGCATGAATGGAAGGGAGCAAGTGCTGCCAATACGGAAGGTATTCTTTAACCTATTTCGCTGGTTTTTATTACTATCTGGTGAATAACACGGTCCAGCTCCTGGGTAGTTTTTCTGAGGTGCCCGAACCACTCCTTATTTTCGCGGGTTAGTTCTTTCTGCTCAATAAGCTGGGTAATGCCCAGGATGGTGGCTACCGGCCGGCGGATGTCGTGTGAGTAAAGATTGGCAATTTCTTCCAGCTTTTCGTACTGGCGCTGCTGCTGGTTGATGTTGGTAGAGCTGAAAGCAACGCCTATAATATTTTTGTCTGCATCATAAACAGGAAAGTACTTCACCAGAAACCATAGGGCAAGTCCGGGTTTGAAGAACAGCTTTATTTTTACTTCTACAGGCTCTCCTTTCAGGGCAGTCTGAAAATTATGAATAAACTCCTCTACCGTACCTGGCAGTATGTACTCCAGTATATTCTGTCCTACTTCAATCTTTTGGTTCTCGTAGAGTATTTTAATGCTTTCGTAGGCAGTTTTATTGAAAGAAAGCACCTTATAGTCCGGATCGATGAGAATGTTGATATCTGAAGTGCTGTTGAGGATAGCAGATAGCTTATTCCTGGATTCCCGTATCTTTTCTTCGGCTTTCTTCTTTTCAGTAATATCCTGGAATAGTACGGTCAGTCCTTCTCCAGAGGGGTAGGCGGTGCCTTCGTACCAGCGCTGTTCCTCTACATTATAATCGATAAAGTAGGAGGTTGTATGCTCCAGCATAGCCCTGCGGTAGGCTTTGGGGTACTGGTAAGCGCCATTGTCGGGAAAAATATCCCACAACGATTTTCCAAGAACCTGCTGGCGGTCTACTCCTACAATTTTTTCAAATACCCTGTTAACTTTAACAAACTCCCAGTTTTTGTTAATGATTAAAAAGCCATCTCCAATATTCTCAATAATGTTATCGAGCTTAATGGCATACTGCAAAGCTTCTCTCTGTGCATGCTGGCTTTCAGTGATATCATAGCCAAGGCACATGATGCCACGTACAGTACCATCCTTGTCTTTAAGAGCAGAGGCCTCCCATTGTGTCCAGACCATGGAACCACCCCTGTTGTCGGTCATGCGGATGCGAAAGGTAAATGTTTTGTGGGGGTGTCCGTGGCAGGCAGTGGTTACCTGGCTGGCCTTTTTTAAATCTGCGGGGTAAACAACACTGTTCAGGTGGGTACCTATAAAATTGTTGCTGATAAAAGAGAACCTGCTGGCAAATAGCGGATTAACATATATATAATAGCCCTGGCTGTCTACACATACCATGTAGAATGAAGCCGAGTTAGTAAACCTGGTGTATGTACTGTTAAAAATCTGGTCTCCAGCCATTAACGATGCTTTCGCTTTTGGTTAAACAGCACTTGTGTAATTGCAGAACAAGGAAACGGGCTGCACTGTTTATGAGGCAAAACCAGGGCTGAATCCGTCGACTGCTGCACTTAATATAAGCAGAATATGTAGAATACAAAGCTTGCTTTCCTTTCCGGGAGAAAGGCTTAGGCGCGGGATTGCACATGCCAGGATATCAACACAGCGCATGCTGAAGACGGAGACTTATTTCTTCCGGGCCTCGTAAATCAGCTTGCCTTCTTTATCCCACTCCTGCAGAATATAAGGGGTGTGGTTATCATCCCAGGGGGTAGGGGGGTACTGCACCACCCGCTTACGGCGCTGCTTGGGGCCTGGGTAATATTCGGTCCAGATGCCTACTTTTTCATCGAAGCGATACTCGCCCTTTACTGCCAGGCGGCCGTCTTCAAAAAAGTAAAAGTAGTTGCCTTCTTTTTTGCCATACTCTACCGGAATTACCTCCTGCAGGCTTTTGGCTTTATCGCTGTAATAGGCAACTTCAGATTCTTTTGGCCAGCCCTTAAAGTATTTCTCTTTGTTGTCGAGTACATAGTAATCGTACATTTTGCGGTAGGTGGTCCAGCGGCCATGCTTGGCGCCCAGGTAAAAAATGCCTTCTTCCACCACCTGGTCGTCTTTTAGTACTTTGTAGGGGCCGTGCAGCAGCATGCCTTTGTCGGGCGTAGGGTTGCCGCCCACTTTTACGGTTTTGCTTTTGTACTCATACCAGTGTATGTCGCGCACATAAGGATCGGGGTCCTGCCATTCGCGCAGGAGGTGAAACAACTGAATTTTCTCTGCTGCACCATAACCGCTTTTTGTAAAGCCCTTGCGGGTTTTCAGGTCGTAGAACACATTCTTTTTCCGCTTTTTCTCCGGAATTTCCTCCTCTTCCTTTTTTTCTTCCTCAAAATCTATGGTGAGGGGCTTATCGGTAGTAAAGCTTTCTTCCGTTGCTGCTGCAGGGGCCTGCCTTTGAGCAGATTCTTCTGTTTGTGCCAGCAGGGGCTGCTGCAGAAGCAGCAGCGCACTTAGCGAACATACGGATGTTAGAAATCTATTCATACAAATGTGGTAACGCAAAGGCAATGGCTCTTGGTATACAATGCGCTGAAGATGCAAAATACCTGTTTTTATATAATTTATAAATAAAGACAGTAATACCGGATCATGGACTTTAACAACTAAAGGCTGCTTTTCTGTTCCGTCTGATTATATTTTTGCAAAAGAATAGGCGCGCAGCTATTGCTGATTCAGGTTCGGCTGGATTATCCGGTACTTACTAAAAATAAAAAAGCGAGAGAAATCTATCCCTCGCTTTTATCAACACAATCAGAATAAAATTACTTCACCAGCATATCGGTGCTGCGACGTATAAAGTCGGTGAGGGCAGCGCCCTGCAGCATATCCTGGCTTAAAAGGGCCAGATCGTAGGCCTGGCGGGCCAGTGCTTTCTGCTTTTCAGCATCGGTTTCGCCGGCAAGCTTGTTAATGAGCGGGTGGTTGGCATTTACCGTCAGCTGGTAGTTATCCGGCATCTGGCCAAAGCCCATGCCCTGCATCATGCTCATGTCTTTCATGCGGCGCATAAACTCTGGCATGGTAAGGGTTACGGGCAGCTCGTCGGGGGCCATTGGGCTTACCTGTACGGTTTTGCTCTTGTCGCCAACGGTTTCTTCAAACACGGTTTTTACCTTTTCTTCCTGCTCCTTGCTTAATACGCTCTCCAGCTTTTCGTCTTTTTCGATCAGCTTGTCGATGGTATCGGCATCTACGCGCTTAAGGCTGGTTTTATCAAGCTTGCGCTCCAGCAGGTTTACAAAGTGGCTGTCGAGCGGAGAGCCCAGCTCCAGCACATCGTAGCTGCGGCGTTTGGCCGATTGCACGTAAGCATCCTGCTGGCCGGGGTGGGTGGTGTAGAGCCACACCTGCTGCTCACTTTTGTCTACCTGGTTGGCTTTAACATGCTCGGGGTACTCGGCCAGGGTAAAGTATTTGCCTTCGGTATTTTTGAGCAGGGCAAAGTCTTTGGCACGATCGTAAAACTTATCGTCGGTAATCATGCCGTATTTCACGAACAGGCCAATATCATCCCACTTTTTCTCGTAGGCTTCGCGGTCTTTCTTATAGAGCTCCTGCAGCTTGTCGGCCACTTTTTTAGTAATGTGGCTATTGATTTTCTTTACGTTGCTGTCGCTTTGCAAAAAGCTGCGGCTTACGTTCAGGGGTATATCCGGTGAATCGATCACACCATGCAGCAGCTGCAAAAATTCTGGCACTACATCTTTTACCTCATCGGTAATAAACACTTGGCGGCTGTAGAGCTGAATTTTATTTTTCTGCAGCTCCAGCTCGTTCTTCAGCTTGGGGAAGTACAGAACGCCGGTAAGGTTAAAGGGGTAGTCTACATTCAGGTGGATCCAGAAGAGCGGATCCGGCGCAAAAGGATAAAGCTCTTTGTAAAAGTTCTGGTAGTCTTCATCCTTTAGCTCGCTGGGCTGCTTGGTCCAAAGTGGCTTGGTTTCGTTGATCTGCTCCGGCTTAGGGGCTTCTTCACCCTCTTTTTCGGCTTTTTCGCCGCTATCAAAGTATACCGGGATGGGCAGGAACTTGCCATATTTCTCCAGTATGCTGCGCAGGCGATAAGTTTCGAGGAACTCCTCGCTGTCTTTGTTTACGTGCAGCACCACATCGGTACCACGTTCCGCTTTTTCGGCAGTACTGATTTCAAACTCGGTGTTACCCGTGCACTCCCAGCGGGCTGCTTCTGCACCCTCTTTATAAGAGCGGGTGATGATATCTACCTTATCGGCCACCATAAAGGAGGAGTAGAAGCCAAGACCAAAGCGGCCAATGATGTTTTTGGCATCGCCCTCTTCCTTGTATTTCTCAATAAACTCAGTGGCGCCGCTAAAGGCGATCTGGTTTATGTATTTCTTGATCTCCTCGGCCGTCATGCCTATGCCATTATCGCTAACGGTAATGGTTTTTGCTGCTTTGTCAAGCTTTACTGTCACCTTCAGCTCTCCGGCTTCACCGGTATACTCTCCTAACTGCGAGAGCTTTTGTAGCTTTTGGCAGGCATCTACGCCGTTGCTTACCAGCTCACGTAAAAAGATCTCGTGATCGGAGTACAAGAACTTTTTGATGATTGGAAAAATGTTCTCGGTATGGATGGAAATTGTACCTTTTTCCTGCATAGCCTAATATAGTTTGATTTGTTGTTCTGCCAGCTCTATTTCAAAAACTGTTCCATTACAGGTAATTCCGCTAAAAATGACACTTTGGCAGAGGTGTAACATATGGGCCGTTTCTGCATTTTTTTTACGCTGTCAATAGTATTATTTCGCTTACTACTTGAATTGGTTAAAAGCATAATGATCAGCAAAATAATCAGCTTTCTTTCTTGGGTTTCAGAACAGGGTATTCGGCCGGAATACTCAATGGGCAAATCCAAGTACATAAAGCTGGTGAATCAGCTAAGCGTGCTTGTTGCAGTAATTGTACTGCTGGTTAACTTTATTCCATACCCCGCTGTACCCCCGCTTCTGCGCTCAGTTATGTTGCTAACGCCGGTTATTATGGCGTCAACGATTCTGATTAACCGATTGGGGTACCCTAAGCTGGCTAAAGTTATCTTTTATCTTGAGCTTAATGCCTACTGCCTAACCCTTACTTTGTTTGTAGGATCGGCCAGTGGCGCCCATATGTTTTTTATTCCGGTTATTTTTGGCTCTGCCCTGGTGTTTGATATGCGCAGGAGGTGGCAGCGAATGCTTGTACTGTTGGTGCCACTTTTAACCATTTCAGTGCTTTGGCTAACAGGAGACAGGCTGGTAATCATAGCTGCGGAGAATGCAGAAGTTATCAGGCAGGCGTATGTTATTAATTATATTGTTACAATTCTTATCTCTTTTTTACTTGCCTTTCTTTATTTCCGCATTACTAACCAGCAGCAAAGGCAGTTGTCTGATGCCATACAGCAGCTTGAAGATCTGAATGTTGCCTTAAAAGAAAAGGAACGCAGCCTGGAGAGTAACCTGCAGTATTCCGACCTGCTGCTGGAAAACCTGAAGGCCAGCAAAGACTATTTCAAATCTGTAATTCAGAATGCCTCCGATATTATTTGTGTTACCGGTAGTAAAGGCTTTGTTAAATACCTGACACCCTCCTTTTACAGGCTGACCGGTTATTTGCAGGAAGATATCCGCAGCATGATGATTTTTGACTTTGTGCACCCTGACGACCTGGCGGAATGTCAGGAACGTTTCTTTAGGCGGGTAAAGGATGGTGGTATGGGACAAACGTTCATGTTTCGTTTTCGTAAGGCCAACGGAGATTACATATACCTGCAAGCCAACGGAAGCAATTTGCTGGGTAACCAGGCTGTAAATGGCATAGTGATTACCGCCCGGGATATTACTGAAAGGGTGCATTACGAGCAGGAGCTAATCCGCAAGGAAAATAACATCCGCAGTATTCTTGACAACAACCCTACCGCTATCTGGATGGTAGACAGTGACTTTAAGCTGCTAGATTACAATAAGGCATTCATTAACCTGCTTGGCATGCTCCACGGCATAGTGCCCTACCGGGGCATGAACCTGATGCAATCTGTGCCTGAAAAGGAGCAACAGGTCTGGCTGACACGTGTAGGGGTTGCAGGAGCGGGAAAGATGGAAGAATACCTGGACAACCGCTACATAGCAGGCAGGGAATACACCTTCCGCGTGTGGGTGCACCCTATCATGAAAGATGGGGAGGCAGACCGCTTCACTGTATTTGCTGAAGACATTACCATTCAGAAGCAGGCAGAGCTGGCCCTGATAGATGCCAAGGAAAAGGCAGAGGAAGCCACTCGTATTAAAACGCAGTTCCTTAGCACCATGAGCCACGAGATCCGTACGCCCATGAACGCTGTTATTGGCATGACACACGTGCTGATGCATGAGAACCCACGCCCCGACCAGGAAGAGAACCTGCGCATACTGCGTTTTTCTGCCGAAAACCTGCTGGCACTCATTAACGATGTACTTGATTTCAATAAAATAGAAGCTGGTAAAGTGGTGTTTGAGAATACACCTTTTGATTTGCCGCAACTGGTTTCTGATCTGAAAAACTCCATGCAGGCCACTGCACGCGATAAGGGCTTGTTACTGGAGGTTTTACATGATGCCGAATTGCCTAAAGTAGTTTTGGGTGATCCGGTGCGCCTGTCGCAGGTATTAGCAAACCTGCTTAGCAATGCTGTTAAGTTTACCTCACAGGGTAGTGTGCGTATACAAACCAGCCTCCTGAAAGAAGAGGCCGGTAAGTGCCACATTGCTTTTAAGGTAGAAGATACCGGCATTGGCATAGCAGCAGAGAAGCAAAACCTGATCTTTGAAAGTTTTGCCCAGGCCGAGGCCGACACCACCCGTCGTTTTGGCGGAACCGGCCTTGGGCTTGCCATTACCAAACGCCTGCTTGAGCTGCAGGGTAGCCACATTACCGTAGAGAGTACCCCCGGAGAGGGATCAGTATTTTCGTTTGTACTCCCGTTTGAGAAACTCTCCCAAACTACCGTTCCTATGCACACTATTCCTATTGAGCCCGAAGACAACCTAGAAAATGTTCGGATACTGTTGGTAGAAGACAATCCGCTGAACCGATTTGTGGCAGAGAAATTCCTGATTCGCTGGGGCATGCAGCTCGATATGGCAGAAACAGGTGCCGAAGCGCTTGAGCTACTGCAAAAGCACAGCTATAAGCTGGTGCTGATGGACCTGCAGTTGCCTGATATTGATGGTTTTGAAGTGGTGGAACGCTTACGGGCTTCGGAATTTAGCAATGCCCGCATTCCGGTTGTGGCCATGTCGGCCTCGGTAGAGCCGCACGTACAGGCACAGGCTTTTGCCTCGGGCATGCAGGATTTTGTAGTAAAACCCTTTAATCCGGAAGAGCTGAAGCAGAAGATTTATTCCTTTATTGGTGCCGGCCTGGCGCAGGTAGGCAGCTGATAAACATTATTTTCAGAATAAAATACAAAGCGGGTAGCCTGGGGCTGCCCGCTTTTTTTCTGTAGCGCTGTGTATTTGGGGCTCGCGCTAAGAGAAACAGTTTCCTGGCTATGGTGAGGAAGGGGCTTAGCGAGAGAAAGAGCAGTCAGCGTATAAAGTGAACTGACAAATATTTATTCATTAGCGGGTAATTCAAGCTCCTGCTGCAGGAGAAGCGAGGCGCTGGCAGAGGCCAGCACCAGCTGCATATTAGCATCCAGGCTTGGGTCTATCCACACCCGGCCATTATTGATGACTTCTACTGCGGCAAGTGGTTTGCCTTCCTGGCGAAACTCATACCCAATAATATCGGTGCCCCAGGTTTCGGCTCCCTGTAGCTTACGCACAGGCAACACTTCAATATTTTGCTGCTGTTCATTGGTGAGCAAACCTGCATAGCGGCCGTTTTTCCTGGTATCATCGCGGTTCATGAGCATCAGGTGCCAGGTTTCCTGCCGGCTGTTGCTGTAGAGCGATGCTGCAAACAAATCTTTGGTTTGCACTGTAAAAGAGGCAAGCTCCTGCAGGGCCGGACTGGTGTTTCCGCCCAGGAAGCGGCCAATGGGCAAATCAGCACCCCTGATGTGATTAACGGCATCTACGGTATAGGCGCCGCGATTGTTATCGAAAAGGGTAAAGCTGTACTTGTCTCTTGCATCCTGCAGTTTGGCAAGGAACACATCCAGCTCATAGCTCCTGGTCCAGCCACGCTTTACCTTTTCGGATTCGTAGTGGCCAAAACTGATCTTTTGGTTAATGAGCAGGCCCTGGCGGCCCGATACCTGCATAGGAGTGCTTTGCTCGGTGAGCTGCTGATCTACCAGCATTTGTGGTGTGGTGCAGGCTGCCAGCCCAAACACCAGTGCCAGAACAAAAAATGTACGTTTCATGGGTAAAAAAGAATAGAAAAAAACAGGCGCTTTAGTTTAAGAGGTGACTAGCTTAAACCCTGGGCCTGTACAGCAAACAATAAGCAACTTCTGTGCCACTGGATATATGAAAGGTACAACTGAACCAGATTTATTTCGCAGCGGCAAAAGGGCTTTATTTGTATCAGTAAATCTTTCAATCATCAGCAGCAGCTCCCTTTCTGTATATAATGCTGGATTTCAGCTAAAAAGCATGAACAATAACTTGCAGCTGTTCAAGATGTTGTTGTACTTATAGGTAAGCGGCTGATGCGCATCTGTAGTTGTTTTTTTATTCTTTCTGATCTACTCCTCCTGGGAAAAAAGAATTTAAACATCACTAATAAAGGAGGCTTATCATGATTTTAGTTGTAGGCGCTACCGGAGCTTAGTGAAGGTGTGATTAAGCTAGTAGTGACTGAAGCTCCCTTTCTATATTTTGCTTTGCAGCATGCTCGTACATATCCTGAAACTGCTGTGTTTTATAAATGGTGGGCAGGGCTAAAAAATGCTGCAGTACTTTTTTCCGGCCTTTCCTGTAGAGGAAGTAGGGCACAAGGCTATACTCCTTGCGTATCTGCCGGGTATAGGTAAGATAGTTTTCCCAGTCATTACCCAAAATGGATAAATCAAAGTCCAGCAGCAGCCTGGTGTCCGGATCAGGAGAATCTGTATGAGCTTTGGTGGCCAGGATCTGCTGGCAGATGTGCTCTTGCTGATGTACAGACAGCCCCAGCCGCTGCATGCGTGCTACGGCTAATTCAGCACTCTTTTCCTCATTGTCCTTGCGCAGTGGGCTGTAAACAATGTCGTGGTAAAAAATGGCAAAGTTTAGCGAGTCAATATCCTGAACAGAAGCTTTATGGGTATTAGCAAGCTTGATAAGTGAATTTAGGTGCTGCAGCGTGTGGTAGTAACGCCCTTTAGAGGAGTAGGCCTGTTCTATTTCCTGCCACAGCTGCTCTGCCAGGTCCTGATGCCGGGTGTAGTGGCTGGCTAGTTTAAGCCAGGATTCTTTCAGGGGTATGTTTTCTGCTGTTTCCATGCCAGCACTGCCGCTAGCGGGCTATGTAATCACTGATCATGCCGTCGGCAATCCAGTTTGCCAGGGCCTGGCGATTGTCGGCCAGCACAAAACGGCGCTGGTCGAGGTCGTTTTTGATATTGCCTAATTCTATGAACACAGCAGGCGGATGGCTGTACTTGATCACATAAAGGCTGCTGCGGGTAGATACGTTGCCGTAGTAGTTACGGTTAGGCTGGTGGTGGTTGTACTTATCGGTAAAGGTCTGGTGAATTGTTTCGGCCAGGCGTTTGCCGTGGGGGCTGTTCTCGTGATGGTAAAAGAATACATCAATATTCTGGCCCTTGCTGCGGCTGTCGACGTGAACAGCCAGCATACGCTGGTAAGCACCTTTGTGCTTCAGGTATAAGGCATTTACAGCATTGGTGCGTTGCCTTAGCCGCTCCTTCTGGCTGAGGGGAATAATATCTCTGGGATAGCAAACCTCATCCTTGTCCGAGGGCAGCAGGCTTTCGTCACGGATTCCGTCGTCCTCGTCCTGAACGATCATATACACCGTTGCCCCATGCTCCATCAGGCGGCGTGCCAGGCGAATGGTTACATCGTAGGCGTACTCATCTTCACTGAGTTCGTAAGGGCCGTATTTGCCGATAGCTCCGGGATCGGGACCGCCATGGCCGGCCGTAAGGTAGTAAACGGCTCCTTTCAACTGCTGGTCTCTTACCTCCAGGCGGCTGTATTTTTTGCCAAAGAGGGGTACATCCAGTACTGCCAGTTCTGCTTTGGGCGCGGGCGCTGGTGCTTTTTCGGGTGCTGCTGCCACTGGTTTAGTTTCTGCAGCAGCAGCAGCGGTAGAGGCTAAAAGTGTTTCAGGTGCGGCTGCGGCAGGCGGCAGGAGGTAGGTTCTGCCTGTGTAGAGGCTGTTATCTTTGCCAATATTGGCTGCGTTTAGCTCCAGGAAGGCCTGAAAATACCTGGCGGGATCAAGGCCGTTTTTACGTAGCAGCAAAAAAATGCCATCGCCGCTTTCGGCCACCACTTTTTTAGGCCCGTCCTGAGCCAGCAAAGAAGTGTGTACCAGCAGCATAAAAAAAAATAAGCAGCACGTTCGGGCAGCAGTTAACACCATCATCACAGAATCAGCCTTTGCGATAGTACAAACAGAATTATAGAATACGAAGATAAGCGATCCGACCCTTTGCACCAACCCATCAGTCTAAAGGTTTGAAAATTTCAATATTAAATTGACGCAGGATTGTTGGCAGAAGGGGCTGTTGCCTCAGAAAATGCCTCTAGCTTGCTTATTTTGAGCTTAGCTTTTCAAAATATTTTTTTAACAGGGTGTTGAAAAAAAACAGCAGCCAAAAAGCCGCGAGCGAAACCAGCCATGTTGTAGCGGCGCCCGGGTCAATGTTAAAAGGCCGGGGAGTAGTTTCGCTGCTGAAGGTGTAGCCCTGGTCAAGCATAAAGCTCATCAGCAGCACAGGCACAGCTGTAAGGGTATAGGCCAGCACAAACCAGGCAAGCAGCCGTATGTTCAGGAGCGGAGCCTTTGCCTGCTTCCGGGCTTCGGCAATCTTGTTCACCCTGTTCATAATGGCCAGTTCCAGCTCAGGCGATGCTTCCGGAGTACCGCCTCTTTTTAATATTTCTTTCAGGTGTTTATCTGCTTGCATGGCTAATCAGATTAGGGAGTGAACATCTTTTTTCAGGATTTGCTGCAGGCTTGCGAGCAGTTTTTTGCGGCCCCGGTGCAGCAGCACTTTAATGTTGGAGGCCGAGTAATGGGTTAGGGCCTCCACCTCGCTCACAGAAAATTCCTGGAGGTAGAAAAGGGTGATACAAACCCGCTCATCTTCGTTTAGGGCAAGCATGGCCTGCTGAATAAACTTTTTTTGCTCAGAGAGCATATAGCTGGCCAGCTGGCCGTCGAGCTGGGGTGATAGCGCCTCCTCGTGCAGTTGCTCTTCAATTGTAACCAGGGGCAGTTTTTTCTTTTTGCCCTTGTTAATGGCGGTGGTGAGCACAATCCGGTAAAGCCAGGTAGAAAATTTAGCATCACCCTTAAAAGTACTGAGCTTCAGGTAGGCTTTTACAAAAGCATCCTGTACGGCTTCTTCGGCATCCTCATGGTTGAGCAGAATGTTGTAGGCCAGGGTGAGCGACAAATCTTTATAGCGGCTCACAATGCTGCTATAGGCAGCAACTTCGCCAGCCAGTACCTTCCGGATCTGTATGTTGATGTCGGGCTCACTCATTACTGCTTTTGACAAGGCGGGTTGAAAAGAGGTTACAACAAAAAATAAGAATTTATTTTGTAACCACCAGCGGGCCAGGGCCTGTCAAAGTATGTGAACATGTAAAACTAAAACGTTATGGAAAACACATTTTTTAGCTCCACCCTATTTTTTCTGATCGTAGTACTGGTGCTGGCCACTATTTTCGGAATATTCTACCTCTACTTTACTACCCGCAACCGGGAGCGCATGGCACTCATTGAGCAGGGTTTAGATCCTAACCTGGCCAACAGCGATTTTTGGGTAATAGTAGCCCTTATTGCCGTGGGCATGGCAGGCGGGCTCATCATAGCGGATCTGATGCCGGGCGGCTACGGTCCACTCATGGGCTTTATTGTGGCCGGTATAAACATTGTGGTCTACCATTTTTATAAGCTGGCAAGGCGAAAAAAAGATATGGAAGAGCGTTGAATTGTGGAATGAGAGTACTGCCAGGGTCTAATCGTTGCTCTTGCAGTCACTGATAAACTCCAGGATAAGCCTGTTAACCAGTTCTGCTTTTTCGTGCTGCACCCAGTGGGTGGCATCGGGAATCATCTCCAGTCTTCCACTTTCACACATCTCTATGCTGGGTTGTGCCATTTCGTGGCTTAGAAACTGATCCTGCTTTCCCCAGATTAGCAGGGTTGGCAGCTGTATCTTCTGGTTTTTCTTTAAAGTACCGGATAATGCAGCACGGTACCAGTTGATCATAGCCGTGAGGGCTCCGCGCTGTCGCCAGGCCTGTTTATAGCGCAGCATGTCGTCGCTGCTAAAGGTGCCTGGTTTTGAAGTGCGTATCATGCTCCGTTCCAGCAGGCGATAGTTGCGCATGCTAAGCAGCTTTTCGGGCAGAAAAGGTATTTGAAAGAAACCGACATATGAGCTTTTAAGCCACTGTTTAGGCCTGCTTTTCAGAAAATTGCGCATTACCTGTGGATGAGGAAGGTTCAGCACAATGAGCTTTTGCAGCAGCTGTGGGTAATGGATTGCTACAGACCAGGCAACGGCGCCGCCCCAGTCGTGCCCTACCAGGTTTACCTTTTGATGTGGCAGCAGCCTGATGAGCTCGGCAATATCGCTGGTAAGTTGCTTCATGCGGTAGGCCTTTTTCCCTGCAGGTTTACTGCTTAGGTGATAGCCCCGCTGGTTAGGTGCTATTACCCGGTAGCCCAGTTTTGCGAAAAAATCTATCTGATGCCGCCATCCCCAGAAGAACTCGGGAAAGCCATGCAGAAAGAGCAGGACTTCCCCATCAGCTGGTCCGGCCTCTACCACATGCAGCTTAATGCCATTTAGCTGGTAATATTGAATTTCAAATGCCATATCTAACTTTCTACGGAAGCAGCCCGCTTTGGTATAGCACTAGCCGTGGCTGAGAATAAAGTTTTAATGTAGCGCATGCAAAGGTAGTGTTTGTTCCATTCCTCTATCCTGTAACCCGAACGATCACAGAGGGAGCCACCATCGAACGTGAAGCAGACCTTTTTTGACTGTGCATTTGCTGCCAGAGATGCAACAACTGATATAATGAAAAGAAAAGATCTGAAAATTGGCTTTTTAAGGAGCATGTGGTGTATTTAAAACTTACAGCTAAGCCTGCGTTTTATTTTTTATATCGATGTGTGAAGTGGCTCGAGTAGTAACTAATGGCTTATGCGCTACTGTTCTGTTGCTGTAGTTATGTTGCGTAAATGGGGTTGCTATCATGGGACAATCTACTTGTCTTTAGCGTTACTATCGCGTTGCGTAACTATGATCAAATCTTTTGGAGAAAAGGAAACAGAGAAAATATGGAATGGAGAGAGGTCAAAAAAGTTTCCTAACGAGATCCAACAGATAAGCAGACGTAAATTAAGGAAGCTTAACAACTCACAGGATCTTCAGGACTTGAGAATACCACCATCGAATCTAAAGAGACCTTTATTCCGCAGACCCGGATTAGTGAAATCATCAAAGGAAGAAGAAGAGTAACCGCTGACACAGCACTTCGACCAAGCAAGTTCTTTGGCACCTCAGCTAAATTTTGGCTGGGCCTGCAGGATGATTATGATCTGGAAGAAGAACTACTACAGAGGAAATCAGCACTTAACAGCATTAAACCAATAGAATATAACGCAGCATAACAACAGAATAAAGCAAATGCCCCCAAGCTTTCAGCCATTGACAATGCAGGTAGCGAGCCTTGCGTCCTTTCAGTAAAAGCCAGTGAATGGGTGCCTGCTTTATTCAATGGACGATGCTATGTAAGTAATATAGGGGAGAACCGAATTCCTGAAACAGCAGAAGCTCCGATGATATTTTAGCACTGGAATACAAGTTAATTTAAAGTTCAGGATTTCATTATAGCCATCACTGCTTTACTTAATGGAGCTTCTGTGCTACCTTGAAGCATTGGAGCTATCAGAATCAAATGGATAATATTCGAATAGAAAAAGTGACACAGGCAGAACTTGAAGAACTGCAGACTATCGCTGTGCAAACTTTTCATGAAACTTTCGCAGAGCGTAATACAGAAGAGGATATGAAAATGTATTTATCTGAAAGTTTCAGCCTGGAAAAGCTAACGAGTGAGTTTAATAATGCAGCATCGGAATTCTACTTTGCCAGGCATAACAAGAAAACAATCGGATACCTGAAACTCAACTTTGGATCAGCGCAAACAGATTTAACAGATGCTAATGCGGTTGAAATAGAGCGGATTTATGTTTTGCAGGCCTACCATGGAAAAAAGGTGGGGCAGGTTTTGTACGACAAAGCTTTAGAAATAGCCAGGCAAAGAAAAGCTGAGTACCTGTGGCTGGGCGTTTGGGAGGAAAACCCCAGGGCAATTGCTTTCTATAAGAAAAATGGCTTTGTAGCATTCGATAAGCATATTTTTAAGCTGGGCAACGATGAGCAGACGGACATCCTGATGCGGCTTAAGTTAAAAATAGACTGAAGCGGATATATAGCTACATTACAGCATGAAAAGAATAACTGTTTTTTGCGGTTCGAGCTTTGGTACAGAAAAAGTCTTTGAAGAACAGGCTTTTTTACTGGGGCAGTATTTAGCCAAAAAGGGGATCGGGCTTGTTTATGGCGGGGCGAAAGTAGGCTTGATGGGGGCTGTAGCAGACGGAGCATTAAGTGTGGGTGGAGAAGTAACAGGAGTGCTGCCCAACTTTTTGAAAAGCAAAGAAATTGCGCATGCAGAGCTGTCGGAATTAATACTGGTGGAAACCATGCATGAGCGGAAAATGAAGATGCACGAGCTCTCCAGTGGTATTATTGCCCTCCCAGGTGGCTTTGGAACCCTGGAAGAATTGTTTGAAATGACAACCTGGGCACAGCTGGGGCTGCACCAAAAGCCTATAGGATTATTAAATGTCAGTGGATTTTACGACCCGCTCCTGGAAATGACTCAGAACATGGTCGCAAAAGGATTCCTCAAAGACGTAAACCACAAGATGCTCCTGGTAAGTGCTGAAATAGAAGACCTGATACACCAGATGGAGCACTACAAAGCGCCTGAAGTTCCTAAATGGATTACCAGGGAAAAGACCTGATAAAGCAACCATGTACACAGCAGGTATGACTGTGTTTTGTGTACTTAATGATAGCACCAGCAACATATGATTCAGGCAGCATTGAACGGAAACAGAAGCGAAGCATGGGTGCCAAAATCTACAGTAGCGATTGTGCAGGCTGCGGTTTCTTCTGTTCTGGAGGGTGCCGGCAGTATTCATTTTCATGTAAGAGATGAGTATGGCGCAGAAACCCTGGCAGCAAAGTGGGTCGATGAGCAGCTTGCTGCGCTGAAATCACAGCTCCCTCACATACCACTGGGCATAAGCACCGGTGCATGGATTGAGCCTGATCTGGAAAAGAGGCTTGCGCAGCTACAAAGCTGGACACAACTGCCCCACTTTGTATCTGTTAATTTCGATGAGCCGGGCTGCCACGAACTTGCCAGGCTTGTATCAGCAAAAGGCATCCGGATAGAAGCCGGACTTAGCAATAAAGAAGCAGCCCTAAATTTTTTAAATACGGGGCTGCAGGCTAATTGTATCAGAATCCTGCTTGAGCCCGGGGAGCAGACCTTGGGTGCAGCCATTAGTACAGTAGAGAGCATGGAAGCCCTGCTCCGACAATCAGGAAACAGCCTGCCTATGTTGCTGCACGGCTTCGATAGTACCTGCTGGCCTTTACTTGCCCTGGCCTTTGAGCGTGGGTATGAAACCAGAATAGGCTTTGAAGATACGCTTGTGTTACCAGATGGCACAAAGGCAAATACGAACGCCGATCTGTTAAAAGCGGCAAAGGCTGTAGAAGGGGGCCATCTGAAAGCAGGTCATCATAAATAGGGTGCCAGGCCGGTAGCAACTAACTGGCACTTGCTTATTATCAGTCTACTTTAGCGCCTCGATAGTGACTTTAGAATTACCTGGTAAAAAAAACGGCTGCAGTTTTATAACACAGCAGCCGCCAAATAACCAGGGTTTCACTTGTAAATGTAGGAGCAAAGGCTGTTTACAGCATAAAGCCAACGGTAAAAGCCACCCGCCTGATAAGCCTTTCCTCCTTTATGTCCATTGTCTTTGCCCTGATGGGTTGTTCACCGCTTTCAATAAATTGATAGTAATACACTTCTGAATGTACTTCCATTTGCTGCAGCTTATAACCAAGCGTAAAGCTGAGGGCCGATCTGGCAAAGTTGAGCTGGTAGCCTATGCCTGCCTGCCCCATCAGCCCTCCTTTAACGCGCATCTCCAGAAAATCATTGTTTACACCTTTGTTCTGCCAGCCGGCGCTATAGCCCAAGTCGCTAAAAGCATATAGGCTCAGCTTATCATTTTTAACATACAGCCTGGGCTGAAGATATATGGGCAGTACCGAAGCCTGCTCAAACCTGTCATAGTTTACCCCAAGCCCCAAAGCAAAAAGCTTATTAAAGCGATAGCCATTCACCATGCCCAGGCTTTTGCCGGTTTCATCCTCCCCAAACGAAAGGCCCGCAAAGCTATGGTGGTAAAACCCCTGCTGCTTTCCATAGGCACCCCTAATGCCTGCATTCCTAAAACTATTCTCCAGCTTCTGTCCATTCAGTTGCTCCTGCTTTACTTTCCTGATATCGGAGGAGTCAATTTGCACAAAGGTTTTTTCTGATAAGTAGAGGTAGAGATTACCGCCTGACCAGCGTTCGGAGATCTGGCCGTTGAGTACATCACCATTCATGAGCACTACCCTGGCTTTGTACCTGTAATCCTGTGCAGATGCAGGAGTACACAGGGCAAAAAAAGCCAGGCTAAAGAAAGCTGCAATCCTAAAGTATGTTTGCATCAGTTGATGGGTTTTGTTCTTTCTATGGTAAGGCGGCTAAGTAGCTTCAGATCGGTAGGATCGCTGTAATCATACTGGTACAAGCCCTCACGGCCAATCATGATCAGCACATCCTGGTAGGGAATTACATCATAGGCATCTATGCCTGTTTCATGATCGAGTAAACTGGTGTTCACCTTATAAATATCTGATACATCATATACCTTCAGGCCATGCTCGCCCTCGCAAATAAACAGGAGCCCATCTTCATAGGCCAGGCCATAGGGGCTTTGCATGGGGTGAGATACCAGCAGCTCCGGTGCCTCAAGGTTCTTGATGTTGATAATATCGAGCTGGTTAACTACTCCACGGCAGGTGGTGCCGCCTCTTAGTGTTACATAAGCCAGCGTATCGTGTACCACCACCGGGTCGCAGCTTACCACGTGGCTAAAGGTAGAGCGCCTCCTGGGTGCTTGCGGATTCTGCAGGCTAAAAATGTGCATGCCATTCTGTGCTCCTATAAACAGGTTGCCGTTGTATGGAAATACTGTTTCAATGCCCCAGCCAATCTGTACCGTAGTTCCCTGCGTAGGTGTTTCGGGGTTTTGTATGTTAAAGGTGTAAAGATTGCTGTTATCGATAGTATAAAGGTAGTCTCCTGCAATGGTGAATCTTGCCATAGATCCGCCAATGCCTGTGGTACTTTGTGTTGGAGCTGTGGATGAGCGGGGTAGGGAAGAAGCATCCATTGCAGCATAAAACACGCCACCGTAGGGAAAGTAGTAGGGGAAATTTCCGTTGAAGTCACCAGAGGATACCTCGATTTTTTCACGCTCTTCCCAATCGGTAACAATGCCCCTTTGCGGATCGTAGGTGCCTGCGGTCATTGCATTTGCAAAAATGTTCTCCGTCCGGCTGGTAATGCTGATGTTGTGGATATCGCGAATATCCAGCACCAGCAAATCCATGTAACTGTCTATATATAAAGCCCCGTCTTTTGCCGCCATATCAAAATTGCCCGGAATGCTGATAAACTTGATGTTCATGGGGTTTGCTTTGTCGGTATTGTTTACCACATGGATGCCTTCTCCCGGTTCGTTGATGAACAGGTAGTCGCCATAGATGTAGATCTTACCCGGATCATGAAGTATCCTGGGAGTTTCTTCCACGGCAAAAGAAGCCCTAATTTCTTCAGGGCTTGTGTAAACAGGTTCATAAACCGTGTAAACGCGGGTGTACTCTACCTTGTCGTCGCAGGCTGTTATACAAAATGCTAGCAGGGCCAGAAGGAGGCTCCAGGGCCTGATGCCGGGAAAGTAAATATTATTCATAGAAGCGGGGCTTTTTTGAGTGTGTGATAAAATATATCCTCTATATCTGGAGTGACAGGAGCTTTTAACAAAAGGTTGGTTCTGCTTTGCCGGAATTTTGTTTTTCCGCTATAAATTTTTCATCAGTATCTCCCTAATCAGGGGCAGGGCGCTTATTTTCGCAGCTGCCACTTCTTGTTACCCGGGGCCAGATAATTTTTATGATAGACAGAACCTGCCTTTTACTTTGCCTACTGGCTTTTTTTGCACAATGCACCTCCAGTGTTCAGCAGCCACCACCCCCAGCCCAGCCTACAGCATCTTTTGATGATGCAGTATCTGCTGATGCACCCGGTGCTGCCGATTCCCTTATTGTCAGGGAAGATCTTTCAAAACATCTAAAAGCATGTAACGAGCACCTGGAAGGTAGTATCACCATTTACGACCAGCAAAGGGGCAAATGGATTATAAGCGACTCTGCTGAAATCTACAGGGAGGCGCTGCCGGCATCTACCTTTAAGATCATTAACCTGCTGATTGCTTTAGAGGAGGGCCTGGTCAGGGATGAAAATGAAGTGATGATCTGGACGGGCGAAACAGATACCACCCTATACGGCAACCGGCCCGAGATCAGCAGAGACCTTACGGTTAAGGAAGCTTTTGAGCTATCGGCAGTATGGGTATTTCTTGATCTGGCAAAAAAGATAGGGAAAGACCGCTATGCCTATTACCTGAAGGCCACTGGGTACGGCAACGGGAACTTAGAGCAGGAGGGCGAAGATTTCTGGAACTTCGGTTCCTTTGGTGTAAGTCCGCTTGAGCAGGTTCAGTTTCTGCGAAATGTGTATGAGGGGAAGAGCCCTTTTTCCAAGCGCAGCACCGATATCTTAAAAAAGGTAATGCTAACCGAAGAAACAGCTGACTACAAAATAAGGGCAAAAACCGGCTGGACCCGGGAGGGAGGTATGAATTTAGGCTGGTGGGTAGGCTATGCCGAAACAGAGCAGGGTGTTTACTTTTTTGCCACCAGGCTTTACCAGGACCGAAAATTTAACAGCCCCAGCTTTGGCCCCTGCCGCAAAGATGTTACCAGGGCTATGTTAAGAGAGCTGGAGATAATCCGGTAATACGTTCTGATTCGTACATCCATAAACGAAGCTTTATTTGTTTGATGTACGCCGTTTGTTTAAGCGCTACTATCACTGTTGTAGGCTGCACCAGGTGGTGTGGGCTGGAAAGAAAGCCACCATGCCAGGGTAGCCTGTAGCTGGTTCATCAGGCTGCCAATGTTACTCCCTTATATTGCTTTAGCTATCTGCTGCTCATGTAAAGATAAACCATGAGGGTGTAGTCCTGTTTCTTTGTTGAAACCTTAATTGTAAAGCAAGCAAGTGCATCATTACGGCTGTTCTCACATCAGTGCTTTTGAGCTGTAAGCAGGTTAATGCAGCAGTGCTTTACTTAAATCTAAAGCAGATAATAAAATGGAAAAAAGGCAATTAGGAAATACGGCACTCTACACGGCTCCCATTGTTTTTGGGTGTAATGTGTTGGGCTGGACCCTGGATGAAAAAGAATCTTTCAACATACTGGATGAGTTTTTTGACTCCGGTTTTAACACCATCGATACAGCAGATGCTTATTCCCGCTGGGCCCAGGGAAACAAAGGGGGCGAGTCTGAAGCAATTATTGGTAAATGGATGAAAGAACATGCCAGGCGGGAACAAGTGACTCTTATCACAAAAGTGGGCTCTGATATGGGCCAGGGCCACAAAGATATTTCAGCAAAGCATATCCTCAAGGCTGCAGATGATTCGTTAAAAAGGCTGCAAACCGATCACATCGATCTTTACCTTACTCATTGGGATGATGACAGAACCCCTGTGGAAGAAACCCTGGGCGCATATCAAAAGCTGATTGAGGCAGGAAAAGTACGTTACATTGGTGCCTCCAACCTCTCACCCCAGCGGCTTAAGGCTTCGCTGGAGGCCAGTAAAAGAGATGGACTTCCGCGCTATGAGGTGTTTCAGCCCGGTTATAACCTCTACGACCGCCGGGATTTTGAAGAGGGTATTGCCTCCCTTTGCAAAGACGAAGGCCTGGGCGTGATCACCTATTATTCCCTGGCAAGCGGCTTTTTAAGTGGTAAGTACCGCAGTGAAGACGATCTTGACAAGAGCGTTCGTGGTGGTGGCGTAAAGAAGTACCTCGATGAAAGAGGAAAGCGAGTACTGGCTGCGCTCGATGCTTTAGCGGAACAGCATAAAGTTTCGCAGGCAGCTGTTGCCCTGGCATGGCTTATAAACAATCCACGGGTAACGGCACCCATAGCCAGTGCCACCAAAAGCAGGCATTTGCAGGCCTTTACAGAAGCTGCCGGGCTGGAGCTAAGTAAAGCAGATATGGAGCAGCTGGAAAAAGCGTCTGCATATGGTGTAAAGGCATGAAGAGAAAGAGTCTTGTTCTGATTTACATGGTGCTTACCGGGCTGTTATGCTGGCCGGTGGGTGCTTTTTCACAAGGCTACAGCACCATCAAAGCACAGGAAGATCTCTATTTTGTAGGCGACCGCACCTTCTCCTGCTTTTATATTACCGATGCCGGCGTTATTGTGATAGACCCCCTGGATTCTGCCCATGCTGCAGCCACCATGAGTGCCATCAGGCAGCTTACAGATAAGCCGGTGCGCTATGTTTTCTATAGCCACAACCACTGGGATCACATCAGCGGAGGTAAAATATTTAAAGACCAGGGTGCTAAGTTTATAAGCCACGAGGAGGCTAAAAAAGAAATCTCCCCCAATCCTGCCGTAATTATGCCAGATAGTACCTGGCGTGGAAATAAGGCACTGTTCAAAACCGGGGGCAAAAGCCTGGAGCTCTACTACTTTGGCCGCAACCATGGCAATGGCATGACCGTTTTCCGCTTTCCGGAATACAATGCAGTTTTTATTATAGACCTGGTGGTGCCAGACCGGGTGCTGTACGCCTACCTGCCCGATGCTTCACCTAAAGACTGGGTGGAAGACCTTAAAAAAATACAGGCGCTGCCCTTCAATACAGTATACATGGCCCACGAACGAGCCATTGGCAACCGCAACGATGTTACCCTGGTTCAAAACTATTTCGATGCTCTTTATGCTGCCGTGGAAAAAGAATTAAGCAGTAATACCCCCTTCTTTGAGATTCCACAAAGGGTAAAGCTGCCCCAATATCAGCACCTGAAAAACTACGATGAGTGGCTGCACATGAATGTATGGCGCATACTCATGGAAAAGTCTATAGGCAAATAAGCCGGATAAAACTGCCCGGAGGTGCCCCTTTGGGCCTAAACTGAAAGCTGCTGCTGGCCCTGCAGCGCTTTGTTAGTCTCCCGGCAAACTATTATCTTTCATCGCCAGCCTGCTGCAAATCCTGTAGCGCTGGCCCTCTTACTAATATGAAATCGGACTTAACGATCAGTATGAAGAAATCAGCACTTTTTTTAATTCCCATCCTGCTCTTTTGCCAGGTTCTGTATGCGCAGACCAAGCCCGCCAGGCTAGATCTTAAAAAGCTGGATAAGTACTACGAGCAGGTGGTGCAGGACTGGGAAATCCCCGGCATGACCGTAGGCATTGTACAGGATGGTAAGCTTGTTTTCAGCAAAGGCTATGGTGTTAAAGAAGCAGGCAAGTCAGAAAGGCCTGATGGCAACACACTCTATGCCATTGCCTCTAATTCAAAAGCATTTACCTCGGCCATTATCGCCATGCTGGTGCAGGAGGGCAAACTCTCCTGGAACGATAAGGTGCAGCAACACCTGCCTTATTTTGAGCTTTATGATCCCTACATCAGCCAGCAGGTAACCATTCGCGATCTGCTTAGCCACCGCGTGGGGCTGGGTACTTTCAGCGGAGACTTTATCTGGTACAAGTCAGAACTTTCTGCCGAAGAAATGATCAAAAGAGTGAAATACCTGCCCCAGTCGTACGATTTCAGGGCGGGCTTTGGCTACTCCAACTTAATGTACATTACCGCAGGAGAGATCATAGCAAAAGTAACAGGCAAAAGCTGGGGCGAGAATGTAAGGGAACGGATACTGGAGCCGCTGGGTATGGACCGCACCATTACCAGTATTTCCGGGCTGGAAGAAAAGGGAAACTACGCAATTCCACATGCCATGCCCGATGGCAAAACCAACGTACCCATCTCCTGGGTAGACTGGGAAACAGTAGGCGCCACAGGGGGCATTATCTCCAGTGTGAATGATGTTGCCAAATGGATGATCTTTAACCTGAATCATGGCATCTGGCAGGGAGACACCCTGCTTACCAAAGCATCCAGAAACCTGATCTGGACCCCACATAATAATTTTACTGTAGACCATACCACCATGTATAACTTCAACCAGAATTTCCATGCTTACGGGCTTGGCTGGTTTATGAATGATTATCATGGAAACCTTCGGGTATGGCATACCGGTGGCTACGATGGCATGATTACCGCAGTAACCCTCCTGCCCGATAATAATGCTGGTGTAGTGGTACTAACCAACGGGCCTAAGAGCCCTATCGGAGCTGTTACCAATCAAACCCTGGATGCGCTGCTGGGCATTAAAGGAAAAGACTGGTCGGCAGATATGCTGCCCAGGACCAACAAACGCCTGCAGGCAGATACCCGAATCGAAGACATTAAAAAGAAGCGTATAGCCAACACAAAACCTTCGCTGCCGCTGCAGGCCTATACCGGCACCTATCATGCTGATATTTACGGAAACATAGTGGTGCGACAGGAAAATGGTGAGCTCAAGCTGGCGTTTGAGCATTCGCCGGATTTATCGGCAAGCCTTTCGCACTGGCATTACGATGTGTGGGAGATCAAGTGGGACCAGCCGCATGCCTGGTTTACCTTTGGTACTCTTAAATTCACTACTGATAATAACATGGAAGTTAGCGGGCTGGAATTTGAAGTGCCCAACGACGATATCTTTTTTGAAGAGCTGAAGCCCAAAAAGGTAAAAACCGAAGTGGCGCAACAGTAAGTGTGCAAAGCTGATCAGGCCTGTCATCTATAGCCTCCGTGCTGCCGGTGACAGGCCTTTTTTGTTCCTTAGGGTATGGGCAGTTTTACAAAATGCTCCATCTACCCATGCAGGCCCAGCAGCCGGAGCACCACCAGCAGCTGGCCGTTGTGGTAAGCATTATGTTCTATAATGAGCATGGCCTCGCGCAGCAGCGTTTGCCCCGAGCCGAAAGAGAACGGCTCAAACAGATCGTTGGCGGGATTAAGCAAATACTGGCAAAACTCATCCCTTTCCCGAAAGTAATCTTCTTTTAGCTGCTGCCACGCCTCCGGGCTTTGTGGTGCCTTTTCCTGTGGCCAGTAGCCTTCCGGCCATTTTGGTGATTCGTACTCCGGATCCTGCGAAAACTGTATGATGTCGTGCTGTGCCAGGCGCATGTGGTAAAACAGCTGGTAGAAAGAATAAGGAAGGCCATTGGGCACCGAACCCAGCTGCTGGTACTCAATTTTATTTACGGCTTCATCTACCGTCATAAACGCTTCACCACCTTTCAGGTGTTTTACCAGCTGCTCCCTTAGCTTTTTGTCAGCGTGCTTATCCATAACTGTTTAGTTTTTATTCGCTTTGTTTAACCCCTGATATCAGGTACATAATAGCGCCACCGGCAGAGTGGTACTCTTTATCTTCTATGGCTTCCTGCATACGGTTGCCGCTGCTGCCATAATGAGCCCGGTAGTCCTCATAAAACTGGAGGTACTCCTCACCAAAGGCCCTGAAAAAGTCATAATCGCTGTACTGGGTGCCCTGCCAGGCGCTGCCACTGCTCCACTGCTTCAGGGCTGCCTGCTGCTCCTGTGTATTGTAGGGTGGGTACATGGGAATGGCTTTGTCCGATAAGCGCACCTCTATGTCCTGCAGGCCGGCTTCGGCCATCATGCCGGGCACCAGGTCACCAACGGAATTATCGCCCTGGCCCAGCCGCTTTTTGCCGCGCTCGCAAATCAGGGCATATTTTACATGGTCCAGTACCTCCTCTATATCGTCGGTGGCAGAGAGTGAGTTTTTAATGAGTGTCTGCACCAGGTTGTTGGGCTCGGCACAAAGTAAAGTACCGCCCGGCTTCAGTACGCGTTTCATTTCGGCAATGGCCCTTTTAGGGTTGGGTACATGAATGAGCAGGGTCTGGCAGGTAACCATATCGAAGCTGTTATCAGCAAAAGGCAGGGCCTGCGCATTGCCCTCCACTGCCTCAAAGGCTGCCTGGTGGTAGTGAAAGTAGGCGCGGATTTCAGGGTCTTCGGCTGCCCATTTAGTATCATTGTCAATACCGGTAACATAAGCGGGCTTTGCCAGGTACGGCACCAGCAGCTTGCTCCAGTGGCACTGGCCGCAGCCAACATCCAGCAGGCTGTGGTGCTGCGCCAGGTTCAGGCGTTTGGCCATCAGGTTCAGAAAACCCTTGTTCCACCAGAAATTGCGGTACTCGCCAAAATAATTCTCTGAATGCCCCTGCGCCATTGTTAGTATCCTCGTGTCTGTTTATTTGTTCAATGCTGCTATAAAGGTACGAAAGCAAGCGTGCTGTGGTTAGATTACCGGCCCTGGTACTGGAAAATGTTTAAGGGATTTGCCCTGGAGTAGGCGCTTACGGCTGCTTATGACCTGCCGTATCAGGTAGTTTGCTTTTTAAACCAGTATCCATTAAATCCGGCGGGAGGCAAGGCGTGTAGCACTATAGTAAGGCCAGCTGGAGCTGCTCCATAAAAGAGGGTATATGGTATTTTATTTTTCTGCTAAATCTTACCCGGGCATGTATATTCCTGAACATCTATGCATTTAGCAATAGAATGGGTGGTTACTTTGGTGGTCTTTAGTGTAAAAAATCAAGACAGTCTGATGAATATAACTTTTGATAAGTTTTGGAAAATGGGTGTTAAGCCCGAAATGCCCCAGTACCTGAAAAATAAGGTGCAGACCAGCAACATTGTGTGTGTTTCCCTGATGTTTATTGCGCTGGTTTACTGGGTGGTAAGTGTGGTTTTTCATCCAGAGCTGACTTTCATTCCCCTGATAGGAGTGTTCGTTATTTTGGGTGCCGGGGCACTGAATTTCTTTGGCGCTATCACCTTCAGCAGGTTTATATTGAGCACCGTACCCACGGCACTGGCAATATTGTACCAGGCCTACCTGGTGAAAGCGGATGGGGAACCCCTGGTAGGAACCATGTTACTGGCCCTTAGCTTTTCTGCCATTTCTTTCATTTTATTTGATTTGCGCGAAGGCAGCCATGTGTACCTTCCATCTGTAGTATGTTTTTTGCTTATTGCCTGTTTTCCTTACCTGCGCAATGTGCTGGAGCTGCCTATAGATGATACACTGTACAGAAGCGGAATTCTGTACCACATGACAGTGGCCATAGCATTTGCACTTAACTTTGTAAATGTGGTAGTACTGGCCTATGTGAATTTACTTTCCGACAAGCAATCCGAAGTTTTATTATCAAAAGCAGAGGAGCAGCGTCTGGAGATGCAGCACAAGGAAGAGGAACTGCATAAAAACCTTGAGGAACTGCAGAAAGCGCAGGAGGAAGAGCGCAGGCGAGCATGGGCTTCGGAAGGATTTTCGCGTTTTGGAGCCGTTTTGCGCAGGCATGATGGAGAGCAGCACTTATATGACACCCTGTTGGCATCATTGATCAAATACATTGGCGTAAACCAGGGCGGGCTGTACCTGGCAGAGGGCGAGGGGAAGGAAGTGCAGCTGGTTTTGCGCAGCGCCTATGCCTACGACCGTAAAAAATACCGTAACCACCAGGTTGCTCCCGGGCAAGGCCTGCTGGGGCAGTGTTACCTGGAGCGTGACTATACCTACCTTACTAAAATTCCGCAGAATTATGTATCTATCACCTCAGGCCTGGGCGATGCAACGCCATCAGCACTTTTGCTGGTGCCCCTCTTATATGAGGAGGAAGTGATGGGCGTGCTGGAACTGGCTTCCTTTAAGCCCTTTCCGCCACACGTTATAGATTTCCTGATGAAGCTGGGCAATGATATTGCCGCAACCGTGCATGCTAACAGGATCAACAGCTTAACACAGCAGTTGCTGGAGCAGGCACAGGAGCAGACTGAAATGATGCGTGCCCAGGAAGAAGAAATGCGGCAGAACATGGAGGAGCTCAATGCCACCCAGGAAGAGCTGCAGCGTAAAGAACGCGAGTACATGCGACAGATCGCAGAGCTGGAAGAACGTATGCAGACCCAGTCAGTGCCGAGGTTTAATTAGGGCATCGGGTATGAGGCATCAGGTACTAAGCATGAGGCATCGGTAGCTACAGCCGACTGATCAGTATCAACTAACCTATTAAGTGCATCTTATTAATAAAAAAAGAAGCAGCCCATCAGCTGCTTCTTTTTTTTCTACGATCTATCGATGATTGTCTATCATCTAACTTCTATCTTCTTGCTTCTACTTTAAACCCCTACCTGAACCTGTCGGCGGAGCGAACGAGCAGCTCGTCGCGGCGGATAAAGCGGTTTGCCAGCAGGTTGAATACAAGGGCTACCGCTGGTAGCCAGAAGCCAGTCATGTAGTGGCCTTCGCCCTCGGCATTCGTAATCAGTTTATCGCCCTGGAAGGTGGCGATGGTGCAGGCAATCAGGGTACCACCAATAAGCAGCGCATTAAGCGCTCCTAACTTAATCTGCAGCAGGCGGTTGCGGTACTGGAAAATAGCAAACAGCGCTACCACTACAGAAAGGCCGGCCAGCAGGGCAATATACCAGAGGCTGCTGGTGGAAAGTACTTCTGTTTGTACAGCAGTATCGGTACCGGTAAAGGTGTAGTGGGTAAGCTGGTAGGCATCTACCTGCACAGCCTGGCTTTGGGCTAAGCTAATTTTTTCCCATACCGGAAAACCAAACATAAGGCCCATGCACAGGGCCGTGAGGAGTAGAAATATGGTTTGAACCCGTTGTATCATCTTTTGTATCTGGTTAACTTGCGCGAAGGTAATCCTTTTTTAGGATAAAGGAAACCGGCTAAAAACCACTTTTTAAACATGGAAAGCGCATTTGTTCTAGATATTATCCGTACACCGGTAGGCAAATTCGGAGGAGCTTTATCCACTGTTCGCCCCGACGACCTGGCCGCAGACGTAATTCAGAAGCTGCTGGAGCGTAATAAAAACTTGCCCAAAGCGGTACTGGAAGAGGTAATATTGGGTGCAGCCAACCAGGCCGGCGAAGATAACCGCAACGTTGCCCGCATGGCAGCACTCATGGCAGGTTTGCCTGTTGAGGTGTGCGGCGTAACGGTTAACCGCCTGTGCGCTTCCGGCCTGCAATCAATCATTGATGCATCACGCGCTCTGAAGCTGGGTGATGGTGCAGCGTATGTGGCAGGCGGCGTAGAAAGCATGACACGCGCGCCCTTTGTACTTAGTAAGGCCGATGCTGCCTGGGGCCGCAGCCAGGAGCTGTACGATACCACCATTGGCTGGCGCTTTACAAACCCCAGGCTTTCTGAAGAGTACCACCCCTTTACCATGGGCGAAACAGCCGAGAACGTAGCCGAACGCTGGGGCATCAGCCGCGAAGAGCAGGATAGCTTTGCGCACGAAAGCCAGCGGAAGTGGAAAGAAGCCCATGAAGCCGGCAAGTTCAGGGCGGAAATTGTGCCGGTTGAGGTGCCCCAGCCAAAAAATACCAGCCTTACGTTTGATACAGATGAACACCCGCGCTTCTCCAGTCCGGAGAAGCTGGCAACGCTGAAGCCTGCCTTTAAGGCAGGGGGTACCGTTACGGCAGGCAACGCCTCTGGCATTAACGATGGTGCTGCTGCTGCACTGCTGGTGAATGAAGCCACACTGAAGCAACATAACCTAAAACCGATGGCCAGGGTAGTATCAGCAGCCGTAGCTGGAGTAGACCCTGCCCATATGGGTATCGGCCCGGTGCCGGCAACCCAAAAAGCCCTGAAGCGTGCGGGCTTAAGCATCAAAGACATCGGGCTGGTAGAGCTGAATGAGGCATTTGCCGCACAGGCCCTGGCCTGCATGCGCGATCTGGAGCTAGATCCTAAAATTGTAAATGTGAACGGCGGCTCCATTGCCATTGGTCACCCGCTGGGCGCCAGCGGTACCCGCATCTCTGCCACGCTGCTGCACGAAATGAAACGCCGCAACACCCGCTACGGCCTTGCCACCATGTGCGTAGGTGTAGGCCAGGGCGCTGCCGTTATTTTTGAACTGGTTTAAACTTGTATATGGTATATTGTATATTGACAGGAGCCTGCAATACAAGCTGTACCATATACTCAATACCCACTACTCAATACTAAAACACCCTTTTGAGATACTTTCTTGACATAGCCTATAACGGAGCCCGCTACCATGGGTGGCAGTTGCAGAATAATGCACACACCCTGCAGGCCGAAGTGGAGGAGGGCCTGGGCAAGCTTTTCCGGCAGCCCATACGCATTACGGGCAGCGGCCGCACCGATACTGGCGTACATGCCCTACAGCAGCTGCTACACTTTGATGTTGAGCAGGAGCTGGAACCGGCGCTGGAGGAGTGGCTTTACAAGATCAATGCTGTACTGCCTCCTGATATTTGGGCCAAAAGCCTGCGCGCAGTCAAGCCCGAGGTGCACGCCCGCTACAGCGCTTTAAGCCGCCGCTATGAGTACCACATCTGCCGGCATAAAGATCCCTTCAGACAAAAGCAGGTTTATTACTTTCACAGGCCGCTCGATGTGGAGAAAATGAACGAGGCTGCCGCCCTAATGCTGCAGTGGGAAGATTTTGAGTGTTTCAGTAAGATACACACCAACGTAAAACACTTTCGCTGCCATGTGTGGGAGGCCCGTTGGGTAGATAGGGGGGGAGAGAATCTGGTCTTCTATGTGGCGGCAAACCGCTTTTTGCGCAACATGGTAAGGGCGATTGTGGGTACCCTGCTGCAGGTAGGCCAGGGGCGCATGTCGGTGCTGGAGTTCCAGGAGGTACTGGAGAGCCGCGATCGCAGCAAAGCCGGACGCTCTGCCCCCGCCGATGGCCTGTTCCTGGTAGAAGTAAAATACCCCGAGGATATTTATTTGTAGTTAAACAGCAAAATCTATTTGCGGTTGCCGGCACTCCAAAACAGGTTAAGACGTTATAGCTAACGTTACAAGCTAATGAACTGGCGTTGTTAGCTTATGCTGCAGCATATCTTTGTGCCTCCTCCGGGCTAACCTTATCCCGGAAAAGAGTAACTTGCAGCAATTGTTCTGCACTCAATGTTGGAACATATAATATTTTTTGGAGTATGTGTTAGTACTATACTTTTGACGTACGCATGGCAGAAGGCGATATTAAAAGTGGAAATATAATGGACTGGAAGGTGCTGCGGAGGCTTTTTGGCTTTGCGCGCCCTTATATAGGCAGGTTTTGGGTGCTGGTTTTTCTAACCATAGCCATGGCTGTGCTGGCGCCTTTGCGCCCATGGCTTATTCAAAAAGCAATAGACAACAACATAGCAGTAGGCGATTTTGCCGGCCTGCAGTATATGATGCTGCTCCTGGTTGGGCTGCTGCTGCTGCAATCGGTGGTGCAGTACTTTCATACCTACATGAGCGACTGGCTGGGGCAGTTTATTATTCGTGATATCCGCACCTCCCTTTACCGGCACCTGCTAAGCCTGCGCCTTAAGTTTTACGATCGTACTCCTATTGGCCGGCTGGTAACCCGCAGTGTATCCGATATAGAAACGCTGGCCTCTGTTTTTAGCGAAGGGGTAGCTGCCATTGTAGGTGACCTGCTGCAGCTGTTCTTCATCATTGGCTTTATGCTGTACACCGACTGGCGCTTAACACTTGTGTGCCTCTCCACCCTGCCGCTGCTGCTCATCAGTACCTATGTATTTAAGGAGAAGATTAAAGTAACCTTCAATGATGTGCGTAATGCCGTGGCTAACCTCAACTCCTTCGTGCAGGAGCACATCACGGGCATGAGCATTGTGCAGATCTTCGGAAGCGAAAAGCGTGAGTACGAAAAGTTCAAGGATATTAACAGGGAGCACCGCCGCGCCAACCTGCGTTCGGTTCTCTACTACAGCATTTATTTTCCGGTGGCAGAGGTTATTCAGGCCATGGGCATTGGTTTGCTGGTGTGGTATGGCGCCAGGCAGGTAATCCATGCCGAAATTGCCCTTGGGGTACTGGTAGCCTTTATCCTTTACATCCAGATGTTCTTCCGCCCCATCCGCCAGATTGCCGACCGCTTTAATACCCTGCAAATGGGGGTAGTAAGCTCAGAGCGGATCATGAACCTGCTGGATAGCAAAGAACACCTTTCCGACACCGGAAGTTATATACCGGAGCAACTGCAGGGTGCTGTAGATTTTAAAGGCGTGTGGTTTGCCTATAACGAGCCGGAATGGGTGCTGAAAGATGTTAGCTTCAGCGCTAAGCCAGGTGAGATGATAGCACTGGTAGGCGCAACAGGAGCAGGTAAGTCGTCTATCATCAACCTGCTGAACCGTTTCTACGAGTATCAGCGGGGCGAGATCTGTATCGATGGAAGAGACATCCGGGAGTTTGACCTGGCCAGCCTGCGCCAGAGCATAGGCGTAGTACTGCAGGATGTGTTCCTGTTTTCAGATACCATCGACAATAACATTTCCCTCAACAATCCTGATATTAGCCTGGAGCGGATGAAAGAAGCCGCACGTCTGGTGGGCGCCGATAAATTTATTGAGCGCCTTCCCGGTGGTTTTGAATACAATGTAATGGAGCGTGGGGCTACTCTTTCTGTTGGGCAGCGGCAGCTGATTTCCTTTGTACGGGCATTGGTGTATGATCCACGCATCATCATACTGGATGAGGCCACCTCTTCGGTAGATACCGAAACCGAAGAAATGATACAGGCAGCCATTGATAAACTTATGAAAGGCCGCACCTCCCTTGTAATCGCCCACCGCCTTAGCACCATCCAGAAGGCAGATAAGATCATTGTGCTCGATCAGGGGGAGATTAAAGAAGAAGGCACCCACGAAGAACTGCTGGCCAAAGGCGGCTGGTATGCCCAGCTCTACCGCATGCAGTATAAAGAAGTGGTAGGTAGTTAATGTGCTGATCGGGAGGTTGGTAATTTAACCACAGCAGGTAAATAATTCAGTAGTCCATAACTGATTTAAGATATAAGATACCTTTTTCTGCAGAAGCTGAATATCTTTGTTGCTATTCGTTTTACTTCTGTCTGTCACTTGCAGGCCTACTCCAGATGATTTCATGTGGCTCTGTAATTAGCTCATTAGCATATTAAACCCATGTCCTTTCGCAAGATCCTTTTCATCGTTATTCCATCAGTTCTGCTGGTGTCTGCAATCATTTACTGGCTGTTGGGTGGTTTTAAAAGTCCTCAGGTAGAAGTGGTAGCGGTAGAGGGAGGCTATACACTGGTGGGCAAGCATTACCTGGGCACCCTGAAGCATCCTGCCCTGCAGGATATACTGGATGAAGTGGGTCAGCGCTGGGAGAGTGGTCAGTTGCCAGGTGTGCTGACAGTTGCGGTGCTTAAAGAACCTGTTACAGATAAAGATACGGTAGAACAGTTCATAGGCGTGCTGCTGCCCGCTACAGAACAGCTGAAAGAACTACCGGAGGGCTACGAGATAATGGAGGTAGAGGCGCAAAGAGCAATTAGAGTGAGCCTTGATGCACATTCATCGGTTTGGCCCACGCCCGACAAACTCCGGCAGCGGGCAGAAGAACATGCCAGGGAAAATGGCTTAGCCATACAGCCTCACATTCTGCTGGAGAAATACTATGGCCCCGGCCACCTGGAAGTAGAACTGCCCCTGGAGCCTGCAACTTCCGTTCGCTGATTTTTTATTGAGTCTGCCTGCCTAACCTTACCTGAGGCCACCGGCGCGTCTTTCGGTTTCGGTATAGCGAAGTTCTATGGGTGCTGATTTGGGAGCGGTGTTCAGGGGCAAAGGCATCAGGAGATACCTGGTGGAGTTAGGCGCAATTGGTGCTCCTCCGGCCGGCATGGTGTACTGTACCAACTCCTTAACCTCCTGGTTAGATCTGTAGGCAACAATGCCGTTAAGAATACCCCAGGCAGCAGGGGCCAGGCCCAGCGGGTGGTAGTCCAGCTTTTTTTCTTCTCCTTCTGTACGAACGAAAGGCCCTAGCAGGAACCACAGCGCGTGCACGGCTACCGGCTGGCGTAAGGCCTTGTAAACATCTTTTCCAGGTCTTACATATAATGTTTTTCCGGCTGAAGAAAGTAATACATCATTGGGCTGAAGCCATACTGTATCGCTTGTATAATTGGTTGCCCGTATGGCATACAAGCTAAGGTTGCGCTTGCTGAGCTTTCTGGCAAAGGGTTCTGAAAACGGGAGTGGCTGCTGGGTAATATCAAAATCCAGCCTGCTTTCGGTTGTGCCGGCAGGGGAGAAGTCTGCATTAGTAAGATCAGGCTTATGAAAAGACCTGGCGCAGGCAGAGAACAGGCCTGCCATAGCACAAAGCATCAGGAAACGTAGAAGAGTAGTCAATGCTGTTATGTAATTGGAAAGCACGAAGTTAACAAGCCAGTTAGACTTTTCCCGTTTCGTCTGCTGATTTTCCTTACATCATTCCACCGCTTCTTCCTGCAGCTGTTTGTCGTAAAGTGTTTTGTAGATGCCAGACTGCTCCAGGAGCTCCTCGTGGCTGCCTTTTTCTACTATATGGCCATTGTCGAGAACCAGAATGTGGTCGGCCAGCTTTGCAGAGCTTACCCGGTGGCTGATGATGATGCTGGTGCGCCCCTGCATGATGCGCTTAAGGTTGTTCAGAATGGTGTTTTCTGTTTTGGTATCTACTGCAGAGAGGGCATCGTCCAGGATCAGGATCTTGGGATCGCGCACAATGGCCCGGGCAATGCTCACGCGCTGCTTCTGGCCGCCACTTAGCGTAATGCCCCTTTCTCCCACACGGGTTTCAAAGCCATTGGGGAAGCGGTCAATATTTTCCAGCAGGTCGGCATCGGCGGCGGCCTGCTGGATGGTCTGTTCATCTAGCCCCGGCTCTCCCCAGGCAATGTTGTTGCGGATGGTTTCGGAGAAGAGGAACACATCCTGCGGTACGTAACCAATCTGGCTGCGCAGGCTTTGCAGGTCGTAGGCCTGAATTTCTGTATCGTCGATATACACCTTACCCTGGCTGGGGTCGTAGAGGCGCAGCAAAATGTTGGCAACTGTACTTTTGCCGGAGCCGGTAGTGCCAATAATGGCCAGCGACTGGCCCGGATCTACCTTAAAGCTGATGTTGTGGAGTGCCTGTATGCCCGAGTCAGGGTATATAAAGCTTACCTCTTCAAAATGCACCCGTCCTTCTATTTCCCGCTCCAGGTCCTGGGTAGAAACTATGTGCGTTTTAGTCTGTAGGAACTCGTTGATACGCTGCTGAGAGGCAGCTGCCTGCTGTACAATACTGGTGATCCAGCCCAGAGAGGTTACCGGCCAGGTAAGCAGGTTTACATAAATGATAAATTCAGCAATGTTACCTGTGGTAATAGCGCCGCGCATTACCTCCAGGCCACCAATGTAAACTGTTAAAATGATTGATAAACCAATGAGCGCCAGAATGAGCGGAAAGAACAGTGCGTTTACAAAAGTGAGGCGCAGCGCCTTATCCTTGTAGTCGTTGCTCAAAACATCAAACTTATTGGCAGAGTCTGTTTCGCGGGCAAAGGCCTTTAGTACCCTGATGCCGCTGAATGCCTCCTGGGTATAGGTAGAGAGGCCGCTAAGCGCTTTTTGTATTTCTGTACTGCGCTGTTCTATCAGGTTGTTCACATAATAAATACTTAGGGAGAGCACCGGCAGGGGCAGCAGCACATACATGGTTAAGCGTGCGTTAATCGTAAACATATACGGGATCAGGATCACGAAAAGCGTAACCAGGTTAATGCCGTACATAATGGCAGGGCCCAGGTACATGCGCACCTTGCTCACATCTTCGCTGATGCGCGCCATCAGGTCGCCGGTATTGTGGCTGCGGTAAAAGCTTAGGGGCAGGGTCTGGTAGTGGGCGTAAATCTCGTTCTTGAGATCATACTCTATGTAGCGCGACATGGCAATAATAGTTTGCCGCACCAGGAAGAGAAACACCCCCCGCAGCAGGGCCATGGCCAGGATAATTATGCCGTATATAAAGATAGAACTGGTGAACAGCTCATAAATAGACTCCTGCAGGGCATAGCCTTCGTAGAGCCGGTAAAGATCTATGTTTTCTTTTACCAGGTCGAAGGCATAGCGGACAACCTGTGCCGGAATGATGGCAAAAATATTTGAGATAACCAGAAAAAGGGTACCCAGGAGCAGGTAACGCTTGTACTGGAAGAGGTATTTATTGATATAACTAAGAGCTTTCACGCTACACTGGAACGATAGAATTAATAATTGGTTTTACCTTACTACAACGTTTGAAATAAAGTTATAAAAGGTATAGCTTTGCATGATTTTTCAAAAAGTCATTGCATAAAAGCACATTTCCATACGGGTTAACCCGGGTTGCAAAGGTAATCTAAACATAAACATACGTACATGGTGGAAGTAAACGAAGTAATGCCACGTGAAAAAACAGGTGTCTTCGATCAAATTGAAGCAATGGAGCACGAACAGCTGGTAGTTTGCTACGACAAAGCTACCGGCCTTAAAGCCATCGTTGCCATTCACAATACCACACTGGGCCCCGCGCTTGGCGGTACCCGCATGTGGCAGTATAAGAACGAACAGGAAGCCATTACTGATGTGCTGCGCCTGAGTCGTGGTATGACTTTCAAGAATGCCATCTCGGGCCTGAACCTGGGTGGTGGTAAAGCCGTGATCATTGGCGATGCCCAAACCCAGAAAACAGAGGCCTTTATGCGCCGCTTTGGCCGTTTTATCAACGGGCTGGGTGGTCGTTATGTAACCGCCGAGGATGTAAACATCCGCACCTCCGACATCGAGTACATTGCCATGGAAACCCGCTATGTATCGGGCCTGCCCGAAATTATGGGTGGCGGTGGCGATCCTTCCCCTGTTACTGCCTACAGCACCTACCTGGGCATGAAAGCCGCAGCTAAAAAGGCCTGGGGTAACGACAGCCTCAGGGGTAAAAGAGTGCTGGTGCAGGGTGTGGGCCAGGTAGGTTCTCACCTGGTAGAACGCCTGCGCCACGAAGATGCACAGGTGTTCATCAGCGATATCAGCGAAGAGCGCCTGAGGCAGGTAGCCAACCGCTTTGGTGCCGAGGTAGTGATGGGCGATGCCATCTACGACCTTGACCTGGATATCTACTCTCCCTGCGCACTGGGAGCCACCCTTAACGACGATACCGTATCCCGCCTGAAATGCCAGGTAATTGCCGGTGCCGCCAACAACCAGCTTAAAGACGAGAAAAAGCATGGCCAGATGCTGGTGGAAAGAGGCATTATCTATGCACCCGATTTCCTGATCAACTCTGGTGGTGTTATCAACGTGGCAGCCGAGTACGAGGGCAACTACCAGCGTGAGCGTGCCTACCAGAAAGCAGAAAAAGTATACGATATCTGCTTAAATATTTTAAATGAGGCAGAAGCCAAAAATATAGGCCCACAGGAGGCTGCCATGCAAATGGCCCTGAAGCGTATTCAGGAAGTAGGCCGTGTGAAGCTGTCTTATTAAGGTATGAGGTATCAGGTATCGGGTATCAGCTTCTGCAGAGGTGGGCATCAGACTTTCTGGATTTATAGCTTTTTTACCATGATTTCAGTAACTTCTGGTATAGTATCTGTTAACGCTGCAGCTTCTGATATTGGCCCGATACCTGATACCCGATGCCTGATACCCGATACCATATAACTTGTACATAATACCCTATACTTAAAACAAATTAGGTACACAACCTTTTTACTAAAGAAGCTATGCTGCATCTTTGCAGCAAGCTTCTTTGTTTTTTTGTTTAAAGCTGATTCTGCTAAATGCTGAACCGTAGGTACCTGCGTATAAAGGCAATGCAAAATATCTTCGCATATTTGCAGTGCCGCCAGTCCGATTACCACCTGGCCTTGGACCTGATCCGGGAGGAGTTTGCTCCCGATCTTAACTCTATGGAGGTGCAGGATCCGGTAAAACTAGAAGAGAACCGTAAGGCTGCAGCCGATCTTTTCATCAAAAGTCACGAGGAGCGCAGGCTACAGTCTGCCGAAGGCTATACCCCCGAACAGACCTCTGCGGCCAGTGATGCCCTGAAATACTATAATAAACTGGTGCAGCAGGATTTTGACCACCTGCGCAAAACCATGGTGGCCGAAGCTGAAAAGCTGGCTGGCCGCTACCTGCTCTTTCTCCTACTCCTGCTGGATCTGAGGCGCTATGCGGCAAGCGAGCGCGAAAGCAGGCTGGAAAGAGGCCGTACCACCGGAACAGGGCCCGATGAGCAAAACTGGCTCAGCAACAGGGTGCTGCAAATACTGGAGAAGAACAAAACCCTGCAGACCGAGGCGATACGCCAGAACCTGAACTGGAAGGTAGATGAGGACTTTGTGCGTGAGCTGTACCGCGATGTGCTGCAGCGCGATGAGGCCTACCAGGAATACCTGAAAATGGGGCAGCCCGACTTTGATGCCGATCAGAAGATTGTGCTCCATGTGGTAAAGAAAATATTCTTCAAGCATGAGCTGGTAGAGTCTTTTATGGAGCGCCAGGATATTTACTGGAGCGAAAACCGCGAGGTGCTTAAGAGCATGGTGCAGCGTACGGTAAAAGAATTAACACCCGAGAGCGACAGCAATGTAGAACTGGCGGTGCTTTCCGTAAACTGGGAAGATGATCGTGAATTTTTTATAGATCTCTATAAACTAACAATTCAGAAAGAGCCTGATTTTGAGGAGCTGATCGCCTCAAAAAGCAAAAACTGGGATGTGGAGCGGCTTGCGCTGCTGGATAAAATTATCCTGATGATGGCACTTTGTGAAATGATTAATTTTGCAAGCATCCCTGTAAAAGTAACGATAAACGAGTATATTGAGCTCTCAAAACGGTATAGTACACCTAAAAGCAAAATCTTTGTTAATGGTATACTAGATGTTCTTTCAGTAGAGTTACAAGAGAAAGGAATAATCCGGAAGAGTGGCAGAGGATTGATTGATAATAAATAAGAGCAGTTTTTATGAATAAAGGTACTATAGGAATTCTCTCGCTGATAACGGGAGCGGCTGTAGGGTTGGCAGTAGGCGTTTTGTTTGCTCCCGATAAAGGATCTAATACCCGCGGCCGTGTTTCATATAACCTGTACCGTTTCAAATCAGCGTTGGAAGATATCCTTAGAGAGCTGCAGGCAGAAGACCTGCCCGACAGCAGCGCACGCTCCGAAAGCGAACGCGTAATAACCGATGCAAAAGTAAAAGCCGAAGAGTTGCTGAAAGATGTAGAGACGTTGATCGGCCAAATTAAGAAAGACTATAAATAATTATGGCTACAACAGTTACGCTGATTGAGGGCGATGGCATAGGCCCGGAAATTACTACTTCTGTAAAACGTATTTTTGAAGCAGCAGGCGTGCCTGTGCAGTGGGAAGAAGAAAATGCCGGACAGACTACCCTGGAATCTGTAGGAGAGCTAATTCCGGCCACGCTGGTAGAATCTATCAAAAAAAATAAAGTAGCCCTGAAGGGTCCGCTCACCACACCGGTGGGCAAAGGCTTTAAAAGTGTAAACGTACAGCTGAGGCAGCTGTTCGATCTTTACCAGAACGTACGCCCCTGTGTTACCACAGAAGGTATCAGCTCCAGGTTCAAGGACGTGAACATGGTGATCTTCCGTGAAAATACCGAAGGCCTTTATGCCGGTCTGGAGATTTTTGACGAACGACTGCAAATTGCCGACTCTATCAGCCGTGTTACCTGGGAGGGCAGCTACCGCATTGTAAAAGCTGCCTTTGATTACGCCCAGCGCCGTGGCTGCAAAAAAGTAACGCTGGTACACAAGGCCAACATTCTGAAAAATGCCGGCAGGCTCATGCTGAAAGCAGGCGAAACGGTTGCTAAAGACTACCCCGGCATTACCTACGAGAATGTAATTGTTGATAATATGTGCATGCAACTGGTGCTGAAGCCCCAGCAGTTTGATGTTGTGGTAACCACCAACCTGTTTGGCGATATCCTTTCGGATCTGTGTGCAGGCCTGGTAGGCGGTTTGGGTGTAGTGGCCGGTGCCAACATTGGCGACGAAGTTGCTATCTTTGAGGCAGTACATGGTACAGCCCCAGATATTGCTGGCCAGGGCAAAGCCAACCCAACAGCTTTGCTGCGTTCCGCTATTATGATGCTGTATCACCTGGATATGGTAGACCATGCCAAGCGCATCAGCCACGCCATAGACGAAACCCTCAAGATAAAAGAGCAGTGCACCGGCGACCTGGGAGGTAGTGCCAGTACACAACAATTTACTGATTATGTAATTCAGAAGCTCCAGAACTAAAGCAAAAAAGCTTGCGTTAGTAGAGCAGTTTGCAAAATCTATTCAAGTTAATTTCATCCATGAAAAAGAATTTCTTGCTTGCATTAGCAGTGGCTGGTATGTTCACTGCATGTAATAATGCCGATTCAGATTCGCGCGTAAAGGAACTGGAGAACCGTTTAGCAGCACTGGAGGCTGAAAAAGGATCTGCAGCAACCACTGTTTCGCAAGATGCTCCTCAGTTAGTTACTGAGCAAAATGCAAATACTGCACCCACAGGCCCCGTTGCAAAAATTGAATACCAGGAAACAGAGTACGATTTTGGTACTGTAAAAGACGGTGAGGTTGTTACGCACACCTTTAAGTTTAAGAATACTGGCGATGTGCCCCTGGTAATTCAGAGTGCTAGTGCTTCTTGTGGCTGTACGGTACCCAAAAAGCCAGAACAGCCAATAGCTCCCGGAGCAACAGGAGAAATCCAGGTTCGCTTTGATAGCTCTAACAAGCCAGGAATCCAAAACAAAACTGTAACCGTTACTGCAAATACCGATCCTGCTATTACAAGACTTGCCATTAAAGGAACAGTAGAGCCTAAGGCAAGTGCAGCAGTTAGTACAGAAGGCCCGGTAAGAAACTAATTATGCTACCTACAATTCTTTTACAGGCAGATGCACAACCCCAGGCCTGGTGGGGTAACTTAATCCTGATAGGCGGGATTATCATTATCTTTTATTTCTTTATGGTAAGGCCACAGCAGCGTAAACAAAAGCAGCATAAGTCTTTTGTAGATTCGCTCAAGCGGGGCGATCGTGTGGTTACCATTGGAGGCATGCATGGCCGCGTAGTAGAAATTGTAGATGATGCCGTGGTGCTTGATGTTGACAGAGGTACCAAACTTACTTTTGAAAAATCAGCCATATCGGTAGAGGCCAGTAAACGTTTTATACCGCAAACCAAAGAAACCAAAGCAGAAGCTTGAAACGGAGTGAGGTATTGTTAAGAGGCTTAAAAAGGCTTTTTTCTACTGAAAGAGGCAAATGGAGAGTGGTAGCCCTATGTGTATTGGGGGCTACCACTTTCTGGTTTTTTAATGCCCTCAATAAACAGTACGCCACACGCCTCAACTACCCCATTGAGTTTCTGTACGACGAGCAGGATGTGGTGGTGGTAAATGAGCTGCCAAAAAAGGTGAGCATTGTGGTATCCGGCGGCGGCTGGAGCCTGTTGCGTAAAACCGTGCTGGTAAATGTAAACCCTATTCAGATACTGCTGGAGAACCCTGCCTCGCAAAAATACATTACCAAAGCTTCGTTAAGTGCCATTATTGCAGATCAGCTCAATGAGGTGCGTTTAAACTACGTGGTTACCGATACGCTTTTTATTGATATTGAACGCAGAATATCTAAAAAAGTAGGGGTGCACATCGACAGTACCTCTATCTCGCTGGCAGATGGCTATCGCATTGTTACCCCCATAAACGTGGCGCCGGATTCCATAAGCTTTACCGGGCCTACCTCTTTCATCAGTGGCCTGGCCGATAGTGTTGTGCTGTTTGTGCCGGCTAACCAGATAAACGGCGATTATTCTGAGTCAATTGCATTAACAAACCTGGAGTCGCGTATTGTAGAAGTTGAGCCCGATGTAGTAGCGGTGAGCTTTGGTGTAAGGGAATTCAGCAGGCAAAGCAGAATGGTAAACATACGCCCCCTGAATTTTCCGGTAAACAGGCCGGTTTCGCTTAGAGATACTGTAGCAAGGGTAAGCTATCTGGTAAGCAGGGCAGATGCAGAACGGCTGCCTCCGGGAAGCTTTAGCGTAGTAGCCGATTATGCAGAACTCAACCGCTCTGACTCTACAATAGTACTGAAATTAGGAAATTATCCTCCACAGGTAGATATACTACGCATAGAGCCAGAATCTGTAAAGGTACGCTATGACCAGCCAGAAGCACGACAAAACCGCTGATAATAAGCCGCTTAAAATTGGCATAACCGGGGGCATAGGAGCAGGTAAAAGTACTGTCTGCAAAATATTTGCTGCCCTGGGTATACCTGTTTATGATGCCGACAGCCGTGCCAAACGGCTGCTGGTAGAAGACAGCGAATTAATGGAGCAAATAAGGGCTGCTTTTGGTGGAGAGGCTTATTTTCCCGAAGGAGGCCTGAACCGTGTGTGGCTGGCAGCACAGGTATTTAGTAAGCCCGATCAGCTGGCACAACTCAATAAGCTTGTACATCCGAGGGTTGGCCTGGATTTTGAAAGCTGGTATCAGCAGCAGGAGGCACCCTATGTTCTCAAAGAAGCAGCGCTGCTATTTGAAGCAGGCTCCTATAAAAGTCTTGATGCAGTAATTACCGTAACGGCACCACAACCATTGCGTCTGCGCCGAACACTTATGCGCGATGAGCACCGCAGCCGTGAACAGGTAGAAGACATTATGCAGCGCCAGTTGCCAGAAGAAGAACGTATTCAGCGTTCCCAGTTTAAGATTGTAAACGATGAACATAGCCTGGTGCTGCCCCAGGTACTGCGTCTTCACCGGCAGTTACTAAGAAGAGAACTACCCGCAGCCGGTTAAGAATTGAGAAACGAAACATCGCCAGGGCACTAATCTTAGCTTGCTAAAATTAGTGCCCTGGCGCTGCAGTTCTTTGGTTAAGCTGTATTAATCTACCGCCCGGCCTATAAAAATCTGAACCAGCAAACCAACAACTGCCAGAATAGCAGCCGTTCCAAGAATGGTGTTGCTGGGTTCGCCCATAGCCATGGCTACGATTAAAATAATGGCTGCTATTACAATAACAACCAGACCCAGGTATCGAGAGATATTTTGCATTGTTAACACGTTCTGCGAATAAATAAACAGGCCCTAAAATAGGTAGAGTGCCGGAATTTACAAAATAATTGACAGTTCGCTTCAGCAGAAGTACGACAACCTTTTCTTAACTATATACATATATTGATGTAAATCATTAATTTAGTATTAAAATGGCTGTTAAAGGTTTATATTAATAACCAGCCGTTCATTCCAAAATCCTCTCCTGTCGGGGAACAAGCAGGCAGGACTCAAGTTTTAAATCAAAAAAAGCATGAAAATTTTTTCTACCGTTCTGCTACTCCTTGCGCTGTTTGTTTTCAACAGCACCGAACTGCATGCACAGCAAAGCACGCCTCCCAGCCGCGTAAACGTAAAGTTTAATGCCAAGTATCCTAAGTATGCGGATAAAGCCAGCTGGGAGCAGACCTCAGAAGGTTATACGGCCACTTTTAACGACAAAGGCAGGCATACCGTTAGCCGCTTTTCTGAAGAGGGGCGCTGGCTGGGCTCCACAACAAAAATTATGAAAAAAGATTGGGAACCTGCCATGAAGCACTATCTTGATCAGGTTCACCCGGGCTATAAGTATCTGCAGGGTTACCGTTATGAAGAGGCCGAGGGAAAGCTGCGCTACCAGGTAGATATACAGGACAAGAACGGCAGCCGTTACCGGCTTGATTTTGACCAGTCGGGAAGCTTTATTAACGAGGGGCCTATCCAATAGCGGAATTAATAATCACTGAATAAATAAATCCTTAAAACAAAAGCGGCTGCTCCACCAGGAACAGCCGCTTTTGCTTTAAGGATTTACAGAAATCAGAGTAAATACTCTGTCAGGACTCAAACCGGCACTCGCTTTAAAATTCAGAAGTAAAATGGAAGGTAATGTCGGGGAAGTTCTCCTGTACCATTTGCAGCCAGGCACGGGTTTCTGCCATAAACACCAGCTTGCCATCTTTATCGCGTGCTATATAGCGGTATTTTGATTCTATGAATTCATCCAGCTTCTTTTTGTTGGTGGCCGTAATCCAGCAGGCTTTGTAGAGGTTGGTGCCTACAAAATCGCAGGAGGCTCCATACTCATTTTTCAGACGGTACTGAATTACTTCAAACTGCAGGGCACCTACGGTACCTACTACCTTGCGGGCACCCATCTCATAGGTAAACAGCTGTGCCACTCCTTCGTCCATCAGCTGACTAAGCCCCTTCTCCAGCTGTTTGGTTTTCATGGCATCCTTGTTTATTGCCTCCCTGAATATTTCAGGAGAGAAGCTGGGAATACCTTTGTAGAGCGATTTGTCTCCGGCAGAAAGGGTATCGCCAATCTTAAGGTTGCCGGTATCGTAAAGGCCTACGATATCGCCTGGGAAAGCCTCGTCAATAATTTCCTTTTCCTGCGCCATAAAGGCAGTGGTGTTGGCAAAGCGGAAAGGCTTATCGAGCCGCACGTGGTGGTAGGGAACGTTGCGCTCAAACTTACCGCTGCACACGCGCAAAAAGGCAATGCGGTTGCGGTGCTTAGGGTCCATGTTGGCGTGTATCTTAAAGATAAAGCCGGTAAAGTCTTTCTCATCTGGTGTAATTACCCGCTCTTCGGTGGCACGTGCTCTTGGGGGTGGGGCCAGCTCTATAAAGCAATCCAGCAGCTCGCGCACACCAAAGTTGTTAACGGCACTACCAAAGAATACAGGCGCTACCTTACCATCCAGGTACTCCTGCACATCAAACTCAGGGTATACCTCTTCTACCAGCGATACCTCCTCGCGCAGCAGTTTTGCCGGGTTTTCACCTACTTCCTGGTCAATGCGGGGATCTGCCAGGTTGCTGATCTCGATAACGTCACTCTGCAGTTCGGGCCGGCTGGGCTGGAACAGCATCAGCCGGTTCAGGTAAAGGTTGTACACCCCCTTAAAGCTTTTGCCCATGCCAATGGGCCAGCTAAGTGGTTTTACGCGTATGTCAAGCTTTTCTTCTATCTCATCCAGCAGCTCGTAAGGATCACGGCCCTCGCGGTCCATTTTATTAATGAAAACCATTACAGGCGTATTGCGCATGCGGCACACTTCCATCAGCTTTTCAGTTTGCCGCTCAACACCTTTCACACAGTCAATTACCATTACCACACTATCTACAGCGGTGAGGGTGCGGTAGGTGTCTTCTGCAAAATCTTCGTGGCCGGGGGTATCCAGCAGGTTAATTTTACAGCCTTTGTAATCAAAGCCCATTACCGAGGTAGCAACGGATATACCCCGTTGCTTTTCTATCTCCATCCAGTCGGAGCGGGCATGCTGTTTTATTTTGTTTGACTTTACGGCACCCGCTTTTTGAATTGCACCACCAAACAGGAGCAGCTTTTCAGTAAGCGTGGTTTTGCCGGCATCCGGGTGACTGATAATCCCGAACGTACGTCGTTTCTTTATTTCTTGTGTAATTGTATTTGACTTGATAAGGTCTTCAGCAACCGCCATGATGATGTATGCTTATAAATTAGTTTTGTAGCAGCCCCTTTAACGGTTCTCCTGTTTTGTCATGCCTGGAATCAGGCAGGTTTACATACAGGAGCTAAAGTTTTTCTACTGCGGCTTTTTTCCGCTAAGCAGGGGCTGGTGTTACTCCAGATATAGAACCTGTAAAAGTAAGAAAAAATTCTGACAGCCTGCAGATTCGCTGATGCCCGGCGGAGCAAAACAGCTACATTCCTCTGGAGTGAAATCAAAAGCAGGCCATAGCCGCCAGCTAAGTTGTTCACGCTTTATTGTGGCCGGTAGCAGAGGAAGGTATTTGCAACTAATCGCCAGAGAGACTGCAGATCTGCTAAATTTACAATATCTTGCGCTACATGCGCTTTCTCCGTATTCTTTGGCAATTTATCTTTTGGGGCCTCATTGTACTGGTGCTGGTTGGTACCTTCCTGCCCCTGATACCATCATCGCGCTGGTGGGTACGCATGTGGGATTACCCAAGGCTGCAGGCTTTTTTTCTGGCGCTGCTGGCAATGCTCATGTTTTTTATTTTTTATTACCACCGGCGTAAACGTGGCAAATTGCTAATGCTGTTGCTGGCTGGCGTTGTCGTTTACCAGGCAGTAAAAGCCTTTCCCTACACCCCTTTTGCACCAAAGCAGGTGCTTGAAACAGAGGGAGACCCCCAGGATACCAGCTTTCTTAGCCTGCTGGTAGTAAATGTGTTGCAGTATAATAAGAATCACCTGGCCTTATTAAAACTCATCGAGGAGAAAGCACCCGATATTGTACTTACGCTGGAGTCAGATTCTGCATGGCAAAAAGCACTCGACCGCAGCAGTACAGCTTATCCCCATGCAGTACGAATTCCCCTGGATAATACGTATGGCATGCACCTATACTCCAGGCTGCCGCTAAAGGAAACAGAGGTGCTGTACCTGCTGGAGCCGGATATTCCTTCAATACAAACCAGGGTGCAGCTGCCTTCAGGTGAGTGGATTCAGCTTTATGCTGTGCATCCACGCCCGCCTGTGCCTGGCGAGAGTGGCGATAGCCGCGAGCGCGATGCAGAAATTGTGATGATTGGAAAAATGGCTAAGGAAAAATCTGAAACGGGAGGTGTAGTGGTGGCAGGTGATTTTAATGATGTTGCCTGGTCTCCCACCACTGACTTATTTCAGGAAATCAGCGGCCTGCTCGATCCGCGTATTGGCAGGGGCTTTTATAATACCTTTCATGCCCAATACCCGCTCTTCCGCTGGCCGCTCGATCATGTATTTCACTCCCATCATTTTAAGCTGTCCAGCATGGAGCGCCTGCCCGATATCGGCTCCGATCATTTTCCTATTATGATCAGGCTTAGCTACGAACCGGAAGAAAAGGCAGAACAGGAACAGCCGTTGCCTGATGAAGATACCCGGGAAAAGGCAGATAAGCTCATAGAAAAAGGCGTGAACGACAAAGATGCACCTGGCGACTGATTTTTGATATTTTTTACCCTATAGCTAAATGCCTGTTCCTGCATCAGTGGCAGACTACTGGCATAGCCTGCTGTAAAGCAGTACATTTTGCCCCAGTATTTGGCTGATTTTTGGATAGCCTGTATGCCATACATTACCTGACTGTCAACATCGTGTAAAGTAACTGTCATGTTGGCAGCTTTTGAGGGTAAAAGCCGCCTTGGCACAACCATTGTTAAATTCTTTGCGTGAGGTAAAAAACGTAAGTTGAATTTTTAAAACATCTATATATACTATGGGAAAAATAATAGGAATTGACTTGGGTACTACCAACTCTTGCGTTGCCGTAATGGAAGGTAACGAGCCGGTAGTAATCCCTAATAGTGAAGGCCGCCGCACTACGCCGTCCATTGTAGCCTTTTTGGAGAACGGCGAGCGTAAAGTTGGCGATCCTGCCAAGCGCCAGGCCATCACCAACCCTAAGCGCACCATTAGCTCGGTGAAGCGCTTTATGGGTAAAAAATACTCTGAAGTTTCTGCAGAAGCCAAGCGTGTTTCTTATGAAGTTGAGCAGGGTGCTAACGATACACTTCGTGTTAAAATAGGCGACCGCCAATATACGCCACAGGAGCTTTCGGCCATGATTCTGCAGAAGATGAAGTCTACTGCCGAAGATTACCTGGGAACAGAAATCAAGGAAGCTGTAATTACCGTACCTGCATACTTTAATGATGCCGAACGTCAGGCAACAAAAGAAGCAGGCCAAATTGCTGGTCTTGAAGTAAAACGTATCATCAACGAGCCAACAGCAGCTGCCCTGGCCTATGGTCTGGACAAGAAAAGCCAGGACATGAAAATTGCGGTATTCGACCTTGGTGGCGGTACCTTCGATATTTCTGTGCTGGAACTGGGTGAGGGTGTGTTCGAAGTAAAATCTACCAACGGTGATGTGCACCTGGGTGGTGACGACTTCGATGCCAAAATCATTGACTGGCTGGCAGATGAGTTTAAGAACGACGAGGGCATTGACCTGCGTAAAGATCCTATGGCCCTGCAGCGCCTGAAGGAAGCAGCCGAAAAGGCCAAAATTGAGCTTTCTTCTTCGCAGCAGACCGAAATTAACCTGCCGTACATTATGCCGGTAGATGGCATTCCAAAGCACCTTGTGCGTAGCCTTAGCCGCGCTAAGTTCGAGCAGCTGGTAGACGGCCTGGTACAGCGTACCATGGGCCCTGTACGCCAGGCGCTGAAAGATGCCAATATGTCGCCATCAGATATCGACGAAGTAATTCTGGTAGGTGGTTCTACCCGTATTCCTAAAATTCAGGAAGAAGTAGAGAAATTCTTTGGTAAGAAGCCAAGCAAAGGTGTAAACCCAGATGAGGTAGTAGCTATTGGTGCTGCCATTCAGGGTGGTGTACTTACCGGCGAGGTTAAAGATGTGTTGCTGCTGGATGTTACGCCGCTGTCACTGGGTATCGAAACCATGGGTGGCGTAATGACCAAACTGATTGAGTCTAACACAACGATTCCTACCAAGAAATCAGAAGTGTTCTCTACAGCCAGCGACAACCAGCCAAGCGTGGAAATTCACGTACTGCAGGGCGAGCGTCCTATGGCGAAAGATAACCGTACCATTGGCCGTTTCCACCTTGATGGTATTCCACCAGCACCTCGTGGTATCCCTCAGATCGAAGTAACTTTCGATATTGATGCCAACGGTATCCTACACGTATCTGCCAAAGACAAAGGCACTGGTAAAGAGCAAAAGATCCGCATCGAAGCAAGCAGCGGTCTGAGCGAGCAGGAAATCGAAAAAATGCGCCGCGAGGCCGAAGCCAATGCCGAGTCAGACAAACAGGCTAAGGAAAAAGTTGAAAAACTGAACCAGGCCGACTCGCTGATCTTCCAGACTGAAAAGCAGCTAAAAGAGTATGGCGATAAGCTTAGCGAAGGCAACCGCAGCAAAATCAGCAGTGCGCTTGAGCAACTGAAAACTGCTCACCAGCAGCAGGATGTAGCCGCAATTGACAATGCTATGAACGAGCTCAACACTACCTGGCAGGCAGCTGCACAGGAGATGTATGCAGCCGGCGGCGGACAGCCAGGTGCTGATGGTGCCGGACCACAAGGTGGACCAGGTGCAGGCCCGGGTGCTAATGCCGGTGGCGGAGCCGCAGGCGATGTGTCTGATGTAGAGTATGAAGAAGTAGATGATAACAAGAAGTAGTATTGACTACTGATCCAATAAAAAGCCCCGGCCTTCAAGTCGGGGCTTTTGTTTTGCATATTGTTCATAAGTGTAATGTTATCATGGTGAAAAACAGATCTCTGCAGAATATTATATAAATGTTTGTTCATTGATTTTCATGAATGTTTGAACATTGTGTTATTATGCTGATAACTACAAGATAATCAGGGCGTTATTGTGGAATTTTTCGGGTACCGATTGATAATAGATCTTTTCATTACAGCACATTATGGAATGCTTTAATAGAAATAGTGAGGAGCGGGCATTGCTGTAATATTGTAAAATTATTTGACCTCACTAAACAACCACTACTGATTTATGAAGTGTATTCATTTTGCCTTCCTGGTGCTGGGAGGGCTATGCCTGCCTGTTGCTGCAACTGCACAGCAGCCGGCAGATAGTCTGCTGCTGGAGTTGCAGGGATTATCGGCCTATGAAGAGGCTAGTGCATTACAGGCACAACTAAATGGTAAATTGGGTGTAGGCAGCCACATTGGCTTGAGCAGCCGTGAGACTCCCGGAATTGTATCTGTCATTACTGCCCAGGATATACAGGATATGGGTGCGCGCGATTTTATTGATGTGATGCGCGTTGTGCCCGGCTTTGATTTTGCCGCAGACGTAGATTTTGCCGTTGGTCCTACCATACGAGGTAACTGGGCTATGGAAGGAAAAATGCTGCTGATGGTAGATGGTGTGAAGTACAATGATCTCCTGTACCAGAACCTGTTCTTTGGCAACCACCTGCCGGTAGACCAGATCGAAAGGGTTGAAATTATTCGTGGTCCGGGATCGGCCATGTATGGCGGTACGGCAGAATATGGGGTAATCAACATTACAACAAAAGGTGCATCCGGCCTGAATGGCGTTTCTGCTACAGGCAGCTATGGCATGTATGGCAAAGACCTGGCCCGCCGCAACATTGGCCTTAGCATTGGTAAACGTATAGGGAATGTTGTTGTTGATGTTTCGGCACACACAGGCAGGGCAAACAGGAGCAATAGCATGTACCAGCCAGGCTTTGATGCCTTTGTTGGAGAAGTAAACCTGGCCGACGGCCGGGGGCAAACAAACCCGGGCTTTGTGAGTGCGGGCGTTTCCTGGAAGGGGCTTAAGTCGCGCTTTGTTTTCGATGACTACTCCTGGAGCAACTATCATTACGACCTTCAGACTAAAATCATGACTGGTTTGCTTGAGTACGAATTTAAAGTAGGAAAAAGGTTTACCCTTACGCCACAGCTAAGCTATACCAACCAGATGCCATGGTACTACAAAAACTCTTTATTCCCCTCTGATGAACACAAGTATCTCTATGAATATAAAATAAGGACCGAGCGTGCTACCGCTAACCTGACCGGGGGCTATAAAGTTAACCACCGCTTGTATTTAACTTCTGGAGTGGAATGGTACCAGGAGCGGGCAAAGGATGTGTTGGATCAGGGTAATTTTGGAGATGTGCAGCAGGTTGAGTATCAAAATTTTTCTGCATTTGGCGAGGCGCTGCTAAAGCACAGGCTGGCCAATATAACTGGCGGTATACGATTAGAGCATCACAGTGCTTTTGGTTACGCCTGGGCTCCACGCTTTGCCATTACAAAGCACGTGAACCGCCTGCACTTTAAAGGTTTGGCCAGTGGTGCTTACAGGGCACCAGGCATTGAGAACATCAACATGAGTGATGATATAAAACCGGAGCGCAGCAGTACTTATGAGCTGGAAACAGGCTACCAGTTTACAAAAGATATGCTCCTGGCTGTAAATCTCTTCAAGATTAAAACAAAGGACATTATTGTTTTCAGCTATGTTGACGTTGAAAATGAAGGCTTTGGAAATTTTGAGCAGGTGAGCAGTAAGGGTGTTGAAGTTGTATACCAGGTGCGCCGGCCAAAATGGTCTTCAAACCTCACTTATTCCTATAGCCGTGCTTCTGATAAGAATGCAGTAGAGCAGTATAAGGTCTCAGGTAAAGATCATCTGAATATTGGTATCGCCGCTCATAAATTAACCCTGCATGGGGGGTACAGGGTGTCGAACCGCTTCAGCATCAATCCTTCTCTGGTTCTTATTGGCGAACGCTATGGTTACAAAGGCTACGATGAAGAAGGCACGCCGTTGCTGATGCGTTTTGCGCCATTTCTGCTGGCAGACCTGCACCTGCAGTATAAAGATCTGCTGCCGGGGCTTACACTGGGCGTGGGTACCCACAACCTGCTGAATGAAGAGAATTCCTTTGTTCAGGCCTATAACGGCAGCAGTGATCCTGTGCCCGGCCCTGGCAGAGAATATACAGTGAAGGTATCTTACGACTTAAAATTCACGAAATAATGCAGGCAATCATGAAAAAACAACTCATTATAGCAATTGCTCTATGCCTGCTGCCGCTTAGTTCGCTCCTGGCGCAGGCTGTTAATTATAAAGCACAAAGTGTATTTCTGTTCAACTTTGCCCGCTATGCCGAATGGCCGGCCTCTGCACCCGATAATGAGGTGATACGCTTTGGTATCATGGGTAAAACCGAGGTATTCAAAGAACTTGATGAGGTTCTGAAGGTTAAAACCATCAATGGCAAAAAGTGCCAGGTAGAAAAAATAACAAATGCGGCTTCAGTGGGCTATTACCACATTATTTTTGTGGCTGATAATGAGAGTAGTAAACTGCTTGACTTGTTGAAAGCACTGGGAGATAAACCTACCCTGGTGGTTACAGAACGCGATAACCTGATTCGTAAAGGTGCTGCCATCAGCTTTTTTATAGCGGATGATCAGAAGCTGCATTTTCAACTCAATGACGATGCACTTAGCAAAGCTAAAATACAGCTTGCAAACTCTTTAAAGAGCCTTGCACTGGCCGATCACTAATCTTCTTTTTCATACATATTCCTCAATTTAAAACCAGTTTCTGTAGAGGCTGGTTTTTTATTTTAGCCTGCCTCCAGACATCAGAACAAGCTTAGCTTTTGTGTAAACGGGCGTGGGTTTATACCTTTGGTAAAAAAAACTCATGGCGTCAACACTTATCCTAAATGCGCAACTGGTTAACCAGGGCAAGGTACAGGAAGCAGATGTGCTTATTTCAGACGGGCGCATTATACGCATAGGCAAAGACCTGCAGCATATTGTAGCCGACAGGGTGCTGGATGCAGGCGGTAAATACCTGTTGCCGGGGGTAATTGATGATCAGGTGCATTTCAGGGAGCCAGGGCTCACGCACAAAGCCACCATTGCCACCGAAAGCCGTGCTGCTGTGGCAGGGGGCGTTACTTCTTTTATGGAGATGCCCAATACGCAGCCACAAACCCTTACCCAGGCGCTGCTGGAAGAGAAGTACCAGATAGCAGCACAAAGCTCCTTTGCCAACTACTCTTTTTTCATGGGAGCCTCAAACGATAACCTGGAGGAAGTGCTGCGCACCGATCCGGAGCGTGTATGTGGCATCAAGGTGTTTATGGGTTCCTCTACCGGCAACATGCTGGTAGATAACGAGCAAACACTGGAGGGGCTTTTTAGCCGGGTAGAAATGCTCATTGCCACGCACTGCGAAGATGAGGCCACCATTCGCCGAAACATAGAAGTGTACCGGCAGCAGTGGGGCGAGGAGGTGCCTGTGCGCTTTCACCCCCAGATTCGCAGTGCCGAGGCCTGCTACAAAAGCAGCAGCATGGCTGTTGCGCTTGCGCGCAAATGGGGTGCGCAGCTGCATGTGCTCCACATCAGTACTGCCAGGGAGCTGGAGCTGTTCGATAGAGACATACCACTGGCAGAAAAGAAAGTTACAGCGGAGGCCTGCATACACCACCTCTGGTTCACAGAGCAGGATTATGAAATTAAAGGCAATTTTATTAAATGGAACCCTGCTGTAAAATCGGCTGCAGACAGGGCTGCACTAAGAAAAGCCCTGGCAGAAGGGGTGCTGGATGTGCTGGCAACCGACCACGCCCCCCACACTCTTGAGGAAAAGGCAGGCACTTATTTTAAAGCCCCCAGTGGTGGCCCGCTGGTACAGCATAGCCTGGTGGCAGCCCTGGAGCTGGCAAAGCAGGGCGTGCTAAGCCTGCCACAGGTGGTAGAAAAAATGTGCCATAACCCGGCCATCCTGTTCCGCATAAAAGAGCGGGGGTTTATTGAAGAAGGCTATTGGGCAGACCTGGTGCTGGTAGATCCGCAGCAGTCCTGGACAGTTAGCAGAGAAAATATATTATACAAGTGCGGCTGGTCTCCATTGGAGGGGCAGGAATTTCAGCATAAAGTTACCCACACATGGGTGAATGGAGAACTGGTGTGGGAGGAAGGCCAGCTTCATGAAAGGAAAGCAGCCCAACGCTTACTTTTCGACAGGGCCAGCATAAACCGCTGAAACAGGCTGTAGCATAGTTGCAGCATGTGGCCCTGGATATCCTTTGCTCTTCAGCCCAAAAATCTTTTTGAGAGAAAATAAAAATAGTGCTGGTAGAATATTGCGGGATATCACTCTCTGTATTACCTTTGCATTCCAATCTGATGGTAATTGTAGCTCAGTTGGTTAGAGCGCCTGATTGTGGTTCAGGAGGTCGCCGGTTCGAGCCCGGTCTTTTACCCATATTTTTCCCCTGCCGGTAACGGCAGGGGTTTTTTGTTTAAAGGGGCTTTCAAAACAAACTTTTTACGTAAATTACTGCTTAGTTGAACATCGGATTTTAGTTACTAACCCAGGCATAGGAAAAGAAAAAGAGAGATTGCATGAGGCCGGAAGTATTTATGGATCTGCCCATAAGGGATAAGGTAAAAGTGTTGTATGAGAAGGGTACTTTTGTAGTAGCCATACGCTACTATGGCTATAAAATTAACCTCTACCTCATGCAGAATTATTATGTTGAGGTTTTTTACAACCACAAGCAGGATTGTATAGAAAAAATTGAACTATTCAACCCGCGTCATACCCGCCTTAAATTCTATGCCGATCAAATTAAGATCAGCCTGCCTGCAGGGATATAAGTTTTGAGGGAGTGAAGGATTGATTTTGTGAGTAGTAGACCCCTGCTGAAAAAATCCTGTATTGTGATATGGCAAGTCTTGATTCGGTAAATACATCGCTCACTCTCTCACCCCCTCTTCAAAATCACAACTTAGAACTAATCACAAAGCAGCAGTTCCCATTCTGCCCTGTTGTAGGTATTCTGGAAAATGACTTCACCCTTGTCGTTCATATAGATAACGGCATAGGTTTCCTGTTCCCTGTTTTTGCGCTCCAGGTAAAACAGGGGTGCTTCGCGGCTGCCCAGGTTGCGGATATCATCATAAACAGGTGCTGCCAGTATGCCTCTGCCGGTGCTGGCAATGCCGTAACCGGCGTTTGTTTCTAATATCACTAACCCTCCTTTTGTATGGCCAGGCTCGCGCAGCCACTCTATCTCCAGTATATCCTGTAGCAGGGGCTGGCTGCTATGAACAAAGATTATTTGCCAGAGGTCGTCTTTCTGGGCAAATGCAGTAGAATCGGTCCAGTAGCGAATACTTTCATAAAGGTGAGGCAGTATGGTTTTTCCGCCGCTATCAACCAAACCCCACTTTTTGCTCTTTGAGGCTGCCACCAGCTGCCTGTTGTAGGGCCGTGGTGCAGCATCGAACTGCGGGTTCAGCAGGAAGTTCTGGTACGGATTAAAGGTGCCAAAGCGACTGCCCTTTAGCATTGCCAGGTGCCCGCCCTGGTAATTTCCGATAGCATCATAAGCCGGTTTAAGCAGTGTCTGGCCGCTGGTGTCTACGAGCGTGGCTGCACCTCTGTTTGTTTTTAAAATAAGCAGGGCGGGGTCGGGCGACTGTACATCTTCATATCTGCCCTGAAGCAACTGCCTGCCCTGCAGGTTATACACCCGCATGTTTCTGCTGGCGCTCACTACTACCTTGTCGAAGCTGTCGCGCTTAGGTTTTAGAGAGTCGGGTACATACAAGGAGCGTAAAATCCTGATGCTTTCATTGGTTTGCAGGGGCACGCGCTGCTGTTTGTTGAGGAAAAGCAGCGAATCGCGGCCCTCGTTGCGGTACCATAGCAGCTGTGCGTGCAGGAGAAGCAGGCTATCGTAAGCCGGGCTAAGGGGCTTGAGCGCAGGAAGCTGCCAGAGCGACCAGCGGCCATCCTGCTTCACAGCCAGGTGATCGTACCTGTACTGCGCCTGTTGATAGTTGCCGGGTAGTGCTGGTTTTCCCTCCCCATTCAAAACCTGGTATGCATTGTTCTGCTGCATCAGCAGTGCCCCTGGTATAGCCTGTACCGTCGTGCCTTTGCTGCCTTCTGCAATACTGTTCAGGTTGGTATCCAGTACCAGCCAGCTGCTGTCAGGCCTTACTGCCATCAGCAGGCTATCATTTATAAGCCTTACAGACTGGTAGGCAAAAGCTGGTTTTATTTGCTCGTTTTCCTGTGCTGCCCTTACGAGGCTTTCGCGGCTGTGTACTGATATGCGGTTTGAGCGAATACGCAGGATATAATTTGACAGTCGCGCCAGGGAATCTGGCTGTGGATTCAGCAGCCACAGGCCGTTAGGGGTGAGCAGGCCTCTCTGGTTTTCCCTTTGCACCAGCACCAGGTCGCGGCCCAGGCTCCTGATTCCGTTGTAGTCGGGTTGCAGCAGCCAGGTGCCATTTTTGAGCAGGAGGCCCTGCCGGCCTGCTTCCTGCACCCGGATGAGCGCAGGCATAATGTGTTCCACAAATTCGTAATCACCCTGAAGTAAGGTCTGGCCATTCAGGGCAACAAGTTGTGATTGTCCGTCGGCAAACACTTCTGCTACATCCTGTTCAAGGCTTTCGCACACATAATCGGGGTGTACATCATCAAAAGCAGGGGATAGAACACTACTGCCATCTTCAGAGATAAAGCCCCACCTGCCATCTTGTAAAACAGTGATCACCTGCTGGTTTGCCAGGCTTATGAGGTTGCGCAAGGAATCTGGCTGCGGCAGGCCGGGGTATTTCTGCCACAGTGTTTGCGGTTGTTCATGCAGGTAGTATAGTTGTGTGAGTGCCTGCTGGTTGTAGGGGCTTTCGGGGTAAGTACTTATGTACTGGTAGTAGCTTTGAGGCTTGTGGTCAGCAGTGCTAAGCCGGTATATGTTTCGCAGCAGGCGATCACGGTATGGGGTCTGGGGAAAATCGGACAGAAAGCGGCGGTAGGCCTGCAGGGTGCCGGTGCGGGTACGTTCTTTAAATAAAAGCTCCTCGTAACGTTCGCGCGCTTCGGCTTCCTGCCGGGCCTGTGGGTAGGTCTGGAAAAACTGCTGATAGGCCTGCCAGGTATTTACCTCTTCTGCGGTGGCAAAGGCAATGGCATTGCGCCTTTCCGTGGCTTCTGCCACCTGCCGCGCCAGTGGGTAGTTGTCAAGAAAGTACTGGTAGGCTATCACGGTATGTTGTGCAGCGGCGCGGGCAAAGGCTGCACTGTCAACCCGGGCATGCTGAAGGGCAAGAGCGGTGCTGTCGAGGCCAAGCCTGTGCCAGCGCTTTTTGTCTTTTGGTTCTTCCTGCGGCTCCTGTTGCTCCGCTTTTAATATAAAGAGGTGTGCTGTATCGATGTTTTGCCGGTAGGCTGTGTCGAGGTACAGCCTGCTAAGCAGCCAGTAAGCGGCAGGGTTAATACTGTCCTTTTCCAGGTCTTTGCGCAGGAGTTCTTCAGATCTGGCAAACTTTTCTTTCTGGAGCTGCCGCAGGGCTCTGCGCGGTCTCGACTGCAAAAAACAGCCGCTAAGCGTAATAGAAAGTAGCAGAAACAGTAAGATATGATAAGCAGAGAACTTGAGCTTCATGTAGCAATAACGTAATGCGCAGACAATATTGGTAGCTGTAGCCAAAAAAGAGGCAAACAGTAATGTAAAAGAAATAAAAAATTTCGTAATATTGCAGCCCGTTCGGGATGTAGCGCAGCCCGGTAGCGCGTCCGTCTGGGGGGCGGGAGGTCGCAGGTTCAAATCCTGTCATCCCGACTGAATGGGAACCGCATTTACTGCTTGTAAATGCGGTTTTTTGTTTTATAATGGTGAGTTCAGCCTGAAGGAAGGCCGGAAACTATTTTGAAACATTAGTAAAATACAGTAGCCATGGCTCGTGCTTGCCTCCAATCTGTAGCTGCAGCTCCCACCGTTTATCCTCTTGACCGGGATGTGAATAACAACTTTAAGACTGGTTTTTGTCGTCATCTGTAAAGTACCTGGGTTAGAAGCCAGGGGAGGGAATGTCTGACGATGACCTTTTTTCCATTTGGATCATGTCTACCACTAGTCCTGCCCAGGTAAAATCTTTTGCACCATAGCCTTCGCCTGTAAATGGATTGTAGTATTCTCTAAAACCGCTTGATTCAATTAGCTTTCTAATACTTTCTACCAGCTTAGTAGCTTCCCCGCTATGCCCTTTTTCTATTAAGAACTGATGCAGGAACCAGTTATTGAAAATCCAGGTGGGGCCACGCCAGATGTACATAGATTCACCCGGGTTAAAAGAAGGATGGTTTTTAGCCACCGATGGAAGAGGATAAGGAACGTCAAACTCCTGGCTGTTGAACAGGTGCCTGTCAATAACTTTTTGAGTTATTGTTTCGGGCATATTCTCCAGAACAGCAGGAAAGAACACGGTAGGCGTAACTACATGTATTTTCCTGTTATCCTTTCCATACACATCCAGGAAGGCTGCAGATGCTTCATCATACATCACAGCAATGATACTCTTCACAACCTTTTTACCCAGTGATCTGTAGCGCTCGGCATCTGGGTCGTCTGCTTCGCTGCACAAATCAGCCAGGGCAAATAGATTTTGTGCATAGATGGTATTAAACCCTACCTCCTTTACCAGGAAATACCCTTTTCTGTAGATCTTCTGCAGGTTGTAGTTGTAAACAAAGTTTCTCAAGTCCACGCCTACATATTTTACAAACAGCCTCCAATCAGCCTTTCTTTGAGGCATCCCCAGTGCTACATCAAAAGTAGGCTTGAAGTCGATCCCGGATTCAAAGGGTGAGATAATGGTGATAAGCCCATCACCCTCAAAGTCCCGATGCAGTGCAATCCAGTCAAACAGCTTCTTGAGCTTGGGCAGCATTTCTTGTAAAAACTGTCTATCTCCACTGTTGTGGAATACTTTAGCGACTGCCTGTGCTACCAGCGGGGGCTGTATTAGCGCTGACATATGCTCCTTGAAGAAGCGCTTTCCTAGTCCTGGCTTTAGCTGAAAAACATCGGTACTTCTGCCTGGTACCAACCGATCCCAGTAAATCATATGCCCGACAAACCCATCTTCCTCCTGTAGGGCAAACAGGCTGTACAGATGCTCCTTTGCCATTTCATGCTCACCCAGGGCACTGAAGATGAACACATGAAAGCAGGTGTCCCAGAAGAACTGAAAAGGATAGCGGCCAGGAGATGGTTTCGTATAATGAAATGCGCTTCCGTTTTCCTTGCGGTGCCCCCTGATCATGTTGTTGTGCAGGAGCTGTCTTACCCTTTGGAACAGCTCCTGATCGGCTGCATTTTGGTCGGGACTACTATCTGGAAAAGCCTTATTTCTATTTGACATACTTATCCCATAAGCCGTAAGTTTCTGTTTTAGCTCCTTTTGGGATGGCCAGGGCAGCAACGATCAAACCAGCCACTGCACCACTAATGTTCAGGGCCAGGGTGCTGTCTGCTGTAAACCAGGGGCCGATTGCAACTACCATGCCCAGCAGCACATTTCCCCAGCGCCCCATGCGGAGCACTTCCCCCATGCAGATCACAGAAAGAACAATGATCAAAGCTCCTGCTACGTGGTTGATATGGGCTGACATGGCTTCTATGCTTACACCGAAAGTAGCCGGGGCAAACATCAGCCAAAGCCCTAGCAGGGAGGAAGCCACGAGCGTCCAGGGAAAGCTCATCCCCCAGATAGAAGCTTTGTATACCTTGCCCGGCATTTGAGGAAACTGCATGAGCTTGGGAGATCGTTCGTCTTTATTCATCTCAAAAGGTTCGCCCCCTTTCCAGAACACTTTCCAGAGGTTGTCGCCTCGCTTTTTGGCCTGCACCATGTGCTGACCCATCGCTATTACTTCATCGGCTTCCAGGGGAATCATAGGAAGCATAATGGCTGCCGCCAAAAGGCAGAAGGTACACCATTCGCCTACTACTACTGGCTGGGAGATCACCAGGAATATGTGCACCAGGCCTAAAGGAATAACCAGAATACCAAAAACAGCTACCATCCAGGGCATGGTGCGCCAGCGGCTGGGGCTGCCCATAAAGCCCATCAGAAACTCAAAGGTATAAGCCAGGGCACCCATGGCTCCATCCGAAATAAAAAGGGAGTGTGACATCTTTGAGTTGAGCACCTGGCGTGTGCTTTCGCCAAAGAAGGGATCCCAGGCATGGTCAATGTATCCTAGCTGAAAAGCACCCAGGTAGCGCGATACACCCCACCCGGCAAAGGCTAGCACAATCATGATCCAGCGCTGTGGCCAGCTGGAGGGGTTATAGCTCCAGCCAGGAGGTACTGCAGATCCCATTTTCATGTACATGATCATGTTGGGCATGCCGGGAATCAGGATGGTCAGCGATATGACCAGCATGCCAATAAGGGTGTTGTTGAGGTAACCAGCAGCTGTTGGAGACCAGAATAGCACCGGGGCAATACTTAGCCAGATGCCAATAAAGCAGCATATCCAGAGACTAACAGGTCTGTTAGGGCTAAGCGAGCGCCAGCCAAAGAAGATCAACCCAAGGCCGCTGATAATATCGCTCCATTTCATGAAAAGGATGCGCTGTTCCAGGGACAGCCACAAATCACGACCACCGCTGGGATCAACAGTTCCCTTTGCATAGCTGAAGGTTAAAGGAGAAAGCACCATCCACACCCCCAGCATGATGATGGCCCAGTAGATCCAGAGCGTTTGCATGTGGTGCATGTGCAGCATGTTCTGCCGCATCTCTTCGTCCATCTTCATGCCGCCCTTTTTTCCCTCTCGATGTTTTTGGTGCTGGTCTTTCTCCTGCTCGCCATCATCATGTGACTGCATCTCTTTATGGTGCTGCCTGATCTGTTTTTCGGCCATAGGACGGCTCACACCACGCATGGCCATTCCGCCATCCTTTTCTTTTTTGTCCTTTGAATCTTTATTGTGATGCTTCATGCTGAAAAGATTAAAAAATTCCTGAATAGGGGGTAAAGCTTGTACAACGGTGAACACAAAAGCACCAACCCCATTGGAGCCAGTGCTTTTGGTTTGGAGCTTAGAAAGCTTAAGCGCCTACACCGGCATAGCTGCGGCAAACCTGCTCACACTCAAAGCATGCCCTTGCGCATTCTTTACAGTGATCAGACTGGTGCTTGTCGCACTCCTCACCACAGGCACGGCAGATCTCTGCGCATTGTTGCAGAATAGTACCGGAATAAGCAGAGTGAGAGGCTACATAGCTGTGCGCCAGCATACATATTTTAGCACAGTCTCTATCCAGGCGAATGCACTTTACCATCATCTTGATATCGTCTTCGTCGAGGCAGGCATCTGCACACATATCGCAAGCGGCTGCACACTGGGCCAACTTTTGAAGCAATTCTCTATCGTGAGCCATGTTAAAAAATTTTAGGTTTAAAAATTTACTACACTACTAACATCTTCATCTGCGCAGTGTTTAGGGAAAGCCCCTTCTGAAGGGCTTAAGGCTGTACAAGATTATGCTTTTTATGTGTGGAATTATGAAGCGATGTACATTGGCTGTGTAGTGCTGGCTATTACACAAGTTCCGGCACACTGCATTTAGTCCTGTGGCTGTTACAGCACTTGGTCATGCGCAAACCATAGCAATCAAGTATAGCGGGACGCAGTAATAAACTCATTTCACGAGTTGTAGAAAGAGATGAGTAGTTTCGTTTAGTTTCTCTCCTGGGTGCAATACACTTCCTGCCAGCTCCAGCCACTGCCTAGCAGAATATTGGCAAAGACCTTTCTCCGGTTTACAAACTCCTGGTCAGATTCAAAGAACAGCTTTGCTTTTTCAGTGTCTATAGGAATTCCGGAATTCCTGAGCTTTTGCAAGTCAGACTCTGGTAGTGGGTGTTGCTCCAGCAGGTTATAGTTACTGGCAATCCTGGTGTAAAAGTCCAGGGTGTCTTCCAGTGTAAGTAGCTCTTTATCATCAGGACTAAACTCCTGCTTTACTACATGTTTTAGGAGGCCTAAGGCTTCATTTAGCTTTGCCAGGTTAACAACAATCGAGCGGTTGGCATCTCCTGCTCTAAAGTAGAAGACTACCGGATAGGCTTGGTAATTCTGTGTGTGCTGAATAAGTTTTTGATAAACGTTTGATAACCTGTTAAGCAGGCGGTCAAAGTTCTTGCCATTCCAGCCATTGATGATAATATCTTCAGGACTTTTGCCAAGGCTGTTAATAAACACACCTATACCTTCCTGTAGGATCACCGCCGATAATATAGGGACAAAGTAGGTGATGGAAACCGTAATGAAAATAAGGCCTGTAAATGACACAATGTTAGCCAGCAGCCGCCATACATCTGAGGCAGGAATATATTCACCGCTACCAAGCGTAGAAAGGGTGTAGCCAACAAAATAAAAGAGCTTAAAACCCTGTACCGGCGCATGTGTGCTGCTGGTTACAACAGCATCGGCACCAAAAAGAAAGATCAGGAAAAAGCCAAGCCACAGTGCAATAACCCACACCAGTAAAACGACCAGCAGTATGAGATAGCCAGCATGATTAAGGAGTTTCTTGTTGTTTAGTACTTCTGAGATCTTCAACAGGAGTTTCCAGAACCTGCTGGAGATAAAATTTGTAACCATGCCCCCTCCTTGTAAAGAAAGAGCTGTAAGAACAATGTCCCGAAGAATGAGCGTAATCAGTACGAAGCCTACAACCAGATAGAGGTAGTTCATATGAGATATCTACAATGGCACCATTGGCTAATAAGTAATAAAAGTCAAAGCAGCAGTGCTGTATAAAGAGAAAGTTCTACGGCAAAAGCCCGGAAGTTGTTTTTCCGTGCCTGGGGCAGCTTTTCTTTTAGTACGTACATAACAGTACTGCCGGCAATAAAAAAGATGAGAATCATGATCCTGGCATCAGTAATCTCTGCCAGCACCCCTATGAGACGTCCTGCAGTAATAGCCCCGGTGATAATCCATAGGCCTTTTTTGGTAGTGCCCACCTGGGTTTAATCCTTGACCGGAAAATGAAAGGCACGGCTACGGTGTACCACCGCAGGATGATGGGGTTACTTTTATAGAACCAAATAGAGCAAATTTCATCGTTATCATGTATTATTACGGTAAAGCGATTTATAGATGGGTGTAACGAAGTCAGACTTATTTGACGAGCGAATTAATAACATGGCCACCGTTGCCAAAGCAATTGGTCATCCTGCAAGGGTGGCAATACTGGAGTACCTGCTCAACAATAAAACCTGTATCTGCAACGACCTGGTAGAAGAATTGCCACTTTCTCAATCTACCATCACCCAGCATCTGCGGGAGTTAAAACAGGTAGGCTTGATCAAAGGCGAAATAGAAGGTCCCAGGGTAAATTACTGTATTGATGAGGAGGCCTGGAATGATGCCCGTAGCGCTTTTGCTGCTTTCTTTGCCAGGCTTGTTCCTAAAAATGACTGCTGTTAAGCTGTTTTGCTGATATTCAAAAAAATACATAGGCCTCCTGCTAATCGCATTGGAGGACTTTCTTATGATAGGGGTGCTGCAGCTTTACAGTAATTTAAACCAGTGAAAAAGCGTATAGCATTTCCCTGCCTATTTGCCCTAGCCTTTCGCTGTACTTCCGGGCCTCCTGGGGAGTGCCATCGAAGTTTTTGGGGTCATCATAAGTTACCGGCAGGCGTAGTTCAGCACCAGGAATAAAGGGGCAATTCTGATCTGCATCAGAGCAGGTCATTACCGCACAAACTTCATAAGCTGAATTGGCTTTATCGTCAAACCTTTTCGACCAGGCTTTTACCAGCGCTGCTCCTTCGGCAAACTTTACTGCGTAGAGCGGATTATCTCCCTGCTCAAGGATTTCAATGCTAAAGCCTGCTGCTTCTGCTGCCCTTACAGCTCTTGGGTTAAAAGCAGTTGCTTCGGTGCCGCCCGAATAGCACCTTACACCTTCAACATCATAATAAGCAGCTGCAGTTTGTGCCCAGATTTGGGAAAGATGGCTCCTGCGTGAGTTGTGGGTGCAGATAAAGTTGAATTGTGCCGGTTTGCCTTCAGCCAGCTTGCTGCGGGTATAGTCAGCAAGTTTTGCCAATACCTGCTTTCTTTCTTCCGGTATCTGTCCAAACTCCTGTTCCAGTTCCTGCGCGTATGCGTTCAGTTGCGGATATAGTTTCATATAAAGGGTATCAGTAAAGTCTGGTTGAGAAATTACAGGCGAAGAATCAGGCACTTTTTGCCTCTGGGTAAGATGCTTTGGGCGTTATTCTATCATTATACAGCTTTCGCCTGAGCCAGAAAGCCACCCTCACCAGGAGTATTAGTACCGGTACTTCTACCAGCGGGCCTACTACGCCAGCAAAGGCTTGTCCGGAGTTAAGGCCGAATACGCCTATGGCCACAGCTATGGCGAGCTCAAAGTTGTTACCGGCTGCTGTAAACGATACAGCAGCGTTTTTAGAATAGTCGGCTCCGCTGGCCTTGCCGGCAAAGAACGTCACCAGGAACATAAGCACAAAGTAAATTACTAAAGGAATGGCAATGCGGACCACATCCATCGGAATATTAACGATCAGCTTGCCTTTCAGGCTGAACATCACCAGAATGGTAAACAGCAGGGCTACCAGGGTAATGGGGCTGATGGCCGGAATGAATTTCTCCTTATACCAGGTTTCTCCATATTTAGTAACCAGCAGCAGGCGGGAAAGGAAACCGGCTGCGAAAGGAATACCCAGGTAAATCAGCACACTTTGGGCTATTGCACCCATGCTGATATTAACCACATGCCCCTCTATGCCAAAGTAAGGAGGCAGCACGGTAATGAAGATATAAGCAAAAAAGCTATAGGTAAGTACCTGGAAGATGCTGTTAAAGGCTACCAGGCCTGCGCCATATTCAGTATCGCCTTTGGCCAGGTCATTCCAGACCAGCACCATGGCAATGCAGCGGGCCAGGCCAATCATAATCACACCTACCATGTATTCAGGATAATCGCGAAGAAAGGCAATGGCCAGGAAGAACATCAGCACAGGGCCAATAATCCAGTTCATCAGCAGCGACAGGCCAATAATCCTGAAATTGCGGAATACTTTTGGCATCTGGGCATAATTTACCTTAGCCAGGGGCGGGTACATCATCAGGATCAGCCCAATGGCAATGGGTATATTGGTGTTATTTACCTGAAAGTTATTAATGATGCCTTCTGTTCCGGGAAACAGGTAGCCAAGGGCAATGCCCAGTACCATGGCCAGAAATATCCAGAGCGTAAGATAGCGGTCCAGAAACGAAAGCTTCCTGGGCTTATCGGAAAAGGCAGTGGTGGTTATGGGTTTTAGCATGGTGTTAGGTTCAGCTGGCTTAACAGCAACTCAATAAAGGAAAGCCCTCCAGAACGAAAGCGTACAGTTCTGCTGCCAGTGTAACAGATACTAGCGCTAGCAGCAAAGCTTTATTGCTATATCGCAATATTACGATATGAGCGTAAAATCAACAAGCTCTCCCAGTGATAGTTTATGGGCCTGGTTGAATTTTTTCGGGAGCAGTTTTTTAAATTATCGCCGGGAGGGATTTCATTTAGGCTGTGTCTGATGCCTGCTTTCTTTGTTATTGTGCCAGTTACAGAGGTTTATTGATGGAGAGAGGTAGTTTGTTTGTGCCGAGCCGGCATGAAACTTTTTTGCAGCTGTTAGGCAATGTTTCGGTTAAACCTTTGCGGGCGTTTCACTGGTTAATAACTTGCCATTCTATAGTCCCTCAAACATGAATTTAACAACTGAGAATATTCTGCTTATTGGTTCTGTTCTTCTTTTTATCAGTATACTGGCAGGTAAAACTTCCTATCGCTTTGGCGTGCCTACGCTCATCTTCTTCCTGGTGGTGGGTATGCTGGCCGGCTCTGAGGGAATAGGCAAGATATATTTTGATAATATGGTAACAGCCCAGTTTATCGGGGTGGTTGCCTTAAACTTTATTCTGTTTTCAGGTGGCCTGGATACCAAATGGGACTATATAAAACCTGTACTAAGCAGGGGCTTGCTGCTTTCTACAGTTGGTGTTTTACTTACTACCGCCAGTGTGGGGGCCTTCGTCTGGCAGGTTACCAATTTTACTTTGCTGGAGGGACTGCTTTTGGGAGCCATTGTTTCATCTACCGATGCAGCAGCCGTATTCTCTATTTTAAGGGCAAAAAGTGTTGGCTTAAAAAAGAACCTGCGCCCAACCCTGGAACTGGAGAGTGGCAGTAACGACCCCATGGCCTACTTTCTTACCCTTACCTTAACCTCACTGGTAATCGACCAGAACCAAAGCTTTTTATCTGTTATTCCGTTTTTTATCAAACAGATTCTTTTTGGTGTAGCGATAGGCTTTGGTATGGGTAAGCTCAGTGTGCTGCTCATTAACAGAATAAGGCTTGGTTTTGAGGGGCTTTACTCTGTGCTGGTAATTTCCCTGATGGGCTTTACCTTCTCCTTTACCGATTCTATTGGCGGCAACGGCTTTCTGGCCATTTACCTGGCTGCAGTCTACATTGGCAATCATGATATCATTCATAAAAAAACGATCATGCGCTTTTTTGACGGTATTGCCTGGCTGATGCAGATCGTACTCTTCCTTACCCTGGGGCTTCTTGTTTTTCCCAGCCAGATCCTGCCCGTAATAGGTATTGGTCTGCTCATCTCCCTCTTTATGATCCTGGTTGCACGTCCCATCAGTGTGTATGTGTCGCTGGTGTTTTTCAGGCTTAAGCACAGGGAAAAGCTGTTTATATCCTGGGTGGGCTTAAGGGGCGCGGTTCCTATTGTATTTGCAACTTATCCCCTGATAGCCGGGGTGGAAAAGGCTAATATGATCTTCAACATTGTATTTTTTATATCAGTAACCTCTGTACTACTGCAGGGCACTACACTGCCCCTGATGGCAAAATGGCTGCACGTTGCAGTACCTGAAAAATTAAAAAGAAGAACGCCTTTGGATATGGAGCTTTCAGATAATGTAAAATCAGAGCTAACAGAAATTATAATTCCTGCCGATAATGAGGTGGTAGGCAAGCAAATTGTGGAACTGGGTTTTCCCAAAACTGCCATTATTGCCATGATCAAAAGAAACGGGGTTTTTATTACACCCAATGGCTCTACTGTGCTGGAGCCAAGAGATACCCTGCTGGTACTTGCCGAGAATGAAGAAGGCGTAGATGCAGTTTATGAAAGCCTGCACATTTCTGAAGTCTAAAAACTGTTCATCACAATGCTGCAGCACAACTTACAGTGCACTGGAAAAGGTGCCGGTACTGCTGCCTGTAAGAAACAGCATGGCTACCATCAGGAGAGTCCTGGATAGTCTATGGCAGCATACTTTGCAGGAGTTTAGCGTAGTGCTGGTAAACGACGGTTCTACCTATGCAACAGCTGATATTTTAAAGACCTGTACCGATACCAGGCTAAGGGTTATTAACCTGCCGCCCATGGGTCTGCCAGCTGCCCTTAATGAAGGTCTGCAGCACTGCACAGCTCCGCTGGTTGCACGCATGGATGCCTGCCCTATGCTTTGCCAATCGGCATGTGTTGTTAAAGTGGCTGTCTGTGCCTGTTCCGGCACAAAGTGCGTATTTGGCTTTGAGTACCTGTTAGGGTGCAGGTAATCTGTTAGAATATGAGTTAAAGAAGCCTGCTCAATGACAGATATCATATTTTATTCAGAAAAGTGCGGCTAACTATGCAGCAGCGCTTTTCAGAGCACAGTAGTGGCTGGTGTTTTGCCTGTAGTTGCAGCCAGAACTAACATAATGGGAAATAAATTGGGGCCATTATAGATTTAAATCTGACATGGTGGCTTACAGGATTGAAAAAAATACCATTTTCGCCACGCGAGATCCTGAAACACAAGGCAGGGCCTTCATTATTAATAAACATTAGTTGTTATGTCAAAAATTAAAGTTGGAATTAACGGTTTTGGTAGAATTGGCCGCCTGGTTTTCAGGGCTGCCGAAGAAAGAGACAATGTAGAGGTAGTGGCCATCAACGACCTGATGGATGTAGACTACATGGCTTACATGCTCAAATATGATTCTACACATGGCTTGTTCAAAGGCGAAGTAAAAGTAGAGGACGGCGCCCTGATCGTAAATGGCAGGAAAATCCGTGTTACTGCCGAGAAAGATCCTTCAAACCTGAAATGGGGAGAGGTTGGCGCTGAATATATTGTAGAATCTACCGGGATTTTCCTGACTAAGGAACTGGCCCAGGGTCACCTGAAAGCAGGTGCCAGAAAAGTAGTGCTTTCGGCACCTTCTAAAGATAGTACACCTATGTTTGTAATGGGTGTAAACGAAAAAACTTACAACAGCAGCCTGGATGTGGTATCGAATGCTTCCTGCACCACCAACTGCCTGGCTCCGCTGGCAAAAGTTATTCACGATAACTGGGGCATTGAAGAAGCTCTCATGACAACCGTACACGCCACTACAGCAACGCAAAAAACGGTTGATGGTCCTTCTGCCAAAGACTGGCGCGGTGGCCGCGGTGCCGGTCAGAACGTTATACCTTCCTCTACCGGTGCTGCAAAAGCAGTAGGTAAGGTAATTCCTGAGCTCGATGGCAAACTTACAGGCATGGCCTTTAGAGTGCCTACCCCTGATGTATCTGTGGTAGATTTAACGGTTAGGCTACAGAATCCTGCCAGTTACGAGGAAGTATGCCAGAAAATGAAAGAGGCATCAGAAACCTCGCTGAAAGGTATCATGGGCTATACCGAAGATGCAGTGGTTTCCAATGACTTTGTGGGAGACGCCAGAACCTGTATTTTCGATGCTACCGCCGGTATAGAGCTCAATAACAAATTCATGAAGCTGGTTGCCTGGTACGATAATGAGTGGGGATACTCCAATAAAACTGTAGACCTGGTTGTGCACATGGCCAGCGTTGAAAAGTAAAATCCTGAATAAGGTAAAAGGGCCGGCTCTAAGCGCTGGCCTTTTTACTTTTCCATACTTTCTCTTGCTGTGGCATAAGCACCATATAAAGCAAATGAAGCCAGTCCTTCGCAGGGCTGGCTTCATCTTCATAAGGCTATTCAGGATTAACCGTTCAGCTTGTCCACCGTGAACGACACTTTGGCATTCACACCATAGGAAACAATATTATTATCCTTTACATCAGCTTTCATTTCCTTCACATATACAGAAGAAATGTTCTTCACAGATTTAGATGCTTCCTGTAAGGCATTCCTCACAGCGTCATCAAAGCTTTTTTCTGATGTTGCAATTACTTCAATTACTTTTACTACACTCATAAAATTTGTGTTTTGGGTTAAAAAAATATATTATCGTAGCCATTGGCAGGGTAGTGTAAAGGTTTACCCACATTCCCGCTACCAGCCGTAGCCTTAGCATCTAAGCTTACCCGTTTTGGCTTGCAGAAGGGGATAATAGTTTTTAAATCCTGTATGCAAGCACTACTTCTCGGGTGTTAGCAATGGCTTAAAAAGGCTGCATCAGCAGCAGAATAAAGGCTCCTTCCTGCGGAGCATTCTCCGCAGGCAGGAAGCCACTCTATTTAATAATTGATAATCAATCCATTTGTTGCTCTTTCTATGCCAGTTATTTCTGTTGCATACTTTGCAGGCCACATTCAGATAACTGCAGCTCTATGTAGTTGTTTGTTAATCCATTGATATTTAGAGGGTACAGCAGCTGGAGGCCTGTCTCCGTAAAGTGGAACAAGCCTTGATATTCTTTTGTAACTGCAGCTTTTTTACATCTGAAAGGCAAGCTTTTACATACACAAGTAACATAAGCTGTATTGCTCATATGTATGAAAGAACCAGCTTATGGTAAAATAATTATGAGATACTGTGTTATTTTTGAAGGATTTTATGCAGGATAACTAAATCATCAGCTGGATGATCTCTTTACCTGATCAATGATGTATGTTAAAATCAGACCCATGAGTGCCGGCAGAGAGATTAGAATATACAGATGGGTGATTTTCCTCCTGCTTTTTATGGCCAGTGCCGCTGCTTTGGCAAACAGTGCCAGCCTGCCTAAGGGAGCCACTGCTGCACATCCGCCACTATCCCCGGAAGATTCCGCGACTATACATCAGCACCTGAAAGATGCAGATAAAGTTAGTGTTTACGACCAGCGTAAGGCAATTCAGCATGTAAACAAAGCCCTCCGCTTATCAGAACATCATCAGTATAAAAAAGGAATTGCCGATGCTTACCAGTTAAAGGCCGACCTGTACGTGATGATGGAAAGCAGTGATTCTGTGCGCATTTTGTTCGAGCAGGCCCTGGAACTTTATATGGCACTCAAAGACCCGGAGGGAATTTCATCATCCAGGGCTGGGCTGGGCTACTGGTACTACATGCGTGGCGATTATGCAATTGCCCGCTCATACAATCAGCAGGCACTGGAGGGCTTTAAGGCCCTGAATAATAGCAAAGGCATTGCACAGGTGCAAAATCAGTACGGACTCCTGTGCTGGAGCGAGGGCAACCTGGCTGATGCCCTGCGCTATTTTCAGCTGGCGACCCCTCATTACAAATATGCCGAAAATAACCTAGGGCTTATTTACCTGGAACTGGCACAGGATACTCTGGCGCTGATTCATTTTCAAAACAGCCTGAAGTTGTATGAATCCTTAGGGGATGAAGTTGGCAAAGGCATTGCCCTGGGCAATATGGGTGTTGCCTACACCAGCCTGAAGCAGGATTCCCTGGCACTGCAGTATTTTTACAAGTCGCTTGCACTTAGCGAAAAACAGGAGAGCCTGGAAGGAATAGCATTTTGCAAGAAAAGCATTGGCTTGCTGAAGCTGGGCCAGAACAAGCTGAACGAGGCGCTGGTGTACATTCAGGAGGCAAATAAAATTTACGATAGAATTGGTAGTAAGGAAGGGATGGGTTTCTGCCTGTCGGGCATAGCAGATGTTTACCTTAAGCAGGAAAACTACCCGCAGGCCATTAGCCACGCAAACGAAGGCATGGACATAGCCCGTAAGCTAAATAGTAAACAGCTCATAAGCCAGACAGCCAAAACACTGGCATTGGCCTATAAGCATGAACAGCACTTTGAGCAGGCTTTTAAATACCAGGAACTGTTCCAGCAGTACAGCGATAGCATACTCAATACCGACAACATTCGTCAGCTTGAGGGCATGCGTTACTCTTTTGAGCTGCAGAAAAAAGAAATTGAAAATGTAAGGCTGCGAAATGAAAAGGAATTGCAGCAGGCCAGATCGCACAAGCAATTGCTGCTCATACTGGTAATTGGTGGAGGCCTGATAGTAGCCCTGCTCTTACTGATGCTGCTCCTGAAAAGCAGTATAGCCAGAAAGCGTAGCAACCAGTTGCTTGCCCAGCAGAAAGAGCAGATCTTGATGCAGAACGAAGAACTGCAGGCTACTAACGAGAAACTGGCCGAACTGGACCGGGAAAAAGATGGCCTGATGAGCATTGTAGCCCATGACCTTAAATCGCCCCTGAACCGGGCACATGCCCTGGCGCAATTGGTGAGAATCAGTGGGCCCTTAAACACAGATCAGGCCACTTATTTACAGCTGATAGAGAAGGTGGCAAATGATGGTGGCAGGCTGATAGAGGACCTGCTCACACTTAACCAGGCACAGCAAATAAGCGAGGAGCTTAGCCATACGCCTATTGTGTTGCCAGACTGGCTTGATGTGCTGCTGGTTGGTTACCGGCAGCAGGCAAAAGCAAAAAATATCCGCATAGAATACCAGCCATTAGCTGTGCCCGTAGCGCTTAAAATAGACGAAGATGCCTTAACACGGATTTTAGACAACCTGTTGTCAAATGCGCTAAAGTTCAGCAAGGCGGGAAAAGACCTTTTCATCAGCCAGAAGGAAAGCCCCGAAGGAATAAGGATTAGCATTCGGGATGAGGGGCCGGGCATTAGCCGGGACGACCAGCCTAAGCTGTTTAAGAAATTTCAGCGCTTAAGTGCCAAGCCAACTGCGGGTGAAAGCTCTACTGGCTTAGGCATGGCAATTGTAAAAGCTCTGGCAGAAAAAACAGGAACAGAAATCTATGTGGAGAGTGAGCCTGGCAAAGGCACACAGTTTACAGTTCTTATTCCTAAAAACCTGTACCAGCACCAGCCCCACCAGCCCCTGCAAAAAGTGTAAACCAGTGCCTCATAAGCATTTTGTCTGGCCAAACATAACAGTGCGGGCTGAGATTAATGTACACTAATATATCATCTGTTTTCTGCACTTATCAGTAGCCGAAATGCTGTTGATTATGATTAAGCCTGAAGGGATGAAGTGATTCTGGCAAAACATGCTAATCTCAAAACCCTTAAGGGGTGACCTGATTATTACTACGGAGCTGGAATACCCGGGAAACATTAAAGCCAAAGTGAATATCACCATCGAAGAAGTTGCCGGTGGTTTGGGTAATAAAGCCCCGCTCCTGCATGGCCCGGGCATTGGTAAGGTGGAGCTGAAACACATGCCCGCCGGTTTCAATATCTAGGCCAATTGCAAGTGCGTTGTAGTTGGGCTGCAGGAGCGGTTCGTTAAAGCGGTAGTAGTACTCAAAGTTAAGTGCCAGCCGCTTGTTTAGCTTATAGCGTCCGCCGGCACCCAGGGCATAAATATCATTGCTGTCTTCTTCCGTAAGGCTAAGGTTGCGGTGCACCACTGCAGGCATCAGCTGCAGGGAAAGCCGCTCGCTGAATTTTCTGGCAAGCAGCAGCTGCCAGGTGTAGGTAAGCCGGTTGCTTAGGCTTAGTTCATTGGCCGACTTTAAGGTGCCAATAGCAGCACTGGAAAAAAGAACGGCAGAAAGTGGAGCTGTGCCTTTACCGTTGCCCTGCTGTAAGAGCTTGTATTTTATAAAGCCATCGTACACTCTCTCAAAAGAACTGCGGCCAAAGCCTATATTTAATCGGTTGGTAAGGCCATAGTCAAGGCCCAGCCGAATGTTGGCTTCATCGAGGCCAAAAAGATTGTAGGCGCCACTGTTAAGCCTGCCAAAGCGGTGGGAAATAATGAAATCGAGCACGCCCTGGCTGCGGGTTTCAATGGTGTGGCCGTTAATAAGGCGTGTGCTTTTAAAGGTGGCCGTGGTGTATTCCGGCTGTGCAGGATCCTGCTGCTCCCTTAGGGCATCCAGCAGCTCGTCCTGTGCCTGCAGCGAGTGTGCAGCAGATAAGGTGAACAATAAAGTAAACAGCAGCATAAAGATGCGCTGTTGCCAGCTATTTCTTTTCATAGGGCAGGTATTTAGCTTTAACAGTTACCTCTACTTCTTCTGCTATGTTATAAAAAACCAGGCTTGGAATTTCCACCTCGTAATCGGCTACTTTAACCGGAAACACTGCCGTGAGATAGATTTCCTTATCACGATATTCAAGCGTTCCCGCTGCCTCTACATTGCGGTTAACACCATGAATATTCATCTGGCCCCGGGCCACTACCTTTTGCACTCCCTTTTGCTGCGGGTTAAAACCGCTTAGTTTTCCCTTAAAGGTGGCATCAGGGTACTTGTGCGATTCCATATAGTTCTCGTTGAAATGTTCCTGCATCAGCTTTTTCTCAAACTCAAAGGTTTTGATGGGGATCACAAAAGCAATTTCGGCAGTCTGTGTGTTCAGCAGGCTTTTTGCCCTGCTGCTGATGGCTTCAATGTTCTCCATGGGTGCACTGGAAAAAAAGCTCACCCGACTTTCGGCAAGCTGGTATTGCTGGCTGTACAGGGGCAGGCTTGCAAATAAGCACAGGCTTAAAAGGTATATCTTCATTGTTGGATATTTAAAGGTTTACTCTTTTACTGCTCCCTGCGCTATCCAGCAGCTTATCAGCTGTATTTCTTCAGCGCTTAGGCTTTTTCCGGACGAAGGGGGTGGCATCTGCAGGCTTTGCGTCATATGATGTATATCACCAGCCCTGGCTTTTATCTGCTCATAGGAGGTAAGTGTTGGCTGTGTTCCACCAGCTGCATGGCAGCCGCTTATGGCACAGTTTGCCTGTACCAGGGGCTCAATGTGAGTGGTAAAAACAACAGGCTCGGCACAATCACTGTCTGCTCCAAAGAGGCTCTCCTCGTTCTGGTATTCGCAGGCGCTGGTTAAAATCATTAAAACCAGGGCTGCCGCTGTGGGTAAATTGGCCATATGGTTTAGTTTTGAAGTGCTCCATCATCTACCCAGCAGGCAATGGCAGCAATTTCTGCTGCTGAAAGTGATTTGCCCGATGCCGGCGGGGGCATAATTTTGCTGTGGGTCTTTTCTTTTATGGCTGCAGCATTGTTTTGTATCTGGCTAAACTGGGTAAAGTTAGCCCGGCCTGTACCGGATACATGGCAACCTGCAACAGCACAATTGGCTTCGATGATGGATTTTACTGTTCCATCGAAACTGGTGCCGCGCAGCAGGCTAAAATCGGTGCTGCTTACGCAGCCGGCTGCATCTTTTACATAGGCGGTGTGCTGGCCGGCAGCCAGGTTAGAGAAGCTGGCACTCTCCTGAAAAACGGAGCCATCCAGGCTGTAGGTATAGCTTCCCTGGCCACCTGTGCCGCTAATTGCAACCCCGCCATTGCTGGTACCGCAGCCGGCATTTGTGCTCGACTGAATAGAGGCAAGCAGGCTGCTGCTTTCGGCAATGGCAGATTGCTGTTCCGTGGTACAGCCCTGCTCGTCTCTAACCTTTAGGGTATAGGTTCCTGCTGCCAGGTTGCTGAACTGGCTGCTTTGCTGAAAGCTACCATTGTTGAGGCTGTAGGAAAGCGCACCACTACCGCCGCTTGCCTGTACCTGTAGGCTGCCATTATCGTTCCCGCAGCTGGCATTTACAATGGCAACATTAACTATTGCAGGAGGTGTCTGGCAGGGCTCCGGCTCGGGATCGCCGGAGCAGCCCAATAAAAAAAGCACAATAGCTCCCGGGCTAAAAAAAGTGAAAAAGCTTTTCATAGCAGAAAATTTAGATTGATAAAAATTAAGCAGTTTGGCGGCCAGTCCGGCCACTGTACGTTTATACTTTCCTGGATTCTAATGTTACAGGCTAGTCATTTGTGCGCCTCATGAAGTTGTATTTCAGGTGGATGAAAAAGCCCATGGAATTTAATTTTGCAGTTCCTGCTCCTACGCCCTTTATCGGTACTTTCAAAAATGGCTCGGCCTGCAAAGACCAGCGTTCCGAAATGGCACGTTCATAGCCTAATGATAGGTTCCAGGCCGCCATAAAATGCCTGTGTTCGTTGCGTACTTCGTAGGTGTAGTCATCGTAATAATAACTGTCATACACCATATAGTACTCTTCGCGCTGCATCAGGTAGCTCGATGCTCCCGTGCTCACAAAGAAGCGGTGCCTGTTCTTTTGGTAGAGGTAGTAGCGCAGGTTCAGTGGAATGTCAATCACGCCACAACTTGCATCTACATAATCGGGTGCGTAACCATGTTGCCACGATTCGCCGTAGGGAGAAAAATCACCCCCGGCCATGTAATTCTTTTTGCTGTAAAATGCCCCGCTAAGCAGCGATACCCTTTTCAGGAAGAAGTACTCCAGGTGAACTCCTGCACCAGCACCCCATTTCACGCTGCCTGCCTGCCCTGTTCCTGTAAAATCAGGGGCTAGGGTTAAACTTACACTTAGCGGCAAAGTGCTGCGCAGCTTCTTTACAACAGCCCCGGTATCTGCCCCCGCCTTAGGTTCTGCAGCAAGTAAAGGCAGGGCAGGTGTTTTAGCTGCTGTATCCAGGCTCATGGGCATCCAGCTTTGTGCTGAAATTTGAGGCAGCCTATTCAGTGCTGCTTGCTGCTTTTCAGGCTGCTGCACACCTGCATTTGCTGTATGTTCAACAGCCTTCTGTGCGGCGGCAGGCTTTTGCGCATGATCTGCAGCGCTTTGCTGCCCTTCATTTGTTTCCGGTACTGCTGCAGCCGCTACCTGTACCGAACTGCTGGAATGCTCCATAGCAGGGGTATTACCTTTGCTGTTTACTGCAGCAGTTTGTGCTGCTCCATGCGCTGTCGCGGCTTCTGGCAGTGCCAGGCGCGCAGTTTCAGCCGTTCTGCTGGCCTGTATCCTGCTGCTGTTCCCGGCTCCACTACCCAGTTCTGAGGTAGAACTTTCAGTCGCTTTGACATCTTCTTCAGCACCACCAGCAGCTCCTTTGTTTTGATCAGCAATAAGCGGAGAAGCAGGTTTCACTGCTACACCTTCTGGATCGTTGGTGTCTGTTAGCTGTATTGCTCCAGCTTCGGTGCCTTCCTCTTCTGCTCTTGATGTTGCTGCTGCAGTGCTGGTACCAGGCCCTTTAAGCTGCACTTGCTGTTGCCTTTGTGGCTGCAGCTGCTCTTTCTTGGTGTAGCTGCTAAACAGGTACCAGCCCAGCACAGCACTGATGAGCAGGGCCGCCATCAGACCTGCACTACGGCCACCCCTGGCGGAAAAGCCACCTCCCCTTGAGGGTCCCTTTTCAACCGGCATATGCGTATCCAGCATTTTCTCCATCGATGCCCAGGCAGCCTGATCGAAGTCAGGTAACTGGCCCTCCTGCGATTTCTGCCGGATATACTCCTCGAAATTACCGTTTTGCCACTCCTGGTGCTTGCTCATGATCGTAAATTTTAGTTAACCTCTTCTGCAAAAGTGCCTTTGCCTTGAAAAGATTAGATTTTGAGGTTCCCACCGATATGCCCAGCTGGCCGGCAATTTCTTCATGTGTAAATCCGTCAATTACATACAGGTTAAAAACCGTGCGGTAAGCCGGACTTAAAGCTTGTATTTCTGTTAAGATTTCATCGTAAGAGAGCTTACTGCTAACAGTTTCCTGTTCAGAGACCTTCATCGCGTTTTCAATATCAGAGTTGTTGTTTGTGTGCCTGCTGTTTTGCCGGTAATAATCAATAGCAGAATTAATCATAATCCGGCGTATCCAGCCTTTGAGTGATTTCTCCTGGTTGTACATTTCTATTTTTGTAAAAACCTTGAGAAAACCCTCGTTCAGTACTTCTGTGGCTTCTGTACGGTTTGCCGTATAGCGCAAACAGATGTTCATAGCATAGCCGTAAAAATGCTGGTAGAGCATTCTCTGGCTCTGCCGGTCATTTTCCTGGCAACCTTTCAGCAGGTTTTGAAGGCTTATGCTAATTCCTGGATCCACATTAACATTTTCAAGGTCAGCACGCAGGCTGTGGCCGATTGGTTGCCTGCTGTTTAAAAAAAAACTAACAAAATTCCTTATCCTTAAAGCCGCTTATAAAAGCCGCCGATGCCGGCTGCTGCTAACTGTTAAAAGTTAAGGATTTTTATGGCTCCTACGCATGCTCCAGTGTTGAATGTTAAATAGTGTTTGGCTGGTGGTTATTAGTTTGTTGGGGTGGTTTAGCAGTTGCTGCAACTGCTGCTTTCGGTGCTGATCGCAGGCAGGATATAGCCAGCCCCTAAAACATGAACTTTATCATATTTTAGATTTCGCCAAATAGTTAAGATTGTAAAATATGCTGTGAGCTTATGCCACTGCTATTGGGTGTATGATCTTCATTTCCAGGCTTGAGTGCCTGATTAATTATTGATTGCTATACTGCTGAAGCATGCAGAACAGCGGACCGGCATCATACATTGGTACATCTCTTTTAACTTCATAACCGGCCGATCGGGAAGTCCTTATGAATTTTCAGTCAGATAACAAGCATGCCGTAGAGGCAAGACATGAAGCACAGAAAATAGCGTTCGGCCCTGTTGCCTTTCAGGCTGCACTGTGCTTAAGAGACCTGGGAATCCTTGCTTTTATAGAGAAGGGGGGTAAGGTGGGGCACACAGAAGATGAGGTGGCATCTGCACTTGGCCTCTCCGTTTATGGCGTAAGGGTGCTGATGGAGGCCGCCCTTGGCCTGGGCTTACTGTGCTTAAATGACGGGCGCTATACCGCTACCAAAACAGCTTTCTTTATACTCCATGACAGGATGACGATTGCTAACATGGACTTTATGCAGGATGTCTGCTACCTGGGTCTTTTCCATCTTAAAGAATCTGTTACAAAGGGAAAACCGGAAGGCCTGAAAGTATTTGGGGATCAGTGGAAAACAGTGTATGAGGCCCTGGCTTATTTGCCGGAAAAAGTACAGAAAAGCTGGTTTGCCTTTGATCACTACTATTCTGATATAGCCTTTCCAGAAGCACTTCCGCTCTTGTTTAAACATAAACCGGCTACGCTCTTTGATGTTGGTGGCAATACCGGCAAATTTTCCATACGCTGTGCACAGTATGATCCGGAAGTTAAGCTGTGTATTCTTGACCTGCCGGGCCAGTGGAACATGGCTGCCAACAATATCAAAGAAGCAGGCTTTGCAGATCGGATCAGCGGTTATCCCATCAACCTGCTCGATGAAACACACGAATTTCCTGCTGGTGCAGATGCTGTATGGATGAGCCAGTTCCTGGACTGCTTCTCCGAAACCGAAATTGTATCTATTCTGTCGAGGGCTAAAAAGGCACTGAGCAGGGAAGGGGCTGTTTATATTCTGGAAACCTACTGGGACCGCCAGCGCTTTGAGGCTGCCGCTTTCTCATTGCAGCAGATCTCTCTCTACTTTACCAACATTGCCAATGGCAACAGCCAGATGTACCATTCTAAAAATATGATCAGGTGCATTCACGAGGCAGGCCTTTATATAGATGAGGATATTGATGGCATTGGGATCAGTCATACCCTCTTCCGCTGTAAGGCTAAATAAAGCTTCTGCTTTCGGCTCTAAAGTATAATCATAAGCCGTGCCTTGCCGGGCAGAGGTGGAGCAATGTGGCAGGATAAAGGAGTTAGTACAAGCTTTTTGTTTTTTCTTTTTTTCTGTTGCAAAATGGCTCCACTCTGGTATATCTCCCTCATTAAAATGTAGATAGGTGCCGGGCTTTAAAGCGTTGCTTCTACATTAAAATATAATTAAAAATCAGCTTCCTGCCTGAATAAAGGGAGCTGCGGAAACCATTCACGAAATTGGTTTGTATTCCTATAGATCAATTTTTCATAATATGATTTTAGAGGAACGTCTGGAAGGTAGTTGGAAATCATATAAGACCCTGGTACATGGAAAGGTTAAAATAAGCTGCCCTGCAAATTACCAGGAGTTTCATTTTTCAAAAGATGGAAAGGTAATCCTGGAACATACCCGTGATGGCTATAGTACCGCTGGTGTATCCAACAGAACCTGGGGGCTTAAAACCGTTACTGATCGGGAAGGTGATAGCCAGACTTACCTGGTGCTGAATAATAAGCTTCAATACCAGATTGTATCTCTTAATAAGGATTTTCTTGTGATTAAGACACTCCTGGGCACTATTTACTTTGCCAGAGAGGCAAAGTGGCAGGAGTTAACTGCCGTTACCGCTAGCCTTAACTGATTCAAAAAGCCTTTGGGATAGCTGATGGCTGAATGATAGAGTTAAGCTTCGATGATATTAACCTGCTCAGTGTAGAGCAGGTTTCCTTGTTTTAAGGGCTGCAGACCAGGTTTATATAGCGCCTGAAAGGGACAAATCCTGCAGGGGTTCCTGTGCTGCCCTTTTTACCGGCACCCACAAATGAAAGCTGCTGCCTTCGCCATAGACCGACTCTGCCCTGATGCGGCCGCCAAGTTTTTCTATAGATTCTTTAACTATGTAAAGGCCCAGCCCAGATCCGCCGGAGCGTTCATTACCACGGTAGAACATTTCGAACATGCGGGCCTGCACGTTAGGGGGAATCCCTGGTCCGTTGTCTGCCACCAGGAGGTGCAGCTCATCACCCTCTAAGCTTGCATCAACAGTAACCCGGGCTTCCGGGTATTGCAGCCGGTGGTACTTTATTGCGTTTGCAACCAGGTTGTTTAGTACAGTGTTCAGGCGCTGGCGGTCAAGCAGCAGCACTTCCTGGAAATGAACAGCTTTCATGAGCTCAATAGGCTGCTCTTCGTACAAAAAGCGATGGTTATTGAATACCTCCTCAATTAACTCCTGCAGTACAACCGGCTCGGCCTGCAGGGGCAGGCGAGCATTGCGGGCATAAGCGGTAATATCGTTAATAAAGGCCTCCAGGTTGCTGATGCGCTTACGCATCATTTTCATGTACGATTGCATCGTTTCATCAGCAGGCTTTTTTTCCATCAGCTGTATCAGTCCTAAAACTGAGAGCAGGGGCGCCCTTAGGTCATGAGAGGTGCTGTATACAAAGCGGTCCAGTTCTTCATTTACCTTGCTAAGCTCTTCGCTTCTTTGTTGTGCCTCATCTGCCATTTCCTGCAGGTGTTTTTCGGCTTTATAGTTTGCGTGGGTAATAAAACTGAATATCAGGAAGAGGGCGACCCCCGATGCTATAAAATTAACCGTGAAGGATATATTATCGGGCTCTTCCAGTAAAGGCAGGTTACCAAATAGCCTGAAATCTGTGACCTCCAGCAGCAGGTAACAGCTTAATATAAAACCGCCCCCCAGAATTTTCCCCAAATGCTGCTTATAGCTGAAACATATAAATACGGAACACAAAAGTGGCAGGAACAGCAGGTGCAGTCCATTCTCTTTTGGAATAATAGAGCCTGTTACTAACAAAATAATGCTAAGGGATGCAAGTATACAGTAGGGAACAAAAGACCGCCTGCTCAGCTGGTTAAGAACCATAAGGCCAGATAACCACAGCAGGATTACCAGATCGAGCAGGGCAATAGCAACAGAACTTTGGTAAAAGTCCCACACAGCCTGCAGCCCTGCTGCAGATGCAGCAACCAGTAGTAATCTGTTAATCAGGTGTTGGTTATTCATGTATCAGGCAAAAAAGAAGTCAGCAGAAGAAGTTGCCCAGGTCCGCAATTAAGTAAATAATCCTATTTATGGAAGCGCAACACCTTCCACATGTATGATATTTAGTGTGTTTACATAAATATCTGCTGGATAGTGTTAGCCCTGTGCCTCCTGATTTCTCCAGCATAGAAACGCGCTGATTATCATCTTATTTCTGCGTAATAAAAAATACTGTTCCAGGAGCCGTGGGCTGTGCTTTGGGAAACAGGTCTACAGGCTGGAGAGTAACAGGCTTGCATTGTGGCCGCCAAAGCCAAAGCTGTTGCTAAGTGCAAACTTGATTTCTTTATGTAATGGCTGCCTGCAGATGTGTTGCAGTTGGGTGGGCAGTGCGGGGTCCGGGGCCTGCAGGCTGGCAGTGGGGGGAAGTGTATGATGATAGAGTGCCAGGGCAGTGGCAATGGCTTCTACAGCCCCTGCTGCTCCCAGCAGGTGGCCTGTTTGGCCTTTGGTGCTGCTTACTGCAACTGATGCCAGCCGGTTGCCCAGTAAAAGGGCTATTGCTTTTGCTTCGGCCAGGTCGCCTGCCTGGGTAGAGGTGGCATGTGCATTTATATAGCCGAGCTGATCAGGGGAAACACCGGCTTCCTGCAGTGCCATCTGCATGCTAAGTAAGGCGCCGCTTCCTTCTGGTTCCGGGGCAGTAGGGTGCCAGGCATCGGCACTCATACCACCGCCTGCCACTTCTGCATAAATACGGGCACCGCGTTCCTGTGCATGCTCCAGCCGCTCCAGTACCAGGGCTCCGGCGCCTTCACCCACTACAAATCCATCCCTACAGGCATCAAAAGGGCGTGAGGCTGTGGCCGGATCCTCATTACGAACGGATAGAGCTTTCATGGCATCGAAACCTCCTACCCAGGCCGGGGTGATAGGGGCTTCGGAGCCACCGCAGAGGATGGCATCGGCCTTGCCCAGCCGCAGGTAGTTAAAGGCTTCTATGATGGCAGTGGTGGCAGAAGCGCAGGCCGATACGGTGCCAAAGTTTACTCCTCTGAAACCAAACCTTAAAGCCAGCATGCCGCTGGGTGTATCCAGGAGTGTTTTAGGGATCATATAGGGGCTGTAGCGGGGCTGTCGGGGGCTGGCGGCATTTGCAAGCACCTCCTGCTCAAAGCTCTCTACCCCTCCATTGCCCGATGCCCATACCACGCCCATGCGTTCGGGACGCACAGCGGGCAGTGCTAAAGCGGCATCCTGTACTGCTTCTTCGGCGGCAACAAGAGCGTACTGGGTAAAGCGGTCGGTTTGCCGCAGGGTTTTGTGATCCAGGTAGTCCCGGGCCCTGAAATCCTTTAGCTCACAGGCTATGCGGCTTCGGTAGCCGCTGGTACTAAAGCGGCTGATCGGGCCTGCCCCGCTGCGAGCCTCCAGTAAACCATTCCAGAAAGAGAGAACAGAGTTGCCAACCGGTGTTAGCGCACCCAGTCCCGTAATGACTACCCTGTTTAATTGCATGTTAAGTTCTTGATTGATGATGGAGACAGGAATCTGGATTTAGCTAGCCCGGAGCAGCCTATATGAAAAAACTATCAGCAAAAGTAGCAGGGCTGATGCCACAACCATTTCAGCGCTGTTTACATTTCTGTTGCTGCTTTCCTATGCCCAACTGCTCACTGCACTGCCAGTCGCTTTACAGTTTAGCGTTCAAAGCCTTCAATCCAGACTCCTGCATCATGCTCTGTTACTTAGCCCGCAGTGCACTGTCCAGATCTGCAATCAGATCTTCTGCAGCTTCAATGCCAACAGAAAGGCGCAGCAGACCATCGGAAATACCTGCCTCCTCCCGCTCTGCGGCACTCATTTTTAAGTGAGATGTTTTTCTGGGTGAGCAGATCAGGCTTTCCACACCACCCAGGCTCAGGGCCGGCATAATTATTTGCAGGCGGTCTGTGAGTGCATCGGCAGCGGTACCACCACCAGCTACTTCAAAAGAAAGCATGGCGCCAAAGCCCTTCATTTGCTTTCTGGCCAGCTCGTGTTGTGGGTGAGCAGGCAGGCCGGGATAGTTTACTTTTAACACATTAGGGTGCTGTTCCAGGAACTCAGCAATACGCTGGGCATTCAGGGTCTGGCGTTCTACGCGTATCTCCAGGGTTTTCAGGCTGCGCTCTATCAGGGCGCAGGTTTGGGCATTAAGACTTCCGCCTGTGTTCACCGCATGGGTGCGTAGTTTTTGCATGGGTTCGCGCCTGCCCAGCAGCACGCCAAAGCAAAGGTCGCTGTGGCCGCCAAAATATTTGGTACCGCTGTGCATTACCACATCTACGCCCATTTGCAGGGGCAGCTGGTTAATGGGCGAGGCAAAGGTATTGTCTATAAAGCTTAGCAGTCCGCGCTCTTTTGCCAGCTTTGCTATGGCCGCAACATCAGTCAGCTTCAGCAGCGGGTTGCTGGGCGTCTCCATGTACAGGGCTTTGGTAGCCGGAGTAATGGCGGCGGCATAGGCTTCAGGGGTGGTATCGTTAATCAGGGTAAAGCCAATCCCAAAACGCGGCAGTTCGGTACGGAAAAAGCTGTAGCTGCCTCCATATATTTCTTTAGGGATTACCAGGTGATCGCCACTCTGCAGCAGGCCCAGCACCATTGCGCTGATGGCGGCCATGCCAGAACTGAAAAGCATGCCTTCTTCGGCATGTTCCAGGGCACACAGCTTGTCTACAACCGCCTTTTGGTTAGGAGTATTGTAGTAGCGCGGGTATTTGTTATCGGCAGGGTCTCCATAGCCAAAAGCAGAGGAGGTATGGATGGGGGTATTAACACCCTTTACATTTTCATCAAGTTGGGTTCCACTGTGTACGCACTGTGTGGCGGTACGCCAGCCGGAGGTATTTGGGTTGCTCATTCCCAAATTTAAGCTGCTAATTGGTTAATGTACTAATTTTTTAGTACGCGAATTTAAAACTGTTGCCGGGGAACGATAATGGTACTGATGTGGAAGATGACAAGAGTGTTCACATTTAAAATGATGTGAATATTTATACACTATATATTAAACAAAACATCAGTTGCCATTCAAAGTTACCCTTATAACCAAAGCTATAAAACCTATGACAACATCTTATTGGGAACGGACAGCCAAAAAAGAAGTCTATGCCCCCCTGGATAAAGACCTTGAGGCGGAAGTACTGATTGTGGGCGGAGGCCTTACGGGGCTGATGACGGCCTGGAACCTGATGCAGGCAGGAAAGAAAGCAGTGATCGTGGAAGCACGTACCATTGGCAGTGGTGTAAGCGGCAATACCACCGCTCACCTTAACTCTTCAGTAGATTGTGACTATCACATTGTAGCGCAGAACTTTGGTAAGGACACGGCCAAACTTGTGGCAGAAGCTGCAGTTTTAGGAATTGAGCTGGTAGGGCAGGTAGACAAGGCGCATAACCTGGATGCTAACTATAAAAAGCTGCCTGCCTATATCTATGCCGAAACCACCGACCAGATCCTGGAGCTGCAAAAGGAGCTCAAAGCCGCAAAAGAAGCTGGCCTGGATGTTGAAGAAGTGGAGGAAATAGAAGGGCTTAATTTTCCAACCGGGATGGTGGTGCGCTTTAACCGTAACGCTCGCTTTCATCCCCTGAAGTTTTTGTACGGACTGGCAGAAACCCTGCGGGAAGCGGGTGTGCAGATCTATGAGCAAACACGTGTTGAAGAGCATAATGAAAAAGACGGATATGTAGAGGTTACGCTTTCTACTGGTGCCACTGTGCGGGCGCAGCACCTGGTACTGGCAACGCATAGTCCTATTTTTATGCATTCGGTACATACCCGTATGGCACCTTACCGTTCCTATGCCATTGCTGTGCGCACCCGCCAGCCGGTGCCCGATAGCCTGATCTACGATATGCGCGAGCCCTACAACTATGTGCGTAAAGAGGAGGATGATGTGGTGATCATTGGCGGTGCCGACCATAAAACCGGCCAGACCGGAGATGAGAACCAGCACCTGCAAAACATTAAAGCCTGGGCAGAAGAACGTTTTGGCATAGCCGAATACCTGGCCAGCTGGTCGGCGCAGGTATTTGAACCTGCAGACAACCTGCCATTCATTGGTAAAAGCCTTACCCACAAAAGGGTATACTATGGTACTGGTTATTCCGGAGATGGTACCCTCTGGGGTTCTTTTGCCGGCTACCTGCTGTCAGATATTATTCTGGGCAAAGAGAATAAGTTTGCAGAACTGTTCAGCCCGGCACGCCTTAATGTGAAAGCAGAAGCAGGCGAATTTCTGAAGGAAAACCTGAATGTAGCAAAGGAGTTTATCGTAGAGCGCTTTAGCTCCGATGCTTCTGATGTGAAAGAAATACCTAATGGCGAAGGAAAGATTTTGCGGCAGGGCATTCAGCAGTATGCGGTATTCCGCGACGATCAGGGTGGTTTGCACGTAATGAGCCCTACCTGTGTGCACATGGGCTGTGTAGTGCAGTGGAATAAAATGGAAAAAACCTGGGATTGCCCCTGCCATGGTGGCCGTTACAAAGCAACCGGCGAGCAGCTTTCCGGACCCCCGGCTACTGGTTTGCGTAAGGCAGAGTTGTAAGCAACGACAAGCTTAGCCTGTATAGCATGTTTTAAATTGCCTTTGCTTCAACTGGCCAGACAATGAATAAATGTATATTTATATCCTCTTTGGGCTAAAACCTGGGAGGATTTTCTTTTGAAGTCATGTAGCCTTTGAAAGATTGCTGATCATATTCGGCATGTCTGGTTTTGTGGTGCTTCTTAAAAGGAGGTAGGTTTGGGTATTTTATTAACTGCGTTTTTATCCGGAGTTGTTTTTTGGTTCTGGCGGTATGTTAAAAGTAAGACCGGTACCATCAGGGCAGAAGGGTTCTATACCAAAGGCATTGTTGTTGACTATCAACCTGCACCTTTTGAATTAGGTGGAGACTGGACTGGAATATACCCTTATGTAGAATATGTTGATTCAGATCAGCAACAGAAGAAGGGTATGCTTAAATACCCTGTCAGGTATGCAGAGCCGTTCAAAATAGGGGCGGAAATTGAAATAATTAAGCATAATGGAATACTTTATCATAGAAATTCCCTGCACTAAGATCTGCTTAAGCACCATGACAGGAGAGAGTATAATATTATTTCAAAAGTTGAGGCAAGCTACCTTGCCTTTTACTTTGATCTTTAATTTTTAATTGATTGCAATGAGCATCACCGAATCAAGCTCACACTATAACCACCTCGAACGGATGAGTGTGCGGGAGCTGCTGGAGAATATAAATAAGGAAGATAAAACAGTGCCACTGGCCGTAGAAAAGGCTATTCCGCAAATTGAGGCGCTGGTTGAGCAGTTGGTGCCGCGCATGCAGCAGGGCGGACGCCTGTTTTACATTGGCGCGGGTACCAGTGGCAGGCTTGGCATTGTAGATGCTTCTGAATGTCCGCCTACCTATGGTGTGCCCCACGACTGGGTAGTAGGCCTTATTGCCGGCGGCGATAGTGCCATCCGCAATGCTGTTGAGTTTGCTGAAGATGACCGTGAAGCTGCCTGGCATGATTTGGCATCCTACCTGCCCAATGAGCTTGATACGGTGGTAGGCATTGCGGCCTCTGGCCGAACGCCCTATGTGATCGGGGGGCTGCAGGAAGCCCGCAAGCGAGGCCTGCTTACAGGTTGTGTGGTGTGCAACCCCGGCTCGGCGGTGGCAGCGGCCTGTGAGTATCCTATAGAAGCTGTTGTTGGTCCGGAGTTTGTAACAGGCAGTACCCGTATGAAGGCTGGCACCGCCCAGAAGCTGGTGCTGAATATGATCACCACCTCCACCATGATACGCCTTGGCAGGGTAAAAGGCAGTAAGATGGTAGACATGCAGCTTAGCAATAAAAAGCTGGTAGAACGTGGAACCCGCATGATCATGGACGAGTTAACTATCGAGGAAGCCGAAGCCCGGCAGCTGCTGCTGCAGCAGGGTTCGGTTCGCAAAGCCGTCGATTTTTACCGTCAGCAACATGCACGAAATTGAACCTTTTTATAACTGGCTAAAATATTATAACGTAGCCGAAGATACCCGCTCACCGTACTTCGGGAAGGAGTACAATTACGAGCTGTATACCGATGCCATCTACAATTATTACATAGATCCGGCCTGGGATTTTATGGGCTCCGAAACGCTCTATTTTAAAATTCTCTGGGCCGATTATGACCGTGGTTTTGTAGTAATGGAATTCCTTGGGGAATGGAATGATGCCATCAACAACGACATCATGCACCTCAAACGCAATATAATTGACCATTTTACCCCAATTGGCATCAACAAATTCATCCTCATCGGAGAAAATGTGCTTAATTTTCACGGCTCCGACGATTGCTACTATGAGGAGTGGTTTGAAGATGTGGAAGATGGCTGGATTGCCGGCATAGGCTTTCGCGACTTTGTACAGCACGAAATGAAGCTCTACAACATAGACGCCTACATTAACATGGGAGGCCAGCTGGATGTACAAAACTGGCGCACCATGAAGCCCCAGCTTTTTTGTGAGGCCATCAACAAGCTGGTAACCTATCGCCTGGGTTAAGCACTGTACAGTATATTTGCTTATGTTTGGCAGGGGCTAAGATGCTCTGCATGATTCCGGCATGCCGCCCCTAATTCTTCAGAAAGCATAAGCAATTTGCATGATCAAAATATTTCCGAAACCTGAAATTCCTCCGCTGGGGCATGCTGTAGCATTACAGCAGCCCCGGCTGGAGGAATTGCTTTTTCTGGGCATCCACACCCTGGTGAGGCAACGGAACCGGGAAGACGGAGCAGATTACTACTACAGCCTTCCCGTAGGCTACACCTCTTTTTACCCGGTTTCTTTCTGTGCCGATGGCTCAAAAGCCCAATACCATCCTGAGGCTGCCGACTGGCTTGCAAAGCCCCTGATCGACAGTGTGGTGCAGGGCAGGGGCAGTACAGTTACCATAGAAAAACAGGTTTTTAAGCAGGCAGGCCGGGTGGTAATACTTAATTGCCTCGACGATTGCTATGGCCATGTGCTGGTGAAGCTATTCAATGCCCGGCAGTATTTAGAAGATCCTGCTTTGGGCCTGGTTGTGATTATACCCCATATATTTGCCTGGCTTGTGCCTGAGGGTGTGGCCGAGGTCTGGTCGGTGCAGGCGCCGCTGCGGGCGTTAAAGGCTGTGCTTACTAATTTTGATGCTTTTGTAAAACAGGAGCTTAGCCGCTTTTCCGAAGTTTATCTGAGCCCTGCTGCTACCAGCCTGGATTACAGCAAAACAGATTTCTCCCGCTTTATAAAGGTGCCACCCTTTGCCATGCAGCATTTTATGGAGAAGCCAGCGCACATAACATTCATCTGCAGGGAAGACCGCTTCTGGCTCACCAGCCAGGCCGACGCAAAGCTGTACCTGGCGGCCGTAAAGTTTAAGTTTCTCCCTAAAGTAAAGGCTTATTTTGTACACAGGCAGAACCAGCTGTTTCAGCAGGTGGCAGGGTTGCTCGGGCAGCAGCTTAAAAACGTTAGCTTTGCAATAGCTGGTTTTGGCAATAGTGGGCAGTTTCCTGCAGATTTCAGCGATATGCGCGTACAGCCCGGAACCATGACAGAAGCAACAGAACTAGCCTGGTGCCGGCAATTTGCCAGTAGCCATGCCGTGGTAGGGGTACATGGCTCCCACATGCTGATCCCTTCCTGGCTGGCGGCCGGTTTTATAAGCCTGGTGCCACCTTATAAGATTATCAACCAGGCAGAAGATGTGATACCGCGGCACAGTGCCCAAAACCAGGTGTACCTGGGCCGGTTTTTGCCCACCAGCGTATCTCCTGCAATTGTTGCACAGCACCTGGCAGCCATGATCCGGTACTTTCCCCACCATTACAGGATAGAGGAGTAGGAGAAGGCTACTCTGCCTGCTTTTCCAGGTTTTCGCCCAGCAGTATGCTGTTGTTCTCTTTGTTGGTAACGGGTTTCAGGGCAAGGGTTGCCACCATGGCTTTATGGTCGGAGCCAGGGATGGGTGCGCTGCCATGACTAATGCGCTGCCAGTGGGCGCTGTGCAGTACATAATCAATGGGAATGCCCCACCTGCCCAGGGGAGAAGGCCAGGTAGCAGTATAGTGTAGTGATCGGCAGTCTTTCAATCCGGCAGCCTGCAGTAGTGGCTTCAGGGCAGAATCCCAGGGAACTATGTTAAAGTCGCCCAAAATAAGGGTGGGCATATCAGCTTCTCTGACGAACTTTGCAATTTCGTGGAGCTCTTCGTTACGTGCCTTAAAGCGTTTTAATGTGACTGGAGAGGGCGTATGTACGCTTAAAACAAGGGTTTCCTGGTCTCCCTGCCTGATCTTTGCGCTAAGCACCGGGTATCCAGCCCAAACATTAAGCTGTACATCTTTTAAAGGTTTCCTGGAGAAGATTGCCATGCCGTAGTGTTTTTCGTGCGGTGCCAGGCTGTAGTACGGATACTCCTCGCTTAGTAACTCCGCCAGTGTATCTGTCCATACCTTATTTACCTCCTGAAAGGCTAGAACATCTGCATCCAGGGACATTATTTGCTGGGCCACCAGCTCATGCTTCCTGTTTTCCTGAAGCACATTCACCTGTGCCAGTCTAAGTGTGGATCCGTTGCCCTGCATAGGGGTAGAGGTGTGGTGCTGCGGGATAAGCACCGGAATACAAAGCAAAATCCAGAGAGCAAGCCAGCCAGCCTTCCAGCTTTTGTGTTTCAGCAGCAGCCATCCGCACCATAGCAGGCTTATTACCAGTAAATGTGGCAACCAGGAGCCGGCAAGAGCAAAGATGAAGAGGGGGCAATAAGCAGCCAGAGCCAGAAAGGGCCCTGCCAGCCAGGGACTGGTTGACAGAGCTTTGCTTATATGTCTATTTAATTGTTTCAAGATTCTGTTTCGCATAGTAATTCAGGAATGTCCAGCTTTTCCAGTTGTCTGTTTTGGTAGATTCTACCAGGCGAATACGCCGGGAGTGCAAATTTAATTGCTGTTGGTGAGAGAATTTTGCATTGTGTTGCAACAGCTGATCTGTGTTATGTAAGGAAAGTGCCAGAAGGTAGCTGTTATCGGTTATTTGTGCTTTTTCGAGATTATACCATGTGATAATACGTGCCCAGGGAAGTACAGTTACCAAGAGTAAAACTAGTATAGTAGCCTTGAAATTGCGTGTAAACATCCACCAGAGCGTTTGTTTTTCAGTTATTTTGATCCAGGTGGAAATCAGCCCAATTAGCACTAGAATCAGATATACCCAAACACCGATACGTTTATAGGTAAGACCGTAGGAAGCTATATACCAGCTGTTTTTCAGGGCGGTAGTGGAGGCAAGCACAGCATTTTGAACTATCCACACTTTGGCTAGTAGCAGGAGTGACTGGTTCTGGCGGAAGAAGTTAAGATTACCGCGGAAAACATATACCAGCAAGGCAACGGCCATTACAATGGAGACAATAAGTGTACCTACGCCCTGGTGTACCCATTCGGCATAGGTGGTTCCGCCACCCGGTTTGCCTTCCAGCAGGGTAGTAATATCAATGCTGTGAAAGAGCAGGAGCAGGGCATTCAGGAGTCCCAGCACCAGTAGGGCAGTTTTAAACTCGTACTTGAGCCAGAAAGGGTTCAGCAGCGATTTTCTCCGGCGGCGCAGCAGCACATCCGGCTGGCGTGCATCCCAGGCCTCCAGCCTGCTTTGCGGATGGGCATAGGCCAGGGCAAAACTGCCCCACAGCAGGCAGAAAAACAGCAGGAACCAGGAAAAGTCAGGCAGGTGCAGCTGTGCCAGAGATGCCTTACTGGCAAAAACAGGACTGGCATTAGCATAGAGCGCATAGAAGATAAGGGTAATGCCCAGGGGGGGTAAGCTAAGCAGCAGGCTTTTGCTCATGCTAAAACCAGGCAGGGGACCATGTTTTCGGCTGCGGATAGCAAGCCAGCCCCCTTTCACTAAGCTGCTGATGCCTTCGGGTATGGCCGTTGGCCAGGAGAGCTTGTTCTGGCTATTGCCTATCAGCACGAAAAGTAACAACCAGAACAGTACCAGGCTAAGGGCGGAAGCACTTAAGGCAACCCCTACCCCGGAAAAGCCAAACAGCAGTGCAGGCAGGGGAGCGATACGTTTGCTCCACACCAGCAGCCCCAGTATAATAAGAGACAGCAAGAAGGCATTCAGTCCCCAGTTAGCTTCGTATAGCAGCCAGGTTCCTGCTAAGGCTGCTGCTGACTGGAAGTAAAGTTTGATGTTTTTCATAAAGCACTTTGTTTTTCAAAGTTAATTAGCAAAAAAAGAGAAGTCGTTTTGTATAAGTGAATGAGCAATAAATTACGGATACACAAACTGAAGAGCACGTTTATCTTGCCTGACTTATCAGGCTCTCGGTTACTACACCCGCCAGCCCGGAGAGGGAAATAAACCGGCTGCAGCGCTCCAGGATAGTGGGAATTTCTGCCAGATCATTTAAGTAGGTGTCAGTCTTGCTTATCATTTAAAGTACTTTGTGTTCCAAAGTAAGTTATTTTTGCAGCTAAACTCCAAGGGAAACGCAGGAAAAAATTAACGGCTCAGCAAAAATGGCGTAGTGCTGCCTCCGGGAGTAATAAAAAAGCACAGGGGTCTCCTGTGCTTTTGATTGTAGTTGCAAATGTGCAGCGCCTCTTTATCTGGTAGGGCATTTATTGCATCAGACTGCTGGTTTAGCTCTTTTTTTTGGCCTATATAATGAGTAAGGAGGCATTAGCCGCTGCATGTTCAGCGCTTAGATTCTTATCCCTTCTGTTTTAACCAAACTGTAAAGGTGGTGCCAATTTCTGGAGCACTTTGCACTGTAATGCGGCCAGCGTATTTCTCTATAATCTTCTTTACTATGTACAGGCCCACGCCTGTTCCCGGGGTGTGGCTATGAAAGCGCTTGAACATATCAAAGACCCTGGGCTGATGTTCCGGTGCAATGCCTATGCCGTTGTCATGAATGGAGATTTTGTACCAGTGGTCTTCCTGTTCGGACTTTATCTGTACATGCGGTGGTCTGCTGGGGTGGCGGTATTTTAAGGCATTGCTAAGCAGGTTATCCAGCAGGCTGCGCATATGCTTACGGGAGATGCAGCAGATCTCCTCCTCTTCCAGGTCGGCCTCCAGGGTGGCAGCAGTACTTTCGTACAAGAGCTGGTGGTTTACTTTAAACTCTTCAATTAATTCCGGCAGGTTAATCCAGTGCGATTCTTCGGCAGATTCGCGTTGTATGCGGGTAATGTCGGCAAGATCGTGGATGGTCTCCTTTAGCTGGTTTACAGATTTATCGATGCGGGAGTAGATGTTCAGAAGGTCTTTGTTTTCTCCGGCAGGTACCTTTGATTTGATCAGCTGCAGCAAACCTTCAATATTCAGAATAGGGGTTTTAAGATCGTGTGAGGCAGTATATACAAAATTATCCAGCTCTTCGTTGGTTCGTTCCAGCTCCTGGTTTTTAACAATCTGGTCGTTAATGTTGGTGGAGGTGCCAAACCATTTTTCAAGCTGCCCCTTATTGTTTGTCATGGGTAACGCACGGGTCAGGAACCAGCAGTATTCACCTGTTTTATCGGCAATACGCATCTTTGCCTCAAAAGGAATCCCTTTTTCCATAGATTCTTTCCAGCTTCCACGAGCTGTTGCCAGGTCATCCGGGTGAACGAGCTGTTGCCAGTTGCCAGTACTTGTAAGCTGTTCGTCCTGGCCGGTATAGGTATACCATGTTTTATTCAGGTAATCAGTTTTGCCATCGGGGTTCGCTGACCAGACAATCTGAGGAATGGCATCGGTCATGAATTTATAATGGGCAGCCAGCTTCTCCAGCTCTTCTGTACGTGTTTTTACTTTTTGCTCCAGTTGTTCATTCAGCGCCCTTAGTTCTTCATTCATTTCCTTCCACCTGCGCCCGCTGGGCAGCATAATAAGCTGTGGTGTAATACGCATCAGCATAATGGCGGTACCTATAGATGCAAGGGCAGTGATGATACGTATGGCAGAGTCTGTTAAATACCAGGGCTCCCAGATGTTAACAACATCCATGATATGTGTTGCACCGCAGCCCAGGATAAAAGCGGCAAAGAGAATGAGCATCCACATATAGGCAAAGTCATCTTCCTTGCGGCTGCGAACAATCTTTATCAGGCTAAGGGGTATTGTCAGGTATGCCAGGGCAATAATACTGTCGGAAATGGCATGCGACCAGAGGATGTATGGCTCCCAGTAGTAGCAATGGCCATGAGGCATAAAATTTGATTCCAGCGTATCAAATAAAGGATTCATCTTTATTTCTGCATGATAATGCCTGAAAGATACACCTTCTAGTATAAATTTCTAATAACAAATGTCGGGCGTTGGTTTACTGTAAAATGGGCTATAAAAACACACCCTGCTGTAAAAAGCAGGGTGTACTTTCTTTAGGTTATGCTTTAACGGGCTCGTGCAGCACAAGGGATCTGATGGATTGTTCCTGGCAGTGAAGAGCTGCGGCTGTATGTATATGCTTTAGTTTAGGTGTTCCTGCCACATGAGTGCTACGATAGATACATCTGCTTTGCTTCTGAAAGTAGCAACCGGGTTGTCTGGCTGTTGCTGAATTAGTCTGCTTTTACGCATTTGCAACTCCTGATGTGCCAGAACTATCTGGGAAGCTAAAAGCTTATTGAGTTCTCTTAGCCTGTTTAGCAGATTATTTAAATCTTCTGATCGCTTGTCCATATATGAGTATTTTTTAAAAGCTGTTATACCTGATGTTTTATGCCATCATACTTTCATGTTCTGTATTTTGTTCCAGAGCTTCCTTTTGCTCCCTGGCCCAGTTAAGCAGCTGTTTTTCTGCGGTAATATCCTGTGCCAGTTTTACAATCTTCACAACATTGCCGTTCATATCGAGCACTGGTCCGTAGATGCCTTTTATCCAGATGGTGTTCCCGTTCTTGTCAACGCGCTTAAACTCCCCCTGAACAGCTTCTCCTTCTTTTAGCTTTAACCAGTGTTCCTGATAGTCCGGGGATTTGCTGTCTTCTTCGCTAACAAAAATCTTGTGATGTTTACCAACTAATTCACTTTCGCTGTACTTCATTAAATCCTGGAATATCCAGTTGGCCCTTACTATTTTACCTTCAGGCGTAAATTCTATTACTGCACTTGAATTGTTGATGGCCTCTACCTGTCCCTGCAGATCAAGCTGCTTTTGTTTATCTTTGGTTATATCAAAAGCCAGCTTAATTACTTTATAAGGTTTACCGCTACTGTCAGTAACAGGGGTATAGGTGGCGTATAACCAGATTTCTTTACCTTGTTTGCTGATACGCTTATAATCATTTTTGAAGCTGATGCCACTCTTTAGCTGTTCCCAGAAGTTGGTGTATTCAGCTGATGCGGCAAAGGAACTTTCGCAAAGTATGCGATGGTGTTTGCCTCTTATTTCTTCCAGGGAGTAGCCTAAAAGCTTCAGGAATGATTCATTGGCAGTACGCACCATGCCTTGCATATCGAATTCTACAGTGGCCAGTGTATTATCTATTGCAGACAGCTGGCCCCTGGTCTCAATTTCTTTTCGGTGCAGTTCTTCCTGTGTGGCCTCCATCTCCTCCATATTTTGGCGCATTTCTTCTTCCTGTGCCCTGAGCTCCTCGGCCTGTTGCTGCGATTTCTCCAGTAGCAGTTTGGTGTGCTGGTTTACCTGTACAGAAATAATGGTAGAGGCAATGGTTTCAGAGAGCTTCTCCAGGAATTCGATCTGGTGGGTTTCAAACACCTGGAATGAAGCAAACTCCATAACACCCACAACTTCGTCGTTAGATTTTATAGGAACGATGAGTACACAATTAGGACGGGCCTCACCCAGACCGGAAGTGATGTTTACATAGTCCTTGGGAATATCTGTAAGATAAACAGTGTCTTTCTCCAGGGCAGCCTGTCCCAGTAAACCTTCACCAACTTCTATTTTTTTGCTGATGTATTTTTTGCGGTTGTAGGCATAGCTGGCCAGTAGCTCAAGACAGGCCCCGTCTGCTTCTTTTTTTAAGATGAACAGGCCGCCCTGGTTGATGTTCATGTACTTAATAATCCTGGTAAGTACCTGGTTCGCCAGATCTTCCAGACTGGCCGAACTGTTTCTTAGTATATCACTGATTTCTGCAAGTCCTGTGTTTTTAAACTTTTCCTGCTCTTCTTTTTGTGCTGCTTCAACCAGGCTGTTGCGCATCTCAACCAGAGATTTACCCAAGGGGTCTTCTTCATTCAATGCATACCTGGCAGCCAGGTTTCCCCTGCTGATCTCACTGGCAAATGCTATATTATTCTGCATGTTTTCCAGCTGGCTCTCCAGCCTAGTCTTATTCAGGTAATCCTGCCTGCTTCTTTTTTGCAGCACGATGCTCCACCATCCGCAAACAGCTCCCATAAGGGCAACCAAACCAAGGTGAAAGCCTATCATTGTATAGCTGATGGTATCCAGGTTAATGATGTATTCCTTTACCTCGTAGCCGTTCATTTGCAGGCCAAACAAAACTCCATGATGCACGGCAGCAATAAGTGTGTAAGGCAGCATAATGCGCCAATCCTGGTAAATGATCAGAATGGCAATGTTGATAAAAAAGAAAAAGTGCATTTCGAACATGCCATGCATCTGTGCTATAAACTGAAGCATGTAAATGGCAAACACTGAGCTGATTACCATGCGAGAGAGCAGGGTGCCCGGAATCAGAACTTTGCAAAGCAGGTAAGCTACCAGGCTGGTGCCACCAACCCCCAGCGCTAACAGCCAGGTATCATAAAAAAATGCCATGAACACACCCAGTACAAAGAAACTGTATATAAAATAGCTTGTATTACGATCGGCTTCGCGGTAACGTTCGGAAAGGAAAGTTTTGTACCCCTGGCTTATTACTGCCTGATTTTCTGAAATTGAAATGGTCATGCTTTGGTTAGAAGTTTAGAAGGTTCAAGAATGAGGGTCCGTTGTCTTTAAGCGCGCAGCCATAAGCTGTTGTCGCCAGTGCTGATGGAGTAGGAGGAGCTGTTCTTGCACGGAGTGCTTCCAGGGCAAGGCGCGCATAACTTGTTTGCCTGTCGGTACAGTACCGCGACCTGTTGTAGTTTCCGCGATAAAACAGCTGCTGGTTACTATCTACAATCACGGCCTGGGGGCTTGAGTAAACACCGCATATTTGGGCAAGCGCCTGGTGTTCATCGGTTAGTACAGGCAGTTCAATGCCGTAAGTAGCCAGCATCTGCGCTACAGCTTCCCTGTCATTACTATATTGTAGCACTACATAGAAGCTTACTTCATTGCCATACTCCTTTACCAGCGAAACAAAATGATCGGTGTTGAAGCGGGAGCAGGGGCAGTTGGGATTAAAGAAATGGAGGAGTACAGGCTTTTTCTGATTATTTTCTCCTAATTCAGTTAAATCAATTGCTTGCCTTAGGGCTACACGACTATAACCCGGCGGAATGGGGGTTGGCGTGAGATACTTTATTTCCTGTTGCCAGAAAATAGTAAGAATGAACAGGAGCAGGCTTGTCAGTACAAGAGAGAGAACAAGTTTTCTGCGCATAAATGGAGGATAGAGAACCACTATGACAAATGTCATTGAAATAGCACAGGCTAAAAAACCAATCCAAAGCCTTAACTCACCTAAGGGTTTCCCCTTAGTGTTAAGGGAAAACCCTTATTCTTACAAAGAACCTACCAACAGAAGCCTATTTATCTGGCAGATTGTGTTGAATTTTTTCACCAGTAAAGCTTTTTAACACTTTTCACCTGTAAAAGGAGTGTTCGTATAGGATCATTGTGTAATAAAATATACTACCGATGTTAAAAAGCTGTAAAAGAAAGGTGTAGGCGCAAAGTCCTCAACTAAAATAATAAGTGGATCTTTTTCGCAGGAGAGACAAACCCTCAATAGTATTACTATTTTGTGAAAATATGGGATGTGTATTGTTCCGGTCTGATTTATTACATCAGCCTGGCCTAAGAATCTGCCTGGAATATTACATACTATTTATCGGCATACTGTAATTTTTTGAAAATTTTTAGATACAGAAGTTCAATAAACTTCTGTATCAGCTAACATGGGGCGAAAAAAAAGCCAACCCTAAGGCTGGCTTATGCTGTAATTGTTATGCTCATTGAGCCATTGGCTCACCATAAAGGTCAAACTCTGAGGCATCTGTGATGGTAACATCAGCAAAATCGCCCACGCGTAAATAGTGCTGGCTGGCATCTATAAGTACCTCGTTATCTACCTCAGGCGAATCGTGTTCGGTACGGCCAACATAGTAACCGCTCTCTTTTTTGTCGATGAGCACTTTGAAGGTTTTACCTATTTTCTCCTGGTTTAGTTCTGCACTAATACTTTCCTGCAGTTCCATCAGCTCATCGGCACGCTGTTGCTTTTCTTCATCAGGTACGCTGTCTTGCATGCTGTAGGCGTGGGTGTTTTCTTCGTGCGAATAGGTAAACACGCCCAGGCGCTCAAAGCGCATTCGCTCTGCAAAATCCAGCATTTCCTCAAACTCTGCTCTGCCTTCGCCAGGGTGGCCCGCAATAAAGGTAGTGCGGATGGCAATACCAGGCACTTTTTCGCGGATGGTATGGATCAGCTCTTCCTGTTTCTGACGGGTAGTGCCGCGGCGCATTTGCTTCAGCACCTCGGTGCTGCCGTGCTGCAGCGGAATATCCAGGTACTTGCAAATATTGGGGCGCTCACGCATTACGTCCAGCACATCCAGCGGAAAGCCGGTGGGGAAGGCATAGTGCAGGCGAATCCACTCTACGCCCTGCACATCGGCCAGGCGGTTGAGCAGCTCTGCCAGGTTGCGTTTCTTGTACAGGTCCAGTCCGTAGTAGGTAGAGTCCTGCGCAATGAGCAGTAGTTCTTTGGTACCGCCTTTTACCAGGTGGTTTGCTTCTTTTACCAGCTCTTCAATTGGGCGGCTGGTATGGCCGCCACGCATCAGGGGAATGGCGCAAAAGGAGCAGGGGCGGTCGCAGCCCTCGCTTATTTTCAGGTAAGCATAGTGGTTGTGGGTGGTAAGCAGTCGCTCACCTACCAGCTCATGCTTATAGTCGGCCTTAAGGGTTTTTAGCAGGCGGGGCAGGTCGCGGGTACCAAACCAGGAGTCTACCTCCGGTATTTCCTTCTCCAGTTCTCCTGCATAGCGCTGGCTTAAACAGCCGGTCACATACACTTTTTCAACAAGGCCTTCGCCTTTGGCATCTACATAGCGCAGAATTGTATCAATACTTTCCTGCTTGGCGTTATCTATAAAGCCGCAGGTATTAATGACCACCACATTGGCGTCGTCATTTTCGGCTTCGTGGGTAGCATCTACATTATTTCCACGCAATTGGGTGAGCAGCACCTCGGAGTCAACAAGGTTTTTGCTGCAGCCCAGCGTTACAATATTTACTTTATGCTTCTTAGTATTCTTAGCTTTGGTTTTCAAAGGCTCTTTCCTCTCTTTTTTCCGGCGAATCGCAAAATTAACACAATTTAAGTATCAGTAGGTTTCCGGAGGCCGCTCTTATTCATAACTTTGTAGCTACGCATGCGCTATTTATTCCTCTTAATCGTTTTTTCTGCAACTTTCTGGGCTTGTCAGCCCGAAGAGGCCTGCATTTCTTCTGCTACCAACAACTTTGTAGTGGAGTTTCTGCCTGTAGATAACCCGGATCTAACCACCGACGACCGATATTTCAGGAGGATTAGTACCCTTATCGGAAATACTGAATATGTTTTCTGGGCAAACGACACTACGCCTATTAGCAGGTTTTTGCTGATACTGGACCCTAACAGGGATACTACTACTTTTGTGTTCCGGCACCTGGAAGCAGAGGGGCAGGAACCCCTGCCAAATGATAGCCTGGTGCTTACTTACCAGCGCCGTTACCGCCTTATTACACCCGATTGTCCGCTGGAGGTTAGCTTTGACCAGCTTCGCCTGGTTAAAACAACATTCGATACAGCCCTGGTCGTGAATTCAGAACTTTTAGAACCCAGTGATTCTACAGATGTACAGGTATTTGATTAGTTTTTGCCTGCTGCTCCTGCCGCTGCTGGGTATGGGGCAGGGCACTGCCGATACGGTTGCCCGAGAAACTGTTGTGCTGCCCGATACAGCAGATTTGCCCCTGCGTATTAATGGCCTGCGGATAGGGGTAGACATGAAATCCTGGATACAGGGTATTGCCTCGGGCGACAGGGATCTGTACAACCTGCACCTGCGGCTGGATGCCGGTCCGGGCGAGGTGGTACGCTACGGAGCCATGCTCGACTGGACCCACTCACAGGCAAACATCACTGGCGATAGTGCTACCTACTACCACCGGGGTAATGCGCTGAAGGTAGGTTTTTACCTGAATGCCATGCCCGGCGATCCTGATAACAACCTGCTAAGCATTGGCATAGGCTATGGACGCAGCTGGTTCGACGAAAGCCTTTCCGGAATTGTAGAAGATGAGCTTTACGGCTCATTTCCCATTAACAGAAGCTCAACCGGGCTCAGTGCCGGCTGGCTTGAGCTTAGTGGCGGTATGCAGGCACGGGTATGGAAGCAGCTGAATGTTGGTTATAATCTTACCCTAAGGCTGCTGCCCCACTTCAGGGACGATGAGCAGGTGCGGATTTATGAGATACCCGGCTTTGGCAATGCCAACAATAACTCTACTTTCGGCTTTAGCTATTACCTGCTTTACCGCTTTAAGCTTTAGTGCTATTGGCTGTGAGGCCTCCTGTACCAGGTATGAAGTATCAGGCACAGGAGACAGAATGCCTGTCCACATTTAGCTACAACCATTCCATAGCAGAAGCAGGGTGCTTGGCTGCTGATCATGCAGTGCCTGCCTTATACCTTAAAGCTCATACCCGATACCTGAGCCCCAACCATCTGCCCAATTTGTAGTTTAGCTTCTACCACTACAATTTTTAATATGGCCAGCTACGAATGGGAGGGGGGTATGCGCTGGATCGTTTCCATGGTAATGGCCGTGGGTTCACTCATTGCCTGCTTCAGCCTCCATCCCGATCCGGCAAACAGAATCGAACGTATAGGGGAAGCAATACGTAACTATGGCGTGCAGTCACTTTAAAAAATTTGCCATGACATACAGATCAGGATTTTTGGCTGTTTACACAGCCCTGCTAATGAGCCTTTGCTTTGCGTGCGAAAATACCGAGCGGAACCCACAGACAGAGGGACCTGCTAAAAATACTTTGCGCGACAGTGTTGAAACAGAAGAGGTAGCTGTAAAAGTACTGGCCGGCGACGATACTACCCTTGAAAGCAACAGCCTGATGAACAGTATGGCACCTAAATGGTCGGTGCAGGAGGTGTTGCGCAAGTATCCCGAGGCTGAGATCACGAATAAAGAAGCTGTGCCCAACAGGCATACCGACGGGCAGATCGATACACTAATAACCATTAAAAGCGATAGCACCATTTTTCAGTTTTACAGCCTGCAGGACAGAGACCTGCTCCAGACAGCAACACTTTCTAAAGCAGGCATTGCCCTGGGCAATGGCCTGGAGGTAGGCATGACTGCGGAGGAAGTAACCAATCATATAGAACCGCTGCAGGGCAGAAAAGCGGTTCCCCAGAGCATCCTGATAAGAGCAGAGCAGGCGCCAACCTCTATCAGGCTACGTTTCAGGCAAAACAGGCTCTCCTATATCGATTACCAGGGCTACGTTGATTAGGATAAAAATTTATCTTGGAAAATAATTCTATTAAGTTGTGATATTCTTTGTTTGTGGGTTCTTTCCTTTCCCCTAACTTGCAGACTTACAACTATTTTACACATGAAAAGAATTTTTTTCTTAATGCTCATAGGGCTGATTTTTAATACGGCCCTTTACGCGGCAGTTATGCTTGCCTCACCGGAGGCAGAGTTTGATCAGTTTATGACTGATTATGTTGCCCGCCTTAAGGCTGTAAAAGAAGAAAGAGACGATACCAAAGCGGTAAAGCTGTTAAACAGCATGGTTGCAGAATTCCGGCCCCGTGCAGAGAAGCTTAAGCCTTTGCTCGAAAACTGGAAAAAGTCTTTATCCGCTGCAGAGCAGGAAGCCCTTGAAAAGAGAATGGAGAAGAAGCCCTATGTGGCAGAGCTGCTGAAGATAGGCTTTGATATGGAGTTCGCAAAGCGAATAGAGGCTAACCCTGCCATGAAAAAAGCCATGAATGAGCTAAGGTTAATGACCGATGCAGATAAAGATGCAGGGGCTTCCAGTATCAGCTTTTCGGGTGGCCCGCTAAAAGGAAAAACGTTTAAAGTAGATCCGGCACTGGAGGGAGTGGGAGATGCAGAGCAGCTAGAGGATAACCTGCTGATAAACATATATGGGCAGACCATGCATAACGAAGAGGTAAGCGTGAGCTTCTCCATAGAAGGCAACAAACCTGGCAAGTACAACTGGCCCGATGATTCTTTTATGATCACCATTGCGAATAGCGCAGGCAGCTATGGCTATTACGGCACTAAAGGCACTATCACAATTAGCTCTGTGGCTGGCGGGTATGTGAGCGGTAGCTACGATGGCACCGTTATTCCTGATGATGGCAGTAGTGAAGCCCCTATTCAGGTAAATGGCTCATTTAAAGTAAAAGTGATGGAGCAGTAGGAGTGGGATTGCTGTAAGCAAGGCTTAGTTCTACCGGACATGCAATTGCATAGAACGTTGGATCAGTGCTACCCATTAGAAATATAGAAGGCCCGGGTTTTAAGCCCGGGCCTTCCTATTTATAGGTCAGAATCTAAATCTTCATGCTCTTAGATTCTGCAGCTTTACCTTTTGAAAATGGTCTCTACAAAAGCTTTGCGGTCAAACACCTGCAGGTCGTCTACTTTTTCGCCTACGCCAATATACTTCACCGGTATTTTAAACTCTTCGGAAATGCCAATGACAACGCCGCCTTTGGCTGTACCATCCAGTTTAGTAATGGCCAGGGTGGTAACATCTGTGGCTTTCGTAAACTCGCGGGCCTGGAGCAGGGCATTCTGGCCGGTGCTGCCATCCAGTACCAGCAGCACCTCGTGTGGTGCCTCGGGTACAAATTTCTGAATAACGCGCTTGATTTTTGAAAGCTCGTTCATGAGGCCCACCTTGTTATGCAGGCGTCCTGCTGTATCAATAATCACTACATCGGCGCCTTCCCGCTGGCCGCTTTCTACGGCATCGTAAGCTACAGAAGCAGGGTCTGTATTCATGCCGTGTGATACTACCGGCACACCTACGCGCTCGCCCCAAAGCTTTAGCTGGTCAACGGCAGCGGCCCTAAAGGTATCGGCTGCACCGAGCACCACTTTTTTACCATGCGCTTTGTAACGGGCAGCCAGCTTGCCAATAGTGGTGGTTTTACCTACACCGTTTACCCCCACTACCAGAATAGTATAAGGCTTTTTGATACCCTCGGGTATGTTAAATCCCTCTACGTCTGCAGATTTATTCTCTGCCAGCAGTGCTGCAACTTCCTCGCGTAAAATTCTATCCAGCTCGCTGGTATTCAGGTAAAGGTCGCGGGCTACGCGTTCTTCTATGCGGCGAATAATTTTAACGGTAGTTTCCACGCCAACATCACTGGAGATAAGAATTTCTTCCAGCTCATCGAGTACTTCTTCGTCTACCTTCGATTTGCCTGCTACAGCTTTGCCTAGTTTAGAAAAAAAGCTTTCCTTGGTCTTTTCCAGACCCTTGTCCAGCTTTTCCTGTTTCTCTTCAGGTTTGTCCAGACCGGATCTCTCCTGAGGCTTTTCCTGCTTGCCTTCCGGCTTTTCCTTAAAAAAATCAAAAAAACCCATAGCTTCCGCAATTATGCTTTTCCGGGGGAATATAACAAAAAAGTCCCGAACCAACGGGACTTTTTTGTTATATTCAATAATGATATTAGGCTTATTTCAGCGCTTCTTCGGTGCCTGTTTCAGCACAGCTTTAGTGCTTATTTCAGCGCGTCTTTTACTAAGTCAACCGGTACAATCTCTTCTCTAAAGGTGTAAGCACCTGTTTTAGGAGATTTCACGGCTTTGATCACTTTCGCGAAGCCTTTTGCTTCTTTGTTCTTCAGAGTTGCAACTACCTTCTTAGCCATGACTATTTGATTTCTTTATGTACAGTAACTTTTTTAAGGTTCGGGTTGTATTTTTTCAGCTCCAAACGCTCAGTTGTGTTCTTGCGGTTCTTGGTAGTGATATACCTTGAAGTGCCTGGAACGCTAGTATTCTTCTGTTCGGTGCACTCCAGAATTACCTGTATACGGTTGCCTTTCTTTGCCATGATGCTTTCTTATATTGGAGGTTAATCCGAATGATTAGCTTAATGTTCCTTTTCTGGCTGCTTTTTTCAGCGTATTCAGCAGGCCATTTTTGTTGATGGTACGCAGTGCCTGGGTAGATACCTTCAAGGTGATCCAACGGTCTTCTTCTGGCAGATAGAAACGCTTCTTCTGCAGGTTCGGATAGAACTTACGCTTAGTTTTGTTGTTAGCGTGTGATACGTTATTACCCGTTACTGGTTTTTTTCCTGTTACTTGACAAACTCTGGCCATGACTATATATGCTTTAAGCTACCAATGCCTGTGATTGCTTATGGTTGTTTCAAATTAGTCTGCAAATATCGTGATATTAGTTTAAATATGCAAACCTATTTTTGTTCTGATTTTACTTATTATCTTTTTCCTGCTGTTGCCGGTCCTGCTGCGGGCTTTTTTGCCGCCAGGGGCAGTGCCGGCAGCCGCTGCCACAGCAGTAGCCGCGCCGCAGGTGGTACTGTTTAGTGAACACCATCAGTCCCTGGCTGTTAAAATAGTAATCGCCCGACTGCAGGGGTTGTGGATCTGCCTTTTTTGATTTCAAGCCTGCTATTCTGGAATATGGTTCTCCAGCCCTGGGCTGGCCCGGCACACAGCGCCAGCGCTAATAGATTTGCAAAGATAGCTTCTTTCTGCAAATTCGGGAGGGGCCCCCTGCCTGCTGTTTAGAATTTTAGCCACACAGGTTTAATTATTACAGGCAGAGGGGTAATACTCAGGCAGCAACATTTTCATCATAAATTGAATTGGGGAGGTGTATAGGGCATTTCCTGCTTTTTATTGTGTGCTATTTTATGCTCTGTGCTGTTATCGCTATATTTACCAGCATTCCCCTTTATTTGAGGAAAACGTATATAGCGCTAAAGAGCTATTTTTTTAAGGTATGGGTTTGGGTGTATGCCCGGGCCAGTGCCTAAGGATATTAAATTCTAAGTTATGACTACTGAAATTCGTACCAGCCAGGAGGCAATGGAGTTGGAAGACCGCTACGGCGCACACAATTACCACCCGCTGCCCGTAGTGCTTAGCCGTGGCGAAGGCGTTTATGTGTGGGATGTAGAGGGCAAGCGTTATTTTGATTTTCTCTCGGCTTACAGTGCTGTAAACCAGGGCCACTGCCACCCTCGCATTATTGGTGCCCTTAAGGAGCAGGCCGAAACCCTCACCCTTACCTCCCGTGCCTTTTACAATGATGTGCTGGGGGTGTACGAAAAGTATGTAACCGAATATTTTGGCTTTGAAAAGGTGCTGCCCATGAACACAGGGGCAGAAGCTGTAGAAACTGCCATTAAGATCTGCCGCAAGTGGGGTTATGAAAAACGTAGTGTACCGGAGGCACAGGCAAAAATAGTGGTGGCAGAAGGCAATTTTCATGGCCGCACCACCACCATTATCTCCTTCAGTAATGATGAAGATGCCCGGAAAAACTTTGGTCCTTACACCCCCGGTTTCATTAAGGTGCCCTATAATAATATAGAGGCCTTAAAAAAGGTGCTGCAGGAAGAAGATAACGTAGTAGGTTTTCTGGTAGAGCCCATCCAGGGCGAAGCAGGCGTGTTTACGCCCGCCGACACCTATATCAGGGAAGTGGCAGCCTTATGCCATGAGAATGGTGTTCTTTTTATTGCTGATGAAATACAAACAGGCATTGCCCGTACCGGTAGCTTGCTTGCAGTATGCGGCAACTGCAGCTGCGAAAACAAATGCGAGCGCCAGCCTGAGCATTATACCAAACCCGATATCCTGATCCTGGGGAAGGCCCTAAGTGGTGGCGTGTACCCGGTATCGGCTGTGCTTACCGATAACCTGATCATGGATGTGATTAAGCCGGGCCAGCATGGGTCTACTTTTGGCGGTAATCCTTTGGCCTGTAAAGTAGCCATGGCAGCCCTGGAGGTGGTGTATGATGAAGGACTGATGCAAAATGCCCGCCGCCTTGGCAATATTTTCCGGGAGCGAATGGAGCAGCTCATCGGTAAAACAAACCTGGTAAAGCTGGTGCGGGGCAAAGGCATGCTCAACGCTGTGGTTATCAACGATTCTCCCCAAAGCTCTACTGCCTGGGATATATGTGTGGCACTCAAAGAGGCAGGACTGCTGGCCAAACCAACCCATGGCAACATAATTCGCTTTGCGCCCCCGCTGGTGATGACGGAAGAACAGCTGCATGAGTGCTGCGATATTATTGAAAAAACAATCCTGAATTTTAAGAGGTAGCATGACTGAAGTTGAATCTTCGTGACAGAACCTTCTGAAACAATAAACATTTATGAGCCCTGCCTGTAGGCGGGGCTTTTTTTATTTTAACCACTTGCAGGCATTTCCTGTTGTAGCAGGGAATTGCTACAAAATGAAGTTAATAAGTTTTGATCCCTACGAATGGGCAATGCTGGGAGCCGGGCTTACCCTTGTGGTTGGTGTGTGGCTGCCGCAAATATTAGTAAAAAGGCATTTTACCATTGCTTTACTTTATGTGCTGGCTGGCTTTCTGTTTTTTAGATTTTTCCTGATTGAGGTACCTAATCCTTATTCAGGCATTGGTCAGCGGCTTTGGGAAAAGCTCTCAGAGTTTGTCGTTATTATTTCGCTGCTGGGAGCAGGCCTGAAAATAGACACACCACCTACCTCGGGAGAATGGAAAACTACAGGTCGCCTGCTTTTTCTGGTAATGCCGCTCTGTATACTGGTGGGAGCCTGGCTGGGCTCCACAATGCTGGGGCTGGTGCCTGCTGCTGCAGTGTTGCTGGGGGCTGTGCTTGCTCCTACAGACCCGGTGCTGGCCAGCGATGTGCAGGTGGGGCCGCCAAATGAACAGAACGATAAGGTACGCTTTACCCTTACCTCGGAAGCCGGGCTTAACGATGGGCTCGCCTTTCCCTTTACTTATTTTGCCATACACATGGCCGAGGAGGGGGGACTTAACAGTGAATGGCTGTTTACCTGGTTCTGGCAGGATGTTTTATATAAGATTGGAGTAGGTGTTATGGCAGGGTTCCTGATGGGCAGGGTGCTGGCCTACCTGGTTTTCAGGGTGCCCAGGGAGCGGCCTGTGTTTGCCGAAGGTATGGGAGCTATTGCCATTTGTGTACTATTTATCTCCTATGCCGGGGCCGAGGCCATTGGGGGCTATGGCTTTATGTCGGTTTTTGTGGCAGCCTATGCCTTTCGCAGAAGTGAGCATACAAATAAGTTCAATATTATTTTGCATGAATTTACTTACAACCTGGAGCATGTAATAGCCTCGCTGGTGCTTATTTTCCTGGGAGGTTTGCTGGCGTTTTTGTGGCCAACACTTAGCTGGGATATGCTCTGGTACGCGCTCGTTTACATACTGCTGGTAAGGCCTATTATTGCCTGGCTGTGCCTGTTAGGTTCCAGAATATGGGGTGCTCAACGTACCATTGTCTCTTATTTTGGCATCAGGGGCATTGGCTCTGTTTACTACCTGGCTTATGCCCTGGCCAATTACGATTTTGGAGTAGCAGAAAGGCTGTGGGGTACGGTGCTGGTTGTTATTGTGGTATCCTCTGTTGCACATGGCTTCAGCGCCTACCCGGTAATGGAGTGGCTCGACAAGAGGTACGGCTACGAAAAGCCAGAATCTAAAATAGAAACTACAGGGGAAGAGGAAATTTAATGAGGTATGAGCTGTGAGGTATGGGGTATGAGCCACAGCAGACAAGGAGCCGAGTAACATTCAGTTTCTCTATTTTCATAGCAGAAGGTGTTACTGCTGTCTGCCGCAGTTTCTATTTTACAATCTCAACGCTCATACTTCATACCTCATACCTCAGCCCTTTGTAATCATCTCAAAGCCACAGTATGGCTGCAGTGCTTTAGGAATGCGGATACCTTCAGGGGTCTGGTTGTTTTCCAGCAGGGCTGCCATAATGCGCGGCAGGGCAAGGGCGCTGCCGTTAAGGGTGTGGGCTGGCAGGTTTCCTTTTCCTTCTTCGGGCTTGTAGCGTAACCTTAGGCGGTTGCTCTGGTAGGTCTCAAAATTGCTCACGGAGCTAACTTCCAGCCAGCGCTCCTGTGCAGCACTCCATACCTCCAGGTCGTATGTAAGGGCAGTGGTAAAGCCAATGTCGCCCCCGCACAGAATAATGGCACGGTAAGGAAGCTCCAGCTTTTTCAGCAGGCCTGTGGCATGCTGGCGCATATCTTCCAGCACAGCATAGGAATCTTCAGGTTTGGTAATCTGAACGATCTCAACCTTGTCGAACTGGTGCAGGCGGTTAAGGCCGCGTACGTGGGCTCCCCATGAGCCGGCTTCGCGCCTGAAACAGGGCGTGTAGCCAACACATTTCACCGGCAGCTCAGATTCCTGTAAAATCACATCCCTGAACAGGTTAGTAATAGGCACCTCTGCGGTTGGGATCAGGTAAAGGTTATCGGCGGTGGCATGGTACATCTGTCCCTCCTTGTCGGGGAGCTGGCCTGTGCCATAACCACTGGCTTCGTTCACCAGCAGGGGCGGGGTAAATTCGGTATAACCTGCTGCCAGGGCTTCGTCGAGAAAAAAGTTGATGAGTGCACGCTGCAGGCGGGCACCTTTGCCTTTATAAACGGGAAAGCCGGCTCCGGTAATTTTAATGCCCAGTTCAAAGTCTATCAGGTCGTACTCCTTAATAAGCTCCCAGTGCGGCAGGGCATCAGCACCCAGTGCAGGCTTGCTGCCTCCATTATCAACCTCAATATTGTCGTCTGCACCATTTCCTTCGGGAACACGCTCGTGTGGTACGTTGGGTATGGTATAGAGGAGTTGGGTAAGCTCATCGCTGTACTGCTGCAGCCGTTCGCCAAGCTCTTTGCTTTCCGACTTCAGATCGCTCACACGGGCCTTGGCAGCCTCTGCTTCCTCGCGCCTGCCCTCCTTCATAAGCTGGCCAATTTGCTTTGAAGCTACGTTTTGCTCGGCAAGTAGATCGTCCAGGCGCTTTTGGGTTGTGCGCCGGCCTTCGTCGAGAGAGAGTACTTTTTCAATACTTTCTTCTGCCTGCTTAAACTTTTTCTTTAAGAGGCCAGTTATAACAATGTCTTTGTTATCTTTTATATAGGATACTGATAGCATGCCGTAAGGGGTTATTCCTTGCGTTAGCTGTAAAATTAACTATTTTTTCAGCTTTAAGCTCCCGGTTAAAGGCTTTTTTGGCTAAAGATAAAATTTCGCATAATTGTTGCGAAATCGCAGCATACTAGCTATACTTGTGAACCTTTCAGACGTCACCGTCCCCGGGCTACAGGCAGGTAAGCTTTTCTTAAAGACCTTTAGCACCCAGTTTAGGATAAAATAATTCATCTTTTAAGGTATTTCAACCCTCGTTAGGTAGTCATTCCGACTCGTTGTTCTAACACCCGGATATGTACAAAATTGAAGAACTAAATCTCAGGCTACTTTCGGAACTGAAAGAGATTGCAGAGGAAATGGGCGTAAAAAACTACAAAAAACTGCCCAAAAAAGAATTAATCTACAAGATTTTGGATCAGCAGGCTGTAATGCCTGAAAATGCACTTCCCAAGCGAAGGGCTGCTTCTCCTGCTCCTGTAGAAGAACCCGCCACTCCTGCAGATGCTGTAGAAGAAGAAGCTGTAGTAGCAGACGCAGAAGAAAATACTGTTCAGGAGAGATCCCGTCAGGACAGACCCGGTCAGGACAGGCCTCGTAAAGAGCGTTCTGGTCCTTCCGGCCAGGATAAATCTCGCCAGGAGCGTGGGCAGGAAAGGCCGGATCGGGCACAGGGCAGGGCTGTTTCTGCTGAAACAAAGGATAGGTCCGGTGATGATGGGGCTGCGGAAGCATCTGCTCCGGAAGGACAAACCCAGGAGGATCAACAGCGTCAGCAGCAGGAGGAGGATCGCCGTCAGGCAAGAATTGCCCGCCGCGTGAATGTTACCCCTGTTGAAGAAGAGCCTGAAACTGATGCTGGCACAGAAGGTGGTGATGCTACCGACGGCCGCCAGCGTAACCAGCGCCCTCGTGGTGGTGAACGTCGCGGTGAAGACCGTCGCGGTGGTGACCGCCGTAGCGACGACCGCCGCGGTCAGGAGGAAGATCGCACTGAACAGCGTGAAAACCGCCGTGCTGATGCACAGGCTGAACGTGGCGACAGAACAGATCGTAAAAATGACCGCCCGGACCGTGAAGACCGTCGCAGTGAAGACCGTCGCGGTGAAGACCGCCGCCCGGATAAACGTGAGCGCGGCGATCGTAATGATCGTAACCGTGATAACCAGCAGCCAGAAGCAGAAGCTCCTGCTGCCGGTAACGATACACGCCGGGATACCATAACTCCTGCACCTGTAAAAGAATTTGATGGTATTGTCTCCAGTGAGGGTGTACTGGAAATCATGCAGGATGGCTATGGCTTCCTGCGCTCCAGTGACTACCATTACCTTGCCTCCCCGGACGATATCTACGTATCTCCTTCTCAAATCAAGCTTTTCAACCTTAAAACCGGCGATACGGTAAAAGGTCAGATCCGCCCGCCTAAAGAAGGTGAGAAATATTTTGCGCTGCTGCGCGTGGAAACCATCAACGGTAAAACACCCGAAGAGGTGCGCGACCGTATTGGCTTTGAGCACCTTACCCCACTTTTCCCTCAGGAGAAGCTTAGGTTAAGTACCGCAGCCGGCGATTACAGCAACCGTATTCTTGACCTTTTTGCCCCTATTGGTAAAGGTCAGCGTGGTATGATTGTGGCACAGCCAAAAACTGGTAAAACAGTATTGCTGAAGCAGATAGCCAATGCCATTGCCGAAAACCACCCAGAATGCTACCTGATTATCCTGCTGATTGACGAGCGCCCTGAAGAGGTGACCGACATGGCCCGCAGTGTAAAGGCAGAGGTAATTGCCTCTACTTTCGATGAGCAGGCAGAGCGACACGTAAAAGTATCGAGCATTGTGTTACAAAAAGCAAAGAGAATGGTAGAGTGCGGCCACGATGTGGTTATTCTGCTTGACTCTATTACACGACTTGCCCGTGCCTATAACACAGTGGTTCCTTCTTCCGGTAAGATCCTTTCCGGTGGTGTGGATGCCAACGCCCTGCACAAGCCCAAGCGTTTCTTCGGTGCGGCACGTAACGTGGAAAATGGTGGTTCTCTTACCATTATTGCTACCGCTCTTATCGAAACAGGCTCTAAAATGGATGAGGTAATCTTTGAAGAATTCAAAGGTACCGGTAACATGGAGCTTCAGCTGGATCGTAAGCTTTCTAACCGCCGCATTTACCCTGCCATCGATGTGCCTGCTTCCGGTACCCGCCGTGAGGATCTGCTGATGGATAAGGAAACGCTGCAGCGTGTGTGGATCCTGCGCAAGTTTATGAGCGACATGAACTCACAGGAGGCCATGGAGTTCCTGCTCGAAAGAATGAGAGGTACCCGTGATAACGACGAGTTCCTGGTATCCATGAATGGTTAATTCCAGATAAATATATGAAGAGAGAGCGGCTACCCCAGGTGGCCGCTTTTTTTTACTTGTTATTTACACCAGCCTTTGTTCTTGTTTTGCTGGGCTTGAGCCAGGGCTTGGCATATCGGCAAAAGATCAATATCTTGTAAGGTAGCAGCAGGCGTAGCGGTAGCTGGTTTGTGTAAAAAAGCCTAACCTGCTGCTCAGTAATTGTGGTAAAGCAGTATGTCTAAAAAAGTATCTACAGCAAGGCAGGCAATAAAATCGGCCCGTAACATAGCATCTTCCCTAAGAAACAAACAGAAGGTAGGCCTGCCGCCAGGTTCTATTTTATACACAGGCGAGCATGCCGATACTCCCATCAGCATGCAGCTGTTTTCTTATAATGAAGAAGGCCTGAAGGAGTCTTTTCCCGTTACGCCACAGAAAGCAATCGACGCAGTAAGCGAAAATGGCACTACCTGGCTAAATGTTGATGGCGTGCATGATGTGGTACTGGTGGAGCACATCTGCAGGCATTTTAAAATTCACCCTCTTACCATAGAAGATATTGTAAGTACCCGGCAGCGCCCCAAGGTAGAGTCAATGGAAGGCTACCTGTACGTGGTGCTAAAGGTGCTGGAATACGATGATGAAAAGGCCAGTGTAGGCCTGGAGCAGATAAGTCTCTTGCTGGGGCCTAATTTTGTGCTCTCGTTTCAGGAGCGCCCCGGAGATACTTTTGAACCGGTGCGTAACCGCCTGCGTGCAGGCCGGGGCCGTATAAGAGGGGCTGGTGCCGATTACCTGCTCTATGCCCTTATCGATACAGTAGTTGATAACTACTTTGTGATACTGGACAGAATAGATGAGCGTGCCGACCAGCTCGAAGAGCTGCTGCTTACAGATGCCTCAAAGGAAAATTTTGATGCTGTTTACCACCTCAAACGGGAGATGCTCACCATCTGGCGTTCGGTATGGCCGCTACGTGATGTAATGTACCGCCTGGAGCGCGGCGATTTTGCGCTAATACAGGACCAGACCCAGATTTACCTGCGCGATGTTTCTGACCACATGACCCAGATCATAGATATTGTAGAGGTAACACGCGATCTGCTAAAGGGCATGGCCGATCTGTACCACTCTACAGTGGGGAGCCGGACCAACGAAGTGATGCGGGTGCTTACCATTATTTCAACCATTTTCATTCCACTAACCTTTATTGTAGGGGTGTATGGAATGAACTTCGATATTATGCCGGAACTGCGGTGGCGTTACGGCTATCTTTTGGTCTGGATTGTAATGATAACCCTAACGGTTGCCATGCTCGTTATTTTCAGAAGAAAAAAGTGGTTGTGAGGACTTACTCTTTACCATCTACATAATCCTGCAGGTAGGCGTAGGCAGGCGTTAGTTTGCCGCCTTCTGTTATGGTTGCCCTTGCCAGAATTCCCTGCCTGTCGCCACCTGTAAAGTGTGGCATTACGTGCTGCATCAGGGCATTGCCAAAGCTCTCGGAGGCATCGCGCGGCAGTTCGCAGGGCAGGTTATCGATGGCCATAACCGTTATGTTTTTTTGGTCGGCTAAGGGAGTGGTAATGCTATCGCTGCCAGGTACATAATCATAGATAGGCTCTGTTACATTACTTGCTTTTTTAGTGGAGGGAATGGAGCCGTCAATATCGCAGGTAATATCGGCTATTATTTTTATCCTGAAATCTGCAGATGCGGCTTCGGCAGGGGAGAAAAGCACAGGAGCAGCCGGATGCCAGTAAGCGGCAGCAATCAGCATGTCTGCATTGCGGTAAAACTGTGCAAAAGAGGAATCGTACAGCTCCGGATGCTGGTAAAACTCTTCCTGATCGAAGCCTCCGCCGTTGCGACGGTAGTGGTAATGGCGGCTGTTCACCTGGGCAAATACAGCTTCGGTAAAAGTATCCTGCAGCAACTCTTCAGGGCTCACCCGTTTAATGCCCATGCCTTCAAGTACCTCAATGGCTCCTTTGGCCACCCTACCGCCACCGGTAACTACTATGCGAATGGGCGGCAGCTGTACTTTCTTGAATTCTGTTTTCAGGTCCTGGTAATCATAGCACTTAAATGCACGGCGCAGGTCGAAGGAATTATAGCGTCGTCCCCAGGTCCAGATGGCGTTATAGGCACCCACAATACCGGCCCATTTGCCAAAGGCCACCAGGCGGTTGCCCTCTTCATCAGTAATACGTTCGTAATCGATGAGCCGTATGTTCCTGTTCAGGATTTCCTGCAGCAGCTGGCGGTTGTAGGGCTGTTTTTTTATGGTGTGCGAAAAAAACAGGTAAGTTTTACCGGGTACCAGCTCCTGTACCGGCACTTCTTTGATGCCCATCAGCACGTCGCAGTCCTGCATTTCTTCCTGTACCACAAGGCCTTCGCTGGTGTATTCCTCATCGGTAAAGCAGCGTATATAGCTGCTTTGTACGCTAATTGTAGCCTGTTGGTATTGGCTGTTAAAGGTGGCTGCCTGCTGGGGGGTAAGAGGAACCCGGCGGTCAATAGGGCGCTTGCCTTCGCGGATGAGGCCAATCTTGAGCATAGGTAAAAAAAGCTAAATCTGGTGTGCGGCGATACAATAAACTGCCGGAAAAGACGCTCAAATATAGTAATTTGCCACAATGAGCCCATATCTTCTGTTAGTTATCTTGTGGGTGCTGTACTTCCTGTTGCACAGCCTCTTTGCCCGGCCCTGGATGAAAGAGTGGTTTGCGCGCCATTTGCGCTGGCTCCTGCCACATTACCGCCTGCTCTACAGCCTGGGTTCAGGCCTGGGACTGGTAGGAATATTATTCTACAATGCAGTTGTCTCGCATGAGCGCCTCCTCCCCGAGGAAGAGGGCACCTACCGTTATGTAGGTATGATGCTGGCAACCTTTAGTGTAATTGTATTCAGGCAGTCGTTCCGGGTGTATTCTTTCCAGGAGTTTGTAGGTCTTAAACCTGTTACAGAACACACAGCCGACCAGGGCGGCTTAAAAACCCATGGCATCCTGGCACAGGTGCGGCACCCCTTGTACCTGGGTATTCTCCTGCTCATTGTAGGCTTCTGGTTTTACATTCCAACCATTGCCAACCTTATCACGGCTGTTGTCATTATTATATATCTCTTTGTAGGCATTAGGTTAGAAGAACGCGACCTTGAGCAGCAGTTTGGTGAAGCCTACCGGGAGTACAGGCGAAAAGTACCGATGATCATTCCTAAATTGGGTAAAAATAGACATCAGTAGCGCCACTGCGCAGCTGTGGTCTACTGATGCTGCTAATATCCTCCAACACGCTAATACCATGAATATAACGCTTTCAACAGCCAGGTTAAATCTGGAATTAGTGAAGCTGAAGGATCTGCCTCATATACATGAATTGCATTCTCTTTTGGAAACCGATAGGTACAATACCCTGGGAATACCAGATTCTGTTGAGCAAACGAGAATGATTCTTCTGGACTGGATTGCTGCAGCAGAGGCGGAGCCGAGTCCTGCTTACACCTTTAGTATCAGGAATAAAGAAACCGGCACTTTTATAGGATTGATTGCCCTGAAGTGCGGAAATGCGAAGTTCAGGATCGCCGAAGTTTGGTATAAGCTGCATGTTAATCACTGGCGGCAGGGTTTTGCAACCGAGGCCCTGCGGGAGATCCTTAACTTTGGATTTTCAGGGTTGAAGCTCCACAGAATTGAGGCTGGATGTGCCATAGCCAACACTGGATCAATCAAAGTCCTGGATAAAGCAGGCATGCTGAAAGAGGGTAGAAAGAGAAAGGTTTTGCCCCTGAAAGAGGGCTGGTCGGATAATTATGAGTTCGCAATGCTGGAAGAAGACTGGGTTGGTAGTTGCAAAAGCCGGCAGGCAACTAAACAATAGCTGCATAGCTTATTGTGTTTCAGCGGCCAAACTGCTACCTTACGTTATTGGAAGTATTGAGCGGCACAGTTTTTAACAAAGCTGCTGGGCTCCTTTTTTTTCAGGACCATTTTTTGATCTGATATTAGCCAAACATGAATATCACTTTTATACTGGCAGCATTGATTGGTACTGTTTACCCCCTGTACTTTGTACTAACGTACCGAAAGATCAACAGCAATATCCGGGCTGATGGCAGGTTCAGGCTGGCAGATTATAAACAAACCATCTTTATCTTTTGGCTCATCACAGGTTTGATCCTGCTAAACAGCATATCGGATAATGGCTTTGGACTCAATTTTTACCCTCACTTTAATACGGCAGCAATAGTTTTATCAGTACTGGTAGCAGCCTTTGTGCTCTTTCAGGCAAGGCAGTCTAAAGTTACGGCAGAAACAGCACCGCTTGTAAGGGATAAAATGAAAGACATTTACCACTACCTTCCCAAGTCAAAGAAGGAATTGCGCTGGTTTAGCTGGCTGTCTTTAAGTGCTGGTGTTTGTGAGGAAATCATCTTCAGGCTTTTTCTATTTACATTTTTGCTGGAGCATACGCATATTAGCATTGCCTTTGTACTTACAAATATCATTTTTGCGATAACTCATATTGGAAGCGGCAGGCAAAACCTGATCACTTCATTTATATTAGGTCTTTTGTTAAGTGCTATTTATTATTTTACAGACAACATCTGGATCGCCATTGTTTTACATGCTGCAATAGATATCAATGCAGGTATGCTGGGGTACAGCCTAAGCCGGTTTGAGCACCTGGGCCATAAAAATCCTGCATAGTTAGTGCTACATTGTGCGTGAGTGGCCGCCCGGGGAAGTGAATGTAGGAAAGTGCTACTGTGAGAGTGAAATGTTGTAAAGTAAAATATGTGCAGCATGAGCATTTGTAAAGACTGGCTCCGACGGCTGGCTGTAGTAACAAAGCTAAACAGAAATTGGTAGCCCTATATTTTCAAATTAATCACTAAACTATCCATATGAGCAACAAACTAATGATGGCAGCTTTAGCATTGCTGCTACTGGTGGCCTGCAATGAACCTGCAAAAGAAACAAGCCTGGCTAGCCTGGGTGCCTCTGAGCAGAATGTTGAAATTGTAAACAAGGTTTACGAGCATTTTAACAACCACAACTGGTCTGCTATGGCAAGCCTTTATAGTAATCCTGCTGAATTCAAAGATCCTGCCTTTGGGCTGGAGGCTGTGCAGCAAACAAGGGAGGAGATTGCTGCCAAATACCAGGAGATGGGCGAGATGTTTCCAGACATAAAAGATGAGGTGGTAAAGGTTTATCCTTCCGGAGCCAATCATGTGGTGGTTGAGTTTGTATCTTCCGGTTCGGCGCCAGATGGTACTAAATGGAGCCTGCCTATCTGCACCATTTTTACGGTAGAAAATGGCCTGATCACCAAAGACTACACCTATTACAACAATACGCCTGAAGAATAAAGCTTTAGCTAAGGCTGTACAAAATCTAAAGTATAGACCATGGATGCACCCCTGGTAAATAAGGAGTACCTTCTGGAGAAATTTCCCGGCAAAGGCGGCTGGACCTATGCCGCCATTCCCGAAGTGCCGCAAGATAAAAAAGCGCCTTTCGGCTGGGTAAAGGTGCGGGGAACCATTGATGGTTATGAAATAAAGCATTACCACCTGATGCCCATGGGCAACAACTGCCTTTTTTTACCGGTAAAGGCTGTAATCAGGAAGAAGATTGGTAAAAAGGAAGGTGATTGGGTAAAAGTAGTGCTGTATGCCGACAACACCCCACTGGAGGTGCCACAGGAGCTGCAACTTTGCCTGCTCGATGAACCCCAGGCACACCAGGCCTTTATGAGCTATACGGAAGGCGAGCAGAAAGCTTTTATAGACTGGATCTACAGTGCAAAAACAGAAGATACCAGAGTAGCACGCATTGCCGGCACTATTGAAAAACTTTTAAAGAAACAGAAATTTTCAGACAGGGAGTAGCCCTGAATTACTTTTACAACCATGACAAAACCAAGTAACCTGATAGCGGGCTTTGTGGCCCTGGTACTGATCCCCCTAAGCCTTACCTCCTTCTTTGCAGAAAAAGAATGGACCTCGTTGCTGGATAAAGATCTCTCGCAATGGGAGCGGTACCTGAGTTACCGCCATAAAGATGACTACAACGGCGACTTGCCAAAAGAAGCCAATGGAGAGCTAACTGTACCAATTGGCTATAATAAAGACGAAAGCAAGGTTTTTTCTGTGGTTGAACAGGATGGAGAGCCTGTTTTACGCATCAGTGGCGAAGTATACGGCTGTGTGTTTACCAAGCAGGAGTATGAAAACTATCATTTAAAGCTTAAGGTAAAGTGGGGCGAAAAAAAATGGGTGCCCCGTATGGAGAAGCTTAAAGACTCCGGCATTCTGTACCATTCCATCGGTGAGGCCGGCGTTGACTACTGGCGGGCCTGGATGCTCTCGCAGGAGTTCCAGGTAATGGAAGGACATATGGGCGACTACTGGAACATTGCCAACTCGGCTATTGACATACGGGCCTTTATTCCGGAGGGCAGAATGAACACAGTTGCCAGCGCCCGGCAGGATTTTGTACCCATCGGTTCTGGTAAAAGCATTGATAGCTTCTGCCTGCGCAGCGAAGATCATGAAAGCCCCAATGGAGAATGGACTGATCTGGAGCTGATCTGCTATGGCGACAAAAGCCTGCACATTGTTAACGGCCATGTGGTAATGGTGCTGCAGAATTCCCGCTACGTGGAAAACGAGAAGTCTATCCCGCTCACAAAAGGGAAAATACAGCTGCAAAGCGAGGCCGCAGAGGTATTCTACAAAGATATTAAGATCAGGAGCATCAGCGAAATGCCGAAGAAGTATGCCTCCTATTTTATGTGAGTACAAATGGTGTGCACCTGGCCGATTGTGATGAGTACCAGGTGAGAACGCCAGCAAAAAGCAACAAAGCCTCTGCTGATATAGCGGAGGCTTTGTTGTTTCTTATACTAGATGTATTCCTGTTACTGTTCAAAGAACTGGCCCAATACAGAGCTGCCCTTATCGCTGTTGCCGCCATTGGGCAGCAGGGCCTGAATGAGCTTGCGCACAGGCATACTCTGCAGCCACACAGTACCTGTACCGTGCAGGGTAGCCAGAAAAATGCCCTCACCGCCAAAAATCATGCTTTTAAGCCCGCCGGCGCGGTCTATATCGTAACTGATGGTAGACTCAAAGCCTACAATGCAGCCGGTATCTACCCGCAGGGTTTCGTTATTAAGCTGGCGCTTAATAATGGTGCCACCTGCATGGATAAATGCCAGGCCATCGCCCTGTAGTTTTTGAAGAATGAAACCCTCGCCGCCAAACAAACCGCTGCCAAGCTTTTTGTTGAAGGCAATGGAAACTTTAGTGCCCAGGGCCGCACAAAGGAAAGCATCCTTTTGTACCAGCAACTCACTGCGGTACATGCTGGATAAGTTCACAGGCACAATGGTGCCAGGGTAAGGCGCCGAGAAGCCAACTTTAGATTTACCGGCAGGCCCGCGGCCTCCCCGGTTGGTAAAGTGGGTCATAAAGAGCGATTCACCCATGATCCAGCGCGAGCCTGCCTGAAACAGCTTGCCCAATATGCTGGAGTTGGCATCGGAGCCATCGCCCATTTTGGTGTCAAACTGTATGCCGTCTTCCATGTATAGCATGGCGCCGGCTTCGGCAATCACGGTTTCACCTGGATCCAGTTCAATTTCTACAACCTGAATGCTTTCTCCAATAATGTTGTAATCGATTTGGTCGGAAGGGCGATACATAGCTTATTCGTCTGATTGATTGTCTTTAGGGATCTTTTTCGGTATTTTTTTATTTTTCTTATCCTGAATAAATTCAAGATCATCACGGTCGCGCAGCTTCTTGTCATCCACGTTCTTGTTCAGGAACTTGTTGATGTCGTCGATGCTCATGGTTGATCTGATCTCGCCAAAGGTATCGATCTTGATGTCGAAACCATTCAGCTCATCATTCACCTTTGGGGCCTCCTTTTTTGAAGGTTTATCGTTTTTATCTTGTTTTTCGGGTTTACGTGCCATAGCCTATAATCTTTGTAGTAGTATACTGAAAAACAGTTTATAAGATTAATATAGAACTGTTTTAGTGGAATTGTACAATAATGCCACTACTAATACAACAATTTTACAGGTATTTGTTTTTTTAGCTGTTTTGAAATTAAAGGTCCTATCCGGAAATCCCGTGGAATAACCTGGATTATGATTGTTTCTGTAAGAGGCTTCTAATGCAAATAGCCATAACTAAAATACGCTGTAATAGAAATAAAGCAAACCAGGGATCTATTGAACGGTACAAAAAAAATTTAAACGGTAAGCTCAGCAGAGAAACTTGCAAATGTAGTTGTGAGGTAAAATAAAAAGCCCCTCTTACACTTAGTAAAAGGGGCTTCTATGACTTAGGATTTCTACTGTTAATACGCTACAGGCAAGGGCACCCAGCCTTATCCATTTACTTGCAACTGATGCAGCGCTGTGCGCAGGCGTTCTGCAGTTTCCTTGTTTCCGATAATCTCGATCATGTTCATCAGATCAGGACCCGAGCCCAGGCCGGTGAGCGCCAGTCGTACTGCCTGCATCACACGCCCGATCTTTACATTGTTTTTGTCGAGCACCTCCTGTAGCAGGTTTTTGGCCCCCTCGGCAGTAAGTGCCTGGCTACTGTTTTCTACCGCATCGGCAAACTGCTCTATGATGGTGGCTGCTTCGGCATTCCATTTCTTGGCAGCAACGGCCTCATCGTAGCGGGCGGGGCGTATAAAATATACGGCGCCGTCTTTCCAGAGATCTTGCGGAAATACAGCCCTTTCTTTTATCTCCAGGGCTACTTTCCTGGCGGTTTCGGGAGCATATTCAACCTCGTTCTTATCCAGCTGTTCCTGCAGCATCCGGGTCAGTTCATCATCTGAACGCATGCGCAGGTACTGCTGGTTGTACCACTTGGCCTTGTCAATGTCGAATTTTGTTCCCGCTTTGCCAATGCGTTCAAGCGAAAAGGCTTCTATGAGCTGGGGCATGGTAAACAGTTCTTCGGTAGAACCGGGGCTCCAGCCTAAAAAGGCCAGGAAGTTTACCAGGGCATCGGGCAGGTAGCCTTCTTCGCGGAAGCCAGCTACCTGCTCGCCACCGTTGGGGTCTGTCCACTGCAGCGGGAAAATAGGAAAGCCGTGGCGCTCAGCATCGCGCTTGCTCAGTTTGCCGTTGCCATCTGGCTTCAGGATCAGGGGCAGGTGTGCAAATTGCGGCATTTGCTCCTCCCAACCCAGGAATTTATACAGCAGCACGTGAATGGGTGCAGAGGGTAGCCACTCCTCACCACGGATCACATGCGAGATCTTCATCAGGTAATCATCTACCACATTGGCCAGGTGGTAGGTGGGCATGCCGTCGCTCTTCATCAGTACCTTATCGTCGAGGGTGGCAGAGTGAACCATTACCCAACCCCGTATCAGGTCGTTTAGCCTGATCTCTTCTTTGCGGGGCACTTTAATGCGGATCACATACGGTTCGCCGCTGGTGATGCGTGCCTTTACCTCGTCTTCAGGCATGGTAAGACTGTTGCGCATCTGCATACGCGAGAGGGCATCGTACTGGGGGTTGGCAACACGTGCTGCCTTCAGGCGCTCGCGCATGGCCTCCAGCTCTTCGGGTGTATCAAAGGCATAGTAGGCATTACCCTCATTTACCAGCTTTTGGGCATACTCCATATAGCTCGCCTTGCGTTCGCTCTGGCGATAGGGGGCAAAGGGGCCGCCTGTCCAGGGGCTCTCGTTCAGCTCAATGCCGGCCCAGGCCAGGGCTTCCTGAATGTATTCTTCTGCGCCGGGCACATAGCGGGTCTGGTCGGTATCTTCAATACGAAGAATCATGGTGCCGCCGGTTTTGCGGGCAAACAGGTAATTGTACAGGGCGGTGCGAACGCCACCAATATGTAAAGCCCCGGTTGGGCTGGGGGCGAAACGAACTCTAACGTCTTTATCCATGCTGCTCAAATTTGCTGCAAAATTATAAAATTAAAATAGAGAGGAAAGCCCGCAGACTTTCTACCCTTCTTTAGAAAAAAGCACCTTCTCCAGCTCCTGCCTGCTTCTGTTTACCTGCCAGCTGAAGTTTTTGATGGCTATGATGTATTGTACGCAGCCAGTGCCAAAAGCAATGGCGGCATAAAGCCAGGCCTGGTGGTATATCAGAAAGAACAGGGTAAGCAGCAGGCATACTACCGACCAGAAAACCAGGTACATGGCTGTGGAAAAAAAAAGGCGGTAGCTTACAAACAGCAGACAGCCTACAGAGGTGGTTTCCAGCCGGCCCAGCAGCAGGGGCAAAAAGTTCTCGGGCTTTTGCACCCTTCTGCTAATGCGAAAGATGCCTTTTTTAACAACGCCATTGAACAGGAAACGTTTTTCTTCAGCCGTGCTAAACTCAAATCCCTCCTCTACCGGCCGTGTATGCGGGCGCAGGCGATTCAGGGCTTCTTCTGCCGGGTAGGGAAGTACAAAGGTCTCCTGTTTGTAAGGCAACAGCTGCATCAGGCCACGGCTATGCAGGAAATTTCCACACGAACATCTTTAGGCAGGCGGCTCACCTCAACGGTTTCGCGCGCAGGAGGCTGCTGATCTGTAAAGAAGCTGCCGTACACACCATTGATAGCACCAAAGTCGTTCATGTCTTTGATAAAAATAGTGCACTTGGCTATGTTATTAAAACCCATGCCTGCCGCTTTTAATATTGCTTCCAGGTTGTGCATTACCTGCCGGGTTTCTTCTTCGATGGTGCCTTTTACAAGCTCACCACTGCCGGCAAGCAGGGCAATTTGTCCTGAAACATAGAGAGTATCTTTTACGCGAATGGCCTGGCTGTAGGGGCCGATGGGGGCCGGGGCCTGTTCGCTATAGATTACGCTTTTGCTCATTTTGGGTGGAGTTAAAAGATAAAAAAGCTTATTTTGGCCAAAAATACTCTATTTATGCTAATACTGGTGACAGGACCCGCTCAAATGTTGGCCGAATTTCAGGAACGCTTTGGTGAGCCGGAAGAGATAGTATACCATACGGTAGAGGCCCTGCCACAGGCAGAGTTGTTGAAAGCGAATGCTGTTTTTGACTTCTGGCTCGACTCGCTGCCCGAGCGTATGCTGCAATACCAGCGGCTGGATGGACTGATGCTTTTCTGCAATGTTCCAAAATTAAGCCTGGCCGAGCTGCTGTTTCGCTACGGCAGGCCTTCCTGTGCACTGGCTGGTTTTAACGGCTTACCTGGTTTTGTAAACCGCCCGCTGCTGGAGCTAAGTTTGCTTGAGCAAAAAGACCTGCCCCAGCTGCAGGAAGTATGCAAGGCGCTGGGAGCCGATTTCAGGCTGGTGCAGGACCGGGTTGGCATGGTTACCCCCAGGGTGGTGTGCCAGATCATTAATGAAGCTTACTTTACCGTGCAGGAAGGTACCGCCAGTCGTGAAGACATTGACCTGGGTATGCAGCTGGGCACCAATTACCCGATGGGGCCGTTTGCCTGGTGCAACAAAATAGGAGTAAAGCATGTGTATGAGCTTTTGCTTGCCGTGCTGATGGATACCGGCGATGAACGCTACAGGATCTGTCCTTTGCTGAAGCGGGAATACCTTTTGCAGGAGGCTTCTGAAAAGGCATCTATGTAGGCGGTGACTGCCGGGGGCATAGGTAGCAGTTAGTGTTTTGTGTGCATTGCTGTATATAAATACTTTTTGGCCTGCTTAAGGCGCATGTAATATTCTCCCCTGCGGAAAAGCATTCTGTGCATACGAAAAATGCGGTTTAAAGCTGCTGTTGCCAGTTTATCCTGAATGAGGGCTAAACAACAATGTGGATTTTTTCAGGAGATTCTCCTGCTCTCACCAGCCTGAGGTAGCCAGGTGTGGGAAGTGCGGCGTTTTCGGCTGCTGGTGTTTTGTATTTTACCTTGGTAATGCACCTGCTTCTTGCTGCAGGCCTGTGGTGTAGCTAACTTGATTTGTGTTCGTAGAAACGTCAAGTCAAATTTCTTCTCATCATGAAGTACCAAAAAGCGGGGTTTTTAACAATTATTACCCTTCTGTTGCTGTTAGGAAGCGGTAACGTGCTGGCAAAGGATTACACCTATCACACGGTGTTCGTTTATAACTTTACCAGATACATTGAGTGGCCAGGTGCAGGCACTGAAACTATTATTGGTGTACAGGGTGGAGACAAAGATGCTATGGCTGCCTTTGAAAAAATGGCCCAGAGTAAATCTATGGGTGATCGTAAATATACGGTTAAGGTAATAACCAAACCAGAGGACGCCGCCACCTGCCATGTGATCTTTATTCCCGACAGGGAGAGCGATAAAGTTGCGGCATATGCACAAAAATATGCTAACTCGCCTAAACTGATCATTACCGAAAAAGACGGGCTGGTGAAAAAAGGTGCGATGATCAACTTTATTATTGTTGATGGTAAAATGCGCTTTGAGCTTAACCAGAGTGCTATGGATAAATCTGGCCTGAAGGTTTCCAGCCAGTTATTAAGCCTCGCCATTGTCGTGTAAGGCAAAACATCTTTTGCTGCCTAATAGGGCAAAAACAGAAAAACACAGTCTGCGCAGGCAGCTGTGTTTTTTTTATCAGGCATGCAAACCCCTTGTGATGGTTTGGAGCAATTTAGGCTAAAGGGTATTCGTCATGCACAGCCTAGTTATTGTGTTCGGCTTTAAGTTCAACAACAAAGCGGCTGCCCCTGTCTTTGCCATCGCTTTCTGCCCATATTTTACCTTTGTGTTGCTGCACAATTTTTTGGGCTATGTACAGGCCCAGGCCGGTGGAGCTTTCATTGGCGGTAGGCTTGGCGCTTAAGCGCGCATATTTGCCAAAAAGCTTTTCCTGATCTTCTGCAGTTATCCCCTGCCCATGGTCTGTTATGGCTATTCTGGCAACGCCATCTGTCTGGGCCAGATTTACCTCAATGGCAGTTCCGGGATGTGAATATTTAGAGGCATTACTGATCAGGTTATCAAGCACCAGCTTTAGGCGAAAAGGATCTGCCTGCAGCCAGATGCTTTTTTCTATACTGGTAGTAACAGACTGGCTCTTTTTAAGCAGCCCTGCCTTGTTTTCTTCTATGGTTTGCCACAACAAAGACGACAGGTTTACACTTTCCAGCTTTAGGTTAGCCTCGCCATTGGTATTCAAAGAGGTGTCCAGGAGGTTTTGTACAACCTGGTTCAGGGTTTTTGTAGACTTATGAATCAGATCGGTATAGGTGAGTATGCTCTCCTTGTCTGAAATCTCCATTTCAATGAGGTGTGCCAGGCCGCTGATGTTGTTGATTGGGTTCTTCAGGTCGTGCACCGTCATGTTCAGCATCTCGTTTTGCGCACCCAGGGCTTTGCGGGTGGAAAGTCTAAGCTCCAGCTCATTCATGACCAAACTTGCCAGTTGTGCCAGAATATTACGCTGTTCTTCAGAAAAGCTGCGGGGTTTATGATCAACAATACAAACAGTGCCCACCTGGTAGCCATCGTGGGTGGTAATGGGGGCCCCGGCATAAAAGCGCAGGCCAAAAGAACCTGCCACCAGGGGGTTGTGCAGCAGGCAGGGATCGTCGGTAGCATGTTCAAAAACTGTAACTTCCTGCTGCAAAATGGCAAGGGAGCAGAGGCTTACGCCGCGGTTAACATTTTTTGTGTCGCCCATCCCTACATTTGCCTTAAAAAACACACGATCCTGATCTACCAGGGCAACCAGGGCAATAGGCACTTTAAAGATGGACTGGGCCAGTGTGGCTATTTTATCAAAAGCTCCCTCTGGAGGAGTATCGAGTATTTCATAACGGTAAAGGGCCCGCAGCCTTGCCTCATCATTTTCCGGAACGATCTCTTTGCCAAATGTATTTCTGATCATGCTTCTTTAGCTACCCCCTAATGTTGCAACATTATTTTATAAGTTTTGATTCAGGAGAAGCCCTCATTTAAAACTATTTGGTAGCCTGGTGATACAGGGTGAGGCCTGCAATAGGATTTTCCAGGATATGATGCACCCTTAGGCCCATATCTGATGCAACCTTGCGCAGCACATTGGCATAGTGGTAGGCTACAGATCCTACAAAATGGATTTTATGTTGCTGGTAATCGGGGTATTTTACCACGTTGCGTTCCAGGAAGTTTTTGAAGCTGTCGTACACCAGTTGGTAGCACCAGGGATCCTCCAGGTTGTTGTGCAGAAAACGGGCAAATGAGGCTATGTAAGGCTTTGGAAATGGCTGGCGGTAAATTCTGTCCAGCACATCTTCTGCCGTAATATCGTGTTCCTGCTGAAAGAGCTGGCGCAGGTGGTCTGGCATATCGTAGCGCAGGTAATCGGCCACTACGCGTTTTCCCAGGTCGGAACCACTGCCTTCGTCGCCCATGATCCAGCCCAGGGCAGATATGTTGTGTGTTATTTCGCTGCCGTTGTAAAAGCAGGAGTTGGAGCCGGTGCCCAGGATGCAGGCAATGCCGGGTTCTGTACCGCAGAGGGCTCGGGCAGCGGCCAGCAGATCATGCTCTACAACTACTGCTACATCGGGAAAAACCTCACGGAAAGCCATGCGCACAATGCTTTTGCTTTTGTCTGAGCTGCAGCCGGCACCATAAAAATGAATGCTGCTTGGTTTAATGCCGACAGGTAAGCTGGGGAGCAGTTCTTTTTGAACCAGCTCTTTTATTTCAGTTGCTGTCTGGTGGTGGGGGTTGTAGCCACTGGTACGTGCCTGGCTGATGCTGCCATCGGGCTGTAGCAGTCTCCACTGGGTTTTGGTTGAACCGCTGTCGGCAATAAGGATCATATCTTAGTTTTTTAATTTTCCTACTATAACAAATTTATCGAACACCTTGTCTGTGTGCGGTGCATCCTTTAGCTCATCGGTAAGATCCTGGCCGGCCCAATGCTCATAATGTTTGCCACCCCGCCAGAGGCGTGAGGGAGCTACATCGTAAATCAACCCCATATAAGCACACCAGATCTCGGGGCGGTCTTGTCCGTTGCGCAGGGCAAGCTGCGCTTTGGTGTATTCTTTCAGCATGCGCTACCCTATTCTCCGCTGATGCTGTGTTCATAGTCTTTCACCAGCGTGTGCAGCAGTTTCAGCGGGGGCAGATCGGTCTGGATGCTCAAAAGATCCTGTGCCTTGTTGGCCATTAGCTGTACTGGCTGCGTGTTACCGGTAAGGCGGTAATTGCGCAGCGTTTCGCGGATGAGCGCTATGTCCTTTTCCTGAAGGCGGTTAACCTGCGGAAACTGCACTTCATACTCATCCTCCTGGCTAGGCCTGTAGAGCTGCTGATCGAAGCCATACTGTTGGTTACGGTATTTTACCACGGTGGTTCCGGCTGCCAGATCGCCCAGGCGCTGGCCCTTGCCATTAATAAGTATGGTGATGATGGCCACTGAGCCATACAGCCAGATATCGATGGGGCGCAGCAGCCAGCGCAGCAGATAGCTGCCAATGCCCGGTTGGGTGCCATCGAGCCGCACCACCTTCAGGTTTAGCTGGCGTTTGCCCAGGCTTTGGCCATTCAGCAGCATTTCGCACAGCAGGTGGTACAAAAACGGCGGTAGTATCAGCAGAATGTTAAGCCAAGTTGGCAATTCTGTTACCTCGGAATTAACCAGGAATAAAACAACATAATAGGCACCCGTTAGCAGGGAGTCCAACAGGTAAGCACCAATACGGTCCCCCAGTCCCGCAACCTCATAGTCGATCAATACATTTTGGGTGGTTTGTATCCCTACTTTCTGCATCTTTTGTTACCTTGTGCTTTCAGAATTTAACAAATGTATGCGCGAGGCCTTATTTGTCAAAACGAATTACCCAAAATGGAAATCTTTTGAGGCTGTAATGCAGAAAAATAAGGCGGCCAGTCCCGATGAGCTGGCAGATCTGTTTGTGCAGCTTACCGACGACCTTGCTTTTGCCCGCACCCATTATCCTGAGAGTGACATAACCCGTTACCTGAACAACCTGGCGGCCGGGGTGCACCAGCGCATTTACCGGAATAAAAAAGAAGACCTTAGCCGCTTTGTAAGCTTCTGGACCCGGGAGCTGCCCCTGCTTTTTCGCGAAGCACGCCGCCCCCTGCTGTATTCCTTCCTGATCTTCATCATCTCGGTAGGCATAGGCATCCTTTCATCAGAATATGATGATACCTACGCCCGCCTTATCCTGGGCGACGGCTATGTAAACATGACCCTGGAGAATATCGAAAAGGGCGATCCCATGGCGGTGTACAAAGACGAGGAAATGCTTAGCATGTTTGCCGGTATTGCCTTCAACAACCTAAGGGTAGCCTTCACCATTTTTGCTGCAGGCCTGGTGCTGTCCATCGGAGCAGGGCTTATCCTGTTTTACAATGGGGTAATGGTAGGGGCTTTTCAGTACTTCTTTCTGCAAAAAGGCCTTTTCTGGACCTCCTTTCTCACCATCTGGGTGCATGGTACCCTGGAGATGGCCTCTTTTGTAATTGCCGGAGCAGCAGGCCTGGTAGTGGGCAACAGCTTCTTGTTTCCGGGTACTTATCCGCGTATGGAGTCTTTTAAAAGGGGCGCTCAAAAGGGGCTTAAAATGCTGGTAGGTGTGCTGCCCATTATTGTGGTGGCGGCTTTGCTGGAATCCTATGTTACCCGCTTTACCGACTGGCACTGGTCGGTAAAAGCAGTAATTATTCTTACATCTGCGCTGTTTATGCTCTATTACTTTGTAATTTATCCCTTTCAACTAGAACGCAGAGAGGATGCCGGAGCCCTACATAAATTTTAAACGGGAGCGCAGTTTTGGAGATAAGATCAATGCTACTTTTGCTTTTATCAGCCAAAACCTGAAGCCCATTGCCAAAAGCGCCCTGTATATTGCCGGGCCATTTGCCCTGCTTACCACGCTGGTGTTGCAGGCTTACCAGATGCGCAATTTTGGCGACTTCTCCGGCACCCTGTCCGGTAATAATCCTGCCGGTGCGGCGGGTATGTTTACCTCTGCAGCCTGGTGGTCGTACCTGGGCATCACTTACCTGGTGCTGCTGGGCATGATTGCCCTTACCATTGCCCTGGCACAGCGCCACATCCGGGCTTATGTAGAGACCGGCAGCGCGGCTATAGAAATAAGCTACCTGGCTAAAACGATCTGGCGCGATTTTCTATCGGCACTGGGTGCTACCATAGGCATTGCGGTGCTCATGTTTATCGCCATGATGATTATTGTGGTGCCCTTTTCTCTCCTGATTGCCGGTTTGCAGGCCCCTTTTCTGGCTATTTTAATGGTACTGGCCATGTTTGTGGGCATGCTGATGGCAGGCTCTGCCCTGATGCTGATCTACCCCATTCTGAATTTTGAAAAAACAAACTTCTTCGATGCCATTGGCAGGGTGTTTTCGCTGAACGGGGGTAAGTGGTTTAGCACAGCAGGGCTGGTATTCATTACCTCTACTATTCAGTTCGTTATTATTATGGCATTATCCATCCCGGTGTATGCCATTACCTTTTACCAGTTGTTTCATGGCGGCTCGCTCGAAGAGGTAGTAGCCCAGTCGAACCAGTTTAGCTGGTACACGCTCTTTACAGCACTGGCATCTGTTGTGTACTCAGTAGGTTTAACCCTTATTGGCAGTATTATGCTTATTGCTATAACGCTGCAGTATTTTAACCTGCGCGAAAGGCGGGAGGCCAGCGGTCTGCTGGAGCGAATGCAGTCCTTTGGCGTAACCAAAACGGTTCATGAGGAAGAAGAGCAATACTAAGCCCCTGCTGCAACTTTCCCTGTACCTGCTGGTGTTTCTGCTGCCCCTTTTTGCTTTTGTCCAGCCCGATTCAGCAGCAAGTGCCAGTAGCGACCCCCAGTGGCAGGAGCGCCGTTTTTCTGAAGAAAAGCTGCAGGAATTGCAGGAAGATGACCGCCTTGTTTATGAAATAGAAGTGGCGGAAGATGATTCCTGGGGCCGTTTTAAAAGATGGTTTTTCACAAAGCTTTCGCAGTTCTTTGGAGGCGCTTCCAAAAGCGGCTTGTTAGACATAATCGTTTACGCTGTTTGTATTGGCGCAGGCATTTTTATTATTATCCGCTTTCTGGATGTTGATTTAACAGCACTGGTGCAGCGCCGGGCAGTGGCTCCTACTATCAGTGTGGGCGAAGGCATCACTGAAAATATTCATGCACTGGATTTTGACCAGGAAATAGGCGCTGCTGTTCAGCAGCAGGAGTATAAGCGGGCCGTTCGCCTGCTATACTTAGCATCTTTAAAAAGGCTGACCGATGCCGGCCTCATCAGGTTTGAGCCTGGCAAAACCAACCGGCAGTACCAGCGCGAATTGCGATCTCCAGACTGCAGTAGCCGCTTTGCCAGCCTTGGTCGCGTTTTTGAATATGCCTGGTATGGCGATTTTCCGGTAAACGAGCAGCTATACCTGCAGGCAGCGCAGGAGTACCGGGAGCTTTGTAAACTGGTGGAGGTGCGGGTATGAGCAGGCGCAGAATACTAATACTGGCAGGGGTGGTGCTCCTGTTCGTAGTCATAGAAATGCTGATGCCCAGGCCACTGAACTGGAGCCCTACCTATTCACATCGCGATAAAAACCCTTATGGCGCTTATGTTCTGGCGCAGCTACTTCCGGGGCTGCTTGCCCCGGAAGAATTGCGCATTCAGTCGGTAACCCTCTACGAAACCGACTCTGTACAGGATAGGCTTAACCTGCTGGTGTTGTCAGAGGATTTTATGCCTGAAGAGGAAGACCTGGAAGTGCTCCTGCGCAGAGTAGCGAAAGGTGACCATGCTTTTATCTCAGCGCAGTTCTGGAGCGAGGAGTTTTCGGATACGCTTGGCTTTACCTATGTGTATAACTTTGAGTTGCCCGCAGAAGTAGGAGGCAGGGAGCGCGATAGCAGCAATGTACAATTTACCCAGGCAGGTTTGCCCCGGCAGCGTTTCCGTTTTGCCAACAGTGTGCTTGCCTCTACCTTCGATAGCCTGCCTCCAACAGCCACCGTACTGGCAAAGACCGATGGAGGGGCGGCAATACTGGTTTCTGTACCCTGGGGGAGTGGCACTATGTTCCTCTCCAGCACCCCGCTACTGTTTACCAATTACTATCTGATGCAGGAGAGGAGCAGGCCCTTCAGCGAAGCTGCGCTGGCTTACCTGCCCGAACAAACCCTTTTTTGGACAGAGTACTATCACTTAGGACGCATGGAGGCAAACACCCCCCTGCGCTTTATACTGCAGGAGCCGGCACTGCGCTGGAGCTATTACCTGGGCATGGGAATTTTGCTGGGCTTTGTGCTCTTTAGCTTAAAGCGCCGCCAGCGGCCAATTCCGGTAGTGGCACCACCTGCCAATACCAGCCTGCAGTTTGCAGAAACAGTGGCCCGCCTGTACTACAGCCAGGGCAACCACCTCGATATTGCCCACAAAAAGATCAGCTACTTTAAGGAGTGGCTGCGGGAGCGCTACCAGATGCCTGCCGGCAGAGTTGATGAGGATTACCTGCAGCGGCTCGCCCGCAAAAGCGGAAAGCCCGAGGCGGAGGTGCGCAGCCTTTTTGCTTTTATTGAACGAATACAGCGGCAGGCATCCCTTTCGCCGGAAGACCTGCTTGCGCTGCAACATAAATTAGAATCTTTTACACGAAGCTAGATGGAAGATATTCAAACACCCTTTGCCAACCGCATTAACCTGGAAGAATTGCAGAGCAGTATGGCGCAGATCCGTGCGGCGGTGGGGTCTGTTATTGTAGGTCAGCAGGAAATGGTAGAGCTAATGCTGGTGGCCCTGCTTGCCGAAGGGCATGTGCTGCTGGAGGGGGTGCCCGGCGTGGCCAAAACTTTAACTGCAAAGCTGCTGGCGGCGGCCATTGATACTGGTTTTTCCCGCATTCAGTTTACCCCCGACCTGATGCCTTCCGATATCCTTGGCACTTCTGTTTTCAACGTAAAAACCTCCGATTTTGAATTCAGGAGCGGCCCCATCTTCAGCAACCTGGTGCTGATTGATGAAATTAACCGTGCACCGGCCAAAACACAGGCAGCCCTCTTTGAAGTGATGGAAGAACGGCAGGTAACGCTGGATGGCAAGACCATGCGCATGGGCGAACCTTTTATGGTGATGGCTACCCAAAACCCCATAGAGCAAGAGGGTACCTACCGCCTGCCGGAAGCCCAACTGGACCGCTTCCTGTTCCGCATTGATGTGCCTTACCCCAGCCTCGATGAAGAGGTGCTGATTCTGCAGGGGCATCATGAACGGGGCAAGGGCTTTTCGGCTGCGGCCATACAGCCAGTGCTGGGCCCCGAGCAGATTGCCCGTGCCCGTGCCTCTGCCCGGCAGGTGCATGTAAGCCAGGATCTGCTGCGCTACATAGCCCGCCTGGTAACCACCACCCGTGCATACCCCGATTTGTACCTGGGTGCTTCGCCGCGGGCTTCGGTAGCCATTCTTAATGCGGCCAAGGCCTATGCCGCCCTGCAGGGCCGAGATTTTATAACGCCCGAAGATGTTAAGTGGCTGGCTATACCAGTACTGCAGCACCGGGTAACCCTAACACCCGAGCGTGAAATGGAAGGCCGCAGAGAGGCGGACATCCTCAGGGAAATGATAGAAACCGTAGAAGTACCCCGCTAGTGAATTTCATCCGGTCATTTTACCTGCAGCGGCGTTTCTGGATTGCCGCACTTGCCCTGGTAGCACTGGGGCTGGCTGGCTTTCCCCTGCCCACGCTGCTGTTCTGGTCAAAGATTGGCTTTGGCATGCTGCTGCTCCTGCTGGTGGCCGATGGTCTGTCACTCTACCGCCTGCGGCAGGGCATAGAAGGCACCCGTACCACTGCCGATCGTTTTTCTAACGGCGATGAAAATCCTGTGCAGCTGGATCTCAGCAACCGCTATCCTTTTGCTGTAAGACTTGAAATTATTGATGAAGTGCCCGAGCAGTTCCAGGCACGCGATCTGCAATTTGAGCTGTCGCTGACACCCGGCGAGCAAAAGCGCCACACCTATTTTCTGCGCCCAACCAGGCGGGGCACTTATGGCTTTGGTTTCCTGAATGTCTACGCCAGCTCGCCGCTTGGACTTGTTAGCCGGCGTTATAAGTTTCCGCTGCAGAAAGAGGTGCCGGTATATCCCAGCTACATCCAGATGCACAAATACGAGCTGCTGGCTTTCTCCAGCCTGCCGGAGCAGGGCATCAAGCGCTTTCGCCGCCTGGGAAACAACCAGGAGTTTGAGCAGATCCGCGAGTATGTGCAGGGCGACGACTATCGTACCCTTAACTGGAAAGCTACCGCCCGCAGCGGCCATATGATGGTGAATACCTACCAGGATGAGCGATCGCAGCAGGTAGTATCGCTGATCGATAAAGGCCGCCTGATGCACATGCCTTTCGAGGGACTCTCATTACTGGACTGGTCCATTAACGCCAGCCTGGCAATTTCTAACATTGCCATCAAAAAAGGCGATAAGGCAGGCTTGGTAAGCTTTCAGCACAAGGTAAGCCTGGTGCTGCCTCCGGGCCGGCAGGGCGCACAGATGAACACTATTATGGAAGCGCTCTACAACCAGAAGACTGCTTTCAAAGAGTCTGATTTCAGCCGCCTGTACGTAAGCTTGCGCAGGCAGCTGGCACAGCGCAGCCTGCTGCTGCTCTTTACCAATTTTGAATCTTTGCAGGGCATGCGCAGGCAGCTGCCTTATTTACGTCAAATGGCCCGTCAGCACCTGCTGGTGGTAATATTCTTCGAGAACACAGAGCTGACTCAGCTCCTGAATGCACCGGTAAAAGTGCTGGATGAGGTATACACCCAGACCATTGCCGAAAAACTGGTGCATGAAAAAAAATTAATTGTACGGGAGCTTCAGCAGCATGGTATTCAGGCCCTTTTAACTCCGCCACAGGGCCTTACCATCAATGTAATTAATAAATACCTGGAGTTAAAATCGCGGGGTCTGCTCTGATTGCAGGTGTAAAAAGAATATTTTTGCTCCAGATTGCGTTGTATCAACATTGCCAGGTCGTAATTAACTTGAAGAAGCTTCTCCTATGTATGCTGGGCCTTTTGGGCCTGCTGGTAACAGCACACGGGCAAAACCAGCGCCAGATCAGAGGGCGGGTGGTGCTTGCCACTGATACGCTGCGCCCTCTGCCTTATGTACAGGTAATAAACCGGAGTAGTGGTAGCGGTACCGTAAGCGACCTGGATGGGTATTTTCGTCTCACTGTTTCCGACAACGACAAGATCGGATTCAGGATGATAGGCTACCATGATACCCTGCTGACGGTAAGCCAGCTGCGACAGCTAAATAACGTTTTTGCTATGAAGGAAAGGGTTGTAACCCTTAAGCCGGTTACCATACGTGGCCAGAAGCAGGTTTATAAACCTTTTGCCCCGCCAGAAGCCAAAAGCGATGATCCTTATGTAGGCTACCGCAGTGTAAAACCCAGCGGGCTTGATCCGGTAGACCAGAAGATTGGCCTTGCCACCACCGGCAGTGGTGCTGCCCTTGAGGGGGCCATTACTGAATTTGCCAACCTCTTCAGCAAAAAAGCAAAACAGCGCAAGAAGATCAGCGCCCTGAAAGAAAGAGCCAGGGAGGAGGAGTACTACAAAGCCCTGCACGATTACTGGTTCGACGAGGAAATAGTAGCCGAGCTCACCGGTTACAAGGGAAAAGATTTGCAGGAGTTTATTGCTTTCTGTAATCCTTCTCTAAAATTTATGGAAGAAGCCACTGAATACCAGGTGATTCTCCAGATCTGGCACTACCAGAAGCAATACGAAAAGATGTACTACCGGGATATGTAGGTAGTAGTTGTGAGGGCGTGATTTGGTGATATCATACCAGCTTATTATACGTATTGATCCAGCGTTCGGGCACTTCGCCCTGTACGGCCATCAGGTAGTCGTTGTAGCTGCAGGGTACCATAAAATTGCGGCCGTAGCGGCTTAGGTCATCATTGGGGTGGGGAACCTCCATCCACCATTTTTCGCTGCGGCGGCTTTTGTAAAAGGTTAAAGTAGAGGGCTCTGCGGGCATGGTCACGATAAAGCGCTGATAATCGTTGCTGGCAAAGCTTTTCTCCTGCTTGCGGTTGTAGTACCCTTCAATAAAATACCAGACCATTGTAGCCACTACTGATGCAGTTGTTTTACGGGCATCGTCCAGGGCAGGGTTGTATTCAAAAAAGCCAATAGAGCTTAATTTTTCGTTAAGGCCGGCATACCAGCAAAGCTGGCAGGCTTCTTCGCCGCTAAGGCCAAAAGGCTGTGCCTGGGCATTGCCCGGGGCATCGGTAGCTTTAATGGCGGTAATATCGAAACTTAGCAGGTCTGCCTCGCGCACCAGGGGCTCGGCTTCGCGTATGTCGCGCCTAAGGGCACCCAGGCGGTGGGCCTCAAAATACAGGCGCTCCAGCATGGCCATGGCAGCAGGATCTACCAGGTAGCTCTGGTAGCCCAGCAGTGAGTAATTGAAAAGGAAGTTTGGCTCGTGTACCAGCAGGCTGTGTACGTGCCGGCTGTTGGCGGGCATATCGGCGGCGTCTTCCAGGTCTAGCTTTGCATCCACATGCACTACCGATACCAGCTTCTCAAGGTCTTCGTAAGCCTGGTATTGGCCAAAGGAAAGGTCGTGCGAGCCGCCCAGGAGTATGGGCAGCACATTGTTGCCAATGAGCATGCTGCATACTTCGCGAATGCGCAGATAGGTTTCTTCCAGGTCGTGCCCATTAATAAGATTGCCCAGGTCTATGATGCGCAGGGTGCCGGTAGGGCATCTTTTTAAACGGTAAAGCTTTTCCCTGATGGCATCGGCGGCAGCCCCAACACCTCCGTTATCGCCGCTGCCGCGGTTTTCGGTAAGGCCAATCAGGGCCAGATCGGCCTGTTCAAGGTCGGGAAAGCTCTCTGCATGCAGCCTGATGCTCTTTACCAGGGCGTCTGGTGCAGTAATGCCGGCATATGCCGATTCGGGCAGGGGAGAGAAAAATATCTTCAGGTCGGGCTGTTCCATACGGGCGAAGATACGGCGATTTCCGGAAAGAACCAGTCAGCAGGGGTGCCCTAAAAACGAAAAGGCTGCCTTCACTTAGCAGCCTTTTCAACAGATCAGAAGAGTAGTAAAACAAAACTTTATTGCCGTGTGCGCACTTTAGGTCTTTTGGTTTTATTCACAACCTTATCGTGCTTCATTGCTTTATAATCGTTAAAGGTTTGGCGTTGCTGTGTTACATAAACTGTTTCACTACAGCTGGTACCAGCCAAAACTGTGCCAGCCAATCCTAAAACCAGTATCAGGCGTCTGTACAATTTGTTCATCTGCATAAAACTTGTTAAAATTGACTTAACACTCTAAAGGTAAGGTGTTGCAGAAGGGCATACCAGCGCAGATTGCACCGAACCGTACCTGTGTAATATTTTTTTGCCAAAACTTAAATTTTTATGGCAGTAAACATCGAACAATTACTGGGGCAGGAGGCAGAGGCTCTTTTGCACCACCGTAGCCAGACTATTCTTAAAGAAAGGCTCCATTTGCCGGGCCCCGATTTTATTGACCGGACCTTTGGTCAATCAAACCGCTCACCACAGGTACTGCGCAGCCTGGCGGCACTCTACAACGGTGGCAGGCTGGCGGGCACGGGCTATCTCTCTATTTTGCCGGTAGACCAGGGTATTGAACACACAGCCGGTGCTTCTTTTGCCCCTAATCCGGATTATTTTGATCCTGAAAACATCATAAGGCTGGCTGTGGAGGGCGGCTGTAATGCCGTTGCCACTACCTTTGGCAACCTGGCGCTGATGTCCAGAAAATGGGCACATAAAATCCCTTTTGTGGTTAAGATTAACCACAACGAGCTGATGACCTATCCCAACAAGTGGGACCAGATCATGTTTGGTTCTGTGGAAGAGGCCTGGAACCTGGGTGCTACGGCCATTGGCGCAACCGTATATTTTGGTGCCGAAGAGAGTAATCGCCAGATAGTGGAGGTAGCCGCAGCCTTTGAGCGTGCCCACGAGCTTGGCATGGCAACTATTCTCTGGTGCTACACCCGCAATTCAGATTTTAAGAAAGATGGTACCGATTACCATGTGGCAGCAGACTTAACCGGGCAGGCCAACCATCTGGGGGTAACCATGCAGGCCGATATCATCAAGCAAAAGCTCCCGGAAAACAATGGTGGCTTTAAGGCTATAGGCTTTGGCAAAACCCATCCGGAGATGTACAGCAAGCACTCTTCCGATAACCCCATAGATCTGTGCCGCTACCAGGTGGCCAACTGTTATATGGGCCGCATAGGTTTGATCAATTCGGGAGGTGCTTCTGGCGGTAACAGCGACCTTGCCGAGGCAGTTCGTACGGCCGTTATTAATAAAAGGGCCGGCGGACAGGGATTAATCAGCGGAAGAAAGGCTTTTCAGCGGCCAATGAACGAAGGAATTGAAATTTTGAACGCTATTCAGGAAGTTTACCTTTCTGAAGACGTAACGATTGCATAATTTTACGCGAAACTCATTGAGCACCTTATATGACGTGGTTTAAGAGAAAGGATAAAGGTATACTAACGCCCACTGAGGCAAAAAAAGAAGTACCCGACGGACTATGGTTTAAATCGCCAGGCGGCAAAATTGTTCATACGCGCGAGCTGAAAGACAATTGCTATGTTGTGCCTGACGAAAACTACCACGTACGGATAGGTTCTAAAGAGTACTTTGAGATCCTTTTTGATGATAATAAGTTTACCGAACTGGATGCAGACTTAACCTCTGCAGACCCTCTGCACTTTGTAGACAGCAAGCCTTATCCGCAGCGGATCGTGGCTTCGCAGAAAAAAACAGGCCTTAAAGATGCCGTACGTTCTGCAGTGGGCAAATCTAACGGACGGGACCTGGTGGTGTCGTGCATGGACTTTAGCTACATTGGCGGTTCTATGGGATCGGTGGTAGGTGAAAAGATTGCCCGCGCCATTGATTACTCCCTCAAGCATAAAATCCCATTCCTGATGATCTCCCGCTCCGGTGGTGCGCGCATGATGGAAGCGGGCTTTTCGCTGATGCAGATGGCCAAAACCTCTGCCAAGCTGGCGCTGCTTAATGAGGCTGGAATTCCTTATATCTCCCTGCTTACTGACCCTACCACTGGTGGTGTTACGGCTTCTTTTGCCATGCTGGGCGATTTTAATATTGCCGAACCCGGTGCACTGATCGGTTTTGCCGGGCCAAGGGTTATCCGCGAAACTATAGGCAAGGATCTGCCTAAGGGGTTCCAGAGTGCAGAGTTTGTGCTGGAGCACGGTTTTCTTGATTTTATTGTAGACCGCCGCAATCTCAAGAGCAAAATTACTTTGTTGCTGGGCATGCTTTCCTAAGCAGTGCAGCCAACATACAGTTATGAAAGCCGGTATAATGCCGGCTTTTTTAGTTTATACCAGCTACAATCATCATTTTCCCGTTATTTGACAAACCATGCCAAACCTAAATTAGTATTTATGTACATAGGACGTTGATAGCTGTAGCATTCAGCCGAAGTTACAGCCCTCGGCGAAATGGCGCAGCCATACGTATAAGTAAAAGACCAAAACATTATTTTTTAACTGACAGAATATGGATACTACATTATCAGACAGACGAATAACCTGGCCAATCATTATCCTTTACGGCATAATTGCCGCGCTCCCGGGTATTCTTGGCAACCTAATATATATATACCTCATTGGTGAGCCTATGAGCGATACCTATGAGCTTGGCTTTAACCAGGAATATATGACCCGCATCGGGATCTTTATATTTATGACGCTGGGCTTTCTTTCCTATTCAGGTATTATTTTCTGGATTACCAAACCAGACAGGTCAAGAAGCCTCTATAACGGTTTCAGGCTGGTGCTGGTAGGATACCTGGTAGAGGTGATCTTTTTATGGATTGTAGGTATTGAGTACAGAATGGCATATGCCTTTACACTGGCGGTATATTTTGTAGCAATTTTAATTGCCACCTTTACCCCTCTGATGCTTAAAGGCAGAAAAAAACACCTGAAAGACTGGGATGCTAGAAAAGGACCAGACTACGATAAGAAAACACGAAAATAACAGCATGTTAATCGCAAAAAATGCCTGATGCAGATACACAGCATCAGGCATTTTTTTTCTGATTCTGTAACATTCAACCTGAGAGTGTTAGATTATCTATGGAATTTATTATTATTATATTGGGAATAGCAGAAGGGCATTAAGATTATATCTAAGCTTGTATTTAATGTTAAATCACCAGTATGGTAGCCACTACAACTTTTGAAGAACAAGAAGACGCAAGGCTTCAGGAATTGCTTAGATATGCTATTCTGGATACACCGCAGGAGCAGGATTTTGAGGATGTGGTGAAGCTGGTTTCCTATATGTGCGAAGCTTCCATAGGGCTGGTGTCTTTTATTGATGAATGCAGGCAGTGGTTTAAGGCAAAAGTTGGTTGGGAGCAGTTTGAAACCTCCAGGGAGATTGCCTTTTGTGCTTACACAATCAGGGGGGAGGGTATTTTAGAGGTGCCTGATACCTTGCTGGATGAACGCTTTAAAAATAACCCCCTGGTTACATCAGCACCAGGGGTGAGGTTTTATGCAGGGGTGCCGCTGGTGAGTCCGCGTGGCTACAAACTCGGTACTTTATGTGTGTTGGATCACAAGCCCCGTAAGCTTTCAGATAAGCAGGTCTTTGGCTTGGTTGTGTTGAGCAAGTACATTATAAAACTACTTGAGCTTCGCCTTAATAAACAGAATTTATTATTAAGTCAGCAACAGCATTCGAACCTGCAGGAGGAAATGCAACGCCAGCAGCATGCACTTACCCGTGCACAGAGTGCAGCCAGTATCGGCATGTTTGAGTTAGACCTAAAGACCAATCTTATACAGGCTTCCGAAGGATTTGCCAATCTTTTCGGACTAAAGCTGGCTGATGCGTACTTGACCGATGAGGTTCTTTCCTGCATTCATCCCGATGATGAACAAGCCTTTCGTGAATATTTCAACAACCTTCTAAAAAGCAGTGAGAAGCGTCTGATGTATGACTACAGATGCAAAAAGAAAAACTCGGCACAGGAAGTTTGTATCCGCACAACGGGTGAAATTATCAGGAATAGAGCGGGTGAACCTTTAAAGATCATTGGTATAAAGCAGGATATTACTGAACAGAAGGGCTACGAAAAGAAGCTTGAAGATCAGAACGCAGAGCTGATAAAGGTAAACGAGGAGCTGGATAACTTTGTGTACCGTGTATCACACGATCTTAGAGCACCTATTTCTTCCCTGCTGGGCCTGGTAGAGGTTATATCGGCAGAGCAGGATATTAGCACCATAAAAGAGATGCTCCTGCTGGTAAAAAAGACACTGGAGAAGCAAGATAAGTTTATCAAAGATATTCTTGACTACTCCAGAAATGCCCGCCAGGAAGTGCAGTTCGTGGAAATAAACTTCAATGAGCTGCTGGAAGAGGTTTTTTCCCCTTTTGCTTACAGCCAGCCCGAAAAAGCCGAGTATTCTTTTGATGTTGAGCAGGATGCTCCTTTTTATACAGATGATTACCGCCTGAGCATCATTCTCAACAACCTGGTTTCTAACGCCTTCAAGTATCTTAAGCTAAACAGAGAAAATTCTTATGTGAAAGTCTATGTTAAAGCAAACCGTGCCGGGGCTACTATTGTGGTGGAAGATAATGGTATTGGCATTGAGAAAAAGCACCAGGAGAAGGTATTTAATATGTTTTACCGTGCCACGGACCAGCACCCTGGCTCCGGCCTTGGGCTTTATATAGTAAAAGAAACAGTCTCTAAGCTTAAAGGAACCATTGGTATCACGTCTGAAAGTGGGTATGGAACTACCATAACCGTAGAACTGCCAAACCTGGCTCCCAATCATTAGAAGAACGAACTACAGGCAAGTTTAGCTGTAGCATATAAAAACAAAGGGAGCCCGCTGCTCCCTTTGTTGTATGCCACTCAAGGCTGTTTCTAAACCCGATCACGGGTTTTGCTGCCGGGCCAGCGTACTTCTGTGGCGCCTGCCATGGAGTGGCGCAGGTTGAGCTGACCTTCAGGCTGTTTCTTCATGCTTTCGTGTGCTTTTTCGCCCACGCTGCCTTTTGCCACCGTAATGCCACCATCGGCAAAGAAAAGTGCACCGGTAACAAAGGAGGCTTCGTCTGATGCCAGGAAGAGGTACACATTGGCCATTTCTTCCGGTGTGCCTCTGCGGCCCATTGGGGTAGCATTCACCATCAATTGTTCATCTTCCTTAGCCATGGGACCCTCTTCTTTTCGGGTCCAGGCGGTATCGATGGCACCCGGGCATACACAGTTTGCCCGTACCCCATGCTGCGACTGCTCTACAGCCACCCCTTTCATAAAGGCATGAATGAAACCTTTTGTGCCACCATAGGGCGTGTTCTTGGCAATACCCAGCTGCCCTGCCTCTGAGCCCGCCGATACAATGCAGCCCTGTGTTTTTTGCAGTTCTGGCAGGGCCATGCGTGTCATCATAAAGCAGCTGCGGATGTTGTTTCGCAACAGGTTGTCAAATACCTCAATGTCGTACTGCTGCAGTTCTTTCATATCCGGGAATACGCCGGCATTGTTAATCAGGATGTCTAATTTTCCGAACTTCTCAACCGCCAGCCGTACGCAGCGCATGGCATCGTCGGCATCGGCAACATCGCCCATAAAGCCGGCAGCCTGGCCGCCTTCTTCTGTAATTTCCTGCACTACCTCGTTTACAGGATCCTCTGGCATGCCTGCCACCATTACCTTAGCACCCTCGCGGGCAAATTTCTTGCAAATGGCTTCACCTATGCCGGTGGCGCCACCGGTTACTATTGCTACTTTACCTAAAAGTCTTTCCATGGTTTTATAATTTTCTGTTTAAAAAAGTAATCATAAAAAGAAATTAAAAGCAGGGGCTATGGTTTGTGGCTGGCTGTAAAAAATTTGTTAAACCTTTGTGCATGAGTAATAAAGAATGCACACTGCAGGGATTTTGCCGTGCCCTTTCCTGTATTTTGAATGCTCTCTTACCCTGTAAAGCCATTGGCAGCTGCACTAAACCTAACTTTGAGACGTTAAGAGCCAAAGGCCAGTACTGCCACATTTTTAACAGGCATTTAAGTGTAAAAGAGAACAGGAATTGATTTATATCATATTTTCCGCTTTTACCTAAATCTAAATTGCAGCCTTTTTGAACAGCTACTGATCATACAGACCCAAATCAAACATGCATATAACACATCAGCTTAAAGAAGAAATTGCCAACGCCCTTACCCATGGCATAGGCATACTGGCCGGCGCCGTTGGCGGTGCGGTGCTTATTACACTGGCAGCGCTCTATGGAGATGTGTGGCAGATTATAAGCGCTGCAGTGTTTGTGGCTGCGCTGGTGTTGCTCTATACAGCCTCTACCTTATACCATGCCATACAGCATGCCGTCGCAAAATCGCGCCTGAAGGTGCTGGACCACTGCGCCATCTTTATACTTATTGCCGGTACCTACACCCCCTTTACGCTGGTTACCCTAAAAGGCGCATGGGGCTGGAGCCTGTTTGGTGTTGCTTGGGGGCTGGCAGCCCTGGGCGTAGTTTTCAAGCTTTTCTTCACCGGCCGTTATGAGAAGCTTTCTACCGCCATATACATAGCCATGGGTTGGATGGTGCTCGTTGCCATGAAGCCACTGCTTGAGGCCCTGCCGCTGCAAAACTTTTTATGGTTGCTGGCAGGAGGTTTATTTTATACGGCTGGTACTTATTTCTATCATAAGGATAATCGCCTGAAGTACGGTCATGCTATATGGCACTTGTTTGTGCTAGGTGGCAGCGTTTGCCATTTTGTGGCCGTTATGCTGCAAGTTGTATAACTATAGGTTCCGCTTATGGTGTGCTGAAGGCTTAGCAATCAAAAAATACTCACTTAAGTTATTAAGATTTAAAAGTGACTAACCTTATTGGCACTTTTAGTTGTGCGGCAAAATAACTGCCACGACTGCCCAGTCGCGCACTGAAAGTGTCTCTGCCCCTGTATTCCTTTATCTCCATTTCGGCAACACGCCTTAACCCCTGGTTGTACAACAGTGTAAGGTGGAGTTTGTCTCGCTTGCGGTTGTAGAACTGGAGGGATAGGCCGCCAAATACAGAAAAATTCTGAAAGTGCTGCGGCAGGATGTAGTGCCTTACAAATATTTGTTGCCCATAATTAACACTTTCTATGCCTTCTGTTGTTGTTACGTGGCTCAGGCTAATGCCGGTTATGGCTTTGAGCCTGAAAAGAGCCAGGAAATAATAGCCATGCGCAGTGCTGTTTTTGCCGAAGAATTTTGGGCGCTCACTCATCGGGAAGAGGCGTACATCCTTAAGTAACCATTCTATGGCGAGCGGAAATTCACTTTGTTCTATGCTTGCGGCGTAACGGTGGCTACCGTACAGGCTATAGTTGATATCGATCCTGCTGTTTTGGTACCCGGCGTAAATGTCTGTCTTATTATTAGCTCTATAGAAAAATTCAATTCCCCAGCCTAAATACAAGTTATGGTTATTATACCGGAAGGCCGTATGCTGGTCTTTGTGTATCAGGTGTTCTACAGGAGAATTGAGCAGCATGCCGGGCCTGAAGTAAAGTTCCTTTTGTGCAAAGGCGGTTGTGATGATACCAAGGCAAAAGATCAGGCAGCTTAGTTTCTTAGGCAGGTGCATGGCGTATTGATAAGGTGCTTCTGTTGTGGATGTATTGTTATAACTGCTTCCAACATTGTGTTATTGCTCTCCTTGTTGATCAAATGTTTTTTCCCCTGCCCCCTCTTCTGTACCTTTACCACATGCGTTTAGTTCGCCACCCTGTACTCTGCAACTACTATGTAACCTACCGCTGCAATGCCAGCTGTAGCTTTTGCGATATATGGGAGCGCCCTTCACCCTATGTTACGCCGGAGCAGGTTAAACAAAATCTGGAGCAGCTGCGCAAACTGGGCGTGAGGGTAATAGATTTTACAGGTGGCGAACCCCTGCTGCACCGCCAGATAGATGAACTGCTGCGGCTGGCCAAGAGCATTGGCTTTATCACCACCCTTACCACCAATGGCCTGCTGTACCCCAAATGGGCACAGCGCCTGCGGGGGCTGGTAGATATGCTGCATTTTTCCCTTGATTCTCCCCATAAAGAGGAGCATGACACCAGCCGGGGAGTTGCCTGCTATGATTTTGTGGTAGAAAGCATTAAGGTTGCGAAAAGCCTGGGTGAGCGGCCTGATATACTGTTTACTGTGATGGAAAGCAATGTGCACCAGATCGGGGAGGTGTACGATAAATTTAGCAGACCCAACGGGCTGGTACTTATCCTGAATCCCATCTTTAATTATAACCAGGTAGCTACCGGGGGCGGCCTTTCTGCCCAAAGCCTGCAGGCGCTTAAGCGCTGGGGCCGAAAGCCAGGGGTATACCTGAATGAAGGTTTTGTAGGCCTGCGGCAGGATGGCGGTAACAAAGTGGAAGATCCTGTGTGCCTGGCAGGGAGTACTACAGTGGTGATTTCTCCTGAAAACAAGCTGGTATTGCCCTGTTATCACCTGGGCCTGCAGGAGTTTCCGATAGAGGGAGCGCTTTACGCGCTTTACAGGTCGGAAGCCGTTCAGGAGCTTATTGCTCAGGAGGGGCGGCTGCCACAGTGCCAGGGCTGTACCATTAACTGTTATATGCAACCTTCCTTTGCTGTAAAAGTGAATAAATACTTCTGGCAGGCCCTGCCCAGTACTTTAAAATACAACCTGATGAAAGGCACCTGGAAAGGGCTTTTCAGGCAAAAAGCACTCTAAAGCCAAATGCCAGGAAAAGCCGAACAACCGCTTAAAAAGCAGTGTTCAATACGTAGGAAAAAAACTGAACTTTACTGATTTAATTGCCCTTTGTTGGGTATATTTGCGCCAAATTAGATCTTAAACCCATTTTAAGAGAAATACATGAGTCCAGAAATCATTGCTGCCATTGTTGCGTTTGCTGTGGTTATTTTGCTCCTTGTGCTGATCCTGTTGTTCGCTCAGTCCAAGCTAGTGCAGTCCGGAGACGTACGCATTGTGGTGAATGGCGACGAAAATGAGCCAATGGTAGTATCGGCAGGTGGTACGCTCCTGAGCACCCTGTCGGCGCAGAAAGTGTTTTTGCCTTCTGCCTGTGGTGGTGGCGGTACCTGTGCCATGTGTAAATGCGTGGTAGAAGAAGGTGCCGGCGAAGTGCTACCCACAGAGGTTGGCCACTTAAGCCGTACCGAGCAGCGCGAAAACGTACGCCTGGCCTGCCAGGTAAAGGTGAAGAACGATATGCGCATTCGCATACCGGAAGAGATCTTCGGTATCAAGAAGTGGGAGTGCGAAGTGGTATCGAACTACAACGTTTCTACCTTCATCAAAGAGTTTGTGGTGCGCCTGCCGGAAGGTGAAAGCATGCACTTCGAGCCGGGTGGTTACATCCAGATCGACGTTCCTGCCATCACGGTTAACTTCAAGGACATGGACATCACGCCTAAGCCTGAGCTGAACCACAAGCCAGACGTTTATAAGTCTGACTGGGATAAGTTCCAGATGTGGGGCCTGACCATGAAGAACGATGAGCCGCTGTTCCGCGCTTACTCCATGGCTAACCACCCTGCCGAGGGAGACATCGTTATGCTTACCATCCGTATTGCCACACCACCATGGGACCGTGCCAATAACCGCTGGATGGATGTAAACCCTGGCGTTTGCTCTTCTTATGTATTCTCTCGCAAACCTGGCGATAAAGTAACTATTTCCGGTCCTTACGGTGAGTTCCACATCAACCCAACCAAGCGTGAGATGATCTACATTGGTGGTGGTGCTGGTATGGCTCCGCTGCGTTCGCACATCTTCCACCTGTTCCATACAGAGAAGACCGACCGCAAAGTGAGCTACTGGTACGGTGGCCGCTCTAAAAAAGAGCTTTTCTACACCAACCACTTCCGTAGTATTGAGAAGGACTTCCCGAACTTCCGCTTCTACATTGGCCTTTCCGAACCACTACCGGAAGACAACTGGCAGGTGAAAAAGGCGCTGGACGATAGCGGCGATGGTTATGTTGGCTTTATTCACCAGGTGCTGTTCGATAACTACCTGAAGACTCATCCCGAGCCAGATGAAATTGAGTACTACCTCTGCGGACCTCCAATGATGAACGCTGCGGTACTTAAAATGCTCGACGATATGGGTGTACCTAAAGAAAATATCCGCTTCGACGACTTCGGTGGTTAATTTGCGGTAACGTTAAAAGAAAGCCTCTCCCGGTAAAGGAGAGGCTTCTTTATTTTATTGGCTTGATGAATAAGCTTTTCAGGCAGTATGCAGGTTAAAAACGCTTCCTGCTGATAGTAACTTTTTATAAAGGGCTACAGCTTAGAAAATGCATCTGTACAGCCTGATTGTGGCTATACTGCTTTTTCCAGGCCATTAATATCATTGCCGGTGAGCAGCTGTACATTGCGGGTGATTTTTTCTATTGGCCAGTCCCACCAGCGTATGTTGAGGAGACGTGAGGTATCCTGCTCACTAAAGCGCCTGCGGATCGTAACAGCAGGATTACCTGCAACAATGGTATATGGTGGTACATCTTTGGTTACAACAGCATAAGCGCCAATAATGGCACCATCACCAATGCTTACACCCGGCATAATGGCGGCTTTATAGCCTAGCCACACATCGTTACCAATAACAGTATTGCCTTTGGATGGGTAAGCCTTGCCCTCCATGGCCTCCTGCCAGCCCTGCCCGAATATAGCAAAGGGGTAACTGGAGATGGCGTTGGTCAGGTGATTGGCGCCATTCATGATGAACTGTACATCTGAAGCGATCATACAGAATTTGCCAATAATGAGCTTATCGCCCGTAAAGTCAAAAAGGTATCTTACATTCTTCCTGAAATTATCAACACTCCTGAAATCATCGTAGTAGGTGTAATCGCCTATGCTGATGTTAGGAGCTTTAATGATATTCTTCAGAAAGCAAAGCTTATCATAATGCTTTAGAGGAAAGGCGGTAGCGGGATCAGGTCCTGTCATAATCAGAAATAAATAGGATGGCTGGGAATTGGAGTAAGGCTAAAGTTATTGAAAACAGTATCTAATGTAGATGTATTGTATTGGATTATATAGGTAAGATATTGAATTCTATTACATAGCTCTAAAATATTTTTCAGCTTATTCCTACAGGTATTGACGATAGAATAACTGCTCTGGAATTAAAAGCAAAGGATTGCCAGATAGCAGCAGCACTGCAGAAATCAGTGGCTATGGCTTTTACGTTTGGGTACGGGATCATAGCCGTGGGTGCCCCAGGGATGGCAGCGGCCTATGCGCTTAAGCCCCATCCAGGTGCCTTTAAATGGTCCCCACTCCTGTATGGCCTCTATCATGTAAGTAGAGCAGGTAGGGGTATGGCGGCAGCTCTGGCCCAGCAAAGGAGAGATGGCAAGCTGATAAAAACGTACCAGCCCTGTGAGTACAACAGCAATAAGCTTTTTCAGCAGTCGGATCATTACTTGTAAAAGCCTAAAGTAGCTACTTTTAGTTCAGATAAAAAAGAAAAGCTACCGGTTGCAGACCGGTAGCTTCAACCTATTTATAGGCCGGCTTCATACTATTCAACTGTTACAGCCCAGGTAATATCCACATCTGTTTCTCCGTCGTTAACAGTAGAGGTGGCTGACTTAATGTTTGGCTGATGTTTCAGCACCATCCTGAATGTGCCGCTGGCTGGTTCTCCGGTGGTCCAGGTGGTGGCAAGACCAACCGGCTGATTATTGCTGTCGGTATCACCATAATCTACAGTGTTGCTGCGATTGCTAATGTTGCCGGTGCCGGTGGGGCTATCAAACAGCTGATCGCTCCAGCCAAAGAAAAACAAATGCTCAGCAGCTTCTTCCTGCACTTCCTCTGTGATATTCTCGCCATTCGGGCCATATAGTTCTATGGTGAGATCATATTCTGTATTTGCCTGAAGCACAACCGGATCTACTACGGGTAATGTAGGGCCTTCGGGGTCTGTCCAGTCGAAAGTAAGTGCATCAGCACCATCGGCAGGCGTAAAAGTAAGGGTTACCTGGCTAATTACTTCTTCTTCGTTTTCAAGTGCTGGTACGTCGTCATCATCAGAACATGCCATCAGTACCACAAAGGGGAGCAGTAGCAGAATAAATGAAAAAATGTTTTTTGCAGCTTTCATGATAAATAATTTAATTATTGCAACAGTGATGCAAATATATAAAACTCATGGGAGTAAAAAAGTTTTAAAAATTATATTTAACAGAAACGACAAAGTTCCTGCCAGGTTCATCGGCAAAATAACGCAGGCGGTTAGTATAGTCGCGGTAGGAGGTGTTTAGCAGGTTGCGTACTTCAAGGCCATAGGTCAATTTGCCTTTTTCAATGCTGCCTGCAAGGTTTAGCAGGAAATATCCTTCCGGGGCAGCCATCAAGTCAAAACCATTTTCTGCTGTGGCAAATATTTCTGTATCATCTCCGGCAGACTCCAGCAGCTGGGCGGGTGTAATGACAGGCGGTGCAAGGTACTGCCTGAAGGTGTAGGATGGCTCCAGCCCGGCAGTAAAGTTACTGAACTTGCCAAGCCTGGCCTGCTTATAAGCTAATGTGTAGGCAATGCGGTTAGCAGGCAGGCCTAGAAAGCGTTCGTTGTTTTTTACATCTGTAGCATACAGGAACGAAAAGCGCAGGGCAGATTCCCATAAATTGTTGTGCTGTAAGGCAAAGCTGCCATCTACGCCTGCCAGTAAGGCATTGGTTTGGTCGTAGATGAAAAACGGAAAAGGCCCCCTGGAGATTACAGTAATACCTGCAGGCTTACTGTAAATATAGTTTTGCAGATAGTTTACGTATGCGGTAAGCTCTGCCGTGGTTCCGTTGCGCTGATAGCTGTAGGTGTTTACCCATTTGTAGCTTAACTCACTGTTGGCAGCCCGTTCGGCCTGGGAAAAAACACCAGAGACTCCTTCGTGAAAGCGCAGCAGGCCATATTCTATAACAGTTTCGTGTTTGCCGTAGCTGTACAATTCGGCCATGTTGGGTGGTCGCCAGGCCAGGCCAAGGTTAGATTGTATGGTAGACCAGTTATTCATTGGCTTAAGAAAGCCTGTGCTGGCTGTAATACTGCTGTAGTTTAATTCATGGCGGAATATATCCTGGTTTTGATCTCTTCCCCTCACAGAGCTCTGCTGAATGTCAAAGCGTACACCCAGGTCGAAAATGGTTTCTCCTGCCTGAATTGATTCTGCCAGGTAGGCGCCCAGGTTAAGGTTGTTGTAGTTGGGTAGAAAAGGCGTTGTGTTGGTGCCGGCTATATTATTATTATCCTGCAATTGTAGCTGTACACCTGCTGATCCCTTAAGGTTGCCTATGGCCGGGTGGTTCCAGTCGGCTTCGAAAGAATGGGTGAGCAATTGCAGGTTAATAGAAGGCAGCTGGTTGTTGGTTCCTCTCCTTACATCATACTCCTGCCGTTCATTTAACTGGAAGCCATACTGAAAATCCAGGCTGCTGTTATGGAAAGTATAGCTGCCATCGAGTTTCAGGAGGTGGTGTAGTACCTCCTGGTTAGGTGTATTTATGTTATAGGAGAAGCCGCTGGTGTAGGCAGGTGGTTCGTTGTTAATGGCAAAAGCTAAGTCGTTTAAACTTCCCACCACGGAACCTCTGAGGATGCCCAGTTTTTGCTGAAAGTAACTGTAGTGTGCCCTAAGGTCAAGCTGCCGTCTGTGGTAAAGTGCGCCTGCAGAAAAGCTAAGTTCCCTGGCACCTGTATTGGTAAGGTTATAATCAGGGGTGTGTAAATCGCCCTGAAACAGGCCGGAAGCCTGGGCAAGCCAGGCAAAGTTAGAGTAGCCTTCCTGCAGCAGCAACGTACCCCCGGCGGCACGTCCGTTGGATTGCAGCCTTAGTCCGGCCCTCCCACTCAGCGGAGCTGTTAATTGAGGCTGTGGCGGGTTAACTACAATTACCCCACCTAAGGCACCAGGGCCATATTTTACCGAGGCGGCACCTTTAATAAGGCTTATGTTGCTGACCTGCGAGGGGTCTATTTCGGGGGCATGTTCGGCACCCCAGTTCTGGCTCTCGTGCCGTATACCGTTGTTGATGATGAGAATGCGGCTGCTGTGCAGACCATGAATTACCGGTTTCACCACATTCTGGCCGGTGCTGAGGGTAGTTACACCAGAGAGTCTGCTTAGCAGGTTGCCCAGGCGCTCGCCCTGGCTGTTCTCCAGCTCTTCGGGGCCTATGGTGGTAGCTGTTACCGATGCCATACCGCTCTCCATTTGCCTGCCTTCCACTACAATGCTTTCCAGCTGCGCTTCTTCGGGCGAGAGGTAAATTACGGGATCGTTGTGGTAAAGATCGTGGTGATGGGTAACTGGCTTGTAGCCAACAAAAGAAACCACCAGGTCAAATTCATCGTCGCAGAGGTTGTGGAGGTGAAACACACCCTCATCATCGGCGATAGTGCCAACGCTTGACCCCTTTAGCTGCACAGTTGCAAAGGGTAGGGGCTCCTGGGTGAGCTGGTCTACCACCCGTCCGGCCATATCGCAGCTGCAGTCAGTAATACATTTTGGCTTTTGCTGCTGGGCAGCCAGTGGAAGTGCTGCTAAAACCAGGAGAATAAACCCCAGCATGCTTACAAAAAGTCTGTTCTTTTTAAACATCCAGCTGATGGTGGTGCCTATGTATTCTTTCAAATCAGTGAAAAGCTTAGATAACAGCAATGCAGTGCCAGCAATCCTCTTTTACTTAAAAATAAAGTCGGCGCTTCAAAGGTAATGAAAACCGATACATTATTGCAACATTAGTGCAATTACAATTAAGGAACGTTTAAAAGTGCCTGCCTTGTATTGATGGGCTTATTTGCTTATGATTTTTTCTGTGCCGGAAACTAATTGCTGCTTATCACGCATTCGGGGCAAATCCCGTCAATCAGGAGCTTTGCATCACCAAACACATAGCCTTTTGGCAGCTTAACGTCCGGGATGGCAACTTCTGGCAAACAGAGGGTTTTTGAGCAGCTGGAGCAGCGGAAGTGTACGTGCTCATCGTGATGTTCATGTTCTGAACAGCCGGTTCTGCAAAGGGCAAAGCGGGTTGTGCCGGAGTCGTCGAGTACCTTGTGTAATAAGCCGCTTGCCTCGAAGGAGCGCAAAATGCGGTAGAGCGTTATTCTGTCGAACTGGGAGGGAAGCATCTTTTCAAGCTCTGCCTGGGTGAGGGCCGTATCATGCTCGCGAAAGAGTTGTAGCACCTCTCCTCTCTGTTTGGTATAGCGCAGGCCTGTGCCGCGTAACATGTCTTTTAATGGGGCTTCTTCCACACCTAATGATTCTTCTATTTCAAAAATACTAAAGAGTACAGGTATTTCCATCATTTTTGACAAAAAGCACGTTTTACTATCTTGCACACCTGTATTTAACCTTAACAGCTATAACACCGGCAAATGTTTCTTGTTGAGCAAAGCTGGTACTTGTTTAACCATTCTTTCTATGAAACAACCTTCTGTTGCAAATTTACCGGTTTTTGACCTGCATTGCGATTTGCTGGCTTACCTGCGCGAAGTACCCCATGCAGACCCTGCTGGTACTGAAGATATGGGTGCTACCATTCCCTACCTGCAAAGGGGAGGTGTTAAGCTGCAGGTAATGGCAATTTATTCAGATGTACGGAAGGGCAGTGTGCAAAAGGCCTGGGACCAGGCGCAGCTGTATTGCCGCCTTATGCAGGATTATGCCGATTACCTGCTGCCTGTGACCCGCCGGGAGCACCTGCAGCAGCTGGCTACGGGCAGTAAAATAGGAACCATTGTGGCTATTGAAAATGCTGCAGGCCTGTGCGAAGAGGATGAGCCTCTTGATAAAACTTTTGAAAGGCTGGAGTCTATAGCAGCAAAGGTAGAGCGTATCTTTTACATTGGTATTACCCACCATACAGAAAACCGCTTTGGCGGTGGCAACTACAGCGAGGCAGGTTTAAAGGATGACGGTAAAGTACTGCTCGAGTATCTTTCCGGTAAAAATATAGCCATAGACCTGGCCCACACCAGCGACGCGCTTGCCGAAGGTATCTTTAATTACACAGCGCAGCGCAACCTTAAGGTGCCACTGATAGCCAGCCACTCTAACTTCAGAAAGGTGTGGGAGCACAGGCGCAACCTGCCCGAAGAGTTTGTGCAGGAGCTCATAAAACGTCAAGGGCTTATCGGTATTAACTTTTTGCGTGCCTATGTGCATGAAGAAGATCCGCAGGCGCTGCAGGCGCATATTATGTATGGTTTGGAGCAGGGGGCCGAAGACCTGCTGAGCTTTGGTGCAGACTTTTTCTATACCAGGGATATGCCGGATAAAAGCCGTATTCCTTTTTACTTCCAGGAGCATGAAAATGCAGGCAGGTACCCGCAGATATTACAGCAGCTGGCAGAGAAGGGTTTAAGCATGGAGCAGTTGCGAAAGCTTAGTTACGGAAACGCCTATCGCTTTCTTGATGATTTGATGGCCTGATGAAAATTTGTAGTAAAGGAATCAGGAATCAGGAATCAGGAATCAGGAATCAGGAAATTTTATTATAAGAACTAAGCAAAGAAGCCGCCCCTGTATTGGAGCGGCTTCTTTTGATTGGCCGAAGTGAGATAAGGTGCAAAGAGTGTTTTATGCTCCGGCAATGCGATGCTGCGGATTTGTAACCAATCTTGGTGCTACTTCTTCCTCCAGTCTGGCTACTTTAAAAACTTTTCTGGATCTGTGGTCGCAATAGGCACAGCAGTAGTGTTTTACCAGTTCTCCCTCGGTGCTGGTGGTTGGGGCCAGAACCAGCTCTTCGCGTTTCACTTTAAAGGTTTGGTAGTTACACTCGGGGCACTGCAGTGCGTGCAGGTGACCATCGTACTTTTCTATGCGGGTAAAGCCTGTGGCTTCGTCTAACCATACGTCATAGTCAATTGCATGCAAGTTTTCTTCTGCCTGCATACCCGGCTCCAGGTGCACATCTTCTTCTTCCTCGCTAAGCAGCTTCATTAAGTTGCCGTTGCTTGGGTTTATGCGTGGAGAGTAACGCAGTTCCTTTAAACGTTTTTCAATGTAAAAGGGGTAGTAGAATTTAAGCAGGTTCTGTACAATCACACCCAGAATTATGCCGAACATAATGCTAACAAAGATGCGGGTGAAAATCCACAGGGGTTCTGCTTCAAGTGCAATGGTGTTGGCATAAACTGCCGCCGCTGCAATTAGTGCAAGTGCGCTGTACCATAGCATATCAATCTCATTGCGAATGATAAAGTCATACTTATCTTTCTTTTCCTTTTGAGTTGATAAACGTACTATATAGTACAGCAAAATAGCCAGTCCGGTGCCGCCTGCAGCCAGGGCCACATAAGGACCAGCTTGATACCAGGTTTGTAATGCTGTTTCCATTTTTATATGAATTTTGGTTTAAGTTCCGGTTTATATAGAGGAGATCTTCTCTTACCTGTTGAAATAATACACAGGTGCTTTTTTGTATGTATATACCGGAATTAATAAAAAGGTAACCGCTGATATGCAAAATATTTTGCATTTATATCGTGTGATGTAAAAATTATCTAAGGAGGCTCCCCTGTTGGTGTATGTAAGGAATGGGGATGTTTTGTCAGTGTTTAAACAAAAAAAGCTATCCCTAAGGATAGCTTTTACAACAGAATGGGCTGGCCCTGTTAAAGATTGTTTTTCACATAGTCAGTCATCATCTGAAATAAATGTAGGCTGGTGTTGCCTCCCCTGATGCTGTGTGCCCTGTTAGGATAGTAAAACGACTGGAACTGCTTGCCTGACTCTATAAGCACATCCTGCAGGGCAACTGCATTCTGAAAATGCACATTGTCGTCGCCGGTACCATGAATCAGCAGAAAGTTCCCTTTTAACTTATCGGCATGTGTGATCGGAGAGTAGGCATCGTAGCCTTCAGGATTCTCCTGCGGGGTTTTTAAATAACGTTCGGTATAAATGGTGTCATAGAAGCGCCAGTTTGTAACAGGGGCAACTGCTATGCCTGTTTTAAATACATCGTTACCAATGAAAGTTGCCAGCGACGACATATAGCCACCATAACTCCAACCCCAGATGCCAATGCGGCTATCATCTACATAAGGCAGGGTAGCCAGGTATTTGGCTGCTGCTATCTGGTCTTCTACCTCCAGCTTACCCATCTGGCCATAGGTAAGGTGCTTAAAGTCTCTGCCGCGGGCGCCGGTTCCGCGGTTGTCTACCGAGACTACCAGGTAACCCTGGTCGGCCATATAGCTGTGCCATGCTTCGCGAAGGGTGCTGAAGTTATTTAAAACAGTCTGGCTTCCCGGACCGCCATACACATACATCAGCACGGGGTACTGTTTGGTGGCATCGAAATTGGAGGGGCGTATCATGTAGCCATTCAGTTGGGTGCCTTCTTCTGTCTGGAAGTTAAAGAACTCCTTGGTATTCAGGTTAATGGCGTTAAGGCGCTGGCGCAGGCGTTCATTATCTTCCAGAATCTTAACCAGTTCGCCCTGTGGTGCACGGTGCAGCGATACAGTAAGTGGTTCTGTTGCAGAAGAATGGTACTGGATATAATAGCTAAAGTCGGGGCTCATGCTGATGTCTACCACGCCGGCCTCATTGCTTAGCTTGGTTTTATTTTTGCCCTTAAGGCTGATGCTGTAGAACTGGCGCTCCAGGGGAGAATCTTCAGAAGAAATAAAATATACCAGCTTCTTTTTCTCATCAACACCTACCAGGTCTGTTACTTCCCAGTTGCCGGTGGTAATCTGCCGGATCAGCTCACCATTCATTTTGTGGTGGTATATATGCTTGTAGCCATCCTGCTCACTGGTGCGCACAAAACCTTTGCCGTCCTTCAGGTACTTCAGATTATCGTTATAGCCCAGGTCTACGTAGGTAGCTGCTTTTTCTGAAATGATTACCGTAGCATTGCCAGTAGCAGCATCGGCATGAAGCAGCTCCAGCTGGTTTTGCAGGCGGTTCATGCGAATAAAGGCCAGCAGATCGGGGTTGGCAGTCCAGTAAATGCGGGGCAGGTAAATGTCTTTCTCCTCACCGGTCTGTACCTGCACAGTTTTTTTGTCGGGCAGGTTGTACACCAGTATGTTTACTTCTGAGTTCTTTTCACCCGCCTTTGGGTATTTGAACTTATAATCCTGGGGGTAGAGCTGGCCCTGGCGCACATCTGTCCAGAGCTGCATGTTGTACTCAGGCACTTGGCTTTCGTCGAAGCGGTAAAAAGCTATTTTGCGGCTGTCGGGCGACCAGAAAAAGCCTTTCGCAAAAGAAAACTCCTCTTCGTATACCCAATCGGCACCGCCGTAGATAATTTCGTTAAAGCGGCCATCGGTGGTAACAGCCACCTCCTGCATATCGGAAAGCTCTTTGTAATAAAGGTTGTTGTTGCGTACATAGGCTACTTTGCTGCCATCAGGTGAGAAGGTAGCATACATTTGCTTATCGCCGCTTGCCAGGGGCTTCAGGTCACCGGTGGTAAGGTCGTAAATGTAATAGTAAGCCTTGGTAGAGTGGCGGTAAATGCCTTCCTCTTCGGTAGCAAGCAGTGCCTTGGTTTCATCGGCGCTAAGGCTGTAATCAGAAAAGCGGAAGGTGCCATTCTGGCCGCTGGCGGCAAGCTTGCTGCCATCTACCAGTGTGGCTACCGGTTCGCCGGTAGTAATATCATATTTTACCACATCCTGGGTGTTGGTCTGCGGGTTTGGGCGCAGGGAGGTGTAGTAGCGGCCGTCTTTCATCCAGTTAATGCCTCGTACGCTTTGCTGGCTAAAAACATTACGCTCAAAGAGGTCCTCCAATGATGGTGATTTTTTCTGCTGTGCATAAGCTGCCGCTGATACCATCATCAGCAGTAAAAGCAGGCCTGTTAAGCTTTTCTCTATTTGGTTAATCATTAGTATTGAAAATGAAAATTATCAATTTGCGCCTAAATATAACGAAACAACCAAACCGGCAGGTATATAACTGAAAAATGCCGGCTGGTTAACTATACCTTTTCACTCTTGTACTCCTTCACTCCTTTAAAGCTCTTTCGGTGCAGTGGGGTTGGCCCCCATTCCAGCAGGGCTTTTTTATGTTCAGGGGTGGGGTAGCCCATGTTGCGTGCCCAGCCATACTGCGGGTGCTCTTCAGAAAGGGCCTCCATGAGTGCATCCCGATGGGTTTTGGCCAGCACAGAAGCTGCTGCAATAGAGGCATAGAGGCTATCGCCTTTTACAATACACACATGCTCAATACATGGATAGGGCCTGAAGCGATTACCATCGATAAGCAGCAGTCGGGGTGTAAGTTGCAGCTGGGCAACTGCCCGGTGCATGGCCAGCAGGCTCGCCTGCAGAATGTTATGCTGGTCTATTTCGGCAGGACTGCAGCTGGCTACAGCCCAGGCCAGGGCTTCCTTTTTGATGATAGGGGCCAGCTCCTGCCGCTGTTGCGGATTTAATTGTTTGGAGTCGTTTAAAAGGGGGTGATAAAAAGTATGCGGCAGTACCACGGCTGCTGCAACCACCGGTCCGGCCAGGCAGCCCCTGCCGGCTTCATCACAGCCGGCCTCCGGCACTAAGGTTTGATAGTATTGACGTAGCATAATCTCCTAAAAATAGGCAGATCGCCCTTAAACACAAACCTGCTACTGGCTGCTGCAGTGGCGAAGTGGTAGAAAAAAACTGATTTTCATGTTAAATAACCCTTCAACAACTGATCAGGGGTAAAAAAGAGAAGCAGTCTGCATAGCATGAGCTGCTACCGACTGCTTCTTTTTCAATGTTTATAAATTTTCTGGTGTGCTAAAAAGCAGGTTTTACTCTCTTTCCATTTCTACTGCCATTGTTACACCAGTTTCTTTTTGCAGTGCTTCCATATAATCTTCACGGGCATCTGCCAGTTTCTCATTAGCGGCTTTTAGCTTTTCAGCGGCATCTTCGTGTCTGCCGGCATCACTTCTCTGCTGTGCGGTCTGCACAGTTCTTTTGGCCTCAGCTACTTTTGCCCTGGCTTCTTTTACCTCTTTCTGGCCCTCTCTGCTTAGCTGTCCGGCAGGATTATAGGTACCGGTTTCTACATTTTTAAGGTCTGCTTCAATGCGGTACCACTTTTTCTCCATTTCCTCCAGGTTGCTGGTCAGTGATGCTTCATCGGCAGTAATGCTCTCCTCATCCAGGGTCCAGTAAGCAAGGCGCTTCTGCTCTTCGCCCATCACCCGTTGGGCTCTGGCTTCTGCCTCTGCTTCGCCTTCGGCCATAGGCTGGTCTTCTGCTGTTGCAGTATCGGCTGTTGTGGCATTAGAGGTGCGGTCTATTATCATCTCATCATTGTCTACACCTTCTCCATTAGTACTGATGTAGCCCGGATCACCAGATTCTGGTTGGGTTCGTTCTCCATCACTACAGGCGGCCAGCATGGTTGCGGCCATAAAAATCATTATGCTTAGCTTTTTCATAATCTTAAAAAAATTAGGTTCACCAGCACCTTGTTTACAAGCCTTCAAAAGGCTTTTGGTACCGGAACGATTGCTTTTACGTCTCTGATTATCAAACGGTTCTCAGTTGGAGAAGTTTTTTTTCAAAGCTCAACCTTTGCGCAAATTCTACGTAATAGAAATCCCCGTTATGTTAACGGCAACCCATTTTTTAGCCTTTAGAAACTGTTTTTTATGAGAATTGTAAACACTCCTGTTAAAAGTGATTTTTTTGATAACCTGCAAAACTGGTCCAGTCAGGAGAAGTCCTGTAGCATTGTTTACAGGCAAAACGACGGTAGTTCTGTTAAAGTAAATTCTGTTATTGTAGATCTGTTTTCATGGCAGGGCAATAACTATATACTGATGGAAAAAGGACAACTCATACGCCTGGACAGGCTTGTTAGTGTGGAGGACGTTACCACCATATCATAATTTAGGATTAGAATCCTTGAGGGTGTAATCCTGCTGATGATCACTATGATGATCCATGCCTGCAGTGAAATATCCATTAAAGTGCACCTGCTGTAATTGCTCACTACGGGTAAAATAAAGATATACTGCTAACTGGCAGCAGCTGGTAAATCAGTTATATGCGCTTTTATAAATAGCTGCACACCCAGCTTATGGCGGATTTATCGCAGCAGGCTGGACAGTTCTTTAGCATCCAGATGCAGTCGATAAAGTCGGTGAGCATGTGAAAGAGCAGGCCAAGTGCAACTATGCGTATAGATTTGTAAGGCAGGAGCAGCAGCACTACATAGCCTATGATTGCCGGCAGGGTATGCAGGGGGTGAAAACCTATGCTGCAGCGCTCCGGGTCGAAAACAGGTGTGCTAAGCAGGTGGTCAAGATCTACCAGCATGGTAAGCACCATCAGGAACCAGGCCCGGAGCCACATGGGCCTGAAAAAAGTCCAGGCCAGCAGCCCGGGCACCAGGAAGTGCATGCTATAATGAAAAAATGCCTGTACCAATCAGCTCGTTTTATGCCGAAAGGTAGAAGATTCCTCTTAATTTTGCGGCCATGAATTTTGAAAAAACATACGACCCTAACCATAATCCCTGGACAACCACCAACAGCAGGCCTGTTTATGAAAACCCCTGGATACGCGTGCGCGAAGACCAGGTGCTAAACCCATCCGGTAATCCGGGTATTTATGGTGTGGTAAGCTTCAGGAACTGGGCGCTCGGTATTATTCCCTTAGATGAAGATAATAATACCTGGCTGGTGGGACAGTACCGTTATTCGCTGAATGAATGGAGCTGGGAAATACCCATGGGCGGAGGCCCGAAGGAATCTGATATTCTGGAATCGGCCAAACGGGAGCTGAAAGAAGAAACCGGCTACACCGCTGCCCGCTGGACCAATATCATGCGCATTCATACCTCCAACTCGGTTACCGACGAAACCGGCTATGTGTACCTGGCAGAGGAGCTTACCCCTGGCGAAGAAGAGCCTGAAGAGACCGAGCAGCTTGTAGTAAAAAAACTGTCGCTGAAAGAAGCGGTAGCATGGGTGATGGAAGGAAAAATAACGGATAGCATTTCCGTTGCAGGGCTTTTAAAAGTAGCCCGTATGAAGGGTATTTAATCAAATGACATCCACCACCGCTCACGCTTCAACCTCCTGGAAATGGCAGGCACGGCGTATCCTGCAAATAGCTTTACCGGTAATGCTCAGCTACCTGGGCCACGTGCTGGTAGGTACCGCCGATAGTATGATGGTGGGGCAGCTGGGTAAAGTGCCGCTGGCAGCGGTTTCCCTGGCAAACAGCATTGTAGTACTGCCCATGATGTTTGGCCTGGGCCTAAGCTACGGGCTTACGCCCCTGGTAGCTGCTGCAGATGGCAGGGGCAACCGGCGCCGGATTGCTAACCTGCTACAGCACAGCCTGCTCATAAATGTACTGGCTGGCGCGGCATTGGCCGGCCTTATTGTGTTGCTGCTGCCCTTTCTGGATGATATGGAACAGCCTCCTGCAGTGGTAGACATTGTAGGTGCCTATCTGGCCATTGCTGCCGGTTCTCTTATTCCGCTCATGGCATTCCAGGCTTTCAAGCAGTTTGCAGAAGGCCTGGGCTATACCCGGCAGGCCATGTACATTACCCTGCTGGCAAATGGTGTAAACGTATTCTTTAACTGGCTGCTTATATACGGCAACTGGGGTTTCCCGGCCTTGGGATTGGCTGGTGCCGGCTGGGCTACCCTGCTCTCCAGGATACTGATGGCAATTGGCATGGCCTGGTATTGCTATAAAAGCCCCTTGTTTGAGCGTTACAGGGACTATTTTCACTTTTCGCGTTTCAAGAAGAAAATGTCGGTGAAGCTGATAAAGCTTGGTATTCCCATGGGGCTGCAGTTTACTTTCGAGGTAGGTGCTTTTAGCGGAGCCGTTATCATGGCTGGCTGGATCAGCGATACAGCCCAGGCAGCCCACCAGATTGCCATCAACCTGGCCTCCATGAGCTATATGATTGCCTCTGGTATTAGTGCCGCAGCAACCGTGCAGGTGGGCAACCTGCTGGGGCGAAAGGATGTGGCTGGTTTGCGCACCGCAGCCGTTACATCTGCAGTGCTCGTGCTGGTACTGCAAACCCTTTTTGCGCTGCTGTTCCTGTTTGGCCGCCACCTTTTGCCTACCCTGTACATCGATAATACCAATGTTATTGATATTGCAGCCGGCTTGCTCGTGATTGCCGCTTTCTTCCAATTATCAGACGGTTTGCAGGTGGTGGGCTTAGGTGCTCTCAGGGGTATGGAAGATGTGCGCGTTCCTACCTGGATTACCCTCTTTGCCTACTGGATACTGGCACTGCCGCTTGGGTACCTGCTTGGTTTTACCTTTGATCTGGGTATTGTAGGCGTGTGGTGGGGGCTGCTTACGGGTCTTACCGTTGCTGCCATTCTTCTTGCCGTACGATTCTGGTGGCTCAGTGATAAATCAAGAATACAGCAGCTTGGCGCATGATTGTTCTCTTGCACATCTGTTAATTGCATTGTTTCATTTCTGATTATTCAAACTGTATATAAAGTGAATAATCAGAAATGAAATTGCTGCTATGCCTTATCTTTAGCATTACTATTTTTTGGCTTGTTATTCCACGCCCTACAGGTGAATGGTGTACTTGCCGGAGTGTAGGAATGCTGTTTTTAATTTTTTACGTCAATTAGCATGCAACAATCACTAGATGCCAGGCCTGTTAGCGCCAGCCGTACTACCCTTACAGAACTGATGATACCTTCCTATGCCAATTTTGGTGGCAAAATTCATGGAGGTATTTTGCTTAGCCTGATGGATAAGGTTGCTTACGCCTGCGCCAGTAAACACAGTGGGGCTTATTGTGTAACCGTATCGGTAGATAATGTCGATTTTATGCAGCCGGTAGAGGTGGGAGAGCTCATTTCTCTGAACGCCTCGATGAACTATGTGGGCAAAAGCAGCATGGTGGTGGGCATAAGGGTTACTGCAGAAAACGTAAAGGAGCGCTTCGTTAAACATACCAATACCAGCTATTTTACCATGGTAGCCAAAGACGAAGAGGGCCGTCCGTTCCAGGTGCCCCCGCTTATACTGGAGACTCAGAATGATGTACGCCGCTTTATTGAAGCCAGGGAGCGCCGCAGAATTTATTTTCAGAGCCGTGAGCTGATGCAGAAAGCCAAGCAGGCCTTCAATCTCCAGGAAGAAGTTATAAAGCTGGAAGGCGAACGCTGTGTGCTGCAGGTAAACATTTGATAGAGGAGGAGAGGGAAGTGTATCCTGCTTAGCAAAGAGTTTCTTTCTTAGCATCGCGGGGGCTCATTTATTGATAAGCACCGCTTTTGCCGGCTGTAAAAAGCGAAAGCCCGGCTACTATTGTAACCAGGCCTTCTAACCTAAACCCCATTGATACCAGATACAATAACTAAGCCAAAACAGTATTGATGTACCAGGGTTAGCCAAAATATTCAGCAGCATGCTACTCCAAAATCATGGGTGCGTTGTAAACAGCTCTAGCCGCAGCCTTTTAGCCAGAGGTAGCACCCTAATCAAAACTCCTTAAGCACCAGCATGGGAACAGGGGTGTGGAAAGCCAGCCTGTGCGTAACACTCTTGTTTAGCAGGTGGTACAGGGGGCCATGTTTCCGGGGCAAAATGCACAGCAGGGTAGCCTGCTTTTCCTTTACATAATTAATAATGCCCACCTCTGGGTCATCTGCCTCTTCCACCTTCAGAATAGGGGTAAAGGAGCTGAATAAATTCTCCAGAGCCAGTAGATTCAGCGCCTTTTCTTTAGGTAAATGATTTAAATCTTTGCCTGTATGCAGCAGGTGTAAACGGGGTTTAAATTGTGTTAACCAGGGCTTTAGTTGTTCTGCGGCTTTTTCCTGTGGCATGTCTTTGCAGTCGGTGGCAAAAACCACAGCATCTGGCAGGGCAAAAGAGCAGGCAGGTGGCACCACCAACACCGGCACCTCGCTGTTGCGGATAGTGGCAGTGGTAACATTGCCAATGTATTCTTCCAGGGCACTGCAGGGGTGAGCAGGCATGATGATCAGGTCAACGTTGTTCTTTTCAGATACTTCGCAGATATCCGGCACCGCCGGTCCATACTCACAAAAAAACTGGTAAGGTGCAGCACATTGTTGCAGCAGCCTTTGCTCGAGCTCTGCAAACTTCAGTTCTGTAGTTTCGCGTAGTTCTTCCTCATAGTAGGGAGCCAGTGCCATAGCACTGGCACCGGTAACTGCGGCAGGCAGATGGTAGGTGTGTAAAATGAAAAGCTTTGCCCCGGGTAAGTGCCTGACGAGCGATACGGCATAACGTAAGGCGTTATCGGAATGGGATGTAAAATCTACAGGGACCAGTATTTTTTTCAGCGTTTTCATGACAGGGAAGATTTATTACAATCAAGATATTACTCTTCCAGCTGTATTGCCATGAGTGGGGTCAGCTCCCGGAGTGATTTTCGTCAGATATTCTGCAGGAGTTTACAGTAGCAGCTTGCCGGGGTTAAACATGCTGATATTCAGGTGGTTGCGAGGCAAATAGACTGCCTTCATGCTCCTTGCCCGGGCCAGAAAACGTTTTGGTTTGGCTTATCCTGAATTGGCTTTACGCTTTATAAGGCTTTAAGCGTAATGCCTGTGTGGACTGCAGGTGCAAAGGCATAAACAGTATTGGTGGTTGTTTTCCCCTCCGGCTTACGCAGCTACAAAAGTATTAGTCTTTTTTTTTACCGGACCTTCCTTGCGAAGCTTTTTTCGAAGTGCCACCACATGATTAAAATTCTCCTGCAGGGCCTTGAAACCCGTGAAAAAAGATTTTATTCTTGTTTTAAGAATGATACACTGCACCTTGGTAATCTTGCCCTCTTCAGACTTTTTATTGATGAACTGGTAGCGCCACCAAAGAGGTACATATTTCTTTACATGGTAAAAAAAGCTTCGGCTTAGCTTCCTGTAAAAGGTAATGCGGCTGGGGCTGTTTGTTTCTAGCAGGATCTTGTATGGCTCGAGCACCTCAAAGCAGCCGGCGCTTTCCCTGATATAACGCTGGTAGTACTGCCAGTTCAGGCGGTCGGTGGTAATAAAATGTTCAAACTGCAGGCGTTCGTCGTACCTGATTTCATAGCCTGCCAGTGCCAATCCATAGCAAAGCTCATGGTCGCCGCCGGAGGTAAGCTGAGCTGCCATCCTATCGGCTAAAATAGAGCGAAAGCCAGCCTTATACACAGCGTAATAGGCAGATTTTCTTAAGATGCTGCCTGCACCATACAGCCTGTTTGTGGCCACTTTTCCTGATGTTGGCGCCTGGGGTCCGCCTGCATATAATGAATAGGCTGCCAGCCAGGAAGGAGGGGTAGTTTCGTATACGAATATACCCATGCCTCCCAATACAGCACAGTTGGGGTGTTGCTGCATTACATCAAAGGCAATCTCCACGTAATCCTGCTTTAGCCAGTTGTCATCATCGCACATAATAATGTAGTCGTACTGTGCTGTTCTGAATCCCATTTCGCGGGCATAGCTGAGGCCTGGCACAGGCTGATGCACCACCTTAAAATGAGCCTGGCAGTTGTACTTACTCCATTCCTCTTTAGCCAGCGCAGCAGTATTATCGGTAGAGGCATTGTCTACCAGAACCAGCTCCCAGTTAACATTGCTCCTTACCTGCTGTTCAGCGATGTGACGCAGGGTTTTGGGCAACCTGGCGGAGCCGTTGTAAGTACAGATTACTATGGATATACCTGCTTTCACGGATAATTAAGCATCATTTTGGTGTATAACTTCAGGATCTGCCAGTACATGCCGAAATCCTGGTGCATGCGCAGTGCTTCCCTGATCTGTGCCCTAACGCTCTGTCTATTGTAAGAGGAGTGCCACAGCCGGTTGGCTACCCTAAGGGCATAATGTGCATAGAATTTAAGGGCCTGTTTGCGAACGCCTGAGCGTGCCGTTTCAGGCAAATATTGCTGTATTGTATTGATTACCCACTGCAGGTCCTGCATATTTTTTGCACTAGCAAATGCCTGACCGGAGATAGAAAGCTGATGCATCCTGTAATCTGCCAGCACTTGTGGGGTATAGGCCATGGGGTAGTCTTTAGCAATGCGCATCCACATTTCCCAGTCCTCACCGTAGGTAACACCATAAAAGCCTCCCAGCTTTTCGTAAACATCCCGTTTAACAGAAATAGCACAATACTGGATGCGCTGCTTCTGTCCCAGGCGTACCAGCCAGTTATCCAGCACACAATCCCTTTCTGCTTCTGTCTGATACTTGTAAGGCAGGTATGTGCTTGTTTCGGTAATATAGTGAAAGTGGCAAAAGGCTGCACCAGCCTGGGGAAAGCGCTGGAAGAGCTCCTCCATCTTCTGGTAATAGCCTGGTCTTACCCTGTCGTCGCCATGGAGCAGGTGCACCAGGTGCCCGCGGGAGCGGTTTAAACAGGTTTCGAAGTTTTTAAGGCTGCCCAGGTTTTGTTCCTGCCTGAAGTAAGCAACCCTGCCTTTACCAATCTGCTCTACGAGTGCCTTTACATCTGCATCTGTGCTGGCATCATCTACCACCTCAATCTGCATCTGCGCTTCTCCTAAATCCTGCTCCAGGACAGCCTGCAGTGTTTCCTGCAAAAACTGGCTGCAATTGTACACAGGGATCATGACTGACCACAGGGGCCTGTGCACCGATTGCGGTACCGGTTGAATAATCGGAGGATTCAGGAGGATACGATTCACACAATTTCACTTAAATAGCGCAGGATGCTGCAGGAGCATCTAAAAATTTCCTTTAAAAGGTAAATTTTACCTAAATATAATAAAAATAAACAAAACCTATGTTGCCACATTTAAAGATGGTATCCTTTTTAATCGAAATTTAAGAATTTTTGTTGCAGACGTTCTTGATATGAAGATCATGCCACACCCGCCGAAGGTTAAAATTGCAGGGCTGGCTGAAGGAATGGCAGGTTTATCTATAATTTTTATACTGTGAACGGTATGGCTATCTATCGGATCCTGCTTGCCTTTGCGCAGGAGTATACCCGCCACGCTTATCTAAGTACCCAGCTTTCTTCTGATTCTGTTTAAGAGATCTTTTCCCTGTTTTGGCAGCCTGTCGGCTATGTAGTGAAGCATTGGCCTGCGGTATGGCTTCAGTGCTTTCTGCAACAGTCTGTTTACCTGTGGGTAATGCAGGTTCTGTTGCTGTAGGTAACGCTCCAGCCACTCCAGGTAGCGCAGCCGTACCTGATGGTAATCTGTTTTCCATGACTTTTCAACCATAGAGTCGGGGTGCTGCCGGTAGCGGTTGTTGCAGCTGGAAGCTACATACACCGGCTCATGCAGGTAAAACTTAGAGAGAAAAACCTGGTCTTCGTACATTCCGGTAAAGGCTTCTTCAAAGCCCTCCCATTTTACCAGCAGGTCTTTTTTTACCAGTATGCCACACATGCATGGTGCCGAAGCTGTTGTAAGAGGGTACAGTTCTGACATCAGGCGGGGAGGAAGAAAAACTTCATCCTGCCTCACTCCAATCTGCCCTACCCAGTCTTCCTGTTGCCCGTTCCAGCTGTACCAGTACTCGGTAGCCTCGCAAACCATGGCTACTTTGTGCTCCTGCAGCAAAGCCAGCAGCTGAGATAGCAGCTTCGGCAGCCAAACATCATCGGCATCCAGAAAGGCAACCAGTTCACCAGAGGCATTTGCAATACCAACATTACGCGAGGCGCTTAAACCACGGTTAATATGGTTCTTATGTTCCAGGTAAATTATTTTTCCGGGATATTGGGTAGCATATTTCTTTGCCAGCTTTGTGCTGTTGTCGGTTGAGCCATCGTCTATCAGCAGCAGCTCCCAACTGGTGTATTCCTGCGCCAGAACACTCTCTACGGCTTCAGCGAGGTAACGTTCAGCATCCAGAAAGCAGGTAATTACTGATATTTTCGGACCAACAGATTCCATCATCACTGCTCATTGCTTAAAACACCAGTTTGTTTGCTTTCCCATAGCTTGTTCCAGCAGTTGCTGCCCTTAAACAAGCTTACCAGATCAGTACCTTTTATGGTAAAGGGTACATATTAGAAGAAGCTTTGCCTCTTGATTGTTTTTAATTTGGCTTAGAAAAGCAGAGCAACTTTTAGTAGAAATAATAGCTTCCTTTTCTGCCTCAGAGAATGTTTTTAATAGCTCGCCTGCTGCCAGTATTTTCTTTTCAATGCTGAACAAATGATCAATCCAACCTTGTAGAGTCTTTGGTACAGTAGTTTAGGGGATGAGAAGAAATTAGTCTATGTTTAAGTATGCTAAAGTCTTAAAGAAGGGGCTGATAAAGAATTGAAAGCTTTAAGCATCATTGGTGATAAATTTTCGAGAATAACGAAACAGCTCCAGTTCGCTATCAACTGGAGCTGTTTAATTTTTAGCGGCATTGGTGACTTAAGGATAATACTAAAAAACTCCAAAAGCGTAGTAAACTCTTAAATTCAGCCACATCCTAAGATCTTTCTCCCCTACATCAAGAGGATATTTTTGATCGTAATTAAACATCAGTTTATGTTCAGCATGAAAATTATTATATGAGAAGGATGTAACAACATCAAATGTCCCATAGTCAAGATTATGTGGAAATGAAAAACCATTAACGGATTGCACCGTGTAGCTTTTATTGGTGAACAACCAGGTATGTCCCAATCCTAAAGAAAGGCCAAATTTTGAATCTGCATCTGATATTCTATAGGAAGCCATGATGCTATGGTCTGTGATGAATTCTTTCACTGGTCTGGTAAGGTAACCATCTTTATAATAAACAAGGCCATAACGAAGGTTAGCATTGTAACCTATCGAAAGTTCTGGCCTTAGCTTATACATAATTCCCAGGTTCCCTCCGGCTTTGATCTGAGCTACAACTGCATATGAATAGACGGAAGTCATACTATGATCTATGAGCTCAGGGCTTCTTAACATAGCTCCGACAGTTAAATGTAGGCGTTTCACCTTCTGTTCTCCATCTTGTGAAAATGCAGGCACAACTAATAAAATCAAGAAAGCTGTAAATACATATCTTTTGAAAGTTGGAAAATGTAAGTAGTTGCGCATGATTTAATTATGGTAGTAGATCATTCAATCTAAAGGAAATATCTATGTTATCTACACATACGGAATATTCACATTCATGAGGGTAATTGGGGAAACCTGCTTTTTTAGCAGTATCTCATTTCTACATAACGCGCGTTAAGGGTTTAGTTGCTGCTAATCTGAATGTTATCATCTCATAAGCTCAAATACAAGCCGTCATTCCCCTGAAAAGGGAGATCTGTCTGCTTTTACAGGTAGAATCACCATTCCTGTTTTATCTGACAGATCTCCGCCTGCGCGGGAATGACGATTAAGGAGCAATTGACGCTGATGCTAAACCCATAATTCACGTTACTTAGTAAACCTGCCAGTAGCCGCAGCGCGATTAGAAGATTTTGTGCCAAAACCAACTATTGTTTCTTCTGGAGGAGATACAGCATTGTAAAACGGAGATAGTTTCCAGTATACCTGAGATCCACCGATACAAAAGAGGTCATTATCATATTTGTAGATTGCGAAAATGATACAATCTCCTCTATATCATGATAAATGATGATGTAGGTACCTCAAGTGGTCTGAAAGAACCTGGCAGGTGCAGAAAGATTTTTGCTTAGCTAGCTAATCCCTCTTTTTACCCGGCTTTTTAACACTTTTTTGGCCAGCGCCCATGCATTGGTTTTGGCTGTTAGCTGTAAAGCTTTTAATAGTGGCAGGTGTTGCAGAAAATAGGAAAGGATAAAGCTGCGCTTATAGAAAGCAGCCTGTACAATGGCAGCGGGCTCGCGGTTAGGGTTGGGGGTTTCTTGTATTCTCTCCGTGAGAAAGTGCAGTACCCTGAGGCAATCAACAATACCATCAACACTTCCTTTTGCCAACAGCGGGGTAAAGTTGTGCCGGTAGCATTCTATGTATGCAGCCGGTATGGTAAAGTCGCTGCCTGCATAATATTTCAGGTTCTGCAGAATCTGCTCTAGGTGTGCCTGCTCGTACTCCTTTTTCTTTTGTACCTGGTGCAGGCTTTGGGTATTTACGCGGTAGTCGAGCAGGGTTTCGGGCAGGGTATGGATTTTAAAGCGCTTGTAGAGCTTCGAGAACAGCTCAAAATCTTCTGAATACGGAACTGTATAGCCACCACACTGCTCCACCGCTTCTTTGCGGTAGACTACCGTGGGGTGGTAAATCCAGGATTCGAATATGGAGTTGTAGTAGTAGTATTCGCTTTTAAAATCATCCTGCTCCACAAACTGCCCCTCTTCTGTAATTACCCTGGCCCGGCATGTTACCATGGCACAATCCGGATTGGCCGCCAGATAGCCATACTGCTTCTGCAGCCGCTCCGGATGGCAGATATCGTCAGCATCCATGCGGGCAATCAAACCGGTACTGGCCAGTGCTATGCCTTTGTTCAGGGTGGGGCTTATGCTAAGGTTAGTTTCATTCTGGTAGAAGCGAATACGCGGGTCTGTATAGGAATTAATAATAGCAGCACTGCCATCGGTAGAGCCGTCGTCGATAATGATAAATTCAAAGTCTGTGAAGGTTTGCTGCAGCACACTGTCGATGGCCTCTGTAAGAAACCTTTCGGCATTATGCACGGGCATTAATACCGATAGCTTTGGCTTTTGCACGAGCTTTTCGCTTGATTTTACTTAATATGTTTTTACCCTCCTGCGGCAGCCTTTGCTTAAAAAAATAAAGCATGGGTCTGCGGTAAGGCATCAGGGCATCCGCTAAAAGCCTGTTTATTTCCGGGTGGTTTATATTCTCCTGCTGCAGGTACTGCTCCAGCCATTCCAGGTATTGCAGCCTTACATCTTTAAAATTTGTTCTCCAGGAGGTTTTAACCATAGAGTCGGGGTGCTGGCGATAGAGGTTATTGCAGCTGGAAGAGATATAGACCTTTTCGTGCAGGTAAATCTTGGTGAGGAATGCCTGGTCGTCGTACATGCCGGTAAAGGATTCATCCCAGCTCCCCCACTTCTGGAGAATGTCTTTCTTTATCAGAATGCCGCAAATACAGGGAGCGTGCCGGTTGCGCAGCGGGTACAGCTCAGTCATGAGGCGGGGCGGCAGAAACGTCTGATCCTGGCTGGTGCCAATTTGGACCAGCCAGTCTTTTTTATCCTGGTTCCAGCTGTACCAGTACAAAGTGGCTTCGCACACCATGGCTACCCTATGCTCCTGCAGCAAAGCCAGCAGGTGTGAGAGCAGCTGTGGCCGCCATACGTCATCGGCATCCAGAAAGGCAATTAATTCTCCTGATGCTTTTTCTATACCTGCATTGCGGGAGGCGCTTGAACCACGGTTGATGTGCCCCTCATGCTCCAGGTAAACTATTTTTCCGGGATATTGGGCTGCAAATTTCTTTGCCAGCTCAGTGCTGTTATCGGTAGAGCCGTCGTCGATCAGCAACAGCTCCCAATTGGTATATTCCTGCGCCAGCACGCTCTCTACGGCTTCTGCCAGGTAGCGTTCTGTGTTCAGAAAGCAGGTTATAATTGATATTTTCGGGTTCGTTAACCGGGTCATAAGCTACTATTGTCTGAACCAGTAAGTCAGGTACTTTTCAAACTGCTCTGCTGACCAGTTATTTACCTGATACCTGCTTATCAGAAACGGCTCTGTTTTTTTTGAAACAGGAGCGTGCTCAGTAGTGAAAGCAGCTTTAAAGCCAGACTGTTTGAGGGCCTGGATAGAATGATCGTTGTAATTGCCTGAAGGATATGCAAATAGCGTGATGGGGTAGGGGGTTACTTCTTCCAGCAGCTTTTTGCCTCCCAAAATCTCCTGCTGCTGCTGCTCCAGCGGGTGATGGCCCAGGGCCGGGTGGGTGATGGTGTGCCCCCCTATGGTAATACCTTCTGCCGTAGCCAGTGCCTTAAGCTGATCGGTACTCATGCAGCAATAGGCTGGCCGGGCCTCTTCCGCAATGCCTGCCCAGCTACGCAGATCGGTCAGCGCCTGCTGTTGTTCGGGATCAGTTAAAGGGCTTAGCTGTTCCCACAGCCGCAGGTACAATTGCGTGCGCAGGGTGGGGGCATCTGACGTGGCTACCCACGCCCTGTGCTTTTGCTGAAGTGCGGCTGTTAAACTGGTTTCCTCCTTCAGGTTAAAAGAAAACGGGCGCTCCCCAACCGGCATGCTAAGCTGTTGGGGAAGCACTGGCGTTTGCACCACAATGCGCTCCAGCTCATCCCACCAGAACTCTTTTTGGCGGCCTATGTTCTGGGTAGTTACAAATATGGTAGCAGGTATCTGCCATTTCTGCAGCAGGGGCAGGGCTGTTGTAAAATTGTCGGCATAACCATCATCAAAAGTAACCACCACACTTCTTCTGGGCAGCTTCTTTTGTTCCATTTGCCTTACCAGGCTGTTGGCAGAGGTGGTAATGCCCATACGGGCTAGCAGCTGCAACTGCTGCTCAAAGTTCTGGGGACTTACTGCCAGCTCCCAGGGGTCGGTGTCTGTGGTACCAATGCGGTGGTACATCAGTACCACCGCCTGATGCGTTAATCTTTTCTTTAGCTTCCACAGCCACTTTTTCATTGCTTATCCCAAATTTGGCTTAGTGGCTTTCACCGTGATAATAACCGGATAGTGAGGGTCTTCATAATCCAGCTGCTCCTTTTTTACCTCTGGCAGGCCCATGCCCTGAATAAATGCTGTAGCCACCCATACGTTGCCATAGGTATGAAACTCCACCTGCCGGGAGGGAAAGCATTTTTCGAACATCTTGCGCATGGCAAGTTCGGTAAAAGACCATAGCCAGGTTTTTTTCCACTCGCCGTGGTCTATTGGTGTAATGCCCGGCACAGTAAGCAGCAGGGTGCCCCCCGGTTTCAGTAAGCGATAGCAGGTTTTTACTGCTCCTTCAAAGTCGTAAATAAGGTGCAGGGTCTGGGCAAGCACAATACAATCGAACAGGTTATCCGGAATGTGGGGTGCATTGCTTAAGTCTCCTATGAAGGTTGCATCCGGGTTTCCTTCTTCAACATGGAGTATATCGCTCTTGGTAACCTTACTACCGCCATACTGGAGGGTGTAGGCGTTATCGCCAATATCAAGTACACGGCCCCTGATGCTGGCAGATTCCCGCTCCATAAAGTTTTCAATATAATAGCGGTCAATCGGGCCACCTCTTTCGTAGCCAAAGCTCACATCCAGAGGGGTGAGTCGTGCCAGGTCTCCTGCATCTACCTTGCCTATGCCAGGTTTAAAGTATTTATGCAGGCCTGCCTTATGCAGTGATCTTAGCGCAAAGGTGCTAAGACCCGCTTTTTTCAGCCCCTTTAACGCAAAAGGAGCAATGTTCTTTTTGATGAATTTCTTTGTCAAGGAGTTATTGCCGGTTAATACGTAGCTAACTAACATTTTTGGCTGGTGAACAGCAAGCATCTGAATGGCTGCCGGCGTAGGCTTAATGCTTCTCCGGATCAGCTTATCATACAATTCACCACAGTAATATTTTTTATAGATCCTGATGCCCCGTTTGTAGGCCTGATGTTCTTCCAGTGTTTGTAAATCCTTTTTCTGCTTTTCCAGCACCTCCAGTACTGTGCTAAGCATCAACGGATCATTGCCCGACATATTGGTGGAATGCTGGCGGTAGGCAGCCGTATTGGCACTGTGGTGTATAATCGGGTATTTTCTGGCTACTCTTAGGTAAAAATCATAGTCTTCACAGGCCCTGAGGCTGGTGTCGTACAGAAACTCCTTAAACACCCAGCTGCGGTACATTACTGTTGCATGCATGCCAATGTAGTTGCCATGCAGCATCACATAGTAATGGTTTGAGAGCACTTCTGTATAATCCTCCCGGATGATGTTCTCTTTTTCATACACCTTGTTGTGGGCGGTAGAGGCAAAGGCGGCCTTGGGGTGCTGCTGCAGGTAGTTATAATTTAGCTCCAGGGCATTTGGATACAGCCAGTCGTCGGCATCCAGAAACACCACATACTCTCCTTTACAATGCTGCACACCGGTATTTCTGGCGGCTGATAGGCCCTGGTTTTGCTGGTATACGTAAACAACCTGCGGATAAGATTCTGCCACTGCCCTGGTGTTGTCCTTAGAGCCATCATCCACCACCACCACTTCTACAGCAGGATACGACTGCTGTAAAACACTTTCGATGGCATTGGCCAGGTACCTGCCGTGATTATAGCAGGTAATGATCACGGAAGCCAGGGGAGGAGTGGGCTTATTACTTTCAATCATTGCGCAGTGTTTTTAGAAAAAGAGGGCTTCCGGCGGTTCTTCAGGTAAAATAACAGGCCGCTGCAAACACCCCTGATTTCAGACCAAAGGGTTTTATGGCGGAAACGGTAGTTTGGAAACCCCCGCAGGATCAGGAAAAAGTAGTACTTAGGCAGCGCCCGGAATAAATGCTTTTTATAGCGGGCCTGCGGGTATTGCTCCTGCTGAATCAGCGCAGCTGCTGTAAATCCCTTCATATAACTGAACAGCTGCCGGTGCAGGGCCTCCAGGCTGTTGCGGTGCCCATGGTATACCACTGCACGGGGCGTGTAGCAAATGCTGTATCCTTTTGCCAGAATCCGGTACCAGAGTTCCGAATCTTCGCTGCAGCCGGAGGCGCCGGCACCCAGGCGTTCATCAAAATAACCAATTTTTTCAAATATGGCTTTTTGAAATGCGGCGTTGGCACCTGCCCCTATTTCCCACACGGGCGGACCAATGGCCAGGGTATCATTAAAATACTGCTCGTTATAAAGCTTATCTACATAGCCGCGGTTAAAGCTCCAGTGTTTTTCAAAGATCAGCTGTGCTTCCGTATCCAGCTCGTTGGCAATTACCAGGCCGGTAAAGGCAGCAGCACCTGTTTGTTCAAAGCCCTGCCACACCCGGTATACCCAGTGCGGGTGTACGCTTACATCATCGTCGGTAAAGGCAATAAAGGGGGCTTTTGCCTTTTTGATGCCGGTATTCCTGGCAAATGACAGGCCAGGGGTAGGCTCCATGCAGTAAATAACCCCCTGATGTTTTTTTACTATATTTTCTGTACTGGCATCGGCAGGGGCATTGTCTACCACAATAATTTCCTGCGGCCTGTACGCCATGCGGTGCAGCGACTCCAGGCAATGGTTTAAAGAACTGGCCCTGTTGCGGGTGCAGATGATCACAGATACAGGTACTTCTGCCGGCTGACCCTGCAGGAGCTCCGGATTTAAAATAACGCTTAGCAGCGCTGTGCTCCCTGCAACATCTCCTTTTTGCAGTGCCAGGCTCCAGCGTTTGGCTGCGGCTTCCATACCCCTTTTTTTTGCATACTGTTCTACGGCAGGGGCTATGGCTGCAGCCAGCTTTTTGTAGTATTCCTTTTCGCTAATTTTCTGGCCCGGTTCTATAAAAACATGGCCTAGCGGCAGCTCCTCCCACCAGAACACAAGGTAGTGACCCTCTTCTGCCGGGCTAAGAGAGGGCATTGCCTGTTGCTGGTTCAGGTAAAGATGATGTATGTGATAGGGTGGAAACGCCATGGGGCTACCTGCTTTTTTCTGCAAGTGCTATTTTACTGGGTTGTTCTATTTTGAAAGGAAACTTAGGCCGTACAAAGCCCTCCCATTTCCAGAAAGGCTGATGCTCTTCCCGGTAATCCTCTACATCAAACGTAATACATTCTTCATGATAGAAAAGAATATCGGAAACGTCTTTTATAATGATGAGGGAGAAATAATAAGTGCCATCGTTCAGGAAATTACCTGGTATGTGGCACTCGCCTGCAACAATTCCTTTATCGCAGACAGTTGAGTTGGAGACAAGATCGAAGATCAGGTCGCCGGAAGGAGTGAATAAGTGAAGGCCCGTGATCAGGTTTGCATTATCCAGGTTATTCCAGAACTCGAAGCGTATGCTAAAGGGGGTACGGATATCAAGAAGCTTGTTATCGCCTTTCAGTTGCGGAATAAGCTCTATGTGCTTGATGCGAACCATGCTGTTGCCGGGGGCATCCTGCTGGTTATCCCATACCTGTCGCAGGTTGTTAGACCTGGTGCTGCTGGCATATTTATGTACTACATACTGCACATCGCCCATTTCCTGCAGCCTGCCTCTTTGCAGTAAAATAGCTTTGTTGCACAGGTTGTTTACTGCATGCACGTTGTGGCTTACAAAGATAATGGTTCTGCCCTCGGTGCGGGATACATCACGCATTTTGCCCAGGCACTTTTTCTGAAACTCTGCATCGCCTACGGCCAGTACTTCATCCACAATCAGGATGTCGGGCTCCAGGTGGGCTGCCACGGCAAAGGCCAGGCGTACATACATGCCCGAGGAGTAACGCTTTACCGGTGTGTCTATAAAGTTGTCGATGCCGGAGAAGGCAACAATTTCATCAAACTTGCTGCGGATCTCATCTTTTTTCATCCCCAGAATGTAGCCGCTGATGTAGATGTTCTCGCGCCCGGTGAGCTCCTGGTGAAAGCCGGTGCCTACCTCAAGCAGGCTGCTGATCTTCCCTTTGCCCCTTACTACGCCCTGGGTAGGCCGTACAATGCGCGAAAGTATTTTTAGCAGGGTAGATTTGCCTGCACCATTATGGCCTACAATGCCCCATACCTCGCCCTGCTTTACTTCGAAGTTTATATCCTTCAGGGCCCATAAATACTTGGAGTTGTGGTCAGCATCTTCGCCCTCTCCCAGGGTAAAAAACGGATCTTCCTTTCCGCGGATTTTGGTGGTCCAGAAGCGCTGCAGATCCTGCCTTAAGGAACCGGTGCCAATGGTGCCAAGCCGGTAGAACTTCGACAAATCTTCAACCTGTATTACTACGTCGGACATAATCAGCGTTTTAAACTACATCAATTAACTTATCGCCCTGCTTGTTGAATATCATGAAAGATACCAGCAACAGTACCAGGCTAACCACAACACTGTAGGCTAAACCTAATAAATCTACAGTGCCGGAGCCCAGCATGGCATAGCGGAACACCTCGAAAAGAGAGGTAAGCGGATTCCAGAGCACCAGCCAGCGTACATTTTCCGGAATGATAGCCAGGGGATAAATAACCGGGGTAAGGAACATCATCATGCGGATGCCCAGGTGCACCAGGTTGGCCAGATCGCGGTATTTTGCTGTTAGCACCGAAAAGATAAGGCCCAGCGACAGGCCAATGCAGCCAATTAATATAATGGCCAGAGGCACAAATAATATCCAGGCATTGAAGCTGTAAGTTGTATCCTCTACCACCCAATACCACAGCATGGCAAGCAGTAAGAGTAAAAACTGCATGACAAAGCGCATGCAATGGGTGCTAAGCACGGATAGCGGAACTACCAAACGGGGAAAATATACCTTGCTGAAAACCTCTGCATTTTCGCGAAAGGTAAAAGCAGTGCCGCTAAAGCTGTCGCTGAAAAAGCTCCAGAGCACAATGCCCGACAGGTAAAAGAGCACCGGCGGAATACTGCCTGTATCGATGCCCACCAGCTTATCGAACACCATTACATAGGTAATGAGGGTTAAGATGGGCTGAAATAAGATCCAGAGCGGCCCTAAAACTGTTTGCTGGTAGTTCAGCAGGAAATCTCGTCTTACCAGCCTGCCCAGCAGGTTACGATAAGCCCAAAGCTCTTTTGCACTCCAGCCCCACCAGGTGGTTCTGCTGCCAAATTCCCAGTCCCAATGGTCTTTATTGATTTTTTCAGACATGCAGTGGAAAAATCTATCTTCTTTTCAGAGGGTAATCTACAATTATTTTGCAAGTGGGTGCAAATATTACTTAGAATAAGTATATTCCATAGCCAATAACATTAAATAATTCTTAAAAGAGCAGTTCGCTACAGAATTATCCGTTAGCTCCAGGATCATCACAATCCCTGATTACACGGTAATTAAGAAAAAATGTTCTACCAGCCAGGTTTAGTTTTCTCTTCTGAAGATACAAGGATATAATGGTAACTTTTATAAAAAATCTAGGAGCTTGCTAAACTTTGGGAAAGTTATGTTGCATTGTCAATCATAGCTGCAGCTTTGATCAGGGATTCATTGCCAGAAAGAGCAGTATAAAAATCAATATAAAAATTATGGCATATAAAAATCCTATTTCTGCTGGCAGCAGGCCCGGGTAGTGAACCTTTTCTTTAGGCTCATCTTTTGGAGGCAGAAAAAACTCGTATAATTCTTTCCAGTACTTCCTGAAATTCATTTGAGTGTTTGGCTATTGTATTTGGCCAATCCTGCACAATAACTGCCATTAGTTCGGAGGGATCTGGAAGATAGCAGCGTATTAGCTAAACAAGTGCTTTTTATGGCTGCTCTGTGCCCTGCAAAGACCAGATGCTTGTTTATGCCTGTTCCTGCTCTTTAACCAGATTTTCTGATGCGTTTGCTGCGGGATTGTATTTTTAATAAGTCATGGTTTTACCCAGGAGGCAAGAGTGTGGGTTTTACCCGGGGCGGGTACTTTAAAATGCCATTCACGGTGGAGTGGGGCGGTATTTAAACACACATTTTACCATCTTAACCTCTACTTATTAGCTAAACGACTCTTAAAGACCAGCGAAATAGCATTTTAGCCAGCCTACTCTTTTAGTAACTGAGGAAGTGTGATAAAGTTATTTCTGAGAAAGTATCAGAAGTGCAAGAATCATTTAAATGTTAACGCTGTGGATGTAGGGAGTGGGGATCTGTTGATTGATCTCGACAGCAGGTTCAATTCTATCTTACAGCAGGTAAAAGTTCCAGGCTTAGGACTGCTTTTGCAACAGTACATGTTGGCCAGCGCTGAAAAAGATCAGCATGCTGGCAAGCCACATTGTGTAAAGCTCCCAGTGGGGATTGAAAGCCGTTGCAATGGCAGCAAAATACACCACCGCCAGCGACAGCAGCCACACCACAAATACCAGCCTGCTTACCAGTTGCCTGAATCTTAGGGCTTTGCTGGTGAGCGCAAAGCCTGTAAAGCAGTAGGTGGCTGCCACCAGAAAAAGGTTAGTTGTAGTATCTACGTACCCAATGGAAATAGTACACAGGCAGAGAAGGGCTAATACAAAGAGGCCGATTTCAAGAGGAGTGTTCTTTTTTAGCAACATGGCTTTGTTGGGTTAGCGATGATACATCTTAACTTCCGATACAGAAAACCGTAGGGTTCTGAAAAATTAATTTAATGTACAGGTTTTGCCCTTTCTGATTCTGAACTTTATCAGCCTAATTCTTACCTCCATTAGTTTTAGGCTGTAATGTGAGTAGTAAAGGGGGGTATACAGGATCAGTACTAACTAATTGGGGTAAAAAGGCTACTTAATATCTCAATCAGGAGCGGTGGAATTTATGCCGGGATGCCTGCTGGTTGTATGGCAGGAGCTTTTATGTGCCATAGAGTATTTGGCGGACAGTTGCAATCTGGAACATTGTTTTGTTGCCAGGATTTTGTGCTAATTGCACTACGGTAAAAAAAACTATTGCCTGGCAGGCAGCTTTTATGCTTGCTGGCGTTGTAGGATAGGGCTTAAAACCTTATTTTTCCACTTTGTCTTTTCACTGACATATCATCAGGTATGCGTGCACAGACCTGCTGTTTGCATATTTGCAGGCTGCTGTAAAATAGATTGAGCCCCTGTAGTGCTCACAGATAATTGAAAGTTTACAACCGACAAATAATATGAATCTATGTTCCACTGCCGGCAGATGGGTCTGCTGGCTTTTGCTGCTGAGCTTTCAGCTGTTTGGGCTGCTCTCCTGTTCTTCGGAAAAGGAAGAGCCCAGGGTATTGGTATTTTCAAAAACCGGGGGCTTCCGGCACACCTCTATTGAGGCCGGTGTGGCAGCCATTCAAAAACTGGGGCAGGAGCACAATTTTGTAGTTGATACTACTGAAGATGCCTCCAGCATCAGGGAAGAAAACCTGAAAAATTATCATGCTGTAATTTTCCTGAACACCACCGGTGATGTACTGAACCAGCAGCAGCAAAATGATTTTGAGCGCTATATACAGGCGGGAGGAGGCTATGTAGGCATACACGCTGCCGCCGATACTGAGTATGAATGGCCCTGGTATGGCAAACTTGCCGGTGCTTATTTCGAAAGCCATCCCAACAATCCTAACGTGCTGAAGGGCACCTTCAGGGTGCTGGATAAAAACCATCCGGCAACAGCCCCGCTGCCCGATAAATGGGAGCGTGAAGATGAGTTCTACAATTTCAAAGATATGAACACAGACGTGCGCGTGCTGATGGATATCGATGAAAAAAGCTACCAGGGCGGTACCAATGGCGATAACCACCCCATGGCCTGGTACCATGAGTATGATGGTGGCAGGGCTTTCTACACCAGCATAGGCCATACAGATGAAACTTTCTCAGAGCCAATGGCGCTTCAGCACCTGTTGGGCGGCATTCAGTACGCCATGGGAGGAGAGAACGCTAAAAAGCCGGATTACAGCCTGGCCCGCACCAAACGAGTGCCCGATGAAAACCGCTTTACCAAAACAGTGCTGGTAGATAACCTGGATGAGCCCTACGAGCTGGCTGTAATGGAAAGGGGCCGTGTGCTGTTTATTGAGCGCAAGGGCGATGTAAAACTGTATGACCCTGCAACTGAGCAAACTACCGTTGCAGCTCATATACCGGTAAGTACCAAATACCTGCCAAAAGATGGTAAGGAAAAAGAAGCAGAAGATGGCCTGATGGGTCTTGCACTGGACCCTGATTTCAACAAGAACCACTGGGTGTACCTGTATTATTCGCCAGCAGGAGACGAACCCAAAAACATACTTGCGCGCTATGAGCTAAAGGGCAATGAACTGGACCTGGCTAGCAAGAAAGTAATGCTGGAAGTGCCTGTTCAGCGGGCTGAATGCTGCCATACCGGTGGCTCTATTGCTTTTGATGCAAACGGAAACCTGTACCTGTCTACTGGTGATAACACCAACCCATTTGATACAGGCTATGCGCCGGTTGATGAGCGGGAAGGCCGCAGTCCCTGGGATGCACAGAAGAGCTCTGCCAATACAAATGATTTACGGGGCAAGATTCTTCGCATACACCCGGAGCCAGATGGTACTTATACCATTCCGGAAGGAAACTTATTCCCTAAAGGTACGGCTAACACCCGCCCAGAAATCTATACGATGGGTCACCGCAATCCTTTCCGGATTTCAGTAGATAAGAAAACCGGCTTTTTGTACTGGGGAGATGTAGGGCCGGATGCTAACAAAGATTCGCTGGCGGTAGGACCCCGCGGGCACGACGAATTTGGGCAGGCACGAAAGCCAGGCAACTTTGGCTGGCCTCATTTCATTGGCGATAATAAAGCCTACGCCAGAATTGATTTTACCACCAGAACGCCCGGGGCTAAATTTGATCCGGCCAAACCCATAAACAGCTCTCCTAATAATACCGGCTTACAGGAGCTGCCACCGGCTCAGCCAGCCTTTATCTGGTATCCATACGATGAGTCTAAAGAGTTTCCATTAGTAGGCAGTGGCGGCAGAACGGCTATGGCTGGCCCTGTTTTTTATAGTGAACATTTTAAAGGAGCAGCGCGCCCGTTCCCGGATTACTATGAGGGTAAACTGTTTATTTATGAATGGATGCGTGGCTGGATTATGGCTGTTACCATGGATGAAGAAGGCAACCTGCTGAGCATGGAGCCTTTTATGCCAAACAGCAAGTTTAACAACCCTATGGAGATGGAGTTTGGTCCCGAGGGCGATCTGTACATGCTGGATTACGGCGAGGGCTGGTTTCAGCAGAATCCTACAGCAAAGCTGGTTAAAATAGAGTACAATGCCGGTAACCGTAAACCTGATATACAGCTGGCCTCCGATACCAGGGCTGGCTCAGTGCCGCTTACTGTTAAACTTTCCTCTGCCGGTACCAATGACCCGGACCGTGATGAGCTTAAGTACGAATGGAAAGTGACCACACAGGATGGTAAAGTGTATAAAACGCTGGAGGAACCCAACCCAACCCTTACTGTAGATAAACCCGGCGTTTACACTGTTCAACTGCAGGTAACAGATGCACAGGGAGCAACCGCCAGCAGTACCATGGATTTAGTGGCAGGCAATGAGCCACCACAGCTTGCCCTGAATATGCCAACAGGGAATAGTACATTCTACTTTCCAAACCAGTCATTCCAGTACGAGGTATCGGTAACAGATAAGGAAGATGGCAGCCTGGCAAATGGTGGCATTTCTGCAGAAGAGGTTGCTTTTACCATTGATTACATGAAGGAGGGCTACGACAAGATTGCCATAGCACAGGGCCACCGTGGTGCCGACGAAGCCGTTGCTTTTGCCCATGGCAGGAAACTGATGGAGGAAAGCGACTGTAAGGCTTGTCACGCCATTGATAAAGAGTCAATAGGCCCAAGCTATCAGCAGGTAGCACAAAAGTACAAAGGCGATGCAGGCGCTGTTGACCGGTTGGCGAACAAGGTAATCCAGGGCGGTGCCGGTGTTTGGGGAGAAGTGGCCATGTCGGCCCACCCGGGCATAGCGCCTGATGATGCCAAAGAAATCATCAAATATGTGCTTAGTCTGGATGGCTCAAAGAAACCAGCCTCATCTTTACCACTAAAGGGCTCCTTTACAGCCAATGGGCCCGCAAAAGTAGGCGGACAGGGTGTTTATTTAGCACGCATGGCTTATACAGATAAAGGCGCCAGTGGTGTACCCCCAGCAACAGCAGAAAAGGTAGTGCTGCTTCGCCATCCTTTTGTAGCGCCAGCCACGGCCGATCAGCTATCGGCAGGCATCCAGAAGTACAAATTAGAAGAACCCCCGGTGGAGATTGTAATTGTACAGGAAAGCGATTCCTACCTCAGGTTTAACCAGATAGACATGACGGGGATCAGCCAGCTGGATTTCCTGGCCACAGCGCCAAAAGAATATCTTAATGCGGCAGGTGGTAAAATAGAGGTGCGCCTGGGTTCTCCTACCGGTAAACTGGTTGGAGAAAGTGCTGAAATCAAGCAGCAGAGTATGGGTGCGAACAGGACCCCACCGAGGGTGCCTGTAACAATTGCACCAACAGATGGTGTTCAGGACTTGTACTTTGTATTTAAAGGAAGCAAGGGCGAAGGCCAGCAGGGGCTTTTTACCATTAGTGGTATAGAATTTAAGCAGGCCAGGCCAAGATCTTAGGCTGATTTTGATCTTAATAAAAGAGGAGCATTCATTTACCGGATGCTCCTCTTTTTTTATGCTGTTGTTTCCGGAAGGTTTAGCTGCCGGGGCTTATTAAAGCTGCTTATCCATGATGTAGTCTTCCATCAGAAAGCCGTTGCCAATATCAATATCTTCCCTGCCAACTATCTCAAAACCTATTTTTTCATAAAACTGCACAGCCTTGTTGTTCCTGTTTACATTCAGGGTAAGCGTTGGGTTATTGTGCTTCAGGGCAAGCTCCCGGATATAGCCCATCAGCGCTTTACCAACACCCTTGCCATGCGCTGCAGGCAGTACATAGATCTTATGTATTTTGGTTTTGGCCTGTTTCTGATAGTTAGGTTCGTAAGCGGCAAAGCCCAGAAAGGAGTCTTCCTCCCTGGCCAGAATGAAGGTGTGACCTTTCTGGTATACCTGGTTCATTAAAGCAGGCATGCTGTACATCATGTCCAGCATGTATTCAATCTGTTCGGGAGAAAGAATATCGCCAAAGGTGGGGGGCCAGGTTGTAAATGCAATACTCCTGATGGTGGAGAAATGCGTATTGTCTGCTTTGATAATCTCTATCATAGTTCTAATGGAGTGGGCAAATTTAAGGGAGATTTCCAAAATTCTACATGCTTTTTAATGAGGTCGGCCAGGAAGGTGGGGCTGCTGCCATGGGTTCTGTAGGGTGGTTTTTGATGCGTGGCAGTGCTGTTCTTACCAAGGGCAGCTGATAGCCTTTCGGCTGCTGCTACAAAGTAAAGGGGATACTCCAATCGGAGCAACCCCTTTACAGACCTGCCATGAAACTAACTTACCCCACTACAGCTTCATTACTGCTGCTGTGTATGTCTATCTCTTTGGCTTCCCCGGAGGAGGCTTCCCCCAAATCAGTTTTTGCTGACTTTCCTTCAAAAGCATTGATGTATAACTGCTTCAGCTCACTGATGAGCGGGTAGCGCGGGTTAGAGCCGGTGCACTGATCATCAAAGGCCTGCTCTGCCATTTCATCAAGCGTAGCATAAAAGCTAAGGTCAGATACGCCTGCTTCCCGTATGGTTTTAGGGATGCCTACTTTGGCTTTCAGCTCCTCAATGGCCTGGATCAGCAGCTCTATTTTTTCATCGTCGTTGCTGCCGCCCAGGTTCAGGTAATCGGCCACGCGGGCATAGCGCCACTTGGCATTCGGGTATTTATACTGCGGAAAAGCAGTCTGCTTGCGCGGATTATCCACAGCATTAAACCTGATTACTTCGTTAATGAGCAAGCCGTTGGCCAGGCCGTGCGCCAGGTTATGGGTTGCCCCTAATTTATGTGCCAGGGAGTGGCTGATGCCCAGGAATGCATTGGCAAAGGCCATACCGGCAATGGTAGCGGCGTGTGCCATTTTTTCGCGGGCTTTTATGTTGCTGGTGCCTTCGCTGTAAGCTGCAGGCAGGTATTTAAAGATGAGCCTGATGGCCTCCAGGGCCAGTCCGTTGGTATATTCTGAAGCCAGCACCGATACATAAGCTTCCAGGGCATGGGTAAGTGCATCAATACCGCCGGCAGAGGTTAAACTTTTCGGCTTGTTCATCATCAGTTCGGCATCGATAATGGCGATATCGGGTGTTAACTCATAGTCGGCCAGCGGGTATTTAATGCCTGAATGCTCATCGGTAATAACCGCAAAAGGCGTTACCTCGGAGCCAGAGCCAGCCGTAGTGGTAATGGCCACCAGCGATGCTTTTTCACCCATTTTAGGGAAGGTGTATACGCGTTTGCGGATATCCATAAAGCGCATGGCCAGGTCTTCAAAACGCACATCAGGATGCTCGTACAGTACCCACATAATTTTGGCTGCATCCATCGGAGAGCCCCCACCCAGGGCAATGATGGTATCGGGCTGGAAGCTAAGCATTTCTTCGGCGCCTCTTCTGGCAGTGGCCAGCGTTGGGTCGGGGGCTACATCAAAGAAAACTTTGTAGTCTATGCCGATCTCGTCCAGTACCTTTTCAATGATCTCGACAAAGCCCAGGTTGTACAGCACCTTGTCGGTTACAATAAAGGCCCTTTTTTTGCCGAGTGCTTTCAGTTCTCGCAGGGCAACAGGGGTACAGCCGTACTTAAAGTAAATCTTTTCCGGAACCCTGAACCACAGCATGTTTTCTCTACGCTCTGCCACGCTTTTAATATTTAGTAAGTGCTTCACCCCTACGTTTTCAGATACTGAATTGCCACCCCAGCTACCACAGCCCAGGGTAAGGGAAGGGGCCAGCCTGAAGTTGTAGATATCGCCGATGGCACCCTGCGAAGAAGGCATGTTGATAATGGTACGGCCGGTTTTAAGAGCTGCACCAAAGCGGGCTATTCTGTCTGCAGATTTTACCTGGTCGGTATACAGCACTGAGGTGTGGCCAAAGCCACCCAGCTCTACCAGGCGAACGGCTTTGTTCAGGGCATCATCAAAGTTTTTAGCCCGGTACATAGCCAGGAGCGGAGAGAGCTTTTCATGAGAGAATGGCTCTTCCAGCTCCACAGATTCTACTTCGCCTATCAGTATTTTGGTAGCCTCCGGAACAGTAAACCCAGCCAGCTTTGCAATTTTAGCGGCAGACTGCCCCACTATCTCCGAGTTAAGCACGCCGTTTACCAGGATGATCTTTCTGACCTTGTCAAGCTCTTTGCCTTTCAATATATAGGCACCGCGTTCTTCAAATTCCCTCTTCACTTCGGCATAAACCTCGTTCACCACAATCACAGACTGTTCGGAGGCGCAGATCATGCCGTTATCAAAAGTTTTGGAGAGCAGAATAGAGTTAACAGCCATTTTAAGGTGAGCTGTTTCGTCGATAATGGCAGGAGTGTTGCCGGCACCTACGCCAATGGCAGGTTTGCCGGAAGAGTAGGCAGCTTTTACCATGCCCGGTCCGCCGGTAGCCAGGGTAAGGTCGGCCTGCATCATTACAATCCTGGATAGCTCCACAGAGGGCTCGTCGATCCAGCCGATGATGTTTTCGGGGGCACCTGCTTTTACGGCAGCCTCCAGCAGAATTTTAGCGGCGGCTACTGTTGCTCTTTTCGCCCGGGGGTGTGGCGAAAAAATAATACCGTTCCTGGTTTTCAGGGCAATCAGTGCCTTGAAGATAGCGGTAGAGGTAGGGTTGGTGGTGGGTATTATGGCTGCCACAACGCCTATGGGCTCTGCTATTTTGGTAATGCCAAAAGCCTCATCTGTTTCGATGATGCCGCAGGTTTTTTCATCTTTATACTGGTTAAAGATGTATTCAGAAGCAAAGTGGTTTTTGATTACCTTATCTTCTACCAGGCCCATGCCTGTTTCTTCTACGGCAAGCTTGGAAAGTATAATTCTTGCATTATTGGCAGCCATGGCCGCCTGCCGGAAAATTTCATCTACCTGTGCCTGCGAAAAGGTAGAAAACTGCTTTTGTGCCTCTCTTACCTTTGCAAACAATAGGGCCAGTTCTTCTGCATTTGTTGTTTTCATGTTTTCTTCTCCTGCTGATTGCGCCTGCTGGCTTGCGGAGCCTCCCTTGAATTGTAGGTTTAGTTGCCTTTGTTTTATGGCTATAAAGGAAGAAACAAAGGGCTGCTATGCCGATGATAATAATCAAGTAGTGTGGTGATTCTTATCAATTTTAGCAGGCTAAAAAATGGAGGCGCTGGCATCCTGTACTGCTTTGGGTGGGCAGCTTCGGAATGCTCCTTATGCAATGGAAGGCGAAAGGCCGGTTCAGTAAAACAGTGCCTGGTTGCGGGAACAGGCTGCAAATAAAAATGTGCCCGGTGGTTTAAACTTCCAGCGCTACCGGTACAGCCGCTTTTTTTGAAACGGCAGGAACAGTAACAATAAAGGAGGTGTACTCCCCTACATTGCTCACTACTGTAATGGTGCCGCTATTCAGTTCAACAAATTCTTTGCACAGAATAAGACCCAGGCCGGTGCCATTTTCTTTTGCGGTACCCTCTGTGGTGAGGTGTTCGCCTACTTTAAACAGCCTGATCAGGTTTTCTTCCGGTATTCCTATGCCTGTATCTCTTACGGTAATAATGGCCTTATCTTCCCTGGCTTCTGCCAATACTGTTATGGTGCCGCCGCCGGGTGTAAACTTCACAGCATTCGACAGAAGGTTCCGCATCACAAAGTCAAGCATGTTCCTGTCTGCTATTACCTCCAGCCCTTTTTCTGCCTGTGCATTCACCGCTATACTCTTCGCGTCGGCGGCAAGCTTTACCAGTGCGGCATTCTCCTCTACCAACTGGCTAAGTGCAAATTTCTCTGGCTTACAGTGCAGATTACCGGTTTGTGCCATAGACCACTGTAGCAGGTTGTTAAGCAGGTTAGTTAGATTTTTAACAGAACCGTTCAGTTTTGTGGTGAGTTGCACCAGCTCTTCTTTACTTAATTTGTCGGCATTGGTGCTGATCAGTCCCAGCAGGCCAGCGAGTGAATTCATTGGGCTGCGGAGGTCGTGAGAAAGAATAGAGAAAAACTTATCTTTGGTGTTGTTAAGCTGGCGCAATTCTTTTTCGGAGATCTGCAGCCTGGCATTTACTTCCTCCAGGTGGTGGTTCTTTTCTTTTATTTCCTCGTTGTACTGTTCAAGTATTATGTTGGTGCGTTTCTTTTGAATAAACTGGCGGTAGATCAGGAAAAGAAGCGCAAAGGCAAAAACGATCCCGGCAGTGAGGGCATAGGCAAGCAGTTTTTTCTCCTTCAGCTCGGCTTCCTTCAGATCCTGCTCTGCCTTTAACAGAACAATTTCCCTTTGCTGTGCAGCAAAATTATACTTTGCCTCCATCTCGGCTGTTTTAGCAGCGCTTTCTTCATTAACCAGCGAATCTTTGTAGGTTATGTGCTGCTTTAAAAGTGCATGGGCTTTTTTATGTTCTCCTTTGGCTGCGTAGGTTTCAGAGAGGGTGAAAAGGGTTTCGGAGGTTAATAATTTGTAGCCATGCTGCCTGCTTTTTGCAAGGGCTGTATTCAGGTAGTGCAAAGCTTTTTCATACTGTTTATCCCTGTTGTAGGTATCGCCCAGGTTTAAAAGATTATAGCATATCCCTTCTACATCGGTTGTGTCTTTTCTGGCATCCAGGGCCCGGTGCAGGTATTCCAGTGATTTACCGTAATTACCCATAAACCCGTACAGAATTCCTGTATTCTGCAGCGGAACAATGGCCAGCTGCTCTTTGCCAGCATCCAGGTGGGCCTGAATAGACTTCTGGTAGTATTCCAGTGCAAGGTCGTATTCATTCTTCATTCTGTGAATGGCGCCAACATTAGAGTAAAGCTTGCCCAGCAGCTCGTTTTTAGAGCCTGTTGCCAGTTTTAATGCTTTGTGGTAGTATTCCAGGGCTTTGTCGGCATCGCCCTGCCTTTTATAGGCGATCCCTATGTTATTCAGCACTTCACCTGTTTTCAGCTCATCTCTTTGTCCGGTGGGTAGCGCTTCGTAAAGGGCCAGCAGTTTAAAATAGTTATCCAGTGCTTCTTCAAAATTACTTAGGCTCTGCTGATAACCACCCAATATCATGTAGAGCTTCGCCAGCGATTGTGTGTCTTTAAGCGAATCAGCAATGTTGATAGCCTCAGTGGTATGCTGTATGAATAAAGCAGATTTTGTTTTTAAGTCTTTTCTATGCTTGCGGTTCAATTCTATGATCAGATCAACCTTCTCTTTACTTTTTGCCTGCGAGATTTGCTCAAAGAGGCTGTCAGGCCCGATCTGTGCAAAGGAGGAGGAACGAATAAAAAGGTAAAAAAACAGTAGAAATATTACCTTTGAAGTTGCGGGCTTTGTGTTTGTAAGCGCAAGATCTGTTCTTAAACAGCGCTTATGTAAACTGTTGTCTGGCAATTTGTTAGAAGTATAGTGTGAAAATTGACCGGGCTCTACTCATAGCAAGGCCTGGCTTTCATTCAATTACCTTTTTTATACTATTATTAATAAAAAGGCTTTTTTTGGCTTCTGCACGGCAGCTCAAGGGCTCGCTAATTTGTAATATAAAGTTATGTAGCTGTTTGTTGTCTCTTCTGATAATTATAGGCAAAATCATACATCAGGTTTTTCTGCTGATGAAGCCATGCTGAAAACTGCTTCACATGAAGCGTCTATGATTTATGCAATAGCCATTGCCGCAGCGTTGTCGTCTGATGGCTTTAGAAGAAAAACAGCTGAAAATATCACAAATGAGCGATGCAAAAGAACGAATTTTCGGAAAAGGCCGTTTTTTGCGTATCTTGTTTGTTGGTTTCATACATCCATTCAGGGTACTGATGATAGACATGAAACTCTTGATGTTGATTTAAAAATTACCCCCATAGATGAATAGACGAATAGCGCTAAAAAACATGGCACTGGTTGCTGCAGGTCTGCTGGTGCTGCCGGGCTGTGATACAAGCGGCTGGAAGGAAACGGCGGTTCAGGCAACAGATCCGCTTTTATCGGCAAAGCAGGAAGGTTTATTGGCAGAGATTGTGGAAACACTTATCCCTACCACCGATACCCCTGGTGCTAAAGAGCTGAAAGTGCATGCGTACGTTCATAAAATGGTAGCCGACTGCTTTGAGGTAGATGCCCAGGAGGTACTTATAAAAGGGCTGGATACTACAGAACAGTTGGCCGATAAGAAATACAATAAGGCATTTGCTGCAGCCAGCATGGAAGAGAAAACAGCTATTCTGGAGCAAATGAGCAAATCTGACGAAGCTACTCAGAAGGATTTTTATGAACTAGTGAAAGGTCTTACCATTCGGGGTTATATGACTTCCGAATACGTGATGACCAACATCACCAAATACGAAATGGTACCTGGCCGTTATCACGGTTGTGTTCCTGTACAATCATCAACACCCCTTTCTTAACAAAGCATGGCAAATATTAACGGAGATTCAGCGAAGGAGAGAACATTTGACGCAATCGTTATTGGATCGGGGATCAGTGGTGGCTGGGCAGCCAAAGAACTTACCGGGCACGGCCTTAAAACCCTGGTGCTGGAGCGTGGCGGCGATGTAAAGCATAATGTAAATTACCCCACAGCTACTAAAAATCAGTGGGAGTTCGATCACCGAGGCCAGCTGCCGCTGGAGGTTCGTAAAGCAAACCCCATTGTGAGCAAGTGCTATGCCTTTTACGAAGGCACTGAGCACTTCTTTGTAAAAGATAATGAACATCCCTATGTACAGGAAAAGCCCTTCGACTGGATCAGGGGCTACCAGGTAGGAGGTAAGTCGCTGCTGTGGGCCCGCCAGACCCAGCGCTGGAGCGACTTTGATTTTGAAGGCCCTGCCCGCGATGGCTTTGCTGTAGACTGGCCCATCCGCTATGCCGACCTGGCGCCCTGGTACAGCTATGTAGAGAAGTTCGCCGGTATCAGCGGAAACAGAGATGGCATTCCGCAGCTGCCCGATGGCGAGTTTCTGCCGCCGCACGAGATGAACTGCGTGGAGAGCCATTTTCAAAACCAGGTTGCCAAAAAATACAAAGACCGGCAGGTAATCATGGGCCGGGCAGCACATATTACAAAGCCACAGCCCATACACCTGGAGCAGGGGCGCGCACAGTGTATGCACCGTACCCTTTGTGAGCGTGGCTGTCCGTTTGGTGGCTACTTTAGCAGCAATGCTTCCACCTTGCCTTGGGCCGCCAAAACCGGCCTTATGACCCTGCGTCCCCACTCGGTGGTACACTCTGTTATCTATGATGAGCAAAAAGGCAAAGCAAGCGGTGTGCGTGTAATCGATGCGAATACAAAGGAGGAGATGGAGTACTATGCGAACATCATCTTTGTAAATGCAGCAGCGCTCAACACCAACCTGATCCTGCTGAACTCAACCTCCAGCCGCTTTCCGAACGGCTTGGGTAACGACAATGGACTTATGGGCAGGTATGTTGCCTTTCATAACTACAGGGGAAGGGTTTCTGCCGAGTACGACGGGCACCTTGATTCTACCACCGAAGGCCGCCGGCCAAACAGTCCGTACATTCCGCGCTTCCGCAATGTGTACAAGCAGGAGACTGATTTTCTGCGTGGCTATGCAGCAGGCTTCAATGCCAACCGTAGCTCCGGCTCGAGCCACGAGGGTATGGGCGCAAGCCTGAAAGCAAGCCTGCACAACCCACAGTTAGGTGGCTGGTATGTAGGCTCTCACATGATGGGTGAAACCATTCCGAAAGAGAGCAACTACGTAGCCCTTGATACTAATAACAAAGATCCTTTTGGTATTCCACAGCTTAAGATCTCAATCGATTATGATGAGAATGATGAGAAGATGGTGAAGGATTACCTTGAGCAAATGACGGAGATGTTTACCAACGCCGGCTTTACCAATATCAAGACAAGCGACTCTAAACAGGCCCCTGGTCTTGATATCCACGAAATGGGTGGGGTGCGCATGGGGCATGATCCTAAAACATCCCTGCTCAATAAATGGAACCAGCTGCATGCCTGCAAAAATGTGTTTGTTACCGATGGCGCCTGCATGACCTCTACGGCAACACAAAACCCTTCACTCACCTATATGGCACTTGCCGCCAGGGCTGTAGATTATGCAGTGAAGGAGCTGAAAAAGCAGAATGTGTAGTAAGGCATAAGCCTAGGAAGAAGTTTTTGCTTTAAGACTTAAAAAGACCTGCAAACATCAGGTCTTTTTTTTATGCCTGATAATTGAAAATGGGCTGGCTCAGGTTATTAAACCAGGGCACTCGCGCCAATGATTATCAGGTGGGTAACCATATGTGCAATAATGGCTGCTTCCAGTCCTTTTTTCCAGTAGAGCCAGCCGTAGATAATGCCAGCCACAGAATTGCCCAGCAGAATGTAGAGGATCAGCAGGCTTGATGCCTCCGGTACCAGTGCAAAAGCAAGGGGCAGGTGGGCTGCTGCAAATAAGAGGGAAGCCAGTACTATTGCTGGCCACAGCGCAATGGGGCTGGCTTTGTGTGTTAGCTTAATAAGTACCCAGGCCAGTAATGTCATCATCCCAAATCTTAGCATTACCTCTTCTGTAATGCCGCCATATAATAACCGCACCACTAAGTTTGGACTGTTTCGGGCAGATAGCTCTGAAAACTCCATGGGCAACAGCTGTTTAAAAAAGGCCTCCACTACTATTATGGCAGCGCCTGCTACAACGCCACCAACCAGGCCGCTTTTAAACTGTTGTGTTAAAACCTTTTGCCAGCTGGCAGGTGCGGGGCTCAGCATCTTTTCCAGGCTTGGTGCCGAAAGTGCTGGTACTTTTGGGTAAAGTATTGTGCCCACAACAACTGCCGCAATTAGTAATATAAGCGGGTTTATGGTGCTTAATAGCCGCAGAGTGGTTTCGGAATAGGCTGCCAGTACCTCCTGTGGAAAAGCAACAGAAGCAAACGGCATGCTTAGCAGGCTAAGAATGCCAGTAAAACCAGCCAGAAAAAGAACAAGACCTATCTTAACGTGGAGTTTCATTTATCATGCAGGGAGTCTTACAGCATGCATTTGCCCGACCTTATGGGCGGGGCTGCTGTGCAGCATATTGCTAACAATAAGCTGTGCGCCCAAAAGTACATCTTAAAAATAGTGCAGACCTATCTTTCGAATAGTTTATAACCTAAATTAATGATAAACTGGTTGGCTCTTACTCCGGACTCCCTGTTTAGCCTGGATAAGCCATATTCGTATCGGGCATCCAGGCTAAACATTAAAATATCTGCTCCCAGGCCCAGCTGCACGCTGTTCACGTTTCTGTCGAAGTTGTAGCGGTTGGGGTCAAGAACTTTAAGATCATTCTCTGTTTCTTTGGTGTAGAGGTTAAAGACAGGTCCGGCAATGGCCCGTATGTTAAAGGCATCTGTTCTTACCAGGTAGTACCCCAGCAGTACAGGGGCTTCAAAAGTATTTATGCGTATTTTACCGGTTTCCTGCACGTTGCCCACCAGGTTATAATTGGCCCCCTTAACCAGGAAGTATATTTCTGGCTGAACATACAGGCGGCCCAGGTTTAAGCGTGCAAATGCTCCTGCAGATATAGTCTGAAAGCTCTCAAATGTAATGTTATCATCATTACGGAGATCTTCAAAGCGATTTACGCTGAATGCTGCTTTAGGGCCAATGGCAAAATACTTCTGGGCATGTGCTGTGTGCGAGGCCAGGTAAATAATTGAACAGCAGAGAATGCTTAATAACGTCTTCATGAAAAAATAATGGTTAAAAAAAATTAGCCAGAGTGCTGTTTAAATATCCTTAAACTATGGAAACCATGCAATTTTTCTGCCTTTAACGGGTGTACAGGCCATTCAAGTGCAGCTTTCCAATTAGCTTAGAGGGATAACGTTTAAACGAAGCGGCAAGCAAATTTGTATCCTGAAACAATAATAAATACTGCGAAAGCCGATACTTCTCTGTTTTGGACGGTACTACACTTACTGCACCTTTTTATCGGCACTAACCCCTAAAGCTTCTTTAGTGCCCCACACAATCGTTTTGGGAAAAGTATGCTGAGCCAGGCGGGGCTGTTTGGTAGGAAATCTTTGCTTTTCTGTAGCAGTAGGATCAGAATGGAGGCTTGAACATAGCTAGCTATTCTCTTGAATTCTTAGCTCATAAGGCGCGGGTGCTTAACGCGCAGCCAAAGCCTCTTCAGTTTCTTTTTCTGTAGTGCTGCCCCAGTAAGAGGCGTATGTATCGGCATCATTGGCCTGTTGTGCTGGCGAAAGGGTGGGATCAACCTGGCGGAGTGCATCGAGTAAAACAGCATAGGGGCGATAGCCGGTGATCATGAATGCCTGCTCACCTTTTTTTCTAAGGATAAGCGTAGGGAAGCGGGAGATGTTACCATAACGCATCTTTTGCAGGTCTTCGCGGAAAGCCTGCTGTCCTTTGCCTTTATGATAATCCTGCAGTAGCTGCTCCGCATCCAGGAGATCCTCCTGTTCAGCTGCCAGTTGTCTGGCTTGTTCAAATAATATCTGTTCTTTCGCTATGTTTTTTCCCTCCAGCATTATCGCTTCGCGCAGGCGGCGCAGGTAAGCTTCTTCCGCCTCGGCAGATTGTAAAGAGGCACATTTTACAGCAATACAGGCAGGATAAGAAGACTGTGGAGGATCATCCCCCCAGATCCGGTCATGCATTGGCTGTCCGCTCATCTGCTGGGCTTCCATCCATACAGGGCCCATTTGCAGCGGGCGGTTTACCGAATACAGCGGATCGCTGAAGTTCTTCCAGCTGGGTAGCAGTCCGGCCATACGGTAGCGCCACTGGATCATTTCCTTAAATTCATACCTTAAGCGCCGCCACTGGGGTTCAAAGGCCCAGCTCCAGCAGCATAAAGGATCGGTATAATACTCGATCTCTATCAAAGGCTCCGTTTGAATTTTGTCTTCTTTTTTAGGCAATTTTCTATTTAACTTTTTTCGTTAATGAAGGATACAGTGTTAATAATAAGCTGCCGATGGGGTGCTTAAACATCTATCAATTGTATAACTCCCTTCTGTAAAGGATATAAAAGAAGAGCAGTTTTATTCTGCTCTTCTCCCTTATAGAATCCAGAAATAGTACTCTGTTTACTAGGACATTAACGGCCAGGCTCGCGGTTTCTGGAATTGTAGTTGCTCCACTGAATATCAGCTTTAGGGATGGATCCTCTGATGTGAGAGCTGCGCCTTTCCCCTAGCTCTTTGTTCATCTGCTCAACCTGCTCCTGGGTACGTGGGGTGCCTGTTGACTTATGCAACTGCAAGCCATCGCTTTCCATTACATAACGAATAGGATCATCCACATACTGCCAGGATTCTCCCAGTTGCGGGCTCTGCCCTTCGTTCCAGGGTCCTCTGAAATCAGCACCACTCGACATGTTGAAGTACATATTGCTGTAGCGGGGATCTCCCTGCAGGACACCTTGCGGGAAATTAGGTTTAATGGTTTCCAGTGCTGCTTCAAACATCTGGAAGTGTGCTATTTCCCTGGTCATCAGGAAGCGAAGTGTTTCCTTTACATAAGGATCATCCGTAAACTGCAGCAGGTACTCATATACTATCTTTGCCCGTGATTCTGCAGCCATGTTAGAGCGCAGATCCACAGTAAGATCACCATTGGCAGTTACATAGGCTGCAGTCCAGGGATTTCCCTGGCTATCTGTATAGGCTGGTCCGCCTCCATTTAAATCAAAAAACTGCGGGTTTACCATCGCTTTGTGGATAAACTCTTCCTTGGCAGCCTTGCCTTTAAGCAGGTCCATAATTTCTGACTGATCAGCCTGGTCTTTCAGCTCCCCGGCGGTGGGTCCTAACAGCATCTGGATAGTAGCACCTACAATCTCCAGGTGAGAGAATTCCTCGGTGGCTATATCCATAAGCATATCATACTTATCGGGATAGGGCATTTTGGCCGGGAAGGCCTGTACAAAATACTGCAGGGCAGCTTTTAGCTCTCCATTCGCTCCACCAAATTGCTCCAGCAGCATGCTGGCAAATTTTGGATCGGGTTTCGACACTCGTGCGTTAAACTGTAGTTCTTTTACGTGATAGAACATAAGCCAAAAAAAGTTAATTGTGGAACATGTTTGAGCAGAGAGTGAGATTATTAGTTTGCAACAGAGAGATGAAAAGAATGTTTTATGAAAATCAGCATCGTTGGAAATTATTTATTGATAAGATATTCTTCACTTGTACCCTCTGCTAGAAGTGCGCTGTTCTCTGTTTGCCTTTTTCTGTGGGAGACAGTACGCAGATCTATGCACTAACAGGAATATGCCCTGGCAGTCGGTATATTAGTGTAGTAAGGCTTAATGGAAAGGATAGCAGTGGCTGATTTTTTTGCAGCACTACTTTTAAAGAGCTGGTATATGATGTTGTGCCTGTTAAGTTATGCTCTCCAGGCGCTGGGTAATCTCATCAATCAGGTCATCGCACCACCTTTGGGCAACCTCTCTTATTTCACTTTCTGTCCATGGCTGGTAGTACTGCTTTTCTATCTCATCGCCATCTTTATCCGGGCTTACCGTGTACATAGCCCTCCCTAATTCAAAAACCAGATTTTTTGATATGTCAAAGGCTGGTACACCTGCTCTTTGAAAACCCTCAAGCCTTAGCCTTAAAGCCATTTGCTGCACATTTCCATTCTCAATGCTGATGGCTGAGTCAGTGTTTGCATCAGGGTCTTTGGTCCAGGTATCCACTGCTTTCTCCAGCAGAAAGTTGTGGAACAGGGGGGTGATTTCCTGAAGATTTTGATGAATGCGTGCTGCCAATGCTGGCAGTGTTTTATTGTAAAGGTGTAGTAATGCGTCTTTATCCCTGGTCTGATGCGCTTCTTCCATATTAAATAAATACAATCAAGCAGGCTTCTAACGTAAATTAAACTGTACAATCATGGCTAACTGTTTTTCCACTGGTTAATATGTGTCAAGGCTGGCTCTACCCTCATTTGATCAGCTACTTCCTTTACTTCAATGGCAATATCCAGAAAGGTGTTAAAGGGCAGTTTTCCCCACTTCAGGTAATGCAGTAAAATAACTTCTGATGCCACATTTATAGGGCATGGAATACCGGTTTCATCAGTTACCCTGAATTTTCTAAATTCTTTGCTGTACACTACAGATTTTTTCAAACGCCATATGCCTGGCAGGGCCGGTCTGCTGATTTCCAGAAATATGATCTTATACCTTGTTTCCTGCCTTAAGGTAAGCTGATAGTTTTTGAGGGTTTCCAGTATCATATGCTTAGTGTTTGCCTAGGGTTGTTTCAGAAGACCGCCCCCATGTTGATAAAGATGTTAACCTGTAAGCATTAATACGTGATTAAGTAGCCTGTGAGTTGTTGGATCCTGTTGGTTTTAGTTTACCGGATGCCGATTAACATTTAGTATCTCTTTTGAAGAATTGTGATGCCAGTAAAAAAATGAAAACCATTACAAAAAAAGACAGGGATACCTTTAGCTCATCTTTAGCCACAAAACGAAGCCGGATAAGGTGTGCTTCTCAGTAAATAACCATCAGAAACACAGTTACCTCATATAGTCGGGTTGGTCAACCCTCTGTCCATCTTCAGAAAACACCAGCCAATAATCCCGCAATTCATCGTCAAAGTGCGCCTGATAGTACTTTTTGCCTTCATAAACAAGAACCTCAGTATCGGCAATAGGGACTTCAGAGTATTCTCTTCTTATAGTAGCCCTGACAGCCTCAGGTAGTTCTGATTCAAGTATGTCGTACTTGTACTTCAGTATTTTCCCCTCCCGGCTCACAAGCACTTCATAGGGAATATTATCTATGTTAAATTCTGCAGCATAGTTTTGATTAAGTGCTTCCCATTCCAGTACTCTCACATCTGGAAACTGAGCTTGTAGTCCGCTTTTTACAGCCTCCGGCACATTTTCAGGTGCTGTCTCATTATCGCACGATACAAACAATACACTTAGTATGATCAGAAATTTAGCTTTTAACATGATTAAAGGGCTACTAAGGTTCAGTAGTAATTACCTCACAGCTTGCTGTTAAAGCAGTTTCCACCTGTGAAGTGAGCAGCTGTGTGCTAGTACTTTTAAGAAGCTAAACTGAATTTTGTTTGAATTTTCAGGAAGATATATAAATAGGATATGCTGGTTCTGTTCGTTCAGATTGGCCCCTCCTGAACTAACGGCTAAGTATTGCAAAGTGCAGCTACATGGCACTTTAATATGCTGCTAACGTTGAATCGCCAGGAATCAAACTATTTATTTTTTGGCTGGATACTCCCATGGCCGGATACTCCCGTGGCCGGATACTCCCGTGGCCGGATACTCCCGTGGCCGGATATTCCTGCGAAAAATGATTCTTGTGCGAACACTCAGAAACTTATGAACCCCATCGGCATAAAGTAGTGCTAGATGCGGGAAAATGGAAAAGCTGCCATTGTTGATGTAGCTGTCAAAAAAACAATGTTTTTCCGAAGTATCCGAATATAAGATTTGCGGTTTAGTATCACAGCTGTACCAACAAAGTGCTCCATTGAAAAGTTAAGCAGCTGCAGAACGGAAAATGATGATTGAATTTTGTGCAAATGCTGAAGTATGTCTACTCCAAGCCCGGGGTCTACAACAAAAAAAAGCTCTTTCAGCAAGTGCTAAAAGAGCTTTTGTGACCTTGTCAGGATTCAAACCTGAAACCTTCTGATCCGTAGTCAGATGCTCTATTCAGTTGAGCTACAAGGCCGTTCCCGTTGATTGGGAATGCAAATCTAAGGAAAGTTTTTTTATCCGCAAATAGAATCGCACAACCTTTGAAAAAAATTTTAACTTTGCTCCATCACGTTTATTTTTATCGCATGAAACAACATGTTCTTATAGTCCTGGCGCTCCTGCTCATGAGTATGCCGGTTTTAGCCCAGGAAACTGCAGGCCAGACTACCACTACACAACAAAGAGAAACCTATCAGCCCGATGTTCGGGGGTCGCTGTTATTTGCAGTTGGCGTAAATGTTCTCCAGGATGCTCCTGAACAATTCAATCTTAAAACCTGGGGCTCCAAAAGCGTAAATATCTACTATCTGTATGATGTAAATTTGGGCGCCAGCAGTTTTTCTTTTCATCCGGGTATTGGCCTGGGCCTTGAAAAATACGAAATAGAAAGCCCTGTTACCCCTGTTTACAGAGAAACAGTAACGGGTATTTCTGAGCCCGGCCCGATTCTTATCCTGGATTCTCTGCAATTTGTATATGGCTCAGGGCTGTACAAGAAAAACAGGCTGTCGGCTAATTACATTGATATACCGCTGGAGTTTAGCTGGGTGAGCAATAAAACCAATCCAAAATCAGGATTTAAGGTAACCCTTGGCGGTAAAGCAGGGGTTCTCTTCGGTTCACAGATGAAAGTTAAATACACCGTAGGCGACGATACCCGTAAAGACAAACTTAAGCGTGACTGGAACCTGAACCCTTTCCGTTACAGTGCACATGCACGGGTGGGATATTCTGCCTTCAATCTGTATGTTGAGTACCAACTTTCTGATCTGTTTGATGCAGGTGAAGGACCTTATTACCGTACAAGGCGAAATAACACTACTGCCGGAACAGCTCCTTTCCTGCCTTACCCTGATGGCATAAGAAACTTACGCTTTGGCCTGGCCATCGATCTGTTCTAATTAAGGCAAAGATCAAGATCTTGCCTCCCTCATACAGACTGCTGAAGCATTAAAAGCTCAGACAGTGAACAACAAAAACTTTAAGGCACCTGGCCATGGAACAACTATCCGGAAACAGGTGCCTTAAAGTTTTTTTGCTTTATGCTATTTCTCTAAACCAGCATCAGGTATTTTTCTTTACATCCCTGCTGCTGTGGAAGGCTGGTCAAAAAAAAAGCCCGGGATTTAATCCGGGGCTAGGGCCTTTATTTTCTTACGCTGGTAGCAGATGGTCTGACTATTTGCCCTGGTACTGGGGCTTTCTTTTCTCCAAAAAGGCACTCACACCTTCTTTATGGTCGGCAGAGTTACCTGCAATTTCCTGGCAGTAGGCTTCGTACTCAAGCATTTCATCAAGCGAAGCAGTTTGTGACTTATTGAGCATTTTCTTGATCATGCCAATGGCTTTGGTGGGGGCAGCAGCATAGTAGTTAACATACTCCTGTACAGCACTATCGAGCTGATCATGGGGTACTACTTTATTGATCATGCCCCATTCATAAGCCTGGCGTGCCGAAATCTTATTGCCCATGGTGCATAGCTCAAACGCCCTTGCCGGGCTTACGAGTCTTGGAATAAAGTAGCTGGAGCCGCTATCGGGCACCAGGCCAATGTTAATGAATACTTCGATGAGGGTAGCCTGCTCGGAAGCTACAATAATATCGCAGGCCAGCGCCAGAGAGCAGCCAGCACCTGCTGCCACACCATTCAGGCGGCAGATGATAGGTTTGGGGAGTTCCCGCATGGATTTGATCAGCGGGTTATACCGTTTGCGAACCGAGTCAAGAAAGCTGCGGTCAGGGTCGGCCTGTGAAGCTTTCAGATCCTGGCCCGAGCCAAAGGCTTTGCCCTCACCGGTAAGCACCACTACGCGCACCTCGTCATCACGCCTTATTTGCTTAAAGGCATCCTGCAGTTCGTAGGTAAGCTCATTATTAAAGGCGTTGTATACTTCGGGCCTGTTCATGCTAAGCCTTACTACACCCTGCTCTTTCTCGTATTTTAAAAATTGATACATCAGTGAAAAAATTTCAATAGCTAGTTTACTAAAATTTATGAGGCTTTGCAGCTTTTTAGCCTATAAATCTGGTAACGGATTTTTTAGCCATCATAAGATGGGGTACAACAACATCACCATGCTGATACAGATAGAGAAACCGGCAAACCAGCCAGTCCAGACTTCCGGTGGTGTGTGGTGGTTGAGGTACAACCTTGCCCACATAACAGCACCCGATAAGATCAGCAGAATGGCGAGCGGGTAAACAAGCTCCTGGTTGTTACAATGGACTACCAGGCCAGCTATAAAGCCGGTTACACCACCTGCAGCAATACCATGAGCACTTATTTTCCAGAAGAGGCTGATGATGGTAAGTACCAGCAAGCAGGCTGTTATGCTTAAGAGGCCAAGTATTACAAATGGTATCTGGGGAAATATTTTGTAGAAGAACAGCGAAATAACCAGGTAGATGGCCGATACAAAAAGAAATGGAACGCGGCGGTCTTCGCGGCGGGTCATGGTGAGGCTGGAGATATTGCCAAACAACCGCAGGGTAAGTACACTAAGCCCGGGTAGGGCAAAGGTGGCCAGAAAAAGCAGGGCCATCAGCCGCCAGCGAATTTCCAGGTTTCCGGCCAGCATTAGCTCGGGCGCAAAGATCAGCACCAGCCCAAACATAAGAGAGGGCAGCGGCAGTGGATGCATCAGAAACGAAAGCACCCATGCCACCGCTGCCAGTGGATCTGACTTGCCGTTTTCGGATGTTCCGGTATCGGACATGCCGGTTTCGGACGTGCCTGACTGGGGTGTGCCGTTTTCAGGAGCCTTGGAGGTAGAGTCCTCGGCCGCATTCTGACGTATGGAGTGTTCTGACTGATTCAATTTAAAGTTCTTTACGAAGGCGGGCAACGGGTATGCCTAATTGTTCCCGGTATTTGGCAACAGTGCGGCGGGCAATCTGGTACCCCTTTTCATTCAACATTTTTTCCAGCTTATCGTCAGAGAGCGGCTTCTTCTTATTTTCGTTATCGATCATATCTTTCAGAACCTGCTTTACCTCGCGGCTGCTAACATCCTCGCCAGATTCTGTAGATATACCCTCGGAGAAGAAATACTTAAGGGGAAGTACCCCAAACTCTGTTTGTACCGATTTGCTGCTTGCCACCCGTGATATAGTGCTGATATCCATGCCTACGCGGTCGGCTATATCTTTAAGGATCATGGGGCGTAGTTTGGTTTCATCGCCCTCCAGAAAATATTCGTACTGGTAATCCATAATGGCCCCCATTACATTTAGCAGGGTGTGCTGCCGCTGCCGGATGGCATCAATAAACCAGCGGGCAGAGTCCAGCTTTTGCTTTACAAAGCTTACTGTTTCCTTTAGCTTTTTGTCTTTTTTATTGCTCTTGTCGTAGGCATCGAGCATATCGGCATAGGAGCGGCTTATGCGCAAATCGGGAGCGTTGCGGCCATTGAGGGTAAGCTCCAGCTTACCGTTGTTGTTGGTAATGATAAAGTCGGGGATGAGGTACTGCGAACGAACATTGGAGCCAGCCGCTGCACCACCCGGCTTAGGGTTAAGGCGTGTTATTACGTCTATGGCAGATTTTAGCTCATCTTCAGTCTCCAGCCCCAGCCGCTTCAGTATCTTTTTATAATGTTTTTTAGTGAATTCCTCAAAATGATCCTCAATAAGGCGGGTAGCCAGCAATACAGCTTCCGTAGGCTCCCGCCGGCGCAGTTGCAGCAGCAGGCATTCCCTTAGGTCGCGGGCGGCAATACCGGGAGGGTCAAACTCCTGGATCAGGTGCAGGATGTGCTCCAGCTCTTCCTCGTCGGTGCGGATGTTCTGCGAGAAGGCCAGGTCGTTGGCTATGGCATCCAGCTCACGCCTGATGTAACCATCAGGTTCTATGCTGCCCACCAGTTGCTTGGCAATGGCCTCCTGGCGCTCATCCAGCCCCAGAAAGCCCAGGTTCGACATGAGCTGTTCGGTAAGGGTGCTGCCGGCTGCCAGGGGCATATCCCGATCCTCCTCGTCAGAGGGACCATCGCCCTGCATTTTATAGCCGGCATAGTCGTCGTCGCGCAGGTAATCGCTTACATCCAGGTCTTCGCCATAGCGGTCATCTTCCCCCTCGCTGCCAAAGTCATCGTCTTCGGCAGCTGCAGCAGTTTCCTCATATGATTCATCAGCCCCTTCTTCCAGGGCAGGATTGCTTTCAAGTTCTTCTTCGATGCGGGCATCCAGCTCAGCCGTTGGTACCTGCAGCAGTTTGATAAACTGTATCTGCTGGGGCGACAGCTTTTGGGTGAGCGTTTGGCTAAGGTTCAGTTTTTGCATACGAGCCCTTCTATATTATCTTCTCTGCTAGTTGGTAAAATTATGAAATTTCCTGACTCTCTCTCGCACAATGTATTTTTGCTTTGTGGCTATGTACTAAAAAACTTAGCTCTAAACAGGCGTTCAGCGCTACTTCTTAGCTATATATCCTGATTTTAAACTATCTATGGCTACCTTGTGCTTTTTATATTATAACGAATCAGCAACGCTAAGTTTTCTGAATTATTCAAAGCTTTAGTAATATTGCAACAAGAGAAATAACATCGTGGAAGAGATAAAGTCTAGCAAACGCACAGAAATAGTGAAATTGCTGCAGGGACAGCAAACCGGCCAGCAGGTAACTGCCATGGGCTGGGTACGTAACAAGCGCGAAGGCAAAAACGTGTTTTTCGTTACCTTAAATGACGGATCCTGCCTGCAAAGCCTGCAGGTAGTCGTAGATCCTACCACTACATCCGATGAGGTACTGCGAAAAATTAGTGTTGGCGCAGCATTATCAGTCAATGGAACCCTTGTTGCCTCACAGGGCAAAGGGCAGAGCGTGGAGTTGCAGGCAAATGAGGTGGTAGTGCTGGGTGAGGCTGATCCGGAAAAATATCCTATTCAGCCTAAAAAACATTCGCTGGAGTTTCTTCGCGAGAAAGCGCACCTGCGCATGCGTACCAATACCTTTGGTGCGGTATTCCGCATTCGCCACCACCTGCAGTTTGCTGTTCACCAGTTCTTTAACCAGGAGGGTTTCTTTAACCTGCATACGCCCATTATTACAGCCTCAGATGCAGAGGGTGCCGGCGAAATGTTTCAGGTAACTACTCTTGATCTGAAAAACCCGCCCCGCACCGAAGAGGGCGAAATAGATTTTAAAAAGGATTTCTTTGAGCGTTCTACTAACCTTACCGTAAGCGGACAGCTCGAAGGCGAGCTTGGCGCAACGGCGCTTGGTAAAATATATACCTTTGGCCCTACCTTCAGGGCAGAAAACTCAAACACCAGCCGCCACCTGGCCGAGTTCTGGATGATTGAGCCCGAGGTAGCTTTCTACGAGCTGGAAGATAACATGGACCTGGCCGAGCGCATGCTGAAGTATGTGATCCGCTACGCCCTGGAGCACTGTGCTGAAGACCTGGAGTTTTTAGCCCAGCGTGCCGCCGAAGAAGAAAAGCAAAAGCCACAGAACGAACGTAGTGAAATGGGCCTGCTGGAGCGCCTGCAGTTTGTGCTGGAGCATCCCTTTGAGCGCCTTAGCTATACCGAGGCCATAGAAATTCTGCGCAATTCGCAGCACAACCGCAAAAAGAAATTCCAGTACCTCATAGAAGAGTGGGGTGCTGATCTGCAAAGTGAGCACGAGCGTTACCTGGTAGAGAAGCACTTCAAAAAGCCGGTTATACTTTATAACTACCCGGCAGCCATTAAAGCCTTTTACATGCGCCTGAACGAAGATGGCAACACCGTACGGGCAATGGATATTCTCTTCCCAGGCATTGGCGAAATTGTAGGTGGTTCGCAGCGCGAAGAGCGTTACGACGAGCTGAAAGAACGTGCCGCAGCCTTTGGCATAGAGCCGGAAGCACTCTGGTGGTACCTGGAAACCCGCAGGTTTGGTACCGTGCCCCACAGCGGCTTTGGTCTGGGCTTTGAGCGCCTCATGCTGTTCGTTACCGGCATGACCAACATCCGCGATGTGATCCCCTTCCCTCGCTTCCCGGGCAGTGCGGAGTTCTGATCTTAGAAGAAAGAAGATCGACATTAGACGAAAGACAATGGACTGCAGCGGCGGACCGCAAAAGAAGAGCACTGGCTGAAAGGCTGGTGCTTTTTTTGTGCGCCGCCTGTAATGCAACTCTGATGTAGGTGGGACTGAAACAAACAGAATACTTTTCAGCTTTTTTAGGTCAGATACAGCATTAAATCAGGAATCCGGGCTGCAATTCTGTGCTGAGGCATCATATTTTTATGATGCCTGCTGCTCTTTGTGATTAGCTGGAACAATCGGGCTGGGAAGCGTGGCAACCTCTTGTGCGCCCTTGATCAAAGCAGCAGCTACTGAACATTGATTGAAGTCCTGGCTTCTCAGTTATCGTCCCACTAACAGCCTTAGTGATTGCTGCTATCTCTGGATGGCAGATTTTTCAACCTTAATTGTTATGCGTGTAAACTGTTTTTTACTTTTTATCAAGCTGCTTTTGCTCCTCATGTTTTCAGCGACTGCTTATGGGCAATCAGATACCACTGCAGGAGCACAGTTTAAACGGGAACTTATTATAGGCCTGCATCCACAGCCCCCTTATATTATTAAAGGTGAGAATGGCACCTGGGATGGTATCAGTATTCGCTTGTGGCGGGCCGTAGCGGAAAATCTAAAGATTACCTACCGCTATATGGAAATAGCACCCGATGATGCCCCCGCCGCACTGCAGCAGGGAAAGATAGACTTGTTGCTGCAGGGCGATGTTACTGCCGAAGCCGATGCGCTTATAGACTTTAGCCACTTTTACCATACCGCCGAAATGGGAGTTGCAACAGCTAAGTTTGGAGGTATTTCATCTATCACAAAAGCCTTTTTCAACAAGCGTTTCTGGGTGATTACTGCTATGCTGTCTGTTTTGCTGCTCATTGTTGGGTCGATCATTTATCTGGTAGAGCGCGGCCAGAATGAAGACCATTTCGGAGGCGACCGCTCGATTTTAGAAGGAATCGGCTCTGGCTTTTGGTGGGCGGGGGTAACCATGACAACCATTGGCTATGGCGATAAGGCACCTGTTACTCCATTGGGGCGTGCCGTTGCCCTGCTCTGGATGCTGGTTGCCATGGCTGTAACAGCGGTACTTACTGCCTCACTTGTTTCGGTGGTTATGGGAAGCTCTGGTAAGGATCAGGTTAAGGTTCCTGGCGACCTGCGTGATATGGAAGTAGCAGCAGTAGAAGGATCCGGGGCTGCCCGCTACCTGGAGCAGGAGAGAATCTCCTACCAAAAATTTCAGGACCTGCAGGAGGCGCTGCATGCAGTTAATAAAAATGAACTGGATGCTGTTTTGCATAATGTGCCCGTTTTAAGGTATACTATAAATAACAGCTCCAGCCTTAGGCTGCAGGTGCAAGCTGTAGGCATAGATCCTCATTATTTTGCCTTGGGCTTCAAGGAAGACAGCCCTTTAAGAGAACCGCTAAACCATGCGCTGCTCCGCATCATCAATACTCCCCTGTGGCAGCAGGAGCTGGATCGTTTTATACCTGATATCGAGTAGTAGCCCTGCTTTGCTTTAAAGTAGACCGGCAGCTTTACACCAGAAGCCTGCATATAAAAAAGCACCGCTGGAACAACGGTGCTTTTAGAGGAGAGAGTATGTGAAGGTGTAAAGAGGGGATAAGATTTGGTTGCACAACCCTTACCAGCCGTTAACTTCTTTGCACCTGTGATCAGGCATGTTTAAAGGAGTAGTAATCAGATGTAAATGCCCTGATCTTGATACTCAACAATCTGTATCTGCCATCAAGACGTTGCCTGCCAGGCATATGGTTGGAAGGGGTGCTGAATAATTTAAATATTTTCAAAAAGCCTCTGTTATTTCCAGGTAAAAGCCGCTGGTATCCTTGCCCCAGCCGTAGTCCAGCCTGATGTTTACACGCTCCGACTTGTTCACCAGGAAGCGCAGTCCCAGGCCATATGAAGGTTTTATTTCATCCAGGTTGAAGGCATCAAGAGATGGGGCTACTTTTCCCAGGCCGGCAAAGGCCACAGCACCAATGCGCCAGAAGAGCGGGGCCCTGTATTCGGCCTGTGCTGTCAGGTGCTGCCTGTCGCGGTAGCGGCCTTCGTAATAGCCGCGCATCATTCTATCGCCACCCAGGGCTGGTAGCTCCAGGAATGGAACCTCTCCGCTGGTAAGGTTGGCAATACCCTGCAGTGCCAGTACATGCTTTTTCTTATTGAGGGTGTAGTACTTGCGGGCATCTATGTTATACCTGGAGTAGCGGTACTCACTGCCGAAAAAAGATGCATTAAAAGTAGTGCTCACCTCCAGGAAGGCGCCTTTTGCAGGATTTACCACAACATCTCGGGTATCATAAGCGGCTACCAGGCCTAATCCGGATGCCCTGTATCCGTTCCAGCCGCTAGGTTTTGTGGTTTCCAGAAGCCCTTCGGCCACAGGCACCACATCATACACCTGGTAGTAATTCCATTGCGGACCGGCAAAAATAGCTGGTGTTAGTTTTTTCATAAACTTGTTCTCCAGCCTGAAAAGCGTGTAATCTACCAGCTCTTCGTTTTCCTGCGGTAAGTTGTTGCCTATGCCATAGTAAAACTGTGGAAAACTAAAATAACCCAGGTTACCCTGTAGGGTGTAGCGGTCCTGCTTAAAGAAAATGGTGTAGCGCGGCGATATCAGCAGTTGCTTGTTAATGGTGTAGAGCACATAAGCCTGTATGTTAGATGTGCGGGTAAGGGTATCGGCTCCGCGGGGTTTAAACAGGTGCATGCCCAGTGCTCCAAAACCCAGGCGCGTTTCCGGAGAGTAGTAAAGCACCGGCAGTACTACCCAGCTGCCCTTTTGTTTAACAGCAGTGGTGTCTGTGTCTGTAGAGGGGTTGTCTGCCCTGGCCTGTAGCGAAAGGCATACAGCCAGCAGCACTATAACTAAAACGGCCAGGCGGCTTTGCATAAGGGGTTGATATTGCTATGGTTGAGTGAGTGTGTTAGCAGGGCAGGCTAAACCGGGTGAAAAAAAAAGACCTGATCAACATCAGGTCTTTGCAATATCTTAAATATTTTAATTATTTCTTCAAAAAGCATTATTTTTTCAGGAACCGGTAAGCCCGCTTATAGGAACTGTTCTCATCCTTAAGCGTGAGGAAATAGTAACCCGGGCGCAGATCCTTTACATAAATCTTATACCGGTTATTTCCAATGGGCTCGCTGCGTATTTCAAAGGTATTGCCAATGATGTTGTTCAGCTCAAAGCTAACGTTTATAAGGTCCTGGCTATTAATTTCTACAACCAGGTACTCTACAGCAGGGTTAGGGAAAAGCTTTACATCGCTTCGTGGATCTATCACCCTGTCGCCGGAGAATGCAAATTCTTTTGGCGTATTATATGCAGGTGTGCCGGAGCCGGAACGAACCTGCGCCTGAACACCGCTGCCAGCGATCATATATATGGCAAATAATAAAAGGATGTACAATTGTTTCATACGCGCAGACGTTAATAAGCCGTGCTCTTTTTTTGTAAATGAAGCAAAAATTGCACCAGATTTAAATCAAATTTATTTAAGCGGGCAAATATTTTGTTTCAGTGGTGTAAAAAAGCATAAGTGCAATGCACTAAAGTAAATATTGCAACGTTTATGCCAATTTCTTAAATAAATATACGGCAATAAATGGAACGGGGAGGCCATATCTGTGGAAAAAAACAAAATTTATCTGCTCCCGTACTAAATAGTATGGATTTTTAGACTAAAATTTTGTAACCATGACATTTTTAGAAATCATACTTGCCATTTTTTTTCCGCCCCTGGCAGTTGGGCTTCGTTATGGCCTTGGAAGTAAATTTTTGTTAAACGTGATATTAACAGTTATTGGCATTGTGCCCGGCATTATACATGCATTTGTGGTGCTAAGTCGCCGGTAATAAAAAAGCGCCTTTATCAGGCGCTTTTTTTATGCGGTTTGTCTTTGATAACACTGGGGCCGGCAAGGTTATTTTTATCGATGATCTCTATGGTTACTTCATGCTCCTTTTGCTGTTTTTCCAGCACCTTTAGCGTTATTTGCTCTTCAGGCCGCAAGCCATAGGGGCCCTGGTCTGTGGTTTTGAACCGGCGCAGACTCTGTAATAAGTAGCCGTTGTCAATACTATCGAGCACACAGGGGTGAATGTAGTACTCTCGGCACACAGCTTCGGTATTGCCCAAGCGTTCTGCTACTTTTTTTACCAGGGTGGGCGTTAATTCCCGCTTTGGGTTTTCAGTAACAGCCTCTATGGCCTCTTCCAGTCGCTCCACAGCAGTTACAGTGCCTCCCCAGGTACGGAAATTCTTGCTGCTGAAATTCTCGCCGCTTATCTCTTTCAAATAGTCATTTACATCGCCGCTGTCTACAGGCTGTCCTGCAAGTTCACCCTCCTGGTAACGGAACAGCTCATAGCCTGGCAGCTCGCTGGATTCTTTGATGAGCTTAACCAGTCTTTTATTATCAATCTTTACCCTTTGCTCCACACCATGCTTGGCTTTATAGGTAAAAACAGCTTCGCCATCTTCAAGCGAAAGATGCTTGCGGCGCAGGGTGGTAAGTCCGTAAGTGTTATTTTCCTTCAGGTACTCCTTATTGCCGATCCGTACATGGGTTTCATCCAGTACCGACACCACCAATGCCAGTATTTTTTCTTTGGGCCAGCCCTTTTTTCTTAGGTCTTTGGCAATATGCTCCCGAATGCGGGGCAGTGCATGGCCAAATTCTATCATTTTATCAAACTTGTGGCGGCTGCGGTACTCCTGCCACAGCGGGTGGTACAGGTATTGTTTGCGGCCTTTTTCATCGTAGCCTGTTACCTGTAAGTGCCCATTTTTGCGCTTGCAGATCCATACGTCTTCCCACATGGGTGGTATCACCAGGGTTTTTAGCCTTTCCTTAAGTTCGTCTTTTGAGATCCGCTTACCTGCCGGATCGAAATACTGATGGCCCCGGCCCCATTTTTTTCTACGGTAGCCAGGTTCTTCATCAGTAACATATATAAGTTTAACGTTTTTCGCCTCTTCCATTCGGTCATCTCTAAATGACTATCTCATACGCCAGATCTATCCTCAGGTTTGTATTTTTTTAAGGATTATTCATAAACAATGGTACTGCTAACCCGTAGATCTTTATAGTGAATAATTTAAGATCAACTTTAAAGACAATGGAAAATAATTTAAATGGGAAAAAGGTTGCTATACTGGTGGCCAATGGATTTGAACAAGTAGAATATACCAAGCCCAAAGAAGCACTTGAAAAAGCAGGAGCAAAGGTTGAGACAATTAGCCTGAAGGAAGGTAAGGTAAAAGGATGGCAGCATGACCACTGGGGAGATGAGTTCCCGGTAGATCGCACTGTAGACAGTGTTAAGCCTGATGACTATGACGGACTGGTGCTGCCTGGCGGACAAATGAACCCCGACAATCTTAGGGATAATGAAAAGGCTGTAGATTTTGTGAAGGGCTTCTTTACCAATGAAAAGCCGGTAGCAGCCATATGCCACGGGCCCTGGGTGCTGGTAGAGGCCGATGTAGTGGAAGGCCGTTCCATGACCTCGTATTCATCCATTAAAACAGACCTTATCAATGCCGGTGCCATCTGGAAAGACCAGGAAGTAGTGGTAGATGGTGGTTTGGTAACCAGCCGAAACCCTGACGATATACCTGCCTTCTGCGAAAGCATGGTAGAAGTAATAAGCAAAGGTATCTCTGCAGGTAAAAATGCCGTAAATAAAGCCAATGCCCAAATGTAAACGGGCAACGCATTAAAAATGCGTCTGTTAAGCATATAAGAGAAAAGCTATTTACCGGTTGGTGAATAGCTTTTTTTAATTGTCATAGATAAGCATATACCTTATATTTGTATGCATGCATAATAATTCAGCACAAAGTACTCCTCTGGGGCAATCGGTTTATGTGCAGGTAGGTGAGCAGCGGCTGCACCTGATGCGCATGTGTGGAGATGAAAAAGGAGCACCTGTTTTTATGGTGCATGGTTCCATTGAAAATGGAGGTATCTTCTATTCGGGATCGGGAAAAGGTTTGGCCCCCTGGCTGGCTTCAAGGGGGTTTGATGTATATGTAGCCGATCTTAGGGGGCGTGGTAAAAGCACACCCAGGGTAGATGGCAGTGCCAAATGGGGCTTGCGTGAGATCCTGGAGCAGGATTTTCCTGCTATGCTGCAGGAAATTGTAAAACTGCGCGGAACTGTGCCCCAGCACTGGGTTGGCCACTCCTGGGGAGGAGTGCTGGCCCTGGCATTTTTAGGCCGCTGGCAGGCCCCTGCACCGGTAGCTTCTCTCTCATTTTTTGGTACCAAGCGCCACCTGGGAGTCTGGAACCTGAAAAAAATGCTAATGGTAGACGGTGCATGGTCTTCTATGGGCGAAGCACTTACACGTTTCTATGGATATTTGCCTGCTCAAAAGTGGGGAATGGGTTCTGATGATGAATCTGCACGCTCTTACCGCGAAACGCACCGCTGGGTAGTGGAAAAGCAATGGCTGGATCCTGAAGATGGATTTGATTACGGCAACGCGCTGAAAAAACAGGCACTGCCTCCGGCACTTTACCTGACCGGTGCCGATGATAAAGTACTCGGTAACGCGGTAGATGTACACCGGCTTATGCTGGAAACCGGAGTTGATCAGGAAAACCAGCTGATTGTAGCTGGTAAGTCTGCCGGTTTCAGGCATGATTACGGGCATATAAACCTGCTCACCCATCCCGATGCTCCCGAAGATGTTTTTCCGCTGCTGGAAGACTGGCTGCGCCAGCACAGTTAAGTAGGTTAAATAGTGGCCCCGGTATAAACACTGTGTGCTTAGGATAGACAGCCCGACACCTTTTTTCTGCTATATTGTTAACATGCTGCTGAATTAGCAGATAGCTATTAATTTTTTATTCAGAAAGTATGCATTTTTTTAGCAGTTTTTTAAGCCTTAGTTTTTAAATTAACGTATAAGGTTTTACTCTGAAATTGTTGCTCCGTCTTCTTGTGGTGGCGAAGAAATATTGATAAAATAGTAATAATTATACTGAATACTATCTTAAAAAAATGTGATCTTTGTTGCACATATTTTTAAGAGACCAGTGTAAACAAAACAGGACCGGCTTTGTATTGAGAATATAGATTTATTCTCTGATATAAAGCAGAAGTCTACGGCCGGGTGTAGCTCCGGCAGCTAACGTTTACCAGAGGGCTTTAGCAGCTCATACAGGTTGCCAACCAGGGTATCGAGGAGTAGCTTTAACCATTTTTTTATATAGATGATACTTTTTCTAAGCGCGTATCCTCCCCGGGAGTATGGGGTGGCTTCGTATTCTTACCATCTTATTCAGGCTCTGAAGGAACATTTCGATTCAAGAAGCCTTGCAGTTGAAGTTTGTGCGCTGGAGGGAGAAGAGGAGGCTTACCGACAGTATTCAGATGATGTGCGCTATGTACTCAACACCTCAGATAGGGCTGCATGCAGAGAAATGGCTCATATTATCAATGGTGATCCCAGCATACAGGCTGTATGTATCCAGCACAGGTTTGGCCTGTGGGGCGGTAATCACTGGGGCGATAACATCCTGGACTTTCTGGAGGTAATTGACAAGCCCCTGGCAGTTGTGCTGCATAATGTGCTGCCGGAACCCGATGCCGAACTCCGGCATGTGGTTAAGGAGATCAGCAAGCATGCCGATTTGCTGATTACACCAACAAAACATCATGCTTCTCTGCTTGGTGAGCATTACCAGGTGCCGGATGAGCAGATCAGGGTTGTTTTGCCGGGTGCTCCTGTTGTTTCACCCTACAATAAAGAATCTCTCAAAGAGAAACACCAGCTGTCTGGTAAACTGGTGCTTGCCTCTTCGGGCCTGCTGCGTCGTAGTAAGGGCATCGAGCATGTTCTGAATGCGCTGGAAATTATAAGAGAAACCTATCCGGATGTAGTTTACCTGATACTGGGCGAAACGCATCCCACGGCCTACCGCTACGAAGGAGATCGCTACCGCATTCAGCTTAAAGACCTTATCTTCCGGAAAAAACTGCAAAAACACGTTCGTTTTGTAAACCGGTTCCTGAGCCAGGAAGAACTGCTGGAGTATATGTGCATGTCTGATGTGTACATACATAACAGCAGAAATAACCTTAGCAGCCTGGCCATGGCCCTGAGCAGCGGTAATACTGTACTGGCAGAAGATACGCCTGCCGTAGCAGAATTGCTGCAGATCAATGCCTCAAATGGCACCATGATTAACCTGAAATGCCCTGAAGCAATTGCAGCAACCGTAACGAATCTGTTGGAAGAGCCTAAGCCAGAGACTGGCGGTAAGCTGCCCGTTGTGTCGGCTGGCCATCCTCTCCTGTGGCCAAACACAGCACTTGCGTACCAGAAAATATTTGGAGAGCTTGTGCCGCTGCATACACACTACAAGCTGCCCGAGCTAAAGCCGGATCACCTCTACAGGTTAACCACCTCAATTGGTCTGCTTCACATAGATCTGCACGATCATCTGCTGGCACAGCAGGGCTATCTGTTAAAAGATAATGCAAAAGCCCTGGTTGCTACCCTGCTCTGGTATCGTTACGATGCAGAAAATGAACTGTTGCTGCTGATGCTCATGCGCCGCTTCCTGAATGTAATCCGGAAGTGCCAGCAGCCCGACGGTAGCTTTATTAACCAGCTGGATGATGGCGGCGATTATGTGCCCGAGCACAACAGGCAACTAACAGAAGAAAGCAGCATGCAGGCCATGTGGGCCCTGGCAACGCTTATTGAAAGGCAGGAGGAGCTGCCGGCTGACCTGACCAGCCTTGCCCAGCGTTTGTTCAACAGGGCACTACCGCATGTTACCTGGGTCTCTGCCCTTAAGGCCTCTGCTTATGCGATAAAAGCCCTCTATTTATACAATAAGGTGCATAAGAGTGCTTCTATTATTAGCCTACTGAGTGCAAAGGCAAACTGCTTACAAACCTTTTTTGATACCAATGCAGGCGCAGATCACGCCTGGTTTGAAAAAGAATTGGGTACTGAAAACGGCCTGCTGCCGGAAGCAATGCTTATGACCTGGATGGCTACGGGGGAGCAGGTGTACAAAAATACCGCCTACCGTTCTTTCAGGTTCCTGGTAGAGCGTTTGTTTAGCAAGGTACCGGCGAATGCAGCACAGGATATGGCCCTGAAGGTAATAAACGAAGAGCAGTTTACTTTTAACAGTGAGCCGCTGGAGGTAAGCCAGACTATTCTGATGCTGAACCTTTTTTATCAGCAAACCGGCGAACAGCAGTACCTGGAGAAAATGTATGCTGCCTTTAGCTGGTTTATGGGTAATAACTGCCTGCGGCATGCGCTTTACAATCCTGCAAATGGCGGCTGTTACGATGGGCTGAAGCATGGAAAACCCAGCAGTCACCAGGGAGCAGAGAGCCAGGTAAGCTATTTGCTTTCACGTTTAACACTTGAAAAATATACTATGCAACTACCGGCAAGGCCTAAAGAAGTGCAGGAAACTGCTATTGCAAATGTACGGGGAGTACCTGTAGCGCCAGACAGGCCAAGTATGCCCTCAGGGCAGGTTAAAGTTATAGCAAATTAATTAAAAGAAGAGCCCCGTGAAAACGGGGCTCTTCTTTTAATCAGCCGCATTTAATTACTCTCCGGCTCTTCCTGCATCAGGTACGCCTTGATATAATCATTCAGATCGCCATCCAGCACGGCCTGAACATCTGTACGTTCCACACCTGTGCGGGCATCTTTAATAAGCTTATAGGGGTGCAGCACATAGTTTCGGATCTGAGATCCAAAGTCGATACGCTTTTTGGTGCTCTCTACCTTGTCGCGCTCTGCATTGCGCTTCTCAATCTCAAGCTGATATAGGCGTGATTTCAGCATTTGCAGCGCTTTTTCGCGGTTCTGGTGCTGTGAGCGCTCTTGCTGGCACTCTACAACCAGGCCGGAAGGGGCATGGCGTACACGCACGGCTGTTTCTACCTTGTTCACGTTCTGACCGCCGGCACCACCGGAGCGAAAGGTATCCCAGCTTAAGTCGGCCGGGTTTATCTCTATCTGAATGGTGTCGTCGATAACGGGATAGGAAAAAACCGAAGCAAAAGAGGTGTGGCGGCGGGCGTTGCTATCGAAAGGCGAGATGCGCACCAGGCGGTGTACGCCAATCTCTGATTTAAGGTAGCCATAGGCAAATTCACCTTCAAACTCCAGCGTAACAGATTTGATACCGGCTGTTTCGCCCTGCTGCAGGTTTACCTCCCTTACCTTATAGCCGTTTTTTTCGCCCCACATAATGTACATACGCATGAGCATGCTGGCCCAATCCTGGCTTTCTGTACCACCGGCGCCGGAGTTTATCTCCAGCATGGCGTTGAGCTGGTCTTCCTCGCCGCTTAGCATTTTCCGGAATTCAACATCTTCCAGTGCTTTGAGTAATTTTGCGTGCTCTTTGTCTATTTCTGCTTCGGAGCCCTCTCCGGCTTCCAGAAATTCCCAAAGGGTAGCCATATCGTCGTAAATAGCCTGTACCTGCTCATAAGAGTTGGTCCAGGCCTTACGGCTTCGGATTTCCCGCATAATGCGCTCGGCTTCCTCGGGATCGTCCCAAAAGCCGGGCTGGGTGCTCATGCTCTCAAAATCTTCTATCTCTTGTTTCTTGGTATCGTAGTCAAAGATACCTCCTTAAGGCCGAGATGCGGGCCTTCACGTCTTTGAGCTGTTCAGCAGTCATTTTAGTGAATGTTATATATGTTGTATGCGGTATATAGTATATGGAAGAACAGGACCGGGAGTTTCTCTTAACCTATTCTTTTTTTTTGCATTTGTAAAGGTACACAAAATGCAGGGCTATGTACAGGGGCGTATTAGAATGCCCATACAGGGTGGCCAGCTTAGAACAGCTGTTATAAAAAATCAGCACGGGCGGAAGAACCGGGCCGTGCTGATTTTATGTATGGTGATGTAGACCGCTGGCAAAAAAAACTGGGGAGATTCTGCCAGGGGCTGTACCAGGATTATACCTTGTATACCCAGTCCCACTTATCGGCTACTTTTCCTGTTTTAATTTCGTCTAATGCGCGAAGTACACGATTAGAGAACTCGCGGTTTTCTACCGCAGGCAGTTCATAATCCTTTTCTTCATGGCCAATTGCCTTTATTTGTGCAATGGTGGCGGCAGTGCCGGTACCAAAAGCCTCCTGCAGGCGGCCTTCCTTAGCAGCATCTATTACCTCCTGAACAGCTACTTTACGTTCTTCTACCTTATAGCCCCATTCGCGGGCCAGGGTAAGCACGCTGTCGCGAGTAATGCCTGCCAGAATAGTATCGCCGGTAGGGGCGGTAATTAGGGTGTCGTCAATAATGAACATTACGTTCATGGTGCCGGATTCCTCGATAAACTGATGCGATTTTGCATCGGTCCAGAGCAGCTGGTGATAACCCTGCTGGTGGGCTTTAAGGGCGGGCAGCAGTGAAGCGGCATAGTTACCGGCTGCTTTGGCAGCGCCGGTTCCGCCGGTTGCAGCACGGCTGTACTGGGTTTCTATTTTAACCCGTACCGGCTCAGAGTAGTAAGCACCAACCGGACATGTGAAAATCATAAACTTATAGGTGTCAGACGGGCGGATGCCCAGGTAATCATCAGTAGCAAAAATAAACGGGCGGATATAGAGAGAGGTGTTCTCGTTGGCAGGCACCCAGTCCCTGTCCAGTCGCAGCAGCTCTGTCAGGCCGTTCATGAACAGTTCTTCGGGCAGCTGTGGTATACACATACGTGCGGCAGAGCGGTTCAGGCGATCGAAATTAGCACGCGGACGAAATACCAGTACATCCTTACCCTCGTTTCTGTAGGCTTTCATACCTTCGAAAACACTCTGGCCGTAGTGCAGGGCCGAGTTGGCAGGACTTAGCTGCAGCGGCTGATAAGGTAATATCTGAAGGTTCTTCCAGCTTTTGCCGTCAAAATCAGCCACAAACATATGGTCTGAAAAGACCCGACCAAAAGGGATATTATTAAAATCGACCTGGGATAAGCGACTGTTCTGAGTCTTATTGATAGAAATGTTCAGGGTATCGACCATGATGCAGAAATTTATTCCTAGAAAAAATTTAGAACTTGCCCTGCTCTATATCCGGAAATGTACCGGGTATAAGCCTGGGTAAATATAGGTACATTCCACTCAATCGGCAAGCTTTCTGGGCTGCCAGGGAACTTCTGTTGCGCCCAGCTCAAGGCTCATGCGGCGTGCCAGTACAAACAGGTAATCCGACAGGCGGTTCAGGTATGCCAGAATAATTTCATCTGCGGGCTCGTGCTCATGCAGGGCTACCACCAGGCGTTCGGCACGGCGGCAAACACAACGGGCAATGTGGCACTGCGAAACCTCTACATGGCCACCCGGTAAAATAAAATTCTGAAGGGGCGCCAGGCCCTCTTCCATTTTATCAATTTCCTGCTCCAGCTCTGTTACATCTTGAGGTGTGTAGGAGGGCAGGTGGCGGATACGCTTGCCCGGGGCAGTGGCCAGGTGAGAGCCCAGGGTAAAGAGCATTTCCTGTATTTTCTTCAGCGGCTCTTTGCGGTTGCGGTTAACCGTAAAATCACGCAGCAGGCCAATCCAGGAGTTGAGTTCATCAAGGCTGCCGTAGGCCTCCAGCCGTAGGTGGTTTTTCCCTACACGGGTACCTCCTAAAAGTGCTGTGGTGCCGGCATCGCCCGTTTTTGTGTATATCTTCACAAACTAGTGCTTTTATGAAATAAATGCGTTTTTGCTTCTAACGCGTTCTTCGTTAATCTTATCTGTTTCTACCAGGCCATCACGCATGCGAACAATACGGTGGGCATAATGGGCAATGTCATCTTCGTGTGTAACCATAATAATGGTATTGCCGCCATCGTGTAGTCTCTGGAATAACTCCATGATGTCGTAAGAAGTTTTGGTATCGAGGTTACCGGTTGGTTCGTCGGCCAGTATAATGCTGGGATCGTTTACCAGCGCACGGGCAATGGCCACACGCTGGCGTTGCCCGCCGGAAAGTTCGTTGGGTTTATGTTTGGCGCGATCTGCCAGGCCTACACTTTCCAGGGTAGCGTAGGCTTTTTCTTCGCGCTGTCTGGAACTGTAGCCGGCATAGATCAGGGGCAGTGCCACATTCTCCAGGGCTGTCTGGCGGGGCAGCAGGTTAAAAGTCTGGAATACGAAGCCTATTTCTTTATTTCTGATTTCTGCAAGAGAGCTTTCACTGAGAGAACTTACATCGTGGCCGTTCAGAATATATTGTCCGCTGGTGGGGGTGTCGAGGCAGCCAATGATATTCATGAAAGTAGATTTTCCACTACCGGAGGGCCCCATAAATGCAACATATTCGCCCCGCATTACCTCAATAGAAATTGATTTAAGTGCTTTTACTGTTTCGGTACCCATACGGTACACTTTTGAAATATCACGGGTGTGGATTACCTCTTTCATATGGTGTTGTTCTTGGGACACAAAAAAACCTTCTATAGTATATATAAAAGGTCTTAACAATTACGCAGGAAAAGAATGCTTTATCAAGTATTTTTTGATAAAAGGGGGTTAGCAAGGATTGCAGGTAAATACCATTTATATGTACTGTGTCCTTTTGTTAATTTAAGTTAGAGGCACACAGGTGCTTCAGGTATGGATTTACTTTTTTTCCCTTTAAGTAATCTATGCGCATGACCCGTCCCGTAATGGGTTCGTACCATAGTTCTACAAAATCATTTTCAATTCGGTATAGCGAGATCTCCAGCTGAAAAAATTCAGATTTGGAAACGTATACGCCCTTGCTGAGAATAAGCTTGGCTTTCTCATCGAGGCTAAGTTTATCAAAATCTATAGGCTTCATATTAAGCTTCGTTTGGGTAGTACAAAAAATTGCATTTTAGGAGTCTCAATAGACCTCTATTGCATGCAGAACCAAAAATGGTTTACCTTTTTCTACGCAAACATCTAAGCAAGGTTAGCTTGGCAGTGCCTATATGTCAAAAATGATTGAACTGTTCCCCGGCAGGTTTACCAATTCTGCTGGCTTTCCAGTCTAGCTTTCAGACTTTCATATTCTTCCTTAAAGCTACTGAATCGGTCGGGGGCCGAAAGCTCCTGAAGTCTCTCCACTGTTTCATCGGCATACTCATCAAGGCCAATATTCAGACTTTGCAGTGCATAAGCCTCAAGCAGTGTAACAGAATAACTGTTGAGCAAAAGGGCTCTGCGCAGTATGGCATAGGCCTCTTCGGTTTGTTTTTGGGCATTCAGCAGGTGCACGGCCTGCAGAATGGCACCCTCCTCAAAAGGAGTAGCCTCTGTTACTTCTCGCAGCAATTGGAGCGCAGCTGTGGCATTTCCATCAGCCAGTTCGCGGCTGGCCCTTAACTGCAGCTGGTGCAGCGTAGGGGCCTCTCCGTTTTGTTGCCGGGCAATGCTGCCTGTGCCCAGCTGGTGCCGCAGCCGTAAGGCCCTTATGCTGTGTAGTTGCTCCGGGCTAAGCTGTGCCTGCAGCTCCTGCAGGCGTGCCAGGTAAGCCTGTGCCTGTGCCCGGTCTCCTGCTCGCAAAGAGGTTTCTGCCAGTTGTATCAGGGCATCTGCGCGGGCAGGTGTTTCGCTAATGGTGCTTAGGAGTGCATCTGTTTCAGCAGGAATTAAGGTGCCGGGCCGCAGGTGCAGTCGCAACGCGGCTATTTGCTCCTGTTGGGGTACATCTTCCAGAGATGTATTACTTACAGCCAGCAGGGCAAGGTTTTTTCGCTGCTGAAGCCGGGCTGGTAAGGTGCTGTCGGCGAGGCTTATCCATATTTCAGTGGCGGCCTCGGCCTGTCCGCTTTCGGCCAGGGCCAGTGCCCTGTAGAAGCCTGCGGTAGCATCGCCACGCATGTGGGCCTGCTCAAACCAGTCGGCTGCGAGGCGGGGTGCGCCCTGCTCCAGCGCCCACTGCCCCAGTACTTTATAATAAGTAATGTTGTTAAACTGGCTGCGGTCTGCTAAATCCTGCATTACGCCAAACGCCCTGTAATGATCGGGAAGCTGGTACAGGAGCAGCGCATAAGCCATACCCCATTGTTCCTCCAGCGCAGAATTCTTTGCCCGCTCATAACCATCGCCAACCAGCCTTACCAGACTGCTATCGGCAAGGGGGCGCTGCAGCGCATAGTTAAGCAGGTAAAGGGGAATGGCAGCAGCACTGTCGCTACCCAGCACCTGCCGGGGCGATTGTAGCTCCCGCAGCTGGTAGCCCTGGCGGTTGGCCATTGCCAGCATGTTGTTTTGCAGGGCAAGGTTGTTGGGGCTGTGCCATGCGAGCAGGCTGTCTGGTGAAAGTGCTATGCCTTTCTGCGCCAAAACGCCCAGCATATTTGCCAGTGCCACTTCCTCGCTCTTATCATCGCCTGCGGCTGCACGTAAAAAGTAAAAGGCAGAGTCGGTAAGTTGAGTATTGCCGTAGTACAGGCCCAGGTTGTTGTAGAGGGGGCCTGCCAGCGGAAACTGCTTTACTCCCTGGCGAAGTGTAAAAAGTGCTTCAAAAAACAGGCCCTGCTCCCGGTACAGGTTAGCAAGCGTAGCATAGGCGTAAGGGCTGGGCTGGCGCTCAATGGCATCTTTGAGGTAAATGGCCGCTGGTTTAGGGTTGTTGGCCCCCAGTGCCAGGGTGGCAAGGGCATAATTTGAGCGGTGGTTCCGGATCTGGTACTGGCTGCCCAGCCTGTAATAGTTCTGTGAAGTTATCAGGTCGTTCTGGGCCGCATATAAATCCCCTATGGCATTGTAATAGCCGGCAACAGGCTGAAAATACGCCCAGTTGCCTCTTACACTGTAAAGGCCGAAGATGATGATGAGGCCGGCGAGCCTGGCTGTAAACAGCGGCATGTACTGCGGCCGGTACAGCACCCGGTATACCCGCTGGTTCTGACGTAACAGGGCATAAAAGTTAGCAAGGATGTACAGCAGCAAGGCCGCTCCCATGCCAATATGAGTGTAGAGAATGGCATCTTCCAGCGACTCCAGCAAAGGGTCGTTGGCAGTAGCCGAGGCATACGCAAGGGTGCTAAGGGTAATCATTGCCAGGGCTACATACATGATTAGCCCGTAGGGCTCTGCCTGGAGTATTGCACCCAGTGTTTCGCGGCGCAGGCGCAGCGTCCAAAGGCCGGTAATTATGCTGATGAGCAGTATCCAGTAGGGGCCAATGTAGTAAATACCCAAATCCAGGTACTGGCGATCTGTAAGGTAGTAGAAGATCAGGTTAAGCAGGTACAGGGCCGAGGCTATTGTAAAATGCCTGAGGCTGCCGGTACTGTTGGGTGTTGCAGAGGCCGTAACCAGGTACAGGATGCCTGCGATGATCTCCGGCCCCACCAGGATCATCAGCAGAAAAGAGAGGGCCAGCCAGGCTGGGATGCCGTAATTCACCACATACAGCACCGGGTTGGGCACACTTGCGCCATAACCAATTGCCAAGGTCAGCAATGCAATAAGAGCGCTAAACGCAGCAAGCCTGACCAGGAATGCCGTGTGGGTGCGAACAGCCTGGAAATAGTAGGAGAGAGGCAGGAGCAGGATAAAAACTGCAGCCGTAGCTGTATTATCAAAACGGCCCCAGCTACCCAGCTGCTCCAGGCGCAGGAGCACAACCACCCCACAAAAGGCGGTAACGCCAGCCAGGTACCAAAGGCGGCTAAAAGTGGTGAGGCAGGCTAAGATTATAGCAAGCCCCAGCAGAAATACAGTAAGGCTTATGGCTGCTGCTGTGGTGTTGATCTGCAGCGGACCACCCCAGTAGATTTGTTTTACCACCCAGGTATCTACCAGTACCTGAACATCCTGCAGGGGGTGCTGCCAGGCCTGCAGGGGTACCTGCAGTTGTTCCAGGGCAGGGGTCAGGATCCATTCTACAACAAACTCTGTTCCGTAAATGTAGGAGACTACAAAATAAATAATGCTGCCGGCCAGCATGGCCAACAGCACAATAAATAATATCCGGTATGGCTTCTGCCAATTGTTCCAGTAAGCGAATTGCAGCATAGTAAGGGGTTATTCCAGCACTTTGGGTACCCTGAAGTAATCCTGATCTTTTTCAGGGGCATTTTTCAGGCCACGCTCGCGGGAGAGCGGTTCCTGTGATAGATCTTCACGCAGTACGTTCACCTCGACAGACATATGGGTGAGTGGCTCAACGCCTTCTGTATCTACCTCATTGAGTTGTTCAACCCAATCCAGAATTTTACTTAGGTCGGCCATCATGGCTTCAGCACTTTCCTCCTCAAACTCCAGCCGTGCCAGGTGTGCAATTTTCTGCAGGGTTTGCTTGTCTATCTTCATTCCGGTTGTACTTTTTCAGTTCCTGGTCAATAACACGATAAACCTGCTGCTGAAGGTCAGGAAGGTCCTCCAGCCGCATGCCTTTCGTTTCAATAGGCTGATGCACCACCATTCTCACCGTTTGAGGGTAGAGCAGGTAACTCTTGTCATCAGGTAAAATTAGCCAATTGTACGGAAATGTGACAGGCAGTATTGGGATTTGTTTTTCAATAGCCACCCGGAAAGGGCCCTCTTTAAAGCGGGCCATCTGGGGAGGATTATCGCTTTGCACGCCACCTTCCGGAAACATGACCAGGCTCAGTCCTCTGTCTACGGCCTGCATGGATTTTTGCAGGGCACGGTAGCGGTCTTTCAGCGAGTTGCGGTCTACTGTTATGTGCAGCTTGCGGAACATATAGCCAAAGACAGGAACTTTGGTAAGGGATCTCTTGCCTACAAAAATGGCATTGATGGGCAGAAAGCCCATGGTTACAATATCAAGGATAGAGAAGTGGTTGGAGCAGATTACATACTGCCTGTTGCGCCTGGGGCGGTAGTGGTAGCGGATGCTCCAGGGCACAAAGCTCGATGCCAGAAAAAAAGCCGCCCAAAAGTGTTGCGCAATATACAGATAGCGCTGCAGGGGCTTTATCCAGATCATGAGCATGAAAAAAGGCATCATGAGCAGTAACCCCACCCCAAACATACAGAGGGAATAGGTAGAGTAGATTCTGTGGAGTACCTTTTTGATCATTCTTAAAATTACACTTAGTATGCTTGCATACCAAAAACAAAGCGAGGGAAATGTTTCCCTCGCTCCGAAATTAGGTTAAAAGCGGTAATAGACGAAAATGTGTGAGGCTGGTCTCATAACCGCTGCTTTGTTCCAGGTATCCTGGCTATACTGTCTCACAGTATTGTTATAATCTTCTTCACTTCCCCAATTCTGCACCCTGGAAACACTAAGTAGTAAGGAGGCTTCTGTAGTTACGTACAGGCGGGGGGTAATAAAGTAGGAGATACCGATAAAAGGTCGGAGTGCCCCACCGTAGGTGGTTTTTTCAGTTTTGCGTAGCCATTCACTAAAATCAGAGTTGTTGGTATTTCTTTGTTCGGTTTCGTAGTAGGAGTAACTGATGCTGGCCTCACCACCATAAAGAAATTGCCAGGAGCTGCTGAGGGCCTTTCTTTTCTCGATTCCTGCAGATGGACTAAATGAAACAGATGAATGGGAATGGTTGTGGTTGAAATCAACATATTCATTGCTGCCATAGTAAGCCTGAAGTCCATAACGCATCCAGCTGTTCTCGCCTCTGCGTTTTTTCAGCATCAGCTCAAAGGGTGCTCCTCCTGATTCAAAAATATTATCAAAAATGATTTGAGTGCTGAAGCCTATTTCCCGGCGGAGGGAATCTGTTTGTGCGGTAGAAGGCATGGCATACAACAGGGCCAGCAGCACTACAAAAAATGCTTTTTTCATAAGGGTTAAAATTTTTGGTTGAATTAAAACTCTTATGAAAAAAGCAATAATCAGTCCTGGTACTGTTGCTTAATGTTAAAAGGGGTTAATTAAAGTTAATTTGCAGCAGCTTTCTGCTTTTTTCTTCTTTTATCCCACCACACATAAGCTGCAAAGCCAACAATACTTATCACAGAGGCCCAGATAAGGCCGGTTTTAAGGCGATCGTTGTTCTCGCCCAGCCAGGCTACAAATATGGTGAGGGGCGTAATGCCAATCAGGGTAGCACCCATAAAGCGCCAGTAGCCCATGCGCAGCATACCTCCTACAAAAGAAATGGCATCGTTAGAGAGAAAAGGGGCAAGCCTGGTTACAATCACTGCCCAAAAGCCATAGTCATCAATAAACCGCTCTACCTCTTTCTCGCCCTTGGGGCCTAGAATTTTTTCAACCACCGGCGGACCTAAATAGGCTCCCAGAAAATACCCAACACTGGAGGCACAAAAAACAGCAACAAGTATAATAAGTGAACCGAATACCGGACCATAAGCCAGTACCGATACCACCATGAGCAGTGGCGTAGGAATTACCAGCAGGAACATCTGGGCAATCATGGCCAGAACTATAATAACCGGTCCAAGCCATCCAAACTGCCCCACCCAGCTTTTAATCTGCTGTTCATCATCGCTGGTAAGTACCTGCCATGCTTCCGACAGAAAATTTTGAACACTGGGGATCAGGAAGTAGGAAGCAACCAATGCCACTACAATGCCCAGTGAGATGTAAAGTGGTGCCTTACTCTTTTGTACGGAATGAATTTCCGGGTCATCGAAAAAGCCATCATCCTCTTTCTTTTTATCTCTATCTCTAAGGCGGGCTTTTGATGTATCTGAAATAGGTGTATCTGTCTTTTTCATAATATCAACCTCCTTTACGACAATTTTAGGCTTTTGGTTAAAAAAGCAGCTAGAATCAAACTCTAAACAATCTTTACCATGCTGTTTGTTATAGATTCTCTCTGAGGCTAAGTCTGCTGTTCAGCAGGGAAATATGGTGGAGTGCAGCTCATCTTTCGTTAAGATGTATTCCAGAACAAACGGAATACTCTTTATATTAAAGGGTTTTTCTAATGTACTATTGGTTTATGATAAAAGTATGTGGCAATACGGGACCACTGGCGGTTCTGGCGGCGGCTCTGCTATTTGCGAGCTGTACCGCTCCGGTTCATGAAACGGATCCTGTAGGCGCTGCATTAGCAGCAGACCATAGCGGCTGGCGTACCTATGCCGGTACCAGAGAAGGTAACCGCTATTCCTCCAATGAGCAGATCAATACTGAAAACGTTGCCCAGCTGGAGGTAGCCTGGCGCTACAGCACCGGAGACAAGGATCCTGATAATCATTCGCAGATCCAGTGTAATCCTATTATGGTAGATGGTGTACTGTACGGAACATCGCCCTTCCTGATGCTCTTTGCGCTGGATGCTGCTACAGGCCAGGAAAAATGGGTGTTCGATCCTGCCGAAGCACAGGGCAGTACAGATGATGAGATGGCCTGGTTTCACCAGATTAACCGCGGAGTGGTGTATTGGGAAAATGAGGAAGGTACTGATAAGCGCATCCTCTACAGCGTGGGAGCCAAGCTGTATGCTATAAATGCCGAAGATGGTTCGCTGGTGAGTGCTTTTGGGAATGAAGGCTCAGTTGATCTGACCCGGGGCTTAGACCGCGAAGGAACAGAAAATGCCTATATAGCAGGCACCACTCCCGGGGTGATCTATAAAGATCTGCTCATTATGGGCATGCGCGTTACCGAAGATGGCGATGCCGCTCCCGGTCACATACGTGCTTTTGATGTACGCACCGGCGAGCGCCGCTGGATCTTCCATACCATTCCCCATCCGGGTGAGAAAGGCTACGAAACCTGGGAAGATCCCGATGCCTGGCAGAAAATTGGCGGCGCCAACAGCTGGGCCGGTATGTCGCTCGATGAGCAGCGGGGTATTGTGTATGTACCCACCGGAACTGCCGGCCCCGATTTTTACGGTGGAGTGCGCAAAGGCCAGAACCTCTTTGCCAACAGCCTGCTTGCCCTGGATGCCGCCACAGGCAAATACATCTGGCACTTTCAGGTGGTGCACCACGACCTCTGGGACCGCGACTTACCGGCTAATCCAAACCTGGTAACCATCAACAAAGAGGGCAAAGCTATAGATGCCGTTGCACAGATCACCAAGCATGGGTATGTGTTTATGTTTGATAGGGAAACCGGTGAGCCCATTTTTCCCATTGAAGAAAAACCAGTGCCAACCGCAGGGCTTCCGGGAGAGCAAGTCTGGCCCACCCAGCCCATTCCTACCCTGCCGGAGCCTTTTGCGCGGCATAAGTTTGAGGAAGAGGATGTGGCTAGCCTAAATCCTGAATCGCACCAATACCTGCTGGAGAAATACAGGCAGGTAAAGCATAAGGGTATGTTCTCACCACCCAGCAAGGAGGGGGCCTGGATTTTTCCCGGCTACGATGGCGGTGGTGAGTGGGGTGGGGCAGCTGTAGATGCCGAAACAGGAATCATGTACGTGAACAGCAGCGAAATGCCCTGGATCCTCACCATGATTGATGTGCCAGAGAATGCCGGGAAGGATCTTTCCCTGAAGGGCATTGGCAGATCGGTGTATAATAAATACTGCATCTCCTGCCATGGCCCGGAGTTGAAGGGAAACGGCCCGTCTTACCCTTCGCTGGTAGCGCTAAACCAGCGGATGACTGAAGGGCAGGTAACGCAAATTATTCATAACGGCCGTAACATGATGCCTTCGTTCAAGCAAATACCCGATAATGAAAGAACTGCCTTGCTTGCCTTTTTGCTGGATGCAGAAGAAAAAGAAGCAACGGCAAAGCTGGAAACCAACACAAAAGAAGTTGATGGTGCCGAGGAGCATAACCTGGCGGGTCCCAAAACTATCCTGGAAGAAGTTCCTTATGTATCTACCGGCTACATTCGCTTTTTGGATGAACAGGGCTATCCAGGCATCAAACCACCCTGGGGCACCCTGAATGCCATAAACCTGAACACAGGTAAGCTTCTTTGGAAAGTACCTCTTGGCGAATACGATGAACTGACTAAAAAGGGGATAGCCCCTACCGGCACCGAAAATTATGGCGGCCCCTTAGTTACCAAAGGCGGGCTGGTATTCATTGCCGCCACCAAAGATGCAAAGATCAGGGCTTTCGATAAAAAGAGCGGAAAGGTGCTGTGGGAAGCAAAGCTACCCGTACCCGCCTACGCCACCCCTGCCACCTACAGCCTCAATGGCAAGCAGTATGTTGTAATTGCATGCGGCGGCGGCAAAATCGGCAGCCCCTCCGGCGATGAATACATTGCCTTTGCGCTGCCGGATGGGGGTAGTTTGTCTAAATAGGCACAAGTGAATACTTGCGCCAGGGAGGTTATGTAAAAACAATATATATTGCTTTATATTGAATAGCATTTGCCAATGACAATTCTCACAGTTCTTTTATGAAAATTAGAGCGTATTTTCTATTCGTTCTGTTCCTGCTTTTGGGACATACTGTAAATGCCCATGAATATTTGCTTGGGCTCGATAAGGTTAACGTTGATCTTTCAAAACAGCCTGTTCCCATAAATTTAGTTGAGCTGATTGATGCCCGGCCCCAAAAGGAGAATATAGGATGGGTTCAGCGGAGTATTTTAAATAAGAAGGTTCATGCAAATTTCGAAAATAGCTTTGAAATAGAATTATCAGATTTCATCAATAAATCTACTTCAAATGCATCAGAGGCTTTACCCTTGATCATTAAGATCAACTCACTCGTAATCTGGGAAAAAACGCTGGCAAACAGTGAATATGCTTATGTAAAACTTGATCTTGATTTCTATGCAAAAGTAAAAGAAGAGGACTACCGCCATCTTTATAGATCTGTTGCAATGATGAATAGCTCGGGTATGGAAGTAACTTCGCATCATGATGATAACATTGCTGCTGCATTTCAACAATGCTTTAATGAGCTAACATTACTGGATGTGCAGGCGTTGCTGGTCACCACAAAATCAGAGCCTTATGAGAAAGTCTTTTCGGAAAGGTCTAAGGAAATTGTACCGGAATATCCTATTTTCTCAGCTGAACCGGTAAAAGGTGTATATCAATCTTTTAATGAATTCATCAATAATGCACCCAGTTTACAGGGCCAGTCTATAAACAGGAAAAAGGGCGTCTGGCTTACACGCTACATTACAGTGGCAGTGGTAAAAAAGTGAAAAATGTCTGGGGCTTTACAGATGGCAAAGCTCTTTATGTGCATTATGGTAATCAGTTTTTTCCTTTAATTCGTAAAGAAGATGGATTTGTTTTTGAGGGTTATGGTGCTGTCGATCATCAAGCAGTAACCACAGCTGCAATACTGGGTGGCGCAGTAGGTGGTGCTATTGCCGGTGCAACATCTGGCAAGGCTAAAACACAGGAGTACCAGCTAAACATGTTCACAGGTAATATTTATAGTGCTGATGAAGAATATCTAGCGGGGGTAACTATTACCGCACCGGCAAAATTACAGTTATACCGCAGTGATAGAAAGCAACAAGAGGAAGAAGTAATCTTGATGATCAATGATTCTACCACCATAGCATTACGGCCAGGTTCCATACAAGAACTTAACTTTCTGGCGCCCCTCACAAAGCTTACTATTTGTGATAAAGACGCCAAAGCAGCTTGTATCACCATTAACCCATCCGCTGGCAGTACATACTATATTGAAGTGAGCTTACCTAAGAAGCAGGAGGCCTCTCTTTCGGTGGCTGAAGTAGAGGAAAAAGTGGCACAATTCTATCTAAATGAAATAAAGCTAGCCAAAGATAAATGAAAGTGACATGCCTGTGTAGATAATATCTGTATGAACAAAATAAAGGAAACAAAAAACGAAGCCCCACCATTGCTGGCGGGGCTCATTTTTTATTCTTTGATAATCTCGTAGTCGACGTACTCTCCTCCCGGATCCGACTTTGGTTTTTCTTTCTGTTGCTTCTGCTGCTTTTCTTCAGCTACATACTCAATTACCACATCGCCTTCCCTGCGTTGGGGGCGTTGCTGGTGTTGCATGTGCTGCATCATTTGCTTCCAGAGCTTACGTTGTTGTAACAGTACCAGGAAGGCACGGAACAAAAAGCGTAAAAACAGGAAAAGCAGATAGCAAAGAAATAATATAAACAGAGTCTTCATAGTACCTTATTAACCTACTTACTGAGGTATAAGTTTCTTTCCGAGTAAATCTGCATGAAGTAATCGTCCATCAGATCGTCAATAAAGTAAATGGCTTCACCCGTCGATTTCATCTCCGGCCCCAGCTCCTTGTTTACATTCGGAAACTTGTTGAAGGAGAATACGGGTACTTTGATGGCATAGCCTTTTTTGTAAGGCGCATATTCAAAGTCAGTTACCTTGGCTTTGCCCAGCATTACCTTGGTGGCCCAGTTTACATAGGGCTGGCGGTAGGCTTTGCAAATGAAAGGTACCGTGCGGCTGGCGCGCGGGTTGGCTTCTATGATGTATACTTTATCGTCTTTGATGGCAAACTGAATGTTGATGAGACCTACTGTTTTTAGCGCCAGTGCGATCTTCTTCGTGTACATTTCAATTTGCTGCATTACAAAGTCGCCCAGGTTGTAGGGAGGTAACACCGCATAGGAGTCGCCACTGTGAATACCGGCAGGCTCAATGTGCTGCATCACGCCAATGATCATTACATTTTCACCGTCGCAGATGGCATCGGCCTCGGCCTCTATGGCGCCTTCCAGGAAGTGGTCGAGCAGTACCTTGTTGCCGGGAATATCGCGCAGCAGGTCAATTACGTGCTTCTCCAGCTCCCGCTCGTTGATCACGATCTTCATGCGCTGGCCACCCAGTACATAGGAAGGACGCACCAGCAGCGGGAAGTTAAGCTTCTTGCTAAGCTCCACGGCCTGTTCGGCATCTTCAATTACCCCAAATTCAGGGTAAGGAATATTATTTTCCTTCAGCAGTGAAGAAAAAGATCCCCTGTCTTCGGCAAGGTCCAGGGCCTCATAAGTGGTGCCCAGAATTTTAATGCCGTAACGCTCCAGCTTCTCGGCAATTTTAAGGGCCGTTTGGCCACCCAGCTGCACAATAACGCCCTCGGGCTGCTCATGCAGAATGATGTCGTAAATATTTTCCCAGAACACCGGCTCAAAGTAGAGCTTATCAGAGATATCGGGGTCGGTACTTACGGTTTCGGGGTTACAGTTGATCATGATGGTTTCGTAACCACACTCATTGGCGGCCAGTACACCATGCACACAGCTGTAGTCGAACTCAATACCCTGGCCAATGCGGTTAGGGCCGCTGCCCAGGATCACTACCTTTTTGCGGTCGGAGCGAATGCTTTCGTTCTCTTCCTCAAAGGTACTGTAGAAGTAAGGTGTTTTGGCTTCGAACTCGGCAGAGCAGGTGTCCACCATTTTGTACACACGCTTAATGCCCATTTCCAAGCGTTTGCTGTGCACTTCGCTCTCCATGCAGCGCAGCAGGTGCGCTATCTGGCGGTCGGCATAGCCACGGCTCTTGGCTTCCTTCATCAGCGGAGCAGGGAGCGTTGCCAGTGTGTATTTTTCAATTTCACGCTCCAGCGCAATCATCTCCTCGATCTGGTTCAGGAACCACCTGTCTATTTTGGTAAGCTCCAGGATGGTGCGCATGGGGATGCCTAGCTTAAAGGCATCGTATATGTGGAAAAGGCGGTTCCAGCTGGGGTTTTTCAGGCTGTGCAGGATTACTTCCTGGTTGGTAACCTCTTTGCCATCGGCACCCAGGCCATTGCGTTTGATCTCGAGGCTCTGGCAGGCTTTCTGCAGCGCCTCCTGGAAGTTGCGGCCAATGCCCATTACCTCACCTACAGATTTCATCTGCAGGCCCAGGTATTTATTGGCACCCTCAAACTTATCGAAGTTCCAGCGTGGTATTTTCACGATCACATAATCCAGCGCCGGCTCGAAGTAAGCCGAGGTGGTTTTGGTGATCGGGTTTTTCAGTTCATCAAGGTTATAACCAATGGCCAGCTTGGCGGCAATTTTGGCAATAGAGTAACCGGTAGCTTTAGAGGCCAGGGCCGAAGAACGGCTTACGCGTGGGTTAATCTCAATGCCAATGATGCTGTCGTCTTCGGGGTTTACTGCAAACTGTACGTTACAGCCACCTGCAAACTGCCCGATGCCGTTCATCATTTTAATGGCCAGGTTACGCATGTTCTGGTAAACAGTATCTGGCAGGGTTTGGGCAGGTGCTACGGTAATGGAGTCGCCGGTATGCACGCCCATCGGGTCGAAGTTCTCGATGGAGCAGATGATGATCACATTGCCTACGCTATCGCGCAGCAGCTCCAGTTCATACTCCTTCCAGCCCATGATGCTCTGCTCTACCAGTACCTCGTGAATAGGAGAGGCATGGAGGCCGGCAGTGAGGGCTTTATCAAAATCTTCGGGTTTTTCTACAAAACCGCCTCCTGTACCACCAAGGGTGTAAGAGGGGCGAATTACCAGCGGAAAACCAATTTCCTGGGCAATTTCCTTGCCCTGCAGAAAAGATGTAGCAGTAGCACCCTGGCAAACGCCAACGTTCAGCTCTATCATTTTCTGGCGGAATTTTTCGCGGTCTTCGGTGGTTTCGATGGCGTTGATATCAACACCTATAATACGAACACCAAACTTTTCCCATATCCCGGCTTTTTCGCAATCAATGGCCAGGTTAAGGGCTGTTTGTCCACCCATGGTGGGTAGTACTGCGTCTATCTGCGGGTGATCTTTCAGGATCTTAATGATCGACTTTTTCTCCAGCGGCAGCAGGTACACATGGTCTGCTGTCACAGGGTCGGTCATAATGGTGGCGGGGTTGGAGTTAATGAGGATTACCTCAATACCCTCCTCTCGTAAGGATCGTGCTGCCTGGCTGCCCGAATAATCGAACTCGCAAGCTTGCCCGATGACGATTGGTCCGCTCCCGATAATGAGAACTGACTTTATTGATTGGTCTTTTGGCATGTAGCGCGGAAATATTCGGGGGACAAAGTTAGCCACAAAGGGGGAGGATTCAAAACCTTATGCTACTTTGATGCAAGCTTCTGAATTTTCTTACATCGAAATACCAAATAAAGGCTTTGGTTATATGTTTGTAACGTTTGTAGCAGCGTTCTATAGTAGTGAACATTTTAAGGAGAGGCTGAGGCAGCAGAGGCTAATCTATTAATAATGAGGACTTCTTAACTTGTTTGCCTATGTTTCCGTATAGTAAAGTAAAATTAACTTTGGTATAAAGTTTGATAAATCATTTTTAGTAGATAATTTAATTGCGATATAGGAGGAATATATAATGAATTTGAATATAGATAAACTAATAGACCTTATTAACGATTTACTCTCCACTTTACAGGAGAAGCTAAGTCCTAAACCGGAGCTTGTGCCGGTTCCCGTGCGGAACGGCCAGGGCCAGAGACCCCCTGTTCCGCGTAACTAATAGATAAGTCTAACTGCAAGCCGCCAGATGAGCGGCTTTTTTTTTGCCCGCGGCTTAAGCTTTAGTCTGCTAATATCTTGACCTACAAGGGAGGCTGGGCCCGGGGTTTACAACCATTTTTGTCGTAACTACCTTTTTTTCATGACAATGTGGCTAGTTCTTCTGTGCTAAATCCAGGTCGGTAAAAGCGTATAGTGCCTGGTCCAGTATTTTTCCTTCCTTGATGGCGCTTCTCCTTAGCACTCCTTCCCGCAGGTAGCCGGCTTTCTCCAGCGCTCTTACAGATCCCTGGTTATGAATAAACGGCAGGGCATAAATTCTGCTAAGCCCCAGTGCAGGCATGGCCCAGGTGGTGATAGCCCTAATGGCAGCAGTAGCAATTCCTTTTCCCCAATATGCTTCGCCCAGCCAGTAGCCCAGCTCTGCAGAGGTGCGTTCAACATCCTGCTGCAGGTCCAGACCAATGCTGCCTGCAGCTTCACCATTTACCTCTATGGCAAACAGGCTAAGGGGTTGCTGCTGGCCTGCATGCTGCAGCCACCAGTCAGCATCTGCGTGGGTGTAGGGGTGTGGAAAGCGGTCGCGGAGGTTCTGCCAGATCTTGTAGTTGTTGGCATGCTTTAGCAGTGCTGCTTTGTCCGATGTATGCCAGGGGCGCAGCCTGCAGTTGTGGCAGTTAAGGATCATGGCTAATGCTGTAATGTTGTTTAAGTTATAAAATAATCAGTGGTTTCTGTAAAGTAAAGTGTACTCCTCTGGCTTTTAAGGCTCCCATTGCTCAATGGAAAGTAGTCTTAACACCTGCTGCTTTCTTGGGTTGTATAAAAAAACAAGAGCACCTCCATGCCTGACATACACGAATTATTTGGTTTAGACACCGATCTCGACACCGTCTTAACTTTTGCCATCAGGGCAGTGGTGGTATTTGCTGTTTCTGTTTTTTATGTACGCCTGGGTGGTAAGCGCATCTTTAATAAAAATTCTGCTTTCGATATTGTAGCGGCCATTATGCTGGGTTCAATCCTAAGCAGGGCCATTACCGATTCAGCACCCTTCATCCCCACGCTGGTGGCGGGAGCCCTGCTGGTGCTTACCCATCGCTCCCTGGCCTACATCTCTTACCGGAGCGACTGGTTCGGAAACTGGATCAAGGGTGTGAAGAGAACCCTGGTGAAGGATGGAACGCTGCTGGAAGACAATATGCGCAAGAGCCACATTACCGAGCAGGACCTGATGGCGGCTGCACGTACACAATCCAGCCTCGATTCGCTAGATCAGATTGAGGAAGCCTACCTGGAGCGGAGCGGCGATATCAGTATACTGCCCAAAAAGAACAAAGCGTGAGGCATTGTTGCTTTTTACCAGGTAGTAACAGAGATAATTTTAGTTGATGGTGTCTGGCATCAGGTAAGCCGGATAAAATTAATGGGTGCGGGGTGTAACATTTCTGCAAAGCCTGTATCAAAGCAGAAAAAAAGCCCATGAAAAAGATAGCCCTTACCTTCGCACTTTTACTTTCCACAGTTTTTGTCTTTGCTCAATCCGGTAGTGCCATCAGGATTATGAAATCCGGAGCGGGAAAACCTGTGCTGTTCTTACCGGGATTTACCTCTCCGGGAACTGTATGGGAGGAAACCATCAGCAATCTGGAGGTTGAAAGGCAAAGCCATGTTATTTCTTATGCCGGTTTCAATGGCATACAGCCTATCGATACTCCCTGGTATGCCACCATCAGAAAAGAGCTGCTGCAGTATATTGAAAAAGAAAACCTGACCAACTTAAGCATTGTGGGGCACAGCATGGGCGGTAACCTGGCCGTGGATGTTGCCGCAGCAGTGCCTGAAAGGGTAGAAAAGTTAGTGCTGGTAGATGCCATTCCCTGCATGCGGGAGCTGATGATGCCCGGAGTGGCAGCCTCCCAGATCAAGCACAGCAGTCCCTACAACCAGCAAATGCTCCAAATGTCTGCAGATGACCTTCGCAAAACGGCCGGCATGATGGCACATAACATGACTTACAGGCAGGATAAAATTGATCTTCTTGTACAGTGGTCCCTTGCGGCCGACAGGGAAACCTATGTGTATGGCTATACCGACCTGCTCAAGCTTGATTTGCGGGAGGCCCTGAAACAGGTAAAGGCACAAACGCTGATACTGGGCGCCACATATCCCGATGCTAAACTTGTGATGGGCAATTTTGAAAAACAGTATGCTAACCTGCCGGCAAAAAACATTGTGCTGGCTCCGGAAAGTAAGCATTTCATCATGTTCGATCAGCCCGAATGGTTTTTTGAAAAAGTTAATACCTTTCTGGCAAAATGAGTAGTACTGCAACCCAAAAGTCCCTGTTTGAATCTCTGCACCGGCAGTACCAGCCGGCGGTGCTGCAAATGTGCCTGGGCTTTATGAAAGGCGATCGGGATCTGGCAAAGGATCTTACCCAGGAGGTGTTTATCAACATCTGGAATGCTCTCCCCGGGTTCAGGGGTGCATCATCATACAAAACCTGGATCTACCGCATTACTGTGAATACCTGCCTGCTGCACATCAGAAATAACAAAACCAAAAGCACAGTTCCCTTGCTTGATGTTCCCCATCCTGTAAGCTCAGGTACTGATGATAAAGAAGAGGAGGACTACCGGGAGCTGTACCTGGCAATCGGGAAACTATCGGAGCTCGACAGACTGATTATTATGATGGTGCTGGAGGAGCTTGAGTATGATGAGATTTCCTCAATTGTGGGAATAAACCCTGTGAACCTCCGGGTAAAAATACACCGGATAAAGAAACGACTCAGAGAATTCATTGAAAAAGAACAAGCACATGGATGAGCTTAAAAATAAATGGAAAAAGGCGAAGGAGGCAGCCGCACTTGCGCCCCAGCCTGTTGAGCAGTTAATTGCTGCGGCCCGGGAGAAAAAGAAGAGTAACCTGTATTTTCATTATGGCAATATCTTTATTCTTACTGTTACCCTGGTGGGTATTTCCCTGTTCTTCTATTATGTAGCACCCTTTAGGGAGCTGCTTAGCAGAGTAGGGGTTGCCCTGATGGTGGGCGGGTTAATAGTGCGTATTGCCATTGAAATTTACAGTGTGCTAAAGTCGCAGAAGATCCGGATGCTGCATGATGCCTCCCGCACCACCAGCGATACCCTGGCATTTTACCGCTTTCGCAAGACCATACACGGGCCGGTAACCATTACCATTGTAGGCTTGTACTGCTTAGGCTTTATTTTGCTTGGTCCTGAATTTAGCAGGTACATAGCAATGGAGTGGATGGTCATGATCTATGGCTCTTTTGTGCTGGGAGCCCTGCTGCTTATCTGGCAGATCAGAAAGGGAATTCAGAAAGAAATGAGAATACTGCTGGAACTGGCAGCGCTTAAAAAAGAGCTGCACAGCGAGGAGTAAGGGGAGGATGGTTTCAGGAATGCCGCAAATCCATTAACTTACCTCTTGAAACCATCTTTCCAGTATGAATAAATCTATTTTCTATCCTTTTTTTCTGCTCTTGTTTTTAAGCCTGCTCCTGCCGGTTGCTGCTCAGAGAAAGAAGCAGGCGGCAGTACAACCGGTCTATGATACTGCGCTGTACAATGGGCTGGAGTGGCGGCACCTGGGGCCCTACCGAGGCGGCCGTTCTGCAGCGGTAACTGGTGTGCCGGGCAAGCCCAACCTGTACTATTTTGGTGCTACCGGTGGTGGTGTTTGGCGTACCCAGGATGGCGGCCAGAGCTGGAGGAATATCTCCGACGGCTACTTTGGCGGTTCTATAGGTGCTGTAACCGTTAGCGAATGGGATCCTAACGTTATTTATGTTGGAGGTGGCGAGAAAACCGTTCGGGGTAACGTATCTTACGGCTATGGCATGTGGAAATCGGTAGATGCCGGCAAAAGCTGGAAAGCTGCAGGCCTGAAAGACTCCCGCCACATTAGCCGCGTGCGGGTGCATCCTAAAAATCCTGAGCTGGTATATGCTGCCGTTATGGGCGATTTGTTTAAGCCCAGCCAGGAGCGTGGTGTGTACCGCAGCAAAGATGGCGGCCAGAGCTGGCAACGCATACTCTTTGCCAACGAAAATGCAGGAGCGGTAGACCTGGTGATGGACCCAACCAACCCACGTGTGCTCTATGCCAGCACCTGGCGCATCAGGCGCACACCCTACAGCCTGGAGAGTGGCGGCGAGGGCTCCGACCTCTGGAAGAGCACCGATGGCGGCGATACCTGGAAAAAAATATCTGAAAATAAGGGCCTGCCCAAAGGCACCCGTGGTATTATAGGCATAGCTGCCTCGCCGGCACAGCCAGACCGGGTATGGGCGCTTATCGAGCATGCCGAGGGCGGCGTTTTCCGCTCCGACGATGGCGGCGAAAGCTGGCAAAAGCTTAACGACAACCGTGCCCTGCGCCAGCGCGCCTGGTACTACAGCCGCATCTATGCCGATCCGCAAGATCCGCAGGTGGTATATGTGCTTAATGTAGATTTTCATAAATCTACCGATGGAGGCAGCACCTTCAAAGCCTACGAAACGCCGCACAGCGATCATCACGATCTGTGGATTGCTCCTGAAGATCCCAGCCGCATGATCATAGCCGACGATGGTGGTGCCCAGGTAAGCTTTGATGGCGGCGAAAACTGGAGCACCTACCACAACCAGCCAACAGCACAGTTTTATCGCCTGGAAACAGACAATAGCTTTCCTTACCGCATCTACACGGCGCAGCAGGATAATACCACCATCCGTATTCCGCACCGTACCGATGGGGGCGCCATAGAAGAGCGCGACTGGGAAATTACCGCCGGCAGCGAAAGTGCTCACCTGGCCGTGGATCCAGAAAATAATGATATCGTGTATGGCGGCAGCTACGGAGGCTATCTGTCGCGCCTTAACCATCATACAAAGGAGGAGCATGCTATTAACGTTTGGCCGGATAACCCTATGGGGCATGGGGCCGAAGGTATGAAGTACCGCTTTCAGTGGAATTTCCCTATCTTCTTTTCGCCCCACGAAAAAGATAAGCTTTACGCCGCCTCTAACCACCTGCATACCACAAGAAATGGAGGCCAGAGCTGGGAAACCATCAGCCCCGATCTTACCCGTAACGACAAAAGCAAGCTGGGTCCCTCCGGTGGTCCTATTACCAAAGACAATACCGGTGTGGAGTACTACGGTACCATTTTCGCGGCTACCGAGTCGCCATACGAGGCAGGCCTTATCTGGACTGGTTCTGATGATGGTCTGATCTATGTAAGCCGCGATGGCGGCAAAAACTGGCAGAACGTAACGCCAAAAAATATGCCGGAGTGGATGATGATCAACAGCATAGATGCCGATCCCTTTGTTAAAGGTGGTGCCTATGTTGCTGGTACGCTGTATAAGGAGGGCGATTACCGCCCTTACCTCTACAAGACCAAAGATTATGGCAAAACCTGGACAAAGATCACCAATGGCATAGATGCCGGGCACTTTGCCCGTGTGGTAAGGGCCGACCCCAAGCGGCAGGGCCTGCTTTATGCCGGTACAGAAACAGGTATGTACGTTTCTTTTGATGATGGTGCCAGCTGGCAGCCTTTTCAGCAAAACCTGCCCATCGTGCCTATTACCGATCTGGCCATCAAAAACGATAACCTGATTGCAGCCACCCAGGGGCGCAGCCTCTGGATTATAGATGATCTTACGCCGCTACACCAGCTAAGCGATAAGGTAAAGAGCAGTGCTGCTTATTTGTACCAGCCAATGCCCAGCTACCGCATGGGGGGCGGCCAGGCTAAAAATCCGCGTAATGCCGGAACCAACCACCCCGGCGGTGTAATGGTGTATTACCACCTCAAAGAGCAGCCCGATACCACACAGGTGGTAAAGCTGGAGTTCCTGGAGCCGGATGGCACCCCCATCCGCAGCTTTGCTACAGATGCAAAAGATAAAAAGCTGGAGTTAAAAGACCTTAAAAAGGGCTTAAACCGCTTTGTGTGGGATATGCGCTACGAAGGGGCTAAAGATTTTGAGGGCATGGTGCTGTGGTGGGCAGGCCTGCAGGGACCAAAAGCTGTTCCTGGCGAGTACAAGGTTCGCATGACGGTAGGTGAGCAGGTGCAGGAGCAGACTTTCCGTATCCTGGCAGATCCGCGTATTAGTGCCAGCACAGAAGATTTGCAGGCGCAGTTCGAGTTCCTGAAATCCGTAACCGATAAAGTAACAGAATCGCACACCGCTATTGCAGATATTCGCAGCGTTCGCAAGCAGCTGGAGAGCCTGAAAACCCGCATAGGGGCCGATTCTGCCATGAAAGAGGTGGTAGAGGCTGCCAATGTGCTGGATAAAAAGATGACAGAGGTGGAACAGGCACTGTACCAGACCAAAAACCGCAGTGGTCAGGATCCGCTCAACTACCCGATCAGGCTTACCAATAAGCTGGCGCACTTAAATTCACTCTACGGTATGAGTGATGGCCGCCCGCCAAAGCAGGCTTATGAGTTTAAGGAGGAGGTTAATACTGCCATTGATGCTGAACTTGCAAAGTGGCAACAGATCAAAACACAGGAGCTTAAGGTCTTTAATGAGCTGGTTCGCCAGAAACAGATAGATGCTGTTAAGCTAAGTGAAGCAGCTAAGCCTTAGGGGAAGAAAGGCTTACGTGCTCTTAAATAAGAAGGCTCTACCCTGTTTCAGGGATAGAGCCTTCTTGTTTTTGGATTTGTTTAGCTTAGTTTGCTAACTGGGTTTTAGAACTGTTTGAATTTTTGCTGGCGGTCCTGTCCTGCCTGGCTTTTATCCTGCTTTCTGCAGTAACAGGCTGGCTGTTTTGGCTGCTTATCTGAATGGATATTCCGCCAAGACTTTGATCGATATAACAGAGCAGTGCATGGAGGAAAATAAGAATGCCGGCCATTTCCATAGTTTCTTCTATGGTGGTAAGTGTGTCGAAAACAAGGCCCCTTTTGCCGGTTGTGGTAAAGTAGTAGCTTTCTACAGCCTCCAGCCCTAATGCTCCGGCAACAAAAACAGAACCTGCCAGTACTATTGTTTTTTTTACGGCTGCGGGGAGTTTTAGAAGGAAAGGAATGTAAGCTACTGCTACCGCTAATACCAGAAAGCTGTAGGGGATGATCCAGGCGAAATAAAATACACCGGTGGTATTAAGCGTATTTCTTACCTTTTCAGCTATTACTTCATGAATCATAATTGATTCATCGGCACTCAGAAAGAGCAAAATAGCAGAGAGGCCAAGCCAGTGCCAGAAATCACCTGCTGCCTGCTTTTTCCTGATGTTTGCAATTACAGCCAGCAGTATAGCGCAAAATAGTAACTGGGCGCTGGAGAAATAGGTTGGGAAGTTTTTTTCGCTTGATAGCTTAAAATACTCAATGGTATAATAACTGGTATTATGACCAAAATAGTAGTAGCCAATCATGCCTGCAATATTGGCCAAAACCAGGAGACAAATGATTGCTCCAAGGCAATAGGTAATTTTTTTCGGTGAGTATGTAATCTGCATGCTAAAGCCTCGATGATTGGGAGTAGTGAAAAAATATCATCAGTTACTGCTCCGATGGTGGGGTATTCAAGTTAAAGGCTGTCTAATGCTTGTGCTCTACCTCGTTTCGGAGCAGGAAATTCATGTAATAAAAGTAAAGTGATTTCTTAAATAAATGTTAAATAGGAAGGCAGTTTTAAATCTATAGTGCAGATTTTAATGAAATTTTAATAAAAAGATAACCTCAAAGCTGAAACACTTGTCCGCTGTGGGGATGTAAGGTATGGCTCTGATTTATGTGTGTAGTTTTGCGGTATACCAGGGTAAGGAAAAGTTACGCGGCTATACCGAAAGGAGCATCAGCTCCAGAATCACCGCTTTCCGGCAGGTTTAGAGCATAATAGGTAAGACATGTATTTTATTATGAGCTTAGCGTTACGCACCTTAGAAACCTGTGATTGCCCATGATACCAGCATACCTGCAGGTATGCTTCTTGCTAGTCCTGTTTTTCTTGATCGGACCCAGCCACTGATACCAATACTAACTATCAGGGCATAAGTGCCGGCCATAAAGCTGATCATCCCAATGATTCTGGCAGTTAATAAACTACTCTCCCTGGCTAAAACTGCATCTGGCCTAAGATTTACCACCAGCATTATAAGAGCAGTTACAGCAACAATAAAGGGTAGGGGCAGCAAATAAAGCAAAAGTAATAGCCCAGCCTGCGGCCTTATTATTGCTGTTCACAAATCTAAAGCAGATAGAAAGGTAGCTGCAAGGCCTCCAGGGCACTTGTTTGGCAAGCCTGCTGCAGATGATTGACAAACAGGCTGATAGCAGTAGTGTCTGTAGCAGCAGGGAATACTTGACTTGTAGAAATATCTCTAATTTTGTAGCTTTCCTTAGGTCAGTATGATTGACTGGTGCAGAACTGGCAACACGGCTTACACCTGTGCAGCGCAAAATTTATAGAGGCTTTTTTTTGTCACCAGGCATTCGTTATTTCGTGTTCCCTGGGCTTTGCTTTTACTCTGTTCAAAGCCCTGTCTATCCATGCTATGATCAGATTACGATACTACACGCTTATGCTGCTGCTTATCAGCAGTACAGCTGCCTACCCACAGGCAAACAGAAGCACCAGGCGCCAGGCGGCAGTTACTGAGAGGCCGGTGCACCTTAAGTCCGAGACCTACCAGGCCCTGCAGTTCCGTGGTATTGGCCCGGCCGTTACTTCGGGGCGCATTTCGGATTTTGCAGTACATCCGCAAAACCCGGATGTTTATTATGTTGCATCCTCTTCCGGAGGTGTATGGAAAACCGAAAATCATGGCACCACCTACACGCCTATATTCGATCAGCAGGGGAGCTATTCCATTGGCTGTGTAAGCCTGGACCCCAATAACCCCAGCACAGTTTGGGTAGGTACCGGCGAAAACAACAACCAGCGATCTGTTGGCTATGGCGATGGTGTGTACAAGAGCACCGACGGCGGAAAGAGCTGGGCGCATATGGGGCTTAAAAATTCCGAACATATTGCCAACGTGATTGTAGACCCCAGCAACAGCAACATTGTATGGGTGGCGGCCTATGGCCCAGTCTGGAGCGATGGCGGTGAAAGAGGCGTGTACAAATCAACCGATGGTGGCCAGACGTGGAACCAGGTGAAAGCAGTGAGCCCTTACACCGGCTGTAACAGCCTTGTGATGGACCCGCGCGATCCCAACACCCTCTATGCAGCTTTTCACCAGCGGCAGCGTAAAGTATTCACCTACATTGGCGGCGGCCCGGAATCGGCTATCTATAAAACTACAGACGGCGGCCAGAGCTGGACAAAGCTGGAGGGTGGCCTGCCCGGCGGTGATATTGGCCGTATCGGCATTGATGTGTCTCCGGCCAACCCCGATGTGGTGTACGCCGTGGTGGAAGCACCTGATAATAAAGGGGGCATCTATCGTTCTGCAGACCGCGGACGTAGCTGGGAGCGCCGTAGTGGTGTGTTTACCAGCGGTAACTACTACCAGGAGCTTAATTGTGATCCGCTTGATGAAAACCGCATCTTTATTACCGATACCTGGTATAAGGTGAGCGACGATGGCGGTAAAACCGTACGCAACCTGGGTGAGCTTAACAAGCACATCGATAACCATGCGATCTGGATAGACCCCCGCAATACCAACCACCTGCTGGTGGGCTGCGATGGCGGCATTTACGAAACCTGGGATTTTGCCCAGACCTGGCATTTTAAGCCTAACCTGCCGGTCATTCAGTTCTATAAAGTTTCCACTGATAACGCAGAGCCATTCTACGGCATCCATGGTGGTACGCAGGATAACCTAAGCCTTGGCGGACCCAGCAGAACAACCAGCATTAACGGCATTACCAACGAAGACTGGTACATTACCAGCATTGGCGATGGCTTCGAAACCCAGGTAGATCCTACAGACCCCAACACTATATATGCACAAAGCCAGCACGGCGGGCTGGTTCGCTTTGACCGCCGCAGTGGCGAATACCTCTTTATCAAACCCATGGAAGGAGAGGGTGAGCCTGCCCTGCGCTGGAACTGGGACTCACCGCTCCTGATCTCGCAGCATCAGCCTACCCGCCTGTACATTGGCGCCAACAGGGTATACCGTACCGACGACCGCGGCAACTCCTGGAGGCCGATCAGCCCCGACCTTAGCCGTGGTGTAGACCGCAACCGCCTGCAGGTAATGGGCCGCATATGGAGTGTAGATGCCATAGCCAAAAATGCCTCCACAGATATCTGGGGACAAACCACCACCATTGCCGAGAGTGCTTTAGACGAAAACCTGCTGTGGGTGGGCACCGACGACGGGCTGCTGCACCTGACACGCGATGGCGGCCAGAACTGGACCCGCATCGAAAACATAGCAGGCGCCCCCAGCCAGAGCTACGTAAACCAGGTAATTGCCTCACAATTTGATAAGAATGTTGCTTATGTAGCCTTTAATCACCACCGCTATGGCGACTTTAAGCCATACCTGTTCAAAACCACAGATGGCGGCCGGAGCTGGAGGGCCCTGCACGGCACCCTGCCAGAGCGGGGCAGCGTGTACACCATTGCCGAAGATCATGTAGACCCTAACCTCCTGTTCTGTGGCACCGAGTTCGGAGCTTTCTACTCAAAAAATGGCGGTGCCGACTGGGTGCAGCTGAAGAGCGGACTGCCCACCATTGCCGTGCGCGATATTGAAATACAGCGCCGGGAGAACGACCTGGTGCTGGGCACCTTTGGCCGCGGCTTTTATGTGCTGGATGATTATACACCCCTGCGTAACCTGGATGCCAACAGCTTTAAGCAGGCTGCTGCCATACTGCCTGTAAAAGATGCTTTGTTGTACGTAGAGCGCTTCCCGATTGGCCTGCGCGATAAAGGACATTTGGGCAGCAGCTATTTTACGGCACCTAACCCGGCCTTTGGAGCAGTGTTTACCTACTATGTACGTGATGAACTGCAAACCATGCGCCAGCAGCGCAGAGCACGCGAAAAAGAAAAGGTAGACCGTAAGGAAAGCATTTATTACCCAAGCAAAGACAGCCTGCGCCTGGAGGCGCAGCAGCCGGAGCCATTCCTGCTCTTTACCATAACAGATGCAGCAGGTACCGTGGTGCGCCAGATAAAGGCACCAGCTAAGAAAGGCTTGCAGCGCATTAACTGGGACCTGCGCCACAATGTGTCGGCACCAGTCACCAACCGTTATGTGCCAGCACCCGATGAGCTGTTCGGCTCCGAAGAAAAGGGCCAGCTGGCGGTGCCGGGTGTGTACAGCGTAGCGCTAAGCAAATACGAAAACGGGCAGCTCGCGCCACTAACAGAGCCTGTTTCCTTTACAGTAAAAGCCCTGAATCAGGCCACATTCCAGACAGAAAACTGGGATGAGTACAGGCAGTTCACTGAAAATGTTGCACGCCTGAACAGGGCGGTAAGTGCAGCCAATAACATACACACAGAGCTTGCCCGTAACCTGAATTATATGCAGACGGCCGTTCTGGAAATGTCAGCGCGATCTACAGAAGCACTCAAGCAGATTTATGATTTGCAAGGCCGCCTGAACCAGGTTAAGATGGCATTGGTGGGAGACCAGGAGCTGGCCCGTCATCAGTTTGAAACGGCACCTTCCATCAGTGAGCGTGCCGGGGTGCTGCAATATGGTATGTGGTCTACCACTTCGGCGCCGCCAGCAACCTACCGGGAGTCTTACCAGATAGCTGCCAGGCAGCTCGGCCCTGTGCTAACACAGCTAAAAGAGATTGCAGATCAGTCTGCAGCACTACAGCAACAGCTGGAAATTGCCGGTGCTCCTTATACCCCGGGCCGCTGGCCGGAGTGGTCTGGCGAGTAAGGTGTGTTGGTGGCTTTATTACACCATCCCCGCGCAGGCAGGGATCTGTTAGAAGCTACTGTTACAGACTTATATTCTGAATAGATACAGACAATAAAAAAGCGATGCCATTTTCCGGCATCGCTTTTTTATTCTACAGTTATTGAGTTTGCTTTTACATATGCAAAGCCCTGTTATCCGTTGCGGCAAGGCAGGCTTCTTTGATGGCTTCTGTAAAGGTGGGGTGGGCGTGGCTCATGCGCGAAATATCTTCGGCAGAGGCACGGAATTCCATGGCCACCACGGCCTCGGCAATCATGTCGGCAGCACGTGGGCCAATCATATGTACGCCTAGCACCTCGTCGGTTTCCTTATCGGCCAGCACTTTTACAAAACCGTCGGTATCCATAGAAGCACGGGCACGGCCGGAGGCTTTAAAGGAGAAGCTGCCGGATTTAAACTCGCGGCCCATTTCCTTTAGCTGCTCTTCGGTATAACCAACACCGGCCACTTCTGGCCAGGTGTATACTACACCCGGAATCAGGTTGTAGTTGATGTGCGGCTTTTGGCCTACAATGCTTTCGGCAACAAACACACCTTCTTCTTCGGCTTTATGGGCCAGCATAGCGCCTTTCACCACATCGCCAATGGCATAAATGCCTTCAACATTGGTGCGCAGGTGGTCGTCAACTTCCACGCGGCCACGGTTATCCAGCTTTACGCCGGCATTTTCAAGGCCAAGGCCTTTGGTGTAGGGAGCACGGCCTACAGAAACCAGGCAGTAATCACCTACGATCTCTATCTGCTCGCCTTTTTTATTCTCAGCACGTACAACCACCTCGTTACCCCTGCGCTCTACGCCGGTAACTTTGGTGCTTAGCTTAAAGTCGAAGCCATGCTGCTTCTTAAGCACCCGCTGCAGCTCTTTGCTAAGAGCACCATCCATACCAGGTATGATGCGGTCAAGGAACTCTACCACGGTTACTTTAGCACCCAGGCGCCCGTAAACAGAACCCAGTTCCATACCAATCACACCGCCGCCAATCACGATCATGTGCTTGGGTACTTCCTGAAGCTCCAGGGCTTCGGTGCTGGTGATGATACGTTCTTTATCTATTTGGATGAATGGGAGTGCTGTAGGCTTAGAGCCTGTAGCAATAATGGTATTTTTGGTCTGGAAGGTTTCTTCCCTGCCATCACCACCGGTTACTTTTATGGTGTTCTTGTCTACTAAGGAACCCATACCAGTCTTCACATCGATCTTGTTTTTCTTCATCAGGTAATCGATGCCGGCAACTGTCTGCTTTACCACATCGCGCTTACGCGAAATCATCTGTGGCAGGTTTACCTGCAGGTTGCTAAGCTCAATGCCATGATCCTTGAAAGTGTGGCTGGCGTTGTGGAAGTGCTCTGAAGAATCGAGCAGGGCTTTGCTGGGAATGCAGCCTACATTAAGGCAGGTGCCGCCCAGTGAAGTATATTTTTCTACGAGTGCGGTTTTGAGTCCCAGCTGTGCACAGCGAATGGCTGCCACATACCCGCCAGGTCCCGAACCGATTACGGTTACATCGTATTGCATTTTCTATAATTTTAGTAGCAGTAAAGATGGGGTGCAATGCTTAATTTAAGCATTGCACCCCATATCAAACACTATATATTATCAATTAAACGCCAAGCAGTAGCCTGGTTGGATCTTCCAGCAGTTGTTTAACCCGCACCAGGAAGCTTACAGACTCGCGGCCGTCGATGATGCGGTGGTCGTAGCTAAGAGCAACATACATGATGGGGCGGATTACAATCTCACCATTCTCCACTACCGGACGCTCCACAATGTTGTGCATGCCTAAAATGGCACTTTGCGGGGCGTTGATGATAGGGGTAGACATCATGCTGCCGAAAACACCACCATTGGTGATGGTGAAGGTACCACCCTGCATCTCGTCGATGCTAAGCTTGCCGTCACGTGCTTTCTTGGCTAGGCTGATGATTTCCTTCTCAATTTCGTGGAAGTTCATGCTTTCGGCATTGCGCACCACCGGTACAACCAGGCCCTTAGGGCTCGACACAGCTATGGAAACATCAACGAAGTTGTTATACACAATTTCATTACCATCAATCTGTGCGTTAACGGCAGGCCACTCCTGCAGGGCCACACATACTGCCTTGGTAAAGAAGCTCATAAAGCCAAGGCCAACCTCGTACTTCTCTTTAAACTGCTCCTTGTATTTACTGCGGATATCCATGATCGGCTTCATGTTTACCTCATTGAAGGTCGTTAACATGGCCGTTTCGTTCTTAACACTTACCAGGCGGCGGCTGATGGTCTTGCGCAGCGAGCTCATACGCTCACGGCTTTGCGCTCGATTACCTCCTGCTGATGCTGCCTGAGGAGCTTTTTGCTCCTGTGGAGCAGCTTTTTGCTGCTGTTGAGGGGCACTCTGCTGCTGTTTCTGAGCATCACCTCTCTGTGCATTCTGTGCATCTTCTTTGGTGATACGGCCACCAACACCGGTGCCTTTTACAGCTTCGGCAGAAATGCCTTTTTCAGCCAGAATTTTACCTGCTGCAGGAGAGGGGTGGCCGGCTGCATAACCAGCAGCATGTCCCTGATCAGATGGTTGTGCAGTTGCCTGCGACTTTCCGTCATTGCCATGGCTGCCATAGCCGGCTTTATCTGTGGCTGGTTGTGAACCTCCAGTGCCCTGAGCGGCTCCTGCTCCAGCCTCTATCTGGCAAATCAGATCACCGATCTGCAGGGTAGCACCTTCCTGTGCCTTGATGCGAAGTACACCACTGGCTTCGGCTGGTAATTCAAAGGTTGCTTTGTCAGACTCGATTTCGGCAATTACCTCATCGAGCTGTACGGTATCGCCATCCTCTTTCAGCCACTGGCCTATGGTTACCTCGGTGATGGATTCGCCAACGGTGGGCACGATCATATCTACCAACTGGCCGGCGCCGGTCGCGCCACCTCCGGCAGAGCCGCTACCAGAAGCAACGGATCCGGCTGCCCCTGTTGTACCTGTACCTGCTGTATCCTTGCCTGTATTTCCGCTGAACTGACCGGGGGTTCTGGTTTGTTCGCCTGCGCCTAAGTCGCCCACTTTGGGAGCATCTTGTTTAGCATCTGCTTTTTCAGCACCTGAACCGCCACTGGAGGCTGCATCTCCATCTTCAATCACACACACTACCTCCCCGATGGGCACTGTCTGGCCTTCTGCAACTTTTATGCGTAATACACCCGCCTGCTCTGCAGCAAGCTCAAAAGTTGCTTTGTCAGATTCCAGTTCGGCAATGTTCTCGTCTCTTTCAACGTAATCGCCGTCGTTTTTAAACCACTGGCCTATGGTGACTTCCGAAATGGATTCGCCCACCGTGGGCACTTTTACTTCTATACTCATAGTATTATAGGTAGTCTCTATCTTCTAAAAAATTGATCCTGCTTATTTAGCCTTTTTTTTCCTTTGGTCTGGTTCTGCTGTTGTAACAGGTGATTCGTTACTGGCGGGTAGTGCAGGAGCCTGCTCAACGGCAAAGGCACGGTTTATCAGTTCTGCCTGCTCTTTGTTATGTATTTTATAATAACCAGTGGCAGGAGAAGCACTTGCTTTACGGCCAATAAATTTAACCGGCCGCTGATAAACACGCAGAATGAAGTTCCAGGCACCCATGTTGGCTGGTTCTTCCTGCACCCAGTATACCTCGGCATTGGGGTAGTTGCTTGCCAGTTCTGCCTCAATTGCCTTTTCAGGGAACGGATACAGCTGCTCCACTCTTATGATGGCTACATCTGTACGCTTCTCTTCCTCCTGGCGCTCCAGCAGATCGTAGTAAATCTTGCCAGTACAAAGCAGTACCCGCTTTACATTCTCACCACGAACGTTGGTATCTGGCAGAACTTCCTGGAAGCGGCCTTCGGTAAGGGCGCTCATCGGGCTTACCACCCGCGGGTGGCGCAGCAGCGATTTAGGCGACATTACCACCAGCGGCTTGCGGAAAGGCCATGCAAGCTGGCGGCGCATTAAGTGGAAGAAGTTTGCCGGGTCTGTAACGTTAGCTACAATCATGTTGTACTCAGCTGCAAGCTGCAGGAAACGTTCCGGACGGGCATTGGAGTGCTCTGGTCCCTGGCCTTCGTAGCCATGAGGCAGCAGGAGCACAAGACCATTCATTCGCTGCCACTTACTTTCGCTTGGGGTCAGGAACTGGTCAATCATTACCTGAGCACCATTGGCAAAGTCGCCAAACTGTGCTTCCCAGATTACCAGTGCGTTAGGGTTGGCCATGGCATAGCCAAACTCAAAGCCCATGGCGCCATACTCACTAAGCAGCGAGTTATAGATCCTGAAAGGCTGCGAGTTGCCTTCGCTGATGTGGTTAAGGCTGTTGTAAGCCTGTCCGGTTTTAGCATCGTGCAGCACGGCATGGCGGTGCGAGAAAGTGCCCCGCTCCACATCCTGTCCTACCAGGCGAACCATGTTGCCCTGCTCCAGCAGCGATCCGTAGGCAAGCAGCTCTGCACCGGCCCAGTTCACTACTTTATCATTGAAGAACATTTCCTGGCGCTGGCTCAGAGCTTTTTCGATCTGTTTGATCGGGCGGAAGCCCTGTGGGATTTTCACCAGCGCCTCTGCTACTTTATGCAGGGTATCGAGCGGAACTCCGGTTTCCGGCGACTGGTCAAAATCTTCTGGCTTAGAGCGGCGCAGGTTGTGCCATGCCTGCTCAAGCTCCTGGTACTGGTAAGGGAGCGGCTTTTGCTTCACCATGTCGAGGCGGTCCTGCAGCAGCTGGCGGAACTCATCGTCCATCTTCTGGGCAAGCTGTGCATCTACATCACCACGCTCCAGCAGGCGCTTGTTGTAAAACTCCCTTGGGTTAGCATGCTTACTGATGATGTTGTAGAGCTGCGGCTGCGTGAATTTAGGCTCGTCGCTCTCGTTATGGCCATGGCGGCGGTAGCACACCATGTCGATGAAAATGTCGTTGTTGAATTTCTGACGGTACTCTACTGCCAGCTTCATGCAGAATACCACAGCTTCCGGGTCGTCGCCATTTACGTGCAGCACAGGTGCATCCACTACTTTGGCAACATCTGTTGAGTATATGCTGGAGCGGGCATCATCGTAATCAGTGGTAAAGCCAACCTGGTTGTTAATTACAAAGTGAATGGTACCACCAGTGGTGTAGGCCTTGAGCTTACTCATCTGGATAAGCTCATACACAATACCCTGTCCAGCCACGGCAGCATCGCCATGGATCAGGATGGGCAGCATGCTGTTTACATCGTTATTGTACTGCCAGTCTATTTTAGCACGGGTAAAGCCTTCTACAACGGGATCTACTGCCTCCAGGTGCGAGGGGTTTGGTGCCAGCTTAAGGTTTACTACTTCATTGCCTACTTTTATCTGGCTGCTGTAGCCCATGTGGTATTTCACGTCACCATCGCCCATGGTAAGGTCAACATCGTAGCCGCCTTCAAATTCATTGAAGATCTGCTCATAGGTTTTGCCCATGATGTTGGCCAGTACGTTAAGGCGTCCGCGGTGAGCCATGCCAATCACTACCTCTTTTACACCCAGCTTACCGGCGTGTGAAATGGCTGCATCGAGTGCCGGAATGGTACTTTCACCACCCTCCAGGGAGAAACGTTTCTGTCCAAGATATTTGGTGTGCAGGAAGTTTTCAAACACCACTGCTTCATTCAGCTTCCTTAGGATCTGCTTTTTCTCTTCCAGTGGCGGGTTAAACTTCAGGGCTTCTGATTCGGCTTTGTTCTTGAACCACTCCATCATATCCGGGTCGCGGATATACATATATTCAAAGCCCACAGTGCCCATGTAAATATAGTGCAGGGCATCTATGATTTGCTGAAGTGTGGCACGGCCAATGCCTATTTCCTTGCCGGCATCAAACTCCTGGTTCAGGTCGGCTTCGGTAAGGCCAAAGTCAGCAATATCGAGGTATGCTTTATGGTCGCGGCGCTTGCGCACCGGGTTGGTGTTGCTTTTCAGGTGACCGCGGCTGCGGTAAGCATGGATCAGCTGGCTAACATTTAGCTCCTTGGCGTTGCCGCCGGAGATGGTTGGTGCAGCTGCAGCTGGTTTGTCGGCTACGTTTGCAGCCTCAGCGGTGTAAGCTTTTCCATTGCTTTGTGAAGATGCAGCTCCGTTTGAAGCTGTTTCGCCGGGAAGGGCAGGGTAAAATTTCTGTGCGAATTCAAACCCTTCAAAGAATTTTTGCCAGGTAGGATCCACTGAATTTGGATCCGCCTTGTATGCCTTGTACAGCTCTTCTATGTAGTTGCCGTGGGCATTGGCTATGTAACTGTATTTATCCATTTAAAAATAAACGTTTGCGCAAAAGTAACTAAGTTGTATGAGTTATAATAATTGTATATTCGCTTACGCAAATATTGCATATTTTCCGGTTACGTAAGTTTGGGCCACAATATAGTAAGGCTAAAAAGAAAAAACTGTTTTCAAAATAGTTAATGTTTAATCCCTAAATGCTAAAGGATTGATGTTGTGAAACTACCGGAATTTTGCCTATCTTTGCAGCCTGTTCAAAGCGGACGTGTTCCGCAGCTGAATTTATACTATATTATAATATGGCAGTTCGTATTCGTCTGGCCCGCAGAGGCCGCAAAAAACGCGCAATGTACGATGTAGTCGTTGCCGACGCTAGAGCACCACGTGATGGTCGCTTTATCGAAAAAATTGGTGTTTACAACCCTAACACCAACCCTGCTACAATTGATATCAACACCGATAAGGCGTTTGATTGGGTAATGAAAGGTGCGCAACCTTCTGATACCGTTGCAGCAATGCTGAAATACCGTGGTATTCTGCTTCGTAAGCACCTGCAAATTGGTGTAAACAAAGGTGCCATCACTCAGGAAGAGGCTGATAGCCGCCTGGAAGAGTGGCTGAACACCAAGCAGGGCAAGATCCAGGGTAAATCAGAGCAGATCGCTTCTCAGCGTGAAGCTGCTGCCAAGGCTCGCCTTGAGGCTGAAACTAAAGTGAAAGAAGCTCGTGCTGAAGCCATCCGCAAAAGAGAAGAAGAGGCTATGGCCGCCGCTAATGCAGATGCAGCTCAGATTGAGGATGCCGGCGATGTGGTTTCTGAAGGTACAGAAGAACCTTCTGCAGAATAATCCGGCATGCGTAAAGAGGACTGTTACCTGTTAGGTACCATACAAAGGCCACACGGCCTGAAAGGTGAAGTAGCAGTTTTTCTGGACGTAGACGATCCTTCAGTATATACAGCATTGGAATCAGTGTTCGTCGATCAGGACGGACAACTGATTCCTTTTTTTATTGAGGCGCTTCAGATAGGTTCACAGAAAAACATCTTCAAGTTTGAAGAAATAGATAGCTATGAAGATGCTGCTGAACTAACTGGATATGATCTTTACCTGCCGTTAAGCACTTTGCCTCCGCTGGAAGGAAATGCTTTTTACTATCATGAGATTATTGGTTTTACACTGGTGGACAAAGAAAGTGGTCAGGTAGGCGAAATCCGTCAGGTAGTAAGTGGCATGCAGGATCTGCTGGTGGTAGACAGGCAGGGCATAGAGATACTGGTGCCCCTTCACGACGAGCTGATCGATCGTGTAGACAGGGAGCAGCGGCAGCTGCTCATGCAGTTGCCCGAAGGCTTGCTGGATGTTTACCTGAATCCAAATAATACGCCGGATGATGAGGATTGATATCATAACGGTGCTTCCGCGCCTGCTCGATAGTCCTTTCTCTCATTCTATATTAAAAAGAGCACAGGACAAGGGCCTGGTAGAGGTGGTGGTGCATGACCTGCGCGACTACAGTACCAACAAGCAAAAGTCTGTAGATGATTATGCCTATGGCGGCGGTGCCGGCATGGTGCTGCAGATAGAGCCTGTTTCACGCTGTATAGAGCATCTGCGGGCGCAGCGTACCTATAATGAAACCATTTATATGAGCCCTGATGGCGAAACGCTCAGCCAGGGAATGGCCAATGAGCTTAGCCTGAAGCAAAATCTGCTGATTCTCTGTGGTCATTATAAAGGAGTGGATGAGCGGGTGCGCCAGCACTTTATCAGTCGTGAGATCAGCATTGGTGATTATGTGCTTAGTGGCGGTGAACTGGCTGCTGCCGTGCTGGCAGATAGTATTATTCGTTTGCTGCCCGGGGTTTTGAACGATGAAACCTCTGCGCTCTCTGATTCTTTCCAGGATGGCCTGCTGGCACCGCCGGTTTATAGCCGGCCTGCAGACTTTAGGGGATGGAAGGTTCCGGAGGTGTTATTAAGCGGCCATGAAGGTAAGATAGAAGCCTGGCGTCATCAGCAGGCAGTGGAACGTACCCAGCAGCGCAGGCCGGATCTGTTTGGTGAGGGTGCGGAGTCTGGCGGTACAAAGCCAGGCAGTACTGAGTCGTGAGATTCGGTGCCGGTAAATTATATAAATATCAAGCTCTCGGAAGGCGGTCTTTCAAAATCAGGATTTTTGCAGTAAATAATCTTTTTGCTTCGGCAGAGGTAAACAGACTGCAAACGGATCTGCTGTTTTTAGGCAATGCAGCTAGGATTTGGCTGACGGGTTAAAATACAAAGCAGTAGCCGGTATAAAATTTTAGAGAGCAGAACTGTATAAAAGAAAAAAATTCTTATATTTGCGATTCCTTTTACGGAGGCAGAAAAAAATAGCGTTATGAGCGAGCTTATAAAATTTGTAGAGAAGGAATACCAGGAAGCACGCGCGAAGTTTCCTTCTTTTAAATCAGGCGATACTGTAAATGTACACGTAAAGATCCGCGAGGGTAACAAAGAGCGTATCCAGCAGTTCCAGGGAACTGTAATTCAGCGGAAAAATGCAGGTACTAACGGTGAAACATTCACTGTACGTAAAGTATCAAACAGTGTTGGTGTAGAGCGTATATTCCCAATCTTATCGCCAAACCTCGAGAAAATCGAGCTGGTGCGTAAGGGTAGAGTAAGAAGAGCTCGCCTGTACTACCTGCGTGGTCGTCAGGGTAAAGCAGCCAGAATCAAAGAGCTGGTTTAAGCATCTTCTGCATAAAGCATTCAAGAGCCTCCTGTTATTGCAGGAGGCTTTTTGTTTTTAGTTAGTACAAGCATGCGCCACTTTGGCAGCTGCTTCACGAAATAATAGCCCGCGCTGCGGGCTTGGCTCATCTGTTTTATTATTTTTGTATCCGCCGTTTTATTACCTTCGTAGTGATATTGCCCTTTCGGCAAAAAAAGCTTTGTCTGTTACGCAGCTAAGGCGGGTTAAGAACATTCAATATGTCAACACTGCATTTCTATAAATACCAGGGTACCGGCAACGATTTTGTCATGATCGATAACCGGCAGGAGGTCTTTGATAAAGAAAACCTGGCGCTTGTACGGCAGTTGTGCCACCGCCGTTATGGTATTGGGGCCGATGGTCTCATCCTGATCGAAAATAACCCGGAGTCAGATTTTGAAATGATCTATTTCAATTCCGATGGCTCTAAAAGCTTTTGCGGAAACGGCGGCCGCTGCGCTGTTTTCTTTGCGCGCTTTCTGGGTATAGTAAATGATAATGCCGAATTCAGGGCTATTGATGGCTTCCACGAGGCCTACATGCTCAACGACCAGGTGTACCTGCGCATGCGCAATGTAGATAGCGTGGAGCAATTTGAAGAAGATATGTTCATCAACACCGGCTCGCCCCACTACATCCGTTTTGTGAAGGAGCTGGCCGATATGAACGTAGTGGAGGAGGGTAGAAAGATTCGCAATTCTGAGCTTTACAAAGCAGAAGGAACCAACGTTAATTTTGCCGAACCTACCAGTGAAGGCAAGCTGTATGTTCGTACCTATGAGCGCGGGGTGGAAGATGAAACCCTCTCCTGCGGTACTGGGGTAACGGCCGTGGCCCTGGCAAGTACCTACCTGGGTTATGCCTCACCGGTGAAGCTGGTAACCCCCGGCGGACAGCTGCAGGTGGCGTTTAAAACAAAAGGAAACGACCACTTTACCGATATTTACCTGTCGGGACCGGTTACACCTGTGTATAAAGGTGAAATTTCTATATGACAGGCTGGCAGGTGCACCATTTGCCTGCAGCCTTTGTTAATAATAAGGTACAATTTTTGTTTATTACCTGAATCGTGGCTTAAAGCATGTTTAAACTTAATCCTCTGCATCCTGCAAACATACTGCATGCTGCACAGGCCAAAGTAAAATTCAAACAAGCCTGTAGCTGCAGGGTGATTATAAGAAAAAGCTTGTAAATTTATCGGGAGATTGACGTTCGCATGTTAGATTTTATAACGAAAGGCATACAGAAACTGGTTGGCAGTAAATCAGAGCGGGATGTAAAGTCCGTGATGCCCCTGGTTAACCGCATCATAGCTGAGTACGAGAAGCTTGCTTCTTTAAGTGACGATGAGCTGCGCAACCGTACTAAGGAAATACAAAACAGCATCGATAGCAGTTTGCGTTCTATTGATGATCAGCTGGAAGACCTGCACAAACAGGTAAACGACCAGCCCGATCTGGATATAGACCAGAAAGAGGCGCTGTTTAACCGCATAGATAAGCTGGAGGCTGAGCGCAATACAGAGCTGGAAAAAGTACTGCTGGAGGTGTTACCGCAGGCTTTTGCAGTAGTGCGTGATACCGCCCGCCGCTGGAAAGAAAACGGACAACTGGTGGTTACAGCCACCCAGTACGACCACGCATATGCTGCTAAGCATGAACATGTAACCATAGAGGGCGACAAAGCCATCTGGAAAGGTGAGTGGATTGCTGCCGGAAATAAAATAAAATGGGATATGCTGCACTACGATGTGCAGCTGATTGGCGGTATTGTGCTGCACCAGGGTAAAATTGCCGAAATGGCAACCGGTGAGGGTAAAACCCTGGTAGCAACCCTGCCTGCCTTCCTGAATGCCCTTGCCCGCCGTGGGGTACACGTGGTAACGGTAAACGATTACCTGGCCAAGCGCGACTCCGAATGGATGGGACCGCTCTTTAACTTCCACTGGTTAAGCTGCGATTGTATTGACAAGCACCAGCCTAACAGTGAGGCCCGCCGTAATGCTTACCGTGCCGATATTACCTATGGCACCAACAACGAATTTGGTTTTGATTATCTGCGCGATAACATGGCCCGCAGCCCCGAAGACCTGGTGCAGCGCAAGCATCATTATGCCATGGTCGATGAGGTTGACTCCGTACTGGTTGACGAAGCCCGTACACCGCTCATTATCTCCGGCCCGGTTCCGCGTGGCGATGAGCACGAATTCTATGACCTGAAGCCCCGCGTTAGCCGCCTGGTGGAAGCACAACGCAAGCTGGTAACCGGCTTGCTGCAGGAGGCTAAAAAGGGCCTGACAGCCAACATAAAAGATGAGGATGCCGGCCTTGCACTTTTCCGTGCCTACAGAGGCATGCCTAAGTATAAGCCACTCATCAAGTTCCTTAGCGAGCCGGGCATTCGCCAGGCACTGCAGAAGGTAGAGAACTTCTACCTGGCCGATAACCAGAAGCAGATGCCGCAGGCCGATAAGGTGCTTTACTTCACCATCGACGAAAAACACAATACCATAGAGCTTACCGAGCAGGGTATCGACCTGATTACGGGAGATGGCGAAGATCCGAAGTTCTTCATCATGCCTGATATCGGTACTGAGATTGCCAGGCTTGAGCACGATACAAACATCAGCGACGAAGACAAGCTGCAGCGCAAAGATGTGCTGATTAAGGACTACGCTACCAAATCTCAGCGTATCCACACCATTAACCAGCTGCTGAAAGCTTACACCCTCTTTGAGCGCGATACTGAATACATCATTCAGGAAGGCAAGATCAAGATTGTAGATGAGCAGACAGGACGTGTAATGGATGGCCGCCGTTATTCCGACGGTTTGCACCAGGCCATTGAGGCGAAAGAAAATGTTAAGGTAGAAGATGCTACCCAAACCTACGCCACCATTACCCTGCAGAACTACTTCCGGATGTACCATAAGCTGGCCGGTATGACCGGTACTGCCGAAACAGAAGCAGGCGAATTGTGGGATATCTACAAGCTGGATGTTGTGGTAATTCCTACCAACCGCCCCATTGTGCGCGATGACCGCGAAGACCTGGTGTACAAAACCATGCGTGAGAAGTTTAACGCCGTGGCACAGGAAATCGAGCAGCTGCGTAATGCAGGCCGCCCGGTACTGGTAGGTACTACTTCTGTAGAAATATCGGAGGTGCTGAGCCGTATGCTCAAAATCCGCAACATACCACACCAGGTACTGAACGCCAAGCAGCACCAGCGCGAGGCCGAGGTAGTAGCCGAAGCCGGTAAGCCAGGTACTGTTACCATTGCCACCAACATGGCAGGCCGTGGTACCGACATTAAGCTTACGCCTGAATCTAAAGCCGCAGGTGGTCTTGCAATTGTAGGTACAGAACGCCACGAATCCCGTCGCGTTGACCGCCAGCTACGTGGCCGTTCCGGCCGCCAGGGCGACCCTGGTACCACACAGTTCTTCGTATCGCTGGAAGATAACCTGATGCGCCTGTTCGGTTCCGACCGCATTGCACGCCTGATGGACCGCATGGGTTACGAGGAGGGTGAGGTAATTCAGCACTCCATGATCACCAAATCTATTGAGCGTGCTCAGAAAAAGGTAGAGGAGAACAACTTCTCCATCCGTAAGCGACTGCTGGAGTACGACAACGTGATGAACTCACAGCGTGAGGTGATTTACCGTCGCCGCAGAAACGCCCTTTATGGTGAGCGCCTGCAGCTGGACATCATGAACATGCTCTACCAGGTTTGCGAAGACCTGGTGCAGAATGCCAAAGGTGCCGATGATTACGACAGCATGCGCCTGAATGTGCTTAGCATCCTGGGCTTTGACTACAGTCTGGATGAAAACACCTTCCGCAAAAGCAATCTGGAGGTGCTTACTGAAAAGCTTTATCACAGAGCCTACGAGCATTATAATAAAAAGAACAACAACATTGCCCAGCAGGCCAGCCCAATCATCAGGCAGGTGCATGAAGAGCGCGGTGCGGTAGTTAAGAATATTGTAGTGCCCTTTACAGATGGCAAGCGTCAGATTGCGGTAGAGTCAAACCTGGAAAAGAACCTGGAGACCAACTGCAAGGAGCTGATCCTTTCTATGGAGAAGTCTATTACGCTATCGATCATAGACATGCTCTGGAAAGACCACCTGCGCGATATGGACGACCTGAAACAGTCGGTGCAGAACGCGGTGTACGAACAGAAAGACCCGCTGTTGATCTATAAGTTTGAGGCTTTTGAGCTCTTTAAACGCTTTATTGGGCGGGTGAATGAGGAAACCATCAGCTTCCTGATCAAGGCCAACCTACCGATGAGGGATCCGGAAATGGTGCAGGAGGCAGCACAGCTGCAGCGCCTGCGCCAGCAACAGCAGCGTTTGCGGGAGAGCAAGGAAGAATCCGAGCCACTGGTAAGCGGCGGACAGGGTGTTCCGCAGGGCCAGCAGGAAACTGCAGAGAAAGTAGCTCCGGTGCCGGTTAAGTCTACCAAAGTAGCTGGCCGTAACGACAGGGTGAGTGTGCAGTATGCCGATGGTACTGTAAAGAAAAATGTGAAATTCAAGCTCGTAGAGGAAGATATCAAAGCCAGCCGCTGCGTGCTCATTGATTCAGAAGATTAATACTGAAGATTATATTAAATAAAAACCGCAGGAATAACTGCGGTTTTTATTTCTGTGCGCTAACCCTGCCCCGATAATTGCGCTATAATAGCAATATCCTATGTATTAGCTCACAGAATTGTTTCGTTATGAAAAACACAAGCATGCGCAAACGCAACTATATGATATGGTTTATGATGCTGGGCCTGTATTTTAGCTGTGCAGGTCCGGGACAGTCGCCGCAGCGGGCCGAGACCCAGTATTCAGAAGATCTTTCTGCACTACGGCGTACCCAGGATTATAAGCTTACAGAACCTGATGCTGCTACTGCTACACCACGTCCACGTCCGGAGCAGCAGTCACAGTATCCGTCTTCAGGTGCAGTAACAGCCAGTCAGGATGTAACCAGGCAGCTGGAGACCCTGCTGGCAGCCTCGGCAGAGCGTAATAAAGAGATTAAAACACTTCCCGGCTTTACCGTGCAGGTTTACCTGGGCACCAGCCGCGATGCCGCAGAAAGAGCCAAGCGGCAGGTGTATAATGCCGTTCCTGAGGCCCGGCCGGAAGTTAAGTTTGTGCAACCCAACTACCGGGTAATTGTAGGCCGCTTTGTTGACAGAATGGAGGCCCAGTCTACCTACGCATCGCTGAAGCAGGAATTTCCGAATGCACTTATTATTCCAGACAGAATACAGATCAATGAATAAGTCTGCTTAAGGGCAGGCGGCGTACATATTTTATTTTTATTTATATGGAGTTACTGGAGCGCGTTAAGGTGCTGGCAGCACAGTATGAGCAGGATCTTGTGGCTAACCGCAGGCACTTGCACGCAAATCCGGAACTGTCGTTTCAGGAGTATCAAACGGCAGCTTTTATTCAGGAACGTTTAAAAAGCTGGGGCATTCCCTTCAAGGCACCTGTTGCCGGTACCGGTGTTGTAGGCACCATTGAGGGCAGAAACCCGCAGAAAAAAGTGTTTGCCCTAAGGGCCGATATGGATGCGCTGCCCATTCTGGAAGCTAACGATGTTCCGTACAAATCTAAAAATGATGGGGTAATGCATGCCTGCGGACACGATGTGCATACCACCTCGCTGCTGGGCGCTGCCCGTATACTGAACGAACTTAAAGATTCCTTTGAAGGTACGGTACGCCTGATCTTTCAGCCGGGCGAGGAGCTGCTGCCAGGTGGCGCTTCCCTGATGATCAAAGAAGGAGTATTGAAAAATCCCGAGCCTGCTGCCATTGTGGGGCAGCACGTTATGCCGCTGATTCCTGCAGGCAAGGTTGGGTTCAGGGAAGGCATGTACATGGCCTCTACAGACGAGCTGTACGTTACTGTAAAAGGAAAAGGCGGCCATGCCGCCATGCCGGAGCAGAACATAGACCCTGTGCTGATTACAGCCCATATTCTGGTTGCGCTGCAGCAGATCGTGAGCCGGGTTGCCAACCCTAAGATACCCACAGTACTCTCTTTTGGTAAAATAATTGCCAACGGTGCTACTAATGTAATTCCCAACGAGGTAAAAATAGAGGGTACCTTCCGCACCATGGACGAAACGTGGCGGGCAGAGGCGCATAAGCGCATGAAAAAGATGGCAGAAAGCATTGCAGAAGGTATGGGCGGCCAGTGCGACTTTGATATTCAGAAGGGCTATCCGTACCTGGAGAACGATCCGGAATTAACCCGCCAGGCGCGTACTGCTGCTGTAGAGTACCTGGGAGAAGAAAATGTGCTGGACCTGGACCTGTGGATGGCTGCTGAAGACTTCAGCTACTACTCTCATGAGGTAGACAGCTGCTTTTACCGCCTGGGCACCCGCAATGAAGATAGAGGCATTACCTCTTCGGTACATTCACCTACTTTTGATATCGACGAAAAAGCATTGCCTATCGGGGCAGGCCTGATGGCCTGGATTGCACTAAAGCAGTTAAATGCTTAGTATAGCTGCGGCACTATATGCAGGTAGGTGCTGTAATAATATTTTAGTACTACCGGTACTGTAAAAAAGAAGAGGAGGACGTGCATCACGTCCTCCTCTTCTTTTTTATTGGCTATGAAATAGTTAGTTACTGCTGCCAAAAAGGGCTTCGAATACTTCTGCCCGAACTTCGGCGTTAATGGCCAGTGCAAGGATAACAGCAACCAGGAGGCCTATCAGGGCATAGAGCATATCTTTGCCAATCATCTTTGCTGCTCTCTTGGTGCTGCGGTATCTTTTCTTCTGCCTTTTTTTGCTGATGCTAATGGCCAGTTCCCTGCCACCCAGCAAGCCAATAAACACCCAGGTAGTACTCATGGGGATGGTGCTAAGGTTCTTGAAATAGAGCAGAAGCAGGGCATATACAAAATCTACTATGGTAGCAGCCCGTATGTCGGCAACACCAGACTTTTCTGTTACCACACGCTGTATTTTGTCGCCTTTCAGGTAAAAGAGAATACCTAAGCCAAAGAAAATATAAGCAACAAACCCAATGAACTGGGAGGTGCTTAAGCTTCTGGGCAGGAATACGGCAATGTTAGCAGCATCCTGCGATAGCCAGGTGTACCAGAGGGCGCCGCTGATTACCCACTGAACAGGAAGCCACCAACTGGCAGGTTTTCCTTTGAAAAGGTTTTTTACAGCAAAGGAAACACCAAACCAAACGATAAGGGCTATGATGAATGCAATAAAATAACCAATTAAGCTTTTGCCAAGTACGCCAAGGATAGCATCTGAACTGGTGGCAAAGGCACTTAGAATCAAAAATGTGGTAGATACCGGCATGCGCAGCCGGGTTAAGATCAGCAGAAAAATAGGGGCGGCCAGCTGCAGAAAAGAAAATGTCTGTGGAGCCTGATCAAAACCCTTAGATGCCAGGCGCTGATAGCTCACATCGCCATCGTACACAAGCCAGCTGTAGGTCATGGTGGCAATAAAAATAATACCCATGTACAGCCAGAGATAATACCAGCGCCTTTGGCTGTTGGAGGCAATAAAGGTACCAATGGTTTGGATACTGTCGTTTGCAATGGCAGAATAACCGGCAATTGCAAAGCCTACCCACATGGCAATATGGGGAAAAGGCGTAACAAAGGCGCAGGTTAAAAACAGTACGGCAATGAGAATAAGAAAATTTCGCTCTTCCTTAACCAGTGTAAATATCTGGATGGGGCGCCTGGAGAGTTTCTCCCAGGTAATGCGTTGGTTGATGTTATTAGCCATGAAGATTGTTTGGCCGGCTTCGATCCTTAAGAAAGGGAAAGCAAATTTATTAAATTGTTTTTACAGTTGAATGAACGCTCTGTTAACTTAACGGCTATCCAATAAGGCCATGGATAATCAAAGGTATATTATCATCAGCACAATTTTAAAATTAAAACTGTTTTTACTTATTTAAAAATTTAACAATTGCTTCACATTGAAATACCCCCTGTTCAGTATTTAATCAAATATCTTTGCATTCCCTCTCCGGTGCCAATGCTCTGGTGCCCTGGCAGGTTAAGACCGGAACAGTCAAGGGTGGCACTCTATGTTTTTCCTGGAGTACAAAGAAAAATTTACTAATAAATTGACGCAATCTGCTGCCGGTACAAAACCATCGATCAGTATAGTAGGTAGAGTACTGGCCATTATTGTGGCTGTAGCGGTTTTTCTGTTTGCGCTAAGCCTTCTTGGTCATGCCTTTAAGATGGTGGCTGCCGGAAGAACCCAGCAAATCATGGAGGTTACCTCCGATCCCTTTATCAGTTTGTTTATTGGCCTGCTTATGACTGCCGTAATACAAAGCAGCTCTACAACCACCTCTATGGTTGTTGCTGCGGTTGCAGCAGGCTCACTTAACATGGCACAGGCCGTGCCTATGATCATGGGGGCCAATATTGGCACCACCCTTACCAGTACCCTTGTATCGCTGGGGTTTATTACCAAGAAAAAAGAGTTTAAAAAAGCCCTTGCAGCAGGTACGGTACATGATATCTTCAATGTATTTACAACCATCATACTGCTGCCTCTGGAATTGTACACTGGCTTTCTCTCCAGTCTGGCACAGACAATTTCAGGCTACATTTCACTGCCTGGTGAGTTAAATTCCAGCGACCTTTTTACCTATGGTTTCTGGCACAACCTAAGCCCGGTGCAGTGGATGGTAGATAGCATAGACAATGTGTGGGTAGTGCTTCTCCTGGCGTTTGTGCTGCTGTTTGCATCTATCAAGGTGCTGGCACACTACATCTATGAGTTATTCATAGGCAGCTTCAGGAAAGATTTTGAGCGGATATTTTTTGCCACGCCCCTTAAAGCCTTTGCATTTGGTGGTTTGCTTACTGCTACGGTGCAATCCAGTTCTGTTACAACGCCATTGGTTGTTCCACTGGTGGCAACCGGAAAAATCAGCCTTAAAAAATGCTACCCTTATATCATGGGTGCAAATTTAGGTACAACTGTTACTGCTTTTCTTGCAGCACTTTTTCATTCCAATGCAGCCATTAGCATAGCACTGGTGCATGTACTTTTTAACCTGTTTGGGGTACTGATCTTCTTCCCGATAAAGGTTCTGCGCAATGTGCCGATCAAAACAGCCCAGCGCCTGGGCCGCATCACCAACCGAAACAGGATTATTGGCTTTATGTACATCCTGTTAACTTTCTTTTTACTACCCTTTATTCTGATTTATATTAGCCAGCAGAGTTAAGTTTTTAGTGGCATCTTTCTATTATTTCTTTAAAAAGAATAAGGAAAGTAGTATTATCAACAATGGTTTAGCTAAACATTACTGTCGTAGCTCTCGTTTAGAAGAGTAGCATAACCGTTTGTTATTTTTTAAATATTACCACGTGCAACCAAAAGGATTACTAAAATTTTTACGGCTTGAGGGATTTGCTCAAAACGTAAAAGAATACGTCGAGAACCAGATAGCAATAACCAAACTAGAAGCAAAGCAGAAAGTTGCAGATATAGGCAGTACTGTTGCTGCATTAGTGCCCGCAGCGCTGTTTGGTTTTTTTGCTTTGATTTTTCTAAGCCTCACCCTGGCAATGGCCATTAATGTATGGTTGGATAGCCTGGTATGGGGATTCTTAATTGTAGGTGTTTTGTACCTCGTAGGCGCTGGAGTTATGTTTTCCATGCGGGATTCTGTATGGCTCAAGAAAAAGATTGTGGATGGCAGTACTAAGTTCCTGAAGGAGAAACCCCAGCAGGAGAAAGATCAGCAGGAAAAAGACAATGCTAATGCTAAGCAGACCAGCCCTGTAGAGCATAAAAAAGTTATATTCGAAGATCTGGATGAAGATGGTGAGGTGATCACAGCTGATCGCGAGCGTTATACGACAACTGCTGAAAGACAGCCTCATGTAGCAGCAGACCGGGAGCCACTCAGCAAAGCAACTGCTGTTACCGAAGTGCGCACCAATCACAATGCGGCCATTATTGAAACAGAAACAGAAGAAGATACCAAGAGAGAAGAGCGTTCCTGATCGAACTACGTTAATCAGCCCTGGCAGCAGCACAGCATGCAGCTGCATTTTTTTTACGCTGTGCTAATGCTGGTATGCTGATTTATTGGTATACATATATGTCTGGCTGCCAATCGCCAGCACTACTTTTAATTGGGAAAAATTTTTTTATAAGAAATCAAAAATAGCGTATCTTGTATAAACCCGCTTATGGAAACCCTTGATAAGAACAATCTACCTGGCAAAAACAAAGAGCAGCTGTTAGCTGATCAGGAACGGCTTAAAAATGAAATGGGGTACCAGTTGGATGGTATCAAAGACGATGCTGCAGATGTAGGGAAAACAGTGTTGATGGTAGGTGCAGGAATATATCTGGGTTACAAACTTCTTAAGTACATTTTTAGCAACAGCCGGAAAAAACGGAAAAAAAAGCTAATTTTCGTTCCAACAGAAGAGCGCTGGTTGTAAGGCAGGGGTGAAGCCCGGCCCCAGGCTAACTCACTCAAGACATAACAGCCTCTGTTTACTGCTGTGCTACTTATGCCAGCCAGAGGCTGTTTTAAAAGAACATAGATTTTAGATGAATAACCCGCAGGTGCTTAACATCCTGTCCGAACGCTCTAAAGAGGGCAGAAAAAGTTTTGCCGTACTGATAGATCCGGATAAGGTAAGCGATGAAGATTCTTTATCAGAAATAATTCACCTAAGTGTTAAGCACGGGGTGGATTTTTTCTTTGTAGGAGGCAGCCTTATTACCGAAGACAGCCTGGACTGGGTTGTGCGTATGTTAAGAGCGGAAAGTTCGCTTCCTGTTGTGCTTTTCCCGGGTAGCAACCTGCACATACACCAGCAGGCACATGCCATACTTTTTCTATCGCTTATTTCGGGGCGTAATCCGGAGCTGCTCATTGGGCAGCATGTAGTGGCTGCCCCCATTCTTAAAAAGAGCAGGCTGGAGGTTATTGCCACCGGCTATATGCTTATTGGCTCCGGTATACAGACAACAGCCGCTTACATTAGCAATACTTTACCTATTCCCAACGATAAGCCCTCTGTGGCTGCCTGTACCGCCATGGCTGGTGAGTTGCTGGGCTTGCGTCTGCTTTATATGGATGCAGGCAGCGGAGCGCCAGAGCCTATCTCTCAACGGGTAATTGGTGCCGTACGCCGCAGTGTAGACCTTCCACTGATTGTAGGAGGGGGCATTCGTTCAGGGGCGGCTGCCCGGCAGGCCCTGCAGGCAGGTGCCGATGTGGTAGTGGTAGGCAACGGGATAGAAAAAAACCCCAATCTGCTGATTGAGGTTTCTTATATTGTTCATGAGCTGAATGCAGCCTTAAACGTTCATGAGTGATTCTCTTCTGCGCATTTTGCCGGCAGGGATACCAAACATCATCTTAAAGCGGCGGCAGAAATAGGCGGTATCTTTGTAGCCCACTTCCTTACCAATTTCGCGGATGCTCTTTTTGCTGGTACGCAGCAGCGTAACGGCTTTTTCCATGCGCTGATATTCAATATAGTCCTGCGGGTTGATGCCAGTCAGCATTTTGAAGTACTGCCCTACATAATCTTCAGATACATTGGCTACATTGGCCAGCACCTTGTTCGACAGATCGCCGGAGATATTTTCCTTGATGTAAGTAAAGATATCTATTAAGCGAGGATCGTTAAAGTAGGTGCTGTTGGTTGCCAGCTGCTCTACAAATAGCTTGCGATCCAGGATGTGGCGAATTACTTCTACCACCAGCATATCGGTGCTGATCTTTACAATTCTGTCTTTACCAGGCTTCTTAGAGCCAGCCTCGCGAGAAATATCATCTATGATCTCATAGATAACAGGATTTTCACTTAGGCTGAATGCCGGTACATCCAGTGAAGCAAAGAAGTTCACAGAATCGAATACCTTGGCCTCAAAGCTCACCTGTGTAAACACCAGGCCTTGTGCCGACTGTGCGTCTTCAGCAGAAATTGGCTGAAGATACTTTTCCCGGTTGGTCAGGAAGTCCTCGTTGTGTATTCTTAAAGATGGGTTAGAACCAAATACGAAAGATGTAGTCTTTCCACCCGGAATAAACAGGGCTTCTCCCTCATTTACAACCTCACCGCCATTGAAACTGCACTGACCGCTACGCAGGTAGAGTATCGTGTTTTCAACGTCATAATAGTTGTCAACGGCTACTGGCTCTAGTACCCTAAAATGCTTTGCCTTCAGGTAGCGAATGCTCAGCGACTCGATAATTTTATTGTAATCCTCCATTATGCACTCCAGAATGGAAATCTAGTTATATTGAAAATCACACAAAGAAAGCCCATAAAAAGGTTTATGCCAAAATTGTGTAATTTTTTTCTCTAAAATCCATTTTTTTAGAAAGATTACAAACTATTCTACTTTAAAAGTTCCCTTGAAATTACAATTTTCTGAATCTCAGAGGTTCCCTCGTAGATTTGGGTTATTTTGGCATCGCGCATTAAACGCTCTACATGGTACTCTTTTACATATCCATATCCACCATGGATTTGTACAGCTTCTGACGTTACCTCCTGGGCAATTTGCGAAGCATACAGTTTGGCTACTGCACTGGCGGAACCGAAATCTTTCTTCTGGTCTTTAAGCCAGGCAGCCTTCAATACCAGCAGGCGCGCAGCCTCTACCTGTGTAGCCATCTCGGCCAGCTTAAACTGTATGGCCTGGTGCTGGGCAATGGGCTTGCCAAAGGCCTGGCGTTCTTTTGCATAGCCAATGGCCAGCTCCAGTGCGCCGGAAGCAAGCCCCAGGGCCTGGGCTGCAATGCCAATGCGGCCGCCGTTAAGCGTAAACATGGCAAACTTAAAGCCAAAGCCCTCTTCGCCAATGCGGTTGGCTTTAGGTACTTTTACATCCTGGAACATGAGCGAGTGTGTATCGGAGCCACGGATACCCATTTTGTTCTCTTTCTTGCCCACTACAAAACCTTCCATGCCTTTTTCCACAATCAGGCAGTTAATGCCTTTATGCCCCAGCTCTGGGTTCGTCTGGGCAATTACCAGGTATATCGAGGCAGAGTTGCCATTGGTGATCCAGTTTTTGGTGCCATTCAGGAGGTAGTAATCACCTTTGTCTTCGGCTGTGGTGCGCTGTGAGGTAGCATCTGAGCCTGCCTCGGGCTCAGAAAGACAAAAGGCGCCAATTTGCTGCCCACTGGCCAGTTTAGTGAGGTGTTTTTGCTTTTGTTCTTCTGAACCATACTTCTCCAGACCCCAGCACACCAGCGAGTTGTTTACCGACATGCACACCGAGGCTGAGGCATCTACCTTGGAGATCTCCTCCATGGCCAGTACGTAAGAGATGGTATCAAGGCCGCTGCCGCCATAGGCAGGATCTACCATCATGCCCATAAAGCCAAGCTCACCCATTTTACGTACCTGCTCGGCAGGGAAGGTTTGGGCATCATCGCGTTCTACCACGCCTGGCAGCAATTCTGTCTGGGCAAAATCACGGGCTGCATCCCGCACGGCCTGTTGTTCTTCTGTAAGTTCAAAAACCATATATAAGGCTATTAATCTGATTTAAATCGTTTGCGCTACGAATATAAAGGAAAAAAATATTTTCTGCCTCCATCTGTAAATGTTATGCATGAAGAGCATTTTTAAATAAACGAAAAAGCCGGCATAGGGCCGGCTTTTGTATTAAATTTTAATGTTAGTCTCTTCTGCTGCCACCCATCAGAATCATCACCAGGTAGAGCAACTGTGCCAGTGAGGCAAGAGCAGCTACTACGTAAGTCATGGCGGCCCACTTCAGGGCGTCTTTGGCCATACCCATTTCGCGGTTGTCTACCATGCCGGTGTTGCTCATCCAGGCAAGTGCCCTGCGGCTGGCATCAAACTCTACCGGCAGCGTAATAAAAGCAAAGAGGGTAGTTAGCGCAAACAAACCAATGCCCAGTACCAGGGGTATTGGTGTGGTGTTCATCATGAATATACCAATCAGGATAATCCAGGAAAGGTACTGTGAGGACACCGACAGCACGGGTACCATGGCCGAGCGGAATTTTAGCATGCCATAGGCTTTTGCATGCTGCACGGCGTGGCCACATTCGTGAGCGGCTACGGCTACAGCAGCGGCATTGCGCCCGTGGTATACCTCCTGGCTAAGGTTAACAGTTTTGTCTGCAGGGTTGTAGTGGTCGGTAAGCTTACCGCCTACCGATAGTATTCTCACATCGGTAATACCGCTGTCGCGTAGCATTTTTGCAGCCGCTTCGGCCCCACTAATGCCGCTGTGCAGCGTAATTTGTGAGTACTTACGGAATTTGCTCCTCAAGCGCTGGCCAACCAGCCAGCTAAGCAGGGCAAATACCGCGAATATGATTAATCCGGTTCCGTCAAATATCATAGCATTTCAGAGTTTAAGCAGTTTTGATTTTATTGACCAGGGCAGTAGTAGAACAACCTTCCACCAGTTCAATGGTTCGCACCAATCCGCCTTTCTGAAGAACGAAATCCGCTCCAACTATATTTTCGACTGTATAGTCGTTTCCTTTTACCAGCACATCGGGCTCTACCTGCCTGATAAGCTCCAGGGGCGTATCTTCTTCAAACAGCACGATGGCGTCTGTAAAGGCCAGTGCTGCCAGCAAACGGGCGCGGGCATCTTCCTGCTGAAGGGGCCTGCTGTTACCCTTTAGTCTACGGACAGATAGATCAGAATTTATGCCAATTACTAGTCTGTCGCCAAGTTGGCTGGCTTTTTCCAGGTAATCGATATGCCCCAGGTGTAACAAATCAAAACAGCCATTGGTAAACACAATGCGCTGGCCTTCATTACGCCATTCTGTCAGTGTTTGCTTTAGTGCTGGTAAAGAGTATACTTTATTTGAACTATGCTGGTTTAGCTTCATCCTGTAGTGCTTTGGTGCCTTTAAGTAAACTGATGAGCAGGCAAATACTCCCTATGATGATAACAAAAAGACTTTGGGAAGTGTGCATCAGCAGGGTAAGAAATGCTGCATCTCCCCTGGATAGGCCGTAGAGCATTAGTACACCGCTTACCAGTACATGGTAGGTACCAATGCCACCCTGTACAGGTGCAGCCATGGCAATGCCACCCATAGCCAGCAGGGCAAGTCCTACAAGAAAGTTTATGTTGCTGATGTGAGGCAGGGAGAACAGGATCAGGTAGGTCATGTAGTAGTACAATACCCAGATGAGCAGGGTGCTGGTCCAGAAAGCCAGCTGATGCTCTATCTTGCGGATACTTAACAGGCCGGCCAGCAGATCGCTTCCAAAACCTATTACCTTCTGGTAGAGCTTAAACTGCATGAGGCGCAGGTGGTAAATGCGCCAGAGGTAAATGCTAACAGAGCCAAGAACGGCCCCTGCTACCAGCAGCCACACAAGCGTTGTTGAACTAAAGCGGGATTCTCCGGAGAATACTTCTGCCAGGAAATCCTCAAGCCTGTTAAACTCCAGCAGCAAAGTTACGCCCACGGCCAGGAGCAGCATTATCAGATCAAGGGCTCTTTCGGCCAGTACGGTGCCAAAGGAGGTAGGCATGGGAATGCCTGCATTTTTTCTTAGTACGCCACAGCGGGCTACCTCTCCAAAACGCGGAAGGGCAAAGTTTGCCAGGTAGCCAACCATTAATGAATTGAAGGTAATGCCTAGTGTGGGGCTATAGCCAACGGGCTTCAGGAGTAGCTTCCAGCGGAAGGCTCTTAGAATAAGGCTGATAAAGGAGGCCAGGAGCGACAGGGTTACCCAGCTCCACTCAACTTCTGATATACGACCAGCTAGTTCATTAAGCTCAACACCCCTTAAAGCGAACCACAGCAGTGCCAGGGAAATAAGAAGCAGTAAAATGTACTTGAGTACCTGCTTGATGATAGATGCCTTCACGCTTACGCGAGTTTGTTGGTGTCATCAGGAAAGATAATGGAAGGCTTAAAGCTTCTTGCTTCTTCGGGAGTTACAAAGGCATAGGAGATGATGATGACAATATCGCCCACCTGCACCTTACGCGCAGCCGGACCGTTCATGCAGATCATGCCGCTGCCACGCTCGCCCTTTATCACATAGGTTTCGAGCCTTTCGCCATTGTTTACGTTTACAATCTGCACCTTTTCTCCTTCAAGGAGACCGGCGGCATCCAGCAGATCTTCATCTATGGTAATGCTGCCTACGTAGTGCAATTCTGCCTGCGTAATCTTTACTCTGTGTATTTTTGATTTCAGTACCTGTATAAACATGGTGCTGCAAATGTAATTAGTTGCCTTGATAACTTATGAGCAGGTTGTCAATTAACCTTACACCTTCCACATAGGCAGCGGTGCAAATGGCTATTTGATCCCCCTTTTGAACATTTCTTAGTTCTTGCAAAGTTCCACCCTCGGTAATGTAAAAGTATTCCGGCTCCAGGTTTGGAATGTTTTGCAGGTAAGCCAATGCATTTTTTTGTGCTACATCAGGCACTATGCCGGCCTGCACGGCTTCTGCAGCCTGCTGCAGTGCTACATATAAATGTAGTGCGGTTTGCCGCCCCTCGCGGCTTAAGCGCAGGTTTCTGGAGGAGAGGGCCAGCCCGTCGGCCTCGCGTACGGTAGGCTCTATCTGAATCTCGGTATTGAAACCAAGGTCTTTTACCAGCTGCTCCAGAATGCGGCATTGCTGCAGGTCTTTCTGGCCAAAGAAGGCCATATGAGGCTGTACTATGTGCAGCAGCTTGCTTACAATAAGGGCAACCCCGCTAAAGTGGCCGGGCCGGTAGTAGCCTTCCATTACTTTTTCCAGGGGGCCAAAGGAGAATTGTACCAGGGGAGGGGTAGGATAGATCTCATCTGCCTCCGGAAGAAAAACAGCATGACAGCCGGCAGCTTCCAGCAGGGCAATATCCTGCTCGGGCATGCGGGGGTACTTTTTAAGATCTTCGGGATTGTTGAACTGGGCAGGATTTACAAAAATACTGCACACGGTATAGCCGGTCAGTTCCAGCGATTTGCGGATCAGCGACAGGTGTCCCTGGTGCAGGGCACCCATGGTAGGTACAAAGCCAATGGTGGTGTTCTGCAGCCTATGCTCCTGCAAATGTTGCCGCAGCGCCTCTTTTTTTCTAAAGACCAACATAAAGGAGCGAGCTTTTCGCACTAAAGGCCGCAAACATACGTTAATAGGTGGATTATTTCTTGAAAAGCCCCCTTTTTTTTTGTATTTTTGGGGCTTGAAACTTTAGTTTAAAAAAATTAGCCCTTAGGTATGTGTAAATTACGCATTTTGTATGTAGCCAGCGAAATCGACCCTTTTCTGCAAACTACGGAAGTCGCCAATTTTGTGCGAATGCTGCCGCAGGCCATGCAGGAGCGAGGTATGGAGATTAGAATTCTGGTGCCGCGTTTCGGGCTCATCAACGAGCGCAAGAACCGGCTGCATGAGGTGGTAAGGCTGTCGGGCATTAACATTTCTGTAGGCGATGAGGAAAAACCGCTGATCATTAAAGTGGCGTCTATTCCTAATGCCAAGCTGCAGGTGTACTTCATTGACAACGAAGATTACTTTCAGCGCAAATATGTGTTCGTTGATAAAGAAAACCGCTTTTACAAAGACAATGATGAGCGGGCTATCTTCTTCTGCAAAGGAGTAATAGAAACAGTGCGTAAACTGGGCTGGTCGCCAGATATTGTACACTGTAACGACTGGATGACTTCCCTCATACCAATGTATTTGAAGAGTACCTATAAAAATGATCCGCTTTTCAAAAATACGAAGACGGTGTTCACCGTTTATAATAATCCGTTCCAACACAAGTTCAGCGTTGACCTCCTGGATAAAGTGAAAATGATTGATGTGGAGGATAGTATGCTGGAGCCGCTGCAATCTGCCGACTTTGAGGGCTTTATCAAGGTGGGTATCAGGTATGCCGACGCCGTTGTAAAAGGAGATGAACAATACAGCGAAAGCCTGACGATGCTGTTTGACGGAGTTGATGGTAATAAAAAAATAGATACCTTTGACAAAGACACGGACTACCTGGATTCCTACTATAATTTATATAATGAACTTGCTGGTTAAAAAAATAGGGCTGGTACTTTTACCGGCCCTCTTTTTCGCATGCGAAGATCCCACCGAACTTGGCACCAATCTAAATCCCAACACTGGGGCAGTTTCCACCCATTACATCGAAATTCCGGTTAACACCTCGCAGGTGCGCACTGATAGTTTGTTTACTGCAATGCAGTTGTCATATTCTAATACAGGTGCGGTTAGCGTAGGGAATAGTCCATATATTGGCCGGCTGGAGCATCCTGATTTTGGTATTACCAAAGCTACGCTCTATACCAATATTGGTATGCCAGCAAGTGTGCCAACCATTGGTAACAATGTGCAGTTAGATTCTGTAAAGGTACAGCTGGTGTGGAACAGCAGAGAAGTATATGGCGGCGATCTGATACAGGAGCAGCGCTTTGGTGTTTACAGGCTTGCAGAGCCAATAAGCCCCACAAGAAGAGAAACTGTGCGAGATACTGTTGAGGTGCTCACTTACTACTACATTGCCCCAGACAGTGAACCACTGGCTGAGCAGCTGGGGCAGTTAAGCCTCAGCTTAAGGGATGTAACCAGTAAGCTGGATAGTGCCGTATTCTATAATGATGTTAACAATAGAATACTGTCCGGGCAAATCGATCAGGCGTTTGGCGAACAGCTGCTGATGGCCATTAAAAATAATACAAATGGCCTGCTGGATAACCAGGATGCATTTGATAATTATGTGAAAGGCCTTGCCATTGTACCTGAAGACATCAATACCTTTGTTACAACCTACGACATTACAAACGCAAACAGCGGAGTGTTTTTGTACTATACACAGGGTACGGAGCAGCGATCTATCAGACTTCCTTTTTTTCCTGAAATGAACACGAAACGCCAGTACACTACTGGACCTTCGTACTTCGGCCTGGAAACTGAACGAAGCGGCACTGCACTTGCCAGTGCTGATGCTGTAGGGCACCTGCAGGAGTTTGATCCGCTGGATAACAGGGTCTACTTCCAGGGCTTAACCGGTCTGCTTCCAAAGGTAGAATTTAAGGAATTCAAAGATTTTATCCTGAACCAGGAAGAAGGGGATTTGATTTCCATCAACAGGGCATCCCTTGAGTTTGACAGCCTGTACGCCGGTGCGGTCCGTCAACCCATTCCGGGCACAGCAGTACTTTACTTTGTAGACAATTCCAACCGCAGATTTGCCTCAACGCTACAGGCAGGAGCAGCGGAAAGAGCCCCCTCTACCACCATGGGTGTTTACAGAATAGGTACAAAAGATGTTAACTATTTTAGCTCTGATATAGTATATAATTTAGAGCAGTACATGCGTACCGGGGAAGAGCGCAACCTGCAGGCTGTTCTTTACCCGGGTGAATCATTGTTAAGCACGCCTAATCAATTTGTTATTCGGCCAGACCAGGTAAAACTGAAAATCTGGTATACAAAATTGGCGAGGCCAAACCTATAAGTTAAGTTTTATGTGTGGTATAGTAGCATACATCGGTTATAGAGAAGCATTTCCTGTTGTGCTGAAAGGACTGAAACGGTTAGAATACAGGGGTTATGATAGTGCCGGGGTGGCGCTTTTACATGATGGAAACATCAATGTTTTCAAGCAGAAGGGTAAAGTATCGGAGCTGGAGGAGCTTACTGCAGACAAGGATACTGCAGGCATGATAGCCATGGGGCATACCCGTTGGGCTACTCATGGAGCACCGAATGATTGCAATGCTCACCCACATGTAGTATCCAGGGGACAGGGCCGCTTGGCCATTATTCATAATGGTATCATAGAAAACTACGGCTCGCTGAAGGAAGATCTTAAGCGCAAAGGGCATGTGTTTGAGAGTGAAACTGATACAGAGGTATTGATTCACTTTATTGAAGACATTCAGAGCCATGAAAACTGCTCTATTGAAGAGGCGGTTAGGCTGGCCCTTACAAAAGTGATTGGTGCCTATGCTATTGTGGTGATGGATGAGAAAGATCCAGATACACTGGTAGCAGCACGTAAAGGTAGTCCGCTGGTAATCGGTATCGGCAAGAATGAATATTTTCTGGCTTCTGATGCTACACCTATCATTGAGTATACTAATGAAGTGGTTTACCTTAATGATTTCGAGATTGCTGTAATCCGTGGCAACACCCTTAATATTAAAGATACTGAGGATGTTGTAACCAATCCTTATATCCAGGTGCTCGACCTGGAGCTGGAGGCTATTGAAAAAGGTGGCTACGACCACTTTATGCTCAAGGAGATATTTGAGCAGCCTCGTTCCATTGCCGACTGTCTTCGTGGCCGCCTGAAGGCAGATGAAGGATATCTGAAACTGGGGGGCATCCGCGAATACTCAAATCGCCTGGAAAATGCCGAAAGGATCATGATTATTGCCTGCGGCACGTCCTGGCACTCTGGTTTGGTTGCTGAATATATCATTGAAGAGTTCTGCCGTATTCCGGTAGAAGTAGAATATGCTTCTGAGTTCCGCTACCGTAACCCGGTGATCAAGGAGGGCGATGTGGTCATTGCCATCTCGCAATCAGGTGAAACAGCAGATACGCTTGCTGCCATAGAACTTGCTAAAAGCAAAGGTGCCATTATATTTGGTGTTTGTAATGTGGTAGGTTCTTCCATAGCCCGTATTACGCATGAGGGTGCTTATACACACGCCGGCCCAGAAATTGGTGTGGCTTCTACAAAAGCCTTTACCGCACAGCTCACCGTATTGATTATGATGGCGCTGCAGGTTGCCCATAAGCGTGGTACCATGCCCCTGGGCCAGTACAAGCAAATGCTGGTAGAGCTGGAAACCATTCCTGCCAAAGTAGAAAAAGCACTGGAACTGAACGATCAGATCAAGTATATCTCAGAGCTGTTCAAAGACTCCCGCAACTTCCTGTACCTTGGCCGCGGCTATAACTTCCCGGTGGCACTTGAGGGAGCGCTTAAGTTGAAGGAGATCTCTTACATACATGCAGAGGGTTATCCTGCTGCAGAAATGAAGCATGGCCCCATTGCCCTTATCGACGAAGAAATGCCTGTGGTATTTATCGCTACCAAAGACAAGTCGTATGAGAAGATTGTATCGAACATACAGGAGGTGCGTGCCCGCAAGGGTAGGGTTATTGCCATTGTAACAGAGGGCGATGATATTATTCCTGAAATGGCAGAATTTGTGATTGAGGTACCCGCAACGCATGAAGTGCTCATGCCGCTGATATCGGTTATTCCGCTGCAGTTACTCTCTTACCATATAGCTGTTATGCGTGGCTGCAATGTAGACCAGCCCCGTAACCTGGCAAAGTCTGTAACAGTAGAATAAACAATCCAGAATAATTTTTAAAGCCGGCTGTAGCCGGCTTTTTTTATGCAGAATCCTTACTACTGTAGCTGCCGGCAGGTGTTGCCTCCACTAAAAAATATATGAAGTATAAGTAGAGCTGTAGATTAATCGTATTATTACGATATTAAAGGCAGTTTCAGTTAATCTGTAGGCACCATGAAAAACGCCAACAATACCACAGCTGCGTCTGCTCAATGCTCCACTAGTTATGTTGTAACCGGGAGCATTGAGCTTTCTGCTACTGAATGTTGTACCAGCACTGCAGCGGCAACAGCCAGTGATAGGCTGTGTGAGCAGGCATGGACAGTGTGGCAGGAACACACAGGAAGCCTGCGACGCTTCTTACATCAGCGTACGCGGGAGCATGCCCTTACCGACGATCTGCTTAGTGAGGTAATGCTTAAAGCTTATAAAAACTGCGAGCGGCTGGCCGAAGTAAAGGATGTGCGGGCGTGGCTGATACGTGTGGCGCAAAATACCCTTACTGACCATTACCGGAAGAAAAAATTTGCAGATTTGCCGGCTGAAGATGTGCTGCCGGTAGCAGAAGATGGTTTGCTGCCAGAACAGCGCCTGGCAGCTTGCCTGGGAGAAATGCTGTTGTTGCTGCCGGAAGATCAGCGTTACCCCCTGCAGTGGGCCGATCTGGAAGGCTTATCGCAGCAGGAGGTGGCCAACCGGCTGGGAATAAGTTTATCGGGTGCAAAGTCGCGCATACAAAGGGCAAGAGTAAAGCTAAGACAGCAACTGGAGGCCTGCTGCCGGATAGAGACCGATCTGCTGGGCAGAATATCAGATTATACCTCTAAAAATGCCGAATCGTGCAACAGAAATGCGGGCTGCTAGTTGTACCCCTGAAGGGACTGAGCTTAAGCGCGTAACATATTGAAGAGCAGCTGTATCAGCTGCTCTTATATTTTGCAAATTTTAAGATAAACTGTGGAAAGTTAAGCTGCAGCCCGGAACTTTGCGGCCAATATGAAACGAGTTTATTTGGTATTGATGATAGCAGCCCTGTTGCTGAGCCTGGGAGTACATGCCCAGCAGCAACAGCGCCTTACCCTGAGTGGTTACATACGAGATGCCTCCAGCGGAGAGGAATTGATTGGTGCCACCGTGCAGGTGGTGGAGTTGCCAGGTACAGGTGCCACAACAAACATTTATGGCTATTATGCACTGCCCCTGCCTGCAGGTAACTACACCCTTCGCTATCAGTACCTGGGCTATCAGTCTATAGAGCGCCAGCTTAATTTAGCGTCTGATACCCGCCTGGACATAGAACTGCAGCCAGATGAAGACCAGCTGGAGGAGGTAGTAATTACCGGAGAACGTAAAGATGCCAATGTAAGTGAAGTAGGCATGAGCCGCGAAAAACTTTCGGTAGAAGCGGTAAAAAAAGTGCCTGCACTCTTTGGTGAGGTTGATGTGCTGCGTACCATACAACTGCTGCCAGGCGTACAGACCGCTGGCGAGGGTACCACAGGACTCTTCGTTCGCGGAGGCGCTGCCGACCAGAACCTGGTGCTGCTCGACGAAGCCACCGTTTACAATGCCAGCCACCTCTTTGGCTTCTTTTCAGTATTCAATCCCGATGCCATCAAAAACCTGGAGATCTATAAAGGAGGTATACCGGCCCGTTTTGGCGGCAGGCTCTCCTCCATTCTCGATATTCAGATGAAAGAAGGAAACAATAAGGAGTATGTAATATCGGGTGGTGTGGGCCTCATAGCCAGCAGGCTTACCGTAGAGGGGCCCATCTGGAAAGACAGAAGTTCTTTTATTGTAAGTGGCCGCCGTACCTATGCCGATATTTTTCTGCGCCTAAGTCCTAATGAAAACATCAACAGGAATACTCTGTATTTCTACGATTTTAACATGAAGGCGAATCTCATCATGAATGAGAACAACCGATTTTACGTTTCCGGCTATTTTGGCCGGGATGTACTGGGCCTGGAAGACTTCTTTAGCCTCGATTGGGGCAACACCACTCTTACCACCCGCTGGAATCACCTGTTTAATGATCGCCTGTTCCTGAACACCTCTCTAATCTTCAGTAACTTTAGCTATGGCTTTACAGGCGAGAGCGCTACCACACAGTTTACCTGGGGATCTACCATGCGGGAGTACAACCTGAAATCAGCATTTACCTACTACCTTAACGAAAAGAATACCCTTACTTTTGGTTTAAGCTCCACATTCAGGAGGTTTGGAGCGCCCGTCATAAATTTCCAGAGTGAGTCTGATTTTGAAGCCCCTGCAGTGGACGATCGCTATGCTTTTGAAAATGCTGTGTATGTGGGAAACGAGTGGAAGGCCTCACCAAAATTCACGGCAGAGTACGGGCTGCGTTACTCTGCCTTCAACAATATAGGCCCGGGAAGCGTATTTTTGTACGAAGAGGGGGCCGAGCGCACCGAAGAGACAAAAGCAGGTACAATATCATTTGATCGTTTCGAGAACATACAGTTTTATCATGGACTGGAACCCCGTATGGGGCTGCGTTACCTGCTGAATGAGCAGAGTTCTGTAAAAGCTTCCTACAACCGCATGCGGCAGTACCTGCAGGTAGCCAGCAATGCTACGGCTGGGCTGCCCATTGAACGCTGGATTCCTGCCGATCGCTACATACGCCCCCTTATAGCCGATCAGGTAGCCCTGGGCTATTTCAGAAATTTTAAACAGAACACTTTCGAAACCTCTGTTGAGGTATATTATAAGTGGATGGATAACCTGGTAGACTATAAACTGGGAGATCAGGCCAATATTCTTTTCACCAACAACATAGAAACAGAGGCGCTGGAAGGTAAGGGCTGGGCCTATGGTGCCGAGTTTCTGGTAAGAAAGAACATAGGCACCACCACCGGCTGGATAGGCTATACGCTTGGCCGCACCCTGCGGCAGGTACCCGGCATCAATGGCGGTGAAGTGTACCCGGCCCGCTACGACCGCATTCACGATCTTTCTGTGGTGCTAAGCCATGAGCTCAATTCGAGGTTGTCGCTGTCGGGCACCTTTGTGTACAGCACAGGTACTGCGGTTTCCTTGCCGGTAGGCAAGGCAAACATCGATGGTTTTATAACCCCAGTGTATGACGATACGCGCCGCAATGCATTCCGCATGCCTGGCTACCACCGGCTGGACCTGGCGGCAACGCTTAAAAATAAGCCCAGGCCCGGCCGGAGGTGGGATGGCAGCTGGACCTTCTCTATCTACAATGCCTACGCACGTAAAAATCCTTTTGCCATTACCTTTGAACAGGTCTACAACCAGGACCCTGATTTTGACCCCGATGAGGATAGGGTGCGCAGCGTAGATGCAGCCGCCGTTAAACTCTATCTCTTCAGTATTATACCTTCAGTAACCTATAATTTCGAAATTAAGCCAAAGCGAAAATGATACGCTTTCTTCCTATATATCTCCTGTTCATACTTATGCTTGGAGCTTCCTGCCGTGAGCTGGTAACCCTTGATCTGCCACAGCAGGAGCCCAGGCTTATTGTGGAGGGCCATGTAACAGATACGCAGGGCCCACATACGGTAAAGTTAAGCCTTAGCCAGGACTACTTCAGTACCACCCCCGCGCAGGTTGTAGAAGATGCTGTTGTAAGGATAAGCGATGATGCCGGGAACTCCGAAGTGCTCCTCTATACCGGCAGTGGTGTGTATGCAACCCAGGCGCTGCAGGGAGTGGTAGGCAGGTCTTACAGCCTAGAGATAGACTGGCGGGGCGAGCACTACACCTCTTCCGGTACCTTAATGCCCAAAGGAATAGTAGATTCGCTTTCAGTAGCATACTATGAGGCAATACCGCCGGTGTTTGATGCTGGCTACTACCTGACCTTTTATGGGAAGATACCCCCTGAAGCTGCAGACTTTTACAGGGTACAGGTGTATGAAAACGACTCCCTGTATAACGACCGTACAGATTTGCTCATACCCGACAGCCGTTTTGTGCCAAGTACCATTGTAGAGCAGCTGCAGTACCCGTTTGAGATTGGCGATACTGTACGGCTGGAGCTTTACAGCCTCGACAGAAACATGTATGACTATTATGTAGAGCTGCGCTCGCTGCTGTTTAACGATGGTGGATTATTCAGTCCTCCGCCCCGAAACCCTACCAGCAACATTATAAATGTTAGCAATCCCGATAATCAGCCGCTGGGTTTTTTCCAGGTCGCTTCTTTTGATACCGGCACAATTATCATAGAAGAAGAGCCGGAGTAGTGCAACTTATGCATGTAATGAATTCTGTGGCATTCACTAAGAAGCGGAACCTCTGTATATGTAAAATAAGGCCTCGGCAGCAGCAGGCTGGCAGGCTGAAAAATGGATATTCGCTTTGCTTTAATAGCTTTTTAAGTTAATTTTGCCCTCTGAAAATCCCAAGCGTAAATTCTTTTCAAATAACAAATGGCAAATATTGGTAGAATTACCCAGATAATTGGCCCAGTGGTAGACGTAAGCTTCGAAGCCGAAGGATCTCGCTTACCGAACATTCTGGATGCCCTTTATGTAACCCGCCAAAACGGACAACGGGTTGTGCTGGAAGTGCAGCAGCACCTGGGTGAAGACCGTGTACGGACCATCGCCATGGACTCTACCGAGGGTATGATGCGTGGTTTGGAGGTAGTAGATACTGGATCTCCCATCCAAATGCCTATTGGTGACGATATCCGTGGCCGCCTGTTCAATGTGGTAGGCGAGGCAATCGACGGTCTGCCGCAGCCAAAAGGTACAAGAGGCCTTCCTATTCACCGCGCTGCTCCAAAATTTGAAGATCTTTCTACCTCACAGGAGGTATTATATACAGGTATCAAAGTAATTGACCTGATTGAGCCTTATGCAAAAGGTGGTAAAATTGGTCTTTTCGGTGGTGCCGGTGTAGGTAAAACTGTATTGATCCAGGAGCTGATCAACAACATTGCCAAGGCATACGCTGGTCTTTCTGTGTTTGCAGGCGTAGGTGAGCGTACTCGCGAAGGAAATGACCTGCTGCGTGAGATGATCGAAGCCGGCATTGTAAGCTACGGCAAAGAATTTCTGCATACGCTTGAGGAAAAAGGAGGCTGGGACCTTTCTACCGTAAACGTAGAAGGACTGAAAGACTCTAAAGCTACCTTTGTGTTCGGTCAGATGAACGAACCTCCGGGAGCCCGTGCACGTGTTGCCCTTTCCGGTCTTACCATTGCAGAATATTTCCGCGATGGCGAAGGCAGCGGCCAGGGTCGTGATATCCTTTTCTTCGTAGATAACATCTTCCGCTTTACACAGGCAGGTTCAGAGGTATCGGCTCTTTTAGGTCGTATGCCATCTGCGGTAGGTTACCAGCCAACACTGGCAACAGAAATGGGTGCCATGCAGGAGCGTATTACATCTACCAAAAACGGATCTATTACATCGGTACAGGCCGTTTACGTACCTGCCGACGACTTAACTGACCCTGCTCCGGCTACAACTTTTGCCCACCTTGATGCTACCACAGTATTGAGCCGTAAAATTGCCGAGCTTGGTATTTACCCTGCGGTAGACCCGCTTGACTCAACTTCACGAATCCTTACCCGCGATATTCTGGGTGATGAGCACTATAGCTGTACCCAGCGCGTGAAGCAGATTCTGCAGCGTTACAAAGAACTTCAGGATATTATTGCCATTCTTGGTATGGACGAGCTTAGCGAGGAAGACAAACTGGTAGTGCACCGTGCACGCCGTGTTCAGCGCTTCCTGTCGCAGCCTTTCCACGTTGCCGAGCAGTTCACCGGTCTTAAAGGTGTGCTTGTAGACATCAAAGATACCATCAAAGGCTTTAACATGATTATGGACGGTGAGCTTGATCACCTGCCGGAAGCTGCCTTTAACCTTGTTGGTACTATTGAACAGGCCATTGAGAAGGGCGAGAAAATGCTTGCTGAAGCTTAATTTAGTATTGAGTATTGAGTAGTGGGTGTTGAGTTTTTTGTCAATACACCATGCTTGATACTTACTACCCAATACCAATATGTTTTTAGAAATAATAACTCCCGATAGAAGAGTATTTGAAGGCGAGGTTGATAGTGCCACTTTTCCTGGTGCTAAGGGCTCTTTTCAGGTACTTACGAACCACGCTCCGCTGATCAGTACGCTGGCGCAGGGCAGAATCACCTATGTGAGCAAAGCCGAAGGCCGCCGCACATTAGAGGTAGATGGTGGTGTAGTGGAAGTGTTGAATAATAAAATATCAGTACTGGTAGAGCGCCTCATAAGCGAATAAACCTGCCGGACCATCATAAAAAAAGGCCATTCCTGTTAGCAGGAATGGCCTTTTTTTATCTGTTGCCTGCAGTAGATCTGCTTACTGTTTAGGTATTTTGATCTTCTGGCCGGGGTGTATAAGGTCCGGGTTTTTGATTACATCTTTGTTTGCGTTATAAATGGTCTGCCATTTTGTAGCATCGCCATACTGGCGCTTGGCTATTGCAGAAAGCGTATCGCCCTTTTTAATTTCATAATACTCTGGCGATATAGTGCCAGGCTCATTATGTACTGGCGGACGGTCCTGCGCCTGATTGGCCTGTGCAGGCTTTGTTTGCTGCTTCTGCTGCAGGTCTACAAGAGAACCTGTTTTTTGCTGGCCTGCCTGCTGCTGGCGTACAGGCTGCTTCTGTTCTATTTTTTCTTCTTTTCCTTTGCGGAAAAAATCCATTAATCCCATAGTAAAAAAATCTAATACTATGGAATATTACGATGCCGCTTGTTAAAGGTTCTTCGGTGAAACATTCCTGAATCTGTCTGGTTTTACGGATATATTTTTTAAATAAATGAATTTTTTATGAAGCTGGTCCGATACTATGTTCTGCTCCTGCTGCCATTCATGTTAATGGTAGCCTGTAATAACAAAGAAGAAGAAAATCCCCGTCAGCTGCTGGCAAGCGAAAGTAGCAAAACCTGGATAGCGAACCGTGAAACAGATGCAGCAGGCGATGAGCAGAGACTAAATGACGATGAAAGGGAGCAGAAAATGGTTTTCTATGCGAATGGCGCTTTCCAAATACTAAATAATGCCGAATTCCAGACTGGACGCTGGAATTATAATGAGGCACAAAAAGAGCTGGAAATTACTTTTGATGATCGCCAAAATGTGAAAGAAGTTTTTCATGTACAGGAATTGGAAAACGATAAGTTGGTACTGCATGCCAGTGATGGCTCTACCATGCGCATGAAGCCGGAGTAGATTTTAATTTATAATATTGTACCTGAAGAGCTCTCCTGCATGGGTAGCTCTTTTTTTATTGCTGCATAGGGAGGTGTGCTTGTTGAGAACTGGAATTGGTATTAATTTGCCGGCATGAGCCGCTACCGCACAGGAATAAATCATATAGAGCTTTGGGTATCAGATCTTAGCAGATCAGCCTTGTTTTACAAGGGTGTGCTTGAGCTCATTGGATGGCAGCAGACAAACTACCGTTCCTTTGCTACCGACAGCATGGAAATATACCTGGTGGAGCATCCGGAGCTTAAAAGAACCGACAACCTGGGTGTTAGGCATATAGGCTTTCAGGCACTGGCGCGAGAGCAGGTAGAGGCGGTAGCATGCTTTCTACAACAAACCGGTGCCAGTATTATACGTGGTCCGGTAGAAATGCCCTACTCAAAAGGCTATTATACTATTGATTTTTATGACCCTGATGGCATGGTGGTAGAGGTAGCGCATACGCCTAATATGGACTTCAAAGCATAAGCAGGTGAAAAAGATAGAAAAATGGTTAACCAGCCCTTTTATGCAGCGGGCAGTTTACCTGCTGCTTCTGCTGCTCTGGTTATACATCAATAAAAGCAATGGTAACTTTAACCGCTTTTACGCCAGTAACACACTGGGCATACCCTATGCGGTGATAGTTTTTCTGCCGGCTCTTTTGCTGGGACTCCAAGTTTACTGGAATAAGCAGTGGCTCTGGCGGGTGTTGTGCGGTTTCCTGATTTGTTTTACGCTATGGCTGGCTACCTTAAGCATGCCATCCATTATATCGGCTGCTGGTGCTGGCGCAAAAACTATCGTCTGGGGTTTTGGTGTAATTGGCTTCACTGTTCTCCTGGTGCTGCTGCTTGCCTTTTTAAACTGGATGCTGCTGCACATGAAGCCTAAAAGATAGTTGCCCTGCAGGAAGAATCAGAAAAGCTAAAAGGGTGAATTATCCTTCACCCCTTATCAATGGCTGCCGAAAATAAGCTTTAAGCGCCGAACATATTATCCAGCTTGTTCATTTTAAGCTTTGGATCTTCCAGGGTTAGGTACTGCTCCCAGAAATTGGTTTCGGGAAGCCCGGCCCTTATAAACAGCGGGTCTTTTTTTACAGGGTGCTCAAATTTAAGGTTTTTAGCGTGCAGGTTAATGCTGCCATCAGGATTTGGTTTGCTGAAGCCGTACTTGATATCGCCCCTGATCGGGCAGCCCATGCTTGCCAGCTGTACCCTGATCTGGTGCGGCCTGCCGGTTAAGGGTTGTACCTCCAGCAGGTAGTGGTCGTTTAAGTGCCCCAGTACTTTGTAGGTAAGCTCAGAGCGTTTGCCCTCAGGTATTTCATAGTCGTAGGCAGTGGTAACATTGCGGCTTTCGTCTTTCACCAGCCAGTGTACCAGCTTGCCGGTTTTTTCCTTCGGACGGTTTTTTACTACTGCCCAATAGGTTTTGTACACCTTCTTGCTCTGGAACATTTTGTTCATACGTTCCAGCGCTTTGCTGGTGCGTGCCAGAATTACAGCCCCACTTACCGGACGATCAATCCGGTGCACCACACCCAGAAATACATCACCAGGCTTGTCATACTTCTCCTTTATATAATCTTTGGCATAATCTGCCAGGGTTTTATCGCCGGTGCTATCGCCCTGCACCAGTACGCCAGCCGCCTTGTTTACTATGAGCAGGTGGTTATCTTCGTATATAACGGTAAAAGGAGGTTGGTTCTTCATAAATCAAAAAGTTTAGGCAAAGGTACAGCTATTTTTAACCAATATCAGCCTGCCCCTATTTTGCAAATCAGCTTCGCAACACAATGCGGAAAGTGGTGCCAACATTGGGCTCACTATGCTTTACGTAAATACGGCCCCGGTGGTAATGATCAATAATACGTTTTGCCAGGGTTAAGCCCAGGCCCCAGCCCCGTTTTTTAGTGGTAAACCCAGGTTCGAACACCTTCTTGAGGTTAGATTTGGAAATGCCCTTGCCGTTATCCACTATATCAATGTAAACTGTGTTATTGTTGCCCGGAGCTATGCGAATGTCAATGGTGCCAATGCCGCTCATGGCATCCACGGCGTTTTTGATTACATTTTCAATTACCCAGCCAAAGAGGTGCGGGTTTAGCTGGGCACGCAAATCATTGCCTACGGTGCTCACCGTAATCTTTACCTTAGTGCTGATACGCTTTTGCAGGTAGCTTACAGAGCTGTGGATCATCTCTGGCACTGAGGTAAGCTCCAGCACAGGCACTGAGCCAATGTTACTAAAGCGTTCGGTAATCAGGTGCAGCTTTTCCAGGTCTTTGGCCATTTCCGGCAGTGCCTCGTGTTGCATGGTGCGTTCATCGGCGCGCAGGTACTCCAGCCAGGCCATAAGCGAGGAAAGAGGAGTGCCCAGCTGATGTGCAGTTTCTTTTGCCAGGCCCACCCACACCCTGTTTTGTTCTGCAGTACGGCTGTAGCTGAAGGCCAGGTAGGCCAGCGCACCAAAAAGTAGTATGGTGCTAAGCTGTATAAAGGGGTAATAGCTCAGCTGGCGGAGCAGATCAGAATTGCGGTAGAATACATACTCTACGTGTTCCACCTGGTTGGCTGCATTGCGGTACACCACCTGTATGGGCTCATTTTCAGCCCGCATATTATTTATTTCGGCCCGCAGCATCTCGTACAGCTCTGCCTCCGATAAGTTCTCGGGAATATCCAGGTTCAGGTAATCCAGGGTAGGCTCGCCCATCTGGTCGGCCAGAATAACGGGTATGGTGGTGTTACTTTTGATGATGTGCTCATTGATGAAAGTAACGTTGGCGTGGTCGCCCTGTTCTGCCATGAACTCAATAGAGCGGGCAAACACATCTACTGTGTTGCGCTCGCGTTCCTTGAGCAGATGCACGATAAAATTATTGTAATAGACGGATACCACCACAATTAAAATGGCAATAAGGCCTACCAGTATTTTAATGGTGCTTTTGTGGCGGTAAAGATTAAGTTCAGCTGTTTCTCGAAGAGGTCGGGCCATGGGGGCAGGCGGTATTTAATAGCAGCAGGTTTAGGCTTTATTGCTGCGGCACTTTTTGTTAACGAATAAACACCAAATTTATGCAAAAAGAAAAGCCGGACTAGCCGGCTTTTTCTAACAATTTGAATATGATGCTTTAGCGCATCATTAGCCATTTGCCAATGGTCTTGTAGTTAACCTTGGAGCCGTGCATCAGGATACCTATGCGGTAAATGCGGCCAGCCAGCCAGGTCATGAGCAGAAAGCCTAAAACCAGCAGCACCATAGATGTTGCCAGCTCCCACATGGGTACACCAAAAGGCAGGCGCATCAGCATGACGGTAGGAGAGGTAAAAGGCACCATACTAAACCAGAATGCCGTGCTGCCATTAGGGTCTTTTAGTACCGCTGTAATGGCTACCACAAAGCCCAGCACCAGTGGCATAGACACGGGTGCCATAAACTGCTGTGTATCTGTTTCGCTGTCTGAGGCAGCACCAATGGCTGCAAACATGGCACCATACAGCAGGTAACCGCCTAAAAAGTAAAACAGGAAGCCTCCCACCATCAGGGGCACGTTCAGTGAGCCTAATTCACCGGAAGCCTGGGCTATTTTTACCTGGGTAGATGAAAAGTCTGCGCCTTCGGCAGAAGGCATCTGGTTAATCTGCGCGATAGATTCTGCATCCAGTCCGATCATGGATAATCCAACACTATAGATCAGGGATGTCAGCACAATCCAGATAATAAACTGGGTGAGGCCAACGGCTGCAATACCAATGGTTTTGCCAATCATAAGCTGGGTGGGCTTTACCGAAGAAATGATCACCTCCACAATTCGGCTGGTTTTTTCCTCCAGCACACCCCGCATGATCTGCGCACCATAGATAAAGATGAACATATAGATCATGAAGGAAGCCAGGTAGCCGATTCCTGTATAAATACCGGTGTTGGCAGATTTTTCCTCTCCTCCGGCCAGGCTTATCTCATTCAGGTTAACATTGGTGCGCAGGGCATCCAGAGTGGCTTTATCGATCTGGGATTCTTCCAGTTTCATGTTCTCGATCTTCTGCTCCAGCACACGTTCTATTCTTTCTTTTAGCTCTATGCCTGCACTGCTTTCAGAATAAAAAGTAATGCCAGATGGGTTGTCAAGCTGCAAGTCCGGTATGTAGAGCAGTCCAAAGCTGCCATTTTGCTTGATACTGGTCTTGGCTTCGTTCAGTGTGGCATCGAGGTAATCGAAATGCAGCCCTTTTTCATCTTCGAAAGTACCTCTGAAAAGGCCGCTTTCATCTACCACAGTAATATTCTTTACTTCGTTGCTGTCTCTGGTAGCCAGCCAGATGGGTATGGCAAAAAGGGCGGCAAAGATTATCGGTCCAAGAATAGTCATGATGATGAATGACTTCTTGCGTACCCGGGTAAGGTACTCGCGTTTTATGATCAGGCCTGTCTTAGACATATGCTACCTCCTTGTCCTCGTCTTTTACTTTTGATATGAAAATTTCATTGATGCTCGGGATTTTCTCCTCGAAGCGATGTACCTCCACAAGTGGCAGCAGGCGCTGCAGCAGGTAATTAGGGCTTTGTGCGCCAATTGCCCTGACAATGGTCTGGTAATAATTATCTTCCAGCAGTTTCTCCTGCAGTACTTCCACCTCGCCACCAAGACCAATCAGCGATCCTTTATGTTCTACAATAAAGGTATTGCTCCGGTGCTGGTCTTTAATTTCCCGCTTGGTGCCATCCAGTATTTTCCGGCTTTTGTTGATGAGGGCAATATGGTCGCAGAGTTCCTCTACCGATTCCATGCGGTGGGTAGAGAATATAATGCTGCTGCCACGTTCGCGCAATTGCATGATCTCATCTTTGATAAGGTTAGCATTCACAGGATCGAATCCTGAAAAGGGCTCATCGAGTATGATTAGCTGTGGCTCGTGCATAACGGTAGCAATAAACTGCACCTTCTGGCCCATGCCTTTGCTAAGGTCTTCTATGGTTTTGCCGGCCCATTGGGTAAGGTTAAGCCTGTCGAGCCAGTGGCGTATGCGCTGGCGTGCTTCTTTTTCTTTAAGGCCTCTGAGCTGCGCCAGGTACATTAGCTGTTCGCCAACTTTCATTTTTTTATACAGGCCACGCTCTTCGGGCAGGTAGCCAATAATTCTGATATGTTCCTGGCTGAGTGGCTCACCATTGATGAATACCTCGCCCTCATCCTGCATCAGGATTTGAGTGATGATGCGTATAAGGGTGGTTTTTCCGGCTCCGTTAGGCCCCAGTAAACCAAAGATGCTTCCTCGGGGCACTCTAAGACTTACATCCTGCAGAGCCGTGTGGGCGGCATAGCGTTTGGTAAGGCCATGTACTTCTAGTATATGATCGTTCTTCATAATATGGGGTTGGAACGTGCTTATCTAAAGTACAAATAAATACACTTAAAGCTTCATTATTTATGGGCAGTGGCACTTATTCCTGATTATCGGCTGGTAAATTATTAAAGGTTAAACGTTAGAGCAGCTTAGCAGGCAGTATAGAAGGAATTCCCGACTGCGACAGGAGCAACAGACTTTTGCCTCCGCAGTTCATTGCCTGCTCACATAGAGCCGCTGCGGGGAACGCAGGGCACAAAAGCGGGGTTAAGGTTGTGATGGGCAGGGTGTTTTTGTACCTTGCCTTAGAATATTTTTAGAACTAAATTTTTAGAACATGACGAAGGCTCAAAAAGGCGACCGTGTACGTGTGCATTACACAGGCCGTTTAAAAGATGGAAACGTATTTGACAGCTCAAAGGGCCGTGAGCCACTGGAGTTTCAGGTTGGCGGCGGTATGATGATTGCCGGTTTTGATAAAGCTGTTAACGGAATGGCTGTTGGCGACCAGAAGACAGTTGAAATACCATCTGATGAAGCATATGGTGCCCGCAGGGAAGAAATGGTGATTGATGTGCCTCGCCAGCAGGTGCCTGAAGGTGTAAATCCGCAGGTAGGCCAGCAGCTGGCACTTAATAACGGCGGTCAGCAGGTGCCTGTAGTAGTGAAAGAAGTAACCGACGAGAAGATTGTACTGGATGCTAACCACCCACTGGCTGGTCAGGATCTGGTGTTCGATATTGAACTGGTAGATATTGGAAGCTAAATAAAAACGCTTTTCTCCAAGCTATGCCGCATTTACTGAAAAGTAATGCGGCTTTTTATTTCTGCTGGGCAGCTGCAGCAGGGGGCATCATCAGGTAATGGTAAACTTCTCCTTTATTGAACACCCAGATGTCTCTTCCTTTTACCAGCAGGTGTTCGGGACTAGCCTCCACCAGTGGTATGCGCACCACTTCATGGGTTTTCAGATCCAGATAGCCAAGCTGGTTACGCTGCAGAAAGTAGAACCTGTCCTCATCGAGCGAAAGTGAATGTAAGCCTGGTAAATCGTGTGTTAGTTCGTAATTGCCCATGGCATCAAACACCAGGAAGCCTGTTGTGGGGCTGTAGAGATAAATTTTGCCTTTATGCTCGCGCAGGTAATTAAATTTCATCTGGCTGCTGCCGGCCACCAGGTTAAGCGGAATGGAAACTGCCAGTTCTCCACCCGGAAACTGTTGCTTTAACAGGCGCTGGCGGCTGCCATCTACCAGCCAGATGCCATTACCCTCGGCGGCGGCTACGGCATCAATAAAGCCGGCATTGTTGTCGGCACTTAAACGGTAGCTTCCCGACTGGGTAAGAAAACGGTCTACCCACAACAGCTGCTGGTTGGTCCTGTCGAACAGGAGTAACTGCAGGCCCGGCAGCGCCTCAAGGCTGCTGATGGAGAGCATCTCGTCCGGGCTAAAGCTGACCCCCTTCTGCCCCTTGCCATTGTACTGGATTACCTGCCCCTGCGGAGTGGCCAGGTACAGGTTGCCCTGTACATCCTGTGCTGTTGCCACCGCCTTGGGAACGGCAAAATTTCCTTTGAACAGCAGGGTTTGTGCCGGTGCCGGCAGCACTGCCACGCACACCATTAGTGCAAGGGTGCAAAGGAACAGGTGATTATTGCGTTGCTTCAAAGGTTTTAAGCTCCAGTTTATGCCCGTTAAAAACGCCATAGGTATAATAATTGATCCACTCCCCCAGGTTTATGTAGTGGCTGTTTTCTGTTACCTCCAGATCCAGCGGCAGGTGCCGGTGCCCGAAAACGTAGTAATCGTGGTGCTCCTTTTCTTCCTTATATCTGCAGTAAGCCAGCAGCCATTCATCTTCGCCTAAAAACACCTCATCCTTGCCCTTATTCTTTGCCCGGCTCTTGTTCGACCATAAGTTTGCCAGCGTAATACCTATATCAGGGTGTAACCAGCTGTAGAGCGAGTAGCTTAGGGGGCTTTGAAACACCTTTTTCATGATCTTGTACCGCTTATCACCCGGTCCAAGCCCATCGCCGTGGCCTATCAGAAAACGGCTGTTGCCAATGTTGATTGCCCTGGGATGGCGGTATACAGGTATTCCAAACTCATCAGGGAAGTAATTTTTCATCCACATATCGTGGTTGCCGGTAAAGATGGTGAGCGGTATGCCGCTGTCACTAAGCTCTGCCAGCTTGCCCTGCAGGCGTATGGCTCCCTTGGGTACTGCATGTTTATATTCAAACCAGAAGTCAAACAAATCGCCCATCAGGAAAACAGCAGCGGCATCCTGGCGGATGTGGTCCAGCCAGCGCACTATTTTTCGCTCGCGCTCGCGGCTTTTTTCCTTATTAGGGGCACCCAGGTGAAAATCAGAGGCAAAGTATACTTTCTTGCCGGCAGCTAATGTAATAGGAGGTAGTTCTTTCGACAAAACGTTAGGGGCTGTAGTCTTTTTGCTTTACGAAATTAAATAAAAAGAAAGGGCATTAAAAAAACAGGCAGCCCTAAAGCTGCCTGTTTTATAAGTTATTAAGTTATAAGGAATCATTCTCACGCGAGCCATTAGGCGGAACATCTCCATCTGAGCCTACACGCTCCTCTACCGTAGTGGCATCTGGTGGCATGTTTTCTTTGGCCATCTCACCATTAGGCGTAATATACTGCTGATAGGTAGTTTGCTTATCGAACGGACGCTTGCCAATAAGCCGCTCCAGATCATACTGATAAATGATCTCTTTCTTGAGCAGCTCCTGGGCAATGATCTCAAGCTTATCACGCTTACTCAACAGCAACTGTTTTACAGCCACATAAGCTTTCTCGATAATGTACTTAACCTCCTCGTCAATAATCTTGGCGGTGGCTTCGGAATAAGGCTTATTGAAGTTGTATTCGCTTTGTTTGGCATCGTAGAAAGATACGTTTCCGATCTTATCGTTCATGCCATATACCGAAACAATGCTGTAAGCCATTTTGGTAACACGCTCCAGGTCGCTAAGGGCACCGGTGCTGATCTTCTCAAATACGATGTCTTCGGCGGCACGGCCACCCAGGGTCATACACATTTCGTCGAACAGCTGCTCGGTCTGGTACAGGAACTGCTCCTTAGGCAGGTACTGCGCATAACCAAGTGCGGCAACACCACGGGGCACTATACTTACCTTTACCAACGGATCGGCATGCTCCAGGAACCAGCCTGCAACAGCGTGACCGGCCTCGTGGTAGGCAACAATTTTCTTTTCTTCCGGAGAAATAATCTTGTTCTTTTTCTCCAGGCCACCAATTACCCTATCCACAGCATCCTGAAAGTCCTGCATATCCACTGCTTTTTTATCGCGGCGGGCAGCAATCAGGGCTGCTTCGTTGCAGACGTTGGCAATTTCTGCACCGGCAAAACCTGGGGTTTGCGCCGATAGTTTCTTCGGATCTACTTCAGAAGAAAGCTTGATAGGCTTCAGGTGTACTTTAAAGATAGCCTCACGACCTACAATATCTGGCTTGTCAATGCTGATCTGGCGGTCGAAACGGCCGGGACGCAGCAGGGCAGAGTCAAGAATATCCGGACGGTTGGTGGCAGCCAGGATAATAACGCCGGAGTCGGTAGCAAAACCATCCATCTCTACCAGCAGGGAGTTCAGGGTGTTTTCGCGCTCGTCGTTAGAGCCAGGCATGGCACCACGGCCACGGCTGCGGCCAATGGCATCAATCTCATCAATAAAGATAATACAGGGCGCTTTTTCTTTTGCCTGCTTAAACAGGTCGCGCACACGGGCGGCACCCACACCTACAAACATTTCCACAAAGTCGGAGCCCGACAGGGAGAAGAAAGGTACGCCAGCCTCGCCGGCTACGGCTTTGGCCAAAAGTGTTTTACCGGTACCGGGAGGGCCTACCAGCAGTGCGCCTTTTGGTATTTTACCACCCAGCTTGGTGAATTTGCCCGGGTTTTTCAGGAATTCAACAATCTCGCGGATTTCTTCCTTGGCTTCGTCCAGGCCGGCAACATCGTTAAATGTTATCTTTACCTTGTTTTCAGCATCAAAAAGTGCTGCTTTCGATTTGCCAATGTTAAAGATCTGTCCGCCGGGTCCGCCGGTGCCTGTCATGCGGCGCATCAGGAACCAGAAACCAAACAGGATCAGGAACAGAAAACCCCAGCTGGTAATCAGGCTGGTGAGGTCTGAGCGTTCTTCTGCTTCCAGTGCAATCTGCTGTTCCCTGGGTAGCTGGTCCATCAGCTCCCGGTATTCCTGTGCGAACACCTCTTCGCTAATAATTTTTAAGCGGTAGTGAGGTCCCTGTGAGGCGGTAAACATTTTGCGGTCCTGCAATCTGTTCTGGTTTTCAGGATCGTTAATCGCTTCAGGGGTAAGAGTAATTTCAACCAGGTCCTGCCCCTTAATGAGGGTAACCTGCTTCACCTTTCCTTCTCTGAGAAGCTCCTCAAATCGAAGGTAATTTATGGGTTCTGTAGAACTGCTTTTACTAAGCCACAGTACCCCAAAGATCAATATCAGCAGGGCTACAATAATGTAAGCCTGATAATTGTTCCGCTGGGGAGGCTTGGGTATAAGGTTCTTACGGTTCGGTTTTTCTGCCATTCGTTCTATTCAAAAAGGGATATCAAATGTATAAACAATAAAAGGCCACAATAAAGTTAGCCTTTGTAACAGTATTTATGCTTCTGTTTCTGAGGAAACATGAACAATTTCTGCATCACCCCATAGTTCTTCAAGCGCAAAAAAATCGCGCCTGTCTTTTTTGAAAACGTGGGCTACAACATCAACATAGTCCAGAAGCACCCATTCCTTTTGCTGGCGACCTTCGCGGTGCCAGGGGTCCTGCTTCACTTCTTTATAAACAACTTCCTCTATGGAATCGCTGATGGCATCAAGTTGTGTGTCGGAATTACCCGTGCAGATTATAAAGTAATCAGCTACAGCATTTTTTACTTTAGTAAGGTTCAGAACCACTATGTCAGAAGCTTTTTTCTCCTGCATGCCAGCGACAATCAAATTGGCCAATTGTTCTGAATTCGTTTTTTCTTCCATTCTTGCTCTTTAAATTGCTCCTCAAATTAAATAAATCCTTGTATAATTCTCCGGCAAACACGCTATTTATTGGTAGTAAGCTTATTTATCTGCCAGAATGTCACTCTACTAATACAACAGCTTTGCAGTTGTTGCAGCAGGAGAGCCTGCCGGAGGGTACTGTTATCATCACTGATCGTCAGCTAGCTGGCCGTGGACAGCGCGGAAACAGCTGGGAGGCAGTTTCTGGCCAAAACCTTACCTTTTCAATGGTACTGCGGCCACGGTTTTTGCCTATACAGGATCAATTTCTACTTAATATCAGCATATCTCTTGCCATTTCTGATTTCCTGACAGATTTGCAGCTATCCGGGGCCGCAATTAAGTGGCCAAACGATCTCTACGCAGGATCGAAAAAGCTGGGGGGTATTCTGATAGAAAGCTCCTTGAAAAACGCTCAATTGGAGTGGAGTGTTATAGGGATTGGCATAAATGTGAATCAAAAAGAATTTTCGGTGCCAACGGCTACCTCCCTGGCCTTGGAACTTGGCTGCGATCACAGCCTGCAACAGTTGCTGGACCAGCTTTTAAAGGCACTGGAGGTACGTTACCTGCAGTTGATGAAGCAGAAGAAAACTCAGGAGCTGCGCAGGGAGTACCTGGAGCGCATGTACTGGCTGGGCGAATGGCACCTTTTTGAAACAGAAGGCAAACAGTTTACAGGAAAAATTGTGGGTATAGACCCCAGGGGCAAGCTGGCGGTGCTCCATCAGCAGGAGGAGCAGCTCCACTACTACGGCATACAACAGATCCGGTACCTGGCGTAAGGCCGGGAAAGTTGTTAAAGCTTCAGCTGCTTATCTTCCTTAATTTTTGCACATAATGGGTTGAGTTACTGTGTGCTAAATCATTTTTGGCTTTTATTGGTTAAGCATTTGGCAGGTATGCAGGCCTGGCTGTGACCACTTTGCTAAGTTTGTGGCAGGGCTGGTAAGTAGCACGAAATTTTGTACTTTTGGAAAAGTTTATGTTTAGTTTAGATTGATATGCTCAAAGAGACAGAAAATTACAAGGTAAAGGATATTACACTGGCCGACTGGGGCCGTAAGGAAATCCGTTTGGCAGAGGCAGAAATGCCTGGTCTGATGGCGATTCGTGAAGAATATGGCCCTTCTAAACCATTGAAAGGTGCCCGTATTGCCGGTTGCCTGCACATGACGATCCAGACTGCCGTGCTCATCGAAACACTGGTGGAACTGGGTGCCGATGTTACCTGGAGCAGCTGCAATATTTTTTCTACCCAGGACCACGCTGCCGCAGCCATTGCCGCCGCTGGTATACCTGTGTTTGCCTGGAAAGGCATGACCGAAGAAGAATTTGACTGGTGTATTGAGCAGACGCTGTTTGCCTTTGAAGGCGGCAAGCCACTGAACATGATACTTGATGATGGCGGCGACCTTACCAACATGGTGCTTGACCGCTATCCTGAACTGGTAAAAGAAATTCGTGGTATCTCTGAAGAAACCACCACAGGTGTGCTTCGCCTTTATGAGCGTATGCGCAAAGGCACGCTGCCGCTGCCTGCCATTAACATCAACGATTCGGTTACCAAATCGAAATTCGATAACAAATACGGTTGCAAAGAATCTCTGGTAGATGCCATTCGCCGTGCTACCGATGTGATGATGGCTGGTAAAGTAGCCATTGTGGCAGGTTATGGAGATGTGGGCAAAGGTTCTGCGGCCTCTTTGCGTGGTGCCGGTGTGCGTGTTATCGTTACGGAAATTGACCCAATATGCGCCCTGCAGGCAGCCATGGATGGCTTTGAGGTGAAGAAAATGGCTAATGCCGTTCACCGTGCTGATATTATAGTTACAGCTACCGGTAACAAGAACATAGTAACGGGCGAGCATTTCAAGAAAATGAAAGACAAAGCCATTGTTTGTAACATTGGCCACTTTGATAATGAAATTGATGTTGCCTGGCTGAAAAAGAACTATGGCAGCACACGCATAACAGTTAAGCCGCAGGTTGACATTTACAATGTTGACGGCAACGACATTATTCTGCTGGCCGAAGGCCGCCTGGTAAACCTTGGCTGCGCCACTGGCCACCCCAGCTTTGTAATGTCTAACTCTTTTTCTAACCAGACACTGGCACAGTTAGAGTTGTGGACCAACAATGGACAGTATGAAAATGCTGTTTACACCCTGCCTAAACACCTGGATGAGAAAGTAGCTGCCCTGCACCTGGAAAAAATTGGTGTGGAACTGGAGGAGCTTACTACGGAGCAGGCCGAGTATATCGGTGTGCCGGTAGAAGGTCCATTCAAAGCAGATTACTATCGTTATTAATCTTAAGTAAAGATTGTTTATTTTGTAAGCCTTCTGCCAGTCTGTGGCAGAAGGCTTCTTTTTTTACAATATGCAACTATCGGCAAGGTCGGTTTACGGTACACTGGAGCATCTGGATCAGCAGCTTAAGGAACATAAGCGGGTTTTCTACACCCGTTTTGGCGATGGTGAGATTTACATCATGCAGGGGAAAGGCACCATCGATCATGCCCCTGCGCCAGAACTTACTGCAGAAATCAAAAAGGTGTTTGCTATTGAGCATCCGCAGTTTTTAAAAGCAGTATCGGTAAACTATCCCCGGGAGAGGGGAATGGTAGATGGCGTTTTTGCTCCCTTTCCGGATAACGACGCGCTGGAACAGGCCCTGCTGCAAATGGGCGAAAAGCCCGGCACTGTGTACGATAACTTTATTTCTTTCCATTACCTAAGCCTGTTCGACCAGCAGCGGATGCAGAGTTTCTTGGATCAGCACATCCGCCCAAAGCGTAAAATGTTCATAGGCAGCTCCGACAAACGTGTATTGGAGTACGTGTTTGGTAAAATAGATGTGTATGTGCAGCTGCCTGGCCGCGATGCTTTCTATACCCTTGATGAATGGTTTCCAAAGGTGCGGGAACAGCTGGAGGGGGTTGATGTAGTGCTGCCGGCGGCAGGAGCTGCCACAAAAGTGGTTCAGCGCCTCTTGTGGGAAAGTGGTGCACCCGTGCACAGTATTGATATGGGCTCGGTTGCTGATGTGGTACAGCAGCGTGGTACCCGCCGCTGGATTCGCCTGCTGGGGCACAGAAGCCGCAAAATAATGTTACCAGGCTGGCAGCAAAGCGGGCTGTTTAAACAAAGCCCTGTACGTGATGTAAAGCAGGAGCTAAAATATCTTTTTCACAAATTACGTGCCCGCTAATGATATAGTGATAGTAGCAGAATTAAGTTGTGCTGGCCTTTTTAACGCCAAATGGTGTAAAGGCAATCTTATCCTGCTTTACCTGCGCCAGTATGTCTGCATTAACGGTGGGCCTTTGCAGTTTTCGGTGGTAGAGGTGGTACTGAATGGCATAGTTTTTTACACTCCTGAACCCTTTGCCTGCCCAGCGAAGCCGTAATTCCGGATCAGTATCCTCTCCTACGGCAGGGGCAAGGTAGCGTTCGTCAAAACCATTAATATCCAGCAGGTCTTTTTTGTAGAGGCTGAAATTGCAGCCCAACAGCCCTTTAAATTTCTGTGAGAACAGCACTTCAAATGCTTTGCTGGGGAGGTAAATGCCCTTTTCGGCATCGCGGGTTTTGCCCAATACGCTGTCTGCAAAGGTGCGAAGTGTAAAACCAGCACCAATGGCGCCGGCTCTTATGCGTTCTGCTGTAAGCCAGTTGGTGAGCTGCTCCGAAAGGTTTACGCGCCTGCCCGAAAGTACAACCCCTTCCTGGCGGTGCTGGAGGTGGGCCTCTACATAATTGGGGTGTGGCACACAGTCGCCATCAACAAAAATCAGGTAATTGCTCTCGGCAGCCATTACTGCTTTGTTGAGCATAATGGTTTTGCGGAAGCCCACATCTTCGTGCCACAGATGCTTGATGCTAAGCGGACTGCGCTGTTTGTACTTTTCTATGGAGGCAATAGTTTCCTGGTTAGAGCCGTCGTCGGCCAGAATTACCTCAAAATTTTTGACGGTCTGGGTTTCCAGGCCGGCCAGTACCCGCTCCAGGAACTCAAATTTATTATAGATAGCAATGATGATGCTGGCTAGAGGTTTCTGCATAAAATTGTCTGCTTCAGTCCGGGAGAAGTTTCAGGCGGTAATAAACTTTCACCGGCTTGCAAATATATTGATTTTGCCCATGCCTACTGGCAGGTACTGTTTTACAATTCCCTAACAAATGATAAATTTGCCATTATTTATCAGTAAACATGGCAAGGCTGGTAGTTTACACATCGGTTTTTGGCAATAAGGAAGGACTGTTACCACAACCAAAAAGCAGGGATGTGGATTATGTATGTTTTGCAGACAATGAGATGCGCGTGCCCAGGCCATGGCAGTTAAAGCTAATAGAGCCGGCAGTACCCGGCGATCCTGCCCGTAGTTCAAGAGCACCAAAGTTGATGCCCCACAGTTTTCTTCCAGACTACTCCTACAGCCTCTACATAGATGCTAATTTTTTGGTTCGGGGTAATTTTGCTCCTTTTGTGCTGTCACTATTGCCCAAAAAGGCTTTCTGGGCTTTTGGACATGGCCGCAATTGTATATATGATGAGCATCAGGCCATAATAGAAAAGTATCATCGCGAAGGGGTGCTAAAAGATAATTTTGAGGTTATGCAACGCCAGATAGACAGGTACCGCCAGGAAAATTTTCCCCCTGGCTTTGGGCTGATTTCCGGAGGGGTACTTATGAGAAACCACCATCATCCTGAGGTTGCAAAAGCCGGGGAACTTTGGTGGAATGAGGTGAAAAATGGCAGTCGCAGAGATCAGCTTAGTTTTAATTATGTTGTCTGGAAAACAGGACTTGACTACGGGGTACTTCCCGGCGATTTACGAAAGCATAAGCATTTCTATATGATTGGAATTCACCGGAAGGATTATAAATGGAAGTATTTTAGATATCGGTTCAAGCACTTCCTTGGCCTTGTGTAGTGGTCTGAAGAGTTTTACCTTGATAAAACCGCCCTTTTTTCTATTTTTGTGCAAACGAAAAACTTCCGCTAATGAGTGTTTTGGTAAATAAAAACTCGAAAGTGATCGTACAGGGCTTTACAGGCTCTGAAGGTACTTTCCATGCCGGCCAGATGATTGAATACGGCACGAATGTAGTTGGTGGCGTAACCCCTGGAAAAGGTGGTCAGACGCACCTTGATAAGCCAGTATTCAACTCCGTTGCAGAGGCTGTTGAAACTACCGGCGCCGATGTTTCTATTATTTTTGTGCCACCGGCTTTCGCAGCTGATGCCATTATGGAGGCTGCCGATGCCGGAATTAAAGTGATCATTGCCATTACCGAGGGTATCCCGGTAAAAGATATGATGATTGCCAAAGAATACCTGAAAGGTAAAGAGGTACGCCTGGTAGGCCCTAACTGCCCGGGTGTTATAACGCCTGGCGAAGCAAAAGTTGGTATCATGCCTGGTTTTGTATTTAAGTCAGGGCGCGTAGGTATCGTTTCCAAATCCGGAACGCTAACCTACGAAGCAGCCGACCAGATTGTAAAAGCAGGTCTTGGTATTTCTACTGCCATAGGTATTGGTGGCGACCCTATCATTGGTACGCCTACTAAAGATGCGGTAGAGCTGCTGATGAACGACCCAGAAACTGATGCCATTGTAATGATTGGCGAAATTGGTGGTAATTACGAAGCTGTAGCTGCCCGCTGGATCAAGGAAAATGGTAATAAAAAGCCTGTGATTGGCTTTATTGCCGGCCAGACAGCGCCTCCAGGCCGCCGCATGGGCCATGCTGGTGCTATTATCGGTGGTGCCGAGGATACGGCAGCTGCTAAAATGAAGATTATGCGTGAGAACGGAATTACCGTTGTAGAATCACCTGCCGAAATTGGTGCTGCAACTGCCAAAGCTTTAAAAGAAGCTGGCCTTGTTGCTTAAGTAATTAGTAAATTAAATGTAAGAGCCTGTTCCATAGCCGGAACAGGCTTTTTTTTATGATAATAATTTCTAATGACAGCTTAAAAGGAATATAATTAATTGAAAAAATATTACTAATTTCGGAATATGGTCCTAGCTCCGGTAAGAAGTGCCGGAGCATTAACGAACATGTTTTACCCCACAAAGCTTCTCTGAATAGCCACCCTTCTGAATGCTGCCTCCAAAGAGGGCAGCATTAATACCTATAGCCTCTACCTCTGCTGGCAGCTTCTATTTAATTTATGTGATGTAACATTTGCCTTACAATTGCCGCAGTTGGTTTCCCTGCACCTCATAACTTTGTGCTTAGCATGATTATGGGACTATAAGCCAATGAATATCAAGTCTATAATCTGTTCTGATACTATCCATATCAATGTTTAAATGAAACACCTTTACTTAGTTCTTTCCTTGTGCTTGTGCACAATGGGGTGGGCGGGTGCGCAGCAGGAAACAACCCTAAGTACCATGCGAAGCCTGCCGCAGGCGGGTTATACTAACCCGGCCTTTGTACCCACGCAAAACTTTTACCTGGGCCTGCCCGGTATATCATCTGTAGCAGGCTATGGTGGTTCCAACAGCCTTTCTTATCAGCAAGTAGAAGAGCTCAATATTGAGGATGACTTCTCCGGAAGAAATTTACTGGAGCTGCGTGCAAAGATGAAAGACAAAAACTGGTTTTCTACTGGCGCAGAAATTGATCTTTTATCTGCAGGCGTTCGTGCAAATGCGCGTCTGTACCTGCGCTACCGGCTGAGCACCAAAGTGGCAGTGCAGACAATGCTGCCGCGTGAGCTTGCTTTGCTGGCAGATGAGCAGTTCCTGAAAACTACCAATACGGTGGTGCTGGCGCCCTCTGTGCAGGCAATGGGCTACCTGGAGAATTCAATTGGTGCATCTTATGTGATTGACCGGAAATTTACCGTAGGGGCCAGCATAAAAAGGTTAAATGGTATTGCAAATGTGCACACCGATGAGCTGGACATGACCCTTCGCTCAAAACCAACAGAAGGCTTAATGGAGCTGGAAGGTGGCTTGCTTGCTTATACCTCAGGCTACGAGTTTGATGAGGATGATTCGGAAGAGGAAGAGAGCGAAACAAACTATGAGTACATAAAGAACAGGTTAAAAGACAATGGAGGCTGGGCGGTAGACCTTGGTGTTACCTATCAGCTTAGCGATAAGCTTCAGCTTGGGTTGGGTATTCTGGATCTTGGTACCATCAACTGGAAGAACAGTGCTACTGAATTCAGGGTAAACAGAGCCACTGCAACCTTCGAAAACCTGAATGAGGAAAGCCTTAATGAAGAAAATTACAGGGCCGAGGCTTTTGCCGACAGTGTGGCAAAGTATTTTGAACCACAGGAAAATGCAATCAGCAGCTACCGCACGGGCATTCCGAGCAAAAGCTATCTCAATGTAACTTATGAGCTGCACCGCAGTGTGCATGCCTCAGGTATACTTTTCGCCTATAAGTATAAAGACAGGTTTATCCCTGGCTTTACGGCAGCTGTTAACAAAGAATTTGGCCGCAGGCTGGGTCTCTCTGTAAGCTATACTGCTATCAATGGTTCTTACTCGAATGTAGGGGCAGGATTTAGTTTAAGGCTCACGCCATTTCAGTTGTATGTGGTGAGTGATAATGTGCTTGGCGGCATTGATTATGAAAATGCCAGAAACGTAAATGTTAGAGCCGGCCTGAACCTGGTATTTGGTACAATTAAAAAACCTACTAAGCTTCCTTACTAAGCCATGAATTTCCCGATAAAGCATTTATATAAAGCAGCACTCATGGTGTTGCTGACGAGTGGAGCTGCCCGTGCACAATCGAACTTTGCACCTCAGAGGGTTGAAGAGAGCATCAACAGTACTTATGCAGAGATAAACCCTGTTCTGTCGCCTGATGGAAATGAGCTGTTCTTTGTAAGAGCCAATCATCCGCAAAATGGTTTTGGCGAAAACGACAGTGAAGATATATGGTACAGCAAGCGGGGCGAAGATGGAAAATGGTCTGAGGCGGTGCGTATTCCGCAGCTTAACATTGGCCGTTACAATGCCGTTTGGGCCGTTACCCAGGATGGCTCTGCCGTGCTCATACAGGGGCAGTATAACAAAGACGGTGATTTCTGGAAGAAGCGTGGCTTTTCACTGGTACGCCGCACTGCTTCCGGTGAGTGGGAGAAACCAGTCAAGGTATCGCTGGCAAAGTTCAATAAGAAGAACAGGGGCCTCTACACTACAGCCTATCTTACACCTGATGGCAGGCACGTGCTCATGAGCTTTTCCAATAAGTTCAACAGCAAAAAGAGCAGGCTTTATGTGAGCCATGAAGAAGTGCCGGGTTTTTTTGATAAGCCCAGAAAAATAAAGATTAAGCAGGGTAGTGCCCTGCATGCTCCTTCTGTATCGGCCGATGGGAAGAAGCTTTATTACACCAGTAGCCAGTCTGGCAACTCCGATGTCTGGGTAGCAGAGCGTTTGGATGAATCATGGCGGAAATGGTCGGAGCCCAAGCCAGTGCAGAGTATCAATACTGCAAACTGGGAATCTTACTTCCGTACCAACGTTAAAGGAAGCCAGGCCTGGTATGCTGCAAGAGCAGAAAAAGGCAGTAACCCTGATCTATATACCATAAAGCTGTTCGAAGAAAACCCCTTTATCGTAGTTTCAGGTCAGGTGATCAACAAAAAAACAAACCTGCCTATTACCAACCTGACCGAGGTTGCCCTTTATGCAAATGATTCCCTGGAGAATTCGCTTGTAGTGCGTGAAGACGGCAGCTATACCATGAAGCTTCCGCTCGGTAAAAACTACCAGCTAAAGCCACAGCTGGCCCATTACGATGCCGATCCTGCATCTGTAAAAGCCGACAGCCTGTTTGAGTATACAGAAACCAGCCTTAACCTGTATTTTACCCCATGGACGGTAGTAAAGGTAAGTGGAAAGCTGCTTGAGCGCAGTACACTCGCACCTTTCCCGGCAGAGGCAAAAGCGCGCCTGCTGGTAAACGGAAAAGAACCTGATTCGCTGGTGATGAACCCTGCAACAGGTGAATATTCGCTGTGGCTGCCCTATGGCAAAAATTACCAGCTGCAGGTACAGGCAAAGGGGCATAAAACAGAAGAACAACCCCTGCTGCTGGATAAGGTGAAAGCCTACCAGGTTATTACCAGGGATCTGTATGCCAGCAAAGTAAACACTGCCACTGTACAGGGGCGCCTGCTGGACCGTAAAACCGGTAAGACATTCCCGGCTGGTGTGCCGGTTAAGGTAATGCTTAATGATACGCTGCAGCTAACCATCATCGATACACTGGGTACCTATTCCGTTCCGCTTGCTCTGGGTAATGCCTATTCTCTAAGTGCCAAGGCAGAGGGTTACTACCCGATTACCGAACTAATTGACCTTTCAGGGGAAGAAAAGCAGGTAAAGGTGTACAAAGATCTGTACCTGGCTCCTGTAGAGGTAGGGGAATCTATTCGCCTGAACAATGTATTCTTTGAGAATGCCAAATCTACGCTTAAACCAGAGTCGTTCACCGAGCTGGACAGGGTGGTAACCTTCCTGCAGGAAAATCCTAATATGAAGATCGAAATTGCCGGCCACACGGATAACAAGGGCACCGCTGCTCTGAACAAAAAGCTTTCTGGCGACAGGGCCAGTGCGGTGGCTAAATACATTACCAGCCAGGGCATTCCTGCCGACCGTCTTACTTCAAGAGGCTATGGCAGCACCAAGCCAGAGGCCGATAATAAAACAGAAGAAGGCCGCAGCCGCAACCGCCGGGTGGAGTTCACCATTTTGGAGATTAAGAAGTAAATTTGCATCATCATCAACGGAAGCGCAGCTCTGAAAAGGGCTGCGCTTTTTTTTTTGCTTCTATGATTGTGTATCTTTTGCTATGGCTAAATTCCGGTTAAGCATACCCAAGCCCTGTTCTGAAAAGTGGGAGAGTATGAACCCTTCCGCTAAAGGCGCTTTTTGTAATAGCTGTCAGAAAGAGGTAGTCGATTTTACTACCATGTCTGAAAGACAGATTAAAGAATACTTTAGCAGGTCTGGTGGGCGCGTATGCGGCCGGTTCAGAGGAGAGCAGCTGGCACTGCCCTACAATACTGTAGCAGCTACACCTGCCTGGAAAAGGTGGATGGTAGCGGCATCATTGGTGGGGCTGGGGCTGCCAGGGCTTGCTGCTGCACAGGAAAGCACTTTAGCAAAGGCCCCGGTTGAGCAGCGGGATCCTTCAACAAAGGGTAGTCATAAGGCTAAATTGAAAAGTAGCGCAGTTTCACCAGCTACTCTTGACAGTCTGCGGGTAGTAAGGGGTAAAGTAACAGACCCGAAGGGTGAGGCATTGCCAGGGGTATCTGTACATTTAAAAAACACTTCCTATGGTGCTGTTACTGATAAAGATGGCGTATTTGAAATCAGATTTCCGGATAACATTCCTAATCCTGAACTCAGGGTTTGTTTCATAGGCTATGAGACGGAAGAAGTAAAGCTAGGACCAACTGTAAGCTCTATGAACGTTAAGCTGGAGGAGGCTGTGGAAAGCTTGGGAGAAGTGGTGGTAATAGCCAGAAAATGGAGCCCTCGCTGGCTGTGGTGGCAGTTAAGAGGCATCTTTTAGCATCGAAAATAGTAGTAGCGGATATAATATCCTTTTTATTATCTGTAAGCTACCTCTTCAATTTCTAAGATTTGCCGTCTTTTCCTCGAAGGAGAGCCTCTGTTTGCTGTTTTGCCAACATACTTCCCTTCTGATAATGTTTCTGAAAAGTCCTCGGCGGGCGGCCACTGCCTTCTCGGGGATGACGGAACTAGTAAGTCAGGCGAGATAGCCTTTAAAGCAAAAAAGCGCAGCCCTTAAGAGCTGCGCTTCGCTTTTTATAGCTGTTAGCTGTTATTTGAGTAATCGGCTACTTCGCATACGCTACAGAGCGCATTTCGCGGATTACGGTAATTTTGATCTGGCCGGGGTACTGCATATCCTGCTCAATCTTTTGTGAGATATCGTAAGACAGGCTGCTGGCCTTCTCATCTGTTACATTTTCAGCATCTACCATCACGCGTAGCTCACGGCCTGCCTGAATGGCATAGCACTTCTGTACGCCATCAAAATTAAGGGCAAGGTTCTCCAGGTCGCGCAAGCGCTGAATGTAGCTCTCCATTACTTCGCGGCGTGCACCAGGACGGGAGCCACTAATGGCATCACAGGCCTGCACAATAGGCGAGAGCATAGAGGTCATCTCAATCTCATCGTGGTGAGCACCTATGGCATTGCAAACCTCCGGATTTTCCTTGTATTTTTCGGCCAGCTGCATACCCAGAATGGCGTGTGGCAGCTCCGGCTCCTCCGGCCATACCTTGCCAATATCGTGCAGCAGGCCTGCGCGTTTGGCTAGTTTTGCATTTAAACCTAACTCTGCGGCCATGGTGGCACAAAGCTTGGCTACTTCGCGGCTGTGTTGCAGCAGGTTCTGGCCGTAGCTGGAGCGGAAACGCATGCGGCCCACCATCTTGATCAGCTCGGGGTGCAGGCCATGCACACCCAAATCGATTGCAGTACGCTCACCAATTTCTATGATCTCATCTTCAATGTTCTTGGTGGTTTTGGCAACTACCTCTTCGATACGGGCGGGGTGAATGCGGCCATCCTGAACCAGGCGGTGTAGCGAGAGGCGGGCAATTTCCCTGCGAACCGGATCAAAACCACTGATGATGATGGCTTCCGGGGTATCGTCTACAATGATTTCAACGCCTGTGGCAGCCTCCAGTGCGCGTATGTTACGACCTTCACGGCCAATGATCTTGCCTTTGATATCGTCGCTTTCGATGTTGAAAACGCTTACACAGTTTTCAATGGCATGTTCGGTAGCAGTACGCTGAATGGTTTCTAGTACCACCTTTTTGGCTTCTTTGGTAGCGGTGAGCTTAGCCTCTTCGATGATATCCTTTATGTTGGCAGATGCTTTGGTGCGAGCTTCCTCTTCCAGGGTGCTGATAAGCTGGTTACGGGCATCTTCTGCGGTAAGGTTGGCAGCTTTTTCCAGAATGGAGATCTGCTGTTCTTTTAGCTTTTCAGCTTCCTCTCGGCGACGTTTAGCCAGCTCAGTCTGTTCGTCCAGTTCAGATTTTAGCTTTTCGAGCTCTGCTTCGCGGCGGCTTACTTTTTCCTGTTGCTGTTTAATTTGCTGCTCGCGCTGTTTAAGCTTTGCTTCGTTCTGGGTAAGAATTGTCTTCTTCTTGTTTACCTCTTTCTCGAATTCAGTTTTCAGGTTCAGGTACTTCTCCTTAGACTGCAGCATCCTTTCTTTCATGATGCTTTCACTCTTGGTTTCAGCCTCTTTAACGATAAGCGCGGCTTTTTCCCTGGCTTCGTTTTCCTGTTGCTGGTATATGCGCTGCAAGAGCATGCGCCCGATAAAGATCCCTGCTACCAGCGCTATAATGGCCGTTAGCAGGACGTATATGTACTCCATTGTGGTTTTTGTTAAAATTATTTATGGGGGTTTATAATTTTAACAGCCCCGTATAGTGAATCTGGAGTGAGGCAATAAATAAGCTAGTTTATGTACTGGTGCTCTTGATAAGGGAAAATAATAGGGTACTACAATACCTGGTTCAGCAGACTGTTTAAATGGTCAAGCTTGTTGCTGATGGACTCGTCTACAGTGCCTGTTTTCGACTCCGTTTCAAAACGCTCCACGATACAATCAAACGCAACCATGGCAAGCAGGTCCTGCTTGTCATGAAGGCCAAAACGGGCGGTGTATTCACGCATCTTTTCATTGATGAGCTTTCCGGCCCTGCGTACCTTCTCTTCTTCGGCGGCACTTACCTTCATGGGGTATTCGCGGTCGCCTATTTTTATCCTTATCGAAAGTTCTCCCATAATCCTGATTTAGAACTATTCGCTCAAGTGCGCGATGCACAAATCTATTTTCTTGATATACTCGCTTAATTTTTGCTTTATCTCAGCAGATTCGCCTTCGTCGGCTGTTACTGAATTCGCAATTTTATTTATAGTTACTTTGTTTTTGAATCCTTCTACCTGTTCGTCTTTAGCCCTGAGAATCTTTTTCATCTCACCGTTCTCTTCCTGAAGACGGCTGACTTCAAGCTGCAGGTTTTGGTGCTCATTGAGCAGCAGCCTAAGCTTTCGCTCCAGGGTGGCTAATTTTTTCTCCAATGTCTCCCGCTCCATGCGTTGCTATTTTCGGATATAAGCACCAAGTTCTTTTTCAAAAGCAGCCATCAGCCGCTGCATTGTTTTATCTATCACCTTATCGGTCAGTGTTTTGTCTTCGTCCTGAAGTATAAAACTTAAAGCATAAGCCTTTTTGCCTGCCTCTATTTTATCGCCTTCGTACACATCAAAAACGCTGATACGCTTAATCAGGGTACTTTCGGCTTTTCGGGTAATCTCCTGGATCTGGTTAAAGGTAGCCCCTTTATCCAATACCAGGGAGAGGTCGCGCCGTACTTCCGGAAAGCGGGAAACAGGCTGGTACACCGTTTCCTGAATGCCCGAGAGCTGCAGCAGCAGAGCCCAGTTTACTTCTGCCCAGAACACCTCCTGCTTTACACCGGCAAGTGCTGCCAAAGCAGGTTTTACCTTACCAAGGCGAACAATAGGTTGTTTGGCAAAAGCCCGATCAATTTTCCTACCATTATACACAATTTCCAGGCCGTAGGCAAATTCTCGCTCGTGAATAACTTGTGGATAAGTATCATTTATTCCGAAACGATTGAGTAACAGCTCAATAGATAAACGAAGGTCGTGGTAGGCCACCGGACGGGCTTCCTGCAGATAATGCTCTCCTTCGGCCAGGCCAGTTATCCACATACCCACATACTTGTGCTCCTGGTACTTATTATCTTCTTTCCGGTAGGTTTTTCCAAACTCAAATAGCTTCAGATCGCGCTGCCGGTGGTTAATATTGTGTGCGATCACTTCCAGTCCGCTAAAGAGCAGCGTCTGGCGCATTACACCCAGGTCTTCGCTTAGTTTGTTCAGGATCTCTACGCTCTTCTCCTCTTCCAGAAAATCGCTTTTGCGGGCATATTCGGGATTGGTAAGAGAATTGGTCATGATCTCCAGGTAACCGTTGGCTGCCAGTAGGGCAGAGGCTTCCTGGCGCAGAATATTCTCGTCCGTTTTAGGGAATTCAGCCATGTAGCTGCTGCTAAGGCCTGCCGGCATCGGGATGTTATCAAGGCCATAGATGCGCAGCACCTCTTCCACTATGTCGGCAGGGCGTTGCACGTCTACCCGGTAAGGAGGCACTATGGCAGTAAAGCTTTCGGCAGTTTCGTCCTGCAGTTGTATATCCAGGTTGTTCAGTATTTTCTTAACTTCCTCTTCGGGTATATGATGGCCAATAAGCTCATACAGCTTCTGCCAGCGTACCTTAATGCTGAAGTTCTCAACAGGCTGCGGGTAGAAATCGGCAATATCGGAGCTTATTTCGCCACCGGCCACTTCTTTGATCAGCTGTGCCGCCCGCTTCAGGGCATAAACCGTGATGTTTGGATCGGTGCCCCGCTCAAAGCGAAAAGAGGCATCAGTCTTCAGGGCGTGGTACTGGGCCGTGCGCCTGATCCAGTCTGGTGAAAAGTAGGCACTTTCCAGGAACACGCTTTGGGTGCCCTCGCTAATGCCGCTTTCCATACCGCCAAACACACCGCCTATGCACATGCCGCCTTCAGCATCGCAGATCATCAGGTCCTGCTCCTGCAGCTTACGGTCTTTCTGGTCGAGGGTGCGGAATACAGTGCCGGCAGCCAGGTAGCGAACCACCACTTTGCCGCCGCGGATTTTATCGGCATCGAAGGCATGCAGGGGCTGACCCAGTTCGTGCAGCACAAAGTTGGTTACATCCACCACGTTGTTGATGGGCTCCAGGCCTATGCTCTGCAGGCGCTCCTTTAGCCAGTCCGGAGACTCCTGCACTTTTACACCACTAATGGTAAGGCCGGAATAGCGGGGGCAGGCTTCGGGGTTTTGCACCTCTACCTCAATATTGCGCTTGTGGTTGTCTACTGTAAAGCCAGAAACATCAGGCCACTGCACGGGTCGGTTCAGCAGCGCCTTCAGGTCGCGGGCTACGCCTATGTGCGAGGCAGCATCGGAGCGGTTGGGCGTAAGGCCTATCTCAAAGAGGTAGTCGTCTTTAAGATTAAAATATTGGGCAGCAGGAGTGCCATTGGGCAGCTGGGTATCCAGCACCATAATGCCGGCATGAGAGGTGCCCAGGCCAATTTCATCTTCGGCACAGATCATGCCCTCTGAGGCTTCGCCCCGTATCTTGGCTTTTTTGATCTGGAAGGGCTCACCACCGGTAGGGTACAGGGTGGCACCAACGGTGGCTACCACTACTTTCTGGCCTGCTGCTACGTTTGCTGCTCCACAAACAATGGGTACTACCCCGCCGCTGCCAATATCTACCGTTGTGAGGCTAAGGCGGTCGGCATTAGGGTGCTGCTCGCGTGTTAGTACTTCGCCAATTACGATGCCTTCCAGGCCGCCGGGAAGTCCTTCCTGTTTTTCAACGCTCTCTACCTCCAGTCCGGAGGAGGTGAGCAGCCGGGCTATTTCTTCCGGCGATTCTTGTATATCGATATACTGGCGTAGCCAGTTATAAGAAATTTTCATGTGCAGCAGTTAACGTGCAGAATTCGCAAAATTAAGCATTTTAAAGGATTGCCGAAGCGCAAACCTTATTTTTCGTAGCTTTTTTCGCCGGCTTCGATGGCTACCGGCAATATGTTCTCTTTAGGCGGTAGCGGGCAGGTGTAGCGCTCGTTATAGGCACAGTAGGGGTTATAGGCCTGGTTAAAATCCAGCACTATTTTATTGCCTTCGGGATCGGGCACCTCCAGGTAGCGGCCGGCACCGTAGGTTTCGCGGGCGCTGGTTTCGTCGGCAAAGGGCACAAAGAGGTGGTTGGTTCCGTCGGTAGACTGCAGGATGAGCAGCTTCAGGGGCTGGTTGTTTAGCTGAAAGTGCGCCCAGCCCCAGCGTTTATAAGTCTCGGCGGTGCCGGTACTGGTTTGTATCTGCATGTGCTCCTCCAGCGGATTTTGCTCCAGGCGGGCATTGATCCGGTACTCGTGTTTTATCGGGTAGTATTTCAGCCCCTTAAAGCTGCTGCGCTCTTCTTCAGGAATAGGAGAGTCTTCTGCTGCTTTGAAAGTTTTATCTTTATCGTAGCGGTCAAATTCTATTCTTTGCTGATAGACCTCCGGGTCTTCGCCAGTGTTGCTGCTCTGCAGCAGGGTATATACAAAAATGGCCATCAGTCCGCCAAAGACCAAAAAGCCTATAACGCGTTTACTCATGTTGCAAAGGTAGGGCTAATGGAGTAATGTGCTAAATTAATGGGCTATGAATGTGTTTATGAGGGGCGGTTGGTGCGCCTGTTTTGGGTAAGATTTTTTAGTTCTGGCTCAGCTCTCTTTAACTTTGCATAGCAGCACTACCCTCTTTCTTAAAAGTGAACAAGAATGGGTTGTTTTGGTGTTTAATGTGCAGATAAACTTTTATGCTTATGAAAGGAGATTTCAATGAGCTGGTGCAGGGGAACACCCCGGTGCTGGTAGACTTTTACGCAACCTGGTGCGGACCCTGTAAAATGATGCCACCCATTTTGGATGAGCTCAAGAGCCAGGTAGGTGATAAAGCTAAAATTGTTAAAATAGATGTAGATAAAAACCAGGCGCTGGCCAGTCATTTTAAAGTAAGAGGTGTGCCTACCCTTATGCTGTTTAAAAATGGCAAGGTGGTGTGGCAGCAGTCTGGTGTGCAGCAGGCGGCGCAGCTCAGGCGCGTAATTGAGCAGCACGCCTAGTTTCATGAGTAAATTTTAAGGCAGCCATACCAGAAGAGCCTGCCTCAGCGTTAATGCTATAGTTAAGGTTCTAACTGAAAGGTTGATGATGAAGGTTCAGTAACAGTTAATCTGTTGCTGAACTTTTTTATTTTGCAGCTCTGTATCGTTTTTCTTTGGCGAATCAACAACAATACGACTTTATTATAGCAGGTGCCGGTGCGGCCGGCTTAAGCCTGGCCTGGCACCTAACACATTCCCCAAAGCTTAGGGAGAAGCAAATCCTGCTCATAGACCGCTCTGCTAAAACCGAAAACGACCGCACCTGGGGCTATTGGGCAAAAGGCGCTGAGCCATTCGATGATTATGTAAGCTGGCAATTTAAGGATGCCGAATTTTTCAGCCGCTACTATACAGATGTAATTTCCCTGGCGCCCTACAGCTATCGGGTGCTGGAGGGCAGGCGATTTTATGAAGTTGTCAGGGGCTGGCTGGGGCAGTTCCCGAATGTTCACTGGCTGCAGACTTCCATAGAGGGTTTTGATGATACAGACAATGGCGCATTTGTTTACACCGGCGCAGGTTCCTTCAGGGCTCCATGGATATTCAATAGTTGTTTTCTTGGGGAGGCCCTGAAAAAGGCTGCGCAAAAAAGCATCAGCCTTAGACAGCATTTTAAGGGTTGGGTCATAGACACTTCAGTGCCTGCCTTTCAGCCAAACCTGCTACGCCTCTTCGATTTCAGAACGCCGCAGCAGGGCTGCTTAAGATTTTTTTACCTGATTCCGCAGAGCCCTACCCGGGCACTGGTAGAGTACACCCTGTTTTCGGATAGTTTGCTGGCGCCTGCTGCCTACGAGCAGGAGCTAAAACGATACATCCGGGAGGTGCTGCAGCTTAATGAATATTCCATAGTAGAGGAGGAGTGGGGGGTAATTCCTATGACAACCTACAGCTTTCCTAAAAATCGGGGGCAGCATATCCTGAACATTGGTTCAGTAGGAGGCGCCTCCAAGCCTTCTACCGGTTATACCTTCAGGCGCATTCAGCAGCAGTGCAGCGAAATTGTGCAACTGCTGGAGGAGGGAAAGCGGCCGTTGCCGGAGAGCACACCCTTAAGGCACAGGTTGTACGATGCTACAATGCTGAACATACTGGATAGGCAAGGTGATGAAGGTGAGGCGGTGTTTGCACGCTTGTTCGAGAAAAACCCGGTGCAGCGCCTTTTTAAATTCCTGGATGAAGAAACCAATGTTGGTGAGGAGCTGCTCCTGATGCAAACAGTAAATAAGCCGCTATTTCTGTTAAGCATGCTCAATCTTACAATAAAGCATGCCTGATGCTGAACCTCCCGCAATTTGCCATTGCTGGTGTTGATTATGGCAGTAAACTGGCAGGTACTACTGTTATGGCTGTGCTGGTGGCCGGTGAGATAAAATTATTTTCAAGCCGCAAAGGAGAAGATGCAGATATTTTTTTAGCAGGCCTGACGGAGGAGTTCAGGCTCCGGAAAGTATTTATTGATGCCCCGTTAAGCCTGCCGGGGGTGTACAGTGGGTTGCAGCATTGCACCGATTATTTTTACCGGAAGGCCGACAGGGAGCTTCGGGCCATGTCGCCCATGTTCCTGGGAGGCCTAACTGCAAGGGCCATACAATTGAAAAATAAGTTGCTACCAAGTAAAGTGCAATTTTTTGAAACCTACCCCTCGGGTTGGGTACGGTTTTTTGCAACAGAAGCAGTGGGTTACCGTAGTAAAGCAGAGGAGCCTGCAATATTTTGTCAAAAAAATGTAGAAATACATTCACTAATCACACGGCCTTTTGCAATCTCCAGCTGGCATCATGCCGATGCGCTTATAGCGCTTATGTGTGGCTTACGCTATGAGAACCAGGTGCATACAACTTATGGTAATCCTGAAGAAGGAGAAATTGTAATCTAAGTTGTAACAATTATCTCTCATTCATTACAGCGTAAGGTCTGCATGTCAGGCATCTAAACTTTTGCTACTATTTTTGAAGAAAGTTATAAACATTTTATCAACCTTGTTCGTATAAATGTGGACAAGCCTGTTTATAACTTTTTTAACTAGCTGAATGGCAACCACAAACACCCCTATGCTTATGGTAGCGCAAGAGATGATGAACAGAGGCGAGCAATTACATTTGCTAAAAAGCTACAGCCGTTACATGAAACTCTGCAAAAGCGGATTTCCAGCGCATGATGCACGTTTTATGACTGGTCTTAACGATGAAGACGTGTTCAAAAAAGCCTCTGAGATTTACAAGAACTACTTATAACTTCATTTTCTGAAGTAGCAGCGAGAGGCTGTTTTGTAAAATTTCTCCCATGTTCCGGCATTTCTCAAATTCCGGGTCATCATAATAATGCGCCAGATCTGTGCGCAGGTGTTCAATATTTTCTTTTGGTGCCAGTTCGTCCATTGTCATGGTGCGGATTAACTTCTTGATGGTAGTGCTGGAGGTATTGATCCTGTTGGCTATCAGGGTTCTTTCCTCACGCTGGTACTGGCGCATGGTTGTAGGGGTCATGTTCCTGAGTCCTATTTCAATGATAGGATTATTCTGTTTGAAGTACTGCGGCATATATACGCCCCGTCGCCCTTCGTAAGACTGCTGGTCAAAATCTATCGCCCTTATCCTGTAATGCACTTCCTCAAAATCGGGCGTTACCTCAATTACAAAGTTGCTGCTGTGCATATCGCCCAACAGCCTTACAAAGCAGCGCTCATTAAACTTTACAAACTCCTTTGCCAGCCGAATTTCATTTAAGGTATGTTCATGCAGGTACTTTTTAATGAACTGGTCTCCCGGTATGCCTGCAATATGCTCTTCTATCAGTGTCTGGTCGTGCACCACAAAGTTGATGTGGTTGGGAGATAGCAAATGCTCCAGCTCCAGGCCATACACCCGGGAGGCGTCTGCCACTTTTATATAAAAGTAATCGAAGTTATCATTGATGTTGTTTACAATGCGTACCCTGAATGGTTTGGTGTTGCCATATACGCATAGATCTACCCGCTCAATAGAAAGGTGATCAACAATCGATAAATCGCCCTGGGTCTTAAGCTGTGCATAAATCACCTTCAGGCTGTGGTAGATCCCCTCCATTTCTGACTGAGGGTAAAAAACAGTTTCCCATAGCGTGTCGGCTCCAAACCTGTCGTAAAGCGGAATAGAATTATCGTAACGCAGCAGGTCTTTGTAGGAGAGGGGTAATTCTGTTTCCCGGTTCTGGCTGCGCAGGTAGGTACGCAGGTGCTGGCTAATGGAGTATATCTTTTTCTTTTTGCTGATCAGGGCCATGGTGGGTATGAGGTTTCGGGTATCAGAAGACTTGTGTTTGCATACTCAATGCAGCTTTTTCAACACGAAAGGAATGTATGCTTGTTTGGCAGATTGGTACTTGCATTCAAAGAAAAAGCCGGCTGCTGAGCCGGCTTAATTTACTTAATTATATAAGAATTACCCTTTAAAAGAACTCACGCATTCTGTCAAAGAAGCCTTTTTCCTTTTTGTCAGGTGTGGGATCAAAGTTCGGAGATTCCCTAAGCTTCTCCAGCAGCTCGCGTTCTTCGCGGGTTAGCTGTTGTGGGGTCCAAACGTTGATCTGGATCAGCTGATCGCCGGTTTCGTAACCATTGATGTTTTTAATGCCTTTGCCGCGCAGGCGCAGCACTTTACCGCTTTGGGTACCTGGTTCTATTTTTATTTTAGCCTTGCCATCAATGGTTGGCACCTCTACAGAGGTACCCAGGGCGGCATCGGCAAAGTTCAGGTACAGATCGTAGGCAACGTTATTGCCTTCGCGCTTCAGCTCTTCGTGCTCCTGCTCTTCTATTACAATCAGCAGGTCGCCGGGATAACCACCGCCCGGAGGCTCGTTACCCTTACCCGACATGCTTAGCTGCATACCTTCGGCTACGCCTGCAGGTATGCGTATAGAGATAATCTCTTCTTTTTGCTCCAGGCCGGTATTGTCTACACCCGTAGGCTTCTGGTCTATTACCTTGCCGCTGCCATGGCAGGTATGGCAGGTATTGGCAGATACCATCTGGCCCAGCATGGTGTTTACCACTTTACGGATCTGGCCGCTACCGCCACAAGTCTGGCAGGTTTTGTAGGTAACACCTTCGGCTACTACCAGTCGTTTCACCTTTACCTTCTTCTCTACACCAGCTGCAATTTCATCAAGCGTTAGCTTAATTTTAATGCGCAGGTTGGAGCCTTTACGCCGGCCACCACGGCCGCCGCCGCCACCAAAGAAGCTTTCAAACGGATTGCCTCCACCACCACCAAAGATGTCGCCAAACTGGGAGAAGATATCATCCATATTGCCACTGAAGCCACCGCCATTGCCCATGCCGGCATGGCCAAACTGGTCGTAGCGCTGGCGCTTATCGGGGTTACTAAGTACCTCGTAAGCTTCTGCTGCTTCCTTGAATTTGTCTTCTGCAGTCGGATCATCCGGGTTTTTATCCGGATGGTATTTAATGGCAATCTTCCGGTAAGCCTTTTTAATTTCTTCCGGAGTTGCAGATCGGCTTAAGCCTAATATTTCGTAGTAATCGCGTTTAGCCATAGTTTTGCCTTATGCGCCAATCACTACCTTGGCAAATCGAATAACTTTATCGCCAAGGGTGTAGCCTTTTTCTACCACGTCCACCACTTTACCTTTAAGTGATTCGTCAGGCGCGGGTATTTGGGTAATAGCTTCCTGATATTCAGCATCGAATTCGCTGCCGGCTTCAACCTGCATTACTTTAACACCTTTTCGCTCCAGCGCACTTTTAAACTTGTTATAGATAAGCATCATGCCTTCTTTGGTGCTGTCGCTTTGGGAATTGTCTTTCTCAAAGGCCTTGATGGCACGCTCAAAGTCATCGAGCACCGGCAGCATGGCAGAGGCCATTTCTTCGTTGGCGGTGCGGGTAAGCTCCATTTTTTCTTTAGCAGTACGGCGCCTGAAGTTTTCAAACTCCGAGTAAAGGCGCAGGTATTTTTCTTTCTGCTCCTCCAGCTCGCCTCTGCGTTGTTCTTCTTCTACTTCAGGAGACTGTGCCTGGTCTGACACATCACTTTGCGTGGGTGTCTCTGTGTCAGTAAGGGCAGCATGTTCGCTATGCTCGCTGGCAGTTTGGGCGCCATTGGGGCGTTCGTTTACAATATCTTTATCTTTATCTTGATCTTTACTCATATCAACTACAATTTTCAGAACAAAAAGAGTTGCACAATTATTTTGCCAAAGGGGGTGAGGTGTCAAATTGGCAGGGGTGAAAGTTTTGATTTAATCACTCCCTCACTCCCGCTCCTCTGTATGCAGCGTTCTCCAGATTAAATCCTTTAGTTTATCCAGGTTATAGCCGGTTACGGCAGAAATAAAGATGGTGGGAAGTTCGGCAGGGAGTTCCTGCTTCATTTCTTCCATCAGCTCTTCGTCGAGCAGGTCGCTTTTACTGATTGCCAGAATACGTTGCTTGTCCAGGAGCTCTGGGTTAAACTGCTGCAGCTCGCTGATAAGAATGTTGTACTCCTTGCGCAGGTCTTTGGCATCGGCCGGAATCAAAAAGAGCAGAATAGAATTGCGCTCTATGTGGCGGAGGAATCGCAGGCCAAGGCCGCGGCCTTCGGCAGCACCCTCAATAATGCCCGGAATATCGGCCATTACAAAAGAACGGTAATCTCGATAGGGCACTACACCCAGGTTGGGTACTATGGTAGTAAAGGCATAGTCGGCTATTTCTGGCTTGGCTGCCGACACAGAGGCCAGCAGTGTGCTTTTGCCTGCATTCGGAAAACCCACCAGGCCAACATCGGCCAGTAGTTTTAGCTCCAGTACAATCCACTCCTCCCTGCCGGGCTCGCCTGGCTGGGCGTAATGGGGCGCCTGGTTGGTAGGCGACTTATAATGGCTGTTGCCCTGGCCGCCACGGCCGCCGGGGGTTAATATTTTTTCCTGCCCGTCTTCGGTTATCTCAAACAGGATTTCGCCAGTTTCGGCATCTTTGGCAACAGTGCCCAGGGGTACTTCCAGAATTTCGTCTTTGCCCTGTGCGCCGCTGGAGTTCTGGCCAGAGCCTGCCACGCCGTTTTCGGCAATTACGTGCTTGCGGTATTTTAAGTGCAGCAGGGTCCAGAGCTGCGAATTACCCCTTAGTATGATGTGGCCGCCACGACCGCCATCGCCGCCATCGGGGCCGCCCTTGGGTACATATTTCTCCCGCCTGAAGTGTACAGAACCGGCTCCGCCGGCCCCGGAGCGGGAACAGAATTTTACGTGATCTATAAAGTTGGACTGTGCCATAGTGTTCAGCAGGCTATTTTAAGCCTGCACATATATATGTACAAAAAGTGCTGCCCTTTGGTTGGGGCAGCACATAGATGAAAGTTTTATTTGCATCAGGCTTCAGGCAGTTTTTTTGCTCTGCAGCCTATTTTGCATGCTCTTCAATTTTGCTGCAGATGTTATCAAAGATCTCATCAATGCTACCCACACCCTGTATGGGTATGAATTTATCCTGCTTTTTATAGTATTCGGCCACGGGCAGGGTTTCATTCCGGTACACCTGTATACGGGTGTTGATTTTTTCCGGGTCCTGATCGTCGGTACGGCCGGAGACTTTGCCTCTTTCCACCAGGCGGCGTTTCAGTTCTTCTTCGGGTACATCCAATGCCAGCATGCAGCTGATGCTTAGGTCAAGCTCAGTCAGCATTTCGTCAAGTGCTTCTGCCTGGGGTACTGTGCGGGGAAAACCATCGAAGATAAAGCCCTTGCTGTCTTTATGTGCTTCAATCTTTTCGCGAACCATCCCAATTACTACTGAGTCGGGTACCAGATGGCCCTGGTCCATATAGGTGCGGGCAAGCTTGCCCAGCTCAGTACCATTGCTAAGGTGCATCCTGAAAAGGTCACCCGTAGAGAGGTGCTGCAATTGATATTTCTGGATCAGTTTTTCGCTTTGAGTGCCTTTACCGGCACCTGGAGCGCCAAACAAAACAATGTTCAGCATAATAGACGATTTTCTGCCCGGGGGCTTCTTTTTAGAAAGGGTTCAAAGATAAGCTTATCTGCTAAATTAAAAAAGTACTAATTAGTTCGCCAGTGAATAGATATCGTTCAGGTTTCGGCCCTGCCCGTCATAATCGAGCCCGTAGCCTACCACAAACTTTTTAGGTATCACAAAGCCTACATACTTTAAATCTATTACCTCTTTGGTTGCTTCTGATTTGTGAAGTAATGTGGCTACCTCCAGCGACTTGGGGCCAAGCTCCTGCAATTCGTTCAGCAGGTGGCGCATGGTAAGGCCGGTGTCTACAATATCTTCTACAATAATCAGGTGGCGGCCAAAAATATTTTCCTCCAGCCCAATGAGTTCTTTTACACGCCCTGAGCTCCTGGTGCTTTTGTAGGAGCTAAGCCTGATAAAGCTGATTTCAACCGGGATGTTCAGGTTGCGCATCAGGTCGGCGGCAAACATAAAAGAACCATTCAGTACTGCCAGCAGCAAGGGGGTTTTACCGGCATAATCTACGTTAATGCGGCTAGCCAGCTGGCTAATGGTTTCCTGAATGCGCTTGCTTTCAAGATAGGGAACAAATTCTTTATCCTTAATGATCATAGGGCCAGGCTTTTGCTCTTCAGGCTTTTGCAGTTTAGGGCAAACATATAAAAATTCTTTTACAGCTTCTCCATCAGGTAACCGTAAAGCTGCAACATGCAGTCAATATCATGCTTGTGCACTATTTCATCAGGGCTATGCACATTATCTTCGGGTGCGCCAATAAAGCACCAGTCGAAAGGATAGGGCGAGATCTGCAGTTCGCGCCCATCGCTGGAGCCGCCGCCCTCTACCTCCAGCTGGTAGTCTATGCCGCTTTCGTTTGCCAGTGCTATGATGCGATTAACCCAACTTCGGCGTGGTATGTTGCGGTCGCGCATGGAAATTACCACACCCCCGCCGGCATGCACCCCTTCTGTTACCCAGGTAATGTCTGATATCAGTGCCTGCTGTACGCCATACTCTTCATACAGAATACGGGCAATGATGGGTACGGAACCACCGCCATGCTCCTCCCAGCTGGTAAACGCAATAACACCATTTTCCAGTTCCTCGCATAGTTTAAGGGCATTGAACACTCCCAGGCGGTTATCCATATAGCAGCACTGGATGCTGTCTTCCTCCTCGCGCCAGTGTGCTTTAAACACAAGGCTGGTGCCTCTTTCTATTGCCCTGCCAAATCTGTAGCTCAGCTGCCCCTCTTCTTCAACCAGTGTACATTCTATGGGTCCCAGGCTGTCGCTTCCCGTTAAAACGTAGCCTGTTTCGGCATGGGGGCCACCAATGGGTACCAGCTGGTTCTGGTAGCGTACGGTAAAACCTATGCTGTCCATGTGTGCAAAAACGGCAGTGCGGGGCTTGCCAAATACCAGCATAAAGGCATCCTGCAGCTGGGGACCTGCTATAATTTTTGGCTGTACCTTCCACTTAGGACTTTGCTTGCGAATGTAGGCTAGCAGGAATTCTTTGAGTGTTGCTTCTTCGCCGCAGGGGGCATGTATCTGGCAGAGTTGTTTGAGTAGTGCAAAGTTCATAAGTCGGAAAAAAAAGTAAAGTAGTGGAAAATTATACGAACAGTAGCAGAGCCTGAAGGATTAATTTAAAAAGTTACTGCCTTGGCAGGCTTTTGCAACACCGTGCCTGATCACAAGGTTGCAAGAGGCTGCGGCATTATTTAGCTTAGCGTTTTTTAATTACGGCATGTTTATATTGAACAGAGAGCCTTCTATTGCCAATCAGTACCTGGCAGAGCTGCGCGATACGCAAGTACAGAAAGACCGACTCCGCTTCAGGCGTAACCTGGAGCGCCTGGGGGTGCTGTTGGCTTATGAAATATCTAAAGCACTTACCTACCAGCAGCAAAGCATTCAGACACCCCTGGCCGAGTGCATGGTAGATTTACCTGCCCAGCAGCCGGTGCTGGTGCCAATTCTTAGGGCAGGCATTCCTTTTTACGAAGGCTTCAGCCAGGTTTTTGACAGAGCTGATACCGGTTTTATAGGGGCTTACCGTGCGCCACACACCAGTGCCGAAGACCTGCGGGTGGAACTAACCTACCAGACTGCTCCATCGATCCAGGACCGTACCCTTATTGTAATAGACCCTATGCTGGCTTCGGGAAAATCTATGGTACAGACACTGGAGGCACTTTGTGCACAGGAAACTCCCAGGCACATTCACATAGCAGCAGTTATTGCTGCGCCAGAGGGTGTAGCCTACCTCAGAGATCAGCTTAAGCTGCCTTATACGCTTTGGGTTGGAGCTCTTGATGAGCGATTGAATGAAAAAGCGTATATAGTGCCGGGTTTGGGCGATGCCGGAGACCTTTCGTATGGAGAAAAACTTTAAGTAAGTAAGATGGTATTTACAACGCTGTTGTTGCTGGCGGGTCTTGTATTGTTGATTGTGAGTGGTGATTTTCTGGTGCGTGGTGCTTCCAGCCTGGCATTGCGATTTAAGATATCCACCCTTGTGGTAGGGTTAACGGTAGTTGCCTTTGGTACCTCTGCCCCCGAGCTGTTTGTGAGCATCAGGGCTGCCCTGGAGGGAACGCCCGATATTTCCATGGGAAATGTAGTAGGCTCCAACATCTGTAACCTTGCCCTGGTGCTGGGGGTGGCTGCACTCATCACACCTATCATAGTACATAAAGACAGCATCAAAATAGACTGGCCTGTTACCATGGGTGCTTCGCTGCTGTTGTATGCTATTGTGCAGGATAGCTACATCAGTCAGCTGGAAGGAGGTTTTTTTGTAGCCCTGCTTGTTATTTACATTGTATTCCTGATCAGGAAAAGCCGCAAGGAAAACATAAGCAAACATGCGCTGGAAGATGTAATGGATGAGGAACTGCCCAGCCAGGCACCCTGGAAAGATGTGCTCTACCTGCTGGCGGGCGTAACGGGCTTGTATTTTGGCTCTGAATGGTTTGTAGGCAGTGCCCGCGAGCTTGCCAGCTACCTGGGGGTAACCGAGCGGGTAATCAGCATAACCGTGGTAGCGGTGGGTACCAGCCTGCCCGAGCTGGTTACATCTGCCATAGCGGCTTTCAAGAAAGAAAGCGATCTGGCCGTGGGCAACCTGCTGGGCTCAAATATTTTTAATATTTTTTCAATTTTGGGCATCACCAGCATTATAAAAGAAGTATACGTTAATAGTGATATTGTGAACGTTGATATGGTGTGGATGCTGGCTATTACATTGCTGGTGCTCCCCATGATGTTCATAAAGCGCACCATCAGCCGGGTAGAGGGGGGCGTACTGCTGTCCGTCTACTGTGTTTACACCTATTTTGTGATCAGTTAAATGCTCGAAGCTTTCGTCAAATATCTTACAGTGTACCTGGGCAGCATGGTAAAGTTTATAGCAGGCCCCCTTGCAGGGGTGGCTACAGGCCTTAGCTTCTGGGAGAGCGCCCTGTTTAGTACCCTGGGTATGATGACGACCGTATTGCTGCTGACGCTGCTGGGGCCAGGCATCAGGCTTTGGGTACACAAGCTGATTGGCAAAAAGCGAAAGCTTTTTACACCTAACAACCGCAGGTTTGTAAGGGTGTGGAAGCGCTGGGGCGTATTTGGCGTAAGCTTTTTAACCCCGCTGGTTTTTACCCCCATAGGCGGTGCGCTACTGGTAAATGCTTTTTCCGGCGACCGTCAGAAGATCATTCTTTCCATGCTGGCGAGTGCTGTGTTCTGGGGGCTTGTTTTAAATGGAATTATTTACGGCGGAAAGCACATATTACCCAGTGGAATTCTATAATGATGATAAACCCAGTTTCTAAGGCACGCTTTATCTAAAAGACTTGCATCAGCAATTTAGCCACTCGCTGTGCTTTTTTTCAGCCGGTCAATCATTCATAACAGAAGAGAATCAGGCATTTTCTTGCGGGTTAAAGCGTAACCTGATGTTCAGAGAACGGGCATAATCAAGCAGGGCATAGATAAATATGATTATACCCCACATTTCAAACAACTCTTCTATGCAGTACAGAATTTTGTTGATGAGGTGGTCCAGGCCATATAACTTAAAATAGTACCCTTCAATAAATTCCAGGCCCAGTGCGCCAAGCATAAACAGCAGCCCGCTGGCAATGAAAAGGGTTCGGGTTTTCTTTGGCAGGTTTAGCACAAAGGTAAAGAAGTAAGCAGCTACTGCCAGTGCAACTACAGAGTAGGGCACAACCCATGCCCAATAGAAAAAGCCATTGAAATCGGTAGGAAGCACTGGCCGCAGGTGTTTTGCTATTGCCTCATGTAGCTGTACATTTTCATCAATTGATAAAAAAGCGAAAATGAGCCCCAGCACCAGCCAATAAGTGCTGTCTGCTGCAGCATTTGTTTTCAGGAAACGATAAATCACCAGGTTGAGTAGTGCAGCAAACATCAGTGCCAGCGTTGAAAAAAATGCCGGAAAGTTTGATTCACCATTAAAATCGAAATACCAGGCAGTATACCACAGCAAAACCGACTGACTGTTTTTTCCGGAGGCAATCAGGTACACAGAAACCAAATTGCCTAGTAGTAACAGCACGCTTATGCATAACAGGGCTACTGTTACTTTGATAGGAGATATGCCTACTGCTAATGGTTTTTCTGTGCCGCTAGTTAGGGTACTCCCGGGTTTTTCAATGCTGGTGCTTTTAGTAAAATCTCTCTTCATTGGCAGGCGCTATAAATGTGCAGCAACAAAAAGCTTAAACCCAAAATAAGGTGGTGCGGTTTATTCCGGACTTTTCTCTTCGTCTGGCAGAATTTCAATATCCTGAATCAGCACTCTTTTGCTGATGGCCTGGCCGGTAGTGGTTGCTGCCAAACCGCCCAGTGCAGTTTCTTTATAACGGGCCTCCATGCTCTGGCCTATTTCGCCCATGGCTTCTATGCATTCATCGACCGGTATGGTGCCGCCCACACCAGCCAGGGCTATTTGTGCAGAAGAAAAAGCAATGGCTGCTGCACTCGCATTACGCACCACACAGGGTACTTCTACCAGGCCGGCAACCGGATCGCACACCAGCCCCAGCATACATTGAATGGTAATGGCAACGGCATTGAATACCTGGTCTATGCTACCTCCTAAAACATGGACCATGGCTCCGGAGGCCATAGCGGCAGCGCTGCCCGTTTCGGCCTGGCAACCACCAACGGCACCTGCCAGGGAAGCCCGCTGCTGAATAATAAGGGCAATGCCTGCTGCTACCAGCAGTCCGTCTATCATCTGCTCGTCATCCAGCCCGTGTATTTCCTGCAGGGTGTAGAGTGTGCCCGGTAAAATACCGGAGGCACCGGCCGTAGGGGCTGCCACCACACGGCCCATGCAGGAGTTTACTTCTTTGGCTGCCAGTGCGCGCGCAATAAGTCTCTGAAATTCAGGAGACAGAATTGAAAGAGAATGGTTGTAGACTTTTTTGCCGCCATTGTCGATCATGCCGGAACGCGATTTCATATCTTCTGTAAGGCCTGTTTGCACAGCATCTTTCATAACGGCATAAGCGCGCCTAAGCCCTTCCCGGATTGCCTCCGGCGATTTACCCTTTTGTTCTCCTTCATACTCGGCTACGCTCTCGTGCAGGAGCAGCTCATTTTTTTCACAGTAGGCCTTCCAGGCCAAAAAATTATCAAACAGAAAACTCATGTTAGCGTGTTAAACATTGTAAAGGTAAGGAAAAAGCGATTCCGGAAACCGTTTGCGCTGCGTAAAAAAAGCCAGCGTACTTTCGTTGTCTCTTTGTCTTGCAACAATTCTAATACTACTTTTGTGCCCATATGGAACTCAAGAATGATCTGCTGCTGCGAGCAGCCCGAGGCGAAAAAACCGAACGTACCCCTGTATGGCTTATGCGACAGGCCGGCCGTATTCTGCCGGAATACCGCGCCGTAAGGAACAGTTTGCGTGATTTTATTGAACTGGTGAAAACACCTGAACGGGCTGCCGAGGTAACCATACAGCCGGTAGATATTCTGGGCGTGGATGCCGCTATTATTTTTTCTGATATCCTGGTGATCCCCGAAGCCATGGGGTGCCTCTACGAAATGCAGGAGAAAAAAGGCCCCTACTTTCCTAAAACTGTAGCTACTGAGCAGGACCTTAACACTTTAAAGGTAGCCGATGCTGAATCTGACCTGGGCTATGTGCTGGAGGCAATTCGCATTACAAAAAAAGAACTTAACGGACGGGTACCGCTGATAGGGTTTGCAGGCGCACCTTTTACCATTTTCTGCTATATGGTAGAGGGCAGTGGCAGCAAAACTTTTTCCAAGGCACGCAAAATGCTGTATACACAGCCCGAACTGGCACACCAGCTGCTGCAAATGATCACCGATTCTACCATCGCTTACCTGCAGGCGCAGGTAAAAGCAGGAGCAGACCTGCTGCAGGTGTTCGATTCCTGGGCCGGTATCCTGGGGCCGGAGCAGTACCGCGAGTTTTCACTCTCCTACATCCGCCAGATCTGCGAAGCCCTGGACGGGCAGGTGCCACTTACTGTTTTTGCAAAAGGAGCCTGGTTTGCGCTAAAAGAAATGTCGGCCCTGCCGTGCCAGACCATTGGGCTCGACTGGCACATGGATCCTGAAGAATGCCGTAAATGGGTAGGAACAGATAAAACGCTACAGGGTAATATGGATCCCTGTGTATTGTATGGTAATGCAAAGGAAGTAGCAGGTGCCACCCGGCGCATGCTGGAGCAGTTTGGCCCACACAGGCACATTGCTAACCTTGGTCATGGGGTTTACCCGGATACTGACCCCGAGATGGTGAAGGTTTTTATAGAAACAGTTAAAGAATACAGCAGCAAAATGCGTTAGCAGCAATAGAGGCTAAGCAAAAAAAAACAGCCTGTAACGTCTTAAATGTAAATCAAAAGCGGCCGCCCGGTAATTTACCGGCGGCCGCTTTTGATTGAAGAATGTACCTGTTTTGCAGCGTAGCAACTAATGTTTAGTAACAGCGCCTCTTATCTTATTTCAGTTCCTCTGGGTTGCTCCGGATTTTATCCAGTATGCGGTTTAATTCTCTGGCTTCGTCTTCTGAAATATTGGACAGAAAACTGTCAAACTCCACCTGGCGCTGATCTATATTTTCCAGCAGCCTCAGCCCTTTACTGCTGATGCGTACATCTACCAGGCGTCTGTCGCTGGGGCAGGGCTGTTTGTCTACCAGTTCCTGCTTATGAAGCCTGTCTACTATACGGCTGGCATCTGAATTACGATCCAGCATGCGCTCGCGTATAACCGAAGTAGAAATACTCTCGGGGTGCTGGCCGCGAAGAATTCGGAGAACATTGAACTGCTGCATGGTAATATCATGCTCACTCAAGAATTGTTTGATTTTTGTAGTGAGCCAACTGTGAGAATATAATAGGTTTACAGCAGCCCTCTGGTGTTCATTCCTGAAGTGCTTCTGGTGGATTTCGTCTTCAATTTTCATAAACCAATTATACAGGAAGAGTTTGTAATATTCCAATTCTTCAGGTTAAAATAATCTAAAAAGGCCGTTTTATTGATAGATTTCAAAGAATTGGGGAAAAAAGTAACATTTTTTTAACAAAACTCAGATAAAAACTATGTTTTACGAAGCGGATTGTTGGTTAAACAAAGATTTTTCGATCTCCTGAAATAGTATTATTTCATTATTTGCAGGTTACATTTATATATTGTCACAGCTGGGCAGGATTGATACAGCCCCGTGAAAATACAAATAAAGCAGGCCTTTGCTGACCTGCTTTATTGCCGTGAGTTTATTGTTGCTAGAAGTAAGCGTGGCATGGTTCGGGACTAAGCCTGATGCGGTAATTCAGCAGAAGCTCGTGCGATCCCTGGGTATGGTTGCTCAAACTGGAGAGGGTGTAGTCGTAGGCGTAGCCAAAATTTACGTTCTCATTCAAGATCAGCTGAAACATACCAATGATAGAATCTCCATTGCGGTAGGAGATGCCTGTGCCCAGCACCTTGTTGTAGTAGAAATTAAGGCTAAGGTCATAGCCCAGGGGCATGTTGTCCTGCAGGCGAAGCAGCATAGAGGGCATTGTTTGTACCTTGGGCCCCAGTTCAAAGAGTTTACCGGCTGTCAGGTAATAGTAGCGGGCCTCCCTGTTTTCGGTAATAAGGCCATCGCTGTTAATATCAAAGGTTTTATTTTCTACCAGGAAGGGAGAAGATAAACCTACATAACCTTTTCTGGTGCTGTAGAAAGCTCCTGTACCAAAGTTAGGCGTAGACTTGCGGTAGTACCCCAGCAGCGGATCAGTTCCGGCCTGAACAGTCAGGCTGTTAAAGTCAGACTGGCGGTAGTTGAGGCCCCCCTGCAGACCCAGCGAAAGCATACCTGCTCTTTTGAACTTGATCTGGTAGGCATAGGAGACATAGGCACTCCAGTCGGTATGTACGCCAATGGTTTCATGGGAGATGAGCATGCCCAGGCCAATGTTCTTTCGATCAAGGGGGGCATGCACACTTAGCATCTGTGTTTTAGGGGCACCCTCAAAGTTCACCCACTGGCTGCGGATAACAGCCATGGCATTAAACTGCTTCTGGCTGCCGGCATAGGCAGGGTTAAGGGCTAAACCATTGAACAT
>NZ_JAHXBU010000073.1 GCF_020178975.1 Cesiribacter sp. SM1
GATTTTTGTGTGCAGCAAGAAAAGCTGCTTTGAAGGTCACATACAGAATATTAACATGAAAATGCAAGGCATGAACAACTCCGACAAACACGATCAGCGTATAGCAAAAATGACCTTTGCCTCGGTTTATCCCATGTATCTGGCAAAGGTGGAGAAGAAAGGCAGAACAAAAGAAGAGTTGCATCAGGTTATTGAGTGGTTAACAGGCTATAACAACAAAAAACTGCAGGAACTAATAAAGGATAACGTAACTTTTGAAACATTCTTCCAACAGGCTTCTCTAAATCCAAATGCTTACCTCATAACTGGAGTTATCTGTGGATACCGGGTAGAGGAAATCGAGAACCCTTTGACCCAGCAGGTTCGGTATTTGGATAAGTTGGTGGATGAATTGGCGAAGGGCAAGAAGTTAGAGAAGATTTTACGCAGCTCGTAGGTGGATGTAGGGCAGCTTCGTTGCTACGGACAATTCCAACATAGGGTAAACGGTATTCAAAACAATAAGGAATCCATGGGAAGAAACAGTACAATTGATTTTTCACAGACGTTCTATCACGGCACCAAAGCTAATCTAAATGTAGGCGACTTGATCCAAGCTGGCTTCAACTCAAACTACGGCAAAAAGAAAAAGGCGAAATACATTTACCTTACAGCTACCCTGGACGCTGCTATTTGGGGAGCTGAACTTGCCTTGGGTGATGGGCGTGAAAGGATTTATATAGTTGAGCCAACCGGTTCAATTGAGGACGACCCAAACTTGACGGACAAGAAATTTCCAGGCAATCCAACAAAATCGTACCGTTCTCTGTATCCATTAAAAATTATTGGAGAGGTAACTGCTTGGCAAGGACACTTACCCGAGGAACTCAAAGCAATGA
>NZ_JAHXBU010000074.1 GCF_020178975.1 Cesiribacter sp. SM1
ATGCAGCAGTACCTTCGCCTGCTCAATCTTAGGTTAGATGTGGTGGTAAATGATATCACTGGTCTGACGGGCCTAAGAATAGTAGAGGCCATCTGTCAAGGTGAAACAGATGCAAAAAAGCTGGCTAGTCTCCGGCATGGCAACTGTAAGAAGTCAGAGGAAGAGATTGCTAAAGCCCTGCAGAGTAACAACAGAGGAGACTTTCTTTTTGCTCTTCAGCAAGAGCTTGATCAGTATCAATACTTGCAAAAACAGATCAACCTCTGTGATGAAGCAATGAAAAAGCAGCTTGAAGATCATATTGGGCAGGATGATACAAAAAAGGCCTTATTCACAGAGACAAAGGTGCATAAGCGTGTAAACAAGAATGCACCCAGAGACATAGATCTCAATTTGGTAGCCTATCAGTATTTTGATGGTGTAGATCTGCTGGCCATTCAGGGGGTAAGCCATTCCACAGTCTTGACTCTAATGAGTGAAGTAGGATCTGAAGGGGTAAAGAAGTTCGCCACCGCCAAACAGTTTGCCTCCTGGCTCAGGCTTTGCCCCAACAAGAAGGTCTCGGGAGGCAAGGTTCTTAGCAGTCGAACCCCAAAGGGTAGTAATCGCCTGAAGATCGCTCTAAGACAAGCCGCCAATACCATAGGCAATCTAAAAGATAATTACCTGACCAGCTTCTTTAGGCGTGTATGCTTTCGTAAAGGAAGATCGGCTGCTATTTCTGCCACAGCCAGAAAGTTGGCTGTCATTATTTGGAATATGCTTGTCAAGCATCAGCCCTTTACGCCTCCAGATCAGTATGAATATCTGGACCAAAAACGAAAGAGAAAGGTGCGAGAACTACAAAAACAATTAGCTAAATTGGAAAC
>NZ_JAHXBU010000075.1 GCF_020178975.1 Cesiribacter sp. SM1
TACTCCAGCAAGCCTTCAGGCAACAAAAATCTTAGATAGTGCTTGTCTTCCAATTTCTTTTTGAAAGCAAGTAAACACTGTTACTCGAAAAATTCTACCCCTGCTCCCCAGATTTACCGATTGATCCGATACTACTATGAACAGTTTGTGAGTGTACAGCTAAGAAGTCACTTTCCTACTCTTATCAGTTACGAGCGTTTAGTAACTTTAATCCCTCGCCTTTTGCCAGGCCTTTATGTTTTTCTCAAGTACAGAACACTGCTCTCCCAGCGCACGGGCTGGTATATCATAGATTATAAACCACTGCCGGTGTGCCATAACAGAAGGATTCACAGCAATAGAGTCTTTGATGCGCATGCCAGAAGAGGAATAAGCTCCATGAGCTGGTGTTATGGATTCAAAGCATACTTGATCATTAACCAGGTGGGGGAAATCATCAACCGCAGTTGCGGACCGCTTTGTTTTTACCACTGGCAATGTGGCCAACAATAACCAAGGAGTACTCAAGTATTTTCTGACTGGTCTGGCAGGAAAATGCTTTGGAGAGAAAGGCTACATGACAGCTCTATTCTAGGAGTTTTATATGCAGGGTCTTCAGCTCATAACCAAAGTCCGAAGTAATACCACATAGTGCAAAGAACCTTCAATAGTGAGGGGATGTTGTAGCTGGTATGGGAAGAGTGAAGAAGGTAGAGATTCATGAGAGTGCAGAGGAGCTACTACAGAGGAGCAGGAAGCTTACTCATCCCTTAGCCCAGGCAAGAGTAAGAGCCTTTTATCTGTACAAGATTAACCAGAACAAGGAATATGGAGAAATAGCCAAAGAAGTTGGTTATGGTCCACATGC
>NZ_JAHXBU010000069.1 GCF_020178975.1 Cesiribacter sp. SM1
CAGCCCCTGCTTTATTCACTGGACGTTGGTGCAAAACAAAACCAGTAGAAACGCCTCATGATCACATCCAACAGTAGACAGCTGCTATTGATGCTCTTCTGCTTCATTATATCCTTCAGTGGGTATAGCCAAGTGCCAAAGCTGGACCTGCATGATCTTAAACGGACTCATCAAAAGAACTCTACCTCGACGCTTGCCCCTAATAAATCAGAAGAATATAAATGCGTACCTCAACGGGGCGGGCTATTCGGACATTATACCTTGATTGATGATCGAGGCCAGCTGATAGGTAATATGTATGTCTATAATTCCAATGGACCGAAAGACTGGAGATATGATAATAAAGAAGACGAATTAGTAGAACTAAAGCTGCTGGCGGGGGACTACCAGGTGCTGGGTAACAAGATTGGCCAGAGCTATACTGAATTAGTGAAAAGCCTAAAGGCACAGAAGCACTTTCTTTATAAAAAAGGATCGACTGTATATTGTGAGATTGACGGGTACTGGTACAACTTCAATATCAAGGACGATAAAATAACAAGTATCAAAGTGCAGCGCGACTGTTAATAAATAAAAAAGTCTTGCACCAACAACAGAATAAAGCAAGGGCTGTAACAGCTCTTTGCCATTGAACTACAAAACATCTACCTTATCGTCCATGTAGATGCAGCGGTGAGCAGCCCCTGCTTTATTCAACGGACGTTG
>NZ_JAHXBU010000070.1 GCF_020178975.1 Cesiribacter sp. SM1
GGACGTTATGTGTAATAAGCGGTTCGGCTGGTGGATTTTCTGTGGAGCTAGGTCTCCCAAGAGCAGAAGCGGAAGGCCAGAGGGAGTTTTAGCGCTTGCTTTTTAGCGGTCCAGCCCCAAGGATGGATTGCTGTTTAGCTTCACCAGGCGAGGCCTGTCGGCAAGGCTTGCTTGCCAGAAGGACGATGTCCTAGCGTGTAGCTATACGAGCGAAGTTAGCCGATATTTATCAGATAATCAAGTGTTTGTGGCTAACGAAGCGGATAAAAAAGCAAGCACTAAGACAGCGGATGGCCTGCTTTAAATACTGTCTAAACGACTGGTTCTGCTCCTTTACCGATCTTTTTCACCGACAATTATCCGTCCTGGGGATAAAAATCAGAGAAAAATATCAGATCCCTTAGCTCCCAAAGGCTGCCTCACCGCTTACAGCGTTCTTGAAGCGTAAAAGAAAACTAAGGCTGACAAAAGAAAATATACATAATCTAATGCAGCCAAAGAGTTTCTAATACTAACAAGAACTACACATAACACTAGAATAAGACAAATGAGGGGGAGCCAGTTATTTCAACCTTCATCACTTTCTACTATCTTACTGCAAGAAGACAGGTAGGTGCATATTTCCCCTCATCTGTCTTATTCATTGTCCGTT
>NZ_JAHXBU010000071.1 GCF_020178975.1 Cesiribacter sp. SM1
GTGCGCATATACAACCGTGCAGGCGGGCTGGTATTTGAGATGTCGGGCTACGACAATAACCTGCGGGTGTTTGACGGAACCGGCAACAGGGGTCTTTACCTGGGCAACAAGCAGCTGCCTGCAGGTACTTACTACTGGGTGCTCTTCAGAGACAACGTAAATGAAAAACCAAAAACAGGATTCCTTGAACTAATACGCTAAGCCATGCGACATTTCATACACTACTTATCTTATGCCCTGTTGGCTGCACTGTTGTTAGCAGGAGGAGCCCTCTTTGCCCAGCAACGGCCGGCTTACTCGCAGTACATGTTCAATGGTTTAGCCCTTAACCCTGCCTATGCCGGCAGCCAGAAGCAGTTCAATGCCATGGCTGTTATCCGCAGCCAGTGGGTGAACTTTGAGGGTGCCCCTAAAACACAGATGCTAAGTGTGCATGCCCCCCTTGATCGAAAGAACATTGGCCTGGGCATGCTCATCTCCCATGAAACCATTGGCGTACATACCGACTGGAGTGCCTATGTCTCCTATGCCTACCAGATCAAGTTCAAAAGAGCAGGTATGCTTTCGCTGGGTCTGCAGGGGGGCCTCAACTACCGCCAGTCTGACTTTAACAGCCT
>NZ_JAHXBU010000072.1 GCF_020178975.1 Cesiribacter sp. SM1
GGACGTTACCTTCAATAAAAATGAGCAATCCGTCACCAGCAGAATTGAAAGAAAGGTGGAGGTGGCGCTGGATAGGGTCACTGTTTGAATTTTCGCATCTGGAATATCAATGGGGACTTTGGATTGAGCAAAGGTATCCTAATGTAGTTGGATGGTTTAACGAGGATATGCACCAATACTTTGATGATCTCAATCTGGACGATCACTATGAATCTCAGATAAAAAATGGGATTATCTCAGTGGATGAATTTGAAGCTATCAAAGAATTTCATTTCGCATTCGATCAATATCTGGATAGTGAAAGGATGAAAAATCCGGATATAAGAGATGAAGAAATATTGAATGATGAAGAATGGCAAGCAGTTGTATCAAAAGGACTGGCTTCCTGGAATAGATTGAAAAATATTATTACTGATAAAAGCGAACTAGAACATATGGTAGGACTGGAAAAGAACTACCTGAATGTTGAATAAAAATAATAAACTGAAGGTAACAACAGAATAAAGCAAATGCCCCAACAGCTTTCAGCCATTGACAATGCAGGAAGCAATTTTTGCGTCCTTTCAGCAAAGGCCAGTGCAGGGCATCTGCTTTATTCAATGGACGTTAT
>NZ_JAHXBU010000076.1 GCF_020178975.1 Cesiribacter sp. SM1
CCTGTGCAGGGGCTTCGCTGTAGCCCATCTGCCAGTGTGCAGCATCCATGATCTGCTGGCAGGCCTCTCCTTCCTCCTGCAGGAAAACAGTGCGAAGTGACTCATGACGCTCCAGGATCTGGCGGAAAGATGCCTGCAGCCCCTCAACATCCAGCGCTCCCTGCAGGCGAAAGACTGCCGGTAAATGGTAGTGGCTGCTGCCCTGCAGCTGGTCGATGAACCACAGCCGCTCCTGGGAAAAAGACAGCGGTAGTTTACCTTCTCTTTTAGCTGGAACAATGGCTGGCAACAGCCTGCCGCTGCCCCTGGTGAGCAGCTGATCAGCCAGTGCCGCTATGCTAGGATAGGTGAAGATGTCTTTGATCTGCAGCTCTGCCTGCAGGCTTTTGCGGATCATCGACAGCAGCCGTGTTGCCAGCAGCGAATGTCCTCCCAGCTCAAAGAAGTTATCCTCCACCCCTACCTTCTCCACCCCCAGCAGCTCCTGCCAGATGTGGGCCAGCTTTTCTTCTGTTTCTGTTCTTGGCGCTACATAGGCAGCAGTAAGTGCTGCT
>NZ_JAHXBU010000077.1 GCF_020178975.1 Cesiribacter sp. SM1
ATTAGCTCAGCTGGCTAGAGCGCTTGATTTGCATTCAAGAGGTCATCGGTTCGACTCCGATATTCTCCACAAGGGGTAAAGGAAGAGAGAGTGCCAAGCATTCAAGAGGTCATCGCCGGAAGGCCGGCCCGATCGACTCCGATATTCTCCACTGGCTGCCTTTGGCAGCGGTACAAAGTACAAGGTATATTGTACAAGGACATACAGGAGAGACTGTCGAAGAAAACATCTAAATCCAAAGCAGTAGGCTAAGGATACATTGAAGAAAAAGTAAGAGAGCGTATGCTGGTACAGCAGGTATAAGGAGTAAGTCCATATACCATATACAGGCATAGCTACTTATTACTACTATTTTAGTCTCCCAAGAGGGGTACACTGTTGAGCAAGCATGTGACCTTGCCCTTGGGGATAGAGACTAGGAAAAAGTTCATTGACATGTTGTGAGAGGAAATAGGGTCATTCTAGATTAGTTGCGAAACTAGTTTAGTAATGAGCATAAAGAAAGTAAGTAAGAGTGTATGGAGGATGCCTAGGCTCTTGGAGGCGAA
>NZ_JAHXBU010000046.1 GCF_020178975.1 Cesiribacter sp. SM1
TAAGCTCAAATCAACCCTTAGCAATAACCCCTAAAATAAAGTAGCTTAACTAACGCTTCTACTCATCCATTCCTATAGGGTGTTCACTTTACCCGGAATAACCTGTTCAGTTTTAACGGAATATGCATGATTTCTTCGTTGCAATAAATTCTTCATGTACAATTCAAGAAACAATTTATCAGCGATCCTGCCCAAAATCATCAGCGGTGATTCATAATTGAAGTAGTCCATCATCTCCACTACATCTGCGTCCTTTTGTCTGAAATGATGCTCATGACGGAAAGACCTAAAGGTTCCCTTTACCATTTCATCAGCAAAGAAAACAGGCCTGTGGTAATCTGTAATCTTACTCGTCAAATCTTGCCAAATCCCGAAATGCTTTGCTCTCCACGTCACACTTTCGCCGAGCTCAATTAGTCCTGAAGTTACTCCATCTATTGCTCGTTCACCTGTATGTTGAGTTGAAATCACATGCAGATCAATACTCCTTGATAAATCAAAACACCTTTCAATTGGTGCCTTAATCTCTGTGATCAACTCTATTTTTGGCATTTATGTGTGTTAGTAGAGTCATATAAGGGAGCTACACCCACATACGTTCTCACTGATCTGAACGCGAAAGTCTCCCTTCATACGGCTCTTCTTGTTTAATCACTAATGTAATAACATTTTGGATGTGCCAGTACCTTTTCAGGTAATTGGCAGTGATCTTGTATCTAGCTATTCAATCATCCCATTAACAAAACAAGCCAGACCCTTCGCTCCAGCTCCATTACAGAACCATCATCACTACTATGATCTGGTCCGCCACCACTATCTCACACTATCCTTATGTGACTGCATCCCCTTCAAAGAGGGTTAACAGTGCGATAGTGGCTTTTCTTATTCCGTACAAAGCCTGTGTTGAGTTCCTGCCACCTTTACCCCGAATGCCGTGTGAGCAGTGATCAGGACGTCATTCACACCTATCGCAGAAGAAGAGGCAGCACCTGCTTTTGACATTAATTTATATCCTAACAAGGCTTCATAGGTAGTTCAGACTGGGCGTCCCAAATTATTCAGCTCCTCAACACGCACCTACAGAGACCATGGTCTCCGTTTTTCCTTGTCGTAACCACCAGAAGCAGCTACTCTTCCATCAGCACAATGACTTTTGCAAATTTCCCTTGACGGGCGTATACGGATGCCCAGTTCTTCCATTTGAAAGCAAGTCGGCTAGCCACCTCGCTTGGCCTCCGCACTTGTGGCGTTTACAATGTAACAGCCTTTTGTACAGTATCCTTCTCCAACTATTGCAGGGATCGATTCAAGACATACATGTCCTTTATATATAGCAGGGGACGGCTACTGCTGACTCTAACATTAGCTTAGCGCATGTTTTTAACACAGGCTAACAGTTGTGAATTTCATTAAAATTACTCTATTACTGTCACCGTACATTGTGACTGTTTTACCTTTAATGTGAGAATTTTTCGATTGAAGGCAAAAAGTAGACTGTACAGAGCAATTTGGTACAACATTTTTTATTGCATTATTGCGAATATCATACACTTAAAGCATTTTTCAATATGAAGGATATGCTTGTAAAGTTCTTTCCAAGGGTTTAGTTTCGTACCGAATCACATGATAACAACTTCCATAGAGGGCTTTGTTGAGCTGTTTAATCAACAATAAGAAATTTACCTTGATATCGTTTCGTGTGACTAAAAGTTATTTATAGGTACTATCAATTAATGCTATTAAAAATGAAATTGAAAAATTTGATGTTCGTGGCTTTTTGCCTTTTCACCTTATCAGTAGCCGTATCTTCTTGTAGTAAGGAGGAAGAGCCTGTAAAACAAGAGGTATTCAACAACATGATTGGAACTTGGAAATGGGAAAGCACTACAAATACTTACTGGTATCAACTTGAATTTAACGAAGATTTGACAGGAAGAAGAACTGATGCGGATGGTGAAGATACTGCATTTACCTATACCTTTACTGATTCAGAGGTCAACTTCACTACAGGATTTCCGAATGGAAAGTATGAATATTCGATCATTGAAAATAACAAGCTGAATCTCTTTGGGAATGTTTTGTTGAAACAATAGATTCAAAGATTTTCATTAGAGTATAAGCAAAGATAATTCAGTCAATGTTGTTAGAATTGCTCCATAATTAAACAGCATCTGGTAGCTTATGACAGCTTGTCGACACACTCGGATGTAGGTAAGGTGTTAGTGTATCAGAAGTAAGGCTGGCAATTTGTGAGTCAGTCAAAAATTTAGGGTTCAGAGCTGGCCAAGGCTGGTTTTTCATAGTAGGTGATATAACCTCAAGAAGTCTCAGCCTTACATCTGATACACTACCGGTAAGGTTACAAAGGAAAGCTTCGAGCGCCTAATAAGCAGCAATCACTGACTACTCCAGCTTTTCTATAAGTTCCGCCAGCACTGCGGTATGTATAAAATAGTATAGCATGATAGGACTGAATTAAATTTCTAAATCTTACAGCCTGACTTCACTAATATAGTGAAGTCAGGCTTTTTTTTGCTTGCTAATTGTTAAAGATTCCCTGCTTATGAATTTTACTGTAAGCAGCACCTGTACGGCTTTCAAAACTCACATACAGGACTCTGATGATGTGCCCAACATCAAGAGTGGGATCACTGAAGTTGTGAATTGGGTGAGAAAGAAGCTGATTGATATGGCTTTAGGGGAAGTGTTGTGTGATGATGACATGTTCATCAACACTCTATAACGCTCATGAAGTACAGAATATCTCCCACGATTTACCTACTGTAGAAACACCACTACAGCCTTACGATTACTACCATTTAGCTTTTATATCTACTAAGACAGTACTCTCCAGTACCAAATTTTCATACTGCTGAATCTCTCGTCTACTGGAAGAGATACAATAGGTCATAATGAGGTCATCATATTCATAGGTTTCCAATATATGTGCAGGTTGGCCAGCAGCAGTTGGTAGTTTTTACCAAAATAAACCTGTTCAACCGAGGAGATATATACAGAAAAAGGATATCCCAATGCTGTATATAAAGTCATATGAACGGTTCAAAGCATCATTTAGCAACTTTGATGGACTAAAGATGTACCACCATACCAAGCCTCGTAATCTGGAGGGGATTTTGAAAAATGGTTTGTTAACCACAATGGAGACGTTATGGCGCGGGGGGAAAGACTTACTAGCACAATCTATCATACATCAAGGAAATTTATGGAATGGTGCCAGTATTCCTGACGATGAACCCGCAGCTATTCCGTGCAAGTACAGACAAAACGGTGCAAATAACCAACCTTGATGGGCTAGTATTTGATGGGGATGCAGCCTCCTTGATGGACTACTTCTTTGACAACAACATCAACTACAAGAAAATCGCACAAGTGACTGATCTGCATAAGCGGTTGCAAGTTTATACTCCAGCTGGAGTTTACCGTTTTTCTGTAATTTGATTTCAGGCAAACTACTGAACTGAGGAGCATCCAGTACAGGTGGAACAACCTCAATTACACTCGCAGCTTCCAGTCCGGAAGGTGTGGCTGCTGTTATAATTACCTGCCGGCTCCTATCTCCTGTGTTGGTGGGTATTACCTGACAGTTGCTGCCGGTTTTACTTACTTCTAGTTTTACCAGTGCAGAATCTTCCGGGGCAACATGCCAGCTTACTGTTTCTGCCTCTAGTTCAAAATTTCCAAACCTTAGCACCTTTGCCGATAAGCCTGCCCTGTTTTTACCTGTTTCAACAGACAGCCTGGTGGGTGAAACCAACAACTGTACGGGGAGCATGCTGTAGTTTTTCTCACGCTCTTTTTCGGCAGCCAAAACTATTTCCCTGATTCCCATGGGGTCCCAGCCGTCATTTCCGCTCAAAAGGTTATAGGTGTTGTAAACCACATTGTCTCTGTGTACAAAGCGGTAGGCATCCAACACTTCTTTGCCGGCCATTTGAACCGTCGAGGCAGGACTGTTTTTACTAATCACTACATCTTTACCATTCAGACTTACATTGTGTTGGTAGTTTCGCATTTCCTTAGGCGGAATATCCATCCAGCCAATATCCAGGGATGTTTCGGCGGTAAAGCGGGTATCCACCACGGCTAGCTGACCTTCCACTTTTGTAAAGTACTGCTCTCCCCGGGTAAACAATCTGATGTCGGAATTAAGAAAAACAGCCCCGGTACCGGTGGTATGATAAAAGGGTTTTGAGCTATAAAAGTCCAGTGTACAGTTGAGGTATACTGCAGTGCCGCACAATGCATCGTCGGTAGATTCGAAATGACAACGGTCGAAGAGCACGCGCTTACCACCAACAAATGGGTTAAGGTTGAGCCTGCTGATAAAATGTGTATTGCGGGCAACGATCTTATCTCCATTGCAGTGAATCAGCTGCGCCTGCACAATAGCCGTTGCTCTTTTTTTCCTGTTTAGCTGGGGCTTCAGGGGATACACCAGGTCTACGTTACAGTAATTGCCGAAGGTAACATTTTCTGCACTTGTGCCCTGCCCTATGAATTTGAACATGGTAAAATTACCCTCCGCACCAATGGTCTGTCCACGATTGCTGGCCAGCACCACATTTTCTGGCTTGTCAGTCAAACCATAAAACCGCAGCCATTCACATTTGATCACCAGGCCATAAGGCGGCCCTTTATCTGTTGATACACGAAGGGCAGGATCATCCGGATCGTCGATCCAGTAGACATAGGGAGCCAGGTAAAGCACCATCGGAGATTCTTCAGCTCCATCTGTGAGCTTTTCCGCAGCCTTCCTTACCGAATTATACACATAAGGATAGGCCGCCACCTCTGCATCGGTGAGCTGTCCGTCTATAAAAAAAGCTTTAGGACCTAGAGTAAACGTATCATCCTGGTATATGATATAATCACCACCAAACACGATAGGATTTTTGGTATCGAGCGATTTGTAAGCTGTATTTTGTTGAGCTGAACAATGAATGCTGGCCCAAAAGACCAGGCACATTAACAATAAAAAATGCTTCATCTTTTGATTTTTACACTGCAGAACCTGGCATATGTATTTAACGAGACCCTCTCGCAGCAGACAACAGCTGGTATTCACCCGTCTTCATTCTGACTTTTCTCAACATTATCTTTATCCACTTTGGGAGTTGGCCACCCTTACGTCATTTTTAAATATAGTAAATAGTGTGCTATCAAGGTTTCATTAGTTGAAGCTTGTACCCCAAAATACCTTGCAGATACCACAGCAATCAGAATCCGACAAAAGCTTTAAATCGATATATATATCAGGAGCTTACCCTTGTTTACGATAATTAAAATCAGAAAGTCTGCGGCACCATAATTCGAAGTGATAGCCTATAAGCTATTTAATCTAGCAGAAGATCAGGCTAAGCGTAGTCTGTGTCCCTTCCCCATCAGATCTTTCAGCAGCAGTCAAAATATTTTACCTCCTGCTCTTGCCGAACAAAATATTTTTTGCACTTTGCATTACAAAGTACTTTACATGACGCAGCAACACGAACAACTGGCAACCCTGCAGGAGATCCGCAGTATCATGGATCGGTCCTCCCGATTTATTTCCCTTAGCGGCTTATCCGGTGTGTTTGCTGGCTTATGTGCACTGGCTAGTGCCGGAGTGGTAAAGTGGTACCTCTACATCCGTAGCATCCGCTACAGCGATCTGTACAGCTTGCAGCTCGAGTTGGAAACTGCTGTATTTCTGGCAATGGTAGCAACCCTGGTGCTGACAGGGGCCGTGGGAACAGCTTTCTGTTTCACCTTCCAAAATGCACAGAAAATTAAACAACCAATCTGGAATAGCCACGGTAAACGCCTGCTGATGAACTTATGTATACCACTGGCATTTGGTGCGCTGTTTTGCCTGGTGCTGATTTATCATGGTATTCTTTACCTGGTTGCTCCCGCCATGCTCATTTTCTATGGTCTGGCCCTTATCAACAGCAGTAAGTACACCTACCGGGATATCCGCTACCTGGGCCTTTGCGAAGTAGGGCTGGGCCTGGTTAGCTGCTTTTTTATCGGCTGGGGCTTATTATCCCGGGCCACTGGTTTTGCAGTGCTGCATATTGTATATGGCACACTGATGTACTATAAATACGAGCGGGCTTAGCTTGCTCTTGAAACAAGACAAAAGCAAGCCGAAAATGCAATGGCTTAGGCAAAGATTACAGTTTAACATAACCAAAACACATAGATCGCAAACAGGGAGTACAGGTGAAGGAATATCTCGAACATATTATCAAGGGGTTTGAAAGCAGGTTCCGCCTTGGCATTATGTCTGTACTCATGGTTGAAGACAAGGTGGATTTCAATACCCTGAAAGAAAGCCTGCAGCTAACTGATGGCAACCTGGCAAGTCACCTGCGGGCGCTTGAAGAGGCAGCTTATCTACGGGTGGAAAAGCAGTTCGTAGGCCGTAAGCCCAACACCAGTTACTTTGCCAATACAGAAGGATGGGATGCTTTCAAAAACCACCTTGATGCATTGGAACGCCTGATTCTGGAGAGTAAAAATATATAGAGCTATTTTTTTATGCATCAACTTTGAAATACAAAGTACTCTACATGATAAATGCCCCACCAATACTCAACTCTGCGCTCAGCTGAATACCTAAAGCATGATTGCCCATAATCCCGGAAACACCTGCCCTGCTATACATCAGATTTAGATGTATCGTTGCTGTACATCAACCTGGCTCACATCAACAAGGGAAATTCAGCTGTGGGCGCAACCACTGCAGGCTTGGCAGCATATAGGGCAGGATCTGTGGAAAGCCGGGGCGAGCAAACAATCCCGGCGCCTGTGCCACACAAACCGGCACATCACTGCATAAACCCCTTCCAGCTGCTCGATTGGGAGGAGGGCTAAGAAGAAATCAATATCGAGTAGGTAATGGTAGAGCAGACAAATACAAAAGCAGCTGCACTCCCTGAAGCCAGCGAGGGTGCCAACGTAGCAAACAAGAAGATAAAGCCATGAAGTTCTGGAAAAGCTTACGATTTGAGACTAGCTATCAGTTGCGCAAGGTTTCTACCTGGCTCCTGTTCGCTGTATTTCTGTTATTCGGTTTTATGATTCTGCGGATTGTCACACTTACCGACGAAACTCAACTCAGTGCGCCCGGTACAATTGCCTTTTTCACTGTTTTCGGCAGTGTGATATGGGTGGTGATTGGCGGTGTCATTTCCGGCGATGCTGCCACTCGGGATTTGCAGACACACATGCATCCGCTTACCTACACCATGCCGGTAAGCAAACTTAATTACCTGGGGTCGCGATTTCTTGCGGCCTTAGTACTGAATATTTCGATCCTGCTGATTCTTTATGCCGGGTTCCTCCTCTCCTTGTATGGTCCCGGAGCAAAAACACAGTTCGTGGGCCCATTCCGCTTTGCTTCCTACCTAACCAGCTTTGGTTTTCTGGCCCTGCCAACGGTCATCGCCACAACGGCTATTCAGTTTACTTTTGCCGCATTGAGCGGTAGGGCTATCTCCAGCTATATTGCCAGCATTGCCATCATCGTTTTTTCTCAGTTCGGCGGCACAACGGTACGCTTTATGCTTGAGTGGAAAACACTCGGCAGCCTGATGGACCTCCTCGGCACCAGCATACTGGCGGATATGGAAGGCTGGACGCCAATCGAAAAGAACACGCGGCTGATCCTGCTGGAAGGCACCTGGCTCTGGAACCGCATCCTGTGGTTTGCCATAGCTGCGGGAGTGCTCCTGTTTACCTACTTCCGGTTTCAACTTGCACATGTTAGGCCAGCGTTCTCCTGGCCGGTTTTTTTCAGGCGCAGGCCAGATCCGCTGCGCCCCGTAGCCCAGGTTTTATGGGAGGCAGCTCTTACCCACAACAATAGCACCAACCCTTTCCTTGTGCCACAAACAAAAGGTCGCTTTGTTTTCGCAACGCATGTGTCCCAGGTCCTCACAATCGCATGGGCATCGTACAGGGCAATTGCCGGCAGCCGCGGTGGTCTTACGCTCGTCGCTATGATGGCCCTCGGTACTGGTTTGTTTGCTACCGAATATATGGAGTGGCTTGGTGTTCCGCTCTTTGCCAGAACAGAAGAGGTGTTAAGGGTACTAACTCCCTCCCTGAGCAGCTACAGTACACAGTGGATCATCATTCCCCTACTCACCATCTTCTACGCTGGTGAACTCGTTTGGCGCGAACGTGAAGCAGGTATACATGAACTAACCGACACTACCCCCGTACCTGAATCGGTGATGTTCTTAGGTAAATTCCTGGGGCTCGCACTCATCATCACCACCTGGATCGCATTGCTGATGTTGGCTGGAATAATTAACCAGCTGGTGATGGATTATTACCATTTCGAGATGGCTGTATACATCAAGGCTCTTTTCGGTATTCAGCTAACAAACTACCTTCTATTCGCTGTGCTCGTTTTTGGAATCCATGTGGTGGTTAATCAAAAATACATCGCACACATGGTAGCCTTCTGCGCCTATGGATTTATAGTTTTTGCTTCCATCATTGGGGTTGAACATAAGTTGCTGATTTACGCATCCGATACCGGTTGGTCTTACAGCGATATGCGCGGCTTTGGCCCTTTTATAAAGCCCTGGTTGTGGTTCAAGTTCTATTGGGCATCATGGGCAGTCATCATTTCTGTGCTGGCAACCCTGTTATGGGTACGAAGCAAAGAAAAGAGACTCAGCGCAAGGCTTCGCCTGGCACAGCAGCGGTTCGCACAGCATAAAGCAGCTTCATGGACAGCACTGGCGCTGGTTCTGGTATCAGGTGGTTATGTTTTCTACAACACCAATGTGCTGAATGACTATACAACCACCGAAGATAAAATGGAAATGCGCGCGGAATACGAGCAGCGCTACGGGCAGTATGAGAAAACAACACAACCAGTACTGGTGCGTACGAAGCTGCATGCAGAGATCTATCCCGACGATGGTAGTGCCGACATACAGGGTAAGTACCTTCTCGTGAACCACAGCAAGGCCGCCATCGACTCCATTCACCTTTCTACCCCTCAGTACCTTGCAATTACAGGAATTTCCTTTGACCGCGCAGCAACCCCTGTGGTACTCGATGAAGATCTCGGCTACCGGATTTATTCCCTGGAGAATCAGCTTAAGCCTGGCGACTCTTTACAAATGAACTTCGAAGTCCATATAAAGCACCATGGCTTCAGCAACAGCGGTATAGATGCCTCTGTGGTAGCGAATGGTACTCACATTACCAGCGATGCCTGGATGCCTGTCATTGGCTACCACAAAGACCGCCGCCTGCGCAATGCGCGTGAGCGCGAAAAGTTTGGACTTCCTCCGCGTCCGGAGAGACCTTCTCTTTACGATGTTTCAGCGCACTACGATGCACATCATGCTCAGCAGATAAATTTTGAGGCTGTTGTGGGCACCAGCAAAGACCAGACTGCTGTTGCGCCAGGTGCATTGCGCCGTACCTGGACTGAAGGAGATCGTCAGTATTTCCACTATGCTACCAATGCACCCATTCACAACGATTATGCTTTTTTCTCGGCAAAATATGCTGTACGTGAAGCACAGTGGATCCCAGGGAGTTCTCCACCTGACCAAGCATCTACAGTCTCAGTTCAGGGGTCTGGGAGTAAACCAGTGCCTGTCACGATCCAGGTATTTTATCATCCCGCACATAATGCAAATGTAGAACGCATGATAAAAAGTGCACAGGCTTCGCTGGAGTATTACACAAAGGAGTTTGGCCCCTACCCCTACAGCCATTTTCGGGTGCTGGAGCGCCCTGGGCCTGGCCGCGGCATGCATGCCGACCCTATGACGATTGATTACCAGGAAGGGTATTCACTGATGAATCCCCGGCCGGGTGGCCTCGACCTTCCCTACCACATCATGGCACACGAAGTGGCGCACCAGTGGTGGGGGCTTAAGCTTTCTCCCGCAGCGGTAGAGGGGGCTGGCTTTCTTGTAGAAAGCCTGGCAACATACTCTGCAATGCAGGTTGTGGAAGAAACACTGGGCTATGAGCACCTGCTCCGGTATTTATCTCAGATGCGACTGGAGTATGAAGTGCCGCGCTCCCGTGCTGCACCTCCCTTACTTCAGTCCAACAACAGGTTCATGCTTTACCGCAAGGGACCTTTTGCACTCTTCGCGCTAAGGAATTACATCGGAAAGAACAGTGTCAACAATGCACTCAGGCGGATGCTACGCGGCTATACACCAGCGCCCCCTCTGCCAACCACCCTCAATTTCTACAGAGAGTTGCAGGCGGTAACGCCTGATTCTCTTCAATATCTGGTGCATGATCTCTTCGCGGCAAACACCTTCTGGGAACTTAAGACAGAACGAGCCTCCGCAAAACAGAGCAGCAATGGTAACTGGCAAGTGGCGCTGGAAGTGGACGCGCGCAAAGTAACAGTCGACAGCGTTGGCATCGAAACAAACATGCCTATGGATGACTGGATAGAAGTAGGTGTGTATGCGCCGCGTGCAGCAGGAGATTCAATAGCAAAAACACTCTACCTGCAAAAGCACCGGATTAGCTCCGGCAAGCAGACGATCCTCGTTAATGTGTCGGAAAAACCCGGGAAGGCCGGTATTGATCCGAACTACCTGATGATTGATCTCAAGATGGAAGATAATATCAAAAGCGTGAAGATTGAAGGCCCGGAAGAATAGGAAGCAAATCAAAACTAAACTTGTATGATTATGGAATATTTTGTGGATAAGCACTCGGTGGTGCGGCAGATCTGGGGAAAGGGTGATACCATTCTATTCATATTTGCTGGTGCCTCCGCTGAGTTTGCACTCAACAAGGCTGTAGACTGGCTATACTTTACCGGACGGCTGCCTGCAGATCCGCTCGGGAGGCTTTTTTCTACTGTTTCCTACGCCCGTGCAATCATCTTTTCAGAGAAAAAATCGGCCCTGCTTGCTATTGATGCCATGACAGCGATACATGCCGGTGTGGAAGCAAAGCGCGGGGCAAGTATTCCCGACTGGGCTTACCGAGATGTACTCTTCATGCTAATCGATTATTCCATCAGGGTATTTGAGGTGCTGGAACGAGAGCTGAGCAAGGCAGAAAAGCAGGAAGTGTTAGAAGTATTCAACAGGGTTGGAAGCCGTATGGGAGTAAAGGAACTGCCTGATACTTTCGAAGTATGGGAAACGATGCGCCAAGGGCACCTGAACCAAAATCTGCAGTACAGCCACTACACAGATAATTTAATAAGCCAGTATTGTAAACACCTGGGCGTAGTACGCTACAGGCTCCTGTTGGAGGCGCAGGTGTTGGTAGTGCCACAGCAGGTGCGTGCGTTGCTTGGCTTGAGGAGCATCTCTCTGTTGAAGCCCATGATCTGGCTGTACAAGCTAACGAGAAGCATGAAGTTTGACTGGCTGTTAAGAGACCTGATAATGCCATACAGGTACAAAAGTGAGATCAAGGCACTGGATAGTTTACCACTTTAGCGAATCGGGTTTATTACCGGCTAACTGACCAGGGCAATACTTTAGAAAAGCAGGTACAGCGGATGATTTAAAATTTCAATAAAACTAACGCAACGCATCTACTGATTTAAAAGGCCAGGCTCCTGAAGGTTGCCTGAAAGTATCCCATAGAACTCCTGCGGAAAACAGTATATAAAAACAGAATATGAGTAAGCAGACTGAATCTTTTTACAATAGATTTTCAATATTCTATCCTCTGATAGACTTGTTTCTGAGGCCACAAAAGCAATTGTTACTCAATAAAATAAACCAGCTCCCGTATGGTCAACTGCTTGATGTTGGTGTGGGTAACGGGGCCCATTTATCACAGTATAAAACCCATAAAATAACAGGAATAGACACCTCTTTAAAGATGCTCGAAATTGCGCGCAAAAGAAAAGGGAGTAATGTGGTACTTCTAAAAATGAATGGAGAAGCTTTAAGTTTCCAGGAGGAGTCCTTTGATTATGTTGTCCTCTCCCATGTACTTGCCGTGGTAGATAATCCGGAAAAACTACTGGAGGAAGCCTGCAGAGTATTAAAACCCAGTGGCAGGCTTTATATTCTCAATCATTTCACACCTGATAATTGGCTTAAATGGGTTGACAGATCTTTTGAGAGCTTCTCTGCATTATTCCATTTCAAATCTGTATTCTACACTAATAGCTTAAGTAAAACAGAAAAGCTTACGCTACTGCACGAGGTTAACGCAGGCCTGTTTTCATACTTTAAAATTTTGATCTATGAAAAGAAGCTATAGCCTCATTGCTCTAACATTAACCATCAGCCTGTTTATTTACCTGTTTTATCGAACTGAAAGAACAGTCGTTAATGAATTAGTTATTTTCATTCTGTCGTTTGATACATACGCTGCAATCAGAGGCAGTATTACAAATGCCATACCTTTGAACGGACCTGCTATCTTTTCTTTACCCGGAGGCCTATGGGTATTTTGCACAACAATTCTTTCGAAAGATTATTACATGAAGATCAGAAATCACAAAATGAGAATTGTTGTTGTGCCGATAGTATTTGCAGTAGGTCTGGAGTTGCTTCAGCTCATTCATTTCACAAATGGAATGTTTGATTTTTGGGATGTTGGGTTCTATATAATGTTTTGGTTCCTGGGGTATTATTCATTTCATTCTCAAAGATCTCAACAAAACATATTATCTCCCTTTACACTCAGTAGTTTTATCTGTTTGACATGTTTTCTCGCTGTATACCTGGCACATGTGCGCCAATGAAACAAGCCCAGAATGAAAAGTTTTTTACCCGAAAAATACAATGAGCAAAAGAAGATGAATACGATCAGGAAACATCTGGCCAGCTATCAATATGGCGCACGAGGGATATGGCTCGCATTCCGCTATGAACACAACATGCGCTATCATCTGGCCGCTGCGGTGAGCGTTCTTGTGGTTAACTATCTGCTTCACATCAGTCATACAGAATGGCTCATCACGCTGATGCTGATTGGACTGGCATGGATGGCAGAGGTGTTCAACACTGCCATTGAAAAGTTAGCTGATCGGGTTTCTAAGAATCATGATCCACTGATCGGCCAGGTGAAAGACCTGGCTGCAGGAGCAGTAACCATTATATGCTTAATTGCGGTGGTATGTGCCCTGATCATTTATTTGCCTTATTTTCTGCTCTAAGTTCCCTCCATTTTTAGAACAGCTGTTAAAGCTAAACAGGAATCAAACACTGCCATCATCCAACTGTTCAGAAACTGTAACAGCTGGAGATGGGTAAGCAGGAGCAGTTTTACTGAGTTATTTTGTTAACTCAAGCAGCTCATATTTCAAAGCGTTTTCCAGGTCATCATCAAAGCTGTCATCATAAGAAAAAGCAAAGAGTATCCATTTGTCCTTCGGCTTGTAAAATTCAAAATTGATCCGGATTGGCTGCCTGTCGTATTTTACCAGGTAGGTTGCTATGACAAAGCAGTCTTTAATATTCTTCTTTATCAAAAGCTCATGCCCGTTGTATTCTCCTACCAATGTCTTCAAATCCCTGAATTGCGTCTTTAGCTTTTCCACATCATCTTTAATTCTTTCCAGCCAGGGGGTATGGCTGTAAAGCTCATCCAGGGCCTTTACCGGCTCATTTTTCTGGTAAGTCTTAAAGAAACTATCCATCATTTCTTCGGGAGATTGTGCATTTGCAACATTTACAATGCCCATAAAGGCAAGGGCCATGATAAGGAGCTTGATTTTCATGTTAAGTTTATTATTGATTATAGAACGAAACCAGAATTACCTATTGATTACTTCTCGCCTATAGTTCCTATCATCTGGAAAATAATCTGAAAAGATCGGAGAGAAGAAAGTATAAGTGAAAGTTGGCAAATATCAACTGTATCATAAAAATAGTCTTTACTACGGACCTGGCCGTGCTTATTTGCAGAGGCTCACCTTTTTTCTTAGTGAAGGCTGCAATGCCCCCACCTATTATCAGTCCTAAGATGTTCCAGGAAAAGGCCCAGGTTATAAGATTTGTTGCGAAGGCTGTACCATAATCTAACGTACCGTCTACACCAGTGGGCACATAACCAGCTGTTAAAGGATGAAGAATGGTATTGATCAGGATTAATACTAAAATGAATAAAAAGTATTTTTCCTTGTTATAGGTGAAAATATCTGCTAACACGATTTTATCTTCTGTTTATATATGGTTAGATGCCAAAGCAATATTTAACTTCTGCATGTATAGCCTACACCCATCGTAGATTAAATCTAACCCAGACCTATTATATTGTCGAGCATCATAATTTTTGATAAGCCAAAATTATCATCTTACGAAGCTTTGCCTGTACTGCCTTTTCTTTAGGTTGTTCTGTTGCTGGTCCTTATCCCTACATACATAAAACCATAGGTAATACTGCCCATTATTACAGGAATCAATACGTCCATTTTAAATTCAATAGCCAGGTATAGTGCCGGCACAAATGAAACTACCAATCCTGCCATAGTCAGCAGCAGTATGTTTCTATTTGCAGCCTTTGCTGATTTTAGTTCATTTTCAAGCCAATATATGTTTGTCTTTCCGCTCGCTATCAGTGTTTCGTAGTTCATAAATACTCTTTCCCAAACAAGGGCTTCTTTTTTAGTAACCCATTGGTGTTTGGTATTGATAATAAATTTAGTTTTCACGTATGTAGTCGAACCCTCCTGACGAAAATCAATGTAGATATCGCTTTTCCACTTAAGCGGATTATAGGTGTACCCATTCCGGAATTCACTTCCTCTTTTTATGTGCAAAGCATCATTTCTTTCTTCAATCTGCCTAAAGCCCATAGCTTGAAAGAAAATAATAATTGCACTCTTCAATTCTGGTAGTGCGAGCTGTGTAGCCAGATTGATATCTTTCACCACTTCTTCTATCATCCCTTTTGATGTTTTGGCATGAAAACACTTTATATCCTATTTTACGATCAGGAAATAATCTTACCTAGGTCTATTTATCGAACACATAACAAGGAAGACTAAGACCAGCAGTCACCTACTTATAATCTAGATATATGGAATAACTTACCGCTCCCCCTTCCGGATCTTTCGCTTCTGTTCATAAGATAACTGCAGATTTGGTAAGGGCATCCAACACCGTCACCTTAAACTCAAATGGTTTTGGCTTCCTATGACTTTATCTTCTTTCTCACATGATATAATCAGGAAAACAGAAATGATCAATAGTAATTTTTGTTTCATTAATTCCAGCACTAAATGCATTGAGTAGTAACACTGCTGCTTTGCCTGAAACCTAAATTAGATATGATTCTTAAAATATGAATGCACAGAATATGCCCATGAACATTTGAGTATGTACCTTTTACTGAATCCTGTTAACAATGTATGGTCTTAGTACTTAAATTAGGCATGAATCAGCCATTCCAAACTTCTTGTCTGTTGATATTTTCAAGACTCAGCCACAGTCTTTTTTTTTGCTATTTCCACATATCTGCTGCGCATTTGTTCATATTCATTAACAAAACTTGATGTCTCATTAAAAGAAAAAAGCGGACTAAAAATTAGCCCGCTTTTCCGGTAGCACAATCTCTGAAACGCTTGTGTAGTGATTGCTTCAGCTTGTTTCTGCGCACACTAATTTGTGTGCTTGTAGTATTCTATTGTTTTACAAAAGTCTGTGATTGCTTAAATCCATCTTTGCCAACCAACTGCAGGTAGTATACCCCAGGCTGTACGCCCATGCCTTGCAGGTCAATGGAAAGTGTGGAAAGGCTTTCGCCTGCTACCTGCTTTTTATAGATGGTCTGCCCCTGCGAGTTGCGGATCAGTACTTCTACCGCTCCACTTACAGGCTCCTGTAGCCTGAAGTGCAGCGCATCCCGTGCAGGTACCGGGTAAAGGGTTACCACGGCTGCTGCTTTGGCATTTTCCTTCACCACCTCAAACTCCAGGGTATAGGCCTCACCGGCAATACCAGTGGCATAAGGCAGCGAATACGGTACTACGGTTAGGGCATAATGTCCTTCTTCCACAGGCCAGGGCATGTAATCCTTCTTCTTGTCACCTGTTAAGGAGAAAGGCGCTGCGTTATCAGTGCCATAGTACGTGCCATTGAGGTAGAACTTCATGCTGCCTACCCGATGGCTGCTGTGCGCCAGAAGGCTGATCTTTTTGTATTCTTTCTCCTGAATGTTGATGGTATCTCCACTCTGCAGCTCCTTCAGCTTAATACCTTTGGTGCTGACAACCTCCACCCCTGTTATGGTGGCTGTATTTATCAGGTAAAGAATTGCTTCTTTGCCCAGCAGCTCCTCTCCTCTTCCGCCGGTCTGGCTAAAGGCTTTGGTAGAGAGTTGGTGCGCCCCCTGGCTAAGCTGTGCCAGGGCAAGCCTGGAGAGCAGGTATGGCTGCTGGTTTACCAGGTTGTTTACACCGCCATCGAGGCTAAAGCTTACACTGCCTACCGTAGCCGTGGTATTGGCAACTATGCCATAGGTAAAGAAGCCGGCATCTGCTGCATCAATGGCAAGGCTATCGGTAAAGGTGGAAATAACATTGCCACTGTTTACATCAACCAGGCTAAAACTTTCAATACCTGGTTTTACAGCGCCCGGCATTACGCTTAGTACAAAGGGATGGTAAGCATAATCAGGAAAACGCGGATCGTTCGTTTTGTAGAACAGGGTATCCCTGTAAACACCCGGGCTTAGTGCGCTTGCATCGAAGTTTACATTAACTGTTACCGAAGCACCATATTCCAATCCTTCTGCACCTTCAGGACTAAAGCTTAAGTAGGAAAGATCATTAAGATTCTCCATGGAGAAATTTAATAAGCCCTCGCCCCAGTTATAAACTGTAATCGGTACTGAAACAACACTGCCAGATTCTACTTCTGCACGAATGGTGTCTGCAGGCTCTACGCTAAAAGAAGGTACCGGCGGCAGCACTTTTAGCGTAACAGGTATCATGATATCCGGGTAGAAAGACTCCTTACTCCTGATGTAGAGGGTATCATGGTACAAGCCCTCATCCTGTATGGTATTCAGCTGTACTGTAATTCCCTTGCTGCTTTCAGCTTCAACAATCAGCTCTGTATTGAGTGGATCTGGAAATGCACCGATCCAGTTCTCTTTACTTTCAAACGAAAATTCATAGCTGCTTGCTCCTGTATTGGTCAATACCATTTTTTGTTCTGCAAGGTAGCCCCAGGGTTGCTCTATATAGATAGAATCATGGGATAGTGTAACCAGGGCTGGCTTCCGCACCTTTAAGCTGGCAACCACACCAACTTGTGGAGCATTGGCGGCATCGCTATTTACGACCAGTCCTGCCACAAAATCACCAGCTTCCAGATAAGTGGCATCAAAGGTAACTTTAATATCGGCAGTACCCCTGGCTGGCAATACCCCGGATGCAGGGCTTACCGTGAGCCATGGTTTGGCATCTTCCAAAACCTGCACATTATCCAGCTGCGCATACCATGCCTCGCTGTTGCTGCTGCTGTAGTGCCAGCGCAGCTGGAAGGTGGCGGCATCCTGAAGGTATTCGGCTAAGGCTACCTGCACAAGTTCTCCGCTGCCATGCAGCTGGCCATGGTCTTCGTTCCAGTGCAGAATATTAGTCCAGGCTTTTTCTCCGTTTACACGAATATCCAGATCGAGAAAATCCTGGTTGGCGTAGTTCTGGTAATTGGCTCCATACTGAAGTACCAGCTGCTTGCTGGCCCCTACTTTGATTACAGGCGTAATCAGTTCCTGGTCTGTAGCGCCATTTTGGTCTGCTTCCATCACAAGGGTTGCTGCCCCTCCGCTGCCGCTGTAATTGTTTACACCGGGGGCTTTGGCTGTTTTCCACCCCTGTTTGCCCATGCTCCAGCTGGCAGGCGGGAAGCTCTCTTCAAAATCTTCTGTTAACAGTGCTTTGCCTGCCATTACCTGTACAGCAGTGGCTGTAGTGGCTGCAACAGGTTTTGATCTCATCTCATCCTGCAGTTGTTTCTCTTTAATATGCAGGAGTTCAGCAGCGGTCATCTGCGGAGCTACCCTGGCTGATGTACTGTCAATCACTACAGTGCCGCCCACAACATCAATAGAGTAGTTGATCGGCGAGCCCCCTGTGTTGCTGATTTCGAACTGGCTTTCTGCCTGCTTTTTGTAATCAATCGTGTTGTTAAGCACTGTTCTGTTCAGGCTAATGGCTGATGCGCCAGTGAGCGTTAAGGCAGTGGGCACCACTATTCTCTGTGCACCGGCAATATTTACCAGCAGATCAGACCGGTAAGTGCCATAGCCAATCAGGGTGCCATCAAAATCTACCGTAATTTCTGCCTCCTCTCCGGGAGCCAGGCTACCGGATTGGGGATAGAAGCTTAGGTAAGCAGGTGGTTCCTCGCGGGCACCTTCGCGTATCTCGAAATCATCAATATAGAGGTGCATGTTATCCGTTTCTGTGCCAGAGCCAAAAACTACCCTTTCCACGTCTCCATCACCCATTGCCTGGCCGGAAAATACTTTCCTGTCGTTCATGTAGAGGGTAAAGATATGGGTAGCCCTGTCCAGCTCCAGTTCCAGCTCAAAACTTCCCTGCGGCAGTATTTCATCCATTGAAACAAGTGAATACCTGTTGTCTTTACGAACTGCGGCATGCATGCTTCCATCAGGTTTTATCGCCACAATAGTTACCGGAGCACCAAATGGATTAGATATATTGAATACAACCTCCCAGTTTGCTCCCCTTCCCTGGAAATTCAGGTTCATGCGGGTGGTAGATTTGGCATCTGTGCCGGGCGTTACCATAGGAGAATACAGGCTAGACCAGGTTGCCGGATTCGATACCTTGTGTACATACTTTTTACCACTGCTGGCATAATCTCCAACAGTATCTATGTCCCAGCCACTAAAGCTACCATCTCCATTCGCTATTGCCCATAGCTCCTGGTAGTTAATGCTACCATAGGCAAAACCTTCAAAGTCAGTTTTATAGGCTCCCGGAGATATTTCTGAAGCATTGATCTGTGCGGGTGCTCCGTAGCGGGCTTGTATTTCCCTGATATCGATCGGTTCCTCCGCGGCTGCTTCGGTCTGCTTCAGCTCCTGCTGTACCATGCTTCCGGCTGCTTCCGGAGCCAGGGGGCCTGTGGCAATGTGGGTGTTTTGCTGGCTGATGGTAAAATCATAGGTGCCGGTTCCGTTATTTTTCAACACCACAGTACGGCGCAGCTTTTCTTTTTTATCAATGGTAATCTCCAGCGAATCGGGTGTAGCGGTAAACATAGGGCCTGCTACATCCATGGTAAGGGGAACATAAACTGGCTCATGTTCAGGAATATTATTATACACAGCCAGCGCTGCTTTAAAGATGCCGGTATTCAGCCCTGTCGCATCCAATGCTACTGTTACTTCCTGCTCCTCTCCCGGGGGTACCACACCACTCTTTGGTGTAATGGTAACATAGGGCGCTGGTATCAGCCAGCGGATGGCATTGTGGTAAAGGGTTGGCACATCGCCAGTCCATACCCCTTCTGTACTACCATAAATGATAGGGAACATATTGATGCCCACCGTATTCTGATTGGCTGCTGCCATGATGTAGCTTATATCCTCATACTCGCTCTTCCATTCGGCCAGTGCAGTTGCGCCATTTGCTACCTTTACCGGCAGCACCATACCATCAAAGAAAACAGCTTCTACCTCAGCCAGGATAGGATGTTCCGGCACCAGCTTCTTCGACATGTTTACATGATCATACCATGGCTGCTCCGTAATTTCCAGGAATGGACCATAATTCTCGGTTATGAAGCGGCCCTTCATCCTGAATACATCATAATCAGCGTTCAGATAAGCGCCCCCACTTACAATTACTTTACCACCAGCATCAACATAGTCGGCAAGGGCATTGCCTACCTGCTCTGCATCTACCCCTGCAGCCAGCCAGGGTATATTGTTGGTGATGATCACCACGTCGTACGCTGCTAATGCCGCTCCGCTTATGCCAGGCATTTCACTGAGGGGAAACGCAGCTGCTTCTATATCTTCAAAACCATCTAGAATTTGTACAAATTCGCTCACATCCTGATCCGGAGATAATATACCGACCTTCAGCAGGTTTGCAGCACTTTTCATGGCTTTCAGGCTAAGGGTTCTGGTATTGCCAGGCGTAGCGGGTGCTTTGTGCAGGAAGTTTGTACCCTGTATGCCCTCCTGAGCAGTAGCCTTTGAAGAAAGCTGAATTTGTGTGGTCGTGGGTGAGCCATTTTCCGGTGCAACTGCCTGAATGTTATAAGCAAGATCGCTGCCCCCGGTATTACGAATCAGGAGGCTGTGCTGCTGCTTTTCATTACTCTTCAGGCTGGCGTAAATTGAATCAGGGCTCACAGAAATGCCTGGTTCAGGAACACCCGTACCTGCTAAGGGAACTTTTAGTACAGGATTAGCTGCGTCATTCGTATTGATGGTGAGTATACCAGTTCTAGTACCCAATCCCGAAGGTGTGTAAGTTACAGGAATCATCAAAGATTTGAATGGTGCCACTACCAGGGCATCCTGCCAGTTTACAGAAAAACCGGTTCCGCTAATGGCTGCATCCTGCAGTGTTAGCGTATCAGCGCCAGCGTTATGGATTTTTACATGCTTCTGTTCTTTAACACCCAGTATAACAGCGCCAAAATCCAGTTCAGTGGTTTCAAGTATGGCAATTGGGCTGTTGTTACTTGTTACCTCCAGGCTGAGGGTAAGGGTGATGGCTTCATTGAGCGGATCGTTGGTGCTGATGTTGATGGTTTGCTCATAGGTGCCGGACACCAATGCTGCTGCATCGAAAGTAACTGCAAGTGTAATACTCCCGGCAGGCGCTACGGTGCCACTTTTCGGAGAGATGCTGGCAAACTTTACAGCACCGCTGCTCCCTTCAACATTGAACTCCAGCTCACCGGGACCATTATTACTAATCAGTACAGATTCGGTGGTAGTTTCTGCAGTAAGCAGGCTGGCTGAAAGCGTAACCGGGGTCAGCGTGATGGCCGGAGCAGGATTGGTTTTCTGCTCCACCACATTTGAAATAGCAGAGATGTTACCGGAGTAATCCACTGTTTTTACTGCCACATAATAGGTGGTTTCCGGCTCCAGGCCCTTAAACGTAAAGCTTTCGGTACTACCCGGGGCTTTGGGCACAAAAGAGCCTTTCCAGGGGGCAGGCGTAGCCTCTTCAAAATTCTCTTCCGTAATGGGTATAGTGGCATAGCGTACATCATAAGCACTGAGGGTTGTATCCCCATCTGCCGGTACCGTCCAGCTAAGGGTTAAGTAGTGAGGCCCGGTCTTGTCGACAGTAAGATCTGTTATAGGATTGGGTGCTGTTTCATCTGCAGTTTGCAGGGCTTTCAGGGCATTGAGCCTGCCCGCTCCCAGCAGCCCCAGGTGAAACTGGTTTTGTGCATTGATATTATCGGTGCTCTCTATAAGCCTTCTGCGGAGCATTTCAGGTGTAAAACCAGTACCTCCAAATTTTGACACTACCAGTGCCGCCACACCAGATACGTGGGGGCATGCCATGGAGGTACCTGATACAGCTGCATAGCCGCCATCGATCCAGGTGCTAAGCACACTGCGCAGGTCTGTAATATCGCGGTTATCACCATCGCCACCGGGGGCAGCAATATCAACCCAGGCACCATAATTGGAGTAGGATGACTTAATATCTTTAAATCCTGTGGCTGCAACAGATAATACAGGCTCATACGCACCGGGATACCACAGTCCTCCATGGTTCTCATTACCAGCTGCAAAAATTACAATACCGCCCTTCATGGGGCCGGTTTGGTTGCCGTTTTCGTCTGTACCTGCTTCGGCAATAAAGTAGTCTATGGCATCCAGCACTACCTGCTCATAGTAATCAGGGGCGGTATACCCCCAGCTGTTTTGTGAGATAACAGCACCGTTATCAGCAGAGTAAACATAGGTTTGTGCAAAACCGCCACTTTCTTCGCCACCACTCGGGAAATATCCCTTAAAAACAGCGCACGACATCAGCCTGACACCATCGCCATTGCCGGTGCCTCCCGCTACACCACCAACACCTATGCCATTGTTATTGCTGGCAGCCACAGTACCGGCCACGTGCGTACCATGAAAGTGCTGTGCAATATCAGCGTTATCATTTACAAAATTGTACCCATGCACATCATCTACAAATCCATTGCCATCATCATCAATGCTGTTGCCGGCAACCTCTCCTTTATTTATCCAGAGGTTATCCTTTAAGTCGGGGTGGTTCAGCTGTATACCACCGTCTACAACAGCAACAATCACATTACTTTTCCCTGCTTCTAACTGCCAGGCATCAAACAGGCTGATATCGGCACCAGCGGTGCCATTCAGCTGGCCGGTGTTATTGTAATGCCACTGCTTGGAGAGCAGCTCATCGTTGAATGGTGCATCTGCATCAGCAGCCAGTGACTGCATCCTGTTTTGACTCTCCGCCAGTTCCTTGTCCAGGTTCAGTGGGTTAAAACCTGATGCATCAGGACCAATCACTTTTTTCTTCAGCACAGGCTCAGTGTGGGTTACCTGCTCCAGACCATCATAGGCCTGCATGGCCGATTGCAGCGAAGCACCTTTGCCTACCTCCACTTCGTACCAGAGGTGCAGGCCGTGCTTGCGGTGCTTTGCTTCGTATTTGCCGGCATGCGGAAACACCCGCTTCATGGTGCGGGCATTGTATTGCTGGTGTACTTTATCCAGTGGCTGTACGCCGGTGAGCACTACATTGGAGGGCGACATTCTCATGTTGCTGCTCTCCAGCTGGCGGGCATATGCTTCTGTAACTTTAATACGAACTATGCCCTCCTGCACTTTGGAAATATCCAGCGGCTTTGGTGCCTGGGCAAAACTAACACTCGCCGACAAGATGATCAGCAGCCCGACCAGCAGGTGTAGCAGTGTTAATTTCTTCAAAAAAAAAGGATTACTTTTCATTCTAAAAAAGATGTGTTCTGAATGGATGATAAGAGCGTGATAAAAAACTGGTGTAGGGACACCTGTTGATGATAAATTCAGATCAGTTGATCTGCAGCAGTAGATCCGGCAGGTACATAGAAATCCTGGACTGCTTTAAAAAAAGCAATAGGAATCACGGCAAACCCTGCGTAGGGTATGCCTGTAAAATGTGAATAGGCAGCTTTTTAGCGCTTCAGAAAAGAAGCAGATTAACAGGATTTCTGATCAAGGAAGAGTGCGTAAATGTTGCATCATAGATGGGTAGTGATTAATGAGGGGTTTATACTAGTGAGTATCTTTTATAGCCCTCATCCCTAAAGAGAAAGTGGATTTATTTTCTGTATGCTGAAAATTATTGCTCCTCCAGGGGAATTAAGCATTAAATTCACTTTTAGTGCTCAAAAAATATAGCGATCACTATCTGATTTATAGATTAAAATATATGCTTGAAAAGGTTGACAATAAAACAATCCCCCCTACCTCCTTTGCCAGGGTGGATTACTGTACCATTACTCACCTTTACTAGATATGCTAAACCTTAACTCACGTTTGAACTAAACCATTGCATTAGATGATGGGGTCCCGGGTGTAGCTTTCCCAAAGCGCATCAAGATCTTTTCCGCTTAGTTCTTTCCAACTGTTTGTGCTATAAGTTTTGCTGCGCATGTGCTCATCCAGCTTTTTTACGATACCCGGTCGCTCCTCTTTTTCCAGCCAGAGCAGAAAGCGTGCTGTAATACGATAGCCATCGGTATAGTGCTGCTCCGGGGAGTAAGGTGGCAGGAACCAGCCTCCACCCTTATTATCCACGCCATAGGTGTAGCGTACATAATCGGCAATGCCTTCAGCCACCCAGCGGGGACCAGTACCATCGGGATAGGCCTGTACTACATGCATCAGCTCGTGGGTCACAACGTCAATGTCACCAGGATGATCGCGAAGCCAGCCGGCACCAAAGAGCACCTGGCCGCCACAGGCTTCTGCAACAGAGTGATAGGCAGTATCGATTTTGAACACCACCTCTGTTTGGGCCAGGGGGTTATAGTGCAGTGCCAGCAGGGGATACAGATCAAAAAAAGTAGAGATGATTCTACGCTTCACCTCCTGATTAAGCGCAGGATCATTGTTGATAAAGGTAAGGCTGTATCCGTTGCGGGCAAACACTTCGGTTTCCTGGGCCGGCAGCAGCAGGGGCATAAGCAGCAGTAAAAGTAGCACCCTTAGGGAAAGAGAGGTAAAAATAAGATTCATTGGCTGATGCGTTTGCCGGTACTTTGGGGCTAAACCTGGCTTTTTTAAGAAGCACTGAGAGGTTTTTAGCGTCTTCTTACATATCCCGCACAACCACATCTACAGGTGCTCCGGGAATGCCCTCTATCTTCTGTACTAGCGATCCGTTTTTACCAGTGCCTACATCCAGTATATACAGGGCTCCTTCTGTTGCAGCAAGTAACAAATCGTTATTACCAAAGAATCGGAGCATGGATACTTCCTGACCTGCAAAACTGGTGCTCAGGGTTTTCAGCTCCTCGTTCAGGGGGTTGTAACGAAAAATTTTATCGCCGGAGCTAAAGAAAATAATCTCCTCCGGATTTGCAGCCCATTTGGTGTTTTCCGTTACCAGTTCTGAGCCGGGGAATACCTTTTTATAGCTGGTAAAGAACATATCGGCTGCATTAGAGAATTTAAGCTCATACACCTGTCCGTCTGCTCCTTTTCCAAAAGCGAAGCTGGCATTGCTGTTCAGGTACTGCATGTAGAGCAGGTCTATGCCGGGATTTTTGGGATCAAAGCCCTCTCCTACAGGAATTACCGTATAGTCGGTACCAAAATAGGCGCCATTGCCCTCAAAGCGCACAAAGTTTTTTTGCTTTTCATCAAAGCCAATGTAGTACTGAAAATCCTGGTAAATGAAATGGGGCGACAGTTCATAATCTCCTGCCGATCCGTTACCGAATACCCCGTAGAGGGGGCCGAAAGGTGCCGTACTGGTGGTGCCGGTGTACAGCTTGCCACTAATTACCCCGGTGGTAACCCCCGACATGGTTGGTTTCAGGGCTACGGGTTTTAATGTGGCAGGTGCATCAAAAAAATTGTCGTTGATGTATTTGGTCCTGATCATGGTACTGGCATCCAGGATAACGGCCGGCTTTTCGCCTTCGCCGCACAGCACCCAGTAACTTACTATTGTTTGTGGCTGCCAGGCTTCATTTACTGCCACCAGCTGCAGTGGTTTGCCGGGCAGCGGTTCTCCATGAATACCCTCGTACAGATCCGGAAGCACGCTATTGTCAGGTTTAATGAAGGAAAGCCTTGCATGGCCACCCTCATCACTTAGCACCACCATGCCCTGGGTAAATTCCGTTCTTCCTTCAATTTCAAAATTGTAGAAGTACTTCATTTCGTTAGAGTGGTCGGTTACCGTAAGCAGCCCCTGGTACTGGCCCGGCTTAAGCCCGAAAAGTATCTTTAACTCCGGCCCTTCGTAATGTTCTGCACGGGCCTCCTGCGGAACTACAATCTGCCAGTTGAAGGTAAAGTTATCTGTTTCGGCCAGGCTGTGGGAAATGCCCGGCACTATGTGGAGGGTATCGCCTATGTAGGCTACAAAAACTGAATCCCGGATGCCCGTTACAATGGGTTCTTCCGGTGGAGCGTAATCATAGTTGCCAAGATCTTCATAGCATGCTGTAAGCAGCACAGACGATAGTAGCAGGTAGTATAGTGAAAGCTGTTTCATATGCTCACAGGTTAAAACATCGTGACACGCTGGCCATTTTCATCAATAAAGTAGTAGCGCCCGTCAGACTCGTTCTTTTGCAGCAACAATGCCCTGGCGGGATTATCGGTATGGTAAAAATCGTAGCCTCCGTCGGCACGCTCCTCCAGTATATAGCCCTGGGTATTTTGGGCCACCCAGGCAAAAGGATCCCGGAGAAAAACCCTTAATTTATCGATGAGGTAAAGGTTTCGGGGAATCTCCAGGTACGCATCGCCCTCCATGGAGGCCAGGAGGTCTACATTACCAACCACTACCAGGTAAAGCTCATGCTTTACCCTGGAGTAGTTGGCGAGCTGGTCTTCCCAAAGTGTCCACCAGAGGGGCCTTTCCAGCCTGTTTGAAAACTCAATGGTGAATTTGTTCCTCTCTGAAAAGAGCACATCAAAATCTTCTGAAGCAGCCGTAGTAAAGGCAATGCTAACTGTTTTTTGCTGAAGCTCCGGATCGGTATTATAGAGAATTACCGGTACCTGCAGCTTACCCGAATCTGCCGGCAGCACATAATATTCCTGCAGGGGCTCGAAATGCAAACCTGCTGTAGCAGTAGTTTGCTCCTGCAGTATGGCAAGTTTCAGCTTCCGATCATGCACTACCCTGTTACCGGCTATGGCCAGGGGCAGAAAAAGGGTATCTGCAGTTTTTTCCGGATTGTAGGCAAAGGTATAGGAAAGGCTATTCTCATCATCCTTATAATTGAAGTAGACGTTATCCTTTGAGGCATAAGGCTCTACATTATCCTGCTGGCAGGCCAGGCAGCCAAGCAGCAGCAATACCGGTATAAAAGTCTGGTGCTTCATAATCTTGTTGTTTAAAGCTTACTGGCCAAAGGATATCTCATCGTCGGGAAGTGGCAGTACAAAAATGCTGTTGCTGGCAGCGTAAATGCTACCAGACTGGCCCACAATATTGCGGTGCAGTCTTTTGTACATATAGAAGATCTGGCCCTCGCCAAAAAACTCCTTCCGGCCTTCCTTGATCAGTTCGTTTAAAAAAAACTCCCTGGAGTTTTCGCCCTCTACACGGCTGCCAATACCCCTGTTAAAGCGTACAAGGTTAAAATATTCCCAGGCCTGTGCAGGGTCGGCATCGAAAACGCACTCTGCGGCTATATAATACATTTCACTAAGCCGAAGGCCTGGCGCAACCAGGTGGTGCAGGTTGCCTTCATTATCATCCCGGCGGTATTTCTGAACATAGAGCCTATTGAATAGGCCATCGCTGTCTTCCTTCAGCCACTGTTTGTAGCGCAGGTCTTCGGCACCGGGGCCTCCGGTTTCAAAAATTAGATTGCCCTCGCTGGCATAGGTACTGGTGCTGTTGCTTAGGTGCTCAAAGCGGGTGCGCAAATGGTCTTTCCTGGCGGGTATATACCAGGCAAATACCAGCTCTTTATATAAGATCCGGTCCTTTAGCTGGGGATCGTCCGTGATAAAATCTTCCTTTTTAGTCCACTGCAGCTTTCCGGAATTAATTACCTCCAGGGCATGCTCCAGTGCTTTTTGCTTATCCTCTTTGTAGAGGTAAACACGGGCAAGGCTGCCGCAAACGGCATAGTAATTCATGCGGTGCCGCCTGTTCTGCAGAAAAAGCTCGTTCAGTTCTTCTGTTGAGCCATCGTCCGGAAGATCATTCGCATCACCGTTGAGGGTATAGCCTACCACGTAGCCCTCGGTAACAATTGGGTCTGCTTCCTTTAGCAGGGCTTTTGCTTCCAGCAGATCGGCAATGATTTTATCCAGCACCCCGGCTACCGGCTCCCTGGGCGTTACCTTGTTGGTGAAACTGGTTACATAAGGAATACCTGCTTCCCCGGCACCCTGTGCATGCGAGGGCGCAAAGAGACGCAGCGCATCAAAATGAAGATAAGCCCGTATGGCCAGTGCCTCTCCTTTAATCAGCTTAGCCGTGTTTGCATCCCGAAAAACGGCTTTCTTTTCCTCAAGCTTTTCCAGCAGGATGTTACAGTTTGAAATGGCATTGTAGAGCCCGGCCCACAGCCTGTTTTTACGTGCTATAAAATCCTGGTCTTCATAATTATACTGCATGGCTGGCCTATACCTGAAAAAGTCGCTGGTACCAATTGAATAGTTCTGGGCCAGCACATCGGGCAGGCCAAAGCTAAGCTCACCGCCATAAAGATCCTCCTCTGCACAGCGGGAGTAAATGCCAACCATGCTTTCATAAAAACCCTCTTCGGTCGCGAACAGCACATCTTTATCTATCTCTGATGAAGGCTTTACATCCAGGTAATCGTTACAGGCAGTACCCAGCACCAGGATTGTCAGCAACAGTAGGTATTTTTTCATGGGTCTTCTGTTTAGAATCTGGATTGAAGGGAAAAAGTAACGCTGCGGGCAAAGGGGTAATCAATGCCCCGCTCCTGCTCTACCGCCGACCACCGCCAGATGTCGTTCATTGTTACCATCAGGCGCAGGCTCTGCATTCTTACTTTGCGGGCAGCAGCGGCGGCCAGCTCATAGGAAAGGTTGAGGGAGCTAAGTTCCACCACCTGATCGGGCTGAATAAACCTGGAGGTAACATAGCTGCCATCGAGGTTGGCTATGTCTTTGTAAACAGCCCTATCGCCAGGCTGCTGCCAGCGTTGGGCAAGCACCCGCTGGTCTACATTGTAGCGGGGGTCTGCATTCTCCACCCGGTCTACCAGCGTCTGGTTATAGGTGTCGCCACCAAAGCGGGTGTAGAAGTTGGCTGTGAGCAAAAAGTTCTTAAAGCCCAGGCTACCCCCGAAAAAGCCTTCGGCATCTGGCGAGGAATCGCCTATCGGAACAATATCTTTTACGCTGTATTTATAGGTAAGGGAGCCATCGCGCTTCACATAGATTTCTTTGCCCGATTCCGGATCTATGCCCAGAGAGCGCACGCCGTACAGGGTATTTAGGGATTCTCCCTCATTAAAGCGTGTCATGGGGGTGCCCCTGTTGCCTTCCTCTTCCTGTTTCTGATCTACCTCGTCGTTATACTTTTTCAGGGATTGGGATATCTCCATGATGGTGTTTTCATTGCGCACCATATTGGCGTGCACACGTACAAACCAGTTTTTGGTTCTCACCAGCGCTGCATTCATGTTCAGCTCAAAACCTTTGTTTTCCATTTTACCCAGGTTGGCTTTGTAAGAGGCAAAGCCCATGGAAGGAGGCACTACAATATCGGCCAGCAGATCTTTGGTAAGTTTATAGTAATAGCGGGGCGAAATAAATATGCGGTTTTCAAACAGCGATACCTCCAGGCCCAGGTCATAGTTCTGGGTGCGTTGCCATTTCAGAAATTCGTTACCATAGCCTTTGTGCCTGGCGCCCACCCCACTGGAGTACCATTCGTTGTAGTACTCGTAGGTGGTTTTGGCCATATATGCGGGAAAAGAAACCTCACCGGTAAGACCGGTGCTGGCCCTGATTTTCAACCTGTTTACCACGCTGGAGGAGGCCAGAAAGCTTTCGTTTTGCAGGTTCCAGCCAATGCCTGCCGCCCAGAAGGGGGCATATTTGTTTTCGGTTCCGAATTTGGATGATCCATCCAGCCGCACGGCCAGGTCCAGTAAGTAGCGGTCGGCCATTGAGTAGTTCACATTAAAAAAACTACCCATCAGTCGCTCTATGGTCTGGGAGCCCTGCGGCGACTGGTGCTCTGCATACTGGTTGGCAAATCCAATGTTATCAAATTTATCGCTGGTAAAACCAATGGCCGTAAAGCCTTTATAGTCAGAAATATAATCAGTAACATTAGCCCCTAAAGTAGCATTGATGAAGTGCTTTCCCAGGTTACGGTGATAGGCCAGCACCATGTTTCCGTCGAGGGTGGTTTCATCGTTGCTCCGGAAAATATACTCCCCGCGCTTGTGCAGGTCATAAGCGGGATAGCCATAAAACTCATTGCTTAGGGGAGATTTAAACCTGTCGGCTGCCGATTGGGTGCTGGTGATACTGAACAGGCCGCGCAGGTTCAACCCCTCCCTTATTTTCCAGCTGGCCGAAAAAGAGTTAATGATTTGGGTATACCTGCTCTGGTCGTAGCTGCTAAGGGTAGCATCATAAGCCGGATTCAGCACCAGGTCTGTCCGGATTACATGCGTATTCTCCTCATCGAATTCACGGCCCACCCAGCTATCAACCTCGCGCAGTATGTTGCCATTTGCATCATATTTAGGGTAGTAGGGATTCATCCGCACATAATTCTGGAAACTGCCCCAGGGAGATTCCCTTGACTTTACTTCGGAGATGGAGAGGTTATTCTGAAATAGAAACCTGTTGTTGAGGTTATATGAAAGAAAAACATCACCACCATAGCGGGTCCTGCCAGACTCTTTCATGGCACCATTTATATCCTGGTAGCGGCCGGTAAGGCTGTAGAGCAGTACGTTAGATCCACCCTCAATGGTAAAGGAGTTGGTGTGGCCCAGGGCTGTTTCTACCGGCTCCGACAGCCAGTAGGTATCCACACCGCTCACCACATTCTTTTTCTTCTGATAATAGATTTTATCAAGCGTTTCCTGCGTTTGGTTGCCGCCATTGAGCATGGAATTGTAAAGCCCCGCCAGCCGCTCGTATTCAAGCTTGTCTTCGGCATTCAGCACATTGTAATCGCTAAGATCAGGCCCGGTAACCGAAAGCTCATAATTGTAGGTAAAGCTAAGCTTGCCCTCTTCCGGTGCCCTGGTGGTAATTACCAGCACACCATTGGAGGCCCTGGAGCCATAAACGGCCGTAGCTGCCGCATCTTTCAGCAGGGTAACAGATTCTACCCGGTTCATGTCCAGGTCGTAAACCGTCTGGATGCTTACCTCAAATCCGTTCAGGATAAAGGTGGGCTGGTTTGGGTTATTGCTTAGATTATTTTTGCTAAGGGTGTTGTTATCCAGCTGCTCACCACCGCCACCGGGTAATCCTGTTGCACCCCTCACGGTAATGTTAGGCAGGCGGTTAGGGTTAGAGCCCGCGAGGTTGTTTTCCGTAATTTTGAAAGAGGGATCATAGGCCTGGATGCTCTGCAGGATGTTGAGGGGATTCACCTGTTTTAGCTCTTCGCCACTAACGGTAATGGCAGTGCCGGTAAAGCTCTCCTTTCTAATTTCCTGGTAACCTGTAACTATCACAGCATCCAGTGCTGCCACATCTTCCTGCAGGCTTACATGAATGGTTTGCTGGTTATTGATCTTTACCTCGGCGGTGAGGTAACCAACAAAGGAGAACTGCAACACGCCATCGGTTATGCTATCTGGTATCTCCAGTCCAAACAAGCCATCCTTATCGCTGATGGTACCCCGGTAGGTACCTTTCAGCAGGATGTTTACCCCGGGGATGCCTTTGCCCTTTTCATCTGTTACCTTTCCTGTTACAAGCCTAAGGTCATCTGCTGCTTTACGGAGTTGCGGGGCAGGCTCTGCAAAATAGGTTGGTGGTTTTGACTGTGCCTGCTGTTCAGCTTTAAACAGGAGAATCCTTTCATTCACAACTTTATAGCTGATCTGGTGGGGTATCAGTATCAGGTCCAGCACTTCGCCCAGCTTCTTGTCTGCTGCATGTATGGATGTTTTATTACTGACGGGTATGGCAGAGGAGCTATAAACGAATTTTACACCAGCCTTTTCCTGAAGCTCGTGAAGGATTTCCCTGATCTCTACATCCTCTGCAGAAATTGACGTTTGCTTCTCCAGGATCTGTGCCTTCAGCGGACCAGCCAGTAAGGCGCATGCCAGGAAAAGACCTATTTTAATACTGTTAAGACGTATGATGCCTGTAGTAGTCACAAAAGCAAGGGTACAAATTCTCTTCATAGGTTAGCGTCTTTAGTCCGTAAGTCAGATCAGGGAAGAGGCAAGCAGTTTACTTACTAATCATCTGCCAGCTGGCTGGCGTATATTACATCTGTGCTGTAGCATATTCATTATCAAATCATTTCAATAACTAATCCCATTTTCAGGGTCAGTAGTAGCTTCTATAACCACCACCCCTGCTAAAATTAAACTACCCTTTAGAGGTGCCTGCCAAAGTATATACTTGATAGGTGGCTAAGGCAGCAGCAGTTGATACAGGTAAGTAGCAGTTCCTCCCCCCGACCCCTAAAAAGTAAATGAAAAATTAAAGGTGTTTTTACAAAAACTTAGCAATACCTGCTATAGACCAGTTCTGGATAGGACGAGGATGAAGGTTTTGGTCTTAAGATTAAAGGAAATCGGTTTACACTAAAAGCAGCTACAACAAGGGAAGGATTGCTTACATGTGATCAGTAATGCTGCCTTTTACAAACCCCCTAACATCAAAATTCTATTCAGGAGCTAACAGGAGGCTAGCATATGCTTAGCGAAAAAAACCAGGAGCAGAATGATCATACAGATCAGTAAAAAACCACGCTGGAATAGCTACCAATCAGGAAGTTTTTTTGCTAGAAATGAAGAAACAGTATCAAGAGCAGGAGGTACTCTTTCAGATGTACTTTCATCACCTTCAGGGATTGGGTAATATGGTATTCCACTGCTTTTTCGGAGATGTTCAGCGTCTGTGAAATTTCTTTAACCGTGCGGTTTTCGATGCGGCTTAGCTTAAATACTTTTTGTGTTTTTACGGGCAAAAGTGCAACGCCCAGCTCAACGGCCTCAGATAGATCTTTCAGAAAAATCTGCTGTTCCGTAGCATCAGAGGCTACTTTGGCATGGCTATGGGAATAGCTCACGTACTTTTCGTGCACCATTTGCGATTTGTACTGGTTAATGATGCTGAATTTAAGAGCCCCTAATAACCACGAACGCAGATGTTGTACCCCATGACCTACCCTTCGCTCCCACAGACTTACAAAAATATTTTGTGTTAATTCTTCTGCAAGTTCTTTACTGCGCAGCTTTTTATAGGCCAGCGTGAAAACTTCTTTCCAGTAACGTACATATATTTCCCGAAACGCAGCATTATCCTCTTTCTCTCTCACTAATTCCAACAGTTCGCTATCCTGGAGTAAGGCGTAATCCATAGAGTGAAAAATTAAATCTTAACAAGGCATCAAAAATACTGCTTCACACAAAGCCACAGGTACAATATTCTGCAAAGGAGGGTATCAGTTATAGGAAATTAACGAAAAATGCTTAATCTTCAAAATTTTTAAATGTGCAACAGCAAGGAAAATTAGCCCCTTTTTCCAGCTTTCTTCAGAAGGTATAAAGACATGTGTATTTATGCATTGTTAAAACGGTTGCGTAAATATTACTTATGCATAATTTTATTTATGGCTATCCTAAAATATTTTCTTTTTCTTTTGCTTTAGATGTCTCCTGACCTATCCCCGATCAAATAGTTACAGTTTGCGTGCTATTGCCAGGAGGAGCTTTTTCTTACTGTATCTTTTACAATAAGAACAAAAAAGACAATGAACCGATATGGCTCATTGTCTTTTCCTATAGTTGAAAAAATTCCAGTAAAATAATAGCTTTTGATGGTGCTACTCTGGCAAATTTCTGTTGATTTTTAATCACTAAGCGCGCTATTCGAAGAGCGTTGCCAACTTCTCATTCAAGGCTTCTCCTCTAAGATCCCTGGCGACTATGTTTCCATCAGGATCTATGAGAAAATTAGCGGGAATGGCACGGATGCTGTACTGCTTTGCCACCTCATTATTCCATCCCTTCAGGTCCGATACCTGCATCCAGCCAAGGCTGTCTTTTTCAATTGCTTTCAGCCACCTTTCCCTGTTGTCATCCAGCGATACGCCCAGGATATCAAATCCACTGTCTTTGTACTTCTGATACTCGCTGCGAAGGTTGGGATTTTCGTGGCGGCAGGGGCCACACCAGCTGGCCCAGAACTCCAGCAGCACATATTTGCCTTTGTAAGAGGCAAGGCTGACAGCCGTACCTGCAGTATCCTGCTGACTGAATTCCAGCGCTGGCTTTCCGGGCTGGGCAAGTCCCAGGTTGGTAAGATAAGTTTCCAGCTCTTTTCCTTTTGTGGTAGCTTTCAAATCTGCATGCAGGCCGGCAAATATCTCCCGGGCTTCAGCGTAATTAACGGGATTTGCATAATTCAACAGTTCATTAATGCTTACAATGCTGTTAGGATGCGCCAGCACAAACTGCTTCCGAATTTCAGGCTCTTTGTTATAAAATTCCTCAAAGCGTGCCTCGTATTCTTTCATCATTGCACTATCGCCCTCCTCACCAGCTTTTACCGATTTCTCATAAAAGGAAATTGCCTGCTCCCTGTTCTTCATGATCTGCGCCTCCAGTGCTTCGTAATCATCCTGTACTGCAGAGCCAGATATGTTTATCCGTTCAAGAGAATCAGCACTTCCTTCTAACCGCATACTGGTATTATCCAGGTAAAACACCTTTTGCAGCCTTGCCTCTGGAGAATAGAGCAGCACCATGCCTGGCTCATCAACAGTACCTTTAAATGTGAAACTGCCCTCCGCTACTGCCGATGAATCATTCTGTTCCTCACCGTTTAGGGTATACTTCATGTAGATGTATGGCACATCCAGTCCGTTGATGTTACCCTGCAGGGTAAAGCCCTCCTGCTTTTGCTGGCTCTGGCAACCAAAAAAAAGTGTGACAGAAAGTATGACTAATAATTGTTTCATTTGATACAGGGTTAAAATGCAATCTACCACCGAGATAAAGGGGCAGAACAGCGCTAAAAAATATTAAACTTCAGGAGCTGCTACTCCAGCAGGCTCAGTATCGCTTTTACAGGTATGGTTTCTTTCGATACCATCTGCAGATTATTATCGGTATTATACAGCGAGAGGGTTGCCGAAACTACGCCTACCACTTCCCCCTTGTTATTGAGCACCGGACCACCGCTTGAACCCTGGGCGAAATCTGCTGTAACACTCATTTTTTCTCCACCCTCACGCCAGTACAGGCGCGATACAGTTCCTTTGGTAAAGGAGTAAAACATGGAATGGGGATGGCCAATTACCTGCACATCCGATCCTATACTGGCTCCAGTTCCCAGGGGCAGTGCCTGGAGGCGTTCCTCACCGGCATCGAAACGAAATATTGCTATATCATCTGTTTTACTGGCAGCCAGTACTTCTTTGATGGGATAGACATTACCCTGATAATCCATGGCTACATGGGCAATATCCGCCCTTTCGTCAGTTGCATTGCCCTGGAAGATGTGGTAGCTGGTAACCCCTACACCCTCATCAGAAATAACAAAACCAGAAGCAGCCCTGATGTGGTCATTGGGGCACCTGGAACATTTATAGAGGGTACCAATCACCAATACACTGTTTTTACAGGCTTCATAGACCCCATCCTCATTAATTTTTTTCCTGCGTTTCCGGGCCTGCGCCACCTTTGCCTGGCTATTGTTTAATTGCCCCGTGAGTGTGGCCAACTCTGTAGTAAGCTGTTGATCTACCAGATTTCTTGCGCTTGTTTCAAGCTGCAGGTATAGCTGGTCATCCTTTATCAGCCCTTCTGTGGTGGTATAGTTTCCTTTTACGGTTTGCTGGGCAATGGCTACAGGAGCAGAAATACCCATAATGAGCAGCCATGCCAAAAGCCCTGCTACAAATACTTTAGAACATTTTTTCATGCTGATGTGGCTTATGCTAGAAAGAAGAAACAGCTGAAAGTCAGGTACCATAAAATTTGAATTTATGCAGCAAGTGTATGGCAGGCAGCCTGCAGCAAACATGCTATTTTGATTGGCAGCCGGTACCCTCCAGTAAAATGGTAGTTTCCCTGATCGAATAGCTTGCCCCAATCGACTGACAAATCAGCTCCAGCTGGTTATACAAATCCTGGTTTGCCAGATCGCCGGTAAAGCTACAATTGAGCAATGTCGGCTCAGTGGTTTTGATATCTACACCATAGGTCTTTTCGAGCACCCGGAGTACTGCCCCCAGCCCTTCCTCTTCAAACAAAAAAGCTTCGCTGCTGCTGGCAAGCTTTTCTGCTTCAAGCGGCACTGGTTCTTTTACCAGGGTAGCCACCAGCTCGTTTGTTTCCTGCTGATAGATAGCCCGCTGGTTAGGGGTTAGCACAACTTTTTTAGCCTTGTTAGGCAAAACCTTCTGGTACAAGCTTTCATCCGGATCATTCTTTAGCACAATCACCTTTCCTGTGAGTACAGCCACTTCATCCTGATGCTCACCATCACTAGTTTTAACATTGAAACTGGTACCAACCACCTGCGTTACAAGGCGGTTACTATATACATAAAAAGGTCGACTGGGATCTTTGCTAATGTCAAAAAAAGCCTCACCCTGCAGCTTCACCTCCCGCTTTGCGGCAGTAAAATCACGGGGGTATTTCAGTTCCGCCCGGGGCTGAAGCAGAACTGTACTTCCATCATTCAGCTGTATCTGCATGGGTCCCGTAGTTGTGTTCACTACTTTCAGTACATCCAGCTGGGCAGTAGTCATAAACTCTGCCTGCATGGGCTGTGGCATTAACAGGTAACCAGCCAGCAGCAACAGCCCAACGAAAGAAGCAGCAATTGCCAGTATGCTGCCCAGGGAGCGTACCCTGGCGGCTGGTTTTGCAGAAGCTGCCGGATTATGTGCTAAGGCCTGCTTTGTAACACCTATCTTCTCATTAATCTCCCCCCAAACCTGCTCGTCAATCTCAGCAAGTTCTGCATCCTTCAGTACGGGCAGTTCGTCATCATCAAGCAATTCATACCACTGCTCAACTATCTTTCGCTCCTCTTCCGTACCCGTTCCTTCCAGGTACTTTTTTAACAGTTTATGAAATGCTTCCCTACTCATGTTCAAAGGAATTATTTGCCGTATACAGATTAGTATGACTTCTCCCCTTTACCCCCTAAACCGAAATCGTTGTTTTTTATACCTCGCTGATAAATTTATTAAGTCACTGCCAGTGCCTGCCGCAATTCCAGGTATATGGCAGTACCATTACTAAGTGATGATACAATAATCAACTGCTTGAAAACACAAAGCAGCTGGCCTGTTTACCAGCCCGCTAAATTTCTGAATTTAAGCAAATAACATACACAAGCCCATCAGTAGCTTTAATTGCACTTTTCTTCCTGAAGATTTTATCGATAATTGTTACCTTGCAACTCAAAATTTCTGCAATGGAAAAGATAAGCAGCATACAGGTACATTTTAAAACAGCAAAAACAATAGAGCTGAACAGGCTTAGTGCATTTATTGAGCGCGTGCAGGCAGAGTTAATGTCTGGAGCCACTTTTACAGGAAGCCTGCAAACACAGGATTATCTCTACAGTAATATAGCAGACATACTGGATTTCGAAGGCCTTTACAGTGAGCATGCCGTGCAAAACTGGCATATCACCTTCAACAAAGGCAGCCTTCGGGTTTCAGTACACTTCCAGGACTACCAAAACGAGCCAGGTGTGGGTGTAGCAACCTTCAACCACGATATAGAGCGTAATAAGAAATTCAGGAATATGGTGTTGGAGGTACTGGATACAGAGCTTCGCTAAAGAACAGGCATTCAGGCAATATATTTTCCAACAGACATCTACAAATAAAGGGTTCAGCCTTACCAGCTGAACCCTTTACTGTATCCGGGAGATTTTGGTGAGGAACTACTGATGATCATTGCGTTAATAGTTCGCTTCAGGGGATGAAAACAGCTCCTGCAATTGAGGATCAGTATAATCTTCCACAAAAGCAATGATGTTATCATACTGGCTGAATTCTTCTTTTTCGTGCATGGTGGTAAGCACCACACAACGCATGCCTGCATTTCTGGCTGCTTCCACGCCCTTTGGTGCATCCTCAAAAACCACACATTCTTCGGGTTTTACTCCCAGCAGCTCGGCTCCTTTCAGAAATGTTTCGGGATGGGGTTTGCTGGTGGTTACATCATCGGCGCTAACAAGGGCACTGAAATAATGGCGGATGTCCAGGTTGTCCAGCACAAAATCCACATTGAACATAATAGCAGCCGAACCTATGGCCATTTTAACGCCGGATTGGTGTGCCTTCTGCAGGAAGCGGTCCAGGCCGTTTATCAACTTCAGGTAGGGCCGGAACTCCTGCTGGTATTTTTTCTCTTTCTCTATTGATATCCTATCTGCTTCTTCCGGGGAAAAATGGCCTTCTCCAAATATGCGGGCAAGCACTTCGCTGTTCTTGCCATACATCTGCACCTTTACCTCTTCAACCGTAAGGCTGGCCCCCAGCTCATTGGTAAGTACTTTATGCCAGGCAGCAGTATGGTAGTGCATATCATCAATCATGGTACCATTCAGATCAAATAAAATAGCTTTAGGTGTAAATTTCATGTGTAAATAGAACTGTTTATAAAAAGTAAAGCATGATCAAACCTGCTGTGGCTGCCTAAAGCCTGTTAAGGCAATTGGCAGCCTGCTTGCATCAGGAAAATACAGTAGCGTTAAATTAATCAGCTTAAGCTAAAATGCACCTGTTTTAGGCTTAAGAAGCAGGTTTTTCTTTTTAAAATGCTTTCCAGGGCTTTGCAGGTAAAAACAGGAGTAAGCCAGAAGCCCTTTCCCGATAAAATTTCTGCTTCATTAACAGAATTAAGGTTGCAACTTGTTACTTTGCTGCGTTCACTGAAAAAATAATTGTAAATTAAACCTTGCTAAAGCTTACCCCTGCCCCTTTTGCGCTGCCTACAGCTCATTTAACAGGCAGATGATGAGGCTTTAAGGCAATTTATATAGTTGATAAAATGATTAAGTATGCCGGTCAAACCAGGTTTCTGGTTGCAGTAGACTGTATAATTTTTGGATTTGATGGTGAAAACTTTAAGCTCCTGCTAATCCAGCGGGGCTTTGCTCCTGAAAAAAATAAATGGAGCCTGATGGGTGGTTTTCTGCAGCCCGATGAAAGTTTAGACGCCGCCGCAGATCGTATCCTGAAACAGTTAACAGGCCTGGACAATGTTTTCATGGAGCAAATGGAGGTATTCAGCAACCCCCAGCGCGATCCGGTAGAAAGAACCCTGGCTGTTGCCTATGTGGCCCTGGTAGACATACAGAAATACAAACAGCAGCTTAGCCAGGAGTATCATGCGCAGTGGTTCGATATCAACCAGGTTCCACACCTTATATTTGACCATGAGGAAATGGTGGAAAAGGCAAAAAACAGACTCCGCTACAAAGCAGCATTACATCCTGTGCTTTTTGAATTGCTGCCCGATAAATTTACCCTCCCACAGCTACAGGCGCTCTATACGGGCTTGTATGAAACTGAATTCGACAAAAGAAACTTCAGCCGGAAAGTCTTATCTACAGGCTTCCTGATCAAACAGAAAGAAAAAGACAAAGAGAACTCTAAAAAAGGGGCCTACTACTATAAGCTTGATAAAGAAAAGTACAAGAGCGGTTTCCAGGACTTCCTAAACTTTATACCCCGGCCGGAAAATCTGGTTTACTAGCGCTTTACTTATAGCGCAAGGCCGGCTAATAAATGAATGACACCTTTACTGATCACGATTGGATAAGGGCTTTTCTCCCATGTTAAAATTTCATATTTACAACCTAAATGTGCATGAAATCTGCTGGCCTGCCGCAATTTTGCTTTGTTGTTTAAAATACTCATATTCAGACTGAAAGACACCTAAACCCGTTAAAAAATAAGATACTGCACATGTCCGTTCCGGCCTTAACGCTTTGGTCATTCTTTCTGCTGTTATTCCCTGCTGTAACACAGTGGGGAGAGAAACGGTATCAGCCCCTGCGCTGGGTTGGGGCCATGTCCATTTGCTACCTATCCGGGCTGCTGATTGGAAATATGCCGGGCATACCCATTCCCGCAGAATTGCTGAATACCGTTACCGAAGTAAGTGTAAGCCTGGCCATACCAGCCATGCTCTTTACTGCCCATCCAAGGCAGCTGCTTAGTGGCAGCAGGCAAACGCTACTGGCCTTTGGCTTTGCATCGCTGGCTGCCGCAATGGGAGCCATGGCCGCTTACTTTCTGGCTGGACATACCATAGAAAATAGTGCTGAGGTAAGTGGCATGCTGGCAAGTGTGTACACCGGTGGCACTCCTAACATGAGCGCCGTTGGCATTGCCCTGGGTGTAGAACATGAGCTCTTCCTGGTACTGAACAGTGCAGACATATTGCTAAGCGGGCTTTACTTTGCCTTTCTGTTAACAGTCGGCCCTGTGCTGCTGCGCTTTATCCTGCCTAATGCCACTTCTCAATACGAAAACTCCAGCAGTCAGGACTGGAGCCCAGAGCATAAACCAGCACTAAAGGACCTCCTGAAAACCCTCTTACTGTCGGTGCTGCTCCTGGCTGCTGCCGCGGGTTTATGTTTCCTGTTTTTTGAAAAACTGGTGGTTCCGGTGTTTATTCTGCTGTTAACTGCTTTTAGCCTTGCAGCCGCTAGCACCAGAAGCGTGCAGCAAATCAGGGGAACTTACAACATTGCCCATTACCTGCTGCTCATATTTGCACTAAGCATTGGGAGCCAGGCAAATTTTAGCACGCTGCTCACCCTCACCGCTGCTGTACTCCCCTACTGCACCATTGTGATTTCTGTAACACTTGTGCTGCATTACACTTTCTGCAGACTGGCTGGCCTGGACCGCAACATCACCATCATTGCCTCAACTGCAGCCGTGTTCGGCCCACCTTTTGTAGGACCTGTTGCTGAAAGGCTTAAAGCGCCACACCTCATTTTAAGTGGTATGCTGCTGGGCATGCTGGGGTATGCCATTGGCAATTTTGTAGGAATAGGACTGGCCCGGCTACTGCCGCTGTTTCAATGATGTATTTTTCTCTTGATGCGCTTAAAACTCACAGTCAAAAAGCTGATCGACATTTTGCAGCTGCTGTGTGATGGCATCTGCAACAGCCAGGTAAAAGCGCTCGCTGTCTTCGGCAAGTATGGCTCCCAGGGTAGCACTTTCCTCTCCGTCTGAAAAGCGATCATATACTGAAAGCCTGATGATAGGCACATGATGAACAACTGGCAGCAAATCCTGCATAAAGTCCTGTATTGCCCTTCTCTTGATAGCCTTTTCAACAGAGGGGGCAAAAAGCTCCTCCTGCTGCATGTGCAGGTGGCAGTATTGCTCATACCGTTCCAGATCAGGCATGAGTGGCAACTTGTAAACGGGCGACTGCAGGCTTGCAAAACGATAGGAAGAAAAAGAGAGCTCTTCATCCAGCGCTATGGCAACGCCTCTCACTTCTATATCCACCGGTTCTGACTCATGGCTCATTTTTTTCCAGAATGGCAGCATTTCTTTCATAGCAGCAGAAAATACAGATTCCAGCCCTGCTTCCTGAATATCATCATAGGTAACTACCGCCTGGTACTGGGTGAAAGGCAAACCCATGTAGCGGTTAAGTATTTTTTTCAGGGAAAATCGTCTTTTGTTCAGCATGGCTGGTACCAGCTGCTGCTCTTTTTTCAGCTGCACTTGATGGAAACTTTTGCGAGACATTTTGCTAAATTTCAGCGGTAGCCTTTCCATTATAGCGGCAACTCGTGTAAAATGTTTTGTTCTAACACAAGGCTGTAAGTGTAAGAGCATCCCATGAGCACGTTAAAACAATGTATAAGTTTATCAATACTAAGCTCTTAACCAAGAAATGAATCTTATTTTTAAATACGGCCAGGACAAACTTACTGCTTCTGCTGCACTTGCACTTGCCAGAGGGCAAATTAAGGGCATTTTTAGCACTGAAGTACGGCAAAAGGTAGAAGCAAGTCGTGCTGCCGTACATGAAATTGTTGAAAGAGGAAAGGTAGTTTATGGCGTTAACACAGGCTTCGGCTCTCTCTGCAACAAGATTATATCAGCAGAGAATACCCGCCGGCTGCAGGATAACATCCTGCGCAGCCACAGTGTAGGCGTTGGTGCAGATACACCCCTGGAGGTGGTACGGCTCATGCTTGTGCTGAAGATAAATGCACTGGCACAGGGCTTCTCCGGCATCAGCATGGAGGTACTGGAAAGGCTGCAGTGGCACCTGGAAAATGATGTAATACCACAGGTGCCTCAGCAGGGTTCACTTGGCGCTTCAGGCGATCTTGCGCCACTGGCGCATCTTTGCCTCCCCCTTATTGGCCTGGGCAGAGTATGGCATGAGGGAGGCTGGCAAAACACGGCGGCTGTTCTTCAGTTGCACCAGCAACAATCGATTGAACTGGGTGCAAAAGAAGGCCTGGCCCTGATCAACGGTACCCAGTTTATTGCAGCCTGGGCAGTGCTTGGCCTCTCACGGCTGGCCAACTGTCTGGATACTGCAGACATCGTAGGGGCTATGACCCTGGAAGGACTCCTGGGATCTGGCGCTCCCTTCGATCCTGCCCTGCACCAGCTACGGGCCTACCGGGGTAACCAGTATGTTGCCCACCGCCTCAGCACACTGCTGCACAACAGCGAAATGGTTGCCTCACATAAAGACTGCGGCCGCGTACAGGACCCCTACTCCCTGCGTTGTATGCCACAGGTGCATGGCGCCAGCCGCAATGCCTGGCTGCACCTGAAAGAGCTGCTGGAGGTAGAGCTAAATGCTGTAACGGATAACCCCATTATCTTCAGCGCCGATAAAACAGTAAGCGGCGGCAACTTCCACGGACAGCCCCTGGCCCTGCCACTGGATTATAACACGCTGGCGGCTCATGAGTTAGGTAATATATCCGACCGCAGGATCTATCTTTTATTAGAAGGTGGTGTAAACGGCTTACCGGAGCTGCTGATGCGTGATACAGGTATTAACAGTGGCTTTATGATACCGCAGTACACCTCTGCCTCCCTGGTGAGCGAAAACAAGAGCCTTTGCTTTCCGCCCAGTGCCGATTCCATTCCCAGCAGCCTGGGGCAGGAAGATCACGTGAGCATGGGCTCCATCAGCAGCAGGCGGCTTAACCAGGTGATCAACAACCTGGAGAATATTTTGGCTATCGAGCTGCTGTGTGCTGCACAGGCCTTCGATTACCGCCGCCCCATGCGCAGCAGCAAGCTACTGGATGCCTGCCACGAGCTGGTACGCAGCCGCATAGACCATGCAGAAGAAGACCGCGTTTTTGCGGAAGACATACAGATACTTGGCGATATTATTCGCCAGCAGGAATTAGTTTTTTTAACTCAGGACATTGCCCAACATGAAAACATTGACCTCTATGGCCCCTTCTACGAAAGCTTCGGACTTTATTAAGCAGTTTGCACGGCACCCACATTATAAAGCCCCCAGGGGCAGCCAGCTGAATGCCCTTAGCTGGCAAACCGAAGCCCCACTGCGCATGCTGCTCAATAACCTAGATGCCGAGGTGGCCGAAGACCCTGCCGGGCTGGTGGTCTACGGCGGCACCGGGCAGGCAGCCCGCAACCAGGAATCCCTGGTAAAAATAATAGATTGCCTGCTGCAGCTGCGCGACGACCAGAGCCTGCTGGTGCAAAGCGGTAAGCCGGTTGGTATTATCCCCACCCACCCCGAAGCACCCAGGGTGCTCATTGCCAACTCTAACCTGGTGCCTGCCTGGGCCAACTGGGAGCATTTTCAGGAGCTGAAAGACAAAGGCCTGATGATGTACGGACAAATGACGGCCGGCAGCTGGATATACATAGGCACCCAGGGCATTGTACAGGGCACCTACGAAACCTTTGCCTCCTGTGCCCGACAACACTTTGGCGGCAGCCTGCAGCATAAGCTGGTGGTATCTGGTGGTTTAGGCGGCATGGGTGGCGCACAACCACTGGCAGCCACCATTGCTGGTGCAACATTTTTAGGGGTAGATAAAGACCCCTCGCGTATTCAAAAGCGAATAGATACCCGCTACTGCGACCGCATGACCTACAATTATGAAGAAGCGAAACAATGGGTGCTAGCGGCAAAAGAGCAGGGCGAAGCCATTTCTGTAGGCCTGGTGGGCGACATTGGAGATGTACTGGAAAAGCTGTTGCAGGATGGGATTATTCCGGATGTACTCACAGACCAGACCTCTGCACACGACCCGGTCTATGGCTATATTCCCAATGGCTTAAGCCTGCAGGAAGCTGCAGCACTGCGCCAGCGCGATCCTAAAGCCTATAAAGAGCAGAGCCTCAAAAGCATGGCCCGCCACGTTGGCTTTATGCTGGAGATGCAGAAACGGGGTGCCAAAACCTTTGATTATGGCAATAACCTCCGTGAATTTGCCCGCCAGGGTGGTGAGCCTAACGCTTTTGATTTTAAGGGCTTTGTGCCGGAGTACATCAGGCCACAGTTCTGCGAAGGTCGCGGACCTTTCCGCTGGGCAGCACTTAGTGGCGATCCGGAAGATATCTACACCACCGACCAGGCCCTTATGGAGCTTTTCCCCCACAATGAGGATCTCCACCGCTGGCTGAAAGCTGCCCGGGAGCGTATTGCCTTCCAGGGGCTTCCCTGCCGTATTTGCTGGCTGGGCATGGGTGAACGCCAAAAGGCCGGCCAGATATTCAACGAGCTGGTACGCAGCGGTAAGGTAAAAGCACCGATCGTAATTGGCCGCGACCACCTCGACTGCGGCTCTGTAGCCTCTCCCAACCGTGAGACCGAAGGCATGCTGGATGGCTCCGATGCTGTTAGTGACTGGCCCCTGCTGAACCTGATGGGCAACACTGCCGGTGGTGCAACCTGGGTAAGCTTCCATCATGGTGGAGGTGTGGGCATCGGCTATAGCCAGCATGCCGGTATGGTAGTGCTTGCCGATGGTACCGAACGGGCCGCCCGCTGCCTGGATCGTGTGCTTTACACCGATCCGGCCATGGGCGTTATCCGCCATGCCGACGCAGGCTACGAAAAGGCACAGGAATGGGCTGAAAGGTTTGAGCTTAGGATATGAACAGCTTTAAGATGCACCAAGCTTAGCTATCATTTCGAGAAAAATGTATTTATCAAGAAGAAGGGCCTCTGGTTAAAATAGAGGCCCCTTCTTCTTTATTGCTGATTTTCTGTATTATGGAGTAGCAGTAGCTTACGTTGATTTGCTCTTGCTGGTATACACGGGTGTGTCTACACCAGCGGTTTCAACATTACTTCCTGCCTGCTGGCTATAGCCAGCAGCGGAAATCAAGAGAGACAATAGTACCAGAGAAATACGCTTCATATGAGTTATAACAACAAGCAAACATATACATATTAGCAGAAATTTGCTATACTAAATCTTCAGCCATTCACTGGCAAAAAATAAATAAGGCTGTCTTTTGCGACAGCCCTGCCTGTTATGTGTGATAATTTTATCTGAATCCAGCCAACATATATCAATCACCCGGCTTTCTTTTCCTTTCCCTTTTGAAGCTTGAACTTGATAGGAATGATTTTGCATTGTTTGATGAACTTCCCGTCAAGCACTGCCGGATTCCATTTTGTCAGGCTTACAACCCTTACCGCTTCTTCATCCAGGCCATAACCTATCCAGCGACCTTCCATCGTGTGGGCATCCTGTACATTTCCTTCCTCATCAATAATAAAGCGAACATAGGTAATACCATCTTTCCCGCTTTTAAGTGCCTGAACCGGATATTGAATATGCTTGTACAGGAATTCATAAAAACTCATCATACCCTCTTTCGGAGTGGCCTCTATGTCAGGAGTCTCAAACAGATCAAGTCTTGAATTATTGTTACGAACATACTCTCCCCTCACAATTTTTTCGATCGGATGAGCCTCTGTTCTCTGGTGAGAGTAATTATAATTAACAGGCACTTCTAAATAAGATGCAACTTTTTCATCCCCATAAACAGCTGGTATCCAGTTATTCTCTTCATTAAAGCGTCTCATAACACGCATTGCTTCGGCATCCATTGCCGGATGTACACCCTTTAAAATCTCCTCTGAGCCGGCAATACCTTCTGCAGAAACAATAAACCTGATCACAACTTCACCCTTTGGAATCTCCCCTTTGGCAACATCAGGGTAGGCCAGATTCATGGTAAAAAACTGGTTAAGTATGCCAACGCCACCTTCAGGCACTGCATACTGTTCTGGCTTATGATACACAGGCACACCATTTACTTCCTCTGATACGGGTAGCTTTTCGAAAGCAATCAACCTGTCTGCTTCTTCAGGAGAAACATGAATGGAACCCTTATAAAAAGGGCGATTGTTGTTGTTGAGAAAAAAATGGATCATTAAAACTACCCTTGCATTTACTGCTTCTCCATCTACGCTGCCGGGTAGCCAGCCTATTCTTTTATCAGCCACTACAAGCTGGCGCAATGCTTCCTCATTCAACTCATCGTTAATTCCTTTTTTAATGCTTACAGCCTTCAACCGACCTGCATTATCAATGATGTACTCCAGGTAAACAGTGCCCTGTACCTGTGCTAATAACGACTGCTCCGGGTATTTGAGATTATCTCGCAGCAGGCTATGAAAAGCTTCCCATCCTTCCTTAGGTACAGGCATTTGCTGGGGCTGGTTGTAGACAACGGCCAGGGAGTTATCACTATTGCTTTCGCTGCTCTCAAGGCGGGCCTCATTTTTCTGCTCATCTATTTTCTCCACTGGCGCAGCATCCAGCTTAAACCACACCGGCTGAACCAGCTGCACATCTACATTTTCGCCCTGCTCCTGCCCCGGGGTCCAGCCTGGCTGTTGCTCAGATAATTTGATGATCCTGACAGCTTCCATGTCCAGGGCCGGGTCCAAACCTTTAAGCACCTCAACAGATTCAATTTTGCCCTGCGCCGTAACTACAAATCGTACAAACACCTTTCCCTGTATTCCACGTTTTTGTACTTCTGCCGGGTACTGCATATTTTCTGCTATCACCTTGTATAATGCTGGCAGACCTCCCCTGGGTTCAGGCATTTTTTCGGCTACTGTGTAAAGCGGTGTTTCTTCTGTAGCATTCTCAAAATCAAAACTTGCAGAAGGCTGCTGGCCGAAACTCAGGCCGGATATCGAGAGGAACAAAAGGAATAAAAAAGGAAATTTCATAACAATGCTAACAATAATCAAACATATCAAAACTAAATCAGACAAACCAACATCAGGCCTTAGATTACTTTTTAAGTTTTGCTATGGCGCAGTGTTATGTTATCTTTGGATATAACTTTTTTTACCTGATTCTAGTGCCTACACAAATATTAATTGGTCCCTTCAGGCAGCTGTTGCCCATGACAAACCTGCCGCTGAAAGGGCCACTCACCGATAACCAGCTGCAAGTGCTGGAAGAAGCAGCCATTGTGCTTGATGGTGATAAAATTGCAGCCATAGGTCCTTATACCCTCCTGCGAAATAAATATCCCACGGTAAGCCTGCTGGAAATTAAAGAAGATATGGTGCTCCTGCCTGGCCTGATTGATTGCCACACCCATATATGCTTTGGTGGCAGCAGGGCCCGTGACTATGCCCTGCGCATTGCCGGCACCTCCTACCAGGAAATTCTGAAGCAGGGCGGCGGCATTCACGATTCGGTAGCAAAAACAAGAGCTGCCAGCCTCGAAGAGCTGGCCCGGGCTACTGCCAAGCGCGCAAACCGACACCTGCAGGAAGGTGTTACCACCCTAGAGGTAAAGAGCGGATACGGCCTCTCTGTTGAGGAAGAGCTGAAAATGCTTCGCGCTGTTCGCATGGCTGCAGAACAAACAGCCGCCACCCTTATACCAACCTGCCTGGCTGCCCATGTAAAACCCAAAGAAGCCGAAACTGCCGATGCCTGGCTAAAAGAAGTATTGCTTTACCTGCTGCCTGTTGTAAAACAGGAAGCACTTGCAGAACGGGTGGATATTTTTATTGAAGATGAGGCTTTTCCTGCCAGACTGTCGAAGGGTTACCTGGAAGCAGCAAAAACTGCAGGCTTTTCCATAACGGTTCATGCAGATCAGTTCAGTGCACAGGGAGTACCCGTGGCCGTACAAGTTGGTGCGCATAGTGCCGATCACCTGGAGAGCAGCACCGAAGCCAACCTGCTGCAGCTGGCTGCTTCTGATACCGTGGCGGTGGCGCTCCCCGGCGCTTCCATGGGACTGGGCATGGACTTTACCCCTGCCCGCACACTACTGGATGCCGGGGCTTGTCTGGCCATTGCCACCGATTGGAACCCAGGCTCTGCACCCATGGGCGACCTCCTGCTTCAGGCAGCCGTAATGGGTGCAGCACAGAAACTTAGCACTGCCGAAACACTGGCAGCCATTACCAGCAGGGCGGCACACGCACTGCGTCTGCAGGATCGGGGCCAGCTGGCAACAGGCTTACAAGCCGATATGATTGCCTTTGATGCAGCCGATTACCGGGAAATTCTGTACCACCAGGGTAAGCTTAAGCCTGCAATGGTGTGGAAAGGTGGGCAAAAATGCTAGAATAACCCTTCAGCAGCAGGAATGAATACGCCTGTACGTAGTTTTAGCAGTGTGTTTTTTTATCTTTACATATCGCTTTAGATGTACGGCTGGCAATATTTGAGCAGCGGCAATCAGCATACTTTTTAATTTTACCTGTTTCATGTATCAAATTGCAGAGAAAAAATTCTGGGAAGGCCGTGTAGATAAAAATGATGGCCTGATGGGGCTGCGCTGGCACCAGATCCTGAACCAGCTTGACCTTACCAGCCCTATTCATAAAAATGGTGCCACACAAAAAGTTGCTTTCCTGGGCTTCTGCTCTGATGAAGGGGTAAGAAGAAACAAGGGCCGGCTGGGAGCACAACAGGGTCCCGATGCCCTGCGCAAGGCAATGGCCAGCCTGCCGGTGCACTTCGATATGGAGCGGATAGCGCTTTATGATGCTGGCAATGTACTGTGCCCTAACCAGCAGCTTGAACGTTCTCAGCAACTGCTGGGGCAAAAAGTAGCCCAACTGTTATCGCTTGGCTTTATGCCTGTTGTATTGGGCGGCGGCCATGAGGTTGCCTACGGACACTACCTGGGCCTGCACCAGCATTTACACCAGGAGCAAAAAACTTCACTGGGCATCATCAACATCGATGCTCATTTTGATCTGCGCAGCTATGAGGTTGAAACCAGCAGCGGCACTCCCTTCAGGCAAATAGCAGATCTTAGAAAACATCACAGTCTGCCTTTTCATTACCTCTGCCTGGGCATACAATATACCGGGAACACCCGTGCACTTTTCGATGCAGCCTACCGGACTGGCAGTCAGTTTGTAGCGGCAGAACATATGCGCGAATCCCAGCAGGATGATTTAATGCTGCGCATCCGCAACTGGCTGCACGATAAGGAATTTGTTTATCTTTCCATAGACCTGGATGCGCTTTCTGCCAACTACGCCCCCGGGGTGAGTGCCCCGGGGGCCTTTGGGCTCGATCCCTGGGTGGTAAAAAGCATTGTACAGGAAGTAGCCAGAAGCGGCAAGCTCCTGAGTGTTGACATCGCAGAACTCTCTCCTGCCCACGACCAGGACCAGAGAACAGCTAAATTGGCTGCACAGCTGGTCTTTTTTGTATTAGAAAGCCTGAATGATATCCTGCTGTAGCCAACATCTGTAAAGCAACTAATTACAGACTCTTTTGTTACATTAACTTTCTATTAAAAAAAAAAGAGTCTAATATTGTGCTGCCTTTCAGCAGTGTGTGCGAAGGCAAACAGATGGTAGAACACTAAATCAGAAGGCCATGAACATCATTCTGTTGGACAACAGCAATACCCTCTTTAGTAGTTATCTGAAAGGTTGGGAAAGAGCGCTCAAAACCTACGAGGAAGAGCTGGGGATCGCGGGAAAGAAATTTAGAACAAGAAATAACAAGGAAAAAAATAAACCGGAATAACATCCGGTTTATTTTTTTTCTGGTAAACGCAGGGTAACCAGTGAGGCAGGCCCTGCAGCTGGCAGCGTTACAATGTATACCTGCCCATAATCATCTTCGGCAATCGGCGAAACAACTTTATCACCCATCAGGGCATTTACCATGGAAGGTATGGTGTTAGAATGCCCCACCAGTATGATTGCTCCCTTCTCTGCGCTTGATTTTAGCTGCTCCAGCAGATCGGCAGCTTTTATAGGTTCATAAAACTGGGTGTTCAACCCTTTTTGTGCTACCAGCGGCGCAGCCGTATTAATGGTTCTGCGGTATGGTGTGGCATAAACAGCAGACACCTGCTGGTCTTTAAGCAACTGCGCCAGTGCTTCGGCCTGTTGCTGCCCATGTGCCGAAAGTTCGGGATCGGCACTTAGGTTCTGCTCCCTTTCTGCATGCCTCAACAGAATAAATGTTTTAGGAGCAGCAGTATTAGTATTAGGCTGTTTTTTCTGTGCCTCCTGTGCCTGAACAGCAAAAACCGTTAGCAGGCATAGTAGTAGTAGCACAATAGTTTTATTCATATCAATTGGTTTAATTACTATAGACCTCTGTTATACTCAGGGCTGATTTCAGTTCTGTGTTCGCACAAAAAGGTTTAAAAAAAGCCGCCCACAGGCGGCTTTTTAAATATGATATACAAACAAGACTATGCTGCAATAAGCTCTGAAATAATCCTGATGGTTTCTTTCACATAAGGATCGGTTTTCTTCAGGGCATCTTCTGCTTCCGCATCAGGCAGTTCAAAACTGTTAATTTGCTCCTCCAGGGTGTCTTTTTCACCAGTCTTTTTCTTTCTCTCTTCTATTTCCTGCTTTCTCTTTTCCAGGTTAAGGCTGATGCGGGTCTCCTGACGTGCCTGTTTCGACTGCTCAATGTTTTCGCGCAGGGCAATCAGTTCCTGATCTGTATTCAGACGTTTCTGATAGCTGCTCCGCAGCTGTGCCATCTCGCGTTCGGTAACAGTTTTTGTTTCCTTGAACTTGCTCGATTTTATCTGATCCCATGGCATGGCCGAAGGATAAGAGCTTTCTCCAAATTCTTCTGCACTAAACTCGCTTGGCAACTCAATATCTGGCGAAACACCTTTGTGCTGGGTGCTGCTACCCGTTACCCTGTAGAACTTGGCAAGCGTAATCTTTAGCTGCCCCAGTTTGGCTGCTTCCTGGGCACTGCCGCCACTGTTTCTGCCTGCCACACTTTCGTTTCTGCTCACCAGTCTGTCAAGATCTACCAGGTTTTGTACAGTGCCCTTACCAAAGGTTTGTTCACCTACGATGATACCTCTTTTATAGTCCTGGATTGCACCTGCAAAAATTTCAGAAGCAGATGCACTAAAGCGGTTAATTGTTACTGCCAGTGGTCCGTTGTAGAATACTGCAGGATCCGGATCATCGCCGGTGTTGATTGAGCCATCGGCATTACGTACCTGCACAACAGGTCCGCTTGGAATAAACAGGCCGGTAAGCTCGATGGCTTCTGTAAGAGAACCACCCCCGTTAAAAGTAAGGTCAATTACCAGTCCCTGCATGCCCTTCTGCTCCAGCTCCCTGATCAGGCGTTTTACGTCTCTGGTAGTACTGGTGTAATTAGGGTTACCCTTCTGGGCTTCTGCAAAATCCATATAGAAATCAGGAATGGTAATAACACCAACTTTATAGGTTTTACCATTATGCGTATAAGGTACAAGCTGTGCCTTGGCTGCCTGCTCTTCCAGTTTAATCTTATCCCGCAAAATAGTGATCTCTACGGGAAGGGCATTCACACCATCGGAAGCCTTCAGCACGTTAAGCCTTACCTTGCTGCCTTTGGGGCCGCGGATCAGCTGTACCACATCATCCAGGCGCCAGCCTATTACGTCTACCATCTCTCCTTTTTCGCCCTGGGCAACGCCAATAATTCGGTCGTCTTTCAGAATTTGCTTGCTTTTAAAAGCAGGTCCGCCGGCAACCACATCGGCTACCTTGGTATAATCGCCATCGGTGGTAAGGGTTGCGCCTATCCCCTCAAGCGATTTACTCATGTTGATGTTGAAGTTCTCGGCCGTACGGGGAGAGAAATAGGATGTATGCGGATCGAATGACTCAGTAAAAGCATTCATGTACACCTGGAACACATCCACACTCTTTTGCTGGGCTACACTTTTATTGATCTGAGTGTAGCGCTTATTAAGGTTACTCTGGATTTCGGGCCATTCTTTATTGGCTACCATATAGCTTAGTGCCTGGCTTTTGATAATTTTCCGCCAGATCTCGTTCAGCTCCTGCTTGTTTGTTGCCCAGCTGGCATTTTTCCTGTCAGCCTCATAGAATTCATCTACAGTAAAATCGTGCTTTACCTGGGTAAGAGAATCGATGGTTTTCATGCGCTCATCGAAACGCTTGCGGAAGGTATTGTAGATATCATAGGCTGCAGTAAGGTTTCCCGCCTGAAGGTCGTCGTCCAGACGATGACGGTACTGCTTGAATGAATCTATGTCGCGCTGCAGAAAGTAGGTTTTGTAGGGATCTAAGGACTCTACATAGTTCTGAAGTACCACCTCAGATAAGGAATCGCTTAGGTTTACCTTTCTGTAATGAACACGGTTGAGCACCTGGGAAACCAGCTGCGATTCCTGCGCTAGCTCCGGCGTTGGCGACAGGTAGGTTGTATCGGCTATTAGTGTGTATTCACTGTGCTTTGCCTGACATTGCACCAGCGAGCTAGACACCAACAGCAACATTACAAAGATTTTCTTCATGTATATCATATTCTCTGATGGATCAATTTAAAGGTAGAACGTAAATAGATTCTTTAATTATAAAACCAGGGCTTATTCTAGGCAAAAACTTTCAGGCCCGCAAACCACTCATGTAAATTGTAGACTAATCTGCTACTTGTCTTTCTTTTCTACGAATAAACTCCAAAAAAAGTGCCAAAAAAAAATTAATCCGGTTTATCAGTCCTATTTTTGAAAGAGCGTTTGCCCTTATGCTTTCTATAGCCCCTTTATACCCCACAGGTCCCTGCTTTCTATCATAATCTGCAGATGAAAAACTTTCTGCTATGCTTTTTTTTGCTAACCACACTTCTGCATCAGGAGGCGCCTGCACAGGCTATCCCCGATACCCTGCAGCCCCGGCGTATGCGTACGGTACTGCTGGTAAGCGGCACGGCTTATACAGGCCTGGTCCTGGGCCTGAATGAGCTGTGGTATAAAGGCCATGAACGGGAGTCTTTTCACTTTTTTAATGATAACAGGGAATGGCAGCAGGTAGATAAGGCAGGCCACGCCTATAGTACCTACCACCTTAGCCGTATTCATTACCAGACCCTGCGGTGGGCGGGAATGCCCGCCCGCAAAGCAGCTCTCTGGAGCAGCATTGGCGGGCTTGCCTGGATGTTACCCGTAGAAATTCTCGATGGCTTTTCGGCTGCCTATGGTGCCTCTGCCGGAGATCTTGTTGCCAATACCAGCGGTGCACTTTTATTTGGGAGCCAACAGCTGCTGTGGGGGCAGCAGTTTGTAAACCTGAAGTTCTCCTTCCACCCTAGCACCTGGGCACCCAAGCGCCCCCGCTTGCTGGGCAAAAGCTTTCCGGAACAGCTCATGAAAGATTATAATGGCCAGACCTACTGGCTAAGCGCCGATATAGCAGCCATGAGCAGAGGCAAATGGCCCTCTTGGCTCAACATTGCCCTGGGTTATGGTGCCAGCGGAATGGTGTATGCAGACCCGGCACAAAACCAGGCGGCTGGCTACATGGATTACCGGCAACTGTTTATAGCCCCTGATATAAATTTAAGCCGCATCCGCACTAACAAAAAGGCATTACGCGTGCTTTTATTTGTGCTGGAGGGTATTCATTTACCCACCCCTGCAATTGAATTAAGCCGTAAAAAGCTGTATTTTCATCCTATCTATTTTTAACTACTCCAATTGCCCGTAAAGGGAACCCATATGAATGTAGGTGATAAAGTAAGAATGCTTCGTGGTAAAGAAGAAGGTATCGTTACCAAAATTATTGATCAGAAGCTGATTGAGATTGAGATCGAAGATGGTTTTCAGATCCCCGTGCTCAAAACAGAAGTAGTGCCCGTAGCCCGTGAGGAAGCAAGCTACTTCAGGAGAGAAATACCACAACCACAGCAGGCAGCACCCCCTACCCCTGCAAAAAAGCGGGGACCTACGCAGGAAGGACATTTTGTTGCCTTCAAACCACTAAACGACAGGGTGGTAAGCGTGCACCTGATCAACAATACCGAAGACATTATCCTGTACTCCATCCTGGAGGAAAGCAATGGCATGTATCATTCGGTGCTATCGGGGCACCTCAAGGCCAGGCAGGCGCATAAATTTACCGAGGCCGATATGCATAAGTTCGATCAGTGGCCGGTATGGCACATCAGGTTACTGCTGCACCCGGGCCAGCCTCTAAATGAGCTGCCTGCTCCTGTACACCAGCGGCTGCACCCCAAAGCCAGCTCTTTTTTCAGGAGCCTGCGCGAAACGCCTGTACTCAATACAAAATCGTATCTTATTCCTTTAGGCGCTGCCAGTAAGCTGGCCGTAGCAACAGCAGAAGAACTGCAGAACAAGCTGGAGGATAAACGCGAGGAAGCACCTAAAGCTGCAGTGTCCCAGAGAACACCTGCCGAGGTAGACCTGCACCTCGAAAAGCTGGTTGACAACCCAAAACAGATAGCAGAGAAAGATATACTGCCTCTGCAGCTGGAAACTTTTGAAAGAGTGCTGGACAGAGCCATTGCCAGCGGAATGGATGAAATAACCTTTGTTCATGGGGTTGGCAACGGTACCCTTAGAAAAGAAATACATCGCCGCCTGGGCAACTTAAATACAATTGCCTGGTTTAAAGATGCACAGAAGGAGAAGTGGGGATATGGCGCTACCCTTGTTCGCTTGAAATAGTGAAAAATAGTAGAAAACTATACATGCCGGGCAATCGATAGACTTTTTGTTTTTTCCTCTGCGAAAAGATTGCGTTAATCGAGTTCTGAAACTTAAACCGCATACTATAGTATCATGAAGTTTAACGAATTCATGGAAAACTTCGCCCGTGAGATCAACGGCCAGTTTTCCGAGTACGACAAGACAAAGTCTGTTATCATTGTTCCCCTCGATGGCAACCGCTTTCAGACTGTTTTAGGTGTCATCAGGTACAATGAGAGGTACGATCGGGAAGGCGTAGAGTTCTCTTCTAAGATATGTGACTTCTCTCCTGAGGTAGATCTGGAGGAATTATTGCGAAAGAACACCGAATTCACACATGCAAAGTTTGCCCTGTTCGACAGCTCTCTGAAAGTAGAAGCCTCTGCTTATTTAGATAACGTAACAGAAAGCCTGCTGAAGGAAATTATTCTGGAAGTTGCGAACGCTGCCGATGAGTGGGAATACCGCTTAACCGGTATGGACGTTCATTAATTCAGCCACACATTTGCAGAATTGATTTTTTTGGCAAACTTTTACTGACAAAATTGTTGTTTAGTAACGGTAAACGCAAGCTGCCTTATCGTTTGCATCTCCAGCCGGCTTAAACCGGTTGGAGCTGTAAGAGGAAAGTCCGGGCAACACAGAGCATCCTGCTTCCTAACCGGAAGGGGCCGTTTGTGCGAACGAACGGCTACAGCCAGTGCCACAGAAAATATACCGCTAAAGGTTGCATGGCGAGCCCAGCTCGCCATGTACATTAGTAAGGGTGAAAAGGTGCGGTAAGAGCGCACCGCCCTGGTAGTGATACCAGGGGCATGGTAAACCTCAGGAGTTGAAAGACCAAATAGGTCCTTCTTTCCCGAATCAAGTTCGGGCTAAGAGTGCTCGCTCAAATTCCGGTCTTGTGCCGGAAGAGAAGGATGGGTAGGTCGATAGAGCCAGGTGGCGACGCCTGGCCCAGATAAATGATAAGGATACCGGTGCAAACCGGGAAACAGAACCCGGCTTACAGGCTTGCGTTTACTTTTTTTATTTTTTTTAAGCCCATGGCAAAAGTTTTAGTCATTGATGACGAAAAGAGCATTCGTACCACCCTTCGGGAAATCCTTGAGTTTGAGAATTATGCTGTAGAAGAAGCTCCTGATGGCGAGGAAGGCCTTCGGAAGGTAATCAGCGAACATTTTGATGTGGTGCTATGCGACATTAAAATGCCAAAGATGGATGGCCTGGAGGTATTGGAACGTGCAATGGAGGCTGGCGTGGAATCACAGTTTATCATGATCTCTGCCCACGGCACCATAGAAACTGCCGTAGATGCCACCAAAAAAGGCGCCTTCGATTTTATTGAGAAACCACCGGATTTGAACCGCCTGCTGCTGGCTGTGCGCAATGCGCTGGACAAGGGCAAGCTGGTGCACGAAACAAAAACCCTGCGCAAAAAGGTAGCCCATAAATGGAATATGGTAGGTGAGTCTGCCGCCATGCTGGGTGTAAAAGAAACCATAGAAAAGGTTGCTCCTACCGACGCCCGTGTGATGATCATTGGCGCTAACGGTACCGGTAAGGAACTGGTTGCACGTTCGCTCCATGAGAAGAGCAATCGCAGCAAAGGTCCTATGGTAGAGGTGAACTGTGCAGCCATCCCATCGGAGCTGATCGAGAGTGAACTCTTTGGCCATGAGAAAGGAGCCTTTACCTCTGCGGTAAAACAGCGGATCGGTAAATTTGAACAGGCCAATGGCGGTACCTTGTTCCTGGATGAGATTGGTGACATGAGCCTTTCGGCACAGGCAAAAGTACTGCGTGCCCTGCAGGAGAACCGGATTACCCGAGTGGGTGGCGATAAGGATATACAGGTAGATGTGCGCATTCTGGCTGCAACCAATAAGGATCTGCGCCAGATGATTGCAGAGAACAAATTCCGGGAGGACCTTTATCACCGCCTAAGCGTAATCGTAATTAAGGTGCCTGCCCTGCGGGAACGTAAGGATGATATTCCGCTACTGGTTGACAGGTTCCTGGAAGATGTAGCCCAGGAGTATGGTACAGCTAAAAAGAATATAAGCCCCGATGCCATAAGCCGCCTGCAGGCAGGTGAATGGACGGGAAATATACGTGAACTTCGAAATGTAGTGGAAAGACTGGTAATTATGAGCGGCGATGCGATTACCGAAGAAGATGTGCTCAAGTATACGGAAATCAGCCTCTAAGGGCTGATTTCCACTTTTATATACTTTATTAAACTCTTACTTCGCTACTTGCTGCTACTTCCTGTTTCTGAACATCGTTCTTGGTGTAGGTCGGGCAGGTTTTCTGAGTACAGGCGCCCATACCAAACAGCACCACAGCAAACAATAACACTCTTAATTTCATGATTCTTTTATTTGTTGGCACAACAATTAATCTAAACAAAAATAGAAGGACTTGGCCCTTCTTACAATAGTACGTAATTTATTTGTACATGTTGAATTTTTTCGATACCAGACATGCCTTAACAACGTTGAAAGGGCCTTTAACTGTACAACATAAGGTTACATCCCCTGGCTTCAGAATTATCAAATCTTCCCAGCACCTCAAAAGTTCCATTTTCATGTTTTAAGCCCAAATCAGCCGTCTCAATAAAGGAACAGGTACTGTAGTTGGCCAGGTCTACAACATTTATACCCCCCGTTCGGCCTGCTGCAATTTGTTTAAAAGGATCGTTAACCTCACGTATGTACACCTGCATCCAGGGTGGTGCAATAAAAAGACCTTTCCTGGCTGCATAGGCCTGCGAAAGCAGTTCCGTCATACCATATTCACTATGAATATATGAAACTCCGAATGCATTGCATAAAATGTTGTGCAGTTCTTCACGAATAAGTTCCTGCCGCCGCCCCTTCATCCCTCCTGTTTCCATAACGATGAGGTTCTTCCAATCAAATGGTCCCTGCTCTGCAAGATCAAGCAGGGCAAAGCTTACCCCCAGCAGCAACACCTTTTTACCTGTACCCAATGCCTTTTCTACTGCAGCAATCAGCTCATTGTGCTCGTAGAGGTAAAAACCAGACAGCGGATGCCCGCTCAACTCCATAAAATGCTGCGCCATCAGCACCAGTGAGGAGTGCTGACGCTCTAAATAAGAAGGCAGCAGCGCCAGTATGATAAATTCATCCAGGGGGCCATAGGCAGCCTTAAAGATCTGCTCTGTTACTTCCAGGTAAAAGTTTACACCGGGTATGGCATGCCTGCTTCTGGCACCAGTGCCGGTACCACTGCTTTCAAATACAGCCTCTGGCTGCCACGCGCCTGTTTTTACCTCATGTCCTTTAAAAAACCCAATTGGCAGAAAGGGAATATCTGCTGTTTTGTGTACAGACAGCGGATCACATTTCAGGCATTGCAGGTACTGCCTGTACAGAGCATTATGCTCTGCCTGAAGCCGAAATACCTCCAGTGCCAATGATTCAAAACCATTTTGCTCTAAATTGAGTATTCTTTGCGGTAGAGTTGGATCAAACTGCTGCATCATTCACACAAATATTGCTATCTTTTCGTTAACATAAAAAAGAGTATCTTTCGTATGAGATTTTACCCCATATTTCTATGCCTTCTGGTAATGGCTGCCTGTTACAATGAACCGGAGTTCCCGGTAGAGCCAGATATAGAATTTAGGAGTGTGCAGTTTGTAGACAATACCGATCCCAGATTCCCGGACGACACCCTTAAAGTTACTGTTTCTTTCAGAGATGGTGATGGTGACCTGGGTATTATCCCGCCCGGCCAGCATTTCTACGATTCAGTTTTTGACATCAATGGCCAGAGAAGGTATATCAGATATGGTGAGTTTGATACCCTGCCAGCCCATAATTGCTCCAACTACAGAACAGGCTATTTTGATCCCAATGGCAGGTTTGTTCCTTCTGTGCTTCGCCAGGAGGTAACAGATACCATTTACATCAGGCCTAACTCTCTTTACTATAACTTCTTCCTGGACATCTACAGGATAGTAAACGGACAGGAGGAGCGATTCGATTTTATTGAGTCCAGTTACCCCCGCTGTGGTGTTACTCCAAATGGCAGGTTCAGGCTAAACAATGCAGATGATAATAAACCACTCAGTGGTACTGTTACCTATAACTTTACCAGCCAGTTTCTGCTGCCTTTCTTTAGCGACGACAGCTTAATAGTAAGAGTACGCATTGCCGACAGGGCCGGAAACATGAGCAACCAGGTAGAGTCGCAGGTGTTCACCTTAAGAGGCATCCAGGTTAACAGGTAACAGTGTTCTGCCAAACTCCTTCACAAAAAAAAGAGCTTCTCGAGAGAAGCTCTTTTTTATTTATATCCATGAAAGGACTGCCCTGTTACAGGCAATACGTCAGCTTTAGTACAACTTTGGATAATTAGCCGGGTCGGCCTCTGACATCAGCTTATAAACAGCCTCTACCACCGATTCTATGTTTGGTTTGGAGAAGTAGTCTCCGTCGGTTGAGTAGGCCGGCCGGTGCGCCTTGGCAGAAAGTGTAAGGGGCTGGCTATCGAGGTAGAAGTACCCGCCCTGCTTTTCCAATACCTCCTGCATCATGTAGGCAGTAGCACCTCCGGGTACGTCCTCATCCGTAAACACTATCCTGTTGGTCTTTTTCAGCGACTCCAGGATGCGGTGGTGCACATCGAAAGGCAACAGACTCTGTACGTCTATCACTTCGCAGCTGATACCAAACTCCTGCAGCAGATCTGCAGCATCCATTACTACCCTGCACATAGAACCGTAAGTAACCACTGTTACATCGCTTCCTTCCCGCAGTACTTCTGGTACGCCCAGCGGCACTTTAAATTCTGCTATGTTGCGGGGCACGCGTTCCTTCAGGCGATAGCCGTTCAGACACTCAATAACAAGTGCCGGCTCGTCTGCCTCCAGCAGGGTATTGTAGAAACCTGCAGCCTGTGTCATATCGCGCGGTACCAGCACATGCATACCCCGCAGGGAGTGCAGCAGCATGCCTATGGGCGATCCGCTATGCCAAACGCCTTCCAGGCGGTGCCCGCGTGTACGTACAATAACCGGTGCTTTCTGACCTCCTTTTGTACGGTAGTGTAAACTGGCCAGGTCATCAGAAAGGGTCTGCAGTGCGTACAGTATGTAATCGAGGTACTGGATCTCTGCAATGGGCCGAAGACCCCGCAGTGCCAGTCCAATTCCCTGCCCTATGATAGTGGCTTCACGGATACCGGTATCGGTAATTCTAAGCTCACCGTACTTTGCCTGCAGACCTGCAAATGTTTGGTTTACGTCGCCGATAAAGCCAACATCTTCACCAAAAGCCAGCACCCTCGGATCACGTTCTAACATAGCATCAAAGCAGGCCCGCAGTACTTCACGGCCATCTACCTGTGGGTCTTCTTCATTGATCTCCGCTTCTACGCCTTTAACAAGCAGGGCAGACTCTGAAGATTCGCTGTAAAGGTGCGAGTTGAAGCGTTCCTTATTCTGCTGCATGATCTTCACCAGCCATTCCTGTAGCTGCTGCTTCTCACTGCTGTTATTATCACGCAAATGCCAGAGCGCGCGCTTCACAGCCCTCACAGTATCGAATCTCACCGGGTTCAACACCTTTCTTAGATCTTCGAGCAGTTGTGAAATTGCCGGATGCATAGAGGCTAGCTGCTCCAGCAGAGCTTCTGCCTCCTGCTGGTCCTGTGCTATGGGCGCCTGAAAAGCCTGCCATGCCTTTGTTTTTTCACTCTTGGCCAGTGCAACGGCTTCCTGCTCTATGGTATTGAGCTCTTCTTCAGTAGCCAGTTCATTTTCCAGAATCCACTGCCGCATTTTGCTTAGGCAGTCGTGCTCGGCCTCCCACTGCAGGCGCTCTTTGGGCTTGTAGCGTTCGTGTGAGCCGCTGGTAGAGTGGCCCTGTGGCTGAGTAAGCTCTGTTACATGCACCAGTACCGGCACATGCTCTTCGCGGCAAATACGTGCAGCTTTCTGAAAAGCATCAATAAGGCCAATATAATCCCAGCCCTTAACCCGGAAGATCTCGTAACCGGGCTGATCTGCCGTACGCTGAAAGCCAGATAGTACTTCAGAAATGCTGCCTTTGGTAGTATGATACTCTTTGGGTACTGAAATACCGTAGCCATCGTCCCACACACCTATTAGCATGGGCACCTGCAGTACGCCTCCGGCATTGATGGTTTCCCAGAACAAGCCTTCTGAGGTAGAAGCATCTCCTATGGTACCAAAAGCAACTTCTGATCCATTAATGGAGAACTGCTCAAACTCATGCAGATCGGGGTTTTGCCTGTAAAGCTTAGAGGCATAGGCCAGCCCCAGCAGGCGCGGCATTTGTGCTGCGGTAGGTGATATATCTGCACTGCTGTTTTTAAGCTTCGACAGCTCCTTCCACTCCCCTTTCTCATTAATGAGGCGGGTAGCAAAGTGGCCGTTCATGAGCCTGCCTGCCGTTGCAGGATCTGCCTCCTCATCGGGGTGTGCGTACAACTGGGCAAAATATTGCTGTATGGTAAGCTCTCCTATGGCGAACATAAAAGTCTGGTCGCGGTAGTAGCCACTGCGGAAATCGCCGGGCTGAAAGGCCTTTGCCATTGCAATCTGGGCAATCTCTTTGCCATCGCCAAAGATGCCAAATTTAGCCTTGCCCATGAAAACTTCTTTACGGCCCATTAAGCTGGCCTGCCTACTGGCCTGTGCCAGGCGGTAATCAGAAATCACCTCCTCGGCGGTAAGTGAAATAGTTTCTGTTTCTAATGCTGTATATGTACCCATAGTTTCCATAAGCAGGATATTAATAAGAAAACAGGGAAAAACTCAAAATATTATTCCGAATAAAGGATTGACAACACTGCGCTACCAAAGAATGTTAAGTACTCTGATTTTGCAGGCTTCAAACAAATATAAACATATACGGTAGCTAAACAAAAATGAGTAAAGCCTGCTACCCCAAATTTTAAAGACACTGCCGGCAAGATCTCTTTTATAATATTTGGCACTTATATACTAACCGCAGAACAATCATTTAGACAAGGCAGTAATTATAAAATTTTATATGTCACTAAAGTAAAAAATGGCGATTAAATACATTTAAAACGTTTGCGGAGATATAAGTGTTTGTAATAAAAAAATTTTAATTTAAGGCCAGAATCCGCCTGTAAAACTTTTAGACTATCAAATTAATTAACCCGCATCTACTATATTTGTGCCGGTTCTTTTAACAGTAATTCCAATGATAATAGGAGTTCCCAAAGAAATTAAGAATAACGAAAACCGAGTGGCCATGACGCCTGCCGGTGTTCAGGAGCTGGTTAAGTTTAACCATAAGGTTTATGTACAAGCCAGCGCAGGTGTTGGCAGCGGTTTTTCTGATGAAGAATACCAGTCTGCAGGTGCCGAAATTCTGCCAGGCATAGCAGATGTGTATGCTGCGGCAGAAATGATTGTAAAAGTAAAAGAGCCCATAGCTCCTGAATGGGGATTAATTCGGGAAAACCAGCTCCTGTTTACTTATTTTCACTTTGCTTCTTCACGCGAGCTTACGGATGCCATGATCCGCAGCAAAGCTGTGTGCCTTGCCTACGAAACCGTAGAAAAGGCCGACCGCAGCCTGCCCCTGCTGGTACCCATGTCAGAAGTAGCAGGCCGTATGGCCATACAGGAGGGTGCCAAATACCTGGAAAAACCAATGAAAGGCCGTGGTATTCTGCTGGGTGGCGTACCTGGTGTAGCTCCTGCCAAGGTTTTGGTGTTAGGCGGCGGTGTAGTAGGTACACAAGCTGCTAAAATGGCTGCCGGCTTAGGTGCCCAGGTAACCATTCTGGATGTAAGCCTGCCACGGCTGCGCTACCTTAGTGATATAATGCCGGCCAATGTAGTTACCCGCATGTCTAATGACTATACCATACGTGAGCTGATCAAAGATCACGATCTGATAGTGGGTGCCGTGTTGATTCCGGGAGCAAAAGCACCACACCTGATTACCCGTGATATGCTGAAAATGATGCGCCCGGGTACTGTTCTTGTTGATGTTGCCGTTGACCAGGGTGGCTGTATAGAAACATGCCAGCCTACCACGCACGAAAATCCTACCTATGTGATTGATGATGTGGTGCACTATTGCGTAGCCAATATGCCCGGCGCGGTGCCTTATACCTCTACCCAGGCACTTACGAACGCAACACTTCCCTATGCACTGCAGTTAGCTAATAAGGGCTGGCAGCAGGCTTGTCTCGATAATGCAGAATTAAGGCTCGGACTTAATGTTGTGCAGGGTGAAGTAGTGTACCAGGGTGTATCCGCCGCCTTTGGTTTACCTTACACACCACTGGAGAATGTGTTTCGCCGCAGGGATTACGTAAGCTAGATCTTATTCTTATCAGAAAAGAAAAGCTGCCCTAAAAGGCAGCTTTTTTAATATACTTTCCAGGCTGGTATTTCGGGTAAAAATTGCCACTTATTCAGTTCTGGATTTAACTTGCAGCAAAAGTGCTGTAATCCATTGGATACGAGTAGTACCTCAGCCCGGAGGGTTTGGTTGTAGGTTGAAATTTGCCGGAATACTTCATTGGTCAGTGGCACCTCTGGCGCCTTGCATTCTGCCAGCAAATAGGGATGCCCCTGCCGGGAATGCACCAGCAGATCTGAGCGCCGCTGCATACCATTGTACTTGAGGCCGGTTTCGGTGGTAATAAGGCCCCGCGGATAGCCAAGGTGCTCTATCAGGTAATTCAGCAGGTGCTGTCTTACCCATTCTTCCGGGCTTAGCAACAGGTATTTACGGCGTATGGGATCATATATATAAAACCGTTCGCCCTGTTTTTTTAGTTTATAGCTAAACTCCGGCAGGTTTAACTTTTTCATAGAAGCAAATTAACAGTATGAAAACCAAAAAAGAAATTGTAGAAAACTGGCTCCCCCGATATACTGGTGTTCCTTTAGATAAATTTGGTGAGTTTATTCTTCTGACAAACTTTGCCAATTATGTAGAGATGTTTGCAGAACGCTTTGAGGTACCTGTTATGGGTAAAAGTAAGCCAATGCAAACTGCAACAGCAGAAAACATCACCATCATAAATTTTGGGATGGGCAGTGCCATGGCTGCTACTGTTATGGATTTGCTTAGTGCCATTAAACCGCATGCGGCCCTGTTCCTGGGTAAATGCGGGGGTCTTAAGAAAAAAACAAAGCTGGGAGACCTGATCCTGCCCATAGCCGCTATTCGGGGTGAGGGTACCAGTAATGACTATATGCCCCCCGAAATACCGGCCCTTCCCTCCTTTCGCCTGCAGAGGGCTGTTTCTTCCATGATCAAAAAACATGAAATGGACTACTGGACAGGCACTGTATATACGACCAACCGCCGTGTGTGGGAGCACGATGAAGAATTTAAGGAGTACCTGCACAAGATCAGAGCCATGGGTGTTGATATGGAAACTGCCACCCTTTTTATAACCGGATTTGTAAATGAAATTCCCCACGGTGCCTTACTACTGGTTTCAGATAACCCTATGGTGCCTGAAGGAGTAAAAACTGCCGACAGCGATAGAAAAGTTACCGATCTGTTTGTGAAAAAGCACCTGGCTATTGGTATAGATTCCCTGATAGAGCTCCGCGATTCGGGCGAATCAGTTAAGCACCTGCGCTACGACTAAGGGCTCATTCAGCTAAGGGGTATTCAGCTTCAGCAGAAAGCTACACTACAGCTTTCGTCTCTGCTTGTTAAGCTGACGATAGCCATAAGTATGTCGAAGATCATTGAAGAACAAGCAATAGGTCTATACAGCTGGCACAAGCCTCCGCTAGTGCTGATCGTGAATTAACAGCCACAGAAAACAGAAGCACAAGCAAAGGCCTGATCTAGCATACAGTTTCTGCTTACCCTTTAACTTGAAAGTAACACTCCCTCAAAAGGCAAAAAAAAAGCTTCTCCCGAAAGAGAAGCTTTTTTATGTTTTATAGATCTGGTCTGATAAAACTAGTCACGCTCAATATCCTGTGGTGTAGAGTACATTACTTTCAGGGCGTTTGCTGTTTTTAGCTCTTCCTGAACGTCTGTAATCAAACCCATTTTAGCCTCATCATCCACTTTAAGTGACATGGTGAGTTTATTCTGGTCGTTTTCATCAAGCTTGGAGCGCTCAGTCTCAACGTACTGAACAATCTCCGGCGTGCTGATAAAAACATCGTTCACCTGGATACGTGGCTCTTCACCAAAGCGGTGCGTTTCGCGTGGCTTACCTACATAAATGTAGCTTACCAGGCTTTTCTTCTCCAGCTTCTTCAGCTGTGTTGCTTTGGGTAAGTCCTGCTCTACCTTTATTTCAGACTCCCTCATTACGGTTGTTACCATGAAGAAGAATAGAAGCATGAAGATAATATCAGGCAATGCAGAAGTTGGAATTTCTGTCTTGGTATTGGACTTCTTTCTAAACTTGCTCATTATTCGCCGAATTTAGTAGGTTGTGCAATGGAAATGGCCATTGGTATACCCTCTTTGCCTCTTTCCATCAGCTCCAGTTGTCTTGGATCTTTACGATCGAGGTTACGGTATTCCTGTGCTGTTAAACCAACACGCTCACCATAAATCTCATAGTAAGCAGCCTGTAACTGGTCAAGAACGGTAACAAAACGCTCGTAGCTGGTACCCCTGTCATTTTTCAGTGATACAACGGCTTCAAGTGGATTTTCCGCCTTGTTAGGATCGTTGTTCGGGTTCAGCACGTGGTCTTTCACCATTTGCTTCAGCTGGTAAACGTCCTGCAGTGGTTCGTCCTCTACAAGCAGGTTATCTGCCGAATTGATCCTTACAGTAAACACATTCCGCTCATTTAATTTAATATCTGGCGGCGGCTCATTTGGATCCAGCTTTTGCGGAAGCTGTATAAGCAAACCTTTGTCGTTTGGAATTGTGGTGGTTACCAGAAAGAATACCAGCAACAGGAAGGCGATATCCGCCATTGAGCTGGAGTTAACTTCTGGTGAGCCCCTGTCCTTTTTTCTGGCCATAATTTTTTAACGGAAATATTTTGACACCTCAGTTACTGCTATGCCAAGCACGGCAAGAACTATTAAAATGTACATGGTAATCAGCGCTCCACCCACCAACTTAGAGCCCTGCTCTGTTAAATCTGGGTAGCGTGCTGCAAGATCTCCACTAGATAACGCATAGGAGATACCGAATATTACAAGTAGCAGGATAAATCCTCCGGCTACTTTAATCAGGCTTTGAGGATGGTCCAGTGATTTGATGAGCGGCAGTATGATAGCTGCTGCTACAGCAATGATCACCAGGAAATATCCCAGGTATAGAAAAATGTCTAATAATGTTGATTCCTGGTCCATACTTGAGTAGGATTAGAAGTTTAGCAGATCTAAAATCGGGTTGGCTTAGCGACGAGCCAGCTGATGACGTACCAGCATGTCAACCAGTGCAATGGAAGCATCTTCCATTTTGTTAACAAGCGAATCGATTTTAGAAACGCAATAGTTGTAGAACAGCTGCAGGATAACCGCAACGATCAGACCGGCAACTGTAGTCAAAAGGGCAATTTTAATACCGTTTGCCACAACTACAGGAGAGATATCACCTACACGCTCGATGTTGTCGAAGGCCTCGATCATACCAAGTACCGTACCCATGAAGCCCAACATTGGTGCAAGGGAGATAAACAGAGAGATCCAAACCAGACCTCTTTCCAGGCGGCCCATTTCTACAGAACCGTAAGAGATGATTGATTTCTCAACCATATCGATACCTTCAGAGCTACGCATTAAGCCCTGTGTGAAGATAGAAGCAATTGGGCTGCTGTTATTGCGGGTAACTTCTTTAGCGGCTTCTACACCACCTGTTGCCAGCGCATCTTCAACACGAGCCAAAAGCTTTTTAGTGTTGGTTGTAGCCATGTTAAGGGTAATGATACGCTCAATTGCTACAGCCAGACCAAGGATCAAACACAGAAGTACAATACCCATAAAGTCCCAGCCTCCTTCGATGAACTTTTGCTTCACATTCTGGTGAAAACCTGCTTCTTCTTCCAATGCTGGATCTTCTTCAACCAGAGCGGTGTTTACGTCTGTGTCGGTTGTTGTAACTGTTTCTTCGGCAGGTGCAGTAGTGGTGTCAGTAGTTGTTTGAGCTGTTGTATCTTGAGCAAATACTACAGAGGTATTACCTGCGCTCAGAACACCACAAAGCATCAGCAGTGCGAATAACTTTTTCATAGTGTTGTTTTGTGTGGAAATGTTAGTAAGTAAAGGTTATTTATTTTCTGATTTTTTTGTCAATAAAAAATCGCAGAGAGGAAGGGATTCGAACCCTCGATACCCTGTTGGGGTATACACACTTTCCAGGCGTGCGCCTTCAACCACTCGGCCACCTCTCTGAATAATCAACTAGAAAGCAATTTTCTACTTTCTACAATGCACAAATAAATGTAATAAATCGGCACTACGCAACAATCTTTTTCAAATTTTCGCATCTACTTCACAGACATTTCGCCGCAAAGGGGAGTAACAAGTTCTTTTTTAGCTGCTTCTGCCTCTGCGCCATACTCTCCTAAAACCAGCATCATTTTTACCAGAGCTGCATCTGTGGTTAGGTCAAAACCATTTAAAACGCCCATTTCTTCCATCAGGCGGCTGGTGCTGTAACGCCCCTGCACTACCCTACCACCCAGACACTGAGACACATTCAGCACAATTTTTCCCTCTGTAATAGCTTTTTCAACGGCCTGAATAAACCAGGGAAATGTGGGTGCATTACCGCTACCGTAGGTTTCGAGCACAACTCCCCTGGTATCCGGAATGTTCAAAACATGCTCAACATACTGTTTGCTCATGCCGGGAAACAGCTTCAGCAGCACCACCCTTGGGTCAAAACAACAACGAAAGTTCAGACTAGTTCCATCTGCTGGCTTAAGAATTGCAGAATGATTATAATTTATTTCTACCCCTGCCTCAGCCAGGAGCGGATAATTATTACTTTCAAACGCATCGAAAAGAATACTTTGTACCTTTTTAGCCCGATTTCCCCTCAATAATCTGTAATTGAAATAGATAGACACTTCAGGAACGAGAGCTCCCCCACATTTATTTTTGGCCGAGGCAATTTCTATTGCAGCCAGCAAATTCTCCCGTGCATCTGTTCTCACGGCACCAATTGGCAGCTGCGCCCCGGTAAAAATTACAGGTTTGGTAAGATGTTGCAGCATAAAGCTAAGGGCCGATGCACCGTGTGCCATGGTGTCGGTACCATGGATCACCACAAAGCCATCGTATTCGCTGTAATTATTAAGAATGGCCCTGCCTATAGCCTGCCAGGTGTCCGGGGTAGCATTCGAGCTGTCAATCAGTTCTACAAAAGATAATACCGTTATCTGGAGATTAAACCTGCCGATGGAGGGTATTCTTTCCAGGATCTGCTCGAAATCGAAAGGCACCAGTGCACCCTCTTTATCATAAACCATCCCAAGGGTGCCACCGGTATAAATAATCAGCAGCGAAGCCTCCGGATGGCGGTTTGCTGCAGTTTTGATGATCACTTTTGGCTTAAACATGGGAAGAAAAGAGCTTTAAGGTGTTGGCAGTAGTGCGTTCGGCTATCTCCTGCACATCTGCTTCCATGAGGTCTGATACACGCCTGGCAATAAGCGGAATATACTCGGGGCTGTTGCGCTTGCCCCTGTGTGGCACCGGCGCCAGGTAAGGGCCATCTGTTTCCAGCAGCAGACGATCTGGCGATATGTGGGGAAGCACCTTATCAAGGCCTCCATTCTTAAAGGTGGCCACACCGCCGATGCCCAGGTAAAATCCCAGTGCAATGGCTTTGTTAGCCTCTTCCAGGTTGCCGGTAAAACAGTGCAGCACGCCCTGCAGCTGTCCGTCCTGCAGTTCTTCCAGCAGCTCCAGCGTCTGGGGCATGGCATCCCGTGTATGGATTACCACGGGCAGGCCTTTGGCTTTTGCCCAACCTACCTGTATGCGCAGGGCTTCCTTTTGCTGCTCAAAAAAGGTTTTGTCCCAGTAAAGATCTATACCAATCTCTCCTACTGCCACAAATGGCCTTTTATTTAGCCAGTCTTCCATAATATAGAGCTGGCGTTCAAAGTCCTTGCCAACAGAACAGGGGTGCAGGCCCATCATGGCGGTACACTGCGGGTAGCGCAGTTCTGCCTCCAGCATGGCATCAATAGAGGTTACATCTACATTGGGCATGTACAGCTTTTTTACACCAAGCGCATCGGCACGCTCAAGCACCTCTGCCCTGTCTTCTTTATAGGATTCGGAGTAAATGTGTACGTGAGAATCTATATAGGTTAAGTCCGGTTGTTCCGGTAATTTCTGTCTTTCCAATTTATTTGTATTGGTAATAGGTAAAACAATAATAGCAGCAGGTTGAAGAAGAACAGGTAAAGTTCATAAAACAGTCCTGCTCTTGGCAATTGTTTTATGCCCGTTCTCTTCAGCACAGTGCCTACCAGCATGTTCTGTGCCAGCAGCCTCATAAGCAGCAGCAATATAGCAGTCAGGGGCTGTAAGCACAAAAGAACAACAAATGCCCCGAAAAATAAGTACTGAACGCTTAGCAGCGCTACCATCAGCAGGGGCATCCGCAGGGCACCCGTCATCCAGCGCTTGCGCTGATGCAGGAGTGCAGCAACATGCGCTACAGGTTCGGTAAGGGCGCTGCTGGCCCTGTTCATGAGCTGAACAGCCTTATAGCCCTGCCTGTTTAGCTGCTGCATCAGCTCAAAGTCTTCTGTAATGGAAAAAGGAATGGCCTCATAGCCCCCGGTAGCCCTATAGGCCTCCCTGCTGATTAGCATATTATTACCGATGGCTGTAAGGGTGCGGCCAATGCCGGGCAGGTAGGTATATGCCTTTGCCAGCCCTAAAGCCACTGCCCAGTCTGTTTGCTGCCAGCGTGCCAGAATACCGCTACCACCTACCGTAGTAGTGCCGTTTACCAGCCCCACACCAGGCCCCAGCCCCTGCAGCATACCTTTGATCCACAATGGATTGGGTCTGATGTCGGCATCAGTCATGAATATATATTCTACCCCTGCCGGGCATTTATGCACCAGCTGCGCCAGCACATTAGCCTTTCCCCTGGCAAGCCCCAGGTTATGCTCAATGTTGTGTACACTGATTTGCGGATGCAGCACCTGCCACTGAGCAGCTATTTCTGCAGTTCTGTCTGTAGAAGCATCGTTCCCTATCAAAATATGTAGCTTTTCAGTGGGGTACTCCAGCTGTAGCAGGCTTTTCAGGCAGGCAGCTAAGTATTTTTCCTCGTTGCGTACCGGCAATAAAACAGCAACAGGGGGCCAATCACGCTCCTGTAGCTGCTCTGGAACATCCCTGTTGTGCCGGAGCAGGTACCAGGCCCACAGGTTTGTAACGATTACCAGTAAAACAATAAGAATACATACAAGTACAACTGCCATCATAGCGTGGCAAAAGTAAAGCCTTTACGGCTAAAGTGCTCTAAATAGCGGGGCAACACCCACTGTAAACGATCCCACGCTTTAAGGCTGTCGTGAAAAACAATTATGCTGCCAGGGCGTGTATAACGAATGCTTTTTTGCAGGCAGACTTGCGGCGATAAGCGAGAGTCATAATCAGCAGAAAGCACATCCCACATCACCAGCCTGTACTGTGCCGAGAGTGCAGTGCGCTGCCCCTTAGTAAAACGCCCGTATGGTGGCCTGAAAAGCATGGGGGCTGCTTCCGACAGCTCTGGCTGCAACAACTGCTGACACAGTGCTGTATCCTGCAGGTAGGTTTCGGTGCTTACCTCTACCCCCTTCAGGTGATGGAAGGTGTGGTTACCCAGGCGATGTCCCTGCTCAACTACCTGTTTTAGCACCTGTGGGTGTTTCTGTACGTTTTCTCCCACACAAAAAAAAGTAGCCTTAGCATTCCACTGGCCGAGCATTTCCAGCACAGGGGGTGTTACCTCGGGAATGGGACCATCATCGAAAGTAAGGTAGATCTTTTTTGTATTGCGGGGCATGTGCCATAACATACCCGGGTACAACCAATGGAGTAAGCTTGGGGTAAAGTGCAGGTACATGCTTAACTTTTACTCACATAGCAGGAGAGCATCGTAATGTCGTCTCCATATTCTCTTGTTCCTCTGTAGGTATCCAGTTCTGCAATAATTAGCCGGTGGAGCAGCTCCAGCTCCTGCGATCTGTGTTGCACGATCAGCTCCTCTATTTTTTCCATGCCAAACTGTTCTTCCGCCTCATTGAAGGTTTCAGACAGGCCATCGGTATAGCAAAAGAACAGGAACTCCTCCAGGTTGTGTACCTCCCCAATGTTCAAAAAAGGCAGCTTGGGCATAATACCCAACAGGGTGGTGCCACTTTCCAGCAGCTGGCTCTCCCCATTGGTATACAAAATAGGTGGTATATGCCCGGCATTGATGTAGGTGAGTGTTTTGGCCGCCTCATCATAATAGCCAAAGAAAGCCGTGATGAAGTTATCGCCACTGGCACTTTCAAAGATCTGCTCGTTTAGCTGGCGCACAGCAGTTTCCAGCGGCGCCTGCTGCCGCATAAGGGTACGCAGCGATGCCTGGAAATTAGACATAAGTATGGCCGCAGGCATGCCTTTGCCCGATACATCGGCAATGCAGATCAGGTATTTGTTGTCGTCGAGCCGGAGAAAATCGTAATAATCGCCCCCGATCTGGTGGTGGGGAATATAAGTGGCCGCTACTTTAAGGTGCGTGGTCTGGGGCAGGTTATTGGGCAGCAGAAACTGCTGTACACCCCTGGCAAGCTCCAGCTCACGGCGTAGTACCTCCTCCTGCAGTTGCCTGCGGGCCAGCTTTTTATTTTCAATGGCTACTATGATGATGTTGGAGAGCGCCTGCACAAAATCCAGACGGTCCTGCCGGCTTAGCTGTGCTCCTTTGCCGGAAGAGGCATTGCTCACCAGCAAATAGGCCAGAATACGATCTTTATGCCTGATGGGAAATATCCAGTCATATTCCTTCAGGTCATCCTGCAGTGATTCTGTACTGGTAGGCGTTTGCAGGCTTAATAAGGAGGCCGGTATACCTTCTTTGGTAAAATCGTGATCGGCGCCATAATTCACCTGGCACACCCACTGGTCTTCATTCTGAACGATGAGCGCAAACTTTTTTATATCCAGGCTACCGCGCAGCGTAAAATAGAAGATACGATAGAGGTCATCCTCTGCCACGTTGTTATTGATGGCCTCTGTTATTTCTAACATGGCCTTCAATTCTAACTGCTGTAATCGGTAGCGTTGCTCAAAGTCTACGACAGACATAAAAAATTATTTAATAAGGGTTTTTGGGTCGAAAGCATCCCGAAGCCCATTCCCTAATAAATTGAACGATAGAACCATCAGGCTGATAGCTACTGCCGGGAATACTACCAGGTGCCAGCTGTTTTGTGTTCCTATGGCATGATATCCTTCATAAATCATAATACCCCACGATGGTGTAGGCGGTTGCACGCTTAACCCCAGGAAGCTTAAGCCTGCTTCCAGTAGTATGGCTGCTGCAAAATTTGCCGTTGCAATTACTATGAGTGAACCGGCTAAATTTGGCAGCACATGCCCCCAGATAATCTGCCGGTTGTTTAACCCATAGGCTCTGGCAGCTTCAATATATAACTTTTCTTTTATACTTAAAATTTCGCCACGCACAACCCTTGCAACATCTACCCACATGGTAAGGCCTACCGCTATAAAAGCCACAAACACACCCCTACTCTGCAGGGCCAGGCTTATGGCAATAACAAGCATAATACCGGGGATAGACCACACCACAGACATGAGCCACATGATGAGGTTATCTGTCCAGCCGCCAAAATAACCCGCCATTGCGCCAAATGTTACCCCCAGCAGCAGTGAAACGAGCACCGAAACCAGGCCTATGGAAAGAGAGATGCGTGCACCATACATAAGCCGGCTTAGCATATCTCTTCCGGATTTATCGGTTCCCAGCAGGTAATAACGCTCCTCCAGGTGATCTTCCTCGAATCTTTGCAGCAGTTCGCTCCTGCTGATCTGCTCTTCCTGGCCGGCAACATTCAGGTAGCGCACTACATCACCCTCTACAACCACATTCTGATTATTGGGGAAACTGCTGTTTTGATGGTCGCCTATAAAAAGGGCAAGCACCACCCCGGGCAAATCGTAAGCTTTTTCGGTATTCTCGCCGTAGGGCGTTATATAAAGTTTAAGGTCTTCCAGCCTGTAAGCGGCAATGGGCTCCAGCAGGTAAGGCGTAGGCTGGCCAAAAAACAGTTCTCCCAGCCAGGAGCGTTCTTCGATCTCAGCATTTTTCCTGATCCGGAGCATGGTTGCCTTAAAACCCGGAAGCTGCTTTTGCAGCTGTATGGCCCCATCATTCGCATTGGGGGTATCATCGGGCATAACCGTATACCCCAGCAGTGCTACCAGCGTGGCCAGTAAAATAATTGCCAGGCCTGCAACTGCAGGATAGTTCTTTAAAAGCCTGCGCCTGATGTAGTAGTTTGGAGACTGATGCCTGAGCTGCATACAGGTGCCGATTAGCGGGTATTATGAGCAAGCAAACCAGCCTTGGTAGCCAGGTACAAGAAAGCCTGATAGTTGCCGCTGAACTCATCAAGATTCGCCGGCTCCTCTCCTTCACGACTACGCATGCACTTTATCCAGCCCTTCCGGAGCAATGTTTCCAACACCTCCCTAAGCTCATCCGCCCCCATTTCTGTCAGCTCCCTTAGCTCTTGGTATGACTGTAAAAAGTACAGTTCATCCAACACGCGATACTCCTGTTCGCTCATGTTCTGATGTAGTGTAACGATAGTTACGTTCTTTCCAGGTAAAGCTGCCTGTATTAGCAACCAGTGCAAAGAAAAGCACATAAAACGGATAAACCAATTCCATCAGCAGAAAGACCTTCAGGGACAAAGGCTTCTTTAAAAAGTTCAACACCGGGGCCAGAAACCGGTAATCTGCCACGGCTTTCAGGAGCAACAGCGGCAAGATATACAGGCAGGCAGCAGGCTGCCAGAAAGCAAGTCCGTAGGAAAAGGTAATGAGCAGGTAAAACAGAAAAACCAGCACTGGCGGCAGCTTACTGGCAATGCCTTTATGCAGCCGCCACTTGCCTGCCCAGCGTTTGCGCTGCTGCACAAACTCCTGCCAGCTGCCACAGGCGCCGGTACTCACAACTGCCCCTTCTGCCTTCATAAAGGCTATACGGTCCGGGTATAGCTTTGCCAGCTTCTGCAGTAAAAATTCATCGTCGCCAGAGGGTACATGTTCGTTCCCGGTATAGCCTCCCACTTCCCTAAAAGCTTGTTTGCTAAATGCCATATTGGCTGCATTGCACATGCCCGGCCGCCCAGAGTGCAGCATGCTGGCGCCCACCCCTATCAACGCTGTAAAATCAAGGGCCTGCATTTTTTCAAACAACGATCGCTCCCCTACATAACGCACCGGCCCGGATATAAAACAGGGCTGCTCCTGCTGCCACAGGGATAGAATACGGCTTAGCCACTGCTGACCGGGAATGCAGTCACCATCGGTAACTGCTATAATGTTACCCCTGCAGTGGGGCAATACCTGCGTAATAGCTGCTTTCTTTGGGCTGCCACCGGCTACAAAGCCTCCATCTGCTGCAGATCTGTTCAGGCGGTGCACATTCACGTTGAATGCTGCCCTTTCCTTAAAAGCAGTTGCTATCTGCAGGCTTTCATCTGTGCTGCTATCATCGACCAGGTGCAGCTCAAAAAGCTGCGGTGCCAGGCTTTGCCCCTCCAGGGCCCTGAACAAGAGGGGCAGATTAGGAGCTTCGTTTCGCACCACCACCACCAGGCTAATCAGGCACACCTCCTTTCGTACCGCTGGCGGAGCAACCACGCTGGGTATCGAAAGCCACTGTTGCCTTAAATACTCAAGTGCAGCCCAATAGCTCAAAACCAGAATTAAGAGAAGTGGCAGGAGTATTAGCATCAGAATAAATTCTCTTTGTATTTAAGCTGCAGCACCACGCCTAACCCCAGCAGCGAGGGTAAGCACAGGTTGATGATCCATAGCAGCAGGCTTGCTGCAATAACCTCGGCATGGGGCAGCTCTAATCCGGAAAACACAATAAGGGCTGAAAATTCACGCACCCCCAGGTCACTGAGAAAGTTAAAGGCAGGCAGCAGCGATTTGAGCAGAAAAGTGCCTGCCACTGCCGCCACCATCAGCAGTAAGGGTGCTGTTATACCTGCCCACCACAATACAAAAATAAATTGCATGCTAAACACAGCGTAGCGCAAAAACGCCCAGACATTGATCAGCACCAATTCCCTCACAGAGTATTCATTTAACACGCCAATCCATTTAACCCATTTTTCATCCAGCTTTTGCCCTATCCACAGAAAAATAGTTTCCCTAAGGGGGCCAATGAGTAGCACCAGCATGGCTAACCCCAACAAACCGGGTACCAGTAACCAGATAATTTCGTCAGACTGCCAGTACCCCAGCTGCCATACTAATATTAGAATACCAGCGATGCCTCCTGCCAGTGTACTGATGGTCTGCACCATTCTGTTGATAAGCACTGCACCGATCAGCCGTACTTTTTCCGCTCCCCCGTGTACCAGTATTCTGCCGGCATAGTCGCCCAGGCTGCGCGGGGTAATCATGCCCAGGCACAGGCCCGACAGCACCGCCTGCACACACCTGCCCAAAGAAGCCGGGGCTACACGACGGACCAGTACCTGCCACTTAACAGCCTCCAGCAGCCAGTTAACGGGCACCAGCAGGAGTGCCGCCAGTACCCACTGGTTTGCAGGGCTCCCCCAGCCCTCCTTTAACTGCAAAAACATGCGCTGCATGCTCTCCTGGTGCTGCCATAATTTAGTTCCTACAAAATAGAGCATACCCAGCAGCAGGAAAACTTTAAGGCCTGCAGATACATATTTGATATAACTCTTTGTTTTAAGAGTAGAAAGGGTGCTAAATTGCATACCTGAGGTTAAGCACGTGGAGCAAATAAAGGAAAAAGTTATTTTGGGTCTCGACCCTGGAACAACTGTTATGGGTTATGGCATTATTCTTTCTAAGGGTAACCGCCTGGAGCTGCTGCAGTTTGGTGTGATACATCTGAGCAAATATAAGCAGCACGAGCTTAAACTTAAGAAAATCTTTGAACGGGTAATCGGTATCATAGACGAATACCACCCCGACGAGGTGGCCCTGGAAGCCCCTTTCTTTGGAAAAAACGTGCAATCGATGCTTAAGCTGGGGCGGGCGCAGGGTGTTGCCATGGCAGCAGCCCTTAGCCGCGAGGTACCCATTACCGAATATGCACCAAAAAAAATAAAGCAGGCTGTTACCGGCAACGGTAATGCCTCTAAAGAGCAGGTGGCCTATATGCTCAAGGATATCCTGAAGTTCGAGGAGCTCCCCAAGCTGCTCGATGCCACCGATGCACTGGCAGTGGCCATTACGCACCATTACCAGAAGGGCAATAATAACCGTAGCAACAAAAGCTGGAAATCCTTTCTGCTGCAGAACCCTGAGCGCATTGCATAAACAATCAATTTAGCCTTTAAACTTACAAAAGCTGCCCTTTGGCCTTGCTTTTAGGCCGATATCATTAACTTTAGATGATTAATCCGGCAGCATGAAGCGCAAATTAACAATACTACTACTCCTGCTTTTTGCAGGAGTAACCTTCTCTCTGAAAGCCTCTTCGCCCAAACCAGTGAGCCCCGAACAGCTGCTGGCCTCCTACCAGGGTAAATATCCGGGCGAACCTGGCATTTACCTGGAGCAGCGTACAGAAGTGCACATCACGCAGGTAAACGGAGAAGTACAGGTGAGCACCCGCTACTTTTACGACCTGCTGCACCTTACCGACCAGTCGAACCACTTTGCCCGTGAGGTACTACATGCCAACAGCTTCAGAACGCTCTCCAATATCGATGCCTACAGCCTTGTAGCTAATAAATCGAAATACAAAAAAGTACCTGTAGAGCAGTTTGAGGAAAAAGACAATGTTGTTGGCGCAGGCTTTGTATTTTATGACGATACCAAACAAACCAGGTTTGTTTTTCCGGGTGCGCGCCCCGGCACCCGTAATGTGCTGCAGTACGAAGAGCAGTTTAAAGAGCCCCGCTTTCTGAGCCCCTGGTATCCTTCAACAGCTCTGCCAGTTGAAAAAGCCGAACTCAAAATTATTGTAGACCCTGCCGTTCAGATTAAGTTCAGGGAGTTTAATACACAGACATTAGGTCTGGGCTTTACGGAAACAAAAGAAAATAACAATAAGGTATACCGCTGGTCGGCCGCCAATATTGCCGGCATGCGCCGCATCGACGATAATGCTCCTGCAGCCCCGCACTTTATGCCTCACATTGTTTATTGGGTAGAAAAGGTAAATGCACAGACGCCCAAACTGTTTCTCTCCAATCCAAAGGACCTGTACACTTTCTACACCAGCTTCATCAAAGACCTTAAACCCGAAGGCGACAGTTACCTGCAGGCCACTGTAGACTCCCTTGTACAAAATGCCCCTACCGAAGAAGAAAAAGTGCGCCGCATTCTTTACTGGGTGCAGGACCATGTAAAGTATATCGCTTTTGAGGACGGCATGCGTGGCTTTGTGCCTAACAGCGCTGGCCTGGTGTACAAAAACCGCTATGGCGACTGCAAAGATATGAGCAGCATTACCTGGTCTATGTTGCGCATGGCTGGCATACAAAACACTCACCTGGCCTGGATTGGCACGCGCAGACTTCCCTACCGCTATGCCGAGGTTCCAACACCACTGGTTGATAACCATATGATAGCGGTTTACAAATCTAAGGAAGGTTATATTTTTCTGGATGCCACCAGCCAGCATACCCAGTTTGGCCTGCCCTCTTCCATGATTCAGGGAAAAGAAGCCCTGGTAAGCCTCGGGCCCGAGCAGTTTGAGGTAGTGCCCGTACCTACCATGCCTGCCACCGTTAACCTGCATCAGGATTCGCTATACCTGCACTTCGATCAAAACAGCTTAAGGGGCAGCGGGAGCCTAAGCATGCAGGGGTATCCTAAAACATTCGCCACCTACTCGCTGGAGGGAACCAATAAGCTTGAGGAAAAAGAAAAGATCAAAAAAGTACTCACCAAAGGGCATAACAAATTTTTTGTTGAGGATTATACCATCAGCAACCTCTACGATCGGGACCTGCCCCTGCAGATCAGCTACAAATGTGCCATAGATGATTACCATCGCCAGATTGGCAAAGAGCTATATGTAAACCTGCACCTGGAGCGTGATTATGAAAACGACCGCATAGACCTGGAAAAGCGAAAGCTTGAACGGGAGAATGAATTCTGTTTCGACGACCGCCAGGTGGTGGTACTGGAGGTGCCTGCCGATTACAAGGTGCAGTACTTACCAGCCAACCAGGAGTTTTCGCACCCGCTCTTTGGCTTCAAGTTCAGCTACCGCACCGAAGGCAACAAGGTGATCCTCGATAAACAGCTAAGAATCAACCACCTGCTGCTAAAAAAAGAAGATTTCCCGAAATGGAATGAAATGGTGGCCCAGCTGCAGGAAGCCTATCGGGAAGTAGTGATCCTGGATAAGTAACACATAGTATTGAGTAATGAGTATTGGGAATGTAGTACCATGTATATGGTACAATGACAAGAAACCTGATAGCCACACCTCAAACCTCATACCCGATACCCGACACCCGATACCCGATACCCCATACCTCATACCCGATACCCGATACCCATGAACAAATACACCTACCTGCTGCTCCTGCTTTGCCTGGTGCAGCTGCCACTAAAAGCGCAAAACCTGCTGCAGTACAACTGGGAGGAAAAGCGCAAGCTCCATACCTTAACCGATAAAGAAGCGGAAGAGCCTGCTATTGCCTTACTAAGCCGCCAGTCGTACGAGTATGCTGTTGACCAGGAAAAAGGGGCGCTTAAGCAGTACACCCTCACCCACCGCATTGTAAAAGTAAATACCGATAATGCCATAGAGCAGCACAACCGTATTTATATACCTCTGCATAATACAGAATCTGTACTGCAGCTAAAGGCACGCAGCATCAGTCCCGATGGCAAGGTTACCGAAGTTGACAAAAACAACATCAGGGAAATTAAGGATGATGAAAGCCAGGGTGCCTACCGCATTTTTGCACTGGAAGGTGTGGTAAAGGGCAGCGAAATTGAATATTTCTACCTGGAGGAAAACTCACTTGGCTTCTTTGGCAGGGCTTATTTCCAGAGTGCCATCCCATGCCGCAAAGCTGTATTTACGCTTGAGTGTCCTTCTTTTATCCAGTTCGACGCCAAAAGCTACAATGGATTTTCCAGCCCTGTGGAAAGCATCAATGGCGAGGTTCGTGTACTTGCCGCCGAACAAGCGGACATCCCGGCCCTGCGCAAGCAGGAGTTTGCCAAATACAACTCCAACCGCCAGCGTATAGAGTTTCGCCTCAACAAAAACCTGCGTTTCAGCCCCGATCCAATCTTTACCTGGAGCGACGCCATCAAATACATCAACAGCCAGGTATATGAGGTAGACGCCAAAGAAAGCAAAGCCGTGCAGAAGCTGTACAAAGGCCTGAAAATCAACGCTTCACTTGCAGCCAAGGAAAAGATCCATCAAATCGAAAACCACCTGAAAACCAATTTCCTGATTCAGAAAGGGCTGGGATCTGCAAACCTGGAAGAAATCATTAAAGGCGGCTATGGCAGTGAGCTTGGGCTGGTAAGGCTGTATGCCTCACTGTTCAATCTGGCTGGTGTAGCGCATGAGGTAGGTCTTACTTCTAATCGTGATAACATCCGTTTTGATCCTGAATTTTCTTCCTGGAATTACCTGGAAACTTACCTTTTCTACTTCCCGGCACTCGATATGTACCTGGCGCCTGAAGATATGATGTACAGGTTCCCGCTGATTCCCTATGATAATACCCACAACAGCGGTTTATTCTTTAACCCCGCTGCAGTTGCAGGTGCAACTGGCAAAATACCGCATACCATCCGCAGTATTTCAACCCCTGCCTACAAGCACAACTTTCATAACATGGACATCCAGCTGAAGCTGACCCCTGCCCTGGATAAGGTTAACCTGCAGGTACGCCAGGAGTATGGCGGGTACTCTGCTGCCTACCTGCAGCCGGCCTATGCCATTATGCCCCAAGAGCAGCGCGAAGAAATGATACAAAGCCTGATTAAATTTGCAGCTCCTGATGCTCAGGTAGAGAAGTACAACATTACCGGCGGTGAGCCTAATACCAATGTGCTGGAGAAGCCTTTTGTAATAGATGCATCGCTTAATTCTACAGCCCTGCTGGAGAGAGCCGGTAATAAATACCTGCTGAAAGTGGGCCAGGTGATTGGGCCGCAGTCGGAGCTTTACCAGGAGGAGGCCCGTACGCTTACCGTAGAAAATGAATTTAACCGCATGTACGACCGCACCATCCGCGTGGAACTACCTGCCGGTTATATGGTAAAGAACCTGGAGGATATTCGCATCAACAAGATCTTCAAGATGGGAAAAGCAGAAAAGCCGCACTGCATGTTTACTTCAGACTACAAGCAGGAAGGTAATACCCTGGTAATCACAATAGAAGAATTTTACAATGAGATAGAGTGTGACCTGGAGAACTACGAGAAATTCCGGGAGGTAGTGAACGCCGCTGCTGATTTTAACAAAGTAACCCTGGTGCTTGAAAAAGGAAAAGCCAACTAAACTCAAACAGGAAGAGCAGCCCCGGGGCTGCTCTTCCTGTTAAATATGATCCTTAATCTTCTGCGCTGTTTCTTCCAGCTCCGATTTTGGCGGGTTCAGCTTTGGCTTTGAGAAATTGATATCGCTCATGGTGTTAAGCGGTACCAGGTGCACATGGGTATGCGGCACCTCCAGGCCAATCACCGCCACACCAACTCTTTTACAGGGCACAGCCTTATTTAATCCTTTTGCCACTTTTTTGGCAAATACATTCAGGCGCGCAAGGGCACTGTCTTCCAGGTCAAATATATAATCTACCTCCTGCTTTGGCACCACAAGGGTATGCCCGGTGGCTACAGGATTAATGTCAAGAAAAGCAATGTGGTGCTCATCTTCAGCTACAATATAAGCAGGTATTTCTCTATTGATGATCTTAGAAAATATTGAGCTCATGCCAGGAGATATTAATATTACAGGCTGATGTCCATTATTTCAAATTCCATAGTACCGGCTGGTGCTTTCACCACCGCCGTCTCACCCAGCTTTTTACCCATCAGCCCCTGCCCGATAGGAGATTTTACTGAAATCTTATTCGATTTCAGGTCTGCCTCTTCTTCCGACACAAGGGTATAGGTTACCTTCATGTTGTTCTTTTTATTGCGGATGGTAACTTTAGACATGATGGACACCTTTGACGTATCCAGCTGGCTCTCGTCAATTTCGCGGGCGTTGGCTACGATCTGCTCCAGTTTAGATATTTTCAGCTCCAGAAGGCCCTGGGCATCTTTGGCTGCATCGTACTCTGCATTTTCACTAAGGTCGCCTTTATCGCGCGCTTCGGCAATCTGCCGGGCTATATCGGCACGCCCCTTCGTTTTAAGCTCAGAGAGCTCATTCTTCAACCTTTCTAAACCTTCCTTCGTGTAATAGGATACCTGTGACATATACAGCTTCTTTTAAAAATAAAAGAACGATCTTGTTTCCAAAACCGTTGCTCTTCTTTGTAACAATATACATGATTTAACCCTCCTGTACGAATCATAGTGGCCCGTACCGGAGGGTAGACAACAAAGTTAAGGAAATATAGGGCAAAAGAAAAGTGCTAACGTTTTAAACCTGTTATTTTTAAAGTGCTGTTTAAATGCCCTGTCAGCACCAGTCCTGCATGTTTTGTCATGTAAGTTTCTACGAAAAGATATAGCAGTATTTATTATGAAGAATAGAGATATTGCAGTCCTATCCCAATGGATCATTTGTTTAAATTTCTGCAATATAAGGCTTTAAGAAGGTGCGCTCTGTGCTGTTATTACCTGCTGCTGGCTACCCTGCTGTCCATACCCTCTTTTGCCCAGCATAACACCCCCACAGCCACTGCTCCCCCCGATAGCCTGGAAGTACAGCTGATCCTGGCCGAGGAGCCTCAAAAGATGCAGCTGCTGCTTACCCTCTCGGAAATGTACCTGGAGCGCGATCCGGATATGGCCCTGAACCGGGCAAAGCAGGCACTCACCCTTGCCCGCCGCATTAACGATAAAAGATCCGAAGCCATAGCGCTCAAAAACACCGGTAATGCCCTCCGCCACCTCCTCTCAGATTACGAGGCAGCCCTGGATTACTGCCATAAGGCCCTGAAGATCACCGAAGAAAGCGAGTTTAAGCTGGAGCAGGCAGAAATACTGCACCTCATTGGCGATATCTACTACGAGGTGGGCAACAGCTACAAAGCCATAGAGCACTATATGCAGGCACTGGCGCTGGCCGAGAGCCTTACCCTTTATCCGGTTGCGGTAGACATCCTTAACGATATTGGCAGGGTGTATGCCACCCTGGGCAACGACCAGAAAGCAATAGAGTATCATAAGAAAGCCCTGCGCATCAGCAAGGCCAATGAGCATGTGCCAGGGGTGGCATCCAGCAACTACTGGCTGGCCATTACCTACACCCAGGTAGGTAACTTAGACCTTGCCCTTGAAAAGCAGCACATCTCCCTGGCTCTCCGCCAGAACCTGAAAGACATTGAAGGGCAGGCACTTTGTTACCTGGCTATAGGTAAGGTCTATCACTTAAAAACAGATTATGACAAGGCCCTGAAGCAGATCAGCAGTGCCCACCAGCTCTACGGACAAATTGGCGACACCTATGGCCGGGCCACTGCCCTTAACCAGATGGGTGCCATCCTGATTGAGAAAAAGGAGTATGAGCAGGCCATTAACCAGCTTAAACTGGCGCTACATTTTGGCGAGCAGCTGAACAACAAGAAAATTATCAGGGACAGCTACGAGTACCTCTACAACTGCTACGCCGGTTTGCGTGATTACGAGCAGGCCCTGCGCTATAAAGACCTGTTCATTGCCATCAGCGATTTTATTTATGGCGAGGAAAGTGAACGCCGCATGGCCGAACTGCAGAACCGTTTTGAGATTGAGCAGAAGGAAAGTGAAATTGCCGTTCTGAAGAAAGACCGGCAGCTCCGCGACCTGGCCCTGCAGGAGCAGGCAAACTTCCGCAACTTCCTCATTATCCTGCTGGTGCTCATGTGCGTAATTATTGCACTGGTGCTCTACCTCTACCGCAACCACCGCCGCAGCAACCTGCAGCTGAAAGCTGTTAACGAGCAAATCAACAGCAAGAATGGTGAGCTGCAGGAACTCAATGCAACCAAGGATAAGTTCTTTTCCATCATCAGCCACGACCTGAAGGGGCCGCTGAACTCGCTTACGTCCTTTGCCGGCCTGCTAATTAATCATACCGATGCGCTAAGCAAGGATGAGATCAAGATGCTGGCGACAGACCTCGACAAATCGCTTAAAAACCTGCTGAGCCTCCTGAACAACCTGCTGGAATGGTCACGCTCCCAAACCGGCAACCTGGATATTAAAGCCGAACCATTTGATGTGCGCGACCTGGTATACGCCAATGCAGAGCTGCTGCAGCGCATGGCCGAAAACAAGGAGATTACCCTGCGCACCCGTGTACCCAACAGCCTTACTGGTTTTGCAGATAAAAACCAGATGAACACCGTATTGCGCAACCTCATCAGCAATGCCCTGAAGTTTACAGAAAAGGGCGGCAAGGTAGAGGTTGATGTAAATGAATGGAAAGATGCCATTGAGATTGCCGTAAAAGACAGCGGCGTTGGCATGAGCAAAGAAGTGCTGGCCAAGCTTTTCAAGATTGAGCATAAATACTCTACCACCGGCACTGCCAACGAAAGTGGCACCGGCCTGGGCCTTATGCTGTGCAAGGAGTTTGTAGAACGCAGTGGCGGCATTATCAGCGTAGAGAGCGAAGAAGGCAGAGGCAGTATATTCCGCTTTACCATTCCAAAGCATAAAGGCAGCACAGAGCCTGCACTGGCTATTTAAATATAATAGTGCCCAATCCTGCAGCAGCAAACTCCCCTGCTGTTTACCAGATCCTTTTCAGCTAAGCTTACCAGATTAAAGTATTTCAAGGGCGATACCCTGTACTATACTTTTTTGCCTGCTGCATTCAGCATCCTATTTGCTGCTGATGAAAAGCCAAACCTGGCCAACATTTTTCCTAAATCTAAGCAGGATACTGAGCTAAATACCCTCTGCTGAATGATACCAAAACCCTCTTCAGCTAATGCTTTGAGCTTCAGGGCATGATCGTGATTTGCAGATAATAAAAAATAAAAAAATACAAAATTGTATTGGTATTGCTAAATTACTAAAGCAGACATATATTCGCATAGTCAATACATACTCCTCCTCTAACTGGTCAGGGTTAAACGCAGTTTGCCTGTGCAAAGGCGTTTAATATTTTACCCTCGCACCAGACACAGCACAATTATTTAAACGAAAGGCAGCCATTTTGAGGGCTCCGGTAGAAAGCTGTGAAATACGTACCGAAACAGGTAAAACAATCACATTCAGGCATTTCTATCGTGTAGCAAGATTCTGCGGGGTTCAGTTTTTATATTTTTTTTCATTAAAAATCTGAAACTGCGTTTTTTTTACAAACCCTTTGGTGGTCTTCATGTTAAGATAAGTGTTGCACAAAACCCTAAATGGCTCTTAGCTAACATTATAACTATGCCATTACCAGCCACTAACTTAATAGATGCGACGTATGGAACAAACTGTATATACACCGGAGGTATGGAAAGAGGTTGATTTTCAAACCAACCTGGAGCACGCAAAATACGAGGTTTCTACCCATGGTAGGGTAAAAAGCTATGCTATCGATAAAAAATCAGGTAGAATTATCAGAGGAGGTAATGTGGGAGGCTATAAATCCATTACTGTAAAATTTGGCGGAAAAATAGTGCGCCAGTTTTATGTACACAGACTGGTAGCTGAAACATTTCTTGATAAGGCTTCGGCCGATCAGTACTATGTAATTCACCTGGACTACGACAAGGAGAACAATCACACTTCCAACCTCATGTGGGCGACGGAAGAAGAACTGGTTGCCCACAACAACAAAAACCCTGAGGTAATCCGCAGCCGCACTACCGGTTATAAGCTTACTGAGCCCGATGTGCGTATCATCAAAAAACTGCTGAAATCTGAAAAAACCAGGTTAAGCATGATTGCCAAACGCTTTGGCATTACGCACACGCAGCTGAACCGTATCAGAAGCGGCGAGAACTGGGGCCATGTAACCATCTGATCCTGTGCAGAATAAAGCATCTGACTCTACACCCGATAAGCTGGCAAAACGCTTATCGGGTTATGAGCTGCTGCAGGAAGTGCCGCAGGAGCAACTGTTGTGGCTGGCCAGCAAGGGCAGTGTGCGCAGGCTGAAAGCAGGGGATAAACTCTTCCAGAAGGATGCACCCATTGATTTATTGTTTGTGGTGCTCAGTGGCAAAATTCAGTTTAAGCTGGAGCAAAACGGAGGGCACCGCATCATCAATGAGTTAATCGAAGGTGATATCAGCGGAGCGCTCCCCTACTCGCGCGCCAAAAATGCCATTGCTTTTGCCGAAGCAAAGGGCCCTACAGAGGTGCTTCAGCTCCCTAAAGACTACTTTCGGGAAATGATACATAAACAGCCAGAGTTAACAGAGGCACTGGTGCATGTAATGGCTTCCCGTATCCGTGATTTTACCACAGAACAGCAGCAAACAGAAAAGCTGGCCTCTCTTGGCAGGCTGTCTGCAGGCCTGCACCATGAGCTGAACAATCCTGCTGCAGCGGCATTGCGGGCTTCTACCGAGCTGAAAGATCAGCTTAGCCTGGCACCCGACAAGTTTAAAGCCATTATGCTGCTCAACATAGGCCCGGAGCAGGTAGATAAGATCAACAAACTTGTTTTCTCGCCCGGGAAAAGGAAAAAGCCCGAAGAAAAGCTAAGCCTGATGGAACGCTCCGAGCAGGAAGACAAGCTTGCTGAATGGCTTGAGCAAAGGGGTCTTCAAAATGCCTATGCCATGGCCGAAACATTTACAGAGAAAGGGGTTGGGCTGGAGGTAATGCAACAGGTTGAAGAAATATGTGGAGGTGACAAGGCAGGTGCTGTTATTGACTGGGTATACAATATACTCATTACCGATAAGCTGGTTTCTGATATTCAGGAGAGCACCAGGCGCATTTCCGGCCTTGTAGGTGCCGTAAAAAGTTACTCCCATATGGACCGCGGCCAGGAGCGCGAACGCGCCGACCTTGAGGAAAGTATTCGGAGTACGCTTACCATGCTTAATTTCAAACTCAAAAGGAAGAAAATTGATGTAAGCCTGGATGCCCCCGAAGGCCTGGTGCAGCCATGTGTTTACACCGGCGAACTAAACCAGGTATGGACCAACCTGATTGATAATGCAATTGATGCCATGGAGGAAGGTGGCCAGCTGCATATAGAGTTACAGCAAAAGGATCAGGATATAGAGATAAGCATTACCGATAATGGCAAAGGCATTCCGGAAAATGTAAAAGACCGCATTTTCGATCCTTTCTTCACAACAAAATCAATTGGCCAGGGCTCCGGTATGGGTCTGGATATTTCCAAAAAGATCATTGATCAGCATGGTGGTACTATAAAGGTAGAGTCTGAACCAGGCAAAACTATATTTCGGGTAATTATACCAGAGAATTTGCAGAGCTAGCAGCCCTTTACTTACCTATCAGTTCAGGAGTATGTTCCTTTATCTGTTGTTCCAGGTCGGGATCTAGCTGGGTAAGATACAGCGTACGTGCCTGCTGCAGCTGCTCAAGGGTTAAGCCAACTGCATTTCTTAAGTCTGCTTTGTAGAGGTTTGCGCCTGTTAAATCAGCACCCGTCATGTAGGCGCCATTCAGGCTGGCTTCCATTAAAAAGGCACCACGCAAATCAGCCTTTATCAGGTAACATTTGTCCAGAATGGTCTTGATCAGGAAAGAGTCTTTAAAAACTGCACCACTTGCATAGGCCCCGGTTAAATCAGCCTGGTTGAGGGTGGAGTTCTCAAAATTAGTCTGGTTTAAGCGCGCATTGCTAAGGTTACACTCCAGCAGGGATGAAGTGCTTACATCGGCAGAATTAAGGTTGGAGTTGCTTAGGTTGGTGTAGTTAAGGTTGGTGCGGGTAAGATAGCAGTTTACCAAGTTTATATTATAGATCTTGTGCTGGTTAAGACGCTTAATGTTACCAACGGTACGAAAAGCTGCTTCTTCGCTTTTCCAGAGACGGAAATCGTCGATCTCATCTTTGTAGGTTTTAATACGCAGCCGCTCCTCACCGCTTTTGTTCAGCCAAAGGATTAGAATACCGATAATGGCAATGTCGAAGATCATGCCATGCGCTTCTGCCAGTACCTGTATGTATATTTCTTCAAAGTTAGTGAGATAATAGGGCATGCTTAAGCCAAGCACCACAGCCGTTACCAGTAGCAAAACCAGGAACGAAGTAAGCACAGGCTTCTCAATTACCTCCAGAAAAAACTGCTGTGCTTTCGCAAAAAAGCCTTTTTTCTTCATACTAAATAGTTTTCTTACTTTTAGAAAAGCGTATCAACTAATCCTTGAATAAACATCCACTAGCTTTCTGACCAACACCTGGTTTATCTTTTTGTAGGATTCGTGCGTCCAGCCTGCTACATGAGGGCTCAGCAGAACGTTTTCACTAGTAATAAGATAGTTAAAATTCTCCTGCTGCATGGGGCTAAGCTGGTGCAACTTTTCGTTTTCTAATACATCAAGTGCGGCTGCTGTTACTTTGCCTGATTCCAGGGCCTGCACCAGGTCCTGAAGCGGCAAAATCTCGCCACGGGCAGTGTTGATGAGGTATATGTTTTTTCTGAATGCCTGCAGGTAGGCTGTGTTCACCAAGCCCTTGTTGTGCTGGTTTAGGGGTATGTGAAAGCTTACCACATCGGCTTCCTGCTGCAGCTGTTCCAGGCTTACTTCCTCAACCAGTGCATCGCCAAAGTCTTTTTTCTCTATATCATAAGCTATAATGCGGCAGCCAAAACCGGCAAGACGTTTTGCAAAAGCCTGCCCCATATAGCCATACCCTACAATACCAACAGTTTTTTCTCCCAGCTCAACACCCCTGTTTTCTTCACGCAGCCACCGTTTTTGCCGCACCTGCCTGTCTGCACGCAGCAGGTTGTTAAACAGGCAAAGCAGCATGCCCAGTGCATGTTCGGCTACGGCATCCCGGTTACCTTCAGAGGCATGCACCAGCTGAATATTTCTCCTGCGCACAGCCTCCAGGTCTATCAGGTCCAGGCCTGCCCCTGCCCTGCCAATTACTTTTAGCTTATTTGCCTGTGCAAGCACCTCATCGGTAACAGTCATTTTGCTGCGCAAAAAAAGCACCTCGTAGCCTGCCAGTAAAGCGGGTACCTCCTTTGCACTTACAGTAGGCTTATAATGTGCCTCAAATCCTTTTTCCTCCAGCAGGGAAATAACGCTCTCATGCATATCATCGATGATGAGCACTTTTGGCTTAGGGTTGTTCATGCGGTAAAATTAGTGAATGTGCAAATTAGTTGATATGCTAATCTGCTAATTAGTAAGTGTCGGCGCGCCAACTATCTATTGAGAAAACAAAAGGTAATGATCAATGAAAAGAATATGGAATTATTGCAGCTGGGCCGGGGTCCGGAGTATCCAGGGGCTGTTGCATGAAATCAACTTAAAAAATGAAATCTGCCCAGCGTTAAATAAGCACAGTATTGCAATCCAGGGTTATCGAATTAAATATTGTAGAGCAAATGTGCCACTGTAAAGTAAACGCCTAGCCCCAGCAGGTCGTTGGCGGTGGTAATGAAAGGGCCGGAGGCAAGTGCAGGGTTGATGTTGAATTTATCCAGCACCAGTGGTGTAACGGTGCCCGTAAAAGAAGCAAGCAGTACTACATTGAACAGGGCAATTGACACCACCATTACCAGCTTGGCCTCATAGCCCATGATTGTAACCACCAGCAATAAAAAGGCAGCCAGCAATAAACCATTCATGATGGCTACCAGCAACACCTTTAACAACCTTTTGCCAACACTTTCGCTGAATACAGAAGGATTCGCCAGGCTTTGAAGAATAATACTGCTGGACTGAATACCCACATTACCGCCGGTTGCAGTTACCAGCGGCATAAAAAAGGCCAGGGCTGGTATTACCTCAATGTCTTGTTCAAAATTACCCAGGAAGGTAGCAGCCAGAAGCCCACCCGTCATACCAATGAGCAGCCAGGGCAGGCGGGCACGGCTGATGCGCCAGACGGAGTCTGTTTCTTCCACATCTTCGGAGATACCACTCATCAGCTGGCGTTCTTCTTCGGCCAGCTCAGTGATTACGTCCACCACGTCGTCGATGGTGATGCGACCCACCAGCTTGTTCTGTACGTTCACCACCGGCACAGCATCCAGGTCGTACTTACGCATTACCTGGGCTACTTCTTCTTCGTCCATAAAAGTCTGAACGGAGATCACATCCGGATCGTAAAGATCGGCTATTTTGGTGCCGGCGCGGGCCAGCAGCATGCGCTTCAGCGATACTTTGCCGAGCAGTATGTCATCATCGTTCACCACATAAACCGAGTAAATTTTATTAACATTCTCGGCCTGGCGACGAATTTCTTCAATGGTTTGGGTAACCGTCCAGTTAATGTTTGCCTTGATCAGCTCTTTGGCCATCAGGCCACCTGCCACATCTTCTTCGTAGTGCAGCAGGTCTACAATGTATTTGCTTTGTTCACGGTCGGTAAGGCGGGCAATCACTTCCTCCCTGCGGCGCACCGGCTGTTCATTCAGAATGTCCACGGCATCGTCAGAGTCCATCTCTTCGATGTAGGGCACCAGTTCTTCGGCATCAAAATTCTTTACAAAATCACGGCGCACATCATCGTCCAGCTCAGTGAGCACCCTGGCGCCTTTCTCTACAGGCAGCAGGTTAAAAACCCACTTACAACCATCTGTATCAAGCTCATACAAAATAGCACTGATGTCGGCAGAATTAACATTCTCCAGGCTGTTCTGTACAAATTCTGCATTATTATCCTCTACCGCCTGTTCAAGGCGGTCCAGGAACTCTTTGGTGAGTTCGAATTGGGTTATTTCTGCCTGCTGATCCACTTAGTTTTCCAATGCTTGGGTGATCCTGATAAAATCTTCTACGGAAAGCTGCTCCGCCCGTTTATCCAGCAGCGGCCATTGCTGCACAGGTTCGGGCAAATTTAGACTTTTTAAAGCGTTGCGCAAGGTTTTTCGCCGGGTACCAAAGGCCTGTTTTACCACGGCAAAAAACAATTTATCGCTGCAGGGCAGCTCATGCCGCTCGTTGCGCCGCAGCCGCAACACAGCCGACTGCACCTTTGGAGGAGGCGTAAAAACACCAGGTGCCACTGTAAAAAGATACTCTATATCGTAAAACGCCTGCAGCAGCACACTCAATATACCATAGGTTTTACTTCCCGGCGGCGCGGCAATGCGCTGGGCTACTTCTTTTTGCACCATGCCAACTACCTCCGGTACCCGCTGGCGGTGCTCCAGCACTTTAAAAAAAATCTGGCTGCTGATGTTATACGGGAAATTTCCGATAATGGCGAATGAGCCGCCCATGAGCTGTGCCAGATCAACCTTCAGGAAATCGGCATAATGCACCCTGCCTTCCAGTGCCGGGTAATGCTCCTGCAGGTAGGCCACCGATTCGCGGTCCAGCTCTACCAGTTGCAGGGGGTATTTACCATCAGCAAGCAGGTATTGGGTAAGCACGCCCATGCCCGGCCCCACCTCCAGCACCTGTTCATACTCCTTCCAGCCGGTGAGGGAATTTACGATGTTACGGGCAATCCGCTGATCGTGCAGAAAATGCTGTCCTAATTGTTTCTTTGGCTTAACCTTTTGCCCCTCACCTTTCATAAATTTGTAATCCGGAAGTTTTAAATAAATTTGTAGCAAATCTACACTTTTTTATATGCAGCCTGCCATTACACTTGCCCCTTCTATACAAGACAACCAGCATACGGCCTACCTGTTGGCTGATTCTGATGATTTGTCTGCTTATTCACTCTCAGATGCCGAGCGCAGCTGGGCCTCCTCCAGACTGGAGGGAGATGAAAAAATTATTTCCATTAACCGCTACTCCCACTGGATATACCTGGTGAAAGCGCCAAAGAAAGCTGCCGACTGGCAAAAAGCAGAAGCATGGCGCGGCGCAGGTAATAAACTGGCCGCTGCACTGAAGCAGCAAAAAATCACCCATTTCCAGATCAGCGGACAGCCCCAACAGCAACTCCACCTGCTGGAAGGCCTGCTGCTTTCGCTCTACAGCTTCGACAAATATAAAACCAAGAAAAAGAACAGCTGGCGCCTATTGGAGCTGGTGCTGGGCAACGACCAGCTAAGCATTGAGCAGGTACAGGAGTTACAGCAGGTGGTAACAGCTACCTGTGCAGCCCGTACGCTGGTAAATGAGCCTGTGGTGTACCTCACAGCGCTGCAGCTAAGCCGTGAGCTGGAGCAGCTGGGCCGTCAGGCTGGTTTTTCTGTAGAGGTATTTGAGGAGGGAAAAATTCAGAGCCTGAAAATGGGTGGCCTGCTGGCCGTAAATGCTGGCAGTACTCAGCCACCAACTTTTAATGTGCTGGAGTATAAGCCCCAAAATGCCGTAAACAAAAAGCCCCTGATACTGGTGGGCAAAGGTGTGGTGTACGATACCGGAGGTCTTAGCTTAAAGCCTACTCCCGGCAGCATGGACCTGATGAAGAGCGATATGAGTGGTGCCGCCACAGTAGCCGGTGCCATTTATGCAGTAGCTGCCAATAAACTGCCGGTGCATGTAGTGGCCCTGATCCCCGCCACCGATAACCGCCCGGGCGAAGAAGCCATTACCCCCGGCGATGTTATCAGCATGTGCGATGGCACAACCGTAGAAATTTTAAATACCGATGCAGAAGGAAGGCTGATCCTGGCAGATGCCCTCTCCTATGCAAAAAAATACAAACCGGAGCTTGTACTGGACTGGGCCACCCTTACCGGTGCTGCTGCCCGCGCCATTGGGCCCGAAGGCACTGTGTGCATGGGTACGGCTGAGGAAGGGGTTATGAAAGCCCTGAAAGAAGCCGGCGAACAAACCTACGAGCGCCTGGTAGAATTTCCGCTCTGGGAGGAGTATGAAAAGCAGCTGGAGAGTTCCATTGCCGACCTTACCAACCTGGGCGGACCAAATGCGGGGGCCATTACCGCTGGTTTATTTCTGAAACATTTCACAGATTACCCCTGGGTTCACTTTGATATAGCCGGACCGGCCTTTCTGACCAAAGCCGACAGTTACCGCGGTAAGGGCGGAACGGGTGTTGGTGTACGCCTGTTGTACCGGTTCATCAAAAATTACATTCAAAATTCATGAGCGATATTTCTCTGCATAAGCCCGTGATTGGCATTAGCCTGGGCGACATTAACGGCATAGGTCCGGAAGTAGTAATGAAGGCGCTGTCTGATGCCCGCATGCTGGATATGATCACCCCCGTTATTTACGGATCTACCAAAGTGCTGGGATACTACCGAAAAACACTGAAGATCAATAATTTTCAGTACCAGCACATGGACAAAGGTCCACAGGAGGCGCATATAAATGTTGTGAACTGCTGGGAGGAGGTGATTGAAATCACCATGGGCCAGGCCACTCCCGATGGAGGACGCGCGGCCCTCATGGCGCTCCAGCATGCAGTGCGCGACCTGAAAGCCGGCGTGATCGAAGGCATTGTTACCGCTCCCATCAATAAAAATAATATTCAGACGGAGGAGTTTCAGTTTCCCGGCCACACCGAATACTTCACGAAAGAATTTGAAACCAAAGACAGCCTGATGCTGCTCTGCAGCGGCAACCTGCGGGTGGGTGTGGTAACCGGCCATGTGCCGCTTGCCAAAGTACCCCAGCTTATTACCAAAGAGCGGGTGCAGCTTAAGCTCAATATCCTGGAGCGCACCCTGCGGCAGGATTTTGGCATCAGCAAACCACGCATCGCTGTGCTGGGACTCAACCCCCATGCGGGAGAAGAAGGTCTGCTGGGTACTGAAGAGGAGCAGGTAATTACACCTGTGATACAGGACCAAAAGAACAAAGGCAGGCTGGTGTTTGGCCCCTTCCCCGCCGACGGATTCTTTGGCAACGGCTCACACAATAAATTCGATGGCATACTGGCCATGTACCACGACCAGGGCCTCATTCCTTTTAAAACCCTGGCATTTGAGCTGGGGGTAAACTATACCGCCGGCCTGCCTATTGTACGCACCTCGCCAGATCATGGCACTGCTTACGATATTGCCGGTCAGAATATCGCCAGCGAAGCCTCTTTCAGAGAAGCCATTTACCTGGCCTGCGATATTGCCAGAAGAAGAAAGGAAAAGGACGCCTGAAAAACAGAAGTTAATGCAGGGCTGTGTGCTATATATTTGCAGTTTCAAAAGATTATATAAACTTTATCGTTAATTTTGCAACTATAGCGACAAGCGCTGCATTAACTTTGTAGCAGATAACACAGAAAAATGTCACTGATCCGCCGTACCATATTGCTTACCCTTAGCCTGCTGGTGCTGATGTCATCCATCGGCCTTAGCGTGGGTATGCACCTGTGCGGTGGAGCCATTCAGGACCTGGCCCTTTTCCATGCGGCAGCAGCCTGCCCCATGGAGCAAAAACAGGAGCCCCTCCCCTGCCATAAAGAGGACGAAAGCAGCCAAAAGAGTGCCGGCGACCACCAGACTGCCGATGGCGACATGAGCTGTTGCCAGGATAACCTGGTGATAGTTGATGGTGTGGATAATGCCGTAGCCTCGAAGGCATCGCTAAGCTTCAAAAATCCCGATTTACAGCTGATTGCTGTGATTCAAACCGCTTTCCTGTTCCTGGTGCCCCAGGAGGAAGCGCCGCAACCAATCCACCTCTCCTACGCATCTCCCCCAATTGTGCGAGACATACCAGTGTTCGTACAATCTTTCCTGATATAGCCTTACTCCCTGTTTGCAGATAGGTATGCTGTTGCCTGGCTGAATCTATCTGGCTGCGCCCTGCTTTTAGCACCCATCTGCACCCCATCGGCATTTTGCCGCTCTATATTCTTTCCGTAAGGCTTTCATTATTATCATGATTGAAAAGTTAATATCCTTTTCACTGCACAACCGGCTTATGGTGTTGCTTATTGCTGCCGTACTGTTTGGCTGGGGTGTGTATTCGGTCAATACCAATAAGGTAGATGCCATTCCGGATCTTTCGGAAAACCAGGTGATCGTTTTTACCGAATGGATGGGCCGCAGCCCTGAACTGATCGAGGACCAGATCACCTATCCGCTGGTAACGCAGCTGCAGGGCATGCCCCAGGTTAAGTATGTGCGGGGCACTTCCATGTTCGGCATGAGCTTCATCTATGTAATTTTTGATGATGACACAGACGTGTACTGGGCCCGCGAACGGGTGCTGGAGCGCCTTGCCTCTACAGGCAACCTGCTGCCGGAGGGAGTTTCTCCTACCCTTGGCCCCGATGGTACCGGCGTGGGCCATATTCTATGGTATACCCTGGATGCCAAAGGAATGGACCTTGGCGAACAGCGGGCACTGCAGGACTGGTATGTAAAGTTTGCCCTGCAGAACGTGCCCGGCGTTAGCGAAGTAGCCTCCTTCGGTGGTTTCCAGAAGCAGTACCAGATTACGCTTGATCCCAACAAGCTTACCTACTATAATGTATCTGTGCCACAGGTAATCCAGTCGGTGCGGGCCAATAATAATGAGGCAGGCGGGCGCAAATTTGAGCAGAGCAACATCGGCTACATCATTAAAACCACTGGTTACCTGGAGTCGGTAGAGGAGATAGAAGACATTGCTGTTACCACCCGCAACTCTATTCCGGTACGGGTGCGCGATGTTGCCTCGGTGCAAATGAGTGGCGAAAGCCGCCTGGGCATCTTCGACCTTAATGGCGAAGGGGAAGCCGTGGGAGGCATCGTGGTGATGCGTTATGGCGAAAATGCTGCAGAGGTTATTGAGCGGGTAAAAACAAAAATGGATGAAGTAGCCAAAGGCCTTCCCAAAGGCGTAGGCTTCAACATTGTATACGACCGCAGCGGCCTGATCAATGAATCGATCGAATCTGTAAGAACCACGCTTATAGAAGAGATGATTGTTGCCTCCCTGGTGGTGCTCATCTTCCTGTTCCACTGGCGCAGCGCTCTCATCATCATCATACAGCTGCCCCTGTCGGTTTCCATAGGCTTTATCCTGCTCAATGCCTTCGATATCTCCTCCAACATCATGTCTCTCACCGGCATTGCCCTATCCATAGGTGTAATTATCGATGATGCCATAGTAATGGTGGAGAACAGCTACAGACATTTGGCAGACGCGAGTAATAGTGAGCGGGGGAGTGAGTGAATAAGGGGACGCTGATTTGAACTAACTACCACAGGTTATACAAACAATGAATACCCATACTCACTCCCTCAAAACTTAAAACCATGAAATTAACCAAAGAGCAAAGGCTCTCTATCATAGAAAAGGCAAGCAAGCAGGTGGGTCCCAGTGTGTTTTGGAGCACTGTGATCGTGATCACCTCCTTTTTGCCGGTGTTCCTGCTCACAGGGCAGGAAGGCAGGTTGTTCAGCCCGCTGGCCTGGACCAAAACCTTCATCCTCATTGTGGATGCCATCGTGGCTATTACGCTTACACCAGTGCTCATCTCCTTTTTTCTGAAGGGGAAATTCAGGAGCGAAACAAAGAACCCGGTAAACCGGGGGCTGGAGCGGGTGTACGGACCCATTCTTAGGTGGTGCCTGGAGTGGCGCAAAACTACACTGGCAATCAATGTAATTGCACTGCTGATAGCCATCCCTATGTTGTTCAGGCTGGGTACCGAGTTTATGCCCCCACTGGACGAAAGCTCTATCCTCTTTATGCCTGTTACTTTACCGGATATCTCCAATGAGGAGGCCAAGCGCATACTGCAGGTACAGGATAAGATCATCAAATCGGTACCAGAAGTGGAAAGTGTGTTGGGCAAAGCAGGCCGGGCCAGCACCGCCACCGACAACTCCCCCATCAGCATGATTGAAACCATCATCATGCTCAAACCCCAGTCTCAATGGCGTGAAGGCGTTAGCAAGCAGGATATCATCCAGGAGCTGGATAGCAAACTGCAGATACCCGGTGTGGTGAATGGCTGGACACAGCCCATCATCAACCGCATTAATATGCTGGCCACCGGTATCCGTACCGATGTGGGCATCAAGGTGTACGGCCAGAACCTGGATACCATCAGTGCAGTGTCGGAGCGGGTAAAGGAAGCGCTGGAAGGTGTCGCCGGGGTAAAAGATCTTTATGTTGAACCTATTACCGGGGGCAAATACCTGGAAATTGACATTCAGCGAGAGGCCCTGGGCCGCTATGGCCTTACAGTTGATGATGTGAATATGACGGTAGAATCTGCCCTGGGAGGTATGCCAATTGGCAATACTGTGGAAGGACGGCAGCGCTTTGCCATTAACGTACGGCTAGCCCAGGAGTACCGCAACAGCGTGGAACGCATCAGGCGCATTCCTATCCAGACCCCTGCTGCGGGTACTATTCCGCTGTCATCAGTAGCCAACATAGGCTTTACCGACGGTCCACCCATGATCAATTCAGAAAATGCCCAGCTGCGGGGTGCTGTACTATTCAATGTGCGCGAGCGTGATCTGGGAAGCACGGTAAAGGAAGCCATGGCAGCCCTAAGTGAAAATTCAGCCGGTGTTCCGGAAGGCTATTACCTGGAGTGGAGCGGACAATGGGAAAACCAGGTGCGGGCAAACCAGACCCTGCAGGTGATCATACCGCTCGTGCTGGTAATCATCTTCCTGATCCTCTACTTTTCCTTTAAATCTATGAAGGAGGCCCTGCTGAACCTGGTAACCATTCCCTTTGCGCTGGTGGGCGGGGTATACATTGTGTACTTCTGGGGCGTGAATTTATCGGTAGCAGTGGCAGTAGGCTTTATTGCCCTCTTTGGCCTGGCCATAGAAACTGCCATGGTAATGGTGGTGTACCTCAACGAGGCCATGAAAGATATGGTGGAGCTGAAAGGCAACTCCCGCGAAACCATCACCAATAAGGATATCCGGGAATGGGTGTACCGCGGTGCTGCCAAGCGCCTGCGCCCCAAGATCATGACAGTTTCGGTAGCCCTTTTCGGCCTGATTCCGGTGCTGTGGGCCACTGGTGTGGGTACCGATGTTATGCTCCCCATTGTACTCCCCATGATTGGCGGGGTGTTTACCTCCTCTATCCACATTCTGCTGGTAACACCAGTAGTTTTTGAAATGACCAAAGAACACGAACTGCGCAAGCAGGGTAAACTGGAGATTTACGATGTTAAGCATTAGCAACTGCTCATATATTAAGATGTCGTCATTCCCGCGGAGGCGGGAATCTGGCAGCGAGTTTACAGGCTGGGTTAGCAATAGGGAGGCTTTGATGACAAGAGTGCTTTGTAGTGCCACTATCATTCTTACTTTATTTTTCATCAGCTCCACTACTTATGCACAGCAGCAAGCTGTGAGCCTCGACAGTGCACTGCGGCAGGTAGACAGGAACAACCCCCTGCTGCAGCAGTGGGGAACCAGGGCCCGCGCCAGGGAAGCCGCAGCCGAAGGCTCCACGGCCTGGATGCCGCCTATGGTAGGTGGTGGTGTATTTATGATGCCCTACCCGGGCCAGGACCCTATGCCCGATCAGAGAGGCTCCCTGATGCTATCGGCAGAGCAGGATATTCCTAACCCTGTCAAACAAAGGGCCACAAGAGCCTACTTTAACTCTAGGGCCTCTCTGGAAGAAGCTAACAGGGCGGTGCAGTATAACCAACTCAGGGCCGAGGTAAAACAATCCTACTACAGCTGGCTGGTACTGGAGAAGAAAATGGCAGTGCTGGAAGAAAACCAGCGCATTATGGAATTTATGCTGAAGCTGGCCAAAATCCGCTACCCCTACAGCCAGGGTAACCTGGGCAGCATATACATGGCCGAAGCACGCCTGCATGAGGTAGAAAACATGCAGCTGATGACGGCCACCCAGATCCGGCAGCAGAATATTCAGCTCAACACACTCATGAACCTGCCCCGCCAGCAGCAATACAGCATCGATACAAGCCTTTCGCTTCCGGAGCCTATTGTACTAGAGCAGGTAGATACAGCTTACCTAAGCAGCCGTCGCAGCGATATTGGACTGGCTAACCGCACCATTGCCTCCATGCGGCTGGATGTTGAGCGGGAACGGCTGCAAAGGCTGCCAGACTTCCGCATCCGTTTTGACCATATGACCCCGCTTGGAGGTATGATGCCGCAGCAGTTCACGCTCATGGGCATGGTTTCCATTCCCATCGCCCCCTGGTCGTCGCGCATGTACCGCTCCGGCACCCGCGCCATGAACCTGGACATCCAGGCCATGGAGCAGGAACGGGAGGGCATGCTCATTGAAGCTGAGGGCATGGCTCGCGCCATGGCTGTGGAGCTGAACTCAATGCGGCAGCAGGTAGAGAATTACAGGCTTAAGATTATACCGGCGCTCCACAAAAACTACGATGCCACCATGCTGGCCTACGAACAAAACACCTCGGAGTTACCGATGGTCATAGATGCCTGGGAAGCCCTGAACATGGCCCAGATGGAATACCTGAACAAGCTCCAGAGCCTTTACGAAATGGCGGTGGAGTACGAAAGGATCATAGAAGAGTGAGTGCGTGATACCCTGATGTAGCGATCAGCCGCTGGGGTAAGTAGTTCTTCTAAGAGTAGTTCACGCTAAATAAACTAACATGAAAATAAAACTAAATATATACCTGCTCCTGATTCCGATACTCCTCTTTTTGGGTAGCTGCGGAAATAAGGACAACGATCAGGCCGCACATGAGCACGGTGCAGGAGAAACCACCTACACCTGCCCCATGCACCCACAGGTTGTAGCGCAAGAACCCGGCTCCTGCCCTATTTGCGGCATGGACCTGGTGCCTCAGACTGCCCATGCTGAGGGTATTGAGGTAACGGAAGATTTAAGCTTTCTGCTGGAGCCAACCAACAGAACAGTTGTAGCCTCCATTGCCACAACTTCTCCGCTCATGAAGTCTGTGGAAACCAGTGTAAAAATGGAAGGCATCATCACCTACGACCCCCGCAGGGTATATAACATTCCGGCCAGGGTGGGCGGACGTATTGAGCAACTGTATGTAAAATACAACTACCAGCCCATTAGTAAAGGCCAGAAGCTGATGGAGATATACAGTCCCGAGCTGGTAACGGCCCAGAAAGAGCTCCTGTACCTGGTACAGTCGGCGCCGGAAGATACCCAGCTCATAGAAAGTGCAAAACAACGACTCCTGCTGCTTGGCGCCACACAGGAGCAGGTAAACCGCCTGATCCGCAGCGGTGAAGCCAGCTATACCTTTGCCCTCTACAGCCCTTACGATGGCTATGTAATTGGGCTGAATACCAGCCCCCCGCTGGCCAGTGCAGGCGCTATGCAACCCAGCAGTACCCCAGCCGCCAGAGGCATGGGTGGTATGGCTGGAGGAGCAGGCACAGCTGCTCCAGCAGGCATTTCCACTGCAGGGAGTGCGGGCGAGGAGATTCAGCTAAGAGAAGGTATGTATGTAGCGGCCGGCCAGGCACTGCTACGGGTGGTAAATACCGAACAGCTCTGGGCAGAATTTAACATTCCGGCCGGCTATGTAAGCAGCATTGCCAAAGGTGCCCCTGTAGACATCAGCTTTCCGGGTTTACCAGAAGAAAGCCTGGAAGCACAGGTAGACTTTTTCCAGCCCTATTACGAGGCTGGAGAAAACTTTGCCAGGCTGCGGGTATACCTGCCGGGAGAGCAAAATGCAGCCATGGTAGGTCAGCTGGTGAGTGGCAGGGCTCGCTACACCACCCCTCCCTCGCTTTGGGTTCCAAAAGAGGCAGTGCTGGATGTAGGCACCCGCTCCGTTGCATTTGTGAAAGACGGCGCAGCCTTCAGACCGGTAGCCGTTAGTACTGGTATCAGCGAGGGTGGTCAGACACAGATTTTGGATGGCCTGCAACAAAGTGATGTAATTGCAGGCAATGCGCAATTTATGGTAGACAGCGAAAGCTTTATACGCGTAAACAATTAAGAGATGAAAGCAATCAGAAATATTATCTTCTTCTTTCTGCTGCTGGCAGGCATAGCCTGTAGTGAACAGGGGCATGAGGAGCAGCATGCTGCCGGGCAGAACTATACCTGCCCCATGCACCCGCAGATTGTAGAGCCAGCGCCTGGCACCTGCCCTATCTGTTTTATGGACCTGGTGCCGGTATCTAAAGGTGGCGACAATAGAGGTGAGCTGGTGCTTAGCGAAAGCCAGATGGTGCTGGCCAATATACAAACCATGGCCGTTCGAGCAGGCACCTCCACCAACAACACCATCCTTACCGGCAGGCTTGTATTAGATGAAACCCAGAACGAATTGATCAGCAGCCGTGCAGCCGGCCGTGTAGAGCGCCTGTACATCAAAGAAACCGGGCAGGCAGTACGCAAAGGACAGCCCCTCTACGAGTTGTACAGCGAAGAGCTCCTTACGCTTAAGCGCGAGTATTTACTGGCCCTGGAGCAGCACAGGCAGCTGGGTGCGCAACAGCCCCGCTTTGCCTCCTTTTTGGAAGCAGCCCGTAAAAAGCTCCTGCTGTACGGCCTTACCGATGCACAGATCAACCAGCTGGCCAGGAGCGGAAACCCCGAGCCCAGAATAACGTTCCTGTCACCCGCTTCGGGAGTGATAACCGATGTTGCCGCCACCGAAGGACAATATGTGCCGGAGGGCGGTGTGTTGTACCGCCTGGCAGATTTAAGCAAAATATGGGTGGAGGCAGAACTGTACCCACAGGAAGCCCAGGCCATCCGAGCAGGCGATCCTGTTCAGGTAGCGGTACAGGGCTTTGGCACCAAGCCTGTAGCTGCCAGGGTAAGCTTTATCAGTCCCGAATTACGCCAGGGCAGCCAGGTGGTGGTAATGCGTGCAGAGTTACCAAACCCGGAGGGCAACTACCTGCCGGGTATGCAGGCAAATGTGCTGGTACCACGGCAGTCGAGCCTTATTTCAATACCTAATGATGCCGTTATCCGGGGCCAGCGCGGAAGCCATGTGTGGGTGCATACAGGAGAAGGCACGTTTAAAGCCCGACCCGTAGAGCTGGGCGAAGCTAACTTCGATAGTGTGGCCATACGCTCCGGACTAACACAGGGAGAAAACGTAGTAACCTCCGGTGCTTACCTGCTCTACAGCGAACATGTGCTCAAAAAAGGAGGCGAACCTACCGCAGGAGTGCTGACAGAACAGGCGATAGACCTGGCGCAAACCCCTACTGAAGAATTTATTGAGGAAGATGCCGCAGACTACAGCCAGCAAATCCCCGCTTCATTTAAACAGCAGCTGGATGTTGTGCTTCAGGCGTACCTAAGCCTTAAAAATGCACTGGTTGCAGGTAACACAGAAGTCTCTACCCAGGCAGCAGGATCGCTTGCTACAGCACTTACTAAAACCAACGACGGATTGCTGAAGGGCGAAGCCGGTAAATTCTGGCTTGAGAAAAAAGCCTTTCTGCTTCAGCACCTGGAGCAAAGCCGGCAGCTGGCCGATATAGAGGCTAAAAGAGAGAACTTCATCTACATTTCACAACCCATCATTAAAGTAGTGGAAGCCTTTGGCACCCCGGAAAGCCTTTTTGTGCAGTACTGCCCCATGGCCAACAATGATAAAGGTGCCTATTGGCTAAGCGGCGAACAGGAGATCCGCAACCCCTACTATGGTGATGCCATGCTAAGCTGTGGTGAAGTTGTGAAAGAATTGTAAATCATAACCAGTGAGTAAAATCCACAGTCAAAGAATTTGCAGTCAAATAGAAAATACTCAATACTCAACACCTAACACAAACACATCAAATGAAAAGAACATTTTTAACCCTAACTGCAGCCTGCAGTATGTTTTATGCCACAGCCTGCAACGAGCGGGAAAGCAAGGAAGAAAAGGACCCCGAAGTTGAAGAGCTCATCCAGGAAGACAGCCTGGACCAGAATACAGAACGGGAGCAGTTGAGTAATGATCATTTTGTAGATACTGAAGCAGCCTTCAATTCATTCAACCAGGTAACTGCCGGAGCGAAAGCCCAGATGAAGGAGCTCACCAGCCATTACCTTGAGATAAAAAATGCCCTAGTTGCCAGTAATGCTGCTGCAGCAAAAGAGGCTGCTTCTAAACTATCAGCGCCACTGGATAGCTTCAATGCCACCAGTCTTCCGGCAAAACAGCAAAACCTGTACATGGAGCAGGCTGGTGCCATCAGGGAAGCAGCAAACGGCATAACCAAAGCGCAGGATATTGAAACACAGCGCAAGCACCTCGGCACTCTTAGCCAGGCGCTGTACGTGCTTAATAAATCCTTTGGTACCGGAGAGAACCAGCTCTATCACCAGTATTGCCCTATGGCCAACAACAACAAAGGCGGCTACTGGCTAAGCGCCGAAAAAGAAGTCCGCAACCCCTACTTCGGCGATAAAATGTTGAAATGTGGTAAGGTGGCGGAGACGCTGTAAGGTATATAGAGACTACTCTTAAAGCTGTTAGACTAAATAATTAGCCTGTGTATTCTGGCATCCGAAGGTATAGGGTACACTGGTTAATTGTTTTTACGAACACTTGTGCTCCCTACAATCATGAATGATGGCTAAAGTATGAGTAGATTTTCCCGTGGCGCCAAGCACGAAAAGCGCGCATAGCCTAAGCTACGTGATGCTTTTCGTAATGATTGCTGCGGATAAAGTTGCCATAGATTAGCCGAAAGTTGTGCTTTAGGGAACACTTGTTTTAGCAGTTTTAAGGCCTCCTTCTACTAACAGGAACAAAGCTTGATGCCACCAGGGTACATTGAACTCATCCCTCCTGTTTCAATTCAGGCACAGGTATCTATGGTAAAGCAGGTATAAATATGTAATCAGAATGCCAGCAACAAGCCAGCAGCTATCTCTGGAGCATGTACCCCCGGGATGGATCTGCTGTAGCTATTGGCAGGAAACAATCATTTACAGCACAGGCGTGTAAGCACTGGTAAAAGCATGACAGACCCCAATTTTTAATTCAGGCTGTTTACAAACTAAATAGTAAGCTTTACTTTTATGGGCCTGCATTCGGGCACTACAAACCAGCAAATAAACATTATAGCAGATTAGACAATTATCTATTTAACGCTCAAAACCATGACTATGAAAAAAACTGTTCTTTATACCACAGCTTACCTGCTGATAGCCCTCGGCGCATGCAATTCCGGATCTGAGGAGCATGCAGCAGCCACCGAAGAAAATAGGGCTGTACAGTCAGAAGACCTGCATGATAAGCATACCAATGTGGCAGATCTAAGCCGCGAGGAGCATATTAAACTGGTGAAGGCCGAACCGGTGCAGACATTTAATAATGTAAACGAGATAGCCAAAACTAACCTTGGCACCCTTACAGATCAGTACCTGCAGCTTAAGGAAGCCCTGGTGGCATCTAGTGCACAACAAGCCAGCAATGCAGCTTCTGCCATGCTCAACAGCCTGAAGGCCTGGGATGGCAATAACCTTGAATCAGATCAGAAAGATTTTTACCAGCAACGAAGCAGCTCCATGCGTGATGAACTGCAGCCTATGGTAGGTGAAAATGACCTGGTAAAGCTGCGTGATCATTTTGCCCGCCTCAGCAAACCTATGACCGAGTTGGTGAGTGCCTTTGGCACAGGCCAGGGCTCCCTCTATTACCAGTACTGCCCTATGGCATTCGATAACAAAGGCGGGTACTGGCTAAGCAGCACCAAAGAGATCCGCAACCCATTTTATCCGGAAGAAATGCTCACCTGTGGCCGTGTAGAGAGAACACTCTAAGTAACAGGTATGGGGCTTTGAAGCCCCATACCTGTTTCAGCAACTATTTTAGGTGAACTGGTGTTAATCCTATACAAGAACAAGACTCCGGGAGGCAAAAATGCCTGTGAGTCTTTTTTTATCTAAAAACTATTCATAACTTTGCAACCTTGAATTCGAGATGAGCAGCAAAAAGACTTGGGAACTGTACGATATAGATGTTTATCGGCTGCCCAATGGCGAACATCTCTACGAGATGCCGCTGAACAACGAGTTCTTTTCTTTATTTGATTTTGGACTGCTGGAGAAAGGTACCGGCACTGCTAATATACGTTTAGTAAAAACTGAAACCATGATCACGGTAACTGCCGAGGTTGAAGGTGCAGTGGAACTAACCTGCGATAGAAGCCTTGAAGAGTACCCACACCCCATATCATTGCAGGAGGTGCTGTATATAAAGTATGGCGAAGAAGAAGAACCTCTTGAAGATGATCTGCTGATGATCACACGGAATACCCAGAAAATTAACCTGGCACAGTTCCTTTACGAGATCATCGGGGCTTCGCTACCCATGAAAAAGATTCATCCTGATTATCGCCGTGAAGACGACGACGATGAAGATGACTTAAGCGAAGGCACCGTAGTGTACAGCAGTGGTAATGAAGAAGAAGAAGATACAGAAGCAGGTGAAGAAAACAGCGAAGATAATGTAGATCCCCGCTGGCAGATCCTGAAAAATTTACGCGATAACTAGAATTTATATAAACGGATAGAAAATGGCGCATCCTAAACGCAGACATTCATCAACCCGCAGAGATAAGCGCAGAACGCATTACAAAGCAGAAGCACGCAACATCGCTGTTTGTCCGGTAACGGGCGAGCCACACCTGTGGCACCGCGCTTACTGGCACGAGGGCAAATTGTACTACAAAGGACAGGTAGTACTGGAAAAAGAAGTACTGGCATAAGCCAACTCATATGATAAAAAAAGCCTTATACCGGCGGTGTATAAGGCTTTTTTTTATAGCATAATCTGAACCCTTTCTCGCTTCTGCACCCGCCGCAGTTGCATCTTTCACGTTTAGGGTTCATTTTTGCATTACACTGTTTTGATGCCGGCATAAAGTGTCCAGCACTTAAAGCGGCATAAATAGAAGGAAGAAACCCAAGCATGAGCAATATCAAAGCTGCTATTACAGGCGTACAAGGGTATGTACCCGATTATGTGCTCACCAATAAGGAACTTGAGAAAATGGTGGATACCACAGATGAGTGGATCACCACCCGAACCGGAGTTAAAGAGCGTCATATTTTAAAAGGTGAAGGGCAGGGCACCTCTGTAATGGGAATAGAGGCGGTGAAGGGACTTTTGAAAAAGACCAACACCCATCCCAGTGAAATAGACCTGCTGATCTGTGCTACGGTTACCCCAGACATGGTTTTTCCGGCAACTGCAAACCTGATTGCCGATGCCGTAGGTGCCAAAAACGCCTTTAGCTACGATATTGGGGCAGCCTGCAGCGGTTTTCTATATGCACTGACTACCGGTTCGCAGTTTATAGAAACCGGTCGCTACAAAAAAGTAGTGATTGTTGGTGCCGATAAAATGTCGTCTATCGTAGACTATACCGACCGCACCACCTGCATTATTTTTGGCGATGGCGCCGGCGCAGTTATGCTCGAACCTTCTGTAGAAGGCTTTGGCATACAGGATCATATTTTACGCAGCGATGGCTCCGGAATGCCGCACCTGCACATGAAGGCCGGTGGCAGCCGCCGCCCGGCTAGTGTTGAAACTGTAATGGCAAAAGAGCACTTTGTATACCAGGAGGGCTCTGCTGTTTTCAAATTTGCTGTTACCAACATGGCCGATGTTTCTGCCGAGATCATGGAAAAAAATGGTCTTGCCAGTGAGGATGTTTCCTGGCTGGTGCCACATCAGGCCAATAAACGCATTATTGATGCTACCGCCACCCGCATGGGTGTTGGCAGCGATAAGGTAATGCTCAATATTCACCGTTACGGAAATACCACCAGCGGCACCATACCCCTTTGTTTGTGGGATTATGAGCAGCAGCTGAAAAAGGGAGATAACCTGGTACTGGCGGCCTTTGGTGGCGGCTTTACCTGGGGTTCTGTATGGGTGAAATGGGCCTACGACCCGAAATAAGACAAACTACTTTTTGTAATTAAGGTTAAAAGACTAACTTAAGCAGGATTTTCTACTATTCGCTATGGCATCTACTGCAGATTTCCGTAACGGACTTACCATTGAGTTCAATAACGACCTGTTCTCGATCATAGAGTTTCAGCACGTAAAGCCCGGCAAAGGTGCCGCTTTTGTACGTACTAAACTCAAAAGCGTTACCACCGGTAAAGTTATTGAAAACACATTCTCTTCGGGCACTAAAGTTACTACTGCCCGCATTGAAAAACGTCCGCACCAGTTCCTTTATAAAGATGATTACGGCTACCATTTTATGGATAGCGAATCGTTTGAACAGGTAACCCTGGAAGAAAGTAAAATTGAAGCAGCCAGTCTGCTTAAAGACGGCCAGCTGGTAGACATACTTTACCACGCCGAAACAGAAACCCCACTTAGCTGTGAGCTGCCTCCTTTCGTGGAGCTGCAGGTTACTTATACTGAGCCGGGTATACGGGGCGATACCGCTACCAGTGCCTTTAAACCTGCCACACTGGAAACAGGTGCAATCATTCAGGTTCCACTTTTTATTGATCAGGACGAAGTGATACGGGTAGATACCCGCACCAATTCCTATTCTGAACGCGTAAAGAAATAACTATGAAACCACAGGAAATTCAGGAACTAATAGACTTTATCTCCAAATCAGGCCTGGATGAGGTAAACATTGAAACCAGCGATTTTAAAATAGCGGTTAAAAAGCACTCTGCCGGCCCGGCAGCAGATGCTTCTCGCGGACTGGCACAGGCTCCGGCGCAGCATCAGCTTACAAATGCCCCGGCACCACAGGCGCCTGCACCACAGGCGGCCGAACAGTCTGCAGCAAGCCAGGCTAAACCAGCCGAAGACAGTGCCAGCAAACGCTACAAAGAGATCAAGTCACCAATGATCGGTACCTTCTACCGCTCTGCCAACCCCGATTCTGCTTCATTTGTTAATGTAGGCGATACTGTTAAGCAGGGACAAACGGTTTGTATCATTGAGGCCATGAAGCTTTTCAATGAAATTGAAGCCGACTTTGGTGGCACCATTGTGAAAGTACTGGTAGAGAATGCCTCTCCGGTTGAGTATGATCAGCCTCTTTTCCTGGTAGATCCTGCTTAAGTAAACCTGTTGCCAAGGGAACAGCTTTGTAGAACACTTAATCAAAAAAGCCTCGTGTTCAAAAAAATACTGATAGCAAACCGGGGAGAAATTGCGCTCCGGATTATTCGCACTTGCCGGGAAATGGGCATCAAAACGGTAGCAGTATATTCAACTGCCGACCGCGAGAGCCTGCACGTACGCTTTGCCGACGAAGCCGTGTGCATTGGCCCCCCGCCAAGCAATAAATCTTACCTGAATATTCCTAACCTGATAGCAGCGGCAGAAATTACCAATGCCGATGCCATACACCCCGGCTATGGTTTCCTTAGCGAAAATGCCGAGTTTAGCCGGGTTTGCAGCGAAAGCGGCATCAAGTTTATTGGTGCCAGCCCGGAGATGATCCAGAAAATGGGTGATAAGGCCACCGCAAAAGCTACCATGCAGGCTGCAGGTGTGCCTACCATTCCTGGTTCTGATGGTTTGCTTAGCTCACAGGAGCAAGGCAAAAAGGTAGCAAAAGAGGTGGGTTATCCCGTAATTCTGAAAGCTACTGCCGGTGGCGGTGGCAAAGGCATGCGGATTGTAAAGGAAGAAAAGGATTTTGAGAAGGCCTGGAATGATGCACGCCAGGAAGCTGGGGCTGCCTTTGGCAACGATGCCCTGTACCTGGAAAAATTCGTAGAGGAACCACGCCACGTAGAAATACAGATCGTAGGAGACCACAGGGGCCGTGCCTGCCACCTTTCCGAGCGCGACTGCTCTATTCAGCGCCGCCATCAGAAGCTGGTAGAGGAAACCCCCTCTCCCATCATGACCGACGAACTGCGCGAAGCCATGGGGAATGCTGCCATCAAAGGCGCAGAAGCCATTGCCTATGAAGGTGCCGGTACCATCGAATTTCTGGTAGACAAGTACGGCAAGTTCTATTTCATGGAAATGAACACCCGTATCCAGGTAGAACACCCCATTACAGAAGAAGTAACCGACTTCGACCTGATCAAAGAACAGATTAAGGTAGCAGCCGGCGATACCATCAGCGGTAAAAACTATTACCCAAAGATGTTCTCCATGGAGTGCCGTATTAATGCCGAAGATCCTGGCAAAGGTTTCCGCCCCAGCCCCGGCACCATTACAAACCTGCACCTGCCCGGTGGCCATGGCGTTCGGGTAGACAGCCATGTATATGCCGGCTATACCATTCCGCCCAATTACGATAGTATGATCGCTAAGCTTATTGTGAGTGCACAAACCCGTGAGGAATGTGTAACACGTATGAAGCGGGCCCTGCAGGAGTTTGTGATCGAAGGTATTAAAACCACCATTCCATTCCACATACGCCTCATGGACGACCCTACTTTCAAATCAGGTATGTTCACTACTAAGTTTCTTGATACTTTCGACCTCGAAGGTTTATAATAATCAGTTTACGAATGTTATCTTAAGCCCGGATTTTTTATGGTCCGGGCTTTTTATATGAAAACACTTCTCCTACTCCTCCTGCTGTTGCTGCCCCTAAGCCTGGTACAGGCCCAAAGTCCCGGCCGCTATGCCTGGGCAGGAATCAGTGCCAACCACTACCGTGGCGACCTCGAAGACGGTCTCTTTCACCTGAACCCGGCCATCCATGCAGGTCTTAAATTTAACCGTGCTAAAAGGTTGAATGGTATTTTCAGCATTGGTTATGGCAGCGTAAGCGGACAAAACCCTGATTTCAACCCTTCGGTACAGCCCCCTATCGCACCCAATAAATACTTCAATACCAGCTTCTTTACGGCAGATTACGCGCTACAGTACAACCTGGTTAAGACGGAGCGCTTTCACCTGTACATCAGCCAGGGCATTGGTCTCTTCCGGTACAACCCTAAGGACGAGCAGGACAGAGAACTACAAAACCTGGGTACTACCCGTCCTTCAGACGAAATCTACGGCAACATCAGCCTGCAGCTGCCTACCTCCCTGGGCACTGCCTTTTTCCTGCCCAACCAATGGGGTCTTGGGCTGCAGGCCTCTTATCTCAACCCGCTTACCGACTACATCGACAATATCGGCCGACTGGGGACAGATAAGGGAAACGATAACGTACTGCAGTTCAGGCTAATGCTGCTGGTGCCTGTTGAAGCGAGCAGAAAGGGCACATCAGAACTAAAATAGCCTCTAACCACCGGGTATGTTCATCTTTATGATAGCAGAAAAAGAGACTTTTCCTGGCGGAATAGATTGCCAGTATCCAAATCATTTTTGAAGTTTGCAGCCCAAACTAAAAGTATGTACTGACCGTACAGGTAAAGCGTTCTACCTAAAACTTAACAATGATGAATATCAATTTTTTCCCCTCTTTATCAGCACTTGCTTTTTCGCTGCTATTGTTTACCGCCTGCCTACCAGCACAGGCGCAAAATAAAACCTGGAGTGTAGGGCCCGAAATTGGCTTGAGCTTTTCGAAATTGGTAGGTGACATGGCGCAGGATCAGCAGTTTAACAGTGGCCTGATGGGTGGTGGCCATATTACCTACAGTACCCGCAATACCTTTGGAATTACCTTTAAGGCCTTATACCACAGGCGTGGCAGCCAGGAGGAATCTTCTGATGGCGTGGTGTACCGTAGTGCCCTCGACTATCTTGAATTTCCGCTGCTGGCAAGGTTCTTCCTGACACCCGGCGGAAAGTTCAGGCCTAATGTATTTGCAGGGCCTTCTGCCGGGTTGCTACTCGGCGTGAAAAATAAAGCGGGCGATGGCGATTATGCCAATGTTACCTCACAGATGCGAGATACCTACACTAATTTTGATTTTGGCCTGACTGCGGGCATTGGCCTCAATTACCTCATTGCAAAAGAAACACGCCTTCTGTTTGATGCCCGTTACCTCTACGGTCTTTCGGATATCAACAACATTGACAGAGTATCGATGAACAACAGAAGTCTTGCTTTTACCCTTGGCCTTTCTTTTGGCCTTACCAAAGCACCCCTGAAATAAGCTGCTAACAAGGCTATCGCTTGTTACAAGATTTCATACATTTATTCTGGCCCGGTTGCAGTAGAGCGTACCGGGCTTTTTCTTTGCTTCCATTATACTTCTACAGCGGTTACATCGTAGCTAAAATACTTATCAAGCATTTTAGCTGAAAGCTTGTCTGGCATCAGGCTTACTGCACCATTCCGTAGCGCTACCAGGAGCGGGTGCTCCAGTTGCCCCATTCTGCCATTCAGCAGGCTTTGCTCAATAACCTCTTTTGTTCTGGGGTAATGCAGTTTTTCGTATTGAGCAAAGGCCTGCTCATACGCAGAATAATGGTGCAGGCAATGGCTTAGCAGGTAAGCTCCTTCTATAGCCATGCAGGCACCCTGGCCAAGGTTTGGTGTGGTTGGGTGGGCAGCATCGCCCAGTAATGTTACCCTTCCCCTGCTCCAGCCTTTGCGGGGCAGGCGATCGCCCAGGGGATTTTTGATGATGTTCTGGCTGTTGTCGAACAGATGGGGAATGGGATAGTGCCAGCCTCCAAACAGTCTTTTGAGCTTTCGCAAGGTACCTTCCGGTTCGTCGCTCTCAGCCTCCTGCTCATTCAGGGTGGCCCACCAGCCAAAAGAATTTCCTTTTATTGGTACAATGCCCACCCGGGCTCCCCTGCCCCAGGTTTCAGACCCGTAGCCCTGGGGCACATCCAGCGCTGCTACGCCTCTCCAGATATTGTAGCCCCTGTAAATGGGGGTACCATCGCCTATAATTTGCTGGCGAACCCTGGAATGTATACCATCGGCGCCAAGCAGCAGATCGAAAGTTTGCTGTTCCTGCTGCTCAAAATTAACCACTACTGCTCCTTTTTCCTCCTGCCTGAATTCAGCCAGGGGGTGTGCCGGAAATAAACGGTCGGGTGGAACATTCTTCAGCAATACTGCATGCAGGTCTGCCCGGTGCATACACACTGCAGGCAAATCATACTGTGGTTTTACCTGGCTTAGTACCCTGCCACTGCTCGTTTTTATGTATGCAGCCTCTATCTCGCCCCAGTAGGGAATTAATTGCTCATAGACCCCGATTTTCCGATAAACCCGAAGCGCATTGGGCCACACACTTAAGGCGGCACCAATCTCCTTAAATGCCGGTGCCTGCTCGAATATACGATAATTGCTAAAGCCAAAGTGCTCCAGTGTAAGTGCAAGGGTGAGGCCGCCAATGCCACCACCAATGATGCCTATTTTGGTTTCCTTATTCATTTTACTACTTTTAGCGCAATTGCGCTATAAATGTAACTATCTGACAATCATTCTAGCGCAATTGCGCTAAAAATATATGGAAACCAAAGACTACATCCTCACCAATGCAACGGAACTCTTTAACAGACAGGGGGCTACGGCAACCTCTATGCGGCAGTTAGCTGCTCATCTCGATATGAGCGACGGAAACCTTAGGTATCACTTTAGAACCAAGGAAGATTTAGTTACAGCCATTTTCAGGCAGATGTTGCTGGAGATGGATGCGGCCATCAATACCGAAAATATAGAGCGTGCTGCATTAATGGAGGAGGTACGAAAGCAGTTTCGTTCTGTTTTCTTTACCATGTACCGCTATAAGTTCCTGTTCATTGAATCTAACCTGCTCCTGAAGCAGTACGAAGTATTCCGTCAATCATTCATCGAACTGATGGAGGCCCGCAAGGCTTTCTTCCTCCATTTTTTCCAGGAATATAAAGCAGATGGATTTTTTAACAAGCAGATTCCCCATGCCCGCTATGAAATGATCTTTGAGCAGATCTTTATCATTTCAGATAACTGGATCAAATACGTAGAGCTCGAACGAACCTCGCCCGATTCGATCGATAAAAAAATAGATCACTACATAGACCTGTGCCTTGTATTGCTGGAGGGGCTGGCGGCTTAATGTGCTGATTGTTTAATGTAAGGGTGTGCCACTGCGACTAGTATGCTCATTATGAAGTGCCGCATAAAAACAACTGCAGCCGCAGACTCCTCAAAATGAGCCATTAGCGCATGAAACAACCAGCACACAATCCACTATTATTAACCTTCAATTTCCTGCACAAGCTCATCGTACCACGCCTGTCCGTATTTGCGGATAAGGGGTTCTTTCAGGAATTTATAGATAGGCACCTGCAGGGAGCTGCCCAGGGTGCAGGCATCGGCACAAATGCTCCAGCGATCGTAATTGAGCGCTTCGAATTCGTCGTATTTGGTAATGCGGATGGGGTATAAATGGCAGGAAAGGGGCTTCATCCAGGCTGTTTTACCATCGCGGTAGGCCTGCTCAAAAGCACACTTCAGCATGCCTTTCTGGTCGTAGGTGGCATAGGCACATTCACGGTTGCCAATGGTTGGGGTCGACCAGTCTCCTTCTTCGTCGAGTATATACAGCCCCTGCTCGGCAATGGCTTTTTTACCTTCTTCTGAAAGATAGGGGGCTACGGCCGGATAAGCTGCAACCACCTCTTTAAGTTCAGCTTCCTCAAGGGGAGCACCAAGATCGCCCTCTACACAGCAGGCACCTTTACACTTGTGCAGGTCGCATACAAAGTGTTCATCACGAATATCGTCGGAGAGTATGGTCTTATCTAAAATGATCATAGCATTATATTGATTGCCTGTGCCCTACTGCCAGTGATGGCTTTCTGCCAGTGGCATGCTGTGAAGCGCGGGCAAAGGTATAAGTAAATTATGGGATTGCCTGCATTTCACGAAGTGCTAACATCAGCAGTGGTACAAGGGGTTCCGTAAATGGAACGATCAAATCACTACTTAACAATAAAATTATTATTGTAACATTTTATTGGGAGTGCCCTGCTTTTTTCAGATAGGGCAAGCATCTGAGCTTTTGAAGCGTTAACTTGCAGAAAGAATATTGTGGAGAACAAATTGGAGTATTTAGCGCAACTCAATGCCCCCCAAAGGGAGGGTGTTATCAATACAGACGGCCCCTGCATGCTGATTGCCGGTGCCGGTTCGGGCAAAACAAGGGTACTTACCTACCGGATTGCCCACCTGATCAAGGAAAAAGGAGTTGATCCGTTCAACATCCTTTCCCTTACCTTTACCAACAAGGCGGCCGCAGAAATGCGCGAACGTATTGAAAAGGTAATTGGTCCGGAGGCCCGCAACGTATGGATGGGGACCTTCCACAGCATATTTTCCAGAATACTACGGGCCGAAGCCAACAAGCTGGGCTACCCCAACAACTTTACCATTTACGATACCGACGACAGCAAATCGCTGCTGAAATCAATCGTAAAGGAAAAGAACATGGATCCGCAGATATACAAGCCAAATGTATGTCTGAACCGTATTTCGGGAGCTAAAAACCGCCTGATAGAGGTAAAGGATTACCTGGCAAACGCTATGTATGCCGAAGAGGATATGATGGCAGGCAAGCCCCGGATGGGAGAAGTGTACAAAGCCTATGCCGAGCGCTGTTTCAGAGCCGGAGCCATGGACTTCGATGACCTGCTGCTCAACACTGCCAAGCTGTTCCGCGATCATCCGGATGTGCTGCACAAGTACCAGCACCGCTTCCGTTATGTGCTGGTAGACGAGTTTCAGGATACCAACGTGGTGCAGTACCTGATCACCAAAAAGCTGGCATCTGTAAACCGCAACATTTGTGTGGTAGGTGATGATGCCCAGAGTATCTATGCCTTTCGCGGCGCCGATATCCAGAACATCCTAAACTTCGAGAAAGATTTTCCCGACCTGAAGATCATTAAGCTGGAACAGAACTACCGCTCTACTCAGAACATTGTTAACTCGGCCAACGCTGTTATTGCCCAGAACCGCTCCCAGCTGAAGAAGAATGTCTGGACAGAAAATATAGAGGGTGAAAAGGTAGAGATTATCAAATCTGCCAGTGATAATGAAGAGGCCAAAGTGGTGGCCTCTACCATCTTTGAGCTGAAGCACAATAACAGGATGCAGAACACCGACTTTGCCATTCTGTACCGCACCAACAGCCAAAGCCGTTCGCTGGAGGAAGCCCTGCGGCGCATGAACATCAAGTACCGCATCTATGGGGGCCTCTCCTTCTATCAGCGTAAAGAAATCAAAGACCTGCTCTCTTACCTGCGCTTTGTGGTAAACCAGCAGGACGAGCAGGCCTTTCGCCGCATCATTAACCTGCCCCGCCGCGGTATTGGCGACACCTCTGTAGACAAAATTGTGGTACAGGCCTACGAACATGGCATGGACCTCTGGGATGTGGTAGAAAATGCCAGCGAGTACCTGGGCGGCCGCGCTGCCGGAGCTGTTGAACAGTTTGCCACCCTTATCAAGCGTTTTAAGATAGAAGCCCAGCACCGCGATGCCTACGAGGTTGCCAGTACCATTGCCAAAGACAGCGGCCTGCTGCGCGAGCTTTATGAGGATAAAACCGTGGAGGGCCTGAACCGCTACGAAAACGTTCAGGAATTGCTCAACGCCATCAAGGAGTTTACCGACAACCCCGAGGCCAGCGACAAAAGTCTGGGAGCTTTTCTGCAGGAGATTGCCCTGCTTACCGATGCCGATAATTCTAAAGATGCCGATCCGGATGTGGTGCAGATGATGACCATCCACTCCGCAAAAGGTCTTGAGTTCAGGGTGGTGTTTGTGGTAGGCATGGAAGAAGACCTGTTCCCCAGCCAGATGATGCTGAACAGCCGTGCCGACCTGGAAGAAGAACGCCGCCTGTTTTACGTAGCCATAACCCGTGCGCAGCACCGGCTGTACCTTAGCTATGCCCTAAGCCGCTACCGCTTTGGCAGGCTAAAGAGCTGCGAGCCCAGCCGTTTCCTGGAGGAGCTGAACCCTGATTGCATCAAGATCAATAAAAAGTATGGAAGCCGCGATGCTGCCAGCCTGGGACCTAACCAGACCGGGGGCAGCAGCAATGGCGGAACTAATAATTTTGCCAAAACACTGGTAGAAGGCTTGCGGAAACAGCCTGTAAACCGCACAGCAACTGCTGCCCAGGTACACCGCCCCTCTGCAAACTTTGCTCCCAGTGACCCTGCGCTGCTGAAGGAAGGTATGCGGGTAGAACACCAGAAGTTTGGCTACGGCAAGGTGGAAGCTCTTGACATGAACGGCGCCAATAAAAAGGCAAAGATACAGTTTGAAATAAGCGGAGAAAAAACCCTGCTCTTAAGCTTTGCCAAGCTTAGGATTGTAGAGGAATAATCACCTTGTTCTAGCTTATAGCGATAAAACAGAGAAAGGCCAGCGAAGTAATTCACTGGCCTTTCTCTGTTTTGTTTTATCCCTGATTGGATTACTCCTGCGGTGGTACCGGATATTCCTCGAAGATATTGTCTACATAGGAGCCTATGGAGCTCTGCAGGGCAAGGGGGTCCACTGAAGTTGGCGACCAACCACGCCAGATGATCTCTTTAGTAGAGGTATCGATGATATCTACCACAAAGCTCCCCTGGGAATATTCTACTTCGCGGATGTAAGACCCCCGCACCCGGTCAATCAGGTAGTACCTGGCGTAATAATATTCTTCTAGCGTAATGGGCGCCAGTAAATCGGGCCTGTAGTAATCGTAGCTTGAATAGATAGGTGTTCGTTCTATGGCGGTGGCTTCCTGGTAAAACGACCTGAACAAGACCAGCAGATCAGGATTCTCCCGATCCAGGCGATAGCCCCGGGCCTGCATTTCCTGATTGACTTCCTGGATCACGGTTTCATCGAAGGCTACCCTGTAGCCTGCAGTATCGCCGCTGGGCAGATAAGCATAGGTAGCATAGCTGCTCAAATCTACACCTGGCACTTTTGCAGTGTTAACCCCCGGTGTTCTTGAACAGGTTGCCGCCAGCAGCCCAATCATCAAAACAAGAAAAAAGGTGCTTCTTAGAATCATTGTACCTACCTGTATGCACTAACCCAACTGCATCTGCCGAACTGCTGATACCGGTAAAGCAGAATACCGGCGCCTCTGCAGGTAACTAACGCCAATGCAGAAGAAATCAATAAAAGGAGTTAACTCACTAGCCCCGGGGCTCTACCGGATACTCTTCAAAAATATTATCAACATAGGAACGGATAGAACTCTCCAGCTCCATGGGATCTACCGGGGTACTCGACCAGCCTCTCCAGATGATCTGTCCGGTTTCCCTGTTGATTACATCCACCACAAAAGTACCCTCGGTGTACTCCACTTCCTGTATGCCATAGCCGGTAAAGGTAGGGTAATTGGCATAGCCAGGATAGTAATAGGTACCTAAAGTAGCCGGGCTGCGGAAGCCGGCACCATAATAAGGATATGTTGTTGCAACCGGTGTTCTTCTTAATTCCTCCTCCTGCTCGTACATAGATTTGACCAGAACCAGCAGATCGGGATTCTCACGGTCAAGGCGGTAACCCCGCGCCTGCATTTCCTCGTTAACTTCGCGTATTACGGTTTCATCAAACACTACCCTGCTGGAAGCAGTATCGCCGCTTGGCAGATAGGCATAGGTCTGAAAATTAGTGAAGTCAACATCAGCTGCCTCATCTGTGCGTACCGATGGACTGCAGGCAGCCAGTGCCAGTAGAATAAATGCAACAAATCCAGAAAAATACTTCATCACTTTTAGCTTAAAGAACTAACTTCGCCTGTTTATTTGTATTATTTTGTACTGGGCAGGCACTTCCCATCAGTTTCTACAATCCTGTAGCACATAAATTGTTCTTAAATATTAAGAAACTTATTTTGACGTACGCATCAGGTATAGGCTGCCTCCTTTTTACATTAGAAAACCTTTCTTTACCTTAGTAGCGGGTTGCAACAGGTTTTAGAAACCAAACAACCTTGCTGAAAACTGATTATCTATTTTATGATCGAAGCTGTAAAACAATTAAGCTATAATGCCAAGCGCCCCAATATCATCCTGAAGGATTATGGCCGCAACATCCAGAAAATGGTGGAGTGGATTAAGGGGATCGAAGACCGTCATCAGCGCACCCGTTATGCATATACCCTGGTGGAAATGATGAAGCAGATCAACCCCATCATGAAGGAGTCTGAAGAGTATAACCAAAAGGTTTGGGATGATCTTTTTATTGTTGCAGGATTTGACCTGGACATTGACAGTCCGTACCCTAAACCTGCCCCTGAAAACATTGGCCGTAAGCCCCGCCTGCTGGAGTACTCCACTAATAAGATCAGGATTCGCCACTATGGCAAAAACATAGAAGTGCTTATCGATAAAGCCATAGAGCTGGAAGACGAAGCCGAACAGGAAAATGCGGTGGTAACTATTGCCCGCCTGATGAAGAGTTTCCACTACATCTGGAACAAAGAAACAGTTGACGATGCACTGGTACTGAATAACATTGACCAGCTTAGCCGCGGTAAACTTAAGGCCCTTACAGACCGCTTGAAAGAAGAAGGCATGCCACAGCAAAACCAGCGCCGCAGCAATGGCGGCAATGGCAGCAAACACAGTGGCGGAGGTAGAAAGAATTTTTCCAATAAAAGACGCAAGTAAAGAATGTCTGCACTACGAGTTGTAGGGGGGCAGCGCCTAAGTGGCGAAATAGTACCCCAGGGAGCTAAAAACGAAGCACTGCAAATCCTTTGTGCTGTGCTGCTTACCGAAGAGCCGGTAACCATTCATAAAATTCCCGATATTGTTGATGTAAACAAGCTGATTGAGCTTTTGGGCGACATGGGCGTGCAGGTAGAACGGCTTGGAGCCGAGTCTTACCGTTTTACGGCCAAAAGTGTAAACCTGGAGTACCTGGAGTCTCCGGAATACCGCAAGAAAGCAGCTTCACTCCGTGGCTCCATTATGGTGCTCGGGCCGCTTTTAGCCCGTTTCGGCAAAAGCCGCATACCAAAGCCGGGGGGCGATAAAATTGGCCGCCGCCGCCTCGATACCCACTTCCTGGGTTTCCAGAGCCTGGGCGCCAAGTTCAATTACGAGGCCGACAGCCAGTTTTATAACATTGATGCCAGCAACCTTAAGGGCACCTATATGCTGCTCGATGAGGCCTCAGTAACCGGTACTGCCAACGTAATTATGGCAGCCGTGCTGGCACAGGGTAAAACCACCCTCTACAATGCTGCCTGCGAACCATACATTCAGCAGCTTTGCGCCATGCTTAACCGCATGGGTGCAAAAATCAGCGGTATTGGCTCTAACCTGCTGTACATAGAGGGCGTTGAGCGCCTGGGAGGTACCGAGCATACCATGCTGCCCGATATGATCGAGATTGGTAGCTTTATTGGTATGGCCGCCATGACCGGTTCAGAGATTACCATCAAAGATGTACGGATAGATATGCTGGGCATGATCCCGGATGTATTCCGTCGCCTGGGCATACAGCTGGAGATTCGCGGTGACGATATTTATGTGCCCGCACAGGAGCACTACCAGATCGATACCTTTATTGACGGCTCTATTATGACGATTGCCGATGCCCCCTGGCCCGGCTTTACGCCAGACCTGCTCTCCATTGTGCTGGTTACTGCCACACAAGCCAAAGGCACGGTGCTCATACACCAGAAAATGTTCGAAAGCCGCCTGTTCTTTGTAGATAAGCTCATGGATATGGGTGCGCAGATTATCCTTTGCGACCCGCACCGCGCTACCGTAATAGGCCTGGACCGAAAGTATACGCTTAAAGGCATTAAAATGACCTCTCCTGATATACGTGCCGGCGTTGCCCTGCTTATTGCAGCCCTATCGGCCAAGGGAGAAAGCATTATTTATGCTGCAGACCAGATTGACCGTGGCTACTCACACATTGTGGAGCGCCTGCAAAAACTGGGTGCCAAGCTTGAGCGCATCGATGCAGATGCATAAGTTTTGCACAACAAAGCTTTCAAATGATTTTACGCTTTGCATAACAACCGGCCCCAGGGCCGGTTTTTTGTTTAAACAGCTGTCTAATTAGAATAACAAGCATACCAGCCAATGAAAGAAACAGATCCTTTTTCATTTGATGGAGAAATGGTAATATGGGGTTTAGCCAGTGCCTCGCTGGTTTTTATACTTGTTATTGGGCTTACCCGTCTGTTTGGTCTTAGAAGCTTTGCCCGTTTAAGTACTTTCGACTTTGCCTTTACACTGGCCAAAGGTGCACTTATTGCAAGCATTGCCCTGAATGACGACATAGGCTTTTTTGAGGGTGCCGTTGCCCTGCTCACCATCTACCTCTTTGAATGGGCAACGGCTTCACTGCGCAACCGCTTTGAGCTGGTAAACAAACTGGTGAGCAACAAGCCGGTATTGCTCATGTATAAGGGAGAATACCTGATGAAAAACATCAATTCAACACGGGTAAGCCTCGATGATATTCATTTTGCCATGCGGCAGGCCAATGTTCAGCAGTTTGGCGAGGTAAAGGCAGTAATTGCAGAGCCAACCGGCCAGATAAGTGTCCTGACAGGCGAGCCTGCAACTGTAGAAAAGTTATTGGAGGGTGTAGTTCGCTAAGCGAAATCAGGCCGGCGGCTGTTCATCAGCTGATGGTTCCGGTATTGGAGCGCCTGGCTTTAAGATCCAGCACAAACCAGATCAGGTGCGCAATAAGGAAAATGATGACCCCATAAAGGGTAGTTATAGAAGAAACCTTTATTCCACCAGCTAGCATTTGCTGCGAAATCCCTCCTTCCATCTGCGATATATACTTCATTGCCTCATACAAGCCTAACAGTTGCCCAAATACGCCTATCACAAGGGCCAGCATACCAAAGAACCTGATGTAGTATAAAGTAGCGGGATTGTATGCGGCACTTTTACCATACACCTGGGAGATGCCCCTGGCTGCAAAGTAAAACATAACCAATGCCATGATTGTAATAAGGCTCATAAATTCCCATCCACCTTCAATAAAGAGATTAAACATGTTGATAATAGGTTAGTGAAACATTCTTTCACAACTATACGAAAGCCCTTCTAACAATCTTCAGCATGTCGGCCAAGAGCAACAAAAAGTCGATAGATCACCAGCATGGGAGGATGGACTTAAATCCGGGAGATTGCAAACCACCGTCGATAAAGGGCAGCCTATCGACTTTTGATGAATATAAGCTTAAAATTTCGCAAATTAGGAGTAGAACCTATCCTGAATGCCGCAGAAAGCTCTACATCAACTGATAAGCACTCCTGGTGGCAAGCTCCTGCGCGGCAGGCAGCTTGCCCCGCGGCTGCTGCTACACCTCCTTTTCTGGTGTGTAGCGGCGGCATTTCTGCTTTATTTTTTCGGACACTATACCGATAACTACCGCTACACCTCCATATTCGTTTGCCTGCTGATGCCCATTGCCATTGGCACCACTTACCTCATCAATTACTTCCTGATACCAACATACCTGCTTCAGAAGCGCTACCTGCGTTTTGCCTGGTATTTTATATTTGCCCTGATCATCTCTATATGGGGCGAAATGCTGGTGGTAATGTGGGCACTCATAGTTCTGGCCGACTACCAGTACAGCAATATGGCGCCCCTCACCGCAGACATATTCTTTCTGGGTGTAGCACTCTACTTTGTCGTATTGTTCAGCACTTCTGTTAAACTCTTACAATACTGGTACCAGGGCCAGCAACACATCAGCGAGCTGCGCAGCAAGCAGCTGGAGTCGGCCCTGAAGCTGCGGGAAGCTGAGCTGCAGTTGCTCAAGGGCCAGATCCATCCTCATTTCCTGTTCAACACATTAAACAACCTGTATGGGCTGGCGCTGGAAAAATCAGGCCTGATGCCGGATGCCATCCTGCGCCTGTCGGGACTGCTGGATGCCCTGCTCTACCGCAGCCAGGACCAGCTGGTGCCTTTAACTACAGAACTAAAGCTGATAGAAGATTACGTAAGCCTGGAAAAGCTGCGTTTTGAAGACAGGCTGCAACTGGAGTGGCAGGTACAGGGCCCTGTGGATGCTTATGCCATTGCCCCTTTCCTGCTCTTTCCCTTCATTGAAAATGCTTTCAAGCACGGCTTCTCCGAAAACACCGGGCAGCTAGAGCTGCAGGTGGAGGCCCGGGTAGATAAAGGACAGCTCTGTTTCAAAGCCAGCAATTCTGTTGTACCTGCTGCAGTTCCGGCAAATGCTTCTCCCGCAGGTGGCATTGGATTGCAGAATGTGCAGCGACGGCTGGAGCTGCAGTATCCTCAAAAGCACCGCTTACACATTCAGCAGCGGGCAACCAGCTACCAGGTAGAGCTGCTGCTATCTTTAGAAACGCTAAATACCGAAGCCTATGCAAGCTGAACCCACCATACAATGCCTGCTGGTAGATGACGAGCCCATTGCCCGCAGGGTAATAAAGAGCCACCTTTCGAAAGTTGATGGCTTTTCCGTTGCCGGAGAATGTGGCAGTGCAGTGGAATGTTTCAGCTTGCTGCAGCGGCTGCAGCCCCACCTCCTGTTCCTGGATATACAGATGCCCCAGCTTAACGGACTGGTTTTCTTAAGGTCGCTCCGGCAGCAGCCTAAGGTAATCCTGGTATCGGCACACCGGGAGTATGCCCTGGAGGGCTTTGAGCTAGATGTGGTGGATTACCTGCTGAAGCCTGTATCGTTTGAGCGTTTTCTGATGGCCCTGGACAAATTCCGTCAGCGAGTAAGCCTCCCGGGCATAAAAGAAGATGAACCAACAACACCGGAGCATCTCTTCATCAGGGCAGACCGCAAAACGGTAAAGCTGGTACTGGAAGAGGTGCGTTACATAGAGAGCATGAGCGATTATTTGAAGATACACACCCGCGAGGGTATGCTCCTGACCAAAGAAAAGATCAGCAATATTGAGCAAAAACTCCCCTCCCACTTCTTACGGATACACCGTTCATTCATCCTCAACACACAACATCTGCAGGCCTTTACGCACGATACTGTAGAAGTAGCCGGCAAACAGCTCCCCATCAGCCGCAGCTTCCGGCAGGAGGTACTGGATAAGTTAAACCCATGAGTGCATGCAGGAGCAGCCTCACCTTTATCATCAGAAAGGGATCTATGAAGCTTTGAGCAACTAAGGGCCGAGTTTGACCTTTTGCTGTAAAAGAAAAATTACATTCAGCCAACAAAACATGCCCTGCCGTTGTATTTAACTAGCTGACCAACAGCAGCAGCTTTTTTTCATATTCTCAACACTTTACCTTTTACCCTAAACACCATGAACATTACCTTATCACAAGCGGAAAAAATCATTTCAGCAGCCAAAGAGAAAGCTACAGCCATAAACACCCTGATGAACATTGCTGTAGTAGACGCAGGTGCAAATCTGGTGGCATTCGCCCGTATGGATGGTGCCTGGCTTGGTTCTGTAGACATTGCTATAAAAAAAGCCAAAACTGCCCGCTTTTTTGATATGAATACAGGTGATATTGGAGGCCTCTCACAACCGGGAGGTTCTTTATATAATATAGAACATTCCAACAATGGTCTGATTACATTTCCCGGAGGTATTCCGCTTAAAAACGCCTCCGGAGATATCATTGGTGCCATTGGCGTAAGCGGCAGTACCGTTGAGAACGATCATGCTGTAGCAGCAGCCGGTACAGCTGCAATTTAAACTTACCCAACCCATATTGAGAGGTTGGTTAGCATTAACCGTCCTTTTTTTTTGCATTAGCTTTTTAAGCAGACTTCTCCTGCAGATTCACCATATCGCCCCGGCATAAATCTGGGTTAGAATTTTTATATTGCCCTAAGCAAACGGCCAGCAGCATTAGAAAGTCATGATCAGGGAATACACCAGTAAAGATAAAGAGCAGATCCTGGAACTGCTGCGGCTTAACACGCCGCAATACTTTGACAGATCTGAAGAAAGCGACTTTGTGGAGTATCTTGACCTACGTGTGGAGAGCTATTTTGTAGTAGAGGACCAGGGGAAGATCATTGGCTCTGGTGGTATTAACTTCCTTGATGACAATACGGAAGCCAGGATATCCTGGGACATCATTCACCCAGATTACCAGGGGAAAGGAGTAGGCAAACAGCTAACCCTTTTTAGAATTGAAGAGATAAAGAAAATAGATGCTGTACGCCTGATCAAAGTCAGGACCACACAACTAGTCTATCGATTCTATGAAAAAATGGGCTTTAGGCTGGAAAAAATTGAAAAGGACTATTGGGCGAAAGGCTTTGACCTTTACCAGCTTATTATTCCATTACAGTAATCTGAATTACAGGCCTCTTCAGCATCCTGAAGCTGAAAGACTTTCTCTTTTTAATTTGCAAATCCACTGTAAAAGTCAGACATACAAAACACCCCCAGCCAGTGAAGAACATTTTTAAACCTGAAGTTACAGACGAGGTAATAGGCCGTATCAACAGCTTAAAACCAGACTCACAACCCCTGTGGGGCAAAATGAGTGTTGCCCAGATGCTGGCACATTGTTGTGTTATGTACGAGATGGTTTATGAAGATAAACACAAAAAGCCTAACGCGCTGATGAGGTTTATCCTGAAAACCTTTGTGAAGGATGCTGTGGTTAACGAAAAGCCCTATAAGCAAAACGGGCAAACGGCACCAGCTTTTATCATAAAAGAGGATAAAGACTTCAACACCGAGAAGCAACGCCTGATTGGCTACATCAACAGAACCCAGCAACTAGGCGGTGAGCACTTTGATAACAAAGAATACCATTCCTTTGGAAGCCTCACCAGAACCGAATGGAATAATATGTTTTACAAGCACCTCGATCATCATTTAAGGCAGTTTGGCGTTTAGCTGCACCTGGTACCTAAAGGTTTACCTTTTGATCATTCTTATTTGCTCTGCTCCCTGGCTGGTCCTGATGGTAAGGATGTACAATCCCGGCGGGTAATGCCCCGCCAGCGTGAACTGCTGCCTGTTTTCGCCCTCCTGTGTGGCGAATGTTTTGCGGTATACGACATTACCCATTGCATTACACAGCGTAAGCTGCAGGTGGTCGTTAGCGCCGGCCCGTACCCTTACTGTTATTGAGTTTCGGAAAGGGTTAGGATATGCACTAGCAGCACCCAGGCTGGAGATAAAGTTAACAGCTTTCACATCTGAATAAGAAGTACTTCCATCAACATCCTCCTGCTGCAGCCTATAGTAACGGGTGCTCCGCTTTGCAGGCCTGTTATCATTAAAACTGTAGTGCTGTGTTTGTGAGGAATTTGCTGTTTTACTGGCCACAAAGCCCAGGGAATGAAAAGTGCTGCCATCTTCGGAAGCCTCTACCCAAAAACCTTTACTGTTCTTTTCTGCTGCAGTACTCCAGTTCAGCACTACTGTTTCCGCCACCTGGCCTGCACTGAAATAGCTAAGCGTTACAGGCAGCACAAAATTCCTGTTAAATACAGCAAAAGGCGAAAAAGAATTTATGTGCTCCAGGCTGGCCTTGTAGAAACCTTCCTCCGCTGCTGGCTCCGGCAGAGAGGCAGAAAGCCCCGGCTCCGACCAGTTTCCACCTTCATAATGGCTGATGTAGCTGTCGGATCGATCGAACATAGATAACTCATTAGCAGCCTGCCAGTGGAGCCACAGCTTTACATCAGATCCGCCAGCAAGGGCTTCATCTACATGCCAGGTGTAGTTTACAATGCCTTCGGTTAGGCTATCGCCGGTGGCGCCTTCTCTTAAAACACCTCTTGCTATATGCAGGCTGTAGGCATCAGGCACTCCCCTGTTTTCGATGGTGGCAGGTAAGTAGCTTTCTGCAGATCCTACAGGAAATACCCCCTGCCGCTCACCTCCCACTTCCTCATACACCAGGCAGCCTTTACCATCGGTAATAATGTAGCTTCGGGTAGAGGCATCTGTAATAAAAGCCCTGCTGCCTATGGTAAGGGAGTGGTCTTTCAGGTGCAGACTGCTTTGTCCCATTTGCAGCTCCCGGCTCACCCGCACATCAGCACCAAGTACTTTTCGGCCCTTCCCCTTTAGCACCAGCTTGCCGTAGTTACCGGCAGGGATTAGCTGTGGCTGGTTGCTCCTGAAAATTACGGTAGCGTCTTCTGTTGTTTCTACCTCCCTGCCCCTGTATTCACCACCAATCTCAAGGGTGGCTGTACCTTCTATTTCCACCACACTGCTGCTGTTGTTGATCAGGCTTTTGGTCCGGGCCAGCTTACCCTTCCTGATCCTGGGAAGTATTAACTGCATGGGCGGCGTAAGCTTTTTTGGTGGCGCTGGTATCATGGCATCTATCAGGGCAGTGGGAACACAGCTGCTCCAGTTACGGCTGTCGAACCAGTCATTGTTAAGAGCGCCCTCGCCCAGCCATTCGGTGCTGCTTGCCTGCAGCACCTGCACGGTATGATCAACAGTTAGTAATTCATTGCTCCTGCTGGTATAGGTGTAGCGAAGCGCATGATGACCGGGACCTGCAAGGGCCGGATCAAAACTGCCATTGGCCAGCACCCCCGCTCCGCTGTAAGTACCACCAGGCTCCGGCCCAAACTCAAGCAGAATGCTGCCTCCTGCAAGACAAACTTTGCTTTGAGGGGTGGGCTGATGGGCTCCTATACTTAGGTCTTTACGTGCCACAATGTTATTTCTCCAGAAGTCAGTTTTGCCGGCATCGGTACCAAACTGCAAGGCCAGGTCCAGCCCTTTCCCGATTAGTGGCGAGGCCTCCCGCAGCTGGTAGGCCTGCAGTGTGTGTAACTTCACTGGATCTGAAAGGGTACCGCCATTGCCTGCGGCTATTAACGCCGGATCAAGAAAATATCCCCTAGCCATACCACCCACCTTTTCCTGTGTTGTTAGCTCCCGCCATTTATCCAGGGAGTTGTGGAGTGTTTTTCCCCAGCGTACCTTAAAGCTGCCACCGCTTGCCCAATAGTTATTTCCCTCAAAGCGCAGGTCTGTGAGCACATCTACATACACAAGCTCCAGGTTAGCACTAATCTGGAAAATGTTGTTGCGGAAAGAAACATTGCGCACGCCGCCGCTTTGCACAAACACTGCCCTTGGGTTGCCCCTGCCGGAGGGCGTGAGGTAAACGGTATTATTATAGATCTGTGCATCCTGTATACCCCCGTTAGCCCCTGTGGACCAGAGGTGGATCGCTCCGTAATTTCCAACGCGTGCATCGTTTTCGCTGATGTTGTAGCGTACCACAAGCCCCTTCATTACCGGTGCATTGGGGTACTGGGCGATCAAATAGCCGGGGCCTTCATTATCGTGGGCATAATTGTACTGCATGGTGCAGTTGGTGCAGCCACCATCAAGATCAAACCCGCCGCCATCTTTGGCCGTACCTGACCTGTTGTGATGTGACTCATTATATTGTATCACCAGGTTATTGCAGTGATAGCCCCAGATGCCTACTGGTCCGCCTCCTTTCCAGGCATTGAGCCAGCCGTTGTTGTAGGCCTCACAGTATTCTACAGTGGCCCCATCAATACCTCCCAGCATAATACCGCTGCCACTGTGGTGATCGGTTCGTTCAGGCAAACCGGAATTATTGTACACCCTGCAATGAGCCACATAAAAGTTACGGTGCGCCAGCACGGCCTCTGCATAGGTGGCAATACCTGCTTCACCATTATCATGTACCACAGCATTGGTAATGCGCACCCCTTCGAAACCACTACTGCCGTTCCAGCTGCCTATAAGAATACCGGTACGTTGGTAGCCACTAACCTCAACACTATCGATGTGGATATAGGACATGCTGATCCCGGGCAGGTCGAGGTAGAAATCTATGCCAGTACTGCTGTTACGGGTTCTGCCCGAACCTTCAAACTTTAGTCTGCTGATGTGAAAGCCTGCTGTATTATAGGCTTTTAGCCCTGCAGCTTCACCGCTGAAAATGGTAGCCCAACCATTGCCGTAGGAGCTGATGACTAGGGGTTCTGTAGGCGTGCCGGCAGTTGCGGGGCCAAAGAAAAGGCTTCCGGCAAAGACCTGGCCACCTTCGAACAATATACTATCACCAGCCTGGAAAGCGTTAGTGCTGATGTTTGCCACGGAAGCCCAGGCTTGCCCTGGTGAGGTACCTGTATGTTGATCATTTCCTGATGGGCTTACATAGTAAGTTGCTCCCTCCAGGACAAAGGGTGCCAGCACCAGCAGCAAACTGGCAATAGCAGGATGTAGTTTCATGGTCAGTCTTTAGAAGATCTGTTATCAGAGGATTATCTGGCATCTAAATTATGACCGCTCATCAGGATAAAAATGGAGATTTAGGCGGCTACCTTACCCAGCAAGGGTATATTGTGATTTATGAAAATTATGCAAACTACTGATTGAAAGTATATTACAAAAAAGTACCACTCCCGGGCAGGAGTATAATTTATCAAACAGATAATATACCCGGCAAAGGAGAATATTCTCACCTAATCCTTTGAATACCACATAATTCGTTGCGGCAACATTAAAAAATGCTATTTTCCGCCTTGTATGAAATAGAAAAAAAGGCCATCAGGCAGGAAAAGAAACAAGTAAAACATTAACGGAGCACCTATATGTTACACCAGGACTTGCTCCAAATGCCTATACAGCAGTAAATACCCTACAGCTAACGCAACGGGGGCTGGTGCGCACCAATGCTCAGTTCCGAGGGCAGGCTGTTTCCCCAAAAGTCTTTATCTCCTGTCTGTATTTCAAACAGTTCTTCCAGATCAAGTCCTGCACCTCTAAGGGGCGATCTGCCTTTTAGCTGGTAAGCTTTCAGGGTATGCAGCATAACAGGTTCAGAAATGGTTTTACCCCTGCCGGCTCGTTTTAGGCGAGGTTTAACAAAGCAGCCTGTAGCCTTTCCGGCTATTTCTTCCTGGGCCGTTGCCTTGCGCCATTCTTCCAGTGATGCAAAGGTGGTGGTTCCCCAGCGAAGCCTGAAATCACCCCGCTTTACCCAATAGTTATTCCCTTCAAAGCGTACTTTTGCTGTTGTATCTGCTACAACCAGCGGCACTTCTCCACGCGTATGAATAACATTGTTGCGGAAGTTGGCCTGGTGCACCCCTCCGCTCTGTATGTACACTCCTTTGGGCGTAGCGTTTTCAGAAGGCTCAATATAAATGGTATTGTTGTAGATTTCAGCTCCCTGTATGCCACCATTGCTACCGCTAGACCACAGGTGAATGGCACCATGATCACCACTGCGGGCATCGTTTTCGCTGATGTTAAAGCGAATCACCACCCCCTTCATTTCCGGGGCCTCCTGGTACTGCGCAACGAGATAGCCCGGTCCGCTGTTGTTGTGGGCGTAATTGTATTGCATGGTACAGTTGGTGCAGCCTCCATCTATATCGAAGCCACCCCCGTCTTTTGCAGTGCCGGATTTATTATGATGGGATTCGCTGTACTGGATCACGAGCTTATTGCAGTGGTAGCCCCAGATGCCCACTGGCCCGCCTCCTTTCCAGGCATTGAGCCAGCCGTTGTTGTAGGCTTCACAGTACTCAACCAGTGCACCATCTGCCCCACTTACTATAATGCCACTGCCCGTATGATAGTCTGTTCTGTGGGGCAGGCCTGAATTATTGTAGGCTTTTGTATGCGTAATATTGATGTTCCGGTGGGCCAATACTGCCTGCGCATAAGTGTAGATCCCTCCCTGGCCATTATCATGCACCAGGGCATGTCTGATGGTTACACTATCGTAGCCATTACTTCCGTTCCAGCTGCCTATGAGAATACCAAAGAGATGATACCCCTCTACCTCCACCCGCTCTATCAGGATGTGGACAAGCCTTCCTGCAGGCAGGTCCATGTAAAAGTCGATGCCGGAACTTTTGTTTACCAAGCTGCCGGAGCCCCTGAAGATTAGATCGGTGATTGTAAAGCCGGCAGTATTGTAGGCTTTGAAACCGGTAGAATCGCCACTGCTGATGATGGCCTTTCCCTTACCCCATGAGCTGATCAGGACTGGGCTTTCAGCAGTTCCCCTGGTGGTTGAATCGAAGCTGATGCTCCCGCTAAAGGTGCTTCCACCCTCAAATAGTATAGAATCACCTGCCCCGAAAGAGCTGCTGTTTACTTTAGCTATTGTAGCCCACGCACGCGCTGGCGAAGTACCTTCATGGGCATCGTTACCTGCGGCACTGATGTAATAAGTAACTGCCATGGTACAATGAGGAACTATAAACAACAGCAGGCAAACAACTGCAGCATGTATTTTTATAACCATATCTGATGTAACAACACCAAAAGCAGCAGACTGTTAAAGTGTACCAGAACCTGCTTCAGCTTAGGGCACGGTCCAGGTGCACGTAGCCGCCATCTACCACCAGCTGCTGGCCGGTGGTGTGGGCAGAGCGGCCGGAGAGCAGAAAAACTGCTGCATCGGCTATTTCCTCTGCGGTAGTCATGCGTTTGCCCAGGGGTATTTTAGTGACGATGGACTTCAGCTTCTGTTCAGGATTATCAAAAGTATCGAGCCAGCTGCGGTATAGGGGGGTCATAACCTCTGCCGGTACTACAGCATTTACACGAATACCGAAAGGCAGCAGCTCTGCTGCCCACTCACGGGTTAACGCCAGCTGTGCGCCTTTGGATGCTGCATAGCCGGAGGTATTTCCCTGTCCGGTAAGTGCTGTTTTTGAGCTGATGTTCACAATGCTCCCCCGGCTGCTTTTCAGGTAGGGCAAGGCATAATGTGCCATGTTGTAGTAGTGTGAAAGATTAAGCTGCAGAGAAGCCATAAATCTTTCCGGAGATCCGCTCTCAAGGCCTACACCATCGTTCACACCGGCATTGTTCACCAGCCCGTCAATGCGGCCAAAATGTTTTACCGTTTCCTCCACAACCATTGCACAGGCCGAAGCTTCACCTAACTCTACCACAATGTTCAGTACTTTATTGCCAGCTTCGGTCAGTTCCCGGGCCAGTGCTTCTCCTGCATTTCCAGACCTTCCCACAATTACGGGTATGGCTCCTTCGGCTGCCAGGCTCCTGCTAATGGCCTCTCCTATGCCCTTGGCTCCGCCGGTTACGATGATTACTTTATCTTTAAGATGCAGATCCATTGTTTACTCGCTCAAGTTGTAAAAGCTGCGGGCATTCCCACCCATAATTTTTTCCTGTTCTGTTAGTGACAGCTGCTGTATGTAACCTTTCACCAGACCTATTACCCGCTGGTAAGGGGCTGCCAGCAGGCAAACCGGCCAGTCGCTGCCGTACATTAGCCGGTCCGGACCAAAGGCTTCAAAAACAACATCGAGGTAGGGCTTGATCTGATCTTCCTGCCAATGCTGCCAGTCGGCTTCTGTAACCATACCAGATATTTTGCAGTAGAGCTGCGGATGAGCGGCCATCCTGCTGATGTTGGTTTTCCAGGGTTCAAGTTCCCCTGCCCTGACAGGAGGTTTGGCAATATGATCCAGCACAAACTTCTGATCCGGAAACAGCGCTACCAACTTCAGCGCTTCCGGCAGCTGATGATGACCAATGAGAATATCATAGGTTAACCCCAGGGCTTTTAGCGCCGCTATGCCACGCTGAAAACTTTCCTGCAGCATATAGCCCTCCGGCCGCGACTGTACAAAATGGCGCAGCCCTACCAACTTTGGGTGTTCAGCAATCAGATGCAGGTCCTGCTCAAAAGTATCAGCTCTAAAATCGGCCCAGCCTACCACACCCTTTACTACAGAATGCTGTGCTGCAAGCGCCAGTAAAAAACTGTTCTCCTCCATGCTCTCCCGTGCCTGCACGGCAACTGTGGCAGTTATGTTATGCTTTTCCAGCTCCGATGCCAGGTGGTGAGGAAGGAAATCCCTTTTGATGGACTCATGCTCCGCTCCCATCCAGCCAAATTCCACCGAATTGTATTGCCAGTAATGATTGTGTGCATCTACTACTTCCATGTGCTTTGTTGATAGGTTTGGAGAAGGCAGAAGATTAAAACACTAGCCCTGCCAGGCTACCAGCTGCTGCTTTGCAGCGCCCAGGCCTTCTATGCCCAGCTCTACCGTATCGCCAGGCTTCAGGTAAACGGGTGGTTTAAAGCCCAGGCCTACCCCTGCAGGGGTACCGGTAGATATGATATCGCCAGGCAGCAGCGACATAAACTGGCTGAGGTAGCTAACCAGGAATGGAATACCGAACACCAGGTTGGAGGTGCTGCCATCCTGCATCATTTTCTCATTTACCTTTAGCCAGAGGCGCAGCTTGTTTACATCCTCAATTTCGTCTTTTGTAGCCAGGAAGGGTCCCAGCGGCGCAAAAGTGTCGCAGCTTTTGCCTTTTACCCACTGTCCGCTGCGCTCCAGCTGGAAAGCCCGCTCGCTGTAATCGTTGTGCAGCATATAACCTGCTACATAATCCAGTGCTTCGGCCTCAGATACGTAAGAAGCTTTTTTGCCAATCACCACGGCCAGTTCTACTTCCCAGTCTGTTTTTTCACTTCCCTTGGGAATGATGATGTTATCGTTTGGTCCGCAAACGGCCGAAGAAGCCTTGAAAAAGATAATGGGTTCTTTTGGCACCTCCATATTGCTTTCACGGGCATGATCGGAATAGTTAAGACCTATGCAGATGATCTTACCAGGTTTATGAACGGGAGCACCCAGGCGAACCCCATCGGCTACCCCTGGTGCAGATGCTTCGTTCTGCTTGAGCCATTCCGCCAGCCTGCTCAGGCCGTCTCCGGCAAAAAATGCTTCATCATAGTTCTGCACAAAAGCACTTACATCTATTCTTTTACCGGCTGCAGTTATTACACCTGGCTTTTCCTTACCAGCTTCGCCAAATCTGATCAGTTTCATTTGTTAGGTATTAGGTATTTAGTAGTGGGTATTGGGTATGGGGTCGATATTCAATAGCAACAGACCAACACTATCGTCACTTGTCTATCATCTATTGTACAAAAAATCAGGTGTTGAGGGTAACAAAGCCACCATCTATGGGGTAATTGCTGCCGGTGATAAATGAGGCTTCGTCGGAGCAGAGGAAGAGGGCCAGCGATGCCATTTCTTCGGGTGTGCCCATGCGGCCAATGGGCTGTGTTTTAGAGAGTTTCTCAAACATCTCCTGCTCACGGCCAGGATAGTTTTTTTGCAGAAACCCATCCACAAAGGGTGTGTGCACACGGCCCGGGGCTATGCAGTTGCAGCGAATGTTTTTATCTACAAAGTCCTTGGCAACAGAAAGGGTCATGGTAAGCACGGCACCTTTGCTCGTAGAGTAAGCAAAGCGATCCTGCAAGCCAACGCTGGAAGCTACCGAAGCAAGGTTAAGGATAACCCCACCACCACTGGCCAGCATTTTCTCCACACCGGCTTTTAGGCAGTTGTATACGCCCTTTACATTCACGGCATAAATCTTATCAAAATCATCTTCGGAGGTGGTGAGTACATTGCCTATATGGGCAATACCGGCATTGTTCACTAAAATATCGAGCCTGCCGGTCTGCAGGTATATTTTATGAAAAGCATCTGCTACCTCTTTCTGGCTGGCTACATTACAGGCTACGGCATGGGCCCTGCCACCCGCCTGCTGAATTGACTGCACTACAGCATGGGCGCTATCTTCATTTAGCTCCAGCACAAAAACTTCGGCTCCCTGCCGGGCAAACAACTGCGAAATTGCTTTTCCAATACCGCTCCCCCCTCCTGTTACAATGGCTGTTTTATTTGTTAGGCTGAACATGGTATACTATTAGATTTTGATCGTTACGGCCTTAGCTGATTGATAAAAAAACTCACAATCCTGCCAGCCGATTGGTGCTTCTGTTAAAAAAATGTAATAAAGGGTATCTGACCATATTGATCAAATCAAAGCAGAACAAATTTTGCAGGCTTTAAAAAAAACGTTCCTGCCATAACCCTAATGGCATGGCAAAGCCTAAACTTTTTCTGAAAGCGGAGAAAAGCATGATATACCTGCGTTCGCTTGTGTTATTTCGCCAGCAACTGCTTAAGGTTCGTAAAGGAGTTGAAAGGACCGGTTACTGCCGTTGCATTTACAAGCCAGGGCGGAATGCTGCCTGCCGGATCTACCCTGATGGTATATTCGATGTCCAGCGCATCATTCTCCAGCTGAACAACCTTCCAGAATGAATTGGATGATGTTACCCTTACCCTTCCATCTTTTGGGGGCAGAACACCTTCTACCGCATGTGCTTTCAGGAAATAGGTGTTGGGGATGGAGTCTTTTACCAGTTTTAGATGACAGGTAAGATCCCTGTTGCTCACCGGCCAGGGCAGAAAAATTTCGGTGTAGTAAACCATTTCATCGGCACTGATGGGCTTGAGCAGGTCAGATTCTTTGGTGTTGTACACCCACTTTTTGTGGTTGTTTACATCCAGCACCAGTGACTGGAACTTCTGCAGACTGCCGGTACATTTCAACTTTACCCTTACTTCCTTGAAGGGCGAACCTGCCACCTCCTTCATAAAAACCTGTATACCGTCTTTGCTTTTTTTCAAAACCCAGTCTTGCTGTGCAAACAAAGCTGTTGGTATCAGCAACAGCACCATAAAAAAGTACTTCATTTTAATTTTCAATAAAGCGCCAGGGGGCTTCTGACAAATTGTTTAAATAATCTTTTTTACTGCCGAATCTGCGAACCCAGTCTGTTAGCGCTTCAACAGCAGCACCAAATTCAGTTAACGGTTTATAGTTCAACAGCTCTTTTGCCTTTGCAGTATCCATTACAGCATCTTTTGTAACGATATCCAGCATCATAGGTGTGAGCGATTTATGAAACCGGCACTTTGTGTTGATAAGGACCAGGGGGCGTATAACTGCCGGAGACAGTGGTAAAACAGGCAGCTTTTTTCCATAATATACGCTAAATAAATCTCTTAAAACAGATGCTAAACAGTACCGGGGTTCATCGGCAATATTAAGCCGGATCAGGTTTGGCATTAAGTCCGACTTACAGAATAACCCGATTGCCTCCTGTATGTTGCTGATGTGTGTTAAAGAAGTTTTCACCCCCTTCTTCAGGGGAGAAATAATATACGCTCAAAAATTACTTTTTTCACATAGAGCGTGCGCATAAAATAGATGTTGAGCAAAACAATATAGCTGTACCAGCTCCGCCTAAAAAAACCTGCCCTAGACACAAAGCGCGAGAGGTAATCTTTAGCAAAAAGAATATGCCTGGCTTCTTCGATGTTGTACAGTTCGGAAACCTTACGCAGCACCTTGTACACCGATGGATCTTTTCTTAGATAGGTGCCATAAGTATCAGCCATTACTTCTACGGAAAGGCCGGATAGAAACACAGCATCTGATGGCATAAAACGAGCTGTAAAAACACCCACAAACTTATGCATGGCAGTAGGCTTTACCGGCTCCCCACCAAGTCTTAAAATTGCCTGCGTAAACATATCCTGGTGCCGAAACTCCTCGATCAGCTCCCGAAGCAGAAAACGGTACTCCAGCGAATCGGGCATAAGTGTAAGAATGTACCTGTTCATGAACAGGCAGAAGAGACCTTCGCTCCAGGCGTAGGAAAACATCACCTGCACCACCTCATGCCTGCCCAGTTCTAATTTTTGCTGTCTGCTTAAAGTGTCGTAAAGCGGATCGCCATACAGAGAGCTTAATTTTTCGCTAAGGTAAATGTCATTTTCAGAGGGCTCTTCCTGCCAGGGCACAAAAACTTCCGGCAGCAAAGGTTTGGTTTTACTGATCTTGATGAGCCGCTCAATTTGCTCTGCTTGCATTTAATAAAGATGTACATTAAATATAAGAAGATTTTCAGCATAAACAAACTTTTACCCTTAGTACCCAAAACATCAGAGGGATTCAGGAGTTAAACCAGGCCTAAACATAAAAGACAACTGAAGTTCTTGAGGTTAATAAAGTTTTGCAGCAGCCTGATGCGAGATTCCTCAGCTGAATAGCAGCGCTATCTGCGCCGGTAACCAAGCCCCAGCAGCGTATGCATGGCTACATTTGGCACCTGGGCAAAGCCACCTCCTGAGAGCGGCATGCGGGCCCATGCTGCTGTAAACTTGGCCTCCGGGTTAATAAAAAAATGGTCTCCCAGAGCTAACCTTCGGGACACAGTAAACTGCATACTAACTCCCGATAGATGGTAGCCCCCTCCCAGGAAGCTTTTTACCGGGTTAATGGCTTTCCCCCTGATGCGCCCTTCAGGATGCCCGATTACCAGCCCCAGACCCAGCCTGAAAACCAAGGGTGCAGCAGGTTCCGTAAGCATGCGGCTTACATAGGCAAGGTTGTAGCCATGCGATACCTCAAAATGCTCTATTCCCGGTGGCGGATTCTGCAGGTATAACTTATGATGCACCAGCTCAGCACTCCATTGCCTGTAGCCCAGGCGATAGGCATAATAGGGAGAGCCCTTCCAGGGACGGGTGCTGTAGCGGGCTCGAAACTGTAAAGGATCTTCACCAGGCTGCTCAATGCGCAGCGGCATAGGCATACTCCAGGCAGTACCTGCAAATATCTCTGCCGACCAGCTTTGTGCTTTTGCCCGGTATATGGGGCAAATCATAAGCCCGCCCAGCATGCAGCAGCCGGCCAATAAACGCATTACCACAGCTATAAACCTAGTATTTTTTGCCTCCATACAAGCTAAAAGCTATTGTAACCTTTTATGTTTCAGCACTCATACACCAGCAGACAAGTGCGGCTGCAGAAGCAGTCAGACAAAACCAGCCAAATTGAAATCCGTACTAGATGCCTATCATGCTTGGTGCAGCAGCAGCTACACCTAAACCAAACCATAAAGAGCCAGATGGAACAAAGAGAAGTAACCGACCAGGAAGGAACAAGCTGGACCTGTGTCCAGGCATTTGCAGGCGTTTCAGGAGCACTTGCCGAAAAAGCAAAAGAACTTTCAGAGGATAAAAACCATAAAGTACCGGTGGTATGCACCCCCAGGGGCGGCGCGCAGTCGGTAAGGCTGGAGCTAGCAAATGACTGGCTGCAGGAGCTTAAAGATGAAGAACTGATATCGGCTATTGCAAAGGCACAGAGGGAGCAGTAAAGATTGAGCACCCCTTCCGTAGCCTTCTTCTCCTCCAGGAGAGGGGGATTTGGCCGCCACAGCAGGATAAAGCAATGCTTGATTGATGACTGTTCTGGAAGCGCATTTCCCCACAGGAGAGGTAATGAATCTCTCTGCCGTGCTTCCCCGATGTAGAAACACCTCCGCTGGTCGCCCCTTGCACAGAAGTACCATTGCTATGCAGCCCCACAATAATTCCTCAACTGCCAGGGCAATGCTGAACTTAAAGGGTAAATTTGCTGGTTAACCTACAGCGCCCGAAAGAACAAAGCCTTGAGCCAGAAATTACTGCTGATAACGCCCCCTTTTACCCAGCTGAATACGCCCTACCCCGCTACGGCATATCTAAAGGGTTTTCTGAATACGAAAAACATCCCTTCGTACCAGACCGACCTGGGCATTGAGGTAATCCTGGCGCTATTTTCTGCCAGTGGGTTTAAGGCACTGTTCAAAGAAGTTGCCACCAAAGAGGCTACACTTACCCCCAACAGCCGCCGCATACTGGCCCTGCAGAAAGAATACATCCGCACCATTGACCTGGTGATTGATTTTCTGCAGGATAATAACCCAACCCTCGGCCATGTTATCTGCGAAGGCAATTACCTGCCTGAGGCCTCCCGCTTTGAACAGCTCGACGACCTGGAGTGGGCTTTTGGTACCATGGGCACCCGCGACAAAGCCCGGCACCTGGCCACCCTTTACCTCGAAGATATTTCCGACCTGATTGTAGAGGCTATTGATCCCTATTTTGGCTTTAGCCGCTATGCCGAACGCCTGGGGCGCTCCGCTAACAGCTTTGATGAGCTGCACGAGGCACTGCAGGCCTCTCACAGCTTTATCGTAGATATTATGCTGGACCTGCTAAAGCAGAAAATTGAGCAGGAAAAACCTACCCTGGTTGCCCTGTCGGTACCCTTCCCGGGCAATTTGTTTGGTGCATTTAAATGCGGCCAGTGGATTAAGCATCACTATCCCGAAATAAAAATAGTAATGGGCGGAGGCTTTCCGAATACCGAGCTCCGCTCCCTTTCAGAGACACGGGTTTTTGAATATGTAGATTTTATTTGTCTTGATGACGGAGAGGCACCCATATACCACCTGATTGAGTACCTGGATGGCAAACGCCCCCTTGAGCAGCTGAAAAGAACTTTTGCACTACAGGAGGGCAAAGTGGTGTATTTTAACGGCAGTCCGGAAAAAGACTACCCGCAGCGTGAAGTAGGCACCCCCGATTACTCGGATTTCCCACTTGACAGCTTTCTATCGGTGATTGAAATTGCCAACCCCATGCACCGGCTCTGGAGCGACGGTCGCTGGAACAAGCTTACGCTTGCCCACGGCTGCTACTGGGGCAAGTGCACCTTCTGCGATGTTTCCCTGGATTATATCAAGCGCTATGAACCTGTTACCGCAGCCCTGCTATGCAACCGCATGGAGGAGATCATTGCACAAACCGGGCAGAATGGCTTTCACTTTGTAGATGAGGCTGCACCCCCTGCACTGCTGCGGGAGCTGGCACTGGAAATTATTCGGCGTGGCCTCACCGTTGTGTGGTGGACCAACATCCGTTTTGAAAAAAGCTTTACCCGTGATCTCTGCATACTCCTGAAGGAATCGGGCTGCATAGCCATATCAGGCGGTCTGGAGGTTGCCTCTGACAGGCTGCTGACCCTCATTAAAAAAGGTGTTACCATTGCGCAGGTTACGCGGGTGGCCGACAACCTCACCCAGGCGGGTATTATGGTGCACGCCTACCTCATGTACGGCTTCCCTACCCAAACCGCACAGGAAACCATCGATTCTCTGGAGGTGGTGCGCCAGCTTTTCATGAATGGTGTGGTACAATCTGGTTTCTGGCACCAGTTTGCCATGACCGCCCACAGCCCTATTGGCCTGAACCCCGAACTGTTTAAGGTTAGAAAAGCCACTGCAGAGGTTGGCACTTTTGCCAACAATGACATTGTGCACCTGGATAGCATTGGTGCTGATCATGATGCCTTCAGCGAAGGGCTCAAGAAATCGCTCTTCAACTATATGCATGGCATCTGCTTTGAATTTTCGCTCGACAAATGGTTTAATTTTAAAGTGCCCCGTACCACCATACCGCCAAACCATATTGAAAGAATCTTAGCCACCGAAGAAACAGCACTGCCTAAGCCAAATGCCAAAATAGTATGGCTGGGAAACACCCCTGCCATCCGCAGCTTCAGCAAAAGCAAAAAGGGCAAGAGCATCGCCATGGCAGAACTTAGCTTTGTCAATAAGAAGGAAGATTTTAACCTGCAACTGCAGGAGGATTGGGGCCGCTGGTTAGCCGCGCTGCTCCCCGCACTTATGCCCGACGGTTCCCGGACTTATACATTTGCAGAACTGGAAGCCGATTTTCAGCAACAGGAGCTGGGCAGTTTTCATGTGTTCTGGTACAGCAATACCACTAAAGAACTTAGGGAGCGGGGCTTATTAGTGCTGTAATTCCAACAGTTTTTGCTTTGCTTTGTATAATCTATAAGAGCCCGAAACAAGAGAGAAATGTCAGCAGAACAACAACCCAACAACCCCTTACACGGCAAAACACTGGAAGCCATACTCAACGAACTGGTAGACCGCTATGGATGGGAAACTTTGGGTTCTCTGATCAACATTCGCTGCTTTAATGAAAACCCCAGCATAAAGTCCAGCCTCAAGTTCCTGCGTACTACCCCATGGGCCCGGCAGAAGGTAGAGGATCTGTATGTAAGAACTGTAACTACTCCTAAATTCTTTAGGAGAGAATCTTAACATAGCCTTCCCTAGCCGGTATATGATGGCCTTAGAAGGGCACCTCTCGTTAACTAAGCTATGTTAGTGCTATATTTACCATTATTTTTTGATGTACCATGAAGTTTGATGATTACCCCCTGGCCCCCGAAATTAAAAAAAGCCTGGCAGAACTGGGCTTTAAACGGCCTACCGATATACAGTACAAGTCCATCCCTCCTATTGTAAAAGGAGAAGATGTGCTGGCAATTGCTCAGACTGGCACCGGAAAAACTGCTGCTTTTGCCATTCCGGTACTGCATATGCTGCATGAGCAAAAGAAAAAGGCCAGCCGTGAAGATGGTATCAGGTGCATTATTATGGTACCTACCCGGGAGCTTGCCCTGCAGATTACAGAGGTGTTCGAAACACTAGGGAAATACACTAAAGTAAAAACCTACAGCATTTTTGGCGGGGTGGAACAGGATCCGCAGATCAGCAGGCTGGAAAAAGGTTTTGACATACTCGTAGCCACGCCCGGCCGTATGTTTGACCTGGTAAGTCAGGGCCACCTGAAGCTACACCGTATCCAGATCCTGATCCTGGACGAAGCCGACCATATGCTGGACCTGGGCTTTTTGCGCGACATCCAGGACCTGATGCACGTAATACCACGCCAGCGGCAAACGCTTTTCTTTTCGGCCACCATCAATGAAACCATAAAAAAGCTGGCCTATTCGCTGGTGCGCAATGCCATTCGCATCCAGATCTCACCGAAAGATCCGGTTGCCAAAAACATCAATCATGCTGTGGCCTTTGTGGAGATGGACGACAAGCGGTTTTTCCTGGAGCGCGTGATCAATGAAAATCCGGACAAGAAGATACTGGTGTTTGTGCGTACCAAGGTGCGCGCCGAACGGGTGCACAAGGCGCTGGAGCGTATGAACATCAGGAGCATGACCATTCATGGCGATAAAGAACAGCGTGATCGCCTGCAGGTAATGCAGCAGTTCAGAAGCGGAGAGGTAAAGGTTTTGGTTGCCACAGATGTAAGCGCCCGCGGCATTGATATTCCCGGTGTGGATTACGTGGTCAACTACGATTTGCCTGAACAGCCCGAGAACTATGTGCACCGTGTGGGCCGTACCGGCCGCGGCACCCAGAAAGGCCAGGCTGTTTCTTTTTGCAGCACCGAAGAAAAACCCTTGCTGGAGGAAATTGAAAGCTACCTTGATAAGCCCGTCATCCGAATGGACATCAGCAAGGAAGCCTATAAAGAAACCCTTGATTTTACCACCGATGTAGACGATAACTGGAAGGCATTGCTGCGGGAGCAGGAGCAGCTCGAAAACAGCAGCAAAAAGAAGAAAAAAAAGAAGTAGGTGTATGCACCGCATTCTAACATGCCCTGCATACACCCACTTCTATAGCCGGTTAAACACTCTCTTTTAAGCTGTAGCCTGCCTACAGTTAAGCAACTGGCTTTTAGAAGCCTATCTCTACCTGGAAGCGGTACATCAGCTCATTATTTATCTCTTCTGCTCTTAAAAGGCTAATGTCGCTTTGCACTTTAACCGTATGGCCGGCTATATATTTAGAGAGGCCAAGGGTATATTGCCTCAGGTCATCTCGCTGGGTTAACAGCTCTGCATTAATTGAGGTATAACGTCCTGCAATTTCATAGTTATTCTTAAAAACATAGCCTGCCTGAATATTGAAACCTGTACCAGTCTGGAAGGCCCGGGTAACACTGCCAAATTCGTTGGTTTCAACAACAGGGGTTCCTACAGATTCCTTATCGGCATACTCTGCCATGGCAGAAAAGCCCCTGTATTTGAACATGGCATCAGCAAAAAATGCTTTGAGGGTACGCTCCTGGTCAAAGAAACTGCCTAACTGTCCGCCCTGCCTGGAGGCACGGTCGTTGTAATCATAAGATACACCAACAGATAATTTAGGTGTTTTTTCCCTGGCTAAGTCAGCTCCAAAATAATCACCATCTGCTGTAAACTCTCCAAAGGGAAGCACCTCTACCCTGCCCGTATACTCGTATCCCCCCCGGTTATCTACAGCTATGTTACGCCCCTCTCCCATAGAAAGCGCTAGCATTTCGCGGAACACCACATTTCCGGCAGAAAAAGTATGATGTAACTGTACACCGGCATCCCGGTCAATATTGTAGCTACTGTTCAGCAGGCTGCGGTCAACAAACTGAAGCTTTTGGGACGAAATAACCCGTTCACGGTTGCCCGGCAGTTTGGTCTGTCCGAACCAAACCTCAAAATTTGGAGCAAACTGCCAGCGTAAAACAGCATCCAGAATAATATTGGCAGTGTTATTGAATTCACGGCTAATACCGCCACCTATATCTGAGTTACTCAGGCCGAGTTCTATCTTGTACTCCAGGTTTGGGTGATAAGCAAAACCCTCCATTTTAAGGCGGGCACGGCGCACCAGAAAACGATCGCTGTAACTATCCTCCTGCAAGTCTTGCACCCCCATGTACAGGGTTTGTACACGGGCATTCAGCCTGAGCGAGAAAGAAGTGTCTGCAGCTACAAACTGTACACCTTTTCCTACCCTTGATTTATTGACTGACTGTGCATTTACTTTTCCGGGAGCAATCCCTATCAGAAAAGAACAAAAAACAAAAAGAGTAGCTTGCAGCAAAAGCTTTGGCCTGTTACTGCAGAGATTTTTGAATGGGGGCATAATAAGTGTAAAACAGCGACTTAACTTCCTTGATTAATATGTTTTTAACCAGACTACAGGTTTGTTTCAGATCGGGCCGGTTTGTGTGCTATTTAAATAGTGATGCTGGTGGAAATCTGAAGATGATCATACTAAAGCACACTAAGTTTTATAATAAGATTAGCTTCTGGAAGAAAAACTAATGCTTTAGTATCAGGCTGTTCTCAGGCATGGGTTTGATGCATCACTGAGTGTTGCTGATTCCATAACATTTACTTAACAATTTGATAAAATGAACGGCGCAAATTTACTTAATCTATATTATGTAATTGTTAAGTGAGTATTACTTTGCGGTGAAAGATTTCCAGACTCCTTTCCCGTAAAAACCAGCTAGCTTTTAACCTGAAAGAAACAACAGGATATGTGTTTGATGAATCCCCCCTGTTCCTGCAGGCAAAACAAGTTTTACAGGTGTAGAAGAAGTTTTCAAATAGATTTTTAATTTGCAGTCCTGAATAAATAGATCTTTAGTGTTCACAACCCTCAGAGCATGAGCAACGAAAGCAAAAAACAGGAGCTGTTTCAGCAAATGGAAAAACAATTAGAGGCCCAGGGCTTCACCATCGACAGAAAAGACCAGGGCCGCCCCTGGGGTGGTTTTTTTGTAATAAAGGAAGACCAGGCCCAGGCTTTTGCCGACCAGTATTTTGATGGCCTTTCTGTTGATACGCTAAGAATATCTGGCAAATTAAGCCCCAAGATACTGGTGGTTGCCCCTGAGAAAAGACTTTCGTGGCAATACCACCACCGCCGTGCAGAAATCTGGAAAGTGGTGCAGGGCAAGGTTGGCGTGGTTACAAGCGATACCGACCAGGAAGGGGAACTTAAGGAGTATAGTCCCGGCGAGCTGATTACCCTCAAACAAGGTGAGCGGCACAGGCTGGTAGGACTTCAAGACTGGGGTGTACTGGCAGAGATCTGGCAGCATACAGATGCCAGCAACCCATCTGATGAGGATGATATTGTTCGGGTTCAGGATGATTTTGGCAGATAGCACTTCGTCCTGCTCCAACATACCTAAGCATACAAAGCAGGGCCCTGGCCCTGCTTTCTTTTTTAACAATAAGGCTGCTCTTCATTATAAACCTTCAGTTTGTTTCTATATATTATCAGCAAGCATGCTTAAGTATTGGTTTCTGATTTCCTGATATGAAAATTGATCACGTAGCCCTGTGGACATCTGACCTGGAACAGATGAAATCCTTTTATGAAAGTTATTTTGAAGGCAAAGCCAGTTCCCGCTATCATAATCCTGCAAAAAACTTCAGTTCGTATTTTATTTCTTTTACTGACGGATGCCGGCTGGAGCTAATGCACAAACCAGAAATACCGGCGCTGCAACATGCCCCGGGCAGCGAATACAGGGGCCTGATTCATTTTGCCATAAGCGTTGGCTCTAAAGAGGCTGTTGATAACCTCACCAGCAGGCTGGCAGCCTCGGGTTATACCATTGCAGGGCAGCCTCGCACTACTGGCGATGGCTACTACGAAAGTGTTGTGCTTGATCCTGAAGGGAACAGGATAGAAATAACTGAATAAGCCGCAGCCTGGCTGATTTGCCCCGGCACCCGCAGTGAAGCAGGGGATAAACCGATGAAACCTGCAGGTTTGTTGAAATCTAAGGCTGTTTATCCTAGCAGTACTTTAACAGCTAAACATTTAAACAGAGGTGTAGTTTGAGCATGGTAGAACACTGCTCCCGGAACCTCTCATGAAGAAGTTTACTCACTACCTGTTTTTAGGATTACTTATTTGCCAATGTAGTTGCATTACCCGCGTCTACTACAGCCCCGAAACTGCAGACTGGCAGCAGGGCCAGATGCCTGATGAAGCACCCCTTTACACGGTTTATCTCATTGGCGATGCCGGCAGCCCCAACCTGGAAGAACCGGAGCCCACGCTGCAGCTGTTAAAAAAACAGATGGCAGCCCAACCCAACAGTGCACTGGTGGTACTGGGAGATAATATCTATCATGACGGTCTGCCTCCGGAAGGCCACCACGACCGTGAAGAAAGTGAGCAAAAGCTGATTAAACAGCTGAAAGTGGTTGAAGATCATCCAGGAAAAGTGGCTTTTATCCCCGGCAATCACGACTGGAATTATATGCGGGAAGGAGGGCTTTTAAGAGTAAACCTGCAGGAAGCGTTTGTTGAAAAATACCTGGATAAGGGCAACACCTATGTGCCCGATAATGGGTGCCCCGGCCCGGTGGAGATTGAGCTTAGCCCCGAAGTGGTACTGCTCGTTATAGACACCCAGTGGTGGCTGCACCAGCACGAAAAACCATACGGCCGCTTTAGCGGATGTGCTGCTGCCAATGAAGCAGAAATGCTCAGGCTGCTTAGCCAGATGCTGGAGCGTAACAGGAGCAGGCATGTGATTGTAGCAGGCCACCACCCACTCATGAGCAACAGCAATCATGGCGGTTATTATTCCATTTTTGATCACCTCTTTCCCCTTACCCTGGTTCGCGACGAACTCTATGTTCCTATTCCGGTAATTGGTTCCTTATACCCCTTTTACCGCAGGTACGGGGGTGTAGACCAGGATATACCCCATTACCGCTACCAGCTACTCATAGACGAGCTGATGCGGGTATTCAGGCACCACGATAATGTAGTATTTGCTGCCGGCCACGACCACAACCTGCAGCTGCACCGTACAGGAAAACTGATTCATGTACTGAGTGGCTCGGGATGCAAAACAAACCACATAGTAGAAGGCAACAACGCAGAATTTGCGCAGCGGGCAAAAGGCTTTGCAAAAGTTATGTACTACCCCAACTCCGAAGCCTGGATTGAGTACTGGACAGAAGGCACAGATGGCTCCGAGGGTGTGCTAAGCTATCGTACCCGCTTGTACATAGGCAAAAAAGAAACAGACTTTTGCGATCCTGCTGAAGAAAACAGCTTACCTGCCACTGTTACCAAAGCTGCAGACACCGTATCTGCAGCGCGGCTGCAGCTGGGCAAGGCCTTCTATGGCCGCCACTATACCCGCGAGTGGACAACACCTGTAAAAATGCCGGTGATAGACCTGCAGGATACTGTTGGCGGGCTGGCCCCTTACAATACCACCGGATCAGTTTATCATAAATCGCTGAGGCTAAGAAATGCCGCCGGGCAGGAGTTCCTCTTCCGCTCACTCGACAGAAGTGTACTGAAGGTGGTACCGGAAGAGTACAGGCTATCACGCTCACTGGAGAACCAGACCCGCAACCATGTAATGCTGCAGCACCCCTACGCTCCCCTGATGGTTGCTCCGCTGGAAAGAGCAGCTGGCCTGCCCTTTAACCATCCGGAGCTGGTATCCCTGCCAAACAGCGCCTGCCTTGGCCCCTGGCAGCAGAATTTTGCCGGAACGATTGGTTATATGGAGGAACAGGCTGAAGACCAGCACGTGGAGAAACCCGAGAATCTTGCATTCCCCGGGCAGTCTCTTGAGTACGAAAGCCTGATCGATGCCCTGGAAAGAAATCAGAATCAATGGATCAATGAACCCACTTTTGCTAAACTGCGCCTCCTCGATATGCTGGTGGGCGACTGGGACCGCCACGAACATCAGTACCACTGGATAGGCATGCGAAAAAATGGTGGCATTGAGTATTTACCGGTTGCCGACGATCGGGACAATGCTTTTTTCAGCTTCCAGGGACCGCTGCCCTGGCTTATCAGCAGGCGCTGGGCATTCAGGAATCTGCAGAATTTTACTGGAAAAATCAGGGACCTGAAAGGGCTTAACACCTCTGCCCGCACCATGGACAGGCGCTTCCTCACTTCCTTAAGCCGCGAAGACTGGCGTTCCATTGCCAAAGAGCTGCAAACAACACTAACAGACCAGGAGCTGGAAAGAGCGATCAGGCAGATGCCTCCTGAAGTTTTCCCTATCAATGGACCCAAAATCATCAGCAACCTGAAAAGCAGACGCGAGCAGCTGCCCGAGATTGCAGACAGATACTATGAGTTGCTGGCAAAATATGTGGATGTATATGGCTCCGACAGTTCCGAGCTTTTTGTTATAAACCATTTATCCAAACGCCAGACCCAGATCTCCGTTTTTGCACTAGACTCTACAGGAACACAAGGCAGAAAACGCTACGACAGGCTATTTAATCGCAGTGAAACCAGGGAAATAAGATTATACGGGCTGGAGGGGAATGATGTGTTTACCGTTAGCGGCACAGATAATAATAAAATAAAGATCCGGGTTATTGGCGGCAAAGGCCTTGACAGATCCGGAGATACCACGCTTGTTCAGCCATCGCGGGGCAGAACAAAAGTATATGACGAAGGTGAGAACCCTTACGTACTCGATCACACCGCACGCACCAACCTGGATTACCCCTCCGGGGAAATCAGCAGCCAGCCAAGCTCCGACCGCTTCTTTTACAATTACCTGGGGCCGCGGCTGGTGTTTAATTATAACAAAGACGATGGCCTGATGCCTGGCATCGGCTTAACCTACCGCACCTACAAATTCCGCAGCTTTCCTTATGGCACAGAGCACCGCCTGCTCTATCACTATGCCTTTGGTACAAATTCCGGACGAATATCTTACACCGGTAATTTCAATAAGCTGATCAGGAATTACGATCTGGTGGTTACCGGCTGGGGCTATACCCCCTATTACGTAATGAACTACTTTGGCTGGGGCAACGAGAGTAGCCCCGCGGCAGATACACCTGATGAATACTACAGGGCCCGCCTCCATAACAGCTACATCAATGTATCTCTCAACAAATCTTTCGCAACATTTTTTACTGTAGGCCTGGGGCCCAAGTTCGAGTACTTCCGCCTAAGCAACTGGAGAGGCAAATATTATACAGACAGGGAAAGCGATCTGGAACAAAGCCCTTTTTCATCCAAAAAGTATCTTGGCCTGAGGGCTTTTATAGAAACCAACATAAAAGACAATATTTACAACCCTACCAGGGGCCTTGTACTTAAAGCCGAAGCAAACCTGCACGAGGGAGTAAGCAAAAACACTCCTAATTACAGCAACTACTCCTACCAGGTAGGCTATTATATGAGCCCAAGCTGGCCATTCCAGTTAACATTTGCCGGCCGTCTGGGAGGCGCATTCAACACAGGCACCTACGAGTTTTACCAGGCTAATATGTTGGGTGGAGGCACCCTGCCTGACCTTACCCAAAACCTTAGAGGCTTTCCCAAAACCAGGTTTATTGGTAAAAGCAGCCTTTACACCAACCTGGAGCTGCGACTCTCTTTAATCCAGTACCGACTTTATCTGCTGCCCGTTAAAACCGGTGTACTGGGCTTGTACGATGCCGGCCGTGTGTGGGCCAGTGGAGAAAAGTCAGATACCTGGCACCGGGCATACGGGGGTGGTGTATGGATTTCCATTCTTAACCGTATCACCATCTCTGCTACCATGGCCCACTCGAAAGAGGGAAATTTTATAAACATTCAAAACGGATTCTTCTTCTAACCTTAGGGTAAAGCGTATTTTTTTATATAACTCCTTCTGAATGAAGGTTTTTTCAACATTTCAAACGCTTTACATTTATTGATATGGATATAGAAGAAGCCTTCAAGGCATTCGAACATTATGATTTATGGCTTATTATCATTGGCCTGGCCGTTTTGGCTACCGCTGTGCTACCACGGCTTCTTGCAAAATACCCCCTGACCCTGCCCATTGTATTGCTCGCACTTGGGTATGCCGCTATTGCCCTTCCTTTAGGGTTAAAAACACCTGACCCAAAAGAGCATGGCAGTATTGCCGAGCATCTCACAGAATTAGGAGTAATTATAGCAATTATGGGCGCCGGCCTGAATATTGACAGGAAGCCAAGCCTGAAGGGCTGGAACGGAACCTGGCGGCTACTGACCATTACGATGATATTATCCATTGCGCTTGCTGCCCTGGTAGGCTGGTGGTTAGCCGCTTTTGTACCAGCCACTGCTGTACTGTTAGGTGCTGTAATTGCGCCCACAGATCCTGTACTTGCTTCTGAAGTGCAGGTGGGTGCACCCGGAGAGGGTTCAGAAGATGAAGAAACTGAAGATACAGACCAAACCGGGCATGGTGAGGAAGACGAAGTACGTTTTTCGCTTACATCCGAAGCCGGACTTAACGACGGGCTGGCTTTTCCTTTTACAAATATGGCAGTTGCCATGGCCCTGGCTGGGGCACACCCCTCTAACTGGATAGAAACATGGCTCCTGATGGATGTGTTGTATAAGTTGGGTGTGGCTGCAGTTATTGGGCTGGGGCTGGGCTATTTACTTGCTCGGGTAATATTCTCGATGCCTGCAGAAACCTCTCTGGCTAAATCGATGATAGGGCTTGGTGCGCTTGCTGCCACACTTTTGGTCTATGGCGTAACGCAGTACCTGGGTGGCTATGGCTTTATAGCTGTGTTTTTAGGTGCCGTGGTAATCCGCAACTACAAACGCAAACATGAATATCAAGATTACCTGCATACACTCACAGAAAAAACAGAGCGTTTGCTGACAGCTTTGATACTCCTGGGGCTTGGTGGTGCCATTGCCGGCGGTTTGCTGGAACCGCTCAACTGGCAACTGGTTGTAAGTGCCCTCATCATCATCTTCATTGTACGTCCTGTTGCCGGAATTATAGGCCTGATTGGCTTTAAGAGGGCTCCCTGGCGTGATCGCCTGGCTATTAGCTTTTACGGCATGCGTGGCATAGGATCACTCTACTACCTCTCCTTTGCCCTGAACGAAGAAGATTTTGAAGGCACAGAAGAAATATGGGCACTGGTTACCCTAGTGGTTGTTCTATCAATTTTCATACATGGTATCACAGCCACCCCTGTTACCAGCAAGCTGGATAGACTAAGGGAACAGGAGAATGGGAACAGGCATCAAAAAAATAGGAAGTAGCCCCTAAATCGGCTACTTCCTACATCAGACACCCAAAACAGAACTTCATTATCCCTTCAGATTCAGAAAATTAATCCAGGAGAATTACCCCTTAAAGAGGTTCCACTGCTGTAGTTCTGTCAATGAACAGGAAAGCATCGTAGCGTTCAGGCAGTATACTGGGCACATAATTACCCTGCTCCTGCTCGGGGTTATAAACTACACCAATGGCTCTGTGCCCGCGCTCGCTCATAAAAGCACTATTCTCCCGCAGTTCTTCCAGTAACAATATTTTATCGCTGGGCGCCATACTGTGCATAATGGCCTCCCAGCTGTTTGCCCTGGCAGCGGGCACCTGCATGGTTTGCACAGCTGCACCCCACCTGGGGGCTGCCAGTACAGTACCCTGGTAAGAACCAAAACCAACTATGTAAACCTCTTCCTCGCTGTGCTGCTCACGCACCAGCTGGCCTACGTTCACCATTCCTGCACTGGCCATGTCTGTAGCACGAGCATCTCCTACATGAGTATTATGCTCCCAGACTATAATTTTGGCACTACTTCCATGATAATCAATAAGGTTATTGATAGTTTCTGTCATATGACGGTCGCGTATGTTCCAGGATGCAGCATCATTTTGTAGTGCGGTAGTATAATAGCGCTCTGCATTTACAGCCACCAGTGTATTTTGCTGCAGGTTCAGCTGGGCTTCGTTTCCGGCCGATGCACTTACCTCCTGCTGCACACGCGCTAACAGTGCTGCTAGTTCATCTGCACAGCTGTTTTCGTTATTTGTTGCTGCTGCCTGTGCATAGGCCCATTCATCTTCGTTGTATGGCGCAAAACATGCCAGCGCTTCTCTTGCCTGCTGTGCTGCAGCCGGGTCTCTGGTATCCAGGTAAGCAATAACTTCCTCTAGTGAATCCCAGAGGCTGTAGACATCAAGCCCATAAAATCCAAGCTGCTCATCAGCTGGCTGGTTCTGGTTATAATTGCGCAACCATTCACCCAGCGCTGCTACTTCTTCATTCGCCCACATCCAGGTGGGCCAGCGCTCCTGCTGCCTTAACACTGCTGCAGCACTGCTACCATAGGCATTACTCCCTTTTATATACTGATTTAGCCTGTACATATCGGGCCAGTCGCCTTCTACAGCAATTATGGTAAAACCTTTCTCCTGTATCAGTCGCCTGCTTATTTCTGCCCGCCAGCTGTAATATTCTGCAGTACCATGAGATGCTTCTCCCAGCAACACATAGCGGGCATCACCAATATCATTCAGCAAAATATCGAGATCATCGGCTGATTCCAGGGCAGTAATTGCACCGGCAGGCACCTGGTTTATAAGGTTGTTTTCACTTTCACTTAAATCCTCCTGTTGTTTACATGAAAAAATTGTTACAAGCAGAAGAATGCTCCATAGGTAATTAAACTTTAGCATGATCTTAATTCTATAATATTAAAAAATTTAACAGACAGGGTTAAAAAATTACCAGGTCAGCCGTTCAGCTCAACCTGCTACGCCCTGTATATCAGCCTATTCAGGAGATATATTATAGACTACGGGAAAAATTATCAGAGGGATGTTCTAAATATTGGAATAATATTTATTACAGAAAATTGAAGTGACTAATGAAAAGGCATTAAGAATTTCAGGAGTGGAGCAGTTATAAAACATCCATGTTTGAGCGCAGCTACAGGGCCGCCGGAGCGGTTTTGGAGGTTTTCAGCGTAATGAACTGAAATTTAGCCTTTTCATCACAGCCTACATTTTTGATACATTTGTGTCAGGACAATAGTAAAAGAAGCTAAAATTGTCGCACAAATACATCTACCAAACACCTCTTGATAGAAGCTTAATTGGCAACTAAGCCATAACTCACGGTAAACCTAAACTGCTGCAGAAAAGCCTCATCATCATCAGAGGATCTGCTTTTCTTTGTTTGTATTAACAAAAAGAATCTCTCCCAAATCATCATAGCCCTCAAACACATCAGCTTCTTTATGCCTGATCAGCTCATGCCTGAAGCCCACAATTGTTAAATCAGCATCTTTTGAAAATTCATTGATGATAAGCCTGGGGTCTTTGTGTACTTCCTGCATCATGAACTGAACATTATTAGGTGAAATAGGCAACCTGCCGGAATTGATCAGCGACAGGATCCTGTCACGCTGTACCTCTGCCTCCTCTTCAGGAGAAATAACAAATATTTTAATACTCCCCTTCTTCCATTCCGGATGCCCCAGTATGATATAGGCCATCAGTATCATCAGGTTGGCGTTTTCATAATCCTGTGCCGTAATCCAGATGTTGATCTGTCTCTTAAGGCCAAACTTCCGGTCAGAACAGCCTAGTATGCAGATATCAAAATCCATTGATTTGATCAGCTGAATATTATCCACGATATCTTCCAGGTTGTCGGGCTGGTGTTTAGAATATTCGAAGAGTATCATGTTGTTTTCCTTACCTGAAATGCCCGGCAGCTGTATTACCTGTGCAATGGCAGAAGTGTAGGATGGACTGATGAGCGTATCGAGGTAAACATTGCTTTTGGAGACCTCTGAGATCCTGATTAACCTGTTCATGACCTCCTGCGATTCTATGTGGGAATCCCGGGACAAATAGCCATCTAGGCGGTGAATGTAAGTACCAAAACCATATTTATAGGAGATCCAGCGCAGGAGATCAAAAGCAGTAAGGCGTTTGAAGGTACTGTTGGTAATACAAATTACCGAGGGACGCCAGTGCCCCAGCGATGTTTCTTTTTCTGTTTTTTGCAAATAAACCTGCAACCTGCGGCTAAGCTGAAAGATAGCTCCCTGAAAGATTACTGACAGTCCTTTATTATCTTCCCGGGTGCGGGTTAAACCAATAAAGATCATCACCATCAGAAAGATTGCCATAATCGCATAGCGGGCATTCATCTGGAACATAAGCCAAAGACACAAAAGCGCACCCATCAGCGATAAATACCAGCGGGATTTAAATGATGGCCGGTAAGCCGGATCTCCTGCAAAATGTTCGAGAAAAGAGATCAGGCATATTGCACCATAGGTAACCATAAAAAACATGGAGATGATCTCTGCCACAAAGTTCACATCGCCTACACTTACAAATAGTATTGCAATCACAGAGGTTACCAGCGTTGCGTTAAAGGGTTCATTGGTTACTTTTTTTCCCCTGGCTAACCAGGTATTTAGTTTGCCTGCCGGAAAAATCTTATCGCCTGCCAGGGCCTGCAGGGTGCGGGGAGCCACCAATATGGAGCCCAGCGCCGAAGAAACAGTAGCAGCAGCCAACCCTATGGGTATAATAGGCCCCCACAGGGCAATCCTGCTCATGATGAGCTGATCTGCGGCCAGGTCTTCGGCACTTGCTGATACATATAATTTGTACACAATAAAAAAGTAGATGAACATGCCGGTAATGGTTGCCCCCAGCGTACCCAGTGGTATAGCCTTCCGTGGCTCTTTCAGATCTCCTGATAAGCCAACACCGGCTGTCATGCCTGTAAATGCAGGAAAGCAGATAGCAAACACATAAAAAAAAGAATCCGGGTTCTCTACTGTTTTGCCAAATTCAAAATCATCGCCGGTGCCGGCATAACCCGTACTGCCCAGAAAGAACATCACCAGTGACAGAAACAAAATACTCACCACCAGGTACAGCACCTTAATGCCCAGATCTGCCCCCTTGGTGGTGACAATCAGGATCAGCAGTAAAGTAGCGGGAATACTCACAATACGGTCGTCATAAACCAGGATACCATACTCTTCCAGCAAAAAATCGAAAACCGGCTGAAAGGCCTGCGCAAATGCAATTATATAGAAAGCAACACTGATGGCCTGTGAGAAGAACAGTGCTATGCCTATGGAAGCGCCAATGTTAAGGCCAAAGGAGCGTGAAATGATGAAATATTCTCCGCCGCCCTCTACCTTTTGATTGGTAGCAATTTCTGCTATGGCCATAGCCGTGGGAATGGTTACCAAATGGCCTATGAGCACTATAGCAAGGGTTCCTAACATACCCACGTGCCCCACTGCATACCCAAAGCGCAGAAACATAATGGCACCCAGAATGGTGGAGATGGCTGTTAAGAATACAGGGGCCGTACCCAGCCGTTTACTGCCAGAGGTTGCTGACATGTTTTAAAATTGAAATTTGATAATATGTATGCTGCGCAAAGGTCAACGGTAATCAGTTAACCCTGCTACCTCCCTCATAGTTATGAAATAAATGTGGAGCACTGCTGAAGAAGATACATACAGGCAAAAAGAATCCTGCTGTTTGTACTCCGGGTTTGATAAAATACAGGAAAAATTTAAAACCCGGTACCGGGGAATGACAGCCGAGGTTTTTCTGCCCACAACCAAACTACTTTAACAATAGGTTTATCAAAAGAATATTGAATGTTATATTTGATTCTGATTCCCTGCCAGTTCAGGACCATGAATTTCTATTTTTTTTAACCAAAACAACATTTGCTTACCTTTTTACCCGATGGAGAACCAGTATTCAACCAAACTACCTGCATTTGTACAAAACCTGATGATAGCCAGCGGCCTGCCTACCCTGGTATCACTACTCTTGATTCTTGGCCTGCAATCCTCCGCCTTTGGACAGCAGGTAAAAAACAGGCAGTCATATATTATTACCGTAAGTAGAGATACAATTTATGGCACCATCAAACCACTTGCCGGGGATGGTGGCAAACAGATTTCCTTCAGAGCTGCTAATGGAAATCAGTATACAAACTACAGTCCTGCAGCCCTACAGGCATTTGTAATTGAAGGCAACACCTACAAAGCGGTAGATGTGCCTGTAGCAGAAAACAAGACAGAAAGAACTTTCATGTTTAGTCTGGTAGAAGGTAAAATGAGCCTGTACAAACTCATTGACGTCTTTTACATCAAAACACCTGGAGATACCCTGATAAAACTTGAAAAAAGGGATGTGCGGGCTACAATCAATGACAATAGTAATGGCCGGCAAGTGATGGATATTGAAAGAGGCAACTACATCAGAGAAGACAAAAAATATATAGGCACATTACTGTTCCTGATGTCGGATTGCGAGCAGATTGCTTCTGATATCAGCAGAACAGACTTTACAGCCAAAGCGCTAAGCAAACTGGTGCAGCAATATAATTTATGCATATCTCCGGCAGAAAGCGTAAACTCGGCTAAAAACCCTTACCAGCTAACTACCCGATTTGGTGTAAGAGCTGGAGTTGTCAGCAGTACGTTCAAATATGCAGCACCAGGATATAGTTTACAGAGACCTGTCTATTTTGATTTCAATCCTGAAACAAATTTTACAGCAGGCATTTTTCTGGAGATGAGTCACCGGAATCGGGTTTCGATTCAACCAGAAATAAGTATCACAAAAAAAGGTGGAAGCGGAATAGCACCATTCAACCACAGCATCAACTCACTGGCGGAGTTTTCATTCACCTATTTGCAAGTACCCATATCTGTTTATTATAACCTTACTAAAACCCGCATCAGACCATTTATTTCTGCTGGAGGCGTGTACAGCAGGCTATTGAATTACCATGCACAGGTTAAAGCAACAGACTATAACAGATGGAGAGATGTATCTATGCAAAAGTATGGCCTGGGTGTACGAGCCGGGGCAGGATTAAGCTTTGTATTGACACCACGCAACAGAGTAGGCCTGGAATATACCTGGGAAAACACCCTCACAAATCGTTCAGAGTCAATCTTCAACATGACCCAGATATCTCATGGTATTAGCCTGAAGGCCACTTTCTAATCTTACAAGTTCATTGAAAACAAAGCCCTGTTCTATGGCATTTGCTATGGTTCAGGGCTTTCAGTTAAAAGTACTTTATTACAACCTTCTTTCCCTTTTGCCGGGCATATTTTAGTAAATCGCCGGTACCGGGACTTTTACCATCCCAAAAGGCTATTACCAGTTGAGCTGCGCTGATGATGTTGTAGGTACGGGAGGCATTGGAAGTTTCCGGATGCTCTGTATGCGGAATGATCTGCAGGGGAATATTCTTTTCCTCCGAATACTGCTCTGCCAGTTTATCAGCCCCTGTATCTCCACCAGATACTATTTCTGTAATGTGAATGCACCTCAGGGTACTCTTCAGAAGCTCATAATCTGAAAATGTTCTCGATCCAATCACTGCTACTTTCAAATCTTTTCTTTCCTCCTGGTTTACAATGGTTTTATTTGTTTAACGAAACCAAAGCATAAGTGATATAAAAAAATCATTTCACCCAACTAAGCTACTTTATTTCAAGAAGCCTTTTCAGGCACTGACTACACAAAGGCACAAATAGCAAACTAATATCGATGGTGCCACATTAATACATATGTATATACGACAAGCTTAGGGGAAAAGCAAAAAGAAATAGGCATTATTAACAAAATCAACACAGCAACAATCCCGCTTTATTGATTTTAATATATAAAATAATAAATAAATTATATTTCATAAATAAAGGTGTACTACCAGAGCCTAAGCCTATAAAATCTTCAGCCCCGGGCTCTCATTATTCAAGACAGCCAAAGACCTGAATCGAGATTACAAAGGCCTCTTTGGGAGGCCTGGCAGGCATACAACACCCCTGGCAAAGTTTATCTGCTGAAGATGGAATCAGCATGATTGAAAGCGTAGACAACAAATTGCCGGAAGAACTACAGGCAGCGGAAACAGAACTGTAGCATCAGTATCAGCAGACAGAAAAAGCAGACGGAAGCATCCTGCGGTGCATCCGTGAGCTAGATCGGAGAAGTTTGATGCGATAGTTTATCTATTCTTAGAAAGCAGAAAAAGCAGCCTCTCTCGGGGCTGCTTTTTCGGTTTTATGTTTCTTCTTTCTGTATCAGTAAACCACTACACGTAATTGTTCAGCATCACCGGCATTACCAGCATCAGGATGTCTTCATTTTCATCCTTATCGCGAGGGATCAGCAGACCTGCACGGTTTGGTTTGCTAAGGTTCAGCTGCACATCTGTAGAGTCCAGGTTGTTGAGCATCTCGATCAGGAAGCGGGCATTGAAGCCAATCTCGATATCCTCGCCATCGTGGTCGCAGCTGAGGCGTTCCATGGCTTCGTTAGAGAAATCAAGGTCTTCTGCACTGATCTGCAACTGGTTACCTGTTATTTTAAGACGCACCTGATGGGTGGTTTTGTTGGCATAAATGGCAATACGCTTCAGCGAGCTAAGCAGCTCCATGCGGTTAATCACCATTTTGTTGTTATTATCTACCGGAATTACGTTCTCGTAATCAGGAAAACGCTCATCAATCAGGCGGCAGATCATCTTTATGTTGTTGAACTTAAAGAAGGCATTAGAGGCATTAAACTCTATAGTAACAGGGGTAGCGCCAGAGGGCAGCGTTGTGCGCAGCAGGTTCAGGGCCTTCTTCGGGATAATGATGTTGTTGTCCATATCGGCAGCAACATCTACCCTGCGGTAACGAATAAGACGGTGACCGTCTGTAGCTACAAAGGTGGCATTGGTATCGCGCAGCTGAATGTAAACACCCGTCATGGCCGGACGAAGCTCATCGTTGCTCACTGCAAACAAGGTATTGGCAATGGCATTTTGCAGCGTATCAGCAGGTACATCAACACCATAGGGATCATTTACCTCCGGCGTGCGGGGAAAGTCTGTTGCATTCTCGCCAGAAAGCTTGTAACGGCCATTGTCGGAGCTGATCTCAATAGTGTAGGTTTCTTCATCTATGCTGAAGGTTACCGGCTGTTCCGGCAGGTTTTTCAGCGTATCCATCAGGATGCGGGCCGGTACGGCTATGTTACCGCTTTCGCGGGCTTCCACATCCATTTCAGTAATCATGCTTGTTTGCAGATCGGAAGCTGTTACTTTCAGCGCCCCGTCGTTGATCTCAAATAGAAAATTCTCCAGAATCGGCACTACCGGATTTGAGGTAATTACCCCGCTGATAGCCGAGAGTTGCTTTAAAAGGGCGGAGGAAGAAACGATAAACTTCATATGCAGCGATGAAAAGTCTTGTTGGTTTTTGCGGCCTAAAGTTAAAAAAAATTACACAAGCACCTAAAGGCAGTTTAACAAGAAAGCGGGTTTTTTCCAAGCTTTCTTCCAGATCAAACGGTTTAGGAGCTTAAGTACACAAATTACTGTTCCAAAAGCAGATCATGCCTGCGAATTAGCATTGCCTGGGCAAGCCTTTCGTCCAGCAGCACGGCCTCTTTTTGCCTGGGCAGATAACCCAACCGCTGGCGCCTGCCGGGCAGTGGCGGGTAAAGCTGCAGCTCCAGCCCTTCTGAATTTCCAACGGTTTGCATCCTGAAGAGCGCCATCGGCTGTGTTTGCAGCAGGCTATCATAGGCAGGATCTTCGCCAGGTGTTAAATAGCCCGAGATCTGCAAAGGCTCATAGATCATCATGTACTGAAAGAGCACTGAGCTATCTGGTCGCAGCAGGTTTTCTACCCCCAGCATATTATTCTGGTAACGAATACTAACATTTTGGGCAGTATCGGCAGGGTACACCACATCCAGCCCCTGGAAGTTCATGCTGTTGAGGCTGGTAAGCATTTTATTCCGCAAATCGCTCTCCTTCAGGTAAAAGATACCACTGATGTAGCTGGAGTAGCCTGGCAGCTCCATCACATATGCCTTTTCATCGCGGGCAAAGTATGAAATGCGCTGCCCTTCCGATCCACCCACCATAAAACGTGCAGGACTTGCGCCTCCCTCCAGTTCTACCTCTACTCCTTCTTCGGTTAACTGCCGGAGAACGGCCTCCTGCTGGCTGCGGGCAACAGGCCTTTTCACCTGCACCTCGTTCAGCACGCTTAGCAGCACATTGATAATGGCCGGATCGGCCGCATGATTCTCGTTAAGCAACCAGTAACCGTTGCGCTTCTGCATGGTCTGCACCCTGCCATCGGGCTGGCGCAGGGTTATTTTTTCTATAGCTGCAGTATCTGCTATGGTAAACAGGTTTCTATCGACCTGCTGATTACCGGCAGGCCCCTTACTGCTGATCATCACAGCAAAAACTGCCGTTAGAATAAAGAATATGATCGCTAGTGCCCAGTTCTTTCTAGTCATGCTTCTGTAGGTTTAGCGAAGCGGGTGTATTTACGTTTGCGCCAGAAATAATGGCCTACGCCTAAAAGCACCACCAGTAGCACAGGCACCAGCAGGTTAAGGGTTTGCCACCAGCTCTTTTCGGCCTCTACCCGCACAGGATCCAGCGGACGGATGGCTATTTCTTTGTTCCTGGCCAGTATGAGCCCGCTTTCGTTGGTAAGGTAAGCCAGGGCATTCTGAATAAATTCACTGTTGGCAAAAATTTGCTGCGTAAAAGGTGCTGCACCCAGGGGTAACGGCTCGCGGGTGCGGCGGTTTACTTCGTTGATGGGAAAATCGCCATCGCTCACCACCACAATCTTTCCGCCCTGGCTGTCTGCCACAAATCCCTGTTCATCTACACCTTCGGGCAAAAACCTGTTCTTATAGAGCGAAGTAAACTCACCCTCCAGCAGGTAAGCAACCGGCTGCGGACCGGCATTGTAACTCTCCGGGCGCACATCCCGCCTAAGGTCTTCCACACTCACCCGCACCGGTGCATTAAACAAGCGGCTATACTGGGAGGTAAGGATGAGCGGTGTTTTACGCACACCTTCTGCCTTTACAGTATCCAGGCTACTCACAAAGCGGGCATAGGTAGCATCGAGGTTGCGCACAATGGGGTGAGCAGCATAGTTATTCATGACCGGGAAAAACGGCCAGCGCAGCATCCGTACCTGTGGCTGATCACCCATATTACCCACCACAATGGGATAGGCACCTGAGCTTAAATCCTGCACCAGGTTCTGGTTCAGGCGCAGCCCCCAGCGGAACAGTAACTCCTCCAGCCCAAGCGGCTGTGGTACTGCAATGGTTCCTCCCTGCCCCAGGCTGTCCATGTTTACCCGCACGGCATCCAGGAACATGAGCAGGTTGCCGCCACGCATTACGTACTGGTCTAACAGAAAGCGCTGCTGATCGGTAAACTGCTGGGTTGGGTTAGCTATGACCACGGCAGCAGGCTGCTGCCCGGCAAGTGCTTCGGGGCGCATTCTGCTAATATCGTACTGTTCCTGAAGTGTTTGCATGATGCTGCCCACCTGTATGGAATCGGCTTCGCCATTACCAACCAGCCAGCCCACCTGTGGTTTGCCCTGCTGGGTTAGCTCACGAATGGCAGAAGCCAGCTCATACTCTACGCCTTCCACAGACTGGTTGAGGCGCTCTTCAGGCGTAGCAGTCATGTTCCCTTTAAGGAGCATTACCCCACGCTCCTGCCCGCCATAGCTCACTACCGCGCCGGGAAACACCAGCTTCTCGGTACGTTTGCCCTCTTCGGTATCGAAAATATTGGTAGGCTGAATGCCTTTGGCTGCCAGGTTGCTGTAAAATTCGTTGCGGGCATTCTGGCTTACTGCCGTAGATGGATCTATAAAATTGTACTGGATGTTGCCACCGGCATAGGTCCTGAATTCATCCAGGGTTTCACGCACACTGCGCTGCAGGCGCTTAAAGCCTGCCGGCACATCGCCCTCCAGGTATACATCTACATATACCACATCTTCCAGCTCCTCCAGCACGGCTGTGGTAGCCGGGGTAATGGAGTAGCGCTTGTCTTCTGTAAGATCGATGCGGAAGAAGTTATCTGAGGCCCATACATTCAGAATAAGCAACAGCATCAGGCCAATGCCAAACCAAAGCAGGTCTTCTATTTTCTTTGGTGTTCCGCTATGTTGTGTTTTACGTATCTGCATACCCTTATTTACCATTTGCGGCTGCTTAGCACCAGTTTAGTGAGCATGAGCATCAGCACAATCACAGTTAGAAAATAAATCACATTGCGTGAATCGATGAGGCCTTTGCTCAGGGCATTATAGTGGTACAGGATACCGAGCTGCTGCACCACATAACCGCTGCTGCTCAAAACATCAATAGTAGCCAGTGAGCTAAAGCCTGAATAAAGAATAAAGCACAGGAACAGGGCTACCAGGAAGGAAACAATCTGGTTTTCTGTAAGCGAAGATGCAAACACACCAATGGCCGCAAAAACAGATCCCAGCAAAAAAAGCCCCAGGTAAGAGCCTGCCACAGCAGCCGTATCGATATTACCGGGCGGGTTACCAAGCTCGCTCAAACTGTAATAGTAGAGCAGGGTTGGAATAAGGGCCAGCAACAGCAGAAAAAGGCTGCTGAAGTACTTGCCCAGAATTACCTGCCAGTCGGTTAACGGGCGGGTGTAGAGCAGCTCCAGCGTGCCCGCTTTTTTCTCCTCGGCAAAGGTACGCATGGTAATAGCCGGCAGCAGAAACAGGAGCACATAGGGTCCAAAGGAGAAGAGGGTTTCCAGGTCGGCATAGCCCCACTCCAGCACCGATGTTTCGGGAAAAACCCACACCAGCAGGCCTACCCCAACCAGAAATACGCTTAATACAATATAGGCAATCAGCGAGTTGAGAAAGCTGTTTACCTCTTTCAGAAATACTTGGATCATGCTACAGGCTGTTGTTGGGTTAGCTCCCTGAATACTTTCTCGAGCGAGTTCTCCTCCAGGCGCAGTCCCACCAGGGGCAGATCGTTATCCGCTGCCAGGCGAAAGATGCGGGAGCGCACCCCCAGGTCTTCGGTAGTGTGGAGCAGGTACTGGGCTGCATTGACCTCTTCTACCTTTTTGATGCCATCTATTCTTTCAAAGAGCAGCGGGTCTACTGCTGCTTCAAACTCTACCCTGATGAGCCTGCCACCAGCAGGCTGCTGCTGCAGCTGACTCACGGGACTATCGGCCACCACCTTGCCCCGGTTAATGATTACCACCCGGTGGCACAGGGCCTGTACCTCCTGCATGATATGAGTGCTGAAGATAACGGTTTTGCGGCTGCTGATGCTGCGGATCACGCCCCTGATTTCTTCAATCTGGTTAGGGTCAAGCCCAGTGGTGGGCTCATCCAGGATCAGCACCGTAGGGTCATGCACCAGCGCCTGGGCAAGCCCTACCCGTTGCCGGTATCCTTTACTCAGGGCTTGTATTTTTTTATTCTGCTCACGCTCCAGCCCACAAAGACTCACTACCTCTGCCACCCGCTGTTTCAGCCGCTTTCCCGAAAGTTTATGCAGAGAACCAATAAAGCGCAGGTACTCATGCACATACATATCCAGGTAAAGTGGGTTGTGCTCAGGCAGGTAACCAATTTGCTGGCGAACCTTCAGCGGATTTTCCAGAACATCCAGGCCGTTGATGAGCACCGTACCGGAGGTGGGTGGCAGATAGCAGGTGGCTATTTTCATGGTGGTGGACTTACCGGCTCCGTTTGGCCCCAGGAAACCCAGAATTTCACCCTGTGCTACAGCAAACGATACATCGTTCACTGCCCACTGTTCTCCGTATTGTTTGTATAGATTTTTTACTTCCAGCGACATGCTGTCTTTTTAACGGCGCAAAGATAATAAAATTATTAGCCTTTGGGCTTTAAGGGTCTCATCTCCACATCTACAATATGAAAATTCTTATGTGTTTTAATGCAATGCAGAATGGTGTCGGCCACATCCTGCGGGCGCATCATGTGCTCATGGGCTGTTACACTGCCTATCTCATCAAAAAAATGAGTGTTTGTAGAGCCAGGATAAATACAGGTTACTTTGATACCTTCATTGCGCACCTCTTTATATAATGAATGTGAAATACCCCTTACTGCATGTTTACTTGCTACATAACCACTCATGCCGGCAATACCGGTTGTGCCGGCAATGCTGCTTAGGTTAATGATGTGGCCTTCTCCCCGCTCCTTCATCAGGGGCAGTACCAGCCTGGTACAATAAAATATGCCGTTTACATTTACATCTATCATGGTGTGCCACTGTGCCGGGTCCATCTCATCGAGCTTACCCTCGTAACCCAATCCTGCATTGTTGGCAAGTACGGCTATATCAGCACCAAAGTGTTCAAGGCTTGCACTAAAAGCCTGCTGTACCGATTCCATATTCCCCACATCGCACTGTTGCCAGAAAAAATTATCCTGTTTCAGGTCTGGCTCCGATCGGCTCCAGCCGGCCACCTTCATGCCCGCCGCCAGTAACTGACGGCACAGTTCGAGGCCTATTCCTTTACTTGCCCCTGTTACTATTGCTACCTTATTCTTTAATTCCATTTTTTATCTTTTAAAAAAATTGCCTGAATAGTATTTCATACCCAGGCAATACAATTTTGTTTATGTAAGGCTTAGCTTAGGGCTTTGCCACCACCAGCTCCGGAAAATAGCGCTCTTTTAAAATTCTGAAATGATGCAGCTGATGCCCCGCTATAATATAAGCCAGCGCTAAAACTGTAATGGGATTATCATTGGCGATGCCCCTGCGGCGAAAAGCAGATTCGTCGAAATTCTGGAACAGGCAGAGGGTAGACTTACGCACCACCTGGAACTCTGTCCTCAGATCTGCAATGGTTCGATATTGGGTGTGGGCAATGCGGGCATAAGAATTTTCATCGAAGCCCGGCAGCGGTGTTGTATCTCCCCTTGCAATGGTAAGGGCTCGGTAGGCCATGATACGTTCCGTATCTATTGCATGCTGCAGCAGTTCCTTTACCGACCATTTGTCGGGGGCATACCTATAATCTCCTTTTGCTTCGGAGAGTAAAGCTAAAAAGCGTGGAATTTCTTCTGCAGCTTTTTCCAGTGCCGGAATAGGTTCAGTCTGAGGCACCTGCTCGATATAAGCCTTGTAAAAGGCTGGATATTCGTTTTCCTGTGGTCTCATAACTAAATGGTTTGTAGGGATACTAATTCTTCAACAAGCGCAGTTAGCTTTGGTTCTGCCATGGCAGCTGCGGCCAGCACTTTTTCAATGGTTACATGTTCCAGCGCCTCAGGAGTACACAGATCGGTAATTACCGACACTGCAAATACCGGCAGGTTCATATGTCGTGCCACCAAAGCCTCCGGTACGGTAGACATGCCAACAGCATCGGCCCCAATTACGCGCATGTAGCGGTATTCTGCAGGAGTCTCCAGGTTTGGACCGGTAACTGCAGCATAAACACCTTTGTGCAGCCTGAAGCCTAGTCTGGCAGCAATATCCCCGGCCTGCTGCAGCAGGGTTTCGTCATAAGGCTTGAACATATCCGGAAAGCGGGGACCGAATTCATCAAGGTTTTTACCCCTTAATGGATTTTCCGGCAGCAGATTGATGTGATCGTTCAAAGCCATCAGGTCTGCGAGCTTATGATCGGGATTAAGCCCCCCGGCAGCATTACTGATGTAAAGTTGCTTAATTCCAAGCAGTTTCATCACCCTTACCGGCAGGGTAATCTGCTGCATATTATAGCCTTCGTAATAATGAAACCTGCCCTGCATCACCACCACCTGCTTGCCACCCAGCTCCCCAAAAATCAGCCTGCCGTTGTGGCTCTCTACCGTAGAGATCGGGAAATGGGGTATATCATCATAGCGAATACTATGCTGCACTTTAACTTTGTTTACCAGTTGGCCCAGGCCGGTACCGAGAATTATGCCAATTTGTGGATCGAAGGAGATTTGTTTACGAATGGCAGCAACTGCCTCTTGAATTTGTTGTAGCATGAAATAGAACTTTAAAAATTGTTCATTGGTCTTTTCAGAAAGGGTTGTAAAAATCGGTCAATCCTTAGCAGTTAAACTATGATTTACATCAACCCTTTTAAAAAGTCAGTGTTCAATACTAATAAAAATTTAGGTGGATTTGCAAGATGCGGGCAGGAACCGCATCTTGCAGCTATACATTCTTAAGAATAATCAATGATTGAGATAATTTCAGGCACCAACAGGCCGGGAGCAGTATCTGCAATGGTAGCCCAGTGGTACCAGGCACTGCTGCAGCAAAAAGGTGTAGAAAGCCAGATACTTGATTTAATAGAGCTGCCCGAAGATTTTACCGTATCTGCACTCTATGACAGCAGCGGTACTAACAAGGGCTTTAATGCCCTGGCAGAACGGCTGCGCCATGCCAGCAAAATGGTATACATAGTACCAGAATACAACAATTCCTTTCCCGGGGTGCTCAAGGCTTTTATCGATGGCATGGACTATCCCAGTCCTTTCAAAGGAAAGAAGTGTGCACTGGTGGGTGTATCATCAGGGGTACAGGGTGGTGGTATGGCCATGAGCCACCTTACCGATGTATTTAACTACCTGGGCATGCACGTGCTTGCCCAAAAGCCCCGCCTGGCGCAGATAGAAAAAAACATGGCCAATGGCCAGCTCACCAATACCCTTTACAAACAACTGCTGGAGGAGCAGGTGGAGGCGTTTGTGCGGTTTTGATGATAGTGCTTGCTACAGCGCTTTCCTGAACATTAGGCACACATTTGCTGTAAATACATAAAACCAAAAAGCCAGGGTACTAATCCTGGCTTTTTGGTTTTGGTTGAAATTTGAGAGAATAAGGCAATAAAGCCTTAATCTGTTACTATTCCAGTCCGGCAGACCGAAATCCATTTGACTTTAGTCAACTTTGACACTAGTCAACATTATCGTGCAGAAACTTATTGTTTCCTAAGATCTGGTTCTCGTCGTTGAGGTTGTAGCGCGATACGTTCTTTTCTGATGAATGGGGAACATCCTTCAGGCGAACATTCTTGCGCAGATAAGCCGGTACATCCAGCATCTCTTTCAGGTCCTCGGGTTCATTTACATTAGTAGTAGGGCGAAGACCTTTGATCCTGCGAACACGGTCTTTAGCCTTATCAATCAGGAGCTGGCGTTTCTGGCGAAGGTCCTCTTCGTACAGAAACTCCTCATCCTCCACTTCATCTTCCATTTCCGGACCCGACACAAACTCATATTCAGGTTCGGCATAAGGTTCTGGTTGTGGTTCTGGTTTAGGGGGGGTAGGTGCTGGCTTTTCAAAGGCATAGCCACGCCCTGCCTCAGGTTCGCGCTCCTGTGGTTGAGCCTGAGGCTTTGTAAAAGAAACAGGCTTGTTCTCGATGGTCCTGTTAGACTCAAGATCAATCACGCGCTTCTTTTCCTGGAAAGGATCTTTGCTCTGGAAGGGGTCCTTGCTGATGGGCTCCTCTTCGGCAATAAAGCCTGTAGCAATTACGGTTACCCGTATGCTGTTGCCTAATTCCGGATCCACACCGTGGCCGAAGATCATCTCTGCATCTTCGCCGGCTTTCTCCTGGATGTATTCGGTAATTTCGGTGAGCTCGTCCATCTGCAGCTCTGCCTCTTCGCCGGAAATAATGGAGAGCAGGATTTTCTGCGCACCATGGATGTTGCGGCTGTTGAGCAGCGGAGAAGATATGGCCTCCTCTGCAGCACGGCGTGCCCTGTTTTCTCCTTCTGCAAGAGAAGAACCCATTACGGCTGCTCCGCTGTCTTTCATAACGGTTTTCACGTCTTCAAAGTCAACGTTCACATAGCCGGGAACGGTAATGATCTCTGCAATACCTTTGGCTGCAGTAGTCAGCACGTTATCAGCCTGGGCAAATGCATCACGAATGGGCAGGTTGCCGTATATCTCGCGCAGTTTATCGTTCAGGATAACGATTACTGTATCGCAATTATCTTTCAGCAGGTTTATACCGTGTGAGGCCTGTGCCAGCTTCTTTTTACCCTCCCAGGCAAAAGGAAGTGTAACGATGCCTACGGTAAGTATGCCAAGCTCTTTGGCTACCCTTGCCAGTTCAGGGGCTGCACCGGTTCCGGTTCCGCCGCCCATACCGGCAGTGATGAACACCATTTTGGTGTCTTTGCTCAGCAGTTCTCTTATTTCTTCCTTGCTCTCTACAGCGGCATTTCTTCCTTTTTCAGGGTTAGCGCCGGCACCCAGACCTTCGGTAAGGCCGGTACCAATCTGCAGGCGGTTAGGGATCGGACTGCTTTTTAAAGCTTGAGAATCAGTATTAACAACCACGAATTCAACATCGCGAATGCCCTGGTTGTACATATGGTTTACGGCATTACTGCCGCCCCCGCCAACACCAATCACCTTAATAATAGAGCGGTGGTGTGAGGGTAATTCAAATTGGTATTTGTTTTCAGGCATGATGGCTTTCTTGTTAATGGGTTAGTACAGATCCTGGTCCTCCATATCATCAATAAGCAGGTTACGGGTACGGTCAATGATGTTCTTAAAGAACCCACCACCTGACGGCCGCTCCTTCTTCACCTGTTTGCTCGTAATCTGTTGCTGCGGACGTCGCTCGTTGTATTGGTTCTCACGATCGTCTATTGCTTTAAAGCCTGAAAGTACAAGACCCACCGAAGTAGCGTACATCGGGCTTTTCACCATTTCTACTTTGCTTTTGCCAAGGTGCTCATTGGGGTAGCCAATGCGGGCATCCATGCCAATCATATATTCATATAACTGACGGATACCAGCCAGCTGTGAACCACCACCTGTGATCACAATGCCGCCTGCCAGGCGGTTGTCGTAGCCACTGGAAATGATCTCGGCATGTACCAGTTCAATGATCTCCTCCATACGCGCCTCAATGATGTGAGACAGGTTGCGGATAGAGATCTCTTTAGGCGGACGGTTGCGCAGGCCGGGAATGGAAACAATTTCGTTTTCACTGGCCTCCTCGGCAATGGCACGTCCGAATTTAGTCTTCAGCAGCTCGGCCTGGTGTTGCATTACCATGCAGCCCTGCTTGATATCGGAAGTAATAATATTACCACCGAAAGGAATTACTGCCGTATGCCTAATGATGTTGTCGTGGAAAATGGCAATATCGGTTGTACCGCCACCAATGTCTACCAGGCAGACACCGGCTTCTTTTTCCTCGTCTGTTAACACCGCCAGGCTACTGGCAAGAGGTTCCAGTATCAGATTTTCAATCTCTAGATTGGCCCGGCGGACACACTTATTAATATTGTTAATAGCGTTGGTCTGAGCCGTGATAATATGGAAATCAGCCTCCAGTTTCACACCCGACATGCCAACAGGATCTTTGATCCCATCTTCATAATCGACGGTGTAGCTCTGGGGCATGACGTGTATGATCTCACTTCCCGGAGGAATCACGATGCGGTACATATCATTGGTGAGGCGGTTCACATCCTCTACCGTGATTTCATCATCGGCAGAATTACGCGTAATGCTGCCATGATGGATTGAACTTTTGATATGCTGGCCGGCAATGCCAACATTTACTACGCGGATGTCTATTCCGGATTGCTCTTCTGCCTCTGCAATAGCTTTTTGGATACCTGTTACCGTTTTATCAATATTGGTAACAATACCCCGAACTACCCCGTCAGAAACAGCTTTCCCCATCCCCATCACTTCGAGTTTGCCATACTCGTTCCGGCGTCCCACAATAACGCAGATTTTAGTGGTGCCTATGTCTAAGCCTACAACGATTTTATCTTCCTGCATGCCTGCGTGGTTTATTCACAAACAATTTGATTACTATATTTCAAACTCACCCGGTCATATGTATTCCAGCCTTTAGCAGGCAATATGCGGGTATAAAAAATCATTAACTTCTTAAATTTCTCTTCAATATTTTCTGCCTTACCAAACTCTACCACCTGACGGGTTACCTGTGGATAAAGCCGTATGTCTCCATTTCGGTTAATGCTAACCTCCGCAATTTGCGCCTTCCAGAAAGGATCCTGATCAATATACAGCAGCAACTCTAACAACTGTTGACCGTAAGGAGTCTCCTCCAGGTTGTCGAGCCACAACTTGCGGGTGTAGTCTCCGCTAAGGAGCACCACCCGTGCTGTGTATTTTTCTGAAAGCGGTAGCACCTGGCCGATATTACTTACATAAGCTCCCGGCCCGTCTTGCCGCAAGATTCGCGCTATAGGCTTGCTCTGGGTGATACTGACGAACAAGTTACCCTGAAAGTCTGTAGATACCTCAGTATTACTTACAAACTTATGATTCTTCAGCCGATTTTCAAGTATTTTTAAGCTTAAGTTTTCTACATTCGCCCCTACTATCTTTTCTTCGCCTCCGTCTGTAAGCAGCTTTAAAACATCTGCCTCATCCAGAAAATAATTATTGATCTGGTTGTCAATTTCAACCACAACCTTACGTATCACCCTGCTGTCGTTGCGGAAGCTTATCCAGCTTATGCACACGGCAATAAGCAGTGCGCTCAGCCCCCAGGGTAGTGTACTCAAAAACCTCTGCTTATCCATTCGCCTCTTCTTTCTCTTTTTTCTCCAACAGGCCTTTGATCTGTGGTATCAGCGTGTCAATACTGCCTGCACCTACGGTCATCAGCACTTCGTAAGTACCCTCTTCAAGTAATGCTGGAACCTCCTGCAGCTTAACCATCTTCTTCTCTTTAGCTGTCAGCAGGTTATAGATTATTTGAGACTCCACACCCTCCAAAGGTTCTTCACGGGCAGGATATATGTTGGTGAGAATTACCTCGTCTGCAAGACTCAGTGACTCTGCAAAGCCTTCGTGAAAATCGCGGGTCCGGGTGTACAAATGCGGCTGAAAAACAACCGTCAATTTTTTTTCGGGGTACAAGGCCCGTACAGATTTCAGAAAGGCCCGTATCTCTTCCGGGTGATGCGCATAGTCATCGATCAATACAGAATTACCTCCTTTATATACCAGCTCAAAGCGGCGCTTCACTCCCCGGAAGGAGGCAAGTGCTTTCCTGATATTATCGGTAGAGATCTTCAGCTTCAGGGCAACTGAAATAGCCGCCACTGCATTTTCCACATTGTGAAACCCTGGTATGCCCAGCTCCAGGTCCCTGATCTCCTCCTCCAGCCCAACATAATCAAAGTAAAAGGCACCATTTTCCACCCTTACATTTTCGGCTCTGCAGCTTGCATCTGTCGCCAGGCCGTAGCTAAGTACCTCAACCCCTTTACCTGCCCCATTGGCAATAATGGCATCGCAATTTGAGTTGATAAAAACAGTGCCACCAGGCTGTACCCTGCCCACAAAAAGCATGAAAGCCTCCACTACCTTTGCTGCATCACCATAAATATCCAGGTGATCTGCATCTGTAGCCGTTACAACAGCCAGCTCAGGCTCCAACCACAGAAATGAACGGTCAAACTCATCTGCCTCTGCAACAATCACCGGCTCTTCGGGCCCGTTGTGCAAAATGAGATTGCTGCCATAATTGGCTGTAATACCACCCAGAAAAGCAGAAACAGGCTTGCCTGAGTCTTTCAGCAGGTGGGCAATCATGGAAGAAGTGGTGGTTTTGCCATGGGTGCCTGCTACAGCAGCCGTGTGGCGGTTGTGGGTAAGCATGCCCAGCACTTCAGCCCTTTTCTTTATCGTGTACTCCTCGAACCTGAGGAAACTCCAACCCAGGTGATTCTTAGGAATTGCAGGTGTAAGTATTACCAGCGTGCGTTCGCGCTCCTCCTTAACCCAGGCAGGCATGGCATTCAGGCTGTCTTCAAAATGAATGGTAACACCTTCCGCTTCAAGCTCAGTGGTTAAAGCTGTAGGCGTGCGGTCATAGCCCCCCACCCTGAATCCGTTTTTGCAGAACCAGCGGGCCAGTGCGCTCATACCTATGCCGCCTATACCTAAAAAGTAGATGTTATGGTAGTCCGCCAGCTTCACGCAATTAAGGATATTATTTCGTTTGCAATATTTTCTGCCGCATTGGGCTTTCCAAGGCGGGCAATATGTTGACTTAGCTCCTGTTTACGGGCTTCGTCGTGCAGCAGGGCCAGGGCCTCGCGCACCAGGGCTTCATGTGCCTGTACATCCCGCACCAGCACTGCGGCATTTTCCTTTACCAGGTTAAGTGCATTTTTTGTCTGATGATCTTCTGCCACGTTGGGCGAAGGCACCAGTATGGATGGCCTGGCTGCCAGGCATAGTTCCGATATACTTAAAGCACCGGCTCGCGACACCACCACATCGGCAGCGCCATAGGCCAGTGGCATTTCCTTAATGAAAGGCATAATCCTGAGCCTGTCGCCCTGTAAGTGTTTTGTAGATTCGTTAAGGGCATCGTAATATACTTTACCTGTTTGCCATAATACCTGCACCCGCTGCGCCTGCAGTTCCTCCAGTCCTTCCAAAATACTTTGGTTAATGGTGCGGGCACCCAGGCTGCCGCCAATTATAAGCAGTGTTTTCAAATCTTCCCTGAACCCGAAAAAGCTTAAGCCTTCCCTGCGCAGTTGCTGTGCCTGAAGAATATCCTTCCTTACCGGGTTGCCGGTAAAGACAAGCTTGTTTGCAGGGAAATAGTTTTCCATTCCGGGGTAAGCAACGCAAATCTTTTTTACATACTTAGCCAGGAGTTTATTGGTTAGGCCTGCATAACCATTTTGCTCCTGCAGCAAGCCGGGAATTCCCTGGCGGGTAGCTGCAAAAACAAGGGGTCCGCTGGCATAACCACCAACACCAACAACAGCATGGGGCTTAAACTCCTTAACCAGGGCTGTGGCCCTGGCAACACTGCTGATCACCTTTAAGGGGAAAGCCAGGTTATCCAGCGTAAGGCGACGTTGCAGACCACTGATCCAGAGACCTTCGATATGATAGCCTGCCTCCGGTACTTTCTGCATTTCCATACGACCTTTTGCACCTACAAACATGATCTCGGTTTGTGGGGCAATGCGACGCAGGGCATCTGCTATGGCTATGGCAGGGTAAATATGACCACCCGTGCCGCCACCGCTAATAATTACTCGATATGGTTGTGAAGAGGAGATAGCTTAACAATTTTCAACTATTAATGTACAAGTATTTAATGGTATTCAGTAAAGATAAATCATAATAATTTATCCACATACCTATGCTGTCTTGGCGTAGTTTCCTACATCTTTTGGCGCTGTAGCAATATCTTCCACATCTCCCCTGCTTACACTAAGAATAATACCAAGTGCTAAGCCATTGAATAGCAAAGAAGTACCCCCCATACTGATCATTGGCAGGGGCTGCCCTGTTACCGGCAAAATACCAACGGCAACTCCCATGTTCACAAATGCCTGCAGTACCAGCGCAAAGGCCAATCCTGCAGAAAGCAAGCCCCCGAAGGCCCGCTCACTTTGCGAGACAGCCTTCATACCCCGGTAGAGCAGGGCCAGGTAGAGGAAGATTACCAGGATGCCCCCGAACAAACCATATTCTTCTATGATGATTGCATAGATAAAGTCAGAATACGGGTGCGGCAGCAGGTTACGGCTATCGCTGTTGCCCGGGCCTTTTCCGGCAATACCACCAGTTGCTATGGCTATGTAGGATTGTTCTGTTTGGTATGATATTTCTCCGGGACTTGTATAGCTTTCGATACGGGAGAGCAGGGTACCACCCCGCTGACCGAAGGCAAATGCCAGGCCACCGCCAATCGCACCGATCAGGATCAGCAAAAAGAGGTACTTAACCGGCACGCGACCAATGAACATCAGCAGCAGACAGGTAGCGAACAGCAGGCCCGCAGTAGAGAAGTTGGAGAGCGCAATCAAACCGCAGATCAGGCCAATCCAGAACAACACAGGCGTTAGCAGCTCCTTATCGGTAATGTTCTGCTGCCGTTTGCTAAGCATGGCTGCCAGGTTGGCAATAAGCGCAAGCTTGGCCAAGTCGGAGGGCTGAAAGGTTTTATTGATCAGCGGAATTTCTATCCAGCGGCTGGCTTCGTTCAGGTTGGTACCAAAGAAGAAGGCATACAACAGGAGCGGTACAGAAAGTATCAGCGCAAAACGGGAGAGCCTGCTGTAGTAGCGGTAATCCACCCGGTGCGCCACCCACATGGCACCCAAACTCAGGAACATAAGCAGGGAGTGGTTTATAAGGTACTGCTCTACCTCCACATCACGCTTATAGGCAAGTGTACCGGTGGCACTGTAAACGGCTGCCACGCTTAGCAATGAAAACATGAATACAATGATCCAGATCACGGGATCACCTTTCAGGTTCTGCTGCATCCAAAGTTTAACTGAGTCTATCATCCTGCCTCCTATCTGCTATTCTTTATTTCGTCTACTTTCTTCCGGAACTGATCACCCCTATCTATATAATTCTTAAAAAGATCGAAGCTTGCACAGGCTGGCGCCAGCAACACAACGTCTCCCGGCAAGGCAGCCTCTGCAGCTTTCTGCATGGCTTCCTCCAGGCTGTGGGTGTCATACAAAATAGGCACTATACCATTAAAATACCTCAGGAGTTTTTCATTATCTTTTCCCATACACACCAGGGCCTTTACCTTCTGGCGCACAAGGGCCTGGAGCTGGTCATAATCATTTCCTTTGTCAGTACCACCTGCAATCCACACCACTGGTTTCTGCATGGCATCCAGGGCATACCAGGCCGCATCTACATTGGTTGCCTTTGAATCATTGATCCATTCCACACCCCCTGTCTCGCCCACTTTTTCCAGACGGTGCGGAGCATTTTTAAAGCTTTGCAACGACTGGCTGATAGAGGCTTCAGAAACCCCGGCCCTGTAAGCAGCCAAAACAGCACAGGCGGTATTCAGGTAGTTGTGGCGTCCGCGCAGCACAATATCAGAATGCGGGTAGAGCGTATCCCTTACAGGCCCTTTGATCCTGATCCAGTCAGGATCAAGGTTAGCGGCCGCCTCTTTACCACTAGCAGCCACCGGCAACATCTGCGCTTTGATATCATACTGCCGGAGGGCCTCTGCTATCACTGGATCCTCCGCATTGAAGATAAGAGCGTCATCATCGTGCATGGAGCTGCAGAGCTGCATTTTGGATGCCACATAGTTCTCGAATCTATATTCGTAGCGATCCAGGTGGTCGGGGGTAATATTGAGCAAGATACCCGTATAAGGCCTAAAGCCGGGCATTCCATCGAGCTGAAATGAACTAACCTCCAGCACCAGCCAGTCGTAGCTGTTTCCGGCAGCCAGCAGCGCAGCCAGGCTGTAGCCAACATTACCTGCCAATCCTACCTTTAGCCCGGCTTCTTTCAGCAGGTGATAAGTGAGCAGCGTAGTGGTGGTTTTACCATTGGTACCTGTAATGGCAATTACTTTTGCCGGGGTATAGTCAAGCGCGAAGGATAGCTCGTCTACCACCGGCACCCCTTTTTGGCGCAGCTCGGCTACAATAGGTGCATTATCCGGTATGCCGGGGCTTTTGATCACCTTATCGGCATTCAGAATTTTTTCAAGGGTGTGGCCTCCCTCTTCGAAGGGTATTCCTCTTTCCACCAGTTGCTGGCGATAGGCATCAGCAAGCTGTGTTTTTTCAGACAGAAAGACAGCATAGCCTTTATGAGCAGCAAGCAAAGCAGCACCAGTGCCGCTTTCGCCACCACCCAACACAACAATCTGTTCTTTCCTGTTCATAGTCTTTAGCGAAGTTTAAGCGTAGTTAGGGTAATAATTGCCAGCAGAATACCAACAATCCAGAAGCGGCTCACTATTTTACTTTCGTGGTAATCCATCTTCTGATAGTGGTGGTGCAGGGGCGACATTTTAAAAATACGGCGGCCTTCTCCATACTTCTTTTTGGTGTATTTGAAGTAGCTTACCTGCAGCATTACCGACAGGTTTTCTACCAGGAAAATACCGCACAGAATCGGGATCAGCCATTCTTTACGCAGGGCAAAAGCCAGTACTGCAATAATGCCACCCAGGGAAAGGCTACCTGTATCGCCCATAAATACCTGCGCCGGGTAAGCATTGAACCAGAGGAACCCGATACAGGCTCCCACAAATGCCGCACAGAAAACCACCAGTTCACCCGTGTTTGGCAGGTACATAATATTGAGGTAGTCTGAGAAAATAACGTTGCCCGATACATAGGCAAAGATGGCAAGTGTTAGCCCTATGATGGCCGAGACCCCGGCAGCAAGCCCGTCGATACCATCGGTAATATTGGCCCCATTCGATACGGCCGTAACGATAAAGATCACGATCAGCACGTACACCACCCAGGTATAATCCTGAAATTCTGCTGGCAGTATGTCACTGTAGTCGAATGAATTATTCTTGGCAAAAGGAATGGTAGTGAGCGTGCTCTTGATATCCTTGTATGGCGTTTTGGTTGTGATGGGCTCCGGCTCAGGCTCCTCCTCTACGGCTACCACCAGCGGGTCGCGTACAAATTCCCTGATCACCACATCGTTGTGGAAATAAAGCGTAAGGCCAACGATCAGGCCCAGGCCAATCTGACCCACCACTTTAAACTTACCGGCAAGGCCTTCCTTATTCTTGCGGAACACCTTTATGTAGTCGTCCAGAAAACCAATGAAACCCATCCAGAGGGTAGCAACGATCATCAGGATCACATAAATATTATCCAACTGAGCAAACAGCAGGGAGGGAATTACAATGGCGGCAATTATAATAATACCACCCATGGTTGGTGTACCTTTTTTTTCAATTTGGCCCTGTAAGCCAAGGTTGCGCACAATCTCCCCTATTTGTCTTTTCTGTAAATAGCGGATAATTCGCTTACCGATCAGCAGACTGATGATGAGTGACAGAAAGGCGGCACCGCCCGCCCGGAAGGAAATGTACTGAAAAACCTGGGCTCCGATCAGGTCAAATCTTCTCTCTAGAAAATCGAAAATGTAATACAGCATCTTAGCTGGTTGTTAATGGTTTATGGCTAAACCAAATTAAAAGCTTTATTGGGTTTTTCTAAGAATTATAATTTTACTAAGACCTGACCTCACGTAAGATTTCTGCCAGAACCTGACGATCATCGAAAGGATGCTTTACGCCTGCAATTTCCTGATATGTTTCATGTCCCTTGCCTGCTACCAGAATAATATCGCCGGGCCGGGCCAGCATACAGGCGGTGCGGATAGCCTCTTTCCGGTCCAGGATGCTTAGTACTTTTCTGGTGTTGCTGGCATTTACCCCCTGCTGCATATCGGCAATGATCTGGGCGGGTTCTTCGTTGCGGGGATTATCTGAGGTAAGCACCACCCGATCGCTCAGGTTAGTTGCAATTTCTGCCATCAGCGGGCGCTTTGCCTTATCCCTGTTACCACCACAACCAACCACTGTAATCACCTGCTCGTTACCGGTGCGAAAACCGGCAATGGTTTTTAGTACATTTTCCAGTGCATCCGGTGTGTGAGCGTAATCCACCACGGCAACCACATCAGAACCGGCAGACACCTGTTCAAACCGGCCAGGGGCAGTTGAAATACTACTCAGCTGGGTAAGTACCTCATCAGCTTCTTCGCCCATAAGCATGGCAGCAGCATACACTGAAAGCAGGTTGTAAGCATTGAAATCTCCAATAAGCTTAAACCAGACTACCTTTCCATCCACATCCAGCTCCAGCCCCTGCAGGGTGTTGCTGATAAGCCTTGCCTTGAAATCGGCAGGCTTTTTCAGGGCATAGGTATGCTTAGCAGCTTTGGTATTCTGCAGCATCACCATTCCCCGCTTATCATCTATGTTGGTTAGCGCCCAGGCATCTTTGGGCAGCATATCGAACAAACCTTTCTTGGCTTCTATGTAGGCATCGAAGGTTTGGTGGTAATCGAGGTGATCGTGTGTGATATTGGAAAAAATAGCACCACTTAGTCGCAGTCCGCTTAAGCGATGCTGCACAATGGCATGCGAAGAAGCCTCCATAAAGCAATGGGTACAACCCTCTGCCACCATTTTTGCCAGCAGACGCTGTAACTGCAGGGCATCCGGCGTGGTATGCGTGGCCTGCACTTCGTTCTCATTGATAAAATTGCGAACGGTGGAGAAGAGCCCCGATGAATAGCCCAGCGCCCTGAAAAGCTTGAATAAAAGGGTGGCCGTGGTGGTTTTGCCGTTGGTGCCGGTAACCGCCACAATGGTTAACTTCTCCGAAGGATTATCATAAAAGTTGGCAGCCGCTATACCCAGGGCAGCTGCAGAATTCACCACCTGCACCCAGGTAATACCCTCGGGCAGGGGGCGTGGCAGCGTTTCTGCAATGATGGCAGCTGCGCCTTTTTCAATTGCTTTTTCAATAAAGTCGTGGCCGTCGCTCTGGGTTCCCTTAACGGCTACAAACAGGCTGCCGGGGGCTACCTGCCTGGAGTCGAAGGTGATATCCATGATACTGATATCGGTTGGGCCACTAACAGCCTTTAAATTTATCTTATACAGAATGTTCTGTAGTATTGGCATTTATCCAAGTGTTAACGTAATATAACTTCCTTTCAGGGCCCTGCTGCCCGGCTCCTGCGATTGCCGCAATACCCGGCCATGGCCCGTAAACCGCACCTCCACTCCTTTGTTTTCCAGCAGGAACAGGGCATCGCGCAGGGTCATGCCCCGCACATCAGGTATACGGCCTACCTCTGTAGATCGTGGTTTCCAGTCTATGGCAGCACTATCAATCTGTGCTTTTACCCAGTCTTCGGCAATGGGTGTTTTGTACGCAAGCCCAAACTGCTTACTGATCTCAAACAACTCAGGCATGTAACCCGACTGCACTACCGGGAAGCCAGGCTCCACCATGGGTACCGGATAATAAGGAGGGTGCATCTCCAGGTCGCGGGCATACACCTTATCGGCAATTTCCTTGAACACAGGTGCCGCCACATCACTACCATACTGATTGTAGCCTTTTGGATTATCAATCACCACAATGGCACTGTATTTTGGCCTGTCGGCAGGAAAATAACCCACAAAGGAGGTGTAATACTTTTTAGCGTACCTGCCGTTTTCCAGTGTTTGTGCCGTACCGGTTTTGCCGGCAATGGGGTAATGACTGTTGCGGATGTTATTGGCCGTACCATGTTCCACCACACCCTCCAGCATTTTGCGTACACTCTCCAGCGTTTGTGCGGAGCAGATCTTTTCCTGCATTACCTGTGGCAGAAATTCCTGTTCCAGCTTGTCGGCCCTGCGGATGGAAGACACGAGCATAGGCCGCATCATTTTACCATCGTTGGCCACCGCATTATAGAAGCTAAGGGTTTGCAGGGGTGTAATTTCAAAGCCATAGCCATAAGCCATCCAGGGCAGTGTAATACCACTCCACTTTTGCTGGGGCGGAAACTTAGGCAAACCCTCCCCTTTCAGCTGAAAGCCCAGTGGTTCGGTTAAACCCATTTGCCGGATATAGTCCATGAAACGCTGTGGCTTCAGGCCGAAATGGGCATCCACCAGCTTAGCAACTGCTATGTTCGATGATTTGGCAAAAGCTTCTTCGATGGTAATCTTACCATAGCCTCCCGGCTTATGATCGCGAATCACCTCTTTGTAGAACCGCTGTATGCCATTTCCGGTATCAACTGTATCGGTAAGTTTGATGTTGGTATCTTCGAAGAGGGCAATCATGCTGGCCAGCTTAAAGGTAGAGCCAGGTTCACGCAAACCATGCTGCCCTACCGCCAGGTTATAGCTCTCGGCATAATAACCCGCCGCGTTGCGGCTAAGATTGGCCATAGCTTTGATGTGGCCGGTCTTTACCTCCATTACCACCACACAGCCCCTGTCGGCATTGTGGTACTGCAGGTGGCGCAGCAGCGATGATTCTGCCACGTCCTGCAGGTTTACATCCAGGGTGGTAAAAATATCGAGCCCTTCTACAGGCCTCTTTTCGGTTTCGCCAAACACAGGCTGCCAGCTGCCACCGGCAACACGCCTGAATAGCGCCTCACCATGCTTACCCCTAAGCTGTTCGTTAAAACTATATTCCAGGCCCGCTCCCGATTCTGATTCGTTAATGTAGCCAACCGTACGGTTAGCCAGGGTAGAAAAAGGCTTGAAACGCTTCTCAACCTTTTCGAAAATTACGCCACCCTTATACTTGCCTTCGCGGAAAAGGGGCCACTTTTCCATCTTCTTTTTATCCTGATAGCCAATTTGCAGGCGGTTTACGATCAGGTACTGGCGCTTGCTGCGGCGGGCATCGTTAATGCGGCGCTTGTACTCTTCCTTGCTGCGGTCGCCAAAAAAGCGCGACAGCATGAGGGCCAGCGAATCAATGCTTTGCTTGTAGAGCTCTTCTTTGGCAATGGTAGGGTCCATGCACACCCGGTAAAAGGGCAAAGAAGTAGCCAGCAGGCTTCCGTTATCAGAGTAAATATTACCCCGGGTAGCCTTAATGGTACGATACTGCAGGCTGGTTGCCGCCGCCACTTTGCGCCACTTGCTCCCCTGCAGCATTTGCAGGTCAAAAATGCGGTAGATGATTGCTGCCCCGAATATAAAGACAAAGAGGAAGGCAATGCGTACCCGCAGGAGCATGGATTGCTTAATCTTCATCGTCTTTCAGTATAAGTTTGATTGGTGGTTGCTGACTTTCTATAAGACCCATAGGCTGCACCTTACGGGCAACTTCAGACTGTTTACTGGAGAACATATAGTCGGCCTTAAGGGTGGTGTAGTCGGCCCTAAGGTCTTCTACTTCACTCTCCAGCTTCTGAATTTTGCGCTGCATGCGCTCGGCATAGTGATTATTGCCAATGTAGGTAAGCAGGATCAGCATCAGAAAAATACCAAAAGGGAAATAACGCACCGGCACACCCTCATCAAAAAGGCGCTGCATCCGGAACATTGCTTCCACACGCGCAAACAGGTTCTTACGATCCTTCTGCTTTTGTTTCTTTTTAGCTTTCGGTTTGTTTGCCACTAACATCAACATACCCCACCTCCTTATATTTTTTCTGCCACACGCAAACGCGCACTTCTTGCCCTGTTATTTCTTGCTATTTCCTCTGCCCCGGGCTCTATTGGCTTACGGGTTACCGGCTCCAGGGGCCGCTGCATATTTCCGTAAAAATCCTTTTCTGCCTCACCCGAGAATTTCCCCTTTGCCATAAAATGTTTTACCAGCCGGTCTTCCAGCGAATGGTAACTCATGACCACCAGTCTGCCACCCGACCTAAGCACCTCTGCTGTTTGCTCAAGCATCTCCTCCAGCGCCTGCAGCTCATCATTCACCACAATGCGCAGCGCCTGGAACACCTGGGCCTGGTATTTGAATTCCTTGCCCTTGGGGGCGTAGCGGTTCAGCACTTCCTTTAAGTCATTTACCGTGCGTATGGGCGCATTGATCCGCTTTGCCACAATTGCCGCTGCGAGCGACTTCGCATTCTTCACTTCGCCGTACATACCCAGTATTTTATGCAGCTCACGCTCCGGGTATGTATTTACTATTTCACTGGCTGTCAGGCTACTAGCCCTATCCATCCGCATGTCCAGATCAGCCTCGAAGCGGGTAGAAAAACCACGCTCCGGCTCATCGAGCTGATGAGAAGATACTCCCAGGTCGGCCAGGATGCCATCTACCGCTGTTACGCCAAAAAGCTTCAAGTATCGCTTTAGGTGCCTGAAGTTGGTTTCTATAAACCTGAAGCGGGGATCTGTGATAGCAGTAGCCTGCTGTCGGGCATCATCGTCCTGATCGAAAGCAAACAGACGCCCTCCTTCTCCTAGTTGCTGAAGAATTGCTTTGCTATGGCCACCGCCACCAAAAGTAAGATCTACGTAGGTTCCGTTTGGCTGCAGCTGCAATCCCTCCAGCGTTTCCTGAAGCATTACCGGCTCGTGGTAGGACATTGGCAACTTATTCTGAAAGATATTTTTCCGCTAATTTACTAAACTCGTCCCTGTCCTGAATCAGGTAATCCTCATACTTTTCCGGATTCCATAATTCAAAGCGGTTTCCCATCCCCACCACAATTACATCTTTGTCCAGTTCGGCATACTTCATCATGGTTTTAGGAATAAGCAAGCGGCCACTGCCATCCAGCTCAACCTGCACATTACCCCTGAAAAAATTACGCTGAAGTGTTCTGTACTCCTCATTGAACTCATTGAGAGATGCAATCTTGGAAAAAATCTTTTTGTACTCGGTATAGGGATACACCACCAGACATGGCTCAAACCCACGGCGCAGCACAAGCTCATCCGTAGCCGAACTTGGCAGTGCGGATTTGATGCGGGCGGGCAGCATCATTCTGCCTTTCGCATCGAGCTTACATTCATATTCAGAAGTGAAATATGCCATGGGTCTTCTGCAAATCTAGAAATTAAAATGACATCTTTATCCACATTTTACCACTTTCTCCCACCTTTACCACACACCCAAACAAGCTATCACACTTATATACGTTTAATTCAATTAAAATGCCTAAATAAAGAAATAAAAAAGCCTTATCATTAATAATATCCTATTTATTTATATTGAACTCAATTTTTATTTATAGCAGAAACAGCTCAAATTCAGTATGTTAAGACAGCATACACCCTCTAACAGCACATAAACCAAAAGTAGGTATCTTGTTGATTTTCAAAAGTTTAACCAGATACACTTTGACTTATCCACACAAGATTTGTGCACAAGTCTTTCGAGAAGCAGAATGTTTAACATATGTAGCATTTTAGGTCAACAATATTATATATCTGTAAGCGTGTCTTCTTAGCATTTAAGAGCCATACATGAATATTCAGGTGTTTTCTTACTTAACATAATGGTAACAAACAGGCCTTATGGGGCACCAAAAACACCTTTTCAAACTCTCCCACTTCCTCCCACCAGCCCCACTTTTGCCCTTATTTCCAAAACATCCTCTTCCCCTGCATTACTTCTCCATGGTTTTGAAAATGTGAAGCTTTATAATAGTTAAGCCTCTATGGCACATTCCCGAATTTCAAGCTTAAACTACCTTTGAAATTGGGAATGCAACACCTTTGCCGATGGCTTTATCAAACAAGCTTACACCACTGATAATGAGACCAATAACACCAACAGAGTAATCAAGAGATGAAATACTGAACCACAGCTTTACTGATACCTTCAGCTATCGCTGTGCTTTTAAGAGAATTGAAGTATTTTTAAATTTAATGTTTGACAGGTGCCATGCTGAAGTATCGGCAATCCAGACAAGCCTGCTGTACTAGATAAGTTAAGCCCCTGATGATCTTATTTGCATAAACTGAGCCCACCATGCTAAGCCTTTGGAACAAGCCCTGCCCGGTACAGCTAAACCCAAAAAGCATAATTGGACATGCGCTGCTTGTAGGCGCATTCGTTGCCCTTTTTCTCTTCTTTTTTCAGCCTTTTGGCATACATGAGATCGCTGCAGAAAGCCGGTTTATCATTCTTGCAGGTTATGGTTTGATCACAACCGCCGTTATGCTCCTGTTCGGGATCAGCCTCCACTTATATATGAAGCAGGATCCGGGACGGGAAGCCAGGTGGACTGTTTCAAATCAAATAGCTTATGTGCTGGCACAGATCAGTACCATAGCTGCTGCTAATTTCTTTTATAGCGCCGCCATAGCACTAATCCCCTATTCTTTGGAAAGCCTGATCTTTTACATAGGTGTAACTTTTGCAATTGGTCTGTTTCCAACAGTTACCCTTACCCTCTATGGTTATGCCCATGCCCTAAAAAAACACCTGGCCGTTGCAGCCGCAACCAACCGGCAACTTGAGCACAGAGCTACTCCCACTGATCTAAACACTGCAGGCAGGGAGATCATCCACTTATCCGGTGAAAACAAAGACGAGGCTATTCAACTCAATTTACAGGACCTGCTTTACATTGCTGCTGCCGGCAACTATACCGAGATTCACCAGTGTAATGGCAATGAGATCAAAAAAAGCCTGCTGCGCAGCAGCCTAAGCAGACTGGAAGATCAATTGGGTGAAATACCACTTATTGCCCGATGCCATCGCTCCTACCTGGTAAACCTGGAGCAGGTAATACGTGTATCCGGAAATGCGCAAGGCTACCAGCTACACCTCAAAGGCAGCCATCAACGGGTACCCGTTGGCAGGTCATTTGCCAAAAAAATCCTTGAACAAATCAGCCAGAAAGGCTTTGCTGTTTATCCCTGATACCTTGTCATTTATCCCAAAGCTTGTTTTTCAGCCCTGCTGCTTCCCCCCGAACCCAATTTTCTGCAGCCTTCAAAAAGGATTATTATGCTTGCAGCATCACAAAACAAAAACACGATGCTGTACACTTTTATACTTGTGCTTCACATTGCAGCCGGCTTTACGGCGCTTTTAAGCGGAGGCTTTTCATTTACTGCTCCCAAGGGCAAAAAGTTCCACAACACAGCAGGCAAAATTTACACCCTCGCTATGATTGGTGTTGGCAGCACTGCCATTGTCATGTGCCTGATGAAATACAATCCCTTTCTTTTTACGATAGGTATATTCTCTACCTACATGACGCTTACCGGCTACAGGAGCCTTCAGTACCACAAAGCAGAAAATAAGCCGGTGCTGATCCCTGATTGGATATTACTGATATCAGCCCTCATACTGGCAGCCGCTTTTACAAGCTATCTGATCATGCAGGAGGGCCTACATTTACAGGGGCTGCAGCCGGTACTGCTGGTGTTTATGGGCATTCTACTCTCGATGCTGCTGGGAGATGCAAGGATGTTAAGAAGCTTTGACAAGCAAAAGAAAGCCGACCTGCTCAGGCGGCACATCAGCAGAATGGGCGGTGCCTATATCAGCACTGTAACGGCCTTTTTGGTTACTAACATACATACAGAGCCCGTTTACATAGCCTGGCTGTTACCTACCGCCATAGGCACACCTTTTATAGCTTACTTTATCAGAAAGTTCACCTACAAAAGGAAAACAAACCGCCAGACCACAAAAGCCAGGGCAAACCAAAACACCCTGAATGAGAAAAGCTAAACTTTAGAGAATAAATCACCAGCAGGTTTAGGGTAAGCTGGCAGCTCCATACCCAACACCTATTTATTTCGCTCAATGGTATAGGTTACCAGTTGCTGGAGCGATGTTTTGTAGGTTGAATCCGGCAGAGCTGTAAGCAGCTGCATAGCTTCCTCTATGTAGCGGTGCATCACCTCTTCGGCATACTGAATGCCTCCGGATTTTTTTACAAACTCGATTACCTCCCTAACCTTTCTAGGTCTGTGGCTCTGGTTTTTTACTTTGTAAATAACTGTACGCCTGTCGAGCCAGCTTGAATTATTGAGCGCGTAAATGAGCGGGAGCGTCATTTTACGTTCTTTGATATCGATGCCTACAGGTTTGCCAATTTCTTCTTCGCCGTAGTCGAACAAATCATCTTTAATCTGAAAAGCCATGCCTACTTTTTCACCAAACAAACGCATGCGCTCAATCACATCTGCTCCTACTCCTACCGAAGCAGCCCCGGCGGCGCAGCAGGAGGCAATAAGGCTGGCAGTTTTCTTACCAATGATGTCGTAGTACACCTCTTCGGTTATGTCCATCAGGCGGGCCTTTTCTATCTGCAGCAGCTCTCCCTCGCTCATTTCGCGCACTGCAGTAGATACTATTTTGAGCAGGTCAAAATCACCATTATCTACACTAAGAAGCAGGCCCCGGCTTAAGAGGTAATCACCTACCAGTACCGCTATTTTGTTTTTCCAGAGTGCATTCACAGAGAAAAAACCACGCCGGTGGCTGGCATCATCTACCACATCATCGTGCACCAGGGTGGCTGTGTGCAGTAATTCGATCAAGGATGCACCCCGGTAGGTAGCTTCCTCTATTTTTCCACCTGCAGTACCTGCGCTAAGAAACACGAACATAGGACGCATTTGCTTGCCCTTGCGCTTTACAATGTAGCGCATGATTTTATCGAGCAAAAGCACCCTTGTGCGCATGGAGGCACGGAACTTTTGCTCAAAAGCCTGCATTTCTGCCGCGATGGGCGTTTGTATTTGGTCTAGGGAGATGGACATTTTTAACGGATACAAGTATACAATCCCTTTTTTTGCAAACCAAAACCCTCTTTTCTTATTTTGCCTAATATGGATAGACTAACATACACCGGGAACCAGATTCTATATTCCCAACACAATAACAGACCTTTTATTTATGATGCCCGCTACAAGCAGGATGGCGTACCAAAACCGGTAGTTGTGTTTGTGCATGGCTTTAAAGGTTTTAAAGACTGGGGCACTTTTGATCTGGTGGCTGATACCTTCGCAGACCGGGGATTTATTTTTGTAAAGGTAAACCTTTCTCATAACGGCACCACCCCGGAAAAACCAACTGAATTCGCAGACCTTGAGGCATTTGGTCATAACAACTTCACCATTGAGCTCGATGACTTAACTGTGCTGGTAAATCACCTGGAGAATGGCGAAAGCAGTATACCTGCCATGGAACTTGATTTAGGGAACCTTGCACTTATTGGCCATAGCCGCGGTGGCGGACTGGTACTGCTGAAAGCCGCTGAAGAACCACGTGTAAAAGCGGTGGTAAGCTGGGCTGCCATTAATAACCTGGAGGAACGCTGGCCCCAGAGTTTTCTGGATGACTGGAAAAAGAAAGGTGTTGTACATATTTCCAACACACGTACCGGGCAGGAAATGCCCCTGTACTACCAGCTGGTTGATAACTTCTGGAAGAACAAAGACCGGCTCGACATACCTGCCGCAGTAAAAAACATGCCGCAACCCCTACTGGTAATCCATGGCACTGCCGATGAAACCCTCCCTGTGCAGATGGCACACGATATTGCCAGCTGGAAAGAGGACGCAGAACTATTGATCATTCCCGACAGTAATCATACCTTTGGTGGTGCACATCCGTGGGAAAAGAATGATTTACCGAACGATACTGTTCAGGTAGTAGAAGCAAGCATTGCTTTTCTGGAGAAACATCTGAAAAAATGATCACCACCATCGTATTAGCATCCCTGGCCGCCGGACATGGCATGTCTGCAGCCTACCTCCTGCGCCATTTAAAGCTAAAGCCAAGGCCAAAGCTGCGCCACTGGCAGGCTGCAAGTATTATTTTTCCGGCTGGGGTAATTGCAGCGCTATGGCTTGTCGGTAAGCAGCAACAGGAAAACTGAAGCCTTGCCACCTGCGCTAATCAGTCTTGTTTATTACTCATGGCCCTGGACACTAATGCAGTTGTTGCACCAAAAACAACATGCGCTAAAACCAGGTGAGCATAGTACTTACCTTTATCCAGCCTGGGAGGCTTCTCTCTCAGGCTGATGGTGGCTTCCCATACGGCCACACCGGATAAGCCTGCCAGCACCCCGTAAGCAGCCCCTTTTATTACCGTTGGCAGCTTAATTGCTGGTTTCCAGAGGTACTCATAACCTGCAGCATAACCAACCCCTGCCAGGTAATGGAGAATGTAGCCAGAGGTTTTATCAGCCCACTTATAGCTTCTGGTGAGCTTTACCAGGGGCTGTTCATGCACCAGGAAGCTCAACAATTCTGGTTCCCTGAACTGCTCCTTCATGGCTTTGGATAAAGCATAGCTGAAAGCCGTCATGGCAGTAGTTCCTGCAAGCGCCCCTGCAATTGTATTGGCCGCCTTGCTTTCATTAGCAAGTATATTCATAGTATGTTTGAAAAAAAATAATGATACAGCTGCCCTAAGAAAGGGTATTAATTGCTGTTATTGTACGGCAACAGCTTATAGAAGATGTGCGATATCTACTCTCTGTAGTTTATTCTTCCAGCTCAATTTTATGCACGAGGTAATCTGTTAGCTTTCGCCATTGTATTTCCTGGAAAAGGATCCAGCCACCTACTGCTATTACTGTATTCACAATCTCACGCCCCCCGGCCTCTTTCCCCCGGTTGTTAACACCTTCTTCCATACCGATTTCACAGGCAGAAATGGCATTATCTTTTCGCTCCACCCGAAAGGTACTGGTAGCCTCATCTGCAAAAAAATGCTCTACTTCCCGCACTTCCTTTCCTTGTTCCCGCGGGTCATGGCTTGGACTTACCGTAAATTCAGCCCAATCGGCTTCTTCTTTTACATCAATCACCTCTACCCAGGTTTCGGGGCTGGGCCCTGGCAGATCAATAAAAATAAAATCTCCTACCTGTGGGATAGCAGTTTCTTTTACTGCACCATGTGCATCATACAGCTTGAAACCAGAGGAAATGCCAGGCAGCTTAGACCAGTCGTTTACGTGAAACAATTTCTCCTTTGACCGAAGAAACTCCTTAACGGCCTCATCTATGCTTGAGAAATGATTGGTGCTTGAGAAAAGTTTATCTTTGGTCTCATCGCCCTTGATCACTTTAACCTCTGTTTTTATCTTATTTACAAAATCTCCAATGCCCATATATTCTGTTGTCTTAAGTCTACTCTTTATACCGCTAAACCCTATTGGCAGTTCTGCTTTTGATAATATATTTAATACTGATTGGAACAGGCAAAAAAGTGACTGCCGGCTTTGCTTGTGCAGCTTAAACAAAACTTATATATTGTTCTACTCACTCCTGCAATCATGAGCAAATACCACTTCCAAACCGATAAAGTAGGCTTTTCTGATGAAGGGCTTCATCTTCTGCGCAATCGATTTAATTTTAAGACGATCTCTTACAAGAAAATACACAGTATTGAAATTATGCAGGGCTGGGAGATGAATAACTGGCTGGTACTCCTGCTTTTCGGGCTTTTACTGGTCATATTTGCATTTTCGGCAGCCCTTTCGCTTTACCTAAATTACATTGACCCCAACGTACATATTATCTATACCGAACAAATTCTCATGATTCTGCTGCCACTGATGATGGGACTCTTTACGATTTATTCTGCACTGCAGCGTGGTGAAGTACTCTGGGTATCGTATGGCACCCAAAAATTAAAATTTCCCCTGAAGGCACTGCATAAAAGTGGCAAACGGCAGGAGTTTTTACAGTTTCTCCGAACGCATGTGGAGCTGAAGAATAAAATATCTTTGAAAAGCCACTGATCAAAAACAAAACAACCTCACCGGCTGAATCAGACTAACATACTTCGCATAAAAAAACCAGCCCCTGTTAGCAGAGACTGGTTTAATATTTTGGCAAATTAGAGAAAATCTACTCTTCCAACAGGCTGACCACCGCTTAGCCAAGCGCCGCAAGGCTTTCCTCCAGGGCCTTGATCTTGGCCTCGGCGTCTGCTTTCTTTTTGCGTTCGCTTTCTACAACCTCTGGCTTGGCGTTGCTTACAAAGCGCTCGTTGCTAAGCTTTTTATCTACCGAAGCCAGGAATCCACGGGTGTACTCCAGCTCTTTCAGTACATTTTCACGCTCAGCAGCAGCATCGATGTTACCCTCCAGCGGTACCGACAGCTCATCAGCACCCACAACCATGCTCACGGCCCCATCAGGCTTATCGCCAAACTGCAGGTCGCTTAGGTTTGCCAGCTTGCGCAGCACAGCCTCCCAGTTTTTATAGAGCTGCGGCCGCTCAGTACGCACCACCAGCTTAAGCTCCTCCTTAGGCGACATCCCTTTGCTGTTCCGCAGGTTCCGCACATTCTGTACGGCATCGAAAGCAACGGCTGCTTCATCAAGCAGCTGCTTCTCAAAGGTTTCGGTCTGTGGCCAGCGGGTAATGCAAAGGCTTTCGCCCTCCTGCCGCTCACGCAGCTGCTGCCATATTTCTTCTGTAATGAATGGCATAAAGGGATGCAGCACCTTCAGCACATCTTCCATAAAGCTTACTGTTGCTTCATAGGTTGCACTATCGATAGCTTCGCCGAAAGGTGGTTTTACCATCTCCAGGTACCAGCTGCAGAAATCATCCCAGGCCAGCTTGTAAACAGTATGGAGTGAATCACTGATGCGGAAGTTCTTAAAGTTATCCTCCAGTTCCTGCAGGGTTTGGGCAAAGCGGTTGCGGAACCATTCAATGGCAACTTTATTGGTGCTGCCATCTTTAGTGTTATCAACTTCCCATCCTTTAATGAGGCGGAAAGCGTTCCAGATCTTGTTGTTGAAGTTACGGCCCTGCTCGCACAGCTTTTCATCGAACAGCAGGTCGTTGCCGGCTGGCGAGCTAAAGAGCATACCTGTACGCACACCGTCTGCACCATACTTCACCATCAGCTCCAGCGGATCTGGACTGTTGCCCAGCGATTTGCTCATCTTGCGGCCCTGCTTATCGCGCACAATACCGGTAAGGTATACATTTTTGAAAGGCTTCTCCCCCTCGTACTCATAACCGGCAATAATCATGCGGGCTACCCAGAAAAAGAGAATCTCTGGTGCCGTTACCAGGTCGTTGGTAGGGTAATAGTACTTCAGGTCTTTGCTTTCGGGATCTAAAATCCCATCGAAAACAGACATTGGCCACAGCCATGAACTAAACCAGGTGTCGAGCACATCCGGGTCCTGCTCCAGCGCATCCATCTGCAGGCTGGCATTGCCGGTTTTCTGGCGGGCCAGCTCCAGCGCTTCCTCTGCCGATTCGGCCACCACAAAATCTCTGCTACCATTAATATAGTAGGCTGGTATTTGCTGGCCCCACCACAGCTGCCGGCTGATACACCAGTCGCGCACATTCTCCATCCAGCTACGATACATATTCTTGAACTTGGCCGGATGTAGCTGTACATTATCGTTCAACACATTCTCCAGCGCAGGAATGGTGATGGTATCCATTTTCAGGAACCACTGCAGCGATATCTTTGGCTCAATAACGGCATTGGTACGCTCGCTATGGCCAACGTTGCTCTTGTAATCTTCAGTTTTTAGCAGGTACTCCTTTTCCTCCAGCTCTTTGGCTATTTTCTTGCGCACCACAAAGCGATCCTGGCCTACATACAGCTGTGCTTTCTGGTTGAGCGTACCATCGTCGTTCAGGATGTCCAGCACCTCCAGGTTGTGCTTCAGGCCCAGCTCATAATCGTTCGGATCGTGGGCAGGGGTTACTTTAAGGGCACCAGTTCCAAACTCCCTATCAACATAAGTATCTGTAATGATGGGAATTGGCCTGTCGATCAAAGGTATGAGCGCCTTTTTGCCATGCAGATGTTTATAGCGCTCATCCTCGGGATGCACACAGATGGCCGTATCACCCAGAATGGTTTCAGGGCGTACCGTTGCAATGGTAATCCACTCTTCGGTACCTTCAATCTTATAGCGAATGTGGTAAAGCTTTGCAGGGGTTTCTTTGTAAACAACCTCATCATCCGAGAGCGCTGTTTTTCCCTGCGGATCCCAGTTAACCATGCGAATGCCCCGGTAGATGTATCCCTTCTGATAAAGGTCTACAAAAACCTTTATTACCTGGGCACTCATTTTGGGCTCCATGGTAAAGCGGGTGCGCTCCCAGTCGCAGGAGGCCCCCAGCTTTTTAAGCTGCTCCAGGATAATGCCCCCGTATTTTTCCTTCCACTCCCAGGCATGCGCCAGGAACTCTTCGCGGCTAAGGCTGCTTTTTTCAACTCCACGCTCTTTTAGCAGGGCCACAACTTTGGCTTCGGTGGCAATAGATGCATGGTCGGTACCAGGCACCCAGCAGGCATTTTTACCCTCCATCCGGGCCTTGCGGGTCAGTACGTCCTGAATGGTGTTATTCATCATGTGGCCCATGTGCAACACACCCGTTACATTCGGCGGCGGAATTACAATGGTGTAAGGCTCCCGCTCATCGGGCTCCGAGTGAAAAAATTTATGCTTGAGCCAATAGGCATACCATTTATCTTCTACCTCGGCAGGGTTGTATTTGGCACTGATGGACATGCTGTTGATAAAATTATTTTCCTGATAAAAAGTTATTTTCCCCGGACTGCCTGAGCATGCCGGGATTGATGCTACATTATACACAACCTGCACTCCCTCCAGCGCCATGATTCCCTTATAAAACAAAAAGGGAATACGCTGGTAACCTAGTAGGGCAGGCTGTGATACAAAGTGCAAAATTAATCAAAAAAGCCTAACCTGCTGTGCAATCGCAACAAGCTTTTAGCGCCTGCTTTTTGCAGGTAGGTATTTTACAGATTATAATTAAATTTGATTTTATTCAACCAGACTATATTTTTTATGTACAACCCAAATGATGCGCACCTGAAAAGCTGGGTAAAAGTTCCGGCCGACTCCGACTTTCCAATACAGAATCTGCCTTTTGGTATTTTCAGTGATGGAAAAAAAAGCCCCCGCGCAGGTGTAGCCATTGGCGAATACGTACTGGACCTCCATCAGCTGCAGAAGGGCGGCTATTTCGATGAGCTTAAGCTGCCGGATAAAATATTTAAACAGCCCTCGCTCAACGCCTTCTTTGCCCTGGGACGTAAAAAAGTTGGCAAGTTACGCAAGGAAGTCAGCAAGATGCTGAACGAGGCAGCCGAAAACAGAACCATCAAATACATCAGCAAAAAGTGCCTTATTCCCGTTGATGTGGCAGAAATGCTGATGCCAGTTGCCGTAGCAAATTATACCGACTTTTACAGCTCTGAAGACCATGCCCGAAATGTTGGCAGCATGTTCCGCGACCCGGATAATGCCCTGCTTCCAAACTGGAAGCACCTGCCGGTGGGTTATCATGGCCGCGCCTCTTCTATTGTGGTAAGTGGCACACCCCTGCATCGCCCCATGGGCCAGAGCAAAGCACCCGATGCCGATAAGCCCAGCTTTGGCCCCAGCCAAAGGCTTGACTTTGAGCTTGAGATGGCTTTCATTACCTGCAGAAATACCCTGCTCGGTGAACGTATCTCTACCAAAGAGGCCGAAAATGATATTATTGGACTGGTGCTTTTCAATGACTGGAGTGCACGCGATCTCCAGACCTGGGAATATGTGCCCCTGGGGCCATTCCTGGCTAAAAACTTCGGAAGCAGCATTAGCCCATGGGTTGTTACCCTTGATGCCCTGAAACCTTTTAAAACTGAGGGCCCCAAACAGGAGCCTGAACCGCTCGATTACCTGAAGTACGAAGGCAGGCACCACTACGACATTCAGCTGGAGGTTTCTATTGCCGCAGCAGGCATGGATGAAAAAGTAGTTTGCCAGAGTAATTATAAATACCTGTACTGGAATATGGTTCAGCAGCTGGCTCATCACACAATCAATGGCTGCAACATATGTGTTGGCGATATGTATGCCAGCGGAACCATTAGTGGGCCGGAGAAGGAAAGCTGGGGATCTATGCTGGAGCTTGCCTGGAAGGGCACAAAACCAATAGAAATGCCAGATGGCAGCACCCGCACCTTTATAGAAGATGGCGATATTGTACGCATGCGTGCCAGGGCAGAAAAAGGCGGAGTACGGATAGGCTTTGGCGAGGTGGTAACTGAGATACTACCCCCTGTTGCTATTTAATACCCCTTACAGCCTGCCCTGCAGACCTGATCCAAACATAAATACTAGCTGCTGTAATGGATATACAGGATTGAATAGCGCTAAATACTGCAGCCCCATGCCTGGTTACCATTTGAGACTTTAGCACCTGCAAGACTGATTAGGATACCCGGCAAATTGCAGCAAGCCCTGTGATAAAGCCAGAGCAGCAACCAGAGTAAATTTTAAGACCTGACCTTCTAAAAATGCAATTCAACGCTACTGTAAAAGCATTCTTACTGACTGTTGTTTTATCTGTAAGCGGGGTGGCAGCGGCGGCTCAGCACTACCAGCTTACGGTGAGTGCTATTACCAACTGCAGTACCCTGGCATGCATTACTGAAATACAGCAGAAGAACAAAGATCTTAAAACCTTATCGCCATATAAAAGAGAAATAGGTGCTGGTATAGACCGGCTGCTGCTGGATTTTAGCCTGCCGCATGGCGGAAAGCAGGAAGAGGGAGATAAAGCACTGAACAGCCCCAAGCACTTCCGTCTCTCCCTGCTTGTTGAAAAGGATAGTATTTTATATGGCCAGCTGGAGCAGCTTTCTGATGATCAGCAACTGGAAACCACCTACCTGTTCCGAAACCAGGCAGATAAAATAGAGCACTTTGTAGATCGATTCAACAGGCAGCACAAGACCCTTTATACCTACCAGGACCTGGTTAAAACAGTTACCAGCCGAACTCCCTTCCTGTGGATGTGGCTTAAATAATTCACTCTCGCCGCAAGAGCATAAAATCATGAATCCCAATGAGTCTGAAAACTATATCTGTTGATCCAAAAGCTGTGAGCACGGCAGCATTCCATGGACACATGCTTAGCGCAGTTGTGCCCAGGCCTATTGCATTCGCCAGTACAGTAGATAAGGAGGGAAATGTTAATCTTAGCCCATTCAGCTTTTTCAACTGCTTTGGTTCCAATCCGCCCATCCTTATATTTTCGCCCTCACGCCGGGTGCGTGATAATACAACCAAACATACTTTAGAGAATGTGCTGGAAGTACCAGAGGTGGTTATTAACATTGTTAGCTATAATATAGCTGAGCAAATGTCGCTGGCCAGTACCGAATACGGCAGGGGCATCAATGAATTTATAAAAAGCGGCCTAACACCTCATGATAGTGAGAGAGTTAAACCACCACGTGTTGCAGAAGCCCCAGCCGCTTTTGAATGTATTGTAAAACAGGTTATTCCACTGGGCGAGGAAGGCGGAGCTGGCAACCTGGTCGTTTGTGAAGTGCTGCTCATGCACATCCACGAACAGGTGCTGAACGAAGAGGGTAAGATCGATCCGCACAAGCTGGATGCAGTAGCGCGCATGGGCTCAGACTATTATTGCCGCGCCAGCGGATCAGCCGTATTTGAAATTGCCAAACCCCTGCGTCACCTGGGTATTGGGGTTGATCAGCTCCCGGAGCCAATCAGGAACAGCAGTATTTTAACAGGTAACGATTTAGGCAAACTGGGTAATACAGAAAAGCTGCCAGATAGTGATTCCGTTAAAGATTTCGCAGAGCAGGAAGGCCTGGCAACGCAGTGGTCAGGCCTAAGTGAAAGGGAGCGTAAACAGCAACAGCACCTGCTTGCCCAAAAGTACCTGCAGCGAGGCCTTGTGGCGGAGGCCTGGAAAGTACTGTTATCGGACTAGCCTCTACAGAAAGCATAAAAAAAAGGCGCTATTGACCAGCGCCTTTTTTGTTCGTTTAATTCTTCTATTATCCTGTATGTATTATGTAGCAGTAAAAGACATGAAGGATATATCAGGAGAATAAAACTTGATAGTTTTTGTTTGTGGCTGCAGGCTTACACCCTTACTGAACAGCTTGCATCTGCTCAATGTTATTGAAGCAAACGTAACAGCATTTCTCTTCAGCAGGTATTGATTGTGTAAGCACGCCCCTCAGCAACTACCTACCTCTGGTAGTTGTAGCGGTTTGTACTGGCAGAGCCATAGTACCAATCTCATCATCCTGACCACCGATTGGCTTGTGTTTGCCCATGGTACCAATTTCGTCGTCCTGACCACCAATAGGCTTATGCTTACCCATGGTACCAATCTCATCATCCTGACCACCGATTGGTTTGTGCTTACCCATAGTGCCTATTTCATCATCCTGGCCGCCTATAGGCTTATGTTTGCCCATGGTACCAATCTCATCATCCTGGCCGCCAATAGGCTTGTGCTTGCCCATGGTGCCGATTTCGTCGTCCTGACCACCGATTGGCTTGTGCTTCTCAGCAGAAGAATCAACAAGTTGAGAACTTGCCTGTACCTGCATTTCCTCCATAGGGTCGGCGCAGCCTACAAGAACTAACATAAGGCCAGCACAAGCCAGCAAACTCTTTGGTTTGTAAAGGTTTTTCATTAGGTGAACTTGATAATATTACGAGAGTAAGATAACATTTAATATTACCAAAGATAAAAACAAACTCCAACGTTTTTAGCTAATAAATGTTTTCTAAACGGTTAAGTTTTCTTAAAAAAAGTGTTTAAACATTACTCATTGACATTTTTAACTGTTTGTACTATAGCAAGGGATTAAACCCAAAAGCCAGCTTTCAGTATAAACACTAATAAAAAAACCTTTTTAAGTAGCCATAAAATTACCTGTACGAAAAGTAACCCTCTGACTAGTGGAAGCAGCTAACAGCTGCTGTAATAAAAAAGCTTATTTCCAATAAAACTAATGATAAAATAGTATCTAAGGGGGCGTAGGTAGCTTACTCTGTTACCGCCAAGATAGGCGTGCGCCACCTCGCCGGGCATCAGTGTTAAGCCCAGAAAAGTGCGGCCAAACTGGTTATCAAATCCAAGCCACCTGGAGCTGATTTCATCACTATGACTTCGCCTGGTAATTTTACTTACCCCCTTTATGTTACCCGCAGTAGAGCAGTACTTACCCTCTACAGGCACGCCTCAGTTGATACAGGGCTACAGTGCACTTCTTGTATTGCTGTAAGGTTGTGTACTTCTTTAACATCTACCAGGGCTATATTCATAGGGTATAAAGCTGACTGATTTCTACAATGCTGGCATGCCGGACATAAGCTGATTTTAAAATAGAATTGTAACTTGCATTTACAACCTGTTGCTCTCGTGGAAATTAACCAGATCAAAGAAAGAATTGAACAGTATAAAGCAGAAGGCAAAAAGCTTTTTACGACTTCTTCTTTTCAGACACACAGCCTGGTGCTGCTGCACATACTTAGCCAGATAGACAATACCATCCCTGTTTACCTGATCAATACAGGCTACCATTTTCCTGAAACCATTGCCTTTGCAGAGCAGGTTTGCAAGCAGTTTAAGCTACCGCTGGTAGACCTGAAAAGCGAAACACCTAAATCGATGCAACGCGATACCGAGGGGCGCCTGCTCTTTACTTCAGATCCTGACTATTGCTGTTTTATGAATAAAACCCAGCCTCTGGATGTGGTACTGCGGGTGCATGATGTCTGGATCAATGGCATTCGGGCAGACCAGAGCAAAACCAGGAGTGCAATGCTGGTAGAGCAGCCGGCTCCCCACGGTACTATCAGGTTCCACCCCATGCTGAATTGGAGTAAACAGCAAATCTGGCGCTACATTAAAGAACATAATCTGCCCCGCCATACCCTAGATGCAAAAGGCTATGTTAGTATTGGATGTGAGCCCTGCACCAGAAAGCCTGACCCCGGCATGCAGGAAAGAGAAGCCCGCTGGTATGGCCTCAAAAAAACAGAATGTGGCCTGCATACAGACCTTGTAAGCCGGTAGCAGCCCTGGCTGCGTAAACACAGATTCATCCATTAGCTGATAAGTACCTACTCTTTAAGCCATGAATATATTAATTACCGGCGGTGCCGGCTACATCGGCAACTCACTCATGAAGCACCTGGCTCAGCAGACCGATGTAGAAAAGATTATAGTTTATGATAACCTTAGCCGTGGCAGCTTTAACATATTTTGTGGGCCGCGCATAAAAGGGGCTGAAAAAGTAAGCTTTGTGCATGGCGAACTGCTGGACTCACGTAAGCTCCGCAAAAGCCTGGATGGAGTGGATGTAGTTTATCACCTTGCTGCAAAAGTAACCACGCCTTTTGCCAATACCGATGGCCATATGCATGAGCAGGTAAATCATTGGGGTACTGCAGAGCTGGTTTATGCCATTGAAGAAAGCAAGGTTAAGAGATTCATCTATACCAGCAGCACCTCCGTTTATGGCAGTTCTGCCGAAGAAATACAGGAGCAAACTACTCCCAACCCTTCCACCCTGTATGGCATAAGCAAAATGCGTGGCGAAGAGCATGTACAGCGCCTTCAGCAAAAAATTGATACTTATATATTAAGGCTGGGAAACGTGTATGGCTACAACAGAAATATGCGCTTCGATGCAGTAATAAACAGGTTTATGTTTGATGCACACTACAAAGGCCGCCTGAAGATTGACGGCAACGGCAGTCAGTACAGGGCCTTTCTGCACATCGACCGCCTGGCTCCTCTTTTGAGCAGGCTCCGAAAAGCAGTGGTACCCTCGGGTACCTATGCTGTTGTTGACCGCAACCTGCAGGTACTTGATCTTGTGGATGCCATCAAAGAGCTGTATCCTGAGCTTGAATTTATTTTCACGAACCAGCACCTGCAGCTCCCGCAATTACGCGTAAATCCAAACTCTGCCTTGCTTAATTATATTAAACCAGACAGCATAAAACCACTTACAGAAGAATTACTGGAGTTCAGAGACCACTTCAGTTTTTAAAAAGATAAGCCTTCCTCTCAATGGAAGAAGGCTTATCCTACAAAGATCTTTTCAAGTTTCAATAATCCAGTATTAGTTTCTTGCAGCCATCAGCAGGTTAAGGTCCTTGTGCTTAAGCCCAAACTTGCGTGCTACGTGCTGATTACTTAGAAAGCCTTTATAAGTGTACACCCCGTTCATAAACCACTTATAGGAGAAGATCATTTCATCGATGCCCCCCATATCGGCAGCCTGCAGCAATATTGGGCTAAAAATATTGCTGAACGCCTGAGTTGCTGTACGGGCTACCCTGGAAGGTATGTTAGGCACACAGTAATGGATGATATCGTGCTTTACAAAAGTAGGCTTTCCGTGGGTGGTTATTTCTGAGGTCTCTACGCAGCCACCCTGGTCAATGCTAACATCAATAATAATGCTGCCGGGGCGCATATTCATTACCATCTGCTCTGTTACCACTGTTTTATTTCGGCCTTTTTCTGCCCGTATGGCACCAATCACCACATCTGCAGAACGAAGGCTGTTTGCCAGCGTAACCGGATCCAGCGTTGAAGTGTAGAGGTGGTGGCCAAGCGATTGGCGGATGCGGCGCAGCTTATAAAGATGCATATCAAATACCTGTACCTCTGCCCCCATACCAAGGGCAGTACGTGCGGCATACTCCCCTACCGTACCAGCACCTAGTATCAGCACCCGGGTAGGCGGCACCCCGGTAATACCACCCAAAATAATGCCCTTTCCGTTTGAGGTGCTGCTAAGATGTTCTGCAGCAATCAGCATAACCGCACTGCCGGCAATTTCACTCATGGCACGCACAACCGGCATACCGCCTACTTTATCTTCAAGAAACTCAAAGGCAACAGCAGTGATTCTCTTTTTATTAAGCCGGTGAATGTACTCCTCCCGCTGGTTACCCAGCTGCAGGGCCGATATCACGGTCTTTCCCGGCTTCATAAAGCTCACCTCTTCTTCTGTCGGTGGCTCTACCTTCAGCACCACATCAGCTTCAAATACCTCCTTGGAGGTGTACTTGATCTGCGCCCCGGCATTGCCATACTCCTGGTCGGAATACTTTGCTGTATCACCTGCCCCTTTTTCCACCCACACCTCATGTCCGTTATTAACCAGCAGGGCTACGGCCTCCGGTGTCAGGGCTACCCGGTTCTCCTGCATTGCCCGCTCTTTAGGGATGCCCAGCAGCAGGCGTTTTTTGCCCTGCTTCATTTCAAGCATCTTTTCCTGTGGCACCAGGGAAGTCTGGCGCGAAAGCGCCTCCATACCGGATGATGGGTTAATCGGTTGTTCCATGAATCTTTACCTCTATCGTTCTGCTATTATCTGGATGCGGATGAAGCAGTATCTGTACGTTTTCTTCCGGAAGTAGCGACTGAATCCGCTCCGGCCATTCGATTAAACATATATAACCACTATCCAGGTACTCTGTTACGCCGATCTGATGAGCCTCTTCCGGACTGTTGATCCGGTAAAAGTCAAAGTGGTAGATGGTATCGCCCTCCTGGGTCTGGTATTCATTTACCAGGCTGAAGGTAGGACTTTGTACAACATCCTGCACTCCTAAATCTCTGCAAAGTTGCTTAATAAAAGTTGTTTTTCCTGCACCCATGGGGCCGTCAAACTGCCATACAGTGGGCGCACCATTCAGCAGGCTTAGCACCTCTGCAGCCACCCCGGGCAGCCGATCCAGTGTTACTCCCTGCCAGACTTTTTGTTTCATATCAGCTTCCTTTGCCACGCAGGCTCACCAGGGGAACCATCATTTCTTCCATAGAGATACCACCATGCTGAAAGGTATCCCTGTAGTAGTTGACGTAGTAGTTATAATTATTTGGGTATGCAAAGAAATAATCTTCCATGGCAAAAACATAGGCTGTGGAAACATTAATCCGCGGCAGCCCCATTCTTTCGGGCTGGCGGGCCTCCAGCAGGTGGTTTCCGTCCCAGTTCAGGTTCTTGCCCTGCTTGTAGCGCAGGTTTGTATTCACGTTTCGGTCACCGATTATTTTAAAGGGCTTGCGTACCCGTATGGTACCATGGTCGGTGGTAATTACCACCCGGCAATCTTTTTCGCTAAGCCGCTTCAGCATGTCAAACAGGGGCGAGTGCAGAAACCACGAGTAGGAAAGGCTGCGATAAGCTGCCTCATCAGATGCCAGTTCTTTCAGCATCTCTACTTCGGTACGGGCATGGCTAAGCATGTCCACAAAATTATACACCACCACATTCAGGTCGTTGCGCAGCAGGTTGTTGAGGTTGTCGTTAACGCTCTTACCCTGGGTGTTGTGGATGATCTTATTATAGCTGAACTTGGTATTGGCAATTCCGTTCTTTTTCAGCTGGCGTTCCAGGAATTTATCTTCATACTGGTTTTTGCTTTCATCATCGTCGTCGCCAACCCAGAGGTCGGGGTGCTGCTTTGCCATTTGCGATGGCAGCAAACCACTGAAGATAGCATTACGCGCAAAGCCGGTAGTGGTCGGGAGTATAGAGAAATAAATCTCTTCAGATTCAATATTAAAATACTCCGACACCAGCGGAGCCATGCTTTTCCACTGGTCGTACCGCAGGTTATCAATCACAATAAAGAAAACAGGCTTGTTCTCTTTTAAGAGTGGAAAAACCGCTTTTTTCATTAGCTGATGCGACAGCAGTGGTTTTTCACCTTTAGGCTCATTAAGCCAGTCTTCGTAATTATTGGCTATGAATTTTGAGAATGCCAGGTTGGCCTCGTCTTTTTGCATGCCAAACACCTCTCCCATGCCACCAGCTTCGGCACTGCCAATCTCGAGCTCCCAGTAAACAAGCTTGCGGTAAATATCCACCCACTCTTCCCAGCTGCGGGCATCGCCTACCTGCATGCTGATGTTGCGGAACTCCTGCTGATAGTTCAGATTTGTTTTTTCAGAGACCAGGCGCTTGTTGTCCAGAATTTTCTTAACTGACAATAAAATCTGGTTCGGGTTAAGGGGTTTGATCAGGTAGTCGGCAATTTTAGAGCCAATGGCATCTTCCATGATGTGCTCTTCCTCGCTCTTCGTAATCATTACCACGGGCAGTGCCGGCTTTTGCGATTTTATGTAGGCCAGTGTTTCCAGACCAGTCATGCCGGGCATGTTCTCATCCAGAAAAATAACATCGTAGTTATTTTCCGCTACTTTGTCTATGGCATCGGCGCCGCTGTTCACGGGCGTTACATCATAGCCTTTTTGTTCTAAAAAAAGTATATGAGGTTTGAGCAGGTCTATTTCATCGTCTGCCCAAAGAATACTGTATCTTTGCATAAAAAATTGTTACTTGCCTTGGCTTAGTACAAAAACAGCCTAACAGAGGCAGATTGTTTAAAGATCCTGGTCTTGTAAAGCCTTTTAGGCGGGATCGTTCTACAAGTTACACAAAGCGGCTTGAATAAGAAAAAAATATTTAACGACCCTGTTTATGGGTTTGTGACCATAAGCAGCGAACTGATCTTTGATCTGATCGAACATCCTTTCTTTCAGCGCCTTAGGCGCATAAAGCAACTAGGCTTAACGGATATGGTCTATCCGGGTGCTTTGCACACGCGCTTTCACCATGCCATTGGTGCCATGCACCTCATGAGCATTACCCTGGATAACCTGCGGAGTAAAGGGCATGAGATCTCGCAGGAGGAGTATGTAGCCAGCCAGATAGCCATTCTGCTGCACGATGTGGGCCATGGCCCCTTTAGCCATGCACTTGAGTTCTCGCTCCTGAAGGGCATCCGGCACGAACACCTCTCACTGCTGCTGATGGGTTATTTTAACAGGCTGTTTAACGGTGAGCTGGAGCTGGCCATTAAAATATTTACCAACCAGTACGAAAGACGCTTTTTTCACCAACTGGTAAGCAGCCAGCTGGACATTGACCGCCTGGATTACCTGCAGCGCGACAGCATGTTCACCGGCGTATCTGAAGGTACCATCGGAGCAGACAGAATCATTAAAATGCTGGATGTGGTAAACGACCAGATTGTGGTGGAGGAGAAAGGTATATACAGTATCGAAAACTTCCTGAGTGCCCGCCGGCTTATGTACTGGCAGGTATACCTGCACAAAGCCACTGTTAGTTCAGAAAAAATGCTCATCATGCTTATTAAGCGGGCAAAGTATCTGAACAGCCAGGGCGCCAGCCTTTTTGCTACGCCAGCCCTGCAGGTATTCCTGGAGCAGGATGTTCATTTGGAAGATATTGCTGCTAACCCGGAAATACTAAAGGCATTTGCTTCGTTAGATGACTACGACATCTGGGCCGCAGTGAAAGTCTGGGCAAACCACCCCGACCGCATTCTGGCTTCTTTGAGCGCGATGATCCTGGAAAGAAGACTCTTCCGGGTTATACTTTCAAACCAGAAATTTAACAAAGAGGCAATTGAAGATTTAAAGGTAAGGATCAGCGAAAATTACAATATCCGCCAGAACGAACTAAAATATTTTCTGGCCTGCGGATCCATGAGTAATGCCGCCTATGTGGCTGGAGGGCAGCATATCAACATTCTTACCAAGAAAGGCAGGGTGGTAGACGTGGCCCAGGCCTCAGATCTGCCAAACATTAAAGCCATGAGCAAAATTGTAAAGAAGTATTACATTTGCTGGCCAAAGCAAATCGGGATGGAAAAAGCTTTGTTTATCTGATGAAATTTACGGTAGCACAAATCGCTCAATTACTAGGGGGCACGGTTGAAGGAGACGGTAATAAAGAGGTATATACCCTGGGCAAAATTGAGGAAGCCAAAGAGGGTAACATCTCTTTCCTGGCAAATCTTAAATACGAACCCTACCTCTATACGACTGAAGCAACAGCCGTTATCATAAGCAGGGAGCTGGAACTAAAAAAAGATGTAAAGGCAACACTGATACGGGTGGATGATCCCTACAGCAGCTTTACCCTGCTCCTGGAAGAGTATAATAAAATTATTAACTTCCAGAAAGAGGGTGTTGAAGATCCTTCTTTCATGCACGGCAGCGCCCAGCACGGTTCTAAAATATACCGGGGTGCCTTCTCCTACATCGGTGCTAACTGCAAAATTGGCAATAACGTTAAAATATACCCCAATGCTTACCTGGGCGACGGAACAGTAGTAGGCGACAACACCATTATACTCGCCGGAGCCAAAGTGTACCCTAACACAATCATTGGCAGCAACTGCACCATACATGCTGGTGCCGTTGTAGGCAGCGATGGCTTTGGTTTTGCACCCCAGCCCGATGGCAGCTATAAAGCCATTCCGCAATTGGGTAATGTAGTGCTGGAAGACTGGGTGAGTATAGGTGCCAACGCCACCATAGACTGTGCTACCATGGGCAGCACCATTATCCGCAGAGGGGTAAAAATAGATAACCTGGTGCAGGTAGCCCATAATGTTGAAATAGGAGAAAATACGGTGATTGCAGCACAATCCGGTGTTGCAGGCTCTACCAAAATAGGCCGGGGCTGTATTCTGGCAGGCCAGGTTGGGGTGATCGGGCACCTGCAAATAGCCGATAAAACCACTATTGCAGCACAGGCAGGCGTGGGAAAGAGCATTAAAAAAGAAGGAAAGATCCTGATTGGCTCCCCTGCTTTTGAACGTGATGAATATTTGAAATCATATGTGGTTTTCAAGAATTTACCCGATTTGGACAAGCGGCTTAAGCAACTTGAGGAAAAAGTTATAAATTTGCGGTCACCAGACGAGCATTCATGAAGATTAAACAACATACTATCCGCAAACCTGTAACGCTATCGGGCGTAGGCTTACACAGAGGTGTAATGTGCAACATGACATTCCAGCCTGCCAAGCCTAACCATGGCATTAAGTTTCAGCGTATTGATATTGAAGGGCAGCCAACTGTAGACGCTGATGTGGATTATGTGGTAGACTTAAGCCGCGGCACTACCCTGGAACAGAATGGTGCCCGCGTAAATACAGTAGAACACGTACTGGCAGCACTTGTTGGCCTTGAGATCGACAATGTGCTGATTCAGCTGGATGGACCTGAACCGCCAATCATGGATGGTAGCTCCATTTTATTTATAGAGGCTCTTAAGGAAGCTGAGCTTGAGGAGCAAAACGCCCTTCGCAATTTCTTTGAGGTGCCCGAAGGAGTTTTCTACCGCGAGCCTGCGCGCCAGGTAGAAATTGCCGCCCTGCCCCTGAATGATTACAGGGTTACGGTAATGGTTGACTATAACTCTCCCGTACTGGGCAGCCAGCATGCTTCGCTGAATAAACTGGCCGATTTTGAAGCAGAGATTGCACATAGCCGTACCTTCTGCTTCCTGCATGAGCTGGAAATGCTTCACAAGCAGGGCCTGGTACGCGGTGGCGACCTCAACAATGCCATTGTGGTGGTAGACCGTAAAATTGAAAAGGGTGAGCTTGATGAAATTGCAAAGCTTTTCAATAAGCCTACCGTTGAAGTAAGAAAGGAGGGTATTCTCAATAACGTTGAATTACGTTATAACAACGAACCTGCACGCCACAAGCTGCTGGACCTGGTTGGTGATCTTGCCCTGGTAGGCCGCCCCATAAAAGCGCAGATCCTGGCAGCACGCCCTGGCCACGCGGCAAATGTTGCTTTTGCTAAAAAGCTGAAGCGCGTGATGAACGACTTCAGCAAAAACAACAATATTCCGCCTTACGACCCTAAGCTACCGCCGGTGCTGGATATTAACCATATCAGCAAAATGTTACCGCACCGCTACCCTTTTCAGCTGGTTGATAAGATATTTCACCTGGATGAAACAACCGTTGCGGGTGTAAAGAATGTCACTATAAATGAACCCTTCTTCCAGGGACATTTCCCGGGCAACCCTGTGATGCCTGCCGTGCTGCAGATTGAAGCCATGGCACAGACAGGAGGCATACTGGTGCTGAACACAGTACCGGATCCGGAAAATTACTGGACCTATTTTCTTGGTATTGATAATGCACGTTTCCGTAAAATGGTAGTACCCGGAGATACCCTTATTTTTAAGTGTGAACTGCTGGCACCCATTAAGCGGGGTATTGCTAAAATGAAAGGTTATGCTTTTGTTGGTGATACCCTTGTGAGTGAAGCTGAATTATCTGCCAGCATTGTCCGCAAAGATTCATGAGCCAAAACCATCCACTATCCTACGTACACCCCGAAGCCCAGATAGGACCCAACGTTACTATTGAGCCCTTTACCACCATTTACAAAGATGTTGTAATTGGAGAAGGTAGCTGGATAGGCCCGAACGTGACTATTTTTGATGGAGCAAGAATAGGTAAAAATGTAAAGATTTTTCCTGGTGCTGTAATTTCCGGAGTTCCCCAGGACCTTAAGTTCAAGGGCGAAGAAACCACTGCTGAAATTGGCGATGGCTCTACCATACGGGAGTGTGTAACCATTAACCGGGGCACTGTCGATAAATATAAAACTGCCATAGGCGCTAACTGCCTTGTAATGGCTTACGTGCACCTGGGCCACGACTGCCTGGTAGGCAACTCCTGCATCATAGGTAACAGCACACAACTGGCCGGCCATGTAGAGGTAGATGACTATGTTATTTTTGGCGGAGCCTGTGCTGTACAGCAGTTCACCAAAGTTGGTGCCCATGCCTATATAGGTGGTGGTTCGCTTGTGCGCAAAGATGTGCCTCCCTTCACCAAAGCAGCACGAGAACCCCTTAGCTATGCCGGCATTAACTCTGTTGGCCTGCGCCGCAGGGGCTTTACCAACGAAAGAATAAACGAAATACAGGAGATCTATCGCTGCATCTACCTCAGGGGGCTTAACAACTCAGAGGCACTGGATAAAATAGAACTGGAATTACCTGCCAGTAAGGAACGTGATGAGATTGTGAATTTTATCCGTACCTCTACCCGTGGCATCATGAAAGGTTACTCATAAGCTGTTTTTGATTGCTGCAAAACTCCTTATGCCTTGATCACCCTTTCTGCCCACCAATTAGGTAAACGATATATTCGCCAGTGGATATTCCGTAAGCTGGATTATACCTTCCGTTTTGGTGAACCATGTGCTGTTACCGGGCCTAATGGCAGTGGTAAATCAACGCTGTTAAGAGTGCTGTCGCAATTTCAGCCTCCTACCGAAGGTAAGCTTATGCTGCAGTACCAGGGCAAAACTATCACTGCAGATAATGCCTTCCGGTATATATCCGTTGCGGCACCCTATCTTGACCTGATAGAAGATTTTAGCCTGGCAGAGCTGCTTCGCTTTCATTTTTCTTTTAAGCAAAGTAGTAATAAGTTGTCTCTTGCAGATATTGCCGATCGCATGTACCTGAAGGAGTCTTTGAATAAGCCGGTAAAGCATTTTAGCAGCGGTATGAAGCAACGCCTGAAGCTGGGACTGGCTTTTTATGCCGACACGCCTCTTTTATTTTTAGATGAACCTACCACCAACCTGGACGAGCAGGGGCAGCAGTGGTACAGGCAGGAGGTTGAGCAGGTGCTTGCGCATAAACTAGTACTGATTGCTTCCAATCAGCCATCGGAATACAGCTTTTGCACCACCAGCCTCCACCTGCCAGACTGGAAGGGCTTGTAACATATTCCACTATTATGTATTTTATTAGACTCTTTAATTTCCTATAATTGCTCTATTAAAAAAACTCTTACGCATGTCCAAGCTAAACAACTTACTGGTACTGGCGCTTATCCTTGCGCTGGGTATAATGTCGGCCTGTAAAGATGAGGCTCCACAGGAAACTGATCAGCAAGTAAAAACACGCCAGTTAAACAATAATGGTAATCCCTGGAATATTACTTCTGTAGCTGTTACCGGAACAAATGATTATTCTTATACCTCCGGTGCTTCTAAGATTCAGTTCAGAGACAACAATTCTTTTTCAGTAACAGCACCTGCCAACCTGCCAGAAAACCGCAGTCCTTATGGGGAGTTCCCAGCCAGTGGCACATGGGCATTCGCAAGCGCTACTAACCTCAATTCAATTGTACTTACCGCAGGTACCACCACAATACCTTTAACCATCACTACCCTTAGCGATAATTCATTGGTATTTACCTACGATGGCGCTTTAGACAAGGCCGAGAATGAAGTGGATGTTACAGTAACTGCACAACAACAATAATATTTAATGCTCCGCTATCTGCAGAGCAGGATTTGAATACCCTTTACATCTTAGGGCTGTTCATTCACAAAAATGGCCCCGGAAATATCCGGGGCCATTTTTTTGTTCAATCTGTACTGATTTGATAATTATTCAGTAAGCCCTGTCTTCTACTGCAGGTACACGAGCGTTACACCGGCACCACCACGTTCCACATGTTCATCCTCAAAATGAGTTACAAAAGAGTAGCCTTTCAGGTGGTTGCGAATCATCTGGCGGAGTATTCCATCGCCTTTACCATGTATAATTCGCAGCTCCGGAGTACCCAGCATTGCAGCTGAATCAAGAACAGAGTCTACCTCTGCCAGTGCTTCGTCGGTACGCAGACCTCTTACATCCAGGTTAGAGCTAAAGTTAGCCATGCGTTCGTTCATATCGATTCCCTGCATGGCAGGCGCAACCTGGGTTTCTTTCTTAAAAGCTTTTCTGCTTATCTTCTCCAGCCTGTTAAGCTTAACGGTAGAGGTTAAAGCACCCATGCTGATCTGCACATCATTACCACGAATGGCCACTACCTCTCCTACTGCGCCCTGGTCCTTCAGCCGCACTGCATCTCCTGGTGTAATCGGTCCTTTTTCTACCGGCAGGCGCTCCTGCTTAACTACACCCGATTCGAGCTCTGCAGAGGTAAGCTTCGTTTCCTTACGGAGTACTTCCAGCTCCTGGCGGTTCTTTTTGGTAGCCTCTTTTTCGGCTTTGTGTTCCCTAATATCGCGAATGGTAGCCTCAATGCGCTTGTTAGCCTCATCCAGCAGCTGGCGGGCCTCCAGTTTGGCTTCACGTATATACTGATTGCGCTTGTTGTCAAGGAACTCCCTTAGTTCAGTATACTCCTGCACACTTTCGCGCAACTGTTTTTCTTTTTTCTCCAGCGCCCGGGTTTTGTCCTGGAAGGCTTTCTTTTCTTCCTCCAGCTGCACCAGTAGCTTATCCAGCTCTACCTGTTCTGTACCGGCAAGCTCCTTGGCTTTTTCCAGTACATTATTAGGCAGGCCAATCTTACGGGCAATTTCCAGCGCAAAGGAGCTGCCGGGCCTGCCAATATCCAGCTGGTACATAGGCTCCAGCTGACGTACATCAAAGCGCATAGCCCCATTAACAACACCTGTGGTGCGGTCGGCCATCTGTTTCAGGTTGCCATAGTGGGTATTGATTACCCCATAGCCACCCTGCCGCAGCAGGTCTTCCAGAATTGCCTCTGCGATGGCACCACCAAGCTTGGGTTCCGTTCCGGTACCAAACTCATCTATCAGAAAGAGCGTTTTCTTATCTACAGCACGCAGAAAGAAGCGCATATTCGTTAAGTGAGAGCTGTAGGTACTAAGGTCATTCTCCAGCGACTGCTCATCACCAATATCAATAAACAGGTTTCTGAACAGCCCCACCCTGGAGCCTTCGGCCAGGGGTATCGGCAGGCCGCACTGCAGCATGTACTGCAGCAGCCCCAGGGTTTTAAGTGCCACTGATTTACCACCGGCATTTGGTCCCGAAATAATCAGTATGCGCTGCTCACTGTTCAGCGAAATAGTGAGTGGCTCCACAGACTTATTCATGGCCCTGTGCGATAAAAACAGCAGCGGGTGTACAGCATTGCGCCAGTCAACCAGGGGCTGCGGCTGCACCTCGGGTACAATGGCCTCCAGCTGGCGGCCCAAAAGGGCTTTGGCCCGTATAAAATCAACCATCGCCAGAAAGCCGGAGGCTTTTCGCAGCGCTCCTACATGTGGCCTGATGGTACTGGTAACCTGGATTAAGATGCGCATGATCTCTCGCTTTTCTTCCAGCTCCAGTTCACGTATATTGTTGTTAATCTCAAGCACCTCGGCTGGTTCCAGAAAAACTGTCTGGCCTGTTGCCGATTCATCCTGCACAAATCCTTTAACGCGCCTTTTATGCTCAGCAGGCAGGGGTATTACCAGGCGGCCATTACGGATGGTAAGGGTAGATCCCTCTTCTGCATACCCAGCACTAATAGCAGAACGAAGGATAGAATCCAGCGTTCGGCGGGCCCTGCTTTGCTCAGAGATGAGGGAACGCCTTATCTTCTGCAGCTCCGGACTGGCGTTATCGCGCAACCTGCCATTATCATCCAGTACTTTTTCAATATCCAGCAGCAGGCGTGGGTCCAGCCAGATGGCTACACCGAGTTCTGTCAGTTGCGGATACTGCTCCTCCCTGCCCTTGAAAAAGCGAAGGCAGGCCATAATAGTCTGCAGGCTTAGCCGCAGTCCATGCAATTCTTCTTCCAGAAGATAAGCACCTTCCAGGCGGGCTTTATCCAGCTGTTTATCAAAGGGCAGATAGTTAGAGGAAGGAAATTCTTCTCCACCTGCCAGTATTTTTATAAATTCACTGGTTTGCCCAAGCAGCTTTTGCAGAAGTGTAATATCATCTGTAAAGCGAACCTTATCTACATATGCTGTGCCAAGACTACTAAGGCAATTTTGCTTCAGTAGCTGGCGTATATGATCAAATCCAATCTTTTGCTCCAGGTTTTCCGGATAGAGCATAGTTTATTCCTGTCTTTCTTGTTCTTGTCTTGTTAATTTGCGCCTTTTTGGACGCGCTGTCTTCTCTTCCTGTAACACCGGTTGGGGTAGGATTAATTCTCCTGAATCAGCCGGAGACTCATTATTTTGAACGGAGTCGGCCTTAGCAGGTTCTTCCTCTGCCGGAGCAAATATTCTGGAAGCTTTATGCAGCTGATACAGGGAGTCAGGCATTGACTCCAGCTTTTCCTGTCTTGCTATTAGCGTATCCAGGGTAGCCTGGTGTACTCGGGTCATCAGCCTGTGATTATCGAGATAATATTGATAGCTGTGCAAGTATTTCTCCGGTGTAACGTTGTGCTTATCTAAGATCTGGATTTCATAAATGCTGAATAAATTCCGTGCAGAATCCTGGGAAACCCCCAGACCTTTCACCTTGGCTTCTGCCACATGCAGATCTGCCATGATGGAAATCATCGTTTTTTCAGATAGCACATCTTTTGGCGGACCAAAGGTCTGGTCGCATGCAAACATGCAAAGAAGTAGTAAACACAAAAAAAGCCTGTTCATAAGCCGAAAATTACGGAAACTATCCTAATTTTAAAATCCTCCCTTTGAGATGGAAGAACTGCTTAAAAAACTCCGTAAGTACGAAATTCGTATCCGCAAAGCCATAAACTGGCAGATGCAGGGTAATTATCATTCTATTTTTAAAGGATCGGGCCTTGAATTCGATGATGTGCGCTCCTATCAGTACGGTGATGATGTGCGGATTATAGACTGGAAAGTTTCTGCAAAAGGCCACGGCACCTTTATTAAGGTTTTTAAGGAGGAACGCGAACAGCTTGTTTATTTCCTGGTAGATGTAAGTGCCTCCCAGGACCTGGGCAGGGCCGACCGCCATAAAATTGAAGTGGCCAAAGAAATTTGTGGAGTACTTGCCCTTTCTGCCGTAAAGGAAGCCGGACAGGTAGGCCTCATTGCTTATTCAGACCAGAATGAGCTTTACATAAAACCCTCCAAAGGGGTAAGACATGCCTATGAAATTATTACCAGGCTTTTTAGCCTGAAGCCCTCCTCCCCTCGCACAAACTTAAGCGCGGCCCTGCTGTTTACCCTGCGCCTACTGCGCCGCCGGAGTGTGGTTATCGTTCTCTCCGACTTTATTGATACCGGCTGGGAACATAACCTCAAAGCCCTCTCACGCAAGCACGACCTGGTGGTGATACACCTGGGAGATAAACGGGAGCGTAAGATCCCTAAGCTTGGCCTTATTCCCATACTCGATAAAGAAAGCGGCAAAACAATATGGGTAAATACTTCCAGGGGCTTCTTCAGAAAGCGTATGGAGAAAGAATACAGCACCAATGCAGAGCATTTGCAGCAGCTATGTGCTAAATTCGGGGGCGATTATCTCTACATCGATACAGCTGATGACTTTGTCCCTCAGTTGATTAACCTGTTTAAAAAGCGTAATCAAAGTAAAAGACGTGCCTGAGAAGCATCTAAAGGTTGTTTTCATCCTCCTGTTATTCCTGCAGGCATCTTTGGCTCCTGCCCAGCAAATATCACCTTCAGGCGCATTCCTGAAGGACAGCATCAAGGTTGGGGAACCTGTTGTATTCAGCCTGAGTGTTCGTTATCCCAGGCAGCTAAACCTGCTGCTGCCCGACAGCACCTTTGATTTTTCTCCTTTTGAGATCATTGGCAGCCGGTATTTCCCCACCAGCTCTGATTCCGTTTACAGCCACGATAGCGTGGTTTACACACTCACGGGCTTTGTGCCTGCCAGTGTACAAACGCTGCGCCTGCCGGTATATATGGTGCAGGGTAGCGACAGCTTACCCATCTGGACCAATCCTGATAGTGTGTATGTAGTTTCTGTACTGCCGGAAGCAGAGGCAGACAGCCTTCAGTTCCAGTCCAATACAGATTACATCGCAGTTGAGTACCCCTTCAATTACCCTTATTTTATATTAGGGTTAGTGGCAGTACTGATCTTTGGCTTCGTCTGCGTGGCAGTATTTGGCAAGAGCATACGCCGCAAAATTAGGCTTTGGTTTCTACAGCGGCGTTTTTCCAGCTTTGAAGCAGAATATTCGTCCAGGCTTTCGCGTTTTCTTGCCGGGGACCCTGCCGTGCGGGCAGATGAACTACTGTTACACTGGAAAACATACCTGGAAGACCTGGAAAAGAAACCATATACAAAATTAACCTCACAGGAGATTGCAGAGATAAACCAGGATCAAAAATACTGGCTCAATGTATTACGGCCCATAGACAGAAGTATTTATGGTTACCATACCGGAGACGACCTGCAAAACAGTCTTAGGGAGTTACAGGTGCTGGCACAGCAAAAGTTTGAAAAGCGTAAACTGGAGGTACTAAATGCTTGAGGTTGGCAGCAAGAAGTTTGCATGGCTTTCTACAGAATGGTTTAAGCTGGAAACCCTGCTCGGATTTGAGTGGGAGTATCCGCTGTTGCTCTACTTACTCCTGCTGATACCCCTTATTTTTATTTTAAGGATGCTTGTGGCCTTTAACAGGCGCCAGCGCCTGGAGGTTGCCCTTTTCAATACTAAGGCTGCCTGGGACCCAGTAAGCCTGCTGCGCTTTATTCCTCCCACCCTGTTGTTCCTTTCACTTGCTTTTATGTGCATCTCCCTGGCCAGGCCTCAGCGTACCAACGAGCGCAGGGAGCAATGGACAGAGGGTATCGATATTATGCTGGTACTGGATATCTCGGAGAGCATGAACCTGGAAGACCTGCGGCCTAACAGGCTGGAAGCTGCCAAGCAGACGGCTCAGGACTTTATTAACGGCCGTTTTCAGGATAGAATAGGGATGGTGATCTTTAGTGGCGAGGCCTTTTCGCTTTCTCCGCTCACCACCGATTATGCACTCCTTACCAGCTACATACAGGAGATCAGTTTCGGCATGATACAGACCGATGGTACGGCGATTGGCAGTGGAATTATGGTTGGCACCAACCGCATGCGAGAAACCGATGCTAAAAGTAAAGTAATGATCCTGCTTAGTGATGGTGAAAATAACGCAGGAAATGTTGATCCTATTATGGCAGCCAGGCTGGCCTATGCCCATGGCATTAAAATTCACACCATTGCCATTGGCAAAGAGGGCCAGATATTCTATGGCCACGATCCATTTGGCAGGCCCGTTTACCACGAAAACAGCCTGGACGAAACCACACTTAGATCAATTGCTGAAATAGGCCAGGGACAGTTTTTCAGGGTATCTGACAACCAGGCCCTGCAGGAGGTTTTCGCTGAAATTGACCAGATGGAAAAAAGCGAGATCAAGGAAACCCGCTATAAGGATACCATTGATTTTTACGATGTGTATCTTAGCTGGGCCATAGCCATGTTCCTGGGCTGGATTTTTGTAAAAGGCACTTTCATCAGCAACCTGCTTCGGGATTAGGGTGGGTGTGCTGTAAGAGGTATCGGGTGCCAGGGGTATGCTTTCGGGGTTGGGATAACAAACCCATGCCAGCATGCACCACAGCGGCAACAGTTAAAATATTGCACCAGCCACGCCCTCCATCCTGCACTCACTCCAACGGCGGCAGCTTATTCATTTATAGCGTAAAAACCTCGTAGGCAAAATAAAAGAGCTTAATGCTAAATATGATGAGTGCCACGCCTACAAGTTTGTTCATCCGGTTCATAAATGTTGGGGTGAGCCAGTGACTTAGTTTATTGGCCAGGTAAGCCTTCAGAAAGTCTGTAAGCAGTACTGTTAGCAGAGACCCGCCAAAAAAAAGTACTTTTTGCTGCAGATCATAATTGATTACGGCCACCCCTACTCCAAACCAGAAAATCAGCACAAAAGGATTGATACCATTCAGGAGAAACCCTTTTCCGATCTGCACAAAAGAATTAGATGCAGCACCAGAAGCAGCCTTTGCCCGGTTAGCCTCAATTTTCCTTTGAATATTTCCTATTCCGAAAGAAACCATGATGATTCCCCCAATGAGCCCCAGCCAGGCCTGAAACTGTGGACTGTTGGCCAGAACTGCCACGCCCAGCGAAGCAATAAGCACATATATTGCATCGCTAAGGGCAATGCCCACTGCCATACTCGCCCCCGAGGTAAAACCTTTCTCGATACTTGTTTGAATGAGCGCAAAAAAAACAGGTCCAATCATAAAGGCCAGGCCAAGTCCGCAGATAACGCCATAGCCTAAGGCAGAAAGAAGAGTCATTCCTATTGCTTCTCCTGATCCAGAAACTTTTTCAACTCCTCGTAAAGTGGTCCTTTGATCACACGTGGAAACTTGTTCTGACCTCCTTCTTTGCCTTTCATTTTCAGGAAGCGGTAGAAAAAGTTTACCGGCACCACATCTACCAGCACCTCTTTCAGGGCATGCTGTCTTTCAGTGGCATAGTCATCATTCAGTTCTTTAAGCTTAAGGTCCAGTTTTTCCCTTACCACCGAGGCCTCTGCAGGTTCATTGGTGCCAATAATCCAGTGATGGGCAAACAAAGAACCATAGGGAATGCCTGCCACTGTAAACTCGTTCATTTCAAGATTCATCTCTTCCGATACCAGCTTCACAGCCTTGTTCATGTTATCGACAGAAAGGTGTTCGCCGCAAAGGCTAAGAAAGTGCTTGGTGCGTCCGGTAATTACAATCTCACTATTCTCCTTTGATACAATCCTGATTACATCGCCAATCAGGTACCTGTAAGCCCCTGCACAGGTGGTAAGCAGTAAGGCATACTCCTTACCCTCTTCCACCTCATCGATCATCAGGGTTTCGGGATTTTCGGTTAGCTGCCCGTCGGGACCAAAGTTGGTATCGTTAAAGGGTACAAACTCAGCAAAAATGCCATTATCCAGCACCAGTTGCATGCTCTTCTGATCTGGCAGTGCCTGGTAGGCAATAAAACCCTCAGAGGCCAGGTAAGTCTCCATATAGGTTAGCGGGCGGGCAAGCAGCTTTTCAAAGCCTTTTTTGTAAGGTTCAAAAGCAACGCCGCCATGCACAAAAATGGACAGGTTTGGCCATACCTCGTGCACGTTTTTTACCTTATAATGAGCAATGATTTTTTCCAGCAAGATCTGCAGCCAGGCAGGCACGCCTACAATAACACCTATATCCCAATCCTTTGCCTGCTTTACAATTTCGTTGAGCTTTACCTCCCAGTTCCTCTCCTTGGCAATTTTAGGTCCCGGCTTATAAAACGACTGAAACCAGAGGGGTAGCTGGCTGGCCGTAATGCCGCTTAAGTCTCCCTCGTAATAGAGGCCTGTGTCGTTAAGCATGGTACTGCCACCCAGCATCAGCACCTTTTTGGTGTAGAGCTCATTGGGCAGGTGCTTGTAGTGTGATAAAGACAGGATTTGCCGCACACTGGTACGCCGTATTGCCTTTAGCATATCACTGGTTACAGGAATGTATTTAGATGATGCCTCAGAGGTGCCGGAGCTAAGTGCAAAATACTTTACCTTTCCCGGCCAGCATACGTCTTTCTCTCCGGAACGTGTACGATGCCAGTACTCGTTGTACAGCTTGTTGTAATCGTATACGGGTACATTCCTTTTAAATTCCTGATAGAGTACTCTAGGATCATCATCACCCTTTTCAAGAATGGCCGAAAATTTTTTATTCCGTCCAAATGCCGTTTCTTGTGCTTTAGTAAGCAGCTTTTCCAGTTCGTGGCCCTGCAGGAGTGCGGGGGATGCTTTTTCTCCGGCTAATTTTTTTCGGAGTTGGATACTTTTCTTAAGCAGACTACCTAATATCGCCATAGAATCTTTATTAGCAGTTTGAGCCCACGGCACAATTTGTAAACGAAAATCTCAAACCGTAGTAGTTAAAATAGGCACCTGTTCTGTAGTTTCAGGCTTCTATTATAGATTACTTTTAAATTTAACAATGCATGAATATACAGGAAAACATACAAAGGTTTAAAAATATCCTGAACAACGAAAATGTTACGCTCATTGCTGTGAGTAAAACTCACCCTGCAGAACTCGTTTTAGAGGCATATAGCGAGGGACTTAAAAATTTTGGCGAGAACAAAGTTCAGGAGATGGTAGATAAATTTGAGCAGCTGCCAAAGGATATTAACTGGCATATGATTGGCCATCTACAGCGAAACAAGGTTAAATACATTGCTTCTTTTGTTCATTTGATACATTCTGTAGACAGTGAGCGGCTTTTGCAGGAGATCGATAAGCAGGGCCAGAAAGTAGGCCGTGTGATCAACTGCCTGCTGCAGGTACATATTGCCAGGGAAGAAACTAAATTTGGTTTATCCGAAGAAGAATTATTTTCGCTGCTCAATAATCCCGAACTACAGCAACTAAAGCATGTGCATATAAACGGGCTAATGGGTATGGCTACCAACACTGCCGATGGCGAGCTGATCCGGCAGGAGTTCCGCTACTTGAAAAACCTCTTCGATCAGATCAGGCTGGATTACCCGCTGGATAACATTTCCATGAATGAACTAAGCATGGGCATGAGCAGCGACTATACCATTGCCCTGGAAGAAGGCAGCACCATGGTACGTGTAGGCAGTGCTATTTTCGGAAACAGGAACTACAGCGATCAGTAATCAATAAATAAGCAGCTACACAGTTTCCTTTGGGGCAGTTGACAGAAGACCCTTCCCGTGGAAGCATTCAGATCATCAAAATACTCAATACTCAATACTCAATACTCAATACTCAATACTCAATAACCAAAAATGTATAATTTTTTTCTACAGGCCGGGGCTGTTTTGGCAGGCCTGGCAGTGGCACTGGGCGCTTTTGGCGCTCATGGGCTGCGAAACATGCTGCTGCAAACAGGCAGAACAGCCAATTTTGAAACTGCCGCACAATACCAGATGTACCACGCCCTGGCCATATTGCTGGTGGGTGTTTTGCTGATCCACTACCCCCACCGCCAGCTGGTGTGGGCTGGCTGGTGCTTTATCGTGGGCATCTTCTTTTTTTCAGGATCCCTCTACATACTAAGCCTTAGCAATGTAACGAAATGGGGGGCTGTAACACCAATTGGTGGCGTAGCCTTTCTGGCAGGCTGGGTACTGTTGTTGATTGCCTTTATCAGAAATGCATAAAAAAAGCCCCTTGCAGTTTTGCAAAGGGCTCAATTTCTTTTCGGATTAAACTTAGCGTCCGGCAGCAGCGGTGGCGGGTACAATGTTACCAACCATTTTCACTTGTTCCTGCGCGTTAACAGCATTAGAAACAATGGTAACAACTTTGTTTTGAACGCCCATTTTACCGGCACTGTTAAAGGTTACCTTGATTTGTGCGGTTTTACCGGGAGCCACTGGCTCTTTAGGCCACTCAGATGCAGTACAGCCACAGGTTGTTAATACATTAGACAACACCAGTGGGGCAGTTCCTGTATTTTTGAAAGCAAAGATATGTTCGACCTTCTCTCCCTGCTTAATGTCGCCAAAGTTAAACTCTGTTTCCTCAAATGTAATTTGCGGGCCGTTTACGGCTGCGGCTTTCTGCTGCTGAGCATATGCTGCTACAACAAAGAGCATCATCAGTAGGCTAAGTGCTAATTTTTTCATAATTATTCGCTGTTGAAATCTAATGCTATTTAAAACGTGCATAATCTATTAACAAATATCAGCAAAAAAAATTCTTATTAAAATTAATCAGGTACAACTCTTTTGTAGATCTTGTTATTGCGGTATACAGCCACCGAACCCATTCAATGCCAGTATTTTCCTCGGTAAGATAACCCTGCTCAACAAAAACCGCCTCCCACTGTCCGCCCTGTGCCTTATGGCAGGTAAGGGCATAGGCAAATTTTACCTGCAGGGCATTCAAATAACGGTCATTTCGCAGCGCCTCTTTTAGCTCCTTCCCCTGCAGATCGGCATAATCCTGTCGTACCGCGTTGTAAAGCTTTTTATTGTCTTCAGGACTAAGGGCCGGGTGCGGGGAGTGCAGGCTATCCAGTATCAGCATGGCATCAAAAGTTGGCATGTCGGGGTAATCCGGCAGCCGCAGCATAACATTAGCAAATCTTAGGCCATGCATCTCATCAAAGGAAATTATCTTTGTTACTTCTGCAAAATCTCCGTTTGCCAGAAAACCAGCCGGAGAATCATTGGGCAGCCAGGTATAATTGTTTTTGGCTATCATGATAAGATCACCGGCATCCAGCTCACTTTCGGTAAAATGGATGGTGCGCCGGATGTACTGGTTGTACTGCACTGCTGCTTTATTGGAGCGGCATATAATCAGGCTGTTTTCTTCTCCGTATTTGTTATAGGCATACCGAAGGCCGTCTTCCAGCCGCTCACTCGTCATGCGAAAGGTATCTTCAAAACTTTTGGTATGCATTTGCACATCGGGCTTATCCTTTTGCAGCTCCTGCCGCAGGTTGGTTGCATTAAACAGGATGCCGCTGGTTTTCTCCTGCCGCACCACCTCTGTGAGCTGCACCTCCTCCACAGTTAAACGGTGGTACTGCCGTAAATAACCGGCGTTCAGGGCCGGGCTTGTTGCCTGGTGAACGGGCGGCAGCTGGGCATCATCTCCAATGAGCATAATTTTATTGCCTTCGCCTGAAAACACAAAATTCACAAGGTCTTTCAACAATCCGTAGCCGCCACCCGAAGGTGCATCCGAAAGCATGGAGGCCTCATCAACAATAAAGAGTGTATTCTTTGAGTAGTTTTTTTGCAGATCGCTGCCCCGGTACTCGCTGTCATCTTCAGAAAACTGGTGCCTGTATATGATTTTATGAATGGTGAATGCCTGTCTTTTAGCATAGCCCGACATTACCTTGGCGGCCCTGCCCGTAGGAGCCACCAGCATATAACGGTAGCCAAAGCGAGGCAGCACCTGCACCAGGGCACTTACGGCAGTAGTTTTACCCGTACCGGCGTATCCGCGCAGAAGCAGGGTATGCCGCTCCTCCTGCTGCAGCAGAAAATGATCCAGCTGATAAAAGAGCCGCATCTGGCCTTCGGTAGGCTTATGCTGAAACCGCTGGAGCATTAAATCGGAAGGTAGCATTTTAGGGTATTGGGTAGTTGGTATAGCGTGTTTAGTACAAAGTACAGGGTATATAGATAAAACGATGATAGCCGTTGGTTATATATTGCATTGCCACAACAGAGAGTGTCAGCAGGCAAAATATTCACTAACCCAGCAGCCACTCACTCACTGCGGAAACACAGTGGCCATGGAGGTGGTGGCTTTGGCTACCAGGCGGCGTCGGGGTTCTTTGCCTTCTTCTTCTATTACATCCCACACCTCGGCTTCGCAAAAATTGATTTTGCGGCCCTGCTTCAGTACCCAGCCTATGGCATGCAGTTTCTGACCAATTGCAGGCAAAAAGTAAGAAACCTTAATTTCGGCAGTAACCACATGCTGATCTTCCGGCACCAGCGTATAAGCAGCAAAGCCCGCTGTTATATCGGCCAGGGTAGCAATCAGTCCGCCGTGGGCATAGCCCTTTTGCTGCTGATGTTTTTCTTCTACAGTTAGCCAGCCTTCGGTACGGCCCTCTTCTATTACCTGCAGATCGAAGCCAATGAGGTGCATAAAATGCTGGCGTTCTAAAAATTTTCTAACCCTTTTTTCAAAATGAGGGTTGTGCGTTTGAGTCATCTGAACTTTTTTGCACAAATATACGCAGTTAGGGCTGCACAGTACATGGATTTAGTAAAACAGGTAGAGAAACAATACGGGCACCGCCTGCGGCTTAGGGTGTGCGGCATTTGCATAGAAAATGAAAAACTACTGCTGGTGCACCACAAAGGCGTAGGACCCGAAGGCGAATTATGGTCACCTCCGGGGGGCGGTATGGAGTACGGCAGCACAGCGCCAGATAACCTAAAGCGGGAGTTTTTGGAGGAAACAGGACTGGTGGTTGCGGTAGAGGAACAAATTTTTGTGCATGAGTACCTGGAGCCTCCCCTGCATGCTTTTGAGATTTTTTATATAGTAAAAGTAATGGGTGGAACGTTATATACCGGCTATGATCCCGAATCGGAAAGAGAGGCTCAGCTTATTCAGCACGTGAGCTTTATAAGCTGGGAGGAGATCAAACAGAAACCACCGGCGCATCTGCACCAAATTTTAAAGCACAGTTCTTCGCTGCAAGACTTGTTATGCAGGCGCGGGTATTATAAATTTAGCGTTTAGAACCTGTTTTAGGCTAAATACTATTTAGTTTTCCTGTAAAATCTTTATACTTGCACAAAACCATTAAAAATGACACCTACCAAAATCTTCTCGATTTTACTTTTCCTGGTAGCTATCGGATTAGGCTACTTTCTGGTAGATTCTATCAAATACCGCATCGACGAAAAAACCCGTGTTGCCAGAAATGAAGCACGTGTTATTGAAAAACTGAAAATGATCCGTGATGCGGAAACAGCTTATCTGGCCGTGCATGGCCGGTATACTGATAACTGGGACAGTCTGATTAGCTTTATCAGGCAGGGTAGAATTCCTAACGTTGTTAAGCGTGAAACGGTAATTCCACTTGCTTACGGTGCAGATAGTGTGTATGTAGAGTACGATACCCTTGGCTATGCAAGTGTGCGTGATTCACTGTTCAGCCCAAGCAAATATCCTACTTTCAACCCCGAAACCTTACCTGTAATTCCAGACAGTGATGGTCAGCGTTTTGAACTGTTTGCAGGTACTGTAACCACACCAGCCGGAGCAACAGTAAATGTTTTTGAGGCTAAGGATGTTTACGTACTCAACAAAGACCGCCTGAAAGAAACGCACCCTTACGGACCACTGCGTGTAGGTTCTCAAAACGAAGCTAGTATCCAAGGTAACTGGGAATAAAAACCTTGAACGCCATTTCTGCATCTTACTCGCTTGATCTAAAGATCAAAGACACCCGCTTCAGCATCGATAACCTGCAGGATTACAGCCTGCTGCTGCAAGCGGGTGAACGCGAGTTTCAGCTTGCAGTTATCGACACCAAAACCAGCCGCTGCCTGCTACTGGAACAGTACAATTTCAACAAGGTTAGCAGCGCGCAGGAATACCAGAAACTTATTGAATCTTTATTCGAAGATCATCACCTGCTTATGGCAGGTTTCTGGCATTCAGTGAAGTTTTCGGTTAAAAATTCTTTTTTTAGCCTTATTCCCGCTGCTTTGTTCGATAAGGAGCAGCTCCCTACCTATTTACGCCTTACAACGCCCCAGCTGGCCCTGAACCGTCCGCTCTATTACAAGCACCTGAAGAACAGCATTGTTACGGTATTTGCTGCAGAACAGGCCCTGCTGGATTGGCTGAACAAGCGCTATGCAAACCTGAAGGTACAGGTACTTCACCACATCAGTGCATTCGTAGAGGGCATTTTGCACAACCCCGACCATAGCAGCCAGCGAGAAATATTCCTGTTACTGGAAAATGGGATACTGTCGGTTGTAATCACGCATGAGACAAAGCTGCAGTATGCTAGTGTTTTTCGCTGTGGTACTCCTGCAGACCTGTTGCGCTACCTAATGATGGTGATACAGCACTTTCAACTGGATCAGCATACTACCAAAATACAGCTCTGGGGCAATGTAGATGCCAGCTCTGCCTGGTTCAAAGAAATACAGCCTTACTTTGGAAATCTCTCCTTTGGTGGGCGTCCGCGTTACCTAAGCTTCGGCTATGTGTTTGATGAAGTTCCCGAAGCGCGCTTTTACGATCTACTTAGCCAACACCTTTGCGAATAATGGAGAAACGTGTCGCATTATTTCCCGGCTCTTTCGATCCTTTCACAAAAGGGCATTATGATATTGTAGAAAGAGGCTTAAAGCTTTTTGATGAGATCATTATTGCCATTGGCTATAACAGCAGTAAGCAAACCCGTTATTTTGCCATAGATGAAATGGTGGAGAGTATTAACGGCAGCTTTACCAATGAACCGAGGGTGAGTGTAATTACCTACAGCGAACTGACTGCCACACTGGCCCAGCGCCTGGGGGCACGGTACCTGCTAAGGGGCCTGCGTAATACAACAGATTTTGAATATGAAAACTCAGTGTCGCAGGTAAACCGTTATCTTTATCCGGAGCTGGAAACTGTTTTCCTCATCACATCGCCCTCCTATGCTGCCATAAACTCCACCATTATCCGGGAGGTACATAAATATGGTGGCGATGTAAGTGAATTTCTGCCTTACCCCCTGAAGAAATAATAAACAAGAAAAAGCCCATCAGTACGATGGGCTTTTTCTTTGATGAACTTAAGTTAGCGGCTCAGATAAGCTTGGTGCTAAGGCTGTAGTATCTTTTGATAACATGCCTGATGCTGCGGAAGGAATTAACCATTGCCACCTGTGCATCACGCCCGCCCATCCAGCGAACATCTGTAATGCCTTCTTCCAGCTGCGGCTTCATGTCCTTATCGTTGATACACTCCATGCGGTACCAGTGGGTTTTCTTGAGGTGCTTTTTGCCGTTGCGGATGTAGGTATGCCAGGTGTGGGTGATTTTGTCTCCCACCTTTGCTTTTACATTGCACTCTTCTTCCACTTCGCGTAAAGCACCTTTACGTTTACCTTCGCCTTTATCGAGCTTGCCTTTGGGCAGGTCCCACTTATTTTTGCGGTAGATCAGCAGAATCTGGTCGTCTTTTTCAACAATGCCTCCTCCTGCTTTTACAATCTTAAACTGCTTTTTAACAGCTTTCTTGATGCTCTTATACTCCTTGGGCTCTACACTAAAGGTAATGCTGTCGAGTGCCCTGAAATCTTTCTCGTGCATCATGTTAATGAGTGCCTGTACCTGTACCAGGGTAGCCCCCTTTACAAGCACATCATCGATCAGCTTTTTACTGTCGATGTTATTGGAGCGTGCATCAAGCACAACGTCGTAAATCTTATGTTCCAGATCATCCGACGCTTTTGCCAGATTTACGGAAATGTCGTTAATGAAAATTTTCATGTAGCCAGTGCTATCGAGCCTGAAAGAAAAAAACTTTTAATGGATTCTACAACCAAAATGTAGAGTAAGTTACAGGCATTGCGTTAAATTCGCAGCATGAGCTTAGCTGAAGATCCAAATCAAATTAGCCGGCAAACAGCCAGCTTACTGCTGAAAATCGGTGCAATTCGCCTGCGCCCGGAGCAACCTTTTACCTGGGCCTCCGGCTGGAAATCACCTATCTACTGCGACAACCGCTTATCTTTATCCTATCCGGATGTACGCACCTTTATCAAACGTGCATTAACGCAACTGGTTACCCGGGAGCACCCGCATGTTGAAGCAATTGCTGGCGTAGCTACCGCAGGCATACCACAGGGCGCACTGGTAGCCGATGCCCTTAACCTGCCATTTGCCTATGTGCGCTCAAGCCCCAAAGGGCATGGCATGGAAAACCTGATAGAGGGAGACCTGCCCCGGGGAAGAAAAGTAGTGGTGATTGAGGACCTGATCTCCACAGGTGGCAGCTCATTAAAAGCTGCCGAAGCCCTGCAAAAACATGGATGCCAGGTGTTGGGCATGGTAAGTATTTTTACCTATGGCTTTGAGGTGGCCAGGCAAAACTTTGCTACCGCTGGTATTCCCCTGCACAGCTTAAGCAACTACCAGCTCCTGATTGAAGAAGCCCAGTCCATGGGCATGATTGGTGCTGCAGAAACAGAATCCCTGCAGGAATGGCGCAGCCAGCCCGATCAGTGGGGTAGAGACAAATAAAATGATCAGAACGGGTTAAGTGGGGAGGCTTAGGGCATGCCGAAGCCTTCTTCTATGCCCAGCCCGAAGAGTGCAAAATCGTAGCGCACAGGGTCATGCGGATCCAGGCTGCGCAGGTGGCCTGTAAGTTCAAGAGCTGTTTGCCAGCTGCTGCCCTTGCGGGTAATCAGTCTGAGGCTGCGGGCTACACGCTCCACATGCACATCGCAGGGGCAAACCAGTTGTGCCGGAGATATTCTATTCCAGAGCCCAAAGTCTACACCTTTGTTGTCCTTGCGTACCATCCAGCGCAGGTACATATTAAGCCTTTTACATGCCGAATTTCTGGCAGGTGTGGCAACATGCTTTCTGGTTCTGTCGGGGGCATCGGGCAGGCTAAAGAACAGCTTATAGAAGTGAACGAGACCCTCTTCTACAGTATCGGCACCTTTTTGCAGACCCATCAGAAAGGCGTCTTCCAGGGAATTGTGCTGCTTATAATACCAGGATAGAAAATAGACAAAATAGAGCAGGTCTGTATCGTTGAAAGTACGGTGGCAGAAACCCTGCAGGCGCCGCAGGTCATCATCTGTGTGGTGCAGCATAAAATCATGGGGGGCATCATCCATCAGGGCCATCAGCTGCCTGCATTTGCTAAGGATCATGCTGCGCCTGCCCCAGCCCAGGGTAGCCGCAAAAAAGCCACTGATTTCAATATCCTGTAGCTTGCTGAAGGAACGCGGTATGGCGATGGGATCGTTGGGAATAAAGGAGGGCTGGTTATACAGAGAGGCCTTTTCATCCAGGAATCTCTTTAGCTCTATTTTATTCATAACACTTCCTGATTCAGGGCAGCTGGTCTGCATCTACCATCAATCGTTTTTCCTGCTCGTCTTCCTTCCAGATTACCTCTACCCTGTCATGATCATGTTCCTTTACCTCCCAGTAAAAGGTAGGCATGGTAGCAATAAGCAGCGGTGAATCAAGCCCCGGCTTTACATATACCAGTTCAAACTGTTCCAGCTCATGTTCTGCAATGGTTGGCCAGCGCTGTAATATAAAGCCCTCTCCCATGGGCACGGCAAAATCGCTCCAGTAACTATGCTGCATATCCTTAATAGCAGGCGATGAGCGGTAATTATAGAGCACAGGTCCAAACTGCACCTCATGCACCGCTTTTCTGCTTAGGTATAGCCCATGGTGGCTGGTAAAAGGCTGCCAGCCGTCGGTAGCGCTTTCAGTTGTTTCGGTATTTGCTGCAGCAGGAGCAAATAACTTTGAAATAGCAGAAATCACGCTTACCAGGCCTATAAAAAGCAGTGAGAATAAGGTGATAAAAGGGTAGAATATTACAAAAAGCACTTGCCAGGCTTTTTTATAGAAGGTACTCATTGGCAGAATAAAGCAATTATACGTATGCTAGGAACAGTAACGGACTAAAATGGTTCCCGTAACACAAAAAGCCCCACCAGGGGCGGGGCTTTAAGATAGTACAAATTTCTTAAGGTACATAAGTTAAGCGCACCGGTACTTTTTCGCTGTAGGCACCCAATTTTTCATAGGCCTTGCGCGACAGCTTGATAAGCACTTTGTCGTTTGGTGCTGTAGCCGGCAATTTGCCAACAACCCGAACAAACACACTAAGGTTATTCATTTCGTTGTGCACCTGCATGATGGTGCCAATTGGTGCAGTACGGTGCAGGGCCAGGTATTTCTTGGTGTTCAGCGAGTCGTCAATGGTCATGGCCATGCCCATTTCTGTGATTTTGCGAACGCTGCCTTTCTCCATGGTAGAGGTTTCCAGCTCTTCCTGGCTTTGATCGCCAACCTGCGCTATTGCAATAGGGTTGGTATTATAACCATACTCCTTGGGTTTCTCTTCCTCCACCCCGTTACGCACTACCCTGTCAGTACTTTTGCGGGGCAGCCCTTTGGCAATGCCCACCACCAGTTTCTGGCCAATGCCCAGGTTATCGGTAACCAGCTGGTTCCACTCCCGCACCTGTGCAACATTGGTATCGTACATTTTAGCAATACTGTAGAGAGTCTCCTGCTCCTCTACGGTGTGCACTATTTTGCCTGAAAAGTCAATCCTGGCCTGCTGCTGTGCAGGTGTAGGCGCTGTATTACCGGGCCTGTTAACGCTGGCTGTAGTACTGCTGCCTGCGGCCGATGCTGTAGCATTTGTGGCACTGGCCGGCCTGTTTACCCGAAGGCGGTCTCCCGGGCTAATGGAGTTACCGGCAATATTATTCCATTGCTTGAGCTCCTCTATGCCAACATTGTATTGCCTGCTGATGCTGTAAAGTGTTTCTTTAGGCTCCACCGTATGGAACCTGCCGTTTGCAGCAGTAGCAGCCTGGTTAGGCCTGGTGTATGGTACTTTGATGATGGTACCAACTTTTAAACCTGTTTCAGTTTCAGGATTAACCTTTACCAGGTCGGCAACGGATAGGTTGTATTTATTGGCAATTCCGAAAAGTGTTTCTTTTGGTTCTACCCGGTACAGTACATAAGTTTTACCGTTCACAACTTCTGTACCTACAGAATCCTTCAGTAGCAGCACGCTGGCTTGTGCAACCATTATGCTTCCCAACCAAAGTATAAAAAAGGCAGTAAGTCTTTTCATATGCTCCCCTCTGTTCATTGTAGGTTATAGCCTTTTAAACATGAACTGTTTTCTATAAAAAATAATTGCTGATTCCACACCATAAATGTCTCGGATCCGGGTTTATGCAGGTCTGATGCCATTATTTGCTGTAAAAGAAGGTTTCCTTCTGCATCGAAGACTGCAATCTGATTTGCCATTTTTTCTCCATCTGCAGTATAGAAAGAAATCGCCATTTTATCAAAAACATGTAAGTATTCACAACTTTTTAGAGCCTCCGCCCCCAGGTACATTTGCAGGAATTCTGCCACTGTGCTGAAATGAGTTTCCCCCTCTTCAAAAACAGCGGGTAATAATAAATTATTATGCTGTGGTCCGGAAACATCTGCTGCTGCTCTAAGCTTTTCCACAGCCTGCTCATCCAGATCCTGTACGCTGCCATCCAGTAAATGAATAGCTGCCCACCCCTCTTCTTCGCCTTCGCCTTCTCCTGTTCTGCCCACACTCACCTCCTTTGCAAAAAACACATGCCGGTAATTGCTTACGGCCCAGAGCACTTCCTGGTTTTGGGCTGCGAGCGCCACGGTGGTTACATTTGCAGGATTCTCCAGGTCATCAAACTGCTGAAAAAGCAGCACATTTCCCTGGCATGCCACTAGGTTGGTGAGCAACCCACCCTCCAGGCTTAATCCTTCAAAAATTACCCTATCTTGCAAAGGTTGCAGATATGCAAAGCTGACCTCCTGTAATTGGTTCCTGACCTCCAGCGCCAGGCTGCTGTTCAAAGAATCGGCTTTTATCTGCCAGATTCTGCCAGGAGCCTGATAAGAAAAGCTAAGAGGCAATTGTTGCGGCAAGGCTTTTTGAGTAAATTTCTGTAAAATTAATTTATTTACGCGCCAAAAAAAATGATTTTCAAAAGCTTAATCCCCCCGGCTTTAAAGTGCCTGTTTTTTTTGCTGGCAGGACTTTCTATGCTGACGGTGCAGGCACAAATTATGCCGCCCAATGTACAAACAAGGGTGCTGGTGGTAAAAATAGCCTCTGAAATCGACCCGCGTACAAACCGCTATACCGAACTGGCGCTGGAGGAAGCAACAGACTGGAACGCAGACATCATCATACTGGAGCTTGATACCTATGGTGGCCTGGTAACGGATGCCGATGAGATCCGCACCCGCCTGCTGGAGTATGAAATTCCTATCTGGACCTTTATCAACAAAGATGCCGCCTCTGCCGGTGCCCTTATAGCCATAGCTACCGATTCAATATATATGGCCCCCGGCGCCAGCATAGGTGCCGCTACGGTGGTGCAGCAAACGGGAGAAGCCGCCCCTGATAAATACCAGTCCTATATGCGTTCCATTATGCGCTCTACCGCAGAAGCCAACGGGCGCGACCCGCGTATTGCCGAAGCCATGGTAGATGAAAACCTGGAAATTGAAGGTGTTAGCAAGCAGGGCGAGGTGGTTACTTTTTCTACTTCAGAAGCTATTAAATGGGGCTTTGCAGAAGCACAGGTAAGAAGTATTGAAGAGATACTGGAGCGTAACGGTGTTACAGACTATGAGATCAAAACTTTTGAGCTTAGTACCACCGAAAAGATTGTTTCTATATTCATCAATCCTTTTATCAGTGGTATTCTAATACTGATCATCATTGGCGGACTTTATTTTGAGCTGCAAACGCCTGGAATAGGCTTTCCCCTGCTGGCAGCCGTAATTGCTCTGGTCCTCTACCTGGTGCCCTACTACCTGAACGGACTGGCCGACCACTGGGAAATTATACTGTTCTTTGTAGGCATTGCACTTATTGCCGCAGAGATTTTTGTGATACCCGGGTTTGGCATTGCCGGCATCAGCGGCTTTATTCTTACCCTGGGCTCGCTCATTCTCATCATGATCGGCAACGACTGGTTTGATTTTGAATTTGTAGCCGTTTCGCAGGTGTTCAAAGCTTTACTAACTGCCACTGCAGGTATGCTTGGCGGTGTTGTACTAATTGTGTTTGGTGGCATTCGCTTTGCCGAATCAAAAGCATTCAACAGGGTTGCGCTGCAGGATACTCAGGACAGAAAAAAGGGCTATACTTCTTCCTTTAGAGAACAGTCGCTGATAGGCCTCACCGGTGTTTCCTATACAGTGTTGCGCCCCTCCGGTAAGGTCATGATAGCCGACAATATTTACGATGCCTACACCCGCGGTGAGTACATTGCACAAGGCGAGCAAATTGTAGTAACTGAAGATACAGGCTCTACGTTAAAGGTGCGAAAAGCAATATGAAAATACTGGGAATAATACCTGCCCGCTGGGGCAGCAGCCGCTTTCCGGGCAAGGCACTTGCCGATATCGGGGGCACACCAATGGTAGTGCGTGTATGGCAACAGGTGCAGCAGTGCCCTGAGCTAAGCAAGGTAGTAATAGCAACCGATTATGAAGCCATCGCCAAGGCTGCTACCAAAGCCGGGGCTGCCGTCTGCATGACCAACAGCCACCACCCAAGCGGTACCGACCGCTGCGCCGAAGCCCTGCAGCAACAGCAGGAGCAGTACGATTATGTGATCAACATACAGGGCGATGAGCCATTTATCGATCCCAGGCAGATAAGTCTGCTGGCAGATCTGCTGGATGGAGAAACACAGCTGGCAACCCTCATCAAACGCATCTGCCATGCTGATGATCTCTTCAGCCCCAATGTGGTGAAAGCGGTAACCGATCAAAAGGGGCAGGCGCTCTACTTTAGCCGGGAGCCTATTCCGCATTTGCGCAATGTACCCCGCTCAGAGTGGCTGGAGCAGCACCTGTGGTTCAAGCATATTGGCATTTATGCCTACCGCTCCGATATTCTGCAGGAAATAACCAAGCTGCCCCAGGGCTGGCTGGAAAATATAGAATCGCTGGAACAGCTCCGCTGGCTGGAGGCTGGTTACCGCATCCGCACTGCCGAAACCCAGCTGGAAACTTCCGGTATCGACACCCCCGAAGACCTGGAGCGGGCCTTAAGGCTGCTCAAGAACCAGGAAGAGCTAAAGGCTTAGCATGAAAATTGGCAAAGATGTTTTTATAGCCCATACTGCCACTGTTATCGGTAATGTGGTACTCGAGGATGAAGCCTCGGTATGGTTTGGCGCTATCGTAAGGGGCGATAGTGACCAGATCCATATAGGTGCCCGCACCAATCTGCAGGATGGTGTAATTATTCATGTAGATCCCGGTGTTCCGGTAAGGCTGGGTAATGATGTAGTGGTGGGGCATGGAGCTATTATACATGGCGCTACCGTGGGCAACTGCTCACTGATAGGCATGCGGGCAACGCTGCTGAATGGTGTAAAGATTGGCCGGGGCTGTATCATTGGCGCCCACAGCCTGCTAACGGAAGGCGCCGAAATACCGGATAATTCGCTTGTGATGGGCACTCCCGGCAAGGTGGTAAGAAGCCTTACTGCAGAGCAGGTGGAACGTATCAAGAAAAATGCTGCCCATTATGTAGCCCTGGCCAAACGCTACCAGCAGGGCGAGCTGGAGATTTACCAGCATCAGTCCAAATCTAACTAAGCAATGAAGCCCCGCCAAATGGCAGGGCTTCTTTGTATCTCTTATAGATTGATGAAAATTACTTGCTGAATGCCTCTACATTGTTGTTCATATCGCTGCCATAAACCGGGAAGCTGATCTTGATGAGTGCATACATCCCCTGCCCTTTTACACCCGGACGGTAGCCCAGCTCACCATTGTAGGCCCAGCTAAGGTTGCGGTTAAATTTGCCATCAATACCAGCCCTGAAACCAAAGAAGTTCTTCCCTAACTCTGCAGTGCTGTAGGGCACAGATAAAGGATTGGTCGGGTCAGGTCTGTAGAAAACATCTTCATAGGTAATGCTGCCGGCAAACAGAACATCTGCATAAACCGTCAGGATCAGGTCTTTCACCAGGTCGTCATAAGTACGGTCGGGGTTTATGGCAAAGTTCTTGATCCAGGCATAAGATCCACCCACATAACCACCCTTAACCTGTGCTCCTATAAAAGGATTCAGGTCCGGACCTTCAGGCCGTCCGTCGGTCCAGTCGTTAGGCAATGCGGCACCCTCAACATTGTTCAGGGTTATTTCACCTGCATCGTACATCCTGTCCAGGTCTACGGTAGTCTGGTAGTAATAACCACCACCGCGTATGCCTATAATTTTTCTTACCTTGGTCTGCACCTTAGATTTATCTGGCACCATTGAGGCCCATTTGGCACCTGCATAGCGCTTGGAATAGAGGTAAATCAGGCTTTCCACATCTTCTTCAGTGTCCTTGAAATGGTAGGTACCCCCAATTTCAGCATAGCTGAAAACAGTATGCCTGTTCTGGATCTCGGTAGAATTGTTGAAAGCTACATTGCGCTGAAGATCCAGGTGGCGGCTGTAGGGCGAGCGGAAGTGAGCCCTGAAGTCGGCCTTATCTTTCCAGTAATAGCTGGCTTCCAGGCCATAGCCAATGTTGGTATTAGTTCTGAACAACTCGGTGTAGATGGGCTGAAAACCAATCCACAGCTTATTGATTTCATAGGGCGCATCGTAAATAGTCTCAAAAGTGAGAATCTTATCTTCGTTGCGTCTGCCCTGGGCTAAAAGCTCGCCTGCCAGTAACAGGGTAAGGGTAAGGAGCAGCGTAATTTTTTTCAAAGCAGATATAGGCTAGCGTTATACAAGGCGTTTTGGTCTATTCAGGTTATAAATATACAAAGCGGCTATGTATGAGGGCCGTTAATGCAATATTTTCAGCCATTTTGCATTTTTCCGGGCTACTTGCACAACAACAGAAGAATGCGTAATTTTTGGTAATGAAGAAGCTCCATAAGCAACCTGCCTGCCTAAACTGCAACCGCCCTTTAAGCAGCACCGACAACTTTTGCTCGGGCTGCGGACAGGAAAACACCAAGCATACCATTAGCTTTGGCACGTTTCTGCATGACTTTTTTAGTAACTACCTTTCTTTCGATTCCAGGATTGGGCGCAGTACAGTGCCATTTCTGCTACAGCCGGGCTTGCTTACCAAAAAATTTAACGAAGGCAAGCGCACCAGTTTTGTTCATCCCCTTAGGCTGTACCTGATCATCAGCTTTGTTTTCTTCTTTCTGCTCTCAATGTTAATCAATCAGGTGGTAGAAGAAAGGAAAATATCACTTTATGATGGTAAAACCTTCTCGTTAGGCAACGAGCCAGGTCCGAATGAAAAACGTATGATTCAGGCAGGCATTGATTCTGCACAGGAAAAGCTGAATGAGAAAGATTCTACCCTGGTACAGCTTCCGGACACTGCTCTTATTGCAAGCAGCCGGAAAGCCGGTATTGATTTTATGTCGCTGATGCGGAACCAGGTTCTCACTGACGAGCAGGTGCTGGACAGCCTGCAAATGGACAAGAAGAGTGAATTAGACAGGCTAATAGTGCACCAGGGCAGAAAGGTTTTTCAGAAAGATATGGATGTCTTCATCCCCTACCTGATCCAGAACCTTTCAATCATGATGTTTTTGCTGCTGCCTGTTTTCGCTTTTTTCCTCTATGTACTTTTCTGGCGCAGAGAAAAGTATTACATAAGCCATGTAATACATGCGCTGCACCTGCACTCTTTCAGTTTCCTGATCCTGGCCCTGTTACTGTTTCTGGCCTTCTTTTATCAAAGTGGCTTATTGGTATTTGCAGCATTCCTCATCGTAACCCTTTATGCATTTTTCTCCATCAAAAAAGTATATGGACAGGGCTGGTGGAGAACACTGCTTAAGTTTAACGTACTGGGCTTTTGCTATTTTATGACACTGCTTTTTGCTGTAATGGCAGAGGTGGCCATTTCCTTTGCCCTATTCTGAGTCTTATGCTGATTTATGATGGTCTTTCATTCAGCACTGCCTGAAGGCTGGAAAGGCTTGCCTCTTTGAGTCTGCTGATTTCCTCCTCACCCAGGATCATAGATACAAAGAGCGTTTCGAACTGCGAGGGTGCCAGGTACACGCCCTGCTCCAGCATTTTTCTGAAGTAGCGGCCAAACAGTGCTGTATCGCATGTTTTCGCGGTATCGTAGTCATACACTTCCGATTCGGTAAAAAACAGGGAGTACATCGACCCAACCTGGTTGATGGTGTAGCGCAAACCTAACTGGCCAAGCACCTCGCGCAGATCGTTTACAATACGATTGCTTATTGACTCGAGCTGCTGGTATAGCTCCGGATGATCATTCAGGTGGCGCAGCATGGCCAGGCCAGCTGCCATGGCAATAGGATTACCCGAAAGTGTACCTGCCTGGTAAACGGGTCCGGCCGGAGAGATATATTCCATAATATCACGGCGTCCTCCATATGCACCAACAGGCATGCCTCCGCCAATAATTTTTCCGAGAGTGGTCAGGTCTGCCTGAACCCCAAAGCGCTCCTGAGCTCCTCCTCTGGCCAGGCGAAAGCCCGTCATCACCTCATCAAAGATCAGCACAATACCTTCCCGGTCACAAATTTTGCGTAAGCCTTCCAGATAGCCCGGTTTTGGTGCAATACAGCCCATGTTACCCACCACTGGCTCCAGGATAAGCGCTGCAATTTTGCCATTATTGGTAACAACCAGTTCCTCAATGGCCTGCAGGTTATTATAAGGAGCAATAAGGGTATCCTGCGCCGTGCCCCGGGTTACTCCAGGGCTGTCGGGGGTGCCCATGGTAAGGGCTCCGCTGCCGGCGGCTATCAGAAATGAATCTCCATGGCCGTGGTAACAACCTTCCAGCTTTATAATCTTATCGCGGCCGGTAAAACCACGTGCCAGCCTAATGGCCGACATGGTCGCTTCTGTGCCGCTGTTTACCATGCGTACCTTTTCAATGGAGGGCACCATGCTGGTGATCAGTTCAGCCATATCTATTTCCCTGGCCGTGGGAGCACCAAAAGACAGCGAATAGGGCAGCGCCTCTGTTATAGCCTGCTGCACTTTTTCATTGGCATGCCCCAGGATCATTGGGCCCCAGGAATTGATCATGTCTATATAGCTGTTGCCATCCTCATCGTAGAGGTAGGCACCCTTAGCCTTTTGCATGAAAAGAGGTTTACCTCCTACTGCCCTGAAAGCCCGCACCGGACTGTTTACCCCACCTGGTATAAAGCCCTGGGCACGCTCAAAAAGCTGGTTACTCTTTTCCTGATTCAGCATAATAAAAAATGTCTTATTGATAAATAACAACCGGTGCAGCATTCTGGAACTGTATGATTGGCACACACTGGTTATCGCGGTAGGCCTGGTAATTAAAGCCGGTGCAGATAACGCCATTGTACACTTCAGAGCTGCCTTCGTTCTGAAAGAGGTTACCATAGCGGTACATCATACGCCCAAAGTACATCATAAGGTCGTAGCCCAGGTAGGCATAACGGCCAGGCATCGAGTGTACGCGCTCCAGGTATTTATCCCTGAATTCAAAGAAAGTGGGATTATTATAATCTAAATATTCGGGTGCCATCAGGTAAACCCCCAGGCGCTCCAGCTGATCGTTGGAGATCAGGTTTTTCTTCACCCAGGTTTCATGTCCGATTACGGAGAGACGGTCTTTCCTGGATGAGATGGCATTCATGGCATTTGCTACTATGCCTTCATCTTCTGAGGCTATCATCACATGCCCCAGGCGTTCTGCAGAAAGGCGGCCGCCCGGAACCATATCTTCAGGCTGTTCAGATACCAGCAGCGATCTTACCCGGCTTTCGTTGCCCGGCTTGATCTGCTCCATCCTGATATCAATAAAGCCCCTTTTCGCCAGCTCCTGCCTGTAGGCATTGGCCATAATGGTATCCCTGTCTTTGGTACCATAAATTACCAGTGCACGTGGTGGCTGAAATGTTCTCGCTGCAAAGTCGGCTGCCTTACGGCCCTGTGTTTGCAGAGATGGTTTGAAAAGAAAAGCATAAGGATTATTCTGAATGATCTCGGGATTGGTGGAGATTGGGTTTACCAGGTTTACCCCCCTGGTGTATGCAAAGTTTAGCGCAGCTTTGGTAGGTCCGGGATAAAGCGGGCCTACAATCAGGTCCATGCTTTGCATTTCGGGTGCGCGTAAGTAGCGCAGGGTGGTAAGGCTGTCTCTGCGGGTGTCATAAGCATACAGATTAGTCCTGATGCCTTCTGCCTCCAGGTCCTCCTGGGCCATTTTCATCCCTTCGTAAATATCGAGGGTAAAATAAATATCGCGCATGTTTTTTTCCGGCTGCAGGTTCTCCAGCAGGAAAGGCATCATTACGGCAACATTATAAGATTCTTTACGCTCGCTTGTTCCGGTGGCGGATGAGCCGAGCAGGTCCGCATCCAGCTTATAACGTTCTATCAGCTGTGAGAGAAACTGCTGGTCCTGCGCCACTACAGGCTGGCTGCTGATTTTTCTGGCAAGTACCTGGGCAATATAGCGGGCATCCTGGTGCTGGTTCAGGATACGCTTAAGCTGATCTACAGAGGCCCCACGCTGCAGGTGAAAAGCCGCCATTTCTTCGGCATCGCCTTTAACACTGCGGCTGCGGATCTTTTCAATGGTAGCGATGGCCTGCTCAAAGTTGTTTTCTTCCAGCAACACACGCGCCTGCCAGTAGCTTACCTCCTCCTGCTTGTCCCAGTTAGGGTACTTTTGCTGAATCTGGCGCAGCATGGCCTTTGCCTCATCTGTACGCCCGGCCCTGATTGCCGATACTGAATAAAAGAACGAAGCATAGGGCGCAAAGCCGCTGGCTGTGGGATCGGCAGCAACCTTACGGAAAGTTTCCATAGCCTGTAACCACTGCTCCTGCTGAAACTGTGATTTTGCCTGCAGGTACTGCTGTTGGGCATCGTTCTTTCGCTGTGCCAGTAGAGGAGTACCCAGGAGGCACAGAACCAGAATCAAAAGTGTATATCGCATAATTATCTTATTCCCATTCAATAGTTGCCGGTGGTTTGGAGCTGATGTCGTAAACCACGCGGTTAACGCCTTTAACGCGGTTGATGATCTGGTTAGAGATTTCGCGCATGAACTCATACGGAAGCGGATACCAGTCGGCCGTCATCCCATCCACACTTGTTACTGCCCTTAAAGCCACCACTGACTCATAGGTACGCTCATCGCCCATTACACCTACCGATTGTACCGGCAGTAAAATGGCTCCTGCCTGCCAGATCTCATCGTAAAGGCCAAATTCTTTCAGTCCCTTAACATAGAGGTCGTCTACCTCCTGCAAAATCCGTACCTTTTCAGGTGTTATATCGCCAAGTATCCTGATGCCAAGACCCGGCCCCGGGAACGGATGGCGTCTCAGAATATTCTGATCCAGCCCCATGGTTTTACCCACCAGCCTTACCTCGTCTTTAAACAGCGAACGCAGTGGCTCCACTACCTTCAGCTTCATAAAATCTGGCAGGCCGCCCACGTTGTGGTGCGACTTTATGGTAACAGAAGGGCCTTTTACCGAAACAGATTCTATCACATCAGGATAAATGGTACCCTGGCCCAGCCAGCTTACCTCTTCAATGCGGTGCGCTTCGGCATCAAACACTTCTATAAACGTTCGGCCTATGGCTTTCCGTTTATCTTCAGGATCTTTTAAACCGGTAAGTGCTTTATAAAACTGCTCACTGGCATCCACACCTTTCACATTCAGGCCCATGTGCTGATACTGGTCCAGCACTTCCTGAAATTCATTTTTGCGCAACAGGCCATTGTTTACAAAAATGCAATAGAGGTTTTTGCCAATGGCTTTATGAATAAGCATGGCCGCCACCGAAGAGTCTACCCCGCCGCTTAAGCCAAGTACCACCTTATCGTTGCCCAGCTGCTGCCGAAGACTTTCTACGGTTTCTTCTATAAAAGTGTTGGGGGTCCAGTCCTGGTTGCAGTCGCAGATATGCACTACAAAATTCCGCAGCACTGTTTTGCCCTCCAGCGAATGGGTTACTTCCGGGTGAAACTGGATGCCATAAGTAGGCTCTCCTTTTACCTTAAAGGCAGCTACCTGTACAGATGGCGTACTGGCAATGAGCTCAAACTCTTCGGGCAGGCGCTGAATGGTATCTCCGTGCGACATCCAGACCTGTGAGTTTACTGTAATTTCCTTGAGCAGATCAATCTTATCATTCACCATACTTAAATGGGCACGGCCGTATTCGCGCACGTTGGAGGGCTCTACATAACCTCCGTTTTTGTGTACCATCAGCTGTGCACCATAGCATACGCCAAGAACAGGCACCTGGCCACGGTAAGGGCTTAGGTCAAGATCCGGGGCATTGCCCTGTATAACAGAACTGGGGCTGCCGCTTAGTATAATGCCTTTTATATCTGGCGTTAGTTCCGGAGGATCGGTGAATGGATGGATTTCACAGTAGACGTTTAGTTCGCGTACCCGGCGGGCTATCAGCTGGGTGTATTGCGAGCCGAAATCGAGAATGAGGATTTGCTCTTGCATGATTACAAAAATAGGGTTTCGGTTGGTTTATTGCCAATCCTGCCGCCGCTTAAGTTTGAGCAATTGTAAATAGTATTGGTTTACTCCTGCTGTTTTGGCACGGAGTTTGGTTTAGTTCTTCTGAAACATACTCTTCTCAACATGAAAAAATTTTTAAAAATTGGTGTAGCCTCCCTGTTTGTGATGGCAGCACTTAGCTTTTCTGAAACCAGCCACGCCCAGGCACAGCGGGGCGGCCATGGGTACCACCAAAACGACTACAGCCATAAAAAAGGGGGACCTCCTGCCTGGGCACCGGCACATGGTTACCGGCAGAAGCAAGATAAGCATCACCATAAGCACAACGACAAGAAGCACAAACATGCGCACGATTGTTGCCATGACAGCCATCATGAAAGAGACCGGCATCATCATGAGGTAGTGAGGGCCAGAAAACGCACCGAAGTTCCGCTACCAAAACGCACTGTTGTGATTGTGCACACGCATTAGTAGCAGATGGGAAACAGCGGGAACAGCCCGTTAAGATATACCCCGGCAAGCCTGGAGTGAAGGCAAGACAGAAGAAAGCGCTTGCCGGGAAAAATTGATTAAGTGTAGGTTAAAAGTGGAAATGGAAAGGCCCCAGGCAGTTGCCAGGGGCCTTTTTTAATGCATTTTGTTTTATGTAGCTTATGGCTCCAGGGTCCAGATCACCAGAATCTGGTCTGTCATTTCTATGGTCTGAATTTCTGTTTGCGGAAAATCAGCAGCCTGTTTTCTCATTTCTGCAACACCACTATATCCTACTGTGGCTTCATAAGGCCTGATTCCCTGCTGTCCATAATCGATCTTGCGGATAGAACCCAGCCTGATGTTGGCAGAGCGGGCAATCACAGAGGCTTTTTCTCTTGCATCCTGTATGGCTTTTCTGATCAGCTCGTCTTTAACCTGCTGCTGCAGTTTATCTGAAAGTCCAAAGGAAAATTGAAAAGTTACGCCCTCCTGGGTATTGGCAAAAACATTGGTGAGCTTGGTCATGCGCTGCTGATCTAAGGGAAAGCGCACTTCCATGGTCTGGCTGGCAGTATAGCCGTTGCGGAACATGCGGCCATCGCGCCATTCGTTGTTCTCGTTCAGAAAGAACTGGCTTGTTTTGATCTCATCCTTCCTGAAACCGGCTTCCTGTAGCTTCTTGAGGAGTTGCTCTACCTGCTCAGTTACAATCTGTACCGAACGGCCTGCTTCTGTATTTGTATTTTGCACCTGAATCATAACGATTGTCTGGTCGGGCTGCACCCGCATACGGCCCTGTCCCTGCACTTCGATTATACCGGAGGTTGTATTAATCGGCTGTGGCGACTGAGAGGTTGTTTGTGCGCTGGCAAAGAAGCTTATGCCTGCAATAGTCAGGAGAGAAAGCAGTGATCGGATTTTTAATGTTTTGGTGCTCATATTAAACTTTTATAGAAGAACGCAGAATCCAGAAATAGCTGTTATTACCTCACAAAAAATTTAACAGCAGTCTTTTATTATAACATCCCCTTAGTGCTGGGTAAATGCTGCAGGCTGTTCACATCGCGCTTTACGGCCATACGAATGGAGCGGGCAAGCCCCTTAAAGATTGCTTCTATTTTATGATGTTCGTTCTGGCCTTCGCACTTTATGTTAAGGTTGCAGCGGGCGCCATCGGTAAATGACTTAAAGAAGTGGTAGAACATTTCTGTTGGCATATCACCAACCCTCTCCCGCCTGAAATCTGCCTCCCAGACCAGCCAGGGGCGTCCGCCAAAATCAAGGGCTACCTGAGCCAGGGCATCGTCCATTACCAGCGAAAATCCATAGCGCTCCATGCCCCGCTTATCAAACAGGGCTTTGGCAAAGGCCTCGCCTAAAGCTATGGCTGTATCTTCAATGGTGTGGTGTTCATCAACTTCAAGATCTCCATTTACACGCAGGTAAATGCTGATGCCGCTGTGCCTGGCCAGCTGATCAAGCATGTGATCGAAGAAATGCAGACCGGTTTTAATATCGCTCCTGCCTTGCTCATCCAGGCTAATCTCAAGCTCAATTTTTGTTTCGCGGGTGTTGCGCACTACGCTTGCCTTGCGCAGCGGAAGCAGAAGATGATCTGTGATTTCTTTCCAGCTGGTGCTGGTAAGTTCAGCGCCTTCCACTGGTGCTGTACCTATAAATATAGCTTTAGCACCCAGGTTCTTTGCCAGCTGCACATCGGTACGACGGTCTCCTATCACATAGGAGTTCGCCAGGTCGTACTCTCCTGCAAGGTAACGCTTCATCATGCCAACGCCTGGCTTACGGCTCTCCAGCCCCTCATGCTCAAAGCTGCGGTCTATCAGCACTTCATCAAATACCACACCTTCGCCTTCCAGTGTTCTAAGCATTTTGTTGTGGGCAGGCCAGAAGGTTTCTTCAGGAAAGCTATCGGTACCCAGTCCATCCTGGTTGGTGACCATCACAAACTCATAGTCTGTTAATTCCCGAAGCTGGCGCAGGGCACCAATGGCACCGGGCAGAAATTCAAGCTTTTCAAGTGAATCTACCTGGAAATCCTGCGGCGGCTCCACAATGATGGTGCCGTCCCTATCTATGAACAAGGCTCTTTTTTTCATGGGTGTGGTGTGGGTATGGGGTATGAGGCCTCAGGTACTAGCGCCAGGACAGGCATACGCTTAGCCTTACACTTTTTTAGGCTTAGGATATAAAAGATTGAGACTATGCTTCCTGCTTTAGTTTTTCAGGAAAGGCTGCCATTGCTTCCAGAAGTTGTTCGTTTTCGTCAGGAGTACCAATGGTGATGCGCAGGCATTCCTCACAAAGCTTTACCCGGGAGCGATCGCGAACTACAATTCCCTTTTCTAACAGAAAATTATACATGGCACGCGCCTCCTGCACCTTTACCAGAATAAAATTGGCATCAGTAGGATACACCTTTTCCACCAGGGGAAGTTCGGTGAGCTTTTTTGCCAGCTGCTCGCGCTCATACAGCGTGAGCGATACCTGCCGCTTCATTTTATCGCGGTTGGTGATGGCACGCAAAGCATATTCCTGGGTTAGCTGATTGATATTGTAGGGCGGCTTGATCTTGTCCAGTAGGTCTACCAGCTCTTTTGAGCCGAAGGCCATGCCCAGGCGAAGTGCTGCCAGACCCCAGGCTTTGCTGAAAGTTTGCAGTACCACCAGGTTAGGGTACTCATCCAGCTTACAGGTCCAGGATTCCTCTTTGCAGAAATCTATATAAGCCTCATCGACAACAACAAGGCCCGGAAAACCTTTCAGGATCTGCTCTACAGCACCTTTTTCCATTAGGTTAGCCGTGGGGTTGTTGGGCGAGCAGATGAATAATATTTTACTATTGGCATTGGCCTGCTGCAGCACCGCTTCGGCATCAAGGCTGAAATCCGAACGAAGAAGCACTTCTTTAACCTCTACGGCATTGATGTTGGCGCTAACGCTGTACATGCCATAGGTTGGAGGCAGTATGATGATGTGGTCTTCTCCGGGCCTGCAGAAAGCACGGATCAGCAGGTCAATAGGCTCATCGGAACCGTTGCCCAGGAAAATCTGATCGGCTGGTACTTCTTTCAGGCGTGCCAGCATCCGCTTAACCCTGCGCTGGTGCGGGTCGGGATAGCGGTTAAAGTCTTCGGCAGTGGCAGAGCCAAAACTGTTTTCGTTGGCATCCAGAAATACACTGGCTGTGCCGGAAAACTCGTCGCGCGCAGATGAATAAGGCGAAAGCCCCAGCAGGTGAGGGCGCAAAAGTTTCTGTAGACTAAACATCTCCCTTGAGTGTATTTAAACGTACGGTAACTGCATTTGCATGAGCGTGCAGGTGTTCGGCTTCGGCCATTACCTGAACAATCGGACCAAGTCGCTTCAGTCCCTCCTCACTTATCTCCTGGAAGGTAATCTTCTTCACAAAGCTATCGAGCGAAACGCCGCTGTAAGCCCTTGCAAAACCACTGGTTGGCAGGGTATGGTTGGTGCCGGAGGCATAGTCGCCTGCAGATTCGGGCGTGAGGTGCCCCAGGAACACAGAACCGGCATTCACCACCTTTTCGGCTACTTCTGTAGCATTATCCACTGCCAGTATTAGGTGTTCGGCTGCATACTCATTCAGGAAATCCATAGCATCATCCAGATCCTTCAATACAATAAGCCTGCTGTTTGCGAGTGCTGCTGCGGCCATTTCTTTGCGGGGAAGCTCTTTCAGCTGCTTTCCAATTTCTACATTAACTGCCTCTGCAAAATTTGACTCAGAGGTTACCAGCATCGCCTGGCTATCGGCACCATGCTCGGCCTGCGACAGCAGATCGGCAGCAATAAAAGCCGGATTGGCAGATGAATCGGCAAGTATAGCCACTTCCGATGGGCCCGCAGGCATATCAATGGCTACACCTTTCTGTGCCGCCACCAGCTTGGCAGCTGTAACATACTGGTTACCCGGGCCAAAGATTTTATCAACCTTGGGAATACTCTCTGTGCCATACATCATGGCAGCAATGGCCTGTGCACCACCTGTTTTAAAAATTTTGGTAATTCCCAGCAGGTTTGCCGTATACAGAATGGCCGGATGCACCTGTCCGTTGCGGTTAGGAGGCGTACAGAGCACAAGTTCTTTACAGCCGGCAATGCGGGCAGGCACACCCAGCATCAGCACGGTAGAGAAGAGTGGCGCAGTACCACCCGGCACATAGAGCCCTACCCTTTCTATGGGCACACTTTTTCGCATGCAGCGAACACCTGGCTGGGTCTCCACTACAAGCGGTGGCTGCTGCTGCGCCCTGTGAAATTTATCAATGTTAATGATGGCCTGCTCAATGGCACTCTTCAGGTCCTCATCAACATCGGCTGCTGCTGCTTTTAACTCTTCGGGAGTTACCGCCAGGCTATCCAGGTGCACCAGGTCAAATTCAAGCGCGAATTTAACCAGGGCATTGTCGCCATTGCGTTTTACCTTTTCCATGATTGGCTTTACAATCCTGCGCACTTTTTTGAGTTTTACACTCGGGCGCTGCAGGTATTTGGCCCAATCTTCTCTTGGCGGATTTTTTACAATTTCCATAAGACCTTAGCGGTAATGGCTTTAGCTTGAAGATGAGATTATAATATCATTTTTTCAATTGGAACCACCAGAATTCCTTCGGCACCAGCTTCTTTCAGCTGGTCTATTACTTCCCAGAATTCATCTTCCTGTATTACTGAATGAACAGAGTTCCATCCTTTTTCTGCCAGCGGCAGCACCGTGGGACTACGCATGCCCGGCAAAATGTTGATGATGGTTTGCAGCGATGCCTCCGGCGCATTGAGCAGAATATACTTATTTTTCTGACCTTTTTGTACAGAATTTATCCTGAACAGCAGTTTATCCAGCAGTTGCTGTTTTTCCTGCGACAGCTCCTTGTTCCTGATGAGCACCGCTTCCGATTTATAAATGGTTTCCACTTCTTTCAGGCCATTCATAAAAAGGGTACTGCCGGAGCTTACAATATCACAAATGGCATCTGCCAGGCCAATGCTGGGTGCAATTTCTACAGATCCGCTAATTACGTGGATATTGGCTGTTACACCATGTTCCTGCAGGTAATCTTCAAGAATCCTGGGGTAAGAGGTAGCAATGTTACCACCCTGTAAATCCTGTACACTGCTGTAATCTATATGCTTTGGCACAGCCAGCGATAACCGGCATTTGGAGAAGCCAAGCTTTTTTGCCACCTCAACCTGCCGGCCGGTTTCGTACCATACGTTTTCTCCTACAATCCCCAGATCGGCCACACCGTCTTCTACATAGCCGGGAATATCATCATCGCGCAAAAAGAGAAACTCAATGGGAAAATTGGCAGCTTCGCTTTTAAGGGTGCGCATGCCATTGTTCACTTTTATGCCACACTCTTTGATGAGGTTGAGTGAGTCTTCACTTAACCTGCCACTTTTCTGAATGGCTATACGTAGTTTTTCCATAAGTGCCGGAAGGCCTAAGGGCCTGCTTGGGGAAGATTGCTAAAAAGAAAGAAGAAAGAGAGAAAAGGCTTTGCCTGGGCGCCTGGTTTAGGCATGATGGTGGTGTACTGCCTGCCAATGATGTGGCGCAGTAAAAAAAAGACAATGGTGATGATGTAGCAAAGCGATCATGTCCGGCAAAAATAACTAAGTTTTTGGAATGTGCAAGAAAAAAAGCATCCGCCCTAAGGCGGATGCACGATCATCTAAATTTTTGCCTTTGATTTGGCCGAAGCTTCTTTTTCTGCACCTGCAGCAGCACGGTCGCCAGCCCCATCTGAGCTTATTTTCTTTGGCTTGTTCTTTTCCAGGTAGGAAGAGAGCATCCAGCAGTTTTTCTCCAGGTCGCCAATGTAGCTGCCCAGTAAATCAACGGTACCTTCGTCTTCGGCTTCGGAAGCTGCCTTGGTAACGTTGCGGCCCAGCTTAATAAGGGTAGAGAAATCGTTCAGGATCTCCTGCACCATTTCGTGTTCATCCAGGTTGCCTGATACTTCTTTGATCTGTGAGATCTTCAGGTAATCTGAAAGTTGGCTGATGGGCTGTACACGCAGGGTTAGGATACGCTCCGCGATATCGTCGATTTTGGTGTTTGCATCAGTATAAAACTGCTCAAACTTTTCGTGTAGCACAAAAAAGTCCTGGCTTCTTAGGTTCCAGTGGAAGTTGCGCAGTTTCTGGTAGTGCAACTGGTAGGAAGCCAGCAGGTCATTCAGGTTTTTGGCTACTATGTCTACTTTCTTTCTGTCGAGGTGTAAATAATCCATTTTATCTTTAAGGTTTGTACCATATAAACCCTAAAAGAGGCACAAGGTTTTGTGAATTAACCCCTGGCAGAAGGTGTAAAGCAGGGGAAGAAAACCAGGCAGCCTGCTGTGCTGCTCCGCTCCAAACCCTTGCATATAGGAGAGCCTGCTGATTATCAGCCTCCTGCTTTTTTGGCCTTATAGTTCATTTGCTGAAGCAGGCCCAATACCTTATCTCGATTATCGCCCTGGATAATAATTTCGCCTTCCTTGGCAGATCCGCCCACACCACATTTGTTCTTCAGGGTTTTGGCAAGGTCCTGCAGGTCTTCGTCTTTGCCAACAAAGCCAGTGATTATGGTTGCCTGCTTGCCGCCTTTGAACCTGTCGAGCAGTACCTTTAAGTTTTGCTGCTGTGGGGGCAGGGTTTCCTGCTGGCCCTCTCCCTCCTGCTGGTATTCAAAATCCGGATTTGTGGAGTATACGATCCCTGTACGGTTTTTATTTTTTGCCATCTGAATCTGGGTTTAATAACGCATCAATTAATATACTCACAGCACGGCAGGGTGTTCGGACCAGCCAAGCAACATATGCAGAAGGCGCTAAACATCCGCAACCCCACAGGACTGCACCAGCACCTAATAACTGGCTAAAAGATGGCCTATGCCAAACAGGAGCACGAACAAAAGCGTGCTAAGCGCCAGCTGCTTAAGATAAGGATCAAGTGCCTTTGCATCAGTATACTGTCTAACGGCCTTCAGGTTCCTGAAAAACAGAGGAACACTTAGCATGAATAGAAACTGCCAGGGCGACTGGTACTCCAGCAGCACATATGCCAGGGCTACTATGATGCCTCCCACCAGCAAAAAGGTGTGATAGTACACTGCTTTTTGCCTGCCTATTCTTACCGGAACAGAGCGCTTGCCTGCAAGCCTGTCGGATTCTATATCCCTGATGTTGTTTACATTGAGTACGCCAGCAGAATATAGGCCGCTGCTGGTGGCAGGCAGGAGCAGCTCCCAACCAAGCCAGCCCGCATGCAGGTAAAAGGTACCCAGCACCCCTACCAGCCCAAAGAAGATAAACACGCTGATATCGCCCAGGCCGGCATAGCCGTAGGGTCTGCTGCCGGAGGTGTAGGTTATGGCTGCAGCAATGGCCAGCAAACCAAGGCCCAAAAAGAAAAAGAATACCTCTTTTACAAAACCAACAGAAACATAGAGCAGGTACAGGCCGCTGCACAGGGAGAGTATTCCGGCAACAATCATGGCCGAACGCATGGCTTTTGGCGTGATGAGGCCCGCCTGTACCGCCCGCTGCGGCCCCTGGCGGTGGGCGCTGTCGGCCCCATGAATACTATCGCCATAGTCGTTGGCCAGGTTTGAGAGCACCTGCAGGAAAACAGTGGTAACGGATGCCCATACCACCACCTCCCAGTTAAAGGTACCATAAAAGGCTGCCAGAAAACTACCTAACCAGATACTGGACAGTGCCAGCGGCAGGGTTCTTGGACGGGCCGCCGAAACCCAGGCAGATGCAGAGCTACTCATTTACTCCTTAGAAAAAAGCCCAATGCTCAGCCTGTTCGGCGCGCTGGCCTCCAAAACTGATCATAGGGCTAATCATTAGACTTTAATTATAATTGAGAGATGATAGGATCATCCATAGGATTTACCCCGCTTGGATAGAAACCGATCACTTTTCCGTTTTCATCGAGCAGGTATTTAGAGAAGTTCCATTTTGGTTCCTCTCCCGACTGCTCCGCTAACCACTGGTAAAGCGGATGCTGATCTGCTCCCACTACAGAGATTTTCTCAAACATAGGAAAGCTCACGCCATAGTTCTTCTGGCAGAAAGTGGCAATCTGCTCGTTTGAACCAGGCTCCTGCCCGCCAAAGTTATTGGCCGGAAAGCCCAGCACCACTACCTTATTACCATGCTGCTCGTGCAGCGTTTGCAGGTCTTTGTACTGTGGGGTGTGACCACATTCCGTGGCGGTGTTTACCACCAGCACTTTTTTTCCCCTGAAGCGTGAAAAATCTATTTCTTCACCGCTTAGGGAGTTCATTTTAAAGCTGTAAAAATCTTTGGCCATAACATTATTAGTTTGTTCCTGCTGGCTAGCGGCAGTCTGGCTTGAGCTTGCCTGGTTGCCACTCTGCGAACATGCAGCACCAGCAAAGAGCAACATGAGCAGATATAAAGTGTTCACTTTCATGGTATTTCTTCACAAAATTTCCTGCCACCCTGTTACATACGCTCCGGCACTTCTATACCCAGCAGGCTTGTGCTGTGCCTGATTGTACGGGCAACAGCCGCCGACAGGGCTATGCGAAAATCTCGCAGCTGTTCGTCATCGGCATTAAATACCGAGACTTCAGTATAAAAGCGGTTAAACTCTTTAGCCAGGTCATAGGCATATTGAGCAATAATGGAAGGAGCATACTCCTCTCCTGCCAGGCGCACTTTATCGGTATACTGGCTAAGCTGGAAGATAACCTCCCGCTCAGTTGGGTGCACTGATTTTTGCTTGCTTATTTCAACAGCTTTGTAATTTATACCCATTTCCTCTGCCCTGCGCAGCAGCGAAGAGATACGTGCATGAGTATACTGAATAAACGGACCAGTATTACCCTGAAAATCGATAGACTCCTGGGGATCGAACATCATGCGTTTTTTAGGATCTACCCGCAGCAGGTAGTATTTAAGGGCCCCCAGGGCCAGCATGGTAAAGAGCCTTTTTGCTTCATCAGGGTCCATACCCTCTACCTTACCCAGTTCACGGGTGTAGTTTTCGGCGGTTTCTTCCATTTCCTGCACCAGGTCGTCGGCATCTACAACGGTGCCTTCGCGGCTTTTCATTTTACCGCTGGGCAGGTCTACCATGCCATAGCTTAGGTGGTAATTGCCGGGCGCATAGGGCCTGCCCAGCTTCTCCAGGATCAGAAAAAGCACCTTGAAGTGATAGTCCTGCTCATTACCCACCACTACAATAGACTTATCCATGCCAAAGTCTTTGTACTTCAGATCGGCCGTACCCATATCCTGGGTAATATAGACAGAGGTGCCATCGGAACGCAGCACCAGCTTTTCATCGAGGCCATCGCTGCTTAGGTCTATCCATACAGATCCGTTATCTTTTTTAAAGAAGATGCCCTTTTCCAGGCCCTCCTCTACAATGTCTTTGCCCAACAGATATGTATCAGACTCGTGGTAGAACTTATCAAATGCAACGCCTATTTTCTGATAGGTTTGCTCAAAGCCACTGTATACCCAGCTGTTCATGGTTTTCCAGAGGCTTACCACCTGCGGATCGCCGGCCTCCCACTGACGCAGCATTTCCTGAGCTTCCTGCAGCAGCGGTGCTTTGATTTTGGCTTCTTCTTTCTCTACTCCCTGTGCTACCAGCTCCTCAATTTGCCTGCGGTAATGTTTATCGAACTCCACATAGTATTTACCCACCAGATGATCGCCCTTAATGCCGCTGCTTTCCGGTGTTTCGCCCCCGCCCCACTTTTGGTAGGCGAGCATTGATTTACAGATGTGAATGCCCCTGTCGTTTACCAGGTTTACCATTGAAACCTCGTAACCGGCTGCTTTCAGGATCTGCGAAACCGAATAACCCAGGAAGTTATTACGCAGGTGTCCCAGGTGCAGGGGTTTGTTGGTATTGGGCGAGCTGTACTCTACCACCACCTTTTTGCCGTTTGCTGCCAGTTGTCCCCAGCTATCCTCCCCGGCAATGGCAGCAAACAGCTGAAGCCAGGCGGCATCGGCAATCTCAAGGTTCAGGAAACCTTTCACCACATTAAAGCCGCTCACCAGCGCACTGTTCTGCTGCAGGTAAGCCCCCAGCTCCTGCCCGGTTTGTTCAGGTCCTTTTTTGCTGATGCGTGCATAAGGAAAAGTCACAAAGGTATAGGTACCTTCAAACTCTTTGCGGGTAGGCTGCAGTTTAAGCTCCTGAAGGTCTGCCGTATGCTGGTAAAGGTCTGTAAAAGCCTTATGAATGCTGCTGATTAGTTCCTGTTCAATATTCATTGGTGAAAGCTAAGCTGTTCGGGTTTCGGACAAAAATAATGAAAAAGGGCGGAACCTTGCCCCACCCTTTTTCTGTAATTTAACTGCTTTTGTAACTATGCGTCTATCAGTTTACCATTGGAGGAACGCGCAGTTACTGCTATTTCGAGTATTTCGAAGGCTGTTTTTGCCATTTTATTGAGCACATCGAGCGTAGGGTTTATCTCTACCATTTCCCAGCAAACCACCTTCTCCTGGCTGATGAGCGAATGGTTAAGCTCTCTTGCCTCTTCTACGGTAAGTCCCTGCGGTACCGGTGTTCCTGTACCAGCGCTAATTTCCGGGTCAAGGCTGTCTACATCAAAAGAGATATAAACTGCACTACAATCGGCCAGCAGATTCATGGTTTCGTGTACCACGGATGCCACACCCTTCGATCGCAATTCTTCTACAGAGAAGTTACGGATACCATGGCGGCTGATAATTGCTTTTTCGGGCTCTTCGCGCGAGCGCATACCGATGAACACGATATCCGAAGGATCTATTTTAGCACCCGCAATGCCTATATTCTTAATCCTGCTCCACTCCTCTACCGTTTCGGCCTGTGGCTCATTTACCTGGCACTCCTTGTTATCGATACCGGCAACCATAGAAAGCGGCATGCCGTGCATGTTACCCGAAGGGGTGGTAAATGGTGTGTGCAGGTCGGCATGTGCATCTATCCAGATAACACCCAGGCGTTTTTGCGGCATAGCAGCTTTTATGCCTGCGATGGTACCGGCTGCCGTGGAATGGTCGCCTGCCAGCACCACCGGGAAGCAACCCTCCTGCAATGTGTTTTTTACCGCATCGTAGGTGTACTCCAGTATTTGCCTAACCTGCGGGATGCGTTTTGCGTAAGGGTGTAATATATCTTCGAATAACTGTTCATTGAGTGTGGGAACGGCCATGCAGGGGTATCTCTTGAAGAAATCAGACCCTTTGGCAAGGGAGGCAGCTTTTAACGCTCCTATACCAAGGCTGGCACCTCTGGTACCAGCCCCTAACTCAGAAGCTACCTCTATGAATTTTATCCTTTCCATATTGTATTAGCCAGTTATTTATTCAAATTTTAGGACGTAAACTTAATTACCGCACGAATCCAGGAGAATGAGAAGCTACGCTGACCTAATTCATCAGACATTTTACTTTCCAACAGAAGAATTTCGCGTTGAAAATGGAGAGTTAATTTTCAACGATGTGCCACTGATGCCCATCATACAGCAATATGGCACACCCATGAAGATAACCTACCTACCCAAAATCGGGAGGAATATTCAGCAGGCCAAGCGATTGTTTGCCAAAGCGATAGAGAAGCATAATTATAAAGGGCAATATACTTACTGCTATTGTACTAAATCTTCCCATTTCAGTTTTGTGGTAGAAGAAGCGTTAAAGAACGACATCCACCTGGAGACTTCTTCGGCCTTTGATATGCCCATTATTAAAAGGCTCTACGAAAGAGGGAAGATTAACAAAGATACATTAATTGTCTGTAATGGTTACAAAAGAGACCGCTACAGTAAGCATATTTCTGACTTTCTGAACGCAGGTTTCCATAATTGCATCCCGGTGCTGGACAACCTGATGGAGATTCAGTACCTGGAAAAATGGGTGAATGTTCCTTATAAAGTAGGGATTCGTGTGGCTGCAGACGAAGAACCAAATTTTGATTTTTACACCTCCCGCCTGGGCATCCGCTACAACGATGTGATTCCTTTCTACAAAGAAGTGATCAGCAACAGCCCTAAGGCAAAACTTAAAATGCTTCACTACTTTATTAATACCGGCATCAAGGATACGGTATACTACTGGAGTGAGCTCAGCAAGTTTGTGCAGATGTACTGCGAGCTGAAAAAGATATGCCCCGAGCTGGACACCATTGACATTGGTGGTGGCTTCCCGATCAAAACCTCGCTGCACTTCGATTACAATTATGAATACATGATCGATCAGATCGTGATGAACATAAAGGAAATGTGCCGCGAAAACGATGTACCCGAGCCTCACATCTTTACCGAGTTTGGCAGCTATACCGTAGGTGAAAGCGGCGCTACCATTTATTCTGTTTTAGGTCAGAAACTGCAGAACGACAAGGAGCTCTGGTATATGATAGACGGCTCCTTTATTACCCAGCTGCCCGATGTATGGGGCCTGAACCAGAAGTTCCTGATGCTTGCCATCAACCACTGGAACAACCGCTTCCAGAAGGTTAACCTTGGCGGCCTTACCTGCGACAGCCAGGACTTTTATGCATCGGAGGCACATACCTCAGAGGTATACCTGCCTAAAATAGAAGAAGGGCAGACGCTGTACATGGGCATGTTCCATACAGGAGCCTACCAGGAAACGCTTGGTGGCTACGGCGGCGTTCAGCACTGCCTTATTCCTGCACCGCAGCATATCGTTATCGACCAGGATGAGCATGGAAATATTACCCACGAAGTATTTTCTACGGAACAGGATAGTGAAAGCATGATGCAGATACTGGGCTACGGCAAGTAACCAGCGTTAGATGTATTGATGATCAATATTAATACCATAAAAAAGGTTCTGCAGTGCTGCAGAACCTTTTCTTTTTAATGCAGCGCTACCTTTTAGGTAAAGCTGCTACAAACAATAATAGATCTTTATTCCTCTACTCCCGGCCTGTTTTTGAGCTTTAGGAAGTTATTGTAGTTAAAGCTTTTTCGGGGTATGCGGTAAGAAACATTTACCCCTAAAGTAACAAAATTGTCGTTGCTGTTGCTGCTGGCTGTTTCAACCAGCCCTGCATCCAGGTAGTCGCTTCCGGTTAAATAATAGCTAAGCTCCAGCGCCATAGAAAAGAAGCTGCTAAGTCTGTACTCTCCCCCTACGCCAAGCGGCACCACCAGGGCTGTGCTGCTGAAATCAGGATTACCATCAAAATTTTCGCCAGAATCAGGATTTCTCGGATTGATCAGCATTACTCCTGCACCGGCCAAAGCATAAAAGTTATAATCCCTTGTATGCTCATCAAACTCCCTGGCAGGAAACAAGGAATGTTTTACTGCCAGTATACCGCTGAAATTGTTACCCACCATGCCTTCTCCCCCCAGGTCTGTTGGAGAATCGCAGCTCATTCTGTAGTAGCTTGCCCTGGTTAAAACACTGATATAATGAGTAAGCTGATAGCCAAGCCCGAGTGAAAAGTGCGGGTTCAGAAAATAATTCTGATCTTCAAACTCGCCAAGGGTACAACTATTCCCATCAAGCCCCGTAAATCCCACATTTATCTGGGCACTAAAATTGCTCTTGTGGGGGTGTGCGTATTCATCTAAGTAATGATATTCAGGAGTTGGCTGGCCCAGAGCATAAAAATTAATCAGCAAGGCTAAAAACAATATTGTATACCGCATAGCTATAGTATCTACAGAAGATAAAAAAGTAAAAATAATAATTCAGTATACGGGTGCATAGTACTTTGGATACGGCAACAGGCCAGACCGCTGCTTATTCAAGCCTTTTTCTTGTATTTTGCAACTATGCCTCCATTTTTTACAGGAACAAATTAAATAAGAACAATGCGTTTTCAAAGAATGCTTGAACAAGGCTGCCTGCTTGCTGCACTGCTAACTGCAATGGCCAGTTGCACGGCCCCCAGGTCTATCATCAACTCCGGCAAAGTTACTGCCCCCGGCCAGTTTAAGGTAGGCTTTAATTATGGGGGTAACATTGCCACCGAACCTCTTAGTGAACTGGATGACATTGCAAGGACCACTGTTGATGCCGTTACCAACAGGGATTCTGTTTTTTTTGATGAACAGATTGATGTTTTCGCCAGGGCACTTACGGCCTATGCCATAGATCCTGTTGGCCCGGCCTTTGATGTGTATGTTAGGTATGGCATAGCTCCTCGTTTTGATGCCGGCTATAAATATGCCTCCGGTGCTCATGTGATCGATGGTATGTACCAGTTTATGGGCTCTACGGGAACACCCCAGGATCCGGGCCCGCGCGGGCTGTATGGCAGCGTTGGTCTTCAGTACTCCGGCCAGAACCTGAACATTGGCGACCAGTTTTATCTCGACAGGATCAACAACCTGCTTAGATTCAATGCCCGCAGGCGCGACCTGGTGGTGCCACTGATTTTCAGTACCTCTTTCGGGCCTGAGGAAGAGATTGGCAGCATTGCCTTTGGTGTGGTATACAACCACACTTTTATCAATTATGGTTTTGAGCCGGGTGAGGTATTCAGGCGTGTAGGCGGTAACCGGGTGGAAAGAATAGAAAGCCTATCGGAGAGTAACAACTTCTCCTCCTTTGGTGCTTTTATCAACGGCAGGTTTGGGTACAAATTTATTTATGTACTGCCTGCACTAACCCTCTACTACCAGAATTACGGTACCTATAAGCTGCTCGAGGGCAGGGAATACAGCTTTAAGGGCGTAACCATTATTCCTTCCATTGGCCTGCAGGCAAGGTTTGGCGGCCGCAACAGGAGGTAGTGATCAGAAAGCTATTAAGAAAAAGGGAATGGACTTCCGGATCCATTCCCTTTTTTTATTTTCTTTCCCTAATCAATCATAAGCCTACTGGAGCATAATCTCTGGTTATTTTCACCTGTTCAGTCTGCTTCACAAAACCATTCCAGTCGTTCTGGAAGAAGTTATTCACCTCCTGCAGGTAAGCCTTCACTTCTTTGCCCAACTGTGCTACCACCAGTTTCTGGCTTTCGGTGGGTGCACCGCTTACAGGCGTAGGCTTGGCAAATACACCGCTTACAGAACCAAAGGGAGAATTAAAGTGGCTGGAAGCCTCTCCTATCTTTACACTAATAAGGGCGGGATCTTCGAAAATACCCTGTACATCTTCGGCAGGAATAACTTTCTGCAGCAGGGAGTCCAGCTGCTTTTTCAGCGCATCACCCTTTTGCTTCATGGCTGTTTTCTCCTCCCCTTCCAGTTTCTCCACCACTGCATCTACACTTTCTTTGGCCTCCTGCAGGTTAGCCACTGCCTGTGCTACTCCTTTCACATAATCTGTAAATTCATCCAGTAAGGCATAGGTCTGCTGCAGGGCTGCAGGGTCTGCCTTCAGCCGTGGGTCGGCTTTAACCTGCACTTTGCTGCTTGCAACATCGCTGCCATTGATTACCTTAATCGTATACTCGCCGGGACTTACCAGCCTGGCAGCCTCCAGGGGCTTGCCTTCTTTTGGTTTAGGCGCACCCGGCATCCGGATGGCATCATGCTCCAGCGACCAGAAGAACCTGTTCATGCCTGGCTCGGCCTTTACCTGCATATGGCGGATTACCTTACCGGCAACATCTGAAACCTCTACATATACAGTATCTTTTTTATCTGTAGTTTTCACCTCTTTTACAGAGAATGTCACCTGCGCACCAAACGGTTGGTTTTCTCCCTGGTACATGGCATCGCCATGGAAGCGGGTACCCCCGGCTTCGCGGTAGCTTACCAGGTAGGCATCCGGTATTGGGTACAGGTGTACAGCTTTATCCAGCAGCTGGGCACCCTGCTGCGCAATTTCTCTAAGCGGACGTATATCGTCTAAAATCCACATGGAGCGGCCAAAAGTAGCAATGGCCAGGTCGTGCTCTCTTGGGTGAATCACCATATCCATGGTAGATACATTGGGATAACCCGCTGTCCATTTTGTCCAGTTGGCACCGGCATCTACACTTACATATAAACCGCCTTCTGTTCCTAAGAACATCAGTTTTGGTGCAAGGGGGTCCTGGGTAAAGCTTAGGGTATAGCCATCTACTTTAGCCGCGCTCACCAGGTTCTTCCAGGTTTTGCCATAATCGGTGGTGTGGTAGAGGTAAGGCGCCAGGTTATTTCTGCGGTAATCATTTACTACCACAAAGGCCTCTCCTTCCTTATGACTGGAAGCTGTAATTTGCGGTACCCATGCACCTTTGGGATAACTCTTGATAATGTCTGCCACATTTTTCCAGCTTTTGCCGCCATCCTGGGTGAGCTGTATGTTGCCATCGTCGGTACCAACCCAGATCACATCCTGCTTAAGGCTGCTGGGCGCAATGGCCATAATGGTGGTATGGTTTTCCGCACCGGTAATATCGTAGGTTAACCCACCGGTTCTGTTCTGTTTCTGCTTTTCCGGATCGTTGGTGGTAAGATCTGGTGATACAATCTGCCAGCTCTGCCCTTCGTCGGTAGATTTATGCAGGTATTGGCTGCCAAAATAGATGGTTTTAGGGGCGTGCGGATCCCGGGCAATTGCCGCATTCCAGTTAAAGCGCAGAAATTCGCCATTGGGGTGCACCGGCTTTATAAATTTTGAAGCACCGGTTTCATAGTCGAGGCGCATGAGGTTACCACCCTGCCACATGCCATAGCCATAGCGGGTATTATCCAGGTCAGCCACTACATCAAAGCCATCACCGAAGGCAATTTCTTCCCAATAACTATTACGGATACCGCTGGTGCGCCAAACTTTGCTCGGACCGCGGAAAGTGCCATTATCCTGGGTACCGCCCATCACGTTATAGGGCGTATCCATGTCTACTGCAATGTGGTAAAACTGCGTTACAGGCAGGTTCTCTACAAAGCGCCAGCTGCTGCCCCTGTCCCTGGAGATGGCCAAACCACCGTCGTTACCATTCATGATCAGATCAGGGTTCTGCGGATGGATCCACCAGAAATGGTGGTCGCCATGGATGCGGTCCCAGCCCAGCAGCGTTTTAAAAGTTTTGCCGCCATCTTCACTTACCGTCACATTGGAGAATACATTGTAGAGCCTGTTTTCATTGGCAGGATCCACCGCCAGGTCGGCATAGTAGAACGGGCGGTCGCCTATATTTTTATCAGCCACTTTATGCCAGCTAAAGCCGCCATCTTCGGAGCGGTAGAGTGCATTTTTCTTTGATTCAATCAGAGCATATATAATCTTAGGATTGCTCCTGGCAATGGCCAAGCCTATTTTACCCAGCTCTCCCTCCGGCAGCCCGTCTTCCGAAGTTTTCTTTGTCCAGGTGTTGCCGCCATCCAGGGTCATGTACAGTCCAGAACCAGCACCACCAGATTTAAAATACCAGGGCCAGCGGCGGTACTCCCACATGTTCACCAGCATTTTATTTGGGTTGGCAGGGTCTACAACCAGGTCAGATGCCCCGGTTCTTTCATTCACATACAGGATCTTCTCCCAGCTTTTTCCGCCATCGGTGGTACGGTACACGCCCCTGTCTTTGGTATCGCCCCAGGCAGTGCCCAGTGCAGCCACATACACCACCTCGGGATTGTTTTTGTTGATGATGATGCGATGGATGTTGCTGGTGGCCTCCAGCCCCAGGTGCTGCCAGCTACGACCGCCGTCGATGCTCTTATAAACCCCGTTACCATTGCTCTGGCTGTTGCGGGGATTACCCTCGCCGGTGCCCACCCATATTACCTGCGGGTTGGTCTGATCTATGGCAATGGCACCAATGGATGCCGCTTTCTCCTTATCGAAAATTGGTTGCCAGGTTACTCCGCCGCCTTCACTTTTCCAAAGGCCGCCCGAAGCTGTACCTACATAAATGATATTGGGGTTTTCGTGTACCGCATCTATAGCCGTTACACGTCCGCTGGTGGCAGCCGGGCCAATGTTCCTGGGCTTGATATTCTTGAAGCGGGCCATATCCAGCTGCTGGGCTTCAGCAATTGAAACGGACAGCAGCAACAGCACAAAGCAGCCCTTCCAGAAATGTCTGAGCATAAAAGGTTTTATTATGTATTGAAAAATATGCAAAAGATATCCAGGATTGCATGAAAATAGCAACAGTGGCAGTTGATTTAATAACTCAGTTTAAAAAACTGCAATGTTTAACCACTGATAGCCGGTATAAAGGAGCTGAAAAAACAGCTAGTGCCTGGCTTTATCCCAATCAGTATTTGATTGAGTGACCCTTTTAATGCCCTAGCATAGTTTTCCTCTTCAGCTGTACCCTGGCTTTTTAACTTAGTTTAACTTTCCGGAATCGGCTTAAAAGCAGGCAAACTGCTTTCTTTTTACTATTTTTGAGGCTAAGCTATTTCTGTGCCGTGTCGGATAGTCTGGTAATTATACCCACTTATAATGAGATTGAGAATATAGAGGCCATGATCAGGCGGGTGTTTACCCTGCCAAAAACCTTTCATATTCTGATAATAGATGATGGATCGCCCGACGGAACAGCGCAGCGGGTGCTTGATCTTCAGCTGGAGTATGGCGGTGCATTGCACTTATTGCAGCGTCCGGGCAAGCTGGGTTTGGGTACTGCATACATCAAGGGCTTCCAGTGGGCCCTGGAGCGGCACTATGAGTATGTGTTTGAGATGGATGCCGATTTCAGCCATAACCCGATAGACCTGCTGCGGCTCTATGATGCCTGTGCCAGCGAAGGCTATGCCATGGCCATAGGTTCGCGCTATGTGAAAGGTGTGAACGTGGTAAACTGGCCTATGTCGCGCGTGCTGATGTCGTATTTTGCCTCCCTCTATGTGCGCTTCATCACAGGCCTGCCCATACACGACAGCACTGCAGGATTTAAATGTTACACCCGCCGTGTGCTGGAAACCATAGACCTCGACAACATCAAGTTTGTTGGCTATGCCTTCCAGATCGAGATGAAATTCACTACCTGGAAGTGGGGCTTTGACATCAAAGAGGTTCCCATCATCTTTACTGACCGCGACAAAGGGGTAAGCAAAATGTCACGTCACATCTTTAAAGAAGCTATTTTCGGCATCATCTACATGAAGCTCAAGTCCTTCTTCAAAAGCTACCAGCCGAAGGAAAGGGAATTGGTGAATGAGTGAGGAATTGAGGGAACAGTCTGCCGCTGCGGTGATTTGGTGAGGGCGCGAGTTTTGTGTACCCTGATCAAACCACTCTTGTGCTTTACCATCACTGCTATACCTTATTCCAGAATAGTTTATGTTGTAAATTCCAGCCCCGTTAACTCATTCCCCCACAACTCCTTTAATCGAACTTGATCGCCTTGATGGGCTGTATACGGGAGATGATGGTGGAGGGAATAAGCAGGATAAGCATCACCAGCACAAAGATAAGCAGGTTCAGGCCAATGATGATGGGCCAGTCCCACAAGATGGGTACAGTATCCATGTAGTAGTTGTCCTTATCGAGCGGAATGAGCTTGAACTGCTGCTGAATAAAACCAAAGCCCAGGGCAATAATATTCCCCCAGAGGATTCCTTTCAACACCATTTGCATACCGTTGGTAATAAATATGCGGCGGAGCTGTCCGTGCGTGGCCCCCATTGCCATTAGGGTACCGATCATGGGCGTGCGTTCCATAATCAGAATAAGCAGAATAGACACCATATTAAAGCAGGCCACGAACAGGATAAGGGCCAGGAATATCACCACATTTCTGTTGAGCAGGTTGAGCCACTCAAATATCTGTATGTTCCGGTCTGTTACCTTTTCTACATAATAACTGTAATTGGTTAGCTCATACAGCAGTTCCTGCGCTTTATCTATGTCGTCAAAATCCCTGAGGTATACCTCCAGACCACCGGCAAGGGTATCATTCCAGTTGTTGAGCTGCCTGACCAGGTCAATATCACCCAGGATCAGCGATTCATCATAATCTTCCATGCCGGTGGCGTAAATACCTGCCACCTGCAGCCTTCTGAAGCGGGGCGGGTTCTGCACAAAGTACATGATCACATCATTTCCTACCTCCAGCCTAAGCTGGTCTGCAATACGCTGGCTGATGACTACCTCGGTGGATACAGCCGTATCTTCCATACTGGGGAAAGTGCCCTCCAGCATATTTGGCAAAAAGCGCTCCCTGTCGAATTTTTTCCCTACACCTTTCAGCAGTACGCCAAGTACCTCATCCTGCGTCTTTAGCAGACCGGGCTTGTAAGCAAACTGCTGCACATGTTCTATGTACGGATAATCCTGCGGGTTTTGATAAAAATCTAAGTTGTTCGAAATTGGGTTTTCGGCATACATATTGCCGAAGGTATAGCGGGTTACTTGCAGATGACCGCCAAAACTCACTACCTTGTCGGTAATAGTCTGTTGAAAGCCCCTCAGGATCAAAAACGACACAATCATCACGGCCAGGCCAAGCCCTATGCTCGCCACTGCTATTTTATGTATCAGCGAAGAGAAAGAGCCCTTATTGGCATTGTTGATGCGCGAAGAAATAAAGTATGATAGGTTCAAGCCCGAGCAGGTTTTATAAATTAACTATATAACTAGATCAAAAGGCACAATGATGCAGCAAATAGAATTGTTTGGCAAATTTTGTAAGTTTTTTCTGCAGCAGGGCCTGCTGCTAAGTTTATTATTGCCCGCCACAGCCCTGGCATCCTGCCAGAACAGCACTAGTACCCAAACACCTACCACGGCAGCCACGGCAGATGCTGCCAAAGAAACTGTTCCAGTTGCTGAACCTCAAGCCCTAACTGCCGCCAGCCTTCGCCTTGGTGCCGAAAGGGTAGATTTTTACCTGCCCATGCTCAAAGGTAAGCGAATTGGCATGATTGTAAACCATACCTCCCTGGTTCCGCAGCAAAATGGCGAGGCAATACACCTTGTTGACCTGCTGCTGAAAGAAGGTGTGCAGGTGAAAAAAGTATTTGCGCCCGAACATGGCTTTAGGGGTACAGCCGATGCCGGCGAAAAAGTAGCCAGCACCACCGATCCCACCACAGGTTTGCCGGTGGTATCGCTATACGGCAATAATAAAAAACCTACGCCCGAGCAACTGCAGGATATTGACCTGCTACTTTTTGATATACAGGATGTGGGAGCGCGCTTTTACACCTACATCAGCACCATGCACTATGCCATGGAAGCGGCTGCAGAACAGGGCAAAGAAATTATGGTGCTCGATCGCCCAAACCCGCTCGGCCATATTATAGACGGGCCCGTGCTTAATCCAAAGTTCCGCTCTTTTGTGGGTATGCATACCATCCCAGTGATTCATGGGCTTACCGTAGCAGAACTGGCCCAGATGATCAACGGCGAGGGATGGCTTGCCGGCCAAAAGCAGGCAAAGCTTACGGTGGTGCCGATGGAACAGTATACACACAACACTCCCTATGTGCTGCCTGTGCGCCCCTCTCCCAACCTGCCTAACCAGCAATCCATACTACTTTACCCCAGCCTTTGCTTTTTTGAGGGAACACCTATTAGCCTGGGCAGGGGCACACCCTTTCCATTCCAGGTAATCGGTTATCCCGATCATCGCTTTGGCAGCTTTACCTTTACCCCTACCCCTATGCCCGGCGCTAAAAACCCGCCACTGGAAGGCAAACAATGCTGGGGACTCGATTTAAGAGAGGTAACACCTCCCAATGAGCTCGATCTTGGCTACGTTATCAGCTTTTACCAGCTGTTCCCGGAAAAAGAACAATTCTTTAAGACCTTCTTCAACACACTGGCGGGTACCGATCAGCTGGCTGCGCAAATTAAGCAGGGGCTTACAGAAGAGCAGATACGCGCCAGCTGGCAGCCTGAGCTGGAAAGTTACAAAAGCAAGAGAACCAGGTACCTGTTATATCCGGATGCACAGTAAAAAGCCGGTATTTAGGACCAGGCGTCTGCTGGTGCGCCAGTTATCGCATGCAGACCTGCTGCCTTACAGAGCTGTTGAAGGTAATCCTAAAGTAATGCGCTTTATTACAGGCAGGCCCAGAACGCCGGCAGAGTGCCAGGAACGCCTGAACCATATTATTGAGCGGTACCAGCTGGAGCCTCTCTCGGGTATTTGGGCGGTGGTACTGCAGGAGAATCATGAGTATATTGGCACAGCCTCCCTTTTTACTCTGCCCAACAGCCCCTACCTGCAAATTGGCTATAAACTTAAGCCCGAAGCTCAGGGGCGGGGTTATGCAACAGAAATAGCAGCAGGTTTACTCTATCACTCTTTTTTTAGAGCAGGGCTACAAAAAGTGGTGGCAGTAACACATCCGCAAAACAAGGCTTCGCAGCGGGTGTTAAAAAAACTGGGCATGCGTGCCTGTGGGTTCCATAAGGCCTATGGCATGGCACTAACATACTTTAGCCTCGAAAAGCAGCAATACCTTGAGCGTTTGCATAAAAGAGGCTAGCTTTACTCTAAATCATTTTTATGTCGGAGTTACGCATAGTTTTTATGGGCACACCCGAGTTTGCGGTGCCCAGTTTACAGATATTGGTTGAGCATGGGTTTAATATTGTAGGGGTTATCACAGCACCCGATAAACCCAGGGGGCGCGGTCAGAAAGTAATTCCATCGCCTGTAAAAGAGTATGCCGAAAGCCAGGGACTTAATATTTTACAGCCCACCAACCTGAAATCGCCTCAATTCCTGGAAGAGCTGCGCAGCCTGCGGGCTAACCTGCAGGTAGTGGTGGCTTTCAGGATGCTTCCAGAATCAGTTTGGTCAATGCCTGAAAAAGGTACTTTTAACCTGCATGCCTCACTGCTGCCGCAGTACCGTGGAGCGGCACCCATCAACTGGGCCATTATCAATGGTGAAACTGAAACAGGCATCACTACTTTTTTCCTGAAGCACGAGATAGATACCGGCTCCATTATTTTTCAGGAGCGGGAGGAGATCAGGATTGATGATAACGTAGGCACCCTGTATGCAAGGCTGATGGTGAAAGGATCCTGGCTGGTGCTGCGTACGGTGCAGGCCATTGCTGCCGATACGGCCCCCAGCCAGCCGCAGCAGGAAAGCAGCGAACTTAAACACGCCCCTAAAATATTCAGGGAAACCTGCCAGATAGACTGGAACCTGCCTGCACAACAGCTCTACAACTTTATCAGGGGACTAAGCCCCTACCCCGCTGCCTGGACAGAGCTGCAGGGAAAAGTGCTGAAGGTTTATAAAGCCAGCTTAACCGGCAAACCAGCACCCGATAAAGCGCCTGGTGAGTGGGTGAGTGATGGCAAAACCTACCTGGCCTGCAAGGCTGCCGATGAGCTCATGGCAGTAGAAGCACTGCAGCTGGAAGGCAAAAAACGCATGACTACAGAAGAATTTTTACGAGGATTTCAACTATGATACGATCTATAATAGTAGCCCGCGCCGATAATGGGGTTATCGGAAAAGATAATGGCCTGATCTGGCACATGCCGCACGATCTGAAATTTTTCAAAGAAACCACCACCGGTCACTACGTGCTCATGGGCCGCAAGAGCTATGAATCAGTGAACAAACCATTGCCTAACCGTCTGAATATTATCATTACACGCCAGCAGGATTATTTTAAAGAAAATTGCCTGGTGCTCCACAGCCTTGAAGAAGCCCTGCAGCTGGCAGAAGCGCAAAAACAGCAGGAGGTTTTTATTTTAGGTGGCGGAGAAATCTACCGGCAGGCACTGGACAAGGGATATGTAGATCGTATTTACCTTACTGAAATCAAAGATACCTTCGAGGGGGATACTTATTTCCCGGAGCTGGACATGAGCCAGTGGCAGGAAACCAGGCGGGAAGAATACCAGGCCGACCATCAGAATCCACATGATTACGCCTTTGTAACACTGGAAAAGAAATAGAAAAAGCCAGCGCCGTTCAAGGTGCTGGCTTTTATGCTTTGGATGGTTATCAATCATTAACTGCTGTTTTTACACAGCGGCTGCTTTTGCAGGTTCGCGGAAGCCTACCCAGGTAAAGCGCTTCACTACATACTCCGGATTGGTAAAGCTTGCATTGCCTGCAGGGTTACCGCCTGTAACATGAAAATCAGAGAAACCTGCATTCTGGTTAAGGTAAATGCCACCAGTCAGGTTAAAGCTTACTGGTGTTGCGGCCAGCCCCATCTGGTCGGCAATGGTTTCTTTTAGTTCATCATCCGTTACATAAGCACCACAGCTGATAGCACCATGCTGCTTTGCAAGGTCGCGCGCCAGCTGAATGCTCTGTACGGTACTCTTGGTTTTGATGAGCAACACCACCGGCCCAAACAACTCTTTGCTGTATACTTCCCTATTTTCGGCAGCTACCTCCAGCACCACTGGCGATGCAGTACGGGCTTTAGGGAACACCGGGTTCTCTACAGATTTAGACTGCAGTAATACCCTGCCCGGAAGCTTGGCTGTTTCACTAAGCCTGTCGCTGGTACGCTGGTTCTGAATAGCTCCCAGCACATGCGGCGCTGCCTTAGGATTATTTACCAGGCTCTCGATTGCTCCTGTAAACTTCTCTGCAAATTCAGCAAAGCTTAAAGTACCTCCAGGAGTTTTAATGCCGGCTTCAGGAACAAAAAAGTTTTGTGGTGCCGTACACATTTGCCCACTGTAGAGCAGCACACTAAAAGCCAGGTTTTGGGCAACCTCATCCGGATTCTCCATCGAATCAAGAATAACCGAATTCACCCCTGTTTTTTCAGTAAATACTGCTTTGCCTTTTAGGTTCTCCAGGTAATTACCAAAATCAGAGCCACCGGTATAGTCAATGAGCACAACGTCGGGATGCTCGGCCAGCTCTTTGGTAATCTGCTGCCCCAGGGTATCCGGCGCCAGCTGTACAATGTGCGGATCCAGGCCTTCTTCCGCTAACACTTTTTGCAGCTCGGCTACAAATATTGCCATCGGTAAAATGGCTGTAGGATGCGGTTTAACGATTGCGGTGTTACCTGTAATAAGACTGGCATATAGGCCCGGTACCGAATTCCAGGTGGGGAAAGTAGAACAGCCTACCACCAGGCCAATTCCTTTAGGTACGGCACGCCACTGCTTATCGAGCGTAATATTGAACTTACCCATGGGTTTATCCCAGGTAACGGCACGGGGCACCCGCTGCAGCTCTTCATAGCCTGTGGCAATGGCCTCCAGCGCCCGGTCGGCCGCGTGGGGTCCGCTTGCCTGGAAAGCCATCATAAAGCCCTGGCCGGAGGTGTGCATGGTGGCGTAGGCAATTTCAAAAAAGCGGTCTTTTAAACGCTCCAGCGATTCGATCAGAACAGCCGCCCTGGTATCTGCAGTAATCTTACGCCATTGGTCAAATGCATTTAGAGATCTGCTGATCAGGGTTTCTGTACTGGCAGCAGGGTAGCTGATGCCCAGCGACTCCAGTGTATAGGGAGATTCCTCCTCACCTACCCAGCGATCACCAGGCTCCTGCAGCAGTTCTTCAAATTTTTTACCTAAATGAGATTTGAAACGCTGCTGCCCGTCGGCATCAGCCGTTTCGCCATACACCTTTGGCGATGGGTTTTCAGGATAAAGCGCAAAAAAGTCGCGTTTGTGCAATGCATCTACCGCGTTGGTTAAAACTGATCTGTGTTTTTCAAAAAGTGACATGTAATAAATGATTTAATCCTTAAACGAAATATTTCAATCTAGAACCCTGTTTCTAATCCTTACACGCTGGTCAGGATGGCAATTATGCAAAGCCTGGAGGAATACATAGCTTCAGATACTTGCTACAGCTTAATACCTCTCGACCATGACTAAGTACGGAAACTTTCTCTTCTTTTTACTACTGATGCTCTCTGGCCTTTGCTGGGCCCAGCAAACAAAAAAAGCTGAATACGAAGCAGGAACAGTTATTTTTAAACTCAAGTCTGTTCCAACCTCAACGTATAATAACCGTTACGCTACTTCTGCAATGCCTGACGAAGTTGCAGAAAAATTAAAGAAAAAAGTAGGCGGTGTTAAAGTTGCCCAGCCTTTTCCGTCTGCTAAAAATGCGAAAAATCATAAAAATGTACAAAGGCAAGTTTCATCGGCTCTGGATGGTATTTTTAAAATGCAACTACCTGCAGGCATAAGTGTTGAAGAGGTTGTAGAAATACTCAGGCAGGACCCCGAAGTACAATATGCAGAACCCTACTATCTGCCCCAGTTGCTGGAGGTACCTAACGATCCGAACTATACCCATCAATCCCAACTACAAATTGTAAAAGCTGCTCAGGCATGGGATATTCAGAAAGGCAATAAGGATATAGTAATTGCTATTATCGATACTGGGGTTGATTATAATCATCCCGATCTGGTCGACAATTTATACCTCAACGAAAAGGATCCTATTGATGGTATAGACAATGATGGCGATGGTTACACAGACAACTATCATGGCTGGGACTTTGCTAACTATGATAATAATCCGATGGCCGATGGCAGTTCTCATGGCACCGTAGTGGCTGGCGCCTGTGCTGCCACCACCAATAATGGTATTGGTGTTGCAGGCTCTGGTTACAACAGTCGCTTTATGCCCATAAAGGTATTTACTACCAAAGACAGCCGATTTGTAAATGGTTATGAAGCCATTGTTTATGCAGCAAACATGGGCTGTAAAATCATTAACCTCAGCTGGGGTGGAGATAGCCCTCCTTCAGAATACGTTCAGGATATTATACGGTATGCTGTGCTGGAAAAAGATGCAGTAGTTGTTGCTGCTGCTGGCAACACCAATGCAAACTTGAATTTTTACCCTGCCTCCTATAACTATGTATTATCAGTTTCTGGCAGCGATAATCTTGATAACAAAGATAAAGACGCTACCTGGAGCCGCTATGTAGATCTGGTATCTCCCATGATCAATCATTCAACAGTGAACGGAAAAGGCTATGTTACCACCGTGGGAACTTCTTTTGCTTCGCCAACCGTAGCAGGTGCCGCTGCCCTGGTACGGGCTAAATACCCGGAACTCACTGCGCTCCAGGTGATTGAACGTTTGCGCAGGACCACCGATGATATTTACGCCAACGGTAAAAATGCAGCCTATGTTGAACGTCTGGGTACCGGCAGGTTAAACATGTTTGCTGCCCTTCAGGCCGCCGTCGGCCCCTCTGTTCGAATGGATAAATTTGAATATAACAACGGCTTTGGCAATTACGCCTTTCATAAAGATACCGTTCGTTTTGTAATGGATTTTACCAACTACCTGGATCCTACAACAAATGTAGAGGTAAAGCTAATTTCCGAATCTCCTTATGCAACGGTACTGGAGGGTGATTTTGCGCTGGGAGCCATAAATACACGGGAAACCGTGTCAAATACTGAGAAACCTTTCCGGGTTTACCTTCACCCCGACCTACCGGCTTTAACCTTTCTGACCTTCAAACTGGAGTTTACAAATAATCAGGGCTACAAAGACTATCAGTATTTTCAGTTCAGGTCCAGTGGCCTGTATATTGATTTTAAAGTAGATGATCTTACCCTAACCGTGGCCTCTAATGGTAACCTTGGCTATAATTATGATTATAACCTTCAGGGACTGGGGCTCCGTTATCAGAATGCACCACTTGCACACAATATGGGCCTGATACTGGCCCAGAACCCTAAAGCTGTTGCCAACAATGCAATTTTCTATACCAACCCGGCTGTACGAGACCAGGACTTCAGAACAAAGGACCGCCTAAGACTGTACAAAAACTCTCCGGCAAGTGTTGATGCACGTTCCAGTTTTGAAGTGATTGTAAAGGACAGCACTAAGCTCAACCTTCTGGTTGACCAGCGAATACTGGGCTGGAGCGATCCTTCCAGCGATGCTTCAGTTGTGATAGAGTATCGCATAATCAACCGGGCAGACACTGTCTATAAAAACCTGAACGTTGCACTGTTTGCCGATTTTAACCTGGGTGACTTTTCCCTGAACAGAGCCGAATTTAGTACTGATCATAAACTTGGTTATACCTATGATGCAGCCACAGGCAGGTATGCTGGCGTAGCGCTCCTCTCCGGCCAGCCACTCCTTTACCATGCTGTGGATTTGAATACACGCAACGGCAATACTGCCGAAATCAAGGAATCTCTTAGCCGTCTGCAAAAGTGGAATTTTATAAGCAAGGGGATCAGTAAAGAAGAAGCAGGCATCCATGGCAGTGGAAATGATGTAGCCAAATTTTTGGGCGGCACCATTACAGAATTGGCGCCCAAAACCGCAGAAAAAGTTGTGTTTGCAATGGTTACATCTTCCAGCCTGGCTGGATTGGAAGCTGCTGTTCAAAAAGCAAAACAGCAGTATCTGACTTACAAAAAAACACCGCCTCTTATTGCCAGAGTTCAAACCTGCACAGGCGTTCAAACACAGATAACTCCCAAAGAAGGAAATATTTTCCGCTACTTCTCTGACGAGGAGGCAAGAAAACCTATTGCAGAAGGCGAGTCAATCACTTTTGAGCCACTCTCTAAGGATACTACCATTTATGCCGTAAATATTAATGATGTTTGGGCAAGTGATATTGAAAGAATCGAAGTACTGGTAAGCAAGCCGGAAGCTAACTTCAGCATGTCTACAGATACTCTATACCTGAATAACGGCGATACTGAGTCTATTATCTTTACTGACATCAGTCCTAAGGCAAACGAATGGCAGTGGGATTTTGGTAATGGCATACTTGGTAACGAAGCTTCTGCCACAGTGCCATATACCACAGAAGGCACTTATCTGGTAGAGATGGAAATAAAAACTGAAGCAGGCTGTACTAACACTATCCAGCAGAAAGTGGTGGTGATTCGTAAAGAAAACCTGCCCAGCCTGCAGCAGGTACAGATATGCATCAATGAAAGTGCTGTATTGGCCGATGTTGATGGTCGTCTCATCAATGTATACGATGATGCTCAGAAACAGCATTTACTTTACTCTGGAACTGAATTCACAACACCTGCACTGCCTGCCAGCAGGCAATATTATATTTCTGCAGGCAGAGGTGTAAAAGAAAGCAAAGCAGTACCTTTTCTTGTAGAAGTGTTTAATGCAAAGCTGCACCTTTCGCATCAGCAATTAACAGATAGTGACAGCCAATATGCTGTGAGGGTAACAGCTCAGCTGGAAGCAAACACTACACCCACCCATATTCAGTGGTATGAAGAGAAAACGCTGATTGGGGAAGGTGAACACCTTACATACGCATACGATGCGAATACTACCGCTCCCACCCTGCAGGTAGTGGTGGCTTTCAGCAATGGATGTAGCCAACAGTTCTTACAGCAACTTCCATTAGTAGCATCTGCTAAACCTAGCCTATTGAATGTGGTTACCTGCAAAGGAGAAGTGGCCGTTCTGGAACCACAGCAGGAGGGTGTTTATTATTTCTATGCCGATGACCAAAAAAAAACCCTATTGCATAGAGGCCCTTCTTACACAGTAACTGCCTTAACTACTTCACAAACCTTTTACGTAACCAGCCTTAATGGAGGGCTGGAAAGCGAAGTTGTAAGTGTTTTAGTGAATGCACCAGAAGATTTTGCCGCCTTTGAGGTAGCGGAAACGCAGCAAACACTTACAGCCCAAAGCCCTGTAAAATTCGCCAACACCAGTCAGCATTTAACTATCCGCTGGGAGTGGAACTTTGGCGATGGCAACACAAGCAGCAGACAGAACCCTGAGCATAGCTACCAGGCTCCGGGAAGCTATACGGTAAGCTTAACCGCCACCAACATTTTCGGTTGTACCGAAACAAAAGAGCAGGTGGTAGTAATTGAAGCTCCTAATGGACTTTCAGGCTCAATAGACCGCCTGCAGGTTTATCCAAATCCTACCAATGGTGAAGTAAACTTACAGATGCCGGAGAACCTGCAGCAAAATGCTAGCATAACGGTTCTAAGTGCATCTGGCAAACAGTTAACGCAGCAGCCGGTAAGCGCAAATACAACACAGATCAGCCTGGAGGCCTATCCAAAAGGTATGTACCTGATACGGCTGGTAAATGGCCGCCAGGTTTGGCAGAGCCGGGTAGTGCTGCAATAAAACATAGAATTAAAGCCGGCTTAGACCGGCTTTTACTTTAGTGGTGATTACTGCTTGGAGGATGTTTACTGCTTGGAGAAAACTCTTTTTAACAGCTCGGTGGTGCGAGCAATGGGATTTTCCCTGATATTCTTTTCCTCCTCTGCTACCAGTAAAAACAACCCCTCTATGGCTTTATCGGTGGCATAGGCCTCCAGGTCGGGATTAACCCTTTGCACCCCCGGAATCTTGTTATAGGTATTTACCAGATCGCTGTAGTAGCGGGTGGCATTTACGTTCTGAAGCGATTGTGCTACAATAGGCTGAAAACGTGTTTTGAGCTCGCCGCTGGTAGTGCGCATCAGGTATTGGGTGGCGGCATCATCCTGCCCGCGCAAAATGTTCCAGGCATCCTGTATGGTCATGCTTTTTATAGCAGTCACAAACACTGGTTTAGCTTCTTTGGCAGCCTGCTCTGCACCTCGGTTCAGGGTTAGCACGAACTTGTCCACTTCGCTGCCCAGGCCAATTTGCCGCAGGGTATTCTCTACCTTTTGCACCTCCGGCGGAAAAGGTATACGCAGTTTAGGATTTCCATAGTAGCCATTTTCCTGCGCTGCCTGCTGGGCACCTTTGCTAATGCCTACGGTTAAGGCCTCCTTGAGTCCCTGCGCTACTTCCGTAGTGGTTACCTGCTGGTTTTGCCCGAGGGCATCGTTAACGTCGCCTATAGCCTGGTTGATCTGCTGTGTGGTACAGCCTGCGTTCATCAGTAAGATTGCACCCAGGCCCGCTGTTATCAATTGCTTTCTCATTGTCATTTCAATGGTTATGGAACAAATATGCTGGCGGATGGTTATATTCCGGCCGAAATACAAACAGCAAAAACGTTACCAATTTTTATGAATTTGCCACTTGCCGAAATTATCACCATTGGAGACGAAATCCTCTACGGACAAATTACCGACACTAACTCGCAGTGGATCAGTCAGCAACTGGGGCTGGCAGGATTCAGGGTTGTGAGAAAAACATCCGTGGGTGATGTAAGAGAAGAAATACTGTCAGCATTTGCCGCGGCAGAAGAAAGAGCGCATGCCATTATTATTACCGGCGGCCTTGGCCCTACTGCCGATGATCTGACCCGACCTGTAATGGCAGAGTATTTCGGCACCCGCCTGAGCATGCACGCTGAAACCCTGGAGCACATTCGCCAGCTGTTTGAGAAAAGGGACTTTAATTTTACAGAACGCAACCAGCTGCAGGCCATGCTGCCCGAAAGCTGCACGCCTATCAAAAACAACTGGGGCACTGCCGCAGGCATGTGGTTTGAGCGCGAGGGCAAGGTTTTTATTTCCATGCCGGGTGTACCGCACGAAATGAAAAACATGATGGCGCACAGCATACTGCCCCTGCTTAAGCAGTTCTTTAAAACACAGGTGCTCCACCACCGTACCATTAAAACTGCAGGCATTGGCGAATCATGGCTGGCCGATGAAGTAAAAGATTGGGAAGCAGCACTGCCCCCGCACATAAAGCTTGCTTACCTGCCACACCTGGGCATGGTAGACCTGCGCCTCACCGGCTCCGGAACCCAGCTGGATACCCTGCAGCAGGAGGTGGAAGAGCAGGTTGATAAAGTACTGTCTATCATTGGCAAATGGGTGTATGGTTACGATACCGATTCTCTGCCCGCCGCCATTGGCAGGCGCTTAAAGAAGAAAAACTTTAGCATTGCTACAGCCGAGAGCTGTTCTGCCGGTTTTATTGCCTACACCCTTACCACAGTTCCCGGCAGCTCTGCCTACTACCAGGGCAGCATTGTAGCCTACCAGAACGAGCTCAAGACAAAACTGCTGGGGGTAAGGGAGCAAACGCTGCAAACCCATGGAGCCGTTAGCGAAGAAACCGTAAAAGAAATGGCCGAAGGCGTAAGACAGAAGTTGAATACCGACATTGGCATCTCTGCCAGCGGCATTGCCGGCCCAACAGGCGGAACAGCCGAAAAACCAGTGGGGCTGATATGGGTTGCCGTATCGGGGCCTGGTGGAACACGTACTAAAAAGCTTCAACTTACGCAGGACAGAGATTTGAATATTCGCTATACTGCGGCATATTTACTTACCCTTTTGTACCAAACTCTAAACGAAAACGATTGAAATTAGGTGAAAAACACTAATTTTGTAAAGGGAGTTATAATTTATATATTACAAAAACAGAACAATATTCAGTTCTTTTTTCAGAAGTAGATAAATTTACTACCTATTTTTAAGGATATACCAAAGATAATTTTATCCTCTTAGCTTTTAACAACTACACGCATGGCAAGAGTAGAAATGGTGATGCCCAAGATGGGCGAAAGCATCATGGAAGGCACCATCCTCTCCTGGTTAAAAAAGGAGGGAGATAGCATTGAGCAAGACGAATCTGTACTGGAAGTAGCAACCGATAAAGTTGACACTGAAGTACCTGCCACACATGGTGGTGTGCTCGAAAAAATACTGGCAAAAGAAGGAGAGGTTGTACAGGTGGGCTCTCCCATTGCTATCATCAACACCAATGGCACCGCCTCTGCAGATGCTTCTCCGGCTGCAACAGCGGCACCCGTTGCAGCACCGGCTGCAGAGCAGTCATCCAGCCCTTCTCCAGACGCCAACGAGGCTGGCGATGTAAGCCCAAGGCAGCAGGGCGACCGCTTTTATTCACCGCTGGTGCTTAACATAGCCCGCCAGGAAAGCATTTCCATGCAGGAGCTCGAAACACTGCCAGGCACCGGTAAAGAAGGCAGGGTTACCAAAAAAGATATCCTTGCCTATGTAGAACAGCGCCAGGCGCAGCCACAGGCACAAAGCCAGCCGCAGGCAGCACTACAACAGCAGCCTATATCTGCCAGCCCTGCTCCGGCTGCAACATCCCCTGCAGCACCAAAGGTTTCAGTATCCATTGGTGCCAATGATGAGATCATTGAAATGGACCGGATGCGCCGCATGATTGCCGAGCGCATGGTCGATTCCAAGCGCATTTCACCACACGTTACTTCTTTTGTTGAGGCCGATGTTACCAACATTGTGCTCTGGCGGAACCGCATGAAAAACGAGTTCAAGAAGCGCGATGCAGGAAATCTTACCTTTACACCAATTTTTATCGAAGCGGTTGTGCGGGCAATCAAAGATTACCCAATGATCAATGTGTCGGTAGATGGCACCAATATCATCAAGCGCAAAGACATCAACATTGGCCTTGCCGTAGCCCTGCCAAGCGGTAATCTTATCGTACCTGTTATTCACCAGGCCGATCAGCTGAACCTGCTGGGTTTATCAACCAAAGTGAACGATCTGGCTAAAAGGGCCCGCGACAACAAGCTTAAGCCAGATGAACTCGCAGGCGGTACCTTTACCGTTTCTAATGTAGGTTCTTTTGGTAATGTAATGGGCACGCCCATTATTCTGCAGCCGCAGGTAGCAATTCTTGCCCTGGGTGCCATACAGAAAAAGCCAGCCGTACTGGAAACAGAGCATGGCGATGTAATAGCCATCAGGCATAAGATGTTCCTCTCCCACTCTTACGATCACCGTGTGGTAGATGGATCGCTGGGAGGTATGTTTGTACGCAGGGTTGCCGATTACCTGGAACGTTTTGAACTTAACCGGTCTATCTAAGATATACTACAAATGTTAGGAGCCCCGAAAGGGGCTTTTTTACTGCTATCCTATATCATTTTCTTTACATTAAGAACTCATAACAACTAAGTTTTAGGATTCCGATCAGTCATAATGCAACAGCGTTGCTATCAGTAAGTTATTGATGTAAATTAATTGTTACTTTATAGCTGCTTTTAGACCAACTTCTCCAAAAATTGATATTTTTGTAATTGTCAAACTATTACCTTCGCTCATAATGAGGCGGCTCTGGCTACTTGCTTTTGTTGTACTATTTCCTAACTGGCTGGGCGCTACTACTGTAGATAGCCTGCAGCAGGAGCTCAGCAAAGCTATAAGCGACAGCGTACGCCTCCGCATCATCAATGAGCTAACCCACCATACAGCAGACCAGAACCCACACCTCTCCATTGAGTACGCCCACCAGACCATTCATCTGGCAGAGAAGCTTGGCAACATAACCATTAAGCGCCAGGGTATTCATGTGCTGGGCCTAAATCATTACAGGCTGGGTAATTACGATAAAACCCTGGAGTATTTCAGGCAGGTGCTCAGGATGTTCGAAGAAGAAAACGACCTGAAGGGTATTGCACTGCTGCACAACAACATAGGCATTATTTATGATGAGTTAAACCAGTTCGAAAAGGCTCTTTCCTATTACCACAAAGCACTGGAGGTAAAACGTATGCTGGCCGATAGCAGCGATGTTGCCAGCACCCTCAGTAATATTGGCTTTGCCTACCAGAAAATGGCCCTGCCCGAAAAAGCCTACTCCTACCTGATGCAGGCACTCCGGATTGACCAGAGCATCGGGAACAGCAACGGACTTATCTACACCTATCAAAACCTTGGCCGCTTGTATGATGGCCTCGATAAGGCAGATTCTGCCCTCTTTTTTTACCACAAGAGTCTTAAGCTGCTGGAACAAACCGGCAGCCAGTACGAGCATGCAGCGGTACTGCAGTGCATAGGCAATGTTTACCTGAAGCAGAAGTTAACAGCAAGGGCACGTACTGCTTTTGAGCAAGCCATAACCCAGGCCGAAAAGGTGAAGGCTAAAAAAGTTGTAAAAGACTGTTTAAAAGGAATTGCCGAATCCTATAAGCAGGAAAAGAACTGGATGCTCGCCTATGAGTACTTCAAGCGCTACGAAGACCTGAAGGATTCTATCTTCAGCGAAGAAAATTTCAGAAAAATAAGCGATATAGAATCTAACTACCAGATTCAGCGCAGGGAAAAGGAAATAGAGCTACTGCGCAAAGACGCCCGAATTCAGGAGCTTAACCTTTCTCGTAACGAAATGGTAAGCTACTACCTGTACAGCGGCCTGTTTTTGTTTTTCCTCATGATCCTGTTCCTCTACCAGCAGTACAAAACCAAAAACAACAGCAATACACTCTTAAAAAAGAGAAACAATGAGATTGCTTCCCGCAATGCAGAAATAACCGACAGCATCCGTTATGCAAAAACAATTCAGGAAGCCCTGCTACCCCAGGAGAAAGCCCTGAAGCAGGTCTTCCCCGAATCGTTCTTGTACTGCGAAGCCAGGGATATCCTGAATGGTGACTTTTTCTGGATACATGAGCAGGATGAATTTGTGGTGTGGGCTGTTATTGACTGCACAGGCCATGGTGTACCTGGTGCACTCATGACGATCCTAGCCCATAACATGCTCAGCCAGATAGTAACTTCGCAGAAAAAGCTGGAGCCTTCGGAAATCCTGAAGGAGCTACACTGCAGCCTGCGCAGAAATATGCAGAAGGGCCTGGAGGCTGATCTGCCGCATGGCATGGACCTGGGGGTTTGCCTCTACGGACGCAAAAGTGGTAAGCTGTTATACGCAGGTGCCCGCAGACCCATTTATATCATGGAAGACGATGAGCTGAAAATATATCAGACTTCGAACCCTACCGTTGGCAATAACTACGCTCAGGCTGCAGACTTCAGGCAGCTTAACCTGCACCCGAAGCCTGGGAGCTGTGTCTATATGTTCACAGACGGTATTACCGACCAGTTTGGTGGTCCGCAAAATAAAAAGTTCCTGCACAACCGCTTACAGGAGCTCATCAGATCGATGAAGGGCAAAAGCATGGAATCACAAATGGAGATACTCAGCAAAGGCATACTGGAGTGGCGCCAGCAGGAAGAGCAAACAGATGATAACCTGATGCTGGGCATCAGGCTGCCAGCCGTTATACAGTAGAGCTGTTCATGCCCTCAGCACCGGCATTTCCCGCCCCGGGCCCTCCACTATTCATTAATTCTCTGCCCAGCTATCCAATAAGCCTTCCACTGCAGCATATACCCCTTGCAGCTCCTCCCTGCTGATCACATAGGGCGGCATAAGGTAGAGCACATTTCCCAGTGGCCTCAGCAATATATTTCTATCCAGGAAATACTGGTAGAGCTCGTTACGCCGGGTATTATGATATGAGGTACCTTCTGCTGTTTTCAACTCAATAGCTAAAATTGTTCCCCGGCTCCTTACCTCCTTTACCGCTGCATGTTGCCCTATCTTTTCCATAAACAGCAGGTGCTGGCCACCTATCATCTGAAGCTGTGCTTTACAGGGCTCTGCCAGTAACAGATCCAGGCTTGCCAGCGCTGCCGCACAGGCCAGTGGGTTAGCAGTATAGGAATGGCCGTGGTAAAAAGTTTTTGCAGGATCGGCCTGCCGGAAAGCACTGGCTACCGCTTCGGTGCAGGCAGTTACCCCCAGGGGCATAAAACCACCCGTAATGCCTTTGCTCAGACACACCAGATCAGGAGCCTCCTGCAGGTAGTTACAGGCAAACAATTCACCGGTACGGCCAAAACCGGTCATTACCTCATCTGCAATACACAGCACTCCTGCTGCATGAGCAAGTTTTATAAGAGTGTCGAGTACTTCCGGTGCATACATACGCATGCCGGCAGAGCCCTGCACCAGCGGTTCAAAAATAAACGCTGCTACCGCTTCCTTCTCCAGAATTTTCCTGAAGGCGTTGATGGTATCTGACTCTTTCTCTTTTTCCGGAAATGGTACAAAGGCCACCTCAAACAAATGTTCTTCGAAAGGCATGTTAAAACCGCCCCGCTCGCCAACCGACATGGCACCAAAGGTATCGCCATGGTAGGCACCCTCCAGGGCAATGATCTTGTAGCGCGGCTTCTGATGGTTGTACCAGTACTGCAGCGACATTTTTAACGCCACTTCTACAGCTGTACTGCCATTATCACTAAAGAACAGCAGTTCCTGCTGCCCCGTCAGCAGCGGCAGGAGGCGTTCGGCCAGCTGTATGGCTCCCGGATGCGTAAAGCCTGCAAAGATCACATGCTCCAGGGTCTGGGCTTGTTTTGCAATGGCCTGTGCAATATGTTGATTGGCATGGCCGTGCAGGTTTACCCACCAGGAGGAAACACCATCCAGTATTTTTCTACCATCTTCGGTATACAGCCATACCCCCTCGCCCTTTACCACCGGCAACACCGGCATTGCCGGCACCAGTGAGCTGAAGGGATGCCAGATGTGCTTGCTGTCCCGCCTCTGCAGATCAGCCGAGCTGTTCTCTAAGTTTTTGTGCATAATGATCAATAATGGCTGGTGTAATGGAACTATGCGACTCTAGCTGAAGCAATTTTTTATAGCCTGTATGGTGCAGAATAATCTTTTCACTCTCCGGATTGGCAGGGCCGTTAAAAATAATACCCGCTACCGGGTAGCCCCTTTCCAGCAGCAGGCGCCAGGTTAACAGGGTATGGTTGATGCTGCCCAGGTACAAATTTGCCACCAGCACAATGGGAGCCTCGAAGCGGGGCTGCAGGTCAATGATAAAGTGGGTATCGTTCAGGGGCACTAAACAGCCGCCTGCGCCTTCAATTACCAAGTTATTGCTGGTATCGGGTACCCTTATAGCATCAGGGTCTATCGTTTTACCTTCGGCACGGGCTGCTGCATGCGGAGATGCCGGCAGGCTAAACCTGTAAGCCTCTGGGTGCACCACTACCCCCGGACATAATTCCCTCACTGTATCAGCATCTGCAGGCGCCCCGCTCTGGATCGGTTTCCAGTAATCGGCACCCAGTGCTTTGCATAGAATTGCACTGGCTACTGTTTTACCGCTGTCGGTGCCAATGGCTGTTACAAAATATCTTTTCATGCCAGTATCCGGTATAAATGATTAACCAAACGTCTGATTTCATCAGTGCTATTATGTGCATGCAGGCATATACGCAGGCGCTCCTCCCCTTCTGGTACGGTAGGTGCCAGTATGGGCCACACCATAAAATGTTCTTCATTCAGAAGTCGTGCTGCTCTCACTACCTTTTCATTTCCGGGAATCAGCACGGCCTGTATGGGGGTGCGGCTTGGCAGGAGGCGCTCCTGCAGAAAATCCCCCTTTTCTTGTAGCAAGCTATGGAAGAGCTTTATATTATCGTTCAGGCGATCCATGAGCGCTGGGTGCTGTTGGCGGTAGCGCATAGCCTCCCTGATGCTAAGCAGCGAATGCGCCGGCAGCGCCGTAGTATAAATAAAAGTGCGTGAGTAATTTAGCAAAAAGCGGATGAGTACCTCCTGCCCGGCTACACAGGCGCCATGCACCCCCATTGCCTTGCCAAAAGTATAAATACGAGCCAGCACATCCTGCTCAAGTCCCTGCGCAACACATAAACCGGCACCGCCAGGCCCCCACAGACCGGTGCTGTGGGCTTCGTCCACCACCAGGCCTGCATTGTATTCTTTGCATAACTCAACCAGTGCAGCAAGTGGTGCCTCGTCTCCATCCATGGAGTACACCGACTCTACCACCACCAGCACCTGTCCTTTTGCACGGGCAATTTTCTGACGCAGATGGTCTACATCGTTATGCCTGAATGAGAAACGGCTTGCCGGAGAAAGGCGGCAGCCGTCCTTAATGCAGGCATGCGCCAGTTCATCATAAATTACGGTGTCTCCACGCAACAAAAGCGAAGAAAGCAACCCCTGGTTGGCTGCATAACCAGAGTTAAACAGCAGGCAGGCTTCAGCATTAAAATATGCTGCGAGTTCCTGCTCCAGCTGTGGGGTCAATGCAAGGTTTCCGGTTATTAGCCTTGAGCCGGTAGCGCCATGCAGCGAAGCCGGGTACTCTTCGGTAGCCACCCTGATGTTGTGCGAAAGCTCTGCAGAGCGCGCAAGGCCAAGGTAGTCGTTAGAGGCAAAATCTATGGCTGGCAGCTGATCGGGTAAAAAACGCAGGCTTGCGTCCTGCTCCCTCTTCATCAGCTGCTGGTTCATTCTATTCAGGATCTGCAACATAAGTTGCAAACTTAGCAGGCTCTGGTACAGAATGGCAAGTTTTTTGCGTTAAGCCTTTACATCAATGTCTTGTTTTTTTAAAACTGAAAATCAGATTGCCATGAAAAAGATTTTTTTAATGATTTCGCTGGTGAGCCTGCCCTTCCTGGCTTCCGCCCAATTTGGAATAAAAGCGGGTACCAACCTGGGTGTGGCCCAGGTAGAAGACCGTGATGTAGACTGGGATAATGACGGTGTTACCTTAGGCTTGCATGCCGGTGCCTTCTTACGCATGAACCTTGGTAAACTGTACCTGCAGCCTGAGGCATATTATACTTTTGCAAAGGCACAGCTACGGAATGACGACATAGACGCAGAGCAACTGGCAGTAGATTTTCACCGCCTGGATGTGCCCGTACTGCTGGGCTACAGAATTACAGACAATTTCAGGATCAATGCCGGACCTTTTGCCTCAGTAAATGTAAGAGCCAATGCATCTGGTGCCGACAGAGACTGGAGCAATGAGGTGGACGATTATTACAACCGAACCCAGTTTGGCTGGCAGGCAGGCATAGGCTTCGACTTATGGCGCTTTACCCTTGATACCCGCTATGAAACCACCGTTGGCAATCTCCGGAATTTTGATTTTCAGAATGCCACCTGGGATACCTACCTGCCTGATGAGCAAAAGCAACGGCAGGTGGTGGTTAGCCTGGGCTATAAATTCGGCAAACTTAGGTAGTCTTTAAGCCTTTAGATTTTGGACAACAGACGATAGACAAAGATTTTCAAGCTGCAGAGGCAGTTTAAAATCTATTGTCTATTGTCTATTGTCTATTGTCTATTGTCTAGTGTCTATTGTCTAATACTTAATTTAAGCCTGCTGTGCAGTAGGTATCTGCTCAAATTTTACCGGAACCTCACCTTCTTTAAATGCTGCTCTTGGCTTCAGATTCAGGATCTGGAACATTGCCCCATCAGATACAACATCGGGATTGGGGGTGGTTAGCAGCTTATCGCCTGCAAAAATTGAATTGGCACCGGCCATAAAGCAGAGGGCCTGCTCCTCCAGCGTCATGCGTACACGACCTGCAGAAAGACGCACCATTGCCTTTGGCATCAGGATACGGGCCGTGGCAATCATTCTGATCATATCCCAAACCGGTACTTTTGGCTGGTTTTCAAGTGGTGTACCCTCTACAGGCACCAGTGCATTTACGGGTACACTTTCGGGGTGCTCGGGCAGGTTTACCAGGGTGTGCAGCATACCAATGCGGTCTTCTACTGTTTCGCCCATGCCTATGATACCACCACTGCAAACAGAGATGCCGCTTTTACGCACATTTTCCAGGGTATTCAGGCGATCGTCGTAGGTGCGGGTGCTGATGATCTCACCATAGTGTTCCACACTGGTATCGAGGTTGTGGTTGTAGGCATACAAGCCTGCATTCTGCAGCTTTTGAGCCTGCTCTTCGGTAAGCATGCCAAGGGTACAGCAAACCTCCATGCCCAGGCCATTTACGCCTTTCACCATCTCCAGCACCTTGTCGAAATCGCGGTTATCGCGTACCTCACGCCAGGCGGCGCCCATACAAAAACGGGTACTGCCGGCATCTTTGGCTTCACGGGCCCTGCCCATTACTTCATCAACCTCCAGCAGCTTGTGAACTTTAACATTGGTGTGGTAGCGGGCTGCCTGGGGGCAGTAGGAGCAATCTTCGGGGCAGCCACCTGTTTTAATTGAGAGCAGCGTACAAACCTGCACTTCCTGCGGATCGTGGTACTGACGGTGCACTGTAGCCGCCCTGTATACCAGCTCCAGCAGGGGCTGATGGTAAACTGCTTCTATTTCCTTGCGGGTCCAGGTATTGCGTATATCACTCATAGTAGATTCTGGGTTAAAGAAACCTGAAATAAGTGATAACGTGCCCAAATTGCAAATTGTAAAGAGCAGAAAAAAGCCCTGGCAGCTAATACCAGGGCTCTCATCGTTTTATGTTTATTCAATTATTAACTCGTATGGGAGGCGTGCCTGTACGCCCTCAAATCGCTGAAGCCTCTGAAACTGCTTTACATAAGGATAAAATACACCAAATTCTCTTTGCAGGGCTTTGGTTGCCATATCTTCTTCCAGGCCACCAAACAGCTCTTCAATAAAGCTTTTCTTTTCCGGGTAATACCTTAACCTGTAGTCGCCTTCTTCCAGCCCGGCTTTGGCCACCGCAATGTTTATTGCTTCATCCAGGCCACCCAATACATCTACCAGGCCACGATCTTTTGCTTCAAGACCAGACCACACACGTCCGGAGGCCACCTCTCTTAGTTGTTCTACAGACATATTTCTGCCTTCGGCAGCTTTGCGGGTAAATTCTTCATACCCCTCTTCTACAGATTGCTGAATAATGCTTCTTTCATAAGCAGACAAGGGCTTGGTGACCCTGTACAGGTTGGAAAGCTCACCAGTTTGTACCACATCGGTAGTAATGCCTAGCTTTTCGGTCATAAATTCCTGTGCATTGAACAATACACCGAATATACCGATGGATCCGGTAATGGTGTTTGGCTGTGCCACAATGGTATCGCAGCCCATGGCCATGTAGTAGCCACCTGAGGCAGCCATATCAGACATGGAGGCAATGATTGGCTTGGTTTGGCTGGTGAGTACAATTTCGCGCCAGATCACATCAGAAGCCAGGGCACTGCCACCCGGCGAATTAATGCGCAACACAACTGCTTTAACCCTGTCGTTCAGGCGGGCATCCCGTATTAGCTTGGCAAATTTATCTGATCCGATGCTCTCCCTGTCGCCACTGCCACTAACTATATCGCCTGCAGCTACAATTACAGCAACCCTGTTGCTACCACTGCCCAAAGCATTAAATGACTTGCGGTACTTGCTGTAGGAGATGGTGTTGATCTTTTCTGTTTCATCTTCAATGCCCAGCATGTTCCTGATTTCTGAATGGATCTGATCCAGGTAACCCAGCTCATCCACGATCTTATATTTGAGCGCATCATCGGCCCTGCGAACCAGCATTTCGTCGGAGATACGCTCAAGCTCATTTACCTCAATGCCTCTGCTCTGCCCCACTTCCTGCAGAAATGTCAGGTAAATGTTGTTCAGAAAAGAATTGGTTTGCTCACGGCTGGCCTCACTCATTTCTGTGCGCATGAGCGGCTCCACGGCAGATTTAAACTCTCCAACCCTGAAGATCTGTGGCTCGATGCCTACTTTATCGAGGGTACCCTTTACAAACACCTGTTCAGAAACCAGGCCGTTCAGCTCAAGATTACCGGCAGGGTTCAGGTAAATCTTGCTGGCAGCTGATGCCAGGTAATAGTCCTTCTCGGTGTACTGCTCATTGTAGGCAATCACCCATTTTCCACTCTCCCTGAAACGCAGCAGTTCGTCGCGGATTTCTTTAAGGGAAGCATAACCAGAGGTAACATACTGGGGTTGCAATAAGATACCTTTGATGTTGTCATCATCTTTAGCGTGCTTAATGGATTCAATTACCTCGATCAGGCCTATATTACCTGCACTTATGCCCGGAATTGCATCCAGGGCCGACATATCATCTTCATTTGCGCGCTCAACGATTGGCTTATCGAGCTTAAGGTGCAAAACGGTATTTTCTTTTACCTCAACTTCCTGATCATGGGAGGCAATTGCTCCGATGATGCCTCCTCCAATTACTAGCAATAAAACAGAAAACAAAATAAGGCCTACTATTGTAGCAGCAATTGCCTTAAGAAACTGTAGCATATATTTTAAGATGTTTAAACTCCAGAATGCAAAATAGAAAATAAGATCTCAATTTAAAACCTAATCATGATGAACGGCATTTATCTTCTTTCAGGCAGCAATTTAGGCAACAGAATGGCATGGCTGGAGCAGGCTTTAACAGCAATAGAAAAAAGGGTTGGAAAGATCAAAGCGCAGAGCAGCCTCTACGAAACTGCTGCATGGGGTAAAGAAGACCAGCCCAGCTTTCTGAACCAGGTGGTAGAAGTAAGTACAGAATTAACACCTTTGGAACTTATTTCCACACTACTTTCCATAGAAAAAGAACTGGAGCGGACTCGGGAAGAAGCATGGGCTCCCCGCACCCTGGACCTTGACATTCTGTACTATGGAAACCATGTTGTTTCTACGCCAGGGCTTACCCTTCCCCACCCCCGCCTTCATCTCAGGCGTTTTACCTTAGTTCCGCTTTGCGAAATAGCACCCCTTTTTGTACACCCTGTACTTAAAAAAAATAACCTGCAGCTACTCGCGGAATGCCCCGACCAGCTGCAGGTAAATCTTTTGGAATGAAAGGGCCTATCAAACAGCTTCCGCGCTGCTTACTATGGCTTCGGAATGGATCTTCTTCACCAATCCCTGCAGTACTTTGCCGGGGCCACATTCTATGAATTCGGTAGCACCATCGGCTACCATATTTTGTACCGACTGAGTCCAGCGTACGGGAGCTGTTAGCTGCATCATCAGGTTCTGCTTGATAGTTGCGGTATCTGTAGCCGGGCGGGCATCAACATTCTGGTATACCGGGCAAACAGGCTGGTTGAAGATAGTCTTCAAGATAGCATCCTCCAGCTCTTCGCGCGCAGGCTCCATCAGGGGTGAGTGAAATGCACCTCTCACCTGCAGCGGCATTACGCGCTTGGCTCCTTTTTCTTTCAGCAGCTCTCCTGCCCTGGCAACTCCTGCCTGCGATCCGGAAATTACCAGCTGGCCGGGACAGTTATAGTTGGCAGCCACTACAACCTCTCCTTCCACAGCGGCACAGGCTTCTTCCACTGCTTTATCATCCAGTCCTAATACGGCAGCCATACCAGAGTCTTGTGCTTCGCAGGCTGCCTGCATGGCCATGGCTCTTTTATATACCAGCATGAGCCCATCCTCAAAAGTCATGGCGCCGGCAGCTACCAGGGCAGAAAATTCGCCCAGTGAGTGCCCGGCAACCATATCAGGCTTAAAATTATTCAGGAGCCTTGCCAGTATAACAGAATGTATAAATATTGCCGGCTGTGTTACGCGTGTCTGCTTCAGGTCGTCGGGTGTGCCATTGAACATTATATCTGAAATATTGAATTCCAGGATGCTGTTCGCCTGCTCAAATAACCTGCGTGCCTTATCGGATGCATCGTAAAGGTCTTTGCCCATGCCCGTAAACTGGGCACCCTGACCTGGGAAAATATAGGCCTTCATTTAAGTTGAATTTTAGTTGGAGCCCGAAGGTCGCACTATTTGCCTAAAATATCAACCAAGAAAGCGGGCGCGTTCATTGGGCGTGGGCAGTCTGCAGGTTTCTTTCTGCCCGAAAAAGCGGTAGCGGTTAGTGGCAATAAATGAATAAACAGCATTGCGGAGGGGTGCCGGCACGCCCTTAAATATCCGCAACAGCGACCAGCCACCCGGTAAATCGGCAGCTATTTCCAGTGCGGCCGTGCTTTTCTGGTAAAGCTTGCCCCCCTTTAACAGCACCATGCTTTCATAGCTGTCTTTAGGCAATCCGTAAAAGTCCAGCAGCTCCTGCCCCGCCTCAGACTGCAGGGAAGCAAACATAAATTTATGCTTTGTATCACGACGGATGATAAAATCTACCGCCCCGTTACAAAGATTACAGACGCCATCGAATAAGACTACTGATTTACCATTGAGCCGTTGCAAAACAGCGGGTTGTGTATTTTCTGACTTCATTTTAGCTTCCGGTGTCCAGGAGCTGTACCCAGCCTTTCATTTTCTGATGCCGTTTTTCAGGATCCAGCACCCGGTAAGTTACCTCTACCACATAGTAGTAGGTGCCATTGCTCAGCATCTCACCATTGTTGCCCCTGCCCTTCCAGCGAATATAAATGTCAGGTTCAACTTTTACATCTGAGGTGTAAAAATAAACTTCTTTTCCCCATCTGTTGTAGACGGTGAACTTAACTGATTCTACAAAGCGGGCGCAGTGGTCTGGTGGCGGAGCCGGCAGCTGGTTTGGCAGCGCCGGGCGCAGCTCTTCATTGAGGCCATCATTGTTCCTGGTGAGCACGTTGGGCAGCCAGTAGTTGGGGCAGTTATCGCGCATCACCACATTGCTGGAGTCGCTTAAGTTGCCGCTGGTATCTACTGCCCTGATGTAGTAGAAGCCTGCCATGTTATCTTCCATGCTATGCTCAAACCTGTTGCTGGTAGAGGTGCCTATCACCTCAAAGTCTGTGCCATCGTAAGAGTAGTACACCTGCCAGTAGGCCAGATCATTGCCACAGACTGCATCTGTATTTGCATTCCACTCCAGCACATTGGTAAAGACATTCTCCCCGCAGGCTGTATTCTGTATCACCTCCTCACAGCTGCTAAGGTTGCTAAGCTCAAACTCCAGCGGCGGGCATGGCGGCACCTCATCCTTGAGGTAGGAGCACACCCGCTGTGAGTTGTTCAACAGCGGCTCGGGCACCTGCGGATTGCTGTAGCTGCCAGAGGTAACCACCAGGTAGCAATACTCCACATCCTCCAGCAATGGTCCTGTGCCTGCATCGGCCCCTGTATCGGTATAGCTAAACCTGATGGTGGTATTGGCCCCGCCTCCCCTCACTACGTCTACCTGTGCAATGAGCACCATGCGGTCAGGATCAGCTGGATCTACATGGTTGCGGTAAATATCGTGCAGCGGGTAATCCTCCACAGCATTGGACCACGGCACCTGCGCCTGCCACTGTATGGTGATGTTATCCACCCCCGGCACTGGCTCCAGCCTTACAGTCGAAGCTGTAGAGGAGCTGTCTACTTCTGTTCCCGAGGCATCCCGAAGCATCACATAGTAGTTATACACCTGGTCCCTGGTGTTCAGCTCCTGGGCCTGATCAATGAAGACTGTATCAGAAAGATTTGCTCCTATCAGGGTGTAGGGGCCGCCTGTAAAGCCTTCTGACCTGTAGAGGTCGTAACTGTAGGGCGGCTGCACCTCTGCTGCGTCTATGTCAGGACCAGGCATCCAGCGCACCAGGATCTCTCCTGCAGTCTCGGCTGTTTCTTCGATGCTCACGTTGGTGATCAGAGGAATCTTGGCAGGCAGGGTAATGCACATCTCCTCGGAGCGTAGGCTCTCCCCGCCGTTTGGCTCCGGCAGCACTGCCACAAAGCGGTAGCAGTAGGTGGCGCCCGGCTTGAGCCCATCTCCGCCACCATCATCTACAAACGGAAAGCGGTTGAAGGCCCGCACATCCACAAGCTCATAGCCATAGCCGGGAGGCATGCCCGTGATGCAGGTATCCAAGGGTACATTGGCACTGCCCTCGCGGCGCCACACCTGGATGAACTGCGCCTGGCTGCAGGCATAGGAGTTCCTGTCGAAGTTTACCTCCACGGCTCTGCTGCCAACAGGCTCCAGGCTCTCCACCTGCGGGGCCGGAGCCACTACCCTGATGTTCCAGGTCTTGATGTCGGTCAGGCTCACGCCGCCCCCTCTTAGGTCTCTGGCCCGGAACACCACCTGGTATGGCTGGTCGCGCACATCGATGCACTCGGTCTGCCAGGTAAAGGTAGATTGTGCCGGGGTGGTTAAGTTAGTACCTCCGGGGAAGGTGGCTCCAAGATCAAACACACCACCATAAGCAAACACATCTACATTATCTCCGTCAGGATCTGTTACCCTGATGATCTCCTCTATCCGCTCTCCTGCCACAACACAAATGTCTTCGGGAATCTCCAGCACAGGGGGATTATTGTCAGTGTCCTCAACAATGATCTGCATGTCCCTGGTTACATAGCCAAGAGAATAGTACCTGCCCTGGATCTTACGCCACTCCTCCACCACAAAGGCTACGTTGTATTCACCCCTGGTTCCGGGGGTGTTCCACACAAGATCTCCCGTAAATTCATCCAGGGTAAGAAAAGGCTCACCACCTGTGAGGCTGGTGCCATTCCTGGGATCGCCCTCTGGAAAGGTGTTGGGGGGAAAGCGGTAATTCGCCACCGGAACATTGTTATCCTGCTGGCAAATCACTAAACGATAGGAAAGGCTGTCGCCATCTATATCGTAAGCTCCGGGGTTGTGCAGGTAAACCTTGCCTACCGCCGCCTTATCCACCGGCGGTACCCGCAGCTGTGGTGTGTTGTTCACCCCAATGAAGGGATCTATCACAATTACGGTCTCTATATAAAATGGCATCTGATCAGAAACATTCATGTTGAGTATCCCCGGATTTCGATAGACTTCCTGAAAAGACAAAACATAGGTTCTTGCGGAGGGGAAGGTGTGCCTGACTTTAAATTCATACATCCAGGTATCTTCTGTGATCCGCGTACGTGGAATTTTGCTGCCATCGTTCCCAATTACCAGGGAGGTGCCATCGCCAAAACTGAGTGTTCCCGTTCCCCCAAACAGTATATTGGAATTTGTATCTGTGTATCCCTTCAGGGTAATCTCGTAGGTGAAACTCTGCGGATCAATGCGCCGGGCCGTAATCTCACCAGCCCTGATATGGGTAGCCATGGCATACTCAGACAATAACAGGCTGAATATTACAATGAGAAGAGCGCGAAGTTTGAAAAAGCTATTCATGCTCGGACTAAAAAAATCTCCTGATCATATAACCTACCGTGCAGGCAGTATGTTGCGCGGCAGCAGTATGTTTCTTTTAATATAACAAATAATATTCAGCATAAATAAAAGGCAGCATTCTTTTCCTGCTGAACTTGTGGCATTTACCTCCTGCAGCACAAAATTCTTATTTACTGGAACACTAAAAAAAAAGCAGCCCCGGGATTCGGGGCTGCTGTAAATCTATCCTTAGCTGCTTACGCTCTCACCACATAATGGCTACTAACCAATACATGATGCTTTCAGAAAGCAGAGGCAGGTTTAAGGAATTTACTGTGTATCTGTATTACCAGACTCCAGGAGCTGTACCCAGCCTTTCATTTTCTGATGCCGTTTTTCAGGATCCAGCACCCGGTAAGTTACCTCTACCACATAGTAGTAGGTGCCGTTGCTTAGCATCTCGCCATTGTTGCCCCTGCCCTTCCAGCGAATGTAGATATCCGGCTCAGCTCTTTCGGCAGAAGCATAACTGTAAACTTCTTTTCCCCATCTGTTGTAGACGGTGAACTTAACTGATTCTACAAAGCGGGCGCAGTGGTCTGGTGGCGGAGCCGGCAGCTGGTTTGGCAGCGCCGGGCGCAGCTCTTCATTGAGGCCATCATTGTTCCTGGTGAGCACGTTGGGCAGCCAGTAGTTGGGGCAGTTATCGCGCATCACCACATTGCTGGAGTCGCTTAAGTTGCCGCTGGTATCTACTGCCCTGATGTAGTAGAAGCCTGCCATGTTATCTTCCATGCTATGCTCAAACCTGTTGCTGGTAGAGGTGCCTATCACCTCAAAGTCTGTGCCATCGTAAGAGTAGTACACCTGCCAGTAGGCCAGATCATTGCCACAGACTGCATCTGTATTTGCATTCCACTCCAGCACATTGGTAAAGACATTCTCCCCGCAGGCTGTATTCTGTATCACCTCCTCACAGCTGCTAAGGTTGCTAAGCTCAAACTCCAGCGGCGGGCATGGCGGCACCTCATCCTTGAGGTAGGAGCACACCCGCTGTGAGTTGTTCAACAGCGGCTCGGGCACCTGCGGATTGCTGTAGCTGCCAGAGGTAACCACCAGGTAGCAATACTCCACATCCTCCAGCAATGGTCCTGTGCCTGCATCGGCCCCTGTATCGGTATAGCTAAACCTGATGGTGGTATTGGCCCCGCCTCCCCTCACTACGTCTACCTGTGCAATGAGCACCATGCGGTCAGGATCAGCTGGATCTACATGGTTGCGGTAAATATCGTGCAGCGGGTAATCCTCCACAGCATTGGACCACGGCACCTGCGCCTGCCACTGTATGGTGATGTTATCCACCCCCGGCACTGGCTCCAGCCTTACAGTCGAAGCTGTAGAGGAGCTGTCTACTTCTGTTCCCGAGGCATCCCGAAGCATCACATAGTAGTTATACACCTGGTCCCTGGTGTTCAGCTCCTGGGCCTGATCAATGAAGACTGTATCAGAAAGATTTGCTCCTATCAGGGTGTAGGGGCCGCCTGTAAAGCCTTCTGACCTGTAGAGGTCGTAACTGTAGGGCGGCTGCACCTCTGCTGCGTCTATGTCAGGACCAGGCATCCAGCGCACCAGGATCTCTCCTGCAGTCTCGGCTGTTTCTTCGATGCTCACGTTGGTGATCAGAGGAATCTTGGCAGGCAGGGTAATGCACATCTCCTCGGAGCGTAGGCTCTCCCCGCCGTTTGGCTCCGGCAGCACTGCCACAAAGCGGTAGCAGTAGGTGGCGCCCGGCTTGAGCCCATCTCCGCCACCATCATCTACAAACGGAAAGCGGTTGAAGGCCCGCACATCCACAAGCTCATAGCCATAGCCGGGAGGCATGCCCGTGATGCAGGTATCCAAGGGTACATTGGCACTGCCCTCGCGGCGCCACACCTGGATGAACTGCGCCTGGCTGCAGGCATAGGAGTTCCTGTCGAAGTTTACCTCCACGGCTCTGCTGCCAACAGGCTCCAGGCTCTCCACCTGCGGGGCCGGAGCCACTACCCTGATGTTCCAGGTCTTGATGTCGGTCAGGCTCACGCCGCCCCCTCTTAGGTCTCTGGCCCGGAACACCACCTGGTATGGCTGGTCGCGCACATCGATGCACTCGGTCTGCCAGGTAAAGGTAGATTGTGCCGGGGTGGTTAAGTTAGTACCTCCGGGGAAGGTGGCTCCAAGATCAAACACACCACCATAAGCAAACACATCTACATTATCTCCGTCAGGATCTGTTACCCTGATGATCTCCTCTATCCGCTCTCCTGCCACAACACAAATGTCTTCGGGAATCTCCAGCACAGGGGGATTATTGTCAGTGTCCTCAACAATGATCTGCATGTCCCTGGTTACATAGCCAAGAGAATAGTACCTGCCCTGGATCTTACGCCACTCCTCCACCACAAAGGCTACGTTGTATTCACCCCTGGTTCCGGGGGTGTTCCACACAAGATCTCCCGTAAATTCATCCAGGGTAAGAAAAGGCTCACCACCTGTGAGGCTGGTGCCATTCCTGGGATCGCCCTCTGGAAAGGTGTTGGGGGGAAAGCGGTAATTCGCCACCGGAACATTGTTATCCTGCTGGCAAATCACTAAACGATAGGAAAGGCTGTCGCCATCTATATCGTAAGCTCCGGGGTTGTGCAGGTAAACCTTGCCTACCGCCGCCTTATCCACCGGCGGTACCCGCAGCTGTGGTGTGTTGTTCACCCCAATGAAGGGATCTATCACAATTACGGTCTCTATATAAAATGGCAT
>NZ_JAHXBU010000058.1 GCF_020178975.1 Cesiribacter sp. SM1
ATATTCTTCATAACGCTTTTTTGATTCATCCACGAAATCAGTAAATGCATCAAGGTTGTCAAAGTGCATTGTCCTTGTTTCATCCAAATCATTCTTGATATTGAAAGAAGAACCTTTGAAATCAATGAATCCAATATCCTCTTTGGCAAAATATAGGAAGAAATACCCTTTAGCCTCACCTTTGTCAACTATGGTTAACGGTACAAGCCTGTGCTTTGGCAGTTTAAATGAAGTCAGCACATCTGCCATATATTGACTTACAATCAACTTGCTAGTAAAAACATGCTTTATCAGATCTGTAAGAGGGAAAGGATGCTTGTTTTCAAAAACAGGAAATTCAGGAGCAAAGGTCTCAAAGTTACTATCATCCATTTTGTACAATGAATTAGCCCCTTCAAAGTCATAATCGTCTGGCAGGTCAATGTGATGACCAAATGTCCATACTTCTTTAGCTACTTCTAATATGTAGTGTCTCCTGTTCATAATGACTACCAACGTCC
>NZ_JAHXBU010000045.1 GCF_020178975.1 Cesiribacter sp. SM1
CTGCTCTCTATGCTAAAGTTCCGGCTTTGGCTAAACTTTTTCAGATCTTCCTTAGAAGATAGAAGATATCAAAAACTAATATCTCTGCTGCTTCTAAGCTGAATCTGCCAAAACTCTCCTGCCGGTGTTGCTCTTTGCTTCACTCTTTCAATGCTTCAATCTTTTGCCCTTAGCTCTTTTGCCCGGGGCGCTTATCCATAACTGATCCAAGACTTCTGATAGTTCCTGGGAAATAGACATTTTCTTGTCTTTTCCTAAGGCCTTACACTGCTTTAGACTTCTTTCGGCCTGGTGTAGTATAACTATCTGAAGATGCTGTGAGTTCCCGGAGGTGGGAATTTCTTCTTGCTCTCCCGGCTTCCTACCCTCTCCTTTTAAGAGGAACGCAAGAGTCTTAACCATAATGGCTGTACTGCTGGTTCCCCTGTTCAGAGAAATTCTTCAGGATCTTTATAAAGCTTTCAATCTGGTCTTTCCCTCCTGCCTTTCGCTGAAGTGGAGTACAAAGGTAAAGGCTCCCGATCCTGATTTCCTAGTGCTGTTTCAGGTATTTATTTTTTGCCGTTTTGGCCATTCTCTATTGCTAGTTTGCCAAAGAGCTAATCTGCGAATTATTCTTCTGTACAAATTACTACCAACATCCACATTGTTTTATGCTTTTTCTCCTATGAGAGACAAAAGAAACTGAAATATTTTACTGTAACTTCTATTCCAAAGTTATGTAATCAGCCGCAGCTATCTAACTATGCAGCATTGTCGATTCCGTATCCCTGCCCGCTAACAAACAGAGGAGCTACTTTATCCTTCAGGCGTTGGGCTACAAAACCATGCTGCAAATGGGATGGCAGGCCGGATACCAACTCCTGGTACCTTTCCAGCCCTATGGCTTTAGCCACATAAGCTTCGTGTATACCATTGAGATAGCTTACAATGTCCAGCAGAGACTCGTGGAATAACTTGAAATCAATATCAGCCTCCACAAAACGTTCAATCTCCTTATGACTTGATGAGATCCGCAGGCGACCCAGCAGATCAAAGAACGTAGTATAGCCCAGCCGCCAGGTGATTTGCTCCCAATGACTGCTACTCCATTTATTCAGAACCTTACCGGTCTTCGGACTCCGCAATGCGGTTTGGCTGTTAGCTTGTAACTGCCTGCGAACAGCCTGAGCTTTCAGTTTGCGGGTGGTGCGCAGAAACTGGCCAATTTGTGCCTGGGCATCAATATCTTTTTCCGGGGTGTTTAAGCCCGGCTTATAGGTTGCCAGTGGTAAGCGGTGAATTTTAAAACTGTTGTAAGGACCGGCTGCATAATAACTTATTGCTTTCGGGTATGCCTGCCGTAAAACCAAACGGCCAGTCTCCCGGCTGATAACATCCTGGTTATTCGTTCTCACATTCAGGGTATACAGGAAGGCCTGCAAAATGGCAAAAACTGAATAATATGCCTGCGGGAACGTCCAGTGCAGTGCGTACCGCAGGTAATCATCATTACCTAACTCGGCCGTAGCCCTAAGTGCATACTCAGTGCTCCAGCCGCTTAACAGCATTTTACTGATGGCTTCTGTTTCCTGTTCGCTTAGCTCAGCTTTAAGCTCCTGAAAGAAAGAAAGGTTCTGCAAACCTGCATCACTGCTGTTTTTGATATGATAGTTTATAGCAAGGAAGTAATTCAGGAAGACCTGCGCCGGAATGGAATTCCGCCATACTTCATCCTGGAACTTTTGCTCTTCCACCGCCCCCTCATTTAGCTGCTCTTCAATCGCCTTTTTCATACTAAAAGAACAAAAAAACAGGGTGTTTTAGTTGCAGTTACTGATGGTATTCAGCACGTAAAACAACGCATAAATAGCTAAATACCAACAGATTAACAAGCAAGCACAGCTCAACAGCTATGCTTCCTGTACCTGTTAAAATCAAGCACTACATAGTAGGCACGATATAACAGGTAAAGCCCGGAACACTGGTCTTACTCCTAACTTTTAGCTCCAGTTCATCAGGTTTATGGGCTTGAATACCTGATCCCTGAAAATATTCTAAAAGTCAGGCACACAAACAGTAAACACGCTCCTGCCCTATCTGTCAATTATTGGCGGGGCAGGTTAGCAGACACTGCACCCTTTTCAATGCCCAGATGCTGTAGAATAATATCGTGTAATTCCGTGGGCAGTAGCTTTTGGTTTAACTGAATGGATTTATGCTGGCTGACCAGTAAAGGACGATCTGCCGGATCTTCGGCTATCCTACCGTGGGAGCCTTTCACCAGGCTGGCATCGAGCGGAATCACGTCCATGAGGTAGCGGAACCCCAGCTTCTTTTTCAGGAGCTTTAACCCAATCCTGGCTTTCAGCAGGCGGATGTTTGGATCCGCAAACATTTCTACAGGATCGTAGCCTGGCTTACGGTGAATATCAACCGTACGGGCAAAGTCAGGTGCTTTTTTGTCGTCCAGCCAGTAGTAGTAGGTAAACCAGGAGTCTTTATCGGCTACCACCACCAGGTCGCCAGCCCGCTCGTGCTGCAGATGGTATTTTGCTTTGCCTTCCCTATCCAGCACCAGTTCCACGCCTGGCAGCTGTTGCAACAGGGCTTTAATGCGGGGAATTTCGCCTGCTTCGTTTACATAAACATGTGCCAGCTGGTGGTCGGCCACGGCAAAGGCTTTACTGGCACCGGCATCCAGCAGTTCCAGCCCCAGTTCTTCTTTAACAGTAATATACCCCTGCTCCCGCAACATGCGGTTAATATGTACCGGATGCTTCACCGAAGTAATGGCATATTCCGATACCAGAAGCACCTGGGCTCCCTGCCCTTCGTAGTAGGTGATCAGATCCTTACATACTGCATCCACTTCCCGCAGGTCTTTGCCAATCTTGCTGAAGTCCAGCCCCTGGCGCTGCAGGTTATAGTCCAGGTGGGGCAGGTAAATAAGGGTAAGGGTGGGGTTATGCCACTGGTCTACCTTCTTGGATGCTTCGGCGATCCAGCGGGTTGAGTTAATATTAGCATTGGGACCCCAGAATTCAAAGAGCGGAAACTGTCCCAGCTCTTTTTGCAGGCGATCACGCAGGTCCATGGGCTGTGTATAGATGTCGGGTAGCTTGCGCCCGTCGGAAGGGTACATGGGCCTGGGGGTAACAGAATAATCTACAGAAGAGTACATATTATACCACCAGAACATATTGGCGCAGGTAAAGGAGGGATCGTGCTTCCGGGCTTCTTCCCACACCTTTTGGGCCTGCACCAGCTTGTTAGACTGCCGCCAGAATTTTATCTCGCACTCGTCTTTGAAGTACCAGCCATTGCCCACAATGCCATGCTCGGAGGGCCATTTACCGCTAAGGTAGGTTGCCTGTGCCGAACAGGTAACGGCAGGTAAAACAGGCTCAATGGAGGCCATTTTTCCTTTCGAAACCCAGGCTGATAGGAAAGGGGTATGTTCACCAAGGAGGCGTGGCGACAGGGCTACTACATCCAGAACAACAGTTTTTTTCATGTTAGGCCAGTTTTGTTCGGCAGTACTCATTTATTTAACAGGCTTTTGGGGCGCCTGCAGCACCTGCTGCACCCACTCCAGCTCCCGCACAATAGATTCTGTCAGGGGCAAGCGGCTTTCGGGCGGCAGCACTTCCCAGGTATAGGTTTCTACCTCCAGGTGACTGGTTACGGGTTTCTCCTGCTGTATTTCCAGCACCTGCCGGATGTCGTCCTGGGTAGACTGCAGACTGCCGTAGCTGCTCTCAAACACCGGCACATGAAAATGGGTGCGCCATTCCTGCAGGGCAGGATTCTGAATATCCTGCAGGGCCGCAGGCAAATCATTATACTGATGAAGGCTGCCATTGGCCTGGCGGGCTACCACCTGGTGCAGGTAGGTTGATTCGGCAAAGGGTTTGTAGCGTTCTGCCAGCTGCTGGCGCTCCTGCCTGGACTCGGGCAAAAGTGATTTCAGTGCTGCACTGATCTGAATTTTACCAATGCGGATGCCTTCGCTTTCCAGCTGCCTGAATACTTCACCGGGCTCTTCATAAGCCAGTGCAAAGTGGCATACATCGTAACACAACTGCAGGTGATCTTTGATGGCTGCCGTTGCCTGCTGTGGGGATAAGCCCAGCTGCCGCTGCAGATACGGAATGCCCATTGGCAGCAGCCACTCTCTAAAGTAGGTAATTACTTCCCTGGTATTCTCCAGCACGCCATCAGGTTCGGGCTCAATATCCAGGTGCAGCCATTTACCAGTGTTTTGGCGGAGCAGGTGCAGGTGCACCACTACCTGTAGCAGCTGCTCGGTGGCAGTTGTAAACACCCGCTGCTGTTCTGCCCCGGAACTGTGCCACAGCTTATAGGAAAGCGGGGAGGTTGAAATACCGCCCTCCACCCCTGCCGGGAGCAAAACTGCCAGTATATGAAAAAGCCTTAAAGTATAGTGCAGGCGCTCCGGTGTTGTCCAGTCGGGCTGGTGCACCCCATCTTTTACTACCCTGTGATGAAAGCCCCCATAAGGAAAGCCGTTAAGGGTAAAAACATACAGCCCTTCCCGATCAAGCCAGGCTTTGAATTCCTGTAATTTAGCACCTTCCAGCAGCTCAAGGCTTGCCTGGTGCGACAGCCTGAGGCCCAGGCCAAATGCTTTATGGGGAGATACCTGCTTCTTGACTTCAGGCACATACTGTTTAAGGCTTTGTTCAACCTCTGCCCAGCTTTCGCCGGGATGGATGTTGGTGCAGTAGCTTAGGTGGTAGCCCTGCTGCAGTAGGGTATTTTCGCTGGCAGAAGGTTCTGATCCAGGGGTAGCTGATGGCATCTTAATTCTTTTAAATCTTTTTAGGCAGGTTAGGCAGGCATTTGTGTTTCCTGAAATTCTTTAAGCATGCTTGCGGCAGCAGTAACTTTTGCGGCATCCATTTCGTGCACTTCAATGCCTCTGCCAATCTCGTTCAGCAGCATAATGGTAAGGCGCCCGCCCAGGTGCTCCTGAAACTCCCGAAGCCCCTGCAGTACTTCCTGGCTGCTTAATTCCGGCACATACAAATCAAAGCCCAGTCCCCTGATCAGGTTCAGGATGCGCAGGAGGTCTGCCTGCGGGATCATATGCTGCAGGTAGGAGTAAGTAACATCCAGGGCAATGCCAATGGCTACCGCCTCGCCGTGCCGCAAACGGAAGTTAGTTAATTGTTCCAGCTTGTGAGCTGCCCAGTGGCCAAAATCGAGCGGACGGGAAGAGCCCTGCTCGAACGGATCGCCCCCGTGGCCGATGTGCTCCAGGTGCAGCTGGGCACAGCGGTAAATTTGCTCCTCCATAGCTGGCATATGGCGCGCGACCAGCAGTGGAACATCCTTTTCTATCTGCTCGAAAAAAGCTTTATCCTTGATGAGTGCTACTTTAATGGCTTCGGCAATGCCTGCGCGCCAGTCACGCTCGTGCAGGGTAGTAAGAAAGCTGCTGTCGTTGATTACAGCAAAGGGAGGCGCAAAGGTGCCCAGGAAGTTTTTCTTACCGAAAGCATTAATGCTGTTCTTGACCCCTACGCCAGAATCGTTTTGTGCGAGCACCGTTGTTGGCACCCGAACAAAGCGGATGCCTCTGTGCGCCACAGCTGCTGCAAAGCCTGCCATATCCAGCACTGCGCCGCCCCCGATGCATATGATATAGGAATGGCGGTCAATGCCCCAGCGGTTCACTGCATCCAGAATAGCCTGTAAAGGCTTTGAATTATTTTTTACCTCCTCGCCTCCGGGCACCAGTAGTTGTGCTGCATGGAAAGCAAAACTATCAGTGTGATAAGCAGCATAAGCTTCTATCTGCTGCTGCAGATAAGGATGTGCCGCGGCCACACCATCGTCTATAACAAAGAGCACTTTTGCCGGGTTCTGGCCCTTCAGTAACCTGGCCAGCAGGGGATTATCTTCCTTAAAAAGGCCTTCGGTAAACAGCACCTGGTACTGGAAGGGAACGGAAAACGTTTGTTGGAGGACTCGTCTCATAAACTAATATAATAATAACCAGCGGCAGCTCCTAAGCTTCAGGCCTCCGGCAAAAACTTCAGTAAGATCAGGTAACGGCAAAGCTACGGGCCATTAATCGGGAAATGGGCAGCAACAAAAGTATGGCAAGGCCCCACATCCAGCCTGCAAAAGCTGTGGCCAGGGCAGCATTCAGCACAATTAACGAAAGTACACCTGCCTTTACGGCTTTCCCGATAAAGCGGGCATCCTGTTTGCGCAAAGCCTCCAGCAGGGGTGGAAAGATCAGGTAAGCAAACAGTGCCACAAAAGGTATTACCTGCCACCAGGCCGCTCCTGTAAAAAATGCCAGCACCAGAATGGTAACCACCACAGCAGCATACATGAACAGCCCACCCTGCAGGGCCTTTCGGTTACCACCATGCACTTCGCCACGGCTAATCATGGTGATGGCTGCAATATACACCACCGGTATTATCCCAAGATACCAGAGCTGCGGCAAAAGTGCCGGTACTGCACTTACACCCAGCAACAGGTTAAACCCACGGCACAGGCCCATATTCAGGGGGCCAAAGTAAAGCTGGTGTTTGCCCCAGGCATCATACAGCAGGGCCAGCAGTGCAATGGCAATGGCCAGCAAACCGCTAGTCTGCCCAACCTGCCAGGCTGCCACTATCCCCATCAACAGCAATAGCCCTCCTAAAAGGCTGGCGCTGGTAATGCTGGCCTGCCCGCTGGGAATGGCTCGTTCCGGCCGTTCTATTTTATCCAGTTCAGCATCGAACACATCATTGAATACCACGCCACCGCCATAAAGGCCAATAGTAGCCAGGCACAGCCAAAGCAGCAACGGCAGCTGGTCTTGCAATACCAGCCACTCCTGCAGTGCCTCATTATTTGCCAGGGCGATATTGCCCATAGCCATAGCGGCTGCAAAACCTGCTGCTATGTCGGCAAGGGCGGTTACTATATTAGCAGGCCTCATGAGGCGAAGGTGCGCCATGAGCCTGCTTTTGGGAGAATTTTGTAGTACTACTGACATTCTTTAATTAGGCACAATGTTGGAACCCCCATTTTCAACATTCGGTTCCTGGCCGCCCCTAAGCACTGAATTGCCTGAAAATTTGTGACGCTGGTCTACCGGCCCGGCCTGCAGCCAGTCACTTTCTTTCATCTGCCCGCTCTGCCCGTAGGCAGCCAGCGCATTATAGTAGCAGGTTTGCTCCACATGCTCCCGCGGAATGCCATGCTGCAGCATAAGGGCAGCTGTTTTGGGTACCGCCAGCGGATCGCTAACACCCCAATCGGCGGCGCTGTCTACAATAATGCGCTCCGGCCCATACTGCTTTACGATTTCCACCATGCGCTCGCTGCCCATTTTAGTATGTGGGTAAATGGTGAAGGCTGCCCAATAGCCCCTGTCCAGCACCTCTTTTACCGTTTCTTCATTATTATGGTCTACAATTACCATTTTGGGATCCAGGCCATGCTCCTCGCTCACATCCATGCTGCGGGTGGTTCCCTGCTTTTTATTCCGGTGGGGGGTGTGAATGAGCACCGGCAGCGCCACTTCCTTTGCCAGCTCCAGCTGAAGCCGGTAGTATTTATCTTCTGCTTCGGTCTGGTCGTCGTAGCCAATTTCGCCCACTGCCACTACTCCCTCCTTGCCTACAAATAGCGGCAGCAGCTCCATTACCTGCTCTGCCAGTGCTTCGTTATTGGCTTCTTTGGAATTAAGGCCAATGGTGCAGTAATGCTTAATACCAAACTGGCTGGCCCTGAAGCGCTCCCAGCCTACAAGGCTGCTAAAATAATCCTGGAAGCTGCCCACCTTGGTGCGGGGCTGCCCCAGCCAGAAAGCAGGTTCTATGATGGCTACCACACCGGCCTTCCGCATTGCTTCGTAATCGTCGGTAGTGCGGGAGGTAACGTGTATATGCGGATCGATAAACTTCATGTTGAGCTCTTGCATGAGAGTTGAGTTATGGCGTATGTGTTAGATTAAAATGTATTCTTATATCGTTAAACTGGTGGTTACTCCCCGGCATACTGCCGCCCCAGGCTAACCCAGTTAATTTCCCCGCTCCTGATCTGTTGTTCCTCTTCCGGGTACCCGGCCAGCAATTTTTCCGCTTCCGGAAGTTCGCTTCCGGCACAGGCAAGCAGCACTGCTTTTTTTTCAAGCGGAGTGCCCTGTTTGCTAAGCTGCTCAATTTCTCTGATATTTTCTTTCTGGAGATAAGGCCCTACAAAACGCCAGATTTCCGGTGTAACGGTTCTGTGTGCTGCCCAGCGTTCATGGGCAAAATCAAGCAGCATTTGTGCTAAGGCCGGGTTAGCGCGTTTATCAGCACCCCAGATCTGGTATAAGGGGCGGCTCAGAAAAACTGCTTTTAGCAGCATCTGATTCCAGGCTCCTTCTTCCAGGTAATCTGCAGGGTAAGGATTATGGAGGGCAATGGCATCGAAAACGCCGGTGATATTGGTACGGATGCCTTCGGCCGCTCTTTTACGGAGTGCCAGTGGGTAGGGCAAAACCGGCAGGGCACCATAGAGGGCAATTTGTTCTGCTACATCGGCAGTTTCGGCCAGGCGGGTCAGGCTGTGGATAAAGGTTTCTTCCTCCAGTTCGGAAAGCTCCAGGAGCAGGAGGGTTCTGGCCAGCTGCAGCTGTGTCCAGTACTGGGGCATAAAACCAATCCGAAGGGCTTCTGCCTCTGTAACTTGTTCAGGTGCCAGGTGCAGGCTTTCACTATCGAAGAAGCGGGAAGCCAGGCTAAAGGATAAAAACAGCTTGCTGCCATCTTCCTTTATTTTTTTTTGTTGCTGATGAAGCCACTCCATTGCTTTTGGCTGCACCTGCTGGTGTAAAACTTTTTCAAGAAAGGCACATGTTTCGGCCAAATTAAGCTGATAAGGCTGCAAACCTGTTTGATCTGGCTTCATATTTAATAAAAATTAGTCTTAGCAGCGTTGCAAACAATCCTTTGATACTCCAGGTTTTTTCCCCTTCCTATAAAAGAGCAACCTACTCCGGTATACCGGCAAATTTATCAACTGCCACTAAAAAGTAGTCATTTCTTTTGCTCTAATTCGCATAAATATGGCACTCTTAACCAATCTATGCTACCGGCGCATCTGTTTCAGGATCGCATATGGCACTTAATAGTTTAAGCATAATGCCAGCCCGCATACGCAAGGGAAATTTACAAAATTTAATGACTTAGTTAATATACCTGCTAAAGACTAATTTACTTTCATCTGCCTGATTACACCAGATTGAAGCAGGGCAGACCTAAAAAACATTGTTAAACTTAAAGTGCCCGGCCTCCGGTTCTAGCTCTTTAATTTTAGAAGTTTATATAGCGGCACAAGGGTAGCAAAGTTGATCAGCGCGCCTGTAACACAATAGATACATACCTTTTTTTGCACCGTCGCCATGTTGTAAAGGTAGTAAGCGCCTCCGGCAGCCTGCCCAATGGCATTGCCTGCAATCAGGTAATCGAATAGATTGCGCTTTTTCTTCTTTTTGATCGCTCCTGCCACCAGCAACACATTAGCGGCATACATCAGCAGGCTAACTGGCCCATCGGGCAGCCCTGCTATCTGGGCCTCTTTAGAAGCATTTACATAGTCAGAATCGAAGATCCTGCCGGGGAGATCGGGCATGTGGCGGATCACCCCTAGCTGATAAAGTGAAATAGGCACAAAATCCAACAGGCCTACGGCACTTAGTATGCCAATATTTCGCCGGTTTTCGCTTGCGCTGCCGGCTTGTTGTCTTACTTTCTGTACAGCAGATGGTTGAAGTTGATGCATAGGATCAGGAAAAAAATTAAAGAATATGCTGAAGGCTAAACAGTATGCGCCAAGTTTTTTATCCTCTGCCGGAAAACATTAGATCAGTGGTGCTGCTTTTAGCTTTCTTAAGCTTTACAACAAGATTCAGCATCTGCTGTTTGTATGCTAGTACAAACTAAAATCCAGAGCGCAGCATCCTGCTACCCAGGCAGCCTGTTAGCTGTACTCGTTAAACAGAGACATTGTTCAGGCAAACTGTGCAGAAGGATTATTGAAATCCGGTACAACACACAGCATAGGACTTCACCAGCAAAAAGGAATTCCTTAGCAATTATGCATAAAACGTGTAATCAATTGGTTATAAAATATTAAGAAAGCAATAAATTGTGAATTGATTGGAACCAGCATACGGGCAACAAACATTTTTATGGGATATGGCACTCCCTCAAGCTATGTAATTCATGAACAAGCATACATATAACAGCAATCCGGATATGCTCAAAGTGTTTGAGGCACTTCCGGATCTGTACCTGATTCTTTCTCCTGACCTGCACATTCTCACCGCCAGCGACGCTTACCTGGCTGCTACACTAGCCGTTCGTAACGAAATAAGGGGTAAACATGTGTTTGACATATTCCCCGACAATCCGAATATACCCCATGTTAATGCTGTTTCCAACCTTCATGCCTCTCTGCAGAAAGTACTGGCAACGGGTAGGCCTCATAAAATGTCTCTGCAACGCTACGACGTTCCCCGACCACAGCATGCAGGCGGAGGATTTGAAGAAAAATACTGGCAGCCACTTAATACGCCCGTGCTGGATGGTGATGGAAATGTGCTTTATATTATTCATAAGGTGAGTGATGTAAGTGATCAGGTAAGCGACCAGCAACAAATTGAAGCACTAACAAGCCGTGAGCTGCATGCAATACAGCAGGCAGACCTTCAGCAAAAGATGTTGTATGATTTGTTGATGCAGGCACCTGCCCTTATTGCTGTAGTACGTGGTCCGGACCATGTGTATGAACTGGTTAATCCGCTATACCAGAAGCTCTTTCCCGGCAGAATACTCCTAGGCAAGCCTCTGCTGAAAGCAGTGCCTGAAATAGAGGGAGATCCGATTGTTGAAGTACTGGACAGAATATACAAGACCGGGGAAACAGCTACAGGTTTTGAGGTACCCATTCCCTTAGACCACACCGGCAATGGCGAGCTCACCACTGGTTACTATAATTTTACGTACCAGGCCATGCGTGATTTCAGGGGGGAGATAAACGGCATCATTACTTTTGGCTATGAAGTAACGCAAGTGGTAACTAACCGTAAATCGCTTGAGCTGCTTAACCAGGAGCTGGAGTCCCGGGTAGAAACCCGGACCCGGGAATTAAGAAGGGCCCGTACAGAAGCAGAATCAGAACGTAAACGAATAGAGCAGTTGCTGATGCAGGCACCTGCCATGATCACAATTTTTAAAGGGCCGCAGCATGTCTTTCACATGGTAAATCCTCCCTACCAGCAACTGGTTGGTGAGCGTGAACTCCTGGGCAAGCCAATCCGTGAAGCCATGCCTGAACTGGAAGGACAGCCAATTTTTGGGCTGCTGGACAGGGTGTACCACACAGGGGAGCCCTTTTTTGCTAACGAAATGCTCGTACAGCTGGATCATACCAATTCCGGTACACTGGGAGAAAACTACTACAACTTTGTTTACCAGGCTACGCGCGACCTGAACGGAGAAATTGACGGTATCCTGGTGTTTGCCTACGAAGTAACTGCACAGGTGCGGGCACGCCAGCAGGTGGAACAAAGCCGCAGGAAAGTAGAGACATTAAATGAAGAGCTGGCCACAGCAAATAATGAACTTATAGCTTCCAATAAAGAACTGGCAGAGGCAAAAAAAGCTCTTGAGCAGTTAAACAGTGAGTTGGAGGAGCGCGTGGCGGCAAGAACCACCGACCTGAAACTTGCCCAGGAGGAAACCGAACGCCAGCGCCAGCTACTGCATACTATATTTATGGATGCACCCTCGCCCATCGTTATTCTGGATGGAGAAGCGCTGGTTTTTAAATTAGTGAACCCCGCTTACCAGCAAATATTTCCGGGAAGAGAGCTGTTGGGCAAAGCTGTGCTAGAGGCACTTCCGGAGCTGGAAGCCTCCCCCATTCCACATCTTCTGCAAGAGGTTTATAAAACAGGTGAAACCTTTGTTGCCCATGAACTACCTGTGCAACTGGCCCGCCACCAGGGAGCTCCGCTGGAAGAAATCTACTGGACCTTTACCTACCAGGCACACCGTAATCAGCTGGGAGAGATAGATGGGGTGCTGGTATTTGCTTACGAGGTTACAGAGCATGTAAAGGCCCGGCAGAAAATAGAAGAAAGCGAAAGACAGCTACGGTTAGTAACCGATGCGCTGCCGGTGCTGATTGGCTATCTCGACAAGGATGAGAAATATCGTTTTGCCAACCAGGCTTATGAGGCGTGGTTTAATCAAAAATCAACTGAACTGATTGGCCTCCCGGTACGTGAGGTAGTTGGAGAAAAAGCCTACAGTGTTGTAAAGCAGTATATTGATCGGGCTCTGGCAGGAGAACGCCTGAACTTTGAAGCCGAAATGCCTTACAGAAGCGATTTTACAAAGTACATCAGCACCACCTATGTACCCGACGTTCAGGATGGCGCAGTTGCCGGCTTTTTTACACTGGTAAGCGATATAACAGAACAGGTTGAAACCAGGAAAAAAATAGAAGAAAGGGAGCAGGAGGCACAAGCCCTGGCACGCAAATTAGCCGTTACCAATGAGGAGTTAAGAATGGCCAACCAGCAAATATTGGCCAGCAACGAAGAGCTGGCTAAAAGCAACCAGCAGCTTAGCTTCATTAATTCCGATATGGATAACTTTATCTATACGGCCTCCCATGATTTACGGGCACCCATTTCCAACATAGAAGGCCTCATGCATGCCATGCAACGAAGCCTTGCAGATGAGATCAAGGAAAAGCCCATCATAAACAAACTATCAGATCTGATCACCCATTCCATTGAGCGCTTCAAGAAAACACTTGACGAATTAACCCAAATCACGAAAATACAGCGTGAAGGAAGTGGAGAAGATGTTGCCCAGGTAGATCTTACACAGGTAATTAATGAAGTTAAGCTCGACCTGGCACCCCAGATAGAGCAGGCAGATGCACAGATTGTACTTGAATTGCAACAATGCACGCCCATACATTTCTCTGCAAAAAACGCACGTAGCATTGTTTACAATTTGATCTCCAATGCTGTTAAATACCGCTCCCCCCAGCGACAGCCCCTCATCAGGATAAGTTGTAAACAAGAAGATGATTTTCTGATTCTATCTGTGGAAGACAATGGATTGGGAATAGACCTTGCCGAAGAAAGTAAAATTTTTGCCATGTTTAAGCGTATGCACGACCACGTGGAGGGTTCCGGCATTGGCCTGTACATTGTGAAAAAGATAATTGAGAATGCCGGCGGAAAGATCCATGTGGAAAGTAAGCCAGGCCAGGGATCAACCTTTAGCGTTTATTTTAATAAGTCAGGCAGCGCACCAGACCAACAAAAGCATCATAGCAACAATGAAAAAAATAAAATGCATACTGCTGATTGATGATGATGAGACAACCAACATCATCAATGAAATGCTGATCATGGATATGGGCGTTACCAGTGAGTTACTGCAGGCCCGCAATGGTAAAGAGGGCATTGAACTGCTGCAAAAAAAGGCAGATCAAAACAACTTACCCGAACTGATCCTGCTCGACATTAACATGCCCGTAATGGATGGCTTTGCATTCCTGGAAGCCTACCAAAAGATGGATTTACCGGATAAAGATTCAGTCATCATCATTATGCTCACCACCTCCCTCAATCCTTCTGATGTTGAGAGGGCCAGAAGCGCCGGCGTTGCCGATTATATCAGTAAACCCCTGACAGAAAAATCGCTGCAGTCTATCCTGGAAAAGCATGTAAGGAATAACAGCACGCAATAATCCGATGACCGGTAGCCCGGAAGCCGACCTCAGGGAAGCCGGCAGCCAGGCAGGAACAATCCTTTAAGCTTTTGAGCATCCAGAAGTTAACAGTTTTATAAATCCTTAACATTCCACCTTCCATCCTTCACCTTTGTTTGATGTGGCCTTAAACATATAGTAACAAGCCAGCCCTAGTTTTGATGCAGATAAACTTATCAATCTAGCGCAACATGATTTTTAAAAATGTACTGCCACTGGCTCTTGGAGCCTTTTTTATCGTTTCATGTGAACAGCCGGAATCTCTGGACCTGGCACAGGATTCTCCAAGCAGCCCCGGCGCTGCCAACAAACTTCAAAAGAAGGAACTGAAAGCTTACTCCAAAACCCCTTCTTTCCTGGCTTTAACGCCGCAGTTCAAAAATGTAGAGATCTTTCCGCTACTATCATCTGAAGATCAATTGCCAGAATCTCCTGAATTTGTGTACGGTTCCATGGCCGATGGTATGGGCCTGATGAAGAATGGCGACGGCGGCTACACACTCATTAACAACATTGAGGCAGATTATGCCATAGCACGCATCTTCTTTGATGAGAACTTTAAGCCTGTTAAAGGCGAGCACATTCTTAACGCTACAGCCACTGCCAACACTGCCCAGTGCTCTGGCACACTTATTACGCCAGAAGAGCATGGCTTTGGTCCGCTCTACCTCTCTGGCGGCGAGTGGGGTGGTTCTTCCAAAGGTGTATTCCTCACCAACCCATTCAGAGAAGCCGGCAGTGCCGATGTGCCCGAAATGCTGACTGCCATGGGCCAGTGGTCTACTGAAAATGCCGTACCAATTGGCAAAGATGCCTACCCCGGCAAAACAGTTGTTTTTATTGGCGATGACCATTCCGATAACTCAGTGCCTTCCGGACAGCTTGGCATGTATGTTGGCGATGCCGGCGACCTGCACGGGGGCAAGCTGTACGGCCTTAAAGTAACAGCCGCAGGTGTAAATTACGAAATGGACATGCAGGAAGGTGTTGCCTACGATATGGAGTTTGTAGAGCTGAACGAAACCAACATTGACCTGCTGGATGCCGAAGCAAAAGCAAAAGGTGTAATGGGCTTTTCAAGGCTGGAAGATATTGACTGGAGAAGAGGCAATGCCAAAAACAATCGTGAGGTGTACATTGCCGTAACCGGCAGAAAAAACAATGCACTGGCAGGCAAAGGAACCACTTACGGCAGGGTATACAAACTGGAGCTGAACGATTCTGACCCTACAAAGGCCGGTAAAATTACCTGTGTGCTGGATGGTGACCTGCCAAACGGCAAAGCAAAATCTTTCCACAGCCCCGACAACATTGTGGTAACCAAGCACTACGCCTACATCCAGGAAGATCCGAACGGCTACTACGACAATGCTGATAAAGAGCACTTCGCCCGCCTGTACCAGTACAACCTTAACAATGGTGAGCTGAAAGTAGTACTGGAATGCGACCAGGCAACAGCTGCTGCCATGGGCTATGGTACAGAAAACAACGACTGGGAACTTACCGGCATGATCGATGTATCGGATGTACTGGGAGTAGAAGGTACTTTCCTGCTCATTACCCAAAACCATGGCTGGGTTAAAGCCGATGGCACACCTTTTACCGATCCTAAGGCTAACCCAAATGTAGCCGGCAGCGAAAAAGAAGGAAGCCAGTTATACCTGCTTAAGGGACTGAAAAGATAAGTGCGCTGCTTATTATGATGTATAGAAAATTACTAGTTATGTACAAAGAGGCTTATTTGATAATAAGCCTCTTTGTATTGTTTACCTCCTGCAGTGAGCAAAAGACCGCTGGCGATACCGCTGATGCTACCACCCTCGCCTTTCAGGAAATGCAGGCCCTGTACCACAGCGACCTGAACGCCTGCATTGCTGCGCTGGACAGCCTGCAAAAGAGCAAGACTGCAACAGAAATGCAGGAACATTACCACACCGCCAGAATGTATTTTAAGTATGCAGAACCTGTTCTTTCCTTTACCGACCAGGAGAACTTCCGCTACCTGAACCAGCCCAACATTCTAAAGGTAGAGGAGGAAGACTTTACTGATATCAAGATCAAAGAACCCTCCGGCTTTCAAGTACTGGAGGAGCTCATCTGGGCCGACAGCCTTAATGAGCAGGATGTTTTCCGGCATGCAGGGCTGGTAAGCAACAGGCTTAAGCTGATCAGGCAAAACAGCAGCCTTCTATCTTACAAGCCCTACCATTTTCTGTGGATGCTGCGGAACGAGATTAACCGGGTAGCACTCACTGGCATAACCGGTTTCGATTCTCCTGTGCTGGAGAACTCCCTGCAGGAAAATGCATGGGTATACAGCAGGTTAAAAAACTACCTCACATTCTTTAAGCAGGCATTTAGCGACCAGGAACTGTACCGGGCATGGCACGAGCAGCTGGACAAAACGCTGCTGGATTTAACAGGAGAGTTTGCCTCTTTTAACCGCTATGCCTTTATCAAAAACCACACACATGCCCAGCTGGCCTTGTGGGTAAAGACCAGGGAAGACTGGAATGTGATTTTCCCTTTTACGCTTGCCATTAACCATGAGGCTACTTCCTTATTCTCCAATAATACCTTTAACCTGAAATATTTCGATGATCTGCAGAGCGGTGAAACAACGGAAGAGAAAGTGCTGCTGGGCAAAAAGCTATTCAACGATCCCTCCCTCTCTGCCTCGGGAAAAGTAAGCTGTGCAAGCTGCCACCAGGAAGCGCTTGCTTTCACCGATGGAAAAAGGAAATCAGACGGACAGGACCGCAACAGCCCTACCCTCAGCTATGCCGCCTTGCAGCGGGGCTTCTTTTACGATAAGCGTTCTGGCAGCCTGGAGGGGCAGATTGTATCGGTGGTGAACAGCCAGACTGAATTTCACAGCAACCTGGAGGCCATGACAAAGGCCGTAATGCAGCAGCCCGACTACCAGCAGGCCTTTACGGCAATCTATGGTAAAGAAGTAAGCGATGCAGCCATACGCAACGCCATTGCCAGCTACATCAGAAGCCTGGCCCCCTTCAACTCCAAATTCGACCGCAACATAAACGGGCTGGAGCAAAGCCTGACGGATAGCGAAATAAGAGGTTTCAACCTCTTTACCGGAAAAGCTAAATGTGCCACCTGCCATTTTGCACCGGTATTCAATGGTACGGTACCACCGGAATTTTCCGAAACAGAGCTGGAGCTGCTGGGGGTACCCGCAGCAAATGATACCGCCAATGCACAGATAGACCCGGACCCGGGAAGGTATAATCTGTACCAGACAGCTGCGCGTAAGTACTTTTTCAAAACGCCCACAGTACGCAACAGTGCTCTAACAGCACCCTATATGCACAATGGCGTGTACAACAATCTTGAGGAAGTTATGGACTTTTATAACCGCGGCGGGGGTGCCGGCATAGGCATAGCGCTGGAACACCAGACCCTGCCACCCGATGCACTACTACTCAACAAGCAGGAGATTAAGGATATCATTGCTTTCCTGAACACCCTCAACGACCAGCAACCTGCTACCTTAAAATTTGCCTCATTGCAGCAAGATTAAGACAGCAGGAAGATAGATTCAGCCATTGCCCTGGAAGTAAAATTCCAGGGCTTTTTTTTTGCGTCTATACAAGAACTGCTGGCCTGAATATAAACCACCGCCTCTTCAGTATTTAACAGTACTACTACTGTTCCCGACTATAGAAGTGATGTAGAGCTAAAAGAGCCACATTTTTTTCAGAAGGGTTCAAAAGTCCGATTTTTACAATACTATTTTCACCGGAATAACAAACTTTATCCACACGAATTCAGCAATTCTATTGCTTCCATAACACCTAAGCTGCTTCTGTTTATGAAAGCAACACGCTTTTATTATTTCTACCTGGAACAAAGTTACAAAGCGGCAGTAACAGTATGCTCCGCTTCTAAAACAATTGATTTACATAAAACCAGCAATAACAGCTACCCATTTCCTGGTACACAAAAAATGCCGGATTCGGTGTATTGCAGGGGGTACCGGATAGCTTTTAATTTGTATTAAGAAGCATCAGTTCACCCCCCTGAATCTATAACATACAGCACTGGCTGAACTATTTTTTACCAGCTGCTTCAGGATGTGTAAGCTTTACCTACGCATTTAGTGCAGCTGTTAAAAGGGTAACTTTTATAAAACTCAATGGACTCAAACAAAACCCAATACTATGAAAGCGAACCAGATCATAAAACAATGGTGTTTCTTACTCTTGCTAAGCTTTTTCATTGCCTGCGATGATGACGATTCGGAACCTGCTCCGGTCTATACCCTGGAAGCAGTAGCGAGTGCAACTCCAACAGAGGTAGCGGTTGGCGAAACAGTTCAGCTGAATGGTGCATCAAGCAAAGACCCTGGCCAGATTGGTTACACCTCGCTCTGGACGGTGACCGCCAAACCAAATGGCAGCACGGCAAGCATACAAAACGCCAGTGCTGCTAATGCAAGCTTTGTACCTGATATGGCAGGTGCGTATGAGTTAACGCTTACCATCAGTAATGCTGACAAGAATGTTAGCTCCACGGCTAAGGTAAACATTACCGCCACCGCCAGCCTTGTAGTGCTTTCAGAAAACATAACTGCGGATTTGGTACTGGAGAATATTTTTACTGATCCTGATGTACCAGATTACCTGGTTACTGCTTTCATTGAAGTTAGGGCAAAACTTACCATCAGGCCGGGTGTAGTGATCCATTTTGAAAGGAACGCCGGACTACACATTACTGAAACCGGTACGCTGGTTGCCAATGGTACCGAAGCTGAAAAAATCATATTTACCGGTGAAAATGAGGAACAAGGTTACTGGCTTGGCATCAGAACAAGGAGCGAAACAGCAAACAACTCCATATCGCACGCAGAAATTCATTATGCCGGAAGCATGAATGCCGGGACTTTCTTGCAGAAGGCCGCGCTGTCTCCTGAATATACCACCATCAGCCTGGATAATATCCTGATTACCAATAGTGGAGGTTATGGCATTCAAACCAGGGAAGAGGAATCAATTCTTAACCTGAGCAATATTACTTTTGAAGATAATGCCGGCAGCCCCCTGTACATTCATCCGGAGCAAATAGCATTTATTGATGAAGACAGCGACTTTGGGGGTGGCTATGTGGAAGTTTATACTGGATCCACCCGTAACACCGGGGCTGCTATGAACTGGGTAAACCCCAAGAACGGCAAATACCTGATTTCAGCAGATCTTACAGTAAACAGAGCAGTAAGTATTGCACCTGGTACTGTGTTCGAAGCGGCAGATGGTGTGCTGATTACAATTTCTGACCATGCAGAATCAAGAATAGTTGCCAGTGGCACGGCCGACAACCCCATTGTATTTACCAGCAAAACCAAAGAGCAGGGTGCATGGAGAGGTATTTTGGTTAACTCTAGCGCTGACCAGAACCTGATGGAGTACGTTACAATTGAAAACGGGGGAAGCTCCAGGCAGGCTACCTTTGTGGAGCCCGCAAATCTTGGCATAGGCTGGGTAACGAAGTTAACACTCAATAATGTTCACATTGCTAACAGTGCCGGCTATGGTATATATGTGAGAGACAACCCTTCAGATATTGTACTCACCATGAATGGTGTTACCTATGATAGCAATGCCCTGAACGATTTTAAAGTAGAAGAATAGCCACACCTCCCACACCCTTTCTATTGTTAACAGCCCACAGATCCGCCCCCTTACAGGAGCGGATCTGTGCTTTTGGTTGGGGTTGCCATTACGCTTGCCGAATCATACAGGACTGATCAATAGCGCTTTAAAAACATTCACAAAAAAGGCCTGCTAAGCAGCAGACCCTTTTTTATTCTAACACTAATCAAAAAAGTTCTTAATCACCACTGCCCTTGATGCGCTGCTGCTCGTCGGAGGAGGCTCCTCTTTTACGGCCAACCGGCTTGATTTCTTTGTTACCAAAGCGGTAGTTAAAGCTGAGGTTAACACGGCGGGTTTCGCCTCTGCTTTCAATTTTAATCTTGTTTTCACCCACAACAGACTGGCCACTGAACACCTGCGTTCTGAAAATATCGTTGGCACTTAGCTTCAGGCTTGCGTTGCGGTCCCAGAAGCTGTACTGCAGCCCGGCATTTACCCTGTACATGCTGTTGATCTGCATGGTACCCCATACCATAGGTGAGCGGTAAAAGCCAGAGAGCTCTGCAGAAAAATTATGGGGCAGCCTGAATGAGTTCATTATAAAAAAGTTGGTGGAAAGCTGCTCCACATCTAATTGTTGTGCCAGGTAGGTACCTGTGTATTTCTTGTGGTAAGCGCTTAGGTTGTTTTGCATGTTCCACCATTTGGTAATGGTTACAGGCAGAGAAATATTCAGACTCCAGTTTGTTAGCTTGCCCAGGTTCCTGTTGGTCTGGAAAGCATCAAGCCCCTCTGTTTCAATTACCTCTGTCATGGGCCCATCGGTAACACTGTAGGTTAGGTTAGTGACCACTGACTTATTAAAGGTGTGGCTTAGCTGCAGCTGGTGGGTAAACTGTGGCTGCAACAGCGGATTTCCCTTGCTGTAGGTGGTTACATCCAGCAGCGAGAAGAATGGGTTCAGGTCCTGGTAAGAGGGGCGGTCTACCCGGCGGCTGTAGGATAAACCAAGCTGATTCTTTTTGTTGAGCTCCCGTTTCAAAAACAGGCTCGGAAAGAGCGATAGGTATTGGTTCTTTGCCGTGCTATCGTTTTTTACGGACCTTCCCTGGTACCAGGTGTGCTCTGCACGAAGGCCTGCCATTACGTTTATTTTACCAAGGGCTCCACTCCAGTTGGCATAGGCAGCACTTATGTTTTCCTGGTACAGAAAATCGTTCGTAAACTTATCCCACTTCTGCCAAACCCCCTCGCTTTCCTGCCGTTCTATCCGTGCATCGTTATTTGAGTGCACGTTGCTCCACTTTAGCCCGGTTTCCAGTTTGCTCTTTCCTATGGGCACTGTATAATCCAGCTTACTCACCCATATGTTTATACGGGAGGGTGCCTCACTGCGGAGCATAAAAATACTGTCTGTTCTGCTGTCGAAGTAACGGAAGCTGTTATCAAAAAAGCTGTTTTTGCTGCTGCTATAATTCGAGTAGTCTGCATCAAAGCTTAGTTCCTCCCCTTTCCGCTCAAAGGTTCTCTGGTAGTTGAGGTTAAAGGTGGTGTTCCGGTAGCCGCTGTTTATATCTCCAAGCGTGGTAATGATCCGCTCCCTTCCCGCTCCTTCAATAATATGCAGGGCCTCGTTGGTGTTATTAGAGCCCCAGTCACCTATACTGCCGTTCACCATCAGCCCCAGGGTATTATGCTTATTCAGGAAAAAATCAACGCCTGCTTTGTAAGAATGGCCCTGCCAGTTGCGGAGCATAAAATTCCGGTGGTCAAAAAGATTTACCTCCTGGTTGATGAATGCGTTCCGTTCAATGTTCAGGTTCTGATAGCTGCGGCTTAAGCCATAATTGTAACTACCAAAGAGGTTGGTGCTGTTCTGGCGGTGGTTGAGTGTAAGGCCGCCATTCACTTTTTCGAAGCGGCCGTAGCCAGTTCCCAGCGTTAGGCTGCCATTGGTACCCCTGTTCTTATCCTTTTTTGTTTTGATGTTGATGATGCCGGAGTTACCGGCTGCATCGTATTTGGCAGAAGGGTTTGTGATGATCTCTACCTGTTCCAGGGCATCGCTCGTCATGTTCCTAAGCATGCTGGCAACATCTGCACTGGAGAGATAGGTACGCTTACCATCCAGCATGATAATTACCCCCTGTCTTCCGTTCAGGCTAATGTTGCCATCCTGGTCTACCGCCACGCCCGGCGATTTCTCCAGTACCTCCAGGGCAGTATTGCCGGTGGCCAGAATACTTCCCGCCACATTCACCACCATGCGGTCTGCCTGCTGTTCTATCAGGGGCTTCTGCCCTACTACAGTTACGGCTTTGAGCTGCTCAACTGTTTCCTGCAGCTGTAGCTGGGGCAAAAGCTGTGTTTCACTGGCTGTTACTTCTACCGGCCCCAGCCAGCCCTTCTGGTAGCCCATCATGCTGGCAGCAAGCAGGTATTTTCCCGCTGCCACTGCAGGCAGGATGTATGCTCCCTCACCATCGCTGATGGCTCCTTTCACCAGTGCAGAATCGGATGCGTTTAACAAGGTTACCGTTGCAAAGGCCAGGGGCATGCTTTGTTCATTGATAACTTTACCCTTTAAGGTTGATTGGGCCAAAACAGTAAGGCTGAAAGCCGGAAACAGGCAAATGGCCAGCAATAGTTTAAGATTAAAAGTGCGGGCTGCTCCGCTGCCTCTTATTAAGCTGAAGGTTCTCATAAAATTTTGGTTAAAGGTTTTTAAAACCGGGCTTGTTATGAGCTAGTTAGCCAGCATTCGGCACGACTTAAAAAAAATGTGATGAATAGCAGGAAAGATGTGACAGAAGCGGAATCCTCATCTTTATAGAGCGCAGGCAGAAGGCATTGCCCTTAATGCAAAGTTGATACTGCCAGGTAGTGGAGCGCCAGAAAGCATATGCTGGCAGGAAAAAACAAAAAAGCTGTGACTGGCTACTTTCTAAGAGCGGTCAGTCACAGCTTAAAAACTTAATAAATACCCAAGTGGCAGGGGCTGAAGGGCGCTTTTCTGCTCCTGATCAGGAATGCCTGTTGAGGGCCAAAAGGAGATCCTGCCGGTATGCTTCACTTATAGGAACTGTTAGATCGCCAATTGTAACCTGGTGCCTTTCCAGCTTATCTACCCTGTTAACAGAAACAATGTAGGAGCGGTGCACCCGCACAAACCTATCTGCAGGCAGTAAACTTACAACTTCATTAAAAGTACACCTCGACATCACCTTTTTATCTTTCAGCACAAAGGTGACATAATTTCCTGCAGCCTCCAGGTACAGGATGTCATCATACATAACCTTAAGCTGTTCATAGCCGGTTTTGATGAATATATGGTCCTGGACTTCTGCACTGTTTCTGTAGTTGTACAATTCAAAAGCCTTGTTACAGCTCTTAATAAAGCGTGGCAGCGAAAAAGGCTTTAACAGGTAATCCACTGCATCCATTTCAAAGCTGGTTACGGCATGCTCTGTATAGGCAGTGGTAAAAATGAGCAGGGGCTTTTTGCTCAGACTGTTAAAAAAGTCAATGCCTGAAATATCAGGCATTTTTATATCCAGAAAAATAAGATCAATGCTCTCCTTCTGCAAATACTCAAGGGCTTTGAAAGCATCCGTAAATTCAGCTTTCAGCTCCAGAAAAGGCACTTTTGAAGCATGAGCTTTTACTATCTCTAAAGCGATGGGTTCATCATCAATGGCAATTGCTTTCATATCGGGTATGATAGTACAATTTAGGCAGACTATAACAGCTGTATCGTAAGGTGAACGAAGAATTCTTTGCCGGTTTCGCGTATGATCAGCTCATGCCTGCCCGGGTATAAAAGCTGTAAGCGTTGTTTTACATTGACCAGGCCAATGCCGCTCTTATCCTTCTCGGGGTCGTTTTCTTTTTTCTGATGTCTGCTGTTGTACACATCAAAATAAAGGGTGCTATCCCTAAGCTCCAGGCCCACTTTTATATGCGAAGGTTCCCTGAAACTGATGCCATGCTTAAAGGCATTTTCAACAAAGGGAATCAGCAGCATGGGTGCAATCTGCTTCTGGATTAGCGGCTGTTCTATCTCGGCCTGTATCTGAACATTGGGGTTGGGGTCGGTCCGTAATTTCTGCAGGCTGATGTAGTTGTTCAGGTACTCAATTTCCCTGGCCAGCGATATCTTTTCCTGCATGTTCTCCTGGAGCATAAACCGCATCATATCTCCTAAACGCTCTATGCCTTCGCTGGTACGTTCTGCTTTTTCCTGTATTGCGGTACCGTAAATGGTATTAAGTGCATTAAACAGGAAGTGCGGGTTAATCTGTGACCTAAGAAAATCGAAGTTTGCATTGGAACGGCCCAGCTCTTTCTTCAGCACAAAAACTTCTTCTTTCCCCTGCATCTGCCGCTTAAACAGCACCCACGATAGCGGCGCCGTAATAAGTAGCTGGAAGGCAACATTGAACAGGCTGAAACCGAATCCAGCTTCTGCATGGTGCAAGAACAGCAGCACTAAAAAGCTTATGGGTAAAAAGGCAATCAGCATAACCAGGGCTGCTCTTCCCAGGTAATACAGGAAAGGCTTTTTCTTACCCAGTGATTCGGGAATAAGTGTATAGATGGAGTACCAGTACAGCAGGATTCCCGACAGGAACACCATACCCCAGCCAACAATGAATTCACCGTCAGCATCTCCTACCAACAGGAGAAAAACGCTTATCATCCATAACACAATAGCCGCCAGGCCAGCGTGTGTAACAAAACTGTATTTTTGCTGAATGGCTTCTGCATTTGATAAAAGATAGACCCCCAGGTATTTGATAACAGAGTAGAGGCCAAACATCAGCAGGAGCCAAAAGGCATACAGAAAACTGTTCTGAAAAAAGCTGTTGTAGGCTTCCTGCTCTGTGCTGAAATTCTCAAATAAGTAGTTTTTCAGGTAAGTATCTGTAACGCCAAACACAAAGCCGCCTGCCACCAGGGTTGCAATGATCAGGAAAATATTCCTCGCCAGAGACTGACCTTTTAACAGCTGGGGTACGACCATAAAATTAAGCAGCAGAAAAGCCAGGAAAAGAAAAGTATAGCGGATCAGCTGCGGAAAGAAGTAGTGCTGGTAGTAATAAAAAGGAATTCTTGCCTGCTCAAAATACCACCTGTTTGGTGTGCGTATGTTTGAAACATCATCAATGCCCTCCGTTATAAAAAAGAACACGATAAAAACAAAGATTGTGGTGGCTGCCCAAAATTCAATCCTGTTAAAACCTGCAGATTTATTAATTAAATCCTTCATTTTAAACCTGTGATCAGTATCACTGAAATCTTCTTTAACTATTGTACTAAGCATCTCAAAGCTTTATTAAAATCCTGAATAATATTCTGCTATCTATCCTCTTATATTTCTTGCCCTCAAGTCCATAAAAGCTAACCCCAGGAATATCATCGCGCACCCGGCAGAGCTTAGCAGAAGCATGGGCACATCAGACTTGTAGCTTTTAAGCAACACAAGAATGGGATAAGTAAAAGGATAAATTTCTGCATGCTCCCACCTGAACTTAAATATAAGTAATCCTGCAGCTAACACTAAACAAAGGCCAATAGCAACGGGCACTATAAAGCTTTTTGATCTTAAACCAATCCAGAACTGCACAGCACTGATTGCCAGCACAGAAAGGTAAGTCTTGAAGGTAAGCAGCAACAGCTGACTCCATTCAATACTGTTTTCAAGAAAATTCAGAGCCGGATTGATGAAGTTATAAGCAACTGCCATTGATACCATGAATAGCATATAGGCTATCAAAAAAAGCAGAATAAACACCTGAACGGTCAGAAACTTTGCAATTACGATGTTGCCTAAAGATTGTGGCGAGGTCAGAACCTGTTTCCAGGTATTATTTCTATATTCTACCTGTGGCAGTAACGTGCATATCAACACAATGTACATAGGCAAAAACATGAGGTTAAGCCCTTTGGAACCTTCATCGAAATGATGCGCCCAGGGATCTGCGATAAGTTCTTTGGTTGCATTCTCACCGGAATATTGCTCCAGCAACAAAAGTAAAGGGATGCAGGCTGCTGTAAGTACACATAAGTAAAATGAGGCTGTTCCCTTATTTTTTAACAGTTCCGAACGTAGTGACATCAATATATTCATGACTGGCTGGAGGTTAGATCTATAAATAATTGTTCAAGATTATTCTCCTTTGGCTGGAGCAGGTAAACATCGAGTTCATTCCTTAGCAGCTTTCTGTTAATATCTGCCACTTCCCGAATATTACTGAAAGAAACAGACAGGCTTTCGGGTAACTTTTCGGGATGATACTCCTCCAGTATCCTGATTGCTGCGTCGTTATCTGAAGTATTGATCTGTAATTTTGACTGCTTTCGCTGATAATGGTAGAGCTCCTGCAGCGATCCCTGGAACAGCATCTCTCCCTTGAAAATAATCCCGATATGGCTCACCATTTTTTCCACTTCTGCCAGTATGTGACTGGATATTAGCATGGTAACACCCTCTTCTCTGTTCAGCTTTTTTATCAGCTCACGGAGTTCAATAATGCCATTGGGGTCCAGCCCGTTGGTAGGCTCATCCAGTACCAGCAGTTCGGGTTTTGGCAAAAGGGCAAGTGCAATTGCCAGGCGCTGTTTCATGCCCAGGGAAAAATTCTTTACCTTTTTACTGCCTGTATCATCAAGGCCTACCATTTTCAGCACTTCGTTCACCCTTTGCTTTGTGGTACCATTGATGTACCTGTAGATGGCAAGATTTTCCTTTGCAGTCAGGTGCCCATAGAGCGATGGATTTTCAATCAGTGTACCTGTTTTGTTTAATATGTTAACCCTGTTGTTATCCAGCTCCTGCCCAAAAACTTCTATACTGCCTTTCTGTAGCTTTAAGAGCCCAAGCACCAGGCTTAGGGTAGTAGTTTTTCCAGAACCGTTCGGGCCAATAAAGCCGTACAAACTACCCTGCTCCACCTGCATATTGATGTTGACCAGTGTTTTTGCACCTTTTGAATAGCTGTAATAAAGCGAAGTGGTTTTTATTACTGTAGAACTGCTCATAGGTCCTGAATATTTTGGGTTTATTGATTGAATGTAGCTGCATGTTCGCAGCGCAGGGTAACAAAAGAGATGTTCTTCTATATCACGAGCCCGACCCTTCAGGAAAGCAGCAGGCTTATTGGCAATACTATTCCCAGATCTGCCAGTGCTCCAGCTGCTATCAACAGTATACTGCCCTCAAATTGTGTTTTAAGTAGTCTTATCAATATGCCTGCGCTCATAACCATTCTGTTAATTCATGTAGTACCCGCGATTAGTATAGGCTAGTTAGGCAAAATTTAGTGCGGCATAAAATAAATGTGACGAAGGGCAGGAAATACGTGATGGATACTGTGCCGCTTGTAAATGCAGCGCTGCAGAATCGGTAAAGAAAGCCAGGATAACTTTAAAAATCTTTAACCACAGCTACTTCCTGCTGTTGTACTTAGTGTAATAACAGATCTTAGACTAAGCAATAACAATGATGACTACTTCCTGGGGTAAGGATGCCATTTTCTACCATATCTATCCATTGGGCTTATGTGGAGCCCCTTTCCAAAACGATTTTAACAAGCCGGCCGTAGCACGTTTGGATGCCCTGCATAACTGGGTTGACCACATTGGTGCTTTAGGCTGCAACGCACTTTACCTGGGCCCACTTTTTGAGTCTGGCACCCATGGCTACGACACTGCAGATTATTATAAAGTAGACCGCAGGCTTGGCACCAACGAAAGCCTGAAAGATCTTATCAGGAAGTTTCATGATAAAGGTATCCGGGTAGTGCTGGATGGTGTGTTTAACCACGTAGGCAGGGATTTCTGGGCGTTCCGGGATTTGCTACAGCATGGAACTAACTCCTCCTACCGCGACTGGTTTGCAGGTGTGGACTTCAAAAGGAAGAGTCCTTATGGTGATGCCTTTGCCTATGAAGGCTGGAACGGGCACCACAGCCTGGTAAAGCTGAATCTCCATCATCCCGATGTACGGGCCCATCTGTTTGATGCAGTTAAAATGTGGATCCATGAATTTAAGATCGACGGCCTGCGCCTGGATGCCGCAGATGTAATGGACCTGGGCTTTCTGCGTGATCTGGCCACCTTCTGCAGGCAGCACTCCTCCCGTTTCTGGTTAATTGGAGAAGTAATTCACGGAGACTACCGCCGCTGGATAAACGAAGGCGGGCTTGATGCCACCACCAATTACGAATGTTATAAAGGCTTATACTCAAGCCATAACGATAAGAACTACTTTGAGATCGCATATTCCCTGAACCGCCTGTTCGGAGAGCATGGCATTTATAAAGACTTCCCTTTATACTCCTTTGCAGATAACCACGATGTAAACCGCATTGCCAGCACCTTAAACAATCCGGCCCATTTATATCCGCTTTATGCCCTGCTTTATACCATGCCTGGTACGCCATCTGTCTATTATGGAAGCGAATGGGGCATAGAGGGCCGAAAGGAAAATGGGAGTGATGCGGCACTCCGCCCCGCTTTACACTTACCCGAAGCCAGAGAACAGGCTCCCCATCCTGAGCTGGAGAAAGCTATCCGGCAGTTTGCCCATATCCGGATGGAACACCCGGCCCTGCGCCTGGGCAACTACCGCCAGGCGCTGGTTAGCAGTGAACAGTTTGCATTTACCCGCCAAAAGGAGCAGGAAGAGGTTTTAGTGGTGGTAAATGCTGCCACCACTCCCGTGAGCCTGCGCATACCACTTAACAAATCCGATGGTACGCAGCTAACAGATTTACTCCAGCCGCAGCAAAAGCTAAAGGTTCAGCAGGGGCACGTACAGCTGAACCAGCTCCCCGCCTGCGGGGTGAGCATTCTGTTGATTAATCAATAGACCTTCAGGACTTTATAAAAAAAGAAGCCCGGCTATCTGGAAAAAGGATCATACCTGACGCTATAGCCGCTCAGCAAACAAAAGACAGAGTTCACATAATTTTAACACAACTTAATGCAGAAACTTACAACATTCCATAAACCTTCATGGTATATCTATAAGGTCACAATCCTAACTAAATTATTTTCAACTACAAACTTTTAAATCTATGAGAAAACTAAACCTTTTTTTAGCTGCTTTGGCCGTGCCCTGCTTTGCCATGGCACAAAATGAATTAAATATTGAGCAGGCAGGTACCGGCCATGTGATACAGATTGAGCAGGTGGGCAGTAACAATCTATCTGATATAGCGCAGCGGGATGCCGGACAAATGGTGCAGATAATGCAAACAGGCAATGAGAACTGGGCTTATACCGACCAGGAAGGAATGCTAAACTCGGTTATGCTAGAGCAATCTGGTAATGGAAACTACTCCATGTTCTTCCAGGGAGGTGAGAATAACTCAGCAACTGCTGTTATGGCAGGAGAAGAGAACTATGTTTACATTGAGCAGTTCGGAAACGACAACACTGCGGAAGCCACACAGCATGCGGGTACGATGAGCAACTCACTTGAGCAGTTCCAGTGGGGAGATGCAAATTACAGCAGTGCAGAACAGCATAGTGGCATGAGTAATGTAATATGGCAAGGCCAGTATGGCAATAACAACACTGCCATAGCTTTACAGGCCGGCGACAGAGTTTGGGCTGTGCAGTACCAGGAGGGTATGGAAAACTATACTGCAGTTGCACAATATGGTGCAGATCTCTGGGGTGAAACTGAGCAGTATGGTAACGGTAACATTGCTGCTATTGGACAGACCGGCACAAACCATGTAGGCTACATTGGCCAGTGGGGTAATAACAACGCTGCAGCAATCATCCAGACCGGCAACGGTAAAAATGCTGTTATCACCCAGATCGGTAATAACAACGTAATTGGTATTGTGCAGTAAATCTTTTCTTTCTAATCAATCGAAAAAGAATCAAAAGCGTCTGCCTTACTTTAGGGCAGACGCTTTTTTTATGTGGGGTGGCCAGATGTAAACCTACTGCCAGTCCGGCATGGTAGCATTCTGGAAGAGCCTTACACGCTCGCTTCCGTCAGATGCATTCATCATGTAAACATCAGCAGGACCAACGCCATCGTTGGGGGCATTCACAAAAATAATCTTGGCCCCATCAGGTGAGTATCTTGGGTAAAGATCGTTGGTTCCTTCCGGCTTGTTCCGGGAAAGATCTACAACGCCTGTGCCATCAGTTCTTACCCTAAAGATGTGGGCATTCAGCTGCCTGCCCTCCAGGTTTTCAAAACCAGACACATCGCGGGTATAGAGCACATTATTACCATCGATAGAAAAAGAGGGGCTCTCGACACGTCCCGGCAGGTCTTCTACCAGCAGTTCTCTGCCCGACCCATCGGCATTCATGATATAAATTTCAGAGTCGTTGATATCAGAGCCAATGGTTTGTACTACAATTTTATCGCCTCTGTCTGTCCAGTCGGCCATACGGAAATTGCGGTTTGCCGGCGCTGTTGCCACCTGTGTGAGGCCGGAGCCATCACGGGCAATGCGGTAGAGCTTATCGTAATTCGGGTACAGCAAACTGCTCCCATCCGGCGACCACACAAAGCCAATGCCCTGGTTATGATAGCCCGCAACAGGCACAGTGGTTAGCTGCCGTTTGCCGGACCCATCCCTGTTCATGATAAAGATCTGTGGTTCTTCGCCGGCATTGGAGGAGTATGCTATGGCATTACGCAGCGGGCTAAGCCTGGGCCACCACTCACGGCTTAGGCCGGAGGTTAAGCGAAAAGTATTCGCTGTAGTACCATCAGAGCTGTACACATTATAATCGCCTTCGCCAGCGGGGCGGGCAAAAAGATAGCGGGCTTCAGGTAAAGAGAGGGTGGTAAAGCTCCAGATGTCGCCGTTGGTAATACGGCCGTTGTTATCCTGCACAGCTACCCGCCAGAAGTAGGTGGTGTTGTACATCAGGTTACGAACCACCACACTTGTATCAGAAATTGCCTCTGCTACTTTCCGCCCCTGAGTATTGCCAGATTCGTAGAGGTAAACATCGTAGGTTAAGGAATCGCTCTCGCCGGCTTCGGGAGCCTGCCAGCGGAGGGTAAGGTCTATGGGCTGATCTGCGGCATTTTCTCCGGGAGAAGGGCTGCCAGCCAGCCCGGGGCCCGAAACAGCTGCATCAGTTTCCTCCAGCACAAGGGTTACATCACGCTGCTCCCCATTTCTTACCGCCACCGATACAGTTCTGTTCTTGTAGCCAAGCTTTTGTGCGGTTATGGTGTAATCGCCTCTCGACATATTATTGATCATAAATACACCTTCTTCATTTGTAATAACAGCCGAAGTGGGTGGGTTGGTGGTAATACTTACAGCCTGTAAGGGGCTGTTTGTTTCAGCATCAATTACCACTCCTCTTACTGAGCCGTTCCCTGTGGGCTCAATGGTATCTTCATTACAGGCCACTACGCCCCACACCACCAGCACAAAACAAAGCAACCTGAAGACTACAGATATTCTAGACATGTATTTCACTATCAACTTAGAAAAAATTTAACATTTGTGCTCACCTAACAACCTGCCTGCTGCGCTTTGTGGCAGGCTGGCACTACCTTTGGTATTAAACGAAAAAATTCCGGCATTACACCTAAGCAGGCAATATAAGACTGCCATACTCAAGCAAGAAATAAAAATCAAGGCACAGATTATCAATAACTTGAACAGCCAGCACCAGGCTACCTGTTACCCCCAAAATAATAATTGATGCCTAGCTTTCCAACCCAGAAGTAATCATTAAACCGGCCCTGTTCCACATCGTCGAAACGATCGTTGAGCATATATGAGCTGGAGGCATTCAAATCAAGGCCCAGCCGGTCTGTTAATAGGTACTCAAAGCCCAGGCCGGCTTTAACGTAGGGATTAAGGCCTGCAGCTCCGGAATCGCTGAAGATATTATCAGGAACCAGGGTGCCTCCACCAAGCTGCAGGTAGGGTGTGTGCCTTGTTTTAGGAAAAAGATTGTAGTTCAGGTCAAGCTCTGCGTAATTTACGGTTAGGCTAAATATTTCATTTGTGGCCAGTGCCCCCCTGCCAAATTTAACATCAAAAGCCAGGTGATCGCTGGCGCTAAGTTTTAAACCAAGCTCACCCATTGGCCTTACCACCGGGTTTGCATAGTCGCCGCGATACAGGATGCCGCCAGCGGCTACACTTACAGCTGTCTTGCTCCGCCGGTCTGCCAGCAGATGCCCATGTACGTTGGTGTTTTGTACATCTTCTTTTTCCTGCAGGTACTCCCTGATTACAGGAGACTCCATATCTGTGGAATTCTCGAGCTTCCAGTAACCATCCAGAAGCCCTTCGATGATCAGGCTTTGAACTGCTTTGTTGATGGCCTCCTTCACGGCCATTTCAGTAGGTTCGTTATAGGTAAAGCCTGTCTCTACCTCTAAAAGGCGCTTGAACTTTACATAGCGGAAAAGGCCAAAGTCTACAGATTGTGAAAGAATGGTTTTGGAGGTATAAACCGTCTTAAGGATTTCACCTGTGCTGGAAGATACTGCTCTTAAGTAAACCGTAATTTTATCTTCCCGGTACTGTCCGGAGCCCCCGGCAGCAAAATAACGCAGGCCCGCACCTCCAGTCACAATGTTTGCATCATAAGAAATAATGCCGCCCTCCAGGATAACACCTGCAAACAGCAGCGCTGGCAGGGCTGGCTGCTCTTTACCGGTTATGGCTTGCGCCTCTGCTCGGGTAGAGCGTATTATCTTGCGCTCGTTAAGCAGGTTGCCCAGGTTTTCACGCTCAATGGGGGTAAACCAGCCAGATTCATTCAGGGAATTAATCAGGATAGAGGTTGCCCCCTGGGTTACAGCTGTAGACCAGTTGGTACCGGTAACCGAGGGTTTATACTGCCCCGTCTGGTCCCGGAATTTATAAACTGCTGCAACTATTTTCTGCTGTGGAGGCGGCAGGTTAACAATACCTTCGCTGCCGGGAGCCGGAACCCCCAGTGTGGCGGCAGATGTTTTAAGCGGCTGGCTTAAGTAGGGAGCACAGGCAGGCAACAGCAGCAGTAGCAATAAAGAGGCAGTTAAGCCCCTGCTAAAACGTTGGGATATAAAAAAAGGTAACACACGCATAAAAAAGGAGAGAAAAAAGCTTTTGCAGACTTAAGGCAGGCACAGATACAAAAAGTACTGCCTGCATACAGGCATCAAAAATAAGGGATGGTAACGGTGGTCTGGTCACCGGTATTATTATCAACAATCACTATATCAATACCATTGCTTCCTTCTGTTACATCAATCTGGAAGTTGCCCAGGTTGTAACTGCCCGGCTCCAGCGCTTCTTCACCGAACTGTGAGGCCACCAGTTGCCTCGAAAGCTGGTTTAAGATCTGCCGGTTAAGGTTTTCCTCGAAGTTGTCAAGCGGTGTTCTGTTAAGCAGGCTGTTTACCTGCGCATTGGGGTCTGCAATCTTATTTTGAGCCTCTGCAGAGCTTTGCAGCCATTGATAGTTGTAGTAAACACCCCCGAATGCAGGGTTTTTAGGCTCATAGACCAGGTCTTGTGCCTGCAGGCTGGCGGCTCCCAGCATACAGAATGCAAATAGCAGTAAATAATTTTTCATGCCAGTTCTCTATTATCTGTTAGTCAATTGAATTGCTATGTAGAAAATGTTAATATACCTCGTATGCCTTTTTATCTTCTGCCTCCAGCTGTTTGTTAAGCTGATCGTTCATAAGATATTCATATACAACCCCCACCATATAAGTTGCTACCTCTTCTATGGTATCGTACCTGGGCTGCAGGGGCTGTTCAAAAAGTTTATCTTCATTTACAGAAAGGGAAACCACCGAAATGTTGCCCCGACTGGGTAGTTCTTCTATTAAAATGGTAAAGTTTCTGGCACCCGGAGGTGCTTCCCAGCCTCTTTGAAATACTTCGTAAAAATCTCGGCCTATTTTTGTAATGGTTTTGTCAACAATAAGCCCGTCAATTTCCAGATCGGCAGAGCTCCTGATGTACTGCTCGTACTGGCCGGGCCTGTCCGCAGCAGGGGCCTGCTTTGTGCTGTCTGCTTTCAGAGAATGCTGCTTTGCGGTATCTGCCGGTATCAGCTGCTGCATCTGCACTTTTTTTTCCTGTGCATAGGCATGCCCCTCTCCTGCCATAAGCAGAACCAGGCAAACAGACCTTAAATAGTATAGTAATGCGTTGTTCAAACCAGATTCAGAAGAATAAACTGGTAATGTGTAAAATGTTTAAACCAGTATAGGAGGCAGAATGTTCTGCTAGCTGCCGGCAAATATGCCGGCCCCAACATTAAATATGTATTAAATATTCTGTTACAGATATTTACCGAATGAAAAATAAAAGGTTTTCAAAGTTTCAAATTGGTGTAATGGCTGTGTCTGCAGGCGTGTGTGTTGCTAACATCTATTATAACCAGCCCATTTTAAAAGAAATCGCGCTCTCTCTTCATGCATCCGAAGGCGATATAGGCATAACCTCTGTACTGGCGCAGGCAGGTTACGGCTTCGGGCTGTTTTTTCTTACACCCCTGGGCGATAAAACTAACCGCAAAAAGCTAATCCTGGTTTTGCATGCTGCACTGGCAGCTGCTTTACTGGGCATTGTACTGATCAGCGATATTACCGGTATATACATCATAAGTTTTCTGATTGGCCTGCTTGCTGTAGCTGCCCAGGTAATTCTGCCCATGGCTGCCAGCCTGGACCAGGAGAACCGGGGAAAAACAGTAGGCATTATTTTCACCGGTATCCTGATTGGCATATTAGCGGCCAGGGTATACAGTGGCTACATTGCAGAATACCTGGGCTGGCGGTATGTCTATGGCATCTCTGCAGCAATGGTGGCTGTTATGGCCTTCATGATCTACTTTTCACTGCCTGATGTGCCTGCACAGTTCAGGGGCAACTATCCGCAGCTGCTCAAATCTACCTTTGCCCAGGTAAGGCGCTTTGCCTTGTTGCGGCGTACTGCCCTGCTGGGGGCCCTCATTTTCGGTGCTTTCTGTTCTTTCTGGACAAACCTGACCTTTCACCTAAGCGGAGAGCCATTTAATTACAGTGCCGATGCAATTGGCTTCTTTGGTGTACTGGCGGTAGGCGGTGCACTGCTGGCGCCTTATTTTGGTAAAATGGCTGATAAGGGCAATGCCGCCCGCACCCAGCTTATCACTGTTTCTATGATTGTTGCAGGGGTAGTTTGCATCATGCTTTTTCCCTACGATGTATGGTCATTTGTGGTAGCAGTGTTGCTCCTGGATGTAGGCGTGCAGGCTACGCAGGTAACGAATATTGCCCTGATTTACACACTCGATGAAAAAGCCCACAGCCGGATTAACACTATTTTTATGACCACCTATTTTGTAGGAGGTGCCCTGGGTACCCTGGCAGGAGTGCAATGCTGGCGTATTGGCGGTTGGCAGGCCGTAGCCTGGCAGTTACTGATCTGGAGCATACTTGCATTTATAGTGGCCGCCATGGGCTACAAAAAGCAGGCATTTGCTAAATTAGAACCCGCAGAAGAAAGGGTGTAAACACAAAGAGTTTGCCTTTTAACAGCAATCAGCTTTATGTTTTTATAGCATAATTTTTACAAGGATTAAACTTTTAGCTAACAATCTAAAACAATTGAAATGGAATACAGACAATTAGGAGAATCCGGACTGGAGGTGCCGGTGCTAAGTTTTGGAACGGCCACCTTTGGCGGAGGCAATGAATTTTTTAAAGCCTGGGGCAGTACTCAGGTAGCGGAAGCCACCCGCATGGTAGATCTCTGCATGGATGCAGGGGTTAATTTTTTCGATACGGCAGACGTTTACTCCCAGGGACTATCAGAAGAAATACTGGGGCAGGCCATAAAGGGCTACAGCCGTGATAAAATCCTGATCTCAACCAAAGCTACTTTTCCATTCGGAGAGGGGCCCAATAACCAGGGTTCATCCCGCTTTCACCTCACCCGGCAGATAGAAAGCAGTCTTAAAAGACTAAAGACCGATTATATTGATATTTACCACATGCATGGGTTTGATGGTAATACGCCCGTAGAAGAAACCCTGCATACCCTGGATGGACTGGTGCAGAGCGGTAAGATCCGTTACCTGGCTGCCTCCAACTTCTCCGGCTGGCACCTGATGAAATCGTTGGCTGTATCCGAAAAGAGGGGCTGGAGCCGTTATGTGGCCCACCAGGTTTATTACTCACTGGCTAACCGCGAGTACGAATGGGAGCTCATGCCACTTGGCCTTGATCAGAAGGTTGGAGGCATTATCTGGTCGCCGCTGTCGGCTGGCAGGCTGGGCGGCAAATACCGCCGCAACAAGCCCCTGCCGCCAGAAAGCCGTGTGGCCCAGGGTGGCAGCCCCGTACCTGAAGCCGTTATCAACGAAGAAGTGTTTTACAACACCATCGATGCCATGGACGAGGTTGCTGCCGAAACAGGTAAAACACTTGCCCAGGTAGCCATCAACTGGCTGCTGCAAAGGCCAACCGTTTCCAGCATTATTATAGGCGCCCGTAACGAAGAGCAGCTAAAGCAAAACCTGGAGGCAGTTGGCTGGAACCTTACAACCGAGCAGGTGAAAAAGCTCGATGCAGCCAGCGAAATACCAACCATCTATCCCTACTGGCACCAAAGGCAGAATACCAAACTTAATCCGCTGCCACAGTTTTACAAATAGGCATGATCTCTAACTGCCAGAAATAAAAAAGCCCTGTAAACGCTATCGTTACAGGGCTTTTTTTATGACTATCTTTTAACTAACCAGGGCTGCAGCTTTTCTTTTTCCTTCCAGCTGCGCACTGATCAGCTTTTGCCATTTTTCAACCAGCTGAAGTTCCATATCCAGGGCCATAGATTCGTCTTTGCTGTAAAATTCCAGCGTTTTTTCAGGAATCCGCTGGTTGCGGAACGACAGCCCCAGCTCAAGACGATCAATGATCTGATCCTCGTTCTGGGTTCTCTTGGTGTTGATTACCCTGCATTTATCTATGTCTAACAAGCTAAGCAGAACCTGCTCTTCTTTATCTCCGCGCTTCTTAAAGTAAAACAGCTTGTTTGATTCACTGTCGATGCCAATGGCACAGTAGTTACTCCACACTTCATGCTGTGTAACTTTTAACTGCTGCTGTCCGGCCAGTGCCAGGAAGTCATTTAAGAACTTCTTTCTTTTTTTCTTTTGTGCCGCATTGAAATATAAAATGGGCAAAATACACATAGCCACTATTATCAGGCCTATTAAGGCTGTTGTTAAATCCATCATTGTTTCTTGTAAATTAAATTTAGAACATAGTACAGCTCCTCCTGCAGGGCATAGATACATACCTGCAGAACAGAGATAAATCAGCAGGCTGCCGGCATTGTGCTCAGACAGGCCTTATGAAACAGATGGATTTACAGGAAATAGTGGAAGGGAAAAATAATCACACTGACCGTCAGGCTGGGGTAGATCTTCTTTGAGTTCAGGAGATAATCCTGGGCAATTCTGCGAACATGAAACTCAACAGAAAATGAACCATCAAAAAAGACGTTCGGGTGAATTTTTGAAGAAGGTACAGGAAAGCTGTTTACCCCGTTTACAACAATTTCACTTAATTGCTGTAAGCCAAAAACATCGTTCTGCCCTTTTTTGGCAAGGCTTGGAGAAGGGTAATGCTCAGCATCTGCAACCTGAACAAGAGAGGTGAGTATAGCTTCATGGCTATTCTTACCTATGCCGGCACAAGCCAGCATAAGGGCAAACAGAACAGCGGCGAATTTAGAGAAGCTTCTCATAATACAAATTTATTGTATTTATATGATGCTTGTTCTGAAGAACCTATATTTATTTTTTGCACGCTTCAGCTGGCATAAAGCCCGATATCCGGCATAAATCTCCGGATGCCCCATGTTCCCTTTCAGCAAAGTCTTACACAGAAAAGTACTGCACATATTTATTGCAATTGCCCCAGGCTTTACAAAGAATCAACAGCAGAAGCAGCTAATCTGGTTTCAGCATGTTAATATAAATTTTTATAGGTTTACACCTGCTCCTCCTAGCGCTCTTCCGGGGGTGTGGTTAGGCTGGAGGCCGACTGAAGGCCTGTGGCAATTTCGGGTAAAATACCCAGGCGCTGATAGATTGGTGTTACCAGCACCCGAAGCCGCTTCAGGCTTAGGGCAAAGGGAATAATACTGATAGCACAGAGAAATCCACAGGCGGCCAGGGTGTAATTAACGCCAATGTACTCTGCTACCGAACCTGCAAGCATGCTGCCAAATGGGGCCATGCCCATAAAAGCCATGCTGTAGAGGCTCATTACACGTCCCCTTTTGTCATCGTCTACAATTGTTTGCAGCAGGGTGTTGCAGGAGGCCATGGTTACAATCATGCCAAAACCACTAAACAGCATACACAGGAGCGATACCAGCAGTACCTCCGAAAAAGAAAAAGCAATAAGCCCTGCACCAAAAACAACCATGGTAAATATCATGATCCGGCCCAGCCCCACCACCGTTTTGCGCTGGGCCAGAAAGAGCGCTCCCGTAAGTGCCCCAACACCGGAGGCGCCCATCAGGTAACCCAGGGTGTTGGCACCACCATGCAGAATATCCCGTGCAAATACCGGCATCAGCACACTAAACGGCATACCAAACAAACTAAGCAGTGCCACAATCAGAATGAGTGCCCGTATGGGGGCAAAACCAAAGGCGTAGCTAAATCCTTCTCTGAGCGACTGCCACACCCTTCTTTCCTGCTTTTTCCGTTCAAAGGGCTTTAGCCGCATGAGCAGCAACGAAGCCAGTACGGCTATGTAACTGAGTGCATTGATCAGGAAGCACATGCCCTCTCCTACCAACGCTATCAGGATGCCCGCTACAGAGGGGCCCACCAGGCGGGCCATGTTAAACATAGAAGAGTTAAGGGCAATGGCATTGCTCACATCTTCCCTTTTATCTACCATCTCTATTACAAACGCCTGCCGCGTGGCTATGTCGTAGGCATTGATAATGCCAAGCAGTGCGCTTAAAGCCAAAACATGCCATATCTGCACAGCATCTGTAAGCACCAGAGCAGCAAGCGTAGAGGCCTGTAGCATGGACAGCAGCTGGGTAAGCAACAGCACCCTGCGCCGATCGAACCTATCGGCTACCACCCCGGCAAAAGGCCCCAGCAGGAACGAAGGCACCTGGCTGCAAAAAGTAACGGCACCCAAAAGAAATACAGAATCGGTAAGGCGGTACACCAGCCAGCTTAAGGCAATCTGCTGCATCCAGGTGCCAATCAGGGAAATACCCTGCCCTACAAAAAAGAGCCTGTAGTTGCGATAGCGCAAGGCCCTGAACATACCGCTTAATTTACTGCTACTTTGCGCTGATGCCATTTGGTTCATTCCTTTTCTGCAGCTTTAGCTCATTGATTTTCCAACGTAAGCGCAATTTGATGGTTATGGTAATTTTAGCACTCCCTATGATATTTTCGGATTCTTCAGATAAACAACATCAGCCAGGATGTTGCTGTGAGTGATATCTTCTTGAAGCAAGGGAGTATTGCAAAAAAAGCTGGCTCTTGCGAGCCAGCTTAAGATTACATACAGAAATAAATATTTAGCGATTGTTTTGATCATGTTCATTTCCACCAAACCAGGAACGTACACGATCCTGTGCTCTGTCCAGAAAGTCACGATCATCGTCCTGCCCTCTGTAGCGATCGCGGTCCCAGTCTCTATCGCCGCCGGAATTATAATTGCGGCTATCGCCTCCATAGTAGCTGTTGCCAGCACCATAGCTACCCGAGCCCGAATAGTTAGCTGCACCAGCTCCATAGCCACCACTCCTGTTACCGCCGCTCTGCTCACCTGATCCATACTGATCGCTCATGTTGCGGCCAGCATTTCGGTAAAAGTCCCGGCCTCTGTCTTCCTGCCAGCCCTGGCGGGAACCATAAGCCTGCCGTTCAGAACCAGTGTCACCCCCACTTCTGCCCCAGTCATAAGGCCCGTGATTTTGGGCGCCCCCACTCAACTGGGTGCCCCCACCCTGCTGGGCGCTTCCGCCCTGCTGGGCGCTTCCGCCCCATTGGGTGCCTCTGCCTTCGTCGTATCCTCTGCGATAATCACGGTCGCGGTCATAGCCTCCGCCGGGGCTGTTCATATATCCGCCGCGCTCGTAGTTACTACCCCTGTTGCTCCTGGGGCCCCTGTCATAGTCGTTATCACGGTTAAAACCCTCCTGATTGCCAAAGTTGCGGTAAGTAGCAGAACGGTCATAATCATTGCCCTGATCAGACCAGCCACTCCTGTAAGGGTTGCCATAGTTGCGATCCCTGTCTGAGCTGCGGTCTCTGCCATTATCGTAGCCATGGTCGCGGTCGTAACCACCCATTTCGCGGTAACTGTTGTAGCTGCTCGTTCCGGCATTGCGGGTATTGTAGGGCGATCCGCCCCAGTCCTGGTTCAGCTGGCCGGCATAGCTGCCTGCACCCCACTCATGGCTTCCGGAGCCAGCGCCTGGGTTTTCATTCCTTCTCCAGTTCTCTCTTTCATATTGGTTGTAGCCTGTGCCCTGGTCTGTAAAGCGATTGTACTGGGTTGGTGTTGTACCTGTGCGGCTAAAGTCATCATTTTGTCCCTGGTTGCTGCCACCCTGGTTGTAGCCGCCGCCTGCATGATAGACACCGCTATCCTGAAAGTGTTGCTGCATGTTTCGGTTCTGGTTGTTCCAGTCAGACGCCTGGCCCCGGCTGTAGTCTCCCTGCCAGTGCTGGTTCTCCCGGTTACCGCCCTGGTTCAGGGTAGTGTTTTCCATATCTGGGTTATTCCTGTTGCCCTGCATGCCATGGCGCTTCTGGCTGTCGAAGCTCCGCTCCCAATGGCCGCTGTTCTGGTGCAGGCTGGCCTGATCAAAACCCTGGTTCCGGTTAGAAAACTGTCCGTAGTTGTTTCCTCCCTGCATTCCCTGGTTAGCGGAGCCATAGTGCTGATTTCCGGAACTGCCACCTCCTTGCTGGTTAAAGTTGTCCTGCATCTGCCCCCGGTTCTGGTAGGCCTGGCTGTTGTTGCCAGTCTGATTGTAGGCATGCTGGTAGTTATTATCGCCCCATGTGTCGCCCTGGTCCTGCCGGGATTGATTTCCTGGACTATAGTTATTGCCCAGTCCATAAGACTCGCCTCCTACCCAGTTCCTGCTATCCCGGCTGTCCATATCAATCCTGGAGCTATCATGGCCCCGGAACTGGTTTGCATTGCTACCATAACTATTTTCCCTGTTTTGGCCTCCCTGGTTCCAGTTATTGCCCTGGTTGCCCTGCTGGCTTCCCCAGCCCAGGCCACTGCCAGCGTTGTAGTCTCTGCCTGTGTTCGACTGGTCATATTGATTTCCACTGTAACCACTGCTCTTTTGTGCGTCGCCTCCAGCATTGAGTCCCGATCTGCTGTCACCTGTACTAGTGCTGCTGTTGGAGGAATCTCCAGTGCCGGCAGATCCGGTAATTGCGTTAGTACCGGTGCTGCTTCCAGATGATTTAGCGCTATCAGCTGATTTAGCTTTTTTTGATTTGCTCTGTGCTGCTTTATCTGTGGATGCTGTTGTGTCCGTTGTAGACGTTGCACTTACATCACCCGATTTTTTGGTATCTCCTGAAGACTTAGCGCTTGATTTCTTGTTTTTCTCCTTGTTGGATTGTGTTTCGTTTTTGTCTTTTGTAGCCATAAAAATTTAAAGTTTAATGTTGAAAAAACACCTCCACCTATGTTCAATTAAGGAAAGCCATGTAAAGATCTCACCTATGTTATTTGTGGTGCTACCTTTATAACAGGATCGATCCTGCATGGTTTTGAACAGCCATTCACCACGAAAGAAGACTACATACATCCTGGCTGTCAGACAGATAATACATCTACCCGAAAGGATTACTAAAAAAAAGATCCGTAAGGAGCAACAGAATCAGCAGGCCGGTTACCAGCTTATTAAAGCCAGATCGCAGCAGGATGCAAAATGGCTGTTATCCTTTTACTGACATCATACAACTGAGCAGGAGAAAAAAAAGCAGCTTAAACATCTTTATGTGGTGGCTGTTCAGTTTTTACGCTTATAAGCCTTAGCAAAAATTGCGCACTAAAAAGAGATTTCAGATCTTAACAAGGAAAATTCAGCTTCAGTATGGAAATAGGCATTTGCACTTTCGCCGATGTTGGCACACATCCGCTAACGAAAGAAACCATTGCTCCCTATCAGCGCCTGCGTAACCTGATGGAAGAAATTGAGCTGGCCGATCAGCTGGGGCTGGATGTATTTGCCGTAGGCGAACACCATCGTCCGGATTACGCCGTCTCCACACCCGCAACTATTCTGGCTGCAGCAGCTGTGCGTACGAAAAACATCAGGCTATCGAGTGGGGTAACAGTTTTAAGCTCCGATGATCCGGTACGGGTATTTCAGCAGTTTGCTACGGTAGATCTGCTCTCTGGTGGCAGGGCTGAAATTATGGCCGGACGTGGTTCGTTCATAGAATCTTTTCCACTCTTTGGCCAGGACCTGAAAGATTACGATACGCTCTTTTCCGAAAAGCTCAGAATGCTGGTAGAGCTTAACAAAGGGGAAAAGATAAGCTGGCAGGGAGAGCATACTCAGTCTATCAACAACAGGGGAGTGTACCCGCGCCCCCACCAGGAAAAACTACCCATCTGGGTAGCAGTAGGCGGCACACCAGAATCGGTGGTAAGGGCAGCTGAATATGGCCTGCCCATGACCCTTGCCATTATTGGCGGCATGCCTGCACGTTTTGCACCCTTTGCGCAGTTATACCGGGAGGTATACGAGAAAGCCGGGCACGATGGTAGCAAGCTTCAGTTTTGTGTAAACTCACACACATATATTGCAGACACCTCCCAGCAGGCCCACGATGAGTTTTACCCGCCTTATGCAGAAGTAATGGGACGGATAGGCAGGGAAAGAGGCTGGTCGGGCATGAACCGGCAACAATTCGATGCCTCCACCACCAAGCAGGGCGCTCTGCTGGTGGGTAGCCCTCAGCAGGTAATCGATAAGATTCTCTACGAATATGAATTATTTAAGCATACACGCTTTCTGGCGCAAATGAGCATTGGTGCACTGCCACACAAACAGGCCATGCGGACCATTGAACTGCTGGGAACAAAGGTAGCGCCGGAGGTAAAAAAATATACTTCTGGCAAAGGAGCGGAGACAAAGTAATTTGTTGCACCCGAGCCCTGCTTTTATTAATTTGATTCCAGAACAGGCCTCCAGTCCCGCTGCTTCGCAGCAGCACATCTCCAGAATCTGATGAGGGTCATCGATAACATAGAAATAGTCATTCAGCCTACGTCTGAAGAAAAAGCTGCGCTCGAGAAAATGCTTCGCCCAAGGCTGCTGGCGAAAAATGAACTATTTCTGAAAGAGGGAGAAGTCTGCACTACTATTGGTTTTATTGAACAGGGAAGCGCAAGACTTTTTTACATAGTAGATGAGCGGGAGATTTCTAAAGATTTCCTGTTTGAAAATGCAATTATCGGGTCATTTGCCAGCTTTTTCTCGCAGCTACCTTCTTCCCTGAATGTAGCAGCCCTTGAAGAGACCCATATCCTGGAAATGGACTATCGGCAGGTAATGTACCTCTATGACCATTATCCCGCCTGGCAGAAACTGGGAAGAATTATTGCCCAGGATCAGTTTATAAGATCAGAAAGAAGGGAGGCATCCCTCCTTAAAGATTCACCGGAGCTACGCTACCTAAGCCTGATCGAAGAGCACCCCAAAGTATTCAAACGTGTTCCCCTACACTATATCGCCAGTTACTTAGGCATTACCCCGGAAACCTTAAGCCGGTACCGGCAAAAATTTAAACATTAGGCTGCTTCTTGATTTTGATCAAGTAGGTTTAGCGCTGCATGTAGTTGCTTTGCTTAAGAATTAACTAAAGGCACAACATGCAAGCACATACCCCTGCCGGGCAGTTGCATCCTACCGATCAGCTGCTCGTTTTTACAAACCTCTTTACTTTTCATGCTACTCAGGCCAGTACAAACGGAACCTACGCTGTTTTTGAGGAGGGCGTGCCGCCATTGGGAGGGCCTCCCCCACACACCCATCCCGATGAGGAAGTTTTTTATGTTTTAAGCGGCGACTTTGAATTTGTGTTACACGATCTAACCAAGCCTTTTAAAGTAGCGCGGGGTGAGGTAGTACAGATCCCCTCTAATGCACTGCACACGTACAAAAATGTTGGGCAATCTGTGGGGAAACTCCTAACCATTATCTCTCCCGGAAACCTGGAGCAATATTTCAGGGCTATTGGCACTGAAGTAAAGAGCAAAGAAGAAATGCCTGATTTAAACCTGCCGCCAGATCTTGCTAAGCTGGACCTGGCAAAGGCTTTTGCTATCGCAGCTGATCACCAGGTGCATTTTTACCTGCCAGCATTTATCAAAAGCTAAACTTGCCTTTTAGAGGCAGCCTGCCCAGCATGCCTTGCTTATCACGGGATAACAAATTCTTTTTTTCATCATGCGCTCAACAAACAAAACAAATAATTCTTATTTTTATCCTGCTTTTTCAGCTGTAACAGCCGCTAAATCCACAAAACCTGTGATTGTTATTGATAAAATAAAAAATGCCGACAACCAAGTTTATGCGGTGATCAGCTACGAGCCGAACAGAAATTACCTGCTCATGAAGTGGATTGGCTATGCAACTGAAGAACAGGTTAAAATTGCTTCGCTGCGGATGCTCGACTGGCAGCGGCAAAATGGCATCAGGCTGGGTTGTAAGTTTCATGTGCATGACACCAAGGAGCTGGAAAGTGCCTGGGCCGGCCTTGTGGATTGGATCAATAACGACTTCTTTCCCCTGAACCATCAGTATGGCCTGAGGTATAACATCAGCTTGCTGTCACCTGATCTTTTCTCAAAGTTGTCGTCGCTGGCACTTTCTAAAAAGCATAATGTAAAAGTGCCCACTGTTTTGTGCGAAACTCTCTCACAGGCAGAAAAGTGGCTTACAGAAAAATATAATGAACTATAAACTTTTACGATCATGCTGTATGCAGTTCAGTCCCGCATGCTTGAGAAAGGAAGCATCATTGGCCCGGAACATGGTGCCAGTAAAATATTCCGGGAGCGCGAAAGACATAAATCAGGATTTTTTGTAGGTCTGCACTCCCACCAGGGAGATGAATCTTTTGAGGTACTTGAAGGGAAAATCAGGTTTACGGCTGCCGGTGAGCAGAAGGAATGTGGGCCGGGCTATGTAGTGTTTATTCCCGCAGGTGTGGAACATGGATTTTATGTAGTTGAAGATGCTTGTCTGGACGTTTTCTCAGAGCAAAAGATGGGCTTGTTTATTAAGGTGATGGATGGTGACGGAAGCTTCCGTACAGAGGAGGTGTATGTTGAAAATTTTCCATCAAGCAGAAATCCTCCTCCCGGACAAACATACACCAGCAGGGAGCATGTTCGGAAGCTCTATCAGACAACCAGGCATCTGCTGTAGCACCAAACTGTAATAACAGCTGTATAGCTGGGTTAAGAATGGTAACCCTGCCTCCTGCCAAGCCTGAAGCCCTTAAAATCATTTTCCATACCCAAAGGTTGAAGTATCATTTTCTACAACCATATCGCGTATACCTGAACCAGCAGTAATATGAATAACGCTGACTTTTCAAGACAAATGGTTTATGCATTGTCTGCCCTGGCGCTTGCCAGTAAACACTGTAGCAGGAACAGTGCAGACAGGCATAACGGTAATGAAAACGCCAAAACGGTAGTACTCCTGGATAAAAAGGCAAGAGTACAATTAGCCAGCCTTAGAACTGTAAGCAATGATAATTAAGGAACTTACCCTCAATACCAGCAATATAAAGGCTACTATGCACTTCTATGGCAGCTGTCTGCAGCTACCGCTTATCGATCAATCAGTAGATAAAGTTTCTTTTGCCATTGGCGCTTCAATCCTAAGCTTTACCAGAACGGATGAGAAGCCCTTTTACCATTTTGCATTTAACATTCCCTGCAATCTCTTAACCGAAGCCCTGGAGTGGGTAGAAGCCAGAACCACAATCCTGTCTTTTTCTGAAAACAGTAGGCTGGGAGATTTTACTGGCTGGCGTGCCAAGGCCTTCTATTTTCACGACCATGAGGGCAACATTGCAGAATGCATTGCCCGCTTTGATTTACCAGGAAAGGCCGCAGCTACTGGCTTTGATCAAAACTCTTTCCTGAACATTAGTGAAATTGGGCTGGTAGTAGACGATGTAGCAGCTGAGGCTGAAAGCTTCAGCAGTCAATATCAGCTACCCTACTTTTCAAAAGGTCCCAAGTTAGCTGACTTTATGCCCATGGGCGACGATGAAGGTCTCTTTTTACTGACTAAAAGTGGCAGAGGCTGGCTGCCTACAGGCAGGGCTGCCGAAAAGCATGAGGTACAGCTGCGCTTCCGGCAGCATAACAAAGATTTCGAACTAAACCTGAAAAAAGAAGGGGTACTGCCCAGATAAAAAGCAGCACCCCGGCAAAATCATTGCCTTGAAGAATTTTTACACCAGCTTATCCAGGGTTATGGGCAAATCCCTTACCCTTTTTCCTGTAGCATGGTAAATAGCATTGGCAATGGCCGGTGCTACACTTACAATGCCAATTTCCCCCAGTCCTTTGGCACCTATGGGATTTACAATCTCGTCCTTTTCCTCTACAAAGATCACCTCCACATCATGTACATCGGCATTAACCGGCACATGGTATTCGGCCAGGTCGTGATTCATAAAGCGGCCGTACTGGTTGTCCATAACCGAGTATTCTTCCATGGCCATGCCTATGCCCCATACAATTCCGCCCAGGATCTGGCTACGGGCAGTTTTAGGATTCAGGATGCGCCCACCGGCAATAGCACTTACCACCCGGGTCACTTTTACCGTACCCAGGTCTTCGTCTACCTTTACCTCTACAAAAACAGCCGAATGGGAGTAGCGGGAGTAATTTTCCTGCTCATCCGATGGTTCTGAATCAGCCTCTGCCTGCAGACTTTCAGTTTTATTTCGGCTGAGAATTTCAGTAAGGGCAATTGCTGTGGATGAGTTGTTTTTCAGGTGCATCCGCCCGCCTTCAAACACTACCTCCTCTATTTTTACATTTTTGAAGGGAGAACCTTCTATTTCCTGTGCCAGCTCCAGCAACTTTTCTCCAAGCTTGTTGCATACCTTTTTAACGGCCGAACCAACCGACGAGGCCGTCCAGGAGCCCCCTTCCAGTGGCGCTTTGGGAAGTGATGAGTCTCCAAGCTTAAACTCAACTTTATCCAGCGCTAAGCCCAGGCTCTCTGCCGCAATCTGGCTCATGATGGTATAGGTGCCGGTGCCTATATCACCGGTGGCGCTGCTTACGGTTAGCTGCCCGTTAAGGGCCAGCACTGCTTTGGCACTAGCAGGTTTTTGGGTTGCCTCCCAGGCACCATTGGCTACGCCCCAGCCAATAAGCTGATGGCCCTCCCGCATGGAGCGCGGTGCCTGCTTTCGGTTTTTCCAGCCAAACTTTTCAGCCCCCTGCCGGTAACACTCCCGCAGCTCTTTGCTGGAAAATGGCTTATCTTCAATCTGATCCTTTTCAGCGTAGTTCTTCAGCCGGAATTCCATGGGGTCCATGCCTACTTTGTAAGAGAGCTCATCGATGGCGCACTCCAGCGCAAAAATACCGGTGGTACCGCCGGGGGCACGCATATCGAGCGGGGTATACACATCCAGCCCTACCAGTTTGTGGCTTAGCTTTACGTTGTCGCAGTTGTAGAGCACGCCAGGCCATATAATTACATCTTCGGAATAATCTTCAAAGCGGGAGGTTTCAGCATAAGCTTCGTGTATGACTGCCTGCAGTTTACCATCGGCAGAGGCGCCAAGAGACAACCGCTGCACCGTTTTTGGGCGGTGCCCAAAGGAGAACATCTGCGGACGCGTAAGTACTACCCGCACCGAACGTTTTAGCTCCAGTGCAGCCATTACGGCCATAAACAGCTGGTACTGCGGGCGCAGGCCCGAGCCAAATGCGCCTCCCACAAAAGGAGAGAGCACCCGTACCTCTTCTTCCTTGAGCCCGAATATGCCCATCACATACTTCTGGCTGTTAAGTGCTCCCTGAATTTTATCATAAACGGTTATCCGCCCATCTCCTTCCCAATGCACCGTAGAGGCATGCATTTCAATTGGATTATGGTGCTGGCTGGGGTGCGCGTATTCTTCTGTTATTGTATGTGCTGCGTTTTTCAGGGCTTCTTCCGGCGAGCCCCAGGGCTCTGGTGGCGGAGTAGACTTATACTCTTCCGGCTCGTAGGCATACGGGCGTTGCGCTGCAAATTTTGTTTCATGTGGCGCCTGCTCATACTCCACTTTTACCAGGGCTGCTGCATACAGGGCAAGCTCATAGGTTTCAGCAACTACCAGGGCAATGGGCTGCATGTTAAACTGCACCTGGTTGTTGTAGAGCGGCCGGAAAGGAGAACCCGGAGGCGCATCCATATCCTGGTAACTCTTATCGTAATATGCAAGCTTTGTTCTGTTCTCATGTGTAAAGACCTGCAGCACACCCTCCAGCTTAAGTGCCTCACTGGCATCTATGGATTTAATGGTTCCCCTGGCAATGGCGCTGTTAACTACCACACCATAAGTAAGGTCGGGCACACTGAATTCTGCCGCATACCTGGCCTGGCCTGTTACCTTCTTGCGTCCATCGACGCGGTTCTTTGGTTTTCCGATTACCTCTGATGCCATCTTACTCCTCTATTTTAGCGGCCGTCATAAGCGCACGCACAATAGAGCGCCGGGCCAGTTCAATTTTAAATGTGTTGTGTTCAAAGCCCTTAGCGCCCTGCACATAGGCATCGGCTACAGGCTGAAAGTTCTCCCTGCTCGCTTTCTTTCCCCGGAGCATGGCTTCTGCTTCGGGCCTGCGCCAGGGCTTATGTGCCACACCACCCAGGGCAATGCGTGCTTCCCTGATAACACCACCTTCTATCTCAAGTCCGGCAGCAACGGAAACCAGCGCAAAGGCATAGGAGGCACGGTCGCGGTTTTTCAGGTAGGTAAAGTGTTGGGCAAAACCCTGTGGTGGCAGTTCAATGGCGGTAATAATTTCGTTTTCGCCCAGGTTGGTATCTTTCTCCGGTGTGTTGCCCGGCAGCCGGTGTAAATCTGAAATGGGTAACATGCGCTCTCCCTGCGGACCTGTTACCAGAATCCTGGCATCAAGGGCTGCAAGACCAACTGCCATATCTGATGGATGCGTGGCAATACAGTGTTCGCTATGGCCCAAAATGGCGTGGTTGCGGTTGTAGCCGGAAATGGCAGAGCAGCCCGTACCGGGTTCGCGCTTGTTGCAGGCGGTATCGGTATCGTAAAAATAGTAGCAGCGGGTGCGCTGCAGCAGGTTGCCGGCATCGGTAGCCTTGTTCCTAAGCTGTGCTGTTGCGCCCGCCAGTATGGCATGCGATAGCAGCGGGTATCGTTTTTCCACCTGCTCATGGTAAGCTGTATCGGCATTGGTTACCAAGGCTCCTAACCGGAGGCCGCCTTCGTCTGTCTCTTCAATGGTATCCAGGGCCAGGCGGGTAATATCCACCAGGTGCCGGGGCTTCATCACATCAATTTTCATAAGGTCCAGCAGGTTGGTGCCCCCTGCTATAAACCTGGCTTCGCTGTTTGCCCTTATATCAGTTACAGCGGCAGCTACATCTTTTGCCCGGGTGTAGGTAAATGGTCTCACGCCTGCTGACTCCTTTCCAGTGCTTCCTGCACCACTTTTACAATATTGCTGTAGGCACCGCAGCGGCAGATGTTACCACTCATCAGGTCACGTATATCATCCACAGTTTTGGCTTTCCCCTCTTTGATCAGGCCTATGGTGGAACAGATTTGGCCGGGTGTGCAATACCCGCACTGGAAAGCATCATGATCGATAAAAGCCTGCTGCACCGGGTGCAGTTCATCTCCCTGTGCCAGCCCTTCTATGGTGGTAATTTCGGAACCATCGTGCATCACTGCCAGCGACAGGCAGGAGTTAATGCGATTGCCATCGAGCAGAATAGTGCAGGCACCGCACTGGCCCTGATCACAACCTTTTTTGGTTCCGGTTAATTGCAGGTGCTCCCGCAGCAGGTCCAGCAGGGTGGTCCAAACCTCTACCTCCAGTTGCTGTTCCGTTCCATTGATCGTAAGGCTGATCTTTTCTTTAGAAACAGAAGCTGTTGTATTTTTTTCCATAGGAACTTATGAAATTAGATAGCAGATGAACAACTGAAAAGGTGGTCCGGGAACCAGAAAACAGGCCTGGTATCATGGCAGTTATAAAAGAATGATCCCACGGATGAACACGATTAATTCATCTGGATTAAAAGTTTGAACCTGAATACCTGCTGAAGGTTTGTTAATTTTCAGAAAAAGCTTTTTGCTTCTCTTCTACCACAGCCTTTGGGCAAAAAAAACAGGGCTCAAAAGAGCCCTGTACCTGCTGCTGAATATCGAAAATGAGTGTTTGCTCTAATGCGGAAGCTTTTTTCTTATCAATCCATAGGTAAAGGTACCCAGCAAGGCACTGGCCAGTACTACCAGTACTACGCTAAAGCCACCACCAATGAGTGTGTACATAGGCCCCGGGCAGGCGCCCGTCATGGCCCAGCCTAAGCCAAAAATGGTGCCACCAAACAGGTAGCGGGCTATGCTCATGCTTTTGGGTGAAAAGGCAATGGGCATACCCTCAGTAGATTTTATTCCAAACCGCTGGATGAGAGCAACACCGATCACCCCCAGCAACACAGCTGAGCCTATAATGCCGTACATGTGGAAGGCATCAAAACGGAACATCTCATAAATCCTGAACCAGGAAATTACCTGGGCTTTGGTCATGATAATGCCAAAGAATACACCAATTAGCAGAAAACGTATATATCGCACTTTAAGATAGGTTTAAAGTTGCAGAATGAGGGGTAAGAGCAGGTGGGTCATCAGCAGGCCACCGATAAAGAAGCCTACTACTGCAATGAGAGAAGGCAACTGCAGGTTGCTTAAGCCACTAATTGCATGGCCAGAAGTACAGCCCCCGGCCCAACGGGTGCCAAAGCCTATAAAAAAGCCTCCCACAACCAGGAGTATAAAGCCACGCAGGGTAAAGAGGCTTTCCCAGCTAAAGATCTCTGCCGGTAAATATTGCTCGCCGGGATTGCTGATGCCCAGCTCCTGCAATTTCTCTACTGTGCCCTGCGCCAGAGGAATAGGATCGGGCTGCTGCAGCCAGGTGGAGGCAATAAAGCCCCCAATCACCATTCCGCCCACAAAAACAAGGTTCCAGACCTGGCTCTTCCAGTCATAATCGAAGAAATCGCTCAGCTTGCCGGCTCCGCCTATGGCACAGGCGGTGCGAAGCGTAGAGGATACTCCAAAGTTCTTACCAAAGAAGAGCAGTAAAAACATGGTTAAGGCAATCAGTGGCCCCGCTACATACCAGGGCCAGGGTTGACTGATGAATTCTATCATAATAAAGGGACTTGTTGCTGTTGATACAGATGTAAATGTAATAGCAGATGGCTTACATGCTTCAATTCTTTTGCAAAGGTACCCTCCTCCCCCCACTTCTTCAGTGATTTTTATCACACTGCCGGGTGCATAGCAATGCAGAACTGCAGGCAGAACAATTGGCGGAAAAGAAGGTTTGCTTATGCAAAAGACTTTGGCTGCGGTACCGTGCTATTAGAAAACAAGCCTTCTCCTAACCACTCCCGCTCGCTGTGGGTAGCCCTGCTGATCGGGGCCTGCCTGATGGCAGGCATCGATGAAATTGTCTTTCACCAGCTGTTGGCATGGCATCATTTTTACGACCAGTCTACGCCTGCTATTGGTCTTTTGAGCGACGGGCTGCTGCACGCGGCAGAGCTCATAGGCCTGGTTGCAGGCTTCTTTATGTATGCTGATTTGCGCCGCAGCCACAGCCTGGCCCCTCGACGGGCCTGGGCGGGCTTCTTCATGGGCATGGGCGGCTTCCAGATTTTTGATGGCATTGTTGATCATAAGCTGCTGCGGGTACACCAGGTACGCTATGGTGTTGACAACCTTTTCATTTACGATCTGCTGTGGAATCTTGGGGGGCTTATCCTGCTCCTGATTGGGGTATGGCTGCTGGTTAAAGCCAGATCTGCAACTGCTCCACAGCAGGCAAATACTTAAGCCTCCCTGTTGTAATATTTACAAATCTCAAACCAGATGCAGGAACACTATTCAGCCTATAACAGCCCCTCTTTCTGGATTCCCAATGCAATCCTGCTTTTGGTGTTGCTGCTCTACCTGATGGCTGTTGTGCGGCAGTACCAGCAGGGAAAAAGCTGGAGTGGCTGGCGTACTGCAGGCTTTTGCAGTGGCATTGCCCTGTTGATCTTAGCCCTGTGGCCTCCCCTGATGCACTACGGGCATCAGAACCTGGAGGGGCACATGATACAGCACCTGCTTATAGGCATGCTGGCACCGCTTGGCCTTGTGCTGGCTGCTCCTCTTACCCTGGTACTGCGAACACTTAACCCTCCTACCGGGCGCAGGCTCACGGCGGTTTTAGGCAGCAGGCCCTTTCATTATGTAAGCCACCCGCTAACAGCGCTGTTGCTGAACATTGGCGGCATGTACCTCCTTTACCTTACCCCTTTGTATGGAGCCATACAGCACCACCCTTACCTGCACTGGGTACTGCACCTGCACTTTTTACTTGCCGGTTACCTGTTTGTGTGGGCAATAGCAGGCCCAGATCCTGCTCCGCGCCGCCCGGGCCTGCAGCTGCGCTCCATTGTGCTGTTCATTAGCGCTGGTGCTCATGCTTACCTTAGCAAGGCTATGTATGCCTATGAGTTTCCCCGAAACACCCACCACAGCCTGGAGGAGATACAGGCAGCAGCCAAGCTGATGTACTATGGCGGAGATCTTGCAGAGCTGCTTTTAGCAGTAGCATTCTTTTACACCTGGTACAAGGCAAAGGAGCGGCGCTCTAAAACCATTCAAACTGCAGGGGTATCTGTACCACAAATTTTTACAGGGTACACAGCTAAATAACCCAGGCACTGCCTGATGGACTACACCTTTGATTATTTAACAGCAGACAAATAAGAAGGCACCCCTGCAAAAGCTGCCTTCTTGAGCTTTATGCATACTGGTGTTTAAGTTCAGTCACTGCTTCACCCATATCCAGCACCTCTACCGGGAGCAGACTCTCCAGGATGCTGCTGCCTGCTGCAGAACGGTAGCCGCCTGCACAATGCACCACTACCGGCTTATCTGCAGGAATTTCTGCTGCTCTTTCACGTAGTTCAGGCAAAGGAATTGTGATCGCACTATCAAAAAAATTTCCTCCTCTGGTTTCGCCTGCATTGCGGATATCCACAATGGTGTACCCCTCCTGGTTTGCCTGGAAGGCTTCCTTGTTAAAGGTACTGCTTGTACTACCTCCCTGCCTGTCGTAGACAAAAGCACCTTCAATCAGCTGCTCATAGCCTATTTTCGCTGCTTTCTGAATAAGCTCCTCCAGTACAGCTTCAGAGCCCGCTACCAGGTAGTACTTTTCTTCAGGAGAAACAATACTGCCCAGCCAGGTTTCAAACTTACCGCCGTTCTGAATGTTGATGGAGCCCCTGATATGCCCTTTCTTAAACTGCTCCTGCGGGCGTGCATCAATCACCAGGCTACCGGCTGCTGGTTCATGGTTTCTCTCCAGCTTTTTCACTTCCGCCAAGGAAGGCTGAAAAGCAGGCGCTCCATGTTTGTTAAGGGCTACACTATAACCAAAGTATTTTGGAATAAAGGGCTGATCCTCCAGCAGCACCTTTACAAATGCCTCTTCTGATTGGGGCTGCAGGGCATAATTTCCCGTTTTCTCTGCCCCTATGGTGCTGCTCTGCGCATCGCTAAGTGTCTTGCCGCAAAGTGAGCCTGAGCCGTGAGCCGGGTATACCAGCACCTCGTCGGCCAGCTTCATCAGCTTATCCCGGGTGCTGTGGTACATCTGGCGGGCCAGCTCTTCACGCTTTGCTGTTAGGTTTCCGGCCTTTTCCCTTAGGTCCGGACGACCCACATCGCCAATGAACAGGGTATCACCCGTAAATACGGCTATGTCTTTACCCTCTACCTCTGCCACAATGCTGATGCTGTCGGGCGAGTGTCCGGGCGTATGCAGGGCCTTTAACTTTAGCTCCCCAAGCTCAATAATATCGCCTTCATCGTAAGCCTTGTGCGGGTAATCGGCTGCCACCAGGCTGCTGACATAAATGGTTGCCGCTGTACTTTGGTGAATCTCCAGGTGAGCACTTACAAAATCGGCATGCGGGTGCGTTTCGATAACGCCTACAATCTTTGCGCCCTCGGCTTGCGCATACTGGTAATAAGGCTGCGGATTGCGCGCAGGGTCTATCAGCACGATCTCTTTTTTAGCTTCGCTTAAGATAGCATAGCTGAAATGGGCCAGCCCTTTGTCTTCAAATTGCTTTATTTTCATGATCTTATTGTAGTTCCTTTTAAGTACAGCCTAATTTAGTTTAAGTACAGCCTAATTTAGTAGTTAAAAGTAGCGCAGTCAGTGACAGATGTCACACGGCAGCGCTCCTTACCCCTGCTAGAGAAACAGCTCCTTTGAAAGAATGTAAAGCGCCATAAAGAGCACAAACCAGCCAAAGCCTTTTTTAAGGTGGCTGCCATCTATTTTTGTGGAAAGCCAGCTACCAATAAAAATACCCCCCAAAGAAAGCGTTGTAAAAAGGAGCATGAAAGGCCAGTCTATGGGCTGATTACCAATATCGCCAAGAAAGCCGATGAGCGATTTCACGGCAATGATGAGGAGCGATGTGCCCACGGCCATCTTCATGGGGAGTTTAGAAAGCAGCACCAGTGCCGGGATGATCAAAAAGCCACCTCCTGCTCCTACAATACCCGTTAATGCACCTACAATGGCGCCCTCCAACGCAATCAGCGGATAATTGTACTTTACTTTCCCCTCTTTTTCCACTGCTCTGCCATTGTTTCGTATCATCGAAAAAGCTGCCGCAAGCATGATCAGGGCAAAGAAAACCATGATCCCGGTGTTTCTGGTGAGTGTAAAATCTCCTGCCATGAACAGCTTTTCCGGCATGGCAGGCACCAGAAATTTTCGTGTCAGGTAAACAGCAATAAAAGAGGGTGTGGCAAAAACAGCTGCTGTTGTATAATTTACCAATCCTTTTTTCATAAAAGAGAAGGAACCAGCCAGTGAGGTTGCTCCTACTACAAAAAGAGAATATGCTGTAGCCAGTACCGGGCTCACGTTTAACAAATAAACCAGCGCCGGTACTGTCAGGATAGACCCCCCACCCCCGATCAGTCCTAGGCTAATGCCTATGACCACGGCAGACAGCCATCCAAAAATTGTTAGTACTTCCATGTTTGGATCAAATTACGGTACAAAAGTACCGCAGGCCTAAGCCCTGTTCAGTGCTTTTTGTCACACAAGCGCTGCTTGAACCACCCTACTAAGCCCTGCCAGACAGTGCAGCTTGTGTGACTTTTGTCATAGCAGCTCCCTTTTTTCTCTGGCAGTTTTGATATACCCAAAACACAAGACCCATAAGCAGCCAATCACCTGTGCCAGTTGAGCGGCATAATTAGTTCTTTAATTAAACTATTGCAGCATGTAGAGCAGAAAAAAGAATGTGATTACAGGGAGCACTGTGGATGGCACTAACAAAGCCAAAACATTAACGACTACACAAATACCTGAAAATCAACATACAACCAAGCCAACAGAAAGCTACAAACCTAATTCCGTCTGGCCAATGGTTAATATTTTATCAACAGGCACAGACATATATCACCTAAGCGTTGTATTATAGAGATCAAAAAAAACACTCCGCTGCAGTAAGGCACTAATTACAACAGAAGCAAACAACATGAGCAAAGTAAAATTATCTTTCAAAACTATACCCGGCTGGGCAGTAATGCTGATCATCTTTGGGTTGCTGTATGCAACCGGCCTACATACCGAGGCCATTGGCCAGGTGCAGCGCCTGTTGTTGGCAACGGGTATCAGAAAAGCCGAAGTGCCCAGTGCAGAATCCGTAACCAGCCAGGCTGCAGCATCCGAAACAAATGATATTGTTGGCGCGGGTTTTAAGATGGTGGACATGGAAGGTAAAACCCTTGCATTCGAGAGCCTGAAGGGCAAAGTTATTTTCATGAACATCTGGGCTACCTGGTGCCCGCCCTGTGTTGCAGAAATGCCAAACATTCAGAGTCTGTACGATAAAGTAGGTTCAGACAAGATTGCATTTGTAATGCTCTCCGTAGACCAGGGCAGCATGAAAAAAGTAAAGAAGTTTGTTGACCGGAAAGGCTTTACTTTCCCTGTTTATATGCCGGCCAGTCAATTACCGGAAGAGTTTTACACACAGGCCATACCCACTACATTTATTATTTCGCCCGAGGGTAAAATTGTAGCCCGGCAGGAGGGCATGGCCGAGTACGATACAAAAGAGGTGCGTGACTTTCTGGAAGACCTTGCCAATTAACCAAAGAAGGGAAAATAATTATCATTTCAATGCAGAATTAATTACAATAAAGGGGTCCGGGAAAAATTTCCCGGACCCCTTTATTGTAAGGCCTGAAAAACTCCTTATGCTCCTTATGCCTGGGCAATCAGCCATTCCATGGCTTTATCTTTATCATCGAAGTACTGAATCTGGTACGCGCTTGCACCATTTGCAAAATTCTGTGCCGAGGCTTTTACAAAAACATTGGCGGGCAAAACAAAAGCCTGGGCCTTGATGCCATTTTTCACCAGTTGCACCGCTTTTTGGGCTGCATAGTCAGTGTCTTCTTTCTTCACGATTGCCCCGGTAGAAGAATCTGCCAGAATATATGCAGCCTTCTTTTGTATGAAATAATAGACGGTTTTATCAATTGCTTCCCTGAATAGCTCGGAGCTACCAAATCCTTTCCAAACCTGGGTAAGCACCCGTGAATTTTCATCGAAATCGATCCTGATAATTGGTGATTCCCACAATTTCATAAGCTGATGATTTATTTTCCTGATGGTTTGCAGCCTGGGTTGGTTAAGAGATGAGGCTGCTTAAATTCAGCTATAAATATATTACCGATACAGGATACTATTTCAGCTAAAAATACCAATTAATTACGTATCAGCCATGAAGGTGAACAACCCCGACCACACCTGCAACTCATTTAATATCAGCCGCTTATCAAACAACATAAAAAGATGGCATAGGTAGTAACCTATACCAGCAATGGCCATTCATTACCTGCTGTGGCTCCAGCATAAAAAAAATATCTAATGCCAGAAAGAGTTCTTACAGGAAGCAACTCCGCATAACATGTTCTGAAGCGTGATACTATTACTAAAACCAGCAGCTATTGAAAAGCAGTAGATAACAGCTGGCTTAGGTGAGAAACTCCTCCAGCCCATCCCGTACATATACAACATTTCTGCCCAGTTCCACCAGCTTTCTGTTCTCGAGCTGCTTTAATAGCCTTGATATAACCTCACGGGAGGTGCCCAGCTCGCTTGCAATTTCCTGGTGGGTCATGGAAAGCTCATTTGATTTTGACTGCCTGGTTTTTACAGACAGGTATCTGAGCAATCGTTCATCCATTTTCCTGAAGGCAATATCGTCTATGGCCCTAAACATGGCCTGAAATCTTTTCTGATAGGTGAGCGCCACAAAATCCTTCCATTGCCTGAACTCGTCCGTCCATTCCTCATGCTTTCTGGCAGGCACAGCCAGAATGCTGGTGTTTTCTTCTGCCACTGCCTTCACCTCACTGGGGTTCATAACACTACAACAGCTTAAAGAAACCGCACAAGTCTCGCCGCTTTGTATGTAGTAAAGAAACAGTTCATGGCCCTCTTCATCTGTCCGGAGCACCTTAATACTCCCTTCCAGCACCACCGGCACCATCTTAATATACTGCCCGGGGGCTATGATCACCTCTCCGGCTCCGAACTCCATGATCTTTGCATGCTGCTGTATAGCATCCAGCAGCTGAGGGTCTGTTATATGCGGTAGCTTTATATCCATATCAGTAACTGAAGGGCTCTTTGAATAAAAACACACAGTTGCACTTTCTTTCTGCTGCTACACCAAATTAACAGAAAAAGTTAAGCAACAGAACCAACCATAGAGCTGTACCAATGGTCTTACCCTTAAAGCTAAAAACATAAATGAAAAAGGTCTATTACCTGTTTTTCCTTCTTTTGTTCTGCTTTTCATGCGAAAAAGCAGATCCAGATCATAGACTTGTTCTTAGAGTGAAGGACAACAAAGTAAATTGTTCCGGCTATGAAGGTCAGACGGACTGTTACCTTGTTCAGGAAGGAAGCCTGATTGGAACCGACGAATGGAATTACTTCTACGAACAGATAGAAGGTTTTAACTATGAAACAGGCTTTATTTACGAATTGCTGGTAAATAAGCGAAAGGTTAAAAATCCGCCAATGGATGCTCCAAACGTGAAATACACCCTGGTTAAGATTCTCTCAAAAGAAGAGGTGGAATAAGCTCCTTATTATTGTACTTGAGCATACCAGGCCTTTTGTAAACACAAGCCTGTTTCCATGCTACTCTTCTGATCTGAAGATAAGGAAGTAAGAAAGCAGGGTTTAGCTTAGCACAATTTTGCTCCGCTGCCTGCTATCTACATTTTCAACTACCACTTATCGACAACAGCACAATAAAATTTGTAAAGCAATAACCGTGATTTCTGCACAAAAAAATAGCTGATCCAAACAGGGAGTAGAAGCTGCACAAATGAACCTTTTTTTCTATCTTTCTTATGGGTTACATTCTCTACCACATCGCCGGTACACCTACTCCGCTGGCAGAATAGATGTTTTGTTACACCTTGAGGATATTACAAAAATTTTGCCTGGCTTCAGGATAACAAGCAGAGCCCTGATTACCTCCTTAAGACCATGTAAAGGAGGCGCACTCTTTCACCCTTAACAACAATAGTTATGTTTATTGGTCATTTTGCTGTTGGCTTTGGCGCCAAACAGGCACAGCCAACAATATCTTTGGGCACACTCTTTCTGGCAGCACAGTGGCTTGACCTGCTTTGGCCTACCCTGCTGTTACTGGGTGTAGAACAGGTAACGATCAGTCCGGGCATTACGGTAGTGAACCCGCTTGATTTCACCCACTACCCCATTTCTCACAGCTTGCTGATGGTAATGGTATGGAGTATGCTGTTTGGGCTTGGCTATTGGCTGCTGAAAAAGAACAGGATTGGTGCAGTTATTCTGGGCCTGTGCGTGCTTAGCCACTGGCTGCTGGATGTAATTATGCACCGCCCCGATCTGCCGCTATATCCAGGCGACGCACCCATGCTCGGCCTTGGCCTCTGGAACTCTCTCTGGGGCACCATCCTGGTAGAGGGCTTATGCTTTGCTGTTGGCCTGGCCCTATATATCAGAGCCACGCGTGCTAAAAACAAAAAAGGCATTTTTGGGCTGTGGTCTCTGGCCGCTTTCCTGGTGGTTATTCAGTTTGGGAACCTCTTTGGTCCGCCTCCACCTGATGTAGCAGGTATTGCCTGGGCCGGGCATTTACAGTGGCTGTTTGTTTTATGGGCATACTGGATTGACCGAAACAGAGTGCCTCTTACAAAAGACAAGGCAGTAAACAAAGGCGTATTGGCACACAGTGCCTAAGCAACAGATACAGCCAGCTGTTGGGATCAACCCCTCGTTTTTAGATATTCGTCTGGGGTGTACCCCAGACTAATATTATATTAAGCTGCCAGGCTTCTTTCTTTTGCTGCAACTGGTTTTGCCTGCATTGGGGTAACCGCTTTCATACCAAACGGCACCCGCAGTATGTTTATTTTCATGATCACACAGCGTATCAGCAGGTAACATACCAAAAAGGTTAGCACTACCAACAGGCTGAATTTTATAAATACAGGCCAGGGCAGGTCTTTTATGAAGTATCCCAAAACTACTATTACCGTCTGGTGCAGGATGTAAAAAGGATACACCATTTCGTTTGCCATTTTAAGATGGGGCGACGCAACAGCAAGATAGCGGATGGCAAAGCCCAAAATGCTTAAAAGCCACAACCAGCGGTTTGCAGATTTTATCAGGTAGTAGACCTGCAGCTCATATCCTGCCGGATCTGCATCGGGCAGCCAGTAATTTATGTAAAGTACCGCTGTTAGTCCTAAAGCCAGTGAAAGGCTGTATAGCCGGATGTCCCTGATCTTCTCCTGCAGCAGGCTGGAAGAAATAAGAATAAAACCAGCCAGAAAGATGCTCACGTACAAAAAGTGGTTGGCCCAGTCATCAATCAGGGCATTGGTAGCAGGAAAGTGGGGGCGCAGCAGCATCTCTCCCAAGCCCAGCCACAGCGAGGGCAGCAGAACTAACATCCAGCTTTTTACCCCCTCCAGCCGCAGCGGGTGGCGGCACAGATAGCCAAGCAGCGGCAGCAGGAGCAGGCTATAGGTAAATATGTAAGCCAGGTACCACAGATGGTGCCAGCTAAAGTTCCCTTCCGGGTAGGGCTGAAAGCTGAAAATGCTTAGATAAAATGCTCCATACCCAAAGCTTTGCCCCTGCGCCAGCCTTTCTACATATACCTGTGGCGGAACCACCAGCAGCATTCCCGCCAGAAGCGGCAGCAAAATGCGTTTAAAGCGATCTTTGGCAAAGGTGAGGGAATCGCGAAAACCCATGGCCAGGTAAACGCCCACTCCCGAAATGAGGAATATAAGTGACATACGCCACTGGCTTAAAAACAGCATGGGCCATTCCAGGGTCTCGCTAAGCACATTGTTTTTGATATGCCAGTTCCAGCTGACGAAGAACATGCCGGTGTGGTAAAAAATAAGGAGTGAAAAGGCCAGTACCCTTAGCCAGTCAAACTCGTAACGCCTGATTTTTTGTAGTGGTGCCATCTGCTTTTTTTCTTACAAAAGAAGGCACCCAAAGGGGCTGATGTAAACTTTACCGGCCGGCCAGGTGTGCTACCTTATAAAATAGCACTCATAAAACAGTAGTTTTTCTGAATTCCCCGGGGGTGTTGCCGGTGTATTTCTTGAAGGCAGCATTAAAAGCCGATTTCGACAGATAACCGCTCATTTCAGCAATCTCTTCAATTTTAAGATGACTGTTTCGCGGATCCTGGAGCATATGCCTGGCTTCTGCAATGCGCAGCTGCCCTACATATTCAAAAAAGCTCTTGCCCAGGCTTTCGTTGAGCACCTGCGACAGATAATGGGGGGGTAGTAGAAAGCTGACTGGCCAGGCCTGCCAGACTTGCAGAAGGCTGCAGGTAAAACTTAGTCTGTTCTGCTATCTGCAGGCGTTCCAGAACCTGCTGGCGGTTCTCATCAGAGAGGGTAGATTTTTCATACTTCTGCTGCACCACCGGCTGAAAAAAGGCAGAGTTGGTGAGCATTTTATAGCTGATAAAAAAAAGCTGGAGCGTTAGTAAAACGCCCATCAGGTGGTCTCCCAGGTCGCTTTGAAAGCTGAGCCGCACCACCAGGTACAGCAGCACAGACAGACCAAAGAAACCAATAAGAACTTTTACCCACGACAGGAAATAAGGATTTCCACTACTGCTGTTCCGCTGCCTGTTTACCCACCGGAGCGAGACTGCCATGTAGAGGCTGATGTGCAGCAAAATAAAATACTCCAGGTTGCGGCGTATGTAGAGCGGGTCCTGCTGAAATTTTGTAGCTGTTGCTACAGGTGCTACATCCGGATGCCAGGCATCCAGAAAGGCATTGTATTTTACAGCACCACCCTCCAGCAGAAATAAAAGATGATAGGCGGTATAGAACAGGAATGGTAAAAAATGGAGCAGATCAGTACGGCTGAAGAGGCGCCCGCTCATGCTCCTGATCAGCAGATAAGTAAGCGGTCCTATGGCAAAAACCAGTGGCTCCGAGAAGTCGACCAAGGCCAGCGCCTGTGTTATAAGGCCGGTATAGCCCATGAATATTTCCAGTACAAGTAAGGAGAAACTAAGCACCAGCAGGGCCAGCAGCAGGTAATGATAGGGCTGCCTGTGTTTCTTTGGCAGCAGCAGAAAAAACAGGAAGATGCCCTGCACGATACCGGTAAGCATCAGGGCGGCAAAAAGGTCAAATTTCAAAAATTCGGATAGCTGCGGCATATCAATGCATATTGCACAGGCAAGCTATTTACTTGTCTTATTCAAATATAGAAGTTTAGGCTGAGTCTCACGAATACCCTTCGGGCTAAAAAAACGAATTTTACCCCTGGGCAACATTCATCATGTCAGATCCAAAAATATTCATCAGACACAGCCTGGCTAAATTCATACTCCGGCTTTCCAGATCACCTGGTCTTGCTGTTATAGAGCCGCTGCATCAGCAGACGCAGCAGCAGCCCCAAGACCAGCAGCGAAATACCAGAGAGAATTGTTCGAAGTTCCAGGGATACTGCCATAGCAAGGCAGGTGATGAGGCCGGTAACAGGAATAAGATCGGTGTATAACTTATCCTCTTTGCGCATGCGCATGGCCGCCAGGTTGGCAATGCTGTAATAGAGCAGAATGGTGAAGGAGGCAGCTGAAACAATAAATTCCAGCGTACCGAAAATGCTAAGCAGGATTATGATGGCGCCGCTAAGCAGTATGCCCATGTGTGGCACCTTATGCTCCGGATGCACCCTTTCCAGCACCGCCGGCAGGTCTTTTCTTCGGGCCATGGCAAACATCATGCGGCTTATGCCCAGCAGCTGGCTTAACAGCACCCCCAGCATGGCTGTAGTGGCGCCAACCCCAATAATGAGCAGGATGCCCGGAAGCCTGAATGTACTGGCAGCCGCTCCAAGCGGAGACCTGGTGCTGCTCAACACTTCTGCTCCTACACCTCCCACGGCTACCAGTGCAACCGCTGCATAGAGCAGCACAGATGAAAGCAGGGTAATCATTATCGCCCGGGGAATTGTTTTTTTAGGATTACGCACTTCTTCACCCAGTGTGGCAATGCGGGCGTATCCGGTAAAGGCAAAGAACAGCAGCGCCGAAGCCTGAGCAATTCCACCCCAGCCTTCAGGTGCAAATGGCTGCAGTCTGGCTGAATCAAAGGCAGGCAGGCCCGCAATGATAAAATACAGCAGTGAGCAAAGCGTAATACCCACAATCAGCAGGTTGAGCTTCCCGGCTTTTTTAATGCCATAGTAGTTTGCCAGCATTAAAAACACTGCAGCACAAATGGCTGCTATTTTGGGATTTACTCCGGGAATAAGTGCCGCCAGGTAGGTGCCAAAGCCAATGGCCACCACCCCACCGGCAGAAAGCTTGCTGGCCAGAAACATCCAGCCCGCACTAAAGCCCAGCCAGGGATTTAAAACCTGGTAACCATATTCGTAGGTACCGCCCGATTGCGGGTAAGTGGCTGCCAGCTGTGCCGAGCTTAATCCATTGCAGGTAGCGGCAATACCGGCAATAAAAAGCCCGATCAGGAATGCCGGTCCTGCCACCCCGGCAGCCACACCTGTTACCACAAAGATGCCGGCACCAATAACGGCACCCAGGCCTACGCCTACTGCATCTAAAAGACCTAAGTCCCGCTTTAAGTCTCCGGCTGGTATTGATTCTTCCTTCTTCACCTCTTTTGCTCCTTTTGCAAGGCTGCATCTGCCGACCACCTGCCCCCGCCCCTGATCAGAAGAAAAATACTAACCAACAGCATCGACCAGTCTGTTCTGCTGCCATGCATCATAGACCAGAAGCCTTCGCTGGTAAACAGCGCTGCTTTTGTAGTGGCAATGGCCACTATCATGATAGTGATGAGCGGAATGGCTGCCAGCCTTGTGAACAGCCCCAGCAGGATCAGCAACCCGCACAGCAGCTCGAAACTGCCTACAAAATAACCCAGGAACTGTGGATCCGGTAAGCCTATCTTCTCAAAACGGCCTGCACCCCTGGTATCAGGAAAAAGAAACTTCTGGATTCCCTCTGAAAGAAAAACAGCCCCTACCATCAGGCGGATCAGGATGGTGGTAGCCGCATAATCTGTTCTAAGTACTCTACGCATGCTGCAGTTTTATTCGTATGGAAGTTAACCCTGTTTATCTGAACGATTCACCAAATAAGTATAATCCTAAATTTATTCAGCAGTACCTTTTAAAAAATTAGGTTAAATAACTGGTAGCGCCTGCCCTGCTGCCCCGGAAAAGCAGAAGCACTTACGCTATAAACCTCTGGCATTTATCGCTTAAGCATCAATTCAAAAAAGAAATCATGATCTTTTTAATCAGGCCCTGTCTGAAGAAATAGAGCGCTTTTTGATGAGCTGGAGATATGAGGTATTTGCAGGTTGAACGAGCTGCAGGGCCGTGGTACCCAGCAGGGATAAGCACGGATGGGCACCCACACCTGGCCGGCCTTCATACCATCTATACTTTTGCACCGGAAAACCAGGCACAAAGGCTTACAGAGGCTTTAAATAAACAAAACCAGCAATTGCAGGAACAGGAGCTATAGCCCTTTAGCCGGAGTGTGGAAGTAGCTGTAGCCTAAAGGTTACAGATTAAAATCATGCGAAAAAGGCAAACATTTATGCGGCAACCTCTGTAAAATTGATCTGATCATCAGAAGAAACTGATCTATGTCTTCAGCATTCTTGCCCTGCAAAAACTGCTGATCAATAGTACATACAAAAACTTTAAAAATTAGTTGAGGCTGTATACAGCCTATGTTCATTATCCATGCACCATTCAAAAAAGCTTATCCACCAACATTTTTTTCTCCATTTCTTAGCTTGTGCCCTTTTGCTACTACTGATGCCCTCCACACAGGCACAAGCCCAGTTACTGCCTAATGCCACAAGTGAAGAAAGCCAGGAGCAACCTGCACCGGAATGGCCGGAAGACTCCCTGGGAAGACGCACCCCACGGGGTACTGTATATGGTTTTATCAATGCAGTTGCAAAACGGAATTACAGCAGGGCCAGCCGCTACCTGCACCTGGACCCCGGACTACAGAATAGCCAGGAAGGGGCACGGGTGGCACAGGTGCTGCAACGCCTGCTGGATAGGCGCGGAGACATTATGCCTTACGCCTGGATAAGCAACGACACCACCGGCCGGGTAGACGACAACCTGCCCCCTGGCATTGACCGCGTAGGTACAGTTACCGTAGATGGGGAAACCATAACTTTACTGGTAGAAGAAACAAGAGGTCCTGATGGTGGTCCTATCTGGCTATTTGCCTCAGAAACTGTAGATAGGATTGCGGCTATTACCGAAACCGACAATCTTTTACTTGTTGACAGGTTTTTACCCAGCTTTTTAAAAGAACGGCTGTGGGGGGGTGTACCCATTGGCCACTGGCTGGTAATGGTGGTTCTTTTAGTAGCTGCCTACCTGCTTGCCTGGGGTATTACTTCACTCTTCCTCTACCTTATACGCTTATTGTGGCGCAGGGCGGCTACAGAGCCTACTGCAGGGATCATCAAAGCCTTTGCAGTTCCCATCCGGATTTACTTAACCGTATGGCTGTTTGTATTTTCCAGCCAGGAGGTGGGAATTTCCATCATAGTACGGCAGCGCTTCAGTGAAATAACCATCATCATTGGGCTGCTTGCGCTTTTACTGCTGCTATGGCGCCTTACAGAATTTATCAGCGGGTTTACCGAAAGACGCCTGACCCTTCGGAACCATATCTCCGGTGTTTCTGCGGTACTGTTCTTACGCCGTGTTGCTAAAATAGCCATTGTTTTTTTTGGTATCATTGCCATACTGGGCACCTTTGGTGTAGATGTTACCGCTGGCCTGGCTGCCCTGGGTATTGGCGGTATTGCCCTTGCGCTGGGTGCCCAGAAAACAGTAGAGAACTTTGTTGGCAGCGTTACCCTTATTGCCGATCAGCCAATTCGGGTGGGTGACTTCTGCAAAATAGGCGATACTGTTGGTACAGTAGAACAGATTGGCATGCGCTCTACCCGAATCCGTACCCTTGACAGAACCATTGTAACCATCCCGAACGGAGAGCTATCTTCAACAAAAATTGAGAACTATGCCCACCGTGATCGCTTCCGCTTTTTTACAGTTTTCGGGCTGCGGTACGAAACCACTCCCGACCAGATGCGCTACCTGTTGGTTGAGATGCGTGCTATCCTCTATGCGCACCCAAAAGTAGATCCGGATCCGGCACGGATCCGCTTCATAGAGTTAGGGTCAGCCTCCCTGAACTTAGAGGTTTTTGCCTACATCCACGCCAAAGACTTTAACCAGTTTATGGAGATACGCGAAGACTTGCTCCTGCGCATGATGGATGTGGTGGAGGCAAGCGGCACAGGCTTTGCCTTTCCTTCGCAAACGCTCTACCTTGCACGCGACAAAGGCCTGTCTAAAGAAAAAACCAATCATGCAGAAGAAACCGTCAGGAAATGGCGGGAAGAGGGTGAAATGCAAATCCCTAATTTTGATGCATCGCGTATCAATGAGTTGAAAGGCTCCATCCCCTATCCGCCCCAAGGCTCCGCACAACAGGATAATACAAAATAAGTAATGCACATAGCAAAGACTTACAAAGGCACTCAGACATAAAAATATATGAACAAGCAGTCATTGCCAGGTACCAGGGCAATCATTACGGGTGCTACAGGCATGGTGGGAGAAGGTGTGCTGATAGAATGCCTTAAGGATAATGCAGTTACAGAGGTGCTCGCTATCAGCAGGCGCCCCTGCGGCATTACGCACCCTAAGCTAAAAGAAGTTATCCATACCGATTTTTATGATCTGTCGGCTATTGAAGATAGGCTTGGGCATTATGATGCCTGTTTCTTTTGCGCAGGTGTCTCTTCTGTGGGCATGAAGGAAGCAGAGTACTACAAACTTACCTATGCGCTAACTATGCATGTGGCACAAACCCTTGCAAGGCTTAATCCAGACATGACTTTTTGCTATGTATCCGGAGCCGGAACAGACAGCTCGGAAGAGGGAAAAATCATGTGGGCAAGGGTAAAAGGAAAAACTGAGAACAGCCTGATGGAGCTCCCTTTTAAAACGGTTTACAATTTCCGCCCTGGCTTCCTGGAGCCTACCAAAGGCATGAGGCACGTAAAACAGTATTACAAATACATTGGCTGGTTAACGCCACTTATCAATGCAGTTGCACCAAAATACATTTCCACGCTGCGGGAGCTGGGCAGGGCAATGATCAATGCGGCTACCAAAGGCTATGAAAAGCAAATCCTGGAAGTACCGGATATTAAGGCCTTAGCCAAAATATAAGCTTTTTCAGCGCCTACCCCTACCCTGGCATTACCAGGTTTTCCGCTTACTCTGCTCGATCAGCTGCTCCGATGCCTCCCACAGCTTTTGGGCATTGCCAGTGTTTACCTGCTTATTTTTTTTGCCGGGCTTTCGTTTGTAGTAATACTCTCCCTCTTTCCAGTCTTTTCCCGCCTCTGAAGTAATGAGCCAGACCAGGGTATCTGCTCCTTTTTCAGGCGAGATCATAAACAGGTTTTTCAGGGGCGATTCATAGAACCACTTCACAATGCTGCTTCCTTCGCGGGCAAAACCAGTTGTTACAACCCCCGGATGAAAGGATGCTGCGCGCACCCCCTTAAACCGCCTGCTTATTTCCATGGCATGAAGAATGTTCATTAATTTGGCTGTTCCATAAGCCCGCATGGCACTGTAGCGCTGCTCGCTCTCCGGGTCATCAAAATTGAGCTGCCCCATGGTATTGGCAGCACTTGAGGTATTGATAACGATTCCCTCCGAGGCTTCGAGCCGCTCCCGCAGTAACCGGGTGAGCAGAAAGCCGGAGAGGTGATTGACCTGCAGGGTCATCTCATGCCCGTCTTCCGTCATGCGCCTGTTGGATATAATTCCGCCCACATTGTTAACCAGTACATCTATGCGGGGGTATTTATCGAGCAGGGATTGTGCAAATTGCCTGACAGCAGTAAAACTGGTATAGTCAACCAGGTAGTAATCGCAGTTTAGCTCAGCGGCGAGCCTTTTTGTTTCCCCGGAGCGACCGCTGATTACCAGCTGTGCCCCCATTCCTGTAAGAACCCTGGCTGCTGCCGCACCAATGCCCGAGCTCCCGCCAGTAATGACAATAACTTTATCTTTAAGGTCTTTATTCATTTGCATTCAAACTTTCTATAAAGCATTCTGGAGCGTTAAATGTTATTTTTCTGGTATTCCTGCTTATTATTTTCACGAGTATTGCCAGCCTTTGATAAATATCTGTGATATTTATGTATTACAATTGAGGCTAAGATAAATAACCAGTTCTCTAAAGAATAGTTAGTTCTGTTTTATTTGAACTTAAATTTCCTCCTTATCTTTGCCCTCAATCTTTCCGAGAATAGCCATATATAAGAGCAGTACGCCTCTGTTTGTACACTTTGTGTAAAGAGAGGTATTACGCTGCTGTCAATACTTCCACACTACTTATGAAATCCGGATCAGTTGTTATTTCAAAAAGGATAGATAAGTTCTTTCTAAAACTAAATGACATCTACTTATTTGTTCTACGCTTCTTCAAAGAAGCCTTCCTGCCTCCTTACGAGTTCAGGGAAGTTGTTAACCAGTGTTACGAGCTGGGGGTACGCTCACTGCCCCTTATTTCAGTAACCGGTTTTATCATTGGTATTGTTTTCACCAACCAGTCGCGCCCTTCGCTTGCCGAGTTTGGCGCCACCTCCTGGCTGCCTGCGCTCATGGCCGTAGCAATTATACGGGCACTTGCTCCGCTGGTAACGGCACTCATTGCTTCGGGTAGAGTAGCCTCTAAAATTGGGGCTGAAATAGGCTCCATGAAGGTTTCGGAGCAGATCGATGCCATGGAGGTTTCTGCCATTAAGCCATTCCGCTTTCTGGTGGTAACCCGTGTGCTGGCCACTACGCTCATGATTCCGGCTCTCACCATCTACACTGCTTTTGTAAGCCTGCTGGGCTCCTTCATCAACATCAACCAGCGGGAAGAAACCAGCATTATAACCTTTTTTGAGCAGGTATTTGAAGCCATTACCTACCTGGATGTGTTTTCCTCCATCATCAAGGCCTTTTTCTTTGGCTTTACCATTGGCATTGTAGGCTGCTACAAAGGCTATACCTCCAGCAATGGCACCCAGGGTGTAGGCAAAGCTGCCAATACCTCTGTGGTAATTGCCATGTTCCTGATCTTTGTTGAGGAATTGCTGGCCATGCAGATCATCAATGCAATTCGTTTTCAATAAGCAGCAGCTATGAAGGAAATATTTTCAAAGATCAATCATCAGCACCAGGTGATTTCCATCAGGGGCCTGAAAAAATCTTTCGATGATTTTGATGTGCTTAAAGGTGTGGATATGGAGTTGCGGCAGGGCGAAAACCTGGTAGTGCTGGGCCGTTCCGGTACGGGAAAATCAGTACTGATCAAAATTATTGCAGGCCTGCTAAAGGCCGACGAAGGCACTGTGAACGTACTGGGACAGGAGATCACTAAAATCTCCGAAAGAAAGCTTGACAGCATTCGCCTGAAACTGGGATTTTCTTTCCAGAACAGCGCCCTTTACGATAGTATGTCGGTGCGGGAGAACCTGGAGTTTCCCCTGAAGAGGCATGTTAAAAACTTAAGCCGTAAAGAGATCAACAGCAATGTAGAGATGATCCTGGAGGCGGTAGGCCTTTTGCAGGCAATTGACCAGATGCCTGCAGAGCTATCGGGCGGGCAACGCAAACGCATTGGCATTGCCAGAACCCTGATCCTGAAACCGGAGATCATGCTGTACGATGAGCCCACCGCGGGCCTGGACCCCATTACCTGTATTGAAATTAACAAGCTTATTAACGAGGTTCAGGCAAGATTTCATACCTCTTCTATCATTATTACGCACGACCTTACCTGTGCCAAAACCACCGGCGACAGAATTATGATGCTGCTGGACGGGCAGTTCCGTTACAACGGTACCTTTGCAGACATATTTGCCCACACAGAAGATGAGCGGGTAAAGCTTTTCTATGACTACAACTTTGTTGAGTAATAGGCTAACTAATACACTAAAAAAACACCAAATGCCGGCTCTTTAGCGTTTCGTTCATAACCGGCACCCCAATAAAACATAGAAAGATGAATACAGCAGAAAACAAGCGTTCGGTATTTGTAGGGATTTTTGTATTGATCTCCATAGCCATTTTAGTGGCCGGAATATTCACTTTAGGCGGGCAGCAAAACAGGTTTGAAGAAACCATACGCCTGAAGGCCGCTTTCGATGATGTGGAAGGCCTGCGTAAAGGCAACAACGTTTGGTTTTCGGGTATCAAAGTTGGAAATGTACGGGAAATACGCTTTAATGAAGGCTCCCTGAATGGCGGACCACAGCTCGAAGTGGTAATGCACATAGAGCAGGGCGCCCAGAAGTACATTCGCAAAGATGCCCGGGTGAAGCTTAGCTCCGATGGTCTTATTGGTAACAGAATTCTAACCATTACAGGAGGCAGCACGGCTGCACCCGCTGTAGAAGACGGGGATCTGCTGGCTACAGAAACTGGCCTAAGCACCGATGATATGATGGCTACCCTGCAGGAAAACAATGAAAACCTGGTGAGCATTACCAATAACCTGAAGGAACTAACCAGCAGCCTTAACGAGGGCGAAGGTACCGCAGGGGCCCTGCTGAAGGACACCCAGATGGCCGATAACTTTCGTGCAACGATCAACGACCTGCAGCAGGTGGCTAGTAACACGGTGCGGGCTACGGGTGCTCTTACCCAGTTCACCTCCAAACTAAATTCTTCTGAAGGACTGGCCAACCAGCTGCTCACCGATACTGTGGTCTTCAGCCAGTTAAAGACCTCGGCAGAGCAGCTGCAGGAAACACTTTCTGCAGCAGAAATAATGACCAAAAATCTTACAGAAGCAAGCAATAAGGTGCTTACCACCAATAATGGAATAGGAATATTGCTGAACGACGAGCAATTTGGCACGCAATTGAAGAACACCATGCAGAACCTGGAAACCAGCACAGAGAAGCTGGATGAAAACATGGAAGCGCTTCAGCATAACTTTCTGTTCAGAGGCTTTTTCCGCAAAAGAGCAAAAGAAGAAGCCCGCCAACAGCAATAGTAATAGTAATAGCAGGGGAGCAAGCAAACCTACACAATAGCTGTAGTCACATCATTTAATATACAAGCCTGTTGCATTAAGCATGCCTTGTATAACAGGCTTACATATGGAATGAGGTGCATACAAACTGAATGTACCTATACATTCTTTATTGGTGGCACATACTTCTACGGTTTGCCCGCTCCCCCACAGGGCATAAGCTAAAAAGCAGCAGCAAGCATACACGCTAAAATGAAATCTACCTCTTTTGTACTTTTAATATCATGCTTGCTGATGAGCACGATACCAGTTTTTGCACAGCAGGCAAAACACACCATCAGCGGCACTGTAAAGGATAAAAGCACGGGAGAAACGCTTATAGGGGTAACCATAAGGGTGCAGGAGATGCCCTCTACAGGCACCATCACCAATGAGTATGGTTATTACTCCCTCACCCTCCCCGAGGGTGCCTATACCATTCTGTTCAACTACCTTGGGTACCAGACCAAAAGCCACGCCCTCACCCTAAAGGCAGGCACCAAAATAGATGTTGCCCTTGAGGAAGATGCACAGGAGCTGAATGAGGTTGTGGTAACCGCAACCAGGCCCGACGACAATGTTAAAAACCCGCTGCCCGGCGTGCAAAAGCTGGACATGGCAGAAATTAACAAAGTACCGGTGCTGATGGGTGAAAGGGATGTGCTGAAAACCATGCAGCTGATTCCGGGCATAAAATCGGCCGGCGAAGGCAATGCAGGCTTTTATGTACGTGGCGGCGGCGCCGATCAGAACCTGATTCTGCTGGACGATGCCCTGGTGTACAATGCCTCTCACCTGCTGGGCTTTTTCTCTACTTTCAACTCCGATGCCATCAAGGATGTAACCATCTACAAAGGAGGCATGCCTGCAGAATATGGCGGCCGCCTCTCTTCGGTACTGGATATTACCATGAACGAAGGCAACAACCAGGAGTACCACGTAAACGGGGGCATTGGCATTATATCGGCCAAGCTTAATGTAGAAGGTCCTATTCAGAAAGGAAAGTCCTCTTTCCTGCTTAGCGGCCGCAGAACCTATGCCGATGTTTTCCTGAAGCTGAGCAATGACGAAAATATTTCGAACAGCTCGCTGTACTTCTATGACCTGAATGCAAAGGCCAATTATACTTTCTCTGATAAAGACCGGCTGTTTGTATCTGGCTACTTTGGGCGTGACAAGCTTGGCTTCCGGGATATGTTTGCCATAGACTGGGGCAATGCCACTGCCACCCTGCGCTGGAACCACCTGCTGAATGCCAGGCTGTTCTCCAACACCTCGGTTATTTTTAGTGATTACAGCTACCGCATCGATGTAGATTTTAACGACAATGAAATTGGTATTACCTCCAGGATCAGGGACTGGAACCTGAAGCAGGAATTCCAGTACTTTCCCAACCCGCAGAACACCCTGAAGTTTGGTATTCAGTCGACCTACCATACGGTGGTGCCCGGCGAAATTTCCTACAGCGGACCACAGGCCTTTACCCTGCCGCCGCTGCAGGAAAGGTATTCATGGGAAAACGGACTCTACTTCACCAATAACTGGAATGCAAGCGACAGGCTCGAGCTTGTTTACGGGGCCAGGCTTTCCAGCTTTAGTGTACTGGGTGCCGGAGATTTCTATAGCCTTAACGAGCAGCACCGGGTGGTGGATACCACAAGCTATGGTGCTGGTGAATTTGTAAAGACCTATGTAAACCTGGAGCCACGCCTGTCTGCTGCCTGGCAGCTTAATGATAAATCGTCGGTAAAGGCCTCCTATGCCCGTACCACGCAAAACATGCACCTGCTCTCCAACTCCACCACCTCAAACCCTACCGACAAATGGGTGCCTAGCTCCAACACTATAAAACCGCAGATTGGCGACCAGGTATCGGCAGGCTACTTCCGCAACTTTGCCAATAATAAATACGAGTTCAGCACTGAGGCCTACTATAAGTACATGCAGAACCAGATTGATTATAAAGACGGCGCCGATATTACCAACAGCGATGTGGTAGAAACCGAGCTGCTTTTTGGCAAAGGCAGGGCCTATGGCATAGAGTTTTTCCTCAAGAAGAGATACGGCAGGTTTAACGGCTGGATTGGTTATACCCTTTCCAGAACGGAGCGCCTCATAGAGGGTATCAACGAAAGCAGCTGGTACCCTGCCCGGCAGGACAGAACCCATGATCTTTCGCTGGTGGGTATTTACGAGCTTTCTCCAAAATGGACCCTATCGGCCAGCTGGGTGTACAATACCGGCAATGCAGTTACCTTCCCAAGCGGTAAGTACAGGATCAACGAGCAGGTAGTGTTTTACTATACCGAGCGCAACGGCTACCGCCTGCCCGATTACCACCGCCTGGATGTAGGTGCCACCCTGCAGCTAAAGAAAACAGAACGATTCTCCTCGGAGCTGGTGTTCAGCATTTACAATGCCTATGGCCGGGAAAATCCTTTTATCATCAATTTCAGGGAAAACGAGAACAACCCTTCCATGACAGAGGCCTACCAGGTTGCCCTGTTTAAGCTTGTGCCTTCTGTTTCCTATAACTTCAGATTCTAGCAGCTGCACCATGCAATCCATAAAGCACCTTCCACTTACTATTTTACTGGGCATTCTGCTGCTTGCAGGATGCGAAAAGGTAATTGAAGTAGACCTGAATTCAGCCTCACCAAAGTATGTAATTGAAGCTGTGGTAACTGATGGACAGGGTCCACAACAGGTAAGGATTACCCAGACCAAAAACTTCGATGAGAACAACGATTTTGAAGGCGTAGGCACTGCACAGGTAACCATAGCCGACGATGCCGGGAACAGCAGCCTGCTCTCCTACACTGGAGGCGGGCTGTACGAAACAACAGCGCTTGCCGGCGTACCCGGCAGAACCTATTACCTGACAGTTAATGCCGGGGAAGAAACCTTTACTGCAACCTCTGCCATGCCCGAGCCGGTGGCTCTTGACAGTTTATACATAGAGGAGTTTACAACCTTCGGAGACCCTGTTAAAATTCCGTACATCAGCTACAACGACCCCCCTGTTATCCGCAACTATTACAGGTATCTGCTCTATGTGAACAATGTCAGGGCAAAGTCTATCTACATCAACACCGATGACCGCAATAACGGCAGCCCAGTAGAGCGGCCACTGCCTTATTTTGAGGGGGGTGATGAAGACAGGTTAAAAGCCGGCGATATAATAACAGTTGAGATGCAGTCTATAGAGCAGGCTGTTTATGATTATTTCTTCAGCCTGGATCAAACCATAGAACAGGATGCCGCCACGCCTGCCAACCCGGTTTCCAACATTACAGGAGGCGCCCTTGGTTACTTTAGCGCCCACAGCACACAAACAGCAACGCTAGAGGTGGAATAGAACAAGTAGCTACACAATAAACAGGCTTAGCCATAAAGAACCGGGGATATTAGATTAACAGCCCCTTTACACTCAAATAAAACAGGTACAAACAAGTTATTACAGAATGAAAAAGATCCTTATACTGTCAGTAATGCTGCTGATTGGGCAGTGTGCCATGGCACAGATTAATCTTAAAAAACTAAAGTCTGCAGTAAGCAGCAACAGCCTTTCCACCGAAGAAATTGGCAACGGCCTGAAGGAAGCTTTAACCAAGGGAGCTTCAAAAGGTACTGACCTGGTTTCGCAGACAAATGGTTATCTGAATAATCCCGAAATCAAGATTCCTTTTCCCCAGGAGGTAAAACAGGTGGAAGAAAAGCTGCGGCAGATAGGTATGGGCAGTGAGGTGGATAAATTTGTACTTGCCCTCAACAGGGCTGCAGAAGATGCTGCCAAAGAGGCCAAGCCTATATTTGTATCCGCCATTCAGCAAATGACCATCCAGGATGCCTGGGCTATTTTAAAAGGTGAAGATGATGCAGCAACCCAGTACCTGAACCGCACCACCTCATCCCAGCTTCATGACAAGTTCAAGCCTGTTATTCAGAACTCACTGGAGAAGGTTAATGCAACCCAGTACTACAGCAACCTCATCAATGCCTACAATAAAATTCCTTTGGTAAAGAAGGTTAATCCTGATCTTGATGCCTATGCCACAGACAAGGCAATAGAGGGATTATTTGTGATGGTAGCAAAAGAGGAGAAAAACATCCGGGAAAACCCGGGAGCCAGAACCTCCGACTTATTGAAGAAAGTCTTCAACGCACAAAACTAAGCAGCGTATGAAAAAGGATCCTCAACTGACGGGGATCCTTTTCTTTTGGCCAAAGCTGGACAAGTTCTAACACCACAGCTGCCTATGCAAAGCTTTACTTTCCGGCATTTTTGCGTTTACCCGATGCTGGTGCTGCCAGATCAGTACCATAAAATTTCCAGCTGGTCTTGTAGTCCTGCGGCAGTTTTTCATTGAGGAGAATAGCCCTCACCATTTCTACAGGCATGCTGTTTTCCTGCATCACGGCATCATGAAACTGCTTATCCGTCATTTTACCACTCTCCACCAGCTCTTTGTGCAGCGCATAGAACTGCAGACCTCCCATCATATAGGCAATCTGGTAGAGGGGACCATAACGACCCTCAAAGGAACGCCGCACTTCGCCCTCGGCATTGGCCCGCTCATGCCCCACGCGCTCTACCAGGAAATCAATACACTCCTGCGGTGTCCATTTGTTGAGATGGTAGTTAATTGAGAAAATAATACGGGCACAGCGGTGCATACGCCAGAACAGCATGCCAATGCGGTCTTCCGGCGAACGTGGAAAGTTCTTATCCCACAGCAGCATTTCCCAGTACAATGCCCAGCCTTCTATCCAGAAGGGCGTGTAAAAACTTCTGTATGCCTTGTAGCGGTCATTCATAAACATCTGCAGGTGGTGGCCGGCAATCAGCTCGTGGTGCACCGTAGCACGGGAAAAGTGAGGGTTATTGCCACGCATGCTCATCAGCTTCTGTTCATGCGTCATGGTAGAGGTGGGATAAGAGATGATGAAGGTTTCTCCACCCAGGAAGAAAGGATTTACCAGCTGGCGCTCGGGGCTCATCATCTGCATACGCCAGGTTTCCTCTGCCAGGGGCGGTATTGTGATCAGATCATGCTGTTTCAGAAATGCTACTGACTGCTCATACAGCTCCATCATGGCCTGGGGCTGCTCACCAGCCGGCACATAGGTGTTCTTTACTTTTTCAAGTGCCTTATGCCAGTCGTCGCCAAAGCCTAATTCGCGTGAGGCTTTCAGCATTTCGCGGTCACACCAGGCGAACTCCCGCTTAGCCACTTCAATAAGTTCCTCAGGTGTATAGGGGATCATTTCGTACTCCAGCTGGCGCATCAGCTCCTCACGCCCTATTGGGTTGCCCACAATGCCACTTTTATCTACCTGCTGCCCTACAGCCGGCTCCTTGCCTTTTTTATCAGCCAGCTCCGCATAGGCAGTCAGCAACGTGTCTACCCGTTTATACGGCTCGGGTACCCACCAGGTAAAATCAGGATCGTAGTCGTAATAAAATTTGTATGTGCCGGTAAGCGCATCCCGTAAATCACTGATAACCCCATGCAGTCTGTACCCCAGGTCTCTGTCGAGCCGTTCCTCCTGTTCAAGTAAAGCCCGTGCCTTCTCAATTTCTTTTTCAAGGCTGTTCAATTCGGCTGCTACTTGTTTACCATCTGCATTGGCGCCCCTCCTGCGCGGCTTTTCAAGGGCGTATACCTTCTCGGCAAAAGGCACCCAGCGCTTTACCTGTTCATATTCATCTAGCGCCAGCTCCAGCGACTTTAGCTTACTTTCCAGGTCGCGCTGCAGCAGCAGGTAATCGACCCGCGCACCCGTGTTCAGGCTCTGGAAATCCAGGCTGTTTAGCTTTTGCTGATATTCTTTATAAAGTAGCAGAAAGCGCTGCAGGTACTCCGGAGAATTCTGCATATAGTAGAAGCGCTGCAGGCTGCCTTCATCTGCCCTTAGCTGCACCAGGAGTGGATGCACTTCACTGGATTGGCTGTAGAGGATGCTTGCTTCCTGCGCCCTGGCCTGGGGAACAACTACTAATAAAAAGGAGAAGAGTAAAAAGCTTAGCTTAAGAAGTGGAGGGAAAAGCGTATGCACGCCAGAAATATTTACTGTACAGGAAGGGCCAAAATCCGGGCCACACCCCTTAGGATAGTCGTAAAATAATGATTTCTAGTATAAATACTGCTTTTCAGGCGCCTCTTCTGCGTGATTCTATCCAGGCTCCCCAATATCGCAGCCAGCCAGGGTAGTTAGTATATTGAACCGACGCTACTGGAAATTCCTATTCTGAAGAAATGTAGCAGTGCTTAAGCCTCTGTAGAGATTACACCAGCAATTTATAATCACACGCCAAAATTAGGCACGGCACATGCGGATGTACATGGGCAATGCACCTCATTTTCATAGGTGCTCCTACCCAGGAAACAGCAGGCAGTGTAAGGGCTTGTTTTAAAAAGCAGCGGGTGTACCGGATAATCAAAAATTCACCGATTCAATATCAGCTACTGGCTTTGGTTTGTATATAATCCTCAAAGCTTAATTCACCCATGCGTGGCGCAATGGTATCGTGTTGCATAACTTCAACAATAAAAGCGGCCTTGTCATACATGTTCTTATCATACAGCTTCACCAGTGGAAGCATGGTTTTGACCAGCGCTATTGGCATGTGAAGAGCCTTTCTCCCTGGGTTTACTGTCTTTTGAACAATATCATTCAGCTGCTTCCTGGTATAGATAGTTTTACCACCTGCTTCAATTGTAGCATTGTGCTCCCCAATGGCCTCTACACAAATTCTGGCCAGATCGCCTTCGTATATAGGGTTGGTTTTTTTGTCACCTGCACCTATCGTAACCAGTCTTCCCTTTTTTGCCAGTTCTATCACATCTGTAAAAGCACTGAATACAGCTGGTGGTTTGATGATGGAATAATCAATGCCTGATGCTTTCAGCACTTCAGAAAACTCATGATGAACCTTAAAATAGCTTAGGGAGAGATACTTTTCTGAATGAAAGGCCGATAGGTAAACAAACTTTTTTACACCACTATTTTTAGCCTCCCGGAGAATGTTCCGGTTCCCCAAAAAATCAATGTCGTAAAACGTTTGCCTGCTGTTATCATTTGGTGAAACACTTTTACCCAGCGCAGAAACAACAATACTATGTCCATTGCAAATACCTGATAAGGAAGCAGGCTTAGTAACATCCGCAATAACAGTATTTGCGGCAAGGTAGGACAGCTGTTCTGCCTTGCTTCCATTTCTAACCACAACAGTCAGCTGGTACCCCTGCTGTTTAAGTTCTCTGGCAATTTCCTGCCCTACATGACCAGTGGCTCCAAATAGAATTACCTTTTTCATTCCTGCTTCAGACTTTACAGTTAGTATGCTGTTTTGATGTGCTTCCCACTTTAAGTATCACCACAAAAGCACCATGAGCTACAATACACAGCTGCACAAGGTCCTTCTACAATATCTTTTTAAGTTTGGAAGGTTAACACCCAGCAGAGTGGTGTCACAGCAACACCCCTCTGCTGCTTAGTCTGTTTTAGGGCACCAGGCAGCCATTATTAGCGATAAAGTTAACATCTTTAGCCATACCTGCAACAGCTGCCTATACCATAAAAACAGACTCCTGCCCAGTGCTATTCCCGAAGCTGATGTTGCTCCAGTAATAACTGCAGTGTAGTGTGCCGGGAACTGTTGATGGCTTAGCGCTGCTCAATGAGCTACAGCCTCACCCTCGCTGATCATCTCCATGTTGATGCCGGCTCCTGCCATGGTACCTGCAGCCACAGCCATAGAAACCGCACGCATTGGATTTGAATTGTCGCCGGCAGCATAAATACCCGGCACAGTGGTTTTCTGAAGCTGATCGACCACGATCAGTCCATTTTCTGTTAGTGCACAGCCCAGTTGTTCGGGTATGCCGCTCTTCTGCCTGAAGGGTATTCTTGCATATAGCACCGGCACGTCCAGCTGGCTGTCGTCTTCAAAGAAAACCTTCTTCAGCTGCCCCTGGTAGTGCTCAAAATGGCTGATCTTTTTTTCGATGATCTCTATGCCTTTATTTTTTAACAACGCTGCCTGTTCGGGCTTCAGGCTCGAAGGGCCATTGGTGAGGAGCAGGAGCCTTTTTGTCCAGTGATTGACAAGGGTTGCCATGTGAACAGCAACATCTCCGTTTGCCAGTATTGCTGTTTTCTGCCCCCTCACTTCATAGCCATGACAATACGGACAGTGGATAATGCTTTTACCCCAGCATGCTGCAAAGCCTTCGATCTGCGGCATTACATCCTCCAGACCTGTAGCAAAGAGCAGCTTCTTTGCCATAAAAGCGGCCCCGGCTTCTGTCTCAATCCCAAACCCCTCTGGGGTTCTAAACCCCCTGGTAGCAACAGCATCTATAAACTGAATGCCAGGGTAAGCCTGCACCTGTTCTTTTGCCAGTTGGCTAATGGCCTGCGGAGTTTTTCCATCCTGCGTAATGAAGTTATGCGAATGGGGTGTTTGCCTGTTACAGGGTTTGCCGCTGTCAATTATCAACACCTGCCGCACAGATCGTCCTAGTGCCAAGGCAGCAGAAAGCCCTGCATAGCTTCCGCCGATAATTATTACATCAAAGCTACTTTTCATCATAAAAATTGATTTTAAACCTGGAAAAAGTGTAGTCTGGTGCAGCAGAATACCGGTAGCACCCCGTGCATTGTACTAAAAATCTAGCAGAGCTTACCAGCTACTTTCAGCAACCTTTATTTCATGAGGCAATTTAGCACAGCTTTCTTAATTTGCAACAATGTTGCAAATTAAGTTTATAAGCATCTTCCAGAGCTGCCTGCTCTTTTGCATAGCAGGGTAAGCTCCGGTTTTCCAGTATTGCCTGTTTCCCTGATCGTTGCCCAGGCCGCTCTTTTTTGTGCCAAAGCTGCCTCTACCTTAAAGCATAGCACATACGGCATTACGCATTGGCATGAATAGAACAAGCTTTCTGCTCAACAAAGGCTTTTTCACCGAGGCGGCAAAGCAATGCATTAAGAGTGAAAACTAAAGGCAGGCTGAATGCGCTTGCACACAAATAATAAGTCATTAAATTGCTGCAGCACAGCAATGGCTGGGAACGGAAGCCCCCTAAAGGCATCTGTTCTATCGGGTATCAGACTGATATTTTAACCCTTTCATCCCATGTTATCTTATACAATTGCCGATAGTAAAGAGGATCTGTTGGGCATTTCAAGCCTGCAAAAAGTTAACCTTCCTGCATCTTTAACAGAGGAAGAATGCAAAAAGCAGGGGTTTGTAACAGTAAGCCACACCTATGAGCAGCTGAAAGAGCTGAACGACATCGAAAAGCACATCATTGTAAAGGATGGGCAAAAAGTTGTTGCCTATGTGCTTGCCATGACCGAGCAGTCTAAGTACCAATTACCCATCCTGGTACCCATGTTCGAACTGTTTGACAGCATCACATTCGCAGGCAAAACTATATCAGCCTATAAATATATTGTTGTGGGGCAGGTTTGTATTGATAAAGGGTATAGAGGCCAGGGTATTCTTGAGCAATCGTATGCTACCTACAGGAAACATTTTGCCGGTAACTACGATTTTGCCATCACAGAAATTGCAAGCAACAACCTGCGCTCACTGCAGGCACACAAAAGAATCGGTTTTATAGAAATCCACCGCTACATTTCACCCGAGAACATAGAATGGTGTATTGTGCTGTGGAATTGGAGGAACGACAAGCAACTGGCTGTTAAGGCAGAACAGCAGACAGCAGATAATTCCCAGGGTATTCACCCACTGTAATCCTGGTGTATATAACCTGCAGCTACCCCTGCTGCTGCTGTTAGAGAATAGTTGCTGGCTACCCAAAGCCGGTAATGGTAGCAAAAAGCGGTGCAGACAAAAAGCTCCGCCTCACAGTACTGGCAAATTAATACTCCGGAACCAAAACAAGCAGATAAGCTTCTGCATTCTGTATTAGTGTTATATCGTTCACTGCAGATAAAAGCTTGTTTCTGCTTGTTGCTAGGTTCATGAAAAATATAAAGAAGTCAGGAGCAATGCCTGCCTGGCAGGACTTGTTTTTTAACATTTACAAAGGTTCAAATCCTGATTTTGCAGTCAGTATCATCAGCTTTGCAGCAATAATACTCCTGCTGTTAATAACAGTTGCTCCTGCCCACGCCCAGAAAGCAAACCTGTTTACCCGTTACTGGAACAGCCTGGTAAATGATACCACTGAAACTTCCAGACCCAAGTTTCTTATTTACCCTACCCTGGCCTATGCGCCCGAAACCAGCTGGGAAATTGGGTTGAGAAGTCTTTATGTCTATTATGCCAAAAGGGATACAACTAACCGGTTGAGCGAAATAAACGGCTTTACCTTTTACACCATTGAAAATCAATACGGCCTTTGGTTCGACCATGCCTTGTACTCTCACCAGGATAAATGGATTTTCCCCGGACGCCTGCGGTTTCAAAGCTTTCCCCTGCTCTATTTTGGCATAGGGCCTGATTCTCCTTCTGATCATATTGCCCAGGTAGATAACACCCTTATACAAATAAGGGAAAGGGCTCTCAGAAGAATATACCCTAACCTGTACCTGGGGCTTGAACTTGACTTCCAGAGCTTAAGCGCTGTTGATTTTATAGCTGCAGGCAGCGAAAATATTGAGCTGCCGGCTGGCAGTACGGGATCCACCAACCTTGCATTTGGCCTCGGACTCGTCTACGACAAACGCCACAATGTACTGAATGTCAGGGAAGGAATCTTTTCGGAGCTGGCTTTCTTAAGGTACGACAACAGCTGGGGCAGTGATTTTTCCTGGTCCTCTATCCTATCCGACAACCGCTTTTATAAAAGCATTAACGAGAGAGATGTGCTGGCAGCCCAGCTATTGGGTCAGTTTAACAGAGGCACTGTACCCTTTAACCAGCTGGCGCTGATGGGAGGAGAAAGCATTAACAGGGGCTACTACTATGGGCGTTACCGCGATAAAAATCAACTGGCCGCTCAGCTGGAGTATCGTATGCTCCCGTTTTCTTTCGCCAAAAGATGGGGTGCAGCCGTATTTGGCAGCACCGGCACTGTTTTCGATAGTGTTAAAAACCTTACCATCAGTGATTTTGTATGGTCGGGTGGTGGTGGCGTCCGTTTTCTGATTTTCCCTAAGAAAGATATCTTCACCCGGCTGGATGTAGCTTTTACCAGGGAAGGACCCGGTGTATACATATTTATCGGCGAAGCTTTTTAAGCACCAGAGTAAATGCAGCCACAAATACTCCCACTGTTAGTAACAATTGGCAGCAGAGAAAACAGTTCAATAAATACAAAAAGCTGGCTGTGTTTAGGGCATAAAGCCTTTACCACCGCCAGCTCTTCTTTCTGTAATGAGCAACGTGCACAGAGGGTTTAAACCTGGTGGCTGGCAGGTGCTTTACCTGCTTTGCGCCAGACTAATTAACCTCTCTTTTGGGCAACCCAGTCATTTACCATATCTTCCAGAATATTCAGGGGAAGTGCTCCATTGGTGAGCACCACATCATGGAATTCCCGGATATCGAAACGGTCGCCCAGCTCCTGTTTAGCCCCTTCACGAAGTTCCAGAATCTTCATCATACCAATTTTATAGGCTGTTGCCTGCGATGGCATTACTATGTGACGATCTACCATGCTGGTTATTTCTGATTCCGGCGCGGAGGCATGGGCACGGTAATAATCGAGGCCCTGCTGGCGGCTCCATTTTTTGCTATGGATGCCAGTGTCTACCACCAGGCGGCAGGCGCGCCACATTTCCATGTTCAGGCGGCCAAAGTCGGAATAGGGATCCTGGTAGGCACCAATTTCCTTGGGTAGTAGCTCGCAGTACAAGCCCCAGCCCTCGGTATAGGCTGTAAAGCCACCAAAGCGCCTGAACTTAGGAATTCCCTGCAGTTCCTGGGCAATGGCCAGCTGCATATGGTGCCCCGGAATACCCTCGTGGTAGGCCAGGGCCTCCATTTCCCATTTAGGCATAGCTTTTATGTTGTACAGGTTGGCATAGTAAATGCCCGGTCTTGATCCATCCGGGGCCGGCGAAGAATAAAAGGCTTTGCCGGCAGACTTTTCGCGAAAAGGTTCCACTGCTTTTACTATCATATCGGCTTTAGGCTTGGTGAGGAATAGCTCATCCAGGCGCCCCCGCATGTTGTTAATGATTACCGTGGCAGAGTCGAGGTATTGCCTGCGGCCTTCCTGGGTATCGGGATAGAAAAAGCGGGGGTCTTCTTTGGTAAAAGCAAAGAACTCCTGCAGGCTACCACTAAAGCCTACCTGCTGCATGATCTTTTTCATCTCGCCTTCAATGCGGGCCACCTCGCTAAGACCAATTTCATGTATCTGGTCTGCAGTGAGGTTAGTGGTGGTAGTTCCTTTTAAGGCTGCATTATAATAATCGGCCCCTTCCGGAAAACGCCACACCCCTTCTTCCATAGGCGCTCTTTTTTCCTGCTCAGCCAGGAAAGCAATGAGCCGCTCATAGGCTGGTTTTACAGAATTATTCAGCGCCTGCGTTGCTTCCTGTACCAGGCTTTTCTTCTGGCTATCGCTTAGCGCCTGCACCGCATTTACCTTTTTCTGAAAATCTTCCAGCAGCGGGCTGGTGGCTGTGGATTTATCGAAGGGCGCACCGCTGATTACATTGCGGCTGTCGCTAAGCACCAGGGGGAAGAGAAACTTTGGAAGTACGGCCCCCTGCTTTTCATTGATGGTCAGGTTTTCGATCACACCATCCATCAGCCCATTTACTTTTGAAAGGCGGGCAATATAAGCCCGGGCATCTTCTTCGTTGGTGACCTGGTGAAAGTTGATGAGAAAAGCCGGAATGGTAGACTGCCAGCCGAACATCTGGTTTAGAGGATAACTGTAGTGCCTGTACTGGAAAGCTTTGCTTGCCTTTTGGGCCTGTTCTTCCCAGATCTTATAGCTTAGCCTCGTAGATTCATCCAGGGCATTATAATCGATGGAATCGCGCAGGTACCGCAGATCTGCCAGAAGCATTTCCTGCTCCCGGATTGCAAACACATCCGATACGTCATCCCACTGGTCCTGGTTTTCTTTTATTCCCAGCTGCGTTTGCCGCATAGGGCTGCGCTCCAGTGATTCGTTGAAGGTTCGCTCAAAGAAGTTATTGGCTTTCTGTGATTCTGCCGTTATCTGTTCGGTACTATATACTGGGGTGCTTGTTGTGGTGCTTTCAGTTTGTGTGCTTTGCGGTGAGGAACATGCACCTCCTAACAAAAGGAACAGCAATAATGAGTGTATCTTTTTTACTTTCATGCTGATGAATAATTACGATCAATGCCCGTAATATCGGTGCATTTTTTGAAAAGGAGAAATTTCACCTGATACGCCCTATACTCATAAACAGCTAGATACCTGCAGCTAGGGCAGTACCAAAAATGATAATCCAACACCATAATGCCCGCCTATTGTGTTTAAGTTCAGGTACTCCGAAGAGCTTTGATAGCAAATGACTACATAAGGGTGCTGCAGCTTCTTTTTAATCAAGACAGGCAGTTTTTTTTCTGTAGCATTCGCTGAATTATTCATTTGTGCCGGAGACTTTCGGTCGCGGGCTTTCCCCTGCTGCTGTGCTTTTTTTTTTCAACAACCAGGCTATGTGAGGGTTACCTTTTAGTATTCATTGATTTTTTCACCAATAAAAAAACCAAATGCATAAACTTTTATCTGCTTTTTTACTCCTTTTTCTTTTCATGGCAGCAAACCCAGCAGCTGCTCAGAGCATTAAATTTATCGTAACAGATGCCAACGACGACAGCAATGCCCGTGACGCCAACCCAGGCGACGGAGTCTGTGAAGATGGAGCCGGGCGCTGCACGCTCAGGGCAGCCATTGATGAAGCCAATGCCAGTGACGGGCTGGATGTAACCATAGTAATTCCGGGCTTTTTACCGGGTGGCAATTCCGGGAACTATACCCTGTCGCGGGTAGCCCCAAACGATGCCGACAATACCTATGAGAACAACAATAACTACGGCGACCTGGATGTAAACGGCAGCTTTAGCTCTCTGCTCCTGCAGGGTACCGGAACGCCCGGACCTACCATCAGCATTAGCCCCAATGACCGTATCCTGGATCTGGTCTCGGGCAGCCCGGTTACTATTGAGCGCATTCACTTTACCGGAGGTACGGCCCGTGCAGGTAAAAACGGAAATGCCGACAACTCCGGACCCAATGGCATAGACGGTCAGGATGGTGAAGATGGTGGTGCCCTGCGTATCGGGTCGGGCCTTACAGTAGACATGGACCAGGTTACTTTCAGCAGCAACTTTACGCAGAGCGGCGGCAATGGTGCAGCACCTGCCAGCTCTATTGATCTGATAGATGGTGGCAACGGCGGTAGTGGCGGTAATGGTGGTGCTGTTTTCATTGGTCAGGATGCCGATGTAACCATTAACCGGGCAACCATTTCCGGTAACGGCACTGGCGACGGTGGCAGTCCGGCTACTGGCCAGTCTGATGGAGCGCCCGCCGATGGTGGCCGGGGCGGCAATGCCGGCAATGGTGCCGCTATTTATAATGCCGGTACCTTGCGGCTTACCAACTCTACCATTACCGATAACCTGGGTGGCGATCCAACCAGTGGTGCTGCAGGCGTTAACGGCGGCGAGCGCGGCGAAGACGGAGAAGGCGGCTCCGGCGGCGGTATTGCCCACGCCCGCTATATTGATGGCGAAGAAGTAACAGAGGGTTCTTCAACCATCAAAAACAATATCATAGCCGGCAACTCTGCTGGTGATGATACCGAAAACGGCAAGCAGCCAGGCACCGATTTTTACGATAATAAGGGTGGAAAAACCTTTACCTCGGAAGGCTATAACCTGGTGGGCACCAAAAATGCTTCAGGTGCCTTTCGTTTGAAAGAGGGAGATGAAATTGTCAAGGGAGATGTGGGAATCAACCCCAGGCTCAACAGCCTGAACCAGAACGACGACGAAGCTGTACCCACCCGCTCATTGCAGGCAGATAGTCCTGCCCTCAATGCCGGTACCAATACCACAGACAATAATTTTGATGCACGCGGCTTTATCCGTCCGCAGGGTGAGCAGGCTGATAAGGGTGCCTACGAAGCCAACAGTGAACGCATGCAGGCTTCCCTGGAGATTACTGATTTTAACGTTGGCGTTACCGAGGAAAACCTGGTAGATAATGATATAGAATTCGTTGAGATCACCAACACCGGCAATTACCCTGTTCAGATGGACGATCATGTTGTGGTAGGCTTTGGCCCTGATGATATCTCCTGTATTTCCATTAACCTGTACGGAGAGCTGCAGCCTGGTGAAACTTTCAAAATTGGTGATCCTGCCTTAAAGAGCATTGATCATCAGATTCAGCTGGATTATGTTGGTGGCTGTGGTGATGGAAACAACCAGTTTTCTGATCAGGAGGGATCTCTTGCCGTGTACGAAGGCGGAACCAGCAGCATTGGCACCGGTTTTGAAATAGGCAATTATGAGGCAGTTAGAAAAGACCTGCTAAGGTACACCAACAGCCTTGCCGGCAGCCGTACCAAGCCTTTAGCAGACAAGCAGGCCGCCGCCGGTAGCTTTACGGCCTATCCTAACCCGCTGTCGCAGGATGGACTGTGGCTGGAGTTTCCTGCCATGGAACAAAAAGAAGTAGTAAGGGCTTACATTTCTGACCTTAGCGGCAGAATTTTGGCAGCAAAAGCTTTTACTGTAGAAAAATCAGGCAGCAGGCATCACTGGAATATGGAGCATGGCGAGTGGTCTGGCGGCATGTACCTGCTAATCATTAAAGGGGAGCAGACCAACCTGAGATTTAAGCTGATGAAATAGCAATTACACATATAAAACGGCCATAGAGCATATTCTATGGCCGTTTTTCATTTATTTAAATAAGTGTAAGGGGTAGTTACTTACTCAAAAATGAGAATCCCCTCTAAGGCTGAAATCACTGCTACCTACACCAGCAGTCCTGCTCACAAACAAAATACAGCCTTCGTGCTGTATCCGGATATTGCTGCCAAGGGTGCTGCACTAATTTAATCACTTCCCGGCAAGGTGGTGCAGGTGTAATATTGATACTACACCACTTGGGATTCCTTCATGATGTCGGCAAAAAGCCTGTAGGACTTCACCCGGTCCTGGTGATCATAGATGTGCGAAACCACCATCAGCTCGTTTACACTGGTTTCCATCAAAAATTCCTGGGTCTTTTTCTTCACTGTTTCCTTGCTGCCAATAAAGGCGTATTTTAGCATGCGCTGAAAAGCAGGATTCTGCGCCAACTCTCTTATTTCCGGCGTAGGATCAAAGGGCGGCTGTATGTAATCCGGCTTGTTTGTCAGTACACCCAGCATCATTTTGATCAGTGAGGTTGCTAGTTTTTCGGCCTCGGTGTCGGTATCGGCTGCAATTACATTGATGCAGGCAATGGTGTAAGGCTCCTGCAAATACTCCGAAGGCTGAAAATTATTGTAATATATGTTCAGCGCCTCAAACAAATGTGTAGGAGCAAAATGACTGGCAAAAGCATAGGGCAATCCTTTTTTTGCTGCCAGCCAGGCACTGTCGGTGCTCGACCCTAAAATATATATGGGCACTTCTACACCCTCGGCTACCGTGGCTCTTACTTTTGCGCTGCTGTTTTCTGTAGAAAAGTACTGCTGAATCTGGCTTACTTCTTCAGGAAACTGGTAGACTGCCTGCATTCTGTCGGAGCGAATGGCATGAGCCGTTACCTGGTCTGTACCGGGGGCCCTGCCAAGGCCCAGGTCTATGCGGTTGGGAAACAGCGAGCCCAGCGTACCAAATTGTTCGGCAACAATCAGGGGCGAATGGTTAGGCAGCATAATGCCACCCGAACCAACCCTGATTTTACTGGTACCACCGGCTACGTGGGCAATCAGCACCGATGTAGCTGAACTGGCAATGCTGATCATGTTATGATGTTCGGCAAGCCAGAATCTTGTGTAACCAAATTCTTCAGCACGGCGGGCCAGGTCTAAGCTGTTTTCAAAAGCATCGGCTGGTGTAGCACCTGCTGCCACAGTAGCCAGCTCTAATACTGAATAGGGTATGTTCTTTAAGTTTGTAGACATGTAAAATAACTATTTTTTATTTACTGCAGCCATTTCAAAAACTTCCCCGCAATTTAGTGTTGCAACTCCGGAATCACTCCCTTTAACAGCAGCAATTACGATTTTAGCAGCGGGGCTGCCTTTGTCAGCTGATAGTTTTCAAACTCTGGAACAAATTTCTATCCCAATTAGTCAGCTGCCTGAGCTTTTTTTCCTCTTTTCCCTTAAAGGAGGTACGCTAACCAAAAGAGATACTAATGAGCCCATCGCAGGTTCATTAGTATCTCCCAGACTTGAAATAGCAGCGTGAGGTGCCCTGGATTTCATAGCAGGATGCTGCCGCAAAACCCGCAAGCATCTATGCCATAACTGCCTGGTGGCTTTTCTTTCGGTCATAGATTAAGCCCCAGCTGGTCCAGAGTGCTGCCAGCCCGTCGCTAAAGCAAATGATAAAGATGCTGGCAGGTACCAGGTTCTGGAAGTAAAAGAGCGTCATGATAAGAATGCCCCCTACATGCCCAATTACTTTCCAGGTATAGAAGGGAACAAAATTATGCCTGCCCATCTGCACATAGTAAAATCCCAGCACCAGGGCTAGTAAGCCTGCCATGCGTATGCCTGTTTCTGCTCCCGGCGAGAATCCCATCATCTTCAGGGTGCCTTCAGGATCGATCGTCATGCTTAATCCATTCAGGATCACGTAAACGCCCCAGCAAAGGGTACTTAGCGCCGCCTGGCTTTTTGGTTTTAAAAGAGTTGTTTTCATAAAAGTGGTATTAGTGGTTATTAAAAATTTTCCATTGACTATGTATTGCCAGGCTTCAGCAAATGCAGCTGTAGGCATGGAGCTGTATTTGCTGCTGTATGCGCTCAAAAAAAATTGATTTGAGCGAATAATCTTGCCTGACAGTACAAAGTAATCACCAGTAAATGCTATATTTCTTGATATAGATCAAGGAATATTAGCTATTCCCATGGGTGAAGAATTAAAGGCATACCTGGATAAAGTTGTGCCCCACGACGACGATGCGTGGCAGGCAATGCAAAGCTCGCTTAAGCGCAGGCAGCTTGCCCGGCATGAGCATTTTCTTGTGCAGGGAGAAGTATGCCGGCACCTTGGCTTTATTGCTGAGGGCTATGTGCGCCTGTATTACCTGGTGGGCGGAGAAGAGATCACCAAGGATTTCAATTTTGAAAATGAATTTTGCGGCTCTTATGCCAGCTTTATTTCCGGGCAGCCTGCCCTGTTCAATGTTATGGCCATGGAGCCTGTACGGCTGTACACCATCTCCAGGGATAGCCAGCTGATGCTCTTCGAAAACTACTTCTGCTGGCAGAAGCTGGGCAGGTTAAGCATGGAGCGCATGTTCATTAAAAAAGAACAGCGGGAAGCCTCTTTCCTGCTGGACTCACCCGAAGCACGCTACGAAAAACTGCTCAGGGAAACGCCACACTGGGTGCAGCGGGTGCCTCTTAAATACCTTGCTTCCTACCTGGGCATTACCCCGGAAACCTTAAGCAGAATCAGAAATAAACGTTAACTTAGCCTGCGGGGGAGTTCTCATCATCTGTTGGCCCATAGTTTAGAGCAGCACTTCCACATTTATAGATCTGCCCTGCTGAGGCTCCATGCCACAGGCAGAGTTTTTTAAATAGAATGCTAAAAATGAAAGTACTTGTTTTACATGGCTCCCTGGAGAACAGGCCCGAGTCTGCAGAAATGCGTGTGATCAGCCACCTGGTACAGGCTGTGCAGCAAAAAGGATTAACAGCTGTTCGGCTGGAACTGTCAGAAGCGCAAATCCCTCTTTTCAATCCTACCTCCCCAGCTGTACCAGAGGCTGTAATCAGCATGTGCCAGACCCTGAAGGCTGCGGATGTCCATATCTGGTTTACGCCGCTATACCACGGCAGCATGACGGGCGCCCTCAAAAATGCACTCGACTGGGTGGAACTTACCAGCGCAGATCCCAGCCCATACCTTACTGGTAAGATCGTAGCCCTTACCTGCCTTTCAGATGGCCTGCACGCCCTGCAGGGAATTAATGCCATGGATGCAGTGGCCAAATCGCTGCGTGCCTGGGTGCTGCCCTTTTCAGTTCCGGTAATAAAACCAAGCCTGTTTGAAACAGACGGCACTACCATTACCGACTACTACAAAAGTAAATTTGATCAGCTCATTAGTATGCTCGCAGCCTCGGGAAAGCTTCTGCAGGCTTAGGCATTAATAGTATAATGTGCATTAGGCTGGCGGGTATTCAGCCTATTGAATTATACTGTAGATGCTACCAATGCATTCACCAACACAGCTAAGCCGCCTTGTGATAAAGCCAGCTCCGGCTGTTGATCATTAAGCCTTGTGGACGCTTTTTTAAACCGCTGTAGCAAGCTATCGCAGGGCAACCCCGCTATGCTTCCCGGCGATATACTAATTCTTTAATGAGTATACAGATGGAAACAAACCCGCTTATTCTCACCCTTTCCCTGGATGAAGAAGCCTCGGCTTACTTTACAGCTTTACGGGATAAGCACTTCCCGCCGGAGCGTAATTTCCTGAAAGCGCATTTGACCCTGTTCCACAAGCTCACGATGGAAAGAGTAATGCTGCAGGAAACCTTGTCAGAGCTTACCCTTCAGCAAAGCCAGATGCTGCTCCAGGTGGCCGGACCACAAAGCATTGGAAACGGTGTGGCATATAAAATCATCAGCAGCGAGCTGCAACAACTGCACAAGCACCTGCAGCAAAAGTGGCAGCCTTTTCTTTCTCCCCAGGACAAACAAAAGCTAAGGCCCCACATTACCATTCAGAATAAAGTAGCACCGGCCGTTGCCAGGCAGCTACAGGAAAATTTAGCAGAAAGCTTCAGCCCTTTTACAATCAGGGGAACGGGTTTAAGCCTGTGGGAATATCTCGGTGGCCCCTGGAAACACTACAGAGAATTCAGCTTTCAGGCACAGCCATTGTCCTGATCCGGCAACAGCCCTAACACATCCAGATCAAACCTTAAGCCAGTGATTTCATGGAATGGGCCTTTCATATAACATTAAGTCGAAGAACAGAAGGCGGGGCATAAAACAGGAATTTTGTAAACCTTCCCCTTATTTGTATAAAGCACAGCCTGCTGAGCCATGATAACTTTGTATCATCAAATAAACATTACCACAATAACAAAGATCATGGACCAGACTATTAAAACAAGCAATTGCAGCAGTTCAACCTGCTCTTGTGAGATGTGCAACTGTGGAAGCAGCTGTACTGGTAAAGCATGCTCCTGTGGATGCTCCTGCTGCAGTTAGCCCCCATTTGCCCTCACTGCCAACCATTAACTTAATCCCAGAGCTGCTGCAATCCCAAAGTTAGGGAAGCCTACAGCCCACCTATTGAACAGATTAACGCTCCCACCAATGTTATACTACTTTACCAAACAAGATGAATTATCTCCACTCCCCACAGTACAGGGGCTGGAAATACAGGAAGTTGACGATCCCCGGCTGATGTCCGTATTAGGGCAGATATCCCTGGAGGAAGCACGTAAGCGGTTCGCAAACGAACATAAAGCATACGTAGCCTACCTGCACCAGGTACCTGCTGCCTTTGGCTGGATGGCCATGGGAAAAGCCAGGATCGGTGAGCTGAACCACGAGTTTATTCTGCCGCTCAGCCATCGCTATTTATGGAATTTCAGAACGCTGCCAGACTTCCGTGGGCTTGGTATTTACCCGCAACTGCTCCAGTATATCATAGCTTCAGAAAAAGCCCACAGCGACTGCTTCTGGATCATGCATGCACCTGAAAATAACGCATCACAAAGAGGCATTCGTAAGGCTGGCTTTAAGCTTGTTGGCAAGGTATCTGTTGTAGAGGGTAGCGAGGTGATTTTTACTGAAGAGGGAGATGAGGTAGCGCTCCATGATGCATTGGATACTTTTAGTTTCATAAAATCAGAAAAGCAGGCAGCCAGCTGCTGGAATTGCAGCAGCCCCTACCTGGTGAACAGAAAAAAGGAATGTTGCTGCAAGTCTGATAACAGGGAATGTACGCACCATTTATATCAGGTAATCCATACGGTATAAAATTCAGAACCTTCTCCCCTTAACAGCCATGAGCATTACCATAAGAAAAGTTACCGAACAGGATACCGATGCTTTCCTGGAGATGATGAAAGCACTGGCTACCTATCATCACCAGCTGGAATTTGTGAAAATTGACAGGGAAACATTTATTCAGCATACCTTTAGAGAAAACCCCATTATTGGAGCCTGTGTCGCTGAGAAAGACGGAGTACTGATAGGCTATGTATCATACACTAAAAATTTTTCCATCTGGGCAGGCAGCGTGTACCTGAACATCGACGATGTATTTGTAAAGCAGGAGTACAGAAGCACCGGTGTTGGCGAACGCATGATGAATTTTGTAAAGCAAGAAACCCGGGCTGATGGGATAAACATGATCCGGTGGGAATCAGAAAAAGACAATCATAAAGCCATCAGGTTCTATGAGCGGCTTGGTGCCAGCCTGCGGGTGAAAGCCATCTTTATGTGGTCCGTTTAAAGCCTGCAGAATTTTACCAGTACCCGTGAACACCCTAAGCTCAAAGCCAGTGGTATGCTCCTTGCTGAAAGAAGCTTAGGGTTTTGCCAAAAACCAGGGAATGCAGCTTCCCCGGGCAGGCAAAATGGGAAGGGATTAGCACTTATCAGAAAATTATGTAAATCATTGCTAAAAATCTGTAACAGGTTAAGGCTGGTATCTGCCGAATTTTGAAACAGATATTTTTTTTAACAGCAACGGCAATGACGAGTGAAATCTTAATCAAAGGCATGGTTTGCAACAGATGTATTACTGTTCTGAAAGCAGACCTGGAAAAAACAGGATTAACCGTTAAGGAGATCAGCATGGGCCGGGTAGTGTTTGACGGCGAAATAGATGAGCAGATGCATCAGCAGATCAGGAGCCTGCTCCTGGGCCTGGAGTTTGATCTGTTGATCGACCGGCAGACTAAGCTTATTCAACAGATCAAGGAAATCATCAATACAACATTAGACACCGCCGTTCATGGAGCTGAAACCAGGCTAAAGCTCTCCAGGGTGCTGGCAGATAAAATGAACCTTGGATACAGCTCGCTAAGTGAGATCTTTTCCCGCTCAGAAGGCATTACCATAGAGCAGTACGTAATCCGGAGAAGGCTTGCGAAAGTAAAGGAACTACTGAAATTTACTGACAGCACCCTTACAGAAATCGCCTATCTTACAGGCTTCAGCAGCGTGCATCACTTGTCAAAACATTTCAAAGACCTCACTGGGGTTTCACCCTCTCAGTATCGCCTAAAAACAAACACAGCCCCGGAACTTTGTGCTGCCTGATGTTTTCAGGTGCCTGGTGGGCTTACTCATTTGGCTATGCCAGCCACGCAGCGGGTGTATCTTCCTTTTTTCTACATAGTCATACCTGAGCTGCACCTAAAGAAAAAACCAGCCCTCTCTCCTCTTTAGTACCAGCCGCCAATCTTCCCCTTCCACTGAAGGGCTTAGCTTGTTTTGCGGCTGGTGTGTGCTTTTCTCCAACAACTTTCCGGATATAATCATGCACTCCTTACTACCCGAGGGAGTGCATGGCTATGCACACGTTCATCAGCAGAAACACTGCTCCAGAATTGTATAAATCTCTCCGATTATTTTGTAAAGTCTCCGCTCAGGCCTCACCCTAACTTTGTGATATCAAAAGCAAATACTACACCCCAAAACTTCATAGTTCAATACCTATCCCCATGAAAAAGCAATTTTTAATTCTACAAGGGCTACTACTTTTGCTCTGCCTGATGATCGGGCCAGCAGTTGCCCAGGAGAAAGTAACCATCAGCGGTTATGTAAAAGACCATGCCTCAGGTGAGGGCCTTATTGGTGCTGCAGTTACCATACAGGAGCAGCCTGGTGTAGGCGTAATAACAAACGAGTATGGCTTCTACTCATTCACGCTTCCAAAAGGAAACTACACCCTGCTCTACAATTACCTTGGTTACACTACCACCTCCAGGCCGCTTGCTTTAACTACCAGCCTGCAGCTGGATGTTGAACTAAAGGAAAATATCTCTTCACTGAATGAAGTGGTGATTACCTCCCGGAAAGAAGATGAAAACGTGCGCAGTATGGAAATGAGCACGCAAAAAGTAAGAATGGAAGAAATCAAAACCCTGCCTGCTCTTTTTGGTGAGGTTGATGTGGTGAAAGTAGTACAGATGATGCCTGGCGTACAAACTGCCGGCGAAGGCACCTCTGGCTTTTATGTTAGGGGTGGCGGTGCAGATCAGAACCTGATTCTGCTGGATGAGGCCCCTGTATACAATGCTTCGCACCTGATGGGCTTCTTCTCGGTATTTAATGCTGATGCCATTAAGGATGTGCAGCTTTACAAAGGCGCTGTTCCTGCCCAGCATGGCGGGCGCCTTTCGTCGCTGCTCGATATACGCATGAAAGAGGGAAACAACAAAAGACTGGCTGTTTCCGGTGGCATTGGTACCATCTCCAGCCGCCTTACTGTTGAGGCACCCATTGTGCAGGATAAAAGCTCCTTTATGCTATCGGGCCGCCGAACCTATGCAGATCTTTTCTTTAAGCTCAGCAGCGACGAGAACATCAAGAACAACAAGCTCTACTTTTACGACCTGAACGCAAAGCTGAACTATACCCTCAACAAGAACAACAGGTTGTTTATATCGGGCTACTTTGGCCGTGATGTAGCCGGCACAAATGACTTTTTGATGAACTGGGGCAATGCAACCGCTACCCTGCGCTGGAATCACCTTTTCAGCGACAGGCTGTTCTCCAACACTACCTTTATCTTTTCAGACTTTGATTATGCCATTGGCTCCAAAGAAAAAGAATCAGAATTTACCTGGAAATCTAAAATCATTGACTGGGGGCTAAAACATGATTACACCTACTTTCTGAATCCGAAAAACCAGCTACGGTTTGGCCTGCAGGCTACCTACCATAACTTTAAGCCTGCCGAGGTAACGCCCGGTGAGTTTTCCTATGTATCCGAAATTAAGCTGAATAGCACCAATGCATTTGAAGGTGCGCTGTACCTAAGCAACGAACAGCAGCTCACAAACCGCTTAACACTGGACTATGGTCTGCGCCTATCCAGCTTTACAAATGTAGGTCCGGGTAAAGTATATAAGTATGATGAGGCCTTTGAAACACCGATAGATACTGTACAATACAGGCGCTTTGAGAAAATTAAATCATACGGAGGACTGGAACCCCGGATTGCCGCAAAATACGAGCTTAACAGCCTAAGCTCCCTGAAAGCCTCCTACAACCGCAGCCTGCAGTACCTGCACCAGGTATCAAATACAGCATCGGCCATGCCCTTCGATGTGTGGATTCCCAGCAGCACCTATGTAAAGCCACAGCTGGCAGATCAGGTAGCAGCTGGCTATTTCCGCAACTTTAACGACAATATGTTCGAGGCATCTGTGGAGGTGTATTATAAATGGATGGACAACCAGATTGACTACAGGGACTATGCTGAAATTCTGCTGAACGACCAGCTGGAAACAGAATTACTGCATGGCACTGGCAAGGCTTATGGAGCAGAGTTTTACCTGCGTAAACAGAAAGGACTCTTAACAGGCTGGCTTAGCTATACCTTATCCAAAACAGAACGCACGGTGCCTGGCATTAATGGTGGTAACCCCTACCCCTTGCGTTACGACCGCCGCCATTCCGGCAATGTGGTGCTGAGCTACCAGTTAAGCCCTACAATAAACATTGGTGCCAACTGGGTGTATGCCACCGGGGGTGCGGTTACCATGCCTGTAGGACGTTACGAGTACAATGGAAAAACCTACCCCATATATTCTGAAAGAAACGGCTACCGCCTGCCAGACTACCACCGCCTGGACCTCTCTGCCACCTACCAGAAGCGGGGCAGCGAATCTAAGAGGTACAACAGCAGCTGGACGCTCTCTGTCTACAATATGTACTCCCGTAAAAATGCCTTCTCTGTGTACTTCCGTGAAAACGAAGACGACAGAAGCAAAACCGAGGCAGTAAAAATGTACCTGTTCGGCATCATTCCTTCCCTAACCTACAACTTCAACTTTTAACCTCTATCCACAACCAACATGAAAAAGTATATCCTGATAAGCCTGAGCCTGCTTAACTTTATATTCAGCAGCTGCGAAGAAGTAATAGAATATAAACTGGACACCGCCGATGCCAGGCTGGTAGTGGAAGGCCTCATCACCGACCAGCCCGGGCCATACCAGCTGCGCATTTCCAACAGCAGGGGCTACCTGGAAGAAGGCAGCACCGCCGGTGTGAACGGCGCCCTGGTAATTATTTCTGACAGTGAAGGCACCACCGATACACTTACACAGGTAAATGACGGCCTCTACCAGACCACTAAGCTGCAGGGCAAAGCAGGCAACACCTACTATCTAAAAGCACTCGTAAACGGAGAAACTTATACTGCGCAAAGCTATATGCCCGCTGTTGCACCTCTCGACTCCCTAACGTTTGAATACAAAGCAGATGGTCATATGCAGGAGGAAGGTTACTACCCTTACATTCACTTTGGCGACCCTGCCGGTAAAGGCAATTTCTACCGCTGGAATGTATACATTAATGGCGAACTGGCACCCGATGAACTGGCCGTGCTAAACGACGATCTGTATGATGGCAGCTATGGCCATGCCAGCATGCAATTTGCCCTGAAGCCAGGAGATAAGCTAAGGGTAGAGATGTACGGAGTGGATAAACCCGCCTACGAATTCTGGTACGCACTGGTAAACCAGCAGAATTCTACAGGCAGCCCTTTTGAAAGCACACCGGCCAACGCTCCCGGCAATATCAGCAATGGAGCCATGGGCTACTTTGGAGCCTCTGCAGTAACCGTTGCCGAAGGAGTGGCAGAATAATTTAATAATCTGCCAGCCACGCAAAGTCCTGCTTAGCTGTACCTGCGGGCTGTTCAAAATTGAATAGTGATTTAGTAGCTACTACTCTTTTTCCCCTCTCGATATGCTTGCTGTGCTTTAGCGCATTTTGTAGCTTTCCCGAAAGGGCTTCACCTGCCACAACACCTTTTTTACATGCTATGGATAGTTTGAAAACACAGATCGACCAGCAGCTACGGTACAACAGTACAAAAAACCTGTTCTGCATTGAGTCGCAAAGTAGGCTTGGATTTTCTTCAGCAACAGTTTCCTACATAAAAGAGCACTTTGCTGCACTAATCAATTTAAGCAAACAGGAAGAAGAAGTGCTTGTAGACTACCTGGCAGATAAAGCCCTTGAATCACTTTGCCGGGTAAACCAATTTTATTACTTCAGCAGTTCAGACAGGCTTGCACTGAAAGGTATTTATGTAGAGATGCTCGCAGCCATCATGCAGCTGCCTGCCCGGGCTATTGCAAATGGATTAGCGGATATAGCAAAGCAGCACTACCAGGCACTGCAGGCCTGGGTAAAAAGATCTAACCCTTTTGCCAAAACACTTTATGCTTCAACAGAGCCTTACCTTGAGCAGGAAGTTGTTTGCGGAGAATACGCTGCACGCACACAACTACAATTGTTAGCTATAGACATCCACACTTTGCAGGAGCCTGTACTAGACCTGGGTTGCGGGCAGCAGGCTTACCTGGTAAAGCATCTTAAAGCTGCAGGTCTTGAGGCATTTGGAGTTGACAGACTTGCCACAGCAACAAACTATTTACATAAAGCAGACTGGTTTGAGTTTGATTTGTCAGGCAGGAGCTGGGGAACCATCATCAGCAACATTGGATTTTCAAACCACTTCCTGCACCACCACCTCCGCGTAGATGGGGACTACACCAGGTATGCGCTGCGGTATATGGAGATTCTTCGTTCTCTGAAAGTGGGAGGGGCGTTTTATTACGCCCCTGATCTTCCCTTTATTGAGCAGTACCTCGATCCAGCAAAATTCAGGATCTCTAAAACCGCCGTGGCAGGTACTGCGCACTGGGCTACAAAGGTTGTAAAGCTCTAGTTTCAGTAGGGGTTACCTGCATACTTACATTAAATCAAAAAAAACAGAAATGACCAGAGTTGTTATAGCTTTACCCAGAGCAGCACTGCTAACAGCATCCATTATGTTGTTTGTATTACCAGCGCTTGCCCTCCTTCGGCCAGCCACTCCCCTTCTGAACCAACAAGCTCAAGAATTTACTAATCGTACTGCTCTTTATGAAAGTACAGCTGTTTCTTTTAAAAGCGGGCCCTACACCTTAAAAGGAAAGTTACTGGCACCCAGGAACAAAACCAGCAGGGTTCCTGCCATTGTTTTTTGCGTGGGCTCCAGTGGCAGCTCCTCCATGGCTGGCTATGCCAGCTTCCTGGATTCCCTCTTTGAGCAAAACCTGCCAATGGATAGCATCGCCCTTTTATACTTTGATAAAAGAGGCGTGGGCGAATCTGAAGGCAAGTGGTTTAACACCGATTTTGAGGGAAGAGCCGCCGATGCAAAAGCGGCTGCCGATTATCTGCGCACCCTTCCATTTATCGACAGCAGCAGGATTGCAGTAGCAGGCCATAGCCAGGGAGGCTGGATTACGCAAGTGTGCCTGTCGGAATATCCGGAGACATTTGTAGGTGGCATTTCTCTGGCGGGCCCAACTTTTGATGTAAAGGAACAGGTGCGCAACCACTACACCAGCAACCTAATCTGTAAGGAGCAAATGGCAGCGGGAGCAGCCCGGAAAAAAGCACTCCGACAGGTGAAGCTTGATTTTTTCCTCACGTCTCTTTTACCCATTAAGGAAAACTGGAAACAGCTGAAAGTGATCAAGAAGTTTGAACCTGCCAGATATTTAACAAGCATTCACAAACCACTGCTGCTGCTGTTTGGAGAGAACGATGCCCTGGTTTCGCCAGCCTATTGCATGGCAGAGCTTAACCGTCTATTTCCACAGGGTATCCCATCAAATATCCGGACCATAACTATAGCGGGAGCAAACCATTCTTTCAAACTTGCTGACCTCTGCTACAAAGGCCCCTCAGGAGCCCTATCTTATTCTGCGGATTGCAGGAGACAAATAAAGGCCTGGGCAAAAGCCTACCTCTTACATTAAGGAAAAGCGGCTGCTACAGCTTAAGGCTTACATACATAACAGATAGCTTAAAAAATGAAAGTAAAGTACGTTCACACTAATATTGTCACAAGGGATTGGAAAAGGCTTGCTGACTTTTACATAACCGTGTTCAACTGCGTTCCTGTCCCCCCACAACGGGATCTGAGCGGCGACTGGCTTGACAAAGGAACCGGCCTTAAAAATGCACACTTGCAGGGCATGCACTTACGGCTTCCCGGTTATGGAGAGAGTGGACCAACCTTAGAAATATTTCAGTACGCAGAAATAGCTGGTGCTGAAAAAGCTTTGCCAAACAGGCAGGGCTTCGGACACATTGCTTTTCAAACAGAAAACATTTCTGAAATATTAGAACTGGCATTGAAAAACGGCGCATCGAAGGTTGGAGATATCTGCACACATTATGTGGAAAATGTAGGGCAGCTAACCTTCATTTATATTTCAGATCCGGATGGTAATATTATTGAACTTCAAAACTGGGCCTGATCTGCCTTCAGTTAAGTTGTACAGGATTTTAAATTAATATTCCATGACAATCGGGAGCCTTCAACAGCAGCTACAGGAAGCCTACAGCATTAAAAACTTAAACAGTATTTCCTTAACGCTTATCAAATTATACAAGCATAAGCAGTTTTCAGCACTCCAGCATATTGCAAATACAATAAGTGAGTTTGTAGATATCCGGATCACAGCTGAGGGCAAAGGCTTCTCCAGGCTCATTATGTTGTATCATCCGGACAGGGCTAATTATTATTCAACTGAGATCAGCAAGCTGGCAGAGCAGAACAACTTCAGTGCTTTACTGAAGCATTCCCACATATTGAAGCTAGAGCGCATTGAAGAAATTGCACATTCGCTAAACGGGCACGAAGATATTGATTACTCACCAGTGTATGAATGGGATTCCACTACAGTTGGCTATAGCATTATTGATGATAGCCAAAGAGTAAAAAGGGCTAAAAGCAAGCCTAAGCATTACAACTTCTATGATGCCATAAAATTGAGAGAGTATGGTCATACCAACATAGAATTCCCCTCCTACTATCTGGAAGATATTGATGACTTTGAGCTATCATCCTCCCGCATCGACAACCTGGATGGTGTACAGTTCTGTTTACATGCAAAAAAGATTGATTTGTCTGACAACCAGATTACTGATCTTTCCTTACTGGAAGGACTTACGTATGTAGAAGAGTTAAACCTCTCCGATAATCAGGTGAGCATTATCGACGCCTTAGCTAGCCTGCAGAACTTAAGAATGGCCTTTTTAGCAAATAACCAGATTGAAGACATAAGTCCGCTGATGGATCTTGAAAACCTAAGCTATGTGGATTTGTCTGGCAACAGCGTTAGTCAGGATCAAATCAGTAAATTAGAAGCGTTAGGCGTTACAGTAGACTACTGAATGCTGCAGCCCCCCATTAAGAGCAGGGCCCAACGGCAGCATATGAGCTTTTCACCAACCCCTAGCCTGAAAATAATAATACCTGATAAAGATAAAGCAGCCTTAAGCATCAATCACTTTTAGCTGTTTCTTTTAGGCTGTGCCTGATTGAAGTAGTTAGAAGGAAAGCCCGGCTGAATCAGGAAAAGCGCCTTTTTAACTTCCTGACCCGCTTCTTATGCGCGTTCTTTTTCTTTACAGTTTTAGATTTTGGACTGGCTTTAAACCAGGTTTTTTTAGCCTTACTGATGGTTGTATTGCTGGTAGCAGGCCGGTTAACTTTTGATGAGCTGATTTTAGAATTGCCGGAAGCCGCAGTAGCTTCTGTTTCCTTTGGCTGGTTCCGGGGCTTTTTAACTGCTGGCGCCACATCCGCCGGTGCAGGCTGCAGCTCAATTTCCTGTACCTCAAGAGCCTCTTTGTTGATGATGGGAGTTTGAACCACCAGCTTTTCAGTGGCCGGAGCTTTCCTGCTTCTTACCTGGCTTTTTGTGCTCTTTTGCTGCACCGGAACCTTTTTTTGAGAAAGTTCAGTGGCCTGCTTCAGTGGCTGTGTGGCTTTTTCTGCTGGCTTTTCGGCTTGTAGGCTGGTGCTTTTCTCCATTATAGCAGGGCTCTTTTCCTCTATGTCTGTTGAGCCTTCTACTATGGGCGCTGAACTTACATCAATGGGTTTTTCCGACGACTTTCCTGGCTCAAGATCGTAAAGCGTTACACCCGCTATAGCCACAAAAGCCACGGCCGCAGTGGCCAGCGAAGAAACAACTGTCTTGTTCATGTCGAGCAGCTTTCTCTTTTGCTTAGCCATGGGCCACTGCCCTGTTTCCAGGTAGTGCCTGCCTTTTTGGGTAATTTCTGTAGCAGTGGGTCTTTTGCTGCGGTCTGCCGACATGCAGGCTTCCAGAATTTTACTTAAGGCAGGAGAAAAGCCAGCGGGAAGAGTTGGTACACGTGCCCCTTTAAGCAAGCACTGGCCGCCTGCACCTTCCCAGGGCACTTCATTGGTGCACATTTCGTAAAGCGTTACGCCCAGTGAGAATATATCACTGGCAGCATCGGCTGTAGGGCGGTGGTCGAAGCGTTCGGGCGGCGCATAGGCTACGGTGAGTGCCTGTAAATTGGCAGTTGTTTTGGATAAGGTGTTCCTGATCCGGCTGCTGACACCAAAATCTGCCAGCACAAAAGTTTCCGGCTGCAGGAGCAGAATATTATCAGGTTTTATATCCTGATGAATGATAGCAGGATACTGCCTATGAATTTCTTCCAGTGCTGATCCTATCTGGCTCATAACGAGTGCCACCTGCCGTTCGCTGTAAACACCCGATCTTCTTAACCCCTCTCCCAGCGAGCCATGGGGGCAGTAGGTCATGATCAGGTAGGGGGCACCATCGGCCACATCAAAATGGTTCACCTTCAGCAGATGCGGATGGGATAAGTTATGGGTAAGTGAAAACTCGTTTTTAAACTGCCGCAGGCCCCATTCATCCAAACCTCCGTTTGCTGCATAAATCTTGATGGCCACCACTGCATCATCGGCCATCTGGTCCCTGGCCATCCACACTTCCGAGAACCCACCTTCGCCAATCAGCTGGTCTAAAAGGTACCTACCCGCGAATACTTCGTTCTGCTTTAATACTGGCATAAAAAATTCAAATGCTCCTGAAAAAAAGTCTGCTTATGCTATAGGCGCTACCCCCACTGAAACCGATGTTTTTAATCCATTAGTGTGCTATAAAAATTTCACCTCTCCTACTAACGTATATTAAATACTACATTAAGGGCTTATTTATTGTCCAGACCAGCCGGCAGCTTCTTAATTTCAGGATAAATAACTGAAACAGCTGCGTGCTACCCTACTGACGTAACTACTGGGCAGCAGGTTGTAGCGTATTAGGTTTAGAGGCAAAAAGCGCCCATACAAGAAAACGGTATGCAGCAACATTAGAGAGCAGGAAACGATTAATCAGTAACAGGCCGGGTTTGTAGCGCATGCCAGAACAGAGCCTGTTAGCAGAATATAGCACAGTAGCATGATTGATTTAAAAGAACGTGATTTTGAGCGTGAATTCACTTTCCAGACATCCAGAAGTGGTGGAGCCGGCGGGCAAAATGTTAACAAAGTCGAAACGAAGGTTGAGTTGCGTTTTTATGTAGCGGGCTCCGCTCTGCTCTCAGAAGAAGAAAAACTGCTGGTACAGCAAAAACTGGCTAACCGAATCAACAACGAGGGTTATCTGCAGCTGGTGTGCCAGGAATCACGCAGCCAGCAGAAGAACAAAGAGCAATGTATAGAACGGTTCTATGAGCTCTTAAGCCAGGCATTCAGAAAGCAGAAGAAGCGGAAAGCAACCAAACCCAGCAGGGCCTCGATGCTGCGCCGGCTGGCTGGCAAACAAAAACAGGCGCAGAAAAAAGCCAGCCGCAGCCACAAAGGAGATTTGTAAGCGCTTTTTTCTGCACATTTCCGGCTAAACAGCTGAACATCAGCAATTAGCCCGCAGCTACCGTTCAAACTATAGGGCCAGGAACTGAATTGGTTTACAGGTTCTGCTTTTAGCAGAACTAAGGGCGCTAAACAAAGAGTTGTTTACCTGTCGCCCTGGGTGTTGATAGGTTTATAGCATACATCTGCCCCAGGGAATTACAGGCCACTATGCCTTAAACTTTTGGTACACTGACTTGCTGCTTTTTGCCAATCCAGCCAAGGTGGGTGTGCTGAAAGCTGTCTTCGTACTTGAGGCCATAGCCTAATGCCCTATCCATGGCACTATGACCAAATAACACCAGCCCCGCCAGCTGAAGCTCTGGCACAGCCATTACCACCCCTGCTGCAACAAAGGCTAAGGCAAGGCCCTGGTGGTGAAAGATGTTGTAGGTCCAGGCACCAATCTTTGTATTCAGCAGGTAGCCCAGCATACTTAAATCTGGTGCCAACAGCCAGGCAGGGAACACCCACCAGGCATACCCCAGGTAAATACTTGCCCCAAAAGCAATGAGGAGTTTTACGATATCTTCCAGACGTATCAAAGTTTTCATATCAACATTTTAATTATTTGTTCAGGCCAGCAGGCATCGTGCAATTTGAAAAAAAGTCCATTTATGCTGCTTACACCCCAGGCCCGCAAAATATACTTCTTTTGTGCTGAAGTTGCAGCTTCTAATCAGGCCAGGCGTGGCCTATTATACTGGAGTTTAAAAATCAACATTAAGTATCTTTTCCAGCTGCTTTTGCTGTGCTCCTGAAGGCAGGGCACGCATCAGTGTATTCCTGAGCGAGCCTATGAGTTTGTTCTGTACCTGGGCTAAATTTCCAATCAGGCGCGACTGCTTAACTATATATTGTGTTCTTTCCATTCGCCTCTTTTCAAATATTTGAAAAGCATCGGCGATGGTCTTAGATGCCTCAATCACATCAGCCAGGATAACAGCATCCTCTATAGCCTGGCAGGCTCCTTGGCCCATGTTTGGGGTGGTGGCATGAGCAGCATCTCCAATCAGCAGTATGTTTCCAAAAGCGTAGCCTGGCAAAGGAGCAAGATCAGCAATGTCGTTCCATATCAGCGCTTCATTTTTTGTTGCCCGCAGTACTTCAGGGATGGGGTGGTGGTATTCTCTAAACTGATGGAGCAGATCATTTACGGTAAACTTCTTCAGAAGAGCATCATTTTGTTTTGCCTTGATGCAGGCAAACCAGTAAAGCTTATTATTCGCGAGGGGTACAATCCCAAAGCGGCCGTTAGGCCCCCAGGTTTCACTGGCTTCTCTTAAATGGTCAGATGGATAATCGATCACGGCACGCCAGCAGGTATAACCGGCATAGCGGACCTTTGAGTCCGGCAGTAACTTTTCCCGGATCGGGGAATGAATGCCGTCGGCAGCAATCAGGTAATCCGTCCAATCCTGGCTACCATCACTGAAGTGCAGGAGGATTCTATCACCTGTTCTTTCAAAATCTATGCAGCACTTATTGGTTTGTACTTGCTCCGGGTGCAGAAAAGATAGTAACACACTGTGCAGCATTGCACGATGAATGGTAAAATTATCTGCCCCGTATTTCTGGCTAGATGCCTGGGTGTTGGTTTTACTTATTTGCCTTCCCGCCTTATCTTTTATGACTAAAGCATCCAGCAGCCGTCCCTTCTCCATAACGGCCTTCTCTACCCCAATTTTTTTCAGGGCTTTGATGGCATTAGCGGCAAGCCCCAGCCCTGCACCAACTGCTTTTATTTCCGGAGCTGCTTCGTAAACCGAAGCCCTGATTCCAATTCTATTGAGGGCTATGCCCGCTGTAAGGCCTGCTATTCCGGCACCCAGGATCACTGTTTTCATTTTCTTGTGAGCATTAAGTACCTCACAAAGGTCAGCCGAAACAAGCAAAAACAATTTTACATATGTTAAATTTATTGAACTCCAGCCCGGATACGGCTTAGGCTCACCTGGGTAATATTGAGGTAAGAGGCGAGGTACTTTAAAGGGCAGCGGTTGCTGATGCCGGGATACTTCTTTTCCAGCTCTTCGTAACGTTCCTTTGCTGAAAGAAACCGAATGCTTTCGATCCGTTGCTGCCCCTCCAGGAAAGCAAAGATGATTATTTTGCGGGCAGCTGTTTCTATGGCATGATACCTCGAACAGCAGGCTTCGAAATCGGAAGCTGAAAAATAATAAATATGGGAATCTTCTATAAGCTGAATGGCTTTTCTGGAGGGCTGGCTGGTAAATAAGCTTTCAACGCCGCCAATAAATTGCTGATCTATGGCAAAATAGTCCGTTACCTCAATTTCATTCCGGAAGTAATAAACCCGCGCAAGGCCCCTGGCTACAAAATACATGTTATAAGACACCTGCCCTATTTTTAGCAGTTCAGTATGCTTAGGCAGCTGCTTTTGATGAACAATCGTCTCCAACGCCTCCATTTCAATTATTGAAAGAGGACTAACTTTAGCCAAAGCCAGTGTAACAGGCGAAAATTTTTCAGTTCGGGAGAGCATGACAACAAGAATATGTATGTTACATTCTGGCAACATTGCGTACTAAAATTACAGAAAAAGCCTGTCACTTCATGTTCTGTTTCTTTATGTTCCTGATAGCAGGCCGGCAGATCAAGCCGATCCCATTCTTTATCCAGGTCTTTCTACACCTCCACACATTTTGGCCTGCTGCAGCCAGGCGCTTTAGGTTAGCAAATACTTCTAATGCCATTGATCTTCTTAGGCAACCCGGAAGATGCTCCTCTGCTTGATGATACCGGTACATTGGCCTAGCATCCAATCTTTATATTTCCAGCATCTCATCAACCATATATACTGCATCACGTAATCTGGCAATTTTTGACGCTAAACATTATGCTTAACAGTAAAAGCTGCCTGCTTCACTAACAGGCTTTTACCTGAGACTACCTTTGTGCCAGAGAGGCCTGAAATACAGATTTCATTATTTGCAGGCCCTGAAGATTGGCTCTATGAGTGCTCCTTCATCAGTCCAGAGACTACGGTCTGTATAGGGAAAAGCTGTATAGACAATGAGCAACTCCTTTTCCGGGCATACAAACACAAATTGCCCCCCGTGCCCCTTCATCGCATAACCTTTGAAAGCAGGCAGTAGCCAAAAGTAATAGCCATAGGGAGTATTAGAACCAGCCTGTACTTTAACAGCCTCCTCCAAATAAGAGGCACTTATCAGCTGCTGCCCTTCCCATTTACCATTTTGCAGGCACAGCTGCCCTAGTTTTGCCAGATCCCGGGGCTTCAGGTGCAGGGAAAAAGCACCGAAGTTAGTGCCATCCTTTGCTTTTTCCCATTTGTACTCCTGAATACCCAGAGGGTTAAAAAGCTTCTCCTGTGTGAATTGCTCCAGGCTTTTTCCTGCAGCAGTAGCAATGGCAGCTCCTGCCAGGTGTGGCAATCCATCATTATAATGAAAGATGGCACCGGTATCATATACCATTGGCCTGCTCAATATATATTGCAGGCTGTTACCAGGTGTGTGAAACAGTTCTTCGGTATGAATACCATTATCAAAATCCAGCCCTGCCTGCATACTTAAGCAGTTTCTCAGGCTGATAGAAGCCTTTTTGCTGTCACTGGTAAACACCTGGGGATAAAATGAGTAGAGGGACTGGTTAAGACTTGTAATCAGCCCCTCCTGCAGTGCTACCCCCGCCAGCATGGAAGTAACACTTTTGGTGCAAGACTGGATATTATTGAGGCGATGCTGATCCCCTTTATCTTTAGCATAAGCCTCGGCCACTAATTTGCCCTGTCGAAACACCAGCAGGCTTTCTCCCATCGGAAATTTTTCAGCACTATAAAAGTGTATAAAAGCCTGCTCCAAAAGACCCTCATCCATGTTCACGTCAGCCGGGGTACTGATAGCCCAACCGTCATGCAGCGTTTTGGGGGTAAAGCCTTCATAAGGGAGTTTTAATTCCTGCTCTTTGAGACAGGAGGTAAAAAGGCCCAGGGCTATGAGCGTTAGTGCTAGCTGTTTTATCACCTAAAAGAGAAATTTAATACCCAAGCGATGCTGCAATTCCTGATAAGCCCCGGAATAAGAAGCTTTCATGTACACATAGCTTAGCTGGTAGAAATAAGCAGTAGAGAATTTTTCGGAGAACTTTAGCTGGCACCCTGCCTCTACGACAGGATTCAGATGCCGGTTAAGTGTTGCCAGCTGCAAATTCTGATGGTTAAGCTTTACAATGTTGCCTATAGCGGTATCTTCTATTTTATAGTCCCTGTGAGATTGGGGGCGGCTAATAGCTCCCGCTAAAGGCAGCGTAAACTGAACGAAGTAGAGTTTCCTATCACCTACAGTTTTGATGAGCCGGGTTGTAAGTCCCGCTCCTATAAAATTAGACCAATACATATGGCTATCGTCCCAAACCGGATAATAACCCAGCCTGTAATTTGCAGTAAGCAAACTGCCCAGCTGAATTTCCACCCCGCCTACCCCGGCAACTGCTCTGCTGTAGCTATGCTCCAGCGCTAGGTTAAGCCAGGTAGCTGTTGCGCCACTTTCATAGCTGGTTTTGGGGCTGGCATATCCCAGTTGCATTTTTAGCAGATGAGCACCATGCGTAGTATTTCCCTGCCAGGAAGGCGTTAGCATAATGCCAGGGCCACTACTATTTTTTCCGCTAATAAGCTGCTCTACCTGCTGAAGGTGAAGTGGCTGCAGGGAAACAGCAAACTGCTTGAGCCTGGGAGTTTGTGCAAAAGCAACAAAAGGCAGTAAAAGCAGCAGGAGCGCATTAACCCCTGACCTGATATGCAAGTGGATTACTGGTAGCTGGAGCAAAACATTTAGAAAATACGATGCGAAATTACTGAAAAAGCAAAGTAGAATGTGTGCTCAACTAAACATTTTCGATTGCCACCTGCTGAACATAAAACTTCGATTCCTGCCAAATAACACTGCCTTGTTATGCAGGGGCGCAGAAGCATATGATCCGGCAGATCTAAATTTCCATTATCAGCAAATCTTACTGGAGGCTACCATTCTCTTTAGGCACCAAAGTATTTCCACTAGTATCAGGCGTTGGCATGATATATCTAAAATAACAAAGCACAACTCCACTAACTAAGAAGCAGGCTGTTAAGCTTTTTAATGGTCAGGGGCTTTTGCACAACATCATCAACTGCAGGGATTTCCAGTGCTTTTACTTTATCTTTCCAGCTACTGGAAGCGGTAAGGATCACCAGTTTTGTGTTGGGATGGTCGTGTGCATATCTTCGACTGTAGAGGTCTGCAAAATCCATACCCCCTATACCAGGCATATTGATATCCAGAAAAATAGCATCAGGGAAAGGAATTTCCCCATCAATACAAAAGTCCAGGTACTCGCGGGCTTCCTTTACATGTGTTATGCATTTTATCTTTTCCAGGTAAGCTGCGTCTTTTAATGTCTTACTGGTAAGAGATAAAAAATAGGGATCATCGTCTATCAGTAATATCTTTGATTTCTTCATTGTGTTTTAATCCAGAACCCACAAAATCAACCCTTCATTTACGCCAGATAAAAGCCTACAGGTGTGTATAGCTGCATTTTTTAATAATTACCGCTCATTTTGTATTGCATATACTTGAGTACTTGTTTTACTTATTATCTCCAACTTTGGTTGCACCAGACTCATGCTGTTTGTTGATCATTCATCAAAAGCAGGGTTACATACCTTATCCACCACACCAGTTTTAGAGATAAAATGTGTAAACAAATAGGATGGATTTTTACAGTATCAGCCAAAAGTGTTCGCTGCCCGGGGGCCTCAACCGCTGTCTTACCTCTCTCTACCAAAAGTCTCATTTTGCCCAGGCTGTGTCTGATGAATAATTTTAGATCTAAAAATGATGAGTTTTGTCTCTGGACAAAGATTCGTTTTGAGGCATAGCCAATGCTACGGCGACAAAAAGACCTGCAGCCCAGGGGCAACATCCGTTTTTTTAGGTCGAAGGGTATTCGTCAGACACAGCTTAAGGGAACAGGAAGATAGAGAGCAATGCAGAAGTAGCTTTCATAATGGGAAAAACATATCAAAATGATGCGATCACCAATGTTTCCCTCCCGCCCACTGCCAGGCTTTTAGTTGAAAATATACGCTTAGTGAGGTACCGAACTACATTATGGAACTAAATCTTACTTCTGGCACCATATCTGTTATATGCGATTTAGATCCTGATTTATTTTTTAATCTAAATTTTGGCTGATTTTTTAAACTACATCCAAAAAACCCAGGCCCACTTCCAACACATGGCCTGGGCTTTTTCATTCTGTCTCTGCCCTCTCTCCTTTGCCATCTGTCAGCAAATTAAGCCTCTGAATATGCAGAAATCTGCTTACAGGGGCACTAGTACAGCATTTTGCTGACATAGAGAAATTATGGAAATTAAAATTGATACAACACATGAACAACATAGATAATGCAGGGATAAGCACACCCATAGAGGCTCTTTTCGGAATTTCGCAGGAAGCCTTATTTGTCATTGACCTCAGCAACGGCAAGTTATTAACCATGAGCCCGGCTTTTGAACAGCTCGACAACTATTGCACCACTGTAGTTAAATATTGGGCAGACAAGCAGAAAGACTACCTCATTCACCCGGACGACAGGTCGGCACGGGAAGCTTTTATGCAGGAATTGGCAGAAGCCGAAGATGATGAACAAAAAAAACTGGAATTCAGGATATTGAATCCTGCAGGAGGTTGGGACTCTCTTTCAATCTGCTTTAAGATCATCAAGCGCGATTTGTCTGACATTCCCTCACTCGCTTTAGGTCGCATCAACCAGTGGGCAGGGCCTAAGTCAGATGCCAGTTCCAGTACTGACAGTAAGCTCCTGGAAGAAGTTTTTCAGAAGATCAACTGGGGCTTACTTGTCTGGCAGCCAGAGGTAAACGAACAGGGGCAAGTCCAAAACTTTAACCTGCTCTTGCTTAATGCAAAAGCACAGACGCTTTTGAATGGTGCTCCGGACCATTTAGGGGGTAAAAAATTTACAGATCTGTTTACAGGTGACAAAATGCACAAGCTGCTGAGCAGCCTCATTGCCTCATTTGAATCTCACGAGCCCCTGGAAGAAGAAGTAATATATGATGCACCCGATGAGCAGGCTTATTACATGCAGTTTATAAAACTGGAAAATCGCCTGCTGTTGAATGTTGAAAACATAACTGATCAGCGGAAGTCAGAGCAGGATCTGCTTAGCTCCTATTTCTCGCTGCAACAAAAGCAAAAAGAGCTCCAGCAGTACAGCGCAGATCTGGAAAAGAGCCTGTTGGCGCTTAAGCAGACGCTGAGCGAAAAGCAGGAGGAATATGGTAGCCAGTTAGCCGCTTTTGCCGATGTGGTGTGGGAGTTTAACACTATTACCAATGTAAGCAAAGCCACTGTAATCAGTAACCAGCAAGCACTGCCCGAAATTGATCTGGGGGAAAAACTGTGGTTGGATGCAGTACATAAAGATGACTGGGACATGGCCACTACACGCTGGCTCAAAGCAAATGTTGAAAAAACGAAATATGCCTTCCGGGTAAGGATTAAGGTGCCCGGGGATGGCTACAAATGGGTATACTCTAAAGGAGTGCCTGTGTTGAATGAAGAAGGTGAAATCAGGAAATGGATCGGCACCCTTACAGATATTAACAGGCAGGTTTTAGCTGAAGAGGAGCTAGCACAAGCCATCCATCAGTTAAAGGCAGAAAATCCGGACTTGCAGCAACTGAGCCATCTGGAAAACCTTCTCTCCCATATGATTCATGTCCAGCAAAACAGGAACACCGGTATCATGGATAAAAGTGCGGAGGCAGCAGCCAGATCAATCTGAGCCTAAGCTCTAAAACAGAAAAAAGTTAAGCAGCATTAGTGCAACAGGTAAAAACCTCAAACCTCCTCTTCACGTACCAGAGGTACTTTTTAAACTGTTTTCTATATGACTATTCCTCCTTATCTGAAAGCAGGCGATAAAGTGGCCCTGCTGAGCACCAGTAATGTTACCGATGAGCAATACATCGAAAGACTGGAGAAAATTTTAAAAGAGTGGGAACTGCAGCCCGTACGGGGCAAAACCATTGGTGCCCGGCAAGGAAGCTTTGCAGGTTCTGATGAATTACGGCTTCGGGACCTCCAGGACATGCTGGACAATAAAGAAATAAAGGCAGTGATGGAAACTATGGGCGGCTACGGCATCTCCAGGATCATCGATGGGGTCGACTTCAATAAATTCAAGTACCAGCCAAAGTGGCTGGTTGGTTACAGCGATACTACCTTTCTGCACAGCTATCTGCAGGGCATGCTGGGGATTGCTTCCCTGCATGCCACCATGGCTGCCGACCTGGAAGAAGGCTACTATAAAAAATCATGGGAAAGCCTTAGAAAAGCACTGTTTGGCGAACAACTGGCGTATAGCGTGGATGCCCATGCCCTTAACCGGAAGGGCACAGCCGAAGCAGTGCTGGCAGGTGGTAACATCAGCATTATCTGCAGTGCGAAAGGAACCTTTACCGAGCTGAACACCAATGGAAAAATTCTATTCATAGAAGAAGTGGGTGAGAAACACTACCGGCTCGACAGCTTCCTAACCTCTTTAAAGCAGGCTGGCAAGTTTGAGTACATCAAAGGCCTTGTGGTGGGCAAACTCACCGATATAGAGGAAGATGAGCCTCCTTTTGGCAAAACACCTGAAGAAATAGTGCTTGATGCTGTGAAAGATTACGATTTCCCGCTATGCTTTGGCTTTCCGGCCGGACACGGTGGTGTAAATGTAGCGCTTACCCTGGGAGCTCCTGTTCAGTTAGAAGTTAGTGATGAAGGTGCAAAACTGACTTTTTTAGCCCATAAAGATCGTTTTGAAGGCAAAGCCATGGCCAGAATTTTATAGCTGTACAAAAAATTAAGCTTATGAATCAGTCGTACATTCTCAGCTGTGAGCACGCAGGCAACCTGGTACCAGCCCGCTATCATTCCTTGTTTAAAGGTAAAGAAGATGTTTTGTACACCCATAAGGCCATTGATTTTGGTGCACTGCGGCTGGCGCAGCACCTGAAGCAAGAATCTGGGCTCCCCCTTTACTACACACTTCATTCACGCCTGCTGGTAGAAGCAAACCGTTCACCAGATAATGAAGAGCTTTTTTCTGACTACACCAGCGCTCTTGAAGAAACGGAAAAAAAGAGCATCCTGGAGGAATATTACTATCCCCACCGCCGGCAGGTACAGGATAAGATCAGCCAGTTGCTGGCAGATGGCAGAGCGGTAATTCAACTGGCGGCACATACCTTTACTCCTGTACTGGAGGGCAAAACCAGAGAAGCCGACATGGGTATTTTGTTTGATCCGGAGCGTCCCATGGAACAGGCTTTTGCAGATGCTTTAAAGCAGGAACTGCTGGCCCAGAATCCAAGCCGGAAGGTACTCTATAACTCACCCTATCCCGGAACAGACGACAGCTTTCCTGCCTATCTTAGAAAGTGCTTCTCAAAAGAACAGTATGGTGGAATAGAGCTGGAAGTAAACCAGAAGTTCTTTTTAAATGGTGATGCTTCTATCTGGGAAACGCTGCTAGCCGAGATATCAGCGGCTTTCCTGGCGGTGATCAGAAAGTGATCATCCGGCCCTTTCCAAAGCTGACAGCCAGTAGCTTTACCATTTACCACAGGCTGATCAACGTGCGTTAAGGATTTAGGCTGCTGACAATCTACCTGTTATCATCTTCCAGAGTCCAATACAAGCCGTCATTCCCCTGAAGCGGGAGATCTGTTTGCTTTTACAGCTGAAATCAGCTTTCCTGTTTTTAGCTGACAGATCCCCGCCTGCGCGGGGATGACCATTAAGGAGCAATTGAGGCTGATGCTAACCCATAACTCACGTTAATAACCTGATCCAGTCGGCCTCCGATTATTTCAGGCGCTCTGATTGCAGCAGGGCATCCACAATGCTGGCTGCGATGATCTTCTGACCGGCAGCGACCATGTGTACCCCATCGGGTGCATAATAATTGAGCACACCCAGTAAAGGATGATATACATCCACTACCGTGCAGCCTTCTCGTTCAGCTACTGCCTGCAGGCGGGGCACTAAAGACCTCAGACGAGCATTTCCCCCCTGGTATTTATCTTCGATATCTGTCTCACTGATGGGGGGTGGTGTTACAACAATTAACCCTGGCTTATCCTTTTTATACAAGGGGTGCTTTTGAATCCTGCTTAATAGTTTTTCAAAATTAGCAACAACCTCTTCCTGTCTTTCGGCAAACTCCTGTTTAGTATCATTGGTACCCAGGCATAGAATGATGTAATCGTAGCTTCTGTTTCCTATCCTTTCCCGGGCTTCTCTTAAGTAGCCATCAATATTCTTCAGCGCATTCAACGCTGCCCTTCCTCCATTATCAAAGCCAATGGTCCGGCCCGAGCGCGAGATATTGACCAGCGCTGATTCGGGGATCATCTCCTGCAACTGGGTGACCCATCCCTCCTTGTTTGCGGCATTGGAATCTCCAATGCAAAGAATGTTGGCATTGATTGCTGCAGTATTGTTGTAAGGGATCAGGGCAAGCGCCTGGGGAATTTGCTCGTGCCCGCCTTCGAAAATAGTTAACTGGATGTTGCCCCACTCCCGGTACAAATAAATGTTACGCCCGAAAAGTGTCCGTTTCGGGTCGTAGTCCGGGTTGTATCGTTTTGTCAACAGCTCGATCACCTCTTTTTCCGACACCAGATCCGGATCGGAAGCTGCTTTTGGCATAATGTCCTCCAGGTCCGAGAGCCCCCATTTAAGCTCCCCCACCAGGCGATTGTACATGTTGATGGAATGCGTAATGGGAACAGAGCCCTCATACCCATCATGTACCCCTTCATAAATGTACAGTTTAGCATCTTTTCGGTCTGCAGCGGGGTACTTTTGCTTCAGTGGCGACCGCTTTCGGGCTTCTGCCTGTGGAAGTAGGCTGTCGCTGGAGAGGGCTTGCAGAATGTCTTTGGCATATTTTTGCCTACGCCCCACCGATTCCCAATACCAGGCTTCTATATCAGAAATGGGTGCCCAGGCCGAGAAGGATTTCACGGGGTATTTCCCATTCATATACGCCAGTAAGGTGGCATAGCCGCCTCCCGACACGCCAATGATATGAACCTCCTCCGGATCTGCATTAGTATTTGCCAGAGCATATCGAATGGCATCTTCAATATCTGCCAACACCAAAGGACTACCCATTGCCTGAGGGGTATTATTCGGGCCTCTGAAATGGGGATGGATGTAGTTCCAGTCCCGCGCAAGGACTTCTTTGGCAATAGGATCTTTCTGTGTATAGTCCCCACTCCAGGTGTGCAGGCTCACGATAAGGGGCTTGGGCCTTGTACTCCCGGACCTGTACATAAATGCCTTTTGGAGGTGACCATCGGCGGTGGAAGGAATTTCCACCTGCTCGAAAGGAGCCTTCCAGTGGCTGTTTTCGGTATTATCCCATACAGGATCCTGCTGTGCAAGAAGCCCTGAACACAGCAGCAAATGGATCAATATACACCATAAAGCACCGCTCACCCAATAACGCTTACTTGTTTCTCCCATACCTTTTTCAGCCCCTGTCTTTATTCATTTCAAAGTTATTAACATGCTTATGGATGATTGCTATCGCACTGGCAATGGCTATAGTTGTTTTATCCTTATCCCCCTGAATGGCTCCATAATCAGTGATAGGCATCCTCCTGCACTGGCTAAAATCAGGAACATTGATAGCAGGCATAGCAAAGGGTGCCTCCACTTGTATTTCGTTGAGCATAACCTTATTCTTCACCTGCTGAAAGGCGAAAAAAACAAGGGAAAAAAGGAGCATTAAGCAAAGAATAGGGTATTTCATACGTTGTATTTTTCTACCGGCAGCATTTCAGGTCCATATGCATAGGTAATATTGCATCTTTCAGGGGTACATCATTTATCAGAACGGTTACCTGCAGCGTGGCCTGCTGGTTTATTTTGTATTTCCAGTCTGCAGCGCTTGGGGTCAGCACAAAATCTATCAGCTTTATCGGAGCCGGCGCATTCTGCGCAGTTGCTGACTGGACCATCAGCAGGTAAAAACATAGGAATAGTAAAGAGGAGATTTTTCTCATGCTACATTGGCTTATGCTATTCAAATAATAGGGATAAAGGTAATTTCTGCGCTTTAACATCCTCCACAAACAGGGCGGCAACCTGTCTGGCTAGTTACCATCGGGTTTCACTACACTTGCCTGGGGACTCGGGGTCCAGTGAAAGCCTTCAAAAGGATCGGGCTTTTTGGCATCGAAAGCAGGCATATCTACCAGGTAGTCTGCCAAAGGGAGCTTGTTCGCCCTGATGCCTTCAGCCACTATCTTGGCAATCTGATAGGCTCCGTATGGATTAAAATGGGTATTATCCTTCAGGCCTTTCTCCGGATAGATCACAAAAGCGTTCTTTGAGCCCTCCACCCCAAGTGCTTCGTACATGGCTGTGGTGTGGGCCGTGAGGTCAATGAGTGGCACCTGCTCTGCCTGGGCCACCTTCCGGGCAGCATCCGGGTAGTCCCCATGGGAGTTTACCATCTCTCCTCTCTCATTGAAGGATCTGCGGGCTGTAGGCGTGAGGATAACCAGGTGCCCCCCTTTCTTTTTTACCTCTCTGGCAAACAGCTGCAAACGTTCGGTGTAGGATTTATAGGGACCGTCATTGGGGCCTTTTTCCTTTTCGTCGTTATGGCCAAATTCTACAAAAACCCAATCTCCCGGTTTTATCACGCTCATGATCTTCTCCAGCCTGTTACTGCCAATAAAACTGCCCAGGGATAATCCCGACTCCGCATGATTGGCAATGGCCACCCCCGGCTTGAAAAAACGAGTGATCATCTGGCCCCACGAAGCCCATGGTTCCTCCTCCTGGTTTACCACGGTGGAGTTTCCTGCCAGGAAAACTGTGATCTGGTCATCGACTTTTTCAATCTCCAGGGCGCTGACAGCGGTTGCTAAATCAAACTCCAGGCTAAGCTTATTGTCCCAGTCAAGCTTGGTGAGTTCCCTTGTTTTGAGCCTTACCTCTTTCTCCCCGTCAATCCTTCTGTCTTTAATGTGGACGATAAAGGTTTTCGTTACAAACTGTCCCCGTTCCGTCTGCAGGTCTTCCACCATCAGGCGCCGCGATTCGGCTTTTATGGTTGTTCTTGTTTCTCCTTTTTGGTCACCCAGTGTAACGGTTACTTTGTAATTACCCTCCGGCACTTTGGCAGAAAAATAGAAAGGCTGATCACCGGTCACAAAATCGCTCTTAAGCGGATCGCTCCCGCCACGATCTACATGCTGTACACTGGTGCCAAAGTCAAATCCGTATCCGCTTTCTTCTGTGTAAACATCCCTTGAGGAAACCCCAGTGTATCCTTTTGCTACTCCTCCGGTACCAAAATCAAACTTATAGGATGTCTTCTGCGCAAAGGTTCCATTGACGGAAAGGGTTAGCGCCAGCACAAACACAACAAAATTTTTAACTCTTCTCATTCTATAGTAATAATGCTAAGGTGCAGGATTTGCATAGAGATTAACAGGATGAATGAAAGGGGTGCGACCTTAGACTGGTAGGCACAGAAGGCCCTGCTGGGAACGGTAATGCCTTCCGGTGGATTTTCAGTAGATATCACTTGCCCAAACAAAGGGGAACTAGGGTTAGTGGCTACAAACTCTCTCACAAAAATGTGATTGGCATTCCTGATTATCATTGTCCCAGTCACTTTCCCAGATTGTGTTACTGAAGTATTGTGTACATTCTCTGGGCTTTAGTGAGTAAATAATATTTTTTTAATGTATAAAACTATACAAACTTAGCTGTCCTGTACTGTCCTGCCACACCTTCATCAAGAACAGCAGAATACTATATTCATATATAAATACTTGTAAACAGCTTTTTTCTTCCACTCCAGACGAACGCAATTACACCTACAAGACCAAAGCGTGTGGTCTATCAAATCTACCTTTTAAGGTAAGTGCAGTATAGATTGTATAGGCAGAAATTGTGGCTAATTTTATTTAGATTAATTCTAAATAATTTCTCTTTCTCAATTTTCTGCTCTAGCTTTACGCCACTAAATAACTCTAAACGGCTTTAAAGCTTTGAATGCACCCTTAACATTAGTAATTGGTATTCTGGCATTTATCTGTTTCTCCAACAGACTCTGGAGCCAAGGTCTGGATGGGGCGAGTGTTTATGGAAAAGTAAGCGCTACCTCCGGCGATGCCCTGGTTGGCGTTACGGTAATGCTGAAGAATACAGGCATTGGTGCCGTAACCAATACAGAAGGCCGCTTCCAAATCAGCAATATACCGGCAGGTAGTTATGTGTTGCAGGTGTCGTTTGTAGGCTTTGAAGCGCAGGAAAAAACACTGCAGCTAAAGGCAGCACAAAAAGCAGAGGTAGATATAAACCTGAAGGAAGATATTGCTCTGCTCAATGAAGTAGAAGTGACGGGTAAATCCCTTGTTCGTGAGGTAAATGAACAGCCTTTTACAGTAACCGCAATTTCTGCCAAAGACCTTTACAACAGCACTTCCGATGCCAGGGATGTACTAAACCGGGTATCAGGCGTAAGGATTCTTGAAGAAGGTGGGCTGGGATCTAACCTGAGCTTTACCCTGAATGGCTTTTCCGGAGACCAGGTGAAATTTTTTCTGGATGGCATTCCGATGGATAATTTTGGTTCTTCGCTTAGCATTGGCAACCTTCCCATTAATACCATTGAGAGAATTGAGGTGTATAAGGGCGTGGTTCCGGTTTGGCTGGGTACCGATGCCCTGGGTGGCGCCGTAAACATCATTACCAACCAAAAGAACAATTTCCTGGATGCCTCCTATTCCTTTGGCTCCTTTAATACACACCGGGCATCGCTTGGTGGGGCATACACCAACCATAACAATGGCTTTACCTTCAGAGGCAGCCTTAATTACAACTACTCCGACAACAACTACAAAGTATGGGTACCCATTGTAGCTGGCAGCAATGTGGATGGATGGACGGAAGTGGAAAGATTTCATGACCGCTACCAATCCGGCTTTGTAAAGCTTGAAACCGGCTGGGTAGACCGGAAGTGGGCCGATAACCTCCTGATTGGCATTATAGCCTCTGCTAACGACCAACAGGTGCAAACAGGGACTACGATGGCTCGTGCTTATGGTGGCCTTACCCGCAACAGCCAAACCCTGGTGCCCACGCTGCGCTACAGCAAAGACAATCTTTTTATAAAAGGATTGAATGTTAGCCTTTACAGCGCCTATAACAATACTAAGTCTGTTATAGCAGATACACTGAAGGGCGTTACCTATAACTGGTTAGGAGAAGCTATCTATACTCCCGGCTCTACCAACGGAGAATACATCAGCGCCAGAACCTTTACTACCATGACGGATGACGAGTTCACCAGCCAGTTAAATACAGGCTATGTTATCACGCCCAAACATTCACTGGCGTTTAACTACTCCCTCTCCTATTTTAAAAGAGAAATCTTTGACAGGGAGCACCCCGACAAACCAGAAAATCAGTTCCCCAGGTCGCTTACCAAACAGGTTGTAGGGCTTGCCTATAAGTTTGACCCCAGTAAAAAGTGGAGCACTACCCTTTTTGGCAAGCTTTTTTTGCAGAAAGCAGAAACCAGCAAACAGTTTGATTTTGCGCTGCCCACCCAACGGACCGAAGCCATAGAAGTAACAAGAAACAATGTTGGTTATGGATTTGCCAGTACGTACTTCCTGCTCCCCAAGCTTCAGCTAAAAGCATCTTACGAGCATACGTATCGGATGCCCCTGGCTACTGAATTTTTTGGCAATGGTTTGTTTACCCAGGCAAATCCTGATCTGGGCCCTGAACAAAGCAACAACCTGAATATTGGGGCAGCCTATCAGTTTACCTTGCGGGGAGATCACCACATTAACCTGGAAAGCAGCTTTATTTACCGCAACTCAGAAGACCTGATTTACCAGGTGGTGCAGGTAGCCAGCCCTGAAACCTATTTCGATAATTTAGATGAAACCCGAACGTTGGGAGTGGAAGGCAGCATTCAGTATCTGTGGCGGGAAACCCTGCGCCTGGGCGGCAACATCACCTATCAGAATATTACAGACCAGGCCGACTTTATTTATAACGAGTCATATACCGGCACCGGGTACCAGAGAAATTTCCAAAAAGGCTACCGTCTACCTAATACACCTTATCTGTTTGCCAATGCCAACGCAGGCCTTAGTTTCAAAGATGTTGGGCTGCAGGAATCAGCCTTAAACCTCAATTATTACTACAATTTTGTAGAACAGTACTTCTTAAGCTGGGCTGAGCTGGGTTCCACTAACAACAAAAAAGTGATTCCCAGACAGGCATCGCATAACCTGGAGCTCTCTTACAGTTTAAACGAGGGCAAATACAATGTTGCCCTGGAGTGCCGTAACCTCACCGATGCCAGGCTTTACGATAGGTACTATTTACAGAAGCCCGGGCGTGCCTTTTATGTCAAGCTAAGATATGTTCTCTGATCATAAGTAAATATCAATACTCAACACACCCCTAATACAACCACTATGTTTTCAATAAATTTAAAGCAGCTGTCACTGCCCCTCCTGAGCCTCTTTGCTGCCACTGTTTTTACCTCCTGCGATAATGATGACGATACACCATCACCAGCTGCAGGCGAAAGTCCATTTGTACTATCCCTTGCCGTACAGGGAAGCGACAATACTTATACCTATTATACCGTACCCTTTGAGGATGTGATGAGTGGTACGCTCTCTGCCGTAGGCCAGGGCATAGAACAACCTGGTTATTTTGATTTCAGGCAAATTGACAACACTATTTACAGCCTTGGTGGTTTAGGCGATGTAAATGTGGTAGGAATTACCCAAAATGAAAGCGGTGACCTCACCCAAATAGGCGATGTGTCTTTTGCCAACAGCCTTGCCGACATTGTAAAAGCCGACGATAATACACTTGTAGCCCTCGAGTTGTCTTCCACTTCAGATGTGGTACGCTTCCACACCATCGACGCCAACACTGTAAGGGTTACCAGCACCAAACAGCATCCGGTTTCAGATATTACCGATCTTAGCGCTCCCTCTTACTCAGGCATGCAGGTCAGTGGCGACCACTTATTTGTAAGCTACTACATCAGCGATCCCACCACTTATGATACCCCTTATACCGATGAAGCAGTGGTGGCGGTTTATTCTTATCCTGAGCTGGAATTTCTGCAGGTGATAGAAGATACCCGTACCGGACCTATCGGTGGCTTCAACACAAAAACAGGTCTCATCCAAGATGAGCAGGGCGATGTTTATGCCGTTTCACATTCCAATCCTGCTAATGGTTACAGCCAGACAACCAAAGACGGTGGTATTCTGCGTATTAACAGCGGTGAAATGGAGTTCGATCAGGACTATTTCTTTGATGTGGAAGAAGTTACCGGCGGAAAAAATATCTCCCACCTGATGTATTTAGGCAATGGAAAAGCTTTTGCGGAAATCAATACGGCTGACAATGCCAACCAGGCCAGGTGGAGTGACGGCCCCCTGCGTTCAGCTATCGTAGATCTTTATGCCAAAACAGTGACCTATATCGATGGGCTCCCTGAGCATTCTGGAAGCGGTCGCAGACTGGCAGCGCTTCATGATGGAAACTACGTGTACATTACTGTTCCGGAAGCTACGGCCACTTATGTATATAGAATAGATGTGGCGAACCACACAGCTACTAAAGGTGCAGAAGTAGAAGCCAATTTTGTAGCAGGGTTCTTTAAATTGTAATAACCTCCTCCAGACCTTCACTACCAGCCATATCTTCATAAGATATCGCTGGTAGTGCTTCTGTTTAAACTACCTCCCAGAATCCTATGAAAAGCAAAGACAGGAACAGGAAGAGCACTTTAAGACGATTGAATGACTGGCTACACCTCTGGTTGGGCCTGGTTTCAGGAATAGTGGTATTTATTGTCAGCATCACAGGCTGTTTTTATGCTTTTCAACAGGAAATTAGTGATGCCTTAGAGCCCTGGCGCTTTGTGGAAGTGCAGGACAAACCCTTTGTACCCCCCAGCCAGCTGCTGGATACTGCGCAGTTGTACATGCCGGGCAAAACACCTACCGGCCTTACCTACAGCAATGCAGAAGGTGCCGCCGCCGTTGGCTTTAGCTCCTTCGAAAATGGCAAGCGCAGCTTTACAGCCATATTCATGAATCCTTATACTGGAGAATTCCTGTATAAACAGCAAATGCTCGGGAATGGCGAGTTTAACTTTTTCCGCTTTATCATTGATGGGCACCGTGCCCTGTGGTTACCTTACGATATTGGCCGTCCTGTTGTAGGCGTGTGTACGCTTATATTTGTGGTGTTGCTGATCACAGGCCTGGTAATGTGGTGGCCCGAAAAGTGGAACAAAGCCAACTATAAGAAAAGCTTTAAAATTAAGTGGAACGGCAGTTTTAAGCGCATTAACTATGACCTGCACAATGTACTGGGCTTTTACAGCCTGATACTGGCTTTTGTACTTGCTGTTACCGGCCTGGTATGGAGCTTTGAGTGGTTTGCCGATTCTCTGTATTATGTTACTTCAGGTGGCGAGCTTAAACCAGGGCATCACCATCCGCATTCCGATACAACAAAAGCAGGGGGGCTGGCAAATAGTACTGTACCGGTGCTCGATCAGGCCTGGTACAAAACCCTGGCACAGGAACCCAACGCACAGGGCATGTACATGACACCCACACTGGAAGATAAAGAGGATGCCATTGAAATAATCGCCTACCAGGATATGGGATCCTGGTATAACCACAATACCTACTACTACGATCAGTATACCCTGGAGCTATACCGTGCACAGGGAGACAGGTTTTCAGAAGCCAGTTTTGCCGACCAGTTGGACATGCTCAATTACGACATCCACATTGGCGCTGCCTTAGGCTTCCCGGGCAAAGTGCTCGCTTTCTTTATCAGCCTTATTTGTGCCAGCCTGCCTGTTACAGGATTTTTGGTATGGTGGAATAAAAAGAAAAAGTCAAAGAAAGAGAAGGCCACACCTGCGCGCAGCCAGACCCCATTTAACAAGCAGACAACAGAAGCCAAGAAAGTGTATCTCAAAGTTTAGTGAGTAGGTGCTTTCAAGCTGCTTTACTGTTCCTCATTCTTTCCATGCTTCTTTTGTAAAATACGATCAGGAAAAAGCATAAAAAAAGTCCATGAAGCTGAGTTGTTCACTACAGCTTCATGGACATAAAACATCTCAACATTCCTGTTTTTAGCTAACAAATTCCATGAATACTTTTGGATCTAAAAATGATGAATTTTGCACCCGACAAAGGTTCTTTTAGGCGGGGGGTATTCGTCAGACACAGCCTAATGCAACTGAAAAGCCGGATTCAAAATAACTCACTAAACACTTTTAAATAGTCCCTGACCTGGCCGTTATGGACTTGCGCTGACAAGGCCTTGGCAGGCTTACGGCTAATTTTTCGGGCAAGGGAAGTACTGATTTCTGCGATCAGGTGTTCCGGCAGATCTGTTTTATACTTATGCAGCAGAAAGCCTCTGATTTCATCTTCCATTCCGGAACGAAACTGCCTGAGCGCCTGGTGAACAGGAATATTATTTACCCACTCTGTAAAAAGGTCAACTTCTTCTAATAACAGCTTTTCAGCTTCTGTTCGGGCAAGTAACCTGTTTTCTTCGTTGGTATCTTTTACTTCTGCAAGCGTATCGAGGTCGAACAGCTGCACCTCTGCCAGGGGAGCAGCGGGCTTTTGGAGGTTGGCTGGCATGGCCAAGTCTATTAAAACAACTTTTTTCCCCAGTCCCTGAAAGTACCCACTCTTAATTAAATGACTGCGGTTGCTCACACAGGAAATAATGGCATCAAAGTTTTCCAGCCTATGGCTTTCAAGCAGTTCCCATGCTGTTGTCTGAAGGTTGTATTTTTTGGCCAGCTCGGCTGCCCTTGCTTCTGTTCTGTTGGCTATCACTACTTCTTTAAAAGCAAACCTGCCAGAGTATTTAGCCACTTCCTCGGCTATTTCTCCTGCCCCGGCAATAAGCAGGCGTTTCTGCCTAAGGGCCTCTTTGCCAAATACTGCCTGAATGTTCTTCAGACTCAAATAAGCGAAGGATACGGTGCCTGAACGAAATGCGGTTTGGTTCGAAATTTTTTTGTGTAGCCTGAATGCAGCCTGAATGCTTCGTTCCAGCAATTTTCCCTGCATATTTAGCTGCACGGCCTGCATAAATGCGCTCTTTACCTGCTGAATAATCTGGGCATCGCCTGAAATGCGGGAGTCCAGCCCGTTAGTTACCTTTAACAGATGGTAGGCTGTACTAATGGTGTTTTCGGATTGAAAGAAATAGCTGCTTAGCTCATCCGCTCGCTCTGTTAAACCCTTTCGGCTAAGAAGAAAGGAAAGCATGGAGCTACTACAGGTATCCTGTGATTCAAAGTAAACTTCCATCCGATTACAGGTACACACTACCATCAGGCTCCGGATATCTTGAAAGCTCAGTTGTACAGCCCGAAAGAAGTCCAGCTGCTCCGCATCTGAAAGATGGAAAAGTTGCCGGATGGCTATGGAAGCATTTTGGTGAGAAATGGAAATGTAACGTAACTGTAACTGCATAATATAGAATCCTTAGCTTAGCTTAAAGAGGGAGAGCCCCTAAATTGCTCTCCCCTTGTGAATCATCAGTTTGTATCGTCCGGCTGCCTACACTCTAAAATCTGCCATTTTAAAGCCAGGCCTCCTGGCCAGATGGCTCCCAAAATCTTGGTCTGCCCGATATAAGTGAACAATCATCTTCTTCCGGACTTCCCTCTCTGTTTCTGTTACCTGCGCATGCCGGCCAGCAGGTTTTTCATTGAGTTATTTTGTTCCTACCTGTTCAGCGAATGCAAATAATCGTTTAAAGCAACAGTATTAAAGAGTTTGTTCATGTTCCAGGCTTATTGGTTGTGATTACTCTGGACAAAAGTAGCTGCCTTACCTTCATCGATAAAATCGATTAAACTTATGCACCTATAGATTTTAGCTAAATCAACAAAGTTTCTGAAGCTACAACTGTTCATCTAAAGGGTGGAGGCTTAGTAAGAATTCATGAAACGAAGCAGGGTACAGCCCTAGCAGCTGTGTCAGTCAATAGGGTAATCGTGCTACAAAATTCACCTTCCCCTGTATCTGCCTGATCATCCATGGCAGGGCCCCACAGCTGCGAAAACTGCACCAGGAGCACAAATCGCCTTTACCAGGATGTACGGCTTAGCAGCATGCGCCCGGAAATGGTAAGGAACTGATGAGCAACTGCATGAGCTTAACCAGTAGGTGCACCACATACATGCCAGTTGCAGAAGTTTAAAGAATAGCAGGCTCCTTTTTAATTGTATGAATATTTACGCATAAATTTTAGTATTTTGAACAGCGGCGGTGAACGATGCAAAAGATGGCTCCCCACTCTTGGCTCCTTCCCTGATACATTTACCAGTGCACCGGCATTTTTATAAACCTCTTTTTTATGAGCGAAATCAGCAAAGCCGATATCAAACAGGAAGTGTTTGACCTCTACGACGACTACGCCCACAGTAGAATAGACAGGCGTGATTTTTTACAAAAGCTTTCTGCCTATGCAGTTGGGGGTCTTACTGTTGCCTCGCTGCTTAGTTTTATCATGCCCGACTACAAGGGTGCCATCCAAATCAAGGAAGGGGATCCCAGAATAAAATCTGAGTACATAGAATACCAGTCTCCTAAAGGGGGTGGAACCATAAAGGCGCTCTTGTCAAAACCGGCAGATACAACAGGACAGCTGGGAGGCATTGTAGTAGTGCATGAAAACAGGGGGCTGAATCCTCACATTGAAGACGTAGCGAGAAGAGCTGCCTTGGCAGGTTTTATCACCCTGGCGCCAGATGCCTTAACACCACTGGGTGGCTATCCTGGTAATGATGACGACGGCCGGGCACTGCAAAGCAAGCGTGATCGCAATGAAATGCTCGAAGATTTTATCGCTGCCCATGACTATTTAAAAAGCCACCAGCACTGCAATGGCAAAGTGGGCGTAGTTGGCTTCTGCTTTGGTGGCTGGATATCAAACATGATGGCCGTCCGTATTCCTGATCTGGCAGCGGCAGTGCCTTTTTATGGCGGCCAGCCGGCACCAGAAGATGTTCCAGAAATACAGGCCCCTCTCCTGCTCCATTTTGCAGAACTTGATACCCGGGTGAACGAAGGCTGGCCTGCCTATGAGGCAGCCCTGAAAGAGTACAACAAAGCTTATACCGCTTATATGTACCCGAATGCCAACCATGGCTTTCATAACGACACCACCCCTCGCTATGATCAGGCTGCTGCAGCCCTAGCCTGGAAGCGTACGATAGACTTTTTTAAGGAGCATCTGGAGTAAGTGTATTAGCAGAATTCGGGAGCAAGTATCCTTACAGTAAACCAACTATACTTCCAATCCTCATACTCCCTACTTTGGTAAGCAGGCATGATGTCTTTTCATTTTTGGCCTGGGAACAAGCCACTTCCATGCCTGCCCCAAAACTAGGGTAAGCTGCTGAAGCTGGGTTAAACAAAAGTATATTCTGGTGTTCAGTATAATACACAGGCATTTTGTTACTAAGGGAACTCCTGATGCTACTTTCTGTAGCGCTATAGTATGGCACGGCGGCTCGAAACATTCCAGTAGTAATTTTTATTTTATACTCATATTTTATAATCATGAGATACAAAGGCCGCAGATCCAGTTCAAATGTTGAAGACCGCAGAGGCATGTCCAGGGGTAAATTGGCAGTCGGGGGTGGTATTGGTGGAGCTATCATGATCGTGCTGTACCTTCTGTTGGGTGGAGACCCGAGTGCTGTAATAGACCAGGCAGGACAGGATCAGAATAGCGCATCTGGTACTTACGAGCCAACTGCTGAAGAACAAGAATTGTATGAGCTGGTAACGGTTACCCTTGCAGATACAGAGGATGTCTGGCAGGAAATATTCAGAGAGAGGGGCTCAACCTACGAAGAGCCGAATATGGTGGTATTTACAGATGCTGTGCAGTCGGCGTGCGGTACTGCAGAGTCTGCTACCGGACCATTTTATTGCCCTGCCGATCGCAAAATCTACATCGACCTGAGCTTCTACAATCAACTCAGGCAGCTGGAAGCCCCTGGAGATTTTGCCATGGCCTATGTAGTAGCTCATGAGGTAGGTCATCATGTGCAAAACCTGCTGGGAATCTCAGAACAGGTACAGTCACAGCGAAGGAGCCTCTCAGAACAGGAATACAACCAATTATCTGTGAGGCTGGAATTGCAGGCCGATTATTTTGCGGGTTTGTGGGCCCACCATGCCCAGGACAAATTCAATATTTTGCAGGAAGGCGATATAGAAGAAGCCCTCAATGCCGCTAACGCTATTGGCGATGACCGGCTTCAAAGACGTTCGCAGGGATATGTAGTGCCTGATGCCTTTACCCATGGCACCTCAGCGCAGCGCGTACGCTGGTTCCGTAAAGGCTTTGAGTCGGGTAAGCTGGAGGAGGGTGATACCTTCAATACCACGAATCTGTAGCAAGCCGGAGGCAGGATGCAGGCGTACCAGGCTGGTGCTTCCATGATTCAGAAAGCTTAAAAAACATATAAGTCTGACTGGCATCAGATTTGCAGTTTATTGTGGCTGAAAAAGATCACAGACAGTAGCCCTGCTGTCTGCCAACCCCCAATATAGCTGACATTGGCCATTAGCAATTAAATCGAAATAAGAGAATCAATACTGTTTACAATACGGCTGTGCCAACATCTTCATTGAACACAGCCCCCCTCCTTACACCTCACATCATGTTGATGAGGCGCAGTATTAATGTAATGTACCAGATATTGGAAGCCCGATTAGCTTAAACGCTTTTGTGCTTTAAACGGATTCTGGACAAAGCTATACATATAGGCGTCAAAGCTTTTTTTGATGATAGCTGCAGCTTTTTTGTTCGCAAAGTCTTCTCCATCTTCAACTTTACACAGCGTTACCACCTGACTGTTCTTTGAATATTCATCCTTTATTTTGTAGAAACCATTATCTAAAAACACTTTTTCGGAGGTAAGAATCGATAGCTTGTAATCCTTTTGTTTTGGTTTTGTTCTTGTAAAAAAGTCAAGAACAGGAGTTAGTACATTCATGGTTAAAAAAGGGCTGTAGTGTAAAAAATCACCTATACTATAACGGGAAAATCCACATTGGGTAAACATCTTGTACCGCTTTTTAGCAGTTATTTTTGCATACTGCACTATGCCTGTTTATACTTTGCTGGTGCTGGTGAGGCAAACACCTATGAAGTTATACTCTTCTACAATAGATAGATTTACTGCTGTTTGCACCGACTGCAGTTAGGTGGTTCTGGTTTTGCAGGAAATTAAGCTGATAGTTTCACCCCAGGAATCATAAGGGAATAGCATAGTTTGTATCAATTTTGCTTTCTTTGTCATGCTGAATAAGGCTGTAATTCACTCCTGGCTTCTGGGGGTAAATTACAGCACCGGTCTACAGGAAAATATGTCTGATTTAACATACTAAACAAATAATGGCTTCTGGACTTCTCGCTCTTTTAGATGACGTATCCGCCCTGGTGAAGGTCAGCGCGGCAAGCCTGGATGATGTTCCCACGCAGGTTGCAAGAACTACGGGAAAAGTATCAGGCATTGTTATTGATGATGCGGCAGTAACACCAAAATATGTAGTGGGCCTCGATCCCTCCCGCGAGTTGTCGATCATCTTCCAGATCGCAAAAAAATCATTGATCAATAAGCTGCTAATTTTAAGCCCGGCGGCCCTGATCCTGGGCTTGTTTGCTCCCTGGGCAATAACTCCAATATTGATGCTGGGGGGTGCCTATCTATGCTTTGAGGGCTATGAAAAAGTCCACTCCATGTTCAGCAAACATCATACTGATGCAGCTCATATCCCTGGGGATAACCTGAAAGTAATCACCCCTGAAGAACTGGAAAAGGAAAGAATAAGTAGTGCAGTTCGTACAGATATGATTCTTTCCGGTGAAATAGTGGCCATTACCTATGCAACAGTAGCTGAGCAAACTTTGGTAAGCCAGATTGTGATTATGATTTGCGTGGCTGTTTTCATCACAATAGCCGTTTATGGGTTTGTAGGTTTGATCGTTAAAGCCGACGATATTGGGCTGCACATGGCAAAAGAAAACAACCGCCCACAGGTCAGAAAAATCGGGAGCGGTATTGTAAAATTCATGCCCCACTTCTTAAAGATTCTCGGCTATATCGGAACTGCCGCCATGTTATGGGTGGGTGCAGAAATTATTGCCCACGGCATCCCTTTTACCAGTCATGCCCTGGATGATCTGGAGCATTCCCTGTCTCACATCCCCATCCTTGCCTGGTTGGCCAAGGCCCTGGTATGTGCACTGGGAGGATTAATTTTGGGTGCCATCATCGAAAAAGTTTTGGTGCTGGTCCGGAAAGTCTTTGCAGGATTTCGGGGCAACAAAGCAAGTGCATGATGCTAAGCATTTGCCTGTTTTAGAAGAAGGCCTCTCGTAGCTTTACTTTCTGAAGATACAGGCACTATTTCTCCAGGGCAATCAGTATATCTGCTAACTCTGTTAGAGAGGGTACTGTTATTTCCGGACTTTCCGATAGCGGGTAAAGGGTCTGGCCAGGCCTGTCAATAAAGGCGGCCTGCCACCCTGCCCATTTAGCACCTGCTATGTCCCAGCCATGGGCAGCGACCATCAGGCTTTCTTCTGGGCGTACTCCTATTTTACGGGCTGCCCAACTGTACACACGGCTATGAGGTTTGTAGATGCCTGTATCTTCCACACTTAGCAAGCGCTGAAAATACTGCTTCAGACCTGAATTAGTCATTTGCTCCTCCAGCGCCTGATTGGCTGAGTTGGTAAGGGTTACCAGGGTATAGCCTGCTTCCTGAAGCCTGGAAAGTGCACCGGGCACCTCCTGATGGGCAGGCAGCGATCGCATGGGTTTAAGCGTTTCCTTTGCCTTTTCTTCCGTGATGGAAATGTTGTTCTTACTTGCTACCATTTGCAGGGCTGCTGCTCCTATCTCATCAAATTCATGGTATTGGCCTCCTACCGTATCCACCAGCGCGTACTGGAGCATGGTTGTTACCCATAGGGAGGCCAGTTCTTTGCGGCCATCCAGGGCCTGACTTACTTTTTCCTTAAGGGGCTGCATGTCCAGCAGCGTTTCATTTACATCAAAAAAGATAACTGCTGGTCGTTTAAGTGCTTTTGTTTCCATGGGGCCTGCGTTGAAATACAGGCAGCACTACAAGTCCGCCTGCGAAAAAATTACATATCAAGCAGCCAGTGTACTCCACCTCACAACTTTATCAGCAGGCTGATTTGGCTAAAAGTACATTCGCCATACTGATGACTTCAGAAGGTTTGGATTTGTTTACTTAGTGAAAAGATTCTGAAAGAAATTTACTAAGGTTAAGATAATTAGGGAAAAGAGTTGGAAGGAGGTGGGCTGTTATTGAGTTTTTTTTCCACTATGATTGGACTTTCCCCAGAAAACTGTACAAAAGTTAACACAGCTAAAGATTTTGAGTGATTTGCTGGCCCACCTTCTTTAATGGGAAAGTTAGAAAAGATTATGCATCTGCTGCATAGCATTTTATATTTTCCTCTCATGGCTACACATAAAAAAAAGATAGCCGCCTCCAGCCTGTTATTCCAGGTTCTCGGGCGGCCCCTCCACAATATCCTGCTTTGCTTCCCCTTAGCGGATTTTGACTGAACTCCTCGTTGCTGCGTCATATTAAGGATCCAGCGGCTCGTATGGGTTTACGCGCAATGATTCCGCTACAGGGAAAAATGAGTTTGTCTCGTCACTTATCTTTTTCATATCCCGGAACGGCAGGTAGGTTAATTCTTGCATGCACCTGTCCTTAATGTTCAGGGTATATTTACTATGAGCAGGATTGGTCAGTGTCAGTACAGGCTTATGATCAGGAATATTAAAACGGTATATCATGCGGCTTACGTTTCTCAGATTGGTAGTGGTGTGGCGGGCATGTGGTTCAATAAAAACAGCCTCGTCGGGAATACCCAGCGCCTGTACCAAATATTTCTTCATTTCCTCCGCTTCGTTGTAGGGTGTTTTATAGGGATGCACATTGCCGCCGGATACTACGATAAAAGGCGCAACGCCTTCCCTGTACATGCTGGCGGCAACCTCACAGTAATGTGCTGCGCCTGCATCCAGGGCGATGGCAGGGTCCTCCGGGCCGTGGCCAAGTACCAGAATCATGCTATAAGGATAGCTGTCCCAGTCAGTCTGCTTTATCGCCTGATAAGGCTTTTTGTTATATCCTTCCGCCAGTGGCTCATAACGGGCTGCTTCATCTCTCCCATTCAGCTCCAGTGCCTTTAAGGCTGCATATACAGGCAGATCATAAAATACTGCTTTCTTATCCCGCCCTGTTACTTTTGCCGCTATGCCCTGCCTGATTAGCTGTACAAATTTTTGGTCAGTGGTTTTGAAACTAATAGAATCTATGGCCGGATACCTGGCGCCCTTTCCTCCCATATACACATCCAGGATATGATTCAGGCCTAATGCGGTATCTCTCCAGGCTTTTCTAATCATCACCGTATCCACTGTTCCGCCATATTTTAATCCATAAGCTTCTTCCTGAAGTGCCCTGGTAAGTGCTGTTTTGAAAAGAGAGCCCTTAGAGAACATGCTCTGGAGTTCCTGATTAATAGCCTCAATTTCAGTTTCGCTCCACTTGAGGGCGGTGGCTAAACAGCCAGCTTCCTTACAGCCACCTAAAGTGCCTTCTACCCTTTCTGAATACTGCTTTGCAATACTTTTCAACACTTCGTTTTGCGCTACTTCCTGCTTTAGCACTTTAGACTTATCTATCACTTCCAGCAAGTTAAATGTCTTATAGAGTACTGTTTGATGTGGAAAGGCTGCCGGAGCACTTTCCGACATGGACTTCTCCTGGGCAAGTGCGCTGTCTACTATCCCGAGTAAGCCTATGATAGCAATCACCAAAAATCTGAATAATCGTTTCTTGTAGTTCATATAATTCTGACTGTGCGCTTTACTGTTTTTATATGTGTTGATTGTTCTGATGTGTATCTTTAGTCAATCCCCTGCTCATGAACAAGTCGGGATTAGGGGATTATGGTGTGAAAACCAGGCCGGGGATCCACTGATTGTTTATGCCCCAGTCTTTATTAGGTTTACCCGAGGCGGTAATAACTAACTCACCACCCTGCACAATCTCCTGATGCGTTAGCCAGTTACGCTCCAGTTTTTTGCCATTTAGCGTTACTTGCTGGATGTAGTAGTTTTCTTCGGCATAATTTTCCACCTCGATGGTAAAGGTTTTACCGGCTGGCAATTGTATTGCTACTGATTCAAATAGCGGAACATTGAGGTAATATACCGGCCAGCCTACACAGGCAGGATGAACCCCCAGGGCGGTTAAGACAAACCAGGAAGACATTGCCCCGGCATCATCATCCATGGTGCGCAAGTAAGCCTGTGGCTCATTTTTATAAATAGGGCCGATATAAGAGCCAATACCGCGGCTGTTGTCGTTGAAGTAGTGCTGTACCACGGTATCTACAGCCAGCTGGTGCAGCAGTGCCTGTGATTTCCATGGGGCTGATGTGGTATTATACAGTAGCGGCACCTGAAGGTCGGGCTCATTGGCGCGGTTATGGTAGTCATTCCCAAAGAACTCGTCGAGCTGCCTGATAAAGACCTGCTCCCCTCCGGCCAGTTCCTTCAGTCCTTTTATATCGAAGGGAACAGACCACCTGTATTGCCAGATCGTGCCCTGGTACATGCCCCGGGCCGACATCTTATTTACATCGTCACGGCTTAGGTCTTTGAAGTCTTTCTCCCAATGCCCCTTATACGCCAGGGCCTTTTGCATGTACTGCTCACTAAGCTCATCCTGCTTCAGCTCCTGCAAAATCTGGCCTAATGCCCAGGCATCATAAGAAGACTCCAGTGCTTTGTCAGGATGTGCATAATCCAGCCTGTCCACCTCCTGTCTGAGGGAGTCCAGGATAGGTGTAAAATCTATTTTGTAGCCCTTGCGGTAGGCATCCAGCAGCACTACAATTGCATGTTCTGTACGAACAGTGTTAGAAGGTTCATGGGCTGTTGCAAAATCTTTCTTGCCATAGGGATACAGGTTAGCGATGGAGGTAGCAATGTCCTGAAACCTATCCGTGTAAGCGAAGGATAGCAGGGGCAGTTGCGTTTTATAATTGTCCCAGATGGCCCAGCCGTTGTACATGGTGTTACCGGCGGTTTGCAGGGAACCATCAATGGCCCTGTATTTTCCATCCGCTTCCGAAACCACGTAGGGTGATTGTATGGCACGGTAAAGCAGTGAGTAAAAAAGCTTTTCTCTTACCGGATTCCCCTTCACGGCAATGCGGCCCAACAGCTGATTCCAGTCGCTCGTGCTTTTCTGTTTAAGCGCCTCAAACGAGCCTGTTGCAATAGCTGCCTTCGCATAAGCGGTATCTACGGAAGAGAAGGCAATATCAAGCTCTACTACCTGCTGCTCCTGATCAGGCGAGGCAATCAGCTTATGCGCATCCAGCGTGATCCAGTTTACGGGTTGCCGGAACTGCATATAGTAGTAGAGCCGGTAAGTGCCTGCGCTACAGGTGGTTTCCGATTCAATCCAGCCGCTGATGGCATTCCCGCTCAGCTTGTGTGCTTCCCCCACAAAGCGGTTTACGAAAGCATGGCTTAAATCTATGTAAACTCCTTTTCTGCCTACAGGAAAGCTATAGCGGTGCATGCCCGTGTTTTTGAAAACAGCAAAATCAGCTTTGATCTTATTTTCAAAACCTACACTGTAAAAACCTGGACCTGCAGTTTCCCCTGCTTTGATGAGCTGCGATGCAGCAGGATCATCGCCAAGAAATGGTTTCACCAGGATATTACCCCCGCTGCCCAGGCAGCCTACGCCTTCAAAGCGATTATGGGTAAAGCCTAAAAACTGCTTCGCCAGGTGCTCATAACCAGTGTGTGTGGAGGGATAGGTTTGGGGGCCTACGCTCAGCATGCTAAAAGGATAGGAAGCCGCTGGAGAGAGCTGCCCATGGTCTCCTGAGGAGCCCAGGAAAACATTCACCTTTTCTGCAGGGGAGCTGCTGCTATCAGACGGCAGCACTTGGTTTGAAACCTGATTAGGCCCCTGGCAGCTAAATAAAATTGCAACAGCTAAAATTGCAACAGCTAAGATTGACAGGATTCGCATGAAGTGTGGTAGGTGAAAACAAGAAAATGACAGGCGGCCTCTGCAAACAGCCACCTGTCATAGTTGAAATTATCAAAACAGTCGTTTTACTTCTGCATGCTTTGCATTACATCAAAATACTTTTGTGGGATGGGGAAGTATTCATGGGTGCCTTCCACAAAATTAGCATTGGTCAGGTGGGTTCTTCTTGTTTTCTCCACCGCCAGATAGCTGTTGATCGTCTCGGCTGCCACTCCCCAGCGAACCAGATCAAAAAAACGATGACCTTCCATGGCTAATTCCAGCCTGCGCTCTGTACGTACTGCCTCACGGGCAGCGGCCTGTTCGGTCCATGGGGTATTATATACCTCAATATTGTAGTTGCCAGCGGGTGCCGTGCCCTCCAGATTCATCACATACTGGCTGTCACGGGCTCTTTCTCTTACCTGGTTTACAACAGCTCTGGCGCCTTCCAGATCACCCAGCTCTACCAGGGCTTCGGCTTTCCAGAGTAGCAGGTCGGCATAGCGGATAATGTAGTAGTTAAGGGCGCTGATGTAGGGCCAGGTGTCGATCTGGTAGGGAGAGTTTGCAGATACTATCCGCTTTTTGGGTGCAAAAGGACCATAGGTAGCCAGATCGCGTGCCCAGTTTGCCTCATATAAGATGCCCAGGTCCAGGTAAGGAATGCCCGGCCTGCCAACGGTATGGTCCAGCCGTGGATCTACAAAGTCTGTTTCGGCAAGATTAATATTGTCTAATACCGGTATACCATTTTGGTTGGTCTTGTAGGCGTTGATCAGGTTCTGGGAAGGACGGTGAAAACCGTACTGTGAATAAAAAGGACCACCCGGCGCAGACAAACGATCTCCTATGCTGCCATTATAGTTATCAGGAGCGCCATCCAGCACAGAGTGTTGTACGGCAAAGATAATTTCGGCGCTGTTATCATTTTCCGGCAGAAAAACATCTCTGAAATTCGGCAGCAGGCTATACCTGCCACTATTGATCACCTCATTAGCAGCATCCAGAGCATCCTGCCACTGCGCCTGAAAAATATAGGTTTTTGCCAGGTATGCCTGGGCCGTCATTTTAACGGGCCGGCCGGTCTCCTCCTGGTTGTCAGGCAGCCTTTCATAGGCATTTGCAAAGTCTTCTTCTATTTTATCCCACAGCTCCTCTGAGGTATACTGGGTATGCGATACCGCATAATCATTTACGGTGGCAGCTGTTTCATCTATATAGGGAATCCTGTTATAGATCTTTTTCAGCTCAAAGTAGTAATGCCCTCTAAGGAAGTACAGCTCCCCCATCCTGACTTCTTTCAGTGCCGGATCGAAGGTTTCCGAACGTTGCAACAGCCGCATGGCTTCATTAGCCCTTTTTACCCCTTCGTAAAGCGCCACCCATTTTCGCTCAATATCTATAATGGTTGGGTTTGTACTGAATATTTCCATCAGGTGAATGTTATTCTGGTCGCCGGTGCCCCCTCCTCCTTTATAGGCATCATCAGAAACAACATCTCCAAAGCTCCAGTTTGAGGCTGGCGAGTTAAAGGCGCTGCTGGAGCCATCGTACTGGCCATTCAGAGAGCTGTAAACCGCAATGATGGCCTTTTCCACGTTTTCCGGGCTGGTCATTTCCGTAGGAGCAATTTCTCCGTAGGTCACTTCGTCCAGATAATCATCGGAGCAGGAAGAAAAGCATACCACAAGGGCTACAGCAATTGATTTTAAAGTATAGGTAGGTTTAAAAAGATTCATCTTCAGGATTGATTAAAGTTTGACATTAGCACCCAGTACAAAGGTTCTGGCGGGAGGATAGATCCCGCGGTCCACACCTATATCTAAATTCCGGTTGCTCGAAGAGTAATTTTGCAGGCCAATTTCAGGGGTCATGCCACTGTAGTTGGTAATGGTAAACAGGTTGGAAGCCTGCAGGTACACTCTAATATTCATGCCTCCAATACTGCCTTCAGGGATATTGTAGCCCAGCTGCATGTTATTCAGCTTAAAATAGGAGCCATCTTCCAGGTAGTAAGACGACGGTCTGATGTTGTTATTGGGATCATCCAGGGTTACGCGGGGAATGGTGGCATCTGGGTTTTCTGGAGTCCAGGCACCCAGCACCGCAGCGCTTTTATTGTAGGAGGCCTGGTTAAAGAATTCAGTTTTATACTTTGTCAGGTTATAAATGTCGTTCCCTAAACTTCCATTAAAGAACATGCTCAGGTCGAAGCCTTTATAGTGGAGGTCAACATTTAAGCCCATTGTAAGGTCAGGGTGAGGAGAACCGATAAAGGTACGGTCGTCACCGTTCAGCACACCATCGCCATTTACATCCCGGAACTTCAGGTCACCAGGCTGGGCATTAGGCTGCATGCCATAAGCTGCCACTTCTTCTGCATTCTTAAAGATGCCATCGGCCTGGTAGCCAAAAAAGGATCCGATTGGCTGATCTACGGTACTTCTGGTAATTTCCTGCCCAAAGTTTACGCTATGCAGCGAAGAGGTAGGAATGCCTAAATAAGAAATACCATTTAATTCCGTAAGCCTGTTCCGATAGGTTGCCGCATTCAGACCTAAGGTATAATCAAGTTCTCCTGCTTTGCCAATGTAGTTCAGGGCTACTTCCAGGCCGGTATTTTTCATCTGGCCACCATTGATCCAGGTACCATCGTTTGTACCGCCGTAGGTTGGTGGTATGGGAGAATACACCAGCACATCATCAGTTACCTTATGATAAAAGTCTGCTGTGAAAGCGAGCATATGGTCAAACAGGCCCAGGTCTATTCCTACATTAGATTGTTGTGTAACTTCCCAGGCCAGGTCTGTATTAGGAACCCTGGTCTGGATTAAACCCTGCGATACTGAGCCCTGGCCGCCGCCGATGGCGTAATCTGAATACCTGGCGTTGTTATAGTAACTATCAACAGTAGAATAAGAAGGCACCTGCTGGTTACCTGTTTGCCCCCAGCTGGCACGCAGCATTAAGGAGCTCAGAAAAGAACCTGTGTTAAAGAAGGCTTCATCGCTGATGCGCCATCCGGCAGATACTGCCGGAAAGGTGCCCCATTTATTCTCGCTTAGGCGGGAGGTACCATCCCTTCTCAGCGTAAGGCCCAGCAGGTATTTCTGGTCAAAATTGTAATTGATCCTACCAAAATAAGAAAGCAAAGACCACTGGCTTGCGCTTCCTGTATTCAGCTGGTTATCTGCGCCATAGGTAAGATAACGGAAGTTCAGGTCTTCATACAAGAAGTTTTGGCGGGAGGCAGAAAAGCCCTCGTAATAATACTGAATAGCCTCCTGGCCTAATAAGGCATCCAGGTTGTGCCTGCCAAATTTCCGCTGATAGTTAAGGGTGTTTGACCAGGTAAGCTGATAGTTAAAGCTGTTGTTGGTACTTAAAGAATTTACATTATTCTGGGAAAGGATCTCATCGTACACCGGTGAAAAGCCCCTGTAACTATAGTTCTGGTAATCAAGGCCCAGGTTAGTTTTGAATTCAAGATCTCCCAGCTCCACACCTGCATATATATTTCCCAGGGCAGAAAGCCTTTTCTTAACATTGTCTTTTGCACGGTCAAGTGTGCCCAGCGGGTTAGCTATGTCGTTAAGGGGGTTGCCTGCATAATTGCCGTTTATATCTCTTACCGGAACAATAGAAGGAAACTGGAACGCATTGTACACGATACTTCCCAGAGAGCTGTTGGTACCTACGTCAACCGTGCGTGTTAAAGAAGCGGTAAAGTTTTCACCAACGGTTATAATATCTCTTATTTTATAACTGGAGTTAAATCGGGCAGAGAATCTTTCAAAGCCGGTGTATTTAATAGTACCTTCCTCATTGAAATAACCGAGCGAAAGTGCATGACTAGCTTTCTCATCTCCCTTTGATATTGCTATATCATAAGACTGCACAGCCGCGGGCCTGAATATTTCCTTCACCCAGTCTACATCTGATCCAGGTATCGTCTGTTCATCATTCAACCAGGCAGGGATTACTGCACCGGCAGGATCTGTTCCATAAATGTCGTTTCCGGGTATGCCTCCGTCGTTTCTGGCTGCCTGCCAAAGCATATCGCCATATTGCTGTGCATTTAGCATACGGGGCAGATTAAATGCCTGCTGAACCCCTGCATAAGCATTTACATTGAAAACAGTACGATCGGAATTTCCCTTCTTCGTGGTAATAACCACCACGCCATTTGCTGCTCTGGACCCATAAATAGAAGCTGAAGCAGCATCCTTTAGTACCTGCAAAGTTTCTATGTCTGCCGGATTGATGACATTCAAGCCACTGGTAACAGGCACACCATCAATTACATAGAGCGGGTCGTTGTTGTTGATGGTGCCAAAGCCACGAACGCGAAGGGTAACACCACCACCAGGACTGTTATCGCTTAATACCTGCACCCCGGGCACTCTGCCATCCAGCATCTTCTCAACACTGGCGGTGGGCAAAGAGCTTATCTCGCCAGGATTAACCGAAGAAACAGCCCCTGTAATTTCTTTTCTGCTTTGCGCACCATAGCCCACCACCACCAGCTCATCAAGCTGTTCTAAATCCGGGCTAAGTGAAATGTTAAGGTTTGTCTGGTTTTCAATGTTAACCTCCACCTTCTGGTATCCAATAAAGGAAACACTAAGCGAGGTAGATCCATCTGGCACCGAAAGCATAAATTCTCCATTTGCGTCCGATACCGTACCAACAGAAGTACCCACTACAACAACAGTAGCTCCTGGCAGGGGCACGCCTTTTTCGTCAGTAATCACACCTCTGATTACCTGAGCCTGCTGCGCTACTTCCTTTTTTATTGTGCCCGGAATTGCTTCCGCAACGACTGGCATAGTACCCAGTACAGTTACAACACAGATACCATGAAGGACAGGTCGTAAAAAATCAAGCTTAATACACATAATGATATTTATGGAAGTTACTTTGAAAGATTGTTTGATTGAGCACATACCTCCGCTGCTTGCTCTTTAGCACTGGCAGATCAGAAAGCAGCTTTATTTTCACCGGCTGTGAACGTGACTGTTTGAAAGCGTCTATCGCTTCATCTTTTACAGAAAGGTTAAAGCCTAAGGCTGTTATCTCATCGTTATTCAAATGCTGAATCGTGTGGAAAAATGATCGTCAGAGAAAAAGTTTATGATGCTTCTACCGTTATTCAACCTGGGGCAAAGGTATTTTAATGGTATTAAGTGAAAGAGACGATGATGTTAAATGAAAGTAACCAAAGTGGAAGCACCATGAAGAAATGGTTACTGACATTATGCTGTTCAATTAGAATGTTTTGACTTACAGCATTAAAAAAAAGTAACTGCCCATGACAGAACTGGCCGGAAAACCGGCATGCGCTGCACTTTCTGTTTCATACCAGTCTGATGTGGGTACTCTGGCCGGGGTGTCGATAACGTAGCTGTACAGCGATCCCCTCTTGCTGATCGTGATGTAGATTGTAGGGAGTGGCTATATCTGGCAAAAATTGATGAATATAGTTTGGGTGCCTGCAGCCCTCCTATCCTCTGCCAGCTATCTGTTCGAGCACTAGCTGCATGTAGCTTACCTGCCTTTTGAAGTTAAAGGGCCAGCTCTCCATTTAATATAACGTGAGTTAAGGATGATCATCAGCGTCAGTTGCTCCTTAATCGTCATTCCCACGTAGGCTGGTATCTGTCAGCTAAAAACAGGAATGGTGATTCTACCTGTAAAAGCAAACAGATCTCCCTCTTCAGGGGAATGACGGCTTGTTTTTGACTGTAGAAGATGATAATAGGCAGATTATCAGTAGCTGCAATCCTTAACTCACGTTACTATATCTAAATTCCTCTCGATGCTCCATCTGGTGAAGCATTGTCTTTTGTCGCAAATTTTATTGCTCAGGCGCTTAAGGTGTTACTTTTCGTCTTTAACAGTTTATTAAACTAGTCGTCTTCTAATTTATCTGTTTCAGAGAAGCTGATATTCTTTAGCATCACCACTTATAGCTATAGTTCCTTAAATAGATTTTTATTGGGTTCCTTCCCCATTTCTATTTCCAGTTCGGCTCCATTTCTTAATATATCCAGATCAACCTGCCGATTTCTGTAGTCCTGACCATTTAACTTTATTGATTGTATATAATAATTGCCAGGTGCATTGTTGGTTGTATTCACTATAAGCGATTTCCCATTGTCCACTGCAATTTCAACTTTATCAAATAAAGGGCTGCCAAATTGAAAGGAAGGATCTATTTCAACCAATCCCTTCACATCAAATAAACCTATAGAAGACATAACATACCAGGCGCCGAGCTGCCCCTGATCTTCATCCTGGCCATAGCCATACCCGTGCACCTCATCAATCCCGTAGAATTCATTACATATTTCTCTAACCCATTTCTGGGTTAACCAAGGATGATCGGTAAAATTGAACAGCCAGGCAATGTGTAAATTGGGTTGATTTCCCTGGTTATATAAATAGGTTAATCCAGCAAAGGCATCTATGTCTTCTCCACCAAATTTAGTTTTTTCAGATACAGTAAAAATAGAATCCAACCTATGCACAAACTTATCTTCTCCCATTTTTGCTATAAGCTCAGTAGGCGTATGGGGTACATAAAAGGTATATTGCCATGCATTTCCTTCCTGAAAACCTACCCAGGGAGCAAAAGGGTCAAAATCTTCCAAAAACTCCCCAGACACCATTTTCGGTCTTACAAAATCGGTTTGTTCGTCATATAGATTTTTCCAGTTTTCAGAAAGCGCCATCAATTGTTCATACTCCCTTTGCTTGCCTATTGCTTTCGCAAACTGTGCTACAGCATAGCTGCTGTAGCTATACTCCAAGGTATGTGAAACCGAGAATCCTGAACCTTCAGGGGTGGTGTTCCAGCCCGGCACATACGCAACGTAGCCTTTTTCAACAAAGCCTTCAAGATCCATTTTTCCAGCTCCTTCAATCCTGTCCTTGTACCTCATCTCATTTTCATACGCAGCTTTGAAAGCAAGTTCAACATCATAATCCCTGATGCCGGCTTGGTATGCCGATGCTATGATCAAGCCTACAAAGTTTGTTCCCACACCCGATACAAACTTCGAATTTGCCAGACCATCACCGAGCCAGCCTGAGTTCCTGTAAACAGCCAGATGACTTTGTACAAAATCGTTATAATATTCAGGCCAGGCCAGGCTCCACAGCTGGGTTAGGTTCCAGAATGCACCCCATACAGAATCAGTGTTATAAAAATCATACACTGGCTTGCCCTCATTATTAAGGGGAATTTGTCCGGTGGTGCCATCATTCTCAGGAAACTGGCCATTTACATCACTAGCCAGGCCTCTTCCTAAAAGTGCATGATACAAAGAAGTATAAAATTTTATCTTGTTGTGGCTGGAAGTATCTGTAACCTTTATCTTGTTTAGTTCGGCCACCCACACCTTTTGCGCATTTACTTTTGCCTGATCAAAATCTAAATCTTTCGCTTCCTCTATCAGATTGTTTCTAGCATTTTCTACAGAGGTGTAGGAGAAACCGGCTTTAATCTCAATGGACTCACCCGGATTTGTTTTGAATTTCATGTAAAGTCCGGAGCCAGTGCCAGTTATGCGCGTATGGCCTTCGTGCTTTTCCTTACCTTTGAAGGTGCCTACTGCAACTGGCTTTTTGTTCACGACACCGGCAAAATACATGCGAACTTCTCCTCCAGGCTGATACTTTTTCACATATTCCGGATAAGTAATAACCCATCCTTCTATGGTATTATCTTCATGAAACGTAACTGAGGCATCTTTTACCTTTCCACTTTCCCCCAACTGATTTCCAATATCGAGCAGAATATAACCATTATCGGTCTCAGGAAATGTATATCTCTGAAATCCTACTCTTTTAGTAGCTGTTAGTTCAGCAGTCACATCATAATCCTTGAGTTTAACTTTGTAATAACCGGGGGAAGCATATTCGTCTTCTTTATCGAATCTGGAGCGGTATCCATCATCCGGATTTTCCAAAGTGCCCGGAACAGTTTTCAAATCACCAGTCATGGCAGCAAACAAAAACCCTCCTATCTGAAACTCATGCAGGTTGGCGAATCCTTCAATACTGGTATGCCTGGAATCGTACCCTACTGCTTCCCATCCCTGCTCATTACCATAACTTCCATTGGTAGATGGTCCTAGTTTAGCCATGCCGAACGGAACAGCGGCAGGTGTATAAAAGAACCAGCGACTATGGGCAGTTCCGATATTCGGATCAACATATTCAAGCACAGATGCAGATGCATCTTCGCTTCCATCAATCTGTGTTGTACTACAGGAACTAACCAACATTATAACAAGCCCTAAAATACTCGCAACTTTACGCATAACTTTAATTTGATTTCTTTTAAACATTTTCCCCCTGTATACCCTATTGGTGTAAAGGATGAGTTTGGCCGAATGGCAGCTTGTACACTTGCAACAGACCAGGAGATTGATCACCACCTCACGGAATTATTTAGTGCGAACGATGATGAGAATGACCTCTTCCACGCAATTCGTATTGGTCATATTTAGCGATAAGTCCCCTTGGCTGTCAGTAAGCATCCTTCAAATAGATCAATGCCTGTCATTGTCATAAAGAAAAGCACTGAAAGCACAACAGGCCCCAAAGTAGAACCAGCTTGCGACTTACTGCTTTTTAGCCTCCAGCATTTTGGTAAAGTATCCGCCCACCACAGACCTGGCCTGAAATCCTGCCTGCTCTGCACTTTCTGTCTCATACCAGTCCGACATGGGCACTCTGTCAGGGGTGTTGATGTCGTAGCTGTGCAGCGGGTCGATAAACTTTTGAAAAGTATTCTGATCATCTGCCAGAGTTGTCGTCCATACAATCCATTCTGACTTAGTATAGGTGCGGCGGTTATCTTAAGGCAAACCGTACTCATTCTGCTGAGTCAGATAAAACGCAATCTCCTTCTGCTCCAGGGCATCGGGAAAAAACAAGGATTCCTCCGGAGTTCCAGCTGATAGTGTAAACTCTCTTCGTACCCAAATCTCATCGGTATCCTCCTCCCAAACAGTGCCCACGGCAGTCATCCCCGGTGAACCAAAAGCCGATTTGCCAGACCGAAAGGACTTTGGATCAAAATCTGGCTGCTCCCAACACTTAGCAGGCGCTTCTGTTGTGTAAAGCCCTCCCACAGCTCATCTTTTGCAGTGGTAGCACCATTTCCATCGGAATTTCCTCTTTGCCCATGAAACGATATACCTTACCATCTACCCTAACTGCACCGATGAGAGAATGTACCCGGCCCGTCCAGTGCCTGACGGGATCATCGTACAGTTTATCTGCCATTGACCAGGCACTTGTATACGGATCGATCGTTACCAGCGGATAGGCAGGTGCTCTGAAAGTGGTGGTATAATCCTGCTCAACCACATTTTGCTGATACTCTTCATTTGCAGTTCTGCAGGATGCAAAGGGCTGTACCAACAACAAAATCAAAAGAAGTCTACTGTATACCTGTTTCATGTGTACGTTTTTTGTCAATACTTTACTGATTTAAAAGCAGAACCTAAATCCAATTCTATTTGCCTAAGCATTCGCCCCTGGTTGCCTAAGCCAACGACTGGCGGCCCCAACGAGGCAAGCATTTTCCAACTAACATACCTGTGGTTACTGTAATCTCAGTGCATTTTTAAATGGATAGATGGCGGGCAAGAAGTTCTTTGATGTTCAGTCCAACCAGTTCATCAAAATGTTATGGTCCTTTATCTGGGAAAAGCTGTAGACCCAATGAGGAGCATGAAAAACAATGGTGAAATCTTTGATGGCTAATTTATATATACCCACTCCTGATTTCCCCGAGAAGGAATCAGGAGTGGGTGCATTTTTCATCAGGAATTGTTAATTATAATTATACTAATCAACTATTATTCGTTTAGTTTCTATGTGATTTCCTTGTTTGATATACAGCACATAAGCACCTCTACTTAGGCCATTTAGTGGCATCTGAAGCATATTACTTCCTGCTTGAACTTGCTTTTTACTCTCCAGCCGTTTTTGCCCAAAAATGTCTACTATTTGAAGGTCTACCTCCGCTGGCTGTTCAGCTTGTAGCGTTACATTCAGTTTATCTCCGCTCTGAACAGGGTTAGGATAAACCTGCAGGTTCGCCGTTGGGTCTGCTGTCAGAAGCGCAAAAGGAACAGGCGAAAGCATTAAATGATCAAGGTTTAGCCAGTTTGCGTTGTGGTTTACCTGAATGGTGCTGGTGCCGGCGGGGAAATTGTACGTAAAACTGGTGGTGGAAAATTGATTCCAGCCGCCTGTGCCGGGGAAGTTCAGAATTGTTGCAGGGGCTCCGTTAACCAGTATTATCCGGGACGCATCACCTGCGGCGGCGGCGTATCTCAGCGTTACCGTTTTATTTCCAGCGGTGCTGTTGTTTACAGTAAATTTAATATACTGCTCATGGTTGTTCCAGCCTCCTACAAAGCCCCAACCCGTATAGCCCGGTTGGTTAGACTCAAGTAAAATTCCTTTAATTGTGGCGTTCTCTGCTTCATACTGTCCTTCTGGCGCCTCTGGTTCAGGATAAGGTCCATTTTGCTTTGCGAATAAGCTCATTGCCATCGCCGCTGCATTTTGGGTTTGATCGTTATAAAGCCAGGAAGAAACAGGCCCTGACCAATCAACGCTAACAGAATTTTCAGTGTTTCTGGCAAGATTCCAAAGCGCATCTACACTCCCTTTCAGCACACGCTGATAAAGGTTCTTCTGTTTGTCCTGCAGATAGAGTTTCATCAGATACTTATAGCCCGGTGCTTTAAATTGCCAGCAGTCACCGGAGCACTGGTTGCTATTTCCATCCGACAAAACTGGTCCGTATGCTGTTTCAACAGTCTCGTTATTAACCATAAATTCAGCTATGTTACGGGCATATGACAGGTAGGATGTTTTATCAAATGTATTATACATCTCCATACTGGCACCAATCATCAGACCTTCATTGTATGTGAACTTCCACCATACTTTTGTTCCGTCTGTGTTGATATGGTCAGCAACCTGATAGGTTGTCTTATCAACCATATTTGTCCACCAGAAATCGTACACTTTCTTAGCAAACGCACGATACTCTTCCCTGTTGGTACGCTTATAAAGCTGCAGGCCCGAGATCACCGCACCCGCATTGGCAGCAGTTGCCTTTTGTGTCTTGGCTTTATTCCACCATAAGCCTCCGTTTGTTTCTCCACAACAGGAATCATCCCAGGCATTTTCCAGAATGTCTTTATAAATCTCCTCAGCCTTCCGGAGGTATTTCTCCTCAGCTGTCACATCATAGGCATGGATAAGCGTTAGCACAAACCAGTTTTCGTCATCATAGTAGTCATTCAGCCACCCATGCCTCCTGTCCTGGGCCTCGTAAAAAGTCTCTATCAGGCCATGATACTTTTGCTTGTTTGTTCGCTCTGCACCATCAATAACAGCGTCCATTCCATGAATGTAGGTCCATTCACCAGTGTTACGGATGTAATTACCGTCCCAATACTTTGTTAAATAGTTCTCCAGTAAAAGATCTGCCCGCTGGTGGTAGTCAGAAACAGTCTGGGATAGTACGCGATTAGCTTGGAGAATCCCGAACACAGCCAGTAAGGCAATTATCCAGCAGCGGTAAGAAGATCTCAGTTGTGATAGAATTTTTTGCATAGTTTTAAAAATAACATGTTAAACATTTATGAACTTACATGACTATCAGTCTGAATAGACTTCTACCGCAGGGGCTTCCCCTTCCTTTGCCACCACTTTGTTGGTAAGATGGTTTACTGGCCTGAATAAAAGTTTTCCCGCAGCGCCACCAAAAGCCTCTCCACCCGGAAAACAGGCAGCATAGTTTATCAGATATGCATGCCTTCAATGTCTACCCCTGCTACCGTAGCATGAGTAGCATTATTTTGTGACAACATCTATGCTGCCTCCATTTTTGAATAAATCATGAGAGACAAAATATCCATCTACCCGTTCATCATTTACTTCTACATACTGCATGTCTCTGCCTGGTCCGGATTTGTTAATGATCAATTCCTTCCCATTCTGCAGTTTCCATCGTACCTGATCAAAAATGGGCACTGTCACAATATATTCAGGATCCGCTGGTGAGAAAGGATACAAACCCATTGCACTGAATACATACCAGGATGACATTTCACCGGCATCATCCATACCCGACAGGGCCAGCCCATGCTCCCCTACGCCATAATAATTCTCCAGAATGTTGTCTATTACCTGCTGCGACTTTTCCGGTTTGCCGATGAAATGGTATGAGAATGGAGCTTCATGATTCGGTTGATTGCCATGCACGTACTGCCCGATAAAGCTTGATACATTCCGGGCAATGTAATTGGGGTTCCAGGGCACCGTAAAAAGAGAATCAAGTTTTGCCTCAAAAGCATTATTTCCGCCATAAAGTGCAATCAACCCTTCCATATCATGGGGAGCGAAGAAAGAAACCTGCCAGGCATTGGCTTCCCGATACATGTATTCGTAATAGGGATATTGCGGATTGAAGTTTTTCACCCAGCTACCATCTTCAAGCCTGCCCCTCATAAAATTGGTAGTGGTGTCGAATACATTTTGATAGTTTTTTGCTCTTGCCATGAGCACACGGTAGTTTTCAGTATCATTCAAGGCCTTCGCCAGCTGTGCCAGAGAATAATCATCATAAGCATACTCCAGGGTTTTGGATACTCCTGCTTTGGCCTTCGTCTCTACATGCGGAGAATCAATATGGGGCTCTGAAATATATCCTTTCTCGATGTACTCTCTGATGTGTGGACGTGTACCTCCCTCTTCCTCTTTATTGGCATTGTTCAGGAGCAGCTGGTAAACTTTATTAACATCATAGCCTTCAATACCACGCGCATACGAACCGGCAATAAAGGGTGCGGCATGGTCGCCGTGAAAGAATGTAGGAATGAAGCCTGTTTTCTCACCAATATCCTGCAGCGACCTGATGACATCACCTGTAACCTTGGGAGAGATATTACCCAGCAGCACAAGCTTGTTCCGATAAGTATCCCACAAGGAAGGAATGGTGTAGTGCTGATAATCAGCTTTTACAACAGCACCCTTCACATCTTTGAATTCACCGTTTACATCACTGCGCAATGCTGGCCAGAGAAAGGCTCTGTACAGAGAGGTATAAAACAGCTCTTTCTGTTTTTGTGTACCTCCTTCAACCTGTATGTTCGAGAGGAGATCTTCCCATCTCTCAACAGCCTCCGCTTTTACCTGGTCAAAAGACTTCTCTCCTACTTCAGCGTCGAGATTCTGTTTAGCATTTTCGCCACTCACAAAGGATAAACCTATTTTCATTTCTACCGGATTGGTCTTGCCATTGGCCAGGTGCAGAACTGCATAGCCATTACGCTGGCCTTCCTGCTCAATTTCAAGCCGTTCAAGTTCTTCATTCAGCCTTGCATAAAAATGAATAACCTGGTTTCCGTTTCGCTGAAAACCCCGAACGGCACTATTTCCGTCTTTTTCGATTTTCCAATCAGAAACCCGGTTGTTGGCTTTGGCAAGGTCAAAGAGAATTTTGCGGCCTTCCGGATTTGTGTACTGGTACTGATGATAGCCACTTCTTAGTGTAGAGGTAAGCTTTACGTCTACCCCATAGTCATCAAGATATACCTGATAAAAACCTGCCTGTGCTGTTTCCTTGTCATGAGAAAAGTGCGAACCAGGTTTGCCTGGATCTACCGCACCCGATAAGGGAAGAACAGGTATGTTCACATAATTCCAGTGCCCTTTATTGGTGTGTGCAAAAGCATGAATAACAGTATCCTCATACTCATATCCAGCACCTGTACCATATTCTGTTACTGGGCTAAGCTGCACCATAGCGTTTGGCAGCGACACCCCCGGATACACCAGTCCTGCCCATACACGCCATCCTTCCGGCGGTGTGTATCCGATAAACTCGGGATCGGTCAGGGGTGCGGTTCCTATCAGGGGGTTAACATATTGGGTTAATCCTTCATTGCTGGCAGGCAGGGGGTCATTTGCCTCAGTACTGGTAATTTCCGTTTTGCAGGAAGCTGCCAGTACCATGACCACCATAATGAGGAGATTTATTTTAGCATTCATAAGTTTGTTTAGGCTGTAAAGAATCGATTGTTATATTGACAGGGGATGCTACCGTTCAGAATACATGATAGATATCTGCAGCATTTATACCAGGAGCTCTGGGTGTTCCTGATAGGTTTTCCACAGAAATTCACCGAAGAGGGTATTGGCCCAGGCAAACCAGGCACGTGAGAAATTCTTCGGATCATCCTTATGAAACGATTCATGCATAAAGCCGGTACCACCGTGGGTTGCCTTCAGGGTCTGGATGCAGTTTTTAATCTCCTGCTTATCTGTACTGGTAAGCCCTTTCATGGTAATACTCATGGGCCAGATCATATCCATGCCTACATGAGGTCCACCAATGCCTTCTGCTGCTTTTCCCTTGAAGAAGAAAGGATTATCCAGCGACCATACAAAATTTCTGGTGTTTTGATAGATCGGATCAGAAACCGGTACTGCATCCAGGTAAGGCAATGACAATAGGCTTGGAATATTGGCATCGTCCATCAGGAGCCTCCCCCCGAAACCATCTACCTCGTAGGCATAGATCTTGCCATACTCCGGATGTTCAACAACAGCATATTGCTTTAGCGCCCCTTCCACCTCGTTGCTAAGGTCACGCAATGCTTTAGCGGTAGTCTGATCTTTTCGTATTTCTTCCATCATGGTGGCCGCCTGCTTCAGGCTCACCACTGCAAAAAAGTTGGATGGGATCAAGAAAGGGAAAACAGTAGCATCATCGCTTGGTCTGAAGGCCGAGCTGATCAAGCCAACCGGCTTCACGGGGTACCCCATTCCTTTCAGGGGCAGGGTATCGGTGGCATGGGGTGTAGTACGCTGGAACCTGTACTCTCCTGCATCATCCTTTCTCTGCTGGTCTTTGAAAACAGTCAGAATGGATTTTACGGCTGATTCCCATTGTTTGTCGAAGGGAGCTGTATCGCCGGTATTTTTCCAGTAATGGTATGCCAGGCGGATGGGGTAACATAAGGAATCAATTTCCCATTTGCGTTCATGAACGCCAGGTTTCATATCGGTGGCATCAGTGGCCCATTCCCCTCTTTTAGCAGGATCATCATAAAAAGCATTGGCATACGGGTCTTTCAGGATGTAGAACGTCTGCCTGTTGATAACGCCGGCAATCAGCTGCTGAAGCTTCTTATCTTTTTGTACAAACTCCATGTAGGGCCACACCTGTGCGGTGCTGTCCCGAAGCCACATGGCATCAATATCGCCGGTAATAATGTAGGTATCAGGTTTGCCCTCCTTCATGCCAAAGGTTACCGTAGTATCCAGCGTATTGGGAAAGCAGTTCTCGAACAACCAGCCGAGTTCTTTGCTGTCTACCTTTTTCTTAAATTCTTTGATGGCATTCTCGATTGCCTCACTACGGAAGTTTCTTTCCCCTTCGGCAACTCTCACAATGGGAAAATCAGGGGCTCCGGCAAATGAAAACAGAGGGTGCATGAATGCACCGGCTCCTACCAGTGCTGAATTTTGTATAAAAGTTCTTCTGTTCATGTATGGATTTATCAAAATGCTTATTTTAAGATTATTTGTCCGCTTAACGCGATCTGTTTCTTACTTTTCTATGATTCTGGCTACCCAACCTCCGCCTGGTGCAAGCTCCGCGTTTATGCTGGTCTGACTGCTGACGCTTTTGGTTTCTTTCTTATAATCCTGCGCATTCCTGTCGGCATTAATGCCATCTTTCCAGAGGTACATGGTGTACTCTTTCCCCTGCTCCAGGAAAGAAAGATCAAACGCCAGCGTACGGGCATTCCAGTCTGTCATGCCACCAACATACCAGTCTCCGTTTGCGGATTTTCTTGCCATGAGCACATACTCCCCTATTTGGCCTTTCAGCGGAATTGTTTTTTCCCAGACCACCGGTACTGCCTCTAAGAATTCCATACTTTCCGGTTCCTCATAATAGTGGGTAGGGCTATCGGCCAGCATCTGAAGCGGACTTTCGTACACTACAAACATTGCCAGCTGATGGGCCCTGGTTCCCATGCTCATGGGCTTGGACCATACAGGCTTCCATTCCTCTTTTTGCGCATTGAGCATGGCGCCCGGAGTATAATCCATGGGGCCAGCTACCATTCTGATAAAGGGAATGGTTACATTATGCTCCGGATCCACAACATTGCTGCCTTTGTTCTGCTCAAGGCCCAGTACGCCTTCATAAGACATAACATTCGGGTAGGTTCTGTACAGGCCTGCCGGTTTATGAGCACCATGAAAGTCTACTAATAGTTTTCGCGCTGCAGCCGCCTTCGCTACTCTTTCATAGAAGTTTACCATCTCCTGGTCATCACGCTGCATAAAGTCTACCTTGATGCCTTTCACCTTCCACTTCACAAACTGATCGAGCGTCTCTTCCAGCTGCTTGTCCAGGGGGAGCCAGTTGGCCCATAAAATAAGATCTACGCCTTTTTCTGCGGCATAGGACGACAGCTCCTCCATATCAATATCCGGGTTTACCTTCATCAGGTTTCTGGTGTCACTCCACCCCTCATCCATTATTACATACTCGATATTATGCTTAGACGCAAAATCGATGTAGTATTTATAAGTTTTAGTATTTATGCCAGCACGAAAATCTACGTTATAGACATTATTTGCATTCCACCAGTCCCAGGAAACTTTCCCAGGTTTTACCCAGCTATAATCTCCCTCTGTCTGGCTTGCCAGCTGGTACACTAGCTGGTTATTCAGCAGCTCAGTATCTTCATCCGAAATAGCAAGAATTCTCCAGGGCAGGGACTGCGGTCCGGTTAGCTTTGCAATGTAATTTTCGCGCTCCACTACCACTTCGTTTCTGTCGCCCTGGACCTCCTTTGTTTTAGGATAGAATGGAAATACAGCTTTTATTTTCCCGTTTCCTGTACCCCTAAGCCACATACCGGCATAATTACGCAGGTCCGACTCAGTAACAAGTATTTTAGTTTCCGCACTGGCTGATTGAAAAAGGGCAGGAAGACTGGCCAGCTGATCAGGACCGATGCTGTCTACGCCTAACTGGTGGTAGTGGCGTTCGTTATGAGAAAAGAAACCATCTTCTAAGGGATACCATGCCTGATCCTCTTTATGGAAGGAAAACTGAGCGGTCTCGTTTAGTACCGTGTAGGCACCGTTTTTATGGATAAGCCATCTCCATGCGACGCCATCATTGTATGCCCGCCACTCCAGTGCGATATCATTGGTGAAGGAAAGACGCAGTTCCTGATAATAATCGCGTATATTTTTATTCTTCTGCCACACGACCGGCTGCAGCTCCTGATCCCTTGTGCTTCTTTTTACAGCTGATACTTTCCAGCCCTTTTGCTTTATGGAACTGGTGTTAAGGGAAACGGCAGACTTGTTGATGATCTGTTTGTTTTTTGCCTTGATGGAATAGTAGATGCTATCAGTAAGCTCAAGGTTAACCTCTATACTTTTATCGGGAGAAAACAGACTGTACTGCTTTTGTCCGTACCCCTTATAACAGAGAACCAGTAACAGAAAAACGACCACTATCTTTTTGCCTGCTTTCATTGATTTGAATTATGGTTTAGTACAGGCTGTACTTTTCCACATTTGCTGCTTTTACAGCCAATACGGTGATTAAAAAGTGCTGCACCAGCAGTTCTGGAAGAACCCTTGTATCAAAGCAGCTCTTCAGCTTTCAGTCGTGCTGCAGCCTCGATTAGCATGATGCCGCTTAGTTGTGTGGACAAATCTGTATTCGACCCGGGCTGCTGTCTCCAGTCGGGGCTACTTAACATAGATGGCCTTCCAATTCCCTTGCTGTAGAAGGTCTCTGCATTAAATTTCATGAATCTCACCAGCTCATTCCGGGTCGCCTCATTCAGGCCAGGCTGTAGAATCAGGTCGGTAAAGTACCTGACAAAAATGCCCTTGAACAAACCGCCATCTCCCTGATTCTCACTCCTTAAAAGCCCTTCAGAGGTAACTTTAGGGCTTGTCATGGAAGATCTGGCTGTTTGCACCGCATCGCTTAGATATGCCTGTTCCCCTGTTATTTCATAAAGCAGGTTAGCTGCACCTATGTAGGTACCCAGGTTATAGGTAAAGATCCAATCTTTATTGATAACAACTTCACCATTTTGCATAGAGATGTTGTCCCATACCAAACCTGTTGCAGGATCTACCAGGGTTGCTTTTTGCCAGTTGTAAATATCTTTAGCCCATTGCAGGTCTTCCGGATTTTGGTCAACCTGATACAACCTTAGGGCCAGAATTGCGGCAGGCGCATTAGAACATGCGTTCTTTCCAAAAGGTGTATCTGTTCTCCAGGTAATACCCCCATCAAACACATCGCTCCAGCTCTTTTTTATTTCAGTCCACAAGTCCCGGGCAACAGTTAAATATGCTTCATCACCTGTAGCCTCATAAGCGCGCAGACATGCCATTCCCAGCCACTCCATGTCATCATTAAACACATTGTGATAAGTCCCTCCGTTCATCACTTTGATTCCCTGGAGCAGCGACTTCATTCTGGCTTTATATTGTTCATTATCAGTTCTGATGTAACCGTCAATTAATACATCCAGCATATGCGCATTCCACCAGTAATTGAAGAAGTTATTTCCGGCATTATCCTGCCTGAAGGTTCCGTTGGTAGATAAATATGTATTATAAGTAGCTTCCTGTAAAGAATCGGCCGTTTCAGACCAGGTATAAACCACTTCGGTAACGCCTCCCTGGCCATCATTCAGGGGCTTGGGGTCGTCACCGGAACATGAGTTTATGCTTAGCACCAACAGGATTGCTGCCATAAGCCTTACAGGTTTTAAAGTATAATGCTTCATTTGTATATCGCTTTTCTATAAATATCTACACGAATCTTCAGATCTCTTTGGCCAAAAACAGCCGCTCCTCCGGTGGTTTGAAAGTTTTACTTACCCCACCCTGAATACCAGGGCAGGGTAAGTATAACCAACCAACCAACCAACTAATTAATTAGGTGTAACTGTATGCGTGTAGTCCGGTACGGTACTGTTGAAGATCACCGCAATATCCGATTGAGTATTATCAACCTCGGTGGCAAACTTAAAAGAGTGGTTCCAGCGGTCATTTGTTATTATTGGTACCATAAACCAATATGAATCATTCGTAGACTCATCTGGCCTGGAGTTATCGGCATTAACACTGCCATACCATTCTTCCGCAGTTCCACTGCCATCATCAACCAAAAACCGGAATTTATACCGTTCATCTCTGCCCCAGCTTTCCTGCCTAAACTCAATGGGAGCATCCTCAATTTTCCAGGTGCCATTGCCAGCATAGGGCAGGTCGAACAGGAATTCATCATTTGGTGCAAACCAAAGACTTACAGCCTCTATTTCGGCAATTTCAGTAGTAGCGGTAGGAAAATCTAAACGGATTCTATAAACACCTTCTTCTGTTACCGTAGTTGTTGTTTCCCCTTGCTTTAGCTTTCCGTTTTCTATGAAATAAGTTTCGGGCGTACCCGTTTTTCTGCTGGCAAAATAGTATTCTCCAGGGGTCAGCTTGGTGTATACTTCAAAGGTAGAAGCATCGACTTTTTTCATCAGGATGGCATTTTCCAACCCCTCACCCCCTTCGGTGGCAGAGCCTGCAATGTATAACTCATCGGGCGCCGGGAAACCTGCAGGCCGCTCTACCTCAATCATTCGGGAAGTCATGGGTTCCTGCACGTTTATTCCTTTAGAGGAAAGCACAGTCCATTTCAGCTTACCAGTTTCTTCGGGCTGTATACCTGCAATCCGGGCAATTTCATTTAACCTGGCAAACGGAAGGGTAAGTCTGCGCTGCAGGCCATTTCCATCGGAAGGAAGCGTGTACAATGGTTCACTGAAATCTCCGTCTTCTGTGTCGAAAACAACTTCATACAGCACTACACCATTATCTTCGGCTTTTGCTGCTTCCCATTCGAAAACCGCTGTGCTCTGCGCACCCAGGTTCATGTAAGCATTATCATCTGGTGCGAATAGGTTGGTAACTGGCGTTACCTGCGTGTGGCTCAGTTCTTCATCCTCACAGGCAACCATGGCTATAACCATAGCCAAAAGGGTAAGCAATAGGTATATATTTATCTTTTTCATATAATTATGGTCAACTACTTTTTTCAAATGATTAATTCCAGCCTGGGTTCTGAGACAAATTACTGTTCTGCAAGCGCTCATCTCGCGGTATTGGCCACAGGTAATGCTTGCCTGGATCGAAGGTTCTAGATTGTGCCCTAATGTAGCCGTTATCGGGGCTGCTAGGCTCAAACTGGGCGCCATGTGCCCAGCCATTTAATACATCTTCTGCGATTTGCCATCTGCGAATATCAAATATCCGGAGACCTTCCATGGCCAGTTCCACCCGCCGTTCATTGCGGATCGTTTGTCGCAGGGCTTCTCCCGTTAGCGAGGGATCATAGGCTAAGGCAGCTTCATCCGTAAAACCGGCACGTTCGCGCAGAGGCCTGATGGTCTGGTTCCACACCTCTTCGTTAAATTCGCCCAACTCCATTTTGGCTTCGGCATACATCAGCAACACATCAGCATAACGAATCAGGATCAGGTTTAAGCCTGAAGCCAGACCTGCAGTATGATCCGGATCAAAATACTTGCGCGTATAGTAGCCTGTTGTTGTTTTAGAGGAGCCTGTTTCGTACTCATCCAACGCCTCATCTGGGTCTGTGCCTGGCTCAATATAAATGGTGTGGATGCTGCCATCCGGGTTCTCCCACTGGTAGTTGTGGTAGACTATGGTGTTTGTAAGCCGTGGGTCACGGTTCACATAAGGATTCCCTTCATCATAGCCCGAAGCTGCTGCATCGATGGGTTCTCCATTGAGCATCAGGTAGCTATCGACCAGTTCCTGGGTGGGCGCCAGGTTATTCAGGCGCGCGCCTGCAGACAAGGGAGCCATATCGAAAAATTCTGACCAGGTTCTGTCTATAGGCACATATTGCAAGCTAAGAATTACCTCCTCGTTGTATTCGTTCTCTGGCAGGAACAAGCCTTCATAGGATGGAAATAATGAATAGCTGCCATATTCGGTTGAATTAATGAGCTTCGCAGTTTCTGTCACCACATCTGCCCAACGGCCTTCGTACAGTAACACCCTGGCCTTTAGCGCAATGGCCGCACCACTGGTTATTTTCCCCTGTTCTGCATCAGCAAGTTCTGTATTGGCGGGCAGTATAGCAGCCACCTCATCCAGCTCATTCAGGATAAAGGCAAGTACTTCAGCTCTGGGTGTACGTTCTATCGTCTGAGCCTCTTCAATAGTTGGATCATGATCTAGCAAGGGAATATCGCCAAACCAGGTCATGAGCTGAAAATGCTGAAACGCCCGGATAAAACGAGCCTCTGCTTTCATCATGTTACGTTCTTCTTCACTCATGTCCGTAACGCGATCAATATTCTCTATCAAGATATTGGTCGTTTTGATCCCACCATACCGTGTGTCCCACTCCTCGTTTAATCTTGCAAGCGAAGCATCATAGGCGCCGCTTGAGATTGAGGCAGCCCCTGCAGCATCTCCGCGGCCATTGACAGCATTGTCGGAGAGCGCTTCATTCAGGAAGAAGTACGAGCTGCTAAACATCTGGGAATAGGCGGTGTTGAGTACGGCCTGTGCCCGGGCCTCTGAGCTCCAGTAGTTTAAATCTGTAAAGGTATTTTCGGGTGCAAGGTCTAAATCTTTGCATGCTGTGAATAGTAGTACCAGCATGGTGAGCAAGCTGGCCTTGTACCTGATATTGCTATGTTTCATATTCATGAGTTAAAAAGTAACGTCTAAACCAAATCCGTAATAAATAAGGGTAGGATAGGCCCTGGCACTGTTTGCTCCTGACTGTTCCAGGTTACTGTTAAATTCTGTAAGCTCTGGATCTACAAAATCTACTTTTGCCAGCGTAAACAGGTTCTGGCCCGACAGGTACACTCTCAGCTTTTCCATGCCTGCTTTACTGGCAATGCGGCCGGGCAGGGTGTAACCCAACTGTACATTTTTCACCCTTAGATATGCGCCATCAAACAGGTACATGTCTGATCCTCTCCGGAAGTTGTTGGTATTAGAATGGCTACCATTATCAGCCAGTCGCGGATACCGGGCATCGGGATTTTGTGGTGTCCAATAATCCAGCTGGTGGGTGTACATGGTCATGCCGTAGTTATAGTGAAAAGGTTCAACCGTTTCTCCACGGATCATCATGGTTCTTTTACCTACGCCCTGTATTAGTACCCCCAGGTCGAATCCTTTTGCAGCAACAGTATAGTTAAAACCATAGGTGTAACGGGGAAAAGGGTTTCCAAAAACCACCTTATCCTTATCATCAATTACACCATCTTTCACAACATCCACATAACGGTTGTCGCCAGGTTGTACTGTTAAACCTTCCGGCACAGCTGCACCCTCTATTTCTTCCATTGACTGGAAATAGCCATCGCGCTGCAGACCTACGTACGAATGATAGGGATAACCTTCCTGTCGTAAGATCTGCAGTTCCTCCAGGTTAGTTAATACACGGCCCCCTACCAACTCCAGTATCTCGTTTTGAGAGTCAGCAATGTTGAATGATAAATTGTGCGAGAACAGATTGCCCATATGCTGGTAAGTAGCAATAAACTCCCAGCCCTTGCTGCCTACTTTGGCTGCATTAAAGTCTGGAAGATCGGTGCCAAACACACCTGGTACGGCAGGCGGAAGTAAAATATCTGAGGTCACTTTGTTGAAGTAATCGACAGATACTGTAAGAGCGCCTTTGAAGAAATCAAGATCTGCACCCACGTTAAAGGTTGCAGCTCTTTCCCACCTTAATTCTGGATTGGCAAAATTGTAACCCGTGCCACTTACAGGAACATTATTAAATCCGTAAGCATTCTGAAAGGAGAAAAAGGTAGTTTGGTACTGGTAGTTATCAACATTCTGATTGCCCAGCACCCCATAAGAAGCACGTAACTTAACACCACCGACATTGTCCCTGTAGCTTCCTAAAAATGCTTCCTCCGAAATACGATACCCTGCCGAAACAGAGGGGAAGAAACCCCAGCGGTTTTTCTCACTAAACTTTGAAGAACCATCATAACGAAAATTGAACTCGCCAAATAACTTGTTGTTGAACGAGTAAGAAGCCCGGCCAAAAGCAGAATTCAGACTGTTTTCCGAAGAACTCTGGTTTGAAGTATAAGACCTCGCTTCTATTTCAGTTTCAGAAGTGGGTGTTCCCAAATCGGGATCGGTATTTATTAGATAGATTCCCGTACCTCTGTCCGCATGATTTTCGTTAGAAACGCCCAGAAGCAACGTTACATTATGCTCATCGTTGAATGTTTTATTGAACTCCGCCATGATTTGCGAGTTCAGCTCAAGAGTTTTGCGGCTTTCGTCATAGGTATTGCTGTTATCTCCGTAAACACCTTTTGGAAAAAAGTCTACCTGTATGGTGCGGCCAAACTGATGATTTGAATAAAGGTTCGCCCCAAATACGCCTCTTACTTTCAGAAAATCCGTAAGCTTTAATTCTCCTGATACACTGCCGAATATGTTATCATCATCGTATCTTCTAAACCCGCCTTTTTCCAGAATACCAAGGGAGTTGAACTGTTGCAGCACATCATTGGTCAGGTATCGTCCAAGCGAATCTTTTTGTGCATAAATGAGAGGCACCCTACCTGCATCCACAATCAAGGTAGAGGTAGAAGAAGAGTGGTCCGTCACCTCACGGCGCATGTACGACAACATGGTGGTAAGTTTGAATCGCCCTATCTGGTTGGTAAGGTTCAGCCGGAAATTATACCGTGTCAACCCTTTATCCGGGCCAACAAAATTGCTACGCTGATTCATATAGCCTCCCGAGGCATAATAGGAAGAATTTTCTCCACCGCCCGAAACAGAAAGGTTATGATTTTGCTGCCAGGCCGGCTGGGTTATTTCATCGATAAACCATTGCTCGTCGCCATTTTCCTGAAACTGTCTGATTTGTTCAGGAGTATAAATGACAGATTCTTTACCAGCGTTAAAAGCAGATTCATTACGGAGCATTGCATTCTGGTAGCCACTTACAGGTTCTAAAAAGAAATGAGGACTGTTTACACCAGCCAGTCCATTATAGGTTACACTGGGGCGATTATTAAGTCTTCCCTTCTTGGTAGTAACCAGAATTACACCATTATTTGCCCGCGACCCATAAATGGCTGCACTTCCCGCATCCTTCAAGATAGATACAGTTTCAATGTCGGCAGGATTGAGCATATTGATGTCTCCACCAACAATCCCATCGATGACCACCAGCGGGCTATTATTTCCCAAAGTACTGATACCGCGGATGTTGAGGTTTACGCCGGCTCCAGGCTCTGAATTAGACTTTTGAATGATCAGGTTTGGTGAGGTACCCTGCAGAGCTTCAGTTAGGTTCACCACCGGACGGCCCTCCAGGTCTTCGGCAGTCACCTGGTCTACGGCGCCCGTTACATTTGATCTCATCTGGGTACCATAGCCCACTACCACCACTTCATCCAGCATCTTGTCATCTTCCGCAAGTTCTACATTGATAATAGTTTGGTTATTGATTGGTATTTCCCTGGTTTGAAAGCCAACAAAGCTGAATATCAGCACACCTTCAGGAGAGGGTACTTCCAGCGCATACTTTCCATCCACATCCGTAATGGTTCCGATGGTGGTGCCCTTAACCACAATGCTTACACCTGGCAGGCCTGCGGGTTCCAGCGGTGATGTAACAGTTCCCGTTACCCGATGGGCTTGCTCCTGTGCCTTTACTGGTACTACTGTTCCCGAACTACCCTCCTCACCATGTGTTTCTGAGTAGATAAAGTAGGTATTATCCGGTTTGCTGTATTTTTTATATTTAAGGCCATGCGTTTCAAAAAGCATATCAAGTGCCTTTTCCAGCCCTACGTCTGCAGGATCTACGCTCCTGACCTTGAGCCCCTTTATTAACCTGGGGTTATAGGTAAACCTGACCTTGTACTTCTTTTCAAGCCGCTCCAGGGCTTCGGTCAAGGACATTTCTGCCTCTTTAGCGCCATTCTGCTGCGGCACTATCAAAGCTCCTGCCGGCGACTTTGCCAAGGAGAACTGCTGCGAAAATCCCTTTTCAGAAAAGGTGACCAGTGCGAAAAATAAAGCCAGGAATGTTATCCTTGCTAGTAAGGGTATAGGTTGTCGCATTGAGTTGGGGTTTATGGTTTAATTTATTCTGTTATCACCTGGTAAAAACTACACGCTCGCCATTTCTTTGTATCTCTAGTTTGTTGATGGTTGCCAGCGCATCCAAAAGCTCATTCAGGTTAGCGGTAGAAACCACACCTGTCATCCGCTCCTGTGCAATATCCGGATTGGCAAAGCTTATCTCTATTCCAAAGGTTTCCTGCAGCTTTGCTGCTACTGCCCCGAATGTAGTATTGTCAAGAATCCATTCCTGGCGGGTCCAGTCATTGTATAAGGCAGGATTTACTTCCAGTATGAGGGGAGTTCGCTCAGAGGCATCAAGTTCCACAAGTTCCCCTGGCTTCATCATGATGGTTTGAATGCCTGTAGATTGTTTCAGTGCCAGCTTTACTTTTCCTGTGTTCAGGACCACCTGAGTTTTCCTGGGCCGGCTGAAGACATTAAACTGGGTACCAAGTACCTGCACATCAAGTTCTTTTGTATGCACGGTAAACTTTTTATCCCCTGCCCCTTTATTCTTAACCACCTTGAAAAAAGCCTCTCCTTCCAGACGCACTTTCCTGGAGGGACCCAGGCCCCAATAAGGCAGCACCTCCAGGCTGGAGTTTGCATTCAGCAGAACACTTGATCCATCCTCAAGCAACACCTGCCTGGATTCTCCAAAGCCTGTGGTGTAGCGTACAGGGTTATTAAACTGTACCAGAAAAAAAACTGTACAAATGGAGATAAGTGCTGCAACTGCCGCCGCCCATGCATACCACACCTGTCGCTTTTGTGGTGGTTCAAGCTTGCGTACTTTTGCTGAACTGCGTGTTTCAACTATTCTATTCCACACCTCCTCCTTTTCTTCGGCATTGGGCTGGTGTTCACGAAAGTTAGCCAGCAGGATCAGGTGGCGTGCACGCTCCACCTCTGCCGACTGCTCCGGATGTTCCAGCAGCCACTGTTGCCAAAACTGATCACGGGCAGGCGTAGGCTGTTGCACCCATTGCTGGAAATCTGTATCCAAGGCAAAAGCCTCAGCCGTATAGTCTTTGTATTGCATGCTTTAAGTTATAGCAGAAGGTCTAACCTATTTATGGAGAAGGATCATAGCCTTAGCAGCACTGGGCAGCAGACGTTAATAGCCTCTCATGTTGTCTTGTGAAAACTTTCATACGTTTTCGCAAACGTATGAAGTTACTTTCTATACCTAAGACAGTGCACCTGCTAGAATCTCATCAATGAAAATTATTTTTTTTAAAATTATTTTTTGAAAGCTGTACGGCCTGGCTTTCAAGGGCAGAAGTGAAAGATCAGAAAATGGCAGAAGCTAGAAACGGTAGTTATAAATCAGGTGGGTGTGCTTATAATGGCTGTTGGATATAAAGCCTCCCCTATCTTTGCAGAAGAAGGGATTACCGGTTACAACATAGTGGGGTTAAACAGTATCTTTCAGGAAAAAGTAGAGCTTTATTTCGTTTATCACCATAAGGCAGAGCCCCACCTTAACAATGTTCTTTTTTAACAAGCCTAACGCTTTAGATACCAGGTTATAGCAGGAATCAACATGTAAATCCATCACAGCAGCAATCTCTTCATAAGAAAGGTTGTTGTAGAATCTTAAAAAGATCACCTCTTTCTGTCTGTCCGTTAGGGTATTCAGAGCACGTACAATATGTTCCTGCTGTTCCTTGCTAATCTGGCGGGAGATAAGCAAGGATTCATGTGGCAGCACGAATTCAAACCTGTCTTCTGCCAGGTGTTCCTCATCATGAACCAATTTCTTTTTTTCCGCCAATGCATTGAAGATACTATGCCTCATTGCCTTGAGCAGGTAAAATTTAGGTGAAGTAACCTCTTTCGTTGTATCCCTTCGCTCCCAGAGCCTGATAAACAGATCATGGATACAGTCTTTGATCAAATCTTTGTCTGAAGTGAACTTACTGGCATAATTATACAGCAAATTAAAATAAGTATTATACAGCACCGAGAATGCCTGCTCACTCCCGTGCTGAAAATCGCTCCACAATTGCTCCTTCGACTTTAAATTTTCCAATGAATCCATCTCATGAGTTCAACTGCTAATTCATATATAGAACTGCCTCGTAACCCGCTCACTATATAAGGTAACTCTTTTTTATATTACGACTGCTGAAGACACAGGATTTACATCAAAATGCAGGCACTGGTTTAGGCTGTACACGCATGCTTATCGTATTTCTAATTGTTCGGAGTGGCTATAGCTGGCAAAGTAAAACCAACGAATGTTGATCATGCACCAATTGCCCTCCTATCCGCTGCAAGTTATCTATCCAGGCATCATTCCGTACGTACAGATGCTGGCTTTTGATTTTGAAGGTGCAAATCTACTTTCAATATAGCAAAATTCCTGTGGAGGCTTCAGTTGGTTGAGACAGATCGGTCATAAATCTTGAACTCTGGGGCGACATAGGCCGGAGTAGGGGGATTATAATAGTACCCGTAGCTCAAAATTAGCTTTACCTAGTTTATTAAGCGGTTCTTTAGACTTTTGAGCAAATTCTTCTGATCCTTTGAGGCTAACCATTTTACGCTGTTATGGATCTGATGCATATGCACAATGTAGTTCCGATCTTACCTTCCGCCCCGGAATGTACAGTGCTGTTAGCTTCTGCAAAGGCCTTCAGTTATCAGTGCTCTTTCCCCCCACACTGCTTTTCTTTTTGTGCTGACATTACCTTTTTAGAATTTCTTTTTTTTTATTTTGTCTCGGACAAACTGTGAATAAAACTCTTATGATTAGACTGGATGGAGATGTATGGAGTTTTTATCGGAATTTTAAGACTATGTGCTTATCCTTAAGATCACTTTGCTACATATTCCTTATTTCTAGTTTTGTGCCCCTGTATGCGTCTCCACATGGAGGCTTGAAATTTTATGGCAGTGAAAAGCCAATAAATCAGCGAACATCGTACGATGTTTTCGGGGATGAAACTGTCGTATTTTCTGACTACTTCAATATTGAATTTAACCTGTCTCTTTATCCAACAACTGAGTTTGGATACATACTTCGGATCAAAAATAAAGAAAGCAACAGAATCTATAATCTGTTCTACGATGGACAGGGTGATAACCTGACTTTTAAATTTAATGAGGAAGGAAATAACAGCCTGATCGTTGCCAGCATAAACAAGGATGAAATACTTGACATGCATTGGGTAAAGATGAAAATTTCATTCGATCTGAAAAGTGATTCAATAAAATTAACAATACACAATAGAATATTTGGTGCAAAAAACAAAGATCTTCCTACTACATATCACCCAGTTATTCTATTTGGCAAAAGCGATCACATCATAGATGTTCCCTCCTTCGCTATAAAAGATCTTTCCGTTGGCAACGAAGAGAAGTATTTTTTTAAGCTTAAAGAAAGTGAAGGTAATATCGTTCATGACATGAGTGGTAATGCTATTGGCAAAGTTTCTAATCCGGAGTGGCTGGTGAATGATGCTTATCACTGGAGGTATAAAGTTTCATTTCAGTCCCTATCAGTAGCCGGTGCCAATTATAATCCCGCAAAAAAGGAAATATATTACTTCAATAGAGACTCATTGCTTATATACAATGTTCGATCAGGTAATACGGACATAAAGGTTTTTAGAGAAAAGTGCCCTGTTAAACTGATATTGGGAACAAACTTTATTGATACCAGGGAAAATGAACTCTACACCTATGAGGTATACTATGCCACGCCTGACGACAACTATGCCGGGGCTACAGTAGCCAGTCTTGATCTGGACACTTATCAGTGGGTTGCCCGGGACTCTAGCCAGCTTCCGAGCCAGCTACATCATCATGGTTCTTACTTCAATCCAGATGCTGAGCAATATACCATCTTCGGAGGCTTTGGAAATATGCGCTACAGTAAGAATTTCTTTACCTACGATCTTAGCCAGAATGAATGGTATAGAATGGATGGTTTTACAGGAGATCCAATTTCACCCCGTTACTTCCCTTCAGTGGGATATTTAAAAGAAACAAACTCAGTCTACATATTTGGCGGAATGGGCAACGAATCGGGAGAACAGACCGTCGGAAGAAAATATTATTATGATCTGTACAAAGTAGATTTGGATGCAAAGCATATCACAAAGCTTTGGGAAATTGAATGGCAACAAGATAATGTAGTTCCGGTAAGAGGAATGGTTGTATTGAATGATTCCTACTTTTATACATTGTGCTATCCGGAGCATTTCTCTGAGTCGTTTCTCAAACTTTACCGATTTTCGATGAAGGATGGTAGTTATGAAATACTTGGGGATTCCATCCCAATATACTCCGATAAGATTACGACCAACGCCAACCTGTATTACGACAGCGGACTGAACAACCTGTATGCCGTCGTTCAGGAATTTGAGGATGATATTTCCTCTGACCTAAAAGTTTATTCCCTGGCCTTTCCTCCTATCACAGCCCAAGCGCTAACAAGTTATTCGGGAGCCAAAAGCAATAACATACTGGTTATAGTGCTTCTTTCGCTTTCACTGGCCTCGGTTGTTGGTTACATCGTCTTTAAAAAGCTGAAGCGAAACCACAGCATAGCTAATGCTGATGTTCATGCTGATGCTTTTGCTGATGATATTGGGAATACTCATGTGGTTGAGAACAAGACAAAAACGGCAACACAAGCTAATTCCATCTATCTTTTTGGAGATTTCACCGTCCGCGACCGAAACAATCGCGACATCACCTATATGTTCAGTGAACAACTGAAGCAGATATTTTGCCTTATATTACATTATAGCACGGCCAAGGAGGGCATCGCGTCACAGCGCCTCAGCAGCATACTGTGGCCGGATAAACCTGCAGATAAGGTAAAAAACTCCAGAGGAGTGACGATTAACCATTTGCGCAAAGCTTTGAGTGATCTTGATGGCATAGAGTTAATATATGACAAAGGGTATTTTAAGCTCGTGCAAACCGAAGCGTTCTACTGCGATTATACCCGTTGTATTCAAATCATCTCTTCAAATGAACTAGAAGCACACAGAGATGAGTTCTTTGAAATACTCGCCCGCGGCAAGTTCCTGCAGTTCTCTGACCATCCTTTATTTGATTCATTGAAAGAAGAACTGGAAAAGAAACTGGAACCGGTTCTTTTGGTGGAAATAGAAAAAAGTTTTATTGCAGAGTTTTATCAGACAACCATTGCTTTAGCAGAAGCATTGCTAAATATCGATCCATTGAATGAGGTTGCGTTTACATATCAGATCAAAGCCTTGCAAAGATTGAAGATGAATGATGAAGCCAAAATCAGATACCAGTCATTTGTTATTGAATATAAAAAAGCAATGGGAAATGAGTATCCTCAATCTTATAAAAGCGTAAGCTAGAGCAACCTTATAAATCAAATCATCAGGTGTAAAGCTAGTAGTAAATAAAGAACCCCTGAACAGGCTTAACCAGTCTTTTCAGGGGTTCCTTACTTGTTGAATTTTACTCTTCCAACAGTTTAATAAAGTAACCTCCCACTACAGAACGTGCCTGAAAACCAACCTGTGTGGCACCAGGAGTTTCATACCAGTCACTCATAGGTACACGATCGGGGGTTTCATTAACAAAAGCATAAAGAGGGTCGATAAACTTTTGAAATGTGGCTTTATCATTTGCCAGGGTAGCTGTCCAGACAATCCAATCGGCTTTGGTATACGTTCTCCGATTATCCAGCGGCAATCCATATTCATTTTGCTTGGTGAGATAATAGGCTACTTCTTTCTGTGCCACACCTTCCGGGAAAATGTCAAGGTCTAATAATTTATCCCACACCAGGTTATATTTCTGGCTCCATGTTCCCGGCTGATCAAATGTTAAGCGGAAATGGTCACCATCGTCAGCCATCTTTACCCATTCCTGTGCCATTTGCTTTGCTGCCGAGGTGTATTTTGCAGCTATATCTTTTTTGCCAAGCATTTCTGCCAGTTTTCCATAGCCCGCAACACCCATAATGGCTTTTGCCGAAAGATTAACATTATGGGCAAAGTGCCCTGCAAAATCGTCGGTACACAATTGATTTTCCGGATCAAGACCTTTTTCCAAAAGATAATTTGCCCAGGTGGTGAGCGCTCCCCAGTGTTTTTCTGCGTAATCAGCGTTTCCTTCCACCACGGCAATGGCCGTGGTAAGAATCAACATATTACCGGACTCTTCCACCGGCATATCGCCGCCATACGTTTGTCCGTTAGCTATGGGATAGGTGCCAATATCGTGAGCTGCAAAGGGTTTAGTCCATTTCCCGCTTTCGGTATAGTAAAAAATGGGGTTCAGCATTCCTTTCAGCAGTTCGGGGTTGTATTTCAGGAATAAAGGTGCAGATGGATAGGTAACATCCACGGTGCCAATAGACCCATTACTAAAATTCTCTTTTGAAAGGAAGAGTGTTGTGCCCTGGCTGTCTTTAACCAATTTGTGCGCTGCGATGGATTGGCGGTAAGCCAGCATACAAAGTCGGGCATAATTTTCACCTCCCGCTTCGAACGCTTCCCGGTAAACCTTACTGTCAAAAGCATCACACCGAGCTATGATGTTGCGGTGGTCAGCAGCAGCAGCAGTCAGAACCTCATCAAAACTTACCTTTCCGTCTTTTGTCCACCAGGCTTTTAGATTTTCACCGAAGTATTGTATAGATTCAATATCATTGTAACCCAGCATTAAATAAGCACTTACAGGATTTGTTGAAACTTCTCCGAGCTTGCCGGTGCTGGCAAGTACCGGCATTGTGTTAGATGGTATGGCAGTGATCTTATCTTTTGCAGCATTTATATTCCCACTTTCCAGAAAAGACTTTTTCATGGCTGAAAAATCACCAATACCCACAGTGCTATTCTCCGTTTCTTCGGAAGCAAGGTAAAGATACCCCCAGTCTATGCGCACATTATCCCCCTTCTTTTGCAATACGGGTTGCTCTGTAGTGCCCGCTTTAGCGAAAATTACGTTTCCTGTTTTGCCGGTTGTCACCTCAACTTTCTGGCTTAATTCATTAACAGCCCATTCCGGTGTAGCCTCAAAATACACCTCCACATCGTGCGATTGTCCATCGTTAGAGACCACCATATAATTGATGTAGTTAATTGGACGAGAAAGCAGATCAAGGTCATCCATCAACAGGGGAGAAACAAATTCGAGCTGTAGGTCTACCGGTCCACAGGTAAAATTATACTTGGTTTGTGTAGCGGTAATTTTTACGCTCTTTTGAATGGCAGTTTGCGCAAAAACGGGTTTTACATCACTTTCTTTGAAAATACCGAAATCGACATAAGCCAAGCCACCACGGTCCAGGCAATGTGCGGCAATAACATTCTTCCCATTGGTATTTAACAGTTTCCTGTCAAGCTTCACAATGATATTGCTTTTGGCGCGGTTGCCAGTGTTTACGATCTGAGTGCCGTTCAGGTATAGCTCAAAATCATCGTCGTGCGAATAAATGAGGTAAAGTTCACTATCCTGGTTTACTGCGGGCATGTTAAATTCCCTCCGTACCCATATTTCCTTTGTTTCCCACCCCGTATTGGTTTCGCCAGTATTGGGTGTGCCAAAAGCTGCTTTACCACTTTTCCATGAAGCATCATTGAAATCGGCTTTCTCCCAGCCCTTTGCAGGTTCGGTGGTTACCCACTTTCCTATCCAGGCTTCATGTTTAGCATTGGGCAAAACCGGCTGCAGCGGAATTTCCTCCTTTCCAAGAAAGCGATAGGTTTGTCCGTCAACACGAACGGCACCGATCAACGAATGATTCGTACCTGTCCAGTGTTTGACCGGTGTATCGAATAATTTGTCGGAGGTTGACCAGGCGCTTATATAGGGATCAATGGTGATCAATGGATAAGCCGGCGCACGAAATTCCAGACCTGCTTCTTCTTCTACCTGCGCAACTGACTGGCTGCAGGAACTTAATGAAGTTCCTGCAACGAACATGACCAGTATTGGAATTAAAAATCTTTTTAACATATAGCTTAATTGTTTTAACAATATATACAGACCACAAAATATGCTTAAAATTGTCCCTGCTACAAATCCGGGAAAAGGGATGCACCTTTGATTTCGAAATTATGAATGTCTCTACTGCTTTATTTCTGATTAGAGAAAGAATATGGAAAGTCTCTTTTATCTGTACCTCTGCTTTTATTCGGGGCTGAACTCATCTTAAAATTGATTTTCGCCCCTTTCATCAAATCTTCATGCGTCAGGTAATTTTTAGTATAGTTTTTCCCGTTTAGCTTCATTTCAGCCACATAGCGGTTTTCTTTTGAATTATTATCTGCCGTTATCTGTAGCTCTTTTCCGTTCTCTAATTTGATTTTTACAGACTTAAATAAAGGAGATCCCACGATGTACTCGTTACTACCCGGGCATACCGGATAGAAACCTAAAGCAGAGAAAACGTACCAGGCAGATGTTTGACCGTTATCCTCATCGCCACAATATCCATCAGGTGTTGCAGCATATAATTTGTCCATGATTTCACGGGCCCAAAACTGAGTTTTCCAGGGTTCGCCGGCATAATTATATAAATAAACCATGTGCTGAATCGGCTGATTGCCATGTGCATACTGCCCCATATCCATCACCTGCATTTCGCGCATTTCGTGAATCATAGAGCGGCTTTCCATGCCCCTTGAACCCGGAATGATAAAAACAGAGTCGAGCATGTTTACAAACTCTTTTTGGCCGCCCATCAGATCGATTAACCCCTGAGGATCATGAAAAACGGACCAGGAATAATGCCAGCTGTTTCCTTCGGTAAAATCACGGCCCCAGTCTGTAGGTTTAAATGCATCGGAGAAAGAACCACTGCTTGCCCTGCCAGCCATCAATTTTGCTTTAGGATTATAAAGGTTCTTATAATTGAGGGCTCTTTGCGCATACACATCAATTTCACTCTTCGGTTTATTAAGCGCTTTTCCCAGGCGATAAATCGTCCAGTCGTCGTAGGCGTATTCCAAAGAACGGGCAACATTCTGGTCAACATCTACATCGTTAGGAATATAGCCATTAGTATTGTAATAATCGTAGCCTTTTCTTCCCGTAGAGGAGACCTTGGGGTGCACACTGTTTGAGCCGTGCTTAAGCGCTTCCCACAATGTCTCAATATCATAGCCACGCAGGCCTTTCAGGTAAGCATCGGCAACAACAGAGGCTGAATTATTGCCCACCATAATATCCCGGTGCCCCGGGCTTGCCCATTCAGGAAGAAAACCACTTTCTTTATAGGCATTCACAAGGCCTTCCTGCATTTTTACATTTTCTGAAGGGTACAAGAAGTTCAGGAACGGGAACAGGCTGCGAAAAGTATCCCAGAATCCGGTATCCGTGAACATGTAGCCTGGCAAAACTTTGCCATTATACGGACTGTAATGGACAATTTTACCATTCTCACCAATTTCGCTAAAGTTTCTCGGGAACAGGACCGATCGATAAAAAGAGGAATAAAAAGTTCTGATGTTGTCAATATTATCATCCTCAACCTTAATCTTGCCTAACACCTCATTCCAACGCTGTTTCCCTTTACTTGCAACCTCATCAAATTTAGAGTTACCTAATTCTTTTAAGTTAATCAGTGCCTGCTCTTCACTGATGAAAGAAGAAGCCACACGTGCATGTACCTGCTCCTTATGTTTTGTTGCGAAACCGATGATGGCGCCGGCATGGTTTCCTTCAAATTCCTTTGCTCCTTCTTCTATTTTCCCATCTTTAACAATCGAATAACTGGAGAAAGGCTTATCGAACACAATGACAAAGTAGTTTTTGAAATTGTCTGGCACTCCTCCGCTATTTCTAGTTGTGTAGCCAACGATTTTATTTTCTTCCGGAATGATCTTTACAAAAGATCCTTTATCAAAAGCATCTGTAACGATAAATGAGCTTTTGCTGTCAGGAAACGTAAAGCGGAACATTGCCGCCCTTTCCGTCGGCGTTATTTCCGCGGTCACATCGTGGTCGGCTAAATGCACACGGTAGTAATAAGGTTTAGCAATTTCTGCTTTATGAGAAAACCAGCTTGCCCTTTCATCCTCATCAAAAACAGGCTTACCCGTAATAGGCATCAAAGAAAACTGACCGTAGTCGTTCATCCACGGGCTGGGCTGGTGCGTTTGTTTAAATCCCCTGATTTTATCTGCAGTATAGGTGTACATCCATCCGTCGCCCATCTTTCCGGTTTGGGGAGACCAAAAATTCATACCCCAGGGAAGGGCAACAGCCGGATAGGTATTTCCGGTTGAAAGCTCGTATTTAGAGTTTGTGCCCACAAGGGTGCTTACATAGCCGACAGGATCAGCAACTTGCGCATCTACTTTCAGGATAAAGCAACATAACAGAAGTGTATGCCCTAATAATCTAATTTTCCTTATCATCTTAATTTTTAATCTTTATTATTTTGATTCATTTCCTTCTTACCGCTCCCGATTGTGATTCACCAGCTTAGTTTCACATGAACGCCGTTCGGATCGTTTTCAAAACTTAGCATGCAGGTTTTACTTGATGCGTCCCAGCTGGTACTCGACTCCAACAGCTTGCCGGCAGCATCAGTAACAGCTACTTTGGCTGCTTTTTCAGGTAAAAGTATGCGCATCACGTTGGTGGTGTTCAGGGGACTTTTGGCCACAAAAGCATATTCATTCTTTGCTATTTTTTCGTCGTAGACTCTTGCCGCTGTGGCCAATACCTGAGGTGTTTCGGGATTTTTAACACTGCCAATATTGTATAAAAATGCCTGCTCTCCCGGATTGACCTTTTTTTCTGTCAGAACAGGAATTTCAGGATCAAATAAATCAATAAACATTCCTTTGATGGCATAGGGAGAATGATCCGGATTTTCATCTACTACTGAAATGATTTCGTAAGGTCCCCTTGTCAATGAGAAGTGGTTCTTGAATTGAAGCGCTCCTCCACTGGTTTCGGTTTCGTACAACCGCTTAATGGTATTTATAAACTCGATGTCGCTGTTTTCCTCTAATACAAACTCTTTCGGATCGTTGCGCATGATGTAAACCTTTCCCTTGCCAACGGTATATTCACCTGCTTGAAAGGGTTCATTCAAACCCAGTTTCAAAAACAAATGCTCGGATGGAATTTTAAAAGTATTCTCACCTGTATTCCACCACTCCTGCACATTTTGAAAGGCGTCATCATCAGTGCCACAGTACACGAGCGCACCCCCTTTTTTTACCCATTCAGCAATGTGTTTATGTGCTGCCTTATCCATTGGTTTCATATTGGAATAAGACATGATCAGGAGTTTTATATCCTTCCAGGTTTGTGGGAATGAAGCATTCTCAATATGAACTGTTTTAACAGGAATGCCTCGTTTTAACAAAGGAAGCGCCTGTCCATAAAAATTGGACAGCTGTGGATCTTCGTAGCCCTGGTGAACGGGGAAACGCTGAAACATCAATGAATTGGCCATGAGCACACCAATTCCCTGCGAGCCACTAACCTTATTTTCTGATAAGGGCATGTTATTAAGGGTATTGATCATGACCTGCATCTGGGTTGAATAAAAGCGTGGGATGCGTTCCTTGTTATCGCTGTTCGCACTAGTGCGATAGTAGCCTTCATAGATCCGGTCTGGCCAGGGCATCACTTCATAATCGGCAATCATCGGATAAAGTAGTTGTGCTGTGAAGGTGGCCTCGTAATTTTTCTTGTAGTCTGCCCAATCGCGGGGCCAGTCTTCTATTGGGTCGGTGAGGAAGAACATCTTTCTTCCTGTAGGTGCCGTCATGGACTCCATGGAACCGTATTCCAGAAAAGCAGTTTCAAATACGCGTTCTTTTGCCTGGCCGTTAAAATAGTTTGGTTCACGCGAGGTGCCTGTCCAGACTTGGGCAATGTAACCATCTACGCAGGGCAAAGATGCCAGACTGGCTTCGGGACTAACGATCATCCACTGCGAGTAATTTACCAGCGAGTGCGTGGGAACGTAACAACGAATGTTCATTCCCTTGCTTTTACCGTACTCCTTTGCATAGGTAAAGCACTCGTTTACAGCACGGTAATAGAGGTGGTATTTTAACTTATTTGATAAATAAGTATTTTCAGGAGATTCGTGGGGAGGTCTCCAGTCGAATCCATAATATGCTTTCCATTCCCTTTTAAAAGCTTCGCTGTAACCGGCACGGGCCCAGAATTCAGGTTCTTCAAGATAAATAGCATCAATGCCTGCATCAATAACCCGTTTAATAACCCTCTCCTTTAAATAGTTTGTGAAATTCATGGAAGGCACAATGTACGGCACCATGCGTCCGTGCCACAGGGTATCTCCCTTTTGGGTTACCTGTCCCTCATCGAGATGCATTTTTCCATCCCAGCCGCCGGTGAAATAATCCTGGTACTCACCCCAGGCAATTCCGGTCATGAAATGCGTTGTATAACCTCTGTCGCGCCAGGTTTGAACGCGCTCCTCAAATGTCAGATTTCCTTTTCCGTGATGATCTTTCACGCTGTAAACAATCGCTACATCTGCGCGTACGTCAGTTACAGGTTTCCAGGGATTGGAAGTTTGAAAAGCTGTTTTTTCTCCGGACAGGTTTTGTGACTCTTTCTCTATTTGTGAAGGCCGGGAACAGGCATGAATGAAAAGCGCCAGCAGAAGATAAAGTATAACAGGTTTTTTCATTGGTATGAATATCCTTTGTTGAAGCGAAGCAAATCATTACCCTTAGCAGCAAAGCAAATCATGTACGGTGCATCTACACCGAACGCGTATTGATACAATGATCATGCTGCTTAAAGAAGGTAAAACTTAAAGCCACCTTAAGGGGGAGATGGCTTTAAGCCTTGGATGTAATTCAGGGGATCATCACCTGCATAGGTGCATTATAATTCCATCTTCTGATGCCGCTGCCTTTTGGTGTATCGTAGTTGATACGTGCCGCTGCCCGGATAAAGACTACTCTTCCGGAAGGAATAGTGCCGTTGGATTCAATGATGATCGTTTCTCCCAACAATGAATTAAACGCTGATCCGGAATACTCGATTTGATTTGACCAGCGCTCATCGCGTGCACGATAACCTACTGTGGAAGAGTAACTAACAAACAACTGGATATCAGTGACATTCAAAAAACTGTTGCTATACCCACCCATCGGTTCAATCTTCGAGCGAAAACCCTCTTCAGAAACACCACGTGTAACGCGCACCTGAGCTCTTATTTTACCATTGATCACCTGAGGTTCTCCTACCCATCCCACTTTAAGGAACGGCTGCACCTCAAACCTTACTTTGGTAAGGCCATTGATCTCTACCGTATGGGTTTCGTCGGCAAGTGGAACACCACGATCGTCTTCACGCAGTAAGGGAATGAAAGGCCCGTCAATCCGCACGTTATACGTTCCTTTAAACAATTTTGTATTCTGGAATGTGCCGTCGGGCTTCGCAAAGAAATCAGGATTAGGAGTGACATTTTCACCCCAGCTTAGTTCAGTCAAACGCACGCGAATGCCCTCACTTCCCTGGTCTGTAAGCACAGGTTCGCCAGTTTCCGCATCCACCACTTCGCCCTGCAGGGTTTCAGCAGGTGCATCAATGTTATCCATTTCAAATAGGCTGCAGGAAGTGAAAGAAAACAGCGCCAGTGATAGTATATATAATAATTTTCGCTTCATCTTCGGTAATTCTTAATGATTAATAATTCATCACGCTTTAGCGGTTTGGCTGCTGGTCAATGACCTGGCTCTTTGACACTTCGTTGCCGGGTATGGCAAAATAGTAATCAATAACATTGTACTCGAAGGTCTTTAAGCTTACCCATTGAAAACGTGCATCGAAGAAATATTTGCCGCTCTCTGTGGAAAAGAACGGATACAGTCCCCGGAAGCGATAGCGGGCATTGCTGCTGAAGGTGTCTTTGTCCCTGAACTCACCCCAGAAACCGTCACGCCCCTCGTAGTGTTGTACTCTCCACCGGCGTAAATCCCATTTTGTTTTATGCTCCAGTGCAAGCTCTTTGCGGCGTTCCTTACGAATAAGATTGCGTCCTGTGATGTCGGGTGTAATGATGCCCTGCACCAGCGTTGCCCCGGCTCTCTCACGTATTTCGTTTACAGCCGTGGTTGCTACCTGCATTAGATCAGATCCATCAGGAGATGCTTCTCCGGCCAGTGCGAGTTCTACCGCAGCTTCTGCTGCATTCAGCAGTACATCAGCATAGCGCATCAAAATAAAATGTTGCGACGATCTGCCTTCACCTGCTTCAAAAGACGGATCGGGATTCAGCCATTTACGACCATACAGGCCGGTAAGACAGGACTCTCCATTATCGTAGAATGGGCCGTTGGCGCCTGCAGCCGTGATAACACCGCCCTCGTAAGGAACAACCTCCTGACCATTACCTTCCCTTGGGCTGAGGTAAAGCAGTTTGGGTGCCTGGGTGTAGAGATCTAAATGCTGATAACGGGTTTCAGCTGTAGAATACGAGTAGTTTTCAAACAGGGGGCTAATGGGCGTAGGGCCGGTGTATACACCTGCACGAATTTCAATTTCCCTGCCCTTGAACATATCGCTTGGGAAAATCACATAAGCACGAAGCCGCGGCTCAGCATTCTCAAAGAAATCCAATGGAGAATCGAACATAAGGTAATCTCCTTCTGTGTTCGAAGCTCCCGTAGTAACTTTTACTGTTCCATCAGGGTAGCGCTCAAAACCCTCGTATAACTCCAGAAAATCCAGTGTTGGGCATGTGCCTGATGCTAGTGGTGCTTTGAAGATGAACGGAGCGCTGTAGGCGTCATAACCATGGGTAAAAGTTGGATAGCCAAACTGCTTAACATATATATTCTCTGGACTTGATGGATCGCTGAACATGTCTACCATATTCTGGTACTGTGCTTCACGGTCGGTTGCCGACCATTTTTTCTTGTAAAGCGAGTAACTGCCACTTTTGATCACTTCCTGGGCGGCTGAATAAGCTTCGCGGAAGTACCTTATGGAGGCTGCCCGCCATGAATCCTCGGCAAAACCAATTACACGTACGCCTGTTTTGGCTCCCAGTCCTGTTAGTCGACCGGGCACAGTTTCGTTGTATTTGGCAACACTACCGGCGTACAGCATGGCTTCCGATTTGAATGCCAGGGCAACAAATTTATTTGAATAGCCTATTTCGGGGCTGGTTGGCTGCAACAGCTCTATGGCCTGATTAAAGTCTGCCAGCACCTGATTCCATGTCTCTTCCTCAGAAGCACGTGGTACTTCCGATTCCTCCTGTTCAGCAGGATAGCGAATAACTTTCGTTACCAGTGGCACACCTCCAAAACGCCGGGCCATAGCAGAATACACCATAGCACGTATAAAATAGGCTTCACCCAGATAATGATTGTACGTAATCTCGGGAAACTCACTTTGATATTGCGGCAGTGTTTCGATCAGGTAGTTGGCATCGCGCAGCAAAGTATAGGCGTTTGCCCAGTAAGGTGTTCTTTCACCGGTAAAAGCTGAGGATATTCCATCGCGGTTCACAGCCTCGCCGGTGCCTTCAATGCCCATTGCCCCCAGCCATGAGTTGAATTCGATGCCCCACTGGGCCATGTATTTAAAATCCTCAAATGGCATCCTGCTGTACATCCGGGCCATGTATACTTTCATACCGGATTCACTCGTCAACAGCGTTTCGTCTCCAACCACATTTGGCGGTGGAATATCCAGCTCTGCACAACCGAAGAAAGTAAATAAGCCGATCAGGAATAATGTATATATCCTTTTCATATTATCATTCAATTAATATCTCGAAAATGATGAACAGAAATGTTCAAAACTGGGCCGAAAATCCAACTGTATAAGTTTTATTGAGCGGATATAACCTTCCTAAATCATCGTCAGGATGTTCCGGATCAACAAACTTCACTCCCGTCAGGGTGAACACATTATAGGCATTGGCAAACAGGCGCAAGTTCATCGACGACAGGGCCCTGATTTTTTTCGGTATTGTATACCCCAGTTCAATGCTCTTGAGACGGAGATATGCGGTACTCACCCGGTTAAATTCCGAGGATTCAATGGGGTATCTTCCGGTAAAACCATAGTAGCCACTCACCCACTCTGTTTCAGGATTGTAAGGATCTGCCAGCGGATCTACCGGATGCCAGCGGTCCAGATATTGCTCCAGGGTACCGCCGCCATTGGTGCCCCAAATGGAGTACAAAGGTTCTCTGTACTGCATGGATCCCATTGCCGTTCCCTGGAAGAGAAAGCTCAGATCAATATTCTTGTACGAAGCGTCATAGCCCAGGCTGAAGTTCATCCATGGCGTTTGATCATAGGCAAATGGGTGCTCATCCAGGCCGCTTATTTCTCCATCCCCGTTCCAGTCCAGGTATTTATAGTCCCCGGGCAGTATGTCCCGCTCTTTGTAGATAGGGTATGACCAGATGTCTTCCCAGTTTTCATAACGACCTGCGCTTTCGTAACCGAACTGCACCCCCTGATAGCGGTTGTTCAGATTGTCGTTGCGCCAGCGGTCATAGGAGTTTCCATAGGGTCCGTTTTGCGCTGCATCTAAGTGCTTTCTACGGGTAATGGTACCAATGGCTGTTACCCTGTATGAAAGTTCGCCGATTGTGTTACGGTGTGAGAGTTCGAGGTCGATACCAAATTGACGGTCGCTGTTCAGGTTTTCTCTCGGCGCGCCAGTACCCACTACGGTAGGAACCTCTCCCGTTCTGTTGGCAAACAGCCCTTCGCGGCGCCGGTCAAAGTAGTCGATGGCAAAGCCAAACAACCCGTTCCAACCTTCAAAATCTGCACCGATGTTGAACGTATGGGCCGTCCACCACGTAATCCGTTCGTTGGGAACTATGAGCGATACCCCATTCACAAACTCACCACCGAACATGTAACCGGGAGCGTACTGGTTGTAATAGCCATTTTCTGCATTGCCGCTTGTTGCGGGATAGAGGTAGCCTGGGTACCAGTCGTAGTTCAGCGCACCATCATCTGCCATTACACCATAGCTGGCACGCAGTTTCAGCTGATCGACAAACGACAGGGCCGAAGCTGAGTTAAAGAATGGTTCTTCTGATAAACGCCAACCGATTGATCCCGATGGGAAGAAACCCCACTGGTTGTTCTGAACAAATTTAGAGGATCCGTCATAGCGAAACTGAAATTCGGCAATATAACGATCGGCAAAGGTATAATTTGCTCTTCCAAACACTGCGGAGTTAGCAACCTCATAGAGATCGTCTATGCCTGGCTGCATACCGCTTACCTGGTTTTCATTTACGCCTCCCACAAGATAATCCATGGCAAAAGCAAGGTCCCGCTGCGCATAGAAGTTGTCACCCCTCCTGTTTTGGCTTTCCCAGCCCAGGAGGCCGGTTACGTTATGATTCCTGCCAAAAAGGTGGTTATAATTAAGTAAAAACTGCCCCAGCACCTGCTGCCTGGCAAACAATTCGCGTCGTAACTGGCTCGGTGAGCTTGAGTTGTACAATTTCGAATCGTACGAATCAGTCAATGAATTATACGCGTACTGGTAGTACTCTCTGCGGAAAATATTATTATCGTCGTTACGGTAATCGTAGCTGATCAGGGCTTTTGCAGATAAGCCATCCAGTAAATTCGATACACTGCTGAAATCGAAATTAAGGGCTGCTGAAGACTGGAAGTACTTTTGCCTGTATTTCCGGTAACCCGATACATCAGCGGTCATCTTTGCTACCGTATTTTCTTCCAGATCCAGGCCTTCGTAATTCAGCATAGTATTTTCAGGATCGGCATAGGCGGGGAATAATACACCCTGCCTCCAGTAGTTTCTGATAATATCAACTGAGCTTGAGTACGGGGTATTGCGCTGGTCAACAACACCGCTCAGGTTGAGGTTAAAAGATAATCCCCGCGTGAGCTCTGTGGTTATGTTGCTACGCAGGTTAATTTTGTTGTAGTTCAAATCACCTGATTTGAAGATGCCCTCTTGGAAAAGATAACCACCCCCTATATAATACTGCGTTTTGTCGTTCCCTCCGGTAATGCTCAGATCGTGTTGTGTTTGTGGAGAATAGTCGGCTATCAGCAATGAGTTCCAGTCTGTAGCGCGGCGCTCACCGCTTCGGAACGCTTCAAAATCTTCTTCCTGGTAGATGATGCTCCCCCCGTTGATGTTGTTCATGGATCTTTCATTGTAGAGCGTCATGGTTTGGAAGGGATCGGCAAGCCTCGGCATTCCCGTAGGTCTCTGCAGGGTGTAGGAGCCGGTATAAGAAACTATCGTTTTTCCTTTTGTACCTGTTTTTGTAGTTACAAGCACTACACCGTTAGCAGCGCGTACTCCATAAATTGCTGCCGAAGCATCTTTCAACACGGAGACTTCTTCGATATCATACGGATTCAAACGCTGAAAATCAGCCATCGAACGCGGAATACCGTCGATTACGACTAACGGTGCACCTAACCCACGTATATCCATGTTGTTATTGAATGTTCCCGGCTCAGCACTTCTTTGCCATACGCGCACACCTGCAACCCTGCCTGTAAGCATGTTTTGCGGGTTTTCGTTTTTGGTCTGAAGCAATTCACTGCCTCTAATGTTGGCCACAGCACCCGTTATTGTAACTTTCTCCTGTGTACCATACCCCACCACAACAACTTCTTTAAGCTGTTCATCATCCGGAGCCAGGACAACATCAATCGCTGATCTCGAATCAACAGCAACCTCCTGTGTTAAATAGCCTATAAATGAATAAATCAGCACAACATCCCCGCCAGGGACCTTTAACGTATACTTTCCGTCGTAGTCTGTTGTGGTTCCCTGGCTTGTGCCTTTGATTATTATGTTTACACCGGGTAAGGCAGATCCGTCATCAGAGGATGTTACCCTACCCGATACCGTAAATTCCTGGCGCTGTGTGGCAGCGCTGCCGGATTGATCTTCAGAAGCATAAACGGCGGCAAAAAAAACGCACTGAATAAGCATTCCATAGATGGAATACTTGGTCAGCTTTTTTAAAAATTGCTTGTATCTATTTTGCATATGCTAAATAATAATTTGAACCACTGTTATTACATCAAGGCTTATTGAATGGGCTTCCAGAACAACATTTGCCGCTGGTTTCATGTGTGCTACCGCTTCCCGGCGAATCAATCCTTCTTCGATCAATTCGCCGGAGCAGCAGCAGGGCTATGTTATTACCAAAGCTATTTGTTAAACTTGCACGAATACCCTTTCAGGAACCCGCAGGAAGTAGGTCCGGGTGACGGACAGAACTATCCATTTTTCCCAGATCGATGTTTTAGCTCGCTAATGCTTTTCCATTTCATATCGTGCCAGCACAGCATATTGGGCGGCGTACGCAAAGCTGAACATTCCTTCTGTTCTGTTATTGCTGTTATCCCTGCTCCAGCCTACCAATAAATTGGTTGGAAGAAAACCATTGTACAGAAAGTTGTCGTAACCGTGATCAAGGTTTTGTTGGAAAGAACTGATATAGTCAGCAGCAGGCTCATATGCAGGATATACATCTACATAGCCGCGCATCAGTACACCATTAAACCAGTTTCTGAAGCCACTGATATCATAAGTATAATAGCCCGGTTTGGTCTCCCCTAGCTTTGCAAAATATTGAAAGCTGTCATCTGACAAAGTTTTGGCGTCTTCCAGGTATGTATTCTCCTGTGTTGCACGGTATAGATCTGCTCCGCCGGAAAGCATGGTACCGCTGTTATAAGTGATCGCCGGGCCTACACGATCCACACAAGTAGTGCCTTTACGGTAAACTGTGCCATCCACAGTATGCAACTCAGGGCTGCCGGGTGAACATCCACCCCTCATGTCATCGTATACGCCGTCGGAGCGCAGTAAGTGGCTCTTCTGCCATGCGTAAATTTTCCTGGCAAAATCCAGATAATAATCGCTCTTCTTCACCTGGGTTGCTATGCGGGTCTGTTTATCTGTAGCATCTATGTAGCGATAGGTTACCTCATCGCTTTTGTCTTTGTACAGCTCATGCAGCCACACCAGCGGACTCACCATCGGCCCGTTGCTGCATGCATGCTTGGTAACATATCCCGGTCCCCATGGAATGCCACCACGCTCTTCTCCACTGCCATCACGTGTGCAATCCCAGCCGTCAAGTACATATGCGGTCAGATATTCCGCTTTTTCCAGGTATTCGGCATTATCAGTCAGTTTATAGGATTCGAGTAATTCGCGTATAAGCCACATTTGATCATCATATACGTTTTCGATTCCCTCAACTTTGGCCGAACCTTTGGAACCACCGCGATTTACCCCATAGACCGACCATTCTTTGGTTTGGGTGTAAGACACGAGCCGGAAGGTTCCCAGGTAGTAATCCGCATTGTCGTACAACTTGTGCAGTAATTCCGAATACCTGTTGAAATGCTCATTGTAAAGAGCGGGGTCACCCTGCTCTTTCTGCACCTTGAGTGCGTGAAGAATAGCATTCACCGCTTCAATAGCACTGGTATACATCCATACACTGCCTTTCTCTTCGGAACGGACTTCGGTAAAAGGGTTGTAATACCTGGCCATAGCCATACCATCTCCTGTAAAATGGGAAGAGACGGCCTTGTCGGCAAGTTCCATTGCACGCAGCAGGTTTTGTTCTGAAAGATTTACCTCTTCCTGCGGAATATTAGGACCATTATCGGAGGCGCTATCTTTACAGGCAGATATTAACATGAGTAAAACAAAGCTCCAGGTAGTGATCATCGAAGTAATCCTGCGAAATTTTAACATTGTATAAATCATCTCTTTAGTTCAAATTGATCGTGTGGAAAACAAGCTTGTTTTCTCCTGTATTAGGTTCGCCATTGTAAACCCCAAAAGCAAGCGTTACATTTTTACCATCAAATTGTGATAAGTCGTACACGAACGAGGCATAACCTTCAGGGTTGCCCGCTCCTCCATCCCCATGTTTAAACTTCCAGGTGCCATCTTCGGCCTCGATAGCTTCCTGTGCCGTATTAGATGTTGGGGATACGTGGGTAACTGTACCGTCGTCCTCAATAACGGTGAGTTTGAAGTAGGTAAAGCTATCACCGAAATTGCGCGTGGTCAGCGTGAGCTGGTTGCTGCCTGCTCCTATGGCAAATTTTGAGTACAGGTAGGCTTCGGGCACCTTTGTATTCACCTCTGGTGTATTACGTGTTTTGATAAGGAAGCCTTCAGAAGGAAACACTTCAGGATCTTTCTTTAAAGGAACAAGAGACCACGATGATGCTACATGGTCCACCTCACGCCATGCACGATAAGCATCCACATATTCATCGCGGTTGCCACTTACCGGACTGATACCCGTAAAGGAATTTTTAGTATGAATCATGGTAGAGCGTACAGTTTCCTGGCTCAGTTTCCATCCTTCAACAACTTCGGTACCGGGCAGCCAGTCCCAGTTTTCTACCTTTCTGTCGGCAAAGCGGATAGCCCGGAGCACAAGTTGTTTCCAATAGTCGCCAGTAGACTGACGGTATATACCTATAGCAATAATAACCTCTTTGCCTACATATTCGCTCAGATCAAAATCAAAGTCGGCATAGTCACCAGAACCGTATGTTCTTGTCTCCCCTACTTTTACTGCAACAGGCTGGGCCGCAGAAAGGTCAATCACTTGTACACCAAAATATGCAGGGCTCGCCTCATCCGCATTATGGGTTCGTAACCTAAGCGACAGGATTTTGTTGTCTTCAGTGATTAACTTGCTTCCATATACGTATGAATCGAATACATCAAGATCTGCCGGATTATCACGCTGGTCTTCGTTGTTGCGGATTTGCAGGGTTGTACCTTCATTTTGTTCCTGCCATGCACCCTGGAAATCAAGCGTTGACATGTAATTGGTAGACCAGTCCCAATGTGGATAGGCATCTGCATTACGTCCACCCCGATATTCGTTGTAGTACCACTTGTCGGCATTTAAGAGATTATCAGCCGTTAAACCACGTAGCAGTTCTTCACTCCCCATGCTAATATTCAAAGTAGCGACACCATTAACAAAGTCTGCTTCACTTACCTCCTTGGTTATTGTTACATAATTGTCTTTGGTAAATGTTACATTATAGTTGGCACTCATCAGGTTATCTATGGTATAGGTACCGTCGCCCCCGCTTACAGCCGTACCGGCAACCCCCACACTAATTGTTACATCAGAGAGCGGAGCATTTCCATTTTTAGCATCTGTAATGGTACCCGTGATTTTCGCCGAAGCATTTACCAGTGTGGCGTTTGCTGTAGCCACTTTATTTGCATCAAATTCGTCGGCTGTAACAGTAACACTGGTTGTTAGCCATCCCGTTTTAGAGAATGTGAGGGCATGGGTTTTTAACGAAACGTTTTCAAGGGTATATCTTCCATCTTGCCCGCTGGTTACTGTAACATCTTCTTCATTAACCCCGGATAGGGTGACATTAACATCTGAAACGGCCTGACCGTTGGCATCTGAAACAATACCAGTTATTGTTCCTACACTAATGACCGGTGCATCTTCTTTTTCGCAGGAACTAAGAGATACAAAGAATGCTCCCAGCAAAGCAACATAACTAAAGATTCGTAAAATTTTACTCATTATTTTATGCTTTTTAAGTTGAAACGTGTTCAGGTTTGTGCGCTTGAGCTTTGATGGCTAAATGCCGAATATAGGCTAAAATAACGTTTGCGCTGGTTAAAATGAGGGTTAAAATTGGGTTAATAGAAAGAATAATTTATTAATCTTTAGCATTCAGAACATCTAACTCTGTTTGCCTTACCGAAAAAGGGAAAGGGTGCTGACAGACCACAAAGCAAACCCGTTTTACCAGCCGCAAATTTGTTCGCTGATGTCGAATCCAGGAATCGAAAAGAACAAATGGAGAAGGTCTAAGAAGTATTAGTTTTAGCCCATATTAGGATACCAGCAAGGGTCTGGCAGAAATCTGATTTTTTACCCCGGTAGTTGTGCGTTTGAGGAATGCCCTGCGCGTACTGTCAGGAACTGGCGAATAATATTTGCAACAGCAAAGCTTACCACCACGAAGCGGTGCGTATCAACCTGCTTGGGCACTAGATTGCAAGTTTGATCTTATCCAGTGGCTGCACCAGTTCACCTAAGACGGGATACCAGCGACCCCTAAGGGCGCCTGGCTGTTTTTAGTGGCTACCCTGTAACTGATAAAATTGGAAATTACAGCAGGAGATAGGCATTACAACAGCTGCTGCCGAAGTGCTGAAATCTGCAGGAATCATTGCGAGCTAGCCTCACAATGATTCCCCTCCCAATTACATCAATTATGCGATCAATGAAATAAAGAGAATGATGTGTAGCAGCATGTGCTACTGCCTGACTTAAGAAGGTTACAAGATGATCAGTTGGATGAGGGATGATTAACCTTTCTCTTATTCAATCCACACAAATTGGGTAAAGGCACCATTAGCCGCCACATCCCATACTTCCACTCTAACCCACTTCCTTGCCTGCAGATCAGAAGTAAAGACAAACTTTTGCTTACCAAAAGCCTGGGTGTGATCCAGATTGATCCTTTGCCGGAAAACCTGCTCTCCATCACCAGAAATAATCTCTGCATAGCTTAGCGGGAAGGTCCAGTCAACCTCCAGGACCACTTCAGCTTTTTTGTTCTTATTTAACTTTGTAGTTTCACCAGATTTTTTGCCGTTCACACTAAAAGCAGGCAAAAGTACTTCTCCTGTGGACACAAAAAATTTTCCATTTTCCATCGCATCCAATACCGGCTGCCATCCTTCTTCAAATTTAGGAAGTTCATTCAGCTGCAAGTAGTTGATGTTAAGGTTTGCATAGAGTTCATAATCTGGCTCGATCTTGAATAAATCTGCCTCAGCAATCACATACTTCTTCAGGCCCCAGTTGGCCATATCATCCATCACATCCAATACTCGTTTGCCTAACCTGTCTTGCGACAGATCTGCCGGCATGGCTTTCCAGGCGGCGCCTAAAAACCGGTCAGATTTAAAAAACACTTCCTCTCTGTATCCATCTGGAAATCCTGTTGATCCTTTGATTCTGGCATGAGCCGTCCAGGCTAATCCATTTTCTACTTCCAGCAGCTTTAACATTTCTTCCCTATTCCCTACCCGGTATACCTTTCCATACTCCGGGACTTCTTCAACGAAAGGCTCATCAGCATCTCTGGACATGACCCAGTAAACAGGTTTGGGAAACAGGTTCATCCAGTGGCCTCCAAAGTGGCTATTTGGTTCTTCACCCGGAAGCATCAGAAAATCACCCCCAGATAGCCTGGCACACTCCTCAAACATTTTTCTAAACTCCAAAAGCCTTCTCGGGCCCCGATCATGAGGATTGCCCGCCAGATGAAACTCTCCCAAATGCATAATATTTACTCCGGCTTTGCGCAATGCTTTTACATGACCTGGTATTTGCGGTAGGGGCTTATGCGTGAGTACGTCCATGACATGTTCTGTATGAAAGTGGCTTGCCATGGTATAGTACTCTGGCAGGGGCTTATAAGCATCCCCATGGGTAAACTGCTTTACCTCTTCAAGCACTTTGCCATCTTTTTTGGTACTTATTAAAATAAAGTAGTTTAGTCGTTGTCTGGTATTTGGAGGGGCATTGAACCATGGTACATGCCGCTGGTCTCCTAAAAGCTCATGCCTGATGCCAAGCCCAAATTCAGGAATCAACTGCCTATAGTTGCTGCCGTACCAGGTATATTTTAAGTTATAGGCATTATCAAGCGGATAAAAATACTGGTGGGGAGGTGGAAAAATAGCAATGCTACCTTTATCAGTTTCTCCCATGATGGTTCGGTATTTTACGGCTATATTTTGGCTTTCTGTGTTAACATCAACGCTAGAACTTTGCAGGTAATCCTCTGTGTCAGCCCAAAAGATCTCTTCCCAGCTCGTTTCGTTACCAATCAATCCGGCATCATAAATAATGGCTACAGAGTCTTTATTGGTGGCAACTACAGCAGCCATGTTCAATAAGGGACTCCCGTTGTACAAGGTTATTTCCAGAGATCCTGTAAAATGGCCAGCCTTGACTTCAGAAATAATAATGTTGGTTCTGGAGCCCTGGCTCCTTACGCTCGCCTTCCGTTTATCCAGGTCTACGGTATATGACTTGTAAGGCTTATAAGCTGTTTCATCAAAGAAGATGTTCCACCCCCCTCTCTTTTTAAGATCTCGCTCTCCTATGGTAAGTATGAATGCGGGGTCTAAACCTGCTGCAATTTCCTCAAATCCTTCTCCCTGGCTAAGCTGAATACTTTCAAAAAGTGGTTGTCCCTGTTCCAGGTTTATCAGCAGTTTTGCTTTCTCAGTTTGGCCGGCAGGCCAGCTAATGGTTAAGATGTTGTCGTTGAGTATAGCACTTACAGCACCCTTCTTATTAAATCCTTTGAACTCCACAGGAATTTGCGCCATTATGGAGACATGAAGCAACATCAGAAAGCAAATCAGTAAGGCACTCCTAATGAACTGAGCTGTTGAAATGGGTGCCAGATAACAAGGGGTAAAAAACACATTTTTCATATTGCGAAGTTGATGGGTATAGGATGATCTGCTGCCTTTCTAGAATCCATAATTTTTCATCTGAAAAAGCCTCTGATTAGATTCCGATGGCTAAACTGATGCTGTGTTTACTTACTGCCATCCGAACTATGGGAAGTGGTATACCATCATATAAACACTGAATGAATAGGATGTATCAATCTTACCTCCGTGGACCTCAGGAGATAAGAGTGTCTGTTAAGGGAATCTAAAAGCTTTACCGAACTTAAATATGAACCTATTGCTTCCCAAGAGTATGCGCTCTAACTCCTTCAAATGTTATTTTCACAGGTTTGATTTCTCCTTTACTGTTAAATTCCATTTTGTCTATGCATGTTACCCTGTGGTTGCCATCGGTTTCAGACAAGGGTCTCCTGTGGTAAACTATATACCAGAGATCTTTCACGGGATTATGTATCACAGAATGATGCCCAGCTCCGGTGGCGACAGTTTTATCCTGCTGCAGAATGGTATTTAAGCGTTTGAACGGGCCAAATGGTGAATCCGCTATAGCGTAGGCAACACGATAATCCGGTCCTGTCCAGCCCCCCTCCGACCACATAAAGTAGTACTTGCCATTGCGCTTAAACATGAAAGGCCCTTCAACATATCCTTCGGGCGTAACTTCCTTATAAAGGGAGCCATCCTCAAAGGGAACAATACCAGTGAAATCGTCATTGAGCTTAACAATGTTACAGTGCCCCCAGCCACCATAATACATGTAGTAGGTACCATCACTGTCCTTAAACACATACTGGTCAATTGGCTGTGCCCCATTTACTATTTCATTGATGAGTGGCTTACCCAGTAAATCCCTGAACGGTCCTTCCGGCTTATCTGAAATTGCCACGCCAATGCCCCCCACTTCACCTTCATGCACATCGTTTGCTGCAAAAAACAAATAATAAGTATCATCTTTATGAAGCACCCCTGGTGCCCACATAGCGCGCCTGGCCCATTTTACGGATGATGTATCAATGATCCTTTCATGTTTAGTCCAGTTCACCAGGTCCGGAGATGAAAAAGCATCCATGAACACCTGCTGATCAAAAGGAGCTGAATAGGTAGGATAGATCCAGTACCTATCACCATAGATGATACCTTCAGGATCAGCATACCAGCCGGGAAATACAGGATTTCCTGATTTTTCAGCCTCTGCTTCTTTTTGTTGTGCTGTACTGCTTTGCCAAAGCATCGCCAGCAACATAGCACAAATACAAACTTTATGCATGACAGGGGGGTGTTTAAAGTTATTGGTTAAACCGGTGTTTTCAGCAAAGGTAAAATGATGGCAGTAGATTACTCACCGGCACCAAAGCCACTGATTAGCTTACCGGAAGTGGAATAATTATTATCCCAACAGCTGGCGGCTCCTACTAGAGCGGCTTTCTCTCCCAGCCCTGTTAGTCTGATGCACTTTTTCACAACCTCCGCATCTAATTTCTTTTCCAGGCTGGAGACATATAAATCATATGCTCTGGCAATGTTGCCTCCCAAAACCACTATCTCCGGATCTTCCTCCATCAGAAGTGGCTGCAGAAATTCAGCCAGATTATCTCCGAACTCCTCGAAAACCTGCCTGACTACGCTATTCTTCTGTGCCAAATGCACTAAATCTTTCACTCCTTTTACCCAATCACCAGTCAACGCATGAAAGCGCTGGATGAACCATCGTGCAGATAGGTAATCTTCTGCAATTCCTGCTTTGAATGGTGATCGCCATAAATCTGCATCTTCTGCTTCACCATTCCGGAAACGGGCACTGCCGAGACCAGTTCCAAGTGTTAAACCAATTGCCCGGGTACATCCCCTTGCCGCACCACCATATACCTCACCTTGCATAAAGGACCTGGCATCGTTCATCATCCTGATGTTTTCTACCTCTTTTCGGAGCCCTTCTGCCAAAAGTTGTTTTACATTAAGTCCATAGAGGGCATCGTATTTATCCTGGTCTTTGATTAGCGAAATGCCCCTTTTATAGTCAAAGGGACCGGGCATGGCTATTCCAATTTTTCCGGAGAAGCGGGAATCCTTCCTGATTGCGGCCTGTATGGCTGCAATCCAGCTGGCAATGATTTCAGGAGAGCTGGCCTTTGAATCAACCCTTCTGCGCAACAGTGAATCTGCCAACAATAGGCGTGTTTCAAGATTTACCAGACCAACAGTAATATGTGATCCGCCAATATCAATACCAAGTACTATTTTATCTTTCATACCAACCTTAAGACTTAGATGCCCGCCCTTTCATTACCGCCTTTCTTTTTTTATCTCGTTAGAGAGTGAATAGGGGAAATCTTCCTCCCCGGTGCCTCTTTGCTTGTTGGGAGTGTCAGACATTTCGAAATGAATGGTAGCACCATTCATCAGGTCCGAATGACTTATCCAGTTTTTTGAATAAGGCTTGCCATTTAGTTTCATAGATTCGACATACCTGTTCCCGGAGCTGTTAGCGGGGGCTTCAATAACCACTTCTTTTCCGTTCTCCAGCTGTACTATAACTTTTTTGAAGAGTGGTGCACCCAATACATACTGATCGGTAGCGGGTGTTACCGGGTAAAAACCCATGGCAGAAAACACATACCAGGCAGAGGTCTGGCCGTTATCCTCATCACCCACATAACCGTCGGGGGTTGCCATGTACATGCGGTCCATGGTTTCGCGCACCCAATATTGAGCTTTCCAGGGTGCCCCTGCATAATTGTACAGATAGATCATATGCTGGATGGGTTGGTTGCCATGGGCGTATTGTCCCATATTGGCTATCTGCATTTCCCGGATCTCGTGTATTACACTGCCGTAATAGCTTTCATCGTACACTGGGGGGAGTGTAAAGACAGAGTCAAGTTTTGCTACAAAATTCTGCTTACCTCCCATGAGGTCAATAAGGCCCTGTACATCATGAAAAACAGACCAGGTGTAGTGCCAGCTATTACCTTCGGTAAACGCATCGCCCCATTTAAACGGGTTAAAGGGCGACTGGAAGGAACCATCCTTGTTTTTACCCCGCATCAGGCCTGTTTGTGGATCAAATAGGTTTTTGTAATTCAGCGCCCGCTTTTCATAAAGCTTTATTTCTTTTTTAGGTCTGTTCAGGGCTTTGGCCAACTGGTAAATGGCAAAATCGTCATAAGCATACTCCAGTGTACGGGCTGCATTTTCGTTAATACCTACATCGTATGGCACATAACCCAGCTTGTTGTAATAATCAACACCTGCGCGACCAACAGCCGTAATAGGGCCTGCATTGTTGGCACCTTGCAGCAGGGCTTCGTAAAGTGTATTGATATCGTAATCACGCATCCCCTTGATGTAGGCATCAGAAACCACTGAAGCAGAATTGTTCCCGATCATGATGTTGGCATAACCCGGACTGGACCATTCGGGCAGCCAGCCCCCCTCCCTGTAATCATTTGCCAGTCCCTGCTGCATTTCTTTGTTAATGGCTGGGTAAACCATGTTCAGGAAGGGATACAGTGCTCTGAATGTATCCCAAAAGCCTGTGCCTGCAAACATATAGCCAGGGTGTGTTTCTCCTGTATAGGGGCTGTAATGAACAATTTCTTCATTTGCGTTTACCTCATACATTTTATGCGGAAAGAAGAGGGTGCGGTACAGGCAGGAGTAAAAAGTACGGACCTGGTCTACTGTTCCGCCTTCTACCTTAATTCGCCCCAGGGTCTGGTTCCATCTTTCTCTTGCATTTTTACGGGTTTGCTCAAAACTATCGCCGGCCAATTCTCTTTTCAGGTTTAGCTCGGCCTGATCCAGGCTTATGAAAGATGAGGCTACTTTTAGATGCACCTGTTCTCCTTTTTCTGTTTTAAAGCCCACAACAGCACCGGAATGGTCGGCATTCATTTCCAGGGCATCCTTTACCAAGGTGCTGTCATGCCAGGTGTACGACAGGCTAAAGGGCTTATCGATGTAGATTACAAAGTAATTTTTGAAGTTCTTGGGATCACTGCGGGCATATTTGGTGGAATAGCCTACAATTTTGTTCTCTTCCGGGATTACCTTCACCCAGGAACCTTTGTCAAGTGCATCGATTACAATAAATGAGCTGTCGGATTTCGGGAAAGTAAAGCGAAACTGTGCAGCACGTTCTGTGGGGGTAATTTCTGTCGTAACATCATGATCTGCCAGGTACACACTGTAGTAGTGCGGTTTGGATACCTCTGCTTTGTGCGAGAACCAGCTGGCGCGCTGATCCTCGTGAAACCTAAGCCTGCCGGTTACAGGCATGAGGGCAAACTGTCCGTAATCATTCATCCAGGGCGAAGGCTGATGTGTTTGCTTGAACCCCCTTATTTTGTCAGCATCATAGGTATATGCCCAGCCATGCCCCATTTTACCGGTTTGTGGAGTCCAGAAGTTCATTCCCCAGGGTACTGCTATGGCAGGGTATGTATTACCATTAGATAAGCTGATCTTGGAATCTGTGCCCATCAGGGGGTTTACCCACTCAACCGGGTCCGTTACTTCTTTTACTACTACAGATTGTGCCTGCGCTCCTACGGATATAAACAGCAGGAGTGCCATTGCTAACTTTCTCATTTAATATATCTTTTTGCTTGATCAGACAGTCTCGTTTCTAATCTTTTATAGTCCTAAAGGATTAAATTCCAGGGAGGAGGGTGGAGCGTCGGCTTCGGCACTTCCCCAAGCCTTGTTTGGCATTTTACCCATCGTTAACTCCAGGGTGCCTCCATTCATTAAATCTTCATGCTCAAACCAGGGCTTATTCCAGCTTTTCCCATTTAGCGTAGCGCTTTGAATGTATTTATTTTCCGCTGAATTATGATGGGCAACTACCGTAAAGGTTTTACCATTATGCAGCTTAATGCTCATCTTATTGAAAAACGGGCTGCCAATATTATAAATAGGTATACCAGGCGTAACCGGGTTAAAGCCCATCATGGAGAACACAACAAAAGCACTCATACCGCCGCCATCCTCATCACCGGGAATACCGAACAGGTTATCGGGGTACCAGGTGTTGATCAGCATGCGGATGCGTTTCTGGGTTTTCCACGGTGCACCCACATAATTATAGAGATAGGGAATATGAAAAGTAGGTTCATTGCCCATAGAATACTGCCCCACCAGGGCTGTGGCATCCGGAAACTCGGCCCACAGCTGGTATTTGCTTCTCCCCAGGCTCTCGCGGAACAGGTTATCGAGCTTTGCTTCTGCCGCGGTTCTCCCTCCCATAAGCTCAAAAAGCCCCTTTAGATCGTGCTTTACATCCCAGTTATAGATGTAAGCATTGTTTTCTGTAAAATAGGCCCTGCCGCCCGGCCCCCCGGAGAATTTAGGGTCGAAAGGTTCTATCCAGTTGCCCTGTGCATCTTTAGGCCACATAAAACCTTTTTCTGCCCTGAACACATTTTTATAGTTCTGTGCTTTGCCCAGCAGCAGCTGTACATCTTTTTCCTTATTCAGGTAACGGCCCAGCTGCGCCAGGGCCCAGTCGCCGTAGCTGTGCTGCAATGTTACTGCCACTGCCTGTCGTCTTTCAAAATTGTGCACCTGGGGTACTGTTTCTTCTTCGCCTGGTCTAAGGGCAGGATAGTAACCCCGTTCATGGTAAAAGGTATCTAAACTGCACATGGGCCCGTAGCGCCAGGGAAGCAGGGTGCCCTGAAGGGCATTTTTCTTCAGTCCTTCATAGGCCGCAGGCAAATCATAATTCCGGACGCCCTTCATCCAGGCATCTGCTATCCAGACTGCGGCATGGTTGCCCGTCATGCAGGCATGCTCTCCCCAAAGTACAGCAAAAGAAGGCATCCAGCCCGATTGCTGGTACATCCGGATGTAAGAGGAAATTTTATCAGACTCCATTTCCGGATTCAGGATCATCTGGAGCGGCTCCAGGGAGAGATAGGTATCCCAGATCCAGTTGTCTACATAGAAAGGGCGATCTGCCTTGTGTACCTTGTGGTCGTATGCACTATAATACTGGCCCTGCTCGGTAATGTCAATCATTCGCTCATAGCTGCGGTACAACGCTGTGTAAAAGGTACGCTTTTGTGCTTCGGTCCCCCCTTCTACCTGTACCTGGTTAAGTACCCGATCCCAGCTTTGCCTGGCTTTTGCCAGCACCTCTGCTTTTCCCCAGCCAGGTATGGCTTCTTTTAAATTCTTTTTAGCCTGTTCCTTGCTGATAAAGGAGATGGCATAGCGGAAATCGAGCTCGGAATGGCTGGTGCTCACAGAAGCAAACTGCTTTTCGCCCTCTTTGCCCCCCTTTTTTACAAAATTAACCGGCTTGCTAAACTCCCCATAGAACCAGGCACGCATGCCGTTAAAATCCTCACGCCCGCTTATAGCATTATTTTCTTCCTGGCTAAGTTGCCCGCCATGGCGCAGCATCAATAACACCTGATTCTCCTTACCGTTGGGGTATTTGAAGTGGAAATATCCCCCTTTTCCTGCCGGGATAAATTCTATATTAATGTTGCTCTCCTCCAAAAACACCTGGTAGTGATGGGGAGCAGCTTTTTCAAAATCAAAACTATATTTTTGCTCAAATGCCTGTTGTGTAGGACTGCCGCTAAATGGCATGATACCAAACAATTCTCCCAGGCGGTGAGAGATAATTGTGAGCGGGAAAAAGCCCAGCTGATCATCCAGCTGATCCCTTTTGCTTGGATAAACCCGCACCATGCTATTTGGCAAATGTGCCGTTGGCCTGGTAGGTTCCAGTATGTGCCCAACACCGCCAATGGTAGGATCTACATATTCAAGATTAGAGGGACTATGCTGAGCATACAGCAACGTATGCATTCCCAACAGTGCTACAAGTACTTTGAATGATAATTTCATGAAATCATGTTCTTTGGCCGGGCAGATGAAATTCTTTAGCAAGAATAGTGAGACTGCCCTTAATACGGGCAGTCTCACATCAACCAACCAACCAACCGTTACAAAGAAAAACTCATATGAATAAAGCTTCTGTTCGTTACCGCACGTCATCCTTTATGTTAAAGGGCTGATTCTTAATCATAACCAGGATTCTGTGGCAACAAGCTTGGGTTACGCTGTATTTCAGTTTCAGGGATAGGGAAGAGTAAGTTCTTTTCCTGTATGGTCTGCCCCCATTTATTTGAATAGCCTAATACATCCACAAAATTGATCTCGCCCATGCCGTTCTCCGATGTTACAGGAAATTTCCTGGTTCTCTGAATATCATGCCATAAGCTAAATTCAAACACCAGCTCGCGGTACCTTTCTTCCCATACCTCTTCCACAAATTCATCCACAGACAAAGCCATCAGCTCACTTTCTATCTCGGCTATATCTTTTTTCCAGTAAGCCCTGCTCCTAACCCTGGCTAAATAACCAGCCGCTTCACTGGTTACACCCTGGCTGCGGGCAATGGCTTCTGCGGCAATCAGCAGCACATCGGAATAAGTATAAACGGCCAGATCTTTTCCCGAGCTTGCAGTTTCAAAAACAGCCTGATCATCATGCCAGATGTAGGGCGTTGGCGGAAAAGTTTTGATAGTGCCGTCCTCGGCCTCAAATGTGGTATGGTAGTACTGCTTATTCTGCACCCTTAAGTCTTCCTCGGGATTATACCCCCACAAGAACCCGTTTGCCGGCTGGTATGCTCCATTGGTGATAGAATAGGCTACATCTGAGGCTAAAGCCACCGGGTAGGTTATGGCAGGATAAGAGGTTTGGGCGATCCCTACAGCATATTCCAGGAAATAGATGTATTCATTGGCTGAGGCATCTGATTTCCTGATTTTGTTGTAAGCACTGTTTTCGGGTATAACATTCCCCTCGCTATCCACATCATGCTGTGTTAAGCTGTAATTGCCACTATTGATGACTATTCTGGCTGCATTGGCGGCATCCTCATAATGGTTTTCCTGCAGGGGATAACCGCTCATGGTCAGGTACACTTCTGACAGTAAAGTAGCAGCAGTCCCCCTGGAGACCCTGTTCTCATTGCTGGCCATTGAGGTTTCAGGAAGCCTGCCTTCTGCAGCAGCATACTGTAAGTCTTCCACGATAAGGTCATAAATCTCCTTGATCGTATTTCGCTCAACGTACAGGTTTTCCAGAGATTCGTATGGCTCTGTAATCAAGGGTACCTCTCCGAACATTCTAACCAGGTGGTAGTACGCAAATGCCCTGAAGAACCTTGCTTCGGCAGTGAGCTGCCCAGCCTCCTCTTCCGATAAGCCGGGGGTGGTAGGAATGTATTTGATTGCATTGTTAGCCCTGGATATACCACGGTACAAATCACCCCAGATACCTCCCAGATAATCCGACAGGTTGTTGGCACTGATGGTGAGCTGCTGTGCATTTTGCACATGAGGCTCCTGGCCTTTGTACTCATTATCGAAATAACCTGTCATGTAATTACCCAACATGGCCCTGGATCCCTGGTAGGTACCTGTTCCATACATTTGGGGGGCACCATTTCTGTACAGGGAGTTAACAGCGTTATAGGCATGAGATGGTTCGGAAAAAAACTGGCCGGATGACATCTCATCTTTTGGCTCTTCTTCCAGAAAATCCTCACAGGAAGTAGAAGCAAGCAGGCCTATGAATATGGCTATATATAGTTTTTTCATATTATTTAATTGCATGAATTAGAATTGCAGACTAGCGCCAAAAGTAAAGGTTCTGGGTCTTGGATACTGGAAGAAGAAGATGTTCTGGCCCCACTGGTTACCACCCCAGGAAGTTGCTTCAGGATCGTATCCTTTGAACTCATCGGAATGGATCAGGAAGGCATTTTGCACACTTCCGTATACCCTGAAGTTGCGGAAGTTTTTAAAGAGATTCTGGTTAAATGTGTAGCCAAGAGAAATCAGGCTGCCCCTGATATAGGAACCATCTGCTACCCAGTGGTCATCAATCTGGCTGTTCTGGCCTGAATAGGCCTGGTTCCGGATTTGCTGTACCATTGTATTCTGGTTCTGCTCTGTCCAGGCATCATGCAGGATAGAAGTGAGTCCGTTTGCAATACCAGATCTGTCTTCTACAGAATGGAAGAACTGTTGCAGAATATCAACGCCATATACAAACTGCAGGTTCACATTCAAATCGAAATTCTTATACCTGAAATTGTTGATAAAACTTCCCTGCCAGTCTGGCAAACCATTACCGATGATCGACAACTCTTGAGAGCGTTTTGCCTCACCTGGTACTGCACCTACCTGAGCTGCCTCTTCTTTTTCATCAGTTCCCCAGGTACCCAGCCTGCGGTATCCCCAGAATGAACTTAAAGGCTCTCCTACACGCAAAATGGTCTGGCTGCCGGAAACCCACCACGGCCCGGGGAAGATATCTTCGTCATTTTCTCCCAGAGACTCAATCCTGTTTTTATTGTAGCTGAAGTTTAAGTTGGTTTCCCAGCTAAAGTTATTTCCATTAATTGGGTAGCCTGTCAGTAATACTTCTATACCCTTATTCGATACGGAACCAATGTTATCCATTACGCCGGAGAAACCGGTTGATAAAGGCACAGGTCTTGAAAGCAGGAGGTCGGTAGTTAACCTGTGGTAGTAGTCGAAGCCTATGGTAACACTGCGTTTAAACAGCGACAGGTCAAAGCCTACATCAAACTGGTTTGTTTTTTCCCATTCCAGGTCAGGGTTTGGCAGCCTGTTGATGTAGCTTTCGGTTTCGCGGGTTCCGTTCAGCAAAACAGTTCCGGAAGATACTGTTCCCAAAGATCCGTAAGCAGCAATCTCAGTATTACCTGTAATGCCATAGCTAGACCTAAGCTTGAATTCGTCTATTTTGCTCAGACCACTCATGAAGGGTTCGTTGCTTACCACCCAGCCTACTCCTATAGAGGGAAAAACACCATACTTATTATTGGCACCGAAGCGGGAAGATCCGTCAATCCTGCCTGTTAGTGTAAGCAGGTATTTATCATTGTAGGTATAGCCGCCTCTTAAGAAATAGGAGTTCATGGTCCATTCGTCATAGTCAGATCCGGGTGCTCCTGGCTGACTGGCAGCTCCTATGCGGTTATAGCGGAAAAAGTTATCAGAGAATCCTTCTGCAGACATCCAGTTCGACTCATAAGTGCGCTGCTGCCAGCTCAAACCCAGTACAGAGTTTATCCTGTGTTTACCTATCTCATTGTTATAAGAAAGGTATGTTTCTTCCTGCCAGTAATTTACACGGGCATCTGCTACATAAGCATAACCTCTTGGTGATGATATATTGACCAGATCAGTGGGGCTGTAGTCCTGAAAGTTTCTGTCATGAAAGTCAAAACCGAACTGGGTTCTAAGATCCAGACCTGGCAGAAGATGAAATGTCAGATAAGTATTGCCAAACAACTGGGTGCGCTTTCTAAGCCTTTCCTGGGTTTCCAGCACGTGCACCGGGTTTGCCATTGGCTCTATATTATAGGCATCCGTAATCATCTGGCTGTTGCTCCAGGTTCCGTCGGGGAATCTCACAGGAAAAATTGGAGGCATTTCAAGCATGGTACGGCGTGGCACCTGGCCTCCACCACCTTCTTCCACTTCATTTTCATGTGTGTAGTTAACAAGCAGGTTAAGGCCCAACGACAACCATTTTTTCGGATTAGCATCATAGGCAATTTTACCATTTACCCTGTTCAGCCAGCTGTTAAGCATAATACCTTCCATTCTGGAGTAGTTCAGGAAAGCGCCTATGGAAGACTTTTCCCCGCCCTGCTGAATAGATAGCTGGTGGTTATAGGAGATGGCCGTACGGGTCACTTCATCCTGCCAGTCTGTATCATACAAAGGGTTGCCGTTTACATCAAACAAACGAGGATCGTCCTTTGTAAATACAGGAGGGTTACCATTATTAGGATATTTTGAGTAATTGGCAAAGCCGGTTTCCACTACCTGCAGGTATTCCTCGGAGTTCATGATGTCTATCTTTTTAGGCAGCACACCTGCACTGATAAATCCATCATATCCTATCGTGATGCCATCGGCATTGCCTCCTCTTTTTGTTGTAATTAAAATTACACCGTTTGCACCACGCGCACCATAAATTGCAGTAGAGGAAGCATCCTTCAGCACCTCCATGCTTTTAATATCATTGGGGTTTAGGAATTGAATATCTTCCATGGCCACGCCATCTACCACATAAAGCGGAGAAGAAGATGAATTGATAGTTCCCAACCCGCGAATCAGCACCCGCGGGCTGCTGGTAGGAGATCCTGAATTTAAAAATACGTTAACACCGGCTACCCTTCCCTTCAATCCTTCCAGTGCATTATTTACAGGAGCCTGTAACAGGTCTTCGGCATCCACCACGCCAACAGAACCGGTTAAATCAGATTTTTTCTGTGTACCATAACCAACCACTACCACTTCTTCCAGCGCCTCTGCATCTGTCTTCAGCTGAACATTTATCGTGGTCTGATCCCCTACTACCCTTTCAAGGGTTTGCATGCCCACAAAACTAAATACGAGCACAGATTCAGCAGAGGGTACTTCAAGGCTAAAGTTGCCATCTACATCAGTAACAGTACCATTACTGGTTCCTTTTATGATAATGTACACCCCTGGCAGGGGTTCTCCGGTTTCATCTGTTACACGGCCTTTTACCTGAAGAGCAGCTTCCGCTACCTCTTCCACCCTACTGTTTTCTGCGGCTACACCTGAAAAAGAGTAGGTAGCCGGCTTGTCAAAATCTGGCCCTGCATGTGCTAAGCCAGGAATCAAAGTCAAAGAGAGAAAGCCGATCCTCAATAACCAGCCTCTCTTTTTCTCATGCCTGCAATAGTGCAAGGGAGGAAAAAGTAATTGTACCTTCATAAAATTGGGGTTTGATGGTTTATAAAAATTATATAATCGCTATGCTAAATCGTTTTAGCAAAACAACAAATTATAGTAATTCAAAAGTTTCTATAGAGAGAACAGAACAAAACCAATTATGAGATATTTCAGGTTGTACTACAAGGCGACTCAAGCCAATAATATATACTTTTATGCAAAAGAAGATATATATAGTCTTAAAAAATGTTCAGAGGAAAATGAACAAAAAAAACGGAACGGTTTTTATACAGTTTTCACAGCCATGCTACTCCAGCAGTATATGGATATGGCAATACTAAACCGTTTTAGCAATTAGTTTCAAAATATACATATAAAGCTAATATTAACAAAAATTAGATACTGTTTTTTATTACTAACAGAGAAAAAAAGCCTCGGGCCTTGTTCTGTACCTCACAATCATGCTAAGGCAGGCTTCGGATGCTAGACTTCCTGTTCATTAAAACACATGGTAACACAACTGTCTGCGGATGCTCCACACCCTCGCTCTCATCCAGCTGATTCAAAATATTGCTAATCAACTGCCTGGCAATCTCTTCAATAGGCTGGCTCACGGCAGTCACTGACGGATTGTGTAACTGAAAAACATCGTGATCATCAAAAGTAATAACGCCAATCTGATCCGGCATAACCAAACCCTCTCTTCTAATAGCCTCCAGCCCCCTCACACCAAGGTAATTTGTGGCAAAAAACAGTGCATCTACAGTGTCTGTTGTTCTAATAAACTCTACTATTTTCTGAACAATCGTTTCTGTAGCATCATGGAACTTAACTTTTAGAATATTCGGCAACATCTCATGTTCCCTCAGCGCCTGTTCATAACCCTGAAGCCGATCCATCATCTGCGATTGGTCTGACTCCACAGTAACAAAAGCAATGTTTTTATATCCCTGCTCAATTAAGCTTTTAATTGCGTTATATGTACCCTTCTTATTCTCTACAACCACAGCAGGTACATTGATTTCGGGAAAATAGCGGTCGAACAAAACAACCGGCAGCTTGTCCAACAGCAGGGCTTTTATATCCTCTTCCACGCCACAGGGTGGCGTGATAATATAGCCATCCACATGCCTTTCCCGGAACATGCTTATGAGTTCCTGTGTTTTCTCCCTATCATTTTCAGTACTGCAGTATAAAATCTTGTAACCTTCACGATAGGCCTGTTCTTCTATATACCTGGCAATATTTGCAAAAAAAGGGTTTGATATATCCTCTACCATAAAGCCTAGAATCCTGGTTTTGCCAGTGCGGAGACTTTGAGCGAGCCGGTTAGGTTTATAATTCACCTCTTTCACCAGCTTTTCCACTTTCTCTTTCAGATGATCACTTATTCTTTTTTCCTTGGCTCTTCCATTGAGAATAAAGGATACGGTTGTAACTGATATGTTCAACTGCTTTGCAATATCACGAATTGATATTTTTTTCTTTTCTTCCTTCATTGTGTACTTAACCAGCCAGATCCTTTTACTTACCAATCCCTGATTGAAACAGACTTCAGATTTTACTCATAAATATCTACTTAGTTTTTATATATGATAAGGATATGATGAATTTAATTAAATAGTTTAATCATTATCCTGCATTTATGGACATCAGTTGCAGCCAAATGCGTGTTCTTATACTAAAAGCTGCGGCTTTTCCTGATAGGTTTTCCACAGTAATTCCCCAAAAAGGGTATTTGCCCAGGCAAACCAGGCACGGGTAAATTTTTTAGGATCATCCTTATGGAATGATTCGTGCATAAACCCGGTGCCTCCATGAGTATTTTTCAGCAGGTTTATACACGCCTTGATTTCCTGGTCATCATCGCTGGTCAGGGCTCTCATGGTAATGCTCATGGGCCACACCATATCATGGCCAACATGAGGCCCTCCAATGCCTTCAGCTGCGCTTCCTTTGAAAAAGAAAGGATTATTTTCAGACAGCACATACTTCCTGGTGTTTCTGTACACCGGATCTGCTGCCTCCACTGCTCCCAGGTAGGGAAGCGAGAGCAAACTAGGTACATTGGCATCATCCATCAGGTTGAAGCTACCGAAACCATCTACTTCATAGGCATAAATTTTTCCATGTTTGGGGTGGTCAATAATGGCGTGCTCCTTTAGTGCCTGCTCCACTTCCCGGGCCAAAGCACGAAGTTCCTGGGCAGTCTGCTGGTCTCCCGCAAGTTTTTCCATCATGCCGGCCGCCTGCCGCAGGCTTACTACCGCAAAAAAGTTTGAGGGTACCAGAAAGGAATACAGGGTGGCATCGTCGCTTGGCCGGAAGGAGGAACAGATCAATCCAACAGCCTTTACCGGGTAGCCGTAGCCGCTCATGGGTAGGGTATCGGTAGCATGCGGGGTATCTCTTTGAAAGCGATACGGGCCAAGACCGGTTTTCCGCTGTTGTTCCTTAAAAGTCCGTAATGTGTTTTTTACAGCCTGCTGCCACTGAGCATCAAAAGGTGCTGCATCGCCGGTAGCCTGCCAGTAATGGTAGGCAAGTCTGATAGGGTAACACAGGGAATCTATCTCCCACTTCCGTTCATGTACACCAGGCTGCATATCGGTACGATCGGTGCTCCACTCTCCCTTTTTCGTACTGTCGTCATAGAAAGCGTTGGCATATGGATCCTTCAGAACGTACTGCGTTTGCCGGTTGATAACACCTGCAACGAGCTTACGCAGGGGTTCATCCTGCTTCAGAAATTTAAGGTATGGCCACACCTGTGCAGAGCTGTCACGCAGCCACATCGCATCAATATCGCCGGTGATCACATAGGTATCCGGCTTATTGCCCGCCATCTTAAAAGTTACGGTGGTATCTAAAGTACTCGGAAAGCAATTCTCAAATAACCAGGCAAGTTCCCGGTCTTTAACCTTCTTTTTGAATTCAGTAATCGCCAGCTCTACTGCCTGGCTCTGAAAATTCCGTTTTGCTGCAGGCACTCTAACCAGCGGAAAATCTGCAGGAGCAGCAAATGCAAGCGGTGGAGAAAGAAAAGCACCAGCGCTAAAAAGGGCTGAACTTTGCAGGAAGGTTCTTCTGTCCATGGAGGAATTTTTTTAACGTAACCTTTTTATATGTATATCCTTAAAACCAGCATTTAATAAGTTACCTGCACCAGTACCGGAAAATGGTCAGACGGAAACTTCCCCTGGTAGCTGTCGGTGAGGATACCATACTTCTGAACCTTGAAGTGTGGGGTCAGAAATATATGGTCAATTCTACTATCTGATTTACTGTTGATATCGAAAGCGTTAAAGGTACCATTAGGTGCATATACCAGAGCGGCCTGATCGTATGCTGACTTTATAGTTTTGGAGGAGTTCAGGATCCTATAGCTTTCGTTCATTTGATCTATGTTAAAATCTCCGCTTAGTATAACAGGTGAGCTTCCGGCAATTTTTCGAATCTGCTCCAGTATTAATTTACTGCTTTCCCGGCGTGCTTCCACCCCTTTATGGTCAAAATGTACATTGAAGAAGTAAAACCTGAATCCGGAATCTTTTACCTGAAACTGACCCCAGGAACAGATCCGTGGCAAGGCAGCATCCCAGCCCTTGTTGGGTTTGCTGGTATCGGTCGATAACCAGAAGTTGCCATTCTGAAGAAGTGTAAACTTATCATTCTTATAGAAAATTGCAGAAAACTCCCCTGCTTCCTTACCATCGTCCCTACCTACACCTGTGTAGGCATAAGCGCCCAGGCCCCGGGCAAGATCATCCAGTTGATGATGTAGTCCTTCCTGTGAACCGAAAATATCAAAGTCATGAAACTTGATGAGCTTAACAATAACTGGTAATCGCTCTTTCCAGGGATTTTGCACATCACCGGGGTTATCATAGCGGATGTTGTAACTTGCTATTTGCAAAGACTGGGCCTGCACAACCTGACTGCCAGGGTAAAGGCAAAACAAAATGACAACAAAGCTGAATATTTTTCCCATTTGATAAGTTCTAGAGATTACAGACTGAATATTAGCAGGGAGAGCAACATCTTCATCCAGACCTACAAGCCCGAACCTGATCGTTTATTCTCATGCTATTGAGCCCTTATTGCTACCTGTTCTGTATTGGGCTTAGCACCCATATAGAAGGTAATGGTGCCTCCTGACATGATTTCGGGGTGGGTCAGGTAGCTGCGATTCAATGGTTTTCCGTTTAGCTCCATCTTCTGGACATACACATTCTTATCGCTCTGCTTTTTCACTACTACATGAAAGGTTTTACCGTTCTCAAGCTTAATAGAGGCCGATTTTACTGCCGGGCTACCAATGGCATATTGCTCCGAACCTGGTGCCACCGGGTAAAAACCAAGAGAACTGAACAGGTACCAGGCACTCATTTGCCCGAAGTCATCATTTCCCCCCAGCCCATCCACGGTTGGTTTATACATGGCTTTCAACACCATTCTTACTTTATCCTGTGTTTTCCAGGGCTGATCAGTCCAGTTATAGAGGTACGCCACATGATGCGATGGCTCATTGCCATGCACATAGTTACCAATGATCCCTTCGCGAGATATATCTTCTGTGTTGGCAAAGTATTTATCGGGCAGCTCCATCGTAAAAAGGGAATCCAGATGGCTGGCAAAGCGGGTTTTTCCGCCCATCATGCTGATCATCTCTGCCGGATCGTGCGGCACATACAGGCTGTAATTCCAGGAGTTGCCTTCGATAAAGCCCTGTCCGTGGGTATCCAGCGGGTCAAACTCCTTCTTCCAGCTGCCATCGTTTAATTTAGGGCGCATATAGCCAGAGGCTGCATCGTACACATTTTTGTAATTGGCCGCACGCTTGCTAAACTCTTCGTAAATATCCATCCGGTTGAGTTTTTTTGCCATCTGGGCAATGCACCAGTCATCGTAGGCATACTCCAGCGTTTTGGAAACCGAAGAGCCGTTCCTGTCTTCAGGCACATACCCCAACTGCATATAATACCCCAGGCCATCGTAATACGTGGTTCTGGCGGTGGCTACGCAGGCGTCCAGTGCTTTATTCACGTCAAACCCGGCATTTCCCTTGATCACGGCATCGGCAATTACAGGAACGCTGTGGTAACCGATCATACACCAGTTTTCATTGGCATGGTGCGACCAGACAGGCAGCATTTTATGAACGCTCTGATCATAATGTGCCAGCATGGATTTGATCATATCTGCGTTACGCTTTGGCTGCACAATATTAAAAAAAGGATGCAGGGTGCGGTAAGTGTCCCACAGTGAAAAGCTGGTGTAATTGGTAAACCCTTCAGCCTTATGAATATTCATATCGATGCCCCTGAAAGAACCATCTACATCCATATAGGTGGTGGGGCCAAGAAAGGCATGGTACATGGCGGTATAGAAGTTTACCATCTCTGCATGGCTCCCGGCATCTACCACTATCTTACTTAGTTCATTATTCCACAGGGCCTGTCCTTCCTTTTTAACACGTTCAAAATCCCAGTGCGGTATTTCGGCCTGCATGTTTGCCAGTGCCCCCTGTGTACTTACCGGCGAAAGGGCAAATTTTATCTTTATCTTCTCCCTTTCTGCTGTTTTAAAGTCAAAGTACATCCTGACCTTTTCTCCGGCTATTTCCGGAAAATTGTGTTCCTGATCAAACTTGCGCCAAAAGCCTTTGTAAACTGCATTATCGTACTTTTTGCTGCCATACTGATAGAAAGGCTTATTGAAAGACATGGCAAAGTATACTGTGCGGGTTCTGGCCCAGCCATTTGTTTGCCGATAACCGGTAATGAGGGTATCATTTTCCACCCGCACAAAAGTCCAGACATTTTTCTCATCATAGTTGTAAATACCCGAGATCAGGTCCAGGATAATATGGGCGCTGTCGGCTTCCGGAAAAGTATACTGATGCATACCTACCCTGTTGCTGGCGGTCAGCTCCGCCAGAATATCATGATCGTCGAGTTTCACTTGATAATAAGCAGGTTCTGCCACTTCATTTTCATGTGAAAAAGCAGACCTGTAGCCACTTTCCGGCTTTTCTTCCGTACCTGGATTAAGCTGAAGTTTACCCGTGGTGGGCATGATTAAAAAATCGCCCAGGTCTGAATGTCCGGTACCACTAAAATGGGTATGACTGAAACCTACTATGGTAGGATCATCGTACTGGTAGCCTGCACAATATTTGTATACATCCGGATTATATTTCCCATTCACCGCGTAGGGAATGGTATCGGTATCGGGGCTTAGTTGCACCATGCCAAAGGGTACAGTAGCTCCAGGATAGGTGTGGCCCATTTTAGCCGTACCAATCAAAGGATTTACATACTGCACCAGATCCGCTGATGGGTTCTTTTGCCCGAAAGCAGGCAGGAACAAAGAAATCAACACCGCCGATAATAGGCTTTTCCGCATAGAATTAATGTTAAGAGTTCTGCGCTGTCTCCATATAAACAGCAGGTTTGAATAGTAAAAAAATTGCTATTCCAGGGGTCTGATCTTAATGTTCTTGAACCAGACCTTATCTCCATGATCCTGCAAAGCAATCCGGCCACTTTTGTAGCGGCCATAATCAGGCATGCTGGCAAACTTACTCCCCTTCACCAGGTTTTCCCATTCGGGGCTCCAAAGGGTATACTCCACCACTTTTGTTCCGTTTAGGTACTGTTCTACATGCCCGTCATTTACCACCAGGCGAGAGGTATTGTACTCCCCCACAGGCTTAACGGCAGCTGTTGAGAGCGGGTGCAGATCATAGTTAGATCCGGCCTGCCGGTTACCATCTTTTCCCTGTTTGGCATCAGGGTGTTTCTCATCGTCGATAATCTGCATTTCTGGGCCTGTTTGCCAGGTATAATCAAACCTCGGATCTTCCGAAACATTGAAAAAGATTCCGCTATTGCCGCCTTCGGAGATCTTCCAGTCGAGGACCAGCTCAAAATCCTGGTATTCGTTTCTGGTAACGATGTCGCCTCCCCCTTCACCGCTAAGCACAATGGCGCCATCTTCTACCTGCCAGGCATCCGGAACTTCTTCTTTTTTAAAGCCTCTCCAGTGCTCCATATTTTCTCCGTCGAACAACAGCACCCAGCCTTCCTGCTGCTCCTGCTGGCTTAGGGCATTTTCAGAACTTTCTGCAACGCCAGCTGTATTTGCATTTCCTAAAGCATTCCCGGTACCAGCATCAGCTGCTGCACTTTCTGACTTAGAGGTACAGGAAAAAGTAAAACAGGCAGCCACAAAAAGAGCTGGGAAAAATCGGAATCTGTTCATATGGGTGTACAATAAGGTTAAAGAAATTAAGAATTATTTAAGACAATGTTCAGCAGCTGCACAACATTTGCCCCATCTGCAGGCCGGGCCGGCTAAACTATTTATCATCCAGTGAATTGATCCAGGCTGCTATTTTCAGTGCTTCATCTTTTGGCACCTGTGGCATGGGCGGCATTGGTGTTGCATAGCCGGGCCAGTTCTGCGGCTCCGGCTGATGGATCAGCTCCACAATTCTTTCGTTGGTATAGTTGCGCTTGGCCACCTCTCTGTAGGCAGGCCCTACCTGCTTCTGATCGGTATTGTGGCAGGCCAGGCAGGTGTTCTTTGCCAGAAGGCCTTTTACCTCTTCGTAAGTAGGGGCTTTTGGCTTTTGGCTGGCCTGTGCCGCAGCCTGGTTAGGGGCATCCGGATTACGGGCAGGGGCAGCTTTAGGTGTGGAGGCAGTTGTACCTGCTTTTTTAGTGCCTGCAGCGCTACCTTTTTTAGTCTTGGCTACCGCTGCAGCAGAGTTCCTGGTACTTAGTTCGCTTACCTGTAGTTTTGGTCCGTCGGGTATGTTATTCAGGGTATAGTAAGCGGTAGGATGCACCAGCGAATAGGAGTTATCGCGCGCCCGCACACCATCCAGGGCTATTTCATGTACATGATAGCGGCGCATATCGTCCAGCACAATGCGTGCCCTCATGCCGTCATCTGATACTTTCACCCCTTTTATGGGGTTTACCACCCTGTCTACCGGAGGACTGCCATACACGGGTGTATACTTGTAGGTGTAATTCGATACCGCGTAAGAGGCAATGTCTTCAGCCGACTGCCTGTCGACCGGGAGCGTAAATTCTATTTCGAAACCATCTGGCATAGCCCGTACGGCGCGCATTTCAAAAGGCACTCTATTGTTCCACACCAGGCGCTGCAGGCCCTGGTTTGCCTCCCCGGCCGATCCCCAGCCCCGGTTGGTTTCTCCAACAAACAGGGATCCATCCTGGGCCCAGGCCATGCGCAGCACACCAGAGCGGAAACCGCTCCTGAACATAAAGGATGCTCCCTGGTATTCACCCTTTACCTTTTCCAGGTATACGCGGGCCAGCATGCTTTGCCCCTGGTCTCCTACCAGTACCTGCCCGCCAAAAGGACCAAAGTTGCCTTCAGGAATAGGCAGCGGCTCAGAAGTAGAAACGCCCAGAATACCATAGGGAAGCCAAACCGCAGGCAGCTGCAGTTCAGGAATTTTTTCTTTAACCTGGAAAAGGGTCGCATAATCTTCGTTCACCACATTCTCTGGTTTGATGTAGCGGCCCTCTTCGTTCTTAACCTGGCGGGGATCCACCTGTGCATACAGTTCCTGAACTGTTAAATCGAGTGGTACATTGGCTTTATCAGTCCAGCGCAAGCCGGCGGGATGTCCGGTAAAAGCACCCTTAGGTACATGCCAGAGAGCGCCAGACCCCATCCAGTCGCCCTGGTTATCGGTGTAGAACAGTTCTCCATCAATAATGCCCAGACCTGCCGGTGAGCGCATTCCGGTTGCCCAGGGTTCCATGCGGCCATCTTCTGAAATCTTCATGGTCCAGCCGCGCCAGGGCACCCGGCTTTCGCCCCGCCACCATTCCTCGTCGCCGAAGGCTACATTGCCGGTTACAAAAAAGCTGCCGTCGGGCGCAATCTTGGGCCCGAAGCTGTACTCATGGTAGTGGCCGGAAAGTGGCCAGGCATACACAGTTTCAAGTACATCTGCCTTACCATCCCCATCAGTATCCTGCAACTTTGTTAGTTCTCCACGCTGGGCAGCATACAGCGCACCGCTTTTATAAGCCAGCCCTAATATTTCATGCAAGCCAGAAGCGAACTTTCTAAAATAGGGCCTGGCGCTGGTGGGATTTTCAACGATAAAAACATCTCCTCTCCGGGTTGAGATGCCCAGGTCACCATTTGGCAATACCGCCAGGCCTCCAACCTCCAGCAGCACTCCCTCTGGTGCGCTTACCTTCATGATCTTGAAAAAATCTTCCTCCTTGGGCGATTCCTGTGCCTCCGCCACGGTACCGATACCTGTAAGGCTGGCGGCGGTTACCAAAAAGGACAACGCGGCCCTGGTCAAAAAGCTATTATTTTTAGACATTAAATTTGTAGTTTCAGGGTTAGTAAAGGATTGAATAGGCAAGCTTTTGCTGAAGCGGTACGATCAGTTCCTGGCCAGCGCCACTGGTACGAATGATAGGTTTGGCTCCCCCGGCATCATCCAGCCGCAGGTAGTAGGACTTATCATCGATCAGGTACATCCCTTTTGAAAGTTCCTGTATACTCGCTCCTTCTGCCAGACGCATATATAAATTACCTGATGGATTTTGCACACTAAGCTCGCGCCGCAGCACGCGCCCCCCTTCCATTACCCGAATGGCATCCTGCACATCGGCTCCCCACACCTGGTAGCGGAAGGTGGGCTGATCTGCTGCACTCAAGGTGTAACCTTTAGATTTATAAGCACTACCCGTTGTATCTGCAACCCAGGGAGCCTGGGGGGAAGAAAGGCGTGCCACTGCCAGCCGTGACTGTTTTGTCAGGTGGTGTACCGTACCGGTAGGACGGGATGATCCGTCACCTCTCTGGTGCCACATGGGCGTGGCATCCAGGAACCCGCCCCGCCAAAGCTGCACCAGCGCGCCATGATCCAGGTCATAGGTATAATGCAGCTGTTCATTGCTGCCAACCGAAACTGCATGTGTTACGCGGGGGCCATCGGGAATATCCATAAAGCTGCGCAGGATAGGTTGATCACCGGCATCCACCAGAATAGGATCCACAACATTGCCTACGGCAGCACCTCTGTCGCTGATCAGGTAGTCTCTTAAACCGGTACCAGATACGGCCAGCCCCAGCCCGGGTTGTACCCAGTCGGAGTACTTGGCGTAAAACAGCTCGAATGGCATGTTACCAGCCGGTAGTGTAACCGTTCCTTTTCCGGTGTTTTCACTAAGCGGCACTACCTCCTGCTTGTTAATACGCATCAGCCCTGAACCACCGGGCACATTTAAATCAAAAGTGTATTCCCCTGCCTCTTTCACCTCCAGGTTGCCGGTATAGCGGATCAGGAACTGCTTTGATTTATTACCAAGATCAGAGGTTAAAATAACAGAACTACCTTCTGCCTCAGGCGGAATACTATCGTAGTTATCCAGTTCATCGAAGCGACCTTCATAAACAGCATACTGCAGGTTTGTAAGTTCCGGGCGTGGCTTTTCGTAGCGGGTAATCTCCATATTGCGGAAAGCCACCGCTCCGTGATCGCCCTGGATGCGCAGAGGCCCTGTAGCCGATTCCTTGCTGCTGAGGGCACCTCTGGTAGGGCCTGTCAGCTGCACATCTTCGTGTATGGTTACACCGTTCAGCTCAACGCGCAGCAGCTTCGCATTTTCGGTTTTGTTGCCACTGGCATCAAAACGTGGTGCCTGAAAGGAAACTTTAAGGTGCTGCCAGGTACCTGGAGCCCGGCTCACCTGCTGACGGGGCGCATAACCTTCATAGGCTTCGCTGCCTTTAGGCTTGCTGTCATCCCAGCGCGGATAAATGCCTCCATTGTTTACTGGCATTGCCTTCTGCAAACCCCAGCTGTCTTCCAGCTGCAGTTCGTATAAACCCTGCAGGTAAATGCCGGAGTTGGCCCCTTTCGCCATCATATAATCCAGTTCAAGGTCTATGTCTCCATGTTCAAATGTTGTTAGGAGATCTTTTCCCTTTTTTCGTTTATCCGGAAGGTTCACCAGCACTCCGCTACCTTCAGTAGTATTGAACTTATTCTCTTTTTCGAGATCAGCAGTTACACCACCAACAATCTGCCAGCTTGGGGAAGGGTTCTGAAAGAGAGATAGATCATTAAGCTGAATCTGAGTAGTCTGCCCCATCAGCAGTGGCACAGTGAGCAAATTCACTAGCGCCAGCGAAAGCACACTGGTAAAAAACTGCTTCGGAGATGAAAATAGATGGTTTTGTATCATGTAGTTCTAAAAATTTAGAAAACCTATTTTTAAAATTATCTTAAACGCAAACTATCGATCTGAAATAGAAGACGCTTTGAATGCGCTGGTTCAAAAGACGCTCCTCTATAAAACCTGATTTAAAAAATCCCTGCCAAGCCTTTTGCTGCTCTGGTCATCAAATCATTTTCGGTCTCAAAAATTTATTTTTTACCAGCAACAGATGCTCCCGCTCCTTCCACTTCCACGATGATAATTGTTCTAAAAGCCCTACAGCAACTAAAAAGAACGAGATGAATATTAGGCCTAAGCTAAATCGTTTTAGCAAATATGGAAATGGGTTACCCACCATTCTTAGAATTCTAATCTATGAAAATTATTTAAATGAATCAAACGTATAAAGGGGTTTAAAATAAAAAAACGGAAACGTTTGCATAACCTGGACTTATTTCTTCTTTAGCTGCGGTTTATAAAGCATTGTTGGCTTCTTCGCCCAGCCGGTAACTTTGATCTTTGCATGCTTTGCAGAGCCTGGCAATTAGCGCTGCATCTGCTATCATATTTTCATATTCTGACAGCTGTTGGGTTGCTGCCATGGCAAGCCCGTGGTTCCGGAAGTGCATCTGACTGCTTGTCCTGCTTCTGGCAGAGGCATGGTAAGCAGTTGCTCCAGTGCTGATGAGCAGTTCCTGGATGTTCTCTGCGCTGATCCCTCCTCCTGGCATCACGATCAGCCTGTTTGCAGCCCGTTGGACCAGTTTTGCCAGCAGGCTGGCTCCCGCCAGGGCCGATGGCTGCTGACCTGAAGTGAGCAGGCGATCAGCCTTTAAGCCAATCACATCCTCCAGGGCCTTGAAGGGATCCGGCGTCATATCAAAGGCCCGGTGAAAGGTAATGCTTAAGGGTGCCGCAATTGCTATTAGTTCAGCTGTTCGTACTACATCCACCTGACCGTCAGGCTTCAGCACGCCCAGCACTATGCCGGCTACGCCCAACGCTTTCGCTGTTTTGATATCCCGCTTCATAACGTCAAATTCATGTGCTGAATACAGAAAGTCGCCTCTGCGGGGACGAATCAGCACATGTACCGGGATATGGATACTTTTGCTGGTTATTTCAATCAGGCCGGCACTGGGTGTGAGTCCTCCCTCCGACAGGCCTGCACACAGCTCCACCCGCGTAGCACCCCCTGCCTGTGCCTGCAGGGCAGATTCCACAGAATCTACACAAATCTCAATCTCTGGCTCACGCATGTTACTAATACTTGCTTTTACCATCCAGCAAACTGGCACCTACCTTGTCCCGAACTGCATAATCAAAGCCGGAATGAATACAATAGCCACCATATTCCCCCTGTTTGTTCAGTGCAATAAAGCCAACCTGCAGATTGGAAACATCCTTATGCTTTTTGATGATCCTTTCCACAGCCAGTCTGCAGGCTTTCTCCGGAGCATTTCCCTGCCGCATCAGCTCCACCACCAGGTGACTTCCCACAGTACGGATTACCGCCTCGCCTAAACCTGTAGCCGTTGCAGCGCCTACTTCATTATCAACATACAAACCTGCTCCAATGATGGGAGAATCTCCCACACGCCCATGCATTTTGTAGGATGCACCGCTGGTTGTGCAGGCGCCGGCCAGATTGCCTTCCTCATCCAGCGCCAGCATACCAATCGTATCATGATTTTCAATGTTGATCACAGGCTGGTATTTAGATTCAATCAACCAGTTTTTCCAATCCTGTTCAGATTCAGGCGTCAGCAGGTTTTCTTTTTCAAACCCCTGCGAAAGCGCAAAGGCCAGGGCACCCTCTCCCACCAGCATTACGTGAGGTGTTTCTTCCATTACTTTTCTGGCAACCGCTATCGGATGCTTGATATGCTCCAGAAATGCCACCGCACCACAATTACTATCCTTATCCATAATACAGGCATCCAGCGTTACTTTTCCTTCACGATCGGGGTAACCGCCATACCCAACAGTGCGCACCTGCGGATCTGCCTCAGGCACCATTACGCCGGCCTCCACGGCATCTAAAGCACTGCCTCCCTTTGATAGAATGGCCCAGGCGGCCTCATTTGCCGGCAAGCCATGATTCCAGGTAGAGATGACCAGTGGCTTGTTGATACGGCTCTTTTTTAAAGTAGTGGCAAAGGCACGCTCAACCGGATAAAGGCCAGTTGCCAGCAAGGTGCCCAGGGCTGTAAACTTCAGAAAGTTTCTTCTGTTGCTCATGCTTGTTTCTTTATAAAAGCTTTTATCTCTGCATGTATTCATGGAGCAGAACAAAGCTGCACCTGCTACAAATACTGTTCATAATCACTGACTGCAGAACCTCACTTCAATATTTCCTGGAGGGGGATTATGTTCTTGTGTTTTATCTCAAAAAGTGCTGCAGCACCTAATAAGGCTGCATTGTCTACTTTAGAGCATGCTATGACCAACCGATCGAGCACGCGTTTGAAAGGAAACGTTTGCACACTTTCTTCCATGGCCTCTTTAAAATAAGGGTAGCAGGCACTCACAGAGCCTCCCAGAAAAACTGCTTCCGGAGAGAGAGCATACAATATTAGTTTGATAGCCTCTCCAATATGATGTCCCAGCTGTTTTAAGATTTCAAGCGCATGTCTATCTCCTTGCTGTGCCATCGAATGTACCTCTGCGCCGGATATACCAAACTTGTCAAGAAAGAATTTTCCGCTGCAATAGGCTTCGATGGTTTGATCGAGATATTGAATACTGCCAAATTCTCCGGCGCTTGATAGTGTGCCGGAATACAGTGCCTCATCAATAATAATTCCTACTCCAAACCCAGTACCAAGTGTAATGCCTACTACATTTTTACAGCCTTTTGCCCTGCCGAACATTTTTTCACCTAAGATAAACGTATTGGCATCATTGGTTAAATAAACAGGCTTTTTAAAGTAATCTTCGAGAATCTTTTTCAGAGGCACCTCTTTCCAGGATGGAATGTTTGTTATATCATACACGATCCCCTGTTCCTCATCCACCAGGCCGGGTATTCCAATACCAATACCAGCTATCTCTGGCTCCATCAGTTGCTCAATGCCCATGATAATGCTGTTGATGATCTTTTTCCTGGGCGCGTGTGCAGCAGTAGCCAGCTTCATTTCTTCCACAATCCTTCCCTGATGGAACACCCCCATATGTATTTTGGTACCTCCTATGTCAACTGCTAAAACCTTTTGCGTATGCATGCCAAATTTCATTTAACTGTAAAACAGATGGGCATCGTATTTTTTATATCCGGGTCTTGAAGGTGAGCCATCTTCCGAACTAGCAGATCCAGACCTTCTTCAGCGCATGTTTTTCTTTTTCTAAATCCAGTACCAGCACTTCTCCTGCAGTCTTAAAAAGCCATCATAACCATACCTATTGTAGGCTTTAAACTTCAATTCTATACAGGGATTGCTATACATATAGAGGGCTTCCCGGTTGGAATGTACAGAAATATCTGTAAGTTAATTTTCCCTGCATGCTCCAGCTTTCTTCCCCTGCGTTACTACTGAAAGTAACAGAGAGAAAAGTTATGTGCGCGGGCACACAGCCCAAATATGCACTATTTTTGTGAAGATCGAAATTTATTTCTCCTATCTTCATTTTAACAATCAAAGTTTTATGTTCTGTACCAGTCAGGCAATTCCAACGGCAATTAATTGCTGATGGTGTAAAAAACCAGAAAGCTTTTCGAAGGCTTTCTGGTTAGTAACAATCAAACCAACCTACACTTTAAAGTATCATCAGCGCTTTTCAGGTGCTTTCTTTGAAACCTATACCAGCCCTACTAGCCTGGCACTTCATTATTTCTAATAAACAGCCACCTGAGAAATAAGCGGGCTTGCCTTGGCGTCTTTTATCCTGATCCTGATTTTATCTGTCTCTACCGGCTCATTCAGTTTAAGAATACGTTTATAACCCAGGGTGCTTGCTGCTGCTACCGGTACCCAGGCCTGATTTTTCCATGCCTCTACAGAGAAGGATTTAACACGCTGGCCAAGCCGGATGTATTCCTGGAGCACTACATATTTTACAGTTTGTACCTTACCTAATTGTATTTCTATACTGCCGGACTTAACACCATCGTCTGTGGTCCAATAAGTATCCTCATCACCGTCTGTAAGCTGCGAAGGTGCGTAGGCTGCTGAATTTCCCCGGTAAGAATCTGCTGTAGCCACAGCATTTTCGGCCAGGTTTGTTTTGAAGGCTTCATCAAGCATGCTTCTCCAGGCTTTAAGTGTGGCTATATCAGCTTCATGAATAAGCCCCCTGCGGTCTGGCGGTATGTTCAAAAGCAAGCTAGACCCCCGACCCACTGAGGCCAGGTAGATCTCAAACAGCTTTTCAGGAGATTTTACCAGGGAATCTTCCCGGGCATGGTAAAACCAGCCCGGACGAATGGAAGTATTTACTTCTGCAGGGATCCATTGTGCTCCATTTTCTGATCCTGTGTTCAGCAACTTTTCTATACCTGCTTTGCCGGCATACAGGGTATCACTGCTAATGGTATTCCAGTTTGTTTCGCCACCTACACCGGCTTCATTGCCACACCAGCGTATGTCAGGACCGGCGTCGCTAAAAAAGAGCACTGCAGGTTGTGGCTGCGTTGCCCGCACCAGATCGAGGGTAACTGGCCAGCCATAGTAGCTGGAACGGTCAATTTTTCTTTCTTCCCGGGCACCACCATAATACCCGTCTCCTCCATTGGCCCCATCGAACCACATTTCAAACACCGGTCCATAGGTGGAGAACAGCTCTTTAAGCTGGTTACGGTAGTATGCTACATAAGAAGCCTGGCCATAATCTGCCCGGTTACGGTCCCAGGGCGACAGGTAGATGCCAAACTTCAGTCCATGCTGCCTACAGGCTTCCGCTACTTCCTTTACCACATCTCCCTGCCCGTTTTTGTAAGGACTGTTTTTAACGGAATGCTCTGTATACTTGCTGGGCCAGAGGCAAAAGCCATCATGGTGCTTTACAGTCAGGATGACCCCCTTAAAACCAGCTTCTTTTAGTGTTGTAACCCACTGATCGGCATCCAGCTGCGAGGGGTTAAAAATGTCGGGACTTTCATCGCCATACCCCCACTCCAGATCAGTGAATGTATTGGTGGTAAAATGGATGAAAGCGTTCATCTCCATTTCGTGCCAGTCTAGCTGTGCTTCTGAAGGAACAGGAAAAACAGGTTCGGGTGCAGGCGGAGTGTTCTCTACTTGTTTATTAGGAGAACAGGAGAAAACACTCCAAAGAAAAAGGATGGTGGGTAAAAGTGTCTGTTTTTTCAGTTCCATTATACGTAATCCTTAAGAATTTTGGGCTCTTACTCCACCTCTTTGCTGTAAGTAGGTGCTGTTACCTTCCCCCTTAGGTAAATTGATCGGTAAACCTGTAAATCAGTAACAGCATGAGCATTATAAGCGTATCACTAATTTTTGTCAGCAACAAAAGAAAAAGCCAAAGCCGGATAGCTTGCGTTCTTTATTAGAGATGCAGGCAGGTATACTTTTACCTTATCTCCCTCCTGTACCCACTTCACAGTTTTGCCGTTCTGCAGCAGCTTTATTTTACTTCCTTTTTTTGGTCTATTCCCGCTCCATTCAATGCTTGGGGGCAAGGGTTCATTTTCTGCCAGGCAGGCAATTGCATAATGATATCCGCTTTTATCCCTGGTGAAAAATACTGCACCATCCTGATAGTGATCTATAGTTCGGGTATTGTAGATTGCCTCTCCATTCACTTCTAACCAGTCTCCGATCTCCCCGAGACGGTTTTCCACTATCTCTGGTAAGGTGCCATCCGGTTTTGGGCCGATGCCCAGTAGCAGACTCCCCCCTTTGGCTACTACCTCCACCAGGGAATGAATAATTGTGGCTGAAGATTTAAACTCATCTTTGGGTACATAGCCCCAGTTATTGGCCAGGGGTATGCAGCTTTCCCAGGGATGGTCTATTTTCCTGTCGGGGATGCTGCGCTCTGGGGTCTGGTAGTTTTCATAGGGGCCATGCACAGTACGGTCTACCATCAGCAGGCCAGGCTGTGCTTCTCGTGCCATTGCAGCAATGCGTGGCATGTCTATGTCCTGACTCCAGTCGGGAATGGGCGCTCCCCATGACAGTACTTCCTTATTAACAGTTTCCTTTGGCCGCACCCAGCCACCATCCAGCCACAGTATATCCATGGTACCGTAATTGTGCATTAATTCGCTTATCTGGTTATAGGTGAATTGCTTGTACTGGTTCCAGCGCCAGGCATACTTACGGATATCGTAATTGTTGTTCCGGTTTGCAGTGGCATATTTGGGCCACCAATAGTATTCAGAGTGCCAGTCAGGTTTAGAAAAGTAGGCACCGATCATGAATCCCTCCTGCCGGAAGGCATTAAACACGTATTTCGCCACATCCGCACGTGGGTTCCCGGCGAAAGGGCCGCTGGTTATTTTAAAATCCGTCTGCTGGGTATCAAACATGTTGAAACCATCATGGTGCTTGGTGGTGAAAACCAGGTAACGCATGCCGGCACTTTTCGCTACTTCTGCCCAATGTTCAGGATTAAAATTTACTGGATTAAACTCTTTGTGCAGTCCCCAGTACCATTGTTTAAAGTCGTGGTAGGAAACAGTGCTGTCGCGTTCAATCCAGTCTTCCGAGCACAGCGCCCAGGATTCGATAATTCCCGGAACTGCATACAGGCCCCAGTGGATGATAACGCCAAACTTCTGATCACGCCACTTTTCCAGCTTTGCCAATACCTGGGGATCTTCCGGGTACTCATAAGTAGCTGACTGGTGGTGAATATTATCTACCTGAGCCTGCACCGGGGTTATACACAGCATCAGCAGGAGAAGACATACTATCACCAACACAAGCTTGTTTAATCGATTCATCATACCTTTTACCTTTTGCTGCCTCACCACCCGGGGGACCAATCTATAGACAATCTATACCCATGGAGGCCAGGCATGCCCTGATTCCTTATTGAACTACTGATTCTCCCTTCTCCAGGCTCCAGTCGTTTCCATAAAAGCCTGCCACTTTCACTTCACTATGACCTTTTTCCAGCATCTTACTTGAAAATATCATATAATCTGGAAATCCGCTGCCTCCGGAAAAATACTGATTGGCATCTGCAGCTTTCATCCCTTCCAACCCAGTTCCGCTCACCACAGCCACCGAGGCGATAGGGCTGTCTTTACGGGGCCACATAAAATAGGCACCCAGATTATTACCACTGTACTTTTTACCGCCTACCTGCACAGCGCCTCTTTGCACCTGGATAGGACAGTCCCTTAAAAGTTTATTCCAGGCTTTGTTTGTACTGGCATTACCATACAGTACAACTCCCCGGTCGGGATAATCCGCAGGCCGGAAATCTTTATCCGCTACAATATCTACGGCCCCATTGCCTCTGTAGTACCATACCTCGGCGTCGTAGCGGGCTTTGTGGTACGACCAGTCATTTTCTTCCCGACTGCCGCCTGTGCTATAAACAAAGAGCATGCGGTGATTGAAAGGTTCTTTAAAGGTGCCGTTCCGCTGGGTGCCTTTCAGTGCCGGAGATGGCTTTTGACCAATCCGCCATTGCAGATCCTTTTGCAGGTACAGCACCCGTTCAGCTCCATTTAGCACATAGCGGATAGCTTCCTGCTCATCCAGCAAAAGCTGAAGGGTATCCCCGGCAGTAAAATCATCCAGCTCGATCCCCAGCACCGACACATTCTCAGTCTTGCCTGAAATAGTCTTTTTCTTTTTATTCCTCACAAGCTGAACCCGGCTGTATTTCAGGGGAGTTTGCTGCTGCTGTACAGATACCCAATGATAACTGGCGGAAACGGCTGGGTTGGCGGTAGTAAAGTTGATGTTGTTAACAGCACTGTCTGCCTGAATGCTGTGCCATTTAAAATAGTCAAAAATGGGAGGCCAATCTACACTTTCATTGCCGAACCAGTGCGATCCGCCTGGATATTCATAATAGCTGAAATCTTTGTGATAGGAAGAAAGTAATTCACGCATCTGGCGGGCGTACTCTACAGAAACCACTTTGTCGCTATCGCCGTGGTGAATGTAGATACCACCTGCACTATAATTGGGGGCCAGTTCGAATACATTGCTGGGATTGCTGGCCTGGAGCAGTATGTCTTCTATATGTGATTTTCCCTTTTCCGGAATTTTACCATCGGCAGAGCCATAGGCTGCCAGGGATGGATAACCTGCACAGGGGGCAATTGCGGCCCATTTACCAGGAAAAGTTGCTCCCAGATACCAGGTACCGTGCCCTCCCATTGAGTGGCCTGTTAAATAGATTTGTTGAGGATCAGGCTTAAACTTTTCCGAGGCAATTTCCAGTACTTCAAGTGCATCCAGCCTGCCCCAGTCTTCCCAGTTAAAGCCGCGTGGCCGCCTGTTTGTGGGTGCCACCAGCACGCCCCAGTCTTTTGGCTGGTAGGCCCTTGCCTGCCCGATGGCCTCCACTCCGGCACCATGCACTGAAAGGAATAAAGCACCTGGCCCGCCACTTTGCTTTTGCCGGGGAGCCACACCATAATACTGTACACTACCATCAATGTCGCTGATGAAGGTATTGCTGTAATGCTCAAGTGCTTCTACCGCATCAAGTTTTATTTCCTTTTCATCCAGCACTTTCCCTTTTTGTATCAGGCTAACTTTGCCGGTATAGTGTCCTTTTTTTTGAACATTGCCTGCATCGATCCGGAATCCTACTTTACGGATGGTCATCGGGGGTACCTCCGGCAGGCTGGTAACCAGTTCCTTACCCTCCAACCGATGCCTGATCTGCAGATTTTTTGCTGGCAGCTGTGAAGCATTGATCACGACCATTGCGCCCCATAAGGCTTCCTTGTTTTCTCCTACAACAATATGGGGAAGTGTGGGATCTTCGGTATTTAGCTTAACACCTTCTCCGGATAGTATCAGCGCTGCCTCAATTCCCTGCCAGGCCGAAAATCTGGAACCTCGTACATACAGCTCATTGATCCCTTTCTTTAGCTGTACCGGCAGGTATAACCAGTTGTCTCCATAGATATCTCCCGAACGCGGCTCACCATTAAAGTACAGCATGCTGTGGCCTGACACATGCAGCAGGGCAATTGCATCCTGCGCTGCCTCATAAGTTAAGTAGATATACCCATTGGCCAGCGACCTTTCTTTAAACTTTTGTTCTTCATTAACTTTGATGGATTTCCAGCTAACAGCTTCATGATCTGCCGGGCTAAATACCTGTTGCCCTTCAGCAGGGGTTTTCAAAGCTCCTTTGTTCAATTCATAGGCCAGCTGATCTGTGTACAAGGCCTCTCTGCCGTAATGATGACTGTTTTCCGCCACTAATCCTTCAGTAAACTGATGTACCTGCTGAGCCTGCAGCTGGAGTGACAGAATCAAAAGCACCGGCACAAGAAGGCATTTATCCAATTTCATTTGTATTTGATTCTTTAATGTACCTTAATTTTATACAGGAATGGATATCAGAATGCGTAACTGCACACGCTTTAAAGAAATAGCAGGAAAAAAGAGATCACCATGCTTTCAGGTAATCTCTTTTAACATTATATCATCTTATTGAACATCCCAGAAGATTTCGGTATCGCGCAAATCCTTTGCCCGCACCTGCTCGTAGTTGTCAGCATTGAATGCTTTCTCACTATCGGGATATACCAGGCGCAGTGGAGGCAACTCGTAGCCAGGCATTGTGGCTGGCGTAAAGGTAAGGTCAGGATAGCCTGTTCGCCTTAGTTCAGACCAGCTTTGCACGGATTGCAGAAAACCAAAATGCACCCACTTTTGTGTCCATATCTTCTCCAACTTTTCCTCCTGGGTACCGGCATAAGCAACTGCGGGTTCAGCCAAAAAGCTATTCATCTCTTCTGCTGTTGGTGGTGTTAAAGGTGCTTTAGGATTTGCGTTAAGGCTATTCAGATAGTAGTAAAACCTTACCGACTGCTCCAGGGCTTGCTCATAAGCAGCCTGTGCATCTCCTCCACCCCAGCGTTCAAAAGCTTCAGCTTTTAGTAGATTAACTTCGGCGGCCGTTATTACAATGCCTGGCAGCTTTGAGTTCAGCAGGAAAGTAGAAGAATCGATCACTGCATACATGCCAATGTTCTGCTGCTGTTGTTCTGATCCCAAATTCTGCGGCAAGCCTCTGTACTCTGTGTTTCCGGTATTTTTGTCGAACAGAACAGGGATGCGAGGATCATTGGCAGGCTTCAGCACCTCCTCCAACATAAATTCCGGAGCGGAATAATTTGTCAGCTCAGTCATGGCATTTCTAAGGTCATTTGTATTGTTAGTGAGCGGACTTAACAGCACATTGTATTCAGGCTCATCTACCAATGGATACTGCCCCGGATTATTCAGCATTTCCATCACTTGCTGTTTTGCTCCTGCCTCATCCACAAAGGAGGTACGCATAAGCAAGCGCAGGCGGAGGGAGTTTGCATACCTTCTCCACTGATCAACATTTCCCTGCAACAGGATATCCTGTCTTTGAAAAGAAGCATTGGTTGAGGCGGTAGCCATGTAATCGGAGGCTTCTTTTAAGCCACTCAATATTGCGGCATATACATCTTCGGCCCTATCAAACTTCGGGCGCACTACTTTGCCAGTTAGGTTAAGGCTTCCGGCCTCGCTGAATGGAATATCGCCCCATAGATCTACCATTTGTGAGGCCTGGTCCAGCATCACCACTTTAGCTGCTTCCAGAAATATCCTGTTTGCATTTTTTTCCTCTTCAGACAAAGATTCATATGCATTTTGTATAGCCCTGTAATGAGCCATTACACCACCGCCATTGCCGCCTGGTCTGTAAAAATCCTGCCACCTGTCCTGGGTGTAGCTTCCATTTTGCTGGAAAACGCTATTTCCATTTAAATAAGCAACAGACTGGGTGTAGATGCCTGGATGCATAACAATAAAAGTACGGAGTTCCCAATAATTGGGACGTACCCGGTCGTTGTCCAGCATTTCAGTGAAAAACCCGCCAATGGACTGTGATGTAGTCTGATCGGGATTATAAAACTTATCTTCCAGTTCATCCTTACAGGCACTTAAACTTACTACAGCAGCCAGGGCACCAATGATATAAAGAGATATTTTTTTCATACTGAATGTTCTTTAAGATGATCTACCACTACTGTTCACTTAGAAACTAGCATTAATTTGGATACCATAACTTCTGGTAGCGGCACTGGAGCCTTCGTCGATTCCCTGCCTGTACCAGCTGCTTCCGATGGGCGCTTCAGGATCGAGGTTTTCCAGTGTTCTCCAGATATAGAACAGGTTACGTCCTACCAGCGAAAGCCGCACATTCTGGAATTTCAGCCGTTCGGTTAGGTTATTTGGCAATGTGTAGCCCAGCACCATTTCGCGCATTTTAACAAAGCTGTTATCATACACAGAACCCTTGCCGTTCCAGGCATCGGCACCCCAGTAAAAGGTGTTGATGTAATAATATGCAGCATCTACCAGGGTGGTATTTACTGCACCTTCTGCTGTTACACCTTCAAGCAGTACCCCATCGTGGTAAACAGTGCCTCCGTTGGGGGCAGTACTGGAATGATCTGGCAGCAGCACCTTTGTATTAGTATCATCGATGTAGTAGGGTAAACCGCCATGTTCCTGATCGCGGTACTGCAGAGTATTTTCATACATACCTGCTCCGGTAGCATATTTCATAGGGGTAGAAACAATCTGACCGCCTAAACGATAATCCACCAGCGCATCGAATGAAAATCCCTTATAGGAAATGGTATTGGAGATACCACCTGTTATTTTAGGTAAAATGTTTCCTGCTTTTTCATAGCGGGTTTTATCAATTACATATAATCCATTTTCACCTATGATGTAGTTGCCACTTTCGTCTGTAGCACGCGGAAAAACATAGATATTCCCCAGGGGTTCGCCTACCTCTGCCACTACACGAACGGCACTCTGCTCTGCATCATAGAATATGATTTGATCAAGGCCATCATATAGGCTGTGCACCCTGCTCCTGTTTATGGCAAAGTTTAATCGGGTGTCCCATATAACTTGCCTGGAAACAGGTGTGGCATTGAGTGCCAGTTCCCAACCTTCGCTCCTGATCTCACCTATATTGGATAGTATGGAACTGGCTCCGGTGGTAGATGGAAGGGCTAGTTCCAGAATCTGATCTTCTACCCTGCTGTTATAATAAGCCAAATCAAAGCCAAGTCGGTTGTTAAACAACCTGGCATCAAGGCCAAATTCCATCTCATACTTATTCTCTGACCTTAGGTCTTCGTTACCATAACTTGATTTGGCACTCAGGGAGGGCACCGGCCCATTTACTGTTTGCAGAGGCGTTTGTGAATAGGAAATGTTGGCCTGGTAGTATGGCGGTGCATTTCCTACTATTCCATAGGATGCTCTTACTTTACCAAAACTAAAAAACGAAGGCAAAGCAAATGCATCAGTAAAAACAAAGCCTGCATTAACAGATGGGTAAAAATATCCATTATTGGAAGGTGGCAGCGTTGAGGTGTATTCCTGCCTTCCTGTACCTTCCAGGAACAACATGTTTTTGTAGCTTAAGCTTAGGATTCCCAAGTATGCATACTTCAGCACCTCTGCACGGGTGGCAGATGTATTTGGCAAAGCAAACGAGTTATTCAAGCTAAACCAGTTTTCTGTAATCAGGCCACCATTTGTTCCTGACGACTGATCCCTGTAGTTTTCACTCCTGATCTGATAGCCTGCGTTTGCACTAACTTCAAAGTCACTCGTTATCTGATTGGCATAAGATAGTAATCCTTCACCATAGAGAATCGAATAGTTGCCTTTGGCAGTGCCATAATAACCAGTACTGTTGCTTCCGTTGAAGGCGATTGGATATTCGTTATGCTGCATTGTTTCAATAGCCCTGCTGGTGAAGTCATTTCCAACCCTTCCCCTGAACCTTAGATTTTTGATTATCTCATAATTCAGCGTTGCACTGGTAATGATGCGGTTTTGATATTCCTCTTCACTATTGCGAAGCTGGCTCCACAGGAAGTTTAGCACTTCTGGCCTGATGTTGTATGTAAGGGCTTCCTCAGGATTTCTGATGGCCTGATCAAAAGGCACAAACTTATAACCACTTGAAGTCTGGTACCTATCAAGCATCACAGACATATCTTCCGCCCGACTAAAAAAGCCATCGTAAGATGCAGTCAGTCTGTTGATTTGCATAGGCCTGTTTTTAGTGTAGCTGTTAACATAGTTAACCACCACATCAGTGCTTACCTTATTGCTAAGCTTCACCGTACTGTTCAAATTGAATGTATTACGTGAGAGTTTACCACCCCTTTGTATGCCTTCATAATCATTCCGTGTGTACGAAAGCCGGTAAGCTACCTTATCGTTCTGGTTTGATAGAGCGAGGTTCAGTACTGAATTAAAGCCTGTTTGGTAAAAGTCCTTGTAATTATCTGGTTGGGGAGAGTAAGCGCGCATGGTACCATCCCACCAGGGCACTAACCGGCCATCCATCCTGGGGCCAAACTGGGCGAAAGACCTAAAGTTAGGCCGTACTCCTTCAGCGGTTCCATCGCCATCGGCATCTACCGGTATCCATCCCTGTTCATCTGCTCCTACCAGAAGGTTTGTTTCCCTGTCGTAACCCGGCCCATACACATTCTGGTAGTTGGGTGTAAAGGCAACCTCTTCAACATTGTAGTTATAGTTAAGATCTACACCCAGGCCACGTGATTTTGTTCCCTTTTTAGTAGTAATAACGATTACACCACTTGCAGCATCAGATCCGTAAAGAGCCGTGGCACTGGCCCCTTTTAACACCGTCAGGCTTTCTATGTCTGTTGGGCTGATATCCAGAATACCATTTCCCCTGATTCTTTGGTCATCCCAAAAGCCACCGTTATTGAAGCCTGCTCTTCCTCTTTCTCCACTATCACGAATGAGAACCCCATCTACTACATACAAGGGCTGTGTGTTAAAATTAAGGGAGTTGATACCCCGGATTTGAACATTTACTCCACTGGTTGCCCCCCCCGGTGCTGTGGTTATCTTTACACCAGCGGCCTTTCCATAAAGCGCCGATGCAAAATTCGTATTACCTGTCTGGGTCAATTCTTCTGCACTAACCGTGCTGGTAGCATATCCTAAGGCTCTTTGCTCTCTCTCGATTCCCAATGCCGTTACCACCACCTCTTCCAGTGCCTTTACATCAGGCTCCATTGCAATATCAACAACAGACCGATTATGAATGGGCACTTCTTTTCTAACATACCCGATAAATGAAACAATCAGGGTATCTTTTCCCTGGGGCACCTGAAGTGAAAAGGTTCCATCCACACCCGTTGCAACGCCTGTGTTAGTCCCTTTGATCATTACAGCAACACCTGGCAGCGGCTGGCTTACCTCATCCGTTACTTTTCCTTTAATCATTCGCTGTGCCCAGGCAAGCTGACAGCAAAACATAAGAAAAGTAGTAATACTCCAAAAAATGTAACTTTTCTTCATACTGGTTTGGGTTAGTGAAATTTTAAGACAAGCTGGGAGTATGCTCTGCCACAGGAATTGGCAGATACCCTTTACACCCAGAAAAAGTTAAATTCTACTAATGGTACGGCACCAGAGGTAATGCTTTGCCAATCATGTTCCAGGGCACTTTTCTATTCACCAACAGAAAAGCTGATCAAGCTTTCCTTTTTCCCCACCCAGGTACTCCCGCCCTGCTTCTTTTTTAGATCATTCCTAAGGCCTCTTTCAGCCTCCTTTGCACTTGCTCAACTTCGTGGTTTTGGTACAATGTGCGTTGGTTAATGAGTACCTAAATCCAGGCCCTAAGTGAACAAGCCTTTCACCCTAAATACCGCAATGAGAGTTGACACCTAACAGCACATATTTCAGCGCTCTGTTTAGATGTAATGAATATGATAGATCAGGTAGTTATATGATCGAATATAAATGAGTGAAATTTAAAATACAAGAAAAATACAGGAAATGTGTGCGCACACACCGAATGTGTTTCCGCACACATGCATTGTAAGCTTTTTATGATGATTTTCCGCGTTTTGTTTGAGCTTGCCAATAATGCCTGTAATATTTATACCAAAGGAAAGGCAGCAGCGGCGTGAAGGCAACGTACTTCTATTTGGAACCTATGCCAGTTCTATCCTATATTTAATATTCATTCACCTTTGATGGGTCAGAAAAAGAACAGAATAAAAGACATTGCCTTCCATGCCGGTGTGTCGGTAGGCACTGTAGACCGTGTGCTCCATAACAGGGGGAGAGTTTCGGAGGAAGCCTTAAAAAAAGTGCAGGAGGCAATTATTAAAGTAGATTATAAACCCAACCTGATTGCCCGCACGCTTGGCTCGAGGAAGCGGCACTACATTGCTGCCATAATTCCTGATCCTTCCCTGGATGAATACTGGACACAATCCAGCCTGGGCATCAAACAATCTATCGCAGAGTGGGCGCCATACGATTTTCAGATCGATACTTATCACTTTAATTTGTACGATAAGAACTCGTTCAAAAGCATTAGCGAGGAGGTCTATCTTACAAAACCAGATGGTATTTTACTAGCTCCTATATTCTATAAGGAGACACTTCCCTTTTTAATGCTCTGCAAAACAGCTGGCATTCCTTATGTTCTCTTCAACTCAAACATCCCCGAGGCCTCTTCCCTGAGCTTTATCGGACAGAATTTATTGGAGAGTGGAAAAGTGGGAGGAGAACTTTGCCATATCGGTCATCACGGTCCTGGTACTTTCGCTATTCTTCATATTAATGAGAACATTCAGAACGCGGTACACTTACTGGAAAAGGAGAAAGGATTTCGAAAGTTTTTCGAAGAAAACCAGTCCGGAGGCGTCCAGGTGGTGTCATTAGACCTTGAGAGCTCCGAAGCTGCAAAAATTAACCAGGAAATTGAGTTGCTGGTAGCTGATCCGCAGTTAAAAGGAATTTTGGTAACCACCTCCAAAGGTCTTTCCATTGTTTCTGCATTTCTGGAAAGAAATGGAAAAAAAGGTATTCGCCTTGTCGGATATGATCTCCTGGAGGAAAATATTCGCTATCTGAAAGCTGGCATCATCGACTTTCTGATCAACCAGAACCCTAAACGCCAGGCTTTCCTGGGGATCCATCACCTGTCAAATTACCTCTTACTTAAGAAGGAACCACCTGCAATGGATCTTTTCCCCCTGGAGATTATCACGCCTCAAAACCTGGACTCATACCTGAACGCCAGGCTCCATTCATACTAAGCTGTTACACTTCTTAACTCAGTTATCTCTATTGTAACATTCGTTAAGGATTTAGGCTACTGATAGTCTACCTGTTATCATCTTCTACAGCTAAAGACAAGTCGTCATTCCCCTGAAGAGGGAGATCTGTCTGCTTTTACAGCTGAAATCACCATTCCTGTTTTGAGCTGACAGATCCCCGCCTGCGCGGGGATGACGATTAAGGAGCAACTGACACTGATGCTAACCCATAACTCACGTTATAATAGTACAGAATGCCATTTTCATATGGAGCGATGGGGCCTCCCTTGCTCAGCTCCGGAGAGCACAACTGGGATTACCTTGGCTAATGATTGATTAGCTACAGCAACAAGCACAGTAAAAACTGAAAATATTCTCATCAAGAGTTTTCATGAAGGCCGATACCTATGCATAAGAGACCAAAACTCCTGACGCAGTTCTACCTGCATTGACACACTGCAAGACTTTGTAACTGTTCCTTCAACCGATTCTTATGTTCCAGACAACAGAATGAGAGTATTCTGCAACAACCCTCGTAATCTATACCGATTATCGTGTCTTTGTCACATTTGGGGCAGCTCAATCCTTCCAGCATAGGTTTTAATATGAAATCTCTAATTTGCCTCTGCCTAAGGATATCTCCGGGATGTTCCAGAATATATTTGTTCATGACCTAAGTAACCTAAGCGGAAAGTTACGAACAGAAAAGCAATATAACAAAACGCAACATAACCCCTGCAGCCCCCTCATTTTCACGCAAAGCATTGCAGAACACCACCAGCCCGGTTCAGGAGGGCACGTACCGCTTCAAAAAGGTTTTCTGGCAGTGCAAAAAACTTTCTTAGACTCCAGCCTTAAACCTTTTTTTGGCTGTAGTAGCTGCCTGACCCGGGCCTGGCTCACAAGATTGATTGTATTCCATGAATGATGATCACCAGGATACCTGGCTCCCGTTCCAGACTGTTTTTTCCAGATGTTGGGCTTGAGCCCTGGCTTTGATCAACAGCACCCTATAAAGTCATTTATTTTATTGGAATAGCAATTGGTCGCATAGGAGATCCGCTGGCTCCTTTTAGTTTTAGGGAGGCTGCAATAAATGCAAACTTATACACCTTATCTGCCGCTAAGGATTCCAGTTGCATCTGCTCAATAAACATAACTCCCTTCTCTGCTAACAGGTAGGTATGCACAGGCACCCAGTTGTCTGATCGTTCTGGCGGAAAGGCCTCAAAACTTAAATTATCAGCCCCTAACAGCATTATTTTTTGGTCCTCCACCAGCCATTTTACTGCCTCTAGATTAATACCGGGATACTTATGCAGGTACTTGTCAGCATCGTGGTAGTGCTTTGCCTGGCCGGTTCGAATCAATACTACATCTCCGGCCTGTAGTTGTACATGTTGCTTTAGCAAAGCGCCTTTTAGATCACTGACACTGATGCGGTAATCTTCAGGCAGCCCTTCCATTCCCTTATAATCCGGAATATCAATTAAAACCCCACGTGCAATAACAGGTGGAATGGTTTCAGCCCCTGTTTTCAACCATCCTTTATCACCCAGGTGCTCCTCGGGACTAAAATTGTTCCAGATCCTGCCATTGAGCCCAAAGTGATTCAGGGCATCAATATGGGTACCCATGTGCGTGTACATGGAAATTGCGTCTCCGGTGTAACTTACCTTACTGTTCATGGCGATCCCAAGTCCATTGGGGTTATCTACAACAGTGCCTTTTGGGGTGTGGGTGAGCCAATACTGATAGCCAGGATCACCCAGTGCATGAAAGCTGGGCATTCCCACAAAGTAGTCGACACTAAGATCATAAACCTGCCCTGAGCTGATAGAAGCTAAAGCTGCTAGTCTCGAGGCAGGCGTCATCATATTTAGGGTGCCAATTTCATCCTCAGGTCCCCAGGGACTTTTCCCTGCCTGATCTGTTTGGGCATTGGCAGCCTGAAAGCCCAGTGCACTGATTGCTAAACTTAGCATGAGTTTGTTTTTCATTTGTACTTCATTTTGGTGACAGTACAAAATTCATGATCCTCAAAGCCTAAAAAATTAAGATGTCTTAAGAAAGCGGATCAATCCATTTTTTTCTCAGTGCACTTAAATGCTCAGGTGTTATATCCAGGTAAGAAGCAACCATGTACTGAGGTACCCGTTGCTCTAATTGCCTGTACTGCTGCCTGAAATCCTGATACCGCTCTTCGGCTGTTTGGCTCATTCTCCTGAAGGTGCGGTCCTGCAATGCTACATAAGCTTTTTGTATTTTTAACCTGAAGAATCGCTCCAGCATCGGCACCCGATCAAAAAGTTCATCTAGTGCATCCCGGTGAATCTGATAGAGCCTGCAGGGTTCCAGGGCCTGAATAAACTGAGTAGCTGGTGTTTGAGTGATATAACTGCTTAAGTCATTAATCCACCAGCCTTCAATACCGAACTGAAGTATATATTCAGTGGTAGCATCGCTGAGGTGATACGCGCGCAAACAACCTTCTGATATAAAGCGCATATGGTTAGACACATCCCCTTTTTGAAGCAGAAACTCCTTCTTCTTCAGATGTTTTGTTTTGAATGCTTCGGCAATTAATTCTGCCTCTGCATCTGTGAGCGGTACTGCCTGTCTGAAATGATCGATGAGATCGTTCATAAAACCAAATCTGCCTAATATCTAATTAAAGAAATTTGAAGCAAAAAACTTAGAAACAAAAGTCCATCTTCCTACCCTCTCAAAAAGCCTTTAGATAAAGCAGGCAAGTAAAAAAAAATACAGAACCTAGTCTGATCCACAGATCATCATAACCAAAAGGAGCAGATTTGAATGTTTAAGCACTAATTGATCGAGCCGGCAATTATGCGGGAACCAAAGCAGGGCAAGAGCGAAGACCTGACCTAATCCTTATTACTCTCCTGTAATGATCATAGATAGAGGCGATTTTTAAATTAAAATTTTGGAAATTGAATTTATTTACATAAACTAGCCGAATCAAATAAAAAATGAGAACACTTATCAGCGCAATATATTCATTTACCTTCTGGCTCTCAACGGAGCGAGGTAAGTTGTGTATTGTCTGAAAAGATCATAAATACCACCTACTAAGCTCCGAAGAATTCGGGGCTTTTTTTTTGTCCATACAGCAACTTTAAAATTGCCAGATACATGAAAAGCGAGCAAACAACCTCAAACAAATCCAGCCTGTTAAGCAGTGAGCCCGGATCTCCGCTTATTATAGCCGGTCCCTGTAGTGCAGAAACCGAAGAACAGGTACTGGAAACAGCCAGAAGAATCAAAAGCCGGAACATAGCCCATGTATACAGAGCCGGAATATGGAAGCCCCGTACAAGACCAAACAGTTTTGAAGGGGTAGGCAAAGAAGGTCTTGGCTGGCTGCAAAAAGTAAAGCAGGAAACCGGCATGCTGGTTGCCACCGAAGTGGCCAATGCCAGACATGTTGCCGAGGCGCTTGCCTATGGAATAGATATCCTCTGGATTGGTGCCAGAACAAGTGTGAACCCTTTTTCAGTACAGGAGATTGCCGATTCCCTGGCAGGAACCAATGTAACGGTATTGGTTAAGAATCCTATCAATCCTGATTTTGCGCTCTGGATCGGTGCCATTGAACGGCTGGCCCAGGCAGGGATCAAAGACCTGGGTGCTATCCATCGCGGGTTTTCCACCGATACAACCATTGCTTATCGGAATACTCCTAAATGGAACCTGGCGCTTAATTTTAAAAAGGAAATGCCAGAAATTCCCCTGCTGTGTGATCCAAGTCACATTGGCGGACGCAGGGATGTGCTGAAGCAGCTTTCACAGAAAGCCCTGGACCTGGGCATGGATGGCTTGATGATCGAATCACATATTGATCCCGATAAGGCCTGGAGTGATGCCAAACAGCAGATTACCCCCGAAGTTTTGGGCGATATGCTACATCAGCTCTACATGAGGGAACGTAAAGATCTGAAAGAGGAACAGGAGCTACTGGATGATCTTAGCCAGGAGATCAGTTCTCTTGATCATGAACTTTTCAATCTGCTGTCTCAAAGAGCGAGAGTTTTCGGTAAACTGGGGTTCAGCAATCTGAGTGATACGCATAAAACGGCCCACACTCAACAATTACAGGAATCATTAGGTAGTCTGATTCAAAAAGCAAAGACCGAAGGATTAGAAGAAAGTTATATTCAGTCGGTCTTTGCCCAGGTGCATGCCTATGCCAGCAGGGTGTAGAGAGCACCGACAGGCTCCAAAAGCTGACCATCCGTGGCTTTACAGCTTATACCCTTACTTCTGCGGGTTGTGGAATCCGGAGAGCGATGCGGCTCCTCCGGATTCCACTTAATAGCTGGAAAAGGTTCCTGATTGGGAGGAAACACAGCAGCCGCCTGGCTATCGCCGCAGGTGCGATTCATTTCCCCTTACTGCAGGCCTCTGATATTTTTACCACGACACGGCCCTGGCACCACTATACAGATTAGCACTCCATCGCCGGCTTATAAGCAGCATTTTTAGTAGTTAACATGAGTTATGGATTAAAGCAACTGCTAATCTACCTGTTATCATCTTCTAGAGTCAAATACAAGCCGTCATTCCCCTGAAGAGGGAGACCTGTTGCTTTTACAGGTGAAATCACCATTCCTGCCTATCTGACAGATTCCCGCCTGCGCGGGGATGACGATTAAGGAGCAACTTACGTAGATGCTAATCCATAACTCACGTTAATTGAATAACGTGGGTTATGGATTAATTTACTGATAATCAGGGTTTATAAATAGCAAAAGGCTACAGGATTTAAGATATTAGAGGTACGACCAACTAACCATCTTAAGCACCAGTAGCCCATGCTTAGTGAAGATACAGTTCCACTGCGGAAGCAAATAAGTTAATAGAGCTATTCATCTGCCTGGACGATTTTTGTGTAGCTCTTGAGGAATGGAAAAAACATCAGCCACAATTCCAATATTCTGTTACCAATCATCCATCAATGAGTGACAGTGAGATGTTGGCCATACTAGATTTTTATCAGTTTTCTGGTTTTAAATGCTTTCACCGGGTCGCCGGGCGATACTACTATGGGCACTATGTGAGCATAAGCCTTAGGAGCTACTTTCCACAGTTGGTCAGCTATGAACGATTTGTAGCTTTGATTCCCCGTCTACTACCTGGCCTGTATGTCTTCCTCAAATGGAGAACTCTGCTTTCCCAGCGCACGGGCTGGTATGTTGTAGATTCTAAACCACTGCCAGTGTGCCACAACAGAAGAATTCACAGTAACAGAGTCTTTGGGGCACAGGCTAAAAGAGGTAAAAGCTCTATGGGCTACGCTCCCCGGGCAGGTTTTATGGATTCAAAGCATACTTGATCATTAATCAGGTGGGGAAAATCATCAACCCCGGCGGCGGACCGCTTTGTCTTCACTCCAGGTAATCTGGCAGATAATAATCAGGGTATGCTCAATTATTTATTTGCTGGCCTGAAGGGCAAGTGCTTTGGAGACAAAGGCTACATGACAGCCCTCTTTGAAGAGTTTTACCAAAAAGGTCTGCAACTCATCACCAAAGACAGAGCCACTATGAAAAACAAGCTGCTATTGCTAGAGGACAAGCTCAAGCTTAGAAAAAGAGCTTTTGTTGAATCAGTCAATGATATCTTAACCTCTGTCTTTGATCTGGAGCACACCCGTCATAGAAGTTCAGTCAATGCAATGGCCCATATGCTGGCAGCTTTAACTGCTTATTGCTTCTATGACAGCAAAGCTTCTGTTTTCTTGCCTGAAAACCAGCACCTAATCAAGAAAAAAAACGTTTTACTCATCGCATAATCCATAATTCACGTTACCTTATACTGCTGTATGTTGTTCAAGGCCCAGTAGCTTTTCCAATGTGTCATTTGCTTTCCAAGTCCTGAAATAGTAGTAAATACTCTGCCAGGGTGGTAAGACATTAGGCATATTGCGCCACTGATTGCCTATGCGAAGTCCCCTGAAAATTCCATCCACCACATCCCGAAGATCATATGAACGTTTACGTTGTGTAGGAAGATATTCTTTTATAATTTCCCACTGCGAGCGGCAGCCACGCTGTCAGTAAGTCTCTGATATTGAGTCTGCATAAGTAAAAAAGTTTGGTCACTTTTCTTACGCAACTGACTCGCTTTTTTTATGCCCTACTCAAAATTTAAACATGCTCTAAAAGTGTTCCTTTCCAGCTAGAGATATCATTTTTTTGTGCTGACATATTTTCACAAGTTCCGTTACATACTACAGTAACTAACCTACCGCTGTAACTGAACCACAAACATGCGTGTACTTTGGAATTACCTGAAGCCACATCGTGGACTGGTATTTTTTTCTTTGCTGCTGGCAGGCATCAGCCAGGTGCTAGCCCTTTACGATCCCGTTATCTTTGGAAAAATCATAGACCGCTACGCCACTCCGCCATTTACCATGCCTGCAGAAGCAAGGGTTAAAGGTGCACTTTGGCTTATGCTGCTTGCCATTGTCATTGCCTTACTTTCACGGCTGGCAAAAGCCTTTCAGGAGTACCTGACTAATCTGATTGTACAAAAATTTGGCGTGCAAATATTTAATGACGGATTAAAGCAAACACTGCGCTTGTCCTACCAGGAGTTTGCGGATCAGAACAGCGGTGAAACCCTCTCTATTCTGCAGCGGGTGAGGCGCGATACAGAACGCTTCATCACTGCTTTTATTAATATACTTTTTTCTTCAGTGGTGGGTATTGGTTTTCTTGTGTGGTATGCAGTAACCAAACACTGGGCGCTGGTGCCGGTATTTTTTGTAGGCATGGTGGTATTGGGCGGGCTTACCAGTTTACTAAGCGCTAAAATCAAAACCATGCAGCGCTCAATCAACAGGGCTACCAACAAAATGTCAGGAGTGATTACAGAGTCGCTTCGTAATATAGAGCTTGTAAAGAGCCTGGGGCTAACCTTCCAGGAAGTGCGAAGACTACGGGCATATACCGAGCAAATTTTTGAACTGGAAATGGTTAAGGTAAAGCGGGTGCGCACCTTGTCTTTTCTACAGGGCACAGCCCTGAATCTACTGAAGCAATCAATCCTGTTTACGCTACTGTGGCTGATTTTCAGAGATGTATTAACCACAGGAGAACTTATATCGATGCAATTTATTTCAGTAAGCATCTTTGGACCACTACAGGACTTAGGCACCATCATACTGGCATACAGGGAGGCAGAAGCGGCGCTGATCAATTTTGATGAACTCATGCATAAAACGATAGAGAAGCGCCCGGAGTCTGCCATTGACATTGGACCGCTGAAGCAGTTACGTTTTCAGCATGTATGCTTCAAACACAGAGGAGCAGCACAAAATGCTATTGATGGCATTTCCTTTGAAGCCAACACTGGAGACACCATTGCATTTGTAGGGCCTTCGGGTTCCGGAAAATCTACTTTAGTGAAGCTCTTGGTAGGATTATATGTTCCACAACAGGGAGAGGTATTTTATAATAACTACGCTGGCAGAGAAATCTGGTTGAACGAAGCACGTCGGCAGCTGGGATTTGTAACACAGGAAACAAACCTGTTTTCAGGCACCATCAAAGATAACCTGCAGTTTGTTAAGCCTGATGCTACCGATGAAGAAATGTATGCAGCCATGCAAAAAGCCTCCTGTACTAAACTACTATTGCGCTCAACAGAAGGCCTGAATACTCAGATTGGTGAGGGCGGGCTTAAGATGTCGGGTGGCGAAAAACAGCGCTTATCCATTGCCCGTGCCCTGCTGCGAAACCCGCGTTTACTCATCTTTGATGAGGCAACCTCTGCCCTGGATTCACTCACAGAAGAAGAGATCACTGCAACTGTAAGAGAAATATCTACACTGCGCGAACAGATCACCGTGCTAATAGCACATCGTTTGTCTACTATCATGCATGCAGATACAATATTTGTGTTGGAGAAAGGAAAGATTGTAGAAGCCGGTAAACATAACGAGCTGCTAACAAAAAAAGGGCTGTACTATGCAATGTGGCGCCAGCAGATAGGTGAACGAAAACCAGAAATGATCAGGTAATCTTTGATTGTAAGTGTTCTCCGCCTAACAGGGTGCATGTATCGATGCAGGAGGGTAGTCCCGAACAGCTGGAGATTTTTATTTCATCACATAGACAATTATGTGATGCTAAGCCACACCGCTACCTGTACTTGACGGGCAGTGATTCTCAAAATGAGATTTTAAAATAAACTTGCCTACTAATGCATGGACTGGGCTTCTAAGCCATATGACTACTTGCATTTCTAGCACGAGCATCCTCTACCAATTAGCTTTATTGAAAAAATATTTTCTTGAATGAAATGGGTATAGAGGGCACATGCTGCTAACGAAGCTTGCAACAAAAGATTTAGTCAGCAAAAAAAACAGATTAAAACATTCAAGCTTTAGTGATGCCTGACAATAAAGCGGCTGGGAGAACCGCACCTGCCTTAGCCCATTCATGCACGCTACCTCATGGCACAGATGATTCTTCAACATTTTAGAGGAGACATGATTTATAGATAGTGCAGTGAAATTTCCTATGATATCGTTTGCTGGATTAGAGTAATAGATCAAAAACATAAATGTAATACTGGGATTTTTAATATAAATATATTTTATTTTGATAAATTGATAGTAACACTATAATAATTGTTCATAAAGCTATTGAGCCTATGCTTAGTTTTAAAGATTTTAAGAATGACCTCCCAGCCGGAATAGTTGTATTTCTGGTTGCAGTACCCCTCTGCCTGGGAATTGCCCTTGCATCAGGGGCTCCGCTTTTTTCCGGCATAATTGCCGGTTTTGTTGGAGGCATCGTGGTAACCCTGATCAGTGGCTCAAATCTTGGCGTTAGTGGCCCGGCAGCAGGCCTGGCCGTGATTGTACTCAATGCAATTGAGAGCCTGGATAATTATGAGGTATTCCTTGTAGCCGTGGTCCTGGCAGGCATTATTCAGTTGGCCATGGGATTCCTGAAGGCTGGCATCATTGGCTACTACTTTCCCTCTTCTGTTATCAAGGGAATGCTCGCCGGCATCGGCATTATCATTGCTTTAAAACAGATACCCCATGCATTTGGCTATGATGAAAATTATGAAGGAGACCTCCACTATGAAGGCCTGGAGGGCGAAAACACCTTTACAGAAATTATAAATGCTTTCAATTATGTTTCTACCGGCGCCATCATCATCAGTGTCTTATCCCTGCTGATTCTCATATTCTGGGACCAGGTTCTCTCCAAAAAAGGAAAAATATTTCAGATAATTCAGGGCCCACTTGTGGTGGTGATGCTGGGCATTGGGCTTAACATATTATACAACAGCTTATGGCCTCATCTTGCCCTTGCAGAAGACCATCTTGTACAGCTCCCGGTTTCGGATAGTTTAAGCGGCTTTGCCCAACAGTTTACCTTTCCGGACTTTAGCCAAGCCCTTACATCTATCTCGCAGGTGGTTATTTTAGGTTTCACCATAGCCATCGTGGCAAGTCTGGAAACCTTACTTTGCCTGGAAGCAACGGACAAGCTTGATCCTTATAAAAGAATAAGTCCGCCGAACCGGGAGTTGAAAGCACAGGGTGTGGGTAACATCGTCTCTGGCCTGATTGGTGGCCTACCTATTACCCAGGTGATCGTAAGAAGTTCTACCAACATTCAATCAGGTGGTAAAACCAGGCTATCTGCCTTTATCCATGGTATCCTGATCCTGGTCAGTGTTATGCTCTTTCCTGGAGTTTTAAACCTGATACCGCTCGCCAGCCTTGCAGCCATTTTGATCATGGTGGGTTACAAGCTTGCAAAGCCTGAACTGTTCAAGAAAATGTATAAAAGCGGCTGGAATCAGTTCCTTCCATTTATAGTGACAATTACAGCCATTGTTTTCACCGATTTGCTTACAGGGATAGGTATTGGTGTGGTGGTAGCTATTTTCTTTATTCTGAAGAACAATTACCATGTTTCCCATGCAGTATACAAGGAGAAAACCCCTGAAGGTAAGAAGGTTTACCGCCTGGTGATGGCCGAAGACGTGAGTTTTCTCAATAAAGGAAATATTATGGAAACTTTAAGAGGCGTTCCTGAAGGATCAAGAGTTGAAATTGATACCTCCCGCTCTGTCTTTATTGACGATGATGTAAAAGAGCTTTTTGAGAATTTCAGGGATACGGCCGTAGAGAAAAATATAGAATTAACTATCCTTGGGAGGTCAGGTAAGCCGAAAATTGAAAAATATTCACCCCTGCAGGATAGCCCTACAAATCCTTAAAATCTAAAACCTGAATTTTAACTATTTTTTTTATGAGAACGCAAACCAAGCAATCACAAGCCCAATTAACGCCTGACAGAGCCAAGGAGATATTGTTAGAAGGCAATCGAAGATTTGTAAATAGTCTTAGGCTGAACCGCAATTACCTGCAGCAGGTAAATGAAACCTCGGAGGGACAGTATCCTTTTGCTGTTGTGCTAAGCTGTATCGATTCCCGCACCTCTGCTGAATTAATATTTGACCAGGGCCTGGGAGATATTTTCAGTACCCGAATTGCCGGCAATATCATAAATGAAGATATACTAGGCAGTATGGAGTTTGCCTGTAAAGTTGCCGGCTCAAAACTTATTGTCGTACTTGGCCATACCAATTGTGGAGCGGTTAAAGGAGCCTGTGACCATGTAGAGCTAGGACACCTTAGTGGCCTTTTGCATAAAATAAAGCCTTCTGTAGATGCTATCAACTACACAGGAGAAAGAAGTTCTAGAAATATGGAGTTTGTAGAAAAGGTGGCTGAAAGAAACGTTTTAAACATGTTGAAGCAAATTCCTGATAAAAGCCCCATTATCCGGGAAATGGTTGAAAAAGGACAAATAGGAATAGTGGGTGGTATGTACAATGTTGAAACAGGTGCTGTAGAATTCTACGATGAAAAGTAGAAAGAACAAAAACTTTTAAATGAAGAATCTACTGGCAAACATTAATATAAAGGTTGATGAAAAGTTGTACCTGAAAGATCCTGAAACTTCAGAAATAGGGAAGAACATCCTTCAACAGGGTATTCTCCTTTTGGATGATTTAGGCTTTGAAGCATTTACTTTTAAAAAACTTGCAGAACGGATAGGTTCAACAGAGGCCACCATTTACCGCTATTTTGAAAACAAACATATGTTGCTGATATACCTGATCTCCTGGTACTGGAACTGGCAGGAGTACCGGCTGGTATTTGCAACCTCGAATGTGTCCTCCCCGGAAGTAAGACTAAAAGCTGCTATCCGGATTCTTGCAGGTAACATCCGCAATGATAATAGTTTCTCACACATCGATGAGGCGACCTTACAGCGTATTGTAGTAGCTGAGTCTGCAAAATCCTTTTTAACCAAGGAAGTAGATGCTGATAATCGCGAAGGCTATTTCCGGAGCTATAAACGCTTGTGTAAGCGAGTATCAGATATTATCATGGAAATCAATCCTGATTATCCTTATCCTGTTTCCCTGGTTTCCACCGTTACAGAGAGTGCACATTACCAGAAGTTCTTTGCCAGCCACTTACCCTCTCTTACAAACATTGATGTAAGTCCCGGGAATCGGTTAGAAGAGTTTTTAATCGACATGGTCATGAAGACCATCTCCATAAACGGGAAAGGGTAGTACAACCTTTGTTCGGAAATTAAGCAGCCGGTCCAAGGGGTTGATAATGTTTTGATATTGTTCCAAAAAAGTATAAACAGCTGCACCAGAAAAGATTTGTACCAGTGCATTGAGTCGGCTCGGACAAGGGGTGTGGTCAATATAGCAAACCTATTTGCAACGGCTTCAATAGAATCGTTTTTCACCAGGCTAAGCTTATCCTGCCAAGTACTCATAAAGCAAACTATACTGGGTAGTGTAAATGCCAGCACTACCCAGGATGTACCAGGGATCCGGAAAATGCTAAAGCAAAATCCGGAGCCCTGGTCGAGGAGAGCACACAAATACATCAATCTTTACCTATTTCATTAACCCCCTTATGGCGAAATCTATGCTGCTCCAACTGGTGTGTATGCCCCTGCTGACGGCCAGCAATGTGCAAAAACACTTTTGCAGGAAATTAAAGTCAGCGGCTACAACGGCTCCTATACCATTGTGGCTGGTTTTCTATCGCAGTATCCTAAAACAGGAGATGGCTTTGCTTTACCTGCTGCTCAAAAAGTAGCAAACTACTCAACTCGTAGCCTTAGCATTGCCTTTTGTAAGCCACAGGCAGATTGGGAGGAAAAACAGATACCTTTTCTAAAAAACTACTGGAGAATAGCTCTTTACTCAAACAGCTCTGGGAGCTGAACCTCGAGTTCAAAAGCATGATGGAACGCAAAAAGGGTGAAGACTTGAAGCGCTGGTGTGAGAAAGCAGCTAAGCTTTCTCCATTCAAAAGTTTTGTCAGGGGAATTCAGCAGGATTTTGATGCAGTCTATCAGGAAATGAGCTCCTGCTGGAGCAATGGGCAAACAGAAGGGCAGGTCAACCGCTTGAAAAACATCAAGCGACAGATGTATGGCAGAGCCAGCTTTGAACTGTTGCGACGGCGAGTGCTGGCTAATTCAGCCTAGTTTCACCAAATCTGACGCTGAACCAACATGCTCCGGAATATCCATATGCGCTGGACGGCTTATCTTGCCCTCTCCCGTATGGCCAATACAGAGGCCACACAGTTACTGGTGAAGAAGGCTAGAAAGCTACCTTTGGGCGATGATCTGGTGTATGAGCTGCTGCCGGATCTGGCCTGGGTACGCCAGAAAGCCGCTACTGATTACCTGGTAAAGCTCCTGCTGCTGGAGAGCACCGATTGCAGCAGCCCTGATCCGGACTCCTCCAGGAAAATCACCTGCGCCTACCACATCATGGAGCTGCTCGTACCCACCATTCAGAAATCTCCCCTCCAGCTAGGTACTTCGGGAGATATCCCCACCGACAGCTACCCCAAAGCACGGGCGCAGGCCAGTGAATGGTTCAGGAAAAATGGCAGCAACTACCAGCTGGTGAAGAACAGCTGGTAAAGAGCCCCTGTTTCCACAGTAGCTGGCAAGATATGGAAGAACCAGGGAAGGTTCAGAGGCAAAAGTCTCTGAACCTTTTTTATTGCTGCCGGAGCAACAGATGCTGTATGGGTATAAACTTTACCGGCCCCGGCGTTTTTTTGAACAGTCCGCCAGGAATAGATCAACTCAAATTTGACTTTCGCATTAAGATTGAACGCTTCTTCCATCGCCTCTTCAGCAGATTATTACTATTGATAACCTTTACTTATGAATAGTAATAATTTTGCCAAAAAAAGGGCTACAGCTGGGGTTCTCCATCTTGAATTATATCCAGATTTTCGCAAAATTCAATTGACTTGATTCGTGTGAAGGACGGGCTGACTTCCGTTCACATGTATTCGGGGAAAGGTGACAAAAAAATTAATATAGATTTTTGTGTGCAGCAAGAAAAGCTGCTTTGAAGGTCACATACAGAATATTAACATGAAAATGCAAGGCATGAACAACTCCGACAAACACGATCAGCGTATAGCAAAAATGACCTTTGCCTCGGTT
>NZ_JAHXBU010000044.1:0-75040 GCF_020178975.1 Cesiribacter sp. SM1
TTGTTTCCTCTCACTTTTACATGTCAAATAGTATTGAGTAGTGGGTATTGAGTATTGAGACTAAGTCAGTACTTGATCTTAACTACAGATACTAAAAATATTATAGTAGCTATGAGTACAGTAGAAAGCGTGTAGCAGAGCCAAAGTCTCACAACCCACTACTAAGGACTCACTACCAAAAGAAATAATGGTGGCTATAGCACAGGTGTTCACCTCTTCCCATTCCGAACAGAGAAGTTAAGCCCTGTAGCGCCAATGGTACTTGGGTAACACCCGGGAGAGTAGGTCGCCGCCAACCCATCAACCTCAAGCCTCATACTGTAAAGTGTGAGGCTTTTTTTTGCCTAAGCTCTTGCAGAATCATCTGGAAGGAATTTTTATGCTCTTGCATTCTGAGCTATGCACCACTACAGATGTCTGGAAATGCTTTATGGTTTCAGCTGCATTCAAACAGTGCTAAAATCAGTTTAAAAGACAAAGCCCCTCCAACTATAACTGGAAGGGCTTTTACTTGTACTGTACTTTTTGCAGGGTTATCTGCTGCCTAACTTGTTTAACTGCTGCATATCTTCCTCAGATAGTGAGATAGAAGCTGCTTTGTAGTTTTCTTCCAGGTGCTTTACTTTAGAAGTGCCAGGAATCAGCAAAATATTTGGAGCATGGTGCAGCAGCCAGCTGAGGGCAATCTGATGGGGACTAGCCTCGTATTTGTTTCCAATCTTTTTCAAGACCTCCAGCGCCTGTACATTGCCTGCATTCAGGGGATACCATGGAATGAAGGCTATGTTTTGTTCACGGCAGTATTCCAGTTCATCTTCCCAGTCCCGATTGTCAACACTATACTTGTTCTGTACAGATACAATCTCTATGTATTCCTGTGCTTTCCTGATCTGGTCAACAGATACCTCAGAAAGGCCAATGTGCTTTACCAGTCCCTGTTCCTGAACCCTTTTCAGAAACTGCAGGCTTTGCTCAAAAGGAACTTCCGGATCTACACGGTGAAGCTGGTACAAATCAATACGTTCCTGTTTCAAACGCTTCAGGCTGCCTTCCAGTGCCTCCTGCAAATGATCAGGATGTGCGTTGATAGGCCACTGATTGGGTCCTGTACGGAGCAGTCCTCCTTTGGTGGCAATAACCAGGTCCTCAGGATAGGGGTAAAGGGCTTCTGCTATCAGTTCCTCTGAAATGTGGGGTCCATAGCTATCGGCGGTATCGATAAAGTTGATGCCTAGCTCTACAGTACGCTTAAGCACCCTGATGGCCTCATCTCTATCCTTTGGAGGTCCCCAAATGCCATCTCCTGTAATACGCATGGCACCATAGCCCATCCTGTTTACTTTTAGATCGCCGCCAATGGTAAAATGCTTCTCAAATCCCTCTCTTGCTTTATCTGCCATGATTTTATGTTTTAATTAAACTTCTTACAGCTTTTTCAGCAGGATTTAATGTAAAAACAGAGCTGTTATCCTATGTTCTATTTCCTGAACAGCAAAGAAAGCTTCTGTAATATGATCATTCCTGCTGGTTGCAGTTTTAATATATATATCAACCCGGGAGCCGGTGTAGAGTTATGCTGGCAGGCAGATTAAATTGAATATTTTATCAGACTTCATCGTGCTTTATTTGCTGGACCGCATGAGTAAATACTTTAGGCTTATCAATTATTACTTAAGTAGTTTTCTAATCTTACATTACCTTTAATAATAGCTAAAGGCCTAATAAATTGGCTTTTACAGTGTCTTAAAACTACTTATCTTTAGCCTCTAATCATCTGATGAATCGGCTGCCTGCCTTCAGGATGTTAGGTAACATGATGAGCATTACCTGTTAAATGATCAATATATTCTATCGGATCTATGTCTTTATTAACAGGCATAAAACCGGCTCCTTCCTATTACTCTTTCTAATCTTATCGGCACTGGCTCTTGTTAGCAGCAGAATTAAGCTGGAAGAAAATATTTCCAGTGTTATTCCGCAGGATGAAGAGCTTGCCCGCCTAAACAGGGCATTCGAAGGCTTTAAGATGAACAACAGGCTGGTTCTGCACCTGTATTATAAAGATTCTTCTCAGGCCGATCCTGAACAGCTGATCGCAGCTGCTCATGGGCTAAGCGATAGCCTGCAGCAAAATTACCAGGAGTACATCAGCGAAATCAGGCTGGAGATTGCCGACACTAACATTGAAACGCTGTATAACTTCTATTACAGGCACCTGCCCTTTTATCTGCAGGAAGGAGATTACACCACCATAGAGGAACGAACCAGTCAGGAGGGGACCAGGGAAACCCTGAACAGGAATTTTAGAGCGTTGATGTCGCCCATGGGCATCGGCACTAAAAAAATGCTGGTAAAAGATCCCTACAGCCTGGTGAGCATGCCTTTGCAGAGAGCACGCAACCTGCAGATGGATGATAACATACAGCTGTACCAGAATCACCTCCTGACAAAAGACCACCGGCATCTGATATTTTTTGTTTCCCTGGCCAATCCTGCAAGCGAAACAGCTCAAAATGCAGAACTGATCCGCGGCCTGGAGAAACTGGAGGAAAGTTTTCAACAACTCTATCCGTCCGTAACTGTAGAGTACTTTGGCTCATCGGCAGTGGCAGTGGCCAATGCAGGCCAGATCAAGCAGGATATTTACCTTACGGTAGGTATTGCTATTGTAGCGCTGTTTCTTTTTATCTCCCTTTTTTATAGAAGTGCTTTTGTGTTCTTCATTGCCGTTACGCCAGGTATATTCGGCGCTTTGGTAGCCATAGCCGTTCTGGTGATGCTGCGGGATGAGGTCTCTGTGATAGCCCTTGGAGTAGGATCGGTATTATTAGGCATCACCATTGATTATGCCCTGCATTTGTTTACCCACTCTAAAGTGGAGCGGGATATGCGGGTGCTGTTTGAGGACCTGAGCCTGCCCCTGCTGATGAGCAGCCTCACTACTGCCTGCGCTTTTCTGTCGCTTGTGTTTCTTCGCTCCAATGCACTGGCCGATCTGGGCATATTTGCGGGAGTGAGCGTAATTGCATCTGCCTTATATACGCTTGTAGTACTTCCACATTTTATTGTTAACAGATCTGTAGGAACTGTAAAACGCAGGGAGAATTTAGTTGAAAGAGGTGTAGCTGCCCTGGCCGCTTTTCCATTCGATAAATCTAAATGGGCCATAGCAGTTTTTGCACTGCTTTCAGCTGTAAGTCTTTTTACCTGGCAAAACTACAGCTTCGAGAGCAATATGCTCCAGCTCAACTACATGCCCGATCACCTGGCCCGCTATGAGCAGAACCTGAACAGGGTATCCACCTATTCTGCTAATAATGTTTTCCTGATCAGCACGGGCAAGGACTTATGGTCTGCCCTGGAAAGCGAAGCTGCCATGAAGCGTCGCCTGGACAGCCTGCAGCAGGAGGGGGTGATCATGGACTACCTGGCTGTTAGCGATATTGTTCCGCCACGTTCGGTTCAGGAGCAAAGCCTTAGGCGCTGGAACTCCTTCTGGCAGCAGCGTAACAGGGATAGCCTGCTGCTGGATTTTCAGCAGAGTGCACAGCAGGTAGGCTTTCAGGCAGCTGGTTTTAAAGACTTTGAGCAGCTGCTTAGGAAGGATTTCAGTCTACTGAAAGAAGAAGATGCCAGTGAAATCTTTTCGGTTGTGGGCGAAGACATGATCATCCAGAGCGGCGATAGTGTGGCCATCATCACCACCGTAAAAACCAATGCTGCCAACAAAAAGCTGGTACTGCAGGCATTCAATAGGGCAGAGGGCACCCTTATTTTCGATAAGGCCCATTTCACCAATCGCCTGGTAGAGCTGCTGCAGGAAGATTTTAACCTCCTGGTTAATCTATCCCTGGTGGTGGTTTTCCTGATTATCCTGATCAGCTATGGCCGCATAGAACTGGCGCTCATTACCTTTATTCCAATACTGCTAAGCTGGTTATGGATACTGGGGCTCATGGGCCTGCTGGGGCTTACCTTCAACATCGTAAACATTATTATTTGTACTTTCATCTTTGGGCTTGGGGTAGACTACAGCATATTTGTAATGAGAGGCCTTACCCAGCAATATAAGTTTGGCCTGGCAAACATACTATCCTACAAGAAGTCAATCATTCTTTCTGCGGTAACCACCCTGCTGGGCATTGGTGTACTGGCCTTTGCTCAGCACCCGGCGCTAAGATCCATTGCCCTGCTGGCTATTATTGGCATCCTGTCGGTTATTTTCCTCACCTTTACAGTAGAGCCCATTCTCTATAATTTCCTGATCCAGGGCCGTAAAGAAAAAGGCTTGCCGCCCTTCACTGTACTTACACTCTTCCTTAGCCTGTTTGCTTTTCTGTATTTTCTGTTCGGCTGCCTTCTGCTCATGCTGATCAGGCTGATCTTCCTCTTTCCATTTGCATCGGAAAGAAAAAGAAAGAGGCTCTACCACCAGATTATGATGCTCTTCTGCCGCTCACTCATCTACATTATGGTGAATGTGAAGAAGAAGGTTATAGGGCGGGAACTGGCCGATTTCAGCAGGCCTTCTGTGATCATCAGCAACCACCATTCTTTTCTGGATATCATCCTGCTGCTGATGTTTCACCCCAAGGTGGTGATGGTTACCAACGATTGGGTGTACCATTCGCCTTTCTTTGGTAAAGCAGTGCAGTTTGCCGACTTTATTCCAACCTCAAACGGAGTAGAGAACCAGCTGGATAAAATAGGAAAGCTGGTAGAGGAAGGTTACTCCATCATCATCTTCCCCGAAGGTACCCGCTCAGATTCTTCCAGTCTTAACCGCTTTCATAAAGGAGCCTTTTACCTGGCTGAACATTATAAGCTTGATATACAGCCGGTGCTCCTGCATGGCACCAGCTATACCATGCCCCGGGCTGATGGTTTTTACCTCAAGAATGGAACCGTAACGGTTAAATTCCTGCCGCGCATTGCTTTTGATGATGCCGCCTGGGGCAATAACTATTCGGAAAGAGCAAAAAGCATCAGCAGGTACTTTAAAAGTGAATACCAGCAGCTCCGGCAGCAGCAGGAGAATCCCGATTTCTTCAAAGAAGTGATCATAAAAAACTACATTTACAAAGGACCGGTGCTGGAGTGGTACCTGCGGGTAAAATATGGACTGGAGAAGGGTTACGAGCTGTTTCATTCGCTGATACCGGCAAATGCAAGTGTGGTTGATCTGGGCTGTGGCTATGGCTTTTTGCCTTATTCGCTGGCTTTTAGTGGCGAGGGGCGCCAGGTTACAGGCATCGATTACGATACGGCTAAAATAGAAGTAGCGAAAAACTGCCCGGTTAAACCTGCAAATGTACAGTTCGATCATGGCGATGTAACTACCTATCCTTATGGCGAGGCCGATGTATTTGTGGTGAGTGATGTACTCCACTACCTTTTGCCGGAAGACCAGCAGTTACTGCTGAATAATATGGTAAAAAAGCTGAAGCCCGGCGGTAAGATAATATTACGCGATGGCGACAGCAGCAAAAAGGACCGGCATAAAGGCACAAAGCTAACAGAGGTGTTTTCTACCGGATCAGGATTTAACAAAACCAAGAATGAGCTCCATTTTATATCAGGCCGGATGGTAGAAGATTTTGCTGCCGAACATGGGCTGGAGCTGGAAATTATTGACAATACCAAGCTTACTTCAAACACAGTATTTGTACTAAGGCATAAGGGCTACCATGGAGAAGTATGATGTAATTATTATAGGCAGCGGCCTTGGTGGGCTGGAGTGCGGGGTTATTTTAAGCAGGGAAGGCTATAAGGTGCTGGTGCTTGAAAAGAACAAGCAGATTGGTGGCAACCTGCAAACCTTCTCCCGTGATAAATGTATTTTCGATACAGGCATTCACTACATCGGCGGGCTGGAAAAAGGGCAGAACCTGTACCAGTATTTCAAATACCTGGGCATCATGGACAGCCTTAAGCTGAAAAAGCTGGATGAAAATGGTTTTGATATTGTAACATTTGAAGGTGATCCAACCGAGTACCGCTACGGACAGGGGTACGACAATTTTATTGAGATCATGTCGGGCCATTTTCCGGAGGAGCGCGAAGGTATCATCGCGTATTGCAATAAGATAAAGGAGGTGTGCCGCAACTTTCCTATGTATAACCTGAATCCGAGCGGAGGCGATTGGAGCAACATAGCCTATCATGATGTAAGTGCAAAAGAATTTATAGAAAGCTGCACTACCAACGAAAAGCTGCGGGCCGTACTGGCCGGCACAAACCTCCTGTATGCGGGGGAAGGAGATAAAACCCCCCTCTACACACATGCCCTGGTAATTAACTCCTACATCGAGAGTTCGTACCGCTGTATTGACGGAGGTTCGCAAATAGCTATTTTACTGCAGCGGAATATTCTTAATAATGGAGGCAAGGTGCTTAAACATGCCAACGCAAAGAAGTTTGTGTTTGAGGGTGACCTTATCCAGGCTGTAGAACTGGAGGATGGAAGGAGGTTTGAAGCAGATCACTTCATATCCAATGTGCACCCGGCTGTTACACTGGATATGGTAGAGGAAGGCAAAATTCGCAATGCTTATCGTAAAAGGATTAACAGCCTGGAAAACTCTGTGTCGGTTTTCATTCTATACATCGTTCTGAAAAAAAACACACTCGAGTCATTTAACTGCAACTACTACCATTTTGTAAAACCAGATGTGTGGGAGGGCGTGTCTTATACACAGGATAACTGGCCCCACAACTATGCCGTCTTCACCGGTACATCTTCTAAAGAAAATGGCTATGCCGATACCCTTATCTCAATGGCATACATGAATTATGAAGAAACTAAGGAGTGGGAGCGTACTTTTAACACCGTAGGTTATGAGGATGAGCGGGGCAGCAGTTATGAGGAATTCAAAAACCGGAAAGCAGAGGTATTGCTGGAGCATATGGAGAAGCGCTTTCCAGGCCTGCGGGATAAAATCTATCGTTACTATACCTCTACACCGCTCACCTACCGGGATTATATTGGCACCAGGGACGGATCGCTCTATGGGATTGTAAAAGACTACAAAGACCCGATGAAGTCCTTTATTTCTGCCCGTACTAAAATTCCTAACCTGTTGCTTACCGGCCAGAACCTGAACATGCACGGGGTTTTAGGCGTAACCATAGGTGCAGTGGTAACCTGTTCCGAATTCCTGGGAAATGAATATTTGATGAAGAAAGTCAAAGAAGCGTGATTGTTTAAGAAACCTTATTTTTTATTAAACGTAAGCTTGAGAAATGGCTGTTTTTATGAAAAGATTTTTTCAACTTAGTTTTGTCTTCTTATTGCTGGCAATCTCCTGTACATCCTGTTTTAAGCAGTTAGCAGACAAATCTTTTACCAAAAACATAGCTAAAGCCCCTTATGATGCTATAATTGTTCCAGGATATCCGTTTCAGGATAGCGTCTGGAATGATATCATGAAGATCAGGGTGTACTGGTCGCACTACCTCTATGAAAATGGGTATGCTCATAATGTAATCTATTCTGGCAGTGCAGTTTACACGCCATATATCGAGAGCAAAATCATGAAAGAATATGGCATTGCCCTTGGTATTCCGGCAGACAAAATCATAACGGAAAGCCTCGCCAAGCATAGTACCGAAAACCTTTACTATTCCTATCAGCTTGCCAAAAAGCAGGGATTTAATAAAATAGCGGTGGCAACAGATCCATTTCAGAATGCTCTCCTGGTGCGTTTTGCCAAAAAGAATAACATGGATGTAGACTTCCTGCCTATTATGTTTGATACCCTGGGAAAAATAGAAAAGACTGATCCTAAAATTGATCCATCCATTGCCTATGTGCCTGATTTTGTTTCGCTGCCCGATAAAGTAGGGTTTTTCAAGCGATTCAAAGGTACCCTTGGTGGTAATATAGATCCTACCTTATACCAGTAGTTTAACAAATTACGAATAGAAAGTACATGAAGTATCAGAGGCCGGGCTGCGCATAGTAGTACCGGCTTTTATTTTGCTGCCTTTGCATGAATTAATCCACGCCCGAAATAGTTAAGACCTTTAGGTAAAATAGCCTGTTGTTTCTAATTTTGCCGCTATTCCATTGTGCTTATGAGGGTGTTAACCTATATACTTGGTGCTGTTCTGGGCCTCTTCATTATCCTGGCTGTTGTATTCTATACCCAGGTCCGCATAGCCGATCCGGTGCTGGAGGAGGAGCGAATAACAGATACCCGCATAGATACCCTTGGCCTTAACTATTACACATACGGGAAAAGCGCGCTTAAGCTTAACGACAAAGGCCTTTGGGAGCTCCACCTGGTAGGTGCGCCTTACGAAAGGGGTGTTGCTTTTGGAGCCCTGGGTAAAAGCCTGATGGGCCAGAAGGAAGAAGCTTTCATTGGGGAGATCCGGAACCGCGTACCTTCAGAAGCTTTCCTGAACTTCCTGAAGTACCTGGTGGGCTGGTTTAACCGCGATATGGATGAATATGTGCCCCAGGAGCAGCTGCTGGAGATTTACGGTTCGTCGCAGCTGATGGCAGACCATTTCGACTACATTGCCCCCAAATTTCACAGGGCGTTAAGCTACCACGGTGCACACGACATTGGACATGCCCTGCAGAATATGAACCTGGTGGGCTGTACCTCTTTTGCCACATGGCAGGAGCAATCGGAAGGTAAAAGGCTGCTGATTGGGCGTAACTTCGATTTCTACTTCGGAGAAGATTTTGCCAGAGACAAGGTAGTGGCATTTTACAGGCCCGACCAGGGCTATAAATTTATGTCGGTAACCTGGGCAGGGTTTAGCGGGGTAGTATCTGGCATGAATGAAAAAGGCCTTACCGTTACACTCAACTCTGCAAAATCAGATATCCCCACAAAAGGCAAGACCCCTGTTTCGCTGATTGCACGGCAAATACTGCAGTACGCTTCCACCATCCAGGAGGCATACGAAATAGCGGCATCCTTCGATTCATTTGTGGCAGAAACCTTCCTGATTGGTTCAAAGCTGGATGGAAAGGTAGGCCTCATTGAAAAATCTCCGGGCAAAACAGCCCTCCATTTTGCTGAAGATGACAGGATGATCATCACGAACCATTTTCAAAGCAAAGAATTGTTCCCCGATCCGCTCAACCAGGAGTACGTTGGGGAGCAGGTGTCTACTTATCGGTACCAGCGGGTGGAGCAGCTGCTGGATTCGCTGCAGCCTATCACAGCTGCAAAAGCCGCAACCATCCTGCGCGATAAAGCAGGTCTCGATGGTAAAAACATTGGCCTGGGTAACGAAAAAGCAGTAAACCAGCTGATAGCCCACCATTCTGTTATTTTCTCACCAGATGAACTGCTGGTGTGGGTATCGGCGGCTCCATACCAGCTGGGCGAGTATGTAGCTTATGATCTTAAACAGGTCTTTGCAGATGAGCCAGGAGCTGCTCCGGCTTCTTATGCCTATACCGACTCGCTTACCATAGCAGCAGATCCTTTTCTGGCATCTCCTGCCTACAAACAGTACGAATACTTTGCCAGAACAAGAGATCGCATACAGCACTATATGTTTACAGGTAAGGGAGATCCGCTTAGCGAGGAGGAGGTAAAAGCTTTTGAAGAGAGCAATCCCAACTCATTCCTGACCTGGTACTACCTTGGCGATTACTTCAAGAACCAGGAGGATTGGCAGCGGGCCATAGGTTATTTTGAAAAGGGGCTCACAAAAGAAATTGCCCGTACCAGTGAGCGTAAACATATGCAGGAAGGTATTAACTTGTGCAGGGAAAAGCTTAACAATGATTAGCGGCACAGGCATCGATATTGTTGAAGTAGATAGGATCAGGGAATCCATAGAAAAAAACGAGCGGTTCAAGACTCTTGTTTTTTCTACTGATGAGATCCTCTACTGCGAAAAACAGGCCACTGCCTACCAAAGCTATGCTGCCAGGTTTGCAGCGAAAGAAGCCCTTTTTAAAGCGCTGGGCACCGGCTGGCGTGGCAAGCTGGCCTTCAACGAAGTATCTGTTGTGAACGATCAGTGGGGCAAGCCTTATATACATCTCACCGGCGATACCCTTAAAACAGTGGAGGCGCTCGGCAGCACAAATATCCATATATCCATTTCACATGCCAAGGCTTATGCCACAGCGGTTGTGATCATCGAAAAACTGAGCCTGGGATGAGACTACCTCAAATAGAATGGGCCCCCGTAGCTGAAATCAACAACTATCAGGAAAAAGCCCTTCAAGAGCTGTTGAAGTACGTAAACGAAAAATCCCCTTTCTATCAGCACTGGTTTAAACAGCATGGCATCCAGCCAGCCCATATCAGGCAACTGAGCCACCTGCAGCAAATACCCCCGGTAAGCAAAACAGAGCTGCAGCGTTACAACCAGCAGTTTTACTGCGTACCCCGCACTGCCATACGTGATTACAGCAATACCTCCGGCACAGAGGGAGATGCAGTAACCATTCCTTTATCAGAAAACGACTTGGAGCGCCTGGCCTATAATGAGGCTATTTCCTTTGCCTGTGCCGGCGGTAGCAGTGAGGAGGTCTACCAGCTTACCACTACCACAGATCGTAGGTTTATGGCAGGCCTGGCATACGTAATGGGCGCCAGAAAGCTTGGTGCCGGTATGGTTAGGGTAGGGCCGGGCATTCCGGAGTTACAATGGAAAACCATTCAGGAGGTGCAGCCCACAGCACTGATCGTGGTGCCTTCTTTTTTACTGAAGCTGATAGAATGGGCCGAGCATCATGGTGTGGATTTTCGTGCTTCTTCTGTTAAAAAAGCAATATGTATAGGGGAATCTATCAGGAACGCCGATTTTAGTCCTAATGCGTTAAGTAAGCGTATTCTTGAAAAGTGGAATATAGGCCTGTACTCTACCTATGCCTCTACCGAAATGGCCACAGCCTTTACCGAATGTGAGGCGGGCAGGGGAGGGCACTTTCATCCAGAGCTGATCATTACAGAATTGCTGGATGATAATAATCAGCCGGTAGCAGCCGGTGAGTCAGGCGAGCTTACCATCACCACCCTTGGCGTGGAGGCAATGCCCCTCATTCGCTTCAAAACAGGCGATATCTGCAGGAAGCACGAAGAGGTGTGCAGCTGTGGCAGAACAACCTACAGGATAGGTCCGGTGGTGGGACGTAAAAACCAGATGATCAAGTACAAGGGCACCACGCTCTATCCGCCTTCACTCTTCAATGTATTAGACCATACCCCGCAGCTGATCAGTTACCTGGTAGAGGTGTATTCCAATGAATTTGGAAACGATGAGGTGAGAATCAGGTATGCTGCGCATGCCGGCTTTAATGAAAAAGAGCTGGCAGACCACTTCAAAACAACAGTAAGGGTTACCCCTGAGCTGGTAGCAACACCCCAGGAGGAGCTCAACCGCCTGATGTTCCCGCAGATGAGCAGAAAACCAGTGAAGTTTTTTGATAAACGTTTAAGGTGATTCAGTGTTAAGCCGCTGGTTTATAAGGAGGTAGTAAATAAAAAAATGCAATAAATGTATTTTTTTTATTATTGAATTGCATAATTTCGCCTACCTTAACTCAACCCTTTATTATCATGAAAAAACAACATTTTTTGCTGGCGCTGATTGCCTTCTGTTCGTTTGCATTCAGCAATCCCGATTCCAAAGTATTCACCACCAAAGAGATCGTGTGGTGTGGTATTGATTTTTCCGAAGCGAAATGCATTGGCTCTGATGGCTTTAATGAACCCGACCAGGTAAAAGACAGGTATTTTAGCTCCTGGAATGAGTTGGTATTGACTGAGAGTGATAAGTATGATGTTCAGAAATTCTACTCCAAGAACAAGCAGACCAATGACCTGAGTGTGGTAAACAAACGCAATGAAATGCCTGAGGTTGACGAGTTGGTTATCAATGAGCCATATGCTTTTAAGGAGGGGCAGCTCGAAAAGATCATCAAATCTTACGATCTGGAAATGGCCAACGAAGGCCTGGGCGTTGTTTATGTAGTGGAGAGCCTGAATAAAACAGAACAGGAAGCTGTAATCAATGTAGTATTCTTTGATATTGCATCTAAAAACATCCTGTGGAACAAGCAGTATAAAGAATCTCCCAAAGGCTTTGGCTTCCGTAATTACTGGGCTGGTGCTATTTACAAAACAATGAGGTCCAGCGAAAAGGATTACGAATCAGCCATGAAAAAGGCTTCAAAAACCAAAGCAAGCAAGTAATATTAAAGTGCCGGTAAGGTGAGAAAATACAAACGCCTGCTCTTCTTTAGGAGCAGGCGTTTTCTTTGATAGTCTTCACTTCACCCTTACGCTTACATTTGCGTGGGCTGGTTAGCTTAATATCTGCGCCAGGGCTTTTACAGCACGCTCATGTTTGCGAACAATGGGGTTATTCATATCCCAAACATAACCGGCCAGCACCGAGCACATCTGTCTTTTTATATCAGGATTGGATTCCTTGCTGAAGAAGATCCTGGGCAGGGAGCCATCGTACCAGGTGGTAACAAAGGTCCTGAATACATCAACGCCATGCTTCATATAGTCGGCATACTCCTTTTCCCAATCTACAGTTTCGCCACCCAGCTGGCGAACGGCAAGCCTGGCCGCTACAGCACCTGATTCTGTTGCAAGGGTAACACCAGAGGAGAAAACCGGATCAAGAAACTCTGTGCTGTTGCCGGTGAGCACAAATCCCCTTCCCCACAGCTGCTTTACGGAGGCAGAGTAGCCTGTTATTTTGCGGGGCTCAAACTGTCGCTCGCTCCCGGCAAAGCGATCCTTTAGCTCTGGTACATCGTTCAGCCACTGCTGGTATTGCTCTTCGGGGCTGCCCTCAAAGCGGTTAATAGTTTCTGGTGCACCAACCACGCCCACAGAAGTAATGCCGCTGGAGAAAGGAATGATCCAGATCCAGACGTCCTGTGAATAAATTACAATGGTAATGCGGTTGCCATCGATGCCTTGGGGGCGCTGATTGTCCTGCAGGTGGCAGAAAAACGAAGCCCGTACCGGGAAATTTGAAGGCTTGTCGAGGTCCAGCAGGCGTGGCAGCACACGGCCATAGCCGCTGGCGTCTATCATAAAACGGGCGTTAATGGTGTATTCAGTGCCGTCTTTTTTGCGCACGGTGGTGGTGGAAGAGCCATCATTGCGGAAGTCTACGCCCACTACCTCTTCTTCGTATGCAACGGGTACTCCCTTTTTCTCGGTCTCTTTTGCCAGCAGGTGGTCGAACTGAGCGCGGGGTACCTGCCAGGTCCAGTTCCAGCCCTTTGTATATTGTTCAGAGAAATCAAAATCGCAGGTCTCGCCATTTTTCACAAACTTGGCCCCAAATTTCTGCTGAAAGCCGCCCTGTTCCACAGCTTTCAGTAAACCGGCATACTCCAGGTTATCCATGCAGCGCGGCAGCAGGCTTTCGCCTATCACAAAGCGTGGAAACAGCTGTTTTTCTACAATTTTAACATTATATCCAGCATTTTTAAGGATAGAGGCTGCAACTGTGCCAGAGGGGCCGGCACCAATCACCAGCACGTCTCTGTGCTCGCCGGTAAGTTGTGTTGTGTTCATTCCTGATACTATATAAAGAGGAAAGGCAGGGAGGGAGTAATTGTATCTTCAGTAGATCGTAGTTAGAACAAAAGTAAACAAAATTAGGGAAAAAGAAGAAAGATATGCAGAAAGCCTGAAGTAGGGACTAATGTAATATTAACCATAAAAACAACAGATTATTTTTTGCTTTGAAGTTTAATAATCGGTTTTTTTGTAAGCTTAAAATTAAACGGTTTTTCAGTTAAAACCGTAATTTTCAGATATACCAAAATGGTGCAGATTGGTTTTGCTTCTTTAGAACTTGCCGATATAGAAAAAGTAATCTTAGGGGAAAAGGTTGAGCTTTCTGACGAGACGAAAAGAAGGGTGGAAGAGAGTTTTAACTTCCTGAAAGAATTCTCCCAAAATAAGATTATTTATGGAATCAATACCGGCTTCGGACCGATGGCCCAATACCAGATTGAGGCATCGGAGCAAATCCAGCTGCAGTATAACCTGATCAGGAGCCATGCCTCCGGCAGCAGCAATTACCTGAGCAAGCCTTATGTTAAGGCATCTATGCTGGCCAGGCTAAATACCCTTTCCCTGGGCTATTCGGGCGTGCACATCTCTGCCCTGGAAGTACTTGCCAACCTTATCAATCACGATATAAGCCCGCTCATTTTTGAGCATGGAGGTGTTGGTGCCAGTGGTGACCTGGTACAGCTGGCACACCTGGCGCTGGTAATGATTGGTGAGGGTGAAGTGGAATACCAGGGGCGGGTAAGGCCAACAGCAGAGGTTTTTGCATCACTTGGCATAGCACCCATGAAAGTAAGCCTGCGCGAAGGCCTGGGTGTAATGAACGGCACCAGCGTTATGACGGGCATTGGCCTTGTTAACTCTGTTTATGCGATGCGTGCCCTGGAGTGGAGCATAATGGCTACCATTATGATCTGCGAAATGGTGGATGCCTACGATGATTACTTCTCCAAAGAGCTGAACCAGTCGAAGAAGCATGCCGGCCAGCAGGAGGTAGCCGGGCTTATCAAAGAACACCTGGACCAGAGCCAGTACATTCGCAAGCGTGAGCAGCAATTGTATGTTAAGCTGAGTGAGGAAAAAATACTGCTCGATAAGGTGCAGGAGTACTACTCCATTCGCTGTGTGCCGCAGATTGCAGGTGCCATCCTGGAGACTGTGCAGCAGTGCCAGAAGCTTTTGGTAGAAGAAGCAAACTCGGCCAACGACAACCCGATTGTGGATGTAAAAAGCCGGAATGTACTACACGGAGGCAATTTCCATGGCGATTATGTGGCCTTTGAAATGGATAAGCTTAAGATTGCCATTACCAAGTTATCGATGCTGGCAGAGCGGCAGCTTAACTTTTTAATGAACCCCAAGCTTAACAGCATACTGCCGCCATTTGTAAACCTGGGCAAGCTTGGGTTTAACTTTGGTATGCAGGGTATTCAGTTTACGGCCACCTCTACCACTGCCGAAAACCAGATGCTGTCCAACCCTATGTATGTGCACAGCATTCCAAACAATAACGATAACCAGGATATTGTGAGCATGGGCACCAATGCAGCCCTCTGCACTAAAAAGGTTGTTGAAAATACCTTTGAGGTACTAAGCATAGAGCTGGTAACTATTGTGCAGGCACTGGACTATCTGAAAAAAACAACCGGATTATCTGCACAGTCAAGGCATACCTACAACAACATTCGTAGTATTGTGCCTACATTTGTGGAAGATTATCCTGTTTATCGGGATCTTGCAAAAGTGAAACAGCACCTGATGGAGCATTCTCCATTTGCTACTTAGCCGGTTTTCGCACAATAACCAGGGTAAAAGCATACTTTAACAACATAATTATACTGCTAAAGCTTTGGTTATGAGGGTAGGCTCGGATTTTATAAACTGAAAAATTACAAAAATTCATCTGTTATTTCTTATATTTTTTGTGAAAAAATTATAAGATAATTTACTTTCGTTGTAACTTATATAATGAAATACGCATTGGTAACGGGAGGTTCTCGTGGAATTGGTAGGGCAGTAAGTTTAAAGCTTGCAGATCAGGGGTTTAACATCCTGATCAATTACCATTCAAATGAGAGTGCTGCCAGCGAAACAAAACAGCTGGTGGAACAAAAAGGTGTAAAGGCAGCATTGCTGAAGTTTGATGTCTCCAACAGGGAAGCAGTGCGTGAGGTACTTACCGGCTGGTACGCTGCCAATACCGACCATACCATTGACGTACTGGTAAACAACTCCGGCATCAGGAAAGATAACCTGATGATCTGGATGCAGGACCAGGAATGGGACAGTGTAATCAACACCAGCTTAGGCGGGTTTTACAACGTTACAAAACAGGTGCTTCCTGAAATTATAAAAGGCAAGAGTGGCAGAATTATCAACATTGTGTCGCTTTCAGGTTTAAAAGGCCTGCCCGGCCAGACCAACTATTCTGCTGCTAAGGCCGCTGTAATTGGCGCAACCAAGGCCCTGGCACAGGAGGTAGGCCGCCGCAACATAACTGTTAATGCGGTTGCACCTGGTTTTATAAAAACCGAAATGACCGAAGGCATAGACGAGAAAGAATATAAGGCAAATATACCGCTGCGAAGGTTCGGTACTGCAGAAGAAGTGGCAGAGCTGGTGGGTTTCCTGGCATCTCCGGCAGCTTCTTACATAACCGGAGAAGTGATTTCCATTAATGGGGGCTTGTATTAATACGGGGGAAAGGATATGAATAGGGTAGTAATTACAGGTATTGGCATTTACTCCTGCATTGGCAGAAATCTTGAGGAGGTTCGCAACTCTCTTTATGAGGGCAAATCCGGTATTGGGCTGGATCCTGTCAGGAAGGAATGGGGTTTCCGTTCTGCACTTACAGGTGTTGTCAACAAGCCTGATCTGAAGGAACTGCTAACCCGCAGGCAGCGCGTTGGCCTTTCGGAGCAGGGCGAGTATGCTTACATGGCTACCCTTGAGGCGCTTAAAGTAGCCGGCCTTGATGAAGATTTTCTGGCAAAGGAAGAAGTAGGCATCATCTACGGTAACGACAGTTCTGCCAAGCCCTCTATCGAAGCCTTCGAGCAGCTGCGCATTAAAAAAGATACTACCCTTATTGGCAGTGGTTCTATCTTTCAGTCTATGAACTCTACCGTTACCATGAATTTATCTACCATCTTTAAACTGAAGGGGATAAACTTTACGGTAAGTGCTGCCTGTGCCAGCGGCTCGCACGCCATAGGCCTGGGCTATATGATGATCAAGAGTGGCATGCAGGAGCTTATTATTTGCGGTGGTGCCCAGGAGATCAACTATCATTCCATGGGTAGCTTCGATGGCTTAAGCACCTTCTCTGTGCGCGAACAGGAGCCGGAAAGAGCCTCCAGGCCCTTCGATAAAAACAGGGATGGCCTGATCCCGAGCGGTGGCGGTGCTACGGTCATCATCGAAAGCTACGAATCTGCTGTAAGAAGGGGTGCTAACATCCTGGGAGAGATCATAGGGTATGGCTTCTCCTCAAATGGAGATCATATTTCTGCACCTAATGTGGCCGGTCCAACCAAATCGCTGGAGATGGCCCTCAGGCAGGCGGGCATCAGGGCAAATGATGTGCAGTATATCAATGCACATGCCACCTCAACCATAGCTGGAGATTTAAGTGAAGGCAAGGCCATATTCAATGTTTTTGGAGACAGCCGCCCGCTGATCAGCTCTACAAAATCCATGACAGGCCATGAAATGTGGATGGCCGGCGCCAGCGAAATTGTGTACTCCATGCTGATGATGGAAAATGGATTTGTTGCTCCGAATATTAATCTGGAGAACCCGGAGGAGGAACTCTTGGGGCTGAATTTTGCCTATAATGTAGTGGAGAAGGATATAAATGTGTTTCTTTCCAACTCATTTGGGTTTGGGGGTACCAACTCCTCGCTAATTGTACGAAAAGTATAACAAATAAGAAATATTGTTAGAGATGACCAGGGAAGAGATTATTGATAGAGTCAATGGGTTTTTGGTAGAAGAGTTCGAAGTGGATGCCGATGCGATTAAGCCAGAGGCAAACCTGAAGGAAACCCTAAAGCTGGATAGTCTGGATTATGTGGATCTGGTGGTGGAAATCGAAAGCAATTTTGGCTTTAAGGTTAAGCCTGAAGATTTTCAAACCATCCATACTTTTCAGGACTTTTACGAGTACATCATCGCCAAGGTAAAAGGACCGGTAGAAACAAAGTAATGTCTTCCTGGAAAGGTAAGACCCGGGGCGGATTACTGGGGTACAAAATATTCATCTTCGTGTTGCGAAGATCAGGAATACGGGCAGCCTACGCACTTTTGCGGGTAGTGGCTGCTTATTTCGTTCTGTTTGCACCAACTGCCAGCAAGAGCATGTACGCCTATTTCAGGAACATCCTGGGCTACAGCACTGCAGGAGCCCTGGGGGCTTTGTACAAAAACTACTATGTTTTTGGCCAGACCCTGCTCGATAAAGTTGCCCTGATGGCCGGCCTTAAAACGCCCTTTACCTATACTTTTGAAGGTGAGGAGCACCTGCGAAGGTTCAGGGAAGAAAATACAGGGGGCATGCTCATCAGTGCACACCTAGGCAACTGGGAGATAGCCGGTTTTCTGCTGAAAAGGCTCGATATGCGCATTAATATTGTGATGTTTGAGGCCGAGCATGAAAAGATCAAGGAGTACCTCGGGCAGGTAATGCAGAACCGGAACATCAACATCATTCCGGTAAAACAAGACCTTTCGCATATATTCCTCATCAACAAGGCCATCCGCAACAAAGAGATTATCTGTATGCATGGTGATCGCTTTGTGGAAGGCAGCAGGGTGGCAGCGGTTGAATTTATGGGCAAAAAGGCTAATTTTCCTTTGGGCCCCTTTACACTGGCAGCTAAGCTTGGCGTACCTTACTCTTTTGTTTATGCCGTTAAGGACAGCGAAACCCATTACCACCTGTCGGCAACACCCCTGCAGCAGCCAAACGGCAGGCCACTGGAGATTCTGAAAGCATACGCCGGTTCGCTTGAAACCAAACTGCGGCAGTATCCGCTACAATGGTTTAACTATTATGAATTCTGGAGTGAGGACCTAAAGGGTGGGATATATGAAAAACAACAGCATGAAGTCAGTACCCATTCATAAAGGCGAAGCCCTTTTTGATTACATTCCACAGCGCCCGCCCTTTGTGCTGGTAGATACGCTTTACGAAAAGGGAGCGCTGCATGTGCAGAGCGGCTTTAGCATTAAGGCTGATCATCCCATGGTGCAGCAGGGGGTGTTAACAGAGGGTGGCCTTGTAGAAAATATTGCCCAGACGGCAGCACTCTTTGCCGGGGTTAGGTTTGTAGACCAGGGGCTGCCTGTGCCGGTAGGCTACATTGCCGGCATTAAGGAACTGGAGATAAAAAGCCTGCCTCCGGTGGGCTCTAAAATATTTACAACCACAACCCTTACCCACGATCTGATGAACATACAGGTAGTGGAAGGTAATATATTTGATGAACAAGATCAGCTGATTGCCCGTTGCGAGTTGAGGATCTTTATTAAAGGTGACGAGTAAAATGCTGAAGAATATTAAAGAAACTGAAGTCCGCTTTAGCGAAGTAGACAGTATGGGGATTGTCTGGCACGGGCACTACATCAAATACTTTGAAGACGGAAGGGAAGCTTTTGGACGTGAGCACAACCTGGGTTATATGGATGTTTATGAAAAGGGCTTTTTTATCCCCATTGTAAACATTAACTGCAGCTATAAAAAGCCCATTGAATACAATGGCCCGCTCACGATCGAAACCAGGTACATTGATACGCCTGCCGCTAAAATCGTATTTGAGTATAAACTGTATAATAAAGAAAGTGGCGATGTTTACGCTACCGGAAGCTCAGAGCAGGTGTTTCTCACCAGGGAGCGTGAACTGCACCTGACTGTTCCCGAGTTTTTTGTTAAGTGGAAAAAAGAAAAAGGGCTCCTGCCCGCCTAGCACAAAAGCCTTGAATATTTATTCTGTTGCCGATAACATCATCAGTCCCTTAGGTTCCAGCACAGAGGAGAACTTTGTGGCTATGCTGCGTGGGCAGCGTGGTGTACAGAAAATTGAAGCAGGCCATCTTTTCCCCGAAGCGCTTTATGCTGCCTATGCAGGAGATCTGCTGCAGGAGCCTTTAGAAGAGGAGGAGGCTGAAAGAGCAAACTGGAAGGCCTATACCCGGCTGGAAAAGGGTTTTATCCGCTCTATTGCGGCAGTGCTGCGTACAGTCCCGGGTATTAACAAGCAAAGGCTGGTGCTGGTAATTTCCAGCACCAAGGGAAATATTGACCTGATCGGCAGGGAAGGCACTGGAGCTGTTGGCGCTGAAAGAATAGAGCTGCCAGCCATGGCACAAGCCATCAACAGCTTTTTTAAATTGCCCCATGCACCGGTGGTAGTTTCTAATGCCTGTATTTCAGGCGTATCTGCTGTACTGGTGGCCCGTAAGCTCATCAGCATGGGGCTCTGCGACCATGCCCTGGTAGCAGGCGGCGATCTGCTGGATAAGTTTATCCTCTCCGGCTTCCAATGCCTTAAAGCCATCAGCGAAGAGCCCTGCAGGCCCTACGATGCTGATCGCAAAGGAATTAACCTGGGCGAAGCAGTGGGTACCATGCTCATCAGCAATGATCCTGCACTTAATACCAACAAAGACGCTTTTTCGCTGATTGCAGGTGGCGGACAGTCTAATGACGCCAACCATATTTCCGGCCCTTCCCGTACTGGCAAAGGACTTAAAATTGCAGTAGGCAATGCTTTAAAGAGTGCAGGCCTGGCCGGAAAAGAGCTTGGCTACATCAATGCCCATGGTACGGCTACTCTTTTCAATGATGAAATGGAGGCCATAGCTTTCAGTGACCTTGATTTGCAGGAGCTGCCGCTCAACAGCCTTAAAGGTTACTTTGGGCATACCTTGGGTGCGGCAGGGGTGGTAGAATCCATCATCACCATCCGGCAACTTAACCGGGGGCTGCTGCTGCAATCACCTGGCTATGCCAGCTCCGGTGTGAGCAGAAGCCTGAATGTGCTGCAGGAAAACCAGCAGGCCCATCGGCTGCAGTATGCCCTGAAAACAGTATCGGGTTTTGGGGGCTGCAACGCCGCTGTTATATATGGTAAGGCATGAACTTAGGCATAACGGCATATAGTGAGCTGAATGAGAAGGGGCTGTATAAAAATGGTATCCTGCTGCTGGCGAATGAGGGACAGGAGCCCTTTGTCCCTTTTGCAAAAGAGGTATACCGCTTCCTGAACCCCGTCTATTCCAAGTTCCATAAAATGGATGAGCTGTGCAAGCTGGCATTCCTGGCCACCGAAGCGCTGCTCAGTGAAGATAAAATAAGCAGCAATGCAGAAGGGGCCGATGTGGCGCTGATCCTGGGCAACAGGAGTTCATCCATCGCATCAGACCTGCAGCACCTGGAAAGCTACCGCGACAGCAGTAATTACTTTCCCAGTCCGGCGGTATTCGTTTACACGCTGCCCAATATTATGCTCGGCGAAATCTGTATCAGGCACCAGGTTACGGGTGAGAACTCCTGTTTCCTGATGCAGGCGCCAGATGGCAGATTCCTGTACCGCTATGTGCAGCATTTATTTGAGCAGGAGGCTTACCAGCAGTGTATTACCGGCTGGGTAGACTACAAAGCAGGAAATTATAAGGCATGTCTGTTTTTAGTGGAAAAAGCAGCGGTCAATAAGCCGGTGTTGCGTAAATTCGATTACGATTTCATATAAATAGGATCTGTGGATCATGAGTGAGTTAACAGAAAAATTAAAGCAGGATATTATAGAGCACCTGAACCTGGAAGACCTGCAGCCCCAGGACATCAGCGACAACGAGCCCTTGTTTGGCGGCGCTGTAGGCCTGGATTCTATCGATGCCCTGGAGCTGATCGTACTGCTGGAAAAAAACTACGGCATCAGGATCGATAATCCTGAAGAAGGACGCAGGGTTTTCCAGTCGGTTGGCAGCATGGCCAGCTATATAGAGCAAAACCGCAAGTAAAGCATGGCTGCTCGTGTGTTTGTTACCGGCTGGGGTATCATCTCGGCCCTGGGCAGGGGAGTAGAGGCAAATCTAGCCGCTCTTAAGGGGGGCCGGACGGGTATTGCCCATCCCGAGCACCTGAAAACGCTGCACAAACACGAGCTGGTAACAGGCGAAGTAAAAGCTGCCAACAGCCAGCTGGCTGCCTGGGCAGGTGTTAGCCCTGCTAGTGAAATTTCCAGAACAGCCTTACTGGGCTTGCTGGCAGCTGCAGAAGCGGCCGATTCTGCGGGTTTAAGCCAGCAGGAGTTGAAAACTGCAGGCCTGATCAATGGCACCTCGGTAGGGGGCATGGATATTTCTGAACAGCACTACGAGGCGCTGCTAAAAGGGGAATCCCTGGATTATCACAGGGCTTTTGCAGGTCATGATTGCGGCATCTCTACCGAATTTATGGCAGAGCGTTTGGGCATTAAGGGCCATCTTAGCACCATCAGCACGGCCTGCTCTTCTTCTGCCAATGCTATTATGCAGGCGGGCAGGCTCATCAGAGCTGGGGCGGCACAACGGGTGCTGGCCGGTGGTACCGATGCACTGGCTGTCTTTACCCTCAATGGATTTAACTCCCTTAAAATACTGGACCCGGCCTGGTGCAGGCCTTTTGATGTAAACCGCATGGGCCTTAACCTGGGCGAAGGGGCTGCCTACCTGGTACTGGAATCTGAAGAGTCGGCAGCAAAACGCGGGGCAAAAGTACTGGCAGAGCTGATTGGCTGGGGCAATACCAATGATGCGTATCACCAGACAGCCTCATCGCCAGAGGGCAAAGGTGCCTACCTGGCCATGAAAAAAGCACTGGAGGTGGGTGGCAGAGAAGGCTTACAGATCGACTATGTAAATGCCCATGGCACGGGCACTGCCAACAACGACCTTTCAGAGAGCATGGCCCTGCAGGCTATGTTTGGGGAGCAGCTACCGGATTACAGCTCTACCAAATCATACACCGGCCACACCCTGGGTGCTGCCGGCGGCATAGAAGCTGTGTTTTCGCTGCTGGCCATCAACCATAACCTGAAATTCCCAAACCTGAACCTGGGGCAGCCTATGGACGTGCTGCCATCGGCGCCGCTGCAGAAGCTGCATGCCGGGAGCCGGGTAGATACTGTGCTCTCCAATTCTTTTGGCTTTGGGGGCAATTGTACATCCTTATTATTCACACGGTAAGATGCGGGCATACATTAGCGGTACATCGGCCATTTCGCCACAATCCACCTTTGAGCAGGAGCAATACCTGCAGCAATTGCAGGTGCCTGAACAGGCCTATCTGGCTGCGCTGGAACCTGAGTACAGGCAGTACATCGATCCGAAGCTCTCGCGCCGTATGGCACGCATCATAAAAATGAGCATCGCTGCGGCTAAAAAAAGCCTGGAGCAGGCAGGAGCAGCAACAGAGGCTGGAGGTACTGCAGAAGCTATGCCTGGTGCCATCATTGTAGGTACTGCCCTGGGCTGCCTGCAGGATACCGAGAAGTTTCTGGCCGAAATAGTAGAGACCCGTGAAGGCTTGCTGTCGCCTACCGCTTTTATACAGTCAACCCACAATACCATTGCCGGACAGATTGCGCTCCTGCTGGGCTGCCCGCACCATAACTTTACCTTTGTTCAAAGAGGCTTTTCTTTTGAAAGAGCCCTGGAAGATGCCCTGCTGCAAATAGGCGAAGGTGTGCCACAGGTGCTTTTAGGTGGTGTAGACGAAGTTACGCCTACCTTATTTCAAATTTTGCAGCAGCTGGGTTGTGCCGAAGGGGCAGTGGGGCGCTATCCCCATCTGCAAACCAGCGAACAACAGCCTGCCTGGGGAGAAGGCGCCACCTTCTTTGCCCTTACCAGGGAACCATCAGCAAATGCACTGGCCTGCATAGAAGGCATGCATACGTTCTACGGCGCAGCCACTGCCCGGGAGGTACAGGAGCAGATAGCAGCTTTTCTGCAGCACTGTGGAATGGATACTGGGGCGGTAGATGCCCTTATGATGGGCTTTACCGGCAACCGGCAGGAGGATGAAATTTACAGCCAAATTGCAGAAAGCTATTTTCCTGATAAACCGCTCCTGGGCTTTAAGAACCTGTGTGGCGAGTATTTTACGGCATCGGCTTTTGGCTTACACCTGGCAGCCATTATGCTGCAGCGGCAGCAGGCCTTTTCTGGCACACTGCTTAGTGGAGAATTAAAGAGCCCTTTCAACAACATACTGCTCTACAACCGTAGCCAGGGAAAATATCACTCACTAATGCTGCTCTCCTCATGACGGCCTTTGTAGTGGCACGCAACAGCTACCTGCTGCTCATGCTTTTGCTGGCAGTGGCAGACTATTTCTTTCTTAGCCTGTCGCCCTGGGTATATCTGGCCCTTACTTTGCTGTACATTCTCCTGGTAGTGGCTGGTTCGTCTGTAATGAGCCTCAACTTCTTTACCAGGAGTTATACCAGGGGCAGGGGAAATACCATAGCCCTTACCTTCGATGATGGCCCCTCTGCCGAACATACTCCGGCCGTACTGGAGGTGCTTGACAAGTGGGGAGCTACGGCAACCTTTTTTTGTATTGGTGAACGTATGGAGCAAAATAAAGCTTTGGTAAGGAAGATAAAGGAGAAAGGGCACCGCATTGGCAATCACTCCTACACCCATAGTAACCTGTTTTCAATCTTCGGAAAAAATATGGTAGTGGATGAGATCGAAAAGACCAACAGGCTGATACAGGAGCTGACGGGAGAGGAGTGCAGGCTTTTCAGGCCACCATACGGGGTGCTGAATCCGCCCATTGCAAAAGCTGCTGCAGCCTGTGGCATGCAGGTAATCGGCTGGAACATCCGCTCCTTCGATACTACGACAAAAGACTACCAGAAAGTGGTGGAAAGGGTGTTGCCCAGGATAGGTCCGGGTGCGGTGCTTTTGCTGCACGACGACAGGGAAAATACCCCTAAAATAGTGGATGCCATTCTGGCCCATGCCAGCAGGCTAAACCTTCGCTACATACAGGCGCAAGAGCTTATTCATGAATAAAGAGGGGAGGGGCTTTTATAGCGCTACAGACCAGTAAATATATAATTACGCTCAACAGAAAATGCTTTACAGAAATATACTCCTTTTAGTGCTGGCGGTGGCGATCTGCTCGTTTCAGCCAGGTAAAGAAGAGTTTACAGCCATGAAAGATGTGGCAGCTTTCCGGGCCGGACTCTCTAAAATGGCAGCTGCCACTAAATCTATCAAAGCCTCCTTTACCCAGGAGAAGTACCTGGCCATTCTGGCCAACACCATTGAGTCTGAAGGCACAATTCAGTTTAAAAAGCCTAACCTCCTGAAGTGGGAGTACACCACTCCGTACCAGTACGCTATAATCCTCAATGGCAAAGAGCTGATCATCAACGACCAGGGTAAGGAAAATTCTTTCGATATTGCCTCAAGCCAGGCCTTTAAGCAAATTAATGAGCTGATCGTAAACAGTGTGCAGGGAAATATCCTGGACGAAGAACGCTTTAGCATTAAATACCTGGAGAGCAAAAATCATTACCAGGCACAGCTGCAGCCAAAAGAAGAACAGATGAAGAAATTCCTGAAAGGCATAGATGTGTATTTCGATAAAGCGAATTATACAGTAGCCAAAATTAGACTTACCGAGCCGGAAGATGATTATACGCTCATTACCTTTAAGAATACCAGGCTGAACGAAAGCATTGCTGATGATATTTTTGCTGCAAAGAAGAAAAAGCAGTAGCCTGCTGGTTTTCTGCCTCCTGCTTTGCCTGCTTGGGGCCTGCAGCACTGCCAGAAAAGAGGCTGCAGCGATAAAAAATCCGCAGTCGTATATGGCGGGGGCAGATGGGGGGCTGGTATACAATGCCACCTTTCGGTACAAAGATTTTCAGGCCAGTGGCCTGCTGGTTGCAAAAAGGGTGCAGCCATCTGAATACCACGTGGTGCTGCTTTCCAAGTTTGGCGTTAGCCTCATGGAATTTAAGCTGAATGAGGGGGGAATACAATGGATAAAAACCTTTGAACAGTTGGGGAAGAAAAGGGTGGAAAAGATGCTGGAGCGCGATTTCAGGGTGCTTCTGCTGACTGGTCTGGATAATCCGGGCAAATTAAAGCTGCAGAAGCAGGAGGGCGGGGAGCTTACCTATAAAGTTAAAAGCGATCCTGGCCTAAGGCTTAGGGCAGAGGCTGAAACCGGCAGAGTACTCTATGCTGAAAACAGGGGCTTTATTAATCCGGTTAAAACAAAAGTTTCGTTTCTTTACAAAGAAGATGGCGATATACCGGAAGAGATCTCTCTGAAGCATAGTAATGTAGCCATGCGCCTGGATTTAAACCTGTTAAAAGTGATTAATGCTGAAAGATAAGCTATACACACTCAATTCTTTAGAAGAGCAGGAGGCTGGCGTTTACAAGGCGCTTGTGTTGCTGGATGCCTCCAACCCCATTTTTACAGGTCATTTTCCCGGACAGCCTGTGTTGCCCGGGGTATGCCTGCTCGAGATGGTAAAGGAGATCCTGGGGCAAATCAGAAGAAGGCCCTGCAGGCTTATAAGCGCTGCCCATATGAAATTCCTGAAGGTGGTAGATCCCAGGGCTGAACCTGCACTACTGTTCGAGATTGCAATAGTTGAGGGGGAAACGGAACTAAAAGTAACAGCTAATTCTTATTTGGGAGATGGCTCCGTCAACTTTAAGCTGAAAGCCCTCTTTGCCTGATTATTTCCTGTGCCTATGAAAGAGCTGTTTAAAAAGCACAACTGTTGCGTAATTATACCAACCTATAATAATGGAGGTACACTGCAGCAGGTTATAGAGGAGGTACTGCGCTATACCGAAGACCTTATTGTGGTGAACGATGGTGCTACTGATCACACCCATGAGATTCTGCAGCATTTTGAAGACAGGGTGCAGATTATCCGGCACGAGCAGAATTCAGGCAAAGGCATGGCCCTAAGGAATGGCTTCAGCCATGCGCTGGCGCAGGGCTACGACTATGCCATTACCATCGACAGTGATGCCCAGCATTTTCCCTCCGACCTGCCGCTCTTCCTGGCAGAGCTGGAGAAGCAGCCCGAGGTACTGCTCATTGGCGCCCGAAACATGGAAGGCGAGCATGTGCCAGGCAAAAGTAGCTTTGGTAATAAGTTTTCCAACTTCTGGTTCTGGGTTGAAACCGGCTATAAAATGGATGATACCCAGTCGGGCTTCCGCTTGTACCCAATTCGTAAAATGGAGGGTATTCAGTACCGGACCAGCCTTTTTGAGTTTGAAATTGAAGCCATTGTTAAAGCTGCCTGGCGCGGAATTCCGGTAAAGAATATTCCGATACAGGTGCATTACGAGCCTGGCAAAAAAAGAATTACACATTTCAGGCCGCTCCGCGATTTTACCCGCATTAGTGTACTCAACACCTACCTGGTAACACTTGCGCTGCTTTACTATATTCCGTTGCGCTTCTTCAAATCCCTAACACGGGAAAACATCCGGAATTTCATCAGCAAGAACTTCTTTGACAGGAATGAGCCCCTGCATATTAAGGCACTTTCCATTGCTTTTGGAGTGTTTATGGGCATTTTTCCTGTATGGGGTTTTCAGCTGCTCATTGGCATACCACTGGCGCATGTATTTAAGCTTAACAAAGCACTCTTTATTACGGCAGCGCACGTAAGCATACCGCCAACAGTTCCTTTCATCATATATGGCAGTTACTTGCTGGGTGGGGTGTTTATGGAAAATCCAAAGAATGATATTCTGTTCAGCGATGGGCTTACAGTAGAAGCAGTAAAAGACAACCTGTTTCAGTACCTGGCCGGAGCAGTGCTGCTTTCGGTTGGTATGGCAGTGATTTGCGGCCTTTTTTCTTACCTCTACTTCTATATTGCCCGCAACAGGCGCCTTGCTGTTAAGCCTGTAAAAAGTGTTTAGCCGTTAGTTGCAGGCTTAGGGTAGAACAAATTATTAAAACCATTGAATTTTCATATAGCCTGATCGAAATAGTTCAAGCAGCAGCCAGAGTTTACGCTGCTATGGTTCAGCATAAAGTACAATACAGGCTGCTGTATATTTCTGGCAGAAATTTGATTGTTTGGCAGACTCTTACTTTCATTTTCTGCGGTAATATTTGAGCACACCGTTCATTTCCTATAGGCTGATTGTTCCATTTTATATTGTACCGTTAAGAGGAGCAACAGATTAAAATATAATTACATACTGGTTGGAATAGGACTTTTAAAATATATCCTATATATTAGAGAGCAAAGCTTACCCCGGATGAACATAAGACTTATTGTACTGGTGCTTCTGCTGGATCTTGGTTTAGTGCTGTCAGTTGCATACTTCCATGCCGATGCATATCCGATCACACAGCAAAATACTGCAACAACTGAAAAATCTGGCGCAATGCGTGCGGCAGCTCTCGATGAATCGGCTAATGGAATAGTAAGCTCCGGCAAGGGAGATCTTAAAGCCGGGGAAGCATCTGGGGAAGCAGTCTGGAACCAGGCACTCTTTATAAAGGACCTGTGGATTGGTTTGATTGCTATCTGTGTAATCAACAGCTTTCTGGTGTTGATCATCCGCAAAACTAGTGCTGCTGAGGTAATTGAATAAGGGCCGCATACTGCTGTTATGCAAGCCACAATGGATCACTGAATTAGCTGGGCCAGGATATTTGCAGCTTAATTTCTTAATTTGGGGGCTGGCTTTTTGTTTCCTCTTCCACCTTTTCCAGCTGTTTTTCCAGTACATTCTCATTGCTCTTGATGCCAATTCCTCCTCCCGTTTTAAAATCTATGAGCTGGTAAACCTGGTAGGAACCGGCGCAGAACAGGAAGATGCCCATCAGCCTGACCAGCTTATTCCAGTGGTTTTGAATGATGCGCCCGCCACTTATTAATACAGAGGCCATTCCTGCCAATACCAGAAAGCTCACCGCCTCCATAATGGCAATGTTCAGGATGTATTTGAAGGTATTCACATCCCGTGCATAAATTTTAATGAACTGCAGAAAGGTGAGGTAAACAAAAGGGATAACTGGATTGCTCAGGCCAACAATAAACCCGTTCCGGTAAAAAGAGCCATGGTTAAACTCCCTCTTTTTATCATTATTCTGGCTGCTTTTGATAATGATAACGATGCCCCACAACATCAGCAGGAAAGAAGCAATAAGGTAGAAAACGGATTCTAACTTCTGGTGGGTAGAGATAAAATCGTTTGCGAGCAGTGCCAGTGCTATGTACAACAGCTTGGAACCCATCAGGCCTCCGTATACCTTCAAGGCAGCAGTTTTGCTTTCTTTCAGGCATGTGTCCAGCACAAAAAACAGGGCAGGACCACTGGGTACACCCAGAAATAATCCCGCAATAATAGAAATCAGTAGCGCCGACAGCTCAAACGATTCAAACATACTTCTTTCCCTTTCCTTCTCCTTTAAGGATAATGCTTATTCGGCAAGCATAACGCTTTATAAACATTACCAATTTGCAACTACACCTGAGAATAAGATTACTTCTTTGTTGGGGTAAGCTGAAACTGCAGGCACATCAAGCAGCCTCTATACCAAGCTGTACTTCTTACTGTAAAACAAGGCTCGGGGTTACAATAGTTTTAGTATTATCAGGCCATGCCTGTTAATATCTGTTTAGTTGCTCAACTACTACTGATTCAATGTTGCGTTTCTGTTGTATCAGTTTAAGAGCCAGATGATTTAAGGATTTGTCAAAGAATAAAGCAAAAATTGGAGAAAAGCTGGCGGCTGCTTTTATTGCTGCTGCTGTTGCGACTGCTCTACTACCTCTACAGTGTGACTGGTGGTATTAGGTCCGGTTGGTCTGATATGGCCCTTCAGGGGGCTGCAGTCATCAAAATCGGCACCATCGGCTACTTTAATGTAGTGCTGGTCCGACATCATGTTATTAGTAGGATCTACACCTACCCAGCCCATGCTTGGGATATACACTTCTAACCAGGCATGCATCTGGAGTGAGCCTAAAAATACCTGTCCCTGGTTTAAATAGCCCGATACATAACGACAGGGGATCTGTTGCTGGCGGAGAATGCCCAGCATCAGGTGAGTATAATCCTGGCAAACACCTCTTGGATTATCCAGTACATCGCAGGCACGTGTGGAAAAAGTAGTAACACCGGTCTGATATTCCATCATATTGTGCAGCCTGCTATTCAGATCAGTAATGTAATCGAACAGGGGCTTATCTTTCTGAAACAGGAGGTCCCGGGGGATTCTTGCAACAGGAAGATCAGTAAGGGATGTTTGCTGAATGTAGAGAAAATGGTCTACGATAAAATCTTCTGATTGCAGCACCTTCAGTTCTTCTTCAAGCGGCAGGCTTTCTTCAGTAATGTGCAGCATGCCAGTGGTCTTTTTCCTGACCGTGCAGCTCACCTTTAATTTAAAATGCTGGAAAGGCTGTGCTACCCGAATACAGATTAGCTGGTATCCAAAAACATTACTGGCATGGAACACAGGTAAATCTAAAGAGTTTTCAACAGTCTCTTCCAGCACTTCCTGAGTATCATCTGTACAGGGAAGCACCAGAAATTTGAATAAGGCTTCCGTCACTTCGTGCTCATAATGATTTTCAGCCTCGTAAATAACCTGATAAGTAACCATCTAATAAGTAAGATATTGTTTTTCCAGCTGTACTCCAATCTGGATTAAATCTTCCTGAAGAGTCAGCACAAACTCCTCCTCATTATTCAGAATTTCATCCAGGGTACAATAATCCATTTTTGCAGTTAGCTTTCCAATAGTAAACTCAACGCAATCCGGTGTGATGGGTTTGTTGTTGCTGATGATATTTAAATCTGTCTTTAGCTTTTGCAGATTAAAGAGCACCGATTTTGGGAATTTATCATTGAGCACCAGGAAGCTAATGGCTCTTTCGCGGCTGGGTGGTACACCACCATAAAAGTTGCGGCTTACATCGAGACCACCGGAACTACGCAGCAGGGCTGCCCAGTGGTAGCTGTTAATGGCCTGACTCATGGGGGAGTGCCCCGTGGCTTTTATATCATTTAGTTTTGATAAGATGATCTGGGTAATCTGGATAGCCCTTTCCAGGTGAATGCCTGTTTTGATCATCGACCAGGCCTCGTTATGCAGTAGGGTGTCGTCTGCTACACCTTTGATAATGGTTGTAGACTCCATTACAGTTTTGCAGAAATCGTAGGGACCTTTCTTTTCTAAAGAATCCCTGTTGAATCCTTTAGTGGTGTGGTAAAAGCGATTGATAGATTCCCACAATTCTGTGGTGATGTTATTACGGATCCCCCTTGCATTCTCACGGGTCAAACCTACATAATTCTTTACCGAAAAAGGGTTCTTATCATCAATTGTAAGGAAATAGACCACATGGTTATCGTACATACCGGAATTACAGGCATGATAGCTATCCCAGGCATGGGCCATATACAGCATAGATTCCAGCATGAGCTGCTTGTTGAAGGCACGCGGTGCATCTGAAGAAGACAGGTACTGAACGTTAATATACCTGGATAGATGTTCTATTCTTTCAATGTATCTGCCTATCCAAAACAAACTGTTTGCTGTTCTTGAAAGCATAAAGGATGATGACATATAGCTGATATTTTAGGAAACAACTGCCAGAGCAGTGCCTCCGGAATTGATTTAAAGAGTTTAGGGCAATGAAGGTGGTTGGGGGGCTATAGTACAGGCTTATTCATCCTGCAATACCCAGGTATCTTTAGATCCGCCACCCTGTGATGAGTTCACAATCAGGTTACCCTTGCGCAGCGCCACCCGCGTAAGCCCGCCTTTGCAAACGTAGGTAGACCGATCGCCGCTTAGGGTAAAAGTTCGCAGGTCTATATGCCGGGGCTCAAACATACCAGTCTCTTCGATATAGGTGGCATGTACCGACAGCGCCATTGTTGGCTGGGCAATATATTTGCGGCGGTTGGCTTTAATCACCTCCTTAAAATCCCTTAACTCCTGCTGGCTGGCCTTATTACCGATAAAAATGCCATATCCTCCGGATTCATCCACCGGCTTTACAACCAGCTCGTTCAGGTGTTCCAGCACATAGTTCAGGTCATTGTCTTTTTCGCAGCGGTAGGTATGAACGTTCTTTAAAATGGGCTCTTCATTCAGGTAATAGCGGATAATATCAGGTACATAGGTATAAACTGCTTTATCATCTGCCACGCCTGTGCCCGGTGCATTTACCAGGTTTACATTTCCCTGCCGGTAGGCCGTCATAAGGCCTGGTACGCCCAGGGTAGAATCAGGCCTGAATGCCAGGGGGTCTATATAATCATCGTCAACACGGCGGTAGATCACATCTACTTTCTTGGGTCCATGAATGGTTTTCATGTACACAAAGTTATGGTCTACGTAGAGGTCGCGCCCCTCTACCAGCTGCATACCCATCTGCAGTGCCAGCAGGGCATGCTCATAATAAGCTGAGTTGTATACACCAGGCGTAAGCACCACACATACGGGATCATCTACCCCCTGTGGCGCAACACTTTTAATCACCTCCAGCAGCGATTCGGAATAATCAACCACCGGCTGTACATTACTGTTAAAGAAAAGGGTGGGGAGGATCCGCTTGGTAGAAATACGGTTGGAGAGCACGTAGCTAATACCAGAGGGTGTGCGTAAGTTATCTTCCAGTACATAATATTCTCCATCTGAATGGCGGATGAGGTCGGTGCCCGATATATGTACATAGACCTGTGAGTAAGGCACAAAATCCATCATGTACTTGCTGTAGTGCTGCGAGGAGAAAAGCAGTTCTTTCGGCACCACTTTGTCTTTCAGGATCTTTTTCTCATTATATATATCCTTCAGAAACATGTTTAAGGCCAGGTTACGCTGAGCAAGCCCCCTTTCTATCGTATCCCACTCCTTAGCCGGAATAATGCGGGGAAGCAGATCAAAGGGAAATATACGCTCCACCCCCTGTGAAGTATCAGAGTATACATTAAAAGTGATCCCCTGCTCAAAAGAAGACCTCCGGGCATATTCATTCATGTTTTGGAAATCTTCCAGCCTGATTTTAGCAAGATGATCTGTAATTTTCCGGTAGTGTTCCCTTATGTACTTGTTCTCGTCGAATACTTCATCATAAAAGCCAGGTGCATTGGGGTAATCCTTGAGCAGATTTTCTAAAAAGGTTTCCGGGATCATAAAAAGTAGATTTTACATGCTTCTATAATTTAAGCATAATAAATCAATTTATACATGTGGTGCGTTAGCCTTTGTACAGAGCAGCCTTCAAATTGACCCTTAACACCAGGAAAAACATAGAAAAGCCTGATCTAAGCGTTTGAATATTGGTGCTTTGTTTCAGAATATCATTAAAACTGCAGGAATAGCCTGCTGTACCCGGGAGGCTGCAAGCTTGCATCTGCGCAGTCTGTACCCGAAAGGGTACTCAATGCAGCTGTGTCTATTATTAGTGCGCTCCGGTATCTGAAGCGCAAAGGATAGCTAATTTTTGAGGATTGGGAACAAACAAGGGGGAGCAAAAGCCTGTAAGGAGTTTTGAAACAATAAAAAAGCCTACCACTATGGCAGGCTCTTAAGCTTCGTACAACAGGTTTTACACCTTCAATATGGAATAAGGTAATTATTAGTTCAGGCTGAAATTTATGCCAAGCAAGAGTTCTTTGCACACTACCGGTTTTCTTAAATAAGTGGTTTTTGCCTGCTTCAGCTCGTTCTCCATGTCTACCACTTCGTGGTTTATCCGCTTGATTGAAGCTTTCAAAAACTCATTAAGTTGCTTTAACCTCTGAATCAAGTCTTCTGCCTTGTTATTATCTGTATTTTTCATGTCACCCTTATAATTCCTAACAAAATTAGGCTAAGGGTATACCCTTAAAAAGTTGATCAGAGGCAAAACATTACTGTCTTAGAAAGTTCATAGCAATCGTTTCCACTACACTATTAATAGCATTAAAGTATTTTATATTTAGATATAGCCCACATTTTATTAAAAAAACAGCCAAACCATACATCTGTGTATTGAACAATACAGCAGGGGACGACTGGCTTTTCATGAAACAAAAAATGTTAAACTAGTAGGACCTGTTTTTGAGGTTCTAAAGGTTTTGGCCGCTTTATGCGCCGAAATTGAAAACCATTGACAACAGAAGAACGGGAATAGAACTGCTTCTATCAATGGTTTTCCAGGGAAAAGCGGCAGTAAGAAAATTCATATAATGCATCCCATTGCAGGGAGTTACGCTGCTAAAGACTTAGCCTTCTTTTTGTAAAGAACCAGCTCTGTATTGTCAATCTCGGGATATGTCCAGCCATCGTCTCTTTTAACACCAAGATGCTTGAATAAATAGTCTATGACCTGTAAGGTTATCTTTGGGGAGCACTTGAACGTATGCATCTGCTCAACACCTAATTCATAAGGGTTTCCTAGTGTCCTGATCAGGCCAACACCAATCCTCCAGTTGCGGGTGTCTTCATCCTGTAGGAGTCTTGTTATACGTTGTATGATGATATTTGGGTCGGTATATGCTTCCATGGGTAATCACCTGTTATGTAGTGGATTATACGCAGAATTGAGCTTTAGGTGGATAGCAGGAAGATGAAAAACTCTAATAATGCTGTGGCAGAAAGTATCGGCGGCAGCGGAGTGCAGCACCAGGCTGTTTCGCTCTGCTGAGTTGCTCCTGCCCGGGTTTGCCTACACCTGCACAAATGGAGGCTCTTAATAACACAAAACCTTTAGCAGCTTAATCTTTTGCTCAATTTCTGTTGGAAGTCAGGCGGATGAACATTTTTTCTTTATCTTGTCATTTAACGGTGGGGCTGTGCTTACCAGCTTTAGGGTGGTACTTTATATTAACCAAGGGCCATCTTTCTTGTAACGCGGCAGCACGGCAATGATATTTTACCGCTCTTTTTATGGAAGCTGTAATTAGCAGTACCAGATACTAATACCCTTAAACCTCCAATGGACAGAAGGTCATTTTTTTCCCTGCTTGCTTTGTCTCCAATACTTTCCCCTTTTTTTGCCCGGAAAGTGCAATCGATTGCGCAGGCACAAAAAAAGCCCGGGGAAGGGGAGGGAATGGAATCTGACTTCTGCAAAAAGCTCAGGCCCATAGGCCGCCGGCTGGAAACAGAAGGCTATTACGTATGGGGAACAAGTCCTGTTGAAGGACCGGACGGAAAGATTCATGTTTTTTACTCCCGATGGCCGAAAGAATACGGAATGGGAGGGTGGATCCATAAATCGGAGATCGCCCATGCTGTTGCCAGTACGCCTGAGTCTGAATTCAATTATGTGTCTACAGTCTTAGCGCCACGCGGTGAGGGCTTCTGGGATGGCTCCACCTGCCATAATCCCCATATAAAGTTTGTGGATGGAAAATACTGCCTGTTTTACATGGGCAATGCCAACAGGAAAACAGACACCAAAAGAGTAGGACTTGCAGTTGCAGACAGCCCATGGGGCCCCTGGAAGCGTCCGGACCATTTTTTAATAGATGCCAGCAAGGACGATAAGGCATGGGATAGCCACTGTACCTCTAACCCATCTTTCGTAAAAAGCCCGGAAGGGCAGTACCGACTGTACTATAAATCCTGGAATACGGAAGAATATGAAAATTATACCGATCCCAAAGTGCGGGGCAACAGAAAGTATGGACTTGCCATTGCTGAATCCCTGCAGGGCCCTTATGTAAAATATGCAGGCAACCCTGTGATCGATTACTCAAATCGACCGGGAAAAAACGTGCAGGCAGAGGATGCTTATGTGTGGTTTGAAGAGGATAAATATAAAATGGTAATGCGCGATATGGGCATCTTCAATCATCAGTATGGCCTTTACACAGAATCGAAAGATGGTATCAACTGGCGTGAACCACAGATCGCCTATTATCAAACGGATCATTATTTCAGGCAACCGCCTGCGCCCAGGCACCTGTCGAAATACGGGCGCTTTGAGCGGCCGCAGTTGCTTTTGCAGAATGGAAAGCCTGCTTACCTGTTCCTGACTACTCAGGGAGGGGCATACATGACCTCCAGTACTTTTGTGTTTAAAATTGGATAGGTGAGGAGTTACACTACAAGGCTTTTATAACAAGGGCAGGCTTAGCCGCAGGAGCAGCCATTTGCCTTTTCAGCCCCTTCTCCTGTGCACAGAAGGAGGCTGACTCCCTTCTGTAGAAAAGCGTTCGTTACAGCAAAACCCATGTTGTGACGGCTATAAAGTAATAGAACGGATGGGGTGAGCCTTGTGTAGAAAGAAAGAAACAGGCTTCAGGCCATTAAAATTGAATAATTTTTTAGTGCAAAATAATAATGACAAGGAAAACCTTTTCTGCCCAAAGGGGGCTGTGGGTGTTTTTGGCAGCCTTTGCTCTCCATATTGGTGCTTGTACTACCAGCGAGTTAAGCAATACTGAAACAGACAAAATTGACCGCCAGGCGCTGGTGACCCGCCACAGTGTAAAGCTGAATAGTGCGGATACACTGGCTTCCCTTTCTGTAGGAAATGGGGAGTTTGCCTTTACGGTAGATGTAAGCGGCCTGCAAAGCTTTCCTGAATATTACGAAAGAGGCGTTGCGCTTGGTACACAGTCGCAGTGGGGCTGGCATGTAATTCCTACCGACCAGCATTATAGGGTAGAAGAAACCTACCGCTACGACACTTCCTGTACCGGCAACATTATTGCGCATCCGGTGCAGCATAATGGTGGCCGGGAGCAAAGGGCTGCCGACTGGCTCAGAACAAACCCACATCGCTTACATTTAGGCGTAGTTGGGCTCCAGCTTTTAAAGGAAAACGGAGAAGTGGCGTCCGTTCACGATCTTCAAAACATAAACCAGGAGCTGAACATGTGGACGGGCGAAATTAAGAGCCGCTACGAAGTAGAAGGAGTTCCTGTGACGGTGGAGCTTTTTGGCCATCAGGACCAGGACCAGGTTGCTGCCCGCATCAGCTCTCCGCTCATTGAGCAAAACCGCCTGAAAGTTACACTTAAATTTCCTTATGGTTCTGGCTGCCACGTGTGCCCTGGCTATGACTGGAGTCAGCCCGACGCCCACTCCACCAGGCTTACAAACACAGGTGAAAACAAAGCACAGCTGGAGCGGAAGCTGGATACCACCCTTTACTACACCCACATACAGTGGGGCAGGGGCGGACAGCTTATAGAAAAAGCAAAGCACTCTTTTGAGCTGACGCCTGCTTCTTCGGAGGGTACTTTTGAATTCAGTGTTCTTTTTGATAAGGAAGCGGCTAAATCAAAAATGGCTGACTTTTCGGCTACCCAGAGTAACAGCCAAAAAAGATGGGAGGAATTCTGGACAGAAGGTGGCGTAGTGGACTTTTCAGGATCTACCGACCCCAGGGCACATGAGCTGGAAAGAAGAGTGGTTCTTTCGCAGTATCTTACCAGGATTAACTGTGCAGGCTCGCTGCCGCCGCAGGAAACCGGTCTTACCTTCAACAGCTGGTATGGCAAGTTTCATGTTGAAATGCACTGGTGGCACGGTGTTCATTTCGCTCTCTGGGATCGCCTGCCTCTGCTGGAAAAATCACTCCCCTGGTATTTTAAATCCCTGGAAAAAGCAAAGGCTGTGGCAAAAATGCAGGGTTTTAGCGGGGCGAGGTGGCAGAAAATGACCGATCCCTACGGAGATGAAAGTCCCTCCAGCGTAGCGCCATACCTGGTGTGGCAGCAACCGCACATTTTATACTTCACAGAACTGATCTACCGGCAGCATCCTACGGCAGAGACCCTGGAGAAATACAAGGAGCTGGTATTTGAAACAGCTGATTTTATGGCCTCTTTTCCGCAGTACAATCCCCAAACCGGCTATTACCATCTCTGTGCTCCTGTAAAGCCTGCGCAGGAGTTGTGGCCATCGAACGAAACCCTGGACCCTCCTTTTGAACTGGCTTACTGGCATTTTGGCCTTAACATGGCCCAGCAGTGGAGAGCGCGCCTTGGCATGCAGCCAAATGAAAAGTGGCAGGAAGTGCTGGATAAGTTAGCGCCCCTTCCGGTTGTAGACGGTGTTCTCTTTCCCACGGCTGCGCATCCCGATGCTTACACCAATCCTGAATACATGAGAGACCACCCCATTGTGCTGGGCACTTTTGGTATGCTGCCTCATTATGATCAGATAGATACCGCAGTCATGAAGGCCACTCACCATAAAGTACTGGAAAGATGGGACTGGGAATCGACCTGGGGCTGGGATTACCCCATGATGGCCATGAATGCAGCCCGCCTTCACATGCCGGAAAAAGCAGTTGATGCCCTCTTCATGAACCTGCAAAAGAACACTTACCTGCCCAACGGGCATAATTACCAGGACAAAAGGCTTCGCATATATCTGCCAGGAAACGGAGGTCTCCTCACGGCAGTAGGCATGATGGCTGCCGGCTGGGACGGTGCTCCCGATCTCCATGCCCCCGGCTTCCCTAAAGACGGTAGCTGGAAGGTTCGCTGGGAAGGACTGCATAAAATGCCCTGAACGCTTAATGAAACAGACAACATGCTGTCTATCATAAAATACGAGTTTAATAAGTGTAATAGTAACATTGGGGTAGAGGGTTTGCTGTCCCGCCTGCTCCTCTTTGCCTTAGCAGCAAATTCAGCAGCAGCGGCGCAGAAAGCCCTGTAAATGGTAGAGTTGTGTATGCCCTGGCCAAAGGGTTAAATAATCTATAAGGTACTGGCCCTGCTCTGTTGGCGAATCCTGAACTGGATAAATAAGAAAGAAACAAGATGAATGAACCTATGAAATTTACCATTCTTAAGAAATGGTTATCAGGCCTTAGCTGCTTAGCAGTGTTGGGCCTGATGGCCACCTGCTCCGGGAGCTCGGAGCAGCAGCGTAGCAGTACTGGCGAAAGTATTGCAGCAGATGCAGATGACCCCTGGGCAGGGCTGGAGACCGTCAGAAGCCAGATCAATGCACCCCGGTTTCCGGATAAAGATTTCCTGATCACCGATTTTGGCGCAGTAGGAGATGGTAAAACAAAAAACTCTGAAGCCTTTAAACAGGCCATACAAGCCTGCCACGATAGTGGCGGCCGCAGGGTAGTAGTGCCGGAAGGGACCTGGTTAACTGGAGCCATTCACCTGAAGAGCAATGTAAACCTGCACCTTACTGATGATGCTACGATCCTGTTCAGTCGCGATACAGCCGATTATCTGCCTGTGGTGTTTAGCCGTTGGGAAGGCATGGAGCTGATGAACTACTCGCCCTTCATTTATGCCTATGAGCAGGAAAATATAGCAGTTACCGGCAATGGAACGCTGGATGGAAATTCAGATAACGACAACTGGTGGTACTGGTGCGGAGCCAGAAAGTACGGCTGGAAGGAAGGTCTGGGAAGGCAGAATCCTGCACGTGCACTGCTGCATCAGCAAAACCGGGAACAAGTTCCGACAGAGCAGCGGATATACGGTCCCGGTCATTACCTGCGTCCGCAGTTTGTGCAGCCCTACAAATGCAAAAATGTACTGATCAGCGGCATCAGACTTATTAATTCGCCCATGTGGAATGTAAACCCGGTGCTGTGCGAAAATGTAACAGTAGAGAACATCAGGGTAGAATCGCTGGGACCGAATAATGACGGTTGTAATCCCGAATCCTGCAAAAATGTGCTGATCAGGGGATGCTATTTCGATACTGGCGATGATTGCATCGCGATCAAATCCGGCAGAAACGAAGATGGCAGAAGAATTGGCCGACCATCAGAAAACATAATCATAGAAGACTGTATCATGAAAGAAGGACATGGTGGTGTGGTTATTGGCAGCGAAATTTCAGGAGGTGCCCGCAACATCTGGGCACAAAACTGTACCATGGACAGCCCGAACCTCGACAGGGTACTGCGAATCAAAACCAGCTCGCAGAGAGGCGGTACCGTAGAAAACATTTTCATGAGGAATGTAAAAGTAGGTACCTATCGTGAAGCTGCTGTGAAATGCAATATGTTTTATGAAGAGGAGGGTGCTCATATCCCCACGATCCGGAACATCATAGTAGAAAATCTGCAGGTGGAGAATGGCGGTAAATACGGGGTGCTGGTAAACGCCTATGAACAGTCTCCTGTAGAAAACTTAAAGCTGATCAACTGTACCATCAATGGTGTGGAAATTCCGGTACAGGCAGATCATGTAAAAGATATGGAGTTTGAAAATGTAACAATAAACGGTAAGCCTTACGCCGGGGCTGGTAATGTGGCTGGTGCCAATTAACAGAAGAATACAAGTTTGCCGCCTTTTCCTTTCCCTCTCATGAATGAGTGGGAGAATAGCATTAGGATTGGCTTAATGTAATAGAAGCCATACTGGATAGGTTGCATCATCATGAATCACCCCTAAAACCAGGGGTAATCTATGGACACATCCGGCTGCTGGAATACCCCTATTTTTTTGTGGCTATTGCAGCAATATTTGCTGCAATAGCCTTCCATTGATCTTCCTGCAGAAAGTGTTTGGCAGGCAGCTTGTGTACTTCCTTTAGCCTGGCTACCTGTTTGATCTCCTCACCATAGCGTTCGTAATCCAGGGCTGGATCTTCGGCACCCCATACGGCCTGCACCGGATAAGGCACATCCTGTACAGCCTTGTGGCAGAGCTCCCGAAAAGCAGCGGAGTGATCAAAATTGCGCATGATTTTCAGGAAGGCTTTCCCTCCATCATCCCGTTTCAACAGGTCAACATAAGCGTTGATTTCTTCTGTTGGAATGGGATCGGAATTGGAAACACCCATGGTTTTAAACAGGAGCTGCCAGGTGGTGTGGGTGGTAGCAGCCAGCTGTGCCTCGCCCAGTACAGGCTTTTCGAATGGGCGCATGGGCAGGGGCTTCTGAAATTTATCTACCTCTATCCAGGTGTTGAGAATGGTGAGTGACAGGATCTTTTCCCTGTTTTGGGCAGCCAGGGCAAAACCAATAGGGCCTCCAATGTCATGTATCACTAGGTGATAGCGTTTTAAACCCAGCTGCTCGGCTGCACGGGCGCAGAAGTGGGCAAAGTTTGGGAAAGAGTAGTCAAAATCTTCGGGTCTGTCAGAGAGTCCCAGCCCGGGCAGGTCAATGGCAATACCGCGCAAACCCTTTGCTTCCAGCTCTTTTAGTACCTTGCGGTACAGAAAAGAAGAAGTGGGGACTCCATGAATACAGAAAACAGGTTCTCCCTGCCCACGGTCAAGGTAAAAGGTCTTTACCCCGTCTACATTTACATATTTACCGGAAGCACTATGTTCCTCAATTACCTGCTCTGCCGACCTGCTGCTCATGTTCTTTAGCTTTGAATATTAAACCTTCTCTCTTGCACAAGGATAAACAGCCCAATCTAAACCTTGTTCTTAAGAACAGACAGTATGTTTACCGCTGCCTCGATAAAAGCAATGTTTAGTGCACCGGCCACACAGCAGGGGCTTACTTTACCATTCTTCCGCATTTTTGTAATAAATGCCATTGCGGCAAAGCATAGCTTCTTTTATTCAAAATATTCGGTTGCATTCAACAGCAGGCAGGAAGGGTGCAGGTGCGGGTGCTGGTGAAATTCACTGGCATCGCTAATCTTAACAGAAGCATCTTCTATATCATGCTTCAGCATTGCCAGTACCTGCCTGGCCAGTTGAGGGCTTTCCACCAGTACATTTACTTCAAAATCGTGCAGGGCACTCCTGTGGTTTAAGTTGTAAGAACCAAAGAACACTTCATTATTGGCTACATCCAGTGCAATTTTCCAGTGCGTCATTCTTTTTCTGTAACTGTAGAAGGATACTCCTTTCTGTAAGGGCTCCCACATGCGGCATTGAATCGCACTTTCATTCTGCATATAATCATTCCCCTTGGCCTTGTATGGGTTGATAAGGACGATCTTTCTTGCCTGCTCCTCTTTCAGTTCAGATAACTGCTTCCAGAAATGCTCGTCGTTTATATAAGGGTTTTCGATAATAAAAGTGCCTTTGCATTCTTTTAACTTCTGCAGGTAGTAGTTCCTGATATGATTCTCCTTCATGCCCGGAAAATAGCCAAAGACGGTACAAACATCATTGCCATAGCTTTCCTGGCTGTTGTGGCGTTTCCGGAAGTCAAAAATATCGCCACCCCGTACCATCCATTTAGAAGCAAAATTCTTGTTCAGTACAGCCACACATGGCCCCTTGATCAGTACTGCACCATCATGCCACATTTCCCCGATGTTTTCCTGCTCGTCTGCCGGCGACTGTTCATAGAGGTACTTATTACCAATATTCATACCGGTTATTACGGCACTCTCACCATCAAAAACTAATATCTTTCTATGATCCAGGGTATCGGCATTGAGCGTAATACCCTGCTGAATAACATCCTGCATCGCCAGAAATTCTTCCGGCACACCCTTGTTCCGCAGTTTGGCCCTTTCTTCGTCCCAGTTATCCATCTTATAGGATTCTTTGTCGGAGGCAACGAATTTTACACCTGCTTGCACAAAAAGATCTTTCAAGTCAGAAAAGTCAGAGCTGCCCGATGAGCGGTATTTTTCCAGCATCCGAACAATGCTGCTCATGTCAGAATCACTCATCACCCTCACGTCTACGCCTTCTCTAGCCTTCTCAGCCAGTGCCTTTGCTATCTTGAAGCCAGCCTCATCGCTGTAAAACAGCATAACCTGGAAGTGAATGTAGTGGCGGGCCTGCTTAATCTCTCTCAGGAGCATTGCAAGAGAATCAGGACCATCCACAAAAAGCTCTGTATGATTCCCTTCAGTGCGTACAGGCGAAAAAAGTTCTGGGGCTATATCAGAAGGTTGTTCAGTCATGGCAATTAAAAAATGAGTGCTCAAAAAAAATATTCTGGATTTGCCCGGATGAAGGACTATGTATAATCAGTATAAGCCCTGGGCTTTCGTCCTTCAGCGGTGCCTAATGATGACTAATTCTCTCACCTTAAAGTTTTTGATACCCCAGTACCTTTTAAGGCTAAAGCGCAGGCAGATGATTTTAAGCAAAAACCTTTAACACCTGAAAAGCTAAACAGCCTGCTCCCTGTATACTAAAACAAAATATATTGCTGAAGCACTGCTTTTGGAAAACAGCTCATAAAAAAATATTTCAAATTTTATCACAGCTGCGGTTCTATGGGGCATAGCAAAGATAAAGACACCTTCAGGGCGCCTTTTTCTCTGTTTTTTATGCTTTTAAGGACAGCTACTTTTAGTGTGAGAACCTTGCCGCCTGCGCTAGGCGAAGCAGGTACATTCCGGAACGCTGGCATACTCTAAAAATGCTAGCTTTCAAGCCAGCCCGTAAACACCCAAATGCTATTGCCTATGATGATTGTTGTTTCGGTTGTTGTTCGTAAACAGAAAAAGCCCCACTACTAGCTATGATATCAGCTTGCGTGAGGCTTTATGGTACCTGAAGCCGGAATCGAACCGGCACTCCCGAAGGAACACGATTTTGAGTCGTGCGCGTCTACCAGTTCCGCCATTCAGGCATGCGTCTGGTTGCTTACAAAACTATAGATATTACGCCTGCTCTGCAAACAGAGTAGGTTTAATTTTCAGCTTTTTCTTCCTGTAGCGCTTCCTGCCCATCTACTTCCACTATTTTCTTGCAGGAGAAGGCAATAGGCTTGGCAGCAAAGTATTTCTTCATTTGTGACCACACCTCCATAAAGAGGGCAGAATGCCTGTAATTGTCCAGGGCTTTCAGGTCACGCCAGTAGCTGTAGGTTGTTAATATATGTTCCTGGCCGTGGTCTTGTAACAGCTCCAGCCTAAGGCAGCCGTCAAAGGCCCGGATACGGTCTTTGGTATCGTTGAAAAGCTTCAGGAAATCCTCAATGTGCTCTTCTTTAAAATACATGCGTACTACGCGGATTACCATAAGCAGTAGGAATGGTTAAACAGTTTTGGCGCAAAACTACACTCTTTGGTAGCCTTATCCAACACGCAACTCTGAAGAATTGGAATAAATCGGAAATAATTAGAAGCTGCGGCGAAGCCCTCTGTTGCGGGTGCTGTCTTTTAGCATGCTGTCACCTTCATCAACTGTGGCAATGTGTACCAGAATGGGGCTATCATACTCCATTCCCAGCAATTCTGCAGCATGCCCGCTGTGAACGCCAATCTCCAGCAAACCTATGCTGTTGAACACGGCAAACAGTTCGCCGGCGTCTACCAGGTTGTAGGTCTTGTGGATCTTATTGATCTGTTCACGCCCCAGCTTAATGCGGAACTTATCCGTTACCAGCTGCTCAAATTCATGCTGCACAATATTGGTCACCAGGTTGCCATAATGATCGATATGAATAATATGGCCGGCAATAAGCTGTTTGCTTAGCCTTGGCTTGCGCGGAATCATCCGGTTAAAATACTGGGTAGGTTCCCCAAGGCTGCTAAGCGGGGTGCCTTGCGCCAGGAGTGCCGCGGCTGGTGCCAGTATGTCGCGGGCAGGGAAGGTGGTGTTGCGTGCCAGTTGCTTTTCCTCCTCGGTATGGCCCAGTATTACAATCTCATCAGGCTCTTTTTCGCTGATCAGGCCAAGCAAGCCATTATCAGTACCAACAAAATAGTGGCCCTCCATTTTAATGGCTATATAAGGCTCGCCCAGGTTACCGGTGGCATGTACGGCTACCAGGTGAACGCTGCCCTCAGGGAATTCACGGAAAACATTACCAAGCACAAAAGAACCATGTGCTATATTGAAATGTTCTATATGATGACTGATGTCTACGATCATCTGATCGGTTCGGATGGCCATCATGCGCGCCTTCACTGCTGCCACATAATGATCTGTGGTGCCGAAGTCGGACATAAATGTGATTATTGCCATAGCCGAAGATGGATTTATTTCGTAGATTTGATAGAAAACAAACTTACTGATTTTTGTAGAGGTTTAGAACTTGAGCAACCAATTTATTTAGATAGCCTTTGGTAGAAAAAGTCATTACGTTAGAGAACATTTCGCTGCCGGATTTCCTGGGAGTGGAAAATAAAAATATTCAGGAAGTAGCTGCGGCTTTCCCTAAAAGTAAGATCGTTTCCAGGGGAAATGAGATTAGGATAAGGGGGTCTGCGCCTGAAATTTTGAAGATTAACGATATCCTGAACTCCCTGCTGCAGCACTATCACCGCTACGGTAAAGTAACCACCGATAACGTTCAAACCTACCTGCAGCAGGAAGAGCAGACAGTGCTTGACAATGCCAATGACCAGACGCTGCTTTACGGCACCGGCGGCTTTGGTATCAAGCCCAAAACGCCTAACCAGCAAAAGCTGGTGGATGCTGTTATAAACAATGATCTGGTGTTTGTAATTGGCCCCGCGGGTACCGGTAAAACCTATGTTTCTGTTGCCCTTGCGGTTAAGGCGCTTAAGAACAAGCAGGTTAAAAAGATCATCATTACCCGCCCGGCGGTAGAGGCTGGCGAGAGTCTTGGTTTTCTGCCGGGCGACCTTAAGGAAAAAATTGATCCTTACCTGCGCCCGATCTATGATGCCCTGCATGAAATGATTCCCGGAGAAAAACTTAAGTTTTACCAGGAGAATGGCATCATAGAAATTGCGCCACTTGCCTATATGCGTGGCCGTACCCTGCAGAATGCGTATATTCTGCTGGATGAAGCCCAGAATACCACCCCTATGCAGCTAAAGATGTTCCTGACGCGGATGGGGCCTAATTCTAAAGTGATTGTTACCGGTGATGTTTCCCAGATTGACCTGCCCAGCAGGCAAAAAAGCGGACTTATAGAGGCGCTTAACATTCTGGCTGGCGTAGAAGGCATAGGATTTGTACAGCTGGAAGGATCAGATGTGGTACGCCACAGGCTGGTACGCAAAATTATCGACGCTTACGATAAAGCTGATGTAGGCGAATCCGGAAGAGGTAATAGCTATGGTGCAAGTAAAACAGGTAGCTAACCAGCAGCAGCTGGATGCTGCTTTCGAAATTCGCCGTAAGGTTTTTGTAGTAGAACAGGAGGTACCTGCCGAGGAAGAGTACGATGAGTTTGAAGAAAGCTCACGTCATTTTCTGGCCTACACTGCCGAAGGTTTGCCCTGTGGCACTGCCCGCTGGCGGTATACCCCTAAAGGTATAAAGCTGGAACGTTTTGCCGTACTCGGGGAGCAGCGGGGCAAAGGAGCAGGGGCTGCGCTGGTGCAAAAGGTGCTGGATGATATATCCTCACAGCCCGATGCTGATGGCAAAACCCTGTACCTGCATGCCCAAATAACCGCAATGCCCCTGTACTCTAAATTTGGCTTTAAGCCTGATGGGCCGGAGTTCCTGGAATGTGGCATACGGCACTATCTCATGAAAAAATAATATCAATATAAAAAAGAAGAGCAATGCTTGGCATTGCTCTTCTTTTGGTTTAGAGAGATATCCTCAGATAAGGGAGTAGTTCTCTAAAAGTTTAATCTCTGTCTCTGTGCAGATTACTGATCAGTGCCTTCATCACGCACATTTACATCAACATCTACATCTTTATTTCTAAGATTGTCCCACTCGCGCTCCCAGTCACGCAGGGTGGTGTTTACATCGTTACGCACACGTTCCCAGTTCTGTTCAGTAGAATTTTCTACTTCGTCAAGACGCTGGCTTAACCTGTCGCGCTCGCGCTGTATAGCCTGTTTGCTTTCTTCCCACTCCTGTCTGGTCTGGGCTTCTACGTTTTCACCGCCACGTTCCATATCAGCTTCGATCTGCTCCAGGGAGCGGTCTGCACGGTCAATATCCTGACGTAGCCTGTTTCTTACCAGCTCACGGTCTTCGTAAGCATATTCCTGGTCTATGTTATAATCTCCGTTTTCGTATTCTACAGTTGGCTGATTTATTCTTGTTTCTTCGGCTTCTACTATTTCTTCAGCTCCTTCATAAGTTGAGCCTTTTTGTCTGTTTGTATCGCCGTCGCAGGCGGCAAAAGTAGTTGCAAAAATACCAGCAACTAAAAGAGTACCTGCGGATTTAAAAATGTTATTGCGTTTCATAATATCCAAAAAAATTGGTTCTCCCGTATTTTAACGGTTACCATTTTGAAAGGTTGCAGGCCACATACTGTCCAGCTTTTCTCCACCCTTGATACCAAAATCCAGCGTACGGATTGGGAATGGAATCATGATGTCGTTCTCGTCGAAGGCTTTCTTGATGGCCATGATCGCATTGCTCTGCGCCTCCAGGAAGTCGGGCTGTAACTTATAATCTACCCAGAACCTAACCTCAAAGTTGATGGAGCTGTCGCCAAACTCTTTATAGAAAAGCTGAATAGGATCGTTCTGCCTTACCTGCGGTACGGTTTTAATTGCATTAAGCACCACCTGTTTTACCTTCTCCAGGTCGTCGCCATAGGAAACACCTACCGGCAGATCTACCCTTCTCTTGCCATAGGTGTTGTAGTTGGTGATGATGTTCTGAAAAACATCCTTGTTGGGAATAATGTGGTACTGGCCCTGAAAGGAACGAATAATGGTTGACCTCAGGCTCATGTCTGTTACGATTCCCATTTTATCCTTTGCCTCGATAATGTCGCCTTCGCGGAAGGGCATGCGAATGGCCATGATGATGCCAGACATAAAGTTGGCGGCAATATCCTGGAAAGCAAAGCCAAGGGCCAGGCCAATAATACCGGCACCTGCCAGCAGGGAGGTAACAGTCTTGTCCAGCTGCAGCAGTCCCAGTGCAATAAAAGCACCAAACAATAAAACGGCAACAAATGCTATGTTCGCTAACAGGTGCTGGAGGGTGCGCTGCGGCGTTACCCGGTGCATAAGGCCTGCCACAAGTTTACGTGCCAGGCGGGCAATAAGGTAGGCAACTACTACAATTAGCACTGCCAGGGCAAAATTTGGCAGCATGTGTATAATGGCGCGGGCCCAGTTCTCCAGTTTGTCTAAAATAAGTTCTGATGCGTTGGCTATTTCCATATGATTCTAAACAAGTTCCATTTTAAAACCTGAAGCTGCCAAAAAGGTTGAGAAGATACCCTTTCTTTCTTAAACAAAACTGTTTTACATGCAGCACTGGCTGGCTTTTCCATGGATTCGATACGTATTGTGGCTTATTCCGGGAGTTCTGGCTGCTTTCTACTTCCGGGGCTGGGGTATGCTTGCATTATATGTTGCCCTTACTGCAGCAGTGCTTTTACTGCTGTTGGTTTTTTTACTGAAAAAGAACAGTGCTGTTGCGCAACTGCTATGGGGAATTCTGGCTTTTGCCATGCTCCTGTGCTTTGGCTACTGGCGTACCACAATTTCGCTGGAGGTAGTAGCGCCTGCAGATGCCACTGCCGGTGTATGGTTTGCTTCGGTAGAGGAGGAGCCTGCCCAGACAGCCAGGAGCTACCGGTTCAGGGCCAGTGTGTGGGATACAGCCGGGGCTATAAACAAAACAGAGGCCCTGCTTACGGTTCCGCTAACTGCGGTAACAGACCCGCCCGTGCCCGGCCAGCTTTTGTTTGTAAAAGGACAGCTGCAGGAGGTGCCCGCACCTCTCAACCCGCAGGAGTTCGACTATAAAGATTACCTGGCCCTGCAGGGAATACACTACCAGCTTTTTACACAGGCAGTGCTGCCCCTGAGTAAACATATAAATACACTTTCGGCTTTGGAGCGCACTGCCCTGGGCAGCAGAAAGTACCTGTTGCAGGTAGTGAGGCGCTATGTTACAGATCTGCAGGCTGCAGGGGTGGTGAGTGCCATGGTGCTGGGCCATCGTGCCGGGCTTGACCGCAGTTTGCGGCAGGCCTATGCAGATGCAGGAGTGATGCACGTACTGGCCGTTTCGGGGCTGCATGTGGGCATTGTGTACAGCTTTTTGCTGTTCCTCCTTCGTTATTTTCAGCGGGGCCTCTGGAAGCGCCTCTGCTGGCTTGCTCTTTGCCTGCTGGTATTATGGATATACGCATGGATTACAGGCCTTGCACCCTCGGCCATGCGGGCAGCCCTGATGTTCTCTGTTATTGCCACAGGTAAGGCCATCAAACTAAAGGGCAACATCTACAACTCAATTGGATTTTCTGCCTTTTTGCTGTTAGTGATCAATCCCCTCCTGATAAAGCAGGTAGGCTTCCAACTAAGCTATGCGGCAGTTATCGGCATTGTATACCTGCAGCCCCGGATTGTGCGCTGGTATCAGCCGGAGCATCCTTTTCTGAAAAAGTTATGGCAGCTGTTTACTGTAACCCTTGCTGCACAGCTGGCTACCTTTCCGCTGGGCCTCTACTATTTTCACCAGTTTCCTACCTACTTTTTTATCAGTAACATCCTGGCTGTTCCCCTGGCTTTCTTTATTCTTGCTGCCACACTGGTGCTGCTGCTTTTGCACTGGCTGCCCCTGCTAAATGTACTGATCGGCTGGGTTGTGATGCACCTGGCCATAGGATTGAACGATTGGGTGAACCTTACCGGACAGCTGCCCGCCAGCAGGCTGCTGGCATTCATCAACAGCTGGGATGCACTGCTGCTTTATGCAGGCATCATCAGTCTGCTGGTGCTGCTGCGCCGCCGAAGTTTCTTCTGGGTGGGTGCTACTTTCTCACTTTTATTGCTGCTGGCCTGTAGTGGTATTTACAGAACGTACCAGCTCCGCAACCAGCGCCAGTTTACCATTTACCAGGTTTCCGGCCATACGCTCCTTCAGTTTGTGCATGGGCAGGAGGAGCTGCTGTTGCCCATAGGCCCGTTGCCAACAGAGCAGCAGCTGGGATTTCATGTAGAGCCTGCCCGCATAGCAGCTGGGGTAGCATCCAGCCCGGTGCACCAGCAACTGCCCCGGGACTTTCAGCTGCCCTCACAAAGCATAAGAGGTGTACAGCTCTTAGTCTGGAATGGAATAACAGTGGCTGTGGTGGAGGGAGGAAAACCGTTGCTTCTTCCCGATGAGCCCCTTGAAGTAGATGTGCTGCTGCTGAGGAAAAGCCCCCGGCTTGCTCCGGAGTTTCTTCAGCAGGCCTTTAAGGTTCGGCACCTGGTGCTGGATGCCTCCAACAGCCGCTGGTACCGCCAGCAGTTTAGTTCTGCAGCAAATTCTTTAGATTTACCCTTTTATGTAACCTCAGACAGAGGCGCATTTATTATTTCTTTATGAATACAATACGTTACCACATCCAAAACCGCATTGCATACATAACCTTAAACCGTCCCGAAAAACGGAATGCACTGAATGCCGAAACCGTATCGGAGCTGAAGCAGGCTTTTAAGGAGGCTACAGCAGATAGTGCCGTAAAGGTTATCGTGCTGGGTGGCGAGGGAAAGGCTTTTTGTGCAGGTGCCGACCTGGCTTATCTTCAGCAGCTTCAAAACAATACCTTTGAAGAAAACCTGGCCGACAGCCAGCACCTGATGCAGCTCTTCCATCAGATTTACACCTTAAACAAGCCTGTAATAGCAGCCATAAACGGACATGCACTGGCTGGTGGTTGTGGCCTGGCAACTGTTTGCGATTTTTCTTTTTCTGTGCCAGAGGCAAAGTTTGGCTACACCGAAGTAAAGATCGGGTTTATACCGGCAATCGTTAAGGTATTTCTGCTTAGAAAAATAGGAGAGGGGAGGGCAAAAGAATTGTTGCTCGGCGGCCAGCTGATTACTGCCGATAAAGCAGCACAGTGGGGCCTTATAAACGAAGTGGTGGATACCGGTATGCTACAGCAGCGGGTTGAAACATTTGCCACCATGCTGTGTACGCAAAACAGTGGACAGTCTATGGCTTTAACCAAGCAAATGATAGCCAGGGTACAGGAGTTGCCGCTGGAAGAGGCCCTGCAGTATGCAGCAGAGCAAAATGCCGCTGCCCGGGCTACGGAAGACTGCCGCAGGGGTATCTCCTCTTTTTTGAACAAGGAAGAACTGGAGTGGTAGTGTGTTGCCGCTAACCTACACCGGGCAATATTACCCTTCGCTGCCCGAAAACCATCGCTTTCCAATAGCTAAATATGCTTTGGTGCGGGAGCAGCTATTGTACGAAGGGCTGGTGCAGCCTGAGCAGCTGCTCGATCCCGGCCTTTGCCCAGAGGAACATATTGTAAGAATACATACTTACCAATACTGGGAGCAGGCAAAAGCACTGAGCCTGCCACCCAAAGCTGTAAGGGAGCTGGGCCTGCCGTTGGTGACAGAAACGGTGCTAAGGGCGCAGAACAGCGTTCATTGCACACTCATCAGCTCCCGGCATGCCCTGCAAAGTGGTATTGGTATCCACCTGGGTGGTGGCACCCATCATGCCTTTGCGGGCAGGCCTGAGGGCTTTTGCCTCCTGAATGATCTTGCAGTGGCTGCCGCATGGCTGCAGCAGCAGGAGGCCGGTATGCGGGTGCTCATCCTGGATCTGGATGTACACCAGGGCAATGGAACTGCCAGTATCTTCAGGGAGGAACCGGGGGTATTTACCTTCAGCATGCATTGCAAAAACAACTATCCGCTGCGGAAAGAGCAGTCGGACAGGGATGTTGAGCTGCCTGTTGGCATGGCCGATGCTGCATACCTGCAGCTGCTGGAGCAGCAAATGCTGGATGTGGTGCAGCAGTTCAGGCCCCATATAGTGCTGTACCAGGCAGGCGTAGATGTGCTGGCAGGTGATCGGCTGGGCAGGCTGTCGCTAAGCAAAGAGGGCTGCCGCCAACGCGACAGGCTTGTGCTTCGCTATTGCAGAGACAACAGGCTACCTGTGGTGGTAACGCTGGGCGGCGGCTACCATTCATCCTTATCAGAACTTATTGATGCACATTGCAATACCGTTCGCACTGCTTTTCAGCTTTATGAATGAGAGAACAGGGGCTTGTATAGCAGGAAAGGTTCAATGCTGATGAGCTGCAGCTGTTACAATTGGCTAAATAGCTGCTGATAATTCGGTTTTTGCAGGTTCAAATGGTGAAGATTTTGTGTTATTTTTGGTGCGGTCCCTTATTTTTGATGTTTGGCAGAAGTTATCTGGTATAATTCTGCTATACCAGTACTAATATTTTCAATGATATATGCAGCAGGGTAGTGTGTTCAACCTCTTCGATGGTTCTAATTTTATTTTGAATAGTGCTGTAGACCTCACCAACTGCGACAGGGAACCTATACATGTGCCGGGGGCTATACAACCATTCGGCTTGCTGATGGTGCTTAACGAAAGCCTGGTAGTTTGCCAGATCAGTGAAAATGCAGAAGAATTCTTTGGCAGTAAGCCTGCCGATTTGCTGGGGCAAAAGCTTGAGCAGATAATTGGAGAAGGACTGGCCGAACAGGTAAGCAAAAAGATAGCAACGCTTACCTTCAAACATAATTTCAATCTGTCGTTAAAAGGGTTTGATGCGCCCTGCGAAGTAGTGCTGCACCGGAACGAGCAGTGCTTTGTACTGGAAATACTTTCATGTGCACGCCAACCCAGGGAGGTAACGGTAACTCAGTACAGTGAAATGCTGCAGAAGCTGCAGGCCAGCACAGGGGTAGACGAGCTTTGCCAGAAGGCTGCCGAAGCAGTGCGGTCCCTTACCGGCTTTGACCGGGTTATGCTGTACCGCTTTCATGATGATGAGCATGGTGAGGTGGTAGGAGAGGCAAGTGCTGCGGGCATGGAGCCTTTCATGGGCTTGCATTATCCTGCCTCTGATATTCCTGCGCAGGCACGCTTGCTTTACCTCCACAACCCCTTAAGGATCATTCCTGATACCCGCTACCAGCCTGTGGCACTGCTGCCACGGGAGAATCCTGCTACAGGCAAAGCTTTAAACTTATCACTAAGTATTCTCAGAAGTGTATCACCCATACATCTGCAGTATTTGCAGAACATGGGTGTGCAGGCCTCCATGTCTGTTTCCCTGATCCTGAATGGCAGACTCTGGGGCCTGATAGCCTGCCATCACCGGGAGCCTTATCAGCTCTCTTACGCACTTCAGGAGACTTGCTACCTGCTTGGCCGCAGCTTTACCACCATTCTGCAGGATAAACTGCGCATTGAAGAAGAAAGCTACCTCAGGTATGTAAGGGAAATGCAGACAAGGCTGCTGGAGCGTATCTCGCATTCAGAAAACTATGCACTTAGTCTGCAGGCCCAGAACCCTACGATCAAAGACCTGATACCCAGTACTGGTTGTGCTATTTGCTTTGGTGATGATTTTTATACCATGGGCGACACGCCCGAAATGGAGCAGATACTGCAGCTCATAGGCTGGCTGCAGCAGGAGGTACAGGAAGATGTATTCAGCACCCGTTCACTTTCGCAGCTGTATGCTCCCGCAGCTGCATATAAAGCCAAAGCCAGCGGGCTGCTTGCCATTAATATTTCACGGGTGCAGCGGGAGTACATACTCTGGTTCAGGCCCGAGGTGCTGGAAACCGTTCGCTGGGCCGGCCGCCCTGAAAAAGATGAGCAAAAGGGAGCGGATGGCATACTGCAGTTAAGTCCGCGCAAATCATTTGCAGTCTGGGCCGAGGAGGTGAGCGGAGCCTCGTTGCCCTGGACTCCTGTGGAGCTTGGTGCTGCAAAAGAAATCAGAGGAGTGCTGGTAGATGTAGTGCTGCGGATATCCGGAGAGCTCAAGCTCAGGGCAGGCATTCTGGCCCGCCTTAACAAGGAACTGGAGCGCAGCAATAGCGAACTCGACTCTTTTGCTTATATTGCCTCTCATGATTTAAAGGAACCACTGCGGGGCATACATAATTACAGCCAGTTTCTGCTGGAAGATTATTATGATAAGCTGGATGATGCAGGCAAGGAAAAGCTAACGACACTCATGCGCTTAAGTACGCGCATGGAGCAGTTAATAGATTCGCTGTTGCATTATTCAAGGGTTGGGCGTTCCGATCTGCAGAAAACCACTGTAGACTTGAATCAAGTGCTGGAATCGGTGCAGGATTCGCTGCAGTCGCGTTTGGTAGGCAAAAAGGTTACTATTACAATTGCAGAAGAATTGCCTGCAGTGGAGTGCGATGAGCTGCTGGTGCATGAAGTTTTTCAGAACCTCCTGGCCAATGCCATTAAGTACAATAACTGCGAGGAAGTAAAGATAGTAGTAGGCTGGTTTGCGCAGGAACGTGCTGATCTCAAAGAAGGCAGAAAGGTTTTTTATGTAAAAGACAATGGTATTGGCATAGATAAGCAGCATTTTGATGCTGTGTTTAGTATCTTCAGGAGGCTGCATGCCCGCCAGTCCTTTGGTGGGGGAACGGGTGTAGGGCTTACAATTGTAAAAAAACTGGTGGAAAGGCATGGGGGCGAGATCTGGCTGGAATCTGAACAAGAAAAAGGCACAACTTTCTACTTTACACTTGAACCTTAAAATGCACATAAACACGTTAAAGCAGGGATGAAATCCTATATTCTTGTAGTAGAAGACAGTGATGAAGATTTCCTGATCCTGCAGCGGGCTTTCAGCAAATGTTGTATAAGCTTGCCTGTTGTTCGTTTTTCCGATGGTATGGGAGCCGCTGAATACCTGTTATCGGCAGAAGAACAGCAGATGGACCGTTATCCGTGTTTAATTTTGTTAGACCTGAACCTGCCGTATATGGATGGCAGGTCGTTCCTGGATTGGATCAAGAACAAACCGGTGCTGAAAAGAATACCGGTTGTGGTGCTTACCACTTCCGGCAACAGAGAAGATATAAATGAGTGTTATCGCAGGGGTGCCAACAGTTATTTGCGAAAACCCCAGCAGTTCGATGATTTCTTAAATGTTGTTCAACTAATAAAACAGTACTGGCTTGAAGTGTCTGTGATGCCCTTCAAGATGGAACCAATAGCATAAACGGAACCTATGCACTTCTTAATCATAGACGACAACCGGGAAGACAGGGAGATCCTGAAGCGCTTTATCCAGAAGGGCGCTTCCGGGAATGGCAGTGATGTAACTTTTGAAGAAACCTCTACTATATCGGAGGCTTTCAGCGCTTTACATCAGCATAAGCCAGATTGTGTGTTGCTGGATTATATGCTGCCTGATATGGATGGCCTGCAGGCCCTCAGCCTGTTACAGCAGGAATTTAACCATCAGCTGTGCATTATTTTCATGACTGGTTCCGGAAATGAGCTGATTGCGGCAAGGGCATTCAAGGCCGGCGCCTACGATTATATACAGAAGTCGGGCATTGGTCCGGATTTTTATACAACTGTAAAAAATGCTGTTCTCAGGGCCAGGGAAAAGGAGCAGGAAGAAAAACGCAAGCAGGAGCTGGTAGAGAAAAACCGCCAGCTGCGCGAAGCAAAGATGTTGCTGGAAGAAAGGCAGCGTGAACTGATACGCATGCAGCTGCAGACTTCCATTACCATGATTGACATTGAGCAGGAGAATAAACGCAGGGCAGAAGAAATTGAGGCTGCCAAGCGCTTACAACTCTCCATGCTTCCTGTTCAGCCGCCTAAGCTTTCACACATCCAGATGCAGATGTACCTGCAAACCTATGCAGAGGTAGGAGGCGATTATTACGATTACCTCGAAACAGAGAACGGAGATTTCTACATTATTATTGGCGATGCTACCGGGCATGGTGTAATGGCTGGTACCGTGGTGGCCGTTGCCAAAAGCTACTTTCACACCTTTGGGCACCAGATGGAGCCTGCCGATCTGCTGCGGCAAATGTCTGATGGCATCCGAAACCTTAAGGTGCGTAACCTGTATATGGGCCTTACGCTGCTGCGCATCCGCGGGCATGAGGTTACCATTGCCTCCTCCGGCATGCCGCCACTGCTGCGTTATTCTGCCGAGGAGCAAAAGGTGGATATCCATGTGTTCAAGGGGCCGTTCATGGGCTCGAGCATTGCTTTCGATATCCAGACTGAAATTCTGAACATGAAAAAAGGAGACGGCTTATTGCTGCTTTCCGACGGCCTTATTGAGCTCTTTAATAAGGATCACAAGCCTATGGGCATTGAACCTGTGCAAAAGCGTTACCTGCAAAGTGCACAGCACTCAGCCGAAGCCATTATCCAGAACATGGTGGCCCTTAAGCTGGAGTGGACAGCAGGCGAGATCAATGACGACATTACCCTGATTTCTGTAAAATTCCTGACCTGATCTCTGACAAAGGCAGGATCAAAACAGCGCTTCCTGCAGATCTGACATCATGTCGCGGAAGCGTTTCCGTGCCTTGTTCAGAAAAGCTTCGCCAAGCAGCACATCCAGCTCCTGTTCGCTGGTAATTTCAGTTTCGGGTATTTTATAAGTCTGCTCCAGCAGGCCCTGCTCCAGTTTAAAGAGGTATTTGTTGTTCCAGTTGTAGATGGTAACCTTCATGTCGGGCAGCGGTACTTCTTTGATAATGCGCATACTGGTACTTTGTGAAATTTGCTGATAGGCAAAGGTAATGATAGTTTCTGAGCATCTTCCCCTGAAAGAAAATCCAGCCCCAGAGCTTATTTTTCTTTCTTCTTCCGCAACCATGGCAGGCCCAGGATATGAGATTTTTGCTTGTGCAATATTATAGTGATGATAATATCTTCCAGGGCATCTACAAGGCTAATGCCTACAGCCAGGTAAAAGAGTGGTTGATATACTCCAAAAAAGAATACCCACACCAGGAACACCACCTGCACAAAAGCAGCAAGTTTAGCCAGCAGGGTGTGGTAGGTGCTGGGCTGGCCCCACTTGCTCATGGCCAGGATAAACTGAATGAGGTATAAGCCTAATACTGGAAGCAGCAGGAAGAGGTGCTCTGCAAAATGGATGGTTTCAAAAACATAGTAACCAAGCACGCCCGTAAGCAGGTAGAGTATATCACCCAGGGTATCGAGCCGGGCTCTTCTTACACTTTCCATATCAAACAGCCTGGCTAGCAAACCATCAATGGCATCGGTCGAAAAAAAGAGCATGTACAACCATGCGGTAACATGCCTGTCTCCCAGGTAGATGAATACAAGAATAATTGGAAACGAAACAACACGCCAGAGGGCAAACAATTCGGCTGCATTAAGCCTTTTCAGGTTCATATCTTTTTTCTTATCAGAAAAAGAATACCAAACAACGGCAAGTTGTTTGGTTTAAACTTACTAAGCTTTATCGCCGGGCTTAAAAAAAAACAGTTTGCTTTCGGGGCAGCGGCAGTTTCTGTTGTTTATGTTACAGTGTTACCGTAATCCGACAGCCCTGCCGGAACAGGAGTTTCAGATTCCGGAGAGCGATTTCACCATTCACGCATATTCATGGTTTCGACTATTGTTTAGCAGCAATTGTAGCCTTGGTGGGGTAGGCGTAAGCCTTTTTGATGCCTGAATAAGTAAAAACCACAATAGAGTCAACTTCGGTGCTAATGGGTAAAACCCTGCTGGATTGGGAAAGGTAAGAGGCGCCGTGGTAAAATTCATGAACCACCTTTGTGCCATTCTTTAAATACAGATCGGCCCGTTGGTCCATAGGCCCCGCTTGATACGTAAACACAGCTGCTTGTTGCGCAGGCGCAAAGACTTTCAGCTTATCGGCATACTGGCTTACCAGAATTAGCGACTGGCCCTGCTGGTTAACAAGTTCTGCCATTGCCCTGGCATTTCCATCAACATAAAAACCACTGTTTTTAGCTGCTACAGCTTTGAAGTTTCCAGCACCGTCACCGACTAGGTAATTACCAATGGAGGCATCATACCTGCCCGTGTGCACTTCTGTTGCATAAGAGTTGCCAGCCAGGAGCAGGTCGGTAAAACCATCATCATTAAAGTCTTTGCATAGAATGCCAGACACAGGCGCAAGCTGTGCCAGTGCTGGCAGGGGAGCTACAGTAAAGGTACCATCGCCCCCATTCCTGATCACAGAAGACCTGAACTCATAGCTTTTCAGTACATAAGCACCTGCTGTTTCATCTTCAGCAAAAAAGTCTTTGTATGGGGTTTTGCCATAATCAGCATATTTCTTGAACCTGCGCCGCATCATGGGGAGCTGGCCGGTTAAAGCATCCCTGGGGTGCGCGGGGTAATTTTCGCCCATGATGTAGTAGAACATGATTGGGTCCAGATTGCCATTGTTGTCGTAATCTTTGGCATACAGCGAAACAGGTTCAGAGACGGAAGCCTGGTACCTGCTGTTCAGGCCGAGGTTTCCTGCAACATAGTCCATGTGGCCGTCGCCGTTAAAATCGCCGGCCGCAATGCTGTTCCACCAGCCAGTGGTATTGGCTAAACCTGCAGCCTGAGTGATGTTGGTGAATGCTCTTTTACCGCCAGCGCCTTTTTCCTGCTTTAAAACTGTAATGGGCATCCATTCGCCGGTAACTACCAGGTCCGGGAGTCGGTCATTGTTTACATCTGTCCATAAGGCAGCGGTAACCATGCCCAGTTTTTCCAGTTCGGGGCATAGCTCTTTGCTTACATCTGTAAATGTGCCGCCATCGTTGCGCAGCACATAGCTTTTTGCAGGCATGGGGTACTGCTGGGGCACAAGACGCCCGCCAACAAACAGATCGAGGTCGCCATCGGCATCATAGTCTGCAGCTGTTACCACAGATCCGCTCGTGTGCATTGGAGGCAATGCTTCTGCATTAAGGCTAAGGTTGCCCCTGCCATCATTCAGGTAGAGTCTGTCCTGGTAGGCAGCTGTTCCGGCGGTACGCCTGCTGCCGCCACTCACAATGTACAGGTCCAGGTCTCCATCTGCATCTGCATCAAAAAACAGGGAGCCCATATCATCATACTCGCCGCCGGCAGCAAGCTTTTTTTGTGAGAATGTACCTTTATGCTGCTGGAGAAACAATGTGCCGGGGTGCATTACATTTCCGCCCACGTAAAAATCTTCCAGGCCATCGCCATTTACATCACCTACGGCAATGCCGGGACCACCCTCTGAATGCTTGTGCGGTAAAAGCGGCTGAATCTTGAAGTCTACAAACTCTTCGGCCTTGTGTACATAATCCAGGCCACCTATACCGGATACTTCGCTGAAGGCCAGCTGAATGCTTCTGTTTCTTTGAATTTCAGGAGCCTGTGAGTTTCTGTGGTCGAGCTGAAGCAGCTGGTTTGGCTTTACATTCAGCAGCACTTGTTCACGCCCGTCGGGCCACTGGATCTTCAGTGAATCTACACCCTGAGCATCACCAAGGCCAAAGTGCACCCTGTTGTCAACAGCAGACTTATACCCGCGGGTGAGGTAATGCTCGTAATACTGCATTTCGGAAGTATTTCCTTTTTTATAGTGCAGGGTAATTTTACTGCCCAGTCCCTGCCTGTTCAGGGAGTCGCCTTTAATATTGAGCTTTAGGTAATTAGTGCTGTTGCCGGGGAAGAGCTTATCTGCATTGTTCTGGTAAATAAAAGCAGGCTCATCTACATTGTTAACCACCAGGTCCAGGTCGCCGTCGTTATCCAGATCGGCAAAGGCAGCACCATTGGAAAGGGAGGGGTGCACAAAGCCCCAGCTTTCTGATTTATCTGCAAAGCTTAGGTCTCCTTTATTTTTGTAGATGAAGTTCGGGGTTTTTACTTCGACCAGCTTTTGCATTTCGGCACGGATCTTTTCAATCTTTGATTCGTGGGTACCAAACTGGCGAAGCGAGGTGCTGTAAGCGACAAAATCCATATCGGTTACATCTTTTCCATAGCCATTGGAAATAAACAGGTCTTTTAAACCATCATTATCGAAATCAGCAAACAGGGGAGTCCAGCTCCAGTCTGTTTTATATACCCCGGCCATCTGACCTATTTCGCTGAATGAAAGCTTACCATCTGGGCCGGTTCCATTGTTAAGCTGCAGGGTGTTTCTAACAAACTGGGGTTCGTAGTTAAGGCTAAGCTCCAGCATGTACCTGTCGTAATTAATGTTGGCAAACATAGATTTTTGCCGGGCGTTTTTATCCGGCATCATATCTACCACCATGATATCGGAGAGCCCGTCGTTGTTATAATCGGCAACATCGGTACCCATGCTGTTCATGCTCTGATGCTTTAGCATTTCCTGTATTTTATTGCTAAAGGTGCCATCGCCATTGTTGATATAGAGAATATCATTAGAGACAAAATCGTTGGCGGCGTATATATCGGGCCAGCCATCTTTGTTAATATCGCTGATGGCCAGGCCCAGCCCGTAACCTTCAATCAGAATGCCGGCCTCTGCCGATACATTGGTGAAAGTACTGTTGCCGTTATTGCGGTACAATTTATCGGTGCTTTTGCCCTCTCCCCGGAGCTGCCTGGGGCGTGGGTTGTTGCGGTTTTTGTCTTCTACTGAATTAGAGAGCACGTACAGGTCCAGGTCGCCATCCCTGTCGTAATCAAAAAAAGCAGCCAGGGTGTTGTAACCGCTATCGGCAATGCCCCATGTAGCAGCCTGCTCCTCAAAGCGGGGTACACCGTTTGCAGAAGTGCCCTTGTTAATGAAAAGCAGGTTTGCATTGGGCTGCTGCTTATAGCCGCTGGAGGTAGATACGTAAATATCCAGCAGTCCGTCGTTGTTGATATCCACCAGGGTAACCCCTTCTGCCCACTGGCGCGTGGTTAGGCCGGCGGCAGCAGTAACATCCTCAAACTCCAGTTTACCGCTGCCCTTGTTCAGGTATAAGCGGCAGGAAACACTGTTGCCGGTAAAAAACAGGTCCTGCAGGCCATCGTTGTTAAAATCGCCAACAGCCACACCACCACCATTGTACATATAATCGAAATCGAACACATTTAAGGTATCGTTTTCGGAAAGGCTGTTTACAAAATTAACCCCTGTTTGCTTTGGAGAAAGCAGTTCGAACAGGGGTGCCTCCGGGGCGCCTTCTTTAGTGCAGGCAGTCAGAATGCCTGCCATCAGCAGCAGGCAGGGTATAAGGGGGGTTCGCATGGTACAGATGAATTTACTGTCTCAGTGGGCTACAGCCAACGATAGTGATTTTAGGAGCCTAATAATCCGGAACAGCCAGCTGCTTTTTAAAGATTGCAGGTGCCTGGCAGACCAAAACAATCTAAACAACATAAGCTATTCATGCACATCATCACACACAAAACAAGGCGGTTGCTTAGCAAAGCAACATATGCTTAAGTTATAATCTTACAAAAAAATAGTGTTAAATGAAAGAATATTCTGAAGGAGGATTCATTTTAAAAACTATAACCCCGGCCCCAAACAGGAATAATGTGCGTGAACACTGCGCTATGGTAATATATAAAGGAAGGGAATTTTAGGCTACCCCTATTGTCAAATTGCTAAAACATATAATGAAGTGTACTTTGATATATTGATACGGTAAGAGCTAAGTACAAAAAAGATCAGAAGACTGATTTTTATCAGCAAAACTTTACTGCAGCAGGTAACAGGGATGAAAAGCTTTCAGGGGCCAGCGCCTGGCAGTTGAGATAAAAACTTTTAAAAAAATATACAAACCTGCGTTTAGCAATATAAAATTTTTATAAATTACCACAGTGTAGTGATTTATTCTTCTTAAGGAAGTACATAGCAGAGTGGCTTACTTAGCTAAGTCAAGATTTTTATTAGAGGTGTAGTGGAGCAGTTTTTCCTGCCCGCTTATAGCTGTGTACTGTAATTGTCTTTAATTATTCTGTTGGCAGGCTATTTTGAACAGTTGATAGCCTTTTGAACACGCCACAGCCCTCATGCTTTGCAGGGCTGCATGATATGCTAATGCTTTTTTAGATCTCTTTTGATTAGGCATGGAAGGATTTTTTTCTTCAGCCCTGCAAACGTTTGCAAAAAATAATTGATGATAAACCAAACCTTTTAAACCACAATTAATCAACCTCACCTTAAACAGAGTAAAACTTATGAAGCACTACTATCTAAACTTTTCTCGCCTGATGCTGATGCTGCTGCTCATGGTAGTTGCAGTTCCCGATTCCCTGTATGCGCAGGGGAGGGTAATTAAAGGAAGGGTACTGGAAGCAGGTACCACTTTTGGCATTCCGGGCGCTACTGTTGTGATTAAAGGAACTACAACAGGAACAGTTACTGATGTAGACGGTAATTACCAGATTGAAGCCAGTAATACAGATGTACTGGTATATTCTTTTGTAGGCTACCAGAACAAAGAGATTCTTGTTGGTGCTCAGTCCCAGATAGATGTATCTCTTGCGCCGGAAGATGAAACACTGGAAGAGCTGATTGTTGTAGGCTATGGCTCCCAGGAGAGGGCACGGGTAACAGGTGCTATCTCTTCAGTATCTTCCAAAGACATTGGGGAGCAGCCGGTGGCTTCGGTAGACCAGGCACTGCAGGGAAGAGCTGCCGGTATTACGGTGGCCAACTCTGGTTCTCCGGGCGTTAACCCAGTGGTACGCATCAGAGGGCTGGGTACCGTTGGTAACAATAATCCTCTTTATGTAATTGATGGTATGCCTGCCGGGGGTATTAACGAAATTAATCCTAATGATATTGAATCGGTGCAGGTGTTGAAAGATGCCTCTGCCTCTGCTATTTATGGTTCAAGGGCTGCAAACGGTGTAATTCTGGTTACCACCAAGCGCGGTGTTAAAGGCAAAACAAGCCTAAATGCCGATGCCTACTACGGTTACCAGACAGCCTGGCGTACCCTGGACCTGCTGAACAGAGAACAGTATCTGGCCTATGGCAGAGACCTGATCAACAGTGATCCGGGTACCGATCTGCCCCCAAGGTTTAACAATCTGGGAGAATTTGCCGATGTTGATACCGACTGGCAGGATGAGATGTTCCGCACCGCACCTATCAGGGATTTTAACCTTTCTGCCTCCGGAGGTGGCGATAACTCCCTGTTTAACATCAGTGGTGGCTACTTTAAGCAGGATGGTATTATGCTCGGCACCGGCTTTGAGCGCTATTCTATAAGGGCAAACAGCGAGTTTACGATTGGCAGGTTTAAAGTTGGCGAAACACTCACAACTGCCTATTCAAAAAGACAGAACGAGCCTTACAATGGCGGCCGTACCCAAATAGAGCACATGATCAAGATGGTGCCCTACATACCTGTTAGAGACGAAGACAAAGTAGGTGGTTTCCGGGCTACTGACCTTGCTGATGGCACCGACCCGGAAAACCCTGTATTGAATGCCATGCTTAGAAGAAACTGGGATGAAAACCTGAAGTTGCTGGGTACAGCCTATGCAAGCTTTGAAATTCTGGATGGCCTGGAATACAAGCTGTTGCTGGGTTTGGATATGAACTTTGGCTATAACGACCAGTTTGTACCGATGATAGACCCATCTGACACCTACCATAAAAACCCAACGGCTGATATTGACCAGAACAGAACTGATTTCATCTCACCACTGATCTCTAACCAGCTGTCGTTTAACAGAACCTTTGGTAACCACCACATAGATGCGGTAGCCGTAGCTGAACGCCAGTCGCACGTTGGCCGTAACACCCGTACTGTTGGTGAAACAGATCTTACCAGCGAAATTGATGTACCCGATGCTTTTGGACAGGGTGTGCAAATACGCGGACAGCGCTATGAGTATGCCCTGATCTCTTACCTGGGCCGCGTTAACTACGACTATGCAGGCAAATATTTACTGTCGGCCTCAGTACGCCGTGATGGTGGCTCCCGCTTTGGGAATGACAGGTGGGGTACCTTCCCGGCCTTCTCTGCCGGCTGGCGGGTAAGTGAGGAACCTTTTCTGCGTGACATCAGCCTGATCAGCGAAATGAAGTTAAGGGCCAGCTGGGGCCAGGTAGGTAATGACCAGATTGGTAACTATGGTTACCAGGCAACCATTGCCAACCAGAACCCTTACGTTTTTGGCGAAGGTCAGTCGCTTATAGGTGGTGCAACCACCAGGCAAATGGCAAACCCCGACATCAAATGGGAAACCACTACCATGACCAACTTTGGTGTAGACCTTGGCTTTATGAAAAACCGTATCAGGGCCAGTGTTGAATATTTCCGTAACGAAACTGAAGACATGCTCCTGAACGTGCCCATTCCATTCTCTATTGGATATGATGTGGCACCGGTTGATAACCTGGGTGCTGTAGTGAACAAAGGATTTGAAGTTACTGCAGGTTATTATAAATCTGCCGGAGATTTTCAGTGGTCTTTAGGAGGTAACATATCTTTTGTAAGAAACGAACTTACCTCTCTGGGCATTGGCAGCTCGCTGGAGGGTACAGCCTTCCTGCAAACAGGTTACAACACCACATACTCCGAAGAGGGCCAGCCTATTGCTTATTTCCGTGGCTGGGTGGTTGATGGTATATTCCAAAGCCAGGAAGAGGTTAATGCAGCCAATAACCTAAGTCCCGAAGGCATCTATTACCAGACTGCCGATACAGCGCCCGGCGATATCAGGTTTAAAGATCTGAATGATGACGGGGTTGTAGACGACGATGACAGAACCAACCTGGGCCACTTCCTGCCCGACTTCTCTTATGGTTTGAATGCCAGTGCCAACTATAGGAATTTTGACCTCAGCCTCTTTATCCAGGGGGTACAGGGTAACGAAATTCTCAACGTGAATGGTTATAACATGGAGGGCATGACCCGCCTGTTCAATTCAGGCACAGCGGTGCTTAATCGCTGGACTCCTGAAAATCCTAACACAGACGTACCACGCGCCATCAACTCAGACCCCAACAGAAATGCCAGGATCTCAGATCGTTTTGTTGAGGATGGTTCCTATCTGAGGGTTAAAAACCTTTCCATTGGTTACACACTGCCTGCCAACCTGCTCAATAATGTGGGCAATGGGTTTGTGAAAAGACTGAGGATTTATGTAACCTCTCAGAACCTGCTCACCTTTACTGATTACTCAGGCTACGATCCGGAAATTGGTATAAGAACAGATTTACGGAACAACCCCGATGGCAGAGTACAAACACTCAACCAGGGCGTAGACTTTGGTCAGTATCCACAGGCCAGAACCTTTATTGGTGGTATTCAAATCGGATTTTAATTAGCATAAGAAAAATGAAAACATATAAATATTTAAAGCCGGTTATTTTAGGTTTGATGATGTTCTCTTCGTGCAATGAAGATATTCTCGAAAAAGATAACCCAAACCAGCTTTCTACAGGTACTTTCTTTACAAACGAAGCTGAACTAAGTGCTGGTGTTACTGCCATTTACTCTGGCTTGCAGGCAAATAACCTGTACAACAGGGAGTATTTTTTCCTTTGGGATATGCTCTCTGATGAAAATGTAGGCACTGCAAACCTCGAGCCTCCCAGAGCTGCAGCACTGAATTATAACTTCGATGCTGGTAACAAACTTGTAAACGATGTGTGGCAGGGCTTATACAGGGTAATCCACAGGGCTAACCTGGTAATTGATGTTGCAGACGATATTCCGGAAGAGGAACTTTCTGTAGCGGCCAGGAACAGGTATGTAGCCCAGGCCAGGTTCTTAAGGGCATGGGCCTATAACGACCTGGTATCACTTTGGGGCCCTGTGCCGCTGCATACTGAGCCGGCCACACCTGCCACCCTGGCTGAAGGCTTTCCACGGGTTCCCGTAGAACAGATTTACCAGCTGATATTTGAAGATCTGGATTTTGCCGAAGCAAACCTTCCAACAAAATCAGAATGGGGTGCATCTGAGCTTGGAAGAGTTCCTAAGGGAGCTGCTCAGGCTCTTAAAGGCAAAATTCACATGTTCAGGGGAGATTATGCTGCGGCAAGAACAGAATTCCAGAAAGTGATTTCTTCCGGGCAGTACAGCCTGGTGCCAGAGTTTGAAGATAACTTTACTGAGGAAAATGAAAACAATGCAGAGTCTATCTTTGAGGTACAGTTCTCTACAGCCCATGGATATGGTGTGCCCTGGAACGATGGCGGCGATGGACAGGGTATTGCAGAAGTAACCTTCCGCGGACAGGAATACACCCCAATTACTGGCTGGAATAACGTTAATCCTTCTCCCGGCCTGCTGTCGGCTTACGAAGAAGGTGATCCGCGTTTTGACTATACCTTCTACGAAGATGGTGAAGAATACTGCTTTGGCTGCCCTGAAAAAGCAGATGGTACGCCCTACACCATGGAGTTGTCGCAGGTAGGCTGGAAGAAGTACTCCAATGCCTATAAGCAGGGCAATGAAAACCAGATCTCGGGCATAAACTTCCGCGTAATCCGCTATGCAGATGTTCTGCTGATGATGGCAGAGGCAGTGAATGAACTGGAAGGACCTGCGGCAGCAATTGAATATGTGAACCAGGTTAGGCAAAGACCTTCTGTTGACCTGCCAGAGCTTGCTGCGCCTGCCAGCAAAGAGGAAATGTTTGAAATCATTGCAAGAGAAAGAAGGGTAGAACTTGCCAGTGAGCAGGTAAGAACCAGGGACCTGATCAGGTGGAGGAAGAACGGCAAACTAACATCTGAGCCAATAGCTAATTACAACCCGTCCAAACATGCCTTACTGCCAATTCCTGCACAGGAGCTAGCCAATAACCAGGCATTAACGAATGAAGATCAAAATCCTAATTACTGATCAGGTGAGGCCGGATTATCTTGCATACTGCTGATGCATACAAAAGAGCCGTTCCTGCTGCAGGGGCGGCTCTTTTGTGTACTTGAACCAAAAGTAACGTTAGCTAAAACAAATGAAGCAGACCATTGTGGCCTGCTTCATTTGTTTCTATGATTATGGTTCCTGCGCTTGTCAGGGTAAAAGACTTTGAGGAATCTGGTTGTCTTTGGTTTCGGTGTTCCAGATTACATTGGCAATCCACCAGCGGCCCTGGTCATACACCAGCTGAAGGGAGTTAACACCTCTCTGAGCTGGCTCACCATTGGGTTCCAGGCGGTACTGGTATGAACTCATAACAGAAACCACCTCGCCGAATCTTGTTTCCTGGCGGCCCAGTTCCTCTTCCCAGAAACCGTTCTTGCTGAAATAGGGGCCATTTTTTGCTTTGTACTCTTCCGGAGTCATGGACACATATACGCGCTGGCCGCTTTTATTTGGTGAAATGGCCGACATGCGTGCATTTGGCTTGAAAAGGGAAGTGAAGCGATCCCAATCGCGCTCACCGGCAGGGCCTGAAATTACTTCGTATAGCGCAGTAATGAGGGCATCCACGCTTTCTACATCTTGTGGCCGTGCTGTAACAGGTTTGGCCTGTAGCCACTGGTTGCGCAGCTTTAGTTGCTCAAATGTAGGGTTCTCGGCAAAGGTTAATTTCATTGGGCCGGGCGTGGCTACCAACTGGGCAGGTGCTGTCAGCACTTTCTCCTCGTATTCACCAGCCTCATTTTTTCTGCCAACAACAACCTCTACTTTATCTCCAGCTTTGGTATTGGCAGTAAAATTTTCAACTACGGCCTGTGCAGTTGCAGGGGTTAAATCCTGCCCCTGTATGCTTAGCAGTAAATCGCCCTTCTGAAAGCCCAGTGGATTCATGCCGCTGACACTGGCAATTTCTATACGCATCTGCTGCTGGTTAAACCCAAAGTTAAGGTTACCCAGCGAGGCAATCTGTGTACCGGGCTCCTGCTGAAAATCAACACCTACTTTAGCAAAATACTCCTGCAGGGGCAGTGGTTCTGAGCCGCCTACATACCTGCGCAGAAAAGTGCCGTTTTCAGGATAGGTCATTTCTTCAATCACGCCAAAAAGCTCATCGTCTTCAAAAGGCTTGTTTTTGCCATAGCGCTCACTAAGTTTGCTTAGCAGCTGTTGCAGATCCATGCTGCCCCCCGATAATTCCAGCAGCCGTATATCCAGCATTGCTGCTATGAGAGCCCCTTTCTCGTACACATTGCTGTACTGATCGGCATGCTCATGCGCTGCTTTAACGCTAAGTTCTGTAAATGGTAACGTATCGTTGAACCTGGTGCGGGAGTTCTGGATTTTCTCCAGCATCTTATCCAGAAACTGCGACTGGGTGATGTGGTTGTACCTTACCTGCACATGATCTGATGCATATTCAGTAACACCTTCGTAAAGCCACAAATGCCGGGAGAGCACAGCTTCGTTAAAGTCAAAGTCAGCTATTTCTTTAGAATGAATGGTGAGCGGTGTTACAATGTGGAAAAACTCGTGGGCGGCAATATCCACCAGCAGGGGAGCAATCAGCTGCTGGGGTGTTTCGCTGAGGTAGTAAAAGGAAGAAACATTATGCTCGAGCGCTCCCTGCCTGGGGTTGGCACTGCCTGGCTCGGCAAAGTACATGATAAAGGCATATTTTTCCACGGGCAGCCGGCCGCCTAAATATTCAGCAGTTGCCTGCAGCAGCTTATCGAACTGCTCGGCCAGAAATTTTGAGGTGACCTGCTTGTTAGGAGAGTATACACTCACCAGTACCTTTGCATTGGCTACCTCCACAAAGGTTGTATCCGGTCTGTTGTACATCATGGGTGAGTCCATGAGCATATCATAATCGCGGGTGCGGAAGATATCCTGTGTACTATCAGTACTTACAGGTACAAGGCCGGTGCTGCCATAAAAACTTTCGGGTTTGGTAATGCTCACCTCAAAAGGCTGTTCTTTCATGCCTTCAAAGTAGCCAAAGAAACCAGGGGTATGGATTACAAAGTTTTTGCCCTCTTCGATGTTGGTGGCAGACATCATGTACACCTGGTTTTCTTTTTCGGTATCAAAAATATCTTCTACCCAATAGCTAATGCGGGCTAATTTGTTAGCCTTACTGATTTCCCAGCTGTTATCGGTAAGCCTTTTTACAGGCAGCTCTTTGCCCCTTTTGTTGTAGGCCTTAAGCTCGGTAACAAACATGCCATAGTCGCTTTCCCGGTAGGTGCCGGGTATGATCTTTGGCATATAGAAGGTAATCTTATTTTCAGTGATCAGGGGAGTTTCCAGCTGAACCTGCAGCTGGTCGTTTTTTACTTTGGTGAGGTCCAGGCTGTAGCGGTATATATCTGATTGTGCCAGGGCTGCTGTTGAGAGCAGCAGCACAAACAAACCTGTTAATCCTCTTCTAAAATAGTTGTTCATAAAATACAGAACGTTAATTTTTTAAAAACAAGGTAATGGAACCACGCCAACAGAAGAAAAAAGTTCTGATAAGTGGAGGAAAAGTAAGGATGGATGGCTTGCCCTTAAAAGCCTGTAAAGGGGCAAAGCAGCATAGCAGCAGTTGTTTTTAGGCTTGCTGCCGGAGGTTAAGTTCCATTTCGTACTGCTTTAACAGTGGCTTAAGGCCTGTTTTCAGAAGAAAGCCTATACTCTCCACATCGTGGCTTGCCATATTGATGACAGTAAGCGGCATTTGCGGGCGGAGCTGCTGTACGTGGCGGAACAGGGCAGTGGCCAGTCCCTTGTTTCTCCAGCCTTGAGCGGTTGCAAAACTGGGAATGCGGTTGGTGATTGGGTTGACTACCACATATGCCGCAAGCTGCTCCTCTTTGTATATTCCGTAGGTTTTGTAACTGGCAGCTGCACGCTGCAGACATTCCAGTGAGTGTTGCCAGCTGGGCTGCCAGTTCCAGTAAGACTGCAGCAGCGCCCAGTGCAGTTCCCTGATTTCCATAACCTCCGGATTCAGAACAGGCCCGGTAACTTCACCTTTAAAGGAATGCAGCTCCCGCAGTACCTGAAAACCCACAGCTTCGTAGCGCCGGCGGGCTACAGTATTTTCCTGAATAACCTCCAGCAGGCTTTTTTCATACCCTCTTTCCCTTAGCAGCGGCAGCAGGTATTCGTACATCTCCTGTACCAGGCCCTGCCCGCGGTAAGCAGCCACAATGCCGGTGCCCGAATTATAGACAGTACGTTTGCCAGCATGCATGCCGCTGCTGTGCAGTATAAAGCCTCCCAGCCTGCTTTCATCAAAAGCACCGGCCGATATGGAAGGATCAAACCCTTCTGCCAGCAGCTTTTGCTCCATTTGTTCTGCAGAAAGCTGAAGCGGTACAAAATATTCTTTAAAAGCTTCGTTAAAGCTATGCCGGATTTCTTCTGTTGAAGTTAACTGCAGTGTTTTGATATTCATTGGTGCGCTGATGCTCTAAGTTTGGGGTTCAGTAGAATTGTTTAAAAACTTGCAATTGCTGCAAAAGCTCAAATCTAGCATTTATCTTCGTTTATCAATTACCCCCTGTTTTCAATGAAAAAGATCTTATTCCTGATTCTTTTGCTGGGAAGCCTGCTGCCGGTGGCAGTGGCCCAACCTCGTTACGAAGGCATTAGTATTTTATTGGGCAACCCCCAGCAGGAATCCAAACGATCTACGCTGGCAGATGTAATAGGGCATGATGAATCTGGTTTTTATGCCCTGCGGCTTAGATCGGGGGCTTTCTATGGAATAAATTCTAAGTTCTCGCTGGAGCACTACGATAACTCCATGAACAAAACCCGTACCGTGGAGGTAGACCTGGAGCTCGACGATAAAAAGCGTGCGCTGGAGAACATCATACACTATAATAACAGGCTGTTCATGTTCACCTCCCTGGCTGATCAGAAAACAAAGCAGAAAAAGCTGTACCTGCAGCCCATCAGCAAAACAAGCCTGCAGCCAATGGGAGAGCCCCGCCAGATCTCTGCTATTGATTATGCCGGTTATTCCCGGGGCAACAGCGGAGTATTTGGTTTCTCTGTATCCAGTGATTCTACAAAATTCCTGGTGTTCTATAACCTGCCCTACGACCAGGGCGAAAACGAGCGCTTTGGCTTTCATGTACTGGACTGGGAAATGAACCAGCTATGGGAAAAACAGATAGAACTGCCTTACCAGGAAGAGCTTTTTGAAGTTGAACGTTACAAAGTTGATAATACAGGCAACATACACCTGCTGGGGCGGCTGTTTAATGAAAAGCGCAAGCTAAAGCGCAAAGGAGAGCCAAACTATAAGTACCAGGTGCTTAGCTATCGGGACAATGGTGCTTCGCTAACAGATTATGCCGTTGAAATACCGGGCAAATTTCTCAACGATATGCAGATTGCCATTTTACCCAACCAGGATATTATTTGTGCAGGGTTTTACTCCCCGGCAAGCACAACCAGCATTGGGGGCAGCTATTTTTTAACAATTGATGCCAAAAGCAAACAGGTTAAAAAGCAGAGTTTTAAAGATTTTGGTGCTGATTTTCTAACTGAAAACATGAAGGAGGGGAGAGCAGCGGTAACCAAAGACAAAATAGAAAAAGGAAAGAATGTAGAGCTGTACGAATTTGACCTGGACGAGCTGGTGCTTCGTGAGGATGGGGGAGCCATTCTGGTGGGAGAGCAGTACTACATTCGCGTAATGACAACTTACAGCCCCGCCGGCGGGGTATCTTCAACGAAAACCCAGTACCACTACAACAATATTATTGTTGTGAACATCAATCCGCAGGGCGAAATCGAATGGGCACACCAGATACCAAAACGCCAGCGAACAGTAAATGACGGGGGCTTTTACTCCTCCTACACGATGGCAGTGGTGCAGGACAGGTTATACTTTATATTCAACGATCATCCTAAAAACCTCAATGCCAAACAGGGGCAGGTTTATAACATGCGCCTGAGTGGCAATGAGGCCATTGTTGTAATGGTAGAAATGGATGGACAGGGAAACCAGACCCGCAGACCTTTATTCAAGGCCGCAGATGCAAGTGTAATCATCAGGCCCAAGGTGTGTGAGCAGCTAACCAATAAGGAGGTGGTTATTTTTGGTCAGCGCAAGCGTGTGCAGCGCTTTGCCAGGATTAGCCTGCAGCCAGATTCCCAGAAAGCCAGCATTAAATAAACAAAAGAACCGGTAGCAATACCGGTTTTTTTATTGTGCACCACCAGGTGGTTTGTATATGCTGCTAAGCATGGAATTAATACACCCAGAACATCCAGGCCCAGGCAAGCCAGCCCAGGAACAGAATGAGCAGGAGCAGGGCAATGATGCGTCGGGTGGTTTTTGGGTTACCTGAATTTCTGAACATAGCAAAAGGAGGTGTTTTCTGAATTAACCTCCTGCCGGAGCATTAGTTTAACAGTGTAATGCACGTACCTTTAGATTGCTTAGCCCTGGTGAAGCATCGGTTGTGGGCAGGCGCGAGTAGCCCGGCTTACGAATTTTTTTATTGTTGTTGTTTGTATACCCTTAGCAGGTGCAGTCCCTCCTGGATATCCCTTATGGGTATGAGTAAATGAGTTTTTTTTCGCTGCTGGTACTCTTTTATAACATTGCCACTTGCGTCGCACAGCAGGATCTGGTATGCCTGGTCAGAGGGTATAACAGTGGGAAACCTGTCTGCCTTGGCAGGATTTGGATGTATGGTGGTGGTAAGGGTGCCAGAACGGCCAATGCGGATGCCGGCTTTTTCTTCCGGTTCTCCGGTTTGTGGCACTGCTAAGAGGCGGTAATAATGGTATTCACGCTCCACCGGGTAATCTGTAATGGTGTAAACAAAGGCTGCATCGTTCACACTCCCTCTGGAGGGCACCCGTACAAGATCTTTATATGTTTTACCATCTGCTGAATATTGTAACAGGTATTGGCTAAGTCCCGCCTCATCAATGCTGGTCCATTCTACTACAATAAGTTTATCCTGGTTTCGGGCAGTTAACTCCAGCACAGCAAGTGGCAGGTTTGTATCGGCAGCAGAGCCAGCCTGAGCAAAAATTGGTGTACCCGAAAAAATAATAAGGCAGGCCAGTGCCATCATCGGGTAAAGGAATTGGTTTTTCATTAGTCAGAAAAAGTTTAAATAATAAAGCAGGGTCTCAAAAATATCTTTAAAACTAAAAAAAAAGGATTGCTAACGGTATAACTATATGTACTATAAAAGCAGCAGGGTGTAATTTATTTCTACTGGCTGAAAAAAGCCTGTAGTTCCACTAAAAGCATATGTGGCAGATTTCCGGCTACTTAATACCAAACCCGCCTTCATAAAACAGGAGCCTGTTACTGCTCGGATAGCCATTTGGCCAGCATATTTTAAGTGGAACATTGATCGCAATAGGGTTAAGGATAAGGAGTTAAGCAAAATATTTGTTCTTGAGCAGCTATTGTTTTTCCTGAAAACATGCTTTTTAACATGAGCTTTCCGGCAGCTGTAAAGTGTCCTGATTAGGAGGCAAATTACATAAAATTGAAATTAATTTATGATTTATTTGAAATAAATTTGGAAAGTAGAGCAGACTTGTTCTAAATTTCAGCAATAAATCACAATAAACTTACATGGCAGGCATCGCAATCATCAAGAAATCTGGTTTTGGGATACAGCAAGTGGTTAAAAATTCCGCTACCCTTTTTGCTAAATTCTTCTGCTTTATACTGCTGTTGCTTAGCGCTTATACCGCACAGGCAAAGGAGCTGCAGTTCGAAGAAAACTGGATTACCCTTGAAAGTGGCCATGCCGAGATGTCGTCTTTACACTACGATTACCTCACTGATGTACTGACCGTTAGAAGCACCAGGGGTGAGCAGCAGTTAACACCTGAACAGGTGATCAGCTTTTCTTTTGGTGGTTATGAATACTATTCGCTGCCTTTCAATGGCGGCTTCAGCTTCTTTAAGGTGCTTCATGAGGGGAGTGATTTTGCAGTGCTTCAAAAACCGGCTAATCACGAGCTGCTGAAATATTTTGTTGATGAGTCAAAGGGTTCTCTTCAAATATGTGAAAACAGTGCAGATCCAAAACAAATGATCTTGTGCGAAGGCAGCATAGGCCCGAGCTTTGGCTTACCTGTTTACAGTGGTTCATCTGTTTCGTACACCCTGCAGGAGGCAATATTTGTAGCTGTAGACGGACGCCTGAACCTGGTTAGTTATAAATACGATACCATGGGTAAGATTTCAGACAACATGCACCAGCTGAATAAAAAGAACAGGCGTTTATTAAACAGGCTAAAGGAAGTAGTAGGCAACCAGCAGAAAATGATGGAACTGCGCCGGTATTATGCAGCTACCCGTGCAGACCTGGAAGACCCGAATGAACTTATCATTGCCCTGCAAACTGTTTATAATTAAGTCTTTTCCTTCTTATTTTCTTCTTCTTCATTTTTTATCTGACCGTAATACACTCGCAGCCGTTTACCCAATACTATAAACCTGGTAACACCAATTACCAGCATAGACACAGATAAGATAATAGCAATGTAGGCCAGGCCGGTTAGGTGCTCAAACCTTTCTAATTCAAGCAGAGTAAGGCCACCGGTTAAAAAGAACAGAGAGGTACGAACGTAAGCCATTAGGGTACGTTCATTAGCCAGGCGGGTTCTTTCCATGGCCATATAGTCTCTGAGAATAATCTTTTCTTTATTCTGAAACTGGTAACCATAGCGGATAACGCCTTTCATCTGTGCCAGTCGGTTGCGAATCATACAAACTCGGTATTCAGGTATAAGAAATTTGCATTTGGCTTTAGCAGCTGCCTTTTTCTGTATTTTCTGCTATGTGCTCTGCTTTAGCCACCGCTTGTGGGGCTTTACGATTGATTTTGTCTGGTAAAAGCGATCAGGATTCCAGAGGGCAGAGGTTACAGCCGTAGGCAAGGCCACCGCCAGCCAGCTTAGTACAGGTACTAGTGATGCCGCTACCTTTCTATCTTGTAGTTTATTAACAGCTACCAACTCACTTGCGATGTTAAGTCCTGCATGTGCCGTTGTGAGTGCAAGTGCATTGATAGGAGAGCGAAGACCAAAATGCAGGGCAGTAAAAAGAGAATATACGCCCCAGGATGCTGCCTGTAGTGCCAGGTACTCCTGCCGCCCCGCGGTACCTTTAGGCTTGTTCAGCACCCTTAAGTTACCCCAGATGGTGGCAATATCGTTCACTGTCCAGGCAATGGGAAATGCTACACCCGGAGGAGCAAATACTGCCTGGTGCTGGTTCTTGTAAAAAGCCCTGTCGTCCTGCCGGGTATCCGGACCAGCAGGCGCTTTTTTTACAAGTGCTTCCAGTCCTCTTTCAACAAGGGTGATTCCTGCCAGAAAAAGTGCTCCATGATACCAGCGATATTTTTTTTCCCTGCCTTTGTTCAGGGAAATCTTTTTGAATGCCATAGCTTCTGTTTGCCTTTGTTTTACACTTACAACTCTGCAGTGGAGCAGAGGTTTAGCGGATTTTCAGCCTAAGTCCGGCCAACAGGTGGGTACAATTTGTAAGATTTGATCCCTGTGCTCTGATGCCCTTACACTACTTAGATCTTTAACCGGCAGTTTAAGGTATAGGATTGAGGGTATTCCGGAGTGGTGCCGGTTTGATGGCATAACAATACAGGGCAATACGGGTTACCATCTTATCTTTTATTTAAACTTGTGTTATGTACAGAACAGGCAGATTTTTAACAAGCGCACTTATGGTGCTGGGGCTGCTCTTTGCCCCCCTTGTGCTAAAGGCACAGCATTCGCCGGTTTACCAGCTTAATCAGCAGGTAATTGATCTTAGAAATGGTGTAGATCTCTCTGCTTATAGTCAATTGGAAGCCGTAGCACTTAGCTTTACAGAAGCCAGTTCTGTTACAGCCTACGACAGCCTGGTGATTTACCTGGCCCGTGGCAACAAGTCCCTGGTAAAGCAGGTTGTAGCACTGGAAAACAATCAGCGTATGGACATTAGGGCTTTACTGGAACGGGCGCAGAGCGGCGACAGACTGGTACTGGAAATTTTCCCTAAAAAGGATGAAGAGTCGCTGATTACAGTAGTGGCCCTGAATTAGCCTTATCAACAAATGAATAGTAACAGCCAGCCTGCACAGCCTGCACCAGGCTGTGCAGGCTGGCTGTTAATGTTGTTCAAATCATTATTTCTTCTT
>NZ_JAHXBU010000044.1:75050-227589 GCF_020178975.1 Cesiribacter sp. SM1
GCCAGGGCAGTAACTGTGGGTCTGCAAGGGCTTTGTCCCAGCTGTTGTGTTTTACCTCGGGGTAAATGGTTAGTTTAATGTTTCTGGCTCCTATTTCTTCCAGTTTGTCGGCAAGCGTGGTAGAAAAGGAGTGGGGAACTACATCATCTTTTGATCCGTGAAAAAGCCACAAGGGCACATTTTTGTATTTGCGGGCATTGGCCGGGTTATCTCCGCCACAGATGGCAAAGGCAGCCGCAAATTTACCCGGCTCCCGCCTGAGCAGCTCCAGGGTACCCATGGCGCCCATGGAAAGGCCACCAACATAGAGCCGCTGTTTATCAATATAAGAGCGATCTCTTAGCTCGTGCAGCAAACCCTGCAGCAGCTGCATGGCAGCCGTAGGCTCTCCCTCGGTCTGAAATTGAAATTCTCTATTGTTGCCATTATTGGTTATAACTGCGCTGGTCCACGAGCTTTCTGCCGGGCACTGCGGGAAAACCACCACGGCAGGAAAGTCATTCCTGATATCTGTTCTGAAAAATAAATTGCTGCCATGGGTCAGCTGGGCTGTATTATCATTGCCGCGCTCACCGGAACCATGTAAAAACAGCACCAGCGGGTACTGTTGTTCGGGATCAAAGTTCTGGGGCAGCAGTATCCTGTAGGGTAGGGTATCGCCCTTGCTGATATAAAGTTCAGGTACATAAACAGGTACCTCCTGTGCGGCAACTGTTAGTGCAGTCAGGCTGCAGAGTATGGTTAACAGATATATTAAGGGCAGTCGCATAGATCTGGTTTTGATTGCTGTAGGTTCTTGTTAAGTTAAGTATTCTAAGTATACAAACACCTGTTTTTACCAGCTTAAGGAGCTGTTAATATTAAACGCCGCCTGTTAAGATTTGCTGTAGGAGGAGGGATATTTTTTAATATAATGATGTTTAAACATTGAGATGTAAAATTCGTATATTTGTTTTGACTGCACTTTGCGTATGATGACGAAGCTTAAACACCTGACAGCCCTGCCGGAACAGCCAGAATCTGGGGCCATGCCAGTTTTGTTCCTGGGGCACGGCAGCCCTATGAATGCTATTGAGGAAAATAATTTCTCAAAGGGCTGGCGCAGGATGGGAGAATCTCTTCCCAAGCCCACGGCTGTTCTTTGTATCTCTGCGCACTGGCTTACCAAAGGCACCTATGTAACAGCAATGGAGCAGCCCGTAACTATTCATGATTTTGGAGGCTTTCCCAAGGCCCTCTTTGATATGCGCTACCCTGCAAAAGGCGATCCCGAACTGGCACTTGCGGCACAGGAAAGCGCTAAAAATAACAGTATAGCACTTACGCACGACTGGGGCCTCGATCACGGAGCCTGGAGTGTGCTCACACACCTCTACCCCAGTGCCAATGTTCCGGTAGTGCAGCTAAGCCTTGACTATAGCCTGGATCTCGCGGAACATTATAAGCTGGCAAAGAGCCTTGCATCACTAAGGAAAAAAGGAGTGCTGATTATGGGAAGCGGCAACATTGTTCATAACCTCCGTATGCTGGACTGGCACCTGAGCACAGGTTTTGACTGGGCTATAGAGGCTAATGAAAAGATAAAATCTCTGATCCGGAACAGAGATCATGCAGCACTTATCAACTATCAAACGCTTGGCGTTGCCGTTAAGCTTGCCGTGCCAACACCAGATCATTACCTGCCACTCATTTATGCGCTTGCCTTACAGGAAGAAAATGAGCAGGCCAGCTTTTTCAACGATGAGGCTGTGGTTGGCTCCATTACCATGACTTCAGTGAAAATTGATGTTTAGTAAAGTTTAAGGATAAGGTGAATAAAGGCCTTCAGGTATAAACACCTTTCCGGTAGTACAGTTAAAAATGTTGAAACAACAATCAAAGTGCACCCAATGCGGCGGCTGTTTAGCAGCCCTAAAATATTTTTTATAACCTTTAATATTATTTAAGATGGCCAATGTAAAATGGAAAGTTGACCCAACACACAGCGAAGTGCAGTTTAAAGTTAAACACCTGATGATTACCACCGTAACCGGTTACTTCAGCAGCTTTGACCTGGTGGCTGAAACCGAAGATGAGCAGTTCAGCAACCCAACAGGAGTGGTGTTTACGGCAGACATTGATTCCATCAGTACCAATAACGAGCAGCGTGATACACACCTGAAATCACCTGATTTTTTTGATGCTGCCAACCATTCGCAGCTAAGATTTGAAGGTAGAAGATATGAGAATGTATCGGGCAATGAATACCAGCTGCACGGCGACCTGACCATTCGTGGTAATACCAAACCCGTTACGGTAAATGTGGAGTTTGGAGGTATTGTGGTAGACCCCTACGGCCAGACCAAAGCCGGCTTTACAGTAGATGGTAAAATTAACCGGAAAGATTTTGGCTTAACCTGGAGTGCGGTAACCGAAGCAGGCAGTGTGGTAGTAAGTGATGAGATAAAACTACATTGCGAAATTCAGCTGGTTAAGCAGGGATAAATCATCAAAGGGTACCCTTAACAAATAAAAAGCACCAGCTTCTGTATGAGAGGCTGGTGCTTTTAAATTGATGTAAACCTAGATCTTAAAGCAGAAAAGCAGGCAGGGCTTTTAAAGATATTTCTATCGTGCTGCTCTTGATTGCGGTTTCAGATCTATATTAATGGTGGTGTCCGCCAGGGCCGTGTACGTGGCCGTGGTTGATTTCTTCTTCAGTAGCCTTTCTTACCTCTACTACCTCGCCGGTAAAATGCAGGGTTTTACCAGCCAGCATATGGTTAAAATCCATTTTAACGGTATCGTCTCCAACCTCAAGCACAACTGCCTGCAGCGGGCTTCCATTCTGATCCTGCAGCGGAATAACATTCCCTTCTACAAGCAGATCTTCCTGCAGCTCTCCATTCACTTTAAAAACGTCTTTAGGAAGGTCAACTATCGCCTGCGGGTCACTTTCGCCGTAGCCATCTTCGGGCTGAACGGTAATGTCGTACTTTTCGCCAGGCTCTTTTCCAACCAGTTGTTGCTCAAAACCTGGTATCATCATGCCTACACCCACCAGAAAAGTTAAAGGATTGCTTTTGTCGGTTTGCTCTACCATTTCACCCTCTACTTCAAGTGCGTAGGTTACTGATGCTACGGTGTGTTTGTCGATTTTCATGTAATTATTTAAAAAGATGTGCTAAACAACGTAAATAATGTCAGCAGCACAAAAAAACAGCAGGGTAAAACGTAGTCTTAAATTTTACATGCCTCCAATGATGCTGGTTAAGTAATTTAGGCTCACCATTTTTCGTGCCTGTGTATTAAGAATACTTGCCATCTGCAAAAATGTTTAACACAGCCCTGCTTCTCTGCTGTGCCGCCTGAAGCCAAGCAGGGCTGTTTCCACTCTGCAGTATGCTGCTGCGCTATTGTCCGGCCATAGTACACAGCTGTTTTCACCGGAATTTTTAAGCCGGATAAGCAGCTGAATTATATTGCTGTTTTCCAAACAAAGGCAGTGGCAGAACTTTTATGCAATAGAGCATCTAATACAGGAAAAACAACCTAATTCAAATCAATAATGAAATACAACACCTTAGGAAACACCGGGCTGCTGGTATCGGAGCTTTGTTTTGGTACCATGACATTCGGTGGTAAAGGCTATTTTGCCGCTGTTGGCCAGCTTGGCCAGGAAACAGCAGACGAGCTAATCAAAAAAGCGGTAGATGCCGGCATCAATTTTATCGATACTGCAAATGTTTACTCCGAAGGTCTTTCAGAAGAAATGACCGGGAAGTCTGTAAAAAGGCTTGGCTTAAACAGGCATCAGCTGGTGCTGGCAACCAAAGTGCGGGGCAGAATGGGCCAGGGACCAAACGAAACCGGCTTAAGCAGGGGCCACATTATGTGGCAGGTAGAGGAAAGCCTGCGCCGGCTGGATACAGATTATATAGACCTGTACCAGATACATGGCTTTGATCCCATTACTCCCATAGAAGAAACCCTACGTGCCCTTGACGACCTGGTGCGTAGTGGCAAAGTTCGGTACATTGGCTGCAGCAACCTGGCTGCCTGGCAGATCATGAAGGCCCAGGCATATGCTGAATATAAAGGGCTTAGCAAGTTTGTATCACTGCAGGCTTACTACACCATTGCCGGCCGCGACCTTGAGCGTGAACTGGTGCCCATGATGGAAGATCAGAAAATGGGCCTCATGGTGTGGAGTCCGCTTGCAGGAGGCTTGCTAAGTGGCAAGTACAAAAGAGGTGGGGAAGGGCCTGAAGGCTCCAGGCGGGTGAATTTTGATTTTCCGCCGGTAGATAAAGAAAGGGCTTTTGATATACTGGATGTCATGCATACCATCGCCGGTCAAAAGCAGATATCTGTTGCCCGGCTGGCGCTGGCATGGCTGCTGCATCAAAAAGCAGTAAGCAGTGTGATTATTGGTGCCAAGCGAGCAGAACAGCTTGAAGATAACCTGAAAGCAGTGGAAGTTGAGCTTAGCCAGCAGGAATTACAGCAGCTGGATGAGGTAAGCAAGCCTGCTCAAACCTACCCCGGCTGGATGATAGAACGACAGACCTCTGACAGAAAAGAACAACAAATCCGGTAGTTTATTTGAATAAATTTGTTAGTCAGTAACCATAATTTGGTCAGGAAATAGCCTCTCTGTTTTTGCAGGGAGGTTGTTTTTTTAGATATCGATTCAGCTTGTTGTATGGTAAGGAGCCGCAGGGTGTAATAAAAGGTTGAAAAGAGCTATTAAATGTCTTGTGTTAAGGCTATTTTTTTTAGAAAAATTTTCACACTTTTGCCCAATAATATCTTACTATTATGAAAATCAACAAATTAGCCCTTGCTATTCTGATGGTGCTGATTGCAACCACAGGCTTTGCGCAAAAAATTAAGCTTACCTCAGGTAATCTTGATTTCCTGAAAGACCAGAAGACCATTAACGTAATCTACGATTATGAAAACATGGGAGTAGGTAAGTATGAGAATGAGCAGGATTACGTTTCCGAAAAGGTAAGCGATTACAATGCAAAAGAACCTGGTAAAGGAGACGAATGGCACAAAAACTGGGTTGCTGACCGTAAGGCAAGGTTTGAGCCGCGCTTTGAAGAGCTGATGAATGCTCACCTGGAAAAATATGATGTGCAGGTAGGTAACTATCCAGATGCTGAATATACCATTGTACTCAAAACCGTATTCACTGAGCCCGGCTTCAACGTAGGTGTTATGCGCAGGCCTGCTTTCGTTAACCTGCAGGCTGTGTTTGTAAAAACAGCAGCCCTGTCTGATCAGCTGGCAGTTGTAACCATCGACAAAGCACCGGGCAGAGATGCCATGGGCTTCGATTTCGATTCTGGCTACAGAATTCAGGAATCTTATGCAAAGGCTGGAAAAGAGCTGGCGCAGTACATCAACAAAAATGTTAAAAAATAATTGTTAAAAACCTGATGTTTGAAAGGGCTTGTGGACATCCGCAGGCCCTTTTTTTGTGCTATCGGTGCTGAGTGAATTTTTTTATAAGCAGGGGCGATACCCTTTTATCTGCTTGCCTGCCCCGCCACAGCAGTAACCTGCAGCTAAGCTAACCGTTATGTTGTACTGTTAAGATTTCTAAGTTAGAACATAAAATTACGAGTGCCTGCTATAGGGCCTGGATACTGGTTTAGTTTATTAGATGAATATCAAATGGATAAAATGGGGGCTTGCTGCATCGTTTGCAGGTGCAGCTGTGGTACTCCTGGACGCTTTATTTCTGGAGAAGTATTTTTTTGAATGTAAGAGCTTCAGCATTGGCAGCAGTAAGCGAAACAAAAATTTAAAGCTGCTGCTGATCACAGATCTCCACATAAAAAAGGTTTACTGGCCATACTACGAGAAGCTTGCCAGAACAATAAACACAATCAAGCCAGATTTAATCCTGATTGCAGGCGATACGCTTGATGGTGACACGAAAGCAGCAACAGTAGAGAAGTTTTTTTCCCGCATCAGCGTGCAGATAAAAAAAGTAGCAATCGCTGGAAATCATGATCATATAGACAAACTAGCCATAAGCAGCCTGCAGGAAATTTACAGCCGATATAACTGCGATTTGCTGATTAACAGGTCACAGACCTACATGCTGCAGGGAGAACGGTTTGTAATAACTGGTCTGGATGATTTCATAGAAAGTGACTCCTGTTTTCTGGAGGCTGTGGAAGGAGTGGGCCGTGAAGAAAATCACATCTTGCTGATCCATAGTCCGCTGCAGCAGGAGCCGGTGCTGGCAAGGTTAAAGGAGTTGAATGCTACCCGCAGCCCGGCAGATCAGCTGAACATCAGCTACATCTTTGCCGGACATAACCATGGCGGCCAGGTGAGGTTTCTAAACCTGGTGCCTAAGTTGCCTCTTATGTCGGGCCGCTACGTTAATGGATGGTACAATAAGGAGCAGCCCTATCTTTACCTGTCTAAAGGCTTTGGCACCTCTACCTTACCCTTCAGGTTTGGTGCCAGGTCTGAAATAAATCTTTTTAATTACTGGCTGTGAGTGTAAATTATAACATTAGATAGTTTTTGTTATACATTTTTTGAGCCTTAGCTTGTACTTGTTGGGGAAGAGCGCCAAACCAGCTATAGTGTACCAAAGAATTAGGGCAGAGCTTATAACATTTACTATCTGTTGCTGTTATTTCTTCTGATTTTCTTGTCGGTTGTAGTAATAACAAGCATATTTACCCCTTGTAATTTTTTGAAGTTTAATTAGGCTTTAATTCACATATCACTTTTTGCTGGCTTTTTTATCTTTGTTGCGTGCTTTTGACTTTAAGATTTTTAATTGCTACTGTAGGGTACGCATTGAGTTAAGCAAGCAGATATTTGTAAAGAACAGATAATCAATAACTTTACCTCTAGGATTTTGCAAGTCAAGTTTGAATTAAGATCGCCAGGGCCCCGTGCGGCTCTTGCCGGTCTGCAGGAGCATGAAGAGCAGCACAGCCTGCTTGCTACCCTTATCTGGATATTCATAGGTCTGGGTGTATTTTTAAGGCTGTTTCATTACTTCGATAACCGTTCTTTGTGGATAGATGAGGTGTATTTATCTACCAGCCTCATCAAAATGAGTTTTTGGGAGCTCACCAACCCTTCCCTGGAGTACCAGCAAAAAGCACCGCTTGGCTTTTTATGGCTGGTAAAATCCTGTGTGGTGCTGTTTGGTAAGCAGGAGATGGCGCTAAGGCTTATTCCTCTTATCGCAGGTGTTGCTTCTCTCTTTGTTTTTTTACCAGTAGCCCGATATTTTCTTAAACCACTGGGGGCAGTAGTTGCTGTGGGTATCATGGCCCTTACACCGGTGCTGGTGTATCATTCTGTAGAGATTAAGCAGTACAGTACAGAAATGTTTGCTTCTGTGCTCTCTTTGTATCTCTACACCCGTTACCATGGCCGCTTCGATACTAAATCGCTCCTGTTGTGGGGGGTAGGGGGCGCACTTATCCTGTGGCTCTCGTATTCGGCAATTTTCTTTCTGGCAGGCATTGCCATGGCTGTTAGCCTGCACTACCTGCTAAAGCGCGAGTGGCAGGCAATGTTCCTGTCCATCATTCCCTTTACCTTCTGGCTCTTGAGCTTTGGCCTAAGCTATTACCTGTTTATCTCCAGGCAGGCCGATGCCGAATGGCTCGTGGTCTGGTTCAGGGAGCGGCATGGCTTTCCGCCACTGAATGCCTCCGTGGGTGCATTCCTGGGCTGGTTGTTCCAGTCGCTCTACAGAATGATGATATACCCCCTGGGCGTACTATGGAATGCAGAGGTTTTTAACGAGATCGGTAATGCTGCCATCAAGTTTTTCCTTAAGATGGCAGTAGTCATGTTCCTTTTCTGGGGCATTGGCTATGCGGCTATATTCCGCAGGAACAGAATGGATTTTCTTGTGCTGCTGATCCCCTTTGTGCTTACGCTTATTGGTACTGTGCTTCAGAAATATCCTTTTTACGACAGGCTGCTGGTTTTCCTGGCGCCAATTCCTATTCTGCTGCTGGCACATGGCTGCCAGAAGGTTACGGCCTACCTACCGGCAAAAGTAGGAACACTGCGTTATGTGCTGCCAGCTATTTTGCTCTTCTGGCCTTTTTACAGCTCGGCCCGGCAAATGCTTGATACTAATTTGTTTGGAGAGTATAAAAAATCATACTACAAGGAAGGCATCCTTTATATGCATGAGCATATGCAGGAGGGAGATGTGGTACTATTGTACTGGAATGCCAGGCCTTTTTTTGAGTTTTATAACGCTTCTTATGATCTTAACATCAATGGAAAGCAGTTAAGTGATGTTCGACTGATTTCTGAAAATGCGGAGGATTACCTGAACAGGCTAAGACCTGAATACCAGGATGCCATCGGTAAAAAAAGAGTTTGGTTTGTGTATGATCCCTGGCTGGTGCTGGAAATTGGCGACTATGATCACAGGCCAGCCTGGTACCTTGTTGATGATGTACAGGGGGGGCGGCTGCTCCATAAAGATTTTACCACCATAGGCAAAGAGATAGATTCTTTTTTGCGCGAGGACATAGAAGTACGGTTGTATGACTTGTCGGGACAGGAACAGAAGCCTCAGCACTAGCATTTAACACCAATCGAACATGCCCTCTGATGGATGGAGCTTGTATATTTTACCTATACCTTTAGAAAGTGAATATCATTACAAAACATCTGAAACCCATGCAGACGACAGCTGTATTAGAGCGGCCTGTTGGCAGAAGGCCTTTGTCTCTGTCTTTGAACCGGTGGGCATGGTTTGTGATAGGCGCGGGTATTTTTCTAAGGTTGTTCCATTATGTTGATAACCGTTCCCTGTGGAATGATGAATTGTACCTGGTAACCAGTTTTGTAAAGATGAGCTTTATGGAACTGGCCACCAGCCAGCTCTATTATGAGCAAAAAGCACCTATCGGCTTTTTGTGGCTTGTGAAAGCCTGTGTGGTGCTGTTCGGGCAAAAAGAAATGGCACTAAGGCTTATTCCGCTCATTACGGGTGTTGCCTCGCTTTTACTGTTCTTGCCAGTAACCCGTTATTTCCTTAGGCCTATGGGGGTGTTACTGGCCATGGGCCTGATGGCTTTTTCCCCGGTACTGGTGTATCATTCAGTAGAGATCAAACAGTACAGTACAGAAATGTTTGCTTCTGTGCTCTGCCTGTACCTGTATATCCGCTATCATGACCGCTTCGATGCTAAATCGCTCCTGTTGTGGGGGGTAGGGGGCGCTCTTATCCTTTGGTTTTCTTATTCGGCAATTTTCTTTCTGGCAGGCATTGCCATGGCTGTTAGCCTGCACTACCTGCTAAAGCGCGAGTGGCGGGCTATGTTCCTGTCCATCATTCCCTTTACCTTCTGGCTCTTAAGCTTTGGCCTAAGCTATTACCTGTTTATCTCCAGGCAGGCCGATGCCGAATGGCTCATGGAGTGGTTCAGGCTGAGAGGTGGCTTTTTGCCGCTGGATGCATCTTTTACTGATGTGCTAAGCTGGATATTCCATTCCCTGTACTCTTTTCTGGATTATCCCTTAAATGTACTCTGGAGTCACTATAAGATAGAGGCCTTACAAAGCTCGCTGCTTAGATTTATTATCAAAATGGCAGCGCCTATGTTCCTGTTCTGGGGCCTTGGTGCTTTGCTCTTCTACAAAGAAAACAAGACACGTTTCCTGGTGCTGTTCCTTCCTTTTGCACTTACGCTGCTGGCGGCCATGATAGATAAATATCCTTTCTACGACAGGCTGCTGGTGTTTCTGGCACCTGTTCCCATCCTCATGATGGCTAAAGGATGCCAGCGTATTACCAGGTACCTTCCTGCTAAAGTTGGCAGGTGGCGTTATCTGCTGCCGGCCATCATGCTGTTATGGCCGGTCTTTTTATCGGCTAGGCAGGTGATAGATACAGATATGTTTGCAGCTGGCAAAAAATCATACTACCGCGAAGGTATTATGTACATCAAAGAGCATATGCAGGAGGGAGATGTGGTACTTCTATACTGGAATACAGAGCACCTGTACCAGTACTACAACGAAGTATACGGGCTTGGAATTAACGCAGTTCAATTGCCCGATGTGCGCATGAGTGCAACCGATGAATATGATTACCTTAACAAACTGCGGAAGGCGTATGCTCCTGCAATAGGAAAGAAAAGGGTGTGGTTTGTATATGACCCCTGGGTTTCTATGCAAATCGGTGATTTTGACAGTAAGATCACCTGGTACCGCAAAGAAAACGTAATGTGCGGAAGAATACTGCATAGCGACTTTACCTCCATTGGCAAGGAGCTGGACAGCTTCCGCAGGATTGATATTGAGGTGCGCCTTTACGATCTGTCGGGGCAGGAAACTGAGTAGTGTTTATTGAATTCACAAAAACAGAACAGCCCCGGAGAGCATCCGGGGCTGTTCTGTTTTAATCTTAAAATGTTGAAGTTCAGCTGACAGCAGTTTACTGTGCTTCTTCCTCTTGCACCACTATTCTTTCTATTGTATCTCCGGGACGGATGTCATCTATCACATCAAGGCCTTCAACCACCTTACCAAACACGGTATGCTGGCGATCCAGGTGCTTTGTGTTCTGGCGGTTGTGACAAATAAAGAATTGCGAGCCCCCGGTGTTGCGCCCGCGGTGGGCCATAGACAGTACGCCGCGGTCGTGGTACTGGTTCTCACCATCCAGCTCGCATGGAATAGTATAACCTGGTCCGCCGGCACCAGTGCCATCGGGGCAGCCGCCCTGTACCACAAAGTTTGGAATTACCCTGTGAAACGACAGCCCATCGTAATAACCTTTCTGCGATAGGTCTACAAAGTTTTTAACAGTCTTGGGAGCATCTTTTTCAAAAAATTGCACCTTCATTACTCCCTTATTCGTATGAATCTCTGCGGTTTTCATTTGCTGTTATGTATTGATTAATAAAAAGTTTCTGCTGCAAAGATAGGCATATCAGCTAAAGGAAATACTGCTGCAGCCGGAATTCATGTAGACGAAGGAAATCATGAGTAAATATTATTTTCTATTTGCAGCTATTATCTGCTGCACCTCCTGCTCACCGGAAGAAACCAACAGTGGGCAGGATAGTACGAGCTCTTTAGAACAGGCAGATCGCATCAATACAGCCTCTGCGGCAGGTACTGCTGCAGGGATTAACATGGATGCGGCCAAAGCTAGCTTTGAGCGGCAGTACCCCAGTGCTACTGATGTTGAATGGAACGAAGATGCCAATGGCTACTACGAGGCCAGCTTTAAGCAGGAGGGTGAAAAATACCGGGCAGATTATACCAAAGAAGGTAACTGGATAGAAACAGAAAGCAGCCTGAAGTTTGACGAGCTGCCAAAGACAGTGCAGGATGTTATTGAAAAAGACTATGATAAAGATGAAATAACCGAAATTGAGCAGGTGGATAATGCCGAAAAGGGAAAATTCTATGACGTGGAATTTAAGCAGAAGGGCAAAAATATGGATGTGGAAATAAGGGAAAACGGTCAAATTATCAGCCAGTGATAAGGGCTGTAGATAAACCCCTGCATTTCTGCACCGTACCTATAAGTATAACATTTGTAGAACATTAAACCCCCTTACATATGGAAAATTTCGTTTTATTATATCATTTCGAGGACGAGAAATTAGAAAAGTCTTTTGAAAAGCAAATTCATGATAACTTTCCCCGCCATAGAATAGAAGAAAATGGCGATTTCAGATATTTTGGATTTGCTGAAAGAGCAGAACCAGCCGTAATAGACAAGCTTAATTCTGTATTAACCAAGCAGGGTACCAGCATGAAAGACTATGTTGCGCTCTACTCTGCTAATAAAGAAAATACAGATAATATTTCCCGCCACATGCTGGTAGGCCATGATAATGTGCTGGAAACGAAAGTGGAGAACCTGTCTTTTGATGCTCACCGCGGCAGTTTAACCAGGTTGCTGGATTTCGATTATGTAAAGCATATTCCTAATCCTGATCGGAAAGACCAAAAAGACCAGATAAGCGGATAATTTAAAAGCAGGTAATTGACAGTTACCTGCTTTTTTTATGCTTTGCTTGCCAGTGCTCTTGAAAAAACTGTTTTTATCCGTACTGGCTTAAACACTTGTGCTGTGGATGGATTCAACCAGTGTTATGCGCTTTTAAGCCAGGCTTCTCCTTCGGCTCTTGTTTGAAATGTTCTCATTTCAAGTCCGGCACCGGGTATTTTGGTAACAAGATCATCAGAAGACATTGCCGAAAAAACATCATCGGATACAATGAAGGCAAACCTCTTTAGGCCGTTGGCAATGGCATAGGGAATCCAGTTTTTTGCCAGCCAATCATTGGCCTCGTCCCAGGAGCCTTCGCCTTTGCTGCTATCATTAAGGGAGTTGCTGAATTTCAGGTCGCCAAAAGAGTCCATTACCTGTTGTACAGCTGCAATCACTTCTTCTGCACTAACATAGCCTCTCCACTCGCTTACTACACAATTATCTTTGCTGTTGTACTGAGCAGAATAGTATACCTCACCCAGTTTGTTTTTAACTTCTAGTTTCATGTGGTGTTATGTTGTCCGTTTTTAAATTGTTTAATTCTTCTCTTAATTTTTGAAGTTCAGCTTTAAGGTCCTGTTCATTCTGTCTGAATTTTACCACCAGCTTTTCAGTGGCTTTTTTCTGACTTTCAATCCGTTCGTTAGCGCGCTCCTGCTCCAGTTGCCTAACGCGGTCAATTTCAGCTCTGGTTTCCTGCAGTACCTCCAGCTGGGCTCTTAGTTCCTCCTCATTTGCTAATAACTCCTTCTGTAAGCGGGCCTGGTTCTCTTGTGTGGCGTTGAGCTCTTCCAGGTTTTGGCGCATTTCTTCTTCCTGTGCACGCAGCTCCTCTGCCTGTTGCTGGGAGTCCTGCAGCAATCGCTTAGTTCTTTCGTTTACCTTAACATTCGATAGGGTAGAAGCTATGCTTTCGCCCAGTTTTTCCAGAAATTCTACCTGGTAGGGCTTAAGCACATCAAAGCTGGCAAGCTCTATGATACCATGTACTTCACTATTGATCTTGAGGGGTACTACTACCAGGCAGGAAGGGTTTGCAGCGCCAAGGCCAGAGGTGATTTTAATGTATTCATTAGGTACATCGGTCAGGTAAATGGTTTCCTTTTCCAGGAAACACTGCCCAATGACGCCTTCGCCGGGGGCAATTTGTTTACTGATGTGTTTCTGCCTGTTGTAAGCATAGCAGGATACCAGGTCCAGGGTAATGTGTTCGGTATCTGCACCCTCTACCAGAAAAAGCCCCCCCTGGTTGGCATTCAGGTATTTTACCAGGTTAGAAATTATCTTCTGATAGAAATCTGCTGCATTGGTGGCATCGGAACGCAGTATATCTGCAAATAAGGCCAGGCCCTTGGTAGACCAGTTCCTTTCCAGTTCCTCTTCGGCTATCTTCTGCAGCTGCGCCTGCATTGAACGCAGCGCCTGAGAAAGACCCTCTGCAGAACCATCTTCAAAGCTGAAGCGGGCTTCCAGGTTTCCATTTTCTATTTCCTTTATAAAAGCTGTTGCTGCCTTATTGGAACTTAACAGCTTTTCGTACTCCGACTTCAGTACTTCTAAACTTTCAGATTTTATCAGCTTATATGGAAATCTCATAAATCAGATCAATAACCTATGTGCTTGTCTAATAGCATTTTCTGCTACAAGTATGGAGGTATTATGGCTGAAATGTAAGCCTAATTATCTCCGCACATCACATGCCGTTCTGCCCAGCAATAATGTTGAAAAAGTAATAGTCAGCTAATTGCAGATTTCTGATGATGAGTAGCACTTAATGAGTGAGTCGACTAAAAATGTAGGGCAGACTCAAAATAGTGCCAGCTGGCGCTAAGGGAAAACCACGTGAGGCTAAGGGTATTCCACTATGTTTGGAAATGTGCTAATGTGCTGGTGGTTAAATGGTTAGGGGTAGCTGTTTGCAGCGAATTGAATAAAAAAAGGAAAAATGCTGACGATCAGGCTGTATTCTTACATTTCTCAAACTTGTATTAGTGTTAGCTAATCCTTTTTTGCTGTCTGTCAGTGCCGTACGATCAGCCGCCCGGCACATACAGCTTTTAACTTTCCTTTTTCTCAATGTTTGGTAGAAAGCCTGTTACCAGACCCAGCAGGGGTAAAAATGAGCAGAGGGTAAACACATACTGAATGCTGGTATGGTCGGCCAGGGCGCCAAGCACTGCTGATCCAATGCCTGCCATACCAAAGGCAAAACCAAAGAACAGCCCTGAGATCATGCCTACCTTACCGGGTACCAGCTCCTGGGCATATACTAAAATCGCAGAAAAGGCAGAGGAGATAATCACACCAATACACATGCTCAGAACTCCCGTCCAGAACAGGTTGGCATAAGGGAGCAGGAGGGTGAATGGTGCTGCACCCAGAATGGAGATCCAGATTACATATTTGCGGCCAATACGATCGCCTACCGGGCCGCCAATAAAAGTACCTGCAGCAACGGCAAACAAAAACATGAACAGGTAGAGCTGCGAGCTTTGTACCGATACCCCAAACTTGTTGATCAGGTAAAAGGTAAAGTAGCTGTGCATGCTGGTCATGTAAAAATACTTGGAGAAGATAAGCACCATCAGGATAAAGAGCGAGAACGCAACTTTCTTTGGAGAAAGGATTGCCAGCTCCTGTTCGCGATTGCTGCCTGCAGGCTTTTTCTTAAGCCTGTACAGGTTGTTCCGATACCATCCGCCCAGCTTTGATAAGATGATTATGGCTAAGAGTGCGGCAAGTGAAAACCAGATGATGTGAAACTGCCCGTAAGGAACAATGATCAGCGCTGCCAGTAAAGGGCCGAGTGCGCTGCCGGCATTGCCACCCACCTGGAAGAGTGACTGCGCCATACCGTGCCTGCCGCCAGAGGCCATACGTGCCAGGCGTGAGGCTTCCGGATGAAAAACAGCAGACCCCATACCGATAAGTGCCACTGACAGCAGCACAGTTGAAAAGCTGCCCGCCTGCGATAACAGCACCAGCCCGGTAAGGGAAAAGCCCATGCCTATGGCCAGGGAGTAAGGCTTGGGGTTGCGGTCGGTATACATGCCCACCACGGGCTGCAGGAGCGAGGCCACCAGCTGAAAGGTGAAGGTTATAAGCCCTACCTGTGTAAAGCTGATGCCCAGCGAAGACTTTACCAGCGGATATATAGATGGAATGAGCGACTGCAGGGTATCATTGAGCAGGTGAGAAATGCTTAGCGCAAATAGCACAGGAAACACTGCCTTTTCGGCTACTTTGCTGCTGCTGACGGCAGGCGCTTCTTTCAAGATGATAGACATGCCTATACTACTAAACTACAAAATGCAAAGTTACAGGAAGCTGTTCTTTTCCAGGTTTGGAAATCTTGTTTTTTTTAAATCAGGACTGTAAGTGGGCACCAGCAGGCTTAATTTCATGATGCTACTATACCAAATTGAGCATTTTTTTATTAGATTGATAGAGAGAATGATATAAAGGAGGTGCGCTTGCTGTATCAAAAACTTAAACCTTCTCCTGATTTTCTACCCTATGTAGATTCTTATTTTTTCTGGGAAGACAGTACCCCACGTACAACACCCTTCGAGGCAGAAAGCCCTCCAAACGGCTACACTGCATTTGTATTTAACTACGGTGATCCCTACGAAGTACATCAGCCGGGTGGTGTATATAAAACATCTCCTGCATTTTTAGCCGGACAGGCCACCAGCAGTTACAGGCTAGTACTACCCGGGAAAATTGCCATGGCTGGAATTGTATTCAAACCTGCGGCCATATGCAGCATATTTGGTTTCGGCATGAGAAATATGACGAATAGGCGGGTAGACCTGGAAAGATTGCTGGGAAAGGAAATTTTACTGATTTCGGAGCAGCTCCCCAGGGCCAGCAGCCTGGAGGACAGGCGCAGTATACTGGAGGCCTTTCTTGCCCATCAGCTAAATTCCCGAAAGGTAAAGCCAAACTATGTAGATAGGGCCACTGAACTGATGATACAGCATAAAGGTAAGGTGAATATTCAGCAGCTTGCCGGCCAGCTGAATGTGTGCACAAGGCAATTTCAGAGAAGTTTTTTACATAAGGTTGGGCTTAACCCCAAAGAGTATGCTGTGCTGCTAAGGCTGGGCAATGTTTGTAACCTGCTGATACACCAGCAGGAGATCAACTGGCACGATGTAATTCTGGATGCCGGATATTACGACCAAGCTCATTTTATTAAAGACTTTTCGAATTTCATAGGCCGAAATCCGGCCAGCTACTACAGGTTCAATAAAGAACTGCTTTCGCAGCTTAGTTAGCTTTTCCTGAGGTTCTTCTGCAAAAGTCTTTTTTTTACAATACTACCAGCAGTGGCAGCCTGTACCTTTGATCTAACATTCAAATTATTCAAACCTATGGAAACAAGTATTCAACTTCAGGAGCATGCTGCCGCGCTCAACTTTTTCAGCAGGTACAATGAGCGTAAAATTGAAAAAATGCTGGAGCTTTTTTCTCCTTCAGCTGTGGCTGCATTTATCCCTTTGGGAGATGATGGCGCCGGTAAGGTAGAGGGAATCGGCAGGTATCTTTGGACTGGTCTCATCGATTCTTTTCCTGATATCAGCAATACGATCAAAAAATCAAGAATAGATCAGCATGGAAGTCTTATTTGCGAAGTAAACATTGGTGGTACCCAGGTGAAGGATTTTGCCGGCATACCTAACAAAGGCCTTCGCTTTAACTCAGACCATATTTTTATTTTTCGCTTCAATGAGCAGGGGCTTATTGAAAGCATTTCTGTAAACTGGGACCACCAGGATCTGTGCCGCCAGTTAGGGGGAGAAGCCTGATTATCATAATCCGATTTATAAGAGCAGCAGCGGTTGAGATATGCTGCTGCTTTTTTAGTTTCAGGCAGGCACTTCCATGCTTATGATTAAACAGTATCTGCTGGCTATAAGCAACACACTCACTGCCAACAGCGCTTAATTATGGCATTATGCCAATGACAGATATTGACATTCTGTCATTCTAATGCTGTAAAAATGTACGTGATCCTGACAAATTTTTACTTTAAAAACATGTTTTGAACGCTATAAGCCCTGATTTTTTGTTTGGTACAGGGCTTGCTTTAGGCTAAGTGTCATTTTAATCAACTTTTTAGCGATTTAACAATGGTTGAACAAAAAGAAAAGGAGGTAATTATGACTAGCTTATCAAGATTCAACAACGGAAGCGTTCTTCCAGGTTTCTTCGATCTGACCAGGGATTGGTTGGATTGGAACAACAGCAACTTTTCTAACACTGGCAGCAGCATACCTGCAGTAAACATTCGCGAAACTGCAGATGGTTATGAAGTTGAGATGGCTGCTCCCGGAATGTCCAAAAAGGACTTCAGGATAGAACTGGATAACAATGTGCTGACCATCTCTTCTGAAAAGAGGACTGAAAATGAACAAAAAGAAGGTGAACGCTATACCAAGCGCGAATTTAGCTATCAGTCCTTCCAGCGCAGTTTTAGCCTGCCTAAAGAAGTGGTTGATGATGAAAAAATACAGGCTAAATATGAAGATGGTGTGCTGCGTTTAAGCATACCCAAAAAAGAAGAGGCTAAGCCTCGTCCGCCAAAGCAAATTGCCATCCGTTAATCATACATTAATAGCACGAAAATGGAAAAAGGGCCTCAAGGCCCTTTTTTGTTGTTGTTTTAAGGCTGCTGTACCCAGCCTGTTTTTCCATCTGCTGTTCTCACAAAGCTGTAATTACCATACAGGGCCAGTACCTCTACATTACCGGTATCAGAAAAATAAGTGACTGGCACAGCATCCGGCCGAGCTTCTGAAAGCAGTGGAGCAGCGGCCTGAACCTCCGCAGTACCGCCACCTGCTACAGGCGCAACCAGGTTTTTGCTCACGTACCCCTGTTTCTGATCAGGTAGCAAAACTCTGTACCAGTCGCCGCTCTGCCCGAGTATTTTTACATAGGTATCACGGGGCAGTTGCTCCAGCACAAGGTGTTTATTTCCGGGGCCGGAACGCAAATTTGTTTGCCGGGCTGTTAGCTCATAGGCCCCTGACATAAGGGCTGTATCCAGGGGAGGACTAAGGGTGGCAGCCTCCAGGGTGCGGATGTAGTTGATTGGGTCTTTACTCCCCCTTTGGTATATGCCAAAATGGAGGTGGGGAGGGGTGGTGCGTGCATTACCGGTGTTGCCTACAAGCCCCAGGGTATCGCCCTGTAGCACTCTTTTACCTGACTGCACCAGCTGCGAATCGAGGTGAGCAAAATAATACGACTGGCCCCGGGACTGGTCCTGCATCCATACTACTTTACCTCCCAGCTTGTTGTTGCCTACCCTGGAGATAAAGCCATTGGTAGGAGCAATTACAGGGGTGCCTCTGGGCGCAAAGATGTCTACACCCTCATGGCTTCGCCTGCCGCCATCCCGGTCAACTCCATACAAGCTGCCAATTGAACGGTTAGTGGCACCGAATACCGGGTTAATAAGAGCAGGATTGGGGGATATACTGATGGTGTAATACACCCTGGCCATTAGCTCCGGCTGCAGGCGCAGCAGGCCTCTTGTATCGTTATCAAACTCATAGCTAAGCTGAAAAAGGGTATCACCCGCGGCTACGCTGTGCTCCACCTGCTTCCATTCATTATTTCTCCATACAAAGAGGTCCAGAAACAGCCTTGCATTGGCTTCGGCCTCACTATTACCGGCTATGGAAAGTACCTGCCCTTCTTTTACCTCAAAGTGGTAGGCACGTGCAGTAGGTTCGCCGGCACTAAAATAGCCAGCCTCGCTCAGGGGCAGGGTAACAATAACAGAATCTCTGAACACCTGCTGACCGGCAGCAATCCAGGCCTGCACCATGGGTGTTTCTGCCAGCTCTGCCTTTTCAAGCGTTCTGATATAGGCCTCGTAAGGTGTTGTGCTGGTAAAGACCTGATTTATAGCGCCATTACAGCCTGTTAGTAATAATAATATTGCGCTTATTAAATATAGTCCATTTCTCATACCATCAGAAACGGTACCGAAAAAGGTTTAGTTTACATCTTTCAAAAATCGGTAATTGCAACAAAAAGAGCTCCAGTTCAATTAGAGCATGCCGCTGGGCTGAAATTACTCAACAGCCTCAAGTTGAGCCATTTCTTCTTCTGTAAACAGCCGGGAGCGGATCAGGAAACGGATGCCAAGAGGTATTTCCAGCGAAAAGCTGGAGCCTCTGCCGGGGGTGGTATCCAGGGTAAGATGGGTGTGTTTCCAGTACTCGAACTGATCACGGCTCATGTAAAATTTGCAACCGTAAACTTCCCCCAGCAGCACATCACTTTCGCCAATCTTAAATTCGCCATCTTCAAAGCACATGGGCTGCGAACCATCGCAACAGCCACCGCTTTGGTGAAACATCAATGGACCGTGCATGGCGCGCAGCCTGTCTATTACTTCCCTGGCGCTTTGGGTAATGTCTACGCGTGCTACACTCATAATTTGATATTTAAATGAAAAATTGCCCTGCCTCAGCTGAGGCAGGGCTATAAACCAGCTAAACTAAATGAGACAACTAAAAGAAACCAAGCTTTTTCTTATCATAGGAAATCAGCATGTTTTTGGTCTGGCGGTAGTGGTTGAGCATCATTTTATGGTTTTCCCGGCCAAAACCAGATTTTTTGTAGCCACCGAATGGCGCATGCGCAGGATAGGCATGGTAGCAGTTTACCCACACCCGGCCAGCCTGTATGGCACGTGGCATCTGGTAAATTTCGTGTGCATCACGCGTCCAGAGGCCGGCACCTAAACCGTAGAGGGTATCATTGGCTATGGAAATAGCTTCTTCAGTGGTTTTAAAGGTGGTTACTGAAGTTACAGGGCCAAAGATCTCTTCCTGGAATACCCGCATCTTATTGTTTCCCTTGAACAGAGTTGGCTGAATGTAGTAGCCCCCTTCCAGGCCGCTGTTCAGGTTGGCAGGACCACCACCAGTAAGTACTTCGGCACCTTCCTGTTTGCCAATATCAAAGTAGGAAAGAATTTTCTCGTACTGGTCTTTAGATGCCTGTGCCCCCATCATGGTGTCGTCGGCCAGCGGGTTACCCATCTTAATGGCTTCGGTGCGGGCAATCACCCGCTCCATAAAGTGGTCGTAGATGCTTTCGTGTACCAGTATGCGCGAAGGGCAGGTGCAAACTTCTCCCTGGTTGAGGGCAAACATCACGGCACCTTCTATGCATTTATCAAAGAACTCATCATCGGCCTCTGCAATGCTGGGCATAAATATGTTGGGCGATTTACCTCCCAGCTCCATGGTTACGGGCACCAGGTTTTCGGAGGCGTACTGCATGATGAGGCGGCCGGTGGTGGTTTCGCCGGTAAAGGCTACTTTGGCAACCCTGGGCGATTGTGCCAGTGGCTTGCCTGCTTCAGGCCCAAAACCTGTAACAATGTTTAGCACACCTTCAGGCAGCAAGTCCTGGATCAGCTCCATGAGCACCATGATGCTCGTAGGGGTTTGCTCGGCAGGCTTCATTACAATGGTGCAGCCGGCAGCCAGGGCAGGGGCCATTTTCCAGGTAGCCATCAGCAGCGGGAAGTTCCAGGGTATAATCTGGCCAACAACGCCCAGCGGTTCCTGCAGGTTTATGCTAATGGTGTGTTCATCGTGCTCCGACATGGTGCTCTCGTCGGCACGGATGGCACCGGCAAAGTAGCGGAAGTGGTCGATGCACAGCGGCAGGTCTGCCGCCCTGGTTTCACGGATGGCTTTGCCATTATCAATGGTTTCCACGCGTGCCAGCAGCTCCAGGTTCTGCTCCATGCGGTCGGCGATATCCAGCAGCAGCTTGCTGCGAACAGCGGCACTTGCTTTTGACCAGTGCTTAAAAGCCTTGTGGGCAGCATCAAGGGCCAGGTTTATATCTTCTTTATTGCCACGAGCGGCTTTGGTAAATACTTTACCATCAATAGGAGAGATGTTGTCGAAATACTCTCCCGATGAAGGTGCTACCCATTTTCCACCAATAAAATGTTCGTACTTTTCTTTAAAGTCGGGGCGGGGCAGATCGGCTGGTCTTTCGAGGGTTAGGGTTTCCATATTGCAGGTGTTTTTAGTGGTAAAAATATTTATGCATAAGTTGCCAGTATTTCAGATCCTGTGCTCAACCTATAGTATCAATCGATGTACTTATCGTATCAATCGTTTGCGAGATCGAAAGAATTGTTGTAAAATTATAAACATGGGATCATCGGGATATTTTTTGCAGACGCTGCCAGTGCTTCAGGAGAAGTCACTTTTTACACTGGTTGAAAACCGCTCTGCCTATACACTGGAGAACTGTGAACTGAACGTTTTTGAAACACACCAGCAGGCCAGTAATGTTAATTTATCTTTTGGCGACTGGGTGCTCACCAGCATGCTGAGGGGTAAAAAGGTAATGCATTTAACGGATGTGCCTGCTTTTGATTACTACCCGGGAGAATCGGTAATTGTACCGCCTAATGAAGTAATGAAAATCGATTTTCCTGAAGCCAGTGTTTTAAGCCCCACCCAATGCATAGCACTGGCTATTTCTGCAGACCAGATCCGCTCTACCATCAGCCTGCTGAACGAGCGCTATCCAAAGGTGGAAAAAGGAGAAGAATGGAAAGTAGATGAGCACCTGTTTCACCTCGCAAACAATAAGGAGCTTGCCGAGATCGTAAACCGGCTTATCAAGATCAGCATTAATGATAAATCACGCGAAAAAGACATACTGGTGAGCCTGGCGTTGCGTGAATTGCTGGTGCGGCTTATGCAAACCCAGGCACGCCAGCTATTCGAAACCAACCACCTAGCGCTTGCATCCAGCCATCGCTTTGCGCACATCATTGCTTATATAAAAGAGCATATCCGCGAAAAGATCGATATTGATAAGCTTAGCGACAAAGCCTGTATGAGCAGGGCAAGCTTTTTTCGGAAGTTCAGGGAGGAGTTTGGCTATACGCCAGCAGATTATATTCTGAAAGAACGTATCAGGCTGGCAAAAGAATACCTGAATCTGCCCGGGAACAGCATCACCCAGGTTTGTTACCTGTCGGGATTCCAGAATCTGAATTACTTTATACGTGCTTTCAAAAAAGAAGTAGGCCTTACACCTAAGGCCTACCAGCAAACCAGCTCTTAATATTGCCGCCAGCTAGTTAATAAATTGCTGTTGTGCCAGCAGCTGCTCCTGGGTCTTACTAAATAAGTGGGTGCAATTTTATGCTGATGCTTATTTTACAGTAACATTTTTAATGATGAATCTGCTCCTGGGTATGGTTGGCATTCTTACCAGGCTAAAACCTAAATCCTGTTCGGGTACCTCGTACTTGATGCGGTTAGCCAGGTGATTTATACCCTGCTTCATTACTTCTATGGTAATCCACTCTCCAGCACAGCGATGGTTGGCCATAAAGTCGCCTCCGCCCTGCGGAATAAAATTGAAGGGGCTGCCATTCCAGTTTCTGAAGCGTTCGGGCCAGAATCTATGGGGCTGTTCCCACTGCTTTTCATCGCGGTTTGTTCCCCAGATATCCAGCAGAACCAGCCTGTTTTTGGGAAAGTGATAGCCGCTCCATTCGAAGTCTTCTTTTACCCGTGCTCCCAGGAAGGGGCCAAAGGGATAGTAACGCCGAACCTCATGTGCAAAAAGATCTACCATGTCCTCTTCGCCTGTCTGTAGTTTCTGCCTGTACTCGGGGTGCTCATGCATGGCAAGCGCAGAAAATGTAATGTAACGGGCTATGGCCACAATTGGCCGTATGATGTTGATGATTTCAACAGCAGCAACTTTTGTTGGCAAAAGCTTGCCATCCAGGTCCTGATGCCAGGAAAACAGATGAGCGGCTGTTCCGGGATCAGGCGTTAGTTGTCCGCTGCGGATTTGCTTTACGATGCCTTTCATCCAGTTTTCGGCACGTGACCTTGCCAGCCTGCCACGCAGGTGGCGGGGCCCCACTGCACCAAAGGCATCTACCATCAAACCATAGTCTTTCGCCCTGTTTTTTACTTCTGATTCCTGCATGGGAACACCTGCCCATTTACTGGCAGCTCTGCACAGCAGCTCCTGCACTTCGTCGTACAACACCAGGCCGTCAACTGTTTCCCACTTATGGGAGTACAGTCGCCAGTGGTTTTCCAGCATTACCATCAGCAGTTGTATGTTATCCCGCGTCATTAGCGACATAAATGCCGCCTTGCGGTGGCGGTGTGCTTCACCATCCAGTGTTTGTACTCCCTTTTCCCCAAAGAGTGTTTTCTGCACCCGTTTTGGTGCTGCCCCTTTGCGCTTGAATTTAGTGGTATCATAAAACACCTTTGCGGCCTCTTCACCGTGCAGACACACTGTTTTCTGCATCAGGAGCCTTGTTTCAAATATATTGGAGCCATAACGGCGGCAACGGTTATAGATAAAAGGGAAACCCTCCAGCATGAGCGATAGCGTACTATCCAGATTCTTGTCTTTAGGTATGTTATTCATAGGAAAGTTTGTAATAGAAAAAGTACATACTTAGATGGCGGGATATAAGTTGTCAGCTAATTCAGCCTGTTTTGCCACTGGCCATACCTCAGCGGGTATTGGGCAGCTGTTCAAAACAGTTCAGTAAGTAATACAGCTGCCTGGCTTTGGTTTCATGAAATTGTTTTTTGCTTACCCAGATAGACTACCTGGTATAAGATGAGGGCTCCTGCCAGAATGTGGAGGTATTCTGGAGATGATAGATTTTGTGTTCTTACTTTCTCCTGTGGTCCCTCCATTAGCCCCTGTAACATAAATCTTATATCATTGAAGATTTGGTTCGTGAGATTCATGGCTTTATATAAAAGAAGGTTGTGGACTGCAGCAATTACCACCCCCTGCTAAAGCCAAGTATCAGTACAATTACCAGCACTACCAGGAAGATGTAAAACAGTATTTTCGCTATCTGAGCAAATGCGATAGCCAGACCCCCAAATCCAAAGACTGCCGCAATAATCGCCAGTATCAAAAAAATCAATGCCCATTTAAGCATAACAAGGTTTGTTTAAAGGATTTAAAAAATGGTTTGTACTCAGCTAACAGCTGCCACAGACTATTGTTTGCCTGTACTGCAAGGCTGTGGTAATAAGAATGAAGGAGTAAAGATGAACAAAACTTAGGAGGCATCGATTGATAAACTGAGTACCATTAAAATTTCCAAAATGGATAAAAGGGAGGATGAGTCATTTGGTAAAGAACTACAGAAATTCCTCATGCAGAAGATCAGAGATCTGGGGCAGTGGGTTAAGCCGGATCCAACTGATAACTTATTTCTTCAGATAGTAAAGATCTTTTTTAAAAGCATAGTACTGTTACTGCTTACGGCTTTCTCACCCGTGGTGCTGCTGTTTTTAATAGGAGTTTTTATTGGCGGATTATAATTGCTGCAGCATGAAAATTCTTAAATCACCATTTTTTATCGTCTGCTGTGTGCTCTTTTTGCTGCATCAGCTCCTGCAGAAAGGTCTGGGTATTAGCTTTGCTTATCTTGACTCCTACCTGGATACCCTGCTGGCGATGCCAATAGTGCTAACCCTGCTGATTGCTGAGAGGCGTGTGCTTTTCAGAAGAGGGGATAACTACAGGCTGACCGTACTGGATGTAGTGGTTGCTACATTTTTTATAGTAGTTGTTTCGGAGGTGGTGTTTCCTGCTTTCTCCGACCGCTTTACACCCGACTGGCTGGATGTTGTATGCTATGTGCTGGGAAGCATTCTGTTTTACTTTTTTATAAACCCTGGCAGCTCCAGGGAAAGCATTTGAACTGTCGTTTTCCCCCTGAAGATACTAGGCCTTGATGCTGTCTTTTGAGTAAGACCTGCCGCATGAAGTTTTCAGCTGTCATAACGTACCACTTTTTAAGAAATATGAGGTTCTTACTAAATGGTGTTAAATCAGCCCATGCAGACCTAAAATCAGCTTGAGCTGCAGCTAATCTGTTGATCGTTAGTGGTGTAGTGGTTCAACTCTTTGTGCTGGCACTCGTTAATAGAGGAGGTTTAACCAAAACAACCATGAGAGGAAAGAATTTTTTAATCGCAGCACTGTTAGCCTCTGGCTACTTTTTTTCGGCCTGTTCAGACAGAACAGTGGCGACAACAGATCAGGATCCTGCAGCTGATGAGGCACAAACGGTTACTACCGAATCAATAGGTGCAGGTGCAGACCCGGCCAATAACGACGATGTATTAACCAGGGAAGATGTAGCAACCACCGGCCAGGGTATTGATACAGAAACAATGAGTGCCGGTAATTATGATGCAACTGTTATTGCAGAGCTCCCTAATATTACACAGCAATTGGTGATTCCAATGCAGGATATGTTGCAACAAATGGAAGGTGTTGAATTGGAGGAAAGAAATGTAGATCAGTCATTTGCCCAATTAATGATCTATCACCACCAGGGTGCTATCAACATGGCACATCAGGTAATGCAGTCGGGAGATAATGCTGAAATAAGCAACAGGGCCAGGCAAATGATCACAACCAAACAGCAGGAAATTGATCGTCTGCAACAATTTGCAGCCAATAGCGCAGGTACCACAACTCAGCAAATGGGTACTACAGGTACAACTGGTGCCTCGGGTACAGTTACCGGCACTACCAGTGCTGAGCCTAAGGAACAGTTAAAAAATGCTACTGAAGGCACCATGGGCCAGCTGCTACAGGAAAACCTGAATGGAGATGCAGATCATGATTTTGCACACATTATGATCTTACATCATCAGGATGCCATAGAAATGGCTGAAGTTGAAATGCAGTTTGGCGAGAACCCTGAGGTGAAAGCGATAGCAGAGCAAATCATTCAAAATAACAGGCAACAGATCCAGGAGCTTGATGCCTGGAGAACATCCAACGATGGATAATGTGCGTAAAGGTTCAGGCGCAGACAAAAAAAGAACCTAGTAAAACTAAAGCCCCGGCAAACTGCCCGGGGCTTTGTCATTTTTACAATCATTTAACAATCAGCTTTTACTCCTATCGTTAGTGTAGTGCTTATGTTAATTTATAGCTTCTATCTCTTCAGCCGGTAAGCTACCACACGATTATCACTGAAGGTAGGTACCAGCAGCATGTTTTGCTCGGGAATATAGGTGATGTCTGCAGTGTTCATGTTCTGGTCTTTGGTATCCAGCAGCTTAACTTTGTCTTTTCCCTTCTCTACGTAATAAACTTCGCCATGCCAGTTCGATACCAGATAGCTGTTGTCATCAACAATGCCTATGCCATCTCCGGCATTGATGCCTGTAGCTAGTTCTTCATTTTCACCATCAGGGGAAACAACATCAAGGGTGTTGGAAGCTACCAGCACATTGCCGTTGTGGTAAGCCAATCCGTTAGGACTGTTCAGGTTATTTTCTTTCCACACGGTTATGTTACCATCCTGGAATGCATAGATCTTGTTGTCCTGCATATCGGTGAAGAGCACCTTGTTGTCGGCAGTAACAGGATCGTTGAGGAATTTTGCGCCCTTTACAGGGTAGCGGTTGGTTATTTTACCATTGCTGTCTATGGCAACCAGCTCATCTACATTTGTAACATAAAGGGTGCCGTTCATCATAGCCATGCCTTTTGGTGCATCGAGCCCGGTAACCCATTCTTTGTTTACTACCTGGCCATCCAGAGACACCTTGGAGATGTATCCTTTTCCGTCTTTGGCGTTTGGCTCACCTGCAATGTTGCTGACATACAATACATTTTCATCGGGATTGTAGTAAACCGATTCAGGCGTTTCCAGAACAGCCTCGGTAGCCCAGGCCTGCTCCAGGCGTACCTGTGGCTCCTGTGTGGTGCTGGTGGCAGTGGTGTCAGTAGTCGCTACTTCACTGGTGGTGTTTTCGCCCTGGCTGTTGCAGGAGGAAAAGAAAATGGCTCCACCGGACAGTAGTAAAAATAACTTTTTCATAGTGTTCAGTTTTGGTTGATCAGATTAAATAGTAACAAATAAATAAAAAAACCGATGTTGGGGCATAAGTTAGCAGAAATTCATAAAAGAGAAAAAAGCAATCAATCCAGCCTTAGCAACAGACAGGCTGTAGGTGTTCAGTAATACAGGCCGTGAAGCTTAAAAGCTCCTGTGCTGTTAACCTCCAGTGCAGGGAAAGGCAGTTTGATGAATACCATCCCTTTAAAAAGTGTTTTTAAAAACCTGCTGTTGGTGGGAATACGCGTCCAGTCTACGTCTGCAGACAGCAGAAACTGCCGGTAACGTTCTGCCGGGGGAATGGCTTGCCCGCGGTAGTAGCTTCTGTTTTTAAACTCTCCATACATGCCGTTTGCACTGTAGCCTGCTGCCAGGTTTAGCCAGGGCGGCAGCCGACGCTGTTGGAGCAGTTCTTTGAGGGGCATACTAAGCCAGTAGGTGTGGGCATTGTAATCCAGAAAGAGGCTCTCCAGGGCAGTATCGCCCAGGTAGCCATGGGCCTGCTCCCGGTAGGGTGAGGGCGCAAAGCTGAACTTATATTTTACCAGCTGCTCTTTGAAAAGCAGCTCGTTGCCTATTACAATGCCGGAGCCTGCAGCATTTGCTGCCATATCAGACCAGGAGAAGCCCCAACCCTCATACATCCCGTCAAAAACTTCAATAGGTGCCTGCAGGATAAAGCCCAATCCGCCGCCCCACACCAGTGATTTGTTTCTGGATAAGCCTGCCGACCTTAACCAGTGGTACCCAATGTAGCTTTCAAGATAGGCACCCCAGGCATGCCCGAACTTATCTATTTGCAGGTAACCAGCTGCATCGTTATAATAATGAAAGGGCACACGCTCATGATCTTTGTACCACACAAAACGGAGATAGCTAATGCCTGCTGCATAAAAGCCTGCGCTTGTGGCTATTGCAGTATGGAGCTTACGCTTGTTAAGCACTGTTGTGTTAACTGTATCTGTTTGGGCCTGAGCACGGGAAACATGCAGTGAGCACAGCATCAGCAATAGCAGCAGGAGAGATCGCATGCCCAAATCTACAAAAACAGGGCTAAGTTTTAAATGGCCTGCAGGAATTGTTACAGCCTCCACACAAACTATACCTGGTATACAGCTATGGCCTCAAATCGCGACGCATGTCGAAGTGGGCCAAGACTATTCTATTGAATTAGGGATAATGTTTGCTTATTTACGAAATATTCGTAGATTTACGAAAAGATCGTAATTGTATGGAAAAACTAACGCAGCAGGAAGAAGAAGCCATGCAGGTAATATGGAAAAGAGGCGGTGGCTTTATAAAGGAGTTTCTGGATGAAATGGGGCAGCCAAAGCCACCCTATACCACGCTTGCCTCCACTGTAAAAAACCTGGAGAAGAAGGGGTACTTAAGCGGCGAGAAAATTGGAAATACCTATCGTTATAAGCCGCTGATAGAAGAAGAGCTTTATAAAAAGAGATTTATGAGCGGCTTTGTGAGCGAATATTTCAGGAACTCATATAAAGAACTGGTAGCCTTTTTTGCCAGGGAGGAGCAGATCAGTGCAGAAGATCTGAAAGAAATAATCCGGATGATTGAAAACAAGGAAACAAAGTAAGTATGCCATCCGCTATCGTATACATCATACAGCTTAATACAGCACTGGTTCTGTTTTACCTCTTGTATAGGCTGGTGTTCCGCCCGCTCACATTTTACAGGCTCAACCGGGGCCTCCTGCTGTTCGGACTCCTGTTTTCAATAATTTATCCACTGATTGACATAAACCTGCTGTTCAGCAGGCCTCTGGAGCTAAACGGCGCTTATAAAGTGGTGCTGCCCGTACTGCAGTACGAACAGGTACAGCAACAGGCTTCCTCCTTTGATTACTGGTACTGGCTTCAGTTTTTGTTCTGGAGTGTTACAGCACTGATGGTGTTGCGGTTGCTGCTACGCTTTACGTCGCTGTACCGTCTGCACCGGCAGGCACAGCCTGCCAGCCATGCAGGTTATCATTTCAGGTGCGTAGAGGGGGCTGTTAACCCATTTTCCTTCTGGAGTACCATTTATGTGAATCCCGGCTACCATGAACCACAAGAGTTGCTGGCTATTCTCAAGCATGAGCAGGTGCATGTAAGAGAGCTTCACAGTCTTGACATACTGCTGGCAGAGCTACTGTTGTTGTTTTGCTGGTTTAACCCGGCAATGTGGCTCACAAAAAAAGTAATCAGCGAAAACCTTGAGTTTATTACCGATCAGCAGTTGCTGCAGGGTAATATAGACAGCAGGTTTTACCAGTATAGTTTACTAAAGATCAGCAAGCTTCCGGAGGCTTCTTCTCTGGTAAACAATTTCAATTTTTTAACAATCAAAACACGTATTGCCATGATGAACAAAAAACGATCTGCCAGGGTACATGCCTTTAAGTATGCTTTAGTGATTCCGCTTATGTGCGGCCTGATTACAGCCTGCAGCGTTCCTGATCATGAGGAAGAACTAATTCTGGCTGATGAACCGGGTAGCAGGCAGGAGAGCACCCTGCCGGAGGTTTCTTACTATTATGTAGATGGTAAAGAATGGAGCAAAGAAAATGTTAGTACACTTGACCCGGGGGAGATTGAAAGTGTAGAGGTATTCAAGGGCGAAAATGCCACAGCAGTATTTGGAGAAGAGGCTGCCAGTGGGGTTGTGGTAATTAATACCAGGAAAAACAGTAATACAGAAGCTGCCCGTGCAATGACAGTGAAAATCAGGCAGGCCAGTGGAGATGCTGAAGCTGATACGGAGAGCATGGCAGATAAGCTGCTGATCATCGATGGGAGGGAAGTTACTGAGTCAGAATTGAACAGGCTATCTCCGGACATGATTTCTCAGATGGAAGTGCTGAAAGGGGAACAGGCCCTGCAGAAATGGGGCGATAAAGCTCGGGGAGGAGCAATCATCATAACAACTAAACAGAAAAATTAAATAAGCCCCAGGGTATACAGAAACTACATCTTTTTGATTGCCAACAAAAGAGATTCGGCTGTTATCCGGATCTTTTTTGCGTTCACATCAGAAAGTATTTTTTAAGGCCGCCCCATGCTGCTTGATACAGTCAACATTAAAATTCAGGCAGGTGGCAGCGCTTTCCGGGTGGCGCTTAATAGAATTGATCCCTTTAGTACCAGCCTGTATGGGAAAAGCCTGCGCTTGGTGTGGCAGAAAAAGTTTTGGCAGAGAGGCTGTTCCTCTAAAGTAGCAGCCCCACCCACATGATACAAATGCCTACCAGGGCCAGTATGGCAAGCAGCGGCCATATAAACTTAAGCCAAACATTATATTTAACGTTCACCATAGCCAGAGATGGCAGAATAAGTCCTGTGGGGGTAATAAAGGTCATAAGTCCAAAGCCAAACAGGTAGGCGTTAACAATTTCTTCTGTAGGTACACCTACTAGGGAAGATAGGGAACTCATAATTGGCATGGTAACTACAGCCAGGCCAGAGGAAGAAGAGATGAAAAGGGTAAGTACAAAGTATATAAACATGAGCGCCGGCAAAAACAGGAAGCCAGACATGCCCTCTACCAGGTTAGCAGCATAAAAAAGCAGTGTATCGCTGATCTGGCCTTCATTCAGCACAAAAGTAACCCCCCGGGCAACACCTATAATAAGTGAAACGCCCAGCAGATCCCTGGCTCCGGCCAGAAATGCTTCGATAAAATTATGCTCCCCTATGCGCTGCAAAAAACCAATGATAATGGCTGCAACAAGAAACAGGGCTGTCATTTCTTCGAACCACCAGCCCCGAAAAGAAACTCCCCAGATCATTACTGCAAATGTTAATGCAAAAAGCAGCAGCAAAACTTTATTAACAGTAGCTACAGCCTGGTGTCGGGTGTGATCTGCAGCAGCTGTAGCGGGGCTCTCTTTGCCAGGGTTGTAAACCATGGATAGGGAAGGGTCTCTTTTTATCTTTCTGGCATAGCGTAAAATATACAGGATGGATATAATTGTGCCAGCAACAAGCATGGCCAGGCGGCTGTAAAAGCCGGTAGTCCAGTTAATGCCGGCTGCATCTGAAGCCACAATGGTAGCAAAAGGGTTGATGGTAGATCCCATGGTGCCGATAGAGGAACCAATGAAGATAACCGCAACGGGGATCAGTAAATCGTAGCCTGCTGCCAGAAAAACAGGCACCAGCAGCGGATAGAATGCCAGGGTTTCTTCTGCCAGCCCAAAGGTGGTGCCACCAATGGCTATCAGTGAGGTTACCAGTATGATCAGCAGGCTTTCCCTGCCCTTTAGTGTATTTGCCAGGTAGCCGATGCCTTCGTCGAAAGCGCCCGACCTGTTGAACACACCCATAAAACCACCAATGATGAGCACAAAAAGAATGATATCTATGGCCTCGTACATGCCCCTGATGGGGGCAAAAATGATATCTGAGAGTCCTGCAGGCTCTGCTTCTGTGGGTTTGTAGGTGCCGGGAACAGATATTGGTTTCTTGATATTACCAGCGGTAAATTTTTCCAGCTCTACTGGAATCCCCAGTGTATTTAAAGTTTCATTGGTGGCTGGCAGGTTTCTGGTGCCCGTAGCAGAGTTTATTACAAAACCTCTTGCTTCCTGATCATATACCAGGGTGTCGTATGAGCCGGCTGGAATGAGCCAGGTAGCAAGGGCACTTAATAATATTACGATAAAAATTACCGTAAAAGGTGTCGGAAAACGAAGAGATCGGATCATGTTGCAGGATCAATGGAGCAAGATAATGATTCTTACAGTTTTTCTCTGATGCTGCTGCTGCGTGTCTGTTAGCTGTTGTTCTTTTGTGGATAGGCAGGCAATAAAAAAAGCACGCATTGGCTGCGTGCTCTGTTCACTTATATCTAAGTATCCGGACTAACTAATCTGCGGATCAGTCGTGGCCTTCCAGTTTTACTATTTTATTGTAAGTACCTAAAAGTAGGAAAGATGGAGCCCACTGGCCTACAAAGAGAGCTGTTTTATCTTGTCCCATCAGCTTTAGGGTAAGGGAAGCAGCCATAGAGCCCAAAGCAGCCCACAGAAATACGTCAGAGGGCACTTTAGCGGTTTGCTGCTCAATGGCAGTTGCTACTGGTCCTTCTCTGTGCTCCGGATTATTGTTACCTGTTGCTGTCCTATCTTTGAATGTTGTTCTGGGTTCCATAAAAATTGTTTTTTAGTTTAAAGAATATTTGTTGATAAGAAAACGTAGGTTCTGCAAGGTTGTTTAGAAAATCAAGGGAGTTTATTAAAATTCTTTTACTGGCTTGCAGATCTAAACACCCACCTGAACCTTGTTATTGCCTTGATTCTACATTTCTGTGTAAGCAGAGTCGGAAGCCCTGTTTCCGATAACAGCTGTTTTAGTACAAAAACAGGATTGTCATTAGGTTTTAATGCCCGGGCCTGCTGGGTATTATCTTCACTAAATACAACCAGCATTGACCTAAACTCGTAGAAGGATACAGTTGAGGAATTGATTTTCTGGGACATATTCTTTATAGCATTCTGCATATTCACTCATATGTAGGGCTGTTATATAAGAATAGTTCAACAAATTGTTTCTCAATCTGTTATCAGGATGTATGATTTTTTGAATAGCCATACATTTAGAATTAATTTTTTAATTAATAAAAACAACTATGAAAATGAATTTTTTAAAACCTATAGCAATGCTGGCTGTGATAGCAGTTACTGCTTTCGGTTGTGCAGGTACAAACGAAGCGACTGACCAGTCTACGGCAACTAACGATCCAATGGCAACAGGTACTACTACCGGTACAACCAATGACCCCATGGTCAATGATGGTACCACCACTACCGGAACAACAGGAACTACCGGTACTTATGGAACTACTGGTACAACCGGCACCACTACCGATCCAATGAACAATGGCACTGCTACCGGCACCGGCCTTGAAACACAGCAGATGGCCAACGATGCAGTGGATTATGCAGACATGTTTGAAGACGTAGATAATACAGAGCAGTACGATATACTTGCACTTGCACGTATGAACCCTAACCTATCGACATTTGTGCAGTTAGTTGAGAGTGCAAACCTGACTCCGTCTATCCAGGCAGCGGGCCCGATCACTGTTTTCATTCCAACCAATGAAGCATTCGGCAACCTGTCTGCAGAGCGTTATGCCGAGCTGACAGATCCACAGAACAGGACAGAATTAATTGAAGTACTGAACAGGCACGTAATGGCCCAGGAAGTTACAACAGCGAGCTTTACCGGCAGACAGGTAATTGACCTGGCTAATGGCGAGCAGATTCCAGTTACAACATCTACTGTTGGGGCTGGTGTTGGTGCTGCTGCTAATCCCACAGGTGTTACCATTGGCGGTGCACAGATTGTGAAAGCCGATGTAGAGGCATCTAATGGTGTAATACATGTTGTAGATGCTGTCATCGAAACTGAAGATATCACTGGCCCGGGAATGCAAAGATAATTGCGCCTAAGCCTCAAACTTTTAAAGAGGCCTTTGAAAAAAGGACTCTTTAAAAGAGTTAAAGCAGGAAGCTCTTATGAGTTTCCTGCTTTTTTTATTCAATATTCTATATGGGGTTTACCTAACAGAGTTGTATCCACCCAATACGCCTTTCTTGGATAGCACAATCTGCCAGAGCTGGTTATTGCGTGCCCTGAAAGATCCTGCGCTTGTCAGCAGGTAGTATTTCCACATGCGGTAAAACCGCTCATCATATCTATCCTTTAGCTCATCCCAGTGCCGGTCAAAATTCCGGAACCAGGCCATAAGCGTTGGGTCATAGTAGGGGCCGAAATTGTGCAGGTCTTCCACCACAAACAGATGTTCCATGGCAGCTCCGAGCTGCTTCAGGGAGGGAATCAGGCAGTTGGGGAAAATGTATTTATCAATAAATGGATCGGGAGAGGTTTTCGAAAAAGGGTGGCCAATGGTGTGCAGTAAAAAGAAGCCATCATCGTTCAGGCAGCGGGCAGCCACTTTCATATAGGGGCGCAAGTTGCGGTAACCCACTGCCTCGGCCATTCCTATCGAAACTATGTGATCAAACTTTTCATTGATGTCTCGGTAGTCCTGAAAGCGGAGCTCTACGGGGAGTCCCTTGCACATTTCCCTGCCCAGTTTTAACTGTTCATGGGAAATAGTAATGCCCACTGCTCTTGCTCCATATTTCTCAGCCGCAAATTTAACAAAGCTTCCCCAGCCACAGCCAATATCCAGCACCCGCTGGCCTTCCCTCAGCCCTATTTTACGACATATCAGATCCATCTTGTTTTCCTGGGCCTGGTCCAGGTTATCGGCCCCTTTCCAGTACCCACAGGTATAGGTCATGCGCTTGTCCAGCATTCGCTGGTAAAGACGATTGCCAATGTCGTAGTGCCGGTGAATATTATCGACTGCTTTTCTTTTAGTTTGCAGGTTCATCACTTTGGCCAGCAATATCTCCAGTACTGTTTTCCATCCGAACTTGGCAGTCTTGTACAAATCTGCCCGTACTGCACGAAAAACAAATTCATCAACCTGTTCGCAATCCCACCAGCCATCCATATAAGATTCGCCCAGGCCAAGGGTGCCCTGCCGGAGTACTCTGCTGTAAAACTGCTCGTTGTGTACCTGCAAATCCCAGGGATTGGGACCATTGATCTCGATGCCTGCCGGTTTTAAAATTCTGGCAATATTTTGCCTGCTGCTTTGTGCATTCATGAAGAGAGAGAGAATTATTATCGGTTATTGGCCTGCTTTAAATTCATATATAAAGGCGAGGTTAACACCCCATTGTTTTGAATTCCTGTTCAAGTCAAATGTGCTGCCTGCTATTATGTTGAAACTTTCCAGGCCGCTCCAGGCCAGGCCGGGGCCAAGAAATACCTCTGTTTCATCTTCGTAAGAACACAGTAGCTCCAGCATTGGTACAAAGTCTCCCAGGGGTAGAATTGCCCCCAGGTTGCTGAAATACTCTCTGTCGGCTCCCCTGAACTCTAGGCCATTATCCAGGTGAAGCTGTAGCCGGCCCAGCTGGGTTGCCAGCACCAGGTGGGGAGTGTACTGGTATACGTTAACATCTTCCTCGCCTTCGGGCATGCTTTTCTTTTCATTCAGGGGGAATAAGCCAACCATGCTTACAACAGCAGCAAATCTTCTGGTATCTATCAGGTTGTAAAGTAAACCTCCCTCCAGCAGGTAAAAGGATTGGTGGTCCATTGCTGTCTCCAGGGGCCTTGCTCTTGTGTTCAGCAGGGAAACCTCTGCCTGAAGGCGCTGTGTTACACCATACTCTACTTCGTACCTAAGGTTGTACATATGCAGACCCCCTCTTTCGAAATGATTGCCAAATAAGGAAAGCTGGAATTCCTTTTTCTCCTGGTTATAAACACTCTCCATGAAGTTTAACTCCTTTACTGGCTCCTCGAATCCATCCTGCTGCTGTGCATCCTGTGCACATAGGGGAAGTGTGTGTATCAGCAATAGGAGCAGGAGCGTAGATGTTGAAAAAATAGGAGTATGCATCATCTGGAGTTGTTTACCTGTGGGGATGCAATATAAACCGTAGCAATTCTTCTATTGTTTAAGGCCTTTCTTCAGCAGGCACTGTTGGTTAATGCTAACTCATGTGTAAGAACTGAGCTTACGGTAGATGGTGAACTAAGCAGGTAAGCAGCCTTCTGAAGTTTAGCTGTACCAGGCAGGTTCTAAACATGTTAATGCAAAAAAAAAACTCCTTCCTGCAAATACCGCTTTAGGGTATGCACAGGAAGGAGTTGGTGGTTATGCTTTTGATTGATCTATTCCTGCTCCATATTACAGAAGGGAATGCCATCCAGACTGCCAATAGGCTGGCCGGGAGGTGCCTGCAGGAATGATGCAGGCTTAAATTCTGCAGGATCTTCCTGATAGTCTTCTATCTGTTTGGCCAGGTAGCGGTAATGGGCGCCCCAGGTTGCGCTGCGGGTATTCTTAGCCCTGGCATTAAGGGAGGGTACCAGCTCCTGCAGCTTTTGGCTGGCAAGGGCTTTTACTGCTCCGTGTGCATCCTGGTGCTGAGAGAGGCGCATCAGGTGCTGAAGCATTACAGCATTTACAGTCATCTGAACTGTTCCGGGGTATCCTTCCTGTGCAGGCGCCTGAAGAGTGCTGTTCAGGATCTTGTTCAAAACGGCATCAAAGGCTGGTTGCTGGTTGTTACGGGCATGATGCTCTACCAGCCTGTTGGCCCTGGCCGGGTGTAGGAGCAGGCCAAAGGTCTGGTCGGCGGCACTTTCTGCTGCTGCCAGCGGATCGAAGGTAATGCTGTTTCGGGTCCTGATCAGCTCGCGGTGCCGGTTATAACCCATTGGCCTTGGCGGAATACTCTGGATAATCTCTTCGCGCAGTACCAGCACTTTTGGCGAGACGGTATACAGCAGGGCATCCAGGGCCTTTAGCTGCTCGGCAGCAGGAACCAGCTGCGTTCCAATTTGTCCGTCGCCGCGCAATGCATAGCGGTAGTTAACACCGCCAATAAGCTTTGCTGCAGCTTCTGCCTGGTAGCGGTGAAAAAAGTAAAGGGGTACCAGTACTTCCTCCAGTGTGGCCAGGGGCGCGCCAGGTTTAATGTTGTTCTGGCCAAAGTTGTTAAGTGCTACTGCACGGATCTCCAGCACGCGGTTCAGCTCATCAACAGCATCTTTTCCATTGTCCCAAAGGTGTGCATAGGGGTGTGCACCACCCTGTGGCCGTGCATCCTGGTCAGAAACAAAGCTTAGGCCCTGCTGCAGGGCATTGCTGATGATGTTGTTCAATTCTTTCTCTTCTTCCTCCTTGCTTGCATACTGCCCATAGCCCCATTGAATGGCTACTTTATCCCAGATGCCTATTTTATCGTCGTAGGCGTTGGTGAGTGTGATTTTTCCGTTTTCCAGGCTGGCCATAGGGTGGGGGTAGTCCATAACGGAAGCTAAAGTTTCTGCACTGGAGGAGTAGCTGTGTGCCAGCCCCAGGGTATGGCCTACCTCATGGGCAGATAGCTGCCGCAGGCGCGCAAGGGCCATTTCTTCCATATCTTTGGGTACTGCCTGCCCGTTTGCGTATGGTGCCAGCAGGGCCTCTGCAATCAGGTAGTCCTGCCGCACCCGCAGCGAACCCAGCGAAACGTGCCCTTTTATGATCTCGCCCGTTCTGGGATCTACTACCGAGGCACCATAGGACCAGCCCCTGGTGGAACGGTGCACCCACTGAATTACATTATATCGTACATCCAGCGGGTCTGCATCTTCGGGCAGCAGCTCTACCCTGAACGCATTTTTAAAACCGGCAGCTTCAAAGGCCTGGTTCCACCAGCGGGCACCATCCAGCAGGGCAGAGCGCACAGGCTCGGGTGCACCTCGGTCCAGATAATACACAATTGGTTCAATCGGCTCGCTCACTGCTGCAGCGGGGTCTTTTTTCTGCAGGCGGTGGCGGGTGATAAATCTCTTTTCTATTGGTTCGCTGATCGGGGTTGCATAGTCGTAATAGGAGGTAGAGAAATAACCTGCCCTGGGGTCGAATTCGCGTGCTTCGTAGCCGGCATCGGGCAGCTTTACAAAAGAATGGTGCTGCCTTACGGTAATGCTGTTAGGAGAGGGGGTTACGCTCTGGATCCACTCTCCCTCGGCTTGTCCGCTAAAGGTAAGGGTTGCTTCAAATTCTGTATTCTGCGGAAAGTTTTTGGTGCCGGGCATATAGAGGGCAGAGCGGTCTTTGTCGAGCTTATAGGTGCCCTGCTTGGTCTTTTTCAAAGTTCCGATCACATCATGGGCATCCTGCAGAAAAAATTCGGTAGCATCTACCAGCACCCGCTTGCCTTCTTCTGCCTCTACTTTAAAACCCCACAGCACCGATTGTGCAAAGGCTTCTTCCACGGAGCGGCGTTCATCGGCATTGTTGCTGATTGCCCGGTAACGGTAATTGGGTTCTACCAGCAGCACCTTTGGGCCGCGGCGGTCAAACTTAACAATGCGCTCACCGCTGAGCTGGCCCCGGTCCAGGCCAATATCGTTAGAGCCTACACCGGCAGCAAGGGAAACCACGTACAACAGCTCTGTATTGAAGGTGTCGAGTAGCAGGAACACTTTATCCTTCTCTTCATCATAATAGAAATCTACAAAGCCCTCATACTTTTTCAGTTCAGAAAGTCTGGTATCCAGGCTGGGTTTGTCGCCATTCTTTTGTGCTGTTGGTGTATTGGCTACACATGAAAAGAGCAGGAGCAGGAGCGGAAAATAATACTTCATGGGTAAAAAAAGCTAAGCAGCTAAACTACAGGAGCAGTGGCTGTGATGCAAGGCATGCAGTAGAATTTATAAAAAGCATGAAGCTCTCTGCACCGCAGAGAGCTTCATAAGGTTTTACCTTTCAATCAATGTTCACAAACGAGGCATCACAGCTGCTTTCTCATCAGCAGTATATCTTCGTCGGGAAACCTGGAATGAAAGCGCTGATGATCTCTGAAATTTAACACCTGGCCATTATTCCTAACGCTTTCAATATCTGTGAAGTCCAGTGACTGGATGAGCCAGCCTGCTGTTTGCGGAGGCATGGTTTTAATGATGCCTTCTTCCGGCAGGTGCAGGTCTGGTGTGCAGTAGAAGGCGGTATAGCCGTAATTGATGTCTACGGCAGGCGACCAGGGTGCATCCCCTATGGTTTGAGATACCACGGTATAGGCCTGTGCTTCCAGTGCGCGTGCCCGGGCGCCAATGTGTACGCGGGTAGCCCCGCGAATGGCTTCGGTACAGCTGGGTGCCAGTATCATGGAGGCCCCTGCCGAGCTTAGCAGCTGCGAGCCCATCGAAAACTCTACATCGTAACAGATCTGCACACCAAAGCTGCCCCATGAAGCCTCGAAAAGGGTTAGTACCTTTGGCCCGCTCTGTATGCCCCATTCTTCGTTTTCGAAGCGGGTCATAAAGAATTTATCCTGAAAACCGACCAGGCCTTTTTGTGAAAAAACATAGGCACGGTTATGAATATTGCCTTCTTCGAGCACCGGAAAGCTGGGTGCTACAATAATCACATCCCATTTTTTTGCCAGCGCATAAAAAACATTGCAAAATTCTTCCCTGATGGATTGAAGCTCCCGCACCTGCAGGCGGATATCGCTTCTAACCTCCTGCGGAAATATGCTTACCAGCTCCATGGAACCGTACTCGGGGAATAATAAAAGCTGTGCGTCTTGTTTCACCGCTTCAGCTACCCATTGCTCTATATGAGCCTGCCAATCTTTAAAACTTTTATGTTCTGTTATTGGGTATTGGGCTGCTGCCACATTTATTTTCATTCTTTATCTGCTATACTATACTTGTTTTATATTTAAAGATCCCGCATCCAGCAAACCAATGGTTTAGGCGTAGAATGGGTCTGGCCAATATCTGGCCAGCTAAGGGTTGTTTGTAACTGAGCCTGCTTTACATACCCTCTTTTCTTCCAGAACTCATCGTTGGGACGATAATTAACAGGCTTTTGGGGGTGGTTTGGTTCCCGCTCTACTGAAAAAAAACAGGCTTTGCGATAGGTGCCAAAGCTGCGGGCGTGGGCTTCCCGTTCATCAAAAAAACGATGCCCCAGGCCCTTACCCCTGTAGGGGTTAAGCAGGATGCTTTCTCCAAAGTAAAAAAGAGTGTCCAGCGCATAGCCGGCTTCTTCGAAGGGTTGCCGGATCTCTGCTGTTTCGTCAAGAAGCGGAATGCAGGTGGTAGCCCCTACCATTTGCTGATCGTGGTAAACCGCAAACAGGAACGACCGCTCCGATCGGACATATGGTTGTAGGTACTCCTTTTCGTATGCCGGGGTGCCCTCGTACAGGTAGGGGTAGTCATGAAATACCGCTATGCGTAAAGCAGCCAGATCATCGAAAACATCTCTAATGCTATTGCCCTGTTTAGTAATAAAGGTTAGTTCCTGCATTGTGTAGGGCTTTACTCAGATACTAGCTTGATCCAGAGAGGCAGGTTATAGTATGTGCTCAAGCGGATAATTTTTCCATCTTTTACCTCCAGGAAAGCCGCTGCCGGTAATACATATTTCTGGCCATGGGCAGCAGGAAAGCCTTCATCTCCCTTTTTGTAGATTCCGTTTACAGTAAACTCAACTGCAACACGTGATTCATGGGCTTCTGCCGTGAAGAAAACCATATCGCTGAGTGTTTCCTCATAGGCCTCATCATTATTACGGAGAAATTCCTCAAATTTTTCCTTGCCCATCCGTGTTTCTCCCTGGTTTGGTTCATGGTGTATATCAGGATGTACCAGGGCAAGCATTCCTTCATAATTTCTATTATTGAAGGCAGTGTAATATTGTTTTATCGTCTCCAGTGCATTCATGGCTTAATTTTTCTTGAATGATTATAATATGGGGGCAAATGTAAAAATAAATGAGGCTAAAAAAACCGTTAACCAATGGCTAAACGGCGATTATTTTATCTCCAGTAAAAGGATACGAACCGCAACCCTTACTGTTACAATATTCCATAAACAGCCGTATATGCGCCCTCTTTTATAACGAAACCCATGCTCCTGTACAGGTGGCATGCCTTTTTATACAGGCTTAAAAAAGTTAAGTTTCTCATCCGCCCGGATGGGCATTTTGGCTTCAGTTGGTCTGGAATCAAAACGCTCGTAATCTGCCAGTAGCTGGAGCAGCTGTACGCTAAGGCTCTAATTTTTAATATGGGAGTGCTGGCTCTTTACAAGCTTCCTGAAACCTCTGGTTCAGGGGGTAAATTCAGGCATTTTATTACAGAGGTAAACCTACAGCCCTAAAGCCAGTCTAGCTGCGGCTAATGTGCTGTGGCTATATATAATACAATTTGATTTTAAGCGCTTACTGCATGCTGGGCAAGGAATAAATAGCTGCAGTATATTGATGCGATTATCATTTGCCCGGCCTTCCCGGCTGCTGAATTTAAGGGGGTAAAAGCTCCGGGTTCCCTACAAAAGCTAAATATAACTGTATAAATACCTGGTGAGGAGGGATATATTACATTAAAAAACAGGGCTGCAATAGTGGCGTTTGCGCTGTGTGAATGTTGTTCTTTCCTATTCTGATATATTTGGATTGGTTCTATTCTCAACTTACCAGATGATCCAATGAAATCTCTGCTTCCACTAATTTTCTTCTTCTTTTCTGTGAATGCTTTTGCCCAGACTGAAGCTTTTGAGCAACAGTATGTTATTTTAAACACAGGAGAAGAACGCAGCCTCTGGATTAGTATGGATGAGCAGGCAGATTTGCTGTACATTAAGGAAAATAAGGAAGACGAACCCTTTGTGCTTGAAGCAGCAGACGTAAAAACTTTCAGTTATGCCGGCTTTAGGTACTACACAGTACCCCTAAGCGATAGCTACACTACATTTCTGAAAGTGCTGCACGAAGGAGATGAGTTTGCGGTGCTTGAGAAAGAACCTAATTATAAAATGATCAGGGCCATTGCAGAAGTAAGCCAGATCTGGGCATTGAGCCGCAACAGCACTGAAGATGAATTTTATCTTAGCTACCGCTTGTCATTCCCCGGTACAGGAGCTCCCGGTAGCGCTGATCTTTCTACTGCAGTTGGCCGAAGGGAGTTTAAGGTAGAGAGACTCGTATTCCTGGCTATAGAGGGTAACTTTAAACTCTATTACATGGAAACAGACGAGCGCACAAATATTTTCGATAATGGAAAAGGTGTGCGGCCTAAAGATAAAATGATTGAAATTATGCTTGATAGTTTCATCAAAGATACCCGCAAGCTACTGGCCGTTCAGCATAAAGCCAGAAGAGAAAAGCTTGATATCCGGGATCCCTATGAGCTGGCAGAGGCACTGGAGGCTGTGTACCAGTAGACGGGCCGTTACCCGGTTAAATATCATTCCTTAGTTGCTATATACTGTTTGCCTGTGCCTACTTTACCCTTCAGAATAATTTACCTGCTATACAACTGTAGCTAATGAGCTGTGGACTAGTTGCTGCCCCTGCCTAAGCATTGTTCAACGTAATACCATTTGGGGCTTAAGATATTGCCTGCTGTGATGTCTGGAGATGCTCTGTGACGTAAAACAGGCATAATTTGCTTTTTAAGGGTAAACCCTTACGTCATGACTTTTTATCTAATCCTTTCCTTTTGGCTTATTCATGTTCTGATTTCTAGGTTTTATTTAATATTCATAAATAAATAGTATTATTCCAGTACAAAATTATTGTGAAAGTATTTAGGCCATACATATGTAAGGGTGTAGATACGGCTTATAATATTTGGGCTGGACCGGGTTGTACCTTTGAGCCGTCAAAGTATAAGTACAACTTATTATGAAAAAAATAACGAAAGCATGTTTTGTTGTGCTGGGGCTGATGGCGGGTACCGTGCCCGCATTTGCGCAGGCTGAACAGCAGGACTTGTATGATATGCCGCTGGAGGAGTTGCTCAACATTTCAATCGTATCGGCCTCTAAGGAAAAAGAGCGGCAGTTTGATGCTCCTCTTGCTGCCTATAGTATTACACGCGATGAGATAGCAAAAGCAGGTGTGTGGTCAATACCTGAAGCTTTAAGATTGATACCGGGGGTTATTGTGCGTGAAACCAGCAATGGTGTTTATGATGTTCACCTGCGGGGATTTGATAATACCACCAAATACACATTAGGCATCAACCAGATCAATACCCTTACCCTGGTAATGATCAACAACCGCCCGGTGTTTAATTATAACCTGGGGGGTACTGCCTGGGATGCGCTTCCCATAGACCTGGCAGATGTTGAGCGCATTGAGGTGGTGTGCGGTCCTTCTGCACCACTCTTCGGGCCAAATGCCGTTACTGGCGTAATCAATATTATTACGCGCGAGTTTAAACAACACGAGCTGCTAGTATCCGGTCAGCTGCAGGGTTCACTGCCCTCGGGCTCCATGAATGGAAGCATAGCAGCTGGCAGGCAGCTGGGGAGCAAATTCAGCCTTGGTGTTAGCGGTAACTACCAGAAAAACAACCGCCTCGATGATGAGCAGTTCATTTACGCCAGCGGCGACAGACCGGCTTTTTACATGAAAAGCAGCGATTTTCAGGCAGAACGGGTAAAAGCCCTGGGGCTGGATCCTGAAGTTGCCATTGAGCGCAGCGGATTAAATGCTTATGCTACCTATAATCCTTCGGAGCGGGTATCATTTGAGTTTTCTTCAGGTATGCAGTCTGCAGAAAGTCAAAAAGTATTTTTAACAATGGGAACCCCGCTTTCCTATTCAGGTACTACCAGCTACTACGGCAATCTTAACAGTAAGATCAATGATTTAAGCCTGCGGCTGTCTTACCTGAAAGGAGAAGATGATGTAAACAAGCTGAATGAGTATGTAACCTCTTCCTACGACTTCAGGATCATGGATGTAGCTGCAGATTACGATCTAAAGCTGCACAATAAACTGCGCATTCGTCCGTCGCTGGGCTACCAGTCTACCCGGTACAACGATTTAGAGCAGAGCAGGAATTTTCCCTTTGGCGGGTTGATACAGGGAGATCACAGCATGCATATTCTCTCTGGCTCCTTAAGAGCAGACTACACTCCACTGAAGGGCTTACGCCTTATTGGTAGCAGCCGTTTTGATAAGTTTGATGTATCAGACGATACATTTGTTTCTTACCAGTTTGCATCTACCTACGCAATAAATGAACGCTGGATGTTGCGTGCAGTGCATGCGAAATCGCTCAGTGGTATATTCTACAGCAATGCATTTGTGAATACAGCCTACGGAGTTGGTGCTAATACCTACATCAGAATATCGGCAAATGGAGAGGTGCGCCCAGGCAGCAATACCATGACCGAGCTGGGACTTAGGGCACAACTACTATCAAACCTGCAGCTGGATCTAAGCTTGTTCAGCCAGCGGCTGGAAGATGCAAGTGTATATGTATTCAAGAGGGCAGAGATGGAAGGGGATGGGCTCTTCCTGGTTAATCAACCGGATAATGTGCCATATACAGCACATCAGCATGGATTATCAGCATCTGTTACCTGGGTTCCCTCCCGGCAGTGGCAGATTCGTCCGTTCATTACCCTGCAGGAAACCGAGCTGCGCAACTTCGATTACTACAACAATCCAACCCAGACAGGTGTAGCTTACCAGGGCAGGGATGTAAAGCATGAGAATACCCCTGCTTTGTTTGGCGGCTGGTATGTAAACTGGTCTCCAACGGCTAAGCTTAATGTCAACACTTCTGCTTACTACTTCAGCAAGCACACCATGTCTGCTCAGCAGGATGTTGCCTACACAAGTGAAGATGGCAGAATTGCAGGTAAAATGCTGTTGAATGCAAGGGTGTCGTACCAGGTATATAAGAAGCTTGGCCTTTTTGCCGGAGCTAAAAACCTGTTAAACCAGGACAACCGCGAGTACTATGGCACCGATCGTATGGGCAGGCAGTACTTCAGTGGTATCAGCTACAATATGTAAGCGTAAATTATCCCCGATCAACACGCCAGCCACTAACGGATCTGGCGTGGTTAAAAAAAAACAAGCCTCCTGCTTTAGTAATCGGAAAGTTTACTTTCCGATTACTAAAGCAGGAGGCTTAATAATTTATGCAGCCTATTAAGCAGCTTACACTGTGAATGCTTTCTGGCAGTTAAACAGTGGAGGGATCTTAGCGGAGGGAGAGTGGCGCTATGATAGATAAACGCTCTGTAGCCTGGTTTTTATCATTGAATCTATCGTTTGCAGGGCATTGGCAGCAAAAGTTTTTCTGTCGTATTTTTCTACAGCCTCCAGTATATCGTTTACCACAGCCTGTGCCATGTGATGCTTGTAAAAGATCTTTCTGTTTTTACGGGGCATTTCTATGCTATGTGAAATGCTGTTGTTCAGACTTTTTCTTTCTTTCGATACCTGCGAAAAAGTAATGCGCCAGCACTGCAGGTTTTCTGCCAGTGTACCATCGAGTTTGCTGGCACCTCTGTCTGTACCATTTACAGACCTTACGTTGATGATCGGGTAGTTTTGCTGTACAGTTGCGGGAACAGCTCTTCTGATAAAAGAAGCAATAATAAGCTGAGGCTGATAAAAGGCAACCGCTGCTTCTATGGCGGCATCGCTGGTGGCGGGCTGAACATACACCGAATGACCTCTTTCAACCAGTTCGAAATAAGTACGTTGGCTAAGACCGCTGTGAGTGGTTGTTAATAAAAGTATTTTCATAGCTGTTGGCTAATGGAATGGTACCACCATGTTTGTTAGATACCCTTTATACGGATGTGTAAAATAAAAAGATGGCATTTGGTAGCTTTTATCTGTAACAAACACCACAATACTAATGTAAGAAAGAGGTGTGATTTTAAAAAAAAATGCCGACTGTTTCCCGCTTATAAATTTCTATGCATTAAGGGTTTAGCCCAGACAGACCTTTAAAATAAGCCAGTGAACAATAGTAGCCTGTATGAAGCTACCTGGGAGATAATTGCGCGCAATGTGGGAGATGCTGGAAAGTTTAGATGTAATGAATTATTTGTTTGTGTTCATTTTTAAGCCAATTCACCCTTCAGCTAAAGTATAACAGGCACAGGCCGCTGTAGACTGTTATACCCGATCACAGCTCCCGGTGCTGCTAATACATGACAAAAGTTATTGTTTATCCCATGCATATCAGCTGTTTAGTCACGACTTAGCATGTAGTGTTTACTCTGCTATAGTATTGCTTGTGGTTTCTTTTCTATAATCAGATAATGTTTTTCAGCTCCTCATGCCGACCTGAGAGGTTGAATTATGGGCTGTTCTTTCATAAAACGCGCGTATGTAATTTCATTGCTAACAAAGCACATACTTGGTAGTGATAGTTTATTAAACTTGCGCTAAAAAATTTTAACTCCTCTATGTATAAGCAAAGATTATCGGGCCTGGCCATATGCTGCCTTGCCCTTTTTGCCAGTTGCTCAGACAAGGACGTTCAGGCAGATAACGAAAGGCTTGAAAAGGAATTGGCTGCAGAAAAAAGCAAAACAATTACCGCTCTCAAAAAAGAAGGAAGCGAGCTGGTAATTACCTACAGCAATGGTACCAGCCAGCGCGTAGCCTTCACAGAGGCAATGCAGGGCGACCTGGCCCTTCTGAATGGTCAGGACGGTGTGGGTATACAAAGTATTACCTACAACGAGCATACGGGTATCATGAGGATTACCCTCACCAACGGAGATGTAAGCGAGTTTAAGATCAGTGGTACCGGTGAGAACTGGTCGGCCGTACACCTGGGCGATACCAACGGACGCTTATTTCTGGAAGAAGTAATGCTGGGTTCTGTACCTGTTGTAAAAGCACAGTATAATGCAGACTACCAGCTTACCTACCTGGAGAGTAACCAAGTTGTGGATCTGGAAACGCGTAAAATATTTGATTTATCAAAAAACTACCAGAATGGTAAACTCTCTAGCTATGTTTTACAAGAGTATGCTGAACGTAATGAAGTGAAGTATTCTTCGGTATGGCATAATTACAGTGATCAGTATGTAGATCAGTCTCAATACAAAGGTGATCACTATACAGAATCAAACAATGATGGTACATTCACCGGTTACGAGCTGGTATACAGCAGCAGCCAGGAAACATACAGATACCGCAAGTACCCTAACTGTATTTCATTACTGCCAGGGCAGGCAGGTTATGATGATTATGTAGTATCAAAAAAAATCAGTGATACAGAATATAAGCACTACTATCATATTTCTAGCTTTGATGATGAAGGTATGTATGTGCAGTGGTTTCAGTTGTGGGAAACAATTACCCTGGAAGGATTTATAGAAGCAGGTGATATATATAATACCGAGGTGGTTAAGCTTGAAACTGACGCCGAAGGCCGTATTACCCGTATGTATGAGTCTGTTGAAGGTAACGAAGAGCCAGGCAGCTATATTGACTACACCTATACTGCTGCCGGACTTATAAAGGATACCAAAGCTTACAGCAAAGATGAAGCGGGTAATTGGGGAGCAGATGGTGTTACGCTTACCTATACTTACAACAGCAATAATAAGCTGGTTTCTACTACTGAAACTGATAGCGAAGGCAACACAAAAGAAATACAGAAGGCTGTATACGATGCTCAAGGCAACCCAACCGAAATCTGGGCTTATACTGAGGCAGAATGGGACTGGCGCTACGAATACAACCCTGTGACGGCCAGACACGAAGAGTTAAAGATTCTTGTGCGTGAAGCAGGTCTGCATAAAGTAGCCATCCTTGAGTACGATTATAAGCTGAAGAATTTCTTTGGCAACACCATTACAGCCCTAGTACCGGAACTGGATGGGTATAAAACTGTAAACGCGCTTAAGCGTGTAACAGTGCCAAATAACTATTCTTATGGCAATATGGAATACCTGGAGTTTGATGAGTATGGCTACCCAAGCCGCGTTTCCATGACAGGTGCCTATTTCGAAGAAGATGGTGATCTGGAAGGTACTGCCAACCTGGAGCTATTGCTGAAATATAAAGTAAAGCCTAAGGAATAGCATGCTTTAATAAATGCCCTTTACCTTTCGTAAAGGGCATTTTCTTCTATGAAAAGCCCTCTTTTGCTCCTTTGCTCTTTTCTATTTCCCTTTCTGCTGCACGCCCAGATCAGGGGCAGTGTTTACGATGCAGAAAACAGGGAACTATTGCCTTATGTGCAGGTGAGAACAGGTGATACCCTGATCCTGACCAGTCTTGATGGTGCGTTTAGCCTTAAAGCACAAGAGGAGAGAGGCGCCGTGCCAGTACATTTTAAGCATGGCTTTTATAAAGATACTATACTGCTGCTGCAGCCAGGCACCACTACCCAGGTCTTCTTAACACCACTGGCTGCCAGTTTGCAGGAGGTTGAGATTGTGGCCAGCCCTGATCATACAGCTGCCTTAACAGAAACAAAGCTGTTGAGCAGGGCAGCGCTTGAAGAGATCCGTAGCCCTTTGGGGGAACCAGACCTGATCAGGGCGTTGCAGAGTACCGCTGGAGTGCTGCAAACTGGAGAAACCAAAAGCGGCCTGTTTGTACGCGGAGGTACCAATGCCCAGACTGCTGTGCTAATGCAGGGGGTACCTGTTTTTAACAGCGCTCACCTGCTGGGCATCAACAGTTCTCTTGATCCCGATGCATTTCAATCCAGTACACTGTATAAAAGTGCCTATCCTGCCAGTGCGGGTGGCTGGCTATCGGCATACCTGCTTACAGAGCCCCGGGCGCATGGTGTAAAAGACCACCAGCTGAAGGTTGGGCTTGGCATATTAAGTTCTGATGTTTCTTACCAGCGCTACCTGCCAAAGCTGAAAACAGGCATTTATGCAAAAGCAAAGTCCTCTTATTACCAGCTACTGGCAAAGCTCTACGACGAGCTTCAGGTTAGTAGAGAAGGAGAAAACACCCTGCCCGATTATGCCTTTGGCGATCTGAACATACAGCTAACTACCCAGCTCCCTGGGGGAACCCTTTCTCTGATGTTATTTGGCAGCAATGATCGTTACAAAGCTGCAAACGAAAAAATTACCCTTAATGCATCCTGGGGAAACAGGCTTGTTTCTGCCCGCTGGAGGCAATCGCTGGGAAGCACCTGGCTGGAAACCACCCATGGCTTTAGTCATTATGCTTTTGCTATGGAGCACCAGCGGCATGAGACAGATCGCATAGAGCAGGGTAGCAGTGCCTGGCTAAGCAATGTGCTGCTTGGCTTTCCACTTGCTAAAAAAGGTGTGATAGAAACGGGTGCCTTTCTGCAAATGCTGCAGTCACAGTCTGTTGCCAGAAATTATGATACCGAGCACCGACAGTTAAGCAGAGATGTGCTTAGCGAACAGCTTTATACCAGTGGCCTGTTCATTCAGGCGCAGCTGGATTATGGCAGCTTTGGCCTTTCAGCTGGTAACCGCCTCTACCTGTATAACGGCAGTTTGTTACCGGCACCTGGTGCACGTGTACAATATAAAAATACCAACTGGGCAAGCCCCAGCCTCTATTACGACAGAACCTACCAGTTTCATCAGCAGGTAAATGTGCTGGGCATCAGCATGCCTTTTGATTTTCTGCGCCTGGCTTCCCGTCAGATTCCACTGCAACAAGCAGATCAGCTGGGGCTAAGCCTCGGAAAAGAACTTGGGCGCTACCAGCTAAATGCTGGTCTGTATCATCGCTGGCTGCAGGGGCAGCTCTACTACCCCAATGCAACAGTGCTCCTTAAAGATTATGCCCAGGAGTTTACCGCTCACAAGGGCCGTTCAGCGGGGCTGGAGCTGGAATTTCAGGCAAACTGGCAGCAGCTTAAGCTAAATGCCGGCTATACACTTGCATCTACAAAACTGGCCCTGCCGCCTGTGGGTGGCCATACAGAATGGGTTTTCCCGGTGCAGGATGTGCGTCATCAGCTCAATGCAGGCATAAACTGGAAATTTGGCAGAGGTTGGCAGCTGGCAGGGCAGTGGTTTCTGCAAACAGGCAGTCCCTACACCTTTCCGGAGGGTTTACTGCCGGTGCAGGGCATGACGCCGGGCTATAATCCAGTGCCAACCCCTCAGTTTGGTGCTTACAACAACATACGTACCCCGCCTACGCACCGGCTCGATGCTTCAGTGTCGTATCGCAGACAAAAGCGCCGGGGCTGGGGCGAGTGGAACTTCGGGATCTACAATGTATATAACCAGGCCAATCCCTATTTCTTTTATTTTGAAGTGGTGCCACAGGAGGATGGAAGTGGCAGGATAGTTGCCAAACAAAAATCCCTACTACCATTAACACCAACAGTAAGGTACACATGGATGCTAGAATTATAAACGCTCTCACCTCGCTTTTGCTGGTGTTCCTATCCTCCTGTACGCTCCAGGAAGAGGCTGCTTTGGTATTGCCCCAGGGAAAGGATAGTTACTTTGTAGAGGCCTACCTGACTCCGGATGCCCCCCTGCGGTTAAGTTTGAGCCGCACCAATAACTTTCAGGATGATCTCTCGCTTAGGCTGGTTTGGTATGCAAGTGCTTTTGTAAGTACCCCCGATACCTCGATGCAGCTGAGTAACTTTTTCTACCGCGATGCTAAGGGTGGAAAGCTATTTAACTATGCAAACGCCTACAAACTCCCGCACAACATGAGCAGTGGGGATTCTATCAGCATCCGCATTATCAGTGAATCACTGCAGGATACGCTGTATGCAGCAACAGCGGTGGTTGCACCAGTGCAGATTGAAGAGTGGAAATTGCAAAACAACCTGCTGCAGCTCTGGTGCAATAATGGAGCAGATGCAGCAAACCGTTATTTTGCAGTATATGTTGAAAGTAGTAAGGGGGATGCAGAGCTCCGGAAAACCTATTACTACAACTATACCTCGATTGCTGATGAGCAACTTAGCATAAGCCTGCAGCTAAATGAGGAGGAGCAGCTTAATAAAGTTATCCTGTACAGGATAACGGAGGCCAACTACCATTTTCAACTGGCGCTTCAGCAGGCTTCCAAGTCAAACATAGATCCATTCGAACCACCCGTAGCTCTTCCTTCAAACATCAGGGGCGGTCAGGGTATTTTTACCTACTGCACTACCGATACGCTTTCGCTGCTATAGATCTTCAGCATATTGCAGCATCGTTGTAGCCTTTTACACACAGCTGGCTTCAATATGCAAAACGTTACTTTTTGCCATCAACACATCATGCAGTTATTGATTCTGATGGCCTGATGTTAATCTTTCATTCGTCTCAAAAAATTATTTTCATTTTACACAGACTGCAGGCAACCAATGGAATAGCTGCGGGCGTACTGGCATAAAGCTTTAACCGGACGCATGTACCGGCACAGAGCAGATGCATCAACAGGATTGAACTTTACGGCAGCCAGTCATTCTCAACTTAATTTTTATAACTAATGAAAAAGCAAATTTTACTCTATGTGTCTGCTCTCTTTCTCGTTTTTACGGCATGTGACGACAAAGGTGTTGATCCTGTAATGCAGGATGCAAGCGCTAACAAAAGCACCTCCAGGGTGGTAAACTTAAGAGCCCACCTTAGCGGCGATCAGGAAGTGCCGGCAGTTGAAACAAATGCAACCGGCCAGGCTATTTTTCAGCTTAGCAAAGATGGTACGGAACTGCATTACAAGCTGATGGTGGCAAATATCGAAAACGTGCGCATGGCCCACATACATATGGCGCCGGCCGGTACCAATGGAGGTGTGGTGGTGTGGCTGTATCCTGATGGTCCTCCGCCGGTGTTGATCCCGGGCCGGTTTAGCGGCATTCTGGCAGAGGGTACCATTACTGCAGCCAATCTGCAGGGTGCGCTTGCGGGCAGCTCCCTTTCCGATCTTGTTAACCTGATGATTGACGGACAGACGTATGTAAACGTTCATACTCTGCAGTATGGGGGTGGTGAGATCCGGGGCCAGGTAAAAAGCAATGCAGTGCTGGATCCATGGTAAGCACTCTTCCCTTACTGGATTACTCAGCTTAATTAGGGATGGTGCGTGTTTAATGTGGCTTGTTAGAAGTCTAAAACAGGAGTTCCCTATTGTATAGATGAGCAGCAGCTTTGGTTTGGTAAAACGAGCCGAAGCTGCTGCTCTTTTTTTTCAATAGTTACCTGTTGGTGTGTTTTGCAGCTGCTGGGTTAAATTTTAACACAGACAATTAAATCTTTGGCGATCAATATGATTACCCGCTGATAAAGTATGTAATGGGCTAAAGGTGCAGCGTAGGGGCTACAGCATGAAAAGCATCGATGCGAGGCGGCAAATAAAAAGCCTGTGTTGTGCAAATGTTATTGACTGTGTTAGGTCCACGGCTTTGGAATAGTCTGTAATGTTCAATAAATTTAATAAGAACATATTCAAATGTTTAACAAAGAATAACCAAGCATTGCATAATTGCCTATTTTACCCCTGATGACCATGGATGTGAGGAAGCGTTTTAATGTAAATATTTTTGGAGAGGGAGCGCAACATATGCTTTTTGCCCATGGCTTTGGGTGTGATCAGCACATGTGGCGGTTTATTACCCCTGCATTCCAGAAGCATTTTAAAGTGGTGCTGTTTGATTATGTGGGCCATGGCAAGTCCGATAGCAGCGCTTATAACCCGGGGAAATACAGCAGCCTTAAAGGTTATGCCAGTGATGTGCTTGAGATCTGCAATGCCCTTTCTATAAACAATGCCATTTTTGTTGGCCACTCTGTAAGTGCCATGATTGGTGCACTGGCTACCATTGAGCAGCCTTCGGTTTTTGCAAAGCTGGTGATGGTGGGGCCTTCTCCCTGTTACATCAACAAAGATGATTATTACGGGGGATTTTCCAGAGAAGATATCGAATCCCTGATCAGCTCCCTGGAGAGCAATTACCTGGGCTGGTCAAGTACCATGGCGCCCGTTATCATGGGCAATGCCGATAAGCCTGAACTGGGGGAGGAGCTAACGAACAGTTTTTGCAGCACCAATCCTGAAATAGCAAAACAATTTGCCCAGGTTACTTTTTTCTCTGATAACAGGGATGACCTCCTGAAGCTCACGGTACCAACGCTTATTCTTCAATGCTCTGAAGATGTGATTGCTCCCCTGGAGGTCGGCAATTTTGTAGCAAAGCAGGTGGCTCTGAGTAAACTGGTATTTTTAGAAGCAACCGGTCATTGTCCGCACCTAAGTGCCCCTGAAGAAACCATTGCCGCCATTCAACCTTTTATAAATTAAGCTTGAAGGAAAATAAGAACGATGGGGATAAGTACATTGCAGCAGCGCTCATAGAAGATAGTGCGGAAGATCTCTATGAAAATGCCCCTTGTGGTTATCTTTCCACGCTCCCCAATGGTCTTATCGTAAAAATCAACAGTACACTCCTGAAGTGGATTGGCTACGAGCGCCATGAGGTTCTGTTCGAGAAAAAGCTTCAGGATTTTGTTTCTATTGGCGGAAGAATCTTCTACGAAACCCATCATACTCCTTTGCTTAAGATGCAGGGTTTTGTGAACGAGCTGAACTACGAGCTGCTGCAGAAAAAAGGAGGTTCTCTGCCGGTTTTACTTAATGCAGTTCAGGTGAAAGATAGTGCGGGAAACCCTGTGCTCAACCGTGCTACCATTTTTAATATCACCGACAGGAAAAAGTATGAGGTGGAACTCCTGCAGGCCAAAAAACGGGCTGAAGAAGCAGTAAAAGTTAAAGCTGCTTTTCTTTCTACCGTTAGCCATGAGTTTCGTACCCCCATGAATGCAATTATTGGTATTGCCAATCTCCTGCAAAGAACTGCGCTAACACCCCAGCAGGCACAATACATCGATGTCCTTAAATTTTCATCAGAGAACCTGCTAAACCTGATCAATGACATACTTGACTTCAGTAAAATAGAATCGGGTAAGATTGCGCTCGAAGAAAAAATCTTCAATATCAACCATTTGCTATACAGCATCCTGCATGGGCTGCAGTTCAAGGCCGAGGAAAAAGGGCTGCAGCTTAATTTACAGCTCGATGACAATATTCCCCCAAACCTGTATGGAGATCCTGTAAAGCTGGGGCAGGTAGTAACTAACCTTCTTGGCAACGCAATTAAATTTACAGAACAGGGATCTGTAAGCCTGCAGCTGCAACTGCTGGAGCGCAATAAAAATACTGTTGTTCTGTCAGTGGTGGTGAAAGATACAGGTATTGGAATTTCGGAGGATAAGCAGGAAAAGATCTTTGAGGAGTTTGCCCAGGCGAGCCCGGAAATTGGTATAAAATATGGTGGAACAGGCTTAGGACTGGCAATTTGCCAGCGCCTGTTACAATTGTTTGGCACTAAGCTTTCTGTTAAAAGCAGCCTGGGTGGCGGATCTGAATTCTTTTTTATCCTGCAGTTGCCCATTGGCCGGGAAGCGGCGGCCGAAGACCTGACAGGAAGTAGTGCTCCAGCAGCTAAGCAGGCATTGGATGGCGTACGGCTGTTGCTGGCAGAAGATAATGCCATTAATGTAATGGTGGTAACAGAGTACTTAAAGGAATGGGGGGTGCTTTATGATTTGGCATCCGATGGGAATGAAGCAGTGGCACTTGCCCGCAGAAATACCTACGATATAGTACTGATGGACCTGCAGATGCCTGGCTTAGATGGATATGGCGCAAGTATTGCCATTAGGGCGCTAAAGGAAAAAGATTGCAGCAAGCTGCCAATCATCGCATTTACAGCCTCGGCAAAATTTGATTTCAAGGAAAGAATAGAGGCTGCAGGAATCACAGGCCTGTTAAGTAAACCCTTCAAACCTGAAGCACTGTACGCTGCCATAGTGCGGTACGGTGCAAAAAAAACAGGAGCAGAAGCCGGTGGTTTAGTTGCCACTCCGGTTCCCGAAGCACACCAGCCCCATCAGCATACACAACAGCCCGGGGAGGTAGTATCGCTGCGGCAGTATCAGAGCATAACCCGATCTAACAGTGCCACATTTAAAAAGCTGCTGCTCTTAACAATTAATCATTTTCAGGATTATAAAAAATGCTTTTCTGAAGCCCTGCTAAGCAGAGATGCTGAAAAGATGGGAGAACTGGCGCACAAGATAAAAATGTCGCTGCAGTTGCTGGAAGCTAAAGAGCTTGAACATGCTATAAGCATCAGTCGCTCCCTCCTTGTTTCTGCAGATATAAACAGGCTCCGGCAGGCAAATGCCCATCTTGTAGAATCTTTTGAACGGGCAATTGCTGCCCTGAAAAAGCACGTTCAGGCCTGAAGCATAACAGCGCCAGGCCTTTTTTGGAGTATGCTACAACATGGAAGAGCCCATCATCATCTGTAAGCGCCTCTTGCCGTAACAGCCCCAGAGGCCGCCTGAACTGGTAGTAAACTGGTAGCCCTGGAGAGTAGTTTAGCACATAATTTTCTTTTTGCCCAACGCTTATAAAACTGTGCAGCCAAACCAGATACCTATCAGCAGCAGGCAGCGCAGCCGGGCAAAACGCAGGGGAGGAGGGGGTAAGTAGTGGCAGGCTAAATATGCACAGAATCCTGCATATGCGTTGTCTTTAGGCGCTGCATGGCTGCAAAAACCATAATAAAACCGTAAATCAGGGTTTCCACAAAAGCAATAAAGGCAATAAACACAGGATTGAAATCAATGCTGATGTTGGTAGCCTCGTTGATGGAGGTTATAAATTGTTGATTGATCAACCCGTAAACAGCCAGAAACACGGCAAAGATCGCAGATCCTGTCAATACAACAAACATACCCAGGCTTAGTCCTTTCAGGTAGGTCCAGTGATTAAGGGTGTGGTGTTTAAAATATTGCATGCCCCGGTAGGCAAACAGAAACACAAACACAAGATTAACAAAACGCAGCCATATTTCATCTTCCCAGCCAAACAGGGCCATCAGCAGAAAAAAGCCGGTATTAGCACCTGCCAGCATAAGTCCGTATTTAATCCCGATTTGTTCAATAGTAATCCGGTGTCTTTGTACGCTATCCATGATGCCTCCTTTTTTATTAAGGAACATGGATAGCGCTAAAGTGTTAAGGAAATTTAGAATATAATAGGCTGAAAATGAGTAAAGTATAGGATTTATGTGATGGCTGCTGGTAGGGCTTAATCCTCAGGGGTTGCTGTTTAATTTTCGGCTCCAAAGTCCTGAACTGTGTAGGGTTAAATTCCCACAGACTGGCGAGTAGACCATATTTCGTACAGGGGTTCTCCCTTGCTGTTATTGCCGCTGTGATGCCATTTGCCATCGCGTAATTCGTAGTTAAAATCCAGGCTTGCACCTACGCGTGCGTTGTCTCTGGAAAAAAACTCGATGTTTTCTGTGTACTTGCCATCCCTGGTGGTGTAAGAGCCCCCGCCGGTACCAAAAAAATCGCCGGTTTCGCTGTTGTAGGCAATCCACTGAAAGCGGGTGCCCGAAAGGATCTTCATGGTTTTACGTGCTCCCGGAGTCATGGCGTTCATTTTTCCGCTTTGTTCACGTCCGGTAATCAGCCAGGCTCCTTTTAGTTCACCGGGCGTGCCATTGTCAATTCTTTTCCAGCTTTTGCCACCGGCAACAAGGGTGTTGTCCTGCAGCTTATAGGCCAATGCTTGCCGCTGCCCTACCAATTCTGGATCTCTGGTGTTAAACTCCCACTGTAAATCTATATTGCCATCTTTGGTGAGTGACCATTTACCTCCCTCGGTATTGATGAATTCAGGCGTAGCTGTTTTGTAATAGGTAATGGAAAAATGATCATCTTCTATGATCCAGAGGCCCTGGGTACCGTCTGGCAAACTAACTTCCCAGGCGCCTGTTAGCTGCTTCGCAGCCGAGGGCTGCACCTGAAGTGCTGGTGTTACCAGTGATAAAAGCAGTATAAGTAGTAGCATAAACGTAAGTTTTGAGTGAGACTAACATAACGTGTTATAATAACGTAAAAGTTAATATCCTTGATTGTACAGCCTACGGGTAAGTCTGTTTTTTTTAATATAATCTAATGAGAAAAGTAGCGCAGATAGTGTTTTACAGCCTGCTGTTTATCTCGATAATATTTGTTTGTTTAGGAGCGCATTACTACGTGCCGGATATACCCGTTGAAGCACTTAACAAAAAGTATGGAGTTGAACCTTCTGATTATATTGAAGTAGAGGGGATGCAGGTTCATTACAGGTTTGAGGGGCTGGAGTCAGATTCGGTGCCCGTGGTACTGATTCATGGCACAGGTTCTTCTTTATTTACCTGGAATGGCTGGACAGAGCAACTAAAGGATGAGCAGGCTATTCTGCGCTTTGATCTCCCCGGCTTCGGTTTAACAGGCCCTCATCCTACTGGCGATTATAGCATTGAGACCTACCTTGAGTTCCTGCACATCCTGCTGAAGCACTTAAATATCAAAAAGTGCGTGCTGGCAGGTAATTCCATAGGAGGGGAAATTGCCTGGCGATACACACTAACCTACCCTGAACAGGTTCAGCAGCTGATTTTGATTGATGCCGCTGGTTATCCACTGGAAATCGACGAAATACCATTCTCAGATTTACCCATATCATACATGATCATGCGTGTACCTGCGCTTAGAGAATTGATGGAGATGATGACCCCGCCGGAGGTGATCAGGGGCAGCCTTGAATTTCTGTATGGCGATAATGAGAAGGTAACAGCTGAGCTTGTTGAATTGTATTTCGATATGACCTGCCGCGAGGGAAATCGGGAGGCTCTGACTGAACGGATGGAGAGTATCGCACAACCCTCGCCATGGGAGCAGCTGTCATCCCTTACATTGCCGGTACTGGTTATCTGGGGAGGTCAGGATAAACTGATACCGCTGCAGCATGGCAAGCGCTTTCATGAAGACCTGCCAAACAGCAGCCTGTTTGTGCTTGACCAAGCAGGACATATGCCTATGGAAGAATTACCGCAGGAAACGGTAGCAGAGGCAGATAGATTCCTCAAAACCTCCCTGCTTGCAGCACCAGCTGTTTTCCCGGGGCATATAGGGGTTAGTGAGGGTATGCCTACACGTTAAGGATCTTACTGCTGTGTTGATCACGAGGGTATTCTACCCGATTTGGACATTGCTGTTAGCTGCAGGCGTATAAACAGCAAGCTGCATTTTGGTGTTTGGTAATTTAATATTAACAGGCACACAATGGCAAAGGCAACACAGGATCTATGGTGGAAATCAGGCATTATTTATGAGGTCTATGCACGTTCCTTCCAGGACTCCAATGGCGATGGCATAGGGGATATCCGGGGTTTAATTCAGCGGCTGGATTACCTGCAGTGGCTGGGAGTAAACGCTGTATGGCTAACGCCCGTTTACCCATCGCCCATGAAAGACCTGGGCTATGATATTTCTGACTACACCGGCATAGATCCTGTGTTTGGAAAACTGAATGATTTTGAGGAACTGTTAAATGAAGTGCACAGCCGTGGCATGAAGCTGGTTGTAGATTTTATTCCAAACCACTCCTCCGATCATCATCCCTGGTTTCAGGAGTCGCGCTCCTCAAAAGATAACCCAAAGCGCAACTGGTATATCTGGAAAGATGCAGGGCCGGATGGCGCAGAACCTAACAACTGGCTTAGCGTGCTGGGCGGACCAGCCTGGGCGTGGGATAAGCATACCGGGCAGTATTATTACCATACCTTTCTGAAAGAACAGCCAGAGCTGAACCTTAGAAATCCCGACGTGCTGAAGGCAATGCTGGAAGCCATGCGCTTCTGGCTCGATAAGGGCGTAGACGGTTTCCGGGTAGATGTAATGTGGTACCTGATCAAAGATGAAAAATTCAGGGATAATCCCGTTAATCCGGATTACAAGCCCGATATGCCCAGCAGCGAACAGCTGATCCAGGCCTACTCCAGCAACCAGCCCGGGGTGCATGATATAGTACGCCAGTTCCGCAAACTGCTGGATGAGTACAGCGAAAAAGTTATGATCGGAGAGCTGTACCTTTCCATCAACAAAATTGTAGACTATTACGGGGCCAACAATGGCGGGGCTCATCTGCCGGGCAATCACCAGCTGCTGCTGTTGCCTTGGGAGGTAAAAAAAGTTGCTGCTGCCATCGATAAATACGAAGCAGCCCTGCCGGATGGGGCATGGCCTAACTGGGTGATCGGAAACCATGACCAGCCCCGCGTGCTCAGCCGCATTGGGAGGGGGCAGGCAAAAGTAGCGGCCATGCTATTGCTAAGCCTGCGCGGAACACCCATTATGTATTATGGCGATGAGATAGGCATGGAGAATGTAGAAATACCGCGTGAGGAGCAAAAAGACCCGCAGGGGCTGCTCATGGAAAACAACAAGAGTCGAGATCCGCAGCGTACACCCATGCAGTGGGATGCATCCGAAAATGCAGGTTTTACCACTGGCAAGCCATGGCTTCGTCTGCCTAAAAGCTTTGAACAGCAAAATGTTGAGGCTCAAAAGAAAGATCCTCATTCGCTTCTTAATTTCTACAGGCAGTTAATTCAGCTGCGCCAGAAAGAGCCGGCATTGATGATGGGCGATTACTATCCCGTACTTACAGATGGAAAGCTGCTTGCCTATATCAGAAGAGGGAAGGGCAGTACTTCTTTCCTGCTTGTTTTAAACATGACAGATAAAGCTGTTGATTTCAAACCAAAAGACAGAGGTATCAGGGGCAGGGTTGTACTCTCCACCAACCGGGATTGGGAAGAACAGGAGCTAGAAACAGGCAGCCGACTGGAGGCTAACGAAGGTGTGCTTGCCCGCCTAGCAGATACGTGATCTGATAAAGCACGGCTGCACGATTGATCGTGGTTTTTCCCTGTTTTTGCTAAGCAACAGCACAATGCGAAAGGCAGGTCGCAGTCCGAAATTTTTTAAACAGATAATTTTTATGAAACGGCAGCTCTCTTTGTACATTGGCCGGTTTGCCGGCATTAAGGTATACATTCACTGGACATTCTGGATCATCCTTGTGTGGGTGTTTTATATGTATTACAACATCAACCAGGATGCTGGCGAAGGCCTGAAAGGGGTGCTGTTTATACTTGCGCTCTTTGCCTGCGTGGTGCTGCATGAGTATGGCCATGCCCTTACCGCCAGGAAGTATCACATCAATACCCGGCGCATTACCCTGTACCCCATTGGCGGTATTGCCAGCCTGGAGGCTATGCCGGAGAAACCGGGGCAGGAGCTGATGGTGGCGGCTGCAGGCCCCCTTGTAAATGTTGTTATTGCTGCAATCCTGTGGGCGTACCTGCAGTTTAGCGGGCAAATGCCCGATTTTGCCTCTCTTCAGAATGCCGACCCTGCCGATCTGCAGCAGATCGACCTCCCGTTTGCTTTTAACCTGCTGGTAGCAAATATTATCCTGGTGGTATTTAACCTTATTCCTGCCTTTCCCTTAGATGGTGGCAGAATGCTAAGGGCATCGCTTGCGTTTGGCATGGACCGCACCAGGGCAACCCGCATTGCAGCCACCATTGGGCAGCTACTGGCAGTTGCCTTTGTGTTTTTTGGTTTCTTCTTTAATTTCTGGCTGGTGATCATAGGCTTCTTTGTCTACCTGGGTGCCGGATCAGAAGCCAAATACGAAAGCATCAGAACAGGGCTGTCTGATTACAGGGTGGAAGATGTGGTGATGAGGAAATTCAGCCTGCTGTCGCCGGAAGATACCCTGGATAAGGCAGTGCAGTTGTTGCTGAACAGCCAGGAGCATGATTTTATAGTGGCCGCTGAAGATAGGGTGGTAGGGGTGCTTACGCGCAAGGAACTGATAAAGGGGTTATCAGAAAATGGTAAAACAGCGCCTGTATCGCAGGCCATGAGCCAGGATTATATTGTGCTGCACCCCAATATGCCCCTGCAGGAGGTTTACCATAAGATGATGACGGGAGCAAGCACGGTAAACCCGGTTATTGAAAATGGCAGGTTTATAGGCATCGTCAACAAAACCAATATCGACGAGCTGCTGATGGTAGACTCCGCCCTTAGGCAATCTTAGTTTCAGATGGTATACAGGCTTACAGGCTGCAGTACGCTGCCTGCATCTTCATTACAAGTAAGGGGGGTGGTCGGGTAACTATAGTGCAACTGCCCGTTTATGCTGTCCCTGCCTGTTTTATTCTGATTCAGCAACCATTCCCTGGCCACCTCTGCATCGTTATGGCAGAATACACTGTAGTTGCCATTGCACACTTTCTCAAAGCCCTGCAGCGATAGTTGTGCGAAGATGTTATCAGAAACTACTACTGCCATATATTTAAGGCCTGCTTTTTTTGCTCTTGGATTCCAGCTTGCAGCATACCAGCTGTTTGCCTTGTTCCAGGGGCCGGTAATTTTTTTGTTGCAGATCAGCGTTTTCTGTGACTTTGTTTCTTCTATCATGGCCAGGAGTTCTTCTGACCCCTGTTTTACCATTTCCAGATCGAGGTAGCCATCCCAGCCTACAAAGATGTATTCTTCTTCAGGAATAAAGGTTAAGCTGACAAAGACACTGCCATTAGGGCGTTTTAAAGTCCTTTCCATCTTTATTTTTGTCAAAGCAGGATTTTAGAACAAATCAGTGGTTTTAAATAGCGTAAATGGTAGCAATATATTGACAGTTTTGCTACACAATAAAAGGCCAATAATAAGCTGTTGGTTAGATTGATGGCTTTGTATGCACCGACTTATCGGCGAATAGAAAAGGCTTCACAGACATTTATTAAAAATATGGTTTATTTTAGTTTATGTCAAACTACCGCATCAAAAAATATGCAGGAATTATCACTAAATTCTGACATGCGATTATTGCTGATTGATGCGGCTGATCTAGGGCGCTGGAACAGAATACTGGCAGGAAAGGGCACAAAAAAAGCCTTGCTGTAAGCAAGGCTTCTTCAATGATGGCTTATATTTAAAACTAAGCGCGTTTAACGTTAACCGCGTTTAGTCCTTTTCTTCCTTCCTGAAGGTCAAAAGTTACTTCGTCATTTTCTCTGACCTCGTCAACAAGCTCTGAGATGTGTACGAAATACTCCTGATTTGTTCCTGTCTCTTTAATAAAACCGAATCCCTTCTGTTCATTAAAAAATTTTACTGTTCCTGTATTCATTGGTAATTTGTTCAATATACACCTACTACATTTTATGCGGCAGATGCGTTCATTAATTTGTACAAAAATGAATAAAAAGTTTACAATCTCCTATTAAAACCTTCTAAATAGCATAAATACTTCTAATAGTCTCATTATAAAGTGGAAATGTGCTTAACAAATGTTATTGCTCTTCGGCAGTAGGTGGGTTAGCCGCTTAAGATGAAAAAGAATTTAAAAAAAAAAGCCCTGCGGCATTGAATGCTGCAGGGCTGGTGTATGTATAAATAGCAGGTGGCTAATTTAATCGCGCTTGGCTTTCTTTTTGGCCAGCTTATCGGCTTTTTTCTCTTTAAGGCTTTTTGCCGGCTCTTTCTTTTTTTCCTTTATGGAAGATTTTTCCTTTGACTTAGACATTAGTAGTGTTGTTACAGATGCTGAATTGCAATTCTTCAGGAAGATAACCCATATTAAGCTGCTTTAATCCCGACTGCCTCTAAAAAAAAGAGAATTTTTGAAAACAGCAGCTTTACCGAGCTCTGATCTTTACTATGCGTCTTGAGATTATTTGCTGATCTTCCAGCATTACAGTGTAGATGCCTGGAGCCAGGTGCCTGATATCTACAGTGAATGTGCCCTCTGCAGAAGCTTTGCCAGTATGCTTTTCTACCAGTTTGCCGGTGCCATCGTAAATTTTTACCACAGCTGCTCCTGACTGCACTGGAGCGGCCTCAAAAATAATGACATCAGACGTTGGGTTTGGGTAAACCAATGGCTGTGCAACTGCAGGGTCGCCGGCTGCGGTTACTACCTTTACACGCAGTGCCTGGGCTACACTTGCCGGGCTGTAATTATTATTGCCTGCCTGGCTCGCTTCTATTGTTGTTTCGCCTGGGGCCTTAATGCTAAGTATGTTGCCATCAACAGTGGCTACTGCTGTATTAGTGCTGCTGAAGCTAAGGGGCAGCCCTGCGTCGGAACTTGCCTCCAGCTCAATCGGGGCTGATCCTGCATTTACTTCTTCCGGTAAATTGAAAGAAATATGCTGGGCCTTTTTATGTACAGTGAGGGGTTGTGCAACAACTGCTGCAGCCTCATAAAGATCGTTACCCGGCTGATGCGCCCTGATTATGGTTTCACCGGCTCCTACAATTGTCACTACGGCTCCGTTCACAGTGGCAACACTGGTATTGCTGCTGGTGTAATGTACGGGTAAAGCAGAACTTGCTGTAGCGGAAAGGCTGAAGTCTGCATCCAGGTAGGTTTTTTCGGTGAGTGCATCAAAGCTAATCCATTGTGACTGCCTGTTTCCCAGGCTTTTCCTGAAAAACTGTCCGTAACCACCGCTTGCTAAAAGGTTACCCCCAACCAACTGTAGATCACTGATACCATTAGCGATATAATCACCAATAACTTCTTCTGTCCAGCTTTTTCCTGCATCGTCAGATTTCCAGATCCTGCCATAAGTGGTGCGGCCACTGTAGGCAGAGCCGCAGGCATATACCGTAGAGCCATTAACAGCTAAAAATTTGTAGACAGTGGTTTCATTATTGAAGGGTTGAGCTACGGGAGTCCAGGTGGCTCCGCCATCTTCGGAGTAGCAGACCCTGGCAGCGCTGAAGTATGCCACCGCCCTGTTTGCATCAAGAAAAGTAACGTGCTGTAAGTAATCCTGGCTAAAGCTGCTAATCTTTGTCCAGCTATGGCCACCGTCATCAGATTTAGAGATGCCACTGGTCTGTGAAATGTAGAGGCTGTTCTCTACCTCTTCAATGTCCATGATAGAGCCTTCACCTTCAATAGAGAGTACTTTCCATGTTGTTCCATGATCGCCCGATTTTAATAGAAAGTTTCCTTTTGGCTGAATGGCTGTACCGCATATCAGCAGGGAGTCCTGGTGCTGGAGCATATAGCTCCTGTACAGGAAGGTTACCGGCAGGTCAAGCTTTGATAATTTACCATCTGTTAATTTAAAGGCAGTGCCCCGGTACCCTGGTAAAACACCGTTGTTTTCGTTCTGCAGGTAAAAGTCTGCTATTGGCAAATAAACAGAACCATCTACCATCTGCCAGTTAGTTCCGCCATCAGCTGTTTTAAACAAGCCTCTTCCGCTGCTGGCATAGCCCGTCTGATGGTTATAAAACTTAAATGCTAAAAAGTGGGGGTAGGCTTTATTTCTGGATACCCAGCTTTCTCCGCCATCCTGGGTAGTAAGAATACTGCCCCCGGAGCCAACGGCAACACCTTTATGCTCATCGCTGAACAGGAAATCTGTTATGATGTTTACATCCTGGTATAAGAAGACCGGTAAGGCAACCTCCTCCCAGCTTTGTCCCAGGTTTTCTGTTCTGTATAGCAAAATCCTGCTCTGTTGGTCAATGCCGTACAGAAAGCCCTTTCCATTGTTTTGCCAGTATGCCTTATGGATGTACCTGAAATTATCCGGAGAGTTTTTAGTCCAGCTTAGGCCACCATCCAGCGTGTAGTAGGTTTCATCATACTCCTGCGAGTTGGTAAGATGCGCAAAGCCTTCACTTTCATTCAGGAACTGTATGTTTATTTCCCTAAAGTTCCAGTTGGTGGGAATGGTAACCTGCTGCCAGTTTCTGCCACCATCAACCGTCTTCATGACGAACTGGGTGAACCCAAAGTTCATAACAATGTCATCCGACTGGTAGCCGGATACATAGCCCACATTTTCATCTATAAAGTATACATCGGTAATGGCACGGTAGGGAATGGTCTTTGAGTCCCAGCTTAGGGTGGTCCAGGTATCTCCGCCATCTGTTGTCTTGAATATTTTATTGAAATCACCTACGGCAAAGCCTGTTTCTGCACTTACAAAAAACAGGGAGCGGAAAAAGGCACTCGACGAGTATTTTGCATTATTGGGGCTAAGCTCTAAAACAGTTTTCCAGGATGCACCCGTGTTTTCGGTTTTGAAAATCTTATGTTCGTTCACCAGGAATGCGGTGCTGGTACTGGTAAAGCAGATATCCCAATAGGCTGAAGCGGGTGTTACCGGGGGCAGCTTAAAATTTTCCTGTAGAGCCCAGCTGTTGCCGCCGTCTGAAGAAATGGCCAGACTATGCCCTGCAGCATACAAAAGGCTACTGTTAGGAGGGCTTACCACAGCTCCAAAATACTGGTTGATGGAAGATTGTGGATGAATGGTTTGCCACTGTGCAAGCAGGGGCTGCATGGCTGTTAAAAACAAGAGCAGCAGGGGGAGGGAGTGCTTAAACTGTTTCATTTAAACTCTAAAAATCATTGCAGGATTGAGGGTGTGTAAAAAAGGTCTTGCCGGAACAGCTGCTGCAGCTGTTCCGGCAAGAATTCATTGTACCGTTAGCTTGCAGCAAAAAAATGTTACAGCCGGGTAGTCGCTATGGTCAAAAGCATATCTGCCCGCTGATAAAGCATTTTCAGTCTCTGTTTTGCTATTCCAGGTAGGTATAGGATTCGTCCAGGTATTGTTTATTTTCGTTGCTGACCAGGAAAAGCTCGGTAGGCAAGCCTTTCTCATTGTAAGAATAGCTGTAACGAATCTCCTGCTCCTGTGGAACGCTGCTGGCAGAAAATGTATAGTCTTGGAGTACATTGTTCCTGGAGGATGCCAGCGGGCTTCCCAGGTACTGATCGGTTACTTTATAAAAAGGATTAGGTTTATCATCGTATGTATATCTCGATTCGCCAGACAATACATGGGTGGCAAGACTGTAACTTTTAATAGTGGTAATATTTTCGTTTACATAGGTGTACAGGCTGTAGTAAGAAGGGGAGCCATCATGCTGCACACTGGTAGTTTTAGATAGTAGCTCACCCTGGTATTCATACTGTGTGGTATGCTGTTTCTGCAGTTTTTCCTGGTTATCTTCCATCCAGTACTCCATGGTACTGATCTTCCCCTTGGTATAGGAAAGTCTAACTTCCGCAAACTTATCTTCACCAATAACCCTGTCTATTCTCACCAGTTTTCCTGCTTCATAAATGAAATCTTCCTGGAAATCCACCTCATTTCCAGTGTTGTACCAGTCTTTGTGCTGCAGTTTGCCTTGGCTGTCATAAATAAACTTAACCAGGCCAAAAGACCCGTCGGCGTGATAAAATTTCCTGGTGCTGATCCTGCTGCTCGGCTCATTGATTTCAAGTGGCACGGGCGTATAGTTCTCGTCATCGGCGCAGGAGAAAACGGCAACACAAAGTGCCGCAACCAGTATTCTGTTGATGGTGTTCATCAGCATGGCTAGTGGTGGTGAAAAAATGTTCAAGTGTTTGTAGTATGACAGCCAAATATATGGGAATGGTTGGCTGGCTGCAGGTTAATTTTTTTGTAGTTAAAGAATATTGATATGAGCGGCAAACCGTATGTATGGCAGGCTATCTGTAGTTTGTGGTGAAGGGACTGAAAGGCGCTGACTGCGCCTGTTAACTGTAGGGCTCTACTTACCGGGTTTTGTTATTTATTACTGCAGGCAGCACATACAGCTCCATCATTTCCTGTACCTGTGAATGGCTATAAGGTGCACCGTAGGCGGTAGCAGTAATTACCACCACCAACGGCAGATTTTTGAATATAAAAATAGCATTTCCCCCATTTCCGGCACTGTAAAAAGCTTCGTAAGGCTTGCCATTTACACTAAACTGTTTGTTCCAGAAGAGGTAGCCATAGTATTCGTTTTCTCTTTCAGGAATAGCCTTGTGTCGGGTGAAGGTTTCTTCTACCCAATCTTTAGAAAGTATCTGTTTGTTATTCCATTTACCTAAATTCTTGTACAACTGGCCATATTTTGCATAATCCAGGGAGCGCATCTGCAAACTGCCGGCTGTGTTGGCTACTCCCTGTGGGGTGTGCTGCCATTTATAAGCTGTAATACCCAATGGCCTGAATAGTTTTTCATTTGCATATTTCTCCAGCCCCCCAGGTACTGTTTTATGTAGTATGTCGCCCAGCAGCACCACCCCGGCAGTAAAATATTTCCATGCTTTTGCGGGCTTTGCAGTATCAAGGGGCAGGTCCAGGGTAAATTTCACCCAGTTTTCTGTGGGGTACATATTTTCTTCATTTCCCGGTGAGAGGGACAAGGCGTCGTTGCCATCAAATGCCGAGCTCATGCTTAGCAGGTTTTTGATGGTAATATTTTCTTTTTCTGGAGTGTAGTGGGCAAAATTTTTCAGCGTATAAAATTCTTTCAGGCTTTGGTTCACATGTGCCAGGTGTCCTTCCTGTAAAGCAATGCCAGTTAGGGTTGAGGCAAATGATTTACCTACAGAACGTGTATCATGTAGTGTGTTACGATCGGCACCGTTGAAGTATTCTTCTATCAGAAGTCTGCCATTCTTTACTACCACCAGACTTGTGATATCGATGAGCATATCTTCGTCAATGCTTGCCTTCAGTTCTCTTATTTTGCTGCTGTCGAAGCTTTCTTTCGAGATGGCCCAGCCCTCTGCCGGTATTATCTTATTCAATGTTACTTTTGAAGTATCAATCTGTGGTTTTCTGATAGTCAACTCAAGCTGCCCTGCTGCAATTACCTCACCCACCACCAGTTCTGGATTGTTCACATATGGGCGAATTTCAATTTTAAGTTTATGCTTACCCTCTGTGAGTACCTGTTCGCCACCACTGCCCAAAAACCTGCTCCATAGAAATCTGCTCCAGATGTGCTCATTTTGAGTGCTTAAGAGGGGCACAGTCAGCAAAGTGTTTGTGTTTTTTGTTTGGGCACTGCCAGCGCCCGGATGCAGGTTTTCCTGGTATATTGGCTGGCCGTCTACATAAAAAGTAAACTGGTAATTTCCCTGCAGCACAAGTTGCTCCGGCTGCAGGTTCGGGGCTAAAGTGTGGAGATAATTCGTTAGCGAATTATCCATAAAAGCCAGCAGGTTCAGATCAGCCTTTCTCTTCAGTAAAAAAGAATCCAGAAAGTCTGCTTCTGTATAATGTTCAGCAGGCTCTATATCTGCTGCAAACCTGATCTTGCCTATATTGGCTTTGTGCAGAGGAGAGGTGATGCCGCTGTTTACAACCAGGTTACTTTGCTGTGCCAGGAGTGTTGCTGTGCATGCCAAAATCAATAAGCTTGCTAATAAGGAATGTCTCATACCTGTTAGTTGTATTTGTACCCAAAACAAGCAAGAAACATAAATGTAAAATAGAACAGATTTAACATACAGACTTTAAACTATCAACAGCTTTCTGTATTGAGATGGAGTAATGCCGTTTTCTGTTTTGAAACACCTGATAAAGTGGCTCTGGTCGGCAAAGCCGCTGGTTAGCGCTATTTCTGTTAATGAAAGCGCTTTGCTGGGTAATAGGGAGAGAGATTGCTGTACTTTTACTTTTCTGATGTACTCGCCCGGGCTACATCCAAAATATTTTCTGAAGTCCCTGGAGAGGTGTACCGGGTGAATTCCCAGTATTTGTGCCAGTTCTCCTACTGTAGTCAGCTCAACAGCAGCTGTGTTGTGCAGTATTTCTTTCAAAGCTGCTACCCACAGGGGAGTTTTTTCGGAGGTGCTGCTGTGTACCACTGCCATGCGGCTTAAAAGTTCAATCAGCAAGACCTGAACTGACAAGGAACTGCTGCTATGGTTAAGTTTGGTTTCTTTGAAAATGCGGTACATCAAACTTTTCAGATCGGGATGCTGCAGGCTGATGCTTCCTTGCAAAGCACTCAAATCAATGTCGAGTTTCTTAAACCAATTGTGTTCCAGTTCAATATGGAAGCCGCGGGTAAACCCTTTGGGCTTTATGTTATAGTGCGATTCCTGCCAGTTGTGAAACAAGAGGCTTCCGGCAGAGCAGTTATAAGTTTCCTTCTTGTTTCCCTCAAGCACCCGCCCTTGCAGAATAAAGGTAAAATAGGCGTTTTCGTGATAATGCCAGTCTACCTTTTCATGGGTGTATTCTGTATCTGTAAGGGTAATGCCCTCCAACTGTATGGTTTGGTTGGTTTGTCCAAAAAATTGCCCTGTTTTCAGGTTTTCCATCTTCGGCAATAAGGTAAGATGGTTTAAGATATGAAAGAACAGCTTAAGGTTTCAAATATTGAAGCCCTTTTAATCTGATGCTGAGGATTGAGGGGGCCGGGCATTATCCCGGCTTTTTGCGGCTTTCAGTCTGGCCTGTTAATCTTATTCTACTGATACCATCAATGATAGACAGACTCTAAGGCAATGACCAGGTGTGGCGGGAACCTGATGTCCAGCTTATTCTTCTTTACCTTTTTCTGAATAGTTTTGATCTTTTGCTCGTCTTCAATAAATTTTGACAGCATCTCTTCCGTTTTGTACCTCCCCGGGCGGGCACCCGTTCCGTTATCAAAGGGGTTCAGGCGCTCATCAGTCTCCAGGTAGAACAGCTTGAGCTTCCCCTCAATGGCCAGGTATACAATTTTATCTACTACAAACTTTCGGATGTAACTGCCATAGAAGGCCTGATTGTACACGGTCCTGGAACCAGAACCAAAAGTGTTGCTATCGCGATAGCATAGGTAAAATTTGTCATTAATACTGTTCTGGCAGAAGGAATACTCCCCATTAGATTCCTCAGCTATAACCCTCAGGGCTTTGTAGCTGGGCGATTTTTCAAGCACGGCATATTCCTGGCCTTCATGATAAACCTTAAAGAAGGTAAAATAGCCGTCGCGCATCGGCAGGGAATAATATTGCTGATTGGCATACTCGAAACTTACTACATCTGAGGGATTGTAGTTTTCGGGCTTACTGTTTTCGTCTGGTTTATAATGCAGCAAATCGGCTTTTTCGTCCAGGCTAATCCATAGCAATTTTTCGGTGCCATCAGTCAGTACCACCTTTTGTTTCTCAAAAGGAAGCTTTTCCTGAGCCTTTACAATCAGGTTAAATAACAAAGCAGCAAAAATAAGTAGGATTGTGTTTTTCACGAACCGGAGGTTTACTGTACAACACCTGATTTTGATTGCCTGCAAAGAATATTCAGTGGGTTTAGCATTTGTTTATTTTCCCTGCTGATTTCTGAACTGCCAGGGCGCCTGGGCTGCCGGGTCTTTCCAGAGGCCAAGCTTTTTAGCTTTAGCTTCCGTTTCCAGCTGTGCCAGTTTGGCTTCCTGGGAGTATTTCTTATAATGCCATGAGTGGCCACTCCTGAGCATTTCTTCTGCTAAATCTTTGTCTTCTACGGTTACAACGCCTACTGTTCTGCCAAGCTTATCGGTGCCGGTTGGGGAGAGGGTAAGTGCTTTATCCTTCAGGTATTCATTCAGGAATTCTTTTGATTCAGGACCAAAAGCCTGATCAATTTCCGGGCTGTCAACGCCATATACCCTTACCCTGAGGGTGCGGCCATTTTCCTGGGTCATATAAAAAGAATCACCATCGATCACATAGCCTAATTTGCCCTTGACTATTTGTGCGCTAAGGCTGGTGGTTAAACAAATGAACAGGAGAGCGAAAAATGCCGGTTTTAGCATATTAAATATTTTCATTATATAGTTTTCACCGGGCAAAGTTAAACACTCAGCTATGGACAAAAAGGGCTAAATGAATACAAACCTTACGTACACCGCACAACCGATCAGCAGCCATTTGCGACTGCGCCGGCAAGGGGTTTGTCAACAATCTTCAGGAGTGATGGAAGGGGAGGCTTTTGTCTCTTATGTTTGTCCTGTGCCGGAATAAGAATGGGAAATAGGGGTTAATTCAGTGACTATCCTGAAATAGCTGGAAAAAATTAGAAACGGGGAGTACAAATTGTAGGATATGCCTAAAGTAGTACAGCTTTACAACAAAAAGCGAGCTGTTAAATAAATAGCACAGAGGCTCATTCTAAAGTTCTACAGGCCTAAGGAAGCTTATCTCACAACAAATTGAACCCTCCGGTTTCTGGCTCTGCCTTCTTCTGTGCTATTGTCTGCAAGGGGGCGGCTGCTGCCATAGCCATCAATTTCAATGCGGAGGGGATCAATGCCATGCTCGTGCAGGTAGGTGGCCACTGCTTTTGCCCGGTATACCGAAAGTGAATGGTTGATGGCAGGATCACCCACATTATCGGTGTGGCCTTCTATCCTGATCTTCAGATGGGGGTATTTGACAAGCGTTCGGGTGAGTTTATCTAAAGCCCCGGATGACTCCCGAAGTAAAACATACTTTCCCTGTTCAAAAAGTACGTTTTCCAGTGGTATGGTTGTGCCGGGCTTTAGATTTTCAAAAATGTCTTCCTCCCTCAGTTCCTGGGCTGTAGCAGTTTCATCGTTATGTATACTGTTTCTTAAAACAGCAGGGGCTGCTGTTGCTGTATTTTGTGCTGACTGTTGTGGTGCCGGGGCCTGCTTTGCTACAGTTTTTTCCTGCGCTGGCCGGACTTGCACAGCATTTGCCGAATCATTTACCACCTCCTGCCTGCTGATACCTGCAATGGCTGTGGAGGGTTCTTTTGTAGGGGGTTTCCGGAACAAGTATTGATTTGGAATGGGCTTTCTGGTTCTGTCATTCCTGAAAAAGCTGAAGAGATTGTATTCTTCTTCCGGCATTTCCCACATTAGCTGCATTACCCCATGAATAGGGCCATTGTAGTATTCAATTTTGAGTGGGTAGTGTTTGCCTCCTTTCAGCTCCAGTTGGCCGGAATAGGTGGTGGTTTCCTGCAGTTTCCACTGATCCAGAATTTTTACCCCGTTCAGCCATACCCTGATGCCATCGTCTACCCGCACACTTAGTTTATAAGTGCCCGTTACAGGGGCGTAAAGGCTGCCCGTCCAGCGAATTGAGTAGTATTCGCCTCTTACACCCGGGGCAGGACTTTGCCTGGTGTAGGAGAAATTTATCACATCGTCGATTCGTGAATATACCTTGTTTTCAAAGTTTGTACCATTGTAGTATTCACCGAGTAGTCCATTTGCTGGCTGATGGGCTGGTGCAGGTACTGCCGTTGTATCCTGTGCCTGCAGCATGGCGGGCGCTAAGAGTACAAGGTACAGGGTTAAAAGCAAAGCTGAAAAATCCTTCATGGCGTCGGGGCTTTGGTGCTAAAAAAGTTTAAGCATAATATAGCCTGTAATACAGCACCATCAAAAGCATAAAGGTCTTCTATTGTTATTTAGTTGATGAACAGGCATATTTTGTCGATAAACGGCTGCCTTAGCGCTGGAACTGTACTCCCTCTGGCTGGCTGCTTTTCATGCTCTGAGTCTGAAACCTGAACTTATTAATTACCTACACATAAACCCTTAGCAGAAGCAGGTACAGGTGTTTTTATGAAGGATTCGCCACACATGTACTATATCCTGCTACATCAGAAAGCATGTTAATGCCACATTCCGCAGGTTTGCGTTGCTGATAAATGCTTAATCAGCTGTTTAAGATTTAATGTTCTGGTCTATGGAAAAAGGATTAATTATTGTTTTATGCTCTTTCTTTTTCTGTTTTGCCACGCATGCACAGCAGACAAACAAAAACTGGATGCAGGACCTGAACAGGGACTTAGAACAGTTCAGGGCCTGCGATAATGTAGTTACTGCCGGCATTAATCCATGTAATAAGTTTATAGGCAGTGCACTTAGTACTGTTTACAAAGTCAATGACTTTTACTCCAAAGAACTTGGCCGGCATCTGCTGGTGAGCGAAATAGCCTCTTACCTGAAGGAGAACCAAAAGTGGAGCTTGCTGGGAAAAGGTTTTGAGCAAACAGCCCTGGTTCAGGCGCAGGAGCTTGCCAATGCAGGCAAAGCAGTTGTAGCCATTTACCTGAACCAGGAGGGGATCGGCCATGTATCCATTATTTTGCCGGGTGAGCTTAAGCCTTCCGGTACCTGGGGCTTTCAGGTACCCAATTCGGCTTCTTTCTTTATTTCAACGCCCGATAAATCATATGTAGGCAAAGGTCTCTCATATGCTTTTGAACGCCCCCTGCTCAATGGTGTGCTGCTCTATGCCAGGAACTACTAGTGCTTGTTAAACTGCCCTGTATGTACCAATGTATAACTCCGCTTTAACAATATTACCTGGTACAGACTGTTGTTGTAGTGCAGCAATCAGAAAGAGGACTGCGAAGCATAAGAATGATCTGCCTACAGTTATTGTGCGCTAGCGGCGGGCTTAATCTTCAAGTCTTTAAAGCTGCCCTCTGAATTATAGCCAACCCAGAAGCCAACCCAGCCCTTTCCGTTGCTGATGAGCTGCGTTACCTCCAGCGAGGGTTCCTGTACCCCATTTACATATACCCTGATCAGGGGACGGTCTACTTCAATCCTTACCTGGAACCACTCATTAGGATCTACAACTGGCTGTATGGCATTTTCATATTTGCCGGGGTGGCTGCGTCTTAGTTTATCCCAGGGGTAAGCAGGATGTGAGATGTACTGTACCGCATGTGCTTTCCTATCGGGGTTCCTGAAGTTAAAGGGACGGAAATATACAGCCTCATAGGTGCTGTCGTTCTGGCCATGAAAGGCCAGTCCCACAAAGCTTTTTCCCGGATCGTCTTTACCCTTTACACTAAAGCTGATGGTGCCATCAGAAAACTCAAGGTCTTTAAGCCACAGGATGCCATCGCTTAGCTTTGCATCTAAATGTACCTCGCCGTTCTGATAGGTGGCCTGGCGCCTGCTAAGTGTCCATAAAGAGGTATCATGAATGCCATCCAGTTCCGGAATAACTTCATTATTCTGTGCAAAGAGTATGTTATCACAGAGCAGCAGGAGCATGAAAAAGAGCCAGGCAAGCGGCATTACCGGATTGGAATAAACTTTAAGATAAGCCATCGTTTTAGGTGCTAGATTTTTATAATTTGTAATTGAAAAGCAAATAGGCTGAAAGGGGGCAAAAAGCCTGTTCAGAACCTGTTCAATTCTGTTCAATCCTGTGTAAGCATGAACGCTGACTTAAAACCTGATGCATATTACCTGGAGCGCTGCCGCGAGCTGGTAGAGGAGAAGCTGGGCTGGGGGAGTAGTGCAGCCTGGTCGCAGGCTGATTTTCAGGAAGCAGCCGAGAAAATCCTGGGAGCAACCGGCATAAGCTTAAGTGTTACCACACTTAAAAGACTGTGGGGAAAGGTTAACTACAGCGGTAGCCCATCTGCAAGCACACTTAATGCACTGGCCTTGTACTTAGGGTATGAAAACTGGAGGGCTTTTAAACTACAGCTGGATGCCGAAGAAACATCAGCTATCCCGGAGCATCATGCGCCTGTCAGTGCAGCTGTAGTGGAGGCCAGTCAGCCTGCATCAAAGCTTGATCCATCTTCATTGAAAAGTAGCAGGCTGTGGGTGCCTTACCTGACGGTGCTGCTCATTGTTGCTGCGGGCATACTTTTTTATGCAGCCAAAGAAAAAGAGGCTGCACCTGTGCTAACAGGCGCTATTGAGTTTAACAGCGAACCACTGGCAAAAGGTATTCCCAATACAGTGGTTTTTAACTATAACCTCTCAGGCCAGCACTTCGACAGCGCATTTATTCAGCAGAACTGGGACCCTGGCAGAAGAGAGCGGATCAGTAGCGAAAACAGGCAGCACACCTCTGTATACTATTATCCCGGTCATTTCCATGCAAAGCTCATCCTTAACAACCAGGTGGTGAAGGAGCATAGCCTGCTGGTGCCTACCGAAGGATGGCTGGGCATTGTGGAGCGTGAAGGATATGACAAACCCCTGTACATTTTGCCGGAGCAGCTTACTGACGGGGGTGCCTTACATGTTTCACCACAATTGCTGGAGGCTAAGAAGGTAGATACCTCAAAAGATTATGCCATGGTTTATACCAACGTCCGGGACTTTGGTGTTGATGCAGATAATTTCACTTTTGAAGCTGCTGTAAAAAACAGTCCTGAAGCAGGCGGACAGCTTTGCCAGGAGGTAAGAGTACTGATTGATGGAGAACAAGGGGTGATGGCATTTTCGCTATCCGCTCCCGGTTGTGTGGGCAACCTGAGCCTGAATTTCAGCGATGTAGGTGTACGGGGCAAAAACAAGGATCTTTCTGCCTTTGGTGCCGATCTGTCGGAGTGGAATAAGCTGCAGTGCCGGGTAAAAGATAAGCATGTAAGCCTGTACCTGAACGATCGGCAGATCTACACCCTTACCTATACAAAACCTGTAGGGCGGGTAATGGGTGTTAACCTGAAATTTCACGGTGCTGGTGCGGTAGATTATGTTCGCCTGCTCGATGGCAGTGAAAAGCCTGTTTTTGAAGATGGCTTTGCTGCAGTTGTTCAATAGGCCAATACCTCCGGGTGCTGCACGCAGGGGTGCTAGTTTTTTTAATGCTCAATATTCTCCAATCTCCTAAGCTGCTGTACAGCGGCTTGTGCCTGCCTGTGCTTATAGTAGCAGCAAACCTCTTTTTCAGGTATTGTAATAAAACTGCGATACAGCAGTCTTACTAAAAAATCCACTTGCTCCGCTTACTAACCGCTGGTGTAAATCTTGTTTTGCCTTTTTCAAAATTCCGGCACCTTCGGGTAAAGTTACTGTCTATGAAGAATCTATACATAGTTAATTTTTGGCTCCTGTCAATATGCTTTGCTACGGCGGCTTATGCCCGGCCAGATGCCCGGCAAACTGGCATAACGGGTAAGCTGCAGGACCAGTCGGGTGCCCCTGTTGCCTACGCCAATGTGGCCCTTCTGCGTGCAGCAGATGCTTCGCTCCAGAGCGGTGCTGTTACCAATGGCGATGGTGTTTTTAGCATTGCTGCTCCTCCGGAGGGTACTTATGTGCTGCGCCTGAGTGCCATTGGTTTTAAGGAGCAGAAAACAGCTCCCTTTACCGTTACAGGTACAGCTTTTACCAAAGACTTTGGTGCTATTACCATGCAGGAGGAGGTGGAAACCCTGGAAGAAGTTACCGTACAGGCCCTGCGGCCAACCATAACGCAGGAAGCCGATAAAATGGTGGTAAGCATAGAGGGCACTGCCCTGGCCGCCGGCAGCACAGCTTTTGATGTGCTTTCCAAATCTCCGGGCGTGTTCATAGACCAGGATGGCAACGTACAGCTAAATGGTAAGGCCGGTGCTACCATTATGCTAGATGGCCGCCTGACCTATATGTCGGCCAAAGACCTGCGCACCATGCTGGAGGGTATGTCGGCAGAAAACATCAAGAATATCGAGATCATCACCAACCCCTCTGCCAAATACGATGCAGAAGGCTCTTCCGGTATACTCAACATCAACCTAAAAAAGAACGATCAGCGCGGCATGAACGGCAGTGTGTATGGCAGCTACACCTACAACAACCTGCATAGCTATGCAGGTGGGGGCAACATTAATTATAAAAACGGCCCCTGGAATATGTTTGTAAACCTGGATGTGGCCCGCAGGGCCAGGGGACGCCGCGGTACCTTCACCAGGGTATTCAACAGTGAGCAGGAGAGTACCTACCTTGATCAGAAAGCACGCGAAAATGTGTTCAGGGATGTGCCATCGGTACGTTTTGGCTCTGATTATAAACTTAATGACCGCCACAGTTTAGGCTTTATGGCGAACATTGTAGCCCAGGATGCTACTTTTGATTTTCAGACAGATACTTATATTGGTCCAGCCCCGGGGCAGCCTGCCCTTTATATTGATGCAAACAACTTTACCAGCATGCGGTATGCCAATTATACCACCAACCTGCACTACAGTGGTACGCTGGATACCCTGGGCACCACCATTACTGCAGACCTGGATTATGTAAAAATACAGGACAAGTCAAAGGCCAGCTTTGATAACCTGTATGTGCCAATGGTAGGAGAAGAGCCTGCCTATACCGATAACCTGATCAGCAATAATCCCAGTGGTTATGATATATATGCCGCAAAAGTAGACTTTGCGCATCCATTCCGCAGTGGTCTTAAAATGGAGGCTGGTGCGAAGGTGAGCCGCGTAATCTCCGATAACGACCTGCGCTTTTACTTCAATAATCAGGAAGTACCAGTGGAAGATCCTGCACGTTCCAACCACTTTATATACAGGGAGTCTATTTATGCAGCCTACCTGAACCTGAATAAGAAGTATAGTGATCGTTTTAGTGTACAGGCAGGTTTGCGTGCAGAGCAGACCATTTCCAGGGGTGAGTCAAGAACCACAGGCCAGGTTACCGAACGCGAGTACCTGAACCTGTTCCCCAGTCTTTTTATACAGCAAAAGGTGAACGATAATTACGAGGTTAAATACAACTACAGCCGTCGCATTCAGCGGCCTGATTATGATCAGCTAAATCCCTTTATTTTTTACCTCGATCCCTTTACCTGGGCGCAGGGAAATCCTTTTTTGCGGCCGCAGTATACCCATGCTGTTGGGGTAACGCAAACCTTTAAGCAAACCTACAACCTGGTGCTGGAGTACCAGTTAACCAAAGATTTTATTGCCGAAGTACCCTACCAGGATGTGGAAACTAACACTACCACTTTTAACCGCGATAATGTGGACGATGCCCAGAACTTAAGTGCAACAGTTATTGTGCCTGTTAAAATCCTGAAGAAATGGGATACCAACAATACAGCGGTGGTGGCTTACCAGGAGTATAGCACATCCATAGATGGGGAGCAGGTACTGAATGACCAGGTGTTTTACATGCTGCAGTCTAACCATAACCTGCAGCTGCCATGGGGTGTGCGCATGGAGGTAAATGCCGGCTACCAGGGGCCGGTGGCATGGGGACTGTACCGTATTCAAAAACAGTGGTGGGTAAACCTTGGCCTCAAGAAAAGCCTGCTAGACGATAAACTGGATATCAGCGTGAATGCAAATGACCTGTTCCGCGGCCAGCGTGTGGTGGGTGGTGCCAATGTTAGCGGTAATGTAAACCAGTTTAACCAGTATTTCTTCAATCGCAGCATCAGCCTAAGTCTGCGCTATCGCTTTAGTAAGGGAGAGCAGTTCGATGCCCAGCGCAGGAACTCTAACCTTGAAGAGCTGAACCGTGCAGGCGGAAATTAAGCAGCAGGCCAGGCGGAAAAATTTGTACAGATAAAAAAGAAGGCCAGTTCTCCGGGAGGGAACTGGCCATTTTAAAGGCCGGGTGTGAAAAGATAGTACTCCTGCTCTGGCCTAATTTTTTATGCATGGTTTACTGAGCGCAATCGGGCAAGTTTTTTTCCTGAATTCCCGGCCATTCTTTGCGCTGAAACCTGTTATAATTTGTCAGCCGATGGGTTAAAGATATTTAGTTGCTTGCTTTGATAACATCCTCATTATTAAGTATATTTCTGCGAAAAATTCAGGATTTGCTTCTAAAAGTTAAAGTTGCTTGGGCACAAAAGCTATAATTCAAAGTTTAGCAGATGAGTTGCGTAAATTAACGGCAGATCCTGGTGAGACGGCAGCTTTTGAATTGTCCCTGGAAAATGCAGGGCCCCTTAATGCTGTTCTGTCAGCGGGGCCTGTTATCGTTTCTATTTTCAATCATCTGACCTTTAAGTACGACTACATAAGTCCGAATGTAGAATCCATCATAGGTATTCCTGCTGTTGCTTTCAAACAGCTCGATCACAGGAAGTTCCTGGAGATGCACATGCATCCTCATGACATGGAAATTGTAGCGCTGAAACTGATGCCTGACATTGTGGGCTATATCTGCGAGCATAAAGGTAAGGATGTGCTGAAATTTTCATTTCACTATAATTACAGGATTAAAACAGCATCGGGCAAATGGTTGAAAATAGACCAGCAGAGTAGTGCACTAAAGCTGGATAACAAAGGAAAGATCATCCTGGAGCAGTCATTTTATGCCCAGGCCGGCGAAGCTGATTTTGCGGAATCTCACCCGATTAAGCTACTTATCTCCTACAGGAACGGGCATGGATATTACGAGACTTGCCTCTCACGTACATACCTGCACAACAAAGTAAAGGCAGGATCTCTTACTCCCCGGGAGATTGAAATTTTGGTGATGCTGGCAAATGGCAATACCAGTAGTGAAATAGCCGAAGCCCTTCATATCAGCGAAACAACCATCATGACCCACCGGCGCAATATGCTCCACAAGCTTAAGCTTAAAAATACCAACGAGCTTGTTGCCTGGGCTTTTCATGCAGGGCTGTTGTAGACTGGTTTTCACCTGCTTTGTGCTTTCCACATTACAAGCCTGTTTCCTCATGGGGTACAAATTACGCTGCTACTAACTTTATGCCCCTGTAGCTTTGATTTGCCTGAACGTTAGGGTGCTTAACTGCGCACTTGTACCTGCAGAAAGCTTTACCTGAAAAAGTCCAGTGTTTTTAATTTTTGTAGCTTTGCCCTGTAAATACCTCCTAACTGCAGGCAGGCTTAACTTTGTAGAAGTGAAAGAAAGAGAAAAAGCATCAATCCCGGTTTATTCCATCCAGGAGCGGAACAAAAGTGGGCTCGAAATACTGCAGGTAGAGAGTTTCCAGGCAGGAGAGTCTTCTTTGCAGACTGCTCACCGGGATGATCATTATATTTTTGTTTTCCAGGAAAAGGGCACCTCTAAAGTTATGGTAGACTTTAAAGAGGTAAGTATCGAGGGCGCTGCTGTGTTTTGCATCCTTCCGGGGCAGGTACACTATGGCATTGCTGCCACACAGTCGCTTGCCTGGTTTATAGCAGTAGATGCCTCCTGGTTAAGCGAAGTTTTTCGCCCTGTTTTTGAAGAGTCTGCAGAGATAAATAAGCCCATTCCGCTCAGTCATCAGCAGGCCTGCACGCTTGCCAGCAATATCGTCCTTCTGCAGGAAGTCTACGAGAAAGGGAGCCAGCTCCATTTTCATCACCACATGCTGCGATCCCTGATGGATGCCTGTATCAGCCAGTTTGCTTCTCTGTACTACAGCCGGGAGCAGTCATCAGGCCAGGCACACTTGCGTACCGCAGCCATTACGCGCCAGTTCAGAAGCCTGCTGCTGCAAAACTTCAGAAGCATGAAGAGCCCGTCTGACTACGCTGCAAGCCTACATATTTCACCCTCTTACTTAAATGAAGCAGTAAAGCAAACAAGTGGCTACCCTGTGAGCTACTGGATTCAGCAGGAGATTATACTGGAAGCCAAGCGCATGCTGTTTTACACCGAACACACTGTTAAAGAAATAGCGCATGCCCTGGGCTACGATGATCACACCTATTTCATTCGCCTCTTTGGCAAAACAGCCGGTATTTCGCCACAGCGCTTTAGAAAGCAGTACCGCGAATAGTCCAGCTATTACATAGAATGCGGCATTGTTTACAGCCCCGGTATGCTGTTGTTTTGTACTGTTCCTAAACATGAGGAGCACAATGCAAAATTTGGCCTGCGGGCACTCCCGAAAGCTGGGGGCGGGGCAGGTGAGTACCAATAAGCTGTATGATTATGCCAAGAGTACCAAAATGGGTAGGCGATACAATGGAAACAGTATTGGCCTCCAAGTATATTCCTGTAAGTGTTTGTGCAACAGAATACCTGGGTTCCGCATTAAAAAGAGTAACGTTCCGGGGAGATTTCAGTAAAGCTGATTTCTCTATAGGCCATGCAGTGGCATTCCGGGTAAACGAATGTGACTTTCGTAACTATACACCAGCCTCTGTTTGTGAGGAAAAGGGCTTGTGCGATGTTATATTTTATATGCACGGGAAGGGTCCGGGTAGTAAGTTTTCACGGGACCTCCGCCAGGGCGACTCTCTTAAAATGATCATACCAAGGGGCAAAAAGTTGTTTCAGCCTTCTAAAACCCTGCACTTTTTCTTTGGAGACGAAACAGCCCTGGGGCTGTTTAGCCGTATGGCCCGAAGGATAAAGGAACAGCACCAGGCCTATACAGGAATGGTGGAACTGGATGGTGAAAATTTAAGACTCCCCCCTGAACTGGATTTATCCGTAAAAACTATAGTAAAGAAGGAGTTCTGTGGTAATTCTGCGGAGACCATTGGTGTTTACTTAAGGGAAACCTATCCCGCTTACCTGGAAAAGGCGGTTTTTTACCTGTTGGGAAATGCTGCTTCCATACAGGTTTTCAGAAAAGCCTTAAGGCTGCAGAACGTTAGTAGTAAAAACATAAAGACCCAGGCATACTGGGCCGAAGGAAAAATAGGGTTATAGGTGGTGAAAGCTGTTGCCTTTCATCCTGTTGAAGAATATTAATATTCGCTGGCGCCTGAAAAAGGGGCTGTTATTAATCGCAAATTATGATAGAACATAATAAAATTACAGATACAGATATAGAAGAATCTGCCTGCTGCAGTCATGAAGGGGCTGAGGTGCGTAAAAAGCCTGCTAAGCCAGTCTCCGAACAGCAGCAACAGCATGCGCACAACCATGGCAACAGCCCGGGAGCGGTAGAAATTGCCGGCTGGAAAAAACACTGGGACCTGCTGCTGGCCCTCTTTATACTGGTGGCTGTGCTGGTGATGAAATGGGGTTTTGGCCTTAGCCTGCCAGCACCGGCAGACCTGCTGGTACATGCGGTAGCTTATTTACTGGCAGGCCGGGAGGTACTTTCCCTTGCCTTTAGAAAGGCAAAGCGGGGAGATGTTTTCAATGAGTTTGTACTGATGAGTGTGGCCACCCTGGGTGCCTTTTACATTGGCGAATACAGCGAAGGTGTTGCTGTAATGGTCTTTTACCAGATAGGGGAGTGGTTCCAGGGTTCGGCAGTAAAACGGGCTAAACTAAGCATAAAAGCGCTGCTGGATATAAGGCCTGATGAGGTGCGGGTGTTAAGAGGAGGTACCGTAGCGGTGGTAAATCCCAGGGATGTGGAACTGGGAGAGACCATACAGATGAAGCCTGGTGAAAGAGTGGCGCTTGATGGTACCCTCCGATCGGCTTCGGCTTCCTTTAACACAGCTGCCTTAACAGGAGAAAGTGTACCCGATACTAAACACAGGGGAGAAACGGTGCTGGCCGGTATGATCAACCTCAATACAGTAGCAGAAGTAGAGGTGAATTCCCTGTTCAGGGATAGCAAGCTAAGTAAAATATTAGCGATGGTACAGGATGCAACAGCCCGTAAATCGCAAACCCAGCTTTTTATCTCGCGCTTTGCAAAGGTGTATACCCCTATTGTCTTTTTCCTGGCACTGGCGGTTTGCCTGCTGCCTTACTTTTTCACAGACGATTATGTGTTTAACGAATGGCTCTACCGTGCTTTGGTGTTTCTGGTAATCAGCTGCCCCTGCGCCCTGGTCGTTTCCATACCGCTGGGCTATTTCGGGGGTATAGGTTTAGCCTCCAGGAACGGCATCTTGTTCAAGGGTGGTAATTTCCTGGATGTAATGGCAAAAGTAAACACAGTTGTTATGGACAAAACCGGCACCCTTACCAAAGGGGTGTTCAGGGTTCAGAAAGTGGTAAGCCCGGTGATGGAAGCAGCCGAGCTGATAGCCCTGGCGGCCGCCCTGGAAAAGTACTCCACTCACCCGGTGGCGAAGGCCGTAACGGAATATGCCGGTAAATCTGCAAGCCAGCCCGAAGTAAAGAATGTAGAGGAAATAGCCGGGCATGGCATGAAAGGGGAGGTAGCAGGTAAAATGCTGCTGGCGGGTAATCTAAAGCTGTTAAAGCAGTTTTCAGTCTCTTATCCTGCCGAGCTGGATGGCATAGCAGATACCCTTGTGGCCATTGCTTTTGGTAACAGTTATGCGGGTTACATTGTAATTGCAGATGAGCTTAAGGAAGATGCCGCACAAGCCATTAAGCAGCTGCACAGGCTTAACATCAAAACAGTGGTGCTGTCGGGAGACAAGCAAAGTGTTGTAGACCAGGTGGCTAAATCTGTGGGAGTGGATGAAGCCTGGGGCAACCTGCTTCCGGAGGGAAAGGTGGAAAAGCTGCAGCAGATAAAAAGCAGGGGAGGATCAGTGGCTTTTGCAGGCGATGGCGTTAACGATGCGCCGGTGGTAGCCCTGGCAGATGCAGGCATCGCCATGGGCGGTTTAGGCAGCGATGCAACTATAGAAACTGCCGATATTGTTATCCAGAACGACCAGCCCTCTAAAATAGCCGCTTCCATCAGGGCAGGCAAAATTACCCGTAACATTGTTTGGCAGAATATAATACTTGCCATGACAGTTAAACTGGTGGTGTTAGCTTTAGGCGCTGGTGGTGTTGCCAGCCTGTGGGAGGCTGTAATTGCCGATGTAGGCGTAGCGTTGCTGGCAATACTCAATGCAGTTCGCATACAACGCATTGATCTGTAATGAGCATATTGTACTCCGGAAAGCATTAAGCAGCTTTTCATGCTGGTTTCTGCATGCAATAAAAATGGTTAGGTATTTTTGATACCTGACCATTTTCTTAAAGCGCAATTGTTAAAGGGCTGCTGGTACATCAGGCTTTAAAGCCGAAAAGCAGAATATCATCTATTTGCTTATGCTTTGCCTTCCAGCTAAGAACAGCCTCTTTCAGTAGTGCCTGCTGTTGATGGATATCCACTTTGCTAGCTTCTATGAGCAGGGCTTGCAGTCCTTTCCTGCCCAGTTTCTTGTTCTTTTCGCCCCCGTACTGGTCCTGCAGGCCATCAGATGCAAAATAGTAGGTACTTCTTTCATCTATGGTAAGGGTGTGCTGGCTATAGTTTCTGCTTACACCCACTACATGGGTACCACCTATGCCAAGTTTGTCTCCGGCCAGTACAGAAAGCTCACCGGCTTCGGAAACTTTGTAAAGCGGCCTTCTGGCACCTGCAAATATAATTTCCCTCTTTTTCAGGTCTATCCTGCAGAGGGCAATCTCCATGCCGTCCTGGTTGCGGCTTTCTTCCTGGTTCAGTGCACTTACTACCCTGTCGTGCAGGCGGTTCAGTATTTCAGCAGGCTCTGTTACCTTACGCTGAATAATGATTTCATTCAGCAGCTCATGACCAATAGCGCTCATAAAAGCGCCCGGTACCCCGTGTCCGGTACAGTCTGCTACTGCCAGGTACAGCTGTTCGTCTTTTTCGGTAAAGTAGTAGAAATCGCCACTTAAAATATCGCGAGGCATCAGCAGCGAAAAGCACTGCGGCAGGTGGGCCTGTATGGTGGCCATCTTTGGCATCATGGCCTGCTGTATACGCTTGCCATAATGGATGCTGTCGATAATGTTTTTTCGCTGTGCTTCCAGTTGTACGTTAGCCTGCCCCAGGTTTTCAACCTTTAGGGTAAGCTCCATTTGTTTGATTACCTGTTTGGCTAAGGTGGTAAGGGCAAAGCGTTGCTCCTTTGTGAGGGTTTTGGGCTTTGTATCAATTACACAGAGGGTGCCCAGGTTGTAGCCATCTGGGGTTTCCAGCGGCATTCCGGCATAAAAGCGGATGCCGGTTTCACCGCTTACCAGTGGGTTATCATGAAAACGCTCGTCGGCCAATGCATCAGGCACCTCAAAAATTTCGTTTTTCTGAATTGCATGCGCACAAAAAGCCAGACCTCGTGGTGTTTCTTTTGCCTCCAGGCCCACTTGTGCTTTAAACCACTGTCTGTCTTCATCTAAAAGAGATACCAGGGAAATCGGTGCTTCGCATATCTGGGAGGCAAGCTGCACAAGCTCTTCGTAGGCTTGCTCAACAGGCGTATCCATAATATTGTAACGGGATAGAGCCTCCAGGCGCTGCTCTTCGTTTGCCGGTAATGGAGCTGAAATCATAAGTGTTTGAATTCTTGTTTTGCCAGGATTTCCTCATTTAGTCTAATACAGGAGGATTCCATCAGGCCGAATCACAAACCTCTCTCTTTCCGCCTAAAGATGGCTGGTAAGGCAGCCCCAATCACTACATGGGTAAGTATTTACAATATCAGGATTGTTTACAGTATTTTGGTAAGTAATAATTGTAGTGTTTACCAGGGCTTTAGGGAAACACAGCTTGTGTGAAGAGGCATGAATAGTGCCTGGTGGTGTGGTTGTTGTAACATGCATATCTTTTCAGGGCACAATACCAGCTTTTTTTATTACATGCTGGCAGTACTGGCTGCTATGAAAAAGGGCCGGGCTGATGTTGATTGCAAAGGCTATAAGTGGTCAGCAGGAGTCACTTGACGTAGCCCATCAACAAGACATTCTTTTTATTCGCTTAGACTAACAATGTAATCCAGCAGAGCCTCTTTTTCTGAATCGGTTAAAGATGTAAGGAGGCCCTCGTACATCAGTGATTTTTTTTCATCTTCTGTTTTAAGAATGTCACTGCGATTGATCTGCACCACATGATTGCCTGTCATCATCAGGGAGATCTGCTCTTCATTTGCATTAACCACCCTGCCAATGAGCGACTGCCCGTTTGTTTTGTGTACCCGCAGGGCCATCATGCTGGGCTTGATCCGCTCTGAGGGGCTAAGGATTTCTTCCAGGATTTCGGTTCTGTTTAGCCGTTTTGCCACATCCTTCAGGTTGGGGCCCAGTAGCTCTGTTGCCCCGTCTACAGCATGGCAGCCCAGGCAGGCACGTTCTGCAAATAACTGTTTACCGGCTTCCAGGGAGTTTTTTGAGAATGTCTTAGTAAGCCCGGCCCTTACTTTTACTGGTTTTTCTGAAAGCGCAGGATCATAAACCAGTTTATAGAAAGCCCCTTCGTTCTCATAAATTGCATTGTACCAGTAGTCTGCTTTTCCGTGTTGCGAGAGGTACAGCGCACCATCTTTGCCAAAGGCCAGGTTCGATAGCTTGGGGATATCGGCTACAGGATATTCCTGGTAAGTGTAACTGCCATCGGGCAGCTGCTGAATTACAACACGGCCCACACCACCACGGCTCCATCGTTCGCCAGGCCCATAAAAAGATACAAAAAGATTTCCGGCGGTGCCGCCAAAGTCATTATCCGCTTTGTTAAATTCAATACCGGAAGGAGCCATTTCCGTTTGCAGCGCATACACAGGTGCTGTTATAGACCTAAAAGTGTATTTTGCAGGATTGTGCCCATAGAAGCTGTTTTTTACCAGGAGGTTCAGCTCTTCCTGTGGATTTCCGCCGCCTTCATTGTCAATAAAAAGCAGGTCTCCCTTTTGATCAAAGCTCATATCGTACACAGAGCGGATGCCGGTGGCTACGGCTTCTGCCTTTTTACCATCAGGAGAAATGCGCAGAATGGAGCCGCGGTAACCATTCGGATCTGGTGAGGGTGATGCATTCCATGAGTCTGTTGTCAGTGCCAGGTAAAGCCAGCCATCCGGGCCAAAATTAAGGCCACAGGTCCATTCATAGGGATGTTCACTGTTGGGGATCTCATCAAAGAATACCCAGCTTGTATCAGCTTTCAGGTCGCCATCAGTATCCAGAAATGCCCGTACCTGCTGGGCAGTGCCAATATAGATGGTATCCCCTCTGTGGGTAAAGCCCGAGGGAGAGCGCAGTCCATAATCTTTTACATTGCAGTAAAGCCTGGCTTCATCTTCAAGCCCATCTTTATCGGTATCGTGCAAAGAATAAACTTCACCCGTCTGGTTCGCGGCATAGAGAACCTCAGCGGGGCCGCTTGCCAGCTGTATTGGATTGGCAGTTTTAACCCCCTTAACTATTGGCAGTTTAACTACCCTGTATGGACCATACACTGATACGGTTGTATCCATAAAAGCACTGTAGGTGGGGGTAGATTCCCGGCTGGTGCAGGCGGCAGCAAGCATGCTGATGATAACCACTGCTGCTAAAGCAGCTGTAGCGCGTGCAGTGCTGCCGGCCCTTAAGAAATGCACAAAGGATCCCATCATAAGGCTGTGCTTTGGTTAATATAAATATATGGTTAATTTTTTGAAATTAACTATACGGGGAGGGGCCATTATTAAGTCCGGAAGCTACATTTGTGTTTTTGTAAGGTAATGATCTTGAGTTGTTTATGGGTTAATATGTTGCCTGATCATGCAGGCTTTGTATGGAAGCTGGCGAGCGCAAGCCCATGCTGTTCCTGAAAATACTTTTTAATCCTTTAGTTCTGGCGTAACCACAGCAATTACCGGCAAATGGTCGGAGGGGTATTTTCCGTTTTGTGCATCTGTTAGCGTAGCGTGCTGAAGCACAGAAAAATGCTTTGAAACGAAAATATAGTCTATCTTTTTTCCCAGTTCGTTTTGTACGTCAAAGGTGCTAAAGGTGCCGGATGGGCCGTAGTGCCCGCTTTCAGATATGGTTTCGGTATCAAGCAGCTCACCGCTTTTGATAAGGTTAGCGTAGGCCTGGCTATCCTGGGTAGTATTAAAATCACCGGTTAAGATAAAGGGGCTGTTGCCGGCAATTTCCCTGATCTTGTTTGTAAGCAGCGTAGCACTGTTTTCGCGGGCCTTTACTCCTACATGATCGAAATGGGTGTTATAGTGATAAAATACACCACCCGTTTGCTTGTGCTTTAATTTTACCCAGCTGCAGATGCGAACAATGGCGGCATCCCATCCTTTGCTGGGCTGGTTGGGTTGCGGCGATAACCAGAAGGTTCCACTGTCCTGAACCTGGAACTTATCTTTATTATAAAATACAGCCGAAAATTCACCGCTTTCCTTGCCGTCGTCCCTGCCCACGCCATACCATGCATACTGTGGTAAAGCTTCTGCCAGCTGCTTTACCTGCTGGGGCAGTGCTTCCTGTACGCCCAGTAAATCTGGCTGGTGATAGCGGATCAGGCCAGTTACCCGCTCTTTCCGGTGGGGCCACTGGTCTTCTTTGTCAGCGGGGGTATCCAGGCGAATGTTGTAAGACATAACACGCAGTGGTGCAGCTGCCTGCTGGGCGGTGGCATAGGTGCTGCAGAAGATTACAAAGAAGGCCAGCAATACTAAATTCTGAAATGTTACCATGACTGATGATAAAAAAGCGTGCTCTAAAAAATGACACTAGATTTCTTTAAAATGATACTTTCCTGCCAGAGCTGAAAGCAAAACAAAAATTAAACAATGATTACCCAATCCTGTGAGCATCTACACAAAAGAGAGAGAAGCCCGGCAGTTTTTGAGTGCTTTTTTAGTGGGGCCAGGCATCAGGCCAACAGGAGACCACCCGCTGGCTTGCCACACAACAGCACCCTGCCAACAGCAAAACAAGGATGTCGCATACAGCCCTTTCTTTGCCGTTTTTGCACCCCATAGCTACAAAATTTTCATTTTAGATTTGCCTGTAGATATTTATATTAACACAACCTTAATCTTGATACCCCATGGAAACTGTAGCAAAAAAAGCCCTTACGGTAGCAGCAACTATCAATGCGCCTGTAGACAATGTATGGAGGCTCTGGACTGGTCCTCATCATATCATTCACTGGAACAATGCCTCCGGCGACTGGCACACCAGCAGGGCAGAAAATGATCTTCGGCCGGGCGGCAAATTCCTCTCCAGGATGGAAGCCAGGGACGGTAGCTTTGGCTTCGACTTCGAGGGAACTTACGATGCTGTAGTACCCCGGCAGCTAATCTCCTACAGCATGCCTGATGGAAGAAAAGTCAAAATTGTGTTTGAAGAAAAGGAGGATCGGACTACCGTAACAGAAACCTTTGATGCAGATACCGCTCATCCCGCAGAAATGCAGCAGGCTGGCTGGCAGGCTATCCTCGATAACTTCAAAAAGTATGTAGAGGAGTCTGCTGAAATGGAACAGCTGCATTTTGAGATCCTGATCGATGCCCCGGCTGAAAAAGTGTACAACACCATGTTAGACCAGGAACATTATACAGCCTGGACAGCGGTATTTAATCCCGATTCACATTATGAGGGATCCTGGGAAAAGGGCTCTAAAATTCTATTTATAGGTGCCGGCGAGAATGGGGAGCAGGGAGGAATGGTAAGCCGTATAAAAGAAAACATCCCTCATAAGTATGTGTCGATAGAGCACCTGGGGCTTTATCAGAACGGCAGGGAAATTACAACTGGTAAAGAGGTGGAAAACTGGGCAGGATCTTTGGAGAACTACAGCTTTGAGAACCGGAATGGCAGTACGCTTTTATCAGTAGATATGGATGCCAATCAGGAATTCAGGGAGATGTTTTCAGCACTGTGGCCCAAGGCACTGGAGAAACTAAAAGCGCTTTGCGAAGCCTGATTGGCTTTAGAGCCCTTTTTAACTTTAGCCTGAAAATAACACTTCCCAAAGGGGGCTTATTTTTTAAATCCCGGGCTTTTAATTTAAATGAAGTGCTGCCCTTGCAGGGGTACACATTCTGGCAGTAGTCCTGGCCTTGAGAGCAATTCAAAGATCTGTGCTGACAGAGATAGTAGACGCTGCTGTTTTTGCTGTAAATCAACTAAATGCACTGTTAACACGTAAACGGACCATCAGTCAGCCATCTTTTGCTATCTGATTACATGTCGAATCTTTAAATTTAAAGTCATGGATGCAGCAAAGTTAGATCAGTTGAATTCTATTAAATCTTCCCTGGAAGATTTACATAACAGCCAGGTAGCGCTGGTTCAGAAAGTGGCCCAACTTGAAGTGAACCTGATGAACACACCAGATAAAGAAGTGGAAACAGGCCTGCTTGAGGTTTATTCTAATGCTTCTGATAATGAGGATCTCATCAAGAACATGCTGGATAAATTTAACAGCAGGGTTGAAAAAGCCAACAAGGAGTTTACGCCTGCCCCAGAAGAGGAAGGGGCTGGAGAAGAATAAATAATCAAGTTTTATAGGAGGGACTGGTTTGCCAACAGCCACAGGTGAAAAATTCCTTTGGTTGTTTGATGAACCAGTCCTTTTTTGTTGTATAAAAATGGATATCAATAGGTGCTATGCGGGGTGGGGTATAGTCAGGGTGAACAGGCAATCTTAAACAAGGAACAGCTGATGGATTATGCTGTAAGATGCACTATACTATACAACATACACCTGCAATTTTAACGTATTTCAGAAAGTATTCTGTTAGGCACAGAAAACGATCATCACGAAAAATGCAGTATTGACTAAGAATAGGGACTTTTTACGCCATGAAACCTGTTTTGTAACCCTTTTTCTTTTAACAAGTATAATATAGTGGGATTATTCCAATTTTTTAAAATTAATTAAACAGGAAAACTATGAAAAAGAGATATTTAAAATTTTTTGCAGCATCAGCGGTATTATCCGCAGCAATGTTTGGTTGCACCAGTTCAGGAGAAGTAAGTGATAATACAGGTTTGGAACCTACCCAGGTGGTAGTAACTGAAACAGAAGTGGCTTCTGGTACCACACCAGATGGTTCAACAGTAGTAGTAACTGATACAGATGTAGTTGCAGATACTACCATTATGACTACAGCCAGGGATAACATGGCCAATACACAGTTGGAGTATGACGATATGTTTGATGATGTGGCTGATACAGAACAGTATGATGTTCTTTCTCTGGCAAGAACAAACCCTAATCTATCCACTTTTGTGGAACTTGTAGAACTATCAGGTTTAGCCACTTCCCTTAAGATGGCAGATCCGGTTACTTTGTTTATTCCAACAAATGCAGCATTTAACCAACTGTCGCAGGAACGTCTGGCAGAATTAGTAGCCCCACAGAACAGAACGGAACTGATGGAATTTGTAAACATGCACATTCTGCCACAGGAAACATCTTCCGCATCTTTCAATGATAATTCGTTTATAGACAGAGGAGAGGAAGAAGACATTCCTGTAAATATTGAAATGAATGGTACCGTTGTGTATGTTGGTGGCGCGCAGATTGTAAAATCAGATGTTGAAGCCTCTAACGGTGTGATTCACGTATTGAATGGTGTTATCGAAACTACTGATGCAGCCGGAGCTGATATTGACTAATAGTAGTATGTATTCATCTCCTGATGAATACACCAATGTCCGGCATTAAAGGATATCACCAATCAAAAAACCAGTCCCTGATAATTAGGGACTGGTTTTTTTTGTTATTGTAAACATCAGCACCTTTAAAGATAGCTTAACCGTTAATTTATAAATTTCTTATTATCAGTTTCTTGCAGAAAGCTTATATTTTTCGTCTGATAGTTAGACCCATGTTTATAAAATGTGTGGCAAACTTCAGATATTAGTCCCGAATATCCGGAAAAAATGAAAAACCTGAATACAGTTGCTGTCTGGGGTCTGGGCTTTCTGTGCCTTAACCTGTACGTGAACGGACTTCCCCGCCTTTTTCAATTCCAGGTGCAGCACTGGTTTGGGTACTGGCTGGGCTTTTTTGTGCTTACTTTCCTTGTGTGCCGCTACCTGCTGAAACTTAAAAACCTAAGGGAGCTTGCCATGCCCCGGAAACAGGGGTGGCTGGGAGAGCTGGGGGTTGGTTTCCTGCTGGGTTTCGCTACCTGGGCATTGAAGTATATTGCCTTCTGGGGCCTTGGAAAGTTCAGTGTTGATGGTTTCACCGCGCCATCCTATTATTTGCCCATGCTGGGGCAGGCGCTGCTGGCTATGTTCTTTGCGGCTATTCTTAACGACGTTAGTATCAGGGGCTACTGCTATGCCTTTTGCCGTAGAGCAGGCCTTATGAGCCTGTTTGTACTGCTGACTACCCTGCTTTATTGCCTCGACGATGCCTGGAATGAAGGCTTCAGTCTTATAAATACCTTGTTTTCTGCAGTTCTGGGCCTGAGCCTTGCCTATGCAGTTTATAAAACAGGCGCAATATGGTTATGTACCGGCATCCACTGGGGAGGTAACATAGTGTACCGGCTGCTTTATGGCTTTAGTGGTACGGGCATCTTAAAGCTGGAAGAGGTACAGACCGGGGTGCTTTACGAATGGCTAAGCCTGTTTATAACTGCCCTGCTGTTTCCGCTCCTGTACCTGCTGTTGAGGAACAGGCGAGATCCTGATTGTATGGAGGAGGCGCCAGCTGAAAACGCCCGGACCTTAACCGCCAGCCGGACCCATCTGGTTTAAGCTGAAAAGCAATAGAGGCCTGAAACAAGATGGTGTAAAAAATTATTCTTCGGTTTTGTAATATTCACTTCGCTCTTGCGTGTATTAGTGGTGGAGTTGTATTTTTCTGCAGGTTTTTCTGTACCCTTCATTTCTATTTTTTATGGCCCACAAGGTAAAACAGCAAGAGCGCATGAGGGCGACTGCCCTTCTACTTTTTAGCTTTGTTTTAGTGTTGTCATCTTCCTGCAAAGAAGAGGATGACCCGCTGCCCACTACTGTGCAGATAGAGGGTGAAAATTACGCCATTGCTAAGATTGGCAAGCACACCTGGACTACCGAAAATTATAAAGGAGCAGGGGGAGTGCCTTATGGTACGGGTGCTGAAAAACCAGAATATGGTAAGTACTATACTTATGCAGAGGCAACAGCAGTAGTGTTGCCAGCAGGCTGGAGAATCCCGACCATTGAAGATTACACCGCACTTGCCGAGAGCCAGGGGGTGGTGTTTACCCTGCAAAGGGCAAATAAGCAGCAGGCAATTAAAAAGCTTGCATCTGTAAACAACTGGCGTTTAGTGCCAGGCAATAATGCATCTGGTTTTAATGCCCAGCCTGCCGGCTATATCTACCAGAACCTGGGTCCTACAGATGGCGATTTGGCAGAATTCTGGGTAGCCGATACCATTACTGCTAGTATACAGGAAAGTTTTGGCGGAACTGCGCACACCATGCTGTTTTATGAAAGCAGCCCGGAAGGCTATCGTTTTAACTTAAGGTTTGTAAAGGATAACTGACTCTTTAAACTGTTAGCGCAATGGTACTGCTAACAACCGGCTCCTGTAATCTGCTCCTGCCGGTTCTGCTAAGCCTGGTTGTGCGGTAACTTCTGTAATTAAGTTTAAAAATATACTACCTGTGGGTGTAGAACGCGAAATAACAGGCAGCGTTGGAGGGGAGGATTTTTGCTGCCTGTTTCTCAGTGATTTAGTTAAAGCTTAATTACAGGTCTGCCGGATGACTTCCCCAAAAGGCTAAATTTTTAGAGCTTCTTTTGCATTACTTCCTGCAGGAAGATTACATGCCTGTGGTCTTGACTACAGGGCCTCCCAGGGCTTTCTGATTGTGGATGCTGCAGAATCTTGTTTATTTCGCACAAAAATTAATCGACCAAAATCATTGGTTTATGATACAGTTTCAGAATGAATTTGTAGTAATTGAATTAGTAAACAATGCCACGGCTATCTCTTTGTGCTGGAAGGGTTTTGTGCCCAGCGCCAAATATAGAGAAGCTTTGGAAAAAGCTATAGAGATAGCCAGAAAGCACAGGATAACAAACTGGATATCAGACATCAGGTTGATGAAAGTATTAGCTGTAAAAGACCAGGAATGGGCAGGTACTGTGTGGTTGCCTAAAGTAGTGTCGGCTGGCTGCTATAAAAAGCAGGCTGTGATTATGCCCGAGGATATTTTTGGAAAAGCATCTGCAAGCAGTCTGCTTACCACTGTGCAAAACCAGCAGATTGAAATTCAGAATTTTACATCGCCCGAGGATGCAAAGCAGTGGCTGGCGCAGCATAGCAACAAGAACGTATCCCAGCTGGTAGCGCAATAGCAGGCATGCCTGCATGGGCTACCGCTGAATGTATATTACCGGAGGTTCCTGAACTTTCATCCGCAGCGAGGATGAAAGTTCAGGAATTTTTGGTTTTTAAGATGCTGTTTTAATTGCACAGACAGGACCAGAGCGATCAGTTTTGCGTACCCTGAAGGTGATCTATTACTGCGTAATAGGTGGCAGCAATTCTATGCTCTGGCCTGTTTAGAAGACTTCTGAAATATTAGAATAAATCAATTTATTCTTGCAGTAATCAAGGCTTATTTTTTATTTTTAACGCTGTGTTCTCTATGCCAACCTTTTCTTCCTTTTAATTTTTTGGGCCTCTCTATGAAATGGATTTTGGTTTTTGCCTTCCTGCTGTTTTCCATCCCTACATTTGCACAAAACAGTGTTTCGGTGCAATCAGGCATTGATCCCCGGCTTTTGAGACAGGATCTGGATCTTCTTTATCAACAACTGCAGCTTAATCACCCCAAGTTGTTTGAAAGCCGCAGCAAGGCAGATGCTGATGAACAGCTGAAACAGATCAGCAGCAGCATCACAAAACCAATGAACCGCTTAGCATTTCATCGTTTGATAGCTCCTTTTGTAAGTGGTTTCAAAGATGGCCATATTTTCATTGACGTTGACTTTGATGGAGAAGACATTAGCCAGTATACCCAGTCAGGCGGCACCTTTTTTCCTTTGGAGGTCGTAATCATCAATAACAGGCTTTATTGTAAAGGAAATCCTTTTGCTAAAGGCGCTCTGCAAAGAGGCGATGAAATTTTAACCATTAACCGGGAGCCGGTGAGGCAGCTGCTCCCCAGGTTAAGAGGACTTATGTCTGCAGACGGAGAGGAAACAGCAAATGCAAGCCTGCAGCGCCTGTTTGGCTATATGCTTTGGCTGGATGGACTGCAGGGTACTGCTACGAGTGTTCAGTACAGAAGGGGCAAAGAAACCCTTCAGGATGAATTAGGAGGTATAAGCAAAGAGGATCTTCTTAAGCTGGTGTTCCCTGCCGGAGGTTTGCAGCGCCAATTACACCTGTACCCGGAAAGCAGCCTGGCAGTAGTGGAGATCAATTCTTATGCTCAGCTTGCAAAATCAAAAGCATTTATTGATTCCTGCTTCCAGCTTATAAAAAGCAAGGGGATCAGAAATGTAGCGCTTGATCTGAGGAAAAATGGGGGAGGCAACTCGGCTATAGGTGACTATTTCCTTGCCCATGTTACCAGCAGGCCCTACAGCACAATTAGCCGTAAAAGCTGGCGCATAGGCCCTTTGCTACAGCAGCTGGATAGCACGCACTGGATGCGTAAGGCAGTAGCCAGCGTGGAGAGGAGCTACAGCAAGGAAGATGATTTTTTACACTCACCTGTTTTTGAGGCACAGCCTGTGGTTGCCATCAGTGATCCCAGCCTGTTCAGTCCTGTTCGCCTGTTCCTGTTTACTTCCGCCCGCACCTATTCTTCGGCACACATGACGGCCCTTGCCGTAAAATGTGGCGGTCTTGGCACCATAATCGGACAGCCCACCGGAGAAAGGCTGGACCTGACGGGGGAGATCCTTGAATACATCCTGCCTCACTCAAAACTTACCCTGGTTATTCCTGTTGCCAGCTATAAAGCTGCTTGTGGAAGGGGGTCTGATGTGGGCGTTCAACCGGATTTCTTAGTTACCCAGCGTCCGGATGATCTGCTGGAAGGCCGTGATCCCGAGCTGGCCTTTTTGACAGATCTGTTAAAGAAGAATAAACAGGAAGGAGCTATTCACAGATAGGGCATAAGTGACCTGCATTTAGTATATTATAACGCGTTGATTTATCTGCCAACACGATTTTTTTAACCCTTATGCTGGACATTGTCATAGAAGCACGAAAAGCATCCATCGGTCCCGGAATGGATGTGCGCAGGATTCTTCCCTTCCGCAAGCGCAGAATGGTGGGCCCTTTTATCTTTATGGATCATGCGGGCCCTGTAGACATCAGGCCCGAACTTGCACCTTCCATGGATGTGCTGCCGCATCCGCACATTGGCTTGTCAACCGTTAGCTACCTGTTTGGTGGCCAGGTAACACATCGCGATACCCTGGGGGTGGAGCAGGTGATTCGTCCCGGGGAGGTAAACTGGATGACTGCCGGCAGGGGCATTGCCCATTCTGAACGCTTCGAAGACCCTGCAGCACTGGCAGGCGGAGCGCTGGAGATGATCCAGACCTGGGTGGCACTTCCGGAACAGGATGAGGAATCAGCACCTTCTTTCGAAAACTATAAACCCGAACAGCTGCCGGTGTATACCGATACTGGTGTGTGGATGCGGCTGATTGCAGGGGATGCTTTTGGTTTGAAAAATGGGGTTAAAACCCACTCACCCCTTTTTTACCTGCATGTGGTGCTGGAAAAGGGAGCACGTTTTGGTCTGCCCCCTGAACATCCCGAACGCGGCTTTTACATAGCCAAAGGAAGTATTGAGCTAAGTGGGCATCGCTATGCTGCAGGACAAATGCTGGTTTTCAATAAAGGTACAGATCCTGTAATACATGCAAAAGAAGCAACGACGCTCATGTTGCTGGGTGGCGAACCTCTGGGTGAACGTTTTATCTGGTGGAATTTTGTATCCTCCCGTAAAGAACGCATCGAGCAGGCCAAGGCAGACTGGAAAGAGGGCAGGATCCTGCTGCCTCCAACCGATAACCAGGAGTTTGTGCCCCTTCCCGAAGATCGCTCGGGACCAGCAGGCAGTTCTTCTCCACAGGCACTTTCATAAAGCAGTTGCTATAGTACCAACAGGCAGAGGGTTTGCTGCTGTGCTGTTACACTGGCCACAGCAACCCTCCTGCGGGTAGCGGTATTTACAGCAGTTGAAACAGCCACCCGCATTACTCCTGATCGTAGCCCCATAAGCGCCGGTCTTGCGCAGATTCCTTGCCTGAATTAAGGATGATATGATTAGCATTGGTAGTACCAAAAAAAAGATGGATGTAGAGATCTGTATCATTTTTTTGATGAGTGTTCGTGGGCATTACAACATAAGACTATTTGATCTCCTGAATGCTAAGTGTTGAAGCTGTTGTTGCGAAATAGTTAAATCTATTCATCAAAGCGCTGCTGCCTAAACATTGATGGAGAATGCTGGTATACCTTTTAAGCTTGTCAGCCTTGCAAAAGGCAGATACAGGGAATGAATTTAAGATTTAAAAAAGCATACCATGAAGAATAGCATTAACCGCCAACAGCCCGAAAAGAACCATGATAATCTGCAGGGCGCTGAAGCCATAAAAAAGATCAGGGAGTTAGCCGGTAAAAACGATACCTGCTTTTTTGGTACCTTTCTGCAAACAGAAGAACGCCTAAGTGTGCGCCCTATGGCGGTGCAGGAGACCGATGAGGAAGGTAACTTCTGGTTCTTAAGCGCCGACGATAGTCATAAAAATGAGGAAATACAGAAGAACCCGCATGTACAGCTGCTCTTTCAGGGATCGGCTCACTCCGATTTTCTGGATGTACAGGGCGTAGCCACCATCTCCAGGGATAAGAAAAGGATTAAAGAGCTTTGGGACCCTATCCTGAAAACCTGGTTTACCGAAGGGGTGGATGATCCCCGCATCACTGTGATTAAGGTAGAAACCAGGGATGGCTATTACTGGGATAACAAGCACGGAAATGCAATTGCTTTTATCAAGATGGCTGCAGGCGCTGCCATGGGCAAAACCCTGGATGATTCCATAGAAGGCCAGGTTACAGTATAGTCTCTTAAGGCTCGTATGTTCTGTGACGACTTTTTTTTACTAATCTTGTAGCAAGAGCCTGGACTTTACTGACCAGGCTTACGCTTTGTCGACTCCCTGATAGTATGAGGCATGGCACATGTAGGGCTATACCACTGCTAAAACACAATGATAAAACCTTTTGCATTTTTAGTGCTCCTTTCAGTGAGTATGCTAAGCTGCCGTGAAAGAGAAAATACAAACGGGCATGCTACCACTACCCAAACCGCTAACGATACCCTTTCCCGGGGAGCAGAAAACCCCGCTGATACTACCGAAGAAACAATGCCAGCCGGAGCCCAAACTCAGAAGCTGCTGGCTCTTACCGCCGATGCTTTACAAATAGTGGATCAGCAGACGGGTTCCACTGCTTTACTCTCCTTTGGCATGCCGCAGGATCAGCTGATTGGCATCGTGAGCAGGGTTTTGCAGGCTCCTGCCAAAGATACAGGCATTAACAGCGAATGTGGCGCAGGTCCTTTGAAAATGGTCAGCTGGCCCAACGGATTAACTCTGGTATTTAAGGAGAAAGAGGCGGAGAGTGCAGCATCAGGCAGTGAGTGGCAGTTTGCAGGCTGGTCTGTTGAGAGCGCTGCAAGAGCCCCGCAACAACTGAGCACCATGGCGGGTGTTGGTGTTGGATCTACCCGGTCAGAAATGGAGAAGGCCTATGTAATAGAAGTGAAGCAGACCAGCCTGGGGTATGAATTTTCAACCGTAGCCGGCCTGTACGGTATTTTTGATGGACCCGGGCAACAGGCAAAGATCACCAACCTCTGGAGCGGGTTGAGCTGTAATTTCAGGTAGGGGTTCGCTACCCTTCTGAAGTTATACCCCCGGAGGCTTGGATTGCTGCAAGGGGAGAAGCCCTGGCACAGCTGCAGAGCGATTTTTTTATTGATTTTTTTTAGTCCAGCCAACCCTTTTTGAAAAATGCTGCTCTTATGGAAAGATGGCCCTATAACTAAAGACATAGCCAGCCATCTGCTGTTTTACCACCATTTAAAACATAATAATTAACCCTGCTACCGCCTTTGTAGGCACCCAACTCATGAACCAGATGCATCTCTTCAAAGCAAGCTTAGTTTTACTTTTTGCGCTTGCAGCACTATTGGTTAGCTGCCAGGACGATTCCAGCGATAAGGACCCACTTGTAGATATTACCCAGGCCAGGTTTCTGGACTTTGCCCTTGAGGAAGTTGCCTATACAGATATTGCAGTTACACACCCGGAGATTAAAAATGGGGCAGAAGAGGCGTGGGGCACCATCACAATCGTTGTTCCCCCCAACAGCAGCCAGCTTGTGCTCACGCCAAAGCTGACGAACTTCAATAATGCCGGGTTCACGCTTGCACCAGCCCTGGGCGTAGCACAGGATTTTTCAGATGGAGCCATTACCTACACCATCAGCTCCCTGGCGGCGCCGGATAAAAAGGTGCACTACCGGGTAAACATCACAGAGGAGTCTGTTGCAGAACCTGCCGAAAGTGCCATAAGCGCTTTCAGGTTTGAGAAAAGCAGGAACCCCCGGTTAGCGGCCGATATTGAGGCTGCCAGAATTGTTGATCCTGTGGCCTCCATGGGTAAAATTTACATTTTCGTGCCCGAGGGTACTGACTTTTCAGGCTTAAACCCAACCATTCAGCACAATGGAACGGGCCTGTATTACACACAGGATGCGGAAAGTGTGCCTGCTAACAGCACAAGCGCTTATCCTGCCGGAGGGCTGCCCATAGACTTTACCTATCCAAAGGTGTTCTATGCCGTGCTGAAAAATGCCAATATTACAAAAACCTATGAAGTGGTGGTGGATGTAAAGAACCCAATTCGCCTGGATAGTGAAAATGTTACCACAGCGGCAGTGGCAAAAGGTGCTGTACGTACAGTTGAGGCAACCTACCTCACCAACCAGGGCAACCATCCTATCAGCCTGTCTTCCATTGGCTACACCAACCAGGCACCGGCGGGCCTCAATGTGATCAGGGCAAGCGTTGCAGTGCCTGCCTTTGGCATAGCACCTGGTGAGCGTGTGCTTGTAAATGCAAGCATCAGTGCCCAGACCTACCCTGCAGGCACGTATCAGACAACAGCAGTACTAAAGCCCCATTTCTTCCGCGAGCTGGATACAGCTACGCTCCTGGAGGCAGCCGAGCTAAGCATTAGTTCTGCAATTACAGACTAAGGATCCGGGATAGATGTACAAGCAACAGATGCAACAGACTGCTGTGGGCTTTTAGCTCATGGCAGTTATTGTATAAAGCCAGGGCACTGGCTAAAAGCCGGCGCCAGGAAGTGCACTCCCTGCTCCAGGAGCGGTACCAAGTATCTTCCAATCCCCTGTGTCGGAACAGGAATAAGTCTATTCTGTTCACTTCCTGTATGCTTCATCAATTTGCTTACGTAGGTACTGCTGTGCTTCAGCCCCCTGTGCAGTTATATTATTCCATCGGCACTCTATCACAATCGGTCCCTGGTAGCCTATGCTTTTCAGAGCACTAAAATATGGCCTGAAATCTTCCCCATGTACGCCCGGGGCTGTTCTGCCTTCCTCTTCGGCTACCTCACAATAAACAAGGTAGCCTTTTGCCTGCCCGATGATGGAAGGGCTCTCATCTTCTTTCAGCATATGATAAATATCCAGGCACAGGCGAAAGTTTTCATGCTCCACGGCCTTTACTACTTCAAGCGCCTCAGCAACAGTATTGATAAAGTTAGCTTCCGTGCTGTTTAGGTTTTCAAGGGCCAGAGTAATGTCATATTCTTTTGCCAGGGCCGCAACTTTTTTAGCCATCGCTACAAACTGAGCTTTGGCGGTGCTGCGGTCAAATCCAGCAGGAACCTGCCTGGAGCCGCCGCTTCCCCAGATGATAAATCTAGATCCGGCAGCATGGGCCCGCTGAAAAACAGTGCTCACATAGGAGAGTACAGCTTTCTCATCTGCCTGTGGCCCTACAACCTTTAGCTTGCCCGGTATAAACAGGTTGCTGCCCAGCAGTGGGGTGCGTAATCTTTTCAGCACTTCAAGATGTTGCCGGTATTCCTGTTCAGGAACAGCGGCCGGGGAGAATATTTTTTGAGTAGATTCAACCAGGTACCGGTATCCCTGTGCATTCAGCAGGCTGTCATTTTCATAGTCCTGCACAATACCAATATCAGGTATCTTTGTTTTTTCCTGGGCTGTGGAAGCGGTAGCTGCCATGCTCATCAGCAAGAGCAATAAAATATTTTTCATGATATGATGTTTCATGCCTGGATGCACAGATGGTAACACAGCTGGCAAAGTTGTTCCACCGCTTTAGGATAGGGGACCTCCGAAATTTTCTGAAAGGCCATTTTTGCTGGATCAGGGTTCTCTGGCAAAAGCTGCATATATTCTTTCTATTTCCTCCCGGCTTATGCCTCCACTATAAACGATAAGCTTATTTTTAAAGCTAAGCGGTTTTTCCAGCAGCATGGGCACTCTTCCGGGAAAAGCCACATTCTGCATGCTGTCTTTTTTCCGTAATATCCATCCCTGGAAGTTTTCCAGATCCCGGGGCTCGCATACTATCACAACACCGGCAGGCTCTTTTGCCTCCGGATTGAAACTGCCTTTAACATCCACCCAGCCACCAGCCTGTACAGCTGTGTTCGCAGGCGTCAGGGCTCCGGTTTTAGAAGTGAAACGAAGGTCATCCGGGGTTTTCAGGCGCACGGAAAATCCTCCATAACCTTTTTCATCTTCTGAGCCGCCAATGCTAAGCTGCTCCTGTAGTGGTACCATCACCACTTCAAAATCAAGCTCATAGTAGGCTGCCGCTGGTTTCCTGTAGGTTATTTTTACCTGCTCCTGTAAGAGGGTGTCCGGTTCAGGATCTTCATCTATGCTTGTGGTGCTTACCCAGTAGACGGTAGCCTCCAGCAGGGCAGTCTCTTTTTCTACCACTGTCAGGGGCTTTTCCACCTCCCAGCTGATGCCCTCGCAGAACCAGGGGTCGCCCACTCTTTTCTCCCCGACATACAGCTGGTGCCACGTCCAGAAGACTCCCCTGTGGTGGGGGTGATCAGCAGGAAAATCTTCTGTAAGGCTGTCGCCGGCCAGGCTATACAAAGGATGTACATAATTGGCCCGGGGGTATTGCCCCTGGAGGCTTTTGGTCATTTTCTGATAAGAAAAAACCGGGCGGTCCTGATCAAACAAAGTAAGGGCACCATCAGCCTCCACGAATTTCAAATGCTGCGCCAGTCCCGCTGCTGGCAGCAAAAGCACAGAAAGTAAAAAGAGTGATAATGCTTTATTCATCGTGGTATGGTTTGTAGCTATAGCAGCCAGCGTTAATGAAAATCGATGTTTTCTCCGGCAGAGGTATACACACGCAGTAAGCCGGCACCGGATTTAACATAGATGCCCTGCACATAGGTAAAGGGGTAGAGCTCGTAAAGTTCGTGCTCTATGCCGGTAAACTGTGGCGATTCCAGGTACAGGTGATAGACTCCCTCGTGTGTAACACCATTGATCGTCAGGCTGGGGAGGTACTCCTGAACAATGCGGTTGGCAAATTTGTGGGCACCGGAGGCAACAATAGTTCTTTCGGGATGCAGGCTGAAGATAAAGGTTCTGACAGGGGTATAACTACTGTAGCTCTGGTTTTGCACCTTTATTGTTTCCGGAAAGCTGTTGCTGTATCCAAGAGAAAACTTCAGTACGTCGTCCACATCTTCCACCCTGTTAAAAGAATTGTTATCTACCGGATCAACATTCTTTGAGTGTACTACCTCCACATTAAGCTCAAAATCCTTGCTGTCGATGTAGGTTTTAAAATACTCTGTTTCTATCGTATAATACTCGCTGCACTCATACTTCAGCAGTTTGCCCCTGAGCTCTTTATCACCCGTTAGTTTACCCTGGACCAGCTCATCATCAGGTCCGTTGTACACCTCGTATTGAACAGGGGAGCTAACTCCGTTGTAGGTAAGCTGGTGGCCTGAAACTATGGGGGGAATAAATTCCTGCAGCTCTCCCTTAAGCGGCAGCTGGCCCATGTCCATATCCTCGCAATCGCCACAGCCCCATAAAGCTAGCAGGGGCATAAGGCAGAGCGCGTATGGTAGCAATGTTTTGGTTATCATAGAGGATAAAGGATAAAGAGAGAGGTGCTTTGTTTGCACACACCTGATCAATATAGCATAATCTGTTCTTAGTTTATTACAAGCGAGCTATAAACTTATCCGGGAAGGAATGCAATTTACTCAATCGCCCCGCGCTTGCAAACAAGCGCCAGCGGAGCACAGAAACAGCAGAAAACCTATCTAAATATTTTTCTTCAGTATATCCAGCAGGCGATTTCGATGTGTTATCAGCAGCAATATTTCCTTGTAGCATAAATAGGGGGCAACAATGCAAAATAGCAGAAGGGTACTCATAAAATAAGGTTCATGAAAAGGAGCACCCTTCGCCAAAATCCCATACCTGACCATTGCTGTTATGAACACCAGAAGGCCAATGCCAGAGGAAAAGGTGAGCATCGGGTAAAATCTAGCACTGTGCTTGGATAAAAGTCTTATACCCTGAACCAGATGATGGAGCAGGAAAAACTGAAACATCATATACACCACAACTGCACCAATAAGCACCTTTCTATCCTGCAGATCCACATCAAAAATAGTGTTGAAAAGTGTATAGGAGATGTACCCATAATAGCCCAGACGAATGATTGCTTCTGCGAATCTGGAATAATGAAACTGGCTTGGGAGTAAGGAAGCAGGGGAGGGTAGCATGCAGGCAGGGCTTTAGATCTTTTATGTAAGATGAGTTTAAATGTTTTTTTTGACAAAGCTACAGCACTTATGTGATGCATCCCAGGAAAAGATCATGGCGCTGATGAGCTTTGCCAAACTGGAGGAACTGCTCCCGCCTAACAGATTTGCGCGCGTCCATAAATCCTACCTGGTAGCCCTGAACAAAATCGATCACATCGAACGCCACCGCATCAAAATCGCCAATAAGTTGATTCCTGTTAGTAATACTTATAAGGAGAGCTTTTCAAGGTTGTTGAAGGGGTTGTTGTAGAGGGCGGGAAATACGTTTGCAAACGTGCGCCAGTAGGAGCTACAAAGATATTCCATCAATATTGTGTGATGAGAAAAAGTTTATATATTGTTTAAACAATAAACACAACAATCATTCCTCTCATCATCTATGGAACTACAATCCCAACTTCAGCAGCTTTCAGAGCGTGTAGCCACACTCAAAGCTCAAATAAAAACCGAAGAAGCAACCAAAACCGCTTTTGTATTACCTTTTATAAATCTACTGGGATATGACATTTTCAATCCTACAGAGGTTGTCCCAGAATTTATAGCGGATTTGGGAATAAAGAAGGGAGAGAAAGTGGATTATGCGATTTTTCAGAATGGAGATCCTATTCTGATCATCGAGTGCAAGCATTGGAACTGTGCTTTGGATGTACATAATTCTCAACTCTTTCGCTACTTCCATGTAACGAAGACACGTTTTGCACTCTTAACCAATGGTGTTGAATTTCGCTTTTACACCGATCTGGAACAACCCAATAAAATGGATGAAAAACCTTTCTTGGAGTTCGATATCACCCAGCTTAAGGATTCTACCATTGCTGAAATAGCTAAATTCCATAAATCAAACTTCAATATCGATAAGATACTTTCAACTGCCAGTAGCCTCAAGTACATTAAAGAAATAAAAAAATTGATCGTTGCTGAACTGCAGGAGCCCAGCAATGACTTTACCCGTTATTTCGCCTCACAGGTGTTTGGCGGCAGGTTTACCGAAAAGGTAATGCTTGAGTTTAAAGACTTGGTACAAAAAAGCTTTGCCCAGCTGGTAAGTGAGCGTGTAAGTGATCGCCTGACCTCCGCGCTGAACAGTGAATCTGGCAAGGATGTTAAAGTAGTAGAAAAAGTTGAAGCAGCCGCAGAAGTGCCACTGGAAGAAGTGGTAAATCCAAATATCAAAACCACGGATGAGGAATTAGAAGCCTACCAGATTGTACGTGCCATTGCCAGAAGAAAGATACCCGTAGCCAGAGTTCATCACCGCGACACCCAATCCTATTTTGGTGTGCTGCTCGATGACAACAATCGCAAACCAATCGTGCGCCTACACCTGAACGGCGGCAAGAAATACATCAGCCTCTTCGGCAAAGACAAAACCGAGATTAAAGAACCACTTGCTGTACTTGAAGATATCTACAACTACGAGCAGCAGATTCTGGATATTTTGGATCACTATGAGAATGGGTGATAATTTCTGTGATTGATTGATGGCTTTGTATATGCGCTTAAGATGATTAATCTTAAGCGCTTTTTTATTGAACTTGTCAGATGATTTTGTGCAAGTCAATATTTGGTTAAAGGCTGGTGCAAGAAGGGCATCAACAAGGCAGAAACTGATGCTTGCGCCAGGGGGCAGGAAAGGAAAAACAGGTAAAGGAAGGATTATTAACTTTCAGGGTGTAAGCTTAGCAAGTTAGTTGGCTGGAATCCTTTACTAACAAGACATATATTTGTGGTATGAGTTATGTAATGAAGAAAATTATATTATTCTTTCCAATGCTGTTGCTTTGCATTGCTGCCAATTCACAGGTTTTTGCTGATTATTTTGAGGGATGTTATTATGATACGAAAGGGCAAAAACATAAAGGGCTTATCAGGTATGATTTTGATTATAAAAGGCAAATCAAGTTTAAAGTTCGTGAATACGAAAAGGTAAAAACTCTAAGCGTTGATAAGATCATTGGATTTGTAATTGAAACAGACTCTTTTTTTGTATTAAAGAAATTCTATCATGAAGATACCAAAGGGAGAGAGCATTATGAAGAAGCACATTTTGTAGAGATGATAGAACCCGGTCCATTAACGCTTGTGATTCATTATACCACGTATGGATATGGAAATTCTGTTTTTGTGGGACCTCCGAATATTCCACACCTAACTATTCGCTTTTTTCCGGAGGAAGAGCTGGAATTATGGGAAAATTTTATATTGGTAGACGCTACCGGAAGAACAACATTAGTTAAGAAAGATCCTAAAAAATTTAAATCATCGATGGTAGCATACTTTAAAGCATATCCGGATATTGTAGATAAGATTGAAAAAGAGGAGTATAAATGGGAAAATATGCCTGAACTGGTCAGAGAGCTTAACATAAAGCTGCTCAGTAATTGAAACTGCAGACCCCTCTAATTTACTATCAAAACCATAGATAAGGATAAAGAAGCATACCAGATTGTTCGTGCGATTGCAAGAAGAAGAATTCCTGTAGCCAGGGTTTATTACCGCGACACCCCCGCTGGCGCAGCTTGCAGCTGGTGCCTCACATTGCAGATCACTTATGCCTGATAGTTTACCGGAGAACCAGGTGGTGCAAATTCTTTGGGGTTCTGCTCATTTAGATGCCAGATTGCTTCGCTACGCTCGCTAATGGGGCAGCAGAAATGAGAAACCTATGGACACATGCAGAGACCTCCTAGGTAATCTGCCGGTCCCGTAGCCTCGTTATATTATAACGAGGCTACGGGACTCACAATCTACAGAGGCCGGCAGTTGTAGCAGGCTTTGGTTATTAAAAAAAGCAGGCCCTTAACAAGCCTGCTTTTCTATGTTCCGGTTCGTGAATCTCCCATCTCAGGTCTCACGTCTCACATCTGATCAAACTACATATTCCGCCTGTACTGCCCGCCCACTTCAAACAGCGCATTGGTGATCTGCCCCAGGGAGCAGTACTTGCTGGCTTCCATGATGCCTTCGAAAACATTTTTGTTCTGGATGGCGCGGAGCTGCAACTGACGGAGCTGTGCTTTGGCTTCGTCTTTATTACGCTGCTGCAGGCTTTGCATGGTTTCAATCTGGACCTTTTTCTCCTCCTATGGGGCTCAGCTTATGTAGTTTGGTTTACAATAAGGCTGCCAAAGCGTAAGAGAATCACCACTTTGGCCTTCTACGGGTATGGTGAACCACATATACTGTGATGATGTGATCTGTTTCCCGAATATCATAAATGATCAGGTAGGGGAATGGAGGCAGTGGCATGGCACGTAACCCTTTGCGTCTCTCCTGATACAGATATGGATTCTTAGCCAATCGGATCAGAGCTCTATCTATCCTATGTAGAAAACGCTTACCCAGTCCCGGCTGTTGCTGCTCATACCATTTGACAGCATCTGCCAGTTCCTGTTCTGCAGCAGAAGTAAATGCGATTTGAAAATCAGCCACTTTATTGCAAACGCTGTTTTACCTCCTGCCAGCTGCTCACACTCATAGAGCCGTTGTTGACCTGCTCTCGGCGCTCTTCGGCTAGCTGAATAGCTTTTTCCAAATCTTCATCTGCTTCGAGCTGATCTGCTTCCATGACAGCCTGAAGAATGGTAAGCATCCGCTCATCTGCCTGGTCAATGTATTGATGTAGTGCTTCTTTTATTTTGTCCTGTGAATTCATAAGAGAAATATACGAAGTAACTCATTCATTAGCCAAGGGATTCCAAATTCACACTGGAGATTTCAATAGTGGTATCTACATCCAGCAATAATCAGCTGATTCCCCTGTACAGTATACACCAATCTGTGTTCACTGTCGATTCTTCTGGACCAGAACCCCTGCAGGTCGTTTTTCAAGCCCTCCGGTTTGCCTATGCCTTCAAAGGGGGTTCTTTGACAGCTTTTGATAAGTTCCTTGATGCGTTTGAGCTTGTTCTTATCTGCCTTTTGCCAGTAGTGATAGTCCTCCCAGGCCAGAGGGGTCCAGGCTAAGATCATTCTTCAAGCAAGCCTTTTTGCTGAAAGTCGCCCTTCTTTACCGCTTCCACAGACGCTCTTAGTCTTTTACCATTGGCGCTAGACAGGAGGTACTGGGTTTCTTTAAGGGCGCTGTATTCTTCCAGTGAAATCAATACAAGATCTTTCTGATCCTTGCGGGTGATGATCAGCTCTTCAGCATCTTCCGCCACCTTATCGAGGCACTGCTTGAGATTCGCCCTTAATTCTGAATAATTTACCACTTTCATACTGCTGGTTTTATACGTACGTAATTACGTACTTTTTATTGTGATTGTCAATCCGAGCTGGATCTTTTTGCTGTTGAACACAGAAGTGGCTTTGATAGCTGGATGTTATAGCTGAATGCAGACGATGATGGTAACCTGTGCCTTTTAGTTTACCAGAGAACCAGGGACTGCAGATCAACCTGCTGCCGCGCATTTAGATGCCGGATTGCTTCGCTACGCTCGCAAAGGGTGCAGCAGAAATATTAAACTTATGGAGATATTCAGAGATATTCAACGTAATCTGCTGTCGCCTGCACCAGCCTGTAGATAATGGGTCCCAGCCTCCTTATGGCATAACGACGTGGTAATTCTTTGCTACTTGTTATTCAAAGATGGGGCTATCCTCAAGGCGTGGGAGGGCGCATAAGCTACGCAACTGCTGCAGCCGTGATGCTATCAGAGACGCAGCTATTTTTTTGAATATATATTTCACAGGCCTGTAAGTTTTTCATCTTTTCCTCAACCTATAGGGAAAACCAAATATCATGAAGAACCTCAAGCCTGTTTCTTATCATCTGCTGCTGTACCTTCTCCTGATGACTGCTGCTGCCAGAGCACAAACTGCCAAAGACATCGATGCTGTCCTGAATAAATATCTAACCATTCAACATCAGAGAATCGGCTTCAATGGTGTGGTGCTGCTTGCCAGGGATTCTGCTATTATTAGCCAGCAGGCAATCGGGTACGCCTCTTATGAATGGAGCTTGCCAATTACAGCAGACGCTAAGTTTAAAATTGCATCCATAACAAAGTCGTTTACCGGCCTGCTCGTGGGGCTGGCACATCAGGAGGGAAAGCTCAGCCTGGACGATCGGCTGGAGCAGTTTTTTCCGGAGCTTAGCCAGCCGCAATGGAAGCAAATCAGCATTCGCCAGCTGCTCTCTCATACATCGGGTGTTCCTCACTGGCAGGGCTTCAGGGATTACTGGACAACAGCCTCTAAGCTTTCGCTTAGCACAGATCAGGTGTTAGCGGAAATTTTTAATATGGAACTGCTCTTTGAACCAGGTACGCAATCTGCTTATTCCAGTCCTGCTTATTTTCTACTGGCCAGTATCCTGGAAAAGGTGTACCAGCAGGATTATGCAACACTTATAGAGCAAAAGATCACTGCTAAACTGTCTCTGGAATCAACCGGTGCCTTCGATCCATTACACATTATACCGGGGATGACGGAAGGGTATCATTTGCTCACCGACGACAGCTTGATCGTTTCGCCATACCGGGATATTTCTGCCATGAAAGGGGGAGGAAACCTTTACTCCAGCGCCGGGGATATGATGCGCTGGATCCGCAGTTTTCACGCAGATAAAGCATGGAACGAAGCCCTGGTAGAGCACATATTCACTCCGCTAAGCGATAAAGGGATAGAGCAGAAGAATAATAGTGCTTATGGCATGGGCTGGTACATCCGCGAGAAAAAAGGCGACCAGCCAAAGGCATATTATTGTGCAGGTGGTACCTTTGGATATTCCAGCCTGGCTGTTATTTATCCCGAAGAACAGACCTATGTTGTGATACTTGCAAATGTTTCTTTTTTGCCCATGGATGAGGTGCTATGGAAGGATATTGAAAAAATTGCTTTCAACAAGGTATTTGAGCTACCGGCCCCATTTACCAAATCCCTACACCTTACGGCAAATGAATTGGAGAAGTTTTCGGGCAGGTATACCGCAGCCAATGGCATGGAGCTACAGATCTTCCTGCACATGGATAAACTTTATGCGAAAGCTGGAAAAAATCCTCCATTCGAAATCTATGCAAAAAACCAGCATGAGTTTTTTGCCAAAAAGATGGAGCTCTCTTTTGCTTTTCAGCTAAATGAGCAGGGAAAGGTTACCTCACTGCGCACCAAAGGGAAAGGGAGGACTGATGAGTTCAGAAAACAATGAAGCATCGGTTGTAGAAGAAAGTTTTCTGCAGGATGTATTTCAGCATCAGGCGCTTATTCATAAAATATGCCGGATGTACAGAGAAACAGCCGAAGACCGGGAAGACTTATTTCAGGAAATCACCTACCAGCTTTGGAAATCCTACCCGAAGTTTCAGGCCAAATCGAAAATTACAAGCTGGATGTATCGCATTGGTCTCAACACAGCGATGGCGAGCTTCAGAAAGCCAAAGCTGCCGCTGCAGTTTACAGCGACAGTGCCAGAAAATGCATCGGTGGGAGAAAGCGATGCCGGGCCATCGCGCGAAGAAGTACTTTTTGCAGCTATCCGAAAGCTGGAGGAGGCTGATAGAGCCCTGGTTGCCCTGTACCTGGAAGAAATGAGCTATGCAGAAATCGCTGATCTGATGGGTATTTCGGAAAACAACGTAGGGGTCCGGTTAAACCGGATCAAGAAAAAATTAAAAGAGCTCTTAACGGAAAAAGATGGAATTAGACGACTTTAAGTCAGATTATAAAAATGCAGGAAATGATGTTTTGGGCAAAGATGCTATTCAGCATTTTATGCGGGGCAGCTATCATCCTGTGTTGAGAAAGATCAGCATACAGCTGATGGTGGAAAGCATGCTCTGGGCTATTTTCCTGGCAGTCTATTACGATTTTTTTGATGGGCACCTTAAGTCGCCCCTGTGGAATATCCTGCTCATTCTTGCCGTACTGCTTATCCTGCTGCACAACCTGCTGGGATTCCAGCTGATCAGGAAGCCGGCATGGGATGAAAATATTATGAGCTCAATGGAGAATTACCTCCGGCAGATCCGTCGGTATGCTTGGATATCCATCATTTCAAGAGTCGTGGCCATAGTTGTAATTATAGGATACTTCGTTTCTTCCATACAGTTAACAGCAGATAAATACTGGGGCCTTTTGCTGTTACTGCCCCTCATTCTTGTTCAGATATATGTGTTGTATCGTGTTTGGGCAAAAAGAATACGGAAAGTAAAAGCGGTGTACCTGCAATTAAAGCGAGAAGGCTAGGGGTAAAGCTGCTGTTAACTTTGAGTAGCCTTGATTTTGGCACTTTTCCCCGCTGGCGCCAGCTTGCAGCTGGTGCCTCACTTTGCCTGATGGAGGTGGATAATTTATGCTTTTTGATTAACCAGCGTACCAGGCACTGCAGATCAACCTGCTGCAGCTCATTTAGATGCCAGATTGCTTCGCTACGCTCGCAAAGGGGGCAGCAGAAAGAATAAAAACTTCTGGAGATATTTAGAGACCTTCAATGAAATGTGCTGGCCCCCGCTGGCGCCAGATTGCAGCTGGTGCCTCATATTGCTTGAAAGCAGCAGAGATGTTATGCATGGAATGTTATATCTGATAATGATACCGGCAGGCGGCAATAATAAACTGATCCTGCTGAACGGTATAAACCAGCCGGTGTTCCCTGTCGATTCTTCTGGACCAGATGCCCTGCAGGTCGTTTTTCAAACCCTCGGGTTTGCCTTTGCCTTAAAAGGGGTTCTAAGACAGCTATTGATAAGTTCGTTGGTGATTTGAACTTGTTTTTATCTGTCTTTTGCCAGTATTGCTAGTCCCCCGCCTGCGTGAGGATGAAGATCAAGGAGCAACTGACGCTGATGCTAATCCCTAACTCACCTCTTTCAACATTCGGTCTGAAATGAATTTTGTAATATCTCTTCTCTGCTAGCCAGGATGGCTCTTTAACCGGAATCGTAAAAAATTATATAGAATGTTATTGATAAATTATATCATTAACGAATCAATATATTATATTTAATTCATTATCAATGCTTTCCACTCCTCTGTAGCTGCCTGTTTTTTCTTATAAGTTGAGATAAAAATTTTTAGAACGATGGCTATACTGGCAAAAGTTGAACATGGGCTGAAGTTATATTTCTATTCTTTCATTTTTCCCTTCACCCAAAAGGACTGCATACAGAAAATGTGGATCTTTGTGATCATGGCCTACCTTCCTGTTATTAACCTGCTACTTTTGCGGGGGTGGCGTTTTGAGTTTGTTCACAGGCTAGGTTGGCATGTAGAAAATCCGCTCCCCAGGGCCAGGGACTTCTTTAAGTTTCTTTCTAATGGCTTATTGCTCTGGATGCTGACATTTGCTTATCTGATGGTGCCACTGGCGCTCATCGCTTTGTTTGGTTTAGGAGGCTGGGGAGAGTTGTACAGGGACCTCGTTTACCTGGTTGAGCTCACATTTGATTTCATCTTCAATACACAGCTTACCTTAGAACTTTATGTGCGATCGTTGTGGGCGTTTATTAAAAATGAATTTATAGAACAGCTGTTGGCCTTTGCCCTGGAAAACATTTACCTGGTCCTTTATGTCCCCATCTATCGGGTAGCCATGATCAGGTTTGCAGTCACAAAAAGGCTATTCCACTCGCATCTTTCTATATTCAAAAACCTGAAGTTTATTTTCAGAAATTTCCTAGACCTAATGCTGGTGTACCTGTTTGTGCTGCTAAATGGTGTTGTTGCTTTCGTGGCTACCCTGCTGCTAAGCATGACAGTGGTACTGGCTCCGGTTATACCGGTTTTTGTTTTCTTTATGTATTACTGGAGCAGCGGCTACGAATACGGACACTTAGCCCGGCTTATGGTAGAGCAGGATGAACTTGCTCCCCAGGCTCATCCTGCATTGTCTGTTGCCCCATAAGCTAAGCCTTACATATTCCTCCTGTACTGCCCCCGCTGGCGCCAGCTTGCAGTTGGTGCCTCATACTGCAGATCACTTATGCCTGTTAGTTTACCGGAGAACCAGGTGGTGCAAATTGTTTGGGGTTCTGCTCATTTAGATGCCAGATTGTTTCGCTACGCTTGCTAATGGGGCAGCAGAAAGGAGGGACCTATGGACACATGCAGAGACCTCCTAGGTAATCTGCCGGCCCCGTAGCTCATTATATTTTAACGAGGCTGGGACTCACAGTCTACAGAGGCCGGTAGTTGTTGCGGGCTTTGGCTATAAAAAAAAATAAATCATCCCGAATTTTGATTTTGGATAAAATAAGCAAAAACAGCCTTGGATGCTATTCCAAGGCTGTTTTTGCTTAAAGGTACTAGTTTTTGCGAGGAGGCACGACGAAGCAATCTGGCATCTACGCGCATAGAAGCCAGATTGCCACACTCCGCTTCGCTGCGTTCGCAAAAACTGTACTGCTAATAGAAGTGGCCACTGGAAATCTCCAGAGGCCACTTCTATTAGGAATGCTAGCTCCTTAAAAATCCGGGATGATTCATGTCTATGTTCCGGTTCGTGATCTCCTATCTCACGTCTAACGTCTCACATCTATCATACTACATATTCCGCCTGTACTGCCCGCCCACTTCAAACAGCGCATTGGTGATCTGCCCCAGGGAGCAGTACTTGCTGGCTTCCATGATGCCTTCGAAAACATTTTTGTTCTGGATGGCGCAGAGCTGCAACTGACGGAGCTGTTCTTTGGCTTCGTCCCTGTTGCGCTGCTGCAGGTTTTGTACTGTTTCGATCTGGGCTTTTTTCTCCTCTTCGGTGGCGCGGATTACCTCGCCGGGGGTAACGGTAGGGCTGCCTTTTGAAGACAGGAAGGTATTCACGCCAATAATGGGCAGCTCGCCTGTATGCTTCAGGGTTTCGTAGTAGAGGCTTTCTTCCTGGATCTTGCTGCGCTGGTACATGGTTTCCATGGCACCTAAAACGCCGCCACGCTCGGTGATGCGGTCGAACTCCTGCAGCACGGCTTCTTCTACCAGTTCTGTCAGCTCTTCGATGATAAAGGCACCCTGCAACGGGTTTTCGTTCTTGGCCTGCCCCAGTTCCCGGTTAATGATCAGCTGTATGGCCATGGCCCGGCGCACCGAGTCTTCGGTAGGGGTGGTGATGGCCTCATCGTAGGCGTTGGTGTGCAGCGAATTACAGTTGTCGTAAATGGCATACAGGGCTTGCAGGGTGGTGCGGATGTCGTTGAAGTCGATCTCCTGGGCGTGCAGCGAACGGCCGCTGGTCTGGATGTGGTACTTCAGCATCTGGCTCCGCTCGTCGGCACCATACTTATTGCGCAGGGCTTTGGCCCAGAGGCGGCGGGCTACGCGGCCAATCACGCTGTACTCGGCATCGGTACCGTTGCTGAAGAAAAAGCTAAGGTTTGGCGCAAACTTATTGATGTCCATGCCGCGGCTTAAGTAGTACTCGATGTAGGTAAAGCCATTTGAGAGCGTAAAGGCCAGCTGAGAAATAGGGTTGGCCCCTGCCTCGGCAATATGGTAGCCGCTGATGGATACCGAATAGAAATTACGGATGTTGTTTTCGATAAAGTACTGCTGCATATCGCCCATCAGGCGCAGCGAGAACTCTGTAGAGAAGATGCAGGTGTTCTGCGCCTGGTCTTCCTTTAAAATATCGGCCTGTACGGTGCCCCGCACGGCGGCAACGGTTTTGGCTTTGATCTGCTGATAAACCTCCTGGGGCAGCACCTGGTCGCCGGTTACGCCCAGCAGCATCAGGCCAAGGCCATCGTTGCCTTCGGGCAGAGGCCCGCGGTATTGCGGACGAGCAGCCCCTTTGGCTTTGTAGAGCTCATCGATCTTCCGGTTTACTTCTTCTTCCAGGCCATTCTCCTTTATGTATATTTCGCATTGCTGGTCTATGGCGGCATTCATAAAGAAGCCGGTGAGCATGGCAGCCGGACCGTTGATGGTCATGGATACCGAGGTGGTAGGGTCGGAGAGGTTAAAGCCGCTGTAGAGCTTCTTGGCATCATCCAGGCAGCAGATGCTAACGCCGGAGTTGCCAATCTTGCCGTAAATGTCGGGGCGCCAGTCGGGGTCGTTGCCGTAGAGGGTAACGGAGTCGAAGGCGGTAGAGAGGCGTGCGGCAGGCATGCCTTTGCTTACATAGTGAAAGCGGCGGTTGGTGCGCTCGGGTCCACCTTCGCCGGCAAACATACGCGTTGGGTCTTCGCCCTGGCGCTTAAAGGGGAACACCCCTGCGGTATAGGGGAACTCGCCCGGTACGTTTTCCTGCAGGCTCCAGCGCAGTATATCGCCCCATGCGGTATAGCGGGGCAGTGCAATCTTAGGTACTTTGGTGCCTGATAAGGTTTTGTGGAAGGTTTGTACCTTAATGTCGCGGCCGCGCACCTGGTACACAAACTCATCCCGGGCGTATGCTTTTTTCTTTTCGGGCCAGTCCTGGATAATCTTCCAGTTGCGTGGATCCAGGTCCAGCTTCACCCGCTCAAACTCCTCCTGCAGGCCTTTGATCAGGCGGTCTTTATCCTCAATGCTGCTGCTCTGCAGGCTGTCCATGGCCTGCTGAATACCGAAGAGCTTCTGGGCCACACTGGCCTGCTGCTCTACCCAGCCATCGTAGCTGCGGTTGTTTTCGGAGATCTCGCTTAGGTAGCGGGTGCGGGAGGGAGGAATGATGAATACTTTTTCGCTCATCTCATCCGAGATCTCAAAAGAACTCTTCAGGGCCATAACGCCGGTGCGCTCCACAATCTTGTCCATCACGGCCTTGTAGAGCTTGTTCATGCCCGGATCATTAAACTGCGAGGCAATGGTGCCCCACACCGGCAGATCCTCTTCTTTGGCATCCCAGAGGTTGTGGTTGCGCTTATACTGTTTCTTCACATCACGCAGGGCATCCTGGGCACCGCGCTTGTCGAATTTATTGAGGGCAATAAGGTCGGCAAAATCGAGCATGTCGATCTTCTCCAGCTGGGTGGCGGCGCCGTACTCGGGCGTCATCACATAGAGGCTCACATCGGAGTGCTCGGTAATTTCGGTATCAGACTGGCCAATGCCGGAGGTTTCCAGGATGATCATATCGAAGCCGGCAGCCTTTACAATATCCACCGCATCCTGCACATACTTGCTAAGCGCCAGGTTGCTCTGGCGGGTAGCCAGGGAGCGCATGTATACCCGCTCGTTAGAGATGGCGTTCATGCGGATACGGTCGCCCAACAGCGCACCACCTGTTTTGCGCTTGGAAGGGTCTACTGATATGATGGCCAGGCGCTTTTCCCGAAAATCGATCAGGAAACGGCGCACCAGCTCATCTACCAGGCTCGATTTACCCGCTCCGCCGGTGCCGGTAATACCAAGTACAGGTGTGGTGGCGGTACCTGTGCTTGTTTCTGCCACTGCAGAAAGTTGTGGCCTGATGCTGGCGAAGGCTTCCGGGAAGTTTTCGGCAGCGGAAATCAGGCGGGCAATGTCTTTAGGCCGCTTGTTCTTCAGGTTCACTACTTCACCGTTCAGGTTTTCACCTGTGGCAAAGTCGCACTTCGAAACCATATCGTTGATCATGCCCTGCAGGCCCATGGAGCGGCCATCGTCTGGGCTGTAAATGCGGGTAATGCCATAGGCATGCAGCTCCTCTATTTCCTGTGGCAGAATGGTGCCGCCGCCGCCGCCAAAGATGCGGATGTGGCCGGCACCGCGCTCCTGGAGCAGATCGTACATATATTTAAAAAACTCTACGTGGCCGCCCTGGTAAGAGGTAATGGCAATGGCCTGGGCATCTTCCTGGATGGCAGTTTCCACAATTTCCTGCGCCGAACGGTTATGGCCCAGGTGAATTACCTCGCAGCCCGTGGCCTGAATGATACGGCGCATGATGTTGATGGCGGCATCATGCCCATCGAAAAGCGATGCGGCCGTTACAATGCGGATGTGGTGTTTGGGTTTATAGGGAGCAACCAGCGCTTGAGACATGGTGTAAAAATTTAAATATCTGAAAATGAACCTGCTACCTGGGGTAACGCTTAAAGTACGCCTGCAGGTTCGCTTACAATCGATTGCGAAAATAAGGATTCCGGGCCTTATTTGCTAACGATCGTTTGGGTAGTGGTAAAACTATGCAGGAGCAAAGCTGTTTAGTAAAACAGCAAAACTGATTTCAATGAACGCTGACAAAACATCAAATATTGAATATGAAACTGGCCTGGTGCTCTCTGGCGGTGCCTATAGGGGTATTGGGCAAATAGGAGTGCTGAAGGCGCTGGAGGAAAGGGGCATCAGGCCCGACATTATCTCTGGTACCAGCTCGGGGGCACTTAATGCTGTACTCTATGCCAGTGGCTACTCGCCGGATGAGATGTACGAGATCTGGGAAAAAGAACCAATGGCCAAAACCTTTAACCTGCACTTTCCGCAGTTTGGTATGCTAAAGCATGGAAAGATCGGGGAGCTGGTAAAGCCCTACCTGCGCCATCAGCGCCTGGAAGAGCTGCCCATTCCCCTGCGCCTGACAGCCTCCTGCCTGAACGACGGCAGCCAGAAGATTTTCAGTGAGGGCACGCTGGTAAAAGTACTGGAGGCCTGCTGTGCCGTTCCTCTTGCCTTTGAGCCTGTGGAGATCGACGGCCGCATGTATGTGGATGGCGGCCTGGTGAGTAACCTGCCAACCGAGCCACTGGAAGGAAAATGCAGGCGGCTTATTGGTGTTTCTGTAAACCCTGTGCCCTTCAAGGAGCGGCTCGACGGCATGACGGACACCATCTACCGCACCATCTGGATAGGCATAGAAAGCACCGTTCAGAAAACCCGTAAAGTATGCGACTGGCTGATTGCCCCCGAAGAGTTTGGGCAGCACGGCTTTATGGAACGTACCGCACTGCCTGTGTTCTTCAACGCCGGCTACGAATACACCCTTCGCTTTCTGGATGAGCAAGGGTACAGGGGAAGCTGATACTGCTTACCGCAGTATCACGCTTATGCGCTCTGTGCCGATGTTGCCGGCGTTATCTTCTGCTTCTACATCAATGGTGAAGGTAATAGGCAGCGGTGTGTTTTCCTGGATATCTTCTGTAATGTTAACGCTATAGATATTGCCGCTTTTGGTAGGAAAACCATCTTCACCCTTCATAATTGTTCTGTTGAAGGGGGTAGGCAGCACTGCGGAGGATATGTTCACCTCAATTCGTTCCAGCTCTCCCTCTTCTTCAATAGTACCGGCCACGGTAATGGTTCCGGGTATATCGATGATCGCACCATCTTCCGGGCTGGTAATGGTAATTACGGGAGCAGTGGTATCTGCTGCAGGAGTGGCGTCATCATCGTCGTTGCAGCCAACAGAAAAAACAGTGATCAGGGCAAAAAGACTAAAAATGCTAAGGTGTTTGGATAAGGTCATAAGAGAAAAAATTATGCTATAATTTAAAATAAAACGAGCATTTACCCACAGATTCCGTGGATTTTTTGGATTTGCGGCACAGGGGTGGTGGTGTTTCACTATTGAATGACAGCCTGAGCACGAATTTGTTTGTCTTCAGCCCCTGGTTTTACTGCCTCCGGAGCTTTAACCTTTGTTTTGGTGCTGGAGAGCAGGTTTACAGGTTCTTTTACCTCCAAAAGCTGCTGCAGTCTGCCCAGGGCCTGCTGGTTGTCGGGCAGGTAAATGTTATTGAGGATGTTATGCTTTTCTTTGGTGGTGAGGCGCCAGTTAAGGGAGGCACGTTCTATTTCCTGTTCCTTTTGCAGATCGGGAGCCTTATCGCCCTCATACATGGTGCGGGGAATGTACTGGAGGTCAACCCGGTGCAGCGGCACCTGCAGCCAGCCCCTGGACATTTCAAAGAGGTTGTCGTTGTCGAGGTCCTGCAGGTAGGTCCAGTTTTTGTAAATGTTGTTCAGGGGTGTAAAAAACTTTTGCAGCAGGCTGGGCGAGATGGCCTCTTCTATTTCCTGTTCCTTTTCAGAATCGCGTATGCAAAGCATTACCACGCCGCCGGTATTCTGCTCTATCCAATCACGGAAGACATAGAGGAAACGCAGCCCATCCTCTACGCCAAAGTTATCGGCAATGCCGCTGTCCATAGTTTCGAGCGGCGGGTTGCTGGGCAGTATCTGGTTGGGGGTAATGTAGGGGAAAGTAGCGCTCATGCGCAGGGCGGAGATAAAGCGCAGGCTGTCGCCCCCATGGCGGGCAAACAAACGCCTGAAATCTACGCCTTTTACTTTTGCTTCCTGGATGCCCAGGCTGTCGGTGCCACCGGCACCCATGTAGGAGACAGGCTGCGGCGAGATAAAGAGCTTCCGGCCGTCGTTGGTGATGTTGGGTGCCAGCACCATCAGGGGAATGAGGGCCTGCGCTTCCGGTGCCCTGTAGGCTGCCAGTGGTTTATCGAGAATGCCCCCGGTGTTATTGTTGAGCTGCTCCTCAAAGGCATGCCCGCGGTCGCGCATATAGGTATGCCCGCCCCACTCAAAGCTGCCGGTTTTTATGAATAGATCGTTTACCAGCAGGCTGAAAATAATAGGATTGAGGTTATCGCGGCTGATGCGCTCCAGGTACTCTTTTGAATTAGGATTTACTGATTCGCCCATAATCTGCCGGAGTACCAGCTCGCGGTAGTAAGCCGCACCCACCATGCCACCCGAGGCACCGGTAATGAGAAAGGCATGCTGCATAAGGTTACCATGGGTAAGACTGTCGGCAGTCTGAAGCGAGCGCATGGTCCAGAGGGCGGAGCGCTGTCCGCCGCCACTGGTGCAGATAAACACGATCTTTGGCTTTTCCGTTGGGCTAAACTTGCTGCGCCAGCGATCCAGAATAGCCAGGGTAGCGGCTTTGTCCTGCTGCTGCATTTCCAGGGAGCTGAGGCTGTCGAGCACCTGCAGGTTATAATTTACCGGATCTTCGTGATAATTAAGGCCGAAAGCTTCGCTCTGGTGCTGCAAATGAGCATACTGGGTGGTGGTGTTCAGCACCAAAAAGGCCAGGATGGCTACGGTAATAGCCCAGCTGCGGAGCCAGAAGGTAAGGGCACCCGCCAGCATCAGTACAATGGTAAACAGCAGAAAGCTGCTGGCCGCTGCCGGTAGCTGCAGGGCCGGTATATCCCGGAAAAAACCGATGGAAAGAATAATGACCAGCACAATGAGCTCCAGCAATACAGAGTTCAGGTGATTCTGATCAAACACCCGCAGAATTTTATCTTTGTTGTAGTAGAGCGGATCAACCTCCACCTTGCGAATGCGCATATCTATATCGATGTACCAGCTGATGGGAGAGCGTTTTTTTTTGGCAGCATTCAGGCGCTTTGCCATGTTTACCCGGCTGATGCGTATGCGCCGCAGGCTGTGGTCTACCTTTTCGGCAAAGAGCAGAAAAATATCTTTGTTGGTAAAGCGGAAGTAGAGCAGGAAGGCAAGCAGGATGCACAGGTAACCTCCCAGCAGGCCCAGCAGGTACACCCCGATGTGGTAGGGGGTGTTGTATTCGTAATCGAGCTGAAAGCGCACAATGCATACCATATAGGTAAGCAGGAACAGCAGCGGAATAATGCTGTTGTTAAGGCAGAATTTGGCAAAAGGCCTGCTTAAGGTTCCCAGGAAAGGAAACTGCTGCACATCCAGAATGTAGGAGGTAATATGGTAGGCCATGGTGAATGCTCCCAACGCCAGCCCTATAATAAAAAAGCTGCTGAAGCTTACTTTGCCCAGGTATTCTGGATCGAGGAACAGAAAGGGAATTCCCAGCACGCGCCCGAAAGCCTGAAAGATAATGGCGAAGAGGATGCCCCAGAGCAGCAGCAGGATCTGGTTTTTCCGGATATGATGTATCAGGAGCTGAACGGGAAACGACTGGTAAAACTGCCTCTTCATATAAATGACCCTTATAAACCAGTATAGTGCCGGAGACCAGGTAAAGCACCTATCCTGTAAATGGAACTTTAAGAAAATAAAGGAAGTATTGACTGCTGCCTTTTAGTGATCTTACTGTAAAGCCTCCTGGAAAGTTACAGGTTTTATGTATAAACGGTCAGTATATGTAATGAAGTATATAATAAATTAAAAGGTAAGGAATATCATGTACAGGCAGGCTATGTAATTTTAGATATGTGTTGAATTTTGTCAGGGTGTTAAAATCAGTGTTTACTGAACATTTAGCAGCGGCGGGAACAGGCGCTGTTTTGCACAGCTTTCAAGTCCTTAGTTTTTTTTATGATGCAGGATCATTGTTCATTAACTGTTGTGAGGAGGTGCTCTTACCGTCTCAATAAAAGTTATTTCGAATCCATCAGGTGTATATGGCTGCCTTTTTAGATAAAGAACCATCAAACTGCTGAATAAAAGATTCTATATAATTGCTGGCAGTTTCTGTTCCACACTCTTCTTTCACTACGGCTGCAGCCTGCTGTGCAGCATAGCTGTAGGAGGGATCCTCCAGCAAACAGAGCAGGGCTTTTTTTAGACGATTCTTTGTGAAATGGGCGCTGTAAATAAACTTGCCGGCACCCAAACGTTCCACTCTTAGTGCATTATCTGGCTGATCGAAGGAGTGAGGGATCACCAGCATGGGTTTTCCTGCCCGCAAGGCCTCCATTGTTGTTCCTATACCGCCATGATGTATTACCAAGGCACTTTTACTGAACAAAGCAGCGTAAGGAAGGTAGCCGGTCAGCAGTATATGTCTGTCTTTTGCATAATGCTTTTTTTCCTGCGCTGGAAGTGTTTGGGCAGCACCTACAAAAATGGCTCTTTTGTTCATCTCCGTGAGTAACTCATGGCAGCAGCGGTATACAGCCTCTGCATTCAGCACCACGGAAGAACCCAGGCCAACAACAATAGGAGGTTCGCCCTCCCTGATGAAATTTTCTACTGCCGGCGGCAGCTCTTTATTTTCCTGGTAGAAAGGAAATCCTGTAATGCAGGTATGGGTGGGCCAGTCGGTTTGTTTTTGGGCCAGGAGTTTGGAGAACATAGCCAGTACCCGGTAAGGGGAGTGCTGACCCTCCATCAGGGGGTGCTTGTCAGGGGCTAAGCCTATTTCTTTTCTGAAGCGATAAATAGGCTCGCACCACTGGTGGGTTACCATTCTCACGGCTTTCCTAACCAGGCGGTTGGTGGGTACTCCCAGGCCAGGCAGGTGTACCATCCAGGGATAGCGGGGAACTACAGGCGAATCGTGAACAGACCAGAAATTGTTAGGGGAGAGGTTGCAGGAAATCCAGGGAATGCCTGTTTTTTCAGAAACCATGGGGCCGGCAAAACAGTAGGCGTGGTTGATCAAAAGATCTGCATTCTGCACAGCCTGGCTTAGATCATTATAGTTCTCCCGTATGTAGGGAAATATAAGTTTACGAGCCAGGGTTTCAGATCCGGTTCGCAAATCCATGGCCGCTTTCATGGTTTGACGGTCGCTGAGGTCAAGATCGGGGCGCAGCGGAGCAAAGGACAGCCCCATGCCCTCAACTTTACTCCTTACCGAAACTCCTCCGGCAATGGTAACCTGGTGCCCTCTGGCTTTTAATGCCTGCCCGATAGCGAGGTATGGATACAGATCTCCTAACGATCCGTAAGAACTGATTACTATTTTTTTTGCCACCATAGCTTATTTAAAAAAGGAGTACGTTCACGGTAGATCAGCAGGTCCGGCCTTCTTCCGGAACCTTTACCGGATTCTGGTGTAATCTTCTTCTATGTTCCATCGTGGAATTTGCAAGCCAGGATGAGCCTCTAAGCATCTTGTCTGCAAGTTCTTTATGTAAGTATCTAATGCTGATTTACACAGGCTTTAGCAGAACACCGTTGAACCTGCAGACGGGTTGGGGATCTTCTACCACCCAGGCCAGGTGCAGGTTCTGAAACAGCTTCAGGTAGGTTACACACCATGAATCCACTAATAAAGAAAATGAATTGTGCTCCTGCGGCTGGCGCAAAGCCAGGGCAGTTAAAAGTTTTGTTAGGCTGCTTAACTGGTTATCGGCTTTCCAGAAGGCTTCCTTCAGTACCCAGAAAGGAAATATTTCATGTAGAGTTACTAGCTGCTGCTCCTGTGCAGAAAGGCCTACCAGCAGGTGGTTTCGCTTTATTGAAGCTTCTTCCTGTATATCAACCCCAACCCTATGCCGGGAAATGGCAATCACTAAATGCTGCCCGGAATGTGAAATATTAAATGCCAGATCTCCCTCCAGGTAGGGCTTCTGCAGCTGGGTATACCTTAGCTGAATCTTTTCCGGCTGCTCACCTAAATACCAGGTAAGCAGGTGTTTTAACAGAACCCTGGCTGTCAAAAACTGCCGGCGCTTCAGTGAACACCTAAAGCGTTGGTAGCGTTGGGCTTCCCCTTCATCCAGATATTGCAGCGCCTTTTGCATTGTAATATCCGGGAACTGGCTGGTTTGAAAATACCAGAGATGCACCTCCGATTCCGGTAGTACTAAGCGTTGTTTAAGCATGCAGCATCATTTCAGTATCAGCATTGATTTTTAAAGTATCAGCCGTGTTTACCCCATACATCTTCAGCAGCTGTATGCGGTGCAGCACAGCAGCTTCTCTGAGCAGCCGCATGGCTACTGCTGCCACAGTGCGGTTTTCGAGCGCTTCCATGGCGCTACCTTTTACCCAGTCGTTAAAGGCACCCATAGCGGGGCCGCACCACACCTGGTAGTCCATTGTTCTTCCTTCTACGCCTTTTACTGCCCATTTTGAAGACAAACCCAGGTACCATCGAAATATCAGTGCCATTTTTCTTTTCGGATGCTGGCGGGCAGTTTCCAGCCTGAGCGGGTCTTGATGCCGGAAGAACTTCTCCACTTCGTTCCATACCTCGTTAAGGGGCATTTGAAAAAGCTGCTTTTCCAGTTTCTCCAGCTCTGCTGTTGGTATGTCTGTAACAGCTTCGTACTGGCTGTACAGCTGGTAGAGCTTTTTGGCGCGGCTGGCATACATGGTGCTCCGCTTGAGTACCTGTACAGAGATGCCCATTTCGAACATATCTGCAGAAGGTGCCAATACTACGTCTGCAGAAGATGCCTTGGCCAGCATTGCCTTTACAGGGGCCGAGGTAGCGGCTTCCCTGCAGGCCTGGTTAATGGAACCGGTTACAACATAATCTGCTCCCATGGCAAAAGCTGCCACTACCGAGGCAGGTGTGCTGATTCCCCCGGCAGCACCAATGTGCAGCGGAGCAGCATAGGCATATTGCTTTTCTATACGCTCTTTCAGCCTTATCATTTCCGGCAAAGCACACACCAGCGCCTGGTTATCGGTATGGCCGCCGGAATCTGCCTCAACGGTAATATCACCAGCCAGTGGAAGCTGTTTTGCCCACTCCATTTGCTCGGGACTTATCTTGTCCTGCAGCACCAGTACCTTCAGCAGGGCATCGGGGGCTGGCTGCATAAAAAGACGTGCCACTTCTGCACGTGATACCTTGGCAATAATCTTATTCAGCGCCCTGATGTTGCAATCTTTGTCTTTTACTAATCCTGCAGCCCGGTAGTAAACCAGCGCAGGGGTTATTTCCATAAATGCCGATGCCTCCAGGGTACGTACCCTGTACTGTAAATAAAGCTCAACCAGCCTCATTTCCAGGGCGCCGTCTCCCAGAGAATGGATAAGGTTAAAGGCATAAGGCCCATGCGGAAGTGCTTCCTGTATGGTATTTATGGCTTTCTCTACTTTTTCCAGACCCAGACCGGCAGCGCCGAAAGATCCTAACATTCCCTGCTCACCTAAAGCAATCACCATTTCTTCGGAGGCAATTCCATTTGCCATGGCTCCGGCCATATAGGCATAGCGCAGCTTATGCATTTCCCTGAAAGCGGCACTGCCTAACTTTTCTGGCGGAAGTGCAGGCAATATTCCTACCGTCTGATACTGTCTGTTTTGCGAATTTCCGGCCGACAGGTAGTGGTTTGATTCCCTGTCCTGGAACAGGTAACAGCTATGCTGCGTTGCCTGCAGCAAAGATCCGGCTTCCTTCAGTGGTAACAGCTTTTCTGTTGCTGTCTTAGGTAGAGATTGCTCCTGCTTAACTGACTCTCCTACAGGAGGTGCTGCTACTGTTAAAGCAACATTATTGGTGGCCGAGGCTGCAGTTTCTGTTACTTCTGCAGCAGGTGTAGTGGTAGATTCTTCATAGAAAGGAAGCCTGATAGGAATGCCGTGGCTGCACAGTACACTGCTTAGCTGTAGTAGCGAGCGGTAGTCAGATACACCTTTCTGGTTGATGCCTAAAGAAATGTGTGGCTCATCCTGGAGTATATCACTCACCAGCCGTGAGCACCATGCTTTGGGACCAACCTCAATGAACACATTGATACCATCCTGGTAGGCTTTTTGCACCTGTGCTACAAAATCTACAGGCTGGCAGTAGGTATCGGCAGCATTCATGGCCAGTGTTTCTTTATCTAATGGCATTGGCTCCAGGCGGGGACCGGAATAAAAGCGTATACCAGGTGTTTGTTCTATATCCAGCAGGTGCATCTCCCGGAGTGACTGGTGATACATAGTCTTTATCGGAGGGCAGTGGGCTACATTATACAAATCTACCACTATGCCCACGTACTGGTGCTGCTGCAGCCAGGCTTCGCCTGTGGTGCGGTCTCCGGAAATAATCACATTACCGGGTGTGTTGATAAAAGTCAGGTAGAGGTTTTCTGTTCCGGCAATTTGTTCTTTAACCTTTTCTGCGGGTGCTATCAATACCCAGTGCGCCCAGTTTTTGAAAGCAGTGTTTGCCTGAAATACCGGCGATTGCCGCACCCGGCTGCGCAGGTGACGGAAGCCCCATACATCAAGGGCAAAGAACATGGTAATGCCCCCCATGCTGTAGCCCAGTGCTGCCTCGGGTTCCAGCTCAAACTCATTGCGCAGCACCTGGGTAGCAAAAACACTCATGGAAATGCTGCTTTCTGATGCTGCAACAGTATTGTTCAAAAAGGCTGCCTCACGGGCCTTTCTTTCGGCCGGATCGGGCCTTTGCAAGTAGCGTGGCCGCATTAGGGGTTGGTGTACCAGTTCGTGCAGTTTGTCTATTTTAGCATCATAATGGCTAAAATAGTCTGGGAACAGTTGAATGTTATCCTTGAACATGCCTGCATAGGCACTTGCCAGGCCCGGATATATAAAACCTATTTTTGCACGCTTACCCAGTGGCTTTGCAGAAAAATAGGAACCTGCAGGCGTTTGCCAGGTTTTATCGCTTGTAAATGCTGCTTCCAGTCCATTTCTGGCAAACGCAATTTCTCTTACCAGCTGGCGCTGGCTGCCGGCTATCAGGCTAATGGTGTACTTGCCAGGCCGGGCCTGGTTTTGACGGTACTGTGCTGCAGCCCATTTGTGAGAGAAGTGTACTGCCTCTTTTTCAAGATTTTCAAGCTTTGCCATGAGTTCTGATAAACTATTGCCAGATACCAGCAGTAGCTTTTTATCCTGTTGCCGCAGGTAAGTCCTGGACTTTTCTGCAGCCGGGCTTGCCTCTTCCAGTTTCAGAATCACGGCAGCTTCAGCCACTTTCAACACAAGAGCTGCAACTCTTTTTTCTTCATTATTTTCTGGAATCCAGGGGAAGGAATCTTCAGGAGCATAAAAGAGCTGCGCATCCCAGCGGCTAAGCTGCGGCAGGCTTTTTGGCTCCCGCAGAGCCGGCAGGAAACGATAATGCAGGCACAGGCAGAGCTTGATCAGTCTTGCTAGTTCCTGCAGTGCAGCATCAGGCAATACCAGGGTGCCCAACGCACAAACAGGATCATTCTGCTGGCTGCTTCCAGCTAGAGATAGTTTAGGTGGTGCAACAGCCGGATCAACATCCAGGTAGTTGAGCACTGGCATTAAGGCCTCCAGGCTGGCAGAGATAAAAGGTTCCGGTTTGTTCAAAACTGCATAAACCGGTTGTTTGGTTTTAGTGGCTTCTGAAGATAGCATTAGCCGGATGCCAGCCCCGCATTGTGCAGGCAAATGCTGTGCTCCCAGCAAAACACTGCCTTCAGGGTTTTGCTGCAACCATTTATTTGCAGTAGCCAATGCATCTGTAAGGCTGAAAGCAGTAAAGGTTTCTTTGATCTCAGGAGCATCTTCTGGTGCCAATTTTTGATCACCTATGCTGATTACTGCAAGGGGCTTGCCTACACCAGCTTTGTAATACATTTGCTGGTACAGCCCTGATTGAACAGCCGGGGTATTGCCAGGAATTGCCTTAGGAAAATCTGCTGAAAATGTTCCGTCATACAGGGCTTTATAGAATGCGTCCAGATCAGGAATACCTGGTAGCCGAACATCCATATCCACCACTGCCATGGGGTGTTTGCTGATGTCCTGTGTCTGGTACAACGACAGCAACTCTTCGCTAACAGTAAGGGCAATATCACGGGCTTCTACCAATACTTTACCTTCAGGGCTTATGGCGGTGGCATTACCCACCACTTTGTGACTGGTTTGGCCCGTTATGCTAAGATGTACCCAGAATGTTTTATTAAATGGCAGGGGTTCATAGATCCTGAAATTGCCCATACCCGCGGGCAGGCAGGAGGCTTTCAGGTAGTGAAATGCCCACACCAGGAATCCCTGGCACATGGCATCGGTAGCAAAGGTATTGGAGGTTTGCAGGGGGAATTCGCCCTGTGTCTTATAGTTAGGCTCTGGGAGGCGACAGGTGTACCACAGCTGTTGTTCATCCATATGCCACAGTGCTTCCATACCCTGGTAAGCCGGCCCGTGAAACAGGCATCCTTCTGTGTAAAGCACTTCACGTGTTTTGAGGGGCAGGCTGCCAAAGGTCGGGAGCTCCATGAGGGGCTGCTCAGGCAATGCCGCCGTTAGCAGAATTTCGCTGCCGTAGTGATAGCGGCGGCGCTCCTGCCCATCGAAGCTCCAGACCTTGCCCTTCAGGCGAATGTATTGTTTATCCTGCTGAACAACCTCCAGGTCCAGGAAATAGTCAATAGCCTGCTTTCCGTTAAAAATAATGCCGTTAAACAGCTTACTCTGCTCGCATTGTAGCAGGTGGTAAGTGGGAAATAACTGTTCAGCTGCGTTTGCAATCCAGGCGATGCCGCTTACGAAAGGCATTACAGGATGCCCTGCAATTACATGATCTTTCAGGAATGGATTTTCCTCAGGCTTTAGCCGCTTTTTTATGGATAGCATCTGATTACCCAGCTGGAAACATTTGGGAGGCGGCGGCATATGGTTATTCACGATGGTGACTACGTCTGCCCCGGGCTGCTGAAGTAAATGGATAAAATGTGCTACCCCTTCTGATTCCTGAATCAACATAACGCCCCGGTTCTTGAACTCCTGCTGAATGTAAGGCGTGATCATACCCGTATTCCAGGGACCCCAGTTTATGGACAGAACCCTGGTTTGCGGGTGCTGATGCTGGTAGGAGAGCGCCCACTTATTAAGTGTATCATTTGCAAGTGAGTAGTCTGTTTGGCCTTCGTTTCCGTAAAAGCCGGATACAGATCCGAACAGGATGATGTTTTTTAACGCTGCTGCCTCCACAGCACTCAGTACATGGAGCAGGCCCTGTATCTTGGTGCCGTAAACATTGGCTAAGTCTGCTTCAGTCTTTTTTTCTACCAGTTTATCCGCAAGCACACCAGCACCATGAACAATGCCTGTTACCTTACCCCATTTTCGCTGTATAGCAAGTATTTCATGCCGGCTTGCTTCTGCATCCATGATGTTTACCCTAACATAATCGGCTTTAGCGCCTGCAGCCTGAATAGCCTCAAGTGTGCTCCTGATATTTCGGGAGTACATGATTTGTTGGTACACTTCCTGTAACTTCATGGGGCGGGGCTTTTCTCCCTCACGTTGCAGTAACTGGAAAATGGCCTGCTTCAGCGCTTTTTCTTCTGTAATGCCTTCCGCCCACTCCGGATCTTCTGCCTCGTAGTTACTCCTGCCCAGGAGCAGAAAGGTACAGGGGCATGCCCTGGCAAGTTCAATGATACAATGAGCCGTTATGCCCCGTGCGCCCCCGGTAACCAGCACCACATCAGATGGCTGAAAGCCAGCAGCGGGCGCAGCAGTAAGTGTAGCCTCTGCAGGTTGGGTACTTAGTGTTTGCCTGTTCAATGCTGCATCGTACCCGGTTTCGGCCAGTGCCAGGTCTGTATCCTGCAGTTCGGTCAGCAGGCATTCAACCAGTTGCTGGGGTGTTAAGGCTGGGTGCAGGTCTATGGAACGGCAAAATACGGAAGGCCACTCCCGGTTCAATGATTTAACAAGGCCTGTCAGACCTGCCGTTTGCCAGTCGAAGGTGGTGCCTGCACCGTAGCCAAATGCTCCGTTTATGCGGGTAACATTTAAAAAACTGCAACGCCTGGAGACCTGTTTATGAAATATTGCCTGTAGCTCACCTGCGATCCAGAACACTGCCTGTGTGGCATCTGATGCTGCCCCCCCGGCAGCATGCATGTAAATGAATAACTCAACGGGGCCCAGCTGCTGTGCCTGTTGCAGGGCCTGTTGAATAGCTTCCCGGCCTGTACTTTCAAGTTGCAGTATGCGGAGCTTTTCAGGCATCTCAATGTTTCTGGCTGCCGTGCCTGGTAAACGCAGCATCATCACCTGCATACTACGTGATATCAGCGCCTGTGCGAGCAGCACTGAAGCGGGTGTTCCATCATCTGTAAGTAAGGCCACAGAGCCTTCAGGCCAAAGCCTTTCCCACTGAAAAGGATAGGGCAATGGTTTTACAACCACCTGCTGTTGAGAAATTCGGGAGAGAGACTTTTCCATAGGTTGAGTGAGATTACCGGATTCCTTAACTGCAGGGGTTGCTGTATCCGTACTTTTGTTATATGCTGCTTTCGAGTAGTCCTTTAACATCGCTAATGGTTTTTAATGCTAATAATTGCTCAGGTTGTAAGGTCTGGAAAGCTGGGTACTGCTCCCGTATGGCACCGAAAATCTCTACCTGTTTGATAGAATCTATGCCTAAATCTGCCACCAGTTCCATATCATGATTTAGCATCTCTGCCGGATAACCGGTTTTATCAGCAATAACTGCCATCAGGCTTTTGGCAATAGCATCGGCTTTGGGGCTCTGCTCAAGTACTGCAGGATCAGCCGCCTTTGTAACTGCTGATCTGTTAGTATTTTCAGTTTTCTTCAAAGCCACAGCAGTGATCTGTTCAGCCATGCTTAGATCAGCGCTTGCAGGATTTTCTGCAGGTTCAGCAACGGATGTCTCTTTAGCTGGAGTGCTAGTATCAACATCCGTATCCGCAGAAGCTAATTGCTGATTTACCATTTCTACTATATCTCCCAAGGTCTTGACCTGCACAAAATCTTCTGTTTGCCATTGATGCAGTACCGGATATTGTTCCCGCATGGCGCCAAAAATCTCAACCTGCTTGATAGAGTCTATGCCTAAATCTGCCACCAGCTCCATCTCCAGGTTCAACATCTCTGCAGGATAGCCAGTCTTATCTGCGATCAGGGACAGTACAGCTGCTTCAAACAGAGGGTTTACTTCTTTTTCCTGCTTTTCTGCACCCCTGGCCGGTACCAGTGGAGCAGGTGCTTTTGTTTGGGGTGTGCTGACTTCTGCAGCTGCCTTAGCAGGGGTTTGGTCGTTTCGGGAATCTGCATTCGAGGTATCGCCATATAGGGTGTGGCCGTTTACTGCATGCCCGTTGAGCGTGAGGTTGCCGTTAGAAGAGTGCCCGTTTGAACTTCCATTTCGGGAATCTCCATTCCGGGAATCTCCATTCGGGGAATTTCCATTCGGGGAATTTCCATGATGTGAATATCCATTTTGGGAATGTCCATTGCTAGAGGCTTGCCCGTTGCCGTTCGAGATGATGGTTGTAAACAGATCAGAAAGGTCTGGCATTGTGACTTTAGCTTTTCGGGAGGAGGTGTCAGCCTCTTTACCGTTGCTGTGGTCTTCAGCGAACATCTGGTTCATCTGGTGTTTGTAATCTTCCAGAAACATGCGATGTTTTTCCAGTGCCTCCTGCTGTTGCGAGCTAAACTGAATCATCTCACCCATCAGGTTTATCTGTTTTTCCAGCATCTGCAGAGACAGGTTCAGGTGATTGGTTTCCTCCACCGACTGTGTGAAAGCCACAACCGTGTTTTGATCTGCAGGCATTGCATGACCATTTAAAGTGGTGCCGGATGTTTCTTTAGGGTTCATAGGCTGGATATTTTCTTGCTTAGACTGGTTTACTACTTTCAGGGGTGATTCCTGTTGGGCTTTCAACCATTGTTGCTTGGTTTTTTCGCTTACATAGTTGCTGGCGTTGAAAGGGATTTTCATTTTAGGTTTGGCAATCTTACGCTCTTGTGGTGCCAGCTGGTATGGATCTTCCATGTTAAGAGAAACCCCAGCCACCAGTAATTGCATTAATGCCTGCTGGTATAGCTGGGCACTGTCCTGCTTGGGATTGGAGTTAAGAGGAATTGTTTTAAATGTTCTGTTCCGGAGGGTGCTCTGCACCAGGTTCGATAATATATTTCGCGGCCCTACCTCAACAAAAATTCTGGCACCTGCCTCGTACATGGCTTCAATCTCCTGCTGAAACTGTACTGTAGACAGCATGTGCTCTTTGTACTTTTGCTGTATGGCTGTTCCTTCTTTTGCATAGGCCTGGCCGTCGATATTGCTGTACACAGCCAGTTTGGGATTCTGAAAAGGAGTTTTGCCAATGGCCTCGGCCAGGGGCTGCTGGGCATCCCTTAGGCGCAGTGTATGAAAGGCCGCCGAAACTGGTAGTACTTTAGCATACAATTTATGTGCGGTAAACACTTCTGCTGCTCTTTCCACATCAGCTGTTGCACCTCCCAGTACCACCTGGTCCGGGGCATTGATGTTGGAAAGATCGAGGTTCAGGTGCTGCTCCTCTATGAGCTTCAGAACTGCGTCGGTATCGCCCTGCACGGCAATCATGCCGCCGGCATCATTTCCCTTGGCGGCCTGGGCCATTACCTGCCCGCGGATGCAGGCTAACTTCAGGTAATCCTGTTCTTTTAGAACCCCGGCTGCCCAAAGGGCTGTTAATTCTCCAAAGCTATGGCCGCCTACCATATCTGGCTGCAGTCCGGTGCGGGTAAGCAGCTTGTATAAACTCATGCTGATTACTCCTATGGCAGGCTGTGCATACTGGGTTTGTGTTAAATTAAGCTGCTGCTCCTGCTTTGCTGCATCATCAAATACTGGTATCGGAAAAACTTTGTCGGAGAGGGTTTCATGATACATAGTCTGCATGATCTTATCTGCATTCTGGAAGTTTAGCCGGAACTCCGGATAAAGGCATCCCAGCTTGCTGCCCATGTTCACATACTGCGCACCCTGTCCCGAAAACAGTACGGCAATTTTGCTATCCTTTAAGTTGCCGTCGGGGCTGTAACTGATTCCCTGTGGATTGTCAAAAGCTTTCTGTGGATCACTGTGCTGCAGCAACTGCAGGCCTGTTTTTAGCCGGTCCATCAGCTCTGCTTTGCTTTGGTAAACAAAGCCCAGGCGAGGAGCCTTCTGGGGTATTGACCGTGGTACAGGCAGTGGCTCAAAATCGGTACTCCTTTGTAGGTCGCTTAGCACTATCTGGCACCTTTGCTTAAGGGCCTCATGATTATCGGCATACAGTACAGCGGTATGGTAGGGCGACCAACGGCGGTACGGATCCTGGTGTTCGGGTTGATACTCTTCCAGGGTGAGGTGAAAATTAGTGCCTCCAAAACCAAACGCACTTACGCTGGCTCTTCTGGCATGTTTGCCTTTTGGCTGTATCCAGGGGCGTAGTTGTGTGTTAAGGTAAAAGGGGGTTGATTCAATGTTAAACTCGGGGTTAGGTTTTGAAATGTTGATTGTTGGTGGCAATACCTTATGATGGAGGGCAAGTGAAGCCTTGATGAGGCTTGCCGCACCTGCTGCAGTTTTGGTATGCCCGATCTGTGATTTAACGCTGCCCAGGGCAATTCGCTGCTTAGGTGCTTTAGGGTCATGAAAAACAGATGAGATGGAGTGAAATTCCACCCGGTCTCCTGTTGGGGTTCCGGTGCCGTGTGCTTCCAGCAGGCCAACGCTTGCCGGCTCATAACCGGCCTCCTCATATGCCCGGTGCATGGCCAGCTGCTGCCCCTGGCTCACTGGTCCGTAAATGCTGGAGTGACGTCCGTCGCTTGAGCTTCCAATCCCCCTGATTACTGCATAAATGGTGTCTCCGTCGCGTTCAGCGTCGGCCAGTCTTTTCATCACTACCATGCCTATGCCTTCACCTATCACTATTCCATCTGCCTCCGCATCAAAAGGGCGGATCTTGTTTTTCTTAGAGAAGGCAGGTGTTTTACTAAAGCTCATATATGCCATGGGAGAGTTGTCGGTATCAACGCCTCCGCTGATCATCATATCGCAGCGGTGTTCTACCAGTTCGTTGATCGACATTTTGATGGCACTCAGGGAGGCTGCACAGGCAGCATCAACTACGCAGTTTGTTCCGCCCAGGTCAAATCTGTTGGCAATTCTGCCCGCAATAACATTGCTTAAAAAGCCTGGGAAGGCATTCTCCTGCCAGGGAACATAAGCACATTTCATTTTTTCAACGGCCTCTTCTATGGCTGCCTCTGATAAGCCATACTGCTGGAGCACCTTGCGCCAGATAGGGTATTGCAGGCGGTTGCTAAGGGGTTCCATTAGTTTTTGCCCTCCGCCAACACCCAAAATTACGCCAGTATTTCTGCGCACCTGTTCTGTGAAACGGTCTCCGTCGTACCTGGCATCCTGCAAGGCCTGTTTTGTCATGACCAGGGAGAGGATCTGCGACGAATCTGTAACTTCTAAGATATTCGGTGGTAATCCGTATTCCAGCGGGTCGAAGTCAATATCAGGAATAAAGCCACCTACTTTACTGTAGGTCTTGTCTGGCTTATTCGGATCAGGATCGTAGTATTCTGAAATATCCCAGCGTGATAGTGGTACTTCTGATATGCAGTTAGCCTGCTCTACGATGTTTTCCCAAAAAGCATCTATATTCTGCGAGCCGGCAAAAAGGCCTGACATACCAATGATTGCAACAGGATTTTTTTGAAGGGGTAGATTTTTTTCCATGATTGAAAAATTATTTAAAAAGTAGGCGTAAAAGGTGGGGTGTTCTGCATCCTCAATTATCAGGCTACTGATAAAGCTGCAAAACATATTGATGTTGCCTTGGCATAGCGCAGGCAATCTTCTGAAAGTGAATTTTGATCTGTATTAGCTGGGACAAAGCAGTCCCACCAGATAAAGACGGTTTGTTAAATGGATCTTGTACTAAACCCGCTCCTAAAAGTATAACATCACACAAGTACCTGTGAAAATACTCCAGACAGTATTCCGCAGGGATGCTGTGTGTAATGTTAGCAGAGCCATCAATAAAGTAATGTTATTAAATTTTCATCTTTATTGGTCAAAGATCATTGGTGTCTTCCATTCATGTAAACTTTGTTTTAAAACAGTTTTAGGGTTTGTTTACTGGCTGCCTGCAAACTTCTGAATGTCACTATGGATAAAGATGGATAGAGCAGGATGTTTAATTAAACATTCCTTCCATCAGCAATGAAGACAAGAAGTCGGGGGTAATTGCAGTGCCTTTAAATAGTGCTTAATTTTTTTCTTTTTGTGTATTTAAATCAGCATTTGCACTTCAAAAGCATCAAAGGAGCCATATGTTATGTTTTGATGCATAAAACATGCAGCCTCTTTGCCTGATATTAGCATAAAAGCACACAGATTTGCAGTAAAGCACATAATTTGCTTTACAGTGATCTGGTTTACCTGCAAGGTATGGGTTTCAGTTACCTGCAGGTATTCTCAAAATTATTGTTGATCTCTACTCTTCTAACTGAAGTAACAGACTATGGCTGGTTTATACACAAATGCAGTAGGTATAAATCGCAGCAGTATAAGACTAGCTGATACGAGACATATTGTAGAGCATGTCTGCATAGATGACGACAGCAGAAAGTCTTTTTAGTTATTACATCAATTCTGTATCTGTTAGCCAGGAAGCATAGCTTCGTAGAGTTAAGTTGATTGGCAATTAGGGGGGGTAAGTCTGTTAAAATGCCAACAGATACTTTGCTCAATACATTCTTATTAATCTTCAAACAATTAGTAGCAGCAGAAGCATTGAAGTTCAGCCTTTTACTATTGTTTAACTATTAACAGGAGGTTGTTATTTTTGTTTTCAGTTCAAAAAATAATTCTTTAATTCTTTTGAAATACTCATCAGCCTGTCTGGCCTACTGCCGATCAAAGGGAAAGCAATAAAAAGGATGGCAATGAAAATGATATCATGTAAATCGGATTCTGTGGGAAATAGTTTGGGATTAACCAAACTAAAAAGAAAAGCTTTTACAGCAACAGGGAATCTGAACTCTGATAATTGTTCAGCAAGTAAAAAATCCACTTTCACTGCAATATAATAAAAAGTTATATCAAAGCAACAAATTGTTTTATTTAAAATTTACAAAAAATAACAGATAAAATTTTACACGGCAGCTTTGAACAATAAGCTTAAAGATTTTTTGTGTATTAATCCTTGAAATCCTTGTTTCTAATTCTGTTTGTATGTTAAATTTAAGGACTTGTGCTAGAACCCTGCTTTTTTCGGGTCTACTTAATGCGGCTTACTGCTTGACATGAGTAATCAATTCAATCGGGCTTGTTAATCCAGAACTAACAAAGCGTCGCATACACATGTAGATAAATATGCCACCTATTGCTGTAGCGCTGTAAGTTGTTACTGTGCAAATCTTGCTGGCATAAAGTCCGTAGCGGTTATCCTTTAAAATTTCTTCCATTCCTGTATTGGCAGCGAATGCCTCATCTCGAAGAGAGCAGGGGGAACACCTGGCTTTTAGATCAGATCATCAACTTAGCCGCTTCGCAACTGTTACTGCCGGCAATCGCTATTGCTATGTCTTCACTGATCCTTTTTGCAGCATGATTCATGATTGGTGTAGCAATTTTAGTACTGCTCTGCTTACCGGAGCGTGTGCAGACTGCAGCTGTTGCCTGTTCTACTCAAATTTAACTCATTAACATTCCTGTTTCTTTAACATAACCAATTCTATTATGAGGTTATTTCTTCTATATATAAGCATGACTTTAGCCGGCATTACTGTTACCTGGGCGCAGTCAGCTACACAAACAGTTCGGGGAATGGTTGTTGATGCGCAGTCAGGCTTTCCCCTGCTGGGGGTGAATGTGGTGGTGCTGAATACCAATCCGCTGATTGGCGCTGTTACAGATGCCCAGGGCTATTATACCTTAAAGCAGGTGCCGCTTGGCAGGCAAAGCCTTAGAATATCCTATATCGGGTACGAGGAGCAGGTGATTCCTAATGTGGTGGTAACCTCTGGCAAAGAGGTGGTGCTGGATATTAATCTTACCGAGCAGGTATCTGTAATAGGCGAGGTGGTGGTAACTGCAGAACCTGAAAAAACAGTGACCAATAACGAGCTTACCACTGTAAGTGCACGCTCCTTTAACCTGGAAGAAACCGGCCGCTATGCAGGGAGCCGGAATGACCCTGCACGTATGGCTGCAAACTTTGCAGGGGTTGCTGCCAACAACGACGACCGGAATGACATTATCATCAGGGGTAACTCACCCAGTGGTTTGCTCTGGCGCCTGGAAGGTATAAACATTCCGAATCCCAGCCACTACGGATCTTTGAGTGCCAGCGGAGGTCCTATCAGCCTCTTGAATTATAATTTGCTGGATAAATCTGACTTTCTCACGGCTGCCTTTCCTGCAGAATATGGCAATGCACTGGCTGGTGTGTTTGACTTGCAGCTAAGGCGTGGTAATACTGAAAAGCATGAGCACCTGGGGCAGATTGGGGTTAATGGCGTGGAGCTTGGTATGGAGGGGCCATTCTCAAAAAAATCGAAGGCCTCCTACCTGGCCAGCTACCGCTATTCTACGCTGGGCTTTTATGAAATGGTGGGCTTAAACTTTGGCACCGGTACAGCCACACCCGAGTACCAGGACCTGACCTTTAAAGTTGATGTTCCTACTGCTAAGGCAGGCAGGTTTACCTTGTTTGGTATTGGTGGTAAGAGTAATGTTGATCTGCTTAGCAGTGATAAAGGATCGGAGTCGCTCTATGGATCGGAGTTCACCAACGACTACGCCAGTTACCAGACAGGTATAGCAGGCCTCTCACACTTGTACTACTTTAATTCTACGCTGCACTATAAGCTTTCCCTGGCAGCTTCACGACAGGAAGAACACCTCTACCGCGATTCACTTTCTGCAGTAGATCAAACACCTATTCCGGCTGGCCAGGCCGATTATGTGAACAACAAGTATTCTGCGCACCTAACCCTTAATAAAAAGTTTAGTGCCCGCAACAATGTATCTGGAGGCATAATACTGGATTTATATGATTTTGATCTTATGAACCGCCGCATTGTTCCCGGCAGTGAGCGGGTTATTCGCAATGCTAATGGTAAAAGTCTGCTTAGCCAGTTGTATGCCCAGTGGCAGCTTCGTTTTACTAATAAGATTACCCTTAATTCGGGTCTGAATTTTCAGCGCTTTGAGGTGAGCAGGAGCGAAGTGCTTCAACCAAGGCTGGGCCTGCAGTTTCAGCTGGACCAGAAGCAAACCCTGGCACTTGGCTACGGGCGGCACAGCCAGATTCAGCCACTAGATATCTATTTTGTGCGAACAGAATTGCCCGATGGCACAGTAGCAGAAACAAACAGAAAGCTTGGATTTACCAACAGCCATCACTTTGTGATTTCCTACGATCGTTCGCTCGGTACAAACTTTCGTATGAAGGTGGAGACCTATTACCAGAAAATAAATGATGCGGCTGTAGAACTGGCGCCCAGCTCTTTTTCCATGCTGAATGCGGGTGTTGACTTTGAGCCAATAAACAGAGACTCGTTGGTGAACAGGGGCGAGGGTGAAAACTTTGGCCTGGAGCTAACCCTGGAGAAGTTTTATAGCAAGGGCTACTATTTATTGCTTACTACCTCATTGTATAAATCCAGCTACAAAGGTAGTGATGGTGCCTGGCACAGCACTGCCTTCGACGGAGGTTATATCGGTAATATATTAGGAGGCAAGGAGTTCAGCATTGGAAAAAGGGACAACACCCTTGCCATAGATGTTAAATTTACGGCATCGGGCGGCAATCGGTATACGCCTATTGATTATGCTAGATCTGCTCAACTGGGTTACGAGGTGCGACAGGATCATCTTGCATTCACAGAAAGTTTAAATGGTTACCTGCGGGCAGATTTAAAGCTGTCATACCGCATTAATGCTCCTAAAGTTACCCATGAGTTTGCCCTTGACCTTCAGAATATTACGAACAGGCAAAATGAATTTGCCCGTGCCTACAATCCTCGTACCAACACTGTTCACACGCAATACCAGATAGGCTTTTTTCCAATACCACAATACAGAATAACTTTTTAATAACCCTGCCCATGAAACAAAAACTGGCATCGGCGGCAAATTATACTGTAGCAGCTGCATTATTTATTTTAGCCCATATTTATTTGATAAAACCAAGCTTTATGGGCTATCACAGCCAGGCGCTGTCACTTGAGTGGAATGAGGTGGATGGGGCTACCCAAACTTTGGTGCTGGCCCTGATGCGGGTGTGTGGTGGTGGGTGGCTTGCAGTTTCGCTAACCACAGTATTCCTGCAATGGCGTTTTACTAGAGGGCGCGAGCCCTGGGTGCCTGTCGTTATTTTAGTGGTAGGGCTGATTTCTACCTTATCTACCCTCTATGCAACGCTTCTGGTGTACCTGAACACACCCGGTACCCCGCCAATTCCAGGGTTATTTATCCTAATCTTACTACTGTTCGCTGGTTACCGCCTGAATGAAGCTGGGATTAGAAAACCAGAAACTGCTTAAGCCTTTCTTCTCATATTTTTAATATCACTCGAAAAGTGACTGCTGGTTTGTATAGGTTCTTTTGAAATTTTTTAAGCCCGATATAAATATGTGTTACACTTTGATAACAGGCGCTAGCCGCGGCATTGGAGAGGCCTTAGCCAGGCGCTGTGCCCTTGAGGGGCATCATCTTATTTTGGTTGCCCGATCCAGGGCCAGGCTAGAGGCTCTGGCTCTTGAGCTACACCAGGCATACGGCATTACAGTTCAGGTGGTAGCGCTTGATTTATTAGCTCCTGAGGCTCGAATGCAACTCTGGAGCGTATGCCAGGAAAACCGATGGAGGGTGAGGGTGCTGATAAACAATGCAGGCTTTGGGCTCTGGGGGGCGCACAGTGATGTGGCGCTGGCGGAACAGATGGACCTGATGCGCCTCAATGCTATGGTGCTGGTAGAGCTTTGTCATCGGTTTGTGCCTCTTTTGCAGAACGAGCAGGATTCTCACATTCTGAACATTGGCAGCATTTCCAGTTTTCAGCCCGTGCCCTACTTCAGTATTTATGCCGCTACCAAGGCTTTTGTCTTGTCTTTTTCCCGAAGTCTTCGGGTGGAGCTTCAGCCTCTGGGTATAGGTGTATCCTGCTTATGTCCGGGATTTACCCAATCAGAATTTTTTGATAAGGCCGGTACGGCACCCTTGATAAGTTCATCGAAATTTCAGTTAAAAGCAGAAGTAGTGGCTGATGTAGCAGTACGGGCACTGAATAGAAACGAAGCTGTAATTGTACCAGGCTTTGCATTCAAAGTTTGCACCCTTCTTAGCAGATTTCTGCCTGTTAGCCTTACAACCTATGTGCTAAGCAGGTTTTTAAAACCTGATATCAAAGTAGAAGTGGCCTAGTTAACAGACTGCTGCTTTTGAAAGAAGCGGTTTCAAATCGAAAACCGTTCAATCACGGGAGATGCCTGCGGCTGAAAGTCATTCTATTGTCCTGGTAAGTTATACAAACAGAGTTATGATGAAAACATTACTCCCTCTATTATTGATAATGGCTTTTGGAGTCACTACAGATACTAACAGGGCGGATACTATTTTAGGAACCTGGCTTACCCCAAAGCAAGATGGCAAAATAGAATTCTACAAGGCAGATAATCGATACTTCGCTAAACTTGTCTGGTATAGCATACCTGATGCAACAGATATTCATAACCCAAATCCGGTACTGCGCAATAAACTGGTTATTGGCTTGAATATATTTCGGGATTTTATATACGATAGTAAAAATCAGCAGTGGGTAAAGGGCACCGTTTACGATCCGGAAAGCGGTAAAACCTATGCCTGTGAGCTATGGGTTGATGAATACAATCCTAACCAGCTTAAAGCAAGGGGATATGTAATGGGCATGACGTTCCTGGGGCGCACAGAAACTTTCAAAAGAATCAGGTAATGGCTGCAATGAGGTGCAGGCGTTGCAATTATTGTTATAACATGCGTGCTGTTCTTTATTGTGGCAAAGGGTATTCGTCAGACACAGCCTGCTCCAATGTGCCGGTGAAACAGGACTGTGCATCAGCTAATCTGCAGAAAAATATGCAGACAACCAATCCCACTTCAGTATATTGACTAATCTGCACATCAGGAGTCTTTTTTACTTCCCTCATACAACTCATACTCCAGCAGGCGGCCTTCGTCCTGGGCCAGGGGTACTGGAATTTTACGGCTGGTGCGCAGGCCTATGTGTTTGCCCAGGGCAGGGTTGCCTGCTACAATGTAGCCCCAGTGGCCACCGCACTTGCTTTTGAAAAAGTCGCCGATGGATTTGTACACCTCCTCCAGTTCGGTACTCTCGCCCAGGCGCTCACCCCACTCTGGATTTAAAATTACAATGCCACCTTTTTGATCCGGGATTGGTGTCTGGCTAAAATCGCAGGTTTCGAAGCGTATGTTTTTATCCACACCAGCTTCTTCAGCATTACGCCTGGTATTTTCCATGGCCCTCCAATCCCTGTCGGTGGCAATGATGGTTCCCCTGAAAGGTTCAATATTGTCTTTGGCCTGCCGCTGCATTTCAGACCAGAGGGCAGGGTCGTAACCCTTCAGGTGCATAAACCCAAAATTTTCGCGGAGCAGGCCGGGAGGGGTATTGGTAGCCAGCAGGGCCGCTTCTATGGCCAGGGTGCCACTGCCGCACATTGGGTTTATAAAGGGTTTATCCCATTGCCAGCGGGTAAGGCTTACAATGCCGGAAGCAATGGTTTCCATGAGTGGTGCTTTGCCCGGCCTGAAGCGGTAGCCGTGTTTGGAAATGGTTTCGCCGCTGGTATCGAAATACAGGCTTACTGTATCGCCATACCAGAAAAGAAAGAGCACCGCACGGTCTTTCTCCTTGCCGCTGTCGGGCCTGCGCTTGTAAAGGCCCTGCATACGATCGGCAATGGCATCTTTAAGCTTAAGGCTGGCAAAGCGAAAGTCGCGGATGGTTTCGTTACGCACAAACGCATCGATGCTGAAGTAGCCGTCTACCTCCAGGTACTTTTCCCAGGGCAGCTCCTTTGCTTTGGTATATAAATCATCGGCAGTGAGGGCCTTGAACTGGGCAAACTCCCAAAGCACGCTGTGCGCAGTACGCAGCTGCATGTTGAGCCACATGCAATCTTCCAGGGTGCCTGAGGTTTGTACGCCGGCAGCGGTTTGCTGTAAAACGGGGTAGTCCATCTGCCGGAGTTCGGCAGCCACCCAATCGGAGGTGCCCGGTGCGCAGCGTATGGTAATAGGTTGCTTCATATGGTAAAGGTACGGCAGCTTTTGCAGAGCGTTCATAAGCTGTGGATAACTTTTAGTGCTAAGCTGGCGGAGTTCTGTGGCTTCTGCATAAATTGGTGGTTCTGTTGAAAAATATAACTTAACCTAAAGAGCTTATGAAGATCTGGTTTCAGTGTAAGATCAAATATCAGAAAGAGGATGAGAATGGCAGGCTCAAAAACATTACAGAGCCTTATTTGGTAGATGCAGTATCCTATACAGAGGCTGAAGCCCGAATTTACGAGGAGCTGGGATCTGTTATCAGGGGAGATTTTGAGGTGACCAGCATCACCAAGAGCAAAATATCCGATATTTTCCATTACGACGATGCCGAAACCTGGTATAAGTGTAAGGTAACTTACATTGCGGCCGACGATAACAGCGGCAAGGAAAAGAAAGTGACTAACCAGATGCTGGTTTCTGCTATGGACCTGCGCCAGGCCTGTGAGCGCCTGCTGGAAAGCCTGCAGGGGCTGCTGGTAACCTACGATGTGGTAGAGATACAACAAAGCCCGCTGGTAGAGATATTCCCATATATAGAGGATGAAACCAAAGGCAAGGTGCGTGTAGATGATATGGTGCCCGAGGCTTTTGAGGAAGAAGAGCTGGCCCCGGCAGTAAAAATGCCGGAACTGCAGGCCGCTATGCCCGATGCTTCACTGGAAGTTTCAGAAGAAACAGAATCAGAAGAGGAGGAACATGAAGAGGAATTCCAGCCGGTAACCTCTGAAAATGAAATCTGACAGGATAAAAGAGCAGCACATAAACTGCTCTTTTTTTTATGTATTCTGTTTAAGCATTTCCGTTAAAAGCCTGCCAAACTGTAGTAAGCTGTTAAAAAAATTATGTAATATTACATTAACAGTTATAGCATTTTGTGCCGTCAATCATGCTTGGGCATTCGTCTTACCACAAATCCGGTAGTATAGGTTCTGCTGGATATTATAATTAATACATGCAAAAAGGTTTGATCCTTATTATTGAAGATGAAGCGGATAGCAGGCTGCTTTTAAGCAAGGTAGTGGAATCTGAAGGCTTTGCTGTTAAGGCAGTGGAAACCTCTAAACAAGCTTTTAAGATCTTAAAAGAGCAGGAAGTAGATATAATATTAAGTGATGTAAACCTGGCCGATGTAAATGGCCTGCAGCTGATTGAGAAGTTCAAAGAGATCAATCCGGAAGCTGAGGTTATTATGCTGACTGCTTTTGGATCGGTAAAGGATGGCGTACAGGCGATCAAGGCAGGTGCTTATGATTACCTGATCAAAGGGGATGACAACAACCGCCTGATCCCCATGCTGCAGCGTGCCATAGAAAAAGTTGGCCTTCAGAAACGCCTGAAGAACCTGGAGCAGCAGGTTGGCAATCAGTATACTTTTGATGAGATCATAGGCAAGTCGCAGGAGATCCAGTATGCCATACACATGGCGAAACAGGTAGCGGCAACCAGCGCCACGGTGCTGTTGCTTGGCGATACGGGTACTGGTAAAGAGGTGTTTGCCCGCGCCATACATAATGCAAGCTCCAGGGCCTCCAGGTCGTTTGTGGCGATTAACTGCAGCGCTTTTAGCAAAGAGTTGCTGGAGAGCGAGCTTTTTGGCCACAAAGCAGGCTCTTTTACCGGTGCAACCGGTGATAAAAAAGGCTTGTTCGAAGAGGCACATGAGGGTACAATCTTCCTGGATGAGATAGGGGAGATGCCCCTGGATCTGCAGGCAAAGCTTTTGCGTGTACTGGAAACGAACACCTTTATTAAGGTGGGAGATACCAAGACCACCCAGGTAGATGTTCGCATCATTGCTGCTACAAACCGGCGTCTGGCAAAGGCAAGCAGTCAGCAGTTTCGTTCCGACCTCTACTACCGCCTCTCGGTATTTGAAATAAACCTGCCGCCGCTACGCGAGCGCAGGGAAGATATACCCTTACTGGCAGAGTCTTTTCTGCATTATTTTGCCAGAAACACCCAGAAGAAGATTGTTGGCATGACCGACACCTTCCTGGAGTACCTAAGCCGCTTTACCTGGAAAGGCAACATTCGGGAGCTGCGCAATGTAATTGAGCGGGCGGTAATACTCTCGCAGGGGCCACTGCTCGATGAAAACGTACTCCCCTTTGAGGTGAAATACGGCCCCTCTACAGAAGATGTGGTACTGGAAAGCAACCAGCTTGATATTGCTTTTGTAGAACGTGTGCATATACAGCGCGTAATGCGTATTGCAGGTGGTAATAAAGCCAAAGCAGCCCGGTTGCTTAACATTGGCGTATCTACACTCTATCGCAAACTGGTAGAATATAACCTGCAGGAATCAGACGCCTGACTTTGGGTTACCATTACAGAACCATCGTTTACGCCCGCAGCAGCGGGCTTATTCATTGCTGGCAGCAGGAAAAGGTCATTCCATAATGAGAATTAGCCTTTCAAAATGACAGGCCTTTGCTGGATTGCTGTAAACCTGATAAATCTATAAAAATTTGTATGTCAGCTTATTGATAACGGTTAGGCTAATGTGGCACGACAATGGCTGTGACAAAATTGAACCTAGTATTTTTTTATATTTTTTTCATCTCTCGAAGCCCGGTCTGAGCCAAAACTTAGGCCGGGTTTTATTTTTAAGTGCTTAGTCGGTAATGGTGCGGGGAATGTCTGCCGGAAGTCTGCTGAGCATCTCGTAGTTAAGCTGCTGGCTCATTTCGCTGAATGAAGAAACGGAAATGTTTTTATTGCCCTGGCTACCGATCAGCACCACCTCATCATCTTTGCGGATCTGCCTGATCTCTGTAACATTAATCATGATAAGATTCATGTTTACAACGCCTACCACCGCTACCCGTTCGCCATGCACCAGCACCCTTCCTACATTGCTTAAGCTGCGGGAAAAGCCGTAGGCATAGCCCACAGGTACTGTAGCAATTACCATGTCTTTAGAGGCCAGGTAGGAGTTGCCATAACCAATGTATTCTCCCATTTTAACCTTTTTGATGCTCAATATCCTGCTTTTCCAGCAAATGAGTCGGCGCAGCGGGTCGGGCTGTTCCGGGTTATGGCGCATGTACATGATCCTGGTCTCCAGGTTTGGCCAAAAGCCATACAACATAATACCAATGCGCACCAGGTCCATGCGGGTTTCAGGATAGTTCAGGGAGGCTGCCGAGCAGGCAGTGTGCCGGAGTGGTGGTTGAAGGCCTGCTTCAGTAACCTTGTCGTAAAGCCTGTTGTAGGTCTCCAGTTGCTGACGAATGCGCAGGTAGTTGGCCATTTCTTCTGCCCCGGCAAAATGGGTGCAAAGGCTTACCAGTTCCAGCTCTTCCGGCTGTTTTTTGAGTAAGTTTAGCACCTCTTCCAGTTCTTCTTCGTCGAAACCAGTGCGGTTCATGCCTGTTTCTACTTCCAGGTGAATGCGGGCCTTCTTTCCCAGCTGCCGGGCTGCTTCTACTGCTGCGTTAAGGCGGTCGCGTTCAAAAACAAAAAACTCAATGTCGTGCGCAATGGCCCAGGGCAGGTCCCTGTTGTCGATCATGCCCAGTATCATGATGGTAAGCGGTTTGCGCCTCACCTTCAGGATTCGCTGTGCCTCCTGTGCACTGAATACACTTAAGTGCACAATGTCTGCATCCTGGCATAGTTCTGCTATTTGCTCCAGCCCGTGTCCATAGGCATTGCCCTTCACCACGGCAGAAAGCTTAACCCCGGGGCCAAGTATCTGCCTTACAAAGGCAACGTTAGATAAAAATGCACTGCGGCTTATTTCTATGCCGGAAGTGTGCTGCACACTGTAAGATGGGTCGGAAAAATGAGTCATGTTTGAAGATAACTGCTAAGGGCTGGAGGTTGTTACTTAAGTTAGAGGTAGTGAAGGATTGATTTCATTCTCCCATTAACTCATTGATCAGCGCCCAGTACATCTTTAATCCATAGGGGATCAGGGCATCGGGAAAATCATAAGAGGCATTGTGAAGGTTTAGCTGTTCGGTGCCGGAGCCCAGGCCAAAAAAGCCGGAAGGGGCAAGTTGGTTGTAATGCCCAAAGTCTTCCGACCAGCGAAAAGCTTCTTCTTTGTGGTGTACGGATAGTCCTGCAGCAGCGGCGGCCCTGCTTAAGATTTCAGAAACCACTGCATTATTCTGGGTAACAGGAAAAACCTCGTGGTAAGATAATGCTAACCGCAGCCCGAATTCCTGTGCCACTGTTCTGATCTGTGCTTCTACAGCCTCGCTAAGCACTGTCATTTCTTCCTCCAGGTTAGCACGCAGGGTGGCCTGTAAAACTGCCTGTCCGGGAGAGATGCCAAAGCTTGGTTCACCCATCTGGGCATGGGTGAGGGTGAGCAGGAGCAGCTCTTTGTGTGGCAGTTGATCAGGCAAAGCAGGAAGTACCTGCAGCAGCCTTGCAAGTGCCCCGGCAGGAGAGATGCCCCGCTCCGGCTCGGCTGCATGGGCGGTGCCGCCTGTTAACACCACACGCAGTCCTTTTGATGCGGCACAAAAAGTCCCCTCCCGCAGCACCAGCTGCCCCAAAGGATAACCGGGCAGGTTATGGAGTCCGAAGATATAATCTGGCTTTAGTTCCCTGAAATGCGGATCCTGCACCAGTGCCCGGGCGCCTTCGCCTGTTTCTTCGGCCGGCTGCATAAATAACACCACGCGACCCTTTTTGGGTGGATGGCGGTGCAGGAGGGGAGCCAGGCCTGCTACCATGCTCATGTGGCCATCGTGTCCGCATTTATGTGATACTCCCTTATTCAGCGAGTTGTAGGGCAGGTGGTTCTGCTCCGGGATGGGAAGGGCATCCATATCTGCCCGGAACATAAGGGTGGGGCCTTCTTCGCTGCCTTCGTACACTGCCGCCAGGCCTGTACCGGATGCTGTGGCACCCAGGCGGGTTAGGATGCGTGCAGGCATATGCCTTTGCAGGTAGGCTTTAACATAACGGGCCGTTGCCTCCTCCTGCCCCGATAGTTCAGGGTATTTGTGTAAGTCCCGCCGGAGCTGTGTTAGTTCGGGGAGCAGGTTACTGATTTCTTCTACTACTATGCTAGGCAATGCGTTTTTCAATATAATATGAGTTTAACAGGCCGAGCGCGCCCATATACCTAAGTTTGAAGCTTAGCTCATCGCCCACCTTATAGCCATGCTCATTCTGCCCCAGGTCTATAACGAGCATATCGGAACTGGCACCTACTACGGAAAAGTCGTATCCGTCCAGCACCAGGTATTTAGGATCCACATCCAGCAGGCCTACATCAAGAATGGCCCTGCAGCTGGTTTGGCCATAGAGGCTGCTGTCTACTTCATGCACCTGCCCCTGTGGGTTGGCTGCCAGCTCGCCAATGGGCACCACCGGTTTCCTGGTGATCTCTATTATTTCGGTATGCAACTCAAAAACATCATCGCGCATGCCCTCTACCGTGGTGTTCGTAAACAGGTTAAGGCCAAAGAACAGGATTTCTCCTACCCGGAAGTGATTGATCCCTTTGGGAAGCTGCCTGTTGAGCAGGAGCGGAACGGTAACACTGGTGCCGCCGGAGATCCAGGGAATGCTTTGGTTAAACTTCAGCTCAATGATCTGCTTGTAGAGGCACAGCTGTACCAGCTTATCCTGCGAGGGCATTACCCCGTGCAGGCAGTTCAGGTTGGTGCCCAGCCCTATTACCTCTATGTTGGGCAGCTCAAATACCTTAGCATAAAAGTTCACCAGGTTTTCGCCCATTACGCCCTCCCGCAGGTCGCCGGTCTCTACCATAATGATCACCTTGTGTTGTTTCTCCTGCTGCACGGCTTCGTCGCTAAGCAGCTTAAGGGTATAATACTCGGTGTTCATGCTCACATCTGCATACCTGATGATCTTATGGATGTTGCCTTTGGCAGGAGGTTTAATGTAGACTGTTTGTACGTGAGGGGCTAGTTCTTTTATCCGCTTCAGGTTGCTGATGCGCGAATCGTGTATTTCTACTATGCCCAGCTCAATAAGTAGTTTCAGGTAATCACGATTGCCACAGAGTAGTTTAGATACTACCCCCCAGCTTAGCTCGTGTTCCTCGAACATATTTTTCAGGAAATTGAAATTATGCAGGAGGTTATCTTTATAAAGGTTCAGGTATGCCATACTAGCGTTGCAGACGCATTTCCAGGTACTTGTTGGTAAAGCCCAGCTTTTCGTACAGTTTTTTTGCAGGGTTGTTTGGCTCTACGTGCAGGGCAATGCTGCCCTTGGCCGTTGCAATGGCCCGCTGCATCAGCGCTTTGCCCAGGCCTTTGCCCCGATGCTCCTTGTGTACGGCAATGTATACCAGTATGTTCTCGGGTATGTAGCTCTCCATGCCGGTTTTGTTCATTACCACGACGCCTGCTATGGCGTCGTCTTCGGTTGCTAAAAGCACAAAGCCACCCTGATGCCCGTAACTGCTTAGGGCATAATCTAGGCACTTCATTATATCGTGTTTGCTGTCGCCAAACTCGTCCAGGTGTTCTGCCAGAAAGTTTGCTATTTCGTTTTTCTGCAGAAAAGTTGGTAGATCTGCAGCTGTTATTACTTTATAATCCATTGCAATTGTTGCGTAATTGTGCATGTTTAAACAGGCTGTTTAGTTAACGTTTTTTGAGGGCTAAGTGTTGAAATACTGCAGTAGGTGATCAGTGAGGCAATGATGCCGAAGAGGTTGGCATCCAGTGCATAGGGCAGGGGTACGGCAAGCAGTGAGAGGGTTACCGTTACACTGCCACCGGCCAGCATAGACCAGAAGGCGGCCCGGGCATGGCGGCTGCTAAAGAATAGGGCAGCCATAAGCGGAACCAGCAGACCACTGACCATAAAGGCATAGGAGTAGAGCATCAGGCTAAGCACATTTTCCATAAAAGTTGCCAGCACCAGTGCCAGCAGGCCAATGCCAAGCGTTACCCATTGCGACAGGCGCAGTACCTTATCTTCAGATAACACCCTGCTGCGCAGGTTGCTGATCAGGTCGGTAACTACATTGCCGGAGGCGGCCATCAGGCAGCTGTCGGCGGTGGAAAGTATGGCAGAAAAGTAAGCCGACATCATCAGGCCCATAAGCCCTACCGGCAGCACCGTTCTTAGCAGGAGCGGAAGTCCGCTTTCAGCATCAACATCAGCTGCTCCTGCATAGCCCATATAGGCGAACATACCCTGTTCGGCAGCCACACGTGAGAGCAGGCCCAGGCTTACCCCCAGCAGGGCCATGATGGGCCATTCAAACAGGCCGGCAATGTACCAGGCCCTGCGGGCTGTTTTGGTATCCCTGCAGGCAAAAATGCGCTGGTAGAGGGTCATGCCCACAAACCAGATGGGTATGATAGTAATGCCCCAGTTCAGGATCTGTACCCAGCTGATGTTGCCCAGGCTGAAAAAGTGTGGCGGGAGTGTTGCCCTGATGGTTTCCCAGCCGCCAACGGCAGTGTAGCAGACTGGTAAGCCAATAAAAAGCAGGCCCGCCATCAGAATGATCCACTGGACGGTATCAGTATAGATAACGGCTTTGATGCCGCCCATAACAGTATACACCACGGCCAGCACACCCATAATGAGCAGGGCCGGCATCAGCTCCAGCTGTGCAAAGGTGCCCGATGCCAGTTTAGCGCCAGCTAGAAGCTGGCTGCTGGTAAAGCCTGTGTAACCGATGGCAGAAATGATACCGGCAAGCACGGCCACCCGCCTGCCAAAGAAATGGCCATATAATTGCGGAAGTGTAAAGAAGTTTTTGAATGCAGGGTTTTCTCTTACCCGCGGAATCAGGAGCACTGCCGCCAGCCATGCCCCAAGCAAGCCGGTAAAAAGCATCCAGGAACCAGAGAGTCCCATCATAAAGCCCAGGCCGCCCAGGCCAATGGAAAATCCGCCGCCCACATCTGTTGCCACTACCGAAAGGCCAATGTGCCAGCTGCCCATCTGGCGGCCGCCTACGTAGTAATCTTCTGTTCCGCTGTTCTTTCTAAGGAAGTAAAAACCAATACCCAGCATCCCCAGCATGTAGGCCAGGAAAATGGCTATATCGAAAAAGTGCATGAATTTGTTTGTTGCCCAATGCTTAAAGGTAGCACTTTAGGCCCTCATTTACTGAAGAAAGCCTGTTTTTAAGGCAATGTTCGCCAGATAGTGCAATGGGGTGTGCAATTTCTGCAAAATGTAAGCTTGTTTACTGCCAAATAAAATGCGGAATCAAGGATCGGAATGTTGGCTTTTATGTTAAAATTATATTTTGTATGCCATAATTTTGAAATTTAATCAGTGGCTTTGGCAGCTTTGGTTTAGCCTGCTTGGTTTGAAACCACCAGGAATGGTCAAAAAAAAGCCTTCTGCAGTTGCAGAAGGCTCTCTGTACAATTCAGAATAAATTCTTAAACGTTATCAGAAGTAAACTTAGCACCGATATACTCACGGTTCATCATGGCGATGAAATCCTGGCTGATCTCCTTCGGACACTCCACAGAGCAGGCCTGGGTGTTGGTACAGTTACCAAAACCTTCTGCATCCATCTGCGCAACCATTCTTTCAACCCTGTTTTTACGCTCTACCTTACCCTGGGGTAGCAGGGCCAGCTGCGATACTTTTGCAGATACAAAAAGCATGGCAGAAGCATTTTTACAGGCAGCCACACAGGCACCGCATGAGATGCAGGTTGCTGCATTGAAGGCTTCGTCGGCTATTTTCTTGGGAACAGGAATTTCGTTGGCATCTGGCACACCACCGGTATTCACCGATACATAACCACCCGCCTGAATGATACGGTCAAAGGCGCTGCGGTCCACTACCAGGTCTTTTACCACCGGGAATGCTTTTGCACGCCAGGGCTCTACGGTAATCACATCGCCATCGTTAAACAGGCGCATGTGCAGCTGGCAGGTTGCCGTGCCTTTTGAAGGTCCATGCGGACGGCCGTTGATGTGCATGGCACATGATCCGCAGATACCTTCACGGCAGTCGTGGTCAAAGTGCACAGGCTCCTGGCCTTCACGTTCCAGTCTTTCGTTCAGCACATCCATCATTTCCAGAAAGGACATATGATGGTTGATGTCCTTCATCTCATATGTTACAAACCCACCCTTATCGGCAGGGCCTTTTTGTCTCCAGACCTTTAATGTCAGATTCATATTATTTATAGCTTCTTTGGGTGAGTTTCACATTTTCAAATACCAGGTCTTCTTTGTGCAGGGTAGGCTCGCCATTGAAGCCGCCATATTCCCAGGCTGCTACATAAGAAAACTCTTCATCGTTACGCAGGGCTTCACCTTCTGGTGTCTGGTACTCATCACGGAAGTGGCCGCCGCAGCTTTCTTCGCGGTGCAGGGCATCGCGGATCATCAGCTCGCCCAGCTCCAGGAAGTCGGCTACACGGTTGGCTTTTTCCAGCGACATGTTAAGCTCTTCGGCACTGCCGTTTACTTTAACATCTTTCCAGAAATCGGCACGCAGCTGCTGCACCAGGCCAATGGCTTTGGTTAAGCCTTCGGCATTACGGGCCATACCGCAGTACTCCCACATAATACTGCCCAGCTCGCGGTGGAAATCATCTACCGTACGGGTGCCCTTAATGCTTAGCAGTTTGTTGATGCCATCTTTCACAGCCTTTTCTGCTTCATCGAAGGCAGGGTGGCTGGCATCTACCTTTTTGAATGGCAGGCTGGCAACATAATCGCCCATGGTGTACGGAATTACAAAGTAACCATCGGCAAGTCCCTGCATCAGGGCAGAAGCACCCAGGCGGTTAGCTCCATGGTCGGAAAAGTTAGCTTCGCCCAGTGCATACAGACCAGGGATGTTGGTCATCAGGTTATAATCTACCCACAGACCACCCATGGTGTAGTGCACCGCAGGGTAAATCATCATGGGCAGGGTATAGGGATCGTCACCGGTTATCTTCTCATACATTTCGAAGAGGTTACCATAGCGCGCCTCAATAGTACTCTTGCCATCGCGGCGAATTGCATCGGCAAAATCAAGGTATACCGCCAGGCCGGTACCACCTACACCACGGCCTTCGTCGCAAACATACTTGGCATTACGCGAGGCTACGTCGCGTGGCACCAGGTTACCAAAGCTTGGGTAACGGCGCTCCAGGTAGTAGTCGCGTGCCTCTTCTGGCAAGTCTGTTGGTTTAATCTGCCCTTTGCGGATCTTCTCGGCGTCTTCTACCGTTTTAGGTACCCACACACGTCCATCGTTACGCAGCGACTCAGACATCAGCGTAAGCTTAGACTGGTAAAGGCCGGATACGGGGATACAGGTTGGGTGAATCTGGGTAAAGCAAGGGTTGGCAAAAAGGGCGCCTTTGCGGTGTGCTCTCCAGGCGGCAGTGGCGTTAGAGGCCATGGCATTGGTAGAGAGGTAAAACACGTTGCCGTAACCACCGGTGCAAAGCAGCACGGCGTGGCCGGCATGGCGCTCAATTTTACCGGTAATCAGGTTGCGGGTAATGATACCTTTGGCATGACCATCGATCATCACCAGGTCCAGCATTTCGGTACGGGTGTACAGTTTTATTTTGCCTGTGGCCACCTGGCGGCTAAGGGCCTGGTAAGCGCCAATCAGCAACTGCTGGCCAGTCTGGCCCTTGGCATAAAAGGTACGACTCACCTGGGCACCACCAAAAGAGCGGTTATCCAGCAACCCGCCGTATTCACGGGCAAAAGGAACACCCTGTGCCACACACTGGTCAATAATATTTACTGATACCTGGGCCAGGCGATAAACGTTGGCCTCACGGCTGCGGTAGTCACCACCTTTTACAGTATCGTAGAACAGGCGGTAAACTGAGTCGCCATCGTTCTGGTAGTTTTTGGCAGCGTTGATACCACCCTGCGCAGCAATAGAGTGCGCACGGCGCGGGCTGTCGTGGAAGGTGAAAACCTTTACATTATAACCTAGTTCGGCAAGGGAAGCTGCGGCAGATGCGCCGGCCAGACCTGTGCCTACTACAATGATATCGAACTTGCGTTTGTTGGCCGGGTTAACCAGCTTGACGTTGAATTTGTGTTTTTCCCACTTTTCCGCCAGCGGACCTTCCGGTATTCTTGAATTTAAATTCATGGAGTTTCTGGGATTAATGATTTATGTTACGGAAAAAGTAGATGTACAGTGGCATTAGCGCAAAGATGAACGGTACGATGATGGAAAACCAGAATCCTACACTACGGATAATAGGCCAGTACTTTTTGTGCCGCAGGCCAAGGGTCTGGAAGGCACTCTGAAAGCCATGCATCAGGTGAAAGGCAAGGAACACCATCATTACCACGTACAGGGCAGTGTACCAAAGCTCGGAAAAAGAGCTTTGAACCACATGGTACAGGTTTTTGATCTCTCCAGCTTCAGCGTAATTGACGGTAGGCACTACGCCCCACTTCAGGGAGTACCAGAAGTTAGCCATGTGGATAACAATGAAAACGAGGACCAGCGTTCCTAAAATGCCCATATTTCTGGAAGACCAGGAAACATGCGGAGAAGGTACCTGTTTGGTGTAGCCTACTGGCCGTGCCTTACGGTTGTGGATGCCCAACAACACCGTAATAATCACGTGCGCCAGAATAGCAGCATATAGCAAATACCGGACAATCATAATGCCCAGGTTGCCCGTCATAAATTGCGTATACTCATTAAAGGCTCTTCCTTCGTCTGGTTTAAACAGCAACAGGTTACCCGTTACGTGTCCTACTAAAAAGAAGATTAAGAATAAGCCTGTAATGGCAGTGAGGAATTTACGACCAATTGAACTTGAGAACGTTTGTGTTAACCAACTCATGGGATGTTTCTAAATTTGAAACCTAGATTTTCTTAGCCGGCCAAAAATACATTAGCAAGCGGTATCAACCAACGAAAGCAAATAATTTTAATGGGTTCTAAATAAGATATTAGTTGCACTTTGTAAAAGAAAAAGCACAATCCAACGTTCTTTTTGTCAGTATATTTGTTACTTTAATCGAAAACCTTGCACGTGGTGCCAACATACTGCCGTTGCCGGGGTTTAGTGTTAGAGTGACTTTTTTTAACCCGAGCATGAGAAGCCTTTTATATTTACGCACTCTTCTGCTGCTGGCATTCAGCCTGTTATTGTCTGAGCATGCCATGGCTACCCACATCAGGGCCGGTGAGATTACGGCCCGGCGTGTAGATCCGCAAAGCTTTACTTACGAAATTACCCTTACAGGTTATGCCGACCGTGACTCGCAGGTAATATTTGGTAGTAATGGTACGCTGGATTTTGGTGATGGTACTTCACTTGTGATCAACAACGATGGGAATACCCAGCCGGGTGATCCCAACTATGTATCCAGGGAGCCTTTAACGGCAGATACCTGGGTGTATCAAATGAAGGTGCGGCACACCTTCCCTTCTGCCAGAACTTATGTGGTATCCTTTAGGGAGTTTTACCGAAATGAAAATGTGCTGAACATGGACAATTCGGTAAATATGCCATTTTATATAGAGACCGTAATTGTGATAGATCCCTTCATTGGGGTGAACAACACACCACAGCTGCGGGTACCGCCGGTGGATAAGGCGGCGGTAGGCAAGGTTTACCTGCACAACCCCGGAGCTTACGATATAGATGGCGACAGCCTTTCCTATCGTTTAGTGATTTGCCAGCAGGATAACAATGTTCCGGTGGCGAATTACCGCTTTCCCCCCAACACCTTTCCAGAGGGCGATCCCAGGAATGGTACCAGCCTCACAGGTGGTGAGCCTTTTCTTACCCTGGATGAATTTACGGGAGATCTTGTGTGGAACACCCCCGGAACCAGGGGTGAATACAACGTAGCCTTTGTGGTGGAGGAGTGGCG
>NZ_JAHXBU010000043.1 GCF_020178975.1 Cesiribacter sp. SM1
AGGTCTTCGGTAAAGGCGCTAAACTCTCTGGTCTGTTCTTCTAGGCCTTCTCCTGAAACCGAGGCAACAATGAGGTTCTTGTGAACATCCAGTCCACATCCTCTGGCGATAAGCTGGGGAAATGAAACTTGAGGCTCCATAATGAAAAAAGGTTCATCCTTGATGGATAAACCTTTTTCATGCTCCTTTGTGATAGCTATATCATGAATGTTTTATTTGGCCAAACACACGCTGTTATTACGCTAAAGCAGTGGGTATGAATTAAATAAAAAATAATCTTCTTATTGTCATAAGCCTAAATAATTATATTTTTGCTTATATTTTTTCAATTCCATACATGAAAGCCACAACTTTTAGAACAGCAGCTATTTTGTACCTCTGCCTGTTCTGCTATTGTACCGCTGCTGTAGCACAACAAAATTCTGCGCTTTACAGCAAGCCCGTTTCCCCGCTTCTCAAAGAGTTGCCTGCTCTGCCCACTTCTGCCGCTGAAGCCTATAAAATGGCCAAGGTTGTTGCCTTAGACCAAGATCAGCAAAAGATGGCCCCTACCGAATCGTTTACTGCGCTAAAAGCTAAGAGCCAGCGCATTATTGAGGAGCTACAAGCCTCAACAGTTGTATTAAGCGCCAATGTGGGTGCTACATCGAACGAACAGGAAGCCCTGATGAAGCAAATGCAGGATCCTGAATTTCAGAAAAAGCTCGAGGCCATGAGCGAGGAGGAGAAAATGGCGTTTGCCATGAAAGCACAGCAAATTATGGCGCAAAGCGCAATGCAGAACAACACACTCAACGGAGCTGAAGACGAAGAGGTAACAGCCGTACTGGAAACGATGGGCGAAATATCCTTTCAACTGAATGGCACCGGACCTGAGCCCTCCTCCTACACCAAGCTATGGCAAAAAAATAGCTGAGATCCGTCAGAAGGTAAGCGAACATAACAGCCAGGTCTGGGAGTGGGAGCAAAAGGAGTATGAAAAAGTGCCACTGGTGCCCAGCCACCTTAGGCAGCAGGTTGTCTCCAACAAAGAACCTAAGCTGGTAAAGGAGCTTAGGCTTGCAGCACAAGCTAAAAGAATAGCCTATATGGACCAGCAACTAAAAGCCCTGGCACCACAATGGAATGCCCACCTTGCCAGCCTGGAACAAACGCTGGCCACTGTAGATGAGCAAATGGCCAGTATCGATTACTATAGCCGGTTCAAGAACAATGTGTTCAAAAACCAGCTGGCGGCTTATCATATGGCTCCGCTGCAACAGATCCAGAACCTTTGGACCGAGCTGGAAAACCTGATGCTGGAGTCGGCAGAAATGCAGCTGGCCCTCACCAGAATACAGCGTAAGCCGGTTGAGCATTTTGATTAACTAAAAAAAACCTGATATTACCCCAACTATCAACAGCCCCATGCCGCAGTATTGAGCGTGGGGCTGCTTGTTCCTGTTAAAAATATTGACATGATAAAACCCCTCTTCTCAATCTTTTTTGTTTTGCTAACTTTTGCCGCATTGGCTCAGGGCACTGATTACGCGCAAAAGAAAAAGGATAAGCTTTCCAGAAAATCCCCCTTCGAGGAAATCATAGAAAAGAACGATCCCAACATCATTCTTTACCAGGATGAAGAGGTGTTTGTGATCGAGCCGCTTAGCAAAAGCTTTCCGGTGCACCTGCTCATCATTCCAAAGAAGAGGATCAATACACTAAATGATGCAAGCCCTGCCGACCAGGCGGTTTTAGGCAAAATGTTTTTGGTAGCCAAAGAAATGGCAGCCCGCTACGGAATTGCAGAAAGCGGATACCGTGTGGCCATGAACACCAATGAGCATGCAGGGCAATCGGTGTTTCACATACACCTGCACCTGTATGGCGGCGCTAATGTGGGGCCAATGATAGATCCGGAAAAGTATAAGCCGGCTCCCACAAAATCGGCCTTGCTCCAGCAGAAGGTGGAGTAGGGCCGCCATTCACCTACCGTGAGCCTACTCGCCCAGCCAGTGCCTGAAATCCGCTGCTTTTTCGCGGCTAATCACCACATCTTCCTCGGGCTTTGGCGTAAGCTCCACTTTTAGCTTGCTGTTAAAATACTGGTGTACCCGAACAACCGAGCTGAACTCAATGATGTACTGTCGGTTTGCCCTGAAGAAATTCTTGGGGTTAAGTGACTTCTCCAGCTCATCGAGGGTATAATCGAGCAGGTACTGCTGATTACTTCTGGTGCGTACATAGTTAAGCTTATCGCGGGTAAAAAAATAAGCTGCCTCTGTGGTGGTAAGGGGAAGCATACGCTGCCCCTGCTTTACCAGTATTCTGTCGCGCCTGCTGCTCACTGTGTGGTTCCGCTGCTGTTGCAGTTCCTGCAGGAGTAGCTCTATATTTACCAAAACAGGTTCTGTTCCCGCAAATACCTTTTTAAGGTTCCGGAATTTCTGAAGGCTTTGCTGCAGCTCCTTTTCCTGTATGGGCTTGAGCAGGTAATCTATGCTGTTTACCTTAAAGGCCCTGATGGCATACTCATCATAGGCAGTGGTGAATATTACGGGACAGGTTACCTCTACCTGTGTAAAAATTTCAAAGCTTTGGCCGTCTACCAGCTCTATATCCAGCAGCAACAGGTCGGGAGCCGGGTGTTGCTGCAGCCATTTTACAACCCCTGCCACACTGTCGAGCACTGCCAGCACATTACTGCCGGGCTCCAGCGCCTGCACCATTTTCTGAATACGGCGGGCTGCTATCGATTCGTCTTCAACGATGACTAAGTTCATGCTGCTTATGGCTTATCAGTGGCACTATTACCTGAAAGTGATCAGGAGTTTCATTGATGATGATATCCGGCTGGTTTAGCAGCTGGTATTTGGCAGATATGTTTACCAGCCCCATTTTATTGGAGGGCACCGATGTTTTGCGCTTCTGCAGATTGTTCAGCACAATCAGATTGCCTGCTTCATCTGTATAGATCTTAATGCGCAGGGGCATTGCTTCTGAAATCATGTTGTGCTTTACTGCATTTTCAACCAATATCTGCAGGGTAAGCGGCGGCAGCAGCCAGTCGGCCAGGCCAGGTGCTACCTTTTTCTCCAAAAACAGGCCTCCCTCAAAGCGGGTCTTCAGCAGGTAAAAGTAGGCTTCTATAAACTCCAGCTCCCGCGCCAGGGAGATCAGCTGCTTTTCATTGCTCTGCAGCAAGTAGCGGTAAATACCCGAAAGCTCTTCTATAAAGCGCAAAGCCCTTGGGGGGTCTTCCTCTACCAGCCCAGATAAAGAGTTAAGGCTGTTAAAAAGAAAGTGCGGTGTTACCTGGTTTTTGAGTGACTCCAGCTGGCTCTGCAGGTTTCTCTTTTCCAGCGCTTCGGTCTGCTTCACCGACTTTTTCCACTGCTCCAGGTAGTAGAGCGCCTCATAGACACCGGCAATCAGCTGGCAGAAGAAAAGCGTCATGCCAATGCTGTAGAGGTAGCTGAAAAGAGTGATTTCATCGGGCAGCCAAAACCCAAGCCACACTTCCATCCACACATGCCAGGAGCCCACCACTATTGCCACCAGCAAAAGCAGGCCAGCAAGGCAAAGCAAACGGGCTTTGATCTGCTGCAGTCCCGGATACCTGGACCTGCTTAGGCGTATGGCCAGGCGCGCAGCCTCCCACATTACAAAGGTAAAAAGCAGCTGCCAGCCTATTACTTTACCCGCCGGCTGATCTCCTACCAGTATCTGCTGCAGGTAAAAGAACAGGAAGAAAATAATATTCTGGATGAGCATGCCCCAGGTCCAGAGCCTGGCATCGTTAAGTTTCTCCATCTGCTGCCGGTGTGTTGCTGCACCAATCAAGGCATAAATTATTACATAATCAGGGAAAGTGCTAAGGATTTGGGAGCCCAACACCTTTTCTGTGTTAGGCAGCAACCGTAGTGTTCTCAACCCGCTGCAAATCAGCTACAGCCTCAGTTACTGCTCTGCCCCTGCGGGCAAGGGCCAGCCTTCCTACCAATAGCACAGAAGTAGTCACGGGCAGCAGACTAATCGGGTTGAATGGGAACAGGGGCAGCACAATGGCAACTTGCAGTAAAGAAGCAACTATAATTTGACGGTACACCAGCCAGTTACCACAGCAGATTTGCCTGATCCGGTTTAACAGGTAAGCGTTGATCAGAATCAGCAGCAGTCCGAACTGAACAAGGGTATAAAACTTTATATCGTACCTAAAAACCCCTGCCTGCACGCGTATGTAGGAAAATATACCTACGGCAATCAGATGCGCCACCATGTTCAGCAGTGGGTACAAAGCCAGAAACAGCAGAAAAAAAGTAACGCCTTTTCTGGATGAATACCCGGGCTGCCTGGATAGCCAAACAGCATAAAGCAGGGCAGATACCAGTGTAAGCACCAGTACAACAGCATCGGCCAGGTCACGGTTAACCTCTATCATGGCTTAAAATTTTTTAGATGTTCGGATGAAAAACTTCGCTTTTTGCAAAACATGTTACAAAGATGCAGCACAGCCTCTAAGCCAGGAATAAAAAAGCCTGCCAGGTGCAGAACAGGCAGTGTGAAGTGTAAAAAACAGGGGTTGAGACGATAGGTGATTGATGTTACCTTATAGCGCAGGCGCAAATGCTCGGGACTTTAACCCGGGGAACCATGCTTAGCTTAGTAAAGCTGCCGTGTAAACACCAGCTTTATTCTGGCCTGAAATTCGGCAATCACTTTAAAGATTTCTTTAAGTGTTACCTGCTCTACCTGGGTTAGCTTGTTAGGGTCGAGCAGGTTATCAGCATCAGTCTTGTCATGAATGATCTGCACAGCCTGGTTTTTCAGGCGCATGCCCATCAGGTAGTAGTACGACTGCAGCAACTCGCGATACTCTGTTTCCTTGAAAACTCCGAGATCTTTCAGAGCCTCCAGGCGCTCGCCGGTATTGGATAAAAAAATTCGGTTTTTGAGCGCATACACACGCACCAGGTCCACAATGGGTGTCATGGTCTTTTTAATATTGAACACCTTTTGGGAGCCTTTGCTGAATGTTTTAATGTTTTTGAAAAAGGTGGTAAGGGGCGGCTCGTACTGCAGGGCGTTTTTAGCCATGTGGTAAATAAAAATCTCGCCCACAGACTTTAACTCTTCGTTCAGGAATTCTTTTAGCTCCTCCATAATGGCAGGCTCACCATACAGGAAGCGGCAATCAAAGAAGGTGGCAAAGTTCATTACCCGCTCCGGGCTGGATTCCCCGATCCAGGTTTTATAATTGCGTTTCCAATGCGAGAGGGAGTGTGTCCATTTAGGGTTTTTAGCCATAAAGCCACCTTCGCAAAAGCTAAAGCCAATGGTGTTGAGCTGCTCCGATACCTGTTCGGCAAATTTCAGAAAATAATCCCGCACCAGTTCACGCTGTTCGTTGGCCTTATCCTCGTAAATAATGGCATTGTCCTGATCGGTATTAAGGGTTTGTTCCTTCCGGCCTTCGCTGCCCAGTACCATAAACACAAATTTGGCCGGCGGCGGCCCCATTTCGTCTATGACACCTTCAATCACCTTCTGGGCAATGGTATCTGCCACTGTAGTAATCACCTGGTTTACAATTTCGGCCTTTACACCGCGGTTTAGGAGCTGGTACACAATTTCCGGAACCTTCTGCCACTTCTTGCGGAGCTCCTCTACCGAAAGGGCCAGTTTTACCGACTGAATGAACACAAAAGGAGACTGCGACTGGTCGCTCAATAGTTTATTACGGCTGATAAAGCCTGAATAATTCCCTTCCTCGCCAATAAGCAGGTAACGGGTTTTGGTGCGAAACATCAGCAGCATGGCCTCATATACATAGGCATCGGGGCTAATGGATACAATGGGCGCATCCATTACCTCCCGTATAGGTGTTTGCAGGCTTACCTGCCGGGCAACCACATTATCACGCAGGGTAATGTCGGTTACATAGCCAATGATCCTCTGCTGCTCATCCTCAACAAAAAGGCAGCTTACCCTGTGCCTGCCCATTGTGCTGGCAGCTTCATGCACCGGGGTGCCTGCAGGGCAGCTAATGAGCTCCCTGATCTCCACCGTCTCCAGCTTGCGGGAATAAAACTTATCGGCGGCTATGTAATTTTCGTCCAGGGTGTTGGAGGGCTTTACAAAATGGGCATACTCATCGTTGAGCATACGCCTGGCAAACTCCAGGGTAAAGTAGTGGAAGAAATCTTCGTAAGCCTGGCACAAAGCCCTGAAATGGCTGCGATGCAAAAAGTAAACCACCGTGCCCTTCTTAGCTATTACCGTTCGGATAGACCTCTTTTTATTGAGCAGTACAGAAAAGCCTCCATAGCAAAAACCCCTGCCATAGCTTTCGGGCAGGCGTTTGTTCTGGCTGCTGTCATAAAAGAAAGCATTATACTCCCCTTCAACCAGTATATCAACGCCACGCATTTTAGAAACATCCTGCTGGTAAATCACTGCTTCTTTGGTATGGCGCACCTCTTCCAGCAGGTTTACCACCCCCATTAACACCTCCTCGGGCAGCAGGTGAAAAGGCTTAACTGTTTTAAGAAAAGCTAAACGTTCAGATTCGTTCATGTTAACCAGTTACTTAAAAAATAGATAAGCAGTGTTGCTACAGAAGCCAGCACCAGTAAAATTGCAAAGCGCCTGCCGGCACCTTCAGTAGGCTTTCTTTCCTTCAGGGCATAAGACTGCTTTTGCTCTGCAACCACAGACTCGGTAATTTCACCCTTGCGCCACAATTCAAAAAAACAGCGCGCTGTTGCTGTTGCATCTACGAGTGCATTATGCTGTTGTTTCAGCTGAATACCGAAAAGCCTGTAGTACAGCTGATCCAGACGCATGTATTTATAGCCGGTTTCACGATAAAAGTTATTGGTGAGCTGCATGGTACAGAATGCAGGCAGCGAATACAGCGGGTTGCTTAGGCCTGCCCTGTAAAAACCAAGACCCATCATGTGGTAATCGAGCTGCATAAAGTGCCCCACAACCAGGGGCTGGTAGTGCTGCAGATCTTTGTGCAGCAGTTGCATTACCTCTTTGCGTGCTTTGCCATGCTCCATCAAAAATTCATCACCAATACCATGGATCTCCCTGGATATTTCACTGATGCTGAAATCCAGTGGCTTTATGTAATGGTTTTCTGACTTTACCTCCTCTCCTGCCTTGGTGTACACCACCCAGGCCAGCTGCACAATATAAGGCCAGTTACCCACTTCAGAATAGGGCTTTTTCCAGTCTTTTGGCAGACCGGAAGTTTCGGTATCTACAAACAGCAGGTAATCTTTCACAACACCAAAATACCTAAACTAATATTCAAAATGTATTAGCCTGCTTAAAGATTTTCAAAGACAACATATGCTACACCTATCAGAAACAAAACAGGCAGGTGCAATGCCCTCAAGGGCTGTACCTGCCTGTTTTTAAAGATCTGAAAAAGGAAAAAAGGAGCTAAAAAATACTGTTACTGAAAGGGTACGCCCCCATGCTTGCACCTGCCACTCATTGTATCTTTCATTTGTAGTGCCCTCACTTAATCAACATACTATCAACGCTGCCAGGTCTAAAAGCTGCAGGCATTTTAAACCTGGCAGCGTTGATAATACAAAAGATTTATGCCTGGCTCAGCAGCCTCTTTGCTGCTATGGCCGGTTCATTTCATCATGGTGCTCATCTTCATTGAGGCGTGCTCCCGGTGGTTCTTCTCTCATTTTCTTTTTAAGGGCACGAATGTGGCTCTCCACATGCTTGCGGGTAGTTTCTTTATGCTCCCGCCAGGTATCATTCATGCCCGCAAATTTTTCTTTTTCAAGCGGCTTTTTCTTACCACTTACAGGCGCATACTGCCCGTAACGGTTCTTTTTGTAATACTGAAACACAAAGTCGGTAAAGGTGTAGGAATAGCCTCCATCCATCACCTCCAGGCGAAGGTTGTAAACAATTTCACCGTGGATCTGTGGCGTGAAGAGACCCTGGGTGTATACATAAAAGCTCCCTTCCCTGTTTACTACAGAACCCTGATAGTCTGCGTGCACTTTTTTGTCATAGGCATCCACCCGCTTTACGCGTGTAGCGAAGTTCATGGCATTGATAAACAAGGCATCTTTGCCCCGGTCATCTACCTGAACAAACTCCTCAAAGCTGATCTTGCCAGCCGAATTACGTGGTAACTGCGGTTCATCCTCCCCTAAAAAAGGCATGAACGCAAACAGCAGAATCATTCCTAAAAACTTCATTGCAATTTCCTTTTGTAGTAATCATCTCCCAAAATAAAGAATCCTATGTATAGATAGTATACATAGGATTCTTAAACAAGTTTCGGTAAATGATCAGGAATTGCTAGAAGGCATAGATGAAAGCTGCGCCCAGGGTTGTCTGGTTTTTCTTCAGATTTCCATCGCTGTCTTCAAAAAAGTCGTCCTTAGACTGGTCGTAGCGCACTTCTGGCTTGATCAAAAAACGGCCATCTGCCAGTTTGATATCGCCGGTTACTGTTAAGGCGGTGGCTTCTAGCGGACCAAAGTAACGAACGCCCTTAGGATCGCTGAAATGCTCTGCTCTGACACCCAGGCCTACCATGTCATTAAATTCGTAGTTCAGATATAGGGCAGCACCACCCCAGCTAGCATCCTCAGACCAGGGATTGTCTACTTCCGGCTGTGCACTGCCGGAAGAGAATGAGCCGTAGGCTGCATTTACCCCCACCTTAAAGACCGGCGTAAGCTGGTAAGAAGTGGTAAGGTCGAACAGGCTGGTGTAAGATCCCTTTGTATCGCCAAATGCTGATGCTGTGTTGTATTCATCACCACCAATCCAGTTTACGTATACATCGAAGCCTTCCACAGGGGCCAATGAAAACTGAGCCACCACAGATTTCTTGTCATTAGGGTCAACCAGTGCATCCCAGCCATTCACCACACCCACCATCAGGCCGGCCTTGCTGCTTAGCTTGTAATTAAGCTTGGCGCCGGTATGGTAGAAGGGCCCGTTACCAAACAGGTAAGAAAGGCTGTAGTTGTAGTTAAGGGGTGCATCGATTAGCTCGTAGCCAATGTGGGTACCAAACTGGCCAACAGTAAAGGTTAAGCGGTCGGTAAAGTCGTAGGAGATGTATGCCTGCTTAATAAGCTTTGCAGTGCCTTCGTTACCGAAGTTGCCCAGGTCTGCATTTGGGCCAAAGGTTAAGTCGGCCACCACATTAAGCTTTTTGATTGAATAGCTGAAAACGGTTTGTACCAGGCCCAGTGAAAAAGTGTTGTGTGGAATGTCGAAGATCCTGCCGGTGTTGGTACCCGATTCCGGCCTGTTCAGGTTGTAGGAGTAATAGGTATCAACATAGCCCGAGATGGTAAGTGTGGGCTTGCTGCTTAGAGAATCCTCCAGTGCATCCTGCGCACTAAGGGTAAGCGCTGAAAGCATGAACAGCGAAACTAACAGTAGAGATATTCTTGTCATAAAAGTTCATTTAGAAGAGGGGATAAAATTTGACACAGAGGGATAGCTCCCGCCACCCCTGCAGGTGGTGGCGGGCATTCTCCGGCTACAAAAGGAACATCAAAGGATAGTTTACTGTATGGGAGGCAGGGTTAGGAATGAAAGCCCTGCACAGAACGAAGGAGATCTTATTTTACTACAGGGCGGGGCTCAACAGATACTTTTGTTCTGCTAAGTGCTGGTTCGGCAGCCATTTCTTTCTCTGGCGTGCCATAAGCCATATTATCGTTGATATCAGGATAGGCGTGCATACCATGCTCGTGAATATCCAGGCCATCCATTTCTTCTGCAGCAGATACTCTTACACCCAGGGTAAACTTGAGCGCCCCGAATGTTACAAAGGCAAATGCGAAGCAGAAGGCACCAACACTGGCAATACCTATAAACTGGCTAAGCAACTGGGCAGGACCTGCAAGCGCACCGAAAATACCTACTGCCAGCGTACCCCAGATACCACACACAAGGTGTACAGAAAGCGCACCAACGGGATCATCTATTCTCAGCCTGTCGAACATTACCACGGCGCAAACCACCAGGCCACCAGCTATCAGGCCAATCAGCAGGGCATCTACTACACCCATCTGGTCTGCACCGGCAGTAATTCCTACCAGGCCAGCCAGAATACCGTTCAGCACCATGGTAAGGTCGTTTGTTTTGAATAAAACCTGCGACATGATGAAAGCACCAATTGCACCGGCAGCAGCTGCTATGGTTGTTGTTACGAACACCAGAGAAACCAGGCCCGGATCGGCAGAAAGAACAGAACCACCATTGAAACCATACCAGCCGAACCAGAGCAGGAATACCCCCAGGGTAGCCAGCGGAAGGTTATGACCGGGAATTGCTTTTACTTTACCATTTACATACTTGCCAATACGCGGGCCGAGCAGGATAATACAGGCCAGTGCGCCCCAGCCACCTACAGAGTGTACAATGGTAGAACCGGCAAAGTCGTAGAAAGGAGTACCTGCATTTTCACCATCAGCAAGGCTGCCAAGTACAGAAGGAAGCAGGCCGCCATCGGTGCCCAGGGTGTTCAGGAACCCACCGCCCCACTTCCACATACCAACAATGGGATAGCAGATGGCAACATAGACCACAGAGAAGATAAGGAAAGAGTTAAGCTTAACACGCTCTGCAACAGCACCTGAAATAATGGTAGCTGCAGTGGCTGCAAACATTGCCTGGAAGATAAAGTCTGTCCAGTAGGTATATTTACCATCAGCATATTCTATTAAACCTGCTGCGCCCTCGGGCATTGACAAGCCAAAGCCGGCAAAACCAAAAAATGCGCCGGCATAGTCTGCGCCCGGATACATCAGGTTAAAGCCAACCAGCACGTAGGTTAAGATACCTATGGCAGGAATAATGGTATTCTTGAATAAAATATTTACAGTGTTTTTTGAGCGGCCCAAACCAGACTCCAATGAGGCAAATCCCAGGTGCATAATGAACACCAGGATCGTGGCGATCATCATCCACAAGTTGTTTACGGTAAATAATGCTTCATCCATGTGCTTTTGTGTTTAAATTCTTTGTTTTAGGGGGTGTGGGGAAAAGATTGGATACAAAGGATTAAAGGGCTGCCGCGCCTTCTTCGCGCGAACGTATTCTGATTACCCTTTCTACATCAGAGATAAAAATTTTGCCGTCGCCGATTTCTCCGGTAGAGGCCTCCTGCAAAATGCACTCAACAACATCCTCTAACTGATTTTCAGTTACGACTACCTCTATTTTGGTACGGGGAATGAACCCTACATCATAGTGTGCGCCCCTGTAGGTATGCGATAAACTGGCTTCTTTTCCAAAGCCTTTCACTTCCATAGAGTACATGAAAGGAATGCCTAAAGCAGAAAGGGCAGAGTGAACTTCCTCGAACTTGGAAGTCCTGATGATAGCCTCAACTTTTTTCATACAGATAATGGTTTAGGTAGTCGATTCTTTTGGTGCACCCCGAATCTTTAACCAATTTTACTGATATAGCAGCATATTTCAAAATTTATGCTCTGTTTTTTAAGCTATCTCAAAATATTTATCATGTTTTTAATGGAATCAGCTTTATTTTTTAAGCTGTTTTACAGCTATAGCTATTTTTTCAAACGAGTGCGGTACTTATTTCAGGCCTATAAAAATTATTTTCAATATTTTCATGAAAGTTGCCGTGATATACAACCTACTTCAAAAAATTTAAGTAGTTTTTCTCAAATAGTACCCAAAAATTAAAGGGTAATACATTTTTAACATAGCCATTTTACCAAAAACACCTTTAACATACACCTAAACTCCAGCAACACTCCTCTCTCCCGCACTTATGTATCTCCCGGCCAGCACAGAACTTGAGCAAAGGCCTCCGCCTGGTTCAGGCGCACAATCCGAAACTATGTTATTTACTAAATGAGCAGCCCTGCTTACATGCATGGTACTGCGGAAGAAAACAACTATTTTGCCTGAACAAACCGCCCTTTATCCAGTCCTTACACAAAAGCAATCCTATATGAGAGACCTGCAGGAACGAAATAAGCTCATCAGTCAGGGCATGCAACTGGCCGCCCTCCTACCCGACATCATGCCTGATGATGCAGACAGCCAGATAAAGCCCATATATGAGGACATTCAGAATACCCTGCGGGTACCACTGGTAAACCAGCTCTTTCGTACCCTGGCCAACTATCCCGATTACCTGGAGCAGCTGTGGAAGCATTTTAGTCCTGCGTTTGTCAGCAACAGCTTTGAGCTGGAAGCCGATAACCTCCGTGAAAAAGCATTACTGGAAGATCTACCGGAGATGCCGGAAGGCAGATGGGACACAATACCGAATGCCGAACAACTACGCGCTTTCAACGACACCATTTTTTATGTACTCCCCAAACTGCTTATTACAGCCAATATATTTTACGAAGCAACCTTCAGCACCATACCAGCCTACCGCACACGGCGGGGCGAAGCACCGGTAAATAATTCGCCGATTCAAACAGGGGTAGCAGCCGGCACAACAAAAGTAGAACTCATGAAGCCCGAGAGTGCCGACCCGGTGGTGAAGGCTCTTTTCACCGACATCAAACAACACCACAATCACAGCCTGGTAGCCTCCTATTACCGAGGCGTTGCTAACTGGCCCGAATTTCTGCAGCAGGCATGGCACGACATTAAACCCCTGATCGGAAGTACTGCCTATGAGAACCTTCGGGGGTTTATCACAGACCAGGCCACGCTAAGCCTGCGCAAAATTCCACTGGAACAGCCCGCAGCCATTCCCCTGGACGAGAAGCAGCGTGAAGAAGTGAGGGCTATCCTGGCATTTTTCCGCTATAAGTTTATTCCTGAATTATTGCTGGATGTTGCCCTCTTCAAAGCCATGCTCGATGGCCCCGCAGAAGCCTACAGCTCCCGCTTCAGCGTTGCAGTAAGCGATGAAGACTAGGTTGTGCAGGAGCCGCATTAGACCTGCTAAGTAAGCGAACCTTAACTGTGGTTTATCGAGCTCCTGCTCACTTAACAGCTATCTTGAGCCATTATGCCATAGGCATGCACTACAATGCTCTCTGGAACTGGTAAAACTTCTTTGTTACAGGCCCTGCTGCTCAGCCCCAAAGCCGGAAAACATTTTTTCGCGCCTGCAAATTCAGCCATAGCACAGCTATTGCCGTATGGTAACTTATGAGCATGCAACAGGAAGCACTTGAATTTGCCCGGCAGGCACATGGAGAACAGAAGAGAAAGTTTACCGGGGAGCCTTATATTGAGCACCCAAAGCGGGTAGCTGAAATGGTGCGTACTGTGCCCCATACCAACGCTATGATCTGCGCAGCCTACCTGCACGATGTAGTGGAAGACACCCCCGTTACCCACCAGGAAATTGAAAAGCGCTTTGGAAAAGAAGTGGCAACGCTGGTGCATGAGCTTACTGATGAATACATGAAGGAAGCTTACCCCTCCCTGAACCGAAAGGCCAGAAAAAAGCGTGAGGTAGAGCGCCAGGCAAGCATAAGCCCCGAGGCTAAAACCATTAAGCTGGCCGATGTTATTGACAACACCCGCGACATCATTAAAAATGACAAGGACTTTGCCGTAAGGTACATCCCCGAAATGACAGCCCTTGTGGAGGCGCTGCAGGGAGGAAATTTCAGCCTCCTAATGATTGCCTGTTACGAAGTACACAAAGCAAGACTTGAACTGAAAAAAGCAGGACGGATAAAGCTTTAGTCATAGAATTTTTAAATAGCCTCATAGATTATGCTTATAGATCAGGCCCAAAACAGCCTTTAAGGGCGCTTACAGACAATCTTAGCCTTCGGCTGTTTAACAGCTCCCCAGATATTTAAACCTTTCCCTAACAAACATTCTTACTCCCGGTTAAAAAGCTAATAACGCAACACTAACTTTTAACACATATGGAGAAAGAAAACAAAGGTCAGTCTGGCAATGGTCAGTCCAAGCTGGCAGGAGGAAACACAGCAGGCAATGGTAAAGCGGGAGACACCACCCTTACCACCCGCCAGGGCCATCCTGTTTACGACAATCAGAACATCCGCACTGTAGGCAACCGCGGTCCCGCCACAATGGAGAACTACCACTTCATTGAAAAGATATCTCACTTTGACCGCGAACGTGTACCTGAACGTGTAGTACACGCACGTGGCGCCGGTGCACATGGTGTTTTTGAAGCCTATGGCAAAGTGGGCGACGAACCAGTTGCAAAATATACCCGTGCCAAGCTATTTCAGGAAAAAGGAAAGCAAACGCCTGTTTTTGTTCGCTTCTCCACAGTAGGCCACCCCTCCGGCTCACCAGAAACCCTGCGGGATCCACGCGGCTTTGCAGTTAAATTTTATACCGAAGATGGTAACTGGGACCTGGTAGGCAACAACCTGAAGATTTTCTTTATCAGGGACGCTATGAAGTTCCCCGACCTGATCCACTCGCAGAAGCCAGATCCTGTTACCAACATCCAGAGCGCAGAACGGATTTTTGACTTTTTCTCCGGCACTCCTGAAGCTACCCATATGGTTACTTTCCTGTACTCCCCCTGGGGAATTCCGGCAAACTACCGCCAGATGCAGGGCTCAGGTGTAAATACCTACAAATGGGTGAATGCCGATGGCGAAGCAGTGCTGGTAAAATACCATTGGGAGCCAATTAAGCAGGGCATCAAGAACCTGACCCTTAAAGAAGCACAGGAAATACAGGCCAAGAACTTTAACCATGCCACCCAGGATCTTTACGAAGCCATTGAGCGCGGCGACTATCCGGAGTGGGAGCTGAACGTGCAGATCATGAGTGACGATGAACACCCGGAACTCGACTTCGATCCGCTGGACGATACCAAGCTGTGGCCAAGAGAGCAATTCCCCTGGATGCCGGTTGGTAAAATGACCCTGAACAGAAACCCCGTTGATTATTTCAACGAAGTGGAACTCTCTGCCTTTGGTACCGGTGTACTTGTAGACGGACTTGACTTCTCTGACGATAAAATGCTGCAGGGCCGCACCTTCTCCTACTCAGACACACAGCGTTACCGCGTAGGTGCCAACTACCTGCAGTTACCCATCAACGCCCCCAGGAAACAGGTGGCAACCAACCAGCGGGGCGGCATGATGTCCTTTAAAACCGACTTTGCAGAAGGGCAGAACATTCACATCAACTATGAGCCCTCTACCATTGGCGGCCTTAAAGAAGCCACAAGACCCGGCAAGGACTACATGCCAAGCTATAATGCCCAGCTGATGCGGCAGAAAATTGACCGTACCAACCCCTTTGGCCAGGCAGGCGAAACATACCGCAATTTCGAAGACTGGGAACGCGAAGAGCTGATCTCCAACCTGTCTAACGATCTTGCCACTTGTGATAAGCGCATCCAGGATAAAATGCTTGAATATTTTACCCAGGCTGATGAGGATTATGGCCGCAGGGTGAGAGAGGGCATTAAAATGGCCACTGAAAAAATGATGAAGATGAAGAAAGAAATGATGGGCACCGACGGACCTATGGGAAGCAAAGGCTCCTCCGAAGCCGTTAAAGAGGCTGAACAAAAAGGCCATTCTGCCAGACCTTATTAAGCATTTACTTTTGTAAACATTTACTTTAGTAAGTAAGCATATACTCTAGCTCACTGATAATAGAAAAAGGCATGCTCCAGGCATGCCCTTTTCTGTTTACAGGCTTAGTAGCAAGCTGGCTACCCCTCACTATGGCCAGTAAGCTTATTTTGATAGATTGCGCACTACCTGCTGCGGATCTGCCTTTGCATCAAGCGCCAGTGCAGGGTAAGTAAGCGAGGCATCAAGCAGTAAGCCCTCGGGCAGGCTGCGGCTAAAATCAATAAGCTTACCTTCTGTTATATACTTACTGAAATCTGCCAGCGCGGCCCCTCCCAGGTATTTGCTTAACACAGTTCCGAACACTTTATCATTTAAGCGCAGGCCTTCATCTTTTTTAGCAAGGTTCAGTAAATCCTTCATCAGGTAGTCAAGGCTTTTGCTGTACGCATGCTTTTGCTTGATTTGTGTATCGAGCAAAAAGGCATACAGTAAGCCCCTGCGGTAAGGCAGTTTATGATAGTTAACATCCGACCAGAATTTTTCTCCACTTAGCTGATCGTTCGGCAGCTCCCGCACCGGGGAGTTATAATGCGGCTTGAATACCTCCGCATTAAGTGTTTTAATGTATTCGTGCAAACCAATATCTCCACGCTTCAGCATTAGCTTATAGGCATAGTAATCGGTAAAGCCTTCAGAAAACCAGTACTGCTTTTCTTCCTGCTCATTCCTGATCGTATTACCAATCCAGCGGTGCAGCAGCTCATGGTTATAGAGCCAGGAAAGCCTGCTAAGCGTAGCACCATCATTGTTAGAAGCAAAACTGGCAAAGGAATGTGTAAGCCCGCTGCCACCCAGGGAGTAAGATTTGGAAGTCTCCGTCCACTCCTCAAAAGTAGGGATAAGTGTAACTGTAAAATCGGCCTCAAGCGGATCTTCCCAGAAAGCAACCTGTGAGCTAATGGTTTTTTCCAGAATCCTGGTAACGTCATCATCTTTAAACGCTTTCCACTCACCCCTGGTAAGAAAATAAACAGGATTGCCATTAACAGTCAGGCGGTACCTCCTGAAGTCTCCGCCCACAAAAACAGAGGCATAAAGCTCCTCGCGGCTTAGGTGCAGCAGCTGCTTGCTTTTAGCACCAAAGCTGCTGTGAAATACGCCCGCCCCAATCTCTTCTTTCCAGTTAATTTCGATGCTGGCCTTGCTGGTATCACTGGCAAACAGATCAACAGGCATAATAAACAACCTCATGCCCAGCGCATGGAAGTATTCTTTCTGCACAATAGGCCGGTAGCGGTGGTAATTCTGCACCGGCTCATTAAAATCCTGCTTCACAGAGTATTTCACCAGCAACTTTTGATCAGGCTGTGCCTTAATGCTGATCAGGCTGCTATCAGGCATAAATGTTACAGCTACAGGTTCAGGGCTTACCTTAAACTTAGTTATGCAGTTAAAGATGTCTTTGTCTCCCCAGGAGCTGTTTTCATATTTCAGGAGCAGTTCTCCCGCAGCGTTAGCACTGTATTCAAAGCTAACATCTATGGTAGTACTCCTTCTGAAATTTGGCTCTACCGTATAGCTAATAAACGGCTCCTTATTCGTAGCTGATTCGCTGCTGTAAGCCGGTGCCTCTTCCGCCTCATGCGGAGCCGGGAGGAAGAACATTACAATGAATGTGATCAGATAAACCAGTTGCATATGCCTGGGGATTTAAATATTACTGAAAAAGAGGTTAAGTCTGCAATTGCTTTCTTAGCCAGCCTGAATCTCTACAAAAGCTCCATCTGCTACCCCATAATTTATGGCAGGAGAGGGTGCGTACAGAACACTAATAAATTTAACAATATTACAATTATTTTGAACTTTAACAGCAGCAGGAAACAAGCTTTTTATTGCCATTCATTCTGCTAAAGTCCATTACCAGGCAGATTTTACAGCAAATTCTCCTCTCTATATTACCTCTGAATTTGAAGAAATATTACCCTTAACGCAGCCCATCAAGAGCAATATAATTAAATTTATTGTGGACAAAATTAAATTTTTATATTTGCAACCTTTTCGCAACTAACTATTTTACAACATCTTACATCATTACCACAGCCTGGATCGGGGGCCAAGCGGCTAGCCCGTATTATTTTTCTATTGACTGACAGTTTACATTTTTCTTACTTGCACGTATATATATCTGGAGCAGCACAAGCAAAGCCGTACCGTAGGCACAAACAGTAAGCCGCTCCTGCTCTTATATATAAATCTTCAAGAGTATAATTTATTGGAGAAACAGCTTTTTCCGGCACCATATCAACTGGGGTAAAATCCAGTAGTACTGGTCTGAAAAAGCAAATGAGTGGAAGAAAGCCAGGCTAGCCTGGGAACAGAGAAATTACAAAAATAGAATAGATTATTAACCAGAATTTTTTGTGCGATGCTAAGTTTAGGTTTATCAGTGAACAGTGGAATCAGATTATTGCAGAGAACGTTAGGGTTCCGTTTGATCAGCTTCAACAGAACGTTGCAGGGGACTGGCCCCGGGCGTAATCAGGCAGCCAGTGCTGCAACAGCAGCTATAGATACTCCAGCAGCAACTGCTTCAGTAGCAGCTGCTGCAACAACTGCTGCTGCGCTTAAGGCTAACAATAAGGGCCTTAAAATTGCCAAAACCACCATGCCCGACAGGCGCTTAGACTACAACCAAACGTTCCAGCACATACGCCAGGAGCTGGATGGCTACTATAAAGAGCGCATTCCCATTTTTAACAACACCATCAATGCTGGCAGGAGCCTTAGTTAATATTGAAAGGCGCCTGCCGTACTTCCCTGTAATCACCAGCTATATACACAAAGGAAACTTATAGGTTAAGCGTTAGCCTTTGCTAACAATACAAGCGTGCTAATGTTTATGCCTGTTTTGCTGCAGAAAGCTCAAAACCTCCTGCGAAAACTGTGGTGACTGATGGGCTGTATTATGAACACCTGGCGTTCTTTTAACCCTGGCAGCGGGTATTAGTTTTGCCAGCGCTTCGGCAGAACCATTCTCATGATCAGCATCGCCGGAAATAACCAGCACCGGGATTTTTACGCTAGCCAGATCGGTGGGTGATGTACTTGACTGCGCCTGCTGCTGAAAAGCCAGCGTCTGGCGATCGAGGCCACTTTCATCGACGTAGCGCAGAAATCCCTGGAAGTCCGTTGTATCTCCCTCACCGATCAATGCTTTATAAAACGCCATTCTGCGGGGCCAGTCGGGATTTGTTAAGGCATCGCCCATACCACCCAACACTGCAGCAGAAACCCGCTTATCAAGCACCAGCAGCCGTGATGCTATTATGGAACCGCGGGAGTAGCCAACAAGCTGATAGCTGCTAAGTCCCAGCAAGCTCACCAGCCCGGATACATCGCGGGTTTCGGCATCCTGCACATAGCCTGCAACGGTCTCTGGTTTATCAGATTTGCCGTTACCCCGCAAATCCAGGGCAATAACTTTAAAACCATTATCAAGCAGTGCCTGGTACAGAATTTTACTCTTCCAGCTCTCTATGGTATTGGTAAAACCATGCAGCAGCACTACCGGCTGGCCTTCGCCCCGTACTTCATAGTAGATCCTGGTATCATCAAATGAGGTAAAATATGTGCCGGCATCTGGCGCTGCACCTGCTTCCTGCGTAAAGGCCGGCTGCGCGATAAAGAGGCAGCAGAACAAACTAACCCAGGTTTTAATAGAGTGGTGGTACATTTTTTTTCTGCTTTATCTGGCCTGAATGATAATTTAGTCCTGCTCCCTCTTCTGAACGCTGCGCTACTCTTTCTCAGAAGGATGCCATAAGAGGCTCCTCCAGCTGCCTGGCAAAACGGGCAAGGTATTGGTCCCACTCCTGGGGAGAGTTAAACTGCCCGCTCTTTTTCCAGCCAAAACCAGCATAGTAGCTAAGCTTGTTGTTTTCCGGATTTGCCAGCACCAATATGTGGCTCTGGTCTTTTGCTTCTACCCTGCGCTCCTTGTAATCTTGCACTACCGATGGGTCTATTACCAGGCCAACCCCCAGTTCGGAATCGTCCATTGGCTCCCAATAACGAAACCAGCCCTCTTCTGTACTGGCTTTCACAGCTCCCTGCCCCTCGTGCAGTGTAAGCCCCACGGCAATGTTGGGCAAAGCCTGCTCGCTATCCAGAAATACTTCGTAGTGGCTAAGGTTACTGCCCAAGTCGAGGCTAATGCGCTTGGTTTCCCTGACTGTGCGCCCCGCTGCCACCCAGGGAGCATAACTTAATTCAAAAACGGTACGGATAGGGCCAGTTGCAATGGTTTTGTAACTGCTAAAGTTCTTCGACACATAGAGCGAATCGTTTTCCCATACGCCTATACCCCCCACGCCCCTGCTGTCGCCAACATGGTAGGGATCATAACCTTCGCCTGTATCGATGTGGTAGGCGCCGGGCGATTGCTGATGATTTGCATACCATTTATCGATAACCGGATAGTTTACCCGTTTGAGCCAGGCATCCATACCGCTGGTAAGGGTACCACCAGGCTTGCCAGATTCTGTAATTCGCTGCGCCTCGGGACCATAGGTACGAAAAGCCACGCGGTCGTTTTCCCAGGTGTAATCATCGATCCTCTCCGGCACAAAGCGGGAGTAGGTAGTGAGCCTGCTTTCGGGCCGCTGTGCCGCTCCGTTTTCAACCCCTTGGATTACAAAGCGCTTTTCGGCATTGGCCCCTATAGTGGCCTGAAAAAGAATTTCATCTACCCTACCATCTCCATCATAATCTATCGCCTGCGATACCAGCACACTGTCGCTATCCTCCTCTTTTATCAGTAGATTATCGGCACCAAAGCTTTCTATCAAATCACTCACCTTCTCGGCAGGCACACGAACTGTTTCCTGCTGCCTGTCCATATCCAGGTTATTTTTAACGGTAAAAGTACGCCGGCTCCCATGTTCCTGCCGGCAGGAAAACAGTTGCAGGGCCAATAACAGTAAAATAAAGGATTGGGTGTTTCTTTTCATTTGTAGAGATATGGTTGCATGCTGATGTACAATGTATAAAAAAAATCCTACTCCCGGTATGCCTGTGGTAAACTACCGGGCAAATGAGGAAGAATGGCATAAGTTTTAGCGCATCAAGCCCCGGGGATGCAAATCCTACCAAAGAACTGCGCCTTTAAGCTACTGCAGCAACTTTACACCTACCCCAGCCCTTAGGGTGTTCTGAATTTCGGCAACTTTATCGGTATGCTGTACTAGTTCAGCCAATACTTCCTGGCTGGCGTTACCTTCCAGTTTAGCACTGTAAACAATGTTGAAACCGGCTTGTCCTTCGGCAGAAAATTCGGCAGATGCTTCTACCACTACTTTTGTAATGGTGATGTTCTGTTTCTGTGCCTCCCGGTAAATATCATTACAGAAACAGGTAGCCAGCGCCAGGCATAAAAATTCCCCTCCGTTTACTGCAGATCCCCGGCCGCTTTCTTTCGATGGTATGCTAAGTTCACTAAGCCTGCCATTGGTTTCAACAAAAACCTGGTTGCTGTTCAGGCTATTCTCAATTCTCGCCTTTATTTCCATTGCAAAAAAATTTATGACTGATCCAATCTCTTGTATGCATGTTAAAAAGTATACTTAGGCAGCTGGTTTGGCCCACAAATGTTAGCCTTTCTCAAAAACTGCAACCGCCCGCACCGGAGAGCCGGTACCTCCCCTTATTTTCAGCGGGAGTCCTATAAAGCGAAAACGCCCGCGGCCAACCAGCAAATGCAGGTTGATCATGTTTTCGTAGTGGGTAAAACCAAGTTCTCCACAGATGTGGTGCACCTCCCTGTTGCTCAGACCGGATACCCCGGGCGACATGGTTTCAACACCAAAGGCTGCTATTTCAAGGCTGCCTAACCAGCGGGCTGCATCAGCACTTATCCCCGGGCCGTTTACCCAGTTACTGCTACCGTAAGCTTTTCTGTAGTGGTCGGTGTAGAGCAACAGGGTATCACCTTTCCTGATCTCGAGCCCTGCTTTGGCACAGGCTTCTGCTATTTCGGAGGCTTCAATCAGTTCCCTGAAACCTTTATGGGAGAAGTCAAGACAAATGCCTTCGGTGTAAAACATGGAGAGCGGCATTGTTTCGATTGATTGCCCCCTGTTCTGGCGGCTCATGTGGCTTAGCGCATCTACATGTGTGCCGGTATGCTCGCTCAGCGCCAGTCTATTCACACTGGGAGAAACGGTGGCCGCATCTGTAATTCCCTCCCACTCCTCATGTGAGCTGTGCATGCTTATTTCCACCTCCGGAAGTCCCTTGTATACCGGCATTCCTGAGAAAATCTCCTGGCTTAGGTCTATTATCTCAAACATCTGATAATACTCTGCTTTACTGTTAAAATAAAAAATGTTTGCCAGGCTGCCTAAAAAAAGAGCTATGCAGGAGTACTAAAAACCAAAGCCATTGCCCTGGAACAGCTGACTGAAAAGCTGGCTGCAGCATAGTTGCCACAGAAGGTATGATTATTTGTTAGGAGCTGTGCTTTCTTCACCCTCCCGGCTTAAAAAAGGCGACCCCGGGTACTGATATGTTCCCGGAGTCGCCTCTCTGTCTTTAAGCAAACCTGTGGTCTTGGATTGACTAGGTTAGCCTGTGATTTCTCTCAAACAAGGGCAGGTACCCTTTTTTGGGAGTAAAGTCAATCAGCGCCTCTTCAAATTCCACACGCTGCAAAGTCTTTGTAGGCTTTGGCTTGCGGTAGTTTGTATACATAAACCAAGTGCCAGTAGCTGCAACAGCACTGCAAATTAAACCATACAACAAAAACATAGTATTGCTTTCTTTAAACTCCTCTGAAATTCCTGATTTTCTTTCAGCCTTAGGTTGGGTAACAGCTTTCTGCCCGGGCAGGCTTCAGCAGCATGTAACACTGTTAAGGCTAATTGTCTTTTGATGGTGCGAATCTACATGATAGTTAGCAGATCCCATCATTAAAATAAAAAATAATCTTTAACAATTCATACACCCTTAAAACAGGCAAAAAGCAGCCTTAAAACTGGTTGTTAGGCCTTTAACACCCCCGCAACTTGCCAGATGAGTAAAATTCTGGTCCATAAACGTCAGGGTTAGCATGAGCAGCAGAAGGAGCGCCTGAAGTAGTACTATTTCTGTATAGGGGGTGGGCTGCCGGAGCACTATGCTTGCAGCAGGTGGCTCCCGTGGGGTTCGGCAACTTTGTACTTCATTTAATCCTTCTTTCTAATCTTGACGATAGTGTCTGGTGTATGGATATGAATGGTATCTCCTACCAAACGCAATCCATGAAAATCTCCCACTTTCAGTAAAGTCTCCTCACTAAGGTGGCTAATTGAATCCAATACCTTATTACTCACTTCCCCCCAGTAAGGATACTTTATTTCTGGCGCCCGTTTATCGTAAAAGTATTTGAAATTGTAGAGGTGAATTGTTCTTTTCATATCACGGGCACTGGTCAGCACCTTGGATAAGACTAAGGTTGAGTCAGTTAAGCTTGTTACTGAATAAATCCCCCCAAAGTTAAGCCTGGCTTCATCTTCCGGGTTATTCAACTGATACCGGAAGTACTTATTTTCAAGTAACGCCCAATTCCCGCTCTTGCCGCCATATTCAAATCCATTGCCTGCACCAAACTCCAGAAATGCCCAGCCTTTGGTGTTTACTATTTCATCCCTGATTTGCGTATCAACGCTGTTTACTTTCCACATTCGGGTAGTCAGGTAGGCTAACTGTTCCTCTGTTAGTTCAATGGCATCAGGATTCAGCAATTCAAAATTTTTAGTCTGTGCTATCGCAAACGCAGAAACCAAAAGGAAGAAAAATATAATGGATATCCTTTTCATATAGGTGGTGTTACAGTCTGCTATCCATTAAACTACAAAATAATATTTAAAGTTATTATAATCATAAGCATAAACAGCCATCATTCGCCAGCCCTGCGAGTTACAAGCTGCTCATACAAAACAATAGCAGAGGTAACTGAATACCAGCCACCTCTGCCACAAGGAGTATTCACTGCTATGATGGCTGGCGCAACCATACAACCCCGGCAGATCCTGTACCCTATTCTTCCATGAAGAAGTAGTAGTGATCACCAATGGTGAGGTAGAGAGTGCTTTTACGGAGCAGGTCTTTTAATGCCTTGTCTTTCTGAAGCTCTTCACGGCTGTAGGCGTTGCTGACAAGGGTTTTGTCTGCGGCATCGCTGATGTGGATGTGTACTTTTTCCTGGAACCAGAAATTGTTCTCCAGGTCAATGTACAGGATAGGGTCATCTACTGCTAATGCATTTTTTGCTGCGGTGGGTTCGGTACCATTGGCTTGTGCAAAGGCTGGTACCAGTAAGATAAAAAGTAAAAGGACTGATAGCTTTTTCATAATTTCAAAAATTTAAGTTTTGTAATATCTGACTGAAGAAATAATTGGTGATTGCTGAGGGTTACAGTGGCTTTGGGATCAGCCGCCTGTTCTTTTCAATTCTTCGCTGTTACTGCCCCTGCTTCCGGGACCTTCAAACTTTTCGCCTTTCCTGAATTTATAGCGGAGGGAAAGGCGCACACTCTGCAGGTTAGCGTATTGCCTCATGCGGGTATCCTGGTCCTGGAACGCCACTGTAAAGCGGGTCACATCTGTGCGAAATATGTCGTTGAAGTTGAGGCTTACATCAAGTTTTTCGTTGAACAGGGATTTCTTTACACCGGCTTCCACCCAGCCAAAGCCTTTCAGGCGCAGCACACCCCAGGCTTCGGGGCTTACGTAGGTACCGTTAACTTCTGCAGTAAAGCCCTTTGCGAGCGTAAACTTGTGCTGCGACTGCAGGTAGCCGTTCCACCTGCTGTTGTCTACCACATAACCCTCCAGGGAGGCTTTATAGGAGCTGTAAGAAAGAACGCCTGTGTTATTCACAGTCCACCAGCGGGCAAATTTAATGGGTGCTATTGCCCGTAGAGACGCCTGGTGGCTTTTTTCCAGGTTTACCAGCCTGAAGGTGGTGGTGGCAGCTTCGTCATCCTGAAAAGGCACCTGCACAATATTATCATCTACCAAAGTATAGGTGAGGCTTAGCTGGTAATCCTGGTGCAGTACCTGGTTAACTTCAAAAACATGTGAGTACTCGGGCTGCAGCATGGGGTTGCCCTGTATGGAGGTATAAGGATCTACATACAGCACGTAGGGATTGAGCCAGCCATAAGAGGGCCTGTTGATGCGGCGGCTGTAGCTGTAGGTTAGCTGGTAGTTGCTGTCTACCTGCTGGCTAAGCACCATGCTGGGAAAGAAATCGAGGTAGCGACGGGGCGTTTTCTGCTCCAGACTCCGGGAATAGCCCTCTGCCAGGGTTTGCTCTGCCCGCAAGCCTGCCTGTACCTTAAAGCTTTTGCTAAGCTTATAGTGGCCTATCAGGTAGCCGGCCAGTATAGATTCCTCATACAGAAAATGATTGCTTCTGTCGATGCCGCCCGGCAGCTGGCTGCCTGGTGCTGCCCACATCCTGAAGTTATTGTCGCTTAGTACACGGCTGCCTTTAAAGCCTGCCTCCCATTTGCCCCCATTGCTGTAGCTCTTATTATAATCAGCTTTTATGGAATAAATATCAAACTGAACGGGATTTGAGGAGTAGAACTCCTCGCTGGGCCTGTTGCCGCTCTCTTCTCCAAAGTAGTGATTCTGGAACTGGCTGATGTTATCGAAAGCTACCTGTGTAAAATCTGCCTCCAGGCTAAGGGTGCTGCCCAGTGTATCGAGCGCTCCTGTGTAATGCAGGTTAAGTCCCCACTGCTTAAATGGTCTGTCGGTTGCTTCATCGGCGGTATAGCTGAAGTCTTCTGCCCCCCCGGCAAACACATCTGCACGGGCCGAAGAGCTTCTGTCTGCCCAGTTCTGTGTGTATTTGCCGCCAACCCCTATGCTGTGGCCCTCCTTTAGCTCAAAGTCAAGCGCAGTTCTGCCGGAAAGGGAGTTGGTGCCATAGTAGCGGTTGGTGTGCTGGTCTATTACGGTAGTACCTTCTCCGCTTTCTATGCGGCGATACAGGCTGTGGTAAATGTCGCGCTGGTTGCTGCGGTAATCAAGGCTGCTCAAGCCAGACCATTTTCCCTGCTTGTAGTTAAGGCTGGCACCGCCAAAGTAAGAGAACTTTCCATTATACTCACTGCCCGCATTAAGGCTGCCAAAGGTACCGCGCAGGCTGTTTTTCTTTAGCCTGATGTTGATAATGCCACCCGTGCCCTGTGCATCGTAACGGGCAGATGGGTTGCTGATCAGTTCTATGCTCTTTACACCATCGGCCGGCATACTGGCCAGAAACTGCTGCAACTCGGCGGCAGAAAGATAGGTAGGCTTGCCATCGATCATCACCATGGTGCCCTGGCGGCCATTCAGGGAAATATTGCCGTCAGAATCTACCAGCACCCCGGGAGAGCGGCTTATTACATCCAAAGCAGTACCCCCATTTGCCAGGGTAGAGCTTTCCACATCTACGATCAGCTTATCGTCTTCCAGCAGAATGGTAGGTTTACTGGCTACAACCTCCACCGTATTAAGCTGCTCTACTGCCTCCTGTATGGTAATAATCCCTAAATCTTTATGGAAAGGCAGCTGCGGCACATTAATGGCAGGCAGGGTGTAATCGTTATAGCCAATGGCTGTAATGCGTATGGAGTAGCTGCCCGTCTGCTGAAGGGGTAGCGAAAAGCTGCCATCCTTGGTGCTCACAACACCTGTTACCAGCTCCTCCCCTTTAAAGAGTACTACATTGGCATAGGGCAGCGGTTGTTGGGCATCATCTACTAGTTTACCCTCTATACCAGAAGTTGTTTGTGCCTGCACTCCAAAAGGTTTTAGTAGTACGCTTAAAAGTAAGGCCAGGCTTAGTTTAATGGAGAGCTGGAAAAATGGTGTCATCGCTATCGGTGTTTTGTTTTTTTGCTCGGTTGATAGCTCAAAGTTGGGATGACACCCGCACCTTTAAAAACAGATTGCAACCAACTGCCGCCTGCGTGTAGTGAACTGCAGGATTTGTGCAGCAAAGATGCTCATGAGGATAGAAAACAGCGGCAAAAAGGCCAAAAACGGCTATCAGGCAGAGATTTAGCCTATTTTACCAGGAGAACAAGAAAGCAGCCAGCAGTTTACTACACAAATTTTACAGTTCACTACAGCTATCGTGCAGCTGGTTACCTCTTGCTTTTTTTCGCTGCCAAAGCATTGCAATTTTGGATCAGAAATAAAAACACCACAGATATGTACGTACCATTAACATACTACTCCATTACGCTGCGGCTCCTGCTTAGCATCGTACTTAGCTTTACCCTGTTCGTATCTGCCGTACAGGCACAGCATCAGCATTCCAATGTAAAGGTATACAGCGCCAACAGGGAGTCTTCTACCCAACTGAAGATCCAGAACGACAATGAAAGCCTGAATGTTGAAATTGACGGCACCATTACCATTGGCCCCGACGACAGGAGTATTTCTGCCATTAGTGAGGGTGGCTTTCTGAAAATAAAGAAAACCACCTTTGGCAATACGCGGGAGATCTTTATAAAAAACACGGGGGGCACGCTAAGCCATGAGTATAAGGAAGGTGGCCGTACAGTACCCTTTGAACCTGCCGGCAAAGCATGGCTGGCCGATATACTGCCGGAGCTGCTGCGCAACACCACCATTGGAGCAGAAAGTCGTGTAGACCGCTTTTACCAGCGGGGTGGTGTCAGGGCAGTGCTTGTCGAAATGGGCAACATTAAAAGCGATCATGTTAAGGCAAAATATGCCGAGCTGCTCCTGAAGAAAAACATAAAGGAAAGCGAAGTGCCCTCTGTGATAGAAGCAATTGGCAAACAGGTGGACTCCGACTTTTACCGCTACGAAATCTTTAAAAACAACAGCGATAAGCTGCTGGCCAACCAGCAAAACATGGGCCAGTACCTGAATGCCATTAATACGGTACAATCAGATCACTATAAAACAGAGCTTGTAAAACTGGCATTTAGCAAAAACCTGCCTGCACAGTATAACAAGCAGGCCCTCCAGCTTATTGGCACCATAAACAGCGACCACTATAAATCTGAGGTACTCAAGCGGATGGTCAGGAGCAACCAGCTTACCGACGAGCAGCTGGAGTTTTTGCTGGGTAACCTGCTGCAGACCGTTAACTCCGACCACTATCGCACAGAAACCATCTCCATGGTGCTAAACACACAAAAGGAACTGAGCCCTGCGGGTGTAACCTATGTGATCAGCAGCATTAACCAGACAGGCTCTGCACACTACGCTACCGAAAGCCTTAAAAAGCTGATAAAAACACACAAACTAAGCATTAAAAACTACGAAGCCCTCTTTGGTACACTTAACAAGCTGCAGTCAGATCATTACAAATCAGAATTTATGCGCATGCTGGTAGCCGACCCGGCCTTCGAGGAGCACTTCGACCTGTTTCTGCGCGAAAGCCAGAACATCAGGAGCGACCACAACCGCAGCGAGGTACTGAGGGCTGCCCTGAACGAAGGCAGTTTAAATGATGACCAGCTGGCAAAACTAGCTGCCAGTGCCAGCACCATACAAAGCGACCACAACAAATCAGAAGTGCTGCTGCAGGTATGTCATAAGAGCAAGAGCGAGAAAGTAAAGAAAGCGGTACAGGAAGCCGCAAAGTCAATTAATTCCACTTTCAACTACGGCAATGTAATGAAGTGTGCCCAGTGATTTACAGTACTAAAATCTCTTCATCTTTATATTTATATTAGCATACGGGAGGGCAATTTTTCCCTCCCGCATCTTATGCAGCAACTAACGCCTCCCCCCTTTCTCATGAATAAAGCTGCCTCCTTTTTTGCTGTGTTCACCGTTTGCCTTGGGCTGTTCTTCTACCTGTTGTACAGTTTGGGCGGCAAACTTACCCTGTTTACTGCCCTGGCAGATCAAACTGGGGCTGTATTAGGTGCAGCAGCAGCAGGGAGCCTTCTTTTTCTGCTGGGGTATGAGGCGCTGATCAGGCGTATAGCCTGGCGGCACTACCCGGGCCTGCGCTTTGCGCTATCCTGTCTCCTGCTCTGGGGGCTGGGGGTAGCTTCTGCATGGCTGCTTAGCATACTGCTGGAAGAGATAATTACCACAACCGGCCTCTATCAGCCCGATAACCTGAAAATATTCCGCTTAACGGCGGCTATTGTAAGCCTGCTGCTGAGCTTGCTCTTTACCCTTATTGACTTCTCCTGGTATGCCTATTACCGCTATGCTGCAGAAACCCTTGCCCGCACAAGAGCGCAGCGGCGCCAGAAGGAGCTGCAGTTTGATGTATTGCGGGCACAGCTAACCCCGCACTACCTTTTTAACTCACTCAACACTGCCTCCAACCTCATTAGTTACGACAGCGCCGGTGCCGAAATTTACCTGCGCAAGCTGGCCCACAACATTCAGTACCTTATGGCAAAGCCAAATGAAGTGCTAAGCAGCCTGCAACAGGAGCTGGAGGTGGTGGATAGCTTTTTTCACCTGATGCAGGTACGCTTTGGCGACAGGATAAGGCTGGAGAAAACTGTGAACCAGAAATGCCTGCAACAGAAAATTCCTGCAATGGCCCTGCAGTTGCTGGTAGAAAATGCCCTGAAGCACAATGTTGCCAGCACCAGTACACCTGTTGTCATACGCATTGAGGCGCACCCTGAAGGCATTGCAGTAGAAAACAACATTACACGCCCACCACAGGACCTTAAATCGGGCAAGGTAGGGCTGCGCAACCTGCAGGAGCGCTACCAGCATTTATCAGCCAAAAATGTGGTGGTAACACAAAACTCCGAAAGTTTTAAGGTGCAGCTGCCCTACATTACCAACAGCAAGAAGGAGGCTTATGTATAGTAACCCCGCCACCCGCCCCTTATTTCGACTGCTGGCCCCCCTGGCTTTTGGTGCCATTGCCTATTTACTGGTGCTGCTGGCATTTGATACCCACAGCCGTGTACTGGAAAACTTCTTTAACGAAGAGCTGCTCGTATGCATTGGTATGAGCTATGCCGTGCTGGAGGCCAACCGCCTGCTGGCTGTTAGCTTTTCTAAGGTGCGCAAAGACTTCTGGACCAAAAGCAGCCTAAAGCTGGTGCTGGCCCTGCTGCTTACAGCCCTCATCACCAGCGGGTTATTGATCCTCTACTTTCGCTACCGGCTGGATATGCACTACATCCTTAGCTTTTATACCGAGCTAAAGGTGTTCAATGGCATATTTCTGTTTATTGCCCTGCTGTACCAGAGCTATTTTCTGGGTTTTGTATGGCTGCACCACCAATACCAGCTAAAGTTTTCTGCCGAAGAAGAAAAGAGCCGGGAGCTGGAGCAGCAGATCTACCAGTTTTGCTATACCATTCATCCAGATTTTCTGTTCTCGGGCCTGGAGCACGTAATCCTGAAAATAAGGGAAGGGCAAACAGAAGCTGCAGATGCCGGCATAAGCCTGCTTGCCGAGCTCTACCACTATTTTCTGCGCAGGCAGGAGGAGCTTGTACCACTGGAAGATGAACTGCTTGTAATTGAAAAGCTTCACCAGCTGCTATCCCATTCCGGCAAGTGGCTGGAGCTGAAAACCCATATACAGAACCCGGAAAGCATGGTAGTACCGGGCAGCCTGGTGCGCCTTACAGAAGCCATTGCCCAATCGCAGCTAAGCTCCTTTGCGGCCCCGCTGATCATAAGCTTTAGGCAGCATGAGGAAGCATTAGTCATCAGCTTTAAGCCTAATTTCTCGCTCGTACACCAGCACGCACTTGAAAATATACTGAAAGCCCTGCACCAGCAGTATGCCTGGTTAACAGGCAAAGACCTGCACTGGACGCCCGTACTAATGCATAGTACAGCTGTACCAGTGCCGGCTTCTCCCGAACTGGTACAGGAAAATACTGCAGACACTCCCTTACATACAACTCCTGGTATACCGGGAGCAGCTGCCGAATACTACCAGATCTCCATCCCTACCCTTAACCTACAGCCACATGAAAGTAATCATCATTGAAGATGAACGCCCCGCATACGAGAAGCTGGTGCATTTTTTAAAGCGCTACAGTGATCAGACCGAAGTGATTGGTGCTGCCCAGAGTGTGCAGGAGGCAGTTGATGTACTGCAGCAAAAGGGCCAGCAGGCAGACCTGCTGCTGATGGACATACAGCTGGCCGACGGCCTCTCCTTTGCAGCCCTGGACCAGGTGCCCCTGAAAAAGCCGGTTATCTTTATTACGGCCTATAACCAGTATGCCCTGGAAGCTTTCAGGGCTAATGGCATTGATTACCTCCTGAAGCCCCTCACCTACGATGCTTTCTCTTCCAGCATCGATAAGCTAAAGCAGCTAAGCGGTACCTTCTCAGATCCGCTGCAGTCTATTCAGGATATCTATAAAAAGCTTAGCAAGCCCCAGTATAAAGAAAGGTTTCTGGTTAAAATCGGCGACCACATCCACTCCGTGCCAACCGAGCAAATACAGCTGTTTTTTGCCGAAGGCCGCAATACCTACCTGGTGAACGGGGCCGGCCGCCGCATGATCACAGACTATAAGCTGGAGACTATTGAGGAAATGATATCTCCCGAGCAATTCTTCCGGGTAAACAGAAGCTACATCATGAGCCTCACCGGCATTAAAGATGTGCTGGTTTACTCCAACAGCCGCCTTAAGATCAACCCATCCTTCGATTTTAAGGAGGAGATCATTGTAAGCCGCGAAAAAGTAGCACCCTTTAAGGAATGGTTTGGCGGGGGTATATAGACTGGAGCAGCCATAAAGAAAACTCCTTCCTGATCTTTTATCTATCTGTCTGGATTCGCCAGGCATAAAACAGCTTTGCTGTAAAACCTACCACTAACCTCCTGTAGACCAGTTATAAATAAGCCAGGCAATGCAATTGCAACAGGAATAGCCATAACAATTTGGCGTGAAAGAAATTTACTTCTACAGTAAGCTTAATGTAATTCATGCCAACACCTACAAGAAAAATACTCAGAAGGGTAATTGTTTCGCCTTTTCAGCGCTTCTTACAAACAGAGTCCTCAGGTGGTATTTTACTGATTTTTTTCACTGCCCTTGCCCTGCTGTGGGCAAACTCTGCCTGGAGTGAGAGCTACATAAATCTCTGGAATACCAAAGTGGGCTTAGCCTGGGGCGACTGGTCGCTGATCAAATACCTGATCCTCTGGGTGAACGATGGCCTGATGGCTATTTTCTTCTTCCTGGTAGGTCTGGAGATCAAGCGCGAGGTACTGGTGGGAGAGCTCTCTTCGATGCGCAAAGCCTCCCTGCCTATTTTTGCTGCTATTGGTGGTATGGTTTTCCCTGCGCTCCTTTTCGTACTCCTGCAATCCGGAAAGCCCGGTGCCGAGGGCTGGGGTATTCCCATGGCTACAGACATTGCCTTTTCGCTTGGCATCTTAAGCCTGCTGGGGAAACGGGTACCCCTAAGCATGAAAATCTTTCTTACTGCCTTTGCCATTGTGGATGATATTGGTGCCGTGCTGGTCATTGCTATCTTCTACAGCGGCGAAATTTACCTGCCAGCCCTTTACATTGCCCTTGGGCTTTTCCTGGTGCTGATTGCCTTCAACATCTTCAATGTTCGTAAGAAAACACTCTACATGCTGGTTGGGGTGGTGATCTGGTATTTCTTTCTTAAATCCGGCCTGCACCCTACCATAGCCGGTATTATGGTAGCATTTACTGTACCCATTACCTCTAGAATAAACGCAAGAGATTTTGTAGAGGAGGTAGAAAACGGACTGGTGGTTTTTAAAGAGTTTGAAGATGATCCGGATGATCATCTGCTCTCTTACGAACAGCTTTCTTCTGCTGAGACCGTAAGGTCTGCTGCCAAAAATGTAGAACCCCCTCTGCAAAAGCTGGAGCACTCGCTGCATGGGTTTGTTGCCTATTTTGTACTGCCCATTTTTGCCCTGGCCAATGCAGGGGTGGCGCTTGCCGGCGGGGCCGATGCCCTTAGCAGCGCACTTACCCTAAACATTGCCCTTGGCCTGCTGGTTGGAAAAACCCTTGGTATAGGCCTCCTCTCCTGGATAAGCGTAAAGATTGGAATCGCCAGCCTGCCCACAGGTTCAACCTGGGTACAGCTCATGGCACTTGCCCTGCTGGGAGGGGTTGGTTTTACCATGGCTCTTTTTATAGCAAACCTGGCTTTTACAGATCCTGTACTGCTGAACGAGGCAAAAATGGGCATTCTGATAGGCTCAACCATTGCAGGTATTGGCGGCTATATAATCTTGCGCATGACCCTTCCGGCAGTACCTGATCCGGCAGCAGATGAAGTAATGGAAGGAAGGCATTAATTTTTCATATAATAAACAGGAGCACTCTTTTAAGCTAACCTGCCGGATGGGCTTAGGCCTGGCTTGTGCTCCAACAATACAAAAGATTTTTTACAGTTCAACTGCCTGCCATTGATCCCTGTATGAGGATCAGCTGGGGTACTAAGGAAAGCCCCGAACCCCCTGTAAGCAGGAACCAGCTACGCTTATGTTAATTGTAGTGCTGCTTGGGTTTATTTTAGCATTTGCCGCCCCCCTGCTGCACCGGGTTGCTGGCAAATATACCTATGTGCCTATGGCACTGGCTGCCCTTGCTGCTTTTGTTTACTTCTGCAGCTGTTTGCCAGCCATTCTGGAGGGAGCATTGATCACGCAAACCCAAGCCTGGGTACCCTCCCTGGCGATAAACCTCGATTTTTACCTGGATGGTCTTAGCCTGCTGTTTGCCCTGCTGATCAGCGGCTTTGGCACCCTGATCATGGTTTATGCGGGTGGGTATTTGAAAGGTGATCCCCTGCTGGGCCGCTTCTACCTCTACCTGATGCTGTTTATGGTGGCCATGCTGGGGGTAGTAACAGCAGGCAACATCTTCTCCCTTTTTGTATTCTGGGAGTTAACGAGCCTTAGCTCCTACATGCTCATTGGTTTTAAGCACCAAAAGGAAGAATCGCGAAACGCCGCACTGCAGGCGCTGCTGATAACAGGTGGTGGCGGACTGGCACTGATGGCTGGCCTGCTCTTGCTGGGCAATGCCAGTGGCAGCTACTCTTTTACTGAACTGTTAAACAGGGGTGAAATGGTTCGCGCTCACGCCCTTTACCTGCCTGCACTTGTCCTTATTTGCATAGGGGCTTTTACCAAATCTGCCCAGTTTCCCTTTCATTTCTGGCTGCCCAATGCAATGGCAGCCCCAACACCTGTAAGCGCCTACCTGCACTCGGCAACCATGGTTAAAGCAGGGATTTACCTGCTGGCAAGGCTAACTCCGGTAATGGGCGGCACAGATGTCTGGCAGTACACCCTCATGCTTGTTGGGGGCAGCACAACAGTACTTGGTGCCTTTCTGGCTGTTCAGCATACCGACCTAAAGGCAATCCTGGCCTACACCACCATCAGCGCCCTGGGCATGCTGGTAACCATGACAGGCATTGGGTCAGCCCCGGCACTGGAGGCGATGGTTGTATTTCTGCTGGCACATGCGCTTTACAAAGGTACCCTCTTTATGGTAGCCGGCAATGTAGACCATGCCACCGGCACCCGCGAGATTAACAAGCTGCAGGGCCTTGGAAAAAAGATGCTGCCAACTGCCCTGGCTGGTGCTCTGGCAGCCTTATCGATGGCAGGCGTGCTACCTTTTTTTGGTTTTATTGGCAAAGAACTACTCTACGAAGCTGCGCTGGAAGAGAGCACCACCCGTACAGCCATGTTTGCTGTTACTTTCTTCTCCGGGCTTATCTTTGTGGCTGTAGCCCTTGTGGTGGGGTATCGTATCTTCTGGCGTAAAACCGGCAGGCAAACACCCCTGGAGCATGGCAACACACCGCTGCTGTACCTACCGCCGCTGATGCTCTCCGGCCTTGGCCTTTTGCTGGGCCTTATTCCTGCCATGCTGGCCACCCCCATTCTTAGGCGTGCGGCAGAGGCCATGCTTGGTGAGGAGCAGGTTTTTGAGCTTTCGCTCTGGCATGGCTTTAATATGGTACTGTTCATAAGCCTGCTAACCTTGCTGCTCGGTTATCTGCTCTACCGTTTTACCGACAGGCTTCATGCCTTAGTTCCGCGCCTCTCCCGCATTTACCGTTTCGGACCCGGCACCTTGTTTTATAAAGCGGTAAAAGCACTGCCTGATGCTGCCGGTGTGTTAACAAGAAGCATTCAAACCGGCTACCTGCGCAATTACATCACCATCATTATTTTAACGCTGCTGGGTTTTCTGGCTTATGCCCTAATCCCCAACAGCCCTTCGCTGGAGCTGGCGGACCGCCTGCCCCTGATCATGAACATAAGGGTGTATGAGTTTGTCCTGATTCTGCTCATCATGGCAGCCCTCTATATGCTGCACAACAGCAAGTCAAGGCTTACCTCTATTGCCATCCTGGGTATTATTGGCTATTCAGTAGCAGTGTTCTTTATTCTCTTTGGCGCGCCCGACATTGCCGCTACCCAGCTCCTCATCGAAACCCTCACGGTGGTGCTGTTTGTGCTGGTGCTGCACAAGCTCCCTTCTTTCCATAACCTCACTTCTATCCAGACAAAGATAAAATACATTATGGTGTCCCTGCTCTTTGGCGGCACCATGACCTATGTGCTGCTGCTGGTAAAACAGTTCCCGCTAGACTCCCGCTTAAAAGAATACTTTGGGCAGGCAAGCTACCTGCAGGGCCAGGGCAGAAATATAGTAAATGTGATTCTGGTAGATTTCCGGGCTATGGATACCCTGGGTGAAATAACCGTGCTGGCAGTGGCAGCCATAGGCATCCTGGCGCTTTTTAAACTTCAGCTGGATAAGGAGGAAAAACCATGAAAACAAGCATACTGGGCACAGCCATACGCTTGCTGGTGCCTGTCTTTCAGCTATTTTCACTCTACATTCTCTTCCGGGGGCACAACCATCCCGGAGGCGGTTTTATTGGCGGGCTTATCGGGTCCATCGGCTACATCTTCTATGCCATGGTCTATGGCCCCAAGGAGGTAGTACATCTCTTTTTCAATTTCAGCCTGTATGTAGAAGACAGAGCCGACCACCGCAGCCGTACCCAGGCCTACCTGCAAACCCTGAAAAACAACACCTGGCAAAGAAAGCAAACAAAACTGCCCAAAGAGGCCCGTAAAGCACGGGAGTACCGGCTGGAACCCATGCACCTCATTGCTACTGGCTTGTTACTGGCGGTAAGCAGTGGTGTTTTAGGCATGCTTTTCTCCGGCGGGCCCTATATGTCGGCACTCTGGGCAGACTTTTACCTGCCCATCCTGGGCAAGCCAGGCACGCCTATTCTCTTTGACCTGGGAGTTTACCTGCTGGTGATGGGCGTAGTGCTGAAAATCACCTTTATCATGTCGGAAGATTAAAGAACAGTATATGGAAGTTTTACTCTGTTTTGTGGTTGGCATTCTTTTTTCGGTGGGGCTGTACTTTATCCTTCACCGCCATTTTTTTAAGCTTATCCTGGGCCTTATGCTCTTTGGACTGGCTACCAACCTGTTCATTTTTGTAATTGGCCGCCTTACGCGCGGGGGCAGTCCTATTATTGCTGAAACCAGCGAAGTGGCCCTGGAACCCTTTGCCGACCCTGTTCCCCAGGCCCTGCTGCTAACAGCCATTGTAATCGGGTTTGGCATACAGGCCTTTGCCATTGTGCTGATCAGGCGGGTGCACCAGTCGTTTGGCACCACCGATCTGGACGACCTGGACACCACCGAAAAGATTGAAACGCCTGAAAAGCCAGAATTTGAATAAGCTGCTGCTCATATTACCCCTGCTCCTTCCCCTTTACGGGGCTATTCTGTGCCTGTTTTTCTGGTTCAGGCCGCGGGCACAAAAAATAGTAAGCCTGCTGGCACAGCTGGGGCTGGTTTCGGCCAGCCTGTACCTGCTGCTGCATGTAAACAGCGCGGGCATTATCAAAACCCAGATCGGCAGCTGGCCGGCACCTTTTGGCATCACCCTGGTTGCCGATCTTTTCAGCTGCCTGATGGTGCTCTCCTCCTCGATCATTGGCCTTGCCCTGATTGTGTATTCCCTGCAGGGGCTCGATGGCGCCCGCCAAAGATTTGGGTACTATCCGCTGGTGCTCCTGCTGCAGCTGGGCATTGGTGGCGCCTGCCTCACCGGCGACCTGTTTAACCTCTTTGTGTGGTTTGAGCTGCTGCTGATCTGCTGTTTTGTTCTGATTTCTCTGGGAGGTACCAAGGCACAGCTGGAGGGAGCCATCAAGTATGTAACTATCAACATAATTGCCTCCAGCATTCTGCTGATGGGCATTGGCGTGGTGTATGGCACCTTAGGCTCCCTAAACATGGCCGAACTGGCCAGCCTGGTGCGCATGCCCGAAACAGATACCAGTTTGGTTAGCATGGCAGGCATGTTCTTTCTGCTGGCCTTTGGCATCAAATCAGCAGTATTTCCCCTGTTTTTCTGGCTGCCTGCCTCCTACCATACCCCACCTATAGCCATTTCGGCTTTTATTGGCGGGCTCATTACCAAGGTAGGGGTATATGCACTGGTACGCACCTTTACGCTCATATTTGCCATAAACCTTGAACTTAGCCTGCCCCTGATCATGCTTATTGCCGGTTTTACCATGGTGATTGGGGTGTTAGGAGCTGCTGCCCAGAAAGATTTCAGGAAAATTCTCTCCTTTCATATCGTGAGCCAGATTGGCTATATGGTGATGGGGCTTGCCATCTATACGCCCCTGGCACTGGCTGGCAGCATTTTCTTTATCATCCACAACATCCTGGTAAAAACAAACCTCTTCCTGATAAGTGGTGTGGTGGCACAGCGGCATGGCAGCTTCGGCCTCAAAAAGCTGGGGGGCGTTTACCTGCTGCAACCCGTGCTGGCCCTGCTCTTTGTGTTGTCGGCTTTCTCGCTGGCTGGTATCCCTCCATTTTCCGGCTTCTGGGGCAAATTTATGCTGGCAAAGGCAGGCTTTGATGCCCAGGATTATACCATTGTAGCCACCTCACTGGCCGTAAGCCTTTTTACCATCTTCTCCATGACCAAGATCTGGAACGAGGTGTTCTGGAAGAAAAAGCCTGCTGAAGCCGGGGTAGAAAACACAACTCATGAAATGGAGCCGGAAAGTGCAGCTGCCAGAACAACCCGCAGGCTGATGTATGTGCCTGTGATCTTCCTCACGCTGCTGATCCTGTACATTGGCCTCTATGCTGAGCAGCTGATCAGCCTTTCCGGCAGAGCTGCCGAGCAGTTGCTGAACCACGAGCTGTACATTCATGTAGTACTAAGCAAGTAAGGATAGTATGAAAACCTTTAGCATCCATATTGTCATTGCCATTGCACTCTCCTACCTGTTTTTTGATTACAGCAGTCTGCTGCCCTACAATGCTGCCACCGCGCTGCTTGTTTTCCTGGTTTTTATACTCTTGCTCTGGCTAAGTGCTGTGTTCTATCACCCATCCTATTTCCGTAAGCTACCCAAGGCAATGGCCTTTCTCTTCTTTTTCCTGAAAGAGATGTTTGTTGCCAACATCAAGATTGCCTACGAAATCATAACGCCGCGCTACCGCATGCAGCCTACCGTAGTAGCCCTACCGCTTTCTGCCAGAACCGATGTGGAAATTACTCTGCTGGCTGCCATGATTACCCTTACACCCGGAACCCTTAGCCTGGATGTAAGCGACGATAAAAAGATTCTTTGGGTGCATGTGCTTTACCTCGAGGAGGGCGGTGCAGAAGAAATTGTGCAAAAGCTGAAATGGGGATTTGAACGAAGATTATTAGAACTGACAACATGAGTATTTTTCACATAAGCCTTTTGATAGCCTTAACTGGCCTTAGTGTTTGCCTGGTTATGGCCAGCATTCGTTTTGCCATTGGCCCCAGCCTGCCCGACCGCATTACGGCCTTCGATCTTTTTGTAGCCAACATGATTGGCATCATTGCCATCTACACAGAGTTAACCGGGAACGAAGACTTTATTGATGTTGCCATTATCCTCTCGCTCTTTGGCTTTCTGAGCTCCATCTCCTTTGCCTATTTTCTCATGAAAAGAACCCACAAAAATGACTAGCGAACCAGACTACTTATTGCTGCGCGAAATTGTGAGTTCCTGCTTTATACTGCTGGGCACCCTTTTCATGCTGATCGCTACCATTGGCCTGCTGCGTTTCCCGGATTTTTACATCCGCATGTCGGCCATTACCAAAGGAGCTACCCTGGGCGTTGGCCTCATACTCCTGGGTATGGCCATCTATTTTAACCAGGCTGATATGTTGCTAAAGGTGATCGTCATCATCACCTTTACCTTTATAACAGCACCCGTAGCAGCCCATGTGATTGCACGCACCGCCATGTACAACAACGTACCATTCTGGAAGGAAACCCGGCTGGAAGCATTCCGTGAGTACCTAAAAAAGTACCTGGGCAAAAACAGCGAAGAGGAGGTAAAGGATTAATGCTTCCTCTTCACCCCTCTTACGGCTTCTGCAGTCCAGGGGTCTTCGGGCCAGTGGTGTTTGGGGTAGCGGCCGCGCAAATCTTTGCGTACGGCAGCATAGGTATTCTCCCAGAAGCTGTGCAGATCCTGTGTTACCTGAACCGGACGATAGCCGGGTGAAAGCAGGTGAAGCAACACCCTGGTGCGCCCTTCATTGACCACAGGTGTTTCCAGCAGGCCAAACATCTCCTGCAAGCGAACAGCCAGGATCGGCGGGCTCCCATCTGCCCTGTACTCCAGGCGTATGTTCGATCCGGTTGGCACCTCCAGGCTCAGGGGTGCCAGCTGGGCAAGCCGCTGCTGCAGCTCCCAGGAGAGCGACGACTGCAGGATCTGTAACAAATCCAGCCGTCTGAAATCGTCCTGGCGGCGTACCGCTGCCAGGTAGGGTGCCAGCCATTGTTCAGGCTCCTGCAGCAGGGCAGGCGTGCTTACATCCGGCCACGCCTCACCGGGGCGCCAGTGGCGCAGGCTCAATACCCTGGCCTGCCACTGCTTTACATCTTCTGTCCAGGAGAGCAGGTTTTCACCATCGGCTTTTACAGCCCCGCACAGCAGCCTCAGCCTTTCTTCTTCCGGTATGGCACCCAGGGGCTTGCTCTCCAGCAGCACATCTCCTATCCGCAATTCCTTGTTGGCTACCAGCTCACCCCTGCCGGTGTCCCAAGCCACCACCTCCTGCTCTTTTGCCAGGGCACGTAAATCTTTCGGGTTCAGGGGCGCTGCCAGGAATATCTTTCCCTCTCCTTTTCCTGCATCCATGTGCGCAATGGCCAGCCACTCCTCATGCCCCAGCGGATCGGCCTCCGGAAGCCGTGCTGCACGTCCGTTGGCCAGCCTGTAGCGGTTGCCGCTATCGCGCCTGGCGATTCTTTCGGGATAGGCAGCTGCAATAAGTTTACCTACCTCCTGGTCGGCTACTGGCTCAGTGCCCGGGGCTATGCTAAAGAGCCTGCACCAGTTCGATACCAGCAGCTCTATGCGCATAAAGCCCCCGCGCTCTGCAGCGTGGCCCCGCCTGGAGCTGCGTGCCCGGCGCAGGGCCTCTACCCGCAGGCTAAGATCGGCCCCTGCCTCTTTTTGCAGTGGGTCGCGCTCCTCCAGCAGGGCGGCTACATCTGCCGCCAGTGCAGCCATATTTGCTTCTTTACCTTCCAGCAGCAGGTGGGCCAGCCGTGGGTGGGTGGGCAGCTTCAGCATTTCCCGGCCTTTATCGGTAATGCGGCCGTTCTCCAGGGCACCAAGCTGATGCAGCAGCTCCAACGCAGCCGCTACCGCACCTGCCGTTGGTGGTGTTACCCAGTTCAGGGAGCGTAGATCTGCAATACCCCAGCCTGCCAGTTCCAGCACCATTGGGGCCAGGTCTGCCTCCATGATTTCGGGCTGGCGCTGGGCTAGCAGGTGCTGGTGCATGCCTTCGCTCCAGAGCCTATAGGCAACACCGGGCCCCAGGCGGCCGGCACGTCCCGCCCGCTGATCGGCGGTGGCACGGGTTACAGCTTCTGTTTCCAGGCGGGTTAAGCCGCTACGTGGCTCAAACCTGGGCACACGCGAATAGCCTGAATCTACTACTACCCTGATGCCCTCTATCGTTAAGCTGGTTTCGGCTATTGAGGTAGCCAGCACTACTTTTCTCTTTCCATGCGGATGGGGCAACAAGGCTGCCTGCTGCTCTGCCTGTGGCAGATCGCCATACAAGGGGTGCAGGCTTAGCTCCGGCTGCGCTTCCTGCAGGCGTTCCTCTACCCTGCGGATCTCACCCAGGCCTGGCAGAAACACCAGCACATCTCCCTCTTCTTCTGCAAGCGCTTTTCGTACTGCCTTGGTTACCTGTTGGGCTATTGCTTCTCCACCGGGCACCCCCCGCTGCTCCTGTGGCAGGTACTGCAGACTTATTGGGTACTGGCGGCCCTGGCTTTTGAGTACAGGCGCATTGCCCAGCATGCTGGAAAGTGCATTGCCATCCAGCGTAGCCGACATGATGAGCAGGCGCAGGTCATCGCGCAGCACGGCCTGCACCTCCCGGCAAAGGGCCAGAGCAAGGTCGGCATGCAGGCTGCGTTCATGAAATTCATCGAAGATCACCAGTCCCACACCCTCCAGTGTATTATCCTGCCCCAGCATGCGGGTGAGTATTCCCTCCGTGAGCACTTCCAGCCGGGTATCTTTACTTACTTTGTTTTCGAAGCGCACCCGGTAGCCAACCGTCTGCCCCACTTTTTCTCCCAGCAGCCAGGCCATGCGGTGTGCCACAGCCCTGGCTGCCAGCCGGCGTGGCTCCAGCATCAACACCTTTTTTCCCGCCAGCCAGCTTTCCTGCAGTAGCTGCAGTGGTAGTACCGTACTTTTGCCTGCCCCTGGAGGTGCCTCCAGAATAAGTGTTAACTGGTCCTGCAGTTTTTTTTTCAAGTCAGGAAGTACAGCTTGTATGGGAAGTTCACTTTCGATCATGGCTAGACTGTTGTATGGCTAAACCGTTCAAAAAGGCAAAAAATTAGTGTAAAAATATTGGTTATTGCAGTGTATTCAACAAAGAAAAAAATCAATTTATGGACTTTAGCTTTCAATCTATAAGTTGCTTATAGTATTTTGGGCCTAATTACATGTTCAGGGATTAGCGAATCTTTCAGTTAGCAATGAAAGATCGGGTTATTGCAGCATTCTTTTTTCAGGCTTTTTATGAGGCAGACTGCTTTAAAATACTCTTCACTATATTTTATCTTAGGCATTGTTCTGCTTGTGTTAAGCAGCTATATGGCCAGGATTGTGGGCGAACACTCCACACCTTTTGCTGCCGAGGTGAGCAGGGGAGTCTTTCTGATCTCGGCTTCTTCCTTCCTGCTCTACCTGATTATTTTACAGTCTAATAAAAGCCTTATAGAAAACAAAAACCAGTACAAGCGTCTGTTTGAAGAAAACCCGAACCCCATGTGGGTGTATGAACTTGAAACACTTAAAGTACTGGCCGTAAACCAGGCTGCACTGCAGGTCTATGGTTATACCCAGGAAGAATTTCTTAATATGACACTTTTACAGCTGCGCCCCGGCAGCGAACACGAAAAGCTACTGAATAATGTCAGACAGGAGTCTCCCACCTACTCTAACAGCGGCACCTGGCTGCATATGCGCAAGAACGGAGAAGTTTTCTTTGTGAGTATTTTCAGCCACAGAACCCATTTCAATGGTAAAAGAGCCCGCCTGGTGCTTGCCCTCGATATTAACGATAAGCTGGTAGCAGAGAAACGTATCCTTGCGCAGAACGATAAACTGCGGGAAATTGCCCATATGCAGTCGCATAATGTGCGCAGGCCCGTTGCCAGCATCCTGGGTCTCATCAACTTATTCGATAAGCGTAATCCGGCTAATGAAATGAACGGTATTGTGATTGAAAAGCTGGATGTGGTATGCAAAGAATTAGATCAAACCATACATCAGATAGTAGAAAAAACTTACGAGCTGGAGGTAGAAAACCAACAATCACCCCAATAGCTTAGCAATACCCGCCCTATGTGGCAGCATGTGGGAATCTGATAAAGAGAAATTAGCAGAACCCTTTGATAAACACCAGCTAAACCCTGCAAATAGCCCTGTTTTTTGCGCTATTGCCTTTTTTCTTACAAGTAGGGTTCGTGCCTTTCACTTTTATCTATCTTTGACTTTTACCTCAAATAGATGGAACTAGTTATTTGGGCAATCTTTATTGCTTTGATTCTTGGCCTGCTGGCGCTTGATTTAGGAGTATTTCACAAGAACCCTCAAAAAATCAGCTACAAAGATGCATTCTACTGGACTATGGTCTGGGTTGGCCTGGCTGTGCTTTTTGGCGGCTTTGTGTACTACGCTTATGAAACCAACTGGCTTGGTGTTAACACAAGGGGACTTAGTGGTTCAGAAGCAACCATTAACTATTATACCGGCTACCTGATTGAGAAATCGCTAAGCCTGGATAACATCTTTGTGATAGCCATGGTGTTTGCCTATTTTAAGATAGCGCCCCGCTACCAGCACGAGGTGTTGTTCTGGGGTATTATTGGAGCCATGGTTTTCAGGGCGGTGATGATACTGGTGGGTACTGCAGTGATTGAAGCATTCCACTGGACTACCTATCTCTTTGGAGCCCTGCTGATTTACTCTGCAGTGCGTATGCTGTCTGTAGATGAAGAAGAAACTGACTTCAGCAAAAACCCGATCCTTAAGCTGGTTACCAAATTATACCCGGTTGACTGGCAATACGAAGGTTCAAAGTTTTTCATCAGCGTTAACGGCATTAAAACTGCTACCGTGCTTTTTGTGGCACTGGTGGTGGTAGAGTTTACCGATATTTTCTTTGCCATAGACTCTATTCCGGCAATCTTTGCTGTTACAACAGACCCCTTCCTGGTGTTTACCTCCAATGTGTTTGCCATTCTGGGTCTTCGTACGCTTTACTTCTTCCTGGCTAACTTCCTGGATCGTTTTGGCTATATAAAATACAGCCTGGTGTTTATCCTTGGGTTTGTAGGTGTTAAAATGATGCTGGCTAACCACTATAAGTTCCCAACTTATGCATCGCTGTCCATTATTATTGGTATGCTGGTGGCAGGTGTGGTAGCCTCTATGGTTGCTAACAGATCTAACAAGGCCGTTGCCGGGGCTGCTGGCGACGAAACAACTGCACAGGCAGTAGTAACAGCGCAAAATAAAGAGATAGAAGAAACAGTTTAAAAGCTGTTAAAGATCTTAAAGCTAAGGCATCTTCTCTATAGCGCATGAGTAATCACGCGCTGCAGAGAAGATGCGCTGGTTTAAAACCTTTTTAAGGGCTTTAGCAGATACTCCAGTCCATTGGACCTGATCTCATAGGCAAGGGCCAGCTGCTCGCCCAGCTTACCGGGCGGAAAACCCTTCTGCTTAAACCAGAGCAGGTAATCCTCGGGCAGATCTACAATTTTCCGGCCTTTGTATTTACCAAAAGGCATTTGAGCTTTTACCAGCTCCAGTAGAATGGTATGTTCAGAAGGTTGCATCTGCAAATATAGAAACAGGGATTTAAAGTGAGCCTCTTTTAGAAAAACTCATTTATTTGTAAAAATTTTTCCTGATCTGGAAACGATTAATGCTGAAGCTTATATATTTGAGTGATTTGTTTCATTTCCATTCACCATGAGAGACAAGAATATTTATTTAGAGAAAGGAATCGGTAAACTAGAATTTGGCCAGTCGGAAGATGATGTAAAACAGATACTTGGCCAGCCTGACGAGATGGATACCATGGAGCATGAAGACGGGTCTACCAGTCTTCATTTAATGTACTATGACCTGGGCCTATATCTGAGCTTTGATTCTGAAGATGACTTCTCCCTTAGCGACATTGAAGTTGACAGCGATGAGTTTGTGCTGGAAAATGCTGTAAGGGTAGGAAGCACCAAAGATGAGCTGCTTATTTACCTGAAAAAAAAGGGCTATACCGATCCTTATGTGGAAGATGTTTCTACAGACGAAGATCCGGATATGGAGCTTATTGCAATTGATGAGTTAGGCGTAAATTTCTGGTTACAGGAAGGCGAAATCAACAGCATACAGGTAAGCCCTGCTGATTGTTAAGCCCTGCAACTACAGGACGCACTGTATTAGAACGATCATGTGAAGCACGTGCGCTCAGCCATGCATAAGCCTGCCGGTGCCTAAAAATAAATATTGTGAAGAACAGCCCTGCCAGTTAGCAGGGCTGTTTCTGTTTGTATGCCCCCTAAACCAATGCCTGCAGCGCAACTATTGTAATGGAATAAGCAGAAGCAGGCTCAGCGCTGGCCTTACTCCCGCCTGATGGCCTCTACAGGATCCAGGCGGGCTGCCCTTAGGGCCGGGTACGTTCCAAAAACAACACCCAATACTACCGCCAGCACAGCCACCAGCAGCATGGTACTAAGGGTAAAAGCGGCCTCAAAGGGTGCTTTGGACAGGTGCTGAATGACAGGTACGGCAGCCATAGCTCCCAATACGCCCAACAGAAGCCCCAGCAGGCTGCCAAAGCTGGAAACTGTTACTGATTCCGAAAGAAATTGCAGCACAATATCACGTTTTTTAGCTCCTGTTGCTTTTCTAATGCCTATCTCAACCGTGCGTTCTGTTACAGAAATCAACAAAACGTTCATAATACCTATGCCACCCACCAGCACTGCAATGCCTGTGATCAGGCCCATCACCAGCTTAAAAATCACAAAGCCCTGCTCCAACTGTGCCAGCCTGAATTCATTGGTGATTACCCTGAAATCATCGTCCTGCTTAGCCAGGTTGGCTTTTAACCAGGCCTCTATCTCCTCCTTTAGCAGGTTAACCTTTTCAACATCTTCTGCCTCTACCATAACAACAGCAGGCTCCTCCCGTAATTCATCATCACTCAAAAATGTTATAGGCACTATGGCCTGTGCAGTACCCTTTGCATCGCCCTTCACCACGCCAATAACCTTAAAATCATGCCCCAGCAATGCAATACTACGGCCTATGGCATCTCCTGGCTTATCGGTTCCCGTTAGTTTACGGGCCAGCATATCTGTAAGCACAACCATCCTGCCAGCTTGCTGAACTTCCTCCTGCCTGAATAAACGTCCTGCCAGTAACTCTACTTTTGGAGCTACAGCAGCCACAGTGCCTGTTAACACAATACCCAATGAAGTGGTGCTATCGGCATTGGTACTGTGAGGCAATTGAATGAGCTGCGGCTTATTTTTGATCAGGTAGCCCCTGGCTTTGTGGCTAAGGCTCTTTTCCATGCTTTCCAGCCGATCCAGGGTAAAATATCCCCAGGCCTCCTTATCCATGCGTACACCGTCTACTGTTCTGGTGGTGCTGGTCTGGATCATGATGGAATGCAGGCTACTGGTACTGGAAATCTGATCTCTGGCATATTTTTCTATACCATCGATAAAAGAAAGTATAGCCACCAGGGCCGCCACTCCTATTACAATGCCCAGCACTGAAAGAATGGTATGTAAAAAATTAGCCCGTATATTCTGGAGGGCCAGCACAAAAGAAACACCAATCATTCTTAGCATAAAGGGAGGGCCGAAGGTACTAACAGAAATTAACACAAGTTCTTACTCCCTTTCAACCTACTTTATACCAGCGGTTGCAGGTATTGCTAAAAGGGCTGCAGGCGGTTTTGACATACCAGGCAGGAGTAGAAGGTTTCTTTAGCAGCAGCCTGCAGGGCTTACAACAGGCGGCTACACATGCCTGCAGTTGTTCCTGCTTATCCCATCAGCTGCGAAGCAGCTGTCTGTAGCAGAAAAGCCCACTATCCAGGATCTTGCGCTAATTGAGATTCAGGCCAAGGGTAAGCCCCAGCCAGGGTTTGCCCTGGTAGATCCAGATGTTTCGGTTAGCATCCAGCAGCTGATCGATCCCAACCCCTAAACCAAAAGTAAAACTATTGATTCCAATCATCACAGCCACACCATTCATCCAGGCTATGCCATCGTACTCACCCGCGTATAGATCATGGGTTACCCAGGGGTTAATGGGCTCTACTCCTATGCCGGTAAAATAACCAACACTATACCCATAATGGTTAATTTCACGATCGGCAATTCCCAGAGGTGTAGGCTCGTAAGATATCCTATAGCGGTCGGTTCGGTAACCGGCATAAATGGCGCCATTGAACTGGGTATTCAGCTGTCTGGGCACGCCTGCTGTTTCCGGCCTGTATTTCATAGGGATGGCCAGTACATCGAGGTCAAAAGAGTATTCGTGCAGGGTATAGGTTGTGGGTATAGCTCCTCTGTTTGTTGCAGGAAACACCAATGCAGCCCTGCCGGTGGTATCTATAAGCCTATTCCCCTCCTGCTGCACAAGCCGATAAGCCACCAGGGTATCTTCGTTTGTATACACATAAACCCTGTGATCATCGCCCTCCTCCTCGCGTGCTTTGTAGTAGCCATTATTCAGTTCATATTTGGCATTTTCACTGAAACTCTTACAGCCGGCCAGCAGGAAAAAGCACGGCAGCAATTTAAGGCAGAACCGAAGGCTTTGAGTCAATGTCATCTTCTTGCTTTTATTGATTTGCTTAAAAGTTAAGCAGGAAACAGCAGCAGATGTTCATGACTACAGGTGCAGCTGAGTTATGTACGAGTACCCGGGGCAGAGCGGCGAGTGGCAGGGAACCAGACAGCTGCGAAGCAAAAAAGGCCGGTGTAAAAACCAGCCCTTTATCCTGTACCCGCACAGGTGCAATCAATCTAACTACATATTCTTTTATTAGTTTGTTAAAGCCTCCATGGGTATGGGAGCTGGCGGCACATTTTTAATAGGTTTTACCGTTTTGAGGTAGGCAAACACTGCCCGGAGGTCCTCATCCGTCATTTTGGCAACCTGTGGCCAGGGCATGGGTGGCATCAGGTTACGCCCACCCTCTATTCCTTTGTACTTGCCTTTGCGAATAGCCGTAAAGAACTGCTCTTCCGTCCAGTTACCAACGCCTGTAGGATCAGAAGTGAGGTTAGCAGAAAAGGAAGCACCCCAGGGGCCTACCGCCGCAGTCAGGTGGCCATTAAACAGCACCCACTGCCCCACTTTTGTTACATCTACTTCCTCCAGTGGCATATCGGCCGGATGCCCTGAAAGCAGTCGCTCCGGATCAGGCTCAGGTCCGTTAGGTCCAAAAACCTTCGGAGAATGGCAATCGTGACAGCCGCTAACGTTCACCAGGTACTCTCCCCGCAGAATTTGTTCCTGGCTGTACCCTACCGATGCTGCCTTAGTTTCACCGGGGTCAGGAGTTGATGAACAGGCAACCTGCAGCATGCCTGCTGCTGCCAATAGCACTAAACTGGATGTGAAAAGCTTCTTCATGGCTTATGCTGACTAAAAAGTTAAGAGTATAGTATGTTCAAATTGATGTTGACGCAAAGGTAGTAGGCACCCTGACAGGCAGCAGGCAAAAGGAGTGAATGCTTCTAATAAAGGAGTGAACGGCAACAAACAGGGAGTGAACAACCCGCAGGCCAGCAACTGTAACAGCACCTTAGGGTACTGTAAAAAAACAGGTTGCAGTACCATCTGCCGGCAGGGAGGCTGCAAACAAAATGTTCTACATTGATAGCTTAATATAGAAGTATTTTTAAAAAAAAGGTATATTCGAACTAAGAATAATACTTCTTTATACTGCAATGGCAAAAATCAGAATACTGGCTGCTGAAGATGATGCCCTGCATGCCGACACCCTGCGGATGGTTATGGACCGGCTTGGGTATGAACTGATTGATATTGTTGATACACCTGCAGAGCTGCTTCGCCAGCTGAAGGCTACCCAGCCAGATGTGTTGCTGATGGACATAGACCTTGGCGTAGAAGAAACCGGTATTGACCTGGTGAAAAAAATCAACGAGTCTGCTGATATACCTGTTATTTATGTAACCTCTCATAAGGAGGAAGCCATTTTTAAGAAAGCAAAGGAAACAATGCCAGAGGCTTACATCATCAAGCCTTATGATCCGGAACATCTACAGGCTGCCATTGAACTGGCTGTTTTCAAAAAGCAAAAAGAGGCAAACCAACCCCACAGCCGGACGGCGCAACCAACACCCCTGAAGGCAGTTTTTGTGAAAGAAGGCAACAGCCTTGTAAAACTGCAGCTACAGGACATTGCCCTGGTAGAGGCCTATGATAAATACTGCTACCTCTATACCCGTGATAAAAAGCACTTACTGAATAATCAGCTGAAAAACCTCATTCAGCTGTTGCCACAGGAGCTGTTCCTCCAGGTGCACCGCTCCTACCTGGTGAACCTGGATGCGGTGGAAAAAATACGCCCCCAGCAGAACAGTATTGAGGTTGCCGGCAAGCAGGTGCCGGTCAGCAAGTCGTTCAAAGCTGCTTTGTACGCCCACCTTACCACAATATAGCTTCTCCTGATATGTTATTAACTGATCACCAGACAGACCTTTTACAAGCCCACTACACCTCTACTTATGTAGGATATAGTGGTGCTAACTCCCTCACCGATATTATAAAGTTATCTGGCGTTCTGGTTAACGAAGACCGCGTGCACATCGATTTGTTTGTTCCGGAGCTGTATACCCAAACATTTGTTAAAAACATTCAGGAGAATGTAAAGCTAAGCTGCCTCTTTACATCTGTCTACACCCTGGAAACCTACCAGATTAAAGGAACATATTTAGGAACCCGCCCATGTACGGCAGCAGAAATAAACCTTCAGAAAGCGTATGTAGAAGGCTTTGGCCAGCATAGGGTAAATCTTGGTATGAAAAACGGTCTTGCTTTTGTAAAATATTACCGGGAGCCTGGTATTGCCATACGCATGAGAGCGGAAGAAATATACGAGCAAACACCAAAAACCGGAACAGGAAAAAAAATTGGTTAATCTATCTAAAATATCAGAAGAAGGCTTAGGCTCGCAGTCGCTTCAGCGAGCATTCGATGGGATAATTCCTTTGGTAGCCGGCACCTGCGCGGCCGATGGCACCCCTAACATCACTTTTATGTCGCAGTTCTTCTATGTAGATGAGCAGCACGTAGCCATTTCCTACCAGTTCATGAATAAAACATGGCGCAACCTGAACATCAATCCCATATTCACGACCCTGGTAACGAACCCCGACACTATGGCCATGTGGAAGCTGAAGCTGCAGTATGTGGAAGAGCAAAAGGAAGGGCCTATTTTCGAGGAAATGGAAATGCAGCTGATGGCCCTTTCCACACCGGAAAATATTAATTTCAGCCTCCGTTCGGCCGTGATCTGCAGGGTGCTTTCTATAGAAAATGTATTTGAAGGCAGTGAAATGCCATAAACTTAACTAAATGCACAAGAAGCCTGTAAACGGATGCTATGACGGCAGCAGACTGACACCTGTAAATTAGAAAAAGAAAATAAGCGATGCTTTTGAAAGATCATCAAATTAGCCTGTTACATGCCAGCTATTCTTCCATCTGGTTAGGGAGTAGTTCAGCAGATTGTATGGCTGATATCCTGCGGCTTTCCGGGATAGTGGTGGCTGAAGATCGTCTACACCTGGACTTACTGGTCCCGGAGCAATACGCCCGCACCTTTTTTAAGAATGTAGCTGAAAACCGGAAAATAAGTGTTCTCTGTGCATCGGTGTTCTCCTATGAGGCTTATCAGGTGAAAGGCATATACCTTGGTTTCAGACCCTCTACACCTGAAGAAGCGGAGTATCAGAAAAACTACTTCTATGGTTTTAGCAGAAGCATGCTGGATATTGGTGTTAAGTCGGGGCTTTTCTTTGCAGATTACTACCAGGAGCCCAGCCTTGCCATTCGGATGAAATCCGAAGAAGTATACGATCAGACCCCTAAGGTAGGTACCGGTAATAAAATCAGTTAACAAACAAGGCATGTCAGCAAACCAGTACATTTCGTCTGCCTTACGTAGCGCTCTGGATGGTGTTATTCCCTTTGTTGTGGGCACATGCGATCCTGAGGGAATACCTAACATTACTTTTATGTCGCGCCTTTTTTATGTAGATGAGCAGCACGTAGCCATCTCCTACCAGTTTATGAATAAAACCAGGCGTAATCTACTGGCAAATTCTACCTGCCTGGCGTTCGTAACAAGTCCGGATACAATGAGGATGTGGAAGCTGAAGCTGCAGTATGTGGAAGAGCAAAAGGAAGGCCCTATTTTCGAGGAAATGGAAATGCAGCTGATGGCCCTTTCCACCCCCGATAATATTTCCTTTAGTCTCTACTCAGCCATTATCTGCAAGATACTTTCTATTGAAGAGGTGTTTGAGGGAGGCAAACAAGCTTAAGCATGGAAACCCTGCAAAATCCCCTGGCCAAAGAGCTGGAACAGGAAAAGAAGAAGAATGATATCATCCGGAGGCTTTCTGTTGAACTCAGCCACTTGTCTACCCTAAAGGAAAAGCTGGATAACATCCTGGAGATGCTGGACCAGAGCTTTGGGCTTAAGCACAGCATGCTTTTACTACCTGACCAGGAGCACGAATACCTGCGGGTTTTTGCCAGCCGTGGCTTCGATGACCATGGCCTGGGCACACAGGTAAAAATGGGCGAAGGCGTAATAGGCGTGGTAGCCCTGCGCAAGCGTAAGCTAAGAATGACGAATATTTCCCGGCAGCGCCACTACCTGCAGGCCTCCGCCGCAACACAAGCAGGCGTAAAAGTTTACTCCCTGCCTGCCCTGAAACAGGTAGAAAGCCAGGTGGCCATACCCCTGCTGGCCAACGATGAGCTGGTCGCGGTTCTTTCAGCAGAAAGTACAGATGTAAACTTTTTCAGCCGGGAGGATGAGGACTTCCTGATGACGCTCTCCCAGCTATTGGCTATTTCTATACAGAATGCCATTATTCTGGAGCAACTGGAGCAGAAAGTACAGGAACGGACTGCCGCCCTGGAGGCAAAAAAGCAGGAACTGGAACAGCTGAATGCCAGCAAAGACCGCCTCTTTTCTATTATAGGCCACGATTTGCGCAGCCCGGCTGCCGCCCTTCAAAACGTAACGGACCTGATACGCTACTACCAGGAAAAGGGCGATCTTCTGCAGCTTAATAACCTGGGCTGCCGGATTTCACGGGCTGCCAACAACATCAGCTATATGCTCGACAACCTGCTGAACTGGTCGATTACCCAGACCGGCGACCTGCAGCTGAAGATTGAAGCACTGCCCGTACAGGAATTAATAGAAGAGGTGCTTGAAATGTACCAGGAAATGATCTGGTCAAAAAACATCAGCATCTGCTTTACCTGCCCCGAAGACCTTCTGCTGATGGCTGACAGAAACGCGGCCTTAACAATCTTGCGAAACCTGCTGTGCAATTCTGTTAAGTTTACCCCACAGGGCGGTAAAGTTGAAATAAGGGCACAGCAGCAGGGAGATCATACCCATATCACCATCAGTGACAATGGTGTTGGTATGGAGCCCGAAAAACTAAAGTACCTGTTCTGCCTTAGGGAAGGCAAAAGCACTAAGGGAACCGCCAAGGAAAAAGGTGTAGGGCTGGGCATGATCCTGGTGCGTGAGTTCATTCGCCTGAACAACGGCAGCATTAAGGTTTCTAGCCTGCCCCAACAAGGTACCACCATAGAACTGCTGTTTCCAGCCCTCTAAGGCGTAAAATTTCTTTTACGCCAGAACCACTGCCATTCACTCCTTTTAAGTAGCCATTCGTGCTTTTCTCAAAAAGCACGAATGGCGCAGCTATAATTTTACGCTATGTTAAACCGAAACACATAGCACATGAAAACATTAGTGATTGGTGGTACCGGCACAGTAGGCAGCGAAGTGGTAAAAGGGCTGCTTAGGCATCAGCAGCAGGTGCGAGTGCTCACCACCTCCTTAAGTAAGGCAGCAGCCCTGCCACAGGGCGTAGAAGCGGTAATAGGTGATCTTAACCAACCGGCAAGCCTCTCCACTGCTTTTGAAGGCACAGACAAGGTATTTATGCTGAACATGCATAGCCTTACCGAAATTGAGCAGGCAAAAAATGCCATTGCTGCCGCCAAACAGGCCGGCATACGCAAAATGGTATACCAAAGCATTCACAGGGCACACGAATTCATGGAAATTCCACACGTAGCCACAAAAGTGCTGGTGGAAGAGGCAATACAGGAATCCGGACTAACATACACCTTTGTTTGCCCTAATAACTTTTATCAGAACGACTTCTGGTTTAAGGACACTATTCTGCAGCATGGCATTTACCCACAACCCATCGGCAATATAGGCCTTAGCCGTGTGGATGTACGCGATATTGCAGCAGTAGCCGTAAAGGCTCTGATCTCTTCCGAACTTGATGGCCTATCCATCCCGCTGGCAGGTCCTGATGTATTGAACGGACCAGAAACCGCTCAAATGCTAAGTGAAATGCTGCAACGCCCCATCAGCTATGCCGGCAACGACCTGGTATCCTGGGCAGCCCAAAGCAGACAGTTTTTACCAGACTGGCTCGTAGACGACTGGACGATTATGTATCGCCTGTTCCAGGAAAAAGGATTAACTGCCTCTGCAGAAGATCTTAAAACCCTGAGTACGGTACTTGGCAGGGCTCCAAGAAGCTATGCCTCCTTCCTCGAAGAACATCTCTCATTTTTTCAACCTGTTCCCACACTTATTTGATACTGGATCATCATGGAATTTTTAATTGAACAAAGCACAAAAATAGAAAACGAACGCTCAACTGCACCAGACAGCAGAGAAGTGGAAAACTTTGTCACGCCGGCGAAAATCCTGGAAACCGGTATGGCCTTCTGGGCCTCTAAAACACTTTTAACTGCCATTAAATTAGAGCTGTTCACCCTGCTTGGAGAGGGTACCCTATCGGGAGCAGAAATAGGCACTAAGCTAAACCTGCATCCCCGCAGCTTGTACGACTTTCTGGATGCACTCGTTGCCCTGGGTTTTCTGGAGAGAAAAGGTATCAAAGAAGATGCAGTTTACTGCAACACCCTTGAAACCAGCTTATTTCTGAATAAGACCTATCCCAGCTATGTGGGCGGCATTTTGGAAATGGCCAACGACAGGCTATATCCGTTTTGGGGCAATCTTGAAGAAGGCCTGAAAACCGGTAAGCCTCAGAACGAAGCTAAAACAACCGACAGACCTATTTTTGAGGCTATTTATGCCCAACCGCAGTCACTGGAGCTATTCCTGAACGGGATGGCGGGTGCACAGGCCTGTAATTTTGTTGCCCTGGCCAACAGGTTTGATTTCGCACCATACAACAGCCTCTGTGATATTGGTGGCGCTAACGGCCTGCTATCGGTTAGTGTAGCCCGCCAACATCCGCACCTGCATTGCATCAGCGCCGACCTGCCACCCGTAGCTCCTGTTGCCGAACGTTTTATTCAGCAGTCGGGTCTCAGCCAGCAGATCCGCACAGCATCACTCAACTTCTTTGAAGATAACTTTCCCGCTGCTGACATCATTACCATGGGAAACATTTTGCACGACTGGGGCACCGATGTAAAGAAAATGCTGATCAGGAAAGCATGGGAGGCCTTACCTAAGGGTGGTGCACTGATTGTGATCGAAAACATCATAGACAACGACAGAAGGCATAATGCCTTTGGTCTGATGATGTCGCTGAACATGCTGATTGAAACAGAAGCAGGATATGATTTCAGCATGCATGATTTTGATGTACTGGCCAGGGAAGCCGGTTTTAGTTCTACCCTGCTGCTTCCCTTAGCAGGCCCTGCCAGCGCTGCAATTGCTTATAAGTAGGTGTAGTGTTAAGCAGTCAGACGGCTAAACTTTGTAAAGCCCATCATTCCATTAGTTTAACTTTTCTTCATTCTGAATTATTTTTCTCAATCATGAAAACCGCAAATCATCTTTCTTTCTTTACTACCTGTTTATTAGCAAGTCTGTTTCTGCTGCTTGCCAGCAGTTGTGAGCAAAACGAACCAGTTGACCCCTCGATGCCCCACGAGCACAGTGTTTATGATCCTCATACTAAATCAACTACTTATTACGGCCCTGCTGTACCAGTAGGCGGAGGGGTAGCCCGGGTAAGGGCAGAGATCAGCAAAAACGGAGAACCACTATCTATCGGTGTGGTCCTGTCTGATAAAGCAGTTACCAATTTACCGCATGAAATGACTGAGTATGTACTGCAGCTGCCAAAAAAGGCACGCCTTACTCCTTTTGATCATTTTACGCTGGACTGGAACCCCCATGGTCATGAACCTGATCATATCTACACCCATCCACACTTTGATATGCATTTTTACACCATCTCACAGGATGAAAGGGCATCTATTGGATTTAACGATCCCCTGGCAGAGAACTTACCTGATCCGCAATACATGCCTGCTTCTTACATTGCTTTGCCAGGATCCATACCTATGATGGGCAAACATTGGGTAGACCCTGCCTCACCAGAGCTGAACGGAGCAGACTTTACCCAAACCTTCCTCTGGGGTTCTTACAACAAAAAGGTGATTTTCCTGGAGCCTATGATTACCCTTGACTACCTTCTCTCAAAGCCAAACAAAAACTTTGAACTCCAGCAGCCTGCTGCTTACCAGCAATCTGGCAAGTACTACCCCACCAGCTACAGCATCAGGTATGATGAAAAGAGAAAAGAACATGCCATAGATCTGCTGGGACTTATAAAACGATAAATGAGCAGCCATAAAAAAGCCCCGCCTCTAATGCTGTAGGCGGGGCTTAATACTTTATGCTATCAAAAATATGATTGCCGTTGCTTTACGCTTCCGGCATAATGCCGGTTACCCCTCGCTTACCTCTTCTATCACCAGGTTATGGTTGGTGTAGATACAGATGTCGGCTGCAACATGCAGGGCTTCTTCCACCATCTGGCGGGCCGTGAGTTTTTCAGGTGCATGCTTTTTCAGGGCAATGGCCGCTGCATTGGCATACATGCTTCCGGAACCAATGGTGGCAATGCCATTTTCAGGCTCCAGCACATCTCCTGTACCGCTGATGATAAGTACCTCGTCCTTATCGCAGGCAATCATCATGGCTTCCAGCTTGCGCAGGTAGCGGTCGGTACGCCAGTCTTTGGCCAGTTCAATAGCAGCACGTTTCAGGTTGCCGCCATAGCTGTTGAGCTTTTCATCGAACTTCTCCAGCAGCGAAAAGGCATCGGCGGTGGAGCCGGCAAAGCCAACTACCACTTTCCCGCCCTGCAGGCTGCGGATTTTCTTTACATTTCCTTTGGCTACGGTATTGCCCATTGTGGCCTGTCCATCGGCCCCAATGGCTACCTTGCCATTATGTTTTACCGCACAAACGGTAGTGCTTCTAATCTTGGTCATGTTGAAAAAATTTTGGGTATGAGGTATGGGGTATCAGGTATGAGGTTTCCATGAACGCCTGCGATACCAGAACCTCATACCTCATACCTCACACCCCATGCCTGTTAAACTAGCATTCTGATCGGGTCTTCCAGCAGACCTTTGAAAGTTTGCAGGAAGGCGGCGCCTACGGCACCGTCTACCGCCCGGTGGTCGCAGCTAAGCGTTACCTTCATGATGTTGCCCGGCACAATCTGCCCGTCTTTCACCACTGGTGTTTGCTTAATGCCACCCACTGCCATGATGCAGGCATCCGGCGGGTTGATGATGGCGGTGAATTCATCGATACCAAACATACCCAGGTTAGAGATGGTGAAGGTGCTTCCCTCCCAGTCTTTTGGCTGCAGCTGTTTGTTTTTGGCTTTGCCACCTAGGTCTTTTACCTCTGCAGAAATATGGCTTAAGGTTTTGGTATCGGCAAAACGTACTACCGGTACCAGCAGACCTTCCGGCACTGCAACCGCCACACCTATATTTACATGCTGATTGAAGCGCATGGTATCGCCCTGCCAGCTAACATTTACATCGGGATGTTTGCGCAGGGCAAGGGCCGCTGCCTTGATCACCATATCGTTGTATGAGATCTTCACCGGGGAGATCTGGTTCAGGCTTTCGCGTGCGCTGATGGCCTTGTCCATATCAATCTCCATAGTGAGGTAGAAATGCGGCGCTGTGAACTTGCTTTCGGCAAGACGCTTGGCAATGGTTTTGCGCATCTGGGAGATCTTGCGATCCTCGTAACGCTCCTCGCCCACCACCTGTGGCAGTTGAATGCTTGGCTGCTGTCCTGCAGCTTTTTGTCCGGGTGCAGCCTGTGGCTGTGCGGCAGGTGCTGCAGATGGCTTAAATTCTTCTACGTCTTTCTTAACAATGCGTCCTTCCGGACCTGTGCCTTTGATCTGGCTTAGGTTATAGCCTTTCTCCTGTGCCATTTTACGGGCAAGCGGAGATGCTTTGATGCGGCTGTCGTCGCTGGCAGCAGAAACAGCATTTTGTGAGCCGGTATGCTGAGCACCCTCACCGGTTGGTGTTACAGCTTCTGCAGGGGCCTGTGAGGTAGTTGGGGCGTCCGATCCGGCGCTATCTTCCTGTCCGTCACTGCCGGCTTCTTCAGCCTGGAGCAGTGCTTTATAATCGGCACCTTTTTCGCCAATTACGGCAATTACACCATCAACCGGCACACTGTTGCCTTCTTCAATGCCTATGTGGAGCAGGGTACCATCTTCGTACGACTCCAGCTCCATGGTAGCCTTATCGGTTTCCACTTCTGCCAGCAGATCGCCGCTCGATACTTTATCTCCCACTTTTTTATGCCAGGCGGCAATAACGCCTTCCTGCATGGTATCACTCATCTTAGGCATGCGGATTACCGTTGCCTTTATCTTGGAAACATCAACTGCAGGAGCCGACCCGCCAGGGGCAGCTTTCTTTTCAGCCTTTGCCTGTGGGGCAGCATCTTTCTGCTCTTCTTTTGTTTCCTTTTTACCTTCGGCGCCACCGCCACCATTGGCGGCTCCTTCCTGCTTCAGCAGGTTGCTGATATCTTCACCTTTTTCGCCGATTACTGCGATGATGGCGTTAACAGGAACAGCATCGCCTTCCTGTACACCAATGTGCAGGAGCACACCGTCCTGATACGATTCCAGCTCCATAGTAGCCTTATCGGTTTCTACTTCTGCCAGTACATCTCCTGATTTTATTTTATCTCCTACCTTTACCTGCCATGATGCGATCACCCCTTCTTCCATGGTGTCGCTCATCTTGGGCATGCGGATAACTTCTGCCATAGTATTACTTACAAAAATGATTAGGTAGCCATATTGTGATGGTGGCGTAAAATAAACCCTTTTTTGCTTATTCGCCAAAAAGGCTCCTGCATAAAGGTAAATACCGCGGCACTTCTTTTGTTTTGCAAAGTCGCCGCCAAAGGAGCTTTTTTAGCTGTTTTATTGTAGTATGTTTGCTTTCAAACGTTTTCATAGCATGACTTATCAGGCACCCTGGTACTTACCCAATGGCCATTTGCAAACGATAATTCCCTCACTTTTTCGTAAGGTGGGCGGGCTGCGCTACCAGCGGGAACGCATCAGCACCCCCGATGGCGATTTCCTGGACCTTGACTGGATCTCGCTGCAGCAGAATGCTGCCCCGGCCTCTGATACCCTCATCATCATCAGCCACGGCCTGGAGGGCGACAGCCAGCGCTCTTATGTAAAAGGACTTGCCAAAGCATTTCTGTTACGGGGTTGCCACGCCCTGGCCTGGAACTACCGCGGCTGCAGTGGCGAATCTAACAAGCTTCCCCACTTTTACCATAGCGGCGCCACCCAGGATCTTGCCCAGGTAGTGGAGCATGTGCTGCAGCATAAAACATATAAGCAACTAATCCTTGCAGGCTTTAGCCTGGGCGGCAACCTTACCCTTAAATACCTGGGGGAGCAGGCTAACAGGCTGCCGGAGCAGATTCAAAAATCAGTGGTATTTTCAGTACCCCTAGATCTTGCCGCCAGCAGCCGTAAAATTGGTATGCGCGAAAACCGCATTTACGAACTGCGATTCCTGAAAAACCTTCGCCGCAAAATACGCTCTAAGGCACTACTGCAGCCCGGCACACTGGATATAAAGCCACTGGAGGAAATCCGCACGCTCTGGGAATTCGACGACCGCTATACCGCCCCCCTGCATGGCTTTAAAAGTGCTGAAGACTACTATACCCGTTGCAGCTCTATCCGGTTTGTGGAGCACATCAGCATTCCTACCCTGGTGCTCAATGCTAAGAACGATCCCTTTCTTTCTGCAGAGTGCTACCCGGCAGAAAAGCTAAAGGGGCACCCCTATGTAAAATTTGAGGCTCCTGAACAGGGTGGTCACGTAGGCTTTCCACAGGCGGGCGAATTCAATTATTCAGAATTACGGGCACTTAAGTTTGTGTTTGGCAGCCAGCAAGCCAGGGGCAGCAGCATTACCCAAGCTACTGATTAGCAATCTTTAAGCTCCGGCAACAACCAGCGGGGTGCCGGAAGCGGCAGGCTTATGTTTACCCGAGCCCGGCATATCTTATGCCGTACATTTCTTTGCGTTAAGTACTTAAACTCCCTACATTTGCTTTATCCTAATCTTTTTTAAGCATATGTGCGGGCGCTATACTTTGGTAAAACCAGCAAAAGAAATTTCGGAACGTTTTGGCGTGGAGGTAGGCAGTAATTACCAGACCCGCTTTAATGCAGCTCCTACCCAGCTCATGCCGGTAATTACTGCAGAATCGCCCGAAGGCCTCTCCTGGTTTCACTGGGGTCTTATTCCGGCCTGGAGTAAAGATAAAGCCGTTAGCTTAAAGCTCATCAACGCCCGTGCCGAAACACTGGAGGAGAAAGCCTCTTTTCGCAATGCCTTAAAGCGCCGCCGCTGCCTTATTCCTGCCGATGGATTTTATGAATGGAAAGTGGTAGGCAAAAAAAGCAAGGTGCCCTACCGCATTACACTTTTGCACGAAGAGCTCTTTGCCTTTGCCGGACTCTGGGAAGAGTATGAGGATGAAGACGGGCAAATGGTGCACACCTTTACCATTGTTACCACAGAGGCCAACAATGCACTGCAGTCCCTGCACAGCCGCATGCCGGTTATTCTTAGCAAGCAATCTGAAAAAGTCTGGCTTAGCCCTGATACAGAGCCCGCAGAGCTTACTGAGCTCCTGAAGCCTTACTCAGCCAGCAAAACCCGCTTCTACACAGTTTCTTCGCAGGTAAACAATGCCAGCCTCGATACACCTGCTTTGATACAGCCCGCACCCGCCGCCGACCAGTTTGGTAACTATACCCTCTTTGGTTAATCTTTCGGGTCTTATACCTGTTACTACCTAATACACAATGGCCTGCCGCGGCTTTGCAAACTAATGCAATGCTGCAGCAAAACTCCCTGTGCGCTTAACATTTTCGTAAAAAGATGACTTTTATCATAGGGCACTTAAAAATTTGTTAATATTAGCAGCCAAACCAGCTTTTAAGCATGTATCATTCCATTATATCCGGCTTTGGGCACTATGTACCTGAACAAGTGGTAACCAATGCCGATCTAGAAAAAGTAATGAATACCAGCGACGCCTGGATTCAGGAGCGCACCGGTATCAGAGAACGCCGTTTTTTTAATCCCGAAACCGATACCGTTGCCAATATGTCGGCGAAGGCCAGCCGTATGGCGTTGGAGCAGGCAGGGCTGCAACCACAGGATGTAGAATTTATTATACTGGCCACCATTACCCCTGATTACTTTTTCCCGGGCTCCGGGGTTTTACTGCAGCGTGAGCTTGGTCTCGAGAGCATTGGAGCGCTAGATGTACGTAATGCCTGCAGCGGCTTTATTTACTCCCTTTCCATTGCCGACCAGTTCATTAAAACTGGCATGTACAAAACCATATTAGTGGTAGGTGCCGAAATACAGAGCAGCCTGATGGAAATGAACGACCGGGGCCGTAACATATCAGTAATATTTGGTGATGGTGCCGGCGCGGTGGTATTGCAGGCTTCTAATGAAAAAGGAAAAGGTATTTTAAGTACCCACCTCCACTCCGACGGCCGCTTTGCAGAAGAGCTCTATGTAAAAGACCCCGGCAGCAGCCGCAGGCCCGAGGAGCGTGTGGATCCCGAAATTATGAAAGGCAGCAGCATACGTGCCTTCATGAATGGTAACGCTGTTTTTAAACATGCCGTGGTTCGCTTCCACGAGGTGATCATGGAGGCCCTGGATGCCAATGGCTGCTCTAAGGAAGATATAGGTCTGCTGGTTCCGCACCAGGCAAACCTGCGCATCAGCAACTACCTGAAAGAACAACTTTCGCTGCGCGACAACCAGGTTTACAACAACATTATGCGCTATGGTAATACCACAGCAGCCTCTATACCTATCGCACTAAGTGAGGCAAAACAGGAAGGACTGCTGCATCCTGATATGTTGCTGTGCCTGGCAGCCTTTGGCAGTGGCTTTACATGGGCATCGGCACTCATTCGTTTGTAAACAAAAACCCCGGCAATCAGATTTCTTTTACAGAATATGAGCATATGAAAACCGAGAACTACAATCCAAGCATCTTTGAAGTTAAGCTAGCAAAAGCCATTATGTCGTGCACCAAAAAGCTCCAGGAAGATCTGGGTGAAGATGTACGCATCATAGATTCTGTAGAAAATTACCAGATAGACAACCCCATGATTACCCTGCACCTGGAAGATGGCGATGGCGATGTGCACGAGCTGGTGATACAGGTAATACAGCGCCCCGATAAGCTTGAAAAGTAGTGTACATAAAGCTGGCGCCATGAGCCACCCGCCTAAGCTTGGAGAGCAGGAGCTGCGCTATCTGCAGGATACCGATTTTCTTAGCGCCAAGCTTAGGATACAGGATAGCCTGCGCCTGCTGCTGGAGCAGACGCAAAAGCAGTTGTTCCGAAGCAAAGACTTGCTGGCACTACCGGCTGCTGTCTGGGAAACACCGCCTAAAATAAGCCGGGGCGAAAATTATGAGGGCCTGCCCTACCTGGTGCTGGACTACCCGCGCATTTTTCAGCAGGAGGCTACCTTTGCCTATCGCTGCATGTTCTGGTGGGGCCATGGGTTCAGCTGCACGCTGCACCTTAGCGGCAGGTACTGGCAGGAGTATCAGCAGACTATACTACAGCACCTGGGCCAGCTTTCCGACAAGGCTGATGACTGGTGGCTATGTGTAAACAGCAGCCCCTGGGAATACCACTACCGCCCGGATAACTATCGCCCCCTGCAGGAACTGCAACAAAAGCAGCAATTGCATAAACTGGCAGAAAACACATTTTTCAAGATCAGCCGCCGCCTGCCAATTAACCACTACCAGGAGTTTCCCCGATTTAGCCTGGAAACGCTGGAAAAACTCTCCGGACTGCTGAATTAGCACAGCAACAACTCAACACCAACAAATCAGGAGTAAAAGCTTTAAGAACAAAAAAACCTGCCTCTGATGAAGCAGGTTTTTTTACTATGATTACGTACTCGAATATACTTTAGAATAGCAACTCGCGGTATTTGGCAAGCGGCCAGTAAGAATCGTCTACCAGGAACTCCAGCTTGTCAACATGGTAACGGATTTTATCGAAGTAAGTATCCTTGATGTCTTTGTAGGCAACAGCCATTTCCCGGTTATCTTCCAGTTTGTTGGCTTTCTTGCGTGCATCGATCATCGCCGTTACATTGGTTTTTACTTCTTTCAGGTGGCGTGTAATCTCCTTCACTGTTTCGTAACCAACAGTATCTTCAACATCAAGACCGATGTTTTTCATACCGTTCAGGCCGTCGATCAGCTCGCCCTGGTAACGCAGTGCTGCAGGAATAATGTGGTTTTGGGCCAGATCACCCATAATGCGGCTTTCGATCTGTACCTTGCGCACATAAGCCTCCAGCTGAATCTCCTGGCGGGCGTGCAGCTCCACTTCATTAAAGATGCCGTTCTCGGTGAACACTTTCATGCCTTTTTCAGACAGGTACTCATCCAGCGCCTCAGGGGTGTTGGTGATGTTGGACAGACCACGGCGTGCAGCCTCTTCTTTCCACTCATCGCTGTATCCGTTACCCTCAAAACGAATAGCCTTACTCTCTTTGATGTAACGACGAAGCACATCCAGGATAGCAAGTTCTTTTTTATCGCCTTTTTCGATCAGGGCATCCACTTCGGCTTTAAACTTAACAAGCTGGTTTGCTACAATGGTGTTAAGTACAATGTTGGCAGAAGCAGAGTTTGCAGAAGAACCTACCGCTCGCAACTCAAATTTATTACCGGTAAAGGCAAATGGAGAGGTACGGTTGCGGTCTGTATTATCGCGAAGGATCTGTGGTATTTTATTGATACCCAGCTTAATGTACATATTGTCGCCTTTATCGATCTCAATATTTGAGTTCTCTTCAAGCTCATCAAGCACTTTGCTAAGCTCAGTTCCTACGAAAACCGACATAATGGCCGGAGGCGCTTCGTTAGCACCCAGGCGGTGATCATTGCTGGCAGAAGCAATAGAAGCGCGCAGCAGACCATTGTACTCATGCACAGCTTTAATGGTGCTTACAAAGAAGATCAGGAACTGCAGGTTTTCCTTTGCTTTAGAAGTAGGTGCCAGCAGGTTTTTACCTGTGTTGGTAATAAGCGACCAGTTGTTGTGTTTACCGCTACCGTTCACGCCTTTGAAGGGCTTCTCGTGCAGCAACACCTTTAAGTTATGACGCTCAGACACACGGTCCATCAGGTCCATCAGGAGCTGGTTATGGTCTATGGCAAGGTTAGCCTCTTCAAACTGTGGCGCACACTCGAACTGGCGTGGCGCTACCTCGTTGTGGCGCGTACGCAACGGAATACCCAGCTTATGGGCTTCACTTTCGAAATCGACCATGAAAGCATGCACCCTGGAAGGAATAGAACCAAAGTAGTGGTCTTCCAGCTGCTGTCCTTTAGCAGGCGCATGGCCATATACGGTACGGCCGGCAAGGATCAGGTCCGGGCGGGCACGCCACAGGGCACGGTCGATCAGGAAGTACTCCTGCTCGATACCGAGGGAAGCGTGTACGCGGGTAACGTTCTTATCGAAATAATCCTGGCAGATAGCAGTTGCCGCACGGTCTACAAAAGCAAGTGCTTTCAGCAGCGGTGCTTTATAGTCAAGGGCTTCGCCGGTGTAAGAAACGAATACAGTAGGAATACAAAGGGTTTTACCACCGCCATTGTCAATCACAAAGGCTGGAGAGGAAGGGTCCCAGGCAGTATAACCACGTGCCTCGAAAGTATTACGGATACCTCCGTTAGGGAAAGAAGAGGCATCAGGCTCCTGCTGAACAAGAGCAGATCCTTTGAATTTTTCCAGGCTGCGGCCATCAGGGCTTGGCTCAAAGAAAGCATCGTGTTTTTCGGCAGTAGCACCAGTGAGCGGCTGGAACCAGTGGGTGTAGTGTGTAGCACCTTTGCTGATGGCCCAGGATTTCATGGCAGAAGCAACAGCATCTGCAACATGTGGTTCCATTTTCTCACCTTTCTCGATAGTCTTCATTACTTCCTTGAAGGTATCGGCAGAAAGTGTATCGCGCATGGTTTCTGTACCAAACACATTTACGCCAAAGTATTCAGAGATTTTGCCAGAGGGAGTCTGTACTTTAACAGAATCCCGCTGAAGGGTTTGCTCAAGCGCCTGAAAACGTAAATTCATGGTTTCTTTTGGATCAGGGTTAATTTTCTACCCCAAATGTAGCCAAATTGTTAATATTTCAGAATTCTGATGCCATTTTTTAACCTAGCATTATCAAAAAATATATTCTGAATCTGAAAAACAGGAGAAAATTTGGCAGGCCTACCTGCATAAACTTTCCTTTATCTCTTGTAGTAAACCTAGTATATTTGCGCGTTAAATTGGTTTGGTTGTAGGGTTCAAACGTATGCGTCAAAGAGTAACTTACCTTGCTGGCTATTATTTATACTGGCTGGTGTACTTCATATTTATAAAGGCAGTCTTTTTAATCTATCATCATAACCTGGCCGGCGATCTGTCGGGCAGTCTTATTTTTGGCATTTTCAGGCATGGGCTGCCCCTGGATTTAAGCTTTAGCGCCTACTTGAGCCTGCTTCCTTTTTTACTGGTGGCCCTTACACCTGTGGTGCCCTACCAGCGGTGGCTGCCACTTACGCTCATGGTGTACAATAACCTGGTGCTCTTCCTTGTTACCCTGCTGTGCACAGCAGACCTGGAGCTGTTCAACATCTGGGGGTTTCGCATGGATGCCTCACCACTTAATTACCTGAACACACCTGGAGAAATGCTGGTATCCGTTGGCTCTGCCCCTATCTGGCTGCTGGTACTGCTCAACATCATTATTAACCTGTTCTTTAGCTTTTTATACCGGCACCAGCTGCACCCGCTGGTAAAAGCTTTTCCCGATGTTCGCATTTACTGGGCTTTACCGCTGCTGCTTATTACGGGAGCGCTTATTCTGCCCCTGCGCGGCGGCCTGCAGGTGGTGCCCATTAACCAGAGCAGCGCTTACTTTTCGCGCAACCATTTTGCCAACCAGGCTGCCATTAACCTGCCCTGGAATTTCTTTCATGCGGTAAGCAAGTGGAAAAGCCGGGAAGAGCATCCCTATAAATACCTGGAGCCTGCAGTGGCCGATAGCCTGGTGCAGCAGTTGTATACAGATAATGGGGCTGCTCCAAAGCCCCTTCTGACCACCACCAGGCCCAACATTATCCTGATTATCTGGGAGAGCTTTACAGCTAAAGTAGCCGAGCCCCTGGGCGGCCTGAAAGGTGTTACACCACGCTTTACCCAGCTGAGCAAAGAGGGCCTGCTGTTTGAACGTGTTTATGCCAGCGGCGACCGAACCGACAAAGGGCTTGTTGCCATTCTAAGCGGCTATCCCTCACAGCCCATCACTACCATTATTAAATCGCCGCAGAAAAGTAAAAAGCTGCCGCAGCTTAGCACTAACCTTGCGGCAGAAGGTTACCACACTGCTTTCTATTATGGTGGCGAACTGGCCTTTGCCAACCTGCGGAGTTACCTTTCTTTTGGGGACTGGCAGCACACCACCAGCCTGGAAGCCTTTAGCGGGGCAGAGCTAAACTCTAAGTGGGGCGCTCACGATGGTGTAGTGGCAAAGCGTATGCTAAAGGACCTGGATACCCTGCAGCAGCCATTTTTCACCACCCTGCTTACCTTAAGCAGCCATGAGCCTTTTGACCTGCCTGCTCCTGCCAGAGCACGCTTTCCCGGCAAAGCGCATGATGAGATGTTCAACAGCTCCCACTATTACACCGATAGTGTGCTGGGCGAGTTTATAGATAGCGCTAAAAAGCAAGCCTGGTGGGACAATACCCTGGTAATTATTGTAGCAGACCATGGCCATACCGCACCTGGCCAGTCGCTGGTGTATGAACCCAGCAAGTTTCATATCCCGATGCTCTGGCTTGGCGGGGCACTGGAGCAAAAAGGAGAAAAATGGCCCTACACCATCTCCCAGACCGACCTGGCTGCTAGCCTGCTGGGGCAGCTGGAGCTCCCTGCCGATGCTTACCCCTGGAGCAAAGATGTTTTCAGGCCCGGTACCAATGCATTTGCACCCTACTTTTTCAAAGATGGTGTTGGGCTGATGACCGACAGCAGCTATATGAGCTGGGATAATGTTGGTAAGCTTTTTATCGAAAAAAGTGAGAAGGCAGGCAATACAGAAGAAATAGTTGCAAAAGGTTTCCTGCAAAAGTCATTTCAGGACTACCTGGAAAAATAACAGACAGTGGCACCAGGTAATTAAGTGCCATCATAAACGCTGGTTACTGCAGCCAATCCATCCTGGAACAAAGCAGGCTGTAATTAGCAACTGCCCAAATCCCTAAAACCAGCCATCATTGCAGGAGACCGATAAAGAGTTTGTGCTTGGCTGTATTAAGCCAAACAATTAACTTGAAGCATACACAGCCTGCTTCACCAATATTGTTCGGCCAGATGAATAATGATGTTTCCCCGAAAATGGACTTTAAGAGCGGAAGGTTGTTCCCCTGGCCTTTTCAGCTGGTTGCCATTGCACTGATAGTTGCTGCAATAGCCTTTTTCGCTACACATCCAATCATTTCAACCGGGCTGCTGCTGCTCGCTTTCCTGATTATTAGCGCGCATGCCGGCGTTGAGTTTGACCGTGCCAGGCAAACATACCGGGAATACAATTCTTTTCTTTTTATCAGAACAGGCAAAGCTTATCCTTACCAGGGTGTGGAAAAAGTATTCATCAATGCCGGCCGGGTAAGCCAGCGTATTTATACAGCCCATACCACTACTTCATCTGTTTTTAAAAACCTGGAATACAGGGGCTACGCTAAGTTGTTAGATGGCAGCAAAATATTCCTGATCAGCGGCAAGAATAAAGCCTTGATCTCCTCCAGGCTGTCGGAACTGGCAAACTGGCTGCAAACCAGTTTTACAGACCACAGCTAAACATTAGCAGCTATTTTCAGATTATTAATTCTGCAGTAATAAAATAGCTGCCACAAAGCCGGGCAAATCTCACAGTTTTAGTTTTCTCTGTCACCTGATTTCCAGTCCACAAAAACAGGCTTTTACAGCAGTCTGTTTATTTTAAGTGGTTCTGATGGGAATGATTGCTGCTGTTGCATACCGCATTACCAGCAGGAGAGACACCCGAGGTAAAGAGAGGACTTATATGCTGTGAAGTATTTCGCAGGCACCTGAGCGAAGTGATTAGTGCTATTAAATGTATGGCGAATAAGCTGGGCAATAACATATACAAGCTGGTATGTCTGTTCGTGGGGCTGGCAGGTTTTTACCTCACTGGCTGCAACAGCGAAGGCAAGCCGGGATCTGGGGAAAACCAGCAGCAAACTTATGCACCGGTACAGCAAGATGTTACCGGCAGCCCCGTAGAGCGCATGCAGGAGTATACCACCTCTGCAGACTATGTTTCCTTTTCGGGCGAGGGCCTGGATAAATGGCAGCAGGAGGTACCGGAGATCAGGGACATCAGCATAAAGTCTACTGCTGATGGAAGGGAGGAACCAGCTTTGTTTTATGCCCCTGACAGCCCCGGAGAAAAGCCCCTGCTGGTGGTGCTGCACAGCTGGAGCAGCAGCTATCTGCAGCACACCAACATTCCCTACGCCAAGTGGGCAAAGCAACATGAGTGGGTATTCATATGCCCCAACTACAGGGGCCGGTACGACCGCCCTGAAGCCACTGCCTCCGACCTTGCCATTCAGGATGTGGTTGATGCTGTTAATTACGCAAAAGAACACGCCAATGTGGATGAGTCCCGTATTTACCTGATTGGCTCATCGGGCGGCGCCATGACTGCGCTGAGCCTGGCTGGCAGACATCCCGACATCTGGGCAGGCGTGGTGGCCTGGGTACCCATTTATGATCTTGTGGAGTGGTACCAGTATAACCTAGAGCGGCCCAACGTATCGTATGATGAAGAAATAGCCGCCTCCTGCGGCGGGGCTCCCGTGGCGGGCAGCGATGCCGCCGAAGAATGTACAAGAAGAAGCCCCAGCACACATCTCTCCAACGCCCGCGGATTGCCTGTTTTTATTGCCCACGGCATCAACGATCAGCTTGTGCTGCCCTCCCATTCCATCAAGGCTTTCAATGTGCTGGCCCACCAGCAGGATCGTTTCCCTGACGAAGACATGCAGCACATAGCTAACCGGCACGAGCTGCCTCCAGCAATCAGTGCCTCTAATGATAATGCTTATTTTGGAGAAGACGATCCAGCGGTAGTGTACACCCGGGCATCTAACAATGCCAGGCTTGTGCTCTTTGATGGTGAACATAATATGGTCTATAATCCCGGGCTGATGTGGCTGAGCGAACAGCGAAAATAGTTGCGTTTACAGCTGTTTTAAGACTAGAAAGAATTTTACCTACCGTTGCGCGCTTCTGCATAAGGGGCCTATGGCGGTAGTACTGTATGCATAAAATAGTTAAGGATTTGCTGGTTGCGCTACTTGTTCTGGGAGCCATTTATTTAACAGTATGCCTGCTGCTCTACTGGCAACAGGAAAAGCTTGTGTTTGCCCCTGCCAGGCTGCCGGAAGATTATGTTTTCCGGTTTAACGGAAACTTTGAAGAACGTTTTTTCTCTGCCCCCGATGGTGTAAAACTGCACGCCCTGCTGTTCAGGGCTGATACTACCTATGAATCTGGCAGAAAGCTGCTCTTTTTCCTGCACGGCAATGCAGGGGCAGTTAACGGCTGGGGCGATCTGGCACCTTACTACACCAACCTTGGCTACGATTTTATTGTGATGGATTACCGCGGGTACGGAAAGAGCGGAGGTGAAATTAGGAGCGAAAAGCAGTTTTACGCTGATGTACAGCTTGTTTACCGGCAAATGGCACAGGAGTACCCGGAGGAGCATATTGCCGTGACCGGATTTTCTATTGGTACCGCCGCTGCCGCTATGCTGGCTGCCAGGCACAAGCCGGGAATTCTGCTGCTCCTCGCGCCCTATTACAGCCTTGAGGATATGCTGGGGCGTATCTATCCATTTGTACCTTCTTTTTTACTGAAGTATAAGTTCAGGACTTATGCCTTTATCGAAAAATCCAATGCTCCTGTATATATTTTCCACGGCAACCGTGATGAAGTAATTCCATATGAATCTTCTGTAAAGCTGAAGAAGCACCTGGAACTTCCGGCCCGGCACATTACCCTTGAAGGGCAGGACCATAACAGCATACACCAAAACCGGCAGTACAGGGATTCCCTGCAACGCCTGCTGCTACCAAACTGATACTCCCTGACCTAAGAGCCACTGTTTTTTAACACGATTCCTTATCTTTAGGGTTTATTAACGTTTAAACAATTAATCCAACATGCTCGCACATAAAAAGCTGCTGCTACTCCCGCTGCTCCTACTGATGGCAAACCTGTCCCCTGCCCAGCAATCTGCGGGAGGCCCTGTGGCAGGACCTGCTTACCAGACACGACTGCAGGAGATTGCAGATGCGCCCTCGCCAGAACGGATCGAGAAAGACATCCGTAAGCTGGTAAGCTTTGGAACCCGCCACACCCTTTCAGATACCGTATCGAACACCCGCGGCATTGGAGCTGCCCGCCGCTGGATCAAGGCAGAGTTTGAGCGCATCTCCAAAGACTGCGGCGGCTGCCTGGAGGTACGCTATGTAAGCGATACCATCATGAACAGGCCCCGCATCCCAGGCACCGTAAACATTGTGAATGTGATAGCCATACAGCGGGGCACGCAGGATCCTAAACGGGTGGTGATGATGACGGGCGATATTGACTCCCGCGTAACCGATGTACTGAACTATAAATCAGACTCTCCCGGCGCTAACGACAATGCAACCGGCATTGCTGGTGCACTGGAGGCTGCCCGCGTACTAAGCAAGCATAAATTTCCCGGCACCATTGTTTATGCAGCCCTGTCTGGCGAAGAGCAGGGGTTGTTTGGCGGCGAAATTCTGGCCACATGGGCCAGGAAGCAGGACTGGCGCATCAAGGCAGTTTTAAACAACGATATGATTGGCAATATTGAAGGCATTAACGGCACCATCAACAACACAGTGGTACGGGTGTTTTCCGAGGGTACCCGGGATGTGGAGACAGCGCAGGAGGCCCGCCAGCGTCGTTTTACCGGTGGTGAGGTAGACAGCCCCTCCCGCAACATTGGCCGTTATATAGATGTGCTGGCCGATCAGTATTTCCCAAGCCTCGATGTCATGATGATCTACCGCCTGGACCGTTTTGGCCGCGGCGGTCACCACCGTCCCTTTAACGAGCAGGGCTACCCTGGCGTGCGCATCATGGAGGCTTTTGAAAACTACAATCGCCAGCACCAGGACCTGCGCACCGAAAACGGCATTCAATATGGCGATGTGATCGAAGGTGTAAACTTTCCCTATGCCGCCAAAGTTACAGGCCTCAATGCTGTGACCATGGCCAGCATGGCTGCAGCACCTGCCCCACCCTCTGGTGTAAAAATAAGTGGTGCCGTATCTCCAAGCACTACCCTAAGCTGGAACAAGGCCACTGGGAAGGATGCACAGAACCTGGCAGGCTATAAAGTGTACTACCGCCTTACCACCTCTCCTGTTTGGGAATATAGCAAGTTTGTTGGCAATGTAGACCAGCACACCCTGGAGAACGTTATCATCGACAATTACTTCTTTGGCGTTAGCAGCGTAAGCAAAGACGGCTACGAAAGCCCTGTAGTGTTCCCCGGCGCAGCCGGTTCTTTCGGAGAGTAGTTACAACTTTATTCAAAGCAAAACACCGCCCCTGCAGGGGCGGTGTTTTTTTATAGTATCTGCTGCTATATGCTGATTCTTTCTCCCTAGGCCGGAACGGAATCATATACCACCACTTTGCTCCATAGGTTAGAGTAGTTCTTGACAAAATCGAGGTGGATTGGGTCTTCCTGGTAGCTATCCTGGGCCTTCCTATCATCAAACACCAGCATCCAGGATACGGCATATGAGCTGTCGATAACATCACGGTTCGTATCGGCAGGTACGCCAATGTGGTATTCCCTGATGCTTTTTACTTTGGCAAGGTTTCTCAAACCCTCCAGCAGTTTGGCTTTATCTGCTTCGCTCTCCGGGTTGTTCAGCCAGAAATAAACATGGTGTACAAAACCCTTCTTAGGAGGCATGGCCGCAGCAGCAGCTCCGCTTATGGTTGCCAAACCGGTTACAGCAGCAGCCTTGCCTAACATGGAGATGAACTTACGTCTTGATTGTGCCAGCATAAAAAGTTTTGGTTTAAAGCCTTAAAGTAACAAATATTCTTTTAACTGCTCAAGCACTCCTTAAAAACAGGCGCCTTTCCTTGCCAGGCATTTCAATCAATAGGAAGCCCAAAGCCCGGAGCGGCTACTTTAATGTACCTCCCACAAAAGCTAAGGCAGTGTTACATGCACGCCCTTGCATCAGCTTTTTTGTAAAATAACACTATCTTGTACATGCGCTCTACAAAGAACTTTAGGCTTCAGCCTGTCTGCTCCCCGCAGTAGACTAACAAAGCCAGATACTCATTAGCCAGATCATAGGAGGTACCTTTGTTATGAACATGAAATACTACTCATCCGATAAGTCCGGGAACCTGAACATGATTCGCTGCATACTGTTGCTGTTGTGCCTGCTTGCTGCCAGCCCGGGCCGGGCCCAACAGGCCCCTTTTCAAAGGGGTGTAAACCTCAGCAACTGGTTTCAGGCGCCCCATGTCAGGCAAATACAGTTTGCCAGATATACCAAACAAGATTTCGAGCAGATCAGGAGCCTGGGCTGCGATGTGATACGGCTGCCCATTAACCTGCACTACATGACCAATGGCGCTCCCGGCTATACCATCGATCCCTTATTCTTTGAATTTATGGATGAAGTCGCTGGCTGGGCCCATGCGCTTGACCTGCACCTGATCCTTGATAACCACAGTTTTGATCCTGCTGTGAATACCGACCCTGGCGTTGGATCTGTGCTGGAAAAAGTATGGGCGCAAATGGCCCTGCATTACAAAGATCACCCGGCAAAACTCTACTACGAAATACTGAATGAGCCCCATGGCATAGCCGATGCGCAGTGGAATCCCATACAGCAAAAAGCCATTGATGCCATCCGCAGGTACGATACCCGCCATACCATTGTAGTAGGCGCCGCCAACTGGAACAGCTACCACAACCTGGCTAATCTGCCGGTATATCAGGATGATAACCTTCTTTATACCTTTCATTTTTACGATCCTTTTTTGTTTACCCACCAGGGCGCCAGCTGGACAGATCCCTCCATGGAAGCACTGGCAGGAATGCCATTCCCCTACCGTGCTGCCGATATGCCCCCTTTCCCCGATGCGCTGAAGGGCAGCTGGCTGGAAAATGCTTACAATAACTACCACAACGAAGCTACACTGGCCAGGGTACAGGAGCTGATTGACATAGCGGCCAACTTTCAGCAACAAAGAGGTGTGCCGGTTTTCTGTGGGGAGTTTGGCGTGTACATGCCTAATAGTCCGGTGCAGGACCGGGTGTACTGGTACAAGGAGGTACGCAGCTATATGGAAGAAAAGGGAATTGCCTGGACAAGCTGGGATTACCACGGAGGCTATGGCTTGTTTAAAGCAGGTGGCAGTGAACTGTTTGACCATGACTTGAACCTGCCCCTGCTGGAGGCGCTGGGGCTGCAGGTGCCAGCACAAACAGAATATATTAAAAAGCCCCTCACCGACGGCTTTGCCATCTACACAGATTACCTGGGGCCACAAATTGTTGAAGCCACTTATGGCAACGGGCTCGTGGACTACTACGCTGCAGACAAACCAAATAACGGCCAGTACACCATGGCATGGGAAGGTGCAGATCAGTACAACAGCATTGTATTAGATTTCAGGCCAGACAAAGATCTATCGCAATTAGTGGCAGCTGGCTACGCCCTGGACTTTATCTTCAGGGCTGCAGCACCTGTTACCTCATTCGATATTCGGTTTATTGACAGCAAAACAACAGATCCGGAAGACCTGCCCTGGCGAAGCCGCATTACGATTGACGAAAGCCGCACAGCCTTCGACAGCCGCTGGCACCACCTGCACATTCCATTAAGCCAGTTTAGCGAACAAGGCACCTGGCACGATAATGCCTGGCATAATCCCGAAGGGAAATTCGACTGGTCGGCCATAGACCGGCTGGAAATTACTGCCGAACACGCTCCACTTGGCGACACTAAGCTATGGTTCGACAACCTCTACATTACCAATGCCGACACAGCCAGGATACTGGAAACAGCGGTTTTTACGGGAGAAGGAGAAGAAGATGATGATGAGGGAGGTATCACCGGCCTGGAAGAAAGCGTAGAAAAGTTGGGTATTTCAATCTATCCTAACCCAGGCACCAATTACCTGGTACTGGAGAGCAGTTCTGCAGACAGTATAAAAATTGAAATGCTGGATGCCCAGGGCAGGCAGTGCATTATACATCGCTTCAAACAAAGTACAAAACTCGAACTCTCCAGCCTGCCTGCAGGCCTGTACCTGATAAGATTAACCCAAAGCAGCGGCCGCCATGCTACATACAGGTTTGTGAAGAGGTAAAAATAGAGAAGCCTTTCCAGGGGTAACTATCCTCCGGATTTTGGCAAAAAGCTGTTTTATGGCTGTTGGATATAGGTGGCTTTATTGCCTGATCCGGAACCTCTAGTATGTGCCACTCAATAAAAATACCATGTTATTTTGCACCCAAACCTGGCAGCACAATCAGGATGTGCGCAATATGGCAGCTTTGATATTTGTAAAGCCGGAACTTATTGATATATTTCGATGTATCTATACATATGACAGTAACACTTAAACAACTTGAAAAAATATCCAAAGCCCTGGGCGATGTAAACCGGCTGAAAATTCTTCAGCTGATTGCAAAGCATGGAGGCATTGGACAGTGTGCTGCCATACAGGAATGCATAGAGCTGGCTCAACCTTCTGTTAGCCACCACATTAAAATATTAATTGAGGCTGGCCTGATTGAGGCCCAGAAAGAAGGAAGGAATCATAAGTATATTTTGAACAGGGATACTTTTGATGCCTACCTGGAGGCAATGAGTAAACAGGTTCTGGTAGCACAAGATTAAAAAAAATTTGGCACACATATTGATACATTTCGATATATCAAATAAATGTTCAAACTCTGTTATTGATTCAGAGCATAGAAATTCAAAATAAACAACCTTAAAACAAAGACTATGGATATCTTAAAGTCACTGGAATGGCGCTACGCTTCAAAAAGAATGAATGGTGAGCAGGTGCCACAGGAAAAAGTAGACAGAATTCTGGAAGCCATTCGCCTGGCTCCATCATCTATGGGCATGCAGCCTTATACAGTATTAGTGATCGAAGACCAGGAGCTGAAAAAGCAGATACAGCCAATTGCCTACAACCAGCCCCAGATTGTGGAAAGCTCGCACCTGCTGGTGTTTACAGCCTGGGCCAATGTTACCCCTGAGCATATTGAGGAGTACATAAACTATACCGCAAAAGTGAGAAGCATGCCGGTAGAGAAACTGAACGATTTTAAGAGCAGCCTGCTGAACATGGCCAAAAACCGCACGGCAGAAGAAAACTTTCAGTGGTCGGCCCGCCAGGCTTACATAGCCTTTGGTACCGCCCTGGTGGCTGCAGCATCAGAAAAAGTAGATGCTACTCCTATGGAAGGCTTTAACAATGCTGCGCTGGATGAGCTACTCAGGCTGGAAGAAAAAGGCCTGAAGAGCGTTACGCTGCTGCCCCTTGGCTATAGGGATGCCGATCAGGACTGGCTGGCGAAGCTGCCTAAAGTAAGAAGGGAAAAAGATAAGCTCTTTATCCAGCAGGATGCAAAAGAGCTTGTTGTCTAAACAGATTCCCTCTATTTAGAGCATTCGCCCTTACATTAAAGTGTGAATCTCTAAACAGAGCCCGATGATAACAGACACTGGAGCTGCCGCGCTAAACGGCAGTACTTCTTTTCCGTTAAAAGAGAATAAAGGCGAGACCAATGAATAAACAAAAGATTAAAATAGATATTGTTTCTGATGTAAACTGCCCATGGTGTTACCTGGGTGAACAAAGGCTTAAGAAAGCCATTCAGGAATCAGGCGATGCCTATGAGTTTGAACTGCATTTCAAACCTTTTGAGCTGAACCCGAATGCCCCCCAGGAGGGCGAACCTAAAGATGAATACTTTATCAGGAATTACGGTGCCGAGGCAATGCCCCGCCTGAATGCCTCCAGCAAGCAGCTCGAAAAAATGGGCAAAGCAGAGGGTGCCGAGTTTAACTTTGATAAAGCAAATGTTGTGCACAATACCTTTAACGGCCACCGCCTTATCTGGCTGGCAGAGCAGTATGGTGTACAGGAAGCGGTGGCTCATGCCCTTTTCAGGAGCAACTTTTCTGAAGGGCAGAATGTAAACGACCTGCAGGTGCTTAAAGAAATTGGCGTTGCCAACGGCATACCAGCCGAGCGCCTGGACAGTTTCTTCAGCAGCGATGAAGGTAAAAGCGAAGTAAAATCTCTGGAACGCTGGGCACAGCAGTCGGGCATTACTGGTGTACCAGCCTTTATCTTTAACGATAAATACCTGGTGAGCGGAGCTCAGCCTGCCGAAACACTAAGGCAGGTATTTAGCCAGCTGACACCAAGCCTGCAGCCCCTTGATACCAGTGGCGATAGCTGCAGCATTGAAGACGGCAACTGCTAAGTTTTTGATTTGAAGGCTTGCTGATTACTGTACAAAGCCTGATAATATTTAACATTCAATGAAGGGGCAGCAGGTAACATGCTGCCCTTTCGGCACTATAGCCCTCGCACCTAAGCAGCTTAGCCTGCTGCATCAGTTTAACACCAGGAAAATTGAAACAAAGGAGCGGTATATACGCGTACCACCTATTAAATACAGAACCAATATGGAAACAGCCAGAAATAAAGAAGGATACAATAGCCTTACACCCGAAGAAGAAAGAATCATCCTGTACAAAGGAACAGAAATGCCTTATACAGGCAAATATGATACGCATTTTGCTGCAGGTCTGTACCTGTGCAAAAGATGTAATGCCCCGTTATACCGTTCAGATGATAAATTTAACTCTCACTGCGGCTGGCCCAGCTTCGATGATGAAATTGAAGGAGCCGTAGAACGAGTACCCGATGCAGACGGCAGGCGCACCGAAATTGTATGCGCCAACTGCAAGGGGCACCTGGGTCACGTTTTTGAAGGGGAATACCTCACCGATAAGAACGTAAGGCACTGTGTAAACTCAATTTCCCTGAAGTTTGTACCCACCGAAGAATTGCAGAATCAGTAATGCTGCATCTGTAGAGGTATAATCCATTAGGAGATAAGCCGGCTGCTCAACATAAGCAGCCGGCTTATCTCCGGAACTACAACCTAACGCCTATGAGTTGCTTTGTGAACAGAATGCAAAGAAAAAGGGAGCGGAAAACAAGAAATGAACAGCAGGAGATGCTAACACCGGCAGCTCCTGCACAGGAAACCTATGCCTGCACCAATTGTGGCAATGAGCTTTTCAGTGCAGCCGCAAAGTTTGATTCAGGCACCGGTTTTCCCAGTTTCTGGCAGCATATAGACGACCACGTAAAACAACAGTTTCTGGATACCTACGGCCGGGAAAGAATTCAGCTCCTGTGCAGCAGCTGTGGCCAGCACCTGGGGCACCTCTTCCCCAATAAAAAAACCCCTACCGGAGTCCGGTACTGCATCAACAAAGAAGCCATTGCCATTAGCGAAGAAGTTTGAAGCTGCCTGTCCTATCCTGTGGACAGGCTTTTTTATGCTCCTGTGCTATGTTTGCGGGGGCAGACCAGTTACCAGACATACCAGACTACCAGTGTACCGGCCGGCTTGCCTTATTGCTGTTTCAGCACTTTAGAGCAGGCAATGCCATTGGTATTTGTGGCAGTATCCAGCAGTATCTTCTGCCCCCTGGGCGAGAGTCCAAAGCTATCCACCTCCCGGCTTAGCCGCTCACAGTCACCACAGCCATATAAATAGCCATTTACCCGTGCAGCTGCCGTAGAATTAACAAACGCCTCAAGCCCCGGATACATGGCCCTGAACTCTGCCAGCAGCTCTGGCTGGCGCTGCAGTTTATACTTTTGATGCCGCTCCTCGGCCAGGTAAAACGCCTCAAAAGCATTTACCTCTGTATACACCTTCTGCCCTAATTCAGCCTCCAGTGCCCCTTTCCGCTCCAGGATCTGCTGTTTTTGCCCATCATCATGATAGAAAAATGCAGAAGCATACTGCCTTTTCCAGGGCTCCCGAATGGGAGTACGCTTATCAAAAAACAGGTCCAGTATAGCTGAAAAGCAGGCCTTATCCGGATCGTAATCTACCTGTACTGTCTCAATATGATCCTCCAGCTGCTTGTAGGTGGGGTTTTCAGTACTACCGCCTGCATAGCCAACACGGGTGCTAACAACGCCTTCCATACAGCCAAAAATAGCATCCGGACTCCAGAAACAGCCCATAGAAAAGGTAGCAGTCTCCAGCTTAGCAGGATCTATGAGATCAATAGCAGGTCTTTGCATGTTTATTTACTATTATTTTAAGCATTTTTTGTATCTTCCTCCAATACAAACTGTAACATTTATGAAAAGCTTTACCCTGACCCTTATTTTTTCTGTACTAGCTTTTACTCCTTTGTTAGCCCAATCAACAACAAGGGTTACAGTAGAGGATAATAACATTGAGTACGCACTGAAAGATCATTTATACCGCTTTCCCTCCTTTACAAACGGCAAGGTTTTTTTACCGAATGGCAGGTTTAACACTGCAAAGCTTAACCTGAATATGCTGTATGACCAGATGCAGTTTATAGATGACAAAAAAGACACCCTTACCATTCTGTCTCCGGAGCAGTTGCATCATGTAGAAATTGATGGAAAAACGTTTATATATCATAATGAAGGTTTTCTGGAGGTTATAGAAAATTATGAAACAGTATCGCTTGCCGTTAGCCGCAAACTAAAAATTGCCGACCGCCAGCAAGAGGGGGCCTATGGCTCAAAAAGCTCAACAGCCTCTATTTCAAATATTGGCAGTGCATTTACTGACAAACTGCGCTATAACCCCTCTGTATACGAGGATTTACTGGTAAATATCTCTGAAGAATTTTACCTGATCGATGAGGAGTGGAAAATCAGCCCGCTCAATAAAAAGAACGTATTGCGGGCATTCCCGGAACGCAAAAACGAAATCAGCACATTTTTAAAAGAGAACAGAACCAATTTTAAAAAGGAAAGCTCTGTAAAGGAGCTGATGAAAATCGCCGCACAATAACCTCCATAGAGCTTACCTCTAAAGGCACCTGTTGCGCAAGTTTTAAGCCAAGGCACGCTGCCCATACAGAACTCCCCCACCCCTTTTTACAAATCACTTTATAAGAACAGCGGCTTTTATAATCATTTTACAGAGCAGGTAGTTAAACATTTTTACTTTGTAAAAACAAAACTTTTTTATGTCCGGAAAACCTGCCAACAAGTTCCGCCACTGCATTCAGGTGCAGGAATCAGATATTGATGAACTGGGCCATGTTAATAATGTAATTTACCTGCGCTGGGTGCAGGAGGTAGCGGCTGCCCACTGGAATACTGTAGCGCCGGCACCTATGAAGGAGCAGTACTCCTGGGTGGTAATTCGCCACGAGATAGACTACCACCGCCCTGCTTTTATGGGAGATACAATAGAAGGCTTTACCTGGGTGGGCACTCATGAGGGTGCAAAAATGCCCCGCTATGTAAGCCTATATAATGCCGCCAGCAGGGAACTTCTTGCCGAAGCCAAAACTACCTGGTGCCTGCTGGACGCTGCTTCCATGCGCCCCCGGAGAATCAGTGAAGAAATCAGCAACACCTTTAGCGACTACTCCACCGGCGAATAGCCTCCTATCTGAAGAATAAATCAAAAACCAACTCTGGGAAAAGAAAAGAAGCTTTACTGGAAATAATTCTGGTGCTAGCTTTACGGGCGCTAAACTTCATTCAGCACACTGAATCAAATTAGCGAGTAAAAAACAGCCTTATACCTTGGTTTAACAAACATGAAACAACTTTTCAGCACCTCTTATAACAGATCTCTTGCCGATATCTGGTTACTCCTTTTGCGCCTTTGTGTAGCAGGCTTTATGCTTACACACGGCATTCCTAAGCTGCAAAAGCTGCTGGCAGGTGGCGAAATTCAGTTTGGCGACCCGATTGGCATTGGCGTTACGGCTTCCTTTATTCTGATTATTTTTGCCGAAGTAGTGTGCTCTGTGCTCATAGCCCTGGGCCTTGCAACACGCTTTGCCAGCCTGTCACTGGCCATTGCCATGTCTGTAGCTGCTTTTGTACAGCACGCCGACGATCCTTTTTCCAGAAAGGAACCTGCCCTGCTTTACCTGCTCATCTATATTACCCTGCTGGTTTTCGGTGCAGGCCGTTATTCGCTGGATGCTAAAATTGGTGGAGGCAAGAGCACTGGCAAGAAAAAAGCAGCTAAAGGCAGGTAGTGGCCTTACCCCCTACGCTGGCTTTGTCACATGCAGCAAATTGCTTGGCCTGGATACTATCATCTTTCAAAGAGCATAAGTCTTTATATTTAAAAACAGGGCTAAATTGCGGGCACCATCCTTACCCCCTCCTGGTTTAGTATAACAATGGAACTTCAGCAAGCAGGCCCGATTGGCGTATTCGACTCCGGCTATGGCGGCCTCACCGTTTTCAAGGAGATCATAAAAAAACTACCGCAGTACGATTATGTATACCTGGGCGATAACGCACGGGCTCCCTATGGGGTACGTTCTTTTGATACTGTGTATGAGTACACCCTGCAGTGCGTGGAGGCGCTCTTCCGCCTGAACTGCAACATTATTGTGCTGGCCTGCAATACGGCATCGGCAAAGGCGCTGCGCAATATTCAGCAAAAAGATCTGCCAAAGAGAAAGAGTCTGCAAAGAGTGCTGGGGGTGATCAGGCCAACCACCGAACTGTTGGGCGAGCTTACCAGGTCCGGCGAAGTTGGCATATTGGGCACACAGGGAACTGTTAGCTCTCAATCGTACGTAATCGAAACCCAGAAATTCTTTCCGGAGGTTAAGGTGTACCAGGAAGCCTGCCCCATGTGGGTTCCGCTGGTAGAGAACCGGGAACATGATTCTCCCGGAGCAGATTATTTTGTAAAGCGTCACCTCAACAACCTGCTCTCGCAATCGCAGGGTATAGATACTGTTTTACTGGCTTGCACCCATTACCCGCTGCTGATGGAAAAGATCAGGGCTCACACCCCCGGGCACATAAAAATAATTCCGCAGGGCGAAATAGTGGCCGGCAGCCTGGAAGATTACCTGAAACGCCACCCGGAGCTTGATGCGCTCTGCACAAAAGGGGGCGGCAGGGAGTTTTATACCACAGAATCTGTGGATGATTTTAACAGTAAAGCAAATATCTTTTTAGGGCAGCCTGTAAACGCAAAGTACCTGCACTTATGATAGACTGCCGGCTGGCTTAGGCCCGGTAAAACATCCACTCCCGAAGCATGAACCATAGCTGGCATTACTAGCATAATTTGCTACTTTAGCCAATATCCGCACTCCTGTTAACTTATGAATGTTCAGTATTTCTTAGAACTTTTCGGCACCTTCTTTTTTGCCATCTCGGGAGCACTGGCTGTAAAAGACAGTGAGCACGACTGGTTTGGCGCCAGCTTTATGGGTTTTATTGTAGCCATAGGGGGTGGTACGCTTAGAGACCTGCTGTTGGATAGCCATCCGCTGGTGTGGATCGGCGATATCAATTTTGTGTATGCCATTATTGCAGGTGTTATTGCAACCAAGGTACTCTTTAGGCTGCTGGAGCGCCTGCGCCGTACCCTGCTGCTTTTTGATACACTGGGTATTTCCCTTTTCACCATCCTTGGTGTTGAAAAAGCGCTAAGCCTGGGCGTAAGGCCCGAGATTGCAGCCATCATGGGTATGTTTTCTGCAGTAATGGGGGGTGTAATCCGCGATACCCTCACCAACGAAACACCCGTTATTTTCAGGAAAGAAATTTATGCCAGCGCCTGCCTGGGCGGTGCGGTGAGCTACCTCCTGCTGGAAATATTTTTCGATGTCAACCGGCAGCTTAATGCACTTATCTCTGCCAGTATTATCATAAGCCTGCGGTTGCTGGCTGTACGCTACAACCTAAGCCTGCCCCGCTTTTACAAAAACGAAAGTTAAACAGCATTCCTACTTTTTTGCCAGATCCTGTGTCTATATAGCATAAGCACCCACGGCATAAATGGGGCTGCTCTAACTTCTGCAGAAAGAAAAACTGTTTTACCTGCTACAGGGCATAAACAATAAACATAATTAAACCAACGCTTACTACTAAAGCTGTACCGGCCATTAACCGGTACAGCTTTTATTTTTTACCAGAACTGCTTATCGCACATTAGCGCCAGGCCACTATGGTTTATTGAACGTACTGCTCATATTCTTTTGCTTTGGCATCCCACTTCTCTCTTAGGGAAATAATATTCGCAGCATCTGCCATCTGTATCTTTTTTTGCCCGCGCAGGGTCAGGCGCTGATAATGATGTATGTAAATGCCGGTTGCCAGCATCATAGGCTTTATATCCTGTTTCTGAATGCTTCTCTCCTTGGAGCGAAAGTACAGGTCGAAATCAGCTCCCTGAATCCGCTCATCCCACAGTCCTACCTTTTCCAGCGCCTCACGCTTCATCATAATGCTGGAGCCGCTAAAGCCTTCCTTAATGCCATCACCAAACTTCTCATAGCGCTTGCGGCAGTAACTTTCCCAGTTGCCGTACATAAGGCGGGCCATAAGCTGCAGGCTCCATTTGCTATGTCCGAATAATGCCTGAACGGGATACTTAATACGCTTCCAGCGGCGGTTTACAGCCTTTTGGGCCTGGCGGTTCTCCAGGTGATCGTTTGTGGCATAAGAAGCAATATCGAGTGCGTGTTTATCCATAAAATTTAGCATGCGCTCATCCCAGGAGGGCGACACCAGTACATCATTGTTCAGAAAAGCTAGGTAATTGTACTTTGCAGCCCGAATGCCCTGGTTCTGGCAGTATGGATAAGAATAATTTGCACTGTTCTTGATGAGTACATGGGCATGCTCCTGGTAGAACTCCCTGCTGCCGTCGGTAGAGTTGTTGTCAATAATGATCAGCTCATAGGGATATTGGGTGTATCGTTTTAAATATTCTACAAACAGCTGGTTCATTCCCAGCTGGTTGTATACAGAAGTAATAATGCTGATCATCTTTTTTTATGAATCCCTCAAAAGGTTTTATCTATTACGGTTTTATCAAAAATAGAGCTGCCCCATCAGTAAAACAAAAATTGTGGCTTTTACCCGGCCAGCCCCTATCTGCAAAAAATTAACGTTCATGCTATACAAACATAGCAGAACCGCAAACCAATCACCTATAAACTGGTTGATTGACTATATTCTCAACCACAGATTCATGAACAGGTTTTCTCTCTCCCGCTGTTCGCTGCTTTTGTTGTTGCTATGCCTCTCTGCATGTTATCAACTACGGAAGTCGCATGGTGGCGGACAGCTCAGCTACACACCTGACACAAACAGGAAAATTAACCCCTCCGATATTCTACTGCCCGAGGGGTATACCATAGCGGCAGTTGCCACTAACCTTACCTTCCCCACAGCCGCTACAGTAGATGATAGTGGAAGACTTTATGTGGTTGAAGCCGGTTACTCTTATGGTGAGGTGTTTCTTACACCCAGACTCTTGCGCATAGAAAGTGATGGCAGTACTACTACCATTGCAGAAGGTCAGAAAAATGGCCCCTGGAACGGCATTACCTTTCATGAAGGAAACTTTTATGTAGCCGAAGGAGGAGAACTGCAGGGCGGCAGAATTTTGCGCATCAGCCCAGAGGGAGAAATTACCGCGCTGGTAGAGAACCTGCCCAGCATGGGCGATCACCATACCAACGGGCCTGTGATCAGGGATGGCTACCTGTATTTTGGACAGGGCACTGCTACCAACGCTGCCGTAGTAGGCCAGGATAATGCAGACTATGGCTGGCTGCACCGTTATCCTGACTTTCATGATACGCCCTGCGAAGATATTGTGCTTAGCGGCCAGAACTACACCTCTGCCAATCCTTTAACCAACACGCCTGAAGACAAAGCTACCACAGGTGCATACGTACCCTTTGGCCAGGCCACTACCGAAGGCCAGGTTATCAAAGGCGAGGTACCCTGCAATGGTGCCATCATGCGGGTGCCCTTACAGGGTGGGGAGCTGGAGGTAGTAGCCTGGGGGCTAAGAAACCCCTATGGACTTGCCCTTTCGCCACAAAACGAGCTGTACATTACAGAAAACAGCTACGACGTGCGGGGCAACCGACCCGTATGGGGCACCGGTGATGTACTATGGAAAATACAGCAGGGCTCCTGGTATGGCTGGCCGGACTTTAACGGCGGCATTCCGCTTGCACGCCTGGATCAGCCGGATAGTGAACCCCCACTGCCAGTGCTGGCAAGACATCCCAATAAACCACCTCGTCCGGCGGCAAAGCTGGGCGTACACTCCTCTTCTAATGGATTTGATTTTAGCCGCAGCAGCAGCTTTGGTTATGAGGGTGAGGCCTTTGTTGCCCAGTTTGGCGATATGGCCCCTGCAGTTGGCAAGGTGTGGTCGCCGGTAGGTTATAAGGTTGTGCGGGTAAATGTGGAAACAGGCGATGTGCAGGATTTTGCAGCCAACAAAGGGAGAAAAACCGGCCCTGCAAGCTGGATTAAGAATGGCGGTCTGGAACGCCCCATTTCCGTAACCTTTAACCCCGGGGGCGATGCCATGTATATCGTGGATTTTGGAATTCTGCTCATGACCAACGGAGAATCTAAACCCAGGGAAAAAACCGGTGTTATCTGGAAAGTGACCAAAAAGCAGTAGCCATGAAATTAAAATTTACGCTGTTGATATTCGTGCTTATGATGGCAGCTGCATGTTCATCCAGAAAGGGAGTGCCCTATACAGAACCGCTGCAGACCCGGGAACAGGAAGTGCTGCAGGGCAAGGTACTGTACGACCGTTACTGCAATACCTGCCATCCCGGTGGTAGCTCCGGCCTTGGCCCAGCTCTTAACAACAAGCCACTTCCGGGCTTCCTCATCAGGTACCAGATACGCCACGGCCTTGGGGTAATGCCTGCCTTCAGCAAAGAAGTTATTCCGCCCGAAGATTCTAAAAAAATAGTGGCCTACATGAAGGCAGTCCGTAAGCTTGACTGATGATGGAACATAAATTTACTTTATCTCAATAAAGCATGTGGCTTAACGAATTTTCTATAGAATGGAAAGAAGCCGCTATTGTTGGAATATCGTCTGTTATCATTTATGTAGCCCTGATTCTTTACAGCAGGTTAATTGGCCCCCGCAGCTTTTCGCAATTAACTGCTTTTGATTTTGCTGTAACGGTAGCCCTTGGCGCCATTGTAGGTGCCACCTCAACAGGGGCAGCTCCGCTTCTTAATGGTATTATTGCCCTTTCTTTACTCTTTTTGCTCAGATGGCTTGTGGCCCGAAGCAGGCGTTTGGGTCTTAGCAAACTGGTGGATAATGCTCCTATTCTTATCCTGAGAGAGGGCAGGATCATACCTGAAAACATGCAGAAAGCAAAAATGACCGAAGCCGACCTGCGGCAGAGCCTGCGCAAAAAAGGAGTAAGCGGTTTTATGAATGTAAAAGCAGTGGTTATGGAACGCGATGGCTCAGTAAGTGTGATTATATCCGATGCTCCTATCGATACTGATATCCTTCTGGATGTTGATGGAAAAGAGCTTATAGAACAAGAGGAAAGAAAAACAGAATAAGGTAAAATGTACCTTCAGTACAGGCAGCCGCCTGCAGTTTTTCTTTCGACGCAACAGCGGAAATCTATTACTCCTAATCAGCAGTGAGACATAACGTTGCCCGAGATCATTTCCAGTGCCAGCACCTTATCCACACCGCCATGTTTGATGGCTTCTTTGGGCATGCCAAACACCACGCAGCTTTTTTCATCCTGAGCAATGGTATAGGCGCCAGCCTGCTTCATCTCCAGCATCCCGCGGGCACCATCATCGCCCATGCCCGTCATAATCACCCCCAGGCTGTTACGGCCTGCATAGCTGGCTACTGAGCGGAACAGCACATCTACAGAGGGGCGGTGCCTGTTTACCAGTGGCCCGTCTACAACCTCTACATAGTAACGGGCACCACTGCGTTTCAGCAGCATGTGCTTGTTACCCGGGGCAATAAGGGCCCGGCCCCTGATGACGGTATCACCATTTTCAGCCTCTTTTACAGAAATTCTGCACAGCTCATCCAGGCGTTTGGCAAAGGATTTTGTAAACATCTCCGGCATGTGCTGCACAATGAGTATGCCTGGCGAGTCTAGTGGTAAAGAAGTAAGAAACACCCGGAGGGCTTCTGTTCCGCCTGTAGAAGCACCAACGGCCACCACCTTTTCCGTAGTTCTTAACATACTACCCCTGGAACCAGCCGCCAAAACTGCATCGGCAGAATGTTTAGGCTCCGGAGCCGCAGAAAGGGTACCTGATCTTCGTTTAACCCTGGAAGATTTAGCTGCTTTTATGCTGTCGATCAGGCGAACGCGTACCTCTTCCATTTCCTGTCCCCGGAGCATATCAGGCTTCTTCATTACTTCCACGGCGCCATATTCCAGGGCTCTTAGTGCTGATTCTGACCCACGGGCTGTTAGAGAGCTAATGACCACCACCGGAACCGGGTGCTGGGCCATCAGTTTTTTCAGGAAAGTAAGGCCATCCATGCGTGGCATTTCAATATCGAGGGTAATCACATCAGGCGCTTCTTCTGCCAGCTTTTTTGCTGCAATAAAAGGATCGGCAGCGGTACCGATCACCTGTATCTGCGGATCTGCCTGTAATATATCTGTGAGCACCTGCCGTATGAGTGCCGAATCATCGATGATGAATACTTTTATCTTCTCCATAGATGTGCGCTAGTTTTTCTTTCCTGCTATCAGGTCGGGCAACAGCAGCTTCATGTCTACAGTGCCTGTTTGTGTGTTAAATACTAGTTTGCGGGGCGAAAAACCCCCAAGGTGTTTAGCAACCACTGGTATCTGCAGCTGTGCCAGGAGAGTTTCTGCCACTTTTATGTTCTTGGCCCCTATGCTGTACACATCTGCCGAAGCTCTTTTGCACAGGCCACCAAATACCTTGGCCTGCAGATGCTTCTTTTCTGCTCCCGAAGAGAGCATTTTTTCCAACAGCTTTTGAATGGCATAATCTCCGTATTTGAGACTGGGCGCTCCATTGCCATCCCATTTAGAAAGCATGTAGTGATTAATGCCACCAACCTGCTGAACAGGATCGTACAGGCAAACCGCAACACAGGTACCCAATATAGTGGTTACCAGGGTTGGCTTTTTGCTCACAAACAATGCAGCAGGATACAGATAATGTTTTTCGCTTGTAGTTTCCAATCAATTTCTTTTAAGATAGGTTAAGAATCAGCTTTTTAGCGTACTACAAGCCACTTCTGTTTTTATGACCCCCCCGGCATTAATTTGCGGAGGATTTAGAGAAATCAGTATTCAGGAAGAGCCCCAGCTGCAGCCGGTCGAAATTTGCCTTTCCCAGCCTGTGCCGGAGGTAGCCTGCCTGCATGCTGAAGGATTTACTGAATTTATAACCCAGCGCACCATAAAGCCTGTTCTGATCAAAGGGATTATCATTGATATTCAGGAATATTTCGTCGTAAACGGACAGAAAAAGAGTTTTCTCATCCATCTGTGCATTATTAAGGGGTATGTTGGCCAGCAGGCGATAGCGGGCACGGTTCAGGTAACTGTCTTCGGCGGCAGAGGAGGAGATCCATCTTTGCTCCAAACGGTAGCGGTGCTCAAAGTAAACTCTTCCCACTTTGTTTGTAAGGATCAGCTGCTCCCATATTCTGTGCTCCCTGGTATTTACCTTGGTTTCATCCTTGCTAAAAGATTCGGTAGGGATATAACCATAGCCAAGCGTTACCATAGATTGTGGACTAATCTGACGGTTTAAACCAACGCGCAGCAACAGCTGGTTAAAGTTACCGGCAGTTTCGTATAGCCGCAGTTGTGCCTCTGTGTGGATACTATATTTGTCTGATAGCTTGTTGTTCCCAAAATACATCAGCCAGTTACCCAGTTTATCTTCACCGGTAGTCTGAGCAAATAAGTTTGTAGCGCCCAAAAGCAGGAATACGAAAAGAAATCTCATCAAGTACATGTTCTATAAAGTTCTGTTACGGTTTATTTATTGAATGATTTATCAAATCAGTTTAAAACAGTTAATACCAATCAGCCGCTCTAATGGCTGGCAAGCAACAAAGCAGTTAAACTAAGTTGTTTTCATCTTATAGATAATCAACCCGGACCATTCCGGGAGAGCTGCTGATACATTCAGCAGCTCTCCCGGAAACACCTTCTATTGATCGAAAAGAGTAAATCAGGCACCGGCCAGAACCGGTGACTTCAGTATGAGTACATTTCAAACTCATTGTCTGTGCTGTCATTAGCTTTGAACCCGGCTTGCAGGCCTGTTTTAGCTGTATCTACTTTTGCAAAAGCGGGAACGCCCTTTAGCTGTACCACTGGTATGTGCTTTCTTTTAGCATTGCCCCTATTGCTATGTCCGAAATGGGTGTGTTGCCCAATGTTGAAGAAGCTAACGGTATCCTTCAGCTGATCGGCCTGCGCATATAGCTCTTCAGAGCCAGAGGCCATTTCTTCTGCCGAAGCGGCATTCTGCTGTATGATCTGGTTCAGTTGCAAAATAGCACCATTCACCTGTCCGGCACCTGCGTTCTGCTCCTGCGAAGCTGCTGTAATCTCCTGTACCAGGCGTGCTGTTTTCTGGATGTTTGGTACGATCTGCTCCAGCAGTTTCCCTGATTTATCGGCAATGGCTACACTGGAAGAAGAAAGCTCGTTAATTTCGTTGGCAGCCAGCTGGCTTCTTTCAGCAAGCCTTCTTACCTCTGCGGCCACAACGGCAAAGCCTTTGCCGTGCTCCCCTGCACGGGCTGCTTCTACTGCTGCATTAAGGGCTAAAAGGTTTGTCTGCCTTGCTATTTCGCCGATGATGGTAACCTTTTCGGCTATCTTTTTCATCGACTCCACGGTTTGGTTTACTGCACGGCTCCCCTCCTGAATATCTACGGCTGCCTGCAGGGCTATTTTTTCGGTCTGCTGTGCATTGTCGGTGTTTTGCTGAATATTAGCAGCCATCTCTTCCATAGAGGTAGAAACTTCTTCGGCAGAGGCTGCCTGTGTAGTAGCACCCTCGCTCATCTGCTGCGACGAACCAGACATCTGCTGTGAAGAGGAAGACAGGTTATCGGCCGCTGATGTTACTGAAGAAATAACCTCCTTAAGCTTCCTTACCATTTTCTTCAGGTGCATCAGCAGTTCCCCTATCTCATCCTTGCTGTCTACTTCTATTTCAACAGTAAGGTCGCCACCGGCAATCGTTTTGATTGCTTCGCTGGCTTTCGCCAGTGATTTAGCAATGGTAAAGATAATCCAGCCAGCTACTGCAAGTGCGCAGGATATGCTAAGCACCAGCATCGTAATCATGTTAAACCGCATCTCTGCGTACAGCAAGTCCGCTTCTTTAGCGGTTTGCTTCATTCCGTCTTCGTTCAGTCTCACCAGCTTATCGAGCATAATGCCAAACTCTATAACAATAGGGCGGCACTCCACCATAATAACCTTAGAGGCAAGCAGATCTGTAGAATCGGTAAGGTTCAGCTTTAGTGCAACAATCCGATTGGCGATCCGGGTATGTTTTTCTCTCAGGCTGATAAACTCATCAATCAACTCTGCAGATTCACTTCCGGTAAGCGCCTGGAGCTCCGCCAGGTTTTTGTCTACCAGCTGCTGTTTCTTTTCAACCAGGTCCAGGTTTTCTTCAATAAAAGACTTGTCATCTGAAAGTACAACCTCACGCACCCTTGCTGCGATGTACTGCATGTCTGTTGATATTCTTCCGACATAGATAAGCCGCTGTGCCTTGTTATTTACTATCTGGCTTAGCTGACTATTTAATTCGCTGCTGTTCTTATCAGCAACATAAAAAATTGTACCCGACAGGGTAATGAGCATCAGAAATGCTACAATCAGTTTAGTTTTGATAGTAAGGCTCATGGTGTTGGTTGGTTATTGATGTGTTTTTAAGAAGAGACGAAGCAGTTATTTGACAACATTTCAATCAGACTTTTTTGAAGATTGTAGATTTAACCTGGGTCAGCGGCAGATGAAGATCATTCAGGGACTCTGAATGGCCAATAAACAGGTAGCCACCCTCCCGCAGATGGCTGCATAGTTTGCGGATCACACTTTCCTGTGTTTTTCTGTCGAAGTAGATGAGTACGTTCCGGCAGAAGATCAGGTCAAATTTTCCCTGCACATCATAGTAATCATCCATCAGGTTCATATGCTGAAAGTTCACCTTCTTTCTAAGATCAGGCACGATACGCATAATCGGGTTCTTGGGGTCTTTGTGCTTTAGCAGGTACTTTTGCTTGTAGGCAATGGGTACCGGCATGGTTTTATCAGCAGCATACACTGCAGTTGCTGCCTTTTGGAGCACTTCTGTAGAAAGGTCTGTTGCCAGTATCTGGTACTGAAGCTTAAGTTCCTGCAGCACCATTGCCAGGGTGTAGGGCTCCTCTCCGCTGGAACAGGCCGAACTCCAGGCTTTTACTGTTCTGTGCGCCGGATCTCCACCCATAAATTCTGTCCAGTCAAGGTTTTTCAGAAAATCGAAATGAGCAGGTTCCCTGAAAAAGTCTGTTTTGTTGGTGGTAACCACATCAGTCATGTGCTGCAGCTCCTTTTCCATACCCTCCCGGCTGAACACATACTCTATGTACTGCTCAAAACTTTCTATGTTGAGTGCCCGCAGCCTTTTCTGAAGCCGGCACTGCAGCAGCGTTTTTTTTACCTGCGGCATTTTAATACCATAGTTCTGATAAATATAGCTGCTCAGTAGCTCAAACTCCCGCTGGCTTAAACTTGCTGTTGTATAGTTATAGCTTAACATCTTTACTCTATAGCTTTATTAAAAGAGGTATTGAAAGCCTGTACCCAGGTAAGCATAGCGGTGTTCCGGTGTTTTATCCATCCTGTCGCCCCACACATAGTGCATGCTGAGTTTAAGCTTATCCTTGTTGAGCAGGTAGTTGAGTCCTACATCATATACCTTCTGGTCGGTAGCGCCGGTTAAGCTGTTCTGCCCCCAGGTATCTCCAAATTCGCTGGCCTGCTGGCCGGAATACATGGCAGCTGCCTGCAACACTTTACCATTTTTCAGCTCAAAGTTGTAGCCCAGTTTATAGGTGTACACCTTATCGGTGGTGGAGGCAGTCTGCTGTTCGTCCAGGTCGCTGTTTTCTACCGGCAGAAAGCTGTTTCTGTACAGCCAGTCGTATTCAACAGTAAAATCCCAGCCCCCCCAGTTAGCCAGCAGGTCGGCACCATAAAAACTGTTACGCTTAAATACCTGTGTTTCGCCCTGGTAGGTACTGTTGAGGCCAAGGGTTATGCCTTTGCGTTTACCATAGTAAGAGTGGGTGTAGCCCAGCCCCCATTTTTCCATTTCAGGATCTCCCAGGGTAAAAGCCACTCTTGAAGCCAGCATGGGCAGAGATGCTGCACCATCACCGGTCAGCTTTTCACCAGACATATCAAACAGGCCTATGTTATAGTTAAAGCTCCAGCCGCTGGCTTTGTGCAAACCGCCCAGGTTAAGGCCTAGCTCCCTGCCGGTGCCCCTGGCAATTGTATGAGCCCTGGGCTGAAAGTTAGAGAGTGACTTCTCGAATGAAGGGGTTTTGAAAGCAGCCGTCATGTGCTCCCGGCCTACCTGTGGTCTGAAGTAACCGGCAGCAAGATTGAGCATTGGTTTGTGGGTCCAGGCTACAAAGGCTTCCCAGAGGAAAAAATCGTGATTATCATCAGGGTTAGGACTTCCGTTACCTGCGGTTTCCTTATCCCTGCCAATGCCATCGTAGGCAAAGGCTACATTGAAGGCAATGTTTTCCTGCAGCTTACCTTTTACACCCAGGCGACCCCTTCTGATATACAGGTCATTTCTGCTTTCCTGTTCCTGCTCACCAAGTGATTCAAAGGTATAAACATTCCAAAGCTGCAGGCTCTGGGTAATTTCTATCTTCTTTCCATCAGCCTTAAGGGCCTTAGGCTCCTGCATCTTTTTCCAGATGCTGGCAGAGTCTTTGCCTACTTCCTGTTCCTGGGCAAATAATGCATCGGTATTGTATGTGCACAATGCCCCCAGCAGCACAACTGCCTTAGAAAAATGAGCAGCATTGTATATATTTTTAGTTATAGCTGAAATCATACTTTGAACATTAAATCCGGAATTTATAGGTGGCCATTAGCCTAAATTGCTTAGTTAGTTTCGAAGGCTATGCCTCCATTCAGATAAAACTTTGGAGTATTGCCATCGTAGCCCAAACCGCTTACCAGTTCAAGTTTAAGATGGGGAACAGGTCTGATAAACATACCCAGGTTTACCCCTAGCTCATGATAGTCTTGTAGCCAGGCATTCCAGGCTTCTGCAAATACTTCTACCTTTTCTGTTGCCTGGCAGCCAAAGGTGAGGGTGTTATCACCCTGCCAGCCCTTACTGCCTGCAGTGCTGCTTATGCCTGAGTTAAGCGAAAGGGTATTCCTTGCATCAAGAGTTTTATCACTGAGCAATCTGAATGACAACTGGGTCTCTGAAAGCTCATAATGCCTGCTGCCGGTTTCCATTAGTCCTAGCATCACTATCAAGCCTGTCTGTGGCAGTTGTTTGCCTTCGTTAACCAAAGCCAGCTTACCACCAAAGGAGAGGTAGTTTAAACCTGCCAGCGATTCTCCTCTTTCCAGAGAAGTTTCATCTAACTGGCTGGATACAAGATATTCAGTGGCGATTCTGAATTCAGAAAACGAATTAACCCTACGCCTTATCAGCAGGCTTGGCAAACCATAGGTGCTGTTCCTGTAAATACTGCTCCTGTTTAGAGCAAAATTTACGCCTGCTTCCAGCGCCCACTTTTTCTCTGGCACCAGCTGTGATGCCTCTCCTAAACCAATTCTTTCGGTTAGAGAACTTTCTACTTTAGCCATTGCAGGTGCACATAAGAGAAGTAAAGCAAAGAGTAAAGTTCGTCTCATAAGCCTGCAGTTAAGTAAGTAAAAAAAGCCACCGATTTTAGCCAGTGGCTTAGATTAGTTCTACAACTTTTCAAAGTCGCTGTCCATGCTATCGTGGCCATTCAGCTCCAGCTGAAGCCCGGTTTTAGCAGTAGCTGCTTTCTTAGATATTCTGCTGCTGTTGCCATTCAGGTGCACCACCGGCACACTTTTTCTTTTCTTGCTGCTGCTGGTTCTGCTCTGGTTCTGATGGCCGATATTGAAGAAACTAACGGTGTCCTTCAGCTGATCGGCCTGTGAATAAAGCTCCTCTGATCCCGATGCCATCTCTTCTGCAGATGCTGCATTTTGCTGGATGATCTGGTTAAGCTGCTGAATGGCTCCGTTCACCTGCTCTGCGCCTGCATTCTGCTCCAGCGAAGCGGCTGTGATCTCCTGCACCAGGCGCGCTGTTTTCTGGATGTTTGGCACGATCTGCTCCAGCAGTTTACCTGATTTATCGGCAATGGCTACGGATGTGGACGAAAGCTCGTTGATCTCGTTGGCTGCCAGCTGACTCCGCTCTGCAAGCCTTCTTACCTCTGCGGCCACCACGGCAAAGCCTTTGCCATGCTCCCCTGCACGGGCTGCTTCCACAGCTGCATTAAGGGCCAGCAGGTTAGTCTGCCTTGCTATTTCGCCAATGATGGTGATCTTCTCGGCGATCTTCTTCATAGAATCTACCGTCTGGTTCACTGCCTTGCTGCCTTCCTGCACATCTTCTGCGGCCTGCAGGGCTATCTTTTCGGTCTGCTGGGCATTATCAGTATTCTGCTGAATATTAGCGGCCATCTCTTCCATGGAAGAGGATACTTCTTCGGCAGAGGCTGCCTGTTCTGTTGCTCCCTCGCTCATCTGCTGCGAAGAACCAGACATTTGCTGCGAAGCAGATGCTATGTTGTCTGCTGCGGTAGTTACAGAGCCTATCACATCCTTAAGCTTCTCCACCATGCTCTTCAGATTCAGGAGCAAAGTACCTACCTCATCTTTGTTCTTTACCTCAATGGCTACCGTGAGATCTCCGGCAGATATTGACTGCACTGCCTTGTTGGCTTGATTGATGGAGTTTACAATGCTAACAATAATCCAGGTAGACATGACAAGAGCGACCAGTATCCCTGTAACTAAAGCAGCTAGCATCATATTTTTGCCATCTGCGTAAATTATATCAGAATCATCAGAAACCTCTAACAGCTCTTTTTTATTGTTTTTTACCCTTGAGTAGGCTTGTTCAATTGCGGCTGCAGCGGTTTCTCTTGCAGTTGTAGTAGATAATTCATACGCTTCAGCTTTTGATGAATCTGTGTTTACAGTAACTGCAAGATTTCTTATTTTTTTAAAAACCTTTAAGTAATCATTCCACCTCTCTTCGAAAACAGCCACATCTTCCCGTCCCCCCTCATCTTCAACAGATTTCAGTTCTTCCAGCCTGTCATTCATTGCTATTAGGCGCTGATCAACCTCACCAACAAGCTCCTGTAATGTTGCCTTGTCTTTGGTGAGAATTAAATCTTTTTCACGCTTGGTGATAAATTGTGCGTCCTCGGCTAGCTGGCTGGACAATAATAGTTTCTGTGAACTTTCAAAAACTATAAAATCAATTCTTTCATTGAGCACAAAAGTATTGGCTGCCCCTAAATAGTAAACAAAGCTCATAAGCCCTATTAGTACTACAAAGGCTAGAATTAATCTAGTTCTAATTTTAAGATTCATAATGGTAGAAGTCGTTTAATATATCCATGTATTTTATACCAGTATTGAGCCATTAATCTCAGCTTCAAAGACTGCTCTGTATAGCGGCAGAAAAGTATCGCACCCATTTTATAGGATATTATTACTTTCCCTGATTTTGATACCAGCTAATGAAATGAATTAAGATTTAGACTTACCTACAATGAGTATTTCATCACATACTATTATCCGGAGAGATGATTGGTAGAATTGGGACTGCAGTATTGCTTCTGCAGTCCCTCATTCTAAGTACTTCGTTTATTGTTTAGAACCTTTCAAAGTCGCTGTCCATGCTATCGTGGCCATTGAGCTCCAGCTGCAGGCCTGTTTTAGCAGTAGTAGCTTTTTTAGGCACACCGTTACCATTCAGGTGCACGACAGGCACATGCTGCTTCTTTCTTTTATTGCTTCTGCTTTGGCTGAACTGGCTCTGGTGGCCTATGTTGAAGAAGCTAACGGTGTCCTTAAGCTGATCGGCCTGTGAAGAAAGCTCCTCTGATCCCGATGCCATCTCTTCTGCCGAAGCTGCGTTCTGCTGAATTACCTGGTTAAGCTGCTGAATGGCACCATTTACCTGCTCTGCGCCTGCATTCTGCTCCAGCGAAGCGGCTGTGATCTCCTGCACCAGGCGCGCTGTTTTCTGGATGTTTGGCACAATCTGCTCCAGCAGTTTCCCTGATTTATCGGCAATGGCTACTGATGAGGACGAAAGCTCGTTGATCTCGTTGGCTGCCAGCTGGCTCCGCTCTGCCAATCTTCTTACTTCTGCGGCCACTACGGCAAAGCCTTTGCCATGCTCCCCTGCACGGGCTGCTTCTACTGCTGCATTAAGGGCTAAAAGATTTGTCTGCCTTGCTATTTCGCCGATGATGGTGATCTTCTCGGCAATTTTCTTCATAGAATCTACCGTCTGGTTTACAGAGCGGCTACCCTCCTGAATATCTTCTGCTGCCTGTAGGGCTATCTTTTCGGTCTGCTGGGCATTATCAGTATTCTGCTGAATATTAGCGGCCATCTCTTCCATAGAAGAAGATACTTCTTCGGCAGAGGCTGCCTGTTCTGTTGCTCCCTCGCTCATCTGCTGCGAAGAGCCAGACATTTGCTGGGAGGCAGAGGCAATATTATCGGCTGCTGTGGTTACAGAGCCTATTACCTCCTTGAGCTTCTCTACGGTATTTTTAAGGAAATCGAGCAGTTCACCAATTTCGTCTTTGCTGGAGTTGTCTACTTCATAAGTAAGGTTACCCTCCGAAACGGCTTTAAGTGCTTCTTTTGCTTTTGCTATAGAGGAAGAAATACTAACAATGATCCAGGTAGAAACACCTATTGCAACCAGTACAGATATCACCAGCAGAATGAGCATATTGTTTTTTCCGCTTTCGTAAAGAACATCTGCTTCCTCATTCGCTGTCACCAAAGCAGCTTCATTCTTTTTTACTATTTTGTTAATGCTTTCTATAGCTGCCCTGGCGTTTTCCCTTGCAGTACTGCGCGAGATTAATGCAGCGGCCACCTTAGTAGAATCATTATTGATGGTTACTGCCAGATTTTTAATCTTCTTGTATTCCTTTATGTAGCTCTCCCAGCTATTGGAGAAATCATCAACAATTTCAACGCCTGCCTCATCAGAAATAGACCTTAATTCTTCTGTACGGCTTTCCAAAATCTTCTGATTCTTTTCAAATTCTTCTACCAGATAATCCAGCCTGTCTGCCTCCCTGGTCAGAATCATATCTTTCTCCCGCTTTGTTAATAGTTGCACTCCTTCAGCAATTTTACCTGCCAAGTTCATACGACGAACGTTTAGGTCAATTATAGTACCAAGTCTGCTATTAAGAGTTTCTGTATTGGCGGTTCCTAAATAATACATTGTGCCTGCTATGCTAACCAGCAAGACAAAGGCAACAATCAGACGAGCTTTTATAGTGAGTTTCATATCCCTGTTAACTTTTCCTCTTTATCTATTTAATATCAAGCCTTTACAGCCTCTACCTCCTGCTGCAGATTGATGATCTCCTCACTGGCAAAGATTTTATCAACATCCAGCATCATCACAAAATCATCCTCGTTCCTGGCCATTCCCCGAATGAAATCTGTACGGAACTTCCCGCCTATGCTTGGGGGAGGCATTAGCTGTGATTCATCCATATCAAAAACTTCCTGCACTGCATCAACCAGTGCGCCAACCATCACCTGTTCTTTTGCAACTTGTATGTTGAATACGATGATGCAGGTGTTTACCGAATCAGCTATCTCTTTAAGCCCAAACTTCAGGCGGGCATCTACTACAGGCAGCACCGTGCCCCTTAGATTGATGACACCGCGCATAAAGGCGGGTGACTTAGGTATTTTAGTAATATGAGGCACCTCCAGTATCTCTATCACCTTGTTTACATTTACTCCAAATGTTTCCCTGTCCAGTTTAAAGGACAGGAAGGAGTTAATGGTTTGTTCTGCCACTTTGCTCATATGTCTATAGTTCTGTTTTTTGTTATTTCCTGAATTAGTTTTTGTGGGTCCAGTACCAGGGCTACAGTACCATCGCCCATAAGGCTGCCACCGGAAAGGAAGTCCTGCTCCTGGTAAAATTTACCCAGCGGTTTCAGTACAGCCTGGTATTCCCCGATGATTTCATCTACCAGTAATGCCATGCGCATAGTACCTGTGTGTATCACTACACCAAATGCATTATTGCTAAGGCTACCGGCAGAAAAAGCCTCTGCCAGGTTAAAGTATATGACCGGCTCCCCATCCAGGATCAGCTGGTTATTTTTGGTATTTAGCAGATCTGCCGGCGTTACGGAATAGCTTTTCTCTACAAAGGAGAGTGGCAGCACATAGTCTGTATCTGCTACCCGTACCAGTAGGCCATCTATGATGGAGATGGTAAGTGGCAGTGCTATGGTTATAGTGGCTCCCTGCCCAACCTTGCTTGCTATGCTTACCTCACCGCGTAATTCTTTGATTTTCTTTTTTACTACATCAAGGCCTACACCCCTGCCCGAAACAGAGGTTATACTTTGTGCCGTGGAGAAGCCCGGCATAAGGATCAGCTCCAGGCTTTCCTTTTCTGTGAGTACCTGGTCGGGGCGGATAAGTCCTTTTTCTACTGCTTTATTGCGTACTTTTTCAGACGAAATACCCCTGCCATCGTCCTTAATCTCAATAACCACGTTGGTGCCGGAGTTAAAGGCTTTCAACAGTATGGTTCCCTGCGGATTTTTGCCCTTGGCGATCCGTTCTGCTTCTGCCTCCAGGCCATGATCTATACAGTTGCGTAAAATATGTACCAGGCAGTCGGAGAGACTGTCTATTACATTTTTATCCAGCTCGGTATCCATGCCCTCTGCCTCGAAAGCAATGTTTTTGCCGAGCTCCTGGGAAAGGTCGCGCACCAGGCGCTTAAAGCGGGTAAGCAGGCTGCCTATGGGCACCAGGCATATATCGAATGTTTTATCCCTTAGCTGACGCGTAATCTTTTCTATCTCCTCAGCTACCCCTGCCAGCTCTGGCATCATGCTAAGCTCTGCCAGCAACGAGAGCCGTTCCTGGTTTGCCACCAGCTCACTCACCAGGTTCATGAGGTCATCGAGCTTATCAGAAGCAACCCGTATGCTGGTTACACTTTTCTCTTTTACACCGGAAGCTAGCTGTGCTGTTGTCTCCTGTGCTGTTTCAGGGCTTACTACAGGTTTAACTTGGGCGGTAGTCGTTTTCAGCTCACGTACATAAGCCGCAAAAGACTCTTTATCGAGCGCCAGTGCTATTTTGTCGGCTAAAGCTGTTAACTGCTCTTCTTTTAGATCAGCCAGTAAGTCTCCCTCACCCAATGGCTCTAGCTGCAGCTGGCAAAGCTCTTCCACAAACATGAAAACATCCCGAATATCGCCTTCAGGTGCTTCTGTTGCCAGCAGCAACATCCAGGAGAGGTAGCATTGCTGTACATCCAGTTCAGTAAGTGGGGGCAACTGCCCTGTACAGCTAAAAGACCTGAAACCTCCAAAGCCTGCCAGTTCTTCCAGCAGGTACAGGGGGTTTGATCCGTTCTTCAGCATATCCTGCTGCGGGGCAAAGAAAATAGCCCAGGTACGCAGAGACTTTCCTGCAGGCGCAGCCGGCATGGCTCTCTCATCTTCTGGGGCAGGCATTTCGTAAAGCAGCTCTGCCGCTCTTTTTAACAGCAGCCTGTGCGCACCTTCTGTTGCCGGTGTGTTGGTGGTGTCTTCTGTTAAAAGAAGCCTGATATGGTCTACAGACTCCAGGCTAAGCTCAAGCAAAGAGAGCGGTACGGCCTGTTTGTTGGTGCGGATTGTGTCATAGCCATTCTCCAGCAGGTGAACCAGCTCGCTTACCTGCTGATAGCCGAACATGCCACTGCTGCCCTTCAGGGTATGCATTACCCGGAAGGCTACCTCCACACCCTCACTGTCGGCTGGATTTTCTTCCAGTAAAAGAAGCGTTTTCTCCAGCTCCAGCAGCAGGTCGTGGGCTTCCTCCAGGTACTTTTGTTTCAGGTGCTCAATCATCTGATAAGCTTTTGCACAACCCCTACCAGTTTTTCAGGCACAAATGGCTTTACGATCCAGCCGGTAGCCCCTGCTGCACGTGCTTCTTCTTTACGGCTGGCCTGGCTTTCGGTGGTAAGGAAAAGAATAGGCGTAAACTGGTGTTCAGGCTTGGCACGAATGGCCTTAATGAGGCCTATGCCATCCAGGCGGGGCATGTGCAGGTCGGTGATAACCAGCTGAAACTGGCCTTTTTCCAGTATTTGGAGTGCATCTTCGCCATCTACAGCTTTTTGAACCTGGTACTGCGCATTTTCCAGGGTAAAACTTACGGCTTCCCGGATGGTTTCAGAATCGTCTACAACTAATATTGATTTTGCCATGGCTATTGGAAGTTCTTCTTAAGGATGTGTTCTATTCCGGCAAACTGTATGAAGCTGGTCAATACCGGGTTTACATTTAACTGCAGATAAAAAGACTGCTGATGCTGTTGCTGATGCTGCTGCAGCGACAGCAACAATTGCAAAAAGGCTACGTCCATCTCTTCTACCTCCCGGAGTTCAAGATGGATTCCGCCCGGCTGGCTGGCGTAGGCCAGCAGTTCGGCATGCAGCGCGCGGACATTTCGTATGTTAAGGCTGCCGCTTAGCTGTAGCCTGGCCGGTTTGCCTGATTGTATATCGGTGGTGAGGCTGTAGCTCATAGCTAGAAAAGCTCTATGTCATCCGAACTTTCATTTTCTGTTGCCTGCAGGTCTTCGGGCAGTACCAGATCATCGAAAAGAGAGCGGAATATTTCTCTTTCTGTTTGCATGCTGAATGACTGACAGATCTTTCTTAGCTTTTCTGCACTTAGCTCCTGCTCATCACAGGGCTGATTTGGCGATTCGATCTGCAGGTACATCCGGCCTATGCTTTTAATCATCTCCTGTATTTCACTTTGAAAGGAGTTATAGTTCTCCTCATGCTGTATGTTCTTTAAGCTAAGGGCAATAAGCTGCACCTGAATTTCCTGGCGTACCTCGTCATACTCAAGCCGGGCAAACTGTAGCAGTGCCATTGAAAGCTCCAGCAAGCCGGGCAATACACACACATCCCCTTCTTCTCCATAGAGTGCAAATTCTGTTTCCAGTACTTCCGCAAACTCCCCTACGTGCTGAATCTTCTGGCGGATAATATCATGGTACTGCAGCTGCTCCACAATCTTCTGACTGTGACGACCATCAAGCTGTACTGCTGGTTTATTCCGCACCGCTGTTGCCAGGGCACTAAAATCTTCCTCCAGCAGCTTTTCCAGTCTTACAACCCGCTCCGTAAATTCTTTTTTTGCAAACTTTATCATATGTGGGATTAGAAAAGCTCCACTGCTACTTTCTGTACAAATGCTGTAAATAAATATGTATTCTCTACTTTCACCCGGGTAAGGGTAAGCAAGGCTTCAATCTCCTCGCCACTGGCGCTTATCAGCGGAACCTCCGTGCGAATATCCAGTGCTTTCCGGCTGCCGTTCTTTACAAAAAACACCTGAGGCTCTCCATCCTGATGCTGAATTTCTATGGAAATAAGCCGGTTGATCTTGCGGCCTACCACATCAAGGCGCGAGGCAGACCATATTTCTTCGGCAGCATGGTTGAAAAACTCAACAGTGCCCTTTTCATTGAAAGAAACTACGCCATCTACACAACCTTCCAGAATAGCCTCATTTTTAGCTTTTTCTGCCGCTATCTCTTCTATTTGCCGCTGCATTTCCTGCCTGGCTTCTGCCAGCCTTTCAGATAGGCTTGTCTGCAGCGTTTCCAGCTCTGCTGTATACACCCGCAGTTTTTCTTCCTGCACCATTATCTCCTCGGCCTGCGCAACATAGGCCAGTTCTGCATTCTTTTTTTCGGTAATGTCGCTGGCCAGCATCATTACCTTGTATACATTGCCCCGGTCATTGAGCACCGGCGTAAAAGAGGCCGATATCCAGGTATCTGCCTGCGTGTTCAGCTTACACTCCAGGTTCTGTGGATTACCCTGCATCAGCACATCCAACAACTTTTTCTTATCACTCTCGGTCCAGTCTGGTATCTGCAGGAGCTGGAAGCAACGCAGGTTTCCATAATCCTGCTCAATGATGCCTACAACAGCCTGCAGCTTTTCATTGGCACGCAGTACATTACCCTTCAGGTCGAATTCTGCAGTAAACAAGCTGTAATCTATAGAAGAAAATAAGCCAGTAAACTCCACCTCTTTTTTGCGCATGGCCTCCTGGGTGGCCATAAGCTCTTCCGTGTTCTGGCGCAGTTCTTCTTCCTGTGCCTGCAGGTGTGCATTGGCTGCATTTGCCTTTGCCAGCAGTTCTTTGGTGTTGTCGGTAGATTTAAGATTGGCCAGTGTAGAAGCAATACTTTCACTTAGTTTTTTCAGAAATTCAAGCTCATGGGCCTCAAACTCATGAAAAGAGGCAAGCTCCAGTACTCCCTGGAATACATCATTAGCAAGCAGTGGTAGTATAAGAATACACCTGGGCTTAGCCCTGCCCAGGCCAGAGCCTATGGTAATGTAACCTTCCGGTACATCGGTAATAATAAGCGGATCAAGCTCCTGTGCAACCTGGCCAATCAGACCTTCTCCGTAGCGGATGGTTTTAGTCAGGAATTTATGGCGGTTCCAGGCATAGGAAGCTTTCAACTCTAGCACCTCTTCTTCATGCTCTTCAGCAGTGATAAACAGCGCTCCCTGGCTGGCATTTACAAAAGGAACCAGCTCAGATACCAGTCCCTTACATAAACCATCAAGATTCTGGCCCCTTTCCCGCAGCAGCTTTGTGAACTGCTCAATACCCTGGCTGCTCCAGTTTCTGCGGTGTTCGGCCTGAAAATAGTCTTTCATCTTATCGCGCAGGCCCAGCACTGCATGCCCGAAAACACCACTATTGTAAAGCTGCTCCTCGCTCTGCTGAAAGTTGCCTTCACCAATCTGGGCTGCAGCCTGTGCCAGGTAGGCGTTCCGCTCGCTATATTGCTGCAGCCTGCTGAACAAAGGATCATATATAACATTGCTCCCGGCAGCAGCAGGTGCTGTTTCTGTAAGCAGACCGCCTACCTGCTGCTCCAGCTTTTTAAGTGGCTGCAGTAAGTAATGGGTAATAAAATAGCAGGTATGTGCAACTAAACAGATGCACAGAAAGATGCCTGCACATAGAGCCATGAGCCCCAGCTTGCTGTTGCTTTCCAATGCTGTTTCCAGCTGATTTGCCAGACGCAAACACTGCAGCTGCAGCTCTTTTAAAGGGGCTGCTGCAACACCAGCTGACTGCTGGCCGGTGGCTGGCACTGCCTCCCAATCTACTGCACTAATGTTTTGCCAGCCTACCCGTATTACCTGCCAGTCAGTTCTGTAATTATCTGCTACTATGTTATTTGCTAAACTGCTTTCTACCTGAGCAATACCGCTGCCGATTTGCCCTGCTACTGCCGGTATTGCTGCCTGTCCGTTTTTTTGCAGCAGAACAGTAACTGTATTCAAATGCTGCTGAACTTCTTCTATATCCTGCACCAGCACTAAAATGCTTTGTTGCTTTTCTCTTGTCTTGTGCAACATAAAAAAGCTCAACAGCACAGCAAAGAACAGGCCTGCCAGGGGCAAGTAAAATTTCCAGAAAATGAAACTTGTACTTTTTCGATTCATGCGCTTTGTTAGCAATAGCTTTTAATCAAATCTAGGTTATGCATTGTATATTGTTTCAGCTAAGTACAAGTCTTTTGTGATAATTACAGATATACCCTTAAAGCAGCTAGTGGTAAACCCTTATCCCGCTGTTTACCTGTTACTTTACTTAAATTCTTACACCCACATTTATATAAAGAAAAGCCTTAATATCTTTACATAAGGCATAAACCAACCCGGCTTTTATTGGCCTGGTCTATTTATAAAAGCATAGCAGGTATTTGAAAAAATCAAAAACAGCAGAGGCCAACACTGCTCCAAAAATAGAACTTTGCATATATAAAGCCTGGCCAACAGGCTACGGAAACAGTTCTGTAACTTGCAGTACTGGCAGGGGCAATTGCAAGGCGGGCAGCCAGTGTAAAGACTGCCTGATGCAAACAGCAACAGATGCTGCCAGACAGCTTAACTGCTATCATGTACCGGCGCTGCATGCCGCATTAGATTGAATGGCTCACAACAGCGCATGTAGTTAAAATTGTCTGCCTGCTACTGAACTCTTTTGCGTTTCAGGCAGATTATCAGCCGAAAGCCGGCTTACCCAAACCAGGATCCTGTTCTTACCATGAATCATACTGCTGCACAGACTAGTAATACCAGTTTAACTTCGCCACTCTCCCTGGATTCATTGTACACCTGCCTTGAGCATATGTCTGATGGCCTGTATGCAGTTGATACCGGCTGGAACATCACCTACACAAACCGGAAGTTCGGTGAACTGGTAGAGCGACAGGCCAAAGATCTTGTTGGCAGGGGCCTGTGGAACGAATTTCCCGAAATGATAGGCACGTCATTTTATGAGCTGGCACACCATGCCATGCGTACCCAACAGTTTTCAGAACATGTAGGCTACAACGGAAAAATCAAAAAATGGCTGGAGCGGAAAATATATCCCTCTGAAAAAGGGCTGGTGGTTCTTATCAACGATATCACAGAAAAAAAACATGCCGAGCAAAAGGCCATGCAGGCACAAAAGGAGCTGGAGGATTTTAAGTCGGCACTTAGTGTAACCTCAATGGTGGCTGTTACCGACACCGAAGGCAACATTAGCTGGGTTAACGATAATTTTTGCTCCATCAGCAGGTATAATGAAAATGAACTGATTGGCAACAAGCATGGCTTGTTGAATAAAGCAAACCATTCACCTGCCGTTTACACCCAAATTGTGGAGGCGTTCAGCAAGGGAAAGGCCTGGCAGGGAGAAATGAAGAATAAAACCAAAGATGGTACTCCCATCTGGGTACATAGCACAGTGGTTCCTTTTCATGATCAGGACGGCAGGCCCAGCCACAACGTAGTTATCTGCCAGGACATTACGGAAAGAAAAAATGCCGAAAAAGCACTGGCAGAGAGTGAAAAGCTGTATCGTACGCTGATTGAAAATTATACAGATGCTGTTTTTCTTACCGATCTTAAAGGCATCATCACCAAAACAAACCAGCGTGCCGTAGCTCTTTCTGCTCTTAAGGAAGAAGACCTGGTAGGGCAAAATGTGCTTCAATTGCTCCCCTCCAGCATTCGCGATAAAATCAGTACTGCACTCCCCATGCTGTTGCAGGGTAAAAGCCTGGAGCTAAATGCTGTAGTTGATAGCTTTGAGACCCCTTTTAGTGCCGTTTTAGTGATAGTTCCAGTAAAAGTAGAGGAGCAGATCAGGCACTTCTTCATCAAGTTCAGGGATGTGAGCAAAAAAGTAGACTATGAAAAGGATATTAAGCTGCTCAACGATACTACCCTGGCCCTAAGCACCACCCCTTCCCTTAAAGAAGCAACTGCTGTGGTAATAAGGCTGCTGTGCCAGTATGGCGATTTCCAGTATGGTGAATTCTGGATGCCGATGTACGGGCAGCCCTATGTTAAAATGAATAGCAGCTGGTGGGTGAATGATAGTTTCAGGGTTATGAAGGCTTCTGCTGAATACAGAACCTACGATATGCGAACAGATAAGCCAGGCATACTCGGCTCTAATAAATGGAGCTTTTCCGGAAATATGCAGGCAGATCCGACCATCAGAAGAAAAGCAGAGGCCGCCAGCTGTAGCCTTAAATCACTACTTTCAGTTCCCCTGCTTTACCGCAACAAGCTACTGGGTGTATTTGCACTATTCTCAACAACAGAACGTACCCATCCTTCAGTAGATCCTGACAGGCTGCAGGAGCTGGTGAGCAAACTCGGCGGAGAACTGGAAAGAAGAAACTCAACGGAAGAATTAAACCGGTTCTTTAACCTATCGCCGGAGTTGTTATGTATTGTGGGCTTTGATGGCTATGCCAAGAAAATAAACCCTGCCTTTCTGCAACTGCTTGGCTACACAGAGGAGGAATTGAGCTCGGTAAAAATGCGGAGCCTGGTTCATCCCGAAGACATTCCTGCGATCAACAATGCCAGGAAAAAACTAAACCAGGGGCTGCCGTGTAAAATTTTTGAAGTAAGGTGCCTGGCAAAGAACGGAGCTTACAGATGGCTCTCCTGCTCTACGCAATCCCTTAGTGATGAGAACCTGTTTTATGTTACTGCCAGGGACATCACAACACAAAAGATGCAGCTGGAGGAAATAGAGCGCATTAAAATAGCCATAGACAATACTTCTGATGCTATTGGCATTGCTTCTGATATGGAGCAACTAATGTACTCCAACCACTCTTTTGAGAGGCTGCTGGGCTGGACAACAGAAAAGCTGAACGAAATTGGATGGCCAAACATATTTGTGCAGCCCGAACTGCCCTATCAGATTGTAGAAATACTATCAGTAAAAGGTAGCTGGGAGGGTGACGTACAGCTTTTCGATACCGCGGGAAACAGCCGCGACTTTAACCTGCGGGCCAATACCTTCCTGGATCAGAATGGAAAAATTAAATATCTCTGTGGCATTTTTACCGACATTGCCCAGCAGAAAAAGGCACAGCAGGAGGTTATTAAACTTAGCCAGGCCGTAGAACAAAGTGAAAATGAAATCTATTTCATCAATCCAAAGAACGGGCAGCTCATCTATGTAAATAACAGGGCACTGGAAAACCTGGGGTACACGGCCGCTGAAATCTTAAAGCTCAATCACTCAGTTATTAACCCGCACACACAAAGCTACTCCTTTAGGAAGCACATATACCCGGTACTAAGTGGTAAAAGCAAAAGCATTAGCTGCCAGGCCCTGCACGTTCGTAAAGATGGCAGCAGCTACCCGGTAGAGATTCAGCTCTCCCGCATAGAACATGACCAGGAGCACTTAATACTGGCAAATGTAATGGACATTACCGAACGCCGGAAAGCCGAGGATGCCCTGCTCATCAGCAATGAACGTTATCAGCTGGTAACCAAGGCCACCAACGATGCCATCTGGGACTGGGATGTGGCCAAGCAGATCTGCTATTATGGTGAAGGATATAAAACCATTTTCGGGCATTCATTTGGCAATTCGTATGCCGGCATGGAGGTCTGGATAGAACACATTCATCCCGATGATGTTGCCCGAGTAGTTGAAAACTTCCACGCTACCTCGGTTAATAATCTTAAAGAGTGGGTAATTGAATATCGTTTCAGGTGTGCCAATGGCAATTATAAATATGTAAAAGACCGTGGCTATGCAATACATAATGCATCCGGCCAGGTAGTACGGATAACTGGCGCACTGGCAGACAACTCAGAACACAAGCTTAGTGAAACGCTGCTTAAGGAGTTCAACGACGAGCTTAGCAAAAAAGTAGAAGAAAAAACTTCTAAACTGGGCCATGCACTCCGCCTAATGCGGCAGGAGGTAATTGCCAGGGTACGCACAGAAGAAAGCCTGCAGCAATCGCTACAGGAAAAGGAAGTGCTCCTCAAGGAAATTCACCACCGTGTTAAGAACAATATGGCTATTATTTCGGGTCTGCTCTCTTTGCAAACCCGCCATGTAAGCCATCCGGAACTAAAGGTAATGCTCAAGGACAGCCAGGCCAGGATAAAAAGTATGGCACTGATCCACGAATTGCTGTACCAGAATGACAACCTGTCCAGGATAGACTTCAAATCTTATATTCATAAGCTGGCAGCAGGTATTTCTGGCTCATTCCTGGATAAAAGCAAAGAAGTAGACATTAAAATAGAGGCAGATGAAGCAGAGCTTGATATTGTGCAGGCGGTGCCCTGCGGCCTGATTCTGAATGAACTGCTCACCAACAGCTTTAAATATGCATTTGTAAACAAGCAGGCCGGCCAGGTACAGATTATCTTTAAGAAGGGCGATTCGGGATACACACTTACTGTAACAGATAACGGAAACGGCCTGCCCGAAACCTTTGACCTTTGCAGCGCTAAAACACTGGGCATGCAGTTAATCAGAAACCTGGCCCAGCAAATTGGCGGTAAATTCAATGTAAGCGGCAATGGTGTCAATACAGGTGCATCGTTTAGTATCTTATGGCAGCACGTGTAATGCAGCCAGCCTTAACCTGCTTTAGCTTTTTTTTCGTACAGTATAATATGGGAATAGAAATACGGAATATACTGCTTGTTGAAGATGAAGCCATTATTGCCATGGCCCTGGCTGCCGACCTGGAAGATATGGGCTATGCAGTAGCCACTGCTGGCAGTGGTGAGGAAGCCTTTGCCATGGTACAGCAGCAGCTATTTGACCTGGTGCTGATGGATATTCAGCTGGGAGGAAGCTGGGATGGAATAGAAACGCTGAAAAAAATTCAGGAAATAGCCGATCCCAGGGTTGTCTTTATAACGGGCAATTCAGAGAGGGGAACTGTAAGCAAGCTAGAGAACCTCAGAACGCATGGTTTTCTGGTGAAACCGGTAAATCTTACAGATTTGCAGCAATTATTAAAGTCTATTGAACATTCGGTAACGAAAGGCTGATCATCACCCTGGTGCCCCTGCCCGGGATGCTGCTGATTTCCAGTGTACCGCCGTTTAGGCTTACAAACTCTTTACTGAGGAGCAGGCCCAGTCCTGAACCTTTTTCTTCGTGCAGGCCGGGGGTGGTTTTAACCATACGGTTCAGCTGCAGGCTATCGAGCTGCTCCTGGCTCATGCCTATGCCTGTATCCGTTACGGTAATAATAACCTGCCGGTTTTTCTGCTCTCCCCTTATCTCAATGCTACCACCTGTTGCTGTAAACTTAAGGCTGTTACTGGCCAGGTTCAGCAGTACCGAACGCAGCATGGTGCGATCTGACCAAACCAACATATCAGCATCTACACTGCTCACAAGGTTTATACCTTTGTTATTTGCTTTGGCCTGCAGCATTTCCTGTACCTCCTGCACAAGGGTTTGAAGGACCACAGCCTCTGGCCTTACATTAATACGGTCGCTGTGAATCCTGGCCCAGTCCAGGAGGTTGTCAGCAAACTTATAAAGGTTATCAATGGTGTGGTGAATTTCAGTGATCATATCATCCACATCTTCCGGAGCCATGGAGGGCCTTCTTTTCAGCAGGGTTCGGGTAGCCAGCGATAAAGCCGCAAGGGGGCTGCGCAGGTCATGGGCAATGAGGGAGTACAGCTTATTTTTGGTGTTGTTAAGCTGCCTTTCGCGTTTATCGGCTAAATGTTTATAAATGGCCGTTTCAATACTTACCAAAAGATCTGCCTCCCGATAGGGCTTTACCATATAGCCATAAGGGAAAACCTCTTTTGCTTTTGCCAGGGTGTCGGGGTCGGCATAGGCGGTCAGGAACACCACCGGCAGGTAATGCTCCTCCATCAGCTGCTTACCCAGGGCAATGCCTTCTTCTTTTTCCTCCAGGTGTATATCCATCAGTACAAGATCCGGAGTGTTTTCCTGCACGGCATCCAGGGCTTCGCGGGCGTTGGCAGCCAGGGCGGTCACCTCAAATCCAAGGCTCTCAAGCGTTTCCTGCAATGATAATGCAGCTATGCCTTCATCTTCTACTACTAAAATCCTGGATACGCTCATGATAGGGGTTTTGCAAATTTAACAATGATTCTGGTGCCTGCTCCGGCAGAGGTCTCCAGCTGTTTGCTGGCCTTTAGCTGTTTTGTCAGGCTGTTGATCAGCTGTATGCCCAGCGTTTTACCTGCATCAAATACCTCTGGCCCGGCCATTCCTTTGCCGTCATCAGCAATTGTAAGCTGGTAGCTGTTTTCCCCTGCAGGGCCAAAACTCAGGCTAATTGTACCCTTCTCCTGTTCTGTAAAGGCATGCAATACAGCATTAGATACCAGCTCATGTACCAGCAGGCCCAAAGGTACAAGGCTGTCTACCTTTAGCCAGCATTCTGCAGTATCTGTTTTCAAACTTATTTGCTGCCTGCCTTTAAAGGTGTGTATTACCGAATCGGCAAGTTTGATGAGGTACTCATTTGCTTTTACCTCCGAGAGCCTGGGAGAAAGGTACAGGCGCTCCTGCAGCAGGGCAAGCGTAAAAATTCTGCTCTTACTCTCCAGCAGCAGCTTTCTGAACTCAGGGTCCTCTACCCTGTTTAGTTGCAGCTTTAGCAGGCTGATGATGATGTTCAGGTTATTCTTTACCCGGTGGTACACTTCGTTCAGCAGTGCTTTTTTCTCTGCTTCTGCCGCAACCAGGGCAGTTTGCTGGCTTCGGGTGCTTTGCTGGCCCTGCACAAAACATAAGAGTACACTATTACCGGCCAGCATGGCTTCTGCCACTGTTACTTCCACTGCCTGTGCCTGCTGGCCTGGCAGGGCAAGTTTTGCCGCCACCTTTTGGCCCTCCTCCCCCTGTACAATATTCCAGGGCAAGCTGCCGGAAGCCGGGTACAGCCTGGCTGCTTCTGTATCAGCCTTCAGTTCCGGCAGGCCAAAGGCGTCAATAAAGGCAGGGTTTGCAGCCAGTATTAGCCCATCTGCTTTGTGCAGCAAAAGCACCGGGCTGGGCACCAGATTGTATAATGCTTTAAAATACGCGCTGTCGGCAATTAGAATTACAGAACCGGCTACTGTCATAAAAGGTAAAGCTAAACCTCAAAATTACTGATCTACAAACAGACCGGCAGAAACAAAATGAATAAAATACGGTAAGTCAGCAGCTTATATGATTCTTTCCTTAGACTTGCTGATCATTTGTGCCACGTTCTTCACCTCCAGCTTTTTGAAGATATTACGGCGGTGGCTTTCTACCGTTTTTATGCTGACACTCAGCTTATCTGCAATCTGGCTGGTGGTATTGCCGGCAGCAATCAGTTTTACTATTTCAACCTCCCGCTCTGAGAGGCCGCCAAGCCTTGACCTGGCATCATCGGATGTGGGTGCAAGTAAACTGCTGCTGAGCACCTCGCTTACTTCTTTTGACAGATAACGCTGCCCTGCCAGTACCTGCTGTACAGCATCGAGCAGTTCATCTTCAGATGCATTTTTGGTTAGAAAACCACTTGCTCCTGCAGCAAAGAACCTCTTGATATAAGCACTTTCCTTCTGCATGGTAAGGGCTATTACCTTAATCCAGGGATAGCAGTTCCGGATTTGATCCGTGGCTTCAATACCATTCATTACCGGCATATCCAGGTCCATGAGTACAATATCGGCACGGGTTTCCTGTAACACCTGCAGCACTTCAGCACCATTGGCAGCCTGGCCAACTACTTTGAAATCGTCACGCTCTGCCAACAGTAACTCCCATGCTTTTCGCACCATTCTGTGATCATCGGCTACTACTATTCTAACTTCTTTTCTCATGATGCAAGACTGAAAATTCTACGATGTGAAGGTAGTTTTTTGTTTAAGGACTTACCAAGTAAAGTAGAGGACTACCTTACACAAAACCTTCAAGTGTTACTTTAAGCCCTACTTAAGGGATTCAAGGTTTCACCATATAACACGTATTGTTAACCCTCCTGAAAAACAGCTCTCTTACATATCGGGAGTATAAATTATGTGTAATGGTATAGAGTGTTAAAGCAGGGCATGCCTGTTCCGGGCTACTGCTCCGCTGCTGTTCTCCTTTTCCACAGCGCATCCAAAGCAGGAGCATATTCTTGAGCAACCTCTGTTATAAGCACTGGAGGCGGAAACTTACTGACTTTTAAGCCGGTTGTTCATGAGTTATAGATTATGTAATTTTGCAGGCAGATGAAAAAGGTAGCCTTTTATACACTGGGATGTAAACTAAACTTTTCCGAGACCTCTACTATAGGCCGGCAGTTTGAGGAGCGTGGTTTTCAAAAAGTAGATTTTTCGGATCAGCCCGACATTTTCATCATCAACACCTGCTCGGTTACCGACAATGCGGATAAAAAGTGCCGTAAAATTGTTCGGGAGGCGCAAAGCATTAACCCCAATGGCTACATTGCTATTATTGGCTGCTATGCGCAGTTAAAGCCGCAGGAAATTGCCGATATACCCGGCGTTGATGCCGTACTGGGCGCTGCAGAAAAGTTTCAGCTGCTGGATCTGCTGGGTACTTTCAGGAAAACACCACAGGAGGTTTCACAACCAGCTAAAGTACTGGCCAGTGAAATTACCGAGGCTACTGCTTTTAATAACGCCTACTCCTACGGCGACCGCACCCGCACTTTCCTGAAGGTGCAGGATGGCTGTAACTACAACTGTTCTTTTTGCACCATACCCCTGGCCCGTGGCAAAAGCCGCTCCGACAGTATTGCTAATATCATAGCCTCTGCCCGCGAAATTGCCGCTACTGATATAAAAGAAGTAGTGATTACCGGGGTAAACATAGGTGATTTTGGCATACAGGAAGGCCGCCGCCAGGAACGTTTTATTGACCTGGTACAGGCACTGGATGAGGTAGAGGGCATTGAACGCTTCCGTATTTCTTCCATTGAACCTAACCTGCTCAGCAACGATGTAATAGCATTTGTTGCCCAGTCGAAACGTTTTGTACCACACTTTCACATACCGCTGCAATCGGGCAGCAATGAAATACTGAAGGGAATGTACCGCCGTTACCAGCGTGAACTGTATGCCGAAAGGGTTGCCAGCATTAAATCGCTGATGCCCCACTGCTGTATTGGAGTGGATGTTATCGTTGGTTTTCCCGGCGAGACAGAAGAGCATTTCCTGGAGACCTACAAATTCCTGAACGAACTGCCGGTAAGCTACCTGCATGTGTTTACCTACTCTGAAAGAGCAAATACGCCTGCAGCTGAACTGGCCAACAGTGTGCCCATGAAGGAACGCAACCGCCGCAGCCGCATGCTGCGCAGCCTAAGCGAGAAGAAAAAGCGATTCTTCTATGAAGAAAACCTGGGCCGTGAGGCAACGGTGCTTTTTGAAGATGATGTGGAAGAAGGCATGATGCATGGCTTTACCGAAAACTATGTGCGCGTTACAGCCAAGTATGATCCCATGCTCATTAACGAGCTAAAAACTGTACAGCTCACGGCCCTTAACAGCAAGGGTTTGATGGAGGTTGCAGAAACCACCGAGTTTATAACCCACTGATAAGATTTTCAGCTACAAGAAAGGCAGGGACGGCGTTTGCTGCCCCTGCCTTTCTTTTTTTAGAAAAAGAAGCCGGCATTAAGCAGGTAGTAGGGCCCTTCTTCAGAAAAAGCCACATTACCACTTAGCACAAAGAATTGATAGAAGTTCAGAAATAGCCCGGGACCATAGCCACGGTGCCATTTATCTGAGTCCTCGCCTTCTGCCCATACCCTGCCATGATCTATAAAACCATAGAGCCCCCAGCTGCCCGTCAGGGCATAACTTCTGATATCTGATATAGGCACCCTGATTTCCGTATTCTGGTACAGCGATGATCTGCCTGCAAAACGGTTATTCCTAAAACCCCTTAGGTTAGTGCGGTTTCCGATGGTGGCAGACTGGAAGAAAAGAAAATCGCCCCAGTTACGCTGCCCGCCAAAGCGGAGCGCAATGGTAGGCTTAAAGAGCCCCCTGGCATTAGGCGTTATGTATAGGGAGAAATCAGACTGCAGCCTGAGCAGGCTTACATGGTCTTCCTGCAGGCTGCTGGTATAATCGAGGCTGTTAAAGAACCTGAAGCCGCGTGTAGGTATCCTGGCATTGTCTGCAGCATCTACGTTCAGGAATGCCCTGCCTCCCAGCAGTTGCACTTCTGTATCGAACAAATCACTGTTTCGGAAAAACAGCGAGTCAGCAACTGTATTAGGGTTCTCCTCCAGCCTAAGCCAGCGGTAGCGTGAACCAACCCCCAGGCGTACATGCTTGCCCCACCGCCTGTTATACAAAGCTTCTGCATTAAAGCTATTGAAACGCAGGCGGTAATAGTCGATGTGGTACTGGTAGGGGGTTTCGTTGCCCTGCCCGAAGTAGTTCATTACATACTGCGGCCCCTGGTAATCGAGGTTGAGCAACAGATCATTAAAGCGGCCAAACAAGTCGTAAAAAGCTCCTTTGTACCTGAAGTTGTAGGCTCCTGTAGCAAAAGCATAATTGACCAGAAGCGTCTGGTCAGAGGCAGCAGGCGACTTTCTAAAACCGTAGGTACGCAGATTTACACCTCCGCCCACGAACAGTCCATCATCGGGATTATAGGCCAGCGAAACCCGGGGCCCCAGGTAAGGGTAGAAAAATTCGTTCTGGTTCCATTCATTAACATACTCCTTTTCGGAGAGGTGCAGGTTGGTTTCGTTGCTGCTTTCTATCTTGTTCTCCTCCGCTGCGTTGTCGTAGTAAATAATAGTATTACCGCCTTCTACCGCTGATTCATCTCTGTATTCATCATCCTCCTCTCCACCAATAACCCTAAGCTTAATGGCGCTCTCTGCCCTACCGCTGATCCTGAACTTGTCTATCCCATCGAAACCCCACAGGCGGATTTCCCTGGTTTCAGAAGGCAGGAACGTACGATCGTAAATGCGCTGGTTTACTTCTCCATCCTTCTGCATTTTATAGACCTGAACACGGGTATTGCCATTGGCCAAACGCTCCACAAGAAACAACTCATGTTTATCGGAGCCATATACATCTACATAAGTGGCCAGGGCTTCGTAGTACTCTTCTGCTGCAGCTGGCAGCTGGTCTCTTCTGCTCTTTAGCTTCCCTATAATTTCCGGTCCGCTAATTTCAAAGATCTTCGGAGGCAGCCTGCGGATGGCTTTTTCTATTATTTCATCTGTAAGGCTGGTTTTAATGTGCTGCGCCTGCTCTACCCACTGCTCCCGGCTAAGCCCGGTAAGCAAGCGCCTGTCGAGCGAAAGCGCGTTTAAATTCAGGCCCCTCACATCATCGAACTCATAATCGAAATGGCTGAATTTGCGCAAACCCCATTTTCTGGAGGCCAGCCAGGGCAGCAGCCCATCGAACTTTACAAACACCTGGTCTCTGTCGCGCGGAATGGGCACGTAGCGCTTTCCTTTGTCTTCTTTTTCATACTCTGCCCAGCGCCACTGGTCCTGGTGACGGTCCCAGTCACCTATGAGCATATCGAATAAGCGGGCCATGGCAAAAGCTTCGGAGTCTACTTCGTCATCATTATCATCCAGAAGATCGCCTAGTACATTTCGGGTGCTCACTGCATCTTCTGTATAGCCAAAATCCTTAAATGCAGAAAGGTCTTCATCGGCCCGTATTTCCAGCATTCCCAGCATACCGCCAAAGTCGCTAATGTACTGCCCCAGCAGCGGTGTGGCGGGAACATAGTAGACCTCGGGGTTTGTATGCAGTAATCCAATAGCATCTGCCATGGGCGGAATGGTAAGAAAACCGTAGGGGTGGGCCGAAGAGATCTGGTCCTGCACCACATCTGCAGCAAAGGTAGTGCGGAGGCCTTCGGGCAATACTGCTGCGGGCATTTTATCGATGGAACGCAGCTGGTACTGTAGGCTGTCGGGATTGATCATCCTGAGGCTAAGGGTTTGTTTGCCCCCTCCTTTTTTAACAGGTGTAAGCCCTCCCTTGGCTGTTTTCATATCCAGGTAAGGCACCTGTATGGGCGTAGTCCACTCCTGCCGGTAGTGGTCTCCCCACAGAAAGCGGCCCAGTTTACCTACCTGGGCATATTCGGGGTTGGCGGCTAGTACTTTTGTACTATCTGTATAATCCACAGTTTCGGCCCTTTGCATCTCCTTATTGTTCATTGGCTTCAGGGCATACAGGGGCATCCGGAAAGTCATGCGCCCGCTGGCGCCCTCTTCTTCCGGCACCCAGAATTCTGCCCAAACCTCTCCGTTTTTGTAATAATTGAGCCGGGCAAAGCCCTCATGCTTGTGCACGAACAAGGCATCACGGCCTCCTACAGCAAAAGTCTCTTTGCAGCCTGCACCACTAATGATGTGCATTACATCATTAATGTTCTGCAGCTGCAGGTTATGGTCGTGGCCGGCAGCAATTACCACATTGCTTCTTCCGCTGGTAATACTGGCAAGGGCATTTCGCAGCTGCTGGTATTTAGGGTTGGCAATATCCTGCCGGGAAGCACCATACATACGTACAAGCGGGTATATCGAACCAATGAGCGGCAAAGGGATGTAGAGGTTGGGGTATTTTAGCCTGAGCGGGAATATATGGTCGCCAAGAGAGTAATGGCCGCCATGGTTTCCGTTGCTTTGCAGTGGGTGGTGTAATGCCAGCACCACATGTTTATCGTTGTAGCGGTTCAGCATATCATCGAGCTGCACGATAAAATCCAGCTCCGACTCTACATAACAGGCACCTTCCGGCCCCTGCGGACGCCGATGTTGTGTAAGCCACCACTCTGAGTCTATCAGTATCAGCACCACTTTATCGCCAATGGGCAGGGCCACCGGTCCGGGACAGCCGTTATAAGGCAAAAAGGCCCGGGGGTTTTGCAGCTGTTCCCGCACATACTCTCCCTGCCGGATCACGGCTGCCAGTCCTCCTTCAGAACTGAAATTCCAGTCGTGGTTGCCGGGAATAAAAACAGGAGTTCCTTTCCAGTCCCTGATGATCCTCATCTGCTCCTGGAGAATCTTTTCCTCCTCCTCCCGTTCCGGATCACCCAGGGGAGACAGGCCATCGAGGTAAATATTATCACCCAGGAACAGGAGTGCCTTCAGGGAATCGGGCAGCTGGGAAATGCCGCCATCCTGCTCCGAATAGAACTTGCCACGCAACTGCTGCTCCAGCAGGCGTAAGCTTGGTTCCTGGCTGCCATCGGTGCTGGGATCGCCCACATCACCAATCAAGTAAACAGAATGCATTAACTCACTGGCAGACGGAGCGGCTATATCGCGCCAGTTCTTCTGCTCTTTGGCAACATAGGGTTTAACGGCGCCACATGCTGCTACTCCTGCTGCCAGAAGCAGTGCTGCAGAGAAGTGTAGCAGGCTACCTGATCTTATTATCATACTTGAATAACATAATGGTTGGATCGCCCCCCTGCCCTTCGTTTCCGATAAGCATATCGCCATTAGGCAAAAAAGTGATCGATTCCGGCTGTAAGAACAGACTTACGGGCAGCTCCTGAATATGTTTCACCACGCCGTTGCTGCCAATTACAGCCATTAGCTTACTGGCCGAAGACAGGATGTACAGGTCACGGGTATCGGGATGTACGGCAATACCGGAAGGAGCCAGTATGCCAGACTCACCCTGGGCATCCAGCAGCTTTCTCACCCCCAGTGAAATCTTGTCCAGGCCACTGTCGGTCAGCTTATCCTCCAGTGCCTTTTGATGAATCTGCAGGTAGGGTTCTGCTGCCAGCGCCTGTGTATTAAGGTTGAAAGACCATATGTTGCGCACACCATAGGAACCCTGCTTACAGGCAATAAGTAAGCCGCTCATATCAGGCAACAAGGCCAGTCCTTCAGCATCGCAGTCATCAAGGCTGCTTTCCAGGCTTTGTACTTGCGGTTTTTCATCGGTATTGAAATTGGTAAGTTTGTACAGCCCGCCCCCACTCTCCAGTATGTAGAGAACAGCGTCGGTACCGGCAACACCCTCATAATCTCCGTCTTCACCCCAGTGTATTTCCTTCACCAGCCTGCCCTGCGATACATCAAACATAAAAACAATACCATTTTCGTCTTGTATGCAGGCAACCATTGAATTACTTATGTATTCCATGCCAGACAGCTCCTTCAGTTTATCGGGCAGGATGAACGTAGTGTCTGCTTTCGATAAAGTGTAGGGAAATTCAAGCTCAAGCGTATCGGGATTAACCGTTGTTATAGTCTGACCGTTGTCTGTGGGCGCATCATCAGCTGCCGGTTTTTCATTGCAACCTAAACAGAGGAGAACAGGTAAAAGAAGGAATATGATTTTCATTATTCAGAAACATTTATGGCAGATAATCTGGAAGGATAAATTGTTCCGGCCATAAAACGGACCATCTATAAAACATAGGGCCCAAGCAGATTGTTTGTATAAAATACCAATGATAAACCTCTTTGCACGTTCATATGATGGATCAACAGACGGAGCATCAGACCAGCAAAATAGTTGATAAAGTCAGATCATATATTGCTGATTTGTTTACCTCAGAGCTCTCTAACAAACATGTATACCATAATTTAAATCATACACGCCAAACGGCAGAGGCCTGTGCCGAAGCTGCAGAGGCTTATAGCCTTGAGCCTGCGCAAAGAGAGCTGCTTCAGCTGGCTGCCTGGTTTCATGATGCGGGTTACATACGCACCTACGAAGGCCATGAAGACTACAGCATAAAGTATGCGCAGGAGTACTTGCGCAAAGAAGGATATCCTGACAGTAAAATAGCGGAAGTGGTGAGGCTCATTGATTCCACCAGGGCAGGTCATGAGCCTAAAGACCTGCTGGAAGAAATTATTCACGATGCCGACCGTATCAGCATTGGTAAAAAGAGCTTTTTCAGAAAGGCAGAGCTGCTTAGGATAGAGTGGGAGGTATTTCTGGAAAAGCATTATAAAAAGGAGGAGTGGCATAAACTGCAGCAGCAGTACATTTTGTCTACAAACTTCTACACTGATTACTTCCGCAGGGAGTATGGCGAGCGCAGGGAGAAGAACATCAACAAGCAGCGCGGAGAGGTAAAAAAGGTTAAGAAGAAAAAAGCAAAGGATGATGACCCAAAGCGTGGTATAGAAACCATGTACCGTGCTACCTACCGTACACACATAGAATTAAGTGCCATTGCAGACAGCAAGGCCAATATGATGATCAGCATCAACACCATCATCATGTCTGTTATCATAACAGTTGTAGGTGGTGGTTTTACACTGACAGAAAATGCATTTATTGAAAACCTGCGGTATACGGTGCCTATCTGTATTCTGCTGCTGGGTTCGCTGGCCTCTGTGATCTATGCTGTAATTTCTGCCAGGCCAAATATCACCGAGAAAAAGGTGGATATGGAGAAAATCAAAAACAAGCAGAGCAGCTCCCTTTTCTTTGGCAACTTTACCCAAATGAAGCTTAAGGAGTTTATTGAAAACATGCAGGTACTGGGTAGTTCCAAATCGCTGCTGTACGACAGCATGAGCATCGATATATATTACCTGGGCCTGGTGCTCACCCAAAAATACAGGCTGCTTCGCATCTCCTACAATATCTTTATGGCATCACTGGTTTTATCGGTAGTTGCCTTTGTTGGCATATTCTTCTACACACAACTTAACATGAGGTAATAAAGTGGGTGAGTGAATGTTTCCACAATCACTCACGCTAGACTGACCTGCTAAACAGTGGTTTAAGGCTGGCATAGCGGTAGTTGACGATACCGATATGTTCGTATTCATCCTGCCCGTGCATCAGCTCGCCAAAGGCAAAAACCTTATCCAGCTCAGCTTCTTCAAAGCGGCTGGTATACTGCTCGGTCATGAGCAGGTATTCATCTGCAGAAACGCTGTTTTTAAGCAGGCGGTGCGCAATGATCACATCTTCGCCAATCAGGCGAAGATTACCCCTGATTTTGGTGATGGCTATTTTGCCGTAATGGGCTACTATTTTAATACCCAGCCGCTCCGGCAGCGACATGGCCTCATCGGGCAGGCTGTCACTTAGCGCTTCCAGCTTGCTGGTGAAGGCAGAAAATATCTTTTTAGACTGGGATACCATTTCGTAGGGAGAGGGTGGCTCTCCAATGCGGTAAAACAGGATAGCATCTCCCTGTATCTCCACCAGCTTCAGACCAAGTTCGTTCTGCTCAATGATAGTATCCAGCAGGGCCGGAATAACCTTTTTTGCAATACGTATGTCTGTTTTGCTGATGTAGGAAGTAAAACCATTTATATCTGGTATGTAGATAAGAGCGGGGGCACTATCAAGGCTATTTGCCATAAAAATTTTGCTTAAGCAAGGCAGATTAATTAGCTACTTAACTCCTGCTAAATTCGGTTATTGTAAACGGCAATACAAATAACAATGTTATCTGCTGCGCCTGCTGTTCTACAACTGTATTTACAATTTTTTACAAAACCGCCACATTTCCATTTCATTTTACGTAATAATACAAAAGTGGCATAGTTTATGCCCTATATATTAACAGGATTATCTAAATAAAATATTTTCCATTTCCGGCAAAACATTTGCATTTGAGCATACCGGAGCTAGAGAAATAAATATATATTTGCCGAAGTTTTTCATTATGCGCAAAGTAGCCGTCATCGATTTAGGAACTAATACATTCCATTTATTGATTGCCCGTATCCGCGGACAAAAGACAGAGCTATTGCATCGTGAAAAAGTAGCGGTAAAGATTGGTGAGGGTGGTATTAACGCCCGCATCATTATTGATGAAGCGCAGGCACGTGCCATATCGGCCCTAAAGCACTTCAGCAAAATAATTGAGGAGCATGGGATCAGGGAGGTATATGCAACTGCCACCAGTGCCATCCGCAATGCCAGCAACAGCAAAATAATCACCAATAAGATCTTCGAGGAAACCGGCATACAGGTAAAGGTTATTTCAGGCGAAGAGGAGGCAGAACTGATTTATTTTGGTGTGCGCCGGGCTATGGAACTGGGTGATGAAAAGAGCCTGATCATGGACATTGGCGGCGGCAGTGTTGAATTTATCATAGCGGATGCTCAAAAAGCGTATTACCGCCAGAGTTTTGAAATAGGTGCCCAGCGACTGCTGGACCTCTTTCATCACCACGACCCCATGCTGCCTGCAGAGGTTGAGAACCTGGAAAAATACCTGCATGAAAAGCTGGGACCACTAGGCAAAGCAGTTAAGCGCTTTCGTCCCACTACCCTGGTAGGCTCCAGCGGATCTTTCGATACCCTTAGCGAGATATACTCCCTTGAGAATGGCATTGAGCGTGACCTGGTGGCTACAGAATTTCCGCTTACGCTGGAGGCATGTGCTGCCATACACCAGGAGCTGCTGGTAAAAGACAAGGCCGAAAGACTGCTGATCCCTGGTATGATTCCCCTCCGTGTGGATATGATCGTGGTTGCCTCCTGTCTCATCCAGTATGTGGTTAAGCAGTTTAAGCTTCAGAATATACGCGTATCGGCCTATGCACTTAAAGAAGGTGTGCTGGGCCAGGTAATAACCCAGCCCCTTACCAACATCAGAAAATCCGCTCCCAGCAGCACAAGCCGCAACTTTTTAGGACAGAGCCTCTCCTAATTCTTCCAAAAACAGTAACTTGCGCCCGTTTTCAAGGCCCTTTAAGGCATTCTGGCAGCAGGCGTATGGCAACTACAACAACAACTTTCTCTTATCAGCACCTCCTTCAGTTTACTGAAGATATTTTCAGGGCAATGAACTGCTCTGCAGAAGAGGCATCTCTGGCCGCCAAAGTACTGGTGAGCGCAGATTTACGTGGGGTAGACTCTCATGGCGTTGCCCGCCTTTCGGGATATGTAAGGCTGTGGGAAGCCAAACGCATCAATGCCCGACCCAATATTAAGGTGGTGCATGAAACACCTGGCACAGCTGTACTCGATGCGGATGGTTCGCTGGGCCTGGTAAGTGGTCCTGCAGCCATAGATCTTGCCATACAAAAGGCTAAAACTGTTGGTACCGGCTGGGTGGCTGTACGCAATTCCAACCACTTTGGCATCGCCGGTTACCATGCCATGCAGGCCCTGCCCCACGATATGATTGGCTTTGCCATGACCAATGCCAGCCCGCTGGTGGCACCTACCTTTGCCGCAGAACGCATGCTGGGTACTAACCCCATTGCAGTGGCTGTACCTGCAGGCGAAGAGCCCCCTTTTGTAGCAGACTTTGCTACCACCACAGCAGCAAACGGGAAGCTTGAGATACTGCAGCGCAAGCAGCTGCCTACACCAACCGGCTGGGTGCAGGATGCCAGCGGCCAGAGCAGCACCAACCCTAATGAGTTAAAAAGCGGTGGTGCTTTACTGCCACTGGGCAGCGATATTGAAAGGGGCAGCCATAAGGGCTACTGCCTGGGTAGCATTGTAGATATCTTGAGTGGAGTGCTTTCAGGCGCAAATTACGGCCCCTGGGTACCACCCTTTGTGGCTTTTCTGCCACTGGCCCCTAACCTGGTAGGCGATGGCATTGGCCACTTTTTTGGCGCCATGCGTGTAGATGCCTTCAGACCAGCCGAAGAGTTTAAGGCTAGCATGGATAACTGGATACGTCGCTTCCGCTCAACTAAAACTGTTGAGGGCCGGGAAAAGGTGCTGATCCCCGGTGATCCTGAAAGAGAAATGGAAGCCAGGAGAATTACAGAAGGTGTGCCCCTGCTAACACCTGTGGTAGAAGATCTGCAGCAACTGGCCCAGAAATTAGGTGTTGCACAACTACAGCCAATGGAGGCTTAGAAGGACAGGCTAAAAAATGAGCCCTGCGCGGTACACCAGTGGTGAGTTGTAGGGATAGCCCGGGCTGTTCGTATAGTTCAGGTCATAAAGTATGCTGATAAAGAACCCGCCACCCCTGCTCCCCTGCTGAAAATAGCCGGCACCCAACATGGGCCTGTCTACCCATTGCCGGTTGGTTTCTCTCCCGGGAACAGCAAATCCATAACTGATCTGCTCATACTCTGCCGTGGCATAAAACTGCTGCACAACAAAGTAACGGGCAAAAAGGCTTGCACCGTAATTATGAATATTCAACTGATAGCCACGGTCACGCACGTACTGGTAGATACCTATTACACCTGCATGTACTTTAGGCGTTATTCTATATCCTACTGAAGGCATCAGCTCAATAACAGTGGCAAAGCTGGAAAACTGCAGCCCCCCTCCTGCCCCGAAAAACACTTTTTCACGCCAGGCTGGCGCCTCCTCTGGCTCCGGCTGTTCAGCAACCGAATCTACTTCAGTCTTATATTCTTCAGGATCTGCACCTTCGGCCCAGGAGCCTTCCTCACCCTGCTGCGACCAGGCTAGCAGGGAGAAACATAAAAAGAGCAGGGTCAGCAGGGTTCTTTTACTATTCATTTCCTTCTTCGATAACGTAAACATCTTCCTTAGGCTTACGCATGAGGTATTTCTCACGTGCAAACTTTTCCAGCAGTTCCGGATCGCTAAGAAGCTCTTCCCTGTCATGCTTTACTTCTTCTATCTTTTGCTGGTAATATTCCTTTTCGTTTTGCAGCCGCACCAGCTTTACTTTTGTTTTTAGCTGGTTGGGTATATTATTCGCATCAAGAAACAGCATCCAGATCAGGTATCCGATAACTGTTAACACATATATGTTGCGTAAATAAGGAGGTACTTTACTTAATAATGACATAGCCTGGCGAAAGTAGCGCAGGCTAAAGATACACAAAAAAGAAAAACGGGCCTGTTCAGGAGCCCGTTTTTCAATATCAATAGCGACAGATTTAATCGCTTCGCTTACAGATCAATTGCTTTATCAGCAAATTAGAACTTGCGGCCAGGGAAGTAGGCAACATCACCCAGTTCTTCTTCAATGCGAAGCAGCTGGTTGTATTTTGCCATACGGTCAGAACGGCTGGCAGAACCAGTCTTGATCTGTCCGGTGTTCAGGGCTACTGCAAGGTCTGCAATGGTGTTATCTTCAGTTTCACCGCTGCGGTGGCTCATGATGCTCTTGTAACCGGCACGGTGTGCCATGTTAACAGCGGCAATAGTTTCGCTAAGAGAGCCAATCTGGTTTACTTTTATCAGGATTGAATTAGCAATACGCTGATCGATACCCTGCTGCAGGCGCTTTACGTTTGTAACGAAAAGGTCATCACCTACCAGCTGAATTTTGTTGCCTACCAGGTTGGTCAGGCGGCTCCAGCCATTCCAGTCATCTTCAGACATACCATCTTCGATAGAAAGGATAGGGTATTTATTTACCCAGTTTGCCCAGTAATCAGCCATCTCATCGCTGCTCAGCTGGCGTCCGTCTGACTTGTGGAAAGTATAAAGACCAGTTTTAGCATCGTAAAATTCGGTAACGGCAGCATCCATAGCGATGAAAACATCTTCACCAGCACGGAAACCTGCTTTTTCAATGGCACGCAGTACCATTTCGATTGCCTCTTCGTTTGAGCGGATGTTTGGCGCAAAACCACCCTCATCACCAACATTGGTAGAAAGGCCCGCATCTTTCAGTACCTTTTTCAGGTTATGGAAGATCTCGGTACCCATACGAAGTGATTCAGAGAAAGTATCGGCACCTACAGGCATTACCATGAACTCCTGGAAGTCGATCGCATTATCTGCGTGGCTGCCACCATTCAGGATGTTCATCATAGGTACTGGCAGGGTATTAGCGCTAACACCACCTACGTAACGGTAAAGCGACTGACCTGCCTCCTGTGCAGCTGCCTTTGCAACAGCAAGGGACACCCCCAGTATAGCATTGGCACCCAGCTTACCTTTGTTTTCAGAGCCATCCAGTTCGATCATTGTCTGGTCAATCAGGTTCTGATCAAAAATAGACATACCTACCAGCTCTTCGCTGATTGTATCATTTACGTTCGCTACGGCTTTGGTTACACCTTTGCCCATATAACGACCCTTCTCTTCGTCGCGGAGCTCTACTGCTTCGTGTGCACCTGTAGAAGCGCCAGATGGAACTGCAGCGCGGCCTAAAACGCCATTAGAGGTGATCACATCAACTTCAACAGTTGGGTTTCCGCGTGAGTCGAGAATCTGGCGGGCATGAATGTGAGAAATAATGCTCATAGTGATAGGTTGTTTAATCGTTTAGTAACTCTATAAAATGATCGAAGAGGTATCGGGAATCATGTGGTCCGGGAGAAGATTCGGGGTGATACTGTACCGAGAAGGCAGGCTTATCTTTCATTTCGAAGCCTTCTACTGTACCATCGTTAAGGTTAACGTGGGTTACCTTAAGTTTTCCCTTTTCAATGATGTCTTCTGATTTAACTGCAAAACCGTGGTTTTGTGAGGTAATTTCGCTGCGGCCTGTAACAAGGTTTTTAACCGGCTGGTTAGCACCCCTGTGTCCGTGGTGCATTTTGTAGGTATTGGCACCCACTGCCAGCCCCAGCACCTGGTGGCCCAGGCATATCCCGAAAAGTGGTTTATTGCTCTCCAGCATGTTTTTTACAGTTTCAACTGCATAAGGCATGGCACCGGGATCACCTGGTCCGTTGGAGATGAAATAACCATCCGGCTGCCACTGTGCAATCTCCTCGTAAGGTGTAGTTGCTGGAAAAACTTTCAGTTTACAACCACGCTCTGTGAGATTGGACATAATGCTTTTCTTGATACCAAGATCAAGTACGGCAATACGTTTGGCCGCATCTTCGGGTCCAAGCTCATAGGTTTCTTTAGTGCTTACCTGGCTAGCCAGCTCAAGGCCATCCATATCAGGTACTTTATCCAGCTCTGCTTTGAGCTGTTCAAGATCCAGAATTTCAGAGGAAATGATGCAGTTCATGGCACCCTTTGTACGGATGTGGCGCACCAGCTGGCGTGTATCCACATCTGCTATGCCTACGATACCATGTTTTTCCAGGTACTCCTGCAGCCTGTCAGAAGCAGTTTTGCGGCTGGCAAGGGTAGAAAAAGTATGTACTACCAGACCACTGATGGTTGGTTTGGCAGACTCCTGTTCAAGATCAACCACACCATAATTTCCGATGTGTGCTGTTGTGTTTACAACTACCTGACCATAATAAGAAGGGTCTGTATATACTTCCTGATAGCCAGTCATACTGGTATTGAAGCAGATTTCTCCACCACTTGTTCCTGTTTTGCCGATGGAAGAACCGTGGAAAACGGATCCATCTTTCAAAATAAGTACAGCGGGCTTTTTAGTGTAGTATTTCATGCTCTCTGAAGTTCTCGCCAAATTTACATTCAAAACTTTTAACAACATTACGCGGGGCAATAAAAAAGGGATTAAGCCGAAGCCTAATCCCTTATATGTACAGATGCAGTCAGCACCGATATGGATGCTGCTAGCATCATGCTTCAGTATTGGTGGTATCTTCACCAGAATTATCGGCAGCAGCTTTGGTTTCTGCAGTGTTACCTTCTGCAGCGCCTTTACCACGACCTCTGCGGCGGGTACGCTTGGTAGCTTTACCAGCTGGTGCAGTGCCTTTCAGCAACAGCTCGTTGAAATCAACAAGCTCCATCAGGCAGGTTTCTGCATTATCACCCAGGCGATAGCCTGTACGGATGATGCGGGTGTAACCTCCCGGACGTGCTGCTACTTTCTCTGCTACAGAGCCAAACAGTTCCTGAGTGGCTTCTTTGCTTTGCAGATAGGAGAAAGCAATCCTTCTGGAATGAGTTGTATTATCTTTAGCCTTAGTGATAAGCGGCTCCACATATTTACGAAGTGCTTTAGCTTTAGCAACCGTAGTGGTGATGCGCTTATGCAGGATCAGAGAAGCTGCCATGTTAGATAGCATCGCACCGCGATGTGAGGCAGTTCTTCCTAGATGATTTATTTTCTTACCGTGTCTCATGATACCTTCTTAGTCCTCATCAAGTTTGTACTTGGATATATCCATGCCGAATACCAGACCTTTTTCTTGTACAAGCTGTTCTAATTCGGCCAGCGACTTCTTACCGAAGTTGCGGAATTTCATCATATCAGAGATCTCAAGCATTACAAGATCTCCTAGTGTGCGAACGTCTGCTGCTTTCAGGCAGTTATAGGCACGTACTGAAAGATCAAGATCGTTCAGTGGTGTCTTCAACATTTTGCGCATATGCAGCATTTCCTCGTCTACTGCCTCCGGCTCTCCCTGTGCTCCTGATTCAAGAACCATGTTCTGATCGGAGAACAGCATAAAGTGCTGAATTAAGATATTAGCAGCGCCTTGGAGTGCTTTCTCAGGGTGAACAGAGCCATCAGTTTCAATATCCAGTACCAGTTGTTCGTAGTCAGTTTTCTGCTCTACGCGAGTATTCTCGATTCGATACTGTACGTTTTTGATCGGAGTAAAGATGGCATCAGTGGCTATGTAGCCAAAAGCCTGCTCTGAAGGTTTGTTTTCGTCAGCCGGAACATAGCCACGGCCTTTTTCAACATACACTTCAATTTCCAGATCTACAGATTCGTCGGAGTTAAAGATAACCAGCTCAGGGTTTAGTACCTGAAAGCCTTTCTGTGCATTCACCAACTGACCTGCTTTCAGCTGCTTCTGGTTTTTCACGTGTACTGTAAACTGGTTGTCTACAATATCCGCTACTTTTTTGAAGCGAACCTGTTTCAGGTTAAGAATGATGTCGCTCACATCTTCCACTACTCCCTCTATAGAGGAAAACTCATGCAGTACGCCAGGAATCTTTATACCAACAATAGCATACCCTTCCAGCGATGACAGTAGAATCCTGCGCAGCGCATTTCCGATTGTCACACCGTAGCCTGGTTCCAGTGGTTTGAAGGTAAACAGACCGCGAAAGTCGTCTGCCTTTTCCATGGCAACCTTTTCGGGCATCTGAAATGCTAGTATAGACATAAAGAAAAGGAATTAAGATTAAAAATTACTTAGAATAAAGCTCTACAATCAGCTGCTCGCGGATATTCTCTGGAACATCTTCACGGGCAGGTAGGGCTACAAATTTACCTGTCATGTCAGAAGCATTCCATTCCAGCCAGTTGAAGCGAGCCGCACCGCGACCAGCAAGACTGTTTGTGATTGCTTCCAGTGACTTAGATTTTTCACGTACGCTAACCTGGTCACCAGGGCGCAGTGTATAACTTGCGATGTTAACAACTTCACCATTCACAAGAATATGCTTGTGAAGCACTAGCTGACGAGCAGCACGGCGTGATGGAGCAATGCCCAGACGATAAACCGTGTTGTCGAGGCGTGCCTCTAGCAGGCGAAGCAGGTTATCACCTGTGATACCTGGCATACGGCTTGCCTTTTCGAAAGTGTTGGCAAACTGACGCTCTAATATACCATAGATATATTTAGCCTTTTGCTTCTCCATTAACTGGACAGCATATTCAGATTGCTTTTTACGACGACCACGGCCATGCATTCCCGGAGGGTAGTTCTTCTTCTGCAGGGTTTTATCTGCACCGAAGATAGGTTCTCCGAAACGACGGGCAATTTTAGTTTGGGGTCCTGTATATCTAGCCATTTTAAGATCTCTTCTGGTTCAGGAATTAAACTCTTCTGCGTTTAGGAGGACGACATCCATTGTGAGGCAGAGGTGTAACATCTTTAATAGTAGTTACATCAATACCAGCATTCTGGATTGTACGGATCGCGGACTCACGTCCTGCACCGGGTCCTTTTACATAAACCTCAACCTTACGCAGGCCAAGATCATAAGCAGCCTGAGCGGCATTAGTAGCAGCAACCTGCGCAGCATAAGGAGTGTTCTTTTTAGAACCCTTGAATCCCATTTTACCGGCAGATGCCCAAGAAATTACTTCTCCATTGTTGTTAGTCATGCTAACAATAATGTTGTTGAAAGAGGCTTTGATGTGCGCCTGACCGATTGCTTCTACAACAACGACGCGTTTTTTAGCCTTGTCTTTACGTTTTTGAGCCATGTCCTAAACCTTATTTAGTAGCTTTTTTCTTGTTAGCCACAGTCTTACGTTTACCTTTACGTGTACGAGCGTTGTTCTTTGTCTTCTGACCACGAACTGGCAGGCCTTTACGGTGGCGAAGGCCACGGTAAGAACCGATGTCCATCAGACGTTTGATGTTTAACTGAATCTCTGATTTCAGTACACCTTCTGTCTTAAACTCGTTAGTAATAATAGCACGAATAGCACCAGACTCATCTTCGGTCCAGTCACGTACTTTTTTATCCAGATCTACATTGGCTCTTTCCAATATGCTCTTGGCAGAGCTACGGCCGATGCCAAAGATGTAGGTCAGGCTGATCTCGCCTCTCTTATTATCCGGAATATCTACTCCTGCAATACGGGCCATACTTATCCTTGTCTTTGTTTAAACCTAGGGTTCTTTTTGTTAATCACGTAAATCTTGCCTTTTCTGCGTATGATCTTGCAGTCGGCACTACGTTTCTTTACAGAAGCTTTAACTTTCATCGCTGCTTATTTATATCGGTAAACGATTCTTCCTTTCGTTAAATCATATGGCGACATTTCTAATTTCACTTTGTCTCCTGGAAGGATTTTGATGTAATTCATGCGCATCTTTCCGGAAATATGTGCAATTACCTGGTGCCCATTCTCTAATTCCACGCGGAACATGGCATTAGACAGTGCTTCGACAATTGTACCATCCTGCGTTATTGAGGATTGTTTGGCCATACTTATTTAGCGAGTACTTCTTCTATGTATTTATGAGTTGTCAATATCTCAGCTTTGCCTTCCAGCACAACAACTGTATGTTCAAAATGAGCAGAAGGCATTCGATCAGCTGTACGAATTGTCCAACCATCACTTTCCTGAACTACATTTCTCTTACCAAGGTTGATCATTGGCTCAATTGCCAGCACCATTCCTTTTTTGAGTAACTGCCCCTTTCCACGTTTGCCGTAGTTAGGTACTTCAGGTTCTTCATGCAGGTGTTTCCCAACACCATGTCCTACAAGCTCCCTTACAACGCTATATCCTTTAGCTTCAACAAAAGATTGGATAGCGAATCCGATATCACCTGTACGTTTACCTGCTACTGCCTGCTCTATACCAAGGTAAAGCGAGGCCAGCGTATCCTTCAGTAGTTCAGCAACCTTCGTTTCAATTGTTCCTACACCATATGTGTAAGCACTGTCACTGTGAAACCCCTTATAGTAAACTCCACAGTCTATTGAAACAACATCTCCTTCTTTTAGTTCATATTTTCCCGGAATTCCGTGAACAACCTGTTCATTTGGTGAAATGCACAGGGCGTGTTTGAATCCGTTGTATCCCTTGAAAGAAGGCGAAGCGCCATGATCCTGTATAAATGTTGTTGCAAGTTTATCTAAAGCTTCGGTTGTTACACCTGGCTTTACATGAGCTGCTACAAGACCATGAGCTTGTCCTAATATTTCTGCACCCTCTTTGATGAGGGCTATTTCTTCTTCTGATTTAAGCCAGATCATTAAGCAACTGCCACATTTTCGGATCTACCACGAATTTTTCCTGATTTCATCATTCCTTCGTAGTGACGCATGAGCAAATAACTATTGATCTGATTCAGGGTATCAAGAATAACTCCAACCATAATCAGCAGAGAAGTACCTCCATAGAACTGTGCAAACTGCTGGCTTACCCCTGCCAATACTGCCAGTGCCGGCATGATGGCTACCAGTGCTAAGAAAATAGCGCCAGGAAGAGTGATTCTGGTTAATACACTGTCTATAAAGTTGCTGGTATCAGCACCTGGCTTAATGCCTGGCACGAAACCACCATTTCTTTTCAGGTCATCTGCAATCTGGTTGGGATTAACAGTGATGGCTGTATAGAAAAATGTAAAGACAATGATCAGCAGTGCAAACACCAGGTTATACTGCCAGGATGTGTACGAGTTAAATGTCTGGCCAATTGAGTTTGCAAGATCACTTGTATCTGCCCAGATACTGGCAATAAGGCCAGGTAGGAACATCAGTGATTGTGCAAATATGATTGGCATTACACCAGCTGCGTTTACTTTAAGAGGGATATACTGGCGTTGACCACCATATACTTTTCCTCCAATTACCTGTTTTGCGTATTGTATAGGTATTTGTCTTGTTGCCTGGGTCAGCATTACTACTGCCATAACCACAAAGAAGAGTGCAATCAGTTCAAGTATGAAGAACAGCAATTCACTACCACCACGGCTTAATCCTTCAGCCCAAAGTGATCCCGGAAGAAGAGATATGATACCAATCATGATCAGCATGGAAATACCATTGCCTATACCACGATCTGTTATCTTTTCACCAAGCCACATTACGAACATAGTACCGGCTGTTAACACGATCATGTTTGTAATGGTCCACCAGAACGTTGAATCCATTGTGATAGCTTCTGAAGGAATGGTTGTTGATAAATAACCATATCCTTGTGCCAGTGTAATCAGAATGGTTAGCACACGGGTTATCTGGTTTATTTTCTTTCTGCCAGACTCCCCCTCCTTCTGTAATTTTGTGAAATATGGAACTGCAACCGTTAATAACTGCACCACAATAGATGCAGAGATGTAAGGCATGATTCCAAGTGCAAATACAGAAGCTCTGCTAAATGCTCCACCCAGGAAGGTATTCAGCAGATCGAATATACCACCCATGCCTCCTGCTTCATTAAGCGCAGCAGGATTAACGGCTGGTAAAACGATGTGGCTTCCCAGGCGGAAAATAACCAAAAACCCAAGTGTATTCAGAATACGGGTTCTTAGGTCTTCAATAGCAAATATGTTCCGTATGGTGGTGAAGAATTTTTTCATCCTCTTAGATCTTCTTAGAGTTTAGTCACTTTGCCCCCAGCCTTTTCAATCGCTTCCTGTGCAGAAACGGAAAGACCATGAGCTTCTACTTCCAACGCCTTCGTGAGTTCACCTTGTCCTAAGATCTTCACTTTATCGTTTTTACCAGCTAAACCATGTTGCTGAAGATCAGCTACAGTGATTTTATCAAGCTTGAAATCCTCAGCAAGCTGCTGCAGGGTATTCAGGTTGATTGGTTTGTATACGATTTTATTGTTGTTCTTAAAACCGAACTTCGGAACACGGCGCTGAAGCGGCATCTGACCACCCTCAAAACCATTCTTTTTGCTATAACCAGAGCGAGACTGGGCACCTTTGTGACCACGGGTAGAAGTACCACCCATGCCAGAACCGGTACCACGGCCAATTCGCTTCTCAGATTTTACTGAGCCCTCAGCAGGCTTTAATGTATGCAGTTTCATCTTATGCTTCTTTATAGCTTACGAGGTGTTGTACTTTATTTAGCATACCCAGAATCTGAGGAGTACCTTCGTGCTCTACAGTCTGATGCAGTTTTTTCAAGCCCAATGCTTGCAGCGTTGCCTTTTGTCTGGCCGGACGCTTGATGGAGCTTTTAACCTGGGTAATGATCAGTTTTGCCATGACATTAACCGTTAAATACTTTAGACATTGGAATTCCTCTTTGCATGGATACTGAATGAGCATCACGCATTTTAGTAAGTGCATCAAAAGTTGCCTTCACCACGTTGTGCGGGTTAGAAGATCCTTTTGATTTAGCCAGTACGTTATGTACACCGGCACTTTCAAAAACGGCACGCATAGCACCACCTGCAATTACACCGGTACCAGCTGCTGCTGGCTTCACTAGTACAAAACCACCGCTGTATTTACCTTCCTGTGAGTGAGGTACTGTACCATTGATGATTGGTACACGGATCAGGTTTTTCTTAGCGTCTTCGATACCTTTCACAATAGCATCGGTTACTTCGTTAGCTTTACCCAGACCGTAACCTACTACGCCCTGACCATCACCAACTACTACGATCGCTGCAAAGCTGAAACGACGTCCGCCTTTCACAACTTTGGCAACCCTGTTTATAGCGACAACCTTCTCTTTAAGATCGATTTCGCTGGCTTTTACTGATTTTACTGTTGCTTGAGCCATGATGCTATTAGAAATTTAAACCACCTTCACGGGCGCCGTCAGCCAGCGCTTTAACCTGTCCGTGGTATTTATATCCGTTACGGTCAAATACTACTGCTGAAACACCTGCTTCTTTAGCTTTTTCAGCAAGTGTAGTACCTACTGTTTTAGCTGTAGAGATAGTTGCATTGGTTGTTTCAAGATCTTTGCTTGATGCAGAGGCAATAGTATGACCTTTTAAATCATCTATCAGTTGAGCGTATATGCTGCGGTTGCTCTTGAATACTGAAAGTCTGGGACGCTCTGCAGTGCCGCTGATTTTTTTACGGATGCTCTTCTTAATGCGGTCCCTGCTGTTTAAACGAATGTTCTTACTCATTTACTTATTTTTTAGAAGCAGACTTACCAGCTTTTCTTCTTACAAATTCACCAACAAAGCGGATACCTTTGCCTTTGTAAGGCTCAACTTTACGTATCGACTTTATTTTAGCAGCAATCTGACCGATCAGTTGCTTGTCGATTCCTTCAAGGGTAACCAGTGGGTTTTTACCTTTTGGGGTTTCGGCACTAACTTTTATCTCATCGGGCACTGCTAAAAAGATGCTGTGTGAATAACCAACGTTCAGTTCAAGAACATTACCTTGTACAGCCGCTTTATAACCTACACCTACTAATTCCAGCTCTTTTTTGTATCCCTGGCTTACACCAACAACCATGTTGTTGATGAGGGCACGATAGAGACCGTGAAGAGCTTTATGACGCTTCTGTTCAGTAGGACGCTCTACTAAAAGAGTGCCATCCTGCTGAGAAAGCGTGAAATCAGAATCTATTTGTTGAGCCAGCGCTCCTTTAGGACCCTTTACAGTCACTAAGTTCCTGTCAACTTTGATGTCAACACCGCTGGGTATACTTATGGGTTTTTTACCAACTCTAGACATAGCGATCTTAGTAAACGTAACATAAAACTTCGCCGCCAATATTCTGCTGGCGAGCTTCTTTATCTGTCATTACCCCATGTGATGTAGACACAATGGCCACACCCATACCGTTCAGAACACGGGGAAGAGCATCTGCTTTTGCGTATTTACGCAAACCAGGTTTACTAATTCTTTCCAGCTTTACGATCGCTGAGTTTTTAGTAACCGGATTATACTTAAGGGCAATCTTAATGATACCGCCTACCTGGGCTTCATCATCAAACTTGTAACTCTGGATATACCCTTTATCGTATAATACCTTAGTTATCTCTTTTTTGATGTTAGAAGCAGGAATCTCAACCACTCTATGGTTGGCCTTAATGGCATTTCTCAGCCTGGTCAGGTAATCTGCTATAGGATCCATTTAAATAATATAAGTTATCTTACATGCCGTAATGGCCTGCAAAAGTAGCACTTTTTTTCTTAATATAAAATCTTTCTACCAGTAATTACCAGCTGGCTTTTGTAACACCTGGGATTTTACCCTCAGAAGCCATTTCACGGAAAGTAACACGTGAAATACCAAATTTGCGCATATAACCTCTTGGACGGCCGGTTAACTTGCAACGGTTGTGCAAACGTACAGGAGAAGCATTCTTAGGCAGTTTGTCCAGTGCTTCATAATCACCTGCAGCCTTAAGGGCTGCACGTTTCTCTGCATATTTGGCTACTGTTGCAGCTCTTTTGCGCTCTCTGGCTTTGATTGATTCTTTTGCCATTGATTAAGCGTTTTTATTTGTAAATGGAAGACCAAATTCTTTCAGAAGGGTATAGCATTCTTCGTCAGTTTCTGCCGTAGTCACAAAAGTAATGTTCATACCAGTGATACGGTTTACTTTGTCGATGCTGATCTCCGGGAAGATGATCTGTTCTGTTACACCTAAGGTATAGTTACCACGGCCATCAAAACCTTTGCTGCTGATGCCTTTGAAGTCACGTACACGAGGTAGTGCGATTGTCATCAGACGGTCAAGGAATTCATACATTCTCTCTCCGCGTAAGGTAACTTTAGCGCCAATTGGCATCCCTTCACGAAGTTTGAAGTTAGAGATAGAGTTTTTAGCCTTGGTAGGAACAGCTTTTTGTCCTGTAATTGTGCTAAGCTCGTCGATGCTTACATCAACAAGCTTTTTATCGGCTACTGCTGCACCAACACCACGGTTGATGCTTATCTTTACGATTTTTGGCACCTGCATGATCGACTTATAGCCGAACTTCTCTTGCATCGCAGGAACGACCTCGTTAAGATACTTGTTTTTTAACCTTGTCTTAGCCATTGGTTATAAATTGTCCGTTTTTCTTTGAATAGCGTTGCAGCTTCCCCTGGTCGTTTACCTTGCGGCCTATGCGGCTGGCTTCTCCGGAAGCTGGGTCTACCACCATCAGATTGCTGATGTGAATTGGGGCTTCACTTTGTGTGATGCCACCTTCTGGGTTCTGAGCATTTGGCTTCTGGTGCTTGTGCTTCATATTCACACCTTCCACAATTGCCTTCTGCTCGTCACGCAACACCTCCTGCACTTTGCCGGTTTTACCACGATCAGCGCCTGTCAGCACTTTCACGGTATCGCCTTTGCGAATGTGTAGCTTTGTAGTTTTTGATGTAGTTGCTTTCATACCCATTACAATACTTCTGGAGCCAAAGAAACGATTTTCATGAATTGCTTCTCACGCAATTCTCTTGCTACTGGTCCGAAGATACGAGTGCCTCTTGGCTCATCCTGGTTGTTCAGGAGCACTGCGGCATTTTCTTCGAAGCGAATATAAGAACCGTCTTTGCGACGAATTTCTTTTTTAGTGCGAACAACAACTGCCTTGCTAACAGTTCCTTTCTTGATGTTAGAAGCTGGAATTGCTGCTTTAACAGTTACTACAATTTTATCGCCTACAGAAGCATATCTTTTACCGGTACCACCAAGCACACGGATACACATTACTTCTTTTGCACCGCTGTTATCGGCTACTGCGAGTCTTGATTCTTGCTGTATCATGATTACTTGGCTCTCTCTATGATTTCAACTAATCGCCAGCGTTTTTCTTTGCTCAGCGGGCGTGTTTCCATGATCAGAACTGTGTCACCTATGTTACACTCGTTCTTCTCGTCGTGGGCTTTAAATTTGGTAGTTTTGCCGATGAATTTACCATAGATCTCGTGCTTCACTTTACGTGACACTTCTACAGTGATGGTCTTCTCCATCTTATTGCTCACCACCTTGCCTACCCGTTCTTTACGTAGATTGCGAGGCTCCATTTTATTTATTAGTTTCTTTAGCCCTTAATTCAGTTTCCAATTTGGCTATCAGCCTCCGGGAGTGCCGGATTTTTGTTGGGTTCTCGATTGGAGAAATTTCATGAGCAAACTTCAGCTTTGTAAGGCTCTCCCTTTCTGCTGCAATGCGCTCTTTCAGTTCTTCATTCGACAGTGAACGTATTTCTTCGTTTTTCATGGCCGTGGCTTATCCTGCAAAGTCGTTACGTACAATAAATTTCGTTTTGATAGGAAGCTTCTGTGCAGCCAGACGAAGTGATTCCTGAGCCAGTTCAGTGGTAACACCGGTTGACTCGAAAAGGATCGTTCCTGGTTTGATTACGGCTACCCAATACTCCGGAGCACCTTTACCTTTACCCATCCTTACTTCGGCTGGTTTCTTGGTGATAGGCTTATCAGGGAATATTCTGATCCATACGCGACCTTCACGTTTCATGGCACGGGTCATGGCAATACGAGCTGCCTCTATTTGGCGAGAAGTAATCCAGCCTGCTTCCAGCGATTTAATGCCAAAGTTGCCAAATGCCAACGTATGGCCGCGCTGTGCGATGCCTTTAACTCTACCCTTTTGTTGCTTTCTAAATTTTGTTCTCTTGGGCTGTAACATGTTCGTACAGATTTAATACAGCTTATTTTCTTTTCTTTCTATTGCGTCCACCGTCTCTTCTTTGCTTGCCTGGGCCTGCAGGACGACGTGAGTCGTTACCAGAAGGAGCCTGGGCGGCAGCATTAGGAGAAAGGTCTGGCTTACCATAGATCTCACCCTTGAAGATCCATACCTTGATACCGATTTTACCGTATACAGTCTCTGCTTCAGAGATTGCATAATCGATATCGGCACGAAGGGTATGCAATGGGATACGACCTTCTTTATATTGCTCTGTACGAGCCATTTCAGCACCACCTAAACGGCCTGAACATTTGATCTTGATACCCTGCGCACCTACACGCATAGCACTTGCTATTGCCTGTTTCATGGCACGACGGTAAGAAATACGGGCTTTTAACTGCTGAGCAATTGACTCGCCTACCAGCTGTGAATCAAGTTCCGGACGTTTGATCTCAAAAATGTTGATCTGAACATCTTTACCGGTTACTTTTTTCAGCTCTTCACGCAGACGATCTACTTCAGCACCGCCTTTACCAATTACCACACCCGGACGAGCCGTATGAATGGTAAGGGTGATACGCTTCAGCGTGCGCTCAATGATGATCTTAGCGATACCGCCCTTAGGAATACGGGCAAGGATATACTTACGAATATTATGATCTTCGACCAGTTTATCGGAAAAGGTCTTGCCACCGTACCAGTTCGAGTCCCAACCTTTTATTATACCTAATCGGAGACCTGTTGGATTAACTTTTTGTCCCATGATTATTCTTCTTTATTATTTACCTCGTTCGACTGGCCGTTGCGGCTGGCAACTACCAGCGTTACATGGTTGGAGCGTTTTCTGATCCGGTGAGCCCTTCCCTGTGGAGCCGGGCGTAAACGTTTCAGCATTCTGCCGCTGTCTACCTTAATCTCCTTGATGAACAGGTTCGCATCTTCAAGACGCTCATCTGTATGCTTGTTCTGCCAGTTTGAAATAGCTGAAACCAACAGTTTCTCAAGACGATCAGAGCTATGTTTTGAATCGAACTTCAATACGCTAAGTGCTCTGTCTACTGCCATTCCACGAATCATATCAGCCACCAGGCGCATCTTGCGCGGAGACGTAGGCACATTATTAAGCTTTGCTACTGCTTCCATATTATCTCTTGCCTTTATCTTTTTTAGCTGTGTGACCTCTGAAGTTACGGGTAGGCGCAAACTCGCCCATTTTATGTCCTACCATGTTTTCTGTGATGAAAACCGGTATGAATTTGTTGCCATTATGAACGGCAAATGTGTGACCAACGAAGTCCGGAGAAATCATAGAGCGACGAGACCAGGTCTTTATTACAGACTTTTTGCCTCCTTCGTTCATTTTATCTACTTTCTTTTCCAGCCGGAAATCTATGTATGGTCCTTTTTTAAGTGAACGTGCCATTATTTCTTCCTTTTGCTAATGATTAAGCCGTTGCTGTACTTTTTCGGACTTCTAGTTTTCTTACCTTTTGCTATCTGGCCATTGCGTGAACGTGGATGACCACCTGATGCACGACCTTCGCCACCACCCATAGGGTGATCTACCGGGTTCATGGCTACACCACGAACGCGAGGACGACGACCTAACCAGCGCTTACGACCTGCTTTACCAAGGCTCTCATTCATGTGAGTACCATTAGATACAGTACCTACAGTTGCAAGGCACTCTACAAGCACCTGGCGTGTTTCGCCTGAAGGCAGCTTTACAGTTGCATACTTACCCTCACGGGCTACAAGCTGTGCGTAAGATCCTGCACTACGTGCCATTGCGCCACCTTTACCAGGCTTCAGCTCAATGTTATGCACAATAGTACCCAGTGGTATGCTTCTTAATGGAAGTGTATTACCAAGTTCTGGCGCTACACTTGCACCGCTTACTACTGTTTGACCAACTGCAAGACCTTCCGGAGCAAGGATATATGATTTGGTGCCATCGGCATACCAGATCTGTGCTACACGGGCTGTACGGGTTGGATCGTACTCAATTGCCTTTACTGTTGCAGGAACATCGAAGTGAGCACGCTGAAAATCGATTACACGAATTTTCTGCTTATGACCACCACCGATATGACGCATGGTGCGACGGCCCTGGTTATTGCGGCCACCTGATTTATTCTTCGACACCAGCAGTGATTTTTCCGGCTGATCGCTGGTTATTTCACTGAAGGTGGGAGCTATTCTGAAACGAGAACCTGGTGTAACAGGTCTTAGTTTTTTAATTGCCATCACTAATCTTATTAAATGCCGCTATAAAAATCGATTACTTCACCTTCTGCAACAGTTATGATTGCTTTCTTGAAGGAAGGTGTCCGGCCGCTCACTACACCTGTTTTAGTGTAGCGGGATTTTTCTTTTCCATTGTAACGCATGGTGTTTACTGTCTCCACCGTTACGCCATAGGTTTTCTCTACCGCTTTTGCAATCTCAACTTTGTTGGCAGTTTTAGCTACAACAAAGCCATACTTGCCTTTTTCGTTCAGGGCAGATACCTTTTCGGTTACTAGAGGTTTAATCAGCACACTCATGACGCAGAGTTATATATTTCTTCCAGTTTTTGAACGGCACCCTCACTAATAATAAGGGTATCGGCTTTAATAATTTCGTAGGTATTCAGGTTGCTGGCAGTGGTAACCTGAGCATTCTTGATGTTGCGGCTAGAAAGCACAACATTCTGATCTACATCAGCCAGTACTAAAAGTGTTTTCTTGTTAGTAAGCGACAGACCATTCAGCAGCTTCAGGTAATCCTTAGTCTTAGGACCATCAAAGCTAATGCTTTCCAGGATGCTGATGTTGTTATCTTTCAGTTTATAAGCCAGGGCTGACTGTCTTGCCAGCTGCTTCACTTTCTTATTAAGCTTAAAGCTGTAGTTACGCGGACGAGGACCAAAGATACGTCCACCACCACGGAATACAGGAGACTTGATGCTACCTGCACGGGCACCACCGGTACCTTTTTGCTTTTTGATCTTACGAGTAGATCCGGCTACCTCATTTCTCTCCTTCGACTTATGCGTTCCCTGACGTTGGTTAGCCAAATACTGCTTTACATCCAGGTAGATTGCATGATCGTTTGGCTCAATGCCAAACACTGACTCAGCAAGCGCGATTTTACGTCCTGTGTCTTCTCCAGATTGTTTTAATACTGCAACTTCCATGGTTTACTTCTCTAGAATTACGTAAGAATTTTTCGCTCCGGGGATTGAGCCACTTACCAGCATCAGATTTTGCTCTGGATAGATCTTAAGGATACGTAAGTTAACCATCTTAACACGACGTCCGCCAGTTCTACCTGCCATACGCTGACCCTTGAATACTCTTGAAGGGAAAGAACAGGCACCGATTGAACCAGGAGCACGCAAACGGTTATGCTGACCATGTGTTGCTTCGCCTACACCGGCAAATCCATGACGCTTCACAACGCCCTGAAAGCCTTTACCTTTTGAGGTACCAATTGCATCAACGAAATCACCTTCGATGAATACCTCCCCTGCTTTGATGATATTTCCGATGGAAACACCACCCTCAAACTCTACTCTGAAATCACGAAACTCTACTACCTTTTTCTTGGGAGTAGTATTCGCTTTTGCAAAGTGACCTGCAAGCGCCCTGGTGGTATGCTTTTCTTTCTTCTCACCATAGGCTAACTGTACGGCACGATATCCGTCAGTTGCTTCATCTTTTACTTGCGTTATAACGCAAGGACCAGCCTCCACTACTGTGCATGCGACATTCTGTCCATCGGCACTGTAGATGCTAGTCATCCCGATTTTTTTTCCAATAATACCAGACATCTTCTATGCTGTTTGTTTAGCAGTTGCTTCTTCTTACCGCAACTTACTTTCCATAAAGGACTGCAAAGTTAGACAATTTATTTCTACTAGAAAAATGTTGTTGCACTTTTTCTACTTTACATTACAACAAAAAAGAACCAACTACCGTATTCCGGCAGTTGGTTCTCCCATTTCATATGTTTTATTGATCAAACTTTGATCTCAACATCAACACCACTTGGTAGCTCAAGTTTCATCAGGGCATCTACAGTTTTAGCACTGGTAGAATAAATATCTACCAGACGCTTATAGGTACAAAGCTGAAACTGCTCACGAGCTTTCTTATTCACGTGCGGTGAACGCAGTACAGTGAATATCTCTTTCTCGGTAGGCAAAGGTATCGGGCCACTTACCACAGCTCCGGTAGCCTTTACAGCACGTACAATCTTCTCAGATGATTTATCTACCAGATTGTGGTCGTACGACTTTAGTTTTATGCGAATTTTCTGGTTCATACCAATTTATTTTTGCGGCCCTTTTACTTTAGCAATTACCTGCTCGGCAATATTGTTTGGCACCTGCTCGTAGTGAGAGAATGTTAAAGATGCAGTTGCACGTCCTGAAGTGATGGTACGTAAATCTGTTACATAACCAAACAATTCAGAAAGCGGCACATTAGCTCTGATCACCTGTGCTACACCTTTAGGGTCCATACCCCTCATAATACCACGACGACGGTTCAGGTCACCTGTTACAGGACCAGTATATTCATCTGGCGTTACTACTTCTACATTCATGATTGGCTCAAGAATGATAGGCTTAGCTTTTTTCGCAGCTTCTTTGAATCCAATACGGGCAGCAAGTTCGAATGAAAGTGCATCAGAGTCCACATCGTGGAATGAACCGTGGAACAGACGTACTTTCATCTGCTCGATCGGGTATCCTGCCAGTGGACCATTTTTCATGGCACCTTCAAATCCCTTCTGGATAGATGGGATAAATTCACGAGGAATTACACCACCAACCACGTTATTCACAAACTGAAGGCCGTTTCTTACTTCTTTAGGATCGGCTTCTGCATCAATCGGACCTAATTCGAACACGATATCTGCAAATTTACCTTTACCACCTGTTTGCTTCTTATAAACCTCTTTATGCTCAACGTTAGCAGTAAGGGCTTCTTTGTAAGCAACCTGTGGCGCACCCTGGTTGATCTCTACCTTGAATTCACGACGCATACGGTCAATGATAATTTCAAGGTGAAGCTCACCCATACCCTTAAGGATAGTCTGACCTGTTTCATGATCAGTCTCAACATGAAGGGTTGGATCTTCCTCTACCAGTTTGGCAATGGCCATACCCAGTTTATCTACATCGGCCTGTTTCTTAGGCTCGATTGCATAACCAATAACAGGCTCAGGGAACACCATTGATTCAAGCACAATCTTATGCTTTTCATCACACAGTGTATCACCGGTTTTGATATCTTTGAAACCAACAACCGCACCAATATCACCAGCACCCAGTCTTTCGATCTGGTTCTGCTTGTTAGCATGCATCTGGAAAATACGGGAGATCCTTTCTTTGTTACCTGAGCGTGTATTGAACACATATGAGCCTGACTCCAGCATGCCTGAATAAGCACGGATAAAGCAAAGACGGCCTACATATGGGTCAGTAGCGATCTTAAATGCAAGGGCTGAAAATGGTTCTTCGTATTTTGGCTTACGTACCACTTCCTTATCATTATCAGGGTTGATACCTGTGATATTCTCACGATCAAGCGGAGAAGGACACAGCGCCATTACATAATCCAGCATGGTTTGTACGCCTTTGTTCTTGAAAGAAGAACCACAAAGCATAGGTACAATCGCCATGTCGATGGTTGCAGCACGAAGCGCAGCAAGAATTTCAGCTTCTGTGATCGACTCCGGATCTTCGAAGTACTTTTCCATCAGGCTCTCATCGTATTCAGCTACTGCTTCCAGCAGCTTCTCACGATATTCCTGTGCTTCTTCCATCATATCGTCCGGAATTGCTACTTCGGTAAAGGTCATGCCTTTATCCTCTTCGTTCCAAACAATACCACGGAAGTTCACCAGGTCAACAACACCCCTGAAGTTTTCTTCAGCACCGATTGGCAGCTGAAGCGGCACAGCATTGCTGCCCAGCATTTCTTTCACCTGCTTACAAACGCCCAGAAAGTCTGCACCAGAACGGTCCATTTTATTCACGAATCCGATACGGGCAACTTTATAGTTGTCAGCAAGGCGCCAGTTAGTTTCTGATTGTGGCTCTACACCATCAACAGCACTAAACAGGAAAACAAGACCATCCAGTACACGCAGTGAACGGTTTACCTCTACGGTAAAGTCAACGTGACCTGGGGTGTCAATAATGTTTATATGATATTCCTGACCTCTGTAAGGCCATTTTACAGTAGTAGCAGCAGAGGTAATGGTAATACCACGCTCCTGCTCCTGCTCCATCCAGTCCATGGTAGCAGCACCATCATGAACTTCTCCGATCTTGTGGCTAACGCCGGCATAGTATAGAATACGCTCTGTGGTGGTTGTTTTACCAGCATCAATGTGCGCTGCTATACCTATATTTCTAGTGAATTTTAAGTCTCTCGCCATTTTTTAGAATCTAAAGTGTGAGAATGCCTTGTTTGCCTCAGCCATACGATGTGTATCGTCTTTCTTCTTGATCGCAGCTCCCTCACCTTTAGAAGCAGAAATTATTTCTCCTGCCAGCTTCTCTGTCATGGTTTTTTCACCACGGTTACGAGCATAGCTGATGAGCCATTTGATACCCAGCGAGGTCTTGCGTTCAGGGCGCACTTCCTGGGGAACCTGGAATGTTGCACCACCTACACGACGGCTTTTCACCTCTACGCCAGGCATCACATTGTTGAGTGCCTTGCGCCAGGTTTCGAGACCATTCTCGCCAGTCTTGCTTTCTATCAGCGCTACTGCGTCATAGAAAATGCTGTAGGCAATACTCTTCTTACCGTCCACCATCATGTAGTTTACAAATTTGGAAACCATTACATCTCCAAATTTTGGATCCGGTAGAATATATCTCTTTTTAGGCTTACTTTTTCTCATTGTATTATTACTCGAATATTAGCTTTTTGCTTTTGGTCTCTTTGCACCGTATTTTGAACGTGCTTGCAGACGACCATTAACACCTGCGGTATCAAGTGCACCACGAATGATGTGGTAACGCACACCTGGAAGGTCCTTCACACGACCACCGCGAATCAGCACGATTGAGTGCTCCTGCAGGTTGTGTCCTTCGCCCGGAATGTATGCGTTTACTTCTTTACCATTGGTGAGGCGTACACGTGCAACTTTACGCATTGCAGAGTTCGGCTTCTTTGGCGTTGTGGTGTACACACGTGTACAAACGCCTCGACGCTGCGGACATGCGTCCAGCGCCGGTGATTTTGATTTTGAGGTCAGTTGTTTTCTGCCCTTTCTTACTAATTGCTGAATAGTAGGCATTCTTATTACCTTGTTTAGCTACTTATCCCAAGATCGGATTTTCGGACTGCAAAAATATAAAAATAGTACACACATTGCAAAGAATGTGTGTACTATTTTAAAATAACTAGGATATACTCCTTCAGGCTTCGCCTATGGTGCCTCCAAAATTCATCGGAAAGCGTACCTGCTCCTCATCTGCCTGCTTTATGGCCCCGAAATTATCTTCATACTTGGAGATATTATCGTTTAGAGCCTGCAGCAAACGCTTTGCATGTTCAGGTGTTAAAATCACCCGCGCTTTTACCTTTGCTTTTGGTACACCCGGCATTAACCGGATAAAGTCTATTACAAACTCCGAATTGGAGTGGGCCACCATGGCCAGATTAGAATATACGCCCTCGGCTATCTCCTCAGTCAGTTCGATGTTGATCTGCTGTGGCTTAAGGGACTTTTTAGGATCCTGATCTGACATAGGTTTTCCTTTATCTTGCTTCTAATTGTCTTTCACGTGCTACAGGCTCATCTTCATGTCCTGCTTTAACCTTGCTGTACTCATCTTCTGAATAAACCAGCACACGGTTAAACTCGCGCATACCAGTACCGGCAGGGATCAGGTGACCAACAATCACGTTTTCTTTCAGACCCATCAGGTAATCTGTTTTACCACGGATTGAGGCTTCGCTTAGCACCTTGGTTGTTTCCTGGAAGGAAGCAGCCGAGATAAAGCTTTCTGTACCCAAAGAGGCCTGTGTAATACCCTGAAGTGTAGGCTGCGATACAGCAGGTGCTGCATCACGTACCTCTACCAGCTTCTGGTCGTTACGCTTCAGTTTAGAGTTTTCTTCTCTTAAACGGCGTGCATTCACGATCATACCTGGTTTCAGGCTGGTAGAATCACCTGCGTCTGTTACCACTTTCTTATCCAGAATGTTGTCGTTCTCTTCAAAGAAAGCAAAGCGATCTACCAATTGGTTTGGCAGGAAGCTGGTATCTCCCGGATCTACAACAAATACCTTCTGCATCATCTGGCGTACGATCACTTCAATGTGCTTATCGTTGATCTTCACACCCTGCAGACGGTAAACTTCCTGGATCTCATTTACAAGATACTCCTGCACAGCAGTAGGACCTTTAATGTTCAGGATATCTGCAGGCGTTACAGCACCATCAGACAATGGAATACCGGCACGCACAAAGTCATTATCCTGTACCAGGATGTGCTTGGACAGCGGTACCAGGTAACGCTTCTTCACACCATCTTTAGATTCGATGAAGATCTCGCGGTTACCACGCTTGATAGAACCATAGGTTACCACACCATCAATCTCAGACACTACAGCCGGGTTAGATGGGTTACGTGCTTCGAAAAGCTCTGTTACACGTGGCAGACCACCGGTAATATCGCGTGATTTACCCATGGTACGTGGTATTTTCGCCAGGACCTGTCCTCTCTTCACTTTATCTCCGATATCTACTACCAGGTGAGCACCCACAGGGATGTTATAACCTTTTGTAGTATCAGAACCTGTATTAACTACGATAGACGGGTTCTTTGCCTTGTCTTTAGTTTCTACAATTACTTTCTCACGGTGGCCGGTCTGTTCGTCCGACTCTTCACGATAGGTAATACCTTCTTCTATGGCATCGAACTCAATGGTACCATCCAGCTCGGAGAGAATTACCGCATTGTATGGATCCCAGAAGCAGATCTGATCCCCTTTGCTAACCTTAGCTCCATCCTTCACAGTCAGGAATGCACCATAAGGTACGTGGTTAGAGATCAGTACTTTTCCTGATTTCTCATCTACAATCTGGATCTCACCGGAACGGCCCATTACTACTGTAATGTCGTTGCCTTCGTCGTTGGTCGTCTGGATAGTACGCAGCTCCTCAAAGCGAATGGTACCATCAAACTTAGCCCTGATCTGTGCTTCTACTGCAATGTTAGAGGCAGTACCACCTACGTGGAAGGTACGAAGCGTAAGCTGTGTACCCGGTTCACCGATCGACTGTGCAGCGATTACACCTACAGACTCACCTTTCTGTACCATACGGCCGGAAGCAAGGTTACGACCGTAGCATTTGCCGCAAATACCCTGACGGGTTTCGCAGGTAAGCGCAGAACGGATCTCTACTTCTTCTACCGCAGATTCGTCTATACGAGTAGCAAGTTCTTCTGTAACTTCCTCCCCTGCCTTAACGATCAGCTCATCTGTGATCGGATCATACACATCATGTACGGTTACACGACCCAGGATACGCTCGCTTAGCGGCTCAACAACATCTTCGTTGTCTTTCAGAGCTGTTACGGTAATACCACGCAGGGTTCCGCAATCAGGCTCATTCACTACCACGTCTTGAGCAACGTCTACCAGACGACGGGTCAGGTAACCTGCGTCGGCAGTTTTAAGGGCAGTATCGGCAAGACCTTTACGGGCACCGTGGGTAGAAATGAAGTACTCGATTACGTCCAGACCTTCTTTGAAGTTAGAAAGGATTGGGTTTTCGATAATTTCACCTACTGAACCCTGAAGGTTTTTCTGTGGCTTGGCCATCAGACCACGCATACCACCCAGCTGACGGATCTGCTCTCTGGAACCACGGGCTCCGGAGTGCATCATCATAAAGATAGAGTTAAAGCCTTGCTTGTCATCCTCCATCTGCTGCATCAGGCGGCCTGTTAACTGTGAGTTAACGCGGGTCCAGATGTCAATTACCTGGTTGTAACGCTCGTTATCTGTAATCAGACCCATCAGGTAGTTGTTCCATACGGCATCAACTTCCTCTTTGGCCTGATCAATCATCTGATCTTTATTCTCCGGTACCAGGATATCGCCCAGACCCATTGACAGACCACCACGGTACGCACTCTGGAAACCAAGTTCCTTGATGTCGTCCAGGAAGTGAGCCGTACGGGCCATGCCTACGATCTTGAATACCTGCGAAATGATCTGCTGAAGCTTCTTCTTGGTAAGCAGCTCATCCACATAACCTACTTCTTCAGGTACATACTGGTTGAACAGTACACGACCGGCTACGGTCTCTACCATTTTCTCTTCCAGCTGACCTGTTTCAGGGTTACGTACTTTTGTTTTCACAAAGATGTACGCATGCTTGCTCAGGCGTTTCTCGTTCAGCGCAATGATTACCTCTTCGGCTGAATAGAAACGCATGCCCTCTCCTTTTTCAGGATTACCTTCTGTACTGCGGCGACCTTTGGTCACGTAGTACAGGCCAAGCACCATGTCCTGAGATGGTACTGCAATTGGCGCACCGTTCGCAGGGTTCAGGATGTTGTGCGAAGCAAGCATCAGTAGTGATGCTTCCAGGATAGCCTCATGACCCAGTGGTACGTGTACCGCCATCTGGTCACCGTCAAAGTCGGCGTTAAACGCTGTACACACCAGTGGGTGCAGCTGAATAGCCTTACCTTCGATCAGTTTAGGCTGGAATGCCTGGATACCCAGACGGTGCAGGGTTGGCGCACGGTTAAGGAGCACAGGGTGGCCCTTCAGTACGTTCTCCAGGATATCCCACACCACGGGATCTTTGCGATCTACTATTTTCTTGGCTGATTTTACGGTTTTAACAATACCGCGCTCAATCAGCTTACGGATTACGAATGGTTTGAACAGCTCGGCTGCCATGTTCTTAGGCAGACCGCACTCGTGCAGCTTAAGCTCAGGACCTACCACGATAACCGAACGACCGGAATAGTCAACACGCTTACCTAGAAGGTTCTGGCGGAAACGACCCTGCTTACCTTTCAGCATGTCTGAAAGCGACTTCAGTGCACGGTTACCATCCGAACGAACGGCATTAACCTTACGGCTGTTGTCGAATAAGGAGTCTACTGCTTCCTGTAACATACGCTTCTCGTTCCGCAGGATTACCTCTGGCGCTTTGATATCGATCAGGCGTTTCAGACGGTTGTTACGGATAATTACGCGGCGGTACAGGTCGTTAAGGTCGGAGGTAGCAAAACGGCCACCATCCAGGGGCACCAGCGGACGCAGCTCCGGTGGAATAACCGGCACCATTTTGATGATCATCCATTCAGGACGGTTCACCACACGGGTGTTTGCATCACGGAAAGCCTCAACTACTTTCAGACGCTTAAGGGCTTCTGCCTTACGCTGCTGAGAAGAGTCAGTGGCAGCCTGGTGGCGCAGCTCATACGAAAGTTCATCCAGCTGAGTACGAGCCAGCAGCATTTCAAGCGCTTCTGCACCCATCTTAGCGATGAACTTGTTCGGATCGCTGTCGTCCAGCATCTGGTTTTCACGAGGCAGCTTATCGATAATATCCAGGTACTCATCTTCAGTAAGGAAGTCCATGGTGTTAACACCATCTTCTGCCTTGGTACCTGGCTGAATCACCACATAGCGCTCATAGTAAATTACCTGGTCGAGCTTTTTGGTTGGCAAGCCCAGCAGGTAACCAATTTTATTAGGAAGTGAGCGGAAATACCAGATGTGAGCAACAGGTACTACCAGCTCTATATGGCCCATCCGCTCCCGACGCACCTTTTTCTCGGTTACTTCTACACCGCAGCGGTCGCAGATAATGCCTTTATAACGAATACGCTTATACTTACCACAATGACACTCCCAGTCTTTCACCGGCCCGAAGATACGCTCGCAGAAAAGACCGCCCATCTCCGGCTTATACGTCCGGTAGTTGATGGTCTCTGGCTGCGTTACTTCGCCATGTGAGCTTTCCAGAATAGATTCCGGAGAGGCCAGGCTAATGGTAACCTTTGAGAAGTCAATGTTGAGCTTTTTATTTTTACGAAATGCCATACCGATGTTTATTGAATCGTTGTTTAGCAGACCTTTAAGGAATATTCAGACAATTAAGTTCGTTACCCGAACTCTTAAGTTCATGAAAGGCCGGACACCAAGGTGCCCGGCCAGTATGAATATTTAGTCCATTGTAATTTCAAGTGCTAGGCCACGAAGCTCGTGTACCAGTACATTGAATGACTCCGGAATATTAGGTCGTGGCATATTTTCGCCTTTTACAATGGCTTCGTATGCTTTGGCACGACCTACTACGTCGTCTGATTTTACCGTTAAGATCTCTTGCAGAATATTGGCAGCACCGAATGCTTCCAGTGCCCACACTTCCATCTCACCAAAACGCTGACCACCAAATTGTGCTTTACCACCCAATGGCTGCTGTGTAATAAGTGAGTATGGTCCGATAGAACGGGCGTGCATCTTATCATCTACCAGGTGACCCAGTTTCAGCATATAGATTACACCTACCGTTACCGGCTGGTCGAAGCGCTCGCCTGTACGACCGTCATGCAGATAAGCACGGCCAAATTCAGGAACATTTGCAGCTTTCAGCTCGGCGGCTACTTCTTCCATGGATGCACCATCGAAGATTGGCGTTGCATACTTGCGGCCCAGTTCAAGACCGGCCCAGCCCAATACGGTTTCGTAGATCTGACCGATGTTCATACGCGAAGGTACGCCCAGCGGGTTTAGTACGATGTCCATTGGTGTGCCGTCTGGCAGGAATGGCATATCTTCTGCACGTACAATCTTGGCAACTACACCCTTGTTACCGTGGCGGCCCGCCATCTTGTCACCTACCTTCAGCTTACGCTTCTTGGCAATGTACACTTTAGCCAGCTGCACGATACCTGCCGGTAACTCATCACCTACCTCAAGCGTAAAGCGGTTACGCTTAAAGTGTGCGTTGATTTCGTTACGACGGCGGTTGTAGTTTTTCACCAGAGACTGTACAAGTCCATTGGTATGCTCGTCTTCAGTCCAGCCTTCCAGGTTAAGGTCGGCTATCATGTTTACTTCCTCTGCTACTGCATAGGTACTCTCGTCGCGGTAGATGTTCTTCTCAGGGAAGATGTTGTTCTCAATGTTCTGACGGGTGAATTTCACACCTTTAGACATGATCTCATCACCGAACTTATGCCTGATGCCCTGGGAGGTTTTGCCATCCAGCAGTTGTACCAGTTTATCGATCATGCGGCCGCGCAGGCTTAGCAGATCTTTGCTGTAACGTGCTTTCAGGTTATCTACCTCTTTCTTGGCACGGGCACGAGAGTCTTTATCACGCTTAGGGCGTGAGAATAATTTAGTGTCGATCACAACACCAGTGAGTGATGGAGGTGCCTTCATAGAGGCATCCTTCACGTCGCCGGCTTTATCACCAAAGATGGCACGAAGCAGTTTTTCTTCAGGAGTCGGATCGGTTTCACCTTTAGGAGTGATTTTACCAATCAGAATGTCTCCCTCACGTACTTCGGCACCCAGGCGGATAATACCGTTCTCATCCAGGTTACGTACCGCTTCTTCGCTTACGTTAGGAATTTCCGAAGTAAGCTCTTCTTCACCACGCTTGGTATCACGTACCTCCATCTCAAATTCCTCTATGTGAATTGAGGTAAAGATATCTTCGCGTACCACGCGCTCAGAGATTACGATCGCATCCTCGAAGTTATAACCCTGCCATGGCATGAATGCCACACGCATGTTACGACCCAGGGCCAGCTCACCACCATCTGTTGCGTAACCATCGCACAGGATCTGTCCCTTTGTAATCCGCTCGCCTTTGTAAACGATAGGCTTCAGGTTAATACAGGTATCCTGGTTAGTACGACGGAACTTCGTCAGGTTATGCTCAATGATGTCGTTATCAAAAGAAACCAGCTTTTGCTCGTCTGTCTTATCGTAACGGATCTTGATTACAGTAGAATCTACAAACTCTACCACACCATCATCTTCTGCTACAATCAGCGCGCGTGAATCAGCTGCTACCCTTCCTTCCAGACCAGTACCTACAATGGGTGCTTCCGGACGAAGCAGTGGTACTGCCTGACGTTGCATGTTCGAACCCATCAGGGCACGGTTGGCATCGTCGTGCTCAAGGAATGGAATAAGCGATGCTGCTACAGACACAATCTGGTTTGGCGCAATATCCATATAGCTCAGTTGGTCAGGCTCCAGCACCGGGAAGTCACCTTCGTAACGAGCTTTTACTTTATCATTAAGATATTTACCCTGCTCATCGATAGGCGCATTGGCCTGTGCAATGTTATGGGTATCTTCTTCTTCGGCTGTCAGGAACACTACGTCTTTACTTACAACACCATCTTTTACCTTGCGGTATGGAGTTTCGATAAAGCCCATGTGGTTTACCTTGGCATGCACGCACAGAGACGAGATCAGACCAATGTTTGGCCCTTCTGGTGTCTCAATGGTACAAAGGCGGCCATAGTGGGTATAGTGAACGTCACGTACCTCAAAACCTGCACGCTCGCGGCTAAGACCACCAGGTCCCAGGGCCGACATACGACGCTTGTGCGTTACTTCGGCAAGAGGGTTGGTCTGGTCCATGAACTGGCTCAGCTGGTTGGTACCAAAGAAGCTGTTGATCACAGATGAAAGCGTACGGGCGTTAATAAGGTCAACCGGTTTGAAGTCCTCATTATCGCGTACGTTCATACGCTCCTTAATGGTACGAGACATACGCGCAAGGCCTACGCCAAACTGAGCATACAGCTGCTCACCTACCGTACGTACACGGCGGTTGCTTAAGTGGTCAATATCGTCCACTACCGCGCGTGAGTTAATCAGGGTAATCAGGTATTTAACAATGCTGATGATATCCTGTGTGGTTAACACTTTGGTATCAGCAGCAATCTCCAGACCAAGCTTTTTGTTGATCCTGTAACGACCTACTTCACCAAGATCGTAACGCTTGTCTGAGAAGAAAAGGCTGTGAATGATATCACGTGCAGTCTGCTCGTCTGGTGCTTCGGTGTTACGAAGCTGACGGTAGATCTGCTCAACCGCTTCTTTCTCTGAGTTAGAGTTATCTTTCTGCAGTGTATTGTAGATGATGGTATAGTCGTTCACATTCACATCTTCCCTGTGCAGGATGATGGAATCAGAACCTGAATCCAGAATGGTTTCTATATCATCTTCGGTGATCAGTGAATCACGCTCCAGCAATACTTCATTACGGTCGATAGATACCACTTCACCGGTATCCTCATCCACAAAGTCTTCTGTCCAGGTGCGCAGAACCCTGGCAGCCAGGCGGCGGCCAACAACCTTCTTCAGGTTAGCCTTGTTGTTCTGCACTTCTTCACTTAACCCGAAAAGGTCAAGTATTTCTTTATCTGTACCATATCCGATAGCGCGCAACAGCGTAGTAACCGGGAATTTCTTCTTACGGTCGATGTAGGCATACATCACATTGTTCACGTCTGTTGCAAACTCTATCCAGGAACCTTTGAAAGGAATGATCCTGGCCGAATAAAGCTTGGTACCGTTTGTGTGCTTACTCTGGGCAAAGAACACACCCGGCGAGCGGTGCAGCTGCGATACAATAACACGTTCGGCACCATTGATCACAAAGGAGCCTTTTTCGGTCATGTATGGAATATTGCCAAGGAAAACTTCCTGTTCGATAGTTTCGAAATCTTCGTTTTCCTCGTCGTTGCAGCGCAGGCGCAGTTTAGCCTTAAGCGGAACGGAGTAGGTTAGTCCGCGTTCGATACACTCCTCCACAGTGTACTTAGGCGGATCGAGCATATAATCTACAAACTCCAGCACGAAATTTTCGCGGGAGTCTGAAATAGGAAAGTTCTCCATGAACACCTTGTACAAGCCTTCTTGCGTACGCTTGTCGGCAGGTGTTTCTAACTGAAGAAAGTCCATATATGACTGTAACTGGACATCCAGAAAATCAGGATAGTCCAGTACAGTTTTAATGGAGGCAAAATTAATCCGTTCGTTATATTTTGTATTTGCCAAGACTATAGAACTTTTAGTACCTAAATTGAACCGGCTATTGGTAAGAACTGAAGCCTGATAAGATTAGTTCGCTGGAAAAAATTTTATCAGGAACAGGTACAAACAGGAAAAGACCTGACTTTACGTCAGGCCTAAAAGTATAGGTCGGACCGTGTTAACAGGTCCATGAGACTACTTCAGTTCTACTTCAGCTCCGGCTTCTTCAAGTTGTTTTTTAAGAGCTTCAGCTTCGTCTTTACCGATGCCTTCTTTGATTGCTTTAGGAGCGTTGTCAACTACATCTTTCGCCTCTTTCAGACCAAGACCAGTAAGTTCTTTAACAAGCTTAACTACTGCAAGTTTAGCGGCGCCAGCTGATTTCAGAACTACGTCGAATTCTGTTTTCTCTGCAGGAGCGGCGGCTTCAGCACCACCACCAGCTACAGCTGCGGGAGCAGCGGCAGCAGCAGGCTCAATACCATACTCGTCCTTAAGGATAGTTGCCAACTCGTTAACTTCTTTAACGGTTAGGTTAACTAACTGCTCTGCAAACGCTTTAAGATCTGCCATTTTAGATTACCTTTTAAAATTGAATGTTATTCTGATTGTTGTTTTTCTTGTAGGGTTTTTACTACACCCGCAATAATGTGCTTGCCACTGTTAAGGGCTCCAAGTACGTTCTGTACAGGCGAGTTAAGCAACCCGATGATTTCGCCGATAAGCTCCTGTTTAGATTTAAGCTTAGTCAGCATGTCCAGCTGCTCTGCACCTATAAAGAGATCGGTATCGATGGAAGCCCCTTTGAAGGTGAGTTTTTTGCTGTGCTTTTTCTGGAAATCCTGAATCAGCTTTGCAGGTGCATTACCATTCTCTTTTGAGAAAAGTACGCCTGAGAAACCTTTCAGAACCTTCTCGTTAAGTCCGGAGAAGTCGGCATCCAAACCTTCCAGTGCTTTTGCTATGAAAGTGTTTTTGATTACCCTGTATTCCAGTCCGCTTTGAAAACACTGACGACGCAGTGCATTCACTTCTGCTACAGTCATGCCAGAGGCATCTGTAATGTAGAAGTGCATATTTTCACGGAATTTTTCCTGTAGATCCTCTATGATCTGTGCTTTTTCTTCTCTGGTCATGATTACAATCCTGCTACAGAAGTTTTATCTAACGTGATCCCTGGGCTCATGGTGCTTGAGATATGAATGCTTCTGAAATAGGTACCTTTAGCCGAAGAAGGCTTCAGGCGTGCTATCGTGTTAAGCATCTCACGCACGTTGTCCACAAGTTTATCTGGGGTAAAGGATACTTTACCGATGCTGGCATGAATGATGCCGGTTTTATCAACTTTAAAGTCGATTTTACCCTGCTTCACTTCTTTAACAGCTTTGGCAACATCCATAGTAACTGTACCTGACTTAGGGTTAGGCATCAGACCACGCGGACCAAGCACACGACCAAGTTTACCAACTTTGGCCATCACAGTTGGCATGGTGATGATTACATCAACATCTGTCCAGCCACCTTCAATTTTAGAAATGAACTCATCCAGCCCTACAAAATCAGCACCTGCTTCTCTTGCTTCGGCTTCTTTATCAGGTGTAACAAGCGCTAATACGCGAACTTCTTTACCTGTGCCATGTGGCAGTGATACTACGCCACGAACCATCTGGTCAGCTTTACGTGGGTCAACTCCCAGGCGTACATCTATGTCTACAGAGGCATCGAACTTGGTGAAGGTAATGTCCTTTACCAGTTGTGCTGCTTCCTCAAGGCTATACTCTTTCTGACGATCGAGTTTGCTAAGCGCAGCTTTTTTGTTTTTTGTCAACTTTGCCATAGTCTTAAGCTGTTTCCCAAGGTGCTTCGCCTGATACTGTTATACCCATACTTCTTGCAGTGCCTGCAACCATGCGCATGGCTGATTCCAGCTCAAATGCATTCAGGTCTGGCATTTTAGTTTCTGCGATCTGGCGAACCTGATCCCAGCTAACATTGCCTACCTTTACACGGTTAGGCTCTGCTGAACCACCTTTCTTTTTGATAGCATCCATCAACAGCACTGCTGCCGGAGGAGTCTTGATAACAAATTCAAAAGATTTATCAGAATAAACGGTAATCACTACCGGTAACACCTGGCCCATTTTATCCTGTGTTCTGGCATTGAACTGCTTACAGAACTCCATGATGTTAAGACCTTTACTACCTAATGCAGGACCGATTGGCGGCGACGGGTTGGCTGCCCCGCCTTTAACCTGCAGTTTTACATATCCGGTTACTTCCTTAGCCATTGTGCTATTCTTGTTTTTCTACTTGCATGTAATTTAACTCTACCGGTGTATTCCGGCCGAAGATCTTAACTGTAACATTAAGCTTTTTGCGTTCTTCGAACACTTCTTCGACAGTCCCGGTGAAACCACTGAAGGGGCCTTCCATTACTTTTACCGTCTCCCCAACTATGAACGGTGTTTCGAGTTTTTCTCCTGCAACTTCTCCCTCTTCTACCTTACCCAGAATCCGGTTGATCTCTGACTGGCGCAGCGGTACAGGTACCTTGCTTTGCCCTTCGCCAGCGCCTAAAAAGCCTATTACGCCAGGTATGCTGTTGATCACGTGCAACACCTCGCCATTATTCAGATCGGCAGATAAGATCACATAGCCCGGAAAGAAATTACGCTCACGGACTCTTTTCTTTCCGTTGCGCATTTCATATACTTTCTCTGAAGGTATAAGGATCTGAGGAACTTCATCTTGCATACCCTGCCTGGTTACTTCATTCTCCAGATAGGTTTTGATCTTCTTTTCCTGACCGCTCACAACCCGCAGTACGTACCATTTTAGTTCGTTCATCTGCCGGATTAACTGAATGTTTAAAAAGCTTTGTAGAACCACTCCAGCGCATTCTCAAACGCCAGGTCGATCAACCCAATCGTTAAGGCGAAGATCAGCGAAGCAACCAGCACCAAAATTGAGCTACGCTGTAACTCGCCATATTTTGGCCAGGTTACCTTGTGCTTCATCTCTTCGTAAGACTCAGCAACAAATAGTTTTAGCTTTTCCATCGCTCTCGGATTTATATCTCGCACGGGTGGTAGGGCTCGAACCTACAACCTACGGTTTTGGAGACCGCCACTCTACCAGTTGAGCTACACCCGTGTGTCTCTTTCCTTGAAAAGAGATTACCCCTTTCCTGGAAAGGAGTGCAAAGATAGTGATATCAAAAGACAAATAAAAGCGTTTCTGAAATTATCAGAAACGCTTTTTAATCTTCTGAATACTTATTATGCAAGGATTTCAGTCACCTGACCAGATCCTACGGTGCGGCCACCTTCGCGAATCGCAAAGCGCAGACCTTTTTCCATAGCGATCGGCTGGATCAGTTCCACCTCGATAGAAACGTTATCACCAGGCATAACCATTTCTACACCTTCTGGAAGACGAATCTCGCCAGTTACGTCAGTTGTACGGAAGTAGAACTGTGGACGGTATTTGGTGAAGAATGGCGTGTGACGACCACCTTCTTCTTTTGAAAGAACGTAGATCTCAGCCTTGAACTTTTTGTGTGGGTTAACTGACTTAGGTTTGCAGATAACCATACCACGACGGATCTGCTCTTTGTCGATACCACGCAGCAGGATACCTACGTTGTCACCAGCCTCACCACGGTCCAGGATCTTGCGGAACATCTCAACACCAGTTACGGTAGAAGTCAGTTTCTCAGCACCCATACCAAGGATTTCTACAGGCTCGCCAGTGTTAACGATACCACGCTCGATACGACCGGTTGCTACAGTACCACGACCAGTGATAGAGAACACGTCTTCGATTGGCATCAGGAACGGCTGGTCAGTCAGACGAGTAGGCTCTGGGATATAATCGTCAACTGCGTTCATCAGTTCTTCGATTTTAGCAACCCACTGAGCATCGCCGTTAAGGCCACCAAGTGCAGAACCTTGAATTACAGGAATATCATCACCCGGGAAGTCATAGTCGCTAAGCAGTTCGCGGATTTCCATTTCTACAAGCTCAAGAAGCTCGGTGTCATCCACAAGGTCTACTTTGTTCATGAATACAACCAGTGCTGGTACACCTACCTGACGAGACAGCAGGATGTGCTCACGAGTTTGTGGCATTGGTCCGTCTGTTGCAGCTACTACCAGAATTGCACCGTCCATCTGAGCGGCACCAGTAATCATGTTCTTCACATAGTCAGCGTGACCAGGGCAGTCTACGTGTGCGTAGTGGCGCTTGCTGGTTTCGTATTCTACGTGTGAAGTGTTAATGGTAATACCACGCTCTTTTTCTTCAGGAGCATTGTCGATAGATGAAAAGTCACGCATTTTAGCAAGACCTTTCTCAGCTAGTACTTTAGTAATAGCAGCTGTTAAGGTAGTTTTACCGTGGTCCACGTGGCCGATAGTGCCTATGTTTACGTGGGGCTTCGACCGGTTAAAGGTTTCCTTAGCCATACTTGAAAATCCCTCGGTTTAGTTACGAATGTTAGTTGAAATAAAAATTTTGAGCCAAGAATGGGAATTGAACCCACGACCTCGTCCTTACCAAGGACGCGCTCTACCCCTGAGCTATCTCGGCTTTTAAACCATCAGATTATTGCTAATCTGAAAACTTTCCCCCAATCCCTTCTGGATCAGATAAGCGAGCGGGAGACGAGGTTCGAACCCGCGACCTACAGCTTGGAAGGCTGTCGCTCTACCAACTGAGCTACTCCCGCTTATTTTCTCAATACATGGGAAGCTAAACTTTTATAGCTTCTTTACTAATGCACTTTTGTTGCCAAAAGTTCGTGGGGAGAGAAGGATTCGAACCTTCGAAGTCGTAAGACAACGGATTTACAGTCCGTCCCATTTGGCCGCTCTGGAATCTCCCCCTACACTCAAATCTTACCTGCAGCGCAGACATAATTTGATTTCGAGTGTGCAAAATTATATGCTTTTTTAATTATATCAAACTATGACCGGAAAAAAATGCAGATTACACCCTAAAAGAAATTCTTATACTGCTCCAATACCCTCGGATCTTTCTCTTTTTCAGCTATTTCGCGCAACATAGATTCTTTTTCTGCAAGGCTCTGCTGGATGGCCAGCGCATAAAAGGCTCCTAAACGTACATTATATGCCTGGTGATTGGTAGCATATTCCTTCAACAGCCCGGCTCCTTTTTCTACCTGATCCTGCGGCGCCTGCATCAGGTACTGCCCGAAGTAGTTAATGAAATAGTACAGATCGTTACCCGAAAGCCTGTTAAGCTGTTTCACATACCAGTCGTACTTATCTGTTTTTTGGGTTGCCGCATAATAATCCGCCAGGGCCAGGATAACATCAACACCCCGGGCATCTTCCAGCCCCTTAAAAACTGCATCTTTATCTGTGGCATCACCCAGGGCATAGCCATAAACAGAAGAGGCAACCACAGCATAGGATCGGTCGTCAAGCCCCTTGCGGAATTGCTCCCGGTATGTTCCGGGTTCGGTTGTTGCCAGCAGCGCCAGGGCATCGGCACGCACCAGGCTACTTTTGTCTGTTTCTGCAATCCGTGCTATCTGGTTAAGCACGGCCTGCCTGTCACTGCTCTGGTAATCATCAAAGGCAGCCAGGGCAAGCCTGCGGATAAAGCTGGAGCTATCTGCCAGGGCAGCATTCAGAATTTTTCGGGTTTCAGGAGTTTTGTCTTCCAGCAGTGAGTTTAAGGCCTTATAGCGGCTGATGTAGTTTTCGGCAACCTGAAACTGGTAGCGCATCGCTTCAGGCGTTTTGTTGTGCGTTACTTCGGCCAGCAGCTGCTCTTCTGCATCAAACAGCACCAGCTGCGGCTGCTGACTCGCCGGGAAGGTAAACTCCTGCTTTTGCTCATTGATCCGGATGGCGTAGCGGGTTTTCTCCCCGTTTATGAATACATCTACATATACGGGCAGCACATATAGCGGAAATTCGGTTAGGTCCTGCTGCTGTTCTACCTGCAGCACCACCCTGCCTCCTTCCCAATGGCTTTCTACATTTAAGACCGGGTGTCCGCTTGCAAGAAACCACTGGCTGAAAAACCAGTTCAGGTCTTCGCCGGTCACTTCTTCGAATGCCAGTCGCAGGTCGTGCACCTCTACCGGCTTAAACTCATTTTTCTTCAGGTAACGATTAAGGGAGGCAAAGAAGGCATCGTCGCCAACATATTTGCGCAGCATATGCAATATACGGCTACCCTTGGCATAGGTATGGCTGTCGAACATATCCTCCCGATCGTTATAGTAGTAGCGGATCAGGTCTACCTGCTTTTCAGAAGCTTCCCTGAAATAGGAATCGCCCTGGTTAAGCAGCACTTCCGCAGCGGCGTCATCGCCATACTTATAGTCGGTCCATAAATATTCCGAATATTCTGCAAAGGCTTCGTTAAGCGTTAGGTTTGCCCAGGATTCCGTTGTTACCAGATCGCCGAACCACTGATGGAAAAGCTCATGGGCAATGATGTAATCCCAGTTTTCATCCAGCAGGTAGCGGTCGTCTACCTGCAGCGACTCCATAAACAGGGAGGCAGAGGTATTTTCCATGGCCCCGGAGACATAATCGCGCACCACTACCTGGGCGTATTTTGGCCAGGGATATGGATAGCCCAGAATTTCGGAGAAGTAGGTGAGCATCTCCGGTGTATTGCCAAAGATGGCTTTAGCCCAGCGCTGATACTCCGGCTCTACATAATACTCTACAGGAATACCATTCCATTTATCTTCTACCACGGCAAAATCGCCGATGGCCATCATAAAAAGATAAGGGGCATGTGACTGATCCATACGCCAGTAGTCGGTGCGGGTACTATCGTTAACAAGGGTAGATTGTACCAGTATACCATTGGAAAGTGTTTTGTAGCGGTTGTTTACCGTAATGTATACCTCCTGGGTGGTTCTCTGATTAGGGGCATCTATGGTAGGGAACCACTTAGAATTAGCTTCGGTCTCGCCCTGAGTCCATATTTGCCTGGGTTTGTTGGGATCTGCCCCCAGCGGGTTAATGAAATACAAGCCTTTATCGGCTGTAATGGCATCGCTCCCTCCTACCGGCAGTTCATTTGGCTTGGCTGTGTATTCTATCTCTACGAACAGGGCCTCGTTACGGCTATACTCCCGCTCCAGGTCTATCACCAGCTGAGCTCCGTCGTAGGTATACTTAAGGGGCTTGTTGCTACTGCCCTCCAGAAGCTGTACACTGTGCAGGTCAAAACCTTTTGCATCCAGCACCAGCGTACTCTGCGGGTAAAACCAGGGGCGCAGCTCCAGCGTTGCCTTACCAAGCAGGTGCTGCTTTTGCCAGTCGAAAGATACATCGAGCCTGGTATGCACCAGGTCGAACAGCCTGGTTTCGGCCTGGCGGTAGTTATGGATACTGGCCTCAATACCGGCCACATCCGGTGCCGATGAATCTGCCACAATTGCAGCTTCTGGTGCTGTTTCTGGAATTTGAGTTTGTTGAGGAGCAGATGAACGACAGGAAGCAAACTGAAGCAGCAAAAAAACAGCTGCTAAAAACTTGCCGTGTGTGCTATGCAGCATAAAGCTTGAAATTTTTTTTAACTTGAGCCCTACTTTTCATACAACACTAATATGCATGTATCAGGCAATTGTAAATAACGGAAATGTTTTTCAGATAAGCCAAACCAACGGCACGCTCACCATCAACGACCAGCCTTTAAACTGGGACCTGGCCCAGCTGCCGGGCAGTGGCTTTCATATTATCATGAACAACCGCGCTCACCTGGCCGAAATGGTAGAGTACAGGGAAGAGGAAAAAACCTACCTGATTAAAATAAACGGAAAAATACTGGAGATAAAGCTGAAAGACCGATACGATCTGCTGCTTGACCAGCTGGGCATGACAGATTTGGCCAGCACCCGGGTAAACCAGATAAAAGCACCTATGCCCGGCCTGATCCTTGATATTAAGGTAGCTCCCGGCGACAGCGTGAAGAAAGGTGATCCGCTACTGATCCTGGAAGCCATGAAAATGGAAAATGTGTTGAAGAGCCCCGGCGATGGCCATGTACAGGCTATTGCAGTGAAGAAAGGCGATAGTGTTGAAAAGAACCAGGTACTGATACAGTTTTAAAATGGCTTTTGCATTCTCCTAAAATCAGGCAGGCACTTGCAATTTTAGGTAGGAAAGGCAGGGGCATATTGCTATATTTGCGCCGGCATAGACTTAGGGAAATAATCTGCAGCAGCATGAAATATAAACGCATATTACTTAAACTTAGTGGCGAAGCCCTTATGGGCAATCAGCAGTTCGGTATAGATCCGCACCGGCTGGAGCAATATGCTCAGGAAGTAAAAAGGGTAAAAGAGCTTGGCGTGGAGCTGGCCATTGTAATTGGTGGTGGCAACATTTACAGGGGCATACAGGCCGAACGTACCGGTATAGACCGGGTTCAGGGCGATTATATGGGCATGCTTGCCACGGTTATAAACGCAATGGCGCTGCAGAGCATCCTGGAAAAACACGGCATCTACACCCGCCTGATGTCGGGATTTAAGATTGAGCAGGTGTGCGAGCCCTTTATTCGCCGCCGCGCCGTTCGCCACCTGGAGAAAGGACGAGTGGTGATTTTTGGAGCAGGTATTGGCAATCCTTATTTCACTACCGACTCTACTGCTTCCTTAAGGGCTATAGAAATTGAGGCCGATGTGGTACTGAAAGGAACCCGTGTAGATGGCGTTTATACCGCCGACCCGGAGAAAGATCCAACAGCCGAACGTTACAGCAATATATCGTTTCAGGAAGTATTTGAAAAAGGGCTAAGTGTAATGGACATGACTGCAATTACCCTGTGCCAGGAAAACAATCTGCCTATAATTGTTTTTGATATGAATAAGCCTGGCAACTTATATAATCTTGTGGTTGGCGAAGATGTAGGTACCCTGATCACTGCAAAAAAGTAAAAGGGCCAGAATTTTTCTATTGCTAAACTTTTAACAGAACATACCCATGGAAGAAGAAATCCAGTTACGCCTGGAAGAAGCCCGGGACCTGATGCGCAAAACTATTGAGCACACCAACAGCGAGTTAACTAAAATCAGAGCTGGTAAAGCGCTGCCCAGCATGCTGGACGATGTGCGTGTTGACTACTACGGTTCTCCTACTCCTGTGAGCCAGGTTGCTACCGTTAACACACCCGATGCCCGCACCATCGTAATCCGTCCGTTCGAGAAGAAAATGCTAAGCACCATTGAACGGGCCATTATTAACAGCGACCTGGGCATGACTCCCCAGAATGATGGTGAAATCATTCGCCTTACCCTCCCTCCCCTTACAGAAGAGCGCCGCCAGTCCTTAGTAAAGCAGGCAAAGCAGGAAATTGAGCAGGGCAAGATCAGCATTCGCACCATCCGCAAGGATGCGAACAACCACATGACCAAACTGCAAAAAGAAGGTGTTTCTGAAGACCAGGTTAAGCGTGGCCAGGACCAGGTGCAGCAGCTTACCGATCAGTTTATCGAAAAAATCGATGAGCTCTTCACCAAAAAGGAAAAAGACATCATGACGGTTTAAGGCACTTCAAAAGTCTTAAAATCAATAAACCCTGCTGCACCCGGTGCGGCAGGGTTTTTTAATGCTTTGTTCCTGAGAGACCACCCGATTCTTCTGAACAGGCAGTGCTCTAGATATAAAATCTCCTGATCTTAATATGCTCCTCTACCCTGGCGGGTACCAGGTAACGAATATTTTTATGCTCCTGCAGGCGACGGCGTATGTAAGTGGCAGAAATATCTACCAGGGGAGCCTCCACCAGTCGTACATTTGCATGGGTGCGCAGCTCCGAGGGCTGGGCTCCGGGGCGGGGATATACATATAAACCCCACTGTTCCAGTATCACGCTGCTGTTCTTCCATTTAGGAAAGCTCGCCAGGTTATCTTCTCCTATGATCAGCTTAAACTCATGCTGCGGATATTTATCACCCAACCAGGCCAGGGTATCTACCGTGTAGCTGGGCCGTGGCATCCTGAACTCAATATCGGTTGCTTCCAGGGCATCGTTATCTTCAATGGCCAGACGTACCATATCCAGCCTGTCGAACTCGTGCAGCAGTGTTTTGGAGCTTTTAAAAGGGTTTTGGGGCGATACCACAAACCACACCCGCTGCAGATCGGTATCTGCTACCATGGCGTTGGCAATCATGAGGTGGCCAACATGTATAGGATTGAATGAGCCGAAAAACAGCCCGATTTTCATAGTACAACTGACTTAACGGCTGGCATACCTTTCGCAATAAAAGTATCAACCAGCTCCTGGGCTTTCTGCAGCGAAGTTTCCAGATCTTCGTTCACCAGGGTTATATCAAACTGGTTTTCAAATTTCATTTCAAACTGTGCCTTGAACAAACGCTGCGAGAGTGCGTTATCTGTTTCTGTTTTTCTATCCCGCAGGCGCTGGGTGAGCACTTCCAGGGAGGGTACTTTCACAAAAATGGCAAGGCCGTTATCACCAAAGAATTCTTTCAGGTGCAGGCCTCCCTTTACATCCACATCAAAAATAACGTGCCGGCCTTCTGCCCAGATGCGTTCTATTTCTTCTTTAAGGGTACCGTAAAAGTTGCCGGGATATACTTCTTCCCATTCAACAAAGGCATTCTGATCGATCTTTTCCTTAAACTCTTCGGGGGTAAGAAAGTAGTAATCTTTACCATTCTGCTCGTTACGTCCGCGTTTGTCGCGGGTGCAGGCAGAAATAGAAAACCCCAGGCTGGGGTTTGTCTGTAACAGATGCTTTACGATAGTGGTTTTGCCAGAACCCGAGGGAGCGGAGAAAATGATGGCCTTGCCCTGATGCATTAAGAAAACTGAAGTTTTAGACTAGAGTATTAAGCTGTCTCGTTGACTTTAGAACGAATTACGGTTACAAGATCCGTTGGTACCGGCTTTTTTTCAAGCTTGCTGCGCAAAATATTGCGGATTTCTGACTCTATGTTGTAGTTGCGGTAGCAAGGCATGCATTCTTCTATGTGATGCATGTAATACTCTTTCTCTGTATCGGAAGCCTCGCCATCCAGCACCAGCTGAAGAATCTCCAAGCATCGGTCATGCTCAGAACAACACCCTTGATTATCCGTTTTTTCCATTGCTCAAGTATTAGTTTAGCCAGATAAAAAAATTAAACCTATATCAACACCCGTTGATGCTTAATAGCCCATTGATTGTGCATATGAACGAAGTTTATCCTTAAGCAGGTTACGTGCGCGGTGAAGGCGGCTGCGTACCGTGCCAATCGGGATATCCAGTATTTTTGCCATCTCCTCATAGGTAAACCCTTCCAGGTCGCAGAGGATGATAACGGTGCGGAAGTCTACTGCCAGCGAATTCAGTGCGTTAGACACTTCATCACCGATCATATCCCGTAACGATTCCACCCTTAAATCGGTTGTCATCTCTACCTGGGCATCTTCCGAATTATAATACGATTCAACATCATTATAGTCTACCTTAGCAGGTTCTTTGCTCTTCTTTCGGTAGTCGTTAATGAAGCTGTTTTTCAATATCCGGAACAGCCATGCTTTTGCATTGGTTCCTTCCTCAAATGAATTAATGAAACGGAAAGCCTTAAGGTAGGTTTCCTGCACCAGATCCTTCGCGTCGTCCTCATCGAAGGTTAGGCGAAAGGCAAAGTTATACATCGCATCTATATGAGGCAAAAACTCACCATCAAAGATGCGCATCTTTTGTCTTTCGGAATAACGTTCTACGGTAACTTCACCTTCAGGAGCATCTGCTAACTGATCCTCATCAGAATCGTTCGTATCCCCGGAATCATCGTTATCATCATCTTCTCCTGATTTGTTGGTATAACGATTTTCCTCAGAGCGATCTTCATCATCTGAATAATTCTGTCCTGTTGGCTCCCAATCTTCGTTCTCAATCATAAGGCGGGGCATTTAGAAAATTCTTTCTTCTTTAACTGGCATACGAAGAATACTGTTATCGCACACAGCATATTTTCGTATTTATTAACTACACAATACAATCTTTACCACACTGCCTGGGGGCCTGGCAGCCGGTTTAAAGCATTTAAACGTAATTCAACAGCCTATGGTATAGACTCCTGCCAATAACACTATACAGCCTGCATAATGTTTAAGCCGGTAAGCATAATACCTCCAGGTCTTTATCTGCTGTTAAAGTTTGAAAAATACAGAGCAGGACAATTAAGCAGCACCATTCCGCACATTAACCTGCTGCTACATTTATTTATACAGAAGGTTCAGTCTCTTTTAAACAAGGCCGGCTAAAAAGCTGCTGCACATCAGCTCATTTTTAAGGCTGTTGATTAAATCTTCGCTATTTTTACGCCCATAACTGTTGATCTGCCTAAAATGTCCATACCGCTTTCAGTCGTTATTTTAACTTACAATGAAGCCTCATCTGTTGCCGAGGCCATAGAAAGTGTATTATGGGCAGATGAGGTACTGATTGTAGATTCGTACAGCAATGATAATACCCTGGACATTGCCAGTGAGTACAATGTTCGAATCCTGCAGCATAAGTTCGAGAACTACAGTAAACAAAGAAACTGGGCAATTGAGCAGGCAAAGCACAACTGGATTTTTATGCTTGATGCCGATGAAAGGATTTGCTCTTCCCTGAAAGAAGAGATGGTTTCTTTACTGCAGACCTCTCCTCCTTTTCCGGCCTACCAGGTAAAACGCCACAATTACCTCATGGGCAAACGCATTCGGTACAGTGGCTGGCAAAACGACTGGGTTACGCGTCTGTTCGATCGCAGGCGTGCAGGCTATGGCAAAAAAGCGGTACATGAAAGCCTTTTGGTAGAGGGTAAAACAGGGAACCTGAAAAACCCTATGTCCCACTATACCTATAAAAACCTGGAGACTTTCCTGGAAAAACATAATGAGTACAGTAAAGCCTCTGCCGAAGATCTGGCAGCCCGGGGAATAAGGGTCACCTACTACCATATGCTGGTTAAACCGGCATTCCGTTTTTTCCGATCTTACATACTAAAACTGGGGTTTCTGGATGGAAAGGAGGGCCTTTTTATTGCCAGCCTTTACGGCTGGCATGTGTATTTACGCTATGTAAAGGCCTGGCGATTGAGAAGGAGGGAATATGAAAACAGGCCGCTGAAAGTGCTGCACCTAAGCAGCGAAACCTCCTGGCGGGGTGGTGAACAGCAAATTGCTTACCTCATAGAAGAATTAGCAGCTCTGGGTGTTGAGAACATAGTGGCTTGCCAAAAAGGCTCTCCATTCGAGGCATACTGCCGGGATAAGGGTATCAAATATTTTAGCCTGTCGTTCAGAAATTCCCTTGATCTTAAAACAGCCCTGAGTGTAAAGCAGATCTGCAGAAGTGAACATGTAGACCTGGTGCATATTCACAGCTCCAAATCACATGGTATTGCTATTATGGCAGATATTATTGGTAACGATCTACAGCTCATTCTCAGCAGGCGTGTTGATTTCCCCCCCAAGACAAACTTTTTTACCAGCCACAAATATAACTACCCGCACATCAGGCGTATTCTTTGTGTTTCGGAGGCTATTCGCCAGGTAATGCTGCCCCATATAGATGAAAAAGACAAGCTCTATACGGTATACAGCGGCATTGATCTGCAGAAATTCAGCAGGGAGCAGTCTACAAACTTTTTACGCAGCAAATGGGGCATTCCGCAGGATAAGCTGTTGGTGGGAAACATTTCGGCCATTGCCCCGCATAAAGATTATTTTACGTTTGTGGATACCGCGGAAGAACTACTGAAGCGGAAACTACCCATTGCCTTTTTTATTATAGGTTCCGGCCCCGAAGAACGCACAATCAAAGCCTATGTAGAGGAGAAAGGACTGCAGGAGCATATCATCTTTCCCGGATTTCTGAACAACATTCCGCAAATACTCCCGGAGCTCGATATTTTCCTGATGACCTCAGAGACAGAAGGGCTGGGCACTACTTTGCTTGATGCCTTTGCTGCAAAAGTACCTGTGGTTGCCACCAGAGCCGGGGGCATTCCGGAAATTGTGCGCCACGAACAAACAGGCTTAACAGCAGCCGTAAAGGATGTGCAGGGCCTGGCCGATGGCGTAGAGCGCCTTGTAAAGCAGGAGGCGTACCGGAAACAGCTTAGCGAACAGGCCTATGTTTTTGTTAAATCTTTCGATAAAAAACAAACCGCCCTGCAAACGCTTGCCCATTACAGGCAGGTACTGCAAGAGAAACAGTAGCAAGAGCCTTGCTGCTCAGCTATCTGACTGCGGAGCCTTAGTAGCCGTACTTTTCCTTCCAGAGTGCCCGCAGCTTCTGGCGCATTTCATGCTCACGGGCGTTCTGCCCGGGCTCATACAGCTTAGTTCCCTTTAGTTCATCGGGCAGGTACTCCTGGCTGGCAAAATTCTGCTCATAATCATGGGCATACTGGTAGCCCTTGCCATAGCCCTGGTCTTTCATGAGCTTAGTAGGTGCATTGCGCAGGTAGAGGGGAATGGGCAGATCACCGGTTTTTTGCACCAGCTGCCGTGCCTCCTTAATGGCTTTGTAGCTGGCATTGCTTTTGGCAGAGCAGGCCAGGTATACCGCACACTGCGAGAGAATAATTTCCGCCTCTGGGTAGCCAATTACCGTTACTGCCTGAAAGGTGTTGGTAGCAATTACCAGTGCCGTGGGGTTGGCATTTCCAATATCTTCCGAAGCAAGAATCAACAATCTGCGGGCAATGAATTTAACATCTTCGCCCCCATCAATCATACGCGCCAGGTAGTAGACGGCCGCATTGGGATCACTGCCACGGATTGATTTGATAAAGGCTGAAATAATATCGTAGTGCTGTTCTCCGCTTTTATCGTAGCGCGAGAGGCGCTGCTGCGATACGGCAACCACATCCTCATCTTTTATCTTCTTTTTGCTGGGCGGCAGGCTGTCGGCGGTAAGCTCCAGCAGGTTGAGTAACCTGCGGGCATCGCCGCCGCTAAGCCTGATGAGGGCATCCCACTCACCTACCTCCAGCTTACGGGGAGCCAGCTTTTTGTCTTCCTGCAGGGCACGCTGCACCAAACCCTTGAGGTCTTCTATCTCCAGCGGCTTTAATACATATACCTGACAGCGGCTAAGGAGTGCCTGGTTTACCTCGAAGCTGGGGTTTTCTGTAGTGGCACCTACAAGGGTAATGATACCCCTTTCTACAGCTGCCAGCAGGGCATCCTGCTGACTTTTATTAAAGCGGTGTACCTCATCAATAAAAAGAATGGTGCGACTGCGGTTCTTAGCTTTTTCAATTACTTCACGCACCTCCTTCACCCCGCTGCTGATGGCACTTAGCGTAAAAAAGGCAGCATCGGTATAGTTGGCAACTAAGCTGGCCAGTGTTGTTTTGCCTACGCCGGGAGGGCCCCAGAAAATCATGCTGGGTACCTGGCCAGCCTCTATCAGCTTCCGCAGGGCTGCCTCCTGCCCCAGCAGGTGGGACTGGCCGACTACTTCATCAATGCGCTGCGGACGCATACGTTCTGCCAGCGGGGCCTGTGTGGAGGTTTGATCAAACAGATTCATGGATTAAAGGTAGTAATCTGCCAGTAAAAATAGTAGTTGCCTGAAAATTGCGGGAAAATGTATAGGGCATGTGGTGATGGTAATATGGTATATCGTGTATGGAAGAATGGCCCTGCAGTTGCTATTGTAGCTGTTCCTCACCAACACTGCATACACTGTTTCTATTGCAGCATTCTGCAGCAGTTGGTAAACTAATTTAGGCCTACCTTTGCGGCATGCAAAAATATCAGGTTCACGGGGCACTTACGGCCGTGGGCGTAATTTACGGGATCAACTACAGCATTGCCAAAGAGGTAATGCCACATTACATACAACCCTTTGGTTTTACCCTGCTCCGGGTTGGTGCTGCCACTTTTCTATTCTGGTGTTACCACTTCATCTATGGCGGAGAGCCCATAGCACTTAAGAAGAACCTGCCCCGGCTACTGCTGTGTGCGCTTCTTGGCGTTTCTGCAAACCAGCTGTTCTTCCTGGCAGGCCTTAACCTCACATCTCCTATCAATGCAGCCCTCATCATGACGGTTACACCGGTGCTGGTACTCCTGTGTTCTGCCCTCCTGCTAAGGGAGCGTGTTACAACAAAAAAAGCCCTGGGCATTGGGCTTGGCCTCACAGGTGCGGTATTACTGGTGCTCCAGCAGGGAGAAAGTACTGCACAGGGAGGACTGTTAGGCGACCTGCTCATATTTCTGAATGCCACCTCTTATGGCCTGTACCTGGTGCTGGTGCGGCCGCTGATGCAGCACTACAAAGCTGCAACCATTGTAAAATGGATTTTCCTGTTTGGCTTCTTTATGGTGCTGCCTTTTGGCTGGCAGGAGTTCACCAGCACCAGCTGGCAAAGCATACCACCCATCATCTGGCTGGCCATTGTGTATGTGGTGGTGTTTACCACTTTTGTTGCCTATATGCTCAATGCCTGGACCCTCCGCTATGTAAACTCATCAGTGGTGGGCATCTACATTTACCTGCAGCCAATCTTCGCTACCCTTACCGCTATACTGCTGGGGCAGGACCAGCTGACTCTAGAAAAATTACTATTCAGCATGCTGATTTTTTCAGGTGTATATCTTGTTAGCCGCAAATAGTTAAAAAAACGGCCTCTGAAGGCCCTGCAATTCATTCACAACCGGCTTATAAATTACATTGTCGCAACAATGAAAAAATTAAATATATTTTAGTGATATTATTGATTATCACATAATTCTGCGTACATTTGAAATACAGAGCTGCCAATAAAGTTAATTTTTTAGACTAAACATTACATAATTTTTTAATATTTGTTGGTTTATTTGCGGGTTAATAAATTTTTCGGCAGTACTCCATAACAGGTTGAGCATTTTTTCCTTCTCTCACAAGAATTTTTTAAATGCAGCTCAACCTGTTATTTTTTTGCCTTTTTAAATTAGAAACGGAGCTGTTCCAGAATCTTCAAAAGCCTTTCCAGCTTTTCATCAGTAAACTCCAGGTGCGTAACCATACGTATACTGGCAGGGCCAAATGCTGCCGCTTTCACACCTTCCTGAAGCAACTTTTCCAGTACCTGCGGAACACTGCATCCTTGCAGATCAAATAAAACAATATTGGTATCTACCGGCGCCACCTGCGCTACCCAGGGTAACTGCGCCAGGGTTTCACCAAGCCGGCGTGCACGTACATGGTCTTCCCGCAGGCGTTCAACATGGTGCTCCAGTGCATACAAACCAGCTGCTGCCAGGTAACCAGCCTGCCGCATACCGCCACCCATAGCTTTTCTGATGCGCAGCGCTTTTTTAATATGCTCCCTGCTGCCCAGCAACACAGAACCAACGGGGGCTCCCAGGCCTTTGCTCAGGCAAACCGATATGGTGGTAAAATAGCGTCCGTATTCGCGAGAATCCTCTCCTGTTTCTACCAGGGCATTGAACACACGCGCTCCATCGAGGTGCAGCGGAATCTGCCGCTCACTGCACACCTTATAAATGGCTGCTATCTGATCCAGGGTGTAAATACTGCCCCCTCCCTTGTTCATGGTATTTTCCAGTGCCACCAGACTGGTTACCGGAAAATGAATATCATCGGGATTGATGTTGGCTACAACCGCTGCCGGATCCAGCCGCCCCCGGTCGCCAGGCAGTAAACGAACAGAGCAGCCAGAGTTAAAGGCAATGCCCCCGCCTTCGTACACATAAATGTGTGCATTTGCCGCACATATCACCTCATGCCCGGGTTGGGTAAGAACCTTAATGGCAATCTGGTTCGTCATGGTACCAGAGGGGCAAAACAAGCCGGCCTCCATGCCAAATCTTTTGGCTGTAGCTTCTTCCAGAGCCTTAACAGTAGGGTCTTCGCCCCATACATCGTCTCCAACCTCGGCAGCCATCATGGCCTGCAGCATGGCAGGAGTTGGCCTGGTTATGGTATCGCTTCTAAGATCAATTATTTCTTTTTGCATCCTCAAAAGTAGGGCCTTAGCACCGGCACTGCCAAGTTCCTGCACAAAAAAAAGCCGGCAATGGCCGGCTTGATATAATTGGTATAAAGTTTAGTTGCTTTTACAATGCTGATTCAGGTAGAATTTGGCTTTGCTGTCGCCCTTGCCCGAGGCCTCTACCCAGTCGGTACAGGCACCCTCCCGGTCTCCCAGCTGAAATTTCACATACCCCCTGTTCCTGGTGTATTCCGGCTGAGTGGAATCGATTTTCAAAGCACGTGTAAAATCGTTAAAGGCAGCCTCCCATTTTTCCATACCCATTTGCGCATTTCCCCTTAAAAAGTAGGCACCATGGTCGTTAGGATTTAACTCCAGCACTTTGGTATAATCTTCTACGGCACCGGCAAAGCTTTTTTCAGAATTGCGAATGGTACCCCGGTTGTAATAGGCATTGGTATCGCTGGGGTTGAGCTTGATTACACGATCTAGATCGGCCATGGCCAGGCGGTTCTGCTGCATCATCAGGTACAGCTGTGATCGCTTTTTATAAGAGGCCAGCTGCTTATCGTCTATCAGAATTGACTGGGTAAAGCTTCCCAAGGCATCCTGATATTCATTTACCTCCAGCTGCGCATAGCCCATCTTATAATACAAATCAGCATTTTTCACTCCTTTATCAATAGAACGCTGAAAATAGTCGATTGATTTATCCCACTGCTTGTCCTTAAAGCTGATATCTGCCATCAGGTTAAGGGTTTCAGGGGCAGGCTCTTCCAACTGCTCCAGTTCTCTTAGGTCGGCGAAAGCTTTCTGCGAATCGCCTTTTTCGTAATAAGCCAGGCCGCGGTTGTAGAGGGCTTTGGTATAGCCTTTATCCAGCGCAAGGGCTGCCGTATAATCGGTAATGGCACCATCATATTGCTTTAGATTAAATTTGGCCTTGCCCCTGTTGTTGAGCACTACCTTATCACTTACGCCCAACTGTACGGCTTTATCATAATCTGCTATTGCTTCGGCATAAGCATCTTTGCGGAAGTAGGTATTTGCCCGCTGCGTGTAGGCATCGGCATAGTCTGGCTTCAGGCGAATGGCCTCGCTGAAGTCTGCAAGGGCCGCCTCCAGATCTTTGGCTTCATAGAGCGCATGGCCACGGTGATGGTAAGCAGCAGCATCTTTTGCTCCTTTGGCAATAGCTTTGTCGAGATCTTCCTTAGCAGCAGCAAGCTCTTTTGTTTCGTATCGGCTAATGCCACGGCTTAACCAGATCTGCATATCGTCTGCTCCTCCCTGGATTGCCCTGTTAAGATCTGGCAGGGCCTCTGTATACTGCTTCAGGAAGTACCTGGAATTGCCCCGGGCTGCGAACACCTCATTTTCAGCTGCACCGGCAGTTACTGCTTTATCCAGTGTAGCTACTGCATCGGCATAGGCTCCTGCCTTATACTGGCACAATCCCAGGGCACTTAATACTTCTTTGCTGTTTTCGCCCAGGCTTACTGCCTTCTGCAGGTCTGGCTGTGCACCCGCAGCATCGCCTGCTGCAAACTTCAGGAGCCCCCTGCCTGCATAGGCTTTGGCAAATTCAGCATCAAGGGCAATGGCTTTGCTATAATCAGCCACTGCTGCATCGTTTTGCTTTAGCTGCTGGCGTGCTCTGCCTCGTGCATAATAAAGTGCTGCTGTTTTAACGCCTTTTGCCTCGGCACCCTCAAAGGCTTTGATGGCTTCTGCTGGTTTTTCAAGCGCAACATAAGCATTGCCCAGCTTTAGCATCAGCTCTCCATTACCTGCTGCAGTAGCAGCAATCGCCTGCAGGTCGGCAGCAGCAGCACTCCATTCCTTTTGTTCATAGTATGCATTACCTCGCTGGGCCTGCTGCTCGGGGCTTAATGGCTTTATTTTTTCGCCAAGCTGCCAGTCGGCAATGGCAGCGCTATAGTTCTTTTGCTGGTAGTAGGCTTCGGCCCTGCCAGTATAGGCTTCTGCTGATTTATCACCCAGGTCAATGGCTTGTGTAAATTCCCGCTCGGCACTCTTATACTGCTGCTTTTCCAGCATGATCAAGCCCCTGTAGCGAAAGATCTTCTGATCTTTAACACCTTTGGCAATGGCTTTGTCCAGATAAGGAAGCGCCTGTTCTTTCTGCCCGCCCTCATATAAGCCCAGTGCCAGCATGCTGTAGAGCTCTGCCTCCTGCACGCCTGCCGCTTCGGCTTTTTGCAGGTCGGCAATGGCTTCTGTAGTTTTCTTCTGGCTAAAGAGCGCTTTGCCGCGCAGCCAGTATGCTTCCTGCAGTCGACTATCCGCTTGTAGTGCTTTGTTCAAATCTGTAATGGCCGCTGCCGCGTTACCGGACAACAGCTGCGCTTTACCTCTTTTCAGGTAGAGGCCAGGATCGCTTGCTCCTGCAGCCAGGGCTTTGTCGAAATCTGCAATGGCCGGGGCATAGCGGCTGGCTGCCAGGTGCAGATCGCCGCGGGCAGCAAAGGTGGCAGCATCTTTAACACCTCCTTCAATAGCTTTATCCAGGTCGGGGAATGCTTTATCGGCCTGCTGCTGGTGGTAATAGGCAAGCCCCCTGTAGGCAAGCAGTTGTGGTACGCTGCCACTGCGCAGGGCGATGGTAAGATTGTCTACCGCCTTAGACCAGTTTTTCTGATGATACTGTGCTGTTCCCAAACCGGTATGGATCTGTGCATCTCCTTTGCCGGCATTTACCACCGCTTCCAGGTCGGTGGCCGCAGCAGCCCAATCCTGCAGGGCCAGCCTGGCTTTCCCCCTGCCTGCAAAGAGGTCTTCTTTATTATAACCTGCAGAACGGGCTTTATCGTAATAGCTGATGGCCTGCTGCCACTGCTGAAGCTCCAGAAAAGCGGTTGCGGCTTTGGCATGGGTATCGGCCTCTTTTTCGCCATTGGCAATGGCCTTTTCGTAGTCGGCGGCAGCTTCTTTCCATTGTTTTTGCTGATAGTAAGCATCTGCCCTGTTGAGATAGGCTTTGCCATATTGTGGGTTCTGCTGAATGGCTTTGCCAAAATCGGCTATTGCACCAGCCAGTTGGTTCTGGAGCAGTTTAGCTTTGCCACGGTTGTTATAGAGCACTGCATCGGCCAGGCCTGCAGCTTCTGTTTTATCATAGGCTGTTACCGCTTTTGCGTACTGCTCTGCTTTAAAATAGGAATCTCCCAGCATCTTTAGCGCGGCAGGCTCTTTCAGTCCTCCATCAATTGCACGCTGTAGATCGGCAGCAGCAGCGGCTGCATTGCCTGTTTCGTAGAAGCCCAGCCCTCGGGCATATAATACTTCGGTGCCGGCCACTCTTAGTTCTATGGCCTTGTTCAGGTCTGCCAGGGATTTCTCCCAGCTTTTTTGCTTTGTGTAGATTAAACCACGGCCTGCGAAAGCTTCACCAGCAGTAGCCTGCTGCTTTATTACTTCTGTAAAAGCAGCAACAGCCTCATTATCGCTGCCGGTTTTGGCATAGGTTTGGGCCAGCAACAGGCGCAGGGGCACATCCTGGGGAAACACAACGGTGGCCTTCTTTAGATAAGATTGCGCATCACCCTCCTGCTTACGCGCAAGGGCACTTAAGCCCCTGATATAGCTGTAGTCAAAGCGATTGCTTTTGTTCCAGGCTTTTAAGGTACTATTTACATCATTCAGCTTGCGGAGCTTATCGGCTGTTACTACAAATGCAGGCCCTTCTTCGAGCATTACCACTATGCCCGCCAGCTCACCATTTGCCAGCACAAGCGGCGCACCGCTTACCAGCTCGGGTGTAGCATTGAGGAGCACAACAGAACCGTAACCTGTTACATCGGTAGTGGTAACTTTTGCAGTTCCTGCAGAAACAGCACGTGGCTCGGGAGCTGTGTACCAGTTTAGCTGTGCCGGTATGTTGCCGTTACCTGCTAGCAGGAGCTTGAATTTGGTGCTCTGGTTGTTATCAATCGTAAAGCGTACCAGGCCGGTATAAGGGTCGGCCGCTTCGATGCGCTGCAGCTGATGAGTGGTGCTGTCTACAGTTTTAAGACGGGCTGTTTCTGCACCTTCCAGCAGGCTTGCATGCACTACGCCTCTACCTGCATCATCAACAAAGAAGCCTGTACCCGCTTTCAGGCGGCTTCCCTGTGCATTGAAGGTTTCAATAAAAAAGACACTGCTGTTTTTTTGCTGAGCCTGCAACAGGAGATTCCCCTGCAGCAGCAGACACAAAAAAGCTAAGAGAGAGGCTATGTATTTCATTTCAGACCCATTATGGTATTTGCAGAATACAAAATAGATGGGTTTGGACCTGAATACAAAAAAAGGCCCCTTCAGATCGGGGCCTATCTCTTTTCAAACATTACATAGCTAAGTTATTTCTAAACATTGGCAGCTACCCAGGTGTATGCAGATCCAAAATCAGAACAAAAAAAAGGCCCGCAGTCTTTCGATCTGCGAGCCTCGTTGTTCACCCTTAACCATTAACCTATCAATATTATTATATACACGGCAAAGAAGAGTAGTCCCACTATAGTGGACTTAATGGTAGTAATTTTCCGCTCCATACATTCCCAATAATTACTGTAGTTTAAAAAATTGATGCCCTAAGGCTTCAAAGAACTTGTATACACATAATACGTTCTTCAGCAGCCGGAAGTTGTTGTTAGAACGTTATATTTCTCAAAAAAAATACCCGGCCAAAGGGGCCGGGTACTCAACCAAAACATATCTATCTGGCTTACAAATGAATAACTTCGTCGTAAGCCGCTGCAGTTGCTTCCATTACAGCTTCACTCATGGTTGGGTGCGGATGCACTGCTTTCAGTACCTCATGGCCGGTTGTTTCAAGTTTACGGGCCACTACTACTTCGGCAATCATTTCAGTTACATTGGCACCTATCATATGAGCGCCTAGCCACTCGCCATACTTGGCATCATAAATTACTTTTACAAAGCCATCTTTGGCACCAGCGGCACTTGCCTTACCAGAAGCCGAGAATGGGAATTTACCCACCTTTACTTCGTAACCTGCTTCCCGGGCAGCCTTTTCGGTATAGCCAACTGATGCAATTTCAGGAGAGCAGTAGGTACAGCCCGGAATGTTGCGGTAGTCCAGTGGTTCGGGGCTGTGGCCTGCAATTTTTTCCACGCAGATGATACCTTCGGCAGAGGCTACGTGTGCCAGGGCCGGACCAGGTACTATATCGCCAATGGCATAAACACCTGGCACAGAAGTACGGTAGAATTCATCTACCACCACACGGCCACGATCGGTTTTAACCCCTACCTGCTCCAGGCCAATGCCTTCCAGGTTGGTGCTTACGCCTACGGCAGAAAGTACTACATCACACTCGAGCTGCTGCTCGCCTTTGGCTGTTTTAACCGTTACTTTGCAGCCTTTGCCGCTGGTATCCACCTTGGTTACTTCAGAAGAAACCATGATGTCGATACCTGATTTTTTATAGTTCTTCTCCAGCTGTTTAGAAACCTCCTCATCCTCTACCGGCACAATGCGGTCCATAAACTCAACGATGGTTACCTTGGTGCCAATGCTGTTGTAGACATATGCAAACTCAACACCTATGGCACCAGAGCCTACTACGATCATGCTTTTTGGCTGCTCTGCCAGGCTCATGGCCTCACGGTAGCCGATAATTTTTTTACCATCCTGCTTCAGGTTGGGCAGTTCGCGGCTGCGGCCACCGGTAGCCAGCATAATATGCTTGGCTTTATAATCCTGCTTTTTGCCCCCTTCGTCAGTTACTTCTACCGTATCTTTGGCTTTAAGCTTACCAAAGCCGGCAATGTGATCAATTTTATTTTTACGGAACAGGAACTGAATACCTTTGCTCATGCCGTTGGCAACATCGCGGCTACGCTTGATGATGGCGCCAAAATCGGCCTTGGCTTCGCCTACAGAAATACCATAGTCTTTGGCATGGTTGATATATTCAAACACCTGGGCACTTTTTATCAGGGCTTTGGTAGGAATACACCCCCAGTTAAGGCAAACACCTCCCAGGCTTTCTTTTTCCACCACCCCTACCTTCATACCCAGCTGAGAGGCACGGATGGCTGCTACGTACCCGCCCGGGCCGCTGCCTATAACAATAAGATCATATTGAGTTGCCATAAAAATTATTACGGATAAATACTGCTTTTTAACAGAGGCCAAATTTAAGGCAAAACATGAGCTTAAAAAAACTTAATGTTGTACGTTTCTGATGTTTTGCGTTTTTTGTGCCCGAATTGCCAGCAGCCGTCTGTTTATGAACAACGGCCTGTTGGCGAAGATTAGAGTATATTGTACATGGTATACAGATTGCCGGCAGTTGAGATTTTCCACTTATGATCATTACCGCTTACTTTCCATATACCATATACTTGTATTATATACCAACTGAGTACACTCACTGAAGACTTAAATTAAAAACAAATGAAATTATTGGAAGGGAAAGTGGCACTGGTAACAGGTGCATCAAAAGGAATAGGACGCTCCATTGCCCTGAAATATGCAGAACAGGGTGCTGCCGTAGCTTTTACCTACCTCTCTAGTGTAGAAAAGGGCCAGGCCCTGGAAGATGAGCTGAAAGCACAGGGGGTGAATGCCAAAGGCTACCGCTCCAATGCGGCCGATTATGCTGCTGCCGAAGAACTGATCAATGCAGTGGTAGCAGATTTTGGCAAACTGGATATCCTGGTAAACAATGCCGGCATTACGCGCGATAACCTCCTGATGCGCATGAACGAGCAGATGTGGGACGAGGTAATCAATACCAACCTGAAGAGCTGTTTTAACACCGTAAAGGCTGCCACCCGCACCTTTATGAAGCAAAAGAGCGGCAGCATCATCAACATGACATCTGTAGTTGGGCTTAAAGGCAATGCCGGGCAGGCCAACTACGCTGCTTCCAAGGCTGGCATCATTGGCTTTACCAAATCGGTGGCACTGGAACTGGGCAGCCGCAACATTCGCAGCAATGCTATTGCTCCAGGCTTTATCGAAACCGAAATGACCGAAGTACTGGACGAAAAAACTGTACAGAGCTGGCGGGATGCCATTCCGCTTAAGCGTGGCGGCAGACCAGAAGATATTGCCGACTGTGCCGTGTTTTTAGGCTCCGACATGAGCGCCTATATTACCGGCCAGGTACTGCAGGTTGATGGCGGGATGTTGACTTAACAAATCCATATACTCATTAGCATTGCTGGGGTAAAACAAGAAGCTTAACCGGCAGTAACTGACCACACCTAACGAAATTCCCCTTCTCCGAGAGGAATTTCGTTAGGCTATTATCCTTCAATACGGTTATCCAGGATGCCTCCCTGTTAACACATTGTATCATTATCACATTTACATACTTCAGCAACGCAAGAACATTTAAAGCTTTTCGTTACTTTTAACTGGAGTAAAAAAAGAGAAAGAAGATAAATGGATGTACGGCAATTGTTGTGGGGAGCTTCTCCCTGGTGGATTTTAGTGTGCCTGCTGGCAGGATTACTCTATGCAGGTTTACTCTACAGCCGTACCCCAACCCTCTGGAGCCGCACCACTAACTGGGGCCTGTTTGCACTGCGTTTTGTACTGGCCAGCCTGGTATGCCTGCTGCTGCTGGAGCCCTTCCTGAAACAACTTACCCGACACGTAGAAGAACCAGTTTACCTTGTTGCCATCGATAACAGCTTATCGGTGCCTGAAGGTGGAGGACTGACCGAAGCCTCACTAAAACAGACCATTGACCGCCTGCAGCAGGAGCTCGGAGATAAAGGCCGCATTGAGCTTCGCACCCTTGAAGGAACAATCACCCAAACCGACAGTCTGAGCTTTGATGCCCAGACCACTAACCTTAGCAACCTGCTAAGCGGTGTGCGCTCCGATTATGAGAACCGTAATCTGGCGGGCGTAGTGCTGCTTTCTGATGGCATTTACAACCAGGGTATTTCTCCGGCCTTTGTTCCCTACCCTTTTCCGGTCTATAGCCTGGGTCTTGGCGATACACTGCCCAAAACAGATGTAAATCTGAAAAACCTGTACTACAACAAGGTTGCTTACCAGGGCAATCAATTCAGGGTGCGGGCAGAGATTACCCAGAATGGTTATGAAAACCAGCCCCTTACCCTAACGGTGCGGCGTGGAAACCGGGTGCTGCAGCAAAAATCCATACGCTTTGGCCAGGGAGCTGCCCTGCTGGAGGAAGAAGTTGTGCTGGATGCCGATGAGGCCGGCCTGCAACATTATGTGTTTGAGGTAAGCGGCGCCACCGATGAGTACACCCAGAAAAATAACACCCGCCATGCTTACATAGAGGTAGTAGAAGGTAGGGAAAAGATTTTGATTGTGGCCAACAGCCCACACCCTGATATTACAGCCTTCCGCAGGGCCATAGAAAAAAACAAGAACTACCAGAGCTTTTTGTATATACCAGGCATCTCTGACTACCAGGAAGAAACCTACGACCTGGTTATTCTGCATGGTTTACCGGGCGGGCGCGATATTCCGCAAATGGATCAGATCCTCAAAAATGCCCGCGCCCGCTGGTACATAGTAAGCAACCAGACAGATCTGCGTGCTTTTAACCAGCAACAGGAGCTGGTGCAGATCCAAAGCCTGCAGCGCGAGTTCGATGAAGTATTCCCGATCCTGAATGGTAATTTTGACCTCTTCACTTACCCGGGCGATTACCGCAGCAACATTGCTGCCTACCCGCCAGTGCAGGTTCCTTTTGGCCGCATCCAGACAGCCGGCTGGGGCCGAGTGCTGCTGCAGCAACGTATAGGCAGGGTAGATACAGATAAGCCACTGCTGGTGATTGGGGTGCAGGAAGAAAAGAAAACTGCCGTAATGCTGGGAGAAGGCATGTGGCAGTGGCGCTTGCAGGAATTTGCCGCCACCGAAGACTTTAAGGCTTTCGATGAAATGGTGCTCAAAACCGTTCAGCTCTTGTCTGCCCGAGACGACCGCCGCCGCTTTAAGGTGTACCCGCTGGAAGAAGAAGTGCTGGATACCGAAGGAGTAACCTTTGAAACTGAAGTCTACAACCAGGCCTATGAACGCATCTGGGGACAGGCTGTAAACCTGCTGATTACCGACGAAGGCGGAAAACAGTACCGCTACAGCTATCAGAACACCCGCAATAACCCACGCTACACCGTACAAAACCTGCCCGCAGGCGTGTATCAGTACAGGGCCTCTACCGAGTTGAATGGAGAAACCCATACCGCTAGCGGCCGCTTCAGTGTGCAAAACCTGCAGCTCGAGTCACTGGAACTAACCGCCAATCATAACCTGCTGCGATCCATTTCAGATAAAACAGGCGGCCGGTACTATCATTACCAGCAGGAAGACGGGCTGATACAGGAACTTAAGGAACTGGAAGCAAAGAATGTGATTACGGCAGACGAAGCCTACGAATCGGTACTGAACCTGGAGTGGCTCCTGGTCCTGATTCTTTTACTCATCAGTGCAGAGTGGTTTGTAAGAAAGTATAACGGCGGATATTAGTTTTCTCACTTATTTCTGTTTTGGGAACAATTTAAGTAGCTTGGGTCATGGCTCTTTGGTTACTTCGATGGCTGTAGCCGCTATGGCAGCTAACCAGTATATCCTTTTTTAAAAAGCTGTTCACCTGAATAACCTGTTATGCAGCGCGTCTTTTTTTCCCTGCTCCTCCTACTGCTTTCCACTTTCTGCTTTGCACAGAATACGGTAAGCATCAGCGGTACCATCAGGGGCAATGCTCTTGATTCCATTGCACTTGGCAACACCAAAGTGGCCATAGGCGCTAATGGATCCTTTAGCTTTAAACCACAGCTTCAAAAGCCACAGTACCAGACATTAACCTATGGCCAGGAGGCTGTTGAGCTATACCTGGAGCCTGGCAAAAGCCTGCTTTTATCCTTTGATGGAAACAACTTCCCTCTTAGCCTTAGGTACAGTGGGGAGCTGGCTATTGTAAACCAGTACCTGCTGCAACAAAAAGACATTAACCAGCAGGTACAGCAGTACTTAAGTCAGCACTGGGGAGCACTTTTCTCTAAACAGGAGCCTGCATTTATTGCAACCCTGGATTCGCTACGCAACCTCTATTTAAAGCCCCTCAACGATTTGCTCTATAAAGACCGCAGCCTGCACCCCTGGTTTTTAACACAGCAGCGTACCGATCTTACCTATCCCTTTGACCGATGGCTGCTGATGTACCCCGAGGTACACCGCCGGTATACGGGCCAAACGGTAAGCCTTAGCCCTAAATCAGAAGCACACCTGTACAAAGCCGATCTGAACGACCCCAGGCTGCTGGAGTTCGAGAGTTACAAAGACTTTGTGAGGGACTACCTCTACCAGATTGTTCAGCAGGAGTTTATTACCCATGTAGATAAAAAGGGCATGGATAACAAATGGCTCTATGCTGCCTTCAAAACGGTGCCGCGGGTTATAAAAAACAGGCCGGTGCAGGAGTTCTGGCTCTACGATTATATGTACCGTCACCTGGAAGACTATGGGGTTAAAAACATCGACAGCCTTTACACGGCATTTACCTCCCTGGTACGAAATCCTGCCTATCGCAATACCATAAAGGAAATGTACGAACAGCAAAAGCAGGAGCGGGAAAAAATGCTTAGCAGAGTGTATCGCGAGGTAGACGGACACAAGCTGCTGGCTTTTATCACCCAGCCGGAAGACCTGAAAAAGGGCGAGCGAAGGCCTGCCATGGTATATGTACACGGCGGCAGTGGCAATATGGGCAAGCCCGACTGGCATTTTACCAACTCCCCCCACGGCTTTGTTAGCATTGCTGTTGAATACAGGTTACGCGACCGCCAGGGCACGCTACCCCCTGAGCAGGTATCAGATATCAGGGCTTTCTTTCGCTGGTTGCGCCAGCATGCCGATGAGCTGGGGATAGATACAAGCCGCATTGTGGCATCGGGTAATTCCAATGGCGGCTTTTTACTTCTGAATGCTGCCATGGCACCCCCACAACTTGTGCAAAAGCTGCAGGCTTCTGCTGCTGTAGCAGCAACTTCTGGTGATGTAGCAACAACCTCTGCTGCTAAAAAAGGGGAAGAATTAAACCCCGCACCAAATGCTGTTATTTTGCAGGCAGCAGGATTTGATGCTACGGTAAACAACTGGTGGGACAAATACGTGAGTGATCAGGCACTGGTGCAGCAGGTTAATCCTACCGAACATGTACGTGCAGGCCTGCCTCCCATGCTGGTTATACACGGCACCGAAGATCAGTCTGTACCCTATTCTACCGCCAAAGCCTTTGTTGAAAAAATGGAAGCTGCCGGTAATCCCATTGAGTTTCTGACACTGGAGGGAAGCCCCCATCACCTATGGGCCATTCCATACTTCAATAATCAGGCAAAAGCAAAACAAGAGGCCTGGCTTCGCGAGTTAGGTTATATAAAGTAGTATTGCAGTTCTGCTTACAAACCAGCACCTTCATTTTTATCATCAACAGATGAATGGCTGCTGTGGAAGTGTAGCTGTATACCCTAATATTAACCAATCTTTTTAAAGAAATAGATGCAGTACAGACAATTAGGCAAAACAGGATTTAAAGTTTCGGAGGTTTCACTGGGCACCTGGCAGGTAGGCGGCCGCTGGGGCGATCCTTTCAACGATAAAAATGCCGAGCACATCATCAATACCGCCATAGATGCGGGCGTAAATTTTATAGACACTGCCGATGTATACAGCGACGGCCAAAGCGAAGCTGCTGTTGCCAGGGTGGTAAAAAACCGTTCTGAAGAAGTTTTTGTAGCTACAAAGTGCGGCCGGCAGATACAGCCCCACACTGCAGAAGCCTATACAGCAAAGCGTTTGGCCGGCTATGTAGAGGAAAGCCTCCAGCGCATGAAGCTCGATACCCTGGACCTGGTACAGCTGCACTGCCCCCCTACGGAAGTATACAGCAGGCCCGAGATTTTCGAAGCTTTTGAAAGGCTAAAGGAACAGGGCAAGATCAAAAACCTGGGCGTAAGTGTTGAAATGGTCGATGAAGCCCTGATGGCCATGCAATACCCCAACGTAACCACGGTGCAGATCATATTCAACATGTTCAGGCTTAAACCCAGCGAGCAGTTCTTTACCAAAGCCAGGGAAAACAACATTGGCATTATTGCACGTGTGCCGCTGGCCAGCGGGTTGCTCACCGGTAAAATGAGTCCGCATACAAGCTTTGGCCCTGAAGATCACCGCAGCTTTAACCGTAATGGCGAAGCCTTCGACAAAGGAGAAACATTCTCTGGTGTAGATTTTAACCTGGGGCTGGAAGCCGTAGAAGAGCTGAAAGAAATATTCCCGGGGCAGGAATCGCTGGCAGCCTGGGCCATTCGCTGGGTGCTGATGTTCCCCGAAGTTAGTACGGTTATCCCTGGAGCATCCCGTGTGGAACAGGTGCAGCCAAACATTACCGCCTCGGAATTACCCCCGCTTACAGATGAACAGATGCAGGGAGTAGCACGCGTGTATGATAAGTACATCAAACCTTCTGTACATGCACTCTGGTAAGCGGTTCTGAAAATTTTAACTTTATTTAACCGGCATACGAAGCAGCATTTAAGTGCTGCTTCGTTAATTTATGGGCTTATCAAGAAAACACTCCAAAGAAACTAACCATGCCTGAAAAGATTACGCTTGTTGTTGCTTCTGCGAATCCTGTTAAAGTGCAGGCGGCCCTGGCGGGCTTTCAAAAAATGCATCCCGGAGCAAACATTATAACTAAACCAATCAGTGTGGCCTCTGATGTGGCAGACCAGCCTATGTCTGATGAAGAAACACTAGCCGGCGCTACCAACAGGGTAGCCAATGCCATGCAGGAGCAACCCGACGCCGATTACTGGATTGGCATAGAAGGAGGCGTTCAGCCCCTGGCAGGCGAGCTTACTGCCTTTGCCTGGATAGTAGTTCGTTCTAAAAAACAGACAGGCAAGGCCAGAACCGGCACATTCTTTTTACCAAGAGCAGTGACAGAGCTGGTAGAACAGGGCATAGAGCTGGGTACCGCCGATGACATGGTCTTTGGCAGTAAAAATTCCAAACAAGCCGGTGGCGCTGTGGGTTTGCTCACTGGTAATGTGGTAGATAGAAAGCAACTATATGAACAGGCTGTTGTGCTGGCCCTTGTTTCCTTTAAATGGGACCAGCTTTACCGGGAGTAGCCGGACTTCCGGCCAAAATGCCATAATTTTAATAGCAGAAGCGCTCCATCAATAAACCATTTTCAAAATTCTGCATTGTATATTCAGTACTCTTTTTTTTCGTAGATTGGCTTTAAGAGCAAATTTCCTACTGCCAAAAGCTCGAAAAACTTTCAGCAAACCCAATTATGAAATACAATACCCTTGGAAACTCTGATCTTAAGGTAAGTGAAGTTAGCTATGGCTGTATGTCTTTGGGGGAGGATCATGAAAAGAATGCAAAATTACTCCTGGCTGCTGTAGAGCAGGGCATCAATTTCTTTGATACAGCCGATCTCTATGATAAAGGCAATAATGAAATAACTGTTGGCAAGGCTTTCAGGGGTATTCGCGACAAAGTAATCATCTCCAGCAAGGTAGGCAACCAATGGCGTAGCGACGGCAGCGGCTGGGACTGGAACCCACGCAAAGAATACATTCTGAAAGCGGTAGAAGACAGCCTGAAGCGACTGCAAACCGATTATATTGACCTCTACCAGCTGCATGGCGGCACCATCGACGATCCTATCGATGAGACAATAGAAGCATTTGAGCTACTACAGCAGCAGGGCAAGATTCGCTTTTACGGCATATCTTCTATCAGGCCAAATGTAATCAGGGAATGGGTAAAGCGCTCCAGTATTGTAAGCCTTATGATGCAATATAGCCTGCTGGACCGCAGGCCGGAGGAAGAGTGCCTGGATTTAGCACAGCAGCATGGGGTGAGCGTGCTTGCCCGTGGCGCTTATGCCAAGGGCCTGCTGCTTGGTAAACCTGCAACGCCTTACCTGGCACACACTGCAGAAGAGGTGGAAAGAGCGGCAAGAAAAATACGATCCCTGGCCGACACCAACCGCACTGCCGCGCAGGTGGCTGGCCGTTATGTGCTCCATCATCCGGCAGTGGCCTCTGCAGTGTTAGGCATCCGTATCCGCAGCCATCTGCACGATGCCATAGCCATTTCCCTGGCCAATCCATTATCCGCAGAAGATCTTGAAAAGCTAAGAAACAGTGCAAAACCAGTTGTATATGAGGAGCACCGTTAGCATATCGATGCTCCTGCTTAGCTCCTCTAACGCTACTCCTTTCTCCTTATCATGAAAAGAATCACTATTCTCACAGCCCTGCTGCTACTCTTTTGCTGTGCGCATACATTTGCACAGAAAACCCTTCAGGTAAAAGGCCGCTTTTTATACACCCCCACCGGCGAAAAGTTAATTTTACGCGGTGTTAATGAAATGTTTATCTGGTCTGATGATCTTACGGGTGAACAGACCTTTCCGGAAATTGCAAAAACCGGCGCTAATGTTGTGCGCATTGTCTGGCAAAGCAGTGATGAAAACCCCAGGGGAACCGCTGCCATGCTGGACCAGGCCATCACCAACTGCATTGCTGCCGGCATGATACCCATGCCGGAGCTGCATGGTGCCACCGGCAAATGGGATAAGCTGCAAAGCCAGGTAGACTACTGGGTAAAGCCAGAGGTACTTAAGGTTCTGAAAAAGCACGAGCCATACCTGCTGCTGAACATTGCCAACGAGGTGGGTGGCCATGAGGTGAGCAACAGCCAGTTTAAAGAAGGATATGAAAAGGCCATTTCCCGTATGCGTGCAGCCGGCATTAAATGTCCCCTGGTGATTGATGCCGCCAGCTGGGGACAGAGTATAGACATGCTACAGGCCACAGGACCCCACCTGATGCAACAGGACCCGCTGCAGAACCTGCTTTTTTCGGTTCATATGTGGTGGACAGCACCCGATGGTGCCACCGACAGGATTAAAAACGAAATTAAAGAATCGGTCGCACAGCAGCTGCCCCTGATTGTAGGCGAGTTTGCACCCATGGGTGTTGGTTGTGCAAAATCCATCGACTACAAAACCATTATGGAGCAATGCCAGCAGCACGAAATTGGCTGGCTAGCCTGGTCGTGGGGCTTGCAGGATAACGGAGACTGTAAGCTAATGGATATGACTAATGACGAAGAACGCGGCAAATTCAGTGGCCTGTTCAGCTGGGGACTGGAGGTAGCCGTAACAGATCCCAACAGCATTAAAAACACCTCCCGGCATAGTGAATACATCAGGAAGTGGAGTAAGGAGCTGGCACGGAAGTAAATTCTAATTTTCACTCTCGCTCCTACCACAGCAGAAACTGATTACATGCAGCTGATGAAGGTGCTTATCCCAGCTTAGCGTTATCCGGCATTAGGAGTTATGGGCTGTTCCTGTACTCTGTTATCTGCTGGTAGCATAGCGTGGCGGGCAAACAGCTTTCGCAGAAAACACAAAAGCCCGGAGGATTACCTCCGGGCTTTTTATGTCCAGTTACACTTAGGTGTTTACTTTTTATCTGAAGAACCTTTATCTTCTTCGGCTACGGCCTCTTTGCGGGTAATGGTCAGCACATCGCCTTCTCCACTATAATCCGCCAGCAGCACATCGCCTTCGGTCAGATCGCCTTTCAGGATCTCCTCCGCTACCGGATCTTCCAGGTATTTCTGGATGGCACGGTTCAGCGGGCGGGCACCATATTGCTGATCATATCCTTTTTCAGAAAGGAAGTCTTTCGCCTTCTCGGTCAGCTCAATGTCGTAACCGAGTGATTTCATACGGCTAAACAGTTTGCCAAGCGAAATGTCAATGATGCGGTGAATGTCTTCGCGTTGCAGCGAGTTGAACACGATCACATCATCAAGACGGTTCAGGAATTCCGGGCTGAAAGCCTTACGCAGTGCATTCTGTATGGTTGATTTCATCAGCTCATCAGAATTCTCACGTCGGTTGGAGGTTGCAAAACCAACACCGGCACCAAAGTCCTTCAGGTCGCGAACACCAATGTTAGAGGTCATGATGATGATGGTGTTTCTGAAGTCTACGCGGCGGCCAAGGCCGTCGGTAAGTATACCATCATCCAGTACCTGTAACAGCAGGTTAAACACATCCGGGTGCGCTTTCTCAATCTCGTCGAGCAGCACTACAGAGTATGGTTTGCGACGTACTTTCTCGGTTAGCTGGCCACCTTCTTCGTAGCCAACATAGCCGGGAGGCGCTCCTACCAGACGGGATACACTGAATTTCTCCATGTACTCCGACATGTCGATGCGAATCAGCGCCTCGTCTTTATCGAACAGGTAGCGGGCCAGTACTTTGGCAAGCTCGGTTTTACCAACACCGGTTGGGCCCAGAAATACGAATGAACCAATTGGCTTCTTCGGATCTTTAAGGCCAACGCGGGTACGCTGAATGGCTTTCACCAGTTTCTTGATGGCCTCGTCCTGGCCAATCACGTTTTTCTTCAGCTCTTCGTTCATGCCCAGCAGCTTGGCACCCTCGTTCTGGGCGATACGCTTGGTTGGGATTCCCGTCATCATACCAATTACCTCGGCTACATCGTCTTCATCAACAGTATAGCGTTTGGTCTTGGTCTCGTCTTCCCAGCGCTTCTTGGCAGAATCGAGCTGCTCCAGCAACTTCTTCTCTGAATCGCGCAGGCGGGCAGCCTCTTCGTATTTCTGGCTTTTCACCACGCGGTTCTTCTCGTTCTTGATGTCTTCAATCTCGCTCTCCAGCTTCACGATTTCATCCGGAACGTGTATGTTATTGATGTGTACACGGGCACCCGCCTCATCGAGCACGTCGATGGCTTTATCTGGCAGGAAGCGGTCGCTGATGTAGCGGTCAGACAGCTTAACGCAGGCCTGAATTGCTTCCTCGGTATAATTTACGTGGTGGTGCTCCTCGTATTTATCTTTGATGTTGGTAAGGATCTCAACAGTTTCTTCTACAGAAGTAGCATCTACCATTACCATCTGGAAACGACGGGCCAGGGCACCATCTTTCTCGATGTACTGGCGGTACTCATCTAAAGTAGTAGCACCGATGCATTGAATTTCGCCACGGGCCAGTGCAGGCTTGAACATGTTGGAAGCATCCAGCGAACCGGAAGCACCACCAGCACCTACAATGGTGTGCAACTCATCAATGAACAGGATTACGTCTGGTGATTTCTCCAGCTCGTTCATCACTGCTTTCATCCTTTCCTCAAACTGACCGCGATACTTGGTACCGGCTACCAAAGAGGCAAGGTCGAGTGTTACCACACGCTTATTAAAGAGCACGCGGCTAACTTTGCGCTGCACAATGCGCAGGGCCAGACCTTCTGCAATGGCGGTTTTACCTACACCAGGCTCACCAATCAGAATCGGGTTATTTTTCTTACGGCGGCTCAGGATCTGGGCCACACGCTCAATTTCATCCTCACGACCCACAATAGGATCGAGTTTGCTGTCTTCGGCCATCTTGGTAAGATCGCGGCCAAAGTTATCCAGCACAGGCGTGCGTGATTTCTCAGCACCTTTGCCTGAACCGGCTTCGCTGCGGCCAGAGCCACCGCCGCCACCGAAGATACGAGAGCTGTCGCCTTCGTCATCATCAGTATCGTGGGCTGACATTGGTCCGTCGGACTGGTACTCCAGCATTTCTTTTACAACGTCGTAACTAACGTCGAATTTCTCTAAGATTTGGGTTGCGATGTTATCTTCATCGCGCAAGATTGACAGCAGTAAATGCTCAGTGCCGATCAGCTGACTTTTAAAGATCTTAGCCTCCAGGTAGGTGATCTTCAGTACCTTTTCCGACTGACGGGTCAGCGGAATATTGGCAAGATTTTTTACCTGGTGGGTGGCTGTACCTTTAGTAGCACGTTCTATAGACTGACGCAATTCATCCAGAGACACACCTAGTTTCTTAAGAATGCTGACTGCAACGCCCTCACCCTCACGGATCATGCCTAATAATAAATGTTCAGTACCTATATAATCATGCCCAAGCCGGAGCGCTTCCTCCCTGCTGAGCGAGATCACTTCTTTGACCCGGTTTGAAAATTTTGCTTCCATATTATAGTGGCTAACGACTATCTAACGCTGTAAGAAAAGATATAATGCTCAAATTCTAAGAGGCATTTAGATAATCACCTTTAAGTTAGTAATTAACTGGTATTTTTAAAACAGATTCCTGTTTTCAAATGTTCATTTCTGCTTTGCCGATTGGCGAATTACTGTTGCAGCTGCCGGGCCTTCACAAAAAAGAACATCCAACACGCTTAGGTTAGCTACAAATTCTGCGCCAAAAAGCTGGGTATAGGGTACCGAACAGTAAAGATCTCGGGCAGTAAACGGTAAATTGGGCCGTATGGCCTGCCGGAGGTCATAAAGGCCGGTTCCGGTTTGTTGTATGTACGCATGGGTTGCCGCAGGTGTTGCCGGAAGTTGCAGTAAATCCAGACAAAGTGTCAGAACTTTTTCGTTCAGGTCCCACAGGTACTTCCAATCTTCCTGAAAAACAGGCGCCAAGCGTGGTGCATAATGTTCAAAAAAAGGTGATTTGCCATAGCACGATTGCAGGCTTCGCCAGTGTTGGCGCTGCCAGGGCTGGCTGTTATCAACCTTTATATCCCGCACCAGAATCTTTTTTGTTCCGCCCACTACTGGTACTGTCAGCTTCTCTACCTGATGTGGCCCCAGTATATAGCATCGGTTGCGGTAGCTTTGCTTAATGAAGTGCTCATGCGCCTCCAGCAAAACCTCTCCCGGCTTTGTAAAACAGGTGAAATATTCTAAACAGGGAAAGTAATGCAACGCCAGCAGCGGCGTAAAAGTTTCCTGGGGCATGGATGAGAGGTATTGGGTTATTAGTAACTAATAGTGTGTTGTGCGGTGTATGGCAACCGGCCCTGGCAGCAACACTGTAAAAGAAGCAGAAGTACTAAATAATAGCAAGTTGTTTGCACCAGAACGCAACACCAGTATCCCTATATTCAATACGTAATTCATATAGTTCATACATAATCCACCTCCTGTTTGGTGCATAGACAAAAGCTTCCGAATTTTGCATTTATGTTTTTCATAAAGCTCTTCTCCCGCATGCCTTTCTGGCTGCTTTATGCCCTGTCGGACGGACTTGCGTGGCTTTTATATGCAGTGATTCGCTACCGTCGTAAGGTAGTAGCTGATAATATCCGGCATGCTTTCCCTGACCAGACGACAGATTGGCACAGGAAAACTGTCCGCAAATTTTACACAAGCTTTACAGATGTGTGGCTGGAGTCGCTTAAGTCACTTACGCTCTCTGAAGCACAAATACGCCAGCGGGTGCAAATTGAAAATCCGGAACTACTTGCCAGCTACCAGCAGCAAGGGTTAAGTACCATTGGCCTGGCCGGGCATATTGTAAACTGGGAATGGCTGTTTTTGCGCGGAGGCATGGAGATGAAGAATGTCTGGGGGGTGTATCTGAAGGTAGAGAACCCGTTCTTCGATAAGCTTATGCTGCAGATACGCAGCCACTATGGCAATCGGCTTATTGAAAAAGCCAGCCTCTTAAGGGAGCTGGTCCGCAGCCGCGGCCAGATGCGCAATGTAGCCATGGTAGCAGACCAGGCTCCTCAAAAAGGTGACAACTATTACTGGCAGCCATTCATGAACAGACCTGCCCCTTTTTTCACATCAGCAGAAAAGCTGGTGCAAAAAGAAGAGCTGCCACTGTATTTTGTAGGCATCAAACGTACCGGACGTGGCCGTTACAAGCTGTGGTTTGAAGAGCTGGGGTTTCCGCCTTATGCACCAATGCCAGAGGGCACCCTTACCAGCCGCTACATAGATGCACTTGAGCGTGCTATTAAACAGCAACCCGAAAACTATTTATGGTCGCACAAGCGCTGGAAACACAAACTTCCTGCCGGCCATCCGCTTGCTACACCAGGTGAGGCGTAAGATCTCCGGCGCCCTGGCGCACAATTTCAAATACATCACCGGTGCAATCCACAACGGTAGAGGGCAGGTTCTTCCCCATACCTCCATCAATCACTATATCTACCAGGCCTTTGTAGCGTTCCCAGATCTCTTCGGGGTCGGTGGTATACTCTTTAATAGTATCGGTATCGTGAATGGAGGTGGTAATAATAGGATGCCCCAATTGCTCCACCAGCATGCGGGGTATGTTATGATCCGGCACCCGGATGCCTACCGTTTTCTTTTTGGCATGAATGATCTTGGGCACCTTAGAGCTTGCCTCCAGCAGGAAAGTATAGGGCCCGGGCAGCACCTTCTTCATCACCTTAAACACGGGCGTGCTTAGGTTCCTGACAAATTCTGAAATATGACTGATATCCTGACATATAAACGAAAGCTGCGTTTTATCAGCCTTCACCCCTTTGATCTGGCACACCCGTTCCACAGCACGCTGATCAAAAATATCGCACCCAATGCCATAGATGGTATCGGTAGGATAAATAATAACGCCCCCGTTCTGTAGCACCTCCACTACTTTGGCAATTTTACGCTGCTCGGGATTATCGGGATGAATTTTCAAGAGTTCTGCTGCCATAGAATCAAAAATTTTTACGTTAAAGAAATAGGCTGTGTACTTACAATCTACAATAATTTAAGAACTTTAACAGCCCAAATTAGATTAAGACTACCGGGTAAACCCTGCAGCCTGATACAAATGTTTACATAAGCCCCATAAAAAAAAGGGCTGCAGTGCTCCTTATATGCTGATTATTATATGAAGAATAAAAAGATACTGCTAGCAGGTTTGATCATCTTTTCGGTGCTGCTCACCTCTTTCTCTTTCTACGCCTGGCAGATCCTGTTCACCCCCAATATTCTGGTAGAACAGGAAGACCGCTCCTTTATCATTCGCCCCGGCGAAAGCTTTAAAAGCATACAAGACCGGCTCTACAACGAGCGAATTGTGCAGGAACCTGTTTCTTTTGGCTTTCTGGCCAGACTCATGGATTACGATGAGCAGGTAAAACCCGGCCACTATGTGCTGGAGAAAAACATGAACAACCTGCAGGCTGTGCGCATGCTTAGGGCCGGTCGGCAAACCCCTGTGCGCATTACCTTTAATAACGTTCGCACCCGCAGCGACCTGGCCGAGCGGCTGGGCGATAAGCTGATGTTCACACGCCAGGAGATGGACTCCCTGCTGCACAGCCCTGCCGTTGCCAGAGAGTACGGCATGGACACCGCCACCATCATCAGCATGTTCCTGCCCGATACCTACGAGTTCTACTGGACTACTACGGCCCGCGACTTTATGGATCGTATGAAGCAGGAGTACGACAAGTTCTGGAACGAAGAGCGCCGCCAGAAAGCCGAGCAACTGGGGCTTACTCCTTCCGAAGTGGTTACCCTGGCCTCTATTGTACGGGCCGAGACCAACAAGGCCGACGAAATGCCACGGGTGGCCGGCGTATACCTGAACCGCATCAACCGAAACATGCCCCTGCAGGCAGATCCTACCCTGGTGTACGCCCTGGGAGATTTCAGCATCAAACGCATCCTGGCCAAAGACAAGGAGATCGACTCTCCCTACAACACCTATATGTACCGCGGGCTGCCCCCCGGCCCCATCAACATGCCAAGCACTACAGCCATCAATGCTGTGCTGAATGCCGAATCCCACAACTACATTTACTTTGTGGCAAAGGAAGACTTCTCGGGTTATCACACCTTTTCCACTAACTACAATGAACACATGAAAAATGCCAGAAAGTACCATAGCGCGCTCAAAAAGCGCGGTATTTTCAGGTAAAGTTGTCTATTGCAGATTTGTTGCTCATATTTAAAGCTGATATAGTGGCAACCGCCGCTGGGTAACAGGCCGCTCCGCTGGTCTGACTGTAAGCTTAACCAGTAAGTTATGTATGTAGCCGAAACAAAGCTGCGCGTCCGTTATGCCGAAACGGATCAGATGGGATATGTATACTATGGCAATTACGCTACGTATTATGAAATAGGACGGGTAGAGGCGCTGCGCAGGCTGGGCTTTAGCTACAGGGCTCTGGAAGAAGAGGTTGGCGTAATGATGCCTGTACTGGAGTTACATGTACAGTATAAAGCTCCTGCCTTCTATGATGATGAGCTGCGGCTGCAGGTTATTATTCCGGAACTACCCCAATCGCGCATGCGCTTTGAGTACAAGCTTTACAATGCAGATGAAAGGCTACTAAACGAAGGCTATACTACGCTGGCCTTTGTGAACAAGAGCAGTGGCCGCCCCTGCAGGGTGCCAGAGGAACTAAAGAAAGTACTCCTGCCTTATTTCAAATAGTATGCAGAGGGTTAGGAACCATATTGCTAATTCACGCAGGCTTCGCAAGCTTAGGCGCTTCCTGGTGAGCGTGCGCATCCGCAACCGCCAGGTATCGTTGTTCAGGATCATTGTGGTGTTCCTGGACAAGCTACGTTCTGCCGATGTGTTTGAGCGAGCCTATGGCGTAGCCTTCAACCTTACGCTCTCCGTTTTTCCTGCCATTATCTTCTTTTTTGCGCTGCTGGCATTTTTGCCTGTAGTTGACGATGTGCAGACCATGGCCTTTTTACGGGATGTGTTACCTGCATCAGTATACCAGTTGATCGACAATACCATCCGTGATATTCTAAGCAGGCCCCGGGGAGGCTTGCTATCCTTCGGTGTTGTGTTTGCCCTGCTCCTGGCCACCAGCGGCATGGTATCACTCATGAATGCCTTTAACCGCATCCACCTCACCATCGAAAAGAGAAGTTTCCTGAAAGCCCGGGGCATCGCCACCTTCCTCACCCTGATCCTGGCCATGGTACTGGTGATGGCCATTGCCCTGCTGGTGGTGGGGCAGCTGTTTATGAACTGGGTCTATCACCAGCATGCACTCCTGGAAGACTACCAGTTCTACCTCATCATCTTTCTGCGCTTTATCATAATGTTCCTGTTTTTCCTGATGGCGATCTCCTCCATCTATTACCTGGGACCCTGTATACAGCAGCGCTGGAGTTTCTTTTCTCCCGGGTCATTTCTGGCAGCCACCTTTTGCCTGGCCGCCTCCTTCCTGTTTTCAGCCTATATCTCCAACTTTCAGCTCTACAACAAGGTCTACGGCTCCATTGGCGCCCTGATTGCGCTGATGGTCTGGATCTATATGATATCAGTGATCATCCTGATGGGCTACACCGTAAATGCCAGCATAGACGTTGCCCTGGACCGCAAAAAGGTTAAGGCCAACATGCCCTCCAACATGAAGGTAGAGCGTGTAGCGATGGGCCAGCCAACGCATTAAGGGCTGAACGGCCTGATCTGTAAGATGTATGTGATTTGATAAAGCAGAGGTCTAAAATAATTTTAGCCAGTAAACACATTTAAAGTACTCATTTACAAGCACAAGCCACATCAGTGCTTTAAATTTTAAAGATAAAAGAGCCGAAACTATTTGACAAAATAAACAGATCTGTTACCTTTGCATCCGCTACAGAGGAGTGGCAGAGCGGTCGAATGCGGCGGTCTTGAAAACCGTTGAACCTTTGCGGGTTCCGGGGGTTCGAATCCCTCCTCCTCTGCTAAATTGTATTTTTACAATTCGAAACCCTTCAGAAATCATTTCTGAAGGGTTTTTTGCTTTTTGGCGTTTCATCTTTTTTCACTTTTCTTCGTTAAAAGTATCACCGATGTTTCACCTCTACTCCAATGTTTCACCTGTATGAGCGCCAATTTATCCCTCAAATTCTACCTGAACGAAGACAAGCTGAAGGGCGACAAGGTCAAGATCTACCTCAGGATTACCTATGCCAGAAAGAAAGCCGAGATCGCTACCGCCCACGCCATCGCTCCTGCCGACTGGGACGAAGCAAAGCAGCGGTCCAGGAAAAACCCCACCATCAACCAGGCCCTTTCCGATATTGAAGCAAAGCTCTACCAGATCAAGACGGTGCTGGAGTATGAAGAACGTCCCGTCTCTGCCAGAATCCTGAAAGATGTATATATAGGGAAAGATAAGATAGCCCCCTACCTCATCGAGTTTTATCAGGAGTATATGGATGAAATGGAAAACCATCCAGAGCGAAGTTCAGAAACTGTTAGCATCTATAAGCAGACCTTTAACTATGTTAAGGCATTCGTGAAGTCAAAATACAGAGCCTCCGATATCCTCATCAAGCAGATCGACTTCAAGTTCGTGAAGGACCTGGACTTATTCCTCCTCAAAAATGATCTGTCCAGAAACACCGTAATCAAACATCACAGCCGTTTCCGCACCTTATTGTACCGCGCCATCAACGAAGGTTACCTGGAGAAGAATCCTTACAAGGACTTCAAGATGAAAAAGGAACAGGTTAACCGGGAGGAGCTCTCGGAGGGTGAGTTGGAGCGCATCATTGAACATGACCTGCACGGCAATGAAAGCCTGCAGCGGGTGCGCGACCTGTTTATCTTCTCTGTCTACACCGGACTACGTTACCAGGATGCCCAGGACCTTGAGATGAAACACATCGTTACCTCTGACTCAGGGAAACAGTTCATTAAAATGAAACAGCACAAAACAGGCGAGATTGTAAACATTCCCCTGCTTCAGCCAGCCCTGGATATCATAGATCGCTATGACAATAAAGAAAGGAAAATTACCGGCAAAGTATTGCCCAGACTCTCCAACCAGAAGCTCAATGTAAACCTAAAAGAGATCACCAAACTGGTGGGCATCCAGAAAAATGTCACACACCACGTTGCCCGCCATACCTTCGCTACCACCATCTTGCGGGACAATGACATTCCCCTGGAAATCATTAGCAACTTATTAGGACACACCAACATCAAGCAAACAAAGATTTACGCGAAGAACAGCGACCGCTTTATGGAAAAACTAGCGGATCAAATTGAGACCAAAATCAAGAAAAAGTAAGCACTACATCCAGCGTTTCGAGGGTAAATGAGAGCCGCATTTACCTCTGTTTGTTGAACGAGGGTAAATTTTGCCGAAATTTACCCTCGTTCGCTTATTACATCTGTAATAACGCAGCATCTACTGGCATACCGTTAAATTTAATTATAGTTACTGTTCATATGTTGAAATGCCATCCCTTACCCCGTTCATGAACAATGCTTCAGCCAAGCCTGTCACCACAAATTTAGTGGACGTATAACCGCTCGCTGTGCCCAACTAAGCCAAAAAAGCCTGCTACACTAGAAATAAGGCCAATATGAATGCAACCCCGGCTAAATATTAAGCACTTGCTCAGAATCTCAGCGGAGCACCCACAGAACAGGATACTCAGGAGCTGGCTCCAGCTTCTCTACTAGTGAAGGGAACATAAGAATTAGCGTACAAATTTCTGGTGGCGGAGTGACAGGTTTTGATTAAGCTTGCATCTGCATAAATAATCTCTGGATGCAGAAAAATTATTTCAAAAATGATACGCTTCGTAACTGGATAATCCGTTACGGATTTTTTCTGATGGGTATCATTTGTTTTGGTTTAGGGATAGCCATTTCTATCAAGGTGAAGCACTTGGGATTGCATCCATGGGATGTGCTAAACGTAGCTTTCTCCCAACATTTCGGGCTTAGCATCGGCACCTGGAGTGTACTTGTTGGTATTGCCCTTATTGTTATCTCTTTGGTGATCGGCAGTAAATATGTCAGTATTGGTACCTTTCTAAATGCCTTGCTTATTGGGCCTATACTTGATTTTTTCCTATGGCTGGATATACTACCTGAAGCTAGCCACACCTGGATAGATTACCTTTGGTTGCTGGCTGGCATCGTGATTGTTGGCATTGGAGGCGGATTATATGTAGCTGGTGGTATAGGTGCCGGTCCCCGCGATGGTTTTATGCTCACCATTTCTGATCGCACTGGCTTATCGGTCAGTAAGGCGCGCATCATAGTAGAGTGTGTAGTGCTGGTGATCTGTTTCTTATTAGGCGGGCCAGTCTTTATCGTTACTTTTTTATACACTTTTATTTTAAGCCCAATTTTTCAGCTATGCCTGAAGGTATTTGTACACCTACGAAAGGTGCTTAGTAAACCAACGCCGAGCGAGGCAACTGCAGGACAACCATCAACAGGTACACCTTTGCGATGAACTAACCATGATCTATGCTAAGAACAGTGATAAGTTAATGGATAAACTAGCCGGTAAAATTGAAAGGCATATCAGCAAGAAGAAAGATGACTAATAGAAAGCAGCATACTAAAATAACGAGGCGAATTTTACCCTCGATCTTTTAACGAGGGAGATTTTTGATTAGAATCGCCCTCGTCCATTTAACCTAGCCCATCAACTGCTCAAGGCGATTAGTTATGTCCTCAATCAGAGCATCGCACCAACGTCTGGTCAGATCTTCTACTTCTTGTTTTGACCATTGCTGGTAATATCCTTTTTCCTGCCACACCTCACCTTTATCTGAAACGACCTGGTAAACCGTATCCTCGAGGTTAAACACCATATCCTTCACAATAGAAAAGGGTATCACGCCTGCACGCTGAAAGTCCTCCAGCCTAAGCCTTAAACCCATTTGCAGCACATTCCCGTTTTCAATACTAATGGGCAGGTCACTCCTATCTTCAGAAGATCTTGACCAGGTATTCATCATTTTCTCCAGGTGAAAATCGCGAAACAGGGGTGTAATTTCGGCCAGTTTGGCATGGATACCGTTGGCCAATAATGGCAGCGTTTTTTCATAAAGATCTCGCGTAGCACCCTTATCTCGCTTCTGGTTCTCACTCATAGGTAACAGACAAATGAATCCGACAATACTTCTGGGTTACTAACGGCAGTGCTGATCATTTACAACAATCTAAATGTTAAATTTAATTCATGTTAATGAAAGGCTCGGCGTTCAAACCAAATTTTCTACGGAGGATAAGCCAATTTATTCGCGAGGGCTATCAACCTGCCTTCACTGCCTGAGAAGGCAAAATATTGCGTATATCAGATGGCCCCACAAAACCTTTATTAGACCTCTTTAAGCCAAAGACAGGCCTTAACCAGTTTACTCTTCTAATAAGATCGTAGCATAGAAAGCATCCGATAAAGGTAAAAGCTAGCACAATGACAAACTTTAAGGGAACTGGCAGGCTGAGCGGAAATATCAGATAAGACCCCAGGTAGAGGAACATCATGTGCACAATGTAAACCGGATAGGCTGCCTGGCTCAGATAAGTGAGCACACGCCCAGGCTTGTTGAGATACCGGTAGCCAAAGGCAAACACGGTTATAATCCAGCAAATAGATTCGAGCGCCAATAGGTAACCAGTAGCGTTGAGCTGAAACATGATGAACCGAAGAACAAACAGCAAAGCACCAGCCAACAAGAACAGCCCTCTCCACTTTAAGATCATGTTCCAGAAAAGCGGACCGCTTAGCACAAAACAATAACCAAAGAAAAAAGCTAGAAGCCCAAGAACAAATCCGTGCCAGGTCATGGCGTACATTGTATACAGCCCCGGGGCAATGATCCAGGCTTCTGCCATATATGCCAATATAAAGGGAATCAAGCCCAGTGGACTGCTAAGCATCCCCTTTATGCCTCTGACTAGCCTCCCCTCTTCATTGTTTTTCAGATAGATAAAAATGGGCGATAAAATGACGATATAGGCGCAAATATTGCCAAGAAACCACAGGTGCCCCATGTTAAACGTATAGCTCAGCGCCTGCATGTAGTAGTCCTGTAACAGGTAAATATGAACAGGCACGATAAAAAAAATGCCGAAAAGGAGCGGTATGAATATCCTGCTTGCCCGCTCCAGCATCAGCTGTTTCCAGTTTCGTTTTTGGATTGCAAAGTATACGCCCATGCCCGACACAAAGAACAGCAGGGGTATTCTCCAAACGTTCAGGAGCGACATAGGAATCCACAAAGTTTCCCAGGATTGTTCGTTGGTGATAAAACCAATCATGATTCCCCATGACTGAAAGCCGATGGCTATGTGATATATCAACAACAAGCCTATGGCAATCACCCGTATCCAGTCGATATCGTATCTTCTTTCTATTGCTAACATATCTTCCAAGTTTTAAAGTTGAATGCCGGGAAGGCCCGGCCGGGCCTTCCCGGCGTCAATGGAATTATTTTAACATTTCAGCGATCACCGGGCGCGTTTTCTGGATATAGGCATAGTCCAGTTGTAAACCCATTGGTCCGAGTGCTTTCCCCATCATCTCGTAGCCGCTTTTCACCTCCCCAAAAGGAGCCGCTACAGACTCATAAGCTGTGGCACCGTACTTGTTTTTCATGGTTTTATCAGCTCCTTTTTCCAGTAGCATCTCCACAATCTTGGGCCGGCAAAAGAAGGCTGCGGTGATGAGTGGGGTAGATTGATCATTGTTCTGAAAGTTGATATCAGCCCCGGCATCTATGAGTGCTTTGGCGATCTCGGGCTTGCCAAAGACAGCCGCCGTAATGAGAGGGCTAGAGCCGCCAAATGGATCCTTTTCATTTAGATCAGAACCGGCGCGAATGTGTTGCTTTACGGCATCAAGATTTCCCGATACAGTGGCGGTATGCAGGTCTACATCAGGAGGCGCTATACCTGACTGTGATAGCTTGCGGTTTTCGGAATTGCTATTACACGCATAGGCGAAAATTACGAATGCAACAATAAGGGTAAGCGTTGCTACTTTCATGAAATTGAACTTGAGGGATTGCATCTTTTTTTTGTTAAAATGGCTCGTCGATGTATGGGTGTAAAGGTCAGCAGAACCCCGCCGTGATGGTTATCAACTTTCATTCAGATGCTATAAACTTTGAGGAATGGATGAAAACTATGACGCAAGCATATAAATTATGATGCAAAAAGGGGCCGGAGAGCCGGTTTTCAGGGCTTGTGACCTATCTGAATATTTTGCTCCTTTGTATCAGTCTTTTATAGAATTGAGCAATGCAAAATGCTACCGCTGCGGATAATATGTTTTTAGATCAGCTCACCGAAGTAGTCGAGAAGCATATTGCTGATGAAAATTTTGGGGTATCCGAGCTGGCTATAGCCGTTGGGATGAGCCGCTCAAACCTCCTGCGGAAAGTAAAGCAGTCCACGAATCTTTCGGTAAGCCAATTTATCCGGCAGGTACGCCTACAGAAGGCCATGATTTTGTTGCAGCAGAATTCCCTGAATGTTTCGGAGGTTTCCTACCAGGTTGGCTTTAGCAGCACCTCCTATTTCATTAAGTGCTTCCGCGAGCACTATGGATATTCTCCTGGAGAAGTAGGAAAAAGAGAAGTGCAGGCAGAGGGACCTGAAGTGCAGGAGACAATGCCCCTTCGCAGAGAAAAATCGAAGTTGCCTCTTATTTTCTCGCTACTCCTTGGCCTGGTACTCGTAGCGGCACTATTTCTCTATTCAAAGCCGGAAAGCCCCAAAGCCAGTTTGGAGAAATCCATCGTGGTGCTACCCTTCAAAAATAGCAGCAGCGATTCCACCAATATTTATCTGATCAATGGACTGATGGAGTCTACGCTCAACAACCTGCAAAAAATTAAGGATATGCGTGTGCTGAGCCGAACCTCTGCAGAGAAGTACCGGAATACGACTAAATCTATTCCCGAAATGGCCGAGGAGCTTAATGTTAGTTATTTCGTGGAAGGGAGCGGACAAAAGGTCGGAGACCGGATATTATTAAACATTCAGCTGATCGATGCCTCTACTGACACTCAGCTTTGGGCAAAACAATACGAACGGCAGGTCAGCGACATTTTTGAACTGCAGCAGGAAATTGCTAAAAGTATAGCCGAGGAGATCCAGGCCGTCTTTACCCCGGAAGAGGAAAAGCTGATAGATAAAATACCTACCAATAACCTGGTGGCCTACGACTATTACCTGAAGGGACTTAATTATCAGAATAAGGGTGGCGCCGATCTGATTAAGGCCATACCGGAGTATAAAAAAGCTATTGACCAGGACCCCGCGTTTGCACTGGCCCATGCAAACCTGGCGATTACCTATTCCAGCCTTGATGTTTATCAGGATAAGAAAAAGTACTTATCGGAACTCAACGTGCATGCTGACAAAGCCCTGTTGTTAGACCCAAAGCTGGCAGAGAGCCTCTTGGCAAAAGCCCTATTTTACATCAACAACAAAGAATATGCGGAAGCCCCCGCCTATCTGGAAAAGGCGCTTGAATACAATCCAAACTCGGCGATGGTCATCAACATGCTGTCCCTTTTCTACTCCACCATCATACCCGATACCGGAAAATTCATAGAGTATGCGCTGAGGGGTGTTAAGCTTGATATAGCAGCCAATGATTCGGTAATTACCAGCTACATTTACCTGAACCTGAGCAATGCCCTGATCCAAAGTGGATTCGTGGATGAAGCGATCCGGTATGTCGACAAGTCATTGGAGTATAATCCGGCAAATTACTATTCCAATCACCTAAAGGCTTTTATTCTGTTTGCCAAGAACAAAGATTTAGATGAAACGAGAGCTTTATTGATCAGGGAGCTGAAAAAGGATACTACCCGACTGGATATTATGCAGGACCTAGGCAAGGTGTGTTTTTATCAGAAAGATTACAAAGCTGCCTATCAGTACTATAATCGGTTTGTAAGCCGGCGCGAAGCCCTGCAACTCGATATTTATCAACAGGAAAATTTATTGATTGGCACCGTAATGAAAAAAATGGGCCATCATGAAAAAGCTGCCCGGTATATTCAGGAATACAAAACCTTGGCCGACAACAATGAATCCAATTATAAACCGCTTCTTCTGGCGGCATATCACATGCACATGCGCGATCAGCATCAGGCCCTTGAGCAATTAGAACTGTTTTCCCAGGAAGAAAACATTCAGTACTGGGTTGTGCTTTTCATCGAGTGCGATCCGCTGCTGGAGCCCCTGTTTGCTACAGCAGCAGGCAAGGAAGCCATTGCCAAAGTAAAAACGAAGTTTTGGAAAAATCATGCGGAGATCAAAGCCAGGCTTAAAAAGGAAAGCTTGATTTGATGCCTTAAGGTATCGAAGTGATTGACTATAATTTTATAGTAACCAAGCCAAGTTAAGTTAAAAAGGCCCCAGTCATCTGCTTTGATGGAGCGATCATGATTTATCGCCTAAGCAAAGTATTCAGGTGCCCCTCCCTTTTCAGCGTTAACTTTAATTCTATTTAACGCTAACGCACAACTAGCCTACCTGATCAGCATGGTCGCTCGCTGAGTAACGACGACAACCCGCAACCACCAAAATCTTCATCCTCAAACTTAAGCTGTATACATTGATCGTTTACTATATGTGCAAGACTCAACGAGGGCGATAATTACTCCTGAAAAATAAACGAGGGCGAAAAATCATGTTTTCGCTCCTCGTTCAATATTTGGAAAAACTAATCGGAAAGGATTATTAGAAATTTCCGTTTTATATAATGAAATTTCCGTAAACTTGAATAAGCAACTAATTAACCCATGGCAGCACAAGCACAAAATACGGATCTTGTAGTGGTGAAAGACAACCTGCAGTTGATTCATTTGCGGGATGAAGGGATTGATGTACAGTATTTCCGCAACCTGCAGGACTATACCAGCATGCCTAAAGCCGATCTGGCGCATTTTGTAGGTGTAGATCCCACAACTGTGGATAATTACCGGAAGCAAAACAAGAAGTTTACGGGCGACTCCGCCGAAAAGCTACTGAAGCTTCACCGGTTGTTTGCGTTGGGCGAAGAGTTGTTTGGCTCTACCGATGAGTTTACCGACTGGCTGCACATGCCCTCTCCGGGACTAGAAGGCCAAAAACCCGTAGAGCTGCTGCACTCTATTACCGGCATTGGCGAAATTGAAAAGCAGCTCAATCGCATCATTCACGGCTACGTGGCCTAAGCATGCTGCTCTACCGCATTATCTTTTCTAAATACGCTGAAGCGAAATTTGCGCCTGGAGAATCGGGACGCTGGAATCTAGATGGTGAGCGTGTACTCTACACCAGCACCTCTCCCGCCCTGGCCATGTCGGAAACCATGGCTCACCGGCTGGGCCAGGGCTTTCTTTCTGCTGGCTACAGCCTCATCACCTTTGAAGTTTCCGATAAAATTCCTTTCGAAGAAATAAGTCGCAGCCAGTTGCCCGAAGACTGGCGCCTGTATTCCAGCTATTCCATCAGCCAGCCGCTGGGCTCAGACTGGTTTAGTAAAAAGAGAACACTCCTACTGCGTGTGCCCTCTGCCGTGGTGCCAGGAGACCATAATGTCGTTGTCAATGCCACACATCCCGAGTATGACCAGCTCCGGGAAATCAGCAGGGAAGCTTTTCCGTTTGATCAGCGTTTTATTCAGGCTGATGAGGAGCTGAAAGAGAGCCGTTCCAAAAAGGCGAAAGAAGTGAAATGGGGCAGCAGAAAGAAGAAGAATTAAATCATTAGGGTAGCTTCTAAGCTTATGTTCCTGTAGGTTTTTCTACCACCAGCAGAGTATCTGCAGCTGGTTAGTAATTTTATAAAACCGGCAGAATAATGCTTTTCTCACTACTAGCTGAAAAAGCATCTTTATTACCTGAAGATAGGTAAAGTTTGAGCATAGGCATCGTCAGTCTTCCAGGCAGCTAAGACTATCCTGCTGATGCCTGTGTTGAACCAGCAAACGAAAATTTTCACGAACAAGCTCCAGCGAAGTACAGCCTACTTCTTTGTTAGCAACCAATGCTGATCGAGGGTTGTTAGCCGCTGCCGATCTGGTAGTAAATTTCTTTTCAAGGCACCGTACTGGCTGGTTATCGACTATGTAAAACCTATTTTCTGTTATCTCTTCTTTGACAGCCTCCGGTTCCTTAGCCTGAGAATCAAAGCTCCACGACATACGGTCAAAAAATACAAAATACAGGCTACTGTCTTTTACAAAGTAATGATCCGTTGCATCATGATGGCTATATTCGTTGTAGGTATGCCTGATCAGGCGCAGCTGTCCATTTTCTGAAAAGTATTGAACGTTCCCCTGCTTTTCGCCGTGACAATTATAACCAAAGGAAGTAGAATCCATGGAATGGTGCTCTATTTTGGAAAGCACGTAAGCATAGGCTTCTTCGATGTCTTCAATCGTATTGATAGCTGAAAGTGTTGCAGCAGTATCAGCAGGGGATTCCTCTGCACCTGCAACCGCTTCTAGGGTAGAATCTTCAGCAACTGTAGTATCTGATTTTTCCCGGCAAGACAGCAGGCTAAAGAAAACCATAAAATATAATAATAATCTCATACTGAACTGATGTTGGCCTTATGTTAACTTTAAGCTATTGCGATGGTTCAGAAGGAGACGCTGCTTATTAACTTCAGATACCATACTTTTTTAATACACAGCTCTATGTCTACGTAACCATGACAACTCCTCAAGCACCAAACCCAGCAACAAGTATAGTGTTTTAACACTCACAACCACAAAGGTATCAAGTTAAATACTGTAGGCTTGGCACTGGCGATCAGCTTTTGGTTTTCTTCCGAAAGAAGTTAGGGCATTCCATCACTTCCCATACTTGTTTGGATCGAGCCCCAACCTTTGGATCGTTAACTGATGAGGCGTAAGAGGAGGTTCTTTCTGTGGCTTAATGCCTTGGGTAGGTGGATTACCTCCTTTTATTATGGGAGGCTGCTGGTCGATCGGTTGAATTCCAGAAAAGCTCATTAATGGATTTGTTTGACGGTCCTGCTGTATTGCGTTCAGCTTAAGCCCCATTGCGTTTAGCATTTGTCGCATCTCCTTCATCTGCACCAGCATGGGCTGATAAAAGGCAAAGTATTCACCAAGAGCTACTGCACCAGCACCCACCATTGATTCCATGATGCCGGAACCAGTCATTCCATTGGTTTGAGGAGGTGCTGTTTCCTGTAACACATTTTGAGCGGGCACCTGAGAAGGCATAGAGGGTGCAGGCATGGGTGTAGGATATAAGGATTCTGCTCCTATTGCATTTATGACTGGATGGATAGCCTTTTGGTAATGGCCACTTACATAAGTATAGCCTTTGCGCTTGTAACACGCCATTACCCGGCATGAAGCCGAGCAATAGCGATGATTTTTTCTTTTAGCTTCAAAGCTCTCAAAGCAGTGAATGCAGTTTTTGATTTTAATTTTCTGACACATGCCATTTTGCTTTTAGAAGTCGGATTCGACTCGGTTAGAAATTAATTGTGTAGGTCCAGCCAAGGCTGGTTGATTTGAAGTCAGCAGGAATTGCTGACTTGCGAGGGTTAATGCTTGCCTTTAATATTTATTAAACTGAAGGTTGATTCATGCAGCAAACCGTTTGTTTCTTGCTATCAATTCTTCAATATCAGCCATTTCATAAAAAACAGTTCCTCCCATTTTTGAGAAGGCTAACTGATTAGAGTTTCGCATTTTCCAAAACCATGTTTCTTTTTTACCAAGAAGTAACATGGCCTGTTTTTCAGTGATCCAGTTCTTTAGTTTTGGGAGGGAATCATTCTCATCAGCTTTACTTTTAAGAAACTTTAAAACCTCTTTCACTTCTTCAAAATCAGCAAGGGACATTAGTACCACTGTTTCGTTCTTGTCATTTAAATTTTTCATTTTTGTAATTGAATAAAATTTTCATATATATTTTAAATGTGATTTTTATACCTGCAGATGTGTTGACGCCCGGGAAATTGGGCGCAGGTAGTTTGTAGAGAAAGCGGACTGTCTCTCTTCTTCCAGATGTGAAAGCTAGGATACTACTTTGGGGGTAGAATAATCCATCTTGCCGTTTTGTTCTAAGCCCAGATGCTTGGTACATGCATGACTACCAGCTCTGATTGCTATCCTGAACAAATACTAATCGGGAATTTTGGATCAACCTTATGAGAAGGATCTCTGAATAGGTTATTTGTTGATCCAGGTACGCTGATGTAGAACCACCAAGCGCAAGCCATCAGCAAGCCTTGCTTGTGAGTGACTGATGCAAATATACGGATAATCTTAAATCGCAAAACCAAAAAAGGTCAACAGGTAAGTTAAAAGCAGTTTTTAATCATTAAGAGTACAATTTTACCATACTAGCATAACCTTGCTCTGTAGCTAGCTTTTTTTATTTTTATCCGCTCGCAATGCTGACTCAGTATACGTAAAACATTAACCTGAATAAAATTTAACAGATGCAGCGTCGGATAGAATCCTATTTATCAGCTACATGACTTTCAAATTTGCTAGTATGCTATGGCAAAAGAATTTTTATAATTAAGTAAGATAATAAGCAGATTTTTGAAATTTTCCTCTTTCGGCGATACAGAACGGCACACCGGCAGTATGATGCCGGTTTCTGGCTTCACAAGAAGAATACCTATCTATTTTAAACTTGACCGGCAACATACTTCCGGAATCCAATAAAATGTCACCGCTTGAAAATGCAGATAAGGAAAGTTGTTATTTATGAATAGAAAAGCAGAAGTTTACTATACCAGTGTGCTAGCAGGTCTCCTGGAAAAAGCACCTAGCGGAATCTTTAATTTCCGATACGCTGAAAGGCATCTAGCAGATCCAAGCCTGCCTGCCATCAGCCTCTCCCTCCAAAAAGTCAACCCGAGTACCAGGCGCAGAACCTCCCCCCCTTCTTTGGCCTGTTGTCCAAGGGAGAAAATAAGCAAACGGAATGCAGACTATTATAGATTGATGAAAACGACCATCTCAGCCTACTTATCAAAACTGCAGGGACAGAGACTATTGGTGCAATAACTGTAAGATCTTTAGAAGAATGGATTGAGTAGCTTGCCTGAAGAAAAGGACTGATTACTGATAGATCTGGAAATAAAGAGCAGGTAAATTTCTTTCAATAGATCAGTCTTTTCTAAAAAGCCAAGTCAAGGCAGCGCCAGTTTTTGCGAAGACTGAGATAGAAAACAGCAGTTATTCCTATTATCCTACACCTCTTTAACAAAAGCTTGTTATCAAACAGCGCAAGTGCTATTTTGGGTTGTTGTCGCTTGCCACATGAAACAGTATACATTAAAGCCAGATGCCTTTAGGGAGATCAAAAAGAAAATTCTTTTCAGATCAGTTCCTCTCATGCTCATCGCCCTAACCGTAGGCGTTGGCATAAGCTACTTTAATTCTTCCAATCCTGAAAGCAGCCTCAAGAACTTATACTTTATCATTCCTGCAGGAATCGCCCTTGTCATCATTGGCATTAAGAGAGGAACCAATCAGCAAAAGCAGCTACTGGAAAGCTATACCCTCACCTTCGCGGAAGATGCCGTTATCCGGGAGCAAAAGAACACGCCTACCATTCGTCTTGCTTATAGTGAAATCAGGGAAATCATCAAAGATCATAGTGGTAGCTACCTTATCAGGGGACAGCACCTTCACTCGGCCATTGTAGTGCCGATCCACATCCAGGATCCTGACCAGTTGGAGGAAGCCCTTCAGCAAATTCGTCCGCTGAGCCTTGCAAGCAGTAGCACAAGTCTGAAAAATCGCCTACTCTCCTTTCTTCCTTTTGCTGTTTTGGGATTGATGGCCGTGATATACATAAGTAGCAATAAGCTGCTGGTGGGTATTTGCGGCACTTTGCTTACAGGAAGCATGCTATGGTCGTTTGTGCAGATTCAGCGCAGCAAGAACTACGATCGGAAAACAAAAAGAAACAGCTATTGGATTGCGCTGGTGCTACTGTCTGTGATTGCCATTATGATCGCAAAATTATCAGCCCCTTAGCACACCTCTCCTTTACAGCCCTAAGAGGAGCAGCCTTACAAGAGGCCAATCTGCTTAAGCATGAGAAGAAGTTCGTTCTCTTAACTTTTCCCATAACAAAATAATCAACCTGCTAAAAATATGGCCGCTATATCCATCAGCATAAAAGACAAAACGTTCGGAGGCAACATCATCAATGAAATCACTGTCTCCCTGGAGCGGGAATTGACCACTGTAAAAGACATCATTGAAGCCAGGGTGTACGCCGAAGTGGAAATGCACAACAGCAAACTTCCTGAATATTTTAAGGGACTTGTGCAGCCAACAGACGCTGAGCGTACCTTAAATGGTTACAAACTGAAGGGTATCAGAAAAGTGGATCCGGAGCAGCAGGTTTTTATCGCATTGAATGCTTTCCAGCGCAATGGGTTCTTTGTGCTCATTGACAACCAACAAGCTACCACTCTGGAGCAGGAAGTGCTTGTGAATCCACAAACCAGCATTAGTTTCATAAAAATAACCCAGCTTGTAGGCGGCTGATCCACATCCCCATGTCCATACTAGATTTCTTTAAGAAGGGCCCGAAAGGCGATGCTGAGCATAGCCCTGTGCTCAACCCAGAAGCCTCACAGCTGGTAGACCAGCTTGTGCAGGAGGCTTTAACAATAAAAGACACCTATTCCCTTCCCCCTCTCAGCAAGCTGGAAGCGTACCAGCACATAAAGAATAAGTCGGATAGCTTTAAAAAAGATGCTATCAAAGCCATTCCCGAAAAGATTGCCTATTTCAGAAAAAAGATGGGGAATGGAGCCTTCGCCGGCAATAACTATTATTCCAGGGAAATCCTGCAGCAGCTTTTCAGTCAACTGGTACGGGGCAAGCTTCCTTATGAGGATGAGGAACTGCTCACGCTGGTCCGCACAACCGTAAGCCTGCTCGATGTGAACGACTATTATTCGGGGATTCCCTTCAAACCCCTGCTTTCTAAAATTGAGGAGAACTTTACCCGCACAGGCAAGAGCACTAGCCTGGAATCCGCACTGGAACTGCTCTTGGTGAAAGAAAGCGAATATATGTACTCAGATGCTCGTAGCCTCAACAATCGTATACGCTACCTGCTCAAGGGCTCATCGGAGTTGAAGGTCGATCAGAACGACCAGCTAGGCAAATCCATTGCGCAGTACCTGAACGAACTGCCAGAAGAGCCCCTAAAAGAAAAATGGCTAAAGTTGATTGACCACCTGGCATCTGTTGGGGATAAAGCAGCCCCTACTAAAAAGTGGATGCAGGACACCCATGTAATACTAGAGGAATTAGAGCACAGCCACTTTACCAGGCAAGCCATTGCATGGCTTGAGCTTTGTAAGGCAAGTATTCAGGCCTATCATAAAAACCCAAGGCAAGTTTGGGACGAGGGATTGGGGTATCCCTCCCAGGCATCCAGCATGTTTCTGACGGATGTGAATCACAACCTGCTAAAAGCAATGATCTGGGCAGCCGGGGTAGTCAATGATCCGGACCTCAACAGTGCCCTGGACGACTACGGACAGTGGGCGCTGAAAAAGATGCCTGGTGTAGGGGTTCTTTCCCTGAAGACCGGCAATGCCTGCCTGTATAGCTTTTCAATCCTGCCTTTCAGGGATGGCATCAGCAGGCTTACAAAGTTCAGGAAAAAGATTAAGCATGGCAGCGTGCTGAAGCAGATCGACAAGTGCATCAGACAGATCTCTGAAAGAGAAGGATATAGTGAGGCTGAGCTCGAAGAAATGGGCGTGCCCGATTATGGCCTGAACACCAATGGCTTTTTGCTAACCAGCATGGGTGATTATACAGCCCATTTTCAAATCACAGGCATGTCTACTTATACTCTCAGCTGGGAAAAGGAAGAGAAGAAACAGGCTTCTGTACCCGCCGCCGTTAAAACAGGTGAAAAAGAAGCCCTGGGCAGACTTAAGAAACAAATTAAAGAAATAGAGGCGCAGCTCCCGGCTCAAAGAGACCGAATTGAACAGCTGTATCTGAAGCCCCGCAGCATCCGCTTTACGAATTGGGAGACTTATTACTTAAATCAACCCCTGGTATCTATCCTGGCCAGAAAGCTGATCTGGCATTTCTCCGATGGAAAGCAGAAAGCTGAAGGCCTTTACCTGGACGGCCGCATGCGGGATGTGACCGGCGCGCCCCTGGATTGGATCGGCCCCGAAACCGAGGTACAGCTCTGGCATCCCATTGGCTTTGAAGCATCCTATGTGCTGGAATGGAGAAACGTACTCCTGCAGCGGCAAATTGTGCAGCCTTTCAAGCAGGCTTTCCGGGAAGTATACCTGCAGACAGATGCTGAACTCAATACTGGGAGCTATTCCAACCGATTTGCCGCCCATGTACTGCGCCAGCATCAGTTCACCGCCCTTTGCAAGCAAAGAGGCTGGCACTATAGGCTGCAAGGAAACTGGGACTCTCATAACACCCCCTTTGTACTGGTGCCGCATTGGAACATCAGGGCTGAGTATTTTGTAGATGCCGATGGTAATGGTACTACTACTGAATCAGGCATTTTCAACCATGTATTTACCGATCAGGTACGCTTCTACGACAACAGGCGCCAGCTGAACATGGACGAGGTCCCTGCCATAGTCTTCAGCGAAATTATGCGCGACGTAGACCTGTTTGTTGGCGTTACCAGCATTGGCAATGATCCTACCTGGCAGGATGGTGGCAACGACCAACACAATACCTACTGGCGCGAGTATTCTTTCGGCGATCTTTCAGAATCAGCCAAAATCCGGGAAGGGGTGCTGAAGAACCTGATTCCCTGCCTTAAGATTGCCCCTCAGTGCTCCTTTGATGGTAAGTTCTTGAAGGTTCGGGGCCAGCTGCGCGATTACAAAATTCACATGGGCAGTGGCAACATCCTGATGTCGCCCAATGACCAATACCTTTGTATTGTACCTGACCGAAAAGCCACTAAGGGGGATCACCTGTTCCTTCCTTTCGAAGGAGACAGCATGCTTTCCATCATCATCAGCAAAGCATTCCTGCTGGCTGAAGACAATAAGATCACAGATCCTACGATCGTCAGACAGTTGAAATTTTAAATAGGATAGAAAATCATGATTAGGTTATGGGTACCTACAATCCTAATCTTTCATTTATATCATTCTAACGGAGAGATAGAACAACTTCAGGCGCAGGAGCAAAATATACCACAAGCATTCACTTTAATTAAATTTAACAGATAAGCGAACCGCCTGGAGATCATGACCTCCCCCCAATAAATCGGACCGTTGTAAAGTAGAGGAATCGGGCAATTTCTTAACTTATAAAAAAGGAGATTGCCATGAAAAAATCTAAGTTCACAGAAGCGCAAATTCTCTTTGCCCTGAAGCAATCCGAGACGGGTGTGAAGGTTGAAGAAGTATGCCGCAAGATGGGCATTAGCGAAGCTACCTTCTACAACTGGAACCGGGTCGCCGGGCGAAAGAAATATGGAGGGCTAGGAGTATCAGAACTGCGCAAGCTACGCCAGCTGGAGGAGGAAAATCAGCAGCTCAAAAAGTTGGTAGCAGATCTAAGCTTGGACAAACAAATGCTGCAGGATGTGCTGAAAAAAAAGCTTTAGGGCCAGGCCTATTGAGGGGCCTGGCCCAGAGCTTAATGACAAACTACCGAGTTCCAATCCGGCGGGCCTGTAAGGTGGTGATGTTACACCGCTCCATGTGGTACTATGCATCCAAAGCAAGAGATTCTTCGCTGATTAGAAAGCGGATGCACGAAATAGCCCAGGTGAGAATTAGATATGGTTACTGGCGCATCTTTACCTTACTCAGACGAGAGGGCTGGCCGGATAATCATAAACGTGTTTATCGGCTTTACAAGGAAGAGGGCCTGAATCTAAGGTCAAAGCGGCCAAGGAGAAATAAGGCTGCTGCTCACCGCCTGGAGCGACTGCCGCTCTCTAATATGAACCAGTGCTGGAGTATAAATTTTGTAGCAGATCAGCTCTTTGACGGCCGAAAATTCAGGGCCTTAACTGTAGTTGATAATTATAGCAGAAAATGCCTGACGATTCAGGTAGGGCAGTCCATCAAAGGTATGGATGTGGTAGAAGTAATGGAAAGGGTAAAGCAGGAGATTGGTACTGTTCCGGAGCGTATCCAGGTAGATAATGGCAGCGAGTTTATCTCTAAGGCTTTGGATAGGTGGGCCTATGATAACAAAGTAACCTTAGACTTCTCCAGACCGGGAAAACCTACCGATAATGCCTATATTAATCGTTCAATGGCAGCTTTCGGGATGAATGCCTGAACGTAAACTGGTTCTTGTCTTTGGAAGATGCCCAGCAAAAAGTTGAGGCTTGGCGGCAGGAATATAACTGCTTCAGGCCCCATAGTTCTCTTGGAGATTTAACGCCGGAAGAGGCGATTGAGAAGCAACAACTAAGCCTGGTTTCTTGACTTTACAGCGGTCCTAAATCTGGGAGGACGTCAGAGGACGTCAAAATCTTCAGTGGAGCTCACACCTTCATTCAATTCCAATGAATTTTTATCGCATAACATCAACCAACGATAAACGAAATATCTTCGATTAAGCTTTGATAATTTCATTAGCATTAGGTTCATTACAGAGTAAAAGCACTATTGCACCCAATGATGTTTAAATTGCTCGACCGAAATACGTATCAGCCCAACCAAGTAAATTTTTACCGGCAGTTGACTGTGGCATAACTTTGCAAGAAATAAAGCTATGAGTATAGAGGAGAAGATTTTCCCCTTGATTGAGAGTTGCATGAGCATTTTGAAAAACTTAATTAAAACAGCCAGAAGGTATGCAGAGGCTAAACAAAAAATTCAACTAATGGCGTGCAAGCATAGAAATAAAGAGTAGCCTTTGGCTGCAGCAGAAATCATCAAAGTAGATACTGAATCCTTTAGCGAGCCACTGATTCTTGTGACTTTACGGGTAAACGAGTTTATAAATTATCTTTTTTTGATAAAAATTAAAATTTAAACTAAATAAGTATTGTATAACAAAAATAAACTCTCGATATTTCCCCTAGCTCCAGAAGTAACTCATGGTCAGCATTATGTTTTTTGTTTGCAATTATTTATTGCCAATATTCTGATGAACGTAGTATATCTGTTCTTGATAATACAATGATACATGGCTCTTTTTAACTAAGCTTTTTTACTGGATTGGGCTAGGAAGTCAATTTAGAAATCAAATCAACTATTGGCTTTAGCTATTTTGTAGAAGATAAAAAAGATATATCCTTTTTTAATGTTGGAATGATGCATATTGGGCTATTCAATAAGTAGATCAATACTTGACAAAAAATTATTCAAGATATATAGATTTATTGTAATTATAGGTTTTAACTGTTTTGTAATTTTCATTATTCTGATTGTTCTCTATGTATTAACATCTATTCATGCATTCAAAATTAGAGTAGCTTAAATGTTCCAGGACCTAGATTATTGTTATGAGTTTCAAAGCTGATGTTTTTTGGTTTGTTTATAACATTACATGAGTCTGTAAAATTATAATTAATTGTCGGCGATATTCCAATTTGATATGGAATATTCATATGTATTTGTTTAAATATGGTAACAATGGAGCATTTTAATCAAGTCATGAAAAAGTGTAATGGATTTTTATTGTTTAATGTTATAATTTATATATTGACAATGAATCAATATTATATTTTGATTTGAATCTTTGATAAGACATTTTTTTTCTTTGATTTGTTTATTTTTGATTGAGGCGAGATGAAGTGTGCTATTTTATTATCTAAAATCAATTTCAGGATGAAGAAAAATTTATCTCTATTTTGCACATTGCTAGTTTAATGAATCAAATGTTGCGTGTATATTCTGAATTTCATATTAATGTTCTAGAGTTTTTCATCTAATAAAATTTAAAAAATGCCAGTTCCAGTCAAACAAGTCAATCCTGTAACACACACACAGGCGATCAATACTAATTCAAACGTGAATTTAACAGTTACAATTGGAAATGCTCAAATTGGATCTTCACTAGTAGTAGATAATGCGAATAATGTGATTGCAAAAGGAGATAAAATAAATATAAATTTAGGACCAGGTGGAAATTTAAAAGGAAGGTCTATTATAATATATACAAATATTTTGGATGTTAATAGCATAGATAATGGGGTTATACTAGTAGACCACTTTGCAAATGTTAACAGCTTTATGTATGTGGACACTGCTCCCCAAGGCGGTATTGTAAGCTTTACTAGGCAGTATAATTTTCTCTAATAATTAGCCTTATGAAAAGAAAATATATTATATTTTTGGTTTTTGTAATGATTCAGGGGGGGGTATATGGTCAAACCAGTGAAATATCAATCAATGATTTACAAACTCCAACCAGCCCTGGATTTGTTTTATCAGATCAAACTCCTTCGAGTGTAAGTCGCCCGACTAATCCAAGAAGCTTAGTGGCAAGTTTATTAACGCTTCAACGAGGAGGAGCCTTAGAATTGTCACCATATTGGTTGTTACCAATTCAGAAGCGGTCTGATTTAACTTTCAGTAAATATATAAATAACAAACTTCCTATTATTCAAACTCTAAGCATATCTACTACTTCATTTAGATCAGATACAACCTCTTATTTATCAGTTGGCGCTCGTCTACATTTATTCAGAATTTATAATAAAGAGGCAGAAATTTTAAATGATAGAATAGTTTCCCTGCTAACTCCTAAACTAGATCAAAACAATCAGCCACTTCCTTTGGATTTGAACGCTATTGAAATGGCGCGTGATTCACTGAATGAACTCAAGCCGGTATTTCTAGTAGAAATTGCAGGTGCTATGTTAGGTTATTCACCTACCAACAACTTAGATCAATTAAGTAATGCACGAAATGGTGTTTGGGCAAATTTTTTATGGAGGCCTTTTCAATCTTTGAACGTTATAGGATTAACAAGATATATAAATAATAATAATCAAAAAGAATTTTCTCAATCGGCAGAATATTTTGATGTTGGAGGAAGTTTAGGATTTGAAAGTAATAAGAACTTTACAATAAATGGGGAATTTATCTTCAGGAATGATTTGATGACCAATATAAACACTCATCGTTTAGCTATCATTGCTAATTATAAAATCTTTGATCAATTATATATTACTGGAAGTTATGGAAAGAATTTTGGAAAAGTTGATAATATCATAGCTGTGTTAGGGGTTAGTTTTGCTTTTGCCAATGAACCGTTGAAAATTGAATAAATACTATGGTAGTGTATCAGATGTAAGGCTAAGACTTCACTAGATTTATTGCCATCCATGGTAAAACTGCTTTAATCAGTTGTGAATAAAACATTTTCTGACCCGTCTAATAAACTGTCAGCCTTAGATCTAATACATTACCTTTTCTTTTGTTGTGTTTCTTGAAGATGTTCTTATTTAAACTTGGGTGAAATAACAAGAACTGTAATCCGGTAATACAATAGAAGATTATGTATAAAAAATATCTCCTATCATTTGTTAACCTTCGATTTTTAAAGGTAGAGTGTTTAATTCTAAAGCAGTCAATACTTTTTTTCATAATTTTTCATGGATTGTCTTTTTTTTCTCAAGCCCATGAAATTGGTTTAAACCAAGCGCATCTTTTACAACAGTTTTCATCTCAACAACTTCAAATACCACCACAGAGCCAGTCTGCTCTATTGCTTGTTGATGGTAGGCATACAGGTGAATTTGTGTCAGATGGTATAAAATTGGTGTCATACCTTAAAAAGTTTAATTATGAATTTGATATAAGTTCGATCAAAGAAAATGTGGATAGTATCAATATTCAAGTTTTAGCTTTAAAAGCGCCGGACGGATCAATTGTTAATTCTGATTGGAAAATTGACGGACAACTATTCAAGAATCCCTTTAAACTAGCTGCGCTTAGTTCTCTTAAATTAACCATCTCAGCCACTTTACCAAATACTGGCACCTATACAAGTAGCATAATATTGATTTATGGCGGAAGAGCCTGGCCAATTCCTCTAACAATTGAACGTTTGAGCCCTGAGCCTAGCATTGTTGTTTCAGATATAGAATCAGTAAAGAGTATATCTGTAGGCAGTGAAGATGTGATGGTACGAGTAAGACTCACAGAAAATGCTGGTAAAGTTGTTAAGCTCTCTAAGCCAAGTCTTTCTTCTCTTTCTTTAGTTCAATCGGATAAAAACAGAGTTCAAGCTAATTACAGCAGCTTAGTTACACTAAATGAAAAAGGAGATGTCTTAACAAATGTTAATATAAATCCAAGAGAAACAATAAACCTTATATTAGCCATCAAAGAACTACATCAGTCAGGTGAGTTTAATGGTATATTAACATTTTCGGGTCCAGATGTTAATTCACTTAATAAGGCTTTTACTATATATAAGAAAGAAAGCTGGTGGCTAGCTAGTTTTTTTATCTCTTTGGGTGTGTTGATTTCTTACCTGCTCAGGTTATATATTAGAACAATACGGCCTGTTTTGATACGTCGACACCAAGTAGAAATCGTTATGGCTGAACTAGAAGATGTTGCTCGTATTATAAAAAATTATGAGCTTAAAGAACAGGAAGTTCTTCAATTACTTCGCCAAAGGTTAAATGAAGTTGATGAAAACATAAAGAAATTTTCAGATACAGATGCAGCAGCAATAATCAAGGAAATACACATAAAGTTAGATATTTTCCATAACTGGGTAAAGGGAAGGCGAACTATAGCTAGTTTACAACCTGCTTTGCAAAAGCAGTTCAGTGGTAAACTTGATGCCATTGAAAACTTGCTAAGGAAATCGAATCCCTCCGAGAACGAGATAAGAGAACAGGAAGATATTATCAATAAATTGCCAATAGACATTCTCACAGCTAAAAAAAGCGAATTAAGTTTAACCTTAACAGAATTTCTTAATGAATTAGAAAGTAAAATAGATAAAACTAATTCTGTAGCACTGCAAGAAGGCTTAAAAACTCTCGTAATACCAAAAATTAAATATGCTCAAGACTTATTAGATGCAATAAGTAATGATTCAAATTTTGAAAATATTAGAATAAGTTACAATGAAGCCCGACTACAGTATACCCTGCTCTTGACAGATGATATAATTAACAGCCTTGGATCTAATCCTCCCTTAGGCATTCAAAATACTAGTTGGAATTATATAAAGAAAAAAATTACTGATGCTGCTGAAAAGATTAAGCACTTGGATAACGCTGACCAGGCAAAAGTAGCATATGAAAATGTGTATGCTTTATACTTACAAAGTTTGGTATATGAATTGCAGGAATTTGGAAAATCGAAAATACACATAATTTCGAAAGACCCTACGTTTTCAGAAAACGAAAAAGCTGACCTAACGAGTCAGCTCAAGTCTTCTCTTGTTAAATTAGATGCTATCCTCTCTGAAATTGACACTTTACATCTGCAAGAGGCGCGTAAGCATTATGAGCAGGTTACTAAAGATATTGAAAAGGTTATAGCAATTACTCAGGATAAAGGGGGGGTTATGCGTATTCATACTGATATAGGGCTAATTGCTACAAATAGTTCTTTTGTAAGTTCAATTCCCGAGTCAGTTGATTTTCCATTTTTGGATTATTTCATTAGGCGTAAACAGTTGCGTAACCCAGATCCAATAGCCTCTGGTTGGCGGATATTACTTAAGGATATTGTTTTTACTTTGGTTATAATGGCTGCTAGTGTGGCCTTGGGCATCAAAATCTTGTGGGTAGATAATGCAACTTGGGGAGGTTATAATGAATATATCACAGCAATCATATGGGGCTTAGGAGTTAGTGCGGGGTCTGAAGGTATAGCTGCCTTATCCTCAAAAATTGACCAAATGAAAATCAAATAATGTCGAGTGTAAATTATCATAGGGTTGATCTATAATTTTCAGTAAACGTTGTAGATGGTGGCAGTGCTGATCTTATTTATGGCTTTATTGATCGGTTGAATAGAAAAAAGATCAGCAAGAGAATGCTAAAAAAATGGTTATCGATTTTGACGTTCTCCCAGAATTAGGGCCGCTGTAAAGTCAAGAAACCAGGCTTAATTGTCGTCTTTCAATCGCCTCTTCTGGGGTTAAATTTCCCAAGGAACTGTGGGATCTGAAGCAGTTGTATTCATGCCTCCAGGCCTTAGCTTTAAGCTGGGCATCTTCCAAAGACAAGAACTAATCTACATTCAGGCATTCATCTTGGAAGCTCCCATTAAAAAATTCAATCTAAGCACTATCTGTGGGTTCTGCCTGCCTAAAGAACCCCTTTGAGATTTTGTATAAAAAATTCCAGTGCTAGCAGCACTACAAATCTAAAGCCCGACTTTTAATAAAAAATTAAATTCACCTCTTCCTAGGCATTCTCTTTCCAAGATTTCAGTTTGAACCTGGTGGATATAGGGAGAATTTCGTAACATTAAGCAGCAAACGGCATCAACATCTGCTTACTTCATTGCACTAACTATATTCCAAAAGCTGGGCTCTCCTTCAAAGCCTGATACTGGTAAAATTTGCAGTGAAAGATCAGATAACATAAGCCCTTCTTCTACTACATAACTATGATACACGCCATCGCCAGTAATAAAGCAGGCCATAGCTTTAAAGTAAGTGAGATAAACTGGCGTAGCCTTTTTGCTGCCTCAGAAGATTCTCTGACTTCTTCTGTTTTTGGAAAACTATTTTACCTGCCCTCTGATTTGCTACTGCGTATCCTAAATGAAGCCTGCTACTCAAATGGACTACCTGCTGCAACATCCAGGCTTGAAGGATATGAGTTTTGGCCTAAATGGAATGCAGGTGGTACTAAAAACTCCCGTCATGTAGAACCGGATGTATTCATACGCTTTGCAGAGTTTGACATCATCGTAGAAGCAAAGCGGTTTGATAATAATCAACAAAGTAATGCTCAGTGGGAAGGAGAAGTCAGAGCCTATCTGAATGAGTTTTATACAGCTGATAAACCTGTGTACTTATTGGCTGTAGGCGGAATAACCACTGAGACAGAGGAGATTATTAAGGTCAAAGGCAGAGTTATAAAGGTAATAAAATGCCGCTGGAGCAGACTGCTGCGACAGGTACAGCACATTCAATCACAATTAGAGTATAGTAAAGGCATCTTGTCTGCCAATGATGCCATGATAAACATTCTGGCCGATCTTGTGACTGTATTCAGGCTACATGGATATGCAACTGGTAAATGGTTAGAGGATCTTACATATTATAAAATAAATCACCCAGTGACGAACTATAATAACATTTTAAAGACCTTCAATCCAAGGGAATGGAAACTTTAAGTAGCCACCTTGTAGGGAGCAACATATGGAAAAATTAACCCCCAATCAGGTAACTGATTTTCTACAGGACGTAAGAGCATCCTACCGTCTACTCTATCAGTATCAGCGGAGAGTGCTGGACCTAGCCAGGTTTATAGGAGACTATTATGGTTGTAAATACAATGGTGGCTATCCAAAATTCAGTCAAAATACTCCCAGGAGGGGTAAAGGAAATCTTGAGAATTGGGCTTGGGACTGGCTCAATCTTTATTTCTACGAATTTAACTTTGAAAAACCCCAAGTTGGAGTAGACGCCATATCCTTTGCTGTATATATTCAATCAGATACTGGCTATTACGACGCAAAAAATATCGGTGACCACTCTTTTAAATTGTCTGAAGATGCATTTGCACCTGTGAATATTTCTGCCACTAGGCTTCTCCTGGTTGTTGGCAAAAACATATGGAAAAACAATGATCTACTACATGAAGCTAATTTGAAAAGCACCCAAAAAGAGGGCATAATCGAAGTTGATGGAAAGCAGGCTTCAACATATTTCAAAGCATATGACCTTCAACAGTTCTTCAATGAAGAAAGTAGCCGGAAGGCATTGGCTGACTTCTCCAAGTCCTGTTCAACACATGGTATACCCTTCGAGCCTGCTGTTCAGATGACTGAAGAATAGCTGCTATTTAAATTTAAAGCTATCAGAAGAAGACTTCCCCTCATCAACAACATCATCCAGCACCTCACCAAAAACGGCACCATCGATAAGAGCCTTCTCTTCGAACCACCGTTTACTGATATCAATGATCAGGGCCTGCTGTGTGTATTTGATGATGATATGGCAGTAAAGGTGATCAGCATTATCAATGGGGTAAATGAGAATGCGGAGGTGGGGTGATAATAGTCGCTGTAATTAGCGATCAAACACTATGCTCCCTTATTTTATTAGAGGGTAAGCAGTTTTTTGAATCAACATCCTGATGCTGTGCATCAGTAGCTAACATCAACGTAAGCTCCTACTCAAATTAGCCCTGAAGTTACATAAGCTAACAGCTAATTTGCGACTGGGAAAACAACGACAGTAATAAATTTGATAGATAGATCTAAATACTATATTTATATTCAAAGAGATGAATCTTAACCTAATTGATATTGAGAAAGAATTAGATGAAAAATTTTATAGTTTAAGTATATGGAAACTTCCATTCCAAACGATTATAAGTTATCTTCTGCTAATAGCAGATAGATTAGACCAAACTGGTAGACCCGGCATAGCCTTAGATTTATTAAGCAGGATTTCCCTCATTTATCCAACAATAAAGCAGCATGCTAATAAAAAACACATTCAACGGACTTCAACCTCACTAGCAGAAGTGAAAAACAAGCAACATGTAGAAGAACTTAGCTTTTTAGTTGCTTATGCCCATTTTTCAATGCTCATGCCTCAAGTACATCGAGGCACCCTTGTAGTTACTAAAACAGAAGGAAATAAAATATATTTGAATTATTCAAACGAAGAGATAATTCATTCTGAATTGATAGATAAGCTTTATAGCTATATTTCATTATTAATGGTATTATCATATAAAGATGAAGATGCATTTAAAAAATATTTAGGTACAAGAAAATCAACTGACAATCCCTTTTCTAATGGCCTAGACTTTGTTTGGATTAAAAGCATTTATGAGCATTATAAAAAATTTACTTTTGATGTAAGAGTTTTGCCTTCTAATGCTTTTGCAGATGCTGTAGGTGTAAAATTTGAAGATGTATATTCATTTATGGCAGCCTTAAGAGCTTTTGCCGACTTTTACACTCTCCAAGCCCGTAGCATTAAAATTAATGAGGATAATTCTGAGACCATAAATCAACGCCTGCTGGCAACATATCAGGATCTGGCTGTATGCGTCTTAGACTATAAGACTCTAGGCCTTTTTATGGGGATTAGTGGATTGAAGCGAGAAGTTTTTGATAAAATCTTATCATTTTTTCTAGAAATATATACTAACAAAACGAAAGAACAATTTCAATCAAACTCCTACTGTGGTGATGGCTATTTACCTCCGATCATATTGATCGATAAGTTTATTGTATTTAGCCCACTTGCAATTAAGTCGTTTCTAAATATTAACAACATCCTATATTCCATAAACAAGACAAATAAAAAACTATTTGATCAGAAAGTCTCTCCTCATCTTGAACCAGCATTGATCAACCAACTCAACTACATTTTTTCACATATCAATGGTGTGCGTATTAAAAATAACATTCTATATAATAAAAGTGAAGTTGATATGATGGTTTTGTCTGAATCAGAGAAAACCTGCATTGTAATACAAGTGAAAACGACTATTGCACCTGATAGCGCAAGAACAGTAGAAAGAGTACAAAGCCGAACAATGGAAGCAAAAAAACAAATAGAAACATTTGATTCCCTCGAAAATGTTGAAAAATTAGACATTGTCAATAACAGTTTCAAAGTCTCTATGGATGCCTTAAAATTTATAAATCTTATTGTAGTAAGGTCTAGCGCAGGTTCACATAAAGCTTGGGAAATAAACAAGCAATACAGAATAGTCAACTATGCCTTAATTTCGAAGGTTCTATGCAAGAAAATACAAAAGAAAGATCATACTATAGCGAATATTGATAAAGAAATTTTGGCTGAACAATCCTATATTCTGGCGAAATCAGATTGGTCTGTGAAATTTGGGACTATAAAACTTGATAAATTAGAAATTGAGTGTCCAGATATTGATTATATAGACGAAAATTTGATCTCATATAACCTAGATTCATTGAAATGCTTTAAATATTATGAGAAGACGGATTTCGACTAGAGTATGCCATATATATATGGAAATGGATCTTTTTCGTTGACAGGTGATTCTCCCCAGAATTTAGTTGCTAGACAGGGAATTTCTCTCCATAGCCTTGCTTAACTGAACAGATGAATACCATGGCTACGCTGAGATTCTAAGGCCGGAACAATCCATGGATAATGCCTCTTTTCTCATAATAAATTTAGGCGAGTGCAGAAGTACTAATTACATGCTAGGGTATTCAAAAACAAAAAAAGTGTTTCTGCTTCCAGACTCTAGAGTGTAATTGAATAAAATATTTACTTTGCGTAATTAATTGAATTCTTCTTAGAACAATCAGAATAAGAAGCTATATCCTAAATACTAGATATACTTTCAAGACACATAGTAAAATAATTACAAGTAGTTTAAAATTTGAAAACTTTTATTAGCCTTTTTTGCGGATGCGGAGGCATGGATGCCGGGTTTGAAGAGGTAGGTTTTCAGGGAATTGGATCCTATGACTTTGACCCTATAGCACTTGAAACATATAGGTCTAACTTATCTAGTCCAGCATATAATATCGACTTAAGTAAGGAAATATATGATACTCTGAAATCAAAAAAAGGGGTTGACATTGTTCTTTCTGGCTCTCCCTGTCAAGGCTTTTCCACCATTGGCAAAAGAAAGCTTGATGACAAAAGAAATTCTCTACTTATAAGAGGTGCTGAGATTGCAGTAGAACTTGATGCTAAAGTTTTTATTTCAGAGAATGTAATGGGGTCAATTGCTGGCGCTCATAAACAATACTGGAATCAAGTAGAGAGCATTCTGAATTCTAATGGTTACAAAGTTGAAACGCTGATTTTAGATGCTTTGAAACTTGGAATGGGTCAACGAAGAAAAAGAGTCATCTTGATTGCAACCAAAAACTTTTTTGATTTAAAAATCACTAACAAGAATATTAAGGCGAAGAGTTTAAAAACCATTCTTCACAATTTACCTGCGACATCCAAAGATGATTTCATCCCTTTTGATAAAAAAGATGACAGAGCAATTGCTGAAGTGATGAAACCAGGACAAAAATTGTGTGATGTAAGAGGCGGTTTGAGAGCGGTAAAATCCTGGCAAATTCCAGAAGTGTTTGGTCAGACAAGTGAATCAGAAAAAAGGCTATTAGAGGAAATAAGTAAAATTAGGAGAAAGGTAAGGATAAGAGATCATGGAGATGCCGACCCAGTACCAATCGCACTTCTTAAGGAATGTTATGGAGATGCTATAACAGAGAATATTGATGAGTTAGTTGCGAAAGGATATTTGAAATACAAAAATGAATGTGTCGACTTGAGTAGAACCTTCAATGGAAAGTATCGAAGGTTGAGTTGGGATGAACCTAGTTATACAGTAGATACAAATTTCGGAAATCCAAAATATTTCATTCATCCAGAAGAAGATAGAGGTATGAGTGTTAGAGAAGCTGCAAGAATACAGGGCTTTAGTGATAATTTTGAATTTTCAGGATCAATCCATCAAAAATTTAAGATGATTGGTAATGCTGTACCCCCACCTATGTCAAAATGGATTGCTACAGTAATTAAAAATTCGATTTAGGTTTACTATGACAAATTTACAGGTAGCAGTAATAGAATGGTCAGCAGATGAAAATGGTAATGATCTTATTCGCCAGTACCGGCAATTAAACTACTTAGCAGATAATCTATACAATGACTATGAACCCACAAAATACGATTATCCTGAGTACAAGTTTAGACTGACTAATTGGCTTGATAATATCAATGATGATGAGTTAAAAAAAAAGCTATTTAAGTTAGCAGCTAAAGTTTTCTATATTAATCAAGAGGGCATCAGTTCTTTAAATAGAACAGCCTATCTTTCTATTATAAAGCGCTGGATATTTGAAGAGAGTAATCTAAAATGTGATGACCCAAATTTACAGATAAAACTAGAGGAACATCTAAAAGCTGTATGGTACACTAGCCTAAGCGACAGTATGCGTATTAACAGTTTTTATAAAGTTAATAGCTTGAGTTCATCTCATGAAATCAAAGCAGACTGGCGCTCTACGAAAGCAATGTCTAATAGCAATACTGGCCAAACACACCGTGGAGACATTGAAAACTGGAGAAATTATGTACAGCAGAGAAAAGTTAAATATATAGTAGTTCTTGAGGATTTTGTTGGCACTGGAAAGCAAAGCAAACCAATTATAAAATCTATAACTGAAACATTCCCCGAAAATAGGATACTATTTGTGCCTCTTCTAATTTGTCAAAAGGGGCTAAGTGAATTGAAATCTCTTGAGGAAACTTCTTTAAATTTAAAAATTAAACCAGTGATTGTTTTACCTAGTGCAGCGTTTATTAGTTGGCATGAAAAAAATGAGGATATAAATCAGCCATCTGAAATTGAAAAATTGCAAACAGAATTAATAGATAAAGTCACAGAAGGGTTAAGTGAAAAGAAAAGGAACAAACTTAAGAAATTCAATTTAGGTTCCTTGGTAGTAATGTATACCAATACACCAAATAACACATCTCCTCTAATCCATGTAAATACGGACAAATGGAAGGGACTATTTCCTAGAAAAAACCGGTCTGACATATAATATGAATTTCCACAACCCATTTCATGAATTATACTTAGGGGAATCTATTGGAGCCAATGAATTCGTTCAACTCTTTAGCGATGTCATGGTAGGCCCTTCTTTAGCCCTGTTTCAGCCGGGTAATGTGGTTCTAAGTGGATTACCTGGTTCAGGCAAGAGTATGATGCTAAACCTACTTAAGCCAAGTATAAGAAGAGCTTATAAAGAATCAGGTATCAACTTTCCAGTGCCTAAAGAATATTCAAAGTTCATAGGAGCAGGTATCAACCTACAACGATCAAGTATAGCAGATTTAGGCCAACGACCAATTAGAAGTGAAAATGTACAAGATGAATTATCAGAATTGGCAGTATTCTTTGGCGATTTCATAAATTATTCAATCACTAGAGATATAATTAATTCTATTGAAGAACTTCATGAAGGATTTGACAAAGAAATTGGGATTAATCTATCTAAAGAAAATAAAGATGCCTTTACTAAAGTTCTGATCAAAGATGAGTGCTGGTTTGGTTATCTAAATGATGTAAAAGATTGGGATAATTTAAAGCACAAATTAAAAAGTAGGCTTCAAGAGTATAGATCATATCTTAATTACAATAAAGACTTCCTTGACTCTTCTATCATTAATTCCAAAACATCAATAGGAATTCCCATAATAGTCTTGGCTAAACACCTCAGAGAATGTGGTATCTTAGCAAACGACGTTAAACTATATGTAAGACTTGATCAATATGAAGATTTAGTTTGGCTAAATGATAGAATACCTAATTTAGGAACAAACTTCCAATCCATAATTTATAAACTCCTCGCGATTAGAGATGTAACTGTGTCTTACAAAATTGGCACTCGCCCATTTGCCTGGAAGTATTCAAAACAAGAAGTTGCTGGCACTAGTGCAGTTTTGGAGCAGTATCGTAATTATACTGTTGTCTCATTGGAACATGTTCTAAAAAGAAAGGAAAATAGTAGATCTTATATATTTCCAAAGCTAGCTGAGGATATTTTCAAAAGGCGCCTTAAAAATAAAATGCCTGATTTTAAACTACCAAAAACAAACTGTTTAGAATACTTTTTTGGCAAAGGAATGGATGCAAGGGAAAGAGCACTTAAGTTAGTTAAAAAAGACAGGGACAAAGTTGTTAAGTTTGATTCATCCTGGCCAGCAAGTTGGAAAAAATTTTTACTTTCTCTGTCCAAAACGGATCCTTTTTCAGCCAAACTTGCTGAGGCTTGGGCTAAACAAAAAGGTAAAGAACAAATTGTTGATTCAACACCAACTGAAAGACCCTATCCTTGGGAAAGTAAAAAATATTGGGTTAAAGAAAGAACTGCACAAGCACTCATACAAATAGCATCACGTAATCGCCAGCAAATTATTTGGGAAGGAGTAGATGATATTCTAAACCTTAGTAGCGGTAGCCTTTTAGGATTTCTTAGTATATGTCAACAGGTCTGGGAAGCAGCTCAGCAGGATATACAATATAACAAATATCATGAAAAAGTTTTTTACCCTTTTCCTGCACCAATACAAACTATTGCTATTTTAGAAGCATCCTTAAGATGGGTTGAAGATATAATAAAGCAGCCGGGTGGTCATAAGAGAAAAAAATTTGTTATTTATCTTGGGACATATTTTTATAACCGCTTGACCTCTGATGATAAAATGTCTTATCCTGGCTCTAATGGATTTTCACTACCTATTTCAGTTATAACTGAAAATGCTGAAATAGAAGATTTTTTGCTAGACGCATGCGATTATGGTGATATTTTAACTTTTAGACATACACCAAAAAATAAGGGTGCTAAATCAAGGCAAAAGTTTTACTTAAATCCGATATTCTCTCCATATTTTAAGATACCTGCTATTCGTACTAAGGAGCCGATATATTTTAATAATATTGAAGATATTAAGAATATATTGTTCGACTCTGGGGCCTTTTCTGATTTTGCTCCTCCTAAATATGTAATAGGATCAAAGTTGAAGACAAATAAAATCGATACTAAAAATAATTTCAAGCAAGGTGGACAATATTCACTTTTTGAATAAGCGCTTTTGCTGATAACGATTAAGTATGAGCTTTAAGCCTTGGGGAGACCTAGAATCTATATTGCTTAAATTTGATATCCAAGAATGGAGATATTTAGGCTGCTTATCAACAGAACAAAGATGTACAGCCGGAATTGTGAAGCTTTGTGAATTGAGAAAAGTTACTCATGCGCTCTTTTTTAATATCACTGATCCCATAACTACCCCTACACATGAGAAATTTGTAAAAAGCAATTCTATAATAATAGAAAAACTTGATTGTGGAGTATTAATAGAAAATCATACTTTACTCGAACCATTGAATATTATTACTAATAGTTTAGAAAATTTTCTCCCAAGTAATGACTACAACTTAATTGTTGATATAAGCACCCTCCCAAAGAGATTTTTTTTTCCTATTATAAAGTTCTTAACTAAAAGATATCAAGCTAGAATCAAAAACCTTTTAGTTCTTCATACTTCACCTGAAGAATATGCTGAAAACGATCTTTCCACCGATCCTACACCATGGGCTCACATTCCTACATTTGACTATTCAGATACAGAATCTGAAGTTGAAGTTGCTATTATTGGCTTAGGTTTTATGCCATTCAATCTGCCTGATTTACTTAAAGATGAGTTTACATCTGCTGACAGACGGTTTCTATTTCCTTTTCCTCCTGGCCCACCATTTTACCAGCGTACTTGGTCATTCTTAGAAAGTATTAACCATGCAAGAGAGATTAGGTCTCAAGAAATCAAATATATTGATTCTGGAAATGTTGCTGATACTTTTGATCAAATATTCAACATATGCAATAAGGGAAGAAGAAATGCTTTACTTGCACCCTATGGCCCTAAAACCGTCTCATTAGCTATGTGTTTATATGCATGTTCATATCCAGCTGCTGTATATTATACACAACCCACTTCATATAATCCGGAGTACAGCAAAGGCATAAAGGATACAATGCTTTACTCAATAATTATCAATCATCAAAATTTATATACCTAGCGTATTAGTCAAAATAGAAAAAGGCATCACCATCTTAATGGTGTATGTTTAGAACTTTAACGGTATGGGTAAAATTGATTTGTACTTAAAACCAAATAATCTATTATTGTCCCCTGTATGTGACATACAGAACTGCTGAATCTAGAGGGTCTATGAGTCACATATACTGGAAACATAGACGACTTTTGTAGTAAATTCAGTATAAGATATTTTCTATATCAGTAAAGTTTAATCAAGGATAACTATTTAAATTACATAGTTTCATATCATTGATTTTTAACCACTTCTTAATATATTGAAATTATTGAGAAGTTAAACATATAAGCAGCAGATGAGGCAAGGAAATAAATATGGAATTTTAATAGGAATAGATGATCAAGACCCTGAAGGTTTACATTATTGTTCAAAAGATGTAGATGATCTTTACAAGGTCCTAATTTCACATTGCGGCTTTAGCCCTAAGAATATCATTAAAATACAATCTCCCTATAAAAATGAAGTTCCACTTTCTCACATTATTTTAGATAACACTATTGAACGCCTTCAAAAAGAATATCAAATCAACAGTAGTGATACACTCTTCTTTTATTTTTCAGGACATGGTGAGTTTGATGATTCTAAACAAGCATCATATTTAGTATTTCCTAAAGAGCGAGTTTCAACAAATAAAATAAAAGGATACATTGACAAGTTGCACGCAAAAAAAACTATCATTGTATTTGACGCCTGTTTTGTTGGTGCTAAGATTTTAAGCAAATCCTTCAGTATTAGTAAACTTAGAAGAAAGTTACATATTGACTCTGAGGGCACATTTGGCATATACGCATCACCCACTGAAAGAGTAGCTTATATGCCTGATGATCTAAGCAATAGTCTTTTTACTCGTTGTTTTATCGATGGTATTCTTGATGAAAAAAATTACGATCAAAACGGTTTATTATCAATTGATATGCTAGCCAGCGTTTGCTCCAGAGAAGTTTATGCACGTTCCATCAAATTGGTATCAGCAAAGAAAATAGATAAAGAACAAATAATCGTCAGAGAAGGCAGGATTGAGGGCTATTTCTCTTTTGCTGAACTCCCAATAATTAGTAATCAAGCTGCAAAATCAAATATTAACAATAAATTAGTCACAAATGGTATTAATACACCTTCTAAAGATAAACCCTTAGAACCTGAAGGAATAGATTCTAATAATTCACCAGAAATTAAAGCCTTCCAATCAAAATTGGCCAAGGTGAAGAATAATCTTAATAATTTTGAAGATGTAATATCTTCTTATATAATTTCTTATGAATATGGTAAGCCATATAGCCCAAACCGTGAGAATCATGGAGGTAAAATAGATAAAGCTTTAAGAAGTGGTTATATCGATGAAGATGGAGATCCCGTTCGTCGGCAACCAATGGTAAAAAGCTTAATTGAAGCATTAGAAGACTTCACCACGTACATAATAGATAACAATAGAAGTGAATACTTTTATAATTATTTCAATGATGAATTTGGTTATAGCCCAAAAGATTATGACACCCAACCTTTTTGGGAAAACGTCTATAAACTAAACGTGCCTGAATACTAACTTTTTCAAGCATTGTATATGAAACTGATCTGCGCCTGATCAGGTACTGGGATACCAATATGAATTAAGAGGTTTACCGACAATGATAAAATGGCAGCCGCGCGGTAGATAATGGCCTAGAATACTGGTGCTTCGATAAAAGGATTCACTTGGTGCTCATAGCTTAGTAATCCATGACAAAATGTTTATATAGAGCGATACAATAGAAGCATTAGAAGAGATTTGCTGGATATTCCGCTCCAAAGTGAACATAGTATTCCGGTGAAACTGGACATAGCGTTCCGTCGAAAGTGAACACCTTATTCCGGGCAAAGTGAACACCTGTGTTTTTTAAGCAGGTCAAAAAAGTGTCT
>NZ_JAHXBU010000042.1 GCF_020178975.1 Cesiribacter sp. SM1
TTAATCATATCCTCATGCGATTCAATGATGCCATGGGGTATTAATCCGGGTTTCCCCGGGCTATCCCCCAGTATAGGGTAAGTTGCATACGCGTTACGCACCCGTGCGCCGCTCTAGGTCTCCCGAAGGAAACTTGCCGCTCGACTTGCATGTATTAGGCCCGCCGCTAGCGTTCATCCTGAGCCAGGATCAAACTCTCCATTGTATATGTGCTTTACATCAGTTAAACTGATGTGCATTCTGTACCTGACCTATCAGTAAACTGTATGATCAAATAAAAGAACACAATGTGTCATTTGCATCCCGAAACTCTCAAAGTGTCTTAACGAAGTTTGTTCCTACTGCTGATTCTCATCAGTAAATAAGACCAAAGTCTTCACTAAGCGGTTTGCTGTCAAAACATCTATTCAAAGAACTTTTCAGATTCCCTCTCTTGAGTCTTCTCAACTCAATAGGCTTCCTCTCCTGTAGTTACTATCTATTATAGTAGCTATGTTTCTATCTCTTTCTGCCTTAACTCTTCTTGTCTCGGCTACCTAGCATAAGCAAGATTGCTTATGGCCGCAAGATCATTAACCCCTTTCGCTTGCGCTTTAGTTCCTGATGCTTGCTGTTTTTTAAAGAATCTTTTCCTTTTATTATTGAATCTGATCTGATTCTTGTGGATGTGGAAGATCTAGTCTTACTTCTCCAGTGGTAGGGCCTTTGGCTTATTTCCCGCAGGCTTATCCAAAACCAGCATGACAACTTCTTAGTTCCCTCTTGGAATAATTTTCTTCTAAATACTTAAAGAAAATTATGCTGATCTTGCGATTATTTATCTCTCAAATAACATACCGGAAATCGTTCTTTCCAGCTGCTTGTTTAGAAGGACAAAACTAGTCCTTTTTGTTTCAATCTGAAAAGAAAAATATCAAAAACTTTTAAATCTTTTTTTGACACCTTTCATCGCACTGGAATACAGCATCATACATCGTACCGAAAGTTCCTGATTATCCTGAACTGTAAAGCCAGCTGTTACTCTTGCTTTTGAATCTGGCAGCAATTTACAACATTAAAACCCTTTTCAGAAGTTTTTTGGCTGTTCAGTTTTCCAAGCTTTATCCCAGGCAACTTAAAATTAACACTAAAACCCTTTCCTGAAGTTCCTTACAGGCAGAAACAGTCACAAGATTTCAATACAATAAATAGATGTCCCTGCTTCAAAACAGCTAAGGATAAACACTACTGTATCTTTGTTTAGTTCCTCCCACATAAAAGCCTGCTGCCAGGCTGCAATGGTTTCAATAATTAATTGAAAACCATGCCGTACCAAAGCTGTTATACTGGTATCTCACACAACAAGCAGGAGTGGTTTCTGCTTGTTTCTCAATTCTCCCAACCATTGCTACCTGCGCTGTTGCCAATCCAATAGCATCAGTTAAGGCACAGCTTCCGAGAAGCATCTAACCGGCTGTGCTCGGGCAGCGTTTTTCTCCTGGATCAGCATGCTATGTATTGATTGAGCAAGGCCAGATGTATGAAGTGTAAACAACAGAACCAGAAAATAACCTTTGCTGATAACGGGTAAGCATGAAAACAAGATTTGCTGATACAGCGAAAACCAAAGAGGCCAATAATAGTAATTCTTTGAAGAGAGCTTAGGCAGCTTCTAGACAAACTGATTTTTCATAAACTAAAATTTAATTTTTATGGCTACTAATGACCAGAATAAATCACAATCTGATAAAGACCAAAACAAGTCAAATACTACATCCGGAAACGACACAAATAAAACCGGAAACACAACAGGCAAGTCTTCATCTGATATTTCGGGATCTGTGAGCAGTAACACCAATAGCAGCTCTGAACAGAGAACAACCCAGGAAGCCTCTAAACTATCTACCGAAAGGGCCAGGGGCAATACTGAGCAGGGTTCTGGCACTACCGGAAAAATAGGCGCAGGAGACAACCCTGGACAAAACACTGAAAGCAGCTCGGGGAATGTAGGCCACTCACACCCAAACAGGGGCAGCAGCTCAAGCCTGGTAACAAGAGAAGATTCCAGTAAGGGTAAGGGGTATGATGGGGAGTCCGGCGGAAGTTCTGGAAATGCCGGAAGCTACAGCGCCGGAGCTGGCCAGACGCCTTACTCTTCTGCCTACAGCCCGATACAGATTGCACAGGGACAGTACTATGGCAGCCAGGGAGGCAATTGGGACATGAGCAGAAATCAGGACCTGGGCAATAGTAATAATACTTCTGACAGAAACTCCGGAGCAAACAGAGATTACAGAACAGATAAAGACTGGACCGAAGGGAACAGTGCCGGCCAGGGAAGCCTCCGGGGCGAGGGAAGCGATTTTGGCCAACGCAATCAAAACCAGGATAGAGGTCATTTTGGAAACCAGGGCGGGTCAAGGAACCAGGGCACTGATTTTGGCTTTGGTAAAAATGAACGGGAGTTCAGCGGACAGGGCAGTTCAGGGGCCAACTGGGATAGCGGGAACTATGGACGCGGAGAGTCTTACGCTATGGGCAACAACTATGGCCGCAGCACTAACCAGTATGAACAGGGCCGCGGAGGCTTATGGGGCGAAAATAAAAGCTATAGAGACCAAAGCAGCCGCCAGGGCGGAGATGACAGGCAGTCAGATAACCGCAATCAGCAACAACAGGACGGTAATCAGCACTGGGGCAGCCAGGGCCAGCACAGAGAAGATCAAAACCGGAACTCTGGCAACCATGATCAACACCAGGGCAGGCAGGATAACCAGAACTGGGGTAACAACCCTCACTGGAACCAGGGGCAGGGCGCTAACTGGGCAAGCCAGAACCGGCACATGCATGGGGAGCAAAGCAATTCCCAGGCTTGGGGTGCTTACAATATGGGCGGATCTTATAACCAGCGTAACTGGGACAGGCAGGGCGATTCCGGAAACCAGAACCAGTCTTCTGACCAGGACTATGGTAGCATAAGGAACGATAGAGATATGCAGAACAGTAACAGGGAAGATTACAACCAGGGCAGGGACTTCAGAAACAGAGACAACTACGGTGATAGCGGAAGACAGGATTATGGCGGCGGCTACAACAATGAGCGCAATAACTTCCGTGCCAGCACTGGCGGCAACTATGGCGGAGACAACATGAATCGGGGCGACCGTAACCAGGATTGGGGAAACTCAGACTACGGACGTGGCGGACAGGGTGGTTTTGGCAATGGAGGCCGTGATAACAGGGGTGGCGGCTCTGGTTTCGACGGCGGCAGCAACCAGGGTGGCAACATAAACTATGGTGGTGGCAACCAGGACAGAAACAGGAACATGGGCGGTGGGTACCAGAGCAACCAGGACTTCGGCTCCTTCAACTATGGCAACTCCTTCCGCGACAGAAATTCCGGTAATGGTGATAACACTAATATGAGAAATGACAATGACCGTAACAGAAACTGGGACGGTCCTACCGACAGAGGCGGTAGATTTGATAATGACAGAAACAACAACTTTGGGGGCGGTGGTAACTATGGCAATTATGACCGTGATCGTAACTACTCCGATAGCTACGGCAACCAGGGTGGCCGCTGGGATAGAGACAATAACGACAGAGGTGGTTTTAACCAGGACTTCGGCAACAACAGAGGAGGCAGATATGACAGTGACAGAAACCGGGGCGGCGAAAACGGCAACTACCGCAATGGAGACAGCAACCGTGGAAGTGACCGTAACATGGGCGATGACTATGGCCGCGATCGTTAAAACGGGCACTAATCATTGATATGAGTATATTAACAAGAAGCTGGCACCCTTTGGGCCAGCTTCTTGTTTTATAGTTAGTATTTCTACTGCAGTAGCGCCTACATCAGCTCCACCAGCGCTTTATAATAGTTTTCATAGCCTTGCTGGTGAGTAAAGAGGTATAGGTAGGGTTCTATCAGTTCCAGCTCCATCAGGGCAAAGCGGCCCTCTATCATTACCCCGTCTACTCGGGCGTAAAGACAATCATTGGCAAACTTATTGATATACTGCTGTGCCAGCTCACGTAATGCTTCAGGGGCCTCCATTGGGTGTACGCTGCCTCCGTGGATATGCTGTACCCTAAAATCGCCGGTGGCGGCGGTTTTAAGAATCGTATGGCTGTACTGCCCGCCAAAGAACAGTAACGACCACTCCCCTTCTGTTTGAATCTCCCTGATAAAAGGCTGCACCAAAAAGGATTCTTCCTCCAGCAGCTTCCGGATACCGGGAGAGATAGCTTCCAACGTATCGCGGGTAAGCAGAATAGTGTTTTTGGCACCACCACTTACCGCAGGTTTGATGATCAGCGTATCTGTATTAAAGGTTTCAAAATATGCTGCTAGGTTGGGCTCCTCACCCTTTTCTATAAATACAGATGGTATGATGGGCAGGCCCGCCTCTTCAATATCGTGCAGGTAGTGCTTATCGCTATTCCAGCGTACCACAGGCACGGGGTTTAAAAGTTTTACCTGCAGCTGCTCCAGTTTGTGCAGCCACTGCTTAAACTGCGGAAATTTATCAAAGTAATCCCAGGGAGCCTTCAGCACTGCCAGATCATACTGCTGCCAGTCAACAGCAGGGTCGCTCCAGATCACTTTATGAATATCAAGCCCCTTTTGCTGCAGGTACTTTAATAACAGGGTATTTTCTTCTTCTATGATGGGATATTTCCCTTCGCTGTTGTAGCAGACATACGCAATCCTCATGGCTGGTGCTTCTTTCTAAATGGGTTCGGTTTACACAAAAATTTATACCCGAGTACAGATGTGACTCAATATTTCAAAACTAGAAAAATTATCATTGCCGGAAAGCCAGGGCTGCTATCTTTTACGTTACTGGCAATATTCTTTGATTTTGCCCGACATACTACTGATAATAGCGGGATCTGTTACCATAATAAGCCCCCTGATGGGAAATGATTCAGTATTCTCCTGGTGGTTTTCCACAACCAGGTAGCTCTTAGAGGCATCCAGCAGGTACGTTTTATTGCCCAGTGCGCAGCTTTGCTTTGCGTTGAATCCCGGCAAGTTCTCACTTATATAGGCCTGGTACTGCTGCTCATCAATGAGCCTGTCGGTATGCATATAACTAAGCATTACAGCTACATCAGCTTTAAAGGTTGCCTGCAGGAATGTACTGGAATCTACCATGAACAGAACTCCCGTATACCCTGGCCGGCCTTCAGACTCTTTCATTATCTTTTCCTGCCCGTATTGGGCAATAAGCTCTGCTTTGGTTTTTCCCAGTTGTGCAAAAGCGCTTAGTGAAACAATACACAAAAGGAACAACAGCGATATATTCTTCATCAGTTAATTACGATTTTATCTAAGAACTGCAGAACAGCAGAAATAGTATCTGCTGCGGCTAATGCAGTGTTCTGGCAGTTTGCACCTTTGCCGATGTTTTAGCCTTTCGTATGCGTTTGGGATTATACCAGAGCCAAAAGCCACTGATCGACAACAGTATTAAACCAATTGAAACAAGTGTAGTGTACAGTAGCTTTACCCCATCGGTACCTGTACCAACCAGGTATTCAACAATGGAGCCATCATGGATCATCTCTATCAGGTCAGAGGTGCGGTGGCTAACAGAGAGGATTGTGCCCGTTTTACCATCTATCTGCAGCTCCGTAAAATGGTCTGCAAACCTTACCTTGGCCACCCCTTTAGCAGGACGAACATCAATACGATCTATTTCAGAAGATTTTCCCAGCGCAACCGATGAATAGTTAAGGGCAATATGCTGGATGCTGTCAAGGCTAATCCAGCCCGTTGCAGCAGAGGCCGTTGTATTTTGCGTTGGTGGCAGAAGGCTGGTCTGCTTTTTCCAGCCCAGCAGCAAGCCGGTAACACCAATCAGCAACATAAAAAGCAACAAAGGAATGGCCACCCATTTATGGAGGTTCCGGTAAAATCTTGTTTGCTTCGCTATATTTTCTGTTACTGCTTTCAAGCCTGTAGTGATGGAATGCTCATGGTTACTTAACAAAACGGCCCACAAAGATAAGCAGCTTTTACTAAACAGGTACTATTCTAATATAAGGCTGGTAACATGGCCGGACGTATGCACGCTCATCTGAAAAAACAGCCCTCTGCTATTGAAGCTTATATGATGATTATTTTGCAGACTTAGCTTCAGAAGTACCTCATCCAATATATTTTAACCGATTATCATACAGCTTGTATTTTAGATCTTAATAAAAGCTACATTTGATGCGCTAATTTCTCTTTCAGCATGAAAAAGCTTTTTATAACCTTATCCCTGCTCCTTTGCCTGATGGCAACGGGCAGTTCTCTGCAGGCTCAGCACGTGATTTCTGCCGGCCCTATGTTTCACCTGAATTTTGGTGGCGGTGGAAAAACACAAATGAGCTATGGCTTTGAAGTTGCTTACTGGAATGCATTTGGTGTACCCTATGGCGTAGACCTGGGCTTTGACTATGAAAGAGGTGCCTGGAGACTCTATTCCGAAGCTCAGGCAGGTGTTGTATATGCCGGTATGGCTGCTGGCCCTTATCTGGAGTTCAGAAAAGACGAAGCCGTGAAGCTTGGGCTGCAGACTTCTGTATGGGCCAATGTTTACTTAGGTATCGATATGCGTGCCCGCTTTACCAGAGGCGAGTCACGATTTGCACCTGGCCTGTATGCCAAATATGTGTTTACCCCCGGCGGCGGGCTTTGGGATGAGTTCCGGGAAAATCATGAAAGTGAAGAAAGCGACTGGGATTGGGACTAAGAGCAATTCGGGAAATCTATTGCATTTCCTTGATGCACCCCCCGTTTTAGCAGGGTTTAACCTTCTTTAACATTAGTTAACACTTGTTTTGGTTTAGCCTCCGTACTTTCGTGTACAGGAGTTGCATCTTTTAAGAGCTTCTTCTCCAGCGGCTAAACCAAAAACTATGCATAATTTTTACCGCCTGAATAACTTCACGGGCTGGGCTCTTTTTCTGTTCACCACCCTGGTTTACTCCTTAACTGTTGAACCCACTGCCAGCTTCTGGGACTGTGGTGAATTTATTGCAGCCGCCTATAAACTGGAGGTTCCCCACCCTCCCGGTGCTCCCCTGTTCTTACTGCTGGGGCGCATGTTTTCTCTTCTGGCCCCGGATGCCGAATCGGTTGCTGTATGGGTAAATGGGGTAAGTGTGCTTAGCAGTAGTTTCACCATCCTGTTCCTATACTGGAGCATTGTTTTACTTGTGCGTAAAGGGGGCAGGATAAAACCCGGTGAAGAAACCTGTCTGCAAGCAGGACTGATGATTGGCAGTGGTATTGTTGGTGCCCTTGCTTACGCTTTTTCTGACAGTTTCTGGTTTTCTGCCGAAGAGGCGGAAGTCTATGCACTATCCTCCTTTTTTATGGCTATCGTCTTTTGGGCTGCTTTAAAATGGGAGCTGATAAAGGATAAGCAGCTGGAGAACAAATGGCTCATCCTGATCGCCTACCTGGTGGGTCTTTCCATTGGTGCACATCTCCTGAACCTGCTGTGCATACCAGCCATGGCCCTCATCTGGTACTTTAAGAAGTACCGGCAAACTACCTACAAAGGTGCTGTGGCTGCCATTCTGCTGGGTTTCCTGCTTGTTGGTGCTATTACTTCAGGTATAATCCCGGGCCTGCCCTCCCTGGCAGCAGGCTTTGAAATCTACTTTGTTAATTCGCTGGGCCTCCCCTTTGGCAGTGGCATTATTACTTTCATTGCATTAATACTCGCTGCATTGGCTGCAGGTGTGATTTATTCACAACTAAAGGGTAAAGCATTGCTTAACACAGCTCTACTCTGCCTTACATTTATCCTGATTGGCTATGCCAGCTACACACTGGTGCTGATCCGCTCAAGCTACAATCCTCCAATCGATCAGAACAATCCCGACAACATTCTTTCATTTATCTATTACCTGAAAAGAGAGCAGTATGGCGACAGGCCCCTCCTGTGGGGCAACTATTTTGATGCAGAGATCGCAGGTTTCGATAAAGGTGCCCCTGTATATCGCAAGGGCCCCCACAGATATGAAGTAGCTCATTACAAAACAGAGTATAAGTTTGCAGATGCAGACAAAACCCTGCTGCCCAGGATATACAGTGTACAAACCCAGCACCAGCAACTTTATCGCCAGCAGCTGGGGCTACAACCCCACGAAAAACCAGGGTTTGGCGATAACCTCCGCTTTATGTTCAACTATCAGCTGGGGCATATGTACTGGCGCTACTTTCTTTGGAATTTTGCCGGTCGTGCAGGCGATGGTCGTGATGCGGGCTGGCTCTCGCCGCTGGATGCATTTAAAGGTGATTTACCGCATGCGCTTGAAAGCAATAAAGCCCGCAATAATTTTTTGATGCTTCCACTGCTACTGGGCCTCACCGGGGCTTTTTACCAATACAGGCAAGACCGCAAAGGCTTTGCCCTGCTGGCAATGCTATTCATTGGCATGGGTGCTGCATTGGTTCTCTATTTGAATTCGCCACCCGTAGAGCCCCGGGAGCGCGATTATATTTATGTAGGTTCTTTCTATGCCTTTGCCATCTGGATTGGTTTTGGTGTATATGCCCTGGGGCATGCCCTAATGAAAGTCAACAGGCTGCAACCGCAGCTTATTCCAGCCCTGGTGGTATCTGTTTGCATGCTGGTGCCTGCGCTTATGGCAACAGAAGGCTGGGATGACCACGACCGCTCCAACAGGTATTTTTCCGTAGACTCGGCCCGTAATATGCTTACCTCCTGTGCGCCCAATGCCATACTGTTTACCGGTGGCGATAATGATACCTACCCCCTTTGGTACCTTCAGGAGGTGGAAGGCTTCCGCACAGATGTGCGGGTGGTGGTGCTCCCCTACCTGAATGCCGGCTGGTTCATTAACCAGCTGACCCAGAAAAAGAACAGTTCTGCACCCCTCCCCCTAACCCTCAGCCAGGAGAACTACCAGGAGGGCGGCCTGAATGATATTATCTATCATGTAGAGAATAAAAGCGTAAAAGGACCGCTGCCATTAGATCAGTACCTAAAGCTGGTGCAGCAAAATCACCCCGCCATCCAGCTAAAACATCAGTCGGAGGTGTTCAACACCATTCCCGGCAAAACCATCGGACAAACCATCAATAAGGAAGAAGTACTGGCTAAAGGAATCATTCCAGCGGGTAAAGAAGATATGCTGGTCGATAAAATGGTCTTCAAAATCAAAAACAATGCACTGTACAAAGCAGATCTTTTTATCCTGGACCTCATCAGCACCAACCAGTGGGAGCGCCCTATTTACTTCAATAACACCTCCCTGCAGAGCATTGGGCTTGACCTTAGTAACTGGGTAGTACATGAGGGTACCGCCTATCGCCTGCTGCCCCTCCAGAATGCTGACCCACAGCGCGAGATGGTGAACACGCCTGCAATGTATGCCAACCTGATGGAGAAGTTCACTTTCAGGGAAGTGAATAATCCTGATGTATATCTGTCTGAAGAGTATCTTCGCCTGCTACAGAACCACCGTGCCAGCTTTAATACCCTTGCCGGAGCGCTGCTGGAAGAGGGAAAAGCCGACGAGGCAGAAAACGTATTGCTTAGGAGCCTGGAGGTGATGCCAGACAAATCTGTGCCATATGACTTCTCATCGGTTTATACAGCAGCTTTGCTCCTGGAGCTTGGGCTGGAGAAAGAAGCTCACCATATAACAGATACCCTGGCTGGGCGCGCCGACGAAATGCTGGAGTACCTGGCGAAAGAAGATATAGCAGATCAGCAGGAGCAGCAAAAGAACCTGCTGATCCTGAACCAGCTGGCCCGGAACATGGCAGCTATGGGTGTGGAACAAAAAGCAAAAGAATATGAGGCGCTGTTCAGCAGGCACTACAACCACGCGAAACAGCTATTATAGCACCAGTCCACAACCAGCCTTTTGGCAAAACCTGAAAGGCCTTACAGTGACCTGCCAGGTTATATCTCTGCAACATCTGTATTACTATTGCAGCAGTTTTGATTCTTTAGCGGTTTTGCCTTTTCGCTCGCTTTCAGCCGGAACCTCTGAATCCATCAGGTAATTTTTAACCATTGCTACCACATCAGGAGATTTCAGGTTATGCGCAAGGCCTTCTGTGGTAATTAGTTTAGAGCCTTTCCATGCTTTATGTATGGCCACACCAGCTTCATAGGGCGCTTCTTTGTCTTCCCTGTCGTGGATGATCAGGCCGGGCAGGGTAAGTTTCTCTGCAAACCGGGTGGCAGTAAAATACTGAACAGGCTTTCCAATCACTGTTTCGAAATGATTGAGTGTTAAGAGGGTTGTGGCTTCAGAGAGTTGTAGTGCATTCCTGTAGAAATCAATAAAGCTCATGGCATCTCCGGGAGAGGCCATTACTACCAGTTTACCTACCGGCAAAGCCGGATTAGCGTATAGTGCGTGCATGGCAGAAAATGCACCGATGGAATGGCTCACCACAGCTTCTACCCCACCTAAAGAGGTAATAAGCTGTTGGATAACTGCACTGTACAAGGTTACCGTCAGGAATTTACCCCGGGAAAGGCCATGGCCTGGTGCATCTATGGCATAAATGGTGTATTCATCTTTAGGCAGCGCCTGAATATAATTTTTCCAGCGGAAGCTATGGCTCTGCCAGCCATGCAGGAAGAGTACCTTTTTAGGCCCCTGTCCCCAGCGGTAGCCCTGAATAAGGGTATTGCTGTACTTGAAACTGAATTTATCGGCAGAATCCAGAAATTCTTTATGAAATGGTTTGATAGGTGCTCTGTATGGATAGCAGAAAACATTAAAACCATGACGGCCTGCTGTTTTTGGTGCTACCCTGGCTACGGTATTCAGGTAACCGCCTATCAGTTTCGTGATTGTCTGTTTCATAGTGTTATCAAGATAGATACCAATCGGTATCTTAAGGCTAAAAAAATTTTTAAAGTTCTATGGCTGAAATCTGTTGTTCGAGGTGACGGATCACCTTTTTCATATCTTCATTATTGCCCCTTAGCTTGCTCATCATAATAGCACCTTCCAGTGAGGCAATAAAGATGGTGGCATAAAACTCCTTATCAACATCCTCCCTGATCTGTTTAAATTCTATGCCCCTGGTCAGAATGTGTACCAGTGAATTTTTCAGGGTGCTAAGTATCCTGTTTGCTTCTTCCCGCAGGGGCGGGTGCGCATCATCGGCCTCAATCGCTACATTTAGCAGCGGACAGCCCCCCTTCAGTGGCGGATTATTGACATAAGATTCAAAAAAACCTATCAAGGCCCTAAGCTTAGCGCCAGCCGTTGGCTGTGCCCTGATCACAGCACCAACCTTCCCGAACATTACAGAAGAAAGGTAGTGCAGTGTTTCTTTTTCCAGTTCTTCCTTGCTCCTGAAGTGCCTGTAAATTGCGCCCTTGGTAAAACCAGTTGCGTCGGTAATATGGCTGATAGAGGTAGCTTTATACCCATGGGTATTGAAAAGAGCCCCCGCCTCCTGCAAAATAGTGTCCCTGGTTACTTCCGGATTACGCATACACAAAGATACCGATCGGTATCTAAAAGTCAAATATTGTGTGGGTAATATATTGCTGTGCGCTAAAACCGGGAAAATGAAAATACTTAGCGTACCTCTGAGCTGTTCACAGAAACTTTCAAATCATCGTACCAGATCCAGCATGTTTCTTGCGGTGCCCATGCTGAAGAATTGCCGCCATGGAAGGTTGAAAAATAGAAGTTATCCACCCCATCCCCATTGCTCACAAAGCGGATGCCCCTTTTATCCAGCACCTCTTCCCCATTAAACCACACCTGCACTTCTCCATCGGCATTTGCCTTTCCGCTGGTGATGGTATTTAGTTTTACACGCTCTGTCAGCTGCACCCACTCGCCTTTCGGAAACACTACTTCCTTGCCGTTAACATGCCTAAGGTCAATATCTTCGCCCCACTGGTGGGGTTTATCCATGTGATAGAGGTACAACACGGCCTTGCCCCCTGTTCTCCACATAAAGCGTGCAGAAAAGCCATTGGTACCATCACAGCTTTGTCCGCCGCTGCAGTTATCGCCACCTGCCAGGCCTGGGAGTTTACCACCTTCATGCTTGCCTCCCCAGCTAAAATTTTCGCTGAAGCGCAGCCTGTAGGAAGCATAATATTCCTTTTGTGGAGATAGCATCAGCTTGGCCTGGCCTCCATTCTGCCCCGGACCAAAGGTGCCTTTAGGATACGTTACTTTCAGGGAGTTTTTACCTGCATATGCCTGCTGGTCATCTACTGCTGAATTTTTCTCCAGCGTCTGGGTCCAGGCAACGTTAAAACCATCCTGTTCCCAGGCCTGCTTTTCATAAGCAGTTCCTGCCGGCTGCTCTTCAAAGCCTGTTCCAACAGTAGACACTAAACTAAATGCAAAAGCAACTGCCACAGCAGCTCCTGTAATAAAAGTTTGCCTGGCAGTTGCTTTCATAATAGTATACAAAATTAAAACTAGCTCATCATCAGCTCCCTTGCACTTTCGTAGGCTACAGGAGATGGGGTGGCGCCGCCTATCATTTTGGCAATTTCCTGAACACGTTCCTCTTCCGTTAGCTTTTTAATGCGGCTGAAGGTTTTTGAGGTAGTGTTGTCTTTGTACACAAAATAATGAGCATCGCCTTTTGCAGCAATCTGCGGCAGGTGGCTGATGGAAATTACCTGGTGTCCCTGCGCCATTTGCTGCATCATGCGCACCATCTTCAGGGCTATTTCACCGCTGATACCGGTATCAATCTCATCAAACACAATGGTTGGCAGGGCTGTTTTATCGGCAAGCACGTATTTTACGCAAAACATCAGGCGGCTGAACTCACCACCGGAAGCCACATTCTTCAGTGGCTGGGGCTTCATCCCTTTATTGGCCGTAAAGAGCAGGTTTACCTCATCCATACCAACCGGACCAGGTGCTATGGGCTTATGTTCTATCTGCAGGCGTGCCTCGGGCATACCAAGGCCACCAAGCAGTTCTTCGATCTGAACAACCATTTTCTTAAAAACGCCTTTGCGCTTTTCTCCCAACGCCTTGCCGGCACCTTCTACCCTGCTGCGGGCTTCCTGTAGTTCTTTTTGGGTAGCTGCAATTTCTTCGTCGAGGCCTTCGGCACGGTTTACCTTGCCGGCCAGTTCGTCACGCAGCTGCACCAGCTCTTCTGCTGTTTGCACGCCATGCTTTTGCTGCAGCTTATAGAGGTTGCTTAAACGATCCTGCAGCGCTACAATGCGCTCCTGGTCCAGCTCTACGGCACCTTCTTCGGCTTCTACCTCGCGGGTGATATCTTTGAGCTCAATCACCACACTCTCCAGGCGCTGGGCAAGCTGGCGATAGCTTTCGGCATATTTGCCTACAGCCTTTAGCTCTGCCAGCACACTGTGCAGTTGCGGGTTCAGGGCCAGCTCGTCGCTGTATTCCAGCGCCTGCAGCACGCCTGCAAGTTTTACTTTTATTTCTTCGGCATGCTCCAGCTTCTCCAGCTCTTCCTCCAGCTCCTGCTGGTTTAACCCATCGAGCCGGGCCTCCTGTAGTTCATTCAGCAGGTAGCTGTTGTAGTCGGCTTCCTTGCGCATGTTGGCGGCCTCTTCGGTAAGCCTGTCGAGCGCCTGCTGAAGTTTGCGCATGCGCCTGTACTCCTGCTGGTAGCGCTCCAGCTCGGCAGCAGTCTGGGCAAAAGCATCTATGATGTTGAGCTGGTAGGCATTGGTGCCCAGCTGCAGGGTATCGTGCTGGGAGTGCACATCCATAAGGTAGTCGCCAATGCGGCGCACCACCTCCAGTGTAACTGGTGTATCGTTGATGAAGGCCCTGCTTTTACCACTGGGACTAATCTCCCGGCGGATTACAGTTTCATTATCATACTCCAGCTCTTCGTCTGCAAAGAGCGCTTTAAGGCTGGTGTACTCGCTGATATCGAAAGTACCTTCAACAATGCATTTATTTTCTTCGTCGTAGAGCACGCGGGTATCTGCCCGGTTCCCCAGCAGCATGCCCACGGCACCCAGCATAATAGATTTACCAGCACCGGTTTCGCCGGTAATGATGTTAAGGTGAGCCGATGGGTGCATCTCCAGCTCACGAATGAGGGCGTAGTTTTTAATCAGCAGATGTTTGAGCATGCTCAGCTACCGGAAAATTCAGTATTATTTCTTTTATATCGGAAATCGGGAAATTGTGTTCCAGGCCTGCTGCATCCCTGCACTTTAGCAAACCTTTATCGAGTGCCCTGGCAGAGACCTCAAAAACAGCACCTTGCAGCAGTACTACCGAGAAAGTTCGCCCAAGCCACTGGCTTGCAGAGCTTTCCAGATCACGGCTCCTGATGCGTTGTTGTTTTTTTGCCATACCAAAGCGGGAACACTGCTTTCAGCAGAAAGCATTCTGCCCTAAAAGCAGCTAAAATTACTAAATGTTTAGCTAAGGCAGTAGGTCTTGACCCCCAACAAATTTACTTTTTGCTAAAAAATTTAGCGCACACCCGCTATTGTAAAATAGCCCGGTATTTTTCGGTATTGGAGGGATCGAGCGTGGTGAGCAGATTATAGGCCTGTTGTTTCACCTGGGGTGATCCCTGCTGAAACATATTGGCCAGCTCAATAGCCTTTGAATCGAAGAAGGTAATCAGCAGTATGGAAGATGGGTTATAATCGCGCACCTGCTTGAGGGCACCAATGTTTTCCAGGATAATCTTTCTGCTGGCCTCTGCATCGGCAGTAAAGGTATCCATGCCCAAGCGGTGGTAATTGTACATCAGGTCGCGCAGGGTTTGCAGGCGGGTGTTAAACACCCCCTCAATAAGGGCTCCCCTGTTACGGCTTGCATTCCCGCCTGCTGCCGGATCCCAACCGGGAATGCCCCCCTGCTGCTGGGCAATTTGCGCAATGGTACGTGCCTGCTGAAAGGCAAAGTTTCCCCCCAGGGGTTCGAACGAATCATTATCCATGCCTACTACCATATAGGCGTAAAAAGCAAGCATGGAAGTAATGTTGTTGTTGAATGCGTTTATATTGAAATCAAGGGGTTGGGCCTCAACATAACTGAAGTTGAAATCACGGTCAACAAAGGTAAAGATTGAGCTAGTGTAGCTGGTATTAAACACCGGCCTTACCGCCCTGATTACCAAGGTGCCGGTATAGGTACCAACACTGGGCATGGTATTGATCGTAATCTGCATATTACAATCAATCTTTTCGTTAAAATCATAGTTTTGGTCGGTCCAGGTGGTGTTGTTCATAAAAGCCGTAAAAGCTCTTTCCATTTCCCGGAACACGCGCTTATCAGCCACATCAATCTGGGCATCGTTCACCTGCACAGTGCAGTTCAGCTCCTGTGCCTGTGCCTCAGTTATTACCAAAAGGGCCAGCAAGAGGCTGGTTAACACCAGCATTTTTTTTGCCAGCATCTGTATGTGCACTGAAACTACAGCGCTTACAGCCTGCAGCAAATGATTTACAATGCTATTGATTGGTTTAAGCAACATCTAGTTTACTAATAATCTCTTCCAGTATATCTGCCGCCACGGCCTCTTTCTGCTTTAAGGGGTAGGCATTGTGGCTGCCATCTTTACTAAAAATAGTGATTTTATTGGTGGCATGTCCAAATCCCGCGCCTTCTTCACGCAGGCTGTTGAGTACAATCAGGTCCAGGTTTTTATTTTTTAACTTCTGCCTGGCATGCTCCTGCTCATGCTCGGTCTCCAGGGCAAAACCAACCAGGAACTGCCCCTCCTTTTCCTTTCCAAGGGTAGCGGCAATATCAACGGTTTTGCGGAGCTCCAGCACCAGGCTTTCACCCTTCTTTTTGATTTTCTGTTCCTCCTGCACCACTGGTTTATAATCGGCCACGGCTGCCGCAAAGATAACGACATCCTGGCTGCTATAGTGTGCATGGCAGGCTTCAAACATTTGCTGTGCCGATTGTACGTTAATACGCTGAATAGAGGGGTGTTGCACCTGCAACTGGGTAGGGCCGCTCACCAGTACCACCCTGGCACCTTCTGCTGCGGCAGCTTCGGCCAGGGCATAGCCCATGCGGCCTGTACTGTGGTTACCGATAAAGCGAACAGGATCGATGCCCTCGTAGGTAGGGCCGGCGGTAATAAGCACTTTTTTTCCCAGCAGCCGCTCTTTGATACCTGATTGCCGGCTTAGCTGCTGCGCAAGGAGCGCTACAATATTTTCGGGCTCGGCCAGGCGCCCCTGCCCGTGCAGTCCACTGGCCAGCTCGCCACTTTCTGGTTCAATGAGGTGGTTCCCCCAGCTTTGCAGTCGCTGCAGGTTGGCCCTGGCGGAGGGGTGCCGGTACATATCCAGGTCCATGGCCGGAGCCAGAAAAACCGGACAACGCGCCGAAAGATACACGGCTGTTAGCAGGTTATCGCAAAGGCCGCCGGCAAATTTTGCCAGGGTATTGGCACTGGCAGGTGCCACCAGCATGGCATCGGCCCAAAGCCCAAGGGCTACATGGTTGTGCCACTCGCCGGTATCGGTGTTTGCGTATTGATGCAGCACAGGCCGTTTGGAGAGGGTTGCCAGGGTTAGGGGGCCTATAAAAGGCAAAGCAGAGGGCGTCATGATAACCTGCACCTCTGCTCCTGCTTTTACCAGCAGCCGCGTTAAGTGGGCTGCTTTATATGCTGCTATACTTCCACACACCCCCAGCAAAATCTTTTTGCCGTGTAGCATGCAGGGTATTTATAGTTTGTCGATCTGATTTTCCTGGTCTTCTATTTTACGGAAAACCAGCTCGTCGTTCATGAATTCTTCAGTAGCTACAACGCTTGGCTTGGGCATGCGCTCGTAGTACTTAGATATCTCGATCTGCTCACGGTTTTCAAACACTTCTTCAAGGTTATCAACTGTAGAAGCAAATTCTGCGAGTTTGGAGCTAAGCTCCTCTTTCATTTGGGTAGACAGCTGACGGGCACGCTTGGAGATAACCGCTACTGAAGCGTAAACATTACCAGTTGGTGCTGCTAATTTATCAAGGTCGCGTGTTACCAGAGATGCTTTAGTCGTCATATGATTATAGGTTATTATTTGCTGTACTTCTTGAACTTAATTTTTCTATTTCAGACTGGCTGCTGATGTAGAGCTTCTCTGCATCATTTACAAACCTGCTTTCGGGATATCTGTCTACAAAGCTAAGATAAACATCCACTACCTGCCTGTACCGCTCGGGCTGTTTAGACTGAAGGCTGTTACGGGCCAGCTCATAAGCAGCCTGAATTCTCAGGTAAGCTGCCTCTTCGTTATGCTGTGAATCCGGAAAATCATCGGCAAATGTTTCCAGCACAACCAGGGCAGACTTGTAACGGCCTATATCGTAGAAAAGTTTGGCATTTTCGAATGCTTTGTTAGCCAGCTTAAACTGGAGTTCGTCCAGAATCTGGGTGGCTTTATCCCTGTACTCACTCTGAGGGTGCTGGTTAATAAAGTTCTGAAGGGCAGTAACCGCTTCCAGGGTGCTGGTTTGATCCAGGTTACGGTTTGGTGACTGCAGGTACAGCGAGTAGCCATGCATGAAGAGGGCTTCTTCTGCCTGTGGACTACGTCCGTACACATTGTAGAACTCATTAAAGTAGTAAGCACTCTCTATGTACAACTTCTGGTGAAAGTGTGAATAGGCATAGATAAACTGTGCTTTTTCGCCTTCGGGCCTACCGGTAAGAAGAGGGAGTATGTCTTCGAGCAGAATAGCAGTACGGGCATACTTCTTCTCCTCGAAATACTTGAGTGCTGCCTCATACTTAACCATTGGGTCCTCGCTACGCTGCAGCTTGTTGAATCCCCGGCTGCTGCATGACCCCATTACAAGGATCAGCAAAAACCCGAATATGATTATTTTAAATAGGTTTGGGCGCATAAGCCTGCAAATATAGTTTAATCCGTTACAATGACAATGAATAGATCTACTGATCTTCTTTTTTTAAGGGAGGAGCGACTTTTCTTTCGCTTGTTGCTGCTGGAGCAGCTGGTTTTACTACAGGAACCGCACTGTTGCCGGCAGCCGGCTTAGATGCCGGGGTGGCTACTCCTGCACCACTGCTGGCCGGGGCACCTGCCCCGGCAGGTGCTGGTGGTGTAGCTGCTGCTTTCCTGAAGAGCACATCTTCTTTGCTGGGCCTTTGTTCCTCTCTCCAAACAAAACCCTGCAGGCGTGTCTGGGGTTCCTGCAACTCATGCGGGGGAACAAAAATAGCATCAGGCTGCTGGTAAAAGCGGATTTGCTGCACAGTTCTGTTGCCAAAACTAATAAGCATGCTGCTGCTGGTAAGGCGGTTCATGCCCATCATAACATTGGCAGCTTTTTCATCAAGCACAAAATAAATACTCTCGGCATTGCCATTAACGGCTACCTGTTCTAGCTCTTCCTTACCAAAGAAGGCGGTTATTAGCCTGCCCTTTACCTGGTTGTAATGGTTGATTGCAGTATCTTTAGAGATCACAAAACCATTCTGCAGCAGGCGCATGCGGTCTACCTGATTATTGTGGATTTCCATGCTGATGGTATCGCCTGTTAGCTGGTTCTGCACGTTCCAAAGCACCGGATCACGGTAAAAGTACAGAACAGAATCGGCCAGCCGATAGGCCAGCGAATCGGCAAGCCCCTGCAGGTCTTCCTTGAATATTTTCACCCGGTTCCAGGCCAGCAGGCGTTTTTCTGCTGCTACCTGGCTTTCAATGGACCGCATGGTATCGGCAGAAAGATACAGGGTATCGTTTTGTACCGGGCGCTTCATCACCGGGTTTCCCCAGACCTGCGTAACACCGGTGGCTTTATCGTAATAGGCCTCTTCGCCGGTTATAATGATCTGCCTGTTTTTGGCAGTCATTTTCACCTTTCCTTCAGCAGTAAACAGTTGCTTCTGCTTGTTGTAGCGCAGGCGGTTGCCAGTAATGATATAATCCTGGTTTTCGATAAAGCCCTGAACCACAGCGGCATTTTCCGAGCGGGTGTTGTAAATAAATTCTTCTGTGCCCTCCACTATGGTTCCGTCGCTCCTCACAATTCTATAAGGCCCCACAAACCTGGCCTGCCCTGTAAGGGTGTTATAATAGAGCGTATCGGTAGTAGCCGTAGCATCCGGAGAGGTTAGCACTACTTTGCCAAAAAAGGAAGCCTGCTGATTTTGCTTATCATATGAACCCTGGCGGCTGGTAAGGGTATTACTTTCGTCTACCAGGCGTCCGCCGCCATAATAGGAGGAGATTCCTGTGAACTTATTGAATTCAAGATTATCGGTGTACAGGGTAGCTCTGCCATCGCGGTATACCACATCCCTGTAGAGGTGTGCAGTACCTGTGTTGCCATCGTACACCAGTTGTTTGGAGGTAATATCGATTGAGTCGCCTTCCGTAACCCTGATACGGCCAAAGGCTTCTGCCTTATTTTCTGCTCTTTGTACCGAAGCAGAATCGGCATAGATCGTAGTTTCTGCCTGGCGTATCACCACATTGCCAATAAGGTAGTTGATACGCTCCCCTCCTACGCGGCGTCCGTTAATTTTATCGGCAGTAAAGCGCAGGCGTTGTTGTGCGAAGGCATCTGACATCCCCAGCAGGAGCAAGAGGGGCAGCAGGATCAGGCAAATGTTTTTTGGCATTAGAATATGCCGCTTGGTTTGCATTCTTTTCTCTCGAAAGGGTTAATTTATCAACACAGCCAGCGCCACCACTATAAAATTCTCTACCTTATGGTGATTTTTATAAATGGCGGTTTCTACCTTTGTTACAAAGGTAACGTAAAAAGGGGGCTTCTCCTTATGCAGAATTTTTTTTTGACTTACATAAAAGAGCAAGCACTCTTCGCGCTTAACCACAAAATACTGCTTGCCGTAAGCGGCGGTCTCGATTCTGTGGTAATGGCACACCTGTTCAGCCAGTCTCCTTACTCCTTTGCCATTGCCCATGTAAACTTTGGTTTACGCGGAGCAGAATCTGAAGAAGATGCCCGATTTGTTGAAAGTCTGGCACAACAGCTGGATGTATCTTTTTATACCACCCGCCTGAATGCTGCAGAAACTGCGCAGTCTGCAGGGGTATCTATACAAATGGCTGCCCGCGACTTGCGCTACCAGTGGTTCGATGAGCTATGCCAGCAGCTTAATTTTGACTGGGTAGCCACAGCCCACCACATGAGCGACCAGGCCGAAACCCTGCTGCTGAACCTAAGCCGTGGCACCGGCATAGCCGGCCTTCATGGCATTAGCGCAAAACGGGGTAAAATAGTTCGGCCGCTCCTGTTTGCCACCCGGCGTGACCTTGCCGCCTATGCACAGCAACATGGCATTAGCTGGCGGGAAGACAGCAGCAACAACTCTCTTAAATACAGGCGCAACAAAATAAGGCAACAGGTAATGCCTGTGCTAAAAGAGCTTAACCCGCGCGTAGAATGGGCCATGCAGGAAACTGCCCAGCGCCTGCGCGCTGCAGAAGGGCTGCTTCTGCAATTAGTTAATAATTTAAGGCCCCTGCTGCTGGAGGAGCGTGAGGGACATTTTTACCTGAACCTGCCCCGCCTGTTACAGGAAACAGAACCACAGTACCTGCTGGGAGAGCTGCTTACTCCTTTCGGAGGCAGCTGGCAGGAGGCCGGAAACATTCTGCAAACCTGGCAGAACCCGCTGGGCACCAGCTCGGGCAAGAGATTTTCTACCGCAACACACCGGCTGGGCATCGACAGGCAGCAGCTCATCATCAGCCCCGTTAACAGCCCGGACCCTGCTCCCACTACTGTACTTGTACCTACCGACAGCCAGGTAAGCGCCGGCAGCAATATATTGCAGACCAGAAGAATTACGGCAAAGGGTTATGTCATTGATCCCGATCCGGCTGTTGCTGCCCTTGATTTCCATAAGCTGCAATTTCCGCTACAGCTGCGCCCGCCACAAACCGGAGACTGGTTCAGACCCCTGGGCATGAAGGGCAAAAAAAAGCTAAGCGATTTTATGATCGACCACAAAATTCCTGTAAACTTGAAAGAAGAAGTGCAGTTAGTCGTTTCCGGTGCTGATATTGTATGGGTTGCCGGTTACAGACCAGATGATCGCTTCAAAATTACGCCACAAACTCAGGAAGTTTTCGAAATTAGGCTGGTTAAGCCATGATCAATCCCTTCAAGAAGTCTTACACAGATCAGGAAAATGCACTCTTCACTTTTCTTGCACAGGTAAAGCTGTTTGAGCGGCTCACCTATGACGAGCTGGCACTTTTCACTCCCTATATGTTCCTGCGCTCCTATAACCAGGATGAGGTTGTATTTTTTCGTAATGACCCCAGCCAGGCCCTGTACGTTATCCGCAATGGCAGCGTATCGCTTAACATAGACCTGGGCGAAAAAATGGAGGTACTCTCAATCCTGGAAAAAGGCCATGCCTTTGGCGACAACTCTCTGCTGGAAAACACCCGTCGCATTTACAGCTCAATAGTTGTAAGCGAACGAGCAGAGATCTTTGTGATCCCTCAGGTGAACATCCTGGATATTTTCGAGAACCACCCCAACATCAAAGCTGAAATGCTTAACTCCCTGGCAGAGCTCTACAACGGCTACACCATGAATCTTTTCAACGCCTACCGCTCCACCTTTGGCTTCTTCGATCTGGGCCAGGCCTACCTGCATCCGGATAGATAGATTTGTTGATTGCTAATCATTTGATGTGCTGCCTGAAGGTTGGATTAAAATAACATCCGCAGAAGCTAAAACTGAGATGCTAACACCTTAAAATGAATCTTTAAAGGCATTCTTAAATAGCTACAGACTTCTTACTACCAGAAAGCTTGTGTACGCCTGAAGACCCAAAATTAGCACATTAGCACATGATCGGATTAGCACATTAAATTGGCAATGCGTTGATTTTTGCCGTATCTTGGGGGCGAAAGTTCTTTTAACCCGATTCTAGACGAAAAATTTTTTATCATGAAAGTAACCGTAGTAGGTGCCGGTAATGTTGGCGCAACCTGTGCTGATGTACTGGCCTATCGCGAAGTTGTCAATGAAGTTGTTCTTATTGACATCAAAGAAGGATTGAGTGAAGGCAAAGCACTCGATATCTGGCAAAAAGCCCCCATTAATCTGTACGACACCCGTACCACCGGCTCCTCAAACGACTACAGCAAAACTGCTGGTTCTGATGTAGTGGTGATCACATCGGGTCTGCCACGCAAACCTGGCATGACGCGTGATGACCTTATCGAAACCAATGCTGGCATTGTACGCTCGGTTACCGAAAACGTGGTGAAACACTCTCCTGAAGCCATTATCATTGTGGTATCAAACCCACTTGATGTAATGACCTACCAGGCCCACATTACGGCAAAACTGCCTCGTACCAAGGTAATGGGTATGGCCGGTATTCTGGATACTGCCCGCTATCGTGCATTCCTTGCCGAAGAACTTAATGTTTCTCCTAAAGATATTCAGGCCATGCTGCTTGGCGGACACGGCGATACCATGGTGCCACTACCCCGCTATACCACCGTATCGGGTATACCGGTTACGGAGCTGATTGCCCAGGATCGTCTGGATGCCATCATTGAACGCACCAAGTTTGGTGGTGGTGAGCTGGTGAAGCTTATGGGTACTTCTGCCTGGTATGCTCCAGGCTCAGCTGCAGCCCAGATGGTTGAGTCTATCGTACGCGACCAGCGCCACATTTACCCTGTTTGCATCAAGCTTGAGGGTGAGTACGGCATCGACGGCACCTACCTGGGTGTACCGGTGGTGCTTGGTAAAAACGGTGTAGAGAAAGTAATTGAGCTTAAACTGAACGACCAGGAAATGGAGCTCATGCAAACCAGCAACAAACACGTACGCGAAGTAATGGATGTTCTCGACCGTATGAACAACAAATAGGCTTAAAATAAATTTAACTGAAGCCACTACTCCTATGGGTAGTGGCTTTTTTATGAGCTGCTTTTACAAGACTCCTGGCTGAAAATTATTACCCTCCATCAGGATATCTTTCTGGTAGCTGTAGTAGATTTGCCATGTAACATTACCCTTCTGCCAGATTTTACTATTTCAATTTTAACAGTTAATAAAGCATGTTCATGAAACACCTCCTCACGCTATGCCTGCTGGCAGCACTTGCAATGCCGGCCATGGCACAAAATCTTAAGTTTATTGGCCGGGTTAATGTGGGCTTTGGCGCCCAGTACGAAAGTCTTGATTACAGTGGAGACCAGGTAGTTTACAGCCCCGGCGGCGGCATGGGATTGGAAGCTGGCCTTGGCTACGAACTGATCAAGCGCTTAGATGCGTATGCCACACTCGGTTTTCAAAAAAACCTTGCGCTGCAATACGAAAGTGTAAACGGCACATCGAACAAAACCTCTGCCTCCTTTGGACGCGGCTATTTTACTGCCGGCCTTAACAAGCTTTTCAAAACTTCAGATGGTGTTTTAAATGGTATCATACTGGGGGCAGGGCTAAACTACAACTTCCCTGGAAAGCTAAAGCTCACCGAGAACAGCCATGATATGGGTGAGTGGACCTATACCAATGCTTTAGGCTACCAGGTAGAGGCAAAATTAAGGCTCAAATTTACAGATACTTTCAGCATGGATCCCGGCTTCAGGTACAGGAACATTTACTTTGAGTATGAGCCTACGGCTAATTCTGCCTGGCCAGCACCGGCAAACATGAACAGGCTGAACGCTACCGGTGTAGACCTTTCCCTTACGCTGGTAAAGCGTATCTAGTAAGGCACTGTGTCGTATGAATGATTAAATATTTACAAGCTTATGTACTTCATCCTTTTCTACAAAACCGTTGAGAATTATGTTGAAAAACGTGCACCTTACCGTAACGAGCATTTAGCCCTTGCAAAAAGTGCTTATGAAAACGGCGACATGGTAATGGCAGGCGCACTGGCAGAGCCTGCAGATGGTGCAGTACTGGTATTCAGGGGAGATAGTCCAGCTGTAGCGGAGCAATTTGCCCTCAATGATCCTTATGTAAAAAACGGGCTGATCAAGGAATGGTCTATTCGCCCCTGGAGCGTTGTGGTGGGTGGAGAATAGACTGCTGGTTTCATCAGGAGAGTAAAAAAAGTGGCCTTTGGAGCTTAAAAACTCCAAAGGCCACTTTTTTTAGTAGTAGTTTATCACTGGTTAGCTTTATCAGCCTTGTTTGATGCTTTGATGTGCTGGACAGCATCCAGGAAAGTGGTGGTCCAGATTTCTTTTTCATGCTCCTTCAGGAAATGCAGTAGTTTGCTGTGCGCCTCCAGGGAAACATTCAGTCCGTGCTCCCCTCCTACACCATGAAAAAGAAACACCACCATGCTCCTGCTTTGCATAGCTTTTTTTACCAGTGCAATCAGTTCATCACCTGTCTGCCCGTTGATCATATAACTGCCAACATTGTAGAGATCGGCATTGCCTTTTGGTACCAGTACGCTCTGCACGCCTCGGGCGGCAACAAAATCGACCCTGATGGCATCAACATAAGAAGTATCGCCAACAGTCATATCACCGCAGGGATATGCAAAGGTGCGCTCTTTTTTACCGTCAAGGGCCTCCAGTGCTGTATTGGTCATGCGTATTTCATCCCTGATACGGCGCAGGGAATAGGTTGACAGATCATAATCTGCCGTGACAAAACCCCTGCCGGGCAGGCTACCGTTGCAGGGATGGAACAGGGTGTGGTTGGCCAGTTCATGCTTGTTCGCTGCCACTTTTTTCCATTCCTCCAGTCTTTTTGCAAAGGGTGCCGCTGCGGCAGTCAGATAAAAGGTTCCTTTTAACTGCAGAGAATCTAAAGCTGGTACTACATTATCCAGGTGCACATTCAGGGCATCATCGTAGGTAAGCACCACGGCACATTTTTTCTTATTCCAGTCCTGGGCATAAGCAGCGGCACAGAACAGGCACAGCAACAGTAGTAAGCTGCTTTTTGTAAGTATTTTATTCATGCAGAAACAGCGCTAAGCATTATGTACGCTATGAATATAAGCTAATGCGATAAGACTTCAATAGTGCTGCACTATTTTTCAGGATACCAGTCGCGCAGGCGTACATCAATGGAGGGGTCTTTCATGTTTACAAGCGCCTTGAACTGCTCTACATCACTTAACTTGCCCTCTGCGCCACGAAAATGGTAAGGGTACACAATCCGTGGCTTAAAATCGAGTACACCATCTGCTGCCTGCTGCACATCCATGGTAAAGGGTAGGTTCATAGGTATAAAGGCCACATCTATATTTTCCAGTTGCCGCATTTCCGGAATTGCTTCAGTATCACCTGCCAGGTAAAAGCGCTGCTTGCCCATAGTAAGAATATAACCATTGCCCCGGCCTTTTACATGCCGTGCCTCTTCATTCTCTGGCAGGTTGTACATGGGCATTGCCTTGATGCTGATGGACCTCCATTTCATTTCCTCATCATTGGCCAGAGTGTGCTTCTTTTTGAAGTTAATCTCATTTCCCAGCTCATCCATTACCGCCTGCGGGGCAACGAGCTCTGCATTGGATAGATCCAGCGCCTTGAGGGTTTCCTTATGGAGGTGGTCGCCATGGATATCGGTGATCAGCACCAGGTCGGGAGCGGGAAAATCAGCAAACTTATCTGCACCGTTGTAAGGATCTACGTAAATGGTTCGGCCGTTCCACTGCAGCACCAGGCTGCCATGCATTACCGGACTAACCGTTACGGCAGACTTTTTTGCAGGTATTACATCCTGCTGCGCTAAAACGGGTACACTGAATAACAGTAAAATAAATATCAGTAGCCTTTTCATATATTTAAATAATGTAGATAAACCAGATCTGGAGCAATAGGTTATGGTTGTGGTATCCCCATCCTTGTACCTTCAATTTAGTGGAAGCCCAGCAGCAAAGTAAACAATATAAAGCAGTTCCAGCCTTTACCCTGTACTGGAGCTTTTTTGATAACAGGGAGCATTTTATCCTAAGAGATCATTTCAGATACTTAAATAAAGCCTTAATTCATTAAGCTATCCCGAAACAATGAATCTTACCCTCCTTAAGAACTGCAAATTTTACCAAACTGATATACTTCTTGAAGATCAGGAAATACTTATTGATGAAAAAACAATTCTTGCTGTGGGCAAAGCAATACCGGTAAATGAAAACATAAAGGCACTGGACCTGGAGCACCACTTAATTACACCAGGCTTTGTTGACCTGCAGGTAAATGGAGGAAAGCAGGTATTCTTCAACAACAACATCAGTGTGGAGGCATTGGCGCAAATTTTGCAGGCCCATGAAGAAAAGGGCACCCGCTACCTGTTGCCAACCCTCATCAGCAGCGAGAGTGCCAATATTTTAAAGGCACTTGAGGTAGTAGCAGAGGCCATGCATCAACATCCGGGAATCCTGGGGCTTCACCTGGAAGGTCCTTTCCTGAACCCCGGCAAGCACGGTGGCCACAATCCCAAAAACATTCGAAAACCTGTTAATACAGAGCTGGATGCTATTATTAGCCGGGGCGCCGGGGTACTGAAGATAGTGACCATTGCCCCGGAAATATTTAGCAGGGAGCAGCTACTAAAACTGCTGGAACAGGATTTTGTGGTTTCTGCAGGCCACAGCAACGCCACCTATGAACAGGCCCAGGCTTTTTTTGCAATGGGAGGAAGCTGTGTTACGCATCTTTACAATGCCATGTCTTCATTTCAGCACCGGGAGCCCGGGCTTACCGGAGCGGCCCTAAGTTCACCTGTGTATGCAGGCATTATCGTAGATGGGGTTCACTCCCATTATAGCGCTGTAAAAATGGCTTATGAGCTGAAAAAAGAAAAGCTGTTTCTGATCTCTGATGCTTCCTTTATAGGCCTGGAGCAGGATGAGATTAGCTTTGAGGGCACCAGCATACACAAAAAGAGGGGCCAGTTTTACACTGCCGGGGGCAATCTGGCGGGCTCATCCATTACCCTGCACGATGCCCTGCAGAACCTTGTTAAATCTGTAGGTATTTCCCTTCCTGTGGCCATCAGAATGGCTACCGAAATACCGGCCAGGCTCCTGGGGTTAGAGCAGCGTATCGGCAGAATTGCGGTGGGCAATTCTTCAAAACTTAATGTATTGGACGATGCCCTAAACCTGGTGCAGAAGATTTAGCCCGAATAAAACCCCTTCTTTTTAGAAATTTTACTTCTACAGCCCATTTTGTTGCCATTTACCCTACGGCTGCAGTAAATTGAGCTTTTTGTTCCAGATCAGTCGGCGGAGTCAATTTTTCAAAGTACATATTATTATACCATGCAATCAACCAAGCTATCACAAAACCTGCAAATGTCTCCCCTGGTACTGGGCCTATGGCGGCTCATTGACTGGTGTGTACCGGCCAGTGAAGTGCAGGCTTATATAGAAGAGGCCCTTTCTATGGGTATTACCACCTTTGACCATGCAGACATTTATGGCGACTATGGCTGTGAGGCTGAATTTGGTAATGTTCTGAAAAACCAGCCCCGGCTGCGGGAGCAAATGCAGCTGGTAACCAAATGCGGCATTATGCTGCGCTCGCAAAAGTTTCCGGAGCGAAAAGTAAAGCACTACGATACCAGCTACACACATATTATGCAGAGTGTAGAGCAATCGTTGCGGAACCTGCAGACCGAGTATGTTGACCTGCTGCTGATACACCGGCCTGACCCCCTGATGGACCCTTCCGAAACAGCCCGTGCCTTTGAGGAGCTGGAAAGTGCGGGAAAGGTGCGCCATTTTGGTGTATCAAATTTTACACCCATGCAGTACCAGATGCTGAACTCCTATGTTGGCGGCAAACTAACCACCAACCAGATAGAGCTTTCTCCTTATCGACTAGAGCATTTCGATAATGGGAATATGGATTTTTTCCTGAAAGAGCGGATCCGGCCAATGGCCTGGTCGCCACTGGCTGGGGGTAACCTGCTGCAACCACAGGATGAGCGGGGCGTACGCCTGAAGCTTAAGCTGGAAGCCATAGCCAGGGAAACCGGAGTTGACGGCATTGATAAGCTGGCCATTGCTTGGATCCTCAAGCACCCCAGCAAACCTATTCCAATTGTAGGAACCGGTAAAAAAGAACACCTTAAAAGGGCTGTAGATGCACTATCGGTTGAGCTAAGCCGGGAACAGTGGTTCCAGATACTGGAAGCTGCCATGGGCCATGAGGTAGCTTAGATAAGTCCCGAAGTGGCCTAACGTACATGATGTGACAGATTACTCTAAAGATCAAGAACTGAAGCACATCATTCATCCCGGATGTTGAGAAGCTAAGTTTATAAATAAAAGCGGCCATAGGAGTTCTCCAAAGGCCGCTTTTACTTTTTAACCCTACTTAAAAAATCAGGGATGAATCATTCTTTGAACTATTGCTTTACAAATTTCAGGTAGTATGATCTCCCGGCAACCACCACCCTGGCTACATAAAACCCTGTGGGCAGGCTGCTGATATTCCATTGATTGCCTGATGCCTTCCGTGGGCTGATGCTTATCCCCTGCATGTTGCTGATGCTAAACTGCTGCAGCTGTTTACCGCCCGTTTCCAGCGTAATAAGTTCTGTGGCCGGGTTGGGATAAAGCCGAAGTCCTATGGCTAACCCATTGGGCAGCCCGGTTACTGCTCCCGACCCTATCGGGTAATCGGTATACATTTTATACATCCCGGCATCTATTTGCAGGGGCAAACCCGCTGTACCTGCCTCTACTGCTTTGCCCCCGGCATAATAATCGTACCAGGTGCCGGCATGTGGGAATACAGCTGTTACGTTACGGGAAGTAACATCGAAGTTAGTCACGATGAACACATTCATTTCATCGGCACTGGCCGGTGCGTTAGTGTTAGCAGCATTTTTAAGGCTTAACTTTTTGATCAGGCCTTCATCCTGAAAACTGGCCGTGCCATTGGTGAATACTGAATACTCGTTGCGTAAGCGCAGCAGGTCTGCAGTATGGTCGAAGAGGCTTTTGTGCTCCGGGCTATCCAGGTACTCCCAATAGGCCGGTTTTGGCGATAGCCTGCAGTTATCGCTAATGGTGCCATCTTCGCAGCGGTTAATGCTGATGTCATAGCCCAGTTCTCCAAACTGCCAGATCATTTTGGGTCCGGGTATGGTGTAAAACATTAAACCGACCGCCTTTTGCCTGTTCAGGGCTGTTGCTTCATCCTTTACGCTGTAGTTCCCTGCAGCATTGCCATACGCCAGGTTCTTATACATCAGGCGCTCCTCATCATGGCTCTCCATATACCCTACCACATGCGGCACAGACCAGTTACGGGTGCCGTGGTACACCCACCTGATGTCTGATTCAGCGGCATAACCCATGGTGTTCTGGTTGTAGGCGTGGTTTAGGTTTCCCCAGACCATCATGCCTTTGCCTTCTGCAGCCCGGTATTCGGCCAGCTCTTTTTCCTCCTGGTTATCGGCAAAATGTTCCAGTATGATGTAGGCATCTCCGGTATGCTCCCAGATCTCATCGGCCATACGTTTTAGTATGGCTATCCTGGAGGCGTCATAGGCCGACCATGCACCAACATTGTCGGGATTATTGGTTTGGGTAAAGCCTTTGGATAGGTCGAAACGGAAACCATCAAAATGGTACTCCTCCAGCCAGTAAAGATTTACACTGTCTACAAAGCTTTGGGTGTAGGGGCTTTCGTGGTTAAAATCGAAGCCTACGTTGAATGGGTGTGTGGCCTGTGGGTTAAACCAGGGCGAAGCTGCCGACACAGTGCTGTTGGATTCGTCCCAGTACATTTTCACCAGGGGGCTCTGGCCAAAGGCATGGTTGAGCACCATATCCAGAATAACAGCCATACCCTGCTGATGCGCTGCTTCTATAAATTGTTTCAGCTCTTTTTTAGTGCCGTAGTACTTATCTGGAGCAAAGTGGTACATAGGGTTGTATCCCCAGCTGATGTTGCCCTCAAACTCCATAACGGGCATCAGCTGAATGGCATTCACCCCCAGGCGCTTCAGGTAAGAAAGGGTGTCTGTTAAATCCCTGTAATTGTGCGTTTCCAGAAAATCGCGCAGTAGTACTTCATACACCACCAGATCCTTAGGCTCGGGCTTTGTCCAGTTAGCTTCAGATGCTGCCCATTCATGCGCTTCCTGTGCAGTTTGCAGCACAGAGGCTACCCCATAATCTGTTTTGTTGTACCGGGGCAGGTTTGGATAGGTGGAGGCACTGATGTACTGGTCGTTCCAGGGGTCGGCCACTTTATCGGCATAGGGATCTCCTATTTTAGTGTTGCCTTCTACCCAGTACTGAAAAACATACTCCTCTCCCGGGTTTAGTCCTGTTACTTCCAGCCAGAACATTTCTCCACCCGGCGTTTGCTTCATCAGGTATTCTGAAACTGGTAGCCAGTTGGTAAAGTCGCCTACCACATAGGCAAAATCTTTTCCCGGAGCCTCCAGCACAAGGGTTACTTTGGAAGGATCATCTTCGTGATAGTTAATCCCCTTGATTACCCCAGCGGGCAGTGCTGCAGTAACTGGCTGTGGGTACAGGTATACCTGGATTGTTTTGCTGTTTTCCACTTCTACCCCATTGATCACCGCCACTACTTTAATGGTGAGCGCCCCAGCTTGTGTGGGAACATAACTGTAGGTGATGGTTTTACCGCTGCTTAGCTGCTGCTTCTGTACAAAAGCGCCCTCCTCCCTGATGTATAAGGTAATAGAAGAAACAGCAGCAGAAGCCTCTGCCTGTATCTGCAAGGACTCTCCCTCCTGCAGGTAAATTTCTGCAGTTTGTGGCTGGCTTATGAGTACATAAGGTCCGCTTGCAATGTTGACGAAAAAGTCGCCATTGCCGGCAACAGCTCCCCACGGGTAGTCACCTGCTGCGATAGTAGCTTTTTTGTCGCCGGCGGCATTGCGGAATACCATGGCAAGACGGTAGATATTAGTGCCTTCGGCTACCCCATAGTAACTTCTGGCTGTGGGCGAAAGGGTAATTTCCCATAGATCCTGGGCTCCTTCAACCCTGGTCATTTCTCCAATGCCGTCATCGGCTCCCCAGTTGCCCTTTACATTAGTCCAGGCAGTGCCTGTAGGACCATCAGTAACTACCCCGGAGTGCATGTATACTTTTGCTGCACCTGCTAACTCCCCTCCTCCAGCCCAAGCATTGAAGATGATTTTGATTTCATCATCAGCGCCTGCACCGGCAGGTTCGATGCTTACTATCTGCTGTGCAAAACCTGCAGTAGCAGTGATGATAAGGATCAGCAGGCTTAAAAAATTGTGTATAGGTTTTATCATATGAGTAGTTGGTGAGGGTAATAGAAATTGCTGGCAGTGATCAACTTTTATCTTGCAGAACCAGGGCCCAAGCGAGCGGCGCATAACACCCTCAATCCGCCTGCTTTTTAAGCTCCAGCACCAGGGTGGTTTTTGCAGGTACTGTAAGGGTATCGCTGGTATTCAGTACTTCGTCGGTTACAATGTTATGTGCTTTGCCAAAGCCTGCCATTCTTTCGCTAAAGCGGCTGGTGTTTACTTTACGCGCTTCGGCTGCTGTGTTCATTACCACCATTACCGTTTGCTCTTCGTTGTAGCGGAAGTAAACGTAAACAGCATCCTCGGGTACATACTGCATAAGCTTGCCTGTTTGCAGTACCTGGTTTTGCTTGCGATAATTGGCAAGTTTTTTCACATAGTTGAAAGCCTCGTTTTCCTGTTCGGTTCGCCCTGCTGCCGTAAACTTATTTTCCTTGTCGCCTTCCCAACCGCCTTTAAAATCTTCACGCACTTTACCATCGGGGTCGGCATGGTTCTTCATCAGTATTTCTGTTCCGTAGTACAACTGTGGAATACCGCGGGTGGTGAGGAGCCAGGCAATGCCTGATTTGAATTTGTTAAAGTCTTCGCCAACTACAGAATAAAAGCGGCTTATGTCGTGATTATCCAGAAATACCACATTGCGGGTTGCATCCTGGTACTGGTAGTCGCCTGCAAGGGTATTGTACAGCTTGTTCACTCCATTGGTCCAGCCCCACTCTCCATTGAGCGCCTCATTAATGCCCCACAAAGCCTGAAAATCAGTTACACCCTGAAGCTCTGTATCCAGCGGCTGGTTTACCGTTTTTCCCTGGGTAAAGTATACCTGGTTGGGAACACCATGCACCCAGGTTTCGCCAAAGAAGGTAAACTGCGGATACTCCTCTTTAATGGCCCTGCCCCATTCTGCCATATATTCGGGATTGTTATAAGCATAAGTATCAAGCCTGAAACCATCCAGACCGGCATATTCTATCCACCAGATATGGCTTTGGGTAATGTAATTCCGAACGAAGGGGTTATCCTGGTCTACATCAGGCATGTGGCTGTCGAACCAGCCATCCATCATTTGTTTTTTGTCTGCCTCAGAAGCATAAGGATCAAACAGCACCTGGTCTTTGTAACTGGTTTTAGTATACTCGGGCCACTGGTGCACCCAGTCTTTGGAGGGTAGGTCCTTTATGATCCAGTGCTGGCTGCCAATGTGGTTGTGCACCAGGTCTTTGATCAGCTTCATATCGCGCTTCTGAAGCTCATTGCCAAGCTGGCGGTACAATTCATTTGAGCCAAAGCGCCGGTCTATTTTATAGTTCTCTGTGTTTGCATAGCCATGGTAGGATGTTCTAGGCTGATCATTTTCCAGCACCGGGTTTAGCCAGAGGGCGGTAACACCCAGTTCTTCTAAATAATCAAGCTTATTGATGATGCCCTGTATGTCGCCGCCATGGCGGTAGTACATAGAATCGCGGCTGAGTGTGGTTTCCTGCATCCCCTTCACTACATCGTTGGTTTTATCACCATTGGCAAAGCGGTCTGGCATGATCAGGTAAACAAAATCTTCGTTGGTTACTCCAGTGATGCGCTCCCGGGAGTTATTACGGGATTTCAGCTCGTACTGGTAGCTAAGCTTCTTTTTGCCCTTTTGCGTAAAAGTGATAGGAAAAGTGCCTGCCGCTGCATCAGGGGCTATCTCCAGGTCCAGGAAGAGGTAGTTTGGGTTTTCAACCTTATGTACCTGTGCCAGCTTAACACCCGGATAATTTAAGCTTACTTCCCTGGAGGCGATTTTGTCGCCATGTACAATAAGCTGCAGTTTCGGGTTTTTCATGCCCACCCACCAGAAGCCGGGCTCAACCCTCTCCAGCTGCGGCACCTGTGCGTAAAGCTGTCCTGCGCCTGACAATCCACTCAGGATGATCCCCTTCAGGACCAGGCAAAAAAGTATAATACCGTGTTTCATGTTCATTAATATTTCGCTCCCGAGTTCTTTGATTACCCGAATGCTGTATTTGCCTGGTAATCCAGAAGCGCAAAACAGCAAATGCTTTTTTTATTGAGTTTGAGACAGAAAGAATTGTAGCAGACTGCCTCTGCCAGTGCAACATAAATTGAAAAGGAAGAGCATCCGGACTATGTAAAACCAACCACAAAACACCGGATGCTCTAAACCTCACCAACTCAAAGATCAATAGGTCAGGGAGAACCTGCCGTTCTCATTCCTGATCACGATACTTTTAACATTATATCCTTCTATCGGATTTGACACACCCTGTGGATCGAAGCGCGATATCGGATCTATGAAAGATACAAAACTACTTTTGGGGCTTGCTGATTTGCCGTTCAGCCGCCACCTGCCGCCATCTCCAAAGCCATGCAGCACCAGTTTAATGTGGTTAAATTTCGACTTGAAGGAACCCTCTGCCTCGCCAAAACTGATCGCTTTTTTGCGCGGATCGTAGCTGATTACCCTTTTATAGAATTCGCCCTTTTCATGGTCGAATGACTCGCCGTCGTCTTCGTAGTATACAAACTGGTTTGCCACACTGCCCTGGTACACATGAATGATAAGGGTATCTGTTGGCATTTCAGCAGTTGACTGTATCAGCGACTGCATGGGTATGATGCTGCTTTCCTTTACATACACAGGCAGGCGGTTGTAAGACAGCTGGAGTATTTTTTCCTGTCCGCCCTGCTCAACTGTACCTGTAAATAATTCGTACCATTTGCCTTTAGGAAAGTAGATCTTACCAAAGCTGGTAGTGCTCTCGAATGGTGCCACCATAAAGGCTTCGCCAAAGAAGTACTGGTTCTGGTAATCGGAGCTGTAAACCAGGGGCTCGTGGGTATAATCAATGGCCAGGGTACGCATTACGGGCTGACCGGTTTGCGTAGACTCATAAAATGAAGAATACAGGTAAGGCAGCAGCCTGTAGCGCAGGTTGATAAAGTTGCGGGCAATTTCGGTTACCTCTTCGCCGTAGGCCCATGGCTCAGATGATTTAGTATTTACGCCCGTGTGATTGCGGAAATAAGGCGTAAAGGCACCTAACTGAATCCAGCGGGCGTAGAGGCCAACAGAAGGGTTACCGGTAAAGCCGCCTATGTCCATACCCGTGAAGGAAACACCGCTCACACCAAGGCTATTGAGCAGACGTATGCCCAGGAGCATATGGCTGTCTTCGGAGCGGTTATCACCCGTCCATTTGGCAGTATAGCGCTGCATACCTGCATAACCGGCACGGGTGAGCAGGAAGGGGCGCTTGTTCATGGCCTCGCGGGCGCCATTGTAGCTTGCGCGGGTCATCTGCAGGCCATAAACATTACGGCCTTCCTTGTGGGTAGTAAGGTGACCGTCGTAATCGAACAGCACATTGCCGGGCATGGTTTGTCCCCAGGTGGCTATTTCATTCATGTCGTTCCAGATACCGTCTATGCCCTGGTCAGCAAACAGTTTTACCTGTTCCCGCCACCAGGCACGGCCTTTTTCGCTGGTAAAATCAGGGAAATGCGTCCAGCCCGGCCATACCTGGCCGGCGTAGTTTTGCCCGTCAGGGTATTTCAGGAAGATGTCTTCCTTCAGGCCACTTTCATAGGCAGCATACCCCTCTTCTACTTTTATGCCGGGGTCTACGATAATGGTAGTTTTAAAGCCCATATCCTCCAGCTTTTTGTTCATCTGCAGCGGGTCAGGGAACCGTTCAGTGTTCCAGGTGAACAGCTTATAAGCATCCATATAGTGGATGTCGAGGGTAATGCCATCGGCCGGTATCTTTTTTTCCCGCAGGGTTTGTGCAATGCGCATTACCTCAGTTTCGGGATAGTAAGAATAGCGGTTTTGCTGATAGCCCAGGCTCCAGAGCGGAGGCATTGGCATACGGCCTGTTAAGGCTGTGTAGGAGGTGATGATATCAGCTAATTTGGTATGGTAAATAAAGTAGTAGTCCATTTCGCCACCTTCTGCCCCAAAAGAAGAAAAGCGGTTATTGCTGGCACCAAAGTTAAAGTTGCTCCTGTAGGTATTGTCCAGGAAGATACCATAGTTCAGGCCGCTGTGGATGCCAATGAAGAATGGAATGGTGGTGTAGAGCGGATCCTGGCCGGTGCTGTACCCAAAGGCATCGGTATTCCAGTTGGTGTAGGCATTGCCTCTTCTGTCGAGACCACCGGTTTTTTCACCCAGGCCAATAAACCGCTCTCCTTCCTGCATTTTTTTGTAGGTGGTAACTTCTTCACCAATCCAGGAGGTGGTGAGTCCCTGCTCATCCTGGTTGATTAGCCTGCCATCTGGGGTGTAAAAAGCTATGGAGAAGGGATTTTTCTGCACCCTGGCCTGGAGTGAATCTGTCTGGATGCTAAGCTGCTGGTCGTTTTGGGTTATGTTTACCTTTATTTGTTGTGGTGCAGCCACCACTGCATAGGAGAAATCTTCGGCTAGGGGTTGCTCCGACATCCGAACCCTGATGACGGACGGACTGTAGGCAGTTATTTCTGCATTGATGCCATTATCTGTGGAGAGGAGTACTTTCTGATCACTGATCTGTACATCACTGATGTTTCCCACCTTTTTTACAGGATTCTCCTGCTGCGCCCATGCCGGCAGGCTAAGACAGACGCTAAGGGCTAACACACTATAATATTTTAATGATCTTATCATTTTAGATGATTATCTAATAAGCTTTTTTTGTTTTAGGCTCAACAGCTCACCTTAGCCACAACTGCCACAGAGGCATTTGCTGTACTAAGTGAGGATTGACAGACAGGTTCATGTTCATTTCAGCATTTACAGGAGGAGCCTGAATGAATGCTCCCCCTGCTGCTGAATCATCTTTTAATATACTGGCAGGCATGAACATGCCAATACCAATGGTTTAGTAAGGACAGTAACCTTCCCAAACTGTTACTACATCATTGATTACTTTGCTCTGATCGAATGTTGCGGACCTGTTGTCCCTGCCTTCGCATCCATCATTGGCTGCATTGAACTTCTGCTCGCCATTTCCCCAGTTTGGTGCAGCGGCAGTTGCCAGGAAGTACTTATAAGGAAAAGTGTTACCACTTACTGTTGCAACAGGAATGGTAAGTGAGTAAGTAAAATCACCTACTTTATTCATTTTAAGCACAGGATCAGTACCAGGCTGGTTCCAGGGGCCAAGCTCGGGCCTTACCTGATCGAAGTTACCGGCAAGGTACACATCCTTGTCTGCAGGTGTTGTTTCAGGCACCGTAACCGTAAAGGTGATGTACTCGGGGCATTCAAGTGCATTCATATTCTCCCACTTCCCAATCAGTGCGTAGGCAGCCTCCAATCCCTCAGTATACTGTAATGAACGGTTATCAGCATTGTTACAATTGCCTGTTGCCGGGTCTACATGCTGTTCACCATGGCTCCAGCTGCTTCCTCCTACAGGGGCAATGGCAAATTTGTGGGCTATGGTTCTGTCTTCTGCCGGGAAAGGCAATGTGATGGTGTAAACCAGGTCGCTTTCTTTCTCAAGCATCAGGGCAGGGTTAGAACCTGGCTCCTGCCAGTCGGTGCCGGTAAAATAACCAAGCGCTCCAGCAACATACACATTGTAGCCTTCAGGAACAGGCTGTGAAAGATAGACCCTGTAGAGAATCCCGCCCATACGGGTAACCGACAGCTTGAATGATTTTGCAGAATAGCTGACAAACCCATCGGCAGTTGCTTTAATACGCCACTCAAGATCGGCTTTCTCACTATCGTCATAGCCTTTTTCTGCCAGCAGATCATCCAGCTGCTGCTGGGTTACGGTAAGCTGGTTAGCCGTTCCGTAGTCATCTGAGGGCAATACAATCAAAGGCTCATCAAAGCTTTCGCCACGCGTTACTGCCTGCCATTCATAGGTGACTTCATCGCCATTCACCACCTCTGCGGCTTCCCAATTGATGGTAATTGTTTCGTTTGCGCGTGCAGATGACAGTGTCAGCTCTGACCAGCTTTGGGGAGAAAGCAGGTTAATGCTCCCAATACCTACACCAAAGCGCTGAATATCGATCTCGTATGGATTAGCAATAGAAGTGTTAGTGGGAATGCTGGAACGAATACTCCACATCAGCTCGGCCATCTCCCCTGCTGCATAGCCAGCTTCGGCCAGCGCTGCATCAAGCTGTTGCTGGGTTAAGGTAAGGCTGGTTGCTTTCCCCTCATTATTGGCCTGAATCTCTATTTCCGGGTTTTCCAATGAACCAGCTGTTCTTTCTGCAGCAATAAAGGTATAGGTTGGAGTAGAGCCAAGGCCACTCCTTGCCGCATTCCAGCTAATTGTTACTGTTTCTTCTGGTGTACCTGAATTAAGCACCAGCGAAGAACCATTTGCTGGAGATACCAGGCCGGCTGTAGTTAATGCTTCACCCTTAGGCTCAAATTCATAAGCGTCATCTTCGCAGGCAACCATTAGGGTTGCCGCAAAAAACAAAGCCAGTGTTTTATGTAGTGTTATTGCTTTCATGGGTTACTCCTGGGTTATGAATTCACTGGTGAAAGTTGGGGTAGAGATGCTGGCATCCTGGTTGTGGAAGCTATAGCTAAGCGTGGTAAGGGTTACACCTGCCGGTACCTCAAAATAAGCAGCAGGCAGCACCGACACAGAATAAATCTGCGCCACTTCGTGCTTCATCTGCAGCGGACCTGCAAACTGCGCCTTCAACGGAATGTCAGTCACTTCTGTGCCGTTAGCATCAACACCGCTGGCTACTATACTCATGTATACTGCCTCAATGTCCTGGATAGGACCTGCCTGAGCCAGTGTCTGGTTGAAGAAAATGGTAACAACATCTTCGGAAACAAATCTGTCGGGGAAAGTGCGGTTAACCTGGTCTACAAATTCCAGGGGATCCACATCATAAATAAAGTTTTTAGTTTGCCCCTGGCTCCAGTCATTGCCCTTGAGAATTATCCCAATTTTAGTAATCTGTGCAGGCGGCAGACCAAAAAAAGTAGCAGGCACAAGTGTAATGGTATACACATCTTCCTGACCTTCCACCCTGGTAAATTTTGCCTGGGCAGTGGCCTCAGGATTAGTGTTTGCCGGACTTATATTTGAAGGTGCGTCCGGACCTTCGGGAATCCAAAGCCACAAATATGCATCCCCGGTGTAATTTTTCAGGTCTTCATCTGTGCTTACATCAACTGTTATGGTGATTTCATCCACAGCAGTAAAATTAGCAGGCGAAACAGTTGCCGTAGCTTCAGCTTGAGCAAAAGCTGAAGTTCCCAGGAACGTTAGGGGAAGCAGGATATATAATAGTTTTTTCATTTTAGTTTCTGTTTACTCCGACACCCGGTTTAAATAGTACTCATAGCGCACATAGGGTCCTCGTTCTGGGGCAGATCGTACCAGTTCGAAAACAATTCCGCCGGCTTCAACCTCCGCAAAAGAAGCAATCTCCAGCACCTGCTCAGTACCATTGGAGGTAAGCACAACGGCCGATGGATACTCCGGATCGTTGAAAGCCCAGGTACCTGAGGCAGGCAACTGCAGGGGCGAGTTTTTCTTATCAATTTCAAATGAAGCGGGTGTTGTGCCGTTTGCATCGAAAGTAAAAGTGGCGCCTGAGTAAGACATACCAGGCAGGGCATCGGTAATGTCTTTGGTTCTGGCTATTGAAGGAAATCCTTTTTGCTCAGCAGGTATGTCTACCTGAATTACCCTGGTAATTTCCCAGGTTCCATTGATTTGCTCTACTTTATTCGCAGGCTCGCCAATCGGTCCCGGCTCGTCTGGAGAACAGGCAAAGGCCAACAGCATCAGGCCCATGCCCAGGAAGGTATTTATCGTTAATTTCATGTGATTAAATTTAATTACAGCCACTTTCAACATTTTTCACAAAACCAGGGCTATTGGCAATTTCACCCTGCGGGAACTGGAGAATTGCACCCGGACAATCGTATGGAGCACCACGTACAATTATGTTCTCCCCCAGTGCACCTCTGCGTTTCAGTTCCTGCCCCCTGTCGCCTTCGCCTACCAGTTCCAGCCTTCTTTCTTCACGCACGCGTTGTTTGATTACTGCGGCAGCAGCGTTAGCTGGCAACAGGCGACTGCTGTTCTCTCCATAAGCCCTGTTGATGATATCATTCACATCAGCAATGGCCACATCCAGGTTCTGGTTCAGCTCCGCAGCAGCTTCTGCCCGGATCAGCTTCAGCTCAGTAATGTGCACCAGGGGTACATTGAAGAAATCTTTATTATACTTGGTCAGTACAATATTGCCAGGGTAAGTCTCATTATCGTACCAGGCACTTCTTGCATCTGAATCATTGATAGTAGCCAGTGTGTACAGGCTGGGCGACACCCTTAGGTTTGATATTCTAACATCAGACCTATACTGGTTCCGGAATTCAGCACCGATGCCTGTGTTGCGATCATCAGAATAAATTGCCATCACGATTTCTGAAGATTCTTCTTCATCAGAAAATCTTATGCTATACTCATCACTGCTGGAATTGAATGTAAAAGGGCTGTTCTCGATTACATCATTGGCGTTGGCATAAGCTTTTTCAAAGTCGTTCATTTGAAAATAAACTTTAGCCAGGAAGCCCTTGGCAGCCCATTCTGTAGCAAAAGGTCCGTTTGCTGATGGCAACAATTCAGCTGCATCTTCCAGATCACTGGTAATTTGCTCGTACACTTCGCCCACGGTTGCCCGTACCGCTGCAGATGATTCTGTAGAGGTGCGGATTGGGATGCCAGGCTGTGAATTTTCTTCGCCAAACACATAGGGCTGCGCAAACAAGCGAACTAAGGCAAAGTGAGCAATGGCTCTAAGAAACTTAGCTTCACCTTCCAATACAGCTCTGTCCTGCTGATTTTCTACAATCTCGAGGTTCTCCAGCACTGCATTGGCCCTGTAAATAGCAATATAGGGTTCACTGTAGAGCTGATTTTTTACATCACCAAAGATGGTGGTAGTTCTGGTATAAATTGAACCATAGTCACCAGTGAGCGTTGAGCCATCAATATCTTCGCCTAAAAGGTCATTCGCTATCTGGAATCTGCCACCATAGGTTCTGTCGTTGCCCAGCAACTGGTAAATGCTGTTTACCGTTTTGCGCAGGGCTGCAGGATCTGAAAGTGCTTCCTCATCAGTTATTTCACCCACCAGTGGTACGGTCAGGTCTGGCTCACATGCTGAAGTGGCTACCAGTAAAGCCATTCCAAGAAGGAGTTTATATACTTTATTATTCATGGATATGCTTATTTAGAATGATACATTAACACCCAGGGTAATGGAGCGCTGCTGCGGAGTTGTCAGGTAGGTAACGTTGGGGCTCATGTTCCTATCCTGCAGGTTTTCAAAGTCACGGGCAATCTCAGGATCACCAGGGTATTTGGTGAAGGTGAGCAGGTTCATGGCACTAAGCGATATCCGGGCTGTGGAGGCGCGAATTTTAGAAGCCACTGAAGCTGGCAGGTTGTACCCTACACTAAGGTTGCGCAAACGCAGATAGGAAGCATCGTGCAGAAAGAGGGTAGAGTTATACTGCCACTCATCGGGTAAGCCCGGATAGTTTTCCAGGGTCAGGCGTGGAAATTTTGCATCCGTGTCGCCTGGTCCGGTCCAGCGGTCAGCTATCTCGCTGCGCATGTTCCAGTCTGTTACTTTACCCAGCTGACGTTTGGCAGAGCCATCGTAAATATTACCACCTTTGGTAAAGGTGAACAGGAAGCTCAGGTCAAACCCGGCATAAGTAAAGGAGTTGGTGATACCGCCGGTAAAATCTGGCAGCACATCGCCTACAATTACCCTGTGATCAAGAGAAAACTCCTTGGTCTGATAGCCTTCCGCATCAAGCCAGATGGGCAAACCATCTGCAGGATCAACACCTGCAAAGCGTACCAGGTAGTTAGCACCTACCGGATAGCCTACTGCCACACGGGTATCGTTGGTTCCGCCACCTGCAGCATCCGGGGTAAGGTCGCCTAGGTCAAGCACTTCGTTGTTGTTATGTGCAATGTTGAAGTTGGTTGTCCAGGTGAAATCACCTACCAGGTTTTTAGAAGAGAAATCAAACTCTATACCTGTATTCCTAATTTCTCCCACGTTATCCCAGTATGAACCAAAGCCTGTAGAAGGCGGGTTGGCACGGTTTATCAGCACATCCTGGGTTAAGCGGTTGTAGTAGGCAAGTTCACCTGTAACGCGGTTACCAAACAAGCCAAACTCAAGGCCCAGGTCGGTGTTATAAGTGGTTTGCCACTTTAAGCCCGGGTTAGGCAGTCTTTCAGGGTAGATTACATCATTGCCATAATAAGGATTGTTACCCTCTACAATATAAGTACCCCGGTATTGGTTGGTGGCACCCGGAGGTGTACCAATAAGTCCATAGCTGCCTCTCAGCTTTAACATGCTGATCTGCTCAACATTTTGCATAAAGCCCTCTTCTGACAAGATCCAGGCAGCCGACAGCGATGGGAAGAAGCCGTACTGATTTTCGGGTCCAAAGGTAGAGGAGGCATCTACCCGGCCAATTCCCTGTAATACATAGCGATCTTTGATGGTGTAGGTAGCACGGCCAAAATAGCTGAAGAACCTGGTGATATCCACATCCTGCCTGTTCAGGTTCAGGTTTACTCCCTCATCGTCATAGATTGGATTTTCAATTCCTACAATTGCGTAATCCCTGAAGTTGTTGGTCTTATCCTGGTATTCTGTACCGGCTAATAAAGTAAGCTTGCTGTTTTCAAGTTCCAGCAGATAATCGGCCTGTAGTGATACAGTATAGTTCTCCGTCCATACTTTGTACCTGTTAGCCGTATTGTTTTCTGTGCCATTTAACTCCGAGGGGCTAAAGGTATCATCATTGCTATCCAGGTAATCATAACCACCCACAGCCCTGATGTTCAGGTTTTTAACAGGCGTATAGGTAAAGGTCAGGTTGTTGATGGTTCGTAAATCTCTTACTCTCCAGTCAAGCAGTTCCCTGGTTCTAACAGGATTATTGACGGTATAGAAAGTACCATCATCATTGTAAACAGGGTAATAAGGTAGCGATGTGGACATGGCCTGTCCCAGCCCCCCACTCCAGGCAGCATCTACCCTGTTGTTAATACCCCTGCTGATTGAAGATGAGAGTGTTGCTTTGAAGTTTTTGGCCAGCTTTGCATCCAGGTTTACACGTCCGCTAAGGCGCTCATAGCTGTTGCCTTTCAAAAAGCTTTGATTATCGCTGTAGGAACCGGAAATAAATGAGCTTAAGTAATCATTTGCCTTAGAATAGGAAAGGTTGTACTCCTGCAGGTAACCAGTTCTGGTTGTTTCATCCCACCAGTCGGTATTGGTTTGCAGCGCTTTTTCAATTGCCGCTGCTCTTTCCTCGCTGGTAGACTCGGGACCTGTAAGATTAGGCAGCCACACCGGGCCGATATTGCCATCATTCTCCCATGCTTCCTGCCGAAGCTGAATCAGCTCTGCCGTGTTCAGGAAATCCTGTTTGATTGCCGGAGCAGAGAAACCATGATCAGTACTGAAATTGAAAGTACCGTTCTTAGACTTGCCTCTTTTGGTAGTTACCAGAATAACTCCATTTGCACCCCTGGATCCATAAATGGCGGCAGCACCGGCATCTTTCAGAATCTCTACCGACTCGATATCTTCAGGATTGATCGTTGCCAGGGGGTTCTGGTTCATTCCACCCCTGTTACTGCCTAAAAAGTTATCCTGAATAATCGGTACACCATCTACCACATACAGCGGATCGCCGCTGGCACTGATGGCACTGGTGCCCCTAACTTTAATAACCGAGCCACTGCCAGCCAGACCACTGCCCTGGATTACCTGCACACCAGCCGCTCTGCCCTGCAGGGCTGCTTCGAAACTGGGGGTAGGCATTTCGGCAATTTTGCCTCCATCTACTCTGGCAATTGAACCGGTAACCTCTCTTTTTTCCTGTACACCATAACCCACTACCACCACTTCGCCTAAAGTTTCAATATCTTCTGCCAGCTTCACATCAATGGTAGAACGGTTGCCTACGGTTTCTTCCTGTGTGTTGTAACCTACGAAAGAAAACACCAGCACTGCATTGTTAGAAGGTACCTCCAGCTGGTAACGACCATCCAGATCTGTAACAGTACCTGTAGAGGTGCCCTTTACGCGAATGGCTACACCGGGTAAGGGGTCGTTTTCCGTAAAAGAGGATACTGTACCCGATATGGTGCGCCCCTGGGCCCAGGCAGAGAGGGCACCAAACATGACGAACAGCCATAGGAGCAAGGCTTTTCTTGTAAAAATTTTGTTCATGTGATGAATTGGTTAGTGTAAGTAAAAGTTTTGCACTCTTCCCAAAGCTGAAGGGTTGTAAGTGCTAGTTGAGCGTGATTGGTTTTAAGTCAACTGTCATATATCAGGGAATTTATTCATGTTCTTGCAATCGGTTGAGCTGCTAGTGCAATCGAATGAAATGTATGAGCTCTGCAAGACTCCTCCAAGAAAAAAGGGGGTACAAGAAGTATACAGGAGAAGTGAAAAAGTGTATGGATTACCGGTTAACACAATCCCTTGAAACAGCTCAAAACAGCCATTTCACAAGAATCAGGGGCATTCAAAAGGTTAACAAATGGTTAACAAAGAAAAATCTAAAGGGGTAAAAAAGCCTGTTTTTCTTACAGCCGATATCCCTCGATTCTGGGGCTATAAAGCAAGGTTAACTCTTTGTTAACCTGTTAAAATTTAGGGGGTGGTTTGTTAAGTACCGGTTTAGATACCCATTACCAGGTCGGTAAGGCTCTGGTGATTTTCAAGGCCAAGCTTTTTACGCAGCCGAGTGCGGGTAACCTTAATGCTGGCGGGCGAAATACCCAACAGAGAGGCACATTCGGCATTGCTCAGGTTTAACCTGATGAGGGCACAATGACGGAGCTCCTGGTTGGTGAGGTCGGGATAGTTGATCTTAAGCTTGGCGTAAAAGCCGGTATGGATCTGCTCAAAATACAGCTTGAAATCTTCCCAGTCTTTGTCCAGGCGGTAGCTCTCATCGATAAGCTTGAGCATTTTCCTGAGCTCGTTTTGGGGCGTGCCGTTAGAGGCTTTGATACTTTTCTCCAGCTGATTCCTGAGCTCCTGCATCATTTCATTTTTCTGAATGATGTTGAGGGTGTGCGTGGTGATCTGTTTGTTTCGATACTCAATCTGGTCCTGCAGCTGCTTTTCTTTCAGGTGCATGAACTTAAGATCGGCTTCCGATAAGGCTTTCTGGGATTTATAAACGGCGTCATTCTTTTCAATAAGCTCTTCCTTCTGCCTGATCAGCTTATTTTTCTGCTCAATGATCTCGTTCTTCTGCAGGTTAATCTCGCGTGTACGCTCCTCTATGATCTTTTGCAGCTTTCGTTTCTGGTTGATCAGGTGGAAATGATACACCTTAACGGCTGCCATGATCAGCACCACCCCTGCCAGTATAAAAAGCAACAGGGCCCACCACGATTTATACCAGGGTGCTGCTACCACAAAAGTAAATTCCATAGGTTCGCTCCACAGATAGCCCATATCGCGTGCCCTTACCTGCAGCGTATAGGTACCTTCTGAAAAACCAAAGATTGATATGGAACTGTTGGGGGTAGGCTCCGACCAGTTTTTTTCTGCTCCCTTTAGCCTGGTCTGGTACAATACATTATTACCGGGGTAAGTAAGGCTTACAAAGTCAAACTGCATTCTGGCCTCATGCGGAAACGTAAACCGGCTGCTGGCCGATAACGCAACCTTATCCCCATTCACCAGCACTCCCTTTATCTGGGGCTGCGGCGTTGTGCGGTAAATCGGATGCATAATATCAATCTGGGCAAGTCCTTTTGCAGTGGCTACGTAAAGCTTGTTATTGTGCAGCCTGAAACACCTTTCCTTTAACACCCTGGAGGGCAGCCCGTTTTCACGGGTGTAGAGCACAACCTGCCCGTTTTGATAAAAAGCCAGTGCATTAGGATATGCCAGCCACACCTGCTCACCAACAATAGCAATAGAAGTAAGCGGCTCGTTTATGTCGAAACCTTTCAGGGAAATTCGTTCGGCAGTAACAGCTCCTTCTTTTTCTGTTGTACGCACCAAGCCTTCACTTGTAGCCAACCAGGCATTTCCCAGGCTATCGAAGGCCATATCGTTCACTATGATTCTATCTGTAGCAGCAAAATCGAACTTCACCTCCAGCGGCACAAATACATCTACCCGGGGCTCGTAGCGGTACAGGAACCCTTCCCTCCCCTGTCCGCCGCAAAGCAGCTGCCCCTTGGCAGACTGGCCCATGACCACAGAATTTGTCACTTCCTCATAAACAGCTACCTCTCCACGGGCATCAACCTTTACCAGCTCATTTAACCCGGTAAACCACTTATTGTCCTCCCGGTCTTTGAGTATATAAGTTACGGTTGGCCCCGATATACTATCACGCACCAGCTGCAGATAATTAGCATTAAGCTCGTAATAGGATATTCTGCCTAATGCATCACCAATCCACAGCTTATCACCATCTGCCACAATACGATCGAAGTAGGTAGAATTTGCAGCACGCAGCGCACTTACCTCTGCTCCTGGTGCGGGGGCCAGTTTCAGGAGCTGTTCGCCGGTTGAGTAGTACAGGGTGCCCGTGCTGTCGAAGGTAAAAGATTCTACACGCGAATCTCCCACAGCCTGCAGAGGCTTAACCACGGTGGGTTTTAGCAAACCAATGTTTTCACTGCCGGTAATCCAGATTTCGTCATGCTCCGGATCGTGATGAAAATCGAGCACATCCCTGAAGGAAAGAGCGTTTAGCTTCCTGAATTCGTAAGCAGGTTCAGCGGTATTGGTAACATAAAGGCCATTTCCCCAGGTGCCTGCATAGAGCACATTACCTACAAGTATGGACGTAGAAATGTTAGTAGGCCCTCCAATCCCCTCATTTTCCAGGATATTCTTTCCACTGTCGATCTTAAGCTGCAGAATGCCCTCTTTACCACTGATCAGTAAATGATCGCCGCGCAGGCTAACGATGGATGTTACTTCGGTAAGAGGGTAATCTTCAACACCTGCATCTTCCAGCTTATCTTCGGCTTTGTTATAAGCCAGCAACCTGCCGTTGTAGGGGGCTACCCAAATGTGGCCAAAAGCATCTTCTGCAAACGAAAAGGATCGGTGGTAGTTAATAGACTGGTATTTTGCCCCCAGAAAATATCTTTTGAACCCGGCATCAGAGATTTTAACAACCGCATTTGCTTCTCCAATCCATATGTTGCCTTCCTTATCTTCATAAACTGATTTGGGATAGTTAAGAGACTCGGCCAGGGGCGTTCCCTTAACCTCCAATGGCCTGAAGTAGGTAGTATCCTGGTTGTGTATAATTTCCCTGATGCCATAATCAGTAAGCACCAGCAGCTGCCCGTTTTTCCTTTTCAGAAATTTTTTGGTGTAGGGACTGGGAAGCTCCTTGAAGAACAGTACTGTTTCGTTGCCATCGAAGCGTAAAACCCCCTGGTCGGTTGCCAGCCATACAAAGCCTTTTTCGTCTTTGGTAATGCCCTTGATTACCTCGTTGGAGTGAATTTTATTGATGTCGTAGTACCTGTACTGATCAGAAGATAGTGTTGATTCCTGCGCACGAACAGCAAGGGGTGTAGATACAAGCAGAACAAAAATCGCTACCCACAGCAAAAAATAGCTGCCGGTATATTTGCAGAAGCGCTCTGTCCAAATCTTGTCCACCGCAGGCAAACCTACTTTCAGTGCATTAACAGGCCTTAGACTCTTCATATTAACACCAGAGGACTTTACAGAAAGGAGTAATCAGAATTTATTAAATATCGCTTTAGCAATGCAGGCAGGTCTTTCCTCCATCTCAAATTTAATAGTTTTTTCGGTTTTATACATGCTGCCACGGGGAGCAGCCAACCCTAAGCCTCCATCCATTGCCTGAAATCGCCCGCCCTGCGGCGACTTACGGTTACCTGGCTGCTGTGCCGGGGTTGCAGGTAGAGCAGTAACCTACCGGAGCTCTCTCCCTCCACCCGCTTTACAGCCCCCTTCTGTACAATAAACTGGCGGCTGATGCGAAAGAAATCCTGCACAGGAAGTTGCCCTGCCAGCTGTTCAAGTGTTCCATCTATGGTAAACGTATCACCATCATGGGATCGTACAATAATACCTTCGCCAGTTTTAAACAAGTAAGCAAGTTGCGTTGCCGCGAGCGGCACAAAGGCACTGCCCTGCTGTACCAGCAGTAGTTTCTTATGCGCTTCGGGCTTGTGCTTCTCCTCCACTGCCTGTATTGCCTGCGCCTGTTTTATATACGCCAGTTTTTGCTGCAGAAAGGTAATGGTATGCTTATGGTACTGCACCATCCACATACCTGTATAAATAAGATTGAGTATAGTAACAAAGAGCAGTATGCCCGGTAAATCGGCAGAAAGTACATTGTTGATATCAAAGCCTGCCGGGCGCTTAATAACCAGCTGGTTGTAAACAATACTGCTTAGCAGCATAAACAGAAAGCCAAGGGCATATGCCAGCGGGCCCTGCACAAAAAATCGCTGCAGGGGATGGCTGGCCCAGGAGTACTGCCGGTCTATCTGCAAAATCAGCAGCCGGTTTAGCTGCCACACCACCCCTGCCACCACTATTGCATAGCCAAGGTCAAGGTAGTACTGTGCATCATACAAAAGCGTACAAAGCCCAACAGGCTCCCCGATATGGCGCAACAGGAAACCCCAGAGGGGTATGCCTGCTAACATGAGCTTCCGGTCGGGGTATATAATTGCCTGCATTGTACAAAACTAAACTAGGTATCAGGCTTCCATCCACTGCCGGAAGAGCTGTGCCCTGCGGCGGCTTACGGTTACTGTTGCCGGGTTTCCCGGGGGCAGGTGCAGCAGCAACCTGCCGGAACTTTCTCCCTCCACCCGCCTGATGGCCCCTCTTTGAACAATAAACTGGCGGCTGATGCGGAAAAACTCCCGGGGCGAAAGCTGCTCTTCCAGTTGCTCCAGCGTGCCATCTACCGTAAAAGCCTTTCCCTCCAGGGTTCTTGCAAAACTTGCTTCATTTGCAGTAAAAATACATGCAATCTGTGCTGTAGCCAGGGGCACCAGCCCCCTACCCTGGTTCACCAGCAGCGTCTGCTTAAATGCATCTTCTGACTCTGCCTCCTTTGTATCCAAAGCCTGCATCTCCAGCCTTTCTATTTCACGGTTTAGGGTTGCCACGCTTTGCTTATGGTATCGGATCATCCACAAACCGGTGTAAATCATGTGGATGATCGTTACAAAAAGGAGGTTCACCGGCAGCTCTGACAGAAACAGATAGCTGGCGTTAAACCCATGTGGCTCCAGCTGCATAAAACCATGGTACAACAGTGAAAGCAGCACAATAAGGGCTGCAGTAATGCCGTAAGCCAGCCCACCCTGCACAAGCAGCCTGCGGGTGGTGTTTGCTGCCCAGGAATACCGCTGGTCTGCCCACCGGACAATAGAGAGGTTAAGCTGCCACAAAAAAACAGCAGCTAGGAGTATGAACAGAATATCTATATAGTACTGCGGGCTCATCAGCAGATCTGCCAGCCGGGCAGGTTCAGCAATATGCCTGAAAAATACAGCCCACAGGGGTATGCACAGCAGCTTAATCCACCTGTCGGGATAAGGCCCAGCCTGTTGTGTGGCCTCAGAGGGGTGTTCTATCAGAAGCGCAGGTTGCAACATCAGCCGAATATGCTTATTCATAGATAAATTTAACTAACCGCTGGCAAATACCAGCTGTCCGCTCAACCTAATTTTCTGTCCGTTCAGGGCCACAGGCTGCCACAGGCCTTAACAGCCGCATTTTGCCTTGCTCAAAGCCATAATATTGCAGAAAAGAATTTTACATGAAACAGCTCATTCAAACCCCTACCTTACTGGCTATGATATGCCTGCATTGCTTGGTAGCTCATGCTGCCAGCGCCCAGGAGGGCACATCTTCACGCTTTATTTATTCTGCCAAAATCACCTTTCAGTCTTATGGGCTGCCCTTTAAAAACTTTGGCAGCAGCTTTAAAAATGTGGGTGGTGCAATTGGAATCGACTGTGCCTACAACAAGTCACAAAGTCTGCTGCAAAGCTTTAGCCTGGGCTTTCAGCATCATCGGGAGCATGAGCAGTTCTTCTACATCCATACACAGCTGGCTTACCGGCCGCTGCTCTTCAATGTACTGGAGCCGGGTATTGCCATAGGCATTGGGCGTGCGCTGGCAATATCGAACCCTGCTAACCCCTACTATGCGCTGGAGAACGGTTCCTGGAATAAAAGCAGCCATCAGCGCCAGGGACACTGGCTGCTCCCGGTGTCGTTAAGTATGGGCTACCGCATCAGGCAAGCCAATGGCAGGGTGTTTACACCTTACATCAGCTACGAGGCTGCCGCTTTTATTCAATACAACAGTGCATTTCCCCTACTGCCCTACTCACAGCTTTCTACCGGCACACGCATCAGATTTTAACAACACAAAAATTCAGAACATGAAAACCCAACATACATTCATACTGCTGCTGATGATTTGCTGCATGGCCAGCTGCACCAATAAAACTTTTGAAGAAGCGCTGTTATCCCCACCCACTCCACAGCCTTTCAAAGCAGATCACAGCAGGGCCGGTGATCTGCAGGCCATCCTGGATAAATATACTGCCAAAGGTTTACCTGCTGCAGTGGTTGCCATTAAAGATGATGAAGGAGTGTGGGAAGGCAGCAGCGGTTTTGCCAAAATAGAAAACGGCACTAAACTCAGCCCTGGTTTTGTACATGCCGGCGGTAGCATTACTAAAATTTATACCGCAACAGCCATTATGATGCTTCAGGAACAGGGCAGGCTCCGGCTTGACGATCCAATTACCCAGTACCTCCCCCCTTCTGTTACTGCCGGCATCAGCAACGCAGACAGAATTACAGTGCGTATGCTACTGAACCACAGCTCGGGTATTCCGGATTATATCGATAACCCCCACTTCAGGCTACAGTGGTTCAACAATCTTTCCCGGGGCTGGACGGCCAGCGATGCCCTCTCCTATGCCTGCAATAAGCCTTTACTATTTGAGCCAGGCACTGCTTTTTCTTATTCCAATAACAATTACATGCTCCTGTCGCTCATGATCGCGCATGTAAGCGGGCAGGAAGAAGCAGCCTGGATGCGGGATCATATTTTTCTGCCCCTAAACCTGGAACGGACTTATTACAAAATTCAGCCCGAATACCTGGAGGGCCTCCCCATGCCCAACTATTACCTTGACCGCTACGGCGATGGCAGATTGCAAAATGTTACCCTCCCCACAAAAATGGAGATCTACAGCGAACTGGGTGACGGTGGCCTGGTAGCCTCAGCGCTTGATTTCGTTTACTTTATGGATGCACTGGTAAAGGAGCAGCTTATATCCACGGATTCTTTCAATGAGATGAAAACTGCCACCTTCAATGACTATGGGCTTGGCATTGATATTTACAGATACCAGGAATTACCCCAGTATGGCCATTCCGGGGCAGTATTCGGGGGAGCTTCCCTGCTGCTGTATTTCGAAGAACAGGATGCCACAATATTCATTGCCAGCAATACAGATGGTACCTTAATTGGCGGAAAAACCCTTATGCTGTACCACGAAATGAAAAATGAGATAGGTGATTACCTGGCGCTACAGGCTAAGCGATAAACCACTTATTTTATCTCATATAAACCCTTATTGTATTTCCGGATCATACACCCATATATCCGGGCTGAATTCCCTGAAACCTTCTGTTTCATTCACCATAAATCCAACATACCCCTTATTCTTGTAAGAGAAGGATTTCTTCATAGTAGTAATGCCTCCCCTGAAATTTTCAATCCTTTTCCATTCCCCTGTTTTAAAGTGGTAGGTCCACACTTTAGGCTCCGCAGCGCTGCCGTAAGTGGCTCCTCCAATGTACAACACATCATTCAGTACAAAACTTATTGCTGGCTGCGAATTGCTGGATATGTCAAAAGGCACGGTTGTTACCGCTTCAAAGTAGTCTTTTACCCATGGGTTAAACTTATACAGCTTAACAGGTGCAGTTGCAGAAAAATTAAATGGTATAATATAACCTTCACCATTATATGTAAAATGAGTATCACGACTATCGAACATGCGGAAAATTGTTGTACGTCCTACGATTTCCCATGTATCTGTTAAAGGCATGTACCGCCATATTTCGTTGCTGTGCGAGACCGAGGTACTTCCGGAAATCAGATAGCCGTAGTTACCGGAAGTAAAAGCAGCGGAGCCTTTTCTTGGAGCACCCGGAAAATCTGACAGCTGCTTCCACTGATCCAGCTCGGGCGTATACTCCCAGATGTCTACATACCTTTGTTGCGAACCTGTGCCGTAGTAAAGCTTTCCTCCCAGGTAGAAGCCCATGGCATCGTCCCTGCCCCGGCCCGGGAAATCATTCAGCTGTTTCCAGCTGTCAGTATCAAAATTATACTGCCACACATCGGCAAAAGTGTTATTACAGCAATACAGGTCAGCACCCCCAATGTGGTAGCCCATACCATTTATGATAGTAAAATAACCTGCTACCCGTACCTGCCCGGGAAAGGGATTTAACTTACGCCACCTGGATATAATTTCAACAGTCTCTGCATGGGTGTATTCCTGGTTTCTGACAGTTACAGATACCGGCAAATTACCAACCTGAAGATCGTAAGGCAACCTGATGCGCAGTTGCGTTGGCTCAGCTTCCAGTACAAATGCATGTTGCCCGCCTATCATTACTTTATTATGGGTGATTCGTGGATCGAAACCTGTTCCGTATATGGTAAGTTCTGTTTCGCCTATAATGCCTCTGCGGGGACTGATGCTGGTTACCCGGTGTCCGTCTATTATAAACTCATCTCTGCTCACAACCATTGTACTGCCACTTCCGATGGTGATCTTAACACCACCGGACTTAGTGATAGAAACAGGCACCATTACCTTAACCGTATCAAAATCAGCACTTATGATATAGGCAGAATCGTTGCCCAACAGTGCTTTGTTTCGGTTTCTGTTGATTGAAAAATGCTTACCGATAACTGTAATGGTGTCGCCGGTACCGCCGGATTTGGGAAAAAAGTCAAGGATTACAGGCTTTTCAGTTCCCTCGCTACTAAAGTTTAGACTATTGCCCAAAACCAACACTTCAGTGGTTTTAACAAAGGCTCTGCAGCTGTATTCCACACCTTTCTCAAGGTCACTATCTACCAGCAGTTCAAATTCCTGCAGTGATTTGCTGTTAAAGAGGCTATACTGAAAAGTTATTCCGTTCCCCTCCCAGATAAAGCCATAATCGGTAATCTGCTGATTTCCTTCTGACAGCAGTTTGGCAGACAGCATTACTGCCTTACCATCGGTACTAACAGGTGCTTCTGTTCTGATAAGCGGGTAGCTTTTCTTGATCGGAAAGTCTTTGTCTTTAGCGCAGCCACTGAACAAACAGAGGATAATCAGGAGGCTGAATATATGGATGGGGTTCGCAGAGGTCATAGGTTGGCTTTAATGCTTAGCAGGTTGTTGGTTAAGCTTACTCCTTTTTCATTGTTCAGGAACCTGGCGCTACCAATCTCCAGCGCTATGTAGTGATCATACCTGATAAAGAACTGGAAGCCGGCGCCATAATTTACTGCAACATTATATTCAGGCAATTTTATATGTGAGGGATAACTTTCCAGTCTGATCACATCACCTGCAATGTCTGCCTGGAACACAGCACTGCTTGACTCAAGCATATAGGTGAGGTTGCCGCCCAAAAAACCATAGAGCCTGTGTTTATTAATATGAAAAGTATACTTGGGAGCTGCATGCAGGCTCAGGTACGCCATCTCTATGCTAATATCCTGGTTTACGCTGGCCGACATTAGTTCTTTCATATAAGCTGATCTGCCATACAGGATTTCAGTCATAAAACCCGTGTTATTTACCGACCACACAGGAGTTTCCATAAAAAAGCCGAACTGCAGGTCTTCAGACATCATCTTGTACTTCCCGAATCGTTTCGGCGCAAAGGCATCATCATTAACCGACATACCGGATTTTGAATACCTGGCAACAGGACCAAAACTGGAGAAAGGCAGCTGCCGGCATTTTTTTGAATTGTAGCGGTGCACAAAATCATAAAGGGCTTGCCTGCGGTACTTTACTAACTTATGCTGTTGCGCCCATTTGCTGCATTCAGCTGTGTACCGCTGTAACACTGCATGGTAAGCATCCTTTTCCAGGCTATGCAACACACTATCCTTATCTTCTATATAAAACCTGTTACCTCCGCCTGTTAGCAAAAGAAGATCTGCTTCTCCCTCTTCTATCAGCTCAAGGAAAACATATTTTTGCTCACCATCAATGGTAACTTTTCTGGACAGAAATTTTCTGCCATCCATGAAACCAAATTCGGAGAGCTGATCGGCTGTGTAGGTTTCTGTATGTTCTTTGTTAAGAGAAAAAATTATCTCTGCAGGATCACTGTAGTTAACAGATACCCTGCCCTGTATATATGCAGTATCTCCCTTCACAATGTACCCATTGGTCTGGGCATAACTGTTACAAAGCAGCAGGCATAAAATGCCGGATAGTAATAAAATTTGTTTCATCAGACCAATAGATCAGGGCTTTGCCTGGCTCGAAACAGGCACAATTTTCTCAATAGATAGCAAATGGATATAGCGCTTGAAAATCTGCTGTTCTTCACCAGAGAAAGCAGTAAAGGCTGGTTTATCATTAGTTAGCCGATTCATAAGAACCTCTCAGAAGCACACCGCATGAGCCTGCACCTGGGGCGCAATTTATGGAGGCTTAAGGTATATATTTTATGCTGGAAAGGCAACAGCAGGCAGCCATCAGTATTGTTTCGGTCAGGTGTAGGACTGTAAGAAATGAGTCCTGGAGTACAGTACTTCCTCGACTTAAGCAGCGATTACTGCTCTGATGTGCATATCGCTAACCTTTAAGCTATAGCATAGGCTAAAAACAAACCAGAGACAAGGTGTTTACAGTTTGAGAATTAGCAGGTAAAAATCTGGCAGAAGCTTTTCGGATGCTACAGCCCAGCACCACCAACGCCCGCTCTGTAGTGCACCAGGTTCTCTGCCATTCCTTCGAAGATGAAGAAATGAAAAGGAAGCACAGAATACCAGTACAAACGGCCCAGTAATCCTTTGGGGCGGAATGTGGCCGTTTGCTGCAGGTATTGTTCCTCTCCTTTTTCCACCACCTTAAACTCAAGCCATGCTTCACCTGGTAACTTCATTTCCGCATAGAGGAGCAAACGCCTGTTTTGTTTATCGGCCGCCAGCACCCGCCAGAAATCAAGGGTATCTCCTGTATTGATGATATGCTCATTGGTTCTGCCCCGCCGCAGGCCAACGCCACCCACCATTTTATCCATAAAACCTCTGATGTTCCACAGCCAGTCTCCATAATACCAGCCCCGCTTTCCGCCAATTGACCAGATGTTATCAAGCACTCCATCCAGGTCCCTATCGATCTTCTTCTCCCTTTTGTCGGTAAAACAGCCATCACAGGGCACGTGGATATGCTCCAGCAAATCATTATCGAAAGAACTTGAAACCAGGGAGTCTTTCCAGCTCGAAACTACATTGTTCTGTTCCATTTTTTGAAACGCCAGCCGCACGGCTTCTTTATAGTGGATTGGCCGGACATTCAGCATCTTCTCCAGTCTGTTTTCTTTTGCCACCACCTCTACCTTCATGCTGTTCACCAGGTTGATGGCCAATTTATAGGAGGTAGAAGTAACAAAATAGAGCCAGTATGAAGACAGCCGTGGTGTCATAACGGGTACCGTAATAATTACTCTTTTAAGCCCGCGCACCTCTGCAAACTGCAGCAGCATTTCTTTGTAAGACAAAACATCGGGTCCGCCAATGTCATAGGAGTTGTTAAATGTCTCCTCCCGCAGCAATACCCCTGTGAGGTACTCCAGCACATTTCTGATGGCTATGGGCTGGCTCCTGGTGTTTAGCCATTTTGGGGTGATCATGATCGGTAGCTTCTCCACCAGATCGCGGATAATTTCAAAAGAGGCACTGCCCGAGCCTACGATAATGCCTGCTTTGATACAGGTAAAGGGAATGCCGCTCCTGTTCAGGATAAGCTCTACTTTTTTCCTGGAGGCCAGGTGCCTGGAGAGCTTTTCTTCGTTGGTAATTCCACTAAGGTATATGATCTGCTTTACTTCTGTTTGCTCCACCAGCCTAATGAAGTTCCCTGCAGCAACAGCCTCCAGAGCTTCAAAGTCGCTGATATTTGCACTCATTGAATGGATGAGGTAATAGGCAGCAACTATATCTCTGATAGCATCTGAAAAAGGGACATCTTCCAGAAAGTCTGCCTCAAAAACAGAGATGTTGGGATGCCTGTAAACACCGTCAGTAGGAAAACGCTCCTTGTCTCTTATACAGCAAACCACTTCGTGCCCCTGCCCTATCAGCACTGGCAGCAGCCTTTTGCCTATATACCCACTTGCACCCGTTAATAGTATCTTCATTTGTTACTCCCGGTCAAGAGCTATAACAGCATTGTGCGGGTTTAGCTTTTGAAAAACAGTAATTTTTATAATACTACAGGGCTGCATAAGGATGCCCTGCTGTGGTTTTGCAGTATGTCCGCTTTGTTGGCAAGACAATAAAAAAGCCCCGACCTGGGGCTTTCAATACAGTTTTTATGCCTGCAACTATGCTCTGTTCTCTGCTGCAGGACTACTGATGGGGGATAAATTGGGGCACTTTGCGATGCTTTGTTGCCATTTCATAGGCATAGGCAATTTCTAAAAGTACTGGCTCACTCCAGGCCCTGCCAAAGAAAGATATACCAACAGGTAAGGCATCTACATAGCCCATGGGTACCGTAATATTTGGGTAACCTGCCTGCGCAGCCGGAGACGAACTGCCCAGCTGAAAACTATCGCCGTTCACCAGGTCGGAATGCCAGGCTGGGCTTCCTGTAGGAGCAATGATGGCATCCAGCTGGTGCTCGTTCATAACTTTATCTATTCCCTCTTCCCGGCTGCCCTTCATTAGCTTCGCCAGTGCCTCTGTATATTCTTTTGAATTGAGGTCGCCTTTTTCCTGAGCCATCTCCAGGTAGCGCTGGTTGTAGTATTTTAGCTCCAGGGTATCAGCCCGGTTAAAAGCAATCAGGTCTTCCACACTTTTGATTGGAGCATCGGGTCCCAGGGATTGAAAATACTTATTTAGTCCGTCTTTATACTCATAGAGCATGATCTCGAAAGATGCACTCCCCACACCTGCTGCAGATATTTGATCTATCTCGATGATTTCTGCTCCCTTGCTCTTTAGCAGGGCAACTGCCTTGTACATGAGCGAATCTACCTTGTAGTTATTCTCCAGCGGGGCCTTGAAAAAACCAATCCGCTTGCCTTTCAGGCCATCTTCCTTCAGAAACTGGGTATAATCCGTATGGAATTTACCCTCGCTGCCAATGGTCTTTTCATCTGCAGCATCCACCCCTACGAGGGCTCCCAAACCAATTGCTGCATCGCGTACGCTGCGTGCCATTGGCCCCGGGGTATCCTGGGTAAAGGAGATGGGAATAACACCTGAGCGGCTTACCAGCCCAACGGTTGGTTTTATTCCTACAATGCCATTGGCATGAGAAGGGCAAACTATGGAACCATTCGTTTCGGTACCAATGGCCAGTACTGTCAGATTAGCGGATACCGCCACTGCCGAACCAGAACTTGATCCGCAGGGGTTGCGGCTAAGTACATAAGGATTTTTGGTCTGACCCTCTACCCCACTCCAGCCACTGCTGGATAACTCACCTCTAAAGTTTGCCCATTCACTTAAATTGGCTTTACCTAAAATAATGGCCCCTGCTTCCCTTAATTTAGCAGCAACATAGCTATCCTGTAAAGGGTAAGAATTCTGCAATGCCCTGGAGCCCGCCGTGGTGGCCATCTTATCGTGGGTATCGATGTTGTCTTTAAGCACCACCGGAATACCGTGCAGCGGCCCCCTGCTTTTTCCTTCTTGTCTTTCCCTGTCCAGCTCCTCTGCAATTTGTATGGCATCCGGATTTACCTGGATAATAGAGTTAAGCGTAGGTCCGCTGTCATCAATCGCCTCAATTCTATCCAGGTAAGCCTGCACCAGTTCTTTAGCTGTAAAGCGTCCGTCTTTATAACCCTGCTGAATTTCAGGAATGCTTAGCTCCAGCAGGCTGAAATTTTCTACCGCCGTGGCCTGTGATTCACCTGGCTGTGGCTGGCAGGATGTGAGTAAAGCGGCTTGCATGAGCAGGAGCAATAATAATTTACCCACTATTTGCCTGTAGGTAACGAGTTTCAAAATTGTGCTGATTTCTGATTTCATAAATGCTTGTGCGCAGCGATGGTCTATCTATTATAAATTTATGTATTCAATTTTTTCGGAAAAGAGGGTGGTAAATGCAGGATATTTTATTCACTTCAGTACTAAAATTTACTTCAGTACTATACAGTTCCATTAGCTTCGTCATCCTGAACCTGCACAGCTATGCCTCCTGCTAAGGGATCTAAGCCCCGACTTTTCTTTTACCTGGTGCCCTTCTATTTATAGTTTTAACGGCTTTGAATGTTAAAACACTGATTTTCTTTTCTTATCGTCATGGGAGGAATGAAGCTATCCTTTTAAGATAGCTTTATGTGGCCCTAACATACACTATGGTTAAATAAAATCCTAGCAGCAGCGTGTGTAGCAGATTCCATTCTGTTCCTTCTACCTCTACCAGGATAAGCCGCTACTGTATTTTTTTAAGAAGGCCTGCCGGAACACCAGACAGTTGATACTTATTTAATACCAGCAACAGGATCGGGCTGACGCTACCCCGCAAAGATCTCCTGCAAAACACATTGCTAAGGGCTCTTTTCTGCAGCAGAACCTGCACGGAGATACAGGCAATGGCTTGTTCTTTTCTCTTCTATATGCAATGTGCTATCATTCTGCTAATTAAACCTATCTGCCTCGCTTTCGTACTAGCTACTATTGACTAACTAGATTTTATAACCAAAAATTTTTTAAACCATGGCAGAGATTAGAGTAGAAAAAAAAGATAACAAACCGATATGGCCCTGGATCATAGGTGCCCTTCTTTTGATTGGCCTTATCTGGGCAGTAGCAGAATTATTTGACAGTGAGGAGCCCGAAAGAGAAGTGGCTGCTGTAGAACAACCTGTTGTTGAAGACAGAACTGTTATTGAAGAAGAGCGTGTGGCCAACAACCAGATGGCTGCACCTGTAAGCGAATACATTACTTTCGCAGAACAAGATGAACAAAGCCCTGATATGGGTCTCGATCATGAGTACACAAGCCAGGGTATTCAAAAACTTAAGGCTGCACTGGTAGCACTTGCAGATGAGCATGGCGCCGGCAATGCCGACATTCAGCAGAAAAAACAAGATATGGAACAGGCTGCTGACAAAATCCAGCAGGATCCAACCTCGCTCCAGCATGCCAACACCATTAAGGATACCTTTACAAAAGCAAGTAACCTGATGGCTTCAATACAGCAGAACAGCTTCCCGGATGCAAGTGATGAAGTAGAGGAAGTAAAAAGTGCTGCTGAATCGATTGATGTTAATACCCAGACGCTGAATCAGAAAGATGCAGTGAAGGAGTTTTTCAATGAATCCAGCGAAGCAATTCAGGCTATGGCAGGAAATAATGCTACGGCTACCACTGGAACAACCAATAATTTATAATTCTGTAAAGCAGGTTTTTCCTGGCAGATTAAAATAAACAGGAGCCGGCATTTATTGCCGGCTCTTTTTTTATGTTTATACTACTATGCATTTAAGCAATCGAATTTTTGAGCAGTAAGCAAACATTTATGCAGCCTACCCTAAAAACAGCATTACACGATCTATGCCTGCAACAGGTAAACCAAAGGATTGCCACGGCCAAAGAAGCAATGGATGCCGCCCAGGCAGCCGCTAACAACGAAGGCAAAAGCAGTGCTGGCGATAAATATGAAACAGGCCGCGCCATGATGCAGCTGGAGCGGGATCAGCATGCCCGCCTGCTGGCAGAAGCACTGAAGCTTAAGCAGGCCCTCGATAAGCTTGATGTAAGCCGCCAGCATGAGCAGGTACAGCCTGGAAGCCTTTTACGGACCGACACCGGCTATTTTTTTATTGCTGTAAGCCTGGGTAAACTGGTGTGGGAAGGGCAGGAATACATGGCCATTTCCCCGCTTACACCGCTCGCTACCAGCCTTATAGGACTGCAACAGAACGAAACAGCAGTTTTCAACAACAAAAAAATCCGGATTCTGGAGCTCTGCTAACGCTTTTTGCTCCACACTTCCTAACACAGCGCATCCTACAAACGCCTTTAACACCTGATCACGTACATGCTATTTTATACCTCCGAATGCAGCAAAGCAGAGGTGCTTGTGCAGTACTTCTATCTGCCGAAAGCCTGCTTTTTTCAATAATTCCAGCTGGTACATCAGGGGCCTTGGGCTATCTTCTTTTTCTATGTAGGCCAGCACTTTTTCGCGGTATTCCGCCCCTCCGGACTGCTCCAGGTACTCTCCATATTTCTGCCAGAACAGTAGGCTCACAGGGCCTGACCCATGCTCGATCAGATCTGATATCCATAGGCTCCCTCCCTGCCGTAAACTTATGTACAGCTTACCGAATACCTCTTCCCACTCTGCATCATCACGCAAATGATGCAATACGGCGCCAGCTACTATAATATCATACTCATTTTCCGGCAGCTCCAGCTCCCTGACATCTGCCTGTATGATTTTAACATTACCGCTGGTGGCAGGGATAACCCGCTCCTCTGCCTTCTGCAGCATGGGCATGCTTAAATCTACCAGGGTGCAGGATAGCCCCGGAATTTTCCCCAGCATTTTTATAGTATAGTTACCAGCACCACAGCCAACATCCAGCAGTTTGGTGGCATGCGGGTTTGCAGCTCTGGCTGCAGCAGCAATCAGCTCCAGGCTCAAAGGTGCATCCACAGTAGACTGCTGACCTGTTTCCAGATTGGAAAAGCGCTCAACATCTGCATCGAAACGCTCCCTTATTTCTTCGGTTGTAGATTTTAACTGGTTGCTGGCTTTCATGGAGGTAGTGTTTTAAATGGTTTTTATGCAGGATTTATCCCCAAAAGTAACAAAGTATTTACCCGCTACAATTTATAAATTACCTTCCTCTAAAAGCATTAGAGCTTATATATTAAAGGAATAATAACAGAAGCAATAAGCCAGAACAGGATGTTGAGCGGAAAGCCTACCTTCAGAAAATCCTTAAACCTGTACTGCCCGGCACTGTACACCATGGCATTGGTCTGGTAGCCAATCGGGGTCATAAACGATGCAGAAGCAGCAAAGGTAACAGCCATCAGGAAGGGTAATGGGCTAACACCCAGGCTCGCCGCTGTGGCAATGGCAATAGGTGCCAGCAAGGCAGCCGTGGCATTGTTAGACATTACTTCGGTGAGCAATGACGTAAACAGGTAAAGGCCTGATATGATGGCAATGGGCCCCCAGCCGCCAAGCACACCTACAAGTCCTGCAGCTATATGCTGATCAAGCCCGCTGTTTTTCATTGCAGTCCCCAGGCTTAACGCGCCTGCCAGCAGAAAAATCACGTTCCAGTTAATGGCCTCGTAGAGCTCCTTCATGTTCAGGCAGCGCAGCAGCACCAGCAGCACTGTACCCGCAAGAGCCCCCATCATAATGGGTACCAGCTCTGCTGTAGCCAGGGCAACAATACCAAAAATAACTGCCAGCACGGTAAAAAAGGTTCTGCTGTTAAAATCCAGTACAGCATCTTCACTAAGTAGTATAAACGGACTATCCTGCCCTTTTTCCTGCCGTTTCAGCTCTTTTACATAGTGGTTTTTTACCTCTGCCAGCACCACATCTCCCGAGCGCAGGGGCGCATCATATAAATGTTCATGCACCACCTCCTCCCTATGTCTGATGGCAAGAGGTATGGCCCGGAACCGGCGCCTGAAATCGAGCTGCCGCAGTGTTTTCCCCTCAAACTCGGAGTTGGCCGTGATCACCAGCTCCACCAGGCTCGACTGCTTGCCCCGCAGATCATCATCGCCAATCTTGAGCGGGGAAGCTACCATAATGTTTACCCGGTCTTTCAGGGACTTGATTTTTTCTACATTGCAGCGCACTTTTAGGGTGTCGGCTGCCTCCAGGACAAAATCACCGGGGGGCAGCGTAAAGCGGTGTCCGTTACGGCGCACCTCAATAATATCCATCTCCAGTTCCTGCACCAGGTCGGAATGCATAATTTGCTTACCTACCGATACCCCACCCGGGAGCAACTCTATTTCGGTGAGGTAATCGTGCATTTCGAACTTCTTGTTCAGGTCGGCCTCCTGGTTGCGGGCGGGCAACAGTTTTATGCCAAAAAACACCATGTAAACAATGCCCACTGCCAGAAATACCAGGCCTGCAGGTGCCAGTAAAAACATAGAAAAACCCGGCAACCCAGCCTTTTCGGCCACACCACTCACCACTATGTTTGTTGAGGTGCCTATGAGTGTACAGGTACCGCCAAAGATAGAAGCAAACGATACGGGTATCAGTAGCTTAGAGGGGCTTATGCCGGAAGCATGGCCAATCTGGATCATAACCGGGATGAACACAGCCACAACCGGTGTATTGTTGATAAAGGCAGAGATAGCCGCCACCATCAGCATCATCATGGAAATGCCCAGGATATAATTCTTTTTGAAGGTGGCTGACAAATGGTAAGCCAGCACCTGCAGGGCACCGGTTTTCATAAGTGCGGCACTAAGCACAAACATAAAGGCAACGGTAATGGTGGCAGGGTTGCTAAAGCCCGCCACCCCTTCTTCCGGGCTGATGACGCCACTGAATACCAGTGCCACGATGATCAGGAGTGCCACCAGGTCGATGGACAGCTTTTCTGTAGCAAAAAGAATAACGGCTATCAGCGTAATTCCCAGTGTAATGTAAGCTTCCGGATTCATGATCTTGAAAGAAGAGAAAAGTGATGAGCGATGCTGAAACGTATGGCAGTAAGCTGTACCTTCTGACAATAACCTCTCCACAGTACCAGCTGCTCAACAGCACCCTGCTGCCCAAAGGCAAGGGCAGAAATAACGATAGCAGTAAAAATCAGCAGTAAGAAGCGCATAGGCTTTAATTTTCCGAAAATTATATAAACTCTATATATTTAGTAGAGTATTCAAGAGGAAATATTTTTTAGCACCAGCGCCCCCTTAAGTTACCTGGCCAGATTGAACAAAAAAAAGCTGACCTCACAGGGAGATCAGCTTTTCGCGTATATGATGAAGATTAAGATTAGTTGGCCAGTACGCCACCCTGCATGAAATCTGCCCTTTCCAGGTCCAGGATGTTCATGGCATTTGGCTCCAGACCAGTCACATTATTCTGCGTCAGGCGCAGTACCTCATCGTAGAAGAGAACAATCACAGGTGCTTCCTGCATAATAATCTCGTCCATTTTGTGGTACAGGTCCAGGCGCATAAAGCCTTCAGACTCAAAACGTGACTTAATATAAAGGCTGTCGTAGGTCGGGTTTACAAAGTGAGTCTTGTTAGGGCCAGATGGTGAGAAGTGCTGGCTGTGGAACAGGGCCAGGTAGTTCTCTGCATCAGGGTAATCTGCAAGCCACGAACCGCGGAAGAAGTTAACTTTTGAATTATCGATCAGTTCCTGGTGCGTTGGCGTCATGTTAATTTCAATTTCAACAGGTATACCAACCGCTGCCCACTGCTTCTGCAGGTACTCTACCATTGCCTTAGACTGTACAGTGGTGTACAGCTTGATGGCAGGAAGACCTTTACCTCCGGGGTAACCAGCTTCTTTCAGCAGGGCCTCGGCTTTTGCAGGCTGATAGTCATATCCTTTTGTGCTGTTTTCCTTGAAATACTTGATGGCTGGCGGAATAATACCGGCAGTACCCGGCGTGCCCAGGTTGTTGTATACATACTTGATAAGCTCTTCGCGGTTAATGGCATAGCTCATGGCCTGGCGGAAACGCTTGTCAAGCACCGGGTGGTTGGCTTCTTTATAAGCAGCTTTATCCAGCTGGAAACCAATATACTCGGTATTCAGGTAAGGTACTTTCTGTACCACAAAGCGGCCTTTCAGCTCGTTGCGCACTTCACCGTTCTTATCCAGCACCAGGTCTACACTGTTTGCCTGCAGTCCCGACATAAAATCAAGCTTGCCCTGCTGAAAGCTTAGCAGCTCCTGGTTACGGTCCTGAATAAAGGAAACCATAACGGCATCCAGGTAGGGCAGTTGCTTGCCTACATCATCCTTCTTGAAATAGTTGGTGTTTTTCAACATCACCAGGCTGTTGCCTTCGTCCCAGGTCTTCAGCTTAAAAGGACCTGTACCCACGGCATGCTTTCTGAAATCTTTACCCCACTTGTCTACCGCTTCTTTCGGTACAACATAAGTATAAGGCATGGTAAAGATTTCCATGAGGGGCGCAAAAGGTTTCTCCAGGCGCAGCACCAGCTTGTAATCCTCTACTGCTTCTATCCAGTTTTCGTCGTAACCGGTACCGGCAGCATTACGCTTAACCTTATCGGAGAAAATCCAGGCACCGGTGCTGGCAGTGGCAGGATCAAGAATACGTTTAAAAGAGTAAACAAAGTCCTGGGCTTTTACCTCACGGCCTTTGCCTCCTTCAAATACTTCGCTGTCGTGAAAATAAACACCTCTTCGAATCGTAAATGTATATACGGTACCATCTTCCGATACATCCCAGGCTTCGGCCAGGTCTTTCTCGGGATACATATCTTCATTTAGTCTGAAAAGGCCGTTGTACAGGTTAGTGGCTGCCCATACGTTTGCCTGGTTTCGGGCAAATGCAGGATCAAGTGAGCTGAGGCCTTCGGCTTGGTTGTAGCGGAACACCTTCATGTTCTCCTGCTCCAGGGACGTATCTGCCGCCGTACAACCACCCAACAGCACTGCTGCAGCCAACAAATACTTACCAAATTGTCTTAGCATAAGGGTTAAGGATATATTAGTGGAAACTTCTATCTTTGTAAATAATCCGGCGGTAAAGTTTGGCCTATTTTTAAACCTAAACAAGCCCAAAAAATGCAAATAACTTACTACGGTCACTCATGCTTTTTAGTAGAAACCGGTGGCAAAAAAGTACTTTTCGACCCCTTTATTACACCAAACGTTTTAGCCAAAAGCGTTGATGTTGATACATTAAAACCCGATTTCATACTCCTAAGCCACGGGCACCAGGATCACATAGCTGATGTGGAACGTATTTACCAAAACAGCAAGGCCTTTCTTGTGTCCAATTTTGAGATCTGTACCTGGTTCAATAAAAAGGGCGTGGAGAATTATCACCCCATGAACATGGGCGGAAGTATGGAATGGAGCTGGGGCAGCGTTAAAATGGTTAGCGCCATCCACAGCAGCAGCTTCCCCGACGGTAGTTATGCAGGCAATCCTTCAGGGTTTGTGGTTCAGAGCGAGGGTAAAACTTTTTACTATGCCGGCGATACGGCCCTTACGCTGGATATGAAACTGATTGCTGAGGAATTTAAAATAGACTTTGCCTTTATGCCTATTGGCGATAACTTTACAATGGGTATTAAGGATGCACTGAAAGCTGCCGACTTTGTTGGCACTAAAAAGATCTTCGGTATGCATTACGATACCTTTCCTTACATTAAGATTGAGCAGAACGACGTACATGAGGTTGCAGCCAAGGCAGGAAAAGAGCTAAAATTGTTCGAAATTGGCGAAACTATAACCATTTGATCCTATACCAATAGCATGAGCAAAATAATTGCCATAGCCAACCAAAAAGGCGGCGTTGGAAAGACCACCACAGCCATAAACCTGGCAGCTTCACTGGCAGCCCTGGAATTTAAAACGCTGGTGGTGGATGCAGACCCCCAGGCAAACTCTACTTCTGGCCTGGGCATTGATCCAAAGGAGGTAGAAAACAGCATTTACGAATGCATGGTAGAAGACATCAACTACCAGGAAGTTATCCTGGAAACTGATATCCAGTACCTGCACCTGATCCCCTCCCACATTGACCTGGTAGGTGCCGAAGTTGAAATGGTGAACCTTGACAACCGCGAAGAGAAAATGCGCAAAGTATTGGAGCAGCTCTCGCCGGTTTATGATTTCATTATCATAGACTGTTCACCATCGCTGGGTCTTATTACAGTGAATGCCCTAACAGCGGCCAACTCGGTAATTATACCGGTGCAGTGCGAATACTTTGCCCTTGAGGGTCTGGGCAAATTGCTCAACACTATTAAAATTATTCAGGAGCGCCTAAACCCGGAGCTGGAGATTGAGGGCATCCTTTTAACAATGTATGATGTACGCCTGCGCCTAAGCAATATGGTGGTGGAAGATGTGCAGCAGCACTTCCAGAAAATGGTTTTCAAAACACTCATACCACGCAACATCAAGCTTAGCGAAGCTCCCTCCTTTGGCGTTCCGGCCCTGATCCACGATGCGGAAAGCAAGGGAGCCGTTAGTTACCTGAACCTGGCACGCGAAATACTGGAGAACAACGGATTGCTTACCCCTAACCCGGTAGCTGCCGAAGGATAATAGAATGAACCAAGAAGACGATAAAAAAGGGGGCAAAGTCCCGCAGAAAAAGGCATTGGGCCGCGGCCTGGGAGCTTTACTGGCAGATTCACCGCGTTCTGCAGAAAATGCACTACGCAGGGCTACCGGTAATACCTCCGGCAGCAGCACCGGCAATATTAATGATATTCCGCTTAGCCAGATCGAGACCAACCCCTTCCAGCCCCGAACCAGGTTCGATCAGGAGGCGCTGGAGGAGCTGGCCGAAAGCATACGGGTACAGGGCATCATTCAGCCTATTACCGTACGCAAGCTAAGCGAAAACCAGTACCAGCTTATTTCAGGTGAGCGGCGCTTTCAGGCCTCCAAACTGGCCGGGCTTGATCGTGTGCCTGCCTACATCCGCACTGCCGACGACCAGCAGATGCTGGAAATGGCCCTGATCGAGAACATTCAGCGTGAAAACCTGAATGCACTTGAGATTGCCCTAAGCTACCAGCGCCTCATCAGCGAGTGCAGCCTTAAGCAGGAAGAGCTGGGCGACCGCGTTGGTAAAAAGCGCACTACCGTAAATAACTACCTGCGCCTGCTGCGCCTGCCGCCCGATATCCAGGCCGGCCTGCGCGACAACCTCATCAGCATGGGCCATGCCCGCGCTATCATCAATGTAGAAGACCCGGCCAAGCAACTCTGGATATACAACCGCACGGTAAAAGAAGGCCTTTCTGTACGTCAGGTAGAGAAGATGGTACGCGACCTTACCGGCACCGCACCAGAAAAAGAAGATAAAAAAGCTGCTGTAAGTCCTGAAAAAGAGCGCGAGTACCGCCAGCTGCAAAGTAAGCTGTCTACACACTTTGGTACACGTGTAAATGTAAAAACCGATACCGGCGATAAAGGAGAAATCAAAATTCCGTTTGTTTCGCTCGAGGACCTTAACCGCATACTGGAAATTCTGAACCTCTGATGCAGGCAAGGTTTATCGCCATAGCAACCTTTGTTGTAGCACTCTTCCTCGGGGGGGTGCCCGTGGCATTTGCTCAGCAAACACCTGCAACCCCACAGGATACTCTTAGGCCCGTTCCTCCACCTGTAGAGGTAGAAGAACAGCAGTTTGAGCAGATTGATGTAACAGCAGAAGAAGCTGCAAGCCTGCCCGACCCCAGGAAGTCGGCTTTTCTGTCTGCCATACTGCCCGGCCTTGGCCAGACCTACAATGGTGCCCTCTGGAAGGTACCGCTGGTATATGCCGGTGCTGCCGGGTTTATTTATGGGGTTAACTTTTACAATCTGCGCTACAGCGAAAGCCGCAAAATGCTGCGACAGCTTATTTATGAGGCAGATGGCTCTGCACAAGCTACCGCAGACAGGGAACGCTACGAACGTGCCGTAGACTTTTACAGGCGCCAGCGCGATTACCTGATTATACTAAGTGGTGCTTACTACGGCTTACAGATCGTTGAAGCCTACGTTGATGCCCAGCTACAGACTTTTAGCCTGGATGAGGAACTAAGCATGCGGGTACGCCCTACCCTGGTTCCCAGCCCTGCCGGCACACTGGCACCCGGACTAAGAATAACCTATACATTTCCATGAGAATAGCCCTTATTGGTTACGGAAAAATGGGTCAGGCCATTGAGGCACTGGCCATGGACCGTGGCCATACCATCAGCCACCGCATTAGCGATGCCAACCCCCACGAACTGGAAACCATAACACCAGAGAGCACCGATGTAGCCATTGAGTTTACTCATCCCGATGCTGCCTATACCAATGTTATGCATTGCCTGCGTGCAGGAGTGCCTGTGGTTTGCGGTACCACCGGCTGGATGAGCCAGAAGCTGAGAGCCGAAAACTATTGTAACCAGCTGGGCGGCGCCTTTTTCTGGGCCTCTAATTTCAGCATTGGGGTTAACCTGTTCCTGAAAGCCAGTAACTACCTGGCAAAGCTCATGGATGCTGCCCCCCAGTACGATGTGCAGATGGAAGAAATACACCATGTGCACAAAAAAGATGCACCCAGTGGCACCGCCATTACACTGGCAGAAGGCATTCTGAAGGAGCTGAAGCGAAAAAAAAGGTGGGAAAATGAATTAAAGAACGATCCTGAAACGTTACCCATCATATCCATACGGGAAGATGAAGTGCCTGGTACCCACACCATACGCTGGCAATCGGGCAACGATTTGCTGGAACTGAGCCATGTAGCCCACAGCCGCCAGGGTTTTGCCGCAGGCGCCCTGCAGGTAGCCGAGTGGCTGCCCGGCCGTAAGGGTGTATTTGGCATGGATGATTTTCTATCTTTGTAAACGGCCTTAAGCCGTTGCATTACGCCTGACATGACAACTAAAGTTAAAGAAGCTCCAAAAAAAAAGGCTCCTAAAAAGCCTAAATCCAAAACCAGGGAGTGGCTGGATGCCATCGCCTTTGCCGTAATTGCAGCCACCTTAATCCGCTGGTTGTTTCTGGAGGCCTACACCATTCCTACAGGCTCTATGGAACGCAGCTTACTGGTAGGCGACTTCCTGTTTGTAAGCAAAATGCATTACGGGGCTCGCACACCTAAAACACCGCTGCAGGTACCCCTCACCCACCAGAAGATCTGGGGCACCGACATGGCCTCCTATGTTGACTGGATTCAGCTGCCACAGTTCCGACTGCCTGGCTTCAGCGATGTAGAACGTGGCGATGTAGTGGTATTCAATTACCCGGGAGAGCTGCAGCATCCCCTCGATCTGCGCAGCAATTACATCAAGCGCTGTGTAGCCATTCATGGCGATACGCTGCGTATCCAGAATCAACAGGTAATCGTAAATGGTCAGGCAAGCGAAAATCCGGGCCAGATGCAGCATAAATACATCCTGCAGCTGGAGGGACAGCCGAACGAACGCTTTGTCAGAAAATATAAGCTTTATGACATGCAGTATTACGGAGAAGGGCTGCTCACCAGCCTGACCGAGGCTACTGCAGCAGAAATCCGCCAGCTGCCATTTGTGAAAAGTGTTGAGCCTGTGCGCTTTCCCGAAGGTGAAAAAGGACCGGAGGTAATGCCTGTAGGTTATGACAAATTTGCCTGGAACATCGATAATTTTGGCCCGCTGGTAGTACCTGCCGAAGACATGACCATCTCACTAACAGAAGAAAACATTGCCAAATACTACAACACCATCAAGTACTACGAAGGCTATGATGACGAAGACGTTCAGCTGGCAGATGGTAAACTAATCATAGAAGGACAGGCTGTTGATAGCTATACCTTTAAGCAGGACTATTACTTTATGATGGGCGATAATCGCCACGACTCCCTCGATTCGCGCTACTGGGGCTTTGTACCGCAAGACCACGTAGTGGGAAAAGCGCTCTTCATCTGGATGTCGCTAGATGCCAATGAAAGCTTCCTAAGCAAAATACGCTGGGAACGCCTGTTCCAGGGCATTAACTAAAATTGAAGAAACAATGTGTATTCAAGAGCAGCTCCCTTCTGGTAGCTGCTCTTTTTTTAAGACACAAGTAATAAAATTGATTGCACACCTGGCAGGTTTTTTGAAACCTGCCAGGTGTGGAGCAAAAAAGCATTTAGCAATCTCATTGCCCTTTAATCAAAAACAAATGAGCCTCTCCCATGCAAACCTTTTCTCCGTTAATGGTTTAGTTCTTATGCACACCCCTGATACTATTATTTGAATGGTAAGGCTGATGAACAAGCTGTTGTTATCTTTGTGGATGCACCTTATTGGAATAACCTCACAGAACTTATGATCACAAAGGCTGAAGAAGAGAAAGGTAAAAATAAAAAAGCTGCTCCTAAGAAAGCAAAGTCTCCCACCCGGGAATGGCTAGATGCCATTGTTTTTGCAGTGGTTGCAGCCACACTTATCCGGTGGCTCGTTTTTACTCCTTTTACCATCCCTACAGGCTCCATGGAAAGAAGCCTGCTGATTGGTGACTTTCTTTTTGTAAGCAAATCGCATTATGGTGCAGCTACGCCCATAACACCTTTGCAGGTTCCGCTGTCTCATCAAACCATCTGGGGTACTAATATACCTGCCTATTCCACGCTCATACAGCTGCCGCAGTTCAGGCTGCCTGCCATCAGTGATGTAGAGCAGGGCGATGTGGTGGTCTTCAATTTTCCCGGTGAGCTTGAGCATCCCGTAGATATGCGCAGCAACTATGTAAAACGTGCGGTGGCAGTTGCCGGCGATACCCTGCGCATTGTAGATCAGCAGGTAATTGTAAATGGCAAGCCCATGGAAAACCCCGAGCAGATGCAGTTTATGCACACCATACAGCTAAAGGGCCAGCCAAGTGAGCGTTTTATCCGGCAGTACGAACTGTACGATGCACAAATGTATGGCAATGCCCTGATGGTAAGCCTGCCTGAACATACTGCCAATGAAATTAAGGCACTTCCTTTCGTAGAATCAGTAGAAAAGGTGGTTTTTCCTGAAGGTGAAAAAGGCCAGGAGATAATGCCCGCTGGTTACGACAAATTTGCCTGGAATCTGGACAATTTTGGCCCACTGGTGATTCCTGCCGAGGGAATGACCATTCCTCTAACAGAAGAAAATATCGCCAAATACTTCAACACCATCAAATACTACGACGGACATGATCCCGATGATGTAGTGCTGGCAGATGGTAAGGTAGTTATAGAAGGTCAGCCGGTAGACAGTTACACCTTTCAGCAGGACTATTACTTTATGATGGGTGATAACCGCCACAACTCCCTGGACTCCCGTTACTGGGGATTTGTTCCGCATGATCACATTGTAGGCAAAGCCCTCTTTACCTGGATGTCGATTGACCCGAACGAAAGCTTCTTCAGCAAAATCCGCTGGGAAAGAATTTTTAAAGGAGTGGATTAAGACTACTGCCGGATAGCTTGTAAATGGTATATGGCAGGGGATCTCCTGAAGCAGAAGCTCCCCTTCCATATACCATCATATTCATTGTAACCCTGTACGCGCAGCAAATACCTTCTGCCATATACGCATAGCCCTGTGCTACCATGCAATTGGCTCTTTGCCGTGCTGCTGCAGGTATTCGTTTGCCTTTTTAAAGTGGTTGTTGCCAAAGAAACCCCGGTTAGCAGCAAATGGTGAGGGGTGTGCAGATTTCAGCACCAGGTGCTTGGTTTCATCAATTACCGATCCTTTCTTCTGGGCATAAGCACCCCAGAGCATAAATACCAGTTCTTTCTTTTCGTCTGATAAGAGCTTTATTACGGCATCTGTAAATTCTTCCCAGCCCTTTTTCTGATGACTGCCCGGCTTATGAGCCCTCACCGTGAGGGTAGCATTCAGGAGCAGTACACCCTGATCTGCCCATCGCTCCAGGTTACCACTGGATGGCACAGGGATGCCTAATTCATCACTGATCTCCTTATAGATATTTTGCAGCGAAGGTGGTGGGGTAACACCATCAGCTACCGAAAAAGCCAGCCCGTTTGCCTGTCCGGGATTATGATACGGATCCTGCCCCAGGATAACTACCTTTACCTCATCGAAAGCACAGTGCGCAAAGGCATTAAAGATGAGGCTCGGTGGCGGAAAAACCTTATGCTCCCGATATTCGTCTCTCACAAACTCCGTAAGGGACTGAAAATAAGGCTTCTCAAACTCATTATATAATTTTTCTTTCCAGGAGGGGGCAATTTTAACATCCATGCGGCAGTTAATTGTATTTTAAGTTGAAGCGTTTCTATTTAGAATTTAGCTCGTCTATATAGTTAATTTCTTCGTATATTTAATCAGATTAAGCAAAAAGCGCAAGAATGGTTTCGGAAGTTACCCAAGGTGTAAAGGTATGTGTAGAAACCGCCTATCAGCCTGAATATTCAAGCCCCGGGCAAATGCACTATGTTTTTACCTACCGTATTGTTATAGAAAATAATAGTCAGCATACAGTTCAGCTTCTTCGCAGACATTGGTATATACACGATGCCAACAACATAGTACGCGAGGTAGAAGGTGAAGGTGTGGTTGGTCAGCAGCCTGTTTTAGAAGCAGGTCAGAGCCACCAGTATGTCTCCGGCTGCAATCTTAAATCTGGTATGGGCAAAATGTACGGCACCTACCTGATGGAGCGTATCATAGATGGTAAAAAGTTCAGGGTTAAAATACCCGAATTTACCATGGTGGCACCCTTCAAATTAAATTAATGCTACAGACACAGTGGCAGCAAAAGTGGTTTCAGGCACGGGCATGGCTGCAATACTGGCTCCATGCGGTAAACGAACACTCGTTGCAGGCTCCCTTTGTTTACCAGCTCTACCAGCAGGTAGTAAAACCGCCTGTAAAAAGAGTTCCGGAAATTGAAAACCTGCGGCAACGCCTGCTGGCTTCACCTGAACGCCTGGAAATGCATGAACTGGGTGCAGGTTCCAGCATCAGCAGGAGCAACATACGGCCTGTGTCCAGCATTGCCCGGCACAGCCTTACGCCTGTCCGCTTCAGCAGCCTGCTTTACCGGCTGGTTCGGCACATCAAAGCCAGAAACATCCTGGAGCTGGGCACCTCCCTGGGCATCAACACCCTTTACCTGGCCATAGCCTCCCCCAGTGGCAGGATCCATACCCTGGAGGGCTGCCCCAATACCGCTGCCCTTGCTGCTTCTCATTTTCAGGAACTAAACCTCCGCAACATATCCCTGCACACCGGCAACATAGATGAGCAGCTGCCCCTGCTGCTGGAACAACAGCTAAGCAGCGTTGACCTGGCTTACCTTGATGCAAACCATACCTACAGTGCCACCCTGCGGTACTTTGAGTGGATACTCCCCCACCTGCATGATGATTCTGTAGTGGTGGTTGATGACATCCACTGGTCTGCAGATATGCAGCAGGCCTGGTTAACCCTTTGTCAGCACCCGCGGGTAAGCCTTAGCATAGACCTCTACGAAGCTGGCCTTCTCTTTTTCAGACCAGGCCTGCAACGCCAGCATTATGTGGTGGAGTACTAGCTTTTATAATAAAATGCATGAACCATCTGCCGCTGCACTCAAGCCCCTGTAGTAGCCTCCAGCTTCTACTAACTTCTATCTTCAAGCTTTTACCAACTGTTTTACTCCTTAAGGCTTTACCAGGTCAATCCATAACTCACGACCGGCGCGGGGTTTTATAGAGTTGTAGCTGGGCTCAAACTTCTGGATGGTGAAGAGGGGCTCAAAATACTCCAGGTATTCTTCCCTGCTGCCGCCAAATGGAGGAAAATCTTCATTTAAGGGAGCATCAAAGAGCAAGCCCAGCAGGTGACCGCCTGGTTTCAATAACTCATGCGCCTTTTTTGCATAGGCAGTGCGCTGCGATGGGTGCAGGGCGCAGAAAAAAGTTTGCTCCACCAGCAGGTCAAACTGATCATCGAGCTTAAAAAAATCCTGCAGCAATAAATGAGCCTCCGGGAAATGTGGATTGCGTATTTTAAACTGCTGCAGCGGTAGTGGTGATATATCCAGCAGGTAGACTTCTGAAAAACCAGCTTTGTGCAGGTACTCAGCTTCATAGCCATTTCCTCCACCGGGAATCAGTATTTTCAGGTCACGCTCCTGCAGTTTATCAAAATATTCTTTTAATGGAGTGGTGATGTTTCCGGCATCCCACTGGGTTTGTCCAGTAAGGTAACGGTCAGTCCAGTATTTTTCATTAAAATCTGACATGGAAGCGAATTTTTTTAAGATATTTGTGATTAGGAATATTTATTGAGGAACAAAACAATAAATCTTTCGATTTCTCATTCTTAAGCAAATTAATACCTAAATACGTATGGCCGAGAACACAGGTAAAAGCTCAGGTAAAAACACCAAAACGCTTATTATTGCCATTATCGCGCTGCTCCTTATTATAAATGGAGTAGTTTATTACATGGACTACCGCGAAAAAGAAGAAATGCGGGCAGAAATAGCAAGCAAAGATACTGAGCTGGCTGACACTTACAGAAGGCTCAACGACATGACAACCGAGCTTGATGCACGTATCGCTGAAATTGAGAAACTTGGCGGTAATGTAGAGGAGCTCGAAAAAGCCAAAGCTGAACTGGAAGCTGAAAAGCAGCAACTGCAGCGCTCTGGCGAAATTGCCCGTCGCCGCCTTAACGAGGTAAATGCAAAAGTGAAGGGTTACGAAACCCTGCTACGTGAAAAGGATGTGGAAATTACCCGCCTTAGAACACTTAGTGATTCGCTTTACGCAGAAAATACTAACCTTAAGACTACACAAAACCAGCTTTCTGACTCAGTTCGAACCATTAACCAGAACCGCCAGGAGCTTAGCAAAAAAGTTGCCATTGCCTCCCGCCTGAAAGCAGAAAACATTAAAGTGGCTGCTGTGAACAAACGTGGCAAAGAGCGTGAAGGTGAGTTCCGCGACGGACAGATCGACAAGCTGAAGGTTACTTTCAACCTGGCCGACAACCCTGTTGCTCCTATTGAAAGCAAGGATATTCTGCTTAGAGTGATCGACCCGAACGGAAACGTGCTGTTCGATGTAGCCACAGGCTCTGGTACCATGATGATCGATGGCCGCGAGGAGTTCTACACTGCACAGCAGAACATACTGTTCGACAACACCCGCCAGCAGCTGACCTATATGTACGACAAAGGCAGCGAGTTTGAAGAAGGTGTGTACAATGTAGAGCTTTATGCAGATGGCTTTATGATCGGACAGGAGAAATTCCGCGTAAAGTAACCAGGAACACATAAGAAATTAATGGAAAGCTCCGCGCCATGCGGAGCTTTTTTATTGACATCCATTGAAGTATGCAAAATATTCTTTAATTTTGCACCTCATTAAATTTTCATCTATCATGTACAAACAGTACGAGACGGTATTCATCTTAAATCCCGTTTTATCTGAGACTCAGGTAAAGGATGCTGTCGACAAGTTCAGAGCGGTACTTACTGATAATGGTGCCGAAATTGTGAACGAAGAGCAGTGGGGACTACGCAAGCTGGCGTATCCGATCCAGCACAAAAACACTGGTTTTTATGTTCTTTTCCAATTCAATGCTCCTACTACAGTAGTTAGCACCCTGGAAACAGAGTATCGCCGCGACGAGGCTATCCTGCGTTTCCTGACCGTTGCTCTTGATAAGCACGGCGTTGAATTCAACGAAAGAAGAAGAAAAGGCGATTTCAACAAAAAAGAACCTAAGGAGGCACAAGCGTAATGACACTTCAAAACGAACCAATACAGCGTAACGAAAACCGCAAGAAATATTGCCGTTTTAAGCGCCATGGCATCAAATACATCGACTACAAAGATGCTAACTTCCTGACCAAGTTTGTTAACGAGCAAGGCAAACTGCTGCCAAGCCGTATCACTGGTACCAGCGAGAAGTTCCAGAAAAAAGTTGCTACAGCTGTTAAGCGTGCCCGTCACCTGGCGCTGATGCCTTACGTAACAGATTCGCTTAAATAAAAAAGTTGTTTGTGGCTAACGCCTTAAACTAACAATCAGTAAAGCAATGGAAATCATTCTTAAAAAAGATATCAAAGGCCTGGGCTATCGCAATGATCTTGTGAACGTTAAGCCTGGCTATGCGCGCAATTACCTGATTCCTGAAGGTTATGCTGTAATGGCAACCACCAGTGCAGTAAAGCAGCGCGACGAAACCATCAAGCAGGTAGCTCACAAAGCTGAAAAAATCAAGACTGATGCTGAAACCCTGGCTAACGCTATTGGTGATGCTAAGCTTACCATCCCTGCTAAAGCTGGCGAAAGCGGCAAAATCTTTGGTGCAGTAACTACTACCCAAATTGCCGAAGCCCTGAAAGCAAAAGGTCACGATGTAGACCGCAAGCAAATCTCTATCAATGGCGAAGTAAAAAGCCTTGGTGAGTACACTGCAGAAATTGACCTGCACAAAGAAGTGAAGAAAACAATTAACTTCGAGGTTATTGCCGAATAAGTTAATCTGTTATCATATACGTAAAGGCGCTCCTCTGGGGCGCCTTTTTTTGTGCCTTTCCAGCTCCCCTTCCCGCCCGTCTCCTGGCAGGTGAGTGCTCTGCAGGGCCTCCAGGCTCCCAAAAAACAGGAATCCTGCTGATTTTCCAGGCTGCACACACGCTCAACAGCATCAAAAATCAATCAACAAAAACCTCTAAATTTTCAATTGACCCCATATCTTCGTATTTAGAACCATGGAATTCAGAACCGAACTTCAGCCTGGCGCCTCACCCTTCAAGCTCGGGCTTCAAAAGCCTATCCTAAGTGTAGGCTCCTGCTTTGCTGCAGTAATCGGGGAGCGCCTGCAGGAATCTAAGTTCAGGGTACTGGTAAACCCTTTTGGTACCCTCTTTCATCCGCTTCCACTGGTGCAGCTGCTGCAGATGGCAGTAGAAGACCGGCAGCCCTCCGAAACCACTTACCTGCTATACCAGGAGCGCTGGCTCAACTACCTGCTGCACTCCTCCCTCAATGCGCCCAGCCGGGAAGTGCTACAGCAACAGCTGAAAAGCCTGTTCAGGGAAGTAAAGCACTACCTGCAGCAGGGGCAGGCGCTAGTGCTTACACTAGGCACCTCTTTTGTGTATGAGCTGGCAGAGGCAGACCTGACTGTAGCCAACTGCCATAAGCAGCCCCAGAGGCTCTTCAACAAGCGGCTGGTTCCTGCAGAAGAAAGCCTGCAGGCCTTGGAGCAGCTCTGGCAGCAGCTGAAAGAGTTTAACCCTTCGCTCAGACTAGTGCTTACGGTAAGCCCTGTACGACACCTGAAAGACACCCTTGAACTAAACTCTGTGAGTAAGGCCATGTTGCGGGTGGTATGCCATCAGCTGCAGGAAAAATACCCACAGGAGGTATATTACTTCCCCAGCTATGAACTGCTGATGGACGACCTGCGGGACTACCGTTTTTATAACCCAGACCTGCTGCACCCTACCCCCGCTGCAGAGCAGTATGTCTGGGAAAAGTTTACAGCTACCCTGCTGGATGAGGAGGCCCGGGCATTTCTGAAAGAATGGGAGCCCCTGAAGCAGTCGCTCCGGCACAGGCCGTTTAACCCAACATCTTTAGCCCACCGGCAGTTCTTACAAAAAACACTGCAAAAGCTGCAGGCACTATCCGGCCGGGTAGATGTAGGTAACGAAATCAAAAAGCTCCAGGAGCAACTCCAGCCATGACCCCAACACATACCAATCGTTTAAGCCAGAGCAGCAGCCCCTATCTCCTGCAGCATCAGCACAACCCGGTTGACTGGTATCCCTGGGGAGAGGAAGCCCTGCAAAAGGCAAAGGAGGAAGAAAAGCCTATCCTTCTCTCCATTGGCTACTCTGCCTGCCACTGGTGCCATGTAATGGAACACGAAAGCTTTGAAGAAGAAGCCGTGGCCGAGGTAATGAACAGGGGCTTTGTATGTATCAAGCTCGACAGGGAGGAGCGCCCCGATATTGACCAGATCTACATGGATGCGGTGCAGGCCATGGGCATACAGGGAGGCTGGCCCCTGAACGTTTTTCTTACGCCAGATCAAAAACCATTCTATGGCGGCACCTACTTTCCCAGGGAGCACTGGGTACAGCTGCTTCAAAACATAGAAAAAGCCTGGAAAGAGAACCGGAAGGCACTGGAGGAATCGTCGGAGAAATTTACCGACACCCTCTCCTACTCCGATGTGGAACGTTTTGGCCTGGAGCAGCATGAGTTGCACATTACCAGGCTAAAGCTGGAGCACCTGTTTAACAGCTTTGCCAAGAAGTTCGATAAAGGCAGGGGCGGTCTAAATCCTGCACCGAAGTTTCCCATGCCCAGCCACTGGCAGTTTCTGCTTAGGTACTGGGCGGCTGCAGGAGACGAACCGGCACTAGAACAGGCCCTTTTAACCCTGCGTGAAATGGCCTGGGGAGGCATATACGACCAGGTTGGTGGTGGCTTTGCCCGTTATTCGGTAGATGCCGAGTGGTTTGTACCCCACTTCGAAAAAATGCTATATGATAATGGTCAGCTTATCAGCCTGTATGCCAGCGCCTACACGGCCACCAAAGATGAGTTATTCAAAGAGGTGGTTTACCAGACCATTGCCTGGGCCGGGCGTGAAATGCTTAGCCCGCAGGGCGGCTTCTATTCAGCCCTCGATGCCGACAGCGAAGGCGAGGAAGGCAAATTTTACCTATGGACCATAGAAGAGCTGGAAGAAGTGCTTGGAAAGGAAGAAGCAGAGTTGCTGGCAGATTATTACAATGCCTCTGAAGAAGGAAACTGGGAAGGGGCTAACATCCTTTTCCGTCGCGAATCCTCCCAGGAATTTGCCAGAAAGTATGAGCTGGACCCCGACGACCTGAAGCAGCTGTTAGAGGATGCTCGCCAGCAACTGCTGGAGGCCCGCAGCAGACGCATAAGGCCGGGCCTCGATGATAAAATTTTGGCTGCCTGGAACGGACTGATGCTCACAGGCCTCTGCGATGCCTATGCTGCTTTTGGTGAACCCAATTTCCTGGAACTGGCACAGCAAAATGCAGCCTTCATAGAAAAAAACCTGCTGCAGGGCAACAGGCTTAGGCGTAACCATAAAGCTGGCACAGCACCATCGCCTGCATTTTTAGATGACTATGCCTTTGTGATAGGTGGTTTTCTGCACCTTTATGGCGTAAGCTTTGAAGAACACTGGCTCCGGCTGGCCGATAATCTTACTGCATACTGCCTGCAGGATTTCTGGGATACCGAAGAAGGCCTGTTCTTCTATACCGGTAAAAGCAGTGAAGCCCTGATAGCCCGTAAAAAAGAGCTGTTCGATAATGTAATTCCCTCCTCCAACAGCCAGATGGCTCACAACCTGTACCAGCTGGGCCTGCTGCTGGAAAAAGAGGAATATACCGAAAAAGCTGCAGGGATGGTCTCAGCCATGGAGCGCCTGCTGCTTACAGAGCCCCAGTACCTAACACATTGGCTGGGCCTCTACCTGCAGATTGCCTACCCTACTGCCGAGGTTGCCATTGTAGGACCCTCTTACCGCGAAAAAGCCCTGGAGCTACACCAGCACTACCTGCCCAACAAAGTGGTAGCGGCTACTGCCCGCGAAAGCAAGCTGCCCTTGCTCCAGTACCGCCAGCCAAAAGAAGATGAAACACAACTGTATGTCTGCTACAACCGTGCCTGCCAAAAGCCGGTAGAAGAGGTTGCAGAAGCCGTTCAGCAGATCCGTGAAGCTGTAATTCTGGCATAAAGGCTGCTACAAATTACCGGCCGCAATTGTTTTGAAACCTTACAGGAGAAAGGCTAAAGCCTGTTTCGTTTTTTTACCGGAACAATCTACTCTTACATTGGTGCTTTGGTGCATGTGCTGGCTGAGAATACACGGATCTGCCCTGGCACCACAACAGCAACCTAACATATAGCCGCCTTACATGAACATAAGAACTTTTCTATTCGGGATAGTTGCCATGCTGCTCCTTTGCTTTAGTTTACCGGCAGATAGTCTTGCACAGGGAAAAGGAAAGAACGGACCTCCGCCCTGGGCACCTGCACATGGTTACCGGGCCAAGACCCGCCATATTTACTTTCCCCAGCACAACTTCTATTTTGATATGCAAAAAGGGGTATACATTTATTTAAAAGGAGGTAACTGGCTCACAGCCATTAGCCTGCCAAGCCTCTTTGGGCGTATCAACCTGGCAAGTGCTATCCAGGTTGAGCTGGATTTCACAGCGGATAATCCCCATAATCACAACTCCGATCATAAGGTAAAGTACAAGGTAAAAAATAAGGGCGGCAATGGCGCGCCACCCAAGGCGAAGGCATCCGGCCACAATTCGGGAAAGGGCAACAAGGGCAATGGAAAAGGCAGGAAGCACTAGCAGAAAGCTTATAATACTACAACTCCTGCGGCTTGGCAGCCATGAGCCAGAGCTGCAATAATTTTCATTTAACCTGCGCTCAATACCAGCAATAGAAGTGATCCTTTGATTCGTGCAAATAAATCTCCTGCACAATTTAACAGCATTGCACTAGCTGGCCCCACTGCCACAGGCAATTAGCCTAAGCGGTGGGGCCTGATTTTTCCGACGAACATACCTATCCCTCCTAACATCGCTCACCGCCCGGTACCACGGGCAAAAAAGCCCCGGGTGGCCCTTCCGCTAACCAATCATTTACGGCAGCCGCACATACAATAAATAAGTGAAAGTTTAGGCTCTCAAGACGCGCAAAATAAATAAATTTACTACCTTGTTGATTAGTATTTACAGCCAAAAAAGGCTTATAGGGCATGTGAGCGCTAATTCCTTAAACAGAATTTTGTCTGTAGATACTACTGATTTTTATCAAATTTTTACCAACCAATCAAACCTAAAACAATACCTTCCCTATGGCAGGCATTACAACAAGTACCAAAACGGCACCAGCTGCTGCCGGTCAGCAGTCTGGTAAAAACTACACAGGTCCGCTAATTGTAGTAACCATCCTGTTCTTCATGTGGGGCTTTATTACCTGCATGAATGATATTCTTATTCCTTATCTGAAAGGAATATTTGACCTGACCTTTGCACAGGCCATGCTTGTGCAGTTTGCTTTCTTTGGCGCATACTTCTTTGTGTCGCTCGCCTACTTCATCGTTTCCATGAACCAGGGCGACCCTATCATGAAGATCGGTTACAAAAACGGTATCATCATAGGCCTGGTGGTGGCTGCAGTTGGCTGCTCGCTGTTTTATCCGGCTGCCAGCCTTCACAGCTATGGCTTCTTCCTGGGTGCGCTCTTTATCCTGGCCTCAGGCATTACCATCCTGCAAATTGCTGCCAACCCTTATGTAGCCATTCTGGGTCCTGCAGAAAGTGCCTCCAGCCGCCTGAACATGACCCAGGCGCTCAATTCTCTGGGCACCACCATTGCCCCTATCATTGGCGGATGGTTAATCTTTGAAGGTGTAAACACTGCTACAACAGATGGTGCAGATTCAGTTAAAATGCCTTACCTGGCCCTGGCTGGTACGCTTTTGCTGATCGCCCTGCTGTTTAAATTATTCCGCCTGCCCAAAATCCACAGCGACGAAATTGTAGCGGGCAGCGGCGCCCTGAAATACAGTCACCTGGTATTGGGTATGGTTTGTATTTTTGCCTATGTAGGTGGTGAAGTTGCAGTAGGCAGTGCTTTCATTAACTTCTTAAACCTGCCACACATTGCAGGTCTGGAAGAAAAAGAAGCCAGCGGCTTTCTGGCCCTTTACTGGGGTGGTGCCATGGTAGGCCGTTTCTTTGGTGCCGTAGCCCTGGCACAGTTTAAAAATGCAGCCAACAGGTTTGCCATCATCGCCCTGATCACTGCCATAGCCTTTGGTGCTGTTTACGCAACCTATGGCATGGACATCGCCCTGATTGTATTAGGCCTGATTGTACTGAACATAGTGGTACTGCTGTTGGGCAGCTACATACCAAGCCGCACTTTAGGTTTGTTTGCTACAGCCGTAATGGCGCTCCTGCTGGTGGTAATTTTCACCGAAGGTGCAGTGGCCATGTGGTCAATTATTGCCATTGGTCTGTTTAACTCCATTATGTTCCCAACCATCTTTACCCTTGCTATTGCAGGTTTAGGTAAATTCACCAGCCAGGGTTCTTCTTTGCTGGTAATGGCCATTGTGGGTGGTGCACTTATTCCTCCCCTGCAAGGTATTGTAGCTGATAGCACCGGAAGCCTTCAGTACTCATTCCTGATTCCACTGGTTTGCTACCTCTACATTGCCTACTATGGTTTTGTTGGTTACAAGCCTAAGCAGGTAGCCCCTGCAGCAGCCAGGTAAGCATGCCTTTTAACCAGATAATGAATAGCCCCATCAGGGGCTATTTTTTTGCCTGCCTGTTAAATTAAGCTTGCTGCCGAGGCACCTTTATGCCATTCCGACAGAACAATGCCTATATTTTCAAGCTTTTAGCCTCAGCAACGGCAGCTGTGGCATGCACTAACCGGTGGAGTTTTGTTTGCAGGCGTAGTATGGAATTGCATTAATAACACAACTATGCAGGCAATGCAGTAGATCGGAAGGTTTCTAGAACAGGTTTTCTGGGCCCTGTGCCTGGTTTATTATGGTTGCCTGGCACAATGTGTGCAAAGATGATGAACGTATTCTGCACGATATTGAGTTGACCACCCGGGAAGATCAAACAGAGGAAGTTGACAGATCTTCTGAAGAGATCCTGTTTTAGACAGCTGCTTCTCCTGTTCTGCTCCGGGTTACGCCCCCGGGGCACCACACAACAGATAGCTCCTCTTTTCAACATCACTGCATAACATACTGGCAGGTTTATGGTTAAATCTTCTCTAAGAGAAAATAAACCCATGGAACAAGCACAAGCCCCTTTACTGAAAGAATACAGCAACGACGAAAAAGCAGCCTATTTTGGCGCCCTGGCAACCCTGGCATCTGCCGATGGTGATGCTTCTGCCGAAGAGATAGAGTATCTTCAATTACTGGCCGAAGCTGCAGAACTCCCTGAAAACATTCAGCAGGAGATTACTTATATAGCCAAAAATCCATCGGTAATTAACCTGCAGAAATGCCTTGATGAGATCAAAAGAAGTCCCCTGCGCTTTTCCTTTGTTACCGATATCATCAGCTTTGCCAAGGCTGATGGTCAGTACACGCCCGATGAACAAAGGAAAATTGAGGATATTGCTAAATACCTGGATATACGACAGGACCAATACAGCATCCTGGATAAGTTTGTCAACAAAGCCAGTGATGCCCAGCAAAAAGGAGAAGACCCCACCTCACAATCTTTCCTGAACAAGAACGGATTTACAGATATGTTCAAGAACGCAGGGATCTCTCCACAAATGGTACAGGGCATTCTGGGGGTTGTGGCGCCACTGGCCATCGCCAGCATGTTAAGAGGCGGCTACCGTAGAAGAGGCATGATGGGCGGCATGGGCATGGGTGGTGGTTTATTAGGAGGTTTACTGGGGGGCGGCTTGATGGGTGGTGGTATGATGGGGGGCGGCATGTACCGCAGTGGTGGCCTTGGCTCTATGTTATCAATCCTGGGGGGCCTCAACGGCAGGCGAGGCTACAGAAGCATGGGAACAGGTGGGCTCGGATCAATACTGGGCGGCCTGTTTGGTAGCCGCAGGCGTGGCTGGTAAACAGCTGTTTCCACTTTGCGCAGATGGGAAAATCCACCCTGTTTAAGAGATGATAGCTGGATTGAGTCAGTACTCCTAGGGATTCATGAAATGCCTTGTGAGTGACTAATCGATCTTTGTTAACATTGAAGTACTGCCCCCTGATTATTTCAGTTTTCCTTCTTCTATATGGGCAGGTGCTCTCCTATCCTTGAGCCCTCCGGGTCTATCTTCTGGTAGCTGCACCTGCTGCTTTCTGGTGATGGGTTTGCTGATGCGAGAGCTCCAGATGCTCAATAATATAACTGTTCCTACCAGTGCTCCGGCAGCCAGACAGGTAGCAGTTACATAATACCCATAGATCCAGTAGCCGGTAGCAAACAGCAAGCTGTACACCGTAAGGGTACCAACAAACATACTTAAAATTTCCATACTAAGGTTCGTACGCGGCATTTGGGTATAAATAGGCTGATGCTCTTCTGTTGCTTTTTTGATTACATACTGCCAGCCCCGGCCTCCAGGCCTTACTTTGCTGTAAAAATTGCGCAGCACCTGCATGTCTGTGGGGCGGGTCAGATAGGTAACCAGCAGCCAGATGCAGGTGGTAATGCCCACGCTAAGTAAAATCCGGTAGGGGCTGGAGATCGTCGCAAAGCCCAGGCGACTGTGAATCAGCTCAAAGTAAATGGCCAGCACAAAAGAAGCAGCCATGCCAGAGAGCTCTGTATAAGCATTGATGCGCCACCAGAACCAGCGCAGGATGAAAATAAGACCCGTGCCAGCACCTATGGTAAGCAAAATTCGAAACGCCTGCATGGCATTTTCGAGGTATAGGGCTATGCTGGCAGAAACCATCATCAGTACTGCGGTTGTCAGTTGCCCTACCCGCACCAGCTGCTTTTCACTGGCTTCCGGATTCAGGAAGCGCCTGTAAAAATCGTTCACCACGTAAGAAGAACCCCAGTTAAGGTGGGTGGAGATGGTGCTCATAAAAGCCGCAATAAGGGAAGCAACCACCAGCCCCAGCAGGCCATGCGGCAGGTAGGTGAGCATAGCCGGGTAGGCAAGGTCGTGCCGCACAATGGAAGGATTCATGTGTGGAAAAGCCTGCTGAATAGACTCCATGGTGGGGAAAACAATAACAGAAGCCAGGGCAATAAGTATCCAGGGCCAGGGCCGCAAGGCATAGTGGGCAATGTTAAAAAAAAGAGTGGCGCCTATGGCATGCTGTTCATTTTTGGCAGAAAGCATGCGCTGGGCAATATAACCTCCCCCACCCGGCTCTGCTCCGGGATACCACACACTCCACCATTGCACGGCCAGGGGTATGATAAAAAGAGGCACCAGCGTCTCCAGGTTTGTAAAGTCAGGCAGCAGGTCCAGCTTAGGTACTACCTGGGGATGTGCTACCAATTGCTGCAGACCACCTACCTGGGGCAGGTTTACAATGATATAAGCAGCCCATACAGAACCAGCCATGGCCATAATGAACTGGAAAAAATCGGTGATCAGTACTCCCGTTAAACCACCCAGAGAGCTATATATCACTGTTACCACAGAGGCAATCAGGAGCACCTCAACAGGACTAAGGTTCAGCAGTATACCTCCTATTTTTATAGCTGCCAGACATACGGCAGCCATGATCATAGTGTTAAAGAATACACCCAGGTAAACTGCCCTGAAGCCTCTCAGGAAAGCAGCTGTTCGGCCACTGTAGCGCAGCTCATAAAACTCAAGATCAGTCAATACCTCCGATCTCCGCCACAGCTTGGAGTATACAAAAACTGTAAGCATGCCCGTGAGCAAAAATGCCCACCACTCCCAGTTACCGGATACTCCGTTTTGCCGTACAATATCGGTAATGAGGTTAGGCGTATCTGCTGAAAAAGTAGTAGCCACCATCGAAACTCCAAGCAACCACCAGGGCTGATCCCTGCCCGACAGAAAAAACTCTGATACACTGCCGCTAGCTTTTTTGGCTACAACAATTCCAATAACCAGAGAGCCGAATAAAAACAGGCCAATGATTATCCAATCTATGCTGTGCAGTATCATGTGGTACTGATTTTAAGTAGAGTTTTTCCGGAATGTAAAACCTGTAGAACATAAGCGACTACACCGCCACTACAGGGCTGGGAATGTGCAAAGCACGCCCAGCCCCTAATGGGGATAATTTTAGTTCTACAACAAACTCACAGGCGCTGATGCTACAGATTTAACCGCCTACCGGGCTGGAGCTGTCCTGCATCACCAGTTTTTCAATGGCATCTACAATCTGCAGCTCTGTCCGGCCACCCTGCTCCCTGGCTTTTTCCAGTTGTTCCATGGCCTGTTTGGTATCAGAAGCATGATCAGCTGCTTTTTTACCAGCCATCGTACCCTTACTGCTATTCATTGCCTGCAGGCCCAGGATTGCTATGTTGCTAAGGTTTGCAGAAAGTCCCTCAATTGATTTTAGCACAGGTGATTGTACAATAAGCGGCTCCATCAGGGCATGATTCTCCTGCCATTTTTCAAGCCACTGGATAATCTCTTTTCTGGCAGCACCGTCTTTTGTTTGGATGTAATCTTCAACAAGTGTGTTAAACCTCCGGGCTGCCGGCGCATCTGCAGTGGCCGCATCGGCAAAGAGGGTGTAGGGAGAGTAGGTTTTATAAGTATTTCCTCCCGGATTACGGGTATAGCCTTTCATGGGCTCTACTACATCAACAAGCGTCTGGAGTGGCTCTATTGGCTTACCGTTGCTAAGGTTGCGCAGGAGCACCTGCTGATTACGCTTGTGCTGCAGCCCCAGCTCTTCCAGCCTGAAGCTGATGTAGTCCAGCCTGCGGTACATGTCTTCCACATCATTTACCTCCCGCGGTGACCAGAGGCGCTCTGCAATGGCTGCTGTACGGGGCCAGATGCGTGAATCGATGGTGGTAGGTGTTACTAGTTCGCTCCAGATAGGTGCCTCGCCTCCCAGCACCCGCTTTCTTTCTTCTGCCGTAAGGGTATTTCCTGCAGGCAGCGGATCGTTCAGGTAATGGTCTGAAGCCCTGTGCAAGAGGTCGATATAGTAGCCGTTGGAGAGAATGGTGGTGTAACCCTGTTTGGCAGCTTGTGCAAGTCCCTCTGCCCCTCTCCAGGACTGGATCACTGAACTTTTGGACAGGTTAGGCTGCAGGATCTCATCCCAGCCAATTACTTTTTTTCCCTTCTTCTCCAGAAAACTGATGATCCTGTTGTTGAAATAGGTCTGCAGTTCATGGTTATCGGCCAGCTTATTCTTTTTCATAAAGGCCTGAATTTTTGCATTGGCATCCCACTGCTTGCCCTCATTTTCATCGCCCCCAATGTGAAAGTAAGGGTCTGGAAACAAAGCAGCCATTTCTGCAAAGAACCCCTGCAGCACTTCATAGGTCTTTTCGTTGGTAGGGTCAAGCGTAGGATCAAAAACCCCGGAATTGTTCTCCAGGGTGTAAGGCCCTGGTGCACTGGCCAGCTCCGGGAAAGCCACTACCCAGCTGGTAGCATGGCCGGGAACATCAAACTCAGGTACCACCCGTATGCCACGGGCATCGGCATAGCGTATAATTTCCTTTATTTGCTCCTGAGTAAAGTATTCCCCCTCGGAGGCTTTTTCATGAAACTGCGGGTAAACTTTGCTCTCTACCCGAAAGCCCTGGTCATCGGTAAGGTGCAGGTGCAGTACATTCATTTTCACGGCCGCCATGCCATCCAGGTTCCTTTTGATTACCTCCATGGGCTGAAAGTGCCGCGCTACATCAATCATTAAACCACGCCAGGGAAAGCGCGGGCTATCCTGGATTTCAATGGCAGGAATGTAATACCCCTGTTCATCGGCCAACACCAGCTGCAGCAGGGTTTCCAGCCCCCGCAGGGCCCCAATATCTGTTTCTGCTTCCAGCAATATACCTTTGTTATCTACCTTCAGTCGGTAGGATTCATCTTCATCAAGCTTAACCTCGCCAGGCCTGCTGGTTTTGATCAGCAAACCCTGCTGCCCCTGTTTTGAGCTGGCTGTTACATGCTCCTGTGTAAAAAATAAACCAGTGCGCCCATCAAGCCTTCTTAAAAAGCGGGTGGCCCCGCCATACAAACGCTCGTCTGCAGCTCCACTTGTGGCTACTGTGAAATCAGGAGCAAGCCTGAAACCACCCTGCTGCTGGTCCACTTGTGCCGGGTACGGCATCAATGATAATGTCTGGGGCTGCTGTTGTGCCGCAATGCCCAGGTTCAGGCTAATTAATATTCCTGCTGTTAGTGCTATCCCTTTCAATTTCATATATACACTGCTGTAATTCTATAAATAATAGCGTTTAAATTCTTCAATGGCTTAGTATTCTGCCAGGCCCAGCCAGTCGTACCACTTTGCTGTGGCTTTGTTAATGTCATCCGCACGTAACCAGAACTCACGCGGATCGGCAGCCCGAAAAAGTGCCTTATCTTTCTGTGGCTGATGTTGGAAGATTGCCTTGCGCTCGCGCAGCAACTCCTCCTGGCTAAGTGGCACTGCCATATCAATATCATTTACCTCCAACTCCTGCCATGCCCCCTGTATAGCCAAACCCGGCCTAATTCTACTATCGGCTGCAGGCACACCCGGTGTTTGCCATACGGATCTGATAAATCGCCTGCAGCATAGACCTGGAGCGGCTTTAAGTCTTCCAGTAAATTTACGATTATCTGCATATCTTCCTCCCCCTGGGGCCATTTCCTGATTTTTGAAAGCTATCAGTATATATTTTTATGCGTTTGGTTTCTTCACTGGCTACCACTGCTTTGTGGGTAATATGGTTTAACCTGGCACTTCTGCTATGCTATCTGTTTTACAGAAGCATGGATGCTGCTGAACCAATTTTAAGTGGTGCAGCATCCATACCCCTGCACTTTAATCAACATCCCACCAGAGCGGAGTACCGCCGGTATCTGGCCCTCCCAGGAGCTGAACGGCCTCCTGGTAAGCAGCAGCGTTGTTTTGCGATTCTGAAGAAGGAAAAGCCAGGCGCTTGATGAATTCATTGGTATTGATGGTACCCCCGCTCCTGTTCTCCACCACCGGAAACTGTGTGGGATAGCCTGTTCTGCGAAATTCCGACCAGGCCTCCTGCCCTTCCGGAAACATGGCTATCCATTTTTGGGTAATGATACGCTCCAGCTTTTCTTCAAATGGTGCAGCTTCAACCCACTGGATGGTGATATCAGATAACCAGGGAGAACCGGCAGGAACGTTATTAGCTGCATTCACAGGGTCTGTATAGGGAACTGCAACAGAGGTTGCGTCTGCGATGTAACCATCATAACCGCTTGCTCCTACCTGTTCAAAAGAGGCACTGATGCCTTTTTCATACAGCTCCTGTGCGCTGCCACCCATCTGCCAGCCGCGCAAGGCACCTTCTGCTCTTAGAAAGTAAACCTCTGCCGTTGTCATAAGCTGCAGCGGTGAGTTCAGGCCAATGTAATCGGCATTGATGCTGGAAAAGCCTACATAATCATCTTTAGCGTTGATTACGATTCCACTTCTGATGCCCTTATACTCTCCTGCAACACCGCTTTTTGTTGCAGGTGCAAAGTAAATTTTTAGCCGGGGGTCGTTATAACCTTTGAGGATAGACTCCATTTCTGCGCTCATGCGAATATCGCCCCAGCCATTGGCTATGGTGTAGAGAGGGTGCTGAACGCCCGGATCCTGTACAAAGGCTGCATCATCACTGGCAGTAAATACCCCAAACTGGTTATTCACGGCTGCTTCGGCTTCTGCCTGTGCTTTATCGGGAGCTACTTTGGAGATGCGCATGGCCAGGCGCAAGCGCAGCGAGTTGGCATATTTGATCCACTTGCTGTAGTCTCCGGCATAGATGTTATCAAAGCGCGCAAAGGGCTTTAGTCCGGGGTTTTCAGCTACATAATCAGTAAGGATGGTAACTGCCTCTTCCAGCTCATCAAACATAGCTTCGTATACCTGCTGCTGGCTGTCGTAGCGTGCGCTTGCACCTCCCTGCCCGGCCTGGGTGTATACAATGGGTCCAAAGGTATCGGTGAGCCGGTGCATGGAAGCAACTTTATGAATTACGCCCACTGCATAAAAGTGCGAGGCCCCGGGGTCTTCATCTGCCCTTCTCTTTACATTCATGAACGGTGCCAGTACGCCTGTATAAGGCAGGTTGTAGGTAAAGCCATTCCAGCCATCTACCAGTGCATAGGTGGTGTTGTTGGTATTATTGGCAAAGGGTGTGGGGGGCGACATATAGCCTGAAAACACATCGGCATTCAGGTTTTGGTACACCTGGTACTCCCAGGTGGTGTTATTGAAGTTGTAGTAAATAGAGTGCTGCATTTGCGGGAAAAAGCCTCCCACGTTCTGATAATCTATCTTCAGATCTTCGTCAGTAAGCCCGGTAGGATCGGTATTAAACTCCTCAAAACGATCGGTACAGGAGTACAGCAGCAGGGCAGCCAGCAGGCTTGTACAGCTAAGACTTTGGCTTATGCCCCTTCTTATATGGTTGTAGCTCTTCATATCAGTATAAGGAAAAAGATTAGAAACTAACTTTCAGGTTAAGTCCGTAGCTCCTGGTAGTAGGCAGGCTAAAAATATCTACCCCCTGCAGGTTATTGCCAGTCGACATGGAAATTTCCGGATCATAGGGTGCTTCGTTGTAAAGGAAGAACAGGTTTCTGGCTACAAATGACAGCTGCAGGTTTTTCACGAAGCCCAGCGTGGCAGGGAACTGGTAGCCTAGGGATAACTCGCGCAGCCGCACATTGGTAGCGCTGTACACATATTCTGCGCTCACGCCATCACGGCCGGCAATGCCTCCGTAGTACCTTTCGGCTGGTATGTTGCCGGCAAAGGGCTCACCGGTTTCTTTTACAATGGCTGGTACCGCTACCCCACCGGCGTTACGGGCTTCTGCCGTAGCCTGCGATACACCGTACTCATCCATTACTGCCTGGGTAAGAGACACAACCTCGCCGCCAACACGCGCATCAATCAAAAAACTAAGATTCAGGCCCTTATACGAGAGATTATTGGTAAAGCCCAGCTGCCATTTTGGGTTAGGATTACCCAGGCGCTCCAGCACCAGTTCTCCGTCTTCATTTGTCTTCTTCAAAGGTGTGCCATCTTCGGCAACAAAGAGGCTGCCGTTGTCGGCCCTGTCGAGTACAAAACCATAGATATCTCCAAATGCACCTCCTACATTCAGTGCATTGGAGTAGCTGGTACTACCCTGTTCGGTAAGGATAACCATATTATCCTCAAGCTCATCGCTCAGCTCCAGCACTTCGTTTTTATTTCTCCAGAAGTTAAGGCCGGCTGACCAGTTTAATCCATCGCCCTTGATTACAGCATAGTTGAGCATAGCCTCTATTCCTTTATTTTGAATATCGCCGGCATTGATATAACGGTAGGAGTACAGGGTGCCGGCACTGGCCCTTATTCGCAGAACCTGGTCGCGGGTGTTAGTTTTGTAGTAGGTAAGGTTAAGCTCCAGCCTGTTGTTGAACAACCCCAGGTCTCCGCCAAATTCAAGAGAGGAGGAGATTTCTGGTTTTAGGTCAGTAAAGGGTGCTTCTGTGTTGAAATCTATGTTTCCGCCAGGGCTGATATAATGCAGCGGGTTGGTAAAATAGAGGGGAGCATCGTTGCCTACACTGGCATAAGAAGCTCTTAGTTTGGCCAGAGAAACAGCGGCTGGCAGGGTAAGCATTTCATCTACAATAAAGGTGGTGCCTATGGATGGATAGAAATAAGAACCGTTTGGTGTAAAGGCAAGTGTTGATGCCCAGTCGTTACGGCCGGTCAGGTCGAGGTATACCATATCCTTATAACCCAATTGTACCGATGCAAAAAGGGCCTGTAGCTGCCTTCTGTTGTTTATTTCTGTAATAGTGCTGCCTGGCTTCAGGTTGGCTAAGGTAAATACATTTGCAAAATGCAGGTCTGCGTTGTAGGAGTCGAAAGTTTCGCCCTGGCTACGGCTGTCGTTAATACTACCGCCCAGGGTGGCAGCAAGTGACAGGTCCCTAAACTGCTGGTTTACATTCAGGAGCAGGTCGCTGTAAAACTGTTGCTGCACCTGCTCCTCGCGGATGTAGCGCCCGTTTTCAGGGGTAATGACTGAGGTGGCGTAGATTTTATGGGTGTAGAGATCTGAAATGCGGTCAACGCTTATCCTTCCCTGCACATTCATCCAGGGCAATATGGTATACTTGAGCGTGGCAGAACCAATTATCCTGCTGCGGTTGTCGTCGTTGGCATTCCTGTTCAGGATCCAGTAAGGATTTTGCTGTGTTGGTTCCAGAAAAGCCCAGTTCTGGCCCATCAGTCTTCTTTCCGGGTTTTCTACCTCAAAATTATCTTCGTACTGCTGAAAATCTACACCACGCGGAAAAAGGTAGAGGCCCGTTAGCGGGTTAAAATAAAATCCGCTGGTAGGCCGGTTATGGGCTTTTTGGGTAAGGTAGTTAATGTTAGCATCAATCTTTAGTCTACTGTCGAACAGCTGGGTAGACTGGCGCAGGGTAAAGTTATGTCGTTTAAAATCACTGGTGGGCACAATGCCTTCTGAATAGGTATTGGCATAGGAAAAGTAAGTCTGGGCATTTTCCGTACCCCCCGTAAATGCAAGTGAGTTGATGAAGGAGCTGCCGGTTCTGAAAAAATCCTGTACATCTACCGTAGGTTCATTGCCGCTTAGGGCTGGTCCCCAGCTGTAGGGCGAGGTGGTATTACGGGTGCCATTGTCATTGAGCGGCTGCCCGTACTGGTTCTGAAACTCCTGCAGCAGGATGGGCTGCTCCATGGTAAGGTTGGAGGAAAAGTCTATTCTTGATGCCCCCATTTTGCCACGTTTGGTCGTGATCACAATTACACCATTGGCTGCCTGGCTGCCGTAGAGTGCTGAGGCCGAAGCTCCCTTCAGCACATTGATACTCTCAATATCATCGGGATTAAGGTTGGCAATACCATCACCACCATCGCGACCAGCCGTGTTACGGTCGCCACCAAAGGCATTCAGAGGTTGCGAGGGGCTGCTGTTGAGCAGGGGAACACCATCGATCACGTAGAGCGGCTGGTTACTGCCAAGCGCTGACCTGTTGCCGCGTATGTTCACTTTTACAGAGCCTCCTACACCGGCAGCACTTCTGTTTATGGTTACGCCGGCAATTTTACCGGAGAGAGCGTTCATCAGGTTTGGGTCTTTAGCCCTGCTCAGCTCCTCTCCTCCTACCCTTTGGGTGGTATAGGTAAGCCCGCGGGTGTCTTTCTCTATACCCAGGGCTGTAACCACCAGCTCTTCCAGCTGGTCTACACTTTCTACCAGGCTAATACTCAGACTGGTGTTGCTGCCTACCGGCACCTCCTCTACATTATACCCTACAAAGGAAAAAACGAGTACCGAAGCAGCATCGGGCACAGCCAGGGAAAAATTGCCATCTACATCAGTAATGGTTCCATTGTTGGTACCTTTTACCAGAACGGTAACACCAGGCAGCGGCTGCCCGGTTTTGTTGTCTAACACTTTACCCCGTACTGCAATCTGAGCGGTGGCTTCTGGCAGGGCCACCAGCCCAATCAGCAAGGCCAGCAAGAAGGTATGTAAAAACTTTTCCATAGGTTGGTGATTGATTTACTAAATCAAATTGCTTTAAATTCTTACATCAATAAAATTTAATACTGCATTTTAGCTGAACAGCAAAATTTTGTAGCTAAACGGCGAAGCGAGACGTTACCAAGAGCCCATCTCACTTCATGCAAACGGTTGAATTACACTGAAATGCTAATAAAGCAATGGTTTGGTTACCTATCCTATTCTGGCTCGGTGGTTTTATGCAGGCAATCGGCTACAGGAGGTGCTTTTAAAATCTTAAGTACTAACTGTATTCTTACATCTTGATTTTATTTATTATATTCATGGAAATCGCCTATGGTTAAGCCAGCTAACATATCACTCAGTCCAGAAGCCACCATTGGAACAGGGGCTGGCAAATGGCAGCCGGGAACGCTCCTGAAGAAGCCCCTCTTCTACCACATCACTTTCTGGGCCTTATATTTTCTGCTGAACATTATGCGCTGGGGAAGCTACTTTGATGATTATGTGTACTCCCTTAAATCGAACCTGGTAGAGTTTCCCATCCACATCCTGCTGGTGTATTTTAACCTCTACTTTTTGCTGCCCCGCTTTCTGCGAACCAACCTGTCCATGTACATCCTCATCCTGTTTACGGCGGTGCTGGCCCTTTCGCTCCTGCGCATTGTGCTTACCTATGAGTTTGTTACCACCGATATCTGGCGGGAATCTACTGTGAAGCAGGAGTCGCTATTTAATCTTAATTACGTGCTGGCGGTGTTTATTGGTGAAATATATGTGGTAGGCCTCACTACGGCCATTAAGCTTGGTTTCGATTGGGTAGAAACCCAAAAGATAAACCGAGAGTTGGAGCGGCAAAACCATGAAACCGAGCTTTCGTTTCTGCGCTCGCAGGTACAGCCCCACTTTTTCTTCAACACCCTTAACAATTTGTACTCGCTCACGCTCGATAAATCTGACCGGGCACCAGATACCGTACTGAAGCTATCGGAGCTGATGAGTCATGTAATTTACAATGGTAACAAGTCCCGCATCGAACTCCTGGAGGAAGTAAAGCATATTCAGAATTACATAGACCTGGAAACCCTGCGTTACGGCGATAAACTTGATGTGGCTTTTGAGGTAGAGGGCGTGCTCGAGGACAAATATGTACCTCCGCTTATTCTTATTCCCTTCATCGAAAACAGCTTTAAGCATGGCATCCAATTGCGCAATGGCTGCATTCCCCTGCGCATCAGGCTGGCGGTTAAGGAGGAACACCTGTTTTTTACCATCTGGAACCTGCGCAACCGTGAGCCCGGTGCAGGAAGTAAAACCGGAATTTTTCACAAAGGCTCCGGCATTGGCATACAGAATACCCGTCGCAGGTTAGAGCTGATCTACGATCACAACTTTGATCTGGAGATCCAGGAATCCGCAGAATCCTTCACTGTTTCACTAAAAGTAAAGCTCGATGAAGTTTAGTTGTCTGATCATTGATGATGAGCCCCTGGCCATCAATGTTATCAAAACACATCTTAGCAAGTTTGACGCCTTTGAGGTGGCCGGCACCTTCGAGAGTGCCATTGATGCCTTCAACTACCTGAAGTCGAACCCGGCGCAGCTGCTGTTTCTGGATATTAACCTGCCCGGACTTAGCGGCATTGATTTTATCAGGAACCTCGACCACCCTCCTGCAGTAATTGTTACCACCGCCTATAGGGAGTATGCAGTAGAAAGCTTTGAGCTTGATGTGATGGATTACCTGGTAAAACCCATTGCCTTTCCCCGCTTTATGAAAGCTATTGACAAAGCAACCAACCTGCTGCAACAGCACGACAAGCCACTTACAGCAGCGCTACAGGCCGAAGCTGATAACTTTATTTTTGTGAGGGCCGATAAAAAGAACGTAAAGGTGCAGCATGCCGACATTCTGTACATCGAAAGCCTGAAGGACTACATCAGGATCAAAACCATCTATGAAGACCTGATCGTGCACCAGAACTTAAGCCAGTTTACCAGCCAACTACCTGCCGATAAGTTTTTGCGGATCCATCGCTCCTTTACCGTTTCATTTGAGAAGATCAGCTCTGTTTCCGGCACTAAGCTATATGTAGGACCCAAGGCACTGCCCATTGGCAGAATTTTTCAGAAAGAGGTAAAAAATACAATACTGAAAAAAGAAAGTGTAGGTTGATACCCACAGGTGCAGACTAAAGGCTATAAAAAAGCAGGCTAATCCAAAGCCTGTGTAAGGGCCTGAATATAGGCCGCAGCCTAAGGGGAAACCCTGTGCCAGCTGCTGTAATTTAACCCAGCAGTCATCAACACTTACCTGTAAAAGAGAGGCTACATAGCACCAAAAAAGTAATAAAACATGAAAAGAAGCTTACTTTCAGAGGCAATTTTTGGCTCTTAGAAGCGCTAAGGCGTGAAAATATGCTGCTGCGGGAAGAAAAGCAGAGGTTATAAGGTAGCGAGAAGCGCACTATCCCTGAATAGAAATAAAAAGGGACATCCCTGGGTTTTAAGCCTGCAGATGTCCCTCTTTTTTTATCAAATTGAAATTTTAATAACGCTTTCCTATCCAGCTGAACTCGTAGTCAAGTTCGGGTAGTTTCATTCTGTCGGCAATGCGTTTCAGGCGATCGGGCAGGGCCATCAGGTAATCCCTTGCCTTCTCTCCTTTGTCGTTCAAATCCCCCAGGTGCTCTATCTCCCATCCTTTTATCAGCTTTGAGAGAATCTGAATGTAATCATGGGTGGTGTATACCCCCAGCCGCTGGGCAGCATTCGAGAAATGCTCAAACGTACTGCCTATCTGTCCGCCTGTTTCCCGCAGTAAATGAGCCGGCATCACAATTTTCTTCTTCATCATATCTGCAAAGGCCAGCATCATTTCATTAGGGTCTACCTCAAAAATCTTCTTTACAAAAGACTGATAAGCACGGGCGTGGCGCATCTCATCCCCGGCAATGATGGCGCAGATTCTTGCCAGTTCGGCATTATCTGCTTGCTTGGCCAGGGCTGCTACCCTGCCATGCGACATATTGGTGGCCAGCTCCTGAAAGCTGGTGTAAATAAAACTGCGGTAAGGATCGCCTGCTGTCTGCAGATCAAAACCATCGGCAATCAGGTACTGGGTAGAAACCTCCACCTCCCGCATGTTTACCCTGCCCGATAGATAAAGATAACGGTTCAGCAAGTCTCCATGCCGGTTCTCTTCTGCCGACCACTTTCTCACCCACTCCTTCCAGGAGCTTTCTTTTTCCTGCTGAATACCTTCAATGGACATCAGCCAGGCTTCGTAAGTAGGCAGAGCCTCCTCAGTAACAGTGTCACCAATGAGTACTGCCCAAAAATCATAAGGCAGCTCCCTGGCACTCTCCTGCAGCTGCTTTACTTTGTCGAAGAAATCATGCTGGGTAGAATCAGGCAATAAATCTGCTGGTTGCCAGCTCTTTTCAACTGACTTAAGAAACTTTTCAATTCCCTCCTCCACAAAACCCTCCAGGTGTCGCATCACCTCTAATCTGCTATAGGCTAGTTTTATCATTCGTGTTAAAAATACAATTAGATCCTGCTTAAGAAACTTAAGACTCAGAATAAGGTTTTGACAGCTGTTTTTTCTGTTCCAAACGCAAGCAAAGTACTCCGGTAATCGCTCACCTGCTTAGCCTTAACTTATGAATGTACGAAATTAAAAACAACAAGCGCTATCAACAGGCTAACTTTCTTGCTATAGGGAGATCACTGCCTGCCGTTTGCTGCTGAAGGTACTCCAACATACACGTTTGGCTGCCATTTTTACTACAAAAGACCTGGCCAGTCTGGAGGAACGAAAGCTTGAACAGCTGAAATATCCGGCCTATAGTGCAAAGCAATAAAAAAGCCCGTAACTATTAGCTACAGGCTTTTTGTTGGTTGGTTTAGGTTGTAATTGAGAGTCTCTATTCCTGGCTAAGCAGGTATTTATCTATAGCAGCAGCGGCATTACGTCCATCGGCAATGGCCCATACCACCAGTGACTGTCCCCTGAAGGCATCGCCCGCAGAGAATATACCATCAATGTTAGTCTGCCAGTCATTCAGGGCAAAGTTGCCGCGCTTGTCAAGTTCAAATGTATAATCCGACATGAAAGCATCATGCGCAGGGCGCTCATAACCAATGGCAATAAAGGCAAGATCGCAGGGCAGTATTTTTTCGCTTTCAGCCTTAATGCTGTATTCCTTAGGGCTTTTCCACTCCAGTTCCACCACCTTCAGGCCGGTAACCTTGCCACTTTCGTCGGCAATAAACTCTTTCGTTAGCCAGCCCCAGCTGCGTTCACAGCCCTCCTCATGCGAGCTTGACGAGGAGTACGTCATGGGCCACTCAGGCCATGGGTTATCCAGGCTGCGCTCCAGCGATGGCATTGGGCGGTACTGCAGCTGTGTGATAGATTTAGCAAACTGCCGGTTGGCAGTGCCCACACAGTCGGAGCCGGTATCGCCGCCGCCAATCACCAGCACATGCTTGTCGCGGGCATCGATATCAACGTCTGCAGGAATACTTTCGCCGGCAACCTTACGATTTTGAAGCGCAAGGTACTCCATGGCAAAATGAACCCCCTTAAACTCGGTACCGGGAATTGAAAGGGCCCTTGGCTTTGTAGAACCAATGCAGAGCAACACAGCATCGTAATCTGCATTGAGCTGCTCCAGGCTAACATCTTTGCCTATTTCAATGCCATAGCGAAACTCCACGCCCTCCTCTTCCATAATGGCAAGGCGGCGGTCTATGGTGTATTTTTCAAGCTTGAAATCAGGGATGCCGTACCGCAGCAGGCCACCGGCCTTATCATCGCGTTCGAACACCACTACCCTGTGGCCAGCCTGGTTAAGCTGTGCTGCAGCAGCCAGACCTGCAGGGCCTGAACCTACTACTGCCACGGCAAAACCAGATCTGCTTTTTGGTGGCTGTGGTTTTACAAGACCCAGTTCAAAGGCTTTCTCGGCAATTGATTTTTCAATATGCTCAATCGTAACCGCAGGCTTGTTAATAGACAACACACAGCTCGACTCGCAGGGAGCCGGGCAGATACGACCGGTAAATTCCGGGAAATTGTTCGTACTGAAAAGCACCTTGGCCGCACGCTCCCACTCACCCTCATACACGGCATCGTTAAAGTCCGGAATCAGGTTGCCCAGCGGGCAACCCTGGTGACAGAAAGGAACGCCGCAGTCCATACAGCGGGCTGCCTGCTCCTGTGTTTTATCTTCAGGAAAATCCTGGTATATCTCTTTTGAATCTTTTATTCTTTCCTTCGGGTCGCGTACCAGTGGCAGCTCCCGGTCATATAGTAGGAAACCATCTGCTTTTCCCATCAGGCAACAATTTTTAACGCTTGAGAATCTTTTGTTTGAAGCACCTGCTTCAGGTCGTGTGGCATTACCTTACGGAAATGGCGCTGATGCTCTGCCCAGGCCTGCAGCAATTCTTTTGCTACAAAACTTCCTGTATAATTGAAGTGCTCCTGCAGCTTCTGTTCAATCCAGGCCAGGTCATCACACTCCGGCTGCTCTATGCCTACCATATCCAGGTTACACAGCTCGTTAAAGCGGTTCTCCGGATCGTACACATAGGCCATGCCACCACTCATACCTGCAGCAAAGTTTTTGCCCACACTGCCCAGTACCAGCACTTTACCGCCGGTCATGTATTCGCAGCCGTGGTCGCCAATACCTTCTACCACTGCCTCTGCACCCGAGTTACGCACGCAGAAGCGCTCGCCGGCCATGCCATTGATGTACACACTGCCGGAGGTAGCACCGTAGAGGGCCACGTTACCGCAAATAATGTGCTCATGGGCAGCATAGCGGCTTTCGCGGAAAGGCTGCAGGATAAGCCTGCCGCCGGAAAGGCCTTTGCCCATATAGTCGTTGGTTTCACCCACCAGGCGGAAGCTGATACCCGGCGCCAGGAAGGCACCAAAGCTCTGACCGGCAGAACCATTGAAAGTAGCATTGAAGCTCTCTTCTTTCAATCCTTCCTTACCGTAGGTTTTGGAAATCTCAAAAGAAAGCATGGCGCCTACGGAACGGTCAATGTTAATGATCGGGTACTCCAGCATATCGGTTTTACCCCGGCGGAAGTCACGGATCAGCTGGCGGTCCAATACCGCTTCGATCTCATGATCCTGTACAAGCTGCTGGTAAGCACCCAGACCATCGCGAACAGGCTCCTGGAACAGCATCGGGAACAGGTTTAGCTTCTGAAGCTTCCAGTGGTCCAGCTGGCGTGCCTTGAGCACGTGCGACTGGCCTACCATTTCGTTGATGGTACGGAAGCCCAGCTGTGCCATAATTTCGCGCAGCTCCTGTGCCATAAAGGTGAAGAAGTTCACCAGGTGATCGGGATTACCCGTAAAGAGCTTGCGCAGCTCAGGGTTTTGGGTGGCAATACCAACCGGACAGGTATTCAGGTGGCACTTGCGCATCATAATACAGCCTTCTACAATGAGTGCAGCTGTACTTACCCCCCACTCTTCGGCACCCAGCAGGGTAGCAACCGCAATGTCGTAGCCCGTCATGAGCTTACCATCTGTTTGCAGCACCACGCGGCTGCGCAGTTTATTTTTCAGCAGGGTCTGGTGCGCTTCTGCAAGGCCCATTTCCCAGGGTAAACCTGCATGGCGAATAGAGCTAAGCGGGCTTGCCCCGGTACCACCATCGGCACCTGATATCAGAATGGCATCTGCCTTGGCCTTTGCCACACCAGCTGCAATGGTACCTACGCCAGCTTCTGCCACCAGCTTCACATTGATGCGGGCTGTTGGGTTAGCATTCTTCAGGTCAAAGATCAGCTGTTTCAGGTCTTCGATCGAGTAAATATCGTGGTGCGGTGGCGGCGAAATAAGGCCAACACCCGGGGTGGAGTGACGCACGCGGGCAATCCATCCATCCACTTTATGGCCGGGCAGCTGTCCGCCTTCGCCAGGCTTGGCACCCTGTGCTACTTTAATCTGCAGCTCATCGGCATTGGCCAGGTAATGGCTGGTTACACCAAAACGGCCGGAGGCTACCTGCTTAATGGCAGAGCGCTCTGAATCGCCGTTAGGGCGTGGCAGGTAACGGTTCTCGTCTTCCCCACCCTCACCGCTGTTGCTCTTTCCGCCAATGCGGTTCATGGCTATGGCCAGGGTACTGTGCGCCTCATGCGAGATAGACCCGAAAGACATGGCTCCTGTTGCAAAGCGCTTCAGGATATTCTCTACAGGCTCCACCTCATCCAGCGGCACCGGCTGCTGCTCACGGAACTCCAGCAGGCTGCGCAGGGTAACTGCTGCATCCAGTTGCTGTGCCCTTACTGTTTTAGAATATTCTCTATAAAGATTGTAGTCGTTAAGGCTGGTAGATTTCTGCAGGTAGTGAATAACCTGCGGTTGCAGCAGGTGCGCTTCACTGTTTCTGCGCCAGGCATAAAAACCACCCATCGCCAGCAGATCATCTTCAGATTTGAAAGCTGCTGCATGCCTGATCAGACACTCTTTCTCCAGCTCCTCGAAACCAAGACCGCCAAGGCGGCTGATGGTGCCCCGGAAACATTTCTCCATTACCTCTTCGCCAAAACCAACGCACTCAAAGATCTGGGCGCTCTGGTAAGACTGCAGGGTGCTGATACCCATTTTTGACATGATCTTCAGCAAACCATTGCCAATAGCCTCTATGTATTTTGTCAGGTGGCGCGATACCGGCAGTTCGCTGCCCAGTTTACCCTGTTCATGGAGCAAAGTAATGGTATCGTACACCAGGTAAGGATATACAGCACTGGCGCCATAGCCAATGATGGTAGCAAAATGATGGGTTTCCCAGGCATCGCCTGCCTCAACCACCAGACCTGTATTGGTTCTGATGCGCTTTTCGATCAGGTGATGGTGTACGGCTCCAATAGCCAGCAGCGAGGGTATGGCTACCCTGTCTTCGCCAACCTGGCGGTTAGAGATGATCATGATCTTGGCACCCTTGTTGACGGCTGCTACTGCTTCGGCACAGATACGGTTCAGGGCCTTCAGCAAACCACCTTCCACGCCAGCTTCAAAGGTTGCATCCAGGTAGTGGTGCGGATAGCCTTCTTTTTCCAGGTGCAGCAGCTTGTAAAAGTCTTCGTGGCTTAGTACAGGCTGCGAAAGGTGTATCTGGCGGGTATGCTCAGGTGTTTCGTCCAGGATGTTCAGTGATCCGCCAAGGCGGGTGAACAGGGACATTACCAGGCGCTCGCGGATAGAGTCGATCGGCGGGTTACTTACCTGGGCAAAGTACTGCTTGAAATAGTTAGATACATGCTGGCTTTGCTTCGAGAGCACGGCAAGCGGAGCATCGGCGCCCATACTGCCCACTGGCTCTTTGCCTGTTGCAGCCATAGGCTTTATGATCATCTTCAGGTCTTCTTCGGTATAGCCAAATGCTTTCTGCTTCTGCCGCAGGGCTGCAGGCTGCACGGGCTCCAGGGGTACCTGCGGATCGGGCCGCAGGCGCAGCTTCAGACGCTGCTGCTTGATCCACTCGAAGTAAGGCTTATCGCTGCATACACGCTCTTTTATTTCCTCATCTTCAATAATGCGGCCTTCGGTAAGGTCGGCCAGCAGCATTTTACCCGGCTGCAGGCGGCCCCGCTTCACCACGGTGGCCGGATCTACGGTAAGGGCACCTGTTTCAGAAGCCATAATGAGCTGTCCCTGATCGGTAATGCAGTAACGCACCGGGCGCAGGCCATTGCGGTCGAGGGTGGCACCTACCTGCTTACCATCGGTAAAGAACAGGGCTGCAGGTCCATCCCAGGGCTCCATCAGGGCTGCATGGTATTTATAGAATGCTTTACGCACCGGGTCCATCTGGCGGTTATCCTGCCAGGCCTCCGGCACCATCATCATCATTACGTGCGTAAGTGGCCTGCCGGCAAGGGTCAGCAACTCTACCATCGAGTCGAGGTTGGCAGAGTCGGAGTTATCGGGCAGGGTAATCGGAAGCAGCCACTGCAGCTCCTCGTCGCTGAAGAGCGGCGATTTCAGGCTGGCTTCCTTGGATTTCATTTTATTCAGGTTACCCCTGATGGTATTGATCTCGCCATTGTGGGCAATAAAACGGAATGGCTGTGCAAGCCGCCACTTAGGGAAAGTGTTGGTAGAAAAGCGGGAGTGCACAACAGCCAGGGCAGATGTAAAAGCCGGGTTGCGGAGGTCGTCGTAATAGGCCTCCAGCTGATCGGTTTTCAGCTGACCTTTGTATATGATGGTTCTGCTTGAGAAGCTTGCTATATAATAAGAATCTGCCTCTGCGTAGAGTGATCTGGAAACCTCCTGAGTGGAAAGCTTGCGTAATACATAGAGCTTACGCTCTAGTTCGTCACCCACCAGCTTTTTATCAGCAGGTCTTACAAAAACCTGTTCAATATGTGGTTCTACGGCCCTTGCCTCATGTCCGGGCACCTGGTCATCAACCGGTACAAGGCGGTAAGCAAGCAGTTCAAAACCAAGCTTACCAATGCACATATTTAAAATTCGACGGCACCTTTCACGCAGCTCGGCATTTTTCGGGAAGAAAACCATGCCAACGCCATAGCTACCTGCTTCGGGCAGGGTAACAGAAGCTTTCTGTAACGCTTCAATAAAAAAATTGTGTGGCAGCTGCACCAAAATGCCTGCACCATCACCCGTATTGGGGTCACTGCCTGTAGCACCACGATGCTCCATGTTTTTAAGCATGGTTAGCGCATCACGCACCACGGCATGGGTTTTATCGCTGTTTAAGTTTACAACACAACCCACCCCACAGGAATCGTGTTCCAGTTCAGGTGTGTAGAGTCCTTTCAGTTCTTGCATCATTGTTCCAAAATGAGCTTTAAATATAATATCAGGCGGCAATAGATTCATTAACTTACAACCAATTTTTCAAAAAATAAAGAAATATTATTTTGAACAAATCAGATGTAACAGATTTTTATACCGAAAAATGGCTTTATTTACGAATTAAAACGTTTGCACTGGTAACTTACTGATTTTAATAATTTCCTGTTATTTAGCAGGAGAATTTCCAGCATCAGCTGCTTTTGCCTGGGTAAGGGGCTGTTCAACGCTTTAAATCTATGGTTGTTTCATGCTGTGCAACACCATTTCTTGAGAAATAATTTACTAAAACAAGATTTCTATCCTTATTTCTCAAAGTTCATCAACAGTCATTAACAATCTATCAATAAACAGTATAGATTATTGAATAAGTTACCGATTGCAGCGAATGCGCTCAGTAATTTATAATACCTCACAAGACTGTATGCTTAGATAGCGCAGGTACAAAAGAAATATTGCCTTTCCGGTTAAACAAGCAATATTTTGTACTTCTGGTTCATCTGCCGGCAAAATTTTCCCCGATTCCGGCAAGATCACATTATCAGGCAACTAATTTCTCCTTTGCGCCCACGCCAAGTATATCAATATCTTTGTACCTTGTACCTAATACATTTACCCGGATATGCGCATTGGGCAGGATATAATAGCAGAGTTACAGCAGCGGCTCGATATTGAAGAAGTGGTTGGAGATTATGTTACGCTGAAGCGGAAAGGCCGGAACTTATGGGCCTGCTGTCCATTTCATGATGAAAAGTCGCCTTCCTTTTCTGTTGCGCCCGATAAAGGTATTTATAAGTGCTTCGGCTGTGGCAAAGCCGGCGATGCCATCAACTTTGTAATGGAGGTAGACAGCCTCAGCTTTACAGATGCCGTAAAGCAGCTGGCCCAGAAGTATGGTATAGAATTGCCTGAAGAAGAGCCTGAGCCGGAAGAACTGCAGGAGCACCAGGAAAAAGAGAGCCTCTACATTATATTAAAGTTTGCAGCCGACTACTTTCAGCAACTGTTAAAGGAGCACCCCGAAGGCAAAAGCATTGGTTACAGCTACCTGAAGGAAAGGGGCTTTCCCGATGCTATTATCAAGAAATTTGAACTGGGCTACAGCATTGATGCCTGGGATGGCCTGCTGAAGGCTGCCACAAATAAAGGCTACAGCACAGATTTGCTGGAGAAGGCAGGGCTCATTATCCGCAAGGATGACAAAACTTACGACCGCTTCAGGGGCAGGGTGATCTTTCCCATCCACCACCCCTCCGGTAAACCCATTGCCTTTGGTGCCCGGCAACTCATAACAGATAAAAAGCAGCCCAAGTACATTAACTCCCCGGAAACACCCGTTTACCACAAGAGCAATGTGCTGTACGGCATGCACCTGGCTAAAAAATTAATACGCCAGCACGACAACTGCTACCTGGTAGAGGGCTACACCGATGTTATTTCGCTCCACCTCTGTGGCATTGAAAACGTAGTTGCCTCCAGCGGCACCTCTCTAACCACAGAGCAGATACGCCTCATCAGTCGTTACAGCAAGCACATTACCGTACTTTATGATGGCGACCCTGCCGGTATGAAAGCCTCTCTGCGCGGTATCGATATGATCCTGGAGGGAGGGCTTTTGGCCAAAGTAGTGGTTTTTCCTGAAGGTGAAGATCCCGACAGCTACAGCCGTAAGGTAGGCGCAACAGCTTTTGCCAGTTACCTGAAAGAAGAGGCCACCGATTTTGTGGTCTTCAAAACTAAATTACTACTCAAAGAGGCTGGTACCGACCCCCTGCGACGTACCGAAGTAGCCCGCGACATCATGGGCAGCATTGCCCTGCTCTCCGACCCGGTGGCACAATCGGTTTACCTGCGGGAGTGCAGCAACTTGCTGAATATTGATGAGGCCGTGCTGATGGCAGAGCTGCAAAAGCTGCTGCGCCGCAAGAAAGGACAGGATGCTCCCGAAGCCCCGGACTATGCGCCTCCCCTGCCCCAGGCAGCCCCGGCAGAACCGCAAAAAGCCACCACCAGCGAAGAAAGCCTCTCGTTGCAGGAGAAAGAAAGTGTGCGCCTCCTATTGCGCTATGGTTTTCACCAGGTTGGTGAAAATCTGCCACTGCACCGGTACCTGCTGCAGGAGGTGGCTGAAATTGACTTCCAGACGCCCGTGTACCGCGAAATACTGGACCTCTACCGGCGGCAGCTGGAGTCGGGCCAGGTAATTAATGAGCAGTACCTGCTGCAGCACGGCAGCACGGCTGTAAAAGAGGTGGTTGCCGATCTTAGCATCAGCCGCTATGAACTCAGCGAAGCCTGGCAGGAGCGCCACAACATTTACACCACCCAGGAAACCGACCACCTGGAGAAGGCAGCCCTGCAAAATATACTGCGGCTTAAATTCCGGCTGGTGCGCACCCTTATCCGCGAAAATCAGCAACAGCTGCATACGGCCGGTACCCCCGAAGAAGTAGACCAGATACTGCTGGTGCACCAGGAATTGAAAAAAGCTGAAATGGAGCTTGCTGGCCTTTTAGGGAATGTTATTGCAGGATAGAAGCATTTGTTGAAAAAAAAATTTAAAAGCTTCAACCTCTGCAGATTAAAACCGTACCAAATTGTACATCCGGCTGTAGTTTACATGCTAAGGGATGTTGAGGCAAAATCAATCTACCACCATGCTTCAGAGGAGCACCATTATAAAATGTGCAGGGTATGTCCCCGGCAGGGACGTTAGCGAACGGCAACACGATAATTTATGTTCTTGTTCTTAGATTAGGTATTTACTGCTACCTTTGTGCCTTATTTAGCAATAGGGGCACCTTTGCTTTTCAATCAACTAAGAACAATGCCGCCCATGAACGAGGAACGACTGCTAGACACCATAGAAGAAGCCATTGAAGCTATTCGCAAAGGTGAAGTTATCATAGTGGTAGACGATGAAGATCGCGAAAATGAAGGGGATTTTATCTGCGCGGCGGAGTGTGTGACGCCGGAGATCATTAATTTCATGGCAAAGCATGGCCGGGGCCTGATCTGTGCATCGCTCATCGAAGACCGATGCGAAGAACTGGGCCTTGAGCTGATGGTTGGTAAGAATACAGCCACCTTCGAAACTCCTTTTACAGTATCGGTAGACCTGATCGGCCACGGTACAAGTACGGGAATTTCGGCCAGTGACAGGGCAAAAACAATTCGGGCCCTGGTTAATCCGGAGACCAAACCCGAAGAACTGGGAAAACCAGGTCATATTTTTCCCCTGAAAGCGAAGCGGGGTGGTGTACTTCGCAGGGCAGGCCATACCGAAGCAGCCATTGACCTGGCGCGTCTGGCTGGTTTTAAGCCTGCAGGTGTGCTGGTGGAGATCATGAACGAAGATGGCAGCATGGCCCGTTTGCTGGACCTGCGCAAGGTTGCAGACCACTTTGGCTTAAAGCTGGTATCTATCAAAGATCTGATTGCTTACAGGCTTAAAAACGAAAGCCTGGTAAGCCGTGAAATAGAAGTGAACATGCCCACCAACTGGGGCGATTTCAGGATGGTAGCCTTTCGCCAGACAAACACAAACGAAATGCATCTGGCCCTGATTAAGGGAGAATGGAACGCAGAGGAACCAGTGCTGGTGCGGGTGCATAGTTCGTGCGTAACGGGCGATATCTTCGGATCTTGCCGTTGCGATTGTGGACCGCAGTTACATGCAGCCATGCAAATGGTGGATAAGGCAGGTAAGGGCGTAGTGCTGTACATGAACCAGGAAGGACGCGGAATTGGATTACTCAACAAACTTAAAGCATATAAACTACAGGAGGAAGGTTACGACACGGTACAGGCCAACCTACAGCTTGGTTTTCAGATGGATCACCGCGACTACGGCGTGGGCGCACAAATCTTAAGGGAACTTGGTATCGGCAAAATAAGGCTGATCTCCAATAACCCGAAGAAACGAGCTGGATTGATAGGTTACGGACTGGAAATAGTAGATAGTGTACCCATTGAAATTGCGCCTAATGAACATAATGAGCATTACCTGCGCACCAAACGTGATAAAATGGGACACACGATTTTGAAGGAAAAATAAACCTGATATTCAAGAACGTTCCATGAACAATTTTTTAAAAACAAGCACTTTTTTAACTATACTTTTTCTTACTACTTACTCTTTTAGCGTATCTGCACAACAATGGTCCCGCACCTGGTATCCGGGGCAGCTTGTAGGAATCTCTGGCGACACCCTGAAAGGTGATATACGCTATGACATTGAAAACGACGCCGTACAGATAAAGCTGCCCGACGAGAGGGTACATACTTACAGCGGAAAAAAAGTTTTAGCCTTCGAATTCCAGGAGCATCCGCGGCGTAGCAAAAGGCGCTTCTACGCCCTGCCCTACGAGCAGAGAAACTCTTTCTTTACCTCCCGCCTTTTTGAGGTACTTTATGAAGGAAAGCTTACCCTGCTATGCCGCCCCTATATGGAGCATATCGTTACCAATCCCACCAGGGAAGATGAAGCTTCGGGTAAAAAGAAAAACGATCCATACTACGAATATTACTTCCTGGGTGATGACGGCATTGTACACCTCTACAGACCACGGCTGGGCCGACTGCTCTCCTTTATGAGTGCCAAGCACAGAGAGGTGCGTAATTATATGAAACAGCATCACCTGCGCTACGACCAGATGCGCGACCTGGTGAGAATCACTGCTTACTACAACGCATTACCTGCTAGCTCCAAAGAACAATCGCTGCAGCCCGAATAATCGCCCAGGCTTTTAATCAGTTCTATGAGCAATGCACCTGTGTGCACTTATCATTAATTAATATTATTTCTGCATGTGGTTCTGATATTCGGTATCGTTCCACTGCAGATTTACCTTCACCAGTAGGGTTGCTCCAATTATTTTTCAGTTAAGAGGCCTTTTCTGCCTCTGCCAGCTTTTACTCCTACCAGCCTCTTGTAATGCTCCTTTGCCAGGCCGATATTTGGGCCTTTGCAAAAGAAACATAAATGGAAAAAAGACCGCTAATACTTATATCTAACGACGATGGCATTACAGCGCCTGGTATCCGTAACCTGGTAATGCTTATGAAAGAGCTGGGCGATGTGGTAGTAGTTGCCCCTGACGGACCCCAATCGGGCATGGGCCATGCCATTACCATTGGCAATACCTTAAGACTTTACAAAACCGATGTGTTTGAAGGCGTAGATGCCTATAAATGCTCGGGCACTCCTGCAGACTGCATTAAAATTGCCAAGTACCATGTACTGAAAGATAAATGGCCTGACCTGGTGGTGAGTGGCATTAACCATGGCAGCAACACTTCTATCAGCGTGCTGTATAGTGGTACTATGTCGGCAGCCATAGAGGCAGCCATAGAAGGCATGCCGGCCATAGGCTTTTCGCTTTGTGATTATGATCCCGAAGCAGATTTCAGCCACACCCATGAAATTGTGTTGAAGGTGGCTAAGCAAGCCCTTGAGCATGGTATTCCCAAAGGAGTAGCCCTGAATGTAAACCTGCCAGCCAAGCAAAACGAGCCTATCAAAGGTGTTAAAGTGTGCCGGCAGGCCCGAGCAAAGTGGCAGGAGCAATTCGATGAACGCTTCGACCCCAACGGCAGGCGATACTTCTGGCTGGCGGGCAACTTTGTGAATTTTGATAAGGGCGAAGATAATGATGAGTGGGCCATTGCCAATAACTGGGCCTCCCTGGTGCCCGTTCAATTCGATATGACTGCCCACCACGCCATCAGCGAGATAAACGAAGGCTGGAATTTATGAGCTTACGACAATTTTGAAAAAGTTACAGCCTGTAGACAGCAGAGGAATTTTCTCATTACTACTCACAGGCTGTAGCTTTAATATTCAATACTATGCATTACATAACATACTGTTTTGCAATGCTATACCACTTTCAGCACCGTTTCGGGATAGGTTTTATCGAGGGTAAAGAAAAAGGTGGCGCCCATGCCCTGGCTGGATTCTGCCCATACTTTGCCGCCATGCCGTTCCACAATACGCTTAACAATATTTAGGCCAATGCCGGTGCCCTCAAATTCTTTCTCGGTATGCAGTCGCTGAAAGGCACCAAACAGTTTATCGTAATCTTTCATATCGAAACCGGCGCCGTTGTCTTTTACATAATAAATGGCAGAGCCGTTGTTGCGCAGTGCGCCAACATCTATTCTGGGCGATGCACTCTTTTGTGAATATTTAATGGCATTGGAGATAAAATTGATCCACACCTGCCGGATCATGTTCTCATCACAATTAGCCTTTGGCAGATCCTGTACAACTATCTGAAACTTTTCCAGCGGTTTGTAAGCAGAGATCTCCTGCAGCACCGCCTGCACCATGGCATTCATGTCCAGCTCTGCTTTCTTCAGCTCTGCATTGGCCTGGCGTGAAAACAGCAGCAGGTTTTTCACCAGCTTCGACATTTTCTGAGTACTCTCCAGCACCATGTGGAGCATCTTCTGCCCGCTTTCATTCAGATTTTGGCCATGCTGCCTGATGAGCAGGTTCGTTAAGCCATTGATGTTGTTCAGGGGCGACATCAGGTCGTGCGATACCGAATAAGCAAAGGCATCCAGTGACTGCAGTTCGGCCAGTTTATCCTGCAGGTCCTTGTTGAGGGCTTTTACCTTTTTCTCTGATAGCTTCCGTTCCATTACCTCCCGCTCAAGCTCCTGGTTAATGGCACGCAGGGTTTCTTCCTGGGCAATCAGGCGCTTGTTCTTAAGGCTAAGGTCTATAAACGCTCCAACTTTTGCCCTTAACAGCTCAGGCACCACCGGTTTCCTGATGTAATCAACGGCACCCGATTTATAGCCCTTATAGATATTTTCTTCAATATCCATAGCCGTTAAAAAGATGATGGGGATGTTTTTGAGCTTTTCCCTGCCATAGATGAGCTCTGCTGTTTCAAAGCCATCCATGCCGGGCATTACCACATCCATAATGATGAGGTAAAAATCATGATCATCCAGCAGGCACTGCAGGGCCTGCCGACCGGAATTGGCCTTTACAATCTGGTAGCTCTCATTGATGAGAATAGTCTCCAGCGCCAGCAGGTTTTCATCCCGGTCGTCAACCAGCAGAATTTTTATATCGGAAGCATTTTCCATCAGTGGGGTCACTAAAGGTTAAAATTAGTAAGCACATTCATGCAGCCAGATGCGCATCAGCGAAACCAGCTGTGTCATGTCCAATGGTTTGGTAATATAATCAGAAGCACCCGCTTCCAGACATTTCTCCCGATCGCCCTTCATTGCCTTGGCCGTAACAGCGATGATCGGTATCGATGTATTCTTTATATCATTCCGGATAATCTGTATGGTTTCAAAACCATCCATTTCCGGCATCATGATGTCCATCAGCACAATATCAACATCGTTGGGCTGCTGCAGAATATCAATGGCTTTACGACCACTGTCGGCAGTAATCATTTCCAGGCCATATTCTTCCAGCGCACTTACCAGGGCAAAGATATTACGTACATCATCATCTACAATCAGTGCTTTTTTGCCCTTCATGATGCTTGAAGAAGGGTGCGCATCTTTAATGATCTTCTGCTTTTCAACAGGGATGGTCATAAAGTTGCGGTGCAGGAAAAAGCTTACCAGGTCAAGCAGCTTGCCAATGGAGGTTGCCGTTTTCAGGATGGTTCCCCTGGATACCTGCTTGAACTTGGCAATTTCCTCTTTTGATAAATCTTTTGCAGAATATACAATCAGCGGCGTATCTACAAGTTTTACTTCTGTTTCCAGCCTGCCCACCAGCTCGAGTCCTGTGGTATCTGGCAGCAGTAAATCAAGCACAATGGCATCAAAACTTTTTTGCTTGATCAGCCTGATGGCCTCATCGCCGGTGGCAGCCTGGGTGATCTGCAGGTCATCGCCCTCCAGAATATCTGCAATCCTGGTATACTCATCATGCACATCTTCTATCACCAGTACCTCACGCACCTTTTTGCGGTTAAAGTCGTTGATCTTCTCCATCAGCGCATTAACACCCGATGCCGTTATGCCTTTGCCCACCACATTATAAGCACCAAGTTTGTAGGCCAGTGATCTGTCGTTGGCATTTACAGAAGTAACACTCACAGGTATACTGCGGGTGATAAGGTCATTTTTCAGACGGTCCAGCACCTTCCAGCCATCAATGTCGGCAAGGTTAATATCCAGTATAATGGCTACCGGCTTATACTGGTTAATCATTTCAAAGACCAGCCCTCCTTTATTAGTGATGATAAATTTATAGCCATTCGCTTTGGCTTTTTCCCGCACCAGCTCCACCAGTGGGGCATTTTCCATCACAACCAGAATTACCTTATCCCTGGTTTTGATAATGGCCCTGTCGTCTTCCCACTCATAGGGTTTTGCAATTTCCACTTTGCTAATGGCCTGGAGGGGGTGCATTTCTAGCTCTTTCAGTGCAGTTTTCTCCTGCACAGGAAGCTTTTCCTGCGGGTAGCTCTTTTCCAGCATATTGACTGCAGCTTTGTTAGGCTCAGCAGTTACCTCTTCGTGCACGGTATCAATAGCATCGTAATTGAGCGGCAGGTACAGGGTAAAGGTACTGCCCTCACCCAGGTCGCTATCCAGCTCCATGGTACCGCCCAGCAGCGTAGTTAAACCTTTGCTAATGGAAAGTCCCAGACCTGTGCCTCCAAACTTACGGCTTGTAGATCCTTCGGCCTGCTGAAAGGCCTCAAAAATGATCATCTGCTTTTCTTTGGAAATCCCAATGCCGGTATCCTTGATTTCAAAGCCAATGACCATAGAAGCCTTGTTCAGTACAGGACTGTTGAATCGCTTGTTCTTCTCTGCCACAAATACACTTAAAGAAACACTGCCCTTCTCCGTAAACTTAAAGGAATTGGAGAGCAGGTTTTTCAGAATCTGTTTCAGACGCTGGGAGTCTGTTTCAATATATTCCGGCAGGTTCAGGTCCTGCTTGATGTTAAACCTGATCTTCTTATAATCGGCCATGTGCCGGAAGGTAAGCTCCACGAAATCTACTATTTCAGTAAAGCTAACCGGTGCGTTATCAACCGTAACCACCCCGGACTCGATTTTGGAAAGATCCAGGATGTCGTTAATAAGGTTTACCAGGTCGTTACCACAGGAGTTGATGGTTTTGGAATACTGTACCTGCTTGTCGGAAAGGTTGCCATCTACGTTCTCGGAGAGCTGCTGCGAAAGAATGAGCAAGCTGTTAAGCGGTGTTCGCAGCTCGTGCGACATATTGGCCAGGAATTCAGATTTGTACTTGGAGGTGATCATGAGCTGGGCTGCCTGCTCCTCGAGCGACTTACGGGCAATCTCCACCTCGTTGTTCTTCTGCTCCAGCTCCTCCTTCTGCTTGGCTAGCAGGTGAGCTTTTTCCTCCAGCTCTTCGTTGGTTCTGCGAAGCTCTTCCTGCTGAATTTTTAGCTCGGCCGCCAGGGTCTGCGACTGCTCCAGCAGTATTTCTGTACGGGTATTGGAGGTAATGTTGTTCAGTACAATACCAATAGATTCGGTAAGCTGCTCCAGGAAGTACAAGTGCGTTTGGCTGAAGGTCTGGAAGGATGCCAGCTCCAGCACGCCTTTAACCTGGTCTTCGAACAGGATGGGCAGCACAATAACACTTAGCGGGTTGGCCTCACCCAGACCAGAGTTGATTTTGATATAATCAACAGGCACATTGGTAAGCAGGATGCGCTCGCGCTCGGCCGCACACTGCCCTACCAGGCTTTCGCCCAGGTTGCAGTATTCGATAGAACTGCTGCTGCGTACACCATAACCACTGATGAGCTTGAGCCTTGGCTTATGCATTTCATTAGCATTTTCCAGGATATAGAACACACCATGCTGGGCAGATACTACCCTGGCCAGCTCGGACAGGATTACCTGCGAGAGGGCCGAGAGGTCTTTCTGGCCCTGCAGCATCTGGTTGAATTTGGCAAGGTTCGATTTCAGCCAGTCCTGCTCCTGGTTACGGAGGGTGGTTTCCCGAAGGATGTAGGTCATCTGGTTGATGGTATCCTTCAGCGCTTCCAGCTCACCTTTTGCCTCCACATTAATGGTTCGGGTAAGGTCACCTTTTGCCACGGCAGAGGCCACATCAGCAATGGAACGTACCTGTGTGGTGAGGTTATCTGCCAGCTGGTTTACGTTATCAGTCAGGTTTTTCCAGATACCCAGGGCACCCGGCACAGAGGCCTGTCCACCCAGTTTACCTTCGGCACCTACCTCGCGCGCCACAGTAGTAACCTGGTCGGCAAAGGTGGCAAGGGTATCGGTTAGCTCGTTTATGGTATCGGCCAGCGAAGCAATTTCGCCTTTGGCATCGAGTGTTAGTTTTCGTTTAAGGTCTCCATTGGCAACTGCAGTTACAATGCGTGCAATACCTCGTACCTGATCGGTAAGGTTGTTCGCCATCTGGTTTACCGAGTCGGTTAGGTCCTTCCAGGTACCGGCCACACCTTTTACCTGTGCCTGGCCACCCAGAATACCCTCGGTACCTACCTCGCGTGCCACCCTGGTTACCTCGTAAGCAAAGGAGTTAAGCTGCTCCACCATGGTATTGATGGTGTTTTTCAGGTCGAGGATCTCCCCTTTCACGTCGATGGTCACAGTTTTGGAAAGGTCACCACTCGCCACCGCTTTTGTTACCTCGGCAATGTTACGTACCTGCGAGGTAAGGTTACCCGTCATCTGGTTTACGGAGTCTGTCAGGTCTTTCCATATACCAGCCACACCTGGCACAAAGGCCTGTCCGCCCAGCTTACCATCGGTACCTACTTCCCTTGCTACCCTGGTTACCTCTGAGGCAAAGGCCCGCAGCTGGTCCACCATGGTATTCAGCGTTTCTTTCAGCTGAAGCATTTCTCCGCGTACGTCGGTGGTGATCTTCCGGCTCATGTCCCCATTTGCCACCGCTACCGCTACCTCGGCAATATCCCGCACCTGGCCGGTAAGGTTGGAGGCCATCTGGTTTACCGAGTCTGTTAAGTCTTTCCAGGTACCGCCTACACCCGGTACGTTGGCCTGGCCACCCAGCTTACCTTCTGTACCTACCTCGCGTGCCACACGGGTTACTTCCGATGCAAAGGAGCGCAGCTGGTCCACCATGGTGTTGATGGTGATCTTCAGCTCCTGCAGCTCGCCTTTAACATCTACCGTAATTTTGCGGGAAAGGTCACCGTTTGCTACCGCCGTGGTTACCTCGGCAATGTTACGCACCTGGCCTGTTAAGTTCGAGGCCATTTTGTTTACTGAATAGGTAAGGTCTTTCCAGGTACCACCAACGCCCGGCACGTTGGCCTGGCCGCCCAGCTTACCTTCAGAACCTACCTCTAGTGCCACCCTGGTTACTTCTGATGCGAAGGCATTGAGCTGGTCCACCATGGTGTTGATGGTTTCCTTCAGCTCGCGGATCTCGCCCTGGGCTTCTACCGTAATCTTTTTACTTAAGTCTCCCTGGGCCACCGCTGTTGTTACCTCGGCAATATTCCGTACCTGTCCGGTAAGGTTGTTAGCCATTTTATTCACCGAGTCGGTAAGGTCTTTCCAGGAACCATCTACACCGGGCACGTTCGCCTGGCCACCCAGCTTACCTTCGGAACCTACCTCCCGGGCCACACGGGTAACCTCGCTACCAAAGGCATTCAGCTGGTCCACCATGGTGTTGATGGTTTCCTTCAGCTCCATAATCTCGCCCTGCACCTCTACGGTAATTTTCTTGGAGAGGTCGCCCTGCGCCACCGCCGTGGTTACCTCGGCAATGTTACGCATCTGCTCGGTCAGGTTACTTGCCATCTGGTTTACCGAGTCTGTTAAGTCTTTCCAGGTACCGCCTACCCCTGGTACGTGGGCCTGCACACCCAGCTTTCCTTCAGTTCCTACCTCGCGCGCTACCCTGGTTACCTCGCCACCGAAAGCGTTGAGCTGGTCCACCATGGTGTTGATGGTATCTTTCAGTTCACGGATCTCACCCTGGGCTTCAACCGTAATCTTCTTGGAGAGGTCGCCTTTCGCTACCGCTGTGGTTACGTTAGCGATGTTACGCATCTGGCCTGTTAAGTTCGAGGCCATTTTATTTACTGAATCTGTAAGGTCTTTCCAGGTACCGCCTACGCCGGGTACGTTTGCCTGTCCACCCAGCTTACCTTCGGTACCTACCTCCCGGGCCACCCTGGTTACCTCGCTACCGAAGGCATTGAGCTGGTCCACCATGGTATTGATGGTAATCTTCAGCTCCCGGAGCTCGCCTTTTACATCTACTGTAATTTTCTTGGAAAGGTCGCCTCGTGCCACAGCCGTGGTTACTTCGGCTATATTCCGCACCTGGCCGGTAAGGTTGGAGGCCATCTGGTTCACAGAATCGGTAAGGTCTTTCCAGGTACCACCTACGCCCGGCACGTTGGCCTGGCCTCCGAGTTTACCTTCAGAACCTACCTCAAGGGCCACACGGGTTACCTCACTACCGAAGGCATTCAGCTGGTCCACCATGGTGTTGATGGTTTCCTTCAGCTCGCGGATCTCGCCCTGGGCTTCTACCGTAATCTTTTTACTCAGGTCACCCTGTGCTACCGCGGTGGTTACCTCGGCAATGTTACGCATCTGGCCGGTAAGGTTGGAGGCCATCTGGTTTACCGAGTCTGTTAAGTCTTTCCAGGTACCGTCAACGCCGGGTACATTGGCCTGTCCGCCCAGCTTACCCTCCGTACCTACCTCACGTGCCACGCGGGTTACTTCACTACCAAAGGAGTTGAGCTGGTCCACCATGGTATTGATGGTGTTTTTCAGCTCCAGGATCTCTCCTTTCACGTCTACCGTAATTTTCTTGGAAAGGTCGCCTTTCGCTACCGCTGTGGTTACATCGGCAATACTCCGCACCTGGTTGGTGAGGTTGGAGGCCATCTGGTTTACCGAATCGGTAAGGTCTTTCCAGGTACCGCCTACTCCTTTTACTTTTGCCTGCCCGCCAAGTTTACCCTCCTTGCCTACCTCCAGTGCCACACGGGTTACTTCCATGGTAAAGAGGTTGAGCTGTTTCACCATGTCATTCACCTCTTTGGCAATGCGTAAAAACTCACCTTTCAGCTTATGGCCATCTACCTGCAGCGGCATTTCGCGCGATAGATTACCCTTACCTATAGCAGAAATCACCTCTGCTATCTGCACAGTAGGCTGGGTAAGGTCGGTAATCATTTCGTTTACCGATTTTACACAGGTATTCCAGGAGCCCTTAGCCCCCTGCAGCTCCATTCTTTTAGATATCCTGCCTTCCTTACCAATTACTTTGCCGGTGTCGGTAATTTCATTCACCAGCATTTCGTTAAGTTCTATAATCTCGTTAAGGGTATCCCAGAACTTACCAGGCAGGCCTACCTGGTCCGAAGGAAAACGCACAGAGAAATCGCCATTGCGGACTTTTAATAATGTGTTGTAAAGCTGAGAATCGCTTATTACACTGTCCTGAATTTCTGATTTTGCAGATTCAAATTTCATGGGGCAGGTTTACTGTATAGGATAGCGTGGATAATCAAAAAGTGAATGGTACTGCAACAGGTAAAACACTTCAAAAAAAACAGCATTTACATTTATAAAAAGTAGCCAGTGCGCCTGATGCCGGGCAGAAGCAATATAAGCAGTAGCGTTTTTTTTCACAAACATGTGTTACCGTAATGCGTTGTTTTGAGGCAATAATCTGGTATCAGTTACATTGCATTGGCTTTACTTTTTCTGAAGTTCCGTTTTTGCAGCTACCAAAGATATTGCGTAGGTTGGCTGCCTGCTAAACCGGACCAGATCAGCACATTTTTTTAATGTAATGACACAAGAGTACTTATTTGGAAAACATTTTATACGCATTTATAGATACAGGGTTACTTAATTTTTGAAAATGGGTGTAGAAATAGAAAGGAAATTTTTGGTAATAAAGGATCTGTGGCTGCAGGTAACACCTGATAGCAGCAGCCCGATGCGTCAGGCTTACCTCTCTACCGATCCGGATAAAACCATCAGGGTACGTACAGCAGGCAATAAAGGCTACCTTACCATTAAAGGGAGGCCCAAAGGGATCACTCGATCTGAGTTTGAGTGGGAGATTCCCCAGGAAGAGGCACATGCCCTGATCGATAATTTCTGCTCCGATATTATTGAGAAAACGAGGCATTTTGTACGCCACCAGGGCAAACTGTGGGAGGTAGATGAATTCATGGGCAACAATGCCGGCTTGCTGGTGGCAGAGCTGGAGCTCTTAACAGAAGCGGAAGCTTTTGAGAAACCTGCCTGGATTGGCGAGGAAGTAACCCTGGATAAACGCTACCTTAACAGCCAGCTGGTAAACAACCCCTATTGCAACTGGAAAAATGAGGACTGAAGCAAAAATCGATGCAGTACAAAGCTAGTTCTAAACTGATTTACACCATTCAACAGACTCTACTTTTTACAGCTTTACTGTTGATGAACGTTCAGTGTATGCAAAAGCAGAAAACGAGTACCTTAATAGTTGAAAGAACCATTTTGCTGGATAGCGTACCTTCTGGCTCCGGACTGGCCGTTTCCGGCGACAAGATTTACCTGGTGGGTGATGACTCGCCCCACCTCTTTGTGCTTAACCAGCAATACCAGGTAACCAACCAGTACCTGATGCTGCAGGAGTGGGCTGGCAATGCTCGAATCCCCAAAAGCGGCAAACCAGATTTTGAAAGTATGACCCATGCCACCTGGGGGCAGGAGCCGTCGCTGCTGGTTTTTGGCTCCGGCTCTAAATCTCCGGAGCGGGATTCGTTGCTGGTGCTGCCCCTCAACAATCTCCACAATCCCAAGAGGTACTCGCTCACCCGCCTCTACGATGCTATTTACCGGAAGGAAGGCATCAGCAGGGACAATCTTAATCTGGAAGGTGCCGTAATGGCAGGCAAGGACCTTTGGCTGTTTAACAGGGGCACCAACAGCATCATTATCATAGACTGGAACAGCCTGTTTGCTTATATCAACAATCCGGCTCCACCTACCCCCCTGAATATAGAGGTACACCAACACCAGCTACCGGAAATTGGCGGCAAACAGGCACGCTTTTCAGGAGCCTGCTCCATTCCGGGCACCAGCCTCATACTCTTTACGGCCAGCGTGGAAGATACTGAAAACTGGATCGATGATGGCGAAGTGCTGGGCAGCCTGGTAGGCGTATTAAGCATGGAACAAGCGGGAAGTCCCGTAACAGACTTCTGGATCATCACCGACAGCAGCGGAAACCCACTGCTGGAAAAACTTGAATCCATTGATGTGCTTGAAAGCGGAGACGATTATCTGGAGATCCTGGCAGTGGCAGATAATGATAAAGGAAGTTCGCTGATGCTTGAGTTAAGGCTAAACACGAGCATCCACACCAAACTCTGAAAGTCTAAAAAGCGACAAAGGCTGGAAAAAAACTTTCGCATTCTTTCTTTATCCTTTACATTCGTCATTAGAACAAACCCCTTGCTTTCAAGCAGAACCAATCCTTTACCTTAGTTTTTATAAAACCAACCCAGAACAGAAATCATGAATACATTTTCGATGGCCAGGCCGCTACAACTTTTACTGGCTTTATCGGTAGTAGTATCAGCGTGCAGCAGTGCATCCAATACCGAAACCGTAGAAACACAAGCCCCGCAAGCAGTGGATCAGCAAGAAACAAAACAACTCCTGGTGGTAGGTACCTACACCAGAAAAGAGGGCCACGTAGATGGCAAGGCCGATGGCATTTATGTTTATGAATTTGATCTGGAAACAGGTAATCTCACCCAGGTGAGCACCTCTCCTCCCATTGTAAATCCCTCTTACCTAACGATACACCCCTCCAGCGACTGGGTTTATGCCGTAAGCGAAACCGGAGGCGAGAGTGAAAATGAAGCTGGTACGGTACAGGCCTTTCGTCTCGACAGAAGCTCCGGACGGCTGGGTGCCATCAACGCAGTTTCATCAGAAGGTGATTACCCCTGCTACGTTAGCATTGACCAAACCGGCGGCTTTGCCATGGTTGCAAACTATGGCGGCGGTATTGCCCTTTTACCCATTGAAGCCAATGGTGAGCTGCAGGAGGCTACTACTGTTATTCAACACAGCGGCAAAGGCCCAACACCTCGCCAGGAAGCACCACATGCCCACATGATTGTACCCGGCCCAAATGAAAAGTTCATCTATGCCGTAGACCTGGGGACTGATAAAATATACACCTACACCCTGGATGCCCTTGGTGAAAAGTTGATCCCTGCCGGTGAAGCGGCTACCCTTGAGCCAGGCTCCGGCCCACGCCACCTAACGTTTCATCCCATCAATGATTTTGCTTACGTGGTAAATGAGCTGAGCGGCACCATCACTGCCTTCAAGGTCGATTCTGTATCGGGGGCCCTGGAAAGTTTCCAGACTATATCTACCATCCCGGGGGGCATTAGCGGGCAGGCTGGCAGTGCTGATATTCACATCCACCCCTCCGGCCAGTATCTCTATGCCTCTAACCGTGGCGATATGAACAACATTGCCATGTTCGAAATTAACCAAACAAGCGGCGTACTGAAACTGATGGGGCATCAGCCTACTTTTGGTCTTACCCCCCGCAACTTTGTGATACACCCCAACGGCGAATTCCTGCTGGTGGCTAACCAGGACAGCGGCAATGTGGTAACCTTCCGCATCGATGAGAATACAGGCCTGCTGCAGGAAACCGGCATCAACACCGAAATACCTACACCTGTTTGCCTCAAGTTTGTAGATTGATAACACCTCATCCCTAACCCTTCTCCTTTTTAGGAGAAGGGAATTGAACGCCATTATATTATATAGTAGCAATTTTCTCATTTCTACCGGCCGCTTGGCCCTCTCCTCCAAGGTGAGGGTTAGGTGAGGCGGGGCACCACTCCTACTTCGAAAGATCAAACTTCACCCTCTTATTCTTGATCTTTTCATTGCGCAGCTTTTTCAGTACCGAGTCCATCTTGCTGCGCTTAACAGCAGCATAGGCTGCATGGTCCAGTACTTCTATCCTGCCCAGTTCTTCTTTCTGGAGTCCGCCTTTCTGGAGCAGGAGGCCTACCACATCAATCTTGTTCACCTTATCCTTTTTACCGGCGCCAATGTAAAGGGTTGACCATTCTGATTTGCGGGGCAGTGAAGCAGCCTCTGGTAAAGATTCATATTCGGGCTCCTCTTCCAGGTAATCGGGCAGGGACTCTTCTTCTGCCAGAACCAGGTAGGCAGTACCAGTGGCCGTCATGCGGGCGGTGCGGCCGTTGCGGTGCACAAAGGCCTTATCATCTGGTGGCAGCTGGTAGTGAACTACATATTCAATGTCGGGTATATCCAGTCCCCGGGAGCCCAGGTCGGTGCAGATCAGCAGGCGGTGGCTGCCATTCCTGAATTTGATCAGCTCGCGCTCCCGCTCCTCCTGCTCCATACCTCCATGAAAGGTGCCATGGGCAATGCCCTTTAGCCCCAGCAGCTTGCTGATGCGCTCAACGGCATCACGGTGATTACAGAAAACCAGGGCAGGTTTGGCTTCCAGGGTGCAGATAAGTACAAAAAGAGCCTCCAGCTTATCTGTACTTGTCGCCCTTACTGCTTTCAGGCTAAGCCTTTCAGAAGGAGCATCACTTAGGTAATTAAGGATCTTTGGTGCCCTGATGCCGGTAAAATGGGGCACCTCCTCCATGTTGGTGGCAGAGGTTAAGATGCGCTTTTTCAGCCCCGTCAGCTGACCCAGGATAAAAGCCATCTCCTGCTCAAAACCTAATTCCAGGGCTTTGTCAAACTCATCGAGTACCAGGCTGCGGATGGTGGCAGGCTTAAAGCTTTCGCGCCGGAGGTGGTCGGCAATTCTGCCGGGAGTACCTACCAGCACTGCCGGCGGCTGCTGCAGGTTATTTTGCTCAATTCTGATGGAGTGTCCGCCATAGCAGCAGTTAACCTTATAGGGTGTACCCATTTGCCTGAACACCCCTTCTATCTGCAGGGCAAGCTCGCGCGAGGGCGCCAGCACCAGCGCCTGCACCCCTTCCTGCTGCGGGTCCAGCTGCTGCAGAAGGGGCAGTAAAAATCCCAGTGTTTTACCTGAACCTGTCGGCGACAGCAGGATCAGCGACTCCGCCTGCCCCGCAGCCTCCAGTGAAGCCTGCTGCATTTCGTTCAGTTTTTTTATGTTAAGGTTCTGCAGCGCTTGTGAGATCATTGGTTAATGTGTTAATGCTTTGATGTGCTAATCTGCTAATGTGCACAATTGTTCTGGCACCTCATACGCTTGCTGTAAATTATATGAGGCGGTGCTTTTAAGATACTCCTTTTTCCACAGCTGTCTTCAATAGATTAAGAGATGCATCCTGGCAATGTTTTGGTATAAGCTGTTCCATTCTTACACATCTCTCCGGCTTATACTGCACCCGGAGAACATAACATTAGGGAACAGCGCTAAAATATGCTTATCTTGCTCTAACCATTGCACTAAAATACCAGCCATAAGCTAGCCGGGAGAAAGGCTGTACAGCAGAAATAGCCCTGTTGAGCGTTGATGGTGAGGGTTGGTTAAAATTTAGGTCCTATGCAACATCCTGAAGATAATAAGAAACTACTGCAACAATTGGAAGCACTGCTCCTGAAGCAGGAACAGCTTCAGCAGGAGGTAGAAAAGCTCCGCCTGCAGGTGCTCTCCGCCACCTCAGCAGCCAGTGACCTGCAACTGCCCGGAAGGGCTCCAGCGCCGCAGCAAAGCCCTGTAACCAGAGGTGAGCATGGCGAAAAATTGCCACCTGCCCAGCCCATCTACAGCAGTAAAGCAGCCCATGCCCCGGCAGATACTTCCACGCTGGATCAAGGGGCACCCTCCGGAGCAGCACCCAAGGCCAAATCAGACCTGGAGAAGTTTATCGGCGAAAACCTGATCAATAAAATAGGCATCATCATCATTATTTTTGGTGTGGCAGTTGGCGCTAAATATGCCATCGACAATGAGCTGATCAGTCCGCTTACGCGCATCATCATGGGCTATGGCGCTGGCCTCGCCCTTATTAGCTTTGCCATATACCTGAAGAAAAACTACCCGAACTTCAGCGCTGTGCTTCTTAGCGGGTCCATGGCCATTCTGTACTTTATTACCCTTGCTGCCTTCAGCTTCTACGGCCTATTTCCACAGGCGCTGACATTTGGACTTATGCTGCTGTTTACCGCATTTACGGTTGTAGCAGCCCTGCATTATAATATGCAGGTAATTGCGCACATTGGCCTGGTAGGTGCTTATGCCGTTCCTTTTCTCCTCAGCGATGGCTCCGGCAGGGTACATATACTCTTCAGCTATATGGCCATCATCAACACAGGTATTCTTATTATTGCTTATAAACGCTACTGGAAACCCCTGTACTACCTTGCCTTTGGCATCAGCTGGCTTATTTTCCTGGCCTGGTTCAGCCTGGATTATCGTGTAGAAAAGCATTTTGCCATAGGGCTTGGCTTTGCCGCCCTCTTTTTCTCAATTTTCTATCTCACCTTCCTGCTATACAAGCTTACCCGGAAAGAGATTTACGGACAGGCCGATGTGGTGCTGCTGCTTTTTAACTCCTTTATATTCTTTGGTGTTGGTTACGCCATCCTGGATGGACATCCTGTTGCCGATCAGTACCTGGGCTTGTTTACCCTACTGAATGCCCTGGTACATTTTATGGTCTGCGCCATTGTTTACCGCAGGGCACTGGCCGACAGAAACTTATTTTATCTGCTGGCAGGGCTGGTGCTGGTGTTTATTACCATTGCGGTGCCGGTGCAGCTGGAGGGCAACTGGGTTACACTGCTCTGGACCGGCGAGGCTGCCCTGCTGTTCTGGATTGGCCGTGGCAGGGGCGTGAAAATATACGAACGCCTCTCCTATCCGCTCATACTACTGGCCTTTGCCAGCTTGCTGCACGACTGGTCCCTTTACTACCCCATGGGCTATGCCACAGGTATCGCTGATGGCTATACGCCCCTGCTGAATCCATATTTTCTGACCTCCCTGCTGTTTGTTGCTGCTTTTGCCTTTATGGCCTGGTTTGACTATAAAACCATCGGCACAACAGCAGACAGAAGTTTAATGCAGCGCATGTTTAGCTACACCCTTGGCTTGCTACTGCTGATTGGTGCCTACTATGCCTTTGAGCTGGAAATTGCTGCTTACTGGACCCAGCTGTACGAGGCCTCACACATCAGCATTCCCGAGACAGAAACAGAGCCCCCTATCTGGCTATACAACATCAGCCTGCTGCAGTTTAAGGATGTTTGGGTGCTCAACTACTCCATCCTGTTTGTGTGTGGTCTGGCCTTTTTCAATATCCTGAAATTGCGCAACAGGGAGTTGGGCTGGCTCACACTGGCCCTGGCAGGACTTGTAGTAATTGGTTTTCTGACACAGGGGCTCAATGCCCTCAGTACCCTGCGCCTACAATGGCAGGATGCTTCCGCAGCAGAATATTACAGCCAGGGCCTGGGTAACCTCCTGGTCCGCTACCTATGCTTTTCGTTGCTAGCCCTGCTGCTGTGGGCCTGCTATAAGCTTAAAAAGCAGGACTTTTTGCAGCTAAACATTAAAATAGCCTACGATTTTCTCTTGTACGGCTCTATTTTATGGCTTGCCAGCAACGAGCTGGTGCACTGGATAAGCTTGGGTGGCTACAGCAATGCACATGAACTGGGGCTAAGCATTCTGTGGGGCATTTATTCACTGATTATTATTGGCATTGGAATTGGTAAAAAGAAGAAACACCTGCGGATCGGTGCCTTTCTCCTGTTTGGTATTACCCTGCTCAAGCTGTTTTTCTACGATATTGCGCACCTGGATACCATTGCCAAAACCATCGTTCTGGTTTCGCTGGGTATTTTACTGCTGATTATTTCGTTCCTTTATAATAAGTACAAGCACCTAATTGCCGATGCCAGCCATGAATAAGTCCACCCCCCTGCTCCTGCTCCTGCTTATGTGCAGTACCTTTTGCTTTGCGCAATGGCAGGGATACCAGTATCAGCGTAAGCTGGAAGGGGTTAGCAGCAGCTGGCACAGTGTTCCCCTGCCTGACGATATCTTCAGTAAGCTAAACCCCGATCTCTCCGACCTAAGGGTACGGGGCATTGCAGCCGGCGGAGATACACTTGAGATGCCCTACCTGCTGCAAAATACGGCTTCCAAAACAGTGGTACGCCAGCTACCTTTTCAGTTGCTTAACCAGACCAGCAAAGCCGGAAATTACTTTTATACAATGGAGCTGCCCGAAGAAAAGGCCCTGAACGAAATACAGCTCCAGTTTGGCAACCCCAATTTCGACTGGCGGGTAAAGCTGGAGGGCAGCCACAGCCAGGGCGAGTGGTTTACCGTTTTGGATAACTACCGCATCCTGTCAGTAGAAAATGCCTACACAGACTACAGTTTTACCACCCTGCGCTTCCCCACCATCCGCTATAAATACCTGCGCCTGCAGATCAGCAGCGATAAAAAACCTGAGCTAATGCCTCTTACCCTGCTGCTAAAGGAAGCAGGCAGCGGCGAGTACCGGAACTACACTTTGAGCTTATACAAAGCCCAGGAAAACAGGAAAGAAAAGCAAACGGAGATCCTGCTGGAGCTGCCTCAGCCCCTGCCTCTCTCGCAAATGCTCATACAGGTAGCAGATACTTTTGATTATTACAGGCCCATCAGCCTGCAATATGCCATTGACAGCAGTAAGATCGAGAATGGATGGCGCTACCACTATCGCACCCTCTTTACCGGCACGCTTAGCTCGCTGGAAGATTCGCTGTTTACCTTCAATAACACCATTGCCAGAAAGCTGCGGCTGCTTATCCACAATGGCAGCAACCTGCCCCTCAACATAAGAAGCGTACAGCTGCAGGGGCCTCGCTACCTACTGATCACCCGCCTGGATACAGGCAATATCAGCGCTGATAGCAGCACTGCAGCCGTTTCTGACCAGTATTACCTGGTGTATGGAAACCCGGAGGCCTCTGCGCCCCGCTATGATATAGCTCTTTTCCCTGACAGGATACCTCTATTGCCGGAGCCTGTGGCACTTGGCCCTGAAGATGCGCTGGCTAAAAATTTACCGGCCACCAGCAGCCTTTTTGTTAACAAACTGTGGCTCTGGAGCATTATGCTGTTACTGATCGGCATTATGGGCTGGTTTGCCATTAAAATGCTAAGAACCGAAAATCAATCCCAAAACGCTTAAATACCCACCATGGACGGCACCCGAAGAGCTGATGTAAAACCCGGGCTACGGGTAAAAATAGTACTGAAGCAGGATCAGCGCAGCGGCAAACTTACCGAAGGCGTTGTAAAAGATCTGCTCACCAACTCTCCCACCCACCATCATGGCATTAAAGTAAGGCTGATGGATGGTCAGGTTGGCCGTGTGAAGGAGATCCTGGGTTAGCCCCTGCGGACCTCTGCTTCAGCCATTTTCCAGCTTAGCCTGATCTGCCCCAGGTGGTAAATATCGTGGTACAGCATGCCATTCAGTAAATGCCGGTAGTTGTAGTTCTTTCCCGGCACCTGCTGTGCTAGCCACGCCTCCTCCCTTTCCTGCAAGAGGGCAATAAGCTCCCGCTGCGAAGCTTTCAAAGCTTTTACCAACTGCTGCCATTCATTCTCATTCCTGATGATAAAATCATTATCCCAATCTGCAGAAGAGTTAATTTCTATACTGTACGCACTATTCTCCTTCAGCTTTTCCAGCACAAATACCCGCCAGGCCAGCATATGCTTCAGCAGCACAGCAATGGAATGTCCGGCCGCATAGGGTTTATAATTCAGCACCTCAACAGGCACAGCCTGCAGACTACCGAGTACAGAAACCCCATACCAGGGTTCGCCCTCAAAAACTTCCTTTAATTCGTTAATCAGGTTTGTGCACATACCTTCAAGATAAGCTTAAGAAAAAATCAGCTACTCCATGCCCGAAAGTAAAAATCCTCTTATCCGATTTCCGTAGCTATCAATACAGATTAATACTAATTTAGTGAACTCACACCCCATTCAAAAATATGATGAACCTGGATAAAGTTACCCTAACGGAAAAGTTTGCTCAATTTTCAGACTACTGGAATCCCCGTATTGCGGGTGAACTCAATGGGCAGCAGGTAAAGCTGGCTAAGTTTAAAGGAGCCTTTGTATGGCATCAGCATGAGCACGAAGATGAATTTTTTCTTGTGGTGGAGGGATCCTTCCGCATGGAGCTCCGGGATAAAACAGTGGTCCTGAACAAAGGTGATTTCATGATTGTACCCAGGGGCACCGAGCACCGTCCGGTAGCAGATCAGGAAGCGCATGTACTTCTGTTTGAGCCTGCTACCACCATCAATACAGGAACATTAGATGCATCAGAGCTTACCAGAACAACGCTGGAAAGGCTTTAGACCTTATCATTGATCAACAACCAAGCCTGCTGTGCATCAGGCCTGCTTGTTGAATATTTTCAGGCACTAGGACCCCCTATTTTAAACATTCCTTGGTCTGCACAATTTTTCATATTATATATACAGCTATTATCAGCTCCTGTTTACGTAATCAATCCTCATGCAATTAGATGAAATACTGAAAAAGGCCAGGCACCTGGCTACTGAAGTACTTTCTGTAGAATCGGCTTTGGTAGATAAGGAAGCCGTATGGCCGAAAAAAAGTATTCAGGCACTGTTGAATGCCGGTTTGGGAGGACTCGTTGCTCCTAAAGAAACAGGGGGCCAGGGGCATGGGCTTTATGCGCTGGCACGTGTAGCCGAAACACTCGGCGAAGCCTGTGCTTCTACCAGCCTATGCTTTGGTATGCACTGCGTTGGCACTGCTGTTATAGCTGCCAAAGCAACCCACTGGCAGAAAGAAAATTACCTGGTGCCAATTTCGCGTGGAGAGCACCTCACTACCCTGGCGCTAAGTGAACCAGGCACCGGCGCTCATTTTTACTACCCCCAAACGCAGCTTCTGCCCCTTTCTGAAAATGAATTCAGTATTAAGGGAAAGAAATCCTTTATCACCAATGGCAACCAGGCCGATTCTTACGTTATATCCACAGTAGCTGTAGACCCGGATGCTGACCCGAATCTGTTCTCCTGCATTGTGGTAGACAGGGAAACAGAGGGCTTGGTATGGGGCCCAGACTGGCAGGGCATGGGCATGCGCGGGAATTCCTCCCGGGGACTGGATATTCAGTCAGCCAAAGTCTCTGCCAGGCATCTGCTTGGCAAACAGGGAGATCAGCTTTGGTATATCTTTAACGTGGTGGCGCCGTACTTTTTAACAGCCATGGCCGGCACCTACCTTGGTATTGCGCAGGCTGCCTTTAACGAGGCCCGCGAACATCTGCAACGCAGAAGTTATGCCCACAGCGGTGCCGGTTTAAGCCAGGTACACGTGCTACAGCACAAGCTGGGATCTTTATGGGCTAAGATTGAACGAACACGCAGGCTGATCTACTATGCCGCACAGGAAGGCGACACTGAAAACTTCAATGCACTTCCTGCCATCCTTTCTGCGAAGGCCGAAGTGGCCCATTGTGCCGTAGAGGCTGTAAACGAAGCCATGACCCTTTCGGGAGGTATTGCCTACCGAGAAAACAGCCGCTTTAATGTGCTGCTGCGCGATGCAAGGGCAGCCCACATCATGTCTCCCACTACTGACCTGCTCTACACCTGGCTGGGCAGAGCCCTGCTCGACCAGCCCATACTATCTGATTGATCTTTATAAAGAATGGCGAGAATAGCATATACTGGTTTAACTGCATCGAGTATCGAAGCACTACGTCATGGACTGGCAGATACCACGCAAGAGGCTGAAACAGGTGAATTCATAGAAATATGCGAAAACACAGCACGCGAGGAGCTGGCACAGCAGGCAAGGGCTGCAGATGTGTACCTGATAGGCGAAGAGGTTGACAACCCAATTAAACTGGCCCAGATGGCCCATGCCATAGACAGCTACCTGTCTGTGATTATTGTAAACGACAGCAAAAGCTTTTCTAAGATCAAGCAGGCCCTGCTCTTTACTCCATTTATTGGCAATAATGTACAGAGCCTGGCAAGCGAGATTGGCACTGGGCTTGCAAGTGCTACTCAAAATGCAATTCTAAAAACACAGCAAAGGCGTAATTACGTGCGCCTCAAAACAGCCCCGGCCCTGCAGCAGCCAAATGCTCATATTTACGAAGATATAAAATCGGAGTACCTTGATAAATTTCTGCAGGAGGCACCCATTGGGGCCGTACTTATGACAGAAAAAGGACTGATCCTTGCTGTTAACCGCTATGCCACCAGGGTGTTGGATAATACGGAGAAACAACTGATTGGCGCCCCCTTCAGCAGCCTTTTTGGTGCAGCGCAGCAGAAACAACTGGCGAAGCTATTCGGGCAGGACCAGAGTAGTACCGAGCAGCTTACCATAGAACGTAACAGCCACCAGACACAGGTGCTGGAAATCAGCTTTGCACAGATCACCATCAAGAACAGGGTTCCCTACCGCCTGGGGCTCATCACCGACATTACAGATAAGGTGCTGGCTCAGCAGAAGGTAGAACACCAGCTAGTGGAACTTCAGAAAATAAACCATCAGCTAAGTAGGGCAGTAAATGACCTGGATGCTTTTGTCTATACGGCTTCGCATGATTTGAAGGCCCCCATTGCAAACATCGAAGGCCTGATTACGCTCATCAGAAAAAAGTCAGACACTACAGACCCTGCACTCCAGCACCTGTTTGCCATGGTTGATGTTTCCATTGACCGATTCCTGGCAACAATCAAAGATCTTGCTGAAGTAGCCCAGATTCATAAAAAACATACGGATGAGGATATCCAGACCAATGCGTTTGAGGTAATTGGTGAAGTTCAAACCCTCATCCACAAGATGATAGAAAGCGCCGGCGCCACCATTCAGCTCGACTGCCCGCCCAAACTTAGCCTTAGTTTTCCTAAAAGCAAGTTTCGCAGCATTATTTACAACCTGCTTACAAACGCCCTTAAATACGGTGCTCCCAACCGTAAGCCACTCATAAAAATAAAGGTAGAGCGGAGTGGTGATTACACAATGTTAAGTGTTGAGGATAATGGACTGGGCATTCCTGCCGATAAAAAAGATAATATCTTCTCGATGTTCAAGCGACTGCACACACACGTAGAAGGCAGCGGAATAGGCTTATTCATCATCAAGAGAATAGTAGAGAGCACCGACAGCCGAATAGAGGTAGAAAGCGAAGAAGGCTTTGGCAGCACCTTCAGGGTATACCTGAAAGAGCAGCGTTAGAAAAGAAAAAGCGGAGCATCTGCTCCGCTCCTGCTAGATCGAGGGTGCAAATACCACCCGTACACAATTATCCTTTTTCTTCTTGAACATCTGGTAACCTTCGTGCCCGTCTTCGAGCGACCATTTATGGGTAAGCATATAAGTAGGATCCACATCTCCCTTCTGCACATGCTCCAGCAGCTTGGGAATATAGCGCTGCCCGTGCATCTGTCCCATTCGCATGGTCAGGGCTTTGTTCATGGCCGCCCCCATCGGGAACTTATCAATAAGCCCGCCATATACCCCTACAATAGAAACATTACCCCCTTTGCGGCAGGCCATAATGGTTTCCCGCAATACGGTTGGACGATCGGTCTGTAATCGTACGGCCTGTTTGGCTCTGTCGTAATAATAGTCGGCGCCGTAGCTGTGTGCTTCCATGCCTACAGCATCGATGCAACTGTCGGGTCCGCGGCCCCCGGTCATTTCTTTCAGGGCCACCTGAACATCAACCTCAGCATAATTCAGCACCTCGGCTTTGGCCATATTTTTAGCCATGTTCAGGCGCTCCGGCAGTCGGTCTATGGCTATTACACGCTCTGCACCTAATAAATAGGCACTCTGGATGGCCATCAGGCCTACACCGCCACAACCCCAAACCGCCACTACATCGCCAGGCTTGATATTGGCCATATCGGCGGCCATATAACCGGTGGGAAATGCATCGGAACAAAACAGGGCCTGATCATCCGTCAGCCCTTCGGGCACCTTAAAGCAGCCTTTATCGGCATAGGGTACCCTGATGTATTCGGCATGGCTGCCGGCATAGCCGCCAAAGGCATGGGAATAGCCAAAGATACCGGCTGTGGCATGGCCATAGGCCTTCTCCAGTATCTCCTCATGTGGGTTTGAATTATCGCAGAGGGAGTATTCATCGTGCTGGCAAAACCAGCAGTCACCACAGCCTAATATGGAGCAAACCACTACCCGGTCGCCTTTTTTCAGCTTTTTCACACCTGGTCCAACCTCTACCACTTCGCCCATAAACTCATGGCCGATGATATCGCCTTCCCTCATGGAAGGTACGTAGCCATCCAGCAGGTGCAGATCAGAGCCGCAAACCGACGATAAACTTACCTTTATGATGGCATCTCCGGGATTTAGTATTTCCGGGTCTTTTACCCGCTCAGTGTTCAATTTATTAGTACCAACGTAACACAGTGCCTTCATCAGAAAAAAATTAAAATGTTATAAAAATAGAACTCTGAAAAAATCAATAGTTTTTGTTTTCCCTGCCGGAAGGTTGCCCTTCAATGGTGGGTATTTCACCGGTTTCCATCAGGTGCTTGAAGCGGCGCATATCTTCGTGCACCACACTTTCAATGGCCGGGTTCAGCATTTTTGCCACACCGCCGCCAACATAACCCTCTGGCGCATAGTACTTGATGGTCGCATGCAGCTCGGTGCCTCTTCCCCCAGGCGCATCCCTAAAGGTAATTTCACCCGACTGGCTCACATCAGAGCCATTGTAGGTACGGTAAAGAATACGCTCATTGGCTGTTTCCTCTACAATCTCCGCCTCCCAGTCGAACTTGTTGCCCAGCTTGGGCACTTCCATTTGCCAGTGGTAGCGCTTGCCCCCGGCATCCAGCGGTTCTACATGCGTTATATGCTTCATAAAGTTGGGGAGGTTCTCGAGCTTACGCCAGTAGCTGTATACTTCTTCTCTGGGCTTGCCAATGGTTACCGATTTTTTAACAACCACTGGTACGCCCTCCCTGCTGGCGGTGTTACGGCCAATCATATCATTAACACCGCAATGCCCTGTAAGGCCCCTATGCACAAAAGAGGCGCCAGTTATACCTAATAAAACATTGGTGATGCTGAATTTTTTGAAGCCCAGGTAGAGCAGTGCGGCACCGGCTGCCACAGAAACAATACGCTCGGTGGTACCTACGTTAATATGGCTACTGCCTGTAATTTCAGGCTCCAGGTGCAGATCGTCTTTTGTAAAATCTGATAGTTTGTTTGCCTTTATTTCAGTCATGTATTTACTGTTTAGTTCAATAATTTCAACAGAGATCGTCCCGGCTTGTTATGGGATACCGGCAGTTACAACACTATCTGTTAATAAACATGAACCGTTAGTTTATAAGTAGAGTGCGCACAGAATTGCCGTTCATTTCTTTGTTCAGCAGATCAAAGCCCTCTAACTTAGAAGCCTGCAGGCTAAAGTCATCAATTTTTACTCTTTTCAACTATGAAAACTGCTTTTTCTGTTCTATTTGCGGGAATTCTCCTGCTGGTTGGCTGTAAAAAGGAAGAGCAACCAGCGCCAAAAGCAATAGAAGCCCATGCTCCTATTTACAGCCTTAGTGGCAGCAGCACAACTCCCGCAAAGCTGGGCGATGCTTATTTTACACAGCAGGATGGTGTAGTTACCCTGGAGCTGGAGGTTGCAGGCTTAGCTGCAGGAGGCTCCCATGCCATTCACCTGCACGAAGGCAGCTGCGAAAACCCCGGCATGCACTGGAATGGTGGCAGCAGCGACTCCTATTGCCAGGTACCAAACCTGGATGGCAACTGGGGCAGGCCCTACCTGGGCGATGTAGGCAATATAGAAATTGAAGAAGATGGCACCGGTACCCTCACCCTTCGCACCAATTTATGGGCTATTGGTGACGGATCTCCCCTCGACATCACAGGTAAAATGATTATGCTGCACGAACAGCCCGAAGATTTTGATCTGGAGTGCGATCCCAACCATCAGAACCACCCCCACAACAACCCGAAAATTGCCTGTGGCGCCATTGGCAGCAGTCATTAGGTACTCGGCAGTGGATGATTGTAGCAATTGAGTAAGCCTGGAAAATAAATATATCAACCCTTCGGGATTCCGACGCTTTGTTGGTTTTGATTGCAGTGATCATTTCATCCCTTCCGGATTCCACACTATCTGAATACCTGCAGCTAACATCAAATTCAGGGTTAAATGCTACCGCTATCTTGCTGCTAACAGCTTACATCATCCGGAGCTGGATGCACTGTTACTATTAACGTGGGTTAAAGATTAGCATCAGCGTCAGTTGCTCCTTGATCGTCATCCCCGCGCATGCGGGGATCTGTCAGCTAAAAACAAGAATGGTGATTTCACCTTAAAAGCAAACAGATCTCCCTCTTCAGGGGAATGAGGGCTTGTATTTAGCTGTAGAAGATGATAAGAGGTAGAATATCAGCAGCTTTCATCCTTAGCCCACCTTACGATCAGATAGCATCTATCAATACCTTAAACAGCCGGGCGGTAAATATCGGCGGCAGATTTACCTGCGCGCATAAACAGTTTCTCGAACCTGATGTACACCTGGTAACTGATTAACAGGGTGAGCAAGGCTGAGGTATACAGCTGGGCGGGCAAAGAGAAAGCCATATACTGTGCTCCCAATGCTGCATAACCAAGCTTTACATAATGCAGCACAATAGGATGCAGCAGGTAAACAGAATAGCTGGCTTCGCCCAGCATCCGCAGCTTCCTGTGCAGGAATTGCGGCAGCGTGAAATTAGTCTTATAAATGGCGAAGCACAACAGCAGGCAGATACCTGTAAATACCAGTCTGTTGGCATTGGTCACCAGCATGATCTGGTCACCCTCAACAGGATAAAAAATAAAAGCTGTAACCGCCAGCACCAGGAGTGTAAAGGAAAGGTAAAGCGATACTTCCCGCCCCTCCCACCACCAGCCGATCAGGTAGCCGGCAAGAAAAAGAAATACCTGGTTCAGCGGGTTTACATATGTGGCCCATTGCCTGCTTAGCGTTGCCTCTTCCTGAAGCATGTAGAAGGCAAAATAGAAGTGGAGCAGCAGGATAGCAGCACTTAGGATATAAAACAAGCCCTTCTGCTTTTTGCTTAGCACAATAAAAACTGCAAAAAACAGGTAGAACACCAGCTCATTGCCTATTGACCACACGCCTACACCTATGTACTTTTCCCAGCCCAGTACACCAAAGAGGCCTGTAAAATTGAGAAAGATCCGGTAGCCATCGGGTTTATGCTCTGCTAGGTAAATGGTAATGAGCATCACCAGCCAGAGCAGCGGAAAAATCCTGAAAATACGCTTTATGTAGAAATCGCTGAAGCTGCCAAAGTTGAGCTTCATTTTATGGAAGTACACATGGTAAAGCGTGAGTCCGCTAAGAACATAGAAAACAGCAACGCCATAAATACCTATTCTGCCCAGGAAGGTATCAGCCTCGAAAGTACCATACTCCCAGCTAAGGTAGTGATAGATCATAATACCCAGGGCCGCAAGTCCGCGCAGGTAATCCAGGGCATACAGCCGCTTGTTTTCTTTCATGCTGCCAGAAAAAATTTTTCTAATGATGTAGGGGCTCCTATAGACTAACGCAAAAATTCCCTCCAGCGGTAAATGCGCCCTGCCAGGTATCTTAATATCAAGCGTTAAAGCACAGGTCACGCCTGTGCTGGCACATCCGTTTAAAATTTAGGGCAGAAGCAGACAACATCAACACCCCGCTGTTAGAATTGGCGTAACAGTAACGCACAAATGAAAACTGGCTAATAGGGATCAACATCCGGTACAACCTCTACTTTTTTATATTCCTTTTCACTCATCAGCTGCTGGCTTTGCTCCAGGATAAACTGCTTTACCCCCTGCACATCGATGCCCTGCCGCTCCAGCTTAATGGTAATGTGCATGAGGTATAAGCCCCGTATGCGGCCCACCAGCGGCTCTTCCGGCCCCAGCACCCGCTGCTTTGTCAGCTGGTGCTGCAGGCGTTCAGTAAGGTCTTTGGCAGCAGCTTCGGCAATCTCTTTTTCGCTGTGGCGCACCACCAGCCTGATCAGGCGGCTGAAGGGCGGGTAAAAATACTCCCGCCGCTCCCTGATCTCGTTGCGGTACACCCCTCCATAGTCGGATTGGATGATGCGCTCCAGGATGGGCTGCTCCAGGTTGGAGGTCTGGATGATCACTTTACCCGGCTTGCTGCTGCGCCCAGCCCTGCCTGCTACCTGGGTTACCAGCTGGTAGGTACGTTCATGGGAGCGGAAATCAGGATAATGCAGCATGCGGTCGGCATCAAAAATACCCACCAGCGTTACCCCCTCAAAATCAAGCCCCTTGCTCACCATCTGGGTACCCACCAGTATATCTATCTTACCTTCGCCAAAGCTGTCGAAGAGGGTCTGGAAGCTGTTTTTGCGGCGGGTGGTATCCAGGTCCATGCGCTCTACGGTAGCCTCGGGCACCAGCAGTCGCAGGCTTTCCTCCAGCTTTTCGGTACCGTAGCCTACCGTTTTGATCTTGTGCGAACCACAGGCCGGGCAGGCGGTAGGTACATATTCCTTTAGCCCGCAGTAGTGGCAGCGAAGCTCGTTTGCCTGCATATGGTAGGTAAGGCTCACGGCGCAGTTTACACATTTGGGTATCCAGCTGCACTCTTCGCAGTTAATGTAAGGCGCATAACCCCGCCTGTTCTGGAAAACGATGGCCTGCTCTCTGCGCTCCACCACAGCCTTCAGGGCCTCAACCAGTTGCTGGGTAAACATGGCCTTCATGGTTTTGTGCTTTTGCGCCACGCGTGTATCGGCCAGCTCTATGGCCGGCAGCTGCGCATCGGCAAAGCGTTTGGTGAGCTCCACCAGCCCGTACTTATCATTTTCTGCCTGGTAGTAGCTTTCTACAGAAGGTGTGGCAGATCCCAGCAGTGTTTTGCCGCCGTGCATCTTTGCCAGCACCAGGGCTGTGTCGCGGGCATGGTAACGTGGTGCAGGATCGTACTGCTTATAGGAGGTTTCGTGCTCCTCATCTACAATGATCAGGCCCAGGTTGTGGAAGGGCAAAAAGATAGAAGACCGCACACCTACCACCAGCGGAAAGCTGCCGTTCAGTACCCCCTGCCATACCTCTACCCTTTCATTATCAGAAAAGCGGCTGTGGTACACCCCCATCTGTCCGCCAAAAATTTTCTTCAGGCGGCCTACTATCTGGGTGGTCAGGGCAATCTCGGGCAGCAGGTAGAGCACCTGCACGCCATTATCAAGTGCCTCACGGATCAGCGAAATGTAGAGCTCTGTTTTTCCCGAACCGGTAATGCCGTGCAGCAGTACGGTGTCCTTTGTTTCAAAATGCTCCAGGATCTGCTGGCGTGCCTTTTGCTGATCTTCCGTCAGGCGTATATCGATGCTGCTGTCTCCCTCCGGTATCCAGAAGCGGGGCACGGTTTCCTCAAACTCCTCCAGCACCCCGTTTTTAACCAGGGTACGTACCGATGAGGGCGAGATCTGAGCATCTACCAGCTCAGATTTCATGAGTCCTGCCGCATTTCGCCCGGGATTTTGCAGCACCGGCACCTCGCGCAGGTACTTTAAGAGCACATCCGACTGCTTTGGGTGGCTCTCCAGCGCCTTGAACAAGGCCTCCAGGCTGGCATGGTCCTGCACCAGCCCCTCCTGCAGCCGCACTTTACGTACTGTTTTTGGCTTATATTTTTCCTGCACCTGCTCAAAGAGCAGAATGGCTTCTTTCGAAAGCAGGTTTTTAAACAGCTGGTAGAGCGATTTCTGCCCCAGCAGGGCCTCTACATCGGCATAAGAAAGACTTTGCTTTTGCTGCAGGGTATCCAGCAGCAGCTTTTCCTTTTCGTTAAAAGTATGTTCAGAGGTAAGGTAGCTAAAATCGGGGTGCAGCTGCACCTGCGACTGGCTGCTGAGCTTCAGGCCGCTGGGCAGTGCTACATTCAGCACCTCGCCGGGGGTGCACATATAGTAATCGGCCATCCACTGAAAAAGCTTCAGCTGCAGCGGCTGCACCACCGGCTGCTCATCGAGCTGCTCCAGCAGCAGGCGGGCATCATAAGCTTCAGGAATGCGGTCGTGCAATTCGGCCACTATGCCCGTTAATATTTTCTTTTTGCCAAACTGCACCACCACCCGGCAACCCGGCTGCAGGGTATCGTTCAGGTCAAAGGGCACTCGGTAAGTAAAGAGTTTTGGTACGGGCACCGGCAGCAGTACATCGCAAAAAAGCGTTTGCCGCTCACCCCCACCTTCAGAGATATTAAATTCCAGTTGCTGCACGTTGATGGCTCTTTCTACAATGGGTAAAGATAGAGGTTAATGTGCTAATTCTTAAATGTGTTGATGCCCTAATATACTAATTGGGGCTGCAGTTCTCTAGCAGCGCGATGTCTGAATGAATGCTACAGGGGCTGCAAATCAGAAAAGTACCAGAACAGTAAATTTGGGCAAATAGTGTAAGACCTTTCATTTGTACATTATTCAATTCGCACATTAACGCCTATCTTTGCCCCGCGGCCAGCACTATTTTGCAGTAAAGTTTGTTGCAGTAGTGTTGCAGTTACCCTGAGTAAGCCGCAACAAGACTAAAGCAAGCATGAGCATTACCAAAGAACAAGTATTAGCCGCCTTAAGTACCGTTCAGGACCCCGACCTTAAGCAGGACCTGGTTACCCTGGGTATGATTGAAAAGCTGCAGGTACACCAGAAAACCATCAGCTTTGTAGTGGTTCTGACCACACCGGCTTGTCCGCTGAAAGAATTTATACGCATGGAGTGCGTAAAGGCACTGGAAGGTGCATTTGGCACTGACCTCGACCTGGATATACACATGAGCTCACGGGTTACCAGTACCCGTTCCAATGCTCCCCTGCTGCCGCAGGTGAAAAACATTATTGCCGTTGCCTCCGGTAAAGGTGGCGTTGGCAAATCTACCGTAACAGCTAACCTGGCCGTGGCGCTGGCAAAAAGCGGTGCCAAGGTAGGCCTGGTAGATGCAGACATCTTCGGCCCCTCGCAGCACATCATGTTCAATTGCGAGCATGAGCAGCCCGGCATGGAGCAGGAACAAGGCAAAACCTATATCATACCCATTGAACAGTATGGGGTAAAGCTGATCTCCATTGGCTTACTAACCCCGGCAGATCATGCCGTGGTGTGGCGCGGGCCTATGGCCAGCCAGGCGTTGCGCCAGTTCCTGGCCGATGCACGCTGGGGTGAGCTGGATTACCTGCTTATCGATTTACCCCCAGGCACCTCCGACATACACCTTAGCCTGGTACAAACTGTGCCTGTAACCGGTGCTGTGGTGGTAACCACCCCACAGAAAGTTGCCGTTGCCGATGCCCGCAAAGCGGTGGCCATGTTCAGGCAGCCACAAATAAATGTGCCGGTATTGGGTATCGTGGAGAATATGGCGTATTTTACTCCTGCCGAACTGCCCGACCATAAATACTATATTTTTGGTAAGGAAGGCGGGCAGCAGCTGGCCGATAAGTATGGTGTACCCCTGCTGGGACAGGTACCCCTGGTGCAGAGCATCCGCGAAAGTGGCGACAGCGGTTATCCATCTGTGCTCAAGCACGATGCCTCCGCAGAAGCATTCCAGGTAATAGCCGAAACACTTGCACGCCAGGTGGCCATACGCAACGCAAACACAGAACAAACCAAGGTAGTACAACTACAATAGCATTATGGAGCTAGATCAATTATACGATGCAGTAGAGCTCGCTTTAGGGGGGATCAGGCCCTACCTGGAGGCCGACGGCGGCAATGTAAAAGTGCTCGAAATCACACCCGAACATGTGGTTCGCCTGGAACTGCTGGGCGCATGCGGATCATGCCCCATGTCGGCCATGACCTTCAGAGCCGGTATTGAAGAAGCCATACGCCGTGAAGTACCACAGGTGAAAGGCGTGGAAGCTGTTAACCTTACCTCAGCCAGCGCCAACTAAAGCGTTCACGGAAAATTTTGCCCCCGGAGAAAATTCCGGGGGATTTTTTTTTATATTTAAAAATCAGCATGCTACAGGTATGTATTCCCGCTGGCATGCCGTTGTATAACAAAAAAAAGACCTGTAACCAAAAAAACAGTATTTGGTTAATACTGCGGAGGTACATCAGCTTCTGCCTCATTCCAGAATGAAAGTTTTGCTAGGTATCGGACTCTTATTGTTTCCACTCCTGCTGCAGGCACAGGAGAAGTGTGCCACCGTGCCTTACCAAAAGCAGCTACTGGAGCAGGAGCCTGTCCTGTTTGACGATGAGGCTGAATTTGAAAAGTGGATTCAGCATAAAAAGAAGCTAAGTGATCAGCGAATACAGCCTGCAGGCCTCGATGCCGAAGCCAGGTTTGTGATTCCGGTGGTAGTGCACATAATACACCGGGGCGAAGCGGTGGGCACAGGCACTAACATTCCCGACGAACAGGTGCTCTCGCAGCTCAAAATCCTCAACGATGATTTCAGGGCAAAGAACACCACCGCCATCAATCAGCTGCCGGACGAATTTAAAGCCCTTGCAGCAGATACAGAAATAGAATTTGTGCTGGCAAAGCAGGATCCTGAAGGCCTGCCTACCACTGGGATCATCAGGGTTGCCTCAACTGAAACCAACTGGACACAGGCCCGTGACATAAACCTCAAAAGCCTAAGCCACTGGCCCTCTCATAAATACCTGAACCTGTATTCGGCAGAGCTCTCCAGTCCTGTAATCGGCTGGGCACAGTTTCCGCAGTCCGATCGTTTATCAGGGCTTAACTTCAGTGATGTTGCCGACGAAACCGACGGAGTGGTTATCGATTACCGCTACCTGGGCACCGGCTACAGGGCAATCAGCTCCAGCAAAGGCCGCACGGCCACCCACGAAATAGGCCATTATTTTGGCCTGCGCCACATTTGGGGAGATGGCAACTGCAGCAAGGATGATTTTGTAACAGACACCCCGCTGGTAGATAAAGACCATCAGGGCTGCCCCTCCGAATCTGTTTTAAGTACCTGCACCGGCGGTCTTGCCATGTTCCAGAATTACATGGATTATACCGACGACGGCTGTATGTCGCTCTTTACCCATGGCCAGAAAGAGCGCCTGCATGTGGTACTGCAAAACAGCCCGCGCCGCAAAGATCTTAACAGCTCTCCCGGAAAGCTGGAGCCTACCACTGTTGCCAATGATGCCGGCATCAGGGAGCTGCAGCTTACCCCTATTCAGTATTGCAACGGCAGCTACAAACCTTCGCTGCAGGTACGCAACTACGGCAACACCCAGGTTACAGAGGTAAAGATAGAACTGAAAATAGGGCAGGAGGTGGTAAAAACTTACACCCTTAAAACAGACCTAGCTTACCTGGAAAGCATAGACATGGAGCTTGATGAACTGCAGATTCCCGCAGCCGGGCAACAGCAAATATCAGCCACCATTACACAAACAAACGCCGGACAGGATAATAAAACCACCAACAATACGGCCCTGGCCGAAATAGTGGTGCCCTTAAAAACAAGCCTTCCCCTGTTGCAGCAGTTTGAGAGTGGCCTTAGCCCTTTTACCGTTGTTAACCCTGACTTTGGCTTTACCTGGCAGCTGGCCGATGCACCCGATGGTAGTACCTCAGGCAATACAGCTGCGCACCTGAACTTCTACGAATATGAGGCCATTGGCCAGCAGGATATATTAGCCTCCCCAATCCTGGACCTAAGCCAGGAGGAAAGGGCCTACCTGAGCTTTGATGTTTCGCATGCCCGTTACCAGAACAGCAGCAACGATGGCTTAAGGGTGTATGTTACCACCGATTGCCGCACCAACCTGCAAACGGCCGAGCTTATCTTTGAGGCCTCCGGCGAAGAGCTGGCAACCGCAACTGCCACAAACACCCCCTTTGCTCCCGCCAGTGAAGCCGACTGGCGGACCATAGACCTGGATCTTTCTGCCTATGCTGGCATTGAAAACGTGCAGGTGCTGTTTGCCGGCACCAATGACTATGGGAATAACATTTATCTGGACAACCTCAGCATAACCAATGTTATAGCTGCACCCCTGAATATTGCCCTTACCGGCGTTATACAACCCACTCCTGTATTTGGCAACAGCTCAAGCCCCATCAGGGCTGAAATCAAAAACCAGGGCATAGAAACCATTACCTCCTATGTGCTGCAGCTAACCCTCGATGGTACGCCCCTAAGAGAGGTACTGATAAAAGACATAGTACTGGAGCCACAACAAAAAACCACAGTTCAGCTGGGTGTTTTGCCCCTCCTGGAGCAGGGTACTCACCTGCTGGAGCTGCTGGTTCATTCTCCCAATGAGCAGACCGACGGGGCAATGAGCGACAACCTACTCAAGAGGCAGTTTGCCATTAATCCCTCCTCCAGCCTGCTGCCGGTAAGGGAAAGCTTTAGTACCGCCACCTTCACAGACTTTAGCTGGACCTCCGTGAGTCCGCAGCCCGATTTCACCGGCTGGGAAAATATAGATGTTACAGGGCCTTATGCACCGGAAGAAAGCCTGAATTATGCCGCCATTGCCGATTATGCCGGCAACCCGCGCTTACGCGAAAAATGGCTGGCAAGCCCCCGGCTGGACATCAGCAACACCAGTGCTGCGGGTATGCAGTTCTGGTATTATGCAGGAGGCAATGGAAACGTATCGCTGCAGATCCTTGCTTCCATGGATAACGGCCTTACCTGGCCCATCAGCCTGTGGGAAAAAGATTACAGCGAACTGAATCCTGAAATGCAGCAGGCCCCTGAAGTACCCGGGGAGGCTTCCAGCTGGCGCAAAGACTTCATTAGCCTGCAGGAGCTGGTGGGACAATCGGATGTGCGAGTTGCATTTGTTGCAACAGGCCAAAACGGAGCGGCCGTTTTTGTTGATGAAATTGAATTCTTTTTATCTGATCAGCCTACACCTGCCCCCCTGCCCGAGCGCAACAGTGTATCGCTTTACCCCAACCCCGCCCGCGGAGAGTTTAACCTGTTCTTCAACATGGAAAACCCCCAGGGCGAAGCAGTGGTAGTGGAATTATTCAACACCAACGGATCATTTATCAGCAGAAAGAACTTTCCAAATACGTTAAATCAAATTTATACCTTACAGGTACCCGACTTACCCGCTGGCATTTATTATCTTCGTATCCGGAGTGCCAGCCTCAATACCAGCCGCAAGCTGGTACTGACCCGCTAAGCGCATATTGAATTGTACCTTTTGCAGTGTCAGGCAGTGAATGCCCGCTTGCTGCAGCTGAAAATTGATTGGTGCGCCAGAGAACTCCCCTCCCACAAGCAAATGTTAGACAGACAGGCAACGATATAGCAAAGCATGAAAATTGGTATTTTCTTTGGAGGCCAGTCGCGCGAACGTGAAATTTCCTTCGCCGGCGGCCGTACCGTATACGATAATCTTAATAAAGCGCTCTTTGAACCCGTACCCATCTTTGTAGACAGCCTCGGGCATTTTATTCTGCTCGACTGGCAGTATGTGTACAAAGGTACCATCCGCGATTTTTACCCGCCGGCCAAGCACCTGCCGCACTCAGAGCTGCCTTTCCAGGTATACATTGAGTCGCTGGGCAAGCTTTCTCCGGAGGCACTGCAGGAGCTGATCTCCGAGGTAGGCCGCAAAGTAGAGCCGCACCAGTTTCGCGAGCTGTTCGATTTTGCCTTCCTGGCCCTCCATGGCCCTTATGGCGAAGATGGCAACCTGCAGGGTCTGCTGGAGTGGTACGACATTCCCTACTCCGGCTGCGGCATTCTGCCCTCTGCCATAGGCATCAACAAAATCATTCAGAAAAAACTGATGGAAGATGCCGGTTTCCCCTGCCCCAAGCGCTGGGAGATTAACCGGCAGGAGTGGCTGCAGACAGCCGACAAATCCTCTTTCTTCCGGGCCGCCAAAGAAGCCGTTGGGCTGCCAATCGTATTCAAAGCTCCTAACCAGGGCTCGAGCATTGGCGTATCTATTTTGCGCGACAACAGCCTTGAGGGCTTTACCGCTGCCGTAAATAAAAGTCTCTTTTTACAGGAGGTAGACCTGCAGGCCTGGCAGCAAAAATCGCTCGACGAAAAAATCATGTTCCTGGCCGTACTCACCGATATCCGCGAGGGCATAGGCATGCCGGTGTATGCCGGCGAGGCGCAGGAACTCATTCACCACCCCAGCGAGCTGCTGCAGTACCTCGATGAGCAGGCAAAACAAGCCTCCTGCACTGTGCTTACACCGCTTAACAGCGAAGAAACCGTGCTGCTGGAGTCATTCATCAAGGGCAAGGAGTTTAGCTGCATTGTGGTGCAGAACGAAAAGGGACAGCCCATGGCCCTGCCTCCCACGCAAATCATCAAAGGCACCGATGTATTCGATTACCGGGCCAAGTACCTGCCGGGCGTAAGCCGCAAGATTACCCCGATAGACCTGCCGCTGGAGCAGATTCAACAGATACGCCAGGAGTGCTGCCACCTGTTTGAGGTGCTGCACGCTAATGTATATGCCCGTATCGACGGCTTTATTACCGAAGAAGGCACCATTTTCCTAAACGACCCCAACACTACCTCAGGCATGTTGCCGTCGTCGTTCTTCTTCCACCAGGCTGCAGAAATCGGCCTGAACCCCTCGCAGTTCCTAACGTACATTATCCGCACCTCGCTGGTAGAACGCATTAAAACCGGCAAGCGCAACAAAGAGCTGCGCGATATGCTCAATGCCTTTGATGCCGAGCTCCGGCAGCTGCAGCAGCAAAAATCAGAGAAGGTACGCGTGGCGGTGATCATGGGTGGCTATTCTTCCGAACGGCACATATCGGTAGAAAGCGGACGCAATATTTTTGAAAAGTTAGCGTCATCAGTGAAATACCAGCCTGTGCCCGTGTTCCTGACAGGCAGCAACGAAGAGCACAAGCTGTACCAGCTGCCGGTGAACATCATGCTCAAAGACAATGCCGACGATATCAAAGAAAAGATTGAGGCCTACCTGCGTGGCGAGCACCACCCGCTCCTGAAACAGATCATTGAGGAGGCCAGGCCGCTGGTATCGCAATACGTAGACCAGAACCTGATGCGCTTTCAGCCCCTGAACTACGAGGAGCTGGCAAAAACAGTAGATGCGGTATTCATTGCCCTGCACGGCCGCCCAGGCGAAGATGGAGCCCTGCAGGCGCAGCTGGAGCGTGTTGGCCTGCCCTACAACGGCAGCGGCATCGAAAGCTCACAGCTCACCATCAACAAATTCGACACCAACAAGCGCCTGCGCGAGCATGGCATCCTGGTAGCCAAACACCGCCTGGTAAGCCGCCAGGAGTGGAATACCCAGCGTGCAGCGGTGCTGGATGCAGTGATTCAGGAGTTAGGCCTTCCACTGATTGCCAAGCCCTCTGACGATGGCTGCAGCTCTGCGGTGAAAAAGATCAAGACCCGTGAAGAGCTGGAAGCCTTTGGCGAAATGATTTTCCGGGATGTACCAGAGCTGCTGGCCCTGCCCATGAAAACCCTTAAGCTTAAAGCCAACGAGGAATTTCCGCAGAAAGAGGTATTTTTGGTGGAAGAATTCATTGGCAAAGCCGGTGCAAAGCACTTCCTGGAGGTAACCGGGGGCATGCTCACCATCCGCAACGAAAAGGGAGAAACCGAGTATGAGGTCTTCGAACCTTCTGAATCTTTGGCGGGTGGCGAGGTACTTTCGCTGGAGGAGAAGTTTTTGGCAGGTGAAGGCCAGAACATCACCCCGGCCCGCTATGCACGTACACCGGAAGAAAACAAGCGTATTTCTGCCGAGGTGCGCAAACAGCTGGAAAAGGTAGCCCGTATTGCCAACATAGAAGGTTATGCGCGCATCGATGCTTTTGTGCGGGTGTTCGAAGACGGACGGGTGGAAACTGTGATCATCGAGATCAACTCCCTGCCCGGCATGACACCGGCCACCTGTATCTTCCACCAGAGTGCCCTGAACGGCTATAAGCCATATGAATTTATTGACGCAATATTAACCTACGGGATCGAGCGACAGCGCTACAAGGCTACAGTATGAAAGTGACTTCTTTTAAACATGTATTGATTCACCTGGCCATCATTCTGGTGGTAGGGTTTATTCTGCTATTCCTCTTTTTCAACATTTACCTGCCCAACCAGACCCAGCACGGCGATAGCATCACTGTGCCCAACATCCAGGGCCGCTCCTATGCCGAGCTGAATGATTTTATGAATCAGCACCGGCTGCGCTACGAGGTAAATGACTCTACCTTCAGCACCGAGTTTCCGCCCCTGACGGTGATGAAGCAGTACCCCCTGCCCGGCGCCCAGGTAAAGGAAAACCGCAAGGTGTTTATCTCCCTTAATGCCAAAAATCCGCCCAAGGTACGCATGCCTAACCTGGTGGATGGATCGGTAAAAAATGCCCAGCTGGTGCTGCAAAGCTTTGGCCTGGAGCTGGGAGAGATTACCTATGAGCCCAACCTGGCTGCCAATGCTGTGCTGAAGCAGCTGCACAGGGGGCGCCCAATTGAAGAAGGCTCCTATATAGCCAAAGGCTCCAAAATAGACCTGGTAGTTGGCGATGGCAAGGGCAACAGCTCCTTTACCATTGATAACCTGATGGGCATGGACCTGGAAACAGCACAGTTCAACATTATTGGTTCCGGCCTGCAGGTAGGTGAAATTACCTACGAAGCAGCCCCGGATAAAGCCCCCAATACGGTGCTAAGGCAAATACCACCCGCTGGTGCCAAAGTACAAATTGGCGAAACGGTAGACCTCTGGATCGTTAAATTCGGCCCGGGACAGGTAGATCCCGGTCTCCCCACCCCCGGCAGCGAAGACAGTGGGTTATAATGTAAAATGATTCGAGTGTATTGAAATCTTGATTGTAGATTTATGATCCCTCGCCTTTCTCCGGATGGGCGGGGGATTTTTGTTTAAAGGAGAATATTACATTCATCTTTTGCTTTTCCATCAATGTTTGCTCAATTTCCGGCTGTATCTAAACGTTATTGAACAATGGGATGCTGCTATGGAGGTTTTCCAATCTTGTGTAGCAGCCAGGGATATAACTAATGCTCAAATTCCCGTCCACAGTTATTGTGGAATCGTTAATTTTGCAGGGCTCAAAAAACAGATGAAAACATATCTTACCTTCCTCCTCTTACTCCTTGCTGGCAGCAGCTATGCACAGTTGCAGGTCTTACCACATCCTGCCGCTACCAGGGGCACTACGAAGGTAGAGAACCATGCTTATAGCCGGACTACACAGCCTGGCCCGATCAGTACACTTGCTGCTCCCGGCGATAGCCTCCTCCTGCCCTTCTGGGATGACTTTAGCTACAGAGGGCAACGTCCTGATTCGGTACTGTGGCCCTTCAACACCACCAGCACCATCAGCTATGGCGAGGCCATTAACCCGCCCAGCTGGGGAGTAGTTACTTTTGATGGTGTTGATGCCAATGGTACTCCTTATGCCACCACCAATACCGTGGGCCGTACCGACAGCCTTCAGTCAGCCCCTATCAGACTGGATGCCCTTACGGATGCTGAAAAAAGCAGCGTTCTATTTAGTTTTTACTGGCAGCTGCAGGGCCTGGGCGAGCGGCCCGATCAGCTCGATTCCCTGCGCCTCTACTTTCTCGACAGCGATACTGTCTGGCATCAGGTGTGGAGCCAGGGCGGCAATCCCGATACAGATCCGACAGTGTTTCAGCAGGAACTCATTAACCTGCAGCAAATAGGTACTCAGCGCGGGGTAAACTTTTTTCACCCGGGCTTTACCTTTAAGTTCCAGTCGTTTAGCCGCCAGAATGGACAGTTCGACCAGTGGCACATCGACTGGGTGTACCTCAACAGCGGTCGCAATGGTGCAGGCTACTACGAAGACCGTGCCATCAGCTCGGCCTTTACCTCCCTTTTCAGCCCCTATACTGCCATACCCAAAGAACAGCTGTTCGCTAACCCTGCCGCTTATTTGAAGGCCGAAAACCTGTTTGTGGTCCACAGCCTCTGGCAACCTGGTGTCGACGAAGTACTCACCTACGACCTTAGTGTACATACCGCTGATAACGAAACTGTAAAGGTCCTGGAAAGCGACAGGCTGCTCATCTCTAACCAGGGCTCCCTGCTGAGAGGGCAGACCTATTTTACCGAAGATGCCAGCGGACTAACGCCTGCAGACCTGGCCCCCCTGGCTGAAAGAGATTCCTTCACCCTGGTGACCCGCCTGCTGCTTCGCTCCGAAGAGCCGCTGGAATTCTTTCACCGCAACGATTACCTGGAGATCAGCAACCCTGTTAAAGATTACTTTGCTTACGACGACGGCTCTGCTGAAATCAGCGTGAGCCTCAACGGCCGCGGGCAACGCCTGGCCTATGGATTTACACTCGAAGAAGGAGATACCCTCAGCAGCGTTTCCTTCTATGCTCCTTCTTTCAACACCTCTGCCAACGGCAGCAACCTGGATCTGAAAATCTGGACCTACCTGGCTGGTATCAATGGAGAGGCCGACACCTTACGCTACACCCAGAATGTAAGCGTACAACGCGATGCGGGCGTAAATGGGTTTGTAACCTACCCCCTTGCAAACCCGCAGGTATTAAGGGCAGGTCAGTTCTTCATAGGCTTTGAGCAGGTAACTACCAATCCGGTAGCCGTTGGCTTTGATCTCAATACCGAAAGCACCTCACAGCTGTACCAGAGTATTGATGGCATCGAATGGGGTGCAACCACTTCACTACAGGGCAGCCTGATGCTGCGCCCCCACTTTGGAAAGGTAGATCCGCTTACCCTGGGGGTAAAGGAAAAAATATTTCCACCAGTGAGTATTTACCCCAACCCTACTCAGGACAGGCTCCGGATCGAATCGCAGGCCCAGCGCCTGCGCCTGTACGATTACCAGGGCCGCCTGATCCTGCAGCAAGCCGCTACGCCAGGCACAGAACTACGCCTGGGCCAGCTGGAGCCCGGGCTCTACCTGCTGCAGCTGGTGTATAAAAACGGTGTACAGTCGAAGCGTGTTGTGGTGGTGAGGTAGTTAGGGAGGGAGTGATTTGGTAATTTGACGGTCCGCTGCTGCGGTGAGGGAGTGATTTGCCTGTATCCGATGCTGCAGTATTTTAACAATTCGCCGCTGCGGTAAGGGGTGGTTCTTTTGAGATGTGGAGCTGTTGGGGTGGTATATTATGGGCTGGGAGCGGCTTTTCTTTTTTAAACTTTTGTCTTTTAAGCAGATTACTTGATACTTTGCATCTAAACTGACTTTTTAACTTGATAATACCAATGGCAGACATTACCGCAGAAGAATTGAAAGAGCGTATGGATAATGGTGAAAAGCCTTACATCCTGGATGTACGCGAAGAAGCAGAATACCAGACCGAGGGCAACATCAACGGCCAGCTTATCCCCCTGGGCACTTTACCTCACCGTCTTAATGAATTGAAGGCCGGCAAAGACGATGAGATCATTGTACACTGCCGCTCGGGCAAACGCAGCGCAACCGCCCAGAAGTTTCTAAAACAGCAGGGCTATACCAATGTACGCAACCTTGAAGGCGGCATACTGGCCTGGGGAGCGCTTGATTAGTTTGTGAGGGAGTGAAGTATGAGTGAGTGAGTATGGGGTAATCCATTGCCGATGTAACCAGGCTACTTCCTGATGTTTTTTCTGGCTTTAGCTGTAATAGGTAGTATTTCAGTTGCTTCCTTGAGCTGGGAATCAGTCCTTTCTTTAGTAGCAATGCCAGATTCCTGAAGTAACTCACTCCCTCACCGCAGCGGCGGACCGTCAAATCACCAAATCACTCCCACATCCTTCACTCCACAAACACAAACGGCTCGGGGCTGAAGCACAGCACAAAGATCAGCAGGACCAGCCAGCCCAGCACTTTGCGGCCGGTGCTCAGGGGCCTGTCTTCGGGGGTGATAGGGTGGTAAACACCAATGAAACGTCCGATCAGGAAGGCATACAGCATCCAGCCCAAATAGCCATGGGCACCGGGCACCAGGTAGCCCACCATCAGCTGTGCGAGCAGTATGCTTAGTGCCAGGGTCAGGCGATGGCTGGCAGGCATATCCAGCCGGCCAAAGAGGTAGTACAGGAAAAGTCCGTAAACACCCAGCCGCAGTATAAGCCCTCCTGCCCCTTCATCAGGATCAGGTGTTGGAATACCCAGGCCTGCCCAGAAGACCAGCGCCACAAAGAGGGCTGTGGCAATGCGTCGGTGCCAGGTATAGCCCAGCAGTCCGTAGAGGATGTGGCCGCCATCCAGCTGTCCGATAGGCAGCAGGTTCAGGGCAGTGAAGAACAAGCCAAGGAAACCGGCAAAGAGCCAGGGATAGTGGATGATCTCAAAAGCGCTTGGCAGGCGTTCCGGATCGGTGGCCATATACTCCTCAAAGATCCTGTAGATTAAACTTTTACCCAGGTAGAAAGAACCTTCTGTTTCCAGGCTTAGCTTATTGGCCTCCTCCTGCCAGTTGGGTCCCAGCTCCTTGTACTCCGGGTGCACCTGCAGAATATATTCCTGCGGCGGCAGGTGGGTAAATCCCCAGGCCAGCACGCCCAGGGCAATCACAAAGCCAGCCAGCGGACCGGCAATACCAATATCGAAGTGAACCTTCCGGCTCTGGATATACTGTTTAATACGGATCACCGCCCCCATGGTACCAATCGCCGGCAGGATGCTCCCAAACCAGAAGGGAATAAAATAAGGCAGCGACACCCGGACCTTATGGGCTTTCGCAGTAAAATAATGGCCAAATTCATGTACGGTTAAAAAAGCCAGGAAAGGCAGGCTAAAAGCAAAACCGGTCCTGAATTCAGACCAGCTGATCCCCCTCCAGAACAGGTAAGCCTCTCCTCCCTCCTCACCTACACCAAAAACACGAAACATATAGCGCCACTCGGCACCGGCCAGGGTGGTGGTGATAAGGGTAATTACAAAGAGGCTAATATGAAGAAATAATCGCTTTCGCTTATTTTCCTGATCCATTGTTGAATATTGCTGGTAACGAACTGTTCTGCTGAAAATGCAGGGTTTTTATACCCAACTGCTCTGCCCCCAGAAGGTTCCCCTGGTTATCGTCGATGAACAGTGTTTCCTCGGGCTTCAGGTTCCATTCATCCAGGATCACCTGGTAAGCCTCGGGATCGGGTTTGCGGGCGCCAATATTTTGTGAGTAGTACACCTTATCGAAAAAGCGGGAGAAGTCTTTTTCGCCGCAGGCTGCTTCCAGGCGGCGGTGTACCTCCTCGATATGGATGATATTGGTGTTCGACAGCATAAACAGCCTGTACTTTCCACTCTTTTTGAGGCTGCGGAGCAGCTCAATGTTTTCGGGTGGGAAATCGAGCAGCATGGCGTTCCATGCTTCCGTCAGCACCTCATCAGACAGGGGTTTTCCCAGGAGGTGGCGCAGCCCGTTTAGAAATTCCTGTGGGGTAACGGCACCCCTTTCGTAGGAGAGAAACAGCGGATCTTTATGCACCAGCTGGTTGGCCTGCTCGGGGGTAATTGCGCCTAATTGGGCAAAAGCGGCAAAAGTCCGGGGCATGTCGAGGTGGATCACCACGCCGCCCAGGTCGAAAATAATATTTTGTATGCTGGAAGAAATCAAAACTTAATCGAATAGTGTTGTAAAATTGTCTGCAAATATGTAAAATTGCACTCCCAATTTCAAGGACGGACCAGGTTCTTGAGTTGCTACAAGAGGGACACCGAAGGTTAGCAAAATGTTTGGGAAAGCTGTGGAAGCACTGTAAATTCAGAAGCAAAGCAGCAACATATTGGGCCTATAGCTCAGCTGGTTAGAGCACCTGACTCATAATCAGGGGGTCGCAGGATCGTGCCCTGCTGGGCCCACCCTCATTATCAAGTTATCAAGGACTTACGAGTGTAAAAACTTGTAAGTCCTTTTTACATGTATACTATTCCCCTTTAGGATTGCTGCAACAGCTTATTAGCCATCTATCTGTAATTCTGTGCAGGGGGAATATTTCGCTTCTAATATCTGTTGAATTCTAGGCTATTATTTTCTTTTCAACACTACAGAAGTAGGAGTTTATGAAGATAGTTGAGTGAGTTTAACTACAGTTGTTCAATAACAAGGCAACATCTATCTGTTATAGAGAATACTCCCTCTTATTAAGTGACCCACATCTTTATATATTCAAGCGGACGCAAATGAATTTATATGTCCCAGCAACTCAAGCTCCTCTCCCACTATAACAAGCGATTTTCTAAGCTTAAAAGGGACCATAAGTTTGGTGGGGCACCTCATAAACCTATTTTATTATTAAGCATTCTCCATCAAATCAGCAGCGGGCAAATAGCCAATAATAAGATTTATATAACCCCTGAATTGATTAGCACCTTCAAAGACTTCTGGAGTCTACTGGTCACGACACCCCATACACCCAACTTTGCGCTCCCCTTCTATCATATGCAGTCAGAAGGTTTCTGGCACCTGATCGTAAAGCCAGGGCATCACCTAGCAATCACAAAATCCCACTCCATCAGGAGCTTTAGCAGCTTACAGGCTGCCATTGCCTGGGCAGAATTTGATCAGGACCTGTACCAGCTTCTGCAGGAAGATGAAAGCAGGGAACTGCTGCGCATGATCCTACTGCACACTTATTTTCCCGCTGCATCGGATAAACTGCTCATGCCCATAAAGACTTACTTACACCAGCTTGAAGAGGAAATTTTACATGAACCTGCCACAGCCTACCAGGCAAGACTCATATCTCTACAAAAGCAGCTAAGTAAGGAAGAACTGGAGGAAGAAACATTTGTCCGGGACGGGACTTTCAAAAAGGTCATTGCCAACATTTACAGCCACACTTGTGCAATATCTGGTCTACGTGTGGAAGCCACCCAAAATATCTCTATGATTGATGGCTGCCATATCAAGCCCTGGAGCATCAGCCATGACGATACAGCAACCAATGGCATTGCCCTCTGCCCTAACCTGCACCGGGCCTTTGACCGGGGGCTGATTACACTTGATGAGGATTACCAGCTCGTGCTATCAAAACATTTTATTGAACCCTTTTCTTCTCCATATAATATAAGACAGTTTGAGGGAAAACAGGTGCTATTACCTAATAATACAGCCTGGCATCCATCACAGGAGAATTTAGAGCACCATAGAATTAATACATTCATAAATTAACACTATATCTCCTGAAACTGGAGGCTGTTGCCATGAGTCTATTACACTGGGGAGAAGGGTATTGGACTCCTCATGGCAGGGTGTTCTTCATTGGTATTGCTACCTTCCAAGCCATTCATAGACTCACACATGGAATACAACCTGATCTTGCCGGAGGCTTTGATGATTGGAGCAATGGCAACGGTTCGCTGATACGCACTACGCTGGTGGCGCTGGTGGCAAAGGTAAAGAGCCGATCCTCTACCCCTTCCACTGTATAGGCGGATACTGGCCAATCCGGTTGTCGCCAATTGTAACGCATGAGCCGAATATTAGCGCTATTCGGCTCACATACAAACATAAAATGAGCCGAATAAATAAATTAATCGGCTCATGAATATTCTTCTTTAGGCTTTTTACTGTTGAAGTAGGCAACAGACTACTGATTTTCTCTTAGATGGCGGATGTAATTCGTTAAAAGACCTCTTATCTGCTCAGCAGCAACAGGGTTAGCTGAATGAACCTTGAAGGTAAAGTTTGTCATATCCAGTCCGGATTCGTATACCAGCCATTTAGCAGCCGCATAACCATCAGGGGCTACTTCTCCCCGTTCATCTAATCCCAGGTCATTGTCAAAACTGACAAAATCAGGTAGGCCATTTTCCTGGAGATAGTTAATAAACTCCGCATAGGACCTCACCACATCAAATTCAGCAACCATGCTCGGATCATAAACCATGTCTACGGTTCTGATATCGTCTAAAAACAGCTTCTTCATATCGTTCCTCAAGGATAAAACAGGCACCCAAGCCTGCAGCTCATTACCTGGGCTGTTGTAAATTAAATACTTTACTTTTTAATTTCCTGATTCGCCAATGAGCGCATCTTTGCCTGGCAAATAATCCTCTTTATGGGCAAGCCTCAAGCGTTCTGGCACTACATTGAGCTTTAACATTCGCATTGACCAGTACATCAACCAGGAAGTCTTGCATGAATGAGCAGCGACAGCACATGTAGACTTGCATCGGTGCTGCCTGTATTTGGATGTTGCTTTACTACCCCGGCAGGCCTACTGCTTTACAATTTTAAGGTGAAGCGTTTCCTTTCCTAATGAAAGCTGAAGCACATACATCCGCTCCCCGGCCTGCAGCAGATAGCTGCTGACTGCCTCGTTTACCTCCGGAAGGGTACCGCGAAGGCTCACAAGCTTTTGGCCCTCCAGAGATAGCAGGACTGCCTGGAAGATACTGCCCTTGACCTGCTGAGGATATTGTATGGCAATCACTCCTTTTGTTGGATTGGGCGCAAGCCTTACAGTTTCTTCTGTAAGCCTCCCCTCCGGGTGTAAGCCGGTAGGGCCCTCTACCAGTAGTTCAAAGGCTTGTTCTGCCTCAGCCTGTCCATCACTTAGCTTCAGCCGTACTTCAAAAACGCCTGTTTCTTCTGCTGAAGGTGTTCCGCTAAGGGTATGTGTTACCGGATCAAAACTGAGCCAGACAGGCAAACGCTCGGCTGTAAACGTAAGCGTATTGGCGGGCAGGTCCTCATCCGTAGCGCTTGGCTGGTAAGTATATACCGAACCTGCCCGGGCCGGTGGTAAGGGGTTGCGTACCAGGTCAATGGAACAACCCGATTGCTTATCACTCTGGTTGTAGCATTTGTTAGGCTGAATTTGTACAAAAACCAGATTAGCAGGCTGCACAGCATGGTTTCGCTAATAGCCCCAAGGGGTTTATCCTCCAATCTGTAAACTGCAGCCAGGAGCCCCAGTACAAAGCAAGAGAACCAGAAACTGAAAACGTTCTAAAAAAATTAGGGAGCATCTTTCTTTACTGAAACCCCACAGTAACACGAACAAAGAAAGGCTCTTCAGGATTCTAATTGCACTTTTAGTGTATTCTGATTTAATTCGCCATTTAACCAGCTGAATTTACCTCCTGCTGTATGTGTATGCTCCAGTTTCAGAATGATTTTTTAGTTATTGAATTGGTAAACAATGCTACAGCAATAACTTTAACCTGGAAGGGGTATATTCCCAGCCCTGTCTATCGAGAGGGTCTGGAAAAAGCATTGGAAATAGCCGTACAGCATAACATCTCAAACTGGATATCTGATATCAGGCTCATGAATATACTTGATTCGAAAGACCGGGAGTGGGCTAAAAGTGTATGGGTACCCAAAGCTGTATCGACTGGTTTCTATAAAAAGCAGGCAGTGATCATGGCTATGGATATATTTGCAGGTGCCTCTGCCAGAAGCATACTTTCTGCCGTTCCAGACCAGCAGGTTGAAACAAAAAATTTTACCAGCCTGGAAGCTGCAAAAAAGTGGTTGCTAACAGATTAGTCTAATGTATCAGGCTGCTCATGGCTACAAAAGTATCTTAAGATACGGATGGAAGGCTGTACCTAAATAGACATGCCACTTAAGCTAAATGTGAGAAAATTAACTTTGCAATGATTAACAGGCCCATCCTAAGTTAATGCCTAAAATACGTTAAAATAAGATCATAAATTGGTACATTTCATTTCCTGAAGACTCAGGTAGTAAAAGCATAAGCTAAAACTCTTATGAAATGAAAAAAGTACTGTGCCTTTTGTTATTCATCACCCTAGCCCTGGCACATAAGGCCAGTCTTTTTGCCCAATCAGAAAAGCCCCTATACACCTTTCCTTTTGGCGTGCAGACTTATACATACCGGAACAGCTTTCCCAATGGTGTTGCCGCCACGCTGGATACCATTCAGGCATTAGGTATTACAGAGCTCGAAGGCAGCAACCCAAAAGGCACCACGCCAGAAGAATTCAGGAAGATGGCCGATGCACGCAAGCTGACCATTCCCTCCATAGGAGCAGGCTACAAAGAGTTGCTGGAAAACCCGGATGAGATTATCAGAACAGCTAAAATACTGGGAGCTTCTTATGTTATGGTAGCCTGGATTCCGCATGACAGGCACGACTTTAAATTTGAAAATGCTAAAAAAGCAGCTGAAGATTTTAACACCATCGGTAAAAAGCTAAAGGAAAATGGCCTTACTTTTTGCTACCATATTCATGGTTATGAGTTCAGGCCCTATAATAATGGCACCCTGTTCGACTATATCGTTCAAAATACGAATCCTGAATGGGTATCCTTTGAACTGGATGTGCTGTGGGCATTTCATGGAGGGGCTGATCCGGTGGCTTTGCTTAACAAGTATGGAGACCGATGGAAGCTGATGCATATAAAAGACCTGAAGAAAGGTGTTAAAGGTGACCATACTGGCTCCACCTCTACTGAAAATGATGTGGCAGTTGGCACGGGACAGATTGACATTCCTGCTGTTTTGAAAGCTGCTAAAAAGGCCGGCATCAAGCATTATTTCATTGAAGATGAAAGCAGCAGCATCCGTACCCAGGTACCCCAGACTATTGCCTATCTGAAAAGTCTGAAAGAATAGCAGGTAACAGCCTATTTTGTTCCCTAAGTGATCTATATATAACTACAGCAGTAAGCTATCGATGCGGTGAGCCTGCACGCATTGCTCGCAGGGAGACCAGGAGAAGATGGTGAAGCGGCCGTCCTGCGAGGCAACCAGGGCCAGGCAGTCGCGCTGGTCGTGTACAAACTGGGCTGCCGAAAGGTGCCTGGTGCCTCCGCTTTTGGAGGGATGATCGATGGAGGCCTGCACGCCAACAATAGGTTCTGTGCTATATAGCTTCTCTATGCTCTCCCTGCCATGTGCCCGCATTATTTTAGCACCAAAGGCAAGCAGGTGGTACTGATCGCTCATAAGGGTGGCTCCGTCTATTGCGGTAAGCCCTCCGATGGCATCCACCTCCCGCCGGAAGTCTATCTGCCAGCGGGCCTCTTCCTTGGCATAGGCAGGTTGCTTTACAAGGTCGGAAAGCGCCGAAAAGGGTGGATCAAGTGAATAAGTAAGCGGGTGTACGATAGATTCACGCCACTGCTCTGTACCATGCGGAACAATGAGCAGGATACCCCCTCGGCCATGTGCGCGCATGGAAACCGCCAGCTGCACCAGCACATGCAGCGAATCGTACCAGTGCAGGGCGTTTGGTCCACCCAGCAGCCTGTTAAGCAAGGAAGGACAGTCGGGTGTGCTGCGCACCTCTTCATCCACGATCTTAATCTGGTCGCCCTGTAAAATGGCTACATTTTTAAATTTACCGAAGCCGTCGATCCGGCGGTGCTTGATCACCAGCAAACCAGGCGCCGAAACATCGAGCACAAGGCAAAGGCTTGGAACATTGCGGGTGGTGCCCCAGATATAGAGCTGCCCCTTCTCCTGCCACACACCCAGGTGTATGCCGGCACGCTCCACACCTGGCGATGCTTTGATGAGCACGTTGGGTGTAAAGGGCAGGCGGTGCCTGAGCAAGAGGGGCTGTACAGCCTGCTCCGGCGAGAGGTATGCAAGTGAAATTTTTGGCGCATGGCCTTCTTCCCGGCGCAGGCTGGCCCAGAAGCATACGTCTAGCAGCTGCTGGATAACTGCTGCAGACGGCAGCGGGACACTGATCTGTTCGCCCAGCTCCCGGGCCGCAGCATGCTGACGAACAAAATGTGCTTCTACATTTTCAGCGACCAGCTGTGCTGCCTGATAGGTCGATCTCACTTGCATTGCTTTAGATATTTTTCAAACAGCTGGCTGAATAACATTGCTACCGGACAAAAAATGTATAATGGACCGTTTTCATTACCCTGTTCAATATAAATACTTTAGCTGAAAGAAAACAAGCCGGAGCTGAATAGCTTGACGAACCTGATCCATACAACCCCTTAATGAAAGGTGCGTAAACTATACCGGAAACAGTATGTACAATTTAAACAAAGAAGATTATGAACAACGATAATAATTATAGCAGGGATAAAGACAATAATACGTATCCGGCAGACCGCAACAGGCCTGATATAAACCCTGCCAGCCGCACGAAAGAAGCCGCCGGCAATCCTGATTCTGATAAGGACAGAAAAGGGCGGAACATCGACATAGACCTGGAAAACCAGAAAAATGAGATGAGCGGCCGCAGTCAGCAAACCACGCCGCAAAGCTCTGCAAAGGAAATTGCAGACCGTTTTGGCAGCCGCGAACAGCAAAACCAGGAGCGCAGCAATAAGCAAAAGGAAAACTCCTAGTCCGCTGCGCTTAGCAGTTTAAGCGCTCATGATTCCCTATGCTGGGAATGAAAACAGCCCCGAAAATATTTCCGGGGCTGTTTTGTATAAAGCCTGCTATCGTTCAGGCGATCTGGAAGTTTTGGACCTTTATCGGTCGTTGTCATTTCCGCCAAACCAGGAGCTTACCCGTTCGGTTACTTTATCCAGTAAACCGCGCGAGTTATCATCATCATGATCCTGATGCTGGCCCCTGTTGCGCACATAATCGGTAGCACCATAATTGCCGCGGTCGTACTCACGGTTGCCGGTATTGGTATCATGATGGCCACGGTGCTGTCCATAGCTACTGCTATAATTCTGATCTCTGTCGCGGTTCCAGTCTCTCTGGTAACCAGAGGAACCATAGTGGCTGCCGCGGTTACGGTCGTTATCCTGACTGCTGCCGTAGCGGCCACCCCACTGGCTGGAGTTGGTATTGAAGCCGTAATGGCCTTCCTCCCGGCTGCCATGACCATCCCCCCGGTTAAAATTACCATAGTTTGGTGTGGCGCCGCCATAAGTAGAGCCACCCCCAGCGCCAGCGCCGCTTCCGTAAGAGGAGCCGCCTCCCATGGAGGAGCCGCTCCCTACATTCGTACCTCCTCTATATGAAGAGCCGGAGTCGTTACTGCCACTTCCATAGCCGGAACCACCACCGTAGCTGGAGCCGCCGCCGTAGCTGGAGCCGCCGCCATAATTACTACTGCCTCTGTTAGTGCTTCCTCCATAAGAAGACTCACCACTGCCGTAGGTGCTGCCCCTGTCGTACCTGCTACCGCCCTGGTTGTTGTAGCTGCCCAGGTAATCGCGGTTACGGTCGGAGTTTCCTTCGCCATAGCTGGATCCTCCCCTGCTGCGGCTTCTGTCGCGGTCATAGTCGCCACCCATGTTGGTGATACCCCCGCCACTGCCAAAGTCTCTGTCGCGGTCGTAGCCGCCGCCAAAGCTGCGGGAATCATCAGAGCTGCCATAGCTGCTGCTTATGCCACTGCCACTATAACCTCCGGATCTGTCATAGCCGCCGCCTATATCCCTGGAACCACCCAGGCTGCTGCCGCCATAGCTGCCACTGCTAAAATCATTGCTACCGCCGTAGCCACCCATGCCCCTCATGCCATAATTGATGCCGCTTCCGCCACTGTCACGATCACGATCCTGGTTACGGTTACGGTCAGAGCCAAACTTACTTTCACTGGAGTACCCTCCATAGTTTCTGTCGCGGTTATAGGTTGAGCCGCCCCCAAGGTTCATTCCTCCACCCGCTCTGTCCATGCTGTAGTCGGCATAGCGGCCGGATTCACTACCTCCGCGGTTACTACCATATCCGCTGTTGCGGTCATAGCTGCTACTACGGTCATAGCTGCTGCGGCCGTAATCACGGTTGCGGTCATAACCGCTGCTGCGACCATAGTCTCTGTCACGGTCCCTGTCACCGCCAAAGCGATTGTTCCTGTCGCTGTCGAAGCGGCCGGAGTCATAACCAGGTCTCTGGTTGTAGCCAAGGTAGTCGTTGTTCCTGTTCCGGTTATAATCTCCCCTGTTTCTGTTCTGATAATCTCTATCGTTTTGCATAGGATTAGAGTTTGGTTAAAAAATCTGTTTCAAAAATTGGCAGTACTACTGCCTGTTACTAAAGTATTTGTATAACAGCGTAGCACCTGCATGGTTTTGTTGCACTTGCCCCCTTTTAGGAAAGATGCAGCTAGTACCACATAAGCACTGGATATAATCAGTACATGCAGATGTACCGGACTGCCCTTTGCAGTTAAAATTCATGGGGGTGACCATACTTAAGGCGGTGCCCTGGGCTGCCAGATAACCAGCGGTATTCCCATCTGGCTGATAATGCATTGAATGCCGGCATCAGGAGCCCCTCCGGGAATGTAAGCAAAAGGCTTATATTCAAAATATTTTAAATAATATTGGAATTTTAAAATATTATACCTTAATTTCCAACAAGCTAAATATCACCCACTTACCACCCCTCCGCGCAATTTTTTCTGTTAAGCGGCAGTGGTACCGATTCCGGAATATCCGGCACCGCCTCCCGGCGCATGCCCGATGTATCTCACGCATAGTTAACGGCAAATTCCAGCACATCCCTGCTACCATTCAGCCCGGAAAGAATAATTTAATTCAAAGGGATACAGCAGGATCTGGAGCACGATTGGGCTTAGTACCCTCTTCGCTGCCCAAGATATGGTTGAATCTTCAGGCGTGATTTTTTACTCTCAACTGCCCCTGCCATGGTGCAAACCCTTAAAAAATATACGGGCGAAGGCCTGGTATTTACAACAGTTCCTTTTGTTGCGGGCGATGGTTTTGGCTGTAACCTGATTCATGTAAAGGGGAGCACAGCACCAAAAAAAGGGCCTGTTTTGCTGGTACATGGTGCAGGGGTTAGTGCAAGCATATTTTTAGCGCCTGTAAAAAAGAATATTGTTGACTACCTGCTGGAAGAGGGTTATGATGTATGGCTGGAGAACTGGCGGTCCAGCATCGATTTACCTCCAAACCAGTGGACGCTAGACCAGGCTGCCCTTTATGATCATCCCTTTGCTGTAAAAAAGGTAGTAGAAGAAACCGGGCAGCCCCGGATCAAAGCCATTATTCATTGCCAGGGATCTACCAGCTTTATGATGTCGGTGGTAATGGGGCTGGTGCCGCAGGTTTACAACATTATTTCCAATGCTGTTTCCCTGCATCCGGTGGTACCGGATTTTTCCAGGTTTAAGCTGGGCTACCTGGTACCGGTGGTGAAAATGATGACACCCTACCTAAACCCGCAATGGGGCGTGCAACCCAGAGGCTTTGCTGCCATCATGATCAATACGCTGGTAAGGCTTACCCACCACGAATGCAGTAACGGGGTGTGTAAACAGGTGAGCTTTACCTATGGCAGCGGATTTCCGGCACTCTGGCGGCATGAGAATTTAAATGAAGAAACACACGAATGGATCAGCCATGAGTTTGCCCACGTGCCCATGAGCTTTTACAGGCAGATTGCCCTATCGGTAAAAGAGGGGCATTTAAGATCGGCAGGAGATAATGATTTTTTCCCGGCATCGCTGCTCGAGCACCAACCACAGACCGATGCCAGGATCACCTTTTTTGCCGGTGAAAAGAACCTGTGCTTTCTGCCCCTGAGCCAGCAGAAGAGCTTTGAGTATTTCGACAGGATCAGGCCAAACTACCATGGATTACAGCTGGTACCCGGCTATAGTCACCTGGATATTTTTATTGGAAGAAATGCATTCAGGGATGTATTCCCCCTCATGGCTCAGGCACTGAGCCTCAACTAATTTTTAAAACTATGGCAATTCCTAAAAGACTAAAGCGACAGGCAGGCAGGTACGCCCGGGTAGATGGCATCCCCTACAGGCTACCCATCAATTCTGACGATGCTGCCGTAATCATGGCCGCTTTTCCTGCCAGCTACGAAAGGGCAAAAGCCTTGTTTCCGGGCAATGAGCTGCACCCCATGCGTTTGCTGGATGGCAAAGCAGTTTTTGTTGTAACGGTAGTTGATTACCGAATTACTGATATCGGCAAATACATTGAATACAGCATTGCCCTTGCCTGTACCCATGGTCCAAAGCCTGCACCAAGGCTTGTTCCGGCCATGCTCATGAACACCTATAAAACCGGCCAGTATATCCTTGACCTGCCGGTAAGCACCGAAATTTCTGTAAAGGGCGGTAAAGGCATCTGGGGCATGCCAAAGCACCAGGCAAATCTAGATTTTCTGGAAGGGCCCGAGCTGCTCAGCGCCCAGTACGATAAGGATGGGCAGATGGTAATGCGGCTGGATGTTAGCCGCCCATCAAAAGTATTCCTGCCCATAAATTTGGGTGCCGCTAACTACTGCCAGTTCAGGGGCATGCTGATGAAATCCTACATCTATTTTAAAGGAAAAGCAGGCTTTAGCCTGTACAGGAAAGGAGCTGCCCGACTCACTTTTGGCGATCACCCCCGGGCTGCCCCACTCAAAAGTCTGGAAATAGGGGAACAGCCCATTTTTACAGCCTATCTGCCCAAAACCACCGGTGTTCTGGATGACTACTTCGAAAGCTGGTTCCTTAGCTACCCCAGCCTGCCGAAGGAAAATCCCGAGGGACTGGAAAGTGTATTTCACCTGGGCTATGGCGAAGAATGGCTGGAAAACCCAAACAGAGAAAGGGATGAGCCAAACAGAGATCCGGAGAAAAAACCTGCACCCGCTGGTGTGTAACTAAAACCTTTCAGGTATGTCCATAGACAGAAAAAAATTCATACTGGGGATTAACCATTCGCTGCTGTTCCTGTGTACCTCGGTATACCTTGGCACAGGCTGGTCGTTAGTCCTGTTTTCTTTCCCGATTGCCCCGGAGTTAACGCCTGATAACTACTACATGCAGTTTGTACCGCAGGTAACGGCTGCCACCAATTTCTTCACCTACATGACCGGGCTAATGATTGCCTGCGCCCTGGTGATGATTGTAGCAGAATGGAGGAGTTATCTCAGGTGGTTTCCTATCGGGGTGCTGCTGGGGGTGGTGTTGGCAACAGCGCTAACGTTAATCTTCATCATTCCTTATAACGAACAAATGAGTGCCGGCATTAGAGATGCAGTGGTGCTCCGAGAGGTGCTGGATAAGTGGATGAATCTGAACGTAGTAAGGGTTTGCCTCTGGACCTTTCAGTGGCTCTGCATGATGGCTTTCTTCTTTATTAAATATGTACAAAGTACCACAACTCACAGGGCAGTTTCTGCAAGGCACAGAAACCCAAAGCTTGCTCTATAGAGGCATCATAGCCATTGCCATTATAACCCTTGCCACAGGGCTGGGGCAAGTAGTGGCTGCCCCGGAAATTTTAGCACTCGTTGGAGCAAAGGTGAGCAGCACCAGTGCACATTTCTTTGCCATCATTGGCATGTTCATGTGCCTGTTTAGTGCCCTGTTGCTGCAGGCACTAAAGAGCGGGCAACATGCTGCCTTCGCGATGTTCTGGTGTGGCATGCAAAAGTTTGGCGCTGCCGCTGCCATTGGCCTGGGGGTATATGGCAACATTTTTTCCGCACTTGCCCTAAGTGTTGCCGCATTCGATCTGCTGTCAGGGATCATCATTCTGGTCTACTGGAAGAAATTACAAAAGGAGAAACAGTGAAATTTCTGGCTTACTTCTTCTTCTACACCTATGTGGGGCTTATGCTGGTAGCCGGCATCTGGGGTGCCTTTGTTGGTGCGCAGCTGGATCAGCAAATGCTCTTTGAGCTTGACACAACACAGCTAAATTCCAAAACTACTGCCAGTATGTTAAGTCAGTACCGGTTTTTAAGGCTGATTGAGTTTGGTTTTGGCTGGTTTGCCATCGCCTTTACCCGGGAAATTTTCTCCGAGCCAAAATACAACAGGCTCTTTCTATCCGTGATGTTTCTGGGGGTACTTGCCAGAACTGTATCGCTTTTTGCCGATGGCTCCCCCCATGGCATTTTTTACCTGTTTGCCGGCTGGGAACTGGTGGGTGTGATCCTTATTTTTATCTATACACAGAAGGAAATCAAGCACAATGGAGCAAAGCAACAGCCCCTTACCATTCAGAGTACCGGCAGGCTACAGCGGTATTAAAAGATCGCTGGTACTGGCTGGCGGCGGTATGCGGCTGGCTTACCAGGCCGGGGTGCTGAAAGCACTGGAAGAAGAAGGCCTGCAGTTTACCCATGCCGATGCTACCTCAGGTGGAATTTTTAACCTGGCCATGCTGCTCTCCGGACTCTCCACTGCAGAAATGTGCAATAACTGGAGCACTGTGCGCATAAAAGACTTTATTTCCTACCTCCCCCTCCGGAAGTACCTAAGCCCCCTGCAACTGCCGGCCTTTGGCGATGCAGATGGTATTGCCAGGAAAGTATTTCCGCATTTAGGCATTAGTGTTAACAGGATCAGACAGGAAGAAAGGCTGGCCGGCACTTTTAATGTTTGCAATTACTCCTGGAAAACAAACGAGGCCATACCCCATCCCCACGTACAGTTGCAGCACCTTATTGCCGGTGTTTCGCTCCCCATGCTGATGCCTGCTCTAAAGATCGGGGCCGACTGGTACATAGATGCAGTGTGGATAAAAGATGCCAACCTGTTGGAGGCGGTTAAAAGAGGAGCGGAAGAAATATGGCTGGTGTGGGCCATTGGCAACCAGCACCAGTACCAGGGCGGCTCCTTCAGGCAGTACGTGCACATGATTGAAATGAGTGCAAACGGCGCTCTTTTTGCTGAATTTGATTACATCAACGAGCTCAACAGCAGAATTGAAAAGGGCGACTCACCATATGGACAGAAGCAGGAAGTAAAGGTGCACATCATCAAGCCTGAATATCCCCTACCCCTGGATAATGACCTGTATTTTAACCGCATCAACACCACCACCCTCATAGAAATGGGCTATGCCGATGCAAAAGAATATTGCATCAATGCCAGCCAATATCCTGCTCCACCTTCTCCACAATCAACAAAAATGCAGGAACCAGGCGTGGCCTTCTCCTGCCGGGCCAGACTCATGGGGCAATTGCAGGATAGAGAAGCGCTCCTGCACCTCTCCTTCAGCATTCATGATGTAGAGCACTTTGTTGAAGCGCACCATCCTTACCGCCTGGTAGCCAGCTTAAGCTTTACTACAGCAGATCTTACCTATTACGGCTACCAGGGCAGGCTTGTGGTGGGGCCTGGCGCTGCAGAGGGTACCAAAAGTGGCAGGTTCAGCTTCAGGATTGGCATTTCAGGAGAAGATTATTTTATGCAGGGCAGCTGGCCGCTACATACCACCTCTACTGCTTCCAGAGCAGTAGAGATTGCACTGCATAAGGGAAGCAGTGCAGCCGGCGAGCTTGTTGCCAGCTCCTGTTTTACGACTACGGCAACCGACTGGCGCTATCTGCAAAAGAGTTTCAGCTTTTACAATACCCGCAGCTGGATAGAAAAACGAAAGGCAAAGCAAAAGCTTAAGAGCTATTTTTTTGTATAGAAACAAACTTTTATCACCCTAACCCCCTGCACTATGGAAGAGCAGCATGAATATAAAGCCAGGAAAAGGAAAGAAAGCGAGGCGTTAAAATTTGAACCTAGACCCATGGTGGGCTGGTACGATGCCCGCCAGCTGCTGGGTACGGCTGTAAAAACAGTGGTATCGTCGGTGTTTGGTGCTTATTCTGATAAAAGGGAAATACAAGCCGCCCTTTCCGAATGTAACGATTACGATTATAGCGATAAGGAGGAAATCTGGATTGATTATATGTCTGATACCGGCGATGGGTTTCATTCCACCTTTACCATGGCTAACCTGCTATCGGCAGAGCAGCTAACTGTTGACGGCATAGAGACTTTCAAGGGTGATATACTGGTGCTGGGTGGAGACCAGGTGTATCCTGTTGCCACCCGAGAGGATTATGAAAATCGCCTAAGAGGCCCCTTTGATGCCGCCTGCCGGAATCAGACATGCCCGCCGGCCAGTGGAAATGGAAAGGAGGAGAAAGAACACCACCTCTATGCTGTACCGGGCAACCACGACTGGTACGATGGCCTGTCCAATTTCATCAAGATCTTCTGCCAGGGCCGAACCATTGGCAACTGGCTAAGCAGGCAGTGCCGCAGCTATTTTGCCATCAAACTGCCCCATAACTGGTGGTTGTGGGGTATCGATATACAGCTCTCTGCCGACATAGATTACCCGCAGCTGCAGTATTTCGACAGCATCGCCAAAAAGATGAAAAAGGGTGATAAAGTGATCCTGTGCACGGCCGAGCCCAGCTGGACTTTTACCACCCGCAAAAAAGACAAGAGCTACGAAAACCTGAAGTTTTTTGAACAGCGCTATATCATCGATAAAGAGATGGAGCTTGCCGTTACCATTGCTGGTGATCTTCATCATTATGCACGTTACGAGCTGATCTCGCACGGCCAGGCATCGCACAAGATCACATCAGGTGGCGGTGGTGCATTTATGCACCCTACCCACAACCTTAAGGATGAACTAAACCTGCGGGAAGGCAACTACTTTCTCCAGAAAACATTTCCGGAGAAAGATAGGTCCAGGAAGCTGGCTTTCTGGAACCTGGCCTTCCCGCTGTTTAACCCGCAGTTTGCGTTTTTTATGGGGGCCTTCTATGTGCTCTTTGCCTGGGAATTACAGGAAGCCACCAAAAGTGGGCTAACCTTTTTTCAGAAAATCAGCCTTTATGAGCCACAGCTGGATAATCTAAAACAGTTTACTACTGATATCCTCAATATCCTGCTGATGAACCCCCTGCTGGTTTTTGTGATTGCTGCCGTCATTTTTGGGGTTACAAAGTTTACGGATACCAACGCCAGCAAAAAGAACTACCTCTGGCTGCTGGGTACCCTGCACGGGCTTGTGCACATCCTGGTAGGTTTTGGGCTGTTCTGGCTCCTATCCTACTGGTTAGGCCCTATCGGGGCAATGGATATTAACCATTTGGGCACTATATCTCTGCTCACGGTACTCATTTTTGTGAGCGGTGGTTTGCTTGGCTGCCTGGTAATGGGGCTGTACCTGCTTATCACAAATCTACTTTTCCGCATCCACGACAACGAAGCTTTTTCTGCCATTAAGTGGAGGGGCTATAAAAATTTCCTGCGCATGCACATCAGCCGTGAGGCGCTTTCGATTTACCCGATTGGCCTGAAAAAAACAGCCCGCTGGAAGAAAGAGGGCAAGCACTACGTACCCGATAGGCTACTCACAACAAAGCTAGTAGATAAGGTAATCACCATAAAAGCCAACAAACATGAAAAAGAAAGCCCAGGCTTACCTGTCATCACCGATCGCTGACATAAAGCCTTTTTACGATGTAGTCGTGATCGGCTCTGGCTATGGTGGCAGCATTGCAGCCTCACGCATGGCCCGTGCCGGCCTTACAGTATGCCTGCTGGAGAGGGGCAGAGAAATTCAGCCGGGCGAATACCCTTACAGCCAGAAAGAGGCCGCCCGTGAAATGCAGTTCAACATGCCGGGAAAGCATATAGGCTCAAAAACAGGCTTATATGAGTTTCATGTAAATAAAGATATCAATGTATTTGTAGGTTGCGGTTTGGGGGGCACCTCACTGGTAAATGCCAATGTGTGCATAGAAGCAGACGAAAGGGTATTCATGGATACGAGCTGGCCCACAGAAATTCGCGAAGATATGGCCTCTGTAGCACGGGGCGTGCAGCGGGCCCGCGAAATGCTAAGGCCGGAGTGCTATCCGGAGGGCAAAAACGGTTATCCGATTTTGGCCAAAACAGAGTCGATGAAGCTGGCCGCCAAGGCCCTGAAGGAAAGGTTTTCTTATGTACCCATCAATGTAAATTTTGAGGGTGGCATTAACCATGTAGGTGTGCAGCAGCATAAGTGTGATCTCTGCGGCGACTGCGTAACGGGCTGCAACTATGCAGCAAAAAACACTACCCTTATGAACTACCTGCCCGATGCCAAAAATCATGGGGCAGAGATCTATACAAAGGTGGCCGTTCAGTACCTGCAGAAAGCTGGAGATCAGTGGACGGTGCATTACCAGCTGCAGGATGCCGGCCGGGAAAAGTTTAGTGCTCCTTTTCTGTTTGTTAAAGCAGGCATGGTTATCCTGGCAGCCGGCAGCCTGGGCAGTACGGAAATTTTACTGAAATCGCGCGAAAAAGGACTCTCCCTCTCCCCCATGCTGGGCAAAAGGTTTACGGGCAATGGCGATGTGCTGGGTTTTGCTTTTAATAACGATCAGCCTGTAAACGGCATAGGTTGGGGCAAGCACAAGCCCAATGGCAGCGTAAAAGCAGTGGGGCCCTGCATTGGCAGTATTATCGATGCCCGCGACAAAGAAGCGCTGGCAGATGGTTTTGTGATAGAAGAAGGGGTAATTCCCGGTGCCCTGTCGGGCGTGCTGCCTGGTATGTTTGTATCGGTTGCCAGGCTGCTGGGCAGGGATACCGATAAAGGACTGAAAGATTTCATCACTGAAAAATTCAGGAAAATCAGGTCCCTGATCCAGGGTGCCTACCAGGGTGCCTTAAACAACACGCTCACCTACCTGGTGATGTCGCACGACGATGGCAACGGCAGCATGCGCCTGGAGCAGGACCGCATAAGGGTTGACTGGCCCAGCGTGGGCAGGCAGGAGGTGTTCAAAAGGGTGAACATTAAGCTGAAAGAGGCAACCAAAGCCCTTGGCGGAACCTTTGTAACCAACCCCTCCTGGAACAAGGCCATGAACTTTGACCTGGTAACGGTGCATCCATTGGGTGGCTGCATTATGTCTGATTCTGCAGAAAACGGAGTGGTAAACCATGTAGGGCAGGTCTGGGCATCGGATAAGGGAAAAAGCCTGCACAAAGGGCTGTATGTAATAGATGGGGCCATCATACCGCGTTCGGTGGGCGTTAACCCCCTGCTCACCATCTCTGCCCTGGCAGAACGCTCCTGCGAGCTGATTGCCAAAGAACGGGGCCTGCACATTTCGTATGATTTCCCTGCAGTGGCACCCAGGCCGGAGGTAGTTAAACCAATCGGCATACAGTTTACCGAAACCATGAGGGGTTACTTTGCTGCCGGAGCAACAGGAGATTATGCAGAGGCCGCCAGGATAGGCAAGCTAAATAATTCACCTTTTGAATTTACCCTTACCATCATTTCTGATAACCTGGAAGGTTTGCTGGAGTCGGAGCAGCACCCTGCTAAAATGGCTGGAACTGTTAACGCGCCGGCGCTCTCCGATAGTGCACTTACCATCAGCAGGGGCCGGTTCAACCTTTTTGTACCCAGTAAGCTACAGGCTAATACACTCAACATGAACTACAGCATGCGCCTGCACACCATAGATAGCAGGCAGTACTTCTTTGAGGGGTATAAAGAAATCATTGATAATAAGGGCTTCGATGTGTGGTCAGATACCTCTACCCTCTACATTACTGTTTACGAAGGAGAAGACAATAGCGGACAGGTTGTTGGCAAAGGCGTACTCAACATTTTACCAGAAGACTTTGCCAAACAGATCACCACCATGAAAGCCCTGCATGCTGCCAATAAGCTGGAAGCCGCAAAAGCACTGAAAAACTTCGGGACGTTTTTCGGGAAAAATGTATTTGAAAAGTTTGTACTGGAATGGTAACCACGCAGCAGTATAGCCGCCTCCGGTGCTGTTCATTTCAGCACAGCCTTTGCATGATAGCAACAGCTAATGTCAACTGCTATAGGTTGATTGCCCATTGATCTTAATTACACCAAAAATCAATACATGCTATTACAGGAACATGAATGTTACGCTTAAAGAATTAGTAGCCAACGCCAATCAGGAGGTTAGAGGCTATGATGTAGAAGCCGCCAAAGCCATGGTAGGTAAGCCAAATGTACAGTTTGTAGATGTACGGGACGAACCCGAGCTTAAAAATGATGGCAAAATACCCGGGTCGCTTCATGCCTCCAGAGGCATGCTGGAGTTTTACCTCGATCCGCAAAGTCCCTATCACAAACAGGAATTTACAGCAGACAAGGAGTTTGTTTTTTACTGCAAAAGTGGCGGACGCTCAGCACTGGCGGCACAGCGGGCACAGCAGATGGGCCTGCAGAATGTGGCCCACCTCATGGGAGGCTTCAATGCCTGGAAAGAAAAATCGGGACCGGTAGTGCAACAAAGCTAAAAGAAAAGCCCGGCTGCCCGGGCTTTTCTTTTGTATTGACTTAAAACAGGTTTGCTGGTTTAGCCTGACAGTTAATCATCAATTGACTGGCCAACCAGTTGTTTAAATTTCCAGCCGGTATCGTCTGAAACAGGTCCCTGTGTTTGCTTCAGGATGATGCCAATCATGTTCTCCTGTGGATCGGCAAAATACTGAGTATTAAAATAGCCACCCCAGCTAAAGGTGCCGGTGCTGCCACTTCCGCCCTTATCCTGGCCATTGCTCGTGAGCACACTAAAGGCAAGGCCATGGTAGGAGTCTCCGTCCTCGCCCCAGATGTCGCCAATCTGGTTGCCCATAATTACCTGCACCGTTGGCCGGCTTAAGATACGTACGCCATTAAGCTCCCCTCCATTAAGGTACATTTGCAGAAAAGTAGCATAGTCTTTGGCCGTACTGGATAAACCAGCTCCGCCTGAAAAGAACTTTCTGGCTCCTGCAACTGGATAATTCGTGTCGTAGAATGAGGCAGTATAGGGCTGCCACTCGCCATCCTGCTGATGCTGAACAGCCACCAGGCGGTTCGCTTTATCCTGGGGCAGGTAAAACCAGGTATCCTGCATACCCAGCGGCTCAAACAGGCGGGTTCTAAGAAACTGGTCATAAGGCATTCCGGATACCACTTCCACAAAATAGCCCAATACATCCAGGCCCTCGCTGTAGGTAAATTTTTCGCCAGGATTGTGGTGCAGTGGCAATGCAGCCAGTTTTTTCACACTCTCCCCGATGCTAATGGGTTCAGTGGTAAACAGGTCGGTAACGCCTGCTTTCTGATACATCATTTTGAAGCGCTCATCGCTATCAATCATGCCATAGCCCAGGCCGGAGGTATGGGTAAGCAGGTGGCGTATGGTAATTTCCTTATCGGCTGGTTTGGTGGTATAGGTGGTATCGCTGTAGCGAAAAGATTTCAGCACCTGGGGGTTCTTGAATTCAGGTATGTATTTGGAGATGGGATCATCCAGCTGAAACTTTCCTTCCTCCCAAAGCATCATCACGGCGGTAGAGGTAATGGCTTTGGTCTGAGAGGCAATTCTGAAAATATCATCCCGCTTCAGGGGCCTGTTGCTTTGCTGATCGGCAGTTCCAAACGCTTTGTAGTACACTATTTTACCATTGCGGGCAACCAGGGCCACCGCACCCGGTATTTTTTCTTCTGCTACGGCACTTTGCAACATCTCGTCTATCCGGGCCAGCCGCTCGGCCGACATACCTGCTTTAGCCGGGGCAGCCTCTGCCAGTGGTGGTGATTTTTTGCTGGATTTGGTCTGTGCACCTGCCATAAGGGCAAGCGACAGGAATAGAATGGAAAGCAGATTTCGCATGTTTGAAAGAATAATGAATAACACGCCAAATATGTAAAAACAAAGGGCACCTGCAACACTTATTTCAGGTTTTTTGCTTGATCTGCACCCTAAAAGATACTACCTTAAGTTGAACTCCAGTGATAAGCAGCATCCTTTATTTCTATTGCACTCTTGCAGGCAAACCAATGTTTCTCCCTCCGTTTGTTGCTCATACTGCTTGTTGTAGTGCATACAATTATATTCTTCAAGGGGCCTGCTAACATCACTTTCCCACAAAAACCCTAATTTTTTACCATGGATTTCAACAATAAGAAAGATCAGATCGCCATCACCATCCCTTATTTCAGGATGCGAAAGTCTGCAGACGGGCTGGACCGCTGGAATGAAATAAACATTGCCACCATTGCCATAGATGAAAAAGGCCAGGATAATAAAAGTCCTGCTGTGTATGTGAACATGCTCAAAATGGAACACCCGGTAAAATCCTGGGAGCGGGTAGATTTTGCAGGCTCCGGCAGGCTCGTGTATGGTCCGGCACAACCAGGCGCTTTTGTGTACTGTGCTGTATTGTTCATTGAGAGTGACAACGATAACCGTAACCTGGGAAAATTACTTAGGGAGGTGGCCGCGGGTGCTGAAATCAAAAGCATTGTCACTGCCGTGAGTGCCCTGGTAAATCCTACCGCATCCGTTATTCTATCGCTGCTATCGCCTGTTGCCGCCATTGTAGGTAAGGTGCTGGAGGGTAGCAAAGATGATATTCTCTACACCCAGGAAGGTATATTTCTTAGAGACATCAAGCCTCCTTACCACATCGGTGATTCATTCAAAAGAACAAACGATTTTATAGAGTCATCGCTGAATGTGATTCCGCTGGTGCAGTCTTCAGAAGCGCCAATGAGTTTCAGAAAAATGACTGCACTTGCTACCGGTGATGAGGGCAGCAATGCCCTGGCGCTGGAAGCCCTGGCTGGCGTGCCGGAAAAAATATCGCTCTTTACCAATAGCGACCAGTCCACCCCCAGCAACAACAACTTACCTGCCTGATTGCTCCTTCATGCCTGTTAGCCAGTCTTTTCAAAATATAAGTATTGCATCACAATACAGTCCTGCTCTGGTAGGGGGCTGTATTGTGAAGGCAGGAATCCTGGATCAATAATATAAGCATATATTACAGTGCAAGAAGTTACTACAGCGCTAAGCTGTATCTCTGCCTTTGCTGATTAGGCAGCACCATTTTTGAGGTCTTGGATGCTAAACCAGGGAGCCCAGGTTAAGGCGGCAGAGCTGTTTTATAAGTGCTTCATCCTGTTGGGCAGCTAAAAACAGGGACAATGCCCCATTGGCTTCAGTACTTCTGTCCTGGTTCAAAAATCTTTTATAGTCGAATTTATGAAGGGCAATGTCTTTTAGCCTGCCGGCAAACTCTTCTTTGGTACAATAAACCAATTGCTGGACTGTTTCCCGGTCCTGTTCAATTATCAGGAGGTACATAAACGAAAGTAGCTGCTCCTGCTGATTGAACTGGAAACCTCCCCCTCCCGGCCGGGTCTTTTGCTCCAGGGCAATATTTTGCATAAGGTTGTGCTGCAGCCTTATTTTACTGGAGAAACGCTTGATCTGGCGTGGCGTAACCAGCATCTCCGAAATAATATCTGCATAGCCCCGCAGCATGTCTTCCAGGAACTTTGGATCTTTATCGATACTACCACGTTCCTCTATTTTTTGGTTTACCTCCTGCATGCCGTAGTAGCCGCCCCCACCTACCAGCAACATACCCAGGCTTACCAGGAGCCATGCCGGTATCATATCCCATACAGAAGGTGATTCAGGGGGTAAGCCTGCACCCGCTTCTGCCACTTCTTTACCCGGCAGGTCGGCACCGGCCTCAGCAGCTTTTCCTGCACTATCCGCCAGTTCGGTGGAGGTTTTTTCACTACCAGTGCCTTTGCCAGGCGCCTCTACGCCGCCAGCCAAATCTGCCAGTTTTGCATAAAGCAACAAAACCAGAAATAACCCAATCAGTGCACCGGCAATTGTTCGCAGACTCATCTTGTCAGGGTTTAAAACGGCTTAGATCAAGACCAAAAATCTGGCTTTCAGGTGCCCCACCTGGAGCAGCACCAAACAGTAGGTTAGAGAGCTGCTCTTTTGAGCAGTGCTGCAAATCGGGCATGGGTACAACCATATCGACCAGCTTCGCCAGGTAATCGGCTGCTTTCTTATGTGCTTCAATGTCGTTAAGCTTTCCTTCCGGATTTAGCACTTGGGACAGTGTACGTACTACTTCCGGCACATTCATCCCTATAATAAAAAAGAACTTAACGGCATTTGGACTACCGGCATCTACCTGCCCTGCGGTATCGGATATAAAATTGATGCTTTCCAGTAGCTCCAGTACCCGCTCGCCGGCAATGCGGTCAACATCATCTATAAAAACGACAAAGCTGCTACCTGCCGGGGCGGCACGCATCACCTCCCTGAACTCCTGCTGATACTTGCTGCGAAAACCAGGATCGGAGCTTGCTGCCTCCAGCTTAAACTGCTCCATTGGCACAAGATTGGTAAGTATGCTTTCCTTCGAGAAAAGCTCTTTACGGAAGGCTAGCAGCGTACCTCCCCAGGCAAGCAAGGTAGTCCAGAGGGCAGCCTCTGGTTTTCCCACGGTTTCTACAGTTTCAGATGGTGTACTTATACCTTTAGGTTGTCCTAGATAGGCTGTTTTGATCAGCTCCGGAGATTTATTCAGCAAACGAAAAGGAGCCGTGAAGAGCGATACGATACCGCTGTTGAGATCTACTTTTTCGGAGATGAAAGTGATACCTGAATCTATAGAACGAGCCAGAGGCTTCAGGGGCTGGATGTGCAGGAGCGAATAGATCAGGTAAAGACCCAGGGGCAGGAGGAGAAAAATACTAAAAGTAGTTTTGAGTCCACTCCAAAAGCCTTGCTTTAAAAACCTCCGCCACAATAGTTTGAAATGAAAAAGTGCGTTGGACTTTTCTTCGCAACGTGCCAGGATGGAACCAAGAAAACAGGAGAGCAGGTGCTGGCCATTTTGAAAGTGCCAGACATTAAACCAGAGCCAGTGCATCCGCTTTCCATTTTGCATAATTTCACGGCGCACCTGGGCCATCACAGAGCTTTTGCCTACGCCCCAACCACCGGATAAAACAATGCTGTAAGGAGCCTGGGTGGCTTTGTTGCGCAACAGGCCGGCAATGGCCTTCGATACAGCACTAAAACCTAAAAGATCGTGCTCACTGGGCTGATCAAAAACGCCCAGCAGGTCTGGCGGGTTGGCAGTGTCGGGGGTTGGCTCCCCCAGTGTTTGCAGGTATTGTTGCTTGATGGCTTTACGTGCTATAATCAGCCCGATCACCAGCAGCGTCCACAAAAATATTCCCGAAAGCAGGTATACGGGGCTGGTATTCAAAAGCAGTTCGAGCAATTCCATGGTTCTCTCTGATTGTTTCGATGGTATAAATAATCAGCCCTTTTTGCCTTTATATCTATCAGCTTGTTGCTGCTGTTGCTGTTGCTGATTGTCAATGTCCTTGTTTTGGTAAGGATCTTCCGGCCGATATATCTGCTCGTACTGTTGCTCCTGGCTTTTCGCAGGATCAGCAGTGCTACTGGGTATTTTTTCTCCAGCTCCACCCTGATTCCCAGGCTGTTCCAGCTTAATGTTGTTCTGTGCCCCTGCGCCCGGATCAGTAGCTTGGCTCCCCTTCTGTTCTTTTTCGGCAGACTGTTCCATTGTGGCCGTTACAGCAGTCGTATCAACCTTAAGGCTATCTGTAAAAACAGTTAGTTCATCATCAGGAGGAGTGTCAGGTTTGGGATATGGAGAGAATAGCAGAACAGCCAGAGACCAGCTGAAGAGGAAAACACCCACCCCCATGGTTAGCTGCAGGCTTCTGCCCAGTAAGGCATAGCGTTTTTGCAAGCTGGCAGCGGGTGATTCCCTTTCAGTCTTAACATCGGGGCTATAGGCTTCAAAAAAACCCGCCCCTTTTTTTATACCCGGTATCGATGCTTTATCCGCCATATTCAGGCCTTGTTGGTGATTGGTCTTTGTACACTTACCACAGCATTACCGCGGTATTGCCCACTTTGCTGGCATAGTACACTCTGATGCGCAACACATAGGTTACGCCTTTAAATAGTTTTACCTGGATGGCTGCGTTACGGTCTTCGCCACTGTCGTCGTCTGCAGTGAGGTACCGTAGGCGCTTGGCTCTTTTTTCAAAGAGTACAGCCACCACATCAGATTCGCCAAAAGTTCTGATGTTGTAGGTGCGGGTTTCAGTTGGCCTGATGCGCAGGTTTGCCTGTTCTGTTGGCTTAAGCGAAAGCGGGATGCTCTTGAATGGCTCCAAAAGCTTATAACCATCTTCCCTGATCAGGGGCGGATAAAATTTAAGTACCGTATCCTTGTCCTTTTCTGATATTTGTCCGGAGGGATTTACGCCTGTTTGATGATAAGCAGCCGGTTTAAGTATAAGACCAGGACCAAAGGGGTAATGCATTACCGAATCCGGATCCCAGGCTGAACCTTGTACATCACTCGGGTTAAGCTTCCTGATGATGTTGTGATAGGTCTTTTGCCTGTCCCAGTTATTGGGTGGGCCTGCCAGTAAACTATATACTTTTTCTTCATCCCACTCAATGCCTGCATTAGGATTCTGATGCTCATGTGGAAAACCCAGGGTGTGGCCTATTTCATGCAATGCTGTACTTATTTCACCCTCACGGGTAATATCCCAGCCAAAGTTCATGGTTCGGTCGCCCTGGCCTATGTTCAACACCTGTGTACCTACGTAAGACCAGGAACCATTTCCTTTCATAAACCCTATGCGTACCTCTGCCTCCGACATATCGAATACTTCCTCAAACTGAAGTCCGATGCCGAGTCCTTTCCAGATCCGGAATGCCTCCCGCACCACTTCCATCTCCCTTTCACTACCGGCAAGGGGCGGGGTTTTAAAAAAGAAGTAGTGTATTACCGTTCCGTTAACCCATTTATCGTTGTTTAAGCGGATAAGACTGGCCCTTTCGAATGGGATGGCAGGATCGAGTTCACGCTCTTTTGTAGCAGGCATGGAGCAAAATGACCTGCCTGCGGTCTTGATGGTAGGAGTTTCCGTTGTGATAAAGTCGGTTTCCATAAATACAGGGATGTTTGAGGTGATTGTAGCTAGCTGGCAGAATAGCGTTTCCCCATCCTGCCAGAATGGTTTAGGGGGCAGATGAGGAGGCTGGAGATCCTGGCGAAAGCCGGAGAGGAAAAGCTAAAACGAAGGCTTGTAAAAAACTTATGCGCTATGGCATAAATACGGAATACCTGCTACTGGAAAAAAATGGAAATACCGGTAAGTCTATTAATAAGCAAGTCTGTGGTATTTGATTTTTTCACAGGAAAAATATCATTTTATAAGCTTAATTTAGAAAATAGCTGGAAGATAAAAAAGTAAAAGCGCTTATAATTTGTGGAGGGAAAGCAACAATTTATTACCACACAATACTGAATAACAGCAGCTTACAACTACCTGCTTATGCACAGGCATACTACTGTTACACTGGTGGAGTGTTTCTGCAGTCACCTTCACTAATCATCAAGAAAACCGGCAAAGGAATTCTGTTTTTTTGCTTTATGGCTAAGCTGCTGCGAGAAAAAAAGGAGGAGAGAAACTCTCCACCCTTTTTGGACACATCATTTATTTTTTATTCTGATAGCCCTACAGCCAATGCCAGAGCAGGAGAATAGATTGTGCTGATTCTGCCGTGTTTAGGAGGCTTTTATCATGTTGAGCTATCAGAGATCAAAAGCATTAGCATAAAAAAATATCCGTGCCTGCTGTAAAATAGGCCTGCTCCTCCCTGAACAGAGGGAAAGCACAAAGTATTTCAGCGCTTAAGCCGGAGCTGTAACAAAAAAATCAGCAAATGAAACATAGCTTTAGCATGCACCCGCTGCTTGTAAAAAATGCAGTAGCGGGGCAATAGTGCCAAGAAATGTATAGTTTAAAGCTGCAGCAGCAGTATAGTCTTAGAACTTAAAAGTTTAATTACAGGTAGTAACCTTTTTCAATGGCATACTTTACCAGGCCTGCCGTATTCTTAAGGTTAAGTTTACTAAGCAGGTTTTTGCGGTGTGTTTCTACGGTATGGGTGCTGATAAACAGCCGCTCCGCAATCTCGGAAGTAGTACACTCCTCCACAATTAGTTTCAGAACTTCTTTTTCTCGGTTGGTAAGACTGAAGTTATTGTTGGAGGAGGACCCGCGCAGGCTCTCCATCATTACCTTTGTAACTTCCTTACCATAGTAGTTTTGGCCCGCATATACCTGCCGGATGGCTTCCATAAGCTCATCCTTGCCTGTATTCTTCAGGATATAGCCCGATGCTCCTGCTTCCAGCAGGCTACGGATAAACTCCGGGTTGTTGTACATGCTAAGCACCAGGATTCTCACCGCCGGGTACTTAGCTTTTACCTTACGGGTTGCTTCAATGCCATCGAGCTCCGGCATGTTAATATCCATAAGCACAATATCTACAGGCGTTTGCTCCATTTTTTCCAGCAGTTCTTTTCCGCTGGAGGCCTCACCTGTTACCTTTACTCCGGCTTCTGTAGCCAGCATAGAGGTTAGGCCGTCTATGATCATTCTATGATCATCTGCTATCATGATGTTGATCATGCTACAGGAATTTCTATGGTGGTGGTAGTGCCCCCTCCCCTGCCCGAGTCAATACTTAAACTGCCCCCCAGGCTGGATACACGGGATTCTATATTTCTTAATCCCATGCCCTTTTTAAGGCTGGCAGCACCGGGATTAAAGCCTACGCCATTATCTTCCACCATCAGCAACAGCTCGTGGTTGTGCTTGTTAAGCTGAATGATGATTTCGGTGGCCTTAGCATGCTTTAGAATGTTACTAACAAGCTCCTGTATGATGCGGTACAGGTGTATTTCCACATGGCCCTCCAGCCTTTCATCCAAATTATGGACCATAATCTCTACCCTTACCTGGTTAGTGGCTTCAATGGTTTCTTTCAGGTCCTGCAGGGCTGCCACCAGACCAAACTTGGTAAGCACACCGGATACCATGTTGTGGGCAATGTCGCGCACTTCGGTTACAGCTTTATCCAGCAGGCCATTTACCCTTTGGTAAAGCAGCAGCGGTGCATCCTGCTTGATACCGCCATCGAGTGCATGTAGGTGCAGCTTTACGGCAGATAGTGTACTACCCAGGCGATCGTGCAGATCTTCTGCAATGCGCTTGCGCTCCCTGTCCTGCCCCTCCAGCATGGCATTGATGGATTTGATCTCCTGCTCCTTTAGCATTTCGGAGATACGGCGCTTATGCAGCTCTTCGTTTTTAAGTGCCAGCTGCGATATGGCGCGCTGCCGCTGGTGGTATACCACGATTACTACAATACTAAGTATTACTGTTATGGCAAGCGTTATCATATAGGTATTGCGTTCCGCCGTTTTCTGTTTTATAGAAGCTTCCTTTACAATCAGCTCCTTGTCTTTTTTTTCTGTTTCGTACTGTGTTTCCAGCTCTGCCAGCTGCCTGCTCTTTTCTTCGTTGTACAGGCTGTCTTTCAGCAGCTCATACTCAAGCCTGTACTCAAATGCCTTCTGGTGCTCCTTCATGCTGGCGTAGGTAGCCGATATTCCATGCAGGGCATCCTGCACCTGGTTTCTGGCTTTTATTTTTCTGGCCTCCGCCAGGCTAAGCTTATAAAAATCAAGCGCTTTGTTAAAATCACTAAGGAGGTACTTAATGTTTCCCAGGTTGAAATAAGACTGGGCAACACCCGGTAAATCCTGTATTTGCCGGCGAATTTCCAGTGCCTGGTAATAACTGTCGTAGGCTTCCCGGAATTTTCCCTGCTGTTCTTTTACCACACCAATGTTATTGGCTACGCCAGCCAGCCGCACAGGATCCTCCAGTTTTGTAAATGCAACTCTGGCCTTCTCAAAGTAGAGGATGGCCTTGTCCTGATCGGCCTTATTGTTGTGCGGATCTGTATTGATGCCACCCAGGTTCAGGTTCAGGAGCGCTTCATAATTCAGATCCCTGCCAGGATCTACCAGCTCAAGGGCCCTGCTGTAATGCCCTTCTGCTTTTTCAAAATTTCGCTGCCCTGCAAAAAAATTACCCAGGTTAATGTGGTTTTTCATTTGCCCGCCCTTATCACCCAACTCCTCATTGAGGCGCAAACTGTTCAGGTAGCTGTTCAATGCCAGGTCAAACTCACCCTTGATGTTGTATACCGAACCCAGGTTGTTATAACACTTTGCCATACTTTCAGAGTCCTTGAGCCTGGTAGATATGGCAAGCGATTTTTTGTACTGTTCAATGGCCAAGTCTGGTTCTGAAGCCCGTTTGTATTCCAGCCCCAGTTCTCTGTGCAGGGCAGCCCGGATGCTGTCGTTCGTTTCCTCCTCCAGAAGCCTCTTCAGACTATCTGCCGGTGCTTCCAATATTTGCTCAGCAGCCTGCCCTTCAGCAGCTTGCATGCCGGCAAGCTGAAGGAAAAGAAAGAAGGTAGCGGCAGCTAAAAAAGTTTTCATTATAAACATGGTGAAATTTATAACAAATTAAATATTGTTTTAAACAATATCAATGCCACTACCTAAGATTAATGAGGATATTACATCTTTAGTGAGAAATTATCCTTATAGAGAAAATACCCTTTTTAGTATTTTTACCTTACAGCAGTCTTTACTGCTATTATCAAGCATCTGCATCACCATAATACACACTGCTTTTTGGCGGTGGCGGATTTGTATTCAGGCTGTTGCTTGCAACAGCCAGCTCCATCAGTGCCGCCTTGCTGTCCTCCACGATCAGTTCTACCTCCAGCAGCTTTCGTTTGCTGGTATCTCCCTGCAGGTCCAGGTCAAAGGTGCAGAGGTTCCTGTCGCTGCTTTTACCTTCAGCGCCTTTGCTGGTGTAGGTAAGCACCAGTTTGTGAACATCGTTATCTGTCAGAGATTCGGTGTATGATTTAAACTCAAGCTTTTCTTTCGACAGGATAAGGCAGTATAGCTTTTTTTCTTCCTTATCTACTGTAAGTAAGATTCTGGCCTTGTCGTGAGGCAGGTTGTTCAGCTGCTGCCGGTTACGGGCAAATGAGGTTTTTTCTGATACTGAAATCATGATACTGTTAGGTTAGGGTGTTAAAACAGGCGATTGAAGACGAGCAACAAACGCATATATAATAGTTGTATTAAATATACAAAGCATTTCACATCGCGCTGTTGCCAACATCACTGTAATCACTGTGCTTTCCGATCATCCTGTTTTCCCACATGATTTATTCAAAGGTCAGAAATGATCTGCGGATGCGTAACACCGCTAACAGCTATTTTCAACTACCGGTTTTCAGGGATGCAAGCGCGAATCAACTGCTTATAAATTCATTATCAATATATTACAGACTAGACACAAATGCTTTTACCTATATTTTTTTTTCCAGACAGGCATTTAACAGGCATTTTTTTTAAACAGGTACAGTTTCTCTTTCTCCATCACCAACTCCCGTACTAAAGCCAGGGTGGCCTTGCAGTTTGCGGCCTAATTCTTTCTCGCTTTCACGGGTTAGCTGCTGCACCCTGGCCGACAGCCGCAGGCGCTCTGAAAAGTTGTTATCAAAAGTGCCGTCGGGGTTAAACCTTGCCTGCACCTTAAGCCATTCCGGGAACATTTGGTAGTGCTTTTCGATCAGGTCGGGACGCCCGTTTAAGCGGTTATTGATCTTGCCCCAGTGCGGCACGCCCTCATGCCGGAGCATAATGTCCTGGTAAGTATCCAGGATCAGGTCTCCACCTATGGTTCCTACCAGAAAAGGAGTGTCTATATAGCAAACATTTCTGTTGTGGCAGGGCGACATATAGGCACTGGAGGCTCTAACAAATCTAAGCCCAAGCGGAGATGTCTGGTATAACTTGTTATTCCTGGCCAGGTACTGCGCCTTTTCCATTACCTCTTCCAGCGCCTCTATAAAGCTGTTGTCTGCCAGGTCAAAAGCAAACTCGCAGTCGTAGGCTCTTATTTTAATGTACTCCACCCCCTGGTAAAGCACCTTATAGCCAATATTTTCATAGCTTTTATCCTTAAGTGAGTGCAGGGAGCGCTCCAGGATCCAGGGCATAAGCTTAGGCAGGCGCCGTGCAGCAAAGGCGGTTAAACGGTACACGAAGGGCATATTGCCAAGGGTGCTGCTGGTAAGGTTGCGGGTTAGGTCGTTAAAGCTGCGGCGGGGGCGGCCCTTCAGCAACTGATGCCTTACCACCACACATGTGTGCTCACCATGCCTGTTTGGGTAAGGATTGAGCTGCACCATAATTCCCCTGTAGCGCTGCATACCTCCTCCGTCTTTTTCAAACAGGCTCCTGTCGGCCAGCATTGGTTTCAGATCCCGCCATAACATCAGCGACTTAGCTTCACGCAGGTAATAAAGCTCATCCAGCTCCAGTATAAAGGAATAGATAATTCCCATACAGCCCAGGCTCACCAGTACGCTGTTAAACACATGATCATCCTGCACCAGCTTTATGCCTTTCTCGGCATAGGTATGGGGGTTGGTAATTCCATCGGCGGGTTCAATCCGGTAAACATGCCCTCCGGCAGCTACCAGTACAACAGACCTTACCATAGCATGAAAAGCCGGCAAATCGATACCTGTGCCATGTGTTCCCGTAGAAATAGCCCCTGCCAGCGTCTGGTTATCGATCCCCCCCATGTTTACCACACAAAGGTTCTTTTTGCACATTAGTTTGTTAAACTTCTCTATGGTAAGTCCTCCTTCCACATGCACCAGCTTGTGGTAGTGATCCTTTACCCGCAACAGATTTACATCCATATCCAGCAACTTATCGAGATGTTTAAAACTTACTAGGTAGCCACTGCTCATGGCAACATCTGAAAATGAATGTCCGGAGCCCACAGCCCGCACCCGCACCCCTTCCAGTTCTGCTTCCCTTACGATCTGCTGCAGGTCGTAAATATCTTCCGGCTCAAAGTATTTGAAGGGCTGACACTGGTACCGGTTAATGGTGTTGCTCCAGGTTTTGCGGTGTTTAACTTTCATGATAACACAATAGGTAGTAAATAAGGGTAAATACCAGACCAGCAGGAGCCGGTCTAAAAACAAAAGGATATCCGCAGCCTTAAAACCCTGGCGGATCTTCGAGCAGCCTGTATGGCACAGTTACAGTGCAGCTTAGCTAATAAAAGCTCTGTTTACCCAGCCTTCTATGGTTGTCTGCACTTTGTACCAGCCCCCTTCCTCATCTACAATATGTACCTGCTGCCCGGCCTGCAGAGGATCTGCCACCAGAGGGAAATTTATCCCTGCGCCCCGCCTGATGTTAAGCTTGTCAATAGTTACAGTACCCTTGTGCGGAATCACTTTATTAAGCTCGGCATCTTTCCGGTTATGGGTAAGCAGGCGTTCCCTGAACATATCGAGCGGGAAAGCAGGCCCCGGATCTATTTTACGGCCAAAGGAAATTTCCTCATGCCCCAGGATCTTATTGATGGAATAAGCAGCAATGAGGGTTTCGCATACCTGCTGGCAAACCTCTATTTGCTTTTCTGTAAACACATGCCAGTAGCGTGGTCTGCTTTCATTTCTGTGAACCGCATGCAGTACTTCATCATCGGGGTACTTGCCGCCAAACCATGCCATATAGGTAGCATAACCAATCTTTTCCAGCGGCCCGGCATTATCCAGTTCAATGCCAATGGCATACTGATTCCATGTTTTTCTGCCGCCATAATTGCTCTCGCCGGCATGCCAGGTAATGATGTTAAAGGGTGCCAGCTGGTAAACTGTACCATCACGGCCAATGACAAGGTGAGCTGAAGCCTGAATATCGGGCCTTGCCAGGTACTCCGCCGCCGACTGTGCACTCCTGCCGGCGGTGTAGTGGATCACGATACTATCCGGAAAACCCTGTGCAAAGGGGATATTATTTTTAACAGCCAGGTAGTCACGGAGTGGCTCGGGCTGCCCCTGTAAAAAATGACGCTGATCAACTGAAAAGTGCATAGGCCCTCTGGATGTGGTTAACAAAAAACGCAGCTGATGTTCAGTACAGTTACTGTTTATCCGGAGGAGTGCAGGCAGAAAACTATCTTAACCCCTGATGAAGTATTTTGGCAGCAGAAGTAAGATACAAGCAATAATATTTTGAATTTAATTTATATAATTTTTCAGCATACTACAAAACAAATGACTGATATTCATGCATTTGACATAAAATATATTTCCATATTCTTGATCTGTCTGCCATATACCAAACAAGCACTTAAGCCCCGATGGCATGAAAATAGTGTGCAGCTGCTCCTTCTAACCGTAAGGTATAATGGAGCTCAAACACCCCTGAAGGCACAGCTAAAAGCCATTGACCCTGCAGCCCCGCAGGCAATTGATGCTCACCCGCGATAACACAATGCTCTGCGAGCTATGCATGGGTACTAACATCAGGCAGGCGCTCTACGCCAGCATAAACACAGAGCAAACATACAAATACATCAGCATTGGCAGTGGCCGCTACAACACATGGGGTGTATGCTATCAGCGCCACGGAAAAAGCTTCTTTTGATCTCTACATACAAGCTGTACCAAACAAAAAAGCCAACAAATCTCACTGATCATCAGTTGTGTAGCTTTAACCATGCATTATAGCCCATGAAAAAATCTTATTTTTTTAACACCGCTTTAGCAGTCACTATTTGCCTTGGCCTGGGTGCCTGCGGCTCCGAGAACCGCACAGAGGCAGAAACAGAAACAACTAACACTGAGCAGGTGCAGATAGGTACAGAAGAGTTGGATAATGAAACACGAAGCCTTAGAGATGTGATTGTCAGCAGAGAAGAGCTATCTACCTTCGGTAGCCTTATTGAAAGTGCCGGCATGGTAGAGACAATTGACGGTGTAGGCCCTTTTACTGTTTTTGCTCCCTCCAATGATGCTTTCAATAACCTGCCCCAGGGAAGGCTTGCTGCACTTCAAAACATGGGCGACAGCCAGGAATTGAAAACAATAATCGGGCACCACATGATGAGCAGAAGGCTAACCCCGGATGAAGTTGAAGATGCCGGAACAGTAGATATGTTGGGTGGACCCAACCTGCACCTAAGAACTGAAAATGGCAACATTATGATTGGTAATGCAAGAGTGGTAACGCAAAGCATACCAGCCAGAAATGGCGTAATCCATATCATAGACCAGGTGCTGATCCCTGAAAATGTTGACGTTCCGCAGTAAACAATCTTCCTGATGTTGCTTTAGTTTTATACAAACAGTGTTAGTGTACTTTAACTATTAAATAACTGGCCCGCCCTCCCGGCGGGCTTTCTTTTTTCGCATCTCCTTCCCTGCTACCCCACAAAGAATCTTTACAGGTACAAAACAGGTCTGCCAATTAAAGAGCAAACTGGTCTCCAAAAAATGGCTCACCCGCAAAGAAAAAGCTTAACCCGCTGCGGTGTAATAAAAACAAAGCCTCCCGTTAAACTTCCGGAGGTAAAAGGCCTGTATTTGGAGTGTTAATTTGCGCCACATTGTAGGGAATATTATACTATAAATATTATCCCCTCCTTTTCCGGAACCCATACTATAACCGCAATATGAGCAGATTAAAATAGTTTATGTTTTTTGTGAAAAAGTGGTAGATACACGCTTACAGAAGACTTAACTTGTAAACTGAAACTATTTTAAAGATAGCCCTTACGCTATGAGCTTTCATGTTTACTCCTTTTCCGGAAAATATTCAGCTGTTCCGGTTAATACATCGGATAGCATTTATTTATCTGCGTTCAATGAACAGGAGTTCAGCTTATGCCAGCCATCATCAGTAAGAAAAGCCATTAATTTAGTTGATATTCACAGTGGTAGATCTTTTTATCCGGGAAATCGCAAACGTTTGCAATAATATACGCTCATGCTCTTACTAGGAATAGATTTAGGTACTTCTTCCATCAAAGTTTCGGTGGTAGACGAGCAGACCCAGAAAGCAGTGGTATCTGCCCAGTATCCCGACAAAGAATCAGACATTCTTTCACCAAAGCCAGGCTGGGCAGAGCAATCGCCGGATATGTGGTGGCAGCATGTGCAGGAAGCTGTGCGTAAGGCACATGCCTCTGGTAAGTATAACCCCAAAGACATTGGTGCCATTGGCATTGCTTACCAGATGCACGGCCTGGTGGTGGTTGATAAAGAACAGCAGGTACTGCGCAACTCAATTATCTGGTGCGACAGCCGCGCGGTAGAAATTGGCAATAAAGCCTTTAAATCTATTGGCGAAGACAAAAGCCTCTCCCACCTCCTGAACTCTCCCGGCAATTTTACTGCCTCGAAACTGGCATGGGTAAAGGAAAATGAGCCGGAGCTCTACAGCCGAATCGATAAAGTGATGCTCCCCGGCGATTTTGTGGCCATGAAGCTTACCGGGGAAGTTACCACCAGCGTTTCCGCCCTATCCGAAGGGGTGTTCTGGGATTTCAGGAAAGATGCACTCTCTGAAGATGTACTGGGCTACTATGGATTCGATAAATCACTGATACCCCAGGTGAGACCCGTATTTTCAGATCATGGCAGGCTGCAAAAATCAATCGCTGATCTGCTGGGGCTGAAAGAAGGAATACCTGTAACCTACAAATCCGGCGACCAGCCCAACAATGCACTCTCCCTGAATGTACTGAAGCCCGGAGAGGTAGCGGCCACTGCTGGTACCTCCGGCGTGATCTATGGCGTTAGCGATCAGCTTATTTATGATCCGCAGTCGCGTGTAAACACCTTTGCCCACGTGAACTATGCCGGTGAAGAAAAGCGGGTGGGCGTGCTGTTGTGCATCAACGGCACCGGTATTCTTAACCGCTGGGTTAAAAACCTCTTTGCCTCTGAAATAAGCTATGCAGAAATGAACCAGCAGGCCAGGCAGGTGAACATTGGCAGCGATGGCCTGCGCGTACTGCCTTTTGGCAACGGCGCAGAGCGCATGCTCAACAACAAAATTGTAGGCACACATTTCCACAACATCGACCTGAACCTGCATACCCAGCGCCATATGTTCCGGGGAGTACAGGAGGGCATTGCCTTTGCCTTCCGCTACGGGCTGGATATTATGCGCGAAAACGGCATGAACCCCACCCTTATCAGGGCAGGCAGGGCAAATCTTTTCTTAAGTGACCTCTTTCTGGAGGCATTTGTAAATGCTACCCATGTGCCGGTAGAGCTCTACATGAACGATGGCAGCGTTGGTGCTGCCCTGGGCGCTGGCATAGGCGTTAAAGCATTTTCTTCTGAACAGGAAGCCTTCAGCAACAGCAAACCCCTGCAGCTGGTGGAGCCTGATAACACAGAAGCCTACGAACCGGCCTACCAGGAATGGAAGGCCCTTTTACAGAAGCATCTTAGTTAAACCAATTTCTAATACAACAACCTATACAATCTCAATTTTATGGCAAAAGTAGTTTTAGGAGATAAAGAATACTTTAAAGGAGTAGGACAGATCCAATACGAAGGCCCGCAGTCAGACAACCCGCTTGCCTACCGCTGGTACGACGAAAATAAAATGGTGGCAGGCAAAAGCATGAAAGACCACCTGCGCTTTGCAATTGCCTACTGGCATTCATTTGTTGGCGATGGCGGCGATCCCTTTGGTGCGCCAACGCACGTTCACCCCTGGAATGAGAAGAAAGATCCGATAGAGCGCGCCAAAGACAAAATGGATGCTGCTTTTGAATTCATCACCAAAATGAACATGCCCTACTACTGCTTCCACGATGTGGATGTGGTGGACTACGGCAACGACATTAAGGAGAATGACAGAAGGCTGCAAACCATGGTAGAGTATGCCAAACAAAAGCAGGCCGAAAGCGGCGTAAAACTGCTGTGGGGTACTGCCAACCTGTTCTCGCACCCCCGCTACATGAACGGTGCTTCTACAAACCCTGACTTTCATGTACTGGCACATGGTGCTGCACAGGTAAAAGCTGCCCTGGATGCTACCATTGCACTTGGTGGCGAGAACTATGTGTTCTGGGGAGGCCGCGAAGGCTACATGACCCTGCTGAACACAGACATGAAGCGTGAGCAGGAGCATTTTGCCCGTTTCCTGCATGCTGCAAAAGATTATGCGCGTAAGCAGGGCTTTAAAGGCACTTTCTTTATTGAGCCTAAGCCAATGGAGCCAACCAAGCACCAGTACGATTACGATGCTGCAACTGTGGCTGGCTTCCTCCGTCAGTACGACCTGATGAACGATTTCAAGCTGAACATAGAGGTTAACCATGCCACCCTTGCCGGCCACACCTTCCAGCACGAGCTGCAGGTAGCTGCCGATCATGGCTTACTTGGTTCTGTAGACGCCAACCGTGGTGATTACCAGAACGGCTGGGATACCGACCAGTTCCCCAACGACATTTATGAATTAACAGAAGCCATGCTGGTGATGCTTGAGGCCGGTGGCCTGCAGGGCGGCGGTATTAACTTCGATGCCAAGATCAGAAGAAACTCTACCGATCCGAAAGACCTCTTCTACGCCCACGTAGGTGGTGCCGATATCTTTGCTAGGGCGCTGCTGACTGCCGATGCCATCCTGCAGAAGTCGGAATACAAGAAGATCCGCAAGGAGCGCTATGCTTCTTTCGACAGCGGCAAAGGCAAAGCTTTTGAAGAAGGTAAGCTTTCGCTGGAAGACCTGCGTGCTTATGCCATTGAAAATGGTGAGCCTGCAACCATCAGCGGCCGCCAGGAATACCTGGAGAACCTGATCAACCGCTACATATAGCTGCTTAAGATTTCCAACTCTTATAAATGTAACAATGACAAAAAATCAACAAGGAAGCGGGGGCTATAATCTTGCCTATATCGCTGGCATCACCCTGATTGCCACCCTGGGAGGTTTACTCTTCGGGTACGATACGGCGGTTATTTCCGGTGCAGAGCGATCTGTACAAATCTATCTGATAGAGGGCCTCGGGCTCAGTACATGGGTGCATGGCGTAACCATTTCCAGCGCCCTGATTGGCTGTATTATTGGCGGTGTACTCTCCGGCGTTCTGGCATCGGGCATAGGCCGTAAAAACTCCCTGATCCTTGCTGCTTTTCTGTTCTTTGTTTCTGCTTTAGGGTCGGGCTTTCCGGAGTTTTTGTTCTTCGAAAGGGGCAACCCTAGCATGGGGCTGCTGTATATGTTCAACTTTTACCGCATTATTGGTGGTATTGGTGTAGGCCTGGCCTCAGCGGTTGTTCCTGTTTACATTGGTGAGCTGGCTCCGGCCAACATACGTGGCAGACTGGTTTCTTTGAACCAGTTTGCCATTATATTCGGTATGCTGGTGGTGTATTTCGTTAACTGGGGTATTGCCAGCGGCAAACCCGTTGAGTGGATCAATGAAACCGGCTGGAGATGGATGTTCCTGTCTGAAGCCATTCCTGCCGGACTCTTTGGTGTACTCCTCTTCTTTGTTCCTGAAACACCGCGTTACCTCACGCTCATCAACAAAGATGTGGAAGCGCTCAACGTACTTACTAAAATTAACGGCCCCGATCGTGCCAGATCCATTCTGTCTGAAATTAAAAGCACTCTGGATCAGCACTCTGCCAGGCTATTTTCTTATGGTAAAGTGGTGGTGACCATTGGTATTCTGCTTTCAGTATTCCAGCAGTTTGTAGGAATCAACGTGGCCCTTTACTACGCCCCCCGGATTTTTGAAAGCATGGGTGCCGGAAAAGATGCCTCCATGCTACAAACTGTAGTAATGGGCGTGGTTAACGTAATTTTCACGGTGGTGGCTATTATGACGGTTGATAAATGGGGTAGAAAACCGCTGCTGATGGTAGGTTCTGTGGGGATGGCTGTTGGTATGTTTGCCCTTTCGGCCATTTCCTATATGGGAATCATTGGTATCAGCACCCTGGTGTTTATCATCGTTTACACCGCTTCTTTCATGATGTCGTGGGGGCCTATTTGCTGGGTATTGATTTCGGAAATCTTCCCCAACAAGATCAGAGGCAAGGCAGTAGCCGTGGCAGTGGCAGCTCAATGGGCTGCTAACTATTTCATCTCCTCTACCTCACTGGTTATGATGGAATACAGCACGGCCTTTACCTATGGGTTCTATGGCACCATGAGTGTGCTGTCCCTGCTTTTTGTATGGAGAATGGTACCAGAAACCAAAGGCAAAACGCTGGAAGAACTGGAGCAATTCTGGAGAAGCAAATCAGACCAAACAACCCTTAATGCGAATACAGGTCCAAAGGTAAGGGTGAAAGCATAAACTTTTCAGCGCAGCGCCAAGCCGTGCTGATATGCATAAATATTTTTTGATGATTGATGATTGGTTAAAAACCCCGGGCCTTATGGTCCCGGGGTTTTTCCTTTTGCAGGTTTACCCCGGACTCCAGTCCGGGGCTAAGTAAATGAACTGCCTCATTTCTGCCTGTAGAGAGTGAAGCTATAAATAAGATCAATTAGTCCAGGGTTTTAACCCTGGGTATGCTGCATGCCGCCTTTATTTTAAATGTTTACTCCAACGCTCCATTCAGCATATAGGTTTGGCCTTTCTGGGTATTCAGATTAATTACTTTATCCTTGTAACGCAGCTGCAGCGGATTACCCAACCTGGATAAAATATTCACCTGTTTCAGCTTACCTTCCTCCCACTCAATGTCTACTTCGAAACCACCGCGTGCTACCAGGCCTTCAACACTCCCCACAGGCCAGGCAGCAGGCAGTGCCGGCAGCAGCTCTACTTCGCCGGCATGGCTTTGCAGCAGCATTTCGGTAATACCGGCTGTTGCGCCAAAGTTGCCATCGATCTGGAAGGGCGGGTGGGTATCGAAGAGGTTGGGCAGCGTAGATTTGCGCAGGAGCTCCTGCAGGTTTTCATAGGCGGCCTCTGCATCCTGCAGGCGGGCAAAGAAATTAATGATCCAGGCCCTGCTCCAACCGGTATGTCCGCCGCCATGCGCCAGGCGGTGGTCAATGGTTTTACGGGCTGCAGCCAGCAGTTCAGGATTTTGCTGCTTGGTAATTTGCCTGCCGGGGTGCAGGGCAAAAAGGTGTGAAATATGGCGGTGTCCCGGCTCATTCTCTTCAAACTCCTCGGTCCACTCCATAATGCGGCCATCGCTGCCTACCTGTGTAGGAGCCAGCCGGGTGAGTACTTTTTCCATTTGCCGCCGGAAGCCGGCATCCTGCTTTAGCAGTTTACTGGCTTCGATGGTATTGCTTAAGAGGTCGCGGATGATCATATGGTCCATGGTAGGGCCCATGACCATGGTTGCTACTTCGCCATCTTTGGTCTTGAAGGTGTTTTCCGGAGAAATAGAGGGACCGGATACCAGCTGCTTTGTTTCCGGATGCTCTACCAGCCAGTTAACGGCAAATTCTGCAGCTTCTTTCATAACCGGATACCCCAGCTCCTTCAGGTACTGCCGGTCTTCTGTAAACAGGTAATGCTCCCAGAGGTGTTGCGCGCTCCAGGCCATGCCCATAGGCCACATGGCCCAGCGTGGTTCGCCATAAGTTTCTGTAAAAAACCAGGGGTCGGTGGTGAAGTGCGCTACGGTACCCTTCACGCCATACATATCCCTGGCAGTTTTGCGGGCATCGGGTCTCATTTTATCCAGGAACTGCAAAAAAGGCATGTGCATTTCTGAAAGGTTGGTTACCTCTGCCGGCCAGTAGTTCATCTGTATGTTGATGTTGATGTGGTAGTCGGCACTCCAGGGTGGGGTAAGACCATCGGCCCAGATGCCCTGCAGGTTGGCGGGGAGGCTGCCGGGACGCGAGCTGCTAATGAGCAGGTAACGGCCATACTGGTAGTAAAGCTCCACCAGATCCGGATCGGTATTGCCCATTTGCAGGGCCTTCAGGCAGGTGTCTGTGGGGAAATATGAAGCATCTGTATTACCAAGTTCAAGGGCTACACGCTTAAAATACTGCTGGTAATCAGCCAGGTGCGAGTCTTTCAAAGAGTCATAGGCTTTATATACGGCAGCATCCATGTGGGTACCGGAAATTTTGGCAGGTTCCCCCCCTCCATAATTGGTTGCGGCAGATAGCAGCAGCGTTACAGCATCAGCACCGCTTACCTTCAGTTTTGATCCATCTACCTGCACACTCCCGCCCTGGTTGAGCACACGCAGGCGTGCATTCATGATAACACCAACGCCATTCCCTACATGTTCCCCCATTGTCAGCTCATTACCAACAGAGGTAAACTGTGCTTTGCCGCCCGGACGATCCAGGGAAGCATCAAAAGAAATGGCCCCGGCTTTATCAGCGGTAAGCCGCACCACCAGCACCTGGTCGGGTGCACTGGAAAATATTTCTCTCTTAAAATTTACTCCTCCTGCCCGGTATTGTACCGTTGCCACAGCTGTTTCCAGATCCAGCGCCCTGCGGTAGTCTTTAGCCTGCTGGTGCAGAGAGTCAAAGTGGAGGTAGAGGTCACCCAGGGTCTGGTAGGTGCTCCACACCTGCTTATCGCCCATCATATTGTCCTGGGCAAGTTTTACCGCTTCGGCGTATTTACCTGCAAATAGCAAGGCCCTCACCTCTGGCAATGAAGCTTTTGCTTTCGGATTTACAAAATCTGCCGGTTTGCCTACCCACACAGATTCTTCATTCAGCTGCAGGCGCTCGGATGCTACATTGCCAAACACCATGGCACCCAGCCGACCATTCCCCACCGGCAGCGCTTCGTTCCATTCTGAGGCAGGCTGGTTATACCATAAGCTGAGTTCCCCTGGCTTTTGATTTGGCTGCTGTGCCTGAGAGGGACTCAATGTTGATAGAATAATGAGGAGTACCGCCAAGGGTTCGTAAACCTTCTTTATCATATTGTCTGATAATTTGTTTGTAAGGATGAGGAGTAAAACAGCTGGCCCTGGCACTCTTTCCCATTCGAGCCCGGCATAGCAATTGCTCCAGTTTTGTATCCTTAAAGATACTGGTCCTTACCTGCTTTCAGGGGTACAATTCAGTTTCAATTAGGGTATCATAAGTAAATGAGGCCTCCCCAGGCCCTATTGGCCGCTCATCAGACTGCTTTTCGTGCTCCTACAGCTAACACAAATAAAATGGATAAATCTGAGGGATGAATAATGGCGGCAGTAAGGTTGTATCCTGGCTTGTATGAATAGCCATGTTAGTAGTACCCCTCGGGCATAAGATCAGATACACTACCTTACTCTTCCTTAGTGGTGAAAGGGGTAGCGGGTAAACCCTCTTTGTTTCTGAGGTTTGCCCCGGCCGGATTATCTTCCCAGGCATAGCGCACAACTGTTGGGTTGGTTACCTCCTTGCTCCATACTTTCACTTTGTTTTTTGACAGCACCACTGCATCAGCCCACACAAAGCGACCATCAGGGCCGGCGATCTGGAACCCTTCCAGCAGCGCGTTTGTGAACAAACCAGAACCGACGGATGAAAAAGTCAGGACAATGCTGTTGTCTTTAACCTCCATCGAATTATACAAAGGTCCGGCGCTTACCACAGCACTATCACCGTGGGCAACGCGCCTGGCCTCGAGGGCTAAGCGGTGTCCAACTTCTTTCTTATTCAAGGGGTGAATATCATTCCACTCCCCGATGTCATAGGCCACTGCCATGCCGGTATTGGGTAACGCAAGCACCCTGCGCTGTGCATCACGCAAAGCAGCCCAGCCACTTTCAACCGGCTGCTTATTTGGTGTACCCAGGTTGGCCAGCTGTACATACAAGAAAGGCATGTCGGGATCCTCAAATTGGGTGCGCCAGTCGGTGATCAGGCTCTGAAAAAGCTCCCTGTATTCCCCAGCTCTCCCTGTGTTGGATTCTCCCTGGTACCAGATTACCCCTTTGACAGGATACTTAGCAGCAGGGCTTATCAAACCATTGTACAAACCGCCGGGTCTCCATGGTAAGGTGCCGCCACTGCCATAAACTGGCGCTACATCAGCACCTATATGATAATTCCAGTCTCCGGTTAAATCTACAGTTTGAGATCCTATACGCACTTCATAGGGTTTTTCTACCACGAAGCCACCCTTGCCACCCTGGCTGATCACCCGTACCATCAGTTTATTCTTCCCGGGTTTCAGCAGGCCAGCAGGTATTGTATAAATTCGGGGCGGATACTGATAAGAGGTTGTTCCTACAAAGGTTCCGTTCACAAAAGCGGAATCGCTGTCAATGATTCTGCCCAATCGAAGAATGGCACTCTTAGCCGCCAAAGAATCTTCAATATTAAATTCTTTGTAAAACCATATCGACCCAGTTTTCAGATCCACGCCCTGCTCTGTCCAGTAACCTGGCAATGATATCTGCGGCCAGCCGGAAACATCTACCCCGGCTTTCGACCAGCGTGAAACGCCCGGATCTTTCTTATTCAGTTCTTGCGTCCAGTTGTAGGGTTTTTCCTCGACACCCGCCGCCTTTCTGGCCGCACTAGTGGAATCTACTTTGGCCTGAGCGGCCAACCAACTATCGAGGTATTTCCTGTTACTTGCTCCACTTAGCCAGGATTCTGCAGGAGAACCACCTATGGCGGTACTGATGATTCCGATAGGAACACCATATTGCTGGTACAACTCAGCGGCAAAGAAATAGGCTACTGCCGAGAAGTCCATGATGTTTTCAGGAGTAGCCGGAAGCCAGGAGCCGTCTTTGTAGTCTGTCTGCGGGTTCTCAAAATCATTTCGCGAAGAGGACCTGAACTGACGGATGTTCGGATTGTTAACCTGTTCAATTTCTGCCCTGTACAAATCCAGCGCCCGCCGCACCGGGAACTCCATGTTGGATTGTCCTGAACTAAGCCATACATCGCCAATGAGAATATCCCTGATTTCTTTTTCATTGACTTTCATGGTATAAGGACCACCGGCAGCAGTTGCCGGCAACGCTATTTTCCAGTTGCCCTTTTTATCGGCTTTGGTACGAACAGTTTTTCCCAGAAATTCAACCTTCACCTTTTCTCCCGGATCTGCCCAACCCCAGATGTTAAGCGGCTCGTCGCGCTGTAGTACCATACCATCAGCTATGAGTCGGGGTAGCTTTACTGCTGCATTTGCGGGAATGGATATAAAAGCAACTACTGTTAAAATAGTTGCTATCAGATAACTCGTAAAACACTTCATTTTACACCTTCTGTTTTTGATGTTTAAGAGGAGCCGCTTCTTAAAAGAAAGCACTCCCGGAGTCTGTTGTTGTTGTATGGCAGGAAAGCTTCTTTGTTAGGATCACTCCTTCAAGCTTTCACCTTCTCTGGTGGCTCCTTGATGTTTCCTGGTGGTTTGACTACTTAAATAAAATTTCCTTTGATTCATACACAGCATCATTCCCCTGGTACTCAAACCAGTCGTAGCTGGCTTTTGCATTGGATGGCTTAGCCTGTGAAGTAGCATAAGGCCCTACCGTTGTACCTACAAAACCTCCGGCAACGCGTGTACTGAGGAATGTACCGTCTACACCTTCCTGCAGGAGTTTCCAGTCGCCTTCTTTGGTGGCATAGTGAAAGCTGAGAGTACCTTTATCAAAAACATACTTCAGGAATAGGGGCTTGTTACGCTCACGCGGGCTTAGCTTTTGCTCGGCAACCACTTCGGTTGCACCATCCCCGCCTGCTGCTGGTGCTTTGATAGATTTTAACAACTGCACTACGGGCTCGCCGGCAGCATTCAGGGTTTTACCAAAGGCATAGTAGTTCTGTTCGCCCTGGAACAGCGCCATGCCTGCAAACTCATTGGCCGCGGCAGGATTAAACTGCATTTTAGTGCTGGCGCTGCCTGTCCAGTGCTGCTGCCTGCGAGCCACAAAAGAAGGATTTCTTGTGCCGGAAAGCGTTTCTGGTCGTAAGGCTACTGTTAGGCTACCTGCAGGTTCTGCCAGGCTATACCATTGGGTGCGTGGGGTTCTTGCAAATGACCAGTGGAGTGGTAAGCTCTCAGTGTCAAAATTATCACGATAGGTAAAGTTGCCGTTCAAGGGAACTGCAGATGCAGCACTTGCCGGCAGCTTAGGGATTGGATAAGCATACTGGACTTCCTCATAATCGGGATTAATGATTGGCCAGCCCCCTACCCAGCGCACCGGGGCCAGAAATGTTTCGCGGCCAATGTTGTAGTGATCTTCTTTGTCGTATGGCCGGGTAGCCAGAAAAACTGCCCACCATTCACCATTCTGTGTTTCCACCAGGTCGGCATGGCCGGTAGCTGAAACAGGAAAGGGGCGGTCGGGAGATAAATGGCGCTGCGTTAAGATTGGATTCTCTGCATAGGGAACATATTCACCCCGTATATTTTTGCTTCTTAATATCACCTCTGAATGGTTTACACTGGTGCCACCTTCGGCAGCCATCAGGTAATAGTAATCCCCCTTTTTATAAACATGCGGTCCTTCTATCCAAACCGGCTTTTTGGAGATATCTACCCCACCGTTCACCAGGATTGTTTGCGGGCCTGTAGTTTTAAGATTCTTATAGTCGAACTCCAGCATGCGAATTGTGCGGTGCCCGTCGTATAAGGGCTTGTTGTCGGGTGCCTCACTGTTGTACACAATGTATGCCCTGTCATCATCATCAAAGAAAATAGAGGGATCGATGCCATTTACATCGGATAGCCACACCGGATTACTCCAGGGGCCTGCAGGATCTGTTGCCGTTACTACAAAATTACCACCCTTGTCCACCAGGGTGGTGATCATGTAAAAGGTACCCTTATGGTGCGATATGGCCGGGGCAAAAATTCCCCTGGTGATGCCCAAACCATCCACATCCAGCTGCTCGGCTCTGTCCAGCACATGACCAATCTGCCGCCAGTTTACCAGATCTTTGCTATGAAAAATAGGTACGCCCGGAAAATAAGCAAAGGTAGAATGGATCAGGTAATAATCCTCTCCTACCCTTGTAATGCTGGGGTCGGGGTAATAACCCGCTAATATGGGATTTAGAAATGTCCGGGACTCTTGTGCAAACCCACCCAGGCTGATCAGGAAACCTGTTAACAATAGAATGGATTTTTTAAGTACAATATTCTTTAGAACCATATATGTATCTGAATGATGCAGATGCTGAAAACATGAAAAATTACAATTACAAAATTGATGTAACAATGATACTCACTGGAAAAGCATACGCGGCCACCACCTGCATTTTTGCTGAAGGTTGTGGCAAAGTATGAGCCTGATGGCGAAATATGCTGTAGCTTATTCAATAGAGGCTCAGTGTCCTGAAGCCTGCAAAGCGCAATTACCTTTCGATAGATCACTCAACTATCTTTGCAGACTTATTGTAGCTTTCTGGCGGCCCCAGGTAAGATGGTTTTCCTTCCCTTGTTTCAACCACAATCTTTTGAAGTACCACACCAGGGTCTACCATCCAAAACTTCAGCACGTGCTCGCCAGCCTGTTTGATGTTATGCTTAGAGACCAGCTCCTTGATGTTATTGGCTACATCCCTGTTCCAGGCTCCCTCCGACTGATCAGCGTGGAGGTTCAAGATCTGTGGCCTTTCATCATCGATAGAGATGGCAAAGCGCAGCCCCTGGTCATTGTGGAAATTAAGGGTTGGCGATACTAATACACGCACATTTATTTCACCGCTATTGAAAAGGTGCATCTTGTACTGAAGGTGCGGACTGTTGCCGCCCGGTGTCTGGTCTGGTGCGGTTACGGGTACCGGTGTTACACCCGAAAGCGTTTTACCCAGGTCTGGAATTACCTTCCATTTAACCGGACCAGCCTCTACAGCCCTGCTAAAGTGTTCGGCTTCCATCGATACGTAACCATTGCTTTCCACAAAACCCTGCACCTGATCGGCGGTAAGGTTTGGTTTATGAACCACTGCCTGCACCACTACTTTACTGCCATTGGGCCCGGTAATGGTAAGTGGCACGCGCTGTATGCCATTGGGCGCCTGGTTCCAGTCAACATCCAATGTGAGGCGTTGCTCTTTATCGACAGTGCCTGCTGGCTCGCTTACTTTTAGCCAGGGAGCAGCAGACTGTACCTGGTACTGGAAGGGCTCTTGACCACGGTTAAAGATTTCCAGGTAAGGAGCCTGCTGGCTGAAAGGTGTAATTTCGGGCAGTACGGCCTCTGTTTGTGCTGCAGGCCACCACTCATCAGAACCTTCTACCATTACCCCCATTTCTGCTCCTGCAGCAGGTGTTACCTCTTTAACCTCCGGCAGTACATCCTTTTCGGGCTGCTGCCAATAGGTATAGCTGATGTGCGTCTGCGACATCATATGGTTCCATTTACCCCCGGCAATGCCTTTGTGGTAATGCTCTGCCAGGGCTTTGTCCTTATCAAAAAGGGCCTGTGCTTTTTTAGCCAGATCATTGGCAGCCACTCTGCCCTGCCTGGCATAGAGGCGGTTTTTGCCCACTGTTACCCACAGCTCATTAATGTTTGCACTGGCAGCCACCGGGTATAACACCAGTTGATAATAGGCATCTTTATACTTTGCAGGCAAAGCTTCATTAATTGCTTCTGCTTTTGCTGCAAGGGCATTGTATTCCTCAACTACCCTTTCTGCTTCGCGATAACTGGTAAGGCTGTACGTATCTGCCGAAAGCAATTCCGGCTTGCGACGGCCATTGAACCTGGCATACTGGGTAAGGAGTTCGGCTATTTCTGTGGCATATTTTTCTCCAAACTGCTCTTTTGCCCACAGCTGTGTATACTCCTGAAGGCGCTCTGCCGGCCACTTTTCCGGGTTCCAGGCATAGTCCAGGAAAAACTCTGTTGGGAATTCCATAGGTTTGATATCGCCCACATTTACCAGCCAGAGCCTGTCGGCGCCATATTCATAGGCCAGGTGCATCTGCTCCCACACCCGGGCAATGGGATTGGTATTGATCCACTTGTAGTTTCGCGGTCCGCCTACATAATCGTAGTGGTAGTAGATGCCATAGCCACCGCTGTGCTGCTTTTCGCCTGCTTTGGGCAGTTTGCGGATGTTGCCCCAGTTGTCGTCGGCCAGCAGCAGTGTAACATCATCGGGTACACGCATGCCTTTGTCGTAGTAGTCCTGCACCTCTTTGTAAAGCGCCCATACCTGTGGCGTTTCTTCGGCTTTTTTGCCGGTCACTTCGGAAATAATCTTACGCTGATCATCTACAATTTTCTCGAGCAACGATATTTCGGTACCTTCCGACATGGCTTCATCGCCATCGCCACGCATGCCTAAGGTTACAATACTTTCGTTGGTGCCCATGCGTTTGATGCCCTCCCGCCAGAATTCCTGTAGCTTTTCAGGGTTGTTTTTGTAGTTCCAGGGGCCGGAGCCATAGCGGCGCCATTCATCGTGGGCGCGCATCATGGGCTCGTGGTGTGAGGTGCTGATCACTACGCCATATTCGTCTGCCAGCACAGGGTTTTTAGGGTCATCATCATAAAAGGCACGGCCCCACATGGCCGGCCACAGAAAATTGCCCTTCATGCGCAGGATCAGCTCAAACACATGCACATAAAACTTATGGTTAAAACCCCCGAACTGCTCCTGTGCCCAGCCTGCCAGTGCCGGTGCTTCGTCGTTAATAAATATGCCACGGTACTTAATCTTAGGTTCGCCATCGGTGTGGCGGCCGGGCAATACATATAAGTTCTGCTGTTGCTTTACCGGCACATCGGCAAAATAATGCCAGGGGGATACACCGATCTGTGCAGAAAGATCGTAGATGCCAAAAATAGTACCACGCTTATCACTACCGGCAATCACCAGGGCCCTGTCAACGCCCTTCATTGGTTTTTCTACTACCTGCACCACAAAGGTTTCCCACTTACCGGCTATGCCATCAACATTCAGTTTCTTGTTTTTTACCAGCCCATCGATCAGGGGACTCTTGCCCAGTGTGCCTACCAGCACTAATTCCTTTGCTTTGCCAGGCTTATTGTTGGTATAAAGCTGTGGCTGTGCCCCTGTAACCCTGTTGATATCTGACTGCAGGTCTCTAAGGGCACGGATCACGCCTGCGTGGTCTTCGGGACTGATGTAAAGGGCTGCCGTTTTACCTGCTGCAGCAAGGGTAAAGCTTCCTGCCTGCTCCTGGCTGGATACATATAGTGTATCTTCTACGGCCGAAACCGATTGCGCCATCAGCAACAAAAAGAACAGGCATATTGCAGCTGCTGAACGTGCTGCTGGGAACAGCATAAATGCACTGCTGATTTGATCCAGTAACGCCTGATAAGATTTTTTTGGGGGTATGTTCACTATAACTTTAGATGTAAACAGCCAGCCATGAGCAAGGCAGCCGGTATTTGTGTATACATAACAGCGGGGAGTTTTTCCCTTTATTATGCAGCTGTTTTAATAAAAAGCTATCCTACAACACTTTCTCCAAGCTGTTACTCCTATGCAGGCAGACTTGGCTGAAGAATCATAAGATAGCTCTTTAAAACAGTACAAGTTTAAGTTGAGATAATAGTCAGTTTTTGTTTCTTTCCTCGGTTTACAGCTAGTGCCCTTGCAGACATAATCCAGCCTGTGATCAGGTTCTGCCGACAGTGAACACATAAATTATAGTGTTCACAGCATTCCTGTAAACTTCAGAACGCTGAGCCTGTCAATTCAGGGAGTTGTCCCAGCTCTTCAGGCTGTTTGCGCTTCAAGCTTTTTCTTCCGCTCCATTACTTTTTTCACGGCTTTGATGATGTGCTCTGCATCCAGGCCATACTTTTTCATGAGCTGTTCTGGGGTACCGCTTTCGCCAAAGCTGTCGTTTACCGCCACATACTCCTGTGGCACCGGGTGATGCCCCACCAGCACCTGTGCGATGCTGTCGCCCAGGCCACCCAGCCTGTTGTGCTCCTCTGCCGTTACCACACAGCCTGTCTTACGGGCTGATTTCAGCACCGCCTCCACATCCAGGGGCTTGATGGTGTGGATGTTGATGATCTCTGCATCTATGCCCATCTCTGCCAGCTGCTCCCCTGCCTGTATGGCCTCCCACACCAGGTGACCGGTGGCAAAGATAGATACGTCTGCTCCTTCGTTCACCATCCAGGCTTTGCCGATGATAAACTCCTGGTCGGGGGCTGTGAAGATGGGC
>NZ_JAHXBU010000041.1 GCF_020178975.1 Cesiribacter sp. SM1
TTGCAGGTATGATCAATACCACCCAGGTTATTATTAAAGAATCATTTGAAATCGAAAAGTTAACCATTGCAAAAGCAAGTTTAAGAAGTATCATTTACAACCTGATAAGCAATGCAATAAAATACCATTCACCAAAAAGACCGCCCCACATAAACATTAGTACCTATCAGGAAAATGATTACACTATTTTAAGCATAAAAGACAATGGACTTGGTTTGAACAATGACCAACAGGCGAAGCTATTCCACATGTTCAAACGCTTTCATAGTCATGTAGAGGGTACTGGCATTGGGTTATACATAGTGAAAAGAACGATGGATAACATTAACGGCAAAATAAAAATCGAAAGCAGGCTGAACGAAGGAACAGAATTAAAACTCTATTTTAAAAACAACGACTAAAAATCCCTGGGCTTATTTATGCAGAATAATGATTCATCCATTCTTATCCTTATGGTAGGGTCTGTGGCTGGATAAAAACTAATGAAAGCAATTTGTAATGCAGTTACACTTATCAGGGAAATACTTGCAGTAGTGCAGTGCAGTTTAGACACTTAATGAACTGTATTTTAACAGATTATAAGCATAGTGGCTATCTTTTGAACAAAGGATGGAGGTCCCTGTTGATAAAATACCTTTTGGCTTGTAGTGCATTATCTCAAAGATGATGATTCCGTTTATTTTTAGATGAAGGTATTTAGCTAATCAATAAGCTACTATTGAATGAAAGAGTTCGGGAAAATAATTTTAGTAGATGATGATCCAACAACGGTAATGCTACACAAGCGACTATTGAACAATATGGATGTTGCTCAAGAGATACTTAGTTTTACCGATCCTTACATGGCATCATGGTATCTACAAGAAAAATATTCCATCACACCTACAACAGCCAATCCTGACTTAGTTCTTTTAGACCTTGAAATGCCAGGAATGAATGGTTTTTAATTCTTTGATGATATAGAGCCTCTTAGGTTAGACCGAAGCAATTTGTTTATTGTGATGCTTACTTCTTCCATGTCCCCAAAACATAAAGAACAAGCATCCCTGTTGGGCAACAGACTCGATAGGTTTACAAATAAGCCACTGCGAAAAAAAATGCTGATAGAACTACTATCAACTATTTAGTGATAATTTAATTTGATTAGGGTGAAGTGGCTAAAATTTAGTCATAAGACAAGATTCTATAACAGTTTCTTTAAGTAGATGTTGAAAATTGTACCCCTTCCTTCTTCACTTTCCACTTCTATTTTGCCCCCGTTGCTTTCAACTATTCTTTTGACCTTAAACAATCCTATACCCGTTCCTTCTACATGAAAATGCATGCGCTTAAACAAGGCAAAAAGCTGCTTCTGCTGGTTTTGGCTTAGCCCCAAGCCATTATCCTTTACAGATAAAACAACAAATCCACCCTCAAAACTGGTCTTTAGTTCTACTTCCAATGGTCTGTCTAAACTCCGATATTTAACAGCATTGGATAAAAGGTTATACAGAATACTTTTTAAACTGCTTCTCCTGTATTTTATACTATCAATATGAAAGGCTTCTGATATTGAAGCTTTATTATCTTGAATAAGGGTGTAGAGATCATCTTGAACCTCTCTGCTTATTTCCTCAAATAGTAACTGCTCTTCATCAGCCCCATCCATCTCCTTCTGAACCTTAATGATTTCCACCAGATCACTAATGGTCTTTTGAAGTTTCTGAACAGAGGTGTCCATCATTACCAATATCTTTTGATCTTCTGGCTTCGGTTCATTGAAAACTGATTTTTTAAGAAGCGATATAAGACCTTCTATGTTGGAGACTGGCGTTCTTAGATCATGGGAAACGGTATAGACAAAGTCTTCTAAATCATTATTAGCTCTTTCCAGGTCACGGTTCTTCTCTTCCAGCTCTTCTTGAACGTTCTTCAAATCAGTAACATCTTCTATAAGATTAAATAAACCCATCACTTTACCTTCTTCGCTATGTGGAATCATAGAAAACCTAATCCACCTTCTACCTGCTTCATTAACATCAAGTTGAAGAATTTCAGAATCTATTAGTTCTCCTTTAAGCGTTCTTTCTATCAAAGGGTGTATTAAAGTATAGGCATCTGTACCTATGAGATCCCATACATGTTTACCGATGATTTCTTCCCTTCTTACGCCAAAAAGCTCTTCGTACCTTTTATTGACGAATTTATAGACAAGGTCACTATTCTTGTAGGAGATCAGAACAGGCATAGCATCTGTAACCAGACGAAGTTCATCTGCACTTCGCCTTACCTCCTTCTCGCTACGTGTTAATTCTCTTGTTCTTACTTCTACACGATCTTCCAGTTCTTCATTGGCTTTCTGAAGTAATTCCTGAGCAGCCCTTAATTCTTCAATAGCGGCTTCTAATTCCTGTTGCTGATTCTGAAATTTTATGATAGCCTCTTTCCTATCAGTTATGTCTCTTATGATGCCAGAGAAAAAATATCTTTCCTCTTCTTTCCAGCATGACAGAGAAAGCTCCATCGGAAACACTACACCATCTCTCCTAAGACCTTCAATCTCAACAGTATGACCAATGAGCCTCGGGCTTCCTGTTAGAATGAACCTTTGAACACCTGCGAGATGTCCTTGCCTGTGTTTTTCAGGCATTAACTTTCCAAGATCAGATCCTATCAAAGCTCCTTGGGGATAGCCAAAAACTTCGTGGGCTTTTTTATTGGCAAAAACAATGTATGAGTTATCATCAGTGATAATAATGGAGTCCGATGCTGTTTGCGCAACAGCCTCAAACCTCGCTTCACGAAACTCTATTAACCCCTTTAAATGTTTGACTTGATCCATTTGTACCCATTTCAACCAAACTCTGCTTTTGGCAATTATAGGAAACAACTTTGAGAGCATGAAATAATTATACAGAAAGGTAATGATCAGTGATTAACCTTTTGGTGAGGATTAATTGAGACGCCATTTATACAGGTAATGGCATCATTAACTGTAAGTAAAAAAATTGATACGATTCTTCACTTGATTTACTGCAAAATGTTTACCCCCTTTCATTTTATCATAAGCCAATTCAAAAAGTAAATAAACTTAGTAAAGAAATCAAATTAAAGCGTTACCTTTATTTAACGAGTTTATTTACTTTTCTAAAGCTATGTTGATAGGATACGCCAGGGTTTCAACTGTTGCTCAAAATAGCGACCTCCAACTTGATGCATTGCAGCAGGCTGGTTGTGAAAAAATATTCACCGATAAAATCAGCGGTGCGGTTGCTGATCGACCTGCTCTTTCTAAAGCCAAAGAAATGCTTAGGAAAGGTGATACTCTTGTAGTATGGCGACTGGATCGATTGGGAAGATCGCTTCGTGATCTAATCGACTGGATGAATTACCTGGATAAAGAAGGCATTGCCTTAAAAAGCCTTCAAGAGTCCATCGACACTTCCACTGCAACTGGAAAGTTGATTTTTCACATCTTCGCTTCAATGGCAGAATTTGAAAGGAATCTGATTAAAGAACGTACTGAAGCTGGATTACATGCTGCCCGTGCCAGAGGGAGAGTAGGCGGTAGACCAAGTAAATTAAACTCTTCAAAAAGAGAGTTAGCGGTTAAACTTTATAATTCGAGGGAACATAGCGTTGACCAGATCTGTGAAATGATGGGTATTACCAAGCCTACATTGTATAGCTATGTAAGAGCGAAGAATAAATAGACTTACAAGTTTGAATTTCATCTTATTCTATGAAACTAACCTTCTTAGCTTATCAGCACCATTAGAATTCAGTTTCATCAAATACCTGTTACTTATGTGAAGCAGCATCTGATGTACCACACAATATTTTCTGCGACTCCTATCAGGAGGTTGAAGGTAATAGAAAAAAAAAATGAATTTTTTTTAGATAACTAACCATAGCTTCGAGACAAATATAGATAATATGTTTGTCTATTAAATTGTACTTTTCCGTTTCAATAATTTATTAAAATGAATCCAGGGCATTTATGGTTTGTATTTTAAATTAGTAGCGTGTATTTTTGTAATGTAATTCAAACAAACATTAATCTTAAATACTCTCTCTGATGAAAAAACAAACCAAACCCACACAAACAGAACTTGAAGTTTATTTTGAAGCGTCTGAAATACTAAAAAAAGCAATCATTGATGATGAAGGTTATCTTCGTGATGATTTGGAAGTATTAGTTTGGGATGATTTAGAAGATAAAGGTATTCACGCAGTAGGTTACAAATTTTACGGAACCAAGAAGGAACAAGAACAATCTTTTTGGCAAGCAAAATCAGTTTGGTTTAGCTATTGGCGTAACTTTTTCAAGCTGTCATATCAGTTTTATGATAATGGTAATGGTTACTTGATTTTTACAATCAATGATCTAAAAGCTTATAAGCGACACTTCAAAAAAACGTTACCAGTAATGAAAGCAGCGTAATGAACTTAACTGCTTCCTGCTCTATGATGCTATGCAAAAACAAATATACGAATACACATTAGCTGATTTTAGTGTTGTTGAATTTACCCTTGATGAATGTGAATTTATAGGCACATCATCAGGTAATTTTGATTTCTGTTTACACCTTAATGATAACACGTGGTTGAAATTCAGCATCAGCAAAGATTTTAGATGTTTATCGACAAATACAAACGCTGGTGTTGAAGATTGGAAAGGGTTTAGGCGAAAGCAGAAGATTAAGAACCTGATTTGAATTATAAAGGCTAAATGAAGAAGCAAGCTTAACCAGGCTTGCTTTTTTGTTTAGTGATGCTAAAAAATATTTTCAGCATTGAAGTTATAAATTTCATTTGCTGAAATTATAAATTTTTTGGTCGCCCAACTACTTGTAGACGCTACATGGTTATTAGCCCATTTTTTAAATCTTTCTACTTCATCTTTGTTACCAGCATTTTCATTGTATACCACAATCAAAACTGTTTTTATATTACTCTTTCTTGTGGTTTGTAAATAATAGGCTTTTATCTGCTCAAGAATCGAAGACGCTCTTACAACTACATCACTACTTAATTTTTCATCAAGATATTCAATCTTAACTATATAATCTGCATGTTGGCTTGAATCATGCGCCTTTAATAAAACATCTACATTATGAAGATTTATCTTTAATTTAGACTGAAATTTATATTCAAAATGATTGTACTTTTCAATTTTATCAATGATAAAATCATTTACATTAACAGGTGTATAAGCAGGAGCAATAGAAGTTGTATCAGCAGGTGTTACATTCGTAGGCTTTAGATAATCTTCAAAATAAGGCACTTCGTCTTGTTCAATAACTGGCAAATCTTTGCCTATTTCAGGAATATTAAATGTTTTTTTATCTAATAATAAAGCAAATAATTTATTCATTGCTTTAGCATCTGATAAATGTGTAACATCTATCCCTTTGAAACCAATCGGTATTATATCTTTTGAATATGGTTCGAACGCTACAAGAATAAACTTTTTACTATTCTCATTTATCTCATTCAAAATATATCCGTATTCAATACCCACTCCACCCTCATTATTTTCTGCTTTCTTTTTATAGTTCTTGGAAAGAACAATGATGATTTTATCAGAATGAAGAAAAATATCATGCATCATTCTGCGAAAGTTAAGACCAGTTTGTTCTTGTAACTCTATCTTGTCTACTTTGGCATCAAACCCCTTCTCAATCAGATATAGTGTAAAGGACAACACTTTCTTTTCATGTTCTTCACCATCCCAACTATACGTAACAAAGACTTTCTTTTTGTCCATGATCAATTCTTTCTAACCAAGCAGGAACCTACATAATGGCTAACTTATTTCCAAACAAAGCTTAACCAGGCTTGCTTTTTTTAAGCCATTATAAGCCCGTATAACCACCGCAAAAGGTGAAACAGTGCTGAAGCACCACCAGCACAAGAAGCCTATTGAACTCATGGAGTATTTGATTTCAACCTTTATGAACAGGAATTCCAATGAAGTAGTATTAGATGCCATCATGGGTAGCGCATCTACCATAATTGCCGCCATTAATTGTGGTGTGAATTGGATTGGGATCGAAAAAGCCCTGATATCTTTGGAGTAGCTAAAGCCAGGGTTGAGAAGTATATAAAAGAAAAAGGGGAGTGATTAGCTCCCCTTTTCTATGCCAGCTTTGGATTTAACTCCAACGCCAGAAATGAATTTATGACTATTTCTTTCGCCTGATTATACTGCGATTCTGGTACCGCAACAGCATCATGGTAGGTAATGACCTTGTTTATGCCAGCATTATGCAAATCCTTTACAATCTGGGTGTATATGACGCCAGCTTCTATTCGCTGTACCAGTAGGGCAGTGTTTTTATATCTGGCATATTTTTTTTCTTTCTCTTGTGGCAATAGGTGCTTCCAGTTTAGTTGCTTTATCTCCTTAAACATCTGATATACAGTATTAAATTCATCTTTAAGCAGCTGGATAGCTTTTTTGCAAATAAGTACTTCCCTGGTCTTGTCCATCGCTTCTAATATATCCTCACCCTCTTCCAGAGCATAGTCGAGTAGCAACTGCTCAAAATCTTGTATCGTAGACTTACTGTTCTCTTCTATAGTATAGTTAGCATAGAAAGCGATATAGGTGACTTCCTTTGCTGCTTTGCGCAATTTTTCAGAATAGCTGGTTTCAGTGTCATTTACATCTCTTTGTTTGATTGGGCTGCCATACTTCTTCTCCCATAGTTCATATATGGCTTCATACATCTTTCCTTCATCAGCAAGTTCCTTAAATCGCTTATAGTCTGAGGTTCTTCTGTATTTTTTTATGATAGCTATTGCATCAGAACACTTTGGAGCAAACTTCTCTATCAAACTTTCATTCAAGTTTGCATAAAACCAGGGCTGGGAGTTAACTATGTCGATGATTTCATATTTTTCGTTAGGAAAGTCTGGGTGTCTGTGATAGGGTCTAAAGACCTTTTTTCTACGAACGACAGAGTGATGTAACCTTTCACCAAAAGCATCTACCAGACCATCAGAAAAAGGGTTTAAATTAAAGTTGCTAATCTTAGCATCAACCCACTCTTCCTGGGATATAAATGTAATACCCCCAAGTTCTGTTGCTCTTTCCGAATACATATCTGCTAAAATCATACGGACATCCAAACAGTCCTCTATGTAAATTTCATCCATCACCTTAGCCACTGCCTTTCTGTAATATTCCTCGCACTTTGTTAAATCTGTGAAATTCATTCTATTGAGTTGTTTCACATATTTTTTTAGATACTTCTTTCCTACTGGTACCATCCTGTACAGTTTTCCACTTTGGAAAAGCTGTTTCGGTATTCTGTAAGAAAGTGATTGATGCGGATTGCCGTTGTTGGAGTAGTTATAATATCCACCTGGACAGTATTCACCAGTATATGGATTATAATCAAGCCTCTCGATAAGCCCTAATTTCAGGAATAGATCAAGCAAGTATTTCCCGTTTTTGCGTTTCTGTTCGAAGAAGTATTTTTGTATTTCATGGTGAACAGGTATATATTCCTCTATATCACAAGATCCATTACTAACTTTTTTTAAGATATAAGTATAGTAAGAGAATAGCTTGTGTATTTGAAGTGGTTCTAAACCAAAATGCTTGGTAAGTATTTGATTAATATACTGATCACTAATACCACTCGGTATAAAATAATTTTTAATTTTATTCATTATCATATCTATTTAAGGGTTATATCAGAGGTATATATCTTTATTAGTTATCTCTGATTTACCTTTATAGATTTGATATGATCATTAGTTTTAAATCATGTAAGGAATTATTATTAACTGTTGAATAATGTATTATTAGACTAAGGTTATTATTCCAATTAAATAGGTATATATAATAAATATTAATTATAATAATTAATTAAATAATGGTATATCCATATGGTGTGGATTTTTTGATATGAAATAATATTCAGTTGATATTTATGAGAGAAAAGAGAAAAAGTTAAAATGTTATATATAGCTTAAAAAGCTTATAACTATGAATTATTACATATCAGAAGAAAAATTGATAGTGTATATCGATGCTTTCTTCAAAGAAAAAGAAAAACAACCATTTGAAACATTTAATAAAACTCTATTACTAAGATGTGTATTAGAAAATGAATCAACTGATGATCTGATAAAAAATAATTTATTCCTGAAAAATCTTGTAATAGAGTTTAAAAATTGGTTACGTCCCAGGATAAGAATACATAAGATGAAGAATCTGGACGACTAATGTCTACAGAATTGACAGAAACAGCCTGTTTGTTATATCCTGGTAAATTCAGAACCAGCTTAGGATACTCTGAAAATCCTATCCACAAGAGGCTTGCCAGGCTGACAGATGTTCAGAATCTGGTTAAAAAATTAGGAATGGGCAGGAAAAGAATGTCACAAAGCAGATGGAATAATTCAGTACTTGCCCAACAATGCTTCTATCAAGTTGGTGAAGGTTGGTGCTTCGAAAATATTCCATATAAAAAAGTTTCTTTATTTGAACAGGCTACTCTTTTCGAAGCTTTAAATCATTTATAGCCTAAAAAATCTATCTCTTTATTACAACTGGTTATATTTTCTTTGATAAGCTATTCTTTGATTTACCTCTGCTGGTGTTCGTTCTAAATGTTTAGCTATCTCATCCACTGGCATATTCAATCTAACAAATCTTTTCAGAATAATAAGTTCTTCTCGCTGCCAAGACTTTTTGGATCTGCTGTGGATTTCTCGTGTAGATCTTAGTACTTCCGCTTTTTCCTGGGCTGCTATTATCTTATGCGGCTTCCTATATTTTATGAAAGAGGTGTTACTCAAATTTTGAAGAATGGATTCAGAATTCTTCTGAAATATCTGGTGCATTCGAAAATGTAAATGAGGTATTAAACACATCATCTGCATACTCAATTTTTCCTAACCAGCACATTCCTTTATTATGAATATGGGAGCCAATACTGTATCTGTTTTTTAAAGCTGTTTGTATCTGTGATTCAATACGCTTATTTGTTTCATCGCTGTAACCAGTTTCTAAAGCCCAGACCTCAATAGCATGGATGTATTGGTTGTGAACAAAGTCTTTCCAGTTTTCTTCGTAACTATCTTTTTTTAATAAATCATTGGTTGGTGTGGTTTTATTAATGTCTGTGGTAGCCCATAATAAATTCCGCTTGGCTAAGGAAGCATAATACTTATATGGATTTTTTTCATCCATATGACTCATTAATTCATAGATGTCCTTACGTACATCAGCTTTCCATATAGTCCTTTTTCCTTCCAACATACATCTTCGATGCTTATCAATTCTGTTGTTGAAGTTATTTGTGGTACCCACATAGATCACTCTCTTAGGAGTACCTTTGAAAACAAGTAGGTATACACCGCCTCCTGCTTTTGAAATAGGTGAACTTAGACTACCCATCAATTCCCAGAAACATTCTTCAAATTTCATCAGCATGTTGGTTGAATCTTACAATGATCATTGTTTCCTAAGTTTTTGTAGCATTGCCAACATCACATATCCCGTAGCATCTTCAAGAATTCATCAAGCCCTCTTGCACCAGCTATTGGATTGGTATTGAATACCATGAAGTACTTATACTTATCACCTGCCTTGTTAGCCCATTTCTGACCAAGCTGAAGCTTCTTTCGACTATCATCGTTATCCAGGTGATCACCTTTAGTTTCGATCACTACTACTTTACCCGCCTTAGTTAGGACGATGAAATCTGGATAATGGTGGACAAAGCCATTTATCATGGCGATTAAGATCTTCACCTTCTTTACCAACTACCTCTCCTAACCACTTCTTCAGCTTTGGGTGATTTACATTATCATTATACACCCAACCTTCGTTTCCTGTATTGTATGGGGGATCAATATAGATGCAGTTGACCTTTCCCTCATATTCTGGCAAGAGGGCTTTAAGTGCTTCTAAGTTATCGCCATGAATGATCTTATTTTCTGATTTGCCCCCATCCATTACTTCTCCATTAGCGAAGGTGTAGATAGGTTCCAGAATTTTGAATGGTACGTCTTTGTGATGATTGATTACTTTCTCTTTACCAATCCAGTTCAGTGTAGGCATCTATATTGAAGTTTCGATTCCCAATATACTAATGCCATCGATTGTACCATAGCTAAGTTTACTACTTGATCTAAAACATTATATCCATTGTTAATCAACATTTTGAAAACCAGTCATTTTCTCTTAAAACTGAACAGAAATTTCTACCACCCTAAGAATTTATTTAAATGCCTTTCAGCATAGGGGTTTTCGATCTGTCCATAGGCTCCACACAGTTTACAGTTCCTTCTTAATGCTTCTGAATCACGGCACAAGCATACTGAGTTTTTTATCAAATATGAACTCCATTCATCCTGTTCTCCTGGTGTCATGTCTTTGTTTTTCCAAGATAAATCCAGCCACTTGTATTCTTCCTGGTAAGTTACTACAGCAGCCCTTTCTTCCCCATAGGTAGGTATGTATTCATATTTGAATATGTGAAGGAAGACAGCCTTATATTTTTTAGCACCGCTGGATATAGGCATAAAGAGTCCATATCGATGCAGTTCAGGATTGTATGTTTTAAATATCCTCGTTTCTCCCTTCTTGTAGAGTAGTTCTTCTCTTAATACTACGATCATAATCTGTTATTCATTTTGAATTATATATCCAGAATAGATGGTGGAAAAAGGGAAAAGTAGAAATTAATATATAAAAATAAATTATATATTTAATATGAGAAGTTTAAAAGTGAGCGAAGCGGTAGACCTGGAAATACAGCAGTGGAAGTTGTTCTTCCAGCAGCGCAATAAGCTTAAAATTAGTAAAGGTCAAGTGGTCGAAATGGCACTAAGAAGGATGAAGCTGGATCTGAACAGCAGAAAGGAGGATAAGCAAGATGCCCCATCTAATTCCTGATTTTTTTGAAGTCTGCTCTACAGATCATGTATATCAAGTGAACAGTGTGTTACAGGATACTGAACCAATTTGTCTTTTTACCCTGGTCACGGACAGAAATGGATACAAGGCAGCCATCACTGATTTCATCATGCAGGATACTACCTGGGGCTATACTGAGATAAATGTATTGATGGTGGATTTAAATGTAGAGCATGACCTCTATGAAGCCTTATCACTGAGGGTATACATCAACCGCGTTGAGATCGTAAACCCATTAGAATTAACTATATGGCAAGAAGAAGAGAAGGATCTAAGAAGACAAGAGGAACATATAAAGCAGCAGCAAAGAATACTTCTATTCCGAAAATTCGTAAATCAGTTACTCTTGTGATGGACGGCAGAGGCATTGCAATGAAGTCTTGAGAAAATCCTAATTTAACGAGTATCCAGGTAGTGTTTTTAGTTTTTGATCACTACTGTTTTTGTTTAGGATATTTAAAGATGGTGCGCAGTAGCTGATCGCCATGATTCCAGTTACTAAGCACCTTTTTAATTCCTCAGCTAAAGTTAGTACTGCTCATAAATTGGAATGCTCTACTCTACTCAATCAAATACACTTCTTAACTGTGGTAATGCAGCTATATGTTTATCTACATAATGCTGTATAATAGTATCAATGTTACGGTGACCAGTGGCAGACATTACCGTTGTGATTGGTACACCTTTTTGAATACAGAGGTTTACATAGGTCTTACGCCCTACATCATGGGTAGATAATAACTCGTACTTTTTAGCTGTGGCTTCCTCAACTTCCTTACCTTCTATTTTATTATAAGTTTCTTCTTTATCTAATTCTTTGATATTGGCGCAGAACTTTCTAATGTGTTCATTGATGTAGCGGTAATAGAACGGCTTCAAATTGTAGTTGTATTTATCCAATATGTGCTGAACATTTCTTACGATAGGGATAACAGCCGTTATATTTTTCCTTTCCGTCTTTTTAGGCTTGATTCTAATAGTATCGTTACCGCAGGTATCCTTATTCACTAAAAGCACATCTTGTATCCTCATGCCAGTATGTGAAAGAAAGACAATCACATCTTTAACTAATTCTTCTTTTTTATTCTTTGGCTGATATTTTAGGATAGCGTCTAATTCGTCACGTTCTAAACATATAGGTTCTACTTTATTCTTCTTTACACCATCCCAGGTTTCAGGCTTTATATTATGAGGTATTTCTCGTTTATCCAGCCATTTTACAAATTCTTTTAACGATTGTAGTCGTAGATTCAAAGTGTTAGCCTGTAATTTTCTTTTCTTATGGATAAAGCAGTATTCTTTGTACTTCTCAATGAAATTATAGGTAAGGTTATTTAATGTCAGGTTTATATTGTAGTGCTGTTCCGCTTCTTTCAACTCCTTGGCAACATATATCAGAGTATAAGCACTTCTTTCGCCCACCGTATTAGCTATTTTTACTTTTATGAATTCTTGTAACAGGCTATGTATATTTTCGGTGTTATCAGGCTTAGATAAGAATTGTTCTATATGTGCAACATCTGGTAACTCGTTGTACTTATATTGATAGTCGGTAATGATTTGATGAATGGTGTTATATAGCTTGTCAACTATGGCTGTATCAGCTTTAGTTAAAGCATTGCGTTTAGGTTGGCTGGTCTCATAATCCCATTTAGATGCATCCACTTTCACACCTGTGGGAAACCGTTTTATCTTCTTTGTCTTACTGTAATATATGGCTATGCTACCTTTACCCGTTGATTTGCTAATGTTCAGCAATTCCCGTTTAATATTTTTGGTCTTATCCATCTATGAAACTTTTATGAAACTTTTCTGAGACAAACACTAATATCATGTTAGTATAGAATTCTAAAATACCTGCTTCTAATAACTTAAAAGGCTGATTTCATACAAAGATAGCTACCATGCTTGAACAAATGTTAATTAAAGTTAAAGTATGTTAAAAGAGGAATATTAAGGCCTTTTGAGCGTATTTTAGTGCAAACATGACCAGAACAAAAATATATATATTAAGCATTCTGATGGGCCTTACGGTGCTTGGCCTTATCTTATTTCAGCTGTACTGGATACAAACTGCCGTGCGCCTGAAAGAAGATGAGCTTGCCCGTAATGTGCAGGAAGCGCTGTTAGAAGTTACCCGCCGGCTGGAGAAACAAGAGGTAGTAAACTTTACCTATCAGCGCAACCATGTTACTTTTTACACCAACAGGCTTGATTCAAAAAAGATGTACCCATCGGTACCGCTGCCGCCCATGCCCGAAATACCACCCATGCCGCTCGATTCCCTGCAGAAGAAAGTGCGTATAGAAGACGGGCAAATTGTTGTAGAGCTTACCGACACCAAAAGAGGCAAGGCTCCCCTGCAGGAGGGTAAAACGTATCAGGATGTGGTAGCTAAAGCACTGGAAGACCGCCTGCACCACCGGCAACAGGTAGACCAGCTCTACCTCCGGCAGTTTATGGCAGAAGAGCTATCGCTCAAAAAACGCATTGACTCTGTACAAATAGACACCCTGCTGCAACAGGCCTTAAGCAACAGGGGCATAGATGCCGATTATCACTGGGCCGTAATACAGGGCCCGCGGCGCCAGCTCGTGTACCACAGCACCCGCACATTGCCAGACACTGCAAATCTCTACCAGGCAGCCCTCTTCCCCAACGATATCTTCCGGGCCGATAGCTACCTGAGCGTATACCTGCCCAACCAGACCGGCTACCTGCTTAGCCGCATGAGCAGCACCCTGGCCTCCTCCGCCCTGCTGATGCTGATCGTGATTGGATGCTTTGCCTATGCTGTGCAAACCATTCTTCGCCAGAAGAAGCTCAGTGAGATAAAGAATGACTTTATCAACAACATGACGCATGAGCTGAAAACCCCTATTGCCACCATCAGCATGGCTTGTGAGGCTCTTAACGATCCCGACTTAAGCCGGCAGCCCAACATACAGGATCGCTACCTGGGCATTATTCGCCAGGAAAACCGCCGACTGGGCCAACAGGTAGAAAAGGTGCTGCAAATAGCCCGCCTGGAGAAACAAAAGCCCGTGCTGAAGCTGGAGGAGGTAGAGGTACACCCGCTGATAGAAGGCATAGCCGATATTTACCGGCTTCAATTGCCTGCAGAAAGCAAGATTATGCTGCAGCTCGATGCTACAGACCAAACAATTCTGGCAGACCGCCTGCACCTCACTGGCATTTTAAACAACCTGCTGGAAAATGCCATTAAGTATTCTGAGGGCGCACCGCAAATAGAAGTGTATACTGCTAACACCCTGCTGAACGACAAAGCAGCCATTGCCATAACTGTGGCCGATAAAGGCATAGGCATCAGCCGCGAAAACCAGGATAAAATTTTTGATAAGTTTTACCGGGTGCCCACCGGCAATGTGCATAATGTAAAGGGCTTTGGCCTGGGGCTTGCTTTTGTACGCTACAGCACCGAAGCCCACGGCGGCAACATAAAGCTGCAGAGCAAGCCGGGTGCCGGCAGCCGTTTTACTGTAACCTTACCCCTAAATCCACCGCTGCATGCAAAAAGCTAATATTCTGGTAGTAGAAGACGATCCTAACCTGGGGCAAATTCTGCAGGAATACCTGCAGGTAAAAGGCTACACCACTCACCTGGCAGTAAATGGCCTGCTGGGCCTGCATGCTTTTGAGCACAACAACTTCGACCTGTGCCTGCTGGATGTAATGTTGCCGCAGATGGATGGGTTTACACTGGCAGAAAAGATAAGAGCACGCAACCAGCAGGTGCCCATTATTTTCCTGACAGCCAAAAGCCTGAAGGAAGATACCCTCAACGGCTTTCGGCTGGGCGCCGACGATTACATCACAAAACCCTTTAGCCTGGAGGAGCTCCTGTTGCGTATACAGGCCATTTTAAGGCGTAGCAGCAGAGGCGCTGCCGGAGGCACCACTGCTCCGGCAGAAGGCCCGCTGCAGATTGGCCGCTACGTATTTATGCCTCAGCAGCAGGAATTAAAAATAGAAGGAGAAAGCACCTCGCTTACCGCCAAAGAAGCAGCACTTTTAAAAATGCTGGCCGAACGTAAAGGCCAGACCCTCGATCGCACCGATGCGCTTAATGCTATCTGGCACAACGACAGCTACTTTAACGCCCGCAGCATGGATGTGTATATCACAAAGTTGCGCAAGCTATTGCGGCAGGATCCCCGCCTGCAGATTCTTAGCGTTCGCGGAGAGGGATTCAAGCTTGTGGAGTTAGATGATTTTGTGTAATTTGTGAGTGCCTGCAGTAGCAAAAGAGCGGAAAATTAAGATTTACGCATTATTTTGCACTTAAGCAGGCAAGTTTGCAAAAGCCGCTTGTCTGGCGGCCTTGTTCTATTTTTCAGATTCTATTTTATTATGATAAAGATCGTACCATCTATTGCGGTGATCAAAGGTCAGTGCGTTCATGTTGATAAGGCCAATTTCAACAAGGTTACCAAGTATGATGTAAACCCGCTTGAGGTAGCACAAAAGTTTGAGGCACATGGCATTGACCAGATCCATATGGTAGATCTGGAGGGAGCACAACAGGGGCATCCTGTTAATTATGGTGTACTTGAAACCATAGCGGGCTATACCAACATTCAGATAGACTTTTCCGGCGGTATTACCACCGATGGCGATATCAGCAAAGCCTATGAGTACGGCGCCAGTTACATTACTGCCGCCAGCGTAGCCGTAAGCCGCAAGGAGTTATTCACCTCCTGGCTGGTATCTTACGGACGTGAAAAGATAACGCTGGGTGCCGATGCCCTGCAGGGCAAAATCCTGATCAGGGGCTGGCAAAAGAATACCGATATCGATGTTGCCGATCACATTGGGTATTTCTATGAGCGCGGGCTTAAGTATGTAAAAACCACGGATGTATCGCGCGATGGCGAAATGAGCGGCCCTTCGCTGGAGTTGTACAAGCAGCTGCTTGATCGCTACCCGGGCTTATGTATCTTAGCCAGTGGTGGTATCAGCTCTATTGATGATATTGAAAAACTGCAGGAAATTGGTGTGTGGGGTGTAATCTTCAACAAAGCCTTTTACGAAGATAAGATCAAGCTGAAAGACCTGGAGCGTTTTACCCAAAACACAAATACAGCACTATAAATAAGAAAGGCTGCCCCGGGGCAGCCTTTATATTTTATCAACCAAATAAATAATACGTTGTTAGTCCAGCAAATTGCACACAATTGTTTTAAATGAGCTGCGCAGGGCACTGTTGGTGGTTTCTGCAAAGTTAGTTTTGTAGAACAGGTAATAGAGGAAGCTGAAAGAGAAATAATTACCTGCAGTAGCAGCCTCTTTTTTCACTTCGGTCTGTTTAGACTCCTGTTTATCAACCATTACATCTTTGGAAACAACAGCAGCTTCTGTTTTTTTCTTCACAGGAGGTGCTACCTGCTGCACTTCTACCTCAGCTTTAGCAACTGTAGCTGCTTTGCCGTTAGTTCCATTGTTACAGGCACCTGCATATGCCACTCCCGTAGCAGCCAGGAACAGGCAGCATATAAAACAGCCAACCCAAATATACCGGAGAAGAGATGCAGCTTTCATTGTTGTGTAATTTTAGGTAAAGTTATAAAAAAAAGAATTCAGTTCAATAGGTGAGCTTATGGATTATGTTAATTATTGTTAACATCCTTATTTTTCGCTCTTTATATATTAGATGCCTTAACCCCTTACTTGGTTGCACATGATAGAAAAAATTTCTTTAGAAGATTTTCAGAAGGTAGATTTGCGCATTGGAACTGTTGTTAAAGCCGAGCCTTTCCCCGAGGCCCGCAAGCCTGCCATTAAGCTGTGGATAGACCTGGGGCCTGAAACTGGTATTCGCCAGTCGAGCGCCCAGATCACACACCATTATTCTCCCGATAAACTTGTTGGAAAACAGGTGCTTTGCGTTGTTAATTTGCATCCCATTAAAATTGCAGGCTTCCGCTCAGAGGTGCTGGTAACAGGTTTTTCAGATACTGCAGGCCATATTGTACTGGCAGCACCCGATGCCGCTGCAACAGGTGCGGAAGTACCCAATGGCAGCAGACTTCATTAAACACCCCTATGCTTTTATTTTCTCAGCTACGCTCTATATGCAATGGTCAAATGCTGCAGCTCCCGCAGGATGTTGCCATCAGTTACCTGCTTTTTGACAGCCGTAAGCTGGTGGTTAGCCCGGGCGCTGTTTTTTTCGCCCTGCGGGGCCAGCAGCACGATGGGCACCAATACCTGCAGGATGCCTACAAAGGTGGCATCAGGTGTTTTGTGGTAGAGGAGTATACAGACCTGGATTTACCAGAGGCAAACATACTGCAGGTACCCAGCTCGCTAAGGGCCCTGCAGCAATTGGCAGCCTGGCACCGCAGCCAGTTTAGCCTGCCTGTTGTTGGCATTACCGGCTCAAACGGAAAAACAATTGTTAAGGAGTGGCTAAGCAACCTGATGCCCGCACGTGAGCAGGTGGTACGCAGCCCAAAGAGCTATAATTCGCAAACAGGGGTGCCGCTGTCTGTCTGGCAAATAAACGAGCACCACAGCATTGGCGTGTTTGAAGCCGGCATTTCGGAGCGTGGCGAAATGCAGCACCTGCAGGGGGTGCTAAAACCTACCATTGGCATTTTTACCAATATAGGCCCGGCCCACGACCGCGGCTTTAGTAGCCGTGAGGAAAAGGTTTGGGAAAAGGCTCAGCTGTTTAGCGGATCTGAAAGCATTATTTACTGCAGGGATCATGAGCAGATCCATAACTGCCTGCAGGAGGTGTATCCTCATAAAAACCTGGTAGGCTGGAGTCAGCAGCAAAGCGAAGGCCCCTGGCGGGCAGAAGTGGTGCACCGCTCCAAAGATACCCTGCTGCACCTCCATTTACCCCAGAACCAGCAGCTCAGTTACCGCATCCCCTTCCGGGATAGCGCTTCAATAGAGAACTGCCTGCACTGCCTGTTCTTGCTGCATAGCCAGGGCTACGCGCACAATCAGCTACAGCAGCAGCTTAGCCACCTGGCCCTGCCCGCCATGCGCCTGGAGCTAAAGCAGGGTGTTAATGGCAGCTACATCATCAATGATGCCTACAACAACGATCTTGCAGGCCTCCAGGTAGCGCTGGAGTTTATGCAGCAGCACAAGCATCATCGCAAAAAAACCGTAATTCTGTCTGATCTGCTGCAGACAGGCCTGCCACCAAAGCAGCTGTACAAAAAAGTATCGGAGCTGCTGCAGGTAAATAACATCGACAGGCTGGTGGGCATAGGCCCCGAACTGCGAAAGGCTGCACCACTCTTTGCCTCCATACCCCAGGCAGTATACTATAATAGTACCGAAGAATTTATACAGCAGCAGCCCGAGCGCCAGATTGGCAGGGAGCTGGTGTTGCTTAAAGGCGCCCGCACCTTTGGCTTTGAGCGCCTTGTAAGCCGCCTGCAACACAAAACACACGGTACAGTGCTGGAGATTGATCTGGATGCCCTGGCCCATAACCTTAACTTTTACCGGAGCAAGCTAAAAACAGGCACCAAAACCATGGTAATGGTAAAAGCCTTTGCCTATGGCAGCGGCAGCCACGAGGTGGCAAACCTGCTGGAGTTCCAGAAAGTAGATTACCTGGCAGTGGCCTATCCCGATGAAGGCATTACACTGCGTCAGGCAGGGGTAAGCCTGCCCATCATGATCATGAATGCTGCCCCGGAAACATTCCCCAAGCTGCTGGAATATGACCTGGAGCCCGAACTCTACAGTATTTCGCAGCTACGGGAGTTTACAGACTACCTGAAAACACACCGCAGGCAGGCCCGCGCCCACCTGAAGCTCGATACCGGCATGCACCGCCTGGGCTTTAACCAGGCCGATCTGCCCGAGGTACTGGAGCTACTGCTAAGCACCCAAAGGCTACAGATCAGCAGTGTGTTCAGCCACCTGGCCGGTGCCGACAGTGCTGAGTTTAACGATTTTTCGCAACTGCAGGCACAGCGCCTGCTGCAGTACTACGAGCAGGTGGTAGCAGCCCTGGGCTATAAGCCCCTTTGCCACCTGCTGAACTCTGCCGGCATTCTGCGCTTTCCGGAGTACCAGTTCGATATGGTGCGTTTAGGCATTGGCCTGTATGGGGCCGAGGTAAATGGCATGGAGCAACGCTCGCTACAGCCCATCAGCACCTTAAAAACTACGGTATCGCAGGTTAAGCAAATTCCAAAGGGCGAAACGGTTGGCTACAGCCGCAGCGGCATTGCTCACCAGGACATACAACTGGCTACCATTGCCATAGGCTATGCCGATGGCTTTGACCGCCGCTTTAGCAATGGTGTAGGCAAGGTGCTTATTAACGGCCACCCAGCCCCGGTGGTGGGCCGGGTTTGCATGGACATGACCATGGTAGATGCCACAGGCATTGATGTTCAGGAAGGCGATGAAGCCATCGTTTTTGGCCCCGAAAGACCTATTACCCAGCTGGCTGCAGAAATAGGCACCATTCCCTACGAAATATTAACCAACGTAAGCGAGCGAGTAAAGCGCATCTTCTTCTCCAGCTGACGTAATATTCCAGGCTAATTGTGTGCCTTCTCCACCAGTAGGGGGTGTATAAGGTATATGATATTGATCTTTAAGCGATTACAATAAGCTCCCTCGCCCGCCTCCTGGCGGGTGAGTATCTTCATGCCGGTCTTCCGGTCAGCAACATAACTGCAGGCGATTGACAATTTCAGGCCCGGAGGGCAGGCAAAAGTGCACACCTGCTCACTCATTCACCATCACCCCCCGCAACCAAGGTTTTTCTTAAAATCACGGCTATTCATGCCGCCAAAAGGATTTTCACCCTCTTCTTCCTCCTGCTGCAATGCCTTTCCCTGCTTAATCTCTTCCGGAGACAGCTTCTGCTTATCTTCCTTTCTGATATTTTCTTCAGTAGAAGATTTTGTCTTATTTTCTGATGCTTCCATTTTGTATCTAATTTATCTTAGCAGGGTATACGAATGTAAGATTATCCTTGTTTTAGCATGCATTTGAAGAACTCCGCCCATCTGCGTGCTGTTGCAGATTTATTACCAGCCAGTTGGAATATTGCTGCAGTTGGCTGAACTTTGCAACGCTTTTTTAAAGAGCATGAAAATAAACCTGAAACAGCGAAACGTAGCAGACCTGAAGCAGGGCGAAAAAGGCATTATTGCCAACATGCGTCCAAACAGTCTCTACCTGAAGCTGCTTGAAATGGGCTGTTTGCCCGGTACTGAAGTTAGCCTGAAGTTAACAGGCGATCCGCTGTGCATAACCGTGGGAGGCCACGATTTATCACTGCGCATGGACGAGGCACAAAGCCTTGCCCTGGTAGAGTAGGTTCCATATGCCGATAAAGTCCAATCCGAAAATAGCCTTAATTGGCAACCCAAATTCCGGGAAATCCAGCCTTTTCAATCAACTTACGGGTCTTAATCAAAAGGTAGGAAATTTTCCGGGCGTAACCATTGATAAGCGCATCGGGCAGTGCAGGCTCGATGAATATATTACTGCCCAGATCATAGATCTTCCGGGTACTTATAGCCTTTATGCACGCTGTGCAGAAGAAAAAACGGCCCTGGAGGTGCTTAATAATCCGCAGAGCCCGTTTTTCCCCGACCTGCTGATCTTTATTGCCGATGCCTCTAACCTGAAGCGTAACCTCCTGCTGTTCTCCCAGGTGAAAGACCTGGGTGTGCCAGTGGTGCTGGCACTAAACATGCTTGATGTAGCGCGGCAGGCCGGCATTAGTGTGCATGCCAACCGCCTGCAGGAGCTGCTGGGCGTACAGGTGGTTACCATCAATGCCCGTAGTGGCGAAGGGCTGGATAAGCTTAAGTACATCATGACGAACCCGATTCGTAAAGAAGCAGAAACCTTCTATGATGTACACGCCCTGGCGCCAAAAGCCATTGATGAGGTAAAAGCACAATTCGCTGTATCCAATAACTACAGCGCCTGGCAGTTGCTGCAGCAGGGTGCCCAGAGTGCACACCTGCAAGCACAGGAACAGGAAGGGCTGCAGAAGATTTGCCGAAAGCACCGCTTTCATGCAGAAGAACTGCAGGCCCGCGAAACCATTGGCAGGTATCAGCAAATTCACAGCATACTGGCCAGGGCTACCAGGCAATCGCGCACCAATAAGGCAACACAGCTGCTCAATAAATGTGATGCCGTACTCACCCACCCGCTTTGGGGGCACCTAAGCTTTGTCGGGCTTTTGTTTATGCTGTTCCAGATGGTGTTCTGGCTGGGCAATGCCCCGCTGCCCCTGCTGGATACCGCCTGGGGATCACTTGCCGGGGGCATTGACAGTGCGTTACCCAACAACTGGTTTGGCAGCCTGATTACCACCAGCCTGTTACCTGCCATAGGTGGGGTGCTGTTGTTTCTGCCGCACCTGCTGGTATTCTTTACCCTAATGGCCCTGCTGGAGGAAAGCGGCTATATGTCGCGCGTAATGCTGCTGATGGATAAGCTGATGCGCCGCTTTGGCCTTAACGGCCGCAGCGCTATTCCCCTGCTGTCTACGGCAGCCTGCAGCATACCTGCCCTGCTTGCCAATAAAGATTGCAGCTGCTGGCGCGAGCGTGCCAAGCAGATCTTTGTAGCTCCGCTCGTTAACTGTTCCCCACGCCTGCCGGTATACATTATCCTGATTGGCCTGTTTGTGCCTGAAACACATGTGCTGGGCATTTTAAGTGTGCAGGGGCTGGTATTGCTGGCTATGTACGGCTTTAGCTTTTTTGCTGCCATTTTATCGTCGTGGGCCCTTAAGCTGGTGCTAAAGGTAAAAGCCGATGATACCTTTGTAATGGAGCTTCCCTACTTTACCCGTCCCTACTGGCGCGATATCTGGCATGTTGTAAGGGTAAATCTCTCTGAAATCGGCTTAAGAACAGTTCGGGTGGTACTGCCTGTTTCGGTTCTTATCTGGATGCTGCTTCATATACATGCCCCACATAGCAATGTTGAACAAGCTTCAGGCAGATCTGAACAGGCAACAGACAGGGATCATCTTCATTCATCAGACCCAATACAGTTGCAGGTGGTGCCAACAGACCTGGCATTAGCAACAGAAGTAGCGCCTGCCCATAGCCTTGCCGGTAAAATAGGACAAATCATAGCTCCTACCGTAGAACCTCTGGGCTTCGACTGGCAGGTAGGCTTAGCCGTACTAAGCTCTTTTGCAGCACGCGAAGCATTTGTAGGCAGTATGGCCACACTGTCAAGCCAGGAGGCCGGAACAGAATTGAGCCTGCTCACCCGCATCCGCCAGCAAAACCAGCCTAATGGCAGTCCGCTGGTACCCCCCATGCTGCTGTCGCTGCTGGTATTTTATGCCTTTGCCATGCAGTACTTTCATATGGCAGGTACAGTATTGAAGCAATCTCCTTTCTGGTGGGCGCCCCTGCTGCAGCTTGTGTACATGACGGTGCTCGCCTATGCCTCTGCCTTTGTAGTGAACCAACTCTTCAGCTAAACAGCGATTTCATCAGGCTTGGCAGGCAGAATCAGGCGGGCCAGAAATACAGAATAAGCGGTACACCCAGCAGAATAATGCCTACCGTTAAGGGCAGGCCCATTTTCCAGTAATCGCTGAATTTGTAGCCCCCGGGGCCCATTACCAGGGTATTAGACTGGTGACCAATGGGTGTAAGAAAGGCGCAGGAAGCGCCAACGGCAATTGCCATCAGGAAGGGATCCGGCGAAACATCCATATCTGCTGCTATATTTATTCCGATGGGTGCCATGAGCACTGCCGTTGCAGCATTATTGATCACATTAGAAAGTGCAATGGTAATGGACATTAGCAGGCCCAGGATAAGCCAGGTGGGGTGGTAATCTCCCAGGTGAAGTATCTGGTAGGTAATCAAATCGGCAGCACCACTGGTTTCAAAGGCTTCGCCCACCGGTATCATGGCAGCCAGCAGCACAATCACCGGCCAGTCTATGCTGGTGTACATTTCCCTTAGCGGCAGTATTCCTGTAAGCACCATTGCTACGGCAGCCATCATAAAAGCAATCTCTACCGGCAGCAGCTGCGTTACTACAGTGGCAATGGCAAAAACAAAAATGCTAAGGGCAAAGACAACATTGCGGCGTTTGCCAATATTCAGTTCTCTTTCTGCCAGGGGCAGACACTGCAGGGTGGTAATGGCATCTTTTAAATTAATGCGCTTTCCCTGTAACAGCAAAACATCTCCCTGTTTGAACTGGGTTTTGCCAATTCGCTGCCAGTACTGCTTTTCACGCCTGGCAATAGCCAGCAGGTTTATGTTAAAGCGTGCACGCATGTTAATACTGTATGCAGTTTGCCCGATCAGCGGAGAATCTGCCATTACCACGGCTTCCATGGTATGGATATCTTTCGATCCTTTGGCTTGCTTTCGAATGGCTTCATTACCCAGCAGTGTGGCTCCTGTACTGTGTACAAAGGTTTTCAGATCGTCGGTAGCGGCCTCCAGGATCAGGATGTCTCCTTCCCTTAACTCTTCCAATGGGGAGGGTGCATGCAGGCGTACACCATCTCTTAACAGCCCCAGTGCCTGAACATCGGTATCTGACTGTGAATTGATATCGCCAACCGGCAGCCCAACCAGGGTAGATGCTTCGTCTACCCTTACTTCCGTAATATAGTTTTCTATCTGAAAAAGGCTTTGTTCAGCATCCTGTGTTTGCCTCCTGGGCAGCAGCCGCCAACCCAGCAAACATATAAAAAGCAGCCCAAACAGCGCCAGGCAAATACCCACAGGGGCAAACGCAAACATACGGAAGGAACTACCCACCACCTGTGCCCTGTAAAGGGCAATAATTATATTTGGGGGTGTGCCAATAAGAGTAATCAGGCCTCCTAAAATGGAAGAAAAAGCAATGGGCATGAGCAGATAAGAGGGAGGATTACCACTCTTCCGGGACAGATGAATAGCCACAGGCATAAGAATGGCCAGCGCACCTATGTTATTCATAAAGGCAGAAGCAAAAGTAACAATCAGGCACAGCACAAAAATTTGCAGCACCTGGTTTTTTCCTGTACTGGTTAATAACCTGCCAACTACATCTACCAGCCCCGAGTGCTGCAGCCCCTGGCTGATCATGAGCACAGCTGCCACCGTTATTACTGCAGGATGTCCAAAACCGGCAAAAGCATTACCAGCAGGCACTATACCGGCAATTACCAGCACAAAAAGGGCTAAGAGCGCTACAAGGTCATAGCGCAACCTCCCCCATACAAAAAACACAAGCGATAGAACCAGTACCAGAAAAACAGTAAGTTGCTCCATACAAAAAATATTGTTCAGGAATGAACAGCAGGCAATCCAGCAGAAACAACACCTGGGAGCACCGCTGGTACAACAAAGATATGACCTCCCCATACGGGAAAACTGTAGAAGCGTTTCCTCGTTTAGGAGTAATGATCATATAAACAACCACAGGGCCCAGGTATATTGCCATTCTCTAAGAGTCCGGCTGCGCTCCTCCCTTTTTCCGGTAATCAGCTGGTAGCAGGTTTCCCTTTTCGTCTCTAACATGTGTTTCCATGTTGGGAATGATATCGGTATTCTGGGCAGAGGCGCAGCTCCAGTGGTCATTAGTTTTATGCACCACAAAGGTGAAGATATTGCGGCGAATCCCGGGTTGTTCTACATCGCCAACAGCTGTCTGCCCCTTTAACTTCATTTTTGCCTGCACCACGGCTATGTTGTCTGCCAGATATTTCACTTTTGTACGCAGCAGGCTAAGGGTGGAGTTATTGAAGATCGTCTCAAGCCCGTAGGCATGTGCTTTTTCAATGGCCTGCCGGTTGTGCCACCACAGGCCTGTAACATTGATGAACTCTGCATCATCATCGAACAGAGAGGCCAGCTTAGGTGCATCTCTCCTGTTCCAGGCTTCTGTAAAAACCAGCGCAATGCTTTCAGGACCATCTAGTTTGCTGTAGCTCATGTATTTTTTTCAGGACAAGTAGCTAAGTAGCTAATCAGTACCTTCGGCACAAAAGATTAATTCAATTTTATGATGTAGGCCCTGGGCCATCGCTTGCCGGTTATAAGTATATCTTCCGTTTTCGGATTATAGGCAATCCCATTCAGCACATTAGCTTTCGGGTACTCTCTTTTGATCTGATCGGCAATGGGCGATAAATCAAGCTTCCCCACAACTGTTCCGTCTGTGGGATCAATTTTCAGGATGTAGTTAGTTTCCCATTGGTTGGCATAAATATAGCCATCGATATATTCCAGTTCGTTAAGCTGTTTGGCAGCAGCTCTGTTTTCTTTTACTTCCAGGCTTTTCACAACAGCAAAAGTAAGGGTATCCAGGTAGTGGAGCCGGTGGGTACCATCACTTACGATCAGGTGCTGCCCGTCTGTGGTAATGCCCCAGCCATCAAAACCATAGCTGAATGTACCCAGCTGTTCAAAGGAGCCGGCACGATATATGAAGCCCTTGTTGTGCTTCCAGGTGAGCTGGTAAACTTTATTATTCAATACGGTAATGCCTTCGCCGAAGTACTTTTTCTTCAGTACTACCTTCTTCTTCTGGCTACCGCTTTCCAGATCTACCTCTGCGATCCAGGATTGATTAGCGCCTGTACTCTCATATAATTTGTCGCCCCAGTAGACCAGGCCCTGGGTGTAGGCTTTCCGGTTATGCTGCAGTGTTGCCTTCAGGCTGTAGGCAATGAAGTTACTATCCGCTGCTACTGTTATTGCAGATCCGCTTTGCATACTCCCTGGGCTACACGACCAGCAAAGGAGGAGTTGCAAAGCAAAAATCAGGATGCCGATAACAGGGTTCATGAGTGCCGAATATGTATTTTTTCCTGAAACAGTGTTTTTATTATGGCAGGATTGCGATTCCTGATGTATCAGCCTGTTCACCATTTAAGCAGCTGGCGTCCACTTTTCAATGGCTTTTCCTGCTCGTGCCAAACAAAGCGGCCCTCTACGCCTTCTGGCAAACTTACTTCTGCCTGCAGCTTTCCCTTACTATTTACATGGTAACGCACGCTGATCTCTCCTTTTGGATGAGGAACAGATCCTGATACTTTTTTGAGCTCTCCCAGCCGGGGCTCAATCAGCACTTTTGCAAAACCTGGTGCATCACTGTCAATGCCCAATACGGTTCTGAAAAATTCAATATTAGGACTGGCACCCCAGGCATGGCAGTCGGAGCGGGTTGGTTCGGGCTGCTCGGCCCAGGTAGTTAAGCCCCGTTTCAGCTGTGCCCTCCATTCGTCGAGCCAGCCGATGTATCCATTGCCTAAGCCAGCCTTGATGGCGGCTGCGTGCAGATAAAATTTAAAGTAGATGGTGGCCTGCACCAGGTCCTGCTGTGCCAGGGTCTTTTCCATTAGGCTGGTTGCTGTTGCTCCCTCTACCACACCTGCCAGCACGGCGAGGGCGTTGGTGTGCTGTGAGAAATGCCGCTTTTCAGGCGTATCAGCAAACAGTTCTTCTTCCACATCCCAATATACTGCTGCAATTGTGCGGCTAAGGTCTTCACTCCTACTTTCATATTCAGCTGCCAGTGCCGGTAATCCTGCGGCTCTTTCCAGCAAGGCTGCCGCCCTATAGGCAATGAGCAGCTGCAGGTCTAAGGGAGCAGAGGCGCCTGCTGCGGTGGCGGGGGCAATGCCGGCCTTCCAGCCAGGTCCGCTGGCCCAGTCTGTAAAGTTCCAGTAGGGCATGCGCTTTAGTGAACCCCTGGGCTGCTGATAGCCGTGGTAAAAATCAAGGACCGACCGGCTCACCGGCAGCATTGCTTTTACAAAACTGGTGTCGCCGCGGTATTTCCAGTGGTCGTGCAGCATGGAGATCCACCAGAGTGAAAAGGGTGTTATGTACTGCGCCTCTCTGCTGGGATAGCGGCTCATGGTAAGCCCGCCCAGGGATTGGGAGAAACTAATCTGTTCTATGGCGTTGCGCATCAGGCGGTCGTCGCCGCTGTTGTAAAGCGAGACCAGTGCCTGAATGCGGGTGTCGCCTACATATTGCAGCTGCTCATAGTAAGGGGTATCCATGTAGGTTTCGTGTGCGCAAAGGCGGGCAGAGCGCCAGCCTACATCTAAAATAGTGCTTAGTTCCGGCACGCCTGCATCAAAGCTTGCCTTCCGCTCAAACGGATAACCCGTATACAGACCATAGAGGTCATCCAGCTCAAGGGGTTCGGCGCCTGTCCGGATCTGCAGTTGCAAATAGCGCCAGGTGCGCCAAAAAAGCGGTACTATGGTTCGCTGGCTGCCGCCATCCAGCGTCCACCGGTCCTCATACCCTATAAAAACCTTTCCTGCTACTTTGTTGCGGTTGCCTTTCTGCTTTGTTTCTGCTGCAGGCTTCCCCTCATCTACAAACATAGATTCTGCATACTTCAGGCTCACCACAGCGCCTTTGCCTCCGCTTACATGGAGTACAGGGTAAGCAGTGGTGAGGTAAGTCTGGTCCAGCAGCAGGGTGGCTTTGGTATTAGCAGGAATATGAATAGACTTGCTCTCGCCGGGAAATCCGGCTGGAGGCTGCATGCCTGCTGCACTTCGTAAAACGGGAATACGCTGTGTTTCCAGGGCCATCGGCGGAATCTGGCGCTGGCGCAACATCCAGCCTTCATACCAGGGTTCAAAAAGACCATAGGCCAGGCCCGGAGAAATTTCAATGGCATTTGTCCAGCCGCTGTCATCAAAACCAGGCTGCTCCCATTGCCAGGGATAGTTGTTAAAGTCTACCTCTTCTCCCGGGTCTATTACAAAATAAGTATGCAAATTGGTGAGCAAGGGCGCATAGGCAGAATTTTTCCAGCTTTTCCAGGAGGCACCGGTATTAACAACTTCTTCAGCCGCACTATTCCCCTGCAAAATAAAGGCTGTTTGCCTGCTCTGCTGGCTCATGGGCTTATGTTCGCCCCAGTTCCAAACCTGTGCAGCCAGCACATTATTGCCTTCCTTCAGGTAAGGCGCGAGGTCAATGGTTTCGAAGTTCCAGTGATACACATCGCTGCGGGCCGGGCCCCAGCACACCAGGGTACCGTTTACAAAAAGCTTATAGCGGTTATCGGCAGATACATGCACGGGAAAAGCAGCCGGTTTGGCAGGCAGTGTAACAGATTTACGAAAATGATAAACGCCGTATGCTTTAGGATCTTCCCCAGCCATAAAAATCCATTTGGCAGGCCAGGGCTTTTGCAGCAGCGCTGCGGGCAACTCTCTGGCAGGCAGCTGTGCCAGCAGCAAAGAGGGCAGGCAAATGCCTGCAAGCACCAGGCTTACAAGAAAAAAATGTATCCTACACATCCCTACTTTTAAAATGCCTGTTTCTGCCATAGCTACGAGTATAAAACCTGCACCATAAGCAACATCGCCGTTAATAATTCTCCCTTACTGATCGGTTTCCTCCTTTATCATTCTCATTCAATCTAAGAAATTATTCCCTAACAGTTAGTGTTTCAGCAAGTAGGGCTCCGGGAGCGTTTAAAAAATCTCTGGGCACTCGAAAAAATTAATACTATCTTTGCAGGCTTATTTAATAAATCATGATCTCAGTTGACGCAGTAGGTGTTGAGTTTAATGGTTCGGCGCTGTTCAGCAATGTTACCTTTAACATCAACGATAACGACAGAATTGCCCTTATGGGCAAAAATGGCGCCGGTAAATCTACCTTACTCAAAATTATTGCAGGCGTAAACAAGCCTACCCGCGGTAAAATATCGGCCCCTAAAGATGCCGTAATTGCCTACTTACCACAGCACCTGCTAACCGAAGACAAGTGCAGTGTGTTCGAAGAGGCCTCCAAGGCTTTCTCGAAAATCCTGGATATGAAAAACAGGATGGATGCCCTTAACAAAGAGCTGGAAACGCGTACCGATTACGAATCTGAAGAATATTATAAAATTATTGAGCAGGTAACAGAGCTTAGTGAAAAATATTACTCTGTTGAGGAGATTAACTTTGATGCAGAGGTAGAAAAAACCCTGCTGGGCCTGGGCTTTCTAAGAGCTGACTTTAACAGGCCTACCAGTGAGTTTAGCGGTGGCTGGCGCATGCGTATTGAGCTTGCAAAAATACTGCTGCAGAAGCCCGACCTGATTCTGCTCGATGAGCCCACCAACCACATGGATATTGAATCGATACAGTGGCTGGAGGATTTCCTGGTAAACAATGCCAAGGCGGTTATCGTGATCTCGCACGATAAAACCTTTGTAGATAACATTACCAACCGCACCATTGAGGTGACCATGGGCCGTATTTACGACTATAAAGTAAACTACAGCCATTACCTGGAGCTGCGCAAAGAACGCCGCGAGCAGCAGCAAAAGCAGTTCGACGACCAGCAAAAGCAGATTGCCGAGATTCAGGAGTTTATAGATCGTTTCAAGGGCACCTACTCCAAAACCCTGCAGGTACAATCGCGGGTGAAAATGCTGGAGAAAATGGAAATTGTGGAGGTAGATGAGGTTGATACTTCGCACCTGAACATTAAATTTCCGCCTGCACCACGCTCCGGCACCTACCCGGTGGTGGTAGAAAGCTTAACTAAAAAATACGGCGACCACACCGTATTCCGCGATGCCTCCCTTACCATAGAGCGAGGCCAGAAAGTAGCCTTTGTGGGCAAAAACGGCGAGGGTAAATCTACGCTGGTTAAAGCCATAATGGGCGAGATAGATTATGAGGGCAAGCTTCAGCTGGGGCACAACAGCATGATTGGCTACTTTGCCCAGAACCAGGCTTCGCTGCTCGATGGTGAGCTCTCTGTTTTTCAGACCATAGACCAGATTGCCGTTGGCGATATGCGCACCAAAATAAAGGACCTGCTGGGTGCCTTTATGTTTGGCGGCGATACCATAGAGAAAAAGGTAAAGGTACTGTCCGGTGGTGAAAAAACCCGCCTGGCCATGATCAAGCTGCTGCTGCAGCCGGTTAACCTGCTGATTCTCGATGAGCCTACCAACCACCTGGACATCAAAACAAAGGATATCCTCAAAGAAGCACTCAAAGCTTTCGACGGTACGCTTATCCTGGTATCGCACGACAGGGACTTCCTGGATGGCCTGGCCACCAAGGTGTTTGAGTTTGGCAACAAGCGCATCAGGGAGCACTTTGAGGACATCGGGGGCTTTCTGCGCAATAAAAAGCTGGAAAACCTGCGCGAGATTGAAAGAACAGTAGCTGCAAAGTAACCAGCAACTGCACTGTTCTTGCCTGAAGGTAAGAATCTCTATATATACCAAAGCCGTGCATTGTAGAAAATGCACGGCTTCTTTTGTTCTATTGCTATGTAAAGGCTGCCTAATGAGCCACAATAGGCTGCTATTCTCCATCTGTATTCTTTTTCCAGATCACCTCTTTGTTCGTAATTTTTGCTTCCTCTTCAGGGTTGCAAACCATTACCAGTTCTCCCTCGCAGTTATACACCGCACTACCGGCACAGGGGCAGCAGAGTGGTCCTCCAACTGACATGATAAAAACAGTCTGGCCACCATAAGTGCCCTGGGTAATTCCACCCAACTGGCAGGGATTGTCAGCGGAAGGTTCTGCCGAATTATCTATGCGTTCCCGCAGCCAGGCTAATTCCTGTGTTGGGTCCGACAGTCCACAGGCATCAGCAACAGCCTTTTCGGGGTTAACGGCCTCGTACTGGTCACAAGCTACGGCCGTAGCAAACAGGAATAGAACGAGCAGTATCTTTTTCATACAGCAGAGCATTTAAGTAGAAGATTGAGGTCTTTGTTAAAAGACAGCTGCTCTACCCAAAGGGTTGGTTGCCCTCACTTGAAAAGACTACGCTCCTCCTGTGCCTACAGCCGAATTATCGCAGCACAACAGTAAATCTATGGATACTGCGCTATCAGCAGGTTAAGTACTATGCTCTTTACTGCAGTTGCTGAGTTTACTCCAGCTTAAAGATCATAGATTCCAGCGGCTGCAGCGCTACACTTACGCTACCTTCCCCATTTACCACCTTAAGGCTAGCAGATTGCTCCCCATACAGCTGATCCTTTATGGTGTATTCACCATCCCGCAGGTTCCATGATTTTATAAGCTCCGCGGGTACTTTCAGACTAAAGCTGTAGCTGTTCTCTCCACTAAAATTAGACACAACGATCAGGCGTTCACCATCTGCCCAGCGGGCAAACGAAAACAGCTTGTCATTGTAGCCTTCGCTCTGGCTCCGGTTGTAGGCATGCAGGTCCTGGTACTTGCCCATAAGGGCTTTGCTGCTGATGGTGTAGTTAAGCAGGCGCTTGTAGAAATCGCGCAGCTCTTTTTCTTCCGGCCTAAGCTGCCCGCCATCATATTTCTTATCATTTATCCAGCGCTGATGGTGAGGAACGCCTACATAATCAAAGATAGAGGTGCGGCTGGGCGAACCAAAGCCTCCCCTTTCGGCACCGGGCTCGCCTACCTCCTGCCCAAAGTAAACAAGGGTGGGAGAAGTGCTGATAGTAGCAGAAACGACCATTGCTGGTTTTCCTTTTTCTGCGCTTCCGGCAAATTCGGGGCTGGCAATGCGCTGCTCGTCGTGGTTCTCCAGGAAATGGAGCATGTGGTGCTCAATATCGGCATGGCCCCTCTGTATGGCTGCCAGGTGATCGGTACTGCCATGGCCCTGCATGATATGCTTCAGCGTATCGTAAAGCTCTACCTTATCGTAGAGGTAATCCATTTTACCCAGCTGTATGTAATTGCGATACAAATTTGGGTTGTACACTTCGGCCAGCAGAAAAGCATCCGGATTTTTCATTTTGATGGCTGAATTCATATAGCTCCAGAATTCTACCGGCACCATCTCTGCCATATCAAAACGGAAACCATCTACACCCATATCCAGCCAGTACAGGGCTATGTCACGGAACTTCTTCCAGGAGTCCGGCACTTCCCTGTCGAGCCAGAACCTGTAATGAGCTTTATAGCCCTCCTGCTCGTAGCCATCGGGCAGTTCATCAAAATCTTTGGTACCATCTGGCTGCACCCCGTAATTGATCTTAACCGTTTCGTACCAGTCGTGAAAGTGGGGCTGCGAGAGGCGTGAACCATTGCCCGTCCATTTGGCAGGGGTTTCTTCGAACATGCCATCTGCAAGGGGGTGCTGCTCTCCGCCAAGAGGCCTGTAGCCATCCAAAGGCTCCGGCACCTTAAAGCTTTCGCCGGGATTATAATAAAAGTTATTGTCCCTGGCGTAGGTTACAGTTGTATCATCGCTGGCACCAAAGTCTTCAACACCCTCGGGATTGTTTTTCCCTTCGTAACGCCTGGCTATATGGTTGGGTACAATATCGATGAGCACTTTCATACCATTGCGATGCGTGCGTTCAATGAGGGCTTTAAACTCATCCAGCCGCTCGGCAGGATCTTCGGCCAGATCGGGGTTTACGTTGTAGTAATCCTTTACGGCATAGGGTGAGCCTGCCCTGCCCTTTACCACATCAGGATCGTCGTTAGAGATGCCATAGGCGGTATAGTCCCTGATAAGGGCATGATGCGGAACGCCGGTGTACCAGATATGGGTAACGCCAAGCCCCCTGATCTCCTGCAGGGCCTTGTTTGTAATATCATTAAACTTACCTACTCCGTTCTCTTCAGGGGTGCCCCAGGGCTTGTTGGTGGTATTGGTATTGCCAAACAACCGGGTAAATACCTGGTATACCACCACCTTTTGCTCATGTGTGGTTTCTAACATTTCTTGCTGATGTGTTTCCTGCGCACAGCCGGGCGCACCTAACAAGGCTGCAAGCAATAGCCTTAAAGATCTTTTTAGCTTAAACATGTAATTAGGTGCTTAAAATGGCTGGAACTGTATAATATACAAAGGTTTTTACAGCCTTCATATAACTATTTAAATATTAGCATATTGTGGTGCGGCGGCCAAAGCCGTTACCAGAGTCTTATCAGAAAGAGGCTTTTTCTTCCTTACTAAGGGCTAAGCGCAGGCTGAACAGTGAGAGCAGGAGCGTTAAAGGAGTAAACAGCATTTTTTCCAGCTCGTTGTTTGAGAACAGGTTACCCACCGTATTCAAAAGGAAAAGCAGAAACATTGCCCAGAGTGCTGTTTTGATTACCATCCGGTTGAGCTTTACTTTTAGTATGCCTGCGTGGGTGCCTACCACCGCCAGCATCAATAAATTCAGAACCACCGATACCGCTTCAAATACAAGCATTTGTGAAGCATCTTTAAGCCTGCCGCCCCACACAATCTCAAAGGGTATAATCCCCAGCATAACGAGTAAATGAAACACTACAATAAGCGACAAAATAATAAGTATACCGCTGGTAGCAATTTGCCTGGTTAACGGGCTGTTCATAAATTTATTAATTTGAGAATTAATGTTGAGCAGTGGATGATCATTAAAAAGACCAGGCAAAAAAGCCTAAAACACTGTAGCAGCTGCTGTGTATCAGCTGCTACAGTGCCTGCTGAGGTGTTTTTATAGCGGAATGTTACCGTGTTTTTTCCTGGGCAGCACTGCCACCTTGTTTTCCAGCATTTTGTAGGCTTTCATAAGCTTACGGCGGGTATCGGAGGGGAGTATCACCTCATCTACATAGCCCCGATGTGCGGCACGGTAAGGGTTGGCAAACTTTTGAGTGTACTCATCAACCTTTTCCTGCAGCCTGGCTTCGGGATCGGCTGCCTCCTGTATCTCGCGGCGGAAAATGATTTCTGTAGCTCCCTTGGCTCCCATTACGGCTATTTCGGCCATGGGCCAGGCAAAGTTCATATCGGCGCCAATGTGCTTGGAGTTCATAACATCATAAGCCCCACCGTAGGCCTTACGGGTAATAACGGTAATGCGGGGCACGGTGGCCTCTGAGAAGGCATACAGCAGCTTGGCACCATTGGTGATGATGGCGTTCCACTCCTGGTCGGTGCCTGGCAAAAAGCCGGGTACATCTTCCAGCACCAGCAGGGGTATGTTAAAGCTGTCGCAGAAGCGCACAAAACGGGCAGCCTTAATGCTGGCGTGGTTATCGAGCACACCAGCCAGAAAGGCTGGATTGTTGCCCACAATACCAATGCTGCGGCCACCTAAACGGGCAAAGCCCACCACTATGTTTTCTGCAAAATTCTTATGTACCTCAAAAAAGCTACCGGGGTCTGCCAGCTGCTCAATTACCTCGCGTATGTCGTAGGGCTGGTTTGGCGTTTCCGGAATGAGGGTATCCAGGTCGGGACGGCTTTCATCTATGGTTACTTCATATGGCAGGGCGGGTGCATCTTCTTCGCAGTTCTGCGGAATATAGCTAAGCAGGCGCTTAATGTAGTTGATGCACTCCACCTCATTGGCACAGCTGAAATGGGTTACCCCGCTTTTAGTACTGTGGGTGCTGGCACCGCCCAACTCTTCGGCGGTTACATCTTCCTGTGTAACCGTTTTTACCACATTGGGGCCGGTAACAAACATATAGCTGGTGTCTTCCACCATCATAATAAAGTCTGTAATGGCTGGGCTATACACAGCGCCTCCTGCACACGGCCCCATAATGGCAGATATTTGCGGAATAACGCCACTGGCCAGGGTATTGCGGTAAAAGATATCGGCATAACCTCCCAGGGATACTACCCCCTCCTGTATGCGGGCGCCGCCGGAATCGTTTAGCCCGATAATGGGTGCGCCGGTTTTCATGGCCAGCTCCATAATGCGCACAATTTTTTCGGCATGCGCCTCTGCAAGGGAGCCTCCAAGTACTGTAAAATCCTGTGCAAAAACGTAGATGGTACGCCCGTTTACAGTACCGTAACCGGTTACCACACCATCACCTAAAAAGTGCTGCTGGTCGAGGCCAAAATCGCGGCTGCGGTGCATTACAAACTTTCCGATCTCCTCGAAAGAACCTTCGTCGAGCAGCAGGTGAATACGCTCGCGGGCTGTTAGCTTGCCTTTTTTATGCTGGGCATTAATGCGGTCCTGACCACCGCCAAGGAGTGCCTCCTCGTTCTTTCTCTTTAGTAGCTCGTATTTTTGCTGATGTGTTGGGAATGTATAGGTGTGTTCGTTAGATGATTGCTCGGCCATAATTAAAAAACGTTTGCATCAAATATAAATAAAAAAACAACGCTACCCTGCTTTTGCCTGGTAGCGCTGAATAGCTATACTAAACCACATTTATAAAAATGACCCCGGGTTAGTGTATGAACCCTCTCCCGAGAACCCGCAGGTCACTTCAACCTCTTGTTTTTTTTTAAGGAACAGGTGCCGGGTGTGCGATGGTCTGCCACTGCAGTATCAGCTAAATAGCACCAGGGGTACCGCAGCCTCACAGCTCCATTCACTAACTAATCCAACGCATACACCCGCACATAGTCTACTTCCATGCGCTGCGGAAAGGCATTATCATCAACACCCTCTTTGCCTCCCCAGTTGCCTCCTACCGCTACATTCAGCAGCAGGTGAAATGGCTGATCGAAGGGCCACTCCTTATAATCGCCACCGGTGTGGGCAAAGGTGTTGTAAAGCTTATCGTCTACAAAGAACTCGATTTTATCGGCAGTCCAGCGAATGGCGTAGCGGTGAAACCTGCGATCGAACTTCTCCACCTGGATCTGCTTGCCCTTTTGGGTACCGATGCCATGGTTAAAGGCTGCAGTGTGCACTGTACCATGCACTACACCCGGATCGTAACCTACATGCTCCATGATGTCGATCTCGCCACTGGCAGGCCAGCCGCCGTACTTCCATTGGGTGGGCAGCATCCAGATGGCAGGCCAGGTACCAACGGCTTTGGGCAGTTTTGCCCGCACCTCTATGTAACCATACTGCCAGTCCTGCTTGCTCACCAGTCGTGTAGAAGTAAATTTAGGCTGATCCTTGTCTGTTTTCAGCGCTTCTATCACCAGCATTCCCTTTTTCACATATACGTTTTCCGGGTTGCTGGTATAATACTGAAGTTCATTATTACCCCAGCCACATACATCTGGGCAGCCATCACCCAAATCGTACTTCCAGCGGGTGCTATCAGGCATTCCTTTATAATCAAACTCCTCAGCCCACAGCAACTTGCCTTTCTGGGCGTAGCCTGTTGCTCCTGAAAGCAGCAGCGCCAGGATTATCAGTATTTTTTTCATGTTAATTTTTCTAAGCAGTTCTTTCAACATTTACCAGCACAACGCCCGGCACAGTGCGCCACCGGGCTAAGAGCAGTGGCCCTATTCCGGCTGGAAAACCCTTACATAATCTACCACCATACGCTGTGGAAAGGTGGTGTTCGCATCGGGACTGCCCGGCCAGTTGCCCCCCACTGCTACGTTGAAGATGAAAAAGAAATTCTGATGAAATTCGCTAAGCTCTGCCGGTGTAATGTCTACCACATTAAACTGTACATCATCAACATACCAGGTAATGCTGGTCGGGGTCCATTCCATCGAGAACACATGAAACTCATCGGCAAAGATGCCACTCTGCAGGCTATAGCCTTTGCCATAGTTGGCATAGTTTCCCGCATTTGACCAGTGAATGGTACCATGTACTGTATTGTCTTTACCAGTACCGCCCACTAATTCCATGATATCGATCTCGCCACAGGCAGGCCAGCCTACTGTAGTGATGTTGCTCCCCAGCATCCACAAAGCAGGCCAGATACCCTGCCCCTGCGGCAAAGCAGCCCGTATGTCTACCCTGCCATACTGAAAGGATTGCTTTCCCTGTGTTTTGATGCGGGAAGATGTGTACTCACGCCCCTGGAACTGCTCTTTTTTGGCTGTGATCACCAGGTAGCCTTCCTGTACACTGGTATTTTCCGGACGATAGTACTGCAGTTCGTTATTGCCCCAGCCATTAGCACCGGTACCGGTTTCATGTACCCAGTCCGTAGTATTAAGCTGGTCTCCATTAAACTCATCCTGCCACACCAGGCTCATGCCGGCGTAACTTTCAGGCGTAGTATAACCGGTTTGCGGAATACCATTATCGCCGCCACCACTGTTCAGTTCTATGGTTACCTCTCTTGTTTCTGTAGCAAAGACGGAAGCAGTTGCATGTGCCTGCACCCTGATGGTGTAGGTGCCGGAAGCGGTATACGTATGCTCTGCTACCTTAGCCGTGGTATTAAGTGGTGTTTCATTGCTTGCATCGCCAAAGTATACCAGGTAATAATTAGCATTCTGGGCCGAAAACTGCAGGCTTACCTTCGCAGGATTCTGCTCATTTCGCTGCACCTGAACCGTAAGGCCCGATGGTGGTACCACCGCCGGTGCATCCTCTTCCTTTTCGCAACCCACAGCAGTTAGCAACACTATGCAAAAAAGGAGGAGCATGTATTTAAGATTGATCAATGTCTTATGTTTTAGGTTATAAATAAAGAAGAAACAGATTGCCTTTGGAGGCAGGCAATCTGTTTCTAAAGACTATTCTGATATGAGTACAAAACTCCAGAAGGTTGAACCATCGCCTGAGATATCTACTGTAATGGACAAGGTTTCTGTGTTTCCATTTTTAACATAGCTCAGTACCTCGTAGGTTACAGAAGATTCTGTTGTTGGAGGAGCAGCATGCTCGCCACCATTGTACGCTTTAGGCAAGGCAATAAAGGCTCCTGTGCCTGTTACAGTGATGTATGCTGGTTCGGTTGCAGTGGCAGGTGTAAAACTAAAACTGTGTGTGCCAGAACCCCATACCTGTGCATTTGCAGACAGGGTACTCTCCTCTACACAGGCTGCCGGATCTACTCCCATATATGGCTCACCAAACACATCGCCATTGGCATCGTATTCGTATACACCACCTGTTTTGAAGATGTATTCATCGTTGAACAAGCAGGGCCTATCTCCTGAAATATCCTGGCCATTTGGCCAGTAGTTGTCACTACCTTTAGTTTGCCCAACCCCGAAAGAACCTGCTGCAGGTTTCAGCTTCCAGCTTTTTGCAGAGCCCCCGGTAAGGGCCTCCAGTGTAAGTTCTGCCGTTTCTGCTGCCTGGCGAATATCATCAATGTAGAAAGTGCCTCCATTGTTGTTGTCAAAATCCAGGAACATGGCAATTTTATCGTAAGTACCACCTGGTACTGCCGAAAAATCAAAGGTTAGTTCCTCCCACTCATTCACTTTAGTAACATCGGCAAAAACTTCAACAGGATCTGCTGATCCGTCTAAACGCTCCAGTTTAAACAAAGCTCTGCCTGCAACAGGTGAATATACCTTGTATTTAATTAGGGTATTGGTAGAAAAGTCCAGTGGTGCATGTAGGGCTGTTTCTATACCGGCCCAGTTACCTTCTGTTCCTTTCACATATTTGCCTACTCTTGCACTGGTATTGATACCGCTTGCATCTGGGTTATCTACAACCTCGTATGTTGTACCCCCAAAGCCATTGAAGGGAGGTGCGGTGGCGCCCTCGAAATCAACAGGTAAAGTTGTGGTAGCTGGTGGCGGTGGCGGCGGAGGGGTAAAACCTTCAGGAATCAGGCGGTGATACCAGGCAAAGCCTTCATTGCCAGTATCGAGTGACCTGATCATCATTTCATTTTCAGTAAGGCTAATGATCTGGTAGGTTCTTACACCGGTGTAGTAACCAATAAATCCACCCTCAGAAATTGTAATAAACTGGTTACCCTCTGCATCTTCTGTAACTGACCACTGTAAGTTATCAGGTGCGGTGTAAGGCGCCATAAAGTCGCCTACCGGGCTTGCAGTAGCGCCAGGGAACTCACCCTGCTGGGCACCATTCAGGTACACATCTCCTGCAGTTTCCATATTGAACTCAAAGTCTGCAAGCACAAAAGTGTACTTATCATTGTACAAGCCACCTCCTGCTTTTTCATTTGCTCCCGCTGTATACCAGATAGGCGCAACATCTGTATCTGGGCCCAGGCCAAAATGGCCTGCACGTGCTGCGTCAATTACCCAGGTTTTACCTTCTGGCCTGTCGTTACCACCTGTTAACATATTGTATACAGGCAAATCCAGCAGGGTTGGGTCGGTTTCGGCTATCTCAATAGTTTGTGTAGAAGAAACACTGCCACCTGAGGTAAATACTGTTAAGGTAACCTCATAGGTGCCTTTCAGCGGAAATACTCCTGTAACACTGCTGCCCTGGGCTTTCGAGCCATTGCCAAAATCCCAGTTTTTGATAAATGCACCAGTCGACGGGCTGGTGAAGTTGATGATGTTGTCATTTTCTGCACTGGGCTCATAGGTAAAGGCAGCATCTGCTGCAGTTGGGGGCGCTCCCAGGGCGAAATCCTCCTCCTGGAAGAGATCGCATCCCGACAGGAATACCTGTAAGCCAAGTACCCACACAAGTGTATATAAAATGCGTTTCATGCGTAATGGGTTAAGAGTTAGTTGTTATAACCAGGGTTTTGCTGCCATCCTGCTCTGGCCAGGTCAATTTCTGCCTGTGGAATAGGAAACAGCTCATGTCTGCCAGTCTGGAAACCATCAATTTCCTGGGCAGCACGGCCAGTGCGAACCAGATCAAAAAAGCGGTGGCCTTCACCTGCCAGCTCAACACGGCGCTCCTGGTAAATGGCATTCAGCAGTGCTTCTCCTGATGCATTTACAGGCTCCAGATCCACCCGCTCACGTACCTGGTTCAGGTATTGCCTGGCCTGCTCCTCATTAGGATTGGCTTTTCTGGCATGTGCCTCGGCAGCCATCAATAACACATCGGCATAACGAATAACAATGTGGTTAACAGGACTCGTTAAGTCTGTATCTGGCGGACCAAGCTCATCCAGCCTTTTGCTATACTTGTTATTATAGTAGCCGGTATGGCCCCCGCCACCTTCAGCATAGGTGATCTCAACATCAGGATTGGCAGCAATAAATGCTTCAATATCAAGAATAGCTCCCTCCAAACGCGGGTCGCCGGCTTCGAATGCATCAACCAGCTCCTGTGTGGGCAGGTTGTAGCTGTTACCATCTGAATAGATAGGGCCGTTATACCCCCTGATGCTATGGAAACCAACGGCAGCAAAGCCTTCGAGGCAAACAAAACAGTCGTAGCTACCACCCTCAATACCAGTGTACTGCACATCAAACACCACCTCAGGGTTGCCTTCGTTCACTACCCTGAAGATCCCGTTGTAGTCGCCCTGGAACAGAGCATATGGACCTTCGTTAATCACGCGGTCAAGCACAGTAGCAGCCTCGGCAAACTCATTCTGGTACAGATGTGCTTTACCCAGTAAAGCAAGGGCAGCACCTTTGGTAATCCTGCCTTTTTGTTCAGCAGTCCAGTCCAGGATGCCAGCGGCATAAGTCAGGTCTTCCTCAATCTGCGCATATACTTCAGTAGCCGGTGATCTGGGAACAGAGGCCAGCTCATCGGGGCTAAGCCTGCGGTCTATTACCAGGGGAACAGCGCCAAAAAACTTTACCAGCTCAAAGTAGTAGTAGGCACGCAAAAAGGCAGCCTGAGCAAGTATTTCATCCTTACCTTCGAAATCAATGTTGTCCTTGTTTTCGAAAATGTAATTGGCACGGGTAACACCGGCATAGTTCCAGCGGAAAATGCTGCGCAGTTCATTGTTTACACCACCATGCGTCATGGCATCGATCTGGTGCAGACCTTCGCTGTCTGTAACACTTTCGCCACCTGCTATTGCGTTATCAGAAGCAATCTCTCCTATCCAAAGGCTTAAGTAAGAAGTTTGCAGCAGGTCGTAAGCGCCAACAAGCGCCTGTTCGTAATCCGCAGGAGCATTAAAATAGCTATCAGCATCCTGGGCGAATTCCGGGTCTATATCAGTAAAATCCTCACAACCAACAGATAAGATCATGCCGGCAAAAAGGATCGACAGTGTTTTATAAAACTTATTCATTTTCATTAAAAGTTAATGTTGAAGCCACCCATGATGATACGGGCCTGAGGATAGGCACCATAGTCTATGCCTGCAGCGGTAGGATTTCCTGATGAGAAATCAGGATCGTAGCCTCTGTAACCTGTAAACGTAAAGAGGTTATTTGCTGAAACATAGATTCTGAAACGCTTCAGCCCAATACGGTCGATCAGGGTGCCTGGCAGTGTGTAGCCAAGCTGCACATTTTTCGCTCTGATGAAAGAACCATCTTCCACGAAGAAATCTGAAATCACGGCATTATTGTTGGCTGCGGTGGTGAGGCGGGGCTGCTCGTTGGTAGATCCTTCACCTGTCCAGCGGCCAATTCTATAGGTTTGCACGTTTGCCAGTGGCTGCTGGCGCTCGTAGTTTCTAAGAATTTCGTTGCCGAATGAGCCAAAGATATTGGCAGAGAAATCAACACCCCAGAAGTTAACACCCAGGTTAAGGCCCATGGTTACATCGGGAATGGCAGATCCCAGGAAAGTTCTGTCGTTGTTGTTGCCAAAACTGATAACACCGTCGCCATCCTGGTCTACATAGCGGAAGTCACCTGGCACTGCACCTGCCTGGGTAACACCTCTTGCTGCAATTTCTTCAGCATTCTGGTAAACTCCTTCGGTTTCGTAGCCAAAGAAGTAACCAATTGGGTAACCAACTTCCATTCTTGTGGCATTACCGCCACCTACACCAAAGGAAGCAAATTGCAGAAAGTCTACACCCTCGGCCAAACCTGTAACTTCGTTATTGATAGTGGTTAAGTTATAGCTGATGTTGAAACCAAAGTCATCGCTAAGCTGATCCCTGTAGCTTATCAGAAACTCGAAACCATTGTTTCTAATACTACCGGCGTTAACATATGGTGGCGCACCACCAGGACCATAGGAACCAAGCACACCCGAAACCTCTGGCTGAAGCAGCAAATCTTTGGTATTCTTAATGTAATAGTCGGTGCTGATATCCAGTCTGCCCTTCAGGAAGTTAAAATCCAGACCTATGTTAGCCTGACTTGTCTGCTCCCAGCGAAGGTCATCATTGCCAAGGGTACCAATAGCCCTGCCATTCACCAGGTTATCGTTAAAGGCATATACCGCTTCGCCATTCAGAAGCCCCCTGTAGGGCCAGTTGTTAACAATTTTATCATTACCTGATACACCATAACTGGCTCTTAACTTCAGGAATTCTATGGCATTTATGTTGAAGAACGACTCATCTGATATTACCCAGGCAGCAGAGGCTGTTGGGAAGTAACCAAAGCGGTTGTTAGCACCAAACCTGGTAGAAGCGTCTCTCCTTAATATAGCCGATAGCTGATACTTTTCCTGGTAACCATATTCAGCTCTTACAAAATAAGACTGTAACCTGCTTCTATCCTGCCAGGAGGTAGTGCTGTTGCGTAGGTTGGTACCGTTCGCCATAGATATATCGGCATACTCCCAGGAGTTGTATGGGATATCATAGGCTGTACCGGAAAGGTGGCTACCCCTGTCTGCAAATATTGAGGTACCAAGGGTTGCTTTAACTTTGTGTACATCATCGAAGGTTCTCTCGTAGTTCAGGAAAGCCTCGAGGTTGTAGTTGAAATACACAGTTCTGGACTCGGTCACATTATTTGGAACTGGGGTCAGAACACCATTGAGGTCATTTTCGAAAGGATCTAAAGCCTCGTTAGATGCAGTGTTCTGAGCCTTACCAGGACCATAGAACACCAGCGGAGAAAAGCCTTTGTAATCAACGATTGCGTAATTATAACCAGCACGGCCTGTTACGGTAAAGTTGTCGTTGATTTCGTAGCTAAGCTCCTGCTTACCTACTATTTTATTTGTTCTGTTATCATTAAAGGTATTGGCAATCTGCGCCAGCGGGTTAATAATATCGCTGAAGTTTTGCAGGTAGGTATAGCGGTTACCGGTATAAACCTCATCAAGCGGAGAAGCATTGATGGTATTGTAAAGCACAGAGCCTATACCATTTTCTGCCAGGGTTTTCCTGTTTTCGTTGGTATAGAGCAGGATATTCTCAAGGTTTACCCGGGGTGCCAGCTCTGTAATGTAGTTGATGCGGGCATTGTAACGTCTGAACCCGGATTTATCGCCACCAATAATACCTTCCTGATCCAGGTAGGAGGCGCCTATAGAATAGGTGCTCTTTTCTGATCCACCATTTACATTAAAGTTGTAGTTCTGGATAGGTGCGGTCTGGAAAACCTCATCCTGCCAGTTGGTACCTACACCCAGTTCTGTATTTGTGAAAGGCAGTGTTTGATTGGCGGCACCAAATGCTTCGTTTTTAAGAATGGCAAATTCTCTGGCATTGAGCAGGTCGAGCCTTTTTGTAGTTGACTGCACACCGTAGTAGCCATCGAAGCCGAAGGAAGGTTTAGAATTTTTTCTTCCTTTTTTTGTGGTAATGATGATTACACCATTGGCCGCCTGCACACCATATATACCCGCAGTAGCATCTTTCAGTACGTTTACAGATTCAATGTCGGCAGGGTTTAACGCGTTTAATCCATCTGTAGAATAAGGGATACCATCTACCAGCACCAGTGGGTTGTTATTCCCGTTGGTAGAGAGCCCCCTGATACGTATGTTAAGGGCACCTCCCGGAGAACCTGAAGCAGAAGAAATATTAACACCTGCAACCTGCCCCTGCAGTGCCTGCTCTATCCTTACCGGGTTTAAGCCCTGAATAGCCTCGGCATCAACAACCGATACTGCTCCTGTTAATTCTTTCTTAGTGGTGGTGCCATAACCGACAACTACCACCTCTGACAGGGTTTCAACATCTGGCGAAAGCTGAATGTTGATGCTTGTACGGTTTGCAACAGGAACTTCTTCCATGATATAACCTACAAAAGAAAACTGCAGGGTATCGCGACCCGCAGCCTGCACATTATAGACACCGTCCAGGTCAGTAACGGCGCCTCGGGTTGTACCTTTTACCCTGACAGCTACGCCGGGCAAAGATTCTCCTGTAGCCTGGTCGGTTACCGAACCGGTAACCATCTGTGCCTGGCCTTGCAAGGCAAAGGCCAGCCCAAGAAACAGGATGAACAAGGGTAATTTTAGCTTCATACGCTTTACTTTGTTTGAGTTTTGTGGTTGGTTGATGAGCAGATCATTTTTGCTGCAGGTTATTTTTTCGCCTGAAAAACTTTCTGCTTGCAATCGTTTGCAACACTTAGTGCAAGTAAACCTGTGATAGCCCTTCTTTCCAATAAAAAGACTACATCACTACTACTACACATGAAAAAAAGTACTACATCATTACTACATCATCACCTCACAAATTGGCCTCTATTCTTCCCAAACCCTATTTTTAAAATTAAATTTGTCCTGGCTGCTACTACATGGAACAAAAAAACATTTCATTTCAAGCCCAGGATGTTTTAACTTATATTTAGTTTAGCAATCGTTTTCGATGATATGGTGAATTATAATCCTAAAATGTACTTTACCAGGCTTTTTTATGGCTTGCTGCTGCTGCTCCAGGCTGCACCGGTAATGGCACAAAAGGGTATTCCCCTGGTGAAAAACTTCGGAACGGTAGATTACGGTGCAGGTATACAAAACTGGCAGATTGCACAGGATTCCCGCGGGCTTATTTACGTGGCCAACAACTTTGGCCTGCTGGAGTACGATGGCAACCTCTGGCGCAACTATGGAGCGCCCAGCGGCACCAAAGTACGCTGCCTTACCATCAGTGCCGACGATAAAGTATATGTAGGCAGCCAGGGCGACTTTGGCTACTTTGCCCCAAATGCACAGGGGTCGCTGCAGTTTACCTCCCTGGCCGACAGCCTGCCAGCCAGTAAGCGCAATTTTGATGAGACCTGGCGGGTGTTCCTGGATGGAAACAAAGCCTATTTCTGCACCTTTCGCCACATTTTTGTTTTTCAGAACGATAAACTCTGGAAAGTGCTGGACCCACAGGCGCCCCTGGAACCCTCTTTTTATGTAAACCATCGCCTGTATGTGCTGCTGAAAGGTGTTGGCCTTATGCAGTATAAGGGCGATAAACTCGAACCTTTGCCAGATACTGAAGCGCTGGCCCATAGCAGCATTTCTGCCATTATTCCCTACAACCAGCAGCAGGTCCTGATCACTACCTTTCAGGATGGCATTTACCTCTACGATGGCCATAAGCTGGAGCGCTGGCAGACTCCCGCTGCCAGCCTGCTGGAACCCGCTATCATCAATGATGCACTTTTACTGAAGAATGGGCATTTTGCCTTTGGCACCCAAAGCGAAGGCCTTGTTATTACCGACCGCAATGGTGTGCTCCAACAGCAGCTAACAAAAGAAAGGGGCTTTAACAACCGTACGGTTTTAAGCCTTTTCCAGGATGTTAACAGCAACCTGTGGGTGGGCATGAACAATGGTATTGCCTTTGTAGAGCTTAGCGCCCCCTTTCGCCTGCTAAACGAACAGGCCGGTTTGCCCGGCACCGGCTATACAGCCCTGCTGCACCAGGATACCCTCTACCTGGGCACCAACAATGGTTTGTACCGGCTGGACTCCAACCATGCCAGCCCCGAGCTGGTACCCGGCACAAGGGGCCAGGTTTATAGCATTACACAGTTGGGTAACCACGTGCTGATGGGCCACCACAACGGCGCCTTTCGCATTGGTAAACAAAAGGCGGAGCCCCTTTTTAAAACCACTGGCTTCTGGATGTTCAAGCCCCTGCGGCAAGCCCCCGATAAGCTTGTGGGAGGTACCTATAACGGGCTTACACTCTTTGATAAAGTAGCTTCCACAGACAGCTGGAAATATCTGAAACCGCTTAAAGGGCTGGAGGAATCTGCCCGCCTGATGGAGCAGGCTGCCGACGGCAGCATCTGGATGGTGCATGGATACAAAGGAGCCTACAACATTCGCCTGTCTGCCAATGCTGATAGTATCTTATCTGCCAAACATTATAATACGTCGCACGGCTTTCCCTCCAACAACCGCATTAATGTGTACCGTATCGAAAATGACCTTGTTTTCCCTGCAGAAACAGGCATATACCGTTACAACCCCACTACTGATCGTTTTGTGCTGGATGAAAAGTTTACCAGCCTGCTGGGTGCCGACAACCATGTGGAGATCATGAAAGACGATGCCTTTGGCAACATCTACTATGTGAGCAGCAAAGAGATTGGTGTACTGCGCAAGGATCCCATAAAAGGCTACGTAAAGGAAACTGCCCAGTTTAACCGCCTGCTGGGCCTGCTGAACGATGACCTGCAGAACCTGACCGTGCTAAGTGATCATAGCCTGCTGCTGGGCGCTAAGGAAGGATTTATTCATTACAACCCTTTTGAGCAGGCACCCGATAATGCAGGTTTTAAAACCCTTTTACGCACGGTGCAAACTACAAGCGGCGGAGATTCGCTGCTCTACGGCGGGCACGGCAAAGGTTTTAAACAAAGCCCGGAACTTAACCACAATGCAAACTCACTGAAATTTTCCTTTGCCAGCACCAGCTACGATGCCCTAAGCCGCCCGCGTTACCAGTACTACCTGGAGCCCTACGAAAGCAACTGGTCGGCCTGGACTAACCAAAGCGAAAAGGAATACACCAACCTGCCGGAAGGTAAGTATACCTTTCATGTGCGCAGCCAGAACAGCCTGGGACAGCAAAGCCAGGAGGCGCTTTACACCCTCACTATTCTGCCTCCCTGGTACCGCACTGCCTGGGCTTATTCGCTCTATGTATTTTTAGCCAGTGCCATGCTGTTGCTGATGCTGCAGTTCCAGCACAGGCGGCACAAAAAAGAAAAAGATCACATTGTGCGCCGCCAGGAAGAGGAGCTCAGCCTCCGCGATACACAGCTGGAGGAGGTTGCACGTAAATCTGAAGAAGAGATCAACCGCCTGCGTAATGAAAAACTGATGGCCGAGGTGGAGCACAAGAACAAGGAGCTTGCCACCCAGACCATGAGCATCATATCCAAGAATGAATTCATTACCGACATCAAGGAAAACCTTAGCAGCATCAGCAAAAAATCTACAAACCGGGAGGTAATGCATGAGCTGCAAAAGATTGTACGCGATATTGAACGCACAATTGATGTGGATATTGACTGGGAACACTTTCAGTACCACTTCGACCAGGTGCATGGCGATTTCTCCAACCGTCTGCGCAGCAGCTTTCCCAGCCTTAGCCCGCAGGAAATAAAACTGTGTACCTATCTGCGCCTGAACCTAAGCACCAAGGAAATTGCCCAGCTGCTTAATATTTCGGTGCGTGGCGTGGAAATAAGCCGTTACCGCCTCCGTAAAAAGCTTGGGCTAAACCGTGAGGAAAACCTGACAGACTTTATGCTGAAGTTCTAAGATTACTTTGCCGATGCCTTTAGGGGTTCAGTGGCAGTGGAAGCAGATGGTTTTGGCTTATTGGCTAACACATCGGCAGGAGCGCCTTTGGTTTTGGCCCACACCCACTCACCTATACGTTCGCCCAGGTAAGTTCCCTCTTCTACGCCATCACGGAAGTGGATACCACCATAAACCCTGCTGATGGAAGCCTCCCAGTAAGCCTGCTCAAAGGAGCTGAAGGAACGAACGCCATGGCCCCATTTATGCTCGGTAGAATCGGTAAAGGCTATTCCCTCGCCCAGCTTATGGGTTAACACCCGACCAGCTGCTGCAGAGATGGTGCTGTGTCCGCTAACATACTCAGGAAATGCAGGAGTCTCCAGGAAAGGCATCCAGTCGCCATCGAGGGTACTGTTGATAACAGTAACGGGGCGTATTCTGTCGGTTTTGTACTTTGCATCCCAGCAGGCTATAAAGCCATCGTAAAGTGCTATGGCAGCTAAGGTATAAGCTTCTGCCGCATCGAGCATACTGATCTGCTGGTCCTGTGCCACTGTTCTGGTAATTTCAATCCAGTGGCCCGGAGGTGTCATTTTTTTCTCTGCAAAAGCAGCATGGCCTAAAATGGTGGTAACAAAAGGGTTATCATCCCAGAAGTAGGCTATGTTCATTTGCTCTTCGGTTAAATTTTTGTCGAACTGGTATACCTCCTGTACAAGCTTATAAAACTCGCTGCCTTTTTCCAGGTCATAAGCCGCTGGTGGGGGTGGCCCGAACTGTGCTGCAGAATCAAGGGTAAAGGTTCTGATGGTGTTCCAGCGGGGTTCGCAGGCCTCGGCATAGGTAGGAGGTGTTGGCACCCAGCTGCCTGCTTTGTGGGTTAGGGTATGGCGGTAGCCCCGGGTAATTTTATAATTATCTGCTCCGGCATAGGCCAGTATGTGTTTGGCTACCTGCTCGCCATAGGCGGAAGATCTTTCATAAACATCTGCCGGAATGCCCATACCTTCATACTGTGCATAAAAGTCTTTCTCAAAGTCTTCCCACATCTCCATGTTAAATGTAAGAGCTTTGCCAACCTCTATAAAAGCTTTAGTACTGGCAAGCGGGTAGCAATAGACCTTACCTTCTTCCGGAGCAGGAACGGCCGTAAAACCATTCAGTTTCCCGGCCAGACTTGTATGTTCGGCAGATTGTGGCTGCAGGGCTTCGTACGCTGCCAGAAATGAATAGGCATAAATGCGGCTGGCAACCGGAGGCTTAAAAATATCATGTACAATCACATTGGTGAGCTGCTGCGAACAGCTGTGCAACAGTGCAGGATCTGCGGCCTGCATATTATATACCTCGGGAGCGGCCTCTTTTTTGCAACCCACCATGCCCGCCAAACAAAAAAGGAATAGAGCAGCAGATAACAGCTTTTTGATCTCTTTTTTCATGATTGCTTTACAGGTTACAAAAATGCATTCAGGCAGCACAATCGTTTGAAGGCAGCTTTACTATTTCATTGCTCCTATTGTACTATCATCAAATATAATCAAATTAATTCAGCCTGTTATCCTAAATGCCTAAAATAGCCACAGCGTAAACGAAGCAGCAATAGATTGATTATCAGCGTTCAAACACTACTGATCAGCCTGCAGGCTGATCAGCTGCTCCGGGGCAACAGGCCTGGTTGTTTTGAACAGCTGCAGGGGTGCATTATTACGGGCCACCAACAGCAGCTCTCCCGAAGCTGTTTTAAGAGTTTTAATATCCCGTACCTCTCCCTGCAATACAAAGCCTGCACTGGCAGGCAGTATGGGCGTAAAACTGCCCTTACCAACTCCCTTCAGCACCAGCCCGTAGCTGGCATCGTAGCGGCCCTGATAGCTGCTTACACCATGCAGGTTACCCCCCAGCAGCACATCTGGCAGCTGGTCTCCATCTACATCTGCCAGGTGCAGGGCAAAGATTTTGGAAACCTGCGCCTGTGCTGGCAGTATATGTTTGCGGAAACTGCCTCCCCCCAGGTTCTCCAGGTAAAGCGATTCAAAACAGTTTACCTCCAGCTTTTGGGCACCTTCCAGCTCTCCTTTATCAAAAACCTGTTCCAGCGTTTTGCCTGCAAAGCTTTGGTAGTCGTTAAATTTTTTATTGATCAGGGGCAGCTGCTTGCCTAGTTCGTCTTTACCGGCCAATGGGTACCATTTATCCGCTACCGGGTAGGCAATGATATGCTCCAGTGTTCCATTGCTATCAATATCCTTCACATAGAGCTGCAGCGTAGCTCCTGCTCCCTTCCTTAGTTTGGTGTTGGTGCCAATGTTACCGGCAACAAAATCCATGTCGCCATCGCCATCAAAATCTGCTGCCTGTATGGTTTGCCAGAAACCACTGGTTTGCGCCGGGGCCTGGGCTTCTACCAGTTTGCCTCCGCTGTTCTTATACAGCTTTACAGGCATCCAGTCTCCTACCACCACAAGGTCTGTTTGTCTGTCGCCATCCCAGTCTACCCAGCGGGCATCTGTAAGCATGCCTGCTTTTCTTAGCCCTGGAGCCAGCCGGTCTGTAGCATCCGTAAACTTACCCCTGCCATCGTTTAGCAGCAGGTACGAATCGGGGGCTATTCCGTAGCTGCCTCCTTTTACCCTGGTACCCAGGAACAGGTCCTGGTCGCCATCGCCATCAAAATCAAAAGGCCTGATGCAGCTGCCATTCTCGTAGATGGATGGCAGGGCGCCCGTTGCCAGTCGGAAGTCTCCCCTGCCATCGCCCAGGTAAAGGCGGTCCTGCAGCTGCTTTGCATCTCCGCTCCACTCATTTCCGCCACTAACCACATAGAGGTCCAGCTTACCATCGCCGTCGGCATCAAAAAGAGCAGCATCGGTATCTTCGCTGGCAGCATCTGCTGCAAATACAGATTCAGCTACAGAAACAAAACTACCGCCGGCCTGCTGCAGAAAGAATTTACCACTTTGCCCACTGGCACCTCCTGCGTAAAAATCATCCAGTCCGTCTGCATTTACATCGCCTACGGCTATTTTGGGCCCTTCGGTAGAGAGCAGAAAGGGCATCAGGGATTCTTTGTAAAAATCGATGTACTGGTTTTCCTGGTGTACATAGTCAGGAATAGCCGCAGGTGCAAGCGCTTCAAAAAGAGGATCAGGTTCAGGAAATAGCTTCTGCAGCCAGGGGGCTGCATCTTCCTTAGCCTCCGCTTGCTTTAACAGCAGGGTAGTATTTACTTCTAAAGCCGTTTTCAGTTCTGCCTTTCCATTTCCCCACACCACCAGCAGGGTATCTATAATGCTGTGGCTGCCAAGGCCAAAGAGCAGCAGCGGCTCCACTGATGACATAAAGCCACGGGCAGGCATCAGCTGCTGAAACTGCATTTCTCCCCCATGCTTTACATATACCTTTGCGCCAACGCCAAAAGTATTTGCGCCTTCTCCCTGCAGCTTTAGCTTCAGATAATTGTTGCCGGAGCGCTCGCGGCTCCTGTTCTCGTGAATACCTGCAGGCTCATTGATGTTGTTGGTAACAAGATCAAGGTCGCCATCTCCATCCAGGTCTGTATACACGGCTCCATTAGAAAAAGAAGGTTGTGAGAAACCCCACTCCCCTGATTTATCCTCGTATGCCAGCGCACTGCTGCCCCTGAAAATATAGTTGTGCACCCTGCCTGCGGGCATTTTTTCTATTACCTGTTCATGAACGGTTTTCTCTCCTGGCTTGGGGTTGAGGTACTGCACTTTATTGGAGATAAACCTCATAAAATCAAGGTCATTTTGCCTGCCAACAATGCCGTTGGCTACGAAAATATCTTTATGCCCGTCGTTGTCGAAGTCGGCCAGCAGGGTACTCCAGCTCCAGTCTGTTGCACCTACCCCGGCCATGATACCCACATCGGAAAAGCCGGCCCCTGCCATATTAAGCTGCAGACAGTTGCGGGTATACTGGTTGTAATAGCCCAGGCTGGTTTTATGCAGGATGTTTGAATAGGAATCTTCCCCTAAAGTTGCTTTGGTCACCGTTTCATCTTCCGGAAACATATCAACGCTCATGAGGTCGGGCAGTCCGTCGTTGTTCACATCTGCCGCATCGCAGCCCATGGTAAAGCGGCTCACATGCCTGAAGTGCTCCCGCAGGCTTTCCCTGAAGGTACCATCGCCCTGGTTGATGTAGTAGTAATCATCTTCATGAAAGTCGTTGCCTACATAAATATCATCCCAGCCGTCATTATTAAAATCGGCCACCACCACCCCCAGGCCGTAGCCAATAGGTGCCCTGTAAATGCCAGCCTCTTTGCTTACCTCAGTAAACTTAGGGGCAGCGGCGGCATCCTTACCCGCTCCCCGGTTAATCAGCTGGTTCCGGTACAGGGCATCGCCCGCCATGCTGTCTGTTTTATGACGAAGGGAGGATTGTCCATAGTTAAATGGGTTGCGCACGCCGTGGTTGAGCAGGTAGAGATCAAGATCGCCATCGGCATCATAATCAAAAAAGGCAGCCTGGGTAGAGTGGCCCCTGAAATCCAGGCCCCATGCTGCAGCTTCTTCTTTAAAGGTTACCTCTCCTGCTGCATTTGCGCCCTGGTTGATATAGAGCTCATTGCTTCCTTCGAGGCCCTGGTGGCCCCTGACGGCACAAACATAAATATCCAGCCAGCCATCGCCATTCACATCGGCCATGCTTACGCCGGTTTGCCAGTCGGATTTTCCTGCTACACCTGCTGCTGCAGAAATATCTGTGAAGTTAAAGCTGCCGCCCTCCTGCCTGCCTGTATTGAGGTAAAGCTTGTTGCTACCCAGGTTAGAAACAAAGTACAGGTCGGGCAGGCCATCGTTGTTTACATCGCCTGCAGCCACTCCTGCGCCATTGTAGTAGTAGTGGTAATTTGCAATAGAGAGTTCCTCCCTTTGTGGCAGGTAGTTTACAAAGCCAATATTGGTTTCAGTTGAGTCTCTTTGTACGAAGAGGGCATCAGGCTGCTGCTGTTGCCCCTCCTGGCAGGAGGAAAGTATGATTGACAGTACAGCAGCAAGCAACAACAGAACAGGGCTACGGAACAGGCCCGAGCTCCTCTGCAAGGGCTGTGCTCCTGCTGCTCCGCCCCAAAACGCTTCGCTAACTGCTAGGCTGTATTTTATCATTGTTAAGATGGCTGGAAGTAAATTACTGATTTGTATACACTTAATAAATATAAGCAGCGGGCAGTTCCGCTTCCGCTACGCTTTGGGTAAGCCTTTTCCAGGCAGTTGCGGAAATAGTGGCCCGGCAATACAAATTGGCATGTTCCATTCAGAAAGATACAAAAAACAGAGCAATATATCCTGGCATGACAGAAGATCAAGCCTTTATATAGCTGTAGCCCCGTATCTGTGAACACCCATTGTGGCTTTAACGCACTTATTTCGCTCCCGCTCCTTTTATGCAAGCCAAGCTGAAAACTGGCTGAAACAGAAGTTCCTTTTTAAGCTGATAGTAAAAAAGAAAGGGTGAGACTCCGCAGAACCCCACCCTTACCTTATACTAAACTTAGCAACTATTTATTGACCATAACCCGGGTTTTGCTCAAGACCGGCAATCTGTACATCTTCAACCGGAATCGGGAAGTGCATGAAGCGTGGCCTGAAGCCAAATGATCCCAGGGCATCCTCTATACTCACTAAACCTGCCATATCCCATCGTAAGAGGTCCTGAAAGCGATGGCCTTCAAAAGCCAGCTCAACAAAGCGCTCACGAACGATATCCTCTATGGCAACAGCAGTAAGTGGCACCAGCTCTGATCTTTCACGCACCCTGTTAATATATTCGAGGGCCAGCGCAGGATTTCCGTCAGGTGCAAGCAAATGAGCTTCAGCAGCCATCAGCAGTACATCTGCATAACGGATTACACGCAGGTTGGTACCGTAGTTTACCTGCTCGGTAGAGCCGGCAGCTTCGGTAACAAACGTCCCGTATTTTCTGCGGATGATGCCTTCAAAATCGTGGGCTTGGCCAACCCAGTCACCACCCAGTGCCTGCAGGTCTTCTACCGTCATTAAGGTTGACCAGTAGCGCTCCATGGCATCAGAACCTTCCTCTGTTTCTACCACTGCATCGTAGAGTTTTTCTGTTGGGTTCATAAAGCCCCAGCCGCCAATAAGCGAGTCGTTTGGTGCAGGGCGGTAGTTATCACCCCTTGGTCCAGACAGCTGAATGTGGATAAAGCTCTCGTTATTTCCCCATGGGAAATTACCCTGTGTGTAGTTTTCACGGGTAGTGTAGCTAACTTCAAATACTGACTCCTGGCCAAATTCATTCTCAACAGAGAACGCCTCGGCTACCGATGGCTCCAGACCATACTCTCCGGAACCGATCACAGCTTCGAGCTGAGTTAGTGCGGCTGAGTATTCCTGCTGATACAGATGCGCTTTACCCAGTAATGCCTGGGCAGTACCTTTAGATACCCGCCACTGCTCAGTGGTAGCATAATTGCTTTTTACAGGCAGAGCTGCAATGGCATCAGTCAAATCCGCTTCTATCAGCTGATAGACTTCTTCTTCTGACATACGTGGATATTCGCCATACTCTGAGGCACCCACCAGGCCTGGTACTATAGGCACTGGCCCCCAGAGGGAAACCAGTTCCATATAGGAATAAGCCCGCAATGTTTTGGCTTCTGCAACAAAGCGCCTCATTAATTCAGATTCTTCCGGATTTATGTTATTGATTACCTGGTTTGCCCTGTAAATAGTAGCATACAGGTTGCGCCAGGCACCGATAACGGCGGTGTTAGCCTCGTCATAGTTAAAATCATCCAGATCCTGGTACTGCTGCTGGTCAGTAGTTGAACCACCACCTGCATAGGCTTCGTCAGAAGGTAAAACTTTAGTCATCCACAAGCTGGTCCAGGCGCCGCCGGGGTTATCCTGCATCAGCATATCATAAATGGCACTTACTGCCTGTGAAGCATCTGCTTCGTTCTGGTAAAATTGAACATCGGAGAGCTGTCCCTGCACTTCTTCATCGAGGAAGTCGTTGCAGGCACTGGTTGCAAACAGTAAGGAGCAACCCATTATTGCACTTCTTATTAGTATATTTTTCATTCTTTAATCGTCGTTAAGTCTTAGAAGCTAAAGTTTAAACCTACCACTGCTCTTCTTGGAATAGGGTAGGTACCTCTGTCGATACCAATACTGTTACCTAGGTCACCGCCAATTTCAGGGTCCATGCCTGGATAGCTGGTAAAGGTAAAATAGTTATCCAGCGACACATACACACGTGCATTGGTGATGCCACCGCGTTGCAGCAGGTTTCTAGGCAGTGTATAGCCAAGTTGCAGCTGGCGAACACGGGCATAAGAGCCATCGAACACCATGAAATCACTTTCATAGGCCCTGCCACCAGTGGTAGCCCGGAACCAGTCGTTGGTAGTGCCTTCGCCGGTCCAGCGGTCCTCGAAGAAGAATTCAGGTTTGTTAGCTGTTGGACGGTCGGTACGCAGGAAGCCCATCATAACTTCATTACCCTGTGAACCTTGCAGGAAGGCCAGGAAGTCGAATCCTTTGTAAGACAGGTTTACACGTGCACCATATAGTAAGTCCGGATGCGGATCGCCTACATAGGTCATATCGGAGTTAGTGATTACACCATCACCGGTAACATCCACAAGCCTTGGATCGCCAGGTTGTGGGGAATAGCCACCCTGAGGAATGGTTTCCAGGTATTGGTTTACCTCATCCTGGTTTTGCAGAATACCATCGGTCTCAAAAGCCCTGAAGTACCAGATTGGCAGGCCTTCTTCAAAGCGGGTACCACTCTGACCAGAACCTACAGTAGCTCCCGGAAGGAAGGTGAAGGTGGGATCCAGGTAAGTAACCTCGTTGTTAAGGGTAGTAAGGTTTGCAGAAATCTCCCACTGGAATTCTTGGGTAGCATTTGCACGGTAGGCTAACTCAAACTCCCAGCCCCTGTTCTCTACAGTACCGGCATTCAGCCTTGCAATGTTATTTCCCACAAAACCTGGTGCTCTACCTTCTGTCAGCAGGTCAATGGTCTTTTTATTATACCAGTCTACCACAAAGGTTACACGGTTGTTGAGGAAACTCATATCAGCGCCAATATCAATCTGCTCGCTGGTTTCCCATCTTAAGTCGTAGTTTGGTACGCTGGTAGGCGCAACACCTACCCAATAGGTTGCACCGGGAGCATCAATGCCCGGGTAACGGATACCTGCAGATGAAACTGCAGCCTGGTAATCACCAATTCTTACAGATCTTTCGTTACCGTTCTGGCCCCAGCTGGCACGCAGCTTAACGGTGCTCAGTACATTGGCAATATTATCTGAGTAAAAATCTTCATTAGAAAGTACCCAGCCTACAGAAACAGAGGGGAAAGTTTGCCATCTGTTACCTGCAGGTAGTTTCGAAGAGCCATCGCGCCTTACTGTAGCAGTTAAAAGGTACTTATCTTTGTAGTCGTAAGTTACCCGGCCAAAGTAAGAGGCTATTTTTTCAGTCATTGGTCCATAGCCGCTGTTATCATCTCCGTTTACCACAATCACGTCGTTATCACGACCTGTAGAGCCGGGATAAGAGAAGCGGTCTTCTTCCCTGAACAGGTTGCTGTAGTTAGCGCCAAATAGCTCTGTTCTTGTCTGGATGGCAGAAATACCAGCCAGTACATTAAAGTTGTGGTCGCCAATCAGCTTCTGATAGCTGGCAAAGTTTTCCCACTGCCAGTTAAAGCGCTCAAACCTGTTATCGTTTGCAGTTGAGCTGCTGGCGGTAGCCTCAGAGGTAAAATAGTACCTTGGCGTCCAGGTATGGGTTCTTTCAAAAGATGCATCCACACCATAGCGGGTGGTAAACTTAAGACCTTCAAGAGGCTCAATATCTGCAAAAACGGTACCTATAATGGCATTGCGGGTGGTACCGCCATTAAAGATATCCAGATAAGCTATTGGGTTTGCATACTCACCGGTAAGGTACTGAGATACACCAAAGAGGTTGCCATTTGCATCACGGCGAAGCGGTAAACCCTGGTCTAAAAGTGACTGTACATGCGGCGGAATACTGCCAGTGTAGGTTACCGGGGTGAAGGGGTCATAGGCTATGGCACTGCTTAGCGGAGAACGAAACTCTGAGTTCTCAGCAATAGATGACTGGTCGGAGTTGATGTAGGAGAAGTTTTCCCCCAGTCTCAGCCATGGTTTTACTTCGTGCGTAGAGTTTAACCTGGCAGTAAAACGCCTGAAGCTGGCCCTGTCACCGCCAATCACACCTTGCTGATCGAAATAGTTACCACTGATGAGGTAGGTAGATTTTTCGCCACCACCACTAAAGGTGAGTGAATGCTGCTGCTGTGGTGCGTTTTCAAACACCTCATCAAACCAGTCTGTGCCAGGGGCATTGGCCACATCGCCCGGGGCAGGCCTGGCAACACCTTCTTCAAGATTCGGATTTGATTCTTCCAGCCACTGCTGGTATTGTGCGGCATTCATTCTTGGCATGAGGTCAGGCCTTACAGACTGCACACCATACTGCCCGTTGTAGGTGATCTCGGAAGAGTTTTTGCGGCCTGATTTAGTAGTGATAATTACTACACCGTTTGCGGCGGCAGAACCATAAATAGCCGTGGAGGCAGCATCTTTGAGAATGTCCATAGAGGCAATCTCAGAAGGATCCAGGAAGTTGATGTTCGCCACGCGAATACCATCTACTACATAGAGCGGATCGTTGTTTGTGTTAGAACCAATACCACGGATACGGATAGATACCCCGCTGCCCGGAGCTCCGGAACCAGGTACTACGTTAACACCGGCAGTTCTACCCTGCAGGGCCTGCTCAATACGGCCGGTAGATACCGTTTTCAGTTCTTCTGCCTTTACAGAAGAGATGGCGCCGGTCACCAGCTTTTTCTGCTGTTCACCATAGCCTACCACTACTACCTCAGATAAGGTTTCCACATCTTGCCCGAGTTTTACATCAATAGTGCTGCGATTATTTACAGGCACTTCTTCATCTAAGTATCCCACGAATGAGAAGGTTAACACATCTGTACCTGCTGCCTCAACGGAGTAAAGTCCATCGAGGTCGGTAACAGCACCCCGGGTAGTGCCTTGCACCCGTACGGCTACACCTGGCAGGGCTTCTCCCGACTGCATGTCGGTTACCCTGCCTGTTACGGTTTGCGCCTGTGCCTGCACGGCAAAAGCACAAAGCAACAAGAGAATGAACAAAGGTAATCTTAGCTTCATAAGCTTTGAACTGGTTGGTTTATTTGAAAAAAAATTTGGTTGGTTTAATGGTTATTTGCCAATAAGCAAATTGAAAAAAATATTATACTGATATTGGAGAAATAACCAAAGATCGCAATATAAAGAGTTAAGTACTGCCACACAAAAATTTTAATCTCATCAGCTTCAAAATCATACGTCAGAAAAAAGCCGCACTCAAAAAATAAGAAAGGCCAAAGGAACAGTCCACAAACGTTAAAGCCCTTTTTTGGGATTTCAGCAGGCTTTTCTTAGCAATCGTTACCGGAAAAAATAAATTTAACATTTATGGAAAAATCTCACAAGCCTATAGCTACAAACACAGGATTTGGGGCAATGGTTGGAACAGAACTGACGATTACTTTAATTTTTCTTATTTTTTTGAAAATAGTTATTGAAGAATAGCATACGGAAACGAAAGTATTTACCGCAAACGTTTGCGCTACATGTTGTATAAATCTCATTTATTCCCGCTGGCAAGGCTGAGCCGTTTTTTACTGCACCGCAATCTGCAACTCTCTTTTTCCGGGCAATTCATGATAGCATAGATATCTTTTACAGCTTTCCTTTATATTATTACTGACCAGCCTTCTGCCCCATAGCATAGGCATTGACTTGTGTCTGACCGGTTTGAAATTTCTTTTGGCTCCTGTAAAGGCAACTGGTGCAATAAGCCAAAACAGAATACCCATACCTGTAACCACTAAGTAATCCACACAGTGTATAAAATTGCTCAACTGTTCTTTTGGTTGGTGCTATGTGCACTTACGGCTTTTGCCCAAAAAGCCAGCACCCTGCAAAAGGCTTTTGAAGTACCGGAGAAGGACCTTATTCCCGAAGGCATTGCCTGTGATGAGATATCATAAAAATAAAGACCTGATTGTAATGTTTTGCAACGTTAAGGCTGCCATGTTTAAGCATGTACACAGCCCCTGCCAGCGCTGTTGGTACAGCACGCAGTAAAAACTGCCCTTCCTTCAGGTTGAAATCTGCCCGCAACACCCAAAGTTTAGGTGGAGCCTGTCCAGCATGCCGCGATTAGCAACTGCATTTTATTAGTAACACAAAAAAAGGAGACCACTAAGGCCTCCTTTATCTGGTAAACAGGGTAAATGGTCTATTCTACCCTATTCTGGAGTAGTTCGTTCACTTTCTGCTGTACATCCGGGCTTTGCTGGTAAGCAACAATAATCTGCTGATAGGTATCAACACCTAAATCCTGCTCGATTACCTGCTTCATCTCAGTTTCAGTTTCCTGCTGAACCCCCATTATTTTCTGGGCTGCATTGTTGAAAGAAGCCATTTCATCTGCGGTTGCATCTATTTCGCCAGCATCCTGTCTTTGTTGCTGCGCCTGCAGTATTTCGTTGAAACGATTAATATCCAGGTTTTCATCTTCAATTGCTTTGAGCATTTCTGCCTCACTCTGCTGCTGAATTTCTACCACCTGCACATACACATCTGCAAACTTTTCTAATTCAGCATCGCTAAAGTCTTCACGAACAGGCTGCTGCTGCTGTGGTTGTGTCTGCGGCACTTGTGCCAGGGCAGCACCGGCCATCAATAAGAGTAAGCATAAAACTGATATAAACTTCCTCCCTGCAAAACTTCCCATTACTTGATAATTCATAAAAAAAAAATTTGAATAAAAAATAGGCAATCCACCTAGCAAAAGGTGTTAGTTGCTTTTACTCAAGTATTTAAAAAAGGTTTGGTTATGGTAAAGCCGGCTTATGCCACATAAAGGAGCAGCAAAAGAAGAAGTTGTTCACAGATATCTGTCTATACCAATGCCACTGGTGCATACTGCGGCTGTTCCTGATAGCGCTCAACCAGCCAGCTGGGGCCGCAAAATGTAAATGAACGGGGATAATCTGCAACACTATTCAAGAGAAACGTATATATAATTATATTAAAGCAATATTGTTGAAAATAAAGGAACAACCATGAAAACAACTAATAAAGCCACTTCACTTAAGCTGATAGGAAGTTTCCTGACAGCCTCTTTTATTATGTTTGGCGCAGCATCCTGTGGCTCAGATTCGGCACAGACAGAAGAAACAGCCCTTGAAGAGGATTATGCCGCTACAGAAACGGTAACTAATCGCGACACTGACTATTTTTCTGAATTTGACGGAGATGCAGATGACAGATGGGACAGAGATGAATTTAATAACAGCCTGGCAAATTCTGGTTACCATGAAGAATGGGATGCAGATGGCGACAGCTATTTTAACAGTAATGAGCTGAACACCGGATACTTCAATGAGTTTGATGAAGACCGCGATGGCTTTTTGAGTGAAGATGAATACAATGAGCTAAATGGTGACTGGGAAAGAGAGTATGGCAATAACTTTCAGGCCTGGGACATGAACAAGGATAACGTACTGGACACCAATGAGTTCACCACAGGAACAGATCAGGAAGGCATTTTTAACAACTGGGATACCGATGGTGACGCCCGCTTTAGCAGAGACGAAGTAAACAATGGCATGTTTGATCGCTGGGATGCAGACAGCGATGGCTACCTAAGCAATAATGAGTACAATGCCATTGGCATGAACAGAGAGACTGTTGACGAATAGAAAACTCGCCTTAAGAAGGAGAAAGCATTTTGAGCGAAAGCTTGGGATGCTTTTTTTATTTGTCCCTAAACTAAACTCCTTATAGAACTGCCCGGGGCATAGGCTCTGCAGCGGGAACTATTTAATTTCAGCATACCACTAAAAATATAACATAAAACTGTAACACATTCTGTTACAGCCGTATACTTAGTGAAACATAAATGTTGAATAAAACATAACACAACTATGAAATCGATAAATAATAATATAAAGAAGAACAACTTACAGACTCCTAAAAATTTATTAGGTAGCGTAATGGCTGCTTCTCTGCTGGTATTTGGCGCAGCATCCTGTGCAGAAAGACCTATGGCTGATACCTCAGGCACCACTCCTACTACAGGCACCACTACTGGCACAGTTGGTACAACTGGTACTACAGGCACAGTTGGAACAACAGGTACTGTTGAAACTACGGGTACCACTGGAACTACAGGTACGACCGGAACTACGGGTACCACTGGGACTACAGGTACGGCCGGAACCACCGGAACTACGGGTACAGTTGGCACAACCGGCACAGCCAATGATGGATACAATACTACCACCACAGACCGCATATCTAATACAGATATGGGATACGAGAGCTGGGATGCCAACGCCGACAGCAGAATTGACCGTAATGAGTTTGATACCCGCATGAGGGATGATGCAACCTACCAGAACTGGCAAAACAGCCAGGGACAGTTAACCCAAAACGAATTTAACCAGGGTATCTATGATCGCTGGGATACTGACCGTGATGGTTATATAAGCAGCGATGAGTACAACACTGGCAATGCCTACTGGGAAACCCAGTACGGTAACAACTTTTCTACCTGGGATCAGAACCGCGACAACAGGTTAGACACAAACGAATTTAACAGCGGCATTAGCGAAACAGGTGTTTACAATGAATGGGACCGCGACAGGGATGGTACGATCAATGATACCGAATTCAATGAAGGTACCTTTAATACCTGGGATACGAACCGCGATGGTTACCTCGATAACAACGAGTATGACAATGCCGGTTACGACAACTGGTCAGGTAACGGAATAAACAATAACACCGGTACTGGAATAAATAATGAGTACTAGAAAGTAATCTGATTATCATTGATACTCAGACAGGACAATACAGAGGCCCCGGCACTTTACGAGCCGGGGCCTCTGTTTTATTTAAATGTAAATAATGGATACAGGCACTGTACGAAACCAGTCTACTTGGCTATGCTTTCCAGCACTCGTGCAACCAGGCCATCAAGTGCTTTATTTTCTATCCAGCGGGCTACAATGATCAGGTCATGCTCACTATCTACATACACCATGTTGGTACCCGCACCAAGATGGGCAAAGGCAGTTTCAGGAGCACTTGGAAAAAGCTTTTTATCTGTATTCAGAAAGTAATTCATAAAGCCATAGCCGGTGTTTGCAGCAGTAGGTGTAAGTGCCTGCCTGATCCAGTCTTCTGACAGGATCTGCTTATCCTTCCACCTACCGCTGCGCAGGGTAAGGTAGCCAAAACGTGCCTGATCCAACGCACTGATGAACATGCCACCGCCCCAGTGTGCTCCGCCACTTACCACCTGCACAGGCTGGCCATCCAGAATGATCCAGGAATTTTCATAGCCCAGCCAGCGCCAGCTGCGGGAGGCGCCAATAGGATCCATCACCTGCTCTTTTAACACCAGTGGCAGGGGCCTGCGCCAGAGATTGGTAGCAGCAAGCGCCAGCACATTTACCCGCACATCGTTGTACTTGTAAACACTACCGGGCTCATGCCGCTCCCGGCTACGCCAGGTGCTGGCTTCACCTTCCGGCCGGTCGGCCCAGTCGGGCTTGCCCCAGAGGGTTCCTTCCCAGTCGCTCGTCTGGCGCAGCAGGTGATTCCAGCTAATTTTTCTGTTATGTGCTGTGGCAAAAAGCTCCAGCACCTCTGATTGCTCCAGCTGATCGGCTTTGTTACCGTTATAAACCGGAGTGTAGGGAATAATGGGTGCCATGTAGGGATGCACAGCATCATTAAGCTGCCGGATAAGCCCCTGGTCCCAGGCCAGCCCAACAACTGTAGACAAAAAGCTTTTACTCACACTGTAGGTCATGTTTACCTCTTCGGGATTACCCCACTGCGCTACAATGTACCCGCCTTTGATAACAAGCCCTGCCGGCTCTCCCCTTTCTTTAAATGGGCCAATGGCATCGCCAAAGGGCTCCTTACCAAAGCTCTGGTAATGCGCATCCTTGAGATTTCGGGGAGCCTTTGCTTCATTTTCTTTGGCAAACTGTATAGCAGACTGCAGCCTGGCCTCATCCATACCCATGGCTGCGGGGGTTCTTACCTCCCAATTGCCCGGCTCGGGGTAGTAAATCTTATCCCTCTTTCGCTGCGCGTAGCTCTCACTCTGAAAAAGCAGGCTAACAAGCAGGAACAGCCCTAGCAGGGTCTTGTATTCTCTTAAATCCATCCTTGGTACAATTAATCAGCCAACAAGATAAAAAGTTTAGACACGTATGTTTCATCACCTTGTTTACATTTACCAAGCTTAAGTATTATTAATTCTATAGTATGGTAGTATGGCGGGTATCAAACTAACCCTTGCTGCATTTGTGCCTTCACTTTATTCAGGTTTGAAAAAACATAAATACTGCTTTTCAAGATGTTTGGTGAGAAGAATGAAGCTAAACTCATGCTTTAGAGTAAGCATTGTTGCATTGGCTTCTTAGTAAAAGAAACAAACTAAAACAGCGATCATCAAGAGGTAAGGTTTAAAATTAAAACTCATGCTTATTTTCTGTTTTAAGCTATTTAAGACGTCCAAGCTATGTAACATATAATTTTTTATTACTTTATTAACATGTAACAATTTGAGATTATTCCTCCTAAAAATTATAATTTTATTACTGTACTTTACATCTACGCTTCTCCCCATCCAGTTTAGGAGGGTTAGAACTCCGCAGCAGCCAATTTATGCGAAGCACGTATCTAAAAATTACTTTCAGTACTGTCTGTTATTTTACTGTTATTTGGTGCTGGGCACAAAAACCAACTGTTCTGTCTTTCTCACCTTCTTCTGCATCTTATGGTGAGACCGTTACTATTCAGGGCAGTAATTTTGCTCCACAGGCAAATCTTCAGGTAAGGTTTGGTGCTGTAAATGCCCCTGTGATTTTTGCTACAGAATCTAGTATACAGGTAAGTGTTCCTGCCGCAGCTACATACGCACCGATCTCTGTCACAAACTTGAATGTTGGTCTTACCGCCTACTCAAGTAATAAGTTTATTGTTTCCTATCAGGGGCAAAGCTTTGATCCGGCCCGTCTGATTGCCCAGCCGCCCATGGCAGGTAAATCAGGTTTAAAACAATTAGTAGTTGCTGATCTGGATAACGATGGGAAAAGCGATATTGCCTACAGTGCAACTGCCTCGCCAGGCATTACAGTTTATCGCAGCACCAGTGCAGAGGGCTCCTACACTTTCAGTCCATCTAATATTAATCTTGCAGCCGCATCAAGAGGACTAGCTGCAGCAGATTTGAATGGTGATGGCCGCCCTGAGCTTATTTATACCGGTGTTGAGGGTGGAGGCAACCTGCTGTTTATACTAAAAAATAATAGCACCCCCGGATCCTTTTCCTTTAGCGCTCCCGCTTTCGTTACTACTCCGACTAATGGTGCAACACGACTGGAGGTTTTAGACTTAAATGGAGATGGCAAGCCAGAAATTGTAGTGTCTGACGAGACTACAGCCAAATTATATGTATTTATCAATCAAAGTGTCAGCACCAATGTATCGTTTGGGGCCACCCCGGTACAACTAAGCATGCCCGGTGCAAACCTTTATGGACTTCAGATACAGGATCTCAACCAGGATAGCAAACCAGACCTGATTGCAGCAAATTATTTGATTGGTAAGGTCTTTTATCTGATAAATGAAAGTACTCCAGGAAATGTTTTGTTTACGGAGCCAATGGCAATAGTGAATGGAATAACAGGGGTTCTGGAAATGAAAGTCGGCGATTTCAATAAAGATAACAGGCCAGACATAGCACTAACAGATAATTTTTCAAATCAGCTTGTCGTAAGTCTTAACAAAAGTAACGGAACTGATATACAGTTTTCTGCCCCCCACAAGGTTAACCTGCAAAATACAGGAGCCTGGGATCTTGCACTTGGAGATATAGACGGAGACGGGCTGCTTGATATTACTGTTAGCCACCAAAACACCTCAAAATGTACCATTCTGCGAAACCTGGGTTTTAATGAAACACCCTCTTTTCAGGAAATAAGCATTGGCACAAGCGGTAACAGCACCGCCATAAAGATTGGAGATTTAAATGGTGATTCCCGGCCAGATATTATTTACAACAACATAGAGAATAATAATATTTACATTCTGGGCAACACCAACTGCCCCTTAGCCACCATCAGGCAGAAATGCACAGAGGCAGGCATACGACTTTCAACTTCTAAGTTTCCTTTTGCCACTTATGCCTGGTACAGAAACGGTACTTTAATAAACAACAGCAACAGCGAATCTCTGGCCATTACACAAACTGGTGATTATACCGTTGCGCTCAATACATCGGGCTGCGTTGATTTATCATCTACTTTTGCAGTTAACGCCACCACCGGTTTTCCAGGCACACCCGCACTTGCCTCAATAAATTCTATTTGTGCCGGCGATGATATGGTGTTACTGGTAAACAACCCGGTAAGTGGTGCCACTTATACCTGGTATCATTCCAATGGCTACAGCACCACCACTACTACCAACACCCTAACCATTCCAGCTGCCGACCTAAGTTTTAATGGTAATGTTTGGGTAAACATCAGCATTGGCGACTGCGAAACAACGGTTTATTCTCCCGGGCCTGCCAGTGTGGTTTCTCCTACAGTTCCTACTATAAGCTTTTCAGGAGCCGGCACTGTTTGTACCGGAGATGGGGTTACCCTAAGCATCCCCAACAGCTACGCTTCTTATCAGTGGAAAAAAGATGGCAAAGTGCTGCCAGGTAAAACCAACAATACAATCACTGTTTCAGAAGCAGGTTCTTACACTGCAGTAGCAGGCATAACCGGCAGTTGCACCAGCGAAAGCCTGCCCTTTATCTTTCAGCCTGCAGCTCTACCGGAACCATCATTTACCTCGGCTGCCGTTGCATGTTTAGGGCAGGCAGTAGCTTTTTCCAATACATCAACCTATGCAGCAGATCAGGATGTTCGATTTTTGTGGGATTTTGGTGATGGTACTACCTCTACTGAAATAAACCCGCAGCATACCTACAATGGCACCCCCGGTACTGTATATACAGTAAACCTGCAGATTGGCTATGGCAGTGCATTTAGCTGCCCTAAAAGCTTTAACCGTAGCATTAAATTAGTTGAAGCAGAGCCTGTAAGCCTGGAGGCTTCCTTAACAGAATTCTGCGAGGGAGAAGAAGTAAGTGTAAGGGTGCTGGGAGATGTGCTGGCTGTGCAGTGGTCTGACGGGCAGCAGGGAAATAACATTAGGGTGCGCGAAGGTGGTAATCTCCAGGCAAATATAGTCACTGTATCAGGCTGTACAGTAAGCAGCTCAATTAATCTGCAACGTTTACCGCTTCCGGAACTGCAGCTTGCCACAGACAGACCTGTATTGAACATGGGTGAATCGGCCACTCTTAGTGCAAGCGGTGGCACTAATTACCTGTGGTCGCCAGCCGAGAGCCTTGATGATCCAGCAAGCAGCTCCCCGGTTGCAAGCCCCAAAACCACTACCACTTATACTGTAACTAGCACTAGTAGTGGGGGCTGCACAGCTACTGCAGAAATCACCATTGAGGTGTCTTCAGAATTCAGGGTAAATATTCCTAAAATATTTGTACCCCAGGCAGATGGCGTTTGGTATATACCGAACATCGAAGCATATCCTGATCTAAACCTCCAGATCGTGAATAGCCTGGGGCAATCCGTTCTGGAAGCAAAGCCTTATCTCAACAACTGGGATGGCAATGTGCGCGGAATGGTCCTACCTGCCGGAGTATATTATTATATCTTTAAAGATCAGTACAAAAAAGTTGTGCGTACCGGCAGCATTACATTACTTAGATAACAAGCCTGTGTAGTTACTCTGCCTTGTTCCTCCCTTATATGTGCATCATCAGGCAAAGCGGCCTATAGTGTGCTTTACTGCTAAAGCCTGCAATAATAACGCCCATCATCTTACTTAGAACTGCCAGGTATGCCTGCGCTAAATTGTGAGCAGAAGATTGCAGCAGGTGCCACGCGGCCGCAGCCTGCATTGAACCATTTTGGCAGAAGATAAAATCATCTCACAACAGATCTAGTAAGCATACTATAAATAGAAAAGCAGCTCCGGAATATCTTCCAGAGCTGCTTTTTCTGTATAGCCATCCTCGCCTATCTTCTTAGAAGTAAGAGTGGCAGGGCTGCGGGCTTAATTGAATGCGGTAATTTAAGATTAACTCGTGTGAGCCGCGGGTATAGCGGTGCAGACTGGAGGTAACCATGTCGTAGGAGTACCCAAAGCTGAAATTCTCATTCAGGTGAAGCTCGAACAGAAAGATTACTGCATCTCCTGTGCGCCAGGAGGTGCCCACATTGATCAGGTTATGCAAAAAGAAGTTAACGTTAAGGTCGGCACCAAGGGGTGCCCCTTCCTGCATACGCACAAGTACAGAAGGCTTCACCTTTACGTCAGGATGCACATCAAATACCTTCCCCATGTTAAAGAAGTAATACCTTGCTTCTCTTCCGTCGGTGGTAAGGCTCTCCTGAATGGCATCCTGCAATTTATTATTGATCATATAAGGCACTGATAAACCCGCATAAAAGCTGGGAGTACTATAATATACACCGGTTCCGAAATTGGGATTGAAGTTGCGGATGTGCTGGAGCAAAGGGTCGTCCAGATGCTTGCTATTCAACTTACCAAAATCTGAAATCAGGTTATTGAAACCTGCCTGCAAGCCCAGGGCCAGCTGCCTGCCACGCTTAAATTTAATCTGGTAGGCATAGCTGGCATAGAGGCCCATATCGGCGTGTACACCAATCTGCTCCCGGTACAGCATTAGCCCAAGGCCAATATTTTTTTTATCAATACTGCTGTGGGCACTAAGGGTTTGTGTTTTGGGCGCTCCTTCCATATTTACCCATTGATTGCGGATAAGCATGGTAGCATTAAACTGCTTCTGGCTACCTGCGTAAGCAGGATTTATTGCCAGCCCGTTAAACATATATTGCGAAAACACCGGCCTTTGCTGGGCATAAACCGACATGCTTAACAGTAAACAAGCGAATATATATACTGATCTTATTTTCATGTGTTAGCGAATAAGCTCCAGGTATCCTGATGATGGTTTATGTCCGGGTACATTCTTATTAACAATGTAGAAGTAAGTACCAACCGGCAGCTCATTTCCGGTTACATAGATACCCCTGTTACCAAGGCCTGTGAATGTATTTTCAAAGTTGTTATAGCCATTCATTTCAAAAACCAGGGTACCGGCACGATTAAATATCTTCACATTATTGGTAGGAAAATCTTCTATACAATCAATAATAAAGTAATCATTGCGTCCGTCACCATTCGGGGTTACTGAGTTGAAAATATTAATATCCGTCTGTATGCTAAAGTCTTGGGAGCTTGAGCAATCATCCATGTTGTAGGCTACAACAGTATAGTTTCCTGGCTGCAACTCAACGATACTGCCACCATCCTGTACCAGCCCACCTCTTTCATTGTACCACTCCACCCGGGCTACTGTTGGGCCAGAGAGTAGTACTGATCCTGGTCTGCTGCCATCGCAAAGGCCGGGGGTAATATCCAGCACAAATTCAGGGTAGGTAAACTGCGTGGTAACCTCAATAGCCACTGGCTCAGATTCACAACCTGTTTCGATGTTCCTGGCCTGCACCTGGTACCTGCCCGAAGCCAGCCCGCCAAGTACAGGGCCTGTTACCGATGCATATTCGGTGCCTGAGCTACCTGGAAGCAGAGATTTCCAGATAAAGCTATAGCCAGCTGTTTCGCCACCAACCGATGCCATTAGCATACCATTTCCCACTCCACAATTGGTTTGCGGAAGCATTTGTACATCTGTAGGCAGTAGCACAAGCGGCGCTACCTCCCGTGGCACACGATGAATACTGCTTGTGCTGCAGCCTGATTGTATGTTGGTTACAACTAATCTATAATCCACATCTGCCAGCAGGTAACTGGCTACATTACCATTGCTGATCAGCTGACCGCTGGAGCTCTCAAACCAGGCAAAGCTATAACCGGCAATGCCTCCGTTTACAAATGCTGCCAGCTGACCATTAGGCCTGTTATCGTCGCAACGTGACATGACGGCCTGCACCTGCACTTCTGCAGTTGGGACTACACTCTTATCGTCGAGCATCAGCAATACAGGAGCTGGCGTACAGCCTAAGCTCGGAGAGAAAGCCTCTACAGCAAACAGCGTATATTTCACATTGGCTTCCAGGCCATCTAAGATTTGCCCTGGCTGTGTATTAGCTACAAAATCCTGATGATTCAGGCCTGCGATAGGATAGACAGTATGCTCACCACGGAACCAGTGGAAACGATATGGTCTGCTGGCATCGGGGTTTTCAATACGGGCCAGGGCCTGGCCGTTTGGTAAAAATCCACGGGCAGGATCTGGGCACACAGTTACATCGCTTTTTGATACTGATACTACCGGAAAGTAAGGATCTGCTGTTACATTATATGTTTCAGTAGCTGTACAGCCCGTTGCAGGGTTGAACACTGAAACAGTATAAGTGCCTGCATCAAGCCCAGACAGGCTGGCAAGGTTGCCGATTGATGTTCCTGTTGCTGTACGGCCCGTATACCAGGCAAAGGTATAGCCCGATGTAGCACCATCTGCAGTTACTGAAAGTACTCCATTATTAGCAACACAGCTGGTTTTCATGCTGTGGTTTTGTAGTACTATGAATGGATCTGTAGCTGTGTATTCAACCCTGGCACCCGTGGCTGCACTGAAGCAGCCTATGCCTCCTCCTGTAGCTGTAGAAATACGTGTTGCTACAACAAAATATTCGCCGGCTACTAAGTTATCCTGGCGGTAGGTATTGCCGGGCATTATATTCCCCAGGGCTGGATCTCCCTGGTACCAGGTAAAGGTGTAGTTACTGAAGTCGGTACCATCTGGATCGACTTGTGTTACCCATACAGCACCTACGGGATTACATTCATCCTGTGGTGAGCTGGCCAGCTGCAGTTGTGGCGCTACAGGAGCATCCATTAACACCACTTCCTCTACAGACTTACAGCCGGTATCGTTGTTGGTAATATAAATCCTGTAAGTACCGGCTCCCAAACCGGAAAGTTCTTCGGTTTGTGCATCAATAGTATTTACAGTTCCGCCGGCTGCCACTTCTGCACCGCTTGCATCCAGCTTAAACCAACTGAAGCTATAGCCAGCAGCAGGTACAGTAGCAGGTGCAGGCATACTTACCTTCGCTGTTACTTTACCGTCAGGAGTAGCCTGATTGCAGCTGGTATTGGCTACAGCGGTTGTTGTTATTTCGGGTATGCTGGTATCATCAATAATGGTAGCAGTGGCTGGGTTAGAATCACAACCCAGGCCCTGGCCTATATTATTAATAAGTGTGGCAACCACATAGTAGGTACCAGGTGCAAGGTCGCTGATTACAGCAGCGGTTTGTCCGCTGATTGGGGTTCCGCTGGCATAGCCTGCTTCGGTATACCAGGCAAAGGTGTAGTCGGTAATAGCGCCAAGTGTTACTGCCGTTACCTCCAGCTTGCCGTTTTGCGGTATGCATTGGCTATTGGAAGTTGTAGAAACTGTTATATCCGCAAGTGTTGGTGTAAATAGCAGTTCTATCTGCTCCTGGGTGGTTGCGGAACAACCAGTGGCATCTGCAATTACCTCCAGCGTATATTTATCAGCAGGTAGGTTTGGAATAGTTACACTTACACCCTGGGCATTCAGGCGTGCCTGTTCTCCATTATCTGATACCCTTCTCAATATATAAGTATAAGTAGATGCAATGGGGGTAATCTCTTTGGGTGTAACCGTTACCTGTAGCTCGCCATTGGCAGCTCCTGAACAATGCTGATTAGCCTTCACTATAATAGATTTAAATTCAGGTGCCTGAGCCTCCTGTTCAATCTCAAAGGTCTTAGCAGAAAAACACTTGGTACCGGTAATATTCTCAATTACCAGCACGCTATAAGTACCTGCTGCAAGATTGGTGAATTCAGCAGGACCAGTAATACTTGTAGGAACCAGTTTTGGCGTTGAAGATGTAATATCAGACACCTCAGGGCTCCTCTGCATATTTTCAAACAGGTAGAACTCGTAGTTTGTGTAGTCATAACCACTTGCCGGATTGATGATAATTTCAACTTTGCCATTAGCATTAGCAGCAATACAACTGGTAACATTTGCTGTTTGGGTATCAATAATCATAGGGGCATTTACAGCATTTAGTGTCACCACCATATATTCTCTACAACCACTGACATTTTCGGCCACTAGTGTATAATTACCAGGATCTGATGAATGTAGCTGCGGACCGCTTGCTACCGGTGAGCCAGGAAATGCTATTTCTGGACTGCTATAAAAATCTGCTGGTAAGTTAGTGGGCTCTCCTTTGTACCAGGTAAAGGTATAACCACTGGTTACATGGGTACCATTCTGATCTACCCAAACATCAATTATACCATCGGTACCACTGCAGCCCGAAGCCGGCGTTACATGTTTATCCAGTACAAATGCCGGTGCCGGACTTTGCAGGCGTTCAGTTTTTGGCAGTGCTGTACAGTGGGTAAGGTTATTCGTTACCGATACCGTGTACTCGCCCGCAGGCAGCGGATCTGTTCCATTGATGGTACTTAAAACAGATGCTCCTGTGCCGCTTAAAATTGGCGTACCTGTTACCGCATTACCCTTATACCAGCTAAAGGTATAGTTAGCCGGGCTTGCACCACCATCAACACTGGCAGTTAGCTTACCTCTGTTCTGACAATCTGTAATTGGTGTAACCACTAAGCTTGCAACAGGTTGACTAAGCTGTTGCTGTACGTTAGCCGTATGTGTGGCAGTACAACCTGTGGTAGTATTAGTTATTACCACTGTATAGCTGCTGTTTCCCGGCAGCTTAACGGCTTCCAGTCCATTTTGCTGGCTGCCAGGCAGCTCATTTGCAGGAACTGCCTGAGTGCCCGTATACCATTTTGCTGTGTATTCAGTACCCAGCGCGGTACCATTGGCAAGAGTAGGCACAATACGACCGTTAGGTTGGGCAGCATCGCAGGAGGTTTGTTGGGTAACCTGTGAGGCCAGTGAAAAAGTAGGAAGATTCTCTCCTAGCGTAATAACCTTTTTGGCAGAACTACAAGCGGTTTGGGTATTTGTTGCTACCACTGTGTAGGTACCGCCATCCAGATTAGCCAGGGTAGCTGACGCGTTATTCTGCAACAGCGCAGATGCACTAGTGGTATTGCCACTGTACCAGGCAAAGGTATAGCCTGTAAAGTTGGTGATGCTGGCACTGCCAACGGTAAGGCTTTTTATTTCGATAGAGCCGTTGTATTGACCACCTGTTGCCAGATCTTTATCGCAGATACTATTATCAACAGTCTGCACATTGGCAATAGCCGGAGTAGCAGGTGTATTAGGCACCGTATAATAGCGGGTGGTGGCACAGCCATTATCCGTATTGCTTACCCGCAGGGTGTAATCACCGCCACTTACATTTACCAGAGAACCTGAAGCATTGATTTTTGCTGCTGGTACTGCAGGAGCAGTAGTACTGTTGCCAGCAAACCATTCGTATTTATAATTACCTGCAGGGCTTACTGTTATTTGCACCCCACCGTTGGCCAGGGCGGCCGAGCAGGCAGTATTGGCTGTGGTAACAGCATTTACAGTTGGATAACTGATTTGGTTATCTATGCTGAACCTTAATTCAGGAGAAGAACATTTTGAATTCGGTTCTATTGCAACAACTGTATAATTTCCGGCAGCCAGTCCGGTTACAGTAGTTTTATTTAAATGGGCAGCTATCTCGGTTGCGCTGTTAGCAGTTAAACCGGTATACCACTTAACCTGCAAAGAAGATGAACCTCCGGCAGCCACAGTTACGGAGCTGGTGCTGTTGTTACTACAAAGTATATGCTCAAGGGAGGTGAGCGAAAGTGTTATGGCAGGAGTTTTATTTTCCACCCCACCTGCATTTTCAAAACCGGTACAAGCCGTGGCTTTACTTACTGCCTTTACAATATATGCCGTACCAGCCACCAAGTCGGTAGCCTGGGGCCCAACAGCAACAGCTGTACCTGGGTCTGATGTTTTATACCAGGAAATATTATAATTGGCGGCATCATCGGCAATGCCATTCAAAAAGACTTTTGCCTCCAGCACCCCATTAGATTTATCGCAACGGGTAACATCACTTACTTTTGAAACCTGAACAGTTACCTCTGCAGTAGTAGTGCCAACTATCCCCTGCTCGGCAGCAGAACTACAGCCAGCATCCACATGCGTGGCAAAAACGGTGTAAGTACCAGACTGAAGGTTAGCCGCCAGGGGCCCTGTGGCAATTGGTGTTCCGGTGGTGCTGGTTCCGGCATACCAGGTAAATGAATACCCGGTAGTTATTTCGCTGCCATCTTTCTTTACATATGCCCTAAGCTGGCCAGAACCCTGTGATGAGCTTGCACCACAACTGATGTTATCCTGCACCTTTACAATTTCTACCGTCATGGGCAGTGGGGTTACCAGCCCGTTTAAGATGTTATTTCCGGCATCACATTCTGGTATGCCTCCATTGGGTAGTTTGATAGGAGGCAGTGTGGTACCAGCATCATTGAAAGCAACATACAGATGAAACTCAGATCCAGGACCGGTGATGGGTGCATCGGTTACCGTTAGCGTATCGCCCGGCGCCATGTCGGTTACCGAGGTGGTGGTGGTGCCCAGCTTTACAGCTCCTGCCTGCAGCGGATTACCATTGTAAAAACTAAAAGGAACATCGCCAGATACTGTTATGTCACCATCGTTGCGTACCTGAAAAGAAACCGTAAAGGTTTTATCAGGACATGTTGGTGCTTTTATCTTAAAGGTAGCCGGCAGCACCACAAAGTCTGCAGCTCCGTAGCTAGGGCAGCCATTGGCTTTCAGGTACGGCGACTGATTTAGAAACGTATTAAGCGGCCTGCCAGCGCCAACAGCACAATCTGCCGATGAAAACACCAGGTGGTGTTTCTGCACCACTTGGGGTATGGTAAGGTTGTCGTTTATGTTTACGTTAAAATAAGAATGCTGATTCCACACCTTACGGGCAGGCACCCAGCTTTCGCCCTTCGATTTATAAATCCTTACTTCTCCTTCGTTTATTTTTGGGTCTACGTTTACATCTACACCATCATCAGTATTACAAACCACACAAATTTCGGTTGCACCATCGCCGTTCACGTCTGCAACAACAGGATAGTCTGATGAAGTACGAGAGTTACAGCGAATGGGTGTACCGTAGTTGTTGCCATTAGTACCGTTTATTATATACAGAAACTTTTCATCCCGATACACTGTCTCGTAGGCTCCATCGCCATTAAAGTCAAATACGGTACAGCCAGTAAAACCCGAGGTAACTTCATTAATGGCTTTTTGCCATTTCAGGCTAAAATCTTCGTTCAGCGCAAATAGCTTTATGCCGGAAACAAAGGTGACGTTCAGTTTGCCATCACCGTCAATATCAGCAATGTTCAGGCGACCGGCTCCTCGCAGGTTATTACCCGGGTCAGCAAAAGTTCTAACTACATTATTTTTAACATCCCAGAAAAACACTGTTGTAGGCCCGTATTTATTACCGGTAGCACCTGTTGCCAGTACATCCAGGTATCCATCCAGGTTATAATCTGCAACACTGCTGGAGCTGTAATTTTCATTCCAGCCAGACTCTTTGATAAAATAGCCTGGCATTTTCTGCACAGCGGTTAGGTTGCCGGCATCCTGTGCACCTCCACCTAAGCTCACTGCATAAATTACTCCTCCGGAAACCAGCTCCAGCCCCTTGCAGTCTGCACAATCTGAATCAGGTAAAATATCTACAGCCACAGGTCCAAAGCTCACTTCGTGCTCCCAGTTTCCTATTCCGTTTACCAGGCGTGTACTGCTGATGGCATCCCTTATTTCGTTCTTATAATATAACTCTACCTTACCATCTTCATTAAAGTCGGCAAGACCCAAAACAACAGGTCTTCCTTTCTCATGACCGCCAGAAGCGTTGGTGTTTGTATTCCACAACCTGTAAAACTGCTTGGTTGAAGGGTTATATTTATATGCCTCCAGTGCTCTGTTTCTACCGGAAATAAAAAACTCACCATACCCGTCCCGATCTACATCGCCCATGGCAACCCCTTCTTCAGGTTCGTACGACAGGCTGATCTTCTGTTTTAAGGAACCATCTTTACCGTTAATAATAGAGACAGTTTTTTCCGGACGGTTAGTTACAATTACATCAGGATACCCATCTGCATCCATATCTCCAATGGAAGGCCTTGCCCATGTTGCTGCAGTTTTTGTTGCAGACTTCCAGGCCAGTTCAATTGAGAAGGTAGGAAACTGGGTGGGTTGTGCTTCGCAGGCAGCACCTGCACCAATAAAGAAATCCTTACAGTTAACAGAACCCGCGCACTCAGAATCATAGCAGTCTATAAATCCATCTCCATCATCGTCGATTCCATTTGCACAAGCTTCCTGAGCTGCTAGATCACCAGCACTCATCATCAAGGTAAATAAGAGTAGTAGCGAGAGGTAAAAATACTTCATAGGGTATGTGCCTAATTGAAGTCACAAGGTACAGCCTCCTGCAGATCTAAGCCCTCGCCTAAATAACAAAACCCTACGCCACCAAGATTACATCTATAAAACGAAAGTTTTCAAAAAACTTTAAAAACACGTTCCAACTTTATAGATCGCTTATCCGTCAAGATTCATCAAATGCTTTTAAAATTTGATCTGATCCCACTGATTTACAGCCTTTGTCCTCTAAGTCCAGAAAAAGCATACATACAAAAATCAATGTTCAAACACATACATAGAAGAATTCAGAACTGGACTTTTTTTCCAGTTATCAACTTGTATGTCTTCAAAAATTGAAACAAAAGCTGGATTAACATTACATCTAAAACCTTTCAGACAGGTACTAAACAGGCATTTATGAGTGCATCTATGCCATGATTTTATACTATTTGAGCTAATTATACCCAAATAGCACTGTAAGTTCCTGAATGAAACTAACTTATTTTCTAACGGTCTGCCTACTAAATTGCCATCTGTATCATTAAGAATAACCATGATCAGATTTCTGCTCTTAACTTTTATTTCTATATATGGACTACACCCGGTTCATGCTCAGTTAAGTATAGGCCCTAAGGCAGGCACCCACGTGAGTCTTACCCGCTTTGCAGAATCAGACTACAGAGCCAGCCATACTTCTTATATAGTACCAGGCTATCATGGAGGAATTGCCGCTAATTATAAAGCAAACAAGTTATACTCTATCCAATTTGAATTTTTGTACAGCAGAATAGGGCGCCATGTGGTTCGAACAGACCCTTATCGAAGCCGGGTTACCAACAGATCGTCCTACCATTATATTAATATGCCAATTATGCTGCGCCTAAGCAAGCATAAGGCAATTAGGGGAAATCACCTGGAAGTATATATGAATGTAGGCCCTAGCTTTAATTACTGGCTGGGCGGAAGTGGCCGTATAGCCTCCAGCGAAATTGAAGAAAACACTAGCATGAATCCTATGCCTTATGATATTCATTTCAATGAATCACAAGGCTCCTATATTAACAGTATGTATGTAGCTCACCCAAACAGACTACAGATGTCGCTTGATTTTGGCGGAGGCGTACTCTTTGACCTTGGCTTTTCCAACCATATATTTGTTGATCTGCGCACAAGTCTGGGTATAGGCAAAACCTATATGGGAGAAAAGAATGGAGGTGATTTTGGATTGTTTGATTACACAGAAAATCTGGAAGCTGTGAATCATATATTTGCCGTATCCGCTGGTTACTCAAGAGATTTTGACCTTAGAGCAATTTTTGTGAAAGGTAAAATCAAAAGACGTTAGATACTCAAGACAAGCGTATAACACCCTGCCTGCTGATTCATCCACTACAGAAGATACCTTTAAGTCTACTCCTTCTTTCTATAGTGTTACTTTTTGTGTATCGCTATGTCAGGACGGGACAATGTATAAAACAAAAAACCCGGCTCAACAGAGCACGGGTTTTCTGTTATCTAACCTTCTCACTATTACTCCTCTTCAATCTGAACCTCGTTGAGGTTCAGGAACTCGACGTGGCGCTGGTCGTTCAGGGTTACGCCAATTACATCTTCCTTATTCACGCGGCCGGCCAGAATTTCCTTACTCAATGGGTTCAGGATCTCACGCTGCATTACGCGCTTCAGCGGACGGGCACCAAAGGTTGGATCGAAACCTACCTCACCCAGGTAGTCCAGCACATCGTCGGTGGCTTCCAGCTTCACCCCGTTTTCTTCCAGGCGCTGCTTAATCAGGCGGAACTGGATGTCCACAATCTGGCGGATCACGCTCTTATCCAGCGGGCGGAACATGATTACCTCGTCGATCCTGTTCAGGAACTCCGGACGTACCTGCTTGCGCAGCCCTTCCATCACCTCATTCTTGGTGCTTTCCACCACCTCATCCTCGTTGTAAGGATTCAGCTCCCTGAAGCGCTCCTGGATCAGGTGCGAACCAATGTTGGTAGTCATGATGATGATGGTGTTCTTAAAGTTTGCCACACGGCCTTTGTTGTCCGTTAGGCGGCCATCATCCAGCACCTGCAGCAGGATGTTGAACACATCGGGGTGTGCCTTTTCGATCTCATCCAGCAATACTACTGAATAAGGCTTGCGGCGCACCGCCTCAGTTAACTGTCCGCCTTCATCGTAACCTACATAGCCGGGAGGCGCTCCCACCAGGCGGCTTACCGCATGGCGCTCCTGGTATTCACTCATATCGATGCGCACCATGGCATTATCATCATTGAAGAGATAATCAGCCAGGGCTTTGGCCAGCTCGGTTTTACCCACACCGGTTGTACCCAGGAAAATGAACGACCCAATAGGGCGCTTAGGATCCTGCAGACCGGCACGGCTGCGGCGCACAGCATCAGAAAGGGCTTCGATGGCTTCTTTCTGTCCGGCTACGCGCTTGCCCAGCTCTTCTTCCAGGTGCAGCAGCTTTTCGCGCTCGCTCTGCAGCATTTTACTTACCGGAATGCCGGTCCAGCGGGCTACTACTTCTGCAATATCCTCGGCATCTACCTCTTCTTTAATAAGAGAGTTGCCCTGGTTCAGCTCCTTAACTTTCTGCTGCAGTACCTTAAGCTTTTCTTCGGCTTCGCGGATGTGACCATAACGGATCTCGGCTACACGTCCGTAGTCGCCCGAACGTTCGGCCTGCTCGGCCTCCAGCTTAAAGCGTTCAATATCTTCCTTGGTCTGGCGGATGCCCTGCACCACCTCTTTTTCGCTTTCCCACTTGGCTTTCAGGCCACTGCGCTTCTCGTTCAGATCGGCTATTTCGCGGGTCAGCTGTGTTTCTTTATCGATGTCTTTTTCGCGGCGAATGGCCTCGCGCTCAATTTCCAGCTGCATAATACGGCGGTTCAGCTCATCGAGCTCTTCGGGCATGGAGTCGATCTCCAGGCGCAGCTTGGCAGCGGCCTCGTCCATTAGGTCAATGGCCTTGTCTGGCAGAAAACGCTCTGTAATGTAGCGCTGGCTAAGCTCTACAGAGGCAATCACGGCATCGTCTTTAATCCGCACACCGTGGTGCAGCTCGTACTTATCTTTAATACCCCGCAGGATAGAGATAGCATCTGGCACGCTTGGCTCATCTACAGTCACTGACTGGAATCGACGCTCCAGGGCTTTGTCTTTCTCCACATACTTCTGGTACTCCTTAAGCGTGGTAGCACCGATAGTGTGCAGCTCGCCACGGGCCAGGGCTGGTTTCAACAGGTTGGCCGCATCCATGGCACCCTCGCCACCGCCGCCTGCACCAATCAGCGTGTGCATTTCGTCGATGAAGAGGATAATCTCCCCTGCGCTGTCCTGCACCTCCTTGATCACTGCTTTCAGGCGCTCCTCAAATTCACCTTTGTACTTGGCACCTGCTACCAGCAGACCCATATCCAGGGCCACAATCTGCTTGCTCTTCAGGTTTTCGGGCACGTCGCCCTGCACAATACGCTGGGCCAGGCCTTCTACAATGGCGGTTTTACCCACACCAGGCTCACCCAGCAGAATTGGGTTGTTTTTGGTACGGCGGCTCAGGATCTGCAGCACGCGGCGAATCTCTTCGTCGCGGCCAATCACAGGGTCTATCTTGCCCTGCTTGGCCATCTCGTTCAGGTTATTAGAGTAACGCTCCAGCGACTTATACTTAGCCTCAGCGTTTGCATCTGTTACCTTGCTGCCACCCCGCAGTTCTTTGATGGCGGCTTTCAGGTCTTTTTCGCTTACACCCTGATCTTTCAGAATTTTACCGGCACGGTCGCCTGAATTCAGAATACCCAGGATAATATGTTCAATGGCTATGAATTCATCGCCAAAATCTTTCAGGTAATCCTCTGCCTTGCGCAGGGCAGCAGCAGAAGCATTGGAAAGGTAGGGCTGTGAGCCACTTACCTTTGGATAGCCCTTGATGAGCTCATCCAGCTTATTATCGAGCTGAAGGCGGTGAACGTTCAGCTTTTTCAACAGGTAAGGCACTACGTTTTCGTCAACCGTCAGCAGTGCCTTTAGCAGGTGGCCCGGCTCAATTGCCTGCTGCTGATTGCCAACGGCAACCTCACCAGACTTTTGAATGGCCTCCTGTGCCTTGATTGTATATTTTTCGAAGTTCATAGGTTCTATCTTATTTTCATCAGCATAATATCAAATGCTGCACCAAGCTAAATGTTCTGCTATTTTCAAGACATAATGTCATTTTTTAAAGAAAATATAATGACAAATCAGACATAATGGCTACTTATTGGCACATTAGTCAAAAAAGAAAAGCTCCCGGACAGGCATGCTGTACTGCCAGAAGCTGCCCCAGGGCTGGGGTAGCTTTTGGGACTATTTATGGCCTTTACAGCTTTCAGACTTACACCTGCTTTTAACGAGCCGGAACCGAACTAAGCTTGCACAATGCCGGGAACTGTGCCGGATCTATCTCCATGTTGGTACATCGGCATGATTTTTAGACCCAATTGCATTGCCAGGAATGGTCATAACGAACGGAAATCCTACTTACGTAAGCACATCACCCCTATTCAACAATAATTTTCAGGTCTATCAACAGCACATATGGGCTCTATTGGGCAGAAATAGACTTTTCCAACCTGCAAGTCCTGCTCAATACTGGATTATTACAAAATATATGGATAGTACAGATCAGTAACTCACTAACAAATACCGCCTTTTATTCTAGTTAGATAAGGCAAAAGTATAAAATTGAGAGAGCTGCTGATTTAATGACCTCCCCGCCTGTAGCAAAACTTACACACACCGTTCAAGCAAGCACCCAGCCCTGCCCATCCTTTATTTCGGGGTCTCCGTCTTTTTATAAAACTTGTGAACGGATAAATACGCTTGCTACATTGCGAACTTCTTAATGCCGCAGCACGATTTTCGTAATGCCATTGCTTTGCAGCGATTTAGCCCCTTTCAACTAAACTATTCCTTTATGAAAAAACTGCTACTTACGACGCTCTGGCCATGCCTGCTGCTGTTGTTTGCGCCTGGTGCAGTATTTGCCCAGCCTGGTGCGGCCCGACAGGCTTCTGCCAGTTTGGAATGCTGCGCCGATCAGCCCATCTGTGCAGGAGAAACAGCAAATCTAACTGTGTCACTGGAAGGTCAGGCCCCATATACCTTCCGATACAGCGATGAAACTTGTGTACACACCGTTAGCACTTCCAATAAAATTTATAAACTGAAGGTTTCGCCCACTACTACCCGCAGCTACAGCCTGGTGAGCATGCAGGATGCCAGTGGCGCAGGCCAGGTTTGTGGCACAGCCACTGTGGCAGTAAACCAGTGCACACCACCTGCCAGCGGAAAAGACTGTTCTGACAACTGTTTCGACAGCCAGATCGTGAAGCAGGAAACGGTGGGCTCCTGCACCACCTACACCATTAAGGTAACGAATGACGGCAGCTGCAGCTCTGCGCTCTCTCACTACAGCATTTCCATACCCTGCGGCCGCGTTACCGAAGCCAGCAACTCAAAAGGCTGGCCTATGGAAATTGGCACCACCGACCCCACCACCGGCATAACCGGCATTAAGGTAGATAACATCAAGGGATTTGGCGAAGACCGCAAGGCCGGCAGCTTTACCGTTACTTATACATTATGCGCCACTGCATGCGGCGGCAGCGACCCCTACTGCGGCTTCCTGGTAGCATACAAGGCCGGCACCTGCGTAAACTACAGCACTGCAGCCCCTCCATACCAGCCCATGAGCGGCAGTCTGGCAGCCACCAACATAAAGTGCTTTGGCCAGAACACCGGCAGCGTACAGCTTAGCTTAACAGGTGGTAAAGCACCTTACACCTACAGCTGGAGCAACGGTGCCACTACTGCCAACCTGAGTAACGTAGCCGCTGGCAATTACAGCCTCACGGTTACAGATGCCGCCAGTAAAAAACTGGTATTAAACACTAAAGTGCTACAGCCACAGGCGCTGCTGGCACAGGCTACTACCAGCCACACAAGCTGCGGCAACAACAATGGCAGCTTAACCTTAGCGGTGAGTGGTGGTACTGCTCCCTACACCTACACCTGGAGCAATGGTGCCACGACTAAAAATATCAATAACCTTGCTGCCGGCACTTATTCGGTTACCATCACCGATGCCAACAAATGCACTTTAACAGGCAGCTACACCATACAGGGCTCCAGCGCACTGCAGCTTAGCCTAAGCGGCGGCAACAGCGGCTGTACTGCCTCTGCCATTAATGCTGCCGTTAGTGGCGGCACTGCCCCTTACACCTACAGCTGGAGCAACGGCGCAACCACTGATTCAATTACGCCCGAAGCCGCCGGCACCTATACCCTTACCGTAACAGATGCCGCCGGTTGCACCACCACTGCCAGTACCACTACCAGCGGTACAAGCATGCCTGTGATAATAACCTATGAGTACTCCAGCCCCAGCTGCGCCAATGGTAAAGATGCCTGGATCGATCTGAATGTTATTGGCGGCACCGGTTCCTACACCTATCGCTGGTCTAACGGAAGCACTACAGAAGATTTACAGAACATCTCTTCCGGCAGCTACACTGTTACCGTTACAGATGCCGGTGGCTGCAGTGCTACTGCAAGAATTTCAGTACCGCTTACACAGGCAATAAGTGTGGTGGCTACTGAAATAATACAGGCCGACTGCATGGGTAACCTTGGTGGCCTCACGGTTTCTGCCTCCAACGGTACAGCTCCCTACACCTACACCTGGTTGCATGGAGCTAGCGGCGAAAGTATAGAAAACCTGGAGCCTGGCTACTATACCGTTACAGTTACCGACGATATGGGCTGCTCAAGCAGCCGCACCTTCCAGATCAAAGAGCCTAACTATCCACAGGTACAGATCAGCGGAGGCTCCTGCGGCACCAGCACCCTTACAGCAATAGGCAGCGGCGGAACAGCCCCATACAGCTATGAGTGGAGCACTGGTGCTACCACAGGCAGCATTGGCGCAGAAGCCGGCGAGTACTACACCGTAATCATCACCGATCAGAATGGCTGTACTGCCTCTGCCGATATACAGGTAGATGAAATAGGCAGCACCATAAACGCTACTACTGCTGTTACACAACCCAACTGCTACGGCGATACCAACGGCAGCATAGACCTTTCGGTAAGCGGCGGCACAGGCAGCTACACCTACAAATGGTCTAACGGCAGCAGCACAGAAGATCTTAGCAATGTTGGTGCAGGCACTTACACTGTAGTGGTTACCGACGAAAGCGGATGTACCAAAACAGTTACTGCAACCATTAGCAGCCCTGCTGCCATTACAGTAACTGCCACTGAAATTATTCAGGCTAACTGCCATGGTTTAGGAGGCATTAGCATAGAAGCTCAGAACGGAACAGCTCCTTATACATACAGCTGGACACACGGTGCAGAAGGTAACCACCTGGAAGATTTACAGGCCGGACAATACACTGTAGTGGTGACTGATGCAAAAGGCTGCTCTACCCGCAAAACCTTTACCATTCTTGAAGAGCAGGCTCCTGCCGTAAGCATTACCAATACCGGTAACTGCACCACGCAGCAGCTTAGCGCACTGGTTTATGGCACCACCGGCCCCTACACTTACCTGTGGAGCACCGGCCAAACAACCGCCTCTGTTACACCTGCCGTAAGCGGTTCTTACAATGTGGTGGTAACAGACAGCAACGGATGTACTACTACTGCCTATACAGAAGTAACCCTGGGCGAAAGTGCCCTGGTACTGCATGCAAATGTAGAGCAGGCAAGCTGTTCTGGTGCTGCAGATGGCAGTGCCACCATTGAGGTAAGCGGCGGCAGCGCTCCTTACACCTACGACTGGAGCAATGGTTTAAGCTCGGCTTCTGCCAGCAACCTTGCCGCTGGTGTATACTCTGTGCGTGTAACAGACAGCAGGGGCTGCTATGATGTAGTTGCTTTTGAAATCAGACAACCTGCTCCGATCTACATAAGCTTACTGGGTGGCGCACCAAGCACCTGCGGTATGCCTAACGGAAGCTTAACCATTGAGGTAGAAGGTGGCGTTGCTCCTTATACCTATAAGTGGAACACAGGCGCCACCGGCAGCACCATTACAGGCTTAGTTGTTGATTCCTACACCGTGGCAGTTATTGATGCCACTGGTTGCTCTAAAGAAGCAACCTTTGCCGTACCGGAAGTAACTGATAACAACGAGGTAGCCGCCATCATGGAAGATTGTATGGATACAATGATCGCCGCAGGCCAGTCTGCCGCTATCACCGTAAACTTCAGCGGAAATGCACCTTACACCTTCAGCTATACAGATGGCAAGCAAACCTACAGCCTAACTACCTCGGCAAACCCTTATGTGTTAAACGTGCAGCCGCTCAAAACCACTACTTACCAGCTGCTAAGCGTAAGTGGTAACTGTGGCGAAGGCATGGCAGTAGGCCAGGCAACTGTAACCGTAGTTACGCCTAAAACACCTGCCTGTACAGACGGCTGCTTCAGCACCGACCTTATCAGTGCAAGCACTACCGGCAGCTGCATCACCTACACACTCAAAGTAAATGCAGGTAGCGATTGCCGCTACGACCTGTCGCACTTTGAGGTAGCAGTACCATGCGGCAAAGTAAGCAGCATGAACAACTCAAGAGGCTGGCCAATGTCTGTAGGCCTCGATCCTACCACAGGGGTTTATGGTATCAAGGTTGATAACATCCAGGGCTTTGGCAACAATGAGAGCTTTACCATTACCTACAGCCTGTGCAACACCGATAGCTGTACCGACAGCCCTGCCCTTTGTGGCCAGATGGTTGCATACAAAGCTGGCCAGTGTGTGTACTACGGCAAAGCAACCCCTGCTGCTACCGGAACACCTCCGGTTAGTGAGAACCCATCTTACGATGGTGTGTTAGGACCAGGCATGTCGCTGAATCTGTACCCTAACCCGCTAACTGCCGGCCAGGTGCTTACTGCAGAAATTGAGAACCTGTTTGTTAGTACTACAGCTACCTTTACCATCAGAACCCTTACAGGCCTGAAGGTATACGAGATAGCACAGGCAGTAACCCCAGGCAGTAATAAGGTGCAGCTAAGCTTACCTAGCCTGGCTCCCGGCAGCTACCTGGTGAGCGTAAGCATCTACAATAACCAGTACACCAAACAGTTATTCATATACTAGAAATCTAAAAGTGAGATTTCCTCCTCTGATAAAAAGCCGGCCCTTCATGAGGGTCGGTTTTTTTTGTTTCTGATAATTTGCATGCCTGATAGCACCTCGGGACCTGATAACACCTGGCTGTATTCGCAAATGCACTAATCACCAGCACAATAACCCTGTGCCTATATTTTCACGTTAGCACTTATACACATTTTGCGCATTAGCACATTAACTTTTGTAACTTGAACCCGAACTAAATTTTTTGAGGCATGAGTGTAACACGCCCCCTTAATTTAAGCCAGTGGATTGAAGATCACCGGCACCTGCTGAAACCGCCTGTAGGCAACAAGCAAATCTATACCCAAACCAAAGATTTTATAGTGATGATCGTTGGCGGCCCCAACAGCCGCAAAGATTATCACCTCAATGCTACCGAAGAACTCTTTTACCAGATAGAGGGTGAAATAACCGTAAAGATCATTGAAGACGGAAAACCGGTAGACATTAAGATAGGCCCCGGAGAAATGTTCCTGCTGCCGGGCAATGTACCCCACAGCCCACGCCGCCCCGCCAACACGGTTGGCCTGGTGGTAGAAAAGATCCGCCCCGAAAAAATGGAAGATGGCTTTATGTGGTACTGCGAAAACTGCGGCCACAAACTCTACGAAGAATATGCCATGGTTACCGACATTGTAGAGCAACTTCCCATTATCATGGAGCGCTTCTGGAGCAATGATGATTTACGCAGCTGCGATAATTGCGGTACCTATATGGAAAAACCACAAGCCCCGCAGGGAAGTTAAATAGGTATGGGGCATGGGGTATGAGCTTCTGCTGTAGCTGGCATCAGGCCTTTCTGCATTTATGATTCTTTCTCATTTATGCAGTGACTTTGGCAACCTGCTAACACAGGATCTATCAACTTTGCAGCCTGGGTTCACTACTTCATACCTCATACCCGATACTACATACCCCACACCCCCTTAAACCTATGCAATACCAAAATACCGAGGCATTTGCCAGAGAACAAGACCAGCAAGACCCCCTGGCCCGGTTCAGGGAACGCTTTTTGTTTCCGATTGTAGCTGATGATTCCAGGGAAGGCATGAGAACAGCCATTTACCTTTGCGGTAATTCGCTGGGCCTTCAGCCTAAAGCTACCCGCAACTACCTGGAGCGCGAGTTGCAGAAGTGGGGACAGTATGCGGTAGATGGCCACTTTCATGCCGAAGAACCCTGGTTTACCTATCACAAGCTGCTAAGAGAGCCGCTTGCCCGCCTGGTGGGAGCACTGCCGCAGGAGGTGGTAGCCATGAATAACCTCACCAGCAACCTGCACCTGATGATGGTAAGCTTTTACCGGCCTGCCGGGCAGCGCTACAAAATCCTGATGGAGGGCGGTGCTTTTCCATCCGATCAGTATGCAGTAGAATCGCAGGTACGCTTTCATGGATACACTCCGCAGGATGCTATCATAGAGGTTAACCCTCGCGCCGGCGAGCATACCCTCCGCACCGAAGACATTCTGGCAGCCATCGACGAACATAAGGAAAGCCTGGCCCTGGTGCTATTCAGCGGCATTCAGTACTATACCGGTCAGGTGTTTGATATGCAGGCCATCAGCAGTGCTGCGCATAAAGCAGGTGCTTTTGCCGGTTTCGACCTGGCGCATGCCATTGGCAATGTGCCCATGCAATTGCACGAGTGGGAAGCCGATTTTGCCGTTTGGTGCAGTTATAAGTACCTCAATAGCGGGCCTGGCAGCACTGCAGGCGCTTTTGTGCATGAGCGGCACATCAACAATACTGATATTCCGCGCTTTGCCGGCTGGTGGGGGCATAACGAGGAGGAGCGCTTTAAAATGGAAAAAGGCTTTAAGCCTATTGCCGGCGCCGATGGGTGGATGCTAAGCAACAGCAACATATTACCCCTGGCAGCCCAGCGCGCCTCTCTGGATATGTTTGAAGAAGCAGGCATAGAACAGCTGCGCCAGAAAAGTATGCAGCTGACAGGCTACCTGGAATGGATGCTGTGCAACAGCATTGGCTGCGATAAATGGGGCATCGAGATCATTACCCCCAGCCAGCCTGAGGCCCGGGGCTGCCAGCTTTCGCTGTTTGTACACAAGGGAGGCAAGGCTGTTTTCGATAAGATCGACAGTGCCGGTGTTATTGGCGACTGGCGCGAGCCCAACGTAATCAGGGTAGCGCCGGCACCCCTCTATAACTCGTTTATGGATGTATATGTATTCTGCCGTATCTTTGAGCGCGCACTACAGGAAGTAGTAGGGTAATTTTTATGGATTAACAGGCAGCTAAGGGCTGCCTCTGTATTTTATGATTGATTTTTCTAAGAAGTATAAGGGAAAGGTTGCCGTCTTGGGTGGTGGCCTGGTAGGTGCACTTCACGCTACTTTTCTTGCCCGCAAAGGCTTTGATGTTACACTCTATGAGCAGCGAACCGACATCCGCAAGGTAAAGCTAAAAGAGAACAGATCGATTAACCTGGCCGTGAGCACCCGTGGCTGGAGTGCCATGGAGCTCCTGGGCATAGCCGACCAGGTACGTGAGCATGTAGTACCCATGAAGGGCCGCATGATGCACGACAAACAGGGCAAAACAAACTTCCAGGCATACAGCACCGACGATAAAGCCATCTTTTCCGTATCGCGCGGGCGCCTTAACCAGCTCCTGCTGGAAATTGCCGAAAAGCATGGGGTAAAGCTCCGCTTCAGCCACAAATGCACCTTTGTAGACCTGCAGCATGGCATTGCCTATTTTACCGTAGCGGCAGAAGAAATGAGCGAGGTGAACATAGAAGCCGACCTGATCATTGGTGCCGACGGTGCCTTCTCGGCCGTGCGTAAAGCCATGCAGCGCACCGATCGCTTTAACTACAGCCAGTCGTACATCGACTGGGGCTACAAAGAACTTACCATACCACCCACAGCCGGGGGTGAGTGGGCGCTTGAGCCCAATGCACTGCACATCTGGCCCCGCGGCAATTTTATGCTCATCGCCCTGCCAAACATGGACCGCTCCTTTACCTGCACCCTCTTCCTGCCTTTTGAGGGAGATGTAGCCTTTGAAAAGCTAACCGATGACCAGCAGGTTGCCGGTTTCTTTAACAGCTGGTTTCCCGATGTAGTGCCCCTGATGCCGGAACTGCAGGAAGAGTTTCAGCAGAACCCTACCTCATCACTGGTAAGTATTAGCTGCTATCCCTGGACCCGCTACAACAAAGCAGCCCTGGTAGGCGATGCCTCCCATGCCGTTGTGCCTTTTTACGGACAGGGCATGAATGCCGGTTTTGAGGATGTACGGGTATTTATGGAGCTGGTAGATGAGCATGAGGCCAACTGGGAAAAGGTACTGCCTGCCTATGAGCAGCTGCGCCGCCCCGATGCCGATGCTATTCAGGAATTAGCGATGGCAAATTTTGTGGAAATGCGCCATAGTGTTGCCGATGAAAAATTTTTGCTGCGGAAGAAGATAGAAGCCGAGCTGCACCGCCGCTATCCTAACCACTGGATGCCGCTTTACAGCATGGTTACCTTTAGCAACATTCGTTACTCCGATGCCCAGGAGCGGGGTCGCCTGCAGGATAAGATCATGGATGGTGTTATGGCGCAACCCAGGATTGAGGAGCGCTGGCAGTCACTGGATTTTGAAGAAATAGCCAGCCGGTTACCTGTATTGCAGGAGCTTAGCCAGTAGCTGCGAATGGGGTAGCGGGTAGGGAGTAGTGTGCTTACCGCAGCTCATCGAAGGGGCTCATATCTTCCTTGCTTAAGCCAAAGCGGTTGCGCAGGTACGTCATCTTGCTTTCTTCTTCGGCAGATACGCCATTGGAGGCATCGGCAAAAAGCCAGGCAGTCTGGGAAACAAACTTTTTGGCGTAGTGGTTTTCCAGGAAGTACTTCTCCAGGGTGTTCAGAAAAGGCTCCTCCCAGCTGGAGAGGTGCTTTAAGAGGTAAGCAAACTCCTGGCGGTAAAGCAGGGTTAACCTGTTGGCTTCTTCTGTGGAGAGCTCCTCCCGGTAAGAATATCCCAGGCCCTCAGCGAGCCGCTGACAGTACAGCCACTCTTCCCGGTCAACAATACCATCGGAAGCAGCAATGAGCAGGGCCGGGAAAAAGGCTAGAAAAGAAGTAAACTGATCTACGCTTAGCGAGATCTGGCGCACATCCTGGTAATGCTGGTACAGCTCTCGTATGTGTTGGTTAGGCATGAGGGGAGGTAGTTCGGAAGCGCTAATTTATAAAAGAAATTCTTTTAAATATAAGATTCTTTACAAATCGGCATATTATTTATGTAATAAAAAAAGTTGTATTGATCTAATTACAAAATGAAAAATAAGGCCGCAGCTGTAATTGGCGCAGGTATTGCTGGTTTAGCCACCGCTATTCGCCTGGCTAATAAGGGCTTTTCTGTAGATGTGTTTGAATCTAATACCTATCCCGGCGGCAAGCTTAGCCAGCTGCAATTGGGCGCTTACAGGTTTGATGCAGGCCCTTCACTGTTTACCCTGCCCCAACAGGTAGAAGATCTCTTTGAACTCTCAGGCTATAAAGCAGAAGATTACTTCCAGTACCGCCGCTTACCTTTAAGCTGCCGCTATTTTTACGAAGATGGTACCATTCTGCATGGCTATGCCGATACCGATAAGTTTGTTGAAGAGATAAGCCAAAAGACCGGGGCTAAAAAAGAGGATGTGCAGCAGCACATAAGGCATAGCGCCCGCTTGTATTCCCTGCTCGCAGACCTGTTCATGCACCGTTCCCTGCACAACTGGGGCACCTGGCTTAGCTTTAAATCTTTAAAGGCTTACCTGAACCTGCCACGCCTCAACATATTCCGCAGCATGCACAGCGCCAACGCGGCAAGGCTAAAGGCACCCAAGGCGGTACAGCTCTTTAACCGCTATGCTACCTATAATGGCTCTAACCCCTACCAGGCACCTGCTACCCTTAACATCATTCCGCACCTGGAGATGGGCATTGGCGCCTATATGCCTGTGGGCGGCATGCATGCCATTACCCAAAGCCTTTATGAGCTGGCACAACGGCTGGGGGTAACATTCCATTTCAACAGCCCGATAAGCCAGATCCTTACCGAAGGAGACCGGGTAAAAGGGCTGCTGACAAACGGCGCAGAACACCCATTTAACGTGGTGGTGAGCAATGCCGACCTGTTACACACTTACCGCAAGCTGCTCCCCAACCATAAAGCGCCGGAGCGCCTGCTACGCCAGCCCAAAAGCAGCTCTGCCCTTATTTTCTACTGGGGCATTAAAAAAGGATTTCCGGAGCTCGACCTGCACAACATCTTTTTCAGCGAAGATTATGAGCAGGAGTTCAGGCATATTTTCGAAGAAAAAACAGTGTGGCACGACCCTACAGTATACATCAACATCACCTCTAAATACGAAAAGGGCGATGCCCCGGAAGGCTGCGAAAACTGGTTTACCATGATCAATGTGCCCCACAACAGCGGGCAGGACTGGGATACTTTAATCGCTACAGCCCGGCAAAACATTCTTAAGAAGCTCAGCAGAATACTGAAGATTGATATTGAACCACTGATAGAGGAAGAGGGCATTCTGGACCCGAGAACCATTGAAAGCAAAACCTCCTCTGCCTTTGGCGCCCTGTACGGCAACAGCAGCAATAGCCGTTATGCTGCTTTTTTGCGTCATGCCAACAAGAGCAGTACCCTTAAAGGACTGTACTTCTGTGGCGGAAGCGTGCATCCCGGCGGTGGCATTCCGCTCTGCCTGCTATCTGCCAAAATTACGGCCGGAATGGTGAAATCATTTTAACCGGGACTTCTTTTGGTGTTTGAAGACTGGCTGGATTTGTAATCAGTGCCGGGCAGGCCGCAGGTATTCGCGCTGGAGCATCGACATGAAGACAAGGTTTCGGTAAATGCCATCTTGTTTGATGCACTCCCGCATAGTACCTTCTTCAATAAAGCCTTCGCTTTTGTACAACTGCCTGGCACGCCCGTTATCTTCAAATACATCGAGCCACAGGCGGTGGCACAACAAGTGTTCAAAGCAGTGCTCCTTTACCAGTGCAACAGCCTGCCGGCCATAGCCCATGCCCTTTAAGGCTACCACTATTCTGCGAAACTCCACAGACTGGTTCGGGTTGTTTAATCCGGCCAGCAGCACAAAGCCTATAGTACTACCTTCTTCGGTTGTAAGCTTCAGGTGCGCTTCATCTTCGCTTTCCAGTGCCTGCTGATGCTGGCTGAGGCTATATGGAATTATAAATTCTTTATTATCAGGATGGTGCTCCATCCTTATCACGTCCTTTAAATCAGCAGCGTTGGTGGGTATCAGGCTAAGCATCGTTTATTTATGGCTTGTTTGTCTTCGGCTTGGCTGCATACTTACTTCTTCACGCCCAAAATATCCCTGAACTCTTCTTTACCTTCTGGCAGGCGCTTCAGGTTTTCGAGCATGCTAATGGAGCGGTCTATGCGGAGCTGGCTGCTTTTTACGCTGCCAGCATGATTGATGATGTAGCGCTGCATGCCGGGAGACAGCAGGTGAAAGCGACGGTTCCCCTCATCATCCTGCCGGAGTAGTTCGGCAAACTCTTCGCATACTTCTACCCCATATTTACTCCTGTCTTTCTGCAGCATTACTGCAGCCTCATCTCCAAACTTCAGGCCCAGCTTTTTCAGGCGTGCAGCATTAATGCTGATGTACGCCCTGCCTTCTCCCAGCGCCATCAATCCGCACTGAAAAGTAAGAGATCCGTTAACTGTACACAAAAGGCGCATTTTCAGGCTGCCCAGCTGCTCTACCACTTCTTTGGGTATCTCCAGGTAGGTCATGTTGTTGAGGCGCTCCAGGCGATGGATATGCGTACGAAATTGTATGCCGTCAGTGGTAACAGTCATTACATTGATGAATTAAGCCTTACACCTGCTTAATTTATGAAATATTTAATGGCTCCACCAATAACAGCTGCGCTGCTTTTTTCTAAGAGCTCCTATAATTCCTCTACAAGCGGCGGCATATTAAAAGAGGCCAGTCCTTTACAGGCTGGCCTCCTTAAATCAGCTTTCAGATATTATTTAGCGCTGGCTAAGAGCGGTTCTTTCACGCCCTCGGGTGCTACCTCATCAGGAATAAGCTGGCGGTAGCGTGCATGGCGCTGCATGATGTTTTTTACATAACGAACCGGCTCGCTTCCGCGGCAGTAACCCAGAGAAACAACTTCGTCGTTATAAAAGGCCGGATCGGCTTTTTTCTCGATAAAATAAGCTACGTTATCTTCCCACACCTGCGGATCACGACCATGCTTACGGGCAAGCTTACGGCCGTCGAGTACATGACCCTGCCCTACGTTATAGGAAGCCAGTACAAACTTTTTCCGCTCATCCGGGTCTGGTACCTCATCTGCCCAGAACTTATCGAGCCACTGCAGGTAACTGGCACCTGCCATAATGCTCTGGCGTGGATCCATGGGATCTGCTGCGCCAAATATCTCCGCTGTTTCGGGCATGAGCTGCATGAGGCCTGATGCACCCATCCATGACTCTGCCTCCGGATTAAACTTGCTCTCCTGGTATACCACTGCTGCCAGCAGGCGCCAGTCCCAGCCAATTTTAGCGGCAGCGTCTTTTATGTGCTTGTCGTACGGCGACAGCTGGCTTCCGCTAATGCTGGAGTAGCTGCTGCTCGCAAGCATTTTCATGTTGCTGCGGTTCTTGAAATACTTATTGTAGATAACTGCGTAATCGGGGGTTTTGCGAATATCCTTTATCCAGCTGTTTACTGCTTTCAGGAGTTCCGGGGCATTCGTGCGTACGCCCCAGGCAATGCGCTGATGAAAGCTTAGAGGAGTTTTCACATCCAGGTTAGCATAATAAGCAGCATTCAGCTGTGCTATATTCTCATCAGCTACGGTATAGTCTATTTCGCCCTTGGCTACTTTCTTAATGAGCGCTTCTACCTCAACGGAAGGATCTTCCTCCCTGATCGTGATATCAGACCCGATCTCGTCGGAAAGGTTTACCAGCCGGGAGAAATGGGAGGAGTTCTTCTTCACATAAACCTCTTTGCCTGCCAGATCCAGCGGATTGCGGATCAGCTTTTTGTCGATGTTATCGAGGGTCATGTTACGCCAGGCCTTGGGCTTGCGTTGTACCAGCACCTGCCGCACCTCATTATGATGGAGCGTGAACGCAATCTTAGCCCGCCGCTCTTTGGTGATGGTAAGGTTGTGCGCAATAATATCGCCTTCTCCGCGCTGCAGCATTTCAAAGGCTTTATCCAGGCTGGTAGTAATTACGATCTCCAGGTCCACACCCAGCTTTTGCGCCAGGCGGGTGAGTAGGTCGTACTCATAGCCCATGGCCTGCCCTTTATAGATAAAATAGCTGGTTGAGCTGTTATCCACAATGGCAATAAGCCTTCCGCGCTTTTTAATCTGGGGCAAATCCAGCTCAACAGGTTCTTCTGCAGGGGCATCGGATAGTCCTCCAACCAGAGAAAGAGAAAGCAGATCTGCATGTTGGGTATCGGAATTAGTGGACTTGCATGATAACAGCACCAAAAATAGGCAAGCTGTACAAAATGATGCTCTCCACTGCTTAAGCGATACCTGCTTGTTCAGTTTTATTTCATTCATAACTCTGTTTTTGGGCTATAACCAACGCTCAAAATGAGCCAATTACAGCAGGTGAACAACAGAATTGTTGGCAACATACAAAAAAATATTAAAATAACAAAATAGCAGTCAGTACTGGCTGCTATCAGGCTGTATGTTGAGCAACAACCAGACCAAAAAATTGGGTTAGGTCTGGCTCCTGACTTCGTCAAAAAATCTTTGTATACAACGCATAATATAGCTCAGAAGTTGTAGCATTTTTCCTGGAAATCAAACAAATCCAAAAGTTGGGTGGTGTTACGATTATTGAAAGAGGTCTAAGCGAGACTAAAAAATCATCTCATATACTACCCGTTCAATGTTTTTAGCCATCGATTCCCCACCTAACTTGCATAAGCATCAGATAAGATTTTCTTTTTTATGTACAAATGTTTAAAGGTGTCTGCTGCCATTTTACAGACTCTCACAAAGGTCTAAACAACCTTTTTGTATGATGGTGTATGCCGCTTCGGAACTGTGGGGAAAGTAAGATCTGCTGATGATTTTTTTAGGAGCTGCCGGGGCAGTAACTGCCAGCCTGTAAACAATGCTTCAGTTTATGGAGAGGAGCAGGCCTGATCTTCTATAAAAGAAAAGCCTGTTCATGCTTTCAATATCAGCACGAACAGGCCATGATCAGTATTTACAATACGCGCTACAGGTCCAGATTTCCTGCAATTTCTTTAAGGGCAACTTCGCCTATTTTCGCCTGGTACAGTGCGTTGCTGTACCTTACTGTTGCATTAACATAGTTTAGTTGCGCATCTCTCACTTCCATGGTGGTGATACTGCCCAGGCGGTATTTTTCCATGGTAATATCAAGGTTTTGCCTTGCTATACGCTGATTCTTTTCCTCCAGCTTAACCAGCGTTAGGTTGGTAAGGTAGGTTTGATAGGTGGCAGCTAACTGCGATTGTATGTTCTGCTTTACCTGCTCAAGCTGTAAGGCGGCTGAATTCAGCATAATATCAGCATTCTGCTCAATCCTCCTCTGGTTTAAACCATTGAATATATTTACTGAGGCAGATACACCATAAGTAAAGCCATTACCGGTAGAAAGCGTTGAGAACCCCAGGGCAGATGCATTTCTGGTAAAGTTATAGCCTGTATTAAGGCCGATAACGGGGTATCGGGAGGCTCTGGCCTGTTTGTTTTCCAGCTCGGCAATCCGCCTGTTCAACACAGCCGCCTGCAGCGCCGGGTTTTGCTGGTTAGCCAGTGTGGAAAGATCAGCCAGGGATAAGCCCTCTTCGATCTGAATGCTGTCTGAAACCCTAAAATGAATGTTTACATCACGGGCCATGATCTCGTTCAGCAGGATCTGTGTATTACGGTAAAGCTCTTTTTGCCGCAGCAGGTTGGTGGTATCGGTATTAAAATCTACCTGGGCATTAAGTACTTCCAGGCGGGCAGCTTTTCCAATTTCAAAGCGTGTCTGTGCCAGCTCCACCCTAAAGCGGGATAGCGACACAGCGGTGTCGAAGGCCTGCAGCTGGAGCTGTTGCTGCACCAGGTCGTAGTAAACACTGATTACATCGCTCACACGGGCCAATACTGTTTGCTGTAGATTAGCCTCACCCAGCTTTTGCAGCTCCTGCAATTGTTCATAACGGGCAAACATCCCGAATCCATCAAAAATAGTCCAGCTAAGGCCTACGCCGTAGTTCAGGTTAGAGCCACGCCCCCAGTTTACTTCATTTACCTGTCCGTCGGCGCGCGTTTGTGAGCTATTCTGGATGGAGTTATTATTGATTACTGTTCCGGTAACTACCGGCAGCATTCCTGCATTTCCGCGGCTTACGTTGTTTTCGGCAATTAATTCATCGTTGGCCGATAGCTTAATGTCGTAGTTACGCTCCAGCGCTATTTTAACAGCCTCTTCTAAGGTTAAAAGCTCCTGCGCCTTTGCCTCCCCCACGCTTAAAACCAGCAGGAGGAAGAAGAGGCGCAGCAGGCCTTTTTTATTTTTTAGCATAATAACAATTGATCTTTATTAATGAGCAACGGCTTTTTCGTACTCTTCAATGTGGTCGAACTCCGGATGGTGTTTCCGTTCTCTGGACCACATAGAGTAAATGGCCGGAATCACAAAGAGGGTAAGAATAAGCGAGAAGATTGTTCCACCCACAATTACCACACCCATACCCATTCGGCTTTGTGCAGCAGCACCCAGGGCAAGTGCAATAGGCAACGCACCCAGGGCAATCGTTAAGCTCGTCATCAGAATTGGCCGTAAGCGGGCTTCTGAGGCTTCCATAATGGCATCCATTTTAGATTTGCCCTCTTCGCGTAACTGGTTAGCAAACTCCACAATGAGGATACCGTTTTTGGTTACCAGGCCAATGAGCATGATAGTACCAATCTGGCTGAAGATATTCCAGGTTTGGCCGAATAGCCACAGCGAGAGCATGGCACCGGCTACCGCCATGGGTACCGTTAAAATAATGATGAACGGATCAACAAAGCTTTCGAACTGTGCTGCCAGAATCAGGTAAATGAGCAGCAGCGCAAGGCCAAATGCAAAGGCTGTGTTGGAGTTACTTTCCACAAAGTCGCGCGACTCGCCACCAAGGTCTGTAGAGAAAGACTCATCCAGCACCTGGTCTCTGATCCGGTCCATGGCTTCAATACCATCACTAATGCTTTTACCTGGTGCCAGACCAGCCGATACTGTGGCAGATAAATAGCGGTTGTTGTGGTACAGCTGCGGCGGACTGCTGCGCTCCTCCAGGGTTACAAGGTTATCGAGCTGAATCAGCTGCCCTGTAGAACTGCGTACAAAGAGTGAGGTCAGGTCCATGGGGTCATCGCGGTCCAGGCGGTCAAACTGGCCCATTACCTGGTACTGGCGACCGTTCATGAGGAAGTACCCGAAACGCTGCCCGCTAAGCGAAAGCTGCAGTGTTTGGGCCACATCTATCACAGACACACCTAAGCTCTGGGCTTTTTCGCGGTCAATGGTAATGTTGATTTCCGGCTTGTTGAACTTAAGGTCTACATCGGCCATGGTAAAGGTTGGGTCCTGGCTTACCGCCTCCATAAACTCCGGTACTTTTTCCTCCAGCTGCGCAAAATTAGGCGCCTGAATGATGTACTGGATGGGCAGGCCTCCCCTGCGGTTAACCGATATGGTAGGCTGCTGAATAACATTGGTGCGGGCTTCGGGATAGCGGCGCAGCAAGCCAGCCAGGTCATCTGCTATTTCATCCTGTGTGCGTTCGCGCTCTTCTGGTGGCGATAAGGCCATACGCATAATACCCCTGTTGATAGAGGATGCGCCCCAGCCCGGAGAAGTAATCACCAGGTTCACCTGCTTTTCGGGAACGGTGTCATTTACAAGCGTATTCAGTTCCTCCATAAAGCGCTCCATGTATTCATAAGAGGCGCCTTCGGGGCCGGTTGCATAAATGCGTATCAGGCTTCGGTCATCATAGGGAGCGGTTTCTTTTTCCAGCGTAATGTAGAAAAATGCAGTCAGGCCCAGGCAGGCAAAGATAATGGGGAAGCTAAGCCACTTTTTCTTCATAAAGCTTCGCAGCGATGATGCATAGCTGCTGTTCATTTTCTGGAACATAGGCTCTGTCCACTCATAGAACCTGGAGCGTTTGTGTGTGCCGCCTTTCATTAAGTAGGCGTTCAGCATTGGCGTTAAAGTGAGGGAAACAAAGGCTGAAATCAATACAGCTGCGCCAATCACCACACCAAACTCACGGAAGAGCCTGCCCACAAATCCCTCCAGGAATATTACTGGTAAGAACACTGCTGCCAGGGTAATTGAAATAGAAATTACCGCCAGGAAAATCTCGTTAGAGCCTTTGATAGCCGCCTCAATGGGCGACATACCTTCTTCTACTTTCTTGTAAATATTCTCTGTTACCACAATACCATCGTCTACCACCAGGCCCGTAGCCAGTACAATAGCCAGCAGGGTAAGCACATTGATGGAGAAGCCAAACAGGTACATGACAAAGAAGGTGGCGATCAGGGAAACCGGAATGTCTATCAGCGGACGGAAGGCAATGCCCCAATCCCGGAAGAAGAGGTATATAATGGCGATAACCAGTATCAGCGCAATAAGAATGGTTTCGGCGACCTCTACAACAGATTTTTTGATGAACACGGTATTGTCCATCGCAATATCCAGCTGTATATCTGAGGGCAGCTCTGTTTTCAGCTTTTCATACTGGTCATAGAAGTTACCGGCAATTTCCAGGTAGTTGGTGCCTGGCTGCGGAATAATGGCCATGCCTACCATGGGTGTGCCAGATTCCGTCATTTTAGTTTCCAGGTTCTCCGCGCTAAGCTCAGCCCGGCCTATATCACTAAAACGTGTTATGGTTTCGCCCTTAGAGGCAATGATCAGGTTGTTAAACTGCTCCTCGGTAGAGAGGTTTCCTAAGGTTCTGATGGTTAGCTCTGTGTTGCTGCCACTTACTTTTCCGGTAGGCAGCTCCACGTTCTGCTTGTTAAGGGCTGTGCGAACATCTCCAACCGTTAAGCCGTAGGAGGCGAGCTTCATGGGGTCCAGCCACAGGCGCATGGCATAGCGCTTCTGCCCCCAGATCTGAACACTACTCACGCCCGGAATGGTCTGGAGGCGCTGTGAGATCGTATTCTCTGCATAATCGGAAATCTCCAGCTGACTACGGGTATTACTCCGTACCGTCATGGTGATGATAGGTTCGGAGTCGGCATCGGCCTTGGAAACAACCGGTGGGGCATCCAGGTCTTCGGGTAAGCTTCTTACCGCCTGCGATACTTTATCGCGCACGTCGTTCGCAGCCACCTCCAGGTCTTTATCCAGGTTAAACTCTATGTTAATGCTGCTGGAGCCCTGGTTACTGGTAGAGGATATATTCCGGATACCGTCAATAGAATTGATGGCCTTTTCCAGGGGCTCGGTAATTTGTGATTCAATAATATCGGAGTTGGCACCAGAATAGCTGGTACGCACCGACACAATGGCCGGATCTATAGACGGATATTCACGAACGCCCAGGAAGGTGTACCCAATTACCCCAAACAGCATCAGGAGCAGGTTGAGCACGATCGTGAAGACCGGCCGTTTTATACTAGTTGTTGATAAACTCATGCTATTTTAGATATTTATGGCTTTGCCAGGGCTACACGCACAGGGCTTCCTGCCTTTAGGGTCATTACACCGGTGGTCAAAACCGTATCGCCGGCGCTTAAGCCGGAGGTAACCAGCAGATCTTTTTCTGTACGGGTGCTGGTTTCGATCATTACTTCTTTGGCTTTGCCATTTTCTGCGATGAATACCTTCTTACCATTTTGCACAGGCACTACTGCCTGGGTAGGTATCAGGAGTGCATCTGAAATAACTGTGAGTGGCAGCTGTATATTCGCAAAAGAACCAGGGCGCAGGGCTCCATCTGAATTATCGGCGCGGGCGCGCAGTTGCAGGCTTCTGGTAGAGGCTTCAATAGCCGGCTCTATGGCGTAAACAGTAGCATTGAACTTATTAGGTGAGCCAGCCACTGTAAAGGTTAATTCTGTGTTTTCCTTCACCTGGGCTGCATATTTCTCCGGCACTGCAAATGTTAACTTTACCGGATTTACACTTACCAGGTTAGTGATTATCATATCAGGAGACAGGTAGCTGCCTTCAGAGATGGATCTTAAGCCTACTTTACCGGCAAAGGGAGCGGTAACAGAGGTTTTAGCCAGTTGTGCCTGCACAAGCTGTATCTGTGCCTTTGCAGTTTTTAGTTCGGCGCTGGCCACATCATATTCTTCGCGGCTGATGGCTTCTTTTTCAAGCAGCAGGCGGGCACGTCTTTCATTTTCTTCGGCCAGGGCCTGCCGTGTCTGGGCCTGGGCCAGTTGTGCTCTAAGCTCCGAGTCATCAATTTTCACCAGCACCTGGCCTTTTCGCACCTCGCTACCTTCCTGAAAGTTAATGCTGCGCACCAGACCCGATACCTGCCCTCTGACCTGCACCTGCTCATTAGCCTCGATAGAGCCGGTTACAGCAAGTGAATTAGCAAATCTCTGCGGAGTGGCAACTATGCCATTCACCTGCATGGCCGGCGCACCGCCCGGGCCTTTTCCGCCACCGGGGCCTGCTTCGGCCTGCGCTTTGTTGCTGGAGATCCGGTAATATACCAAAGCACCCAGGCCGACAATAAGAATGGCGTAAACAATATGTTTGATTTTCATAGAGGCAATTAGTAATAAAATAAGGTTTGAAAAAAGCTCAGAAAACAGGCAAAAACCAGTTAGTGAAGAATTTTTCCACAATAATAACAACTGAATCAGCAGAGGCCAAAGTTCCTCACTAACAGAATAGGTTCGGGCTCTTCTTTAGCCGCGCAGAAGGGCCCGAGATAAAAGGTAAGGCTGTGCATCATAAACAGTATTCTATGTGTTGGTTAATCAAAAAAAGCCGGCTTTATCAGCCGGCTTTTTTTAGATGTATATTCTTTCAGAAGGTTTAATCCTTACTGTAGATTTTTTATTTAGTCTCCACCAAAAATATAACGGATACCAAACTGACCTCTCCAACGAGACAGGAAGTCGCTTACAAAGTAAGGATTACCATCGTTTAATCCCTCACCTGTATAAGTATACACCGGCACACGGCTATCTGGATCAACAGACACATCAATCAATGAGAATGAGTTGTTTGTGATAGAGTACTGACGGCCCCAATCAGCATTGATCAGGTTACCCAGGTTGAATACGTCGAAGGTTAACTGAATGCGGTGATCTGTTTCACCCACAATGTTCAGCTTAATTTCGTGCATCAGGCGAAGGTCAACTTGGTTGGTCCATGGCAGACGGGCACCATTTCTTTCGGCATACTGGCCGCGTCTTTCGCTCAGGTAATCATCTGCTTCGATATAAGCATTCAGAGCGTTCCACTGAGCAATTTGCTCCTGCTCAGAACCAGAGAACTGTACTTCTGAAGAGCTGGCTGGCACATAAATCAGGTCGTTACCTGCAGTATTATCGTTGTTGATGTCATCACCATAAACATACGAGAATGGTATGCCAGACTGGCCATTGTAGAACAGGCTAAGGGTTGTAGCACTACCGCTTTCATAACGAAGCTTATAGCTAAGGGCAGCCACTACGCGTGAGCGTACATCAAAGTCGGAGTATCCCAGTTCAGGAGTATTCGGACCGTATACGTTCTCTACATATCTCCAGTTAGAGTAAGCCTGGCTGGAAGTACCTGCGTTAACATCCTTTGCAACACCATAGTTGTAAGAAACTGATGTTCTCAGGCCGTTATTGAAGAACTTTTGTAAAGTTGCAGAAGCATTGTAGGCATAACCTTCACTGGTGTTGGTAAGCAACAGAACGTTGTTAAAGTTATTATTACGGAATTCATCCGAGAAATATGGTCTGTTATCAGCACCAGCCAGTGTACCATCCTGCTGAACGTTCAGGTTTCTGTAGTCGATATTGCGCAGGTTTTTAGTGAAGATACCTTCAAGAGTACCAACAATACCACCAGGTAATTCCTGATCTACCGCTAAGTTAGCACGGAATACTTTAGGGAATTTAAAATCAGGATCTGTTACGTTGATCTCTGCAGCGCTTTCAGATCTGCCAAGATCAGCAGAAGTAGGCTGGCTGAAAGGATCTGGATTGAACCTGAAGTCTTCAGGAGTGCTCCGGAGGTTTACAAATGCGCTACCAATTACCAGACCAGTGTTGGTATATTGGTTAGACAGCCACACAAAAGGCAGCCTGCCTGTAAACATACCTACACCACCACGTACCTGAGTCGTGCCACTTTCTGTTGCTTTCCAGTTAAATCCTAAACGGGGAGAGAACATTACCTGTGCACCTGGCAGTTCGTTGGTTGCCACACCATATTCTTCGCCAAAAGCAGCGTTGAAGGCTTCGTTAACGCCAGGCGTTTCGCTGAATGTAGGAACGTCAATCCTAACACCTGCAGTCAGCATCAGGTTACGGGCAGCCTCAAACTCATCCTGCAGGTAGAAGCCAAGCTGATAAGCATTGAACTCTGCTCCCTGCATTGGATTATTGGTGCGAGAGTAAGAACGGCTGTATTGAGTAGGAACCACCTCATTTTCTGTGCCTACTAACTCAAAAAGGTCAAGGCCAGAATATTGAACACCATCGATCACCCTGTTGTCATAACGGTAAGCACCGTAGTTTTCACGAATGAAGAGGTTATAAGTAGAGTAAAACTCATTGTGCGTTCCCAGTGTAATGGCGTGCTTACCCATATAATAGGTAAAGTTGTTTGTGATGGTGAACACGTCCTGGTCAAGCTGGTTAGCTACAGAAAATGCCTCAGATCCTAAGTTGATCTGGCGACCACCACTCAGACGAATGTTTACAGCAGGAAACGGAGAGCCTAATGCTTCACGGTCGTCGCGTACTGTAGTGTAGCCCAGGCGGAAAGTATTCGACATGTTGGCTCCAATACGGCTATTCAGCTCAAGTACGGTAGAGTTGGTAGTAGTAGGGAAGAAAACACCTGCATTAGAGAAGTTTACCTGGTTTGGATTACGGGTAAAATCAAGTTCTTGACCATATACATACGAGTGACGCAGGGTCAGGCGGTGGTTATCGTTGATGTTCCAGTCAAGACGGCCAAATATTTTTTCGCTGCTGCGCTCATCGCTCAGAGACGCATACTGACCTGGATCATATCCCAAACGCTCAGCTACATCCACAACTCTTTCCAGCTCGTCGATAGTTATGTTGGAAGAAGAGGTACCAGGAGCAAACAGCAATGGACTTGTTCTGTTGGTAACCTCACCGTTTACAAAGAAGAAAAGCTTGTTTGGCACAATAGGACCTCCCAGGCGGAAACCAGTCTGATAGTCAGTGTAGTCGTCCAGGCGGGTTCTGGCTTCGTCCGGGCTTTTGCCCACCAGCTTTTCGTTGTTACCGAAATAGTAAGCAGATCCGGTAAAGTTATTAGTACCAGAACGTGTTACGGCATTGATACCTGCACCGGTAAAACCACCCTGCAGTACACTATAAGGAGCAATTACAACCTGTACTTCCTGGATCGCATCCAGAGAGATAGGCTGAACACCTGTCTGGCCACCGTTAGTACCAGTAGCAGAAAGACCAAATACGTCGTTGTTTACAGTACCATCAATGGCAAACTGGTTGTAACGGTTGTTTTGGCCGGCAAATGAAATACCACTACCACCGGCAGTGCTAGCCTGTGGGGTAAGGCGGGTAAAGTCGTTCAAACCACGTGAAATGGTTGGCAGTGACTCCAGTTGTTCTTCAGTAACGTTAGTAGCAGCACCTGTTCTTTCGCTGTTCATTACCGGGTTGGTATTCGCGGTAATTTCAACTTCCTCAAGAACACCACCTTCTTCAGTTAATGAAGTATTCAGCACATACTCCTGGCCTAACTTCAGGTTAATACCATTGTATACTTTAGGCTCATACCCTACAAAAGATACGGTTACATTATAAGGACCACCTACCTGCATGGCTGGTATTGTGAAACGGCCATCAGCACGTGTTGCTGCACCATAGCGAGTACCTGTAGGTTCGTGTACGGCAATTACATTTGCCCCTGGCAATGTACTTCCGTCTGCAGCACTCACTACACCACTCATGCTAGCTGTAGTAATACCCTGTGCCCAACTGAAGTTAGGCAGCAAGCATGCAGCAGTAAATAAAACACTAAGTAGAAATTGCTTCATTATATGTGTGATTAATAAAACTTTGCAATGCAAAATTACACGCCGTCTTCTATTGTGGCAGCGAAATTATGTTATAAATATGAGAACATCAAGCACACATTTTTCACATTAGCTTAACATTGGAATCCAGACAACGTTTGCGCTTCAGCCACAATACAACGCATATCAATATATTGAATATCAGACCATTAACTCACCCACATTGTTTATACCATCTGCACTTTTTTTGTAACCGGCAAATCTTACAATTCAGAATTTTATTCTAAAAACAAAGCTTAAATCGATATTTAAAAGCATTTCAACAGTTAAAAACATCCGGAATCAGGCTTATTCTGGCATGGTGTTAAATAATTTTCATATCCAAAATTACCTGCCAAAGCAGGGGCTAAAAGCAGCGTTTTTTTGATCCTTAACAAGCCTTAAAACAGGTATATTTTTTTTTGCTATCGGAATATTTTTTTAAATCCGGCACTCAGGCGCACCTTCCAGTCCCGGTAAGTTTTAGTCTCATTTTTAACTTCTGCAGGTACGCCAAGCAGAAAACCATAGGGTTTCAGTACATCTACAGCATCAAAAACCACCTTTAACATGGCTATGAAGGGAATAAAGAGAATCATGCCGGCGGGGCCCCATACCGCACCGCCTACAAGTAAGGCCAGAATAGCTGCAAAAGGATTTAACTGTACTTTGTTGCCCACAATATTAGGTGTAATGAAGTTTCCCTCCAGCACCTGTACCAGCCAGAATATAATGGCAATGGAAACCGGGTAGAGCAGGGAGTCTGTTGTAAAAAGGGCATACAGAATTGGCAGCAAGGAGCCAATGAAGATTCCGATGTATGGAATAATGGTGAGCAGCGCTGCCAGAAAGCCAAAGAAAATGGCATACCTGATTCCCACCACCGACAATCCTATAATATTAAGTACGGCTACAATACATATTACCATAAACAGCCCCAGGATGTAATCCTGCATTACCTGCTGTATTTGCTCCAGTACCCGCTGAAGCCGATCGTGCTGCTGCCGTGGCATTAAGCGGTAAAGAAACTCCTTGAAAAAACTGCGGTAGTAGAGCATAAAGAACAGCCCGATGGGCACAATCACCAGGTAATTAAGTATACCCGCCGTTATACTGAAGGTGGTACTGTAAATAGCACTACTGTTCTGCAGAAAATTGTTAACCGATCTTCTGAAATATTCTGACTGTACCGACTGATCAATTCCAAACTGGCTTTCAAAATAGTTCTGAACCTGGCTTAGCTTCTGATCAACCTTAACACTTAGCTCGGGCAGTTCTCTGCTGATGCTGTCGATCTGCAGTCCAAGCATATAACCAACGCCGGCAATAATACCCAGCATCAGTAGTATGCAAAGAACGGCTGAAATACTGCGAGGTATAAGCGCACGCTCAAACCGCTGGCAAAGCGGAAAAAGCAATAGCGAGAACACCATTGCCAGAGACAGAGGTATGAGTATACCTTTAGCTACAATAACGGCGTAAAACGTAAGAATCGCACCCAATAAAATAGTTGTATATTTAAAATAGCCGGGAAATTCCATGTATAGGTTTATCTTTAACGGCAGTAGAATATGCTATTAACTCTTAAACGGATAAAATGCTTAAAAGAACTTTACTATATCTTTTCCTATTCTGCACTTCTGCCCTACTCCCTTACCAGACCACCGCACAAAAGCAGGACCTTTCCTATTACCTACCGGATAATGTACAGCTTAACCCCGCCATTCCAACACCAGATTCTGTACTGGGCTGGGGCGTTGGTGAGTGGCATGTAAGCCACGATAAACTGGTTGAATACATGCAGGTGCTGGCCCGGGCCTCTGACCGTATACAGATCCAGACAACCGGCTACACCCACGAAAGGCGCCCGCTCTTACTGCTTACCATTACGCACCCCAACAACCAGCCGCGCCTGCAGGAGATTAAGCAAAAAAGGCAGCAGCTGGTAAACAACCCGCAAAGTATATCCGATGCTGAGCTTGCCCGGCTCCCTGCGGTATCCTACATGGGCTTTAGTATACACGGCAACGAAGCCAGCGGCAGCAATGCAGCCCTGCTCACTGCCTACTATCTGGCAGCAGCCCAGGGCCCCGAGATTGAACAAATGCTGCAGGATGTGGTGGTCTTGCTCGATCCGGCCTTTAACCCCGATGGCCTGCAGCGCTTCAGCAGCTGGGTAAATGCACATAAAAGTAAAAATGAGGTATCTGACCCACAGAACAGGGAGCTGAATGAAGCCTGGCCCCGCGGCCGCACCAACCACTACTGGTTTGACCTGAACCGCGACTGGCTGCCGGTGCAGCAGCCAGAATCGCAGGCACGCCTGAAGATATTCCACGACTGGAAGCCCAATGTACTGACCGACCACCACGAGATGGGGGCGGGCAGCACCTTTTTTTTCCAGCCGGGTGTGCCCTCCCGCAACAATCCTATTACACCGGAAGCTACCTATAAGCTTACCAAAGCCATTGCCCAGTACCATGTAGAGGCGCTGGATGCTATTGGCTCGCTCTACTATTCAGAAGAAGATTATGATGATTTTTTCTACGGCAAGGGCTCTACCTACCCGGATGTAAACGGGGCTGTAGGCATCCTTTTTGAGCAGGCAAGCTCCCGTGGCCATGCTCAGGAAAGCAGCCATGGTATTCTGCGCTTTCCGTTTACCATCCGCAACCAGTTTACCACCACTCTTTCTACGCTTAAAGCTACCCATGCGCTTAAGCAGCGGCTGCTGGAACATCAGCGCTGGTTTTACCAGTCGGCGCAAAAAGAGGCCGCTGCCGATCCGGAAAAAGGATATGTGTTTGGCGCCGCCGGAGATGCCGCCCGCCCACTGGAACTGGTAGAGATGCTAAAGCGACACCAGATTGAGGTACATAAAGCAGCCGAAGCGCCCACTGTACAGGGCAACAAGATCAGCAGGGAAAACAGCTATGTAGTACCGCTTAACCAGCCGCAGTACCGCCTTATTAAGGCTATTTTTGAAACCAGGAAATCTTTTACCGACAGCCTCTTCTATGATATCTCTGCCTGGACCCTGCCCCTGGCCTATAACCTGCCCTATAAGGCACTCGACAGAAGGGAGCTCAGCAGGCTGATGGGAGAAAAAGTAGAAAATGCGCAATTGCCCCCCGGCACGGTAAGCGGCGGCATGAGCAATTACGGATATTTGCTGCCCTGGCAACCCCTCTATGCTCCAAGAGCGCTAAACCAGCTTTTACAGGAAAACCTGCGCCTGCGGGTAATTACAGAGCCTGTACAACATGCGGGTACCACCTTTGGCCGTGGCTCAGTATGGATACCCCTGCAATCGCAGGACATTGGGGCTGATAGTTTATACAGCCTGGTAAACAGGGTGGCAGCACAGAATAACCTGCAGATACAATCTGTAACCAGTGGCAGCACCGGGGGTGTGAACCTGGGCAGTCCCAGCCTGCTTTCGGTAACACAACCAAAGGTAATGATTGCGGTGGGAGATGGTGTTACCTCTTACGATGCCGGGGAGATATGGCACCTGCTCGACCAGCGCTACGACATTCAGCATAGCCTGGTACCTATGGAAAGGGTACGCTCTGCTGACCTGACCCGTTACAATGTTATTATTTTGCCCGACGGCTACTATGGTTCTGCTGTAGATGCAATACCGGCCCTACGTGAATGGCTGCGGGAAGGCGGCACCCTTATTGGCCTGCAGGGCGGTGCCCGCTGGATGGCACAAAACGGATTGAGCAATGCCAAATACAAAAAAACGCAAAACCAGGATAGCCTCCGAGGTCCGCAGCCTTACGCCTCACTAAGCCAGCGCAGAGGCGCACGCGAAATGGGCGGTGCTATTTTCCAGGCAGCGGCAGATACTACCCATCCCCTGCTATGGGGGTACACCACTCCAAACGTAAGTCTGTTTAGAACCAACACCCATGTGCTGGAAGCCACCAACAGCCTGTACGCCCACCCGCTGCGCTATACCCAGAATCCGGTACAGGCTGGCTATGTCTGGCCCGGGCACCTGGAGAGCCTAAGAGGCACTCCTGCTGTGCAGATATCATCCATTGGCAGAGGCAGGGCCATTGTTATTCCCGACAATCCTGCATTCAGGGCATTCTGGCGTGGATCGGAACGGATCCTGATCAACGCTATTTTCTTTGGACCGCTGATAGATTCGCGGTCAACCAGATGATGTAGCTTTATATAGAATGAGCCCCGGCAAGTTATCTGCCGGGGCTCATTCTATATAAAGCTTGTGTGAAAAAGAGTAAAGATGTTATGTATTACCCTGTACAACCATGTTCCGGACTAGCGCCCACCACCTAACAGGTAGCCGACCGATAGCTGCAGCACCCGGTTACCACCCTCATCATCCCTGATGGCTTCCGGCACATTAACACTGGCAGGCAGCTCATCTTCATACACCTGTGTTAGGCCATACATATAGCGCAAGTCAAGCGTAATACGCTGCGCAAAGCTGTAGCCCAGGCCCAAACCAACGCCTCCATCAAAATTATTCAGAATATCTTCCCAGGTATCATTTCCCTTTTTTGAATTGATCAAAACACCAACATAAGGCCCAAACTGCAGGCTAAAGGCATCTCCCAGCATTACCTTTGCCATTACCGGCAGCTCCAGGTACATCAAGGTAAGATTATCTTCAGTGCCTGTATCACCTGTACCTTTAAGGGTAAACAGCAGCTCCGGTTGCAGGCTCACGCCCGGTGCTATTGGTGCATTTAACATTCCACCTACTGCATAACCCAGAATGAACTCACTATCATCAACATTTTTACCATCGATGGTAGCCAGGTTAACACCCGCCTTGAGCCCAACCCTGGCTTGAGCCAGGGCACCTCCTGCAAACAAAGCCAGAAGAGTAAGTGTAAAAAATATCTTTCTCATGTCTTAATATTATCCTGTTACAACTGCAACACTAACAGGATAGCGCTGTAAAAGGTTATGAGAAACTACGCTGCCGCGCTGCCTCGAAAACTACCACTGCTGCCGCTGCAGATACATTCATGGAATCAATTACTCCACGCATGGGAATGATGATGTTCTGATCTGAAGCCCTGAGCCACACATTGGTAAGGCCGGTTGCTTCTGTACCCATTACCAGGGCAGCCGGCTCGCTAAGATCTACAGTATCGTAGCGAACAGAAGCTGTAAGCGCGGTGGCATATATCTTTATCTTATGCTGCCTTAGCCAGGCGATGGTTTCTTCTGATGTGGCAGCAGCTATTGGCTGGGTGAACACACAGCCAACACTGGAGCGGATTACATTAGGATTATAAAAATCAGCTTTAGGGTCACAGATGATCAGCGCATCAAGTTTGGCTGCATCGGCCGTACGAAGCAGCGCCCCCAGGTTACCTGGCTTTTCCACGCCCTCACAAACCAGTATCAGCGGGTTATCGCTCAGCTCCAGGTTGTGGAGGCCATGCTCTTTCATAAGGGCCACAGCCAGTAAGCCACCCGTTGTTTTCCGGTAGGCAACCTTTTCGAACACCTGCAGGCTCAGCTCTATCTGCTCGGCGTTGCCTGCTTCATAAATAGCATCTCTAGCTTCCTGTGTATTGATAAGCTGCGGACAGAAGTAAAGGCTCTCAATACGATAACCTCCGGCAATGGCAAGCCTGATCTCCCGCGGGCCTTCTATCACAAACATATTATCGTTGCGGCGGGTGCGGCTTTTCTCCTGAAGTTCGAGCAGCTTTTTTATGCGGGGGTTTTGGGGCGAGGTAATAACGAGCATTACAAAAAGGTTGTTATTATTAATGAACGACTGTGAAGGCTGTTAGTTAAATATTATCAAAGCTGGTCCGGATTATGCAAATTTGCGAAAATGATCGCTGCTGCAGTTCCGCTAAACAAATAAAGCGGGTTTTATTTTTCAGATAGAAAACCCGTACCACACAAATGCTGCAAATGCGTGCTGAATTTACATTGGGTTTCCGGACGAACCTACAAAACAGAAACCTTTTGGAAGAGGAGAACACATGCCTGACAACTATACATTAAACCTGCTAAGCCCAACAGACTGGCAAGACTATGAGCTGCTGGATTGCGGCGATTTTGAAAAGCTCGAACGCTTTGGCCGTTTTGTGCTGGCCCGCCCCGAACCACAGGCCGTGTGGCCAAAAAAGCTCCCGGAGCAGGAGTGGGAAAAGCAGGCACATGCCCGCTACGTTCGTGAAAAAGGCCGCCAGGAGCAACCCGTGCTAAATGCCGATAAGGGCAACTGGCAGCTAAACAGCAAAATGCCAGAAGAATGGCTCATGCGCTACCAGCGCGGCGAGATGAACATACAGTTCAGGCTGGCGCTTACGGCTTTTGGCCATATTGGTATTTTTCCGGAGCAGGCTGTAAACTGGAACTGGATTTACGATACCATCCGGGAGATGCCCCTGAAGCGCCCCCGGGTGCTTAACCTTTTTGCCTATACCGGCGGGGCCTCCCTGGCTGCGGCGGCGGCCGGTGCAGAGGTTACCCACCTCGACAGCGTTCGCCAGACCATTACCTGGACCAACGAAAACCGTGAGGCCAGTAAATTACCTGAAATACGCTGGGTGGTAGAAGATGCCCTGAAGTTTGTAAGGCGCGAAGCAAAACGTGGTAACCGCTATCACGGCATTATCATGGACCCTCCCTCCTATGGCCGCGGGCCCAAAGGCGAAAAATGGGTGCTGGAGCAAAATATCAACGAATTAGTAGCCCTGGGCGCAGAGCTGCTGGAGCCCCGCGATAGCTTCTTTATCCTCAACCTCTATTCCATGGGCTTATCGGCCCTGGTAATGGCCAACCTTGTGCGGCAGCACATGGGCGTGCAAAGCCCCGAGCTGGGAGAGTTGTACCTGCAGGCAAAATCCGGACCCCAGCTACCACTTGGTACTTATTTAAGATTAAAACGCTAACCCATGCAATTTACCGCAAGCCGTACTGCTTCCCTGTTTGAACTACTGCAGGATCAGCTGCCTGATTCTCCCAGGCAGCGCATTAAAAATATGCTGCGCCATGCTATCCTGCTGGTAGATGGCAAACCGCTGGCGAACCCAAGCCTGGAGGTAAAAGAGGGGAGCAAGGTAGAGATCCGCAAAGGCAGTGCACCCCAGAAGCAACAACAATCGCCTTTTCCGGTACATTACGAAGACGACCACCTCCTGATTGTAGAAAAGCCTGCCGGGCTGCTAACGGTTAACCAGAGCAAAACCCCTGAAACCAGCCTTTATAAAGAGATTTTTGACTGGGTAAGGGCTAAATCAGGTGGAAAGCAGCGCCCCTTCATTGTGCACCGGCTGGATCGTGAGGTTAGCGGGCTGCTGATCTTTGCCAAGAGCGAAGAAGTGCAGGAGCTGCTGAAAGATAACTGGCAGGAGGTAGAAAAACGCTACTATGCCCTGGTACATGGCGCCCCCGAAAGGCGCGAAGGCACCATTCACACCTGGCTGCAGGAAGACGAACGGCAGCGGGTACACGTGGTACAGGATGAAGCACCAGGAGCCAAAGAAGCCATTACCCATTTCCGGGAGGTGGAGCACTACCGCAACCACAGCCTGCTGGAAATTGAGCTGGAGACCGGCCGTAAAAACCAGATCAGGGTACACCTGGCTCACATTGGCTGCCCCATTGCCGGCGACTGGCGCTATGGAGCTCCCAAAGTAGACAACAGGCCCATTCACCTGCTGGCCTACCAGCTACGCCTGCCCCACCCCCTTTCAGGGAAAATAATAGAAGCTGAGCTTAAACTACCCAAGGACTTTCTAAAACTGGCGGAGGGGAAATAAACATTTCCCCTCCGCTCAAAGCACTATCCGGCTTTGATACTTAGTTGTGTAAACTTCCTCTAACTTAAACAAGCACTTTCTCTGGCTGCAATAGGGTAAACTCCGGCAGGCGTATGATCTCACCCCCTTTTTTGGCCGACTCATGTGCTAAAATGCCTACACAGGTGATGTTTGCCGACTGTCTTGCATTTGGGTAGGGATCTTTGCCTTCTGCCAGTGCAGTTAAAAAAGCATGTACCAGGTGCGGATGTGAACCTCCATGCCCGGCACCCTGGGTAAAAGAAAGATGCTGGTGCTCATCAGAATCATACACGCCCCTGGTGGTAAAGGCCTGGATGGGTTCAGGTAGCAGGTGTGCAAAATCGGGGCTTTCGATCTCATGCGGAATCTCCGGTTCGGGCAGTTTTGCTGTATGCACCACCAGCGGGCGGCCTTCGATCAGGGGCCATTCTACAGATTTTTGAGAACCATACACCTCAAAGCTTTCGCGATACTGCCTGGCCACATCAAAGAGTGAACGGTACACCTGCGCACTCAGGTCGGAATTCCGGAATTTAATATGCGTGGTTTCCACGGCATAAGGCGAGTTGTAATGCTGCTGCAGCTCTTCCCGGATGGTACCTGAGCCAAAGCAGGAAACATATTCGGCTTCATCGCGGGTGAGGCCCAGTACCGGTCCTACACAGTGTGTGGCATAGTACATAGGCGGCAGCCCAGGCCAGTAGTTGGGCCAGCCATCCATATCCTGCTGGTGGCTTGCTTTCAGGAACTGTATTTTTCCCAGTTCTCCCTTTTCATACAGTTCCTTCATGAACAGGAATTCACGGGCATACACCACTGTTTCCATCATCATGTAGGTAAGGCCTTTTTCCTGCGTCAGTTCCACAATTTCCTTGCACTCCTCCAGGGTGGTGGCCATGGGTACCGTACAGGCCACATGCTTGCCGGCCTTCAGAGCCATAATTGACTGCCGCCCATGATCCGGGATAGGCGTGTTGATGTGAACAGCATCTACTTCAGGGTCCTGCAGAAGCTCCTCATAGGAGGTGTACCTTTTTTCTATACCAAAGGCATCGCCAATCTCATCAAGCTTAGCCTGGGTTCTCTGGCAGATAGCATACATATTGGCATTGGGGTGCCGCTGGTAAATAGGAATAAATTCAGCACCAAAGCCTAATCCAACTATCGCTATGTTTATTTTCTTCTGGTTCATGGATATAGATATTTTTTAGCATTCAATGGTTGAAAAGGAAAAGATCAGGCTTTTACCTGCACCTTGTCTGTTACAGCGGGCACATCAGCCCATTCCTTCAAAAAACGGAGCCCATCCGATGCAAAAGCATCCTGGCTGGGCACCAGCGGACGCCAGATGCAGACTGCCCCGGCAAGCTCTTTCACCTCTGGCGTAAAGCTTTCAATAGATACAATTCCATTGTAGTTGATTGCTTCAAGGCCGCGTTTGTAAGCATCCCAGCGGGTTTGTCCTGTACCCGGAGTTCCGCGGTAGTTTTCAGAAACCTGCAGGTGCAGCAGCTTATCTCCAGCCAGAACAATTGCTTTTTCCACATCGGGCTCCTCTATGTTCATGTGAAAACCATCCAGTAAAACTTTGGCTGCCGGATGATCTATTTCATAGATCAGTCGCATCACATCTTCTGCAGTATTCACCAGGTCGGATTCGAAACGGTTGAGCGGCTCCAGGGCAATTTCAAGTCCCTTATCTTCTGCCATGTGGCAAACCTTCCGAAGATTTGTTACTGCCCGCTCCCACTCCAGCTTCTTTTGGTCTGGCGATACCAGCCGCGCCTTTCCTACGGCAGAATACATAGGGCCTCCTAAAAATTTAGCACCAAGCCCTTCGCATATTTCCAGGCAGCGCCTGATATAGTCGAAACTGTTTTTGTGGTAAGCGGGGTCGTCGTGGGTAAGGTCGCGGCTGGTGCCAAAAGCACCGCAAACTGCTGCCTCCAGCTCATTGGCCACCAGTGCAGCTTTTACCTTTTCCACATCAATCAGGTCTGGATCTTCTACCGGAATCTCCACCACATCGTAACCCATTTCCCTGATCTTCGGAAAAAGATGCACAGTTTCGGTAGTGAAAGGAGAGGTCCACAACCAGGTACTAACCCCAAAGCGTACATTCATAAACTAATATTTAAGATTGAAATTATGCCGGTGCTCAAAGAGCACTAGGCTACTACGGCAGGATCTTCGTCGAGTAAGTCTTTCCTGGCCTCCTCCTGCTCCTGTGCTCCCTGCTTCAGCACCACCACTTTGTAGCCACCTTTGGATCTGAAATAGAAGATCAGCCCCAGGTATACCGCCAGCATAAAAGCAGGGAAAATAGCGATGGTTTGCAGGGCCTCTTTTTTGGCCAGCTCGGAAATAGACTGAATGGTGAACTGCGTCTCCTCATCTGCTCCCGCTACTTTTACCTGGTCTACGGCACGGTAATCTCCAAAAATGCTGGTCTTTTCTTCTGTAGCGAAGCTCTCATGCAGGGTAGTGCTGTTTTCAACATCATAGGCTGCCAGCCTGGTATCAATGGTTTTATCCTGTACAAAGCCCAGGATTACAGCACCCACCACACCAGCAGCAATCATGCCCACACCACCGGTGATGTTAAGCGTTAAAGCACCGCCTTTGGGAAAGCGTTCTGCTACCACACCCAGCATGGTTGGCCAGAAGAAGGTTTTGCCCAGGCCGAATACGGTGGCGGCTACCAGCACCATCACTCCGGTTGATACAGATAAAAGCAGCAGCCCGATGCCGGCTACAGCTGAGCAGACAGCCAACAGACCCAGGGGAGAAATTCTGTGGATGATAGAGCCTGCAAAAAAGCGAAGAATGGCCATGATAGCAGAGGTGTACACCAGGATCCAGCCTGCCTGAATACCTATGTTGCGCATTTCAGGAGCCATCAGGTCAGAGATCCAGCTGTCGGTGCCCAGCTCTGTGGTAGCCAGCGGAATCATCAGCAGGATGAGAATGATAAAGATGGGCTGGCCAAAGCTGCGAACAAAGTAACCATAAAGAGCAACCAGGGCCAGGGTAATGAGGATGTTCGTCATCAGGCTCCATTCAAAGATAGAGCCGATCTGAAACACAATAAGGGCAGAAACCACCAGGGCACCACCGATGCCCACTTCCTTGAGCATCTCCAGGTAAGATACCCCTGCCTTAACCCTTTCATTGATGGGGAAGCGCCGGGGGAACATCATCAAACCATAGGCAATGGTAGGCAGGAGGATCAGGATCATCTTAAGCTTCCAGCTTGCTTCGGCGCCCATCAGCAGGGCCATTACACCTCCTAATACCAAACCGGCAGGCCAGCCTGCATGCAGCATGTTGAGCCATTTGGCCTTATCGCGCGGAAACATGGTAGCCACCACAGGATTTACCACTGCCTCTACTGTACCATTGCCCAATGCCACAATAAATGTAGCAATGTAGAGCGACCAGTAGCCGGTGGCAAAAAAGGTGAGCACTGCCGAGCCAAGGTGGCAGACAAAGGCAAAGATCATGGCATTTTTATAGCCTATTTTGTCGATGATAAGGCTGAAGAGCACAATGCTGATGGCAAAGGGCCAGAGGCCTACACCGGCAATCTCCCCTATCTGGGTGTTGGTGAGGTTAAACTCTTCGCCCCATTGCGGCAGGGTGAGCGCCCGCAGAATAAAGCCGAAAGAAGTGGTAACCAGGGCTACAAAGCAGGCCCAGAACAGTTTGATATCTGGTTTTTCCAGGGCTGCGCCCGAAAGATTGTTTTTATGCTCCATACATCAAGGATTAGATAAAAATCAGTATAAGGGTAAGAGTTTCAGTACCTGAAAAATCAAAGGGTGGCTTTGCCCTTTACTACCTTCATCTCCCCGTTCATGATGCGCCAGTGGCCCGGGAAGGTGCAAACGAAGGGATAGGTGCCTGCTTCTGCAGGCGCTGTAAACGTAAGCTTTACGGTTTCTTCCGGATTTACCAGCTTAGTATTGAAGAGCACCTCTGGCATATCCGGCACGTACTGCATCTCCGCTCCATTAGGATCACTTGCCAGCTTATCGGCAGCGGCACCAACTTTTTGCAGGGCTCCCTGCGCTGTAATCACCAGGTTGTGCTGCATAAAATCGGGGTTCTCAAAAATGATCTCTACTGGCTTACCGGCTTCTACGGTAAAGTTTTTCAGGTCGTACTTCATTTCATTTTTAATTACCCTGATCCGGATTTGCTGTGGAGCCCCGGCTGTTTCCGCCATTCCTGTACCAGCTGTTAGCTCGCCGGATTTATCCCAGTCAGACTTTGCAAATACTTCCGCAATGGGGGTACCATTGAATACATCCTTCCGGCCCACGTTTTTCATCCTGGTAACTTCGTACTTCCAGCTCCCTGCCAGCATTATTTTATTGCCTCCGGACTGGAGGTACAACTCATCTTCCTTTCCTCTGAAACCGCCCTCGCCTCCATTATCCTCCAACCGTACAGCCAGTACATTTTTACCTGGCTTTAATACACCAGCAGGAATCTCGTACTGGCGCTTTTTATTCCAGCCGCCTTCCTTCACGCCTCCTACTTTTACACCGTTTACCCAGGTTTCGTCGGCATCATCGACAACACCCAGTGAAAGCATTGCCTTGCGGCCAGTAGCATTTGCAGGAACATCAACGGTTCTTCTAAACCAAACCTCACCATCCATATCAAGGCCGGCAGCTTCTATAGTGCCTGGCAATTCCATTTCTTTCCAGCCAGCATCATTTGCAGAAGGGGTTTCGCGGGCAGGCTCTTTTGTATTGGCCTGGCTGCTTAGCTTTTCCTTTAAATCAGGCTGCTCCTGCAGCATAGCCGCCATAAAGCCATCGGAATGTTTTTTGGCAGCCACATAAACTGCTTTGGCAAGCCAGGTATCTTTTACCACGCGCTCCTCCTTGCTTAGGCTGTAGAGCATGGCTCCTGCCTCCGCTGTGGGTTCCATTTCTGCCACTGCCAGCACAGCTGCCATCAGTGTGTTCGGATCAGAGTCCTGTAAAATGCCAGACTGCAGCACTGCCTCCCTGGCCCAGTCTGCTTTAGGCAATACCTGCACAGCAGCCTTTCTCACGGCAGGCACTTTACTTTTCAGGGCTTCTCTCACAGCAGCTACTGCCTCTTTCTGCCCTCCATCCAGCGCTCCCAGGCCTTTGATGGTCCAGAGGGCATGAACGGCCGCCGGGTTAAACACCTGCTTTCCTGCTTCCCTGCTATTTACAAGTTCATAAAGCTCAGGTAGTACATCGGTTTTTCCCCGCTCTACCAGCAGGCGCTGCGCAGTAAGGCGCCAGAACATATTGTCATGATCAAGGGCTTCCAGCAGCTGTTCCGGATTTTCTTTATCCAGCTGCATGGGCTCATAAGGTTCTGCCTCCTTGTACACTACCCGCCATACACGGCCGTGTGATTTATCGCGCAGGGGGTTTTCATAGGCATTACCTGCTCCGTTTTCGGCCTGGTAGCCTCCTCTTTCTGGTGATGGTGTAGGGTTATGCTGTATAATAAAGTTGTACCAGTCGAGTACCCATACGGCTCCATCAGGGCCTACTTTTGCTTCTACCGGCGCAACCCACTCATCTGCACTGGCAAACAGGTTCCATCCGTCTTTTTCGATAAAGCCTGCACCATCTTTCTCTATTTTAGCTATATGCACCAGGTGTCCTGTTGGTTCGCACACCAGGGCTGCTGCTCCATCCCAGTACTTTTCAGGATAACTTTTGGCAGTATAAAAGTTATGGCCGGCCGCTGCGGTAAACCCACCGAAAACATCTACCTGCCGCACCTTAGGTGTGGTGGGGTGCATGGCATAATGTCCGTCAATTTTTGCACTGCCTTCTGCAGGGATGCCCTTCACCCCTTCTAGATACCTGTTGGGGATTCCCACAAACACACTGTGCGTGTTGTTTGCCGTAGAAGCAAATACATCGTTGGTTTCTGTAAAGCCCAGCCCCCAGGTGTTGTTGCTGGTTTTGGTTAGGAATTCAAAATCTGAAACATCGGGGCTGAAGCGGTAAACGCCCTGCTTAAACTCCTGCTCTTTGCCTGCAATAGTGCCCTTAAAACCAGAGTAGCCCACCACACCCCATATGTTGTTATCGATCCCGTATTTAAGGTTGGATGGCCCTGCATGGGTATCATAGGTGCCCCAGCCATCAATCATTACCTCTCTTACATCAGCCTTGTCATCGCCATCGGTATCTTTCAGGAAGAGAAAATGTGGCGCCTGCGAAACTATAAGACCACCATTGGCAAAGGTCATGCTGGTGGGTATGTTGAGCTTATCGGCAAAAACGGTGAACTTATCGGCCTTTCCGTCACCGTCGGTATCTTCGCATATTTTTATGCGGTCGTCGCCTACACCTTCTTCATCACGAACAGAGTTGGGATAGTCTACTGTTTCAATTACCCAAAGCCTGCCCTTCTCATCCCATTCAAGGGCAATAGGGTTGATGATATCTGGCTCTGAAGCAAACAGTTCCAGCCTGAAATCAACCGGCACCTGGATCAGCTTTTGAGAAGCTTCGGGAGAAAGCGGCTCCTGGTACTGCGGGGCCGGGTCTCTTTTTTCATAGTTTGGAATATTTGGTACGTCCTTGTACACCAGGCTGGGCATGTCTTTCATAAAGGCTTCGTGCTGCCCCCTTACTTTGTCGCCCACAGCCCAGAGTATACCTTCCTTCATCAGCTCATGAAAGCCGGGATTTCCCCAGGTGCGCTCATCATGTCCGTAAGCAGTATAGAAGACACGTCCGTTGCCATGCTCCTTTACCCAGGTCCAGGGCTCGTGGTGCTCCCCTTCTACGCGTTCCATCAGAATGGTGCGGTCGGGGCTGTGTTTCTGGTGAATGTAGGTTTCATCCCAGGTAGTAAACTCCTCTACATTCTTTGTTACCGGGTGCTCCCTGTTTGTAATGCGGGCCTGAAAAGTGCCTGTTTCGTGCTTCTGAAACTGGGCGCCTACCAGTTCTATGTATTTCTCCGAATTCTGAAAGCAAAAGCTGGCGCAATGAACAGGAATAAGACCTTTTCCTGATTCCACAAAGCTCATCAGGGCTTCCTCCTGACTGGGGCTTATCTGCTCGTGATTGGCATAAATAACGAGCCCATCGTACTTCGATAACGTTTGCGGGTTCAGGTCGTTTAAATCGGCCGTGTAGGTTAGGTTAATACCCTCTTTAGAGAGAGAAGAAGCAAGCATTGGCATGTATGCTTCTGAGTTATGGTGCTCGCTGTTATGCCCCAGAAAAAGGAGCTCCACTCTCCGCGGACCAGTGTCTGCTTTTTTATCACTTCCAGTATCACAACAAACCAACAAGAAACCCAGCAGAACAAAAGTACAGGCAATAAAATTTTTCATACGCTTAATGCAAACGATTACAATACCTCAATATCAATTTATTATTCTTGAAAAACTCACTCTTTTTTACCAAATTATGACTTTATCTTAACATCGCTCATAAAAAAGGAGTGAACCAGAGGGTAATAAAGTATAATAATGAAGTCAGCCCTGCAGAAAACCCCCATTCCAGCCAACCAGGCTTTCGTAGTCAGGTACCTGAAAGATCCTCACTTCGATCCCAACTGGCACTTTCATCCTGAATACCAGATTTTTGTGGTTTTACGCGGAACAGGCACCCGCTTTATTGGCGACCAGGTAAAACCATTCAAAGAGGGCGACATTGTGTTTACCGGCCCTAACCTGCCACACCTGTGGCGCAGTGATCATGAATACTTTGAGGGCAAAGAGGAGCTGTGGACGGAAGGAATCGTTATTTACTTCCAGGAAGATTTCTTAGGTAAAGCATTTCTTCAGAAAGAAGAGATGTTTAAGATAAAGCAGCTTTTTCTGATGGCACGCAGGGGGTTTGAAGTTACAGGCAGCACTGCACTAAAGGTAAAAAAGATGATGAGGGAACTGCTGAACCTGGAGGGTTTTGAAAGGGTGCTGCTTTTTCTTCAGATCCTGAATGTACTGGCAAACGCCCAAACCTTTAATATTATCTCCAGCCTGGGCTATACCAACACCTTAAGGGAAGAGGATACGGAAAGAATGAACAAGGTACATGCCTATGTAATGAGGCACTTCAGGGACAAAATCAGCCTGGAAGAGGTTGCCATGATCGCTAACATGGCGCCTACTTCATTTAGCCGCTACTTTAAAGTTCATGCCAACAAAACTTTCTCTGATTTTGTCACTGAAATCAGGATTGGGTATGCCTGCAAGCTGCTTATAGAAAACAATGTTACAATTTCGGAAGCCTGTTACGAGAGCGGCTTTCAGACTTTATCAAACTTTAACAGGCTGTTTAAAGCCTTTACCAAAAAAACTCCCAAAGCCTACAAAAGTGAGTTTTCGGAGGCTGTTTTTATCTGAACCTGCCTTGGCACGGGAAACAGCCTTACGCCGGGGCAACAGCGGCTGGTGCCAGCGGCAGGCTAAAGTAAAAGGTTGCGCCCTTTCCATAAGTGCTCTCTACGCCTATGTTGCCGCCATGTGCTTCTACTACTTTTTTTACAATGGCCAGCCCCAGCCCGCTGGATCGCTCACCGGCTGTTGGCTGATTCTGCGCTTTTTCAAATGGCCTGAATATTTTTTCCTTGTCTTCTTCACGAATGCCTACTCCCTGGTCCTCCACCCTTGTTACAACAAACCCTTCTTCTTCCTTTATAATAACCCTGATAACAGCATCTTTAAAGGAGAATTTGATGGCATTGGTCAGCAAATTCATCAGCACCTGGCTTATATAGGTTTTATCGAAAGGGAGCCACAGCGCCGGCTTTGCTGATACTACTTCTATCACCTGCCCCTTTTCACCGGCAATAGGCTTGTTCATCTGCACCACCTCATTCACCAGGGCCAGGTACTCCTGCTCTTCTTTCTGAACCTTTAAGGTGCCTGCTTCTATTTGCGAGATGTCCAGTATGTTGTTGAGCAGGCTAAGTGCCCCGGCACTAATGCTGCCGATAAGCCTGATGTACTCCTGCTGCTGCTGGTTTAAAGTGGTACCACCCCTGGGATCGGCCAAAAGCTTGCTTAACAAGAATATGTTGCTCAGCGGATTTCTGATATCGTGGGCGGCTATGCCTATGTACTTGTTCTTTTCCTGGCTTACCTCTTCAAGCCTTTTGTTTGCCAGCTCCAGTTGCCTTTTTTTAGACTTGATTTTGTAAATAGCCAGCGCCAGTATAAAAAAGGTAAGCATACGCACAGCACTATTCCAGTAGAGGGTAGCGGCATGGGTATAGGGAAAGCCTGTTTGCGATTCTACTATAAACCAGACCACGCTGCTAAGCCCCGCAACAAAGAGGCTGTCTTTTTTATTTGTAGCACCATGGGCTGATACCATATAAATAGGCAGCAGGTAGAGCAGGGAAGAAGAAATTTCGTAGCCGGTAGAAAAATCTATGAAAGCAATCAGCAGTAAAAGAACGTAAGCCACAGCATTAACAACTATCCTGTGCCTGTATACAGATACAACTTTATTTTTACCCTTGAGGAGGAGGTGGCTCATTTAAGCAACTTAATGAATATTTCCACTGCTCTTTTAAAATAAGGCAGCATGGCATAAATTATACACTTGGTGTAATAACGCAATTTGCATTATTCCTGTATACTACCCCAGCACAAGAGATTAAATCCCGATTAAAATGCTGAATACCGCAGCTGCCGTTCCACTAAAAGTAACAATTAGTAAGGCTTCTTATTTCGCTACTTGCCAAAACATAATCAATCTCCTAACTTCCCGCCATGCCAGTACCCCATCTTCTGCAGAGTAAGCTGCCCCAGGTAGGCACCACTATTTTTACACAAATGTCAGCCCTGGCTGCCACACATGGTGCTATTAATCTTTCGCAGGGTTTTCCCGATTTTCCCATAGATGATGACCTGATAGAGCGGGTCGCCTACTATATGCGGCTTGGCCGCAACCAGTATGCCCCCATGACGGGCACCCCACAGCTGCGCACCTCCATTGCTGCTAAGATAGAGCGTATTTATGGCTATACCCCCGATGCTGAAAAGGAGATAACAGTAACCTCAGGTGCCACAGAGGCACTGTACGCTGTAATAGCAGCTGTGATAGGCCCGGGCGATGAAGCCCTGGTGCTGGACCCGGCCTACGACAGCTATGCACCTGCCGTAGCCCTGCAGGGCGGCAAACCCATACACATCCCCCTGCAGTATCCCGGCTTCCGTCCAGACTGGAACGTAATCCGCAGCAGCATTACCCCCCGCAGCAGGCTCATCATCATCAATACTCCGCACAACCCTACCGGCAGTGCATGGCAGCCAGACGACCTGCTGCAGCTGGAGGAATTAGTGCTGCAGCACAAGCTGCTGGTGCTCTCCGACGAGGTGTACCAGCACCTGATCTACGACGGGCAGCAGCACCAGAGTGTTTTATCGAGACCCGAAATCAGGAAGCATGCAGCGGCTGTATTTTCCTTTGGCAAAACCTTTCATGCAACAGGCTGGAAGGCCGGATACGTGGTGGCGCCTGAAGCTTTTTCTGCCGAAATAAGAAAGGTGCACCAGTACCTCACCTTCAGCACCCACACCCCTACCCAGCTGGCACTGGCAGATTACCTGCAGAAACCTGAAAACTATGAGCACCTGCCTCAGTTCTATCAGAAGAAACATGATCTTTTTCTGGAACTTTTAAAAGACAGCAGGTTTAAACCACTACCTTGCAACGGCACCTACTTTCAGTTATTAGACTATAGTGGTATCAGCAATAAGCCAGATGTTGAAATGGCCCGGTGGTTAACAGTAGAAAAAGGCGTTGCAGCTATACCCATTTCAGTCTTTTACGTAGATAAACAGGATCATTGCCTGCTTAGGTTTTGTTTTGCCAAGCAGGAAGAAACACTGCGTAAAGCAGCCGAACTATTATGCAAGATTTAAGCATTACCCTTATTCAAACAGAGTTGTATTGGCAGGAACCCAGTGCCAACCTGGCGGCGCTGGAAGAAAAAATATGGCAGATTAATAGCGACACTGACCTGATTGTGCTCCCCGAGATGTTTACAACCGGCTTTACCATGGACGTAGAGGAAAATGCCGAACCTATGAACAGCCGTACTTTCCGCTGGATGAAGCAGCTGGCAGCACAAACAGGAGCCGTTATTACCGGCAGCTATATAGTGCAGGAGGCTGGAAAGTACTACAACCGCCTGATCTGGATGCAACCCGATGGTGAGTACCAGCATTACGACAAGCGGCACCTTTTTCGCATGGCCGACGAGCACAACTACTTTAGCCCCGGCAATAAGCCTATTATTTGCGAATGGAAGGAATGGCGCATTTGCCCCCTGATCTGCTACGACCTGCGCTTCCCGGTATGGAGCCGCAATCGTGTACGTGAGGATGGAGATCTTTCATACGACCTGCTGCTTTACGTAGCCAACTGGCCTGCTGCCCGCATCGATGCCTGGAAAATTCTGCTACAGGCCAGGGCAGTAGAAAACCTCTGTTATGTGGCAGGTGTAAACCGGGTTGGGATCGATGGCAAGGGAATTGATTATAACGGATACACCTCCCTCATTAACCCTAAAGGCGAAGTATTGTACCAGGAGCAGCGCCGTCAGTATATCTGCACCCAAAAGATCAGTGCCTCGGAGTTAAGGGAATTCAGAAATAAATTTCCCGCTCAGATGGATGCCGATAGCTTTACCATCAGTTAAAAAGCTCTTCCAGCACCTTTTTAAGCTCTTGTTCCTCCAGGTTGTGGTAAAAGTATTCGCCTGCAGCAGCCTGCATCATTTTCTGAAGCAGGGGCTGCTCTCCCTGCAGGGCCATCAGCAAACGGGGTGGTTTAACTTTTAAAACGCGGTTAAAGAAGGTGGTCAGGCCGGTTATAGGTGGCTCACCTGCTGCCCCTGCCCCACCTGCCGGAACAGCCGGGCTTACAACGGCATCCTCCACGCCTTTAGCAGATGATGAAGCCGGGAGCAGCCCCTCCGGTGCTCCTTCTGTAACCACAACAATGGCAACCCGCTGGCTCTGCTTTAAAAGCTCTATGGCATACTGCCTGATACTTTCTTCCGAAAAATTATCGAACTCAAAGGTGGTAATACCTGTAACCTGCTGCTTTAGCTCCTCCAGTAAAGGAATTGTGTAAGCGGCAGGTGCCTCTGCCGCAATTCGGATGTATATCAGTGATTTTATCATCTTACAATCAGCAATCGCTTTACTTTCCTCTCTCCTGCAAAACGGGCTTCTACCAGGTACATACCCTCTGCCAGCTGTGGCTCCCACTCCAGAATCCTGCTGCCATCTGTTTCCCATTGCGCTATTACCTGCCCCAGCATACTAAGCACCCTGATCTGCGCTGGGGCATTTGTTTGAATTTTAACTGTAGCTAAATAGGCCGGATTAGGATATACAAGCAGCTCAAAACGCTGCTCTTCTCCCGGCGGCGGTAAAGCCTGGCCATTGCGCAGCAGCACTAAGCCTCCGCCTATTTGCCCTACCACCAGCGCCGGCACTTCTGCGGCCCATAAATGTGCCAGCACAGGCCAGCTTTTATCTCCCAGGCGGGCACCAAAGGCTGAATCATCCACTTCAACAGCCACTGTTTGTGCAGCAGCAGCAGAGGCATCGCCCCTTAAAAAGGAGTGGAGTATGCGCACATCGCCGGTGGCATCCGAAACAACCAAATCGGGCTGGCCGTTGCCATCGGCATCTCCAACAGAGGGAATCAGGTGGCGCCGCACGTTATCCAGCGCAAAGCCTTTATAGGCAGCACTGCTTAGCTCAAAAGCCGGTGCAGCCAGCGTTCCTGTATTGGTGTAGAGGCGCAGGCTGCCATCGAACCTGCCCGCAAGCACATCCAGCAAACCATCTCCAGTTACATCATAATAGTAGGGATAATCCAAGGTTGTCAGGGGAACGGCTACATCCTGCACCTGTGAACCACTGAACTGCAGGGGCATGCCCGAGGCGGCAGTATTCAGGTACACCAGTACGCGCACCTTGTTGGCAGCACTGTTGTACACGGTAAGCAACAGATCAGGGGCTCCATCTCCATTATAATCTGCAAACTGTGGCTGCAGGTACTGGTGTTTTGCAGCTGAAAGACCAAGGAAATCTGCTTCTTTTAAACTAAAGGCCGGTGCCCCGGCGCTGCCTGTGTTTTCATATAGCTGCAGCTTTGCATAGTAACCATCGGCCTGCAGTTGCCCTCTGTTTCCCAGCAAGAGGTCCAGATCACCATCTGCATCTATATCAATAAAAGCGGGACGTGCTTCTTCACCGGCATCCAGCTGCTGCCCCTGTAAAAAATCATTTTGTGTAAGGCTGTAGCCACCTCCCGGCTGTTGCTCATACAACCAGAGCGAGTGCCCGTAATCCATCTGCGCTCCGGCAGTTTTAAGGTTTGTTGATACAAGGATATCATCTCCCAGGGCATAAGCGGCCGGAAATGGAAAATCGGTAGCCGTAGCTGCGCCGGGAAGCTTTGTATCAAAAGTATTGAACACAGGTGCGGCGGCAGTTCCTGCATTTGGCAGGTAGTAGAGGTAGGTGCATTCTTCGTCGCCAAGCAGCAGATCTGGTACGGCATCTCCATTCAGGTCCTGCCAGAGCAGGCTTTTGCCCCCTGCGTGCAGCGGACGCTGTGCGGCTCTACCGCCTTCGTCGGGGCAGGCGGCATAATTAAATGCCAGCTCCTTGCAGGCACACTCTGTGAGTCCGCCCCAGTGGCGGTCGGCAAGCTCAAACACCAGGGTATCGCTGCGTCCAAAATTTTCTACGCCTACGTTTTTATACCAGCGGATAGTGCCAGTACCCGAGGGATCAAAAGAAGCGATATCTATATCGCCATCGCCGTCGGTATCGGCAATAAGGGGTACATCTCCACTGTTCACCAAAAGGTTTACAGCAGCGTTGCTGCCGGGGTACTCCAGGAGCTGGTAAGCAAGGCTCCAGGCAGCAGGCTGGCCAGCGGCAGCACTGTTTTCAAATACCCGCACTCCTGCCGGTGTGGAGGTAAAAAGATCTTTCCGGCCATCGCCGTTGTAATCTACCAACAGCAGCCAGTTTGTTATGTCTGCAGGAAAGCGAAAACGCTCCTGGGGTAACCATACCCAGCCCTGGGCCGTTTGTGCAAACACCTGCACTTGTGAACTGCCTCGGTCAAAAAGCACCAATTCGGGCTCACCGTTGCCGTTTACATCGGCAAGACTGGCTTGCACAGCATTAAGCCCCCCGGCCCAGGGCATTTGCAGATTTTGCTGCCCTACCGATACCGGCACCCCTGTTTCGTATTGGTAGGCCTGCCCTCTGCTGCTAAAAGGGGTTAACAAAAGAGCAAAAAAAAGGCTTAGCAGGTAAAAGTTATGCTGCATCTTGCCAACTTAAATTTTTAACATCAATTTACCATATAAAGAACGAAACATATGCCCAATACCATATCTATTCCTGATATCTATAAAAAATACCTGGAGTGCAGCAGCGTTAGCACCGATACCCGCAAGCTGCCCAAAGACTGCCTTTTTGTGGCCCTGAAAGGTCCTAATTTCGATGGCAACGTGTTTGCCAAGGATGCCTTAAAGAAAGGCGCCAAATATGTGGTAGTGGACGATCCAGAGCTGGCAGCTACCGATGGATGCCTCTATGTTAAGGATACACTGCAAGCCCTGCAGCAGCTGGCCAACCACCATCGCCATCAGCTAAGCATTCCGGTAATTGGTATTACAGGCTCTAACGGAAAAACCACCACCAAGGAGCTTGTAAATGCAGTGCTTAAGCAAAAATTTAAATGCTATGCCACAGAAGGCAATCTCAACAACCACATAGGCGTTCCCCTAACCCTGCTTAATGCACCCAAAGACAGCGAAATAATGGTGGTGGAAATGGGCGCCAACAGGCCTAACGATATTGCTGAACTTTGCCAGATTGCAGAACCTACCCATGGCCTGATTACCAACATTGGAAAAGCACACCTGGAAGGATTTGGTGGTGCCGATGGGGTACTGAAAGCCAAAAGCCAGCTTTACCAGTGGCTGGCAGAGAACAAAGGCACTGTGTTTATCAATTCCAGAATGGATGTGCTGCGCAACATGGGCAAACGTTTTGAGCACCCGATTTACTACCCCAACCAGGATGATTATTACCACTGCGAACTGGTTTCTGCCGATCCCTTTGTAGTACTCAAAGCCGAAAACGGGGAGCAGGTAAAAACAAACCTGATGGGCATTTACAACTTTGAGAATATAGCAACAGCACTTTGCCTGGGCAAATTCTTTGAAGTGCCTGAAGAGAAAGCCAATGAGGGTGTGGCTAAATATGTGCCGGGCAACAACCGTTCGCAGATTATTGAAAAGGGTAGTAACTACATTATCCTGGATGCCTACAATGCCAACCCCACGTCCATGAAGGCAGCCATTGAAAACTTTGCCCTGTTACAGCGGCCGCATAAAGTGCTCATTGTAGGCGATATGATGGAGCTGGGCGAGGATAGCGTGAAGGAGCATCATGACCTGGGGCGACTGATTGCCAAGTATGACTTTGATAAAACCATCTTTTGCGGCATCCATATTATACCCGCACTGGATAATAATTCAGAGGGTGTTCACTTTGAAACCCGTGATATGCTGCTGAACTACTTAAAAAAGAAAAAATTCGAGAATACTACTTTCCTGATCAAAGGCTCCCGCAGCATGGGGCTGGAGGCAGTAGTGGATTTACTGTAGCACTATGGCTGATATCGCCTTTGTACTGGACTTTCTCTCCCGGCTTGCAGAGAACAACAATAAGGAGTGGATGGATGCCCACCGCTCCGATTACCAGCAGGCACGCAAGCATTTTAAGGAGCTAACCTCGCAGGTACTGGATGGATTAAAGGAAAGGGACGAAAGCCTGCTGAATGTACGGCCTGAAGATTGTATGTTCAGGATTAACCGAGATGTACGCTTCAGTGCCGATAAAGCTCCCTACAAGATCTGGATGGCCGCTGCCATTGCAGCGGGAGGCAGGCATGCGCCGCTGGCTCATTACTATTTTCATTTGCAGCCGGGCGATGAGAGCCTTGTTGCCGGGGGCATGTACCTGCCTCCGCCCGATCAGTTGCGAAAGATAAGGCAGGAGGTAGATTATAATGCGGCTGACTTAAAGAAGATTGTAGATGAACCCGGCTTCCGGGAAACCTTTGGCCCCATACAGGGCGAGAAATTGCAGAGGCCGCCAAAGGGTTACCCCCAGGATCATCCTAACGTGGAGCTCCTGAAACTGAAAAGTTTTTTAGCCATGCGTACCTTTAAGGATGAGGAGGTAAGGTCGCAGCACTTTCCCGACAGGCTGCTGAAAGCCTTTACTACAGTTCAGCCCTTTGTGGAGTACCTGAATGTGGCAGTATCCTGATCAGCGCCTGATCTGGAGGGTATCGCGCGTAAGGGAGATGGCGGTAAAAACACCTGTACTTTCACCTACCAGGTTAGACTCCAGGTTTGCCGGCTGGGCAAAAGGATTATAGTTAGCATCATAAGCTTTTTTCAGGCTCTCTATAAATTCGTAGTGATTTTTGTCCAGCCGGTATACACTTACAAAAAGCCTGTCGCCGAACATTTCTACCTGGTGCCCGGTAGTTATTTTTAAAACGCCACCTGCAGCGTTTGCATCTGTCCATAATCCATCAAAATGGCCCCATGGCGGGCTACCCTCCAGGTGTAACATAACCCGGTAAAAGTCTTCTGTAGCCGGGTTATCTTCCACCTCAAGCTCCAGGGAAACTTTACCTTCGGCATCCAGCGCATAATCAATTTTTCTGAACACCGGTCTGGGTAAGAAACTAGCAGTGCCCCTGGCAATTTCCTTTTCGTTATTCCACACAATCATTTCCCAGCTTACCCCTTCCTGGTAGCTGATGGTATCTTCTGAATAGTAGTTGTAAGAAACCCTGCGCACGCTGTCTACCACCAGCCTGTTTACCAGGTTAATAGACCTGCCACCGCTATGCAGGCTTATCTGTAAACCATTTTCAGCGGCAGCTTCCAGGTCATCAAAATACCCAAGACTTTTAGTTGCCAGCGCCCTGGCTGGCTGGCCTGGTTCCAGGTAACACTCTACCAGGGTTACCGGTGTATGACCAGGAAGATCAATGTCTACCTCTTCCTGCATACTGCATGCAGCCATTAGAGCAATTGGCACCAGACATAATAAAGTACGGAATGGAGCCATAGGTTAAAACTTATAATTGAAACTTACTGATGGTAGAACCGGAAACAGCGAGACTTGTCTTGCCACCAGCTTTAATTCTTTACTTTTTTCCTGGGGAAGTCGCTCGAAGTACATAAAATAGACATTCCGGCGGTTATAAGCATTGTATACACCCAGGTTTATATCAGCCTCTCCCCAGCGGGGCTTCAGCTTATAGGTTAAGCCGGCATCCATTCTGTGGTAGGCGGGCATCTGAAAATTATTACGCTCGGTATAAAGCGGCACCAGCTTGGATAAAGATGCCTGCTGCCCCTGCACATAGAACCTGCCGGGCGGCAGGGTAGTGAAAGAGCCGGTGCCATATACCCAGGTTAGACTTGCCTCCAGCCTTTTTCCCAACTGCTGCCGCATTACAACGCTAATATCGTGGCGCCTGTCGTGGGCCGCCAGATAGGGGTTGCCGCCATTGATCTCATCAAACTTGCGCCAGGTCCAGCTAAGGGTGTAGCCAATCCAGCCCGTGGTTTTTCCTTTAACCTTCTCCAGGTAAAGCTCATTGCCATAGGCCCGGCCCCTGCCAAAAATCAGGTCTTCGGTTACATTGGGATTGCCGTACATTTCTGCTCCGTTCCTGAAATCGATCTGGTGGAGCATATCCCGGTAATAGAGTTCGTTTGAGAACCTCCAGGAGGCATTTAATTCTGTATCCAGCCCAAGGGCATACTGCGTAGCCAGCTGCGGCTTAATCATTTTATTGGAGGGATACCAGAAGCTGGTAGGCAGCGAGGTTGCAGAACTGTTCACCAGGTGCACGTACTGGTAAGCCTGGCTGTAGCTGGCTTTGAGCGCTATTTTTCTGGCTGCCTGCCATCTTAAGCTCATGCGGGGCTCAAGGCCTATCTTGTTGTTCCCCAGGGCGGAAAAGCCCGTGATCCGTAAACCACCCTCTACTCCTACACGTTTGCTGATTTCCCATTCATCAGAAACGTAAAGCGCACCTTCGTAGGCAGGTATCTCGTCTGTATTCTCTGATTTAAGCTTTAGTGCATCTGCATTTTCTTTCTCCTGGATGCGCAGCACATTAAAGCTGTGCCGTGAGAAGGCAGCACCAAAGGTAACATAATGCCTGCTACCCAGATCCAGCGAAAAATCTGCAGCTGCATTCAGGTCAAAAATGCCGGAGCCGGCTGTTTGCGACAGATTCTCTATGTTATTCCTGATCTGGTAATTGTACTCTGTAGCAGATACAGAAAAGTTACTGCTTAGCCTTTCAGAAAACAGGTGCCGCCACTGCAGAATAGCCGCTTTATTGCCCCATAGAAAATCGAAAGAAAAGCGATCGTCGGTAAAATAAAACTTGTCGCTGCCCTGGTACAGGGTAAGACTTAGTTCATCGTCTTTTCCGGGCTTAAAGAATAACTTGGCATTCAGGTCATAGAAGTAATAATCAGGGATTGGCTGGTATTCCGGATCATCGGCCATAGACCGGTTAATGCTCCTGGTGATTACATCAAAATAAGTTCTACGGCCGGAAACCATCCAGGAAAGTTTGTCTTTTACCAGCGGCCCCTCCAGTGTAAGCCTGGAGCTGATCAGGCCTGTGCCGCCAGAGGCTTTGAATTTCTTCAGATCCGGATTCCTTAGGCCAACATCAAGTACAGAAGATAAACGGCCTCCAAACCTGGCGGGAAAGCTGCCCTTATACAGGCTTACATCCTCTAGCAGGTCGCTGTTGAATACACTAAACATCCCGAAGAGGTGTGAAGGATTGTAGATACTCACACCATCGAGCAAAACCAGGTTCTGGTCTGACTGGCCGCCACGCACATAAAAACCGCTGTTACCTTCGTTGCCGCTTTGCACACCCGGCTTAAGCTGCAGGGTTTTTACAAGATCGGTTTCCCCCAGCATGCCTACAGATTTCTGAACATCACTTGGTTTAAGATAAGTAACACTGGTAAGATTACTGGTGTAAGCGGTGGGTTCAACGCTGGCCTCTACCACCAGCGCCTCCATTTGCTCCTGCTCGGGAAGCAGGCGTACCTTTAGCATTAAGGTAGTATCGGCATTAAGCTTTAAACGGAGTTGCTGCTTTTGATAGCCCACGAAGGAGACCTGCAGCTGATAATCTCCTGCAGTTAGATCCTGAAACGTAAAAAGCCCTTTGGCATCTGTAACGCTTCCCTGTAAAGTAGTTATGAAGACTGTAGCGCCCGGCAGCTTTTCGCCAGTGGTTGCATCCAGTACCTCACCATTTATTTTACAAGACTGCGCCCAGATATTTGCCGAAGAGAGAGAGAAAATTAGTAGCCCAAAAAGTACTCTTAGCATATAAAGCCCATGTCTTGATCTTTATACCGTTTGCAGGTAAAAAAGGTTGCACGGTTTGTCTATACTAATGTTACAACAATTACACTAAAAATACAACAATCACCAGTCGAAGAACTCTTCTTCATCTGGTGTTACTATATCTTCCGTTTTTCTGCCCTTATTCTTAAACACTTCTTTCAGCTCTTCTTTTTCTTTTTTGATATCGGTTACTATCTTTTCTTTGACTGCATAGGTGTCGTAACCGATTTTATAATCATCGGTGGTGCCATAAATCCTAACAAAAAGGTGGGGAGCACCCGCCTCCGGACGTACGGCAGAGGGTGGCATCTGCTCTTTTTTTCCTGTAAGTACAGCCTTCAGGGGCACCTTAACACTATAGTCAATCTCCTGATTAAAGGTGTGGGTACCGGCTATGGTAACGGTTGTGATATCCGATTCTATGGTTGTGGCAGGCAGGTAAATGGTTTCGTTCCGCACACTTACCTTGCTGCTGATGTTGGAGAAGCTGATATCGGCCAGTCGTTTTTCATTGATAAAAGCGGAAAGTGCCTGCATAGGCTCAAAGCCTTTCAGCTGCCCGTTGGTCACTAGCATATCCGAGTCTACAATAAGCTTTTCGTAGCGGAACCTCAGCTTTTTATCGAACTCCATGCTGGTGCTTACATTGGCACTGATCTTACCCTTCAGGTGCCGGTCTGCCAGAAAATTCTGGCTAAAGTTATGGAACACATAAAACACACTGTCGGCATTGATGCCATCAAAGCGGGCTTTGGCCGTTACAATAACATCCTTAGCCCTGCGAGCATCTATATGGCCGTTCAGCTGCATTTTACCACCTGCTGCAGATAAGCGGGCTCCTTTTACATAAGCAACGCCTTTTTCAACTACCAGCTCACCGGCTAGGTCTTTCGCCCTGAAGCGATCGAAATGCAGGCGCTTTACCTGGCAGTTAAAATACAGGTTCAGATCGGGCCTGATGTCGAAGGCATAGTATTTTTCGCCCTCTGGCAGGGCAGCCGAGGCTTTCAGGCTTTTGCTTTCGGTAGCTTTGGCATCTGCCAGCAGTTCATCGAGGTTCAGAAAATCAGACTGCAGGTCTGCCTCAATAGCAATTGGCTGGTTTTCCAGCAGGAGGTAAGCAAAAATATTTTTGAACAGGCCATTCAGCACAAAATGGCTGCTGCCTGCATTGCCGCTAAGGTTGCTTAGGGCCAGATCCTGGTTGCGGAAAATAAGGCTGCCATTTAATCCTGTAAAGGGGTAAGGCGCTCCCTGCCGCTGAAACTTCAGCTCGCGCAGCACCACTTCGCCTCCTGCCTGTATTCTTTGCAGGGTACTGCTTTGCTTAAGGTCCTGCAGGCGGCCTTTAAACTCCATGTTAACCTTTAGCAAGCCCCCGGCATTACTTACGCCTTCTATCGGGTAAAAGCGCAGCAGCGAATTTGCATCGAGCTCTGAATCGGTTCTGAAAGAAAGGTAGTAATCATCAAAATTACTAAGGGTAAAAGAACCTCTTACCGGCCGGCCGTTGAGGCTTGCCTGCAGCCTGTCTACCCGCAGCACCGAAGAGGCTGCCGAACGCTTGCTGCCATTGCTAAAGCTGCCGCGCAGTTCTATTTTCTCAAGCGCCTGCTTATAATCGGGGTGGTAAAAGGAGGCATCATCTGTTTTAAAGTCTACTGCAATTTCGGGTATTTCCTTACTGCTCGCCAGGCCTTTTACCGTTCCCTTAAACCAGATATCGCCTTTGCTGCGGTAGTTGCGCACTGAGCTGGTAAAAGCGAGGGGCAGTATGGCTTCTACGGTTTGGAAGTCTGCTTTTTTGGCCTCCATTGTTAAGTCAAGGCGGGTGGTACCGCTGGTACCCACCGTACCCTCGAGCCAGAAATCAGAATCCTGCACCAGCAGGTTTGTTGGGGCAAAATGAAGATCTCCGCTCGTGTTGTTAAAGGTAAACCGGCTGCTTAGCTCTACGGGCTGATTCCGGAGATAGGCATCGTTGCCCACCAGCAGGCTGTCGGTATGCAGGTTACCTTTCAGCTCAATGCTGTAGAGAGGACCATCTATACCCAGGCCGGCACGCAGGTACTTAGCCAGCAGTTTATAATGTTGTTCGTTTTGCTTATCGGCATAGTGCAGGCGTACATTTTCCAGCTTAATGCTGTTAAGATCAAAGCGCAGGCTTTGCTCCGGGTTTGCCGGTTCATCATCGGGTTGCTCAATGATGGTATAGTTTACCTCGCCATTGGCTTTCACCCTCAGGAACACCTCGGCATCCTGGAGCTGAATTTCGCGGATGCGGTATTTTTTCCGCAGCAGGTCCAGCAGGCTAAAAGAGCAGTGAATGTGTCCTGCTGTTGCCAGTGCTTCCTCGCTGCCTTCATAAGATTCCCTGATCCACACGTTCTCGAAGGTAACCGCCGCATGGGGAAAGGTAGAAAATAGCGAAACCGATATTTTTTCGGCTTTTACCGGCGTTTTAACATAGCGGTTTGCCTGTTGCACAAACATGGCTACAATTTCATCCTGGTAAACGTGTACCAAGGTAAAGGCAGCCAGTACCAGCAGTAGCAGTACCAGCATCATCGAAAGGAAAATTTTAGCCAAGCGCCTGAGCATAAAGACAAAGGTAGTGGTTCTTAGGCGAAAAAAATCTTATAATCTTGCTAAAGAGATAACGTGCCTGGGCGTAAGAAATAGTCTGCCTGGAAAATATTTTTAATTTTTTGAAATAGACTATTTGCGTATAAAGAAACCTTTGTTAGTTTTGCATTCCCTTTCGGACAAGAAGATACGCAGAACACTGCAGCCTCGGGTTCGGATCGGCTAGGTTCAGAGCACGGCCTTCGCAGTCCGACCTAAAAAGAAAGCTCTACTTAACATATTGGGAGCATAGCTCAGACTACGCGCCCCGGCTGGTTCAGAGCACCTGCCTTACAAACACAGCTCTACTGACATATTGGGAGCATAGCTCAGCTGGTTCAGAGCACCTGCCTTACAAGCAGGGGGTCACAGGTTCGAATCCTGTTGCTCCCACCAATATGTAAAAGGATTAATTTCCTTTACCAACATCAGCCAGCAGGGCTGATGAAAAACAGAAAAAACTTACTTTGGGAGCATAGCTCAGCTGGTTCAGAGCACCTGCCTTACAAGCAGGGGGTCACAGGTTCGAATCCTGTTGCTCCCACAACCCAAAGCAAAAAGGACGAATAGGAGAAATCTTGTTCGTCCTTTTTTTATTTCAGGCGTTGTCCGTTTTAGCTGTATCTGCTCTGCCTGTTTGCTCGAGCACTGGCTGGAAGTGCTCAACGACTGGAAAAGGATCGTAGTAGTGGTGCAGCAGGGCTTTCCACTCCTGGTACGCTGCCGACTGCCTGAAGCCTATGGTATGATCTTCCAGGCTTCTCCATGTAACCAGCAGCAGGTATTTATTTTCCTGTTCAATGCACCTTTGCAAGCTATGCTTCAAGTATCCATCAATAGCGCTGATGTATTTGCAAGCTAATGCAAAATCTTTTTCAAACTGATGTTCCAGCCCCTTCTTCACCTGGAGGAGCGCCACTTCCTGTATCATTTCTTAAATTTTAAGTATTCTTCAAGCTTTCTGTCAGCCCTCTTTATCGATCAGACTTCGCTGTACCTGGCAAGCAGTTTGTTCAGGCTGCCGTGGATATCACCTTCAAACACGCCCCCATGGTAGCAAATTATTTTTTCAACCTCCAGCTGCTGCAGCTTCTTTACTGATGCGAGCGCCTGTGGCAAATCAAGGGTAAAATGCGGGTTGGCAATCTCTAACTCACCCCCCTCAACAACCAGTGCATCGGCTGCAACTAAGGTTTTGAGCGCTGGCACATAGATTGAAATGTGGCCGGGCATATGGCCAGGTGTGTTTATAATGCTGATTCCCCTGAAAGAAGCTGGCGCAAAACCCTCTGCAAAAGTTTGATCCACCTCAACAGGCTTAAGGGCTTTTAGCATTTCCTGGAAATATAGGGCTCCCTGCTTATGCTCCTCCGGAAGTGAAGGATAGAGATCTTCCGCCTGTTGCAGCCTTAGAGACTTCTTTTTTCCACTGATGTACTTTGCCTCAATTTCAGATGCGTAGACCTTTAGGGAAGGGTATGTAGCCTTTAGCTCATACAGCCCACCCATATGGTCTATATCATGATGTGTTATGATGATACCACTAAATGCTTCCGGGAAAATACCATGGCGCCTGGCTGCGGCTTCAATCTTTGGCAGAAAGCCTGCATAGCCGCAATCCACCAGTATGGTTTCGTGCCCGTTACGTAGCACAACAGGATAAACAGCTTCTTCTTTACCGTTAAAAATAAATGGGATTTCCAGTACATCTACATCCATAGGTATTCTGATAAGCCCATCAACAAAGCGGGGCTGTTACGCAAAGATAAATTGGCATTGAGGCTTGCTTTAGCTGCTCAGCTCCATGTGCAGGATCGGGTAAGGTTTTCCCATGGCATCCAGCGCCGATCGCATTACTGTTCTGAAACCCAGGTGTTCATAAAAACCCACCGCCTGAATATTTTCTTCATTTACATCCACGCGGGTCGCCTTCATTTTCTCGAGCGCATGCTTTAGCAGCATTTTTCCTATGCCATGCCCTCTTACATCCGGATGAATGAACAACATTTCTATTTTGCGCTCTGCTACACCTAAAAAACCCACAATTGTATGGCGATCATTCCTGATGCAGCGTAGTTCCACCGCCTTCAGATATTCATGCAGAATCAGCGGCTTAAAATACGCTATGTCTTCCTCTTTCAGGAAAGCGTGCGTTGCGCGTACGGAAGCCTCCCAAAGCTCCACAACTTCAGGATATTCAGCTTCATCAACTTTATCGATGTGATAGTCCATAGATTTCATACCACACAAGTAAGGAAGGCCTCCTCTTCTGCCGGTTTAGCAGGCAGAAGGGGAGGCTATTTCATCAGTTAAAGGATTGGCTTCAGGATCTTTTGGCTTTTACCTGGCCGGCAGTAATCTGTTTGCCTTTGTTTCCCCAGCTGTTCATAATATAATTCATCACATCGGCCACTTCCTCATCACTAAGGTGGCTTTGCGGTGGCATTACGCCATTGTACTGCACCCCATTTACAGTAATCTCTCCACTAGCACCATGAATAATATGATGGATGGCCCTTTCGGGGTCGGCCAGCAAATAATCAGACTTTGCCAGCGGAGGAAAGGCCCCTGCTATTCCTTCCCCGCCCATCATATGGCAGGAAACACAGTTGGCGACATAGATCTGTTCACCCCTTTTAATGCTTTCCGGCAAACCATTATCCTGCTGCAGAGAAAAAGAGGTGGCTACTACTGTAATGGCCAGCGAGGCCAGGAGTAATTTCATTGGCAGTTTATACATGAACAATTTTATAATTATACTTCATCCAGGTTTATAGGTAGTTTTCTGATTCTTTTGCCGGTGGCGCTGAATACAGCATTGGCCAAGGCAGGTGCTACAGGCGGCAAGCCGGGTTCTCCCACGCCACCGGGGTGCTCATTATTTTGCATGATGTGCACCTCTACCTCGGGCATTTCATTGATGCGCAACATGCGGTAGTTGTGGAAATTAGTCTGCTGTACTTTTCCCTCCTTAAAGATAATAGGATCTTTAATAGCCGCCGTTAGCCCCATTACAATGTTTCCTTCTGTCTGGGCACGGATGGTATCGGGGTTTACAAAAGTGCCGCAATCTATTACACTCACAACTTTTTCCACCCTTAGTTTACCTTCTTTATTTCGCCCCATAAATAGTGCATGCGCCACTATACTTCCAAATGATCTGGCAATGGCACAGCCTTTCCCTTTACCCGCCTCTGGCTTTGCAGCCCAGCCCGACTTTTCCTTTAACGCCTCCAGTACCTTGCGGTACCTGGAATCTCCCTGGCTCATCTCTATCCGCAACTCCAGCGGATCTTTGCCGTTCATCTGGGCCAGCTCATCAATAAAAGACTCATGCCCGAACATGCTTGCCGAGGCATATACAGATCTCCACCAGGCAATAGGAATACTGGTTTCTGCCAGCACAAAGCTGGTTTTATAATTTGGGATCTGGTAGGGCGAATCATGTTTGCTAATCCCCTCCATTGCCCAGGCATCGGGTGTATTTTCTTTTAGCCCATTCCAGAGTTGTCCCTGTATGCTGGGCGCCACAATTTTATGGTGCAGGGCAAGCACGTTCCCCTCTTTGTCTAGCGCGCCTTCCATTCTGCTTACGCTGGCCGAACGGAAAGGTCCCTGCAGGGTATCATCCTCGCGGGTCCACACTACTTTAATGGGTGCTTTTAGTTCTCGCGAAAGATAGGCAGCCTCCAGGATGTAATCGGTAAAAGCCTTACGGCCAAAACCGCCCCCCAGGAAAGGCACATGGATAATCACTTTATCATAGGGAATACCCAGGTATTCGCTCACGGCTCTTACTGCACCATCGGGACCCTGCACAGGCGCCCATATTTCGCATTCTCCATCCCGCACATGCACCAGGGCATTTTCAGGCTCCAGGGGGCTATGTGCCAGGAAAGGTGTTTCGTAGCTGGCCATATGTTTCTTAGCGGCCTGTTCCAGCACCTGCTTAAATTCCGGTGCCTGGTCATGAACGGCCCCCTCCTGCCCTGCCAGTTCATGTAAGCTGGCAATAAAAGCAGCAGAGTCTACTTCTTTCTCTGCACTTGTGTTCCACTCTATCATCAGCCTTTTTCTGCCTTCTAGGGCACCGTAGTAGCTATCAGCAATAACAGCCACGCCCTCAAACGTTCTGGAGAAAAAAGGTCTTTCAGATTTTATCACATGTTTCACCCCTTTTACGGCCCTTGCTTTGCTGTCATCAAAGCTTACCAATTTACCCGTTATGGTAGGGCAGCGTTCAACAGAGGCATACAGCATGCCTGGCACCTTCATATCCATACCATATACTGCACTGCCGTTTACCTTTAGCGGAACATCAGGCTTTGGCACAGATTTACCCACCCATTTAAATGCTGTAGCTGCTTTAAGCTTTGGCTCGGCAGGAACAGGTAGTGTACTGGCCGCTTCTATCAGTTCACCATAGCCCAAGCTTTTACCTGTGGAAGTATGAAGTACCCTGGCATTGGCTGTGCTGCATTCTGCCACAGGCACACCCCATTGCCGGGCGGCAGCAGTCATCAGCATTTCCCTGGCTGCAGCACCAGAATTTCTAAGGGTATTCCACGAGCCCCTGATACTGCTGCTGCCGGCTGCCAGCTGGTCGCCAAACTTTTTCTCACCTACTGATGATTTGATGGTAATTGTGGCCGGGTCTACATCCAGTTCTTCAGCCACAACGGTAGGGATAGACTGCCAGGTGCCCTGCCCCATATCGGGTTTATGGCTGATGATGGTGATCTTTCCTGATTGATCAATGATGATGAAAGGATTTATCTCTATGCCTTTCAGGGCTTCGAGCGCCATGTTCTGCAGCGGGGGCATTTTTTCAGCTACAGCCTCCAGGGCAGCGGCCGGAAAACCAAGTGCCAGAAAAATACCGGTGGCAGAACTCCTTTTCAAAAAGGTTCTTCTTGAAACTCCCTTAGTTGATTTCATGCGTCATCATTTTAGCAGCCAGGTGAATTGCTTTTCTTACACGCGGATAGGTGCCGCAGCGGCATAAGTTTCCCTGCATGGCCAGGTCTATATCCTCATCAGATGGTTTTTGGTTCTTGCTCAGGAGGGCTACGGCAGACATGATCTGCCCAGACTGGCAGTAGCCGCATTGCGGAACCTGCAGTTCTATCCATGCCCGCTGTACCGGATGGGAATTATCCTCACTGATGCCTTCAATGGTTGTGATCTTTTTACCAACCGCCGCCGAAACAGGAAAAGTACAAGATCTTATAGCGGTTCCATCTAAGTGAACAGTACAGGCGCCACACTGGGCCATACCACAGCCAAATTTGGTGCCAGGCATTCCAAGGGTGTCCCTTATTACCCAGAGCAATGGCGTTGCAGGTTCTACCTCAACCGTAAGGTTCTCCCCGTTAATGCTTAACTTATATTCTGCCATAAAAAATTGTATTAATCCTAATCAAGATAATAATTTACTACTACATCGAATGCATTGGCAGTCGATTTTTTATGAGCGGCAAATAAGGAGGAGGAGTAACAGCATCTGCCTGAATCTTATGGTGTCTGTTACAGGTACATCCTCTCATCAGATGAGCAAACAAAGTAGTCGGTGCTGTTTTTCCATGCAGCGCCTGACACTAACTGCCGATAGCCAGTGCTGCAACTTTCGCCTTGCAGACACTCATCAAGCAGGTTTATTATTCTGAAGATTGAAGTATTCTTATCGTACTGCCGGTACTTCATCCATTTTTTCCACTCGGGAAGTCAGGACCAGGGCATAGAGCAAAGTAAATATTCAGCTTTTCCGCTGCAGTAACAAGCCTGGCATTTGCTGCCTGCACGCCCACAACTGTTTATATAGCACTGATTTTCAAGCCTTAGTTGTTAAACAAATCTAACAAAGGCAAAAGAACAAAAGCTGGCTGTCATAACCTTGAGCCCCTGTTTTCAGTTAATAAAGGGTACTTAAATGCTACAACTATCGCTACTAATAAATCAATCGGACACTATATATGGCTCCCCATAAAGTGGCTGCTGTATATCATTGGAGGCATATTAGGCCTGCTGGTACTTATTATTATCCTGCTGCAAATACCTGCAGTTCAAACCAAAGTAACACAAAAAGTTGCCGATAACTTTGCTAAGCAATGGGGCACTACGGTAAGCATTGGTAAGGTTAATATCCGCTTTTTTGAGACTGCAACCCTGCAGGATGTATACATTGAAGACCTTTCTGGCGATACCCTGCTGTGGGCCGGATTTGTAAAGGCAGACATAGGTGCTTTTGCACTCCTGGATTCGCGCCTCACCCTGGATGAGGTTGCCCTGGAAGATGCATACATCAACCTGTACCGCCAGCAGGATAGCACAAAGTTTAACTATGAGTTTATTGTAGACAGTTTTACCTCAGATACTACAGCTGTAGACACCACCAGCACTGGTTTTGAGTTTGACCTCTACCAGGCCCGGCTCGAGGATGTACGCCTTCGTTTTGTAGACGACTCCTCCAGTTTAAGGCTCAATGTTCATGCACCTTACCTGCTGGCAGAGCTGGAGACCCTGGGGCTCGAGCAGCAGCATGTGCGGGTTTCCAATGTTGATATCCGCGACCTTAACGGCTCTTTCCAACAACTGACAGCTGCACCCGCAGAAGATACGCTTGCCACCGCTCCCGAGGTAGCCCAGGAGCTGGATTCTGCCATGCTCAACCCCAGTGGCTTTCGCATAGCAGTAGAAAATTTCGATGTTAAAAACACCCAGTTCCTTTTCCAGACCAGCGAGGAAACAGAGCAGGGTACCATAAACTTCGAAAACCTCGACCTGCGCAACATTGATATTGGCATCAGCGATTTTTACCTGGCTGGCGACACCCTTAATGTTAGTGTAGACCAGCTAGCAGCCATTGAAGAAAACAGTGGCTTTGTGCTGGAGAATTTTGCCATGGAGGTAGCACTGGAGCTGCCCATGTTCTCGGCAACCCTAAAAGAGGTACTTACCCCGAACACCCGCATTACCGATGAGGTACGAATAGAACAGCTCTCCATTGAACCGGGGGCAGATATGCTGGCAGGCCTGCAGGTGTCGGCCAACCTCAGCAATGCCGTTATTGGCATGAAAGATGCCACCTACTTTACCCCCGGCCTGGATACCCTGCCAAAACTTAGCCAGCTTAGCCTGTTGCTAGACCTGGAGGCACGGGTTGCTGATAACGAAGCCGCGGTACCAACCCTGCACCTAAGAACAGAAGATGGCGGCCTTAACATGCGGGCTACTGCCACTGCCAGCGGACTAAATGACCTCAACACCGTTCGCTTTGATGTGCAGGTGCAGGAGCTTAGCACCACCGCCAGCTACCTGGAGGAGTTTGCCTTTATGCCCGACCTGCCCCCTGCCGCCCGGCAAACAGGCCGGCTTAACCTGATTGCCCAGGCCGAAGGTACCCCGCAGAATGTAGATGTGGTAGCCCGCCTTCGGAGCGGCGTGGGCCTGCTGGAAACCAATATGCTCTACCGCGCACCTACCGACAGCCGCTTTATACTGGCAGGCAATGTAGATGCTACGAACTTTGACCTGCGCCCCTTTGTAGGCGACAGTCTTGGGCTTGGCCAGGTTACCCTTAGCAGCAAAGTGCGGGTAGATGGCAATGGCAGCCAGATAGATGTGGAGAAGTTCTCTGTGCTGATAGAAGAACTGGAGTATAATGATTACACCTATGAAGGACTGGCCGCAGAGGGCTATTTTGTAGACAGTGTAATGGAAGTAGTAGCGGCCTATGAAGACCCCTTTCTAAACTTCGACCTTTACGCCCATTCCGATCTTAAAGATTCACTGCCCCTGGTTGAGGCAGAGCTTAACCTCGACAGGCTCAACATGTATCGCCTCAACCTTAGCCCCGATAGTATTATCGTAAGCACCAAGCTTGTGGCTGAAGTAAGAGGCCAGGACCCCGACCAGATAGAGGGCGTGATGGCTTTGCGGGAAACAGAACTCATCCGGGGTGCCAAGAGCTGGTCGCTCGACAGCCTCATCGTAACCTCCACCAAAGAACCCAGCGGAGAAAGAGACATTAACCTGGTCAGCGATTTTATGTCGGCCAGCTTAACAGGCAAATACCTGTTTGCCAACCTGCAGAATGTAATAGACAATTTCACTGGCTACTATGTTACTGCCGCTAAACCAACAGAAGAAGATGTAATTGAAGGCAGTGATGAAATAAGGCTGGAGATAAATATGTGGGATGAACCCATTATTGCCAAAGCCTTTGTGCCAGACCTGGAGCTGCTCCACCCCTTAACCCTTACCGCAGAGCTTAGAGATGCCGAGCGTGCCTTTGACCTGGATATGAATGCGCCAGGCATTTCCTGGGCAGACTCAGTTGTAATACGTAATTTAATTATTGATGCCACAACTGTCGACAGAGTCTTTTCCTTTGATGTTGATGCTGATCAGATAAAGGTAGGAACGCTGGCCGATATACCACAGTTTGAGCTAAATGGCGACTGGGCACAGGATAGCCTGCACTTTGACCTTGGCCTTGCCCCCCAGAACGACAGCACCCACTTACTACTGGGTGGAGCCGTTAGGTTTAGGGGCGATACCATAGCCCTGGCACTTGACCAGACAGACCTGGCCCTGAAAGGGCAGCAATACGAGCTGGCCAGTGATGCTGTAATCAGGTATGCGCCGGAATACCTTTATATCAGAGATTTTGCCCTTGCGCAGGGCCAACAACTGCTGGCTGTAAACACCGAAAGGGAAGGCACCCCCAATCCCCTGCTCATCGCCCAGATAGACCAGTTCCAGATTGGCGACTTTATGGATATCATGGGCATGGAAGATTACAAACTTGCCGCCACCCTGGATGGCAGAGTACAGCTTACACAGCCCATGAATATATCTGCCATTGAGGCAAACCTGCAGATTAACAACCTGGTGGTAGACAGCCTGCTGGTGGGTGATGTACAGATAGAAATGAACCAGGCATCTGCAAATGGCAGGATCAATACCGATATTTCACTGCAGGGCCCCGGCAACGACCTAACCATTGCCGGCTACCTCAATATGGCAGACAGCACCAATGCCATGGCGCTGGATATAGACATAAACTCTTTTAAACTGGAGCCCTGGGAGCCCTTTGTAGAAGAATTTATTACCGATGTTAGCGGCAGCCTGCAGGGCAGTATCGATATTGCCGGAACCTTGAATGAGCCACGCGTGGAGGGTCAGATAGGCTTTAATGAAAACAGTGCCTTCCGCCCGGCTCTTACTGGCTCACGCTATACCCTGAACAACGAATATGTAGACATCAACAATGAAGCCATCAGCTTCGATAGCTTCACCCTGCGAGATTCTCTAAACCAGGAGCTGGTTATAAATGGACAGGTGGCACACCAGTTCTTTACTGATTTCAGATTTAATCTTGATGTTAACTCAGATAACTTCCTGGTTGTAAACAAAGACAGGGATCTGGATGCCCTGTTCTATGGCAGATTGTTTGTGAGCACCAATTCGCAAATACGGGGCCCTATGGACGATATAGTGGTGAAAGGCAGCCTGGAGGTTGGCGACAGAACAGATTTTGCCCTGGTTATGCAATCTGAAGATGCAGATGCCGGTACTGCAGCCTACATTAATTTTGTTAATACCAATGCTTTCCTGGCACAGGATACCACCTCTGCAGGTGTACAGGCCGATACTTTAGGAGATGTTGCCAGTACAAGCTATTTTACCCTGATAACATCTGTTACAGTACCTGAAACTGCAACATTCACGGTAGTGGTAGATCCGGGCACCGGAGATTTTCTGGAAGTGCAGGGATCTGCAGACTTACAGGTGCGCATGGAGCCTAATGGCGATCTGAACCTGCAGGGTGTGTACGAAGTTGAACAGGGACGCTACCGCCTCAGCTTTATGGAGGTAATACAAAAGAGCTTTGCCATAGAGGAGGGTAGTACGGTAGCATTCAGTGGCGATCCGCTCAATGCTGAGCTAAACCTAACAGCCATTTACACCACAGAGGCCAGCAGGCTGCCCCTGGTTAACAGGTATGTTGAGGAGGGAACTACTGAGTATGCTGCCGCCCGCCGCAAAGAGCCTGTAAATGTTCTAATGAGCATGAATGGCACCCTGGAAGACCCTGTCTTTTCTTTCGATATTGTAGCACCCGAATCGCAGTATGGCGCCATGAGCAGCAGTGTGGTAGCCAGGGCACTGGAAGAAATCAAAAACGACGAATCGGCCCTGTTCCGGCAGGTATTCGGGCTTATTGTGCTGAACCGCTTTATTGCTGAAAACCCGCTGGAAACAGGTCCGGGTGGTGGTGGTGCCGCAGGAGCAGTAAATGCCCGCATTGACCAGAGCCTAAGCAGCTTCCTTACCGATCAGCTTAATGCTGTTACACAGGATTACCTGGGAGTAGAAATAGAGATTGACATAGAATCACAGCAGGGCGAAGGCGCTAACACCATTGGTGGTGGCGGAAGAGATGTTGGATTTAACCTGAGCCGCTCCCTGTTCAACGACCGTGTTGAGGTGCAGTTTGGTGGCGTAAGCAGCGTGAATGCAGGCGGTGGCGGCGGTCCAGCGGGCAGCAGCGGCACACAGTTCGCGGGTAACTTTGCCGTTCTGTACCACATTAATGAAAAAGGAAATCTTAACCTCAAGATCTTCCAGCGTAACGACCGCGATGTGCTCACCAATGAGTTTATTCCCAAAACAGGCGTAGCGCTCTCTTACTTCAAACACTTTGATTCCCTGCAGGGCCTTTTTGGCAGAGAACCAACCCAGCGGGAAATGCTGAAATCTGACGGTGCTGTAAAAACAGAACTTTAAGTAAACATAGAATGAATAAAAGGCCGGTGCTGAAACTTCAGTGCCGGCCTTTTATTGTTTTACTGTCTTCTGGTAATTTATTCCAATTCTGAATTAGGAAAATGGCTAAGAAATGGCAAAAAGCTTTATTTTTGCCCTGAATGCAAATCAGATTTTTTCGTTACGATAAAAATTATCTGCTGCGGGAAGCCCAGGAAGGCCTCCGTCAGCGCCTGCTGCTTTACCTCTGCAGCCAGGCCCGGCATGCCTACCAGCAGCATTTTAACCCGCTTGGACTGCTGGATAGCACTACCCTGCGCATTTGCAAAACCCAGCCTGCAACAGACAGCCTCCACCATATGTACGATGCCCTGGCTGCCATATACCGCTACCGCAACAGCAGCAACCAGTTGGAGCTCCTCTTCAACGGAAAAACACACCTGGAGCAGTATCGCCTCGACTGGAGCCAGTGCTTTGCCCAATGGTGCAGCCAGTTATGTGCCGACCCTGCCTTTGTAAGACTACTGCTGGGCATTACTGTTTTACAACCTGCCGGTAACCGTACCAGCCTTGCAGAGCAGCGCATTCGCAGCATTGTGCAGGAAAAGTTTGGCCTGAAAGTGCACAAGCGCCGCGGTATCCTGGAGCAAACAGCCTAAGCCGCTCCCATTTCTCCGCAGCATCTGCCGGTATTTAAGCTAAGCTGGCCCGTACTGCGCAAACTTAAGGGTGATGTGAAAAGCGCATCGTATTTACGCGCAATCAGTATCAGATCTTTGCCCCCGGATTATTTAGAGACCTGCCCTTTTTAAAGGCCAGCCATTGCACCGCTATAATGGTTTTAGCATCGAGCAGCTGTAGGGAGAGCAATTCGTCCAGGCTGTATTCTAATACCTCTATCTCCTCGTGCTCCTCATCCAGCCCGCCCCCTTCTGCTTTTTTAGTACTCACTTCGGCATAATACAGGAACAGTTTTTCAGTGCTCGCCCCACCCGAGGGATAGAAATCCCATATATGCTCCAGGTGGTCTGTTTCATAACCGGTTTCTTCCTCAATTTCTTTCCTGATTGTTTTTTCCGGATCTCCCTGCTCATTTTCAACAATGCCGGCAACAATCTCCAGCAACGCTCTGCCGGCACCATATCGGTACTGCTTTACCAGTATGTATTTATCTGTAGCTGTATTATAAACAAGCGCGGCAGCGGCACTGCCTATATCAAATACCTCCCTTTCAAAAGTTTTGCCCTTATCTTCAACAGTAAGCTTTTTAAAGCTATAAAAGCCGTTATATATCGTTTCGTTCTTCTGGATCTTCATGTGGTTTTCTTTTGCTTTTATCATCTGGAATGGCTTTCCGGTGCACAGCAGCAGCAGCTCAATCTCCCATTAATCAAACCATACGCATCCTGCCAGGTTTTGATATTAACAACGCTTTAAAACCTTCATGCGAAACGTTAACACCATTGCTGTACTTCAAGGCATTTTCTGGGCAGCTACAGGCATCTGGCCTATGATTCACCTGCCAAGCTTTTTATGGGTAACAGGCCCTAAAGAAGACATCTGGCTGCTCTATACTGTTTCTGTTCTGATACTGGTGATAGGCCTGTTGCTGTCTGTTGCCGGGTTCAGAAAAACAGTTACACTTGAAATAAAATGGCTTGGAATAGGTGGTGCCCTGGGACTTACTGCCATTGATATTATTTACAGCACCCGGGATGTGATTGCTGATATTTACCGCTACGATGCTGTAGCAGAAACTATTATTATTCTGCTCTGGCTCTGGGCTGGCACAAATGGAATGGCCCGCTTATTAAAAAATGACTCCTCCGTAACCACCAGATAGCAGATATACATTTCAAATAGCAGATTATTACAATATGGATAAAACAATAAAAATACTAATCCTCTGGCTAAGCTTTAGCATCAGCATTCAACCATTAGCAGCACAGGTACCGGCAGCTGCAGATAGCGCAGGGCTGGAACAGGGTCCGTTAAGTCCTATGCTGCCACCACCCGTATTAGGAGATCCAAGGTTTGAGTTCAAAGCAAAAAAAGACATCCCTATTTTAGCAGGCGGGGCCGCCATGGCCATTGGAGGCTTTATCCTAAAGGCAAGGGTGCCTCAGCTTACCGAATCACAACTGGCAGCACTGGACCCTAACGCTATCAACTCCTTCGACAGAGGCGCTGTTGACAACTTAAGAGAACTTGACTCAAACCTAAGCGATTACCTGCTGGGCGTAAGTGCTATTGCACCTTTCTCAGTGCTGGCATCGCGCTCCATCAGGCGGGAGTCCCTGGCGGTAATGGTGATGTATCTGGAAACAGCCGCCCTCACAGGTGGGCTCACCAACCTTAGCAAGGGCCTGTTCAGACGTAAACGACCTTATGTATATAATCCGGATGCGCTGCTGAAAGACAGAACAAAGGTGAGCGCCCGCCACTCCTTCTGGTCGGGTCACGTGGCCGCCTCGGCCTCCTTTATGTATTTAACGGCCTATATGGTTGATCGCTATGCCGACAGGCCTGGATGGAAATGGGCGGCCTGGTCTGGCGCTGTGGTAATTCCGGGCACCATTGCTGTGTGGCGGTACACCTCGGGCAAGCATTTCCCCACAGATGTTTTAGCAGGCTACGCAGTGGGTGCAGGTGTAGGCCTGCTCATCCCAATGATACACCGCAGCCAGCTGCCTAAAGATGTAACACTTAACATTCAGCCAACGCCCTATGGTGTACACGCTGCACTTACCTTCTGAAGGACTACGACCTAAAAAAAATGCCCCGTCGGTCAGACGGGGCATTTTTTTTAGGTCGTAGTCCTTTTTATACCACCCAGAGTTAAGCCTCCGGCATAATGTTAAGCCTCCGGCATAATGCGTACTACCAGGCCATCCAGCTCGGGAGATACCCGCAGCTGACATGACAGACGGCTGCCAGCAACAGCATGCGGCAGCGATTCCAGCATGTAGGCTTCGTCTTCGCTCTGCTCTGGCAGCTCACCGCTTTCCAGCACTTCTACATGGCAGGTGGCACAAATAGCCATTCCGCCACACATGGCCTGCACTTCCAGCTCATGCGCCTTTAGTACTTCCATTACCGAAAGGCCCATATCAGTAGGTGCCTCCAGCTTAAGCCTTTCGCCGTTTTCCTGTTGCACGAACAGGTTTATCATGTTTTCCATTAGAGCTCTTGTATGCCGTTTACGGTCGTGTATTTTAAGGAGAACTTCTTATCTGGGAACACCAGCTTATAAGCACTTTGTGCTGCCAGTGCCGATTCGTGGAAGCCACATAAAATCAGCTTTAGCTTGCCCGGGTAAGTATTAATATCGCCTATAGCATAAACGCCCGGTATGTTGGTAGAATAATCGAAAGTATTGACCACAATGGCCCCTTTCTCCAGCTCCAGCCCCCACTGATCGATAGGCCCCAGCTTTGGCACCAGGCCAAAGAGCGGAATAAAGTAATCGACCTCCAGGGCATGAGAATCACCTTTGTCGGGCTGCACGATAACAGCTTTAAGACTATTCTCACCATGCACCTCTACCACATTGGCATTCAGCTGCAGCTTAATTTTGCCTGCCGCCGCCAGGGCGGCTACCTTATCTGCAGACTCGGGCGCGCCACGGAAGCTGCTGCCACGGTGAACGAGCGTTAGCTCTTCGGCTACATCGGCCAGGAAGATGGTCCAGTCGAGGGCAGAGTCGCCACCACCGGCAATTACAATGCGCTTGCCCCTGTATTTTTCAGGGTCTTTCACCATATAGTCGATGCCGTGGCTTTCGTACTTCTCCAGGTTTGGTATAGCAGGCTTGCGTGGTTCAAAAGAACCAAGGCCACCGGCTATAAATACTGCTTTGCAGTTAATTTCGGTACCATCTACAGTAGTTACCTGTATGGTGCCGTCCTCCAGTTTGTTCAGGTGTTCTACGCGCTCACCCAGGGTAAAGGTAGGATGAAATGGCTCGATCTGCTTTTGCAGGTTTTTCACCAGGTCTCCGGCCAGTACTTCGGGAAAGCCCGGAATATCATAAATCGGCTTTTTAGGATATATTTCAGTTAGTTGTCCGCCAACTGCAGGCAGGGCATCTACCACATGGCAGCGCATTTTGAGCAATCCTGCTTCAAACACCGCAAAAAGACCAACCGGCCCGGCCCCGACCACACAAATATCAGTTGTTATGTTCTTCATTACAGAAGTTGTTTTAGGTTGTATGTACTTGGCGGTGCAAAGATATAGCACGCCACGGCATCAAACACAATTTCAGGCTAAATTAAAGCCTTTTAAAGTCCAATCCTGAACCTGCTTGCTGCTGATCGCCTACTTTTAACGACATTCCAAAGCTGTTTTGTTCCCCTTCATTACTTGAATGAGTACAAAAACAAATGTACTGCAGGATTAAAAGTTTAACATGTGGAATTGGCTGGCACACTGGCAAAATACCAACACCGCACCCAGCAGCACAGCATACCTACTGGTGGTGCCGCAGATCTTATTATTCATGAATTGCGCAAAAAGCTACTATATTGACACCCGGTTTTGCAGTCAGTATTTAAACTTTTCCAAACCCACAGCAACAGCTGTTAAACCTAAGCTGCAAAACCCAGACAACCTATAATATACATCCCCCATCAAGTATTGATATAGCACATGGAGCCAATTGTTCATCAGCATAAACTGTTTGAAAACCTCAACTACTCCGGAAAAGCACTAAAGAACCGGGAATTTGAAAAATGCCATTTCAAGGTATGTGACTTTTCGGGCAGTGATTTTTCAGGCAACCGTTTTACCGACTGTACTTTTACCGGCTGCAACATGGGGCTCCTGAAACTGAACCAGGCTACCATGGATGGTATATTTTTCAAAGAGTGTAAGCTGATTGGCGTAAACTTTAATGATTGCGCCGACCTGCTCTTTTCGGTGCGCTTCGAAAACTGCCTGCTGGATTACGCCTCTTTTGTGAATAAAAAAATGAGCAAGGCGTCTTTCAGGAACTCTTCCCTAAAGAGCACCATCTTTAGCAATGCTGTATTAAATAAAGCCTTGTTTGATAATACAGACCTGCAGGGAGCCGTGTTTAACAGAACCAATCTGCAGGAAGCTAATTTTATTACGGCCTATAACTTTGCCATCGATCCGGAACTGAATATGATAAAGAAAGCAAAGTTTTCCCAGCAGGGGGTACTTGGCCTGCTGGCCAAATACGATATTCAGATAGAATAAAGCAGCAGCACCTGCCAGGTTGCAGGAAGCCTAAAACAGCGATTGCTGCTGATCCAGATTCCATTGACCCAGGTCCGGAGAAATACCCATACGCTCCCAAACCAGCTGCTGCAATAATTTAGCATTGTGGGCTGCATAGCCGTTCTGGTCGTTATCGAAGTAAATGTAAACATCGCGTCCCTGCCGCTGCCACTCCAGGCAATTGTTGGCCCACCAGTGCATGCCTTCGTCGCTGTAGCTGCCGGCATATTTACCTTCGGGCCCGTGCAGGCGCACATATACAAAATCTGCAGTTATCTCAAAAGGCGATAAGTGCCTGTCGAGCTCATAAATACAAAAGGCTATGTTATAGCGCCGCAGCAACTCCATTACAGCCGGGTTGTACCAGCTGTGGTTCCTGAACTCAAAGGTATAGCGGTAGTAGGGCGGCAGGGCTTTCAGAAAATCCTCTAGCTTATGCATGGATATGTTCATGAAGGGAGGCAGCTGAAAAAGGATTGGCCCCAGCTTCTCCTCAAGCGCCTGTACATTTTCAAAGAAACGCGCTATGCTCTGCTGTGGGTCTGTGAGCTTTTTCATGTGCGTGATAAAGCGGCTTGCTTTAACGGCAAACAAAAAATCAGGGGGCACGGCAGCACGCCAGCCGGCAAAGGTCTGGGCTGAGGGCAGTCTATAAAACGAATTATTGATTTCTACACTCCTGAAAAAATTCAGGTAATAACGGGTAAAGTCTTTTGATTTAAGGCCATGGGGGTAGAAGGTACCCATCCAGTGCTTGTAGTGCCAGCCCGACGTGCCAATGTAGATCTTTCGCTCCATGCATGTTTGTTTTTAGCCTTATTTTCCTAACGGTCTCTAAACGTTAAGGTTAGGCTGCACACATAACTAAAGCCGGTACCTTCACTCCAGAGGCCGCTATGGCCATTTTTAAAGTTACTGTACTAAGCTGGCCGATGAAAAAAAATGTAGCGCCCGTGCAAGTTTTGCCCATTATTAAACCAGAAAATATTCCATTTCTAATATAACTTGTATTTGAATTCAACTTCCCTGAGGCATTCCTGCCAAGGAAACTAACGAAGGCTAGCTGAAGGCAAAAAAGAAGGATTAAAGTATACAGGATCACACAATCAAGCGTTTAGGGAAACCCGCAGAGATTTAGGCACGCTCTTTGCATCCCTTTAAGTAATCTCTCTAGTGCCAATAAACCTCCCCTCCTACTTAGCGGCTAATTAGTAAAATTTCAGGATCAGAACAAATCAGTATTTTACTATAGCAGGTACAGCTGGCAGGGAAACGAAGAACAGATTAAACAAAGTAGAAAAAAGATTTATAGTAGATATGCAATCAGATAAGCTGATGAACCTCTACCTGTGGAATAACGGCAGCGCCTATGTTGCTCCCGGGGGACTGGAAGAAGAGGTTAGTCAACATTTGAGTTATAAACTGTTGCTGAAGCAACCCGGCAACACCGCCACTGTACATGCCCTGAAATCAGTTGCAGAGAGTGGCATGCTGGAGGCAAATGAGCCTTTACCCCTAAAAATAAGGCAGGAGATAAGCTCGGTGGCTGCAAATCCGCTGCACAGCAGCAATGTAGCACTGGTTATCAACATAAAAGCTGAAGCAGATGCATATTTTAGCCTGCAGGGAAGGCTGGATACACCAGAGCTGGCTTATGATGATGCTTACCTCTACCTGCCCGGCTTCTGGTACCGCAAAAACCTGCGCTCGCCACAGCATACACCTTCTGAGAGGGTAAGCAAAAACTGGATTGTACGCGAAGACCGCCTAAGCACACCACTGGTGGGCATATTCGATAACGAAAAAGGCCTTAGCTATTCGCTTGTTCGTACAGACAAGATCGAAAAGCATGCCCTTGCCCAGCACAACCATGGTGAGGTAATCCTTAGCGGCCCTTCCGATATGGGTGCGCTTGGTTTTGGTGAAGAAGATGGAACTCCGCACCTTTCTTTTGCCTATCCTTATATGGAGGCGCCCCACAGCTACTACCGCAAGCTTAGCCTGGGCGCTCCTGTAACATCTTTCCTCTACTTAAAAAAAGGAGAAAGCATTACGCTGCGCTACCAGCTTATTAAGTTTGAGGCCTTTGATTATGCCGAGTACATGAAACAGATCTGGACCTGCTCCTACGACCTGTTTCAGCCACAGCCGCTTAACAGCAATAAGCTAAGCGATGCAGAAATCAAAAAAGTACTGAGCAGCTTTTACCATGAATCTTATGTTGAAGTAGGCCGGCTCAAAGGTTTTTCTGGTGTGCACCTGGAAACCAATGCCTGCAAACCAGGCAAATTACTGGAGGTAGGGTTTGTAGGCCGCGTACTGCTCAATGGCTTTAATGCCCTGGAGTGGGCCGAGGAGCAGGGCGATGAAAAGCTGAAAAAAATTGCCTATTCCGTACTGAACAGCTATGAGCAGTGGGGCTTTTCAAAAGAGGGCTTTATTCGCGAGCTGGTGGGCGAGTACCATGGCTACCCGGTTAAAAAAGATCTTTATTCTATTCGCCGCCAGTCAGAAGGTATTTATGCCATCCTGCTCTACCTCGATTACGAGAAGCAAAGAGGCAGAAGGCACCCACTCTGGGAAGAGCGTATCCTGAACCTGCTGGACCTGCTACTTGCCCTGCAAATGTTCGATGGAAGCTTTCCGCGCAAGTTTAAAGGCAACGGCCGCATAGTAGATGCTGTTGGTGGCAGCTCTCCATCTGCCGTTCCTGCGCTGGTAATGGCCTATAAATACTTCGACGACGACCGCTACCTGAACGCTGCCCGCAAGGTTATTGATTACCAGGATAAAGAGATGATCTCCAAATCGGACTACTTCTCTTCTACCCTGGATGCCGATTGTGAAGACAAGGAAGCCTCTCTTTACGCTGCCGTAGCCCTGTATTACATGGCCATGGTAACAGTAGGTGGCGAAAAGATACGCTACACCTCACTGGCAAAGCAGGCCGCCTACTTTACCCTTTCGTGGTACTACACCTGGGATGTACCCTTTGCACAGGGCCAGATGCTGGGCGATATTGGCCTGAAAAGCCGTGGCTGGGGTAATGTGTCGGTAGAGAACAACCACATAGATGTGTATGTGTTCGAGTTCGATGAAGTGCTGAAATGGCTGGCAGAAGAAACAGGTGAGCTGCGTTTTGCCCAGTTTGCCGATCTTATCCGCTCTTCCATGCGTGAGCAGCTGCTGCCTTACAAAGGCCATATGGTGGGTATTGCCAAAGAAGGTTATTACCCCGAGGTGGTGCAGCATACCGACTGGGACTACGGTCACTTCGGCAAAGGTTTCTATAACGATCTTTTTGCTCCGGGCTGGACGGTTTCCTCTATCTGGGAGCTGCTTACCGATAACAGGGCGAAAGATTTCCTGACCAGGAAAAGATAAAACAAAGCCTCTTCCCGCCGGAAGGGGCTTTGTTTTTTATAGGGCTGCAGGAATTATTGACCGCCCAACAGGCAGTACCTGCACAGGCGCCACAGGCTACTCGCGCAACAAGTAACCCGATTGGTCGCTGCCGGAAAGTAGCAGGCTTTTCCTGTACCGGTAATAATAATTTTAATGCAGGCCCTGGCTCACCAGCTTATTTCTGATGAATACTTTTGGATCTGAAAATAATGAATTTTGCCCCTGGGCAAAGGTTCTTTTTTGAGGCCGGAGGGTGTTCGTCAGACACAGCCTAATTAAAGGCAGATCTAGAAAACAAACAGCAAGTGTTAATCATTATATATGTTGTTTATCTGAAAGCATAAACACGGTAGCAAGTGTTTGTGCAAAATTTCAAATAATCACTTGCCGGAACAGGCATCCTGCAACACCTGAATCAGACCCAGATGATTTATTTTTTAGTGAGTAGGGATGTACAACAAACAACAAGCAATGGCTGGAGTAGATAAAACCATTATCCCTGTATGGGGAGGTATTGAATGTACCGTGCATCGGCTGAAGGATGAGTACAGAAATCAGCTGGACAACAGCGGCCATCAAACCCGCATCAGTGACCTGGAACTCATTGCAGCATTAGGCATCAAAACCTTGCGCTACCCGGTAGTATGGGAAAGCGTAGCTCCAAATGGTCTTAAAAAAGCAGACTGGTCGTGGGTTGATGAGCGCCTTGAAAAGCTGCAGGGCCTGGGGATTACGCCTATTGCCGGCTTGCTCCATCATGGCAGTGGCCCCTCCTACACCAGCCTCACAGACCCAGATTTTGCCGAAAAATTTACCGAGTATGCGGTGGCTGTAGCCGAGCGTTACCCCTGGCTGGAGCTGTTTACGCCCATTAACGAACCTCTCACCACCGCACGTTTCAGCTGCCTTTATGGCCACTGGTATCCGCACAGCAGAGATGCCCAATCTTTCTCTACGGCCCTCTTAAACCAGTGCAAAGCCACCGTTATGGCCATGAAAGCCATAAAGAGAATAATACCAAATGCCCAGCTGGTGCAGACAGAAGACATGGGCAAGTGCCACAGCACAAAAAAAATGGCCTACCAGTGCAGGTTTGAGAACGAACGCCGGTGGTCTTCCCTGGATCTTCTGTGCGGAAAAATTCAGGAAAACAGCCTGATGACAGGTTATCTTCTGGAACTGGGAAAGGTAAGCGAAAAGGAGCTGGAATACTTTAGCAGCAACCACTATGCACCCGATATCATTGGCATTAACCATTACATTACCAGCGAAAGATTTCTGGATGAAAATATGCAGCACTACCCGGCATGGTCGCATGCCGGCAATGGAAGAGACCGCTATGCCGATGTAGATGTGGTAAGGGCCGACATCAACAAAAGGGCGGGCCATTACAACATATTAAAAGAAGCAGCAGAACGGTATAATCTTCCGCTGGCCCTTACCGAAGTGCATTTAGGCGCTACCCGCGAAGAGCAGCTAAGGTGGTTTATGGAAGCCTGGAATGCTGTTTGCAAGCTAAAGCACGAAGGGGTGGATATCAGAGGCATTACCGCCTGGTCTATGTTAGGTGCTTACGACTGGAATACACTGCTAACTCAGAAAAACAACTTTTACGAATCGGGGGTATTTGATGTAAGATCGGGCAAACCCAGGCCTACAGCACTGGCATGGCTCATTAAAAAGCTGGCAAATGGAGAAACACCAGCGCATCCTGTACTGGAGGCAGACGGCTGGTGGAAAAACCCGGGCGCCAGCTACTTTAATTACAGCGGAAAGCCAACAGCACGGGAGCTGCCACAGGTGGTATCGATGAAAAAAGGGCCCTTGCCGGAGCCTCCCTCCAGAACCATACTTATTACAGGTGCTACAGGCACACTCGGCAGAGCCTTTGCAAGAATTTGTAAGATCAGAAACATATCCTATCACATCCTTAGCAGGCAGGAGCTGGATATTACCAGCCAGGAATCTATAGAGAACGCCCTGCGCCATTACCAGCCCTGGGCAGTAATCAACACGGCAGGCTATGTTAAAGTAGATGAAGCAGAAAGGATGCAGGACCGCTGCTTTCTTGAAAATACAGAAGGCCCGGCGCTGCTGGCTGCGGCTTGTTTAAGGTATAACGCCCAGTTCACCACCTTCTCTACAGATCTTGTTTTTGATGGAAAAGCGCACTCCCCCTACCTGGAGAGCAATCCGGCAGCTCCACTTAACGTTTATGGTTTATCAAAGCTCTGTGCAGAAACCAAGGTACTGAAGGTAAACCCGGCTGCACTTGTCATCAGAACCAGCTCTTTTTTCGGTCCCTGGGATGAGTACAACTTTATTAGCCAGATGGTAAGAACACTGGAGGAAAACAGATACTTCTTTGCCTCTAAAGATCACATTGTTTCGCCAACTTATATACCTGATCTTGTGAACAACACACTGGACCTGATACTGGACAGGGCTGCCGGCATCTGGCACCTCACAAACCCTTCAGAAATATCGTTGGCTGACTTTGCCTTTAGAACAGCAGAAATAGCCAACTTAAACCCTGAACTGATAAAGGCCACTGAAGCAAAGCAGCTAGGCTACAAAGCAATTCGCCCAACCTACAGCGCTCTTGGCAGCGAAAAAGGCATACTGCTACCTCAGCTGGACGATGCCATTAGCCGCTATATACGGGAAAGAGAAACTGCTGCTACTGCTCCTGTTTACCCGGAAGCGGTAACCTCCTGACGCAAAGGATTCAGAAAAGAAAGAATAGTATACATGTATATGTAAAAACCAGCCTAAGCACAGGCGGCCTGCTCCTGCTCTTTTATTTCGTAAAGTATTTCATTTGCTTTTTTCCCAACCTGCACAATTAGCCCCATTTTACGCAGGCAATAGGTTATTTGCCTGCAGCGGTACAGGGGCAGCGCCGTAGCGGCTGCCAAACATTTGTTGGAGAAGGGAACAGGCAGGCTGACCGGCAGAAACTGTAGAAAATCAGCGGCAGTAACAAAACGATGCGTACTTAGCACCTGCAGCAGGCGCCGGTCTTTTACACTTACCCGTTTACGGCGCCAGCTTCCCTGCCCATCGGGGCAGCGCACTTCCTCTTCCTGAATCAGGGGAAACTCAAGGCTCAGGTTTTCGTGCCTGATTAACTCGGGCATGCGTACCAGTTCCGCAAACAGATCTGACAGATGCCCCTTCCGGGGAGATTTACGCCTGGATAGAACAGTGCTACCCGTAGCATCTACCTGCACAATCCACTTCTCTAGTGTGATAGGATGCAGTAAGTGCACTTTATGTTCCTCTACCAGCTTCTTAATCTTTTGCCGGATTGCCGTAAAGTTTCGTGTCTGTATTTCAATAAGCTGACCCCCTCGCACCAGGTCAATAACAAATCCCATCAGTGGCACCTCGAATCTATCCCCGGGAAGTGCGTACCATTGCTTAAGGGCAGCATGCAGCGACCGTTCATTTCGGGTGCCAATACCGTTACCAGCGGATGTAGTTTTTCCTGCTTTTTCCTGTTTTTTCACCCTGCAAAGATGCAGGATGTTTTAAGTAAGTGCATAACAAAAACAGCTGCTTTACAAGATAAAGTACTCCTGCAGACCTGCTGCAATCGAATGAAATTCTGCTATTTAGCCCTTATCACCATTGCACAGGCATTCAATCGCTAAACTTTCATTTAAAAAGCTTAAGCCCTTCTGGTTATCATTCAAATAAATCTTCTTTAACATACTGTTCCTGTGCAACTTTTCCTTATGAAGCGAGTTTAATCTAAACCAAGAAGGAGCTTGGCTGGTGGTACAGACCCCTTCATCCTCTTTACACTTTTAATAGTACAACCTGCATTTTTTTCAGGGCAGGCATCTTTATTATTTATTTGTATGTACAAAGAAAAGCTAGAAACCCCTATGCCGACCTCAGGCGGCCACAACAGCACAGTAAACAAGCCAGGTGCCACACATCAGGCCAGCACAACCCAGACCACAACAACCAAAGAATTTATACAGAATCTACCAGATGTAGTATGCCTGTCCCATTTGCGGTGGGATTTTGTATACCAGCGGCCACAGCACCTGTTATCGCGCTTTGCCCGCCATACCCGTTTGTATTTTATAGAAGAACCTATTTTTGAAGATAATACCGAGCCCAGGCTGGAGGTATCCGGAAGAGAACAGAACATACAGCTGGTGGTACCACACCTACCGCATGGCCTGTCGCCCGAACATGTTGAAATGGAACAGCGCCAGCTACTGGACAAGTTTTTTGCAGAAAAAGGGCTGGAACGCTACATTTTCTGGTACTACACCCCTATGGCCCTTGGGTTTACAGATCATTTTAATCCTGTTCTTACTGTTTACGACTGCATGGACGAGCTCTCGGCCTTTAAATTTGCACCTGTAAAACTGAAAGAGCTGGAAAAGGAGCTGTTTAACAGGGCTGACCTGGTATTTACAGGCGGCCAGAGCCTGTATGAGGCGAAGCAAAAGCAGCACCCAAGCGTACATGCCTTCCCCAGCAGCATTGATAAAGCTCATTTTGCACAGGCACGCCAGGCGCTGGAGCAACCTTCTGACCAGGCCTCCATTGCAGAGCCCCGTATTGGCTTCTTCGGCGTGATCGATGAACGCATGGACCTGGAACTACTTGCAGCTGTGGCAGACGCCAAACCTGAATGGCAGCTGGTAATGGTTGGACCGGTGGTAAAAATAGATCCTGCAGATTTGCCACAACGCCCCAACCTGCACTACCTGGGAGGCAAATCATATAAGGAGCTGCCAGTTTATTTAAGTGGCTGGTCTGTAGCAATGCTGCCTTTTGCCATCAATGAATCTACCCGCTTTATCAGCCCCACTAAAACACCGGAATACCTTTCTGCAGGCAAGCCTGTGGTATCTACCCCTATTCGGGATGTAATAAGACCTTATGGAGAGCAACAGCTCGTACATATTGCCGGCACCCCGCAGGAATTTGTAGCGGCTATTGAAAAAGCCCTGGCCCAGCAGGATGATGAGCAATGGAAGGAAAAGGTGGATCGCTTTTTAACTAACATCTCATGGGATAAAACCTGGCAGGCAATGGTTGAGCAGATGAACAATGCTTTACAGCTCAAAAACAGCTAACTGCGCTGCAGACTAATACTTTTAAGAACTTAACAGAGGAGATTTTTTTATGTTCGACTATCTGATAGTGGGAGCAGGCTTTGCGGGCAGTGTATTAGCCGAACGCCTTGCCACCCAAATGAATAAAAAGGTTCTTATCATTGATAAAAGGAACCACATAGCAGGTAATGCTTACGACCATTTCAATAAAGATGGTATCCTGGTGCATAAATATGGTCCCCACATTTTTCATACTAATTCCAAAGATGTATTCGATTATTTATCCAGGTTTACAGAATGGCGCCCTTATGAACACCGGGTGCAGGCAAGCGTTGACGGACAGCTGGTACCAATTCCCATCAACCTGGATACCATTAACAAGCTGTACGGGCTTAACCTCACCTCATTTGAGGTCGAGGATTTTTTTCAGTCCAAAGCAGAAGAGATCAACCCCATCCGAACCTCAGAAGATGTGGTGGTAAGCCGCGTGGGGCGGGAGCTGTACGAAAAGTTCTTCCGCAACTACACCCGCAAGCAGTGGGGCATGGATCCCTCTGAACTGGATAAGTCAGTTACCTCCCGGGTACCGGTGCGCACCAACCGCGACGACAGGTACTTCTCGGATACCTATCAGGCCATGCCACTGAGAGGCTATACCTATATGTTCGAGAAAATGCTGGACCATCCCAACATTAAAATCATGCTCAACACCGATTATCACGAGATTCTGGATGTAATCCCTTTCAGGGAGATGATTTACACCGGCCCGGTAGATGAGTATTTTGATTTCAGGTATGGTAAACTGCCTTACCGCTCGCTGGAGTTTAAGCACGAAACTTTGGATGAGCAGCTGCATCAGCCAGCCCCGGTGGTGAATTACCCAAATGAACACCCCTACACCCGCATTACCGAATTTAAGTACCTGACGGGACAGCAGCACCCAAAAACAAGTATTGTTTACGAATACCCCAAAGCCGAGGGCGATCCCTACTACCCTGTACCCAAACCCGAAAATGCAGAGCTGTACACCCGGTACAAAAAACTTGCTGATGAAACCCCGGGCGTACATTTCGTGGGCCGCCTGGCTACTTACCGCTACTACAACATGGACCAGGTGGTGGCACAGGCACTTACGCTTTTCAAGAAGCTATCGGCAACAAAAGAAGTGGTAAAATTAGCAGATCGTGCACCCGTGAAGCTCAATGGCAATGGTAAAGCCAAAACATTAAATGGCGTGGTTGCAGGTATTAGTAGCAATGGAAAGCACAAAGCCGATTAAACAGTTTTCGTTACAAGCAGCAAATAATTTAACAACAGAAGCACCTAGTGAACAAAAGCCTGGCAGCAGCAGTCTTACGAATGGTAAGGCCGCAGCTGCCAGGCATTACGGCAGTTTACAAAAACAGCCTGCTGCTGAAGAATTGCCCTGGATACAGCTGGCACCCGGTGCTCCTTACTTCATAACAGAAAAAGGCAACGCCTGGACCCCAATCGGGCAGAACGATGCTATTACCTGGCCTGACTTTGCCAATGCCTTTCGTCGCAAAAACCTGCAGCAGGTAGATGCTCACCTGGCCTGGCTTGCCGAAAACGGCGTTACCTGCCTGCGCTTTATGCTGGAATATGCGCAGGTGGAGCATCGGTATTTCGAGAGCCCTGCCGGCACTTTCTCCCCCAACATGGTAAAGCTATGGGACGATCTTTTTGCACTCTGTGCAAAGCACAGGCTGCGTATACTGCTAACACCCTTCGATACCTTCTGGATGTGGATACGGTGGAAACACCATCCCTACAACAAGGCAAAGGGAGGGCCCTGCAACAGCCGTTCTGAATGGCTGTTGTGCCCCCATACCTTAGAAGCAATTAAGAAGCGGCTGAGCTTTGCTACCGGGCGCTGGGGTGGCAGCGGTGTGCTCTTTGCCTGGGACCTCTGGAATGAAATTCATCCGGCTCATGCCAATAACCGCACAGATGTTTTTGACGGTTTTATCCGTGAAATAAGCCAGCACCTGCGCGAAACCGAACAGCGGCTGTATGGCCGCTCTCACCTGCAGACGGTTTCTCTTTACGGCCCTGTACTGTACGACTATCCCGATGTTGCGGATGTAATTTTCAGGCACCCCTCCCTGGATTTTGCCACCAATCATTTTTACGATACCAACACGATCAATAACCCAAAGGACACGGTAGGCCCGGCTATTAGTACCGGTAAACTGGTGCGGGAGGCCCTGCAACATATACCCGGCAGCAGGCCTTTTTTCGATAGTGAGCATGGCCCTATTCATGCATTTAAGGATCGCAAGATTACCCTGCCGGAGTCTTTTGATGATGAATACTTCCGCCATATGCAGTGGGCCCACTTTGCCTCTGGCGGAGCCGGTGGCGGCATGCGCTGGCCAAACCGACACCCCCACGTGCTTACCCATGGCATGCGGCGGGCACAAAAAGCGTTAGCAGACTTTGTTCCCCTGATAGACTGGTCCCACTTCAGCAGAAAAAACCTGAATGAAGAAGTTAAGACCAGTAATCCTGATTTTGCCTCTTTTGCCTGCGGCGACAGCCAGCAGGCTATTGTATGGCTGCTCCGGCGGCACCCATTGGCAGCCGATGGCACTCTTAATGCTGTGGCACATCCTGCAGCTATGCGGGTTACTGTACCAGGCTTACTTGCAGGCAAGTACCAGATTACTTTCTGGAGTACGCTAAACGGTATTCCCACACATACTTTTTCTGCCCATCATTCTAAAGATGGCAATTTTTCTGTTGAGCCAGTTCACGTGGCAACTGATCTGGCAATGGCTATCAGTAAGCTCGACTAAAGTAAGACAAGGTGTTTATATAAGCAGGGAGCAAAAAAGCCCGGCTTAGCCGGGCAAATGCTTTACAGTACAAACTGGATGTACACTCATCAGAAGAAGCACTCTTAACATGTATTCCCTATCGCCCCCTGAAGGTTATGTTAGCAGCCGCCATAAGTTTAGCTTATCTGCTCACCTCTTTTGCTAAACGAATGTCCCGGGAGGAACTTCCCGCCAGCAGCTTAAATTTGCCTGGCTCGAGTACCCACTGCTTGCTTTCTTCGCTGTAAAACTGGAAAGCTTCTTTAGGCAGTCTCAGGGTAATATCCTTTGCATCGCCCGGATCCAGGGATAGTTTAGCAAAAGCTTTCAGTTCTTTTTCAGGGCGTTTTACAGAAGCCTCCACATCCTGCACATAAAGCTGCACAACTTCCCTACCTGGCACTTTACCGGTATTTTTCACATTTACAGTTACTTCCAGCACTCCCTTCTGCTCCTGCACCCGCATATTGCTGTATTCAAAAGTGGTGTAGGAGAGACCATGGCCGAAGCTAAAGAGAGGCTCTACCTTGTAGGTATCGTGGTAGCGGTAACCTACAAAAATATCTTCTTTGTAATTAACGTTAAGGGTATCCTTATCTCCGGGATACTCACCAAGGGCATGAGCTGGAGAATCCTCTAACTTTTTAGGAAAGGTAGCAGGTAGCTTTCCCGATGGGTTCACATCGCCAAACAAGATACCCGCCAGGGCAGTGCCGCCCTCCATACCGGGGTACCAGGCCTGCAGTATGCCGGGAGTACGCTCGTACCAGGCACTCATATCTACAGCACCACCACCCATCAGCACCACCACTGTTTTAGGGTTTGCCTCTAGCAGGGCATCAATAAGCTTATCCTGTTCAAAGGGTAGTGCCATAGAGGGTTTATCGGCTCCCTCCATATCATAGGCGCCACCATTCCACTCATCGGTATAACCGTGTGTCCAGCCGCCAACATACACCACCACGTCGGCACGTTTTGCAGCTGCTACAGCCTCACTAATAAGTTTGGCATTAGATTTTTCTGCCCTGGAAACTTCAAAGCCGGGTGCATAGCTGATCTCTACCCCATCGCCTGCAAGCTTTTGCAAGCCTTCCAGCGGTGTTACCTCATAAATGGCACGCACCTGTGAGCTGCCCCCACCCATTGCCTGCTTTCTGCTTGCGTTGGCACCTATAACAGCAACAGACCTGATCTTTCCTTTTTGCAATGGCAGTATGCTGCCTTCGTTCTTAAGCAGCACAATAGACTCCTCTGCTACCTGCAGGGCAGTTTGCTGATGGGCTTTGGTGTTGACCTCACCGGCCGGGCGATCGGAAAACATGCCGGAATGATACATCACCCGCAGAATACGCCGCACCTTATCATCCACAACAGACTCGGGCACCTTTCCACTCTTGATCAGGCCTACCACCGTATCTGCCAGGTGAAACTTTTTGTAGTCAATGTTGGGCATTTGCAGCAGGTCTGTGCCCATTTCTACATCTGTGCCGTAAAGGAGTGCTTCCATTGTATTGTGCACGGCACCCCAGTCGCTCATCACAAGCCCTTTAAAGCCCCACTCCCCTTTCAATATCTCGTTGATCAGGTAAGCGTTGTGTGTAGCATACTGTCCACGAAATTTATTGTAGGAGCCCATTACGGAAAGCACGCCTCCCTCTTCTACAGAGGCTTTAAAGGCTGGCAGGTAAATTTCCTGGAGGGCCCGCTCGCTCATTTCCACATTAATGCTGGAGCGCTTAATTTCCTGGTTATTTGCTGCAAAGTGTTTTACACAGGCCGCCACACCCTGATCCTGAACACCCTTTATATAGCCAACAGCCATAACTGCGGCAAGGTGAGGATCTTCGCTTAGGTATTCGAAGTTACGCCCGTTCAGGGGTGTGCGCATAATGTTTACACCAGGCCCCAGGATTACGTCTTTTCCACGTTTCCTGGCTTCGCTACCCAGCACTTTCCCGAAAGCATAACCCAGTTCCGGATTCCAGGTAGCGGCCAGTGCAATACCGGTAGGCAGGTAGGTTACAGAATCGTCGCCGGCATTATCAGGGATCCAGTCGCGGCCATGCTCGGGCCTTACGCCATGAGGGCCATCAGACATGCTAAGTTCAGGAATACCCAAACGCGCCACGCCTCCCGATGTAAAGGAAGAATTTGCGTGGATCATGCCCAACTTTTCTTCCAGGGTCATCCGGGCAATCAGGGAATCAATTCTGCTCTCATACGCCATGATGCCTTTTGATTCCGGCATACCAGGTGCCTGAACGTTCTCGGCAGAAGACGAACATGCCGCCACACCTATGGCTAAGGCAAACAAAGAACCAAGCTGCCTGACAATGGCAAATGGTTTACTTATTAATTTCTTCGCTTTTAGGGTGTACATATACCTGCATATTGAAGCGTTTACTATTTTTTATCACAGGGTTTTCTTTCCAGCTGATCTGTCTGTTGGTAAGTGCGCAGCATTTATCTGTACCCAACAGCTTTACTACAAGAAGTAGAGCCCTTTCCTTTCGTCTCTGAATCTATAGCCTGCAAAACTTTATTTGCAGTATTTTATGCCACCACCAGTTGCAGAGTACTTACTACTTACAGATTACTGGTAAGCATACCCAAGGCAACACAGCCAGTTTAATGTTGCAACACAAACGTTAGTGCAATCGGAATCATCAGTAAATCGATAATCAAAAGTCCCTAAAAGAATGCAGATTAGCGGGATGAAATGCTTCAAAAAGGGGTATAAAATGAATACACACAAAAAAACATTGCCTGTAGCAGGCAAATATTCTCCTGCTACAGGCAATGCTTATCGTATTACGCCTGGAAAGGTAACAAGCAGTACTACATATCTTTCTTAGGTTTGGCCTGAAGTGCTTCAACCGCACTTGCCAGGTACACCAGTGGAGCATTCCAGTTGATAGCTATCTCATTGGATGCGTAGGAGCAGTCATCATCAGTAAAAACCTCGTCGGGAGAGGTAGACTGGTAGGTGGTGCATTTATCCTGCTGTGCGGCACGGGCGTTGGGGCCACCTGAAAGGAGTCCTGGCACTGGCTCTGCCACGGCATCGGCCACAGAGGGTCGGTGGTGAGGATTCATCACAGGTTTATCGCCATAACCGGTTACGAAGGAGTAGCCGGTGGCATTTCTGCCCAGCAGGTAATCCAGGTTGGAGAGGGCCCCGCTTAGGTATTTTTTATCTCCTGTTAATTGATAGGCCTGGATAAGGGCAATTCCCTGGTTTGCAGCCACAGAACTGCTGCCCCAGATATAATCTTTTTCAGATTTTCCCATTACTGTTCTGTAAGATCGCTCGGCACTACCTTCCATAAGCTGGTTGGCAAAGGCTATTACACGCTTTTTAATTTCGGGCAGGTCTTTTTGTGCCGCAGGGGTTAAGTTGTTCTCATGCCGCAGCAGGGTGTAGTAGCCCAGCAGCCTCACCTGTGGCCAGGAAGGCAGGGGCATCAGGGCATCAGGCAGCATGGTAACCGCAGTATAGTAGCTGTCTTTTTTGGTGGTGGTATACAGTTCTGCCGCCGCCCAGATAAATTCGTCGCTTACATCCCTGTCGCCATAGGCACCTGTGGTTACATCCGGCTCAAACTGCTTGTTCATGGCATTCTGATCGTACAGGACTTTTGGATTTTTTTGCGCCCACTCCCAGGCCCTTACGGAAGCCTGGAGGCAGGAGTCTGCCAGACCTGGAAACTCCTGGCTAAAGTTGCGGTATACCCGGCTGGCCTGTGCTGTTACAGCTGCAAAATCCAGGGTAGCGGCTGTATTTTTCTGTACCACATAGCGCTGGTTCTTTGCTGCTGCCGGCATAATCATGCCCTCAAAATTAGCGGTGGTAAGCTTGTGGTATACTCCACCATCGTTCGGGTCCTGCATTGTAAGCAGCCAGCGCAGGTTCCACAGCACCTCATCCAGCACATCGGGCACCTTATTGCCGCTCTCTGGTATATCCAGGTTCTGTGCCTTGAAGAACTCCGGAAAATCTTCGTAAGCCGACAGCAGTGTACCCATGGTAATACCGCTGTTTACCACGTATTTGTTATAATCGCCGGCATCGTACCAGCCGCGTGGTGAGGAAAGCACAGTACCCTCCGGACGCTGCCCGCTAGCCGCAGAGGCATGTACCAGCACCTTATTGTCGGGGTGGCCTGCCGGGCGGTTCCACTTGCCTGCATATTTTTCGGGCAGGGCGGTAGAGGCACGAATAAAGTAGAAGCCTTTCAGAGAAGCATCGGCCACCTCTTTATGCACCTCATTTTTTATTTCAAAAGGATATGAATAGCCAACGCCAGGGATATCCAACACATAGGTTCCTGCATTGGTAAACTGCGAAAAGTCGGCAACACGTGTTGGTTTTTTAGAGAATTCTGATGGTTTTGCCTGGGATAACTGCCCGGTATAAACAGTTTTAGAGCGATCCGGGGTCTTGAGGTAAAATTTACCCCCTTGGCTTTCGCCAACTACCACTGCTATTTTTTCGGCAGCAGGGTAAAAGCCCAGCTGGTTTAGGCGAATTCTTTCGGACTGCTGCTGCGCCTGCAGTCCGCTTAAAAGCAGTAGGCACAAAAAGGTACAGCAGATCCTGCTTGTGATGTAATTACGCATAAATTTGTTTTAGGAGGGACAGAATAAATATTGGTTGGTTGTAATCTGGTTAATTTACAGGAGGCTTTAGCGCCGTTTCAATGACTTAAGCCCTTATATCATCTTTTATTTTCCAAAAATCGGAACTAAGCAGGTAGCGCCGCAGCATTTATTAGCTATTGCTGTAAAGCACTGTAACAGCACTAGTGATTATCTGCTACCACACCACTTGCTGCAGCACTTTTTTCTACCCTTCGCAACACCCACTCGCCAACCTGCAAACCCTGGGTACGGCCGTTATCGATGGCATCCATATAATGAATACCGCCGTACAGGCGCGAGATGCCGGCTTCTATAGCAGCCTGCTGGAATGAGGTAAACTTACGCGAAGGCAGGCCAAAGCGTACCTCAACAGTATCGACATACTCAAAATTATCGCCAAGGTAGTGGGTTAGCACCACAGCAGCAGCCGATGAGATGGTAGAATGTCCGCTTAAGTATTCCGGGAAAGGCGGTGTTTGTAAAAGGGGCTGCCAGTTTGGATCGATATGCTTTCTGATGGCCGTTTCGGGCCTGATGCGATGACTCCTGAATTTTTCGTCCCAGCAGGCAACAAACCCATCCATAAGCGAAACAGACACTACGGTGTTAATCTTCATGGCTTTGGAAAAATCCACCCCGGCCTTTTCGCAGGCAATGCCGGTAATGCCAAGCCAGTGCGCACCGGGAGATATCTTTTTGGCACCTACCATCAGGTGGCCATTATCCTGCAGGGCAAAGGGGTTGCAGTCCCAGAAAGAAGCGATAAGCCTCTCCTCTTCTGATAATTTGGTACCGCCCTTTTCGTAAGTTTCCATGAGCAGCCTGTAGAAATCAGAATCCTTATTCGTAGAGAAGGCTGCCGGAGGTGCAGGTTTAAACTGGGCATTATCATCAAGCGTAAAGGCACGAATGGTGTTGAAGTACGGCTCTACAGGTGCAAAAAATCCCGGGGGGGTTGGGTACCAGCTGCCTTCTTCTTCCAGTGGCGTATAGCGGGGGTAATTGCTGATCTGGTTATACTTATCGGCCTTTGCATATGCCAGTATCTGCTTGCTAACTACTACGGCATAGTTCAGGGAGTTGGTAAGAAGTGCTTCTGAAACACCACCTGCCTTTAAGGAATCCAGGAGCTGCTGCTGGTATTCTTCAAGCATGGTACCGGAGGGCTGCATTTTCTTAGCGGTTTCCAGCATAGCCAAAATTGCACTTAGCTCATAGGAATAGCCGCTAATGGTATCGGGCTTTTCTATCTGAGGGTAGCCGTTCAGCACACCGTGCATGCTGCTGTAGGCAGTATCGTTTTGTGCCACCACCTCGTAGCCGGCCAGGCAGGCATAAGAAAAGAAACGGCCTGCCAGCGGCGGGTTGGTAACATCATGTACCATAATATCCGTCATCCTGGCAATTACCTCACTGATCTGCCGGCTGCTGAACTGAGGCTGCACTTCGGCCTTCTCCTTGCAGCCTATCAGCAACAAAAGAATAGCGAGAGAAAATAGAACCCGGTTTTTCATTTCTAAATATAACTAAAGTGCCTGTTTTTTACCCTGCAGCTTATAAGCCTTAATGCTTTGCTGGTTGATGCCGAAGAGCAGGGTGTTGTTGATGCTAAGGATGCTTCTGATGTCACCTTTGATCTTCAGGCCCGACTCTCCTTGCGGCACATAGCTGAAGCCTCCCTTGCCATCCCCCTGCAGCAGCATGCCATAAGAAGCATCATACCTGCCAAACCTTAGCCTTGCCTCATGGATGTTGCCCCCCAGCACCACATCCTGCCTGCCATCTCCATTGTAGTCTGTCACTGCCATGGCATAAACAGGTGAGTACTGCACCTCCAGGGGTAGCTCCTTTTCTCTGAACTTAGCTCCCGTACCTTCGAAGTAGGCTGTCTTCAGGTAATTGGCAGAGAGCCTGCCCACATCCTTCATCTCCTGCTGGCTGAAGATGCTGCCAATGGTAGCATCTGCATAGCTCTCGTAGCTGGTAAAGCGCGTGCGCAGCATCGAGATCTGGTCCAGCAGCTCGTCTCTGGTCACATAGGGATAGCTGCTGCCCTGGATGTAGAAGCACAGGATAGGATCTACTGATCCGTTCTCATCGAAGTCTTTGTAGTAGAGCTCTGCCGGCTGTCCTTCCTGCACCTTTACCTGTGTGTTCTCTCCCATGTTGCCAATGAGCAGGTCTGCTTTGCCATCTGCATTGAAGTCGCCCACCAGCAGCTTGTTCCACCAGCCGGTATAGCGCTTCTCAAAGTAGCTTTGGGTGTCGTCGGTGAGCTTTCCTTCTTTAGAAGAGTATACCTGTAGCGGCATCCACTCTCCTACTACAATGAGTTCTTTTGCGCCATCGCCATTGAGATCATGAAAAGCAGCATCGGTGACCATGCCCGGCTGCTGCAGCTGTGGCGCTACTGCTGCCGTTCTGTCACTGAACTTTACCGCTGTTCCACTGCCTTCGTTGATGAGCACATAGCTCCTGGGTGCTTCAGGATATCTTCCCGGTATGACCCTTCCTCCTACAAACAGATCTTCTCTGCCATCGCCGTTAAGATCTGCTGCCCGTACCACTGATGTGCTGGTGAGCATAGGGGGCAGTGCATCTGCTTTAACAAAGCCTCCCCTGCCATCGCCCAGGTACAGGCGGTCCTGCAGCAGCTTATCTTCTGGCATAAAGTTACCATAACCTCCACTGCTGATGTAGAGGTCCTGCCTGCCATCTGCATTGGCATCAAAGAAAACAGCATCTGTGTCCTCACTGCCTGCATCCTCTGCAAAAGCAGCGACTGCTTTCTCTTTGAAGCTGCCCCCTTTCTGCTGCAGGTATAGCTTAGCTGCCTGGCCGGCGGCTCCGCCTATGAGCACATCCTCCAGGCCATCGGCATCTACATCTGCTTTTACCATACAGGGACCGGAGAATGAAAGCGGGTTCACCAACAGGGGCTGGCGCTTAAAGTCGTTGATGTTGCTCTTTGCCTGGGCATAGGCTATGGGTGATGCTACCTGCTGCAGGGCCGCAGGACTGGCTTTGGGATAGCGATAAGTGGCACTGGCATGCTGCTCCTCCAGCACCAGCAGCTGGTTGGCTTTTACTGCTTCCAGCAGCTGTGTTTTGCCTGTGGGCCAGATGATGCGCAGCGAGTCTACTGCTGCCTCACTGCCAAGGCCAAAGTGCAGAAGCGGTGATACACTGGACTGGTAGCCCCTGTTGGGCATCTGCTCCTGGTACTGCTGCTTTCCTTTTGCCCACAGCTGCACCTTTGCCCCTATACCTGCTGTGTTGGCGCCTGCTCCCTTTAGCTGCAGCTGCAGGTAGTGGTGGTGGGAGCGCTGCTCACTGGCCCTGTTCTCGTAGATGAAGGCTGGCTTGTTGATGTTGTTTACCACCAGGTCCAGGTCGCCATCTCCATCCAAATCTGCATACACTGCTCCATTGCTGTTTGAGGATACATCCATTCCCCAGGACTGGCCCTGGTTACTGAAACGCTCACCTCCCTCATTGCGGTAGATGTAGTTATTTACGTTAGAGGAAGGCATCTTTGCCAGCAGGGCCATCAGGTTTTCTGCCATACCCGGACCACGTGGTGTAGTCTGAAAGAAGTTTTTGGAGTACTTGATAAAATCGAGATTCGTAAAATCTTTCAGAAAGCCATTGCTCACGAAGAGGTCTTTCCAGCCGTCGTTGTCGTAATCGGCAAAAAGAGGGGCCCAGCTCCAGTCGGTGTTGGAGATGCCGGCCAGCTGCCCGATCTCACTAAATACAGGAGCACCATTTTCATCTACACCGGTATTGAGCTGCAGCATGTTTCGCATGTACTGGCTGTGGAAACCAACGCGCTGGTACAGCTCAAACTGCTCATAATTATCTGGCGAGAAGAGCAGCTTCTGGCGGCGGTTATCTTCAGGCAGCATGTCCAGCACAAAAATATCCGGCAGACCATCATTGTTGATATCGGATACATCGTTACCCATGGAATAAATGGGAATATGGCCTATGCTGCTTTGAAGCCTGTCGGTAAAAGTGCCATTTCTATTATTGATGTACAGATAGTCGGGTGCAGAGTAGTCGTTAGAGAGGTAGATATCCGGCCAACCATCGCTGTTAACATCCGCTACACCAGCCCCCAGGGCATAAGTAAAGCCAGAGCCCTGGAATCCTGCCTTTTCTGTAATATCAGTAAACTTTGGAGCGCCCTTTGCCCCCTTATCGTTGCGGTAAAGCTTTACCCGCATCATGGGCTCAGTTTGCTTCAGCTTTTCATTGATGCTGACATCATCTAAATTCTTATAAAGAAAAGGATTGTGGTTGAGCAGGAACATGTCCAGGTCGCCGTCCCTGTCGTAGTCGAAGAAGGTGGCATGGGTGCTGTAAGCGGCATCGGCTAAGCCATACTCAGCGGCTTGTTCGCTGAAGTGGGGAATGCCCTGTTCATTGGGACCCTGGTTAATGAATAACTGATTTACCCGGGCCTGCTCAGGCAAACTGCCCGAGTAGCACAGGTAGATATCCAGCAGGCCATCGCCGTTCACATCGGCCATGCTTACACCGGTTTTCCAGTTCTTTTCACGACCGGCAACGCCTGCTACCTCTGTAATATCCTGGAATTGCAGCGGGGCTGCTCCCTTTTTGCCTTTATTCAGGTACAGGCGGTTGGGTACCATATTGCCTGAGAAGTATATATCCTGCAGGCCATCGCCATCTACATCGCCAACTGCTACGCCACCACCATTATAAAAATACTGGTAGGCCATAATATTCCCCAGCGGACTTTCCTTAACTGTATTGTTGAAGGCTACGCCTGTTTTATCCGCAGGTAATATCCGGAAGAGTGTTTCAGCCGGAGCAGTCTGTTCAATTCCTGCACTAGCTACATCCTCTTCTTTACTGGCCTGTGGCTGGCAGGCGGCCAGAACAGTTAAGGAAGCTACTGCAGAAAGCAGGTTGTAGATCTTTAATTTCCGCATTTATTGGTATGGAATATCAGCCTGGAAATAAATCGCTATATCAATTCTATGATATTCAAAGAACAAGACTGAACAATGCCACTTTCTCATTCCTCATTATCAATATCTTACATTCAGAGGCAGAAATACTGCAATTAATTTTTAACCTTAACGGCTGGCTTACAAGTTCCTGCCATCAGCTTAAAGGCTCAAATTTTACTGGTTCACAACAGGCTTCTTTACCTTATAAGCCTTAATGCTTTGCTGATTGATGCCGAAGAGCAGGGTGTTGTTGATGCTAAGGATGCTTCTGATGTCACCTTTGATCTTCAGGCCCGACTCTCTTTGCGGCACATAGCTGAAGCCTCCCTTGCCATCCCCCTGCAGCAGCATGCCATAAGAAGCATCATACCTGCCAAACCTTAGCCTTGCCTCATGGATGTTGCCCCCCAGCACCACATCCTGCCTGCCATCTCCATTGTAGTCTGTCACTGCCATGGCATAAACAGGTGAGTACTGCACCTCCAGGGGTAGCTCCTTTTCTCTGAACTTAGCTCCCGTACCTTCGAAGTAGGCTGTCTTCAGGTAATTGGCAGAGAGCCTGCCCACATCCTTCATCTCCTGCTGGCTGAAGATGCTGCCAATGGTAGCATCTGCATAGCTCTCGTAGCTGGTAAAGCGCGTGCGCAGCATCGAGATCTGGTCCAGCAGCTCGTCTCTGGTCACATAGGGATAGCTGCTGCCCTGGATGTAGAAGCACAGGATAGGATCTACTGATCCGTTCTCATCGAAGTCTTTGTAGTAGAGCTCTGCCGGCTGTCCTTCCTGCACCTTTACCTGTGTGTTCTCTCCCATGTTGCCAATGAGCAGGTCTGCTTTGCCATCTGCATTGAAGTCGCCCACCAGCAGCTTGTTCCACCAGCCGGTATAGCGCTTCTCAAAGTAGCTTTGGGTGTCGTCGGTGAGCTTTCCTTCTTTAGAAGAGTATACCTGTAGCGGCATCCACTCTCCTACTACAATGAGTTCTTTTGCGCCATCGCCATTGAGATCATGAAAAGCAGCATCGGTGACCATGCCCGGCTGCTGCAGCTGTGGCGCTACTGCTGCCGTTCTGTCACTGAACTTTACCGCTGTTCCACTGCCTTCGTTGATGAGCACATAGCTCCTGGGTGCTTCAGGATATCTTCCCGGTATGACCCTTCCTCCTACAAACAGATCTTCTCTGCCATCGCCGTTAAGATCTGCTGCCCGTACCACTGATGTGCTGGTGAGCATAGGGGGCAGTGCATCTGCTTTAACAAAGCCTCCCCTGCCATCGCCCAGGTACAGGCGGTCCTGCAGCAGCTTATCTTCTGGCATAAAGTTACCATAACCTCCACTGCTGATGTAGAGGTCCTGCCTGCCATCTGCATTGGCATCAAAGAAAACAGCATCTGTGTCCTCACTGCCTGCATCCTCTGCAAAAGCAGCGACTGCTTTCTCTTTGAAGCTGCCCCCTTTCTGCTGCAGGTATAGCTTAGCTGCCTGGCCGGCGGCTCCGCCTATGAGCACATCCTCCAGGCCATCGGCATCTACATCTGCTTTTACCATACAGGGACCGGAGAATGAAAGCGGGTTCACCAACAGGGGCTGGCGCTTAAAGTCGTTGATGTTGCTCTTTGCCTGGGCATAGGCTATGGGTGATGCTACCTGCTGCAGGGCCGCAGGACTGGCTTTGGGATAGCGATAAGTGGCACTGGCATGCTGCTCCTCCAGCACCAGCAGCTGGTTGGCTTTTACTGCTTCCAGCAGCTGTGTTTTGCCTGTGGGCCAGATGATGCGCAGCGAGTCTACTGCTGCCTCACTGCCAAGGCCAAAGTGCAGAAGCGGTGATACACTGGACTGGTAGCCCCTGTTGGGCATCTGCTCCTGGTACTGCTGCTTTCCTTTTGCCCACAGCTGCACCTTTGCCCCTATACCTGCTGTGTTGGCGCCTGCTCCCTTTAGCTGCAGCTGCAGGTAGTGGTGGTGGGAGCGCTGCTCACTGGCCCTGTTCTCGTAGATGAAGGCTGGCTTGTTGATGTTGTTTACCACCAGGTCCAGGTCGCCATCTCCATCCAAATCTGCATACACTGCTCCATT
>NZ_JAHXBU010000040.1 GCF_020178975.1 Cesiribacter sp. SM1
GCCCATCTTCACAGCCCCCGACCAGGAGTTTATCATCGGCAAAGCCTGGATGGTGAACGAAGGAGCAGACGTATCTATCTTTGCCACCGGTCACCTGGTGTGGGAGGCCATACAGGCAGGGGAGCAGTTGGCAGAGATGGGCATAGATGCAGAGATCATCAACATCCACACCATCAAGCCCCTGGATGTGGAGGCAGTGCTGAAATCAGCCCGTAAGACAGGCTGTGTGGTAACGGCAGAGGAGCATAACAGGCTGGGCGGCCTGGGCGACAGCATCGCACAGGTGCTGGTGGGGCATCACCCGGTGCCACAGGAATATGTGGCGGTAAACGACAGCTTTGGCGAAAGCGGTACCCCAGAACAGCTCATGAAAAAGTATGGCCTGGATGCAGAGCACATCATCAAAGCCGTGAAAAAAGTAATGGAGCGGAAGAAATAATCAGGCGGCCGCACTGCGGCCGCTATAGGCTTTCACGGCCTCTCTGAAAGGGCAGGCCGTGAAAGTACTTTAAGAAGGCAGCTCGCTCGTGCCGGGTAAAGCTTCCGGAACAATTTTCCCACGACAAGAATGAAAGACATGCAGCAGGATGATGGTAATTCAGCAGGCGCTGGAGGTTTTGAGGTAAAAAGAGGACAGGCAAGGCTTAAAGACATTGCGAGGTCGCTGAATGTTTCAATCTCTACCGTTTCCAGGGCGCTGGGTGGGTCTCATGATATCAATGCAGAAACCAGGAAGGCCGTGGTGGAAATGGCCGGCAGAATGGCTTATGCACCAAACCAGGTGGCGCAGAGCCTGCGCACCAATAAGACCAACACCCTTGGCATTATAGTGCCTGATTTAACCACATACTTCTTCTCTGCCAATCTTAGCGGTTTTCAGGAGGTGGCAGCAGAAAAGGGCTATAATGTTATGATCTGCCAGTCGAATGAATCTTACGAAGAAGAGCTGAGAAACATCAGTACCCTGATGGCCAGCCGGGTTGACGGCCTTATCATCTCTCTTTCCAAGCAAACCAGCAATTACGACCACCTGCAGGCACTATACAAAAAGGGTATACCCCTGGTCCTGTTCGATAGGGTTTGTGATGATATTGAAACTACCCGCATCATGGTAGATGAACATGATGGCGCCTTAAAAGCTACAGAGCATCTTATTGAAATGGGTTGTAAACGTATAGCCCATTTATCGGGTCCGGAGAATTTATCAATCAGCAGGCGCAGGCTGCAGGGGTATTCAGATGCGCTGCAGAGGTATGACATCCCCTTGAGGGAGGAGCTAATCCGCCACACACAGCACCTTAACCGACAAAGACCTGGCAGTGCAGGTGCAGAACTTGCTGGAGCTGTCTTCTCCGCCAGATGCCATCTTTGCCATTAACGATGCAGCGGCTATACAGGCCATGCTGGTAATCAAATCAAAAGGATTGCGTATGCCGGAAGATATAGCCCTGATTGGTTTCAATAACGAGCCTGTTACTTCCCTGGTTGAACCCTCTATTTCAACAATAGCACAGCCGGCCTTTCAGATAGGAAAGCTCGCGGCAAGTCATGTGCTTGAGCAGATCAGTAGTCCCGGAGATTTCATTCCGCAAAAGATCATCCTTAGAACAGAGCTTATCATTCGCGATTCTTCAAACAGAAGAAAGAAATAAAGGGGTGGCAGGTTGCTGAATGGCTGATGGGGTTCGGGTGCACACCATACCTGCTATAAGGGTAAAAAATACACATAAATTATGCCCTCCAGTGCCCTTGTTGCTGTTAAATGTTTCACAAACGTTTTAAATCGAGCCAGGGCGTGTTTTATTTTAGAAAATAATTGTTATTTTCACACTTTATGAGTTAGAGTTCTTCTCATGATTTGTACAGCAATATAAACCGGTAAAAAAGTGATAAGATACGCTGGCCAAACACGTGCATTAGTTGCAGTGGATTGTATAATCTTCGGTTTTGATGGTGATAACTTCAAACTGCTACTGATACAGCGGGGGTTTGCTCCGGAAAAAAAGAAATGGAGCCTCATGGGGGGCTTTGTTCAGGTGAACGAAAGCCTCGATCAGGCGGCAAACCGTGTGCTCAAGCAGCTTACTGGTCTGGAAAATGTATTTATGGAGCAGCTGCATGCGTTTGGAGATCCGTTTCGCGACCCTGCGGAAAGAACCATTGCCGTTGCTTATGTAGCCCTGATTGACATTCAGAAATACGAACAACAGCTAAGCCAGGAATTTCATGCCAAGTGGTTTTTGCTGAACGATATGCCACAGCTGATTTTTGACCACGAAAAGATGGTGCAGATGGCAAAAAACAGGCTTAAGTATAAAGCAGCCATGCATCCGATTCTGTTTGAGCTGTTGCCGGAAAAATTTACTGTACCGCAATTACAAACCTTGTACGAGGGCTTGTATGAAACTGAATTTGATAAGCGAAACTTTTTCCGGAAAGTATTATCTACAGGTTTTTTAATTAAACAGGACGAGAAGGATAAAGGAAACTCCAGGAAAGGAGCCTTCTATTATAAAATAGATAAAGAACAGTACAACCATAAATTTGAGGCTTTTCTTAACCTGATACCAAAGCAGGAGGCCATGCTTATTTAACACTGTTGTTTTGTAAATAGAGCAGCAGAGTTTGTATTTATTAAATTAAGTGTTACTTTGACACTAGCAAAATAATGGCTTTTGTGCAGTTTAAAGGTTGAGTGGTATGCCGGAACAGGAGGAGTGCCGGCTAAAGCACACAGGGTCATGTGCTTATAAGGTCAAAAAATTTTTAAATAAGGAGCAATCATGGATAAGCGCTTATATGTGATAGGAGTTGATTACGGGTCTGACTCAGTAAGATCCGTTCTGGCAGACGCACAAAATGGAGAAGAGATTGCCTCTTCTGTTTACTACTATCCACGCTGGCAGCAGGGCTTGTTTTGTTCTGCCGAGGACAATCGATTTCGGCAGCACCCACTCGATTATATTGAAGGTCTGGAGCATACTATAAAAGAATGTATCAGGCAGGCAGGTAGCACCGTAGCAAAAGCAGTTAAAGGCATATCTGTGGATACTACAGGCTCTACACCTGTTGCTGTAGATAAAAGCGGTACTCCCCTGGCCTTATTACCGGGATTTGAAAACAACCCGGCAGCCATGTTTGTGCTCTGGAAAGACCATACTGCTGTGGGCGAGGCTGCAGAAATAAACGAGCACGCTAAAAAGTTTCAGCCCAATTACCTGAAGTACGTAGGCGGAATCTACTCTTCGGAATGGTTTTGGGCTAAGCTGCTGCGCATTGTAAGAGACGATGAGCAGGTACGTAAGGCCTGTTATTCGTGGGTAGAGCATTGCGACTGGATTCCCTTTTTGCTCACTGGTGGTAACGATGCCGACAAAATGAAGCGTGGCCGCTGCTCGGCCGGACACAAGGCGCTGTGGGCTGCAGAATGGAATGGCCTGCCGCCCAATGAGTTTTTCGCCTCGCTGGATCCCCTGCTGGATGGCTTTACTGATCGTTTGTTCAAAGAAACTTATACTTCGGACCAGGCGGCAGGTACCTTAAGTCCCGAATGGGCAGAGCGCCTGGGGCTCTCTACAGATGTGGTGGTAGGCATAGGTGCCTTCGATGCCCATATGGGTGCCGTTGGCGGGCAAATTGAGCCGTACCACCTAAGCAAAGTTATGGGTACCTCTACCTGCGATATGCTTATTGCTCCTACTGCGGAGGTAGAAGATACACTAGTAAGAGGGATTTGCGGCCAGGTGCCTGGCTCTATCATTCCTGATATGATTGGCCTGGAGGCAGGTCAGTCTGCTTTTGGCGATACCTATGCCTGGTTCAGGAAACTACTGATGTGGCCCCTGCAAAACCTGTTATCTGGTTCTGCCGTGATCAGTGCAGAAACTGCTGAGGCCCTTCAGAAAGAGATAGAAGCTAGGATTATACCGGAAATAAGCCGACAGGCTGCTGAACTACCCTTGTCGTTAAACAGCGAATATGCCCTCGACTGGTTTAACGGACGCCGTACACCAGATGCCAACCAGCTGCTGAAAGGCGCTATTGCCGGCTTAGGTTTGGGCAGCGATGCACCGCGAGTATTCAGGGCACTGGCAGAAGCCACCTGTTTTGGCGCAAAGAAGATTGTAGACAGGTTTGTGGAGCAGGGGGTGCCGGTAAAAGGTTTGATTGGCCTGGGAGGGGTTGCCAGAAAATCGCCCTTTATCATGCAAATGATGGCCGATGTGATGAACATGCCCATTCGCATTCATAAGTCGGAGCAGACTTGTGCCATAGGCGCCGCTATGTTTGCCGCAACGGCAGCAGGTCTGTACCCAAAAGTAGAAGATGCCATGGCTGCCATGGGGCAGGGCTTCGATCTGGAGTACTTCCCGGATCCTAAACGTGCTGCTGTTTATGCAAAAAGATATGAGAAGTTTACTGCACTGGGAGAGGCCATAGAAGAGCAGACGGCTCCTGCACCCCTGCAGGTTACTGATAAACAGGAAGAAGTTGTTCGCCAATAAACATATATGAACAGGTATCAGGATATTCGGGAAGCGGCCTATAAGGCTAATATGCAGCTGCCTAAACTAGGCTTAGTGCTGTTTACTTTTGGTAATGTTAGTGCCGCAGACAGAGCAGCGGGTGTTTTTGCCATCAAGCCCAGCGGGGTGCCATACGATGAGTTAACGCCCGATAAAATGGTAATTGTAGATTTTGACGGGAATACGGTAGAGGGCAGCCTAAGGCCCTCTTCAGATACCAAAACCCATGCAGTGCTTTACAAACACTGGGAAAAGATAGGAGGCATTGTGCATACGCACTCTACCTATGCTACTGCCTGGGCTCAGGCGCAGCGCGATATCCCTATCTTCGGAACAACACATGCCGATCATAACACGGTAGATATTCCCTGTGCTCCGCCAATGGATGATAAAATGATCCATGGAGATTATGAATATGAAACAGGCTTTCAGATCATGGACTACCTGAAGGCCAAAGGCATGAGCTACGAAGAGGTGGAAATGGTGCTGGTTGGCAACCATGCCCCTTTTACCTGGGGGAAAACAGCAGATAAAGCGGTATATAATAGCGCAGTGTTGGAAGAAGTAGCCAGAATGGCTTATCTTACCGAACAAATTAGGGCAGATGCCCCACGTTTAAAGGATTCTCTAATTAAGAAGCACTATGAAAGAAAGCACGGGCCACACTCCTACTACGGTCAGTAAGAAGCTTTTTCATGCAAAGTGTTAGCAACAGATAATCTTCAAGCAAAGCTATTTTATACCAATCAATTCACCCCGAATGACAGCTGGATTTTCAACCCTGGATTACATTATCTTTATCCTGTATGCCCTGGTAATCTTGTTCCTGGGCTTATGGGTATCAAGATCCAAGAAAGGCGTAGATAAAACTGCGCAGGAGTACTTTCTTGCAGACAAATCATTAACCTGGTGGGCAGTAGGTGCATCACTTATTGCGGCCAACATTTCTGCCGAGCACTTTATTGGAACCTCAGGTTCCGGCTATGCCATTGGTCTGGCCATCTCTGCCTACGAATGGATGGCAGCCGTTGCACTGATTATTGTAGCAAAATTTTTCCTTCCGGTTTTCATTCACAATGGGGTGTACACCATGCCCCAGTTCCTGATGCAGCGCTTTAACAGGGGTGTAAGTACAGCCTTTGCTGTTTTCTGGCTGCTTGTGTATGTGTTCGTAAACCTAACCTCTGTTAGTTACCTGGGTGCCCTGGCCATGGAAACCATCATGGGAGTTCCGCTGGTGTATGGCATCATTGGTTTGTTGCTGTTTTCCGGTATCTACTCTATTTATGGTGGTCTGGAGGCTGTTGCCTGGACAGACGTTGTGCAGGTAGTGGTGCTGGTAGCCGGTGGTCTGGTAACAACCTACCTGGCACTGGATGCAGTAGGAGCGGGCGAGGGTGTTTTAGCCGGCTTTGCAAACCTTTACGAAGAAGGACGCAACCACTTTATGATGATCATTCCTGAAAACACACTCTTTGTGCCGGATGGCCAGGGTGGACAGCGGGATGCGTTTAAAGACCTGCCCGGTGTTGCTGTAATCCTGGGTGCCATGTGGGCCACTAACCTGGGCTACTGGGGCTTTAACCAGTACATCATTCAAAAAGGTCTGGCGGCAAAGAGCATCAACGAAGCCAAGCGCGGTCTTCTCTTTGCTGCATACCTTAAAATCCTGATGCCATTGATTGTAGTAATCCCTGGTATTGCTGCCTACGTACTGATCAATAACTATTCTCCTGAGCAATTATCTGAGATATTGGGCAAGCCTATTGAAGCCATTGGTACCATTGAAAAGTCTGACTCTGCCTACCCCTGGCTGCTGAAGAACTTTGTGCCTGCAGGTGTGCGTGGTCTTGCATTTGCAGCCCTTGCTGCAGCTATTGTGTCTTCGCTGGCCTCTATGGTAAACAGTACCTCTACTATTTTTACCATGGATATTTACCGGCCTTACTTTAAGCCCGAGGCAACCAGCAAACAACTGGTGCGCGTAGGTAGGGTTGTAGCCCTGATTGCCCTGGGCATTGCCATGCTGGTGGCCCCAAGGCTAAGCACGCTCGATCAGGTGTTCCAGTACATACAGGAGTATACCGGTTATATCTATCCGGGTGTTGTGGTGGTGTTTGCCATGGGCTTGTTCTGGAAACAGATTACACCAAATGCAGCACTCTGGACGGCCATTGCCACCATTCCTGCAGGTATCATCATAGCCCTGGTTTATCCTGAAATGCCCTTCCTGCTGCGCATGGGTTATGTATTCATGATCCTGTGTGTGATTGCCTCAGTGATAAGCTTTGTTGAGAAAGGGCATAAGGTTAAATCGCCGCTTCCTTCTCCTGCAAGACAAAGCTACCTGATCAAGGTGTCTTACTTCTTCTTTGCACTTGCACTCATTACAGCTATTCTTACTACAGTACTGCTGCCGCAGTACAATTACCTGGGCATAGAAGCAGCCTATATGCTGGCAGTGCTTTTCGCCATGATAGGCATTATTTTGTATACCAATGTAAAAATGGATCTGGAAGACAGGAAAGCGCTTTCTTCAGATCCTGTGCTTTATAACACCGGTACTCCATTCAATATTGGAGCTGCAGGTGTTGTGCTCATCATTACCTTACTCTATTACTTTTTCTGGATGTAGGCAGCCCGGCAAGGCCACAGGGATACGCCCACACCTTTTACTTATTTGAATAATTAACCTGAAACAGATGATAAATCTAAAGCAACTTGAAGTATGGTTTGTTACCGGCAGCCAGCACTTATATGGAGAAGAAACGCTTAAACAGGTAGCAGAGCATTCTCAGCGTATTGCCAGCGGGCTGGATGGTGCTGAACAGATACCTGTTAAAGTTGTGTTTAAACCGGTAGTTAAAACCACCGAAGAAATTTTTCGCATTTGTCAGGATGCAAACGTGGCACAGAACTGTATTGGTGTCGTTGCCTGGATGCATACTTTTTCGCCTGCTAAAATGTGGATCGGTGGCTTAAAGATCCTGCAAAAGCCCCTGCTGCACCTGCATACCCAGTTTAATCGCGATATTCCATGGAGCTCCATTGATATGGACTTTATGAACCTGAACCAGAGTGCCCACGGCGACCGTGAGTTTGGTTTTATGGTATCGCGCATGCGTATTAACCGTAAAGTTGTGGTTGGCCATTGGGAAGAAGATGCCGTAAGAGAGCAAATTGCAGGGTGGAGCCGTGCGGCTGCCGGCTGGTACGACTGGCAGGGAGCCAAGTTTGCCCGCTTTGGCGATAACATGCGCTTTGTGGCCGTAACCGAAGGCGATAAGGTAGAAGCAGAAATGAAGTTTGGCTTCTCTGTAAATACCTATGGCATTGGCGATCTGGTAAAAGTAATCAATGAGGTAAGCGATGGTGCAGTAGCACAGCTTACGGCAGAGTATGAAGAGCGTTATGCTGTAGTAGCATCACTGCGCAAAGGCGGAGAACAGTATAAATCGCTGCAGGAGGCAGCCAGGATAGAAATTGGTTTGCGTACCTTCCTGGAAGAGGGTAATTTCAAAGGCTTTTCAGATACTTTCGAAGACCTGCACGGCATGGTACAACTGCCTGGTATTGCAGCGCAGCGCCTTATGGGCCAGGGCTATGGCTTTGCCGGCGAGGGCGACTGGAAAACGGCAGCCCTGGTGCGTGCCATGAAAGTAATGGGTAGCGGGCTTAAAGGTGGTAACGCCTTTATGGAAGATTATACCTACCATTTTGAGCCAAACAACAACCTGGTGCTTGGCTCACATATGCTGGAGATTGACGAATCTATTGCTAATGGTAAGCCTTCGTGCGAGGTTCATCCCCTGGGCATTGGCGGCAAGGCAGACCCGGTTCGCCTGGTATTCAATGTAGCCGGTGGCCCGGCCTTAAACGCATCAATTATTGATATGGGTAATCGTTTCCGCCTGCTGATAAATGAGGTAGAAGCTGTAGAGCCGCAGCACGATTTACCTAAACTGCCTGTTGCCCGCGTGCTGTGGAAGCCACTGCCGGATATGAAAACCGGCTGTGCTGCCTGGATCCTGGCCGGTGGTGCTCACCATACCTGCTACAGCCAGAACCTAAGCACCGATAACCTGCTTGACTTCGCAGAAATGGCAGGTATCGAATCCGTGGTGATCGATAAAGATACCAGGCTCAACCAGCTGAAAAACGAGCTGCGCTGGAGCGAGGTGTACTATCAGCTGAATAAATAAGCACAGCTTTAGTAGCTAATATAAAAGAGCCCCGGATGTTAACCTGGGGCTCTTTTGTTTATAAGGCTGTTTATTATTTGTGTGGTTGGACATACATCTCGGTCTGGCATACCCCCGACTTAAGTCCGGGGTATGCCAGAATATGCAAGGCAGACCGAAGTAAACCTAAAACTTCATCACAAATCCACCATTAGGTTCAACGTTCAGCTGGTAAGCAGAGGCAGGTACACTTACGTTAGTTTTACTAAAAGACTTTGGCTCTTCGCCGTCAGTGATCAGCACTCCTTCTTTTCCGCGGCCAATAAAGGAAAGATCCAGGTTCAGGGTTTTCGCCTGCGCTTCTCCATTAATGCCACTTACATACCAGGTGTCGCCTTTCTTTCTGGCTATAACAGCCAGCTTACCGGGATAGCCATCAACAAAACGGGTATCATCCCAGGCAACCGGAATATCTTTTACAAACTCCTTTACATAATCTGGTACCTGTTCCATGCCTGCTGGTGTTTCGGCAATATGCTGAATGCCAGATAAGAAAAGATAGGGTAGCGCCAGCTCAAAGCCGTTTGTTGTTTTGCGTTCTATGCCTGGTATCTCGTGTAAAACCATGGGCGTAAAATCCATCGGATCAAAAGCATTGCGGCTAAATGGCAGCATAGCACTGTGGCTGGGCGCCAGGTCTGCATTTGCCTGTTCAAAGGTGATAAATTCCATGCCCTTAATGGCTTCCATGGTTAAGAGGTTAGGGTAAGTGCGGTGCCAGCCCCTGGGAAGAGTAGAACCATGGCAGTTTACCATAATACCATATGCGGCAGCATCTTTAAAAATATCATGGTAATAGGCAATTACCGACTGACCATCGCCCCCGAAGAAATCTACCTTGATTCCCCTGATACCCATTTTTTGCAGGCGGCTGAATTCTTCCTTTCTGCTTTCTGGGGTAAGAAGTTTATCTTTTGGATGGTACTGCACCGTATTCCAGCTGCCGGCAGAATTGTACCAGAGCACAAGCCCTACATTTTTGGAGGCCGCATAGCGGGAGAGCTCTTCTATCCTGTCGTAGCCTATCGTTGTATCCCAGTTTACGTCAATCAGGCAGTACTCCCATCCCATATTGGCGGCATAATCAACAAACTGCTTTTGAACCTCATAATTGATTGAATTGTCTTTCAAAATTACCCAGCTCCAGGAAGCAACACCTGGCTCCACAAAAGAAAAGTCTTCCTTGATGGCAGGAGCAGCCAGATCGGTGCCCAGGGTGGATTCTACAATAGTGCCCAGCGATCCGATGGTAATAATGCGCCACGGCGAGTACCACGGTAGCTCAGATTCTGGATTTAAGGCACCGCCAGGCATCACTTCTGCAGCCATGGGAAAGCCTACGGCATATTCATTTCCCGGAGAATGCTGCTTTAAGCGGGTGGCGCAGTAATTTCTGTCCAGGTTTGCCTCGGTAATGAGCAGCCAGGTGTCACCATAGTTGAATAAAGCGGGGTACACCCAGCCGGCTTCTGTGGGTGCGGGCTGATCTGCCGGAATGTTCTGCTGGTAATGCTCTTCATAAGAGGGGTTGGTGCCTTCAAAACCTGTTTTTGCTACCGACATTGGTTGTAAAAATGCTTTGGTGCCTTCCCTGAAATGGAAAGAGGTTAACTCCTCGTCAATCTTTTTAGGGTCTGCTGATTTATCGGGAAAGTGGTAGCGGAAGGCCACGCCATCATCAGAAACCCTGAAGATGATGTTCAGCTTTTCGCCGGCTGTGTTGCTAAGCGAAAAGGACTTTTCATTTGCCTGGTAAGTGCACAGTCTTCGTTTACCATGCATCATCACGTACTCATCACGCACCAGCTGCGGTTCCGAAACAGATGCCAGCGTCATACCTTTAGAAAAATCACTGTCTGTGCGGCTAAGCCCAAGTTTTGAGTCAGTCAAAACCAGGCTATCGCGGTAAAAAATGCTGTAAGCAGGCTGTCCGTTCTCCTGAAGTGCAAATGCAACACGCAAATTTCCATCGGGACTGGCAACTACATTTTCATCGGGATTCTCTTCCGTTTTATTGGTCACACAGGAGATCTGAAAGCCTATCAGAATAAAGTAAAGGCACAGCATCTTTCTTGAGAACATCATGTGGGTTCGGCCTGGCATCATTTGATAGTTGGGTTTAAAGATGATGTTTGAAAAGGTTTTAAAAATGTTGAAAATACATTTAAAATGCTATCTGAGTTAGCCTTATTATTGCCTCAGACCAAATATTCTTTTTAGTATATCCATTTTTCCTTAGTCTCCGGACTGTGGGTGCTGCTTTTTTAGCACAGCAGACTTTATGCTTTATTGTGCTGCCTGGTGTGGGGGCTATACTATATAAGATAGAGGAACAAGGCGGATCAAAAATATATAAAGTCCTTATTAGTACCTGAAATCGAATGGGTTAGCTTTTAGAGTGAGTGTAATGTGCATATTACCAGTTACTTACATCAAATTTCACCATGCCTGAATGAGTAAGGCTTATTGTTAGGCAGCAGAGGCTAAAAAAAAATCGCAATCGATTGCAAAAAATAATAAATGTGGATTTCACATTTAAAAAAATAAGTGTACATTGTACTATTAATAACTGACTATCGGACAGAACCAACAATACGAATAAACCAAACAACAGAATCATGAAAACCACCTCACCAACAGCCTCCGGATAAAAGAGCAGGCACCATCCAAAGCTTAACCGCCGTGTAAGATGTCACTTTCGCTTGTTTGTAAAAGAATATTGAAAGTGTGAAAAGAGAGCTGGAAAGTAGATGATGTGCAGGCTAAATTTTTTTAAAATGTTGCCGCAATCGTTTGTTTCCTGCGTGTTATACTGCATTTTAATCGAAGAATTCCACATTAAGTTTATGAAGAAATTATTACTTTTTACTTTGTTAATGGGGTGGCTTTTACCCGGAGCCATTGCCCAGCAACAGGTTACCGGTAAGGTAACAGATGCTTTAACATCAGAGGCTCTGCCAGGTGCTACCGTTCTCATCAAGGGCACCACCACAGGTACAGTTACTGATATGGATGGAAACTACAGGCTGGATGTGCCCGGGGCAGATGCCGTGCTCGTATTTTCATACATTGGATATTTGCAAGAGGAGGTACAGGTAGGATCAAGGGCAACTGTAGACATGGCGCTCTCGCCAGACCTGGAGCAGCTTGATGAAGTAGTGGTAATTGGCTACGGAACTCAGAAAAAACAAGATTTAACAGGTTCCATAGGCGTGGTAAATACAGAGACCATCAACAAAGTGCCTACCAATGATATTCGTAAATCTATGCAGGGCCAGGTGGCAGGTGTTACAGTGCAGGGTGGCGGTGAGCCTGGGGGTTCTCCGAATGTGCGCATCAGAGGTGTTGGATCATTCGGGAATAATGACCCTTTATATATTGTAGATGGTATCCAAACCCCAATCAGCCAAATTCCGGTATCAGATGTTGCCTCAGTACAAATTCTAAAAGATGCTGCAGCGGCCTCTATTTATGGATCCAGGGCTGCAAACGGAGTGGTTATCATTACTACCAAGCGCGGCAGCAAAGGCGAAATTAAAGTTAATTATAATGCAACCCATGGCTGGCAGCGCATTACCAACCGCTATGATGTAGTTGGCAGAGAAGGTTATCAGCTGCTGAACAACGAAGCAGTGAATAATGCTCGTCTGTATGACCCTACTCTTACAGTGGCACCCAGCAACGATCCAAATTCACAATATTTTGTTAATGATATCGATACCGACTGGCAAGATGCTGGTTTGAAAACTGGCAGACTTATGGAGCATGCACTGTCTTTCTCCGGCGGTAGCGATAATGGCAACTACTATGTATCCCTCAACTATTTTGATCACAATGGTCCGGTAGTTGGTAATGGCCCTAATTATGATCGTTACTCTGTACGGGTAAACACAGATTTTAAACTGGGCAGATTCAAAATCGGAGAATCCATTCAAATCGCGAAAGAGCATTTTGATTTTTCTGGCTTTCTGCACACCGGTAATTTTGTGCAGGATTTAGTAAGGGCAATTCCAACAGTGCCTGTTTATGATCCTAACAGGTTGGGTGGTTATGGTGGACCTGATGGTGTGATTCACCGCTCTCTGATGATCAATTCAATTGGCGCCAACAGCATTCTAAGCAACCAGTCTGATCGCTACCGTATTATTGGTAACCTGTATGGAGAGATTGAGATTGTTAAGGATCTGGACTTCAGAACCAGCTTAAGCCTGGAACGTACCGACTGGAAAGATACCAGAAATGAGCCTGAGTTTGACCTGGGTACCAACCGCAACAACAATATTCCAAAATTGTATGACTGGAGAGGCGAGGGTATGACCGCTTCTATAGAAAACACTCTGACCTACGAGAAATTTCTTGGGCTGCACCATATTACAGCGCTAGTGGGTAACACAGCACTGCAATCTAGAGTAACAAATTTAAACGCAAGGGCAGATAATATAGATCCGCGTTTTCCGGATGTTATCTCAAGTGGTGCGGAGCGATTTGTAGATGCAGGTGAAAACGAAAACCGGCTGGAATCTTATTTTGGTCGTGTTCTGTATGATTTCGACAGTAAGTATTTATTAACTGCCACCATTAGAAGAGACGGCTCTTCAAGATTTGGTAGAAACTACCGTTTCGGTACATTCCCATCTGTTTCTTTGGGCTGGAAAGTTAGCGAAGAAGAATTCATGAAAGGAATTTCATGGCTGAATCAATTGAAATTAAGAGGCAGCTATGGCATACTGGGTAATCAGGAAATTGGTAATTATGGACATACTACCTACATCAACCCGTATGCACATGCTGTTTTTGGCGGACAGCTTGCACTTGGTGCCACGCAATCAGGTTTTGCCAATGAAGACTTAAGGTGGGAAGAAACAAAGAGTACCAACGTTGGTATAGACCTTGCTGTTTTTGAAAACAGACTAACTTTTACTACAGAGTACTACAGAACAGAGACCGATGGTGTACTGGTGCAGGTACCATTACCTCCGAGCACTGGAGTATACGATGAAGATGCTCCTTTCAGAAATGCAGGCATCTTGGAAAACTCAGGTTTTGAGTTCATTCTAGGTTACAATAAAGTTGAGGGTGAATTTACCTACAATGCTTCTGTTAATTTAACTACCCTGAATAACAAAGTTGTATCTCTTGGTGGTGGAGTGCCAATTTTTGGTAATACCAGCATCACAGAGGAAGGTGGAGAGGTTTCTGCATTCTATGGTTATAAAATAGAAAAGATCATTCAGACTCAGGAAGAGCTGGATGCGCTCAATTCCGGTGCGCCCGATGGTGTGTACCAGGAGGTGAATACAGGCCGGGGAGACTTTAAATTCATGGATCTGGATGGCGATGGACAGGTAACAGAAGAAGACAGGACTTACCTGGGCAGTGCTATTCCAAAATATACTTTTGGTGGTAGTTTTTCAGCAGCCTATAAAAATTTCGATTTTTCTATGCTGCTGCAGGGTAATGCAGGCAACAAAGTACTGGATGCAGTAAGAGCTTCTATTGAAGCCGCAGCGGGCTATACCAACTACTCCACTAATACTCTGAACAGATGGACTCCGGACAACACAGATACAGACGTTCCTCGTGTAATTCTTAGCGACCCTAACGGAAATGGCAGAGCATCTGACCGCTGGCTGGAAAACGGTAGCTTTCTGAGGCTAAACAGTGTGCAGCTGGGTTATACACTGCCTACCAATATCATGAGTAAATACATTTCTAGCCTGAGATTTTATGTAACAGGCCAGAACTTGGTAACCTTTACAAAATTCCAGGGCATGGATCCTGATTTCAGAAGTACAGGTATATTTAGCAGTGGTGTTGCCATGCCGGACGAACCAAACAGAGCATTCAACGCCTTTTCAGGGGGGTTGCCTAATCCTAAAGGTTTGATGCTGGGCTTACAGGTTCAGTTTTAATCTATAAAGCTAAAATTTACAAAGATGAAAAATTTAAAATATATCCTGATAGTACTGGTAATGCTGGGTTCGGCTTCCTGCGGCGATGAGTATCTGGAACTGACAGATCCAAACCAAATTGATAAAGCAACTTTCTGGAATACAGAAGAAGACTTTGAAAAGGGTGTTAACGGGATCTACCAGTCAATGTACTACGATGGCTCCTATATGCGCTTAGCCCCTCTTGCCTTAGACCTTCGCGGAGATGATGTGAGAGGCGACAGCCCCTGGCCGGTAATTGACCTGGCCGGCAGGTTTGGCCGCGCAACCGATGAACTGCTGCAGCACTGGACCTGGATTGCCTTTTATGGCGGCGTACACAGAGCGAATAATGTAATCAGCCGTATTGAAAATCCGGAAATTGAGTTTAGCTCGCAGGAGGCAAGAGATGCGCTGCACGGACAGGCCCTGTTCCTGCGTGGGCTTTACTATATGCACCTGGTTACCTGGTTCAATAACATTCCCCTGGTGCTGGAGCCTTATGAAACACCAGACGATTTTTACCCTGAGCAGTCAGATCCGGCTGCAGTCTGGAATCAAATTATCCAGGACTTCCAGCAAGCAGCTGAATTGCTCCCTCAGTCTTATACAGATGCAAGTGATCTGGGCAGGGCTACCAAGGGTGCCGCCACAGCCTACCTTGGCAAAGCTTATCTGTTTACTGAACAGTACCAGGCAGCAGCCAATGAATTTCAAAAAGTAATGGGCATGGGATATTCGCTGATGCCTAATTATGCAGATAATTTTACTGAGGAGCACGAAAACAACGCTGAATCTATTTTTGAGATTCAGTTTGACAGAGAAGTAGGCGGAGCTGAACTGGGCTGGGTTCGTATGCCGGCTGCTAACTGGAGTAAAACATCTGCAAGGGCGATTACATATGCCCCAGTTGGCTTTGGCTGGTCAGATGTGCTGCCAACTCGCTGGGCGTTTGAGCAGTTCATGATAGAGCCTACCGCAGAGGGTAATGTAGATCCAAGATTAGATGCCACCATGTTCTATAACTACCCGGGTGCTACAGTATATGGCGTGCCTTATGAGCAGCAGTATGGCGAAGGAACTACTGATATTTATCCTAAAAAGTACCAAAATTACAGAACGCTTCCTGATGAGTTTGACTGGCGTTCTGGTATCAATGAAAGGCTGATGCGCTATGCCGATGTTTTGCTGATGTACGCTGAAACACAGATTGCATTGGGTAATATGACGGAAGCAGCAAAATACATTCAGATGGTAAGAAGCAGGGCAAACCTGCCAGACAGAGAGGCAGAGCTTGCAGCCATGAGCCCCAATGAATTATTTATGGAATTGGCGCACCAAAGGCTGCTAGAGTTCACCTTTGAAGGAAAAAGGTTTGACGACATTAGAAGATGGGGTTGGCTGGAAGATCCTGAAATGTTAGCAGATCTGAAGGCTAGAGATAGTGAGTTCAATGGATATACGCCTGGCAGGGAATTCTATTTTATTCCGCAGGCAGAGCTTGATAGGCATCCTGCCATGGTTCAAAACCCAGGCTATTAATTATTTGCTATGCTGAGAAACTAACCTTCTGCCTGTAGATTTACCCATAGGCAGAAGGTTAGTTCCTTGTAGGATTAAATTGATTCAGGTTTAGTGAGCAATGATGAATGCAGAAAAGATAATCATGAAAACTACAATAGTGAATAAGGTTTTGGGGCTGCTTAGACTTTTTTACCTGATGGTATTTGTTGTTGCCTTTGGGCTTGTCACTGTATCCTGCGCAGATGATGAACCTGTGGTAGACGATAAAGATGATACCGAAGATCCTGTGGATCCTGAGGAGCCAGAAGAACCTGAAGACATTGTGGCCGGACCGTTTGACTTTAGCCGCTTTCCGGATGATTACAGAGCTATTGCTTCCTATGCCGACAGATCGCAATGGGGATTTTATAATGTTCATGATCCTGCCATCATCAAGGATGGTGATTACTACTACTGTTACAGCACCGACGCCTCTTATGGCAATGTAATAGGCCCGGGCATCCAGATGCGGAGATCTAAAGATCTGGTCAACTGGCAATTCTTGGGTTTGGCTTTCAATGGTTTACCGGTAAAAGGTGCAAGCTTTATATCCTCTAAAGGTGGTACTGCCTTCAATTCTCTGTGGGCGCCCTATGTGATCAAGGTGGGAAGTGAGTACAGGCTTTACTATTCACTGTCTTCTCCTACTCCGCGCCTAAGTGTAATTGGATTGGCAACTTCTTCAAATCCCTGGGGACCCTGGGTAGAGAAAGACCTGGTAGTAACCTCTCTTGCTGATAACAGCAGGCAAACCAATGCCATTGACCCCTCAGTTATCATTGACCAGGCCGGTAATCACTGGTTCTACTACGGTTCTGCCTGGGATGGTATTTACGCACTGCAGTTAGATCCTGCCACTGGTTTTGCCCTCAGGGCAGGCGACAAAGGCACCAGGGTTGCCCAAAGAGGCTTTACCAATGGCCAGCCAAATGGTAACATCGAAGGCCCGGAAATTATCTATAATCCGGAGCAGCAAAAATATTACCTGTTTATTGCCTACGACTGGCTGGAAACCAAGTACAATGTACGGGTTGGCCGCTCCGATTCGCCCACCGGGCCTTTCTATGATTTTCATGGACATGATATGAATGAGGAGCGTGATGATCTTCCCATGATCCTGGCCCCGTACCAGTTCAATGGTCACCCGGGCTACCAGGGCGTATCACACCCTGGTGTGTTTCAGGATGGCCAGGGTCAGTATTACATAGCTACCCAGGCAAGGCCAACAAATGGCGTTTATTTCATGACGATGCACATTCGCCAAATGTACTGGACAGCAGACGGATGGCCTGTGGTATCTCCCGAACGTTATGGCGGCCTGGAGCAAACAGCGGTGGCAGCCGAAGAACTGGCAGGTGAGTGGGAGCGGATTGTTTTAGGCTACCGCGTGGTGCCTGGTTATGCAGAAGAGCAGCGCTCGCCGGATCTTCAGCGGTCGGTACCCTTAACGCTTGGTGCCGATGGTTCTATCAATGGCAGTGCCGATAGCCAGTGGACTTACAGCGATGGCACACTTACACTTCACTGGGCAGATGACACCGTAGAAACGGTGCTTGTAAAACGCGGCAGGGATTGGGAAAACCAGGTAATGGAAACCTTGATTTTTACAGGCCTCAACCAGGAGGGTACTGCTGTCTGGGGGAAAAAAGTCCAGTAACAGCGGTGATTTTCTGATAAACAGAAGATAATGTCCAGCCTCATACGCGGCAGTTATTGGGAAGGATAACAGACCGGAGATGCCGCAGACTAATTTAAATTGAGTAGAAAAAAATTTGTTCTATAAACATGAAAAGGAAGTATAACGCTTTTGCTGCCTTAGTGATCGGAATCGTCGCTTCAGCAAATGTTACTGCACAACAACCAGCCTCTTTTGTGGTGAAGGCAAACCAGCCCACTGCTGATATACAGCCCACCATGTGGGGGCTTTTCTTCGAAGATATCAACATGGGAGCCGACGGAGGGGTATATGCAGAGCTGGTGAAAAACCGCTCTTTTGAATTCGACACCCCCATGATGGGCTGGAAAGAAACGAAAAAAGAAGGTGCCGAAGGCAGTGTGCTTGTCTATAACCTTGGAGAAGTAGACATGGCCAACCGCCGCTTTGCACGTGTAAAGGTTAAATCTGCCGCAGGTGATTATGGCATTACCAACGAAGGATTCCGGGGCATGGGCATCAAGCAGGGCAATCAGTACGATTTTTCTGTAATGGCCCGCCAGCAGCCCGGTAGCAACATTGTACTTAACGTGGAGCTGGTAAATGCGAATGGCGAAAAGATTGGTGAAACAACCATAAAGCCTGAAGGGCAGGCCTGGAAAAAGTATACAGCAAGCTTTACAGCCACTGCTACAGAACCTAAGGCAAGGCTAAACATCTGGACCAAAGGACAGGGCGAGATTGATCTGGACATGATCTCTCTCTTTCCCCAGGATACCTGGAAAGGACGCCCGGGTGGCCTGCGTGCCGATATGATTCAGCTGCTGGCCGATATGAAGCCTGGCTTCCTGCGTTTTCCCGGTGGCTGTATTGTAGAAGGCCGCACCCTGGATGAGCGCTTTCAGTGGAAGAAAACCATTGGTCCTGCTGCAGAGCGTGACCTGATCGTGAACCGCTGGAACACCGAATTTAAGCACCGCCTTACCCCCGACTACTACCAAACCTTTGGCCTGGGCTTTTTTGAATACTTCCAGGTAGCAGAGGATATTGGTGCCGAACCGCTGCCTATTCTCAATGCAGGTATGGCCTGCCAGTTTAACACCGGCGAGCTGGTACCCCTGGATGAGCTTCAGCCATACATACAGGATGCACTAGACCTTATTGAATTTGCAAATGGTCCTGCCACCAGCGAGTGGGGTAAGAAGCGTGCCGAAATGGGGCATCCCGAGCCATTTAACATGAAGTACCTGGGGGTGGGTAATGAGCAATGGGGCGAACAGTACATTGAACGTTACAAAGAATTTGAAAAAGTACTGAAGGCCAAGCATCCGGAAATTACCCTTGTAACCACCACAGGACCTTTCCCGGAGGGTGAGGAATTTGAGTACCTCGATAAAACCCTGCGCGCTATGGATGCCGAGCTCATCGATGAGCACTACTACCGCCCGCCGCAGTGGTTCCGCGAGAATGCTACCCGTTACGACAGCTACGATCGCAACGGCCCCAAGATTTTTGCAGGAGAGTATGCTGCACAAAGTGTTGCCATTGCAAGTCCCGATAACAAAAACAACTGGGAGACCGCTCTTTCAGAAGCAGCCTTTATGACAGGCCTGGAGCGTAATGCCGATGTAGTAGTGATGGCCTCTTATGCGCCGCTCTTCGCTCATGCCGAGGGCTGGCAGTGGACCCCCGACATGATCTGGGTAGATAACCTGCGTGCCCACGGCACTCCCAACTACTATGTGCAGAAGCTGTTCTCCACAAACAAAGGCTCCCAGGTAGTGCCTATGCTCCACCAGGATAAGCCGGTAACCGGCCAGAATGGTTTGTTTGCTTCGGCAGTAAAAGACAATGAGACGGGGGAGATTATTCTTAAGATTGTAAACACCACCGATAAAGTACAGAACAGCGAAACCGTGGTGGAGGGTGTAAAAAAGTTAGCTTCAAAAGCGAAATTAACTGTAATGAAAAGCGATAAGCTGGATGCAGTAAATACGCTTGAAAATCCAATCAACATCAGCCCGGTAGAGCAAAACCTTAAAGTAAAAGGAAATAAGGTAAATCTGCCCCTTGCTCCTTATTCTGTAACAGTGGTGCGGGTAAAAGCCAGCTAATTTGTATTTTGTAGTCAGAATGTTCCATAGTGTGAGAATCAGGTTCTCTTGCTATGGAACATCCTTGTATAGCGTGTACTACTTTGGAAATAGCTATATTTTGCCAACCATTATATTAACTGATAATCAACCAATGAAAAAAAATCAATTAACGGCACTGCTGCTGTGCTCACTGCTGTTTGGCTGGGCTTGTTCAGGATCTTCCGAAAATAACCAGGATGCACAGAGTACTGCAGATACGGTGCAAAATACCAGCAGCGTAAGCAGGTCTGATTTTGGTAAAATGCAGGATGGTACTACCGTGGATCTGTACACCCTCACCAATGCAAATGGCACCGAAGTAAAAATCACCAACTATGGTGGCATTATCACCTCTTTAAGAGTGGCAGATAAAAACGACTCCCTGGAGGATGTTGTGCTGGGCTTTGATAACCTGGAAGGCTACCTGCAGGAAGGCGTACCATACTTTGGTGCCATTGTGGGCCGCTATGGCAACCGCATTGCAAACGCACAGTTTGTGCTGGATGGCCAAACCTATAAACTGGCAGCCAACGACGGCCCAAACCACCTGCATGGAGGCGTAAGAGGTTTTGATAAGGTCTTGTGGCAGGCCGAATCGTTTGAAGGTGAAGAGGGCGTTGGTGTAAAGCTGCGCCATCTTAGCAAGGATGGCGAAGAAGGCTATCCCGGCAACCTTACAGTAGATGTTACCTACACCCTCACCAACGATGATGCCCTAAAGATCGACTACCAGGCAACTACCGATAAAGCCACAGTGGTTAACCTTACCAACCATGCTTACTTTAACTTAAGTGGTAACCTTGGGGAAAAAATCCTGGACCACCAGGTAATGATCAATGCCGACAGCCTTGTGCCGGTTAATGAAACCCTCATTCCTACCGGAGAACTAATAGCTGTAGAAGGTACTCCATTTGATTTTACAGAACCAACAGCGGTTGGAGAAAGAATAGATGCCAACGACCAGCAGATTGTCTATGGCAAGGGCTATGACCATTGCTGGGCCCTGAATGGTGAAGCCGGAGCAATGAGCCTGGCGGCAACCGTGCACCATCCAGAAAGTGGTCGCTTTATGGAGGTGCATACCACTGAACCAGGCATTCAGTTCTATACCGGCAACTTCCTCGATGGCTCTTTAAGCGGCAAGGGCTTCACCTATGGCCACCGCACCGGCTTTTGCCTGGAAACAGAGCACTACCCCGATTCACCAAACCAGGAGAATTTTCCATCTGTAACCCTTAGGCCTGGCGAGACTTACCAGACCCAGACCACCTATAAATTTTCAGTAAAAGAATAGGCAGTACCTAACGCCTGAAGTCTGCTTCCTTATCCCTGCGCGGGCAGGGATAAGGAGTAGTAATCGATTGAAACGCAAAATTTTCATCCTCCTGAGACAAATAGTTTCGGGAGGATCTTTGTAAAATTTTTTAAGTGTAAAAAAAACAGTTATATTGTATTGAGTGTAAAGCACGCTTAAAAAGCCATCCCAAAAGCAGGTTTTCAAGCGGGGCTTTTACCGCAGCACTGGTTTTGCAGCCCTGTCAGCACAGGCAGTATCTAATCATTTTTTTGATCGGCTACAGATCGCTAATGTAAAATGAAAAGGCAATGCTAATAACTCAAAAACATTTTTTCTGGAAGCTTTCACTGCTTGTGCTGCTATTTGCTGGCGTTTTTTCCACGGCAAATGCACAGGGCGAGGGTGCAAACTTCAGGGTGCATGATCCGGTCATGATCCGCCAGGGTGGAACGTACTACCTTTTTGCCACCGGGCCTGGTATTGCTGTCTGGTCATCACCCGATATGAAAAGCTGGAGCCGCCAGAAGGCTGTTTTTGATAGCCCGCCGCAGTGGGCAGTAGATGCCATTCCAGGCTTTAAGGGCCATATATGGGCGCCTGATATTTCCTATCACAATGGCACCTACTATTTATACTACTCAGTATCTGCCTTTGGTAAAAATACATCAGCCATAGGTCTGGCTACCAACCCGACACTGGACCCAAAAAGTCCAGACTATAAATGGACCGATCACGGTAAAGTAGTGCAATCGGTGCCGGGCAGGGATTTGTGGAATGCCATAGATCCTAACCTGATAAAGGATGAGAAAGGACAGCCATGGCTAACCTTTGGCTCTTTCTGGGGAGGCATGAAGCTGGTAAAAATGGATAATGATCTGAAAAAGCCGGCCCAGCCCGAAGAGTGGTATACCCTGGCAAGGCGGCCCCGGGAATGGAGTACCCACGATACCCTGGCCGGAAGTGCAGCCATCGAGGCACCCTTCCTATTCAAAAAAGGAGATTACTACTACCTGTTTGTCTCCTACGACTACTGCTGCAGGGGTGTTAACAGCACCTACAAAATGGTGGTAGGCCGTTCAAAAGACATTCATGGGCCTTACCTGAACCGTGATGGCGAGCAAATGCTGGAGGGAAAAGCAAGCCTGCTGCTGGAGGGAGATGAGGCCTGGTATGGTGTGGGACATAATTCAGTTTACACTTTTGATAATACCGATTACCTGGTGTTCCATGCTTATGCCGCTGCCGAAGAGGGCAGGCCAAAACTTAGAATCGAAAAGCTTCGCTGGGATGCACAAGGCTGGCCGCAGGTAGCCCTGGAGCAGTGAGCGCCGGAGTGTACAGCGAGCATTATTTAGTTAAAATACAATGATATAAGTTTTACTCTAAATTGGTTGGTTGGTAGATTCTCCCGGACTGTGCAGGTACAAAGCCTGCGCTTTTCCCGGGAGATTCTCTTCTTAAATCCTGCTAAAGGAGTAGCCCTGTAATATGATAAGACTAACACAACTTTCTAGCTTTTTCACCTTGATGATTACCCTGTTTGGAGCCTGCCAGACGCAGCAAAGCCAGACAGAGCAGCCAAATGAGCAGGTCACAGGTCCTGACATCGAAGATGACTACAGTGCCATTACTGATATTCAGCACTACAGGAAGTGGGGCACCTACAATGTACACGACCCCTCTGTTATCAAGGCTGGCGATGCATACTATATGTACTCTACCGATGCCATCTGGTGGCCCGAGGGTGCCGTACAGGAATCCGATTCCATTGATATTGGCAACATACATGTGCGCCGCTCTGCGGACCTGGTAAACTGGGAGTTTGTAGGCTGGGCGTTCGATAGCATTCCCCCGGCTGCCGTTCAGCACATACACGAAGCCTCTGGCGGAAGAGAGCCCGGCGGTATTTGGGCGCCCTACATCATGAAATGGGGTGACGGCTATCGCCTGTACTATTCAGTTTCTGTATTTGGTGCCAACACCTCTACGATTGGGCTGGCTACCAGCAATTCGCCAGAAGGCCCCTGGGAACAGCAGGGGCTGGTGGTAAAAACCTTTGAGAGCAGCCCCGTGAACGCCATAGACCCTTCTGTGGTGGTAGATGCCCAAACAGGAAAACACTGGATGATTTATGGCTCTTACTTCGGCGGCCTGTTTGCGCTGGAGTTAAACCCTGCTACCGGCCTTGCCATGCAGGAAGGCGACCTGGGGAAAATAGTAGCCCGCAGGGCAGAAGGCAAAACAAGGATTATAGAAGCTCCCGAGGTTGTTTACAATCCCGAGACAAAGATGTACTACCTCTTCGTTTCTTATGATGCACTGTTTACACATTATAATGTGCGCGTAGGCAGATCAGCTACGCCCGATGGCCCTTACCTGGATATGTTTGGGAAAGATATGGCTGATACCACCAACAACTTCCCGGTGCTTACCTACGCCTACCGTTTCGATGGCCACCCGGGCTGGGCTGGGGTAGCCCATCCGGCAGTGCTGAACGATGGCGGGCAGTTCTATATGTTCCACCAGGGCAGGCTTGCGCCCGAAAACCTGATGATGGTGCTGCACGCCCGTAAAATGTTCTGGACAGCAGACGGATGGCCTGTGGTGTCTCCGGAGCGTTATGCGGCCATGGAGCAGCGGCCCATCAGCCAGGATGAGCTTGCCGGAAGCTGGGAAATGATGCACTTGGCCGAGGTGAAAGATACAGTTACCCTCTGGCAAGGGCAGATACCTCCCGGTGGCTGGCACTACAGCACCAGCATGTTCAATAATTCCACCAAAATCAGCCTGGCAGCCGATGGTAAGGTGGTGGGCTCACCTGAATTTACCAGCTGGAAGCTGGATGGCGACAGGCTGGTACTTTCCGGACAAGGAGCGCAGGAAACAAGCGTAATCCTATCCCGCGGCTGGGACTGGGAAAATAAAACGCCTGCCATTCTTTTTACCGGCCTGGCTGCAGATGGCTTCAGCCTCTGGGGCAAACAGCTACAAAAGGAATAAGCAAAAAATTATAAACTGCAGAGGCACCCGGGCCGCAGCGGCGGTCCGTCTCATGCCGCAAACATGGTAGCTCATACCCGAAACCAAAAAAAGAACAACCAATAACAAACATACAGCATAGATGAAAAGGATATTTTTAAGTGGTTTTATGCTCATGTGCAGCCTGGTAAGCTACGGGCAAAATACCATCAGCATGGATGCAAAAGGCTCTGATCAGAAAATCAGCAGACACATTTACGGACATTTTGCAGAACACCTGGGCAGGAGCATCTACGGAGGCTTTTATGTAGGTGAGGATAACACCACCATTCCCCACACCAACGGGGTGCGTAACGATGTGATAGCGGCCCTTAAAAAGCTTAAAATAGCGAACCTCCGCTGGCCGGGAGGCTGCTTTGCCGATACCTACCAGTGGAAAGATGGCATCGGGCCTAAATCTGAGCGGCCTACCATTGTAAACACCTGGTGGGGCAACGTTACAGAAGATAACAGCTTTGGTACCCACGACTTTCTGAACATGTGCGAGGAGCTGGGCACAGAGCCTTACCTGGCAGCAAACATAGGCAGCGGTACCGTACAGGACGTAATGGACTGGGTGCAGTACGTAAACTTTGAGGGAGAAAGCCCCATGTCGAAGCTGCGCAGGGAAAACGGACGCGAAAAGCCCTGGAACGTTAAATTCTGGGGAGTAGGCAACGAGGCCTGGGGTTGTGGCGGTAACATGCAGCCTGATTATTATGCCGATGAGTATCGCAAATATGCCACCTTTATGGCTGGCTGGACTAATGAAGGCGGCCTGTACAGAATTGCATCTGGTGCTAACTCTGCCGACTATAACTGGACGGAAACACTGATGAAGAACATACCCAGCAGCATGGTATCTGGTGTAGCCCTGCACCACTACTCTGTGATCGACTGGAGTGCAAAAGGTCCTGCCACAGGTTTTAGCGAGCAGCAGTATTTTACCACCATGCAGCGTGCCCTGTTCATGGATGAGCTCATCACCAAGCACTCGGCCATCATGGATAAGTACGATCCTGAAAAGAAAATAGCCCTGGTTGTAGATGAGTGGGGTGGCTGGTATGAAGTAGAGCCGGGTACAAACCCAGGTTTTCTGTATCAGCAAAACACCATGCGCGATGCCATGATTGCCGGTGCTACCTTAAACATCTTTCACAAGCACAGCGACCGTGTGCGCATGGCCAACCTGGCACAGACTGTTAACGTGCTGCAGGCAGTGATTTTAACCGAAGAGGAAAAAATGCTGCTTACACCAACTTACCACGTAATGGAAATGTACAATGTGCACCAGGATGCTACCCTGCTTCCCATGACGGTAAAGAGTAACGATTATGTAATGGGCAACGAAAAGCTACCAGCTATTTCTGCCTCTGCATCCAGAGATGCCAATGGCCTTACCCACGTTTCGCTGGTAAACATCGATGCAAAGCAGAAGCAGGAGGTAACCATTAACATTGAAGGCGGTAACTACAAAACTGTAAGCGGACGCATACTTAGCTCTAAAAATGTAGGTGACTTCAACACCTTTGAAAGTCCAAACAAGATTACACCACAGGCTTTTAAGGGAGCAAAACTCAAAGGCAATAACCTTACGGTAACCCTGCCGCCATTTTCAGTGGTGGTGCTGGAAATGAAGTAATCAATATCGCAGGGGATCAATTAGCACACCTCCATGGCTAAAAGTCATGGAGGTGTATATGGTAAGGTGGCAACGCAAAACCTGTATTTTAAAACTGAAATGTACACATCATCATGAATCAGACATACAAATCATCTCTTGTGCTGAGTGCGGTAGTAGCAGCTTGTTTAGGAGTGGCTTCCTGCTCTACCAAGGCAGATGCACCGGTTGCTACTGCTACTACTGCTGATGAAGAAGTTAAGCGGGCGGGCAACCCCATCATTACCCATAAGTTCACGGCCGATCCGGCAGCAATTGTGCATGATGATAAGGTGTACCTCTATGCCGGCCACGACGAGGCTCCGGATGATTTTCATTTTTATAGAATGAATGAGTGGCTGGTGTTCTCCTCTGAAGATATGGTGAACTGGGAGGAACATCCCGTGCCACTAAAAGTAAGCGACTTTTCCTGGGCCAAAGCCGATGCCTGGGCGGCGCATGTGGTGGAGAAGGAGGGTAAGTTCTACTGGTATGTAACCGTTGAGCATGATAGCATTCCTGGCAAATCCATTGGCGTTGCTGTATCCGACAGCCCCACAGGTCCCTTCAAAGATGCCCGCGGCACTGCGCTCATCACCAACGATATGACCAAGCATACCGACATCAGCTGGGATGACATAGACCCTGCTGTATTCATTGACGACGACGGGCAGGCCTACATCTTCTGGGGTAATACTGTAATGCACTACGCAAAGCTTAAAGATAACATGATTGAGCTGGATGGCCCACTTCATAAAATAGAGGGCTTGCCACATTTCACAGAGGCTCCCTGGGTGCACAAAAAGGGCGATTGGTATTACCTCTCTTATGCCTACCAGTTTCCGGAAAAAACAGCCTATGCCATGAGCCGCAGCATAGAAGGTCCATGGGAATATAAGGGAATCCTGAATGAGCTGGCGGGTAATTCCAATACCAACCACCAGGCTATCCTGGATTTTAAAGGCAATTCCTATTTTATCTACCATACCGGTGGCATACAGCCAAATGGCGGTAGTTTCCGCCGCTCGGTAGCCATTGACCGCCTCCACTACAACCCCGATGGTACCCTGAAGCGTGTAGTGATGACCACCGAAGGGGTGGAACAGGTGCGCGATAAGGCACAGTAACTGTTTCCGGTGCAGCCTCTACAACAGTTTGAATTTGGTTCTGCTAAAGATCAGGGAACCTTGTTGAGGCTGATGGTATTTTACTTTCTAAATTCTTATATAACAATAATTTAAAGTTTGCTATGAGTAGCAGGGCAGCAGTAATGAAGGGTGTAATGAGGGGCCTGCTGGTTTTACCGGTAGTGGTGGGAATCTGCGCCCTGGAAACTAAGGCACAGGATAAACCTGTAGAGCCCTTTCCCCTATCGGCCGTAAGGCTTTTAGACAGCCCCTTTAAGCAGGCCGAGCAAACAGATCTGGAATATATCTTTTCGCTCGAGACCGACAGGCTTCTGGCGCCCTTTCTTCGCGAAGCAGGCCTGCCCCCTAAAGCAAAGGGCTACGGCAACTGGGAGGCAACAGGTCTCGACGGGCACACAGCCGGCCACTACCTTAGCGCCCTCTCGCTTATGTATGCTTCTACCGGCAACCAGCAGGTGCTGGAGCGCCTGAACTACATGCTGGGTGAGCTGAAAAGGGCACAGGATGCAAACGACAGGGGTTATATAGGGGGCATTCCGGGTGGCGAGGCCATGTGGCAGGAAATTGCCAGCGGTAAAATAGAGGCCGATAATTTTTCGCTGAACCAGAAGTGGGTGCCCTGGTACAACATTCATAAGCTTTATGCCGGCCTGCGCGATGCTTATGTGTATGCCGGCAGTCAGCAGGCAAAAGACATGCTCATTAAGCTAAGCGACTGGAGCCTGCAGCTGGTATCAGGTTTAAGCGACCAGCAGATACAGCAAATGCTTACCGCAGAACATGGCGGCATGAACGAAGTTTTCGCTGATGTGGCTGCCATAACAGGAGATCAGAAATACCTGGAGCTGGCCCGCAAGTTCTCCCATCAGAAGGTACTGCAGCCACTCCTGGCCGGGCAGGACCAGCTCACCGGCATGCACGCCAACACCCAGATTCCTAAAGTAATAGGTTTTAAGCGTGTGGCAGAGGTAGCCAATGATGGGGCCTGGCAGGATGCTTCCCGCTTTTTTTGGGAAACAGTTGCCAATAACCGCTCGGTTGCCATTGGTGGTAACAGTGTGCGCGAGCATTTTCATCCTGCAGATGATTTCACGCCCATGATCACAGACCGGGAAGGGCCGGAAACCTGCAATACCTATAACATGCTCCGGCTTTCGAAGATGCTCTACCAGACCAGCAGTGATCTGGACTACATCGCATTTTATGAAAGAGGCCTCTACAACCATATACTATCTTCGCAGCACCCAGAGGGAGGTTTCGTTTACTTCACCCCCATGCGCCCGCAGCATTACCGTGTGTACTCGCAGCCCCATCAGAGCTTCTGGTGCTGTGTTGGCTCCGGTCTGGAAAATCACGCCAAGTATGGCGAGCTTATCTATGCCCATACCGATAACGAGCTATATGTAAATCTTTTTATTCCTTCACAGCTCAACTGGCAGGAGCGGGGGCTAACGCTTACACAGCAAACCCGCTTTCCTCATGAGGAACAAACGCTGCTTACAGTGCAAAAAGCTAAAGCAGGCGCTTTTACCATGAAAATACGTTACCCCGAGTGGGTAGCCAATGGGGCTATGAAAGTGCAGGTGAATGGCAAAGACTTTAACGTACAGGCAGCACCGGGTACTTATGTATCCATCAGCAGAAAATGGAAAAAAGGAGATAGGGTTGCTGTAACGCTGCCCATGCAGACCCGTTTGGAGCAGCTGCCGGATGGTTCGCCCTATTATGCCGTTATGCACGGACCACTGGTGATGGCTGCAAAAACAGGCACAGAAAACCTGGAGGGCCTGTTTGCAGATAGCAGCCGCATGGGCCACATAGCCAGTGGAGAACTGTATCCGCTGCAGGAGGCACCCCTTTTTGTAAGTGCCGACAAGGATATAGTATCAAAAATAAAGCCTGTAGCGGGCAAGCCCCTTACCTTCACAGCGGCCAGTCTTATCCATCAGCCCGAATACAAATCGCTGGAGCTAACGCCTTTCTACAACCTGCACGAGGCCCGCTATATGCTCTACTGGCAGCTGGTAACACCCCGTGAGCTTGATAGCATTCAGCAGGCAACCCAGGCGCTGGAAAGGGAAAAGATGGTGCTGGAAAAGCAAACCATTGACCAGGTTGCTCCAGGTGAGCAACAACCCGAATCAGATCATTTCTTCAAAGCAGAGGGCACGGAGAGTGGCGTACACCAGAACCGGCACTGGCGCCATGCCACTGGCTGGTTCAGCTACAACCTTAAAGATGAAAAAGGGGAAGCAGCCCTGCTGCGAATTACTTACTACGGCCAGGACAAAGACCGGAATTTTGATATACTGGTCAATAATACTAAAATAGCAACGGTTAAGCTGGATGGCAGCCATGGCGATACGTTTTACACAGTAGATTACCCGATTCCGGCTGAGCTGGTGAAGCATGCACCTGATCATACACTGGTAACTAAATTTGTTGCCCACCAGGGCTCAGTAGCGGGTGGCATCTACTATGTACGCCTGATGAAGAAAGACTGATCGTCCTGGTTAGGCCTTTTATGTAGGCCGCCGGGGCTTGGGTACAAACAATAATATCCTAAGGATGCTGCTACAGTGGCTTAGGTAAATTTTGAGGCTCCCTAAAAAAGCAGAAATGAGAAAGCTGATAGGTATTTATGTATTGCTGATGTTTTGTGCCTGTGCAGCGCAGGGGCAAAAAGCCTCGGGCGATGAGGTATTTATGTTCTCCTATTTTAAGGGCAATGGAGATGGCCTGCACCTGGCCTGGAGCACCGATGGCTATACCTGGTCGGCTCTTAATAATGATGCCATTTTCCTGAAGCCCCAGGCAGGCAAAGATAAGCTTATGCGCGACCCCTGCATAATACGTGGTAAAGACCGCCGCTTTCACATGGTGTGGACAGTTAGCTGGAACGAGCGGGGCATTGGCTATGCAAGTTCAGAAGACCTGATTAAGTGGTCGGAGCAGCAGTATATTCCGGTAATGGAGCATGAGGCAGGAGCCAGAAATACCTGGGCACCCGAGCTCACCTATGATGAGGAGCGTGATGAGTACATCATTTACTGGGCCACCACCATCACAGGCCTCTACCCCGAAACACAATCGCAGGAGGAAAATGCCTACAACCACCGCATGTATTACACCACCACAAAAGATTTCAAAACCTTTAGTGATACCAAACTCCTTTACGAACCAGGCTTTAATGTGATTGATGCCAGCATTGTAAAGGACAAAGGCCGGTATGTGATGTTCCTGAAAGATGAAACAAGAGAACCAGCTCAAAAGAACATCAGGATTGCAGAAAGCAAAGATGCACGCGGGCCTTACACTGCTGCCGGTGCCCCCATTACGGGTAACTATTGGGCCGAAGGGCCAACTACCTTAAAACTCGGCAATACCTGGCTTGTATATTTTGATAAATACAGGGACCATAAAATGGGAGCAGTGCAGTCAACTGATCTGAAAAGCTGGACGGATGTATCTGATCAGATCTCTTTTCCGGAGGGCATGCGCCATGGCAGCATATTTAAAGTAAGCAAAGCCCACTTCGATAAGCTTAAGAGCATAGAGCAATAAAGCCTGAGGGCGTATCCTTCTAATAACGCAACTATTTGTTAACCCGGGCTGCTTTTGCCCGGGCTACTAACAGCTTTATGGCGACTTGGATTAGACTTACCAAAGGTTGGCCGGCTGGTCTTTACGTTCCAGCCACAGTTTAAAGTCCTCACGGCTGAGGTTTTCTTCCATATAGTTGAACATATCCTGCTGGCGTATTGCCATAAAATAGCGACGAAAGTCTATAGAATGTTTACCTCTTTCATAGCCCAGCAGCTGGTACTGCCTGCTTATGATCTCAGGCAGGGAGTTAAGCCAGCCTTCATAATCTTGTTCTGATGGAGAGGAGCGCTGTACCTGGTAATAAGAGAATGCCACTTCACCTATGTGGAGGATTCTCTGGAAATCTACGTCAGCAATAAGAGTATTGGCTTGCATAAAGAGGTTGGTAGTAAAATTGAATTGACAATATTGCTTTTTCAGAAGGGAAAAAGCATGTCAAGTCAGGGGGCACCATCACATGCGTAAGTTCTAAAGATAAATGGGTGGCAGCAGTTGCCCCGCAGCCCCGCTTTTCTGCTGTTGGGCTGCAACGGCTTCGTTTTACCTCATCTGCAACTTTATGTTTTCTGCAATTTTAACAGGTTTAATAAGAATTGCTTAAACCAATGCAGCAGCGTTATTATTATATACGCCACTAGGGCTGCCCCGGATTGCCCTTGCTTTTTCAGCCACAGTAAGTTTCAATCATCAGTGCGTAAAAACCAGGGCTGGGTTCAGGTATTTAAGCAATCGATAGAATTGCTGGGGCATAATGCTTTTATTCCTTACCTCAAATAGAGCTGTTTTACCTAAGGATGCCGGTATCTCATAAAAAAGGAAAGTATGGCAGATACCACGGCCCCGCCCAGCAATGCTCCTCCAATTGACTGTAAAAGGTAAGATTCCATGCTAAAGTAGGCTTCTGCCTCGCGGCGTGCCACCAGCACATCAACACCCTGGGCAAGCGCCCTGCTCTCGGCATAGGTAATCATGTTGCTGAAAAAATCAGGGTTTACCCAGGTATGAAATACCCATTGTCCCACAACCCCAAAAACAGCAGCTACACCAGAAATGCATAAGCCAGTGATCAGGCCTTTGCTAAAATTAAAGTCGCGGGGTGCTTTAAGCTTTTCTTCACGCAGGCCATAGTACAGGCAAATGAGGGGTATTAACAGCGCCAGTAATGTAATTACCGGGTGAAAGGCAATATAATCTGTTTGAATACCTACCACATACTCCAGACTTATCCATAAAAAAGTTAAAAGAGCTGTTAAAAATCCCCACTTCAGTGCTGTTTTAGCCATAGTAATTTTCTCTTAAAATAGATACAATATTTTATATGAAAAGTTTAAAAATTTAGCATTTGTGCCTACTTTTGTTTAAGTATTAGCCAAAGCGTTCAATTCTCTTTACCTCTGCATCCATTCAGCCTACGCCATGAACCTGCGCCTTCTTCAGCTGCTCCTGATTATACTGGCATCTGTACTGCTTGGAGTAATCATCACCTTTTCACTTTTTTATGTTACAGACCCAAAGCTGGTAACAGGCAGTGCAGTTTTTATCCTGGCGCTCTTACTCTTCCTGGCAATACAATTGCGCGAAATAAAGGCAGAGCAATAACAACTGTTCTAAGCCGTTTCCTGTTTGGAAGATAGTTTATCCCTATATTTTGGATAATATATCTTTTTGTAGCTTATTTTAAGCTTTTACAAACCGTACAGGAATCACAATGAATAAACCTTTTCTGATCACTTCGCTGCTATGCCTGCTGCAAGTAGTTGCAACAGCACAGCCCGATCGCTGGCAACAGCGGGCGGAATACACAATGGCAGTAGAAATGGATGTTACGACCAATCGTTATACCGGCACCCAAAAGCTGGTGTACCACAATAACTCACCCGATACACTCAACAGGGTTTTTTACCACCTCTACTTTAATGCATTTCAGCCGGGTAGCGAAATGGATACACGCTCCCGCACCATAGAAGACCCGGACCCACGGGTGGGCAGCCGTATCAATGCCCTTAAGCCAGATGAAATCGGCTATCTGCATGCCCAGTCGCTGGAGCAGGATGGAAAGGCGGTTGAATTTACCGAAGAAGGAACAATACTGGTTGTAAACCTGGCCAGCCCGTTGCTGCCAGGCAACAGCACTACCCTTGATATGCGCTTCGAAGGCCAGGTGCCCCTGCAGATTCGCCGCTCCGGCCGCGATAACAACGAGGGTATTCGCTATACCATGACGCAGTGGTACCCCAAGCTGGCTGAGTACGACTATGAAGGCTGGCACCCCAATGCATACATAGGCCGTGAGTTTTATGGTGTATGGGGCGATTTTGATGTAAAGATTACCCTGGATGGCAAATATGTGGTAGGTGCCACCGGTTACCTGCAAAACCCTCAGGAAGTAGGCCATGGCTATGCGCCGGGCACCAAGCAGCCAAAGCTTAAAAAAGGTCAGAAATTAACCTGGCACTTTGTTGCGCCTAATGTACATGATTTTGCATGGGCGGCAGATCCCGATTATGTACACGACATGGTGCAGGTGCCAGATGGTCCTGTGCTGCACTTCTTTTACCAGAACGACCCTGCCTATGCCGCTACCTGGAAGCAGATGCAGCCCCTGGCCGTAAGGGCTTTTCAGATCATGAACCGCGACTTTGGTGTTTATCCCTACGAGCAGTACTCCTTTATTCAGGGGGGCGATGGCGGTATGGAATATCCTATGGCTACCATGATTACGGGTAAAAGAAACCTGCAGAGCCTGGTAGGCGTTGCCGTGCATGAGGCAGTACACAGCTGGTACCAGATGGTGCTGGGCACCAACGAAAGCCTCTATGCCTGGATGGACGAAGGCTTCACCACCTATGCTTCTGATCATGTTATGGATATACTTTTCGATCAGAACAAGGAAAATCCGCACACAGCAAGCATCCAGTCCTATATTGGCCTGGCCAGGAGCAATCAGCAGGAGCCCCTTACCACTCATGCCGATCGTTATAAAAGAAACCGCACCTACGGCATAAACTCATACTCTAAAGGCGCCGTGCTTTTAAGCCAGCTAAGCTACGTAATGGGGCATGAGCAGATGATGGAGGGCATGCGCCGCTATTACAATACCTGGAAGTTCAAGCACCCCAACCCAACCGACTTTAAGCGGGTGATGGAAAAAACCTCAGGCCTGGAGCTTGACTGGCTCTTCCTGGAATGGGTAGGTACTATCAACACCATTGACTATGCCGTTCGCGCTGTAGAAGCTGCCGAAGATGGCAAAACCAGGGTGCGCCTGCAGCGTGTAGGTGAGCTGCCCATGCCTGTAGACCTGGTTGTAACCTATGCCGATGGCAGCAAAGAATTGTTTTACATACCACTGCGCATGATGTGGGGAGAAAAACAGGAAGACCTGGGAATGCCCCGCACGCTGGCTGCAGACTGGCCCTGGGTATACCAGGATTATGAATTTGCCATCAGCAGGCCGCTTGCTGAAATAAAGCAGGTGGAAATTGATCCCAGTGGCCGCCTGGCCGATACCGACCGAACCAACAACCAGTGGTCATCAGCACCTGCAAGCAACAGCAACCCACAACCTAAAGCGCCGTAAGGCGCTTTTTTTTGTCTGCTTAGCTGCTCATCACGAACAGCTAATTGTCGCTGGGGCTGTATAGTGTTAGCGTTAGGCTGCTTAAGTGCGGAAAGTGTTTGGAACAGCAGGCCCGGTAAATAGTTTTTATTACAAGGGCGCCTGATTTTCGCTGCACAATTCAGCCACAAACAGAATTTTACAACCTAAACATGATGTATACGGCCCGCCTGAGCTATGAAAAAGTATAATAGCCTGCTGGAAGACCAGCTGCAGAAACATCTTCCTTCTGCTCCGGCTGCTGATCTGGAACCACTCCTGGAAGCAATTAGTAAGTCTTACGACCATTTTGAACAAGAGCGTGAATTAATAGAACACGATAAAGACCTGAATTCAAAAGAACTCCTGGAAGCTAATGAAGAACTGAAGAAGACAAATTCGGAGCTGGACCGCTTTGTTTACAGCGTATCGCACGACCTTCGGGCGCCTATTACCTCAGTACTGGGTCTTATTCAAATTACAAGAAATGAGCAGGACCCCGAAGTGCGGGCACAGTATTTTATGCTCATGGAGAGCAGCCTTCGCCGACTGGATAATTTTATTCATGATATCATAGATTATTCGCGCAATAACCGGCTTGAGAGCAAGCCGGAGGCTATTAATTTTGATGAGCTTACGGAAGAAGTTGCCGCCAGCCTGCGCTTTATGCCCGATGCCGATATTATAGCGCTTACTAAAGACTTTTCAGCAGAAATTCCCTTTTATACCGATCGGCAGCGGCTAAAGGTAATTTTAACGAACCTCATCAGCAATGCTGTACGATACTACAACCCCAGGCAGGATAATCCCTATATCCTGTTCAGGGTAAGAACCAGCGAGGAAAGTGCCTCTCTGGAAGTATCAGACAATGGCATTGGTATTGAAGAAGAATACCTGCCCCGGATTTTCGATATGTTTTTCAGAGCACACCAGGAGTCTAAAGGCAGTGGCCTGGGGCTTTATATTGTAAAAGAAACGGTAATGAAGCTTGGGGGCGAAATAAATGTAAGCTCTACCTTTGGAGAGGGTACCAGCTTTGCCATTACCCTGCCAAATAAAAGGCCACAGTAGTGCAATCTGCTCTACTCTACTCTCTAACTCTCTTTGCTATAACTATCAGATAAGATAAGAGACTATGGTAATGAGCCTTAGCCTATAAACTCCGTCATTGCAGCAAGAAAAGCCCCGCCTAAGCTTACCAGTAATTTGTGCAGGTTAAAATTATGCTCAGGGCTGTTCTCAAAAAAGATGGTTGTGCTGATGTGTAAAAAGCTACCTGCCACCAGGGGATAGATCCAGTGGGTCATAATATCCCAGCCGGCCTTATCGCTCTGGATAATTTCACTTACCACCAGCCCCGCCGGAGAAGCCAGGGCAAAGATTACCAGGAAGGCAATGGCCAGCCAACGTTTGTGTAACTGGTGCAGCAGTACCGACATAAGCGCAAAAGCAGCCGGTGCTTTGTGCAGTACAATGCCTGCCAGCAGGGTGTCGGTCTGGTGGGCGTGCCCGGTATCAGTAGGGTGGAGCAGCAGGGTGCCCTCCAGAAAAGCATGGATGCAAAGGGCTATGAGTAAGGTAGCCGGTGTTATACCATGGTGGTGGTGATCACTGCCTGCTCCATGCAGGTGCCCGTGTTCTACACCTCCCGATAAATATTCCAGAAACAACTGTAAAAAGAAGCCAGCCAGTACCAGAACACCCACATTACTGCTGCTGGCCCCAGAGCTGCGCATAAGCTCAGGCATAAGGTGCACAACAGTAATGGCAAAGAGGTAGGAGCCTGCAAAAACCAGCATCAGCTTGTATACCCTGCCCTCCAGCACTGGTATCCAGAGTACGGCTACGCCTCCTAAAATGGCAGTAACAAACAGGATGAGTATATACGTTAGCACCGGGCTTGCTGGGGTTTATTCTGTAATACAAAAATCATCCGTTCAGAGCTTTCTGCTACATAGGGATCCAGCGCATAATTGCCAAATGTTTCCACCAGCTGGAGCCCGGCTACCTCAAAGTAGGCTAAAAAACGCTCGTAGGTCAGGGCTTTTACCTTTTCCTGAAAGTGGTAGACTCTTCCACTATCTACAAAATGAATGTCTTTTATGATAAAGCCGCTATCACTAAGGTGGCGGGTAATTTTAAACTGCAGCCCTTCTACTTCTTTTTCTTCTTCCGATACCAGGTTGTTGAGCACATGGTAAGGGTTCAGAAAATCAATAAGTAGCTTTCCCTCTGGCTTTAAAGCTTTGGCAGCAGCACAAAGTGCTTTCTGATGATCGGCATCAGAATCGAAATAGCCAAATGAAGTAAAGAGGTTCAGCACATAATCGAAATAGCGCTCCCGGTATACCTGCCGCATATCGTGTACATCGAAGTGTAGGCGGTTATTTTCAGATTTTCGGGCAGCACGAATGTTCTGCTCGCTTAGGTCCAGGCCTGTTACATTAAAGCCTAAATGATTCAGGTAAATGCTATGGCGGCCTTTACCACAGGCAAGATCCAGAATCTTATCCTGTGGAGTAAAGCCAAAGTACCAAACCAGCTTGTTTATAAAAAATCGGGCGTCTTCCTGGTCCCGGTGTTTGTACAGTACATGGTAATAGGGTGAGTTAAACCACTCACCAAACCATTCTTTAGTGGCAGGCATCAGCTCTTCTTGTAACAATATTGCAAAAATATAAAAAGGGGAGGATATATAAGGATAAAATGCCAAAAACATGCACCTGCTGCCCCAGATACCAGATGGCTGTTACAGCAGGAGCAAAAGCGATCCAACATTCCGTCTGATGGAAACAGTGGGGCTGTTGAGCAGGCTTTTTTACTGGAGCAGAGCACTGGAAGCTGGGAGGGGGCAGTAGTATGAGCTGTTGCTTACTGGGTGGCTAAAACCTTAATCTGATCTTCGATCCCTGGCGATGCCCAGGTTTGTAGCTTCCCAGTTTCGTCGCTGTAGATGAAATAGGCCATCAGGTCTTTTTCTCTGTTCAACAATTCTTTTGCTTTGTCTACACCCATTACCATAAAGGCTGTGGCGTAGGCGTCGGCTGTCATGCAATCGGGAGCAAAAACAGAGGCGCTTAACAGGCTGTGCCGTACCGGGCGCCCGGTTACCGGACTAATGGTGTGCGAGTATTTAACACCATCTTTCTCGTAGTAGTTGCGGTAGTTGCCCGAGGTGGCAATGGCCTGGTTATGCAGCGAAACAATGGCTTGTGCCCTGTTTTGATCATCGGGATTTTCGGTAGGGTAGTTTACACCCACCCGCCAGGGCTCGCCGCGTTCATTTACTCCCCTGGCCACAACCTCGCCGCCAATCTCTACAAACATATTTTCAATACCCTTGCTCTTAATAAAATCTGCTACCACATCAACACCATATCCTTTGGCAATAGCACTAAAATCGAGCTTCATGCCTTTTTTCATTTTGCAGATAGAGATAGAATCGTAGAACACACTGTCGTAGTTTACCAGCAGGAGCAAAGAATCAACAACAGCATCGGGAGGCGTCTGGCGGCCTTCGGGCCCAAAACCCCAGGCATTTACCAGCGGTCCTACCGTAGGATCAAAGGCCCCGGCTGTTTTCCTGTAGATTTCCCGGCTTTTCTCCAGCACCGGGTAAAAGTATGGGCTCTCGTACTTCAATATGGCATCCCGGTTAAAGCGGCTGATCTCCGACTCCGGAATATAGGTAGACATAGACATATTAAACACCTGCAGCAGGGAGTCTACTGATGGTTTCAGGTTACGCCCCTGTGGGTCCATGTACTTTACCGAATAGGTAGTACCCATGGTAGTACCCTGCAGCGCAATTCTTTTTCCCTGCGCAGCAGAAGGGTCGCTCCACTGCCTGTAGCCCCAGATAGCCAGAAAAACTATTGCAAGCACCAGTGAATAAATGATATTTTTACGTTGATTGGGTGACACGGAATGATGATTAATTTTATAGCTTTAACGAATACCTTTTCTAAAATCATGCAAAGGTAACGAATGACTGTTGAAATATTCATGCGGCCTAAAATTGTATATTACAATGCCTGAACAAAACAATCATGTAGTACACCTGCCTGAGCAGAACAGGTTTGTCATTGAGTTTGAGGGAGCACCGGCCTACCTCGAGTATGAAATGGCCAGCGATGGTACTTTTATGATCATGCATACCGAAGTTCCGCCGGCACACAGCGGAAAAGGCTATGCCGCCACACTGGCAGAAGCAGCGCTTTTACATGCAGAAGAAAACAACATGAAAGTAATGCCCTATTGTAGCTATATGGCTACTTTTCTGCGCCGGCACAAGGAGCGTTACAAGGCTTTGGCATCGCCCGAGTTTGTTTTCTGAAAGACTTGCCAGCCTGCAGAAAAATAGGGTTTAGCTGCTATTTCGGGACTTTTAATGCCCCCATTTTTGTTTTAGATACGTGAAAGAAACTTGCCCTGCGGGTGAGTGGAATTTGCTGTTTATTTAGACCTTTACCTCATGCGAGAAGATTATTTGAGTGGCGATAGGGAAACGCTTTCCCAGGGCGAGCGGGATATAGAAAGAGCCCTTAGACCGTTGTCTTTTGAAGATTTTACAGGACAGGAAAAGATACTGGAAAACCTGCGTATTTTTGTGCAGGCGGCTAAAAAACGCCAGGAGCCACTGGACCACGTGCTGCTGCACGGCCCTCCCGGTTTGGGTAAAACCACCCTTTCGCACATTATTGCCAACGAGCTGGGCTCTAACATCAAGATCACCAGCGGGCCGGTACTGGACAAACCCGGTGATCTGGCCGGATTGCTTACCAACCTGGAGCAGGGCGATGTGCTGTTTATCGATGAAATTCACCGCCTGAATGCCGTGGTAGAAGAGTACCTCTACTCGGCCATGGAGGATTATAAGATTGATATTATGCTGGACAGTGGCCCGAACGCCCGCAGCGTACAGATCAGCCTGAACCCATTTACACTCATTGGCGCCACCACCCGCTCTGGCCTGCTTACAGCTCCCCTGCGCGCGCGTTTCAGTATAAACTCACGCCTGGAGTATTACGATGCCAAGCTGCTTACCACCATTGTACAGCGCTCTTCCAGCATCCTCAATACACCCATTGATGATGATGCTGCCTATGAAATAGCCCGCCGCAGCCGTGGTACCCCGCGTATTGCAAACAACCTGCTGCGCCGTACCCGTGATTTTGCACAGGTAAAAGGCACCGGCACCATTACACGTGCCATTGCCCAAATGGCTCTCAATGCGCTTGATGTAGACGAGCATGGCCTCGATGAAATGGACAACCGCATCCTGCAGACTATCATTGAGAAGTTTAAGGGAGGTCCGGTGGGCCTAAGCACTATTGCCACAGCCGTAGGCGAAGAGGCAGAAACTATTGAAGAGGTGTACGAGCCTTTCCTGATCCAGGAGGGATACATTAAACGGACCAGTCGCGGCCGACAGGCTACAGAGCAGGCCTACCGTCACCTGGGAGTTGTACCACCCTCGCACACAGGTGGCTTGTTTGAGGGGATGTGAAATGATTATTAGACGACAGACAATAGACCGTAGCGGCGGACCACAATAGAATTGTTTCTGTCTGTTTCACAATACAAAAAAGGCAGTGGAGAAAACCACTGCCTTTTTTGATTATTCTTATTTGCAGGCCATTGGGCAGGTACTCAATACTCACTACTCAATACCAAATACCTCTAAATCACACCCAATTCTCCACCAAACGCATGAGCTGTTCCAGGTATTTCTGGTCGGTTTCGCTGAAGTCATTGAGCTGATCACTGTCTACATCAAGCACCAGGGCCACTTCGCCCCCTTTAAAACCGGGTACTACAATCTCGCTGCGGCTGGCACTGCTGCAGGCAATATGGCCCGGGAACTGGTCTACATCTGGTACCAGTATGGTTTCTTTGCGCTCCCAGCTGCCGCCGCACACCCCTTTGCCCTTGCGGATACGGGTGCAGGCAATAGGCCCCTGGAATGGACCAAGCACCAGCTCATCATCCTTCACCAGGTAAAAACCTACCCAGAAAAAGCCAAAGGCCTGGTGCAGGGCTGCTGCTGTGTTTGCCAGGTTGGCGTACAGATCGCTTTCACCGCTGGTAAGGGCTTCAATCTGCGGAAGGAGCGACTCATATTTTTCAGCCCTGGTAGCTGTTTCGGAGATATATAATTCTTCTGCCATGATTAGCTATGCTTAAAGATGCAAAGGTACGTCAGAAGGCTTGTGTGCACAAACCTTTCTGGACAGCGGTACCTATAGTTTTAAAGCAAAACCTGCCTTAGTTATAAAAGACAGGCTATCATGCACTGTTTAACGCATGATTTTAGCATTGGCAATCCACTGGTAAGCCATAAAACCTATCAGGTAAACAAAAGATAAGCCATTGGTAAGGTTGCTGCTTAGCAGTGAAAGTACTACTGCACCAGCACCCACCAGCAGCAGGCCCAGGGTGTAGATAACCAGAAACCGCTTATCCTTTGGCTTATCGGGTGTATTCATCGATCCCAGCGGTACCATCATGCTGAATCCCAGGAAACCCAGTGCCAGTAGGCCATCATTGCCCACAATTGCCCAGCTGATAAAGCCTGCTACAGATGTAGCCAGTGCCATGCCCACATAGCCTGCCGTACGCCTGTCGCTTTCAGAGAGTGCATAGCGGCCATAGGGGTTCAGCATCAGGAAGAGATTGCCCAGGGGACCCAGCAGCCAGGAAGAAAAGGCGAACAGGATGTACAGCACAATCAGTGGCATCAGGAAGGGAGCCAGGGTTTCGTTCGCATCTGCAGCCGACCTGATGAACCTGAAGGCTACGTACAGCCCTATCAGGAAGATCCATTGATTTCTTTTGCTCTGGTTAGCGATCCAGAAGGCATAGCGCAGGTACTGGCGGTATAGCCAGTAACGGCCTTTCATGGCTTCGGTCATGCCTTCCTTTGCATAATCCAGGGTAGGGTCTAGCTGAAGTGCAGCTCTAAAATGCTCCAGCGCCTGTTTAGGATCGTTCTTTTCCAGCCAGGCCCAGCCGTAATTGGCATGGGTTATGGCATTGCCGGGATCCTGCTCCAGTGCCTTGTCAATAGTTTGCACAGCCTCCTGCTTGCGCCCCAGCTTAAAGAGTACCCTGGATCGTACATTCAGGCAGTTAATATGTTCGGGGTCAAAACTTAATCCTTTTTCTGCTGCCTCCAGTGCTGCCTCACGCTGGCGGTTGCTGAACAGGATGATGGCATGCATACCATGATAGTCTGGGTCGGTAGGGTCAAGGCTGATGGCCTGCTGAATGGCTTCGATGGCCTGCTTTGGCAGGTCTTGTGCAGAGAGCAGCCGGGCATGCAGGTAGTGGCTTGGCGCACTGGCAGGCTGCAGGTGCAGTACCTGGTGCACTACTTCTTCTGCATCGGCCAGCCTTTCCTGCTCCAGCAGTATTTCTGCCAGTATGTAGAGGGCGTACACATGCTCGGGTGTTTCGGCCAGTAGCTGACGGAGCTCCCGCTCGGCTTCGGCAAAGCGCTTGTGTTCGGCCAGTAGTTGAGCACGTTGCAGTGCCGGGTGCAGCTTTATTTCCATTATTTTTTAATGCGTAAATAGTCTAAGATATCATCGTACAGGCCGGTTTGGTTGGCATAGAGGGCATAATTGCGGGCGGTGTTGAACCACTCCTGCGTACTGGGCTTATGCTTGCCGGCCGCCTCCAGCAGATCGCGGGTGGTGATGGGTTCGGGCACGCCGGTGCGGAAGGAGCTACGCAGCTTTTGCTCTATGCAAATATCCACCAAGGCCTGAAGGTCTGCCCCTGAATAGTTTTCTGTTTTTTTGGCAACCGCCTGCAGATCGAGCTGCTGTGTGGGTTTATCGCGCAGCAGCAGTTGCAGAATGTTGGCACGGCCGGGGGCATCGGGTGGCGCTACAAAAATAATGCGGTCAAAGCGGCCCGGCCGCCTGAAAGCAGCATCGAGGTGCCAGGGCGCATTGGTAGCACCCAGCACGAGCACCCCTTCGTTGTCGCTCTCCAGCCCGTCGAGTTCAGAAAGAAACTGGTTAATGAGGTTACGGCCTGATGACTGCCGCATATCGGAGCGACTGGCGCCCAGGGCATCTACTTCATCAAAGAAGAGCACGCAGGGTTTATGCGTACGGGCAAGTTCAAAGAGCTGGTGCAGGTTTTTTTCGCTGTTGCCGATCCACATGTCCAGCACATCGTTAATGCCCACATTAATAAAGCGGGCCTTTACCTGCCCGGCAGTAGCACGGGCCAGGTAGGTTTTGCCACAACCGGGAGGGCCATAAAGCAATATGCCTCCACCTATTTTCTTGCCGTAGGCTTTGTAAAGCTCGGGGTGCTGCAGCGGGCGAATGATCTTCAGCTCAATTTCTTCTTTTACAGCCTCCATGCCGCCTACATCTTCGAAGGTAATCTTAGGACGTTCCACCCTGTTATCCTCGGCAGTATTTTCTTCAGCTTTGGCCTCATAAGCTGCTGCCTGCCTGAGCTGAGTATCCAGCTCTGCATCCTGCATGGAGGGGTTCTGCACCAGCACCTCGGCATATACATCGCGGGCTTTAACCAGGTCTCCGTCTTTTACAAGCGCCTTTGCGTATAGCAGCATTGCCTCCAGCGGAGGGTTGCTGGCGGCCATATCTTCCAGTACTACCAGTGCTGTAGAATATTTCTGCTGTGTATAGCAGGCCTGGGCTAAGCCCAGCTGTGCGCCTTTATCGCCGGGCTGCTGCTCCAGCACTTTTTTCCAGTGTTCTTCGGCTTTGGAGGCATTACCTGTTTCGGCAAACTTCTGTGCCAGCATGCGCCTTAGCGGCAGGTTATCCGGCGACACGAGAAGGGCTTCTTCCAGGTTCCTGATCATTTCATCCATAATGGTATTAGCTACAGAACCACAAGATAACAAAAGATTGGCTTTGCCTCTTTTCAGATGTAGGTTTTACAGTAAATTACCTTGCAGCTTTGGTAGTGCCGGGGCAAAAGAAAGAATCAGAATGGCTTCTGTACCCACCATTGAAGCTGGTTGTCGTGGATGCTTTCTGTTTTTAGCAGGTGCCCCTGCAGGCGGGGTGCTGCCAGCCCACTACCAAAGGAGTGAGGGGCAATAAATACCCGTATTTCATCCCACAGCCCTAATTCAGATAGCTGTGCAAACAGCTGTGGCCCGCCTTCTATCAGTACAGATTGCACACCACGCCCTTTAAGATCCTGAAGCAGGTGTTGCCAGAAATCAACAGAGGGTATTTTTTTGAAAATGAGGTTGTGTGCTTCCCGGTCCTCTTTTAGGTTGTAACAGATACTGGGGTGCGAGCCATCAAAAAGGTGCAGGCTTTGTGGCAGCAACAATTGTCTGTCGATGACCACACGCAGAGGCTGGCGCGGATAACCGGGCCAGTCGCGGTTGGTGAGCTGCGGATTATCGTAGCGGGCCGTATTGCGGCCTACCATAATGGCATCTTCTTCGCCTCGCCATTTGTGCACGAGCTGGCGGGCGTAGGCATTGCTGATCCATTTGCTGCTGTAGTCGCTGCGGGCCATGTAACCATCGGCGGTCTGCGCCCATTTGAAGATGATGTAGGGGCGGTTCTGTTCCACAACTGCAAAGAAGCGGCGGTTGAGCCAGCGGCCTTCTTTTTCCAGCAGGCCGGCTTCTACCTTTATACCGGCAGCCGCCAGCCTTTGGAGGCCACCGGCTGCTTTTGGGTTGGTATCGGCATTGCAGATCACCACCCGTTTGGGTTTATGCTGAAGTAGCAAATCGGTGCAGGGTGGTGTTTTGCCCCAGTGGTTACAGGGCTCCAGGCTTACATAAACCGTGCTTTGGGAGAGTAAAGATTTATCAGCAACGCTTTCAATGGCGTTCACCTCGGCGTGCGCGCCACCATACTGGCGGTGCCAGCCCTCGCCAATGATGCACCCCTGGTGTACCACTACACAACCCACCATTGGATTAGGGCTTACGTACCCCAGCCCAAGCCTGGCCAGCTCCAGGGCCCTTTGCATAAATAGCCTGTCATGCTCCTGCATATGCCGATAAAGGTAAAAGTAAAAAGGGGGAGCTGCAATTTTTAAAGTGGAACAAACAGGCCTGGCCTTACTATTCTTTTACCGGTAAAAGGTTGATAAAGGGGCTTTTGCTGCCTGAGCTATTTACCATATGCATTGATAGCCCTGTTCGCTGCTGTGCAGGAGTACATTGGTTTAGATGTTGACTAAACCAGTAACAGACTTGCGCAAATGAACATCAGTACTCCCGATACAAGCCCAAGGGAAAAATCAAGCTCGGGAGGAAAACGTTTGAGGCTGCCCATAAAAGCTGTCAGGAGCAGTAAAAGTGGAAGAAAGATAAAATTTCCGTAAATGGAACGGCCAATAAGGTACCGGGTTTCCCGCTTCAGTACAGAGGTAACATAGCGGGCTTTAGAAAAAAGCCTGGTTTTGTACACCAGCATATTAGGGTTGCTGGAAAATTGCATGGCCGCTTCTTTAGATACTTTCACCTGTTTACCCGACCATGTTTCAATTTGAGTGTGATCATGTATGGGATTACCCTTCTGCACAGAGTAAATGTTTGTTAAATACACGGCACGATCTCTTTGCAGGCGCAGCGGTAGCAAAAAATCGATGAGCAGCAAAATGCAGAAAACAAGTGCTATTTTACTAACGGTATAGGTATATGCCAGATAAGGCTTAACCAGTTCCCGCTCAGGCAGCGGGTTTTTGTAATTTTTATAAAAAGGTTTGCGCTTGTAGGCTTGCTGGGGAGAGGTGTATGCTACAAATGTATCCTGTACTTTGTCGGACCCACTGCTGTAATTGTTGCCGTAGGTTCTGATCCAGTCATAGTGGCTTCGTTTTTCAGGATTACTAAGTGTACGGTAAGCTTCGTTTAAATCTATAATGAACACCTCTTGTCTGCCGTTCGCCGCAACATCGGGATGGTGCACCTTTGCCAGACGCCTATAGGCTTTTTTGATCTCTTCCTGTGAGGCTTCCGGATTGATTTGTAGTATTCGGTAGTAATCTTTCATACACAAGTGCCTGTAAAGGTAAGCGAATTTGTGCAATTTTATCAGAACATCACAATTGTTTGGTAAAATTACACAATTAAGCCTGCTTGAGAGGCCTATTACGCTTCTGCTGTAAATGCTCATGCTGAGGTAGCTATACATCAGCAACGGGCATTGTTGGTAGAAACTCTTTTCCTTTAAAGCACCTTAACAGGTATTTTGTTTTCATCTACCGCTACAAAAGTAAATGTGCCGTTAATGGCCTTCTCCCGATGGAAGGAGTACATTTCTTCAATAAATATATCTACCTGTACTTTTAAACTGGTATTGCCAATATGCACTACCCTTCCTATCAGCTCTATGATGCTGCCTGCGGGAATGGGTTTGGTAAAATCAATTCTATCTGATGATACAGTTACTACTCTTTTGCGGCTAAAGCGTGTAGCAGTTATAAAGGCTACTTCATCCATCAGGTGCATGGCAGTGCCACCAAACAAGGTATCGTAATGATTGGTGGTGTTAGGAAAAACGGCTTTAAAAATGCGTGTTTCTGATTCTTGGATCTTTTCCTCCAGGTCCATTTATGGGTTTATTTTAAAGTAGAGTTAAGAAAGCTCGGTTTCAAAGGCAATGTAATTCATCAGGTCTCCTTTGCGGTTAAATACAGGAAACCCTTCTATATAGCAGTTGTAAGGCTCCTTGTTCTTTCTGTAATTAGTCAGAGTACCACTAAAAGGCTGCTTTTGGGCAATAGCATTCCGGATATGCTCTTTTACCTGACTGCTGGTTTCCGGCCCCTGAAACAGGTGAGGTGTTTTGCCTAATACCTCGGCAGGGGTATAGCCAGCCATATCGTACAGGCTGTTGCTGGCAAAAACAATCTGCTGCCTGGTATCTGTTACCAGAATAGTTTTTTTCTGCCGGAATAGCTTTTCTTCAAAATTCCAGCTGTGCTTCCAGCCCTTTTCAGTAGCCAGTGCATCCAGCTGGCGCATGTCTTCCCTGTTCAGGTTCATTGTGTACTCCTGCATCTTGTACACATCCCAGCAAAGGAGCGGAATTGCTTTTAAAGGCTTACTCTTTTTAGTTTTCATGTTAATATATTTTAAAAAATCCAGTGTAAAGCGGTAGAGTGGGTTAATGCAAAGAATAAGCATCAGCCTTATAAGGACTAAGTTAAGTTGTTTTATTTTTAATAGAAAAGATAATACAGAAATGCTACGATAAAACTTGCTGTACAGTTGTAGTGGCAACATATCTTTATAATGCCGGTACATAAAACTGCCAGGGCTTTGCGTGGCAGTTTAGGGATTATGCTATACATAATATATTGTAACAGCCTGCAGAAGCTTTTTTGAAGACCAGTTGGCCGGGGGCAGCATTAAGAAGCGCCCTAATGTCTGGCAGCAATGCTGTTCAGCCTTATTGAGCACTGCCGGAATTAGTGTTTTATGTTTGATGAAATATTGTCTGATAAAATCAAACAAATCTTACTGACTTAGCTCTGCAAGGCCAAAGGAGTCTTTTTATTAGTTATAGTAGCAGCTGCTTAGAATTTTATGCCTCTTTTGAGTGCAAAAAGGCCGAGCAGAGGGCCTATGGCTAACAGCATAAAGCGATATTCTGCTGCAATCCAGGTACTAAGCAGGTTCATGAGCTGAATACTGAAGATGGTAATACTAAAACCCAGGCAGTTTACAATGGTGAGTGCTGTTCCGGTAGCTTCTTTGGGTGCATTCTGGGCTACCAGTGCCGAAAATTGTGGAGAATCTGCAACCACTGCCATTCCCCAGAGCAGCAAAAATACCAGGAACAGGGGTGGCGGGGCATAAAATAGCAGAGGAGAAAGCAGGCAACAGCAAAGGGATACCAGCAGTGCTCTGAAAGCTACCCTGCCACTGCCGATTGTCTGGGAGAGGTATCCGCCCCATATACAGGCAAGCGCCCCTATGGCAATTATAGCAAAAGAAAGCAGCGAAATACCTGGTAAAAGGTTTTCCTGCTGCTGCTCATATGCCATGAGTAGCAGGGGTACAAAAGCCCAGAAGGTATAAAGCTCCCACATATGCCCGAAGTAACCGAAAGCAGCAGCGCGAAAAGACCGGTTGCTGAAAACGCGCAATAACGACTTTGGGTCGAAGCCCTGGCTCCTGCGGCGGTAGGGGCCATCGGGAACAAACAGCAACATAAGCATACCGCCCAGCAACGCAAAGCCGGAGGTAGCAACAAATATGCCCTGCCAGGGTAGTGATTCGCCAAGTGCTTTTAACAGGTGTGGTGAGGCTGTACCCAGCACCAGTGCACCTACCAGGTAGCCAAGGGCCTTTCCAAGACCCTTTTCGTGCCAGTCGGCGGCTATTTTCATGCCTACCGGGTAAATGCCCGCCAGGAAAAAGCCTGTAAGCAGCCGCAGCAGGAGCAGCGAAATAAAGCCTTCTGCAAGCAATACCCCCAGGTTAGCCGCAGCTCCTAAAAGCGCGCAGCCAAAGAAAACCTTAGAGGGGGAAAAGCGATCGGCAATGGTGAGTATGGCAAAGGCCAGGGTGCCTATGATAAAACCAATCTGTACGGCACTGGTAATATGGCCCAGCGCCGAGAGAGGCAGTTGCAACTCGGCCTGCAGGCTGGCCATTACTGCATTGCCGGCAAACCAGAGCGATGTGCCTGCTACCTGTGAAATAACAATGACCGGCAGGATGCTGGAAGGATTAGAATGCTTAATTGTGGATATCAAAGACTATTGGTTTTTAACGCCAGTGGCCAGCACAGTTTCATCAATTATTAATTCTTTTACGCTGGGATCTGCCCTGGCAGTATCGATCCATTTATTTTCCGGGGCGGCTGGTATAAAGCTCATGGCCCGTTCGCAAAGGGCGGTAATGGAAAGGCTGGGGTTTACACCCAGGTTTGCCGATACTACCGAACCATCGCACACATACATATTCTGATAGCCAAACACGCGATGCCGATGGTCAACCACTCCATCTGCTGATGAAGGGGCCATTACACAGCCTCCCAGGATGTGGGCGGTGCTGGGAATGTTAAACAGAATTTCTGAAACCATACTCATGGCTGTGCCGCCGCTAAGTGCCGATAGTTTTTGGGCAAAGGCATTTGCTTCTGGTATAAAGGTAGGAATCTTTTGTCCGCTGCTCTGCATGGTTTTGCCAAAGGGCCAGTACCAGCTTCTTTTGTAGCGCATGTTAATATGCCCCTCCAGTGCCTGCATGCACAACATAATAACCGACTGATTAGCCCAGCCGGCAGGCTGCAGCACGCGAAAGGTTTTAGAGGGGTGCTTTATAAAAGAAAAAAACAGGTTTTTCAGCAGCAGCAGAATACGGGAGGGGTCTGGCCTGCCAATGGTAAGCAGGGTGGTCATAAGGCTCATGGCATCGGACCCCTTTGGATAGCGGGTGGCCTCAATGTGGGTATGATCATCGATATAAATGCCGGAGCCAATGGCCACACCCCTGCTGTAATCTACCTGGCCTGCCGTACGCACCCCAATCAGCGATTCGCAGTTAGTGCGAACATAGCTGCCGAGCCCTGGGCTTATGCGGGGCAGCGAGCCTTTGTCTTTTAGCTGAAACAGTAATTCCATAGTTCCCAGGGCAGAGGCCGAAAATACTACCCCCCTGCATGTAAAGGTTTGCCTGTTCTTCCTGAAGAAGGAAGTAGCACTTTCGGTGGTAACCTGGTAACCCTCGCTGCCGTCGGCTTTGTTGCCCAGTGGTTTTACGTCTACCACTTTAGTTTCCGGATAAATCCGGGCGCCCCGTTTTTCTGCCAGGTAAAGGTAGTTAAGGTCCAGTGTGTTTTTAGCCCCATGGCGGCAGCCCATCATGCAGCCGCCGCAGCCAGTGCAGGTGGTACGCTCCGGTCCCTCGCCACCAAAATAAGGATCGGGATAGGTTTTGCCGCCAGGCTCCCCATTAGCTTCCTGAAATACCCCAACCTGGGTACGATAAAAGGTGTTGCCCCTGCCTATAGCTTCAGCGGCTTGTTTCAGCAGCTCATCGGCAGGGCCCAGTATTTTATTTTCAGTAACGCCCAGCATACGGCTGGCGGTGGCGTAGTGCTGGTCCATTTCCTCCTCCCAGGGTGCCAGGCCTGCCCAGCTGCCGCTGCGCCAGATACTGTTTTTTGGCCGTAGCAGGGTGCTGGCATAGGTAATGGAGCCGCCCCCAACGGCACAGCCATGCAGTACCAGCAGGTGCCGGAAAAGCCGCATGCGAAAAAAGCCACGCATGGCCAGCCCGGGGTACCATAACCAGCGGGAGAGCGACCAGTTGGTTTTTGGTAAAGTTTCGGGGGTCCAGCGGCGGCCCATTTCCATTACGGCTACTTTATAGCCCTTTTCGCTCAGGCGCAGGGCAGCTACACTGCCGCCAAAGCCTGAGCCAATCACAACAAAATCAAAATCTGTTTTCTGGCTCATTGCGCTACAGGAGTAGAGCGTGTGGTTTTTTGGCTTATCCTTAAAGATACATATACCTGCTCCAGCTTAACAAATGTAAAAAGCTGTCAGGCAAAGAAATCACTCACCTGACAGCTTCTGAAAGGAGCCGTTATTTACCAAAATCTAAATACATTGGTGGGTAGGACTTAGCTGCTGCTCTGCTTTACCTGGTAATAAAAGTTAAAGCAGATGAGGGTATCTGCCCTGCTGCTTTACTCCAGTAGCGCAAGGGCTTGTTCCAGGGTTTTATCCTGGCCGGCCTCCAGCTCTTCCCTGGTGTTTTTAACCCACACATCTGGGGCCAGTCCTATGCTCTCGTAGTTTTTTCCGTCTGCAGCGCGTACATCGGCTATGGGCAGGCGGTACATCCAGCCGTTAGGTAACTCTCTGCGGATGGCATCTGAAAAGGCGCCGCCGGTGGTGTCGCCTACAACGGTAATGTTGGGGTTCTGGCGCATGGCCAGTACAAAGGTTTCTCCGGAGCTAAAGGTTGCTCTTCTGGTAAGCAGCATAACAGGTTTGGTATACTGAAATGTGCCCTCGGGCCTGGTGTAAAAGCGTAGCTCGGGGCCAAAATCGTTATGGCCGGGCCCGTTTCTTAAGCGGCTGGTAAACGACAGGCTTGTTGAGGAGGCAAAGCGGTTGGCAATGTACTGGCTCACCCGGTCTTCGCCGCCCCAGTTTTCACGCACATCTACTACAATGGCATCTGCCTCTTTCAGGGCTCCCAGAATATGGTCCATGGCCTTGGGGTAATAGGCATAGTCGTAGCTGAAATCATGTATATGGATGTAGCCAGTGCCATCGCTAAGCCAGCCCCAGGTAAAAGCTTCTCCGTATTTATGCTTTGTCTGCAGGTAGTGGTCCAGCACATTGCTTTCGTAATCATTCTGTTGCTTTCTGCCCAGAATACCACCACTGTAATCTGGTAGGCCGGCTTTCCGGGGTGCACGCAGGTAAATGTGGTTATCATCCAGGGGCTCCAGCAGTTGGGTCATAATGGTAAACAGCTCCCCATCTGTGGTGGTGGGTGTTACCTGCGGGCGGTACTGGTTGTACAGGGCCTGCCAGTCGATGCGCTTTACGGCAAAGGTGCCATACATGCGGTCAAATTCCTGCCAGAGCACTTCAAAATTCTGTTCCGGGCTGTTGGGTGTTTCATGGCTTAGCAGTTCTTTTTCACAGCCAGTATTTAGCAGTAAAAGCAGGAAGGTACAAAGGGTAAGTATGAGCCTTGACATGATGATGGATTGTTAAAAAAGAGCGTTAGAAAGTATAAGCAGTGCTGAAAAGAAAAGAATTGGAGTAGGTACGTATGGCTCTGGGTTTGCTGTACACCAGCCAGCGAAAACCCCAGTCGGCACCAAAGGCAAAATGGGAGCTAAGCTGAAAACGGTAACCTGCCTGTGTAGCCAGCTCGTGTAGGCGGTGAGGCCCTGTAAGTACTGTTCCCTGCTTGAAAAATGCCTTAAAATTGGTGTCGTCGGCTGATTTAGGAAAGTTGGCGTAGTTATGTCGCGTAACGGCAGCCAGTAAGGGTGTGCTTACACTGGCACTGAACAGATGATTTGAGCCAACTTTATATTCTCCCTGTAGCTGAGCCTGGAGCGCAGCTACATTTGTAGCCCAGTAGAAGTTGGCAACTGCATCAGAAACTGCCAGTTTATTCTCCAGCCTTCCGCCCAGGAACAGCTTTAACTTTTTGTTTACTTTGCTAAGGCTGCGCAGGTAGCTGAAGCTTAAATCGGCACCGTAGTAAGCCGAGGCAACTGTGTATTGGTGCTGCTCATCCCCAAAGGTGCGCTCTCCATAGCGAAAGGGCAGGTTGGTGCCCAAAGCAGGGGAGAGTAAGGCTGTAAAGCGGGCGCGGCTGGTTCTGCGTGCATAGCTAATGGCAGCTGCGGTTGCCTGGTGGTGGTACACCAGTGGCGAAGCCTGCAGATCCAGCATTTTACCATCGAGAATTCCGGCAGAGAGTCTGATCTCGTTTTTTGGGAGCTGTGCTGTTGCAGTAACAGAAAGGCACAGGAGTAAGCTTATGAAAAACAGCTTTTTCATGTTTGTATTTGATAGAAATTAAAAGTTAACATTGAGTAGTTAGTGGTTCTGGTGCAGCTGTTTTAATGCTGTCTGTGAAACAGCAGCTTACTAACACCTTTCCGGTTAAAGTAGAAGCCAGAAATGCTACCATCTGCGGCAGTGGTAAAAACCAGACAGTTATTGCCAAAGAAGTCGCCTGCAAAGCGCTGGCCTTCCAGCGGAACGAAAGGTATTTGTTTCATGTCTGCAGTTGTTGCTTTTGCTGACACAAAACACGAAAGAAAAGAAACCTTAGAAAGACAAGAAAGCCACTTTTGCCGATGAACCGCACATAAAATGGCGATGAAATGAAGCCTAGCGCTTCATCCAGCTACGAAATGCAGGGGCTTTCTGGCGGCTGATGATGATTTGCTCCGGCAGCTTTGGGCAGGGCCTGAGCTGGGCTGCCAGTTTACCATGGGATTCTGAATTAAAGCCCGAGACCACATCGAGCGAAATAATGAACTGCCTGTTAGCCCTGAAAAAGAGATGCCCCGGCAGCTGGCTTTCGAGCCGGTCCAGGGACTGGTCTGTCAGGAAAACTTTATGCTCGTTGGTGAGCAGGTAAGTTTCTTTTTCTTCGGAATAAAAGCAGTAGATATCGGTATAAGGAATCAAAATTTCCCGCCTGCCCATACGAACAGTAAACACCTCCAACTGCTGCTTTTTTACCTGATGCAGGCTTTGTACAAGTGCGTCTTTATCGGCCAGGCTAATGCGGTAGCAGTCGTAGTAGTAGAGGCTAATGTAGATGAGGTTGCCCAGCAACAGAAAGATAAGCGCAATAATAAGATCGAAGGAGAAGAAATGCTCCACAGGGTAGGGGCGCAACAGCCAATACTCCAGGTGCACCAGCACTGTTAATACGGTACAGCCTACCAGGCAGCTGAGCGGTATCTGCAGGGCCAGTCGCTTTATAAGTCCAATATCCCACCCATAGCGTTTATCGAGCCACACAATGGTAGTGCGAAGTGAGAGCCACACCACCAGGATTTTTAAGCAGTCGCTGGTAAACTCGTACAGGAAGAGCCAGTTAAACTTTATGTTGTTGTAAGTAAGGTAGTATTCAAAAGCTGTGATAACCGGAACCCCCAGCAGTATTATCCACTTATCGCGGTAAAAGGGAAGTGGCCGGTGGGGAGTAGAAGTGACTGTAGACATGATTGTTGCTGCTACGCAAATATAGCATTTTGCGCTTATTGTTTTGATCTATAGCAAGAGTTGAAAAGAAAGGGCAAAGGCTTATGTTTTGTATTCAAAGGGCTTCTGTGTCATAAAGCTATCCTTACTATCTTTGCTTCTATGCAAACAGCAGGTCCTTTATATCGGAATATTTATCAGCAACTAAGCCCTTTGGGCGAATCGGCCAGCCAGCAGGCTTACTGGCTGCTGGAGGCGGTGCTGGACATTAGCCTGATGGATGTGGTGCTGGACAAGGCTGTAAAGCTACCTCCTGAAAAAGAGGCACGGCTGCAGCAGTCGGTAGAGCGGCTCCTGCAGCATGAGCCTTTGCAGTATGTGTTAGGAGAAACCAGTTTTTATGGCTACAGTTTTTTAGTAACGCCTGCCGTACTTATACCCCGACCTGAAACCGAAGAGTTGGTGCACCGGATTGTGGAGCGCCACAAAGCGCAGGGCCAGCTAAACATCCTGGATGTTTGCACGGGCAGTGGCTGTATTGCCCTTACCCTGGCCAAAGAGTTGCCTGCCGGAAAAATCTGGGCAACCGATATTAGCCCCGAAGCGCTGGCTGTTGCCGAGCAGAACCGGCAGCGCCTGGAGGTGGAGGCACAGTTCGTCGAGGCAGATGCATTGAAGCACCCTTTTCCGCTAACAGCACCTGATGTGGTGGTGAGCAACCCTCCTTATGTGCGGCAAAGCGAGGCTAGGCAGATGCAACCCAACGTACTTAGCTTTGAACCTCACTTAGCCCTTTTTGTGCCGGATGAGGACGCCCTGCTTTTTTACAGGGCTATTGCCGGGGAAGCAGCAAAAAAGCTTAAACCCGGCGGCTGGCTTTATTTTGAAATCAACGAGGCCTATGCAGAAGAGGTAGCTAGTCTTATGCGGGAGCTTGACTTTGAACATGTGCAGGTACTACCAGATATGCAGGGCAAAATGCGCATGGCAGAAGGCATAAAGCCAGCCCGTGCCTAAACATCTGCTTTGCCTTAGAATGGCAGAAGGTTCCACCCCCCTCTGTTATATATCTTCAGCAACCCAAAAAGGTGTTTCGGACTGTAGCTGTATTATACCCGACTGCTGTAATGCTATATGCTGTAGCACAGCACTTTGCCTGCTAAGGATAGCTTCTGCACCACTTAGCAGGGGCTGCTTATCAAAAGCAATGGTTTTTAGTATGCTGCTCGTAGGCAGCCATTTTTGTGCCTGCCCCAGTTTAAAGTAACTGTAGCGCCAACCCTGGCTGATTACCTGTATCTGTGCCAGCTGTTGCAGGGGCTCCAGTTGCCGTAAAAGCAAAAAATTATCTGCGGAAGCATCGGCAATAAGATAGAGGCTGGCCTGCTGCTTATCTTTTAGCCATTGAAGTACGGCCTGCAAGGCGTTATGCCCGGGAAGTGTGAGTATACTTACCGGCTGCTGGTGTTCAACAGCTGCTACAACTTCTGGCATGTCACCAGGTGCTGTGCAAACGGCATCGAGCTTGATGCCCCAGGTCAGTGCTTCCTGCAGTGCAGGTTGGTGTACCACTACCCGCGGGCTCCACTCCAGCAGCTGGCCTGCCTGCTCAAAAGAAAGCTGCCCGGGCTGCCACAGTAGCAGGGCCGGCTCCTGTTCGTCGCGTACAATGTGGTGGCTCGACATGCCTGTATGTTTGTTTTGGAGTAGACTTGATTGAGGGATCTGCCGAAATTAGTGTACGGCTGGGGTGTTACCTCTGCAAGCCTGGTAGTTTATTTTAGCTGGCAGCTATCAGGCAGAAGGCAGTCTTCCTTTTTTGCGCCCCTGGGGGTCTAGCTTTAAATCGCCATCGCTGCTAAACAACTGTTCGTTGATTGCCTTGAGTTCCGGCCAGCTCCAGTGGCTTTTTTTAGATAGTGTTCTGTAAGCCTCCTCAAAAAATTGGGATACAACTGCTTTAAACTTCCGTACCGGAATGCTGGAGGAATAAATGGGGCGGTTGCAGGGGTGGTCGAAGCGCTCTTCCTTCGTAAGGGTTTTTCCCTGCAGCCGCAGAATGGGCCCTGTATCAGTAATTTTATCAGCAGCCCACCGATAGGGGCCCTCTTCGAGCTGGTTGAGCTGGCGCGCCAGCTGTTGCAGTTCCAGGCGTGGATAAGAAGGCCTATAGGCAGTATCTACCCAGGTTGTGTATTTGTATTCAAGTTCGTAGCGGTTGCCGCTATAGATGCTCATAACCACATCGGCAGGTGCGCTCTGGCCAAAAATAGCATAATAGTGGAGAGGTTCTGGTGTTTCTACAATGAGTAAGCGCAGGCTCTTATCCAGGGTGAGGGTAGATTTTGGGCTGATGAGTACCTCCCAGTCTTTCACTACCTGTGTGTATTCTTTCACCCAGTCTTGCCGGTATGCCTCCGGATTGGCAAGCACATTACCGAACTCCTGCAGAAAGTACTTATACTTTGGTACACAAAGCTTTACTTCGCTCTGGCGTGGCGCATAGGAGGCAAAAGGTGCATAAAACCTTGTGCTTTCTACCGTATTAATCCAGCAGACCAGTTTCAGGGCCAGGTGTTCTTCTTCAGACTGAAGATACATTTCTCTGAAATCGCCCAGCAGTGCCATGACACGCAGCAGGTTTTCTTGCGCCAGAGCCTCTTGAGGGTACATAAGGCTCCAGATGCCCAGGAAGCCATCTACATCGAAGTGGTTGTTGGTTATATACTGATGCGTTTGCAGTTGGGGAAGGTCTGCCTTGATTGCATTCAGGACAATGCCGGTGCTGGTATCATCATGTAGCTCGGGTAATTTTGGGGCACCCCTCCAGTGCGAGAGCACAAATCCACGCGGATGGTAGCTGTCTACCACCAGTACATCGTTGTGTTCCTGGATAGCTGAAAAAGGAATAAAAGTCTTTGCAGGCATGCAGGTAAAAAATACGGCTTTAAAAATGCTGCTTTATTTCTATAAATAAAAGAATTAGTCTAAAAAGTAGCAGTCTTTCCGGCTTATTGCAGAAAGACTGCTCAATTTTACCTTAGCAAAGAGCAACTGCCAATCAGAAACCTACAGACACACCAAACAGGAAGTTGGTGCCGGCCTGTGGGTACAGGAAGTTCTCATATATGGTTTCTCCGCCTGATATATACCCGTAGGTATAGCCATTATTGGCATACATGGCATTGAAAATATTATTTACGAGCAGGTTCAGGCGAAGTTCTTTTACAAAGCGGGGGCGCAGCACATAATTTACCCTGAAATCGGTTATCAAATAATCATCCAGGCTGCGGGTGGTGCTGCCGGTATTATCGAGATACTGCCTGCTCACATACTGCGAAAGCAGGCTAAGCTCCAGGTTTTGTACCGGCAGCACCGTAACAATGGCATTGGCTACAACATTAGGTGAAAAAGAAATGGGAGAATCTCTTAACTCAGTTCTTACAAATGTTTCATCATCGTAGTTGAAAAGCACATCATCAAAGTTGCGGATAATATTGCGGCTGAAAGCAGCATTTCCCTGCAGTCTTAGTACTTTCCAGGGTGTGTAAACCCCCTGTAGCTCTACGCCTGTGCGGTAACTTTCCGGCACATTAATTCGAATGGCGGCTCCTACATCGTTTAGCTCACCGGTGAGCACCAGCTGATTCTTGTAGTTCATCAGGTAATAGTTGGCACTGAACTGAAGCTGGCGGTTAACCCGCACCTCCACACCTGTTTCCAGGTTGCGCAGCACTTCCGGCTCCGGAATATCGTTGGTGGGTGCATCGATAAAATCGCTGCGTACCGGCTCCCGCTGGCCTATGGCGTAAGAGGCATACAGGCGGCTGCCGGGGTTGAAGCGGTAGGTTAGGCCTGCTTTTGGATTCCAGAAATGGTAATCAAAATCACCGGCTATGGTGATACCCCCCTGGTCGAGCCCGCCAAACTGGTAGCTGATGCTGCGGTACTGCAGGTCGGCAAATAAATCAAGTTTGGTGGTGAGTTCATAATAGCCTTTCAGGAAGGTGTTAAAATCACGCTTGGTGGCGCTGTTGTCATAATAGCGGTCGCGTATGTTGCTGGTGCTGGCATAGCGGGCCCAGATGATCTCGCCAAAGTGGCCACCCTCGTACTTATTCCAGCCACCGCCTAAAGTTAATTTAAGCTTACCGGCAGGCTCCCAGGCAGCAGCATAAGTAAAGCCGTAGAAGTCGTTATCCAGCCAGCGGCGGCGTATCAGGTCGGTTTCGCTTATGGTGCTGTCGGCAATAACCACATCTGGCAGGCCGTAATCAGAAAGCATGTCGTTATTGCGGAACTGCTCATAATATCCCCGGCCACGGGTGTAGTGCCCGGCAAGGTTTATCTGCAGGTTATCGGTAAGGTCGCGGCCAAAAAGCAGCTGGTAGTGGTCCTGCTGGTAGTTGTCGGTTTCGTTGTCGTAGGTGTAGTAGTTGTAGGTGCGGCCGGCATTCAGCAGGTTGTTGATCTCATCTTCATCCTCTATCCAGTTACGGGCAATATAAGCCTCTATGCCGGCTCTGTCGCCCCGTACAACTGCCTCGGGCGTGCCGTACCAGGCCTGGTAGGTTTGCTCGCTGCCGCTGAAGATGTTTGCTTTCAGCAGGGTTTTATCATCGTAATAACCACCACTTACAAAGAATGATTTTAGGTCGGAAGAGGCGCGGTCTATGTAGCCTTCAGAAGATATGGATGAAAGCCGGGCATCTACTGCAAAGTGATTGTTGAGCAGGCCGGTGCCCGCTTTTACAGCATAGCGCTGGGTATTGAAGGAACCTACACTTGCCTGTACCTCTGCATAAGGTTCGGGATTGAGTCGCTCAGTCTGGATGTTTACGGTGGCACCAAAGGCAGCAGCTCCATTGGTAGAGGTACCTACTCCCCGCTGAATCTGCAGGTTATCAACAGAAGAGGCCAGATCAGGTGTGTTTACCCAAAACACACCATGCGATTCGGAATCGTTGAGTGGAATACCGTTGATGGTAACATTGATGCGGGTAGCATCTGAACCGCGAATACGGATTCCGGTATAACCCACGCCTGCACCTGCATCTGAGGTGGAAACAACAGAAGGCGTGAACTGCAGCAGGTAGGGAATATCCTGCCCGAGGTTCTGCTTCCGGAGCTGATCTTTGCTTACTTCGGTAAAGGTAGTAGGCGTCTGTTCGGTGGCGCGGGTAGCGGTTACCACTACCTCATCGGCCAGAAAGCCATCGTCGGGCAGCGCTACCTCCAGGTGGCGGTCGCTGTTCAGTTGCACCTCCTCTTCCCAGCTTTTGTAGCCTACATAGCTGATGCGCAGGGTATACGTGCCGCTATTGAGGTTATTAAATTGAAATTCGCCAGTTGTGCTGGTTGCGGTTAAGCGCCGGGCGCTTAGCAGGTGAACGTTAGCGCCGGGAAGTACTTCGCCGGTTTCGGCAGAACGTACCAGGCCGCTCAGGGAGTACTGCGCCAAAAGGCATAGTGGCATCCACATCAGGACTGCCAGCAGTAGTAGTGTTCTTTTCATTGTTTTAGCTGTAAAAATGAAACAAATACACTTGCAGCAGCAGGTTTAAAGCCTGTTGCCGCAATAAGCGGGCAGCAAATGGGTGTGGTGTACAAACGTTCCCTACGCCAGTATTATCCGGATCAGGTGCTTGCCCCGGCTGCGCCAGGAGCAAAGGGTATAATCTCAGCCTGTTCTTTAAGGCACCCCTTGTTCGATACCGCAAAGATAGCGGTTAATTAGTTAATGTGCTAATCGGGCAACAGGCTGATGTGCTAATTGCGAAAGGTACAGATGAGGGGGCATTGGGGAGCGGTGATGGAGTAGCCTGATACTGCCAGTTTAAAAAGTACCCAGGGCCTGCACGGTGCACTTAAAGCCCTGGGCTAAGTAAATCTTTAGTAATGGCGAAATTCTCTTGAAAATTGAGAGGTAGCAGCCTGTAAATTAGCCCAGGGTTGGAAAACCCCGGGTATAATACGAAGCTTAAGAGGCAACTATCCTGTCTATGGCTCTAATGGCGGCCTCCAGGCGGTCTTCTCCTTCGCCCTGGATAATAGTATAGGGTCTTTTTAACTTTTTGAGCTCACCCTGGTACAGGCGGAACATTTGTTCACGCAGGTGGGGGTGCTCCCGTTGCGGATCGGGGGTCCAGGGCAGGTCGGGGTAGAGCAGCAGATAATGGTCGTAGCGTTTTTTCTCCAGCTCTTCCAGTATCCAGTCATCTATCCGTCCGTACTTTACCTGGCTCCAGATTTTCATCACCAGCAGTTCGGTATCGCAAAACAGGAGTCCTTTTGCCTGTTTGGCCATTTCATCTTCCATGGCCATCTGCTGCTGGGCAATTTTCAGCAGGTCTTTTTCCTGGTAGGGCTTGCCTAGCTCAGTTAAGTAGGTGCGGGCCCTTTCGGGTACCCAGGCGGTGTTATAGTGTTGGGCCAACTGTTCGGCTAAGGTAGTTTTACCTGTAGATTCGGGCCCGGTAAGCGCGATGCGTAGCATTAAGAAAGTGTTTGACTTAAATAGAGCCTGCGCCAGCGTAAATAACCGGCAATGGCAATAAGTGTATATAGAGCAAACAAATACGGCGTTAATGTAAATTCCCTACTGGCATACAAAAAAATAGAGGCCGCATCAATTGCCACCCAATATAACCAATTTTCTAAAACCTTCTGAGTAACCATCCAGGTTGTAAACAAACTAAAAACGGTTGTAAAAGAATCGAGGTACGGATTGGCGGCTGATGTATAGGTAGCCAATAGCCAGGCTACCAGTAGTGTAGCTGCCCCGTTTGCTGCAATAATGAGCAGGTGCCTCTGCCACGACCAGCGGATAATGGGTATGCCTTTCTTGTCAGATACCGGATGACCGGTTTCATGCTCTGGCCTTCTTTTACGCCACTGCACCCAGCCTACAACGGCCATTACAATATAAAAAGCCTGTAGCCCCGACTCTGCCCACAAATTAGCCTCAATACATAGTAACAAGTAGAGCGAGGTGCTGATGAAGGCTGCAGGCCAGCACCAGATGCTTTCCACAGCTGCCAGTACTACATAGACCAGGGCTAGCAACACCGCCACCCCTTCAATCCATCCCATGGCGCTAATTGCATCGAGAAAATCTTTCCACTCCATTGTTACTCGTCAGGAATGCCCAAAGGTATAGGAAGAGTTGGTATAGTTGCAAAATTTGTTTTAATAGACAATAGACAATAGACAATAGACAATAGACAATAGACAATAGACAATAGACAATAGACAATAGACAATAGACAATAGAATTTATGGTTAGGGGTAAATTTGCGTTTCTAGCCGGAAAGTGATGTTGGGCCTGTTGGGTGTGTAACAGGCTCCGCTGAATATTATTTGAAAAATAGCTGCTAATAATCATAACTGAAAACATGAATCACCTAGAGCCTAAAGAACTAAAACAGCGCCTTGAGCAAGGCGAAGACTGGCTTCTGTTAGATGTGCGCGAACCCGAGGAGTACCAGGTCTGTAACCTAAGCCATAAGGCGAAAACACTGCTGGCACCACTCAATAGTTTGCCCGCGCATGAGCAGGCTATACCTAAAGATAAAATGATAGCCGTGTACTGCCACCATGGTATCCGCAGCCAGTATGCCATTCATTACCTGCAGCAACAGGGCTATACCGAACTCTACAACCTTACAGGCGGTATTCACGCCTGGGCCGAAGAGGTGGAGCCAGAGATGAGGAGGTATTGACAGCCTACTGCTGGCCTGCTATTCTAAAATAAATACAACCCATTAGTTGCAAAGCAGCGGGTGCTGGCTGTAATTTTAACCGGCAAATAAAGAAATGCTTTGTTTGCTATGAACGGCGATTCCGACAAACTCATTTTTGAAGCACTTACGTACGATGACGTCCTGCTTCTCCCCGCGTACTCCGAAGTACTTCCGCGCGATACCAGCACCCGAACACAACTAACCCGTAACATCTGGCTTAACATTCCGCTTGTTTCTGCGGCTATGGATACCGTTACGGAGTCAGACCTGGCCATTGCCATGGCCCTGGAGGGTGGTTTGGGTTTTATTCATAAAAACATGAAGGCAGAGCGGCAGGCCGAGCAGGTGCGTATGGTAAAGCGCTCCCAGAGCGGCATGATCCTCGACCCCGTTACCCTCAATGTGAATTCTACTGTGGGTGATGCCGTGCGGCTGATGCGCGACCACAAAATTGGTGGAATTCCGGTAATAGATGGCGGACGCAAGTTTGTGGGCATTATTACCAACCGCGATCTGCGCTTCCAGAAAAACATGCGTGTGCCGGTTACCGAGGTAATGACGAAAGAAAATCTGGTAACTGCCGATAGCAACATAGGCCTGGAAAAAGCCGAAGATATTCTGCAGCAGCATAAGATTGAAAAGCTGCCTATCATAGATAAGGAGGGTAAGCTCACCGGCCTCATCACCTATAAAGATATTCTTAAGAACAAAGACAGGCCCAATGCCTGTAAAGACGACTTTGGTCGCCTGCGGGTAGGTGCTGCCGTAGGTGTAACCCCGGATATGCTCGACCGCATTAAGTTGCTGAAAGACGCAGGCGTAGATGTGGTAAGCATTGATACCGCCCACGGACACTCCAAAGGTGTGATCGATGCCTGCAAAAAGGTAAAACAGCAGTTTCCGGAACTGGAGCTGATTGTGGGCAATGTAGCCACGGCAGAGGGGACCAAAGCGCTGATTGAGGCAGGTGCCGATGCCGTGAAAGTAGGGGTAGGCCCCGGCTCCATCTGTACTACCCGTATAATTGCAGGTGTGGGCATGCCGCAGCTATCGGCCGTATACGAAGGGGCTAAAGCTGCAAAAGGCACAGGGGCAACCATTATTGCCGATGGTGGCATTCGTTTTAGCGGCGATGTGGTAAAAGCACTGGCAGCCGGAGCCCACAGTGTGATGATAGGCTCGCTGCTGGCAGGTACAGAAGAGGCGCCCGGCGAAGTGATCATATACGAAGGCAGGAAGTTTAAAAGCTACCGCGGCATGGGTTCTCTGGAAGCTATGGAAGATGGCTCCAAAGACCGTTACTTCCAGGATGCCGAAGATGATATTAAAAAGCTGGTGCCGGAAGGTATTGTGGGGCGTGTGCCTTTTAAAGGTAAAGTGGCAGAGGTGCTTTACCAGCTGGTAGGTGGCTTAAGGGCAGGCATGGGCTATTGCGGAGCGCCCACGATTGAGGAGCTGCAAAACGCCCGCTTTGTGAAAATTACAGCTGCCGGTATACGCGAGAGCCACCCGCATGATGTAACAGTTACCCGTGAGGCACCTAATTACAGTACCCGGTAAAAAAAACGTAATAATACAATAACATTTAGAGGGCTTTCCCGTAGGGGTAGCATATAAAAAAGGCTGATGCTGAAAATCAGCCTTTTTGCTGTTGGCAGATGAACAATTTTTTGAAGCCCGTAACCAGTAGTTTACCCGATATCCGAAGTTTAGGCTCTCACCTGAACTGGATTGTGCTGCTGCTCATTAATTTCGTTATCATTATCAGCTTCAGGAATGATATTATCACCCCTGAGGTACGGGTGTGGGCCCCGCATTTAAGCATTAGCCTGGTACTGATTGCGCTTGTGTTTTATAGCCGCTTACAGATCAAAGCGGTAGACCGGCCCTCTTTTCTTCCGCTGCTCATCAGGCTTTGCTCCCTTACCGGCCTGGGCATACTTGCTATATTATTCCTGGAGTCGCTGGTTTATCTGTTCAGCAGCCACATCAGGCTGTTTTCTAATCCGCTTGTGGCTACTGCTATCTATACCCTGGAGATACTGGCAGGTGGTGTGGTGTTAAGTACCCTGCTGGTAGGCTTTAAACGATTAATGCTGTTTGAAAAAACCAGGCTTCTGGTGGTTTCCTGGCGTTTGTTTGAATATGGGCTCGTAACCACCACCATTCTTAGCCTCTTTAATATACAGTTCAATACCTTTTTCTATAACCTTATTTTTATTGCCCTTACCGGGCTGGGAGTGCTGCTCTCAGTAAACCTTAAGTGGGTAGGCTATCTCGATTTCAGGCAAAAGCTGCAGGCGCTGGGTCTTATGCTGGTGCAGCTGCTCTGCCTGCTTTTCTTTACCTGGTTTCTCTACTTCTATTCATCAGATACGCAGCTGCTCTATTATGCAGAAGATAATATGCTGCTGCTGGTGCTTCTCTCTTTTTCGCTTTTTTGCACAGGGCTTTCGGTGCTGGTAATATTCTTTAACCTGCCCACCTCTTCAGTTTTTGAAAAAAAACTCGAGGATTTGAACGGCATAAAACAACTGCAGCAAAGCCTGCGAAAAAAGCAGAGTGAAGAAGATCTCTACCAGCTGCTGCTGGAGAATGCCCTGAAAGCTACCGATGCCCAGTATGGCTGGATATGGGTGAAGCACCACCAGGGAGGCGAAAAGATAGTTCAGTCTGTTGAGCTTCCCCGCCTGTCGGTAAACGCACTGCTTAGCAATTTTACCAACACCCGTGTAAAAGATGGCCTGATGGCAGGCCGCATACCGGGCCGTCGCCGGGCTTTTCACTTATCGCCGGTGCAGCACCCGCTCTACAAATCGGCCCTGGTAATTCCCCTGCGGGCGCAGGATAGCCTAAGTGGCTATCTTACCTTGCTTAAAAATGTACCCAGTGGCTTTAATAAAGATGCCATAGGCATAGCCCGCCTATATGCCGAACAAACCTGCCTTTCCATAGAAAATCTTCAGCTGCTCGATGAGGCCATAAGGCTTGAACGTTACCAGGAAGAGCTTTCCATTGCGCGCAGGGTAAAAGAAAGTTTGCTGCCCCGCGAAATTTGTTGTAACACAGATTGCGGCCTTTTCGTATGTTCAGAATCTGCCGATGATGTCGGCGGGGATTACTACGATGCTTACAGGCTGGATAGCAGCCGGGTGGCACTGGTAGTAGCAGATGTATCGGGACACGGAACCTCTGCGGCTTTTACCATGTCGCAGTTAAAAGGAGTGTTTCACAGCCTGGTGCCCCAGGGCCTGGGCTGCCGCGATTTTCTGGTGCAGGCAAACAGTGCGCTTAGCCGTGGGCTGGGGCGTACTACCTTTGTTACACTGGTATATGGGGTGTTGGATTGCACAAGTAAGACCTTTACGTTTGTACGTGCAGGGCATTGCCCGGTGCTTCATTACAACAGGGAAAAAAACAGAGTAGAAGCCTACCATGGCAAAGGAATGGGCCTTGGCTTGCTTAGAAATAGCGCTTACCAGGAGCACATAGAGGAACAAACCATTTGCTATGGGGAAGGAGACGCGCTCTTGTTATACACCGATGGAATAATAGAATGCCGCAATGGAGCGGGAGAGGAGTATGGACAGGAGCGGCTAACCGCCAGTTTTGAGAAGTATGCAGGGCAAAAGGGCAGCAGTGCAGAGGTAGTTTGCACGCTGCTTATGGAAGAGTTGCATGCCTATGCCGGAACAAAAGAATTACAGGATGACTTTACAACTTTGGTGCTTAAATTCAGTTAATAACGCTATTGATTCACTATCACTGCATTAGATAAGCCCAAAAGTGAGAAAAGTATAATCAGACAGCGGTTCTTCTGATGAAGTATCAAAAGCAAACACTTTTTCAGAAGAAAATGTTATACTTACGGTTGTAACTTTAATATTTATTTAACAAGTCGTAACATCAGAGCCCTTAAAGCGTATTGTAGGATGATAAACATCACAAAAGAATCAGAGGAAAACGTACACATCATAAAAGTTGAGGGTGATGTAGATGCTGCTTCTTCCATTTATCTGGATAAAGCCATTGGCGATGCATTAACCCGGGGGCAGAAAAAGATTTTGATTGACTGCACCGAACTTGAATATATCTCCTCTGCCGGACTTGGTGTGTTTATGTCCTACATTCAAGATTTTGAGAATAGTGACTCCCAGTTTGTGTTGTTTGGCCTAAGCGAGCGTGTCGCTGGTGTTTTTGAGATTCTTGGCCTCGATCAATTATTGACCATAGTCAAAACGAGAGAGGAGGCCCTAATGCGAGTGAGCGATGAAGTATAGTATAAAAGTTCCATGTTGTAAATCGAAACTGAAGACCATCCGGTCTTTTGTTGATGAGACCCTGGGACAATATGTTTTATCTGATGTTGATTTAAATATGCTGGTGTTGGCAGTAGACGAAGTCTGCGCTAACCTGATTGTACATGCCGACATGGACGATAAAATGTCTGACGAATGCATTGTGCTCAATATATTAGTAAGAAAAAATACTATTGTTTTTGAAGTAATTGACCAGAAAGACCACGGCTTTGATTTCAGCAATTACCGCGAGCCCAGGCTGGAAGATCTGGTGAAAACCCGTCGTAAAGGTGGTTTGGGCCTAATGCTGGTTCGCCGGATTATGGATGATGTTGAGTTCAAAACCAAGGATCATACAAATGTATGTCGCATGGTAAAGAAAATGCAAGTGCCGGTAGCCTGAGCTATTCTGCCAATGCAGTACTATCATTTTTAGCACTTAAAGCTTATTTGCCCGTTTACGGGCTTTTTTCATTTATAGTGCTATATGGTTGTGACGCATTTTTTCGTTAAACTTGCGGTTGATTTTGAGCGTGATAGGCTGCTGAACTACATGAAGAATATTTATCTGCCGGCCCTTTGTGGTTTGCTGCTGTTTGCATGCAAGTCACAGCAAAACAATAGTGCAGGCAACACCCCTTCCCAAACTACAATTTTCTCCATAGCCGGCGATCCGGTGAGCGAACAGGAGTTTTTGTATGTATATCGCAAAAACAGCGTTGGCCGCGATACTGCAACAGTTGCCGCCGATGCCGATCTGCGCGAATACCTCGACCTTTACATTAACTTTAAGCTGAAAGTGCGGGAGGCCCGTGAAATGGGACTGCACCAGCAGGAGTCATTTCAGGAAGAGCTCTCTACTTATAAAGAGCAGCTGGCCCGCCCATATCTTACCGAAAGCAGCGTTACCGAACAGCTGGTGCAGGAAGCCTACGACCGCATGGGCACCGAAGTGAATGCTTCGCACATATTGCTTGCTTTGCCAGAGGGAGCCTCACCCTCAGATACCCTGGCAGCCTGGCAAAAAGCACAGGAAATAAGGCAGAAAGCACAGGCCGGTGCCGATTTTGGCGATCTGGCCCGCCGCTTTTCAGACGATCCCTCAGCACAAAGCAACAGGGGTAACCTGGGCTATTTTACAGCCCTGCAAATGGTTTACCCTTTCGAGAACGCAGCTTATAATACTGCGGTTGGTGCTGTTTCGGCACCGGTACGTACCCGTTTCGGCTACCATGTGATAAAGGTGCACGATAAGCGGCCTTCGCAGGGAAAAGCCAAAGTTGCCCACCTAATGATCCGTACCCACTCCGATATGTCTGAAGAAGAGCTTGCTGCAGCAAAGGCACGTGTTGATGCTATTTACCAGCAGCTGGTCCAGGGCGAGTCGTGGGATGCCCTGGTGCGGCAATTCTCCGAAGATAAGGCAACAGCCTCCAAAGGCGGCGAACTGCCCCCCTTTGGTACCGGGCAGATGATACCGGAGTTTGAAAAGTCGGCCTTTGCTCTTAAAGATAAGGGAAGCATATCAGAACCTGTAAAAACACCTTACGGCTGGCATATCATTAAATTACTGGACCGGGAGTCGCTGGCTCCGTTTGAGGAACTGCAGGGAGAGCTGGAGGCCCGCGTAAGCCGCGACAGCCGCTCACAGCTGCAGGAAGAGGCCCTGATTGCACGCCTGAAAAAAGAGAACAGCTTTACAGAAAACAAGTCTGTAGTTCAAAACCTCTATCAGAAGGCAGATTCCAGCCTTACTGCCGGCCGCTGGAGCTACAAACCAGCTGCATTGGCCAGCCAAACCCTTTTTTCTATAGGAGATAGTACTTATACCGTAAGTAGATTTGTCGCGTGGGTAAATGATCTGTCTTACCCGCCCCAGGCAGTAGCGCCGCAAAGCCTGCTGGAGCGCCTCTACAAAGATTGGCAAAAAGAACAGCTCATTGATTACGAAGAAGCACACCTGGACGAAAAGTATGAAGACTACCGCATGCTGGTGCAGGAATATCATGATGGCATACTGCTCTTTCAGCTGATGGAAGAAAATGTTTGGGCAAAAGCCATAGAGGATACCACAGGCCTGCAACAGTTCTTTCAGCAAAACCAGGATAAATACCAGTGGCAGGAGCGGGTGGATGGCCTGGTACTGAATGCCGCAAATGATGATGTACTGAAAAGAGCAGAGGCAATGCTCGATCAGGCGCCCTACCCGGTATCAAACAGGGCACTGCCCGAACCTGTGGCAGAAAAAGGAAAGCTTAGCTCAAAAAGCCAGCAGGAGCTGGGGCAAATGTTAGCAGCCATGCAGTACAGGCCGGAGTACAAACTGCAAATTGAGGCTCCGCAGGCAACCGGAGCGCTGTTTAGCGAGCAGCTGCAGCAGGCAGGCCTGGCAAAAGAGCGTTACGAAGTTAAAAAGATAGGCGCAAAACAACCAGTTATGCTACGGCTGGTAAGCGAGTCGCCATCGGCGCTGGAGCAAATATTCAGTACCCAAAATCCCCTTAGCCTGCAGGTAATAGAGGGGCCTTTTGAGCGTGCCGATCATCCGGTTGTGGATGTAGTGAAATGGGAGAAGGGGCGTTACAGGTTAACGCAGGATGGGCGGCAATACCTGGTGGTGGTAAACGAAGTGCTGCCGGCAGGACCTAAGAAGCTTGATGATGTACGCGGGCAGGTTGTTTCTGATTATCAGACCTACCTGGAGCAACAATGGGTGGCACGCCTGCGCGATAAGTACGAAGTGCGCGTTAATAAAAAGGAGCTACAAAAACTGTTGGATCAAGTTGGGGAGAGTAGATAAGTACCTGGTTATTGTGTTAGTGCTGTTTTTGGCAGGTTGCGATTTTTTTCGCCCCAAGACAGACAGCGCTGCCGATGGTGAAAAGGTTGTGGCACGGGTGCACGACCAGTACCTTTATTTAAATGACCTGGCGGAGCTGCTGCCCCAGGGCATTAATGCCGATGATAGCAGCCGCATGGCAGACCGTTATATACGCAGCTGGGTACGCAAGCAATTGCTTATCTCCGAAGCAGCCCGTAAAATAGAACTAGACCAGCAGGAGCTGGAGCGAAAGGTGCAGGATTACCGCTACTCACTCATGATCTATGAGTATGAAAAGCAGTATGTAGGCAAGCACCTGGATCGCAGCGTTTCCGAAGAGGAAGTGCAGCAGTATTACGAAAACAACAAAGATAACTTTCAGCTGAAGCAGAACATCATTCGTGGTTTGTTTGTGAAAGTGCCTTTAAATGCTCCCAAGCTCAGTAACTTACGTGAGTTTATGCCCCTGAACAAGGCTGGCGACAGGGAAAAGGTAAAATCTTATGCCTATCGCTTTGCAACGGATTATATGCTCGACGACGGGGTGTGGGTAAATTTTGATGAGCTTATCATGAATACGCCTTTGGCCGGAATTCCTAACAAGGTACAATGGTTAAAGAATAATAAGTATGCAGAAACGGCTGACGAGGAGTACGTTTACTTCCTGAAAATTCAGGATTATAAAATAACCGACGAAATTTCTCCGTTAGAGTTTGTTCGGGACCAGATAGAAACTATTATTGTCAGCAGGCGAAAAACCGAGCTGGCTTCCAGACTGGAAGAAGAGATATATGAAAATGCACGTAAGAACAATGCTTTTGAGGTATATGAAAAATAGCTGTAAAGCACTGCTCCTGGCTGTTTTTGGCCTGAGCTCCCTGGCTGCCAGTGCGCAGTCTGCAGCATCGCAGCCAAACAGGCAGGTAGTAGATAAAATTGTGGCTAAAGTAGATAACTACATTGCCCTTAGGTCTGAGCTTGACCTTACTTACCTTGATCTGCAGTCACGCGAACAGTTTGGTTCGGTAAATAAGTGTGATGTACTGCGCAACCTGGTGCAAAACAAGCTGATGCTTGCCAAAGCAGAAATTGACTCTATTACTGTAACCGATGCAGAGGTTAACCGCGAGCTGGAGCGCCGTATGCAGTACATGGTGCAGCAACTAGGGGGCGAAGAAGAAATAGAACAATACTATAATAAGCCTCTAAGCCAGTTTAAAGCAGAGCTGCGCGGCCGTATGAAGGAGCAGCTGCTGGTACAGCGTATGCAGGAGCATATTACGCAGGATGTAACCGTTACTCCAGCAGAGGTGCGCAGGTTCTTTAGTAAGATTCCGGCAGATAGCTTACCTTATTTTTCAACCGAGGTTACCGTAGGCCACATTGTTAAGCTGCCGGTTATCAGCAAAGAACAGAAGGCTAAAGTACGTGAGCAGCTGGAGGGTATTCGCCAGCGCATTCTCTCTAACGAGGTAACTTTTGCAGAAATGGCCAGAGAGTTTTCTGAAGACCCGGGTTCTGCAGCCAACGGCGGCGAACTTGGCTTCTGGAAAAGGGGTGAGCTTGCGCCACAGTTTGAGGCTACTGCCCTGCGCATGAAGCCGGGCGAAATTTCGGCGCCTGTAGAAACAGAATTTGGTTTCCACATTATTCAGTTAATTGAGCGCAGAGGTAATACCTATAACAGCCGCCATATTCTGATGAAGCCAAATTCCAGCGAAGCAGATATCCGGATGGCCGAGCAGTACCTGGACAGCCTTCGTACTGTTATTGAAAGCGGAAAGATTAGCTTCTCCAAAGCTGCCAAAGAGTATTCAGAAGATAAAGTAACACAATCCAGCGGAGGATATTTTGTGGATGCTGATGGCTCGCAAAGAACTTCTGTAGAAGACATCGACCCATCTCTTTATTTTGTGATTGATACCATGCAGGTAGGGAACATTACCAAGCCTATTCCGTACCGTACTGCAGATGGCAAATCAGCCGTTAGGATCGTCTATTATAAGTCTAAGGTAGGACCGCATGAGGCAAACCTGAAAGATGATTATCAGAAGATACAGGCAGCAGCCCTGAACGAGAAGAAAAACAGGATTGTTGCGCGCTGGTTTAATGAAGCAGTAGGAGAGGTATTTATTGATATTGATCCTGAATACGATTATTGTAACATCGCTAACTAATATTGGATATAGCGTATTGGGTATTAAAACTCTTTCTTCATTGAAAGTCTTTACTTTAGTACCCAGTACTCAATACCCAATACCCAATACTCACACATGGAGAAACGTTTTGCATCTGAGGTAGAGGCCGCCGATGGCCTGCATGAAGCTTATAAGCGACTGCAGCGGGAAGTTCAAAAAGTAATTATCGGGCAGGACGAAGTAGTAAGACTACTGCTTACCTCTATTTTCTGCCAGGGCCACAGCTTGCTTATTGGGGTACCTGGTTTGGCAAAAACGCGCCTTATCCAGACACTGGCGGCTACACTGCACCTAAGCTACAACCGTATACAGTTTACACCAGACCTGATGCCCTCCGATATCCTGGGCTCAGAAACGCTGGATAAAGATCGGAATTTTAAGTTCATCAAAGGTCCTGTGTTTGCCAATATTATTCTGGCAGATGAGATAAACCGTACCCCGCCCAAAACACAGGCAGCCCTGCTGGAGAGTATGCAGGAGTATTCTGTAACAATAGCAGGACAGGAGTTTAAGCTGGAACGTCCATTTTTTGTGCTGGCAACCCAAAACCCCATTGAGCAGGAGGGTACATACCCCCTGCCGGAAGCCCAGCTGGACCGTTTTATGTTTAATGTGCTGCTTGATTACCCGGCTTACCAGTCGGAGGTAGAGATTGTAAAGAGCACTACCACCGCCAGCCAGGCTACGGTAAACCAGATACTTACGGCCGAAGAAATTTTATTTTACCAGCAGCTGGTAAGGCAGGTGCCAATTGCCGATAATGTAATAGAATATGCTGTGAAACTGGTACACAAAACCCGGCCGGGAAGACCAGGTGCACACGAGCTAACCAATCAGTACCTTGAGTGGGGCGCCGGCCCCCGCGCATCGCAGAATATGGTGCTTGCTGCTAAGTGTAATGCCCTGCTCAATGGCAAGTACTCCCCTGATATTGAGGATGTTCAGGCTGTTGCAAAGCCAATTTTGCGCCACAGGGTGGTGCGGAACTTTAAGGCTGATGCCGAGGGTTATACGGTTGACAGCATCATTGAGCGTTTGCTGTAAATGCCCTTTTTTACAATTTGGTTGAAGTGTGGGGCTGGTTATTGAAATTTCTCCTGGTGTTGCTGTCTGTGGGTCTGTTTCTTCTTTTCCGGTCACTATTTTTTAATTAGCACTATGGAAATTCAAGCTTACCAGAAGAAATGTTATCGCCAGTACAAAAAGAGTATTGGGTATCCGGCAGAGCGTAGCTACCTGTGGGGAAATCCTGTAGAGGTTGTGGTGCCTGCAGAAACAGCTGTTGGCGGGGCTATGGTGGTAGGCTTTTATCCGCCTGCTAAAACCTACGAAATAAAAGATCAGAAAGATGTACCCCTGTACAGTGCAGATTTTCCTTACTCAGATGAGCGTTATTTTGATGGTCGTGAGATTCGCCGCATAGGGGGGAGCGAGTACCTGGATGAGGTGCTGGAAAAGCTTGGCCTGCAGCGGAGCAATAGCTGGATCACAACCCTGATAAAGGTGTATCTCTTCAGCAGCAAGGATGTAATCAAGTACAATAAGCTGGGCAACTTTAAGGTGGCGCCTGACGAATTCAATTTCAAAGAATGGGGCGAAAAGAGCCTGCCATGGCTGGAGGCAGAGGTTGCACTTGCACAGCCAAAGGTTATTTTACTGAGTGGCCTGGAAACCATCAGCCTGTTTTTTGATGTGTCGCCTACCAAGGCCAAGCACCTGATTGACGGAGAGCTTCGTGAACTGAAATTTGGCAGAAAGCGTGTGCCGGTACTGTGTTTGCAGGAGATGGAGCTGATGGTAAATAACAATAAACGGAACCCATGGCCCGAGGTATTTGAGGGCAAGGTGTTGCCTGCGGCTAAAAAAGCCCTAGCAGGCTTATCGCTCTAAAGATTAATGATTTCTCAAGGCATCAATGAGCTCATCTTTGCTCATATTTGAACGTCCTTCTATTCCTACTTCTTTTGCTTTCTGGTAAAGCTCCTCTTTAGTCCTGTCTTCATACTTTTCGCTTTTGCCTCCCTTTTTGCCTGTTTCATGAGAATCTGAATTGGCAATACGGGCAGACTTTTCTTTGCTGTATCCCTGGTTGCGCAGCGCTTCGTACTGCTTATCGTTTTTAATCTGGTTGCCGTGGTCTTTTGTCATAGCTGAACTAGTTTGCTTACAGCTATAGATACCCTTCAGCAAACAAAATTGTTACACCTAAAGCAGGGAAACAGGCAGTCAACAAAAAGCAGGCAAGGCTAATTTCTGATGATCAGGTAGTTTCCGTTCTGGTAGGTGGTGTACTGGAGCAGGGGCTGTTGGGCGGGGCCGGTGGTAACATTACCCGCTTTATCGAAGCGGGAGCCGCAGCAGTCATCTATCATGTAGAAGCCGGAGCTGTGTACCTCTACCTGGGCGCAGCTTTCCTGGGGGTGGTAGGGGCAGGTGCGCTCAAAGGCCAGGTAGCGGTTGTTGCTGTCCTTTATGATAATGAGCCCGCGCACCCCTCCGTTCATGTATATCCAGCCGTTGGTGTGTAGCTCCTGGTAGCGCAGGTCCTGCAGGTTAAACTCAACGTCTACCGTTACAAAGGGAATCTCTGTACGTGGTTCGTCTTCTGAGGAGCAGCCAGCCGCTATCAGCAGCAGAAAAGAGCACAGAACAAGGAGGTTAATCTTTATCTTCTTCATACGTATAAAACCCACGCCCACTTTTACGGCCCAGGTGGCCGGCATCTACTTTCAGCTGCTGTAATCGGCTGGGCCTGAATTTTGGTGCCTGCCAGAAGGCATCATACATAGAGGTGGTCACAGAAAAGTTAGTGTCTACCCCTATCAGGTCCATAAGCCTGAACGGCCCCATCTTAAAGCCACTGGACTCCAGCAGGTCGTCAATGGCGGCAAAATCGGCAGTGTTCTCTTCAGCCAGAAGCAGGCTTTCCACATAATAGTGGCGTGCTACCCTGTTAACGATAAAGCCTGGCGCATCTTTTGCAAGTATGGCAGTTTTTCCAAGCTTTTCTGCAAAGGCCTTGCTAAGCTTTACCACTTTGTCGCTGGTTTCTGCTCCGGCAATGATCTCAACCAGCTTCATGATATGGGCAGGATTGAAAAAATGCATGCCCACCACCCGCTCAGGGTGTTTCAGAGAAGCGGCAATGCGGGTAATGGGTATGGAAGAAGTATTGGTGGCCAGGATGGTTTCCGGTCCATTGTTTTTTTCCAGGAATTCAAAGATCTGGTGCTTTACATCCAGTCGCTCCACCACGGCTTCGATAATAAGATCTGCCTTCATGCCCTTGATGTGCACCACTGGCTCCAGCCGGCTAAGGGCTTTGTCTTTTTGCTTTCTGGTCAGCTTTTTCTTCTCAATTCCTTTGTCGAGGTTTTCCTCTATTTTTCTCATGGCAGCGGCAACCGCTTCCTGCCGTGCATCAAAAATAAGGGTGGTGTAGCCAGCCAGTGCACATACCTGGGCAATACCGAGCCCCATAGTGCCTGCGCCCACTATACCTACCGTTTTAATATTTTTTAACTGCATAAAAAATGTTTATATGAGCAGAATTAAGTATTGGAGACAATAGACAATAGACAAACTTGTATGTCTTCAGTGCATTGCGCTAACATCAGGAGCGTATGCCTGTCGTTATAAATATTCGTATTACATGATCCTTTATGGCCTGACCTAAAATACGGCTGGCTGCCTCATGCCTCATACTCCTAAATCAACGAACGGAACTGGCGCAAAAAGCGCACATCGTTTTCAGTAAATAATCGCAGGTCTTTTATTCCGTATTTGAGCATGGTAATACGCTCTATGCCCATACCAAAGGCAAAGCCGCTGTATTCTTCGGGGTCTATGCCACAATTTTGCAGCACGGCGGGATCTACCATGCCCGATCCCAAAATTTCAACCCAACCTGAGTGTTTGCAGACGTTGCAGCCTGTGCCTCCGCAAATAAGGCAGCTGATGTCCATTTCTGCGCTGGGCTCTGTGAAAGGGAAATAGGAAGGTCTGAACCGCACCTTAATATTCTGCCCGAACATTTCCTTGGCAAAATAATAAAGTGTTTGCTTAAGGTCGGCAAAGCTTACACCCTTATCTATAAACAGGCCCTCTACCTGGTGAAAAACACAGTGTGCCCGTGCCGAGATAGCCTCGTTGCGGTACACCCTGCCTGGAGAGAGGGTGCGGATAGGAGGCTTCTGACCTTCCATAACCCGTACCTGCACCGATGAGGTGTGGGTGCGCAGGGCTATATCGGGCTTCTTTTCAATGAAGAAGGTATCCTGCATTTCGCGGGCCGGGTGATTCTCGGGGAAGTTAAGGGCAGAGAAGTTGTGCCAGTCATCTTCTATCTCCGGTCCTTCGGATACGTTAAAGCCTACCCGTTCAAAAATACGGATGATCTGCCGCCTGGTAGCGGTAATAGGATGAATGCCACCCAGCGCATCTGGCCTTGGGGGCAGGGTAAGATCGGGATGTTCTTCCTGTTGCTGCTGTCCGTTCGCCTCCAGCTGGGCAATCAGGGCACTGAATTTTTCAGTTGCTGCATCTTTTAGCTCATTGATCTGCTGGCCATAGGCTTTGCGCTCTTCGGCAGGCAGATTTTTCATTTCAGCAAAAAGTGCTGCTATCATATTATTACGGCCAATGTACTGTCTCCGGAATTGTTCCAGGTCTTCTTCAGTAGATACAGTATAGCCTAAAATCTCGTCTTTTATTGCTTGCAGGTTAACAGCCATAATGAGCTAATTGCGCTTTAAACAACGAAGTTAAGAAATCTTCCGACCCTGTGCCAGTTATTTTAAATGAGTGAATAGGTCTTACTACGGAGAATTAGCTTTTGTGCCAATAGAGATCCTTAAACCTTTTGCCAGGTACTCAATACACGATACCTACTACTCACTCCTGATCCAGGTGATACATAATGCCTTTGTCGAAGGGAGTCCAGAGGGAAGTTTTTACCCCTACTTCTTTCAAACCTTCATTTACCCAGTTGTTGCAGGTGTACAGAAAGCTGTAGCTGCCCCTGGCTTCATAAAAGTTATCGAAGGCGGAGTAACCGGCATTTTTGATAAGGATAAATCTGCCATCTTCTGTTCTTTCAAAACTTTCCTGTATATACCGGGCCAGCTGCTGGTACTGCTCCGGGCTAAGAACTAACCTTCTACTGTTATTGCCAGGCACCGGGGGCCTTCTGTAATAAGTTACGTGCATGGCTGTGGGGCTGGGCCAGAGAATGGCATTTGCGGCAGTAGATAAGGTAAGGTCGCTCCATTGTGGTGTGTGCAGGTAAAAGCCTTTATCACCCCATCCAAAAGCAACATATTGAAAGCCACTATTGGCCCCGGGGTAATCCCGCAGGGGTAGGTGATTGCGCCAGTCGATGGTGGGGGTAATAACGGGAACGGTAAAATCTGCATGTACACCATTGGTGGTAATGTAGATTTCAACACCTTCTGTGGCTTGTGTGGCATTCCTGTTTGCGGGTATACAGGAGAGCAGCAGCGCTACTACTATATATAGTATAATAACACCAATAAGAGATGCCAGCAGGCTGATGAAGAGCTTGAGGAGTAGTTTCATAAAGAGATGCGCAGGAATTGTAGCATGGCTGTGGCTAAGGGTTTATTAAAGTGCCGGTGCCTGATCAGCCTGTTCCTGCTTTAGTGTCTTTTTCATGCACACGCTGTTATCCACCCCGGCATATTGCCCGTAGTTAGGGATCAGGTGATAGTTGCTTTTTTTATAGAGGGCAATGGCCTCGGGCTGTTTTTTGCCGGTTTCCAGTATTAAGGTGTGGTAGTTTAATGCTGATGCCCAACGCTCTAACTCCTGCAGAATAAGGCCTGCGATACCCTGCCCGCGATAGCTGCTCTGTACAAACATTCTTTTTACTTCGGCAACACGGTTTTCATATTCTTTGATGGCGCCACAGCCTATGGCAAAGTCGTTGTGATAGGCTACCACCACATGTTGAATTTTGTCTATCTTATTGAACTGGGCAAAAAAGGCATGTTCATCACCGTCTCTTTCTGCCAGTTCCTGATCGAGCAGGAGAACAAGCCGCCTGAAATCAGGATTTTCCGAGTCTGTTCTGGTTAATTTTAATAGGGCCATTGTGTTAATATAATTAAGAGATCAGCGAATAATCTGTTGTGGCAGGGCGGGTGTGCACGGGGTGCATATGCCTGTTAAACGTTAAGATAAAAACATTGGCCTATGCTCTGCAAGCAGTACAGGTGGTTTTAAGCTTGGTAAGGCACAGTGATTTTTAATGTAAGTAAAGCCTTACCCAAAACGGCCTGCCCAGGCGCCCTCCCCTGACCGCCTAATACCCCACACCTACTAAAATAACCAGCCTGCCAGTAAACCCACCAGCACAATCACGGCAGATGGTACCTTGGTTAACAGCAACAAACCAAAGGTAACAAGAATGCAGCCTATGTTTACCGGAGTGTTTTGGATGGGCTCAAACAGCAGAATGGCTGCGCCTATTACTAGGCCGGCACTGGCAGCATTGATACCATCGAGGGAGGCCTTCACAGGCCTGTACTGCTTTAGCCTGTTCCAGAAGCGAATCACAAAGAAAATCAGGAAGGTGCCCGGTAAAAAAATACCGGCAGCGGCTACAAAAGCTCCCAGCAGCTGCCTGCTGATGCCGCCATTCTGCATGCTCATGGCACCTATGTAGGCAGCAAAAGAAAAAGTGGGACCCGGCAGCGATTGGGCTATGCCATAGCCTGTCAGGAACTCTTCTGAAGTTAAATAACGCTTGAACTCTACAAACTCTGTATACAGCAGGGGTACCAGCACCTGGCCTCCGCCAAAAATAAGGCTGCCGTTCCGGTAAAAGTTTTCAAACAATCGTACAGGCAGTGAATTGGTAAGGCCACCCAGTACCGCAGCCGTAATAAGCACCCCGGCCCAGAGCAGAAAGTTAGACCAGTTTACCTGGAAAGGATCTTTCTCCTGCTTGGGATGCTTTTTATAATCGAAAGCGGTTACGCAGCCCGCTGCCAGCAGCAGGGCAGGAAAAACATAGGGAGTTCTTATAAAGAATGAAACCACCGCTGCCACCACCATCAAAAACAGGCTGATCTTGGAGTGTATTACTTTAAAGCTGATGCGGTAAGCAGCAAAAGCAACAAAGCCAACGGCAATGGGACGAATGTATTTGGTAAACTCGAGTGAGATATTGTGCTGTTCCAGTAAGTGAATGGCAATGGCAGCACAGGTCATGAAGGTAACACCCGGCAATACCCACACCAGCAGGGTAAGGTAGGCCAGGTTTGGTCCCCCCAGCCGAAAGCCAATGGCGGTAATGGTTTGGGTAGATGTAGGGCCGGGAAGGATCTGGCAGAGCGCATTAAGCTCAATAAGCTCCTGCTCGCTGAGGTAGCGCCTTTTGCGCACAAAAATATCGAACATCATGGCAAAATGTGCCTGAGGTCCGCCAAATGCACTTAAGGCAAAAAAGAATACGTCTTTTAGAAAAATATAATGCCTGAGGCTCATAAGACTGAACCTTCAGGCATTATACATAAGCTATACCGTTGATGCCCGCGCTGTGGCATAGGCTAAGCAATTACTTTTTACGAAGTCCGATTTCGGCCAGGCGCTGATCCAGGAACTCACCGGCAGTAATATCTTCGTACTGCTTGGGGTTGCTGGCATCTATACAGTTCGGCAGCACCGTTAGGTCCATTTCGGAGCGTGGGTGCATAAAGAAAGGTATAGAAAAGCGGCTGGTATTCATTTTTTCCCGTGGCGGATTTACTACCCGGTGAATGGTGCTCTTGAGGCGGTCGTTGGTATGGCGGGCAAGCATATCGCCCACGTTTACTACTACCTGCTCTGGCAGTGCGGTAATGGGTATCCACTGGCCATCGCGGCGCAATACCTGCAGTCCGTCTGCACTGGCACCCATCAGCAGGGTAATCAGGTTAATGTCGCCATGCTCGGCAGCACGCACGGCATCAGATGGTACCTCATCGGGGTTTTCAATAGGGTAGTAGTGGATGGGGCGTAAAATGCTGTTACCGTTACGTACCTTATCTTCAAAGTAATGCTCATCGAGCTCCAGGAACAGGGCAATGGCCTGCAGCATGTGCTTGCCGGCTTTCTCCAGGGTTTTGTAGGCGGTAACACACACCTCTTCCATTTCCGGTACTTCGGCTGGCCAAACGTTATCGGGGTATTGGCTGCGAACGGTATCCTCGCCTTCTACCTCCTGACCCACGTGGTAGAACTCCTTCAGGTCGCCGGTATTGCGGCCCTTGGCATGCTCCTTACCTTTTGGGGTATAGCCCCGCTGGCCTGCCAGCTCAGGGCGGTGGTACTTCATTTTTACCTCGTCTGGCAAGGCAAAAAACTTCTTGATGGTGCTGTAGAGCCGCTCGGTCAGTGCATCACTCAGGCCGTGGTTTTTGATGGCCACAAAACCAATGCTCTGATAGGCTTTGCCCAGCTCCTGTACAAAGCGTTGTTTCCGTGCAGGATCTCCGCTTAAAAAATCTGCGAGGTCCAGCGAAGGTACCTCATCGTACAATACCTGACTCATAAATTTCTTCTCGTTTCTTTCCCTAATTAAGATCAGTGCTGCAAAGTACTAATTTTTCAAACAAATTTGATTTTAATTACTTTTGCTAAAGAGTATAAGTATTCAACCAAAGGACAGTTATGAAAAAGACGTTATTATTTTCCTGCCTGGTGGCAGGAGCCATGTTTACAGCCTGCGATTCCGGCTCCAACCAGGGAGCTGAAAATACCGCCGATACTACAGCCACTACCAACACTACAGGGCAAGCAGGTACAACCGGTTCCATAGGTCTGGAGAAAGCAGAAAACTCGCCTGAATTTCCGGATGCCATGCTGGAGCAGACTCAGCCAGAGAATGGTGCAAAGCTACCCTCGGGCCCTGTAACATTTCAGTATAACATCAAAAACTACGAACTCACTAAAATGACAGAAAGCGAGCATGCCAACATGCTTGCCAATTCAGAAAAAGGTCAGCACATACACCTGATTGTTGATAATGAGCCTTATGATGCGCTCTATGAAACAACCTACCAGAAAGAACTGAGCGATGGTCATCATGTGGAGCTTTCTTTCCTGAGCCGCTCTTATCATGAAAGTATCAAAACACCCGAGGCATATGTGTTAAGGCAGTTTACAGTAGGTAATGCTCCGCAAAGCGAGCAAATAGACCTGAATGCACCGCATATGTTCTACAGCCGCCCTAAAGGCGATTATACAGGTAAAGATACCGAAAGAATTATGCTGGACTTTTACCTGGTAAACACCGAGCTGTCGGAGAATGGAAAGAAAGTGCGTGCTACCATTAACGGCCAGGAGTTTATGATCACCGACTGGAAGCCATACCACATTACAGGTTTACCAATGGGAGAGACTACTATTAAGCTAGAGCTGCTGGATGAAAATGGAAACCTGGTGCAAAGCCCTTATAACCCGGTTACCCGCACCATTAACCTGAAAAGTGGCAATGAGCAGGCCATGGCCCATTAATTTTATACATTGTACAAGGCTTATGGTATCATAATTGAGCACTACAACTCTGCATTTTTTGAGCCATACACCTTAAACAATAAATTTATACTACACCCCAAACAAAGGCGCACAATAGAAGTGCGCCTTTGCTGTTTATAAAGGGTTGCCGCAAAATTTGTTAATTAGGGGCAGTGAAAATATTAGCAACGATAGCATTTAGCCTCTTACTCCTGGCTGCACTCCCTGTTTGTGGCCAGCATGTGCTGCAAATAAAGCCCTTTGCCCCGGCAGATGCTCCGATACTTGCCAGGTACCGGTACCAGCGCCAGCAGCCAGATTCGCTGGCAGCCCTGCAGGAAGCTCACCTTTTGCTGCAGCAGCTCTATGCCGATGGTTACTTACTGGCCCGCTTTACAAGTTTACAGCAAGGCTCCGATAGCACATTGGTGAGCATAGCAGCAGCTGAGCCCTATAGCTGGCTGAGCTTAAACAGGGGAAATGTAGAGGAGCGCCTGTTGCAGGAGGCCGGCTACCGGGAGCGCTTTTACAGGCAAAAGCCTTTCTCCTACAAACAGGTGGCCCGCCTGATGCAGCGCCTGGTGCAGCTGTCTGAAAATAAAGGATATCCTTTTGCGCTGGTACGGCTCGATTCCCTGCAGATCAGTGAAAACAGCATAGCTGCAGCACTCTATTATGAACCGGGGCCCTACATCACATTCGATTCGCTTCAGATACAGGGCGAGGTACGTATAAAACAGCGCTTTCTGGCAGCTCACCTGGGTGTTATACCGGGAGCTCCTTTTAGCCAGCAGCGCATAGAAGAGGCCCTGCAGCATTTAGAGGAGCTTCCTTACATCAGGCTTAGCGATGCCCCGGCTTTAAGTTTCCAGAACCGCCAGGCAAGGCTGCTGCTTAATCTAAGACGGCAACCGGCTAACCGCATCGACGGGATCCTGGGCATGCAAAGCAGGCCCACCGGCGGTATTTTACTTACCGGCCAGCTCGACTTGTTTTTGCAGAACCCTTTTGGCGGCGGCAAAACCATTGCCGTTAACTGGCAGCGGCTAAATGAGGAGTCGCAACAGCTGGATCTGGCCTATAGGCACCCTTACCTGCTAAGCTCTCCTGTAACACTTGTGCTGGAGGGCAATCTTTTGAAAGAACAGGAGCAGTTCCTGAACAGAAGTGCAAGGGTGGCATTGCAGGCCCGGCAAAAAGCTGGTTTACTGCTTAGCCTGGAGTACCAGTTTAAAGATACACGCCTGCTGGATGATGCCAGGGGTGCAAACCTTGCCAGTTTCAGGGTGCATAAGTACGGCATCAGGGGAGAGTACAAAAAACTGGATAACCACCTGCTGCCCCGGCAGGGAGTTGTGTTGGGGGCGGGGGTGCTGGCAGGGCCCAAGCATATCTCGCGCATGGCCGATGGCAGTACCGATAATCTGGGTACCAATCTGCAGCTAACCGCTGCACTGGATGCTCAAAGCTACTGGCCGCTGGCTGCCAGAACAGTACTTGCCTTAAAGGCAAATGGGGCGTTGCTGTACGATGAAAACCTGTTCCTGCCCGACCTTTATCGCCTGGGTGGGCTGCAGTCTGTCAGGGGCTTTCGGGAAAAATCACTTTTTGCCAGTAAATATGCGTTGCTTCAGACAGAAATCAGGCAGCAGCTTGGAAACTCTTCTTATGTTTTTCTGTTTTATGACCTTGGACTGCTGCAGTACAAGCTGCCTGCTACAAGCTACCGCGACTGGCCCATGGGTGCCGGTGCAGGGCTAAGTCTGCAGGCCGGAACCGGCCAGTTTAGTCTGGTGTATGCCCTTGGGCATCAGCAAAATCAGACAATTTCATTAAAAAACTCACAAGTGCATTTTGGATACACTAGTCGCTTCTGATATGTTTTGTGATGAGGGAAATTAGTACTATTTTTGATCTTGCAACAAAGCCACCTCTATGTACCTGAGTCTGCTGATCGCATTCGTGTGGGCCCTGATTGTTTCGCTATTTACCGTTCCTTCAGTTATACACATCAGCCATACAAAAAAGCTTCTTGATGAACCAAACCACCGTACCATCCACGAGATGCTAACGCCTCGTTTGGGAGGGCTTGCCATCTTTGCAGGCTTTATGTCTGCCGTTACCATTTTTGGTAAATTTGGCGATGGTGTTCAACAGTTGCTGGCTGGCTGTATCGTTATGTTTTTTATAGGCATCAAAGATGATATCATCACGGTATCTGCCTTTAAGAAATTCTTCGGTCAGATCGTAGCCACTTTTATTGTTATGTTCATGGGCGACATCCGCATTACCAGCCTTCAGGGCTTTATGGGGGTGTATGAGCTTGAGCTGGGCATCAGCTATGCTTTTACATTCCTGGTAATTGTGGGCATTACCAATGCTATTAACCTTATCGACGGGCTCGACGGGTTGGCCGGTACCATCATACTGGCTATATCGCTTTGCTTTGGAACCTTCTTCTATTTCTACAGCATAGAGTATGCCTTTGTGGCTTTTTGTCTTGCCGGTGGTATCCTGGGCTTTCTGCGTTATAATATGTACAAGGCCCGTATCTTTATGGGCGATACCGGTTCGCTGCTTTCCGGCTTTGTGATAGCGGTGCTCTCTATAAAGTTTATGGAAATACAGGCGGTACCTGCTGCGCCCGCCACTGCAGTTGCTGTTTTATTCATTCCGGTATTCGATACCCTGCGTGTGTTTGCCATACGCATCAGCCGGGGCCGTTCGCCTTTTTCTCCGGATAAGAATCACCTGCACCACCGCTTCCTGGCCCTGGGGCTGCCGCAGATCATGGTGGTAACGCTTATGCTGATGATGAACATGGGGATGATTGTGATAACTATTCTGTTTTCTGAGTGGGGCAGCACAGTGCTGCTGTTAACCCAAGTAGGACTGGCGGTGTCTATCAGTATTTTATTGGAAGTGTTTGGCAGAGGGGAAGCTAAAGTGTATGCTAAAGCGTAGCGCAAGACTTTTACTATTGTTTTTATTGTTGTCGGTTCCGGCATTGGCCCAGTTGCTGCAGGTGCAGGGGCGCCAGTATGCACTTGTGCATAACCTAAAGGCAGATTTGCTGGTGTACGATGATGATTACGAAACCTACCTGCCCTATGTAAGGGGTACTCCTTTTCCCTCCAATGCTGCAAATTTCTGGCTGCCGCTGCGCCAGTACCAGAGTTATTTATTGCTGGTTGGCGCTTCCGAGGGATCTTCTCTGCTGATCAATCAAAATGTAGTAGCGCATTATGATAAGGCAGGATCATGGGTATATGCCATGGATAGCCTGCGCACCCTATATGGCGATAGTTGCCTTGTTACGCTCTACCGGCAGCCCCTGTCGCTAGACGAGGCGCAAATTGCTGTGGTGGGGCAGCAAACCCTGCCTGTTGTGGAAAGTCACGTAGGGGAACAGTTCCTTCGAGTGCAGGAGCGCCCCTCGCGCAGTTTCGATGACTTTTTTGTGCTGGTGCTTATTGTGCTGATGGCAGGCCTGGCGGTAATGCGCAACCTCTTTCCGCGGGTCTTTCAAAGCTATTATAACCTGGGAGAAGTGCTTACCACAAGGCCTTCATTCAATTCTGCTTTTGCCTATAAGCTGGGCGGGCCCGGGCAACTGTTCTTTATAGTGCTTTACAGTGGGCTTTTTGGCTTTTTGCTGATGGTGCTGCTGAATGCTGCAGGTTACTGGCCGGAGTTAGGCTGGTTAGGTCCGGAGGCCAGCTTTGGAACCTATTTCTGGACCTGGCTGCGGTTAACCGGTCTTGTATTGCTGCTGCAGCTGGTAAAATATTTTATGCTGCAGATAACAGCAGGTGTATTCAACTTTCAGGGATTTGCCGCTGTTCACTATTTCGATTTTCTGCGTGTATCCCAAATGTTTTTCTCGGTTCTGCTGGCTGCGGTGGCGGTTGTTTTTCTAAGCCTGCCCCTGCAGATATCTGTGGGTGCCGAAATTCTGCTAAAAGTGCTGTTAGTATTTGCGTTACTGCGTATTGGGCTGATCTTTTTTAAGCTAATGCAATTAGCCGAGTTTAGAAAAACCTATTTATTTTCGTACCTTTGCGCCACAGAAATACTGCCGCTTTTGGTTGGTCTTAAACTATTAATAGACTAGCCATTCTTTCTGAGCAAACAGCTTAAACTGTATGACAAACAAGGAAAAAGAGCCTAAACTAAAAGAAGTCCGGAGCATTCTCGTATCTCAGCCTAAGCCCAGCGACAGTAAATCTCCCTACTACCAGCTGGCAGAGAAGTATAATCTAAAGGTAGACTTTAGACCCTTCATTCAGATAGAGCCTGCAGACCTGAAAGACTTCCGCAAACAAAAGGTTGATATACTGGCGCACACTGCCGTTATTTTTACCAGCCGTAATGCTGTGGATCACTTCTTTCGCCTGGCTCAGGAGAGTAAAGTAGAGATACCGGCAGATATGAAATATTTTTGCATATCGGAGCAAACCTCCAATTACCTGCAGAAATACATTGTAGTGCGTAAGCGTAAGGTATTTACCGGCTTTAAAACAGCAAATGATCTTATTGAGATCATTAAAAAGCATAAAAACGAGAAATACCTTTTCCCATGCTCTGATATTCGCAAAGAAGATATACCAGAGTTTATGGAAGCCAACAATATTGCCTATACTGAGGCGATCATATACCGCACCGTTGCCAGCAATCTTTCAGACCTGGCCGATGTAAACTATGATATCATTGCTTTTTTCAGCCCATCGGGAATTAATTCGCTATTTGTGAATTTTCCTGATTTCAAGCAGAAAGAAACCCGAATTGCTGCATTTGGTCCAACAACGGCAAAAGCAGTGCGGGATGCAGGCCTACACCTTGATATTGAGGCTCCGCAACCAAATGCACCTTCCATGACGGGAGCGCTGGAGCTCTATATTAAGAAGGCTAATAAAATAAAATAGGAAATATTACATTCTTAAGGTAAATATTCTGCACATTTTTAAATTGCAATAAATCCGGTTTTTCCGGATTTTTCGTTTATATTAAATGCAGATCATTAGGCCTATGCGCAAGATATACTATTTCCTGATTGCCATTTTTTCTTTGGGTGGCGGAGAATTGCTGGCTCAGCAGGAAGCTCAGTTTACGCAATATACTTTCAACCCTCTGTATTATAACCCTGCCTATGCAGGTGTTGAGGGGTTAACCAAAATCACAGCCGTGCACCGCACCCAGTGGGCAAACTATGGTTATGGTAATCCTATTTCGCAGGTGGTGAGCTTTACAACCCCTATATACCGCTTGAGCAGTGGCTTTGGTACTCACTTTGTGCAAGACAGGGCGGGGCCGGTGTCTACCTTGCAGCTGCAGGGTTCTTATGCTTATCATCTCCATTTAAAAGAGCTTAGAACCAAGCTGAGCTTTGGTGCCCGTTTTGGTGCTGTAGCAAAATCTATAGACGAAGGACGGTTTGAACCAAACGATATTGATGATCCGCTGTTAAAGTTAGGCCAGGCTTACGAAATACAGCCAGACTTTGGTGCAGGTGTGTATGTACAGTCTTCTAAAATATTTGGAGGGGTTTCGTTTAGTCACCTGGTGAAAAGTGAATTTCAATATGCAAATGATCTTGCCACCAACCCGCTTGAGAACCATATGTATGTGTTGTTTGGTTATGACTACGAGTACGGCCGTAAAGTGATCATTACTCCATCCTTACTGGTGCAGTCTGATTTTAATACATATAACTTTACCCTTTCCGCGATAGGTAACATTGATGATAAATATTGGGCAGGATTATCTTTCAGGCAGGGGGAATCTATAAACATAATTACGGGTTATAGCGTACTAAAAGACAAATCATTACGTTTTGGCTACTCTTTTGATTATGTGGTAAAAGGACGGGATGCAAAATCAGGCGCGGGTTCGCATGAAGCATTGATAACCTATACAATGCCTCAGGCTAAGCCTAACAGAAAAAAAATTATTCGTGATCCAAGATTTAGGCACGAATAAGCCAATAACAGTCAGGTTGTTGCGTTATAAAAGATAAGAATAGACAGGTGTGTTAATTTTTCTACAATTCCGGTTAAATATTACAAGCTACAGATTTTGACTGGTATTGACAGGTATAGAATAAGTAGACCGCATAATTTTGGGTCTACAGGTGCTAAATAGATGTTAAACAAAAAAGGTGTTATGATTAAAGTGCTATCCCTCAGGAAAGCTATTACCTACTGTATGTTAATAGCTACAGCAGCTACAGTGCAAAGCTGCGGCCTGTTCGGTGGTGGAGCCGGAGAAGATTACGGCGAGCTGGTGGGTGTTCAAGGCCGCGAAGGCTGGGTAATGACCGTTCCTTACGGAATGGTGGTTGTGCCAGCTGGTACGTTCCACATGGGACAGGCCGAAGAAGACATTGCCGCTACGCAGATTAACTTCAACAAGCAGATCACTATCGGCAGCTTCTACATGGACGATACCGAAATTACAAACAATGAGTATCGTCAGTTCATCATGTCCATGATCGAGGACTCTGTGAGCACGCTTGGCGAAGATTTCATCTTTAATGAATTGTATCCTGATACAACCGTGTGGATGAAAGACTTTACCCACCACATGGGCGATCCGCTTACAGAATATTACTATTTGCATCCTGCGTTCGACGACTATCCTGTTGTTGGTGTTGACTGGGTTGCAGCAAAAACCTTCTCTCAGTGGCGTACCGATTACCTGAACGCTTACCGTGTAAGCCAGGGTGAGTTTGTAATGCCAAGCTTCCGCCTACCATCTGAAGCTGAATGGGAATATGCCGCACGTGGCGGCCGCGATATGGCAACCTACCCCTGGGGTAACCCTTACATCCGTAACGCCAAAGGCTGTATGCTGGCAAACTTTAAGCCAGGCCGCGGTAACTATTACGACGATGGTTTCGCCTATACCTCTCCGGTGCAGTCTTACTTCGCTAACGACTTTGGCCTTTACGATATGGCCGGTAACGTATCTGAATGGTGCGAAGATGCCTTCAACCCAGCATCAGTACCCCTGGTATGGGACCTTAACCCTACCTATTTCGACGAAACTGAACCACGTAAAGTAATTCGTGGCGGTTCCTGGAAAGACGTGTCTTACTTCCTGCAAACAGGTACTCGCAGCTTTGAGTACCAGGATTCGGCCCGCTCTTACATTGGCTTCCGTTGTGCCATGACTCACATTGGCCGTTCAAGACAAGATTTCTAAAAAAGCTTCATCATAAAACCCTAACCCATACTAAAATGAGCAGAAAGAAAGGTGGATTCATGAACCTCCTCTATGGTTCTATCATGCCCAAAGTTTACGGCATTGGTGCCGCAGTAGTAATCATTGGTGCACTCTTCAAAATCCTTCACTTAGAAGGTGCGAACGAAATGTTGTTTGTAGGTCTCTTAACAGAAGCGATCATATTCTTCCTTAGTGCTTTTGAACCTAAGCATAACGACCCTGACTGGTCACGCGTTTATCCTGAGCTGGCTGAAGACTGGGATGGTGAGCCTGCAGGTCGTCTGGCTGTACAAAATAACAGTGGCAATGGTTCTGTTACTAAAAAGCTAGACCAAATGCTGGAAAGCAACAAAATTGGTCCAGAGCTTATCCAAAGCCTTGGTCAGGGTATGCAGCAGCTGGCTGTTAATGCCAAACAAATGGCTAACCTTGGTAATGCAGCTGTTGCTACCGAAGAGTATGCTAACAATGTACGTGGCGCTTCTAAGTCGCTGGTAGAAATGAACAAATCTTACGGAGCTACTGTTGAGGCAATGTCTGCCATGGCAAGCGCCAGCAAAGATGCCAAAGAATACCACAACCAGGTACAAAGCGTTACCAAGAACCTTGGTGCACTTAATGCAGTGTACGAAATGGAACTTCAGGATGCCAACAGCCACGTTAAGGCAATGAACAAGTTCTATGCAAGCATTTCCAGCGCTATGGATAACATGTCGCAGGCTAGCAAAGAAAGTGAGCAGTTCAAGAAAGAGCTTTCAGCCCTTACTACTAACCTAAGCTCACTGAACAATGTATATGGCAGTATGCTGACTGCTATGCGTGGTGGTGGCGGACAGCAAGCCCGCTAATTCTCTCCTTAATCAATTTAGCAGGTACCTAAAACCTTAAAAAAAGAAAAATGGCAGGAGGAAAAGAAACACCCAGGCAGAAGATGATCGGCATGATGTACCTGGTGCTGACAGCCCTGCTCGCCTTGCAGGTGAGCAACACAGTACTCGAGAAGTTCATCTTCATTAACCGAAGCCTGGAAAGCACAGTTGCCGAATCAAATTCAGGAAACTCTCAGGTAGTAGCCCGAATTCAGAAACAGGTAGACGAACAGGGAAACCGTAAAGCCGACGTAGCAGTTTTAGATAAAGCCCGTGAAGTTCGCGAGCGCACTCAAAAAGTGATTGCAGAACTAAACGAGCTTAAAACACAAATTGTTGAAGGAACTGGTGGCGTAGACGAAGACGGTGTATCTCCAAAGAACATCAGTGACGAGGAATACCTTGCCAACCTGATGATCAATAAAGGAAAAGGCGAAGAGCTGAAAAGCATGCTGAATGATTATGCAGCTTTTCTTCAGCAAAAGGCTGGTGTAAAGGTAGATCCAATCGCTTACAGCGGTTCTGAACACCCAATCTTTGCAAACAACCCTAACCAGAACAACAAGAGCTTTGCTGAGCTTAACTTCGCGCAAACGCCACTTGTAGCTGGTCTGGCAACCATCACACAATTCGAAACTGAAGTACTGATGCGTGAGCAGGTAGTGCTTGACGAACTGGCCCGCAGTGTAGGTGCACAGGACGTGAAGTTCGACAAAATTGTGCCAATGGTACGTCCGGAAGCTAAAGTAGTAGCAGCTGGTACTAAATATGTAGCAGACATGTTTATCGCCGCTTCTTCTTCCAGCATCAACCCCGATATGTTTGTGAACGGTAAAAAAGTACCGGTAGCAGATGGTTTCGGTAAAGTTGAGTTCCCGGCTACAGCCAGCAACTACGATGCAGAAGGTTTGTCTAAGCAAACTTACAAAGCAGAGATTAAAGTAACCCTTCCTGGTGGTAAGGATACTACATATACCAACAACATTGAGTATTTTGTAGCGAAGCCGGTAATTCAGGTGCAGTCTGCATCAGTACAGGCGCTTTACCTGCAGTGCGGTAACGAACTTAACGTTCAGGTACCAGCGCTGGGTAACAACTACCAGCCAAACTTTACTGCAGAAGGTGCAACAGCAATTGAAGGCAACAAGCGTGGTGTAGTTGTAGTGGTACCAAACTCTAAAAACGTTAAACTAAACGTTAGCAGCGGCGGTACTTTCATTGGCAGCGAAAACTTCAGCGTACGTCTGGTGCCTAAGCCAGAGATCATCCCAACAGATGGTGGCCGTGAGCTTGACCAGAAAACTGGTATCAAAGCTTCGCAGTTAGGCCGTCTGGTAATGAGAGCCGATGCTGACGCCAGCTTTAAAGAGTTCTTACCTAATGACGCTAACTTCCGTGTAACAGGTTATACAGTATACCTGGCACGTGGTAACCGTCCTGTTGAACAGCAAAAAGTAAGTGGTCCTGAAGTAAACCTTCGTCAGTGGGCTGCAAAAGCTAAAGGTGGAGACAGGATTGTAATTGAAGTGAATGATGTGAAGCGTATGAACTTCAAGAAAGAAGTTCTGGATGTACCAATGGGTACTAAAACCTTCACCATTCCGATAAACGACTAATGATTTTTGTTAAATAGGTGTATATGAAAAGATTTTGGTACATAGGTGCATTTGCGCTCTTCCTGGCAGTTACCAGCCCCGTAGTAGCACAGGAAAGGAGCATGGAGTACAATGAGAACTCCGTACGTCCTATCCGCGAATCGGATATCCTGCTGAAAAAACGGGTATGGCGTCGCATCGACTTAAAAGAAAAGCAGAATAAGCCTTTCTTTGCCTTCAATAACGAGATCAGCAAGATTTTGATTGAAGCTGTAAAGGCTGGTGTTCTGACGCCTTATCAGAATGACTCGCTGAAGACACGTATGTCGCGCGAAGACTTCATTGCAAACCTGCAAATGCCTGATACAGGTGGCGGGTTAACAGAGGAAGAAAAAGCAATGGGCTTTAGCCAGGAAACAAACAGCGGCTGGGATACAAACAGCGGCTGGGGTAACAATGGTGCAGCCAATGCTAACAATAATGCCAATGCTGGTACTGGAACTGCAGCTCCTGCAGCGCCTGCTGCTAATGAGTTCCTGCCACGCCAGATTACGGTTCTTGAGCTTATGGAAGATATGATCTTCGATAAACGCCGCAGCCGTTTATACTGGGATGTTTTAGCTGTTAAGCTTGTAATTCCTGCTTCTGAATTTGAAACAGGCTTATTACGCGAGGTGGCTGTATTCAAGTATAAAGATGTGGAAGCGTTATTCCGCAGCATGCCGGGCGAAGCCATCTGGTTTAACCCGCATAACAGCGCCGCTCATATGAACCTTGCCGACGCTTTTACATTACGCCTGTTTAATGGTAGAATCATTAAGGTGGCTAACCCTGATGACTCACAGCTAATCGATATCTACGAAGGTAAAGGTCTGATGGCCTCCCAGTGGATAGAGATGCAGCTCCTGGAAATGGAGCACGAACTTTGGGAATTTTAATGCACATTCATAACATCTATCAGAAAGAGCCACCATATTGGTGGCTCTTTTTTTTGTAGTTAATGCAAAGTTTGCTTTAGGTGAAATCACCACCATTCCTGTTTTATCTGACAGATCCCCGCCTGCGCGGGGATGACGATTAAGGAGCAATTAACGCTGATGCTAATCCTTAACGCACATTACATTAAAGTAGGGTATTATTTACTGTCTTCGGATGGCACCTCACCGGGTGCTTGTGTTAATGCATCTTTTACACGCTGGGCTTTATCTTTGCCAACAATCTTGCTTACTTCTTCAAAAGGGGCCTCGCGTATATGCTGTACGGTGCGGAAATGCTGCAGCAGCCGGGTAACAGTTGTTTCGCCTATGCCTGATATACTCTCCAGCTGGCTGGTAAAGGCAGCTTTGCTCCTTTTCTGGCGGTGGTGCGTAATGGCAAAGCGGTGTGCTTCGTCGCGTATGCGCTGTAACAGCATAAGCGATTCAGACTTTTTATCAATGTGAAGGGGGTACTGGTCTTCGGGGAAGTACAGTTCCTCCAGCCTTTTTGCAATGCCTATAATGGGTATCTGCCCGTAAACACCAATCTCCTTCAGGGCATCTGTTGCTGCACTGAGCTGGCCTTTGCCACCGTCAATAACTATAAGATCGGGCAGGGGCATTTCTTCCTCTACCAGCTTTCTGTACCGGCGCCCAACCACCTCGTGCATGGAGGCAAAATCGTTGGGGCCTATTACAGTTTTAATGTTGTAGTGCCTGTATTCTTTTTTAGCGGGCTTACCGTTAATAAAGCACACCATAGCAGCTACCGGGTTGGTGCCCTGTATGTTAGAGTTATCGAAACACTCAATCCGCAGCGGAGCGTTCTTCAGCGATAAGTCTTTCTGGAGCTGCAGTACAACGCGGTGAGGCTTATTGCGCTGATCCTCCAGGGTGCTCATGCGCTCCTTCTTAAAGTACATTACGTTCTTGAGCGAAAGCTCTACAAGCTTGCGCTTATCGCCTATTTTAGGTACCGATATATGGAGGTCCTGCACCTCTATTTCCAGTGGTATGTTGGTAATGATCTCACGGGTATTGCTGTTGTAGCGGCTGCGCATCTCTACCATGATCAGGGCCAGAATATCTGCATCTGTTTCTTCCAGCTTTTTCTTAACCTCCACGGTTTTGGTTACCGTTATGGCACCGTTAATTACCTTGAGGTAATTGATAAAGGCACATTTCTCATCAGAAGTAATGGCAAAAACATCTACATCGGCAATGTTAGGATTTACCACCAGCGATTTAGCCTGGTACTTTTCCAGCAGCTCATACTTTTCTTTGTAGCGCTGGGCCTGCTCAAACTCAAGCTGGCTGGCAGCCTCCTGCATACGCTCTTTAAAGTACTGGCGGGGCTGCGACAGGTGGCCTTTTAAAATGTACTCGGCCTGCTCTATATCTCTGTTATACTCTTCTTCCGAAACCAGGTTTTCGCAGGGGCCTTTACAATTGCCAATGTGGTACTCCAGACATACTTTAAATTTTCCTTTCCGGATATTGTCTTCTGAAAGGTTAAGGCTGCAGGTACGGATATGATAGAGGCTCCGGAGCAGGTAAAATACATTATTCATGGCCTTTACAGAGGCAAAGGGGCCGTAGTAGGTGCCGAGGCCAGGTTCAAACCTTCTGATGGCTATAATGCGCGGAAAACGCTCGCTAGTTACGCAGATGTAGGGGTAGCTTTTATCATCGCGCAGCAAAATGTTGTACTTGGGCTGGTTTTCCTTGATAAGTGTGTTTTCGAGCAGCAGCGCCTCAAACTCGTTGTTCACTATGGTGAACTCGATGAAGCGTATTTCTGATACCAGCTTGCGCGTTTTCCGGTCTACACCGGTTTGTTTAGAGAAATAACTGCTAACCCGCTTTTTCAGGCTTTTGGCTTTACCTACATAAATAAGCCGGCGGTCTTCATCATAGTATTTATAAATGCCCGGCTCTAGAGGCAGCAGGCCAATCTGGTCGGGGGTGTAGTAAGATGCTTGCATACAGAAGCCTAAAAAAAGAAAAACTTTTACAGCTGGCAGGTAACCAGCTGTAAAAGTTTACTAAAATACGCTTTAAAAGTTATTTAAAATATATCACCCGGATCTATAGGCGCCTGTGTGTTGATACCAGAAGTGTCTGGTTCACTCGTAGGGGTTCCGCCATAGTTCTGGTTATACTGCGCGCAGTTAATTTCGATGCTAAGTGGTTCACGTGGCGTTTCAAAGCTGGTTTGGTCAATATCCAGCTCCGGGGCGTTATAGGCTTTCAGCATAAAGTCTTCCCAGATAGGCATGGCCGTACGGGCACCCTGGCCGGAAAGCCAGCTGCGGAAACGAATACTGCGGTTATCGCCGCCAACCCAGGCACCTGCAACCAGCTCAGGGGTAATACCCATAAACCAGCCATCAGAAGCATTCTGAGTAGTACCTGTTTTTGCACCAATCTCAATATTGTGGCGCAGTTCACGACTCAGGCCAAGTGCTGTACCGCCGCCCAGTTCTGTACCACCTTTAAGCATGTGCACCATCAGGTAGGCAGTTTCTTCGTTAAGGGCTTCTACGGTTTTAGGCTGTGGCTGGAAAAGCACGTTTCCGTTTTTATCTTCAATGCGGGTAATAAAGAAAGGCTGGGTGTACACTCCTTTGTTTACAAAGGTGCTGTAGGCACCTACCATTTCATATACCGATACATCGCTGGTGCCAAGTGCCAGTGCCAGTACAGGCTCCAGATCGCTCTTAATGCCCATGCGCCTTGCCAGAGAAATTACGTTCTCGGGCTTCATCTTATACATGATATCGGCAGTTACAGAGTTGATGGACTGGGCCATGGCCTCCCGAAGGCTCATAGGCTGGTTGGTAAACTTGCCATCTGAGTTTGAAGGTGACCAGCTTGGGGGATCTCCTCCGGTTGGGTAACTGCGGGGTACATCATAAACAGTATAGCAGGGTGAGTAACCGTTTTCTATAGCGGTAGCATATACAAAAGGCTTAAAGGTAGAGCCTGGCTGGCGCTTACCCTGCATTACGTGGTCGAACTTAAAGTGCTTGAAGTCTATGCCACCTACCCAGGCCCTGATAGCGCCGGAATAAGGGTCCATGGCCATAAAGCCGGTATGTAAAAAGCGCTTATAGTAGCGAACAGAGTCCATTGGCGACATCAGCGTATCTATTTCTCCTTTGTAAGAGAAAATACGCATAGGGCGCTTGGCATTCATTACTATAGCAACAGAATCAGCACCTTTGCCGTACTTGCGCACCAGTTTCCTGTAGTGCTCAGACTTTGTTGCTTCCTGCTCAATAAAGCCTTTTATCTCGCGGTTGCTTTCGTCTACCCAGGGATTTCTGCCAGACCATTCTTTTTCGAATTTGGTCTGCAGTTTATTCATATGGCCGGAAACGGCTTCTTCGGCATATTTCTGCAGGCGGCTGTCGATGGTAGTGTATATTTTCAGGCCATCTTCATAAATATCATAACCATGCTCACGGGCCCAGCTGGTTAAAAAGTCTTTAATTACAGAGCGGAAGTAAGGCGCTACGCCCTGGTTATGGCTCTCTACACTGTACTTCAGGGCTAAAGGCTGCTGCACTAAGCTATCGGCAGTAGCCTGGCTGATGTAATCATGCTCTGCCATTTTCAGAATTACAGTGTTACGCTTAAGCTGGGCTGCATCGGGATGGTAAATAGGGCTTAGGCGTGAAGGTGCCTGTACAATACCGGCCAGGGTTGCAGCTTCCTGCACATCGAGCTCATTAGGGTTTTTACCATAAAAGGTTTGAGAGGCTGTTTTAATACCATAAGAGTTGCTGCCAAACTCAACCGTGTTGAGGTACATGGCCAGGATTTCCTTTTTGGTATAAGAACGCTCCAGCCGCACTGCAGTGATCCACTCCTTGGTTTTATTAAAGAGCATATCAATGTTGCGGCTAATGCCATAGAGCTTGCCTTCGTATCTTTCGTCGCTGCGAAGGCTAAAGAGGTTTTTAGCCAGCTGCTGCGAAAGGGTACTGCCGCCGCCTTCCAGGTTACCTTTATTACCGGTAACAGCATACTTTACAACACCAAAGGCAACACGCCCCATACTTTCGGGGTCAATGCCGGAGTGGCCCTCGAAGCGTACATCTTCAATGGCAATTAAGGCTTTTACCAGGTTTGGCGAGAGCTCTTCGTAGGTTGCGTTAACCCTGTTTTTGCGGTAGTACTTGCCCAACTGTACCCCATCGGAACTGTAAAGCTCACTTGACAGGTCGTTTTCGGGGTTTTCGAGGCTGCTGAAGCCAGGCATGCCCCCATAGAGACCAAGAAAGTTAATGCTAACCGTATAAATGTAGAGCGGCAAGCCAACAACAACACCAAAGAACATCACCCACAGGGCAATTACAATTCCTTTAAGTACTTTTTGCTTGGTTCCACTCGTGGCTTTCTTTTTCTTTTTCTTGGCAGGCTTCTCAGTAGTGGCCATACAGTTTTATTCGTGTTAAATGATCGCTGATTTAATAGTAGAACTTCTGGAAGAAGGCTGAATATCTTCCCACATCTTTAGTATTATACAAGATGCCGAAATTATCTTTAGAAATAACAAAGTATTCCAGATCAGCGTTCTCAAAATCACTTCCAAAAGGAGTTTTTCTTTCCAGGGCTCTAAAATACTGCATTGCAGCGGTTTTATCAGGAAACTGGCTTACAAAAACCATCGATTTTCTGTCATTCAGAATTATGGTAGTTGCTTTTAGCCTGCGGCCTGCCTCCTGCTTGGCATTGTACTGATCTATAATGCGTATAAGTTCATTTGCCTTTGTCTGGCCTGAGTTGTAGAGGGCTATAAAGTAATGAGGCTGATTGAAGTTTTCCTCGTAAACAGTGCCCTGAGATAATGTGCTATCAGCAGAAAACTTATGGCTTGCCTGCAGCAGCTCAGTGGCATAGCGGTCTAGCTCTTCGTTTTCGTTAGCCTGTATAAACTGCTCCAGCGACGACTGGTAACGCTGCACATCATCGGTTTGTCCCATAATGAGTATGCGCAGCAGGTCCAGATGGCTCTGAAAAGTATTATTGGGGTATAGTTGCTGTCCCTGTGCCAGAACACTGTCTGCACGGGCATAAGCCTGGCGCTGATAAAGCGAATAAGCCCGTGAGTAGAGTTGCTTCAGCTGTGCTGTAGCCTGGTCTTCTTCGCGCTGGTAATTTGGATTGATCAGGGTACGGGCAAAAGTGCTTTCAGGGTACATCCTGATCAGTTCATCCCGGTACTGTGCTGCCTTTGCCTCGTCGCTTGGCAGGTACAGCAGGTAGAGGTTATAGAGCACTTCCGGCCGGTACTCCGATTCCTGAAACCGGCTGAGCAATGTGGTATAGGCATCTACTGTGGGTAAAAACTCTTTCAGGTCGTAGTTGAGGATTCTTCCCAGGTTGTAGTAGGCTGTTTCTATCTGCAGGCGCGCTTCTGCCTGCTGCTCGGGCGCCATGGGTAGGTTTTCAATCATTTGCGAGCGGCGTGCGGCAATGCGTTCTTCATTGCTTATGGCATCTTCAGCCAGATCTTCAAACTCTTCGCGCGCCTGCGCCTGGGTTGTAACACCTGTACTTTCGCGGCCGCGGTCACTGCGCCGCCAGTTATCTTCCAGAGGGCGGTTGCCCCAGCGCTTCACAAACTCTGTTTGCCCAATGCTTACAAGCGAGGTGTTGTAAAAATACCAGACACCGCTGCCATCTTCCTGTGTAGTACCAAACTTATCCTGTATGGTGTTGAAGCCTGTGCGTACATTTACCTGGTTTATCTTTTCGGCTCCTTTACGCAGGGCCAGCTCCCTGGCCTGCTCCTCCTGCTTTACTACATCTTCTATATAAGCATCCAGGGCAGCAGGGTCCATGCTGGCCAGCCGTAGCAGGCTGTCCTGTTGTTCAATCACCGTAATCTGCTCTACCAGGTCTGCCATAATACGCTGCCTGTTCTGCAGAAAGGCATAGTCGGTTTCGTCCTGGGGTGTAGTGGTTGCAGTACTGTCGTAATAAGCTTTGGAGAGTTTGTACCTGCCTTCAGTATAGTAAAACTCTGCAAGCTTGCGGTAGGCGTAGCTTTTCTGGCGGGGGTTATTGGTGCTTACTGCAACGGATTTTTTATAATTATCAATGGCCTCTTTGATATTGCCATGCCGCATCTCAAAATTGCCCATTTCGTAATAGATCTTATCGCGGTACTCCTTGTTTTTACGGTCCCGGAGCAGCTTGCTGAAATACCGGCGTATTTGTTTTTCATCACCTTCTTCGGTGAGATTGGCTACCTGGGCCATGTGCAGGCGGGCAAAAAAGCTAAGTTCATAGTCAGGATTGCTGCGAAGCACCTGCCTGAAGTTTTTATAGGCTTCTTCCTGGTTCTCCATTCTCTGGTACAGCTGGCCCAGGATGAAGTGTAATTTGGCCCGGCCATCTTTCTTCTTGGTATCGGCTACTGCATTTTCCAGTACGGCAGCCATCTGATCCCATTCCTGGCGGTGGCGGTACAGCGAGGCAAGTGCCAGGTTGTAGTCCCGGGTATTTTCCTTGTTCAGGTTTTCTTTTCGTAAAAAATCAGCAACACCCTTTGCATTGTTCAGCGCGGTATCGTCCATAAAGGTGTGCATCAGGTGTATGAGCGCCTTGTGCCGTACGTTATCGTCCTTGCTTTTGGTATTAACATATTTAAAGGTTTCTATGGCGTGCTCAAGCTCACGGCCGTAGAACCTTGCTTTGCCTACAAGCAGGTAGCTGTCATCTACCCATTTGCTGTTTTTGTGTCTTTCAATGGCCAAAGAGGCCATTTTCATAGCTTCCTCCAGGGGCTCGGCATATTGCTGGGCCATTATAGTATCGAGCGGCGGCTCAATATAGAGCAGGTCGTTGAAGTTACGCTGGTGAGCATCTTCAATCTGTTGTTCAATTTCCTTTAACTTCTGATCGGCCAGAAAATAGGCATTGTAGTGGGCTGTGGTGTTATGCCAGTTCTTGCTCATAAAGCCTGTTCCTTCCGGAGAACAAGCACTTACTATTACAATTAGCCCAACCGCCAGAGATAGCAGTTTAATTATATGAATATGAACCTTTAGCAAGACAAATATCTTTTTAATCCAATAAAACGACAATCTCCGGATTTTTAGTACATCGCTTTAATGCAATTATGCGAATCCGGTACTTTTGCTGTAATTTTAGTAATTCTAAATTAATGCGCTCTTGAGGAATCGCAAAACATTATCAGAGTGGTTGTCTAACCGTTATTTGCTGATCTTGCGCAATGAGGAAAACTTTGCCGAGCGTACTACTTTAAGTTTTACCTATGCCAAAGGTATACTTTTTTTAGTTGCCATTTTTCTCATTATGCTACTGGTTAGCTTGTATTTAGTAACTACCCTGCTGGCAGCCTGGCTCGACCCCCGGCATGTAGAGGTGGAGGCTAACCGCCAGCTTATTGAGCTAACGCTTGCCGTAGATTCTCTGGAAACAGAAGTGAACCGTAAAAATGCGTTTATAGAGTCTTTTCAGAAGCTTACCACGGGTGCGGTTGCCAACGATACACTCATCCGGGAGCAGGAAGTGGAAATAGCAGAATCCAAGGCAGATGAAGACGAACTGTATAACCTGGCCACGGTAGATTCTGTACTGCGGGCAGAGTTTGAAGGAACCGGGGTAGATGAGCGGCTGCTCATGGGGAACTCATCAAGCGAGCTGCAGGAGTTGTATTTTATAGCTCCTATTGGCAGCGGCCTGGTTACATCTGCCTATAATGCAAAAATAAAGCATTTGGGAATTGATATTGTATCTAAGCAGAACGAGCCCATTAAGGCTGCTGCAGACGGAACTGTTTTGTTTGCTTCCTGGACTCAGAAGGAAGGATATGTGCTGGCAATTCAGCACCGTGCAAATGTAGTTACCTTATACAAACATAATTCTGCCCTGCTGAAAGAAGCAGGAGATTTTGTGCGGGCGGGTGAAATAGTAGCTATCATTGGCAATACAGGAGAACTTACCACCGGCCCTCATCTGCATTTCGAATTGTGGTACAACGGTAATCCGGTTAATCCAGAAGAATTTGTTTCATTCTAAAATAAGTGGTGTTATGTTTAACAAGCAGGAGAAAAAAGTAGCAGTAGAGCAATTAGCCAACAGCAATAACAGTATCAGCAACGGTACCAGCATTGTTGGTGATGTGGAAACCTTTGGCAGCATTCGCATAGATGGTAAAGTGAAGGGAAACATTACCACCAAAAATAAGCTTGTTCTGGGGAGTACTTCTGTAATAGATGGTAACATTCTTGCACAGAATGCTGAAATTGAAGGCGAAGTGACTGGTCGTGTAGAGGTTGCAGAGTTGCTTATTCTAAAGCCAACTGCCAAGATCAATGGTGATATTATCACCAATAAAATTGTAGTGGAAGCCGGTGCTGTGTTTACCGCAAGCTGTAATGTAGGTGACCAGGCAAAGGCAAAAGAAATCAAAATAAACACCAGCTTGGATGGATCAGCCAAAGAAGAAGAGCGAATCCAGCAATCAGCAAAAGCAAAGTCAGCTTAACAGCTACCTGAGGTACTCGGGCCTGGCCTTTCAGATGATGGCCGTTATTGGCCTGGCAGTTTGGGGGGGCATGAAGCTGGATGCATGGCTTGGTATGCGCTTTCCGGTATGCCTGGTAACGCTCACCCTTATGTCTGTGGCGGCAACGCTCGTTATCACCATCAAAAGCCTGCCAAAAGAATGATTCCTATACGGAATGGCAGGTAGTCTGTAAATAATGAATTTAATATTCATTTACTTTGTACTTAATCCTGTTCGTCTGTCCCGGCTTTGCGCTAAGGCAGTATTGATCGGGGAGGGCTACAAACTACTGAAGAGATCTGTTACTAAATGAATTTATATAAACAGCATGCCCTGCGCCTATTCTTTATGGTCGCAGGGCTTGCCCTTTTGGTGTGGGCAATTGGAACAGCGGCTCCGCAGGCTATACACGAGCTGGTGTGGTGGGTACTTTTATTCTTTGCAGTACTTACTTTATTGACCGGTATTTTTGTGCTGTGGGGTGCCAGAAAGTTCAAAAAGAGCTTTACAGCCTTTTTCTTTACAGCCATGATCATTCGTTTTTTTGCCAGCGTAATCTTTATTACAGTGGCGGTAGTGGCAGGAATACAGGCAGTTCTGCTGTTTGTGGCCAACTTCTTTGTGCTGTATTTGTGTTTTCAGGTGTTTGAAATTACATCACTTGTGACTAACTTGCGGGCGCATTTGGAAAACCCCCAAGATGAAAGTATCTGAAACGGCTCAATATCTCTGTAAAGTTCTTAAAATCAGTCTTTTAGTTGTTCTGTTGCTGGGTTTGAACACCGCTAAGGTGTCAGCTGCTTCAAGCGAAGGAGAGCCCTTTAGTGCAGGTGATATGATTCTGCACCACATTTCTGATGCCCATGAGTGGCATTTTTGGGATGGACCTTACGGAACGCTTTATCTTCCTGTAATACTTTATTCTCAGGATCGTGGCCTGGAGGCTTTCATGTCTTCCAGGTTTTACAACGATAATCATGAGCTGGTATCTTATAATGGTTACCAGATCAATCATGGCCACATTGAGCGTGTGGGTGGTGGCGATGTGCTGGACTTGTCCATAACCAAGAATGTGGCTTCCATGCTGCTAAGTGCGGTTCTGATGCTCATCATTTTCTCAAGCATTGCCAGCCGCTATAAAAAAGGTGCTGTTTCGGCTCCTAAAGGCCTGCAGTCTTTCCTGGAGCCAATTATTGTATTCATACGCGACGATATAGCCAGGCCTAATATTGGTCATAAGTACCGCCGCTTTATGCCATTCCTGCTTACCCTGTTCTTCTTTATCTGGATCAACAACATTTTAGGCTTGTTGCCCGGTGCAGCAAACGTAACGGGAAATATTGCAGTAACCCTTGTGCTGGCGGCCATTGTGTTTATCATTACAACCTTTAGCGGTACCAAAGAGTACTGGGGCCACATCTTTAATACACCTGGTGTGCCCTGGTGGTTGAAAACTGTGCTGCCAATCATGCCGATTGTAGAATTTATCGGTATTTTTACAAAGCCTTTCTCTCTGATGGTTCGTTTGTTTGCGAACATAACGGCGGGCCACATTATCATTCTTAGTCTTTTCTCTCTGATCTTTATCTTCCAGAGTGTTGCAGTAAGTCCAATCAGCGTGGCGTTTGCTACCTTCATGTACTTCCTGGAACTATTTGTTGCCCTGCTGCAGGCGTATATTTTCACGCTGCTGGCGGCCATGTACTTTGGCGGTGCGGTAGAAGAGCACCATCACGAGGAGCATGAAAAAGTAGAAGAAGCTCAGGTTGATAAAGCACTTGTATAAGAAACCATTTCTATATTTTAATAAATAACAATTACCTATGTTACTCGCTCTATTGTTAAACGTAGGCTTAGCCGTGATGGGTGCTGGTATTGGTGCCGGTCTTGTAGCGTTAGGCGCAGGTCTTGGTATCGGTCGTATCGGTGGTCAGGCCATGGAATCAATCGCTCGTCAGCCTGAGGCTGGTGGTCGTATCCAAACTGCCATGATTATTGCTGCTGCACTTATTGAGGGTGTTGCCCTTTTCGGTGTGGTAGTATGTCTGCTGATTGCCCTGAACGTAGCTGGTATTGGTGCTGAAGTAATAGCCCAGTAAGAAAAAGAACCGGCCACTGCCATTAGGGCGGGGCCGGTTTTTCTCTTTTTAATTGTGATTGAGGAGTAACACCTAAAAGTTGTTTAAAAAATGGAATTAGTAAATCCCGGCATAGGTTTAATTATCTGGACCGCCATTACATTCATCATTGTGTTGCTGTTGCTGCGCAAGTTTGCCTGGAATCCAATCATGGAAGGCCTGCGTCAGCGTGAAGATTTTATAGATGAATCTATTCGTGCTGCTGAGAATGCCAAAGCAGAAATGGCCAACCTTAGGGCAGAAAACGAGCGCCTGCTGGATGAAGCCCGTGCTGAGCGTGAAAGAATAATTCGTGAAGCTAATGTGGCAGCCAAGAATCTTATTGAAGAGGCAAAAGGCGAAGCACAAAAGCAGGCACAGCGCCAGCTGGATGAAGCGCGCATTGCCATCAATACAGAAAAACAGGCTGCACTTGCTGATGTAAAAAGGCAGGTGGCCCAGCTTTCGCTGGAGATTGCCGAAAAACTGCTGCGCCGCGAACTAAGCAACGAAAGTGCCCAGAAAGCACTGGTGCAGGATTATGTTAGCAATCTGAACGTTCAGTAATTATGGCAGCAGAAGCAAGAGTAGCCTCACGATACGCTAAATCCCTGCTGGACCTGGCAGTGGAAAAAGGCGTTTTAGAGGCTGTGTATCAGGATATGTCGCTCCTGAACAAAACGATCAAAGATAATCGGGAGTTTGAGTTGTTGCTTAGAAATCCGATAGTAAAGAGTGAAAAGAAGAAGGCAATATTGCGTGCCCTGTTCACCAATAAGATCCACATGATGACAGGCAAGTTCCTGGAAATCATCAGCAGCAAAAGCCGTGAGAATTATGTTCCGGCAATTGCTACTGAATTCCTGAGGCAGTACAGGTCTGTGAAAGGGATCACCAGGGCAGAGGTAGTAACCACTTTTCCGCTTACACCCGAGCTGCGTGAACGTTTTATTGCCACTGTTGTTGAAATTGCAGGTGGTACGGTAGAGCTGATAGAAAAGATTGATCCTACACTTATTGGCGGCTATGTGCTACGCATTGGTGATAAGCAGATAGACGAAAGTATTCGTACTAAGCTGGAAGAACTCGAAGCAGAGTTCAAACACAATCCTTACGTAAAACAATTTTAAAAAGGTGCTCCTGCAAAGGGGCGTCTATCATAAACCAGATTAAAAACCTACAAAATGGCAGAAGTAAGACCAGACGAGGTTTCGGCAATATTAAGAGAGCAACTGTCGGGATTCAGAACAGAGGCAGAGCTTGAAGAGGTAGGCACCGTACTGCAGGTAGGTGACGGTGTTGCCCGTATATATGGACTTTCAAGTGCACAATCGGGTGAGCTGCTGGAGTTTCCGGGCGGTATCATTGGCATGGTGCTAAACCTTGAAGAAGATAATGTGGGTGCTGTGTTACTGGGTGACTACAGCAACATTAAAGAGGGTGATACTGTAAAGCGTACCAACCGCATTGCCTCTATCAATGTAGGCGAGGGCATGGTTGGCCGTGTAGTAGATACACTTGGTTTACCAATTGATGGCAAAGGCCCTATCCAGGGTCCGCTGTACGAAATGCCACTGGAGCGTAAAGCACCGGGTGTAATTTATCGTCAGCCGGTAAACGAGCCGCTTCAGACAGGTATCAAGGCTATCGATGCCATGATTCCTATTGGCCGCGGACAGCGCGAGCTGATCATCGGTGACCGCCAGACTGGTAAAACCGCTGTAGTAATTGATACCATCCTGAACCAGCGCGAGTTCTTTGAAAAAGGTGAGCCTGTGTTCTGTATTTATGTGGCCTGTGGCCAGAAAGCATCTACCGTAGCCGGTATTGTGGCAGCCCTTGAAAAAGGTGGCGCCATGGATTATACCGTGGTAGTTTCAGCTTCGGCAGCCGATCCATCTCCAATGCAGTTCTTTGCACCATTTACCGGTGCTGCCATTGGTGAGTTCTTCCGCGATACAGGCCGTCCTGCACTTGTTATTTATGACGACCTTTCCAAGCAGGCCGTAGCATACCGCGAGGTGTCGCTGCTGCTGCGCCGCCCTCCGGGACGTGAGGCTTACCCAGGTGACGTATTTTACCTGCACAGCCGTTTGCTGGAGCGTGCTGCGAAGATCAACAGCTCCGATGAGCTTGCAAAGCAAATGAACGATCTTCCGGAGTCTATCCGTCCGCTGGTGAAAGGTGGCGGATCGCTTACGGCACTTCCAATCATTGAAACACAGGCCGGTGACGTATCGGCTTATATCCCGACTAACGTAATCTCCATTACCGATGGTCAGATATTCCTGGAGACCAACCTTTTCAACGCAGGTATCCGTCCGGCCATCAACGTAGGTATTTCGGTATCACGCGTAGGTGGTTCAGCACAGATCAAGTCAATGAAAAAGGTAGCTGGTACCCTTAAGCTGGATCAGGCCCAGTTCCGCGAGCTGGAGGCATTTGCCAAGTTCGGCTCCGACCTTGACCCTGCTACCAAGCGTACTATTGACCGTGGCCGTGCTAACCTGGAAATCCTGAAGCAGGCGCAGTTCTCTCCGGTACCGGTAGAAGAGCAGGTGGCTATTATCTTTGCCACTACCAAAGGTTTGGTGGATAAGGTACCTGTTGATCGTGTGAAGGAGTTTGAGAAAGAATTCATTGGTCTGCTGCGTGCACAGCATCGTGGTGTGCTGGATAAGCTTAGAGCCGGAGCCTACACAGATGAAATTACCGATGTGCTCACAAAGGTAGCCCGTGAATTAACGAAGCGTTACACAGCTTAAAATAGCTTGATATAGTCTGTTCCGGGAAGCAAGTGCTTCCCGGAGTGGATTCTTTAAAACTGCAAGCATGCCTAACTTAAAGGAAGTAAAAAACCGGATTGTTTCTGTTACCTCTACTCAGCAGATCACCAAAGCCATGAAAATGGTGGCGGCAGCGAAATTGCGCAGGGCGCAGGAGGCAATTACGCAAATGCGCCCTTATGCGCAAAAGCTGAATGAAATCCTGCAGAATGTATCTACTGCCCAGGTTGAAACCCCTTTTGCAGAGCAGCGGGATGTTCAGCGGGTGCTCCTGATTGCGGTTACCTCTGATCGTGGTTTGAGTGGCGCATTCAATGCTAATATCTTCAGAAGGATAAGAATATTGCTTGATGAGGAGCTTCGTGGCTACCAGGCACAGGGTACCCTTGAGGTGATGCCTATCGGTAAGAAAGGCCTTGAATACTATAGGCGCCGTGATGTAAAGTCAAATACTACGTTTAGTGGTCTGTGGCCAAACCTTAGCTTCGATGAGGCACGCCGTACGGCAGAGTATGCCATGGATGGCTTCCTGGAAAAGCGCTACGATAAGGTTTTAGTTGTGTATAACGAATTTAAAAACGTTGCTACACAAATTGTACGGGTAGAACAGCTGTTACCGCTGCTGCCTGCAGAACCTGCAACCAACACCGCCGCAGCCAATATCGATTACATTTTCGAGCCTACAAAAGAAGAAATTGTAACCGAGCTGATCCCGAAGTCTATCAAAATACAGTTTTATAAGATGCTGCTGGACTCAAGGGCTTCTGAAGAAGGTGCCCGGATGACAGCCATGGATAAAGCAACTGACAATGCCGGTGAGCTGCTTAAGGAGCTTAAGCTTACTTACAACCGTACCCGCCAGGCTGCTATTACCAAGGAAATTCTTGAGATTGTGGGTGGTGCCGAAGCACTTAGTAACGGATAAATCTAAAACTTCTCTGCTCAAAAATAATACAAGCCCGTATGTACCTCATACGGGCTTTTTTCATGCATGAAGTACCTAAAGTACATATCTGCCTTTTTAATAAAGAGCAATATTTTTATTGCTCTTTGTGCAATGGCCATTGTACTAACAGGCTATCATATATTGAACAGTGCTGCTGCTGATGAACGGCTTCCTGCTGTAATTGCCATTGTAGGCAGTGCTACTTTCCTGATTTATAACCTTAGTATTTTTCTGGTAGAACTACGCACTGCCCGTACCACTGCTACTACCAGGGTGCAGTGGTTTAAGCGCTGGAATTACATCATGTACCCGCTGCTGGCAGGCGCATTGATTCTACTGCTGCTTTCGCTCTGGTTCGTGCCTTTTAGTGTTATCATTTTTTTTGCTCACCTGGGCATTGTGTCGCTTCTGTACAATGTGCCCGATAAGTACATCCATCAACACTACCGCTCCATCAGAAGTATTCCGCTCATCAAGGTTTTTCTGATTGCTTATGTGTGGGCGGCGATAGGCAGCTGGCTGCCGGCACTAATGCTACAGATAGCGCTGGCCGATGCAGTACGGTTATTTATAGTGCAGATGCTTTTCATCACAGCCATTACACTGCCTTTCGATATTCGCGATTACTGGAGAGATGAAAAGAACGAACTGCTTACGATTCCCGGCCTGATAGGAATTAAACAAACCCGCTGGCTTTCTATTGCATTGATGGTACTGTATACACTGCTCATGGGGCTGTGGTTTACCGCAACCGTAGCAGCAACAATATTGCTGTGTGCCCTTACAATTCTGCTATTGACTGGGGCTCATGATACCCGCCCTTACTGGTACTATACAGGCCTGATAGACGGTCTTATAATACTACAGTGTCTGTTCCTTCTTCTTCTATAACTTTTTTATAAAGCTTCCGTATAAGCCTTTACTCCCTAACAGCCAAAATCCTAAAATTTTATTCAGTTATGTATGCTACCCTGCAAAGGGTAATTGATAAGCTGTGCGCAAAATTTTTATTATAGAAGGAGAAAAATGAAAGTAAGAATTAATAATAATGTATTTACACTGCTGCTGATATCCATTACCCTGATGGGGATCAGTTGCAACTCTGGCTCCGGAAGCCAGAGAGGAATGTTCGCAGGCTTGTTTGGCGGCGGCTTTGATGTGGAAGAAATCAATCTTGCCATGTCTGATGAACTCTCTGACAGTACGGCAATGCTTAGGAACCTGAAAGAGCTTGAATTGCCAAAAGACCTGCAGGAAAGCTTTGCAGATTTTTACAGTAAGCGTAATTACCAGACCGCCTGGGTAGAAAAAAGGGGATTAAATGATGAAGCTGAAGAACTGCTGGCTGCCATTGAGCAGGCAGGCCAGGATGGGCTTAACAGCGAAGACTATAAGCTGCAGTATCTCTATCACCTTAAGAAAAAGGTAGAAGATGGTAAAGAAACAGCAGTAGAAGACATTACCAAGCTCGATAAAGAGCTAACGGCTGCTTACCTGAAATTTGCCAGCCACAAACTAAGCGGACGTGTAAATCCGGAGCGGCTGGATGCACAGTGGAGATCAGATCCCAGAGAAAAAGACCTGGCAGCACACCTGCAAAATGCGCTGCAGCAAGGTAATATAGAAGCATCGCTTCAGCAACTCCAGCCACAGGATCCTCAGTATGATGCCCTGAAGCAGGCTTATGCCAAGTATAAGAAACTTCTGGAAGAAAAAGGAGAGTGGCCACAACTGCCTGCTGACCTTACAATTAAAGCAGGAGACAGTACCCAGTATGTGGCAACGCTGCGTGAGCGCCTTGCTGCCGATGGTTATTTTGATTCCCCTGAGCCTGATAGTATTAAGCAGGTATATGACAGCACGCTTGTAAAAGCGGTTATGCTTTACCAGACAAAAAATGGCCTGGAACCAGATGGTGTAGTAGGCGGAAAAACCTTAGAGATGTTCAATACTACACTGAAACAGCGCATTACTCAGATACAATTAAACCTGGAGCGTATGCGCTGGAGTGGCGAAAGGCCCGAAGGACGCTATCTGCTGGTAAATGTACCGCAGTACATGCTCTATATTTATGAGGGTAATAAAAAGGCCATGGATATGAAAGTTATTGTAGGAGAAGCCTACAAGTCGGGAACACCGCTGTTTAACGATACGCTGGAGTACATTGTCTTTAGCCCAACCTGGACGGTGCCAAACAGCATTGCCACAGAAGAAATGTTGCCAAAGCTCAAAAACGATCCGTCGTACCTGAGTAAGAACAACTTTAAATTATATGAGGGCTGGGATGAAGATGCTGCAGAATTGAATGCAGAATCTATTAACTGGAACAAAGTATCGGCCGATAACTTCCCATACAGGATTGTACAGCAACCTGGAGATCATAATGCTTTAGGCCATATTAAGTTTATGTTCCCGAACGATCTGGACATATACCTGCACGATACTCCGGCAGACTATCTCTTTAAGAAAGCAGAACGTGATTTCAGCCATGGCTGTATCAGGGTAGAGCGGCCTGTAGATCTTGCAGTGTACCTGCTGGACGACCCAAGCTGGACTACAGCCAGGGTTGAGCAATCCATGCACCTTCCCGAACCTGAAAATGTAAAGCTAAATGAAAAAATACCAGTTATTCTGGATTACCGTACCGCATGGGTTGATGACGACGGACGCGTAACCTTTGCCAAGGATATTTATAGCCACGACCAAAAGCAGATGCAGCGCTTCGATGAGCTGCTGGCCACTAATCAATGAATAATTGATATATAAAATTTAAAAGCAAGGCACCTTTTGCAGTAGCAGAAGGTGCCTTTTTTTGCACTTATAGAGCCTGAAAATTGTTTTATAAGGGAAAAAAAGATATGTTTTTAGCCTTAACCTATAATCAGTGGCAAAATTAAAATCTAGCTATTTCTGCCAGAACTGTGGAGCTCAGTCGCCCAAATGGCTGGGGAAATGCCCGGCCTGCGGACAATGGAATACCTACGTAGAAGAAATCCTACAAAAAGAAGATAAGACCACCAAAAGCTGGCGGCCAGCTAAAGAAGGAACCGGAAGCTATTCGCGCCTAAACCAGCCTATGGCCATTACGGCTATTGAGCCCCGCGCAGAAGAAAGGTTTGAAACAGCAGATGCAGAATTAAACCGGGTGCTGGGAAGCGGCATAGTACCGGGCTCCCTTGTGCTCATCGGTGGCGAACCAGGCATTGGTAAATCTACGCTTATGCTCCAGATAGCCACCTCCATGAAACAGTTAAAGGTGCTGTATGTGAGCGGGGAGGAAAGCGAGCAGCAAATTAAAATGCGGGCAGACCGCATGCAGCGCAACAGCCCCAACTGCTATATTCTTTCAGAAACAAACCTGGAGAACCTCTTTGTGCAGATAGAGGAAATGAAACCGGATCTGCTGATCGTGGACTCTATTCAGACCCTGCAGACGGCAAGGGCAGAATCGGCTGCGGGCAGTGTATCGCAGGTGCGGGAATGTACCGGGGAGCTGATGCGCTTTGCGAAAGAAAGTCATGTGCCGGTGTTTTTAATAGGCCATATTACCAAAGAAGGCTCACTGGCCGGACCAAAGGTGCTGGAGCATATGGTAGATACCGTGCTACAGTTTGAGGGCGACCGGCATATGAGTTACCGTATATTGCGCACCATCAAAAACCGCTTTGGCTCTACCTCTGAGCTGGGCATTTACGAAATGACAGGCGATGGGCTTCGGGAAGTAAGCAACCCATCCGAGATCCTGATCTCGCAAAGAGAAGAAGATCTTGCCGGCGTAACCATTGGCGCTATGCTGGAAGGCAACCGCCCGCTCATGATAGAAATTCAGAGCCTGGTGAGCCCCGCTACCTACGGTACCCCACAGCGTAGCAGTACAGGCTACGATAACAAGAGGTTACAAATGTTACTGGCAGTGCTGGAGAAGAGAGGGGGCTTTCGGCTTGGCGTGCATGATGTATTCCTGAACATTGCCGGTGGTTTAAAAGTAGAAGATCCTGCTATAGACCTGGCAGTATGTTCATCGCTCATCTCTTCCTTAAAGGATGTGTCCATCAGCGGACGTGTTGCTTTTGCTGCAGAGGTAGGCCTGGGAGGAGAGGTGCGGGCGGTAAACAGGATTGAAAGCCGCATCAGCGAAGCCGAAAAGCTGGGTTTCCAAGAAATCTACATCAGTAAATTCAACAAAAAAGGTCTGAACATAAAAGATTACCAGATCAAAGTGCATGCCGTTAGCAAGCTGGAGGAAGTATTCAGGATGCTGGTATAATTATGAAGCAGCATTGTTCGGTATAAACTAAAGGCAGAGCCCGAATAGGTTCTGCCTTTAGTTATACATTGTACATTAGCCCGCCTGTTACAGGCAAATAATTTTAAGGGCTTATCTATTCCTCTGCTACTTGTGTCCCTACCTGTATGGCATTAACCACCCAATCTTTAAATGCCTGCTGATAAACTTCTGAATAGGGAATGTCTTCCAGGCTGTCATCGTAGCAGAAAGGTAGCTTTCTAAAGCTGTGGTCTGCCTCAGGTATTGTCTGATGCTGAATATGCGGAGGAATGCCATCGGGAAAAATTTCAGACAGCGCCTGTTCGCTCCATTCAGGATTTACGAGCTTATCATTTTCAGCAAACAGGAAAAGGAAGGGTACTTGTATATTTCTGATATCAGCAGCGGGTTCAAACTTCCTGATGCGCCTTAGTTGCTTCCAGTTTTCTTTCAGGGGAAAAACAGAGGTAAACAAAAGGATATTATTGGTTTTTCTTTCGGCTGTTTGCAGTGCCTCAATAGGGTCGTACTGTTTGCACATCAGGTTGCCCATATGATCGTTGAGCAATTGCTTTCTAACACCAAAGGTTGGTCCGGCCAGGCTAACGGCAAAAGCAACATCATAGGGGTAGCGGCTGGCAACCAGCTGCGCAATCCATCCTCCCTGGCTGTGCCCAACCACACCAATGCGGCTCGAATCTATGGCAGGATGCTGCTTTAAGAAATCAATTGCCGCCTTTGCATCTGCTGTACGGTCGTTAAAATCTGCCTTAAACCAGCTTCCTTCAGAAGAGCCAATGCCCCGCTTATCAAAGTAGAAAACAGCAATGCCCTCGGGAAGCAGTAAATCTTCTAAGTTTTCCTGCCCCCACTCTTTATAATTTGTACGGTACGACGAATTTGCCCCCGAACCAACCAGTAATATTACAACCGGTACTCTTTCGTTTTTAACAGGCAGCAGCAGTTTACCATACAGGCTAAGCTTACCACTTTTGAACTGAGCTGCTACATGAGTGGTGTCTGTGGCAAAACTTAGGGTGTTGCAGAGCAATGCAAGCATCAATATTGATAAGTACTTAGCTGAGCCTTTCATGTTTTAAGATTTACTGCAATATTACTATTAATGAGTAGTTTATTATAAAAACAGGGGGCAGAGGTAAGTTAAAAGCAAAAATTGCTGTGATAAAGAGATAGAATAACCAATTTATTAACAGCATTTTAGGTGCTGATGATAAAGTGTTACTTTAATAATTCCTGCTCAAATACACCTGAACAAGGTATTTATACTACTTACAGGCAGGTTGTAGGGCAGTTAGTGGGGCCGAAATGTTTGTTTACCTTTTTACAGGTGTAGTGATGTTTTTCCTCTAAAGTACAAAATAGGAAAAGAGACAGCTTCCGGAGCAGGGCAGAGTAAGCCAGGCGGGGGTTCGGCACAACCAACTTTAGCCAAACCGGTATATTATATTTTAGTAGTCTGCTAAAAAGCAGAAGGGCCTGCTTTATTAGCAGGCCCTTCTGTTAAAGAGGCAATGTTAACTTGCCCAAAGTTTAGCAGAGGTAAAACTAACTGTGGGTAAAGCCTATTTTGCCACCTTTGTAGTTCTGGCTCTCAACTTTAGCGGCCATTTCTTCTACCTTCTGGCGCAGCTCTTCTTTATACTCATCCAGGCGCTTGGCTACTTCTTTATTGCTGGAGCCAACAATCTGGGCAGCCAGAATACCGGCGTTTTTTGCCCCGTTAAGGGCCACGGTAGCCACCGGTACACCACCCGGCATTTGCAGAATGCTTAATACTGAGTCCCAGCCATCTATAGAGTTGCTGCTCTTTACCGGCACGCCAATAACGGGCAGGGAAGTTAAGCTTGCGACCATACCTGGCAGGTGGGCTGCACCGCCGGCGCCGGCTACAATTACTTTTATTCCGCGTTCCCTTGCCTGCTGTGCATATTCGATCATGCGCAAAGGAGTACGGTGAGCTGATACAATGCTCATCTCATAGGGAATATCAAACTGCTCGAGCATCTGGGCAGCTTCATGCATTACAGGCATATCGGACTGGCTGCCCATGATAATGCCAACTATTGGAGTACTCTTGCTCATGCTATAATTTTTAAAGTGTCTTTTACAAAAGTTGCTTTTTCCCGCAGGCGGTCCAGGTCGGTATCAACAATGGTAACATGGCCCATTTTGCGGAATGGCTTGGTTAATTTCTTACCGTACAAATGCACATGCACACCGCTTAGCTGCAGTACTTCTTCCATGCCGGTATAGCGTGCCGTACCGCTGTAACCAGCCTCTCCCAGCAGGTTTACCATGGCCGAAGGTATTTTAGCTGCAGTATCGCCCAGTGGCAGACCCAGAATGGCCCGCAGGTGCTGCTCATACTGCGAAGTTAAATTTGCTTCTATGGTCTGGTGTCCGCTGTTGTGCGGACGCGGGGCCACTTCGTTCACCAGCACAGCGCCATCGGTGGTAACAAACATTTCTACTGCCAGTAAGCCAACAATATTCAGTTCACGGGCTACTTTCAGCGCTATTTGTTCTGCTTCCTGAACCACCCCGGCTGCCAGGCGGGCAGGCGCAAAAAGGTACTCCACCAGGTTATGTTCGGGGTGGAACACCATTTCTACGGCAGGAAAGGCTTTTTCCTCACCCAGGGTATTACGTGCAACAATCACTGAAATCTCTGTCTGGAACTGGACCAGCTTTTCCAGCAAACCGGGCTTATCGAAAGCTTTTTCCAGATCCAGGGCATCATTGAGTCTTTGTACCCCGCGGCCATCGTAACCCTCCCTGCCCAGTTTGTGCATTGCCGGCAAAAAATCGAGGTGCTTGCTAACCTCCTGCCGGTTTTCTGTAAGAATAAAATCTGCAGTAGGGATGCCCTTATCCGTGAAGAACTGCTTTTGGGTACGCTTATCCTGAATCAGCGCTATCACCTCCGGTTGTGGGAATACCTGTTTGCCCAGCTGCTGCAGGGCTTTGAGTGCTTCTACATTTACATTTTCGATTTCTATGGTTAGCAGGTCAAACTGTTTGCCCCATTCCAGAACAGTATTGTAATCGGTAAGGGAGCCCTGTGTAAAAGAGCTTGCCAGCTGGTGGCAGGGAGCCTGTGGGTCGGGATCGAGCATGTGCAGCTCCAGGTTATAATCTACTGCCGATTGTATGAGCATACGTCCCAGCTGGCCGCCGCCCAGTACACCCACTTTGATTTCTTGATTAAACGCCATTGCAATTAACAAGTACAGTACAACGTATAAGGTATTTAGTATTTTACGCTATAACAGGGCGGGTAGATCCAGGTGAAATTGCACACATCCGGCTGCTATCATTACCCAGTCTTTAATCCCGTGAGTAAAACTACTGTTAACGAGCCTCACGATGAATGATCTGCGCTGAACCCTGTTAGAATTGCACAAAGATAAGTTATTTTTATGGCAGTAGGCGTTTAGGCGCGATCCCTGCATTAAATTATACCTTTGCAGCTTTACGCACAACGGCTTGCTGAGGAGAGTGTTTGTGCCAAAACTGTATACCGCCACCTATATGTTAACCCCTTTTCATTAGTTCAATATGCGGAGCATCGCCATAGATTTAGGGAACACAAGGGCAAAAGTTGCCCTGTTTGAAGATACAAAGCTTGTTCGGCTGGAAAGCGGGCTGGAAATTAGCGCCATTACAGACTGGTGCCGCCGGCAGCAGGCTCAATATGCTATTGTGGCGTCAGTAGGGGTCTCGCCCGAGCCGGTGGTCGCTTCGCTTAGTCCATTTTTGCAAACACTGCTGTTGCAGCCAGGCCTCCCCCTGCCCATTCAGGTAGCGTATAAAACACCGCAAACACTTGGGGCCGACAGAATAGCTGCAGCCGTGGGAGGCGCTGCCTACTGTGCCGGTAAGCCAGTGCTGGTGTTTGATGCCGGAACCTGCCTTACCCATGAGTTTGTTACACAGGAAGGAAATTATTTAGGGGGAGCAATTTCTCCCGGTTTGCACATGCGGCTCCGGGCAATGCACAGTTTTACGGCTCGTTTACCACTGATAGCACTTGAGCAGGGAGAAGAACCACCCATAACCGGGCAGAGCACTGCGGAATGTTTACAGAGCGGAGCATATTGGGGTATGCTTGGTGAAATAGAAAGCACAATACTGCGTTATAGAAAAATCTCTCCTCATTTGAGTGTAATTCTTTGTGGGGGAGATGCTAAAACTTTTGAAAACAAATTAAAAGGAAGCATCTTTGTGGTTTCAGAATTGGTGCTATTCGGGCTCAATGAGATTTTACGATACAATGTTTTGCAGAAGAAAAGTTCTGCTCCTGCTGTTTAGCCTCATTGCTGCCACTGGCGCAACGGCACAGGTAGGGCAGTCACCATACACCGTTCGTGGTATTGGAAGTATTAATAACCTGGCTACCGCCCGCACAGCAGGCATGGGTGGTGTAGGTATAGGGAACACACACCCACTTTTTCTTTCCATCCAGAACCCGGCCCTACTGGCATACAATGCTTACTATACCACAGCCCTTGCCGGCTTAAGTGTAGAATCGAGGCGCCTGGCTACAACCGAAACCCAGGACAGGCTCAGCAGCGGAGGCTTCGATTATCTGTCGGTGTCTTTTCCACTCTTGAGAAATAAAATTGGTTTTAATATTGGCCTGGCACCCTATAGCACTGTTAGTTATAGTTTGCTGGCTACCGATCCTGTTCAGGGCTTGCCTAACAGCATGTCTACTGCCTTATACGAAGGTAGTGGCGGTATCACGCAGGCCTATGCTGCCACAGGTATCAATTTATATAAAGGTATTAGTGCTGGTGTAAGGGTATCTTACCTCTTTGGTAGCATTAGCGAGCAAATTTCTACTACCTTTTCCAGCGACTCGGTTAGTGCCCCTGGTTACACCACGGTTTTTAACGAGAGAAGCAATTATTCCGACATCCTGATCAGCGGTGGCCTTGCCTACAGAAAAGAGTTGAACAGGGAAAAACAAACTTATATCATGGCCGGTTTCACCTATGATTTAGAAACCGATGTAAATGCCACGCTTACTTTTAACAGATCACGCACGCAGCCCCTAAGTAGTGGTGGGATTTTAGTAAATGATACCTTGGCTAATAATTACAAAGGATCATTAATTTTACCTGCTGCTATAGGTGTTGGTGCATCTTTTGGCCGCTTATACCACTACACTGTAGGTGCCGATGTACGAATGCAGGACTGGAGCCGTTACAGCAATTTTGAGTCCGGGGCCGAAAGTGGCCTGGGAAACAGCTACAGGGTTTCTGCAGGCGGTGAATGGACCCCTAATTATGTCTCCAGAAACTATTTCAACAGGGTGACGTATCGTACGGGGGTTCAGGTAGAAAAAACGCCTTTTTTAATAAATGGTGAAGAAATTAACGAGTTTGGCATAAATTTTGGCTTTACCTTTCCTGTAGGTGCTTCTGGTGTGCATACCAGCTTTTCGCTGGGGCAACGGGGCAAAACCGACAATGATTTGATTCGGGAGCGCTATTTCCGGATTGGTTTAGGGGTTACCCTTAACGAGCGTTGGTTTGAAAGGTATAAGTACGATTAAGAAAAACAAGAAAGATGAAGATGAAAAATGCACTTTTGGGATTAGCGTTCTTCGTAGGTGCTATAGGTACCGTTAACGCTCAGCAGTCCCCTCAGGAGCCATGCGGCGATCCTGCAACAACCTGGAATTACCCTGAAGACAAGAAAACTGCTTCAGAAAAAAATGCCAGGTATAACGATGAAATGAAGCTTGGTAACTACCGTGCTGCCGCAACTGCGCTACACTGGTTACTCAAAAACGCACCAACCTTCAACCCTGCTATTTACATCAATGGCGTTACTATATACGATGAGTTAGCTAACGCTGAGAAAGATCCTGCAAAGCAGAAGGTGTACCAGGACTCAGTACTTACCCTCTACGATCTGCGCATTAAGCACTACTGCAACGAAGCAGAGAATATGGAGCGTAAAGCATACTATGCTTACAAATACTTTGCTGCAGATAAAGATCGCCTGCCGGTACTATATAATACACTGAAGCGTACTGCAGAGCTGAACCAGGAAAAAATGTCGTTTGCCAACGCGGTAGGTTATATGGTAGCCATGCAGCGTTACAAAGCGGCCAATCCTAATGCGCTTACAGACGAGCAGGTGCTTGATCAGTACGATATCGTGATGAAAGCGCTTGATAATGCACTGCAGGCACAGCCTGAGCAGGCAGAGACTATTGATAAGTACAAAGGCATTGTGGACAATCTCCTGATTAAAATGGTGAATGTTGACTGCGACTTTGTAGAGAAGAACTTTGGTCCTAAAATGCAGCAGAACCCATCAGACGTACAGACAGCTAAAAAAGTATTTAAGCTGCTGCGCGTTGGTAACTGTACCGACAGGCCATTGTACCTGAATGCCATCACAACCATCTACCAGTCGGAGCCTACTTTTGAGCTGGCTAAGTATCTTGCCCTTAAGTATATTGGTGAAAAGAACTACAGCGAAGCCAACAAGTACATCAATGAAGCCATCAGCATGGCTACCACAACCAAAGATAAAGGTGAGCTTTTCCTGCTGCAGGCACAGCTGGCCGGTCAGCGTGGTTCTAAATCAGAAGCCCGTTCTCTGGCTTACAAAGCAGCAGAGGCAGATCCAAGTTCAGCTTCTAAGGCATACAGCCTGATTGGCAGACTTTATATGGACAGCCAGGAGTGCTATGGTAACCAGGATATTGTTGCTGACCGTGCTATTTATATTGCGGCATACGAAATGTTCCAGAGAGCTGGCGACAGCGGTGGAATGTCCAGGGCAAAAGCTCAGTTTCCTTCTAAAGGAGAGCTTTTTGATAAGAACATCGCAGTAGGCAGCGAAATGAAAGTAGGATGCTGGATCAATGAAACTGTTACACTGCGTACACGCGACTAACCGTTATCATAGATAGCTTAAAGAAAAGCGGCTTATGTGGGCCGCTTTTTTTAATTTTGCAAAATGAAAGAATCGATCGTTGGTTTTATTCTGTTTAGTTTACTGTTCTGGAGCTGTAATGGTAAGGAAGATGTAACCGAAGTTGCCACATATGAAGGCCCTTTGGTGGAGTTAGACAGTGTACAAACCCTTTACAGCGATTCTGCTGTGGTGCGGGTGCAGTTACAGGCAGCAAAACAGTACGAATTTGAAAATGGTAACAGGGAGTTCCCTGTTGGCATCTATGTAGAATTTTATGATCCTGATGGTAGTGTTTCCTCTACGCTTATGGCTGATAAGGCCTACTATTTCAAGGAGCAAGACCGCTATACTGCAGTTGGAAATGTGGTAATAGAAGGGAAAAAAGAAAATAACCGGCTCGATACGGATACCCTGCACTGGTCTCCGCCTACAGCAAGAGTATATACAAAAGCCCGGGTTGTAATTACAGAGCAGCAAGATACACTGCGCGGCTTAGGCCTTGAGGCCAGCCAGGATTTTTCAAGCTATACGGTCTTAAATCCCGAAGGCAGTACCCTTTTGAAAGAAGAAGATAATGAGCAGTAAAACCATAGACACAGCACTGATTTCCCTTAGTGCAGGTTGCCTGGTAATTACAATTTTAGAAACAATAACGCAGGGAATAAGCTTTGGCTATCTCTGGCTGATGCTCAGTGTGCTGCTTTGGCTGGTGTACATGGTTCGGAAAAAGAACCGTACTGCCGCTCAGGGTGCTGCTGATGCAGATAAAAAGACAAGGGGTACTACAACTGCGCAGGTAAAAGGTAAAAAGGTGCGCTTTGGAGGAAAACGCTCCCGGTCTGGCGGCGATGCTCGTTCATCATCAAAGCCTACATCCGAATCCAAACAGGCCCAAAACCGTAAAAAGGAGCAGTAATGGATTGGTCAATTGTTTATGTTATTCTGGGATCCCTGGTATTCTCGGCTTTTTTTTCCGGAATGGAAATAGCCTTTGTATCAGCAGACAGGCTACAGATAGAGCTTGAACGCAAGCAGGGGCAACTCAGCGGACGTATTCTTTCTAATTTCATCAATAACCCTTCCGGTTTTATAGGCACTACTTTAATCGGTAATACCATTGCCCTGGTCGTGTATGGTTATTTTATGGCCCTGGTACTCGAACCGGTTATAGCAGAAATACTGCCCGATGGCATGGGTTCCGAACTGCATGATACCCTGGTGCTTCTTATCCAAACGGTAGCATCAACTCTTATTGTGCTGGTAACAGCCGAATTTACCCCCAAAAGTATCTTTCTGATTAACCCTAACTGGTTACTGCACCTGCTGGCGCTGCCAATGCAGCTCATCTACTGGATCATGTGGCCGCTCGTGGTAATCATCATTGGTGCCAGTAAATGGATCATCAGGAATGTACTCCGGCAGCAAATGGCCGACGACAGACCGGTATTTCAGCTAACCGACCTGAACAACTTTATTAAGCGTTATGTAGCCCGGCCACTAAAAAGTGCCGAAGATGAGCTTGTAGATGCCCGTATTTTCAACAATGCACTTGAATTTAAAACGATAAAGGTGCGTGACTGCATGATACCAAGAACAGAAATGGTATCTGTGGATATAGAAGAGGGTATAGAGGCGCTAAAACAGGAGTTTATTGATACAGGACATTCAAAGATTCTGGTTTACCGCGATTCTATTGATGAGGTAATCGGCTATTGCCATATGCTGGAGATGTTTAAAAAGCCAAAAGACATTCAGGCAATTTTAACGCCCATCATTATAGTGCCGGAAACCATGCTTGCCAATGAGCTGCTCATCCAGTTTATTACAGAGCACAAAAGCCTGGCCCTTGTTGTAGATGAATTTGGCGGTACCTCTGGTATCGTAAGCATGGAAGATATCATTGAACAGATCTTTGGCGAAATTCACGATGAGCATGATGAGGAAGACCTGGTAGAACAGCAACTCGACAGCGATACCTGGTTGTTTAGTGCCCGTCATGAAATTGATTACCTCAACGAGGAATACGGCTGGGATTTGCCTGTAGGTGATTATGATACCCTCAGCGGCCTTATACTTTCAGAGCACGAAGATATCCCGAACCTGAACCAGGAGGTAAAAATAGGCCCTTACCTGTTCACCATTCTGTCTCTTCAGGGTAACCGTATCAACACCGTAAAACTGCATCTGCTGGATGCAAATGAAGATGGTTAATAATACTTGTACGAAAGCAAGTATACGTAGCGTTAATATTTTGAAATTAAGCATTTATACTCTTATTTTGCGGTTCTTTCAAAGTCAATATAATGGCAGTGATCAATACAATTAGAGAGAAACTTGGCGTACTTGTGCTGGTGTTTATAGGACTGGCTATTGGGGCGTTCATTCTGGCCGATATGTTCGGGCCGAATTCATCCTTCAATGCACCAGACCGCACCGTGGGTGAGATCGCAGGGCAGGAGGTTAGCGTAGATGAGTTTAACCTCAAGGTAGAAGAGTTGGAAAACCAGTACCAGATGCGTACAGGCGCTCCTATTACAGAAGCACAGCGTGCAGCAATCCGTAATCAGGCCTGGGAAGCACTCATTGCCGAAAAAGCGTTCCGTCAGCAGTTCAACAGGCTGGGAATTGCAGTAACCGACGATGAGATTGTTGACATGGTTCAGGGTAATAACATCAGCCCTGAAATTCAGCAGGCCTTCACAAACCCTGAAACAGGAGAGTTTGACCGCAACCAGTTGCTTTCTTACCTGCAGAACATCAAAAACATGCCTCCACAGCAGCAAATGCAGTGGTATATGTTTGAGCAGACCCTTCGCCCGGCCCGTGCCCGCATGAAGTACGATAACCTGCTGCTGAAGAGCGAATACATTACAACAGCAGAAGCTCAGCGCGAGTACAACAGCCAGAATGCTGTAGCCGAGGTTAAGTACCTCTACATTCCATACTACTCTATTGGCGACTCTACTGTTCAGGTATCTGAATCTGAACTGACCCAGTATCTGGAAGAAAACAAGAGCCGCTACCAGTCAGAAGCTACCCGCAGCCTTAAATATGTAGTGTTTCCGGTGCAGCCGTCCGAGTCTGACCGTGAGATATTCAACCGCGAGCTTCAGCAGCTGAAAGACGATTTTGCTGCCGCTAATAATGATTCTACTTTCGCCGTAAGAAATACAGAGGCAGGTCCTGCTTTTGCACGTTATGGCCTTGATCAGTTGCCAGCCCAGCTGCAGTCTAACGCAGGTCAGCTTCAGGAAGGGCAGATCTACGGTCCTTTCGATGAAAACGGATCAACCGTACTGTATAAAGTAAGCAGCATTGCCAGTGACTCAGTTTACCGTGCCCGTGCAAGCCATATTTTGGTACGTGCCGGTGAGGGTACAACTCCGGAGCAGAAAGCAGAAGCCCGTAAAAAAGCAGAAGGTCTTTTAGCCCAGCTGCGTGGCGGTGCTGATTTTGCTCAGCTGGCACGTGAAAACAGCGACGATCCTTCTGCCTCACGTGGTGGTGATCTGGGCTGGTTTGCGCAGGGCCGTATGGTTGAGCCTTTTGAGAATGCAGTGTTTGAAAGAAATGAAGCCGGCCTGGTAAACCGTGTGGTAGAAACCAACTATGGCTATCACATCATCAATGTTACTGAGCCTAAAACCAATACAGTTTACAAGATTGCCCGCGTACAGGCCGACCTGACGCCTGGTGACCAGACCCGTAACGAAGCCTACCGCAAAGCAGAAATTTTTGCAGCCGAAGCGGAAAGCCCTGAGGAGCTGGAGAAGCTTGCAAAAGAACAGGGGCTTAATGTTCAGGAAGCCCGCGGTATTGGCCAGAACGAACGCCGTGTGGATAATATGTTCAATGCACGCCAGTTAGTAATGTGGGCCTTTGCAGACGACACTGAGCAGGGTGAGGTATCAAACGTTTTTGAACTCGACGATCAGTATGTTGTAGCCGTGTTAACTGGTAAAAGCGATAAAGGAACTGCTCCGCTGGCCGATGTGCGTGACGAAGTGTTAGCACAGGTTAAAAACGAGAAGAAGGCCAAGCAGATCAAAGACAAGCTTGCTTCCCTGAATGGCTCACTCGATGAAATGGCTCAGAAGTATGGCTCCGATGCCAGCGTGTATACTGCCAGCGACGTTAAGCCAAATGTATATACCCTTTCTGCAGTAGGTTACGCTCCTGAAGTAGTAGGTGCCGCCTTTGGTTTGAAAGAAGGAGAACGTTCGCAGCCGCTAGAAACACAGCAGGGCGTAGTGATCGTAGAAACTGTTAATAAAACAGAGCCTGCCGAAATTGCTGACTATGGAAGCGTTAAAGAGCAGCTGTTGCAGCGCAGAGCCTCAAGAACTCCTTATCTTATTTCAGAGGCAGTTAAAGAAAAGGCTGAAATTGAAGACGAACGATATAAGTACTTCTAAAATATAATCTTCACAAAAAAGCTGCCCGAAAGGCAGCTTTTTTGTTATTACTGAATACGCTGGTGTCCCTATATTGCGGGGAATTATTGTAACAGTGGGTTTGTTTTTCTTTACAGGAAAAAGAGAGATAAGTTAACGGTAAATGATAGAGGAAAGCGGAAACAGATACGATTCATTTCGTGAAAAGCTGGATCAGCAGTATGACTGGCCCAGCCTGTATACATTTAAATTTATAGTGCCTCAGGGAAGTGAAATGCAGGTAAAGGAACTGTTTCCCGGAACTGAGGTAACAGAAAAGAAGTCCAGAAAAGGTAATTACATAAGCCTTACTGCCCGCTTAATGGCGGAGTCTAGTGATGCTATAATCGAGGTTTACCTGAAAGCGCACCATATTAAGGGCCTGATTGCTCTATAAGTTTCCTGTAGTGGAAGCCATGAGTAGCAGGCGGCTTGTGAGCCTGTACCATAGCATTGTGTTGAATCTTTGTTAAATCGTTGATAGTGTCCGGGAAGGCAAAAGAGGGCGTGAGCAGCAGCTAAACTGCTGCTACTCTTCTGTGATGTCCGGCGTCATTTCCTGCAAGTCCAGAACTAAAACAGTTTGCTTCAGTCTCTTCGGTTTACCTGTTGGAGAAAGAGGGGGGGCTGAAATGCTCCCTTACTGCAGTATTTTTTAGCTAAACGTACACTTCTGGGTGTACAAGAATGTCTGAGCGGAGAGCCTCGTCTGGTGTGCCATCCATTTGTGCAGCTACCATGGCTTTAAGCAGATTGTTTACCACGTGGGCCTCCAAACCAATGCTGGAAGCATACTCCGATACCAGCTCCAGTTCAATATCCTCTACAATACCATCCATATAAACCATATACACCAGGTCGTATACCTGTGCCAGGGCATTTATGTTTGAATTGGGTGCCTGAAAACGGATCAGGGCCGGATCTTTCATGTAGCGGTGTAGTTCAGCTTTGTGAATGCCTAACTGAAGCCCCCACTTAACGAGGCACTGTAGCTTGTAAGCACAGCTGTTTTCCTCCTGTGTAAAAAAAGCAAGAACGTTGATATAGCTGCTTTTAAGACCTTTAAGCATGCTGATAGATATGGATGAGTCCATGGCTAAAAATCACTTGTGTAATGTATTCATTAAAAGTATCAAAATATCGACAATAAGTGCAAGTAAAACATTACATTTTTCTATTATTATGCTTTTATGTCTCTTTTTGATGTGTTCGGGAGCTTGTAAAAGTTTCGTTATTAGGAGCAGGGTGATGTAATATTGGTTTCTGGATGAGTATTTTGCAGGCAAATTTTATGAATAAAGATGTTTACCCTACAAAACCAAGGGTGGCCACAGCAGGTTTCAGTTCAGCAGGCAGGTACAACAGCAGTTTTTCTATGTACAACTGAATAAAAACCTGCAAAAGGCCAACGGGGGCATCGGTTATACAATCCTGTGGGAGAATCCTTCCAGGTGCCAGTGCAATTAATTAGCATACGGGGCGGGTATATAATAGCACTGTCTGGCTATCTGTAGCCTCCGCCACATCCACTGCATTTCTAATAGCAGCTAGCTAAGCTGTGGAAGATATGTAGCAGTATGCCGAAGCCTCTGTAGGAAACCTGTCGCTGTGTACAGGTGCTGAAGCAGCTTAGGGTATTGGCACATGAATTAAAGATTAAAATAGGAGGAACCTGTTCCTCAAGTCTCTCAAACAGTTAATGGCAAGCCTCCTATAACACTTATCCATGATAATTTAGCTCCTCCTCATTTTTATGGCTGATTTGGATAATAAGTAGCCTTTTTCCAGAAAACAGGCTTCTGTGATGGGTGGTTAGGCCAATTGCTCATAAATAATCCAATAACAGGCCTGCGTTCTCTGCAGGCTTTGAAATAAGAGCGTTATTCTCTTAAAATCGGGTTCAGGTTTAAGCAGCTATCTCTTTCCGGCTACGGAACCACTTGTGGCAATAATGTATTCTAGGGAAGAAGGATATGACAAAATAAAGTTGTATCTTTTATGTGATCAGCAAAATAAGAGGCATCAGGCCCATGGCAAAGCTTGCTATATATTGGAACAAGCAAATCCGGATCTTACTGGCAATAGCATTGCTGGTAGGGCTGCAGTTGTTGCCGGTTGCAGTCTATAAGGCAGGGGCTCAGATACAGAGTATTAATTTTTTAGATAGTAAGGCCAGTGTCCAGATTCCTTTCCGGAACATCAATAATCTTATACTTATACCGGTACTGCTCGATAACATGATTCCGCTGGAATTTTTGCTGGATACAGGCGTTCGTACACCCATCCTGACAGACCGGGTTTACAGCGATATCCTTAACATAAATTATGATCGTAGCCTAAGCCTAAGAGGGGCAGGTTATGGAACCGATGTGCAGGCTTATGTAGCCTCAAACGTTAGAATGATGTTGCCAAATGTGCAGGTAAGCAACCTGCCCATTCTGGTGCTGGAAGAGGATTACCTGGAATTAGGCAGTCAGCTGGGAGTGCCCGTACATGGTATCATAGGGTATGAGCTCTTTGCACGCTTTGTTGTAAAGATAGATTATGGCAGTAACATGATTACCCTCTATGAGCCGGAGCATTTCAAGGCACCACGTTCCTATGAGCGTTTTGACCTGATGCTGGAAAATACCAAACCCTTTATACATGCAGAAGTAACAGATAAGCTTGGAAAAAAACATACCCTTAAGCTGCTGATCGATACAGGCGCCAGCCATGCTCTTTTACTCCATTCCGACAGGGCCGAGGTACCCCTGCCAGAGAAAACACTCTATGGTAATCTGGGGCGTGGTCTGCTGGGCGACATAGAGGGCCACATTGGCAGACTTCCAGAACTTAACATTGCTGAATATACTTTCCATGATGTATTATCTTCTTTTCCCAATGCAGAAAGTTATTCGCTTACCAATCATGAGCAGGAGCGTGACGGAACCCTGGGCGGTGATGTTCTAAGCAGGTTTACTGTTATCCTGGACTACCCTCACAAAGCTGTATATCTTGATAAGGGAAACAATTACAAACGACCCTTCATTTTTAATAGATCCGGGCTTACCATTTCTGCCCGTGGCAAAGCACTGGATAGCCTGGTGGTAACAGAAATACGCAAAGACAGTCCTGCAGCGAAGGCGGGTATCCTGAAGAAAGATATCATATTCAAAATTAATGGCATGCGTACCCAGGGTGCGGGTCTTCCCATGGTAGCCGATTTTATGCGCAAACGGGAGGGTAAAAAGCTAAGGGTAGTGATATTACGTAACGGTAAAAAGCTGCGAACGCATTTTCGTTTGCGCGATGCTATCTGATGCAGTAGTTTTTTCTGCAAGTGCAGATGTCGGAATCTTTTAACCAGATGCCACTGATGTTGTTGACATAAGGTGGCATGCTGGATTCCCGGCTAAAGCATTGTACTACTACAGGCGCTGGTAGTTTTTATAAGAGGGCACAGAAAACTCAATTTTTTAAATTAAGGTGAAAGATGTAATAATCATTGGCGGTGGGCTAGCCGGACTTATTGCTTCAATGCAACTGGCTAAAGCAGGCTTAAACGTTGTGCTGCTGGAGAAACACCACTATCCCTTTCACAAAGTATGTGGTGAGTACATCTCTAACGAAGTAACTCCTTTTCTGCAATCAATAGATGCTTATCCCGAAGCATTTAAGCCTGCACAGGTTACCAGTTTCAGGTTAAGCAGCGTAGGTGGGGCAGAAACCACTTTGCCTCTAAGCTTAGGTGGCTTTGGCATAAGCAGGTATTGCTTTGATGAGTTTCTTAGCAAAAAAGCAGAAGAAGCAGGTGCTCAAGTAAGGCAGGGGGCGCATGTGCAGGAGGTACGCAGGCAGCAGAGCAGTTTTAAGGTAGTGCTGAGGGGAGGAGAAGAGCTCAGCAGCAGGCTTGTCATTGGGGCCTGGGGTAAGCGCAGCAGGCTGGATAAGCAGCTCGCACGGCCATTTATGGAGCTGCGATCAGATTTTATAGGTGTAAAATACCATATCAGGGGAGATTTGCCACCCAATGAGATTGCGCTGCATAATTTTCCTGGGGGGTACTGTGGCCTTAGTAAGGTAGAAGACAATACCTGGAACCTTTGCTACCTGGGCAGCCGGAGCCGCCTGCGCCACTGGGGTAGTATAGAAGCCATGGAAGAAAAGGATCTTCAGCAAAATCCGCATCTCAGGAAGATCTTCAGGGAAAACGAGTTTCTCTTTCAGAAGCCACTGGTCATAAACGAAGTGAACTTCAGCTTTAAACAGGCTGTAGATGGGGGTGTGCTCATGGCAGGAGATGCCTCTGGGCTTATCACACCTCTTTGTGGAAATGGTATGGCCATGGCCATACATGCCGGTAAAATACTGTCAGAGCTTATAGTAATGCACTACGAGCCAGGCACGAGTGGTAGCCAGGAAAAGCTGGAGCAGGCCTATAAAAATGCCTGGCAAAAACAATTTGCCAGGCGCTTATGGATGGGGCGTCAGTTTCAGCTGCTCTTTGGGCATCCGCTGTTTTCGGTAGCTGCCCTGCAGTTGCTGCGCTTAAAGCCTTTGGGGCGCCTGCTGGTAAGGCAAACGCATGGTAAAGTCTTTTAGCTACGCGTGTTTCCCATGCTGTTTTTAATCTGGTCGATCTGCTCTTTATGTGTACGAAGAGTAGGTAAGGTATTATCCACCCACTGCCTCAACTCCTGGTCCTGCACATCGCCCTGCTTGTCTTCAAACTTGCTAATGTCTTCCTCATGGGCTTCAACCATCAGGTTTACATATTCCTGGTCGAACTCCTGTCCGGAAAGGTTACGAAGCCTGTCTACCTGCTGCTGGTGCTTTTCCATCATAGTAGAAGGAACCTGAATGTTTTTGTTCTGGGCAATAGATTTTAAGCGCTCATTTGCCTGGCTGTGGTCTTGTACCATCATGCCTCCAAAATCTTTTACCTGCTGATTGTTGGCTTTTTCCTGGGCAAGCTTTCCTAATTCTACCTCCATCATGCTGCTACTGGCAGCTTCGTTTACAAACTCCCGGGTATTGTCATCTATGCGGCCCTCTTCACCAATTGCAACAGTTTCCTGGTCGGTGGCAGTAGTATCCTGGTAGCCCTCATTCTGGGCAGTTCTGCGGTCTGGATTACAGGCAGCAGCTAAACTTAGGCAAAAAATACCTGCAACAATTATGTTCATTTTCATGTGTTCAAAGCTTGGTTAAAAAATTTCATTCAAAATATGAGTACGATTTTCCCAATGTTTTTGTTTTGCTCCATTTCCTGGTGTGCTGCTTCGGCTTGCTGCCAGTTAAAGGTCTTATGAAGAACAGGCTTGAGCTCATCGCGCTCCAGCCGGGGCAGTAAGAAGTCAGAAAGATCTTTGGTAAGCCCTGCCTGGTAGCTCAGGGAGCGGGAGCGCAGCGTGGAGCCATAAACAGAAATGCGCTTTCGCAAAATGGGAGCCAGGTTTGCTTCTGTTTTTACCCCTCCCAGGAAGGCCAGCATTATTAAACGGCCATCTACTGCCAAGCTCTGCATGTTTTGCTGCCAGTAATCGGCACCAATAAAATCCACAATTACATTTACTCCCTTGCCCCTGGTTTTATCTGCTACAACTTCGGCAAAATCATGCGTTTTATAATCGATAGCTTCGCTGGCGCCAAGGGCTCTGCAGGCTTCATGTTTAGCTGCCGATGCGGTAACCCATGCCTCTGCTCCCAGAGCCCTTGCCAGCTGAATGGCTGCCGTACCTACGCCACTGGCACCTGCATGAATCAGCACTTTTTCGCCTGGCTGGAGTCGGGCCAGCCACACCAGGGCCTGCCAGGCAGTTAAAAAGACTTCCGGTATGGCCGCAGCACTGGCAAAATCCATTCCCGCAGGTATACGCATGGCAAGCTGGCTGTTTAAAACAGCATATTGTGCATAGCCGCCGCCGCCCATCAGGCCAAATACCCTGTCTCCGGCTTTCCAGCCCCTTACCCCATTGCCAACAGCCGCTACAGTACCGGCAACCTCCAGGCCCAGGAGCGAACTGGCACCCTCGGGTGGCGGGTACTTGCCCTGCTTTTGCAACAGATCGGCCCTGTTTACGCCGGCTGCTTTTACTTCTACTAACAGTTCTCCTTCGGCTGGCTGTGGCCTGGGTAGTTCACCTACCTCCAGTTGGGCCTGCTTTACTACAATGGCTTGCATGCTGTTATCCATACTACATATCTCTTTTAAATTGAACAGGGGAGCGGGCAAAGAGTTGCAGTGCGGGCTCCTTTAGTGGCGGTGCTCCTGTTTTCTTTTTTTTATATGGTGTTTTTGTTTGCAGCACAGCCGGTTACGGCGCTATGCAACCGCTGGTCAAGATAGAATTGCTGCTTTTATTAAAAAAATATAGCTAGCAGCTGTAATGTTTAGACAAAGGTGGAGTTTACCCTAGCGCAAAACAAAATGGAACAGAACACCCTTAGCGATAACCACCTGATGTTGCAGGTAAAAGAGGGCCGGACCTCCTGCCTGGGCTTGCTGTTTGAGCGGCACCATAAACCGCTGTATGCCTTTTTCTTCAGGCTTACACGCGATGGCGACCTCAGCGAAGATCTTACCCAGACGGTGTTTTATCGCATACTTAAATATAAGCATACCTTTTTGGGGAAGGGTGCCTTTACTGCCTGGATGTTCCACATGGCCCGCAACATAATGGCAGATCACTGGCGAAAGAACAAGCGTGAAGGGCAGCGCGACGATTTAGCCAAGATTGAAGATACCGCAGAGAGCAGTTATGGACCTGCAACCGACCGGGAAGAAGAGGTAAGCCTGCTGCAGAAAGCCCTGCTGCAGATGAGTGATGAAAAGCGTGAGCTGCTGGAGCTAAGCAAGTTTCAGGGGCTTAAGTACAAGGAAATTGCAGACATGACAAACAGTACGGAAAACAATGTGCGGGTAAAGGTTTTCAGGGCCATTCAGGAGCTTAAAACCATTTATGCACAGCTAGACGAGGAGGTGCAACATGATTGATGATAAATACATACCCCTGGTGATGGACTACCTGGAGGGGCAGCTAAGCGCGGCACAGCAGCAGGAGCTGAAAGAACTGCTGGAAAAAGGCATACTGCAGGAACAGGAGCTAAAGGAGTACAGCAATATGCTGCAGCAGATGGAGGCACTGCCTCAGCCTGAGCCCAGCTCCCGCCTGCGCAATAACTTTTATACCATGCTGGCCGCTGCAGAAGCCGAAGAAAAAGCGCCAGGCTTTTTGCAAAAGCTGCAGGAACGGCTGGGGCGGTTCTTCTGGTCGGGCAATGTGCAGGCTGGTAGTGTGCTGGCAGGTGCGCTGCTGCTAATTATAGGGGTTGGCATAGGTTACTGGCTGCGGCCGGTGCAGGTATACGAGCAGCAGATAGGCCAGCTCCAGCACCAGCTACTGGAAATGCAGCAGGTTGCCCTGCTAAGCCAGCTGGAGCAAAACTCTGCGACCGAACGCTTAAAGGCGGTAAACCTCAGCCAGGAGCTGCCCGAGGCCGATCAGCAGGTAATTAAGGCCCTGCTCAACACCCTCAACAGCGACCCCAGCATTAATGTGCGCCTGGCAGCCATAGAGGCACTTCATACCCATGCCAGCCATCCGCTGGTGCGCGAGGGCCTGGTGCGCTCCTTTGAGTACCAGGAGTCGCCGCTGGTGCTAATAGCCCTGGCCGAAGAGGTAGCAGCCCTGCAGGAAAAGCGGGCCGTGGCCCCCATGCAAAAGCTGCTGGAAGAAAAAGAACTTGACAGTACTGTAAAACAACAAATAAATCAGAGCATTAACATTTTACTTTAATATCATCATGAAAAATACCTTTTTAACCCTACTGATACTTGCAGTATGCACGGTGTATGCTTTTGCACAAAGTGCGGGTACAATCACTGAATCGCTAAACCTGCCCCAGAATAGCAGCCAGTACACCATAAAAGTTATGAACCTCAATGGAAAGGTAGATATTCAAGGGCACAGCGGCACTGCAGTGGAGATGAAAGCCAGCAAAACGGTAGAAGCCCGCCGCAATGCCGACCAGCTGGAGCAGGAATGGAAACTGGTATTCCGCCAGGAGGGAAACACTGTGTTAGTATATGCCGATGGCCCGGGTGTAACAGTAAAGCAAAACAGCAGTGGCAACTGGAGCTACAGTGTAAACAACGACTCCAAAGATGGAATGGTGAAGTTCGATATTGAGCTACGGGTGCCAGATGCCGCCGTGGTGCAGGCTTCCACCATCAATGCGGGTGATGTAAGCATGCAGAACCTGCAGAGCGATGCCGAAGCCACCAATGTGAACGGAGCCGTGCGGCTTACCAACATGAACGGCAATGTAAAGGCCACAACTGTAAATGGCGATGTGGAAGTGCAAAGTAAAAAAGCACCCAGTATCGATACTAAATTTACCACCGTAAATGGTGCTGTCAGGCTTACCTACCCGCCGCAACTGGCAGCCAACATACAGTATACCTCTGTATCTGGAGATTTCTATACTGATTTTGATGTAACAGCATCGCCCCTGAAAGAAGAAAAAAGGAATGGCGGCGGCACCTACTATAAAGTTGGCGGTAAAAGTGCACTACAAGTTGGCCAGGGTGGCCCTAAAATAAAAATTACCACCGTTAACGGTGATATGTTCCTGAAGAAAGGAGATAACTAACAATGAAAACGCGCACGATATGCAACATGCTGCTGGCTTTACTATTCCTCTACCTGCCGGCAGCCGCTCAGCAAGATTCCGACCAGATAGCCATACCGCTTTCCGAACCTGGTAAAGCAGGCAAGCTAAGTGTGCAATCACTGAATGGCGGAATAAGGGTTGAGGGATACAATGGTAAAGAAGTGGTAGTACGCTACACCTCGGGTGGTAATCGCAGAAACAACAGTAAGCCGGAGATGGCCAATGGCATGCGCCGTGTTTCTGATAATAACATGGGCCTCGATATAAAAGAAGAGCGCAATGAGGTTGATGTAAAGGTAAACAGCTGGATGAGTAAGGCCGACCTTACCATTTTAGTGCCCCGTAATTTCAGCCTTCACCTGCGCACTGTTAACGACGGCCTTATAGAGGTAAAAGATGTACAGGGCGAGCTGGACATCAGCAATGTGAATGGTTCGGTTTTGTTGCACAATATATCGGGAGCTGCCGTGGTAAATACCGTTAACGGGGAAATAGAAGCTTTCTTTGCTGATACGCCACCCAATGCGCCAATGTCTTTTACCAACATTAACGGGCAAATACAGATAAAACTGCCTGCTGATGCAAAATTTAACGTAAAGGCCAGGTCGCAGTTTGGCGATGTGTATACCAACTACGATATGAAGATGAAGCAGGAAGAGGTTCGTGCAGAATCTACATCTTCAGGAGGTACATATCGTGTTAAAATAGATAACTGGGTGCAGGGAGAAGTGAACGGCGGCGGACCGGAGATCTATGTGAAGAGCCTTAACGGCACCATCTATATTCAAAAGAAATAGCAGCCTGTAAACAGCGTACTGAAGCGAAGGAAAATTCCTTCGCTTTTTTTTGTAATGCTTGTGCCACTCGGTCGTCATGTTAGCAGATATGGAGCTAGAGAATTTCCACAACAAGGTATTACCCGCCAAAGACCGGCTTTACAGAGTGGCTTACTGGATGCTGAAAGACAGCGCCGAAGCCGAAGATGTACTGCAGGAGGGCATGCTGCGCCTGTGGCTTTACCGGCAAAAGCTATTGCTGTGCCATAATGTTGAGGCTTTTGCTATTCGCACCGTGCGCAATCTTTGCCTCGACAGGCTAAAATCTAAAGCCTATAAAAACCGGCAAAGCCTGGAGGGGCTGGAGTATTCCGAAAGTGGGGCGGCCAGTCCGCACCAGCAGACAGAAGCTGCCAACCACAACGACGTACTGATGCGGCTGATGCAAACCCTGCCTGAGCAGCAGCAATGGCTCCTAAGGCTGCGGGAGGTGGAGGAGCTCTCTTACGAGGAAATTGAAGAAGTTACCGGCATGCAGGTTAATGCCATACGGGTAGCCCTCTCCAGGGCCAGAAAAACATTAAGAGAACAATTTATTAAAGTGAGCAGCTATGAAAAACTGGGATAGTGTACGCGAATTGCTTAGCCGCTACTACGAGGGCGAAACTACTGTTACCGAAGAAAAAAACCTGCGAGAAGCATTGCAGGAGGCGGATCTGCCACAAGACCTGCAGCTGGAAGCTAAATTACTTGGCTGGCAACAGCAGGAGCAGGCTGTTAAAGCACCTGTTACGGTGCAGGAAATACTATCTAAACTACCTGCGGAAGACGAAAAGCCTGCACACAAATTAGAGAGGCGCAGTAGTTGGCCGGTGGTCTGGCAGATAGCCGCTGCAGTTAGCCTGCTGGTGCTGGGCTTTGCCGCCGGTAAGTTAACCACCAGTCAGCCAGATGCGCCGCTTGCTACAGAAACTGCTACCGAGCTTACAGCCATGCGGCAGGAGTTAAGCTCCCTGAAGGAAATGCTGCAGAATGGCAGCAGTACCAGCCAGCGCCTGCAGGCTGTAAGTGTAGCCTCAGAGGCACCCAGTGCAGATACAGAGCTGCTGCTGGCACTTATTGAAACCATGCACTTTGATGATAACGTGAATGTACGAATGGCCGCTGTGGAAGCCCTGATTGGTTACCGGCAGCACCCGCGGGTACGCCAGGCGCTTATTCATTCCCTAACCATACAGAAAGACCCTAATGTACAGATCATGCTCATTCAGGGACTTACTGCCATGCAGGAGAAAGAGGCGGTGCCTTATATGCAGGAAATGCTCCGGCAGGCCGATTTGCAGCAGGTAGTACGCCAGCAGTTACAGAAAAGTATATCAATACTCATTTAGGATTCTGGATCGATCAATCACACATATTCAAACCGTTTCTATTATCTAATTTTTAAATCAGAACATCACATGAAATATAAGATTCTTCTACTCCTGCTTGCTGTGGCCGGTCCTGTAATGGCGCAGGAATTTAAGCAGAAAGTAGCTGCCGGTCAGCAGGTGAAAATACAGTACCACAAGGCCGATATACGTATTGAAGGCTACAAGGGCAGCGAAATAGTAATCCAGGCATCTGGTTACGAGGCCCCGCCGGAGCGTGCAAAAGGTCTGCGCTCTCTCTACAACAGCTCTGTAGATAACACAGGTATAGGCCTTGCTGTAGAAGCAAAAGAGGGAGTACTGCTGGTGCGTGAGGCAAGCCAGACTCCTGGCACCTACGTTATCAGGGTACCGGAAGGCTCCCGCCTTAGCATTGAAGATATGAACTGGAGTGGCGGCAACATATCTGTAAAAGGCATGCGGGCAGAGCTGGAGGTGAAATCCCTGGATGCTGAAATTAATCTAAGCGATGTATCCGGTCCGGTAGTAGCTAACAGCACCAGCGGCGATATCAATGTTGCCTTCAGCGAATACAGCCAGTCAGGCCCCAGCATGATCAGCTCAGTGGCGAGTGAGGTGGATATCAGCATGCCTGCCAGTGCCAAAGCAGACCTGGTGCTAAGCTCTGTAGCGGGCGAGATATTTACAGACCTGGACCTGCAGATGCAGAACCGGAATGGGCAGGAGGCAAACATGCAGCATTTAGGCGGGGGCAACAGTACCATCAGGGCCACTTTAAATGGGGGTGGCGCTGCCTTAACCATCAGAAGCACCAGCAGCAATATTTACCTCCGTAAACGCTAACCCTTATGAAGAAGCAATTATTTTTTCTGCTATTGGCGCTGGCACCCCTTTGCCTGCAGGCTCAGCAAGTTGTTAATGAGCGCTGGCCACTGCCCGCAAATAAACCAGTTAACTTAAAACTCGATCATGCCAGCAGCATAGCGCTCAGGGGCTGGGATAAGCCCGAGGTGGAGATTAAGGCAGTAGTGCAAATAAACGGAGGCCGCGATAATGATGCTTTCAAGCTCACCGGCACAGATGCTGCAGCTGGTTTGCAGATCACTTCCCTGGTTGATGAAGAACAGCTTAGCGGTTCATCTGCTGAAGACTGCAACGGCAGCCAGTCGATCTGGAGGTACGATTCAGATAATGTAAACAGGAACATTTGTCTGGAAATCAGCTTTGAGGTCTGGCTTCCTCATTCAGCAGTGGTTAAGCTCGAAACCATAAGCGGCGATGTAACGGCAACAAACCTGCGCGGCAGCCTTGATCTGAAAAGTATCAGCGGCTTTATTGATGTAAGCATGGCACCGGCCCAGCAGGCAGAGTTAACAATGAAGTCTGTTACAGGGGAACTCTACACCGACCTGGATTTGCAAATCCTCAATAAAAAAGATGAGATACCGATCGTTGGCTATGAAATGAAAGGCAAGCTGGGCAATGGTGGTACGCCTGTTCGCCTGGAGACAATCAGCAGTAATATTTACCTGCGCAAAGAGTAGCAGCAACGCCAATTGTATAAAAAGATCAGACCTAAGCCTGTTGCCGGGCTTAGGCTTCTGTGTTTAAACAATTTTTACTTTGTTCTGATTTAGAATTTAAGTATTCTTAAAAAATATATTATTTTTCTGTAATATTTGTTGGTGCTAACGTAAGGCCCTGGCCAAAGCGCTTATTTTTTAATGCCCCCCTCTAAGCATGGATTACAGTACTCTGGATGGAAATAAATTGATTCAGCACCTAAGCGTGGGTACTGGATTCGGCATGTTCATATTCAACAAAGACTTCATTATATCAGAATGGAACAGGTACATGGAAGAATGTACCAGCATATTGCAAAGGGACATCAGGGGCAGGGCGATTTCTGAGGTATTTTCTCTGAATAAGCAGGAAGGTACGGAGTATTACCGGAAAGCACTGGCGGGGGAGTCATTCAGGCTGGAAGATATGCTGCTAAGCCCCCGGAAAGCTGAACTGGAACCAAAAAAACTTGATCTTCACTTTTTTCCATTAGAAGGAGAAAAAGCCATTGAACAGGTTATGGTATTTGGCTTTTGTACCGACTATGCAGGCGGCAAAAAGCCCCGTAACCTGATGCAGGCAACCCTTAAAACCATAAACGATTTTCTGCGGTTTGCTCCCATTCCGGTTTTTATTGTAGACACTGAGCTTAACATCAAGCTCGCCAATAAAGCTTTCAATAAGCTCTTAAATGTAAAATCTGGAACAGGAACTATCAGCACTTTAAAAGATTTTGTGCCTTCAGATCTTTATGAACATTTCAGATTGCATGTTGAGCGGGTAATTAATGGCGGACAGCCTCTTTTACTAACAGAAGAGTACAAGCTTCCGACAGGCCGGAGGTACTTTTACACCATTTTTTTTCCGGTAGAGAACAGCTATGGTGCCACCAATTCCATAGGGGGGTATATTATTGATCTTACCAAAGAAGTAGAGCAGCAGGAGCAAAACAAGATTTTGCTTAGCGAAACCCTGCGCCTCAATGAAATGCTGCATATGCAGAACCAGGCGCTGCAGCAAAGCAAAACAGAGCTCGACAGTACCAATAAAGCACTTCAGGAGCAGAAACAAGATTTACAGCAGCTGGTAGAAGAACTCTCTGATCGTAACTATGAGCTGGATCAGATCATGTACAAAACCTCCCATGATTTGCGGTCGCCCTTAACCTCCATTCTGGGCTTATTAATGTTGGCCAGGCAGGAAACCGATGTAGCCAAGATACAGGAGTACCACACGTACATCGAAAACAGGGTGCACAAGCTGGATGATTTTGTGAAGGCAATGCTCTCCTACGCCAAAAGCAGCCGTACCGAAATTACGCTGGGTAGTATTGAATGGGATCAGCTGCTGGATGATGCCCTGGAGCACGTACACTACCTGGAACACTTCAGCAGAATAAATAAGCAAGTCAACATCAATACCGAGCTTTACAGCTTTCAGAGCGACAGGGTAAGGGTTAGTATGATCTTAAATAACCTGATTGGCAATGCTATTAAGTATGCTGATTTAAGAAAGCCAGAACCTTATGTGCACGTAACAATTCACAATACCGCCAAAGGGGCCAGTATAGAGGTAGAAGACAATGGCATAGGCATTTCTCAGGAGTACATTGACAGGGTGTGGGATATGTTCTTCAGGGCTACAGACCGTTCCGAAGGCTCTGGCCTGGGGCTTTACATTGTAAAACAGACAGTAGAGCGGCTAAAGGGTAAGATTCACATAGAAAGCCAGGAAGGAAAGGGAACATCTGTAGTTGTTTTCCTGCCGCACCTCACCAGGCAGCAACGCTTAAAAACGATCAGGCCAAATAAGCATACTCGCAAAAAAGACATTTAAGCTGCAGGCCGACAGGGTGTTCAGCAGCATGGCCTTTTTAAAACTTACTGCATTTTCGTTATGGTAGGCCAGCAGTAGCCAGTGGAAAAAATAAATAAAGACCGGCAACAGCATCAGCTGAAAAGCTACTCCACGCCAAAGGGTGTGAAACTGGAGAAAGTAAATCCAGAATGCGATGTTTGCAATGGTAAAAGCCGCAGCAGTAAAAAAGAAGGTGCCTTTAACCCCCAGTAGTAAGCTAAGGGTGTGGTCGCCACGGCGGGCATCTTCGTGGTGCTGGTAAATCTGTGTCATGGGGTAGGAGCCCCAGAGCAGCAGCGTGGTAAGGCATGCAGCCAGTACGGTTTTAACCTCCCAGAACTCTGCCAGGCTGCTGCCGGTAATGCCTATGTAGGCCATGGCAAATGTAAAAAAGCCCTGGAAAAAGCCTGCTACCCACCAGCTGGCAAAAGGGCGCTTTTTAAGGCGGATTGACGGATGGCTGTAGGCGCGAGATACGGCGCTGTATATAGCGGCCATTATAGCAAACACAGGGCCGGCCAGCCACCAGCCTATAACCAGGGCCAGCAGGTCAAGTACATTGGCTGTAAAATAAAGCTGCCGGCTTACCGGTGGTGGCTTCTCAAGGCCGCCAATGCTCTCTTCGTCCCGATCGAAATAACTGTTATAACCATTGCTTGCCGGATATAATAACAGGTGCAGGCTAACAAATACACCTATTGCTGGTATTATATGTACAGCTTCTGCCACCGCAAGAGCAAACAGGTAAACGGGCAACAGATAAAAAGAAAAGGGAATGCGCAAATGCAGCAAGGTAGATTTCTTGATCATGGCCCTTCCGGTTTAAAAAGCATAAGTTAAGGAATTTTTAAAATATGACCGCATACATCTCGGCATTAGGTACAGCAACCCCTCCGCATAAAATACCACAGGCCGATGCTGCCCGCTTTATGGCAGAAGCCATGGCATTAGGCCCTGCAGACAAACGCAGGTTACAGGCTGTTTACCGGGCCAGTGGCATCAGGCACCGCTATTCTGTGCTGGAAGATTACAACAGGTCTTACGGCTATTACAGCTTTTTCCCTAATACCGAAAACCTGGAGCCCTTCCCGACCACGCAACAAAGAATGTTTATTTATAATGCAGAGGCTCCGGCCCTGGCAGCAGCAGCAGCTAAAAAATGCCTGGAACAGGTATCAGATGTAGCCCTCGGTGATATAACACATCTTATAACGATAAGCTGCACCGGCATGCAGGCGCCAGGCCTGGATATATCGCTGGTGCAGGCCCTGGGGCTGAAAAGCTCTGTGAGCCGTACCTGCGTTTATTTTATGGGCTGCTATGCCGCTATCAATGGCCTGAAGCTGGCGGCCAGTATTTGCCAGGCAGATGCCGGCAGCAAGGTGCTGGTGGTATCGGTAGAGCTGTGTACCCTGCACTTTCAGAAAAAGCACGATGACGATAACCTCCTGGCAAATGCTCTTTTTGGCGACGGTGCCGCAGCTGTGCTGGTAGAAGGTAAGGAGCGCCCGGGCGTACAGCTTGCCCTGGAGCAGTTTTATTGCGATCTGGCACTGGATGGCCTGGAGGACATGGCCTGGCATATTGGCGATACGGGCTTCGAAATGAGGCTTTCTACCTATATACCGGCATTTATAAAAGGAGGGGTAGAGCAGCTGCTCCGGGGTTTGCTTGGTAAAATACCGCATGTAGAAAAAGAGGATCCGCTTTTTGCCGTACACCCGGGGGGCAGACGCATCCTGGAGGTAACAGAAGAAGCCCTGGGCCTGCAAAGACATGACAACCGCTACTCCTATGCCGTGCTGCAGGAGTATGGAAATATGTCGTCGGCCACAGTTTTATTTGTTCTGAAGGAGATCTTTGATGAGGCAGCCCGGGTGGAGGAGTTTGTTTCTTCTCCGGAGCTGAGTACTGCGGAAAAGCAGGCAGGGAGTAGCAGTGAAGATATTGAAGCTGTTAACATAGCCAGCGCCGCTATTAGCGGTGCTGGCCAGGCAAATACGCTTGAGGGGCGCCCGGTGATTAGCTTTGCTTTTGGCCCCGGCCTTACCCTGGAGAGCATGCTGCTAAGAGTAATTAAAAACTAATAAAGCCATAGCAGCAGACGCAGATAAACCTGGCAGATCGGCAGAAGCAACAAACAGCCAGCAGGCTTGCCTAACTATAATTTTAGCTGCCGGCATATACTGTTCCGGAGGCTGGTTGCTTAGCTTTCAAAATTCTTCAGAAACAGGCGGAATGTGGTGCCCTCTCCGGGTTTGCTGATTACCTCTATTTTTCCACCTGTTTTAGTTACAATATTGTTGATGAGGTGCAGGCCAATACCTTTGCCGCTTGCCTTTTGGGTAAAGCGCTGAAAGGGCCTGAACAGCTTGTTTTTATATTTTTCCACATCTATGCCAATACCGTTATCAGAAAACTCCAGGAGCTTATACCCGCGGTAGGTACGGCAACTGATCCTGATGATTAGCTTTTCATTTTCTTTTCTGTACTTAATGGCATTGCTTAACAGGTTTCTGAAAAGGCTCTCGAGGTAAAATGGTATAAACACGATATCGGGGCAATTCTGAAAGTTTGCCTGTATTTCGTGAGGCACCTCCTGCAGGCGCTCCTGTAGCTCCTGATGTACCATGCTGAAAACCTCTCTGAAGTTGAGTGTTTTTGCCGGACTTTGCCGCAGGCTCTGCAACTCAATGGAATGGATCATGGCCTGCAGGGTATTGTCCAGGCGGTACAGGCTGGTTTCCATAGACTGTATAACCTTGCCGTTCTTTTCCCTGCCATTATCGCGTAGTAACTGTAGCAGGCCCTTCATGTTGGCAACCGGCGAGCGCAGGTCGTGGGCAGCTGCATGTACAAAATTATCCAGGTACTGGTTTATCTGGTTCAGGCGTTCATTCTGTGTTTGCAGCCTTTTACGCTGCAGCTTGTTTTCATGAATATCGGTGCAGGAGCCAAACCATTTGCTAACATTACCCTGTGCATCTGTAACAGGCACGCCCCTGGCTAAAAACCAGCGGTAGCGGCCGCTTTTGTGACGCAGCCTGTACTCTACCTGGTATTGGGTGCGGGAGGCAATGGCTTTATTCCAGGTTTTCTGTGTGCGGCTTGTATCCTCCGGATGCACATACTTTATCCAGTCCCACCCATTGCTGATGGTTTCATCTTCGCCGGTATAGTCAAACCACTTTTTGTTGAAGTAGGTGGCACGCCCATCGGCATGGGTAGTCCAAACAATATGGGGCAGGCTTTCTGATATGGTTTTAAACTCTTCTGCCGCCAGCCGCTCCAGTTCACCTGCAATTTTAGCCTCGTGTACATCACTAATAATGCCTATCCACTTAATTGCTGAGTGCTGGTAGCTGTACAATGGTACGGCCCGGGCAATATGCCAGCGGTATAAGCCATGCCTGTTGCGCAGGCGCAGCTCCAGCTGCAGTCCGGGAGCCTTAAACCGTACAGCTTCAAACCACTGCTGCATGCTGCAGTCAAAGTCGTCCGGGTGAATCACCCTTTTCCAGTCAACTTTGTCGGCCCTGGTATGCGGCAGGTTGGTGTATTTGAAAAAAGCAGTATTGAGGTAGTCGATCTGCCCGTCGGGGCGGGCAGTAAAAATTGTCTGGGGCAGGTTTTCGGCCAACACCAAAAATTCACGCGCATCTTTCAGCTCTTTCTCTATCAGCCTTTCCCTGCTTGTGTTTATGGTTCTTGAGGATGCCCCAATTAGTTGTCCCTGCTCATCGCGGATCGGGGAAAAGTTTATTTCATAGTAATTACGCTCCCTATCCGGATGGCCAAACTCCTGCTGAATGCTAAACTCCTCTCCATTCAGGGCTCTTTCCCAGAGGTCGTTTGCATTCTTTAGCTCTTCCGGATACTCTGCCAGCAGATCTGTTATGTTTTGCTTTAGCTTAACCTCTGCTCCAAAGATCTGCTGCATTTCTTCTGCAAAAGCAGCGTTAAACGCAATCAGTCTTTTATCGGTGTTGAAGGCACAAATAATATCCTTAGTACCTTCTATGATCGCGCGCAACCTGGCGTTCGCCTGCTCCAGGTCTTTTTCTTTCTGGGCCAGCTCTGTGATATCACGCGTAATCACCAATACACTGGCTATCTCGCCACCCTCATCAAGTTCGGGCACCAGCAGGCTGTATATATCTCTTATTTCCTGCTTGGGCGACTTTACTTTGCCGGCATAGGTTTGCATCTGGCCGGTCTGCAGGGCTTTCTGCAGCTTGTTTTCAAAGCCATCCCAGCTGGGGTCAGGAAAGTTGGTGTCGCCAATACTTTTGCCCAGGTATTCAGATGATTTTTTGCCGGTGAAGTTTTCTATGGCAGGGTTGGCAAACAGATACCGAAGCTCCTGGTCAAAGCGTGTGATAACATCAGGAATATTTTCAGCAAGCGTATACCACTGCTGGTCAGGTTGTTTTCTGTGCGATATATCATTGCCCTCTATAAACAGGTGCTCAAGCTGCCCCTGCTGATCATAGATAGGCTTTATGCTGAATTTACCATGAAAGCTAAGACCGTTGTACCTTATGATCCACTCCTGCAGATCTACCTGCTCTCCTGCAGCGGCCCTTTGTATGGCCTCCCTGATCCTTGTCGTATTGTGGCTGGTTTCCCTAAAGCAGGTGCTCTCCCAGAGGGGTTTGTCCCATACTTCTTCTTCCTCATGGCCTAAAAACTTCTTGCTGATTTTATTTAGCTCCCTGATGTTGCCTTCGGCATCCAGCAGTACCATAAAAAGGGAGGTGTGATCGAAAAAGGCACGGTATACTGGTTCTTTACAGGTGGCAGCCGTGCTTATGAGTGCGGCACCGGCATCGGCAGACTGTATATGCCTGATGCTCTCCTGCACCCATTCGTAGGTGCCGTTTCTGGTTAAAATGCGGTAGGTTAGGTTTCTTTCCTGGTTAAGAGCCAGCTTGAGTGCAGACCTGCGGCGGGGCTGGTCGTGTGGGTGCAGCAGCGACTGCCACTGCCGTGGTGTTAATGTATCTTCAAAACCAACAAGCCTGCTGCAGGCGGGGGCAAAGGCATACCGATCCCCCTCCAGGCTCTGCCACCAATGCAGGCCAGGTAACTGATCTAACAGTTGGGTGTAGACATAGAGTTGTAAACCCTGCTCCATAATAGGGTGCTGTACCTGTAGGCACGCGAAAAAAAATAGTGTCGGCTACTCTTGCAATAGTACGGGAGCAGGCATGCAAGGTTGGCTTACTCTTTCACCCACCTTACTTTGTCGGCAATGGGGCTGCGCCGCCCTGCAGGCCAGTCGTTTTTGGGGATGCCCAGGTAAAGGAAGCCCAGGAGCTTGTCGTTAGGCTCAAGACCAAAGAATGACAGTGCCTCCAGCCGGTAGGTAATGCCGCCACTGCCCCAGTAGCAGCCAATGCCATAGGCGGCAGCGGTGAGCCACATGTTTTGAACGGCGCAGGCTACTGCTTCTACCTCTTCAATTTCCGGTACTTTTCCCTTTGGGTCACGTTTTAAGCCTATACTAATCACATGTGAGCACATGAGTGGGGTATCGAGCAGCTTCTGATGTTTGCTTTCCACATAGCTGCCCTCCTCCATGGCAAACTGCTTGTAGAGGTCTGCCTGAAAATTAGCAAGTTTCTGAAGTCCTGTTTCTGTAAACACTGTAAACCGCCATGGTTCGGTAAGGGCATGTGTGGGTGCCCAGTTGGCGTTTTCCAGCAATTGTTCTATAACTGCATCATCTATACGTTCGCCGGAAAAGCTTACCGGGTAAACAGCACGGCGGTAGCTAATGAGGTGATTAATCTCCTGGGTATCAAACTTCTTCATGCACTAAGCAGAAACAAAAAAACAGGTGAATTGAAAAAAAATAGAACTTGCTCCCTGACAGGAGCTATTCGCTGAACGGCATTTTACGCTTGAAGTCTTCTTTGAGATTATCTACCAGCTCGAGAAAGGAGCCATTACGGCAGGAATCCAGAAAAGTATTCAGTGTTTGCCTGTGCTGATCCATGTTGAATGAGAACCGTACTTTCTCCTGCTGTAACTTAGCCTGTGCACGGCAAAAGAGCTGGCGGCAGTTGTCTTTCTTCTTTTCTACAATTTCAGCAATTTCTGCGTAATCGTAGTTAAAGACTTCCCTGAAAAGATAAACTGTACGCTCAGAAGGCTCCAGCTTTTGCAGCAGCACCTTTAAAGCCTCAGATACTTCTCCCTCACGCTCAACAAAATTGATGTTGATGTCAAAATGAGCGATCCATTCGGCATGGAGCAGCGGGTCCAGTAGCTCTTCGGCACTGTGACGCAACTGCTTAAGGTGGTTAAGGCAGTTGTTGATAACAGAGCGTACCAGGTAGGCCTTTAAGTTTTCAATTACTTTAGGGGGCTGGCTCAAAAACTTAAGGAAGGTATCCTGTACGATATCCTCTGCATCCATTATGTTTTTTACCATGCGCTGAGCAATGGAAATCAACAACGGCTGGTATTGTATAATGGCGGCTTCGTATGACATAGCAGCAACTTACGCTCCTTAAAAGCAAATCAACACTTTACAGTAAACAAATATAGATGAAATATCTAATATAAGGATGGCTCCTCCTTTACTTAAACTGTAAGCTATGGTATAAGTTCCTTCCACTGGAAGGAAAAATTCCCGGGCCAGGATAGCCCCTGAAATGGCTGGTTAACAAAGTTGCATCAGCACACATGCTGACGCTTTTTACTTTTACACTGCAATAAACCTGAAAAGTACCTGCTACTGCAGCAACACGGGCACTCTTTATTCCCAACGTATTTTATGTTCTGCAGCTATCATAAGTTCTGCATTTGAGCATCGGTAAAACCATACACCTCCTGTAGCAGGGCCCTGGCTTGTTCCAGTTCTTCAAAGCTCGCCTCTGCGGGATTAGCCCCTAACAGGGCTGTTAGCTCATTGCCGCTTATCCTGCTGGCCGGGTTGTATCGTAATGCCTGTGCAAAAGCACTGCTCTCGGACCAGCTGTGGTAATAGGCGCCGGTGTTATTTTCGCGTTTTGCTTTGATGGTAGCATTAATGCTGTGCACCACATTTGCAGCAGCGAGTAAATCCCATTTTTCCCTGATGGTAGCAATTGCTTCGTTGCGGGCAATCAAATCATTACGGTTAATAGCAGCACGTCCGCTGATGAAAGCATCCATGATATCCTGCCGCACATCTAGCTGGCTGGCATGCTGATTGGCATATCTTCCCCAGAACCAGGCATTTTTAGCATATGCAGTGTCTTGGGCCATACCATCGGTGGCGGGAAAATCATTAGGTACACCAAAATAACCAAAAGCCTGGTCCCAGTGGTACTGCATGGCAGTGCCCTTGCCTTCGGTAACTTTTGTGTTATCTGCATTCATTTTTTCCTCACCTAAATACACGGCTGTTGCCTGCCAGTACAGGATGGAACCCACCAGGCCTTTTGCCAGTATTTCGGCAGGCTCAATGCCTTTTTCTGTAACCAGATATGTATCTACAACCTGGGCCGGGTTGCCACTTAATGTTTCAATCTGCTTGAAAAGAGCGGTAACCTTTGCTTTTGTAGTGCCTGTTGTATCGGTTGATGTAACAGAGGACAGATTTTTATCGGTTCCGAACAGTTTGCCGCTATTCTCATAGATAGCAGTTAAGTCGGCAGCTGTTACCCTGGTTTTTCCATCAGCGGCGCCTGCTTTTTTTATCAAAGAGTCCAGTAGCAGTATGCGTTGCTGCTGACCACTTACATCTACATTTTCAAAATTATAACTCTGGGGAACAGCGGGGGTACTGGTAAAAAGATCTTCTTCATCACAGGCAACGGCCAGTAAGCCGGCAGTGAGTGTAAATAGTATATAATGATTCAGTCGGCGAAGCATACTGTGGGTTCAGATGGAAATAGTATAACAGGAGCAAAGCTATGGACAGTGTGTAATTATTTCTAATCAAACGCTATGCTTTTCTTATGTACCTGTGAATAAAATCAATATAGGGGCCTGCAGGTTAATCTGGCTGATAGAGAACCGGCTTGCCATTCTTCATCAGGTAAGCCTTTTCTGCCAGTTCAAAAAGGGCTTCTTCCTGGTCGGAGTAGGTCTCTATAAGCTTGTATGGCCTGCCGGCAAAATGTTCATTGAGCCGGCGCACTTTTTCCTCGTCCTTAAGTGCCTTGCCTTTTATCTTGTAGGTACCTTTTTCGTAGCGGGTTTGGGTAGCCATCCAGGCGTCTGCCTGCAGCTGTTTTTCAAAAAGAGGAGCCACGTACACATCAAAGCCGCCTGTAATAAAAATAATTTGTACGCCCTGTGCCCGTAGTTCTTTTATGCGCTGCAGCAGGGGCTCGTTAAAATGATCGTCCCATTCTACCTCCCAGAACTGGCGGGCATATTTGTGCACCTGCTCCGGGGGGAGCCCATCCAGGTACTTGAAGAAGTTCTCCTTGAATTTGGTTTTATTGATGAGCTTCAGCTTTTTCATCAGCCCATAAACAGACAACTGCAGGATGTTTAGTAGCTTATAATTTTTCTTGTAGCAAATGAATTTGAAAAACTCATCTTTTGATGATTTGCGATAAACCGTTTGGTTAAGATCGAAAACCGCTACTTTAACCGGCTCCTGCGCCATATGCTGATTTATGTTTCATAAACCAACGAGCATCAGTGGCTTAGAGTTTTGGCTTTGCTTGTTTAGGGCGCTGGTTAGCTATGTAAACTCCGGCAATAACGGCAGCCATGCCTACAAAGTGCATTGGCAGCAGCACTTCGCCATCCAGCACCCCTACTATTACAGCTACAATAGGTATAAGGTAGGTGGTGAAGGAGGTAAACATAGGTGTGGTCATTTGCACCAGGCGGTTAAACAGAATAAGGGCGATGGCCGTGCCAATTACGCCAAGTGTAACCACTGCCAGCAACGACCAGCCTGCGGTTGGCTGTGTTTGCAGGTGGTAAGTAAAGTCGGTAAAACCAAACAGGTACACTACTGCACCTGGCATCACAAGCGCCAGAGAAACCGCCGTAATTACTACCGGCCTTAAGCTGCCCAGGTAAGCTTTAATAATGTTAAGGTTAAGGCCGTAGCAAAGTGTTGCCAGAATAACCAGAAATGCATAGAAGTTAATGCTGCCTAACTCGCCACCGGCTTTGGCCAGGGCCAGCACAATAGAGCCAACAAAGCTGATGGCCAGGCCTACTGCATTACGCACGGTAAACTTATGACCAAAGAAAATGGCACCTATTACCACCACAAACAGGGGTGTGAGGGCATTGAGAATACCCGTAACGCTGGATGAGAGCTGTGTTTGAGCCTTGGCGAATAAAAAGGCAGGAATAAAAGAACCCACCAGGCCAATAACCAGCAGCAGCATGCGGTTGCGCCCATTGAGCCCGCCTATATGTTTCAGGGCAATGGGCAGCAGGGCAAGGCCGGCGGCAATAATGCGCAAAGCACCTACCTCGCCTGCACTATAGGCTAGTAAAGATTTTTTTATCAGAATAAAAGAGTTACCCCAGATAATGGCCAGCAGTATCAGCAGGGCCCAGGCCACAACTTGTTTGTTAGAGCGAAGATTACCAAAACGTGTCTGGGTAGATTGCCCATTCTTATGCACAGCATTTACATGCGGGGCATCTCCATGCGGGGCATCCTCATGCAGGGAATCCCTGGGCTGGATTTCTTTAGTCTGCATCTTGTTTGTGTGGGCCTCCTCAGGCTTTGTCTCGCCATGCCGGCTCTTGCTAGGCAAAGCTGTAGGCATTTGAAAATTCGTTAGCAATTTCCTCCAGAATTACCAGCAGCTCATCGTAAGATTCGCTGGTAACAAGGCGTATCCTGTAGGGCTTAAAGTTCTGCAGACCTTTGAAGTAGTTGGTGAAATGAGGCCTCATTTCATAAATACCCTGCTTTTCGCCTTTCCATTCTACAGAAAAGCGCAGATGTTCCTTCACAGTTGCCATCCTTTCCTGCAGGGTAGGCGGGGGCAGCAGCTCGCCGGTGGCATTGTAGTGCTTAATTTCTCTGAAAATCCAGGGATAACCAATGGCAGCACGGCCAATCATTACACCATCAACGCCATAGCGCTTCCAGTAGTCCACAGCTTTCTGGGGCGAGTCAATATCGCCATTGCCAAAAATAGGTATATGAATGGAGGGGTGACTTTTCACCTCTTCAATCCAGCTCCAGTCGGCCTCACCTTTGTACATCTGCTGACGGGTGCGGCCGTGTATGGTAAGGGCCTGAATACCCGCATCCTGCAGGCGCTGGGCTACTTCTATAATTTTTATAGTGTCATGGTCCCAGCCCAGGCGTGTTTTTACCGTTACGGGTTTATTTACCCGTTTTACAATTTCGGCTGTCATGGTCTGCATTTTGGGGATATCCAGCAGAATGCCGGCACCGGCCCCTTTGCAGGCCACTTTTTTTACAGGGCAGCCGTAGTTAATATCGATCAGCTCCGGATTGGCTTCTTCGGCAATGGCTGCAGCCTGACGCATGCTTTCTATCTCGGCACCAAAGATCTGGATGCCGATGGGACGTTCGTAGTCGTAGATATCCAGCTTCTGCACCGATTTGTCGGCATGGCGGATCAGGCCTTCTGCAGCAATAAATTCTGTATACATCAGGTCTGCACCGTTTGCCTTGCAAACCGCTCGGAACGGAGGATCACTTACATCCTCCATGGGCGCCAGCAGGAGCGGAAAATCGCCTAACTCAAGGTTTCCTATCTTTACCAATTTACAAATCCGTATTTTAGCGTAAATTTATGCCTTAATTATGGTATTTCGGCAACCAGAGCCCGATAAAAGAGATTTGCCCCCGGGGCGTTCGCTTATCCTGCTCCTCATCTATTTCTTTGTTGGGCTATTTGTAGGCCAGTTTCTGGCTGTGGTTATCTCCATGGCCATTTTTGGTACTGGCTTTAACGAAACCTCCCAGGTTGCCGGTAGCTTAAACCACCCTAACGCACGCTACATCTTGTTTGTTCTGCAGTTTTTCTCGGCGGCAGGTGGCTTTATTGCAGGGCCGCTCATGTACGTGTACCGCTATGAGCGCCACCGCTTGTCAACCCTCATTAACAGCAAGGGGCTGGCAATAATTCCCATGCTGCTGGCCATTGTGCTAACGCTGGCTTTTATGATGGTAAACTCCATTGTAATTGAATGGAATGCCAACCTAACCCTGCCCGAAACATTCAAAACCTTTGAAAGCTGGATGCAGGAGAAAGAAGTTTACCTGCAGCGGCTCACCGATTACCTCACCACGTTTAGTTCGGGACTTGATTTTGGTGTGGCCTTTATCATTATTGCCCTGTTGCCGGCTGTTGGAGAGGAGCTTTTCTTCCGGGGCCTTATGCAGCCGCTCATACGGCTGAAGATCGGGAACGCCCATGCAGCCATCTGGTTAACAGCTTTTATTTTCAGCGTTTTTCATTTTCAGTTCTACGGTTTGCTGCCCCGCTTGTTTCTGGGCGCTCTTTTTGGCTATCTTTATTACTGGTCAGGAAATCTGCTCATGCCCATACTGGGTCATTTCATCAATAATGGTTTTACTTTGGTAATGCGCTATCTGTACCAGCTGCATTTAATTGAATTTGACAGCAGCGGCACGGAATCGCTGGCGGGTACTACCATTGCCATCTTTTTATTCCTGGGCATAGCGGCAATTGTTGGTTTCAGGGGGTATTTTAGCAAAGAGAGCATAACATGAAAGGCTGGTCAAAAGTCTATAAAACACACTTGCAGTACCAGGCCGAAATAGTAAAAGCCGTGCTGCTGGATAACGATTTGCCCGCGGTGGTAGTTGATAAAAAAGATAGTAATTACGGAATTGGTTATTACGAAGTACACGTGGCAGCTGACAGTGTACTGCAAGCAATTAAAATTATACAGGATGATATCTCGTTTGAATAGGTACAGCAATCTGGGTCAGCGTGTTATAGCCGGCGTGATTGGAGCTGCTGCCATCATATTTGCCATCTGGTTCAGTTCCTGGACCTATTTTCTGGCCTTTTCCGTAATCTGTGCCTTTACCCTGCTTGAATTTTACAAGCTGGTTGGCCTGGATGGCCATTTTCCGCTAAAATTCTGGGGTACCTTTACCGGCCTCATGGTCTATACTACTGCTTTTTTTATACAAAAAGGGATATTGCCCGTTCAGTACTACTTTCTGCTTTTCCCCCTGGGCTCGCTGGTTTTCTTTATAAAGCTCTATAAACGGGATGATAAAAAGCCCTTTACGAACATAGCCTTTACTTTTTTAGGAATTATTTATGTGGCCGTGCCTTTTGCCCTGCTGCATGGCATTGTGTTTATCCTGGGTGATTACAGTTACCAGATAATTTTAGGTTTGATGCTCATTATCTGGGCCAGTGATACGGGGGCCTATTTTGCAGGTACTAAATTTGGAAAACATAAACTCTTCGAGCGCGTATCACCAAAGAAGTCCTGGGAAGGTAGTATAGGCGGAGCAGCTACCGCTTTTGTAATGGCGCTGGCAATTTCCTTGTTCTACGACGACCTGGGTACCTGGGAGTGGCTGATACTGGCAGGCATTGCTATTATTACAGCTACTTATGGCGACCTGGTGGAGAGTCTTTTTAAGCGAAGCATTGCCATTAAAGACTCCGGAAGCAGCATACCGGGACATGGCGGATTTTTGGACAGATTTGATGGGCTCCTGCTATCGGTGCCTTTCATTTTAACCTATCTCGCTCTTTTTCATTATTAGTAACGCAACCGTTTGAAAAACAAAGCAGCCTAGAAGGCTACGTAAAATTGAGGTAACAATTTTTAAATTTTTGCATTAAATCGTTTCAGGTAAAACGTTTTATAATCTTGTACTTCTTTCTAATTTTACCTCATGAATTTGCCTCTGGCAAAACCTGTGTATCTTTTTTTAAGCATACAAATGGGGATGCAGTAGGCTATTAGACAACAGATACTATGGCGTACATCGAACCAGCTCCTATAAAAGATAAGGAGAACCCGTTTGAATCTATGATGTCGAGGTTTGAAACAGCTGCACAGCACCTGGGCCTCGATGAATCAGTGTATAATGTACTTAAAGCTCCGGTAAAGCAGGTAATTGTAAACCTGCCCGTTACCATGGACGATGGTACAATTAAGGTGTTTGAAGGGTATCGGGTGATACACTCCAGTATTCTCGGTCCTTCAAAAGGCGGTATCCGCTACGATATGCACGTAAACCTGGATGAAGTAAAGGCCCTGGCTGCCTGGATGACCTGGAAATGCGCCGTGGTAGATATTCCCTATGGTGGTGCAAAAGGTGGTATCCGCTGCAATCCCCGCCAGATGTCGACCGGCGAAATAGAGCGCCTAACCCGCGCCTACACCAAATCCATGCTGGAGATCTTTGGTCCCGACCGCGATATTCCGGCTCCGGATATGGGTACAGGTCCGCAGGAAATGGCCTGGCTGATGGACGAATTTTCCCGCTCGGTGGGCCAGACTACCAATGCTGTGGTAACCGGCAAGCCCCTTGTACTGGGAGGCTCCCTGGGACGTACCGAGGCTACCGGTCGTGGTGTGATGGTAAGTGCCCTGGCAGCCATGGAGAAACTTAAAATTAACCCTTACCAGGCAACCTGCGCCGTGCAGGGCTTTGGTAACGTAGGTTCTTTTGCAGCCCTTTTGCTCGAGGAGCGCGGGGTTAAGATTGTGGCTATCTCCGACCTTAGTGGTGCTTACTACAATGCCAATGGTATTGATATTAACGCAGCCATGCAGCACCGCAATAACAACCGTGGCAGCCTGGAAGGCTTTGCCGGTGGCGATAAAATGGAAGAAGCCAACCAGCTGCTTGAGCTGGAGGTAGACGTGCTGGTGCCCGCTGCCATGGAAGATGTAATTACCATCAACAACGCCCATAATATCAAAGCAAAACTGATTGTGGAGGGAGCCAATGGCCCAACCTCTTTCCGTGCCGATGGTGTTATCAATGAAAAAGGGGTGATGGTAGTGCCTGATATCCTGGCAAATGCCGGTGGTGTAACGGTAAGCTACTTTGAGTGGGTGCAGAACCGCCTGGGTTATAAGTGGACTGCCGAACGTGTTAACCGCCGCAGCGACAGGATTATGAAAGATGCCTTTGACCGGGTATATAAAACTTCGGTAGAGTACAAAGTACCTATGCGTATTGCTGCTTACATTGTTGCGATCGATAAAGTGGCTAAAACCTATAAATTCCGCGGTGGCTTCTAAACATTTGAGCCAAAGCACAAGTATATTATAAAAAGGGCTGGTCGTAAGCATGCAGGTGCCGGCCAGCCTTTTCTGTTTTTGGCCTTTTACCGTATATTGCGCCGCGAAACACAGTCACACATGACCATACATAAGGAAGGACGTAGATTACTATTTATACTGTTACTGATCCTGGTAGCCATTAACCTGCTGGTTATTTACTGGGCACCAGAGCAATCGGAGCTCCACACTATTTTCATTATTGCAAGCATTGTATTTTATCTGCTGATTCTTCAATTCTTCAGGAATCCGCGCTTTCTGGTGCCCACTAATGAAAAGCATGTACTTGCTCCTGCAGATGGAAAGGTGGTGGTGATAGAAGAGGTGCTTGATAAAGAGTACTTTAACCAGCCCCGCCGGCAGATCTCCATCTTTATGTCGCCGGTGAATGTGCACGTAAACCGCAGCCCGGTAAGTGGTATTGTAAAGTACTTTAAGTACCATCCCGGGCAGTACCTGGTAGCCTGGCACCCCAAAAGCAGCACCGATAACGAACGTACTACCGTGGTAGTGGAAATGACAGACGGTGTGCAGGTGCTATTCCGGCAGATTGCGGGTGCTCTTGCACGCCGGATCAAGTGGTATGTACAGGAGGGCCAGCCTATTGAACAGGGTGGTGAATTCGGGTTCATTAAATTTGGCTCCCGCGTAGACATATTGCTGCCCCTGGATGCTGAAGTAAAAGTTGCCATAGGCGATAAAACCAAAGGCGGCCGCACCGTTATAGCAGAGTTGAAGTAGATATTAGAATTTAGAATAGATCAAGATAAAAGAAAAGCGCGCAGAGGCAACCCCTGCGCGCTTTTCTGTTTTACAGTTTTCTTCGGTATTAGCCACTAAATATTCAGGTACTCCTTTAGCTTTCCTCCGTTTTTAGCGGCTATTGCTTTTTTCAGCTCTTTGTTAAGCTTCATTTTGTTTGATTTAACTTCGCAGTAATCGAGCAGAAGCGTTACTGCATTGAGCTTTATTTCATTGTTATCTGAAGCTTTATCTGAATTTTCCAGCACGTATTTGGTCATGGCAGCAAAGTAAATACCCAGCACAGCATCGTTTTTGTGCATGAGCTTTGCGGCAGTTTCATCTACCATAAATTTATAATCAGGGGTGCCCGACATCCAGGTGACCAGTGCTTTAAGTGCAGCCTGGCGGTTAGGGTTGTTATCATCTACAGGAACAGAGAGGATATAATTGGCAGATTCCAGTATCTGGCTTTCGTACGCTTTATATTCAGTCTTCTCCTTATACTCAACCTTTTGCAGGGCACTGAAATCCTGGGCATAGGTGCAGAAGGCAGTAAAGAGGAGCGTGAGTACCAGTAATAGTTTTTTCATGGCAACAGGCGTTTTGGTGAAGCTTAATATTACAACAATATATAAAAATTAATTAACAGCAGTATTTGGTGCTGTCATTAGCTGCTGAAGATCGGAGCAGCTGTGGCATAGCGCTGCTGCCAGCGTAAAAATGTACTATAACAGAAAGCCCGGCTGGAGGCCGGGCCATTTTATTTTAGTTGTTGCCTGCTTCTTTGATAGGTTCGAGCTTATCGCGCAGGTGTGAGGGTACCTCATCGATCAGCATCAAACGCATGCCTTTGGTAGAGGCTTCGTCGTTCGGTATCAGGGTGAAGTTGTAGTATTGAGAAGGAATGCGCCACATTGCGCCGGTAAGGGGGTCTATAACCAGCATCCCTAAAAAGCCACCAATAGCAATATTGCCAAAATACCAGCCGTCTATTTTTGCTTCAATAACAAATGTTTGTGGCTGATACCCATGCTGGCTAAGGGATACTTCATAGAAAGCAGGCTTAAAGTAGCCACTGCTGGCATCCAGCGGGAGTGTGGCAGGTGTCATGCCCTGATATACTACCATACCCCTTGCATCAGAAATGGTAATGTTAACATTCTGGGGGGTGGTGTTAATGGTTACAGGGTAGGTTGATTTGCTGAATATACTGGCGCAGCTTGCTAAAACTCCTGTGAGCAGCAGGCCCAATGTCATGGATTTGAAAAAGTGGTACATAAGGCTGAGTTTATGGTCTAAAAGTACCATATTACTCAACAATATCCATGCCGAACAGACTGGCCAGGTGTAGTTTTAATCTTTCTTCAACTTCTGCAAGCGCTACTTCACGGCCCAGTTCCTGCTGCATGGAGGTAACGGCTTTGTCATCAATGCCACAGGGAATGATGTGGCCAAAATACGCCAGATCTGTATTTACATTCAGGGCAAGGCCGTGCATGGTTACCCAGCGACTGCTTTTGACACCCATAGCGCATATTTTTCTTGGGTTTTGCTGCTTCTCATAATCCAGCCACACACCGGTAAGGCCGGGAATGCGCCCGGCGTCCAGTCCATAATCAGCCAGGGTATAGATCACGGCTTCTTCCAGCAGGCGCAGGTACTTATGAATGTCTGTAAAGAAGTTCTCGAGGTCCAGCAGGGGGTAAGCTACCAGCTGGCCGGGGCCGTGGTAGGTAATATCGCCGCCACGGTTTATCTTGTAATAGCTGGCCCTGGCCTGTAGCAGTCCATCCTCATCAAGTAAAAGATGCTCCGCTTTGCCACTCTTGCCCAGGGTATAAACGTGGGGGTGCTCTACAAACAGCAGGTGATTGGTGGTAGGCTGCTGCTCATGCGGGGGCAGCTGCCGGTTAGCGATTTTTATGGCAACAATGCCTGCAAATACCTCTTCCTGCAAATCCCAGGCCTGCTGGTAATCCATTTTGCCCAGGTGCCTGAAAACTACCTGTTTATTGATGTGCTCGTTCACGCGTTGAATCAGCTGATTGAATGCAAAGGTAGGGAATTTTGGGGGGATCGGGTATGGGGTATGAGGAGTAGGGAGTTTGCTGTCAGCTGAATGATCTCTTATACAGTGCCAGTCTGTCTATTATCTATAGTCTATTGTCTATAGTCCAATGTCCAAAGCCAACAGCTTAATGAAGTGCCTCTGGCAACCAACACCAGCCCCGCTCATACCTCATACCCGATACTCCATACCTCCCTACTTCACCTTTGCAAGTGCTTTCTTGAGGTGATCAATGGCTTCTATGGCGAAAGGATCTGCCTGGTTGGCCAGTGCCAGAAAGTAGCTGACCCAGTCGGTAAAATGGATCAGGTAAAAACACTGCTCCAGCAGGCTATCTCCTTTTGCTTCAATATCGCTTACATTGGCAGCCTTTCCTTTCAGCAGCTCGCGTGTAACCCTAATGCGCTCCCGCACCCTGGGGTGGTCGTAGGCGGTGAGCAGGAAGTATACCTTGCTGTCGTTCATTACCTGCTCGGGGTGCTCCCAGCCCACCAGCTCGTTGTGGTTCATCTCGGGCAGCTCATTCACATGGCACAGGTGTTTGCCATTTTCATTTATCTGCTGCTGAATACGGGTGGCTACAGGCGATATACGGCTATCGGTATATATTACCGGCAGGTAGCCCTTCATGGAGTTGGCAAGTTTTTCACCACGTGTGCGCAGCGATTCTTCTTCCTGATCAAGCAGGGCGGCGATACGTTCTGTTTCTGCAACAAAGCCATTGCCTATTAAACCTTTGTGGTGCAGTATAAAGAGTAGGGCAATTACTGAATAACCAATGTTTGCACGCGGGCTTTTGCTGTCGCCGGGTATTTTTATCATATCCAGCTGATGCTGCACGGCATGACTGCCAATCGTGCCGCCGCTGGTAACGGCTGTGCACTGCGCGCCAGCCTGCACGGCTTTTTCCAGGCTGCCAACAGTTTCTTCGGTATCACCGCTAAAGGATGAAGCTATAAAAAGTGTATGCTCATCTATAAAGGCGGGCATGCTGTAGTTTTTAAGTACAAGCAGCGGCACCTTCAGCTCATCCTGCACCAGAGAAGCAACCAGATTTCCGCCTATGCCGGAGCCGCCCATGCCTGCAATTACTACATTGCGGATTTCTTTTGTAGCCGGTTTAATGCTGGCATCTTGTCCTATGCGTATGGCATCCCGTAGTTGTTGGGAAAAATCTTCGATCAGTTTTCTCATTTTGTCCATGACAAAGCAGGTGTTTAGCTTGTTCCAAAAGTATGTAGGGTAAAATTAACAGAAAATCGTTTGCACGATAAGCAGCTTACCGGATTATTAGGCGAAAAGCTTGCTGCAGAATTTTTGCGGCAAAAAGGTGTCCGTATTCTTGAACAGAATTACCGTAAGGGCCGGGCCGAAATAGACATTATTGCCATTACTGATAAGCTGCTGCTGTTTGTTGAAGTTAAAACCCGAAGGGGCGGAAACAGTTTTGGATATCCCGAAGAAGCTGTCAATCATAAAAAAGCAGCACTAATCATAAATGCTGCCAGTTACTATATTAAAAAGATCGATTGGAAAGGAGATATCCGTTTTGACATTATTGCTATACAGCTGCCATTAAATTCTGATCAAAACCCAGAGATCAGCCACTTTGAAGATGCGTTCTACTGATAATATCTGTTTTACCAGGCGCTTTTAACTATCGTGAAATTACGCTGATATCGGCTGAAGCCCGTTTTTGTAAATGTTTATTTCTTTAACAGCACCAAATTAACAGCACACCCTTACTTTATCTCTTCAGGCTCTTTCTTCAATCGTCTTTTAGGTAAGCTGCCATCTGGCAGGCTAATGCCGGGGGGCAGATCATCCAGATCTGGTAAATTACTGACACTTATTCCGCCATCGTCGTCTCCTCCCTTCCGGAAGGGATTAATCTTTTGCTTCATGAGCATGACCATAAAATATATCATGATGACGTAAGCTATTCCACAGAGTATTAAATCAATCATACAGTTTAAAAAAAATAAAGTTCGCTTATATATATTCAACCATCCGTTAATTGCAAAGTTTTGGCTACCAGGCTATTATTTCTTAATTTTAGCTTCTGCTGAAAAGATAAAGGCATCAGTATGAGCGTGCTAAAGAAAGTGCCTGTTTTTTATTCAACGAGCTTCTAAAAAAAAGGATATGGAAAATCATAACAGATTTTACTGCATCTGAACAGACAGCACATTTTTGTTTGTTGTAACAGAACAAGAAGAGAGAAACAGTGGCAGAAACCTCCCCCTTACATAGTATACTTAAGAAGTATTTTGGGTACACGCAGTTCAGGCCTATGCAGGCCGATATTATTAAAGCAGTAGTCTCCGGACAGGATACGCTCGTGCTCATGCCTACCGGGGGCGGTAAATCGCTTTGCTACCAGGTGCCAGCGCTGCACCTGGCCGGGCTGGCCGTAGTAATTTCTCCCCTGATTGCCCTGATGCAGGACCAGGTAGCTGCGCTAAAGGCCAGCGGCGTTGCTGCGGCATACCTCAACAGTACCCAGGAGTGGCAGGAGCAGGTGCAAATTGAGCAGCAGGCAGCACACGGCCAGCTCAAGCTCCTCTATGTATCGCCGGAAAAACTGCAAACGCCCTCTTTCACTTCCCTGCTTAGCCAGCTGCCGGTCTCTCTTTTTGCCATCGATGAGGCACACTGTATTAGCTTTTGGGGGCACGACTTCCGGCCGGAGTACACACAACTGGGCCGCCTCAAGGAGCAGTTTCCGCAAGTGCCCATTATTGCCCTTACCGCCACTGCCGATAAACTTACCCGCAGCGACATACTGCAGCAGCTAAAACTAAGGCAGCCCAAGGTGTTTGTTGCTTCTTTTGACAGGCCAAACCTAAGCCTGGCAGTGCTGCCGGCCCAGCAGCGCCTGCAGCGCATTCTGGAGTTCCTGGAAGAGCGGCCCTTTCAGCCGGGAATCGTTTACTGCTTAAGCCGCAAGGGCTGCGAGTCGCTGGCAGAAAAGCTAAGCGATGCCGGCTACCGTGCGGAGGCCTATCATGCAGCGCTGCCGCACCACCAGCGCCAGAAAACGCAGGAGGATTTTCTGCGCGATAATGTTCAGATTGTTTGTGCTACCATTGCCTTTGGCATGGGCATCGATAAAAGCAATGTACGCTGGGTAGTACACTACAACCTGCCTAAAAACATAGAAAGCTATTATCAGGAGATTGGCCGTGCCGGCCGCGATGGTGCACCAGCCGATACCCTGCTGTTTTACTCTTTTGCCGATGTAATGAAGCAGCGCAGCATGCTGGAAGATCTGCCAAACGACCGCCGCCGCATGCAGGAGGCCAAGCTGGAGCGCCTGCAGCAGTATGCCGAAGCCCAGATCTGCCGCCGGCGTATCCTGCTCTCCTACTTTGGAGAGCTGGCAGAGGGCAACTGTAATAATTGCGATGTGTGCGATAACCCCCGCCAGTCGTTCGATGGCACTTTGCTAACACAGAAGGCGCTCTCTGCTATTGCCCGTTCTGGCGAGAAGCTCTCCCTGGGCCTGCTCATTGATGTATTGCGCGGTGCCGATAACGAAGAGGTGCGCCAGAAAGGCTTATTCAGGATTAAAACCTATGGAGCAGGCAAAGACATAGGCGCAGCCGACTGGCGCAATTACCTGCAGCAGATGCTAAACTCAGGCCTCATGGATATTGCCTATGAAGATGGTGGTAAGCTAAAACTGAACGACGGGAGCCGTGCCATACTCTTTGAGGGTAAAAAAGTAGAACTGAATAAGCCCCTGCAGCCCGTTCAGGCACAGCGGCCGCAGCCAAAATCTGCTGAAGTGGCAGATGATGGCCTGTTCGTGCAACTGCGTAACCTGCGCAAGCGGCTGGCCGATGAAGAAGCGCTGCCCCCCTACATTATCTTCAGTGATAAAACTTTGCGCGAGATGGCAGAGCGGCAACCGGTTACAGAAGCCGCACTTTTGCGGATAGGAGGGGTAGGGCGTCAGAAGCTGGATCGCTATGGGCAGGATTTTATTAACGAAATACTACAATACCGGCAGCAGCAGCAGGATAAGAAACAGAAGGTAGAGGGATCTACTCACCTGGTTACCCTTGAACTGCTGAAGCAGCAGTTATCGCCGGAAGAGGTAGCCGCTAAAAGAGGCATGCGTGAAGAGACAGTTTATTCTCATATTGCTGCTCTTTTTGAACAGGGCAGGCTACCGTTCCTGGACCGTTATTTAGATGAAGATGAGCGCTCTGAAATTGGTGATGCCCTCTATGTTCATGGCGTTAACAGTCCCATGAAACAGGTGTACGAGAGCCTGGATGGAAAATATCCTTATCACAAGATTCGCCTGGCTATAAGTTATTACAGGAAATCAGGCATAAAAAGCTGATGTTAAGAGTATTGATGTGCTTATGTTTTATCAATGCTTTAATGTAAAATATGTAAAATACTCAGTTTCTTTTAGTATGCCTGCGCAATTCCTGCGCCTTACTAATTGTATAGCCATAACGTTAGCATATAAAAAAAATTTTGAAACAACAGGCAGCGCCGGGAAAAGGGGGCTGGTATCAGAATATTTCATAAATAAACATGCTGTTTCTGCTGAGATTATGCTCCATTTATTGTCTGTTCTTACGTGCTGATGCTGGCCTGCTGGTTTGTAGGTGATAAGTGCCTTTAAGTGGCGGCAGGAGCATATATTTCTTTATAACTCAGTTTTTTAGGGCTTTTGCTGAATTGGTTTAGTCCTATTTATCATAAGATAGATAAAATTTTTTCATAAAAAATGTTTCTTTTTTGAGTCTGGATATTACCTTTGTAACGAACTATTCTTACAACATCAGCAAAAGCTGGAAGGTATGATTCCATTTTACCATGTTACTAAATCCCTGCGGTTAAGCCCTAAGCGATACGCGCTTTTGGCGGTTACCCTATTGATTATTGCTGCAGCTCCGGTGCTGTTGCCCACTTTTTCCGCTCACACATTCAGTGTAGATGAGAACACGGCAACAGATGCGCCTGTGGGGCAGATTATGCCCAAAACAGACGCCAATGGTGATGCTCTGCACTTTGAACTGATTGGAGGAAACACTAACGATGCCTTCAAACTGGCAACGGATGGTAAGCTATCAGTGCTTAATGCCGATGCACTAGATTTTGAGCAAACACCAACTTTTAGTCTCACCGTTCGCGTAACGGCAGGCAAAGAGACTTCTGCGCCGGAGGCCACAGATATTACAGTGCATGTTAATCTTAATAACGTAGCCGAAGCAGCCCTGGTAAATACAGAGGCTGCTACAGCAGTTTCTGAAAAAGATGCAGTGCTTAATGGTACTGCCCGCAGCAATGGTGCAGCAACTGTTGTGGCTTTTCAGTGGGGTTCAGTACAGGCGCTACCCGATGTTGATGATCCTGGTATGCTGCCCGGGTCCCGGATTCTTTCAGCGGGAGCTGCTGCTACGGCCATTAACCTGCCGCTTAGCAGTCTTGAGGCCAACACCACTTACTATTACCGCCTTGTGGCCCAGAATAGTGTTGGGGTTGTGTATGGTAAAACAATGTCGTTTACAACCAGCAGTATTCCAACTGTTTTATCTATCAGGAGAAACAGCGCCAGTCCAACCAAAGCATCGGGCGTAAGCTATAGAGTTAAGTTCAGCGAAGCAGTAAAGGGAGTAGATGCCAGCGATTTTGAGCTGGAAAAAAGTACTGGCGTTTCTGCTGCAATTTCTGCTGTTGCTGCCGTAAGCACTTCAGAATATGATGTAAACGTAAATGGTGTTAGTGGTAATGGAACGCTGAAGCTCCGCTTCAGGGATAACAATACTGTATTAAGTAGCGTCAATATGCCTGTTGGTGGCACTGCTGCCGGCGATTTCAGTGGCGGCGAAGTTTACCTGCTTGATAACACAGCGCCAGGCATTACCATCACATCTCCAATACATCCTTATACCCAGATTGGTCCTTTAACTTATACCATTACCTATAGCGAGGCAAGTAATATTACACTTACGCCTGCAGATGTAGAAGTGGTTGTTACTGAAGTGGTAGCTGGTAAACCGGCCCCTACAGGCATTGTTGAAGTAACAGGTACCGGTAGCCTGGAGCGTAAGGTAGTTATCAGGAACATTACAGGCGATGGTACCCTGAAGATCAGGATTAAAGCAGGTACTGCCGTAGATGCGGCAGGCAATGTAGCGGGTATGTCTGACTACAGCAGAGTAACTATTATTGATAATACAAAACCTCAGGGTGTTTGCCCGCAGGATGTAACAGTTATGCATACAGCAACTAGCTGTAGCCCGTATGTAAAAGTAGGCCTTCCTGCTTTCAATGATATAAACGAGCCAGGCGTGGTAACCATCACCAACGATTTTACCAATACAGCCGATGCTTCTTCAGATAAATATCCTGTGGGTAAAACAACCATCGTTACATGGACATTCACCGACCAGTCTGGTAACTACGATAACTGTACCACAACTGTAACTGTAGAAGACAAAGCACCTCCGGTGGTAACGGCTCCTGCAGATATAACAGTGGGCACAGACCCCGGCAGGTGCGATGCCAAAGTAGATTACGGTGTAATAACAGCAGTTGACTGCGGCGGTGATGTTACCTTAAACATCACCGGCCCTGCTTCGGGATCAAGATTTCCAACAGGAACACCAACCGTAGTAACGTACACTGCCAAAGACCCAAGCGGTAACACCACCACTGGTAGTTTTAAAATTACTGTAATCGATACGGAAGCACCGGTGATCAAATGCCCTGCCATCCAGACACATTACGAGGTTGCCGAGGGAGAAAATGATGTGATCATCACTTACCCGGCTGTTACAGCAACAGATAACTGTACGGCTGCATCAGAAATTACAATTGAGCGGGTATCAGGCTTTGCATCAGGCACCCGGTTAACGGCCGGTTCCTATACTTATAAGTTTAAGGCAACCGATAAAGCCGGTAATGTTGCCGAATGCTCCTTTACGGTTGTGGTGGTAGATAATGATGCCCCAATGATCGTTATTGGTCCGCCATCTGTACCTATTACAACACATGGCCCTGTGTGGTACGATGTTACTTATTATGGTACTACTGATATTTTCCTTACTGCCGATGATGTATCCCTTAACCTTACAGGTACGGCACAGGCTGGTAATATAGCGGTTACTACTACCAATAATCCAAATGTACTAAGGGTAACCTTATCCAATATTACCGGAAACGGCACCATTGGCATCAACATAGCGGCAGGAACTGCCACCGATGGCACCAACCTGGCGCCTGCTGCCGGCCCAAGTGAAACCTTTATCGTTGATAACACCGACCCAATTGTTGGCGGTGGCGACGGCGGCACCGGAGGCGGTGGAGATGGAGGCGATGGTGGTGATGGTGGTGACGGTGGTGATAACGGCGGTGGCGGAAATGGTGGTGGTATCGGCAATGAAGAGTGGACCTTCGAGGATACCGCAAAGACCCTGTACTTTACCGTAACGGATAACTCATCTTCTGCATCAGAACTAGATGTTAAGGTTACAGCTGTCAATACTGCCCTGATACCTGCTTCAGGAATTGCCCTAAGCAAAGTGAATGGAAACTACACCCTTAAAATAACCCCTGCAGCAGATCTCGATGGCAGTTCTGCCATCAGCATTACCGTGAAAGACCGGGCGGGAAACACTACTGTTAAAACCTTTACACTTACAGTAGTGGCAGTGGCCGATAAGCCAAACATCACACTGGCGCAGAATCCAATTGAAGGGGAGGAAGAAGCCAACATTCCACTTGGTATAGGCGTATCGCTGAAGGATGTGGATGGATCTGAAAGCCTCATCGGTATTTATATTGAAGGTGTGCCGGCAGATGCAACACTATCGGCAGGTACAAACCTGGGAGGCGGCAAGTGGCAGCTAAGTCAGAACCAGCTTACAGGTCTTACCATCCGCACAGAAAACTTTGATGAGGATATTCTCCTGACCATCCGGGCTATCAGCGAAGAAGCGTCCAACCATCCGCAGGTGGTAAAACAGGCCGAGCGTGTGGTAGAGCTGCTGATCACCATCAGGGGTGTGAACGATGCCCCGAGCTTCTCGCTTAGCCAGACCCAAATCAGGCAGGTGGAAGACTTTTCTCACACAAGTGGAGATGTTACCATCTACATCAACGATCTGGCAGATGTTGATACAGACCTTTCGGCCATAGAATTCTCGCTTGACCCTGTTAGTGTAGACTGGGTAGATATTAGCCTGAATACCGAAGAGCAGTCTATTGTACTGAAGTCTATAGACAATAAAAACAAGCGTCAGCCTTTTACCTTTACCCTCACAGCAGATGATAAGGGTGCGGTAAACAACCTTTACTCTCAGACCTTCAGTGTGCAAATAGATTCACTCAATGATGCCCCTTATGGTAAAGTTGGTGAAGAGCCGCTGGTGTTTGAAATTGAAACTGAAGCGGCAGCAGAGCTTTTCCCTGCCATATACAAAGATGTGGATATGCAGGATGAAGCCTCTACCGAAAAGCTTACTGTAGCAATAGAGGTAGAAGGCGGCGCTCCAGAATGGCTAAGGGTGGAAAATATCTTCACCACTGATTTCAGGTGGATCAGCCAGCTGGTGGCAAACCCACCCCGTGAAGCAGAAGGCATGCTGTTTAAAGTAAAAGCCTTTGCAACCGACGAGCACGGCGTAAACCTCCTGAACGAGGGAGACCTGGATGAGAATGGAGCGCAGAAGCGTTACGATGAGTTCTGGGTGAAGATTGTCTGCAACAATGCACTGCCCGAGGTAGCGGAGGAGGAAACAACCATTACCCTCTTCATGAACCAGCAGCCAGACCCAGCAGAGCCACACTACGAGTTTAGCATAGAAGACGATGCCAAAGCTCTGGTTGAAGGAGCAGAGGTGCTGGAGGTAACAGCCACAGAGGTAGACCAAACCATGATCAGCAAGGTAGAGCTGGTGAAGGGTGCTGAAAATGAGTGGCGCCTGTGGGTTACGCCTGCAGACAACCAGTATGGCGAAACTACCTTTAAGATCCAGATCAACGACCTTGCCTACTGTAATGTAGATGAAACGCCTCGTGAGCCTGTATTCATTACCGTGCATGTGGTGATCAAGCTCAGAGATGTGCTCGACATCCCAACCCTGATCACGCCAAACGGCGATGGCGATAATGATACCTGGAATATTTTTGGTCTTGAAGAGTTTGGCAAGCATGAGGTAAGGGTGTTCGATAACCGCGGCCGCATCATCTTCTCCTCCAACATATATGGTCCGGGTAAAGAATGGGATGGCACCCTGAACGGTAAAGCCCTGCCTGATGGTACCTACACCTACCAGATTGTTTTCAACGAAGGCAAGGATAAGCGCCAGGGTCATATAACCATTGCACGATAACAGCCAAAAAAAGACTCCTATGAAAAAGATATATCTGATACTTGTAATGATGATTGCTGCCGCGGCTCCTGTGGCTGCGCAGCAACAGTACGAGCTGACCCAGTTTTTTCAGAACCCACAGGCCCTGAATGCAGCCTTTACAGGCATAGAAAAATACTGGCAGATAAATGCCGGTTACCGCAAGGTGTGGGCAGGCTCTGAGTTTGCGCCTTCCCAGAGCTTTGTGAGCTTTAATGGTAGTTTCTACAAGCCCGATCTGCGCCTTAATTCCATCCGCATCAGCCGGCCCGAGGCTTATGAAGATAACCTCTCGAACAAGGAGTACCGCAAGTTGAATGCCAGGCATGGCCTGGGCGGTTACTATGGTTATGTGACCAATGGCATGTCTGTAGATGACCAGGGCTCACTTACCTATGCCTACCACCTGCCCCTTACCCGCAGCATCAGCATGTCGGCCGGAGCAGGCGTAGCCTACATGAATACCTATCTTTCTGCAGGTACCTATTATGTGCGGCATACCAAAGACTACATTTACCAGGACCTTACTTCAGAGTATGCCAGAAAGCGTGAGCTTGCTATCAACACTGGTGTAGCTATTTATGGCAGCCGTTTTTATGCAGGTTACAGCACTACCCGCCTGGCTTTTTTGAAAGGAACTACGGATGATATATACCAGGAGCCTGTAAACTATGTGGCACACACCATCAATGCAGGCTACCAGCTGTACTTAAGCCCAAGTCTGCGCCTGCAGCCCAGTATCCTGATGGCTTACGATCGCCTTCGCGAAGCCTCAGTATATGGAAATGTGAAGTTCAGGTACAAAGAGATTTTCTGGGCTGGTGCCTCTTACCGCAATAAAGAAGCTTACGGTATGATGGTTGGTTTCCTGCTGGGCGATCACCTGAGCATGGGCTATGCCTATGAGCAAAATGCTTTTGAGTTTGATGCTGCTCATAACAACAACCACGAAGTGGTGCTGGGTTATCGCTTCTTTAGAAAAGGCTATCGTGTTAACAGCTATTTTTGGTAATTGGTCATGAAGAAATCACTAATAAAAAATATACTTGGCCTGGGCCTGCTATGGCTTAGCGCCAGCCCGGCCTTTGCGCAATCGGCTGCTCCAAAAACAGTGGTGGTGCCACCGCAACCTTTTGTATTTGAAATACCGCAGAAGCTTCCGGAAAGCATCAACTCCAAGGTAGAGGAAACCATGCCGGTGCTTTCGCAGGATGGTAAAATTCTATACTTCGTGCGGGTGTTGCATGCGGAAAACATCGGAGGCAGGTTGTCGGGCCACGACATCTGGTACTCCTACCGGAATGCAGACGGCAGCTGGCAGGATCCTAAAAATGGCCTGATAAGCCTGAACAACAAAGGGAACAACGCAGTGCTTGGCTTTAGCCAGGAGGGAGACCGTATATTCCTGCTGAACCAGTATGGCAGCGGTCCCAGCTTTAAATCCGGCCTTAGCTATTCTGAGCTTGCTGGCAGCCGCTGGGCTTATCCGAAAGAAGTGAAGATTCCAAAACTGAAAAAGGATGGTTTCTTTTACAATGCCTACCTTTCGCCAGATGAAGAAGTGCTGATCGTAAGCATGAAGCAGCGCACACAGCCCGGCGACGAAGACCTGTACATTGCAGTGCGCCAGAGCGATGGCCGCTGGGGTGATTTCCAGAACATGGGTGCCAAAATCAACACCCCTGGTTTTGAGGCTTTCCCCTACCTCTCTGCCGATAAACAAACACTTTATTTCTCCAGCAATGGCCATGGTGGTTTTGGTGATGCAGATGTTTTCATGTCGGCACGCCAGGACGAAAGCTGGACTAACTGGAGCAAGCCTGTAAACCTGGGCAAGCCCGTAAACTCCAAAGGCTTTGATGCTTCCTTTGCACTTTATACGGATAGTACAGCCTTTTTTATCAGCAACCGCGAGGGTGGTATGTCAGATATTTACCAGACCCGCATAGCCCGTCCGCTGGAGCAAAAGGAGCAGGCAGTACCCATTGTGTTTCAGGAGCTTACCGAAAACGAAATGGAGGAGCTAAAGCCAACGCCTGAAGATAACAGCATGGCCGACCTTTCAGATAATAAGAAAGAAGCCATTGTGGTGGAAGATGTGTACCCGCTTACCGTAAGCATCTACTTTGCCTTTGATTCTTACCAGTTATCGCCGGAGGCACAAACAAAGCTTAGGGAACTGTTTCAGAAATACACCAATGGCAACGACATAAAAGTTAACCTTACCGGCCATACCGACGCCATTGGTACCGAATCCTACAACAAGCGACTCTCTATTAACAGGGCATTCTCTGCAGAAGAGTTTCTGATCAATGCCGGACTGGCACAGGAGCGTGTGTATACAGAGGGAAAAGGCGAAGCCGAGCCGGCAGCTACAAACGATACGGCTGAAGGGCGCCGACAGAACCGAAGGGTAACAATAATGGTGGTGAAATAAGGGAAAAAAGCCTGCTGCATAGCAGGTTTTTTTTATGAAGTGCCTACATTTAGGAGTTGTTATAAATACTCTCTTTCTACCAAAATGAAGAAATCTGTTTACCTGCCGCTTATTTTACTGCTTTTGGTGGCCATGTCGTGCCAGAAAAGCGATGACAGTGTAGCTCCTGTTAGTGAGCAGAAGAAAATGTTGATGGCCGTTAACTGGACGATCGATAAAGTAATTGCAAGCACAGACTACACCATGACAACGTCCGTAGGATCTACACCCGTGAAGCAAAGCCAGGTGATGGAGGGGCTGTCTGATGAGTGTGAATATGCCGCCACCATGCAGTTTGCCCGGGATGAAAAGGTAGTGATAGGCTATGCAGCGAATTTTTGTGGATTGGAAAACCCCGCTGCCAATAACGTGAAGTGGCGCTCAGACGATGCTGTATCGGAGCTGACGCTTATAGGAGAGAACCTGGCAGGTTTTAGTGTGAACATCCAGGGAGATCATATGTCGAACGGCAATGAGGCCACCTTTAAGGTAAAAGAGCTAAGCCCTCAGAAGCTGACGATAGAACGCTCCATCCCTATCAGCAGTTTTTTCAGTGAAGATGTGCTTGCCCTTTATGCAAGCCAGGGAATTACAATGCAGGGTACCTACACCTATACCACTACCTACATAGCCAGATGAAGCCCCAGCTGCTGATACAGCTATAACATGCAACCCCTGCTCCAGTAATAAAAATAAAACAGAACAGCCTTAGTGTTAAGGCTGTTCTGTTTTATTCTTACCCGTTCTGCGGGTTTAGCTGTCTGCGGAATTTGAAGCCAAAGCTGAAACTTCTCTCTATCTTGAACAGGCCCGTACTTGTAGTGCCCAAAGCAAGATTCAGTAGAAGAGTTCTTTGAGCCTACATTAGGATGTTGCCTCTGTAATTACCAAGACCCTTTTTGTTGCCCTCAAAAGTAATATCAAAATTCACTGTATAGACATTACCATCTTTGGTGATGGTTACTTTACCCACAGGTGTTGCTGCTGTATTGTATTCCTGATTGCAATCATCTCCTTCAGTACAGTCAAAACCAATAAATGCATAAGAGAAGGTATTTGGGGCAGGATCTTCTTCTTCTGAACTTACTGGATTGAATGTGCCGGCCAGAGTGGTAGCATTCGGCGCAAGGTTCAGGCCTATACCAACTGCATTATCTCCTTCTCCATCAGTGATGATTAACATGTAATGATCAGAGGTAGTAGTTGAGCCGGTGAGGTCAATGGTACCAGCTATGGTTACACTTTTAGTGATGCCATCAATGTTGATAGTGTTTTCTGCTACTTTTGGTCCGGAATCTTCATCATCATCGTCCGTGCAGGCAGTTAGGGAAACCAAGCCAATGAGGAACAAATAAAGTAGCGCATTTAGCTTACGCATAGTTGTAATGGTTAAGTATTAATAAAAATATAAGGTTAGGAAAATACTACTTAGGCAAAAAAACAGTCAGCAGGAATAACAGTATGAACAGGCTTGTTTCTGTCTGTTGTAAAAATTTAACTTATTGAATGTTTGACTCTTAAAAATAGTGTGGAGTATTTGTGGCACTTATCTGAGGACAAAGCTACAACAATCTGTATGTAAATAGTTTAATTTAATGGCAAAATAGTTTTATTGGATCAGGCGCAGGTTGAGCGGTAAAAAAACGTTACAAAATGTTTTGCGACAGGCGGTAAAGCTGTGCAGAAATTTTAAAATTCACTTAGCTACAAGTTTTTTTCTGTACAATGTGATCAGTAGAGGGTATAAAATAAAACATTCATGATATAGCTATCACAAAGGAGCATGAAAAAGGTTTATCCATCAGGGATGAACCTTTTTTCATTATGGAGCCTCAAATTTCATTTCCCCAGCTTATCGCCAGAGGATGTGGACTGGATGTTCACAAGAACCTCATTGTTGCCTCGGTTTCAGGAGAAGGCCTAGAAGAACAGACCAGAGAGTTTAGCGCCTTTACCGAAGACCT
>NZ_JAHXBU010000039.1 GCF_020178975.1 Cesiribacter sp. SM1
AGCCTTTAGCAGGAGATCATTTCTTTGTCACTGCCCCCCAGGTAAACACTCTTTACTTCGAGTATATGCTTCAGGAGTTCAGCCAGCATGAGCCAGAGGTATTCAAGATCATCTTCTTAGACAAAGCAGGCTACCACAGAGCAAAAGAGCTAAAGGTGCCAGAGAACATCCGTCTTGTCTACTTACCTTCTTCTAACCCAGAACTGAATCCGGTGGAAAGGCTCTGGGGTGACATGAAATACAAAGTAGCTTTTCACAACTTCAAAGATGAACAAGACCTGGAAGAATGGATCAAAACCACTGCTAATAGTTATCAAAAGCAGCACATAGCGTCTCTTACCGGATTCCCCTATATCAAGCATGCTGTCAAAAAAGCTTTAGCTGCTATTGAATGAGCTTCATACTAATTGGTATAACATGAAAAACAATACTGCTATTGCTTGAGGATAAGCTCAAGCTTAGAAAAGATCTGTTGTTGAATCAGTCAATGATAGCTTAACATCTGTCTTTGATCGGAACACAACCGTCACAAAAGTGCAGTCAATGCCATGGCTCATATGCTTGCAGCTTTAACTGCTTATTGTTTCTATGACAGCAAACCTTCTTTTTTTACCTGTAAATCAGCGCTTAATGACTAAAAACAAGCTTTTACTCGCTGCATAATCCATAATTCACGTTAGTTTAAGCTACCAATAGATTTAAAAAGAATCCAGTTTTTCTTATGACACAACAAAAAGGCCCGGAATTACTAACCGGGCCTTTGAAGATAGCTTTCAAGGTAATCAATTTTCTTACAGCTTTTGAAGCTTAAGGGTAACTGCTGCTTTACCCTGCTGCTGTATTCTGATAAAATACAAGCCTGCTGGTTGCTCCTCAAGATTTACCTGATAGCTGTCCGCTGCCATGGCTTGTCTGATGATACGTCCAGTGAGATCCATGACTGTAATCTGGGCACTGGCACCTCTCTCCAGTTCAAGCATAGTGCTGTTTGTAGTTGGGTTTGGATACAGCAGGATGTTATGTGCTTCCGGGTCAGAAATACCCGTCACAGCACTGATGATAAGCATTGCACTGGTCTCTCCTGTATAGTTATCATCCACAATTACGGCCCTTACGGCATATTCTCCGACCGCGGCGGGGACTGTAACAACACCGTTATAACTAACGCTTATATCCAAACCAGCCGGGTTGGTAGATACTGACACAGGTCTCTGCTCTCCATTAAACTCCTGATTTAGTCCGGAGATGGTTACCGTGGCTGCCGCTTTATTGATGGTTAATTCCATTTCTGCAGACGCTGCAGCATAATACTCATCAGCTGCTACACTGGCTCTTAACCTTACCTTTCCTGACTTCAATACTGATACGACACTATTACCTGTTCCTGAAAGCGTTACATCACCCGGATAAGCTGCAGTCAGCTCTTCCGCAACCTGGTAGGTGATGGATCCTACAGTACTGCTGCTGGCATTCAGTGTAAAGTTTTCGGTGCTGTATGTTCTGTTTTCATTGTGGAAGCTAAGCTGTGGTGTTGCTTTGGTAGCCACAATACTAACAGAAACTGCGGGTCCTTCACCACAGGCACTGATGGCTTTTACCGTAATGTTGCCACTGGCGGAACCACTGGTAGCCTTCAGGCTGATCTGTGGCGTATTCTGTCCTGACACTATCTCAAAGCCCCCAGGAACTGTCCAGATATAGCCTGAAGCAGCGGGGATCTCATTGATAGCAAAACTGGCAATGGAGTTGTATGCGATGCTGCTGGTCCAGTTACCGGAAGCTACAGGAGTCAGCACATTCACTACGTTTACCGTAGCAGTAGCCGTTGAGCTGTTGCCAGAGGCATCTGTTACAGTTAGCGTAACAGGGTTAGCACCTATGTTCTGGCAGCTAAAGCTGGTTTTATCCAGGCGCATAGAAGCAATGCGGCAGTTATCGGCAGAGCCATTATTTACCGCTTCGGGTGTAAGCATGGCAAGACCAAAGACATCAAGGGCTAGCGTGATGTTTTTGGCGATGGCTACCGGGGCTACTTTTTCTTCTACGGTTACAGTGCCTGTTGCCGTGCTACTGTTGCCAGCGGCATCGGTCACCCTTAGGGTAACTACATTTGCTCCAACATCTGCACAACTAAAGCTGGTTTTATCCAGGCTATACAGTAGCGAAGCTGCCGGGGTACAGTTATCAGCCGATCCGCCGTTTAGCTGGGCTGCAGTAAGAGTGGTAAACTCGGCGGGGCCAAGAACAAGTACTATATTCTTTGCTACGGCTATAGGTGCCAGCTGGTCGGCAATGGTCACGCTTACATCCTGCGTCGTAACATTACCACTGGCATCGGTTGCCAGCAACTTTACTGTTGTGTCGCCCACATCGGCACAGCCAAAGCTGGTCTTGCTCAGGCTGACATTAACCGCTCCGCATTGGTCAGTCACTGATTCAACAGCATCTGCCTCTGTTAAAGTGGCTGTACCATTCGCATTCAGGAGCAAGGTCACCTTCTTTACACTGATTGCAGGTGCGATTTTATCCTCTACGGTAACAGTAGCCAAAGCGGTGGAGGTATTGCCGGCTTCATCGGTAACGGTGAGGGTAACAGTATTGGCTCCCAGGTCTGTACAGCCGAAGTTTGTGCGACTTAGAGAGAATACAAGACTGCCTGCTGCGGTTGTATTGTCACTGCTTCCATTTTCAATATCGGCCACTTTTAGCACAGCCATTCCCGAAGACTGCAGCCCGAGAGTGTAGTTCTTGGTTCTGGCTACAGGACTGGTAACGTCTTTAAGACGGATGCTGAAAGACTGTGGCTGGCTTGCATTGCCCTTCATGTCTGATGCAGTAAAGCTAAAGCTATCAAACCCCTGAACGTTGCTGGTGCTTACATAGCGAACCTCTCCCCTGATCAGCTGTTGCTGTGTAAAACTGGTGATGGCAGCACCTGCATTGCTAAGCAGCTCCAGTCGGCCGTAGGCAGGCGATTTGGTAATGCTGTACGATACATCCGGGCTGCACTGATCTGCGTAGGTAAGTATGTTTGCAGTAAGCAGGCTGCTATCCAACTGGTCAAGCTCCATGCCCCTATTGGAAACTGCCGTAGGAGCCAGTTCATCGACCACATATACGTATGTAAAACCTATGGATTTATTGCCTGCCTCATCTTCAACAGTAAAAGTAACTCTATTTGTTGGCGCAAACGCTTTGACGGTAGTTCTGTATTGTTTGACCGCCTCACTAAATGCTACATAAATCACTCCATCTTCGGAAATAGCCAGTTGGGCATTATCGGCATAATCATTCGAAACGTTCTCTCCACCAACCGTTTGCCAGCTGCTGCCATCCCATTGCTGCAGCTTTACCGCATAATTACTGGCGGCATCAGTATAGGCCACATAGATCACACCATCAGCAGAAAATGCAAGGTTAGGCGTAAAGGCAGCACCTTGAGAAACATTTTCACCGCCTACGGATTGCCAGCTGCTGCCGTTCCATCGCTTCACTTTCAGCTTAGTCCCATAAGCTTCATCCGTATAGGCCACATAAGGCACACCAGCGGGGGAAATTGCCAGGTTTATACCTTCTGCTGCACCATCGGAAAGGTTTTCTCCTCCAAGTGTTTGCCAGCTGCTGCCACTCCATTTTACCACTGTGGCCACACTGTTCCTTTCGGGATTGCTATAGATTATGTACGGCGTACCATCAGGAGCCACTTTCATGATATATGAGGAGACATATCCCGTAGGGATACCCTCCTGACCTAAAGACTGCCAACTGCTGCCATTCCATTTCTGCACCATCATAACTTCTCCATTGACCGACCAGGTAATAAAGGAGACGAACATGATACCATCTGCCGAAAACGTAAGGCCATGTCCAAAGCTACCTTCATCCGGTATGCCTTCTCCTCCAAAAAACTCCCAGTTGCTCCCATTCCATTGCAGCACCTTCAGCATAGATGCCTGTTCGTCCCGATACACAATATAAGGAGTACCATCAGGAGAAAGTGCTAGATGATGGATATTGGTCCACCCGACAGGAACACCGGCTCCTCCCAGTAATTCCCAGCTACTCCCGTTCCACTTCACTAACTTAGTAGTACCATCCAAATCATTGTAATAAAGATAGGGAGTGCCGTCCGGTGCAATACTCATGCCCTGATTAGTCGCATACGACTGAGAAACACCGGCTGGGCCCAGCCTCTTCCAGGTGTTGGTCACCTCGAGGTCAGCACAGTTAAAACTGGTTTTACTCAGGCTGTATTTCAGATTAGCGGTGCTGCTGTAGTTATCGCTGCTGCCATCATTTACGTCATCCGGACTAAGTGTGGCTGTACCACTGGCATCCAGCACAACTTCAACTGCCTGCATAAACCGGGCAGCTGGCGCTACACCCTCTACTACCATTACTTGGGCCGTGCCGCTGTTGATGTTGCCATACATATCTTCCACCCAAAGGGTAACTGTATGCTGTTGCCCCAAATCGGCCACGGTGTAGCTTGTTTTTCCCTCCAGGCTGTAGCGCAGGCCGTCCCCCAAATAGTAGCAGTTATCGTACGTACCAATATCGAGCATTTCAGGTGTCAGTGTTGCTTCTCCCCTGGCATTCAGGCGTACGACTACATCCTTTACCGCTACCACAGGTGCTTTGGTATCTCTAATGTAAACTAAGGTACTGGCAGTGGCTTTATTTCCAGCCTCATCCTCTACGGTAACTGTAATACGGTTGCTCTGGTAAACTTTTTGTACAGAAGCTCTGTAGTCAGAACTCCAGCCTGGAACAGCAATGTGCGGAATTCCATCCGGGGCTATTGCTAAACTTTGCGTGTATAGCTGTCCGCTATAAAGAGGACTCCCGCCACCAACTATCTGCCAGCCGCTACCGTTCCATTTTTGAATAAGAGCAGCAGATGCCAAGTGAGGTGTACCATCCGGAGACACGGCCAGGCTATGCCCCCACCCTCCTTCCAGAACTCCATCTCCCAGCATATTCCAGCTGCTACTATTCCATTTCACCACGGTAACATTGCCGTTTGTGTCCTCGAAAGAGAGGTAAAGGGTGCCATTTGAGGCAATAGCCAGGGCTGCATTTGACGACTCATGAGAGGAAGCTCCCGCTCCGCTTATAACTGCCCAACTGCTGCCATTCCATTTTAGTACCGATACTCTATTTCCATTGTTGTAATCTACAAATGCTAAATAAGGTATGCCATCAGGGGCCACCGCCAGAGACCTTAAGCCAAGGTTACCGGCATACGGGCTCATGTTACCCACCGCTACCCAATTGCTACCATTCCAACTCTTTACACTTATGCTACCATTATTATCTGATTGGGCTATATAGGGTGTGCCATCAGGTGCAAATGCTAAGCTGGTTATACTGCCTGAGCCTGCGTTATTTATTAAATATTGCCAGCTGCTGCCATTCCATCTGGCCACACCCCACTCAGCCGCATAATGAAGCGTACCATCAGGGGAAAATACAATGCTATGATTGTAACCTGATAACTCTGATCCTCCCAGGGGTTCCCAGCTGCTACCATTCCATTTCGCTATGGATGGCACATAATTATTCACCTCATCCAGATAAGCCAGGTAAGGAGTTCCTTCAGGAGAGATAGCCAAACTCAGGTTATGGGTATAACCTCCACTTGGAACACCTTCTTCGCCCACTTCTTGCCATCGTTCATATACATACGAATTGTAACATTCAAATCTTGACTGGCTGAGGGTTATGCGAAGGTTATTGCTGCCGGTTACATTATCTGTGCTACCATTATCAACCTGTTCAGGCCTTAACATTACCATTCCATCATCATCTAAATCCAGGGTGATGCTGGGCACTACCCTGGCTCCAGGAGCAATCTGGTCATAATCTAATGCCGTAGCACCTGTAACTTTTCTGATCCTGTGGTTAGAGGCATCGGCGATAAATATGTTATCCGATGCATCTGCCTCCACGCCAAAAGGAAGGTTTAGTAGGGCCTTAGTGGCAGTGCCACCATCGCCGCCAAAACCCTTTTCTCCTGTACCTGCCACGGTTGTAATCCTTCCGGAGACAGCTACCTTTCTGATTCTGTTATTGTAAGTGTCGGCCACGTAAAGAATCCCTGAAGCATTTACCGTCACTCCGCATGGCTCATTAAGTCTTGCATGTACTGCAGCACCACTATCGCCACCATAGCCCTTTTCTCCCGTACCAGCTACAGTTGTGATAGTACCTGCAGTACTGATCTTCCGGATCCGGTTGTTTAAACGGTCTGCCAGATAAATGTTGCCCGATGCATCGATGGCAATGTTATATGGATGATTTAACTGGGCATTTACAGCAGCCCCTCCATCGCCACTAAAACCTGCCATACCTGTACCGGCAATGGTAGTGATTGTTTCGTTAGTGGCTACTTTTCTGATTCTATGGTTAAGCCGATCCGCAATATATATGTTGCCGGCTGCATCGGCAGCTACACCGTAAGGCTGGTTTAAATGAGCCTGAACAGCAGCCACGCCGTCACCGCCAAATCCTGCTACCCCCGTACCCGCTATAGTGGTAATGGTACCTGCAGTATTGATTTTTCTGATCCGGTGATTTGAACGATCGGCAATGTAAATATTGCCCGCTCCATCGATCGTTACATCTACCGGGTAATTCAATTGTGCTCTGATAGCTGCACCACCGTCGCCGCTAAAGCCCGCTACTCCCGTACCTGCAATGGTAGTAATGGTACCATTAGGGCTAATTTTTCTAATCCTGTGGTTGGCAAAATCTGCCACATACATATTACCGTAAACATCTTTTGCAAGACTACCCGGATTGTACATCTGGGCGGTGATTGCCGGCCCATTATCTCCGCTGTACCCTCTGGCACTACTTCCGGCTACAGTAGTAATGATTCCGTCAGTATGTATCTTACGGATTCTGTCATTTTGAAAATCTGCTACATAGATACTACCAGCCGCATCAACTGAAACACTAGCTGTATAGCCAACGGTAGCATTTGTAGCCAGTCCGCCATCGCCACTAAAACCTGCTACGCCAGTACCGGCAATGGTGGTAATGATGCCGGCTTTATTTAACTTCCTTATCCTGTAGTTACTTCTGTCACTTATATAAAGGTTGCCTGCAGCATCTGTTGCAAGGTCATCAGCATAGTTTAGCTGTGCCTTGGTAGCGGCACCCCCATCGCCGCTAAAGCCTGCTACGCCAGTACCGGCAATGGTAGTAATGGTACCGTTGGTGCTTATTTTTCTGATACGGTGATTCCCATAATCTGCTACATAAAGGTTTCCTGTAGCATCCAATGCCAGGCCACCGGGATAGTAGAATTCCGCCTCTAGCGCAGCACCACCATCTCCAGAAAAACCAATATCTCCTGTGCCGGCAATGGTAGTAATCCTGCCACTGGTATCTACTTTCCTGATTCGGTGGTTGCCTTCATCAGAGACATATAGGTTACCAGATCCATCCACTGCTATGCTGTAGGGGGTATTTAACTGTGCATCAACAGCGGCACCGCCATCACCACTAAAACCGGCCACTCCCTTGCCCGCAACTGTAGTGATTGTCCCATCGGTGCTTAGCTTCCGGATACGGTGGTTGCGATATTCAGCAATGTACAGGTTACCGGTACCATCAAGTGTAAGACTGATTGGTCCATTTAACATGGCATCGCTCCCCCGACCTCCGTCTCCGGAATAACCTGCTTCACCTGTACCTGCTATGGTGGTGATCTTACCGGCCACGTCGACCTTCCTGATCCTGTGGTTGTAATAATCTGCAATGTACAGGTTACCAGAAGCATCAGTTGCAATCCCATAGGGATTATATAATTGCGCATTCACGGCTGCACCTCCATCGCCTCCAGTACCACTATATCCCATAACCCCTGTACCAGCAATGGTGGTGATTGTTTGTGCCCATGACTCCTGGATTAAGGGCAACAACAGGCATAGCAAGATTAATAAGCTATGCTTGTGCAGATTATGTGCGTGCTGTTTTGGTAATCTTTCAGCTAATTCTCCCGAGCTAATAGTCTCAGTGGGCAGAGAAGAATCTACATTCACAAGACTTATACCCTTTGTCTGGTAACTAGCATTTACCAAAGCAGCATGAGCAAGTATATTGCCTGCATCTGCCTCATCAAATTGTTTGCTGTAAATATGTTTCATAGAAGAGAAAATTCAGATACATATAGATAATCCTTCCAATTGACCGATCATCTGTTAATAGTGCTGAATAGTTATTCTGAGCGAACAACTATTCAGGAAGTTCACTTAATATCGATTAAATGTATCTGTATTTTTCTTCATATTAGGAGGTAGAGATAAGTCTAAGATGCTGCTAAGGTCGTAGATAATGTAATATATGGTGTTTAACCTTTAACCATATCTATGTATTGTTTAGCTGCTAGCAACAATTCCTCCGCTTAAGCACAATAATCTCCTTCTACTAGGATAATACACATTAGCATCAACTTAGCAGTCAGATAATTGGCCATCTTGATACTATTCCCCCTTAAAGGAAAGGCTCCTTCCCAAAACCTGCAGTTTCAGCCGCATGGTTTTATTACAACGTCAGTTTTTGTTACTTATTCACGCAACTTTGCGTAATAAAGGTGTACAGTTCTGGTAGGTACATGAGGAGTAGACCCCGGGGAAAATTCAGAGACCTATCAAGGCTGAATATGGCACTGAAAAAAATTATCATTAATTTACTTGAACAAGAATACGGAGCACTTGGATGGATATTGTTTTCAAGACTCCCGTACATAAGCTAAAAACCAGCCGAAGCATCGTCGCCACGGGGGTCGGCACCGCCCTCCAGCCTGCCATCAGGCAGCACCAGGATGCCTGCAGCCCTGCCAATGCCCCCGCCTGTTTTAGGCGCAATTTTATGCCCCCTAAACCAAAGTTTGGCGCCTGTGCCCGGGCCCAGTGCCCCCCATTCCGAGAGTACCCAGTCGGGCTGCCACTGGTGGTGAAACCTGCCGGCATTTACCGCACCCTGCATGGGCAGGTTATGGGCTATTACATTGGTGATGATCTGGTAAACGGTGGTGATAATGGTTGAACCGCCCATGCTGCCCACTACCATATAGAGCTTTCCCTCCTTTTCCAGGATGGTGGGGGTCATGGAGCTAAGCATACGCTTGCCTGGCTGTATGGCATTGGCTTCGCCACCAATCACCCTGTAGCTGTTAGGGTACCCTGGTTTTACACTGAAGTCGTCCATTTCGTTATTCAGCAAAAAGCCAGAACCCGCTACAAATACCTTTGAGCCAAAGCTGCTGTTTAGGGTAGTGGTAACAGAAACGGCATTGCCCATGGGGTCAACAATGGAGTAATGGGTGGTATTCGGACTTTCGTAAGCCACTGGCTCACCGGCAGAAACCTCATCGCTGTCGCTGGCCCAGTCCAGGTCAATATTTGCCATGCGCTGCATAATGTAGGCACTGTCCAGCAAGCCTTCTACAGGTACCTCCCAAAAATCAGGATCGCCCAGGTGTTCCGCACGGTCGGCATACACCCGCCGCTCGGCCTCTACCATAAAGTGGGCAGTTTGTGCCGTGTTCCAGCCCCACTCCCCCAGCGGAAACTGGCTTGATATTGTGAGCAACTGCACCAGCGCAATGCCCCCACTGGAAGGCGGCGGCATGGAGATCACTTTATAGGCACCAATGTTGGCTGTAATAGGGTCGCGCCAGACTGATTTATACTGCTGCAGGTCTTCCTTGCTGATGATCCCCCCACCTCTTTCCATCTCGGCCACTATGTTATTGGCGGTGGGGCCCTCATAAAAGCCAGCCCGCCCTTGGTCGCGGATCAGGCGCAGGGCATAGGCAAGGTCCTGCAGGCGAAGAGTATCTCCTTCGCTCCAGTGGTCTTTCAAAATAAAATTGGGTTTGAAGGTATTGTACCGGATGAAATCATTCCGCTCCTCGTTCAGCTTTACTGCTTCTTTTTCCGTGAGGGGAAATCCCCTGGCAGCCAGCTCTACCGCCGGCTGTACCAGTTCTGCCCAGGGCATGCTGCCGTACTTTTCGTGTGCCCGCACCATGCCATCTACCGTACCGGGAACGCCCGCAGCGAGGTGCCCTTTCAGGCTTAAGCCTTCAATGACCTCTCCTGCCTCATTCAGGTACATATCTTTATGTGCAGCTAATGGAGCCTTTTCCCGATAGTCGAGGGCGTCGATGCTGCCATCCTGCTGCCGCAGCACTAAAAAACCGCCGCCCCCGATATTCCCGGCATCGGGGTAAACCACCGCCAGGGCAAACTGCACGGCAATGGCTGCATCTACTGCATTGCCTCCGCGCTTTAAAATATCTGCACCAACTGCCGATGCAAGCGGGTGGGCCGATACAACCATGGCATTTTCCGTAACCAGGCCTACTTCATCAATATCCCCGCCACTACAGCCTACAATAGAAAAAAATATAAACAGGATCAGTATACTTCTACTCATCAATAACTCTTATCTTCTTTAAAAAAACAGGTCTCAACTACCATACTCCTAACTCGTGATCCGCCACTAAGGTTGAGCCTCTTTGTTCTTTGGTTGGTGTATGTGTGTAGACTGGAATTGATTCACACACGCCTATGCCCTTATCCTTCAATAACTTTTTAGAAATGCTGAAGATAAAATGTATCTGTTAGTACACATAGTACACAAAACAAAAACCCCGATGCAGTGCACCGGGGCTACTTAAGTTCAAAAGTCACAACTAATCAAATCTGGAGAGCGAAGCAACATAATCCTTGCTGCCGTCGGTTACCCAGGCATCGAGCTGGGCAGGGTCTTTCATTTGCTGCCCGCGCTGCCGGGGTACAGCTATGTAGCCTGTTTTTACATCCGGCAGGGCCGACATGTCACTCCAGAGCTTTTCTATCTGGGCTACCGGGTAAATATCTTCCTGCCCGTGTCCCCAGCGGTACTTTACCTCTTTAATGGTTACATAGCTTGGTATGCGATGTGCTACACTTCTTACGGCCTTGGCAAGTCTGGCTTCATCGCCCTGCTGCAGTTCCCGGCGTGTTAAGCCAAAGAGTTTCAGCAGCGGATCTATCTGTATCCAGGTAGTCATGGAGTTGTAATAGCTCAATTTCAGCTCATCTTCTTCCCTGGGCTGTGCCAGGCCTTCCAGCAGGCGCATTTGTCCGTTTACACGGGCAAGCCCCCCTCCCCTGTCCTCAAACCGGCGCGGCACAACCTCAAAGGTCAGCACATTGCCCGATTCCAGGTGGTACCCCAGGGCAGCCGGGTCTACATCGGCACCAAGGGTATCGATGTTGTGCAGCATGATGGTATCCAGCTGCGGGTGCTTCTCCAGCAGCCTGGCCAGGGTACCGTTGCGCAGCAGATTCGATACCTCGTACCAGTGCCCCAGCGGCGAAAAGCGTTGCCCGGCAATGTTATCAACATAATCGGTGCCTTCTCCTTTGCCCTTTGCCCAGCCAATCAGGCTGCGGCGGCCGGCTTCGCGCACTTTCTGCTTGTTCTCGTCCAGCATCTCCTGGGGCATTTCCTCCCACATAAAGCGCAGGTCGCGCTCCATGGGCACAAAGCGCTGACCAATGGAGCGGCCGGGTGAGAGCAGCACATCGCCTCCATAGCCAAAGTTGCCGGTTTGCTCCAGCGTACGCCTGATGGGCTCATGGGTAAGGTAGCTGGTGGCTACCAGGTGCGGAATATTGGCACCGTAGGCCTGGGCTACCTTGTGTGTCTTCGACATGTGGATCTCCAGGAAGCTGCGGTGCACGCCATCGATCTCCACAAATGGATTCAGGGCCTTGATCACGCCTGCTCCTTTGGTCCAGCGGCTGCCAACACCTGCTGCCAGGCTTAGCACAGCTACTTTACCAGCTTTGATGGCTGCTTCGCCTGTGCCAACACTAGCTTCCAGCTCAGGGAGCTGGGCAATGTCCTGCGGACCTACATCTTCTATGGTAGTGGCGGCTGCAAGCCTGTTGCGCGATAAGCCAATACGGCCCTTCTGCAGCTGCTCCCTTATTTCTTCGTGCTGAATATAATCGAAGCCATTCTCGCGCTTGATCTTTTCTGCTTTTTCGTCTTCGGCACTGCGGTTGCCCTGTGTAGAGGGGTCTGAAACTTTAAACAGGTTGCTGACAATGGTGCGCAGCAACGGGTAGGCCAGGTTATTCTTTTCGCAATAAGTGGTAAAGAAATCAATCTCTGCCCTGCGGATATAGGAGATGGAAGAAGGCTCCTGCCGCACCAGCTCCGATACGTGAATGGCATAATACTGCTCCGGCATCAGGGCCTCGTTGCCCTCATGCAGCGTTGCCCAGCTGCCCTTGTTGTTGATGCTCCAGTTGTACACCACCGGCTCCATGGCAAAAGGCAGGGAGGCAGAAAGCTCCTGCTTGGTGTTTCGCAAAATATCCAGCACCTCTGCCTTACGCTCCTGGTATCTGTCAGGGTTTACGAACATACCCATGCCCCCGCCCGACATACCGCCCAGCATCAGGAATCCATAGTAATCATCACCAAATGCCTTTTTAGCCTTTTTAATGATTTGTTCGGTAAAATGGGTAGAGGCCCATGGAATAATGGTTTTGATAGGATAGCCCCAGTTCAGGGCAGTATTCGCTGCCAGCTTTTTGATATCACCTTCCCGGATAGAAGCAAGGATGTTATCAAAGATCTGGTTGGTCTGCTGGCGTGCCGCCCATTCCTTTTCGCCCCTTAGCAGGTATTTTTCGGTTACCATTTCCAGGATAGGGCCTACATTAGAGGCCATGCCGCCGTGCATCAGCACCAGCGAGTTCATAAGTTTTTCGGCCATCTCGGGATGCACCTCATCACCCTGCAGTACCCGGTGGCGCGGCAGGAGTGTACCCCGGCTGATGCCCCATTCCGGATCGCCCTCCTGTGCCATGGTGCCCTGTATGGCTTTGATGCCAGGCCATACACCGCCAGAGTCCTGCCAGCCGCCACCGGAGCCGCCAATCCACTCACCCAGGATAGCCCGCGAAGCGACCAGCCGCCTTTCGCTTTCCTGCAGCCCGTCTACCAGGCTGCTGGTTTGCCCCGTAGCCCGCATCAGCAGGCTTATGATTGAGCCTAACAGGTTAGTGGAAACTGCAAAGCGGGAGCCTTTGGGTATATCGTTTACCTTGGTAACCAGCTCCAGGCCCATGCCCGGCGCTACAATACGGCTAAGAATGTCGGGCAGCGACTGGTTGGTACCCTCAAAAGAAGGGGGTATAAGACCAGAGGCAATAACACCCGCCTTTACCAGGCTAAGGTAGTCGTTACCAAAGTTGAACAGGTCCGACAGGTCGTGAATATCTTTGGTGGTGTTCAGGTCGATGCTCGTTAGCCGCAGCACCGGCTCCGGTATTACACGCACATAGCTGTGCAGGGGCGGACGTATATCTTTATCGCGACCGTATACCCCCAGGTCTATCGACACATTGATTACCCTTGCACCTTCGGGATAATCCATGCCCAGGAAAAAAATATCGGACCAGCCGCTGTGGGTAAGGTCCATGCGCACAGAGGTATGCTCGTGCAGCAGCGGGTAAAAGAGTGAATCTTCCTGGCGCTGCAGCAGCCTTGGGTGAATGCGTATAGGATGTTCCTCCTGGTGGCCTACCCGGAACATCCACTGGTTGCCCTTGCTGGAGCGCACACTCTTCCGCACCTGGTCGGCCAGGATCTGGAAAGAGAGGTGGTGGTAACTTTCTGCCAGGGCACTAAAAAGGGTGGCATTGGGTCCCTTTGTATCAAGCTCTTTCAGGAAGGTGGCAATGGCATGCTCAAAGCGGCGTGCCAGCAGGTCTTCAAAACCTGCATAAGATATTTTTCCGGTGGCAGGTATTTCAGGGGCTTCCATCAGGAAAAAGCGAAAGCCTGCATACAGAAAAAGAATGGCCCGCACCTTATCGTAAAGGCTGGGTGTGGCTTTCCTGAAATTATCCAACTCCCGCAGCTGGTTCAATAGCTCCTTTGCCGAAAGCTGCCTGCTTATTTCAAAAAAAGACCTGTTGCGCGTGGCTGTATCGGCAGAGGTAATGGTTTCTATAAATGGATTCATGCTAGCGTTTCTTTGGAATTAGAACTATAACAGGCGCTCATCAGCAATACTTAGTTGTAGTAAGTCTTCTGCAAGCACTGCTTCCGTTCTGTTACTCAATACCTAATACTCAACACCGATCATTTCCTGTTGCGTCCGTTGGCTTCGGCTAGTAGTTCTACCATGGTGGTGAGGGTCTCATCGTGGGCCTCGCCGGCAAGTCCCAAGGCAATTTGTGCCTGCAGCAGGCCATGGCGTTTGCTAAGGTCGTAGCGGCTGCCTTTCACCTCCAGGGCCAGGTATTTATCTGTTTTGGCCAGCTCCTGCAGCGCAGGGGTAAGCAGTACATTGGTGCTGCCTGCTGAAATATCTTGCTGGAGCAGCTCAAAAACTGCCGGCGTGAGTACGTGCATACCAAAAAAGCAGAGATAATACCCTACCCGCAGGCCCGGGGTTTGCAGCTCCAGTTCGGCCAGGCTCAGGGAAGGTTTTTCAATCAGCTTTTCGATCTGGTAAATGCCTGATGTTCCCGGCAGCTGCTTACCGGTAAGGGTACCATAACGGGTAATCTGGTGCTCAGGGGTAGGGTTTACTGCCGATACGGAGCAGTTCTCCTGCTGGGCAAGGTCTATAAGCTGGGCAGCACAGCGCCTGTCGCGCAAATCGGAAACATAGAGGTAATCTCCCAGCAGCAGCAGAAAAGGCTCTTCCCCTACAAAATCTTTTGCACAATGTACTGCATGACCATAACCCAGCGGCTCCTGTTGCTCAGCAAACTGCAGGCGGTTTAGCAGCTGATCTATTTTTTCTGCTTCTTTCCTGGCCCAGTCTACACTTTTAAAAGACTTCACCAGGTTGTCGCGCAGCGAGTGAAAGGCACTGATGTAGCGATCTCCGTCGCCGGGCGCGCACACCACACAAATTTCTTCAATACCACTTGCAAAGGCCTCTTCGGCAATAATCTGGATAACCGGCTTGTGCAGGCCATCTATGTCTATGGCAGGCAGCATAGCTTTTTGTACCGTATCAGCAACCGGGTATAAGCGTTCCCCACGGGCTGCGGCCGTAATCACTGCTTTTCTAATTTTCATGTTCTATGTTATGAGTGCTTCTTCTACAGGCTAAAAAAATGAAAGATGCTGTACATCTCTCCTTCGGGGAAAGAAACAGCACAGACAGGCTGAAAACCAAAAATAGTAAACCTGGCAGGATTAAAAATATTTTAAGCGAATCATTTCACTTGAACGGGAGCCTGCATTGATGGGATGCCAGGGCTGTAAAAATATTTTATTAGGGCAAATCAGGCGAAGCAACTGCCCAAGCCTTTCCCCACCAATCACTTGTAAATGCCACACATATAATACAATGATATAGGTCAGATAAAAAAAAGAATTACTGTTTGCCGCAAGACTAAAAGCTACTACATTTGCAGACCGAACGAGCGTCCGGTACAATTAGAGAAATGACAGACAATTTTACAGAAAAGAAGATAGCAATTCTGGAAACAACCCTGGAATTGATTAAGGAGAATGGTTTTCATGGCACCCCCATCAGCATGGTAGTGAAGAAGTCCGGGGTAGCTGCGGGCACTATTTACCACCACTTTGAAAACAAAGACAGGCTGATCTGTGAGCTGTTTTCGTATGTAACAGAAAAAATGCTGGCGGCCGCGAAAGAAGGAGATGACGAAGCTGCACCCTACGAAGAGCGCTTTCTGAATCTCTGGAAGAACCTTTATAACTTTCACACCAAGAACCCTAACGTACCCTTATTTTTTGATCAGTACATAAACTCACCTTATTTCGAGAAAAAGCCAAAAGAAGAAATAAACTGCTTCCACCGGTATATTTTTAGTTTTATCCGGGAAGGCATCAACCAGGGACACCTGAAACCGGTTAACCCGGAAATTTTAGGTGTTTTACTAAGCACCACAGCCATTACCAGTTTTAAAATTCAATCGCACGGAAAGATTAAGGCAGGAGCCACTGAACTGGAGCAGATCATCCAGATTATCTGGGATGGCGTTGCCAGAGAAAAAACATCCTAGCAATTTATTATAAGTCTATAGCACCCACACAAAGCCCTCTGCACCAGTCATACATCTTCTGGCAGAAGGGCGAATATTCATAAAAAGTCTATACAACCTAAAGCACTACCCTATACTTCATGATGAAAAAGAAAAATGCCATCTGGCTGTTGGTGCTGGCGTACCTCTTGTACCCATCACTTTTAATGGCCCAGCAAACCGGGGGCGGCGCTTCCGGCGGCGGTAATTTTACCCTGGAAGAATGCATTGCCTACGCCTTTGAAAACCAGCCTGCCCTTAGGCAATCGGAAATCGACGAAGCCATTGGCGAGCGGGAGATCAATGCAGCCCTTTCTGCTTGGCTACCACAGGTAGCTTTGGGCTTTGGCTATACCTATAACATTCAGCGACAGGTAGCCGCTTTCGGTGATCAGCCGATTCAGATTGGCACCAAAAATAATTCGAATGTGCAGCTCCAGGCTTCGCAGGTGATCTACAACAATGATTTGCTGCTTGCCAGCAGGGGCGCCCGCTTTACCAGGCGCAGCCTGGATCAAACCACCACCTTTACCAAAATAAATACAGTGGTTGAGGTGAGCAAGGCCTTTTACGACCTGCTGCTCACCCAGGAACAGCTGAAGATCCTGGACGAAAATATTGCTCGCCTGGAGAAACAGTACCGCGATGCACTCAGCCAGTACGAAAGCGGTATTGTAGATAAAACCGACTATCAGCGGGCTAGCATTACCCTGGCCAACACTCGCAGCGACCGCAAAAGAACGCAGGAGGCCATCAAAGCACAGTTTGCATATTTAAAGCAGCTCATGGGGTATCCGCCCAACCAGGAGCTGCATATTGTGCACGACTACGAAAGCATGCAGGCCCGCATTCAGGCCGACACCCTTCAGCCTGTAGTTCTGGAAAACAGGATTGAGTACCAGCTCCTACAGACTCAGCAGCAGTTGCTTGGCCTCAACACCAGCTACTACCGCTGGGGATTCCTGCCAACGCTTTCTGCTAACTACAACAATAGCAGGCTGTTTCTGAATGATCAGTTCAGCCAGCTTTACAATACCGCCTACCCTACTTCAGCGGTTGGTTTGCAGCTTAGCATTCCTATTTTTCAGGGCACCCGCAGAATACAGAACCTAAGGCGGGCACAGTTGCTGGAACAACGCCTGCAGCAGGACCTGATAGAAACGCAGAATGCCATTAATACAGAATACCAGCGTGCGCTTGCCAACTACAAAAGTGATTATAACGAGTGGCTTACCCTGCAGCAGAATGTAGAAATAGCCGAAGAGGTCTACGACATTATTAAGCTGCAGTACGACGAAGGCATCAAAACCTACCTGGAGCTGATCATAGCCGAAACAGACCTGCGTTCGGCCCAGCTGAATTATTATAACGCCCTGTACCAGGTGCTGGCCAGCAAGCTGGATCTGCAAAGGGCCCTTGGAGAAATAAGAGTCAACTAATGAAAAGCAATAACCTAAACATGAAGCATAACCTAACATGGCTGTTTACAGCCATTGTATGTTCCGCAGCACTAAGCTCCTGCGGAAATAACGAAGGAGGAGCACAGCAGGGCCCGCCGGCACCCGCAGCCGTACAAGTAAGTACCTATACCGTACAGCCGGAAGCTGTAACCGGCACCGACTCCTATCCCGGCACAGTAGTACCCCTGAACGAGGTAGAACTGCGCCCGCAGGTGGCAGGCTATATTACCAATATTTATGTGCAGGATGGCCAAACGGTTAAGCGTGGCCAGAAGCTTTACGAAATTGACCAGAGTAAATACCAGGCTGCCCAGCAGCAGGCGCAGGCTAACCTGCAAAGTGCCCGGGCTAACCTGGAAAAAGTAAGGAAAGACCTGGAGCGCTACGAAAGACTCGCAGAGCAGGATGCAATTGCCCAGCAAAGGGTAGATTATGCCCGCACCGATCTGGCCACGGCACAGGCACAGGTAGCTACCGCACAGGCACAGGTAAGAAGCGTTTCCACAGACCTGGGTTACTCCGTGATCAATGCTCCTTTCGATGGTGTGATTGGCATTTCGCAGGTACGCGTTGGCACCCAGGTTTCTCCCGGGCAGCCCCTGCTGAATACCATCTCTACGGTAAATCCCATGGCAGTTGATTTTGTAATAAACGAACAGGAGATCCCGCGCTTTAACAGCTACCTGCAAAATCCACAACAGCAGCCAGACTCTCTGTTTACCATTACACTCAGTGGTGGTATCGATTACCCCTACCCGGGTAAAATGAGTGCCATTGATCGTGCCGTTGGCCGCCAGACTGGTACCATCACTGTGCGCGTTCAGTTCCCTAACCCGGAGCAGCAGCTTATTCCGGGCATGACGGTAAGTGTTCAGGTACTCAACCAGGACATTGGCCGCCAGCTGGTTATTCCGTTCAAGGCAGTAAGCGAGCAGCTGGGCGAGTTCTATGTGTACAAGATTCAGGGCGATTCCGTAGTACAGCAGAATGTAGACCTGGGTACCCGCTTTGGCCGCAACATAGTGATTCGCGAAGGACTGCAGGCAGGCGATAACATTGTAACAGAAGGCATACAACGCCTGCGCCAGGGTGCCAAAGTACAAACAGGCCAGCCACAGGCAGCGGCACAGCAGCAACCTTCAGCACGACAATAATTCTTAAGAAAGACTCTCTGTAAAGAACATGATATCAGATGTATTTATAAGACGGCCGGTTACCTCCATGGTAATCTCGATCGTAATTGTGCTGGTGGGCCTCTTGGCCATGATGAACCTGCCGGTTACGCAGTATCCGGATATTTCGCCGCCGGTGGTATCTGTATCGGCTAACTATACCGGTGCCGATGCGCAAACAGTAGAGCAGTCGGTGGCTACCCCGGTTGAGACCCAGATCAATGGTACGCCGGGCATGGCCTACATTACCTCTACCAACACCAGCACCGGCCAGATGAACATGAGTGTTACCTTTGAGGTAGGCACCGACATTGAAATTGCCACACTCGATGTTCAAAACCGCGCCAGTATTGCAGAGCCCAGCCTGCCAGAGGAGGTAAGGCGCCTGGGCGTAACCGTACGGAAAAGGAACCCGAGTATCATGATGGTAATCGGTATTTACTCTCCAAACGGCACCCACGATACCAAGTACCTCGACAACTATACCAACATCTTTGTGCGTGATGCGCTGCTTCGCGTGCAGGGCGTGGGTGATATCAATGCCCTGGGGCAGGACTTCAGTATGCGTATCTGGCTTAAGCCCGACAGGCTGGCGCAGTACGGCATAAGTGCCGCCGAAATTACAGGGGCTATTCAGGAGCAAAACCTGCAGGTAGCCGCCGGTACGGTAGGCGCTACACCCCAAAGCCCTGATCAGACGTTTCAGTACCCCATTACGGTAACCGGACGCCTGCAAACGCAGGATCAGTTTGGAGACATCATTGTACGGACAAACCCTGCGGATGGCTCTATTGTGTACCTGCGCGATGTGGCCAGGATTGAGTTTGGACAGTTCGACTACGGCCGCTCCTCTACCATCAACGGTAATCCTTCAGCCATTCTGCTCCTGTACCAGGCACCAGGCTCTAACGCACTGGAAACTGCAGAAGGCGTGTATGCCGCGCTGGAAGAAATGAAGAGGGGATTCCCGGCCGATGTGGATTACATTGTTTCCTTCGAAACCGTTTCGGTGGTGCAGGTATCTATCAACGAGGTGGTGCAAACGCTTATAGAAGCGCTTGTACTGGTAATCCTGGTGGTATTCCTGTTCCTGCAAAGCTGGCGGGCAACGCTGGTGCCTATCCTGGCCATTCCGGTATCCATTATCGGTACCTTTATCTTCTTTATTCCGCTTGGCTTTACCATTAACACGCTTACCCTGTTCGGTTTTGTACTGGCCATTGGTATTGTGGTGGATGACGCCATTGTGGTGGTAGAAGCCGTGCAGCACTATATAGATCATGAAGGGTTGTCGGCCAAAGAAGCTACCCGCAAGGCCATGAAGGATATAACCGCACCGGTAATTGCCATTGCCCTTATTCTGGCTGCGGTATTTATCCCGGTAGGTTTCATCCCGGGCATTGTAGGCCGTTTGTACCAGCAGTTCGCCATCACCATTGCTATTTCAGTACTTATTTCTGCCTTTGTGGCCCTTACACTTACGCCAGCCCTTTGCTCGCTGATGTTAAAGCCTATGAAGGTGGATAAAAACTCCAAAGGACTGAATAAGTTCTTCTATAAGTTCAATGGCTGGTTTGGCAGAACCACACAGTCATACTCGCGTGGCGTACGCAAAAGCATCAGCGCCACACCGCTTGTACTGGTGCTGCTGGCCTGTATCTATGCCGGTACGGTTGGCCTTTTTGCAACCAAGCCAACAGGTTTTATTCCTACCGAAGACGAAGGCCGTATGTTTGTTGCCGCCGAGCTGCCAGAAGGTGCCTCTGCCACCAGAACCCGCGCCTTACTGGCAGAAATGGGCCAGATTCTGGCCGATCATCCGGCTGTGAGGACCTATACCGCTATTGGAGGGCTTAATGCCATTAACTTCTCCTTTAAATCAAACAGTGGTACTATTTTCCTTCAGCTAAAGCCATGGAGTGAGCGCAAGGACCCGGAACTGCAGCTACAGGGCGTAATGGCCTCCCTCAATCAGCGTTTTGCGGCCATCAAAGAAGCCAATATTCGCGTAGTGGCACCGCCGGCCATTCCGGGTCTGGGGCAGTCGGGTGGTTTCAGCTTTATGCTGGAGCAGCGTGCCTCCGGCGATATCCGGGAGCTGGAGCAGGTAATGGGGCAGTTTTTGGGTGCGGCCAACCAACGGCCTGAGATTGCCATGGCTTACAGCTTCTTTAACACCCGCACTCCTGGTTACCACCTGGAGGTAGACCGTGAAAAAGCAAAAAGGCTGGGTGTTGCCGTTTCCGATGTTTATGCCACCATGGCCACCTATATGGGTAGCCGTTATGTAAACGACTTTACGCGCTACGGCCGTAACTTTAGGGTAGTGGCCCAGGCCGATACCTCCTACCGGATGGATATTGAAAGCCTGCGCCAGTACTATGTCATGAACAGGCAAGGCGAATCGGTTCCCCTTAGTGCGCTGGTAACACACAGGGTGGTAGAAAACCCTGCGGTGATATCGCACTACAACCTGTTCCGCGCAGTAGAGATCATGGGTGCCGCTGCACCAGGCTATAGTAGCGGCCAGGCACTGCAGGCGCTGCAGGAGGTTGCAACACAGGTGCTACCTGCCGGTTATGGCTACGACTTCTCCGGCCTGAGCCGCGAAGAATTGTCAGCAGGTAACAGCACCATCTATATTTTCTCGCTGTCGATTATCCTGGTACTGCTGCTGTTAGCTGCATTGTATGAAAGCTGGTCGGTGCCGTTCTCCATCCTGTTTGCCATTCCGCTGGGTATGTTCGGTGCCATTCTGGCGCTTACCTTCCTGCCCAGGCTGGATAATAACGTATACGCCCAGATTGGTATGATCACCCTGATTGGTTTGGCCGCCAAAAACGCCATCCTGATCGTGGAGTTTGCCAAAGAGCGTGTTGATCGCGGCATGGAGCTGATCGAAGCAACCATTGAAGCCGTAATCCTGCGCTTGCGCCCTATTATCATGACCTCGCTGGCATTCATCCTGGGTGTAGTACCGCTGGTACTTGCTTCAGGTGCAGGTGCTGTATCGCGGCAGACCATTGGCTGGGTAGTAATTGGTGGTATGCTTGCCGCTACGTTTCTGGCCATCTTTATAGTACCGGTGCTGTTTGTGGTGATTACCCGCCTGGCCTACGGCAAAAAAGGGCTGGCAGAACTGCAGGCAAAAGGCAGTAGAGGACCTGATGCAGACGAAGGCGGCGATCCTTACTATGTAAACGAGCACAGATAGTAGTGTACCGAACACAACTGTTTGTTTTTAACAAATCAATCAGACCTGGCTTTTATAGCCAGGTCTTTTAATAGCTAGTGGTTGTATTATCCAGCCATTCACATCAGCATGAAAAAGAACCTTATCAACATCATCAGGGGGCTGGCCCTTTACCAGATCTTTGGCGGCATCTTAGGCATCGGTTTAGCCATACGTATTATTCAGCAGCTGCAGCACCTCAATGCCCTTAGCTACCCGCTCATTTTCCTGACAGCTGCTTTCTATGTGTTTTCTATAGTTGCTGGTGCAGTTCTGCTACAGCACCCAAAGCGTGGCCTTACCTTATCGCTGGTAAACCAGGCCCTGCAGGTGCTTAGCATTGCTGTTAGCAGCTTTGCCTACAATTATGTGGCAGGTTTCAAGCTTGGCTTAGGCATCGATTTTGTACCTGCCTGGCAATTCAATTTAAACCTCTCCCTCTCCTCCTTTCAGCTAATCCTGAACGAAGCAACAGGCAGAGTGTTCATCGGCATCAATTTCCTGGCACTGGTGCTGGTATATGTGATAGAAAGGTTAAGGGAGGAGATTTAGGCGGTAGGGGTTAGATGATTTGTAAGGGCCCCTTTTACCAACATGTCTTTATGAAATAAAGACGTGTTGTCGGAATCGGCTACGGATTTAAATTATTGCGGAAGATTTCCAGAGCATAATAACCTTAGTTGAAAATAATAAGGGCCGCTGCCTCCTTCTACCACGTCGTTATGCTATAACGACGCTACAGCAGGGGACCACCTTTAGAGGTGAAATTTATCATCTGCCCATTTTGCTGGATTTGAGACAATATAATTCTCAATCTTTTCCAGTTCCTGCTGATTTCTGATTATATGGTCGTGAAATCTGGATTGCCAGGAAAAATCCTTTACACCAACCTCTTTTACCCTGATAGTACAGGATCTTTTATAAGATCCTACAATACGTGAAATAGAACCTGCTTTAGAGGATAGATCTGCCATGTAATGATTTTTCTCACCAGCGGCCTCTGTCGTAGCGTCGTTATAGCATAACGACGTGGCAGAAGTAGGCAGCGGCCCCACCCTCTCTAGTTCCAGTATCCCATGCACATGGTTAGGCATCACAACAAATTCACCTAGTAATACCTCAGGGTGGTAGTGAGGTATTTGTAACCAGCAATCCCGAACAATCACCCCTGCATCAGATAAAATCATTTCACCAGAACGTACCTCTCCGAAAAATGGCCATCGGTCTTTGGTACAGATGGTAATGAAATACAATCCTTCTGATCCATAATCATAGCCCTGCAATCTACGCGGATTTCGGCTATACTTGTCGTACCTACCCATAACAACCAAATGCCTTACAGCAAAGATTGTTCACTACTGCCTTCTGTAAATACACCGCTTCCGTAGCGAGGTTATAGTATAACGACGTGGTGGAGGGTAGCATCAACTTGATAAATCTCTGACAACAAAATCAGAAAACCACTACCTCCACCTCACAAAAAAAGCCCAATCCCAATCAGGAGAGGGCTTTCTATGTACATACAAAAGGAAAAATATCAGGCCAGTGCAGGTACCAGTTCTTGAGCAGACTTTTCCTCTTGCTGCTCTACCATGGGTGGGATTAGTTTGTACACCACCGGCGTTACAATACGGGAGAGCAGCGTGGAGCTGATGAGGCCGCCAATCAGCACAATGGCCAGGGGCGAGATGAGTGGGTTGCTGGAAATAGCAATCGGGATCAGGCCGCCAATGGCTGTCATGGAGGTAAGGATAATGGGCAGGAAGCGCACCTCGCCGGCTTCGCGGATGGCCTCTTCCAGACCTCTACCCTCCTGCCGCAGCTGGTTGGTAAAATCTACCAGCAGAATGGAATTCTTTACCTCTATGCCCGCCAGGGCTATCAGCCCGATAATGGCAACAAACGAGAGGGTGTTGCCGGTGATCCACAGGGCCAATACGGCACCCACAATGCCCAGGGGAATTACCGACAGCACAATAAGCGTGCTTTTAAAGGTTTTGAACTCCAGCACCAGCACGGCAATAAACAAAAACACCGTTACCAGCACCACGCTGCCAAAGCCGCCGAAAGACTCCTGCCGCGACTCAATCTCACCACCCATGCTGTAGCCGTAGCCTTCCGGCAGCGGCATGGCATCCATTTGGTCTATCACGTTATCCAGCACATTGTCGAGCAGAAAATCTTTCTGCACAAAAGCCGATACGGTTACCATGCGGTTTTTATCCTGGTGATCGATGGTGACCGGCGAGGACTCCAGCTTCAGGTCTGCAATTTGTCTGATGGGAATGGCAGTGCCCTGCTGGTTGTTTACAAACAGGTGATCAAAAGCCGAAAGCGTTGCCCGCTCCTCTTTCGGAGTGGTAATCAGCACGGTGCGGTCTTCACCATCTGCATCAGAATAAGTACCCATGGGAATGCCTGCAACAGCCAGCCTTACGGTACGGGCCACCTCTGCCGAATTTACACCCAGCATGCGTGCTTTTTCCTTGTTGATGTCCACCTTCAGGTCAGATTTGAGGTTGGTTACCGGGTTTTTCACATACATGGTGCCGGGGGTGTTCTTGAGCATTTGTTCTACCCGGGCGGCCTGGTTGCGCAACGTATCCAGGTTGTTGCCCAGCAGGCGCACTTCTATGGGAGCGGTCATGGGCGGACCCTGCTCAAAGTTTTTCACCTCTATGCGGGCTCCGGTGTAGTTGTTAAGCTTCTGGCGCAGGGCTTCGGTAATCTCCAGTTTGCGGGGTAGTGATACATCCTCCTGCAGCTGCACAAAAATCTGGGCAAAGTCAGTACGTTCGTTTTCCTGAATTACATTGTAGTAAATGCGTGGGTTACCCTTGCCTACATTGGTGGCATAGTACTTTACCTCCGGAATCTTTGCCAGCTCTTTTTCTACTTCTTTTGCCACCTCGTTGGTGTAAACCAGATTGGTTTGCAGCGGTGTTACCACATCTACCAGGAACTGCGGCTTCTCTGAAGTAGGGAAAAGGCTGAAGCCAATCACAGGAAACAGCATGAGCGACCCACCAAATACAGCAGCTGCAATCAGCACTGTTAGCACCGGCCGCCTAAGGGCACGATCCAGGATCGGAGCGTAGCTACCCTGGATCAGCCGCTGCATGGCACGCAGAAACATATTGCCCTCCGGGTGACCAGCATGCTCTTTGAGGATGCGGCTGGAGAGGAACGGAATAATGGTAAGCGACACCAGCATGGAAGCAAACACGGCACTGATCACCGCCATGGGCAGGCTGCGGATAAAATCGCCGGCACCCTCGGGCATAAACACCAGTGGCATAAATGCAATGATAAGCGTAGCGGTGCAGCCTACCACAGCCAGGCCAATTTGCTTGGTAGCCAGGATGGCAGCATCCAATCGGCTGTGCCCTTCACGCAACCAGCGTTCTATGTTTTCCACTACCACAATGCTGTCGTCTACCAGCAGACCCAGGGCCACCACAAGCCCTACAATGCTTAGCTGGTTAAGGTTAAACCCCATTACATTCAGCATCACCAGGCCTATGGCCAGCGAGAGTGGAATGGAGATCATCACAATCAGCGCAGCCCTGCCGCCCAGGGGCAGCAGCGTAATGGACACCAGTAAAATAGCAATAACAAAGTCGATACCCAGGCTGCCCAGGCGGCGGTTTACATTTTCGGCCTGATCGAAATTCTGCACCAGCTCAATATTGCCCGGCAGCGTTTTGGCAAAGTCCTCCAACACCGGCTTATACTGCTCCTGTACCTGCGAGATGTTGTTGCCAGACTTCTGCGCAGCTGTTACAAACACTGCCCGGTGTCCGTTGAGGCGCGTAATGTGCTTATCCTCCTCATGGTCGTAGTGCACATCGGCAACATCTTTCAGAAGTATGTTCTTGCCCGCTACAGAGTACACAATGGTGTTGGCGATCTGCTCCAGCGATTTGTAGTTGCCCCCGGTTTTAATATTGAATGATTTGCTGCCAGCCTCTACGCTACCGCCGGGAATGTTGGTCATTTCGCTTTGCACACTGCCCAGCACGGCATTCAGTGGTATGTGCAGGCTGGCCAGTTTTTCCAGGCGCAGGTCAACCCGCACTATTTCTTCGGGCAGGCCCCAAATCTCCACATCCTTCAGGGCCTGTACTTTCTCAAGCTCCTTTTGCAGGGCTTCGGCATACACCCTCATGCGCTGGCGGGAAGCGTTTTCAGAGATCAGCCCAAGCTGAATAATGTTTACATCAGCAGGTCTTACCTTGTTTACATCAATGCTGTAGATGTCTTTTGGCAGCTCCTGCCGCATGCTGTTTACCTCGCGGATCAGCTCCTGGTACTTCTCATCTACATTGCTTTCGTATTTATAGAATACCGAAATAACGGCTACCCCATCGTTAATGGTGCTTTTAACTTTTTTGATATCTTCCAGCTCGGTAATGCGCTTCTCCAGCGGATCTACCACCAGCTCTTCCATATCCTGCGGACTGGTGCCCGGGTAGATCACCACCACCGGGAACTGGGGTGCTTCCATTTCAGGATCCTCACTCCGCGACATGGTGAGCAGCGTAGTAAGCCCCAGCGCTACAATCATCAGGAAGATGACGAGCGTAAACTGGTAATTCTTAACGGCGTATTCTGATATTTTCATGACTGAGCTTATTTCGGAACTGTAATGGTAGAATTATCGGTAAGGTAGGCACTCCCTTTGGTGATGAGTGAGCCGCCCCCTTCCAGTCCGCTGCTGATGTACACCCGCTCATTATCGAGCGAGGCAATGGTTACGGGTACCTTTCTGGCCGTTTTGTTATCTTTAGTGATAAATACAAAACCTTTGTTGGCGTTGCCATCCAGCAGGGCCTCGTGGGGTATGCTCCATACTTTTGCTTTTCTGGAAGGGATAATGGTGGCTGTACCAAACAAGCCGGATGCCAGTGCACTACCTGCTGTTTCTTCTACCTGCAGCTCAATGGTAAAGGCACCAGTCTGGGGGTCTGCTCCCTCCGATTTGCGCACCACTCTCGCCTGCAGCGGCTTTTGGGGCGAGGCATCTGTTAAAATGCTGGCTTTATCGCCCAACTCCAGGCCTGCCCACTCCTTATCGCTCACACCCACTTTAAACACCCACTGTGCTTTGCCGGCGCCGTTAGTACGAAGCACTGCAGCACCAGCGCCTACCACCTGGCCATCGTTTACCCATTTCTTCAGCACATAACCATTGCTGCCAGCGCGTATTTCGGCAGAACCCTGGTTAAAACGTGCTGCAGTAAGCTGCTGCCGCGCAATAGAAAGAGCTGTTTGTGCATTCTGATACTGTTCCAGTGTTGCTACGCTGTCTTTGTAAAGGTTTTCTGCCCTGGCGAAGTCCCGCTCGGCTTTTTCAAGTCCTAACTCTGCCTGCTTCACGCCGGCATTTATTTCGGTAAGATCGAGGGTAGCCAGCAGTTGTCCCTTCTTCACAAAATCGCCTTCTTTTACCAGCACCCGGCTTACCACACCACCGGTTTTAAAGGAGAGGGTGGTTTCATCGTCGGTTGTAAACTGGCCCGAAACTACAATGGGTTGCACGATCTCCTCCTGCTGAATAGCTGTAACAGCAACAGGAATGGGTGCATTGGCAGCCGGAATAGGTGTGCTGCTCTCGGCACTGCCACAAGCCTGCAGGAGCACCACGGCTGCTGCAAATGCTAAAAGTTGTTTCATGGGGTGTATGGTCATGGCTAGAAATTTTAATGGTTGATTGGTTGTGCACTGGTTTCACGTTCGTATTGTGCCAGGGCACTTAATACTTTATAGGTAGTAAGGGTTAGCTGTAGCTGCGAGGTGGTAAGCTGGTTTCGGGCATCGATAAACTCAATAAGCGAATTAGTACCCTCTTTATAGCCCCGCTCCAGCAGCTTAAAATAGCCTTGGGCTGCCTGCAGGCGCTGTTGGGCTGCTGTGTAATTCCGGTAGGCTGTTGCCAGGTTGTTTTGCGCCACTGCTGCTGCCATCTGCATCTGCTGGCTGGCCTGTTCAAAGCTTAGCTGCGATGCTTTTACATCCAGCAGGGCCTGGCGTGTTTCGTAGCGGTTCCTGAAGCCACTGAACAGGGGCACATCCAGCGAAACGCCCAGGAGGTAATAGCGGGCCTGGCTGTTGTAATTCATGTTATCGGCCTGCGCGCCCAGGTCCAGGAAGGCATTCACCTTAGGCACCCAGTTTTGCTGCTTCATCTGCACAGCCGTCTGGTTAAGCCGCTCCCCGGCCTGTATTATCTGCAGCTCTTCCCGATGGGCAACTGTTGCTTCTGTCTGCGACAGCAGGAGGGGCACTGTTCCTACAGCTTCTTCAACATTTTGTACAACTTCAATGGCACTGGTCTGCGGCTTGTTAAGCAAAAAGTTAAAGTAGCGCTGTGCATTCTGAATATTACTCTCTGCCTCCTGCAGCTGTGCTTTTACACCCTCCAGCTCGCTTTGGGCCCGCAGTACTGCGGCTGGCAAACCCTTGCCATTGCGCAGCAGCGACTCGTTTACCTCCAGGTTTTGCTCCACCAGCGCCAGGGCACTCTGCCAGATCTTTACCGCCTCCAGTGCGCTTAGATAATTGTAGTAAGCCAGCTTAATATCCTTTACCAGCTCCCGCTCATAGGCTTTCACCTCCCACTCCTGCAGCAGTACTTTATCGTGCTGCAGGCGCCTGTTGTTGTAAAGGTCGGTATTCAGCAGCGGAACAGCCGTGCGCAGGTGGGCATCGTAGTAGTTTTGCGGAAAGAAGCTTTGCTTTACATTTTCGACCTGCGGAAAATTATTGGTTTCCGTGAGCTGGTTAAGGGTGCTGTATACGGGGTTTAGCATATCGCCAATGGGCAGATCGATGGCACGGCCGCCACTGCCATGGGTGTAACCGGCATTGAAAGAAACAGCTGGTATAAAGTAGCTGCCGGCAATTTTAAGCGCATGGGTAGCTTTTTCAAGCCCAATATGCTTTTGCTGCAGGGTAATGTTGCTCTGCAGGCCCTCCCTGATGTACTGCCGCAGGGGCTCTTCACGGGCAGCAGCAGTCTGGCTTTGGGCGATAAAGGTGATTGCGCTAAAAAAAAGCAACAGCAATCCCCTGATGAGTGCGGAAAAGGTACTCATATACATTGTATTTAAAATGAACAGTGTTTAGTAATAGGGTAAAAAAATAGCAGACCCATTTCTGCTGCATTCAGCAGATGCCTACCTACTGTAGGCAACAGATGCCTGCCTGCTTCGTGCTTAGTGAAGCACTAAATACAGTTTAACATTTGTACAAAAGTCTCGTACCCTAATATTTCAATGGTTTCACGTTTTTCATCACTGATCACGCGACAGCGGCCACGGATACTAAGGGTGGCCATTCCGTGCATGGTAGACCAGATCACATAAGCCATTTCCTCTGCATCGTGCCCTTTAAAATGCCCCTGCTGCACACACTCCTGTACCACATTCACCAGCACATTAAAGGCAGTTTGCCCTTCGTCCCAGCAGGCTTCTTCTTCCAGCACATTCATTGGCGCCCTGATTACGAACATCAGGTCATAATACTCCGGATTCTCCATGGCAAATTTCAGATAGAGTCTGCCCATCGCTTTCAGGCGCTCAAAAGGATCTGCCACCACCTGCAGTACACCAAACTGCTGCCGAAGCAGCTTAAAACCCTCCTGCTGCAGTGCATGAAAAATAGAATCCTTATCCTTATAATGCAGGTAAATGGTACCCGGGCTGTACTCTATACGGTCTGCAATATTGCGTATACTCGTCTGGGCGTAGCCTTTTTCAAAAAATATATCCTTAGCAGCCCTTAAAATGAGCTCCCGCAGTTCCTCCTTCTCCCGTTCTTTCCTGTCTTTGGTTCCCATATCCGAAGTATACAATGCAAACTTAATGAACAGTGTTCAGTAAATCAACATATTTATGAAAATTATATTTGATGGGTATTTTAATGTGCGTTATGGACCAAAGCTACTGATAACCTACTCGTTATCTTCTACAGCTAAATACAAGCCTTCATTCCCCTGTGGAGGGAGATCTGTTTGCCTTTACAGGTAAAATAACTGTTAGTGATTTATCTGACAGATCCCCGCCTGCGCGGGGATGATGATCAAGGAGCAATTGACGCTGATACTAAACCAATAATTCACGTTGTTTTAGTTAATACGGAGGCACTGATAAAACGGCACACTGCTTCAGCCCTACTTCATCCAGAACACTATCATAACAAAGTAGATGAAAGGCGCTGATGACTGGTAATTTCAGGTTCACTGGGTACCAGGGCTTAGAAAACAAATTCGTTCTGTAGAATCGAAAGAAAAGAATTTACCTTGGCGTACTCGCTCACTTCCAGTCCCAGCTGTGTATAATAATGCTGATGACCTTTGGGATTGGCATAGCTGATGCTTCGCTGCTCGTTAGGGGTGAGCAGTTCTATTGTGTAACTGTGGTCATCTTCCAGCAGAAATAACTCTTCGCCAGAGGCGAGTATCCTGGCGTTCAGCTCCTGCTGGCTGGGTAAATCAAGATATCCCTTTTCCACAATCTCTGTCCATTTATGGCTCCAGTCCTGCTGCAGCGGAGTCCGGAACTGCTCGCCATAAAAGTTGTAGCGTTCATCGTCTATGTAGTAGAAATCCCTTGTGGCAGCTCCCCAGCTGCCATCTTTAAACTTTTGCACCTGGATCAGCCGCTGGCTGCCATCGTTCCACTTAAAGCTCCAGATCCTTAACTCAAGCTCCAGCTTAGTAAAATCAGGTGCGGCTACCTTTAAAGAATCGCAAAGGGACTGGTATGCATTATGAAAAGGCTTTGTGTTGGCTGCTGAAGCGGCTTGCTGGGCAGAGGCCCCCAGCGCCAGCAGCAGGGGCATCAACAGACATAAAAGCCTGGTGCAAAGAAAATTGAAGACCATAGGAAAAATTCTGCCAGAAATTGCACTAGCAAAATTATAACAAATAATAGGAATATACAGACGCCCTGCCTCACATTTTATCGGCAGCAGCCTTTCTGCTATTTTGTGTGATCTGCATATTTCCAGTAAGATATGGCTGCAACATATCCTGCAACACTAACCAGGAGCAGCATTACGTAGCTTAATGCATCCAGTTGCTCCCTGTACTCCCCACCGGCACCGCTGAAAAGTCCGGGTACAGCCCAGGGAAAATAGTACCCCCAGCCGGTTGCAGCTATAATCTGGGAAAACACCAGCGCCAGGGCTACAAAACCCAAAGGTGCAAGGTACCCCCTGCCCCACATGGCAAAAAATGCAATGGGCGTACCCAGTAAAATAGTTAGTAGGGTGGTAACAAAATAAGCTTCCAGGCTTGCTGCAACAGAAAAGGTTTCAGCAACAGAAATCTGTAACACAGTGCCAATAATATAACCTAGCAGCAGGTTAGAAGCGACCAGGGCCAGGCACCAGGTGGCATATACTACAAATTTTGCATTAAGAATCCTGGTTCTGGAGGTAGGGAGGGCCAGGAGATCTTTTGTAGTACCTTCGGAATACTCCCTGCCAAAAACCCAGCTTGCTACAAACCCAAACACCAGCACCCCGCCAACACCAATTGCCTGGGTTAGTATGGCAAAATAAGAATTCCAGTCTGCAGAAAAATCCATCATTTGTACCTTTGCACTTAAGGTTCCTGCTTTTGCAAGTGCATCAGGGCTACGCATGATCAGCATAAAAATGCCTCCCATCAGTGGCGCAAGCGCAAAGGCAATAAACGTTACCCAAAAGATGGTGGAGTACCTGTTTTTAATCAGCTCGGCTTTTAATGCCGCTACCTGGCTTTTCATCTTGTTTATTCTCTAATGGTGCGTAAAAAATACATCTCCAGATCTTCGGTATACAAATACACCTGTTTTGGTGGAATGCCTTTTTCAGCCAGCAACTTTGTTAAATTTTCCGGGTATGCAACTGCCCGCTGATCTGCCACTGCTATGCTGTTGTTTTCATCCATAACTGCCCCATAACCCTCGCTGATCAAATATTTTATGGCACTGCTGTTATCTCCGGTATGTATCAGCACCTTCCTGATCAGCTGCTCACCCAGTTCTGAAATGCTTAGCTCACGAACCAGCCTGCCTGTGTGAATGATCCCTACCCTGCTGGCTATCTTTGCAATTTCCCCAAGAATGTGGCTCGATAAAAAGATTGTCGATCCCCTATCGGCAAGCTCCTTCAGCAGGCTTCGTACCTCTACAATTCCCTCGGGATCTAATCCATTAATGGGCTCATCCAGGATCAGCAGCCGGGGCTGGTGCATAAGCGCTTTTGCCAGGCCTAACCTTTGCTGATTTCCCAGTGAAAGATGCCCCGCTTTTACATCCTGGTAGCGGCCCAACTTAAGTTTCTCTATGATTTCAGGAATCAGCTTTGGGTTTTTCAGCTGCCTTAGCTGGTAATAGACTTTAAGGTTTTCGGTAACGGAAAGATTAGGATAGGAATAGGGCGTTTCCACCAGGTATCCTACCTCATTCCATAAATCAAACTTTGTATCCAGCCTTTTCCCAAACAGTGCAACACTGCCACTATCTGGCCTGATCATGCCCAGCAACATGCGGATGAGACTGGTTTTACCTGCACCATTCAGGCCAAGAAAACCATAGATATCTCCACTGTTTACCTGAAAGGAGATACTGTTAACTGCCTTCGTTACTCCGAAAGATTTGGTAAGCCCGTTTGTGCTAATTACTTCCACTGTACTTGATATTTAAGAATACTCGCCCCTCCCCTACACCTGTTGCCACTGGTTCTGCTGGCCCTGTAGCCGGCTTTAACGGCAGGCTGTTTTCACCACCCTGCTGCCGCCCCTGTTTTGGCAAAGGCTCAATATTGCTGTTTCAGAGCCTGCTTTTATCCTGATAGGTTTCTACCAGGTAATCAATCATGGCATCCAGCGGATAGTGTTCCGTCATGGCTACATAATCGGAGGTTATGCCATCAATAATGGCACTCAACTTAAAGGTCTCCAGCTCCGGATTACGGAACCCCAGCTTTGCCATCAGCTCGTTCATGCGCAGCACCCACTCCTGCATATCCTGAAACACCTTGTCCATGAGCTGCTTTTTATCGCTAAGCTGGCTGCCGAACCGCTTGTAGAACTTCCAGAAGGTAAGGTCCCTTTTCAGGGAATCCCTGACCAGGCAGAGAGCCTCTTTGATTACTTCTTTAGGATCGCCCTCTTTCCTGATGGTCTGGAACAAACCGGCCATTTTTTCCATGGCCAGGTATATGATCTGCTCCATCAGCTCTTCTTTGCTGGCGAAGTAGTTGTACAGCAGCCCCTTGGCTACACCTGCTTCCCGGGCTATTTTACTGATGCTGGTGGCCTCGTAGCCTTCTTCAGCAAAAAGCTTAAGGGCGGTGTTCAGCAGCTGTTCCCTGCGTTCCTGCCTTATTTCCTCGTTTTGCGCTACAGTTCTGGGCGACATCTCTTCTTAATTTTGTGGCAGCAGTCTTTTTTTTGGTTGACCGGTCAGTCATTATTAAAACAAAGGTATTTGCTCTGCACAGATTAGTCAAGTATGGAGAATGAATTATTTTTGAGTAGCCAGTAAAGCTCTGGAACACCAGAAGCACCGCGCTCTTACAGGTTCATAAATAGTTACTGAAGCGAGTTAAAAACGGCAGAAGGTAACCCCAGGGAGGTTATACCCTATACCTGTTTCCTGCGCCTGTGCTTATATGCATCCGGTGCAAAACCTAAAACCGGCCTCTATTGCTTTTAAAGCTGCTTTTCAGTAAGTTGTAGGTTAGAACAATAAACCGGCACTTTCCCTGTGACAATCCAATTGTTCTTTTTTCCAGCAACATGAAAAACCACCGGCTAAAAATCTTTCTGTTAAGCTTGTACATAGCTGCTTTTATCTGGTCTGTTGTTGAACCAAAGGACTTCTTTATTTGGCTGCTGGAAGTTGCACCTGCGCTGATCGGGCTTGCCGTGGTAATGCTTACCTACAAAAGCTTTCCCCTTACGCCTCTTGCCTGCATCCTTATTACGCTGCATGCCTGTATTCTTTTTATTGGTGGCCATTATACCCATGCCGAAGTACCCCTGTTCGACTGGATCCGCGATAATTTCTATGGTACCAGAAACAACTATGATAAGCTGGTCCATTTTGTACAGGGCCTGATGCCTGCCATTATTGCAAGGGAAATTTTTATACGCAAGGGGATAGTTGAAAACAGAAAATGGCTTTCATACTTTGTCATCACCACCTGCATGAGCCTCAGCGCAGGCTATGAGGTGCTGGAGTGGACGCTGGCTGCTATCACTGGCGCTGCGGCCGATGCGTTTTTAGGTACCCAGGGATATGCCTGGGATACGCAGTCAGATATGCTTTATACCACCATAGGTGCAGCGTTCGCGCTTTGGATGTTCTCTCCCCTACACGACAGGCAAATATTGTATCTTCAGGCGCAGCCGGGCATCTTGTACGTTTCCAAAAGGCTGAATGTAACTACCTGATCTGCCCTGCCGGGAGAACAAGGCTACTGTCCATGCGTTTAAACATTAACTATGGACAACAAACGCATCAGTAAATTTTTAAGCCTGGTACTGCGCCACAAGCCCGAGGCACTGGGCATTACGCTGGATCGTGCAGGATGGACCTCTGTTGATGAACTGTTAATGAAGATGCAGCAGCAGGGCATGCCCGTAGACCTGCCTAAGCTGCAGGAGGTTGTAGCCACCAATGATAAGCAGCGCTTTGCTTTCAATGCCGATAGCACCCTTATCAGGGCCAGCCAGGGACATTCCATAGCTGTTGAACTCGGGCTGCAGCCCCTTGCACCCCCGCCAGTATTATACCACGGAACAGCCACACAACATATAGCATCCATCTTAAAGGAAGGCTTGCAGGCGGGGTCCCGGCAATACGTACACCTTTCTGCTGATATAACTACAGCCAGAACAGTGGGGCAGCGGCACGGGCAGCCAGTTATTCTACAGGTAAATACTGCTTCAATGCATACAAGTGGCCATACCTTTTATCAGGCTGCCAATGGGGTGTGGTTAACTGCCAGCGTTCCACCTCTGTTTCTGGAGATTATCTCCCAAAACCGGTAACCTTTCCTATAAATTTTCGTGTATCTGCAACGATCTGTTACACATTTTTTTCAGAATCAAATTAACAGAAGACTCTCTCCTGCTTGTGCCTGCTTTAAAAAATAGAGGCCTTTAAAACATTACACCACTTTTACAGGGTTAAAAAAGAATGAATACTACAGTATATCCTGGCAACCCCTACCCCCTGGGTGCCACCTGGGATGGAAAGGGAGTTAATTTTGCACTATTTGCCGACAATGCAACCGGGGTTGACCTCTGTCTTTTCAACTCTACTGAAGATGATGTTGAGTCGATAAAAATACGCCTGACCGAGCGTACACACCAGATCTGGCATGCATACCTGCCGGAAGTCAAGCCCGGGCAATTGTACGGCTACCGTGTGTATGGACCGTATGAGCCGCACAACGGGCACAGGTTTAACCCGCACAAACTACTGGTAGATCCTTATGCCAAGGCTATAGCCGGCACCATTGAATGGCACGATGCCATGTTTGGTTATGAGATTGGAAACCCGGAAGAAGACCTGAATCCAAGCGAGGTAGACAGCGCTCCCTATGTACCCAAGTCGGTGGTGATTGATCATGCTTTTGACTGGGAGGGAGATACAATGCCGAAGATCCCCTATCACCAGACCATTATATACGAAACACATGTAAAGGGCTTTACCAAAATGCATCCTGATATTCCCGAAGAAATCAGGGGTACTTATGCAGGCCTGGCACACCCTGTTACCATTAACTACCTGAAGCAGCTGGGCATAACAGCCGTAGAGCTGCTGCCCATACACCATTTTATTACCGACAGGCACCTGAAGGAAAGAAATCTTACCAACTACTGGGGCTACAACACCATTGGATTTTTTGCACCAGACGTACGCTACTCCAGCAGCGGGGTATTGGGCGGCCAGGTAGTAGAGTTCAAAAATATGGTGAAAGAGCTGCACAAGGCTGGTATTGAAGTTATACTGGATGTGGTATATAACCACACCGGCGAAGGAAACCACCTGGGGCCCACCATTTCGTTCCGGGGTATCGATAACGCCTCTTATTACCGCCTCACAGAGGATAATCGCTATTACATGGACTATACCGGTACGGGCAATACCCTCAATGCCATGATGCCCAATGTACTGCGCCTGATCATGGACAGCCTTCGTTACTGGATTACCGAAATGCATGTAGATGGTTTCCGCTTTGACCTTGCCTCCGCCCTTGCCCGCGAGCTCCACGATGTAGACCGCCTCGGCTCTTTCTTCGATATTATTCACCAGGACCCGGTAATCTCGCAGGTTAAGCTCATTGCCGAGCCCTGGGATATTGGCGAAGGTGGTTACCAGGTAGGTAAGTTCCCTCCGGGCTGGGCCGAATGGAACGGCAAGTACCGCGATACCATGCGCGACTACTGGCGCGGCGAAGAAAGTATTCTGGGTGAGTTTGCAGAGCGCCTAACCGGTAGCTCCGACCTGTACCGGGATGATTACCGCAGCCCTACTGCCAGTATTAATTTTATTACCGCACACGATGGCTTTACACTGAACGACCTGGTGTCGTACAACGAAAAGCACAACATGGCCAACGGAGAAAATAACAACGATGGCGAGAGTCATAACCGTTCGTGGAACTGCGGCACTGAAGGCCCTACCGACGACCCAAAGATTGTGGATTGCAGGGAGCGGCAGAAACGTAATTTCCTCACTACCCTCTTCCTGTCGCAGGGGGTGCCTATGATGCTGGCCGGCGATGAAATAAGCCGCACCCAGGGGGGCAACAACAATGCCTACTGCCAGGACAATGAAATATCTTGGGTCAATTGGCACGAGGCCGATACTGAGCTGCTACAGTTCACACGTAAACTCATACACCTGCGCAAAAGCCATCCAACCTTTACCCGCCGCCGCTGGTTTCAGGGCCAGCCCATTAAGGGAATAGGGCTTGAGGATATTGCCTGGTTTGCCCCCAACGGTAAAGAAATGACAGATGAAAAGTGGAATCAGGACTTTGCAAAAGCGCTCGGTGTATTCATGAACGGACGTGGTATTCACTCCCGCGGAACCAGGGGTGAGCATATTATTGACGACAGCTTCTATGTTATCTTCAATGCACACCACGAGCCTGTTACCTTTAAGCTGCCGCCCAAAAAGTATGGTCAGCAGTGGAACAAAGTATTGGATACCAGCGAGAACCGGGTAGATGAAGAAAGTGACAGCTATTTAGCAGGTGAATCTGTAAAGATCAACGGCCGCTCTATTGTACTGCTGGAACATCCCATTTTTTAAGCTTAATCAAACGCATGAATAGCATAGATGTTGGTAAACGCACACTGGGTGTAAACTTTAACAAACAGGGCAAGGCAGAGGTACGGGTTTGGGCCCCGCTGCTGGAGCAGGTAAGCATTCAGATAAAAGACAAAGGCACGCTGCCACTCGAAAAGCAGGAACTCGGCTACTGGCAGGCTACAACAGATAAGATCAAAGCCGGCGACCTGTACAAGTTTGTACTGAAGCGCAGCGAAAGTGAGGGGGAAAATACTCCCCTGGAAAGGCCAGATCCTGCATCACTCTCCCAGCCCGAAGGTCCGCATGGCTATTCGCAGGCACTGGACCCCTCCCAGTTCCAGTGGAGCGACAAGCAGTGGAATAACCTGCCACTGGAGGATTACATTCTTTACGAACTGCATACCGGCACCTTTTCACCAGATGGCACTTTTGAGGGCATCACTCAAAAGCTCGACTACCTGAAAGAACTGGGCATTACTGCCATTGAAATTATGCCGGTGGCACAGTTTCCCGGCAACCGCAACTGGGGTTACGATGGCGTATATCCTTATGCCGTGCAAAACTCCTATGGCGGTGCGGCTGGTCTGCACCACCTGGTAGATGCCTGCCACCAGCGAGGCATTGCCGTGGTGCTCGATGTGGTGTACAACCACATGGGTCCCGAAGGTAACTACCTGAACGACTACGGCCCCTATTTTACCGATAAATACAATACTCCCTGGGGCAAAGCCATCAACTTTGATGATGCCTGGAGCGACGGCGTTCGCCGCTACTTTATCGAAAATGTGCTGATGTGGTTCCGCGACTTCCACATAGATGCCCTGCGCATGGATGCCGTGCATGCCATTAAAGATTTTGGCCCTAACCACATCTTGCGGGAAATCAAGCAGCACGTTAACCGCCTGATGGAAGAAACCGGCCGCCGGCACTACCTGATTGCCGAAGTAGACCTGAACGACACCCGCTTCATCAACCCACTTGAGGAAGGAGGATATGGCTTTGATGCACAATGGATCGATGAGTTTCACCATGCCCTGCGCGTAACGGCAGGCGAGGAAAAAACGGGGTACTACTCCGATTTTGACGGACTGACCCACCTGGCAAAGTCTTATGAAGATGCCTATGTGTATGATGGCCAGTACTCGCCGCACCGCAATAAGTTCTTTGGCACCAAGGCCGAAAATAACCCGGGCAAGCAGTTTGTGGTGTTCTCCCAAAACCACGACCAGGTAGGCAACCGCATGCTGGGCGAACGTACCAGCCAGCTGGTAAGCTTTGAGATGCAGAAGCTCCTGGCAGGCGCCGTGCTCCTGAGCCCCTACCTGCCCATGCTCTGGATGGGCGAAGAATGGAGCGAAACCAATCCATTCCTCTACTTCATCAGCCATACAGATCCCGACCTGGTAGAAGCTGTACGCAAAGGTCGTAAGGCAGAGTTTGCCCATTTCCATGCCAAAGGCGAAGCGCCTGATCCGCAGTCAGAAGAAACCTTTCTACAATCGAAGCTGCAATGGCAGCTACCGGAGCAGGAGCCGCACCAGACAATACTGCGCTGGTATAAAACACTTATTAAGTTGCGTAAAGAGCAGCCAGCCCTGCGCCACCTGAACCGAAAGCAGCTGGATGTAGAACACAACAGCAAGAATGGCACCCTGCTGCTGCACCGCTGGCATGATGGTGCCCATGTGCTCTGCTGCATGAATTTTTCCGGGCAGGAACAACACATCAAACTGCCTACCTACAGGCAGGAGTGGTACAAACTGCTCGACTCTGCAGCAGCTGAGTGGAGAGGCTCCCGGGAGCCGGCACAATCAAGCACTGGCAGCGACTCAATTGCTGCCGCAGAAACCATTAGCCTGAAACCAGAATCCTTAGTTATTTACGCCAGTAGTCGCCATGCTTAATCCGGTTAGCACTTATCGCATCCAGTTTCATAAAGATTTCTCTTTAAAAGACTTTGAGAATATTATTCCCTACCTGCAGCAGCTGGGGGTAAGCACCCTTTATGCCTCTCCAATTTTTGAGGCCACACCCGGCAGCACCCATGGCTACGATGTGGTAAATCCGCACCAGATCAATCCCGAAATCGGCACTGAGCGCAAGCTTAGGGCCATCAGCAAAAAGCTGCAGGAGGCCAATATTGGCTGGCTGCAGGATATTGTACCCAACCACATGGCCTACAACCAGCACAATGGCTGGCTGATGGATGTACTTGAAAAAGGGCAGCTCTCTAAATATGCCTCTTTCTTTGATGTAGCCTGGAACAGCAAGCTTTACCATGGCCGCATCATGGTGCCTTTTTTAGGCTCTCCCCTGGAGGAGGTGCTGAAGAATAACGAACTGCAGGTGGATTATGCAGAACCGCGCCTGGTGCTCAAGTACTACGACAATGCCTATCCGCTGCACCTGCGCTCCTACGCCAGCATTCTGAATGCTGCAGACAAAAAAGCACCTGAGTCCATACAGCAGTTACTGGACCGCATACCAGAGATACAAAGGGTAGAAGAAGCCGTAGCACTGGGGGAGCGTATGCACGAATTTCAGCTCCAGCTGGCAGCGCTAATGAAAGATGCCGGCACAAAAGATTACCTGAAAGCCTGCCTCAAAGCAGTGAACGGCAATGCAGAACTGCTCCAGCAGATAGCAGAGGAGCAGGCTTACCGCCTGTGCTACTGGCAGGAAACTGAAAAGCAAATCAACTTCCGCCGCTTTTTTACTGTTAACAGCCTTATTTGTCTGAACGTACAGGACCAGGAGGTATTTGAGCACTATCATCAGTATATCAAAAAGCTGCTGGACGATGGCGTGATCAGCGGCCTGCGTGTGGATCACGTAGACGGGCTCTACGACCCCAGCGGTTATATGGAACAGCTACGGGCGCTGGTAGGTGAAGATACCCACATCACCATCGAAAAAATTCTGGAACCCGGCGAGGAGCTTCCAAAGGAGTGGCCCATACAGGGCAATACCGGCTACGATTTCCTTTCCCTGGTAAACAACCTGTTTACCAACAAACGCAGCAAACAAGCCTTCACCAGCTTTTACGAAAAAATGGTGGGAGATACCACCTCTGTCCATGAACAGATACACCAGAAGAAGGAGTTTATCCTCTACCAGCGCATGGGCGGCGAGCTGGATAACCTGCACCATCTTTTTCTGGAGCTGGAGCTGGCAGATAAAAAAACACTGGATGCCCTAAGTCCTGAAGTGCTAAAGGCAGCCATTGGCGAGTTCCTGATCCAGTGCCCCGTATACCGCTACTACGGCAATCAGTTTCCGCTGAACAAAACCGAAGCCGCTGCCGTAGCCGATATCCTCAGGCGCTGCCGGAAGGAAAAAAAAGAGCTGGCACCTGCCCTGGCCCTGCTGGAGGAGGTGCTGCTGCGCAGGCCACAGGAGGGCAAGGAAGAATACAACCAGCGTGCCCTGCGGTTCTACCAGCGCTGCATGCAGTTTACAGGCCCCCTGATGGCCAAAGGCGTGGAAGACACCCTCATGTATACCTACAACCGCTTTGTGGCACACAACGAAGTAGGCGATGCACCAGAGGCTTTTGGCATGTCGGCAGAAGAGTTTCATCAGAAGATGGTAGAAAGGCAGCAGAAGTGGCCTCTATCCATCAATGCCACCTCCACCCACGACACCAAGCGCGGCGAAGATGTGCGCGCACGCCTGAACGTGCTTACCGACCTGCCCGACGAATGGCTGGAGCAGGTGCAGGAATGGCAGCAGACCAACTGGGGACTTAAGCAAAACGGAGCCCCTGATGCCAATGATGAATACCTCATCTACCAGACCCTGGTTGGAGCTTATCCTATGCCGGAGCAGGATGAGGATAACTTCCCGGAACGTGTTCAGGAGTACCTGCAAAAGGCTTTGCGTGAGGCCAAGCGCCACTCCAACTGGAGTACCCCTAACGAGGAGTACGAAGGAGCTACCAAAGATTTCGCCCTCCGCCTGCTCGACAGGGAGAGGCCCTTTTGGAAAGGCTTTCAGAAGTTTCATAAAAAAGTAGCCGACTTTGGCATTGTAAACTCACTCGTCCAGCTGCTTTTAAAATTCACCTGTCCCGGCGTACCCGATGTATACCAGGGCACAGAGCTCTGGGACTTTAGCCTGGTAGATCCCGACAACCGCCGGGCTGTAGACTACGAACAGCGCCAGCAATGGCTGGAAGAATTTACCAAAGCCAAGGGGGAAGAAAAAGAAAGCCTGCCAAAGACCCTCTGGAGCAATCGCTACAGTGCAAAGATTAAGCTCTGGCTGGTACACCAACTTTTACAGGAGCGCAAGCAGCAGGCGGAATTATTTGAAAAAGGTCAATACGTTCCTGTACAGGTAGAGGGTAAGTACAAGGAGCATGTGCTGGCATTTGCCCGCCGCTACCAGCAAAACTGGTGCCTGGTGGCTGTGCCGCTGCACCTGGCTGCTTTAAGCAAACAGCAGAAAAAAGATGTGCTGGCCCTCGACTGGAAGGATACCTACATTGTGCCTCCTCCGGAGGCTCCTGCCGAATGGCAGCACCAGCTGAACAATACCAAAGGCAAAGCAGGCGCTAAAGGCATAGCTGTAAAAGAGCTCTTTAAAAACCTGCCCCTTGCTTTACTTACCCTTCAGCAGCCTCTTACTGATCGCAGTGCAGGTACGCTCATGCACATTAGCTCACTGCCCTCAGCTTTTGGTGTTGGCGATTTTGGTCCTGAAGCAAAAGCATTCGCTCATTTCTTAAGCCGCAGCCGCCAGAAATACTGGCAGATCCTGCCGCTCAATCCAACGGAAGCAGGCACAGGCCACTCGCCCTACAGCTCCTACTCAAGCATGGCCGGCAACACCCTACTGCTAAGCCCGGTGCTGTTGGCTGCAGATGGCTTGCTGGATGCCGAAGAGCTGCTCCATTACCACCTGACGGTGAAGGACAAAGCAGAATTTGAGCAGGCCGAGAAAAATAAAAATGAGCTTTTTGAGAAGGCCTACCAAAACTACAAAAGCGGCAAATTTAAAAACCTTGAGCGGCAGTTCCAGCAGTTTAGCCAGCAGGAGGCCGAATGGCTCGATAGCTTTGCCCTTTACCTGGTGCTTAAGCAGGAGCATGGTGGCAAGCCCTGGTACCAGTGGCCGGAGCAGTATAAGCTACGCCAGGAGAATGCGCTGAAAGAGTTTGCAGGGCAACAGGCCGATGCCATTCAAAAGGTAAAATGGCTGCAGTTCCTCTTCAGCAAGCAGTGGCAGGAGCTTAAAGGCTACTGCAACAACCTGGGCATCCGCTTCTTTGGCGACCTGCCCTTTTACGTAAGCTACGATTCGGTAGATGTATGGGCAAATCCACACATCTTTAGCCTGGATGAGGAAGGAAACATGACTGGCGTAGCCGGCGTGCCCCCCGATTACTTCAATGAAGATGGCCAGCTCTGGGGCATGCCCGTGTTTAAATGGGATGTGCTGAAGAAAGAGGGCTACACCTGGTGGGTGAACCGCATCCGAAAGAACATGGAGCTGTACGACCTGCTGCGGCTGGATCATTTCCGTGCCTTTGCCGATTACTGGGATGTACCCGCCGGCGAAGAAACTGCCAAGAATGGTGAGTGGAAGCCCGGCCCTGGTGCAGATTTCTTTAAAGCACTGAACAGGGCGCTTGGTGATCTTCCTTTTATTGCCGAAGATCTGGGTGACATCAACGATGCCGTCTATAGCCTGCGTGATGATTTTGGCCTGCCGGGCATGCGTGTGCTGCAGTTTGCCTTTGGCGACGAGATGCCTAAATCAACCTACATTCCGCACAACTATACGCCCAACTCGGTAGCTTATACCGGCACCCACGACAACAACACCACCCGTGGCTGGTACCGCAAAGACCTGCCGAAAGAGGATCGCCAGCGGATGGAAGAGTATGTTGGCCAGATTGTGCTGGAGAAAGAGGTGCATAAGGTATTGGGCCGTCTGGCGTATGCCTCCGTGGCTAAAATTGCCGTGCTCCCCATCCAGGACATCCTGGGGCTGGACGAAACCGCCCGCATGAACATGCCTGCTTCTACAGAAGGAAACTGGCTCTGGCGCCTCCAGCACGAGCAGCTTACCCCCAGGCACGAAGCCATGCTAAGGGAGTGGTGCCGGGTGTACCATCGGGGGTGATGGATAACCGCCGCCTCTTCGCTACAAGGATTCGTACTGGACCCCTTTAGCTTTTTATGAGGCGGCGGCTACTCAAATGCAGAATAGATAAACTGCAATCCAGGCACCTAAACGAACTTGTTATTAAAGCTTCACCTTAATACCTATTTCTCCACCTATGCCATAAGGGCGATAGCTCTCATAAATTTCCGGGTTATACTTAATCAATGAGGTTTTGAAGAGGCCATTGCCAATAAGGGAGATCTTGTTGCTTATAGGAATCTCTGCGCCTATTCTTCCGCTGTAACTAAAGCCTATATCTTCAAAAGCTTTATAGTCATCATATCTAATTTCATCATCGAATGGTGTTTCTACTCTAAGTCCATTGCCTAACAAGAACTTTACTTTACCCACCTGATATAAACGCAATACATGCTCAAGCTCTAATCCCCAATAGGTCCAAATTACGTCTCCTTCATAGGGATGAACCGGACGTCCTCCTATAGAATACCGCCCCTTAACATGGTACCCAAATTCAGAATATCCAACTAAAACAGCAATGTGATTTCTCTCATTTAATTGATATATCAATCCGATATTTAAAGATTTACTAAGAGTACTAGACTCCTCATCAACAGGGCATCCTTCAATGCACTTTGTTCTAGCTATCGGTAAACTGTAATAATAGGTATCTAAAACTCCCGCCCTTATGATGGCAGAATATTTTACAATCTTTTCATCAGCTTCTATCTGAGCATAAGCATTTTGTAAAACCAAGGTTAAAGTCAATAAGATTAGTAGAATCTTTTTCATAAATTATAATTAGGATATCAGATGATCCATGTTTGATAATTATGCAATTAAGCAGAAAATTATAGCGCGGCCTATATTACAACACTACCACTAATTAAGAAGCCTTTGATTATATGACAATTGTTACAAATGAAGGGTTGGGTCATGTAGTTTAATTTATCTATAAATTATTTTACACAAAGACAAGCAGAAGTTTCAAGAGCGCACTCCTAGGCAGCTAAAGATAATAGATTAGTTAATTCCCAACATTAACGAAATCTTAGGCTCCAGTTTCATCTGGCAATGCGGGCATTTTCCTGGAGCTGTAAAAGTGAGGCTATCGCAGGCCTGATTACAGGGGCTGCACTGGTAGCCATAGAGGGAATCTGCGATGGGGGCCTTCTCCTGGTAGGGCACGTAATTATTCCACTCGGTGGGTGTGTAGGTATCGGCAATGGTAAGCGCCAGCAGCTCTTTGAAGATGCCTGTGCCGTTATCGCTATTGGTCATGATCAGCACGCCAATGCCTGCGTCGGGATAGAGGATGGAATAGTGATGAAATCCACTTCCTCCTCCTTCTTTGAAAGCCCCCACTCCGTAAGGCGATTGCAAAACACCCCAACCCAAACCATACCCCAGGGCAATGGCATCGTTTAAGGTAGAATCCTTCAGGGACAAAGGACCAAACTGCCGTAAGGAATGAATTCTTATGTGAGTAGCAAAAAGCTCACGGTAAGAAGCAGGGCTAAGGAGCTTTTGCTGCAGCACTGCTTCCATAAATTTGCTGTAATCCTCCAGTGTAGTTTCCAGGGTGCTGGCTCCTCTTGCCTCATTGTCTTTGTCTTTACCGAAAATGGCTCCCGTGGCCGCATGGCCGTAGGCAAAGTCATCTTCGAAATGGGGTTGCCAGGTATAGCTGGTGTTGTGCATGCCCAGCGGCTGAAAGATTTTCTCCTGCGCCAGCGCTTCCAGGCCCTTCCCCAGCATACGCTCCAGCACCACCTGCAGGTAGGTCATGCCCTCTCCGGAGTAGCGGTAGCGCGTACCGGGAGTATCTAACACTTTCAGCTTTTGATCTGGTTCGAACCAGCGCCAATTGGGGAATCCGGAGGTGTGGCTTAGGCACATGCGCGCAGTAATTTTATGGTAGAGAGAGTCGGAGGCCAGGTCGGCAAAGTTATCGTGCCAGCGCGTGCGGGGCTCATACTCCCAGATCTTCTTAGGCAAGTAGCTTTGCAGGGGTGTATCCAGGTCAATTACGCCTTCTTCCACCAGCTGCATCACCAGCACGCCAAACACTGCCTTGCTAAGAGAGGCTCCGTAAAGGTTGGTGGAATCTGTCAGGGGTGTTTTTGTATCGAAGCGCCCGTAGCCGAAAGTATTTTGGTAAACAAGCCTATTATTATTGAAAACAGCCAGCGCCAGGCCATGTACCTGGGCCTGCTCCACCAGCCTTTGTACGCGCTTCGTTAATGCTGCAGCATCTGTGCCGCTGTTGTCTAACCTTTTGATTTCGCTGGTATGCGAGGCACAGGCATTCAGGAGTAAAAGAACAAAAATGTATAGGGTGTATGATAGTGTTTTCATAGTGGTAGGAAAAAAATTAGATGAAAAAAATCGGTACAGGGAGGGGAGCAGATCTAAAATCTGAAGTATTAATTCTGAAGAACCAGGGGCTAGCACGGTTAATCGCCTATACTTTGGCAACTACAGGCTTCCGGAGGAAAGGAATAGCAATAGGGTAAAACATGCGCCTGCTCCTAAGCACCAGGAAGATGTTCAGCACGATAAAGACAACATTGAAAATGATAGCACCAAAGTAAATCCCGACGATAGAAAAGAAAACGCCGGCACCCTCCCCCATGAGTGGAAAAATAAAGAAGCCCATCAGTCCCAGTAAAAACAGCAGCGTAATAGTGAGCTGAAAATTGATAACGGCGCGGCCGTGCCGGTCGTAGATGGGGTTGTCTTCCCGCTTGTGTATCCAGATAAAGATTGGAATCAGGATATTGACCAGGGGAATAAGCGAGCCGAGCAGGGGCACACTGTGCAGTAAAAGCAGCCACTTGGTTTGGATGGCCTCTTCTTTAGGGTTCTCCAGCGGCAGCAGCGCTTGTATATCTACCTCAAGTGCATCGGCTAATAACTTAAGGGTATTCATGTGAGAATTTACGTCGCCACGCTCAATCCGCTGAATGGTTCTGACGGTAACACCCGATAGTTCAGCCAGTTTTTCCTGGCTGTAACCTTTAAGCTTTCGCTGGTATATCAGGTTTTTTGATAATGATTGCTTTTCCATTTTTTGGGGCTTAAGTGTAGCACAAACCTAGCCTAAATCAGCGGTCATCACCACGACATCCAGGTGTCACCTACCTGTCATATAGCCTAAATAAAGCTTTTAAAGCCCTTTTTCCTAATTTTTCAACCCTAAAGCTTAAACTACTGCTGTACTGATGCTCGCTTGTCTGCCCCACTTACCGCCTGCTCAATCTGGCTAAAACTGAACATTCAGTTTAATAACTGATATATAAGTTGTATAACTGAAAAATAAGTTATACGTTTGATCTATGGAGACTTTAACAAAGACTGAAGAAAAAGTCATGCAAATCCTGTGGGACATCAAAAAGGGATTTGTGAAAGATGTAATCGAGCGGATGCCTCCCCCGGAGCCTCCCTATAACACCATCTCCTCGCTGATTCGCCTGCTGGAGAAAAAAGGTTTTGTAGGCCATACCGCCTACGGAAAAACGCATGAGTACTACCCGCTTATTTCCAAAGCAGCCTACCGGAGGTTTACCTTCAGGCAATATGTTGCCAACTATTTCGAAGGATCTCCGGATAAGGTGGTTTCCTTTATGGTGAAGGAAGAAAATCTTAGCCCTGAAGAAATCCGCAGGATGCTTGACCTCCTGGAGAAAGATAACGAACACTCTTAACAATACTCCCTATGCCTGGTAGTTTCGCTGTTTATCTGGCAGAAGCAAGTGTGGCCTTGGCTGCTTTTGCACTGGCCTATCAGCTGTTTTTTCGTAAGCTTACCCACTTTCAGTGGAACAGGTGGTACCTGGTGGGGAGCCTGTTGATCAGCACTATTATTCCGTTGCTTCCGCTGCCCCAGTTGCTTTTTGCCGATGGCTGGAATAATGCGCCTGTAACAGATGCTTTTGAGCTAAACCTTGATAAGTTAGCTTTAACTGCAGCACAGCAAGGCAGCTTCTCACTTGGTGGAGCACCTACAGCCGGCGCTCCCCTACCCTATGCTGCCCTTGGCTTTCTGCTGCTGGGGATATACTGCTTAGGCTGCACATATAAAGCCTGGCGTTTGGGGGCAAATTTGCATTCCGTCTACCTGCTTATCCGCAAAAATCATCAGGTCAGGAGAGATAATTATATCCTGATCCAGCCCTGGAACAGCGCGGCACCTTTTTCTTTTCTGCATTACATTTTCCTGCCAGGCAGCACTAACCTACTTAGCGACGAAGAGCAGGCACAGGTGCTGCAGCATGAGCAGGCTCATGTAGCCCAACAACATACCCTGGACTTGCTCCTGTTTGAAGTGGCTGGCATTCTTTTCTGGTTCCACCCTGCTGTTCACTATCTCAAAAGGCAAATTCGGGAGGTGCACGAATACCTGGTAGATGCAGCCGTTACCGGCAGCACTGGCGGGGTAAAGCAGTACGGCAAGTTGCTCATTAAGCTGGCTACCACACAGCAGCCGGCCCTTCCCATCCTGAATACTTTTTCATCAAAACAGATACTGAACAGGATCAGCATGCTTACGCAACCAAAATCAAGCCCTATGCAAAAGCTAAAATTTCTTCTAGCCCTGCCCGTACTGGCCCTCACTCTTTTCCTGTGTTCCTTTTCAGGAAACAGTGACCAGGCAGCTGCTACTGCAGCCACCAACACCAACCCTGCTACAGCTGCTCCCTTAGCACCCGGAGATGTACCCATCCGTAAAATTACCTGGACCGGAAACAAGGCTTACACAGCCACTCAACTCAATAAAGCCCTGGGAATCCGCAAAGGGGATCTGTACAACAAAGAAACTTTCAACAACCGCCTGAATTATCATCCTGATGGTACAGATGTTTCCTCTCTGTACATGGATAATGGATACATGTTTTTCAGTATTACACCCAAAGAAGTGTTTGTAGACAATGGTATTGAGCTGGAATTAACAGTACAAGAAGGCCCACAGGCAAGAATTGGCCAGGTAACAGTAATCGGAAATACAAAAATCAGTACCGCTGAACTGCTGAAGAAGATCAACATCAGGCCCGGAGAGCTCTTCAGCCGCTCAAAAATCATCAAAGCACAAAAGGCCATTATAGAAACAGGGCATTTCAATCCGGAAACCATAGGCATCAATCCTGTTCCCAACCTGGAAGCTGGTACGGTTGATATTGAGTTTTCGGTGGAGGAGATTTAAAAATAGCACAATCGATAAAACTTGAGCCCCGGTCTTTTCAGGCCGGGGCTCATTGTTTTTAAGCAGTTTGGCTATACTGGCAGCTGATTCAATTATTAAACGTGAGTTAAATATATTGAATCAGCGTCAACTGCTCCTTAATCGTCATCCCCGCGCAGGCGGGGGATCTGTCAGATTCTGTCAGATAAAAACAGGAATGCTGATTCTACTGTAAAAGCAAACAGATCTCCCTCCTCAGGGGAATGACGACTTGTATTTAGCTGTAGAAGATGATAACAAGTAGATGATCAGCAGCTTAAATCCATAATTTACGTTATTTATAGATTTAGCATTAGTATGATTGTAGCTGCGGTCATCACTAACAAGCCTGTATCAAAAGATTACTGGTCCTGAACTGCTGGTAGAACTGGTTCATCACAAACATACAATGGCCTTCCGTCTGGAATGTCAGAAGAGCAAAGTAATCAATGGCACCAGACAAGCCATCTGATTAACAACTATGAGATAGTTTCCATCTCAACACCTCTAAACCTGCTCGCTTTTATTAAAAATAACGCCACATGTATATACTTTGATTAATTTATTGCATCTTTGTTGCATGAGTAACAAAGTTGCAAACATAATGCCTCTGGTCAGACGCGCGTATAGCATCTGGGCTTTGCTTATGCTGTGCAGCTATCTCTTTATCTTTACCGTCCGGTGTGTCCACACCCACGGTGCATCGTACACTGCACCCCGGGAAGCTGATCAGGAGATTGGCAAGTCCTCTATTTTGGAACTTGCCTTATCCTGCGATATCTGCGAATACTTCCTGCACAAGCAGAGCCAGCAGTGCCTGCCGGAGCAACAGTTAGAAATTGTACGCGATAAGACTCCGGGCATCCAGACTATACCACCTTTTCATGCCGGTATTTCCACGTTATCCTTTTTTGCCTGGACCAATAAAGGCCCTCCCCAGGCTTAACACTTCCTGGTATCAACACAAAGCTCTTTAAGACATCGTAATTTCCATTACTGGTAAGTACAAGCAGTAGCAGGGCAGATTTTCTTCTGACTGTCTGTTCAGTAGCATGCCTGTGTCTGCCATTGCTTTCCTCATGGAGAAACTGTGCTTATCCACCAGGCCCCTTCTAAAAGGAGCATTTATGTAGAACCACAGCTTCCCTTTGCAAGGGATGAAGCATCTCTGTTGTAGCAATACACAGGTGGAAGTACTGGTGCCTTTCCAGGACTTATCCATTTTCAAATTTTTTCAATAAGTAGCTTACTTCTGATATAATGAAGCATACGCTTATCTTGTTTTTCATTGCTCTCTCAACAAGCAGCTTAGCTCAGACAGCGCACCTAAGCGGGCTGGTAGTAGACGAGAATAAAAGTCCGCTGCCAGGAGCAACCATACGGCTACAACCGGGCAAGCTGGCCATGCAGAGCAACAGAATCGGTCGCTTCTCATTCACAGACTTAGCGGAAGAAACCTATACTTTGATTGTCTCTTATGTGGGGTACGAGACGCAAAACATATCGCTTACGTTACCTTTAAAAGAGCATGAGCTCTCTATTGTGCTGAAGCCAGCACTTCAGCAGCTCGATGTAGCAGTTATTGAAGGCGATCGCCTAGCGCTGCGAAAGCAGGAGGAGGCACTGAATATTGAGGTGGTAGGGCGCAGCTTTATCCAAAGAAATCTGGGCGGTAGTTTGATGAAATCCATGGAGCGCCTGCCGGGGATCAGCACGATAGGCATCGGCTCCGGTCAGTCCAAACCCCTGATCCGCGGGCTGGGCTTTAACCGCGTGGTTGTTATGGACAAAGGCGTGAAGCACGAGGGGCAGCAATGGGGTGCCGATCATGGCCTGGAGATAGATCAGTTTGCGGCAGACGAGGTAGAACTGATCAAGGGAGCAGCTTCCTTTGCCTTTGGATCAGACGCCATCGGAGGCGCTATCAACATAAAGCCTGCTCCTACACCTGGCAAGAACGAAGTGGGGGGTTCGGTTAATATAATTGGCAAAAGTAACAACAGCCTTTACGGCACTTCGGTAAACTTGTTTGGCCGGAAAGAGGCGTGGTTCTTTGATGCGCGCTTTACGCACCAGGACTATGGCGACTACCGGACACCAACAGACAGGGTGTATGTATATGACTATGCAGTTAACCTGGATGAAAACTACCTGCGCAATACCGCAGGAAGGGAAACCAGCCTGCACCTCAACACAGGCTATATACACGATCGTTTCCGCTCAACCTTCTACCTGAGCAACATTCACAGCAAAAGCGGTTTTTTTGCCAATGCCCATGGCCTGGAGCCCCGTAGGGTAGATACGGACCAGCACGACCGCTCGAACCGTGATATGCTGCTCCCAAACCAGCAGGTGAACCATTTGAAACTTATTAACCGCAGCGAATACCAGTTTCAGGGGCATAGGCTGGCTATGGAATTGGGATACCAGCGCAATTACAGGCAGGAGTTCAGCCAGTATGTCAACCACGGCTACATGCCTCCTGTTTACCCCGAAGCGCTGAGCATCCCGGCCGATCTGGAAAGAGCATTTGACAAGCATGTTTACTCGCTTAACCTGCGTGACGAGCTGATACTGGGGAGGCACGAACTCACCACAGGCACTAACGTTGAACAACAAAGCAATAAGATAGGAGGCTGGGGTTTTCTGGTACCTTCCTTTAGGCAAACAACCGCAGGAGCCTTTGTGTACGATAAGCTGAGGTTAAGTAATCTGGTGCTGCTACATGGTGCAGTGCGGTACGATTATGGACATATCAGCATAGACCCGTACGTAGACTGGTTTACCTCCGAAGTAACAACGGATAGAGGACCCATTTCTGAGCGGCTGCCGAGAGCAAATAGTCTTTCCCGTACATTTAACAGCTTTGTTTGGTCTGCCGGCATAAACTACAACCGCAATCGCTGGATGCTGAAAGGAAATATCGGCAAAAGCTTCCGCATGCCTATTGCCAAAGAGCTGAGTGCCAACGGCGTGAACTATCACTATTTTAGCTACGAACGAGGCGATCCTGAACTATCGCCGGAACAATCCTACCAGGCGGATTTAAGTATGACCTGGAAGGAAAAAAAATGGTCTGTTCAGCTCAGTCCGTTTTACAACTATTTCCCCAACTATATCTATCTCAACCCCACTGCCGAGCATGATTATTATTATGGAGCAGGCAATCAGGTATTTGAATACACCCAGAGCAAAGTAGTACGCTTTGGCGGTGAAATTCAACTGGAGTATCAGCTTCTGAAAAGCCTGCGTGCCCAACTGCTGGGAGAGTATGTGCATGCCAGGCAGCGCTCGGGCCAAAAGCTGGGATATACCCTTCCGTTTTCGCCTCCACCTTCTGCACTCCTTAACCTTAGCTGGTCGCCGGAACTGGGGGAGAGGCTTCAGGATAGCTATTTTTCCCTAGACTACCGCATTACCGCTGCGCAAAACCGGATTGTGCCACCCGAAAAGAAAACACCCGGCTACCAGGTATTCCATGTGCAGGCCGGAACAACCATCCATATCTACCACCAGCCGGTAACCTTTAGCCTGCAGGTTCAGAACCTCTTAAACACCCGCTATCTGGAGCATACCAGTTTTTACAGGCTCATTGAACTGCCGGAGGCTGGCAGAAACATCATTTTGTCTTTGAAAATACCTGTCACTTTTAAAAAAACAACCTAAAGCCATGAAACAAAGCGTAACTCAAGCAAAAAACCCGTACCTGAGGCACATCAATAGCCTGCTGGCATTGCTGCTGGCCTTCACCCTCTTTGCCTGTAATAACGATGAACCGGCACCTGCCTTACCGCAACCTGCCATGGATAAGATAGAGGTTGGGCTGGGGAATAACGAGATAGGCGTAATCGGAGAAGATTTCCATCTCAATGCCGAGATTCTGGCGGGCGACAAAATAGAGAATGTGCAGGTAAAGATTCAGCAGCGAAGTGACGAGACTTACGCCAAAGAATGGAGCCACGAAATTATCTGGGAACAATACAAAGGCGCTAAAAATGCTACCATACACAAGCACTTCAACATTCCTGCCGATGCGGCCGAGGGTAAGTATGATTTCCTTATTATCGTGAACGACCAGAACGGCACCAAGTTCGAAGAGAAGAGAACGCTGAACATCTATGCTGAGGAAAATCTTCCCGTGAATCCGCAGCTATCCATCTTTAACATTCTTACAAAGGAAGGATTTTTTTACCGGAGAGGTAATTTTATCGAACCTGGGCAGGCCCTGCAGAAAGACGATACCATTGCCTCCCAGGTCACAATATCCGGGGTTAAAGGGGATGGGAAAATGTACCTGCTGCTCATCAATAAAAAGTTTAACCATCGCCCGGAATCCGTCGAACAGATCGACTTTAACAAGGCAATTGTGTATGATGTATTTGCGCATGAGGGCTGGGAGAATGCAGATCACTTTTCCAATTCTGTTTTTGATGAGGAGACATTTACAACCATCCGCAATTTGCCCGATTTCAAGATAGGTGCTGCAGCCGACAACAACATACCTCCTGCATCCATCGGTGGTGCTAATACATGGGAATCAGGCACCTACTACTTTGGCGTAGTGTACAAGAACACCACCTACAACATGACCTTTTTCCACTACATCGAAATTCCAATAGAGATCAATTAAGCTAAAACCTGCCTTGCCCGGGCTAGGCAGGGTTCTACAAATGTATGCAGATGAATACACTTAAATTATTAGCGCTCCCACTGGTTATGCTCCTGTTGCTGGCTGGTTGTGGCAACGATCAAGAGGAGATTGACGAGGTGTATCCGGAAATTATTCTCACAGCACCTGATGCCTTTCCGGTACAATGCAGCGCCCTTGCGAGTGGCGAGACCTTCACCTTTAGAGCCCTGCTGCAGGACAATATCGAGCTGGGCTCTCTCAGTGTTGACATCCACCACAACTTCGACCACCACACGCACAGCACCGAGCCAACTGACTGCGACATGGAGCCGGTAAAGACACCGGAAAATCCTTTCCTGCTGATCAGGGATTTCCCGATACCTGCGGGGCAACGTGCGTACGAAGTCTCTTTCGATATAGCAGTGCCGGCAGATGTGGATCCCGGTGATTATCATTTTATGATCAGGCTAACCGACAAAACAGGCTGGCAGTCTATCCGGGGGTTGAGCATCAAGATTAACTAACACAATAAGAAAACCAAGATTTTTTTTCACCATTAACTAAATCCAATTTAACATGCTTACCAATTTTAAGCTTTACACTTACGCACTTTTGTTCTCTGTCTTGTTCGTAGCCTGCTCCGAAGATGATGATCCGGTAACGCCCGCAGCCCCTACACTTGCAGATATAGAAATCGGCTCAGACAACAACAAAACTGGTTATGCAGGTGGAGATATTCACCTTGATGTGGCGATAACTGCGCCGGGCACCATTGCCAGTGTGCAGGTAGAAATCCATCCTGAGTCGGCATCGGGATGGGAGTTTGATTCTGTGTACACAGAGGGATTTGCAGGCCTCAGGAACGCAGATTTTCATAAGCACATCGATATAGCTGCCGAAGCGGCCTTGGGGCACTATCACCTGCATATGGTTGTAACTGACAAAAATGGCAAGACTGCCGAGTTTGAGGAGGATATAGAAATAGTAGAAGATGCCACCCTGCCGTCTGTTTCAGGTTTAGCGATTGAAGTAGAAAATGAAGGAGCTGAAATTCATATAGAAACAGTAATTACTGCCCCTAACAAGATTGCCGAGGTGGAAGTAGAGGTGCACGGAAACGAGTGGGAAGAAAGTTTTACCTTTACCGATGCCGCTATGGTAGGCCAGACTACCTACGATTTCCATAAGCATATAGATATCGCTTCGGCTCCTGCAGGGCATTATCATCTGCACCTCAAGGTAACAGATCAGGAAGGAAAAGAGAAGGAGTTCGAAGACCACTTTGACAAGCCATGACATTATAAACTCATAAATGCGCATTTAGAGTCTAAGCTCTACTTTCCCATTTCTTTTTCCTTAATAGAATCCCCGGCCTTTTCTGGCCGGGGATTCTATTTAAAATACTGTTGCAGCTGTTTATCGCAATTAGCAGTTCATCAATAGCATAATACCTGCTACTGTTGCCAGTAATACGCCCGTATCTGCCAGAAGTAAAGCATTGGCTCTGGGCTTCAGCAGCCTTAGCAACAGCTGCTCCAGCACAAACAGTACCCAGGAGCCAACCACCTGTAAGAGAGCAAATACGCCGAGCAAAGCATCCCATCCCGGCAAAGTAAGTCCATAGATTCCTACAGGCAGCCCTACAATAAGTATAATGAGCGAAATATAGAATAAAGGTGTTTTTCTGATTTTCATGGTGTTGGTGTTTAAGCCTGATGTTTAATTTGAGACTAAAGCCTGATAAATAGCGAGGAGATTAACTCCCCTCGCTATGGGGTGCCCTACCAGGAAGCCTGGCCGGGTTATCATCTACCCCTTATCTTCCTCCACAGCGGCTGGCACTTCTTCTGCAGCTGCAAGTCTGTTTTCATTAGCATAGCCTGATACACCCCAGCGCTTGTTTACCCATGCAATCAACAGTGTAAGGCCGCCGGCAACCAGCAGAAATACTACTTTCTGAATAGAAGATGCCTGGCTTAGGTCCCAGAAGAAGATTTTGATACTGGTGGCCAGGAGCACTGCCGTGCCCAGCAGACGAAAGACCATTACTTTGGTGAAGGCACCCCAGAGAAACAGCAGCAGCGCATACACCATCCACACAATAGAGAGTGTAAGATTGAGGCTGATGAAAGCCACCTCGTATGCCTGCCAGATGTTCTGGATCTGCACCGTAAGCAAACCGCCCACCACCACATGACTGGCAACGCCCAGAAACATGCTGGTCTTTTCCAGAAAGTAAGCATCACCTCCTGCATCCTGCTCCTGTGCAGCATAGCGCATCAGCAGTCGCGACATAACAAAACCACTTGCCGCCAGCGCCACCCACACCAGGGCACCAGGATTCAGGAAAGGGATAAAAGGCAGACCAAACCAGCTTACCCACTCCACGTTCCAGGCATGGCTGAACCAGTACAGCATCAGAATACCCCAGGCAGCCATGCTTATTTGTTGAGCAGCACGCGACTTAACCAAATGACCAGCGGCAAAGAAAAGCACAATCAGAAAAAGCCAGATGGCTGTGCTGATTACATAATGCATGCCGGCAACCGTATAATGATGCCCCAGGTCGTTAACCGCAATGGCAATTACCACTACGCCCAGCACAGCATATAAGAGGGGCGCTACCATTTGATGAACCGACATTCGATGAGTAGTAGGCTGCCCACTGGCCGAAAGCCTGTAGATGAATGCTCCTGCAGCAATAAAGGTAAGCCCGATGATAAGCGCAGGTCCGGTATAGGCCAGCGTAAACTGCTCCAGGATAAAGATAGACCAGAACGCAAAGTTGATGGCATTGAGCAGGCTCAGGTAGAGGTTGAGCCCTTCGAAATCTTTATTGCGGCGCCAGCTGGCCAGCAGCAGCCCGGCAAAGTAGGTTACAAAAAAGGCGGTGAGGTAAAAGAAAGGCTCTCCCCAGCTCATGGGGTCGAAGTACAGGTAGTAGAGCGAGTAAATGACCACTGTTACAGCAAACGACATAATGCGCAGCTCTTTCCAGTCCTGGGTGGCACTGAGGTAAATGGCCATGGCATTGAGCGCAAACACATAGAAGAAGAGCAGCCATACCTGCGACTCCGGTGCCTGGATGATCAGCGGCGTAAGCAGGCCACCCAGCACACACATAAAAATAAGGATGCGCATTTTGTATTGCATACCCACCCAGCTAATGGCTAAAGTAGTGGCAACAATGGAGATAAAAAGGGTATTGGGAGACCAGAGAATATCTTTACTAAAGCTGGCATAGGCAAAGGTGGCATAGAGGAGGCTTAAGCCAAACCCCGCAATAGCCTCTGCCTTGCGGCTGGGCTCTTTGCGGTACAGCCAGTAGCCTGCAAAAGCACCCGATACACCCAGCACCAGGCCAATCGCCACCCTTGCCACAGGGGGCACCCAGGCCTCATCAATCGCCAGCTTCAGGAAATACAAAAAGGCCAGAAACACGAACAGAATCCCAAGCCAGGTAATCCAGTTCTTTTTAAATGCTTCCATCATAATGTTCAGATTTTAGGTAGATGATGGAGCAAAACTACAGCGAACGGCAGGGGCAGATCAATCAGGAATTTTCAAAACACGTACTTTTGAAGTTACAAGCCAAAGCAGCTTTTCATGCGCAATAAAAGAGGGCAACATGGCTCATAGCTTATTTATAATGCGCTTTTTGGTGAATTTTTCACTGAAACAAGGGGCGGAAAAAGAAATTAGATGTTTCGCTTATCACCATAAAACACGTACTTTTAATTATGGATAACCTGCAGGAAATTGTAAAGCTGCTGCCCGATGAGGCCTGCCAGGCCTTTGGCCTTTTTGTAAATCATCAGAAGCAAAAAAAGGCCCGTAAAGACCTGCAGCTGTTTGAGTTGTTACGGAAGGAGAAATTGCGCAAGCCTGCAGAATACCTGGAGAAGCTATCAGCAGTACCCAATACCAACGCCTACCATGCCCTGCGGAAACGGCTGTTCAGGCAGCTGCTTCAGTTTCTGGTACTGCAGCGCATGGATGCCGATAGCACCAGCGCCTCGCAGTTGATGGGTATTATTTCACTTTGCCGCTACCTGTACGAGCAGAACAACGAGGCCCTGGCCTGGCACTACCTGAAAAAAGCAGAAGCCCTGGCTACAGAAAACGAACAGTACGAGCTGCTGCACAGCCTCTACACCCTGCAGATAGAGTACTCCGGCAGTGAGTGGGCCGACCCGCTGCAGAGCATTATCCGCAAGCGGGAAAAGAACAAAAAGCTGCTGGAGCTGGAAGAAAATGCGGCCCTGGCCAGTGCCCTGATCCGCCAGCGCCTGAAGGAGGTTCGGCTGGAGAGCAGGCAGATCCCGCTTGACAATATCATTTCTAAAACGCTCTACGAATTTGGCCTGCATGATAGCCTGTACCAGCGGCCTAAGTTTCTCTACAGCATTCTTTCCATTACCCGCAGCGCCATGCTGGCCAAAAAGGATTTCTACGCTTTTGAACCTTACATTCTGCAGCAGTACCGCAGCCTATCGCAGCAGCAGGCCTTTACCCGGGCCAACCACTTTTACAAGCTTAGCATTCTGTACATGCTCTGCCATGTGCTGTACCGCAACAGAAAGTTCAGGCAGGCCCTTGCCTACCTGCAGCAGTTCGAAAAAGACCTGCAGGAGCACCAGGGTGCTTATCAACGAAAGTTTCAGGTGCAGTACCTGATGCTGCTGGCAGCTGTAAAAAGCTACCTGGGAGAGAGCATGGAATCTATACAGCTGCTGGAAGAGAGCCTGGAAAACTGCAGTTTCCTTAAAGAAGAAGAGCGACTGCAAATGCTCCTCAACCTGGGGCTCTACTATTTTCAGCACCAGAACCTTAAAAAAGCCAACCAGATCTCCTTGCGCATTGGCCATACCGATGCCTGGTGCGCCAAAAAGCTAGGAAAGGAATGGGTAATGAAAAAGAACCTGATGGAGCTAATTATTCAGTACGAGCTTGGCAATACCGACCTGGTTGATGACCGCCTGCGGGCATTTCACCAACAATACAAGGGCATGTACCGAAATCCGCTGTACAAACGGGTAAAGCTGTACCTCGATTTTCTGCAGCAGATCAATGGCCAGCCGCAGCTACTCCATGATAAAACGCTGGAGCAAAAGATAACCAACAGCCTTACTACTGTGCCGGAGGCGCAGGAAGACCTGCAGGCCATGACTTTCTACAGCTGGCTAAAGGCCAAGCTGCACAAGCGCCCATTTTACGAGGTACTGCTGGAAACGGTGCAGCCTTAATACCAGCCGCTAGCCGCTAGCCGCTACAACTAAAAATGATTGAGTAAGGCTTGTTTGATGTTTTCCTGCTGTTGCTTCCGCATATCCTGTTGCAGCAGGCTTTCCTCCAGCCGGAGCTTATTAATTTCCTTATCCAGCTGCTGAATAGCCCTGAGGCGGCGTTGCTTAATCTGCTCGAGCATACGACGGTGCCTGGCCTTAGCCTCAATGGCCTCCTTCAGTTGATCAATCGAAAAAATTTGCATGAGTAGAGAGTTTCTGCTCTAACTCCTAAAGCCCCTGAATGTTTGAATAATTTTAATGAATTTTTAATAAAATTTTCATTTCACTGGACAGGCACGCCTAATAGCCAGGTCCTTACCTCCTCTTACTCCTATCAGGCAGACTGCTTTAGGCTAAAGAAAAGCTTCATTTGGTATGCATCCTGCTCCTGCCACAGCCTGAATTCAGCAATCTCCAGGCGCTCCCTCAGGTAAGCGTCCATGCGCCTGCCAGCCTGCTCCAGCACATAGCGTCGAAATAAAATATTTTTATGACTGCCCTTGAATCCCTTCTGCTGGTAATATGACCGCAGCCCTTCGGGCAGGCTTTCCAGGAACTCCTCGAAATGCTCCTGCTGTGGCCCATCGGCCAAAAGCTGGTAGTATTCCTTGCTACGCTGCGCTATTTTAGACAATACTTCAAGAGGTTCTATAGCTACACTCATCTATAAACTGTTTAATATCTTTGATGCACAAAGCTATTGCGGCAGTAAAAATTAAGTGTGTTGCCAGTTTTAAGAAATCGTCACATCCCTGGCTCCATATAAAGCTTTTGTAAAGCATTGGGCAAGGCAGCAACAAGTATGCGCCCTTCAGCTGGTAAAGTGTAATTTACAGCTGCCTTAGCTTGATGTTGCGGTACCACACTTCGCTGCCCCAGTCCTGCAGGCCCAGGCGCCCCTTATACTCACCCCGGCTGATGGGTGCTGCTTTTAAGCCGCTGCTGGCTATAGCTTGCTGCCATTCCGGATCGTTCAGGTCAATGTTATGAATCATGGTGCCATTCATGTACACCTTAAAAAATCCATCCTGATGCACAACACGAGTCCTGTTCCACTGCCCAGCGGGTAAAACATAGTTACCGCCCGCACTTGCCAGGCTAAAAAGATCGCCTGCCCGGTGGTTGTTCTCCTCCTCTACGCCTCTATAAATGGCATCATCAAATACCTGGAGCTCCATGCCGGTGTGGTAAATCTCTTTGTAGGTGGTGTCTTCCGTCACAAAGAAAAAGATACCGCTGTTGGACAAATGACCAACTTTCCAGTCGATCATCAGCTCAAAATCGCCTTCAATCACTTTATCGGTTACCAGATCTCCGCCGCCGGGCGTTTTATTTCCTGCACGCCGGGGCACCTTCAGGTGAAGCGCTCCACTATCGACCTGCCAGGCCGGACCTACCCCCTCTTTTCCGTAGTTATGCCAGTTCTGTGTTGTTCTCCCATCGAACAGCAGCTGCCAGCCTTCCTGCTGCTCCTGCTCGCTTAGGGTATTGTGTCCCGCTGCCGGCGACGAAAACAGCCCCGGCTTCAGGAATACCAGCATAACTGCCACTACCATCAATAGTATAAGTACGTACAGGAGCTTTTTCATCTGCTATCAGTATTTTTCTGATAAGATATCCCTTTTTTGAAAAGACACATAGATAAATACAAAAAAGCAGCCCCGGAACCGCTCCAAAGCTGCTTTGCGTACTTCATCCACTCCAGAAGTCCGGAATGGACATGAATTTATTAAGGGTTGCTTTGGGCGGGCGCTTTGTCTACAACTGGGCGGCCATCGCGGTTGGCAAGCTCCCAGGCGGTGTAAAACACCAGCTGCGCACGCTTTTGCAGGGCATCAAATTCTATTTTATCTATGGTATCGCTTGGCTTGTGGTAATCGGCATGTACGCCATTAAAATAAAAGATTACCGGGATACCATTCTTCGCGAAGTTCCAGTGGTCGGAGCGGTAGTAGATCCGGTCGGGATGGTTTTCGTCGTTGTAGGTGTAATCCAGCTTAAGATTGGTGTAGGTTGTATTGGTGCGTTCGCTGATGTCGTGCAGCTCGGTAGAAAGGCGGTTTGAGCCTACCAGGTACACATAATCAGGGTTGCCTTCGTGCTGCGGGTCTATGCGGCCAATCATGTCGATGTTAAGGTTTACCACTGTATTCTTCAGCGGGAATATGGGGTTGGCAGCGTAGTACTCAGAGCCCAGCAGCCCTTTTTCCTCACCTGTTACCAGCATAAACAAGATGCTGCGGCGCGGACCTTTACCCTCTTTTTTCGCCTGCACAAATGCTTCTGCCAGCTCCATAACAGCAGAGGTACCGGAGCCATCATCGTCGGCACCGTTATTGATGTGCTCGCCATCACGGCCAATATGGTCGTAGTGAGCAGTGATCACCAGCAGCTCATCTTTCTTATCGCCACCTTCCAGGTAACCCAGCACGTTCTCCGACATTACGGTATCGAGCTCATGCGTTAGCTGAAAGCTTAGGGCTGCAGGCTTTTGCTTAGCCAGTTTTTTATTCCCGGCTTCCTGCGCAGCCTCCTGCAGCTTCTGAAAAGAGGTGCCCATGATGTTGGCAGCTGCCTCGGGAGAGATGAAAAATGCGCCTGTTGCTATGTTTTCCTGTGCCACTGCCATATCGGGACGCTGCAGGCGCAGGGTAGGATGGCTTTCCATTCGTTCCCTGAGGTTCTGCACCAGCGCCTGATGCGCTGCCTGTGTTGCTGCCGCAACAAAGAAAACGGCATGAGCACCTTTTTTACGTGCACGGGCAGAAAGTCCGCGGTACTTGGTCCAGTCGTCGGTCAGGATCAGAACAGCCTTATCTTTTACATTTATTTTCTCATAATCCTGCTCTTCTCCCTTACCCGCAAACACCAGGCTTACTGTTTTTTCAGCATTGGTGTGGCCGGAGCCCATGTACACAATATCTTCGTAGTTTTTGTAGGTCTGCCCCCTGGCCTTTACATAGATATTACCAGGCTTGCCTGAAAAGAGCACTACCTTTTGTAAGTAGCCGTTGCCCTGGTCTTTTACCGGCCCCTGCAGCCCCAGTTCTTCAAAGTGGTGCTGAATAAAAGCTGCAGCCATTTTCTGTCCGCGCTCACCGGTTTCTCTGCCTTCCAGTGCATCTGAAGCCAATACCGATAAATAATCGTGTAAATCTTCTTTTGTAATGGTAGCTGCATATTTTTCAGCACCTTTTTCAGCATTTACCGCTGTTTGTGCCTGGGCCTGCATTACAAACAATGCTAACATCAGGCCTGCTAAAGTCCTCTTCATCATATCTTTTATCTTGATCATCAATCTATTAACCCTAAAAAATACTAATCCATTCCCGCAGCAGGCACAGCCTAAGGCATTCTTTTACAACGGCTGTCAGAGGGCTGCGGAAAAAATTCTATGCTTTCTTCAGAAATTCTGTTTTCAGCACCACCTGGCTTTTGCCAATGCGGCATTCTACCTCCTGCTCGTTATCTGTGAGGCGAATATTCTTGATTACATTACCCCGTTTTAGGGTGGTAGGCATTCCTTTTACTTTCAGGTCTTTGATTACGTGCACAGAATCGCCATCGCTGAGCAGGTTTCCGTTGCTGTCTTTTACTTCCATAAATTTTCGCCTGGCTTATTTAAATTTTGCCCAATATCGGCTTTTGCTTTTGATTTAACCAATGCGAAACAAATAGCCGCTGCTAAATACCTGGCCAAGCCAGCTCACCTCAGGAGCAGCCAGGGCCAGCTTAATGCTGCAGGCTGCACGCTGGCAGTGCTTTATAGTACAGTTACAGGCCGGTTTTTTTCCCGTAGCGCCCTGCAATGGTGCTGATGATGATGATTTGAATGGCATGAAAAAGCATCAGCGGTAACAGAATAAGCCCAACAGCAGCCGAGTTGCCAAACAGGATTTTCGAAAAGACTGTGCCATGCACCAGCGATTTCTTTGAGCCGCAGAACAGGGCCGTAATCTTATCTTCCAGGCTAAACGACAGCAGGGTGGTGATCCAGTACACCACTCCATAAACAGCAAAAAACAGCGCCAGCACCAGCAGCACAATCACCACCAGGTCTGCAGCACCAATGGCGGAGAAAGCGCCTCCGGCAAAGGATTCTGCAAAGCTTTTATAAACGATCAGCAGGATAACGGCCCGATCGAAAAGGCTTAGCTCTTTGCTGTATTTAACGGCCAGCCAGTGCCCCTTGCGCTGCATCAGGATTCCCAATACCACAGGCAAAAGGATTTCAAGGAGCAGCTTGCCATAGATTTGTGTAAAATCGAATGCGCCCTCTTCCTGGCTTTGCAGAAACAGGCCCATCCAGAGCGGCGTGAGCACAATGCCTATGATGCCCGAAATACTGGCGTTAAAAATAGCAGCCGGTATGTTGCCTTTCGCAATGGAAACCATTACCACCGAAGAGGAAACGGTAGAAGGCAGTGCCGCCAGAAAAAACATTGAGAGCCAGATGGTCTCCTGCTGCTCGCCCTGCAGAAAAGGATGAAAGAGGAGCACCAGCAGGGGGAAGATCAGGAAGGTAGTGCTCTGGATCACCAGGTGGAGCTTCCAGTTCTTCAGCCCCAGCTTAATCTTCTCGGGGCTTAGCTTCAGGCCATAAAAGAAAAAGATAAGCGAAACACCAATACTGCTGATGGTATCCAGTGGAATGGGGCTATCATCAGAACCAAAACCGGGAAAGAGATAGGCAAGCAAAACTGTACACAGGATTGCCAGTACAAAGCGATCTATTTTTACAAAGCTAAATATTGATTTCACGCGCGCTACCTTTTAGCTGCAGGCAGCCAAAGCGCTCCCTGATGATTTTTAGCGAAGGTAGGTCCGCAGCAGGCAAATTTGCAAGCTACTGCACAGAGCAGAAAAGTAGTTTGTATTTGAAAGCAGGCACTACAAGCCTACTCCAGAAGTTAGTTTGCGCTTACCTGGTTCTTATCCCCAGCCTTATGCCTGCATCCAAAATTCGGCCCGGGTTATTCTCACGCTGCACCAGCAGAACACCATGCAGGTTCATATAGGGGTTTAACTGCAGGTATATACTATTGAAGAGAGACAGCTCTCCGCCAATACCGAAGCCTACACCTGCCCCGCTCTGGCTGTTTAAGTTCCTGCTGCTGTCCACCCCCATGTTGTTGCTTAGATCTATATCTGCCATCAGTCCCCCATTGATAAAGAAGTAAGGGGAAATGTTATAGCGTAGAAAAGCTGGCAGGTAGAGCAGGTGAATATCGTATTGTGTAGTGATTTGAGGTATACCGGGATAAAAGGCCGAGGTTTCCGTAAGCTTGCTGTAGTGGTAGAAAATTCCGGTTTCAAACTTTACTTTCTCTCCTATTTGCCGGTAGTAATGAGCGCCAAGCTCAAAATTCCTTTCCAGGTCCAGATCTGGTCCTCCCTCCAGGTTTGATCCTGCTACTATTGCACTACCAGCCCCCGCCATTACACCAAAGCTATTTTTGCTCCCCTCCTGCGCATAGGAAGCAAGGCTTACCACCATTAAACAGAGTATCAGAAACTTTTTCATGATTTAGCAGCACGGTTAAAGTACAAAGCAGCTATCCAGAATAACTCTTTTATAGCCGCAAGAGTAAAAGCACGATCATCTTTTAGCATAAGACAGCCACCTTGTACAAAGGGTTGTTTCCGGGAATAATATTTAGGAGGATATTTTTTAGATTTCTCTGATCTCAGGAGTACTACTACAACAACCTGTCTTACTAAAAATAACCAGCAGATCGCTTTTGATATAGCATTGCCAGACCTTAGTTCTCCCTCTTATCCACAGACGGTCTGTATAAGTTGTTGATAAAAATATTAGCATTACAACATTTTTGTGCCAACGCAGTTCGTATACTTGCTAAGTTAATTAGTATTTCAACCAAACCTGTTAGCTATGGAGCGAGTATTAGTCAGGCTGCACCCTTCCGAATCGGTAGCATCCTTAGGCATTCCTGTTGTTGGTTATGTAGCTGCGGGCTTTCCTTCGCCTGCCCAGGATTACCTGGAAGATAAAATAGACCTGAACCAGGAGCTGATCAGAAACCCCGCCGCCACCTTTCTGGCCCGCGTAAGCGGCATCAGCATGAGCGGTGATATGGAAGAGGGCGACCTGCTGGTGATCGACCGTTCATTGCCCGTAAGGCACGATGCCATTGCCCTCTGCTTTTTGAACGGCGAGTTTACCGTAAAGCGCATTCACCAGAAAAAGGACCGGGTGTTTCTGATGCCCACCAACAAGCTCTTCCCGGTTATTGAGGTAGAGGAGGGCGGCGAGCTGATGATCTGGGGCATTGTTACCTACATCATCAAAAATGCACGCCACACATGATTGCGCTGGTAGACTGCAACAACTTTTACGTGAGCTGTGAGCGGGTTTTTGACCCCGGCCTTAACGGAAAGCCTGTGGTGGTGCTCTCCAACAACGATGGCTGCGTGATTTCGCGCAGCCAGGAAGCCAAAGACCTAGAGATCTGGATGGGTGCCCCCGCCTTTCAGATACGGGAGTTGGTGGAGCAGCACAACATAAAAGTATTTAGCTCCAACTATACCCTCTATGGCGATATGTCGGGGCGGGTGATGCAAACCTTGCGCACCTTTAGCCCTAATGTAGAGGTTTACTCTATTGATGAGGCCTTTCTGGATGTGGCTGGCTTGCCGGAGGGTCTGGACGAGTGGGCGCAAAGACTACGAACAACGGTACGCAAAAATGTAGGCATTCCGGTAGGCGTGGGTATTGGCCCCACCAAGGTACTGGCCAAAGTAGCTAACTGGCTTGCCAAAAAACACCCTGACTACAAAAAAGAAGGTGTTTTTGTACTTCGGGAAGAGGTGCGGGAGCAGGTACTGAAAGAAGTACCAATAGCAGAAGTCTGGGGTATTGGCCGAAAGCATGCCGAGCGGCTAAAGCAAAAAGAGGTCTTTAGCGCGCTGGATTTTATCACCAAACTTCCCGAAAGCTGGGTAAAACAGCATATGTCGGTGGTAGGCCAGCGGCTGCAGCGGGAGCTAAAGGGTCAGTCCTGCCTTTCGCTGGAGCTGATGGCGCAGGCCAAGCAAAACATCTGCACCTCGCGCTCCTTTGCCGATATGCTCGAAGATGTGGAGCTGATCAAGGAAGCTGTAAGCACCCACGCCAGCCGCTGCGCCTTTAAACTGCGCAGAGATGGCAGCTGCGCCGGGGCTATTACTGTTTTTCTGCACACCAACCGCTTTAAGGTAAACGACCTGCAGTACGCCAATGCGCAAACCCTGCTCCTACCCCAGGCCTCGGCCGACAGCCGGGTGCTGGTAAAAGCCGCTATGCGGGGACTGGAGATGATCTACAAAAAAGGCTACCGCTATAAAAAAGCCGGCGTTATTGTAAGCCAGATCGTGCCCCGCCAGCAGGTGCAGCAGGATCTTTTTGCCTGCTCAAGCGAAAACCCGGAGCTGATGAAGGTGGTAGACAAGCTCAACGGCCGCTACGGCCAGGAAAAGGTACGGGTAGCCGCCCTGGGCTACAAAAAGGGCTGGCACCTGCGCCGCGAGCACCTTTCTCCTTGTTATACTACAAACCTGCGGGAGGTGCTAAAAGTAAAGCATGCAGATTAAAAGCATGCTACCCTTAATCTGCTTTTGAATGTAGTAAAACACATGAATTACTTTGAGGGAGCAGTGCTTTAGCAATTGCTTTTAAGCCCTCTGCACTTCAGCCTCCTACTCCCTCTCCTGGTAGTTTCCTGCTGTAAAGCCGAAGGTTTGTATGAACCTGTTCCGGGTATTGATCTGGCAGATTGCCAGCATTTAACAGGCGTTTTTTTCCCTTGCTGAAATACAAAAGCAGGGGGTGAAAAAGCATTATCTGCCGGCAAAAAGCTAAGAGATCCACTCATTCAAGCTGTCTGATATTTTGCTCCGGAAAAAAATTTATCTTTCGCTGTGACATTTTGGCTATGTTCTGCGACTAATAGAGAAACAAGCTATTATGATGGACGATCCTGCTTTAAAGGAACACTTTGTGCAAATGATCAGGGAACATCAGGGTATTATCAATAGCCTGTGCAGCCTCTATTATCAGCACAAGGAAGACCAGCATGATACCAGGCAGGACATTATTCTTCAGCTCTGGAAGTCCTTTCCCTCCTTCAGAAATCAAGCTAAGGAGAGTACCTGGATCTATAAGGTGGGGCTTCACACCATTTTCTCTAAGCTTAGAAAGGAGAAAAAGTGGCCCAAGAGCGAATCACTGGAGGAGATAAAGGCACAAAACCTGTCCATAGAAGCCCCCACAGATGATGATGTGCAGCAGCTGAAACAACTCATCCAGTGCCTGCAGGGGCTTGACAAGGCCATTATAGTGCTCCACCTGGAGGGCTATCAGCATAAAGAAATCGCTTCCATGCTGGAGCTTACGATTACAAACGTAAGCACCCGGATGAACAGGATCAAAACCGCACTTAGAGCAAAGTACAAGAGAGGAAAATATGAGCTTGAATAGATTAAAACCGGCCTGGCAGCAGTTTAAACTGGAGCAGGGGCTGGATCAGCTGGAGAGAGAAGCAGTACTGGCTATTATTGACAGCCCGGAACCGGGGAGACATCGGATGAACAAAATTACCCTCATCAACGGGCTGCTGCTATGTTTTATGATGGCCTGCTGCCAGGGAGGCTAAAACTTATCCATATGCACCCCCTCTACATTGTTTGGGACGTAGATCCCAGGATATTTCCATCATCTGAACTGCTCCGCTGGTATGGCCTGTTCTGGGCCCTGGGCCTTTTTGTAAGCTTTCAGCTGATGTTCTACATTTACCGAAAGGAGGGCAAGCCCCCGCAGCGGCTGGACTCCCTGGCCCTTTACCTTGTTATTGGGGCCATCGCCGGGGCAAGACTGGGACATATATTGTTCTACGATCCGCTTCACTACTGGCAGCACCCTATTGAAATACTGCCCATCCGGCTGGAGCCCCGGCTTGAATTTACCGGCCTGGCAGGACTGGCAAGTCACGGAGGGGTAATAGGGGTTTTGCTGGCTCTTTTTCTTTACTGCCGAAAATATAGTGAAAACTACCTCTGGCTCCTGGACAGACTGGTAATAGCGGCCACCCTGCTGGGTAGTTTTATACGGCTGGGCAACCTGATGAATTCAGAAATAGTGGGCACCCCAACAGAGGTACCCTGGGCTTTTATCTTCACCAGGCTAGATGGGGCCCCGAGGCATCCGGCGCAGCTGTATGAGGCAGTCTTCTATATGCTGCTGTTTGTGCTGCTCTTCATTTTGTGGAAAAGGAGACAGACAGCGCAGCAGGGATTATTGGTAGGCACAGGCATGATTACGGTCTTCAGCCAGAGGTTTATTGTAGAGTTTCTGAAGGTAGACCAGATGCCTTTTGAAAGTGATTTACTTTTTAATATGGGGCAGATCTTAAGCATTCCCTTTATCCTCACTGGCCTGTTCCTGGTGTTAAGATCGCTGGGGCAAAACAAGCAGCTGAGTTCTTAAAACTTCCAGAAGGTACCGAGGGGTGCGGGGATAGTAATCTTATACTGCACTCAAAATTATCACGTGCTCAATCCCGCAGCTAACCTCTGTAGAGAAACACCAGCTGAAACAAATAATGGCTCTTTTCTCTTCCTGTCAGGTCTAAAAGCAGGCGATTAACAGCCATAGTGCGGTAAGTGCATTGCCCCTGATGAGCATAAAAAAAGAGAGCACCCGCTGCTGCAGGTACTCTCTTATAAAACTAAAATCGGAAGATAATTTACTTCTTCATGATTTCGCCACAGGCTACGGGAAGCGCCGGCATGTATTCAGCACCTTCGCTGTACCGCTGCATTACAACCCCGTCTTTCACAAAAGCGCCATGAATCACAATCACACGATTGATCAGCATCAGATCTTTTTCTGTTTGTGTACCATCGTACATATTATCAAAAGCCTGTAACAGCTCTTTTGTGGCTGTCATTTTATGATAAGAAAGATCTCCGGCACCAATACCAACAAATGGAAAACTGCCAGCGTTTAGCGGTACAAGATTATCATCCAGGGGTACCAGCACCGGACCATAGTATGGAAGGCCCTCTGGCAGTGATAATATACCATCATCTCCTGCAGCACTTGCCGGCGGGCACACGGCATCTTTGTTTTTCATATCGCCATCCGGAGCAAAACCATGGATGTGCTGTGGGTGCACCCGGTTCGGCGAGAGACCTTTCGCATTGATCATCACTTCAAAATTTCCGTTCAGGCTGTACTTAATTGTAGCTTTGCCTGTTACACCTGAATTGTTCAAAGGCGTTAAATAAGCTTCGAACATTTTCACTTCCTGCTCTTCTGCTTCATTAATGATGTCTTCCAGCTGCTCCTCTAAGCGATCGCAGCCTGCAAAAACAAATGCACATAGCAAAAGAGCTAAAATGCCTTTCAGGCCTGGTTGCGAATTCTGCTTTACGGAATTCATTACTTTGCTTACAGTCAAATTTGTCTTCATAATTATTGAAAGTTGGGTTAAAAAAATATACCTGTTACTTTATCATTGATACTCCCGGAAGTGTATAGCCCAACTATACTTATTTAAAGTACAGCAACAGAGCTACAGTTTGCTACACGCCACAACCTGCTATACATATAGCGCTGCCACATATATCAAAAGGCCACTACGCGCTTTGCCTGCCTAAAAGAAATGAGAAAAGGCAGCTTTCGTTATTTAAACCATTCAGACACTTATTTTAGCAGGATATGGTAGTTTTTACTCTGCAAAACTTATAAGAACAGATTCAAAGACTGTATTTATTCACTAAAAAGCATGAAACGGAAGCACACCAGCTAAAAAGCAGTGTTTTTAGGTAAAAATATGATTATGAAGAGCATTAGCTTTGGCTGAAAGCTTAACCGTACATCTATGCCATATTCCCAGACCTCAAAATATTAACCCACAAATAAAAAAGACATATAAATACGAAGCCCAGCTTCATCATCCACTTGTGTAGACTTACAACTTAGGCCTTTTAGTAATGTTTCAAAGTATCTTATAAATTTTTAGAGCTATCAAAAGCATATCCCGACCGTGCGGCTATCTCGCGTATTTACACAAATCATAAGCTTCATCAGAATAAGCGCTGTACACTCCGGCAAAAGCTTAATTTGTATAGTTATTCCACAGGCTACAGCCTCACGTAAATAAAAAATACTGCACAAAGTCCATCCTTATAAATGAAAATTGTTTAGCAATAGAGGCCTTTTAAATGCGTTTCTACAAACAAAACCTACTAATTTTCAAAACAACAAAAAGCACCACCTCCCCAGCTTTCAACAATTATTTAAATATTGTATACTTTTTTCACACTTACAGGAAACATACTCCTATAAATCCACTTTTATCATATACAATCAGGTGACGGCCATCACAAGAAACATCAAATTTTAAGATTACATTTTTTTAATAGTTCTATTATCATGGAAACAACTAAAAGGAAAGAAAGAGCATTCTCCTGGAGAAATGCAAAGGGCTGGCTTGTGGCAATTGCAGCTGTTTTAACAGTATCATCCTGCGAAACCATTGATGATATCTTTGAGGAAGAGCCTACTGTTCGGGCAGAACACATCAAACCCAAAGGGCCTGCCCCGGAATGGGCACCAGATATAGACCCACAAATGCTGGCAGTTATTGAGGAGTTTCAAAGCTTTAACCCAGTGCCATACCCTATGCTTACAGCAGAGCAGGCTCGTGAAGAGCCAACGTTCAAAGATGCCCTGGAAGCGCTGCTAAGAGAAAATGACATTAGCCCGGAGCCTGCCAATGTTATGATCAATCACAAAGTAATTCCCAATGGTACCGACGAAGGGCTGCTTGTGCGTACCTACACCCCAAAAACAGGCACAGCGCCATATCCTGTTGTTGTTTATTACCATGGCGGTGGCTGGGTAATCACAAACCTCGACACTTACGAAGCTTCGGCCAGTGAACTTGCCGAGAAATCCGGAGCCATTGTAATTTCTGTTGCTTACCGGCAGGCACCAGAGCATATGTTCCCAACTGCACACGAAGATGCCTTTGCTGCTTACCAGTGGGCCCGCATGCATGCAGCAGAAATAAACGGAAATCCTGAAATGGTGGCTACAGCCGGAGAAAGTGCCGGCGGTAACTTAGCCGTAGCTGTGGCGCTGATGGCAAAGGAGCGCGACGTAGTAATGCCAGCGCATATTGTTTCTGTATATCCAATTGCAGACGGAGACATACAATCGCCTACATACGAACAATACGAAAATGCTTTATTCCTGAACAAGGCCACCATGAAGTGGTTCTTTGATCTGTATGTACCTGACTGGGAATCTGAGGTGCACCCGCTCATCAGCCTGGTCTCTGCCGATCTTAGCGGCTTGCCACCTACAACCATCATCAATGCAGAAATTGACCCGCTGCGCTATGAGGGTGGCGTTTTGGCCGAAAGAATGCAGGCTGCTGGTGTACAGGTGGAGCGCAGGGTTTATGAGGGTGTTACCCATGAGTTCTTTGGCATGAACATCTTATTAGAAGAGGCCGAACATGCACAGAAATTTGCTGCCTCAAGACTCAGAGGAGCTTTTAAATAAGAACAGCCATTTCCTCACAGAATAACAGAAAAGAAAAAAGGCTTAGGGTTTAACTACCTTAAGCCTTTTTTAAAACGAGACAATAGTAACCATTTAAATCCACCGCATGGAAATAAAACAAATAGTACTGGACAGCCGCCCAAAGGGCATGCCGGATCACAAGAACTTCAGGTTTGAAACAGTTACATTGCCCGAATTAAAAGAAGGTGATGTGCAGGTAAAAGGATTATTCTATTCTGTAGATCCTTATATGCGCGGGCGCATGAACGATGCAAAATCATACGTTCCTCCCTACCAGGTAGGTGAGCCTATTTATGGCGGTGTGGTAGCCGAGGTAGTAGCCAGTAAAGGAGAGCAGTTTAAGAAGGGCGATAAAGTTTTGGGCAACCTGCCCTGGGCCACACAGGCTGTGGTGCCGGCAAAATGGCTTACAAAAATAGATGATACCATAGCGCCCGCCAGCTACTATCTGGGCATACTGGGCATGCCGGGCTTAACAGCTTATTTTGGCCTGATGGATATTGGCAAACCAAAGGAAGGCGAAACAGTAGTTATTTCAGGCGCTGCCGGAGCTGTGGGTGTTGTTGTAGGGCAGATAGCAAAAATCCAGGGCTGCCGGGTAGTAGGCATTGCCGGCGAAGATTACAAGCTTAAAATGCTGAAGGAAGCGTTTGGCTTCGATGAGACTATCAACTACAAAACAACCAGTGATATAGCCGCAGCCATCGCAAAAGCCTGCCCTAACATGGTAGATGTTTATTTTGATAATGTAGGGGGCGAAATTTCAGATGCTGTGATCAGGAACATCAATTTCCATGCGCGCATTCCGCTGTGCGGACAGATTGCCTTATACAATGCAACAGAGGTGCCTGTAGGACCCCGCCCGCAACCTACACTGCTCACCCGCAGCGTGTTAATGCAGGGTTTTATTGTGAGCAACTACCAGAGCCGGTTTGGCGAAGGCATTCAGCAGCTGGCGCAATGGGTAAAAGAAGGAAAGCTCAAGTACACCGAAACCATCAGGGAAGGCTTTGAGCAACTACCCGAAGCCTTATTAGGACTCTTTTCTGGCGACAACACCGGTAAAATGATTGTAAAGGCTTAAAGCCCGGTGAGTACAAGCTTAAGATAGTCTATCAATCCTGCAGGGAATGGAAATGTCCCTGCAGGATTGCTTTTTTTGCTTCAGTCGGAGCTTAGGATCAGGCAGGAAAGCTGGTTAAACAGTTAAACATTTCCTGCCCTTACACCCAAAGCCTACACCCCATCCTTTTACATCAGTTTATTCAGGCATTCACCTGATCTGCTGTTTGTTCAGGGGTTATCTCCTTTATTTTAGCGCTCTTTTTTGCTGATTTACGGGAAGAGCCTGCTGACTTGGCAGCCCCATTCTTTCTTTTGCCCTTTTGGGTGGAAGTTGCAGGGGCTGCATCAGCCTCCAGAGCAACCTTTGTTGCCTCCAGAATTGCTTCCTGCTTTGCTGCAGCCTTGCTCTGCTTCTTTCTTTTCTTTTGCTCGGCTTTGATAAAGGCTTTGGTAGTGGATATTTCCACATCTGTATTACGCAGCATTGCCATGGCTACTTTAAGCACTACCTCTGCTTTAAGCTTTTCGCCATCGAGCTTAAGGGTACTGGCAGCGCAGGCATCCTGTACTACTGTACAGTTATAGTTTAACCCCTGGGCCGCCTGTGCAGTGGCCAGTATTTGCTTTTCTGCTGTTAAGCCTGCAATTAACAGGTGATCTGCCTGCAGGCCCTGGAGCATTTCATTTAACTTCTGGTCTGCAAAGGCATTAACTTCACTGGTAACCAGCGTAGCTTCATCCTGGTGAGGCTCAAGCAGCTCATAGGGAATCAATTTATCGGCAGTGATATCTTCCATCTTACCCGTTTGCAGCACATGGATCACTGGCAGCCCGTTTTCCCGGAAGTAAGCCAAAAGTTTCGCGGCAGATTTGGCACTTTGCTTAGCACCCTTAACACGATGGTTGCCTTTTTTCTTAAAGTAAGTGCTTTGAAAAGCAACAAGTAGCAGTACGGTTTGCATGTGCGAAGGTCTAAGGGTTAGTATTTCTAAACTACTACTAAAGGTCTGTACATGAGAGGGGTTTCCCAAGCAGGCAATGTTAAGGCTTTGTTAATTATATCTTAAAAAAAGCACTTATAACTTAACAATGCACTGCTGCCTGGCACCTCTTTGCTGTCACACAGCAGTTTGCGGAATAAAAAGGTGAGCCTCCGGATTTATTCTCCAGGCAAATGACCAGTAGTTCTGATGCACCAGCATCTGTATTTTCGTTATTAGTCCTGTGCTATATCATCCAGGGCACCCTCAATACTATGCAGGGTTACTCCCAGGTATTTAAGGCGGGATACTACATCATCCATTGTATAAGCCTTCCAGTTATCCTGGAGCTTATTTACCTCCTGATGGACATTACCAACCCTGGTATTCACACTCTCCAGCTGAGTCTCCAATAGATTCAGCTTGTTAAGAATTTCCTGTAAGAGGGCTTCATTCATGATAAATATGCTGTTTAATTGCCTCTCAAAGGTCCTGACAAGGGCATAGCTTAGCAAACAGATCAGGTTAAGCTTTGACTAAATTGTGTGCTGCAAACGCAACAGCAACTTCACATTGGTAAAAGCACAAGTAAAACAGGAAAAGAAGCCAGGTAACAGCTTTACACTAAAAGCACCACTGGTATGATGAGCAGCAGCTTTTCTACTTTAAAAGAGGTATTGTACCGCTGGTAACACGGGCAGGAGAATGAGGCATCTGCTAACTGATCAGCAAAAAAAGCCCCGGATTAGGCCGGGGCTGATGCTTTAGCTTCTATTGCTGATAAACTAAGCGGCTGATGCACCTGTGAGGCCAGCCTCTTCTGTTAGCGCACAACAATTCTGTGGGAGAAGCTGCCGCTGGCAGTCTCAAAATACAAGAGGTAAATGCCCTTTTTCAGGTCAGCTGGCAGCTGGTAGGTCATGGTGTGGTTTCCGGCGCTAAGCTGCTGCGCAGGCAGACTTGCCACAACATCTCCATTCATCTTACGGAGACTTATGGTTAACTGACCTCCCGCTACAAGCCCATAGTTAATGTAAAGCATTTTACCCTTTTCAACCGGGTTGGGGTAAACGCCAAACACTGTTCCCTTCTCCTTTTCATCCTCTTCAACAAACTTTCTGAAGGGTTGTGCAGGGGCCAGCGCCGGCTGCTCCTCTTTTGCAGGGGCAGCACCTTCGGCAAACTGCAGTCGCTGCGTGCCATCGGCGGTGTATAATCCTCTCCCAAAAGATTCACTGGTATTTTTCTCAAGTATCGTATGCATAAAAAACCAGTCGGCCTGTGCACGGTCCTCTTTTAGATCCATAATGAAATAACCATGCTGATCAAGGTCCACATACTTCATGTGCGGATTGGGATTGAGGTTATAGGGTGCAGGAAGCGGGTTGTTGATTTGCTTTTCGAAAGCATCGGATAAGGCTTTACCTGCAGCCGCACTGCCCGCTGCCGCCGCCAGGTTTTCATCGAAATTGGCAGAGCTGATGCTGGGGGTGGCAAACTCAACAGCCACGGAACCATTGCCAGTGGCAGGATCATACCCCAGGGTTTTAGCAGCATTCAGCGGGTCCTGGAGGCTGAAAGGCGAAGGAAACTTAGCCACATCGAAAGCAAAGGTAGAATGGAAGTCGCCGGTTAGGATGATCACATTATTGATGTTTTGCGTTGCCAGGGCATCAATAAGGCTGTTGCGCTCTGCCGGATAGCCATCCCAGATATCCAGAAACTGGCTCTCCAGCGCTTGCGGGCTTTGCCCCTGCTGTGCACTGGCAGCCCAACCCACATGAAATTCGGAAAAGATCACCTGGTTCGCCAACACCTTCCACCTGGCTGTAGAAGCCTGCAGTTGGTTCAGCAGCCACTGCTTTTGCGTTTGGCCCAGCAATGTGCGGGTGGGCGAGTAGAGTGCAAGGTTTGTAATATCATTGATCTGCTGGTCACGTGCTTCCAGGCGTGTATCAACCATCATGATATCGGCCAGGTTGCCATAGCGAATGGTGCGGTATAATTTATTTTCTACCTGATCGCGAATGGGCATCCACTCAAAATACACCTTTTTAGAGATGGCTTTTCGCTCTTCCCAGCTACCTTCCCCTTCGTTGTGGTTCTCTGCCCCGTGTTCGTAGGCATCGTTGGCCGATTCATGATCATCCCAGATAGGCAGGAAAGGGTGCTGCTGATGGGCAGCCCGCAGGTCGGGGTCCAGGCGATAAAGCGAGTAACGGGTTCTGTAATCGGCAAGGGTTAAAATCTCGGTATCAGGTACGTTCACACGGTCCGGACGATCAGGAGAATAACCGTAAGTGCCTTCGCCGCCTCCATATTCATATATGTAATCGCCCAGGTGAATAACCGCATCCAGATCCCCGCGGCGGGCAATAGCCTGGTAGGCATTAAAATAACCAGCCTGGTAATTGCTGCAGGATACAACAGCAAAGCGCAGCTGATCTGCCTCTGCATGGGCAGGCGCTGTACGCGTACGGCCAACAAGCGAGTTAGCATTACCTGCGCTGAATAAATAGTAATAAGTAGTGGCAGGCTCCAGTCCGTCTACATCTACTTTTACGGTATAGTCCCTGTCTGCATCTGTAAGCAGATGGCCCCGCTTAACAATGCTCGATGGTTGAAAAGAAGGATCTTTTGCCACCAGGTAGCGCACGTTTACAGGACCGTTTCTGTCGGGGGTTACCCGGGTCCAGATAATTACCCGGTCGCTAAGCGGATCGCCAGAGGCCACTCCGTGGTAGAAAGGCTTGAGGCTTTCGTCGTAAGGCAGCTGCTGATTTTGCTGATCGCCTGCACGCTCCAGCCGTTTGTGGGAAAGGTGCTGCACCTTGGTGGGGCTGTCGAACTGCTGTGCGTAAAGCCCGGCACTGCATAGCATAAACAGCGCTGCTGTAAAAAGTGGTTTCATAAAAAAGTTTTGAAACAAAGATATGGAGCCACTTTCTCCGGCAGGTCAAGGGTGTATTACCCAATCTTGAAGTTATGCAGGCCTGCCTTACACAGAAATAACAAAGTATTAACAAAGAAACCGGAAGTACAACACGGATCTACATCCCCTCCTCGTACTCCAGGTGCCGCATTACGGCACGCAGCTCGAAATAAGAAACAGCATCGCCCAGGGCCTCTTTGGCTTCACCCAGTTTGATGGACCCTTTTTCGCCGTAGTAGCCTAAGATTGTTTCCAGCGTATGCCGCGACATCAGGCGTTTAATGTCAATTTCACCTGTGCTTATGTAGTTAAGCAGGTGTGTTTCTACAGTGCCGGTGGCAAGGCCACGGATTTGGGCAACCTCTTCAATGGATTTGCCCTCCTGAAAAAGCTCAAAGCTCTGCTGTTTGGTATCTTTCTTTTCCTTTTTAGGTTTGGCTGCCTCTTTTTCTTCTTCTATGGCAGCAGCCACTGACTCCTGCTCCGGAATATCTCCTTTGGCCATGCTGTTGATGATGGCCAGCAGGTCTTCGCCCATTTGCTCAATTTTCTTCTTGCCCAGGCCTTTTACCTTCTTCAGGGCGGCCATGGTGCGCGGCTGCCGGGAGGCCAGCTCTTCCATGGTCTTAAGAGGCAGGATCATATAGTGCGGCAAGTCATACTCAATGGCCTTCTCATCGCGGTATTCCCTGATTCGCCTGTAGAGATCAGGATTATCAGAAGCAGCATAATATTGTTCTGATTCCTTCTCCTTCTTTTGCGGCTTTAGGTTTACCTCCTCCAGCGCCGCCTTGGCACGGGCCTCCAGGTAAGTGTGTGCCTTAAACCCTTCGCGGCACGCCAGCAGCGATGCTTCTTTGATAAAGGCTTCCTGGTAAAGGTTTTCGGAGGCCTGCTTCAGGCTTTTCCTTACTTCCTTGTTATCGGTTTCCAGGGTTAGCTCTTTTAGTGGATGCAGCACAAGGTCTCCGAGCTTCTCTGCAAAATAGGTAGCTGCCTGTTTTATCCGTGCCTGCAGGGGCTCATTCTCCTCTACAGATGCTTCGTACAGCCCCAGTTTCACCATCTGGCCGGCAAATTTATGGCTTACATCTGCAATAGTCTTGCGGAAATCAAGCTCCAGGGTACCCACTACTTCTGCGGGCTTCCCAGCCAGGCTGCCCATATGCTCCCGCACAAGTTTGTAGAGATAACCAATTCGTCTGCCGAGCTGATCAAAATCAAAAAGCTCCAGCAGCAGGCGCTGCTGGTAAGCCTGCCGGGCTGCCTGCAAAGCCTGCTGCCCGGGCTGGTTTTGCGCCACCCTTCCGTTAAACCCAAGGATAGAAGCATCGCTGATGATGCTGCCGGGAGAAAGCGGCTGCGTGAGCACAAGCCCCTCCAGCGAACGGCAGCGGCTTAAGGCCACATACACCTGACCGTGGGTAAAAGCGGCATTGGCATCTATAATGGCCCTATCGAAGGTAAGGCCCTGGCTTTTGTGAATGGTAATGGCCCAGGCCAGCTTAAGCGGGTACTGCCGGAATACACCCGCTACACTTTCCTCTATCTCTTTTGTATTATCATTGAGGGCATATTTATAGTTGTGCCACTCTACCCTTTCTACATAAATAGGATCTTCGTCGCCGGGGCACTGCACCACAATCGTATCTTCATATACATCTTTTACCGTGCCTATTTTGCCATTGTAATACCGCTTTTCACGCCCCTGGTCGTTCTTTACAAACATCACCTGCGATTCTTTCTTAAGGATCAGGTGCTGCTCAGTAGGGTAAAGATATTCCGGGAAATCACCTTCCGTAGAGGCGCTGAATTTAAATTCCTTTCCTTTTAGCTTCTGCAGCTCCCGTTCGTTGATTTGCTGCGCCTGGTTGTTGTGGGTGGTAAGTGTTATATAACCTTCGTCGGCACTGGGGCTAAAGCCCTCCAGGCAGCGGCTGTTGAGGTGCTGCAGCAGCTCGCCGTTCAGTTTGTTTTCGCGGATGCCATTGAGGATGTTGATAAAGGTGGAGTCGCTCTGGCGGTAAATGTGCTGCAGCATTATAGGCACATACTCGGTTTGCTGCAGTGCCCGGCTGCCAAAAAAGAACACGGTCTGATAGTATTCCCGCAGCAGCTTCCACTCCTCCTCGCGGGCAATGGGTGCCAGCTGCTGCAGATCGCCGATCATGAGCAATTGCACACCACCAAAAGGCTGGTTGCGGTCTCTGTAACGGCGCAAAACCTCATCAATGGCATCGAGCACATCGGCCCGTACCATACTTATTTCATCGATCACCAGCAGATCCAGGCTGCGGATAATGTTTATTTTTTCGCGGCTGAACTTCTTGATCTGCCGCTCGCTCCCTGCAGCGGCAGCTCCCGGAATGTAGGGCCCGAAAGGTATCTGGAAGAAGGAATGGATGGTAACACCGCCGGCATTCATGGCTGCCACACCTGTAGGGGCTACCACTACCATGCGCTTGGGCAAACGCTTTTTCAGGTTTTGCAGAAAAGTGGTTTTGCCGGTGCCGGCTTTGCCTGTCAGGAAAACGTGCTTGCTGGTGTATTCAACAAAATCGTTGGCCAGCTGTAGCTGTTCGTTCTGGTGTTGCGCCATAGAGGATAAAAGCTGTAGTCTAAAAAGTTTAATCTATAAGCCCAATAGCCACAGTACTATTGAAAGGATATACAGCCCCACAGGTACAGGAAACGCAGCAGATAGTCAGGACCATACTACTAATATCGGCAAAACAGACAAACTTAGCCAGTAAAGGCTTTGCAAATTACAAATAAGCACCTGAAACCAGTTGCACAATATTTTTTCCCTGTGCTCCTAAACACCCTGCAGCCCTCCCTTTTCAGCACCATCCGGAACATAAATTACTAACAGATTAGTTTTACTACTAATTCATTAGGATTATTACTAATCAATTAGTAGTATTGTATAAACACCTAACCCCATGCAGAAATTAGGAAAAAGAGAAGAGCAGATCATGCAGGTAATCTGGAAGCTTAAGAAGGCCTTTATCAAGGATATTATAGATGAGCTGCCAGAGCCCAGGCCCCACTACAATACTGTGGCCACCATGGTAAAAATCTTAAAGGACAAAGGCTTTTTAAGTGATGAAAAGCTGGGCAACACCTACCAGTACACGCCACGGGTTACCCTGGAGGAGTACAGAAAGCAGGATGTGGCAAACATCAAGCAAAAGTACTTTGGCAATTCCTTCACCAGAATGATATCGCACTTTGCAAAAGAAGAGAACCTCTCTGACGAAGAGCTCGATGAGATCATCCGCATCATTAATTCCCAAAAAAGCAACTAAACCCTTACGGCCATGATAGCGCTTCTCTTAAAGGCTTCTTTCGTTATTGGCATTGCCTTACTTTTTTACAAAAGTGTATTACAGCAGGAAAACTTTTTTGCCACCAACCGCCTCTACCTCCTGTGCTGTATTTTTTTAGCCTTTGCCCTGCCCTATGTAGCGCTGCCTAAGCTTGTGCAGCAACAGGGGTACCTGGCGACCATCATCCGGGAAAGCAGCAGTTCGGATTCAGCGCCAGTGCTGGCCGAAACCACGCTCCCAACACCAGCACCGCAGCACGAACACAGTAAGAGTGAAGCAGCCCCCACTACTACCGCTACAGCAGTTGAAAATGCAGTAGAGAATAACCCCAAGGCGCTGGAAAACTCCAGTAGCAGCAGCATAGGAGAAAAGGGCTGGATGTTCTGGCTGCTGATGCTCTACTTTTTTGGTGTAGTCATATTCGCACTCAACCTGCTCCTCCAGGCCGGCAGCATTTTGTATAAAGCCATCAGGGCTACCGATAAGATCGAGGATATGGATTGCACTATTATCAACACCGCTGGCAAGCAAGCCCCCTGCTCCTTTTTCCGCTATATTTTTATCCATCCCGATGATTATGATTACGACACCTACCAGCAGATCATTGCCCACGAAAAAATACACATCAGGCTGGGGCACAGCCTGGATCTGCTGATCGCCGAAATAGCCACAGTAATCCTCTGGTTTAATCCGCTCATCTGGCTGCTCAAACGGGAGATTGAAAAGAACCTGGAGTTCCAGACAGATGCCCTTTTGCTTGAAGAAACCGCCATCAGCAAAAGGGAGTACCAGCTAAGCCTGCTGCAGATTGCCACGCCCCACAAGCCCCTCTCCATCACCACCAATTACAATCAATCACTTTTAAAACAACGGATCCTTATGATGAACGCCAAAAAGTCTACCCTGCACAGCTATTGGAAATATGCGTTCCTGGCACCTCTGCTTTTCGGAACGCTCCTGCTGCTGAACGAACCTGCCACCAGCCAGACTACCCCTCCTCTTACAGAAGAAGCCCCCCTGCAGGAGGAGCAAACAGAAACCGTATCCGAGCAGGAGGAGATGACGATCCCCATCGAAGCGCACGAAGATATTTCGGAAGGTTACTGGTACAGCCAGCAAAGCAACGATCAGTACTGCCTTGCATTAAAAGGAAAACCGCTTGCTTCCAGAGAGTCTGACCGCAATACCTACGACTGGAGCATAACAGAATGTTTCGATAAGGCACTCATCGAAAAGAAAGAAGCACAGGTATTTGAGCTGAAAAGAGAAAGCGGCACCCTAAGCCTGATGGGAGCGCTGGACCAGGAAGTAAGCCAGGGTAAATACAAGTTCACCAAAGACCCTTCTTTTGAAAATTACCTGGCCAGCAACAACATCAGGAGCGGAGATAAAAATCTTATCTTTTTCCTGTTCATGAATGATGTAGACAGAAAGTATATCGATTTTCTGAAGGAGCACTATAGCACCATCAACGGAGACCGGCTGCTGGAGCTTGCCGTACATGATATCTCCATAGCCGAGTTTAAGGACCTGATCGCGCTCTTCAACACCTACAACAACAGCAAACCAACCATGCAGGAGGTGGTGGAGGCCCACATTCACGATATCGATGCAGCCTATGTGCAGGAGATCCAGGCCATGGGCTTCAAAAACTTAAGCCTTAGGAAAATGATGGAGATGAAGATCCACGACATCAGCCCCACTTTTATCAATGGATTGAAGGAAGCTGGTTATGAAGCCCTTTCTGCCGATAAGATCATTGAGGCCAAAGTACATGACCTTAACCCACAGGCTATCCAGGAGATCCGCGCACTGGGTTATAACCTAAGCATGGATAAAATCATCCAGTTCAAGATTCATGAGGTGAATGCTGATTATATAGCAGAGCTGAATGCAGCCGGCTTTCAAAACCTGGATGCCGACCAGATCCTGACGGCCAGGATCCACGACATCAGCGCCAGCACCATTCAGGAAATCAGGAGGCTTGGCTTTGATCGTTTAAGCTTCGATGATGTTGTTCAGGCGAACATCCATGAAATTGATGCAGCCTACCTTGCCGGGCTTAAAGCCGCCGGCTTCGACAACTTAAGCATGGATGAGATTGTAGCAGCCAGGGTACATGATATTAACGGTGACTTCATCAAGAAAGCCAGGGAGAAGGGTTTTAATTTTGATGACCTAGACCGCTATGTAGCCCTGAAAATTCATGGCTTTGCCGACAATATTGATGTAGACTAAGCTCCTTCCACTACCTGTACGCAGGCGCTGATGAGGGAACCAATCTCCCCATCAGCGCCTGCTTTCTTCCAGGCATTTCTACTTACCCTACATATAGTAAGTTTACCAATAATGAAGTGGTGAAGCCTCACTGAAAGAGTTCAAAGTATAGCGTGTACTGCTGTAGAAACCTAATTCAATACTTTTTCCTGCTGTACCGCACGCTCCTGGTAAAGCTTTTGCCACTGCCACAGGCCCCACACAGACATCAGCAGAAACACCACATACTCCGCAGCAATAAAGCGGATATCCTTAGCCCAGTATATGCCAATGGCTACTACATCAAGGGCAATCCAGAGCCACCAGCTCTCCAGCTTTTTGCGGGCCTGCAGGATAATGGCCAGCACACTGGCCGCTGTGGTAAAAGCATCGCCATAGGGAAAGGCTGCGGGCAGTGTAAAGATTGCGGGCAGCCAGAGATGAATGCGTGTCATCACAGCGCCAAGCCCTGCCGTAATAAGCACCAGCACCAGCATGTGCCACAACCTGGCCTGCCGGCTAAGCCTGCTTACCGGCACCTGGTGGTGCAAGCCACTTTGCCAGTTGCGCCATCCCCACACACTTACACCAAAGAATACCAGCTGCAGCAGCATATCGGAATAGAGCTGCACCTGGTAAAAAAGCAGGAAAAAGAAGATCTGGTTAATAATGCCGGTAGGCCAGGTAAGCACACTGGCCCTGCTGGCATAGTAAACCGAAGCCAGCCCGGTAAGCGTACCTGCCAGCTCCAGAAAGCTTAAAGGGTAATCGCCAATATGTACCAATACCTGGTTTGCATCCCAGAGGTATCTTAATATTTCCATTAAATAATTATCATCAGCCTGTACTGCGCCAGCATTGAATTTTCCCTTCGGGCAATGCCCAATGAGGGCGCAAGATACAAAACGGGCAGGCTTTTCAGCCAATGCAGCTATTGTGGTGCAGGCAATTTTTGTTAAAACTTTATATTGAATTGCCAGTTAATGTTCTTTGAAAAACTAATGAAAATTACTTATCATGTGCCTTTTATTGAGAAGGAACCTCTATTTTGACTAACAACAACCTTCACTTTTCTGAAAGAAAGAACTATGATTCAGATTTTTGTGGTAGCATACCGCTAAATTTCATCAATCTGATACAAGGCCATGGTGTGCTGCTTGTTCTTGAGCCGGCCTCTTACACCATTGTACAGGCCAGTGAAAATGCATCTGCAATTCTTGGCAGTGCAGCAGCAGCACTGGTGCAACAGCCCCTGCAAAACTACATTGGAGAAAAGCAGCTGCAGACCCTAAGCAGTGAACTTGGCAGAAAAGATACAGGCAGTAATATTCCCCTTACCCTTCAGTGGCAAGCCAGCGGGGGCAGCAATGTATTATCAGCCACACTTCATAACCGCGAGCTATACCTGCTCCTGGAGCTGGAGCCTGCCCGGCAAACATCGGGCAGTGCCTTTGTAAGTACTTACCAGGCTATTAGTTACACCATTTCCTCTCTGAAGGAGGCCACAAACCTGGATGAGGTGAGCAGGGTTGCCGTTACGGAATTAAAGAAGCTATCGGGCTTTGACCGGGTGATGGTTTACCAGTTTGATGATAACTGGAACGGCACCGTGATTGCCGAGGCACAGGAAGAGAGCATGGGAGAATCCTACCTGGGCCTGCGCTTCCCGGCCTCAGATGTACCTAAACAAGCCCGCGACCTCTACTTTAAAACGCCCTTTCGTATTATTCCGGATATAGCAGCCCCAACAGCAAAGCTGTATCCTGTTATAAACCCCATAACCAGCAGCCTTACAGATATTTCGGATTGTACCCTGCGGGCAGTACCGCTGGTACACATTGAGTACCTGCAAAACATGGGCGTTATGGCATCCATGTCTACGCCTATTATTGTTAATAATAAGCTGTGGGGCCTTATCTCCTGCCATCACCGCAAGGCAATGCCTGTTGGTTTTGAGCTGCGAACCTCTTTTGAGATTGTTTCAGGCATTATTGCCTCCCAGATCAGCAACCGCGAAAAGGAAGACAGCTTTCAGTACCGCAGCATGCTGCACGAAATAGAACTAAAGCTTATGGAGCAGGTGTACACCAGCAAAAACCTTAGCGATGGTTTACTGGAAAACCCCGCCTACCTGCTGGAGCTCCTTGGCGTAAATGGCCTGGCATTGGTTTTTAACAACGAATACTTAACGGCAGGCGAAGTACCGGATGTGCGCATGATCCGCAATCTTGTAAAATGGCTAAGCCGCTACAGCAAGGATAAAATCTTCACAACCGACTCGCTTCCCGCTTTTTTTGAGGAAGCTACGCAATACCGCGATACAGCCAGCGGACTAATTGCGCTACAGATAACGGGCGGTAAACACTACCTGCTGGGGTTCAGGCCAGAGGTAAGCAAGTCTGTTAACTGGGGCGGGAATCCCAATGAAGCCATAAAATTTGAAGCGAACAGTAAAAAATATCATCCCAGAAATTCGTTTAATTTGTGGCGGGAACAGGTAGAATTTACCTCTCATCCCTGGAGACAGGAGGTGGTGGAAGTAGCACAGCATGTACGCACAGCCATGCTGGAAAAATTACTAAAAGAGGAAGAAATTTATTAAAAATTTCCCGCAGCTATTGTAAATTAGATTAAGCAGGCACTTCCCGGTGCTGAATGTAGGAACCTATATGCGCTCTTCTGCTCCAGAAAATAAACTTGCCTCCTCTCCAAAAGAGAAGTCCGGTTCAAAGAAACAGGACGATCACTATGTTGTAGGCATTGGGGCCTCCGCAGGAGGGTTGGAGGCTATCAACGAACTCTTCGATAATATTCCCCACGGTGGTAACTTTTCTTTTGTGGTAATTCAGCACCTCTCGCCCAACCACAAAAGCATGATGGATGAGCTGCTGGCCAAGCATACACAAATGGAAATAGTACGGGCCGAAGAAGGTACCCGCCTGCGGCCCAACCATGTGTACCTCATCCCCAGCAAAAAGAACATGACGGTAAAGCATGGCAAGCTGCACCTTACCGAAAAGCCTGCTACTACCGGTGCCAACCAAACCATCGACATTTTTCTGGAATCGCTGGCCAGGGATAAAAAAGATCATGCCATTGCCATTATTCTTTCCGGCACAGGCTCCGATGGCACCAAGGGTATAGAAAGCATAAAAGAACATGGCGGGATGGTGATTGCCCAGGACCCTGCCACTGCCAAGTTCGATGGCATGCCCAACAGCGCCATTGCCTCCGGCTGTACCGATCTTATTCTGCCCCCGGAGCTGATGCCCGAGGAGATTTTCCGCTACCCTGAGCATGCCAGCCATAAGGAAGCCGGCAAGCTTATGCTCCAGGATGCCGACATCAACCAGCTGGTAGAAATCATATCGCTGGTGCGGGAGCAAACCTCTCACGATTTCTCTTCTTATAAAGAGCAAACCCTGCACCGCCGCATTCTCAGAAGAATAGCCCAGGTAGACATTGACAGCCCCAAGGAATACATTCACTACCTGCGCAATAACCCCGACGAGGTAAGCTACCTTGGAAAGGAGTTTCTGATTGGTGTTACCCGCTTTTTCCGCGATCCGGAGGCATTTGCTTTTCTGGAAGAAAAAGTGCTGCCGGAAATCATTTCCAAAAAATCAATGGATTCTCCGGTAAAGATATGGGTAACAGCCTGTAGCACCGGCGAAGAAGCCTATACCCTTGCCATGCTTGTTTGCGAGGGGCTGGCAAAGCTAAAAAAAGACCTTGATGTAAAGATTTTTGCCACCGACATAGATGGCAGCGCCCTGGAGTATGCCGCAAAAGGAGCCTATCCGGAGAGCATCCAGAAAGATGTTTCGCCCGAGCGGCTGGAGAAGTTCTTTACGAAGGAGGGTAAAAAATACTGTGTGAACCAGAAAATAAGGCGCATGGTAATTTTTGCCCAGCACAATGTGATCAAAGATCCGCCATTTAGTAAAATGGACCTGGTGAGCTGCCGCAACATGCTCATTTACATGAAGCCTGCCCTGCAGCGTAAGGTGCTGGCTACTTTCCATTTTTCGTTAAAAGTAGGTGGTTACCTCTTTTTAGGCCCCAGCGAAAGCAGCGAAGAACTGCTGCCCTCGCTAAAGGTGCTGAATAAGAAGTGGAACATTTATAAGATTATCTCCAAGAGCAGAAATTTTATTTTTGATGGCAATGTGCTGGAGAAAGAAAAGCAGCTTGCCCAGCGCATACCAGATGTACAACCCAAACGCCGCTCTGCCGAGCAGGAAATGCAGGAGGCTTTTCATGAGCTGGTAACCGAGGAACTTGGCTTTGCAACAGTGTTCATCAATGAAGATTATGAACTGCTGCAGGCCATTGGCGACTATAAGCGCTTTCTGGAAATGCCCGATAAGGTGTTGCAGAACAACCTGCTCAAAATGGTTCCGCGCGAGCTTTCCCTGGCACTTAACCTGGCCCTGCGCAAAGCTACCCGCGATAATGAAAAGGTGGTTTCCAAACGTATTGAGCTACTGAAGAAGGGCAACATCCACTATGTTTCGCTCATTGTAAAGCCTTACCTCTCTGCCGATCAGTACAGCCGTAAGTTTATAACAGTGCTGTTCAAAGAAGACAGTTCTGAAAAAATAAAGCCTGGCGAACGGGCACTCTTTGAGCAGCAGGTAAGCATTGAGCGGCTCATTGAACTGGAAAATGAACTGAAACAGACCAAGCACGATCTGCAGGCAATGGTAGAGGAGCTGGAAACCTCTAACGAGGAAATGCAGTCGAGCAACGAAGAGCTGATCTCCAGCAACGAAGAACTCCAGAGCACAAACGAAGAGCTGCAGTCGGTAAACGAAGAGCTGCATACGGTAAATGCCGAGCACCAGCAAAAGATCCGGGAGCTGGAAGAGCTTAACGACGACCTGAACAACTACTTCCGCAGCACCGATATCGGGCAGATCTTTGTAGACAGAAACCTGGTGATCCGCAAATTTACACCCAGCATCAAGCAGCAGATCAACCTTATTGAGTCTGATATCGGGCGGCCAATCAACCACCTCTCCTACAACATCCGGCACGAGGATCTGATAGAAGACATTACCTCTGTGCTTAAAAGCTCACAGGTAGTGCAAAAAGAGATAGAAACACGCAATGGCAAGTACTACCTCATGAAAATTCAGCCTTACCTCAGGCATGATAAAAGCGTGGATGGTGCAATTGTTTCTTTCGTGGACATTTCTGAGGTTAAAGGCCTCAACAACCTGCTGGAAGGCGTACTGAACAGCTCCATGAGCGGCATTATGGCCTTTAGTCTGGTTACCGATCAGCAGGGTAAGCCTCTGGACCTGGAGTGGACACTCATTAATAAGGCAGGCAAACGTATTTTCGGAAAAGAAGGCATGGAGCTGGAAGGCAAGCGCCTGCTGCAGGAGCTGCCAGGCTTTAAAAAAGAAGGCCTGTTTAAAAAGCTACTGTCTGTTTCTTCTGCCAAAAGGCCCCTGCACCTCGAGCAGCACTATACCTTCGATGGCATAGATGCCTGGCTGGAAATTATTGCTGTTCCGCTGGATGCTACCGGAATAGCCCTCACCATTGTAGACATCACAGAAAAGAAAGCTGCCGAAGAAGAGCTGATTGCCACCTACGATGAGGTAAAGGATGCAGAAGAAAAGCTGCGCAAGCTTAACCTGGAGCTGGAGAAACGGGTAAAAGACCGCACCAAGGAGCTTTCGGAAAGCGAAGAACGTTTCAGGCTGCTCTCAAGGGCAACCAACGATGCCGTATGGGACTGGGACCTGGTAACCAGCGAATTCTGGTGGAATGAAGGCTTCCAGGAGATCTTTGGGTTTAAGGAACAGGATATTGAGCCCGGCGTAGAATCCTGGTTTAACCGCCTGCAGGCCGATGAGCGCAAAACCATTATCGATGAGCTTAACGAAGCAATTAATAATGGTGAAAAGCAGTGGGCTGCCGAGCATCAGTTCTTAAAAGCAGATGGCAGCTATACCTGGGTGTACAACCGGGGCTACATCCTGAAGAATGAGTACGGCATACCCTGCCGGATGCTTGGCTCTATGGTAGATCTCTCCAGCCTTAAGAAAGCACAGGACGAGCTGGAACAAAGCAATAAAAACCTGCGGAAGATCAATGCCGACCTCGACAACTTTGTTTACACCGCCTCGCACGACCTGCGCGCCCCGGTAGCAAACCTCGAGGGCCTGCTGATGCTGCTCAAACCCAAGTTCAGGGAGTATATGCCGCAGCAGGAGCAAAAGCTTATTCAGCTGGTAGAGGCTTCTATCGAAAAGCTGAAGCGCACCATTCATGGCCTGCTGGAGATCACCAAAGTGCAGAAAGACCTTGAGCGTAAGGTAGAGGATGTATCGTTTGCCGAAGTACTGGCAGATGTTGAGGGTGATATCCGGAACCAGATTCAGGATACCGCTGCCCACATTACTACCAATTTTAAGGTGGAGCGGCTAAAATATAACCGTGTTAACCTGCAGAGCATTCTTTATAACCTGCTAAGCAATTCGCTGAAGTATAAGTCTCATGACCTGCCTCCGCAAATTAAGATCAGCACCGAGCGTAACGAGGGGCATGTGGTGCTAACCTTCTCCGACAATGGCCTGGGCATGACCACCCAGCAGCAGAAAAAGCTGTTTACCATGTTTAACCGTTTCCACACCCATGTAGATGGTACCGGTATTGGATTGTACATGGTAAAGCGGATTATAGAAAACAACGAAGGCCGCATAAAAGTAGAGAGCAAAGAAGGCAAAGGCACCACCTTTAAAATATACTTTAAGGAAAAGGCTTCTGAAAAAGAGGTAGACCAGGCAGTGCTGGTGTAGTTGCCATACAAGTTAAATGCCAGATGCTGATGATGGAACGGCAGCATCTGGCGCTTAGCCCATTTCGGGGAGGCGCTTTCAGAAACATAGAGGTTTTAGAGTACCGGTTTCTCCTCAATCATGAGGCATAGCGTTTAAAGAATACCCTAAAGGTTGAGCCAACCCCTACCTCACTTTCTACTTCAATTTTGCCTCCTGCATTTTCCACTACTTTTTTTACAATATACAGGCCAACCCCCGAGCCCTCTACATGATCGTGCAGCCGCTTAAACATGGAGAACATTTTATGCTCCTGCGCCAGGTCAATACCCAGGCCATTATCCGATACTGAAAGAATGATGTACTCGGGTGTATTTTCTGTGGCAATTCTGATAAAAGGGGTGCGCCTGGCAGCCCGGTACTTAATTGCATTGCTAAGCAGGTTGTATACCACGCTGCGCACATTTTTTGCTGAAAAGCGAACGTACGAATCCTTTGGAAACTCCAGCTCCAGCGCTGCCCCTGATTCGATGATGGCAGACTCAAGATCCAGCTGTACCTCTGCCACCACTTCGGCCAGATTCACATACTGCACATCTTCGCCAGACTCCCGCTGTATTCTGGCAACTTTGGTAAGCTCTGTTACCGTTCTTTTAAACCGGTCTATAGAAGCTTTTATATAGTCCAGAAGCTGTTTTACGGTAGGTGATTCGAGCACCTCAGGGGGTAGTTGCATGCGCAGGGCATTCATCAGCCCTTCTATGTTGGAAATGGGTGCCTTTAAATCATGCGAGGCAGAATAAACAAAGTTATCCAGATCTGCATTTGTTGCCAGCAGCTGTTTGTTAACTTCTTCAGTTTCGTACCTGGCTTCTACCTGCTCATTAATGCTGACAGCCACTACAATAACCCCTGCAATACCATCCTGAGCATTACGGAGGGGGTGGTAAACCAGGTTAAAGTAGTTATTTTCCAGCTGACCGCTACGCATGAGCTTTACCGGCAGTTCGTTGGCTACGTAGGGCTCTCCTGTGTTGTAAACACTATCAAGCAATTCCTTTATGCCCTGATCCCTTATTTCAGGCAGGGCTTCCAGCACTGGCTTGCCCAGTACATCTTTGGGGCGGCGGCCCCACAGCTCACAAATACCCGGGTTGGCAAGATCTATAATATACTCTGGGCCTTTTAGGATGGCAATGGCCACAGGCGCCTGCTGAAAAATATCGTTCAGGTACCGCTGTTGCTGCACGATCTGTTCGCGTGCCTGCACACTGGCAACAGAGGTAGCTATTTGCCCGGTCAGCAGGGCATGAAAACCCTGGTAGTTGCTGTCGTACTCTAATTTTGGGGAAATGCCGGCTATAAAAAAACCAATCACATTATCCTGTGCAGGTTTGAAAACAGGATAAATCACTGCCTGTTCCGGCAGTTCATCATCCTCAGCTGCGGAATGCAGTACACCGGCAGCCGGCAGCCCATGCATGATCAGAACTCTTTTTTCCTCCTTTACCTTTGCCAGGGGCCACACAGCTTTTTCATCAGTTATGTCAATGAAAAGGGGAGCCCCTTCAGCGCTTAATCCTCCTGATTTTCCCCAAAGGCGTGCCATGGTACCCTTGCCGTCTAAAAGATAGATCAGGCTGAAGGGAATATCGCGATTGTCTACATTCAGGAACTCGCAGGTTAGCTGGCAGGCCTGCTCCAGTGTCAGTACCTGGTTCATGGCCTCGGATATATCCTTTATTGTTCTTTGTCGTCTTTGTGCCAGTACTGTATTGGTTACCTCAAAGCAGGCACAAAAAACACCTTGCACCTCCCCTGCATCATTAAAGGCAGGGCTGTAGGAGAAAGTCCAGTAGGTTTCTTCTATAAAGCCTTTCCTGTCCAACTGAATCAGGAGACTATCTGCATAAAACTGCCTGGCATTTTCTAAGATGCCCTCGGCTACTACACCCAGCTGCTCCCATATTTCAGCCCACATATCGCGCGCCCTTGCGCCTAATGCAGCAGGATGCTTTTTCCCCAGGGCAGGCAGGTAGGCATCGTTGTGGAACATGTAAAATTTATCAGACCACCAGATAAACATCGGAAAGCCGGAGTTGAGCATCAAACGGATGCACGATTTCAGGCTTTCGGGCCAGCCTTCCGGGTTTCCAAGAGGATGATCGTTCCAGTTATAGGCCCTCATCAGGGCTCCCATCTCCCCTCCTCCGAGAAAGATGTTGGATTCATTAACTGGCGAATTGGATTCTTCATGAAGCATCTGAAAAAATTTTGGCTGACAGTGGTCTTTTTACTGATCACTACAATATAATAATAAAAATAAACTGATGAGTAGCAGCACCGTAAACTGTTTGCTGTACTGTACTCCTAACACCTTCTGCACAGTCTGCTTATAAATCCATAAGCTTCCCCTGGTGATCCTGGAAAAGGAAATCATTTATACAGGGACTTTGCGCTCGTCATAGCGCTTTACAGACATCGAAAATAATACCTAACAACCTACTAACAGTTTGGTTGTAGAAGGCAAATCCTTTGCAATAAACAACCAAAACTGCGTAGCCATGGCCTCTACTACCATTGCGCCGGCACCCTGGCATTTAAGCGGCAGGGGTGCCGTACTCCTCTATCATTTCACCCACAACTTTAACGCCCGCTACGGCTTTATGGAGGAGTACCAGCGCCAGGGCTACCTGGGCTGGCTTGGTGCTGTGATGATGGTAGATTACACTGCCTCGAACGTAGGTCCTTACCAGGAACTGCTTTTTATTCCGGGCCTCTTTCGGCTGGGAGGCAGGTGGTCCTTTTCTGTTTCTAAAATATTTGTTTCTACAGAAGACAGTATGCTGAATGGACAGCGGAACTGGGGCATTCCTAAAGAACTGGCAAAGTTTGATGTAAAGCAGCAGGCAGGTGGCAGCCAGCATTTCAGGGTAAGCAAAAACAGCACTACTTTTTTCGAAGCCTCTTTAAAAACCGGCGGCTTTTCACTCCCCTTCTGGAGCCGCCTGCTGCCGCTAACCCGCATTACCCAGCAGGCACTGCAGCAACTGCTCTTTACCAGAATTCAGGTGCAGGGCCACACCCAGTTTGCAAAACTGCAAAAAATAACCAGCGACGAAGACTACTTCCCGCCCCTGCAGGGCCTGCGCCCCCTCCTGGCTTTATCAGTAAAAGATTTTCAGATGACATTCCCTCAGCCAGAAGTATTGGCGCAAAGAAGGTAGATGTTAGAAGAGGGTCAACAGACAATAGATCATAGACAATAGATAGCGGGCAGCAGGCAATAGCCTGTGGCAGCAAAGTTAATACCCCACATTCCCTCTAAAACCTGACACCAGCATTAAAACCTATCCACATTTTTACGTTGGTGCTGCCCCGGGTCTCATCGTAAAAGGAATAAGAAGGTAGCTGCGATCCAATCACACCTTCCTCATTCTCCACCTGCGAAACCATTACATTATAGGTAGGGCCGGCGAAGATGCTGAAGTGACGGGCAAATTGCCAGCCAGCCAGCAATCTGAATTTACTTAACTGGTTAAGCTCCCATTCCCAATCCCAGCCTTCATCAATTCCACTTTCAAACACATGATAGCTGATGGCATCTGTATTTAACCTAAAGCGATTGCTTAAGCGCCATTGGGCGCCTATACCATAGCCAAAGCCCCAGCGGTTAGGATCCTGCACCTGGCCGCCTGCAGCAAATATGTTATAAAAGCGCTCCACACCTGTTTTAAAGGCAAGATTTGCTTCAAAATCGTCGGCAGTCCACAGTTCCAGGCTACGATGCCCGTTCTTAACGATGCTCAAAAAGCCAATAGGAATACCATTCATGCTGTCGGCAATATTGATAAAGCCTAACTGCACCCCTTTTACATAGCTGGCCGCATTCAAAAAGCCAGCCATTTGCACACCCTCTACCCTGCCGGCAATGTTACCAAAGCCTGCAGCCTGCACCCCTTTAATGGATCCGGCAATATTGCCAAAGCCGCCAAACTGGGCTCCTCTGCCTACAGAATCTGCTATGTTGCCGAAGCCGGCCGCCTGCAAACCCTCTACATCAGCAGCAATATTTCCAAAGCCACCAAGCTGGGCTCCTTCCAGATCTCCTGTAATGTTTCCAAAACCTCCTGCCTGCAAACCATAAATGCTACCGGCCAGGTTACCAAAACCGCCCGCCTGCACCCCGTACATGTAGTTGCGGGTAAAGTTAGAAAAGCCGCCAAACTGGCCTCCTCTAAGGCTATCGCCACTAAAATTGGTAAAGCCACTGGCCTGCACCCCCCGCACACTATGGTTTACCACGTTAAAGATGCCGGCAAACTGCGCTCCCTGCACATAATTGTTTTCAATATTGCCAATGGAGGAGGCCTCCACACCCTCCAGACCTGCGCTGTAGCCAATGAGCAGGTGTAACGACAGGCGGTTTACATACTGGCGGGAGTTAACGCCCAGGTTGCTTAAGGGATATACAAGGCCTACATGCACAGGATTGATTTCAGGATCGGACTCTGTTTCAATCTTAGAGAAAATGGCTCTGTCTACAGAAGCGTATAATAAGCCGCTGGGCGGCTCCACCACGTTTGGCGATGGGCTCTCATCAGTATATTCCGGCCTTGGTGCAACCGCAGGCACCTTAGCTGGTTCTTCAGGCTGGCTGCCCTGCGCCGGGGCAGACTCCGCCGGGGCCTCCTCTTCCTCCTCTTCCTCTTCCTCATCATCCTCCTTTGGCTCTGGTGCCTCCTGCTTTACCTCATTTACCTCAGGGGCGGCAGGAGCTGCTACCGGCACTGCAGAAGCCTGCTTTTTTGGCAGATTTTTACTGATAATGATGCGGCCGTTATGTTCCCTATAGCCCAGGTTTGTGCTTGCCAGTAAGCGCTCCAGCACCTCATCGAGCGGAGCGTTTTTAAGCTGCAGCTTTACCTTAGGCGTGGCTGGCAGGTCGTTGTTAAAGTAAGAGAACTGTATGCCGTGTTGGGTATGTATTTCTTCCAGTGCAGTTTGCAGGCTTACATCTTTAAAGCTGATGCTTATTTTTTTCTGCAAAACCTGTGCAAAAACAGGCAGGCTAAGGCATAGGAAGAGCCAGCCTAAAACAATCGTTTTATGTATAAGTGACATGATATGTAAAATTGAAATTGGGTTTACTGGCAACCCTGACCTGAAATCAGGTAACCTTTTTGTGTTTGGGTAATGGTAAAATTACCAGTGAGGCGCAGTACCTCCAGCACTTCTTCAAGACTTGGATTTTCGAAGGTGGCTGTAAAACGACAGTTGCTTAGCGCAGGATCCTGCAGCACCACTTCCTGATCGAAATAATCTGACAGGGTGTGGCTTAGCTGCTCCAGGCTGGTGTTGGCAAATTGTAGCTCACCATTTTGCCAGGCCCTGAAATTAGGATTGCTGATCTCCTGCCTTTGCACCTCTGCCGCTGCAGCACCAGCCACGTTTCCGCCAAAAGTGGCCTGCTCGCCCGGGCCCAGGAAAACAGCTTCTTCTTTTTGTGCATCAGCAAAAGCCACACGACCCGTTACTACCTGTACCGTAACAGGCTGCTGGCTGTAGGCATTTACGTTAAAGGAGGTGCCTATTACTTCTGTAATGGTGCCGCCTGCCAAAATAGTAAAGCGCTTGCCCTCGGCTTTTTGTACTTCAAAAAAAGCTTCGCCTGATAGCTCCACCCGCCTGTCGTCTACCGAAAAGCTTTTTGCGTAGGTGAGGATACTGTTTTCGTTCAGCCACACCTTGCTGCCATCGGGCAGCAGTACCTCCTGCTTTTCGTTGGCGGCTGTAGCAACTTTCATAATTTCTGCCTCTGCCGGTGTTTGGCGAACCACCCACACCCCCAGCAGTAACAGCATAACAGCTGCTGCCGATGCCAGCCACCAGCGCAACGAACTTGTGGTCTGTAGCTGGCGCTCCCTGCCCTGGGGCTGAATTGTGTTGCCTGCAGGTGCTATGGGTCTATCTGCTGCTGGCATTTGCTGCTCCCGCGCCATTGCTTTTATGCTGAAGCGCTGCCAGGCTTTATCGACGTCGGGCTCCCAATTATCCATAGCACCCGTTTTATCCCACAGCTTTTTGGCCTTATCCCATTCCTCTCCCCCTTCTCCCTTAGCAGCAGCGCGCTCCTGCTCAGTGGCATTGCCACTAAGTAGTTTGGCTAGTTTTTCCATTTGCTCCTGCTGCTTATCCTGCATAAGGTTACATAAGAGGGTGATGTTGGGCTACCTAAGGTACGAAGATAGCAGTTCGTTAAATTACTTCCAGCATTTAGCGGTTAATTACACCACTTTCGGCACTAATGGTACCTTCTATGGTATCTATGGAGGCCCCTGCAAAGTAGCCGGCAGCTTTTTTACCCTCGCTGCTGGTGTTTACCACATTGGTGCGCACGTTGGCAATCGGGTTTGGAAACATGCCTCCATTGTTGATCTGCTGCGAAAGTTCCAGCAAAAACTGGTAGGTATCTTCTGTGATCACCAGCATTTCCAGCTTTACCTTGTCGTTAAGGGAAAAGGGCTCCCAGTTAAGCTGCAGGTCGTGAATATAATTGCCATCTACCATCTGGTCTGATACAAAGATCAGCTGACCGGGCTCGCTCAGGTACTGGTCGTTCTGGTACATGCGCAGGTGGTAATGATCGCCTTCTGTTTCCAGCTCCTGCCCAAAGAACTTCAGGAAATAACCTTCGTCCATGCCACCGCTCTCCTCCTTAAACTCATAGGTAAGATAATCTACTGTTACCCCCGGCTTGATATTAGTTACAGCCCTGTAGCTTTCGCCATCGTAGTCGATGCTAAGGGTGTAGGTGTTGCCCACCTTGCCCCGTATATTTTGCGTCTGGTACTTGCCGGGTGCTACCTCTATCAGTTCTTCGGTAAAGCCCTCATTATCGGCAATGCGTACCGTTGCGCCGGTAACCCTTGGGGTTTCGGCGTTGCCAAAATAGGGAGCTGTGGTAGAAAGCGTAATGGTATAGGGGCCGGGGGTATCGTAAATCCAGCCATCTACCACCAGCAGGGGCTCTCCCTCCGGCAGCTCTACATCAATTACATCGGTACAGGCAGCCCCGGTGAGCAGCAGGGCCAGCATCAGCATATATGTTTTTAAGTGCTTGATCATTGGAAGAAAAGATTAGAATTTAAAGTTGTAGGTAACCGCAGGGATCACAGAACCAAAGAGGGCAAAGCGTACGGCCTCGGTCTGTTTGGGATTATCCTCGTTCTGGCGGAAATAAACTGTAAAAGCATTTTTGCGGCCGTACACATTATAGAGGGTAAACACCCAGTCGCTCTCCCACTTTCTGCCGGGGTGTTTGCGGCCTGCCAGCGTAGCCGACAGATCGAGCCTGTGGTAAGCAGGTACCCGGTAGTTGTTGCGCACACCCAGGGTGTTGTGCGGTACAGTGTAACCACCCCATTCGTACCTGCCGTTGGGGAAGGTAGTGGCCACACCAGTGGCATAAGAGAAATTACTGCTTAGGCTCCAGCGCTCGTTCAGGTCGTAAAGGGCTACAACCGAGAGGTTGTGGGTACGGTCGTATTTGGCGTTGTACCATTCGCCATTGTTAATCCCCGCTATCTTACGTTCAGATTTAGAGAGCGTATAGCTCACCCAGCCAGTGAGAAGGCCTTTGCTCTTCTTTGCGAACAGTTCCAGGCCATAGGCCCGGCCCCGTCCGTACAGCAGTTCCCCTTCCAGGTGCTCATTCAGCAGGGTTTCAGCTCCATCAATAAAGTCTACCCCATTCTGCATGTCTTTATAGAAAACCTCTGCAGATGCTTCTACCGTATTTTCCCTGAAGTTGCGGAAGTAGCCCAGTGCCACCTGGTCGGCCAGCTCCGGCTTTATATTGTTGGTAGTAGGGCGCCAGATATCCCAGGGCGATGCGGCCGTTGTGCTGGAGATCAGGTGAATGTACTGCGCCATGCGGTTATAGCTGAACTTAAGCGAGCTGCGGTGGTCCAGGGAATAGCGCAGTGAAAAGCGCGGCTCGGGATTGGTATACTGAGAAACAGTTTCTCCTTTTCCGTATTCTTTTGGGTTAACGGGTGCTTTGCTGTCGCCATCCACACCCGCATACTCATATACCGTGGTGCCCCCCAGGTAGCGGAAGTGCGAAAGCCTAAGCCCTGCCTGTACCGAAAGCTTGTCAGAAACAGTCCATTCGTCATCAGCATAAATACCCAGCTCAACCGCATTTTGCTGGTCCATTTCCATACCATTGTAAATAGACTCGCTGCCCACGCTAATTTTACCTGGCGAGAACTGGTAACGGATGGCACTGGCACCAAAGTTTACCGTATTGCTTGGGTTCAGGTACCAGGAGAAATCGGTTTTACCACTGTAGTTGATGATGTGCGAGGTCCACTTAAAAGCTTCGGCGCCATCTGGTATGCCAAGGGAGTAGTTGTAGCGGCTGGCCACGCCTGTAAAGTTGGCAAACAGCTTGTCGCTGATAAGCCTGTTCCAGCGGATGGTGCCGGTGGCGTTGCCCCAGTCGGTGCCAAAATCGTCGCCAAAGCCTGCTACATCACGGCCAAAATAACCGGAAAGGTAAACGGTGTTCTTATCATCCAGCTTGTAGTTAACCTTGGCAGTAAGGTCGTAGAAGTAAAGGGTATTGTTGTTGAGCTCCGGATCTGAGCTGGCCTTCAGGAACAAATCGGCATAAGAACGACGACCTGTGATGATAAAAGAGCTCCTGTCTTTCACAATGGGCGCCTCTACCGTTAAGCGGCTGGAAACAGTACCAATACCACCAGATACCGAAAGTTGCTTGGCGTTCCCTTCTTTCATGCGTACATCCAGCAGGGAGCTAAGGCGCCCGCCGTATTGCGCAGGGATTCCGCCCTTGAGCAGCTTTACATCTTTTACGGCATCGGGGTTAAAAACAGAAAAGAAACCAAAGAGGTGTGAACTGTTGTATACGGGGGCTTCATCCAGTAAAATCAGGTTCTGGTCTATGCTGCCACCGCGTACGTTAAAACCGGTTGCACCCTCACCTACCGAGCTTACACCGGGCAGTAGCTGAATGGAGCGTACAATATCTACCTCACCCATCAGGGCTGGCATTTTGCTTACCGTTTTTATCTCCAGCGTGTTGGCACTCATTTCGGTGCTCACTACGTTGGCATCGGGTCGTTCGGCAGTTACCACCACCTCCTGCATCTGATCAGACTCTTCGCTTAGCTGAATGTTGAGGGTGTGGTTCTGGTTTACATTGAGTTTTGTTTGCTGCGGCACATAGCCAATGTAGCTAAAGGTAAGGGTGTAAACCTCTTGTGGCAGGGTGAGGGAATAAAAGCCGTACTGGTTGGTAACGGCACCGGTTTTCAGTTCCTGAACATATACAGTAACGCCAATAAGGTCTTCGCCATTGGCCGCATCTTTTACATAGCCGCTGACGGTAAACTTTTGTTGTGCAGCGGCAGTGAAATATAGTAGGGTTAGGACCAGTAGCAGTCCTGTTTTCTTAAGGTTCATGGGTAAGGAAAAAAATAAGGTCTAGATTAGGGAGCTGGCAGGTTTGGTCTGCTGCAGCCATTGTTCCAGCATGCGTTGTGCTAACTGCCAGCCCTTGCGGTAGCTGGCGACAGTAGTGGCTTTTTCCTGTTGGGTAGCAACCCGTAACACAGGGCTCCCCTCGGGCAATCCCTTTACTTTACTATTCATGGTTGATAATTTTAAGGTTAATGGTTAAAAGGGCTATGCATGGCCTGGGGATTCTCTCCCCTTTGTAGATAAAACACCTAAGCCTTCTGCTACCCTACCCTGCCCTAGAAAAATTTCTTAAAAAAGATGGAGGAGATCAGCAGCAGGAGGCAGAGCAGGTCGCTCAGCTGGTAACGTAAGCGCCCCAGGGCAATGCCCATATGTTTTTCAACAGCTTTTACTGATATATCTAAATGCTCCGCAATGGTTTTGTAAGACATTTCTTCGTAACGGCTTAGCGAAAAAACCATGCGTGTATTTGGGGGTAAGGATTCTATCGCCTGTGCGATACGTTCTTCCACCTCCATCAGCTGCATGCTTTTATCGGCAGTATCGTCGCTGGCCAGCATGGCTGCGGCAGCCTCGGGCTGCTCCTGCGGCTTGCGCTGGCGTAGTACATTAAGTGCCGTGTTATAGCAGGCCCTGTATAAATAGGAGATGGTGGCTGGCCCAAGTTCCAGGCTCTGGCGGCGGTCCCACAACTTCAGAAAGGTTTCCTGCACAATATCTTCTGCCTCTTCCGTATTGCGTAAGATGCGGTACAGGCTTTTGCAAAGCATGGGGTAGCAGGAGCGGAAAAGGGCTTCTATCTTTTCTTCCGGCGACTGGTAGTCATAGAGGGATACTATATCTTTTGCCTGCTCCACTTTTAAAAACACAAGAAGCGCTGAATTACAGGGCAAACTTAAGGAGAAGTGGAGCGAATGTTTCTTCCGCCTGTGTAATTTTTTTGCCGGTCCTCAAAAGCTTAACAAGGCGTTAATCTATTGTTTAAACACCAGTAAAGCAGACTATAAATTATCTTCAGGCAAATTTCTGAAACACTTCACAACCAGGTCAGAAGCCTGCAGGCAGAAAATTTGCCGGATTGCCCCTGCTTCAGAATAAATCTAAAGCAAACAGGGCTGCTCAAAAAGCTCTTTAAAAACATCGTTCTTACTAAACCTGCGTAGAATTTACAAAGCTTTGTATTGGGCGCTTAGTCCGGCAGATTGCTTAACTTGCACCCCCTGCGGTTTTAATTTGTAGCCATACGCTAGTTTTGACAGATACCAAGAAAAAATACCAGCGAATTGCCTTAACTGTTGGCATTGTTCTGATGCTGATAAAATTTACAGCCTGGTGGATCACCGGCTCCAATGCCATTTTATCTGATGCGCTGGAATCTATCGTAAATGTAGTAGCCAGTGGCTTTGCCCTTTACAGCATAGGCTATGCCGCCCGCCCGCAGGACCTTGACCATCCCTATGGCCATGGTAAGATTGAATTTCTGTCTGCCGGACTGGAGGGCGCCCTCATTGGCATAGCCGGTGTGGCGGCAATGGGCAAAGGTATATACAACCTCTTACACCCCCAGCCGGTGGAGGCGTTAGGGCTAGGTATTGTGTTTACCCTGCTTACCGGCGGTGTTAACTTTTTACTGGCACGCATGCTGTTGCAACGAGGAAGGGAGCTCAATTCCATCAGCATGCAGGCCGATGGCCGCCACCTGATGACCGATGTGGTAACCAGCGGTGGCCTGATCCTGGGCCTGGGCCTTATCTTTCTCACCGGCCTGGTGTGGATTGATAACATCATTGCCATTATTTTCGGCGGCATCATTATCTTTTCCGGCTATCGTCTGCTGCGCGATTTTGTGGGGGGCATTCTGGACGAAGCTGATCTTACACTGGTAGAGCGGGTAATTAAGCTCCTGAACCAGCACCGCAGCAAAAACTGGATGGATGTGCATAACCTGCGCATCCAGCGTTTTGGCGCTAACATTCACCTCGACTTTCATTTTACCCTCCCCTACTATTTTACCCTGGAGGAAGGGCACCGGGAGATTGATGTAGTCACGGGGCTGGTAAGCCAGTCGCTGCCCCATGAGGTAGAGTTTTCCATCCACGCCGACCCCTGCGTTCCGCCTATCTCCTGCGGCATCTGCATGAAAGACGACTGCCCTGTGCGCAAGCAGCCTTTCAGACGCAGGATTGAGTGGGATGTAAGCAACGCTTTCCTGAATGAAAAGCACAGCCTGCAAACGCCGGAGTAGCTACTCACAATACATGTAAGATAAGCCCATCTTGTTCTACTTTTTCATAAAAGCCTGCACAGATAGCCTCCTATTAACTTAAGGGAGGTTCTCTGACAATCTGCTTTTCAATAATCGGGCTTTCAGTGCATTAACCAGGCTTATTTTTACGAACGCTCCATCTATGAGTTGTGAGAGAACCCGTAAAAGCACAAAAACTTATTTTATCGATTTAATTTTTTTTTAATGTAAGGTTTATTGTTTGATGTTGAAACAATCCTTAGCTTCGTACTAAATATTCTGGAAAAGTGACAAAGCTTTCCTAGGGTCTTGGCTTATATTTTCATAAACACATAGTACCGGATGAGCACTTTTAATTTCCGACTATTCAGAGGCAAATGTTCTTATATATCTGCATCTGTCTACTACACGGAAACATCTGGTAAAAGAGCTATACTCCTACCCTATAATCTTTATTGCCGGCCCGAGGCTTTGGTCAAAAAGCGATCACCAAAGCACTCTCAAAAATAAAAAGCTCCCTCTGTGCGTATTGCAGCAGGGATGTTGCAGGCGCACGCACCACGTGCTAACAGACAATACAAGATCACACCCCATTGACACCAGATGCTGCCCTTAGTGGGCAGCTGCATATAACAAATAACAGGTCTGTACGGAACCGCCGCCTCAAGTGCTTTAGGGCACTTGAGGCGGCGGTCGACAACCATTCTGCTAAAACATCTAACAACAAAATCCAAATACACATGAACGAACTTTTACGAATCGGGTGGAGTACAACCAGGAATAGTCTGGCCCACTACACCCTCACCCTCCTCGCCCTGCTGCTCTTTGTGAGTAGTGGCTTTGCGCAAGAAACAACTACCACCACTGAGCCTACATCAACCAAAGTGGTGTATGGAACAGCAGCCACCTACAGCACTCTTCCTACTGTTAGTTCAGACAAGGATGATTATGCTCCCGGTGAAACTGCTATTATCACCGGCACAGGCTGGACATTAGATAGTCTGGTAGATATTCACTTAGAAGAGGAACCCGCTCATGATCACCACCATGGCTATCATGATACTAAAGTGAATGCTGATGGTACTTGGGAGATTAGGTATCCAATCGAGGAGCGGCACTTAGGTACCAAGTTCACAGTGGTTGTGGATGGCCAACAGACAGGTTATCAGGGTTTGGCTTATTTTACAGATGGATTTGTAAGAGTTAGATCGGATTCACCCGATGTTAGTTTCTATGTCAGCTACAAGGTGACAAATACATCAAATTGTAGTGGAGATGCAATAACACAGGCAGATACCCATGAAAATCCTAGTAGTAGAAACAATGTTCTAATCAATGATTCAGGGGGTGATGGCACAACTTTGTATAATGTTTCCCCCGGAGATAAAAATACTCCCACTCAGTACATTCAAATAACAGCAGCTTCAACGTCAGTACAAGGTGGAAATTTTATCAGTTGGACAGGACCGAATGGGTTCGTAAGTAATAGTCCTACTATATGTATAAGCGGAACAACTCCTACAAGATTATACACTGCAAATTATGCTTCTTGTACCACTCCTACCGCAACTATAAGCAGTAGTGATGCCGATGATACTATTTGTGAAGGTAATTCTGTAACCTTTACTGCAGGAGCTATCACAGGCGCAACATATGAATTTTTTGTAAATGGTACATCTACTGGTGCAGCAAGTACAAATAATGCTTATACTACAACTTCACTTACTAATGGTCTGACAGTAACAGTACAAGTAACCAATGGAGGCTGTTCAGCTACAAGTGCAGGTATAACTACCACTGTTAACCCAAACCCAGCTACGCCTACAATAAGTACTACTACAAGCACAATAGTTTGCCCTAGTAGTTCAGTTGTATTAACATCATCTGCTACTACGGGTAATCAGTGGTATAGGAATGATGTTTTGATTTCTATGGCAAATGGCCAAACTTATACTGCAACAGAAAGTGGTTCTTACACTGTGATAGTGACAGAAAATGGTTGTTCTTCAGCTGCGTCTGAACCTATTACCGTAACGGTAGAGGATACACAGGCACCAAATGCACCAGCTACTTTTGAAGCAGCCACAGGCGAGTGCGCTGTAACGGTTGTTGCTCCAACAGTTGAAGACAACTGCGCAGGCACCATCACTGGTACAACTACAGACCCTTTGACCTACACAGAACAGGGCGAGTATGAAATCACCTTCACCTTCAATGACGGCAACGGCAACACTTCCACTACGACCCAGCAGGTGATCGTGAATGATGTAACAGCTCCAGTACTCACTGCCGCTGCCAATCAGGATGTAAACCTTGGTACAGAATGCTCTATCGTTGTTCCAGATGTAACTGGTTCTGCTATTGACAACTGCGCAGGCACTACCATCACCCAAGCTCCAGTAGCTGGCACCGTGGTAACTGCAGTAGATGGTCAGACCATCAATGTAGTGGTAACCGCTACTGATGCCGCCGGTAACACAGATGAAGCAACTGTAGTCTTAACAGCACAGGATGTAACAGCTCCAGTACTCACTGCCGCTGCCAATCAGGATGTAAACCTTGGTACAGAATGCTCTATCGTTGTTCCAGATGTAACTGGTTCTGCTATTGACAACTGCGCAGGCACTACCATCACCCAAGCTCCAGTAGCTGGCACCGTGGTAACTGCAGTAGATGGTCAGACCATCAATGTAGTGGTAACCGCTACTGATGCCGCCGGTAACACAGATGAAGCAACTGTAGTCTTAACAGCACAGGATGTAACAGCTCCAGCTATTGCATGCCCTGAAGATCAAACAAGACCAAATAACTCAGGAACTTGTACATATACAGCGGTAGGTAATGAATTTGACCCCACTTATGACGACAATTGTGGTGTGGAGTCCATTACTAATGACTACAATAATTCTGCAACCTTAGCAGGCGCTGTATTTGAAGAAGGAGAAACAGAAGTTACGTGGACAGTAAAAGATGCCGCCGGAAATGAATCTACCTGCTCGTTAACAGTAACAGTAACTAACGAAGCTCCAGTGATTAATAGCATCACTGGTCCTGCAGGTCCTGTACAAGTTAGAACGGGAGTAACGTTAACCGCAAACTTTACAGATACTAATCTTGAGTCCGCAACATGGAGATTAATAACCAATGATGCTGTTGTAAATGAATACTCTTGTAAAAACTGTATAGAAGGCAATACGATTTCAGGAAGTTTAAATCCTGAACCAGGAGTCTACATTGTAGAACTGGAAGTTTCAGATGCTTGTGGAATAACTCATAAACTGCAGTACGAATATGTAGTTATATATGATCCTAACGGTGGTTTTGTAACCGGAGGCGGATGGATTGAATCTCCTGCAAATGCAATGCTTTCTGGAGTTTCTGGTAGAGCTAACTTCGGTTTCAATGCTAAGTACAAGAATGGTAAGACTAACACTGCTGAAGTGGACGGACATACTAACTTCCAGTTTAAGGCAGGAAATCTTCATTTCTCAAGCTTTGAGCACGAGGATATGAGTTTAGTGATTTCAGGTAAGAAAGCTACCTATACCGGTTACGGAACTGTGAATGGTTCTGGAGTACACCGATTTAGAGTGATCGCAATAGACGGTGACGCCAATGGTGGAAGTGGTCCGGATCAATTCAGGATCAAAATCTGGGGTAACGGATCTAACAGTGACGAAGACGTGCTTTACGACAACCATCGTGGCATAGCAGAGAGCTCAGACCTTGCCACAGTACTTGGCGGCGGCTCCATTGTAATCCACAAACCAACTACAAAAACCACCACTACCGCTACCACCAAACGTGTAATCGAGGAGCCTACTACAGTTTCTGAGATCAGCACTGTTACTGCTTACCCGAATCCACTGAAACAGCAGCTGTTTGTGGAGCTTCCTGAGATGGAAGAGCAGCAGGTGGCGCTGACCATCTACACCCTGGACGGACGTGTGATAACACAGAAGAAGGTTCAGACCAGCGGTCCTGCTATGCGTGTGGAACTGGAAGAGCACTTCGATCAGTGGTCTGCTGGCATCTACCTCTTGAAAGTGGAAGCTAAAGGACAACAAAAAGTAATCAGACTTGTGAAATAATAGATGTTAAACGCGTGAAGAAGCCCGGCCTTTTGGTCGGGCTTCTTTTGTTTTAAGCCAGAGCCAACTCCACATCAGGCTTATGTATCATTACACTACACCTAAAATGCAAAACAGCCCCTGAATGATTCTTTATTTATTACAAAAAACATATATGTAAGAGTTTTGAGCTTTATGTGAAAAATAAGAGCCGTCATTACTAATATCTTGCAGCATATTTCTGTACAAGACAGGCTTCTAGCAACGAGACACATACATTAGTCATAATTCAGATAAAAACACGACCCAAAGATTCCCTGAACAGAAATTGAACCACACTTATTAAAAAATTATTAAAATCACAAAAACCCCTTACACCTAACCTCTGATTAATACAATGAAGAAACTCTTACTCACACTCATGCTCCTTGCATTCAGCACGGTAATGTTTGCCCAAACCCTGCGTAACGGGTCAGGCAATGGCTTAAACCTTAGGAGCGAACCGAGCACAAATTCAAGTGTCCTTACCTCTATTCCAGCCAATGCGAAAGTAACCGTTGTAGACAGCAGCAACAGCGAGTGGACCAAAGTAAAATATGACGGAAAAACCGGTTATGTGGCTTCAAAATACTTAACCGAAGAAAACAACCCAAACCGCAACAACAGTAACAACAACAATAACAGCGGAAGCAACAATCGTAGCAGCAACAACAATTCTTCCGCAAAGAGCAAAAGCTCTAATGGAGGTGGCACCGATTATACCACTGGTATTGGTGTACGTTTGGGCAACTGGGAAAGTGGCTTAACCATTAAGCACTTCTTCAAAAGCACTGCTGCCATTGAAGGCATCATCAGCAGCGGCTGGTACCACCGCGGCACCCGCCTTACGGCACTCTACGAAGTACAGAAACCTTTAGGCGGCAACGGCTTTTACTGGTTCTGGGGTGTTGGTGGTCACCTGGGTCTGTACAACGACCGTTACTGGAACGATGGCGACTGCAAAGATGGTGGCTACTGGCATAAAGGCAAGTGGTACCCATGCGATGGCGGTACAAGGGCAACCCTGGGCATCGACGGTATCATAGGTCTTGAATATAAATTTCCTACTGCACCTTTTACCCTGGGCTTAGACTTTAAACCTTCTATCGACATTCTGGGATGGGGCCGCCACTATGGTGATGGTGCCTTTACCGCCCGTTATGTTTTCTAAAACTTAGCACTTAAACAAGATAAAGGGTTTGCCTCTGTGGATGCAAACCTTTTTTTTATGGTTAAAGCTTTACTTTAAAGAATGTATGATACATACAAGCCTACAGGACACAAAAGCAGCGGAATACGAGAATAACTGCAGTTTATTGCACGTAGTGACTTACAAAAGATAAGACCGGTACCGCTATACCCCTTCATTGTACCCCCAGAATGCAATTCTTAATTCAGCATCCATCTCTTCTGCAATAAACATAATCTATGTAAGAGATTGGACTATTGAGAAAAGTATTACCGCTACAATAATTGAAATTTTGTAAGGTCGCCTAACGGTACTTATCCCTGATGCAGGTAACAACTATTAGTAACACCGTTAAGCCATTTTAGGTAAAGCGAGAGACTCAACTGCCCCTTAACTCTACTGATTGCCCAAAGTACGCCGGGCATACCAATGTGGGGGGAATGTTGATGGTCAAAACAAACTATACTATCAAACCTTTGATTATGCTCATGAAAAAGCTTACGCTAACTCTTTCCGCCCTGGCGTTTAGCACTGTTCTTTTTGCTCAGTCTGGTCATGCTATTGCTGATGCTCACATAGGTCTGGAAGAAGCCCCTGCGAATGCCAGCGCCAGCTACACAAACGATCAGTGGGAAAACAACTGCTCTGACAGTCAGTCTGAAAGTATTTCCCTACAACATATTTCTGAAGAGAGTACAGCAGAATGCAGCAGCAGCCTTCCGCCCAGGAAGCGGCACAATGTGCCCAACAAAGCTTATTCTGTGAGAGGCGGTGTATCCTACATCACAAGCTTTGGCCTGCGTTTGGGCGCCAACGAAGGTGGCTTAACCATCAAACACCTGCTTACCAGCAACACTGCAATTGAAGGCATTTTAAGCACCAGCTGGCGCTACCGTGGCGCCCGCGTTACCGGTTTGTTTGAAAAGCAGCGGGCCATTGGCAGCGAAGGCTTTTACTGGATGTGGGGCGTAGGTGCCCATGGCGCTTATGAAACCCAACGCCCCTGGAACAGCAAAGACTGCAACGACGACCGCTACGTTTATAATGGCGAAGTGTACAACTGCGACGGAAGCAAAGTTACTGCCGGCATAGATGCACTGATTGGATTTGAATATCACTTCAGCGATGCACCTTTCACTGCAGGTATTGACCTGAAGCCATCACTGGACCTGTTGGGCTGGGGCAGCCGTAACTATGGCGATGCCGCATTCACGATCAGGTACGTGTTTTAAAAAATACAGCACTTAGCAACAGATAGGTTTTGCCGCGGGGCAAAACCTTTTTTGTTTTACAGGCCCTGCCCTCTTTATGCCTGCACAAGCCCTCTACTGTCCATTAAAGCTTTTCCCGATCAGGGCTAGCTGCATGCGCGATACCTCCGGATGCTTTGGGTTTGCATTGATGAGTACCAGGCACCAGGCCAGCGGCGATAGCTTCCAGTCTTTTACTACGCCCGTTTCCTCACATCTATAAACAGGCTTAAAATGCTCTGCCAGCTCCAGGTGCTGGCTCCGGCATACCTCCATTGCCCGCCGCAGGGCTTCCTCCAGCTCTAACAGGCTGGGCAGGTCCAGGATCTTCTGCAGTTCGCTGGCATAATAAAGCAGCTTACTCTCCTGCAGGCTGTGAAGAAAAGATTCAAAATGTGGATTATTGCTCTGATCAACTTGAATGTGTACCAGCATATTTCTGCTCTTTTAGGCGCTTAAGCTCTTCGAACAAATGTTTCTCTTCGCTACTGAGCTGGCTGGGCAGCTCCACCTGAATACGTACATACAAATCTCCAAACTGGCCCGGGTTGTTATACCTGGGCATGCCTTTATCACGTAAACGCAGCACCTTGCCATTTTGTGTTAGCGCAGGCAACTGCATGTTCACAGGACCAGACAATGTATTAACAGTAACTTTACCTCCTAAAAGGACTGTATACAGATCTACCGGCAGATCTGTGTGAAGATCATCCCCCTTGCGCTCAAACTGCTGATGGGGAGCCACATGTACGGTCAGGTACAAATCGCCTGCCGGGCCTCCGTTTACACCGGGAGCTCCTTTCCCTTTTAGCTTCAGTGTTTGCTTATCTTCTATACCAGGCTTTAGCTTTATGCGCAGCTGCTCACCATGCACATTCATGATGTGGGTAGTGCCATCGTAAGCATCCTGCAGGCTAATGCCCATTTCACTTTGCAGATCCTGGCCCTTGAATCCGGAAGCCTGCCTGCTGCCGGCACCTTCGAAACCACCGCCAAAGAAGTTCTGAAAGAAATCAGAAAAGCCTCCCCTGCCTCCAGACTTGGTGTTCCCTCCAAAAACATCTCCAAAATCGTAAGCCTGGTAAGTACGCCCACCCTGTTGCTGGCGTGCATATTCTGTCCAGTTAAAACCTCCGGCACCACCCGTTTGCTGGTAGCGGTTCCAGTTTGAGCCAAGCTCATCATACTGCCTGCGCTTTTCAGGATCACTCAGCACATTGTTGGCCTCGCTGATCTCCTTAAACTTTTCCTCGGCTACCTTATCTCCCTTATTCTTGTCGGGATGGTACTTCACTGCCAGCTTCCGGTAGGCTTTCTTGATCTCATCCTGGGATGCTGTTTTACTTACCCCTAATATCTTATAGTAGTCTTTGTAGTCCATGCAATAAATCTTCGTGTAGTTCACATAAGTAACAAAATTGGAGCCACACTTTCTCCAATCACTAAAAAAAATACTTTATAAATATTCAAATAATCCAGCTTAAAGCATGTTCCAGCCATAGCTGGCCACTACTTCCCCTACCCCTGCTTTCAGAAATAAAGCGGCTGTTTACCCCCCACTCTTCAGAACAAGCCAAAGGCATCTGGGCATCAATTCAGAATAATATTCTGAGTGCAATTGCTAAATTAGTATATGTTTGCTAAGTTGGTATAGTAAATTTTTTCCAGTCATGAATACTCTTTCCTGTCCAAAATGTCAGCATGACAAAACTGCCAAAAGCGGCATAGTAAAAAACCGGCAGCGGTATCGCTGCAAGCAGTGCAATTATCATTTTACTGTTGAAAAGGCAGGAAAACAGATTGATAGTTACTACGTAATAAAAGCCCTGCAGCTGCACCTGGAAGGTGTTGGGTACCGCGAGATAGAACGCCTGCTTGGCGTGAGCCATGTTACCGTTATGAACTGGGTAAAGAAATGGGGCATCAAAGCGCCGGACCAGCTGGAGTATCGCCCCACCTACAGCGTGATGAACCACCAGGAGCTGCTGCATTTCATGAAAGATAACCGCCAGCTGAAAGGCATGGGCATGCTGGTAACAGAACTGGGCGATAAGTACATGGTGATCCGCTGGGAAAGATTCAGAGTACAGTAACTATACCGTTAGCACAGCTATACCAGCAGGCAAGCCTCCCCACAAACGTTTTCTGAAATTAAATCTGACAAGTGCTACAGCATGCCGGCACTGCCGGCTTACGCTACCTTTTTACTACAGCCACATGAGTCAGAGCAGGAAGTGTGCGGCAGAGCTCCGTTCATCCATTTCCCCTGACCTTAGCGGCTAGCGTAATGCACCACAGGCAGGCTGAAAGCACAAGCGCTTATACCGACACTATTACCAAATCTAAATTATGCAAAAACGCAACCTGGAGGGCTACTGGCGTAAAAACATACGTTACGTGCTCGCACTACTGGCAGTATGGTTCCTGGCCTCTTACGGAGCAGGCATCCTGTTTGCCGACGAGCTGAACAACATTCGTATGGGTGGTTTCAAACTTGGCTTCTGGTTTGCCCAACAGGGCGCTATTTACATTTTTGTGGTCATTATTTTTATATATGTGTACCTGATGAACAAGCTGGACAAAGAGTATGATGTAGATGAGGAAGAAGCAGAAGCACTTCCGAAAAAATCTTTCTCCGACCGCTTCCGCAGCCAGAAACCTAATCCTTCCAAAGTAAACAGCTAAACGCATGGACGTTCAAACCTGGACCTACATTATCGTAGGGTTCACCTTTGCCCTATATATTGGTATCGCTATCTGGTCACGCGCAGGTTCTACCAAAGAATTTTATGTAGCCGGTGGCGGGGTATCTCCCCTGGCCAACGGCATGGCTACCGCCGCCGACTGGATGTCTGCCGCCTCTTTTATATCCATGGCAGGCCTTATCTCCTTTATGGGCTACGATGGTGCCGTGTACCTCATGGGCTGGACGGGCGGCTATGTGCTGCTGGCCCTGCTGCTGGCCCCTTACCTCAGGAAGTTTGGCAAGTTTACAGTTCCTGACTTTGTAGGCGACCGCTATTACTCTCAAACCGCCCGCCAGGTAGCTGTAGTATGCGCCCTGTTTGTAAGCTTTACCTATGTAGCAGGCCAGATGCGCGGCGTAGGCGTGGTGTTCTCGCGCTTCCTGGAGGTTTCTGTTGAGTGGGGCGTGGCCATTGGCATGCTCATCGTTTTCTTTTATGCCACCCTGGGCGGCATGAAAGGCATTACGTACACACAGGTGGCCCAGTATTGCGTACTGATCTTTGCTTTTATGGTGCCGGCCATTTTCATCTCTATCATGATGACGGACAATCCGATTCCGCAGCTGGGATTTGGAGGCACCCTGGAAGATGGCACCTACCTGCTGGATAAGCTGGATAACCTGCACCAGGAACTTGGCTTTGCTGCCTACACCAGCGGCTCCAAAACGATGATCGATGTGTTTTTTATTACAGCAGCCTTAATGGTGGGCACTGCCGGTTTACCGCACGTGATTGTCCGTTTCTTTACGGTAGCCAGGGTAAAAGATGCCCGGATTTCAGCAGGATATGCCCTTGTATTTATTGCCATTTTGTACACCACCGCACCTGCAATTGCTGCATTTGCCCGCACCAATCTTATAGAAACAGTTCGGGATGCAGAATATGCCAGCGTGCCCGAGTGGTTCAGCAAATGGGAAACAACAGGGCTCATTCAGTTTGAAGATAAAAATGGCGATGGCCAGATCAGGTATGTAAAAGATGCCTCCATCAATGAGCTAACCATCGATAAAGACATTATGGTACTGGCAAACCCGGAAATTGCAAACCTGCCAAACTGGGTCATTGCCCTGGTAGCAGCGGGTGGCCTGGCAGCAGCGCTCTCTACAGCAGCGGGCCTGCTCCTGGTAATTTCAGCCTCCGTTAGCCACGACTTTATCAAGAAAATGGTGAACCCCAACATTAGTGAGCAGGGCGAGCTTTGGGCTGCGCGTGGTTCTGCAGCTGTTGCTGTACTCATTGCCGGTTACTTTGGCATTAACCCACCTGGTTTTGTGGCCGAAGTGGTAGCCTTCGCCTTTGGTCTGGCGGCTTCAAGTTTCTTCCCGGCCATTATACTGGGTATTTTCAGCAAGCGCATGAACAAGCAGGGTGCTATCTGTGGCATGATCTCGGGCTTACTGTTTACCCTGGGGTACATTATTTACTTTAAGTTTGGCGAAGTGCTTTTTGGGCTGAGCCCTGAAGCGGTAGCACCGGCAAACTGGTGGTTCGGCATTTCTCCGGAGGGCATTGGTACCCTGGGCATGCTCATCAATTTTGCTGTTTCTTTTATTGTGATGAGCCTGACACCACCCCCTCCTGCCCATGTGCAGGACCTGGTAGAGAACATCCGCTATCCCAGGGGTGCCGGTGCCGCATCGCAGCATTAGCATAAAAAATGCAGCTGCGGTCTCCTGCCGCAGCTGCATTTTACATTGCCTGCTTCCAAAATATATGTGGTTTATCCATGATGGCCGCCAAACAACAAACATGGCTGGAGAACATCCCTGGAGAAGGCTCCATTTTTCCCTTTCTTCCTGTTTTGTAGCCCTACATCGTCAACAAGGAAATCACCTGCTCAATGCATATACAACGCAAAGCTAAAGTACTGGTGGTGGATGGTGAGCCTAACATCCTGATGTCGCTTGAATTTTTAATGCGAAAGAGCGGCTACGAGGTTTTTATTGCCCGCGATGGTGCCGAAGCGCTCCAGCTGGTACATGAGCAGCGCCCCAATGTGCTGGTGCTCGATGCAATGATGCCGGAAGCAGACGGCTACAAAGTCTGCCGGCTGATAAAGGCCAACCCTGATCTAAAGCAGACACGCGTTATCTTTCTATCAGCCAAAAACAAAGAATCCGATATTGAAAAAGGCTACGCAGCCGGTGCCGACCTATACCTTACCAAACCATTCTCCACCAAAGAACTGGTAAAGCGCATACAGGAATTTCTCCCCTAGTAAACAGTGAATCAACAGCTTGCTCATTAGCACAAGCAGATCTGGCCTGCTCAGGATTACGAAGCTGCTTGTACAAAATGTTTCAATAAGTCGGGGGGGCTGGTCGGCAACTAATTGATGCCTTTTGTAAAGCTAAGAGCATCTTCACCAGTGTCTTTCATCACCGCTACACCCTTACTTTCAGAAGGTAAAACAAAACTTTAACCTTACATGGGCAAATTAATGCAATTAGTGTACATAAACGCCAGCAACATTGTGAATAAGCAGATCAGGTATTGCATGCACACTATTTGATAAAACAACACTCAACAATAAGCCCAGCATACAGCCCAATACTATAGGAAACATTACAGGCATTCAGGCTTCAGAAAGCAGCTACAACATCTAATGTTCTGAAAATTAAGGTATTTTCAGGGATAAACTATCTGAAAAGTGCCTGCTGCCGCTATGCCAAGGTTACTCCCCACTTGTTTATTTGTGCTTTTGATATGCCTGTACCCGGGCATAATTAATGTTTATGGCCAGCACCAGCTATTAAAAAAGTTTAATACCCGCAGCTACTACGAAGAAAACGATGGCCTGATTTCTAAAAACATTTTTGTTTCGGCCCAGGCTAGCTCCGGCGAAATATGGTTTGGTACGCAAAAAGGCATCAGTACCTTTGATGGCATTCGCTGGAGCACCATAGAAGGGTCTGAGAACCTGCCGTTTCATTACAGCAGTTTATTGAAGGCATTGCCCGGGGACAGCATGCTGCAGATAAGCTACACGCCTAACAGAACACTGGGCCTTCGCTTATTTCATCATAAAAAAGCCGTAGAACTGCAAAATCTACCAAAAGATTTTGGTGTAGTAAATCAATCGGGCCTCAATGCGGCGGTACTGAAGCGGGGCAACGAACTGGAAATAGCCATTCAGGCAGATAGTGCTCTGTGGCTTGGCAATACTGCAGACAAGCAGTGGCAGCAGTTTGCACTGCCGGAAGATGTAAGCCCTGCAGACATCACCAAGCTGGTCTACTACCAGAAAACCCTGCTTATGCTTACCACAAAGGGTTTGTACAGTTTTCATCCTGCTACCAGGCACTACAGCACGATGTGGCCTGCTCAACTAAAAAACAGAGAAGTTATATCGGCCACTACCTCTCCCGATGCCGGTAAACTGTACCTGCTTGGCAACGACTGGATTGGGGAGTGGGATGATAAAGGCTTCAGGTTTCTGGCACAGCAGCTGTACCAGGAAAAAAACTCTTACCTGCCCACCAGCTTTTACAATATTACTGCCACCAACTCCGGACTGGTTATTTTTCAGCACAACAACTCCCTGATGCTGTACAATACCGGCAATAAAAACATACTACCCTTCCGGCTGGCCGGTTCGTTTTCTTCTTCGGTTCCTACCTCTATCCTGGAAGACCGGGAAAATAACCTTTGGTTTACCAGCATGCGTGGTGTTGCCATGGTAAATAACCTTGGCTTTGCCACTGTAGATATTGTGGCAGGCCTGCCAGACAGCGAAGTAAGCACCATTCTGCCCATAGACTCCTCTACAGTACTGCTGGGCAGCAATATTGGTGTTAACGTTCTTAAAAGCGGAAACTGGCACAGCGAAACACAGGGCAAGCGTATCTACAGCATCAATAACTACCGCATTATGGATGCCCGCAGAGTTGACCAGCAAATATTTATTGCAGGCAATAAGCATGGCCTTGGCGTGATGGAAAATGACTATACCATAAAATGGTATACACTACCCAATGAGTTCTGGGGCTCATGTGTTGGTTACTGGCAAGGGCAGGTTCTGGTCGGTACAGACAATGGCAAAATATTAAAGTTCGAGAACGGAAAATTCCAGACCTTTTCCGATTTTAAGCAGAGCCTCTACATCCGTAAACTATTCACTGATAAGGAAAACCGCTTACTAGTACTTACACCTAAAGGGCTTTTTCATTTTGATGGCGCAAACCTCAGCCGGATTGAAGCAGAAAACCTACACCACAACAGCCTTTTCAGCTATGCCCAGTGGCAGGGGCGCATACTGTTTGGAACATCACAGGGCGTTTGTGAGCTTATAGACAATAAAGTGGTTCCTGTTTCCGGCATTGCTGTAGACAGGCCGGTGTATGCCCTGCTGCCAGATAAGAAAGGCAGGCTATGGATGGGAACCGACAAAGGGGTGTACATTCTGGACAATGGCCAGCTAAAAAACTACAACCGCAACAACGGACTGGTAGGGCATGAAATTAACCGGAGCGCCCTTGTTGAAATGACAGATGGAAGCATCTGGATTGGTACCGACAGGGGCTTGTCTGTTTTTGACCCGGTGCTGTACCGGGAGCCTACTGTTGTTCCAACGCTTACACTGGAAACAGTAAAATCAAACGATAAACTGCTAAGTGCAGAAACTGGCTACAGGGTAGATTATAACCAGAACACACTGGAGTTTAGCTTTAAGCCTGTTACCTTTTACCTGCCTGAAGCTTTGCAGTACCGCTATCGCCTGGAGGGGCTGGAGAAAGAATGGACATACTCCGATAATTACCTGCAGAACAGTGTACGCTTTACCAGTCTGCCCCCGGGAACCTACAGCTTCAGCATACAGGCGAGGGTGCAAAACGGTTCCTGGAGTCCTGTGGCAAGCAGCCCTGCAGTAATTATTGCGCCACCTTTTTATACCCGCTGGTGGTTTATTACACTCCTGATCCTGGGCGTTGGCTTTGTGGGCTACACCATACACTCCTTTATCTTCTATAAAAGCAACGAAAGCCGCCTTAAAGCAGCTATTCAGAACAAAAAGAGCCAGATCAGGCAAAGCGAATCCAAGTTTAAGGCTATATGGGAAACCATGGATACCGGCGTGGTGCTCACCACCCGCGAGGCAAAGATCGTAATGGCTAACCCTTCGTTTTGCCGCATGTTTCAGCAGCCTGAGGATGCGCTGGTTGGAAACGATATTGCAAACCTGTTAGAGCACGAGCGTTTTTCCAAAGCCTTTATTGAAGACTGGTACCAGAACCCCAGGGTGCTAAGGTTTGAGGTGGAAGCAAAGGTTGGCAGAATGCCCCTGTACCTGCTGGTAACTTTCTCGTTCCTGAATAAGCTTACCCCAAAAGAACCCCTGCTGGTTATTGGCCTTAAGGATGTTTCTGACCAGAAAGAAGCTGAAATTAAAAACCTGCGGCTGAATGAACTGCTCATTCGCCAGAACAGGGACCTGGTGAAAAAAGAGCTGGAGCTGGCCACCTTTAACAGCGAACTGCTGGAGCGCCAGACTGAACTGCAGCAAGCCCTGCAGATCCTGGAAGACCGCAATTTTGAGCTAGACCAGTTTGTGTATAAAACCTCGCACGACCTGCGCGCACCTATTGCCTCTGCCATTGGCCTGCTCAACATCATGAAAATGGAGGATAAGCCGGAAGCCTGGCCCCGCTACGTTGACCTGATTATGCGCTCACTGCAAAAGCAGGATAATTTTATAAAGGCCATGCTTAATTTCTCAAAAACGGCAAGGGCCATGGAAAAAGCTGAACTGATCCTTTTTGAACCGCTTATCACACAATGCCTGCTGGACCTGCAGTACCTGCCCGGCCTGGAAGAGATCAGCAGACACATAAAGGTGAATGAGCAGGGCGCAGGATTCTATTCCGATAAGATGAAGATCAACATCATCCTGTCGAACATATTTTCAAACTGCATCAAGTACCGCGATACCACTAAGGCATCCTCTTACCTGGAGGTTTGCGTGGAAGCAGACGAACAGCAGGCCAGGATCAGGATTAGCGACAATGGAATTGGCATCAATGAGGCTTACCTGAAGAACATATTTGATATGTTTTACCGGGCTACCGAACGCTCAGATGGCTCCGGCCTTGGCCTTTACATTGTAAAACAAACCGTGGAGCGCCTGGGCGGTAAAATAGAGGTAAGCTCTGAGCTGGGCACCGGAAGCTGCTTTACTATTATCATTCCCAATATGGAAGCAAAAGCAGAGACCGCAGCTGCCCAACAGACAGAAGTTGCCTCCGCTTTTAATTCATAAGCTGCCATAGCTCTGCCTGGCAGCCAGTTTAACCGCTGCATGCCCATCTTTATCCCTCTTAGTAAAGGATTAGAATAAATAATTTATGCTAAGTGGCTCTTAGCGGTTTGTGGTGGTGGTAGGCGGTTTAGTTTGCTCTTCCTTGTTATTGGCAGGTACCTGCTTGCCGGTATTGCCGCCCGATTGTTCCTTTGCTGCCGGGGTTCTGTCAGTTCCGGCATCAGGTGCTTTTCCTGATTTTTCATTTCCGCCCTCTCCTCCTTCAGCACTTGCTCTGTTCCCGGGGTCTTTCTTCTGCGGGGGTTCGGGTGTTTTGATGCCTTTGTTTGGCTCTACACCCTCATCGTTCTGCTGTATGTTTTCTTTGTTGTTGTCTTTCATGCCTGATAGCTTTCTTTTCTACAACAACTTGCCTGCCAGGCAAATGTTGAAAGCATGCATAAAAAAGCTTTGTGTGTGGGTACATATCTGCACTGGTGCAGCAGATCCGAAGATGGGAGCCAAGCAGCAGGAGTAGGTAGTTATACAAAAAGCGGGTACAGTGCCTGGCTGAACGATTGGGTACGGTCTGCGGGCAGCTTATTCTGCACCACAATGCTGGCCATCTGGTTTACCATACCTTTCAGCTTAGTTTCCAGCGCCTGCGGAAAGCCTGGCGGATATAAGCTATAGCTGTAAATAGAGGAGCGCCTGCCTCCCATATTGTCCTTAAAGCGTATCAACCCACGGGTCTCGTCCAAATCGCTAAGGCCAAGGTCCAGTACCTGGCAACCAGTATTGCCAGCATGTCGAATCAGCTCACTGAACAGCAGGTTATTAGGCCGCATGTACAGATGCTCCCGGCTGGAGCAGCCCCACTTATAGTAGAGGGTATTTCCATCTCTGATAATAACAGCACTGGCCAGTAACTGCTCTCCTTTTCTTACTTCAAAAAAATAGCCCCGCTCCTGTTGTATGAACTGTTCGTACACCTGCTCAAAAAATGAAAAAGCTTGTGGTATAAGGCCTAGCTTCTCGGTGCGTAAACGGTAAAAAAGATGGTAAAACTGGTGCAGGGAGTTTCTGCTTGTGCTAATGAACACCTCCAGGTTGTTGCGCTGCGCCTTTTTTATGCCACGCCTGAAGGAGGCCGACATATACATTTCGGGATAAGCCGTTACCTGAACCCGGTGCAGGCAAGCCGCAGCAACTGGTTTGCCAAGGAAGCGTAGCTCATGCGGGCTTGCATAGAAATCTGCCGCCTTTATCAGAATAGGAGCATTTTGGTAAAGCCTTTGCAGTGCTGCAATGTGAAGCGGAACACGATCTGGTGCAAGCTGTGGAATGGTGTAATCTGAAAAAGGCAAGCTTACCAGCTTTGGCCCAAGAAGGCCGTTTACCTTTGCAAAAAGCATGTATTCACCCCCTGGTCCGCTGGTCAGCAAAAAATGATAACCATAGTGCTGCCTGAGCAGGCGCAGCCAGTTAGTGTGATAGAACAGATGCCCCGGCCTACGCTGCTCATCAATGGCACCGGCAAGTGTGAGCTCTGTTACTTCTATGCTTTTATCAGGCATACAGCTTAGTTCCACTCCAGGGTACTTCTGGTTTGCCAGTAGCTTTCTGCAGGCTCCTGCAGGGCAGATAGCCGCTCAAGCTGGCTGGTATTCAATTTTAAAGTAAGGGCTTTCAGGTTTGACTGCAGCTGGGCTGTGGTAGCCGCACCACTAAGCACCACATCGGCCCAGGGCTTTGCCAGAATTGCAGCAAGCGCAATGGCATCGGCAGGGCAGCCTGTTTCCTGGCTTACTTCCTGCAAAACTGCTAGCTTTTGAGCAAAAGCAGGATCGGTATTACGGTGGGTAAGGCGTCCGTTTGCAAGACCTTCCTTAATAATAACCCCCCAACCGGCAGCATGTGCTTCGGCAAGCGCATCGCCGGCTGCCTGCTCCAGCAGGTTCCAGGTAGCTTGCACGGTTTCAAAGAGCTGCTCTCCATCGTAACGAATGGCCTGTGCCTTTCTGATGGCCTCTGCCTGGCGTGGTCCGCTCACGGTAAGGCCAATGTGCATGCCATGCATTTTAAGCGCATGCAGCCTGTCAAGCACCAGGCGGTTCTCCAGCACACCGGATTCCAGCGTTACCGAGTGAATCTGGTACAGCTTCAGGTAGCCGCCCAGCAAAAGATTACTTTCTTCCCGCTGCTTATCCAGCTGCGTAATAGAGTGCTGCTTTACCTCGTGCTCCTCGGCCTTTACCTGCCAGTTTGCGGTATAGGTATAGCCCCATTTGGAGCCAACAATCACCTCGCTTTCCGGTATGTTACGTTCTCTAAGCCAGCTTCCTAAAAATTTCTCAGCACGCCCGTAAGAGCGTGCCGTATCAAAGTACCTGATACCCCTTCGCCAGGCCTCATCCAGCACCTGCCGGTTATGCTCCTCCAGGGCAGCTGTGTTATGCTTGCCCTGCAGATCTTCCATATGGCCTATATTGATGTAACCAGGCCGCCCAAGGGCGGCCAGTCCAAGGCCAATACGCGATACCCGTAGTTCTGAAGAAGTAATTTTGCGATTATGCATCATAGATTATGCATCATAATTGTTTGCCCTGTGCTATTCTACGAATTTCGTAACCAAAGGGCGTAAATGATAAAACAGCCAGCTTCATATGCTGGCGGGCAAATGGAATTCCGATAATGGTAATTGCCAAAAGCAGAGCAAAGATAGCATGGGTAAGCGCTACCCAAATGCCTCCCACCAGTATCCACACAATATTCATAATGGTGGAGAGGCAGCCTCCTGTTTGCCGGGTCTGCACCACTTCTCTCCCAAAGGGAGTAAGCGCAAGACCCGCCAGCTTAAATGCCTGCAGGCCAAAGGGTATCCCGATAATGGTAAGGCAAAGAATAAGACCGCCGATCAGATATTCCAGAAAAATAAATATTCCTCCGCCAAGAATAATCCAAAGTACATTTCCAAGCGTTTTCATCCTATCTGGTATATCTTTGCATTGAACATAAAAGCTTCCGGCGTATCAATTTGTTATTTGCCAAACTATGCTGGCAGCTATTTAAATATGGAACACAAAAAAGCGACAGATAAAACAAGTATCAAAGAAAGCCGCCGCCGGTTAGAGTTTCTGGTAAAGCTAATTCTTTTTGTTGGAGTTGTTGTATGGCGCATTTATTATCCTGATCTGCTGGAGCAGGACTATGGCATTCCGCGCAACCTCATTAGTGCTGTTACATTTTATCTTACTGCACACATCATTATCTCCTTCAGCCGCTTAACGCTGGTTGCCATTTACCTGCGCCGCCGGCAGCGGCAAATCGACTATCGTGATAATTTCATCATCGGCATTAACCAGATTGCCTCTATTCTTTCATTCATGGCGCTGGTATTCAGTGCATTTTTCCTGTTTGAGATATCACCCAAGGACTTTGTAACCTCTATCTCCATTTTTGCAGCTGCCATTGCCATCCTGTTCAAGGATTACATCAACAACATGATCAATGGACTTATCCTGATGTTTTCCAGCCACTTAAGCATCGACGACTATGTTGGCATCGGTAACTACCGTGGCCGAATCATAGACATTACACTCATGAATGTGCACCTGCTCACCGATGATGATGATGTGATCTACGTTGCCAACAGCACCATTCTTACCAGCAACATTGTAAACTTTACCATACGCAACCATAGAAAGCTAATTATCGAATTTGCCCTTCAGCCCGATAAGATCGAAGGGCTTAATGAGCTGGAAACCCACCTGGTGAACTCCCTGGATGAATGGAAAGCGCAGATGTTACCGGAGTCCGCTCACCTGCGGGTGGTAGACATTAACACCTCTACGGTACTCATCAAATTTCAGCTTATTTTACAGCGCACCAACCGCCGGCTGGAGCGCGATATACGCCGGCACCTGAACTGGCAAATCATCAGCTACATCAATGAGCGTAAAAAAACAGAAAGCCTCAACCCCCAAACCTGATAATTTTTTTGAGGATGTATATGCCGTGGTGAGGCTTATACCCGCTGGCAGGGTAAGCAGCTATGGCGCCATTGCCCGCTACCTGGGCCGCAGTGGCAGTGCCAGAATGGTAGGCTGGGCGCTTAATAACGCCCTGGTACTGCACGATGTACCTGCCCAGCGGGTGGTAAACCGCGAGGGCCGTTTAAGCGGTAAAATTCATTTTGGCAGCCCCACCCGCATGCAGGAACTCCTGGAAGCCGAAGGCATAAAAGTTGAAAACGACCAGGTAGTGGATTTTAAGGAGCGCTTCTGGGACCCGGAGCTGGAGCTGGGAAGTACTTAATGTGCTGATTTGCTCATTTAAGGAATAACAGAACAGCCAATGCAGGTGCCTCACTCACTCTCACTCACTCACCAAATACGGCTCAATCACCTCCGTCCAGATCCTGTAGCCCTTAGCGTTCATGTGCAGCTTGTCTTCTAAAAATATATCGGCTTTAGGATTGCCGCTTTCGTCGAGCATAGGGTTATATATATCGATGTACTGAGCATTGGGCTTGTCTTTCAGATAGTCTTTAACCAGGGCATTTGCCTCTTCCAGCACCGGCATGTACTGCTCCCTGCTGGGGCTTGGTTTCATGGATACAAAGGCTATTGGCACCCGGGGCATTTCTGCTCTGATTCCCTCAAATACTTTCTGAAAACGCTGCAGCAGCTCCTCGGCACTGATGTTTCCACCAGCAACATCGTTCTCGCCGGAGTAAATAATGATCTGCTTTGGCTTGTAAGGCAACACAATATCGTTCAGGTAGTAATCCAGGTCTCTTAGGGTAGAACCGCCAAAGCCCCTGTTCAGCACTGTGCGCTCAGGAAAATCGCTTTCAAGGCTTTTCCACATACGGATCGAGGAGCTTCCTACAAATAAGATTGCATCCTGCGGCGGCGGATTTTGCTTATCCTGCTCTTTAAAGTTCTGGATTTCCTGCCAGAAGGGCGGTTTGCTAAGCTGTGCACAGGCAGGTAAAATAAGGCAGCTGCATATCAGCAAAAAAATAAGGAAGTACGGAAGCTTTTTCATATTAAAGTTTAAACACCTTTATAGGCAACAGACGATGGTTTATCGCCTGAAGATGGAAATTAAAAAATTTTAACCCTGCCGGCTTGGCACTGCACAGGAGCCCGGACAGCCCTGCCGGAAATAACAGAACACAAACAACATTCCCTGCGCTACCCCACTCCCTACACATTTGCAAGCCTACGGCCTGCACCCAGTGAGATCAGCCACAGGCCTATCAGCATCAGGGCTCCGTTTAGCAACAAGATAAAAAAACCAAACTTAAAGCCACCAAACCACTCTTCTGAATTATAATCGATAATAAAGGAAAGCACCGGCGCCAGCACACAAACCAGGGGAGCCCAGCCGTCTCTGATGCTTCTCTTTGTTAATATACCAAACATGAACAAGCCAAGCAAAGGACCATAGGTAAAGCCAGCTGCTTTGAACAGCACTGTTATTACACTTCTGTCGTTAAGGGCATTAAAAAGTACAATCACCAGCAGGGTAAGAATCGAAAAGCCAATGTGCACCAGCAGGCGGGTACGCTGCTTACCGGCTTCTTCCGTTCGTTTCTCAAAGCCCAGAATATCTACACAAAAAGAAGTAGTAAGGGCTGTAAGGGCAGAGTCGGCAGAGCTGTAAGCTGCCGCTATAATGCCCAGCAGGAATAAAATACCCGCCAGCGGCGGAAAATAGTTCAGGGCCAGCAGGGGGTAAAGGCTGTCGCTGCGCTCGGGCAGCGCAATGCCTTTGGTCTCTACATACAGGTACAGCATGGCGCCCAGGGTGAGGAAAACAAGGTTGGCAAACACCAGCACAACCGTAAACCAGAACATGTTTTTCTGGGCATCACCCAGGGTACGCACGGTCAGGTTTTTCTGCATCATATCCTGGTCAAGGCCAGTCATTACAATGGCTATGAAAGCACCCGATATAAACTGTTTCCAGAAATAGTTGGGGCTGTTCACATCATCGAAGAAAAATATCTTGGAAAAGCGGCTCTCTTCTACGGCACTCACCAGCCCGCCAAGGCCCATACCCAGCTCCTGCCCGATCAGGTAAATACTAACCCCCACAGCCAGCAGCATAAACAAGGTTTGCAGGGTATCGGTAAAAACAATGGTTTTGATGCCCCCTTTAAATGTATAGAGCCAGATGAGTACAATGGTAACGGCCACTGTAACAAAAAATGGCACATCCCATGCATCGAAAACAGCCAGCTGCAATACGTTGGCTGCCAGGTACAAACGAAAGCTGGAGCCAATCATGCGGGAGACCAGGAAGAAAGCTGCCCCGGTTTTATACGACCAAAAGCCAAAACGTTCTTCCAGATATCCATAAATACTTACTAAATTGAGGCGATAATAGAGCGGCAGCAGCACCAGGCCTATAACAGCGTAGCCAACTACATAACCCAGCACTACCTGAAAATAGCTGAAAAAGCTGGTTCCGACCTCTCCCGGTATGGAGATAAAAGTAACCCCGCTTAAAGATGCACCGATCATGCCAAAGGCTACCAGGTACCAGGGGCTCTGCCGGTTTGCTGTAAAAAAAGTTTTGTTGTCGGACTCCCCGCGGGAGGTTAACCAGGCAATAAAGATCAGGAGCAGAAAGTAGGCCACAATAATGCCAACAACCAAAGCAGGACTCATATCGTAACAAAGAGGTAAAGAGTAAAATTGAACATTATTCCTTATTTTGCCAACTTAAAGGCTTAAAGTATGAAGTTTACAACCGCTTACGAAGAAGAGGTCGAGGTACTTGAAGTAGTAGTGGATGTAGATGAGCGAGACCTGATGGTCTATAACGACGACTACAACACCTTCGACCATGTAACCAACACACTTGTGCGTGTATGCAAACACGATTTGCAGCAGGCAGAACAATGCACCTGGCTCATCCACTACAAGGGCAAGTGCTCTGTAAAAAAAGGCAGTTACGAAGACCTCAAACCCATGCGTGACGGCATCCGCGAAGCAGGCATTGATGCTAAAATTATTTAATTTTTCAACCCCTTTAAATTACCCGGCCTGATTTGCTTCAGGCTTTTTTTGTATGCACTATCCAGAGTAAAGAATGGCTGATACTCCGTAAAATAGACCGTTTTTAAGGGTTTTCCACCCTCTTTAGCCCCACATTCGGCGAATGTTTTTATCAGATATTATGTTGATATAACAGCAAAAAAGTACAAAATGCAATACCCATCTCAGCATATAGAAAAAGCCGTAGAAGAGATCTCTAAATTACCCGGCATAGGCCGCAAAACAGCCCTGCGCCTTGCTCTGCACCTGCTGCGCCGCGAAGAAACAGAAACCAGCGCACTGGCACAGGCACTCATAGACCTGCGCACCAAAACCCGCAACTGCAGCAACTGCCATAACCTGGCCGACAGCGAAATCTGCAGCATATGCGCCAACCCACGCCGCGATGCATCTGTTATTTGCGTAGTAGAAAACCCGCAGGATGTAATGGCTATTGAAAATACAGCACAATACCATGGTCTCTACCATGTTCTAGGAGGTGTTATATCGCCTATTGAAGGTGTAGGCCCCTCAGACCTGCGCATTGATTCCCTGGTGAACCGAGTGGCTGGTGGCAACTCAGCCGGCGGCGGCCCCAAAGAAATAATTCTGGCCATTAGCCCAACCATGGAAGGCGATACCACTGCTTTTTACCTTACCCGCAAGCTTAAGCCATTTGGCATACGCATCAGCTCCATTGCCCGTGGCGTACCTGTTGGCGGAGAGCTGGAGTATACCGACGAAATTACGCTGGGCCGCAGCATTTTAAGCCGCACCCTTTACAACACCAGCGGAGAAGATAAAGAGTAAGCCGCAGCACCTGGTCCCGCCATTGTTGTTCCCGATTTGCCTAAAGCGCATAATCGGGATTTTTTTTATCCTGCTCCAATATGGGAGCAAACACATATTAAATATAAAGATCCACAATATCAGGCAATAGCACATATACATTTGAGTTGATTTAGTAACTTGGGGCCGAATATTTAATTAGCGCCTAAAACAACCCCAGTATGAATCTCTTAAGTGAGCGTATTGCCAACCTGGAAGAGTCGGCTACCATTGCAATGGCCACCAAAGCCCGGGAGTACAAAGAAAAAGGCATTCAAATCATTAACCTTAGCCTTGGCGAACCCGATTTCCCTACCCCGGGGTACATCAACGAGGCAGCCAAAGAGGCCATCGACAGCGGTAAGTACTTTACCTACCCTCCTGTACCAGGCTACCTTGATCTGCGCGAAGCCCTTGCCCAAAAGCTGCAGAAAGAAAACGGCATTAAGTGTACTGCCGCCAACATCGTAGTAAGCACCGGTGCCAAGCAGTCTATTGCCAATGTGGTGATGTGCCTGGTAAACCCCGGCGACGAGGTTATTGTGTACACCCCATACTGGGTGAGCTATAAAGCTATTGTAGAGCTGGCCGGCGGTGTTTGTGTGGAGATCAAGGGCAGCATAGAAGAAAACTACAAAGCCTCTGCCGAACAGCTGAAGGCAGCCATTACCCCACGCACTAAAGCGGTGGTATACTCTTCGCCAAGCAACCCTACCGGCGCTGTTTTCACAAAAGAAGAAATAGCTGCTATTGCAGGAGTACTCAAGGATCATCCGAACATCATGATCATTGCCGACGAAATCTATGAGTACATTAATTTCCAGGGCGATCATGTAAGCCTGGGCGCCTTCCCCGAGGTAGCCGATCGTGTTGCCACGGTAAATGGCTTTTCTAAAGGCTACGCCATGACTGGCTGGCGCATTGGTTATGTTTGTGCTCCAAAGTGGCTGGCCGACGCCTGCAATAAAATGCAGGGACAGTTTACCTCTGCCACCAGCAGCATAACCCAGCGTGCAGCACTGGCAGCCGTTAAAGGCGGTCTGGAAGCCCCCTCCAAAATGCGCGACGCCTACCTGCGCCGCCGCGACCTGGTACTGGGCCTGCTGAAGGAGATCCCCGGCCTGAAAACATATGTACCGAACGGTGCCTTCTACATCATGCCTGATGTTAGCTCCTACTTTGGCAAAAGCCATGAAGGATCAACCATTAAAGATGCCGACGATCTGGCCCTGTTCCTGATTGATCATGCGCATGTATCGCTGGTATCCGGTGGTGCATTTGGTGCTCCTGAAAGCATTCGCATTTCTTATGCTGCTTCTGATGATGACCTGCGCGAAGCTATGAAACGCATTAAAAACGCTCTTGCACTGCTCAGCTAAAGAATGAGTAAGCATTCCTTAGAGGATATATTCGAAGGTTTTAACCACTTAACTGCCCTGATTGTAGGCGACGTAATGGTCGACGCCTACATCTGGGGCAAAGTGGAACGCATTTCGCCGGAGGCCCCTGTACCAGTGGTACAGGTGACCCACCGGGAAAGAAGAATGGGAGGCGCTGCCAACGTAGCCCTCAATGTATTGGCCATGGGTGCCACTCCCCTGCTCTGCAGCGTGGTGGGCAACGATGCCGATGCACTTATTTTTGAAGAACTGCTCCATAAAAGAGGTATCTCTGATGAAGGGCTGGTAAAAAGCCCCCACCGGATCACCACCATCAAAGAGCGGGTGCTCTCGGGCTCCCAGCATATTTTGAGGGTAGATTCGGAACACGACAAAAACCTACTGGCCGAAGAAGAAGACCTGCTGCTGGAACGCATCGAAAAGCTGCTGCCCCGCTGCCAGGTAGTTATTTTTGAAGACTACGACAAAGGTGCCCTCACGCCGCGCATCATTTCCGAAACCATTCGGCTGGCGCGCAGCCAGGACATACCAACTGTTGTAGACCCCAAAAAGCGTAATTTCTTTGCCTACCAGCAGGCCACACTCTTCAAGCCAAATTTAAAAGAACTCAGGGAAGGCCTTAAAACCGACTTTGACAAAGACGACCAGACCGCCCTGCAGGCCGCTGTGCATGAGCTAAAAGAACGGCTGGAGCTTGAGTATGCCCTGATTACTCTGTCAGAACGCGGGGTATATATTGATGCTCCTGAAGAACACTACCTCCTGCCTGCCCATGTGCGTACCATTTCGGATGTATCAGGCGCAGGCGATACGGTTGTGAGCATAGCGGCGCTGGCCCTGGCCCTGCAATTACCCCCACGCAGCATTGCAGCACTGGCCAACCTGGGTGGCGGCCTTGTTTGCGAGCACGTAGGTGTTGTACCGATAGACAAAGCCCGGCTTTACGAGGAAGCAAAACAAAACCTCCTGCATGCATGAACTTTAAGAGACTGAAGGACGATTTTGCTGAAAACCTCAACAGAATTCTCTACGAAAGCCGGGGCAAAGCCTATACTTCCATCAGGGCTGTTACCTTTATCAGCTCACTGGCAGCCATTGCCCTGCTGATTTATAACCTGGGTTTTGACCTGGAGCCTTACCAGCAACGCCAGGTATACTACGGCCTCGACCTGGTCTTTGCCATTTTTGTACTCTCTTATATGGCCAGATGGCTCTATGCCTTCCGGCGAACAGACTTTGTGCAAAGACACCGGTTTGAAGGGGTACTGATGCTGCTGATCCTGCTCAACGGCTTATCGGTTTACCTGCTCGATTATCCACTGATACCGGAAATACTCAGATCCTTTGGTCTGGAAAACCCGGTACAGTTCTATCACTTCTTTATTGGCTGTTTTATGTTTCTGCTGCTGGTGTACGAGTTTGGCGTTGCCAGCACACGCCTGGGCAATCTTAACTTAAAGCCTGCAGCAGCATTCATCATCAGCTTTCTGGTACTGATTGGCATAGGCACTGCCGTGCTTATGCTCCCCGATATGACCAGGGCACCCGGCAGCATGCCATTGCTGGAAGCACTTTTTACCGCTACCAGTGCCGTGTGTGTTACCGGGTTAATTGTAGTAGACACTGCCACCTATTTTACCATCAAAGGGCAGCTTGTTATACTGGTACTTATACAGCTGGGTGGTCTGGGTATTCTTTCATTTGCCTCCTTTTTCACCCTGGTTTTCAGGCAGGGCGTAGGGATCAGGCACCAGGTTATGCTGCAGGACTTCCTTAGCAGCGAGTCTTTGCTTACCGCTAAAGACCTGCTGCGCCAGATTGTGTTCATGACCTTTTTCATAGAGTTTATCGGCTTTCTGCTGATTTTTGCAACCTGGGGCGACGATATTACCTTTACCTCGCTGGACCAGAAAATATTCTTCTCGGCCTTTCACTCTGTATCGGCCTTTTGTAATGCCGGCTTTAGCCTGTATACCAATGGCCTTTACGAAGGGCTGGTGCGCGAGGCATACGTAATGCACCTAGTAGTAGCAGGCCTTGTAATTTTTGGGGGTATTGGTTTTCCTGTTATTCAGGACCTGTTTTCGCGCAAAAGGCTTCGGGAGCGCCTGCGTAATCCATGGCGCGAATGGCAGCTGGGCACTAAAATAGCCGTGTATGTTTCTGCTGCACTGCTGGCGTTTGGTACCATTACCTTTTACCTGCTGGAGATTAACAACACGCTGGCAGATTACACTTTTATGGAGGCACTGGTAACCAGCTTTTTCCAGTCTACCATTACCCGTACTGCAGGCTTTAACTCAGTAGATATTGGTGCACTGCGCACACCTACCTATATCATCTTCCTGTTCCTGATGTTTATAGGAGCCTCTTCCGGCTCCATCGGGGGTGGTATTAAAACCTCTACCTTCTTTCTGGTGGTAGCCTCTACCGCTGCTACCGTTCAGGGAAAAATGAAGCTGGAGATCGGTAAAAACTACATCAGCAATTCACTGGTATTCAGGGCACTTTCTATTTTTGTGTTTGCTGTTGGCATTAACATGATAGCCGTGCTGCTGCTCACCATTACCGAGCCTGGCATGGAGCTGATAGATATAACCTTTGAACAGGTATCGGCTTTTGCCACGGTAGGCTTAAGTACCGGCATTACCTCGCAGCTATCTGATTTAAGCCGGATCATCATTATTTTCAGTATGTTTATTGGCCGTGTTGGCACACTTACCTTTGCACTGGCCTTCTCCAGCAGGGCAGTAACCCGCTCTTACCAATACCCCAAAGCACACATTATGGTGGGCTGATGTATTTAAGAGGAGTAGTCTGCAGCACACACCACAAATGGCAGTAAGCACCAGAAACATCAGCTGCACACATTGTACTATAACAAGGCGGCGGTTAAGCTGGCATTAACCGCTGCCTTTAGGCCTTCTGATTACCCTTTTAGACTTTTTCTTAGTTGCAGAAGGCCGCCTGTTTACCGATTTACCCTTTTTCAGCACTGCCCGCACATCTATATCCTGCATAAATCCAGCCGATAAACTCCAGCTCATGATCGACGACTGCAGGTTATCTTTGTAAAGCTGCAGGCCAAAATCACCTCCCTTTTCAGCACTTGAGAAATAACTCTTGGCCGGTCCAAGACTGGTTCGTGCATCCAGCCATATGTGGCGGCCAAAGCCTAAATCGAAAATAACTCCACCACCTGCATACAGCGACATCTGCCAGCGGTTTGCAGGGTTAACATACTCAGAACTACCATACTCTCCGACTTCGCCAAAGCGTACCTGATAATTCATGCTGCCGTTTTCGAGAAAGGAGGCCTGCTCATTTGTCTGTAGCTTACCCCGGCCACCCATCCAGTAGTGAAGTGCCGGCCCTGCATTTAGGTACCACTCCTGGTGGCTTTTCTTAAATTCAGAATGAAAACTTACCCGGTACAGGATAGGTACTGTAAGATAATTAAGGCTTGCCTGGTCTCTTACTGCCAGCATTCCTCTGTTATAGGATACATCTTTCTGGCGGTATACATACAACCACTCCAGATGTAGTGAATAACGATCGTTTACTTTGTAATTTGTGGCAATACCACCGTGGTAGCCTGGTTTTCTGTTGCTTGAGTAGTACTCGCTGCCCTCTGCTTCAGCAAAGCGCACGCGGTTTAAGGATGCACCCGCCAGAGGCCCGATCCGCAACTGAGCAAACCCACACATGGGCACCAAAAATGTGAAAGAAAGTAATAGAAATACTATAGGTCTCATTCTGTTTGCTGGAAAAATAACAATTAGTACTTTCGTTATCCCAAAAGGAAGCCGGGGCTCCTGTAATGGCATCAATCATGAAATGCATACCCGGGAAAGGCCTGTAATGCAGCTTTATCGGGAGTTTAAAGTTACGTGCTGCTGATCTTGTAAAAGTTTAAAAAAAGTTTGAATTGTTACGTAAGGCATGAAGTTGTAAAAAAAGAAGAGGTTGCCGGCCGGCCATACATTAATTTAGCATCCATATCTCTGGTACATTAAAAAGATATCATGCTATACCGGCTGTTTAAACTTGGGCTCTTTTGTATCCTATTTTCATGCACCTGGGCTTATGCACAGGAAGCCCCCCTGTACAGCCAGTATTTCTCTAATCCCTACCTCTACAATCCTTCTTTTGCAGGCACTGATGGTTACCCGGTTCTTTTCCTGACCCACCGCAGACAATGGGCCGGCATAGAGGGTGCTCCCACCGCTTACGCCCTTAGCTATCATAGCCCTGTAAGTAAGGTACTGGCAATAGGGGCACACATCCGTACCGAGAGCCGCGGCGTTCTACGGTCTTCACTTGCAATGGGTTCCCTGGCATATGTGGCTCATTTTTCAGAGAAACATTTTCTTAGAATGGGATTGTCGGCGGGAGTGAGCCATCATACGGCAGATTTTACCGAGGCAACAGAGGCACAGCAACCCTACCTGGCCAACTGGGCCAGCAAAGCCCTTCGGTTTGAGGCTGCCTTTGGCATAAATTACCACCTGAAGAATTTAAACCTGGGCCTGGCACTGCCTTACCTAACCGAGCAAAAAGTGCTGGGCAGTGAAACCCAGGGCATGTTTACCTTCTCTCCCCTGGATCAGTGGGTGGCAACTGCCAGCTATTTTGCAGAATTAGCACCCGATAAACTGGCACTGGAACCCCTGCTGGTGGTGCAAAAGGTAGGCGAACAGAAAACAAGGCTGGAAGCAGGAACCGTGCTGTACATGAACAAAGCCCTCTGGGCAGGAGCCACCTACCGTCATCAATATGGTATTACAGCGCTTGCAGGTGTTAACATCAAACCGGGCATCAGCTTTGGCTATGCCTACGAAATGGCACATGCCTATACCGGCAGCTGGCTGCAAAGCACACATGAGTTGCAGCTAAAGTTTAAGCTCGGGGCCGAAAAAGAATACGGAAAAGAAGTGCAGCATAAGCCACGCTTTGAAATGTAATTTTAAACTGATGAAAAAGCTGATTTTTATAGCCTTATCCCTTTTGCTGCCACAACTGGCCGTATTTGCCCAGCGCCCGACAGTGACCGGCATAAGCCCCGTTACAGCTACTGTAAACGAAGCAGTTATTATTACCGGTACAAACTTTCCGGCAGCCACCGATCTGCTGGTATATTTTGGTGCAGCTAAAGCCAGTGTTGTAGAGGCTAACAGCACCATGATCAAGGCTTTAGTTCCTGCAGGCGCTACTTACGAACCCATTACAGTTACCAATCTTGTATCAGGTCTTTCGGCTAAAAGTCTTAGCCCGTTCCAGCTTTCTTTCGGAGGTGGCACCTTCGATCCTGCTCTTATAGCAGCTGAAACAGGCTTTTCGGCCGGCACTACCGACATGGGGGCTATGTATGAGCTTTGCACCTGTGATTTTAACAATGATGGCAAGGTAGATGCTATTACCACAAATTATAGCCGGACCTCTATTTCAGCATTTCGCAATTTCAGTACCCTGGGAACCATAAATTTTGCTAAAACCGATGTTATCATCAATGCAAGCAGCCGCAATGTGGTATGTGGCGATCTGGATGGCGACGGCCGGCCGGATCTTGTAGTCTCAGGCGCAGGCAATTCTGTCGACAGGATCTATGTTTTGCGGAACCTGAGTGCAACTGGCGGAGCACTTACTTTTAGCGCCCCCACTGTTATTCCGATTGGCAATTCCGGGGCTGCCCGCCTGGCCCTGCATGACCTGAACACCGACGGACGCCCTGAGATCATCATGACGAACCGCTCGCTTAATATTGTTTCTATTTTCAAGAATGCTTCTTCTCCGGGATATATACAGTTTGATGCACAACCGCAGAACATATCCATAACCGGCCCTCCAAATACCTACGGCCTAAGCGTACAGGACCTGGATGGCGATGGATTACCCGACCTGGCCGTTAGCCCCCTGCAGGGTAGCAACGTTTATTTACTGCGCAACACCAGCAGCGGAAACACCATCAGCTTTAACAGCGATTACTCCATTACAACAGATCCTGGCCTTGCAAACATTACAGCCGCTGATTTAAACAACGACGGCAAGCCAGATCTGGCAGCCACTCTTTTTTATGATAAAGGAGTGATTATATGGCTTAATAATAGTAGCAGCGGCAATCTTCAGTTTGCTTCAGAGTATATAATTATAACTAGTGGTAGCGCTCCCTGGGGAATTACTGCCGGCGATATTAATGGCGACGGTAAAACAGATCTGTTGGTTGATTATGTTGGAAATCCTGACGATGCTAATTTCAACGTAGCGCTCATCAACCAAACCACCTCTGCCCTTCAACTACAGGAACACCAGGTAAACACCCGGCAAAACGGAAGATACATAAAGCTGGCAGATGTTAATGGTGATGCCAAACCAGATATACTGTATACCGGTGTTGCGGGGAACCAACAGAAGGGCGTTGCAGGGAACCAGCTGGAGGTAATGCGAAACAAACATTGTGTGGTACCCCGTCTTTCGCATACTGGCACTGTTACCCTTTGCAGCGGGCAAAGCATGCTCTTAGCAACTACAAAAGCGCTGGGGGTAACTTATAAATGGACCCGTAACGGGGTAGCTTTAAGTACCACCGAACCTTTCATTACAGTTACCGATGCAGGTATATATGGAGTAACAATCACTTCTACCCTGGATGGCTGTGCCCTTACCTCAGAAACTGTGCAGTTTATATCCGGTACAGGTGGCGGCGGCAGCAGTGCTGTTGCAATAGACCCTATACCGGCAGTATGTGTGGGAGGCACTGTAGAATTAAAAGCTACAGCAATCAATGGGGCTACTTATGTATGGAATGGTCCCAATGGATTTACAGCTACTACAACAACACCTTCTTATTCGCTAAGCAATGTACAACCGGCAGCAGCAGGCTCTTACAGTGTCGTGATCAGATCAGGTGAGTGCCAGTTTACAACTACTGCACAAACCTTATCGGTAAACCAGAATCCGCAACCACAGATCACCTCCTCTGCCACTGCGTTTTGTGCCGGCACTACGGTAAGTCTGCAGGCCCCTGCCGGCTTTACCAGTTACCAATGGAAACTCAATGGTGCTAATTATACCGGCCCGGGCGCTACTACTGCCAGCATTACTACCGGCACTGCAGGTAACTATTCGGTAGTGGTAAGCAATGCAACAGGCTGTAGCGGAGAAAGCGGCATGCTTGCCATTGCCCAGACACAGGCACCGGTAGCCGCATTTAATGCACCTGCAACCGCTTGTTTACAGCAGCCGGTGGCCTTACAAAACACCTCTACCTATGCTGCCGGCAGTACGCCAACGTTCCTGTGGACTTTCGGAGACGGACAAACCTCCACCGAGGCCAATCCTTCTCACACCTACACCAATACTGGTACCTACACTGTTAACTTAACCGTTAAATATGGGTCACAAAGCTGCAGCAGCAACACCAGTAAAACAATTTCAGTGGTTGTGTCTCCGGTTGTGCAACTTGTTGCCGAAGGCGGCACAACTACCTTCTGCCCGGGAGATAGCGTACTGCTAAGCCTGGAAGGAGATGTACAGAATGTTCTATGGAGTACAGGAGAAACTACACCCGCCATATATGCTAGAGATAGCGGTATTGTTAGTGCACAGGTAGTTACCAGCGCCGGTTGTACTCTAGATAAAGCCATTACACTCACGCACCTGGAGCAGCCACAGCTAACGCTTAGCGCCTCCTCTACCAGCCTTGCTGTTGGTGAAATTGCCACTCTAACTATTGGTGGCGCTCTACAGTATGAATGGGAGCAGGCCGACGGGCTCGACGATCTATATAGCTCATCCGTTAGTGTAAAGCCGCTTAAAACTACTACTTACACCGTTAGAGGCTGGGGAGAAAATGGCTGTGCTGCACAGGCTTCCGTAACAATAGAAGTAGACAACACTTTACGCATCAACCCGCCTAAAATATTTGTACCACAGGTAGATGGCACCTGGACCATCAGCAACATAGAATCATACCCCGACCTGCACCTCAGCCTGGTAAACAGCCTGGGACGCACCATTCTGGAAGCCGCTCCCTACAACAACAGCTGGGATGGCTCCGACAGCGGAAGACCACTGGAAGCGGGCGTTTATTATTACATATTCAAGGACGCCAGTGGTAAAGTACTGAAGACGGGCAGCATTACCCTACTCAGGTAAAATCCTATTCTTTCTCCTCATAAAATAACAGCAGGCTTTCCGCCCGAGCAATCTATAGTGATATATTACATGTTTCTCTAGTGAGAATCTAAAGTGCGTAATTTAGTTCCCTGGCATCCTGCCGCTTACTAAACTACTAAAACCATTCTGCCTCCCTTTATGAAGCAGTTTTACGCACTTTTCATTTTACTGATAAGCTTTACGCCTGCCTTCAGCAGCAACTTAGTATTATCCAATTCCGAAGATTTTGCCTGTGGCTGGACGATCAAAGTATCCACTACTCCGCAGACAAAATGTAAACAAAGCCTTATAGACGGCACTGTTAGTGCTGAGGTTTTCAGTGGCAACAAAGCAGTAGAGGGTCTCCACTACACCTGGTACTACTCCGGCACTGTAACCAAACTGGGTACAGGACCAAGCCTTAGCATGCTGGAAGCCGGCTCCTACTATGTAGAAGTTAGAGATCCCGTAAGCAAATGTATCCAAAGGGCCGAAGCTACTGTTGAATTCAAAGGCGAAAAGCCCTGGTTCGTGGTAGAGCACGTAGAAAACGTGCTGACCTGTAATGCAGATCCCTACGGCAGGATAGTGATGAGAAGCGAAAATAAATGGAAGTCTGTCTGGTTCCGGGGCGATCAGGTGCTGGATGGAAAAGGCATTACCATCTGTATGAGCACAGACGAATGTAATGATATACCTCCCGGCACATATACTATTGTATATGAAGATCCCTCCTCCGGCTGCAGATCCGACCCTTATACTTTAACTGTAGAAGGCTGGCCAACAACACCGGTGGTTAATGCCGCCATCATTGCAGATACTACCTGCTCCGGCACAGGCAGTGGCTCCCTTAGCTTAACCGCCATTACCCCATCTCCAGGTACAGAGCCCGAGATGGGGTATTCCTATGTATGGCGCAACAGCAGTGGTGTTGTTCTTAGCCAGTTTGCCAATCAGGCTGTAGCAAGCCCCTTAGCTGCGGGCACCTATACAGTAGTAGTACAAGGAAACTACAGCAACCCAAGCCTTGAGTGTGGTACCTCAGCAACTTTTACAGTACCACATCAGCCTGTAATCCCTGTAGTAAGCGCTACCGCTACTCCCAATACTATATGCACACCGCCCGCCGGCGGCAGCTACAACGGCACCATCACTGCAGCAGCCACCTATAAAGGGCAAACCGTAACCAACTTCAGCAACTACACTTTTACCTGGACTGACACAAACGGTAATACCGGTTCTGTTACCGGAACAAACAAGATTGAGCAGCTGAACGGTGGCACCTACACGATCACGGCCAGGCAGATTACTACGGGCTGTACATCAGACCCCTATACTGTTACCGTCAATAATCAGCTACCTGTACAGACACTTACACTTAGCCCGGTAGCACAAACCAATTGTAACAGCAGCGCACCAAACGGCTCCATCACAGCCAGCTACAGTATTACTCCTGCCAATACAAGTACTCCTGTATTCAAGTGGTACAAAGGCACTACGGTAAGTGCAGCCAATGAGATCAGCGGTGTTACCGGCAATGAAGCCTCTGGTCTGGCCGGTGGTGTAACCTATACTGTTGTAGTTACTGATCCAGGCTCCGGTTGCCAGATCAGCAGGTCTGTTGAGGTACCTCTGCAATCAGGGGTGGTAACTATCACAGCCGCCGCAAAACCTAATTTAGTGTGTGCTCCGGCCACCAGTGTAAATGGCAGCATTGATGTTACAGAAGTCCGCTTCAATGATACCCCGGTTACTGATCTGAGCGGCTATACCTTCAGCTGGTATAAAGGCAGCAGCACTACTCCAATTGCAGGGCAGTCTTCAGCTACACTAACAGGACTGGCCGCAGGCATGTATAGCGTAACTGCCACCAGAACCGACCTGGGCTGTACCTCTGATCCCATCACTGTAGAGATCAAAGACCAGCTGCCCCTGCTTAGCCTCTCCCTTACCCCTGTTGCACAAACCAACTGTAACAATGCTGCTCCCAATGGAGAGCTTACTGCTGCCTTTACGGTAGCTGGCACTACTGCCACAGCAGGTTCTTACAGGCTCAACTGGTACAGAGGAACAACGGTAAGTGCAGCTACTGAAATCACCGGCATTACCGGCAACACTGCCACTGATCTGGCCGGTGGTGTAACCTATACTGTTGTGGCTACTGATGTTGCCTCCGGCTGTAGCACTACTGCTGCTGTTGAGGTACCCCTGCAGCCGGCTGTTATCACCTTTGATGCCACTCCTGCTGCTAATGCTATCTGTGCTCCGGAGAGTGCGGCCAATGGTGAGATAACCGTAGATCAGCTCTACCTCAATGGAAAGGCTGTTACCGGCTTCACTGGCTATACCTTTAGCTGGGCTAAAGAAGTGAACGGCACCTTTACTGCCATTGCAGTTGCAGATGCCAGCAGCAACAAACTAACAGGACAGGCTGCAGGCAGATACCAGGTAAGGGTAACACACAGCCTGCTGGAGTGTACCTCTGATCCCATCACCTTAGAAATAGTCAACCAGCTGCCAGTACAGACACTGACACTGAACCCAACGCCACAGACCAACTGCGACAACACTGCTCCTAACGGTTCCATCACTGCCAGCTACACCATAGTACCTGGTACTGCCACACCACAGCTAAGCTGGTACAGAGGAACAACGGTAAGTGCAGCAACTGAAATCACCGGCATTACCGGCAACACTGCCACTGATCTGGCCGGTGGTGTAACCTACACTGTTGTGGCTACTGATGTTGCCTCCGGCTGTAGCACCACTGCTGCTGTTGAGGTACCCCTGCAGCCGGCTGTTATCACCTTTGATGCCACTCCTGCTGCTAATGCTATCTGTGCGCCTGTAAGTGCGGCCAATGGTGAGATAACCGTAGATCAGCTCTACCTCAATGGAAAGGCTGTTACCGGCTTCACTGGCTATACCTTTAGCTGGGCTAAAGAAGTGAACGGCACCTTTACTGCCATTGCAGTTGCAGATGCCAGCAGCAACAAACTAACAGGACAGGCTGCAGGCAGATACCAGGTAAGGGTAACACACAGCCTGCTGGAGTGTACCTCTGATCCCATCACTGTAGAGATCAAAGACCAGCTGCCCCTGCTTAGCCTCTCCCTTACCCCTTTTGCACAGACTAGCTGTAATGGTACCCCCAATGGTGAGATTGCTGCAGTATTAAGCATCGATGGTGCTACTGTTAGCAGCAGCGCCTACAATCTGGAGTGGTTTGCCGGCACCGACACCAGCACCCCGCTTACTACCGGCACTTTAACTGATGATCTTGCCAAGAACATAGCAGGTGCTCTTTATTATACTGTAAGAGCCACTGATATTAACAGCGGCTGCCAGACTGTAGCTTCTGTTTATGTACCAGCCAAAGAAGGAGTTATTACGTTAGCCTACAGCACCTTTGCTAATAAGATCTGTGACCCAGACAAGATTGTTGGCGGATCATACGATGGTAACATCGAACTCACCTCTGTGATGTTCAATGGAGCTGATCAGGCAGATGTTAGCCGCTATGAGTTTGTCTGGTACAATCAGGTTGGTGGTGTATTTACTGAGTACCACAGGGAACAAGGATCTGCAGGTAAAAAACTCAGCAACTTACCAGGAGGAATATACCAGGTTGAAGTGAAGAATATTGACCTTGAGTGTATTTCCAGCAGAATTACCATTCAGGTAAATGACGAGCCAGAACAACCAACGGTAGCACTTACACAAACCCAGCAAACCTCCTGCGATCCGGCTAATGCAAATGGTACAATGACTGCCACTGTATCGGTTGGTGGAGTAATGGTAACAGACCTTAGTGTTTATTCATTTAAATGGTTTAGTGGTACTAATACAAGCGGCACTGCTATCACTACTAACCTCACTAACAATGACAGCAAAGCCAATCAGCTTGCAAGCGGTTACTATACTGTACAGCTTACTAACACCAACACTGGCTGCGTTGCTACAGCTTCTCTTTATCTGCAGGAAAATTTAACAATGCCAGCAGCACAGCTTGATGTAAAGAATATCACAAGTTGCGAACCAGATGATCACGGTGTTTTAACTGCCAGCGCATTTGAAAACGGAGTTGAGGTTGATTACACGCATCATAATTTTAGCTGGTACCAAATCAAAAGTGATGGTACTACCGTAAAGCTGACTGCCACAGGCAGGTCTTTAGATAAACTGGATGATGGAAGTAATCTTCCTACAGGATACTACACTGTAGTGGCACATAACACCCAAACCAGCTGTTCATCTGCTCCACAAACAAAGTATCTTGCGCCGCCACCAGCCTTGTTTGCTGTTTCCAGCACCATAAACCGCCGGCCAACAATCTGCAACCAGTTTGCTGGTGTTATTACGGCCTGGGTTGACGTTTCAGGAAGCAGAAATACGGATGATTACACCTTTGAATGGTACAAAGGACGCCCAACGGATCCAAATGCGACATTCTATTCTGATCCGGAAATAAGCTTTGAGGATAACACTCCTCTGCAAACCATTCCTGATACATACGACTTTACTGACCTTGATGATATGGGAGCGGTTGCCGGAACTGATTATTACCTCAATGGTGCCAGTATCTTTGGACTACGCGCGGGTATTTATTCAGTAATAGTCACTGATAAAATCTCTTTGTGTAAAGAGATTCTGATTGTAGAACTGCCGAACGATAATGGCCATAAGGCTATGCGTATTGATCTCATCAACTCAGAGACCTGCCCAACCGGTGTTGGTAGCGTACTTGTTCGGGCAACGGATAAAGATGGTAATCCTTTTACTAACCAGGAAGACTACATATTCTATCTCTATAAGGGAAACAACCCTGTTGGTGTTCCTTATGCACAGAAAGCTGGCGATGCTGGTTATACTGAATTTAGTAATCTGCCTGTTGGCTACTATACTTTTCTTGCCAAAGAAACAATTTCGCAAGATCAGTGCGAATCGATTTCGCAGTCATTCGAGATAAAGCAGGTAGCCGTACCACCTGCAGCAAATATCAGCAACATCATCGTTAACACAATGTGCGCAGGCGGTAATGGTGCAGCAGATATTATGGTAGGCCCTGCCGAGTATGAGCCTGGTGCTACTGACCCGGTTACCAGTAAATTCACTGTTACACTTACTGGTCCAACTGCAGTTACTCCCTTAACACTTGTTGCTGCAGGAACCTATAAGTTCGAGGATCTGGAAGCTGGCACTTATACCGGCACGGTTCAGGGATTTGATGAAGACGACAACTACCTGGGCTGCGCAACTCCCATCACCTTTAAGGTACCTTACCAGCCACCAGTGATTACTGTACAGGCTGCTGTTACACATCAAACCTACTGCTCGCCTCTGAATGGAGAGATCAACATCACGGCTGTTTCCGGAGGAGCTACCACTCTTATTTCAGACTACACTTTTACGTGGATGGATGCAAGTGGAACAGTTATTAGCGGCAGCGGAAACGGACCAGCTATTACTGGCCTGGCAGCCGGAACATATTATGTTGTGGCAACGCAAAACAATGCTACAGGCGCAGGCAGTGGTTGTAGTTCAGCACCACTGGAAATCAAGATCAGTAACAAGAGTGTTAACCCAACAGTAGCGCTGGAGGCCGATCCAAATACCTCCTGCGATCCTGCAGTCTATACGGGAGAAGTAAGAATCAAAACCATGCCAGTTGGCAACTTTGATTACGAGTGGTTCTTCATCCAGGCCGATGGTACGAAAGTAAGCAAGGGAACCGGAGACCAGAATACTTATCTTCCTGTTGCCAGTGCAGCCCCTGGTTTATACCGCATTGAGATTACTGCTGAAAATGGTTGCCAGGTAGCTGCTGAAGTTGTAGTGACCGAGCAGATTGTTGTACCGGCAATCACCAAAGTTACTGCAACACCACAAACCACCTGCGATCCTTTAAAAACTGATGGCAGCATTACAGTAGAGGAAGTTACCTATGATGGAACTACCTACGCAGCACCTTTCACTGACTTTATCTTTGAATGGAAAGATGCAAGCGGTAATGTTATTACAGGCTACACAGGAGCTACCATTCCATCTCGTGTTTCCGGCACATATACAGTAGAGGTGTACAGAAGTGTGAATCCGCATAAGAATTGCTACTCTGCACCATTTACTATTACAGTGCCTTATGAGCCGGTGTATCCTGCTGTTGCTTTCCAGACCAACACGCCAAACAATGCCTGCGACACCAACTATACCGGTGAGCTGACTGCTACTGTTAGCTTCACCGACAGCTACAGCTATAAGCTCTTCCGCAATGGTGTTGCCCTGACTGCGCATGCTGGTTCAGCATCAACACTAACCAGCCTTAGCTTCAAAGGGCTGCAGGCAGGCCTTTACACCCTGGAGATCATACAGCTCAACGGCTGTCCTGTTGAGGCTGAAATCACGCTTCAGGATGCCATCCTAAAGCCGGCGATTACTACCGCTACTGCTTCTGCTCAAACTGCCTGTACCTTTGGTGATGGTAGTGCTGCTGTAACAGGTGTCAGCTACAATGGTGCACCAGCTACACTTACTGATTTCACCTACGAGTGGTACAGCGATTTAGCCCTGACTACTCATGTAGCAAGTGGCAGAATACTCAACCAGCAGCTTACTGCCGGTACCTACTATGTGGTAGCCAAGAAGATAGCTTCTCCTCCGGGTTCTGGTTGTGAGTCTGCTCCTTTTGCCGTTACAGTACCTTATGAGCCGGTGTATCCTGCTGTTGCTTTCCAGACCAACACGCCAAACAATGCCTGCGACACCAACTATACCGGTGAGCTGACTGCTACTGTGAGCTTCACCGACAGCTACAGCTATAAGCTCTTCCGCAATGGTGTTGCCCTGACTGCGCATGCTGGTTCAGCATCAACACTAACCAGCCTTAGCTTCAAAGGGCTGCAGGCAGGCCTTTACACCCTGGAGATCATACAGCTCAACGGCTGTCCTGTTGAGGCTGAAATCACGCTTCAGGATGCCATCCTCAAGCCGGTGATTACTACCGCTACTGCTTCTGCTCAAACTGCCTGTACCTTTGGTGATGGTAGTGCTGCTGTAACAGGTGTCAGCTACAATGGTGCATCAGCTACACTTACTGATTTCACCTACGAGTGGTACAGCGATTTAGCCCTGACTACTCATGTAGCAAGTGGCAGAATACTCAACCAGCAGCTTACTGCCGGTACCTACTATGTGGTAGCCAAGAAGATAGCTTCTCCTCCGGGTTCTGGTTGTGAGTCTGCTCCTTTTGCCGTTACAGTACCTTATGAGCCGGTGTATCCTGCTGTTGCTTTCCAGACCAACACGCCAAACAACGCCTGCGACACCAACTATACCGGTGAGCTGACTGCTACTGTGAGCTTCACCGACAGCTATAGCTACCAGCTCTTCCGCAATGGTGTTGCCCTGACTGCACATGCTGGTTCAGCATCAATACTTACCAGCCTTAGCTTCAAAGGGCTGCAGGCAGGCCTTTACACCCTGGAGATCATACAGCTCAATGGCTGTCCTGTTGAGGCTGAAATCACGCTTCAGGATGCCATCCTAAAGCCGGTGATCACCTCTGTGAAGATAAGCCCGCAAACCAACTGCCAGAGCATTGGCGATGGTGAGCTGGAAGTAGATGGCATCAGCTATAACGGCATCAGCGGCACACTTGCCGACTACACCTATGAGTGGTTTGATGCAACCGGCAACAGTATTGGCAGCAACATCCTGAAAGATCAGCTTACTGCCGGTAACTACTATGTGGTGGCTAAAAAGATAGCTTCTCCTCCGGGTTCTGGTTGTGAGTCCGCTCCTTTTGCCGTTACAGTGCCTTATGAGCCGGTGTATCCTGCTGTTGTCTTTACAACCAGCATCAACAACACCTCCTGTAATGCTTCGGCTAATGGGTCTTTCACAGCCACTATCAATAATTTTGGTAGTCACTACAGCTACACCTTGTATAAAAATGGTGCTGCCACTACCTATGCTGCTACAAACATTACCAACAGCACCCTCAGCTTCTCCGGAATGGAGGAAGCTGAGTATAAGCTAGTGGTTACTGCTGTAAATAGTTGCCCTACCGAAGCCATAGTAACCCTGGTGAAAGAAGAGGTAAGCAGCAGCCTGCTGATAAGCGCCACAGATCAGTTAACCTGTAATCCTGATGGTACTATCACTGTAAATGAGATTAGCTTTAACGGTCAGTCTTACAGTGGTGCCGCCATTCTGGCTAACTTTTCTCTAAGCCTGCTCGATGAGGCTAATGTTGCTTTAAACTATACTGCTGCCAGCACGGCAGAAGGTGCCCTTTACAGCAATTTGCCTGCAGCCATTTACACCATAGTTGCAACCCGTCTGCAGCCTGGGGCTGGATCTGTGGCAGGCCAGGGATGTTCCGTAAGTTACAGACAGGTTATAAGTGATGTAAGTGTGGCGCCAGCTATTGAGGTGGTTGAGTACAACATGATCTCTGACTGCTTTGGAAATCCAAAAGGCTTGATTCAGGTAGCTGTAGATGGCACGACCACTAACCCTGGTAATTACACAGTAAGCTGGCAGTTCCGCCAGACTACTGCAGATGCACTGCAGCCATTCCCTGGCACTGGCTTCAGGATAACAAACCTGGATCCCGGCTTCTATACCATAACCACCAATGACAATAACACCGGCTGTACCAATACTTTCGAGTTTGAAATCAGTGAGGTTGTGGTTGACATTGCAATTAGTGCCAGCGCCAACGACCAGACCTACTGCCAGCCGCTGGATAACGGTGAATTGTTTGTGCGGGTAGTGAACCAGGAAGAAATCAGGAACACCCTGGGCTTCCTGCCTAAGTTCGACTTTGAAGTGTATGCAGGTGAGTGGACTACCCCACCCGGCAGCGACTACAAGTACGATGCCCGCAACGCCAGCCAGTTCAGCCAGCTGAATGTAAGCACCAGTGCCTATACTGTTTTTGCCTGGTTTAACGGTCACCTGGTTTGTTTGGGAAGCGATAAAGCCTTTGTTGGTTATGTGGATAATACCCCGATGCCAACCGCGCAGGCAGATGCTTACTTAACCATATGCGATCCTGAACGCCCCAATGCCAGTGCCTCTGCCAGTGTAAATGGCGTAACCGATGGTTATACCTTTACCTGGTACAAAGAGACAATTGCTCCGGCCAACAAGCACCACCAGGAAGGCCCTGCGGTAACAGAGCTTAGCGAGGGTAAGTATGTTGTTGAGGTATACAGCATCATAACGGGCTGCACGGGTTATACAGAAGTTGAGGTAAGTGCGCAGTTCCCTGATGTTCCTTTTGTAGACGCCATGCTAACAGCAACATCCTCTACCAGCTGTGCTGCCCCTAACGGCAGCCTGGAGGTGAATGTTGTAAACCGCGATGGTTTTGACTTTACCTGGTACAGAGGCGAAACAGCAGATCCAGCCATGCTGATCCAGAACGGACCGCTTCCTTACAGACAGGATAACCTGGCCGAAGGAACCTACACGGTAGTAGCTACCGACAAGGCTAATGGTTGTATCTCAAATGCTGTAAGCAAACACCTGGGTGGCAACTACACCTATCCTGATTACGACATCCAAGTTACGCCGGCAAACTGCTCTATCAATGGTACAGCCCGTGTGGTAGACCTAAGCGGCAGGTTACGTGAGTACTTCATTTACCGTGGTACCGATACCAGCGGAACGCCGCTTGCCGATCATAATACGGGCACTTTCTCAGGTATTGCGGGCACCTATACCCTTAAAGTAATTTCCGAGGATGGTTGTGAGCAGACACGACCTTTTGAAATTACCGATGTGGTAGCTCCTTTCAATGGTGTAACCGCTAATGGTGATGGTGACAACGATTACTTCCACCTGGCCTGCATCGATCTGTTCCCGCAAAACCTGGTGCGCATATACAACCGTGCAGGCGGGCTGGTATTTGAGATGTCGGGCTACGACAATAACCTGCGGGTGTTTGACGGAACCGGCAACAGGGGTCTTTACCTGGGCAACAAGCAGCTGCC
>NZ_JAHXBU010000038.1 GCF_020178975.1 Cesiribacter sp. SM1
TAAGGAGATAGAACTGGCAAAGGAGTTGGGGTGTAACTTTATCCCTGATAGGCTGGAAAACGGAGACTCCTTAAAACAGCTGCTGGCCAGAAGCAGGTATCTTCTGTTTAAGAACAAAAGCAACTGGTCTGCTTCACAAGCTCATCGGGCAGAGATCCTCTTTAGTAGGTATCCTGCCCTGGAACAAGCTTACAACCTCTCCAGGGATTTGGCTGCTATCTACCAGCAGACAAAGGTAAGAGAAGTAGCTTTTAAGAAGCTTGCCATCTGGTACAACAAAGTAGAAAAAGCAGCCTTCAAATCCTTTTCTACAGTAGCCAGAACTATTCAGAACCACTACCTAAGCATTCTCAACTTCTTTGACAACAGAAGCACCAATGCTTCTGCTGAATCCTTCAACGCCAAAATCAAAGCCTTCAGAAGCCAGTTCAGGGGCGTGAGAAACATTGACTTCTTTTTTAGATTAAGTAAAATCTATGCCTGATTCTACCCCTCCACAACTTTTCCGCTTGATCCCTTTTTTTTATGGCTGTTCCTCTATTCATTATACCTTCTGCTTTCCTTCACAAGGAACTTCTCATTTATGCCTTTGCCCTCTATAGTTTCTACTTAAGAGAAACTGTATGGCTGTGAAATTTTTTGATACAACATTGATATGTACAATCTATGCCCTGGATGATTAGCTGCTAGGGCTTAGATGTTTTGAGCTTGTTCATATTCAAGGAAAATCACAGGGAGCATGATAAATAATGAGAATAAGATTTAAAAGGGTTTAGAAATTGGTAATTGAAGCTATGGGTTAGTACTTTGAGTTAGTAGAGAGAAATTTCATGTGCTGCATCCCAAATTCTAGTACACTTTTTTGAACGATAGGCTGGATTTTTAGCAAACAAAAGCTTAGAAAAATGGATGTATATGTATAGAAACAGCAGCCTAAACGAAGACTAATTTTTAAGAAAATGGATCAAATTATTTTATATCTAGACAAACTAGAGGCTTATAGCATTATGCCGTATGCTGTTCCGGTACTGCTTTCATTGGTAGTCGTGGAATGGATCATCAGTACCAGGAAAAAAATTAAAATATATGATCCCAAAGATTCTGCAGCAGCAACAGTTATTGGACTAACCAATGTGGGTATAGGCCTGCTGCTCAAAACGATCAATTTTACTTTCCTGCTTTTCTTTTTTACACTGATCCCCTGGAGAATTCCAACAGAGTGGTGGACCTTCATTCTATGTTTTATAGCCATTGACTTCTTCAGGTATTGGGCTCATAGAATTGCACATGAGCAGAGGTTCTGGTGGGCTACACATGTAACGCACCATTCGTCGAAAGAATACAACTTTACAGTTAGCTTTCGCCTTGGCTGGACCCAGTATATCAAAATCATTTTTTTTGTTCCTGTTATCCTTATGGGCTTCGATCCCATAGTTTTCTTCCTGTGCCACCAGATTGCCGTGTTGTACCAATTCTGGATACATTCTCCCATCATCCAAAAACTACCAGCACCAATTGAATTCATTTTTGTAACGCCATCTAATCACAGGGTGCATCATGGTACTAATCCACAGTACATCGACAAAAACTATGGATCTACTTTTATCATTTGGGACCGCCTGTTCGGAACCTTTGAACCGGAAGGAGAAAAAGTAGTATATGGTATCACTAAGCCAATCAAGCATCCGTATAACCCCGTTTATCTGAATTTCCACGAGTGGATGGATATCTGGTCGGATCTAAGAAAGTGTAAGAGCTTTAAGGAAGGCTGGAATATATTATTTGGCCCTCCGGGCGGACCTGTGCTGGAAACAGCTCCACTGCCAGAAAATGTACAGGCGGGTAAAGATAAGATTGCTCCATCTGCTGCAAAGCCGGCTGCATAAAAAATATTGTACTTTGCAAAGCCTTAACACAGCAGTGGCGATTACCTCAGCGTTTATTGAGTAAACCAGGTATTTAACAGATACATCGGTTTGGAACAGAATGTTGAACAATAAGATGGAATGCAGCTCTTAACACATAAGTGCTGCATTCACTGTGTTTGGCCCATGCTGTAGAATAACAGGAGATTTTAGTGATACAGCCTTTTTTTACATATGATTAGCACTATTTAAGCGTTAATCAGGCCAAGGCTGATAAATGTATTTGTAATACGCCCGCAGCTGTTTAATTTAGCTGAACATGAATTTGCTTGCTCCTGGTTTTCTATATGCGCTTGCGGCGCTAGCCATTCCGGTTATCATACATCTGTTTCAATTCAGGAAGGTCCGCAGGGTTTACTTCTCAAATACCCGTTTCCTGGAACAGGTAAAACAGGTAAGCCAGACAAAGCGAAGGCTCAAGCACCTGCTTGTGTTGCTGTGCCGCCTTGGCTTTCTCCTGTTTCTGATCCTTACGTTTGCAAGGCCTTATATTCCTGGACCACACCAGGCCGAAGCCCGGCTGGTAGATATTTACCTCGATAATTCCTACAGCATGACGAATGATGTAGAAGAGGGACTGACAGCTTTTGAGGCTGCCATCAGGTATGCGAACGGCATCTTAACTAATTATCCAAAGGGTACTAAATTCAGGTTGCTCACCAATGGGTTTGAATCATCAGAACAGTACTATTACAGCGCTGAAATCATCAGCGATAAGTTAACGGAACTGCAACTGGCTGGCCGTAGCAGAAACCTGGAAGAGGTGCTTGAGAGGTTATCTGTCCGCTCAAATGTTGAAGAACAGTCGCAGCGCGATGTTTTCCTGATCAGTGATATGCAGCGGAGCAGCTGGCCACAAAACCTGAATGGACTGGCTGCAGATAGTACTAACCGTTACTTCCTGGTACCGCTCCAGTACGAGCAGCACAGAAATCTTTATGTTGATTCGGTTTACCTCGATAAGCCTTACTACCTGCCCAATATTCAGAACACCCTGCAGGTAAGGGTAACAAATACTGGTACCAGTACGGCAGATGTTCCTCTCAAACTTACTGTAAACGGCCGGCAGATAGCAACAAGTACCGTAACAGTGCCAGCCAATGGCAAGGAACTGGTTTCTTTTCCGCTTAATTTCTCCATAGATAAGCTCAACAGGGCAAAGCTGGAACTGGTAGATTATCCCATAAACTTTGATAATGAGTTTTACTTTGTGCTGCGAAAAGGAGATCCGGTCAACATCCTGGAACTTACACAGGATAATGCATCAACACCAGTTAGCAGGGTTTTTGCTGATAGCAGCCTTTTCCGTTTGCGTAGCAGAGAAGCCGGCAATTTTAATTTTTCTGAATTAGGCTGGGCAGACCTGGTAGTGGTAAACAGTTTAGAGCAACCCTCTTCTTCTATTCTAACAGCTTTGCAGGAATATACGGCGGCAGGAGGTACACTCGTATACATACCCCATCCACAAGCTGCCGGAGGTACTGCAGATCGCATTACAGAAAGGGTTGCCGTGCAGCCGGTGCAGGCAGAAAGTACCGTGCGCTTAGCACCACCAAATGTAGATAATCCTTTCTTCGAAGGTATTTTCGAAGAAAATAATGCCCGCTTTACTACGCCACAGGCCAGGCCTGTAATAAGCTGGGCAGGCAGGGCAAATAATATTCTAATGCTGCAGACCGGTAGCCCATTTGCCGGAGAAATAGGAAATGTATGGCTGTTTGCCTCCCCGCTCACAGATGACTATACAAACTTTCACAGGCATGCTTTATTTGTGCCAGTTATGTATAAAATAGCCTTTGAGAGCAAGAGTGTTACAAACCCGCTTTACTTTAATACACAGGAGAGTGTTTTTAATGTTCAGGTAGGGGAGCAAACACAAAACAGGGTGTACCGCCTGGAAAGAGAAGAAGCAGAAATTATTCCTGCACAGCAGTACAACAACCGCTCCCTTTTACTGGATGTGCCGGCATATACCCTGCAACCCGGCTTTTACAGCCTCACGGCTGAAGATTCAGTAGAACAGTTGCTGGCCTTTAACCATGCGGAGGAAGAATCTATTCCGGAGCAGGTAGGCATAGAGGTACTCAATGCCAGTGCAGAAGAACTTCCGCATGTTGAAGTACTGAACGATGCCGTATCAGCCGGTGAAGGCAACGAAATGCAAGCTAATTTTGGTGCTGTTATGCTGTGGAAGTGGACATTGTTGTTAGCTTTGCTCTTCCTCTTGTGTGAGGTGCTCTTAATACGTTTCTGGAAATGAAAATTCTCATCAAAGACGTACGGGTTATCCATCCCGGCTTTTCTTCCGACAATTACCATATCGTTATTGAAGATGGTGTAATTCGCTCCATCAAACCTTCAGCAACTGCCACAGAAGCAGAAGCCGATAAGGTTATTAGTGTGCCAGGCCTGCACCTGTCAGCAGGTTGGTTTGACCTAAGGGCTACCTTTGGCGAGCCAGGGCTGGAGTATAAGGAAGATCTGGAAAGTGGCAGCAGTGCTGCCGCAGCCGGCGGATATACTGATGTACTGCTGATGCCTAACACCGAACCGGTAGTTGATTCAAAAAACTCTGTTCACTTTATACGGGGCAGCCGCTTAAGTAGTCCTACCCGCCTGCACGTTGCTGCAGCAGTAAGTACGGGTGCAAAAGGGGAGCAGCTAACGGAAATACTGGATCTGTACAAGGCAGGAGCTCTGGCCTTTACAGATGGCCTACATCCGTTGTCAGATCCGGCCCTGATCGTGCGTACCCTGCAGTACCTGCAGAAAACAGCTGGAGTCTTTATGAATCAGCCGGTAGAGCCGCGGCTGGCCCAGGGAGCGCAAATGCACGAAGGTATCAACAGCACCCTGCTGGGCATGAAGGGCATACCTGCGCTGGCAGAAGAAATTGCCCTGCAGCGCGACCTGGAACTGCTTCGTTATGCAGGCGGCAGCATGCACATCTCCTGTCTTTCTACAGCTGCAGCAGTAGCGCTTGTTCGCAAGGCCAAAGCAGAAGGCCTGGCTGTAACTGCCGATGTTGCCGTGCATAACCTCATTTTCACAGATGAGCAGCTGATGGATTTTGACACAAACTTTAAGCTAAGCCCGCCGCTGCGCTCCGAACAGGATCGGCAGGCATTGCTCAGGGGTCTGCAGGATGGTACCATAGATGCCATTGTATCCGACCACCGGCCTGAAGATACCGAAAACAAGCGCCTTGAGTTTGATCTGGCTGCTTTCGGTGCTATTGGCCTGCAAACAACTTATGCTGCTTTGTGCAGCCTGCCTGAGCTCTCCCAGGAGCTTATCGTGCAAAAGCTTACGGAAGGGCCGCGCAGGGTATTAGGTATACCACAGCCCCAGCTTGCCGAAGGGCAGGAGGCTTGCTGTACCCTTTTTGTGCCGGATGCCTCCTGGGTGCTGGATGAAGGCAGCAACCGCTCCCGCTCTGAAAATTCGCCCCACTGGCAGCAGGCACTAAGGGGAAAAGCGGTAGGGGTTATTGTATATCAAAAGGTTTATATCGATGAAGATGGCATCAGGGTTGGCTGATACGGAAGCAGAAGAAAAGAAAAGTTACCCCTGGCTGAGTACAGGCCTGAAATACGGAGTTACCGGAGGTGTATTATCCATTGTCTTTTTTCTGGTGATGTGGCTGCTTAAGGAAAATCCAGTGAGCATGCTGCGCATTTTCGATTTTGTGATACTACCCATATTTATATTCTTTACCCTTAAAGAATTCAGAGATTACCGCCAGGGAGGTAAGCTTACTTACTCCCAGGGCATGACGGTAAGTTTTGTTTGTTACACAAGCCTTGCCCTGATTTCTGCACTTTTTATCTTTATTTTTTTATCTTACGCAGATACAGGCTTGCTCATAAGGCACCAGCAGGAAAATATGGCGGTGCTTACGGATGATCCGCAGAAGTGGATAGAGGATTTAGGGCAGCAGACCTATGATAAGGCCATTGCAGAAGTAAAGCGCATTACAGCCATGGACCTGGCGCTGGATGATTTGCTGAAAAAGACCCTGATTGGCCTGTTCTTTACAGGTATCATCACCCTTTTCTTTAAAAAATAAACCTATGGAACCTGCAACTCATCACAACAGTACCACCACCCACCCAACAGCACCTACCGTATGGAGCAAAGGCTCAAAAGGTGGTTTGATTACCGGTGCCATACTGGTAGTATTTTCCCTGATTATGTACCTGATTGGAGAAGCAACCAATCAGTGGTTATCGGGTATATTTACCCTCTTTTCACTCATTATTGGCATTGTACTTACCCACAGGGCTTTCAAAGAAGAAAATGAGGGCTATATGACCTATGGCCAGGGGCTTGGAATGGGAAGTGTACTGGGCCTGGTCACTGGTCTGCTGGTAGGTATTTTCAGCTTTATTTATATTAGCTTTGTTGATCCTAATGTGATGCAGGAAAGGCTGGATGAAACCAGGTACCAGTATGAAGAGATGGGCATGGCTGATGCACAGATTGATCAGTCTATGGAAATGGTGGAAATGATGATGTCACCAGGCATGCTTTTCATCTTCAGTATTATTGGCACGCTCTTTTATGCTTTTATTCTGTCGCTGATCATATCAGCCTTCACAAAAAACAATCATCCGGAGCACGTTTATTAAATGTCAGAGCGTATTGATATTTCGGTGGTGGTTCCTCTTTACAACGAAGAGGAATCGCTGCCTGAATTGTGTAGTTGGATAAGCCGCGTTATGAAAGAGCACGGCTTTACTTATGAAATTATTATGGTTGACGATGGCAGCTCCGACAGAAGCTGGTCGGTTGTACGCCAGTTGTTTGAGACCAACCCTCATATCAGGGGCATTCGCTTTAACCGCAATTATGGTAAATCGGCGGCCCTCAATACAGGCTTCCACGCCAGCAGGGGCCAGGTAGTGATCAGCATGGATGCCGACCTTCAGGACAGCCCCGATGAGGTGCCGGAACTGTTTAAAATGGTTACAGCGGGTGGCTATGATCTTGTGTCGGGCTGGAAGCGGAAGCGCCACGACCCCATCGGGAAAACCGTTCCTTCCAAATTCTTTAACTGGGTTACCCGCAAGATCAGCGGTATTCCCCTGCACGACTTTAACTGTGGCCTTAAAGCCTACCGATCCGAGGTGGTAAAGAATATTAACATCTATGGCGAGATGCACCGCTATATTCCTGTTATTGCCAAGTGGAGGGGGTTCTCATCAATAGGAGAAAAAGTAGTACAGCACAGGCCCCGCAAGTATGGCGAAACCAAGTTTGGCTGGCAGCGCTTTGTAACAGGTTTTCTGGATCTGATCTCCATTACCTTTGTTTCTAAATTCCGGCAAAAGCCCATGCACTTCTTTGGCGTGCTGGGTGCTCTATCATTTATATTTGGCTTTTTCATAACGCTTTGGATGATAGGCTGGAAAGTATACAATAACTGGTACCTACACGAATCTGTGCGGGCAGTAACTGATCAGCCCCTCTTTTTCCTGGCGCTGGTAGCGCTCATTATTGGGGTGCAGCTTTTCATGACCGGATTTATTGCCGAAATGCTGGCGATGATCTCTGAACGGGAAAACAAATACCTGGTGATAGAAAAGGTAGGACTGCACTAGCATGTACCGGTATTCCATTATTATTCCTGTATACAACCGCCCCGAAGAGCTGGACGAGCTGCTGGAGAGCTTAAGCCGGCAGCGCTACACTAACTTTGAAGTACTGGTGGTGGAGGATGGCAGCAGCCGCCCTGCCAAACATATTGCAGAAAAGTGGGCTGCAAAACTTACTATTCGGTACTTTTCGAAAGAAAACACCGGGCAGGGCTTTAGCCGCAACTTTGGTTTTGAACGGGCACAGGGAGAGTACCTGGTGGTATTCGACAGCGATTGCCTTATTCCAGAGCATTATTTTGAGGCAGTAGAGGCACATTTACAGCAGGAACCGCTTGATGCCTGGGGTGGGCCCGACAGGGCACACAGCGGGTTTACAGACATGCAAAAGGCAATCAGCTACAGCATGACCTCACCTTTTACCACAGGTGGTATCAGGGGCGGTAAAAAGCGCATTGGTGCTTTCCATCCGCGTAGCTTCAACATGGGCATCAGCCGCCGGGTATGGGAGCAAACCCAGGGTTACATTATTACCCGCATGGGCGAAGATATTGAGTTTAGCATCCGCATTAACAGCATGGGCTTTAAAACGGGCCTTATTCCCGAAGCTTATGTATACCACAAGCGTCGCACCAGCCTTCAGCAATTCTACCGGCAGCTGCACTTCTTCGGCAGGGCACGGATCAACATAGGCCGTTTTTTTCCAAAAGAAATAAAGCTTGTACACGCCTTTCCCGCCGCTTTTGTAGCAGGAACCCTGGTACTGGCCCTAAGCTGGCTCATAAGCAGTAAACTGTTCCTGGCGCTCCTGTTTCTGTACCTCCTGTTTTTCGGGCTTATCTTTGCAGACAGCCTTCGCCAGAATAAAAGTCTTAAGGTAGCTACACTTAGCGTAGCCGCAGCCTTTGTACAACTCTGGGCCTATGGCATTGGCTTTATCGAAGAAGGGCTAAAGGGGAAGTAATGGGCTAATGGCTGGGCCTGTAGCAAAACTTATCTTCTTCTGTTAATGTCACATGGATGCTCTCTATATGTTGTCATCTCAGCCACGCAGATGGCATCAGTGCCTGTACGTGCAGTCTGGCGGGGGCACAGGTTTATTCTAACTACTAAAAAAGTATTAACGGCTGCGGCTTTCAGTTAGCATCTACTACACCTTTTGCACAAAATACACCGGTTCCTGGGGCAGGGCATAGCGTTGCTGTTCTTCAGGGGGTAATTCACGTGCAAGCCAGTCTTCTGTTACCTTAAAGCCGGCGCTGCGGAGGCGGTCAGGATAGTCTTTGCCAAAGAGGCGCACATGGTCGTCCTGGCCAAAGGCTTTTTCTCTTTCGGCTGGGGTGGTAACGCTGAAATCTTCGTAGGTAACCTCCGGCAGGGGGTGAAAGAGCGGTATCTGCATAATACCCCAGCCTCCCGGCTTTAGCACGCGGTGCATTTCGCGCATGGCCTGCAGGTCGCTGGTTACATGTTCCAGCACATGGTTGCAAAATACCACATCGAAGGTAGCCTCCTCGAATGGAATCTGGTGCACATCCATTTTTACCTTTGCCAGCGGCGATTCTATATCGGCAGTAACGTAATCAAGGTTTTTCTGCTGCTCAAAACGGTGTATAAAGCACAGCTCCGGTGCAATGTGCAGCACTTTAAGGGGTTTGGTAAAAAAAGGAGTCTTTCGCTGTAAAAACAGGTACATGAGCCGGTGCCGCTCCAGTGCCAGGCAATTAGGGCAAAGGGCATTTTCACGGGCTTTTCTGCCATAAGGCAGGAACTTCCGGAAATTATGATTGCAAACAGGGCAGTTTACCCCATTGCCTCTGTACAAAATTGCAGCTACCTTTAATACATGATGGCTGAATAACTGCAGGTGCCTGCGGGGTACTTTGCGTATTACCCAGCTGATGATGTTTTTTACCATACCTTTGCAAATATAAAGAATGCACCGCAAACACTACGGTGCTATTCTGCTTCGTGAGGGGAAACTTGGTTAACAGAAGGCAGAAGATTGAAACATATGAACAAATCTATACCCTTTTTACTGATGCTGCTATGTTTGCTGGTGGCACAGCCGCTGCATGCCCAGAAGAAGAAATCTAATAAGAAGAATAAGAATGCAACGGGCAACACCAGCTATAGCGCCAGAATGAAAAATGAGCCGGCGGCTGCTAAAGAATATATGCACCTGTACCGTACCAATACCAGGGGTACCCTGCTGGGCAACAAGTGCATGGAAGATTATACAGAGAAAATGGGGTTCAGGTATGTAATGATGCCTCCCGACCAGGATGGCAGCTTAACAGCAACCGAAATGCGGTTTCATAATTTTGGGGTGAAGTTTGCCCTGCTGCTTAAAAACGGACCCTTCTGGCATCACCGCCTCAATAAACAGGTAAAGAAGTGCAGAGAAAAAACAGGCGACTTTTACGGTTAGTAAATTCATGAATGGATAATATTCCGATAACCAGCAAGAGGTAACTGGCTGCTACATTTGCATCAGTAATTCCTCTTCATACAACTTAATGCTAAGGCCGGCCCATTGGGCTGGCTTTTTCTATGTTAAGTGAATGTTATGTTTTCTTTTCCAGAATTTAACCGTATACTCGCCTTGTATATGGATAAATCTTCTGTTCATACGTCAGATAGCGGGTTTTACGCAGCCAACATGCTGCCGTCCGCACTTCTTTTGGCTGTAAAAGAAACCATAGCCAAGCGCACCGGTAAGCCAGTGGTGTTCTCCGAAATGGATTCCGATGATGAGCAGCCCGGTGATCCGGCTCATATTGCCCTTGCAGTAGCCTACGCTAACCTGTTGATTGATGATCCGGAAACTGTAACGCCACATCACTTAAAGATGCTGCGCAGCCATTTTTCAATAGAGCAGATACATGAACTCACCCGTTTTATAAAGGAAAAAACCAGCGTATAAGGCTGGTTTTTGTTTTTAGTTGTACACGCACAGGCTTAGTCAGCTTACAGGCTGATGATGCCGGTATAGTTGTGGGGGCTGATTCGCCTAAGCTCTTCTTTTATGCCATCACTCACTTCCAGTTCATTGATAAACTTCCTGAAAGTATCTGCAGTAATATTGCCCTGGCCCCGGGTAAGGGCTTTTAACTGCTCATAAGGGTTAGGTATGCCTTCGCGGCGCAGTATCGTCTGAATTGCTTCTGCCACCACAGCCCAGTTATCCTCCAGGTCTTTATCGATGGCAGCCTTGTTCAGCTTTAGCTTTTCCAGGCCAACCAGTATCGATTTCCAGGCAATGTGGGTATGTGCCATGGGCATGCCCAGGTTACGCAGCACGGTAGAGTCTGTTAAATCGCGTTGCAGCCGGCTAATGGGCAGCTTTTCTGACAGGTGCGACAGCAGGGCGTTGGCAATGCCCAGGTTACCTTCTGCATTTTCGAAATCGATAGGGTTTACCTTGTGTGGCATGGCCGAAGATCCTACTTCGCCCTCTTTGGTTTTTTGGGTAAAATAGCCCATCGATACATACTGCCATATATCGCGGCACAGGTCAATCAGAATGGTGTTGATGCGGCGAACATTGTCCAGCAGTGCAGCCAGGTGATCATAGTGCTCAATCTGGGTGGTGGGGTGGCTGCGCTTTAGCTCCAGGCAGTTGTTTACAAAGTCGTTGCCAAACTCAAGCCAGTCAATATCAGGATAAGCAACAGCATGTGCATTAAAGTTGCCGGTGGCCCCGCCAAATTTCGCTGCATAAGGCACCATCTGTATGAGTTTAACCTGCTCTTTCAGGCGGGCAACAAATACCCCCAGTTCCTTTCCAACAGTGGTAGGAGAAGCAGGCTGTCCGTGGGTACGGGCCAGCATGGGCTGGTCGAGCCATTCCAGCGAAAGCTTTTTAAGTGTTTCGCGCAGTTGCTTTAAAACAGGTGCCATCTGTTCATTTACCGCCTCTTTCAGCGATAGGGGAATGGCTGTGTTGTTTATGTCCTGCGAGGTAAGTCCAAAGTGGATAAACTCTTTATACTGGCCCAGCCCCAGCAGCTCAAACCTGTTTTTCAGGAAGTACTCAACTGCCTTTACATCGTGGTTGGTCGTTTTTTCAATTTCCTTAATTTCCTTGGCTTCGTTGATGCCAAAATTAAGGTACAGCTGACGAAGCTTCTCGTACTGGCGGGTTTCCACGCCCTCTAGCTGTGGCAGTGGCAGCTGGCAAAGGGCAAGAAAATACTCTACCTCAATTTGTACCCTGTAGCGAATAAGGCCAAATTCAGAAAAATATGGAGCCAGCTCTTTTACCTTGCTGCGGTACCGGCCATCTACCGGTGATATGGCCGTTAGCGAAATCAGATTCATGTCCGAGATAATTATGCGCTAAAAATAAGAGAAATTCCGGTATCAAGCTATCTTCAGGCCAAACAGAGAGGCGCTAAAACCGTATTTGATAGTAGCAGGGTTATATCTTACGCATTTCCTTGCTACTTTTGTAAGTCGCAGCTGCAAAATAGCATCTTTATGGCTGCAGCACTTCATCAGTATTGAAAGCATTAGATCATACGTAGATTAACGAAAGAACGCATGCCGTTTGGATTTTTTAAAAAGAAACAAGAAGTACAAAAAGCACCGGAAGTAACACCAGCGCCAGAAGCGAAGAAACCTTCCACATCGGTGCATTACCTGAACCTGCGCATACGGGAGGTTGTACAGGAAACCCCCGATGCCATTTCCATTGTGTTTGAGCATCCTGCCGATAAAAAGATCACCTATAAGCCAGGCCAGTTCTTTACCCTTATTCCAACTGTGGAAGGTAAAAAAGTGCGCAGAGCCTACTCTGTCTGCACCTCGCCCTATACCGATCCGTACCCGGCAGTAACTGTAAAAAGGGTAGAGGGAGGGCTTGTTTCTAATTTTCTGAACAGCCAGCTGCGTGCAGGCGATACCCTGGAGGTAATGGAGCCCATGGGCCATTTTACCATTGAACCAGATGCAGCAAAACGTCGCCATATTGTACTGTTGGGTGGAGGCAGCGGCATAACGCCACTGATGTCTATAGCAAAATCGGTGCTGGCGCAGGAGCCAGGTAGTCAGGTATCGCTGGTATATGCCAACCGTAATCTCGAGAGTATCATTTTCAAAAAAGGCCTTGAAGAGCTGCAGCAACAGTACAGCAGCCGCTTCCATGTGATTCATGTGCTGGATCAGCCCCCTGCAGGCTGGACTGGACCATCGGGATTACTGACACCTGCCAACCTGCCACAATTGCTGGAGCAGCTACCCAAATGGCCCCAGTCAGAGGTAGAGTACTTTGTTTGCGGGCCAGAGGGCCTCATGATCTGTGTGGACCAGACCCTGCAGGCTTTGAATATTCCAAAGGCACAGGTACATAAAGAAAGCTTTGTAGCCGGAAAAACTGAAAAGGTAAGCGAAGAACCTGGTCTTGCCACTCCTGGTGCGGGTGCCACAGAGGGGCCGAAAACACGTGAGGTAACGGTTATTCTGGATGGAGAGGAATACAAATTTTCTGTAGAGCCTGATAAAACCATTCTTGAAACCGCATTGGACCTGGATATAGACTTGCCTTACTCTTGCCAGAGTGGCCTTTGCACCGCCTGCCGCGGTAAATGCATGAGCGGTAAAGTGCATATGGACGAAGATGAGGGCTTATCAGATTCTGAAAAAGAAGAGGGCTACGTGCTGCTGTGCGTTGGCCATCCTAAAACTGATGATGTAATCATAGAAATAGGATAGTGCAGACCAATTAATAAGCATTTTAGCCGTTGTAGAAGTAAATTCTACAGCGGCTTTTTATTTGATGTTTATATGCTGTGCTGAAAAACAACATATAACTCAGCAACACAAAGCTCAATTTCGAACTTTATAGCATAGGGGCAATACTAACCTGCAACAGGAAATGCCCCGCCATTTTTTGAATAACAGACACTTATATGAATAATACACAACTGGAGCTTCCAAAGCGAAAAAAAAGGAGTTTTCTGCCAGAGGATTTCAAGATAACAGACTGGGAAACCATAAAACCTTTTTATGAATCGCTGCTGCAACGCAACATCAGCAGCGAGGAAGAGCTGCAGCAGTGGTTCCAGGACAGAAGTGAACTGGAATCTGTGGTTTCTGAAGATCTTGGCTGGCGTTACATCCGCATGACCATCGATACGGCCGATGCTGAGCGACGGGAGAAATTCAACCACTTTATCAGCCAGATACAGCCAAACATTGCCCCGGAGGCAAACAGGCTGAATGAAAAAGCGCTGGAGAGTGAATTTTTACTGAAGCTGAAAAAGGAGGGGTACCCAATACTTGCCCGTACGCTTAAAACCGAGTTTGAGATTTTCCGGGAAGAGAATGTGCCCCTGAACACCCAGATGCAAACACTCTCGCAGGAGTTTGGCGCCATTAGCGGTGCCATGACGGTAGAGGTTGATGGCAAAGAGCTGACGCTTCAGCAGGCAGCAGATTACCTGCAAAGCACCGACAGAGGCAAGCGCGAGGAAGTGTGGAAGAAAATAAACGAACGCCGCCTGCAGGATGGCAAGCGCCTCAACGACCTTTTTGACCAGCTGCTGCAGCTGCGCCATCAGATTGCCCTAAATGCCGGCTTTGCCAACTACCGCGACTATATGTTCAAGGCGCTGGGCCGCTTTGATTATACGCCAAAAGATTGTGAGGATTTTCATGAATCTGTTAGCCGTGAGGTAACGCCATTGTTAAGTGAGCTCAGCCGACAGCGTAAAGAATCTTTAGGCGTTGAGCCACTTCGCCCCTGGGACAAAGCTGTAGATGTAGAGGGGCGTAATCCGCTTAAGCCTTTCAGCAACAGTGAAGAGCTGATGGAACGTACCATTCGTGTGTTTAGGCGCCTGGACCCCTTCCTGGGCCGCTGCCTGGAAATTATGCGCGAGATGGAGCACCTGGACCTGGATAGTCGCAAAGGCAAGGCTCCGGGAGGCTATAACTACCCGCTGGCAGAAACAGGTGTTCCTTTCATCTTCATGAATGCTACCTCCACCCTGCGTGATATGATTACGATCCTGCATGAGGGTGGTCATGCAGTGCATTCTTTCCTTACCCGCGACCTGGAGCTAAACGACTTCAAACATACCCCTTCAGAGGTGGCAGAGTTGGCTTCTATGAGCATGGAGCTGCTTACCATGGATTATTGGGATGAGTTTTTTCAAGATGAAGAAGAGCTGCGGCGGGCCAAGCGTGAACACCTGGAGCAGATCATCAATACCCTTCCGTGGGTTGCCATCATTGATAAGTTTCAGCACTGGGTGTATACGCATCCAGAACATAACGAGGAACAGCGGAAAGAGGCCTGGCTGGAGATTTATGATCAATTCTCAGATAGTGTAACTGACTGGAAAGGCTTTGAGCAGTTCAAAGCTTTTATGTGGCAAAAGCAGCTGCATCTCTACGAAGTACCCTTCTATTACATTGAGTATGGCATTGCGCAGCTAGGTGCTATAGCCGTGTGGAAGAACTACAAGGAAAACCCGCAAAAAGGGCTGGAGGGTTATATTAATGCCCTGAAGCTTGGCTACACCCGCCCCATACCAGAGGTATATGCTGCTGCAGACATCCGCTTCGATTTTGGTCAGGCCAATATACGGGAGCTGATGCAGTTTATAAGGGCAGAGATAGAAAAGATTTAAATGGTTTGTACACTATCTTAAAAGCAAAAGCCGCTCCGTAGAGGAAGCGGCTTTTGCTTTATTTTTCCAGGCTGCAGACCTTACTCGCTCAACCGGAACAGCGGGCGCTCACGAAGAGGCAGTGCTGTATCGGAGGGTTGAATCATTCTGCCCTGATTGCCTTTTAGAAAATCGTTGTACTCACTGGCGAACTGATCGTAACGCACTCTGAGAAAGAGGGTGCGTTGATCAGCAGCCTCAATGCTATCTGATAGCTTGCCCATAAGCGGATACTGCTCAAAGGAAGGGTGGCTGCGTGCAAAGTCTATTACCTCCCGCTGCAGCTTGCTCACGGCAGAATCGTAACGGTCTATTTGCCGGCTCGTCATGGTTTCCGCCTCAAAGCGCAGGGCATACACCTGCTGCAGGTTATCCCATAGTGAATCGTAGCGGGCTTTATCGTAGCTGGGGGTGTAGGAAATTTCCTGAAGCAGGCGTTTCATATCGGAAAGCTTACCCTCTTCAGTAGCAGAAATATCCTGCCAGGCTACTTTAATACTGTCGTTTAGTGAATTATACACCACAGTAACCGAATCTGGTGCCATCTCTTCACTTCGTTTTTCTTCACTGGCACGCTGGCAGGCCGTATACGCGGCTGCCATCAATAGTACAAACACACAAACTCTGATGGTTTTTTGCATAGTTCTGGTCTTTCATCAGTGGGGACAAATTACACAGCTGTATTAAAAAAACAAACCGGATGCAAGATTATTGCAATCCGGTAAAGAATAATGGCTTATTTTTCAGGCACTTACGGCGCTAAAATATTTAAAGTTTTACTTTAAGTACATGGGTTTAATCCAACTTGCTTACAGTGGCTTGAACTGCTCAAAGGTTTCTTTGCACTGGGTGCAGTAGTGAATGGCCCTGCATAATGTAGGACCGAAGGGTGTTTTGAGTTGTGTTTCTGAGCTGCCGCAGTTAGGGCACTCTACATTTTCAAGAATATCGAGGTCTTCAATGAGTGCCTGTTGGGGAGGAGGGGCCAGGCCAAATTCTTTTAGTGCTTTTCTACCACGTTCTGTTATCCTGTCGGAGCTCCAGGGTGTTTCAAAGCTTACCAGCACATCGGCCTGCGCTATTCCCTTTTCGTGCAGCAGCTGTTCTACCTCCTGTTTCATATAGTCGAGTGCGGGGCAGCCAACAAAGGTGGGTGTCATGCGCACCTGCACGTGCTGGTCGGTAATTACGTTAATAGCCGTAATTACACCCAGGTCGTTGAGCGAGAGCACCGGAATTTCCGGGTCTTTCACTGCCTCAAGCCATTCACGTACGGTGGTTTCCTTTAACACTTTATTTTATTTGTTTGTGATATATTAACAGATGCAACTAAGGACAGTGGTCGCTTTTATTTGCCAGATTAACCCAACAGATGCCGGCATCTGAATGCAAATATCCTTTAGCAGGGGCCCTTATTAGCGCCCTAATCAATTAGCATATGCGCCATAATGGCTATGCACCCCAGGCCATGCCAAACGCTCTTGTTACTTACCAATCCGCAGCAGGATCTATCTTAAACACCTCTGCCATTTCATCCAGCAGGGGTTGCAGGTGCTGCGTGTGCTGGCCCCTGCGGCCGCCTGTTATGGGCTGCAGGCTGTTCATGCTGGGTAGCTGCAGGGCCGTAGGTTGCAGGGCTTTGCTGATCTGTTCTGCCCAGCGCTTTTGCAATTCGGCTTCTCCGGCAAAAATTCCCTGTTGTATCAGCTCATCCTCATAGGGCGACTTTTCGAAAATGCCGAGGGCATAGGGCAGGGCGTATTCCAGGCTCTGCTGCAGGCGGCTTACGCTTTCTTCTGTTGCCGTACCCAATTGTTTAATAAGGGTATTGGCATGCATTACATGGTATTTTAGCTCTCCGCGAATTTTTCTGGCCAGCTGTGCCAGTGGCTCATGGCTGCATTCGCTTAGCATACCAAAACGCAGAAATTCAGCATGATCGAACAGGAAGTGCCTGATCAGGCTGAAGTCGTACTCACCTACAGGCAACTCTACAAACTGGCTATTGTGAAACTGGCCTGCATTCCGCATAAAAGCTACTGTATCTGGCTCCTGCTCTCCCAGCTGATGCAGCATCTGGTACAGCTGGTAGCTTTGCCCTACCTTATCCTGTGCCATGGAGGAGAAGGCAATATCTTCCTCCAGCAGCGGACCTACGCCTGTCCATTCAGAATTCCGGTGGCCCAGTACCAGCTGGTCATCAGCCATTTTATAGAGTAGTTCTTTTAATGCTTTGTTCATGATGATGATGCTTTTAACTGTTGTGCTCGTTGCTGTAGCGCATTAGTTCTTTTCCTTAAACTCCTTTAGCCTATCGCTGGCCTTATAGGCAACAGCATCGCGATAGCCTTTTTCGGGTAGGGTCTGCCAGATGTCTTTGTCTTCTTCGTCTATGGTTAGCAGATCGCTGCGGCGTACGAGCCAGATGTTAAGCACCGGTTTTTCGGGTGTAAGGCTTTCTTTTGCTTTCAGGAAAGCTTCTTCTACAGTGGCTGCTTCCACGCTGCCGGCATGCTCGTGCTGTTTTCCTCTTTTCATCAGGTGAAAAACCTCGTAGGCTTCAGCAGGACCATCCGTTTCAGGAGCAGGCCCTTCCAGCAGCTCGTACACACTAAGCCCTCCATCGGTAACAGGGCTGGCCAAAACAGCAGAGGTTTCGGCTACGGCCATGCCACTGCAGGTAAAGCGGCGGCTGTATTGCTCCTTTGCATATAGCAGCGCCAGCTCCTGGGTTGGGGCATGTACAATGCCTGCATGTTCAAAATTTTTGCCCTCTTTCTTTTGCATAAACACCTGGTAGGTTACCAGCTGATCGAGCTCTTCCTTTTGCAGGGGCTGCTCGTTAATATCTGCAGGCATTTGCATGCGGCTCACGCGCGGATCGAGGGATTTGATAAATTCTTCAGACATAAAAACAAGGGACTAAAAAGAGCCTGGGTCTACTATAGTTAAAAAGAAAGCCAGCCGTGCATAATACGGGGCTGGCTTATACATCTGCACTTACGCAAGCGGTGCTACATATTTTCTGGCCGAAGCTTTCAGTGCTTCTCTTACCCACTTACCCCGCTCTTCGGCAGTACGGCGCACAGCCAGGCGCTCTTTGTTGCAGGGGCCATCGCCATTGATCACGCGCTTAAACTCGTCCCAGTCGGGCTCGGTATATTCCCACTTACCGCTTTCTTCATTCTTTTTAAGCTTAGGATCTGGTATGCTAAGGCCCAGCTCATAGATTTTTGGTACATACATATCCAGAAACTGCTGGCGCATATCGTCGTTGGAGGCCATTTTTACCTTCCAGCGCATCAGTGTTTCGCTGTGTACGCTCATTTTATCCGGTGGGCCAAAAAAGTGCATCAGCGGACCCCACCAGCGGTTTAAAGCAGCCTGCATCATTTCACGCTGTTTGGCTGTGCCGGTAGCCAGGTAAGTAACGGCATGGTGGCCGTACTTCAGGTGAAAGCTTTCTTCGGCACAAATGCGCTCCAGGGCACGGCAGTAGGGGCCATAGCTGCCCCGGCTGTTAGCCAGCTGGTTTACAATAGCGCCTGCATCTACCAGCCAGCTGATGGTACAGGCATCGGCCCAGGTAAAGGCAGGGTAGTTAAAAATATTGGAGTATTTTGATTTACCGTTCACCAGGTCGCTGATCATCTGCTCTCTTGGCTTGCCCAGGGTTTCGGCAGCGGCATAGAGCAGCTGAGCATGCCCCACCTCATCCTGTACCTTGGCCATAAGCGAAAGCTTGCGTTTAAAGCCGGGGGCGCGGGTAATCCAGGTGCCTTCGGGCAGGGCGCCAATAATTTCGCTGTGGCCATGCTGCTCAATCATGCGGATGAGCTGCTTGCGGTATAGCTGCGGCATCCAGTCAGAAGGCTCAATTTTTTCACCACGCTGTATACGGGCTTCAAACTCTGCTAACTGCTGAGGATCTTCCTGCTGTAAGTCTGTTCCCTGCAACTTTTCGAATGTATTTCCACCACCGTACATAAGCGTATCTGTTTTATTTTTTCTTCAATCCATTTAAAATCACGTCGGCCAGGCGCTGTCCAATTTCTTCGGCCGACATAGGACCCGTAGCTTTAAACCACTGGTGGGTCCAGTTAAGGGCCGAAAGAATGGTGAGCACGGCAAAGCGCTCGTCTAAGGCTACAAATTCTCCGTTGCGCAGGCCTTCATGTAGTATTTCACGAAATTTGCCCTCGTAGCGGTTACGCATCTGCTTAAATTCTTCCATATGGGGCTCACTCAGATGGCGCCATTCTGAAAAGAAAACTGCCGAAGCAGAAGTATCTTCCGTTATAACCTTTACGTGTGCAACAATGGCTCTTTCCAGCTTTTCGGCAGCGGTGCCGGTAAAGCCTGTGAGGGCTTCATTCTGAGCCTCAAAAAACATCCGGGCCATTCGAAAGCAAATGTTCTGCAGGATCTCCTCCTTGGAACGGATGTGTGAATACAGGCTGGCTGCCTCTATGCCCAGCGCCTGTGCCATGTCGCGCATGGAGGTAGCGGCATAGCCACGCTCCTGGAATAAGTTGGTAGCCGTTAATTCTACCTGTTTCTTTTTAGAGGGCATTCTTCCACTCATTACTGTACTTATCTAACAAATCTAAACAACCTAACGTTCGTTAGCAATAAGAAGTTGTTGTTTTTTATTGCTCACTTATATGATCTTGTAGTTCTTATATTCAAAAATCCGGTAGCCGGTAAGCTTTTCTACTATTCGACGAAAGCGGTCTTTCGGTTTAAGCCGATTGTAGGAGGGATCCCTGTCGAACTTCCAGTTTATGCGGTTTATCCGCTCCTGCATCAGTTTAGGGTGGGTGCCTGTAAAGCGCGCCAGTGAATGAATGGTGGAGTAGTCAAACTCTTCCTGCTTGCTTAGGTTTTGGGCAATCCATTCATCATCCCTGTAAAATTTGCGGGTGTCGTAATGCTTTTGCTGCATAATTTTAGGCGGACGCACCCAGCCGTAGTGATATACCCAGGCATCAACCAGCTTTACCCTTAGCTTTTTATTGTCGTCTTTGCGAAAGCCCTGCGCATCTTTGTAGGAGTAGATGTTTTTTGAGCTGCGCACAATGCGAATTTCGCGCCGGTACCAGTTGTAAGCATCGCCTACATAGTCATAGGAACCAAAAAAATGCAGGTAGTTGAATAGCAGTCCGTCTACCCGCTTATCTGATTTCCAGCGCTCCATGGCAGCCTGTATGCTTGGCAGGTACTTTTCGTGTATCACCTCATCACCCTGAATGTAAAAGGCCCAGTCTGCATCTGTAGTCACTTCGGCAAAGGCTTTATTGGTTTCTTCTGCCAAAACACTGCCGCCGGTACGCAGGCTGTCATCCCACACTGTTTGTATGATCCTGATCTTGTTCTGATCTATCTGCCGGATCAGCTCCAGTGTATTATCATCAGAATTACCCACTGCCACCACCACTTCGCTGCAGAGAGGCAGAATGGAGCGGATGGCTTCCGTTACAGGATAATCATATTTAATGGCGTTTCTGATGAATGTAAACCCAACAACTTTCATGCTTGGTGATGATAGAAAAGTATTCGCACAATTTACCATAAAGGTAAAAATGATAGGTTTCAAGCCAATACTTTTTAGCTAATCCGGCAGGTTCTGCCTTTTTACTAAAGGCAAATTTATGCCGGGGCAGCTTAGATTTCAGTTGAAGTGGAACAGCATAAGCGTTTTAAATGGCTTAACACCTACTGTTCAATCTCATGCAGGCTTTTAAAAAATTTATTACAGCTGGCAGTAATTCAATGAGTGTTCTGCTTGCCTTCCCTGCAGGTTTGGATAGACTGATAATAATTGTGCAGGGATTCAAAAATAAAAAAGGATGGCGGCCTGCCATCCTTTTTTATTACACTTTACCTACCACTACTGTGGTAAAGGTATCCGGGTCCAGATAATCTGTTGCCAGTCGCTTTACATCTTCTGCAGAGGTATCGTAGATCTGGCGCACATGATCAGTGAAAAACTCCAGGTCTATTCCGTTAAAATAGACTGTTTTGTATTTATCTGCCAGTGCAAAAGGCGTGTTGAGACTTCCAAGGAAGGTGCCTACCATGTAATTTTTGATAGTTTCCAACTCTTCCGGATCAATGGTCTCGCTTTGCAGCAGCTGTATCTGGCGCTTAATTTCATTTAAGGTATCTTCTGTATGTTCTCCGATAACATCGGTACCTATCAGAAAATAACCTGAATTCTTGAGAGGAATAAGGTTGGAATAAATGCCGTAGGTATAGCCACGTTCTTCCCTTATCTCTTTCATCAGGCGGCTGCCAAAGTAGCCACCCAGAGCGGTGTTCAGTACTGTAAACTTATGGAAATCGGGATGGGTAACATTAAACAGTACTTTACCCTGCCTGATGGAAGACTGCAGGCTGCCTTCTTTTTCAATATTAATGCGGCTTGTTTCCCCTGTTCCGGTTACGGATGTGGTTGAGCCTCGCAGGTCCCTGAAGGGCAGATCCCCAAAATGCTCCTCCAGCAGATCCAGCACCTGCTGGTCTACCTGGCCGGCAAGCATAATTTCAAAACCGTTGCGAATGTTGTCTTCATAGAACTGCACCACATGCTGCAACGCTATGCGGTCCAGGTCTTCCTGGTAAAGATGGCGTCCGTATGTATGTTCGCCATACAGGGCTTCCCTGAACCTTTTTGCGGCCACCACAGCATTTTTGGTTTCATCAACCTTAATCTGCTGCTTTTTAATATCCTTCAGAATATTAAACTCATGCTCCGGAAAGGTAGGCTGGGTTAGAATGGTTCTGAAGAGTGGCAGCAGGCTGGGCAGGTGCTTGCTTAGGCTGTAAAGCGTAAGGGTGCAGTAATCCAGGCCGGGGTGGTGCTCAACATAAGCACCATGAGCATCCAGTATGTTGGCAATTTCCTTAGAGCTGTAAGGGCCGGCACCTTCGGTAAGCATTTTGGTGGCAAAGAAAGATTGCCCCAGTACCTTTTCACTTACGGCACCATTTTTTACAATAAACTCCAGGCGCAGCACAGGCTGCTTGCCGGCATCTATGATGTGTACAGGCATACCACCTTTGAGCCTGAGGTGTGCTACCTCTGGCAGGTGAATGCTGTCTACTTTTTTATATGGAGGTGGACTTTTACGATCAAGCATACTTACAACTACTGCTGATCAGGGCGATTGTTTGTATTTGCTTTCACGAAATTTACACCCAGTGTAAAGCGGAGTGTTTCGGCAAGCGGGTGCTGCTGTTGCTGCGGAATCAGGTAAGCAAAGTCGAAATTCAGTACCTGGTAGCGCAGACCTACACCCAGGGTGAAGAACTTACGGGCACCTTTCAGGTCGTGCTCCCAGAAATATCCGGCACGGGCGGCAAACAGGTCATTATACCAGTACTCCAGACCAGAGGCAATGGTGATTTCTTTCAGCTCTTCTGAAAAGCCATCAGGCGCATCTGCCACAGAGGTGAAAATACCGTTTACCAGCGGACGGTTTGGATCTCTTCCATCTATCACATTTGGGTTGCCGTCCGGGCCATAAACGTATTGTCCGGTTTCATCCGTTTCGTAAATAGGAGGGGTAGGCACCAGCAATTTATTAAAATCTACTGCTACGGTAATTTTATTGAATGGATCGAGATTGGCAGTATAGGCAGTACCTATGCGCAGGTTGGTAGGGATAAAGCTTTCGGTGCTTTCGTCGAGGTAAGAGATTTTATTGCCAATGTTAGAGATAACTGCCGCCAGGGCCAGGTTACCATCACGGGCACCCACCACCAGATCGGAATTATAATAGAGACCAACATCTGCAGCAATGCTGTTACCAGGTGTAGCAACCTGTGTGCTGCTAACAGGTACCTCACCTGCCAGGTTTGAGTATATGTACCGGCCTGTAACACCCAGACCTAATTTTTCAGATAATTTCCTGGAGTAGCTGGCATCAATGGCAAGCTCCTGTGGCCTGAAGTTTGGGGCTATCGGCGTTCTGCCATCTTCTGTTAAAAAGATTTCCCCAAGATCGAAATACCTAAGCGAGAAGGCAATGGCCTGCAGATCATCAAGTTTATAGAAGCCAGCCAGGTAGAGCAGGTTCATGTCATCTACGATCTTGCCTAACCAGGGGGTATAGGAAAGCGATGCGCCAAAGTCTTTTTCTGCAAATACCAGCTTGCCTACATTCCAGTGAGCAGAGTTAGCATCGGGAGAGATGGCCGCTCCGGCATCGCCCATGGCTCCGCTGCGGGCATCTGGTGAAATCATTAGAAAGGGAACAGCCGTGATGATAGGGCGGGCAGCCGTATCCTGACCTATAAATGCCTGACCCTGGCCAAAAGCATTAGAAACAGTAACTACTAAGAAGAATAGTATAAGGATTTTACGCATGATGCAATTAATGAAACAAATCCGGCTTAAAGATAAAGAAATATTTTTTATTTCAGGATTACAAGTTTTTCTGCTCTCTCTGCCACACTACCATCTGAGAGGGAACGCAGCACCACCTTGAATACGTATATGCCCGGATTTAAATTTTTGTTGTTGATTCCGGGTGCTGACAGGTGTAGCGTGCCGGTTGCGGCAAGGCTTGTCTGCTTAAGCCGCTGGTACACACGGCCATCCATGCCATAAACCAGCAGTTCTATCTCAAGATCGTCGCCGGACCTGGTGTGGGTAATAGCAAAATTTGTTTGTTCCCTTAGTGGGTTTGGGTAATTGCGGGCACTGGTAATACTGATGCCCTCACTGCCGGGTACTACAAAATCAATAGACTGAACGCTGCCATTACCATGCGTATCCCAGGCTTGTAAGTTAAGCCTGTGCCGGCCTGGGGGTAAATTGTAGAGCGGAAAACGGAGCCAGCCTTCTTTGTAATTACCTTTTGTACTGATGTAGTAATCATTTAAAATAAATGTACTGGTATCGTTCAGTACGGCCTCTATGTTCTGGCCGGGTACGGAATAAGATATGTTGATGCCATGCTCATCCTGTAGCTTTGCCAGCAGCATGGCCTGGCTGGCTACAGGATTACCAGAGACAAATGTTGTATCGTTCAGGTAGAGCTGCACCTGAGGGGGCGTGCGGTCATTTGCTTTGCCGGCTGCACTTCCGCCTATTTTTATTTGTTCGCTGGCGCCGGCAGCATCTCGTTTGCCATCTGCATGGGTGGCATACAGCTCAATTCTGCCAAAGCCAGTTTCGTAGCGAATGTTTTTGGGCACTGCCATCTCAAAAAAGAAATGACCGTTCTTTACGCTTGCTTCACCCCTGTGTAGTACATTCTGGCGCTGGCTGTAGGTCATGGCAGGATCGCTTTGCCCCAGGGTGCTTAGCATATCACTTTTGTCATATACAGTGGCCAGCAGGGTGCCGCTGAAACTTGCATCTGCTTCCTGATCGGGGTTTACAACCATGCCTTCTATACGCACTATTTCATATGCCTTAAGGGTATCGAGTGCTTCTGCGCCAGTAAGGCGGGTAATAGCCGTGAGCGCAATAGGCTGCTTTGGGTAGGCCAGCTGCAGGGAGGGGTCTCCCAGCAAAACAAAATTGCGGTTGTACACGCCTGTTTCAGGCACCCCTTCATTTTTAGTGAGGCGGGTTATATCGCCCAGTCGACGGATTTCTCCGCTAGCTGAAGGAAAAGCGTACTTGTAAAAAGCACTGTTGATCTTAAAATTAGAGAAAGTAAAAACAGGCCGGGCAGTTGTAAGCAGACCAATGGCGCCTCCGCCAGGGTTAAGGATCAGGCTTTCCGCGCCGGAACGCAGTTCTCCATCGTGCAATCCAAACTCGCAGGTGGCGGTTACAAAAAGCGGCAGCTTGTTGCGGTTCTGCAGGTTTTCGGCTGCAGTTTTAGAAAATATGTTCTCGAAGGTCCAGAAGCGGTGACTGCCATGCCCGGTGAAATTCACAATCAGCGCCCCCTGGTCAATGGCATCTCTTAGTGCCTTTTGTGCTCCCGGAGAAGTCTGGCTGTTGGCCGTAATAATCTTCGGGTAGGCATCTACGTATATTTTGCGCGGGGAGTAAAGATCGTTGGCAGTCGTTGCCAGCCTGGCTAGCTGTTCTGCATCCTGCTGGTGTACATTGCCGTCTTCATCGTCTGCAACAAACAGGATGCGCTGCCGCCAGTTGCCAAAGGTAGCTTCATCGCTGCTGTAGCGTATCAGTTTATCTACCACCTGCCGGGCCTCGGTGGCCGTGGTTACCGGCAGGCGGCCAATGCCAATATCGAGCGACTGGTTGCCACTTTCATCTTCGGTCCAGTCTCCTTCGTGCTCCTCCAGAAAGCCATAGAAATCATCTGAGGCGTAGCTGTTGATGGGGTGCACAGAGTTATAAGACTCATAAAGCGGCACCAGGTTAAAAGGCTGCTGGGTGCGCTGCTTATAATCGTAGTAGCCCCTGCCAAACAACAGGAGGTAGCGTAGCCTGCCGCCTCCCTGCTGGTGGAGGTAGCGCACATAATCGCGTATGGCGGCAACATCCTGCCTTCCGGAAGAAAATTCATTGTATACCTGCCGCGTAGTTACCACTTTTACTGCCAGGCCATCGTGGCTGCGCCTGAAATCTGCCAGACGTTCTGCCTCGGCCAGCAGGCTTTGGTGGGTAACAATTAGCAGCTCGGGCTGCAGATCGGCATGCAGGTTCTGGTTGGGCACAGGTCCAAAAGAAACCGGTGCAGGTGCATCGGCAGGCGTAAAGGCTATAAAACTTTTCAGCTGGTTGCTGGCGGTACCAAAAAGGAGCTGGTTGTTTTGCAGGCTTGCCTCCTGCGCCAGCGGCTGTTGCGGATTGCTGATGTCCCAAACCTGGAGGCCGGCTGGCGCATCGGCCAGCTGGTAGGTAACAGCCGGGTGGTTTATGCTTTGTGGAGATATGAATGATAACTGACTGCCACGGTAGCGCAGGCGAGTTGGAGTCTGCAGCAGGTAATAATCGAGATAGGCTTTGTTGCCTGAATTGCCGCCACTTAGGGATATCTGTAGCTGCAGGGGTGCGCTGCCTGTAAAGGCAGCTGTAGATACCTGGCTTTCCTTTTCGGCTATCCAGCCTTTTTCGGCATACTGATAATCAATGGTATGGCGGATGGATACTTCCTGCTGAAGCTGGTTATTAAGTAGAACTGAAAAGCTAACTGCACTCCTGTTGGTGTTGATAAAGGCAGTGCGGAGCCGCACGTTTCCTTCTGTTAGCTCCTGCAGGGCAGTGGTGTATTGGCGTGAAGCTGTCAGGCCAAAGGCATCGCCAAACCAGCGGCGCCCCGAGGAGATAATGTTTACCTCGTCCTTTTCGTAGACCTCCACTGCTTCGTAGCTGGTAATGGCGGGATAACTGAGCCCTTCGTTAGCGCCTTGTGTCTGTCGCAGCCCGGGCGTTGTGCCCATGCCTATAAAGTAATAGGCAGTATCGCTGTAAATATTTTTCTGATGATTGTACCAGCCGCTCTCCTGATCATAAGTAAGGGCATCAGGACCCTGCGCATAAAAAAGCAGGTAATCGGCAGCATCGAGACGACCATCATCACCGCCTACAACCTGTACAGCCAGCTGGGGCAGGTCCTGGTGGCGTGCTGAAGCATTGGGTTCCGGCACCATGCCGCCCCCATAACCACTGATCTGCAGGTTAGCCGGATCGGCACCTGCAGCCAGTATGCTATTGCTGCTTAAAAAAGAAGAAGAAATTTTGTAGACCCCGCTCTGGGTAACACCTATCCTGATCCAGCGGCCTTCGGCCAGCGCACTATTTTGCTGTGCAGCACTATCTGGAGATAGGCACAAACATGTACATAAAGCGCATAAAAGGAGTCGCCAGGGCATAGGCTGCTTTGCAGTGCTCATCGATAACGGCCTTTTTGCCGAGCTGGTTCCCGCACAGGAGGAGCCATTCTGAAAACGTGGCCCGGGCCTCGTGTATTGTGCAGGAGTAGCCTTCCTTAATCAGCCGGGCCAGCAATATTTTGCAGGCTTCACCTAACTGTTGGCTGGCAGAATCACGGCTTTCGGCTCCAGTTGAACGTGTTTACCGATACAAACAGCCTGTGCCTTTGTAGTTCAAGGCTGGCAAGGCGTTGTATTACTGCTTTGCCTTGTGGGTCCGGGATCTCTTCAGGGATCAGGCTGCTTTCAGTGCGATATCTCATGTTCTTTGTGGAACATGGAAAGAGCTACGTACAACAAAATGATGAGCGGTATAGCTACAAATTTGAAGAAAATAATCAATAGTAGAGAAAGTAGGAGGAAAATATATTTAACCCGGTTGTGTGCCCAGCTAAAGTCTTTGAACTTTAGTGCAAACAGCGGCAGCTCTGCCACCAGTAAAAAAGACATGATAAAGGCTACAGCCAGCAAAAATGCCGGGTGACGCATAAACTCCCAGCCGGGCTGCCTGTCCAGGATGAGGGGGAATGAGCTGATGAGCAGGGCATTGGCAGGCGTGGGTACACCAATAAAACTGGTGGTCTGGCGGGTATCTACATTAAACTTAGCCAGCCGTATGGCCGAAAAGATCGCTACAATGAATGCAAGGTAGGGAACCCACTCGGGTACTGCTGTTTCGCGCAGCATGGCAAACAGTATCATGGCGGGTAGCAGGCCAAAGGTTACCATATCGGCCAGGGAGTCCAGCTCGCCGCCAATGGGAGAGCTTACTTTTAGCGTGCGGGCGGCAAAGCCATCGAAAAAATCAAATATAGCGGCAAGCCAGATCAGGTAAGGACCCCAGATCATACTGCCCTCCAGTACTTCTACAACTCCCAGGCATCCGCACACCAGGTTGCTGCACGTAAGGGCATTTGGAATGTAATGGCGAATGCTCACGCGATTAAATTACTAAAGAATGGATTGAATAACTTTTCCTGCTTAATGGTGGTGGCAGGGCCATGGCCACAGTAAATTTTGGTGTCGTCGGGCAGGGTAAAAAGTTTCTCACGAATGCTCTTCATCAGTGTTTCGTGGTTGCCGCCGGGCAGATCGGTCCGGCCAATGCTGCCGGCAAAGAGGCAGTCGCCATTGATGCAGAACTTTTGCTCCTGCTGCCAGAATGCAACATGGCCAGGGGCGTGGCCGGGTACAAAAAGTACTTTAAGCTCATGCTTGCCAAGCATCAGCGTTTGGCCTTCCTCCAGCCAGGCATCGGCTTCGGTAGGTTGGTAGCGCGAAAATCCGTACATAGGTGCATAGGTAGGTACGGCGCGCAGCACCTGGTCTTCAATCTGGTGTATCTGCAGGGGCAGGTTCCATTTGGTTTTTACAAACCAGTTGCCCAGCACATGATCTATATGGCAGTGGGTGTTGAGCAACAGGGCAGGCTCCAGGCCTTTTTCTTCTATGAATAGTGCCAGTTGTTCCTGCTCTTCGGGCTCGTAGCAGCCCGGATCTATGATGGCAGCCTGCAGGCTTTCTTCATCATATAATACAAAAGTGTTCTCTGAAAAAGGATTGAAGGTAAAGCTCTCTACTTTTATCATGCGCCTGTTTTTTGCGAAAATGTACTTAATTTTGACAATTTACCAAGGCAATTTGTTTTCTTTCGCCCATGAAGGTTGATGCACTCATCATAGGCCAGGGGCTGGCCGGTACGCTCTTGTCTTACAATTTACTTAAGCAGGGCTTTTCTGTAATGGTACTGGACCAGCCACAGCTCACAGCCTCCAGCAGGGTGGCCGCTGGTATATACAATCCCATTACAGGCAGGCAAATGGTTAAAACCTGGTGGGCCGACCGGCTGTTTCCGTTAATTCCGCAGGCCTATGGAGAACTGGAGCAGCTGTGTGGCAGCCTGTTTCTGCACCAGATGCCTGTTTACCGCCCTTTTTTTTCTATTGCAGAACAAAACGACTGGTCGGGCCGCTGGAGCGATGCCGCCTATGCTCCCTATATTGAGCAGGTGCATGTAGCCCCTGCCTACACGCCCCATATAAAAAATCCTTATGGAGGGCTGCTGTTGAAGCAGACCGGCTGGCTTGATATTCCGCTTCTGCTGCAGGCGTGGAAGCAATACCTGCAGGCACGGAATAGTTTCCGTAGTGAAATTTTTCAGGAGGATACACTAGAGGTAGGGGGTGAAGGCGTTAACTACCAGAATGTTGAAGCCCGCTGGGTCATTTACTGTAATGGAACTGCACAGTTGCAGAGCCGGTTCTGGCAGTGGCTGCCACTACGGCCGGTAAAAGGAGATGTGCTGCTGCTGCAGGCAAATGCAGCCTTGCCGGTAATTCCGAACAGGGGTGTGTTTATGGTGCCGGTGGGAGAGGGGCTTTTCAGGGCCGGCTCTACCTATTATCACCAGGATTTACACTTAACCCCCGATCCGAAAGGGCGGCAGGAGATTGAAGAAAAGCTGGCTGATCTGATCAGTATTCCCTGGCAGGTACTGGAGCAGCAGGTAGGCATACGCCCGGCAACCAAAGACCGCCGGCCGGTGCTGGGCCCTCACCCGGAGCATAAATCTGTTTATGTTTTCAATGGTTTGGGTACCAAGGGCGTTAGCCTGGCACCCTATTGTGCAGAAATGTTAACACAACACCTGAAAAACGGCTCAGATCTGGCAACAGAAATATGTATTGAGCGGTTTTATTCGTTATATTAGAACACTTGCCCATCAATAAGGCCTATGTCTGTTTTTACACGTTACATGCTGGCACTGTGCTGCCTTTTTTTACCCTTTACACTGTCGGCACAGCTTACCAAATCAGATTTTGGAAAGAACCGCCTGCAATACAAGGAATTTAACTGGCGCTACTACAGCACTACCAATTTCGATATTTACTTCTACGACGATGGGCAGGAGCTTGCCAGGCTTACCGCTCGTTATATTGAAGATGAATATGATCGCATAACAGATGTGCTGGGCTACGCGCCCTATTCCAAAACCAAGATCTTTCTCTACAACTCCCTTGCCGATTTACAGCAAAGCAATGTAGGTGCTAATGAAACTCCATTTACTGTGGGGGGGCAGACGAACTTTGTAAAGTCGCAGGTAGAAATTGCTTTTCCGGGAACACTGCAGGAGTACAAAGAAGAGCTGATTTTAAGAGTATCGCATATGCTGCTGATGGATATGATGTTCGGCGGAAGCCTTTCAGATATTTTTCAGAACACCTACCTCATGACCCTGCCGGAGTGGTTCCTGGAGGGAGCTGCCCGCTATGTTGCCTATGGCTGGGGTATGCAGATGGATGATTACATGCGCGATGAGTTTAAAGACGGTAAAGCGCCCAAGCTTAATAAACTGAAAGGGCTGCAGGCGGCCCTGGTAGGCCAGTCTGTCTGGAATTACATTGCAGAAGAGTACGGACGCTCCAACATCTCTAATATCCTGAACTATACGCGTATTATCAGAAATGAAGAAATGGCAATTTCCAATACACTGGGAATGCCCTTCAGGCAGTTTATGGGAGGCTGGCAGAAATTCTATACTGAAAATGCCAGAGAAGTACTTGCCGACTATACTGTTCCTGCAGATGAAAACCTGGTATCGAACAGGCGCTCCGGTCTGCAGCTCCACAATAGTGTAGCCCTAAGCCCGGGCGGCCGTTACCTTGCCTTTACTGAGAATTATAAAGGAAGCTATTCCATCAGGGTAAAAGATACACGCACGGGCAAAACCAGAACCGTTCTTAAAACAGGTTACAGAATTTTAGACCAGCAGACCGACGATACCATTCCTCTTGTAGACTGGCAGGACAGCACAAGCCTGGGGGTAATGAGCGTACGTAAAGGTTTGTATACCCTCTACCTGGTAAATGTGCTTAACCGCAGGTCTGAACGCCAAACCATTGGTAAAATAAGCCAGGTAAACAATTTCTCCTTTTCGCCTAATGGCCGTGTAATTGCCATGAGTGCAGAAAAGCAGGGTAGAAATGATATTTACCTCTATAGCCTCAAGCGCAACAGCTTAACTGCCATCACCAACGACTGGTATGATGATATTACACCTTCTTTTGTGCCTGGTACAAACAATATTGTCTTTAGCTCAAACCGCTTAACTGACACACTTAATACCAACAGGCCTGTTGAGTTGAAAGAGATAACAGATAACTACAACCTGTTCATCTATAATGTAGATACTACCAGGGATGTGTTGGTGAGGGTAACAAACACACTGGGCAAAAGTCAGCAGCCGCTGGCTGATGGTAAGGGTAATATCTATTTCCTTAGTGAGCAGAGAGGCATCAACAACCTGTTTCGCTACAATATGTATGACAGCCTCTACCACCAGATTACGTCGTATTACACAGGTATCGAAGATTATTCACTCGATTTAGGTACAAACGCTCTGGCTTTTATTAGCCTGAATGATGGCGATGAGCGCCTTTACTATCTGCCCAATATTGATCTGAGCGTTAATAAATTTACCAAACCTACCAAACGACAGGGAATTCTGCAGGCGCGTAAGTTTTACCAGAACAGGCTTAGAGAGGCAACAGGCACTGGTACTCAGCAGGGGCAGAGCCTGCAGCGAAGGAGAGGAACTCCTGCAGATACTGCACAAAGTGTACCTCCAACGCTGGAATCACAGGCGCCAACGCTGGTAACACCACCCGATACCACCCAGGCAGCAACGCAGCCAGAACCTGAAGTGGCTGCGGAAGAACCCGAAGAGCCAGGCCTGATCAATACCGATAATTATGTATTTGATGCCACCGCAACAAGTACACAGGGGCCTGCAAGAGAGCAGGAGCCAAGCAGGCAGCAGGTGCAGGAGCGGCGTTCGGCATCTTTCTTAAGTGCATACCGGCAAACCAGAAAGAAAGACCCGATGCAGGGGCCTTTCCGGATGGAGCCAAGGTTTATGGTGAATAATGTGGTAACCTCTATTGCTTTTGATCCTTTACGGGCCAGCATTGGTGCCGGTAGTTTAGGATTTGTAATTGAGGGAGAGCTTAACGATATGCTGGAGAACCATAAAATTTATGGTGGTGTGCTGGCGATGTCGGATTTGCGCAGTGGTGACCTGTTCCTGGAGTATCAGTACCTGAAGCACCTCATCGATTTTAAGGTACGTTATGACCGACGGGTAATTATTGCCCCCATGGCCGATGTAGAAAGAGATAAGTTTGCTCTAAATAAAGCTGCCTTTACCTTTGCCTATCCTTTCTCTATCAGTACCAGGCTGGAGGGCGGACCTACTGTGGCAAGCTCCAGCTTTATTCCTATCTACGATCCCAACAGAGCAAACACCAGTAACCTCTTATCTAACGAAAACACCTTTTACGCAGGTGGGCATGCGCAGGTGGTGTTCGATAACACGGTAGTCAAGGGCTTTAATATTTTCCAGGGCACAAGAGGTCGCCTGCAGTATGAGCACATGCTCGGCATCGACGATCAGGAAATGGGCTTCGGAAAAATCACTGGTGAGATCAGGCACTACCAGCCTATCAGCAGGGAAATAACACTGGCAGGCCGCCTGTTCTACGGAAGGTTTACCGGAGAGAATAAACCGCTCTTTATACTGGGGGGAATGGATAACTGGCTGTTCAACAGAACCAATTACCGCTCTAAAGACCCGCTGCTTCCGCCAGCCAGCGACAACCACCAGGATAGAAGAAACCTGCTCTTCCATGATTATGTAACTCCTTTACGCGGCTTCAGCTATAATGCCCAGCATGGTACCAACGCCCTGGCCCTGAACCTGGAGTTGCGCGTGCCACTGATCCAGTACTTCTACAGAGGTCCTATTTCTTCTAATTTCTTCAGGAACCTGCAGCTTACCAGCTTTTTCGACATAGGCTCCTCGTGGTCTGGTAAACCACCATTTTACCAGGCGAATAGTGTAAACACCGAGCCTATACCTGATGAGGGCAGCGGTTTTGATATTGTTGTAGTTAACTACCGGAACCCCTGGCTTAGTGGTTATGGCTTTGGCATAAGAACTGTGTTGCTGGGCTACTACGCCAAGTTTGATATAGCAAAACCAATTGTTGATTATGAGGTAGGAAGCACCAGGTTCTACTTCACCCTTGGATATGATTTCTAAAAAACATCGTACTATATACCTGAAAAGCCTCCCGCTACTTAGCAGGAGGCTTTTTTATGTTTTATAGCTGTAGCATGATATACAGCATGTCCAGCATACTACCTTGGCAATAGTGCTTCGCCAGTGGCTCACAAACAGGCAAACCACCCGTGTTATGCCATAGTTTTGCGCAGGCAGCTGTAATTTGTCTTTGATTAGTAATGCGCAGCTCTATTACAATTTGAGCCTGCAAATACTACTACTGCTACTTTCGTGGGAACAAAATTAAAATAAGTGTTAGTTTTGCTGCATACGGTACTAAGCTAATTCTAAATCAGTTGTATGCTAAAATCAATGACCGGCTATGGCAAAGCACAAGCCGAGAAAAATAATGTGTTAATTACCGTGGAGGTTAAGACATTAAATTCAAAATACTTAGAGTTAAATCTGCGTTTACCCAAAGCCTACACTGACTATGAGATGGAGGTGCGCCACCAGCTGAACCATTTGTTGGTGAGAGGCAAGGCAAATGTAACCGTAGAGGTACAGTATCTGGGTATTTCCAGTACACAGATCAATTATAATAAAGAGCTTTTTCGCCATTATTATCAAACCCTGCAACAATTGGCCAGGGAGGTTGGAGCACCCGAGAATGATATTTTTCGCCTGGCACTTCAGCAGCCTGAGGTAGTAAGTACGCCGGTGGTTGAGCTGGAGGAAGAGGAGTGGAAGCTGATGGAGGAAACCATCAGAATGGCGGCTAAGCAGTGTGATGCATTCAGGATCAGGGAAGGAGAAGCCCTGCGCATGAAGCTGCACGGCTATGCTGTTGAAATAGGACGCCTGTTAAGTGAAATAGAAAAGCTGGACAGTGGCAGGATCGATAACATCAGGGAGCGCCTTGAAAAGCGGGTTGAGGAGCTGATGTCTCTGGATAAGATGGACAAGAACAGGCTGGAGCAGGAGATGTTCTTTTACATTGAAAAACTCGAGATAAGCGAGGAGAAGGTAAGGCTGCGTACACACCTTTCTTATTTTGAACAAACACTCCAGGCGCCTGATTCTAACGGTAAAAAGCTGGGCTTCCTCTCACAGGAGATCGGCCGCGAAATTAATACAATCGGTTCTAAAGCCAATGATGCAGAAATTCAGCTGCGGGTAATTCAGATGAAAGAAGAGCTCGAAAAAATCAAAGAGCAAAGTCTGAATATTCTCTAGTTCTCATAAAAAAGAGGCTTCCCATGGGGGAGGCCTCTTTTTTCATTCAGTACTGACTGAATCAGTTATTGATTTTGATGGCTACAGGAAGCTGCATACGCATTTTTACCTTACGCCCCTGCTGCCAGGCTGGCTCCCAGGCAGGTGCTTCCTGCAGCAGCTTTATAATCTGTTCTTCCAGCTTTTTATCGAAGCCCCGTACAATTTTAATATCGGTTAAGGTACCATCGGTATCAACTACAAAAGAAACCTGCACCTTGCCATCCCTGTTTTGGCTAATGAGGTGGTCTGGTATTCGCAGGTTATTGTAGAGGTATGCATAAAAGGCCTCATATCCCTGTGCCGGTACTGCAGCCTCGCTGTAATCAGGCATGTCTGTTACGGGGCCTTCGGGTTCGCTGTTGCCAAACAAAACATTCGGATCCAGTTCGCTGTCACCCTCTGTTCCTTCCGGTACTTCAATATCAGGAGGGGTTATGTCAATGTCTATGTCCGGAGTGATATCATCTTCAGTAGTTGTAATCTCTGATGAGATACTTTTAGGCTTTGGCTTTTCAGGCACAAATGTTGGTTTGAAGTCAATAATGTCAATGCCAGAATCTTTGGCCTCGATGACACCGCCATCCGCAAGCGTTTCATGAGGCGTTTTCCACTCAAAGGCGGTGATTATCAGCACCATACTTACCACAAGACCAGCTGAAAAGTAGAGTGAGCTACCCTTCCGGTAAGATTTTTGTTGAGGTTTAGCAGGAGTTTGCATAGGCTTATCATATAAAAGTTGAAAGGAAATTCTGCTAGTAGTTCATATTTAACGTAAAAATTCCGCTTTTATTCTAAACCTTTCTCTAAAATTCCGTATAAGATAAGTAGCAGTAAATCCTCTTCACACAAAAGAAAAAGCCTGGTTCGTTTTGAACCAGGCTTTTCTAATTTAGGTGTCTCATCCTGTAAGCTGAAAGCTGTTTAGGGTTTAGGCCCCGGGATAGACGATGCAAAAAAAAAGCTTAACCAGTCTTGGAGCTGGTTAAGCTTTTTCACCTTAAAGGTTTTTGATTATTTCTGAAGCTTAAACTTCACTGGAAGGATCTTACGCTGTTTTACGGCACGTCCACGCTGCTTACCAGGGGTCCACTTTGTAAGTTTAATTACCCTGATGGCTTCTTCGTCAAGTCCGTAGCCCAATTCACGTCCTTCTACAACTTCAGCAGACTCCACATTGCCATTTTCGTCGATTACGAAGCGTACATAAGCTGTACCTTCAATACCTAAACGAATGGCCTGACGTGGATACTCGATGTTTTTGTAAAGGAATTCGTAGAATTCTTTCATGCCGCCACGAGGCTGGGCTTCTTCTTCCACGATATCAAAGATCTCCTGAACTTTCTCTTCCTTTACCGGAGGAGCTGCAGGTATGGGAATATCAACAACGGTTTCGGTGCTGATTTCTGACATATCCTGGATAGGGGGAGTCTCTTCGATTTCCTCTTCATCCGGAACTTCGATAATTTCCGGTTGCTTAGGAATTTCCTGAGGTGGTGGTGGTGGTGGTTGCTCCGTGATCGGAATGTCGATGATCTCTTCGAACTCATCGCCGGCGTAATTGTCAATTACGCTAACTTCGTCGTAGCTTTTCCATTCGAAGGCTACGACAACCAGCAAAAGGCTCACCACCAGGCCAATGTTAAAAAACAGGCTGGATTTGCGGGTTAGGTCGTACTTCGGATTCTTTTTAGGTTCCATAGACTGCAGTAAAATAAACAATTTGCAACGTCACATACTAATAACGTTAGAATTGACAAAAAGTGCAAGGCTTCAATATTTATATATGAGATAAAATATTCCATATCCGATAAAACAGCCCAAAGTGTTGGCAACAATGTCCATAAACTCCATGTAACGGCCGGGTATCGGAATCTGAATTACCTCAATCAAAATACTATAACCAATACTAATGCTTAGAGATAATGGAACAGCATACTTGCGCAGGTAAGCATAAGCATACTGTTTTGTAAATCCTACAATCATCAGCAGCACCAGGATGCCGAAGATCATAAAGTGAACTACTTTATCAAAGCTTAGCAGCTCTTCCCACAAATTAGCCTCGGGCATTGAGCCGCCTGGCGTGAGGGTAAGCAGCAGAATGAGCAGCAGCCAGAGAAAAGTAAAGAGGTTATAGCGAAAGAACATTCAGCATGAACGAAAGATAATGCCTACTGGCCTACCATTTCTGCATACTCGCTGGCCGACAGAAGATTGTTGTAATCATCTGTGTTTTCCAGGCGAATGCGGATCATCCAGCCTTTACCGTAAGGATCGCTGTTAACCAGTTCTGGTTCTGATTGCAGGGCCTCGTTAACTTCTTCGATTACACCGGTGGCAGGCATAAACAGGTCAGACACTGTTTTTACAGCTTCAACTGTTCCAAACACCTCGCCCTGGTCTACGGTTTCGCCCTGGGTCTCAATCTCTACATAAACGATGTCACCCAGCTCCCGCTGAGCAAAATCAGTGATACCTACTGTAGCAATATCGCCATCCAGACTAATCCATTCGTGGTCTTTGGTGTAGCGAAACTCTTCAGGAAATTGCATATACATTTAGTTTTAGACAGCCAAAAATACACCTCTTTCTGAAGAAGCAAAAGTTTAGGGAACAATATTATACCGCAGCTGAACACCGAAAGCAGTGTTGCTTGAAGGGAATGAAGTAAGTACCCTTGGCTCGTTAATGTTGCGTCTGAAGTACATCTGCAGGCTTAGTTGCTGGTTAATAACGTAGTTAACGGTTGGGTTCAGCTGGAAGTTAAGGCTGCCGTTGGTTACGTCATCGGGTTGCTCCAGGCGTCGCTGTATGGTCTGGGTATCACGCACGGTAATACCCATCCGGAAGGTTAGGTCGTTTTTAAGCGTTACTTCCCTGCCCTGGATCCTGAAAGGTACCTTGAAGTTCTTGGTGGTATAACCAATATCAAAGCGTACATCCTGGCTCTTTAGCTCCGTTACCTGGGTATTCGAGAGGTCGAGGCCCAGGTTGCGCTCCAGGTTATAGCTCATCTGCAGGGTCATTCGCTTTTTAGTGCGCAGGTTTACACCTATCAGGGGAGCGAACTTTTCTGATATCAGCACCTGGCTGGCAATGTACATAGGCATCGGAGCACCATTTAGTGTGTCCAGCAGCTGGTTATCTGCAGATGTATAGCCTTCAATAGAGTTATTCAGCGCCAGGTTACCTGCGTACTGAGCATTTTCGCCATAGGCTAGTGAGCTGCTGTAGCTGTTTACCGAGTAGCGCGATACATAGCTGTGGGTGATGGCGATAGAAGAGAACCTGTTCTGCAGCCACTTTACCTTGCTAAGACCTGCATACTCGAGGCGCCAGTTAGGCAGCGGTATGCTTGGGAACGGAGATAGTTTTACATCATTAGGATCTTTGCCACTGTAGGCTGCCAGGAAGGCCGGAATCAGCACATCCTGCGAGTTAAGCCTGTAGGCAGAGTCAAGTTCGTTTGTAGCCTGTACCCTGTTCCATATCTGTGAACGGTAGGCAGCAAAATTGTCAAATGCCTTGGAACCCGATTCGCCTATTTTATCACCAAATGCTGTTGAGATAGACAGGAACGAAATACTGTAACTGCCCCTGTGTGCAGGAGTAAGCCCCATGTAGGCACCGTCCAATCCATCCAGAGGATCTTCGTCAACATAACGGAAAATCTCCTGGTAATTAGCAGTTTTCTCCTTACGTACATCTATTTGTATGCGCATATCAGGGAGGGGCTGTACATCGGCCCGCAGATCGTAGTTGATGGTATTGGTTTGGGTAAAGGGCGTAGTAAGTTCATTTGAAGTTACCAGCCATCCGTTCTGGGCTGCCTTATAGCGGATATCAGGATCCTGGCTGCCCAGCAGGAAATCGATACCCGGTGCTACAAAGCCGGAATCGAGGCCAAACAGGAAGGAACGTGGCCGGAAGCCTGGTAGCATGGTGCCCTCGGTTTGGGTGGCATTGAAGGTTATACCCCGCACCGACATCAGTCCTCTTATCAGGCCTTTGGCAAACTTACCACCTTCGCCTGGTACAGCATTGGCGGTGGTATCTGCCTGTGGCTGACCCGGCCTTGCTGCCTGTGGGCGTGGCTGCGGGCGTGCCTTCTGCTGGCCTGCGTCGTTTATCTTTTTAAGATAGGCAGAGTTGTTGTACAGCCTTACCAGGTCAAGCTTACCGGTAACACCAGTGGTACGGATGTTCTGTATCAGGTTACCAAACTTATCCTGCTGGTTTTCCTCACCAGTAATGCTTTCCCTGTCAGAAACAATAGAGCCGGCAGTCCAGGTATAGTTTACCTCATATCGGGCATCTGCACTTATCCAGTTAGTGATGGGGAATTTATCAAATGGCAACCTGTAGGTAGCAGAAACTATCTGGTCGAAATTTTTCATGCGGCCAAAAGAGGCCAGGTTATCCATTATTACTTCCTGTGCTTCTTTGTTAATCTCGCCGTTTGGTTCATCGATAATGGCATTGGCGCGGGCGTTATAATCCAGTACCAGTGCGTTGGTGAGGTTCCAGCGGAAGGAGTACAGCCTGCTAAAGGTAAAGGCTTTTTCAAACTGCTGGTTGTTATAGTTTGGCAGCAGGTCGTCCCCACGGTACAGGTTGCTGGTGTATCGCCTGTCCAGATCCCAACGCACAGAAACGTTAGAAGGCAGCGGCGTGATGTTAAAATCCTTGATTAGCTGCAGCCAGGGCGAGTTAAACAGCTTACTGCCTGCTAGTGGTGACCAGGGCTTGGTTTGTGGTGAATAGTTATAAGCAACGGCAGCCTTGTAGGTTCTGAGCACATAATCCGATATCTCCCAGCTGCTGCTCCTGATTTCGCTAAATGCGTAGGTAAGCGCCAGGTTAGACAGGTCGAAGGGGGTAGGATTTTCATCTCCTTCGCGCCGGTTTAGCCTTACATTGGTAAAGTTAATGCTACGGCGAGTAGTTCTGTTCTGAGCAATTCGCTTGTAGAAATCCTTTTCCTCGGCAGTTTCGAAAGATTCCAGTGAGGCAGCAAGGGGTATGTCTTCGCTACCCGGATCATAGAATGGGGTATTGATGCTACGCTCAAAGGAAACAAACATAGGCACGGTGAGCCGGGCACGCTCCGGCAGGAACTTATCCAGTGCGATGTTGGCAGAGATATCGTAAGAAAGATCTTCGCCACGGGTACGCTCATTTACGCGTTGTGCAAGATCGCCATAGCCAAGGGAGCTGTAGCGGGTAGAGGCCGTTACATTGGCAACATCGGCCAGCTTGGCATTCATGCGGGCATTGGTGGCCCAGCCTGCCTGGCGGTCAAAATCGGCTACGCGGAGTTCGTTTGCCCACACGCATACCGATTTTGGGCTCTTATCATTTACATCTTCGGGATTGCGCACACCAATCATCATGGCCCGCAGGTCATTCATTTGTGGGTTACCCTTTACATAGATGGTGTGTTTGCCTACAGTTCCGCTAAAGCGCCTGTCTTGTGGTATGTTAAGTCGGTTACGTTCTGCCTTGAGGGCATAGAGCTCCTTCAGGGCTATATCAATTTCGTTTTCACTTGGCCATATGGCTGCAGGGGTAACAGAACCCTGTGGTGTAATACTTAGCGGTATTTCTATTTCGTAGTAGTGCTGGGTATTATCGGCGCCCAGGCGCAAAAAGCCTGTTACCTCACCATCGCGTACGGTAGCACCCTCCTGCTCATGGGCATGGAAAAGCATTTTTATGTTGCCGTAATTGATCAGGTCAAGCGAAATGTTCTTAAACACTGCCCGTGCATCGCGGTCCTGCAGGTCTTCTACACACAGTTGCAGCGACTGCTCGTTCAGGCGTACCTGCTGGTTATAGGCGGTATTGTCGCGGTCGCGTATAAAGCCCGGAGGTATTACATATGGAATGGTGCTGCCATCGGCATAGCCATTATCTTCATAACCTACGGCAGAAATAGTAAAGTTGGAGATATCTTCTTCCGGCACCTGGCCCAGGCCTTCGCTGCGCAAATCCTGTTCATAGCGGCGCCACTGGCTACCTACCAATTGCATTTTTGCAAAGCGAAGCAGGATAGGATCGGTAAAGCCGGTAAGGTAAGTACGGATGTAGCGGATGGTACGGAAGCTCTGCGGATCGCCATAGGTGTTGGTGAACTCCTGCAGCGGCACCCGGAACTGGTACCAGGTAACCTGGTCGCCATTTACGCTGTTGGTGGTGGTTACCCTGTCAACAATATAGTTCTGGCCAACATTCATACGGTTGGGGCGCAGATCTATGGCGTACTCGTAGTACTGCTCCAGGTCGTTTATGGTGTTGTCCCTATTCAGGTCTTCGTTATCGGGAGTAGGCTTGCCTTGCGAGATGGTTCCCTGTGCAGCCTGTGCGATAGGGGTGTTGCGCTCCTGGTTATTATAGTATTTGTAACGCTCTACCACATTGGCATTGTTACCTTCGTACTGATCATCTACAAAGCTGCGGAAGTTATCTGCCGAAGGGTCATCGCTGATGTTGTTCCAGTTACCACCGCCAAATCTGGACTGGAAATAGTTCCGTTCATCATCGTCATTTAAACCATCCATTCCCACATCCTGGTAAGCCCGTGCAGCAGGATCCAGATCGAAGGCATTGTTCAGGTACTGGCGGTCGGTTACTTTACCCCATTCGGTGAGCTTGGCATTATCTGTGCTGCCATCAGCAGGCAAGCCATTTTCGAAGCCGTGCTGGTTATCGTTTACATAATCTTCGGAGATGCTGCCCAGGTTAAATACCAGGCGGCCGCCGCTGCCTTCATTGGCTATGTTGTAATCCCTGAAAGCTTCATTACGGCCGTTCTCCCCCTGGATAAAGGGGTCCATCATCCAGAATTCTATGTACTCGATGTTGGTTCTTTCAAAGTCTACATCGCCGGGAATGGCGCGCGTAATACCACCCCAGTTAGAGGCAGGGTTTGGTAGTACACCACCCGGCTGAATGGCAGGGTTATAATTGTAAGGCCCGCGTTCGGCAGGGTAGTAGGCAAGGTCAAAGATCGATTCGTTCAGCTGCATGTTGCGCTGATCGCGCTGAAAGAGCTCCTGAGGAATAACCTGGCGTACATAGTTGTTCCGCATATCTTCCTTGCTGAGGCCAGGAGCGTACCTGTTTCTGTCGCTTTCGCGGTAAAAGATATTATCTACAGAATACCAGGCCAGGCGTGCACGCTTATAGCCAAACGACAGGTCGTTGGAGGAGGCGCTGCCACCTGTGTAGCGGCCATCGGTCGTGAGCGGAGTAGCGGCATGGCTCCAGTCCAATATATTTCCATCGATGCGATAAGGTGTAACGGCTGTTTCGAAATCTTCGATATAGGAGGTGCCTTCGCCATCTACTACGTTAGAGGTGCCGGGTACCATCTGGGCAAACTCCCCATTGAAGGTAATGGTAGAGGTTTCTTTGGTCTGCAGCAGTGGCAGCCAGTCGAGCATGCGGGTAAGAAAATAGCTATCCTTCCTGATGCTGGCATCGAAGCCCCACTTGGTGTTTTTGATAGGCTCCTGGCCAATGCCTACGCGGGTAACAATGGGCAGTTCATTCAGGTAAAGAAGGGTTGCACCCAGGCTTATGTCTTCGTTGATCACATAATCGAAATGGGTACCCAGGAAGCGGCGTGTCTGGAAGTTCAGCAGCGAAGCCCGCTCGTAAGAGATCCGGATTTGCTTGCCGGAGTTGGTAATGCCCTCGTTAAGAATACGCACCCGTCCGAAGTTATAGTCTACCTGGTAATCTACACCCTCGGTAAGAGGCGTGTTGCCGGCAAATACCCGCACAGAGCCAGGTGCCACATTTATACCCTCCAGTGCAATATCCTGTACCGAAGAGGCGGCATACTTACCCTGTATAAAGTACTTGTTTTGCTCGGCCTCCAGCTCTGCATTGTACTTGGTGTTTTCGTAGAGCTCGTCGTAAACATACTTTTCCAGCACGTTTGTTTGTCCGGCAGCTATCTGCGAACGCAGGTAATCGCCAAAAGGCTCCAGCACCGGGAACATGATCAGGCCGCGTTCCAGGTTAATGGTAACCCCTTCCACAAAGTCGAAATTACCATCGGGCTGGCGGTCGTTGTTCTGGTTAAGCAGGTCGAGGCCCAGCAGGCGTATGATCGGTGTGTTTCGCAGGGGTACACCATTTCTGTCTTCACCTTCCTGCAGGTTGGGCTGGTCCAGGCCGGAGCGGTCGTCGCGGTACACTACATTTAGCTGAAATCCTTCGCGGGCCACCTGGTTTGCACCAAGGGAGTAAATATTTTTCATCATCAGGTCCCACACCGGTACCTCTGTATCGATGTTGTTGGAGCGAAGCATTTTCAGGAAAATAACATCGTTGGCAGGTCTGTTCTGGTAGTTTTCTGTAAGCTCGCCTACCTGATAGCGTTTGCCATTGTAGGTATATTCATAGGCAACTGCAAGGGCCTCGTCTGTTTGCAGCTGGCGGTTTAAGCTGATGTACCCAAGCTCTGAATTGTAGCCGTATTCCGAAGCTGCAAGTTTTCGTGCGCTCTTAATCAGCACATAGTCGCGTCCATTGGCAAAGCCAAAATCATTTTGAAGTACATTATCGACTTGGTCTATGTTGCGCAGGCTCTCGTTGGCTCGAAGGTTAGCAAACAGGCTGTTGGCATTGTTGTTGTTGGGGTTGCCCCTTAGGGGAGTTACATTGGGGTTGTCGTCACGGAATACATCATCTTCCTCACCCTCGCCCAGGTCCATAAAGGCGGCAACATTTCGCAGGCCTTCGGTTTGCTGATTACGGTTAATGATGTAGACCTCCATGCGGGTAATGTTTACCCCGGAGGTGATCTGCGGCAGGTTAGCCAGCCACTGGCCCGGGTTTACGCCATAGTTATCACGGAAAAAGTGGCCCAGGAAGAAGTGGCGGTTCAGGTCATAATCTGAGGCCCGAACCGAAAAGGTAGTGGCCTGGGAGCCTCCTTCTATGGTAATTACATCACTCTCGCCACGCTGTGTGGTGGCCACACCTGTTACAAACAGCCGGCCAAACTGCAGCTGGGTTTTTACACCAAAGAGGCTTTGGGCACCGCTCATTAAGCTGTTGCGTACGGGCAGGCTTACATTGCCTACTTCAATTTTTTTAATGATCTCTTCAGGAAAACCAGTATACTCTACCCTGAAGTTGTTCTCAAAGTCAAAGCTGTTGTTGCTGTCGAAGTTGGCAGATATCTCCAGTTTTTCACCGATTTTTCCGATCACGTTCATATTGATCTGCTGATCGAAAATAAACTGTGGCCTGCGCTGCGCCCTGATGGGTATGGCAGGGTTTTGCACCCGCTGAAACTCACCTCCAAAATCGAGGTTTACAAAACCGTTAGGCGTGATATTAACAAAGCTGCCACCAAAGATACGGTCCAGCGCAGGGCTGGTGTAAATGGGGGGAATAAGGCTGCGGCTACTTACGGGGCTTTCGCCATCCAAACCCGCAGACTGGGTCTTCCAGTAATTGCGAATGGCCTGCTCGCGCTGCAGGCGCATGTACTCTTCAAAACTAAGGGTAGTAGGGGGGCGATAGGGCATATCGCCAATTCTTTCGTAAATGGTATAGTTAAAACCAGTGTCTATTTCCATCTCCACCTGGGTAGGAGGGGCCGGAAAAAGCGGGGATGCATTTCTTTTGTTAGTAAAAGGATCGGCATAACGGTCCCTTGGCTGGCCGGTGGGAAACTTGCTGGGTTTGTAGGCTCCCGTGCTACGGGTTGTATCACGACCTATGGTGTCGGGCGGTGTCTGAACAGGCCCCTGCTGGAACAGGCGTGCCTTAGCAGCAAAAGCAGGAGCAGGCAGGGCTACTGGTATAGCGCTACCTACTACCAAAAGTAGGAAAATCCGGAAAAGCCAGGGCTGAATCAAAATCCTTATGCGTTTTTCAGGGCTGATTTTATAAGTTCTTCCAGGGAAAGGCTGTTACCGTGCTGCTTCAAAATACCATCCAAAGTTTTTTCGGCAGCAGCCCTGTTAATTCCCAAGGTTACTAAAGCCTGCAACGCTTCCTGACGAACAGTATTGTGTGAAACAGAAGCTAAAGATGCAGAAGGATTTACAACTTCTCCCTTCATTACCTTATCGCGCAGTTCCAGAATAGCACGCTGGGCTGTTTTAGCGCCTATTCCTTTTACTCTTGAAAGCGTGCGGACATCTTCATGAACAATTGCATATTCCAGTTCTGCAGGGGTAAGGGAAGAGAGCATCATAAGGGCTGTACCGGGGCCAATACCACTTACCGAAATAAGGTGCATGAACAAGCGCTTTTCTGATCCTTCCTGAAACCCGTAGAGGGTATGCGCATCTTCTTTAATATGAAGATAAGTGAGCAGTTTGCACTGCTCCTTATCTTTTATAGATGCATAAGTATTTAAAGAGATCTTAACTTCATACCCAATGCCATTCACCTCCAGCAGTACATAAGTTGGGTCTTTATGTACCAGCCGTCCGTTAAGATAGGCGATCATAAAATCTCTATTTGCTTTTTCTCGTGGTGTTGTGCATCTACCACCGCAATGCCAACCATGTTTACAATATCGCGAATAGAGCTGCCTAACTGCAGAATATGTACGGGCTTGCGCATACCCATCAGCACCGGGCCAATGGCTTCGGAGCCGCCAATTTCCATCAGCAACTTATAGGCTATGTTGCCCGAAGCCAGGTCTGGAAATACCAGTGTGTTGGCTCCTTTGTCGGCCAGTGCGCTGAAGGGGTAATTCTCCTGCTGCAGGGTTGGGTTTAGTGCTGTATTTGCCTGTATATCTCCTTCTATGATAAGGTCTGGATAACGCTTTTTCGCCAGCATGGCTGCTTTGGCTGTTTTCTCTGGCACATCGCCTTTGCTGGAGCCAAAGTTGGAGTAGGAGAGTACTGCAATACGTGGTTCTGTATCAAAGAAGCGTACACCACGGGCGGTGAGGCCAATAATATCTACCAGCTCTTCTGCTGACGGATTACGGTTAACAGTGGTATCGGCAAAGAAGTAAGACTGCCGCTTGTTGGAGATGATGTACATACCGGCCACCCGGCTGATACCCTCTTCAATGCCAATTACATGCAGTGCAGGCGTAATGGTTTTTGGATAGTCTTTGGTAAGACCGGATATAAAAGCATCTGCCTCGCCATTTTCGAGCATCATGGCTCCAAAATAGTTGCGGTCCTGCATCAGTTTGCGTGCCTCGTGCAGGGTTACACCACGGCGCTGGCGCTTCTTGAAGAGCAGCTGCGCATAGGTTTCAAAGCGCTCCTGCTGCTCAGGGGCTTTTGGGTCTACAATTTCGCAGCCATCGAGCTCCAGCTGGTTTTCTTCTATAAGTGCCTGGATCTTTTCACGGTCTCCGAGCAGAATGGGAATACCTATCTTCTCATCCTGTACCGTCTGGGCAGCTTTCAGGATCTTATGGTTATCTGCTTCTGCAAAAACTACCCTTCTTGGATCTTTCTTAGCCTGAACCAGTATGCGTGACATCAGGCGCTGGTCAATGCCAATGCGCATTTGCAGGTCAACATTGTACTGCTCCCAGTCTTCTATCGACTTGCGGGCAACCCCACTATCCATGGCTGCTTTTGCCACGGCTGGTGCCAGGGTGGTGATCAGGCGCGGGTCAAGTGGCTTTGGAATCAGGTATTCTCTGCCGAACACCATTCTCCGGTCGCCGTATGCTTTATTTACCGCTTCGGGAACGGGCTCTTTTGCCAGGTGGGCAAGGGCACGCACCGCAGCCATTTTCATTTCTTCATTAATGGCACTGGCACTTACATCAAGCGCACCCCTGAAGATGAAAGGAAAGCCCAGTACGTTGTTCACCTGGTTAGGATGATCGGAACGGCCCGTAGCCATGATAATATCCTCACGGGCAGCCATGGCAACCTCATAGGGAATTTCAGGATCGGGGTTGGCCAGCGCAAACACAATGGGATCTTTAGCCATTACCTGCAGGTCTTCTCCCTTCAGGATATTACCGGCAGACAGCCCCAGGAACATATCGGCACCAACAAGTGCTTCCTGCAGGGTTGTGATATCGGTTCTGCTGGTAACAAATTGATTTTTTATTTCATCCAGATCGGTGCGGTTTGTATGAATCACGCCCTCGCGATCGCACATTACTATATTTTCGCGGCGGGCACCCAGCTGCAGGTACAGCTTGGTGCAGGCAACTGCAGAGGCCCCTGCTCCGGATACAACAATTTTTACTTCCTCGATCTTCTTGCCAACAATTTCGAGTGCATTCAAAAGAGCAGCAGAAGAGATGATGGCTGTACCGTGCTGATCGTCGTGCATTACCGGAATTTTCATACGGCGCTTCAGCTCCTGCTCAATACGAAAACACTCGGGTGCCTTGATGTCTTCCAGGTTTATGCCACCGAAAGTAGGTTCCAGAGAGGCAATAATTTCAATAAGTTTGTCCGGATCTTTTTCGTTGATCTCAATATCGAACACATCGATGCCGGCAAATTTTTTGAAGAGCACTCCTTTTCCCTCCATTACTGGCTTGGAGGCTTCAGGGCCTATATCGCCAAGGCCTAGTACTGCTGTACCATTTGAAATAACCGCCACCAGGTTTCCTTTGGCAGTATATTTATAAACATCCTCCTGGTTTTGAGCAATTTCTTTGCAGGGCTCTGCTACGCCTGGCGAATAGGCCAGGGCGAGGTCCAGCTGAGTGCTTAACATTTTTGTGGGCACTACTTCAATCTTACCCGGCTGCCCCTGAGTATGATAGGCAAGGGCATCTTGCTTCCTTATTTTGATAGCCATTTAGAAAGATACTAATTCCTGTGCAATTTAGCAGGTTTTTTGGAGCAAAGTAAGAGAAGTACGGTAAAGTACTATTTCTTCTGCTGTGGAGCACTTTTAAACGTCCACAAAATAGCCTCCAGTTCACTCATGGCAGCACGCTTATCCTGTCCGGGTGCATAAACGAATCCCTCCAGGTAGTAGAGTCTGTTTGTGGCTTCATCCACAAAAGTATAGCTAATGAAGGGGCCACCCATGATCATTTTTTCCAGGCGCCAGAGGCCGCGGGTTTCTACGGCAAAGCGTCCATTAAAGTTTACCTCCTCCATAGAAACAGGCAGCTGGTTTTCCAAACGCATGTAGGTGTCGCTTTGGTCACCCCAGATGTACTGCTTGGCTACAGTGTTCCTGTATTCTATAATATTTTCGCGTTCAAATGCTTCCTGACCGGTATAGGGCTTCCAGGTTGCCCAGATGCTTTTGTCTACCTGGTTATCGAGCAGGCGTATCCATACGAAGTTAGAGTCCTGCTTGGCAACCTCGTAGCCGGCCGGGAACCTAAGGCTAAAGCCATACTGCTGGCTAAGCATATCGGATAAAGGCCTTGTAACCTTTACCTGGGAGTACTCCCTTATGGAACGCTGGCGCTCTACATCTCTGAAGTAATTAAGCAGCTGATCTCTGCTGGAATAAATTCTGCTTGTTAGCTGCTCCTCCGAGTTTGCGAACAGGTACATTACTTCCTGACCTTTTGCAAATTCATCCTTGCGGGTAGCCATGTAGCGCTGGGGCTCGTTCTGGATTTGCTCCAGCGACCGTTCAGAAAACATCGTCTTGAGCATTTCGGTGGCGCGGCTGTTATTATCCAGCGTAAAGGCAAACAGAATGTTGGGGTAACGCTTCAGGAAACCACGCAAATCCTGGGGTTGTATGTGACTTACCTTAAAGTAGGGTTCTTCCTGCGGAAGGCCTGGAATGGGCTCTGTAAATACATCGCGGATTGCCTCTCCCAACACTCCGTTCCATTGTGAGGAGTCCATTACAACCAGTATTTCATTAGGTACTAAACTGGCGCGGGGTAAGAAATCACGATTGGTAGTGTTTTTATTTTCTCCATCTCCACAGCTAATACAAACAGTAATAATAGCAAACAGCCAAAGGCTTAAGGCTTTATAATTCATGTAATTTGTTGGAATAAATTCTGGGTGCTTTTTCACTAATTACTATAACCAAAAAAATAGTGCAGCTGATATAAGATGCAGGCAATTTTCGGTAAAATAAGAAAAGCAGCCTCAAAATAAAAAAGCTTTGCCTTTTATAAAGGCAAAGCTTGAGAAGGGGATAGTGCTTCTGTATTTTTTACTTAGCAAGGATCAGTTTCTGGCCAACTTTAATTTCGTTGCTTTTCAGACCATTCATTTGCTTGATCTGTGCTACGCTTACATTGCCATGCTTGCGTGATATCTCCCAGAGGGTATCGCCAGGCTGCACATAGTACACTTTGTTTTTACTAACCTGTATAGGCTTGCTGCTGCTGCTGTTATTTGAAGCCAGCTGGTTATTGATAGACGCCTTTTGTGTAGGAGAAACATAAATGGTGAGCTGCTGGCCAATCCGCAGGTTACTGCTGTTTAGGCGGTTCCACTGCTTAATGTCACTCACCCGAACATCATATTTGCCGGCAATCTTACTCAGATGGTCTCCCGATCTAACCCGGTAGGTTATTTTTTCCCGGTTGTAGGTACTGCCTACTTCTGTTTTGGTATTGTATGCCAGCAGTGCCTGGCTGGTTTTAGCCGTTGAGTCTATGATGGCAAGGCGGTTTGTCTGAAAATACTCCGCTACCTCTGCCGGTATGCGCAGCGCATAAGTGCCTGCGTTTTCTGGTATGGCCTTGCGCACCAGTTCGGGGTTCAGGTACTCCAGTTCGCCGGGGCAGAGGTTCAGCTGCGCCTCCAGTGCCTCCAGGCTCATGAAGCGGTTAAGGTGTACGGTATCTACCTGCTGCGAGTAGAGGTACTCGTGCTCCTCAGGCAAAAGGTTATGCTCCTCGGCAAACTGCATTACGTACATAACGGCAGCAAACTGGGGTACATAAGAGCGGGTTTCTCTTGGCAGGTGGTTGTAAACCTCCCAAAAGTCTTTTTTGCCACCAGAGCGGCGAATCGCTTTGTTTACATTGCCAGGACCGGCATTATAGGCGGCAAGAGCCAGCTGCCAGTCGCCAAACATGCCATGGAGTTGTTTCAGGTAACGGCAGGCAGCTTCGGTTGCTTTTTCAGGATCGAGGCGTTCATCTACATACCAGTTCCGGTTAAGCCTGTAGATGCGGCCTGTGCTGGGCATAAACTGCCACAGGCCTGCAGCACCTGCACGTGATATTGCTTTAGGGTTAAGGCCTGACTCTACTATGGAGAGATACTTTAGGTCATCGGGAATACCATATTTTGCCAGGTATTTCTCAAACAGGGGAAAGTACACATCACGGCGTTTCAGCATGGTGCGGGTGTACTCCCGGTTGCGTACGGTAAAGTAATCGATGAAGCCTTTTACCCGCGGATTGTAGGGAACCTTTATCTGGGCGTTCATGCCTGCTATACGCTCCCCGATCAGCTCATAGCTGGCATCGGGAATATAGTCGTAATAGGTTCGGCTGATTTCGACAATGGCATCCAGGTTCAGCGTATCTGAAATTGCTACTTCTTCGCCTGCTGCAGTGCTGTCTTCTTCCGCTTCTGATAAACTCTGTGCTGTTGTGGTGTTTACGGAAACAACGCCCAGGCCCATCACCAAAAGCAGCTGTGATCCATAATTTTTGATTTTTTTGATCGCTCCTAAATTCATGCCGTACTTACTCCCTAAAGAAGAATTTTATATTATGTTGCGGCTCCCTGCAGGTACTGCGAGAAAGCCAGTAGTTTATCTTCTTGATACAGATCGGCTACAATTTGTATGCCGACTGGTAAACCGCTGGAATCGGTGCCGTTTGGCAGAGAGATGGCTGGTATCCCGCACAGGTTAGCGTGTACGGTGAAAATATCGGCCAAATACATCTCCAAAGGGTCTTCGGTGTGTTCGCCCAGTTTGAACGCAGTAGTAGGTGTTGTGGGCATTACTAGAAAATCATACGTACCTAAAAGGGCCTGGGTTGCCTCTTTTATAAGGCGCCTTACTTTTTGTGCCTTTGTGTAGTAGGCATCGTAATAGCTGGCGCTTAGCACAAATGTTCCCAGCATGATACGGCGCTTTACTTCGGCGCCAAAACCTTCGCTGCGTGTAAGCTTGTACATGCTCTCCAGGCTGTCGGCATTTGGCGAACGGTAACCATATCGTACGCCGTCAAAACGGGAGAGATTTGAACTTGCTTCTGCTGTAGTAAGGATGTAGTAGGTAGGCAGCATATAGTCGAGCAGCGGAAAATCCACTGCTTCTACCGTGTGGCCTTGTTCTTCCAGCCAGCGGAGCTTTTCTACCGTACGTTGCTTTACCGCAGCACTTAAACCCTCTGATTCCAGTGTATTCTTAATATAGGCAACCTTGTATTTAGCGTTGCCCCTGTCTAATTTTTGTGTGTAAGCAGGTACCTCCAGCTGAGTAGCAGTACTATCGTACTCATCGGGTCCGGCCATTACCTCCAGTACCAGGGCACAGTCTTCAATGCTTTTGGCAAAAATGCCTATCACATCAAAAGAAGAGGCATAAGCCAGCAGGCCCCAGCGGGAAATGCGGCCATAGCTTGGTTTAAATCCCACCAGCCCTGTGAAGGCGGCTGGCTGGCGCACTGAGCCACCTGTATCTGTACCTAAGGACACCTGGCAGAGATCTGCCTGTACGGCTACAGCAGAACCTCCTGAGCTGCCTCCCGGCACCCTGTCAGGATCTGCTGCATTACGCACAGGCCCAAAGGCAGAGTTTTCGTTAGAGGAGCCCATGGCAAATTCATCACAGTTTTGCCGGCCAATAATAATGGCATCTTCATCCAGAAGACGCTGTACGGCAGTGCCGGTAAACTGGCTGATGAATCCATCCAGTATTTTACTGGAGGCTTGCAGGCCCTTATCCTGAAGGCAAAGAACATCTTTCAGGCCTACTACAAGACCTGCCAGGCGCCCGGCAGTACCCAGGCGTAGCTTTTCATCTACACGCTGTGCCTGCAGCCGGGCTTCTTCTGTATATACCTCAAGAAAAGCATTAAGATGCTTATGCTCTTCTATATTTTTCAAATAATGCTCCACCAGGGTGGCGCAACTTAGGGTGCCAGTTTTAAGGCTGGCTTTTATTTCGGAGAGAGAAGAAAAATTTTTCAACGTTGCTTTGGTTGGCGATCAATCAAGGCTTCACTTCACCGTTGGTACTAGCAGTTGTAGCAGTAGTACGTGGTGTGTGAGTAGTTGCAGGTCTTTCTTTTGCTGCTTCTTCTACCTCTTCCTTGATCTCTTTTGTAGCATCCTTGAACTCACGAATACCACGGCCCAGGCCACGTGCAAGTTCCGGGATTTTCTTGGCACCGAAGAATATCAGGATGATAAGCAGGATAAGCAGGATTTCCTGACCACCCATGTTGAAAAATAATAAAAGAGTTTCCATGTAGCTGTAGCTTTTTTTGTAAAGTAAATTTAGTCAATGGATTAGTATACTCAAATCAGAGCACACGAACTTCTCATAAAAAAGGCGTAGTGTCTGACAAAAGTTCAATATTTTTAATGTATTCGCTCACTTATCGTAACTGCTCCGTAAGTAAATTAAATAAGAGGAACTTCCCTACATAATTATAAAATGAGAAAAAAGGGCTGATATTTTAAAGGGGAAGGCCTTTTTCAGGAAATTTTAGTATCAGCCCAACCTGCAGACTGGCTTAACTTCTTATTTTAATTAAAATCTTACGCCGGTCATTTCCAGCATAATATGCTTTAATTCTTGTAAAGCCAGTGTTCGGGGTCCAGCTTCTGATCATTTTTCCAGATCTCGAAATGCAGCTCCGAAACACCGTCTTTGTTGGTGTATACGGTGCCAAGGGCTTCTTTGGCTTTCACTTTCTGTAAAGGTTTTACAGATACATCTTTCAGGCGGGCATAAACGGTAAAATACTGGCCGTGCTGTATCATTACCACGTTATTCATGCCGGGCATAAAGAACACGCGCCTTACCTGGCCATCGAATACAGAACGTACCTGCTCATTTTCCTTGGTTTGAATTTCTACACCGCTGTTCTCCAGTTTTACCTGTTTGTAGACCTGGTGCTCTCCAAAACGGTTCGATACAAAGCCGCTTGTCACAGGCCACAGCAGCCTGGAGCGTGCACCCTCAAAAGAATTGCCCAAAGCTGTGGCCTCTGGGGTAAGCGGAACGGCAACCGATGCTGAGGCAGTGGCTGTTTTTGTTTTTTTAGCTTCTTCCTCTGCTTCGCGACGGGCACGCTCTATTTCTTCTCGTACCAGCTTGGCAATAAGAGCCTCCATTTGCTGCAGGTCTTTGCGTCGCTGGGCAATATCCTGCTGAATTTTTTTCTCCTGGTCGCTAAGCTTTGCAATGGTTTTGCTTTGCTGTTGCTGCAGGGCCAGCAGGTTCTGGTTCTGGGCCACCTGCTCATCGAGCAACACCTGTTGTTCCTGCCTTTTGCTTTTTACCTGGGCCTGTTGCGAGCCCAACAGGTCCTGTACCTTGCGGATATGCTCCAGTTGTACCTGGCGGGCCTCTTTATACTGTTCCAGCCATTTCATGCGCATTACCAGCTGGTTAAAGGTAGGCGCAGAGAAAAGAAAGGTAAGGTGGCTATAACCTTTATGGGCTTTGTAGGCGTTGTACACCATGCTGGCGTACTCCTTTTTGAGTTGGCCAAGGTCTCTTTCCAGCGCATTTACAACCATGCCCAGCTCACCAATCTCTGAGTCCAAGATGTTAAGTTCCCGGCTAATGAGGCGTGTTAATTCCTGGCTTGCACTGATCTGGGCTTCAAGGGCAGAAAGTTCCCCCAGGGTAGATCTTTTCTGGTTACGGGTCTGAGCCAGGATGTTTTCTGCTTCTTTGATCTTGCGCAGGTTTTCCTGCTTCTTTTTTTCAAGTTCTGCCTTGCTTTGCGCCCAGGCGGGTGCAAGCATTAAACAGAATATTACAACAAGCCACAGGCCAACCCCTCTACTGTTTGCGTACATAGCGATCCGGAATACTGAATGGAAACGGTAATGCCGTATCACTAAACTCGGCCTTATTATGCTGAAAAGCAACTACTGTGGCCTTCATTTGTTGATTATCCTGATATTGTGCTGTAATTGTACTTGTAAACGGTAAAATATTATTTGCCACCTCCTGAAAGTCGGCATACTCCAGCATAAGGTTGTTTGGCGATGAGGGCTCCTGCAGCAGTACCTTGGTTAGTTTAAGTGTGTTGTTGCTGAAGTAGTTGATGATATCAATACCCTGTTCCTGCTGCATTACAATGGTTTCGGTCTCGTTGCGCATAACGCCTTTGTTGTTGGTGATGGGTTTGATAGGGTCTCCCAGCAGGGCCGATTGCAGAATGTCGTAATCTACCACCACATTTAATTTCTGGCTAAGCTCTTTAAAGCTGTAGGCATGGTACTCTTTCTGCAATTTGTTTACCAGAAAAAGAGAGTCGCGGGTTACCAGGCCTCGGGCTGCTTCGATGCCAAAACCCGGGGTAATGCTAATCCAGATAAGGCTGTCTTTGGCTATACGTATGTTGGCAGTGGCACCAATGCGGTTGTTGCCGTCATCAAAATTAATCTTACTGCGGGAGCTAAAGTATTTAAAATCGGCCGGACGTATATTCAGGCCTTTTAAATCACTTTCACTAACAGAAGGAATAGTATCGCGCTTGCAACCAACTACTAAAATAAGTGCGCTTAACAGCAGCACGAGCAAATTTTTATTCATAAAGCTTTTGATCCTGTATTTTCTTGTCAATTAATTCTGAAGTGCTGTTCTTGTCTTTGGCTTTTTTCCATTGCTGAACAGCTTCTTCCTTCCGGTTTAGCTGGAAGAGAACATCTCCATAGTGTTCAAGAATTGTGCCATCTGCATCATCTGCATGTTTGAGGGCTTTTTCCAGGATGTTGCGCGCTTTATCGTATTCTTTCAGCTGGTAATAAACCCAGGCGTGGGTATCGAGGTAGTTGGGGTTTTCCGGCTCCAGCTCTACCAGCTTTTTGCTCATCTCCAGCGCCTGCTGCAGTTTATCGTTGCGCAGGGCCAGGTAATAGCTGTAATTATTAAGAATGTATGGATTATTTGGGTTGATGGCCAGCGCAGCTTCGTAGGCAGCATCAGACAAATCGTAACGTTTGAGTCCGTTGTAAGCATCGCCCAGGTGGCTGTTAAAGATGCTGCTTAGCTGTTTGTTTGAGGCTGCTAATTTTTTACCCTGCTCCAGGGCCATAACGGCTTCGTCGTACTGGTTAAGGCTTAGGTTAGCAGCGCCACTGAAGTAGTAGAGCGCCGCCTGGTTAGGGAAAAGCATCAATGCTTCGTCTGCTTCCTTTGCTACGCTGTCGAATCGGCCAAGCTCCATGCCTAAGGTTAGTGCATTCTGCCACACTTCAAAGTTGCTCTCATCAAATTCAAGTGCTTTCAGGTACTGACCACGAGCTTCATTTTTACGGTTAACGGCCAGCAGGTAGTCGCCACTGATGGCATATGCCCGGGAATCTTCTGGATGTGCTTCTTTTATGGCATTGGTGAGCTGTAGGAGGGAGGCCTCCAGTTCGACATTGGGAAGCTGGCTGATGAGCTGGGCTGCTTCCTGTAATTTAGGCTCTATGGCCATGCCGGGGCTGCTGAAGGCTTTCAGTAATTCATCGCCGGCCTTATTGTGCTGCTCCTGCTGCTCATAGGTTTTTGCCATCAGGAACAGTGCCTCCGGATCTTCGGGATTTTTCTTCAGGTAGCTTTCCAGGTATTTTTGTGCTTCGGCCTTACGATCGAGGTTAATCAGTAGCTGGGCCTGGCGAAGGGCATAAATGTTCTGATGCGGAAAGTTGGATACCAGCTTTTCGCCTTCTGCCAGTGCTTCTTCCGGCTTGTTCTGGTTCAGGTACAGGCGTTGTTTGAGTGCTACCACTTCTTCGTCTACACCCAGTGCTTTTTCTGCATTATCGAGTGCAGTAAGGGCTTTGTTTACCTGGTTTTGTTGCAGGTAGAGCTGTGCCAGTTTCAGGTAGTTATGCGGGGGAGCCTTTGTTTTGCTTAGCATAGTCTCCACTGTTGCGGCAGCCTCACTAGCATTTCCTGAGCGCAGCTGGCTTTCTGCCAGGATCATGTAGTACCATTCGTTGCTTTTATCCAGTGCTAAGGCCTGGCGGGCGTGGTCAACTGCCTGGTCGTACTGGTTTTGCTGCAAAAGGATTTCTGCCAGTTTGTAATGGGCGGCAGCATTTTTGGGGTCCAGCCGCAGAGATTGTTCAAAGGCACTCACGGCCTTGGCGTTATCGTCTGTTAAGGCATAGCGAACGCCATCCATAAAATAATCAACAGCAGCACCGGACTTTAATTGTGCTGCCTGCGCAGAAGCTTTTTTATTCTTCTTCTGAGCATATGAAAAAGACATACCTACTGCAAGCAGTAGGTATGTAAGTACAGTTACTTTTAAGATCCGGTGCTTGTTAATGATCATGCCGGTTTATTCTTTTATTACGTTATAGTCACCCACACTTAAGTCGGCTGCCCTTCCTTCATAGATAACGTGATTGCCGATCATCGAGTTCTTTGCCAGCAGGTCTTTCAGCGAAGTGTTTTCCTGAATGATGCTATTTTCGATACGGCTGTTTACTATTTTGGTATTGGTACCTATTGAAACGTACGGGCCGATAACAGAATTGTTCAGCACAACATTTTCTCCGATGTAGCAGGGGGGAATCACTACTGAATTTTCAATCTTTGCCGATTTTGCCACCAGCTCTTTGTCTTTGATAAACTCCAGGTAGCGCTGGTTGGTATAAACAGTAACATCTTTATTGCCGCAGTCGAGCCACTCATCAACCTGGCCCGGAACCAGCTGTGCGCCCTTCTGCTTCATGTTCTCAAGGGCATTGGTAATCTGGTATTCGCCTTTGTCTTTGATGTCATTATCGAGCAGGTGCTGGATTTCCTTGCGCAGCCAGGCGCCATCTTTAAAATAGTAGATGCCAATAATGGCAAGGTCAGAAATAAACTCCTGAGGCTTTTCTACAAAGTCGGTGATGTTGCCATCGGCATTTACTTTTACTACGCCGAACGGCTTCGGGTTTTCTACCTTCTGAACCCATATGATGCCGTCTTTGGTGTTATCCAGCTTAAAATCGGCCTTGAAAAGGGTATCGGCAAAAGCAACAATGCAGTTGCCCTCCAGCAGGTCCTGGGCGCACTGAATGGCATGTGCTGTACCAAGTGCTTTTTCCTGATAATAAACATGGCCTTTTGCTCCTAGTTGTGCTGCTACCTGCTTCAGGTGCTCTTCCACATCTTTACCAAAGCTAGGGTGAATCACAAAGCCGATGTTGTCGATTTTTTGCTGGGCAATACCAGCAATGTCTTCTACCAGACGCTGAGCAATGGGTTTGCCGGCTATTGGAATAAGTGGCTTTGGAATGGTAAGTGAGTGCGGGCGCATACGGGTGCCCCTGCCGGCCATTGGAATAATAATGTTCATAAAAAAATGTAGTATTTAGTATTCGGTTTAGTCTGTATTAAAAGCGGTCCATTGGCAACTGGACTATGAATATACATTATTTAGTATTTTAATCAGCAGCGAAGGGCACAGCACCAGGATTGTTTGAAGGTAAGTACAACTGAAAGGCTAAGCCATTCACCGGTATAAGTTATTACTATTAAATGTACCGGGTAGTTTAAACTTTTGCATCAGGGTGGTGTAAAAGAAGTTTTTGCACGCTTCGATTTTTAAGCACGCCTGCCTTCGGTAAACAGGGCGGTTAATGCGTTCCGGAGCTGCCAAAACCACCAGCACCTCTAAGAGAGTCGGCAAGCACTTGTGCGCTTTCCCACTGCACTACTTCATGGCGGGCTACTATTAATTGCGCAATACGTTCACCATCGTTTATAACGAACTCCTCTGCCGAGAGGTTAACCAATAGTACCTTTAGCTCACCACGATAATCTGCATCTATAGTGCCGGGGCTGTTGAGTACGGTAATGCCATGTTTATAGGCTAAGCCGCTCCGTGGTCTTACCTGCGCTTCATAACCGGCTGGTATTTCCAGAAACAAGCCTGTAGGCAGCAGGGCTCTTTGCAGGGGTTTAAGTGTAACAGGTTCCTGCAAAAAAGCACGCAAATCAAGTCCGGCCGCTGCCTGAGTCTGATATTCCGGTAGCGGATGATGTGATTTGTTGATGACTTTAACTGCCAGCGCGTTGTTCATGGTTGAGTGCATTAGGTTTCAGATCGAAGAACAAAGTTAGGAAAAAGCTTAAAGGTTGGCGCGTAATCCTTTCTTTTCGTAAAGTACAACTCCTGCTATATATAGTATGGTGGTGCCAATTCCCAAAGTTATGATCATCCAGTCTGATTCCGGCATGAAGTAAAGCAGCAGACAAGCCACTACTGTAGTAAAAATGATATAAACGAGTGCCGGACCAAGCTTGTACGGTATTGGATAATGCTTTTGCCCGTAGTAATAACAAATAAAGGCCATGTAGCTGTACACGATAAGTGTTGCAAGCGCGGCGCCAATATAGCCCATTATCGGAATTAGCAGCAGGTTTAAAATAACCGTAAGTGCAGCGCCGGTGCCTGTAAACCAGGTGCCATAGCCGGTTTTGTCCGACAGCTTAAACCAGATGCTTAGGTTTACATAAACGCCGAAGAAGAGGTAAGCCAGCAGCAGGATGGGCACCACCTCAAGCCCCTCCAGGTAAATATCTCTTTTCAGGAAGATGGGAGCAATCCAGGGAAGGTTTACTGTTACAGCAAATAAGATCATGCAGCAGACTATAATAAAGTAGTGCATAACGGTGGCAAACATAGTCGTGGAGTTCTTTTCTTCGGCTTTGCTAAAGAAAAAAGGCTCTGATGCATAACGGAAAGCCTGAATGGCCAGCATCATAAAGATTGAAAGCTTATAGCAGGCACCGAAAATACCTAGTGCAGCTTCATTATCGTAGCCTTCGTAAAATCCTTCAGGCAACAAAGGCTTCAGCATAGCCCGCGACAGCATCTCATTGGTAGCGCCTGCCAGTCCCATCAGTAAAAGGGGGTAAGCATATACCAGCATGGGTTTCCAGTACAGCTTTTCAATACGCAGCCTAACCTGTTTCCACACAGGCAGCAGCAGTACCAGTAGTGCGCTGTTGGCCAGTAGATTTGCTAAAAATACATACTCTACACTCCATCCCTCTACCCACATAAATTCTGTTAGCCCTCTTAAACCCGGCAGCCATGTGCCAGCCATTATCTTAGGCAGAGCCAGTAGAAAGAGCAGGTTCAGCCCTATATTCAGAAAAATGTTGATAAGCTTGGCTGTAACGAACAGAATAGGCCTACCATCCAGCCGAAGTTTGGCAAATGGAATGGCTGTAATAGCATCAATGGCCATTAGGGCTGCCAGCCAGTATACAATATGTTCCTTGCCTTCGTAGTCGAGCCAGTCCATAATAGGGTAGGCCAACACGGCTAGGAGTGCCGACAAAATAAGGCTGCTGCACAGGATGGAGGTAAAAGCAGTATGAAATACTACTTTGCTGTCGGCTTTATTTCTGGTGGCAAACCTGAAATAAGCAGTTTCCATGCCATAGGTGTAGAGTACATTAAAGAATGCAACATAGGCGTAGAGTTCTGTTACTACCCCAAACTCACCTGCTACAAAAACACGCGTATGCAGAATAACGAGCAGGTAGTTGAGCACCCGGCCCAGAATGCTGCTAATACCATAGAGGGCCGTATCGCTGGCCAGTTTTTTTAAGCTACTCATAGACAGGACGTGCCTGTGCGTTTAGTTTCCGGAAAATTTAGCTTTACGTTTTTCCAGAAAAGCGCGGGTGCCTTCTTTAAAATCACCGGTACGGCAGCAGCTGCCAAAAGAATTGGCCTCTACCTGGTAGCCATCCTGTTTTGGGTCGTAGGCTGCATTTACACAATCTACCACCATGCCAATGGCTAGCGGGCCTTTGGCAATGATCTTGTTCATCAGCTCCAGGCATTTCTCCATTAAAGCTTCTCTTGATGGTACCACATGGTTTACCAGTCCAAGCGTCTTCGCCTCTTCGGCGCCCAGCATATCGCCCGTCATGATAAGTTCAAGCGCCTTGCCTTTGCCTACCAGCTGGGTAAGGCGCTGGGTACCGCCATAGCCAGGGATGATGCCCAGGTTTACTTCTGGCTGGCCAAATCTGGCATTTTGTGAAGCAATGCGCATATGGCAGGCCATAGCCAGCTCGCAACCTCCGCCGAGGGCAAAGCCATTTACAGCTGCTATTACCGGCTTGTGGCAGTTTTCAATCAGGGCAAACACCTCCTGTCCCTGTTCGGAAAATTTACGGCCGTTCACTTCGTTGAGCTCGGCCAGTTCGGCAATATCGGCTCCGGCTATAAAAGCTTTATCACCGGCGCCGGTAATCACTACGCCCCTGATGGTACTATCGTCGTACACACGCTGAATTGCAGTGCGTATTTCTTCAATGGTAGTGCTGTTTAAAGCATTCATTTTATCCGGACGATTGATTGTCAGGAAAAGGATGCCGGTACTATTTATATCCAGAAGCAGATTTTCAAATTCATTCATACCTAATAGTAATAAGGTTAGGTTCAAAGATAGAAGCAAAGGCCAGAACCTACAAGGATGAAGCGGTATTGCCTGGCCGGAAGGTTAGCTGATTTTATGTAAGATCTACAATATATATATCACATGTAATGGGCTGCTGCAACTGTGTATAATTTCCACAGAAATTAGAAAAAACATGAACGTATCATATATATGATCATAAAATACGTCAAACGAATATTTAAATAATTAAATAAAATGTAATGTAAGTTTTTGAACTAACAAAACGATTTTATAATTTTGATCTTGAAACAAGCGATAATTATTACTACTCTTCTCCATAAATCTAATTCCCAGATGAAAAAAATTTTACTTCTTCTCATCCTGATTGCCACGGCTGGGCATGGATTTGCTCAGCAAGTTTATAGTCAGCACAGAGTGTTTCTTACCACGGGCGATGCCACCCTGGGAAACGATGTGTGGCACCTGTCAAAAAGCTGGGTAGTATCTAAAGAAAAGTATACAGGTGATCCTGCGGAAATCAATGCTGCTATGTATGATGATCCTGTAAAGGTGCAGGTGGCGACTAATTTTCCAGGGGAGTTGAAGAAGCGAAGTGATGAAACAACCGGCAATGAAGGTACGGGGGCTGGCGAGCGTGTAATTGTTGTGGTTCGCAGCAATCATACCCTTTATCTGAGAGACCATGTAGTGCTGAGTGGAAGTATTATACTGGAGCCGGGAGCTAAGCTAATTTTTAATAAGGTACATGGGGATAAAGGTAGATTAGAAATGATCGATAGAGGTGCCACTATTTTCATGCGTGGTCTACCTGCTTCTGATATTTTCTCTAATTCACAATTTGATAGTGGAAATGCATCTGACTTCCTGATGATAGGTGAGCAAAGCCTTAACCTGGAGAAGATTAATGGACTTTGGATAAATGCCATTCCTTCACCAATGGCTTATTCCAAAGGTGGTGTTATAGAAGTTCCGGTAGACGCTCCTTTTTTGAAGTGTTTAACAAATGGGGCTTGGTCGAAAGACGAGGTATGGACGGAAGAGAAGCTGATTGCTATACTTAAGTGTGCGAATCCATACCTTCCGCTACCTGTAGAGCTTTTAAAGCTCGATATAAGGACTCATGGTAATGAGGTACATTTAGATTGGGCAGTAGCCATTGAGAAGAACTTCAGCCACTATGAAATAGAATGGTCAACAGATGCAGAGAATTTCTATTATGCTGGTAGTGTTGCTGGCAAAGGCACTGAAAAAGGAACACAGCATTATAATTTTCAGCACCAGCCTGGCCAGACTGGCGCACTTTACTATCGCCTGCTGGCGGTTGATATAGACGGAGCGGTAGAAGACAAAGGCCTGAGGGTTGTACGCCTTGGAGGAGCGATATTTAATGTATATGCAAAGCAAGGGCGCCTCTATATTGATTACAATGGTCCTGTAAATAGCAAAGTAGTTATTACGGATACGATGGGGCGCAAGGTTTCGAGTGCTGCTCTGGCTGCTGAAGGATTGGAAACAGAAGCTCTTAGACCTGGAATCTATCTGGTGCAGATTAGTAATGAGCTCGAAAAAAAGACACAGCGTGTAATGATACAATAAGATTTGTTACAAAACATGACAAAAGCCCGGCTAATGACCGGGCTTTTTTGTTGTAATCTTACATCAGCTTTTTATAAAAGTATATCTTTAAGTAAATCCTTGCTATTGGCTAATTTCTAGCCGAATAGTAAGCTACAGATATAAACTTTATTGACGTTCTTTGATAGGTGATCAAAGGTATTCACTTCTCTTTCTTACTCTTAAGAAGTTTTCTTTTTTTGTTCATGCTGTACTAAAATAGTGGTACTGGTAGTGTGTTTTCCTGCCATACAGTACTATAGTCTGTGGCAGAAGTGTCATATATCTACACCGTTAAATCCACTATTCAGTGTTTAATCTTGCTTAGGTAATGGTAAACCCTTAGTAGGAATATCATTCTGTTGGGAAGGATTTAGCTTTGTTCCATCTTACTTGCTTAATCTAGGAAAACAGATATGAGAAAACATTACTTAAATTTATTTCTGCTACTTTTTTTGTTCTCGCTGCCAGTATTCGCTCAAAAGGAATCCAAGGATAATTATTTTGGTGACTGGTCAACAGCAACATCATGGAAGTTAGGACCTGCTCCTGGAATGAATTTCACTGAAAATGTTACCATTACTTCCACAGCTTATATTACTGCTAAAGGAGATCTTTCTGTCTCTGGAAATAATACTTTGATTGTCCAAGGTATACTAGTTGTTGAAGGATCGCTTACCTTAGGGGGAAGTGCCAAAATTTCAATAGCTTCTAATGCCATTTTGATTGTACTTGGAGATTTTACAGCCTCTGGTAGTGTTGATATAGGTAACGCCGGAATAATAGCTGTGCAAAAAGCTTTTACTGCGAATGATGCAGCAATCAGGATTGCACCTGGTGATGAAACATATTTATATACGAATCCAATACTGAATGATAATACAAAAGTGAATGGTAGTAAATGCGACGAAGCATGTCAGAGCTCAACCTTCAAAGATGAAGAGGATTTAAAGAATGCTCACCTTGATATCTGGCAATTTATCAATAGAAATGGTGTATCTCCTCTCCCAGTAGAACTACTCTACTTCCGCTCAACTACAACAAATCAGGGGATCCAGCTAGAATGGGCCTCTGCCAAAGAATGGAACTTTAGCCATTACACTATAGAGAGATCAACTGATGGTAAGGAGTTTACGCCAATTCATAAAGAATATGTAAGTGGAGACAGCCATAGTAACAAGGCCTACTTATACTTAGATATGCAGCCCCATTTTGGAGCTAACTTTTACAGATTGAAAGCTACTGATGTTGATGGAACAACAGAAAATAAAGGAATGGCACTGGTTTATTCAGGCATGAAAGGAAATCTGCAGCTATACCCGAATCCTTCAAATGGAGGGATGCTCACCATCAAAAATCCCGGAGCCATTGAAGGTACCTGGTTGAGCATAACATCTACAACAGGAAATGAACTAATGCGCATACAAATGCCAAAACAAGAACTTAGGTTACCTGCATCGGTATTAACATCAGGTGTGTACCTTGTAAAAGTCTGGAACCAGTTGGAGGTAAAGCAAGCAAGATTAATTGTTCAGTAACTGCTCCTTTGTTATAAAGTCTCGGTTAAGCCGGGGTTTTTAGGTGTTATCTTACATCAAAATTAAGTTCAGATTTGAAGGACAAAAAAAGAATATCTTCTGGTGTCGAATTGGATAAAAATAAATTCTTCTAGCTGATTTATAGGTGACTATGATATAGTCGTTTTTGACTTCTCCCTGCTTCCTTTTTCTAAAAAACAGTAAAGCCCTTTTCTAGAACACTAATTCTTCTGGACCCATAAAACAGACTTATCGTTAACTTCTGCTATTTTCTTCTTGAACATGCATGGGTAATGCTTTGGTTCATCTGCAAATTTCCTTCTGCAAAGAAGGATTTAGCTTTGTTTTATAGTCCTTACCATTTACAATTAGTATTCCATGAAAAAAAATTATATTGCATTCTTAGTTATTTTGACATGTACTTTTACTACTATTCATGCTTTAGCATCTGTAATGACATCTAAAGCATCGGGCAACTGGGGTAATGCTGGTTCATGGAATAGTGTTACTTTAGCTGAGACCACTTATACTAGGCCTAATTCAGCCATTGATACAATTATTATTGAAGCAGGCCATAGAATAGTAATAAGTAGTTCATGGACTTTTAATGGAATATTAATTGTGAAAGGCACTTTATATTTTCAACAAAACACCAGCAGTGAAGGTAGACTAACAATGGATGGTGATTCAAAAATTTTTATAAGAGATGGTGGCTTGATTACTTCAGATGGTAATGGGGGTGGTAATAATGCAGGTACTAATAATTGGATTAGTATTGGAGGAACTTCTATAAATGGATGGCAAATTAGAGACAATTTAGGAAGTCCAGATTATATTGATGCAAGTACTATTAGATATGGGGGTGGTTGTCAATATTCACCTCTTGGATGTAGTCCAACAATGCTTCCCATAGAACTCCTGTACTTCCGTTCTACTGCAACTAATCAAGGTATCCAGCTAGAATGGGCCTCTGCCAAAGAATGGAACTTTAGTCACTATACAGTAGAAAGATCTTCAGATGGTAAAGAATTTACACCTATTCATACTGAATATGTAAATGGAGACAGCCACAGCTCCAAAACATATTCTTTCCTGGACATGCAGCCTAGCTTTGGGGCTAACTACTACCGCCTGAAGGCTACGGATATTGATGATAGCTTTGAATACAAAGGAATGGCGCTGGCTTATTCTGGTATGAAAGGAGATTTGCAGGTGTATCCTAATCCGGCAAAAGGAGGATTGGTTACTATCAATAATCCTGGAGCTATCGAAGGAACCTGGCTAAGCATAATAGCTACAACAGGGAATGAACTGATGCGCATACAAATGTCTGAACAGGAGCTAAGGCTGCCAACTTCGGCGCTGCCTGCAGGCGTATACGTTGTAAGGGTCTGGAACCATCTGGAGGTAAAGCAAGCAAGATTAGTCATTCAGTAACCAGTCTTTTACAGCAAAGCCCCGGCAATTGCCGGGGCTTTTTTGTTTTCCTGCTACAGATTGAATACGATGGATCTGGTGCTGAGTCAGATTAAAGCATAAGAATGACACCACCTGACTTGATTCTAAGCAAAGTGTCCCTCTTCTTTCAGAACTTTTAAGTTTACAATGATATCCGCCGTCATGCGGTCGAGGGAGTAGGAGGATTGCCAGCCCCAGTCTTTTTTAGCCTGGCTGTCGTCGATGCTGTCGGGCCAGGAGTCTGCAATTTTCTGGCGGAAGTCGGGCTGGTACTGTATTCTGAACTCCGGAATGTATTTGCGTATGGCTGCAGCTATTTCTTCCGGTGCAAAGCTTAGGGCTCCTACATTGTAGCTGGTACGTACACTGATGCTGTTAGCAGGGGCATCCATTAGCTGAAGGGTTGCCTGTATGGCATCGGGCATGTACATCATGGGCAGATAGGTGCCCTTCTGCAGGAAACAACTGTAGGTATCGCCTTCAAGTGCTTTGTGGTAAATGTCTACGGCATAATCAGTGGTGCCGCCACCAGGCAGGGATTTATAGCCAATCAGGCCGGGGTAACGCAGGCTGCGCACATCTACACCCCAGTTCCGCCAGTAATACTCACACCACTGCTCTCCGGCAAGCTTGCTGATGCCATAAATGGTGGTGGGGTTGCAGATAGTTAGCTGAGGTACCTGCTGTTTGGGTGTGTCGGGACCAAAGATAGCGATGCTGCTGGGCCAGAAAATTTTGCTGATCTTTAGCTCCCGGCCTGCCTCCAGTACATTCAGCAGGCTCTCCATGTTGAGCTTCCAGGCAAAGTGAGGGTTCTTTTCGCCGCTGGCAGAAAGCACTGCTGCCAAATGATAAACCTGGGAAATGCCTTCCTTTTCTATAATCCTGTAGAGGGCGGCTTTATCCAGCGCATCAAGAATTTCAAAGCGATTGTCTGTTTCCTGCTGCTGGGGTAAGCGAATGTCGGAGGCAATTACATTAGCTGTTCCCCATTTTTTGCGTAAGGCATCCGTTAGTTCACTGCCCAGCTGGCCGTTAGCACCTATCACCAATACTTTCTCCATCTTATTTACATATCATTTGCTCAAAATTATTGAAAACGTTTGAACCGGCCGAAACACAGGCTTTATTAATTTACGAAATCCACCCCAAGTCGTTGGCTTTGGCTGGCAAATGGTGGCTGCTTGTGTATATTTGTAAGGTATGGAACAAATAAACTGGCAGGAATATCTGGCACAGAAAAAAATAGATGCCCGTGCATACCAAAAGGGTTCGCCCCAGCAGTATGCAGATTTTGAGCGGCAGTTTATGCAGATGCATCCGGATAGTTTTACTGCTCACAAACTTTTTTTGATAAACGATATCCGCAGAAGCTATCCACTTTTACCTATTTCTGAAAACAAGAAATCTTAAAATTCAAACTATGTACGATACCCTCAAACCGGTGCTGCAGCAGGAGCTGGAAAAGATAAAACAGGCTGGCCTGTATAAAAGCGAACGCATCATCACCACGCCACAGGGCGCCGATATCAAAACTACTGCAGGCACCGAAGTAATTAACTTCTGCGCCAACAACTACCTGGGCCTGTCGTCGCACCCGGTGGTGCTGGAGGCTGCCAAGCGCACCATCGATACCCATGGCTATGGAATGTCGTCGGTACGCTTTATCTGCGGCACCCAGGATATACACAAAGAACTGGAGCAGCGTATTGCTAACTTTTTAGGTACCGAAGATACTATCTTGTATGCAGCTGCTTTTGATGCAAACGGCGGGGTGTTCGAGCCCCTCTTTGGTCCGGACGATGCCATCATCTCTGATGAGCTGAACCATGCCTCCATCATCGATGGGGTGCGCCTGTGCAAGGCAAAGCGCTTCCGTTATAAGCACAACAACATGGCCGACCTGGAAAAACAGCTGCAGGAAGCAGATGCCGCAGGAGCCGTTCAGAAAATTATTGTGACTGATGGCGTTTTTTCTATGGATGGCACCATTGCGCAACTCGATAAAATTGTAGCCCTGGCCGAAAAATACAAGGCACTGGTGATGTCGGACGAAAGCCACAGCACAGGCTTTATGGGCAATACCGGCCGTGGTGTGCATGAGCACTGTAATGTGATCGGTAAAATTGATATCATCACAGGTACGCTGGGCAAGGCCCTGGGAGGCGCTCTTGGAGGCTTTACCACCGGCCGCAAGGAAATTATTGAAATGCTGCGGCAGCGCTCCAGGCCGTACCTGTTTTCCAACTCCCTGGCACCTGCCATTGTAGGCGCTTCTATTGCTGTGTTTGATTTGCTAAGCAGCACCACAGAGCTGCGTGATAAGCTAATGAACAGCACGCAGTACTTCAGGCAGAAAATGACCGAAGCTGGTTTCGATATCAAGCCTGGTGAGCATCCCATTGTACCCATCATGCTATATGAAGCCCCGCTGGCCCAGCAGTTTGCAGAACGCCTGCTGGCAAAAGGCATCTATGTAATAGGATTCTACTACCCGGTGGTACCGCAGGGGCAGGCACGTATACGCGTGCAGATTTCTGCAGTACATGAGCAGGAGCACCTGGATAAAGCCATTGAGGCCTTTACCGAAGTAGGCAGAGAACTGGGAGTGCTGAAATAAGCATAATATTAGTGCATGCTCCAGGAAATAAAAAAACTGCAATGGCTGGTACTGTTACCAGTCATTGCTTTTCTGTGTAATAGCTGCGATCCATGCCGCTCCGAAGAACTGCCTCTCCTGCAGGTTGTAATGCAGTTCCAGCAGGAGAGGAGCTATGTATTGAGAAGCGATTTGCTTGAAGGCAGGCGCATCTGGAGTAATGAAATACTTCAACTACCTTTTGCGCTGAACTCCGATACCACAGTATATGAATTCCTGGATATGAGGGGTAAGATTTGGCGCCTCGCCCTGACCTACGATAGAATATCTGATTTTGAAGATACAGGCTGCGGGTTTTTCATGGAGCTTAGAAATGTGAGGGTACTGCCGGAATCCACTTTTTCTGATGTTCAAATTCAGGACAACAGTTCCTCATGGACCGTTATAGTTACAGAATAGCTATTTTATTTTTCATGTTGTTGATGGGGTTGGTAAGCCTGAAGGCCAGCGGACAGGATACAACATCGGTTAACAGAAAGCGGCTGTGGATTGGATTGGAAATACCCAGCACATTCGCGCATCCTGCTAGAGGTGGCTATTCTTTGCAGCCCATGGTGGTACTTAACTTAAGCAGGTATGCTACGGTATGGGGAGCAGGCGGACTGATGAAGATTACCCGGGACACTCTTTTTAAAAACTTGTATGATTACTCCAGCCAGGGTTGGTATGTTAAGGGTGGCGCCGAACTTAACCTGAACTTCAAGAAGGAAGCAAATTCGGGCTTTCGCTTAGGCGGTGGGCTGAGTCTGGCAAACTTCACGGAAAAAGGGATGCTCCAATACAGCTACACTTCAGAACTTTTTGAGGGGCAAAGGCCTGGTAACCGGTATACCGAAGAACTTGAAAACCAGACGTGGGCAGCTGCTTTTGAGTTCAGGCAGGGGCTTTTTGCTGATTTAGGCAAAGTAGCATTTCAGCTGCATTTGCAGCAAAGTATCCTGCTGCATGAGCCAGCCAACCCACGGCATCCTGCGCATGCAGTTCCCGGAATGGGGGGGTATATGCCACGGCCATTCTTTAGCGGGATCCGAAATAGTATCAAGGCACGTAAAATTATTCCGGGTGCTTATTTTTACCTGTTTTACCGCCTGCTTTAAGGTTGTGTAGAAGTTGAGGTGCTTGTGCTGGTAGTAGAAGCTGCCTCACCGGTGGTAGAATTAACGCCTTTCTTTTTCTTTTTAACCGGCGTGTCATCATCATCTTCCTGCTCGTACAGATAGGTATTTATTTTAGACCTAAGCTCCTGCGGGGAGAGGTTATGGTGAATGATGCCATTGCGTACCGTAGAGATCTTTCCTGTTTCTTCAGAAACAACCAGTACCAGCGTATCCGTAGCTTCAGACATACCAATAGCTGCCCGGTGGCGAAGGCCAAACTGTGCGGGCAGGTTTTCCCTTTCGGTTACCGGTAATATACAGCGGGCTGCTTCCACACGTTTGTTGTAAATGATTACAGCGCCATCGTGCAGCGGGCTGTACTTATTAAAGATGCTAAGCAGCAGCCTTTTGCTGATCACAGCATCAATCCGGTCGCCGGATTCGGCATAAAATTTAAGTTCAGAGCTTTTGCTGATTACAATAAGAGCGCCCGTATTCGTGGCGCCTAATGATTTGGCAGCTTCAATAATAGGCGTGATGTTGAGGTCGGCAACACGGTTGTTCTTGCGCCAGGGCAGGCCTTTGAAAATATTCTCACGGTTAAAAATAGTGGTGCGGCCAATCATGAAGAGGAACTTCCTGATTTCCTGCTGGAACAGAATGATGGCTGCCAGAAAACCAACACCCATAAACTGCCCCAGAATGTTGGAGAGCAGCTCCATTTCCAGGGCATTTACTACCAGGTAAAGAAGATACAGCGAGAGGAAACCCAGAAAAATCTTTACGGCCACACTGCCGCGCATAAGCTTGTACACCTGGTACAACAGGAAGCTTACCAGGGCAATGTCGAGTATGTCGACAAAGTCCACCTCCAGAAAACCTATATTAAAACCTAGTATCAAGCGTTTGCTTTAGTTAATCTCCACAATTTAACTGTTTCCACCGTCTGCTTTACATCATGTACACGTAAAATGGAAGCACCTCTGTCAAGTGCAATTGTATTCAACACAGTAGTGCCGTTGCCGGCTTCTTCGGGCGAAATACCCAGACTTTTCCAGATCAGTGATTTGCGGCTAATCCCCACCAACAGTGGTACGTCCAGCGCCTTCAGGAGCCGCATTCGATTGAGCAATATATAATTTTGCTGAATGTTTTTGGCAAAGCCAAACCCGGGATCAGCTACAATATCTTTTACCCCTAATTGTCTTAATTTGTTGAGCGTTACAGCAAAATAATCGATAATTTCTTTTGCTAAATCATCATACTGGTTAAGGCCTGTCATGGTTTGAGGTGTGCCACGCATATGCATCAGCACGTAAGGCACCTGGAGGCTGGCCACCATTTCAAACATCTGCGCATCAAGCGTACCGCCCCCTACATCATTAATCATGCAGGCACCTGCCTCTACACCTGCTTTGGCTACGGAAGCACGAAAAGTATCTACCGAGATGAGCGCATCCGGAAATTCCCTGATCAGCAAGGATGCAGCCCAGCTTACACGCTTTCGCTCTTCTTCTTCTGAAACTTCTGCAGCACCAGGTCTTGTGGAGTAACCACCAATATCGAGCAGATCGGCACCATCGGCCAGCATTCGGGAGGCCTGCTCAAGCAGCGCCTTTTCATCCATAACACGGCTGCCGGCATAGAAAGAATCTGGTGTGATGTTGAGAATACCCATTACGCGCGGATGTAAGAGAGAGAGCAGTTTTCCGCGGAAATTGAGTGTGTAATCTGTTGAAAATGGTGTATCTTTCGCTTCCAAAAGAGGGCCTCCGGCCGTAATTTAATCCTGTTTGCCTTGATCGAAAAGACTGTCAGCGAATATAAGCAAGTTATCGGGGATTGTAAATCAATCTTCAGAAAGAAAACCATAGATTATGGTACCGCCTGGCGTATTCTGCGCCTGCCGTCCATCACAGACCAGATCTACATCAAAGCCCAGCGCATCCGTTCCATTCAGGAAAAAGGCACGCAAAAGGTAGAAGATGCCGTGGAAGGAGAGTTTGTGGGTATCATCAATTATTGCATTATAGCACTCATTCAGATAGACCTTGCCCGGGAAGAACGGCTGGAGCTTTCTTATGAGGAGCTGGAGCCCCTGTATGATAAATGGGTAGACCAAACGCTGCAGTTACTCACCAACAAGAATCACGATTACGGGGAGGCCTGGCGTAACATGCGCGTTAGCTCCATTACCGATATTATTCTGATGAAATTGCTGCGGGTAAAGCAGATTGAAGACAACCAGGGTAAAACGCTTATCTCTGAAGGCGTACAGGCCAATTACCAGGATATGTTAAACTACTCTGTGTTTGCGTTAATTCTATCAAAAGAATCCGAACATGACATTGCTTAGGCTCATAGCCCGCTGGTTTGTGGGCGTTTTATTTATTATTTCCGGCTTGATCAAGATTAATGATCCGGTAGGTACTCAAATTAAGCTGGAAGAGTATTTTGAAGTTTTTGCCTCAACCTTTAGCCCGGCCTTTCATGCACTGGTGCCCACGGCACTGGTACTTTCTGTTGTACTTAGTGTACTGGAGGTAGTGCTGGGGGTGGCTCTGCTGCTAAAGTTCAGGCCTAAAATTACCACTGCTGTGCTGCTGGTAACCATTGTGTTCTTTACAGCACTCACCTTATTTTCTGCCGTTACCGGTAAAGTAACCGACTGCGGCTGCTTTGGCGATGCGCTGGTGCTAACCCCCTGGCAAAGCTTTATGAAAGACCTGGTGCTGCTGGTGCTTATACTTATTCTGTTCGTAGCCTACAGGAAGGATCCGCAGCCCCACCCATCTCCTGGTGCCGGTTTGTGGGTGCTTACTTCCGGTCTTATCAGTATTGCTATAGCCTTTGTTGCTATTGAGCACCTGCCATTCATCGATTTCAGGGCTTACAAAGAGGGTGTACACATACCCACAGCCATGCAGCCAACAGAGCCCTACCGCTATACTTATATTATGGCAAAGGGAGGCAGAGATTATGAACTATCTGAGTACCCCGATGCTTCAGAAGGTTATGAGTATAAGGATATCAGGCTGCTAAACCCCGAGGCAGCGCCTAAAATAACTGATTTCAGCATATGGAATAATGAAGGTGACCTCACAGAGCAGGTGCTGCAGGGTAAAAAGCTGCTCATTATTGTGCATAAGGTAGAAAAAGCAGATACAGATAACCTGGCTGCAATCAGACGCCTGGCCCAGAGCCTGGGCGGACGTGCCGATGCCCTGGTTGTGACTTCCTCTGACGAGGCTTCTTATGAAGCTTTCCGGCACGAGCATCAGATTGCAATACCCTATGCTTTTGCAGATGCAACGCTCCTGAAAACCATTATGCGTTCAAACCCAGGCCTGGTGCTGCTTCAGGATGGAACAGTGGTAGAAAAATGGCACCACAATGATACGCCCGAAGCAACGGAAGTATTGAAACTACTGAACCGCTAGTCTATGCTTAGCTTTGTAGGCCGGCGCTTGGGCTATGGTTTTCTTGTGTTGCTGGGCGTAGTGCTGGTAGTCTTCTTTCTCTTTCATGCCCTGCCCGGAGACCCTGTTTCTATGATGGCCGGACAGCGCACTGATGTTGCTACACGTGAAGCCATTCAAAAGGAGCTTGGGCTGGATAAGCCCCTGGCTGAGCAGCTGAAGTTGTACATGAAAGACCTCTCGCCCCTGGCTATTCACGAAAAGGGAGAAGAAGCCCAAAAAAAGTATAGCTACATTCCGCTTACATCAGTAGGAGAGGAAGAAGTGCTGGCGCTAAAAACGCCTTACTTGCGCAGGTCTTTTCAGAGCAATAAAGAGGTTTCTGAAATATTGCTGGAGAATGTTGAGAGCACACTTTGGCTGGCACTGGCTGCTATGGCCTTTGCTACGGTGCTGGGTATAGTCTTTGGTGTGGTTGCTGCCCTTAAGCAGAATACCTTTGCCGATCATTTTATCATCACCACATCGGTGCTGGGTATATCGGTGCCCTCTTTTGTATCGGCCATTGTAATAGCAATGGTGTTTGGTTATTATCTAAGCGATTATACCGGGCTGAATCTTACGGGTCAGCTGTGGGTGAACCATCCTTTTTACGGACGCACCCTTCACATAGAAAATCTTATTTTGCCTGCTTTTACACTGGGACTTCGGCCACTGGCTATTATTACACAGTTAACACGGAGCTCAATGCTGGAGGTGCTCTCGCAGGATTACATTCGCACCGCCCGGGCAAAAGGCCTGCGGTACTACAGGGTGATTGGTAAGCACGCACTAAAAAATGCCCTTAACCCGGTGCTAACGGCTGTATCGGGCTGGCTGGCATCTCTTATGGCGGGTGCGTTTTTTGTTGAGTTAATCTTTGACTGGAAGGGCCTTGGCTTTGTTACACTTAAAGCGGTGCAAAGCCTGGATTTTCCCGTTGTGATGGGCTCCACGCTCTTTATTGCTGCCATATTTGTAGTGGTAAACATATTTGTAGATGTTTTATATGCGGCTTTAGACCCGCGTGTTCGCCTGAATTCATGAGCAATAAGCCCCTAATTGTATTGCTTGGCATGCCTGGCAGCGGTAAAACAACGCTGGGAAATGTATTGGCGCAAAAGCTGAATCTCTCCTTCAATGATCTGGATGTGCTGCTGGAGGAGCAGGAAGGCGCCACCATATCCCAGTTATTTGAAAGCAGGGGAGAGGCCTATTTCCGGCAGCAGGAGTCGGGGCTGCTGAAAGATGTGCTAAGCAGTACCAATGCCATGGTACTGGCTACAGGTGGCGGCACTCCCTGTTTCTTTGATAATATGCAGTACATTAAACGGCTGGCGCAAAGTATATACCTCGAGGTGCCGTGGCCCCTGCTGGCCCAACGCCTTTCAGGGCAGCCCGGACAGCGGCCCTTGCTTACGGGGGTAAGTCTTGACTCGATGAGCCGGTCTCTTGAGGAAAAATTTGGCTGGAGAATCTTCTATTACCAGCAGGCCGATATAAAACTAAGTGTTAAAGAAGCCCAAACTGCAGAGGAGCTGGCCCTTCAGCTACTCCCCCTTCTGAATAAATAAAAGAGCTACCCTGGGTTGGGCAGCTCTTTTGTGTATACAGTAATTCTGAATTTCCTTAGAAGTTATATCCGAGGGTTAACATGGCTGAAGTAAGCCTGTTTTCAATATTAACAACAGGGGCCGCATCTTCCAGCTCGTATGGCTGGTAGGAAGAGTCGCGGCGCTGCTGACTTAAAGCAAGATCGGCAAAGAAACGCTGTACCCTTACCCCGGCACCAACAGAAAATGTATTGGTGCTGGCATCCGTCATCAGGTTAAAATTATATGGATTTGCCATATGCGCAAAGCCTGCTCTTAGGCGAAGAATGTTGTACCGTAGCTCGGCACCAAGCCTGTAGTTGATCACTGACTGGTAATCCTGCCTGATTGCATCGTTATCCGGGCCCATTACGCCGTAGTCGTCTGTGAGCCGTGCGTTGCTGTAATTAACATACTCTATGTCGGCAGTGAGGAATCCCCATTTTTCAACAAAGAAAGCAGCTCCCGCGGTTAGTCTGCCCGGCGTTTTAAGCCTGTAATCCCAGGTGTTTAACATTTGCCCCTGCTCACTGCTCTGGGTATCCCTGAAATAGGTGGTTAGGTTTAGCTGTTCATCTTCTGATATTTCATAGTGCGTGGGCGTCTGGTACGAAAGACCAATAGAAATAGCAGAGATTGGGCGCGCTATAATACCTAGTGTAGCATTGATGCCGCTGCCGGTGGTAAGGCGATCGGTTTCAAATACAAAGCGGTTGTTTGGTGCTTCGTCGGGGAAATCCTGGTAAAGCTGTTCCGGTACCACCTCCTGGTAGCGGGAAACAAAACGGTACTCCAGCGAGGTAATGCCAATGCCACCACCAACATAGATCTTATCGGCAATATTGGCGCCGTATGCTAAATTAACCTGGCCTTGCGAGCCAGAGGTTTCAATCGCCTCACGCTGCATAATAGGATAGTCGGCATCGGGAAGTGGCTGCTCGGTGTCGTAATAATGATACAGGCTGCCATCTTCATTTTCGCCCTCATAGATGTCAATCAGGTAGGCATCGTAGGCAAGGCGGGTAAGCCCAACCGGATTTTCCAGAACATCTAAAGACTGAATGGTGCCAAGATCGAAAATATCTACAAAAGTATTTGTAGGGTTATTACCCTCAAAGGTTATGCGGTCGTGGAAGTTGTTTGTTTGCTGATAGGTAATGGCAAATGTATTACTCACCACGCCATTCCTGTCTTCTCCTTTTTTATTCCAGTTAAAAGCAGCGCCAATGCTGCCTATGCCCAGCCTGCTGCGGTAGTCGTAGGTGCTGGGGGTATTGGATTGCTGTGTACCACCCGGAGGCAGGTAATAGGCATCGTTTACGCTGTTGTTAAATATTGGGCTAATGCTTAACTCCGAACGGTTGTAAAAACCCAGGCCTGCGGGGTTGCTGTAGGCAGAGCTTATATCGCCCCCCAAGGCTACCTGTGCGCCGCCAATGCCTACAATACGGGCGGTGCCACCAGGGCTGTAACGGCTAAACCGCAGGGCATCATTGGAGTATCTGTAAGACTGTGCCTGGCCTTCAGTTGAAACAAAGAAGCAGCCGGCACTAAAAAATATAAGTGCTAAAATCTTTTTCATCATCAATCAGGTTAAAAAGGGTTACTTAATTCCCTCTACGGCTACGAGAAGGAGCGTTATCGCTGCTGCGCGATGGGCTTGAACTGCCCGAAGTAGAGCGGCTGCTGCCTCCGTTGCTCATGGCTGGTGCCGGACGGCTTGATGGCGCAGGGCTGCTGTAGCTTCTTGAAGGGCTTGAGCTGCGCTCCGGAGCAGAGTAGCTGCGGTTGTAGTCGGTGTTACGCTGTGTGCGGGCCGGAGTGCTGTAATTACGGTCTTGTATTGCCGAACGGGTAGCTCTTTCAGGAGCAGGTGAGCTGTACTGGCGGTCTTCTACACGGCGCTCAGGTCTTTGGGGCCTGGTGTAGCTGTTACGCTCCACTACTGCTTCATTTCTGCGCTCGGCAGGGGCTGCCTGCTCGCGGTTTTGAAGCGGGCTGGCTGCTACTTCCGGTCTTGAAACATCTGAAGAAGGGCGTTGTGCACGCCCCTCATTCAGATTGTTATCTTCCATGATGCTCATTGGTTCGCCACCACGGCCACCTCTGCTACGTGAAGGAGCTGCGCCGCCGCCATTTCCGCGTGTAGGGGAAGATGGACGGGTCTGAGGCGTTGGTCTTGTCTGTGGAGTAGAAGGCCTTACCTGTGGTCTGCTACGCTCTGCAGGCTGGCGCTGTGGCCTTGCCTCGTTAGTGCGGCTTGGTTCGGTACGTGGTGTACGCTGCGGGCGGGTAGTAGGCGTAGTTGTACGCTGGTTCCTTCCATCTGCTGGTACAGCACGTCCTCTGCCGCCTTCTGTGGCAGGTCTTACAGAGCGCTGGCTGCCATTAATAATGCCGCGGCTGCGGTCAGCATCGCTTTCAATACGCTGACGACGCTCTTCACGAAGTCCCTGGTTGTTAGCGGCACGTGAGCCTACGCCCATATCGGCAACTGCCATAGAGCGGCTTGCGCGCGGGCCATAGGTTACATTACGTCTGGCATTGTTGTCGCTGTTCACTACAACAACAGTGCTTGGGTAGTAGGCGCCCCAGTAGTTGCGGCGTCCGTAATAACCATCATAAAAGCCGTTGCGGTAGCCATGTGCATAAGGGTTTTGGTAGCCCCAGCCATTCCAGGCCCAGGCAGGACGATAAGCGTTGTAGTAGTAAGCGCTGCTTCCGCACCATGGATCCCAGAAAGGATCGCAAAAGGAGCCCCATGAGTTCCAGCCCATGCCGAAGCTTATAGAGAAGCCGCTACCCCAGCCCGGGCGGCCCCAGTAAGAGTTTCTGGCCCAAGGGCTTGCTGCATACCCGTAGGGGTCGTACATCCAGGGGTCATAAACAGGCCTGTTATTATAGTAATAGTTGTTGTAAACGTTTGTACCTGAGCCGGCAGTAGCTGCTTGCTCTTCGGTATAATATTCTTCTTCGTAATACTGTTCTTCAGATTCGGTACCATAGGTAGCTGCTGCATCAGGATTTAGCTCCCGGGCAGCTTGTGTATCGTACTCATCGTAAGCATTTTTGCTGCGCTCGGCAGCGGCAGCTTCTCTTTGTTGTTGCTGTTCTAACTGTGCCTGCCTGCGGGCCTCCAGCCGGGCTTGTTCTGCTGCAATTTCCTTTTCGCGGTCCTGAGCAGTAAAATACATGTCGTCATACTCCTGTTGGGCATACTGATTGTTGGAACAACCACTTATCAGCGTTACAGACAGCAGTAGGGATAGGGTATATGTGAGAGCTTTCATAGGTTTGCCGTTAAAATTGTCCTTAATTTACTAAACGTGCTTCATATAAAAATAGATATTTGCCCCGGCAACTAACTATATTTGCTAGTCTTAGAACTAAATTTAATACAACAATAATCATACCAATACAAGTTCATGAGCAAGGCTATTCCAAAAAGAAGCGAAGATTATTCCCTTTGGTACAATGAATTGGTAAAACGGGCCGATCTAGCAGAGAACTCCGGAGTGCGGGGCTGTATGGTAATCAAGCCCTACGGTTTTGGTATTTGGGAGGCCATGCGCGATCAGCTCGATCGGATGTTCAAGCAAACAGGCCACGTAAACGCATACTTTCCGCTCTTCATTCCAAAGTCATACTTAAGCCGCGAAGCAAGTCACGTAGAGGGTTTCGCCAAGGAGTGTGCTGTTGTAACACACTACCGTTTAAAGAACGCAGAAGATGGCAGTGGGGTTATTGTTGACCCAGAAGCAAAACTGGAAGAAGAGCTTATTGTTCGGCCAACTTCTGAAACTGTTATCTGGAGCACCTACAAAAACTGGATACAGTCGTACCGCGATCTGCCCCTGCTCATTAACCAGTGGGCTAACGTGGTGCGCTGGGAAATGCGTACAAGGCTCTTTTTGCGTACAGCCGAATTTTTATGGCAGGAGGGGCACACCGCTCATGCTACAGCACAGGAGGCCATAGCAGAAACCCGTCAGATGCTGGATATTTATGCGCGTTTTGCTGAAGAATGGATGGCTATGCCGGTAATCAGGGGGGTGAAAACCGAAAGCGAGCGCTTTGCCGGTGCAGAAGATACCTATTGCATAGAAGCACTGATGCAGGATGGTAAAGCCCTGCAAGCAGGTACAAGCCATTTCCTGGGCCAGAATTTTGCCAAAGCATTTGATGTAAAGTTTGCAACCAAGGAAGGGGGGCTGGAACTGGTATGGGGAACCTCATGGGGTGTTAGCACCCGCCTGATGGGAGCGCTCATCATGGCACATTCCGACGACCAGGGGCTGGTGCTGCCACCAAAGCTGGCTTCTACCCAGGTGGTAATTGTGCCTATCTATAAGGGAGAAGAGCAGCTGCAGCTTATTGGCGAAAAAGTAGCAGAAATAAAAAGCGCGCTGCTGGCTAAAGGCATCAGCATGCGTTACGATGATCGTGATACTGAACGCCCGGGCTTTAAATTTGCCGAATGGGAATTAAAAGGGGTGCCTGTGCGCCTGGCGATTGGTCCTAAAGACATGGAAAAAGGTACGGTAGAGGTTGCCCGCCGCGATACCGGTGAGAAAACAGTGGTTGCGCTAGATGAAAACCTCCCGGATTATATTGAGCAGCTATTGGCTGACATTCAGCAGAGCATATACCAGAAAGCACTTAAGTTCCGCCAGGAGAATACCCATGTGGTAAACAGCTGGGATGAGTTTAAGCAGGTGCTTGATGATAAAGGCGGCTTTCTGCTTGCCCACTGGGATGGCACTGCCGAAACAGAAGAAAAGATTAAGGAAGAGACCAAAGCGACTATTCGCTGCATTCCGCTGGCAGGCCAGCTCGATGCTGTTGAAGAAGAAGGTGTATGCGTTTATACCGGTAAACCATCGCGGCAGCGCGTGGTATTTGCCCGGGCATATTAATTTTTCATAATCCTGATAAGTAAGCCAGCCTTTGCTGGCTTTTTTGCTGAGATAGCATGGGATTATCCGCCGCTTTTTGGGTTTTAACGTTAGAACTGTATCTTTCAGATTAATTACCCAAGAAGCGGTATGCTTACCCTCATAGCTATTATAGTGCTGATACTGCTGGGCCTGGCCCTGCTGGTGGCAGAAGTTATCTTTATTCCGGGTACCACCCTTGTTGGTATTTTAGGTGTTGCTTTTGCAGGCCTGGGGGTGTTTCTGGGCTTTAGCGCCTATGGAGCCGAAGTTGGCCTGTGGCTGTTGATAGGCACCTCTATTGCTGCAATTGCCAGTGTGCTGCTGTCGATAAGGAACAAATCATGGCAAAACTTCTCACTCGATAAATCAATAAACAGCAGGGTGAATGAAGATGATGTAATGGTGCAGGTAGGCGCCAGGGGAGTAACAGTTTCTAATCTTAGGCCTTCAGGCAATGCAGAGTTCAATGGAGTGGTGTATGAAGTACGCTCTCATGGACAGCACCTGGAGGTAGGTACACCGGTTCGGGTGAGCAGGGTAGAAGACCGAACCATATTTGTAGAACCTTTAACGATTTATCAATAGCATGGAAAATTTAGCGCTGGTGTTTGTGATCATAGCCATTGTGGTGGCCATTATGATCTTTTTCTATTTTGTGCCCATTAATCTCTGGATTACGGCACGCTTTTCAGGTGTTAGAATTAACCTGTTTGAGCTTGTTTTCATGCGTATCCGTAAAGTATCGCCCCGCCTGATTGTTGAATCGCTGATTACAGCACAGAAAGCCGGCCTGAGCGAGATTACTTCCAGTGAGCTGGAAACCCACTACCTGGCTGGTGGTAATGTGCCTACGGTCATCAAAGCACTTATTTCTGCCGATAAAGCAAACATCAGGTTAACCTTCAAGCAGGCCACGGCCATTGACCTGGCTGGTCGTGATGTGTTTGAGGCGGTGCAGATTTCAGTAAATCCTAAAGTGATCAATACCCCCTCGGTGGCTGCCGTAGCGCAGGATGGTATTCAGCTGGTGGCAAAGGCGCGGGTAACCGTGCGGGCCAATATTGCGCAGCTGGTGGGTGGTGCCGGCGAAGAAACCATTTTAGCCCGGGTAGGTGAGGGTATCGTGACCTCCATCGGTTCTGCTACCTCGCATAAAGCAGTGCTGGAAAATCCTGATAAAATAAGCCAGCTGGTGCTGCAGCGCGGTTTGGATGCAGGAACTGCCTTCGAGATTCTTTCTATCGACATTGCCGATATAGACGTGGGTACCAACATAGGTGCCAAGCTGCAGATAGATCAGGCCAATGCCGACCTTAAAGTAGCGGAAGCCAGGGCAGAAGAACGCCGGGCAATGGCCGTAGCCCATGAACAGGAGATGAAGGCGAAGTCGCAGGAAGCAAGAGCTAATGTGATCCAGGCTGAAGCTGAAGTGCCGCTTGCCATGGCCGAAGCTTTCAGAAACGGAAACTTAGGTATTATGGATTACTACAAAATGCAGAACATCCAGGCCGATACCGGTATGCGCCAGAGCATCAGTGGTGAAGGACAGGAAGGTACCGGAGAAATAGGTCGCAGGCATGAAGATGACGAGTAGGGGAAGAAGATAGAAGATAGAAGATAGAATTATGAGCGGCTGCCCAGACAGGCAGCCTTTCCTTTTTCATTGTCTTGCCCACTTCCTTTGCATGGAAGCCTTGCAAAAGGCTCTTGGGTTGTTTTTAGATTTATCCATGCATGTGTCAAACATGGAGGCTTGACGAATGTTGCCACCCGTCGGGAGGCGGACGCGGTAGTAACAGCGCAGCGTGCACCTGGGTGATTTTGGCTGGAGTAGCAGTGGAGGAAAGAATAAAAAAGAAGAGGCTGCCATTAAGTGGAGCCTCTCTCATTTCTAACATCTATTTTCTATTCTCTATCTTCTGACTTCAAACCCTTTCCAGAATAATGGCAGAGGCGCCACCACCGCCGTTACAGATACCGGCTGCACCAAACTGGGCATCACGCTGGTTGAGTACTGAAATAAGGGTTGTCATGATGCGGGCACCGCTGGCGCCCAGTGGGTGGCCAAGGGCTACAGCACCACCAAATACATTTACTTTATCTGCATCGAGCTCAAGCTTTTGGATGTTGGCCAGGGCCACTGCTGCAAAAGCCTCGTTGATCTCAAAGTAGTCGATCTCGTTTTTGCCTAAACCGGCCATTTTAAGCGCATTTGGTATGGCCAGGGCAGGAGAGGTGGTAAACCAGATAGGATCTTGTGCAGCATCGCCAAAACCGCGAATCTTGGCCAGTGGCTTTATGCCCATGGCATCGGCTTTCTCTTTGCTCATGAGCACCATGGCTGCAGCCCCATCATTGATGGTAGAAGCATTGGCGGCTGTAACAGTACCCTCTTTAGAAAACACAGGCTTCAGTCCCGGAATTTTATCGAAGTGAACGTTGGTGAACTCCTCATCCTTGTCCATGATGACCGGTTCACCTCTGCGCTGAGGAATTTCCACAGGAATTACCTCATCTTTGAAATAGCCCTTCTCCCACGATTCGGCAGCTCTCTTATAAGACTTGATGGCGTACTCGTCCTGTGCCTCACGGCTGATGCACATTTCCTTAGCCGTATTATCGGCGCAGTTGCCCATTGGGAATTTATAGTACACTTCAAACAGCCCATCCTTTGCCAGGCCGTCTACCAGCTCTCCATTGCCGTACTTGTAGCCCCAGCGTGCATTAGGCACATAGAAAGGGATGTTGCTCATGCTTTCCATGCCGCCTACCACAACTACATCGTTTTGGCCCAGCATGATGGATTGGGCGCCAAACATGGCTGCTTTCATACCACTGGAACAAACCTTGTTAATAGTGGTGCAGGGAACATTGTAACCCAAGCCGGCACCCACCGCAGCCTGTCGGGCTGGTGCCTGTCCCAGGTTTGCAGAAACCACGTTACCCATCATCACTTCATCTACATCTTTGGCCTCTACGCCAACCTTTTGCAGTGCAGACTTAATGGCAATAGAGCCAAGTTCTGTTGCCGACATGCCTGCAAGCTTGCCGCCAAAACTGCCTATAGGTGTGCGAACGGCCGATACGATATACACTTCTTTCATTGCTAAAATAATTTTTTGGTTAGATGGCCCCTGTTAACAGGCGGGGCATTTGTTTTCCAGGGCGGTTAAAAAATACTGATAGATAAAAAACTGATCAAATTTATCGAAAAAGGGGCTGATAAACAAAAAGCCGGCACCGGGAAAATGCCCTGGCACCGGCTTTAAAACGTTTGCGATAGTGTTTGTCCTACCAGTCGGGTTTAGTACTCTTCTGGCGGCGAGACGGTTGTCTTTGCTTTTGCTGCAGGTACTGGATCTCGTTACTCTTCATGGCCTCGAGCAGCATTTTAGCCTTTTCAGGGCTGATGTTCATTTCCTGCAGGCGCTTGTTTACTTCGCCCTGCGGGTCACGGGCCTGAACTTCCCGCTCTTCGCCCTCTTCTCCTTCATTAGCTTCACGCTGCTGCGCTTGCTGCTCCTCTGCATTCTGTTGTTGCTGCTCACCTGGCTGCTCTTTCTCCTGTCCCTGCTGGTTCAGGTCTTCTTCAGATTGCTGTCCGGCAGATGATTTCTGCTGCTGCTGGCTCTGCTGGTTTTGTTGTTCGTTCTGCTGTTGTTCCTGCTGCTGCTGTTGTTGCTGCTGTTGTTTTAGTTTCTGGTGGAGTGCCTGCAGTTTCTGATCGTTAGGGTACTGTCGCAGGCCCTGCTCCAGGGTTTGAAGCGCCTCCTGCTGCTGGCCCGCAATGTAATGGTTGGCAGCAGCATGAAAAGCTCCCTCAGGACCACTCGTGGCAGCTCTGCCGGATTGGGCACTGCCCATGAGGGGTAACAAAAAGAGCATAGCAGGAAGCAGGGAGAGGATCAGCTTCCTGATCAGGCTGTTAATACTTATGCTTTGTATGGCAATCATATTCTGTCTTCTGGTTTATGTCCGTCCGGTTTTCAGTGCAGGCAGGACATTTTTACATCTATAACGTAGCATTCGGGCAAAAGAACTCAGAGACATGTACTTTTAGCTTTACATTATATGTCCTGAACTTGTTCCTGCTTTCATGTCTGTCAAACTCCTTTTTTGTACAGCTAATCCTAAGAAGGCTTTGCGGCAGCGGGAGCAAGCTACTGGTCTATTTCGGCAACATCGCCAAGCCGGCTGATAAAGTCATTGTATGCCGCAATGGTAGAATCCTGCTCCAGGCTTTCCTGCATAAGCCTTAGCGCGTCGGTATACCTGAACTGCCTGGACAATGCATCTGCTTTGGCTTTCTGTTGCCGGGCCCATTCAGAAGGCTCAATCTTAGGCTGATCTTCCTGTTGCTGCTGATCCTCCTGGTCCTGCTGCTGATCGTCCTGTTCGTTCAGACGTTTCCAGGCCAGCTCATAATTCATGCGGGCACTTTCATTGGCAGGATCGGCCTTTAAGGCTTCCTTGAAGTACTGCAAGGCATTCTGGAGCTGTTTCTCATCCTCTGAGGCAAGAAAGCCTAACTGCTGCAGGGCTACTGACTTAGCCTGTTTGCCGGCACTGCCTTCGGTTATCTGACGATAAACTTCGGTAGCCTTTTCTTTTTCTTCTGCCCGTAAAAGAGCGTGGGCATGGTTAAGCTTTACAGCGTCAGACTCATCGCCCCATTTTGTGCGCAGCACCTCGTATATTGAGGCAGCCTCTGCATATCGCTCCTCCATATAGGCTTCGGCAGCTGCTCTTTTTAACCTGTTGGTTTCTGCAATGCGGGTCAGGCTGTTTCCGCCACCCTGCCAGGCTGTGAGTATAAATAGAAAGAATAGTCCCCATTTCATAAGCGCAATAACTTTAGGTGCAGCATGGCATCCAGGGCCAGCAAAAGAAGGGCTGCTGCCAGAAAATAGTAATACCGGTTTGAAGAAACATCTACCAGGCGGGCATCCTGCATTTCTCCCTCAACGGCTGCTACGGCATTTATTAGTTTCTGGGTTTCGTTCAGGCGGTTATTGATTTCATAGTAACTGCCATTGGCCTCCTGGGCCAGCCTTTTAAGTGCATCAGGATTCAGGCGCGTAATTACCTCTTCGCCTTCATTATTGCGTTTATAGAGCCGCCTTTCCCTGATGCGGCTACCTTCCTGGGTACCAACGCCCAGGGTAAACAGCCTGATGCCTTCTTTCTTGTACTCATTGGCCAGTGCCTGGGCTTCTTCACCAAAATCTTCGCCATCGCTGATCAGGATTACCAGGCGGGAGGAGGGCTTGCCCTCCTGTGTGCCTTCTTTTTTAAGCTTGTCGAGCGCCAGCTGCAGCGGTGCTGCCAGTTCGGTGCCGCCATAGGGAACAAGGCCAGTGTGCAGGGTTTCTACAAACAATTGCAGGGCACTTCCATCGAAGGTAAGCGGACTCTGAATAAACGCTTCGGTACCGAAGATAATAATGCCCACCCGGTCGGAAGAAAAGGCATTCAACATTTTTTTTAGCTCAAACTTTACTTTCTCCAGGCGGCTGGGCTGTACATCGTAGGCGTTCATTGATTTGGAAAGATCGACAGCAATGAAAATATCTTTACCAACAGCCTTGATTTCTCTTTTAGCCTGTCCGAAGGTTGGACCCAGCCAAGCCATGAGCAGGAGTGCAAATATGAGGGTGCGCAAGATAAATTTCACCAGGAAAATGTTAGTCTTCCCCTCTACCACCTGGGAGGCTTTGTAAAAGCGGTAGGCATACAGCAGGTAGCCAATACCAAAAAGTAAAATGAGCGCGATTTCGTAAGTACCAAAGTTTTTATACCAGTTCATGGAGTAGATTGCAGCAGTGGTAAATATAGCAAGTAGCAGTCAGAGTACCCAATTCCTTTATAAAGATAGAGTTAGGGTTCTGGCTGAAAGAAAAACGAAGAAATTTAATTATTTATTTGGTGTGTAATCATCCATTCCCTTATATTTGCATCACTTTTCCAGTAAACGGAGAGCGCACTTCCAGGAAGCCGGAAGCGTAGACGAACGGAGAGGTGGGTGAGTGGCTTAAACCAGCAGTTTGCTAAACTGTCGTACGGGTAATGCTGTACCGGGGGTTCGAATCCCCCCCTCTCCGCTGAAACGTCTTAATGACAAAAAAAGAAGATACCGCTCGGGGTGTAGCGTAGCCCGGTATCGCGCCTCGTTTGGGACGAGGAGGTCGTAGGTTCGAATCCTGCCACCCCGACAAAGTGGCTTGTCAAAAGCCCCTGAAACCCTCTAAATCGTAAGATTTAGAGGGTTTTTTCTTTTTCTACCCTCCAAATCATCTATACAATCTCAATAAAAATATGCCCTATTCGTGGTCCCTTTTTTATTTTCTAAATTGAGGGCACGAAAACAGGGATAACTATCTGTAAATCAGTTGGTTATATAAAATTTTTAGGGCATAACGAATGGCTGGATTTGGTGCTTTTTGAGCCTTTTTCCGTGCCCTTTTTTAAGGGGCACAGATAAACCAATTCAAGTACCGCTAAATAAGATTGTATGAAAGCGAAAAACACCTTCGGCATTTCTTTTTTTATCAAGAAGTACAAGCTCAAGGGGGAGCTGGCGCCGGTCTATGCCCGCATTACTGTTGACGGCAAGAGTCTGGACCTTTCCCTGAAAAGAAAAGTTCCCCTGCGCAATTGGGACGAAGGAAAGGGATGTACAAAGGGCAACAAAGAAGAGATCCGGGCGCTGGCTGTATATCTGGAGCAGGTGCGCAACCGCCTCTACGATTGTCAGCAGGAGTTGGAAAAGGAAAGAAGACTTCTCACGGCAGAGGCTGTCAAACAACGATACCTGGGAGAGGATGAATCGGGCAAAACCCTGCAGGAGCTCATGACCTATCATGCCGAGGAGATGAAAGGGGAACTGGCACCTGGCACACAAAAGAATTATTATACCACCTGTAAATATGTGAGGCAGTTCTTAAAGGAAAAGTACAAGACTTCTGATTTGTACCTGGAGGAGCTCAACTACAAGTTTATCAAAGACTTTGAAAAATTCCTGAAAAACCATAAACCAACTGATCATCACAAGCCCTGCGGTCAGAACGGTGCGATGAAACATATTGAGCGCCTGCGCAAAATGATCAACCTGGCCGTCAAAGAGGAATGGATTCAGAAAGATCCGTTCCTGAAGTTTAAAGCCCGCTTTGAGAAAAAAGAGCGGGGACATCTAAGTCTGGAGGAACTACAACGTATTGAAAATAAAAATTTTTCCGTAAAGCGTCTGGTACTGGTGCGAGACCTGTTTGTCTTCAGCTGTTATACAGGAGCTTCTTATATTGAAGTAAGCGAGTTGACGCCGGATCAGGTAGTAAAGGGCATGGATGGGGCGCTTTGGCTAATGGGGCAACGCCGCAAATCCGGTGAGTTCTTCAAGGTGCCGCTGCTGCCACAGGCACTTACGATCATTGAGCGCTATAAAGATGATCCCCGGGCGCAGGTGCAGGGAAGGCTGCTACCGGTGCTCACCAATCAAAAGCTCAACAGTTATTTGAAAGAGATCGCCGATCTGTGCGGCGTTGATAAAAACCTAAGCTTTCACCTGGCCCGTCACACCTTTGCCACTACCGTCACCTTAGCCAATGGCGTACCCATCGAATCGGTCAGCAAAATGCTGGGGCACGGGAGTATCCGCACTACCCAGATCTATGCCAAAGTAGTGGAGAGAAAGCTAAGCGAGGATATGAAAATGCTAAGAGAAAAGCTACAGAGGGGCGTGGTCGAAAGTTAAGGTGTTGATTATCAGCCGATGCCGGGCTTGTATTTATTGTTTTAGAATTTTATATTGTTACTACAGACCCAAAAGGAGGTGTGTTGCTCCTTCTTCCGGCATCATTGAGGCCGGCATTCAGCAATGTGAGTTTGCAGAGGTAAATTTTTTCCAGGAGTCATGGCTAGGTGGTTTGATGATGACGGTTTTTTAGGCAGAAGACTGGCCGCAGATGATGAACAGGCGCTGGAATTTCTGTTCAGACAGCACTATACTGCCCTGAAAAGAGTGTCTTATAGAATTGTGCGCAATAATGAGCAGGCCAGGGACATAGTTCAGGATGTATTTGCCAAATTATGGGAAAAGCGCCAATTTCTGCGGGAGACAAAACCACTAAAAGCCTATCTCTTCAGGTCAGTAATCAACCGCTCACTGAATTATTTACGGGACAATCCCCGCCTGCAGGTAGTTTCCCTGGACGAGCTTACGCCCGAACAACATGCTACCCAGTCCAATGAAACAAGTGCCAAGTTGGAAGATCAGGAACTGCATGCATTGATCAATCGCACTATCCTGGAGCTTCCCCTTCAGTGCAGAGTTGCCTTTCAGTTAAGCCGGGAGGAGGAAATGAGCAATGCTCAGATTGCTGAATACATGGGCGTTTCAGTGAAGGCAGTGGAGAAGCACATCACCAAAGCCTTAAAGAGGCTAAGGAAAATGCTGGAGCCTTACTTAAGCTATCTTATGTTGTTTAACTGGTAAAGCGTATGCAGTTGATGACATAACAAAGGAGGCGCTTCGTTGCGTCACCTCCTGATACCAGCAAAAGCTAATCCAAAAACCTGGGGGATAAAATTTTTTCACAGGAGGAGTAGGGTAGTACCTCTTTTCTGTGTCTGTTTAGTTACAAGGGGTTAATTGCTATGGAAACGGATCCTCAATATATTAGTCTGCTGCACAAGGAGCTTACCCATCAGCTAAGACCCGAAGAAGCGGAAATGCTGAAGGTCTGGCTGGCGGAAAACGAGCAGCACCGGCAGTTACGAGAAGAGATCAGGATGAGCTGGGCCCTTACCACTAGTACAGCCCCTCCTGAAACAGGAGAAGATGAAATAGCAGCAGAGTTAAAGCGGCTAAAACAACGGATTCACCAAGTGCCGGAGCAGACTTCCCGTGTTTCTCCTTTCCGCTGGCAGATCTTTTACAAATTGGTGGGCATTGTGCTTTTGCTGGCGCTGGCAGCTGGAGGGTGGATCCTTTTCCGAAATACTGATGAACAGGCAGTTGTTGTCAGCTATGAGCACCCTGCCGGCGAGCAGGCTGTACAGGTGTACATGCTGCCCGACAGCACTAAGGTATTTGCCAGGCAGGGAACTACGCTTTCCTATCAGTTTGCAGATCAGAAGAGGTCTGTTTACTTATCCGGACAGGCTTATTTCCAGGTAACCCGCGATGAACACCATCCTTTTCAGATTGATATGGAAGGGATGCGTGTGAAAGTATTGGGTACTTCCTTTTTTGTAAAAGCTGTATCAGGTGAGCCACTGGAAGTAAGTGTTGCCTCCGGTAGTGTGGAAGTGCAATACTATGGGCAATATTACCGGCTGGGGAAAGATGACCTTTTGCGCGTCTTCCCGGAGGAAGATCCTCGGCTTGAAAAGAATGTAGATCCGAACTACCTTTCCTGGCAGCATGGAAAACTGGTGTTCCGGCAAAGCCCGTTCCATGAGGTTTTGCCTGCACTGGAGCGACACTATGGAGCAGTAATGGACGTGGAGAATCCTCAACTGCTTAATTGCAGATTTACCGGCTCTTTTCAGGATCCCGCACTGGAGGAGCTGATGGAAATTTTCTCTTACAGCCTGGGGGTATCGGTTGAAAAGCAGGAGAATGGGCAGTTGCTTATCAGGGGGGGGAGTTGCCAAGGACAGGGGGTAAAATGAGAAGAATCCCCATGGTAATAGGATGTCTGTTTTTTCAGTTACACCTCTGTGCACAGGACCTGGAACAGAAGGTATCCATTGAGGCTGATGCTGTGGTGCTGGAGGTATTGCTGCAGGAGGTGGGGGAGCGTTACAACCTTAGCTTTTCTTATGGGGGACATCTGCCAGGCCTGGAACAAAAGCTTTCCATCAGGGCAGAGAAAATGCCATTGAATCAGTTCCTTTCCCTGCTCCTGGCAAAGGTGGCACTGACTTATAAAGTAATTGGGGGCTATGTGGTGCTGCGAAAGTTGGAGCCCCAGACTCAGGTTGTACTCCCCGAGCAAGCAGGGAGGGGTGCAGGACGGCTACCTAGATCGTACAGAGATCAATCTGTACAACAGGACACCGTGCAGCGGATGGTGCGTATTGCCCCTACTGTGGGATTTCAGGTGTATGTGCCGGAATGGAGTATGCCAACCCGGATCATTTTGGAAGAAGCCCAGCCTCCTGTCAGGCATAGGCAAGCTTCAATCAGGATAGGTCCTGTTTTCTCAAAGGATTTTATGCAACTGGACCTACAGAGTAGCTATGCTGATAAACAGCAGGTGGATGCAGGCTTAAGCTATAGCATCGGCAGTGTATGCTGGTGGAATATTAGGGAGCATTTGGCACTTGAATGGCTTTTCCTGTATAGACAGAAAGTCTTTACACTCCGGTACGGGCTGGAAACAGGAGTTGACCCTTTAGGGCTTCCTCTAATGACGGAAGCGGTGCTGGCCTATCTGGATATACCTATCAATATCCATGTGAGGCTGTACCAGTTTAAGCAAATAGCAGTAGGTGGTATAGTCGGCCTGTATGGCAGCCATCTGCTGGAGAAGGGGGAGAGGACCTGGATGGACGATGGCAGGATGTTTCCTGCTACGGGCATGCTTGTGTCTACACTAAGTCGATTTTTGTGGGGTATGCAGGCAGGCATTGGCTTTCATTATGACCTGAACTCCAGGGTTTCCTTCTACCTCTCCCCTGTATATCAACATAACCTCAATAAATTCAAGAAAGGTACGCAGCAAATCCGGCTGCAGGAATTTGTGTTTCGAACGGGTTTCCGATTCAGTCTGTAAGAACGTTTTTATCTAACATAATCAAAAGATGAAGAACTTTTATCACCATCCACTGCTGGTTTTACCAGCGGGCAGGAGAACACTACTTGCCTTCTACGGCCTGCTGCTCCTGCCATTCATCTCCCAGGGCCAGAGCCTTAGCCTGTCCCTGTCGGCCACCAACAACACGCCGAACAACTGCTATGCCAGAACAATAAGCGTGTCTGTATCCGGTGGCTCCGGAAGCTATGCTTATTTCTGGTCCTCCTCGCCCCCTTCCAGTGTGAACCTGGGCAATGGACCATCAATCAGCGTGAGTCCCGCTGTAGCCACAACTTATACAGTTGCAGTGTGGGACAACAGTTCAAGCCTGTATGCGGAAAAGAGTATCCTGATCAGTCCACGCCTGGCAGGTAATCTAAGTGTATTTATCCCCAGTGCTTTCCTGGCAGGCAATCTCTGGCGGTTGCTTGACAGCAATCAATCAACAGGACCCTTGAATGCCTACCGTTATGAACTTAGTATCATCAACGACTGGGGAAACCAAGTGTATGCTGCTTCGGGAACCACCAGCAGCGGTACGACTGGCCTGCTGGGCGGGCAGATCAGCTGGAATGGTCGCCTGAACGGGACGGGGAATTATGTACCGTCCGGCAATTACTTTTGCGACCTCCGATTGATTAACTGTTCCACCAATACACTATATAAGGTTACTGTCACATTTTTCAATCCATCGATGCTGACGCTGTATCCTAATCCTGCTGCCTCTTATGTGGAGCAGAACACAGAGCAGGAAAGAAATCAGTTGCATTCCGCAGCCAGAGAGGCGATATCCTTTCCTGCTGAAATAGAGCTGCTGACAGGGGCAGGAAGAGCTGTCTATAAAACATCTATAGACGCTTTGCCAGTCCAGCTTGACGTACGCATGCTGCAGGAGGGGGATTATGTGCTGGTGTTGAGGATGGCAGATCATACGATAAAGAGGCGTTTGCTGATCAGGCGCTAGGCTTTGTTTACATGAATGGGAATGAAGCGAAATAAACCGCCACTGCCGTTGATGAGGGCATCTTGATAGATAAGCCTTTTGCAGGATGGGGTGGGGCATTGGTAAGTAATTCATTTATCTTCACTTAACACTTTTTATTATGTCAGCAGAAAATTCAACCTTTTCCGGTGCTGCCAGAAGCAAGCTGTACCGGGAACAACTCCTCACCACGGAAGATTTAAGGGAGTTCAAAGCAGAGCTGTTAGAGGAGATTGGCAAACTCCTCCTGGAAGTGCGGGGGGAATCTTCGAAAAAATGGCTTAAATCTCAGGAAGTCAGAGAGCTGCTGGGAATATCACCCGGCACCCTCCAGAACCTAAGGGTCAATGGAACACTGCCCTTCATGAAGGTGGGGGGTGTTATCTTTTATGATTTTGATGATATCCGGAAGATGCTGGAAGAAACCAAGTCTCAAAACAAGCTGTCGCTAGACCTCTTCCAGGACCGGCATCTGCACACTAGAGAAAAAATACCTTAAGCTTTTCACTGAAAACTCGAAGGCAGTACCAGAATAGATCATCAGGTATAGCAATTTGACCAGACCTGTAGCAAAATAAAAGCACAGGTAGTGATAACCCGCAGGAAAGCCTCTCATGCTTGCATGAGGGCTTTTTTATGTTTTGGGGTCCTGGTGATCGGTGTTCTTTTTGTGTACTGCATATACCTGCTTTGGCAGCAGTCAGCAGGTGGTTTATCCCTGCCTTTTCTGATTACCTGCACGTATGCGGCTTAAAGTCACCTGCGAGACACCCAGAAAAGAAGCAATATATTTCAACGGGATACGTGTGACTACATCAGGACGAACTGATATAAGCTTATGGTAACGTTCTGTAGCATCCTCATAAAACAGCGATTGATAGATACTTTCTAGCTTTAGGTATTCTGCCTCCATAAACTTTACTCCCCATAAGGCCCAGCGATGACTTTTATGATAAAGCATCATCAGATTCGTATGGCTTAGGCTGTAAACAAGGCTTGGCTCAAGAAAGGAAAGTGTTTCTGATGAGGGGCACTGCTGATAAAAGCTTCTTGGGCTGGTGAAAAATGTGTTCTCAAACTCGCACCAGAGTGTTCGGTCATCCTCAAAGGAGTGACAGCGAACCAGCCCCCTCTTTAAAAAGAAAAGATGTTGACATACTTCACCACTATAGAGCAGAACATCCCTGGCTTTATATTCTTTCACCTCAATATGATCAGCTACCCTGGCGATATCATCATCTGATAATATAGCGCCGTGTTGTAAAAAACATTCTTCAAAGTCCATGATATATAAGCCTGATAAATTAAGTCAGTTAAGCCAGGGTAAGCGGATGCTGCTGGGGTATAACCTCATTTGCCCTATGGCGTGAAAGATCAGCCATTGCAACAGCTTATTCCGGTATTTAGATGATACTACGGGCTATTTGTAGTAAAAACAAGGAGCAAATGATGATTTTAACAAATGTAAAAGGATTGTTTAATGGTGTTTGTGAAATTTGTGTCAGCGAAATCACACATTAGGATGAAAGCACTACATGATGAGATTAGGATTCCGGAATTTTTACAGGAGTTGCACGGGCAAAAGGCTACGGTGTTTGATCTGTTACTGACGTACTTAGCGGCCGTCCTTACAACAGCGCTGGTTCTTTATCAAGCACAACCTATAGGACTGGAAGCATGGCAATTTTATTTACTGGGATTTTTGACCCTCGACCTGGCAGGAGGAGTGGTGGCTAACTTTACTGCGGGCACCACCCGGTATTATCAAAAAAATCCTGGAAAGAGGTGCTTATTTATTGCCCTACACGTGTTGCAGCCACTGTTACTGTACTTTACATTTTCAGATCCGGTCAATATGCTGCCCCTGCTGCTGATAACGGTTTATACAGTAATCGCAATGCTTGTAATCAATCATATCAGGGAGTACGCTAATCAACGCATCATGGGTGCATTTTTACTTGTTCTGGGAGTTACTATTGCTTTTCTGGAACCCTTCAGTCAACCCCTTATGCTACACCTGGTCTTACTCTACCTGGTAAAGCTGCTGCTGGCCTTTGCGGTAAGGTGGGCGTAGGATAATATTGTTTATGGAAATCTCCCATTTAAACAAATTAGCTCAATAGGATTCCTGTAGTCTTGTTTTTATGTTGACATTCAAATAAATCCATAACGATGATAAGTAAATATCCGGAGCCTACCGTGAGTGCTATCATATTTAACCCGCTCAACCAGGTCCTTCTCTGTAAATCTGCCAAGTGGAACAATCAGTATGTCATACCCGGCGGCCATATTGAACAGGGGGAAACCATGGAAGATGCCCTGCGAAGAGAAGTGCTGGAAGAAACAGGCCTGAAAATACATAGCATTGAGCTAATTGGCTTGCAGGAATGCATATACAGCGATACTTTTCAGGAAAAGAGGCATTTCATTTTTATCGATTACAGCTGCAGGACTGATGGCTTCGAGGTGGTGCTGAATGATGAAGCAGATGAATGGATATGGGTGGGTTTGGATAAAGTCACAGACTATGATCTGGGAGGCTATACACGGCAGTTCTTCACTGCCCTGAAGGATAAAAAGTCTGTATATCTTAAGCAGGTGTTTTATAACTATGCCTGAAGATTTGCAGCAAAACCTGAAAATTGACTTTCAGGAGGAACGGCCGGCATACTGTCCCTTTCTCTGATCTTTGTATATTGTGTTAACCTTGTTCTCTCTAAAAGGCACTCTCAACAGTTTAGCTGTAGCACATATACCTATGCAAATCTGGAATCTGCCCCTTATTTTTAAAGGATCTGAAAATTACCTTAGTGCAGGAGCTGGAATTGATATTTGCTTGTACAGGGCCAGGCAGGAAACTGTAAAAGCAAATGTTCAGTTTACGGCAAATGCAGTGATCATCCTGCTGGATGGCTATAAAGAAGTGATGAGCGCTTCCCACAAGATCGCCATCAAAGCGGGTGAGGGGTTCTTTCTTAAAAAAGGGAACTACATCATGACAGAGAAACCTGCTGTTTCCAGTCATTATGAAAGCATTATGGTATTCTTTGACGATGCCATTGCCGGAAGGATTGCTGCTGGTATGCACTGGCAGCTACACAAGAGCGATAGCCCTTTAACGGAACTTATCAGGATTCCTTTAGCTGCAAATTGCCTCTCTTTTGCACAATCGCTCAAGTCTTATTTTAACCTGCAGAGTGCTGTCAATGGGCTTGCCCCACTTCTTGAAATCAAGCTCCAGGAGTTGTTCTGGCTACTGGCACATGCTGATACCGGGAGTCAATTCCTTTCATTTTTGAAGCAGCTGCAGAACAGGGAAAGCTATTCTATTGAACGGTTGATGGAACAGCATTACAGAGCATCCATTTCATTGGAGCAGCTGGCTTTTTTAGGAGGGTACAGCCTTTCAACTTTTAAAAGAAGAGTAGAAGACCACTACCATACTTCTCCCCGTAAATGGATTCAGGAGAGGCGTCTGCAGGAGGCATTTTTCCTCCTGAAATCTACTGATATGAATGTTTCTGAAGTAAGTATGGAAGTTGGCTTTGAAAACGTATCACATTTTGTGAAAGTATTCAAGGAAAAATGGGGCATCACCCCAGGGCAGGCAAAAACAGTGCTTGTTTAATTGCTGAACTGCACACCACATTTGTTGAACCTGAAGCGGTAACTTATCCTTCATCTCCGGCGCTACCTTTGTGTTGCCTTATTTGCAACACAAATAAGGCAACATTGAAAAGATACTCACACTCTATATATAATATGGAATCCCTTTTCAAAGATTGGTTTGCGTACAACCACGAAGCCAATCAAAGAACAATTGAGGTATTGCTCAAAGAGGAGCAGGTTCCCGATAAGGCAATGGAGATCTTTAACCATGTGCTGAACGCACACCAAATATGGCTTAATCGTATATATGGAACAAACCTGCTTCAGGTGTCGCCCTGGCAAAGCACAGATAAAGCTTATTTTTCGGAGTATAATGACCTGAACTACAGAAATACGCTCCTCTTACTGCAGGCTTCAGGATTTGGTATGCACCTGGGCAAGCCTGTCAACTATCAGAATACAAAAGGAGAGCTTTTTACTAACAACATTCAAGAAATTTACTTCCATATCCTGACCCATTCTGCCTATCACAGGGGGCAGATAGCCTTCCTGCTAAGGCAGGCTGGTGCAATACCTCCACTAACAGATTTCATCTTCTATAAGCGGGATCTGCCCCTGAAGAGCTTTTGAAGGAGAAGGTTAAAATGGAAACAGGTTATTTGAAAGAGGCAGCAGGATTTAATATATAGCCTGAAGACAGTTGCAAATGTAGCGACACCTGTTCAGTAGCGATAGTAAAAATATACACGATTAAATCATTCAGATAATCTAAAACCTTATGCAGAATAAAGTAGCACTTGCACAGGCACTAGAGGCACTGCAGGCATCGGGGGATGCATTTAAGACTATGCTTGAGCATGGGACCCTTTCTGTAGAACTGTACAAGCCCGATGCCATCGACAGCCAAACACCCCATGACAGGGATGAGGTGTACATCATTGCTACAGGTGGAGGAAAGTTTATCCTGGAAGATAGCATAACAGCGTTCAGTCCGGGAGATTTTCTATTTGTACCGGCGGGTGCGCATCATAGATTTATAGATTTTACTCCGGATTTTAGCACCTGGGTAATGTTTTACGGGCCTAGGGGAGGTGAGCGGAGCAATCTGACCAACTATATTTTTTGAAGCAGACCAGGGCAATAGTACCGAAATAATTATCTCCATTACAAGCTTGTACTGATCCATGAAGCACAAGACAATCCTTATTACGGGAGGGAGCCGTGGCATTGGTGCTGCTACGGCCATGGTGGCAGCTAACAGGGGCTACCAGGTTTTTATCAATTACCTGAAAAATGAAGAGGCAGCAATGCGTGTTGTGGAGCATATTAAGCTGAATGGTGGCAGGGCGGAGACTTTTCAGGCAGACGTATCTTCGGAAACAGAGGTGATGAGGCTGTTTGCAACCCTTGATTCCAGATGGGGCAATCTCAGCGCGCTGGTGAACAATGCAGGCATCCTGGAACCACAAAGGCGGGTAGAAGAGATGGAGGCTGACCGCCTGCACCGGATTTTCCAGGCTAATGTTGTCAGCTGCTTTCTTTGTGCCAGGGAAGCTGTTTTAAGAATGTCCACAAAAAGAGGAGGTGTGGGCGGTGCAATTGTAAACGTATCATCCTTGGCAGCACGCACGGGTGCCCCGGGTGAGTATGTAGATTATGCCGCTTCTAAAGGCGCTGTCGACACCCTGACCCTGGGGTTGTCCAAGGAAGTTGCTGATGAAGGTATTCGTGTCAATGGGGTGCGGCCTGCCTTTATTTACACAGATATTCATGCCAGTGGGGGTGAAGCAGGGAGAGTTGACAGGATTAAAGATAGTGTGCCGATGAAAAGGGGTGGGCAACCGGAAGAAGTGGCACAGGCTATTTTGTGGTTGCTATCAGACGAAGCTTCTTATTCCACCGGTACCTTTATCGATATCACAGGAGGAAAATGAGACCTTACCAGTCTTAGATATTATACAAAACAGCATGAAACAGATCAGGTGGTTTGACAGAAGCTTTCAATTTGGTGCTACCCAAAACATATTTCCTGCTGTCCTGGAGCGACTTGCAGGCACTCCTGTGCGTCTTGAGGAAAAATGCATGTTGATACCTCACGAGCTACTTGCTAAAGGGCTGGAGGGTAAATGGTCGATCAAGGAAAATGTTGGTCATTTAATTGATCTTGAACCACTCTGGCAGGGCCGGCTCCATGATATCCTCAATGGAAGAGAGGAGTTAAGGCCTGCTGATTTACAAAACACGCTAACAACCCAGGCCAATCATAATGCAGTTCTGCTGGAAGATCTGCTAAGCAGCTTCAGACAGGTAAGAAAGCAGACGCTTCAGCTGCTGGAACCGCTTAAGGAGGAAGATGTATTTAAGGCTGCCCTGCATCCAAGGCTCAAAATACCGATGAGGACCATGGACCTATTCCTGTTCGTAGCTGAACACGACGACCATCATCTGGCCAGGATTACAGAACTGGCGAAAGTGATTGACAAGCAGATATGAATGTCTGATACTGCCGGCCTACACCATCCCGAAAAGTGTGTAAATGAATTTTGGGCTAGCTAGAGTTTTAGACGATTTTCAAACATAATCATAAATTGGTTCAGGATCACACCTCAATTCTGGATGGGGATAGTCCATTTCTTGGTTGCTTTCTGCACAGCCAGGAAAACGGATTTCATCACGGCCTCATCAGTGGGATATGAAAGCTTATTTTTGGCGGCCGCCGCTGCGGTAAACTTGTGGATTTTCCCTTTGAGGTTTTCGATGATGTTAGTACCGGGCCGCCGGGTGGTGTAGATGATCTTACGGATCTCCAGGGGAAAATCCAGAAAAGCAGTCGCCGTGGCACGGAAAGCTCCTCCCAATTGTCCCGCCAGCTCTTGATAATGAAGCTGTGCACGCATCCCGTTACCCCCCAAAGTGTTATTCAGTAAAGCATATATTATTTGATTGCTCCGGGCTGCTGCTGGCAATCTGTTGCCTGAAAACGGATGGTGAAACCAGCGGAATCAGCTAAAGAGGCTTTTCCTGTCACAGTATCATGCTGGTAGGGCTTTTGCAGCAGTTGGTAATCCGATATCATAAATTGCACAGGCAGGGTGTCTATTTTCCCTTCCTGCATATAGATCCAGCTGGCGCTGATGATGTTGTCATTTAATGTTCCCTGCAGCTTTCCCTTTCTTTTGTCTTTTTCATGTGGCAGGTTGTGAAACGAGCCAGTGATATTGTTGCCCTCAATATTCATTTGGATAAATGCAGTATCCTGGTTTTGCTGACCTTCTACTTTCAGGAAGCACAACATTCCGGTGTTCACCTGTGGCGGCGTCGAAGCGCTGTCCCTGGCAGTATTAGCCTGGCTGTAGGTTTCTTCATTAGTAGTGGAACAGCTGAAAAAACTACAAAGCATAGCTGAAGCGATAAGCATACGTCTCATCGGAGAGGGGCTAAGGGTTTTTTATTTCCATCACTCTGATGCTGATCAAGTCTCCTATCCGTGTGCTATCACCAACAACGGTTACCTGCTCACCCTGTTGCAGTTGCCGGTATTGGTTGCTGTTCGCCATGTTTATACGGCTGATCACTGCATTGACTTGCTGACCATTACCAGTATTAAGTGTGGCCGTATAGCCATCTTTGCCCATTTCTATAACAGTAATGGTTCCTGTGGCTGTGTAACTTCCCGTATCAGAGCATGCCCAAAGGGTGGTGCTAATTACCATGATAAATAGGCGGAAAAGCGACTTTGCTATAAAATGCATGTAAGGGTAGGGAAGGGATAAGGTTAATCCGAAGTGATTGTACCAACATCAAAATTTTTGAGAAGTCTCAAAGTGGCAGGGGTAATTCACTGTTGGGCTGTAGCAATGGTGCTGTTGACAACTCAATTTAGACATTCTTCAAGTAAATCCAATTACGTACCTATGAAATTTGTCTGCCATAGTTCCGCCTGCTAGCCGCTTTTTGCATTTATCTTGCCATCTACTATTCACAAAGGGTAAAATTGGAGCGTACCATTAATCTTAGTGCCTGATTACCTTGATTTTATCAAAAGAGGAATCTTGTATTTCCACAAAGATACAACCAGGTTGCAGTTTTGTCTTGTACATAAGGGAGGGTAAAATAGTACGGTTGAAGGCTAAAATCGTACAAACTATTCGTTCTGCTTGTTTAACTGGGCTAAATCCCTCTTCTTCATTTTATAGATATAAAAACATTTTTAGACCTTTTCAGAATGTATACATTTTATTGGGTGAAGCTATGGGGTTCCATGTAACGGTAGTTTAGTATTTATACAGTGATTGGTTTAATTGTAAAGCCTGACAGGTAGTGGCAGGGTAGCCAGTAAGGGCGTGCCCGGCAAACTAACTGTCATGGGTTTCTCAAGCAGCCTGTGCATATGTAGTGGTTGTGTTATAACAATTGCTGCGCCAATTAGGAAATGGTTGCTGCTAAAAAATTATAATTACTGCAACAGCCATTGCTTATCGTGATGAAACTGCTGCTTAACCACAGAAAGTAAAGTCTGTCTTGCTGAAGAATTCAGCAGCTTATTAGTATTTTGGAATTGAATCTACTGGTGCACTACAATCAACTGGTATGTCTGCTACTTATATATCAAGTATATCAAGAAATTCATTGTTGCTGAGGGAAGGCTTACTTTTTCTCTGTGTACTTTGCTTTTTTTTCTCTCATTATCGGCATCAGGGCAAAAGAACAACTTTGTTTTCAGGCATCTATCAGTTTCTGATGGTTTATCCCAGAGTTCTGTGATTACGATTGCTCAGGATCAGATGGGCTTCGTGTGGTTTGGTACCCGGGATGGTCTAAACAGGTATGATGGTCACAACTTCAGCGTATATAAGCATGATAATGCAGATAGCAACAGCATTAGCAGCAATGATATCATTGAGATTGTAGCCGGTGCGGGTGGAGATTTGTGGATAGGGACCTTCCGTGGTCTGAACCGCTATGACTATTCGCGAAATAAATTCATCAGCTTTTTAAACGATGCCAAGGACAGCACCTCTCTTTCTGATAATGCCGTGTGGTCAGTCTGCTCAACAAAAAGTGGTACTGTGTGGGTAGGAACTGCCAGTGGACTTAATCGCTATGATCAGAAAAGAATAGTTTTGAGTGGTTTTATCATGATCCGGCAGACGAAAACAGTATTTCTGATAATCATATACTGGATATTTTAGAAGACAGGGCTGGGAATATCTGGCTTGCAACTGCCAGAGGGCTTAACAAAGCGACTGTGGATGCAAAGTCACTTACCCACACCTGGTTGGGCCTTACTATGACCAACTCTTTTATCAGGTTTGGGTATTTTCTAAACCTATGCCTGGAAAAAGTAGTCATTATCCTGCGCTTGCGTCTTCTTATTAGCAGTTTATGTGTGGAGAGTAAGTCAAAGAAGGCATCTCTACCTGTCTTTATTTCCCTTTTGTCCATTTCAGGTTTTAGGAGTAGATATAGCTTTCTGCCTCCAAGTCGTGGATGATCTGCTCTAACTTGCTTTACCAGTGGATATTCCGGAGCATGTTGGTTCAGCGTCAAATTTGGTGAAGAAGGTCAAAAACCTCCTGAATATGGTTAAGCAAAGATGGAAACCAGCTTGCTTATACCACCTGAATTTGAAGTATTAGCTACTTCCGTTACCGAAGCAAAAGTTACCCTCCAGCTTCAGTTTACAGCCCCTGGCGCTTACTGTCCGCTCTGTAATAGCTTAAGTACTCGCATCCACAGTTGCTATGAGCGGAAACTGCAAGATCTGCCCATCAGTGGTAAAGTAGTAGAGCTGCGACTCTGCACCCGCAAATTTTTCTGCCAGCAGCAGGGCTGCCCCAGGAAAATCTTTGCTCAGCAGCAGGAAAGTTGCCTGAAGCGCTATGGCAGAAGACTGCTTCGGGTAGGTGAGCAGGTGATCTGTATTGGTTGTGAGATGGGCGCTAAGCCTGGGGCCCGGATTTGCAGGCTTATCGGTTTACCATTAAGCGCTTCTACTGTACTAAGAAACATCAAAGGGTGCCCCACAAGTGAACCAGACACTCCAAGTATTCTGGGTGTAGATGATTTTGCTTTTCGCAAGCGGGAAACCTATGTCACCATACTAGTAGACCTGGAAAAAAGAAAGCCTATAGACCTGTTGCCGGATCGGGAAGGCAAAACTTTAGAAGCTTGGCTGTTGGCACACCCAGGCATTGCAATTGTCAGCAGAGATCGATCTTCTGTGTACGCGCATGCCATCACCCGGGCCTGTCCAGACGCTGTGCAGGTAGCCGATCGCTGGCATTTGCTCAAGAATCTGGGAGAGAATACCACCCAATTTCTGGATAGACAAAGATCCCTGATCAGAGAAACAGCCCAGGAGGTTTTTGAGCAGGCAAAGCCTGAGGCTGCAGCAGAACTACCAGAGAAAGCTACCGGTGTACGTGTGGAAAAAAGGTATGCCCTCTATGAGAAGGTAAAACAGTTGCAAAGTGAGCATTATTCCATCAAAGCCATCGCTCGTCATCTGGGCATCTCCCGTAATACGGTAAAAAAGTACTTCCTCCTGGAGACTTTTGTACCAAAATGCCATCCACGGCTCACCAATCTTTTAGCCCATGAAGCTTACCTGCGCCAGCGCTGGCAAGAAGGCCAGCAGTGTGCAAAGACACTCTTGCAGGAAATCAAAGAAAGAGGCTATAATGGCTCCTATACCATTCTGGCAGGCTTCCTATCGAACTATCCCAAAAAAGGAGATGCATTTTCACTGCCTCCTGCACGAAAAGTCGAGAACTATTCCACTCGTAGCTTAAGCATCGCTTTTTGCAAAACAGAGCAAGAATGGGAGGGTAAGCAAAAGCCGTTTCTGACGAAACTACTAGAGAAAAGCTCCTTACTAAAACAGCTCTGGGAGCTGAACCTGGAATTCAAAAGCATGATGGCGCAGAAGAAGGGAGATAATCTGCAGGCTTGGTGTGAAAAAGCTGTTCAACATGCTCCGTTCAAAAGCTTTGTACAGGGAATCCGACAGGACTTTGATGCAGTCTATCAGGCGATGAGCTCTTCTTGGAGCAACGGACAAACAGAAGGGCAGGTCAACCGCTTGAAAAATATCAAAAGGCAAATGTACGGCAGGGCCAGCTTTGGGCTACTGCGACTACGTGTTCTTGCCAATTCAGCTTAGTTTCACCAAATCTGACGCTGAACCAGCATTACCGAAATATCCAACCAGCTCTAGTAGCTGTTCATCGTAGTTGAGTTCTTGTACCTGCCGTTGCCAGTATTGATAATAGGCTTGTCGGCTGAATCCCGCTGTGGAGCAGCAAGCAATCTCTCTAATTGGCGAATGTGAACATTAGGATAGTTCACTTGCATGAATCTGACGGTGGCCGCGCCATAGCTTGGTCTAGGCGACCCCGTAACGAAGTTTTTTTCGATATCAATACCCAATTCTTGTTCTGCTACTCTAACAAGAGTTGAGTAGTAGATAGCCTTGAATTTAGCCGCTTCCAGCTCTTGCTCCAGGGAAAACACCCGAGCCTGTAGCTCCTCCACTTGTGTTACTGATTGATCTACCGACCGTGGAGATTTTCTTTTCTTCTTTTTAGGCAGCATAGTAGGACCTACTTGAATTTGTTCATTAGCTGTTGCTGCCTCACCTTCTACTTTATCCAGCCAATGTTTCACTGTCTGACGAGTAACCTTAAACTTGGCTGCCGCTTGCCCAATATTGAGCTGACCTCGGTGGATTTCTTCCACCATCTGGCGCATTGAAAGTTCATGCTCTTGCATGCGTAGCTGAAAAAGTTCTTCCATAAGTTAACCATTTTTGCGGTTAACTTTTTTCAGGACAAGTCAGTCATAATAAGACCAAGAGAAATAGAACAGCTTTATTACGAAGTGTGCTCCCTGAAATACAATTTGAACTCTGTTCCAACATCCAATTTGCTGACAACTTCGATTTTGCCGTTAAGGCTATCCATAATTCTTTTGATAATATATAACCCAATGCCCATCCCTCCTATATGGCTGTGGAAGCGCTTGAACATGCCGAATAGTTTGGCTTCCTGAGGTTTGGTGAGTCCTAAGCCATTGTCTTTGATGCTCAATACAACACAGGAATCCTCTTCCATTGTCCTGATGATGATTTTAGGCTGCCTTTCAGGGGAATGATATTTTATGGCGTTGCTCAATAGGTTAAAGAGAATACTTCTTAAATGTGCACGGGCTATCATGATCTCTTTAACCTCTAGTTGCTCTTGGATCTCCACCTGGAATTGGTTTATCATCTCAACAAGCTCTGCTTTTACATCCTCTAGCATATGCTGAACAGAAACAGGTTCTTTTTTACTGTTCAGATCTTTTTGGACCTTTGTTACTTCAAGCAGGCTAAGTATTGTATCATTCAACTTCTGTACTGAAGTTGCCATCAGCTCTATGAATTTTTCTTCTGTACTATCCAGTTTAGGTCCTACTTTGGTTGCCATAAGCGTCAGAAGGCCTTCTAGGTTAGATATAGGAGTTTTAAGATCGTGTGAGGCTGTATAAATGAAATTGTCAAGATCGGTGTTAAGCCTGTGTAGCTCCTGGTTCTTCTTCATGAGGTTTTCATTGCGAACCCGTTCGCTTAGATCTCTTGTTACTTTTGTGAAACCAATGTGCTGATGTTCCTTATTGTAGATGGGCGTAATAACAACATTGGCCCAGAACTTGGATCCGTCTTTTTTCACGCGCCAGCCTTCGTCCTCAAACCTTCCCTGCTCAATTGCAGTGGCCAGTTCGAATTTTGTGTATTCAGTTGGATTGGCTTCCAGGGGATAAAATTTAGAAAAGTGGCAACCGATTATCTCATGGGCTTCATATCCTTTAATTCGCTTTGCTCCTTCGTTCCAAGTAACAACATAGCCCTCTGGGTTAAGCAGGAAAATGGCGTAGTCTTTAACACTTTCGATGAGTAAGCGAGCTCTTTCTTCGCTCTCCTTTAATTGGTCTTGAAGAGTTTTTCGCTCGGTCAGGTCTCGGGTAACTTTGGAGAAACCAATCAGTTGCTTGTCTTTATTATAAACAGCAGATATAACCACATTGGCCCAAAACAGGGAGCCGTCCTTCCGTACCCGCCATCCCTCTTCTTCGAATCTGCCAACTTTTGAAGCCACTTCAAGCTCATAAGCAGGATGATTTATCTTGAGTGCTTCTTCTGGGTAAAAGACAGAAAAATGCTTGTTGATGATTTCTTCCTTATCATAACCTTTAAGGCGTTGAGCACCTATATTCCAGGTCTTGATATATCCTCTTGCGTCCAGCATAAAAATGGCATAATCTTTAACACTATCTACCAACATTCTATAGGTAGCTTCGTCTTCTTCCAGGATTAGTAAATTTGCACTGGAGGTAGAAAAGTCTACCTGAGAAGTGGTGGTTTTATCAGAATATATTTTATCTCTTTTCATGCCTTAACCGGATCAGATATCATCAATCATGATTTGCAAGATAGTCCAGCTATTTACAAATGGAAAAAAAAGCCTCTTATCTGTTTAACGTATTAAATGTTATTTACAGCAACATTCTACATGAATGGTATAACTCAGGCTCCTACAATCCCTTGTGAGTTGGCCAGAAAATCAACAGCCAATTCAATATAGTTTTGCTCCTTATGCTTTAGGTTACATTTTCCTGTTCCAAAAGAAAAATAAATGCTTTTCGAAAATTGCTGTACTTCTATTTCACAGCTTTGCAGGAGAAAAAATCCGGCTAATTTATTTAAACGCCACCACCTTAAGTAAGGCGTCACAATTTAACAGAAAGTGTAAAAGCTGTGTTTGATAATTTGTACAATTACAAGGATGATTATCAAATAAATTTCAGCTTTCTAATTCCAAAAAAAATGTTGATCAGAACCTAACCATTTGGATTGTGATAACGTAATACCCACAAGCTTGCATATTTTTTTACCTGAGTTTCGCATAGATTTTTTTGAACTTCATATTTATTAAGCAAGCAAGTATGTGCCTAGGCTGTTGATGATAGCCTAGGTTTTTTTATAAATGCTTGCAGTGGTTTATGCTTTCCTTTTGTGTGTTGTTCGGTTTGGCGAACGATCTGCAGAAGAATGATAAAATGTTAATTTGAATGTATATATCAGGTTCTATACAAGTGCATTATGAATAATACTTTGTTGAAAGTGTTAATTGTTGATGATGATGAAATAACCTGCTTCCTTAATAGGTCGATTCTTGTGGAGCAGCCGTTTGTGGATACCATCCTTTGCCTGCCAGATGGGGCACAGGCATTGGAATATTTAAAGACAGCTTACCTTAGCGAAGGTGCTGGAAATGGTTTTTGTCCTGATATCATTTTCCTGGATATCAACATGCCAATCCTCAACTCTTTTGAGCTCTTAGAGGAAGTTCAGAATCTGCCCGGCATAGACATGAGAAAACTGTTTGTTGTTTTGATGACTTCCTCAATGGATGAACGAGATAAAGCAAGGGCAGCAAATTACCAGGTAGATTACTTTTTGTTTAAGCCGCTCACTTCAGAAAATGCCCTTGAAGTTATAAAAGCATATCAACATAAGTGTTGCCCAAAGGTGCATTAATCTCTCCCCATTTTTCATGCGCACGATTTGCTGCTGAAATTACATGGGAAGGCTAGCAAAAGGTCGGTGTAGTGATCTACATTTGTTTACTATACCAGAGATGTGATATGCTTTCGCTCCACAATCAGCCTGTCCTTACTTCAAGGAAAAGATTTGTAAAGCATCATTCACAGTTTATTTGCTTTTCTTGATTTTACAATTGCGGTAAACCTTCATGGTTGTATTAGAAAATTTATTCTATGTTTGATTACTGAATAATGCTGACACGACTTCTGATCCATAAAGATGCTGTAGTATGACTGTTTCTACACTTGCGGATAAAAGTTTTTCCCATTTAAAAGACTTTGCAACCTACCTTTTGGAGAATCATTTGCAGCAGGCAACTGAAGCAAATATTGCATTGGCCAGAGAGGTAAATCTACCACTGCTAAAAGTATTTAGTCATCTAAGCGATCTTGAATTTTTTGCTTTTGTCAAAGATGGACTGGAAAACTTCTTTGCTCAATTGAAGCAACAAACGGCACTGGAGTATTCAAAAGAATCCATACGGAAATGGCGTACAAATACACTCCCCAGTGTCCCTAGAGGAGGTGTGGCAACCGCTGATCTGGTATTGGTGTATCATGTGCGCAAACAAATGATGCTGGATTTTGTAGGCCAGTATACCACGGATCTGCAGAAAGGCTTGGCCATCGCCAAGGAACTGGATGTTTTTTATGCTCAGGTAGAATTGTTTGCTTTCAATCAATATGTTGATCTTAAAGAAGAAGAACATCAGGCCTTCAATCATAAGCTTCAGGAGCAGCAGGTTGAGTTAGAAGAAGCTTTTGAGGAATTGTTAACCTCTCGGGAAGAACTGCAGCAAACCAATGAAAAACTAAAATTAGAGGCAGCGATTAGAAAAACTGCCGAAGAAGTGCTTGAGAAGGAGCGTAACTTTTTAAAGGCTATCCTTGAGCATATCAGCGATGGCGTTATCGCCTGCGATGAGAACGGCCACACATCTCTTTTCAACAAAGCCACCCGCGAAATGCATGGCTTGAGTGAAAGGCCTCTCCCCCCCGAGCAATGGGCCTCCTATTTCAACCTCTACTGCGGCGATGGAGAAACAGCGCTGGCCACAGCCGAAATTCCCTTGTACAGAGCCTTTAGAGGAGAAACTTTCAAAGGTGCAGAAATCGTGATTGCACCGGAGAATGGGAAAAAAAGGCTGCTTCTGGCTGATGGCCAACCCATCCGATCCTCAAGTGGAGATACCTTAGGAGCAGTAGTCGTAATGCACGATGTTACTGAATTAAGAAAAGCCCAGAAGCAACAGCAGGAAGCCATGAGGGAACTGCATGCGTTAAACCAGGAATTGGCCACTGCACTCGAAGAATTACAGGCAACCGAAGAACAATTACTGGAAACAAATAATGAACTGGAAGAACGAGTAGCAGCGCGCACCAAAGAGTTGGCAGCTAGTGAGCACCAAATGAGGCTGATTACTGATGCTATGCCAGTACTAATCTCTTACGTAGATGCTGATGAACGGTATAGATTCAATAATAAAGCTTATGAGAAATGGTTTCAGCAGTCTTCTTCTGAAATTTGCGGTAGAAAGATTGAAGAAGTGATAGGGAATGTTGCTTATGCCAATGTTAAACCCAACATAAATTCAGTTTTAAGAGGAGATACTGTAAATTATGTAACTAAAACCTATTTCAAGGAAGCTGGCCTTAGAGATATTTCTGTAAGCTATATTCCCCATAAGATGGAAGAAGAGGTTGTTGGTTTCTTTGCACTCATTTCAGATATTTCAGAACAAATAAAAGCAAAAGAACAACTAGAAGAAAGCAGAGATGAGCTAAGTTTTGCTATCGAGGCTACAGAGCTTGGTACTTGGGATGTAAACCCACTGACCAATAAACTGAAAGCGAATAGCAGGTTAAAGGAGTGGTTTGGCCTGCAGCCCGATGAAGAGATCGACCTCCAGTTGGCGCTGGATGTAATTGCAGAAAAAGATAGAGGGCGTGTAACCGACGCTATTGCCCAAGCTTGGCAGTACGAATCAGGTGGGCAGTATGACATTGACTATACGATTGTTCATCCTCATACGAAGCAGGAACGCATTGTGAGGGCTAAGGGTAGAGCCTGGTTCAACGAAGGTAAGGAAGCTTACCGCTTCAATGGCACCTTGCAGGATCAAACAAAAGAAGTTTTAGCCAGAGAGCAACAGGAGCAGAGTGAAAAAGCCGCACAGAAATTAGCAGAGGAACTTGCGGCTGCCAATGAAGAATTGCAAGCCGCGAACGAAGAAATTCAAGCCAGCAACGAGGAGCTGCATCAAACTAACCAGCAGCTAAGCCTTATCAATGCAGATATGGATAACTTTATCTATACGGCTTCCCATGACTTAAGAGCTCCCATTTCTAACATAGAGGGTTTGATGATTGCCTTGATGCGGAACCTCTCTGCCGACAGCAGGCAATCCCCTACGATTCAAAAGCTTTCAGGACTGATCACCCAATCTATAGAACGATTCAAACGAACCATTAACGATCTAACACAAATTACCAAGATACAGAGAGAGTGCATAGGAGAAGATCTTTCTCAGGTTGATCTTACTGAGATCATTAGTGAGGTAAAACTTGACTTGGCCCCTCAAATAGAGCAGACAAATGCAGCAATTGAGATCAATATGAAAGATTGTGCTCCCATTCATTTTTCCGCAAAGAATGCCCGAAGCATTGTCTACAACCTGCTCTCCAATGCTGTAAAATACCGTTCGCCTGAGCGTGACTTAAAGATCCGGATCAGCTGTTATTTTGAGCAGGAATATCAGGTGCTCTCTATTGAAGACAATGGCCTGGGAATGGATCTGACCGAGGATAGCAAAATCTTTGCCATGTTCAAGCGCCTGCACGACCACGTAGAAGGCTCCGGTGTGGGCTTGTACATCGTCAAGAAAATCATCGAGAATGCCAAGGGGAAAATAGAGGTGCAGAGCCAATTAAATGAAGGCTCAACTTTTAGGGTATATTTTTTACATCAGAACTATTCCTTGAATTAAAATCGAGAATAATCAAATGAGGAAACTAAAAGGCATTCTTCTGGTAGATGATGATGAAACGGCGAACATCATCAATGAAATGCTTATCCTGGAGATGGGAGTTACCCAGCAGCTTTTTCAGGCTCGTAATGGGAAAGAGGCTATAGATTTACTAAAAGAACTAGCCAGGCAAGCCCAACCAACTATGCCGGAGTTGATTCTTTTAGACATTAACATGCCTGTCATGGATGGCTTTACTTTTCTAGAAGCTTATCATGAAATGGATTTTCCCGGTAAATACTTTTTGAAGATCGTGATGCTCACTACATCACCCAACCCAAAAGATATTGAGCAGGCAAAAAATGCAGGGGTTACCGATTATCTAACCAAACCACTGTTGGAAGAATCTTTGCAGGGAATTCTTGAAAAGTATCTGTAATGTTTCTTTTTCAGCTAGTGTGCCAAAGATTAGAGCATGTATAGACTGCGAAACCATTTTGAAGGATATTGACCTGCTTAATCAGGTGGATTCAAGATCGGTATGATGATTGTTAATTTGGAATAGCTGAGTTGTAAAGCTCAGGCATTATGGACTAGTTAGAAAATCCCATAGCTCTCTTTAGGCAACTCAACTGCTCAAAAAAAATGGCTTTATCTAATCTGGTTTCAGCATGGGTCACAATTATGTAGCACCAGTCCCAATTTCTGCTATATGCATCGCAGAAATCAAGCGTTTCATTGTATTTAGAGATATAGTTTTTGAGGCAATATGCCTTATCAATAATTAGGGTAAATCAGCATTAGGTGCGAAATTCAGAGAACCGTATACTTTCCTTAAACATCTCATTCTGGATTTAAAATTCAAGAAATTTCCCGTACACTATTTTGTCTTTACCAGGTTTTATGAATCTGGGGCTGAACATGTTTGCAAAAACTATTTTTAAAAGTTCAATCGGATAGTACTGGAGGCAATGGGCCTAGACAAGAACATCAGGAACTTTGATTTCTATAGCAATAAACATACTGACTGATTAGCACTTCATAACGTCGAGGTGCCCTTGATAGACATCATGCGCCAATGCCTCCATAAAACCCCGGGACAAACGATGAAGTGTCTTATGGTGTATCATTTGTTACAGGAAAACATCATCTGGCTTATCTATTCTTCCATTGGGAAGCGGTGCAGCACCTTCATAACAGGTGTTTAGTAATGCTCCATAGCTCCGAAGATTCGGTCCTGCCTGTAGCCCTGAACCCTGCTGGGGTAATGTTGATTTGTGTTACTGAAGATAAACCTAAAAAAATAGATAAGGAATTTTTGGGGGAGGTTGTAATCAACTACATTGTATGGAAAGCCAAATTTGGAATTTGTTGGTTTTTTAACAAGGCTTGATTTTAATGTATTTATGCTTAGATAAAACACTAAGAGTTTTTTAATTAAGAAATAGTAACATTAAGTAAATGAATAATTCTATCCAGATCCATTTTTGACAATGACCACATCTACTGTTGTTTTTACCAGCAAAAAGTCAAGTGAAGAAGCCGGAAGGGAATTGGCCACACAAGCGCTAAAAGCACTTAATGGGCAGTTGCCAAGTGTATTTATTCTGTTTGCTTCCTCAGCCTATAATTATGAAGTACTACTCCAATCCATAAATCGGAACTGTACACCTGAAATTCTGATTGGCTGTTCTTCAGCAGGTGAATTCACCTCTGCCGATTTTGAAACGGATTCAGCCAGTGCGGTCGTTATTTACTCTACCGACATGGTCTTTTCTGCAGGTGTAGGCACTGGCATTAAAAGCAGCCGCAGTCAGGTAGTACAGGAGCTTCTTTCACCTCTGAAAGGCTTAAATAAGTTTGACTATCCATTTCAGTCAGGCCTAGTACTGGCAGATGCATTATCCGGGCATACTGATGAGATCATCGATATGCTAACGGAAAAGACAGGTACCTACCAGTTTTTTGGAGGAGGTGCAGGCGATAATGCAAACTTTCAAAAAACCCATGTGTTTTTGGGTGAGGAAGCGTTATCAGATGCTGCTGTTATTTTAGAAATTCTGTCTAAAAAGCCGTTGGGCTTAGGAGTTAAACATGGATGGAAGCCAGTTGGAGAAAAGATGCGGGTTACCGCCTCAGAGGGAATGCGGATAATAAGCCTGAACGGGGCTCCTGCAGCAGAGGTATTTAAGGAGTATGCAGATGCTACCGGGCAGTCGTTGGATTTCAACGATCCAATTCCTTTTTTTCTTCATAATCTTTTAGGAATAGAAACTGAGCAAGGGTTCAAACTGAGGGTACCACTTGCCTCACAGCAAGACGGCTCCATCGCCTGTGCATCTGATATTCCAGTCGGATCAATCATTTCGTTTATGGCTATTGAACCTGAAGCAGCTAAACATGCTGCTGAGCAGGCTACTGCCATGGCAATTGATAGCTTAAAAGGCAGTAAGCCAAGTGTAGCTTTGTTTTTTGATTGTGTAGCTACACGCCTTAGAATGGGAAATCAGTTCATACATGAACTGGAGCAGGTAAAAAGTATCCTGGGAGATACAAATTATGCAGGCTGTAATACGTATGGTCAAATAGCCCGGGTGAATGGTCAGTTTAGTGGTTTCCACAATTGTACTGCAGTAGTATGTGTGATCCCGGAATAAGGGAATCAGAATGGATTGGTTAGATTATCTTGTACATTTTACAAACCGGGAGAACAGACTGGAAACAGCAAGAAAAATTTCAGTCCTGCTAAATGCCGAAGACCTTATTATTTTTCTTAAAGATCCTGAGTTGAACGTTCTTCTTCCTGGGATAGGCTTTCCACAAACTTTACCGGGTAGCAAGAGCTGGCAAAGCTTCCTCAAAAGCAGTGAAGACGTTATTTATAAAGGGCATGTCCCTTATCGGGATGAAACATGTCCGGCTGTGGCTGTTCGGGGAGTTGATGGGGCCATTGCCGTTTTGATAGGGGGGTGTCCTGGAGATAAAGACCTTGCTCTGCTAACGAAAATACTGAACATTACAGCTCCTCTACTAAAGCAGGAGCAACTGGCGCATTTGGCAGAAAGCAGATCAATGCATAGTGCAAGGCTAGCCGAAAAGGCAGAAAGATTAACCATTACCCTTGATGCTACCCGCCAGAGCCTCATGGAGGTCATTAAGGAAAACTCAGACCTTTTACAGCTTACCAAGCAGCAAAATAATGAGCTTGCAGCTGCCAATGAAGAACTAAGGGCCTCTCATGAAGAAGTGATGGCCGGACTAGAGGAGTTGCATGAGGCTAATCAAAAGCTACTTAGTATCAATGCCGACCTGGATAATTTTATTTATACAGCCTCCCATGACTTGAAAGCTCCTATTTCCAATATTGAGGGTTTGATGATCGCCATGATGAGAAACCTTAGTCCTGAAAGTAGACAAGCGCCTGTTATTCAAAAGCTTTCAGGATTAATTACCCATTCCATTGAACGCTTCAAGCGGACCATCAACGATCTGACCCAAATTACCAAGATCCAAAAAGAGGGCCTAGGAGAAGACCTATCACAGGTCGATCTTTCTCAAGTCATCAGTGAAGTGAGCGCCGACCTGGTCTATCAAATAGAGCAGGCAAATGCAATTATTGATTTGGAACTTAATAATTGCCCCTCTATTCATTTTTCTGCAAAGAATGCTCGAAGCATCGTTTATAACTTACTATCTAATGCTATCAAGTACCGTTCACCTGAGCGGAGGTTAAAGATACGGATCAGTTGTTATTTTGAAGGAGAACATCAGGTGCTCTCCATAGAGGACAATGGGCTTGGATTGGACCTGTCCAACGAAGATAAAATATACTCCATGTTCAAGCGCCTGCACGACCATGTGGAAGGTTCGGGAATAGGTTTATACATTGTCAAGAAAATCATTGAGAATGCCAAGGGTAAGATAGTGGTACATAGTAAACTGAATGAAGGATCAACTTTTCTAGTTTACTTTAAAAGCCATAACTCATCCTTAAAGTGATAAATAATTTTAAAAATGAAGAGATTAAAGGCCGTCCTTTTGATAGATGATGATGAGACGACTAACATCATCAATGAAATGCTGATTACAGAGATGGATGTAACAGAAAAGCTTTTTCAAGCGCGTAATGGTAAAGAAGCCATTGATTTGTTACAAGGCCTATTGAAACAACCAGCGCATTTTCCAGAATTAATTCTGCTGGACGTCAATATGCCTGTAATGGATGGCTTTGCATTTCTAGAAGCTTACCAAGAAATGGATTTTCCTGGTAAATCTTCTTTGAAGATCGTAATGCTCACTACATCGCTCAACCCAAAAGATATTGAGCAGGCAAAAAATGCAGGAGTTACCAATTATCTAACAAAACCGCTGCTGGAAGAAACATTATATAATATCTTGGAAGAACATATTCGCTAGTGTGCATATTCCCTTGTATGGAAGATAAAGGAGTAATCGTTCAGTTGATGTTTCAAGGATCATCTGTCAGGTAAAGTCTTGACTATCCCAGCAAAAGAAAGAAACCATCCGTGCTCGAAATAGCTAATTTTTCCAATGGCAGAAAAAAAAATAATATGGCTTAACTCTCTGGGACTACGACACATAAAGCTCTTCCATAAAAGAGGCAAACTCACCAGAGTCCTTGAACTGTTTCCGCGCGGCGTCCGCAAAAACTCCGCATTCAAAAAGTCTTCTTTCGAAATCATAGCTTTGGAACTGTTATAAAAGTTAATAAAAAAGGTCCGTGATTTTTCATCCCGAACCTTCATTTACACAGTTCCTAAAACACTGCCTTCTCTCTGGGCTACATTAGCCCAAATGAATACGAAAATATCAATCATTATGCAGCTGCTGCATAACCTTTTCTAACCCTCCGTCTTTTTGGGGAACTCCAGCTTAAAGCACCAGCTGTTCAGTACAACAACTGAGATTACACCCCCTTTAAAACCGATATTCATTGATTGTAATTGAACCTTTATAACTGTCATCTGGAGCTGAACAAACACCTAGATCGGGCCTACCTCCTAAAGAACCATCTTCAAAGAGCACAACATAATCTACAGAATAAAAGACTCCACCAAAAGCCTCCCCAAAGTAAACATATCCAACAATTCGTTTATCTACCACTGGACCAAATTCAGGACCAAGTGAAGGACAGTCTGCATAAATATGGCTGTGAGTATGTCCGTGATTCAATACATAACTACCCTTGACTACATAACCATTTTCAGTGGTAAGAGTAGCAGTTAGATCTGTATTTAAGGTTATTTTAGCGTTCTTGTATCCATAGCGGGGAATATCTGCTGTTATAGTCTTACCCACCATTCCTCGGTAGATTTCATTATTAAGTGTTAGATCAATAGGAAACCTTACTTCTCGATTATTTGTCACATCCTTAATACTTATAATATATTTACCAACATAATGGTCATCTGCATCAACAGGGTACTTATCTAATTTTAAATAATGATTAGTTGCATCTAAACCATAGGGACCTACTTTTACATATGTCCCCTTGTATTTTAAACGCACCATTTCTAATAATCTATTAGGTAATTTTATTTTATCATTCGGCTTCAAAGTAAAAACCGGCTTTAGTAAAGAATAATCTGATCTATAATTGGTTATTTCAAGCTCATAGAATTTAATATGATCTTCTACCTTGACTTTGAACTTAATGGGACTACCTGCTATATGATCTCCTTCTTTGTCTTTAACTTCAGCTGTAAGAACAGCTTCCTCAGTTTTTTCCTCGGGTAATGTCCATTCTACGATTGCCTTTCCTTCAGGATCAGTCTTTGTTTCATTGACTTTGATACCAGCTAAACTTACACTGCCGTTTCCAGCGTCTACTTTCCAATTAACTTTGAAACCTGCTTTTTCCCATTCTGCATATTGAGATTGAGGTATCAGCTTGATGCTAGGATGAATTTTCTCTCCAGCACTATACTCGACTTTAAGTGTACCATCTTTAACAACCTCCACACAAGCCTCCTTGAGTTTACTATCGTGCAGCTGCATCTTTTCTGTTAATTCTACGGGTTCTACAAGAGCAACAATTGAATGGCGGAAAGTAGCATAGTCGGTAAGTACATTGTCTTTCAAAGAATTAACTTTTGTTATTACTTCTATGATTGCCCTAATTCTTCTTCCTAGAAACCTTTTGAGCAACACACCACCACTTATTTTGTGGCACTTATCAGAGTTCAGAAAGTTAAACCCTGCACTTAAACTTACATTTACCCCTAAAGAAACTAATTCTGATACTCCTGTGTCTCCATCTTTTTCAAATTGACTAAAGAACTGACTATGTAACTCACTACTAATATTTTCCGCCATATCGTAGGCACACGCTGCTCCAACTGCGTCACCATCCATCATACCCATTATTTTACCCATCGTTAATGAGATTAGTCCCCCTGTAAGGCGAATTATATTCTTATTTTTAACTGCCTGGCTTGATTGGGTTACTTTCACCTCAAAGCAGTCATCGGTAAGGCTGGATAAGGATACTTTCTCTTGAAACTCATCACTGATATAATATTCTCGTGGGTCTAGAGGCATTGTTACAAGTTCATTGGAAGAAAGACTTGAAATTGCTTTGAAGTTCACTTCAGCATGACTCCATATAGGGTTGTAAAGATAGGGTTTGCCTGCATTTCCTCCTCTATAAAGCCAACTTTGAATGTTGTTTGGTTCGGAATCGGATAAGCGTCCTCCCTCATCAATTGCTGGGAAATATTCCTTACCTATATGGCTGTTCAAGGACACTATAGCTTGAAGAAGGTCTTCATGTTTCATGTCATAGATATCCTTACCCGCAGCCATCACATCAGTTACAGCTTTAATCAACGTTAGGAATTGTTCTGACTTTGCTATATCAACGTCCAAAGTATTATTTTGCTGTTCTTCATCTAGCATGACATAGTTTGGCAGCAAGTCAAGTAGCCCATGGCTCACTTTTTCAGCATCCACTGTTAGCTTCAATACTTGAGGCTTTATGTTGACAAGAGCCAGTACTTTCTCACCAGTTACATCTGTAATAAAAATCTGACCTTCGGAATCTTTCTTGACAAGCAACCGGAAGCTTCCATCCTGAACCACTGCTGAATCATGAAGGCTATAAACTTTTGCGCCATTCATATTGAATTCTTTCGCAACCGTACCCTCTAGGTATTGCATGCTTTCTGGTATTGGCTTTTCTTTTGGGCCAGTAGTAGTAATATCATCCGGGGCTTCATCTTGACATGAGAAAGCCAACACCAGAAATAAGATAAAGATTATGCGACGGTACATAGTGTATGGAAAAATGCTGTGGACTTAATATCAAACTTAATCTTTAAATCTTACATACTTCTTACCCGGAAGTAGGTATTTTTCCACATTTCTTGTCATAATGCCTTGATAGTGAAGAAAGAGGGAATAGAGAAGCCTAGCAGTACAAGAAAGCTGGTGTGATTGTCTCCGGCATAGTACCCCGGGAACAGGTGCAGCAGGATCTCTTCCACAGGGAGAAGAAGGATGAACTGATGCAGCGGTGGATAAGCTAAAGGTGCAGCTGGGAAGGGAGAAGGTGCAGCTGGCGGCACAGGGCTTTGGCAGGATCTGGAAGTTACGGCTGAAAACTTCATCAAATTCCGCCCCATAAAACCTCGCAGCCCTCACCTGAATGGTAAAGTGGAACGGTCACAGCAAACAGATAAAGCAGAATTCTATTCCCTGCTAGATAAAAAAGATCCACAGCTAGATTGGCAGCAGGCCTCGGCCCAATGGGAGAACTTCTACAACCAGGAACGGCTACACTCATCCCTCCATGGTAAAACTCCTTGGGAAAAATACTTAGAGGTGAAAGCTATCATTCCGACCCAAGAGCAGATACAACATCAATATCAGCAAAAGAAGGAAACCGTCCATGCCAGAAATAACTATTTTTTCCAATGGCAAAAAAAAATAATATGGCTTAACTCTCTGGGACTACGACACCTAAGGCCTCACCTGAGCCTTGACTACAAAACACCTCAACAGGTACAGCATGAAGAAACCCTAATCTTCACTAGATTAGGGTCACAGGTAATATCATAAAACCTGTCAACTTATTTCAAACGGGACAAGCTATAGTTATTAATATTTTATTACAACTTTGCCGATTGTTTTGCCGCTTTCTAATAAACGATGAGCTTCTTTGATGTTTTCGGCAGTCAAGCCTTCAATTGTGGTATTTAGTGTTGGTTGTAATATGCCATTATCGAGCAGTTGAGCGATCTTGTTTAAAATATGGTGTTGCTCTATCATGTCATCTGTTTGATAAATAGAACGGGTAAACATCAGCTCCCAATAAAAACTAACACTCTTTCTTTTTAGCTGATTCAACCGTACAGGTTCTGTCGGGTCACTAATAGAACCTACCTTTCCCTGCGGCTTTATGAGTTCCACTATCGCATCCCAATACTCGTTCAGGTTTACAAAGTCTACAATATAATCCACCTGCTCAAAGCCAATATTTTTAATCTCACTAACAAGATTTTTGTGGTTGACTACGTGGTCTGCTCCCATTTTTTTGCACCACTCAATTGTAATGTCTCTCGAAGCAGTCGCTATAACGGTTAACCCTAAAATCTTTTTGGCTAGTTGAATGCCAATCGAGCCAACACCGCCTGCACCTCCAATAATCAGAATGGTTTTGCCTTTGTCTATTTCCGGACTTAATTTAAAGTGGTCGAAAAACATCTCATAAGCAGTAAGTGAAGTAAGGGGCATGGCAGCAGCTTGTTCAATGCTGATATTCTTTGGTGCAAATCCTACAATACGTTCATCTACCAACTGATATTGTTGGTTAGAGCCATCTCTTGTAAGATCTCCAGCATAAAATACCCTATCACCTTTTTTAAAGAGTGCAACTTCATCGCCCGTAGCCTCTACTGTGCCGATTGCATCCCAACCAATTATCTTCGGAGTATCCTGTTGCTTATCTTTAAGGCTGTTTTTTCTGATTTTATAATCAACAGGGTTGACAGAAATAGCTTCAACTTTTACTAAAAGGTCTTTTCCTTGGGCCGTTGGTATCTCACTATCAAACTCAATAAAGCTATCTGCTTCATCAATGGGTAATGACATCTTAAATCCAATTGCTTTCATAAATCTGTTCCTTTGTTTTTGTATTCTTTCTGAAAACGGCTTCCACTAACGCTTGTGACCTGTATTGATACATCGTTTAGGAAACTGTCGTTATAAATTTACGGAAGTTCCTTGAGGAGAAAAATGTTTCCCAAACTGATCGCAGAGCCATCAACAGTGCTGCTTTGCAATTTTCGTAATAGTAAAATTTTGATGGTTTCATATCAAAAAATCTTGTCGGACATGGTAGGTAAGGAAAAGGTTGCTCACCTTTATCCGAGATGCTTAACCTGGCCATTTTTAAAAGCGCAAAGCCTCTCCGCTGGAGGTGAAAGCAGCCATCTATAAAATCTGGATTCAGGTGTTAACTCCACCCTTACCACGTAAAATGCACATCCAGAACCCAGAGCAGGCATTAATTTGCTTTGGGTTCAGGCGCATTAGCAGCTATCAGTTTTTCTTTTTTCAGTTCCTGCCAGAAAGCCTTCGGGATAATGGCTTCCATGGAAGCCACGTTGGCTGCCGCCTGTTGCCCGTTGCTTGCTCCCGGTATAACAGCCGTGACGATGGTGGGAGCTGCACAAAACTGCAGGGCGGCTGTGCGCAAATCCACATTATGCTTCTTGGCAATTTCTGTTAGCTTATTGCGTTTGGCGATGTACTTCTCCGGAATATTGTTGCTATAGTTGTAGCGCTCCTTCCCTGCAAGGAAGCCTGAATTGAGCGGGGCGCCCGAAACAATTGGCACATTCTTTTTCTCACAGGCCGGGAACAGCCGGTTCAGGGCATCTTCGTGCTCTATCAGGGAGTACTGGGTGGCAGAAAGCATAATGTCAGGGTCGGCCACTTCTAGCGTTTTTAAGATGGGTTCAATCCTGTTTACACCCATTCCCCAGGCTTTGATGATGCCTTCTTCACGCATGCGGGTAAGTTCGGGCATGGCACCTTTACGGGCCTGCTCAAAGTAATCTGTCCACTGTTCTCCCATTTCGCCATTATCGGGCGACAGGTCGTGAATATATATGATATCGATGCTGGCAAGGCCCAGGCGCTGTAAGCTGTCTTCTACCGATTTACGCACACCATCGGCTGAGTAGTCGTACCTGTACTTAAAGTTGAGCTTACCTTTCCAAATGTCCTCCTGGTTAATCCTGAAATCAGGGTCTGGCTCAAAAACGCGGCCTATTTTGGTGGAAAGAATATAGTCTTCCCTGTTTTTTCCATAAAGGAAAAGTCCCATCCTGCGTTCGCTCAGTCCGTAGCCATAAAAAGGGGAAGTATCAAAGTAACGCACACCGCCGTTCCAGGCAGCTTCCATCGCATTTTCAATCTCTTCGTTGCTGTTAATATGAAAAGCATTTCCTGCTGCTACCCCTCCAAGGCCGAAGCTGGCAGGAAGCCTGTAGCCTGCGAGGGCATTATGAGATTCGGGATTGTACTGTAAAGTTGCTCCACTGCTCCCTTGCACAGCGCCAATCGCGGAGGTCAGGGCAGGGGCGAAGGTTGCGGCTGCAGTTGTTAAGGCAGCCTTAGATATGAAATTTCGTCTTGATAGCATTTTTTAATATTGTGTTTTTAGGTAAACAGATAATCAGGGAATAATCTTTTTATCTTTAAGCGTCTGAAACGTGCCCAGCATGTATTCGATGCTGTCGGTATGCATTTCGTGGAATCCAAAGCGTCTGGCTTTGTTCACATCCATGAAGGCATCGTACTCGGTGTTGAAGATAAAGTCACCAAAGGCCCACTGCACCAGCTGGTTAAGGGAGTAAGGCGCCAGTTGGTATTTCTTCACCATTTCGTTCCATAGCGGTTCTTTGTCGGCCATATACTCCTGCAGCGGGAATGTTTGTGGTTCGTCTGTTTCTACACCGAAAAAATCACCAAATTTTTTCCAGGCCTGCTCCCAGCGGAATACATCGCCGTTCGTGATGTTGAATATTTCGTTTCGGGTGTTTTCGTTCAGGGCTGCCCATTCCATGCTTTCGGAAAGCACATCAACGCCGGTTACATTCACCAATACTTTATATGCTTTTGGAGTTCCCGGAAAACGCATGGCTACGCCCAGCTCCCTGCACATGCTGGCATAGACTGCAATCAGGTTAGAGAGGTTCATGGGATTCCCGATGGTGAAACCTATTACAATATCCGGCCGCAGGGCTGTCCAGTTCCACTTTTTGCCCTGCGAGGCCTTGCGCAGGAAGTCTTCCTGGCTATAGTAAAAGTTAGGAGGAAAGCTGCGCAGGTCGGTTTCCTTAGCCGGCGTTTTGTAAATGCCCAGGTGCGCACCATAAGCTTTTCCGCCCTGAATGAACGTGATGTGTTCAAAGCCCGGGGCTACCTGTTCGATACCGGTTACGAGGTTTTGAATAAGTGCAAGGTTGACGCTGGTTTGTTCTGCCAGGTTTTGCTTCTCAACATAAGAGCCAAAAAACACATGCGTTACCGACTTCAGCTCTTCTGCTTTAGCTTCTACCCCTTTGGGGTTGGTCAGGTCCATTGCCACAAACTTTGCAGAAGTTTCATAATGCAGGCCAGAACGGGAAGTAATGATGACATCCCAGTTGCCGGTTTGTATGAGGTACCGTGCCAGATTACTGCCAATAATGCCGTTGCCTCCGGTAACTAAAGCTGTTTTTTTGCTGCTCATAGGGCTGTTTGTTTTTACTATATATTCCTGAAGTTGGGGTCTGCCGGTTCCACCATAGCCTCTCCTTCAGTTAATTCCTGCTTCTTTCAACCGATAGCAGCTAAAGTGGTTTCAGGGAAGGAGCCTTCAGCTGCTAAAAAGCATCTCCTGCAGAAAGCTGTTGCGGAATTTTCCATGTGGGTCGTACTGGTGAATAAGTTGTTTGAAATCTTCCGGCTTTTGTAAGCGGCTCCGCAGTACAGCAGGCTCCATGGTGAACAGCTTTCCCCAGTGTGGCAGCGGCTTGTATGGTGCCAGAGCTTTTTCAATTAGGGGAAGTAATTGCTTTACCGCCTCCCATTCCTGTTTCCAGGTAAAATGAAAAGCGATACTTGCCCGCTGGTAAAAAGGGCTCATCCATAAATCATCGCCGGCAATAATCCGAATTTCGGACACAAAGAGGTGCGGCGACACCTTTTTGTGCAGTTGCTCTATCGCCATTAAGGCGTCGTAGGAATGCTCAACGGGCACAAAGTATTCCGACTGCAGCTCTTTGCCCGCACTGGGCATGAAGCCCATTTTAAAATGGGGCAGGCGTTCGTACCAGAGACCTGTTACCCCCATTTGTTCTGTTGCATGCTCCGCTGATAACTCCTCCAGCGGATGCATATTCTGCGTGGCAGGCGTTGCACCGTACATATCAGAAGCTGCACCAGATGAACTTCCGCCATCCACCTGCTTGATCCATACCTGATTGATGTTTTTGTTTTGCCAGGTGGTAAAAAGGCTTACGCTATAGCCGTCGGACATAATCGCCAGAAAATTATCCTTTAGCTCCTGCATGGGCAGGTTGCGGTAAACTACCTGTTTCATGTCGAAGGAAGGCTGCAGATCGAGGGTTAACTGTGTTACTACGCCCAGGGCGCCAAGGTTTACAACCGCACCTTTAAACACTTCCCCGTCTTTTTCTCCGGACAGGGAAATAATATCGCCTGCTGCATTCACAAATTCCAGGGCAGAAACTACACTGGCCAGGCTACTGCTGTTTACACCCGAACCATGTGTAGCCGTAGCGCAGGCACCTGCAACCGAAATATGGGGTAACGAAGCCAAATTGTGCAGGGCATAGCTGTTTTCCTGAAGATAGGGAGCCAGTTCGCCATAACGCATGCCGCCTTCTATGGTTACTGTCTGTGCTGCCCTGTCCAGCGATATTACCTTATTCAGATGTTTCAGCGAAACCTGATTTTCGGTGCTGTCGGCAATGGTGTTAAAGGAGTGGCGGGAACCTAATGCCCGGAGTTTGCCACACTTCGTTACAAGCTCCTGCACCTGTTCAATGGTGTCAGGGTAATGTACTTTATCGGTGCTGTAGGTCAGGTTTTTAGCCCAGTTCGTGTTTTCCATGTTAAAGTTTTATACTTTCTGATTACAGGAAGGTGAAGCCAAAAGGCTATGGCCACTGTGTGTAATGATTTCGTTTCAGGCTTCCTGAAAAGAAAAAGAACAGGACCGGGTAGTGCCTGCTCTTTTTCTGAATTGTTAGGGTTAGCTTAACGGTGCAGGACTGAATTTATCGGCAGCAGCGGTAATGCTGTCGAGTTCTTCTGCAGACAGACTGAACTCCAGCGCTTTTGCATTGTCTGCAACCTGCTGTTCGTCTCGGGCGCCTACCAATACGCAGGCTACACCCGGACGATGGATGGTCCAGTTGATGACCATTTGCGCCAGGGTGGCGTTGTGTTTTTCGGCAATCGGTTTAATTTCCTCCAACAGTTTATGCGCCCGGATGATGTTTTCATCGGTGTAGAAAAGGTTGCCATCGCGGGTATCGCCCTCGTTAAACTGGTGCCCTGGTTTAATTTTACCTGTCAGCAAACCGCGTTGCAGCGGGCTGTATGGAATTATGCCTAAGCCCCTTTCCATGGCCTGCGGGATAACGTCTTTTTCAATGCCACGGTTAATCATAGAGTAAGGCACCTGGTTCGAAGCTAGTTGTATTGTTTCCAGGGCTTCGGCAACCTGGTCTGCGTTATAGTTGCAAACACCGGCGGCCCTGATTTTGCCCTGCTCAATCAGGCGCTGCACCGCCTCAAATGTTTCGCTGATGGGCGTGGTATTGTCCGGCCAGTGAATCTGGTACAGGTCGATATAGTCCGTTTTTAGGAGACGAAGGCTCGTTTCGCATTCCTGCATTATTTTTTCTTTAGACGCCCATTTGTACATCTTAAAAGGCTTGCCGTCGTTATCTACAGAATCGAAGAAGTATTCGCCCTGCTCTGTCTGCCAGTTCATCCCGAACTTGGTTAATATCTCGTACTTGTCGCGCGAAACCCCTTCCATAGCTTTGCCTACAAGTTCTTCGCTGCGGCCAAAGCCATAAACAGGTGCTGTATCGATGGTGGTGATACCGGAATGGTAAGCAGCTTTTATGGCACGGACAGCTGCCTGCTCTTCGGCGCCGCCCCACATCCAGCCACCAATTGCCCAGGCACCAAAGGCCATAGGCGTTACCATTACGTCTGATTTACCTAATCTTTTTTTTTTCATTTTTTTGTTTTTGTAGGTTGCTTTGTTGTTTGTTTAAGTTTTGTAGTTGCCTGTCTGTGCTATGCCTGCAAGCCAGGTAGCGTGTAAATAACTATGTTAAATTTATTCTTTCAGGAACGTCAGCAGCGGCTTTATAAACCGGTCAAATGATTCGATGTGTGGCAAATGACCAATGTTTTCTAGCTCCACCAGGCGGGCATTCGGAATTTTTTCCTGTGTTTTTTTTCCGAGTTCCTGATACTGGCCCATTGTATTACGAACGTTTTCAGGTGCTAGAGGTTTGCCAAGCGCTGTTCTGTCTCTGGTTCCGATTATGAGCAGGGTAGGGCTTTGTAAGTACTGAAATTCATACACAACGGGCTGTGTAAAAATCATGTCATAGGTTAAGGCTGAATTCCAGGCGATAAGCGGATAGTCTTCGCTGAGCGTCCAGCCGGCCAGCAGGTTTACCCATTTGTCGTACTCGGGTTTCCTTTTTCATCATAGTAACTGGTGAGCTGGTATTGTTTAATTTTCACCTAGTTCTGGTCCAGCTCATTTTTATACCACCAGTCCACTGGCAGGTAGGGCACAAAACGCTTATAATCTTCCAGGCTTATCGGGTTTTCCAGAATCAGCTTCTCTGTAACCTGCGGATACATCAGGGCAAACCGGGTAGCAAGCATGCCGCCCATCGAGTGCTCCAATACGGCTGTTTTAGCAATTCCCAATGTATCGAGTAAAGCTTTGGTATTATCGGCCAGCTGCTGAAAACTGTACTGGAAGTTCTGGGGTTTGGTAGACTTCCCAAATCCAATTTGGTCTGGCAACACCACACGAAAACCGCTTTTAGTCAATTCCCTGACTGTAGTTTCCCAGTAAGCACCGTTAAAGTTTTTACCATGCAGCAGCACCACGTTTTTACCATTCTAGTTTTGTGGCATGACGTCCATGTAAGCCATCTTCATCGACTGGTGCTGGATATTCAGATCCAGGTACTTCACTCCAAAAGGGTATTGGTAATTACTGAGGGTGGATCAAGCTTCTGCAGTTCCTTTTTCTGGGCAAAGACCAGGAGAGGGAAGCATACAAGGAGCAGGATAATTATTTTTCTGTTAAGCATAAAGTCTAAATTCATTCTATTTGTTGTTGCAACATGTCAGTTTATGCTTTGTTATTGACACTAGAGCAATAAAGCCTTCAAAAGGCTAATACCCCTTTCCTCCTGTGCAAAGAGAACTGAAATGAGTGAGTAATTTTAATATAACCGAAAGATGGTTATGATAGATGTTAACCAGCTGATTAGAGATGATTATGCTTTATTATAGACCTCATTAAAATCTAAACTTTTGAAGTGTACCCTTATGTGTACCCCAGATAAACGAAAAAGCCCTTAGAAATGAATCTAAGGGCTTTTTCGTAGAGGAGGAGGGATTTCACAAAGATGACGCCGATATTGATTGGGTAAAGCAGTATTTTGTCAACTCTGTGATAAGCTAAGTGGATTTCAAATAATCAGGCAGACTTTCTTATTTGTTTTAGTAAGGTTTCCTGATAGCTGTCCTGCTCCTGCCACAATCTATATCCTACTATATCGAGCCGCTCTTTAAGAAAGGAGTCCATAGGGATACCAGCATATTCTAAAATGAATCGAATGAATAATGTGCTTTGCTTGCTTGCCTTAAATCCTTTTTTAAGATAATAAGATTGAAGATCTTCCGGAAGTGACGCTAGGAAGTAAGCAAAATGCTCTTGCTGGGGTTCTTCATGCAAAAGCTGGTAGTATTCTTTGTTGATTTGTATTATTCCGGTAAGCAGCTCCAGGGCATCTGTAGAGGTGTTGTTCATTTGAAGGAGTAATTTATGAATTTATCCAAAATTAACAATCTGAAAATAAGCATATATGCTATGTGCTTTATCAAATTGTTAATGAGGGGTTCTGTGTAACTTTTTCAAGCATTTTGCATTATTCTAATCTTGCCGTGATGCTTGTGCCGATAATTGGATCTCCAATTTTTTACCCAGTATCAAAAAGGAGTAGGCATATTTGAAAACAGCTTATCTGAAGAAACACAGCTGTTTCAGATGCCTTCTACAGGCGAACCTTCCTATAGAATTGCAGGAGGCACTTCAAGGCTAGTTGAAACACTGCTTGAAAGAATTGGAAATGAGCAGCTGGTGCTGGGATCTACAATCACTCAGGTCTCGGATTATAAAGATCATATTGAAGTAAAAAGCTTGGAAGGAGAGGTGTCTAGCTGCAAAAATTTGATCATCACCAGACCACCCTTTCTGATTGTTTCACACAAGATAGCTTTTGATCCGCCACTGCCTGCTGATATCGCTCATATCATGGGCAATACTCTTACCTGGATGGGAGAGGCAGTCAAGTTTGCTGTAGCCTAGCAGGAGCCTTTTTGGAGGCGGCAGGGATATGCTGGTGTCGTATTCAGTCATGTTGGCATTGCACAGGAGATCCATGACCATTGCAATTTTGAAGAAACCCATTATGCCCTGAAAGGCTTTCTTTCTGCAGAAGCTTATGCGCTAAGCAGAGAAGAACGAGAGGCTGAAGTCATTGCGCAGCAGACAAGACTTTTGGGTAAAGAGGCCTCAGGTTACCTTTCGTATACAGAAAAGCTGTGGAAGGGGGAGGCCTTTACCTATACAGATTACAGGAAGTATGGTATGCCTCACCAGCATAATGGCCACCCCTTATATGCACGCCCGCTTATGAGCGGCAAAATACAGCTTGCAGGTACTGAAACCGCTCCCTATTTTGGTGGTTATCTGGATGGCGCAGTGCATAGTGGCCTATCAGCAGCCAGTAAGGTGCTTAAGCAGGTGAATTCCTTCGATGCTTAATACGATCTCGTTAGGATACTGCTTAGATATAACTTTAAAATTTAATATATAACTGTTTACTGATACAGAATGTAATTTAATGTTATAATGCTTAATGTTTTAGAGTTTTACGTATATGTTGAGTTGCAAATGGGGTACAAAATTATTTTAAAAGTTTAGTTGATCTGTTAGACCCGAATTTGCTTTTTCGGCTGCTGTGATCATTTTAAATCTATCTTTTATCAATGGATTCTTGATAAAAGATAGATTTACCGAGAAGCTTTGATTAGCTGAAACCGTTTAAAAAATTCTGTTTCTGCTCAGGAAAGAATGCACTTGGCTAACCGCCATAGACCCTTCTCCAACAGCAGAAGCAACTCTCTTTACCGATCCACTTCGAATATCACCAACGGCAAATAAACCCGGTAAACAGGTTTCGAGCGATTGAGGAGGCCAGCGATGCGGCCAATTGTATTGTTTCAGGCCTTCTTCAGGAATGTCTCTTCCTGTATACACAAAGCCTCTTTTGTCTAAACAGGTAACATCAGTCAGCCATTCCGAACAGGGTATAGCTCCCAGGAAGAGGAACAGATCAGAGACAGGATAGGTTGTGCTTTGCTTTGATATGTTATTTCCAAGAATTACCTCTCTTAACCAATTACCTCCCTCCAGTGCTATTATTTCTGAATGGGTATGCAATCTTATATTCGGGTTATTCATAATGCGGCTAATCAGGTAGGTTGACATGGATTTTTGCAGGTTTTCTCCTCTAATAACCAGGTGAACCTGCGAAGATTTGGTAGCAAGAAAGATAGCTGCCTGGCCAGCAGAATTGCCGCCTCCCACTATCATAATTTCTTTTCCTGAAATAGTCTGGGCCTCCATATTTCCTGCGCCATAATATACACCCCTGCCTTCAAACAATGGCAAATTTTCAAGTGGCAGTTTGCGGTACCTGGCTCCGGTAGCTGCAATTACCGTACTTCCCTTGATGACGGTTTCCGAATCCAGTTCAAGATGAAAGCAATTGTTCTTAAATCGTAGCGCCTTTGCTTTTCGGGGGATGGAAACATGGCACCCAAACTTCTGGGCCTGGATGTAGGCATTATTGGCAAGTTCGCTACCGGAAATACCAGTAGGAAAGCCCAGATAGTTCTCAATTTTTGAACTGGCACCTGCCTGGCCACCAGGGCCAATGTTGTCAATGGTGATGACCTTAAGTCCTTCGGAAGAAGCATATACACTGGCTGCTAAACCCGCAGGTCCTGCACCCACTACTATTACATCATAAACTTCTTCATTAAGAACAGATAACAACCCTAGTACCTCAGCTATTTCTTCTATCGACGGATTTTTAAAAATCTTTTCATCTTTTGCGATAATGATAGGGGTTTCTTCAACATCAATTCCAAACTGAGCAAGGAGAGTGTTGGAAATGTCGTCTTTCTCAAGATCTATCCAAGAATAAATGATGTGGTTCTTGGACAGAAACTCCCTTAACTTAAAAGTTTTGGCGCAATACCTGGAGCCTAGGAGTTTTATGGCACCCACATTTGTCTCCAGTTCATGAGCTCTTCTTAACAAAAATGTGCGCAGCAGCACTTTACTCAATTCCTGGTCACTGGCAATAATTTCTTTTAGTTGTTGATTAGGTATCTGGAGCACCACAGCATTAGTTTGAGCGAAGGCATTAAAAATGGCTGTACGCGCTGAAAGACTGTCGCTATTTCCTGTAAATTCTCCGGGCAGGTGAATCCCCAGTTCATTATTATGGTCATCTGATATCGCAATGGCACCTTCCAGCACCACAAATAAGTCGTGGTTCCTATCTCCAACTTTTATCAGACTTTCACCAATCATGGCATGCCGAATCTTGCCATACATGGAGATTACCTCAATTTGTTCTTTAGATAGTTTTGGAGATAGGTCAGGTTCTTTCATATTCAATGGTGTTTTGATGTTTCTATTTGTAAGGTTTCATGTGGCTCAACACCAGGCTACTGACAGCATTTATCCCTTTGCGAGTTGAAGCTTTTATTCCAAACATGCTGATATAAATCAGGGTGTTTTTTGAACTGTTCATCTACATATGGACAAAGAGGAATTACTTTTAGTTGTTGCTCTCTGGCATAGCCAATCATGGCATCGATAAGTTTAAGGCCAATGCCATGTATCGCCATGATACCCCTGTTAGTTCTTTATATTTCGGTATGATGAACGGTTAAATTCTCCCCGGCTATTCCTATCTCCATCACACCCAACTTTTCCCTTTACTCCATAAAAATAAAAGAGCCCCGGCCATTACTGTTCATCTGTAGTTTTAACTCTTCCATTTTCGATTATTTTAATATTTTAAAAGAATTGTTAAAGCCTCTACCTCTACAGGCATATCATTTTACTCCGATCCTTATTTCCATGAGCTACCCATATTGCCAGTTTTTCTATTCAGCAGGCCTTGATGCAACAGTATAAAAAGTAACTATTAATTATTCAGGAAAAATTAATAGGTTAAGCAAGTACATCCTGCCATTCATGGATTTTGCGAAAAGTTGCAGTAGCAAAAGGGCATAGCGGTATAACCCGGATCTGATTTTCCCTAACAAAGATGACTAAATTGGAAAGTAGCCTTTTGCCGATTCCCTGGCCTTTTAAGGAATCATCTACAGTGGTGTGATCGATAATTATTTGACGATCTCCAGCTCGTATGTAATTCAGTTCAGCCAGCCTTCTGCCGTTTTCTTCATAAAAGAATGATCCTCCTTTATGATCGGTGGAGTGGTAAAAGCTATCCATCAGGAGCTCTTTCATAGTCTGAAATTTAAAATGAAATAAAAGATATTCAAGTTTCGAAGTGCGTTGTGCATTAAAGTTGTAGAAGTGGCGGTAGAACCGAACTCCTGCCAGGAAGCTGTATAAAATTTTACCTTCCAGTTAACTTTAGAGGTCAAAAAAATCTGGTAAATAAGAATCCAATTCACAGCAGCAAACCATTCCTTAGTCTGCGGCAGGGGATTGTACAGCAGCCAAGTTAATTTATAAATTTCCATTGAATCTGCTACTACTTAACAAAATCTTAATTGGATTTCCTAACCTATACTAAAAGTCAGACTAGAATCAACTGCCTATTAAATCAGGCTTTACATGATACTTAATTTGCCTAATCAGATTTTACCAGATTTAGGGTTGAAAGGGGTCCTCCGGGGAATGATTGTAATCTTCCGCCAGTTGCTAAATCACCCAGGTCAATGCCGAAAAAGCCTGCTTTTCTGATCATTTCACCCACTACCTTTTTCGCATCCACATCATCACCTGAATAAAAAAGAACCCTGTTTCCACCACCTTCATTAGGGTCTGCGTCCAAAACTTCCCGTAGGAGGGTATTGAATGCTTTGACTACTTTGGCGCCAGGCAGTAGTTCTGCAACTACTTGGCTGGATGTTTTTTTACCAAGATCTGCCTTTTTAAAGCCTGGAAGAATGGGATTGGTCGCATCTATCACTATTCTATGCTTAAATGATGGCAAACCTTTTAATACTTCTTCAACCTTGCTCCAGGGAACAGAAATAAAAGTTAGTTCTGCTTGAGCTGCTTCTTCAAGGGTTGCCGCTTTTACATTTACCCCCAATTGTTCCGCTACGCTTGTCAAGGATTCCGGTCCACGGCTGTTACTGAGTAGTACTTCGTATCCGGCTTTCGCCATATGTTTAGCAAATGCCTGGCCAATGCCACCCGCTCCTATGATTCCTATTTCCATGATTGTTGTGTATTAGTGTAATAGACTGTTATTTTTATTTAGCCTGCCTAAGTACAGGAACTTAGGCAGGGGTCAAAGAGATATAGACTCCTTTTATACAGAAAAACGCTAAGGTTATAGATGGGTATTCATTTCAGGATTAGCACTAGGCCTGTGGTTCTGCCGTGGCTTCATACTCGATCTGTCCGTACTTGCCAGCAAAGTAATCTTCGTAAGCTTCGGCTATTTCCAGACGGCTGTTCATGATGAAAGGCCCTTGCGCCACCACAGGCTCCCAGTAGGGTTCACCTCCGAATAGCATTATGTCAGTCACTGTAGCCCCTGGATTGATGAAGCTAACAGGGGCTTCATCGGAGCCAAAAACCACCAGCTCACTGTTACCATACCGGCTACTGTTACTGATGACTTCGCCCTGGGGAATAAAAGCTGCGTATTCCCAACCAGCCCTGGTATCTAAAGTAAATGAAGCTCCGGCTTTCAACTGAAGGTGGTAAAGGAACTGCTGTGAATAAGTTTTGACAGGTGAGGTTTTATCTTCGAAACTGCCTATGATAATGCGCAGGGTACCTGCATAATTCGGTAATATCAACTGGGGTATGATATGGGGATGTAAAGCCAGGTATTCCGGAGATTCTGCTTTGTTTTTGGCAGGTAGGTTTATCCAGAATTGTAGCGCGTGTAAGGTGCCTCCCTCCAGCTGAAATTGTAGACTTGGATTTTCGTCATGAATAACACCGTTTCCCGCTTTCATCCATTGGGCTCCTCCGGCTTCAACAATTCCATGCCCGCCATTACTGTCGTAATGTTCTAATGAGCCGCTAAATAAATAGGTGAAGGTAGCAATGCCCCGGTGAGGGTGTGCAAATTCTCCTGTAGGTGCCTGTGGGATTTTAGGTGCCTGTTCTGCAGGGAGTAGGTGATCCAGAAATACAAAAGGTCCTACTGCCTGCGTATACCGGTTGGGAAGTAAGCGGTTTACTTCCAGATGAGCAACCTTTGCTCTTGTTCCCTTGGTGCTAGTGATGATTTTCTTTTCCATGATCTATTTTTGTTTTGTAAAGAATTTGTTGACCTGACAATACAAAAATAGAGGGGCAGCAAGCCTCTTTTCGTTGACATTTAACAAGAAGCGTCCTTGACAAAAGTCAATAATAAAGAGGGTGAGGTGATAGCCTATTCACGGAACACTTTCTGCCGCAAGCGGCTAAGGGTTTCAGGGGATATTCCCAGGTAGGAGGCAAGCATGTGCTGGGGGAAGCGCTGCAGGAAATCTGGATGAATACGCATGAGTTCCTCATAACGTTCCTGCGCCGTATGGCTAATAGAAGAGTGTAATCTTTTTTGAGTAGCAATGTAATTACGCTGATCAAGCTCCCGAACCATTAATGAGAAGGATGGTACCTGTGATAAAAGATGTTGCAATCCAGCCTGGGTTATCAGTAGAAGCTGAGAATCCTCCAGAGCATCGATATTATACCTGGAAGGGGTGAGCATTATAAAGCTTTCCCGATCACCAGTCCACCAGTTTTCAACTGCAAAATGCACGATGTGCTCAGTTCCTTTATCATCAACGGTATACTGCCGCAAAGCTCCTTTTTCAACAAAAGCATAATATTTACAAACCTCACCCTCCTGCAGCAGGTATTGCCTTTTTCTTAGTTTCTTTACTACAAAAGCGGCTAATATCTGCGCAAAATCAGCATCTGAAATAGTAGTCGAGGTATACTGGTCAATATAAGAGCGTAAGGCTTGCATGGGTCATATCAGTGCTATCCAAATATAGATAGCAAGCGTGCAGTTATCAAGTTTTGATCAATTCAAAGTTTCGACCCCATGTTGAAAAGGCCTTTGATACAGTTTTGGAGTACAAATAAGACTAAAACTGAATCCCTGTTCATTCAAATTAGTTTAGATGGATAATTGTAATACAGACTCTTTGCTTATATGATGCAATTTATTTATACCGATATAGAATGTACTTTTTTGTATTAATAATTCTAAATAGCAATAGATTATGCCTCATTAATAATGCGTAGGGTACAGATTTGATCATAATTTTTAAGGCTAAGAATTCTTTTTCATGAACAATGGCCCATGTTGGATCCAGACATTCTCAGATAAAAAAATTAGAAGAATGATGAGAACGCTATCCATGATAGGTAGTAAGTAGATTACAAAGCCTGGATAATGATGAGGCAACCATCTTGAGAACATCGATATTTAAATGAACTACTGACATGTTTGTTGTTCGAATCGCTTTGGAAATATCAGAACACAGTCTTACTTCATGTTTATTTCACCATTATTCATATTCATTCCAGATCAGCCCAGCATCTTCCTGCATTTGCTTTCCGTTTAACTGGAATTTATGATCGGTCGGGCCCTGCTGTTTGCCATATGCTAAATATGGCCTTAAGGTCGAAGTGGTTTTACTTCACGTCCATAGCCCTGTTAGGTTCATGCCTGATAGAATATTTTTAGGTAACGGAGTCTTTTTTTTACCAGTTTGTTCTTCATTGGTTCAAACCTAAATATCTCATTGTTATTCTTTTTAATTATAATGTTGAAAGGCTGATTCATCTTTTTTGTAAGATGATATATACTGACAAGCTCAGCAATATCTTCAAACCAGCTTGCCATTCCATATAAAGATGCAAAGGGTGTTTTACCGAGCTTTTTATAAATATCAGGCGCTAATGTTAATGGGACCTTTTGACCACTTCGGAATCGGGTTTTTTCCAGCAATGAATCGGTAGAATTTTTGGTTGGTACGTTCATTTTGTACCAAATATCTTTGGTGAATAAAGTTTGCTTAACGAGTGCTTCGTTATCTTGAGGGTGCGGGGTAATTTCCAAAACTGCATCCACGACATGTGTAGCCTCGTGCAATAAGACATATAAAAAAGCATCTAATCCACCTGCTTCTATTTCAATTTGGTAACCTTGATTTTCGGATTGATCATAACAGGAATATTCTTTCTGGGTAGCCCATTCCGAAATTGTCTCGTTAAGTATTCCTGCCCGAAAAGTAATGTTATACATACGAATAGAATCTGCTGTTTCTACAGGTGATGTGAGCGCCGTATTGGGCATATTATTCATGAAGCTGATGCTGTGTAAATGCCTTTTTAGAATTTTCTGGTGTAGGGGAGGTAAAGCAGCGAAGGCTTTTTCTACCTTGCTTTTTTCGATTGCTGTTAATTCATGATCCAACGGATTCATGCCAGCCTCCTTGAACACCTGTATAACGTTTTCCGGAGCCTCTGACAC
>NZ_JAHXBU010000093.1 GCF_020178975.1 Cesiribacter sp. SM1
GCATGTGGACCATAACCAACTTCTTTGGCTATTTCTCCATATTCCTTGTTCTGGTTAATCTTGTACAGATAAAAGGCTCTTACTCTTGCCTGGGCTAAGGGATGAGTAAGCTTCCTGCTCCTCTGTAATAGCTCCTCTGCACTCTCATGAATCTCTACCTTCTTCACTCTTCCCATACCAGCTACAACATCCCCTCACTATTGAAGGTTCTTTGCACTATGTGGTATAAATTGTTTAACTGCTGCATATCTTCCTCAGATAGTTAGATAGAAGCTGCTTTGTGGTTTTCTTCCAGGTGCTTTACTTTATTAGCATATTGGGACATAATAGCTTATACCTGCTCTACCTGTACCCTAAGCTGAACATCATCCATCTCCAGTAGCTTACCATCTGCAAGCTGATCTGTAAAGTTTAACTGAAGGGCCTGGGTTTCTGTACAGATATACTCTTTATTAGCTTCAAGAGCTGCATTTACCAACTCCTCTCCACGCTCAACCGTAATGCTGATCTTATCCTGAACCTCAAGACCCATATCTTTGCGCAGGTTCTGCAGGCGGTTTACCAGATCGCGAGCGATCCCTTCCTGGCGAAGCTCATCAGAAATGTTGATATCCAGGGCAACAGTAACATCTTCTTCGCTGGCAACAGACCAGCCCGGGATATCCTGAGAAGTGATCAAAACATCCTCAATAGTTAAATTGATGGGGCCATTTGGCAGCTGCAGGGTATACGCACCATCACGCTCGATCTGGCTGATATCAGTTTGCTCAAATTTTGCAACTGCTGCAGTGATTTCCTTCATGCGCGGACCGTACTCCTTACCAAGCTTGGCAAAGTTGGGTTTGATCTGCTTTACCAGTACACCAGAGGCATCATCGATATACTCGATGGCCTTCACGTTCACTTCATTCAGGATCAGGTCTTCAACATCATGAATCTGCTCGCGCTGTTTAGCGTTCAAGATGGGGATCAAAATGCGGCTTAGTGGCTGACGCACTTTGATTTTCTCTTTCTTACGCAGGGAGTGTACCAGTGAAGACACAATCTGTGCCTTATGCATACGCTCCTCTAGACCAGTGTCGATCTGCGCATGATCTGCTTCGGGGAAACGAACCAGGTGCACACTTTGCTCCTGCTGCCTTCCACTAACGCTGTTCAGGTTGCGGTACAGTAGCTCCATGTAAAAAGGAGCAATAGGTGCCGCCAGCTGTGCAATAGTTTGCAAGCAATCGTACAGGGTCTGGTATGCAGCCTGCTTGTCTTCTGAATAATCGCCACGCCAGAAACGCTTACGGTTCAGGCGCACGTACCAGTTGCTAAGATCATCGATGGTGAAATCCTGGATAGCCCTGGCTGCTTTGGTTGGCTCATAGTCGTTGTATGCACGCTCAACATCTACAATCAGGCTGTTCAGGCGGCTAAGGATCCAGCGATCACTCTCCGGGCGCTGTGCGAGCGGTAAGGGCTTTTCAGAATAGCTGAAGCCATCGAGGTTCGCATAGAGCGCAAAGAAGTTGTAGGTGTTATGCAGGGTGCCAAAAAAGCGGCGCTGTACTTCCAGCACTCCATCCAGGTCAAACTTAAGGTTATCCCAGGGGTTGGCGTTGCTGATCATGTACCAGCGGGTGGCATCAGGTCCGTAGGTATCCAGGGTTTTGAACGGATCGACGGCATTGCCAAGGCGCTTGCTCATCTTGTTACCGTTCTTATCCAGTACCAGTCCATTGGCAATCACATTTTTGAAAGCCACGTCATCAAAGAGCATCACAGCCAGGGCGTGCAGGGTAAAGAACCAGCCACGGGTCTGGTCAACACCTTCGGCAATGAAATCGGCCGGGAAGTTTTCTTTCAGCACATCCTGCTGCTCAAATGGCCAGTGCCACTGGGCATAAGGCATGGCGCCGGAGTCGAACCACACGTCGATCAGGTCTGCCTCGCGATACATCTTTTTGCCGCTTTCACTTACCAGGTACACCTCATCTACAAACGGACGGTGCGGATCAAATTCGCCATCGATAGGCTTTTGCTGTATACCGGAGGCAATGGCTTTATCTACCTCTGCCTTAAGTTCTGCAAGAGAGCCAATGCATTTCTCCTCTTTTTTATCTTCGGTACGCCAGATAGGCAGCGGTGTACCCCAGTAGCGGCTGCGGCTTAGGTTCCAGTCAACCAGGTTCTCCAGCCAGTTACCAAAACGGCCAACGCCAGTGCTTTCGGGCTTCCAGTTAATGGTGCGATTCAGGCGAACAAGCTGCTCCTTATAAGCAGTTGTTTTAATAAACCAGCTCTCCAGCGGATAATAAAGAATAGGTTTATCGGTACGCCAGCAATGTGGGTAGCTGTGCTCGTACTTCTCTACCTTAAAGGCCTTGCCTTCTTCCTTAAGCTTAATGGCTATGTATACATCTGTAGGCCTGAAGTCTTCTTTGCTGCGATCGGCCTCGGCATAAAATTCTTCTTTTACATAACGACCTGCCAGATCACCCATTTCCTTCACAAAACGGCCCTGCTTGTCTACAGCAGGCACCTGGTTACCATCCTCGTCTTTTACAAAAAGGCCGGGTACATTATTGGCTACGCTTACACGGTAGTCATCTGCACCAAAGGCCTGGGCCAGGTGTACTACACCGGTACCATCTTCGGTGGTAACAAAATCGCCTTCCAGCACAGTAAAGGCAGGAAATGCAAGCGGCACATAAGGCATGAGCTGCTCATAGACCGTGCCCACCAGCTGGCTGCCGGGCATTTCTTCCAGCACCTTCCAGGGTATTAGCTTGTCGCCTTCCTTATAATCTTCCAGGGCAAGGTCTTTTGCCTTCTCGTTGAAGTAAGCACCAATGCGCTCCTTTGCCAGAATTACATTGATGGATTCGTAGGTGTAAGGGTTATAGGTAGCAACCTTGGCGTAGGTGATGTTCTTGCCAACCGCCAGCGAGTTGTTGGAAGGAAGCGTCCATGGTGTGGTTGTCCAGGCCATGATGTAGTCCTTCTCGCTATCCTTTACCTTAAAGAGGGCTGCAACGGTGGTGTCTTTTATGTTGCGGTAGCAGCCGGGCTGGTTCAGCTCGTGTGAGCTAAGACCGGTACCGGCGCCCGGAGAGTAGGGCTGAATGGTATAGCCCTTGTACAGCAGACCTTTGTCGTAAAGTTTCTTGAGCAGGTGCCAGAGGCTTTCGATGTATTGTGGTTCAAAGGTAATGTAAGGATTATCAAGGTCTACCCAATAGCCCATACGCTCAGTGAGGTTATCCCACTGATCTTTGAACTTCATCACTGCCTCGCGGCATTTACGGTTGTACTCTTCAACCGAAATCTTTTTACCGATATCTTCTTTGGTAATGCCCAGCTCTTTTTCTACCTGCAGTTCTACAGGCAGGCCGTGGGTATCCCAGCCGCCTTTACGCTTTACCTGGAAACCTTGCATGGTTTTGTAGCGGCAGAAGATATCCTTAACGGTGCGGGCCATTACGTGGTGAATGCCCGGCGTACCGTTGGCCGAAGGAGGACCCTCAAAAAAAGTAAAAGTGGGAGCTCCCGCACGTTCATCTACAGATTTCTCAAAAACCTTATTTTCCTTCCAGTAGGAGAGGATATTATTGGCTATTTCGGCATAATTAATGCCTTTGTATTCTGTGTATTTAGAAGCCATAGCTGCTTAATCGTCAAAGGAAATGCAAATATAGCCAAATCCTTTTGCTATGACATGTATTTTACAGGCTATGACTTGTATTTAGGCTGCTTTGGATGCTAAAAGTACAAAAGCAGTAAACATTGGGCTGGTTAACATAACGGGCCGAAGAGCGGGTAGCAAATCAGCAGAGTATAAAATGGAAAATTGCAGGCTGGTAGCTGAAAGAAGGTGCCTTTAACAGAACTGCTTCCCTGGCAAGTATTTCAATAGTATGCAGCAGAGGACTCTGGGAAGGGTAAACTGATGATAAAGGTAGTACCTTCTCCCTCCCGACTTTCCACACTAATATTTCCGGTATGCATTTTTACTATTTCTTTACAGATGAAAAGTCCTAAGCCGGTAGATTCTTCTCCCTCAAGGCCCTTTCTTCTGATTCCTCTGAAGCTTTGAAACAGTGATTTGTGATATTTTTCAGGTATGCCAATACCGTTGTCCTGTAGCGATAACTGAACATGGTCTTCTTTATAAGAAAGCCGGTAGTCTATATTACCGCCGGTAGGAGTGTATTTAATGGCATTGGAGAGCAGGTTTTCCAGCACCTGGCGAAAGAGCACGGCATCAATCTTTACCTTTACATGCTGATCGGGAAAATCACAGTTTACTTTCAGCTTTTTCTTTTTGATTCTATCCTTTTGCTGGTTTATAGAATCATTTATAAGACTACGAAGATCATGAACATTTAAATCCAGGGAGGTTGCACTGCCTTGCAGACTGGCAAGCCTTAGCAGGCTCTGAATTAGCGTTGTTGCCTGCTGCCTTTGTTTGCTCAGCATGCTGAGGTAGATCTTGTACTTCTCATATTCCTCTTCTGTCATGCTGTTCTGGAGTATTTCGGCGATCATGGATACCCTGTTCAGAGGCGCCCGCAGATCATGTACCACCATGTTCAGAATGTTCGAAATATGTTCTTTTTCCTCTGTTAAGGCATTATACATTTCCTTTTTCTGCGAGATATCCACAATGTGCCCCACTACCTGCAGTACATCATTTGATTGTCTTTCTTTAACCGGAAAAGTTTTCAGCTCAATCCACTTTATACCTTCCAGCTTTTCATTTGCTTTAAGCTCTACAGACCCTTCATAATTATTTTGTTCAGTGAGATCTGTAAAAAAGCTTTCGAAGTCCTCCAAATGGTCGGGGTGTATACACCTTTTAAGAGGATTGCTTTCTGCACTTTCTATGCCTTCTGCTAACTGATAAAACTGAGGACTAGCAAACTCAACCTCCTTATCTTTCATATTGTATACAAAAAAGAAGATAGGTACAGTTTCTGTTATTTTAGTGGTTAAGTCTCTCATTAGGTATGATTAGTAGAGGGGGCTACTAATACTAATGTAACTGGCAGACAGATGTTTCACTCTAAAAGAAAAGATTTTAGCAGCAGAGACTATGAGGGATTCTTTACCTCCAGCCAAAGCAGCAGGATGCTGTGGATACTCAGCCGATGAAAACCAGGAGAACAGAACAAGATAAACTTAGCTAAGAACTGAATATGATCTGCCAGGGGGCTTATTTCCCGCTTGTCTGGTCATTATCAGCATCATCATCTACCTTAAGTTGCTTTACGTCAATTTCCTCGTCTTCGGTCTCAACGTAAAACTCATCGTAATGCTCAATAAGAGCCATTTCGTCACGCTCATATTTGCCTGAATCGAAGGCCAGCAACAGGGCAGGTAACAACAGCAGGTTCGTGAACATGGCCAGCAGCAGCGTGGTGGAGGTAAGCATACCCAGGGCAACGGTACCACCAAACTCAGAGAAGGCGAAAATAACAAAGCCAAAGAACAGCACAATAGAGGTGTAAATCATGCTGGAGCCGGTTTCGCGCAGGCTTACACTAATAGCTTTGGCTACAAAGAAGCGCTGGTTAATAAGCTCCTGCCGGTATTTTGCCAGAAAGTGGATGGAGTCATCTACCGATATACCAAATGCGATGCTGAAGATAAGCGCAGTGCTGGGCTTTAGGGGAACACCAAAAAAGCCCATCAGGCCTGCGGTAACAATCAGCGGCACCATGTTTGGGATAAGCGATATCAGGATCATGCGGCCGTTGCGGAAGAGAAGCGCCATGATCATGGCAATAATTACAATGGCAATCAGCAGGCTGCTTTTCAGGTTCTGGATCAGGTACTGATTGCCTTTTATGAACAGCAGCGTGGTGCCGGTAATAGCTACATCAATACCCAGGCTATCGGGAAAAAGGCTGTTTACCTGTGGCTGCACTACATTGCTGATGAGCGAATCCATACGCAGTGATCCGATGTCGGATACCTTTAGGGAAAGACGCATTTTTTGCCCGGTAGAATCGATAAAGGCAGTTGAAAGGCGTGCTGCATCGGGGTTATTTTGCAGGTAAGGCAGCAGAAAAGCACGCTCTCTGCTGGTGGGTAACTCATAGAAGGCAGGGTTGCCACGATAAAAGGCCTGCCTGCTGGCTTTTAAAAAGCTAATGAGTGATACCGGTGGTGAGAACTCCTTTTGCAGGGCCAGAAACTGCTGCAGGGAATCTACCTGGCGCAGGGTATTAAGGTTCATCACACCCCGGGGTCGCCCGGTGTCTACCACTATCTCCATGGGCATCACGCCTCCGAAGTTTCGCTCAAAAAAGGCCAGATCCTGTTTAACATCGCTCTTTTCCGGAATGTCATCTACCATATAGGCATTTGAGCGTATTTGAAGAAGGCCTGCCAGCGATACTGCAACTACTGCTGCCGTAAAGGCCATGATGCGGTAGCGGTGGCGGTGCACCATTACATCAAATGCGGTAAGAATACGGTCCAGCCGGCGGCTCTCCAGGTGCTTCAGGTGCCTGGGGGCAGGCGCAGGCAGATAGGAGAAAATAGCAGGAATAAGAATAAGGCTTACCACGAATGTGGCCAGAATATTAAGGCCAGCCACGATGCCAAACTCTTTCAGTACCCGTATATCGGTAGTCATGAGTACCAGAAAACCTATGGCCGTGGTAAAGTTGGTGATGAGGGTTACAAACCCTATGCGACGCACAATATGGGAGAGCGCCTTCATCTGGTCGCCGGTTTTGGCAAACTCCTGGTGGTATTTATTGAGCAGGTATATACAATTGGGAATGCCTATTACCACAATAATGGGCGGAATAAGGCCGGTTAGCAAGGTTATCTTATACCCGAACAGCACCAGGGTACCCAGCGACCAGATAATCATTACAATAATGACTACCATTGGGAAAGCCACTGCCTTCAGAGAACGGAAAAAGGCAAATAAGATAATAGCAGTTACAACTACAGACAGTAACAGGAACAGCTTTAGCTCCTGCTGTACCTTACCCGACATAACCGAGCGTACAAAAGGCACGCCGGCATAATGCATTTTTATGCCGGTGTTTTCTTCAAAAAGGCCCGAAACCATCAGGATATCGTCCATGAGCCGCTGGCGGTCTGGAGAGCTTATCACGTCCATATCCACTGTAAGCACCATCAGCGTAGCGCCATTGGCAGGGTTTATCAGCTGGCGGCTGTAAATGCGCTGGTCCAGCGCTACCTGCAGCAGGCTATCCAGCTGGGCCTGCGAATCGGGCACCTCGGTAAAGATAGGCTTCGGTTCAAAGCTGCGCAGGGAATCGTTACGCTCCAGGCGGGGCAGCAGCGGCAGCGAAAGAACGGCCTGTACGCCTCTTACCTTTTGCATCTCCTGGCTCATGTAGAGATAGCGCCTGAAATTTGTAGGTGTATACAGGCTGCTGTCCTGCATGCCGATGACCAGTATATTACCATCTTCTCCAAACTCATCTTTGAAATTCTGGAGGAAGATCATATCCGGATCTTCAGGAGGTACTACCTGTGTAAAATCATAAGATAGCTCCAGTCGCGGAATTTGGGCAGCAAAAAAAGCCGTAACCAGGGCTACGGCTATCAGCAGATAAAGTCGATAGCGGAGTATAAAATAGGAAAGAAATTCAAACATGCTCTTTTGCTGCTCTTCTTACATTAATGCACCTTACATAAGGATAGTTCTTTTTCAGGTACACTTTCCGGATCACAATACAGGTAAGGCAGTGCCTTTGATTTTCCGATACAGGCTCACGGCATGGCGGTCGGTCAGGCCGGATATAAAGTCAAGGCAATTCATTGCCAGTTCATACACGCTTCCCTTACTGATGGGCCTGAACTGCTCGGGCAGCAGGCGCAGAACAGAAGTATGCCTTGCCGTAAATTTTTCCGGCGCAAATTGCTGATAAAAACCCGCTTTTACAAATGCATCCAGCAGACCCGCCAATACCTCAAAACCAGCAATTTCCGTTTCCAGCACCGGCTGTGATCGGTATATTTTTTCAACAGATCTTTTCTTGATGGCGGAAAGTACTTCACGTGCCGGTACCAGGTCTGCCAGGGCTGTTTCAAATGAGCCGTTCAGCATTTCACGCTCGTGGTCCAGAAAGGTAGCGGTGGTCTGGTCTATAAGCGTACCAATGGCAAGTGAGCGCAGCACCCCCAGCTTTTCTTCCTGGCCACGGATCTGCTCCAGCTTCTCCGGCTTAAACCGTTCCTGTAAAATAGCTGCCAGGAAATCAACAGTTTCCTCAAAAGAAATGAGGCCCATGCGGCAGCCATCTTCCAGGTCAATCAGGTGGTAGCAGATATCGTCGGCGGCTTCTACCAGAAAGGCCAGCGGGTGCCGCTGCCAGGCGGCTGTTTCGCCGGCAATGGGCAGCAGGCCTGTGGCCCGGGCCATTTCTGAAAAAATGGCTTTTTCGCTCTGAAAGAAACCATACTTCTTCTGGCTTACCTGCTTTTTGTTCCGGTGCTGCAGCAGCGACTGGCAGGGGTATTTGCTAAAAGCAGCCAGGGTGGCATAGGTAAGGCGCAGGCCGGTGTTGCTGGCCTTGTTCAGAATTCTGAAGCCCTGGGCATTGCCTTCAAAACTGGTAAGATCTGCCCACTCGGCAGGGGAGCAGTGCTCCCGCAGCATGCCTTCTATTTCTGCAGTTTTAAAAAAATCAGATATAGCCGATTCGCCGCAATGGCCAAAGGGCGGGTTGCCAATATCGTGGGTGAGCGATGCTGCTGCTACCACAGCACCAAAGTCGAACTGGGTAATGCCGGCTTCCTGTAGTTCAGGATAACGCTGTACCAGCACCTCGCCGGCGCGTTTGCCCAGCGAGCGGCCTACGCTGCTTACCTCCAGGCTGTGGGTAAGGCGGGTATGCACAAAATCTTCCTTTGGGAGTGGAAAAACCTGCGTTTTATCCTGCAGCCTGCGAAAGGGAGAGGAGAAGATAATACGGTCAAAGTCCTGCTCAAAAGCACTGCGGGTGGTATTAGGGTCGGCAGGCTTGCCATCGGGGCGTTGGGCAGAAAGCAGGTGTATCCAGTTCATTATTTAGTTGTGATTGGGTGGGGGCAGAGTGCTTGAGTAGATCGTTTTACAGCTGGTGGTTTAGAGTTAGAGTATCGTAATCGAGTTTAATGTTGAGTTATTATGTCTATTTTCCTCATTTCTCAAAAGTCAAACTTACTAATAACTCACTCCCTCACCAAATCACTCCCTCACTCACTCTTCAACAAAAGCGGATCCTGGTTCAGAAGCAGGCTTAAAGTTTGGTATAGATGCGGAAGCTCCTGCCAGAACTGCTTTGGGCGCTCAAAGAAGTTTTCTACGGCAATAGCAAAAAACTCTTCGTCGTCGCTGGCTGCATACTGACGGAAAAAGTGGCTCTCACCGCTGCGCAATTTAGCACGTTCAAGCTGGCTTTCTTCCTCCCATTGCTTCAAAATGTGTGGTTTCAGAAAATTATGCTCATCGTTGCGTACTACATTTTCCAGCCGCAGGGCGTGTGCCATTTCATGCAGGCCCAGGTTTAAGGAATCGTCTGGCGTGGCAAGGCCTTCTATAAAGTCTTTCCAGGAGAGCACAATAATGCCAAAGGCGGGGTTTACTTCTCCCTTATGGTAGCGTTTGCTGATGGTAGAATAGTAGCTGTCGGGGTAAATTACAATGGTGTGAAAGTGCAGCAGGTACACATTTGGCAGGCCAAAGGTTAGCTGTACGGCCGAGGCAGCAATCAGCACCTTCATCTCGTCGGTTACCTCGGGCATGTTGCGGGGTACAAAGCGCTTTAGCTGAATAAACTGCTGCACCCGCTTCTCGAATCGTTTCTGATTATAGGGTGTAAGCTGCTGGTAATAAACAGAATGCTGTTGTAACAAGCGGCGGTAAGCAGGGCTGATCGGCAACACAGCAGGAGGCCGGCGGGTACTGATGTACCAAAAAAGAAAACTCAACCCCCCGGCAAATAAAAATAGAAACCCAAATCCTATTTGCATAAACTGCTCTTTCAACAAAAATTTAAGTTGCAACCGGCGCCCCTGTTTTACAACTTATTGTAAGTTTTTTAAAGTCTTTCCAATATTTCCTGTTCCCCGGATGTAGCAGGCAGCTGCGTAAATCGGCTGTAGCGCTCTTTGCCCTGCTTTAGTACAAGAGTGGAAGGTGCGCTTTCCAGAATGCTGCTGTTTAGCAGGCTGCCCTCGGTCCAGCTCTTATAGGTTACGAGTAATAAATTAAAGCGGTTATTGAGGCCTTCTGATAAGGCTGCCTCTTCACTAATAAGTATACTACGAGGATTTGTGCTGTTTATTTCCGATACCAGGCCCGAGTAGTAGGTATTTTCCTTTAGCAGCTGCTTAGGATCAAGAATAGTGAGGGAGGCCCCGTTATTTTCAATAAAGTTTTTGGCAATGTTCAGCAGGAAGAAGTCTTCTGTATTGCCCAATACCAGCAAAATTTGCTCTGCCAGCCCAAAATTTCTGTCAATCAGCACCCCAACATCACATTTTACATCCTCCAGGTAGGTTTTTACTTTACCACCCAGCTGATCATCAGAGAAGAGCGACTGCGATGCACCTACCAGCAGCAGGTCGTAGGCTCCATCATTGGCTATGCTTACTATTTCTTCTCCTACATGGTCCGATACACGGTATACTGTTTCTACTTTTATACCCAATTGCGCTGCTTTTTGGCGGGTGGGCTTAAAGCTCTCCCGTTCATACTCTTTAGCGGTGCGAAAATCAATTTCGGTGTTGGGGGTAAGGTGAAGGGCTGTTATTCTTACCTTGCCCTGCCTGCGAAAGCTCATCTGGTCGGCCAGCCATAGCAGCGTTCGGCCTTTCAGGGGCGGACCAAAAGAAAGCAGCACCTGGTAGGGCATGGGAGCGGTTTTTTCCAGTGCCGACTGCAGCGCCTGTTTATCCTTATCGTTGAACAGGCGATCTATCAGGTCAAGGGCAGGGCCTGTCATAAAGGTGGTGATCAGGGCCATCAGCACCATCATGGCAAATATTTCAGGCGAAAGAATACCCAGGTCGTAGCCAATATTAAGCACCACCAGCTCCATAAGGCCGCGGGTGTTCATAAGGGCGCCAATGGAAAGGCTTTCTTTCCACGACTGCCCCACAAACCTGGCCGCCAGTGCACTGCCACCAAACTTACCCGCTACTGCTACAACACTTACCAGCAGGCACACCGCCCAGAGGCTCCAATCGTTTAGCAGCCCTATTTGGGTACGCAGGCCTGTAAAAACAAAGAAGAGCGGAAGCAGGAGCACCAGCGCCACGTCTTCTATTTTCTCTGTAAGCACTTTGCGGAAGTTAAGGTTGGGTGGCATGATTACGCCTGCCAGAAAAGCCCCGAACAGGGCATGGATGCCAATCACTTCGCTGAGGTAAGATGAGCCCAGCAGCACCAGGAAAACAACCGCTACAATCGACTTTGTAATGGTTTCTTTGGTAGAGTATATTCTCCCCATCCTTTTCAGGAAGGGTTGCACCACCTTTATCATCAGCAGCACATAGCCAACAGCCAGTATAATGGTGTAAATGGCACTTAGGGCAGTTCCGGCTTTGGTAATGGCAATAACGGCTGCCAGCAGACACCAGGCGGTAATATCATCGGCAGCGGCGCAGGTAATGGTAATGGTGCCCAGCTGGGTGCCGGAGAGGTTGCGTTCCTGTATTACCCTGGCTAATACCGGAAAAGCCGTAATGCTCATGGCGATGCCCATAAACAGGGCAAAAGATAAAAAGCTGGTATCTGCCGGGGCAAAGTTCGAGTACAGAAAGTACGCCAGTGCCATGCCCAAAAAATAAGGAATGATAATGCTGGCATGGCTGATGATAACAGCATCATGTGCCTTGTTGCGCAGCACCTTAATATCAAGATCCATGCCTATTACGAACATGAACAGGATAAGCCCCACCTGGCTTAGGAACTGCAGATTGCCCAGCGACTCTGCCGGAAAAACAAAGGCCGTAACCCCCGGAAGTAGCCAGCCCAGCAGCGAAGGGCCCAGCACAATGCCTGCAATGATTTCTCCAATGACAGTAGGCTGTCCGATTTTGGAAAAAAGATACCCAAAGAGGCGTGCTACAAACAAAATGGAGATGATCTGCAGCAGCAGGATGGCCAGCGGGTGGTGGAGCGATTCTGCAAACGAATCGCTGAACAGTTGCAGCGGACTTAGTTCTGTTAGGGGCTGCTGGCTGTTTTCCTGTACTTTATCAGTTTCCAGTAACTGCCCGCGCTGCACTACTCCATACATCAGAACAACAAAAAGGCCCACAACACCTATATAAAAGATCAGGCTCTTTTTCATTACTCCCCTCCCGGATATTATTGCCACATATTTCTGCAGCACAACAGTACTGAACGCTGCTTTATGCAGCTTATTGGCTGTAGGAAATATTTAGTAAAGTTGAGAATAAAAAAGGACTAAACGCTATGGGAGGCCTGCCTCTAAAAAAATAAACAGCCCCGGCTGTGGGGCCGGGGCTGAAAACTATGCTTTATGGAGCACTAGAGGTTCTTAAAGATATTGGAAACCGAAACTTCGCGGCCAATCTCCTCACGCAGGGCCGAAATAGGCACCCGTTTCTGCTCCATGGTATCGCGGTAGCGAATTGTAACCGTATCGTTCTCCAGGGTTTCATAATCAACGGCTATGCAGAAAGGTGTACCAATCAGGTCCTGGCGGGTGTAGCGCTTGCCTATGGTCTGCTGTTCTTCATAGATAATGTTGAAATCGTAGCGCAGGTCGTTGAAAATGCTCATGGCTTTTTCCGGCAGTCCGTCTTTTTTCACCAGCGGAAAAATAGCGGCTTTAACCGGGGCCAGCGCAGGGTGCAGCTTCAGGTAAATCCTTTCTTTTTGCTGATCGCCTTCGCCTACGGTTTCTTCGGTATAGGCATTGCAGAGCGTCATCAGGAAGAGGCGGTCGGCACCCACTGAGGTTTCCACCACATAAGGAACATAGTTGCCGTAAGGCTTGCCTTCCTCATTAAGGTCGTTATCAAAGTAGTTCTGCTTTTTCTTGCTGAACTCCTGGTGTCTTTTCAGATCGTAGTCGGTGCGGCTGTGGATACCTTCTATTTCTTTGAAGCCGAATGGGAACTTGAATTCAATATCCAGGGCGGCGTTGGCATAGTGTGCCAGCTTTTCGTGCGGGTGTATGCGCAGGTTGTCGGCCGGTATGCCCAGTGCCTTGTGCCAGCGCACGCGCACATCGCGCCAGTGCTCGTACCACTGCATTTCGGTGCCGGGGCGTACAAAGAACTGCATTTCCATTTGCTCAAACTCGCGCATGCGGAAGATGAACTGGCGTGCCACAATCTCATTCCTGAAGGCCTTACCGATCTGGGCAATACCAAAAGGCACTTTCATGCGGGCAGTTTTTTGCACGCTCAGGAAGTTTACGAATATACCCTGGGCAGTTTCGGGGCGCAGGTAAATTTTAGAAGCATCTTCGGCAACCGAACCTACCTCTGTAGAGAACATCAGGTTAAACTGGCGTACCTCGGTCCAGTTGGCTGTACCGCTGATGGGGCAGGTGATGTTTTCACGCACAATAAGCTCCCGCAGCTCACCCAGCTTTTCGGCTTCCAGCAGCTGGTTCATTTCTGTTAGTACGGCCTTGGCCTGATCGGCCTTGCCTTCGGCCTCCAGGCGCTGGGCGTAATCTTCAATAAGGTTATCGGCACGGTAGCGCTTCTTGGAGTCTTTGTTGTCGATCATCGGATCGTTGAAGCTATCTACGTGACCGGAGGCTTTCCAGGTAAGCGGGTGCATGAAGATGGCAGCATCCAGACCTACCACATTTTCGTTGAGGCGGGTCATGCTTTGCCACCAGAGGTCTTTCAGGTTCTTTTTGAGCTCGGCACCATAAGGGCCATAGTCATATACTGCCTGGAGGCCATCATATATTTCGCTGGAGGGGAATACAAAACCGTATTCCTTTGCGTGCGATACAATCTTCTTAAATAGGTCTTTGTCGTCGGTTGCCATAGCCACAAAGGTATTTATTAATGTGTTAAAGTGGTAATGTGCAAAGTGAAAATGCGGTTGCTCCTCTATAATAAAAAGCCGGTTTGTGTATGATTATACAAAGCCTCCTTAAGTATTCAGGCCTGTTAGCTTTACTGGAACAGCGGCAGTTGAATGATGCTGCTTATCTGATCAGTAATGGCATGATAGAGTAAGCGATAACGGCGGGTGCTGAAACCACAGCTTAGGTTGCCCGGCGAAACAGGAAAATGCAACATCACATAAAACCGCGGGTAGGCAGCGTGGGGTCCTGGTCGGGTGGAATGATTTTTTTAGCAGGTTTCAGGAACATGCGCATAAAGGGGCCGCTGGTCATGCTGGTAACAAGAGCCATAATTACCAGGGCCACAAAAAACTTCTGGTCTATGATTTTATTTTCCAGGGCAATGAGGCCCAGGATTATCTCCATGGCACCACGGGCATTCATGCCAAAACCAATGGCCAGCGATTCGCGCTTGCTGTAGCCGCCCAGGTAAGAACCCAGGCCACTGCCAATAATTTTTCCGGCAAAGGCAATTACCAGCACCACCAGTACCAGTACCAGGTCAAAATTTGCAACAAAATTTACCTTCAGGCCTATGGATACAAAAAAGATGGGGGCAAAAATGTTGTTTACAAAATGGTGTACAATTTCTTTAGCCCGTTCGGGCATATGCTCGGAGTCGCCCAGGGCTACGCCTAATATAAAAGCACCAAAGATGGCATGAATGCCAATGAACTCGGTGAAAGCAGCTGCCAGGAAGCAAAAGCCCAGCGAGAGCGAGAGTAGCCCGCCAGGCCAGGCAAAGCTGCGGTTGAGCCAGGGGAGTATGCGGTTTATCACGCCCTTGCCGGCAGTAAGCATCAGGATGGTAAAGCCAAGGGTAAGTGTAATGGTCATGGGCAGGCTGAGACCCTCGCCGCCACCAGTACCAATCATGCTGATGATGACAGAAAAAATAAGCCAGCCCAGCAAATCGTTGATCATGGCAGAGGCCACAATAAGCATGCCTGTGCGGGTGCGGAACAGGTTCATGTCCATGAGGATGCGCGCAATTACCGGCAGTGCTGTTATAGACATGGCTGTACCCACAAACAGGGCAAAGGTTAGCCGGTCGGCGCCAGGTTCTCGCCCAAAGAAGGAGGCAAAGTAGTAAGGGAAAACAAAGCCTAGCGCAAAGGGTATGATAAGGCCTGATAAGCTGGTGAGTACCGCCTGCTTGCCCTGCTGCCATACCAGGTTAAGCTCTACCTCCAGGCCTGCAATAAACAGGAGCAGGATAACGGCCACATGCACAAAGCCATCGAAAACCAGGGCAGAGGGCCCCACAGAAGGAAAGAGGTGTCCGAAATGCAGCGGGGAGATCATGCCAAAAACCGTGGGCCCCAGCAGAATACCAGCTAGAATTTCTCCAACAACAGCAGGTTGCTTAAGCTTACGTGCAAGCTCGGCCATGAGCCTGCCTGATATCAACAGAATGCTTAACTGCAGCAGTAGCTTAACAACCTCTGTATGCGATAAACTTTCCATGTGCAGTTATTAGGTCTCCTGTTAGTTCTTCTTATTGATAGTGAAAAAAGGTTGTAATCCTGTATTCATGCTACCGTACCAATGATCGCTTACAGCTAAAGTCACAACCTGTAAACAGTTAGGCGCTATTATAGGCATGCACTTTAATGCTATTATATAGCTGGTTTAAAAATAGCCTGATGGGCTTCAGGTTATACCAGCTAAGCACCTGTTCAGCCTGAAAAATTGCTACAAAAGAGGAGGCAACCCATTTTTACTATATCCACACAATGATTGCATGCTTAATATAGTAATAATTATAAACAACAAGTGCTGTTGGCGTTGTTAATAAATCATCACTAAGCAGAAGACAACTGCTGGTTTCCTGCTGCCTGCAGCTGACAGCGTAAATACTGATATCATTTATAAGAATTTGCATAGTTTATTCATAAAATATTTCTATTTTAAGGCGGGTTGCCATTCAGCCCCAGCATATGTTTAAAAAAATTGCCATTGCGATTGCCTTTTCGCCCCGTCAGCAGGCGCTGATTGCCGAAGCCCGGCGGTTACAGCTTCGTTTCAATGCTGCTATAGTATTCATACACGTAGGAGATCGCACTGCTGAAAAGGAGGAGCAATTACAGGGGTACCTAAGCTCGGCTGGTTTTTCTGCAGAGCAGGCAAATATTTTTTGGGAAGAAGGAGATGCCGTAAAGCTTATCCTGTCGGTGTGCCGCAAGCAGCATGTTGACTTACTGGTGGCTGGAGCGCTTAAAAAGGAAAATATATTCCGTTACTACATTGGCTCTATCGCCAGAAAAATATTGCGTAAAGCCGATTGCCCTGTGATGGTACTAACAGAGCCGAGAATGAACCCGAGGCCTTACCAGAACATAGCCATCCATGCCGGCGACAGGGCAGAGGCATTTAATGCCATTCAGTCGGGCTGCATGCTGGGGCAGCTGGAAGGGGCAAAGCAGGTGCACATCATAAAAGAAATTAAAATGTATGGGCTTACCATGGCCCTGGCGGGCGAAGATCCGGAACATGAATATTCAGAAGCCCGCAGAACACTGGTGCAGGATGAAATATCTACTGTGCAGCATGTTATTAACCGCTGCCCCGAGTGTAAAGGGCTTCGCATCAATATTAAAATAGCTGCCGGTAAATCTGGCTATGAGCTGGCCAAGTTTGCCCGTAATGCAGAAGCAGACCTCCTGGTGATGGAAGCGCCCAAACGCTCCTTAAATATTTTTGACAGGATATTTCCGCATGACCTGGAGTATATTCTGGCAGATTTGCCCACAAACCTGCTGCTGGTGCCAGGAGACTAAGCTGCAGGAGCAGTAAAAATGTAGCACAAGCCTAGCAGGCCTGAAACATAAAAAGCAGGACCAGTCCTGCATTGGGGTACACTTCAAGCATAGCCTTATGGAAAATCTTTTTGGTAATTATATAGGCATTGTTCATACCTTTTTTGCGCTTTTAGCCATGTTGAGTGGTGGTTGGGTACTCCTGCAGTCTAAGGGAGGAAAGCGGCACCGGCAAATAGGGTATGTGTATGTGGGTGCTATGCTGTTAATGTTGCTTACAGCTTTTGGTATTTACAGGCTTTATGGTGGCTTTGGCATTTTTCATTTCTTTGCTGTAATCAGCTTTTTAACACTTGCCGGCGGCATGTATCCTGCCTTAAAACGACCCCATAACTGGCTGGGGCTGCACTACCGGCTCATGAGCTGGTCGGTGGCAGGCCTATATGCTGCTTTTGTAGCCGAGGTAGCTACCCGCTTGTTACCGCAGCAATACTTTGGCTTGGTTGTAGGCATAGGCTCAGCACTGGTATTAGGCATCTCTGCCTACCTGATTTACGGCAGTCGTAAGCACATACTGGAGAAATATAAGAAATGGGTCTAGCTTTAATAAATAGATAATAAAAAGCAGGAAGCAACGGTGCCCCCTGCTTTTTTATCTTTAAAAGTGTAGTCAAGTATTTACTCTGCCTTAACAATCTGAAACTCCTCCTGGGTATTGCCAGAAAATAGTACGTTCAGGTGGGCATAAAGCACATATACCTGGCCATTCAGATACTCGGTAGCAGTGGTGGGAAATACGGGGCCAGTTTCAAAAACATCTGTCACTTCCGTAGACTGCCACATGTTTGTGCTGTTGAGGGTTATCACATTAGCGTTTTCTCCGCCATTGGCATTGTTCACTACTACCAGTTCTTTATTATTTTTCAGGTACAAACCATCCGGGTTGTTCAGGGCTACAGGAATGTCAATTACAGAATAGTCAGCTGGATTCCTGATCGGGAAACGTAGTAAGGCATTGTCGTCAGATTTGGCAACTATCAGGTAACCCCGGGGATCATAATCAATGCCGTTGAGGCCAAAGGCACCCGGTGCTGGTGTCAGGGCATCATCCTGGTAGAAAATACTGGCATTGCCTGCTTCATCTACCTTGTAGATCACTCCTGTAAAGCTGTCGGTAACATAGGCATTGCCTTTGTTATCTACGGCTACATCATTTGCAAAATGAGGGGCATCTGGCAGCAGGGCATCCATGCGGGTGTAAAATATCCGTTCGCCAGTTCGGAGGTCATAGGCAGCAAGGCCGGCAAGGCTGTTAATAGTGGCTTCAGAGCTTTTTACACTGGCGCCATTGTCTGATACTGCTACCAGCAGGCGCTTGCGTGGCTGGTCAATATGAATGCCAATGGTAGAAGGGATGTCGGGTTCATTGATCCACTCCATATAACTGCCATTTTGCTGCACTACACCAATGCTGCCCTGCGTAATGGAAGATACCAGGAAGCGGTTCATCTGCTTATCGTACTCAACTCCTTCCGGAAAGAGGTTTTCCTGTGTGAAGGAGATTTTGTCAGGACTGTCGATTGGGGTTTCATCCCATATATCATCAAGATAGGAGCAGCTGCTTAGCAGCATAGACATAAAGAGGGTAACTACAGCAGTAGGGGTAAATATTCTTTTCATAGTACTGAATTATTTAGTTTTCATATAATTAGTACCCGCCAACATGTGTAATGTTTGAACATTATACCCTAAGCGTAAATAATTTTAATGTTAAATCATGGTTAAAGTTTGGCTGTTGGTTTTAGGCTGAATTCAATCCTGAACAAGATCGCTTACCCGGTAAAATTCCAGATTGTGTTTGTTGGCCTGCTGAAGTATGTATTCAAGCAGGGCAATGTTAAAAGTGTAGCTGCCAGGGCTGGGCGCTTGCGCTGGCTTGTGCCCGAAAATCATCAGTACCTTATTTTCAGTAGCTGCCTTTTGCAAGGCATTATCAATGGCTTCTTTATTGAGATGTACGTTAGCATCAATGCTGGCGGCTACCAGTTCTTTACTCTCTCCGAGTTTAAAAAATATATCGTCTGTGGCGCTAAGCCCCCGGATGCTGTCTGTAGAAACGGCATGCCTGATTGCCTTAAAATGTTTTTCCAGCAACAGATCAGTAAACCAGTAGCCTCTTCCATAGGGGTAGGCAAAAGCAGTAGGTAAAAAGCCCTTTTTTTCCAGTGCGCGTGTATTGCTGAAAACCTCATCCCGGAGGTACTCCTGGTAGGAGTGTTCCCTTATGTAATCTCGTGCCCGCACATGCAGCGCTCCATGACTCCCAATTTCGTGCCCCTGCTGCTCCAGTTCCTTCAGCATTCGAACCTCTTCCGCTGTTAATGCCGCTGCCCCGGAAATAAAGAAGGTTACTTTGGCATTGTACCTGGCAAGGAGTTCTTGCAGGCTGTACCACTCTTTAATGCTCCTGTCATCAAAAGAAATACAGATGCCGGCCTGCTGTTGCGCCTGATCAGAGCTGCAAGCGCTCACAAAGAAGAAGCTCATCAGCAGAAGAAAAACGAGCAGGTTTTGCCTGGTTAAAAACATGGCCAGCTTAATAAACAGCGACAGAAATGGTGTGCCAATCTGTTTCCAATATCTGCAGGATTCCCAACAAGAGATAGTTTAAACGTTATTCTTTTTTTCTGCAGTTACAATTGTAATGCGGTTTGAAAGTGTTTTGTGTACCGGGCATTTATCGGCTATCTCCATTAAACGTTTTCGTTGCTGCTCATCAAGTGGGCCTATCAGCTCTACCTCCCGATCTATTCTGTCGAGCATACTGCCGGGCTGGTCACATACCTGGCAGTCTTCGCCGTACACCTTATCGTGTTTCAGGTGCACAATAGCCTCCTGCAAGGGCCAGCCTTTTCGGTCGGCGTACATGCGCAGGGTCATGGTGGTGCAGGCGCCTAAGGAGGCATTAAGCAGGTCGTATGGGCTTGGGCCCAGGTTTAAACCACCTACTTTGATTGGCTCATCGGCCAGCAGGCTGTGCTGCCCTGCCCTTACCTCAGTTGTAAAGCCACCGCTTTCGGTACGGGCAACTACCTCCATATGGGTGCGCAGGGTGTCTGGCGGCAGGGCAATATACCGCTGCACCCAGCTGGCAATAAGGTTACCGGCATAAAGAGCATCGCCGGGCACAGAAAGAAAGTGATCTGCGCCATCGAGGGTAACAAAGCTTTTCGGGTGGCGGGCTGCGGTGTAGAGGGTGGCTGCGCTGTCTACAGAAATTTCCCGGTCCTGGGGGCTGTGCATCAGGAGCAAGGCCTTGTTTAGCTGCTGCAGGCGTGAGCGGATGAGGGGTTCGCTCAGGAGGTCAAGCATATCCAGGTCTATGGCTATTTCGTGGCCGGTGTGATAAGTAAGGGTGGCATAGTCCTGGTCGTCAATGTCCTCATCGAGCATGGCATGCAGTGCCTGAGAAGAAACCGGTGCTCCTATGGTTACGATAGCTTTTACCGTTGTCCATGCTGCTGCTTCTGCCAGAAGGGCTGTACCTGCTACAGAATGGCCTATCACCAGTGCCGGTGCCTGCCTGGAGCTTGCCAGAAAACGGTAGGCTTCCTGCAGCACCTGGGGCGAGATGCCTTCTTCATAATCGGCCATGGAAATGCGCAGCACTTCGTAGCGGTTTTGGGTAAGACCCAGGCTTAGGAGGTGCTCTGCTTCTGAACGGCGCGGAAAGCAGTGCACCATAATTGCACAGGCTGCCGGTCTGCCCCCTGCAGGGCTGTCCAGACTGGCAGAAAAGATGTCGCCTTGTGCGGTACGTAGGTTCAGGTGCTGTGTTTTCATGGCTGGTTATATACAAAAGGTTGCTGAAGCGGCTGTAAGTATTATAAGTTAATGCCTATAAAGAAGGTTTATAGGCTAATAATAAAGTTTTAATAAGCTTTTAAGGATAAAAGCCCCGGTATCAGTTTAGTACTTGTAACTTTACAACCCTAAAACTGTACAACTTTACATGCAGAATAGTATGTTTAAAACAGGGGTGCTGCTGGTAAATCTGGGAACGCCGGATAGTACTGCAGTGCCTGATGTTCGTAAGTACCTGAGGGAGTTCCTGATGGATGGTCGTGTGATTGACATATCGTACCCGCAGCGATTTGCCCTGGTAAATGGTATTATTGCTCCATTCCGGGCACCAAAGTCTGCCCATGAGTACGAAAAACTGTGGGATAAGGAAAAAGGCTCACCGCTTAAATACTATGGTTTTCAGCTGCGCGATCTGCTGCAGCAGGCCCTGGGGCAGGATTTTGTGGTAGAGCTGGCCATGCGCTACCAGAGCCCTTCTATTCCGGAAGTACTGAAAAAGCTTCAGGCCTGCTCCCTGAAAGAACTGATCATCCTACCTCTTTTTCCGCAGTATGCCTCGGCAACCAGCGGTTCGGTTATTGATAAAGTAATGGAGGTGGTGCGTGGCTGGCAAACGATTCCTTCTATTCAATATATTGGCAGGTTTGTAGAAGAGGAGCTTTACCTGCAGGCGCTGGTAGCACGGGCTAAGCCATACATCGAAAAAGAAAACTGGGATCATTACCTGTTCAGTTACCATGGTGTGCCCGAGCGGCAAATCTATAAAGGCTCCTGCGGAGATTACTGTAAAATAGATAAGGTTTGCTGTGCTACTTACACGCCTCAAAACCAGTATTGCTACCGCGCGCAGTGCTACTACAACTCGCGCCTGCTGGCAGAGCGTTTAGGGCTAAAGCCAGACCAATATAGTACCTGCTTCCAGAGCCGCCTGGGTAAAGATCCCTGGATACAGCCCTATGCCGACGATGTGATACCTATGCTGGCTAAAGAAGGTAAGAAAAAAGTGCTGGCCTTTAGCCCTGCCTTTGTAGCAGATTGCCTTGAAACTACGGTAGAGGTAGGCGAAACTTTCAAAGAAAATTTCCTAGAGGCCGGTGGCGAACGCTGGGAACTGGTAGAGAGCCTTAACGATCATCCGCTGTGGGTGAAATGCCTCCAGGAAATGGTGCTAAGAAGGAGCGGTAACTGATGCAGATGACGACTTTCTGCAGAAAGGGCCTGAAAGATGACTTTTGTCATATTCAATGAATGATCTTTTTAAGACCTTTGCCCCAAATTATGCGCAATTTGAATTATTGCGCTCCTGCCGCTGTTAGGCAATAGATTAGCACTATACCCTTATAGAAAATTGTTGTCACAACTAAAAGGGTTTAGTTGTTATATTTGATGAAGAATTACAAAGCCAGATGATGCAAAGCTCAGAAACTACTGTTGTAAAAAAGTCTAAAGGAGACCTGGCCAAGGAACTTGGCTTCCTTGCCGTGCACCTGATTCCGTTGGCAGCCTTGTTTACTGGGGCTACCCTGTTCGACTGGATGGTATGTATTTTTCTGTATGTGTTCCGCATGTTTTGGATCACAGGTGGCTATCATCGCTATTTCTCGCATAAATCTTATAAAACATCACGCTGGTTTCAGTTTGTGATTGCCTTTATGGCACAAACCAGTGCCCAGAAAGGAGCACTCTGGTGGGCATCGCATCACCGTGTACACCACCGTCACAGCGATCAGCCCGAAGATCCGCACTCAATGAAACTGTATGGTTTCTGGCATTCGCATGTAGGCTGGATTGTAGGTCCCGATCATAAAGAAACCAACTATAAAGTAATTGCCGACTATGCCAAGTATCCAGAGCTGGTGTGGTTAAACAAGCATCACCTGGTGCCGCCAGTTGTGCTGGCCCTGGTGGTAATGGCCCTGGGTGGTATTGTTAATGGTGGCAGCATTACAGAAATGTTTACAACTGCTGGCTTCTCGGCCCTGTTTGTTGGCTTCTTCCTAAGCACAGTGGTGCTGTACCATGGTACCTTCTCCATTAACTCCATCATGCACAAGTTTGGCAACCAGCGCTACGAGTCTGGTGATGAATCCAGGAACAGCTTATGGCTGGCCCTGCTTACCCTTGGCGAAGGCTGGCACAACAACCACCACTACTACGAAGTAGCGGCTCGCCAGGGATTTTTCTGGTGGGAAATTGACCTCACCTACTACGGACTGAAAGTGCTAAGCTGGCTGGGACTTATCTGGGACCTAAGGGGTGTGCCTAAGCACATAAAGTACTCTAAAAATAAAGAGCACGCAAAGCAGCTGGCCAAACAAGCCAAGCAAAAAGAGCTTGAGGTAGAGGCGGCTTAACAGCCAGAGGTGGCTTAACAGCCAGAGGTAGCCTGGGGCCGGCATAAGCATCTTACTTACTAATCAGTTAATAATTAGATATTGTATATAAAAAGCGGGGGGGGAACTCACCGCTTTTTTGTTGGTTAGAAAAATATGAACACACAAAATCCGATAACACCAGAACTGCTTCGGGAGGCAATGTCTTACAGCGAATACATGCAGCTGATTGAAACAGAAATGGAAAAGGGAAGAACCACCGGCACCGATCAGAGTGAATGGCTTGTGGATTACGCCCGCTTAAACCTGCAGCGGATGCAGCGCCTAAATAAAACCGCTGTACTGGTAGAAGAGCTCAGGCAGGCGCTCGATAAGTTACAGCAGCCACAGTTGTGGGTGGTACTTACCGAGGGGTGGTGTGGCGATGCTGCCCAGATTGTACCGGTAATGGCTATGGTGGCAGAATACTCCCACAAAATAGGTCTTAAACTGTTGCTAAGAGACGAGCATCCTGCTGTTATGGATGCTTATCTCACCAATGGCACCCGTTCCATTCCTAAACTTATTGCCCTGGAGCCACAGCAGTTACAGGAGTTAGGCAGCTGGGGGCCCAGACCAAAAGCTGCACAGGCTGTTGTAAATGAATTCAAGAGCAACCCCCAAGGCCGCAGTCAGGAAGATTTTACTTACCTGGTGCACAAATGGTATTCCGATAATAAAACACTGGATACGCAGCACGAGCTAATCGAAAGCCTGCTGGAGTGGGATACAAAAAACAAAAAAGGAGCCTGATGGGCTCCTTTTTCTATGTCAGCAGCATTGCTGTACTTGTGTGCTAGAAACTGTAATTTGTAAAGTCTATGATTACGGCGCTTTCGTGTTCCTGAAAGAAGCGCAGAATTATTTCATAGGGAACAGAGGCATGGTACTGGGTACCATCCTGCAGGGTAATGTGGCACTCATCCTCTCCATGCTCGCATTTTTCTACTGCCTGAATAAAGTTAACATCTATCAACACAGGTTGCAGGGTAGTTGGAGGCTTGATATTGTTCTCTTCGTAAAACTCCGGAGAATGCTCCTCAAAGTTCGGGGCAGAGCACATTACCTGAATCAGATGCCGGGGCGCTGCCGCCGGCCTTCTGTTGTTATTATGGATTGCCATGTAGTGGATCTCGAAAATAGGTGATGGAATGGGTACAGGCCTTATCAGGCTTCTACCCGGTAAAGTTCAGTAAGTTTACCGGCTGCATAATCAACTTCTTCTGCCGTGTTGTACTTACTGAAGGAGAAACGTACGGCCCCGCGGTTGGGGTCGCACTTTATAGCACTCAGCACATGTGAGCCCAGGGAAGAGCCACTGCTGCATGCACTCCCGCCTGAGGCCGATATGCCATTGATATCCAGGTTAAAGAGCAGCATATCGTTATCGTCGGTGGCGGGCAGGCTTACGTTCAGCACAGTATAAAGGCTGCCTTCAAGGTTGGCGCTGTCGCCATTAAAACTAACGCCCGGCAGGTTCTCCTGCAGGCGGCTAATCATGCGTTGCTTAAGGCCGCTAATATGTTGGCGATGGCTTTCCATATCGCGGTAGGCAATTTCCAGCGCTTTGGCCAGGCCTACAATGCCATACACATTTTCGGTGCCACCACGCATGTTGCGTTCCTGTGAGCCACCATGGATGAGCGGGTGTATGCGATGATCGGCATTGATGTACAGGAAACCGGCTCCCTTGGGGCCGTGGAATTTATGTGCCGAGCCCACCAGGTGTTGCAGCTTTAGCTTGCTTAAATCGTGGGTATAATGGCCTACGGTTTGTACTGTATCTGAGTGGAAAATAGCTTCGCGTTCCTGGCACAGGGCACTTACCTTTTCCAGGTCTAGGAGGGTGCCAATCTCGTTGTTGCCGTGCATAAGCGATACCAGGCAGCCAATATGTTTGGCAAGCAGCTTTTCCAGCTGGTCCAGATCGGGGCGGCCTTTCTGGTCAACCTCCAGCATGTGCAGCTCTATTGTTCCGGCTTTGTGCAGGTGCTCCAGGGTATGCAGTACGGCATGGTGCTCGGTTGGCGAGGAGATCACATGCTTTATCTTACCTGTTTCAATGGAGCAGCGCAGGGCCATGTTGTCGGCCTCGGTGCCGCCTGAGGTAAAGAAAATTTCTGCAGGGGCAGCATTCACCAGCTCCGCCACCTTACGGCGTGCCTTTTCGATAGCCGAGCGAACTTCGCGGCCATGGCTGTGTATGGAAGAGGGGTTACCCCACAAGCCCAGCATATAGGGCTGCATAGCCTCAAACACCTCCGGATCCAGGGGTGTGGTAGCAGCATTATCCAGGTATACCCTCATGATGTATTGCTATTCTTGTTTGGTGGAAATTACCTCCTTAATATCAGAAATAATTTTCTTAGAAAGGTGTTCTGCTGTAGCCTGCGATGCAGATTCTGAATAAATACGAATAATAGGCTCTGTGTTAGATTTGCGCAGGTGTACCCATTCGTTCTCAAAATCAATTTTAACACCATCAATGGTATTGATGTCGTGTTTTGAATAGCGCTGCTGGATTTCCTGCAGCACACGGTCTACATCAATATCAGGCGTTAGCTCAATTTTATTTTTAGAGATGTGGTAGTTTGGATATTTGGTGCGCAGCATGGCAGCAGACTTACCCCATTTAGCCAAATGGCTAAGGAAAAGGGCTATGCCAACCAGGGCATCGCGGCCGTAGTGCAGCTCAGGGTAAATAATACCGCCGTTGCCTTCGCCACCGATTACAGCACCGGTTTCCTTCATTTTGTCTACCACGTTTACCTCGCCTACAGCTGCAGCGGCATAGCTGCCCTTGTGTTTTTCGGTAACATCGCGCAGGGCACGAGAGGAAGAAAGGTTAGAAACTGTATTTCCGCCGCCCTGCTGTTCCAGCACATAGTCGGCAACGGCAACCAGGGTATATTCTTCGCCAAAAGGCTCGCCATCATCGCTGATCAGGGCCAGGCGGTCCACATCCGGGTCTACTACGATGCCCAGGTGGTATTTGCCGTTTTTAATCTCGCGGCAAATGTCGCCCAGGTGCTCGGGCAGCGGCTCCGGGTTGTGAGGGAACTGACCATTGGGCTCGCAGAAAAGCTGCTTTACCTGCTTAACGCCTAAGGCTTTCAGTAATTTAGGTACTGCAATGCCTCCGCTGGAGTTAACCGCATCTACCACCACAGAGAAGTTTTTCTTTTTGATGGCTTCCACATCTACCAGCGGCAGTGCAAGAATTTTATTGATGTGCTCATCCAGGTACTGCTCATTCAGCTCGTAATCGCCAAGTTTTTTTACCTCGGCAAAGGTAAAGCTCCTGTCTTCGGCAATTTTAAGTACTTCCTCGCCATCCTTGGCAGAGATAAACTCACCCTTGCCGTTGAGCAGCTTAAGGGCATTCCATTGCACCGGGTTATGCGAAGCAGTAATGATAATACCGCCGCCGGCACCTTCGGCTGTAACAGCCATTTCTACAGTAGGGGTGGTAGACAAGCCAAGATCAACTACACTGATACCCAGGCCCTGCAGGGTGGCACTCACCAGCTTGGAGACCATATCTCCCGACGGTCGGGCATCGCGGCCAATCACTATTTTTGAATTGCCACTTTTATCCTTTATCCAACTGCCAAAAGCAGCTGCAAAGGTTACAACATCTATTGGGGTAAGCGCTTCACCGCTTTGTCCGCCAATAGTTCCTCTAATACCCGAAATTGATTTTATGAGCGCCACGTAAACTTTTTACTTAATGGTAAAATGGAGTGCAAAGGTACAAAAAAATACAGACACCTACGGTAGAAGGCGGTTGGCTTTGCTAAAATTTATTATATTGAATATTGTAAATATTTAACTGCAGAGGGCTAAATATTAGAATTTTGATAAAACCTTTTCTACTTCGTTTTGCGGTTCTTCATCTTTTCCACAGGCTCCCTCGCCTACTTTTTTTCCGCAATAGCCGCAGGTAGCACCTTCTTTATTTAAAAAAGGGCTCTGTGAGGCACAGGTGCCTTTAAACTGTCCGTCTTTTATGAATATAAGCCTTACTGACATCAAAATGAAAAACAACGCCACAAACCCTATTCCCAACAACAAAGTAGCCATAGTCTTATTTATTTTTACAAATTTACGCTCTTTATAGTGAAAACGAATGTTTTTAAAGCAAAGTTTCTAAGCCTATGCCTAAGATAACACCACCGGCCGATGAGCGCCGCCAATATAAACTCGAAGCCTTTGATCGCCTGCTTACCATTATGGATGAACTGCGCTTAAACTGCCCCTGGGATAAGAAACAAACCCTGGAGAGCCTGCGCCACCTCACCATAGAAGAAACCTATGAATTATCGGATGCTATAATTGAACGCGACCTGCAGGAGATTAAAAAAGAGCTGGGTGACCTGATGTTGCACCTGGTATTTTATGCCCGTATTGGCTCCGAAGAAAAGGCTTTTGATATTGGAGATGTGCTGAACAGTGTGTGTGAAAAGCTCATAAACCGGCACCCGCACATATACGGCGATGTAGAAGCCCACGATGATGAAGCCGTAAAAGCCAACTGGGAAAAAATTAAGCTAAAGGAAAAGGGAGCTTCCGATGCACCAAAATCTGTGCTGGGCGGTGTACCCCGTACCCTGCCAGCCCTGGTAAAGGCCATGCGCATACAGGAAAAAGCCCGCGGCGTGGGTTTCGACTGGGAGCGTAAGGAGCAGGTATGGGAAAAGGTAGAAGAGGAGATGCAGGAGTTCAAAGAAGAGTTCAATGCGGCCGGCGATAAGCCCATTGACCAGGAGAAGGCGCAGTCTGAATTCGGCGATCTGCTATTCTCCCTGATTAATTATGCCCGCTTTGCAAATATCAATCCCGAAGAGGCGCTGGAGCGTACTAATAAAAAATTCATACGCCGCTTTCAGTACCTGGAGCAGGCCGCTGCCAAAGCAGGCAAAAGCCTATCAGACATGACACTGGCCGAGATGGATGTGTACTGGGACGAAGCCAAAAAATGGGGTTAATGCAGAAAGGCTGGTGCTATACCGGCCTTTTTTCTGCTCCCTACATTTAGGGTAGAGATTAAAGAGAAACCAAAAATTAGCAGGCGTCCGCTGCAGGTGCTTTCATCATGCCCTGAAATAAAACAGAGGTATGCTTTTTGATGCTCTTCTCTTTTGTAGCATCTTTCAGAATGAATTTCACAGGAAGTATTTTTCTTTGCTTCACAGTATTTCCCCTCTGTTTTGCCGGGGTCCACTTAGTGGCTTCTATTACACGTATGGCCTCATCTTCCAATCCATAGCCAATCATTCGTTCTTTGACCGGCTCTGCAGAAGCTACATTTCCGTTTTCGTCTACGACAAACCTGATATAGACTGTCCCCTCAACTTTTTCCGCTAGTGCTTCTTCCGGGTAGTTTATGTGGCTGAACAGCTGCTGATAAAAAGCGGCCATACCTTCTATTGGCATTGCCTCTTCTTCTACGATATTATAAATACCTGTAGCATCCGGAATAACTGCTGCTATATCGGCTTTTGAAGGATTCTCAGGCATTTCTGCAGGTGGCGGTGGTGGTAGCATTTCATATACCTCCGTAGCATTCGTCGGGCTAGACGAAACCTGCTCTACTTGCTCTTCACAAGCTATGAAAGCAATAAGTGCAGTAGCAAACAGAGAAGTGACAGTAATACGCCATTTCGAGCTGGGTAAGGTGTGTTTTTTGATCATACGAATTCTGTTTATGGTGAATGATTGAAAAAATGTGCTGCTTAGGGGGAGACCTGCCGCAGCCAGACCTTCTTTTGCCATGAGTGCTATGTATGTTGTTTCGGTACCGGAGGTTTTGATAACAGCGGCATCGGCCAGGTGCTCATGGGTCTGGCGCAGGGCATTGTTCAGGAGATAGATGCCCGGATGGAACCACAGCACTACCTGAACCAGCTCGGCCAGCAGCACATCTGCTGAATGTAGCTCCCGGGCATGTGCCTGCTCGTGCTGCAGTACCAGGCTATACTCTTCTGCCGTAGCTATGTGAGTTTTATTAATCACCAGGTAGTGGAAAAATGAAAAAGTGGGATGCGCTCCCTCGGAATGGCTTAGTAGAAACTGCTCTGGTGTAGATTGAAAAGAGAGCTTATTTAGCATAGAGCGGAGCTTCACCAGCCGTACCAGGAATAGCAGCAAAGCAATGCTACTGCCTGTTAGATAGAGTGCGAAAAGCAGTGATAGGGCAGAAGATGCATTATTAGTCTGCTGTGGTGAAAGTACTAGTTCAGGCAGGTATTGTTCCACCTGTGTGATAGAGAGCGTAGTACCTGCAATTTCAGCATTAGCGGGCAATATGGTGCTGATTATGGCTACAAAAGGGTGCAGCAGGCATAACAGCAGGCTACCAACAAGATAAAAGCGGGTAAATCGCAGCAGCTTCTGGTTCTGCAACAATAAGAAGTAGCCCAGCGCCAGCAGCAGCAAAAGCCAGCTGCTCGTGATCAGGTAGTTAAAAAGGCTATTCATCTTCGTTCGGGTTAGAGATGTCTTTCTTTGCGTGCTTCAGCAACTCCTCCAGCTCCTGTACATCCAGGTCGTTGTCCTTGGCAAAAAAACTCACCAGCTTTTGAAATGAGCCGCCAAAGTAATTCGATACCATGCTCCTGAGGTAGAATGAGCGGTACTCATCTTTGCCAATGATGGGGAAATACTGGTATGTTTTTCCAAAAGCCTCGTGGCCCACAAAGCCTTTCGTTTCCAGTATTCTGATGATGGTCGACACCGTATTATAGGCAGGTCTTGGTTCGGGCATTCCTGCTACAATATCTTTGACAAACGCTTTTTCCAGCTTCCATAGATGCTGCATTACCTGCTCTTCTGCTTTTGTTAATTCTTTCATATACAGTGCTGTAATTCTTACTTCATTAAATCTACTAAAATTTTAGTTTAACAACTAAATAATTAGTTGTAAATGTTTAAAGAGATCTGAATTTTAATTTCAGCCTTTTTTGTTTTTCCCTAACAATTATCTTATGTATATTGATGTTGGTGCTCAAATCACAATGCTGCTGGTATAGAATCTGTTTTTTAGGGAGTGAGTAGTGAGGTGAGGAGCAGGTAAATGGAGGTGAACCATTTTTTTCTCACTCTTGAATCTTTAACATAGGATAGGCACTGACACAGGATAGGTAGTAAGCTGGAAGAAGCAGTGTGAATAGGGTGATGGGGGGGAGAGCCTTATATGTTTGGTACAGTACTAAGTTGGTTGAATAGTGCTGCCTGAATGGAAAATGAGAAATAGCTTTTAATACGCTGGAATAAATTTTTATGGTTTGTAACCCCCACCATTATGAAGCTCCATCCCTACAGATTCTTTTTGTGCACCGCTTTTATCCTATTGCTCTTTACTCTTCCCCTGATGGCTCAGAAAGAGGCAGCACCCATTACAGCCAACAGGGCCTTATACCTGGAGCTGGGCGGTAATGGCATTTACTATTCTGTAAACTATGAGCAGATATTCTTTCAAAAGGGAAGCTTTAGGGCTGCTGCAAGAATAGGTGTTAGTGCAGCGCCCAGGAGAGTAGCAGCTAAAAACTACTTCTCGGCCAGTATTCCGCTTGAAGTTACTGCGTTCTGGGGGCGCAAAAATCACTTTGCAGAGCTGGGAGTGGGGTATACGCCCTGGTTGCTCCCCGATACCAGGTTTAACTTAAGCAGGGCAGAGCTTGAGTATGAATCCTACAAAGTAACCTCTATAGTGCCTTTCAGGATAGGGTACCGGTACCAAAAATCGGAAGGGGGCTTCTTCTTCAGAATTGCCTACATGCCAACACTAGATTTTACAGCCGATAGGAACAGCGCCCTGGTGCCCCTGTTTGGTGGCATCAGCATTGGCAAAAGCTTTTAGTACGGGTTGCTTGCTGCAATGTTCTGCAGCGGATTTTTTCCGCCCAGGGTGCCCCATGATTGTAGGGGCCTGAAGCGCGCAAAGAGTTCTTCGCTGTACCAGTTTCGCTGGCGTGTTTTGGCCACTACCTCCCGGTGCTCCTTCATTTTATAGGCAAAGTTATCTACACTTTGTGTATCCTTCCATAGGCTAAATGTGGCCTGCTGCACAATGGGCAGCTCTCCAATGCCGGTTTTAACCAGCAGACCGGGAGCAGTATCTGTAGTCTGGCTAACAGGGGGCACATGCTTTAGAAACTCCAGTAAACGTGGCAGCCTTATGGCAGCCCTGGTTAGTACCGCTACGGGTTCGTGTGCCTGCAGGGGATCGGCCAGGGGAGTAAAAGGATTGTTGCCGGCCCAGGCGCCTTTAGAAACAACCGGCTGCATCAGCACCGACCATACTTCCTTGCTCCTTTGTTGAAGGCCCTGTGCCAGCAGCGATACCTTCATGAAATTATGGGCATCTTCCGCTCTCTGCCAGCAGGTGAGCAGGGCATACTGCCTCAGGTTAGGGAGTAAGAAACCCCTGCCTCCCCCGGTACCCAGCATCAAACCAAAAGGCATGCGTTCGCTGGTGGTAAGCAGCCTGGAATAAGTGCCCATGGTTTTAAAAGCCCAGAATTTGTTACCCTCCCTAAGCTGAAAAAGAGAAAACAGCACCCAGGGAGGAGATACGGAAAAAGGATGGCGTGAAGAAAAAGTCATGTTACAATAGAACGCCGGAGCTGATATGCATGTTTATGAACAAATTCATGTTTGATAAAAATAGCACGTTTTTTGCAGCGTTTGCGTTAATATTGAAACACAAAAGGCTTATTTTCTATGACTCATATAAAGCAACTGCTTGTGCTGTTTGTATTGTGCCTGCTTACAGTTACTGCAACGGCACAGATGAACCGCGACATGTGGTTTAAAGGCACTGTAGAGCTGGAAGGAGGAGAGCGCCTTTCAGGAAAACTCAGCTATTATTCAGATTTTAAAGCAGCACTGCTGCAAATCCAAACAGGTGGCAAAACTCTCTCTTACGATGCCAACCAGGTGGTTTCCTTCAGGTTCTACGACGAAGAGCTGGGCATAACCCGTACATTTTACTCCCTGCCCTACTCGCCAGGCGATAGCAGGCACCAGGTAATGCTGTTTTTTGAAGCGCTGCTGGAGGGCGGGCATTTATCTGCACTAAGCAAAACAGAATTCAGAACAGAAACCAGGCATAATAATATGCCCTACACCTATAGAGGCTACTACATTCCAACCTGGTACGACAGAACCAGTATGCGTAATTATACAATAGTGGTGCCTTACGAAACGCTTTACCTGGTAACGCCTAACAGCTCTATTGAACCTTACAGCATGCCTACCTCAATGGCCAGCAAAGAGGTAAGGTTCAGAAAACCTGATCCGGAATTGTTCATGAGGCTGGTAAAGGATCGCCGGGCACAGGTAGAGGCCTACATTGAAAAAAATAAACTGGACATTCGCAGGCGCTCTGATTTGCTGCATGCCATTAACTACTATAACCAGATCAAAGACCAGTCGCAGTAAAAATTAGCTGTAGTCACTTAGTTTTTAGGCTGGTGGTCTTATATGAACAAAGCAGAAAGGTGCTTCCTTTCTGCTTTGTTTTTTTAGAGATACATGAATCTTATTCTTGATTACTCCGTCCAGCTCATGGGGTAGTTTTCATCTATGTATGCCATGCCTTCTTCTGTGAGCGACAGGGGGCGGAAGGTATCTACCATTACAGCATATTCGTGGGTTTCTTTTTTGCCAATGCTTTTTTCTACGGTGCCCGGGTGCGGGCCGTGTGGTAAGCCACCGGGGTGCAGGGTAAAGGAGCCGCGGTCAATGCCTTTCCGGCTCATAAAATCGCCCTCGGCATAAAACAGCACCTCGTCAGAATCGATATTAGAGTGATTGTAAGGGGCCGGGATTGCCAGTGGGTGGTAATCGAACAGGCGTGGCACAAAAGAACAGATTACAAATCCGCTGCTCTGGAAGGTTTGGTGCACCGGTGGTGGCTGGTGTATGCGGCCGGTTATCGGCTCAAAGTCGTAGATGGAGAAGGCAAAAGGGTAGAGGTAGCCATCCCAGCCAACCAGGTCCATGGGGCTGTGCTCGTAGTGATACTGGTGCAGGTAATCGCTTTTCTTGATCTTCACCAGGTAGTCTCCTTTGTCTGTTACGGTTAGCAGCTCATGGGGCGGGCGTATGTCGCGCTCGCTAAAGGGGCTGTGCTCCAGTAGTTGCCCCAGCTCATTGCGGTAGCGGTTTGGTGTTTCAATAGGGCTGGCCGATTCTACCACCAGCAGCCGTACCATTTCCACACTACTATCGAACTCAAACTTATAAATGGTGGTGCGGGGAATCACTACATAATCGCCTTTGCGAACATCCAGCACACCAAACTGGGAGAGCAGGTGTCCGTTGCCATCATGGATATAGATTACCTCATCGGCCTCGGCATTTTTGTAGAAGTAGCTCATGCTGTTGCCTGCAGGCAGGTTGCAGATGCCAATACCAACATCGGCATTTTTCATCAACATGCGGCGGCCCTGCAGGTAATCGCTGCCAGTAAGTCCCTCGCCGGCTGTTTTAAGGTGTGTTTGCAGAAGGGGATAATCTGCCCGTATTCTGGAGCCAAAGGGCTGTGGTTTGCCTACCTGCTTTACCCGTGTGGGCGGATACACATGGTAGAGGTTAGAGTAAATTCCCGAGAAGCCCCGCGAACTTACAAGCTCCTCGGCATAAAGGCTGCCATCGGGTTGCCTGAACTGCGTATGTCGTTTTGGGGGAACATTGCCTCTTCTGCAGTAAAACATAGTTTTAAGATTTGGTAGTGAGTGGTTGGTTAAAGCATTTTACACAGCATTTCCGGATCTTTATCAACAAAAAGGCGGGAGCTACCGGTAACCTGCTCGATCAGGCATGTGCATTTACAACAAAAAATAAAATGCCCTGCTTACCAAAGGAGAAAAAAAGCTCTAAAAAATAAAAGGACAACAGTATAAAAATAATACTGTTGTCCTTACTGTTCACTCTTGATTTCTATCCTCTATCAATCATTACTGGCCAGCTCGGCAGCCTGATCGAAGTGCTGCAGGGCCTGTTGAAAGATTCTGCTGGTTTGGTTATAAATCGGGTAATAGCCGTTGTTGTTCCAGATATTGCGGGCCATTACTGCCTTAACCTGTGTACGCAGCAGTTCTTTTGAGCGGTCAAAGCCTTCTTCATCAAACTCCACACCCTCTCGCTCGCCCAGTTTCACCAGATCTCGGAGCATGGCATCCGTTACGCGGAAGTGGTTGTAGAATTCTTTATAACCCATTTTTACCAGCTTGTTGCGGTGGTTTTCTGTATAGTTAAGGGTAAATTCATTTACCACGTTGCTCAGGTACAGCTTGCTTAAGTATGTGCTGTTCTGGGTAGTATCCAGTGGAACAAACACATCGGGCATAATGCCGCCACCGCCATATACCACACGGCCTTTGCGGGTTTCATAACGCAGGGTATCACTAAAGCGGATGCTGTCGGCAGAAAAGTATTCGCCATGCTCATAGCGCTCCTTCAGGTCACTGCCATACTCTTTGCCGGAGCCATAAGGCTTTTGAATGGAGCGTCCGCTTGGCGTGTAGTAGCGCGAAATGGTAAGGCGCAGTTCAGATCCGTCGTTCAGGCCAATTGGCATTTGCACCAGGCCTTTGCCAAAACTGCGGCGGCCAACAATCAGGGCGCGGTCGTTATCCTGCAGGGCGCCTGCCACAATTTCAGAGGCAGAGGCGCTACCCTCGTTGATCAGCACAATTACAGGTTGCTCCTCAAAACGGCCGGTGCGCTGCCCGCGTGACTGCGAGTCGTAGCGGCTTTTCTTGCCATCGGTATACACAATCATTTTATTGCCGCTGATAAACTCATCGGCCATGTTTACGGCACGATCCATATAACCGCCGGGGTTGTCCTGCAGGTCCAGGATTAGCTTTTGCATGCCCTGGGCCATCAGGGTATCTACGGCAGTGCGGAATTCGTTGTAGGTGGTCGCAGCAAAGCGGGTAACTTTAATATAGCCTACCTCATCGTTTACCATATAGCTGGCAGCAATGGAGTGCTGCGGAATTTTATCGCGTACAACGGTAAATTTCTGAACCTTGTCTTTTCCCCTGCGGAGCACGCCCAGCTCTACCTTGCTTCCCTTGGCGCCGCGCAGCAGGTTAAATACTTCTTTATTGCTGATGTTGGTACCAGCTACATTTTTGCCATCTACCTGCACAATGCGGTCGTTTGGTTGCAGGCCGGCAATTTCGGAGGGGCCGCCTGCCAGTGGGGCCACAACCACAATGGTATCCCTGATGAGGTTAAACTCTACACCAATGCCATCGAACTGACCCTCCAGCTGGGCTTTAGACATTTGTAGTTCTTCCTTTGGAATATACACAGAGTGTGGGTCCAGTTTTTCCAGCATTCCGTTAATGGCATCTTCCACCATAGATTCGGTATTCACCTCATCTACATAATAGCGGTCAATGTGGGTAACAATTTCCCTGAACTTAAGCAGGCTGTTAAAAGGATTGCTGCCCGGGCCACTGCCGGCAATGGTGGTGCCCAGCAGCAAGCCAACGGCAACACCCAGAAAAACGAAAAGAGGTAATTTAGCGGCTGATTTAGTGTTTTTTTGCATAGGTTTATCTTCAGGGCTTGTGCAGCTGCAGAAAAGCATCTGCCTGCTGGTTAATGCCTTTTAAATTTCTTATATTAATAATACTGAAAAGGGAGCATGTATATATTTTTTAACACATGCTGCGGCAGGATCGTTTTCTCCAAAACAAATTTTATGTTAAAGCGATTTTTCTTCTAAGGAAGTTAAGTTTTTACGGGCAGCTAAAAAAGCTTCTTTTGCTTTAAAACATGCACCGGCTCGCTTCTTCCTATTAACGAATGCTTTACCAAATTTTATACCACAAACAAAAGGGTTTTTGTATATTTACTTTTCTAAACGAGTTGCCAGGTGAGCTACGACAAGTCAAAGATTGCAGAGTTAATTGAAAAGAACTACGTGTTTGCGTCGGTGCTATATTACTTTGGCATAGAATTTTACGATTATTCAGAGCAAACACTGGAGCAGGTGTGCCGGCAGCGGGGCCTGCGTGTGGAGCAGGTAATCAGCAGCTTGGAGTCTGCTGCCACACAGCAGCCCGAGGTACCTAACCTTAGCAGTGTTCCTGTAGATATCATCATTGCCTATCTTAAGCACACGCATTATATTTTTGTGAAGCATAAGCTTCCCTACATTGCACGCCTTATACAGGAGCTTAAGCCCGGCGACCTGGTAAATTCTGCAGCAGCCGAAGATCTTAAGTTTATTTTTCCGCTCTATGTAGAAGATTTTATCCGGCACATTTACAAAGAAGAGGATACGCTTTTTACCTATATTTTGCAGCTGCATAAGGCAAATGGGGGCGATTTTCATCCCGGAAAGCTCTTTTTCATGATGGAGCAGAATGCAATTGAAGAATTTGCCGTGGAGCACGACTGCCACGACGATGAAATGGAAGGCATCAGGGCCCTTACCCAAAACTATGCAATTACAGACCAGACCAGTCTGCTGGTAAAAGTGGTCTACAGGGAGCTGCAGTCTTTCGAAGAAAACCTCAAAACCCACGCCCACATCGAAGATGAAATTCTTTTTCCAAAGGCCCTGGCGCTGGAGAAAAACATCAAGCAGAAATGGCGCAGCCTTATTACCCTTAATTAATAGCACATGGCGCGTATTATGGCTGTTGATTATGGTGCCAAGCGGGTAGGCCTGGCCGTTACCGATCCACTGCAAATTATTGCCACCCCCCTGGATACGGTGCACAGCAAAGATCTGATGGAGTTCATCAGAAAATACATTCAGCAAGAAGTAGTGGAGGCCTTTGTAGTAGGGATGCCCAGGCACCTGGATAGCAGCGATACCACTGCAACAGCCGGCGCTAAAGGATGTGTTACCCTGCTGCGCAAGCATTTTCCACAGATTCCCGTACATTTGCATGATGAGCGCTTTACCTCACGCATGGCCCAGCAATCCATACTGGCCGGCGGAGCAAAGAAAAAAGACCGGCAGAACAAGGAGCTGGTCGATAAAGTGAGTGCCGCCATTATTTTACAATCATTTCTGGAAAGCAAAGCAATACGATGATTTATCCCATAGTAGTATATGGCGATCCGGTGCTGAAAAAGCGTGCCGAAGATATAGAAAAGGAGAGCCTGGACGTAAAAACCCTGGCTGCCGATATGTTTGAAACCATGTATGCAGCTAGCGGTGTTGGCCTGGCCGCCCCGCAAATAGGTAAAAGCATACGCATGTTTGTGGTAGATGGTGAGCCCATGGATGAGGAGCTGAAGGGTTTTAAAAAGGTCTTCATTAACCCGCAGATCCTCGGGGAAGAGGGTGAGGAGTGGGCTTTTGAAGAAGGCTGCCTGAGCATTCCCGGCATCAGGGCCGATGTGTTCAGGCCTGAAAAAGTACGGGTACATTATTTTGACGAAGACTGGAACGAGCACGAAGAAACCTTTGAAGGTGTAGCCGCCCGTATTATTCAGCACGAATACGATCATATTGAGGGAGTGTTGTTTACTGACTATTTGAGTGGCCTGAAGAAGCGCCTGCTGCAGAGCAAGCTGCAGAACATCAGTAAGGGGCAGGTGAAAACAGATTACCGGATTCAGATTCCTAAAAAATAACTATAGTGCAGGTCGTGTCGTATGGCCTATTGCCACTAAAGGATTATTATGAAATTCAAACATCTATTTGGTTGTTTGCTGGTACTGGCAGCTTGTAAAACACAGCCCATATCGCCGGTAGCAGCAGATGCCCAGACTACAACAACCACAGCAGCTACTCCAGCAACTCCTCCGCAGGTTCGCAACGTTTTTGAAAGGCCTAAGCTGGTGGTGGGCGTGGTAATTGATCAGATGCGCCCCGAGTATCTTTATCGCTTTGCGGATGATTTTACGGAAGGTGGCTTTAAACGCCTGATGCGTGAAGGCTACGTTAATCATAACACCCACTATAATTACATTCCTACCTACACCGGACCCGGCCATGCTTCTGTTTACTCTGGTGCAGCGCCGGGCACGCATGGCATTATTGGTAATTACTGGTACAGCCGCGAGCTAAGGCGTTCGGTGTACTGTGTTGGCGATACTACAGTACAGCCGGTAGGTAGCAGCACCGGCATGGCAGCATCGCCGCATCGCCTGCTGGTAACCAACCTTTCCGATGAGCTGAAGCTGGCAACCAGCCACAGGGCTAAGGTAGTGGGCGTAAGCTTAAAAGACCGTAGTGCTGTATTGCCGGCCGGCCATGTTCCCGATGGCGCCTATTGGTATGATGGCAGCAGTGGCAATTTTATTACCAGCACCTATTATAAGCAGCAACTCCCCGGCTGGGTTACCAGTTTCAATAGCAGGCAGCTGGCCAACCAGTATCTCGATAGTACCTGGGCGCTGCTGAAGCCCGAAGCAAACTACCGCAACAGCGGGCCAGACGACCAGCCCTATGAAAAAGTATTCAAAGGGAAAAGCACGCCTACCTTTCCCTATGTGCTATCGGAGCTTCGCGAACAGAACGATAACTTTGGGCTTTTGAGCTATACACCCTGGGGAAATACCATTGTAACTGATATTGCATTGGCGGCCCTGGAGGGTGAGTCGCTCGGGCAGGACGAAACAGTAGACCTGCTGGCGGTAAGCTATTCCACACCCGATATTGTGGGCCATAGCTTTGGCCCCCGCTCACGCGAACAGCATGATATTTACCTGCGCCTGGATCGTGAAATTGCGCGCCTGCTGGAGGAGCTTGACCAGCGGGTTGGCCAGGGTAACTACCTGCTTTTCCTTACTGCCGACCATGCAGGTGCCGATGTGCCGCAGTTTCTGATAAAGGAGCGGATCCCTGCAGGCAATTACGCCGATAAGCCCCTGCTGGCAGGTTTGAATACACAGCTGCAGCAGCGCTTTAAGCAGGCAGAGCTGGTGGAGTACATTACCAATGATCAGGTGTACCTCAATCACAGTAAAATAAGTAAGGCTGGCTTGGTTTTAGCAGAAGTTCAGCAGGCCGCAGTGGAGTACCTGGTGCAGCAGCCCTATATTGTAGATGCCTATACCGCCACAAATATGCGGCAGCAGGAGTATTTTGGAGGCATACGCCACCTGCTGCAGATGGGCTATTTCCGCCCCCGCTCGGGCGATGTACTGTACCTGCTCAACCCGGCCTGGATGGAGGAGATGACCATAGCCACCACCCACGGCACCGGTTACAATTACGATACCCACGTACCCCTGATGTGGTACGGCTGGCAGATCGGGCAGGGCAACAGTTACAAACGCCAGGACATTACCGACATTGCCCCCACGGTATCGCACCTGCTGGGCATAGGCCTTCCGAACGGCGCCACCGGCAATCCAATTATTGAGCTGGTGAAATAAGAGTTTTCAAGATTATCAGATATAAGAAGAGCCCGGTAGATATGCCGGGCTCTCTTGCTTTTAGTGCTTATGCAGATTTCGCTACTTTCTTTTCAGGTATAACAGGCTTGGTTTGTCTCTTAAAGCCTTTCCCATCGTTGCCGTTTACCATATCCAGAAAGCTGTTCATTTCCCGCTTTACTACGGGAGCCAGGAAGTATAGGCCGATAAGGTTAGGGAAGGCCATGGCAAAGATCATGGCATCGGAGAAGTCGGTTACAGCACCCAGGTTCATGGCAGCGCCAATTACAACAAAGGTGCAGAACATCAGCTTGTAAAGCAGTTCTGTGGTTTTGCTGCGACCAAAGAGGTAGGTCCAGGCCTTAAGGCCGTAGTACGACCAGGAGATCATGGTAGAAAATGCAAACAGCACTACCGCAACTGATAATACAATTGGGAACCACTCTATAACAGTGGCAAAAGAATCGGAAGTAAGGGCAATGCCATCGCCATCGGCGGCACTGTAGTTGCCGGTAACGATGATCACCAGGGCCGTCATGGTGCAAACTACCACGGTATCGATAAAAGGCTCCAGGGATGCAACAAAACCCTCGGTAACGGGTATGCCAGTTTTTACGGTAGAGTGTGCAATGGCCGCAGAGCCAATGCCTGCTTCGTTAGAGAAGGCTGCCCGGCGAATACCCTGGATCATGGCACCTATTACACCGCCTGCAACGGCAGTACCACTAAAGGCCCCTTCAAAGATAGCACCAACGGCTTCGGGTATCTGGCCGAAATTTGCGCCTAACACAATCAGGGCGCCCAGGAGGTAGATGCCGCACATAAAGGGCACAATCTTCTCTGTAACTTTAACGATGCTCTGAATGCCACCCAGGATCACAATCCCAACCAGTATGGCCATGATAAGGCCGAAAATCCAGCTGTTGCCGGCAAAGAAAGAATCGCGGATCAGGGGCATGCTGATAAACTGCTGCGCTGCCTGGTTTACCTGGAACATATTACCACCACCCAAAGAACCGCCTATACACATAATGGCAAAGAACACTGCCAGAAACTTGCCCAGCCCTCCCAATCCTCTTTCTGCAAAACCATGCTTGAGGTAGTACATGGGGCCGCCGTTTACTGTGCCATCTGCTTCTATTTCGCGGTATTTTACAGCCAGTGTACATTCAGTGAATTTGGAAGACATTCCGAGGAAGCCAGCCAGCACCATCCAGACTGTAGCACCCGGGCCGCCCACAGAAATTGCAATGGCAACACCGGCTATGTTGCCCAAACCAACGGTTCCGCTAAGGGCGGCAGAAAGTGCCTGGAAGTGCGTGACCTGCCCCGGGTCTTCGGGTTTGGTGTAGGTGCCTTTAATGATTTCAAGTGCCCTGGCAAACCCCCTTACGTTGATAAACTTCAGGTAGAACGTAAAGAAAAGGGCACCAACCAGTAACCAGATGAGGATAAAGGGAACTGCAATGCCATCGCCAAGTTGTATGGGGTAAAAAACAAAGTCGGAGATCGCCTGCGTTGCAGGTGCCACCGACTCGTTTATTTTTTCATCTATGCTTAGCGCTTGTGCCTGCTGTGCGTTTGCCGCAACTGCAAGCAAGCTAAATGCTGATAGTAGTAGCAGTCGTTTTATCCTCATCATGCCGTTATTTTTAAGGGTATAACGGCTAAAATAACAATTATTTGGAATAAACAGCCTTTTTTAGAGGCTTATTCCTGCTCCTGCAGCTCCTTTATCTGCTGGGCTACTATGGCAATGCCTTCTTCAAAGCTGTGTGGTTCGTAGCCTAGTTTGGTGCGTGCCTTGTCAATAATAAAGCCTGTTTTAGGTGGGCGCAGCGCAGGCTGGGTAAAGGTGGTGCTGTCGGCACGTGTCATCAGGCTTTTGTCGAGGCCAAAGTAGTCTGCCGTCATCACCGCCATCTGGTAAGGCGATAAAAAGTCTTTGCCTGCAATATGCCAGATGCCCTCGGCTCTTTGTCTGGCAATCAGAAGGCAGCCGGCTGCCAAATCTTCGGCCAGGGTTGGGCTGCGCCACTGGTCGTCTACCACTTTGATAGGCTTGCCCTGCTCCAGGCTGTTCTTTACCCAGAGAATAATATTGGAGCGGCTCAGGCTGTTGGTAATGCCATACACTAAAACGGTGCGGGCAATGGCCCAGGGCGCCTGGCAGCGCTGCACCAGCTTTTCGGCTTCCAGTTTGCTCTCGCCATAGTAATTAACCGGTGCAGGTTCGGCATGCTCGTCGTAAGGTCCGGCCTCGCCATCAAAAATAAAGTCTGTTGAAACGTGCAGCAGAAAAGCACCTGTTTGTTCGGCTGCTGCTACCAGGTGCTGAACAGCTTCTACGTTGGCACGCCAGCAGTCTTCGCGGTTTTGTTCACACTGGTCTACATGCGTCATGGCCGCCGTATGCAGAATTACATCGGGCCTGAAGGCCGCAATGGTTTCAAATACCTCATGGCGGTCTTCTATGTTCATGCTCTGATAGGCAATAGATGATTCCGGAAGACGGTTTTCACCCCGGGAGGTGGCTAGTACATTCCAGTAAGTATCACCTTCCAGTTGGGTAATCAGTTTTTGCCCCAGCAAACCATTGGCGCCGGTTATCAGTATTTTTTTCATTTCTTTTCTGCGGAGTAATATTCGCTGTAGCGTTTCCTTAATTCTTTTTTACTTAATTCTTCTACCTTAACGGTCATATACACATCGTCTACCGGTTTATCGGCTGCGCCGGTTACTACATTAGCAATAGAATCTATCACAGGCATGCCTTCTACTACCTGGCCAAAAACGGTGTAATCGCGATCGAGGTGTGGAGCACCGCCAACGGTGGTATACGCCTGACGCTGCTGTTCGGTTAGGGTATAATCCGGCTGCGGACCAAATTCTTTTTCTATCAGGTCGCCGGAGTTTTCAACTTTTTCCTGAATGGCGGCATAATTGCCCTGTTGCTGCAGCTGAATAATCTCCTTACGCAGGTCAGCGTACTCTTCCTTGCCTAAGAGGCGGCGAAAAAGATCCTGCTGCTGCTGGGCCTTGCGGTTGTACATCATGGCATTCAGCTCCTCTTCGGTAAAGGTGCGCCCCTGGATGATGTAGAACTGGCTGCCGCTGCTCTCTTTCTTCGGGTTTACCTGGTCGGCCTGGCGGGCGGCAGCCAATGCACCCTTTTCATGGATAAGCGTATCGTTAAATTCGGCAGGAATGGTATAATCGATTGGCGTTTCGTCGGGAGTTTTGGCATTTACATCGCCTGCCTGAATCATGAAATCCCTGATAACCCTGTGGAAGGTGGTGCTGTCGTAGGCACCACTCTGGGCCAGCTTTATAAAATTTTCCTTATGCTGTGGTGTGGCATCATAAAGGATCGCTTTCATGTTGCCGTAGCGGGTCTGAAAAGTGATCAGGTAATCTTTTTCGCTGGCGCAGGAGAATATCAGGAATGAACAAAGCGCAAATAGAAAGTACCGTTTCATGAAAGAGCTTTTAAAGATTGGGCTGAAAAATACGTAATTCTTTTAAAAAGTATTGAGTATTGAGTATTGAGTATTGAGTATTGAGTATTGAGTATTGAGTATTGAGTATTGAGTATTGAGTATTGAGTATTGAGTATTGAGTATTGAGTATTGAGTATTGAGTATTGAGTATTGAGTATTATGTATTGAGTATTATGTATTGAGTATTATGTATTGAGTATTATGTATTGAGTATTATGTATTGAGTATTATGTATTGAGTATTATGTATTGAGTATTATGTATTGAGTATTATGTAATCTGGGAGTATAGGCTATTTCTTCAGGGCAGCGGCTACGCGCCCCGGACGGGCTGCTCATCTACTCCTTTATTATTTAACTGACAAGCCAGTAGGCTGTTCCGGCGGCAGCCAGCTGTATGGTAAGGTTATCGAGACCATGGGTGCTGATGGCTTCTATGCCTGTGGCAGCCCCTGCTATCAGCAGGGCGTAGAAGAGTGCTGTTTCAGCCGGTAAGCCCTGTGCCTGCAGGCCTATGAAGGCTACAACTGCACTTACAAAAAAAACCGCTGCAGAGCCTTCAAAGCTGCGGGTGGCGGTTACTCCGGCCATGGAGGGCACTTTGTAGCGGTGCTTTCCCCAGCGGCTTCCAACAGGTTCGCCCACGGCATCGCCCCAGCCGCCAACCAGGTAGCCAATGGCAGCCCATTGGGCAAAAAAAATATTTGCCAGTACCCCGCCTGCTGCGGTGGTGAGCAGCGGTATCAGAATAAACAGTTTTTCCTGTGGTGCATCGGATGGACGTGCCAGTGCCAGGTAAAAAGGGCTTTGCGCTCCTTTATAAACCGCCCACAGCACCAGCAAGCTAATGGCCGTGCCAAACACCACCACCACCGGCAGCCCCCACACCAGTTGCAGCACACCGGCAGCAGTGAAGATCAGGAAATGAAAAAGCTTTCGGGTGTAGCCCACACGCCACTCCTTTTGTACCCGCAGCCAGCCTGCCAGCCAGGCCGCAGCCATACCATAAAGCAGTGCCGCGGGAAGCAGAAAGGCCCAGAGCGCTGCTGAAGGCCAGGCGCGTTCAAAAAAATCATAGAGCAGCTGGGTAAGGCTCATTTGTTAATGGGCCATTTCTCCCCTGATTTGCCTAAGGATTCTTTCGCCACCAGCATCTAATACCTGCTCTGCCAGTGAGGTGCCAAGGCTGTCTGCCTCGGTGGCCGGGCCTGTAACAGTTATGTCTATTCTTTCCTGGCCGTTGAGGCTGATAACCCCCCCGCGAATGCTGATGGTACTATCTTCCAGCTGTGCCAGCGCATAAACAGGTACGCTGCAGCCACCCTGCAGGCGACGCAGGTAAGCGCGCTCAGCCAGCAGGCGCTTCTCGGTATGGGGGTGGTTGATCAATTCCCGAACACGGTCGCGCTTTTGGGGATCGAGCTGCTCATGCACTTCTATGGCTACGCTACCCTGGCCTACAGGCGGTATAAACTCATCCATTGGCAGGTGGCGTATAATCATACGCTCGTAGCCCATGCGGTGCACGCCTGCATAAGCCAGCAGCAGGGCATCGCAATCGCCTTCTTCCATTTTGCGGATACGGGTTTGCAGGTTGCCACGTACAGAAACAGGGGTGGCGTGCGGATAGTATTTTTTTAGTGTTGCCACCCGGCGGGTAGAGGAGGTGCCCAGGCGTAGCGGCTTCTCCGGATTATCCAGCTCCAGGTCGTTGCGGTGGCTGATGATCACATCATTTTCCTTTTCACGCTCGGTAAAAGCAATAAGTGAAAAGCCTTTGGGCAGCTCCGACTGCATGTCTTTGGCGCTATGCACGGCAATATCGATGTTGCCGCTTGCCAGTTGCTCTTCAATTTCTTCGGTGAACACACCCTTGCTGCCAATCTTGGCAATGGATACATCCAGAATTTTATCGCCCCGGGTATCTATGGTAACCAGTTCTGTCTCGATACCCCCGGCCTTTAACAGATCGGCAACATAGTATGCCTGCCATAGGGCTAAACGGCTGCCGCGGGTTCCAATTCTTATCTTCATGTCAGTAATTACTAAATATAAAACAACAGAAATAAAGGAGAGGTATTGGAGCCAGGCCACACCTCATACCTACTTACGCATCTGTAGGCGATTTTTTTCTTTTTTTAGGCTCTGCGCCTCTTTCCCGCTCAATGAACTTGATCACTTTTCCGGCTATATCGAGGCCGGTTGCCTGTTCTATGCCCTCCAGTCCCGGGGAAGAGTTAACCTCCAGGATCAGCGGCCCGCGGTTAGACTGCAGCATATCAACGCCGGCAATGCTTAGGCCCATGGCCTTGGCGGCCGTTAAGGCGGCTGCTTTTTCCTCACGGCTTAATTTATAAACGGCAGCGCTGCCACCCCGGTGCAGGTTAGAGCGAAATTCGCCCTCCTTGCCCTGCCGGCGCATGGCGCCCACAACCTCGTTGTCAATCACAAACGCACGAATATCGGCTGCTTTGGCTTCCTTAATAAACTCCTGCACAATTACACGTGCCTTTAGGTTATGAAAAGCCTCAATAACCGATTGCGCTGCTTTGCGGGTTTCTGCCAGTACAACGCCCAGTCCCTGGGTGCCTTCCAGTAGCTTAATTACAAGGGGTGCGCCGCCTACGGCTTCAATGAGGTATTTGTCTTCGCGGCTGTAGTTGGTAAAGGCTGTTTTTGGCAGGCCTACACCGGAGCGGGCTAAAATCTGCATGCTGCGCAGTTTATCGCGGGAGCGTACAATGGCCTGAGATTTTGTGGTGGTAAAAACGTTCATCATCTCGAACTGACGCACCACGGCAGAGCCATAGAAGGTAACAGAGGCCCCTATGCGTGGTATCACGGCATCTATGTTCTTGATAAGCTCGCCTTTATAATGTAGTACAGGATTGTTTTGTTCTATGATAATGTCGCAGCGCAGGTGGTCCAGTACCCGACATTCATGACCCCGTTGCCGTGCAGCCTCTACCAACCGTTTGGTAGAGTAGAGGTTGGCATTGCGGGAGAGAACTGCTATGTTCATATTTTAATTTTTTCTTTATAGGACAGGTTGGTTTTGCTTACATCTACCAAAAATCGTTTGCCTAGTAGCTGGCGGCCCAGCAGTATCGGGAATTTCATGCTGCTGCGGTCGGCCAGGGAAAATTCGGCCTGGTAGCGTTTTCCGAAAATAACAATGTGGCTTTGTATTATAAATCGTTTTTGCAGGTGACCGTTTGAGCTTCGGATACTTCTTTCTTCAAAATCTTTGACTTTAAAACGGTGAATGCCTTTTTCGTGCAGTTTTGAGCCTGGAATGGTAAAGGTAACTACTTCGGTACCGTCTGCTTCTTTGATAACTTTGATACGTGAGCAATGGATGGAAGAGGTGTAGGCGCCGGTGTCTATCTTTACATCAACGTTGTGTAAGCCCAGGTCCGGCAAATCTACAATGTCTGTTCGGCCAATGACGCGAAGGTCTTTAGAAGAAACTTTTTTTTTCATGCTAAAGGGATTCGGTTACCCCGCTAAGTCCTTAGAATACCTGTCAGCTTTAGCGACAGGTCGAGCAGGGCAATTTTAGGATTGGCGTTCCGCTCAAGATAGTACAAAGTCTGGTTTAGCAGATCGGCCATATGCTGCACCTTTAATGGTGTAGCCACTTTGCTGAAACGCTCGGCAAAAGCCAGTTCTTCAGATTGCAGCCGTACCAGGTCACCGCTTGCATATGGATAAACTAAAGTTTCGCGCAAAAGGTTGAGGCCGGTAAGCAGCAGGTTACGCTGTGAATCGCGCCCCATCTTGCCCATATCATCAGAAAAGCTCACCAGTTTGCTGTACTGCCGCTCGTAGCAAAGGCGCATCCAGTCGCGGAAAAGAGCAAAGCTTTCATCTGTAGCTTCGGTGGCCAGCCGCAGTGCTTCCTGTAAATTTCCGGCAGCAAGCCGGGCAAGGGCGCTGGCTTTTTCTTCTGGTACCTCATGCTGCTGAATGAGGATCTGCGCAACTTCATTATCGCTAAAGGCCCTGATCTTTACAAGCTGGGTTCTGGATAGAATAGTGGCCAGCAGCTTTTCCGTATCGTGTGTTACCAGTATAAAAATTGTTTTGGCCGGCGGTTCTTCCAGTATTTTAAGAATGCCATTGGCAGCAGAAGGGTGCATGTATTCGGGCAGCCAGATAATCATGATCTTGTAGGGGCCTTCATAGCTTTTAAGCATAAGGCTGCCAATAATATTGCGGCTTTCTTCTTTGCTGATGTTTACCTGCTTGTCTTCGCCGCCATAAAGATGCCGCCACTCGCCGAGGGAGCCATAGGCACTCTGGCCCAGGAATTGCCGCCACTCGGTAATAAAGCTTTTGCTTACTGCATTATCTCCTTTTACCGTGCTGGTAGAGGAAACCGGGTACACCCAGTGTACATCGGGGTGCTGGAATTTTGCCATTTTCAGGCAGGAGGGGCAAACGCCACAGGCATCCCTGCTTACCTCAACAGCTGCCTTGGCAGGAGCAGGCTCAGGAGGCCCGCCAAACAAGCCCGGGCCGGCATCAGCAGCGGCATCGGCACTTTTTTCCCTGTTGGTGCACTGCAGGTAGGTAGCAAAAGCCAGGGCAATGGCCAGGTTGGCAGAGCCCTCGGGCCCCACAAACAGGAGCGCATGAGCCAGGTGATTGGCCTGCACAGAGTTAACTAGTTGCTCCTTTACTTCCTCCAATCCGGTTATGTCTGCAAAGCGCACAGGTCAATTAATTATGAGTTGGTAATTTAGTGATTTTGTGAGTTCTGGGGGAGTGGCTGTAGCTGCGGTTATTTTTATGGCTGATGGCTGAGCGGCGGATATTGCCCAATCCCTCAAGCCCTTATACCGTCACTACTTTTTACTTTCCCAAACCCTGTACTGTGCTGTTTGATCAAATATATGCTGCATAATGGCCAGATCTGCTTCGGAGAGGCTTAGTTTGCGTCTTTCCAGCACAAGACCGGCAGTTTCCATGGCAGCACTAAATTTGTAGGTGGTAAAGCCATTGGCACCTCCCCAGGCAAAGCTAGGAATAAAGTTACGCGGAAAGCCATCGCCAAAGATGTTGGCGCTAACGCCCACCACCGTACCGGTATTAAACATGGTATTGATACCGCACTTGCTGTGGTCGCCCATAATAAGGCCGCAAAACTGCAGGCCGGTATCTACAAAACCTCCTTTTTTGTAACTCCAGAGCTTTACGTTGGCATAGTTGTTCTTGAGGTTGGAGTTGTTGGTATCGGCACCCAGGTTGCACCACTCGCCCAGCACGCTGTTGCCCAAGAAGCCCTCATGGCCTTTGTTGCTGTAGCCCAGAATTACTGAATTGTTCACTTCTCCGCCAACTTTACAATAAGGCCCAACAGTAGTATCGCCCCGCATCTTGCCTCCCTGGTTAACATTTGAGTGCTCACACAGGGCAAAAGGACCTTTTATAATAGCGCCTTCGTGCACCTGTGCGCCTTTACCTATGTAAATGGGCCCATCTTCTGCATTAAGTATGGCTGCTCTTATTTTTGCGCCTTCTTCAACAAAAATATCTTCTTCGTTATAGGTGCGTGTATGCACATCGTTAATGCCTGCAGAACTGCGCCCTTTGGTGATTATGCTAAAATCTGACCGCAGCTGCTCGCCATTATTTCCGAAAATATTCCAGGGATGCGCTATGATGGTAACAGGCTCAGGCCACTCCAGCTCCTGAACAGGCGTAAAAGAGCCGCTGCGGTATAAATCTACTACATGACCACTGCCTCTGAAAGCCAGTATGGTGCCGTTCTGTACCAGGCATTCGCCGGGCTGTAGCTGTTCAATTTTTTTGGTTAGAGCAGCAGAGGGGCATATGGCTCCGTTTGCCAGTATATTATCCGATGCTGTTACCAGCTTGAATTTCTGTTGCAGGTACTCTTCTGTAAGGTAGCTGATGTCGGCAGCAGGCAACAGGTACTGCCACTTTTCTGCCAGTGTTAGAATGCCACACCTAAGGGCGGCAACAGGACGGGTAAAAGTAAGAGGCAGTAGTTGCTTGCGCAGCGTTGTGTCGTCGAAAAGAATCAGATTCATGGAGACAAAATTAAAACAAAAGCGAACAGCAGGGTAGTAAATCAGCCCTTTAAACTTCTACTAATAAAAAAGCCTTCTGTTCAGAACAGAAGGCTTTTTTAAAAGATCGGTAGGCAGGGCTAATGCCAGCCTTGCTATTACTTTTTGTAACGCTTGTTGAATTTTTCAACACGACCGGCAGTATCCAGGAATATTTTCTTACCGGTGTAGAATGGGTGTGAGGCAGAGCTAACTTCCACTTTGATTACAGGATAAGTTTTGCCATCTTCCCACTCGATAGTTTCTTTAGAGGTCATGGTTGAGCGCGTCAGGAATTTAAAGTCGCTCGTAGTGTCCATGAAAACAACCTCGTTGTATTTTGGGTGAATTTCTTTTTTCATAACCAAAGTCTCTTTTTGCCACTTCTTTAGGGGCACAAAGATAAGGATAAAATGTTTAATTAAAAAGAAAACTTTACAAGGCTCTATTTAATTCCCTAACAGGCTTAACTTTGTGAATAAGTGTACGTTTAATACATAATTGAATAATAGACTAGGGAAGTATTTCGGGATTTACAGAAGATCATGGTGTTTCAAAATAAGCAGAAGACAAGGTTACTCTTTATTGATGATGATGAAATCAATAATTTTATTCTGCAGGAGCTGTTTGCTGATGAACAGGACCTAACGCTGACTTTTTTTTCGGATAGTCCCGCTGCTTATGATCATTTACGTTCACTGGCAGAAGCAAAGCCCGCTGAGCTTCCCGATATTATCTTCATGGATATTAAGATGCCTATCCTGGATGGCTTTGAATTTCTGGACAGGCTGCAGGATGAGGGCTTTTTAAATGAAATGCCAGTAGATATTTTCCTGCTGTCTTCTACTCTGGATAGCCGGGATGTAAAGCGTGCGGCCAGTTATTCAAGAATAAAGGAGCTGGTTACCAAGCCGCTTACCGTAGATAAGTTCAGAACCTTAATAGCCCGCCACTTTAAGGATAGTGTTACTTCTGATTCTGACCAGCGAAGCGGGTCCTGAACTGCTCGGTAATTTCCAGCATGTTTTCGGGGAGGTGTTCCAGTACGGCGGCCTCCAGTGCTTTATCAATGCCCCACATGGCTTCTCCAATGGCGCCTGCCATACAGGCCTGGGTGTCGGCATCGCCTCCGAGTGATACTGCATTTCGTATAGCCTCCTCGGTATTACCGGCCTCCAGGAAGCACTGAATGGCCTGCGGTACCGAGCCGGCGCAGCTTACATCAAAAGTGTAGCTTTGCCTTATTTCTGCTACCGTAGCAGTAAGTGTATATCCAATTTCATGCTCAATCCAATCCCTGATCTCTTCTTTTGAATGCTGCCGGCGGGCCATCCATACGGCACCGGCAACCGCCTGGGCTCCCCTGATGCCTTCCGGATGGTCGTGGGTGGGCATGGCCGTTAGCGTAGCCTGTTTAAGCGTTTCCTCCAGTGTGCTAAAGGCCCAGCCTACAGGGCTAACACGCATGGCCGAGCCGTTGCCCCAGCTGCCGTAAGGCACACTGCAGCGGCTCATGAGCCACTGGTAGAAGTTTTTGCCATAGCCGGCATTAGGGTAGCGGCGGCCCCAGTGTTTTAGTGCGGCTGCATAACTTTTACCGATTAGCAGGCTTTCCGCTATTGCCACCGTTAGCACAGTATCGTCGGTAAAAGCAGATTTTTCCTGCAACAGCGGAAAATTAGTCCGCTTAACAGGTGAAAACTCGTATACAGATCCTATAATATCTCCAGCTATTGCGCCCAGCATACCTTAAGAAGCCTGCAGATGGTGGTTTTGTTCTGTGTAAATCAGTATAAAACCTTACGGTGTACAAGAACAAATGCGGCAGACTTGGGTAGTACAAAATTGTTGCGCAACTTAGCATATTCAATTTATTCTACTGAAGAGTCAATTTATGAATAGTATAATGGGAAACCGGGGGCTGCATATACGCACCTGCTTATTATTGTGCCTGTTGCTGGGTGTGTCTGGTAAAGGGTTTTCCCAGGGTGCCATGGCCCCTATCGATAATTATTATTATCATTTGCTGGACCGTTACGAGATAGGAAGCGGCAGTTTTGCACCCTATCACACCAGCTATAAGCCTTACCGCCGTTTGCCCATAGCGCAGTTTGTTGATGCGCAGTACGACAGCCTGCAGCGCAGTGGCTCTGCCGTAGATAAGTTTAACATACAGTTCCTGGCCAACGATAACTGGGAGTGGAGTGAGCGAGACCAGGTAGAGCGCAAGCCTATCCTGAAGTATTTCTACAGCCGCACGCCCGACCTCTTCAGCGTAGCTACAAAAGATTTTAACCTGAGCATCAAGCCAGTGCTGTGGTTGCAGGCTGGTGTGGAAAATGGTGATCAGCCAAAAACCTACCGTAACACCCGTGGTGTAGAGATTAGGGCAAATATTGAAGATAAAGTAAGCATTTACAGCTTTTTAGCAGAAAACCAGGCGCGCTTTCCGTTTTATGTGCGGGAGCGCATTAGCGAGAGAAAGGTAGTGCCCGGCGAAGCTTTCTGGAAAAGCTTTGGTGAGGCCGGCCACGATTTCTTCACCGCCCGCGGGCATGTGAGCTTCAACCCCATCCGCAGCATTAACCTGCAGGTGGGGCACGAGCGCTTTCATATCGGTAATGGTATCCGTTCCATGATCCTTTCCGACTATGGCCCGGCGTTCCCCTACATCAAAATACAAACAAAGGTGTGGCGCTTTAACTACACCAACCTGTTTGCGCAGCTAAGAGGAGATATTGAGGCTACCAACTCTGGTTCTGCAGGCAGTGTAAACTACCCCAAGAAGTTTTATGCCCTGCACCACCTAAGCCTTAATATTACCGACAACTTTAATATTGGCCTTTTTGAGGCTATTATGAGTGGTGATGCCGTTAGCAATGGCATTGAAGTAGATTATTTTAACCCGGTAATATTTTACAGGGCCGTAGAGCAGTATGGCGGCAGTAACGATAATGCCCTGGTTGGCCTGGATGCAAAGTGGAACCTCTTTAAGCGTTTTCAGCTGCATGGCCAGTTTGTGCTCGATGAGTTTCTGCTCGATGCCTACCGCCAGGGTAATGGCTGGTGGGGCAACAAATGGTCTTCGCAGCTGGGTGCTAAGTATATTAATGTGTTTGGTATTCCTAATCTCGATGGGCAGCTGGAGTGGAACAGGGCACGCCCCTTTATGTACTCGCACCAGAGCAACTACACCAGCTACACCAATTACGGTCAGCCCCTGGCCCATCCGCTGGGTGCCAACTTCAACGAGCTGCTGGGCAGGCTAACGTACCAGCCGCTGCCCCGCCTGGTGCTGGAGGGTACCCTGCTTACTGCCGATTATGGTACCGATCCAGAAGGGGAGAACTATGGTGGCGATATTTTCATAAGCTACACCACACGCACCCGAAACGAAGGCAACGAAATAGGGCAGGGACTTGCTAATAAGCTTCTGCTGGGCGATCTGCAGCTTTCTTATATGCTGGCCCACCGCCTGTGGCTGGAGGGTAGCTATACCCTGCGCCGCCTGGAAACCGAAGGCCGTGAAGACCGTAACACCCAGCTGATACAATTTGGTATGCGCTGGAATATGGCCCGTACGAATCAGCTGTTTTAGCACAGCTTCGCTTAAGTCTTTCTCCCGGGCAGTGCTGCCTGTATAAAAGCTGATGTTCCCTTAGGATAAGATGGCACCACTGCCACCCTTATCCTAAGGGAATTCTTCTTATTAGCTATGGTAATGAAGTTGCCATTGGTAGCTGTTCCCAAACAACTAAAGATTAAAATCCATACCTTTGCGGATAGTTAAAGACCTGTAGGGAATGAATTTATACTTTAGGTTGCTTTCTTATGCGCGGCCCCTGAATGCCCGTGTTCCAAAATATATTGTACTTACGCTGCTTTCCATCATTTTTGGTGTAACCAGGCTAACCCTGCTTAAGCCAATTTTCGATGTGCTGTTTGATCAGTTAACCCCCGAAGAGCTGGGCCGCTACACCCAAAAGCCCGATTTCAGCCTTACCATCGATTATGTGCTCCACTGGTTTTATTATTACCTGAATCTTTGGGAGATTAACTATGGTACCTTTGGTGCGCTGCTGTTTGTTTGTGTGGTTATCCTGATATCTTCCCTGTTAACCAGCGTGTTTACCTACCTCTCAAACATAGAGCTTGCGTACATACGGGTACAGGCGGTGAGTAACCTGCGCAAGGCTATTTTTAATAAGGTTAGCATGCTGCACCTGGGCTTCTTCACCAATGAGCGCAAAGGCGATCTTATGTCACGCATCACCAATGATGTGCAGGAGGTGGAGGGTTCTATCGTTAACAGCATTACTGTTTTTTTCCGGGAGCCGGCTACTATTATCGTATACTTTATTGTGCTGTTTGCCCTTTCTGTTGAGCTTACCCTCTTTACGGTGCTGGTGCTTCCTATTTCCGGTTATATTATATCCGGCATTGCCAAGCGACTTAAGAAAAAGGCCAAGGAAAGCCAGGAGTCGCTGGGGCGTATTGTAAACATGCTGGATGAAACCATCGGTGGTATGCGTGTGGTAAAGGCTTTTACAGCCAGGGGCTTTGTTTTCGACAGGTTCAGCAAAGAAGTAGATCACTACGGCGATGTGAACATTCATATGGCCCGCCGCAACGAGCTGGCTTCGCCTATCTCGGAGTTTCTGGGAATTTTCTTTGTGGTAGGCATCTTGCTTTACGGAGGCTCGCTGGTCATGAATGGCAATGCCGCTCTGGATGCTTCTGAATTTATTACCTATATCGCCATCTTCACCCAGGTGCTGCAGCCTGGTAAAGCCATCAGCAAATCCTTTACCAGCATTCAGCGCGGACTTTCGGCCGGTGAGCGTATTTTCCAGGTGCTCGATGTGGTACCTCAGATCCAGAATAAGCCAGATGCCATAGCACTGAACAGCTTTGACCACAGTCTTGAGTTTCGCAGTGTTTCTTTTGCCTACGAAGACAAGCGGGTGTTAAAAGGCGTTAACCTGCAGATTCAGAAAGGCAAAACCATTGCGCTGGTTGGTCCATCGGGTGGTGGTAAATCTACCCTGGCCGACCTGATACCCCGCTTTTATGATCCCACCGAAGGCGCCATTTTGCTGGATGGCCGCCCTCTTACCGATTATGATGTGGAATCTTTGCAGCGCCTGATGGGCATAGTAACGCAGGAAAGCATTTTGTTTAACGATACCATTTTCAATAACATAGCTTTTGGCCTGCCCGATGCAAAGGAGGAAGATGTAGTTCGCGCTGCCAAAATTGCCAATGCACACGATTTTATCATGCAAACCGAGGAGGGCTACCAGAGCCTGATTGGTGAGCGGGGCAGCCGCCTCTCCGGGGGGCAGCGGCAACGCCTGAGCATTGCCAGGGCTGTACTAAAAAATCCGCCCATTCTTATTCTGGATGAGGCCACCTCGGCCCTCGATTCTGAATCGGAACGCCTGGTGCAGGAAGCACTCACCAACCTGATGCAGGGCCGGACTTCAATAGTAATTGCACACCGCCTGAGCACCATACAGCATGCCGATGAGATTGTGGTGGTACAGCAGGGCAGGATTGTAGAGCGAGGTACCCATGCAGAACTGCTGGAGCAGGAGGGTTTGTACAAGAAACTCACCTTAATGCAGACTGTGTAGCGCCTGCAGTTTTAACAAAATTTCTGTTATCCAATTCTTTACTATAAGTAATCTCTTTAGCCCCATGAAAAACGCACGCTTTATTTTACTGATAGCCGGCCTCGTGTATACTGTTATCACCATAATACTGATGTTGCAGGAAGAAGCGCTCTACAATAACCTGAACCTCCTGAACCTGCTCGACTATTTCAAATACTGGATGGTGCTGGGACTTATTATACTGGTAGGCTTGATCGTTACAGGTACTTTATATACTAGAAGCCTGGAAAAGCAAAACAGGCACCTGCAGCAGGAGCATGCTGCTACAAAAGCAAAGCTGTACGATATTGAACAAAAGCGTCTTGAAGAAGACGAGCAGGCCGGGCGCAGGATAGAAGCGTTCCGCCAATCGCTCGATAAAGGAAATAAACCAACAGACCCTAACACTCCCCGGGCATAATCTTATAGTATGGAAGGAATAAAGCAGATTGAACAACAGTTGCGGGAGGCTGCCGAGGTTCTCAATACATTTGTTAGCAACCCCCATAACCTGGAGCAGGTAGAAAAAGCTGCCCAACTGATGGCACAAAGCCTGGAACAGGGGGGCAAACTACTCTCATGTGGCAATGGTGGCTCACACTGCGACGCCATGCATTTTGCCGAGGAGCTAACGGGTAAATACCGCGAAGAGCGCAAGCCGCTGGCGGCTATTGCCATTTCAGATCCAAGCTTTATCAGCTGCACCGGTAATGATTATGGCTATGAGCATATCTTCTCGCGCTTTGTACAGGGCGTTGGCCGCAGCGGCGATGTGCTGCTGGCCATCAGCACCAGTGGCAATTCTGCCAATGTACTGAAAGCGGCAGAGGCTGCGCGTAAGTCAGGCATTTCTGTAGTAGCCCTTACGGGTAAAAATGGAGGAAAGCTGGCAGATTTGGCCGATGTTGAAATAAGGGTGGCGCATAATGGCTATGCCGATCGCATCCAGGAGATACATATCAAAGTAATTCACATTATCATCCAGCGCATCGAGCAGATCCTGGGGGTGGGATAGTAGTAAGACAAAATACTCATCTTAATATTAGCAACCGCTCAATGTGAGTTAGTAAAGGGTTCAGAACATCTTTGAGAGGAAAGTTAACAAAGGCACACAGTAAAAATGCTTGAAATTCCAAAGCTATGCTTGAGAAGAAAAATATATTTAGAAAGGTAAAAAGAAAAATTGAGTTCGTTCTACGAAATGTATTGGGAAAATATCTTCCACTGGAATATGCCATTCAGGGACAGGATTATAAGCTTGAAGTTGTTCATTTTAAAGAAGCATTTCCTTTTAGAAGTACAAATACAGATAATTTACCTGCGCCGATCGCTGACTTCTTCAAGATTGCTAATGGATGGATTCAGAAAGAATATGTGTACAAATACACGGGTAATTGTTTGATCGAACCAGGTAGCGCGTGGTTGGTACTGCCTAATAATAAAAAGGTGATACTAGAATCACATCCCTACAATTACTTCCCAAGACCCTCCAGATTGGGCCTTTTGAGTGCATACAAGAGACAAAAAGTTAACAAAGTAATACCATTAAGATATTACTTTAATAACTATTGGCATTTACATAATGACATTCTGGGGCAGCTTGCATTGGCAGATAAATACATTGAAGACTGTGATATTCCAATTCTGATCCCAGAGGAGGCACTTGAAATTTCCTTTGTAAGAGATACTTTTAATCAAGCAATCTCATTGAAAGGCAGAAAGTGGCTGGTACAAAGAAAAGATACCGTTTTTGAAGTAAATGAAGTATATCTCCTAAAGAACATACCTAACACTGCAGAAACTTTCAATGGTGTTCTAAGGCTGCTGGATTATGGGCTACCTCCATCGCTAAAACATGATAGAATTTATCTGAAGAGGGGAGGAAGGAGAGGCAGGAGGTTGTCAGCATTAAATTCAAGGGAAGTAGAAGATGTTGTTAAAAGTTTTAATTACAGGGTAGTCGATACGGACGGTTTAAGTATCGATGAGCAGAGAAATTTGTTTGCAAATGCAGCTCATGTTGTTGGTCTTCATGGAGCCGGACTTACTAACCTTATATTTAGAAGTGGAGCAAATCTACATCTCCTTGAAGTTTTTCCTCTAGACTTTTATCCGCAGCACTATTTCTGGCTTTGCAGAGAATTAGGTTTTAGTTACAGCGCGCTTTATGGAACAAAGCTCAGTAACAATGGTGAGTTTACAATTTCAACAGAACTACTAAGACAACAGCTAAGTGACATACATTCCGCTCCTACAGATGATACTCTAGTCATAGAATGATACAGATAGCTTTCTAAACATTATACACCTTAAAAAGTCTTATTACTCTATACCAACTACACAATACTGAAAATATGCTGGCAAAAACTTATGGAAGCGCTGTGTTTGGGGTGAATGCCCGGTTGATTACCATTGAGGTAAATGTAGCACAGGGCACTAAGTTTTTTATGGTTGGCCTGCCCGATAATGCGGTGAAAGAGAGCGAACAGCGGGTAGATTCTGCCCTGAAGCACCTGGGATACAGGATGCCACGGCAAAGAGTGGTGGTAAACCTGGCCCCAGCCGATATCCGGAAAGAAGGTTCCTCTTACGATCTGCCCATTGCCCTGGGTATTCTGCAGGCATCTGAACAGCTAATGACGGATAAGCTTGAACAATATCTCATCATGGGAGAGCTGGCCCTGGATGGAGTGTTAAGACCTATCAAAGGAGCGCTTCCCATTGCTATTGAGGCTCGGAAGCAAGGCTTTAAGGGTTTTGTGCTACCTAAAGAAAATACCGAAGAAGCTGCCATTGTTAACAACCTGGATGTGATTGGCGTTGCGGACCTACAGGAGGCAATCGATTTTTTTGAAGGTAAGCTGCTAATAGAGCCTGCTAAACAGGATACCCGCGACGTATTCTTTCACAAGCAGGAGGCATTTGATGTAGACTTTTCTGATGTGCAGGGGCAGGAAAATATAAAGCGGGCCATGGAAATTGCCGCTGCTGGCGGGCACAATGTTATTATGGTAGGCCCTCCGGGTGCCGGTAAAACCATGCTGGCCAAGCGCCTGCCCACCATACTGCCGCCCCTAAGCCTGCATGAGGCACTGGAAACCACCAAGATTCATTCCGTAGCCGGTAAGCTGGGCACCAATGCTTCGCTGATCGCACACCGGCCTTACCGCTCGCCTCACCATACTATATCAGATGTAGCCCTGGTAGGCGGTGGTGGTATTCCGCAGCCGGGCGAGATCAGCCTGGCCCATAATGGAATCCTTTTCCTGGATGAGCTGCCAGAGTTTAAACGGACAGTACTGGAGGTAATGCGCCAGCCGCTGGAGGAGCGCCGGGTAACGGTTAGTCGTGCAAAGATATCTGTGGACTTTCCTGCCAATTTTATGCTCATCGCCAGCATGAATCCCTGCCCCTGTGGCTATCACAATCATCCTGACAAAGAGTGTGTGTGTCCGCCCGGTGCCGTGCAGCGTTATCTGAATAAAATAAGTGGCCCCCTGCTCGACCGCATAGACCTGCATGTAGAGGTAACACCCGTTTCTTTTGATGAGATGACAGGCCAGCGAAAAACCGAAAGCAGTGCCAGCATACGGGAGCGTGTAATAAAGGCCCGTGAGCGCCAGAAGCAGCGCTTCGAAGAGTATCCTGAAATCCATTCTAATGCCCTGATGCCCTCGCAGATGGTAAAGGAAGTGTGCCAGATAAACGAAGGAGGCAGAGCCCTGCTGAAGCGGGCCATGGAGCGCCTGGGCCTAAGTGCCCGGGCCTATGATCGTATTCTTAAAGTAAGCCGCACCATTGCCGATCTGGCCGATAACGACAACATCCAGATAGAACACCTGGCCGAAGCCATCCAGTACCGCAGCCTGGATAGGGAAAGCTGGGCCGGGGGGTGATACTCCTACCCCAATGCAACATCCAAAATCATCATCAGCGTAAAGCCACAGAGGGCACCAAAGGTGGCCAGGTTCTTGTCTTTTTCCATTTGTGCCGAAGGGATAAGCTCTTCTACCACCACGTAAATCATGGCGCCGGCGGCAAAGGCAAGGCTGTAGGGAAGCAGGGGCTGAATGGAGATTACCATCCAGGCACCCAGCACACCTGCCAGGGGCTCCACTGCACCGCTAAGCTGTCCGTACCAGAAGGCCCTTCCGCGTGTATAGCCCTCCCGCCTAAGCGGTACAGCCACCGAGGTGCCTTCGGGAAAGTTCTGCAGGCCTATGCCAATGGCTAGCGCTATGGCACCACCAATGGTGGCACCCTCAAAATTAGCTGCTGCAGCGCCAAAAGCAACGCCTACGGCCAGACCTTCGGGAATGTTATGCAGGGTAATGGCAAGTACCAGGAGAATGCTTCGCCTGAGGCTGGAGCGTGGCCCTTCGTTTTTTTCCAGACCAGGGTGCAGGTGGGGTAAAATCTTGTTGATGAGGCCTACAAAAAGCCCGCCGCCCATAAAGCCAACGGCTGCGGGAATCCAACTGGCAACATCTCCGTTTTCTTCTGATAAGCGTATGGCCGGAGCCAGGAGTGACCAGTAACTGGCGGCAATCATTACCCCGGCGGCAAAGCCCAGCATCAGGTTCATAACCCGGTGGCCAACACCACTGAAGAAAAATACAAGAGAGGCGCCCAGGGCAGTAACACCCCAGGTAAAGAGGGTTGCGAGCAGTGCCTGTACAATTGGAGAAAGCTCCCTGAACCAATCCGGAATCGACATGTCTGATTTTATATGCTATAGGGAACAGCTAAACATCAGAATTGTCTATTCTTTTTTCTTATTGCTGTAATCGCCCCTGCGGATAGACTGGATAAACTTGGCCCAGTTCAGGGGGTTAAAGAATGGATTAGTACGGTAGAAATTGCGGTTGTGGGTATCCATGATCTGCTGCTGCGAGTACCGCTTGTAGTTCTCGCTGCCATCCATAGGCATGTCCTGCATCATCATGGCCAGCAGGTTGGCATTCATGTTACGTTCGAGCAAATCTTCCTCCTCTGCTTTGGGTAGCTCCATGGCCAGAATTGCCTGCTTAAACAGCTGTTCGGTGGGGTAGGGGAAAATGGTTAGCTCTGGTAAGTAAGTAGTATCCGGCGATAGTTCTACCACAATTGTAATGGCATCGCCTACATTATTGGGTATTTTAAAATGCTGTTTCCGGTAGCCCAGGTAGCTGATTACAACGCTATCGCCCACCAGCACCGGCATGCTGAAAAAGCCCAGCATGTTAGTGATAGTACCACGGCCGGCTTTAGGAACATAAACGTGAACGCCCGGCAGGCTGGAGGTAGAATCGTCTGATGCCAGCACAATACCCGAGAATTGCACAACAGGTGCTTTTGCTTTTCGCTGAGCCAGCGCGGGCAGGCTAAACAGGCCAAGCACCAGCAGCAACATCAACGAATACAGATATGGTTTACGGTTTACCAGCACGCCAGTATGGTTAGTTTGTACCAAGTTACGTTAAGTTCTAAAAAGAAAATAATAAATTTACCTTAAAGTAGGTTCCATTCCGGGAGCCTTTTTTGTTCTAACACAGCATGCGACTTAAAAATTTCAGTATACAGTTTGGTGCACAGATCTTTAAGGCAGTATCCGATGAGGCGCGTCTTCGTATACTACATTTACTTTACCGCAATAGAGAAATGTGTATATCAGACCTGGAGCTCACGCTTGATTTTACCCAGACTAAAACGTCGCGGCACATCAATTATTTAAAGAACGCAGGTCTGTTAAGCTTTCGTAAGGAAGAATTATATATTTTTTATTATGTGAAGGAAGAAATGGAAGACATCGTGCGCCAGTTGATTGAACTGCTGGAGAAAGACCCTGTGCTTCGTCGGGATCAGGAAGTATATCAGATTCTCCACTCTAACCGCGAACTTGCCGTAAACAAACTACAGAGGCGCCGCTGGATGGGACTTCCTCAATGATAATTTTTTAAGATTATGCGTCAGCTAAAAACAACCTACAAATTTTTATTTTTTGATCTTGACCACACCCTTTGGGATTACACCAGCAATTCAGAAGAAACGCTTCGGGAGCTTTACGAAAAGTATGGCCTGGCACAGGTGGGAAATTTCTGTACAGACACCTTCTGCCAGACTTTCGATAAAGTAAACCGCCAGTTGTGGTCGCTGAACGAAGCCGGAGCGCTGGGGCGTGATGAATTGCGGCGCCAGCGCTTTGTGCGGGTGCTGGAAGCGCTGGGGAACACCTCTGTTCCGGAATGGGTAAGCGAAGGACTTGATCGCGATTATATGAGCATATGCCCGGCAAAAGGAGGACTTCTGCCCTATGCGCGCGAAGTGCTGGAGCATTGCCACAAACGCTTTCCCATGTATGTGCTCACTAATGGCTTTAGAGATGTGCAGGATATTAAGCTGGAGGCAGCAGGCATCAACCATTTTTTTGATGGAATATTTACTGCAGAAGATGCCGGGGTTTCAAAACCTAATACCTTCTTTTTTGAATATGTGCTACGGAAAGTTGGCGCAAAGCCACAGGAGTGCCTTATGGTGGGTGATAATCTGAAAGCAGATATCATAGGAGCCGCTTCTGCCGGGATCGATAGTGTTTATTATAACCCCTACAGGCGAAAATACAATGTTCCCGTTCAGCGCGACATTCATTGCCTTAGCGAACTGCTAACTATGCTTTGAGCATGGATCTGCTAAGTTTCCTGCCTCTTAGCTACCGGAAGGCTCTTGCTTAACAACAGCCGGTTACATAAAATCCTACTTTATGGTCACTGTTGGGTGCTGCATCTGCATATGCTGCTGCTTGTATATAAATATAGTAGCAGTGCTGCTTTGTCTGTATCTGGTTGATTTGCAGTAAGCTGTGTTTGTTGTATTGTGGGCTTTTTTGTAAAATTTATAGAAGCACCAGGTTGATTTCTAGGCTTAAATATCTAATTTGGATTGATCTAAGGATTAGCTTGCCTGCCCGTGAATACCAGAACTGTTTTAGGATGCTTATTGCTGTTGCTCATTTTTGTACCTGCCTTTGGGCAGCATCAAAATAAGCTGGAGAAAATTGAGCGCCGCTTAAAGCAGGCAAAAAAAATAGATACGCTCTACATAGATGACCTGAACATACTAAGCAATGAGTATGCAATGTCCGGGCGTAAAGATCCACTTCCGCTGGCCAGAAAAGCACTGCAGCTGTCCGATAGCCTCCAGTACCTCCGCGGGCAGGGCATTGCCAACCTAAACCTGGGAATTGTATTCGATACCCGGGGCAACTACCACCAGGCGCTTGATCATTACCTTATTAGCTTAAGGCAATTGCGCCAGGTAAACGACGAAGACTATCTTTCGCAGCTGCTTCAAAACCTTGGTTACTTTTACAGTGCACAGGGTAACTACCGCAAGGCTATAGAAGTAACCAAGCAGGCAGCAGATCTAACCTTTAAAAATCATGGAGAGCTTGGCTCCAGCTACTGCTGGAATAATTTGGGTTATTACTATACAGAAGCAGCAGCATATGACAGTGCACTGTTCTTTACCTTCAGGGCATATGAAGCTTTGAAAACAGCAAAAGACACTGCAGGGCTGGCCGATGTTTTTTACAACCTGGGCAATATTGCCTGGAGGGCCGATGGCAATGCTCCCCAAGCACTGGACTATTGCCTGCAGGCACTTGAATATTACGTAAAGCCTCCCTTTGAGGCAGAGGCTTATATTGGTTGTAAAGCTTTTGTAGGCTATTTGTACCTGCAGCTTAATGACCATACCCGGGCAGAGCGCTACCTGCAGGAGTCGCTGGCCGATGCCCGCAAAAATCAGTATCGCTTCCTGATGAAAAACATCTACAGGTGGCAGGCCGATCTTTATGCTGATGTAGGTGTATGGGATAAGGCCTACGATAGCCATAAAAGGTTTTTTCAGCTGCACGATTCTATTTTTAGTGAGCATTCGGCAAACAGGGTGGAGCAATTCAAAGCAGAGTATGAGCTGGAAGCCCGCGAGGCTAAAATTGAGCTGCTCAAAAAGAGCAAGATTATCCAGGAAGATGAACTGGAGCGCCAAATGCTGTACCGCAACAGCTTTATGGCTCTTTTTGCCCTGTTTCTGCTGATAACAGGTGTTTTGTACAAGAGCAACACTGCAAAAAACCGCACCAACAAGGTGCTAACCGAACAAAAGCGTGAAATAGAAGAAAAAAGCAGGGCAATAGTGCGGCAAAACCTCCTGCTGGAAGAGCAGCAAAAAGCCATTGCATCGCAGGCACAGCATTTAAACAGGGCCAACCACCAGATAAACCGGCAACGCCAGGCCATTGAGCAAACGGCACATGATTTAAGCTCAGGCCTAAACTATGCCAGTCGTATTCAGCATGCCATGATGCCACGCCCGGCAGAACTCAAGGCCGCGCTCCCCGATTCTTTTATCTGGCTAAATGCAAAAGATGTTGTTAGTGGTGACTTTTACTGGTTTACCCAGCTGGGCCACAAGATTTACCTGGCAGCCTTAGACTGTACCGGCCATGGCGTGCCAGGCGCTTTCTTATCGCTGATTGGTGATGTGTACCTGAACCAGGCCATTTTGCAGGAAAAGATACAGGATGCAGGCCAGATCCTTAGCTACCTGCACGAGCACGTAAGACGCGCCCTAAACCAGGAGGTGAGCTACAGCCAGGATGGTATGGAAGTAGGCTTGTGTGTGATTGATCTGGAGTTAAAAGAGGTGGCATTTGCTGGGGCCCGTAACAGCTTATACTACTGCCAGGGCGGAGAGGTGCATAAAGTAGGGGGCGACAGAATGTACATTGGTGGCCTTAACAGAAATAGTTTCTCTGGTTTTACCACCCACAAACTTAAGCTTGAAGAGCCCGCCTCTTTTTACCTCAGTACCGATGGGGTGCGCGATCAGTTTGGAGGGGAGCAGGATAAAAAGTTTGGTGAAAAAAGGCTGCTGGAGCTGATTGCACGGGTGTGCGATTTGCCGATGGAGCAGCAGAAAGAGCAGTTTCGGGAGCAACTGCTGCTGTGGATGAGGGGTTACGAACAAACCGATGATATGATGCTGATTGGCTGGAAGCTGTAAGCCCCTGCTGTGTAGAAGCAATTTCTTCTCTTTTTTCGTACCTTTGCAGGGTTATAAATTTTAAATTAACCCGTCATGTCAAACGGATTTTTCAAAGTTCCCTATCCTAAAAACGAACCTGTGCTGAACTATGCCCCGGGTTCTCCGGAGCGTAAGGCCCTAAAGGCAGCGCTTGACCAGATGCGCAGCCAGGAGATGGATGTGCCTATGTTCATAGGTGGTGAAGAGGTGCGTACAGGGAATAAAAGGAAGCTGAGCCCGCCACACGATCACCAGCATGTGCTTGGATATTTTCACGAAGGTGATGCCGGTCATGTAGAGCAGGCCATACAGGCGGCCCTTAATGCCAAAGAATTATGGGAGGGAATGAGCTGGGAAATGCGTGCCAGCATCTTTCTGAAAGCTGCCGATCTGATAGCCGGTCCGTACCGGGCAAGGCTCAATGCAGCCACCATGCTGGGGCAGTCAAAAAACGCCTACCAGGCCGAGATCGATTCTGCCTGTGAAATCATAGACTTCCTTCGCTTTAATGTCTACTTCATGAGCGAAATGTACAAAGTGCAGCCAGAGAGCTCTCCGGGCATCTGGAACCGTACAGAGTACCGCCCGCTGGAAGGTTTTATCTTTGCGCTTACGCCATTCAACTTTACTGCCATTGCCGGTAACCTGCCTTCGGCTCCTGCCATGCTGGGCAATACTGTGGTCTGGAAACCTGCCGAAACCCAGGTATACTCTGCTCATGTACTGATGGAAGTGTTTCGTGAGGCAGGCGTACCCGAGGGTGTTATCAACCTGGTGTTTGTAGACGGGCCTAAAGCCGGCGAAATAATTTTCAAACACCCCGATTTTGCTGGTATTCACTTTACCGGCAGTACGAAAGTATTCCAGATAATCTGGAAAACCATTGGCGAAAACATTGGGCGTTACAAAGGCTACCCGCGTATTGTAGGCGAAACAGGTGGCAAAGATTTTATCATGGCTCACCACACTGCAAATGCAAAAGCACTGGCAACGGCTATTACCCGCGGTGCTTTTGAATACCAGGGCCAGAAATGCTCTGCAGCCTCGCGTGCCTATGTGCCTGCCAACCTTTGGGATGAGGTTAAAGGCTATGTGGTAGAAGACCTGAAGAGCCTGAAAATGGGTGGCGTTGAAGATTTCGGTAACTTTGTAAATGCCGTTATCGACGAAAAGTCCTTCGATAAAATCAGCAATTATATTGATGGCGCCAAAAACGATCCGGATGTAGAACTGGTAGCTGGCGGTAACTACGATAAGAGCAGGGGCTATTTCATTGAGCCTACCATCTTTAAAGTAGAAAACCCTAGCTACACTACCATGTGCGAGGAGATCTTTGGTCCGGTGCTTACGGTGTATGTGTACCAGCCGGAGCGCTTTGAAGAAACCCTGGAGCTGGTAGATAAAACCTCTCCATATGCCCTTACCGGTGCTATTTTTGCGCAAGACCGCTACGCCATAGAACTGGCCACTAAAAAGCTAAGGCATGCAGCCGGTAACTACTACATTAACGATAAACCTACAGGAGCCGTAGTAGGGCAGCAGCCATTTGGTGGCGGCCGCGCTTCCGGTACCAACGATAAAGCCGGTGCTCAGCTAAACCTGCTGCGCTGGGTATCTGCCCGCACCATCAAAGAAACCTTTGTACCGCCAGTAGACTACCGCTATCCATTCCTGGAGCAGGAGTAGTAGTAAGTACTGGAACTGGGTATCTGGTATTAAGTACACAGACAATAAAAGAGCCGCCTCTATAATAAGAAGCGGCTCTTTTGCATTTCATTTAAGCTGTTTTGTATAGAACAAGTTTTTGAAGAAGGATGGAAATATCACAGCCTGTAGGCTATTATCTCCGGGAACACCGTCTCAATACTCAATTCTTTGTACTCATACCAAAATTTAGAACGGCAGGTCATCCTCCTGGATATCGTTCAGGAAGCTGCCGGTGCCGGCTTCTTTTCCGGCTACCTGCATCCAGCTGGGGGGCTCCTGTGTATTGCCGGCACCTCCGGCAGGTGCTCCGGCAGGTTTGCGGTAGCCGCCGTTTTGCTGGGCAGCGGGCGGTGCGGCACCTTCGGCGCCGGCACGATCCAGGCGCCAGGCCTGCAGCGTGTTAAAATATTGGGTAGCGCCCTGGTTGTTTGTCCAGGCACGGCCGCGGATGTTAAAGTGTACATCCACTTCTTCGCCAACTTTATATTCATCAAGCATTTCGCAGCGATCTTTTACAATCTCAAACTTAATTAGCTGCGGATACTGGGGGTTATCTGCATATTCAAGAACAAATTCGCGTTTGCTGAAGCGATCGCTAATATGCTGTGTGTCGAAAATTTCTTTGATTTTACCTCTCAAATTCATCATAGCTGCTGTAGTTAACCAAGTGACGGATAACAAAGTTAATCAATCTGAGTCTTGTAAAAAACCATTACAAAACTTATCCTAATTTTTTTAGCAACAGCCCCTGCAATGCCTCAAAATACCTTTTCCCCAAGATATTTGGTTCGGGAAGTCCGTCGCTTCCTCTATCACTTTTACCGTTCCTACAAAGATTATCTTCTTTTCTTTGCCGGTATTTTTATAGGTGTTTTGGTTGTAGCCCTCTTAGGCAGAGGTTTTTATGAGCTTTTGAGCGACCTGCGTGCCGAAAGGCTGGGTGCTTTCGATGATAGCATTACCCTTTGGGTACTCAGCTGGAAAACGCCTGCCCTGGATTGGTACCTGAGTTCAATTACCCATCTGGGTGATCGCTATGCCTATATTATGCTCTCGGTTATATTAGGGCTCTACCTTTATATACGCAAGGGTAATCTTATTTTTACGCTGCAGGCAGTGGCGGTGCTTGTTGTGGCTGGTGTTTTAAGCTTCTGGCTTAAAGATCTTATTGGCAGGCCACGCCCGGAAGCGGCGCATCAGTTAGGAATACACACCTTAAGCTTTCCCAGCGGGCATTCCATGAGCAGTATCGCTTTTTATGGTTTTCTGATACACCTGACCTGGCGCATTTACAAAAGCAGGTTAAAAAAGATAGTTTTCACTATTATACTAGTTATTCTCATCATCAGCATTGGCGTAAGCCGAATTTACCTGCAGGTGCATTACCCCAGCGATGTGCTCTCTGGCTTTGCTGCAGGAGGCATATGCCTGGTCTTTTTTATTATCCTGTTCTCGGCCCTGCGTTTCAGGCAGCGCTGGAAAGGCGAAGATCGCCAGCCAGATACCGCCACAGCCGAAGAAAACAGACCCTCTACTGACAGAAAAGAGCTGTCCTGAACTCAAAGTGTCTATGCTAATATGTGCATAACGCTTGTGATTTGCTGATTTAGCTACAAGAGTAAAGCCAACTTTCCTGTGCAATTTGTATGAAGTCTTATGCACAGCACAGCTAAAAAATGCCGCAAGAGACTTTTGAGCCCGTTTAAGTTGGGCTAGTGCAATAAATTATTCGTAGTTAACAAAGCACACTTGCCTTCTTAAAAAAAGGGATGATTAAGGTATGCCAGCATAAAAAACGCATCTGTACGGGCAAGTAGTGGTATTGGTAAAGTGCAAAAAATGTAGAAATAAGGCAATAGTAAGCCTTTTTCAGCCTATTTGTCTAACAATATTATGTGTTGTCTATACATCATGCAGATATATGCATAATTACCAGCATGTTTTGAGGCTATTGTTTGAGCATGAGGAACTTATAATGATCAATTGAATGGCACTCTGCTGTTCTGCAAGATGTGCCATTAGGCCTTTGGAGTTTAAACAATCAAGTATCAAACATGAATTAAAAGTGATTGCTGTAAGGCTTTCTAGGGCTGTGATCTTACTTAATGTAAAGATGAAACCGATTGCGAAATCCTTTTCAGTGCAAAAAATTCCAAGATATTCATTGAAAAAGAGATTAAAATTACAATATTGATGGATGCTTGTCAGCTCAGCAACCAATCAACTTTTTTCATATGAGAAAAATTCTACTTGTTCTACTTTTACTTGGCTGCGTTTTGTGGCAGCCGGTACTGGCACAGGAGCGCAGAATTACGGGTGCCGTAAGAGACGCCTCCAGTGGTGAAGCTCTACCTGGTGTAAGTATCCTTATTGATGGTACTTCTACCGGCACCGTTACCGATATGAACGGTACTTATGCACTTAGTGCAGCGCCCAATGCAACGCTGGTGTTTTCCTTTATAGGCTATCTGGAACAGCGAGTGCCTGTGAATAACAGAAGCGTAATTGATGTGCAGTTACGGGAAGATGTTGAGCAACTCTCTGAAATAGTAGTGGTAGGTTATGGTACTCAGGAGAAAAAGGATGCTACCGGCGCTGTTACCTCCATTAGTTCAAAAGAGTTTAACCAGGGAGTTATCTCCTCTCCTGAACAGCTCATTCAAGGTAAATCGGCTGGTATACAGGTGACAGAATCAAGTGGTGAGCCTGGAGCAGGCATGACCATTCGTATAAGGGGTACATCTTCTATCAGAAGTGGTAACAATCCTTTATATGTGATAGATGGTGTGCCATTAAGTGGTAGTGAAGCAATGAGCGCTGGTACAGATGTAGGCTTTGGAACAAGCTCTGCACGTAACCCGCTTACCTTTATTAACCCAAATGATATAGAAAACGTAAGCGTTTTAAAAGATGCCTCTGCCACTGCTATTTATGGCTCACGTGGTGCAAACGGTGTAATTTTAATTACAACAAAACGAGGACAGGGTGAAAACGAAACCCTTGAGGTTAACTCCTCTATTAGTACCAGTCGCATTACCAGACGGTTTGACCTTTTGGGCAGGGAAGCTTTTCTGGACGGAGCAGAAGCATTGGGTGGCGACAGAGAGGCATTGGATCTAGGCGGGAATACCGACTGGCAGGACGAGATTCTCAGAACTGCCATTACTCATAACCACTACATTGCTTATAGCGATAGAAGCGATGCAGGAAGCTATAGGCTGTCTTTAGGTTATATGGATCAGGAGGGTATCGTAAATGAAAGTGGCCTGAAAAGAATTACAGGCAGGATTAACGCCAACAGAAGGTTTCTGAACGACAGAATTACTCTATCAACCCAACTTACTCTGGCGAATGTTAGAGACCAGAACGTGCCCATTACCAACAACTCGGGATTCCGGGGCGATCTACTTGGAGCAATGATAATTGCAAATCCAACACGTCCGGTGCGTAACGCTGATGGCACGTTTAACCAGCCTGGTGTTGACCAACTGAATCCTGTTGCTATGCTTGCCTATAATGATGATTATACCAATACCATTCGTGCATTGGCCAGCTTTGGGATAGACGTAAAAATTTATAAAGATCTTTCTTTCCGTACCAGCCTTGGGTTTGATCAGTCAACCTCCAACCGTAAAGCAGCCTACTCGGGCGATCTGGTGGCGGCAGGTATTCAGGATGTAGGCAGGGGAGGTTACCTCGATGTGCGTGAAAATAACCTCTTAGTAGAAAATTATTTTACCTATAACCGAGAACTGAACTCAAACAATAATTTAGAGTTTTTGCTTGGTTATGCCTATCAAAGGTTTGATTATGAAACCCAGACAGTACTTACCCGAGACTATCGCACAAGGGATTTGAACATCATGATCAACAACTCGGCATCGGCAAACCAGTTTTTGGTTAATACCGCAAACCGGGTAGATGAACTACAGTCGGTTTTTGGACGCTTCAATCTGAAACTTTTTTCAGACAAGTTTCTGGTTACCGGTACTGTTAGGGCTGACGGATCTACAAAATTTGGGGAGAATAATAAATATGGTGTTTTCCCCTCCGGAGCTGTTGCCTGGCGGATCTCCGATGAAGCCTTTGTTCCTGATGCTTTCTCTGACCTGAAATTAAGGGTGGGTTACGGAATTACCGGCAACCAGGAAATTCCAAATAACCTGGTGTACCCCCGGCAAAGGTACAGCGATTATTCATTTGCTGAAAACGGAGATATTAATGGTGGAGACCTGGGAGACGTTGCCTTTGCAAACCCTAACCTTAGGTGGGAGTCTACTGCACAGTTCAACGCTGGTTTAGATTATGGCTTTTTTAGCAACAGGCTAAGGGGTTCGCTGGATTACTACTACAAAACTACATATGACCTGTTAATTCAGCAGGTGGCGGCACAACCCGCAGCACAGCCATTTGTATGGACAAACCTCGATGCTGATATCATTAACCAGGGGGTAGAGCTTAATCTGGAAGCGAACATCATTAATACAACTGCCTTTAGCTGGGATATAAATGGTAACGTAGGCTACAATAGAAATAAAGTTGTAAACTACACCAGTATTACTAACACCGGCGAAATTACCGGCCAGGGTTTAACTGGAGCATATGCCCAACGTATTGCTAATAATCAACCCCTGTATGCCTACTACCTTAGGGATTTTACAGGTTATGACTCAGAGGGTAATGCTACCTACAATGGAGGTGATGTGCAGCAGTTTACCGGCGATACCCCACTGCCAAAGGTAACGGCTGGTTTAACCAACAATTTCAGGTATAAAAACTTTGATCTGGGCTTCTTCTTTAATGGCATGTTTGGCCACAAGATCTATAACAACACTGCAAATGCCTTCTTTACTTCAGGTTCTTTGGTAGTTGGCCGGAATGTTACAGCAGATGTGGTTGGTAATGGAGAGTCGCCATTAAACGCAGCTGACGTTTCCACCCGCTTCCTGGAAAGTGGCAATTTTGTAAGGCTGCAAAATGCAACACTGGGGTATACGCTTCCAGTAGGAACCATCAGAAACATCTCTAACGTACGCATCTTTATTACCGGCCAGAACCTCCTGCTATTTACCAACTATACCGGTCTTGATCCGGAAGTTAATATTAGTAAGGCAATTGACGGTATACCTTCTGCAGGTATAGATTATACCGCGTATCCAAAAGCACGCACATTTACTTTTGGTCTAAGTGTAGCGCTTTAATCCTTAACTACTACTATATATGTTAAAGCATAAATATATAAAGCGAGCATGCAGCATCGCAATTTGCAGCCTGGTAGCCTTTGGCTGTACCGACCTGGAAACTGAATTCTCAGACTCTATTCCTGTTACAACAGACGGCGGTGCCACTTCAGGTGATCCTGCTGCACTTCTGTCTACAAACTACAACAGGCTTGGAGATCACATATGGCAGGACAACGTGATGGCTTTACTGGAGCATCCTACAGATGAAATGATGGGCCCTACACGGGGTACTGACTGGGGTGATAATGGCATCTGGCGGCAGTTGCACCAGCACACCTGGGATCCTACCCACAACTGGATCAGGGTTTCCTGGAACAGCCTCAATTCGCTTGTGTTTATCAGTAATCAGGTTTTAGGCTCAAATCCTACTCCACAGCAGGCTGCCGAAGCCAAGTTCCTGCGTGCCTTCAATATGTTTTACATTATGGATCTGTTTGGCCAGGTGCCATTTCGTGAAATCGATGAAGGCGTTGAGGTTGATCCAAGGGTTCTTAGCAGATCAGAAGCCTTTGAATTCATCATCAATGATCTTGAGGAGGCTATACCAAATCTACCGGAAGGAATGCCAGGCGCCGGCAACGATCTAAGCGTACCCCCTGGAAAAGCTTCCAAAGCGGCTGCTTATGCCCTGCTGGCAAGGCTGTATCTCAACAAAGCAGTATACTTGAGTGATAATCCTGCCGGGCCATATACTTTCGATGCTGCCGACATGAACAAGGTTATTGAGTATGCCGACCTTGTAACGGCCTCTGGTTTTTCTCTGGATGAAGATTACTTCCAGAACTTTCAGGACGTTGAAACAACAGAAAAGATCCTTACAACGCCAAAGAGCGTAACAGCACAACCAGAGGCTTACTACTATATGGGTGCCCATTACAATATGAATCCCGGTGGCTGGAATGGCTTTGTTACCCTTGCTGATTTTTACGACAAGTTTAGTATGGAGGACGAGCGGCTTGGCGAACCACACACACCTGGCCAGGGCTTTAAGGTGGGACCCCAGGTGGATGCCAATGGTGAGCCAATCCTGAACAGAAGAGGTGATCAGTTAACGTTTACCCCAGAGGTACAAATAGCAGGTAACAACGATCAGGCAGGCATACGTGTGTACAAATACCACCCCGATGTAAACATTGGCTCTTTGGTATTACTGAGGTACGCAGATGTATACCTGATGAAGATAGAGGCCATTCTTAGAGGGGGTACGGCTACCGGTGGTGAAACAGCCCAAAGCATGCTGGATGCACTAAGGGCTTTAAGAGGAGTGGAGTCGATTCCTGCCACACTGGAGACCATACTGGATGAAAGAGGCCGTGAGCTATACTGGGAGCGTGTTCGGAGAACAGACCAAATTCGTTTTGGAACCTTCACCGATACCTGGCATGAGAAAACAGTTACAGATCCTACAAAAGTACTGTTCCCAATTCCGCAGGTAGCCATCGACTCAAACCCTAACCTGGAGCAAAACCCGGGCTATTAATTTATTCTGATAATTTATGGTATTATGGAAAGCAAGTAAGTCTGTACTTACTTGCTTTCTCTTTCTATTTTGCTGAAATTAAAAGAATGAAGAGGATTGCTGCTGCGTTGTTGATGCCTGCTTTTGCTTGTATTTGTCTACTCTCCTGCAAGCAGAAAGATGCCGAACCCGAAACCCGGCTGTTTACCCGTTTGCCTGCCGCCCAAACGGGTGTGGATTTTAAAAATGTACTTACCCTAAGCGAAGATTTTGATGTATTTCGCTACCGCAATTACTATAATGGCGGCGGTGTAGCTATTGGCGACATCAACAACGATGGCCTGCCCGATATCTTCCTTACCTCTAATATGGAGCAAAACCGCCTCTACCTCAATAAAGGTAAAGCAGGGGAAACTCCACTTACATTTGAAGATATTACTGATAAGGCAGGCATCCTGAAGGATAAAATATGGTCTACCGGCGTGAGCATGGCCGATGTAAACGGCGATGGGCTGCTGGATATCTACGTATGCAACTCAGGCGATGTAGAGGGCGGTAACCGGGAAAACGAGCTTTACATCAATAACGGAGACCTCACTTTTACAGAACAGGCAGCAGCCTATGGACTGGCCGATAAGGGCTTTGGCACCCATGCAGCCTTTTTTGATTATGATCAGGATGGCGACCTGGACTGTTACGTACTGAACAATTCATTCCGCCCGGTTTCTACCCTGGGCATGAACAACATACGCCATGAGCGTGATAGCACCGGCGGCGACAAGCTCTACCGCAACGATAGCGGAAAATTTAAAGATGTAAGCGAAGCGGCCGGTATCTGGGGCAGTGTGGTGGGCTTTGGGCTAGGTGTAACCGTGGTAGATGTTGACAGCGATGGCTGGCTGGATATCTACATCTCCAATGATTTTTTTGAGCGGGACTACCTCTACATCAATCAAAAAAACGGCACCTTTAAAGATGAGCTTCCGCAGCGCATTGGCCATATCAGTAACTTTTCCATGGGTACCGATGCCGCCGATCTTAACAACGATGGCGCCCCTGAGATCTTTGTAACGGACATGCTGCCCGAAGATGATCGCCGCCTTAAAACCATGGTTATGTACGATGACTATGATCTTTACCAGGCTAAGCTCAAAAACGATTATTACGAGCAGTACATGCGCAATACCCTGCAGCTGAACCGCGGCGATGGCAATTTTCTGGAGGTAGGGCAGTATGCCGGAGTAGATGCCACAGACTGGAGCTGGGGCGCCCTTATTGCCGATTTTGATAATGATAACACCAAAGAAATTTTCGTTACCAATGGCATAGAGCGCGACCTGATCGACCAGGACTTTATCAACTACATGGCCAGCGAAGAAACCCTGCTGGCTACCATGCGTGAGGGCAAGGCCGATTTCAAAAGCCTGGTAGAAAAAATGCCCTCCACCAAAATTCCAAACTACCTTTTTAAGCAGCAGCAGCATTTGCGCTTCCAGAATGTAGCAGAAGCCTGGGGTCTGGCAGAGGCCGGTTTCTCTAATGGCGCCGCCTACGGCGACCTGGATGGCGATGGCGACCTGGACCTGGTGGTGAATAACCTACAGGAAGAGGCAGGCATTTACCGGAACAATGCCAATGAGCTGCAGGGTAATCATTACCTGAAGGTATCCCTGAAGGGGCCTGCACAGAATACTTTTGGCATAGGTGCCCGTGTGTATGCCTATGCAGCAGGCCAGGTGCAGATGCTTGAGAATATTCCTACCAAGGGGTTCCAGTCTTCTATGGACTATACCCTGCACTTTGGCCTGGGCAAAACCGCTGCCCTCGATAGCCTGGTGGTAAACTGGGGCTATGGCAAAACACAAACGATAAAGGAGGTTAAGGCAAACCAGCTGCTGCAGCTGGATATTAAGCAGGCAAAAGAAGCTCCCCCCGCAGGAGTCACACAGCCAAATGCAGGGGCAATAAAAAACACATTGTTTACGCCTGTAGCATTACCCGCTGCCACCCCCCACCAGGAAAACTACTATGTAGATTTTAACCGGGAGCGCCTTATTTACCACATGCTTTCCAAAGAAGGTCCGGCGCTGGCCATAGGCGATGCAGATGGCGATGGCCTCGACGATGTATATGTAGGCGGTGCCAGCGGGCAGCCCGGACAGCTCTACCTGCAGGATAAAGCAGGAGGTTTGAAGGTGAAATCGATGGCTGCTTTTAATAAAGACCAGCAATATGAAGACGTACGTTCCCTGTTTTTCGATGCCAATGGCGATGGAAGGCAGGATCTCTATGTAGTAAGCGGCGGCAGCGAGTTTGCTTCCGATGCCAGAATGCTGCAGGACCGGCTGTACCTGAACAGGGGTGGCCTTCAGTTTGAGCGTTGCGAAACCTGCCTGCCTGCATTTTACTCCATGGGCTCCACTGTTAAGGCTGCCGATTGGGATGCCGACGGCGATGTTGATCTCTTTGTGGGTGGCCGTGCCATACCCGGACAATACGGTCTTTCTGCAGCAAGCTACCTGCTGCAAAATAATGGTGAGGGTAATTTTGCCAATGTAACCGCCAGAGTATCTCCTTCTTTAGGCGATTTTGGTATGGTAACCGATGCTGTCTGGACTGATGTTGATAGTGATAAGGACCTTGACCTGGTGGTAGTCGGAGAGTGGAGTGCGCCCACCATCTTCAAAAATAACGGAGCAAACCTGGAGCGGCTCAATAATACAGAAGGACTGGAAAAAGCAGAAGGCTGGTGGAACAGCATTGAAGCAACCGACCTGGATGAGGACGGTAACATAGATTTTGTAGTTGGCAACTGGGGCCTGAATTCAAAGTTCTCCGCCTCCCCGGAAGCGCCGCTCTCGCTCTACGTGGCAGACTTTGACGATAACCAGACCATTGAGCAAATCTTTGCTCAAACAAGAAATGGACAGGAGAGTCCCCTGGTGCTGCGGCACGACCTGGTTAAGCAGCTAAGCAGCCTTAAGAAAAAGTATAATACCTACCAGGCCTACGCCGGCCAGAGTGTGCAAAATGTATTTTCTCCCGACCAGCTAACCAAAGCCATTCGCCGGGTAGCCCACACCCTGGCTACCAGCGTAATTTACAACAATGGCGATGGAACCTATACAGTGCAGCCCCTGCCCGATGAGGTGCAGTACTCACCGGTAAGGTCTGTACTGGTGGATGACTTTGACGGAGATGGAACAATTGATCTCCTGCTTAGCGGCAATTTTGATGGAACAAAGCCAGAAGAGGGGCGCTACGATGCGAACACTGGCATTGTAGTAAAAGTAGCACCAGACCGCAGCTTTCAGGTGCTTAAACAGCAGCAAACAGGATTGGATGTAAAAGGGGTGGTGAGCCAGTCGGCTATTCTTAAAACTGCCAGTGGTAAAAAACGGGTCATTTTTGCCAGAAACAACGAAACGGTACAACTCTATGCATATTAATATCAATTTAAGCCTGGCAATAGCGGTAGCAGCTGCTGCAGTTTTTGCATCAGCCTGCCATACTGCATCTGAGCCGCGCTTTGAGCTAATTTCTCCCGAGCAGAGCGGTGTTACCTTTGAGAACAGATTAGAGGAGAGTGTACAGCACAACATCTTTTCTTATCTCTATTTCTACAATGGCGGCGGCGTGGCTGCCGGAGACTTAAATGGCGACGGACTGCCCGATCTTTACTTTACTGCCAACCAGGGCGAAAACAAGCTGTACCTGAACCGGGGCAATTTTAAGTTTGAAGATATAACCGGTCAGGTAAAAATGCAGGGAAAAAAAGGCTGGACCACCGGCGTTACCATGGCCGATGTAAACGGCGATGGCAGGCTCGATATCTACGTGAGCCAGCTTGGGGATTTCCAGAACATCAGGGGTAAAAACCAGCTCTACATCAACAAGGGCAATAGTGCAGAGGGCGTACCGCAGTTCCAGGACGAGGCCAAAGCCTATGGGCTCGATCTGATCGGCTTCTCCACCCAGGCTGCCTTTTTCGATTATGATGCAGATGGCGACCTGGATATGTACATGCTCAACCACTCGGTGCACTCCAATGGTACTTTTGCCAAGGCATCCATCCGGCAGGAGTCTCACCCCCTGGCAGGTGACAAACTGCTCCGCAACGATGGCGGCAGCTTTACCGATGTTACTGACGGCAGCGGTATTTACAGCAGCGCCCTGGGCTATGGCCTGGGTGTTACCGTTGCAGATATCAACTGGGATGGCTACCCCGATATTTATGTAGGCAACGACTTCCACGAAAATGATTACCTCTACCTGAATAATGGAGATGGTACCTTTACAGAGAGCCTGGAAAAGATGATGCAGCATACCAGCCGCTATTCCATGGGTAACGATATTGCCGACATCAACAACGATGGGCTGCCCGACATCCTGTCGCTGGATATGCTCCCCTCAGACCCTGTGAAACTAAAGGCATCGGCAGCAGAAGATGCTTATGAAATATATAAGTTTAAGATAGATTACGGCTATAACCACCAGTTTGCCCGCAATACGCTGCAGCTTAACCTGGGTAATGGCAAGTTCAGCGAAATAGGCTTGCAGGCAGGTGTAGCCGCTACAGACTGGAGCTGGTCGGGCCTTTTTGCCGATCTGGACCTGGATGGTTACAAAGACATTTACATTGCCAATGGCATTAAGCGCCGCTCCAACGACCTGGACTACATCAACTATGTATCCAGCGAAGCCATACAGTCGCGCCTGGCTGGTAACATCAGCGAAGAAGACCTGCTGCTCACCGAAAAAATGCCCGAGGTTAAAATTCCTAATGCAGCTTTTAGAAATAATGGAGACCTCTCTTTCGAGGATGTTTCGCAAAGCTGGGGCCTCAACCAGGAGTCCTTCTCAAACGGTGCTGCCTATGCCGACCTGGATGGCGATGGTGACCTGGATCTGGTTGCCAATAATGTAAACCAGCCCGCCTTTATTTATAAAAACCTTACCATCGATGATAAGAATAAGGGTGGTAATTACCTTAAGATCAGTCTTAAAGGGGAGGGTAATAACCGCTTTGGGATCGGTGCCAAAATCATCATTCCTAAAAAGGGGCAGGTGCTTACCTTTGAGCACTATCCAACACGTGGTTACCAGTCTGCCGTAAGTGATGACCTGACGATAGGCCTGGGAGAAGACTCACTGGTAGACAAGCTGATTGTGGTATGGCCAGACCGTAGGTTCCAGGAGCTGCAGGGGCTTAAGGGCAACCGTGTACTAACCCTGGATCAGGCAGATGCCACTGGCACTTATTCATTTACAAAAGCAGCTGAGGTACCTGCTTTTACCGATTTAACCGCAGTATTGCCAGTGCCATATAAGCACGAAGAGAACAAATATATTGAATTTAACAGGGAAGCCCTGCTCCCCCACATGACTTCTACAGAAGGGCCGAAACTAGCTGTAGGCGATGTGAACGGCGATGGACTTGATGATTTTTTTGTAGGCGGTGCCAAACGGCAGCCGGGCAGCCTGTTTGTTCAAACTGCGCAGGGAGTTGCCAGCACTAATGTTGCACTCTTCAGGGCCGATAGCCTGGCAGAAGATGTGGGGGCAACATTTGTAGATTATGATAATGACAGGGACCTGGACCTGGTAGTGGTGAGTGGCGGCAACGAATTTCAGGCACACAGTGCTGCCCTGGAAGTTCGCTTTTACCTGAACGATGGCCGGGGAAACTTCAGCAGAGATCAAAAGGCAGCTCCGGGTATCTATGTAACCGGCTCCTGCGTAACTGCAGCAGATTATGATGGCGATGGCGACCAGGATCTGTTCATTGGCGGCCGTGTAGTGCCCTGGAATTATGGCAGCACCCCAAACAGCTATCTGCTGCAAAACCAGGGCGGGGGCAGGTTTAAAGACATCAGCGCCGATGTAGCGGGTCTTGCCAATGCCGGTATGGTTAAAGATGCCCGCTGGGCCGACCTGAATGGCGATGGGTTTGACGAGCTGCTGCTGGTGGGAGAGTGGATGCCCATCACCATATTCAGCAACAGAAAAGGAAAACTTGAAAAAGCAGATATTTCCTCACTGGAAAAAACTAACGGCTGGTGGAATGTGGTAAAGGTAGCCGACCTTGATGGCGACGGCGACCTGGATTTGGTTGCCGGCAACCTGGGACTTAATTCTAAGTTGAAAGCAAGTCCGGATAAGCCGGTAAGCCTCCTGGTACATGACTTTGATGGTAATGAAAAGCCCGACCCGCTTCTGTATCACTATGTTGGTGACAGGCAATACCTTTTCGCCACGCGCGATGAGGTGGTGAGCCAGCTCCGGGAAGTGAAGGGCAAGTATGTAAAATATGGCGATTTTGCCAGTGCAGACCAAACCAGTCTCTTTGAGCAGCAACTAATAAGCAAAGCTGAAAAACAGTACGCCTATGAGTTTCGCTCAGGCATCTTCCTCAATAATGGCGATGCTGGCTTCAGCTTTGAGCCACTGCCGGCACAGGCACAGTTTTCTCCAATTCAGGCGCTGTTGCTGCTGGATTTTGATAAGGACGGCAAGCTGGATATCCTCTCAGGTGGCAACCACTACGAGGTAAACATTCAGCGGGGCCGCTATGATGCCGACTACGGTACCCTGATGCGTAATGCAGGAAACGGCCACTTTACTGTGGTTCCACCTGCACAAAGTGGGGTATTGATCGAAGGGCAGGTACGCGATATACAAAAGATCAGGCTACAGGGGCAGGAGCTTGTGCTTGTGAGCAGGAATAATGCTCCCCTTCAGCTGTTAAAGCCAAAGCAGGAGAGGGCTCTTTTACAATGAAGAGTTCTTTTTTGATATAGAACCATCTAAACATCAACGGTATGGGAAGATCTTTTTACCTGGGCACATTATTGCTGCTGTGCTGCTGGGGTTGCAGCCTGCAGCAAAAGGAGACCAGTGAAGTAACAGTAAGCCCTGATGCACTGCACCATGGCATGCAGCAGCTTACGGATGTAATCGTGCATGATATTTTCTCCCCGCCGGTTGCCAGCCGTATTTACGCCTACGCCAGCATTGCTGCCTACGAGGTGCTGGCCCTGCACGATTCCGTATACCAGCCGCTGGCAGGGCAGCTGAATGGCCTGCAGCCACTGCCCCGGCCAAAGCTGCCTGTTAATCACCAGGTAGCTGCGGTAGATGCTTTTTTGCTAACAGGCAAAGCCCTTACCTTTTCTGATGATAAGGTAGAAGCCTACCGCCAGCAATGGCACCAAAGCCTGCTGGAGCAGGGAATTTCAGAAGAGCTTCTCAGGCAAACGCTTGAGTACAGCCAGCTTGCCTCGGCCCACATTCTGGCCTGGGCTGCCAGCGATAATTATAAACAAACCCGAACCTACGAAAAACATACCATCGCCAGTGAAGATCCAGGTAAGTGGAAACCCACACCTCCGGCTTATATGGAAGCCATAGAGCCACACTGGTTCAAGATCCGTCCCTTTGTGCTGGACTCCTGCAACCAGTTTATGCCTCCACGGCCAACCCTTTACAGCGAAGCAAAAGAGAGCCCCTTTATGCAGGAGGTTGCAGAGGTATATGAGGTGGGTAAAAACCTAAGTAAGGAGCAAAGAGAAATTGCCAGCTTCTGGGACTGCAACCCCTACGTAATGAATGTGCATGGCCATGTGATGTTTGCCGCTAAAAAAATAACCCCGGGCGGCCACTGGATGGGCATTGCCAAAATAGCCTGCCAGAAGGAGAACACCAGCCTTACGCGCACGGCGCAGGTGTATGCTCTAACTGCCGTTTCGGTAGCCGATGGCTTTATCAGCTGCTGGGATGAAAAGTACCGCAGCAATCTTATTCGTCCGGAAACTGTTATTAACCGCCACCTCGACGAAAGCTGGGCCCCCCTGCTGCAAACACCACCTTTTCCGGAGTATCCCAGCGGGCACAGTGTTATTTCAACGGCGGCAAGTGTTATGCTTACCTCGCTCTTTGGCGATAATTTTGCTTATATAGACTCTACGGAAGTGCGCTATGGCCTGCCGGCACGATCCTTCAGCTCGTTTAAGCAAGCTGCCGATGAAGCAGCTATCAGCAGGTTGTATGGCGGCATCCACTACAGGCCGGCCATTACTAATGGTGTGGTGCAGGGCAGAGCGGTGGGCGAGCTGGCAGTGCAGCGTATTAAAACCCAAAGATCCGCACTGGCAGAGAGCATGGAATAGAGAAGAGTTTTTTAGTAACGGATCAAACCTCTAGCACAATCTCTGAGCCCAAGGTCTGGCAAATTTGATCGGCAACAGCTGGCCTGCATAAGAGAATTTTGAAGGCATCAGCGGGGGTGGTTTATACAGTTTAACTTAAAAGCTAACGGAATCCATCAGCAGCTGTGACTCACTCAATTTTGCTGATCAGGTTTCTGATTTCCTCCAGCTTTAAGGGTTTTTCCAAAACAGCAAGCACATCATAGCGGCTGGCTAATTGCTCTTCTTTCTCGGTTTTATGAGAGGTTACAATTGCAAAATTGGTGTTATCCAGGTTTGCCAGCCCGGCCTTTCTTAAATCTTTCAATATGTTCAGAATTTCAAAGCCTCCAAATCCTGGCATGTCAATATCTAACAGCACCAGGTCTGGTCCGGTTTGGCGCTGATTTTTTGCGTTATTTCTATATTTTTCTTTCAAGAACTTAAGAGCTTTAAGGCTATCGGAAAATGCCAGCACCTCTTCCGCTACCTGCATATGCTCCAAAAGCCTCTGTGTAACCATGCCAATGATTTCGTCATCATCAATAAACATGATGCTCTTTATTTTTCTATCCATTTATTTAAATCTTTGCGTATCCTCCGGCCACTACAAGTGTAAGCCTGCCAATAGCTCTTGCCTGGCATCCTGTACACTTTGCATGTGCCAAGAAGAATTCTTTAGAAGAAGTATCATGTAACATACCTGCCAGGCTGCTGAAAGCATGCTCTGATTCGGTTGGTTCCATCATTATTTTAAACTCACTCGGTACTGTTTAACAGCAAGACGTTAAATATTTACAAAAGGTACGAAGCCACTAGGCAGGCATGCTCATAGATATGCACTGATCTGGTGGGGCAGGTTTATCCGTATCTTCCAAGTATCAGGAGCAGTACATAGCATAGTACTATGATGAAAAGCGTTTGAAAGTCCTGATTTTCAGTTGTGTTGCTTTCTGCTCTGGGCTTTTTATGATTTGTACTTTTATCCAGGTCCAGTAAATCATAAAAAAAGTCTAGCAAGCCAGTAAATACCTGCTTCAGCTTCATAAAAGAAATATTTTTGGAGGTGCTGCTGATCGGGGAGTTATCCCGGCAACAGCATAAATAAGAAGATTGTAGTACCGGCTGATAAGCGTTATTTACTTGCGGAATGTAACCGCTTTAGCGCTTATCAATAATGATAATAGCCAGTACAGCTGCTCATGGAGAAACCGGCAGCAGTTCAGGAATCCTGATTCAGGGTGGAGTGGGGGTGCTTTTGATTAATTTCATAGCTGTATCTAAAGATAATAATTTCTCCGGAACACCCAATAAGCAAAAGCATAATGCTTTCAGCAGTTGGACAGCAGGGGGATAAAAGGGTGCAGACGGAGGGAAAATGATTATCCAGGCAGCATAACACCAGCAGGCGGTAGCCAGGGGCATTACCCACAGCAACCCCCTGCTGGTGTTAAGAATTTATAAATATTTCAAATAGCATAAAATAAATAGTCATTATCTTATAAATTTGCTGCAGATTGGCCTCTTTAGGGCAAATTTGCTACAAGAACTGTGTTGTTGGAGTTTATTTTTTTGTTAGTAAAGTTTTTTCTTGAGCAGTGCTTAAATAACTTTTTATAATTAAACTGCCATGTTAACAACGCTCAGAACTATGTTTCCTGCACAGGCTACAGTTGCAGAGCTATCACCCTCCTCTGATAAACTGCATAGAATATCGAAGAAAATTGTATGGACATTGGTGGCAGTTGGCGTTTTTTTAAGGCTGTTCCACTACTTTAATAACAGGTCTTTGTTCATAGACGAGATCTATCTGTCTACCAGCCTAATTAAAATGAGCTTTGCTGAGCTAACCAGCCCCATGCTGGATTATCAGCAGAAGGCACCTCTTGGCTTTCTGTGGCTGGTAAAGCTTTCGGTGGTTCTTTTTGGTAAAAAGGAGATGGCCCTTAGGCTTGTTCCTCTACTGGCTGGTATTACTTCGCTATTTGTTTTCCTGCCGGTGGCACGCTACTTTCTTAAACCGTTGGGTGTGGTGCTGGCTGTGGGTATGCTTGCACTTGCTCCGGTACTGGTGTATCATAGTGTGGAGATCAAGCAGTACTGTACAGAAATGCTGGCTTCCATTGTTTCGCTGTACCTGTACACCCGCTACCACCAGCGGCAGGATTACAGCTCCCTTTTTCTTTGGGGGTTATGGGGGGCGCTAATTCTCTGGTTTTCTTATGCGGCCATATTTGTTCTGGCTGGTATCGCTATTGGCCTTAGCCTCTATTATCTGTTTACAAAAGACTGGAACCGGCTGTTTGCCTCCCTCATCCCCTTTAGCCTTTGGTTCTTTAGTTTTGCTCTTAATTTTTACCTGTTCACCTATAAGCATACCGGCTCCGACTGGCTGGTGGAGTGGTTCAGGCTGCGGAATGGATTTTTACCCCTGAATGCATCGGCAAAAGATGTAGTGGTTTGGCTTGCCCAGTCTATTTACAGCTTGCTCAACTACCCTTTAGGTATATTATGGAATGCCAGCCAGATTCATGCGCTGGGAAACCCTATCCTAAAGTTACTGCTTAAGATGCCGCTGGTTTTGTTCTTATTCTGGGGTGCCGGCATGTATACGTTCTTCAGGCACAACCGCAAAGCCTTGCTGATACTGGTGCTGCCACTGGGGCTCACTCTTTTTGCAGGCCTGCTGGAACAGTATCCTTTTTATGAAAGGTTAACCGTTTTTCTGGCACCTTTGCTCATACTCATGATTGCCCATGGCTGTGCTGCCGTTACAAATTATTTTCCTGCGCATGCACAGTGGCGCTTTATCTTTCCGGCAATTTTACTCTTCTGGCCTTTCTGGAAGTCGGTTGACCAGGTACTGCAACCAGAACAGTTCGGAAGCAGAAAAATATCATACTACCGGCAGGGCATTCTGTTTCTTAAAGAAAGAATGCAGCAGGATGATGTGGTGTACGTTTACTGGAACGCAAAGCATTACTACGATTACTACAACGAAGCCTATGACCTGAACCTGGGCGGCATTCAGCTTAATGACTTTCGCCTGGTATCCAAAGATCCCGAAGAGTACCTCCGCAGGTTAAGGCCCGAATACCAAAATGCAGCACAGCCTGGCAGGGTGTGGTTTGTGCATGATCCTTTGCTAACGATAGATATTGGTGAGTACGACCACCAGCCGGCATGGTACCACGAAGATGTAAATGCATCCGGAGCCCTGGTGTGCCGGGATCTTGAGTCTATGGGCAAGCGGGAGGTAGAGTCTTATGTGAGGCTTAATGCAGGGATAAGGCTGTTCGAGTAAGCAACACAAAAGTGTAGGCTGCTCTGTTTACTTTCCTGGGTAACACTGGTAGAGGCTGTGTTGGCTACAGCTGTTTACAGGCTCTGGAAAGTCAGGAATAAAAATCATTAGGGCTTCCCCTGAACACAGCTGCAGCCCGGCATTTGCAGGGCTGCAGCTATGGTACCAATTATGGTGTTCAAAGGCTCTTGTTCTTGTGCCTTTGAGCACCTGTCTGTTCGCTTATTTTGCCTGTTAATCAATCACCTTCCATTTACCTGTACTTACGTACAGACACTGGAAAGAAAATGAGTTTTATTTGGCCAGTCGGGGTTTATTTACCGCCCCCTTACGTTCGTAAAGCAATTCATTTGCTTCGCTAATCAGGTTTTCCCCTCTTGATGTAAGCCTGAAAGCAACTCCTCCAAACTCAGCATCTACATAGTACAGCAGGCTACGGAGAAACAAGAGGAGACCAGTCAGCTCCATAGACTCCTCAATGATGGTAAAAACTACTAGTGTAAGGCTGTTCTCAAAAGTTTGGGTGTAGTGATAGCTGGCCAGTGCTTCCATGCCCAGGGCGCCACCAACATATATGGCACCCGATAGGATCATTAGTTTCTTTATTCTGAGAGGAAGATTCCATACAAAACGGGTATAGGCAGCCCCTATTACCAGCACCAGCAGTCCGTAGGGGATAATCCAGGCAAAATGGAAAACACCGGAGGTCTGGAGTGTATTTTGGGTCCAGGCACCAATCCGCTCATGAATCTGCACCGATTCATCAATGCTGAGAAGTAGAAAGATAAAAGAAAGGCCCATCCAGTACAGCTGTTTGCCCGACTTACGTTCCTTTTCCAGAAAAGCCACTATTCCCAATGTTGCAGCACAACCAAGCAGCAGCAAACTGGAGAAATAGGTTGGTATATTATTCTCTTTATCTAAATTGAAAAGCTCAATCAGGTAAGAAGATTCATAGCCGAATGAAAACCTGGCAACCATGCCTGCTATATTTGCCAGAATCAGGAAGCTAATGATTATGCCTAATATAAAAATGATCCTATTTGGCTTGCTGGTAATTTCCATACATGTGAAGTTTAAATCGGAGAAGTTAAAAAATTGATTATCAGGTGTCTGCTGTGGGTTTTTAGCAGCGGATAATGGCTTTGACACAGAATGGCTGATCAATGTGTCATATATAAATATCCTAAAATGATAATAAACTACAATGTTATGGAAAGGTTTTTTTTAAGTTAATTTTTTTTAAACCGCAGTATTGCTACTCTGTTGCTGCCTTGCTTTTCCTTTTCCTGTAGTTGAATTGCTGGTTCAGTTATTTTTTTGCCTTTGCTGAAAGCATTGGTTCCATAGAAAAATAGACTGCCTGCCAATTTTTTCCTATCTTCACATTATGATGATGATGCTATCCATCGATTGATCCTTTCTTAAAGCGTGCCGGACGTGCCACTTTCTGTGCTTTCTATTTTCCGGTAATCCAGTTTCTGTTTCCAGGAATACATTAGCTGCTATCCTATTTTTTGCAGCGAAAAACATCTTCACATGCTTTCTAAGGCATTTGCTTCAATTTATAAACAGCCGGCACCAGCTCTGCAGTATATGCCGCAGCTTAATCAGGCTGCAGTTGCATTTAGGCTTGTGGTGCTTATGCGAAGTGTTTTCCAAAAGAGGAGAGCCTCTCCTGCCAGGGGGTAAAGCGCCAGCTTATACAGCAAGAGTATCCTTTTCAAAAGAACATATTAATCACAAATCAATTTTTTACTATCTGTTATGAATAACAATCATACAAGAGCGCAGCACCATGTAAAGAGCGGGCTCTTTTCTCATGAAAAAGACCGATTTGCCAGCCGGCCTGGTTGTATTTTTAATTGCCCTCCCGCTTTCAACCATTACCCACGGCACCCTTATGTTAATTTGTGTAATGGCAATGCCAAGGGTGCTCAACATGATTCCGCTGGCTTCTCTTTCTGCCGTGCTGTTTGTGGTTGGGTATAAGCTAACCTCTTTTCCGCTCTACAGGCAGATGTACAGGGCTGGCATGCGGCGCTTCCTGCCTTTCTTTCTTACGGTAGTGGCTGTAATGTTCACCGACCTGATCACAGGCATTTTAATTGGAGGTGCTGTTTCGGTATTCTTTATTTTACGTGATAATTATAAGACTCCTTATTTTTTTCATAAAGAAGAGCACCAGAAGGGTGAAAAAATCAGGTTAACCCTATCGGAAGAAGTTACCTTTCTGAACAAAGCCAGCATGATGCTTACGCTCGATCACCTGCCCGAAGATTCTGAAGTAGTGATTGACGCAACCCGCTCTGTAAATATTGATGATGATGTACTGGAAATTATAGAAGAGTTTAGGCATACCGCCAGCTATAAGAACATTAAGTTTGAGACAATCGGGCTTGATAAACACAAAAAAGTGCCTCAGTTTGTCTGATTGGCTGCTTATATTTCCCATCTTAAGGTCCAAATCCAGGCAATTCAGATGCCTGGGCGTAAAGCGAAAGAGGCCAGCGATAGCCCTTCCATTTTCTAAATTCATCAAAATCATTAAGATGGTCCGCATTCATCTTATTTCAGGTCCGCGTAATATTTCTACAGCCCTGATGTATTCATTTGCCCAGCGCAGCGACACCACTGTGGTAGATGAGCCCTTTTACGCCTACTACCTGGCTCATACCGGCATCCGGCATCCGGGTAGGGAAGAAGTGCTTGCCAGCATGAGTGCCGAGCCCCGGCAGGTAATTGAGGAGGTAATCTTCGGGCGCTATGCCACTGAGGTAGTCTTTTTCAAGAACATGGCAAAGCACCTGCTGGGTTTAGAAGCCTCCTTTTGTGAAAAGCTTCACAATGTATTCCTGATCCGCGATCCAGCCCGGCTCATTACTTCCTTTGCCAAGGTGGTGCCAGCACTCAATGAGTCTGAAATTGGCCTTAAGCATGCTGCTGAACTGTTTAAAGCACTGAAGGAAAAGGGCAATGCGCCCCTGGTGCTCAATTCAGATGTTGTGCTGCAGAATCCAGCCCTGGTATTAGGGAAGCTATGTGCTGCTTTGGGTATCGCTTTTGATGAGGGGATGCTAAGCTGGCAGCCAGGGCCACGGCCGGAAGATGGCAGCTGGGCAAAGTACTGGTACGGCAATGTGCATAAAAGCTCCGGCTTTCAGGCACCTCCTTCCGGTGCTTCTGCTGTACCGGAGCAGTACAGCGCCTTGCTGGAGGAGGTAGAGCCCTATTTCACTTATTTAAACCAATTTGCAATTACTTTAGAATAACAACAATGCTTCAACAGTACAATCCTAAAAATGCAGATATTCAGGTATGGGTAAATGGCCTGTGCCACCGGAACGAAGCTAAAGTCTCGGTTTTCGATAGTGTAGTGCAGGGCGGCGATGCCGTATGGGAGGGCCTGCGGGTGTACCAGGGCGGCATATTTTGCCTCGATAAGCACCTGGAGCGGCTGGAGCACTCTGCCAAAGCCCTTGCTTTTAGCGAGATTCCTGCCAGGGAAGAAGTCAAAAAAGCCATTTTTGCCACCCTACAGGCCAACGGCATGCGCGACGAAACGCATATACGACTTACCCTAACGCGTGGTGAAAAAGTTACCTCTGGCATGGACCCGCGCCTGAACACCAAGGGTACCACCCTTATAGTGCTGGCCGAATGGAAGCCACTGGTATATGACAATGAAAACGGAATCCGGGTGATCAGCTCTTCCATTCAGCGTAATTCTCCCAAATTCCTGGATAGTAAAATTCACCACAACAACCTGCTCAACAACATTCTGGCTAAAATTCAGGCGAATGTAGCCGGTGTTGATGCAGCCCTTATGCTCGATGCCAATGGTTTTGTAGCAGAGCTCAACGACACAAACCTGTTTATGGCAAAGGGGGGCGTGCTCTACACCCCGCATGCCGATGCCTGCCTGCACGGCATTACCCGTGGCCTGGTGATTGAAATTGGCCGCGCGCTGGGCCTGCAGGTAGTGGAAAGAAACCTCTCCCTTACCGAATTTTACAATGCAGATGAGGTGTTTTGCTGCGGTACCATGGGCGAGCTAACCCCTGTGGTGGCCATTGACGGCAGAAAGATTGAAAACAAATGGGGTAGCTCCCTGAAAGAACAGGTACATGCTGCTTTTGAGCGCAAGGTGCCCGAGCTTAGCGAAGCACTGCCTTTTTAGTAGCAGATGATTTAAGCTAATTAGTATTGTTACAAAAGACCTTGACTGCAAATCAGTTGCTGGTTTGAATGGGATTCTAAAAATTTGCCTGCCCGTGCTTTGTTACTGCACTACCAGCTTACTTTTGTAAACTTTTGAGTTAGCGTTAATTAGCAGGAGATAAATTCCTTTTTGAGCCCCGGACAGCTCCAGAGGATGTTTCTCCTGCATAATCACATTTGTTTCTTGTTTTGTTAACAAGCCCCTGGTGTCGAAGATCTGGTAGGAGACTATCTTGCCTGTAGCTTCAGGCATGCTTAAGTAAAATTTGCCACCCTTCGCTGGATTTGGAAATGCCTGTAAGGTTGTGCTGGCAGTGGGCTGTACACCAAGGGGATCTGTCTTGTCCTCCTCTTCCGGTGTCGGGTTTTCCTCAGCACCGGTATCTTCGTCCTCCTCTGGTGCTTGGTTTTCTTCTGGATCGGTACTGGTTTTGAAGTAGAAATACACACTACGGTTGCGGGTGTAGTTGGGGAGGGCAGGGTAGTAAGATCTGGCAATCAGCTGATAATGTTGTTCCTTGTTTTCTTCGCCAGTCCATTCAATGTTGATGGAAGCTTCCCCCTTTGCTCTAACACTGCGGCTGGATGCGCTAACATTGGCACGATCTACAAAGTCTCCCCAGATCTCCAGCACCACACTATCATTTACAGTAGGAGCATAGGCCGTAATAGTAAAACCTACAGCTTCTCCTGCGGCTGGTGCTAATTGTCCAGCAGTAAATGGAAAAGATAGCTGCGGATGCTTTGTTTCCCCCAGGTCTTCTACAATAATCTGCATATCACGCATTACATAGCCAAGAAGTTGGTGTTTTCCATTTATTTTTCGCCATTCCTTTACATAATAGCTTATGCTGTACTCACCTCTTGTGCCTGGAGCATCCCAGCTTATATCTCCTGTATAATGATTAATACTGATGTTTGGTGTAGCCCCGCTTTCGCTGTTGCCATTTCTGGGATCACCCTCAGGGAAAGATTTGTCAGGAAAGCGGAAGCCCGCTACAGGTATATTCAGGTCTTGTTGGCTAATGCCCAGGTGATAAGAAAGGCTATCACCGTCTTCATCAACGGCACCTGGTTGGTGATGATAGGTTTTTCCAACAAAGGCTCTGTCAGTAGCAGGCCTTTTAAATACCGGAGTATGGTTGTTTTCTACAGAAGGATCTATGAAAATAGCAGTTTCAATGTAAAATGGCATATTTACCGAATTGTCCATGTTCAGCACGTTTTCATTTCGGTAAAACTCTCTAAAGGATACAATATAGTGACCTGCAGAAGGAAAGGTATGACTTACCTTAAGTATATATACCCAGGTATCGGCGTTCAAAGCCTCTCTTGATACATAATTAAGGTCTCCGGGCTGTGTATCACCGTCATTATTGATCACCAGGGAGGTGCCATCTCCAAAATCCAGCGTGCCATTGCTGCCAAATATTACCTGTGAGTCACGGTCGGCATAACCTTTCAGGGTGACTTCAAAGGTTAATGCCTGTGAGTCTGTTCTGCTTGCGGTAATTTCCCCGGCCCTTATGTGTGTGGCATGAGCAAGCCCCGAATGCAGGCACATACATAAAAGGATCAATACAGAGGAGATTGTGCGGGTATAGAGCTGAATCATCTATGTTTTAGGATAAGAAGCAATTTGCTCAGAAGTCTATTCCAGTAAAAACAAATCCTACAGCATACCTTACAGATACAGTTGATCAAACTTTCCAGTTTAAACTTTAAAGCCACTCATCCTTCAAATTCTGCCACTACTCCTTAACCCATAGCCATTGAGTTTAAAAGAAAGTATTTTGTATGTTTAGTGGTTAATTATGATCAGTGTTATTATTTCCTATACTGAAAACTTATGAAGAAACTATTCCTGCTGGGCCTGCTCTGCTGGGCGGGGCTGGCACAGGGGCAAAATAAGCCCGAAGATGTCAACACCTTTACCCTTGATAATGGCATGAAGGTGTTGGTGCTGGAAGATCATTCCATTCCCAATGCCAATATGTACCTGTTCTGGAAGGTGGGAAGCCGCAATGAATATCCCGGCATTACCGGCCTAAGCCATTTCTTCGAGCATATGATGTTCAATGGTGCTAAAAAGTACGGCCCTAAAATGTTCGACCGTACCATGGAAGCCGCCGGTGGCAGCAACAATGCCTATACTACCGAAGATCTTACCGTATACACCAACTGGTTTCCGAGCAGTGCCCTCGAAACTATTTTCGACCTGGAGGCCGACCGTATTGCCAACCTGGCCCTTGACGATGAGATGGTGGAGAGCGAACGCGGAGTGGTGTTAAGCGAGCGCAGCACAGGCCTGGAGAACAGTAACTTCCGGATGCTGCACGAGCAGGTAAAGTCATCTGCCTTTATGGCCCACCCTTACCGCTGGTCGGTGATCGGCTATGAATCTGATATAAAAAACTGGACCAAGGAAGACCTGCAGCGCTATTTCGAGACCTACTATGCACCAAATAATGCCGTGCTGGTAATAGCCGGAGCAGTAAAAGTGCCGGAGGTTAAGCGCATGGCCCAGCAGTACTTTGGCAGCATAAAAGCACAGGAGCCACCACGTGAAATCCATACCGTAGAGCCGGAGCAGCAGGGCGAAAAACGGGTGAGGGTGCATAAAAAAGTGAGCACCCCTAACCTGATGATGGCCTGGCACACCCCCGCCACCAGTCACGAAGATTTTTATGCCATTGAGCTGATGAATGTGATCCTGAGCGGAGGCAATAGCAGCCGCCTGCACCAGGCGCTGGTAGATGAGCAGCAGGTAGCCACCGATGTGTTTACCTACTTCCCCGAAAGCTTCGATCCTAACCTTATGTACCTCTATGCAGTTGCCGGTGGCGATGCCGATGAGGCAAAGCTGGAGGCCGCTATTGATGGGGTGCTGGCTAAGTTTGTAGAAGAAGGGCCAAGCGAGCGCGAGCTGCAAAAAGCAAAAAACACTAAGCTGATGGAGCTGTACCGTACCCTGGAAACCATCAATGGCAAAGCCAACACCCTGGGCACTTACGAACTGTTCTTTGGCGATTACCGCAAAATGTTCGATGCCCCCAAACTTTATGAGCAGGTAACCGCAGCCGATATTCAGCGGGTGGCTAAAAAGTACCTGACCAATCCTAACCGTACTGTTGGTGTTTTAAAAGACCTTTCCAATGAACTTGCCCAAGATGATCAACAATAATAAACCTCTGCTTCTGGCAGTTCTGCTGCTGTTTGGTGTTGCCCTAGGCGTGCAGGCGCAGAACTTTAAGCTGCCCGCTTACCAGAAAACGGTACTGCCCAATGGCCTTACCCTTTACCTGATGGAGCAAAAAGAGGTGCCCCTGATCAGTGTATCTACCGTTCTGCCAGGCGGCACTATTTACGAAAACGCTAAGCCTGGCCTGGCGGCTGTAACTGCCGATGCTCTGATGTTTGGTGCAGGCAAGCGCAGCAAGCAGGAGCTGGAAGAGGCGCTGGATTTTGTAGGCGCTTCTGTAAATACCTGGGCCGATAAGGAAACCGCTAACCTGCAGGCAAGCTTTGCCAAGAAAGATGCAGACCTGGTGCTGGGTATCATTCATGACCTGCTGGTAGATCCAAAGTTTGATGCCACGGAGTGGGAAAAACTGCAAAGCCGCCTGCTGGTGCAGTACGATCAGGCAAAGGAAAGTCCCCGAAGTGTTATTTCTGATTACTACGATAACTTTGTGTTTGGTGATCACCTTTATGCACGCCCCTCCAGCGGTACCAAAGAAGGGCTAAAAAACATAGCCGTAGCCGATATACAATCTTTCTACAAGCAAAATTACCAGCCCGGGGGCGCTGCCATGGCCATAGTAGGTGATTTTAATGCAAAAGAGATGAAGAAAAAGATCCAGTCGCTTTTCAAAGACTGGAAGGGCAAAGGAAATGCAGCAGCCGTACAAACGGCACAACTACCTGCACCAGATGCGGCAAGGGTGCTGCTGGTGAACAAACCAGATGCCCGCGAAACAACCTTCTACATCGGCGGCCCTGGTGTAGCCCGCAACAATCCTGACTGGGTGCCGATACAGGTGGTAAATACCATCCTGGGCGGACGCTTTACCTCCTGGCTCAACGATGAACTGCGGGTAAACAGCGGCCTTACCTATGGTGCCCGCAGCAGCTTCGACAGCTACAAGCAGGGTGGCCGCTTTGTGATCAGTACTTTTACCAAAAACGAAAGTACCGAAGAGGCCATAGACCTGGCGCTTAAAACCTACGGCAGGCTGCAGGAGCAGGGCATTGATGCCGAAACACTGGCTTCTGCCAAAAGCTATGTGCAGGGCCAGTTTCCGCCCCGCTACGAAACTGCCGGCTCGCTGGCCCGCCTGCTTACCGATATGTACTGGCATGGTTTCGATGAAAATTTCATCAACACCTTTCAGCAAAAAGTAGCCGCACTGGATGTAGAGAGTGCCAATGCCATTGCCCGTCAGTACTTCCCGAAAGAAAATCTGCAGTTTGTACTCATTGGCAAAGCCGAAGACCTGCGCGAAACTGCCAAAAAATGGGGCGCAGTAACAGAAAAAGAGATCAAGGCGGATGGATTTTAGTGGTTCTTCCATTCCTAACTTTCATCACGCCTTATTCCTATTCCTGTTTCCAATATCCCGTTATCTCCGCGTGTGCGGGGATCTGCCAGATTCGCATAGGTTTGACAGGCTTTTCGGGGATATAACAAGCAGATTCCCACCTTCGTGGCGATGACGTACATTAAAGTTCAAAAGAAATGAAAGAGGCCGCTACACCAGCGGCCCTTTTTTTTAATGCTTTACTGTACCACCAGCTTACTCCTGTATACCTGCCCCTGGCACGCCAGGTGAACCAGGTACATGCCCTGTTTTGCTCCTGGTAATGCTACAGCCTGCTGCTCCTCAAAAGCTGCAAAGGTTTGCCGGTGTACAAGGCTGCCCTTCATGTCAAAAACCTGTAGCACAGCCTTTTTACCTGCAGTTTCGGGTATGCTGATGAAAAAGGTGCTTTCTGCCAAAGGATTGGGAAATATGGTGGCTGTGGAAATTTTAGAATCATTCAGGCCCAGTGGCGAAGCAGGATCGTAGTAGAGGGTGGTAATGCGGTTGCGGGTATGCTGGGGCTGTTCGGGGAAATAAGATCTGGCAATGAGCTGATAATGCTGGCCCAGATCTGCCTCGCCCGTCCAGCTGATGGTGATAGATGCTTCGCCTGTTGCCCTTACCCTGCTGCTGCTTATGGTTGCACCGGATCGTGGCAGAAAATCACCCCATAGCTCCAGCACTACGCTGTCGGAAGGAGAGGGAGCTGTGGCCGTAATCGTCCAGCTTACAGCTTCGCCGGCAGTTGGGTTAACCCGGGCAGAGGAAAAAGGCATGCTAAGCTGCGGATAAAGATCTGCTTCGGCATCAACTACCTTAACCAGCATATCGCGGACTACATAACCCATCAGGTAATACTGTCCATTTACCTCTCTCCATTCATCTACGGCAAAGGCAATGGTATATTCGCCTGTAGTACCGGGGGCATCCCAGCTAATATCGCCGCTATAAGGATTAATGGTGAAGGCTGGAGTGCCTCCCAGTTCCTGGGTTCCATTTCTGCTGTCTCCCTGCGGAAAAACGCGATGAGGAAAGCGATAATTAAGCACTTGCGTACTTCTATCCTGCAGGGGGCGAACTAGCCTGTAAGAGAGGCTGTCACCGTCAGGATCTGTTGCGCCAGGCTGGTGGTGGTAGGTTTTGCCAGCAAAAGCAGTTTCAACAGGAGGTCTTGTGAATACCGGGCTGCTGTTAGGACCAAGAAAAGAATCTATCTTGATTGCAGTTTCTGCATAAAAGGGTGTATCAGACGAATTTTCAATATTCAAAATAGAACTATTGCGGTAAAGCTCGCGAAAGGAAATAGTGTAAGTGCCGCCGGTTGGGTAAGTATGTGTTATTTTAAATTCGTGTACCCACACACCCTCGCTGATACGTGTTGGAATAACATTGTTGCCGTTATTGATAAGATCCATTACCGTGCCATCACCAAAATCAAGCACACCGTTGCTACTGAAGCCAACCCCCGAACTGGCATCAGTGTAGCCTCTTACTGTAATCTCGAAAGTAAGACTTTGGGCATCTAGTCTGCGTGCTGTAATTTCGCCTCCTATAATATGGGTAGCAGTGGCTGTGAATGCCATTAAGCACAGGCCCGTGAATAAAAAGCATAGCAGGGGCAGGCGATGTAAAAAAGGGTTCATCGGCGCAGTAATTTAGGTGTAACACAAGATACTGATATGCTGCGACTTGTAAAACAAAAGCCAGACTTTAACTTCTGTGCTGCCCTCGCTCCAGCAGGCGTATCAAAACAGAGGATGCCACCAGACCGGCAGCAACAGCCCATATCAATACAGTAACACCTACACCCACTCCCTCAAAGCCGCCTTTCTCAAACCAGTTCCATGCAAGTAAAAGACCAATGGTTATAAACAGAAGTATCCAGAATATCCATTTGTTGGTAGCAGAAGCTTTTGTGAAGGCCGAAGCTGGTTTGTTTAAGCGCATGATCAGCAGAAATAACACAAGCGTTCCTACCACATCAAAGGTACGCTCTGCTACAATAAGTGGCCGGGTTCTTAGCGATCCTATGGTGACTACCTCTGTGAAGGCCGTGTTGCCTAAAGGCCCTTTGAACGGATGTGTAGACCAATCGAGCAGAAAGTGACTGGCAATACCCAGTAACATAGAGAAAACGAACACCAGCCAGTGTTTGCCCAGGTAGGCAAGAAAAGAAGTCTGGGCGTAGCCGCTCAGCCGATGGTCATAAGGCTGGGGCAGGTTGCGGATCAGGGGCCGCTTTACCAGCAGGTGAAAAATAAGCGCAACGATCAGCGCAAGGGGCAAATCGAACAGCAGTGCTCCCCACAGGGTTTCTCCCAGGCTGGGGCTGGGGTACTGCTTTAAAAAATATTCATAGTCGGGTGCCATACTGCCCACCACAAGCCCGGTGGTGGAAAACCAGTCTTTTTTTATCCACTTTAAAGGTAGGGCTCCCGCAGGATGTGCTAAGGTAAAAGGCATAATTGCCAACAAAAATTTATTTTAGCGAGTAAACTAGATAGTACTTACGGTTGAATAGTTTTTTTATGGAAGAAAATCAGAAATTTTTATACAAGTATCTTAATAATCCTTCGCCCACCGGTTTTGAGAGTTCAGGACAGGAAATCTGGCTCGATTACATTAAGCCCTACGTAGACAGCTGGTTTACGGATACCTACGGCACGGCTGTGGGGGTGATTAATCCTGATGCGAAATTTAAGGTTGTGATAGAGGCTCATGCCGATGAAATAAGCTGGTTTGTAAATTACATTACTGAGCAGGGCTACATTTATGTGAAAAGGAACGGTGGCTCCGATTTTACCATTGCGCCCTCCAAGCGGGTTAACCTGCACACACGTAAAGGAATGGTGAAGGGTGTTTTTGGCTGGCCGGCCATACATGTGCGCAAAAAAGAGGGAGAGCCCTCGCCTAACCAGGAAAACACTTTTATTGATGTAGGTGCCAGTAGTCGGGAGGAGGTAGAAAACATGGGCATCCATGTAGGTACGGTAATCACTTTTGATGATGAACTGCTGGAACTGAATGATAAATACTACTGCGGCCGTGCACTTGATAACCGCATTGGTGGCTATATGATCGCAGAAGTTGCCCGCCGGCTGCACGAAGAAGGCTTTCGCCCCGATTTTGGCCTGTATGTAGTGAATGCCGTACAGGAAGAGGTAGGCTTGCGCGGTGCCGAAATGATTGCCCACCGCATCAGGCCAAATGTTGCTTTGGTTACTGATGTTACTCATGATACAACATCTCCGGGCTATAATAAGATAGTGAGCGGCGATCTGCAGTGTGGCAAGGGACCAGTACTTACATATGGGCCGGCCATTCAATATAAGCTGCAGCAAATGATCATAGATGTGGCTCAGCGAGCCGAAGTGCCCTTTCAGCGGGCGGCGGCCAGCCGCGCCACCGGTACCGATACAGATGCCTTTGCCTACTCCAGCGAAGGCGTGGCCTCTGCCCTGATTTCACTGCCCCTCAAATACATGCACACAACCGTAGAGGTGGTGCATAAGGAGGATGTGGAGAACATCATTCGCCTGATGGCAGAGTTCCTGAAGGAAATACCTGCTAACCACGATTTCCGCTACATCCAGGAGGCTAAGAAGCTCTAATGGATAAAATGTGTTTAAGGATAGCAGAGATGAAAATTGAGGCCGCAAAGGCTGGTGATAGCAGTCTTCTGACGGAGCTGGCTATGGCCTCGAAAGCCTACTGGAATTATACACCGCAACAACTTAACGAATGGAAAGACGAGCTTACTGTTACTGAACAATATATTGCTGAAAGGCACGTGTATAAGTGCATCTGTGGTAGTAAGATCGTAGGCTTTTATGCCCTAAGTGGTTTGGTTGGCAGCATTATATCTCTTGATTTTCTGTTTGTGCTGCCAGACTACATTGGTTGCGGCCTTGGCAGCTTACTGGCTGAGCATGCCATCGAAATGAGTAAGCAGTTGTTGGCTGAAGCAATTATGCTGGATGCTGATCCGAATGCAACAGCATTTTACGAGAAGCTTGGGTTTGAAGTGCTGGGCCAAAAGGAAAGCACAATTCCGGGCCGGTATTTGCCAGTGATGAGAAAAATGCTGAGCTAACGAAGCAGAGGCGTTTAAACAACTGCAGCAGCTTTCAGCCTGGATGCTTCATTGTGCAAAGCACCAGGATTATTACTGGATTGTAGCGCAGATGCCGTAAATGAACGATAAATTTAGAGACTTCTAATGAATAGAAAATCCACCACCTTCACCGACCAGATGGGCCGGCAAATTACAGTAGAATGGCCTCCCCGGAGAATCATTTCACTGGTGCCCTCCCAAACAGAGCTGCTCTATACCCTGGAACTGGAGGAGCAGGTGGTGGGGCTTACCAAATTCTGCCTGTACCCGGAGCACTGGCGAAAGCAAAAAAAGGTGATAGGGGGTACTAAAACACCTCAGCTGGATAGGATAAAGGCCTTGCAGCCTGATCTGATTATTGGCAATAAAGAAGAAAATGAACAGGAATCCATAGAGGTACTGGCCCGGGAGTTTCCGGTCTGGATGAGCGACATCTACAATCTGGAGGATGCGCTGCAAATGATGCGAATGCTGGGAGGGCTTACCAACAGGAATGAAGAAGCAGAAAAGCTGGTAGCAACCATTGTAAAAGCGTTTGCCGGACTGCCTCTTGCTTCTCCTGTTTCTGTGCTATACCTCATCTGGCAAAACCCCTGGATGGGAGTGGGTAACACCACCTTTGTGCACAACATGCTGGAGCTCTGTGGTTTCAGAAATGTGCTGGAAGATAGTGCCCGTTACCCCCGGCTAAGTGATGAAGCGCTGCAGCAGCTAAATCCCGAGGTGGTGCTGTTGTCATCAGAACCATACCCCTTTAAAGAAAAGCATATGGCTGCCCTGCAGGAGCTTTTGCCAAAATCAAAGTTGCTGCTGGTAGATGGTGAAATGTTCAGCTGGTACGGCAGCCGCCTGCTGCAAGCCCCACAGTATTTTCGTGAGGTGCAGGAGAGGATAGTTGTGAGGGAGTGATTTAGTGAGGGAGTGAGTAAGAAGCCACTGCACGATATTAACAGCTGATGCAAGAAATACCCGCTCATTCACTCACTCCCACAGTCCATCATTCACTCATGCCCGCACAACACCGAACCCAGCCCGCTCAATCTGCTCCCAGAAGCGGGGGAAGGATTTGTTTACTACTTCGGGATGTTCAAGGGTAACTTCCATTTTGGTGGCTAGGGGCGCAAAGGCCATGGCCATGCGGTGGTCGTCGTAGGTGTTGATAAAAACCTGCTTGGGAAGGGCTTTGGAAGGAGTTAATATCCAGGCACCGTTGCCTTCTTTTTCTTCCAGCAGGGTGGCGCCTATTTTGCCCAGCTCGTTCTGCAGCGCAGCAATGCGGTCGGTTTCTTTAATGCGCAGGCTGTGCAGGCCGGTAAAGCGACCGCTAACACCTTTTGCCGCACAACAAACGGCTATGGTTTGGGCAAGGTCAGGGCAGTCGTCAAAATCCTGCTCAACAGTGGGTTGGGCTTCTGTTTTAAACAGGTGTACACCATTGCCTTCCCAGCGGGTACCTACACCCAGCTTCTCCATTATTTCGATTACACGCTTATCGCCCTGCAGGGAGTGCTGGCGCAGATCGGGAAGAAAGATTTCTGCCTGATCTGCCAGGGCTACCAGGCTAAACCAATAGCTGGCACCCGACCAGTCGCCCTCAATGCTGTACTCATTGGGGGTGTAGCCGCCGGGGGCTATTTCAATGGTATTGCCCTCCCACTGCCAGCGGGCGCCAAAGTGCTCCATCAGGTCGAGGGTCATTTGTATGTAGGGGCGGCTGCTGATAGCGCCTACCAGCTCCAGCTTCAGGCCTTTGGGTAAGCTGGGGGCAATCATGAGCAGGGCAGAGATAAACTGGCTGCTGATGTCGCTGCGAATACTTAGACGCTCCGTTTGCTGCTGAAAATTTTTTTCGATCTTCAGGGGAGGATAACCTTCTTTTACCGCATAGCTGATAGGGGCACCTAATTGCTGCAGGGCATTTACCAGTGGCCCGATGGGGCGCTCCAGCATGCGGGGCGTACCGGTAAGCAGGGCTTCGCGGCCGCTGGCGGCGCAGTAGGCTGCCAGAAAACGCATGGTGGTGCCGGCATCCAGCACATCCAGCTCATGTGCGTCGCTGTTCAGCAGGCGCTGCATGGTTTGGGTATCGCGTGCTTCGGAAAGGTTGTGCAGGCTGGGTCTGGGTTTGCAAAGAGCCTGGATAATAAGCGCCCGGTTGCTCTCGCTTTTAGAGGCAGGAAGTTGTATGGTAACCGGTGGCAGTGTTGCCTTAGGATATATGGATAGGGAGGCTGCGGACATGATAAATGATTTTCCTGTTAAAATTCAAAACAATTTCTTAAAATTGGCCGTATTCTAAAGTTGAATCAAGATTCTACTTCTATTTTAAATTAGCTAATACAATTTTTTTTATTCTAAAACCTCAAATCTCCTATGGGCAACTCAGGAAAATTTATGGCCTTTTTGGCCGGTGCAGCTGCTGGTGCAGCAATTGGTCTTTTAATGGCTCCAGACAAAGGTGATGTAACCCGCGAAAAACTTTCCCGTCAGGCAGATGATCTGCTAAGCGATCTGGAAGACCAGTGGGAGCAATCATATGCTAAAATCCGTGACCTTGCGAATAACGCATTAGAAGAAGCTGAAAGGCTTAGCGAGCAGGCGCAGCAAAAAGTGGATGATAACGCTTAATACTTAATAAATCTGGGCTGGCACTACTGCCAGCCTTTTTTTATGTACCACGCTAAGGCCTGCCGGGCCTCTGCCTGCTGAACAGCAATGTTATACACCGATTCTCCCGGGGCCTTCAGTAAGCTAAAAAGCACCTGCTTTCCTTCGTTTTTCTTATCCTGCTCCAGCCTGCCCAGTATGGCAGGTATATCTTCTGGCTTAGCCATTGTTTCGGGCCATACACTGCTGATGTAGCGGGCAATTTCCTTTAAACTCTCTTCAGAAAGGCCGCACTTTTGTGCCGAAAGCCATGCCTCGCAAATCATGCCTGCTGCAATAGCCTCACCGTGCAATAAGCGCTGCTCAGCGCTGCCCTCCAGCCGGTAGCTTTCCAGGGCATGGCCAAGGGTATGGCCAAAGTTCAGGATCTTGCGCAGTCCTTTTTCTGTAGGGTCCTGCAGCACCACATCTCCTTTTACACCAATGCTGTGGCTGATGATGTTTTGCCAGTCCAGCTCCTGCCACTGCTCCTGCTCCAGTAGCTTTTGCCAGTAGCCGGCATCGGCAATCAGTGCATGCTTCACTACCTCTGCGTAGCCGGAACGTAGCTCCCTTGGTGAAAGGGTTTTCAGAAAAACAGGATCTGCCAGTACAGCCTCGGGCTCGCCAAAAAGGCCAATGTGGTTTTTATATCCTTCAAAATCTACGCCCAGCTTGCCGCCCACGCTGGCATCTACCTGCGAGAGCAGCGTTGTAGGAATATTAATAAAGCGAACCCCGCGTTTGTAGGTGGCTGCACAAAAACCACCCATATCGGTAATAACGCCACCGCCCAGGTTAATCACCAGCGCCTGCCTGTCGAGGCCGGCGCTGGTCATCTGGCTCCAGATGCTGCTGCAGGTCTGGAGGGTTTTATGCTCCTCACCGGCAGGCACGCTAAAATGCAGGTGTTCTGCTGGTAAAATACTACTGATAAGCGGGTAGCAATGCGCTGCAGTATTCTCATCAGTGAGCACAAAGAGCTTGCTGAAAGAGGTGTTTTGCAGTACTTGTTCCAGGCTTTGCCCGATTGGCGCTATCAGCACATGCTTGGGAATGGCCATTAGTCCTTGTTCATGATCTTGGTTTGCCTGCGAATAGATCCCTGGTGGATCAGCATGTACAAATCACGGATAAAAGATTTTTTCAGGTTAAGGTGCTTGCCCCACTTCTGGCGGCTTTCCAGGATCTCCTGCCAGCGATCCAGGTCCAGCACTGTAAGGTTGTGAGCACGTTTATATTCGCCAATCTGGTCTACCAGCTGCATACGGCGGTGCAGGGCTTCCAGAATTTCGCGGTCGGCCACATCTATACCATGACGGATCTCCTCCAGCTTATTGCGGAACTCGGGGTGCTCGCTGGCAGCTTCGGGATAACGCAGGCTTCTTAAAATATCGTGCAGCATGGCAGGGTTCACCTGCTGCTTGGCATCGCTCCAGGCATTTACGGGGTCGGGATGTGTTTCTATAATAAGGCCATCATAGTTCAGGTCAAGGGCAATCTGGGAGATTTCCTGGATCATGTTCCTGTCGCCGGAAATGTGGCTGGGGTCGCAGATGAGTGGCAGGTCAGGCATTTCGCGCTTCAGCTCAATAGCCATATGCCAGGCAGGCACGTTACGGAAGCGGCTTTCGCCAAAGAAGCTAAAGCCGCGGTGAATGGCACCCAGATTTTTGATGTTGCGGTTTGCCAGGCGCTCCAGTGCACCAAACCAGAGGGCCAGCTCGGGGTTGATCGGGTTTTTAACCAGTATTGGCTTATCAGTACCTGTGAGTGCCTCGGCAATTTCCTGAACGGTAAAAGGGTTTACGGTAGAGCGGGCACCAATCCATAATACATCAATATCATGCTTAAGGGCCAGCTCTACGTGCTGTGGGTTACCAACTTCTATGGCAAAGGCTACATCTAGTTCTTTGCGGATATCATCCATCCAGAACAGGGCCTCTTCGCCAACGCCCTCAAAGTTATTGGGGCGGGTCCGGGGTTTCCATACTCCGGCACGTACCAGTCTAATACCCTGATCGCGTACAGCCTTGGCTGTGGTGTACAACTGATCGTAAGTTTCGGCGCTGCAGGGGCCTGCAATAACAAGGGGCTGCCTGCCCCATTGACTCATCCATTCTTTCATTTGGCAAAAATACAGAATTATTTATATGTTAGATGCAGGAATTGATGCAAAGAATTTGGCGGTAGCAGATGCCAAAGCCCGTGATGTTGCCGTAATAGCCTGCATTGTGAATTCAAACGTTTTCAGGGCGCAGGTAATTTTTTGGATTTTCTTTTCGGGCGCCGCCGGATTCTTATCAATGCAGTGGCCCACAGGCTTAAAACTACAAATGCCATCCCATCCTTTAGGGGTCACGCCTCATACCAACAGATTTATAGTCTCTCAAAGTCCATCACAGTTCTTCTGTAGTACATTGTCTGTTGTCTCTCATCTATTATCTATCTTCTCCCTTCTAACATCCCCATAAACTATCGCCTTTTGATAGAAATAATTAGCTTTGCGTAGATCTTAATCTATTGCTGATGGAACTGAAAAAAACTGCTTTACACGATAAACATGTGGCCCTGGGTGCTAAAATGGTGCCTTTTGCAGGTTATAATATGCCTGTACGTTACACCTCCGATATTGAGGAGCACAAAACCGTGCGCGAGGGAGTGGGAGTATTTGATGTGTCGCATATGGGTGAGTTTATGGTGCGCGGACCCCAGGCAGAGCTGCTTATTCAGCTGGTCACCACCAACGACATCAGTAAATTAAAAACAGGGCAGGCGCAGTACAGCTGCATGACCAATCTGGAGGGCGGCATTATAGACGACCTGATCGTATACAAGCTTGCAGAGGAGGAGTACATGCTGGTGGTAAATGCCTCCAACATCGAAAAAGACTGGAACTGGATCAGCCAGTATGCCAAAGGCGAGGTAATGCTGGATAATGTATCAGACAAAATATCGCTTTTTGCAGTACAGGGACCAAAAGCTATAGAAGCCCTGCAATCACTTACGCCTGTAAAGCTTGCCGATATCCCTTTTTATCATTTTGTGAAGGGTGAATTTGCAGGTGTTCCGGATGTAATTATATCCGGCACTGGCTATACCGGCTCCGGCGGATTTGAGCTTTATGTGCCAAACCAGCATGCCGAGCAGGTGTGGGATAAGATTTTTAAAGCAGGCCAGCCCTACAACATAAAGCCTATAGGCTTAGGTGCGCGTGATACGCTGCGCCTGGAGATGGGTTACTGCCTGTATGGGAATGATATTGACGATACCACCTCACCCCTGGAGGCTCGCCTGGGCTGGATCACCAAATTCAGCAAGGAATTTAATAATTCTGAAAACCTGCGCAGACAAAAAGAAACCGGTGTTGAGCGTCAGTTAAGTGGCTTTAGAATGATAGACCGCGGCATACCCCGCCAGGGCTATGAGCTGGTAGATGCCGATGGAAATAAAATTGGTACTGTTACCAGTGGCACCATGTCGCCCTCGCTGAGCCAGGGCATTGGTATGGGCTATCTGAAAAAAGAATTTACCCAGCCGGGATCCGAAATTTTTGTAGATATTCGCGGCCGCAGGCTTAAGGCAGAGGTGGTGAAGATGCCTTTTTACCAGGCCTAAGCCAGCAGTAAATAAAAGCGGTGTAAACCAACAGATATGGATAATCGACAGATAGATGTTTGTTTGAGCCCCGAGCTGATCAATTTATATGATCTGAAGGGACAGATAGTGGTGGTGATTGATATTCTGCGTGCTACCTCCTGCATGGTAACAGCACTGGCAGAGGGCGTGGAGAGCATCAGGCCGGTAGCTACCCTGGATGAGTGCCAGCAGCTGGGCAAAAGGGGCTACCTTACTGCAGCCGAACGGGGTGGCGAGCAGGTGGCTGGCTTTGATCTTGGCAATTCGCCGCGAGCCTACCTGGAAGGCGCTTACGCCGGAAAAAAAGTGGCTGTAACCACCACCAATGGTACGCTGGCTATTACACGCTCGGCACCTTTTGCCAAGCAGGTGCTGATTGGTGCCTTTTTAAACCTCTCTGCCCTGGCCGGCTACCTGCGCCAGCAGCCCGAAGATGTGGTGCTGCTTTGTGCCGGCTGGAAGGGCAAGGTTAACATGGAAGATACACTGTTTGCCGGTGCGCTGGTGAGCATGCTCAGAGATACCCATGAGCCCTGCTGCGACTCACCCCTGGCTTCCATGACGCTCTACGAAACTGTAAAGAACCAGCTGTTCGACTACCTGATGCAGGCCTCCCATGCCCGCAGGCTTAGCAAGTTTGGGGTAGAAGATGATATTCGTTTCTCCCTGGAGAAAGATGTGTACCAGGTAATTCCCGTGCTGAAAGGCGATGAGCTGGTAATGCTGGAAAGCGTAGCACATTAAAAGCATAAAGCCGGTGATAAGCCGGCTTTTTTATTGCTCCAGGGTGGCATCCAGCTTTTGCAGCATATCGTCATAGGCAGAGATCAGGTAAGATTCCTGGCCAACCAGTTCGGCCATTGTGAACTGTAGCAGCACCAGGGTTTGTGCCGCCCGCTCCTGCTGGTGTGTTTCTCTTTCAAATATCAGGCTAATAAGCCTGTCAGCGGTATTGCTAACACCTAGTTTTTGTGCATCATAGGTCTCCGAGAGTGAGTTAGCAAGAGGTACCTCAATATTTTGAAGAATACCGGTACTTTTAGCGGTTTCCCAGGCGGTGCTGCGAACAAGGTTGGGGATAAGGGTTCCTTCAAATAGCCTGTTAAGCTGAAACTGATGATTTACTACCAGGCTATCGTAGGCCTCGGTTCTTCCCCTGTACTCTTCAATCTTTTTTAGGGCCACCCGGTGGTTCTGGTGCCAGTTCCTGACTATTTTCTGATTTTCACGCAGTTCCTCCCGAATGCTTATCAGCGCCTGCTTTGTTCTTTCGTCTTCTTTGTTTTGCGACATGTACTCGTTGAGTGCCAATGCCAGCAACACACTAAAAACGATGAGCAGAGATTCGATGCCCAGCTTGATCCAAAATGACTTACCGAATTTCATATGGTGCCGTTTTAAGCGAATATAGGATTATCCCAAAAATAAAAAAGCCATGCAGCTTATCACTACATGGCTTTTGATCTATCAAAACACCTGTTATTAATGCTTGAAAGCAAGCTCGCCAGAGGCAGTTGCGGCCGCACGTTCTTTAGCTTTGCTGCTTGCTTTGTAGGTATCTATGGCTACAAAGTAGTTAGGGTCTTCCAGTACGTTTACCTCGCAGATCTTCTCTGCACGCCTGATCAGGCGCACACAATCGGCGCTAAGGTGGCGCAGGTGCAGGGTTTTGCCGGCACGCAGGTACTTTTCATCCAGTTTGTTGATGGCTTCAATAGCCGACTGGTCTGCAATGCGAGAATCCTTAAAGTCGATGATTACTTCTTCCGGGTCGTTTGCCACATCGAATTTGGACATGAACAGCTGCGTGGAGCCAAAGAAAAGTGGTCCGAAAATCTCGTAGTGTTTAATGCCTTTTTCATCTACAAACTTGCGGGCGCGGATGCGCAGTGCATTTTCCCAGGCAAACACCAGTGCAGATACAATAACGCCTGCCACTACAGCAATGGCCAGATCAAAAATTACGGTTAAACCAGTTACCAGCACAATTACAATGGTATCGGTAGCTGGTATTTTGTTCCATACTTTAAAGGTACCCCAGGAGAAGGTGCCAATCACCACCATAAACATAACGCCTACCAGTGCGGCAATGGGTACCATTTCTATGTATTCGGCACCAAAAAGGATAAAGGCCAGCAGGGCCAGCGATGCCACCACGCCAGAAAGGCGGTTGCGTGCCCCACCCTTGATGTTGATGATGCTCTGGCCAATCATGGCGCAGCCACCCATACCACCAAAGAAACCATTAACAATGTTTGCAGCACCCTGGGCAATACTTTCCTGGTTGCCGCTGCCGCGGGTTTCTGTAATCTCGTCAATGAGGTTGAGCGTCATCAGGGATTCTATGAGGCCAATAGCGGCCAGAATTGCAGCGTACGGAAGGATGAACAGGAGTGTATCCAGGGTAAAAGGAATGCTGGGTACAGCAAAAGTTGGCAAACCTGCACTAATGCCGGTGCCGCCCCTTTCCACGATAAAGCTTTTTACCGTTGCAGTTTCAAAGCCACCAAAGATGGCAATAAGCGAAACAACAATAATGGCAGTAAGTGCAGCCGGTACTTTTTTTGTAAGCTTAGGCAGGAAGAACATAATAGCCATGGTGAGCGCTACCAGTGCCAGCATATAGTAAAGTGTAGTGCCTGTTAACCACTCGCCACCAGTTTTAAACATGCCCAGCTGCGATAGGAAAATGACAATGGCCAAACCATTTACAAAGCCCATCATTACCGGGTGGGGCACCATACGGATAAACTTGCCCAGTTTTAGCAGGCCTGCGCCTGCCTGTATAAGGCCTGTAAGCAGCAGCGTGGCAAATAAAAATTGCAGTCCCATACCTTCGCCCAGCTGGTTACCCTCACTTACCAGGCTTACCATTACCACGGCCATGGCGCCGGTGGCACCGGAGATCATACCCGGGCGGCCACCAAGAAGGGAGGTGATAAGGCCCATCATAAAGGCACCATACAAACCTACAATTGGCGATACGCCAGCCACAAAGGCAAAGGCAACAGCCTCTGGTACCAGTGCAAGGGCAACGGTAAGGCCTGAGAATATTTCGTCCTTAAGCGTACCCTGGCTTTTGTCAAATAAAGTATACTTCACGATTTGTACTATCTATTAACCTGATTCTGGAAATGAACCGGCAAAGATAGAGAATAATTCAATCGTGAACATCCGCTGGTGCAGAAGCAGATTTTGTACTGTAACGTTTGCGGTTTTATGTTACTTAATAAAAACCTGATTATTTAGAATAGCATCAGGGTTACATTATTTTTGGCAGAATAATATTATGTATGATAATGGTCGGGTAAAACTTACGCAATCGTTGGATTGTAGCTACTGCTTTAACTTATCGTTATTCTTGTGTCGCTCACTGTCGCGCAGGGTCTTTTTCTCTATGTTTTTCTGCAGGGCCTGGGTTAGGTCAACGCCGGTCTGGTTGGCCAGGCACATGAGCACCCAGAGCACATCGGCCATTTCATCGCCCAGATCGCGGTTTTTGTCACTTTCCTTAAAGCTCTGCTCACCATAGGTACGGGCCATTAGGCGGGCCAGCTCGCCCACTTCTTCCATAAGAATGGCTGTGTTGGTAAGTTCGTTGAAATAACGAACGCCGGTGGTGCGGATCCACGCATCTACCTGTTCCTGTGCTTCTTTGATCGTCATGCTTACAAGGTATTGCCTGCAGACTGTTTTTGCAAGACACTACAGATTTGAACTGTAATGCATGGGCACTTTGCTAATACAGGGCAGTATGGCTGTTGTGCAGCTTTTAAAACAGGGGGTAAAGCAGTTTTAAAACTCCTGTTCGTTTGGTTCAAATTTAATGATCTGGCTGGGGCGCGAGCTTCGGATAATATCTTCGTATACCAGCAGATAGTGAACGCCTGTTTTTTTATGCCGGGCATGGGCTATGATAAAAGCCCTTCCTTCATTTCCTTCCATCCACGTATCGCCGCCAGATATTCTTGTGTACACCTCTGCATCATAATCCAGCCTTACTATTTCAAGATTGGGCGGCAACCAAAGGCTGGTTTCCTGTGTAGGGGTGCGGGTAGGGTCCGGGGGAAGTGTGTTAACTGAAGGAGTACAGCCAACAGCAAGCAAAACGAAAAATGCTATGGGTACTAAAAATTTCATAGGGAGTATTTTTGGTAAAACAATCCCTGAAATCAGCACAAATACCTTGCCCTACTACAGTAAAAACAGCCTTATATCCGGAAAGGACTACTTTTTATCTTTTGTGTCGATGATGATGGTAACGGGACCATCATTGAGCAGCGCAATTTTCATATCGGCACCAAAGCGGCCGGTTTGTATGGGCTTGCCCAGCTCTGTTTGCAGTTGCTGAATGGTGGCTTCGTACAGAGGAATGGCTACAGGCGGTTTGGCGGCTTTTATGTAGCTGGGGCGGTTCCCTTTTTTAGTGCTGGCATGCAGGGTAAACTGGCTGATCAGTAGCAGGTCTCCCCCCGTATCCAGCAGGCTCCGGTTCATTACATCTGCCTCATCATTAAAAATGCGCAGGTTAACGATCTTCTTGCTCAGCCATTGAATATCTTCGCTGGTATCGGCATCTTCTATGCCCAGTAACACCAGCAGGCCGTTATTTATTTTACCACTCACCTCGCCATCTATGGTGCAGGAGGCTTCAGAAACACGTTGTAGTACAGCTATCATGCCTGTAAACCTACGCAGTTAGCCTCTTTTGTCCCAGCTTTTTTATCTCTTCCGAAGCATGAATCATGATTCCCCGCTGATCGGATTTGGCGGCAGCCAGCATACCCTCAGCTACCACATGCCCCTGAATGGGGCGGTACTTACGGAAAGGCCCCACCATTAAGGGCCGAATGATCCTGGTAATTTTTTGTGCAAACGCTTCTCCTTTGCGGTCATCCTGCCGGCGGCCCAGCAGGAGGGAGGGGCGGAATACATGAATGGTTCTGTACTGGCTTATTTTGCAAATGGCTTCTTCCACATCGCCTTTTACCCGGTTGTAAAAAAAGAGACTGCTCTTATTGGCGCCCATAGCCGTAACCAGCAGAAACTGATGGGCACCATTATTGGCAGCAAGCTTGGCCAGCTCGTAAGGATAGGTAAAATCTACCTTACGAAAAGCCTCCTTAGAGCCGGCTTTCTTCATAGTGGTGCCCAGGCAACAGTAAACATCCTGTACTTCCGGAATAAGGTTACGGTCGGCAAGGGTATCGAAATCGATAACCAGTTGCTCAAGCTTAGGGTGCTCGAGGGTTAGTTTTCTGCGCGTGAGCACATATACCCGGTCGTAATAAGGATCGCTCAGGAGCAGGTTAAGCAACTGCCAGCCAACCAGACCGGTTGCGCCGGCAATCAGTGCTGTACGCTGACCAAAGGTATCGGTGGGTGATGGTACGTTCACTATTCTGTTAAAACAGGCTTGTTATTATACTCCCATTCTTCAAACTTCTCTACGTCAGAAGCAACACTTTTATAAACCCAGCCCAATAAGGTGATATCATCTAACAGCCCTATGCCGGGAATAAAATCGGGAATAAGGTCTAATGGGTTTAAAAAGTATAAAATGGCGCCAACGATAGATAAAAGCGACTTCCAGGGGAGGTTTGGATATTCTTTGCGGGAGTAAGCTTTCAGCAAACGTTGAAAGACGATCAGCTGATTGAAGAAGTTCAGGATGTTCGGCTTTTTGTCCTTGACATTGTACATCTTCTTGCGTGACTTGTTCACCAGCTTGTCAAGCTTACCATTATCCCGGGCTATTGCTTCTGCTTCGTCTGAAGAACCCTGCATCAGCCGTAAGGCTTTCTGTAAAAAAGTATCGTCGCTGTTTCTCATGTTATTTAATTGGCTCTAAAAATATGTAACCCGCAGCCTACTGTTTGGTTTGCGCAGCAGGTGCTTCTGTTTAAAAAATAGTGCGGATTTCCTGCTTTACCCGGTGAAGGGCCTGTCCGGTAGGGTCTTTTTGCTGATCAATGGCTCTTTGCAGCACAGCCCGGCTAAGGTCAATGCTGCGCGCATCATCGGGTAGCGTATCTGTTGCCTGGTTAATAAGGGCAATTACTTCTTCCATGGCGGCCCGCACAGCAGCCCAGCTTTCTTCACTCATGTATACCTGCTGCGAAAGGTTGTGGTTGTACTCTTCCCGCACCTCGTGCACCAGTACCTGCTGGAATTCACGTGCAGAGTAGCGGCTGTCGTTGAGGCGCAGCAGCAGGTTATTTGGTGTAATGCGTTCCAGGAAAAGCACTATGCGCTCAAAAGCCTGCAGCCTGATGGGCAGCAGCACCTCCCGGTCGCGGGACTTCACCTCAATTGCTTTTTGCTGAAATTCTTTTTCCAGGAATGATTTTACCATCAGGTACATTGCATAGAGTACCAGTGCGGCAGGAACAATAATCTTTAATAAATCGGCCAGAACTTCCATAGTGTTTTTTAACTGAAACAGCCTGTGAGAGGCTTAGTTGCGGTGCTAAAGTAAATAAAATACTGTAGCAGGGGCATGGCTTTCTGAAAAAATGTGCTGCCGCTGTTCATTTGGCTCATGGGCTGATGCATAAAACGGCTGTACTCCTCTACCGGGGGGCTGTTCATGGTTGAGAACTTTTGTAATCCTGGAATCAACTAAGGTATCACTAGCGTTAAAATGTAAAGGGGCTGCCGTATCTTTGTTTTTGCAGCCACGGGCCAACTTATAAACACAACAGTATATGTTACAGCCAATAGAATTAACCTCTAAAGCAGTAGCCGAGGTAAAACATATCATGGAGAACAAGAACATCCCCGAAGGATATGGCCTGAGGGTAGGGGTAAAAGGCGGAGGCTGTGGAGGGGTATCTTATGTATTAGGTTTTGATAAACCCAAGGAAGGCGATCTGAAATACGATATACATGGGGTGCCGGTACTGGTAGAAAAGCGCCATACCATGTACCTGCTGGGCCTGCAGGTAGACTTCTACGAAGGCTCCGACGCCAGAGGATTTCTGTTCACCAACCCTTCTAAGGAAGAAAAAGAGGAAGAAGCGCAATAGTAAACAAAAAAGAGGCCCTGGGGCCTCTTCTGGTTTTTGTCGAGCTATCAAACCTTCAGCTTCACAATCTCATCCCGGGTTTTGCTCATGGTTACTTTGGCCTCGCGGCACACGCCACCAATGGGAGGGTTAAATTTGGATAAGTTCACCTCCACACGATCTGCAACGGGAAAGCGTTTAAACACCTCCTGGATGATCTGCATGTTGAGGGTTTCCAGCAGACGGCTGGGCCTGCTCATTACCTGGGCAATGATCTTATATAATACCTCATAGTTGATCGTTTCTGCCAGGGCATCGTGCTGGGCGGCGGCAGTCAGGTCCGTTTCTACGGCAACATCTACCGAATACTTATTGCCCATTTTTTGCTCTTCATCATAATATCCATGATAAGCAAAAAACTCCATGCCCTCCAATGCTACTTTTCCCATAAGAGCGGCTTAAATGGTGTCAAAGAAAGAAGAATTATCTTTTTTTTCTCTGCTTTCCGTGTCCTCACTGCTCATTCTTAGTTCTTCTACACTTTCCTCTTCATCCTCATCGAAAACAGCTTCGTCATTTTCGGTTCTGGCATTGGTATCCTGGTGGTAGCGGCGTTCGCGTACGGCCTGCTCTGCAGCGTTTACCAGGCCACTTACGTCGTGCTTCTTCACTTTCTTTTCGGCCTGCTCCACGCGCTCCAGTGTATTATTGGCCAGCACCAGCAAATCACTTAACAGGTTATCGCGGTGGCTCTCCAGCATGCGGTAATGATGCTCCATTTCCTTTACGCGTTTCTCCATGGCCTGCAGAATTTTTTCTGCTCTTTCATCAGCCTTATCCTGAATTTCGCGGGCACGGGCACGGGCATCATTCAGGATGGTTTCGGCTTTAAGCTCGGCCTCACGCAGGTGCAGGTCGGCTTTTTTAGTAGCCTGCTCTACCATGCTGTTGCCGGTATCTTCTGCGGTTTTCAGGGTTTTGAAAAGAGAGCTTTCCACATCGCGTAGCTTGCTCACCTCTTTATCTGCCATCTCGAGCTTATAGCGCAGCTCTTTGTGCTCCTCTACCACGCGCTCCCATTCCTGCGAAAGGGTGGTTAAAAAGGCATCTACTTCTTCTTTGTCGTATCCTCTAAAGTTGCGCTCAAAACTCTTTTGGCGTATTTCCAGTGGTGTAATTTTCATATTCCCTCTTGATGCTCTATGTTCCAGATTGAAATTGTTCGATCGTCGCTGGCAGATGCCAGTGTACTGTTGTTTAACCACAGCAGCCGGTTAACTGAGGTGCCATGGCCGGCATAGCGTACCTTGTCTATTACCTTCAGTAGTTTAAAAGCCGCTGCATCCCACACCTTAACAGATTTATCCATGCTGCAGCTGGCAAACAGCTTGCCATCGGGGCTGTAGCTAAGGTGGTTAATGGTGTACATGTGTCCCACAATGCTCTCGGCCAGCTCATAGCGGTCGGCTACAGACCAGGCCTTTATGTGTGCATCGCGGCTGCCACTCAGTAGGTAACGGCCATCCGGCGAATATTGTACGGTAAAAACAGAATTTTGGTGTGCCTCTATCTCCTGTTTTAAAGCAAGGGTATTTAAATCCAGTATGCGAATTTTCCCATCGCTGTAAGCGGCTGCCAGCTCCTGCCAGCCGGCGTGTAGGGCAATGCCTCTCAGACTTTTTTCAGACAGCTGAATTTCGTGCAGCACCCGCAATGGATTTTGCTGCAGTACCAGCAGGTGTCCGCTGCCGGTGCCTGCATAAATTTTTCCGTCCCAAGCTTCCAGGCTAAAAATGGCTGATTTAGTAACCTGCAGCGAGCTAAGATTCTTTTTGCTGTTTATTTCTATGAGCCGGATGCCATCGTAATTCTGCCCGAAGAAGAGCCAGTCCTGCTGCTGCTCGTAGGCCATGGCGTAGATAGAGGCATCTGCTTTAGCCAGCAGCTGGCCCTGGTCTGGAGTTGCGAGCTGCCATTGCACTACCAGCCCATCGGCGCCTGCAGAAAAAAAAGATTCTCCGGTGCCGGTAGGGGCCAGGGTATAGAGGCAATCGCGGTGGCCGCTGAAGGTGTGCTGCTTTTGTACGGCTAAGCGGGGCATGCTTTGGTTTTACAATTCTGATGTAAATTAACGATATTTGTCCGTAAACCTAAACCATGCCCCTATTCCAGACTGGTAATTTAACGGACGGCGGTAGCTGGGCACTCTGGCAGCTGGAGGAGCCCGAACAGCAACTCCAGCAGCAACTTAACCCTAACTGCTTTCCGCTTCAGGAGCTGCAAAACATTCGTGTGGAGCAGCGCAGGCTGGAGTGGCTGGGGTGCAGGCTGGCCTTGCAGTCGCTCCTGCCCGATGTGGGGGCCTTATGCCTGCAGAAGAATTCTTTCGGCAGGCCGTTTCTACATCCGGAAACACTGTACATTTCACTATCGCATGCTTTTCCATTTGCGGCAGCAGCGGTGCATCCGCTTAGGCCGGTGGGCCTCGATATTGAAAAACCCCGTCCGCAGCTGTTCCGTATTAAGCACAAGTTTCTTTCGCAGCAGGAGCAGGCGCTGGTTGGTGATAATCTCGAGCAGCTTTGCCTCTGGTGGGCTGCAAAAGAAGCGCTCTATAAACTAAATGGCCAGCCCGGGCTTATCTTTGCCCGCGATATGGAGGTAGCGCCGCTAAAGGGTACCAACAGGCTGCAGGCCTTGCTGTATGGTAAGCCCTACGAGCTGCATTATCAGTGGTATAACAGCTTACTACTGTGCGTAGTAGCATAAAGATGGTACAGATTTTGTCATAGTATAGATAACCTCAAGATTAGATATGAAAAAGCTTTTGATATTAACTGTGTTAGGCCTGGGATTGGTAATAGGCGCTTATGCGCAGGGGGTAAGCCCTGGTGCTGCAGCTCCTGATTTTACGCTCACCGATGCTGTTAGCGGGCGTGCCGTATCACTGGCTGATTTTAAAGGGCAGAAAGCCGTTGTGCTGGTGTTCACTTCCAATTACTGCCCATACTCCCGCCTGTATGAGGCACGCATCAATGAGCTGGTTGGACAGTATAAAGACAGAGGTGTTGCTTTTGTCCTGATCAATCCGAACGATGCCCAGCAAAACAATGAGGAATCGGAGCAGGCCATGAAACAAAAAGCCGAGAGTTGGGGCAATGGCCTGCCCTACCTGGCAGATAAGCAGCAGGCAACGGCAAAGAAGTACGGTGCCAGCAAAACACCTGAAGTTTATGTGCTTACGCCACGCAATGGTAGCTTCACCGTGCATTACTCCGGTGCTATCGACGACAACCCCCAGGTTGCAGAGGATGTAAGCCAGCCTTACCTGCAGCAGGCCATCGAAAGCGCTTTAACTGGTAAAACAGCTGTGGTAAAAACCAAGCGGCCGGTGGGTTGTATGATAAAAGTTAATTAAGGGCATATCTGAAATAATAATAAAGGTAAAGGAAACCGGCTGTTCAGGCCGGTTTTTTGTTGTGAGTGCTGATAATCAGTCATTGAAACATAAGTTAATACGTGCATAATTTACAGATGGGCTGAGGAGGTTGTATACCTGAATTTGCTGAATTTTGTAACATTAGGTAGAATATGATGTGGTTTTTAGTAATTTGCTGTGCCGCTCACTAAATAATTTCCAAACGATTTAACTGACCAGAACCTTTCAACCTCAGCCTCCTATCATGAAATCAGCATTGATTGCTTTAATGGCTCTGTTTCTAAGCCTGAACGCCTATGCCCAATCAAACTATCGTCCGGGATACATCATTACCATAAAAGGCGATACAGTGGCAGGATTCATCAATTACAAAGGCAATAAAAGCAGCGCAAAATCTTGTGAATATAAAAAGGGGCTGTCGGGTGATGTTATAACTTATAAGCCCTTTGATCTTAAAGGCTACGGGTTTGTTAACGATAAATTCTTTCAGTCTATCGAAATCAGGAGTACCGATAACAATGGGGTTAGTAAAGATCAGCTGTTCGTAGAGGTTCTGGTTAGAGGGGTTGTGTCGTTATACAGAGATCCTTCTGCATTTTACATAGCCAAAGGAGATTCAACTTTACATAAGCTTGTGGTCAGGGAAGATCTTGAAGTGATTGATGGTAAAAAGATGCTGCGGAGGTCTACCCATCATATTGGTATCCTAACCTATATGATGCATGATTGTGGAAGGCTTAAAGAGAAAATCGAAAGAATTTTTATTGAAGAAAAAGATTTAACAAAGCTTGTAGAAGAATATAACCGCTGTATTTCTACAGATTATATTTCTTATAAAGAGAGCAAACCGTGGTTCAGGGCAGGTTTTGGCGTTACTGCCGGCTACAGGATGTCAAAGCTAACGTTCCATTCTCAGGAGAGGGCAATGGATCTTTTTACAAAAGGAACATACAGAAGCCAAGATTTGGAAGCGGGAGTTTTGCTGAGCTTCCTATCTCCAAGAATTACCGAAAGGTTAGCCTTTCAGAGTGGAGTATTATTCTGTAGCCCTCAATATTCGGCTTATCTTGAAGCGAAGGAAGGTAACAGGGTGTACAGAAATGATGTGATCTTTACCTTGAATGAGTTCAAGATCCCCCTGGGGTTGCAATACCGGTTTCCGGAAAAGCAATACACGCCGTTTTTCAACATTGGTTTATCCAGCACACTTCATTTAAAAGCTCATTTTTTACAAATTCTGGAGGTTGAAGGAGCAGATGAAGTGCACAGATATGAGTACAGGAATTTTCCTATTGCAAAAAACCAGTTAGGAATCTGGGGTGGATTTGGTGTTGAACGAACTGTTTCCGGCAAACTGAAGGGGTATGTTGAATTTAGCTATGAGCGAACGAGTGGACTTAGCTATAACATTTGGGATGTTATCAGACCTGTTAGTTCTAACATAGCTAATCTACATTTCACTGTTGGTATCAAGTACTAATCAAATTAGGGCATGATAAGTAAACTTTCAAAAGGCTTTTTATTGTTGGCCGTATTATTCATTACGCTTATCAGGTGCAATGAAGATGAAGTAACTCCACGGCACTACCCCCGCTTAAATACACTTTCAGTAAAAAATGTTACTCAGAATGGAGCAACATTGGAGGCAGAGATTGCACATGCAGGTAACTCGCCTATTCTGGATCATGGGTTCCTGTGGGGGTTAAATGAAGGACTGTCAACAAGGCAGTCAGATAAAATCTCGCTAGGTGCATTCTCCGGGAAAGGAAATTTCAACGCACAAGTCAGCAGCAGCCTGTATAAAGATAGCACCTATTTTGTAAAAGCCTATGCCATAACCCGGGAGCATATTATATATGGCGATGCCGTACAGTTTTCGAGCCGGGGAAGTATTGCTCCTGTTATTGAGGGATTTACGCCTGAAACTGCTACCTCCGGAGATACAGTTAAAATCAGGGGGAAGTATTTTAGTTTTGTAAAGCTAAACAATCAGGTAAGCTTTGGAGAACGTAGTGCGAAGATTGTTGCCAGCACTGATACCTTAATTACATGTATTGTACCTCACGGCATATCCCAAAATACCGTACCTGTCTCCGTTAAAGTGGCAGGCAACACAACCACGGCAGCAAATGCATTAACTATGCTTGTGCCTAAAATAGATAGTTTTAGTCCGGCGGAAGGAACTTTTGGTACAATAGTTACCCTAAACGGAGCTAATTTCAGCACGAAAAGTGCTGAAAATATTGTAAAGTTTGGAGAACATGAAGCACAGGTAATAGAAGCCTCTGCCACTCGGCTAAAGGTAGTTGTGCCCGCCACCGTTAGCAGTAAAGGACCTGTTATCACTGTAACTGTTCACCTTATGACAGGGGCAGCAACAGAGCCATTCAATATGCTTCCTCCAAACATAACTTCTGTATCATCAGAAAAGGGTTTTACTGGCAATAGTATTACACTTAGGGGAAATAATTTTAATCCTATACCGGAGGGTAATAAAGTGTTGTTCGGGTATTTGTATGGTACTGTTACCAATGCCAGTGCCACTGAGCTGGAGGTAACTATTCCGGAGGGTATGTATGTTAGCAGATCGTTCTACCTGGATGTGGAGGTGGCTGAACAACATACCTTAAGTACCAAAGAATTCACGCTTTTGGATCCTTGGATAAAGAAAGAAGATGTACCTCATGGGCCATATGGCAGGTATTGGGCAATTGGGTTTGCTGTTTCGGGCCATGGGTATGCAGGGATTGGGCGGGGAAATGATCTTAATTCAGCAAACAGAGATTTCTGGAAGTATACACCCCAGACTAACAAGTGGGAGAAGATGGCTGATTTTGGAGGTGGAGAGCGGTTTGGAGCAACAAGTTTTACCATTGGCAATTATGCATATGTGGGTGGGGGATATTCAGAAAGCGGTTTATCAGAGCCGGCTACTGATTTCTGGCGCTATGATCCTGCTACGAATACCTGGCAGCAAATAGCGAGTATTGAGGAGACTTCTCTTCGTTCTGTAGGCTTATCTGCAAATGGGAAGGGCTATGTAATTAATATTGGTGGAAGCATATATGAGTATGATCCCACGTCAGACAGCTGGTCATACTTTTCCAGTATTGCTTCTGGCTTAGGCTACAGGGGAAGAGTAAGCGCAGGATTTGTGATAGGGAATAAAATGTATCTGCTTTCTTCCCAGTCTACAACAGCTCCGCATGAGCTGTTCGAACTTGACTTAAATACCAGACAATGGACCAGTAAAGCCAGTTTAAGGGAGTATTTCAGCAAATGGAATAACAATGGTTTTGAAATCAATGGCAAGGGGTACTTGATGACAAGCTATTCATTTTATGAATATGATCCTGCCCGTGATAGTTTCACAGAAATTAGCTCCAGGCAAAAATATGACAGGGAAGGAGGCATTTCTTTCGTAGTCGATAACAAAGCATACTATGGTGGCGGCACTATTAATGGTTCTTACAGCGTTGTAGATTTTTGGGAGTTTGATCCGACTTATAAATAACCCACTGAACCTGGTTTTCTGGTTTAAGGACATTAATGATATTTGATTTTGATGTGAGACAAGGCGAAGCCACCTCTGTTGGGGTGGCTTCGCTTTGTGCAGTAGCTGGCTGGGGGCTCTTGTGGTGGAAGTTCTGTCCTGGAGGGTGGAATCTAATGCTAAATGAAATCCGGGGCTGAATAAATCTGCTACTAAACATTACAAAGTCAACCTTGGTTAGCCCCGGATTTCAGTCAGGGGTGCCTTAAAAAGCTTTTTCCTAGAGCCATACATCTCCATCTCTGTGCTGTCACCCCTGACTAGTAGTCTCGTGGAAAAACCTGTGCAGCAGCTTATTTACCTTGCCAGCCTGTTCCCACTGGATAAAGTGGCCACAGTTGCTAATTAATTCAACCTGTGCCTGTGGAATATGAGCGGCAGCTTCCTGTACGAGGCTATTCAGAGAAAGCTGTGGGTGCAGCAGGGGCTGGGTGTGTAGCTGTCCTGCCGGCCAAATAGTACCAGCACAGGCAGTTGTAGCTGTGAGAGCGATGAAAGAACAGCAAAAAACAGCTTTTTATTAAAACTTAGGATCTCCCGGATCGGAGATTTCGTACAGCAGCATGCGTATTTCCTCCACTTTTTCGTGGTCGCCGCCTTTTTCGTAAGAGCCGGCCAGGTTGCGCATTACACGCTTAATGATGGTGAGGTTGTCGCAGGGCTCAAAGTATTTATCCTGTGGTACCAGGTGCAAATGGCTGATGTAATTTTCTATATCCTGCCGGGTAAAGATAAGCCCGCGGTTAAAGGCATTGATGTAAAACTGCACATCGTTTACCTTATAGGTACAGATAAACAGGTTGGGCAGGTTTACGCCCCACACCGGCATATCCAGCTTTTGCGCCACCAGCATGTACAACACACAGAGGCCTATGGGGTTACCCTTTTTGGTCTCCAGCAGGCAGTTGATAAAGGAGTTGTTGGGCGAATGGAAATTACGGGTGTTGGCTGAAAAGCGCAACTTGCCGAAGAGTACGCTGTTGAGCAGTTTTATCTGGTCAAAAGGGTGCAGGTCGGGCTTCATCTCCAGCCAGGCATCGTAATAGATCTGCTCCAGGTCCTGGCGCAGCTTCTGCAGGCTTAGGTCGGGGTACTGGTAGGTAGCTACCAGCCACATGCCCTCCAGCAGGTCCTGGGCACCATTATCTTTATAGGAGATAAGCCGCTTTTTGAGCAGCTCGTATTGCAGCGTATGGATCATATCCTCCAGACGCCGCTGCACTACGGGATTAAAATTTTCCTCCCAGTACTTTTCTAAATAGGGTATTGCCTCATCACCAAGGGCCATGATACGCTCTTCCACATGCCTTAGTACCTCCTGGTCCTCATCGTCCAGCAGCGATACAAGGGCTTTTAGCTCACTATCGGTCATCTGCTCTTTCTTCACACGGTGCGTTTAATTAAAAATCAGCCGCTCTAGGGGCGGCTGGTGGATGGGGCAAGTTACTAAAATTTAGGCTGCCTGTTTACAGGCAGTTTGGTTTTAGGTTTGTATTACTCCCACATTGTAACGCTCAGTAATGGGTGCATGGTTCGCTGCTTCTATGCCCATGCTGATAACTTTTCTGGTTTCCTGCGGATCAATAATACCATCTACCCACAGGCGGGCTGCTGCATAGTAGGGGCTCAGTTGTTCGTTATAGCTATCTTCTATTTCTTTTAAGAGCTGTTGCTCCTCTTCCTTACTAATTTCCCTGCCCTGACCTTTTAATGTTGCCACCCGTATCTGCAGCAGGGTTTTTGCGGCAGAGGCGCCACTCATTACCGCCATCTGGGCTGTTGGCCAGGCGTAAATAAGCCGCGGATCATAGGCTTTGCCACACATGGCGTAGTTACCGGCACCGTAGCTGTTGCCCAGTATAAAGGTAAACTTAGGCACCACAGAATTGGCCATGGCATTTACCATTTTTGCGCCATCTTTAATAATGCCGCCATGTTCGGCACGGCTGCCTACCATAAAGCCGCTTACATCCTGCAGAAATACCAGCGGTATTTTACGCTGGTTGCAGTTCATGATAAAACGGGCAGCTTTATCGGCGGAGTCGGAGTAAATAACGCCGCCCATCTGAATTTCGGTAGACTGGCCGCCGCTCTTTTTAGCCTTTACAATCTGGCGCTGGTTGGCCACAATGCCTACTGCCCAGCCATCGATGCGGGCATGTCCGCAGAGAATGGTTTGGCCGTAGTGCTCTTTGTATTCATCGAACTCCGAGTTATCTACCAGGCGGTGAATAATCTCACGCATGTCGTAAGGCTTGGCCCTGTCGTCGGGGAAAATGCCATAGATCTCTTCGGGGCTTTTGGCCGGGGGAGCGGGGGTAGCGCGGTCGAAGCCGGCAGTATCATATTTGCCAATCTTATCCATCATGCGGCGGATAGCATCCAGGGCAGCCTCGTCGTTGGGGTATTTATTGTCGGTAACGCCGCTGATCTCGGAATGGGTGCTGGCGCCACCAAGGGTTTCGTTGTCTACATCTTCGCCTATGGCAGCTTTTACCAGGTAAGAGCCGGCCAGGAATATGGAGCCGGTGCCATCCACAATCAGGGCCTCATCACTCATAATAGGCAGATAGGCACCACCCGCCACACAGGAGCCCATAATGGCAGCTATTTGAATAATGCCCATGCTGCTCATGCGGGCGTTATTGCGAAACTGGCGGCCAAAATGTTCCTTGTCTGGGAAGATTTCGTCCTGCATGGGCAGGAATACACCGGCACTGTCTACCAGGTAAATAATGGGCAGGCGGTTTTCCATGGCAATCTCCTGCGCGCGCATGTTCTTTTTGGCCGTAATGGGGAACCAGGCACCTGCCTTAACGGTAGCATCGTTGGCTACAATTACACACTGGCGCTTGCTTACATAGCCGATGCCCACCACTACACCACCACTGGGGCAGCCGCCTACATCCTGGTACATGCCTTCTCCGGCAAAGGCACCTACTTCCAGAAAAGGGGAACCCTTGTCAGTAAGATAGGCAATGCGCTCGCGGGCGGTGAGTTTTCCTTTTTGATGCTGGGCAGCTATTTTTTTATCGCCGCCGCCTTTTTGTACTTTATTAAGTCTGGTTTTTAGCTGATAGAGCTTTTGCCTGAGGAGGTCTTCATTTTTATTGAAGGCAAGATCTTGCTGCATGAAAAAATATTTTTTTGGAATGCACCAAATATAATAAAAAAGCGGCACCTGTTTGGGGTGCCGCTCTGTATAAACAAACGTTTGAAATTATTTTTTCCCGCCACCGCCAATCAGCGAAAAGCGCAGATCGATGTAGCGGCCGGGATTTTCCTGAACATCCATCAGCAGCCTGTTAAGGCTTTCGCTGCTCTGGTTAAGGTTGGTGTACAGTGAGTCGTCGTACATAAGCTTGCCCAGGCTGCCCTGCCCCTGCTGCAGGTTTTGGGTAATGGCCTGCAGGTTTTGCATGGCTTCATTGGCCCTGGCTACGGTTTGCTGCAGCTCCAGGTCGTTGAGCGAATCGGCCAGCTGGTTCATTTTTACCATAAAAGGTGCAATGCCGCTGTTAGGATCATTAAGGGTGGCGGTGAGCAGCCTTAGGTTAGAGGCAATGGCATTAATATCGCGACGGTTTTCCACCACAATGTATTTAAGTTCATTGGCAGTAGCCTGAAAATCGCCCAGGGCACCATCTACCTTGCCGCCGCTGCCGGAAAGGTCGTTCAGAATATTATTTACTTTGGTAAGGGTGGTATCTACGCTGGCTATCAGGGGGTCTGCTTTATCCTTCAGCATTTCGCCCAGGGCCTGGTCTACGGAGCCCCGCAGGGTATCTTCTTCATTCAATACACTGCCGGCCTGCCTGATGTTGAGCACAATGGCTTTGCCACCCAAAACAGGATTTTCATCAACCAGCAAAGCCTCGGTACCCTCATAGAGTACCAGGTCGTCGTTAATGTCAAGGCCTACCAGCATGCGGGTTCTTTCACCCTCCTGCAACAGCTGTATGTTGCTGACCCGCCCTACGCGGAACCCATTCACCGATACCGGGTTAGATACGGTTAGGCCGTCTACATTTTCATACACTACATAATAAGTATTGGAGGGATCAAAGAAATCAATACCCTTCAAAAACTTGAAACCCACAAAAAGAATTGCCAGCGCAGCAACGGTGAGCAACCCTACTTTAACTTCCTTAGATAATTTCACAGACTCTTTTTTAAGTTAATTCATTGCCTCCAGCTCATCCTTATAATCCCTGAACGCCCTGTAGAGGCCCGAGGCAATATAAGTTCTGCCCAATTCGTCGTTCAGGTATTTTTCTTCGGTTTTATTAGAGATAAAACCAAGCTCTACCAGCACGCTGGGCATAGTAGTTTGCCAAAGCACCAGAAAACCAGCCTGTTTCACACCACGGCTTGGCCTGCCAACTCTTTTGGTAAACTGGTGGTCTATATTTTCTGCAAGCTGCAGACTGTTTTGCAGGTATGCATTCTGCATCAGGGAAAACATGATGTACGATTCGGGAGACTTCGGATCGAAACCTTCATACTTTTCCTCATAGTTCTCTTCCAGCAAGATAACAGAGTTTTCCCGTTTGGCAACCGACAAGTTTTGTTCATTGACGTGTAAACCCATGATAAAGGTTTCAGTGCCAATAGCCTCGGGGTTGGCTGCGGAGTTCAGGTGAATGCTGATAAACACATCGGCACCAGCTTTATTGGCGATTGCAGCCCTGTTTTCCAGCGGTATAAATGTATCGTCCTTACGGGTATAAATAACCTCTACCTCCGGAAGATTTTTTTTGATAAGTGCTCCCAGTTCAAGCGCCACCGCAAGGGCAACATCTTTTTCTTTCGAAACGCTGCCCAGCGCCCCGGAATCCTTGCCGCCATGCCCGGCATCGATCACTATTTTACGGATTTTATAGTCTGCTCTCCCTGCTGGTGTAAATGAGCCCAACAACAAAAGGAGAGCAGCGCCTGCACAAAAGACAATATTTCTCACGGTCCTTCGGTTGTTATATAGATAAGCCATACCTTTGTACAAAATTGTGAATTTTTCGCAAAATCTGAAAGCGCTGGTGTTTCGTAAGTACGTACTCTTACAGCTATTATTTTGTGTATTTTCTCTTAGCCTCTGGGCGCAGGAGCAGCCAAGACAGGCTCAGCCTGCTCTGCCCACTCAGGAGAATGATACCACAAATCTCCCTCAAGCGGATACTCTGCAAACAGATACCCTGAGGGTTAACCTGCCTGCTACTCCCCAGGCACAGGGAGATATTACCACCACTATCAACTACAATGCCAAAGACAGCATTTTATTTGATGCAGCCAATCGTATTGTTTACCTGTATGGTAATGCAAAGATAGATTATGGCGATATAAAACTGGAGGCTGCACAGATTACCATTGACTGGAACCAGAGTACACTTACTGCTGTGGGTGTAAAAGACAGCCTGGGGCAGGAAACTGGTAAGCCTGTGTTTACCCAGGGTGCCGAAACCTTTGTAACCGATAATATCCGCTACAATTTTAAGAACCGCAAGGCTGTAATTCGCGGGGTGGTAACCCAGCAGCAGGAAGCCTATATTCACGGCAATGTAGTAAAAAAAGATGCGGATAACCAGCTTTACATTCGCGGAGCCCGCTACACCACCTGTAACCTGGAGCATCCACACTTCTATATAGAGGCAGGCAAACTTAAAATGCTGCCGAAAGATAAAATTATTGCTGGCCCCTTCCATTTGCGCATTGCAGATGTACCTACGCCCTTTGGCTTCCTGTTTGGTATGTTCCCGGTGCCGCGTAAGCGGGTATCAGGGGTGCTGATCCCTACCTATGGCGAAGAAAGGCTGCGGGGCTTTTTTCTGCGTGATGGTGGCTACTACTTTGCCATTAACGAGAATATAGACCTGGCCCTTACCGGAGAAATATACACCAAGGGCAGCCGTGGTTTTCAGATTGCCTCTAACTACCGCCAGCGGTACCAGTATGGGGGTAACTTCAGCCTGCGCTTTAACCGGCAAAATGCCGGCAGCGAGAGCAACGACGACATCAGGCGTGACTTTTGGGTTAACTGGAGCCATAATCCCGAAAGCAGGGGCCGCAACAGCCGCTTTTCTGCTTCTGTTAACTTTGGTACCTCCTCCTTTACGCAAAACAACCCTTCCATCAATAACTTTGAGCGGAACCTTAACCAGCAGTTCAGCTCCAGTATTAACTACAGCAACTCACTGCCCGGCACCCCTTTTAACATCAGTGCAAGGGCCAGCATGGTTCAGGATATTGTACAAAGAACTGCCGACATACTTTTGCCCGATATTGGCCTGAACATGCAGCGCCAGTACCCCTTCAGGAGCCTGGGTAAAACCGGCAGAAGCTGGTGGGAGCAAATAAACTTTTCTTACACCGGTGCGGCTACCAACCGCATTACCAACAGGCCACAAACCGCTACCGTTGGTAATGGCGTAACCGTTACCAATGCAGTAGTAAATGAGGATGTAACGCCCCTGAACCTGGATAACGCATCTTACCTGCTGCGCAATGCCAACAATGGCATCAGGCACTCTATTCCGGTTAGTACCACGGTTAACCTGTTTAAGTATTTTGCTTTTTCGCCCTCTTTTAATTACCAGGAGGTATGGTATTTCCGCAAGCTGCAGTACTCCGACTATGACCCGGCTACAAAAGGAATACGGGTAGATACTGTTGATGGTTTTAGCCGCGCAGGCAGCTGGAACTTAAGCGCAGGGCTAAACACCAAAATCTATGGTTTCTTCTATTTTAACAAGAAGAACCCGGAGCCCAAAATACAGGCCATACGCCACCTGATGATCCCAAGCATATCCTTTGGTTATGCACCAGACTTCAGTGACCCGCGCTACGGTAATTTTCAGGATGTAGTTGTTAGGGTGGATGAGAATGGCAACGAGACCAGGCAGGCACTTTCGGTTTACCAGGGCTTTGCCTATGGTGCGCCACAGGCCGGCCGGCAGGGTTCTATCGGCTTTAGCCTTACCAATAACTTCGAGATGAAGGTGCGGGAGAAAAACGATACAGCTGTTACTTATAAAAAGGTGCCCCTGCTGGAAAGGCTAAGCCTAAGCACCAGCTACAATACACTGGCCGATAGCCTAAAACTGCAGCCTATTTCAATTTCAGGTAATACCAGCATCCTCAACAACCTGATCATGATCAACTTTGGGGGCCGGTTAAATCCATACGTTTACCGCAAAGATTCTGTTAATGCCAATAATGAAGTAATACGCCAATCCAGGGTAGACCAGTTTGCCATTGCAACTGGCAGGGGGTTGGGTACCCTGGAGCAGGCATCGATTGGTTTTAGTACATCTTTAAGTTCGCAGGGTCTGAAGGGTAATCCTAACCGCGAAGATGCCGCTACTACTGCCGCTACTGCCAACCGCAGAGGCATGAACGAGGAATTATTAGGACAGGGTGATCCCATTGGGGAGGATCTGGGGCAGCAGGGGCTGGCCTACCGCTATTCAGATCCAAACGAGTATGTAGATTTTACCCTGCCGTGGTCGCTGCGCCTGAACTATACCCTCAGCTATCAGAAAACAGGTTACTTTGCAAGTAATATTACCCAGTCGGCAAACTTTAGCGGCGACCTTAAAATTACCGATAACTGGAAAATAGGCTACTCCAGTGGTTACGACTTCCGCGCACATGAGTTTACTGCTACCCGCCTGAGCATATACCGTGACTTGCACTGCTGGCAAATGAACGTAAACTGGGTGCCTTTTGGCCGTTACCAGAGCTTTTCGCTTGATATAAGGGTAAAAGCTTCCATTCTGCAAGACCTTAAGCTAAGCCGCCGCCGCAATTTCTGGGATAATTAAGAAGCGTCAGGCTCCGGATAAAAGAGGAGCTAAATTTTATATACAACAGGACGAGCCTACCCAACTGATGTTAAAAATACAGCAGGGTAGGCTCGCCCTGTTAACAGCCAAATGCGGATTTATAAAAACAGTGATTATTAAAAGGCCGTTCTTTAACTATCAAAGAAGGCTTCAGCCCCTGTAGACCTGATTCTGACTTAAAATTATTGCCTCAATTAAGGAGAAAGTAGTTTAATTTACATGTATTTTAATGTGGTTTTATGCGCGGTGTACTGGTTTCTCCGGTATAATCAGAGTGGCCAGGCAGCCCGCACAGGATTGTTTCTGTTTGAATTTCCCCCTTCCCGTTGTTAATAAACTTTGTAACTAGACCCTCTGGCCTTTTTATGGATACCCCATCTAGCAAAACTCCTCCGATTGACAAACGGCTAAAGCTACTTTCGGACTTAACTGTTGCCGTAAACCTTAACAACACACTGGAAGGTAAACTGCAAATTATCACCGAAAAGGTGAGGGAGATTATTGGCTGCCACCAGTCAATTACAAGTATGACGAACAATGAGAACCTGGGGCAGGCAATTAATGCAGTTTCACTTTCTGATAAATATGCAAAATGGCGGGATTATAACAACCAGACGGACGGGTCTGGCATCTATTCCCTGATATGCAAATTTAATAAGCCCATGCGCCTTACCCAGGAAGCCCTGGAGACGCATCCTGCCTGGAAGGGGTTTGGCAAAGACAGTACGGTGCATCCGCCCATGCGTGGCTGGCTGGCTGCGCCTTTGGTAGATAAAAGCGGCAAAAACCTGGGTCTGATACAGCTTTCTGATAAATATGAGGGAGAGTTTAGCCAGGAGGATGAACTGATCCTGGTGCAGCTTTCACAGATTGCCTCTATTGCCATAGAAAACTCCCAGTTGCTCCTGAAGCTGCAGGAGGCGCTAGAAGAAAAGGACAAGGTAATCAAGCTCAACAAAACTATTACCGATAATGCTACCTCTGCCCTTTTTATGATGAATGATCAGGGTTACTGCACCTTTATGAATCCGGCCGGTGAAAAGATGTTTGGGTACACTTTTGAGGAAATCAAGCAAAAGGAACTCCATTACATGATTCACCACCACCACCCCGATGGCCGTTTTTACCCGATGGAAACCTGCCCCATAGACAGGGCACTGCCGGAAAATTTCGACATCAGGGCACATGAAGATGTGTTCATTCGCAAGGATGGCAGTTTGGTTCAGGTATCCTGCGCGGCCAGTCCTATTTTTGAGAATGGTATACCGGTTTCTACCGTTATTGAGGTACGGGATGTTACGCAGGAAAAAGCAGCACGGCAGGAAATCCTGGAGAATATGGAGCGGATTCATTTTCTGCTGAATGCCATGCCACAAAAAGTGTGGACTACCACAGCCCATGGAAAGGCCGATTATTTTAACAGGAACTGGGTGGAGTATACGGGTATTCCTTATGAAGAATCGCTTCAGTGGGGCTGGCTGAAGGCTGTACACCCCGAAGACCAGGAGCAAACACGGCTGGCATGGAATGAGTCGGTACGTACGGGTGAGATCTTTCAGCTGGAGTATCGCTTTTTGAAGCACAACGGCGAGTACCGCTGGCACCTGAGCCGTGCCCTGGCCTACAAAGATGCCGAAGACCGTACCATTATGTGGGTAGGCACCACCACCGATATCCATGACCACAAAATAGCACTCGAGAACCTGGCTAAGAGCAATACAGAGCTAAAGAAGATCAATAACGACCTCGATAATTTTGTGTATACGGCCTCTCATGATCTTAAAGCGCCGGTATTGAATATTGAAGGGCTTATGTATGCCCTGCAGCGGGAACTCTCTCCTGAAGCAGCAGAAAGCAAAGATGTTTCCACCATCATGAGCATGATCATGCAGTCCATCAACAGGTTTAAAGGCACTATTGAAAATCTTACGGAAATATCTAAAATCCAGAAAAGCCTGGCCGAAGATGTGGAACAGGTGCCTATTGCCGAGGTGATTGAAGATGTAGTGCTTAGCATCAGCGAGCTTGCCAAAGCCGCAGGTGCCCGTATAAAGGTAGATACTGCTGCCTGTGAATACGTCCGCTATTCAAGAAAAGATCTGCACAGCATACTGTATAACCTTATTTCCAATGCCATCAAGTACCGGTCGCCGGAGCGCCCCCCAGAAGTAGAGGTAACATCATACTGCAATGATGGGGAAATTCGGATTTCGGTAAAAGACAATGGACTGGGCATTAAAAAAGAACAACAGGAAAAGGCATTTGTGATGTTCAAAAGGTTGCACACCCATGTAGAGGGAAGCGGTGTGGGCCTGTATATTGTAAAAAAAATAGTTGAAAATACAGAAGGAAGTATTGTGCTGGAGAGCGAGGCAGGAAAAGGTTCTGTATTTACTGTGTGCCTGAAAAACACAGAGGCTAAATAGCCAGACTCATTATGTTTTCCTTGATTCTACCTTAACAGGTGCAAACATGCATACTATTAGCTGTATTCTTCTGGTTGATGATGACATCATTAATAATTTTATTAACCAGCAGTTGATCGAAGACCTGGAGATTACCGGGCAATTATCAGTGGTAAATAATGGCCTGGAGGCAATCAGGTACCTGGAAAAAAATGCAGGGGAAACTGCAGGACGCCCGGACCTGGTTTTACTCGATATTAATATGCCGGTGATGGACGGCTTTGAGTTCTTAAAGGAATTCCACAGCATGCAGTTTCCAGACAAGGAAAAAGTAAAGATTGTGATGCTTACCACCTCTACAAGCGATAAAGATGTACAGAGGCTTAAGGAGATCCGGGTGGATGGTTACATTCATAAACCGCTTACCGAAGAGAAGATGATGGGCATTGTAAATGAATTCTTTACAAAATAGCATGTGTGGCTTGCTGCCAGGCCAGAAACAGTTTGTTGCCCCCGGGCAGTTGTGGGTAAAGGAGAGTTTTTTAGATTTATAAATTGTACATCAATTTTTCTGGAACTGAATATTTTTCACGCATGAAGCACCACCTGCATTTTGCCTCTAGAAGGAATATTTTATCACTGTTAAGCCTGCTGCTGACCCTTGTCCTCATCAGTTGCCAGCAGGAGACAAAGTCTGGCGCCGGCGAGGAGGCAGTTTCTGTAGCAGATAGCCTTGCTGGTAACAGTATGCCTGCGCAGGAGCCTGATTACACCCCCGCTCAGCGAGATTCTGTATTGCGGGTTAGAGCACAGGCGCTGGCACAAACCTTTATTATTGTGGATGGGCATGTTGATTTACCCTATCGCCTGCAAAATAAAAAGGCAGATATCTCTAAGCGTACAGAAGGTGGCGATTTTGACTGGGAACGGGCCAGAGAGGGTGGCTTGGATGCACCTTTTATGTCTATATACATACCGGCTGCTTATGAAGAAAGGGGTGGTGGCCGGGAGCTGGCCGACAGGCTAATTAGCATGGTAGAGCAAATAGCAAGCGAAAATCCAGACAAGTTTGCCCTGGCTAACTCGCCGGAAGATGTGCGCAGAAATTTTGAAAAAGGCCTTATATCGCTGCCAATGGGTATGGAGAACGGTACCCCTGTGGGCGGTAAGCTGGAAAATCTGGATTATTTCTATAAAAAAGGCATTCGTTACATAACGCTTGCCCACAGCAAAAGCAATCATATCAGCGACTCTTCTTACGACCCGGAAAAGCGCTGGGGAGGTCTTAGTCCCTTTGGCCGCGAGGTGGTGAGGCGCATGAATAGCCTGGGCATTATGGTAGATGTATCGCATATTTCCGATAGTGCCTTTTACCAGGTGTTGCAGATAACAAAGGCACCTGTGGTGGCTACCCATTCATCTGCCCGTCATTTTACCCCTGGCTTCGAAAGAAACATGTCGGACGAGATGATTAAGGCGCTAGCACGCAACAAAGGAGTGATGATGGTTAACTTTGGCTCTGCTTTTATTTCTGATGAGTCCAGAAAGCTGTGGGATAGCGCTAAGACTGTAGCAGACCGCTGGGCGCAGGAGCAGGGGCTTTCGGCGCAGGATGATAGGGTTTCTAAATACAGGGAACAGTATTTTCATGAACAGGGTGGCCGCACAAACGTACAGGCTGTTGCAGATCATATAGACCATGTGGTAAAGCTGGTTGGCATTGAGCACGTAGGCCTTGGTTCTGATTTTGATGGTGTGGGCGATACCCTTCCGGAAGGTTTAACGGATGTTTCTGACTATCCGAACCTGATTTACGAGCTGCTGAAAAGAGGCTACAGCGAAGATGACATCCGGAAGATAGCCTCCGACAATATTTTTCGTGTGTGGCGGGAGGTGGAAAAAGCAGCCGGAAACACCGCTGTTCAGTAGTGATGTAATATATCCTTCGTTTGTGTTTTGTTGCCCAAGAAGCTTTGCCCTAACTTGAGTATGAAAGTTTCTCTCATCAATCCCTCAACCAAATGGAGCCACAAAACATTGATCAGGAATCCTATGTAGCGCCCTATCCACTTACAGATACGCTGGTGCCTGCCTCTGGCGGAAAGCGGTTTGCAAACTTTGTTATAGACTATATAGCCGCTCTCGTATTTGTAATGATCATTTCTGCCAGCATAGGGGTATTTGTTAGCCTGCTGGGCTTTGATGTATTCGAAGAAGAATATCCTCTTGTGGAGAACCTACTGGGCTTCTTCTGGTACTTTGGCTATTATATCTTCTTTGAATATGCCCTGAATGGAAGAACCATAGGAAAAATGATTACCAGAACCCGCGTACTTGACGAAAAGGGCGGTAAGCCTGGTTTTGGCCAGGTGGTAGGCCGTACGTTTGCCAGAATGATTCCTTTCGAAGCGTTTTCTTTTCTTGGCGATAGTTCTATAGGCTGGCACGACAGCCTTCCCGGAACTCTTGTAATCGACGAGAAGAAATCTGTTCTCCGCTCAGACTGGGTGTAGCAGAAGCTGATGGAACAGATGTTCCCGAACCTCATCCAATGCAAATGGAGCTGCAGACAGTTTTCGCTGACAACAGCATAAAATCAAAAAAAGCGACGCAGAGACTTATCTGCGCCGCTTTTTTGTTTCTGTTTGCCAGTAGTAGTTACATACAAAATCCCCGGCACTCCAGGCCGCTGAAATCGAAATACCTGACTCCGGAAAACTTTCCATCTGTAATGGTTACGGTACTTCCGTTGTCTCCTACAAAGGTGCCCGTGAAGGTGCCTTCAATCAAACCACCTACTGTATCATAGCGGGTAATGGTAATATCTACATTAGTATCGCTCATGCCATAGCCGGCCCAGTAATTAATGGTTTTGTTTCCAGACTTCATCCAGATAACAGCACCGGTTTCATCATTTTTTCCGGCCACTCCCGGGGTAGTGCCCAGGAAAGAGAGGGTAACACCAATGGCATCAGATGCATCCACCACAGATAGTTTGGTGGTGGCTTCGTCTCTGTTGAAGTAAACGTAGCTGTCGGGGTAGGGCTTAATGCTTAATGCTTTTTTCACCTGCTGATAGCCATCTCCATTGATTAAGAAGCTGTTTTCTCCTGTAGCTGTTTGGGAGGCACAGAGGTCAACTGGCCCCATGTTAAAGTCTCCGCTGGCCGGGGACTGAAATGTTTTTGTGGCAGCGCCTCTTGTGTGCGTGATACTAGCAGTACCGGATGTGCCAACCGGCATGGAAATGGCAAACAGGCCGAGGTTATCCGTAGTGGCGCTGGCAGAGCCTCCTGCCCATGATACTGTAACGGCTGCATTTTCCAGTGGTGTATTCTGGCAAATGGCCATGCCTGATATCGTTACCAGCTGAGGTCCGGTAAGGTCAATTACTCCTAAGTCTACTGTTTCGCCGGCTGCGTTTGTCTGAAACACTTTGGTTACCACCAGGCCTGATTCGGTAGTTATCGTCATAGAATAGGTAACATCAGCAGCGAGGAAATTCATGGAAAAGTTAGTGCCGGAATAAGGCACAGGAGTGCTGCCTTTATACAGGTTGTTGTTGGTGCCGCCGCTCAAAACTTTTACATTCAAAGACTTTACGGCATCTCCTGTTTTTAACTTAAAACTACCGGAAGCAACAGAAGGGCAGGGGTGAGGCCTGATATCACCTACATCATAGACCTGCTCTGCTGCCAGGGGAGGTACTGGCACCATTACCCAGTGAGGCCGTTCTGTTGAAGCGGTAATGGGAACAGCAGGCGGTGGTACTACGACCATCAGGGCCATTCCGACAGGCACTCTCATGCTAAAGCGGCCTTCCGCTGCTCCATTGTCAGGATTTTGGAGCACCACACCATTATTCAGGTCGTTGGACGACTGACCAATGAATACTTCACCACGTGTAATGTGCCCGCCATTACAATCCACTACCCTTCCAATAACTGTTGCAAATTCCTTGGGGTCATCGCAGTTCCAGTCTGTAAAATGGCTAACGGTGCCAATGTACTTATCTCCCTGGCGTGTAGCAACGCCTTCTTCTATCCAAACTCCTTCCGCTTCATCAAAATACCAGAGTGGTATGGTCTGCGGGGCAGTAGTTAGCTGGCTTTGCGGAATGGCTACCGTAAGGGTAGAGGCTTTGCCTGTGGCCAGCTGCAGCTTTTCTCCGGCACTGCCGCTCAGCAGTACCCGTAATATGCCGTACGAGTAAAGAATGCTGGTGCTTTCGTCGGTTCTGCGGGCCAGCATATCGCCACCTGCTACCAGGGCACCAAAACTAATGGCAGAGGGATCGAGGTAGCGCACGCTCATGTTTACTTCTCCTGTATAGGAAGCTCCCGATTCTGTTACCAGGCCATTGGCCGGAATTTCAACTTTAGAGCCATTGCTTAAGGTTGCAGTGCCCCCGCTGGCTGCATCTATGGTGTGGGTGGTGGCGCTGCTCATTAAGCGAATGCGTACAGAGGTTACAGCATTCCTGAGCGGAATTTCGGCGCGTGTGCCTGTAAAGTAGTTTTCTTTCTCGCAGCTAATTACACAGCGGTTGCCGGGTACCTGTATGTTCTCCAGCTCAAACAAGCCCTCGGCAGAGGTTGTGGTGGTTTCGCCATGAGCCGTAACGGTAACCCCTGCCAGGGGATTTCCTTCTTCATCCAGCACAATGCCGGATAGGGTAGTACGTACATCGGGAGCCGGGCTGAGCGGATCTTCAACATCTCCGCCAACAGGGGCAACGTCTTCTTCATCGGGTTTGCAGCCTGTAAAAATTGTGCAAAAGAACAGAATAAGCAGGTAGGCCATAGACCTGCTGATGAGACTTCTTGAAAAGCTATACATTTGATTTGAGAGATAAACCTTTGTACAAACTCCCCTGTATAGTTGCAAGCAGCATGAGCTACCCTCACACCATACTGAACAGGAGAGGCTGGTGTGTATGTTCTTAAAAAATTGAATGGGAAGACAACAGAAAAGACAGGGCTGTAACTACACTGCACATACCATGACTTTTATAAATATAAGTTTATGGCAAAATATTAGCCTTTTAATAAGGTATGTGATGGCTGGTTAAAATATTATTTCAGCGTAATTAATGTTAGGTTGACTGGTAGAGTAACAAAACAAGGCAGCTTTAGCGCATTGCCAGGAGAAGAAGGCTGCGGCCTGATATTCTTTCTGCAGGTTCGCTGGCTTAGTGATTTCAGAGAGGTACGCCTGCCCCGGGATAATGTGCAGCTTATCAAACTGCTGCTGATTATGCAACACAATAAAAAAGCAGCTTTAGAGTAAATCCAAAGCTGCTTCTATAGTGGATGAATCATGTATTTCTTCCGGCAAGAAGAAAATGAATTTCAAGATTAGGCTGCTAAATCTATTTTCTGATCCAGCTTTCTACTTCTTCCAGGCTAGGGTTTTTCACATCATTGAGCTTCATTTTTTTGCGGGTGCCACAAACATCATTGAAGAGTTTTGTGGGCACGCTGTTCTTCAGTTGCTCAACTGTAAGCACCTTTAGCTCACGCAATACCGGAATCAATTCTGCACGAACGCCACGGTCCAGGTACTCCTGGTCGGTAGCAAACTGTACCTTTTTCTCAGGGCGCATCTGCGGGAAGAAGAGCACATCCTGTATGGAGTTGCTGTTGGTCATGATCATGCTCAGGCGGTCTATGCCAATGCCCAGACCAGCCGTTGGCGGCATGCCAAACTCCAGCGAACGCAAAAAGTCCTCATCCAGCACCATGGCTTCCTCATCGCCACGCTTGCCCAGCTCCAGCTGTTCCTCAAAGCGTCTGCGCTGATCGAGGGGGTCGTTCAGTTCAGAGAAGGCATTGCAGATCTCTTTACCGTTGCAGATGGCTTCGAAACGCTCTACCAGCCCTTCTTTATCGCGGTGGCGTTTAGCCAGCGGGCTCATCTCTACGGGGTAATCGGTAATAAAGGTTGGCTGAATAAGATTTGCCTCGCACTTCTCACCAAAGATCTCATCTATAAGCTTGCCTTTGCCCATGCTTTCATCTACCGGTACGTGCAACTGCTTACACACATCGCGCAGCCCGGCCTCATCCATTTCAGAAATATCGATGCCGGTGAAATGTTCAATGGCCTCAAACATGGTAAAGCGCTTCCAGGGGCGCTGGAAGTCAATCACATTCTGGCCTACCTGTACTTTGGTGTCGCCGTGCAGGTCCAGGGCAATGCGCTCTACCATTTCCTCTACCAGGTCCATCATCCAGGCATAGTCTTTATAAGCTACGTACAGCTCCATCTGGGTGAATTCCGGGTTGTGGAAGCGGCTCATGCCTTCGTTGCGGAAGTCTTTGGCAAACTCGTAAACGGCATCAAAGCCACCAACAATCAGGCGCTTGAGGTACAACTCATTGGCAATACGCAGGTACAGGGTCATGTCCAGCGTATTGTGGTGTGTTTTGAATGGTCTTGCAGCCGCACCACCATACAGGGGCTGCAGTATAGGAGTTTCTACCTCCAGATAGCCGCGGCTGTTCAGGAAGTTTCGCATAGACTGCACCAGCTGTGTGCGCTTGCGGAAGGTTTCACGTACGTGCGGGTTCACGATCAGGTCTACATAACGCATGCGGTAGCGCTGCTCCGGATCATCAAAAGCATCGTGTACGTGCTCCACGCCCTGCTCATCTACCTCACGCTTTACAATAGGCAAGGGGCGCAGCGATTTTGAAAGCAGCCTGAACTCACGTACGTGAATAGAGATTTCGCCGGTTTGGGTGGTGAATACATGGCCCTTTACACCAATGATATCGCCAATGTCCAGCATTTTCTTGAATACAGTGTTATAGAGCGTTTTATCCTCACCGGGACAAATATCATCGCGGCGAATATAAAACTGCACACGGCCGGTGGAGTCCTGAATTTCGCCAAAAGAGGCAGAACCCATAATACGGGTGCTCATCAGGCGGCCGGCAATAGAAATATCTTTATAGTCGGTTTTACGCTTTTCGTAGTTTTCGTGGATATCCTGCGCCGTAACATTTACTTCAAACCCTTCGGCAGGATAGGGCTCTATTCCCAATTTGCGGAGCTCCTCCATTTCGTGGCGGCGCCTTATTTCCTGTTCGCTTAACTGATGCATAGCTTAAGCCTCTGTTTCTATATATAGTGTAATAAGAACTGCAAAGGTAACAAAATAGCAGGAGAAATTGGCGGGTGTAGATGAAGGTTTTGGAAACCAGTGCCCCTGTAAACAGCCTGCCTGCAGGGAAGGCTGGCATTTAACCGGGGTACCAATATCGATGGATGCAAAGCTACAGCTATTTACAGCCATGCCTGCTGAAAATAAAAAAGGCTTTCAGCTATAGCTGAAAGCCCTTTTTGCTTTAGAGAACAGGTTTATTTAACAACCATTCGTTTAGTGGTTACCTTATCTGCTACCTGCAGCCTGTACAGGTAAATGCCTGCGGGAAGCTGAGAAGCATCAAAGGTAAACTGGTGCCGGCCAGCATGCTGTACACCCTCCGCCAGGGTGGTAACCGGTATGCCCAATATGGTAAGTACCTGCAGTTTTACCTGTGCAGCCTCCTCCAGCTGGTAGGAAATGGTGGTTTCCCCCCTGAATGGGTTAGGATAATTTACCAGTTCGCCGCTGTTTAGCAATGTTACCCTGCTGGTATCATCATCAGCAGCAACAGCAGCTGTAGCTGAGCTTTTCTTGACCTTCTTGCCACCTGTTACTTTTACCTGGAATGAAGATGCCGTTGAGCCACCCTTACCATCGCTCACATTAACGGTTACAAAAGTATTGCCAGCACTTAAACCAGTTAGCTGCAGCATGTTACCGGAAACAGCCAGCCCTACTATGCCAGGGTTGCTTGCATTTGCTGTGAAAGTAAGCGGATCATTATCGGGATCCCTGAAGTAGTTGCCCAGGTTTACCGTTTCCGATTTGCCTGCTTTCAGGTTTTTAGACTTGATCTGCGAAGTAATGTATGGTGCCCTGTTTTGATCCGTTACGCGAACCACTACTTTCACCTGGTTCACTTCTCCCAGGTCGTCAGTTGCTTCTACTGTAAAAGTGTAAATGCCACTCTGGTCGTATGCCGGTTTAAAGCTGACTCTGGCAGCGGCAGCGGTATAGCTGAAGTTTACATTATCATAGCTTTCCTGTAAGTTGTACTCCATGATCTGGCCATCTGTATCCGCAGCTTTTACCTCAAACACCAGCTGGCTGCCTTCATTCACCCTTAAGGTATCTGCAGGGTAATCTACAAACTGTGGCAGGCTGTTTATGCGTACCCTTACCGGTATACTGGTATTGCGGTTAAAGGGATCGTTCGAGCTGAAATTCACCCTTGCAAAGTATTCGCCGGCATCCAGCTGAGTGGCGTCCATGATTACGCGCACTTCATCTGTGCTGCCTGCTGCAAGGGTTCCGCTTTCAGGATCGAGGCTTATCCATTCCCTGCTGCTCTGCAGGGCTCTTACTTTAGCTGCAGTATTTGGCAAGTCGCCATCAAATGGAGCCCATGAAAGGCCCTGATCACCGCTGTACCAGAAGATACCTTCAACACCTGTTACATCAAAGTTAACTCCCTGGCTGAAGATCATGCTCGTAGGATAGAAGAAGACTACCCAGAAGGTTTCGCCCGGTGCAAAGGCAATGGGTTCATTCAGGCTGATCAGTTCAAAATCACCTTCTGCAGAACCTCCGCTTACTTCCTGTGATGCTATTTCCGTAGCCGTAGCCGGATCGGTGCCTCCAGCATAAACAGACATGATAATTGACTCTGTGCTGCCTTCTGTTCTATAGAAGTTTCTGACATGCGATAGCGTAAAGCCAGCTTCAGGACTTACAAACCTGGTTGCAGATGCAAAAGGAATGCTGGGATCAGGAATGCCCACAAAATCATCAGCAATATTGCCAGTATCATAAGAAATGGAGTCTGTAAAATCAATATCACTGGCAGGTACTTTGCTAACGCCTGCCCTTACCGCTTTAACGCCTGCACGTGCAACCGGTGCACTGGAAGGCCTGGCAAGTGGTTTTACAGATGCCTGCACATTACTGTTGCTAAAGCCACCTAACAGGTACGATACACGGGCGCTGTACTCCAGCAGGCTGTTACCACTGTTGGAAATATTAATGATATCTACGCCTGTTTCGGTGCTTTTGAGTACAGCCGTAATGGTGTCTCCGGCTGTTGAGGCAGTAAATACTGGCGGTTCTACACCTTCACCCATCAGTGATATGGTGTATTGCTCATCGCTGGCATCATCACTTTCAAAGACCAGCCCGGCCTCCAGGATACCCAGTGTTGTTGGCGCAAAGGTTACATCCAAAGCTGCTTCCTCATTGGGTGCTATTACCAGTGGTGCTTCAAACGCTACGGTAAAGGCATCGGGATTGGTGGTGTAAACGGCAGAAACAGTCAGTGCTTTATAGCCTGTGTTCTTCACCATTACCTGCTGTGTGGCAGTGAATACGGAGTCCTGGTGCACATAAACAGAGCCAAACTCAAGTGTAGCCGGGCTCACTTCAATTTCTGGCATGCCGGAAGTAACCAGTGTAACAGGGATAATTATTAGCGGGTTTACAACATCGTTGCTGTTTACTGTTACCTCATCTGTATAAGTACCATCTGGCAGGCTGCGTGCATCCAGCACAATGGGTACTTTTACACTCTGGCCGGGGGCCACAGAGCCTGTTGCTGGGGCTGTAAATTCAATTGCCAGCCCGTTAACAATGTAGGCACTGTTGAATACAACCTCAATACCATCGGTGCCCGCTGCATTTTCTATACCTACTGTGGAAGCGTTCAGGAAGTTAGCGGTTTCAACATCCTGGTACAGCATTCTGATTTTACCATCAGCATAAAGGATTATCTGGAAAGTAACAGATCCTTCACGGTCGGAGCCATAAGCGCCAACATTTGTAAACTGCACCACAAAATGTTCTGCATTTGCCTTGTAATGCACAGTGCCGCTTACGGTGCCAGGTTCCAGGTCATCCCAGAATCCGGCAATCAGGTTATTGATTCCTTCTGAAACAGGTATACGTTCGTTTGTAAAGGTACTGCCGGGCTGCTCGCCGAAATAGAGTATACCACTTGCCGAAACAAATACAGTTTGGTGGCGACTGCCATAGAAGTTAAAGCCAAAACCAATGGGCACTTCTACAGCACCGTCGGCAAAAGAACCATTGTTCAGGCTTTCTGTTATATCGGTTCCGCTGCCAGTAATATCAGTCCATTCAAAATCTGGTCCGCCACGGTCTTTGTTATCTTCCCAGGTGTAGCCAAATGCTTCGTCGTTGCCTCCGACATAACGTACAGGGGTGCCCTTTCTAAGGTCGGGCTCTCCTTTAGCTGGTAAGCTTTCAGAAGCAGCCAGTGTTTCGGCACTGGTCACAACGGCATCTTTGGGCTTAAACCAGTAAGTGCCTGCAATGGTGTAATCAAGCCTGTAGCTGCCAGAGTTTGAGATCAGGAGCGTATCGTAGGCAAGTTCTCCGGAAGCAGCCTGTGCATTTATTTCCTCGGGCATTACACTGATTACCGGCGGATCTACACCAATGCCTGTCAGCGCTACTTCAACAGGGCTGTCAGAGCCGTCGCTTACAATAATCAGCACAGCTTCTGCTGCTCCGGCACTGGCTGGTGTAAAGGTTACGGGCACTCTTATGCTACTTTCAGGTTCTATGGTTACGGGACCATCAAAATCTACTGTAAAAGCACCGCCGGCAGCTGAAATACTGCTCACTGTCATTTCTTTGGATCCGGTATTCTGAATAGAGATTCCAAGTGTTTTATCCAGACCAACAAACAGGCTGTCGAATGCCAGGGAGCCAGGATTTACAGCAATTTCAGGTGTGCCTATCACTGTTAAGGTAAAAGGTACAGCCAGGGCTGAGTTTACAGGGTCGTTGCTTTCAATGATCAGGTCCTGGCGGTAGGTTCCGTCAAACAGCTCGCGGGCATCGAGTGTTACAGTTACCGTTGTATTGCCTCCTACCGGAACAATGCCTGATAGCCTGGAAACACTGGATATGAACTCCGGGGCAGGGGGCATTATTACTACAGCCAGGTTATCTTTTACATAGCTGTTATTGTAAACCACCTGTGCGCCATCGGTGCCTGCAGCATTTTCAATACCAATGGTGGCACTGCTGCTGCTGGCCAGGGTGCTCATTTCCTTATAGTAGAAATAGATTCTGCCGCTGGGCTGCACTTTTACCTGGAAGGTAGCAGTGCCTGCGTCGGCATAGCTGCCTACCTCATGATACTGAACGGTTAAGCCCTCGGTGTTAAGGGTATAGAAGACCTTACCTGTGTTGCCAAATGGACGCAAATCGTCCCAGTAAGGCGCAATCAGATCGTTAGGTTCCGATGCATCTGGCAGCTGGCTGTTCATCCAGCTGTTACCATCTGTTCCGAAGGTAAGGTATCCGTTGGCGGTAATCAGTATGCTGTTTTTTGTTTCGCCGTAAAACTTCAGGTTAAAGGGCAGGTCAATTTCAACAGCGCCATCGTCGCTGTCGGGTAGTATCTCTGTGCCGGTTTCTGAAATATCTTCCCAGATAAAGGCAGGGCCTCCTTCGGTGTCGCTGTCAATCCAGGTATAGCCAAAGTCAAGATCGGCGCCAGCACCTAATACAACAGGGTGCCCCATGGGCTCCGGACCGCCTTTTTCCTGAGTCTGGCTTTGCTTGGGCAAATCCAGGGGAGAGGTGTTGTTTTTCTTAACAGCAGGATTGGTCAGCAGGCTTTGTGCAGCAAAATCGGGGAAAGAAAACTGCAGCGGATAATTGCCGGTATTAGATATTGTAATTGTTTCTGTGCCTGTTTCCCCGGCATCCAGCGTAGTGCTGATCTGCTCAGGATTTACGCCAATAACAGGAGGTGCAGTGCCGGTGCCGACCAGTGCCACCTGTACAGAAGTATAGTCTGGATCGTTGGTAATGAGGTTAAGCGTTGCATTGATGTTGCCAAGATCATTTGGCGCAAAGATAACCATAAGCGTTGCCTCCTCACCCGGAGCCAGGTTAAGGCTGCTCAGGTCAGTTGTGTAAGCAGGGTGGGATGTGTTGATCTCCTCAATCACCAGCGCACCCAGGCCCTCATTTTTGATGAGTACAGGTAAAGCTTTCTGAGCCCCAACAAACACACTTCCAAACTCGAGCAACTCACTGTCTACAGCAATACCCGGCAGCTGACCACTTACTTCTACAGCAGCAGGTACGCTTACAGTAGGTGTGTTGGGGTCGTCGCTGTTTACCAGAATGTTGAAGAGGTAGTTGCCATTGGCTACATTTTGGGCATCGAAGCTTACAGTTACGTCAACCGTCTGGCCAGATTCCACACTGCCGGATGCAGGATCGAAACTAAGCCAGTCGGCACTGGCACCGGAGGCACTAAGGGCTCTTACTTTAAATACAAAGCCGGATGGGCTGAAGGAGAAGCCTCCATCGCCGCTGAAGAAAAAGGTGTTAGGGCGCTGAGCAATATCAGTGTCTACTCCCTGTGGAAATTCAATATCCAGCGGATATTTGTTTACTACCCAGAAAACATCTCCGGCTGTAAAATTCTGTGCCTGCTCCAGCGGTATTATAAAGAATTCGCCTTCGGTGCTTTCCAGCTGCACCTCCTGCGAGAGCAGCAGCTCGGCAGCAGCTATGTCGCTTCCCCTGTATACTTCTACAATGATGGTGGGACTGCTGCTGAATTCTGTACGCAAAAAATTACGCACATGGGTAAGGCTGAAGCTGGGCTGCTCTACCTCAAAGCGAACGGCACTGGTGTAACCTCCGCCAATTAAGCCCGAAAAGTCTTCGGCTGTAGCGTCTCCGGCATCATAATAAATGGAGTCGCTGGCGTTTAAAAAAGTACTCACCCCGCCCACACTTTTCTTCAGGCCTTTATTTGCCAGCTGCTCGCTGGCATTGGCCTTGCTACCTTTGCCGTATTTAGTAAGATCTACCGATTGCAGGCCATTGCCAGGAAAGAGCAGCCTGGTCTGGCTCTGGCTCACCAGGTTGGAGCTTAGGTTAAAATCAAGGGCAGCACCTGTGCCCTCATTGGTGATGCTCAGCGTTCTGGTGGCCACAGGGTTAGTGGCAGCATCAATGGTTACTTCAAAAGATCCCGGCGTTACGCTAATAACCGGGGCATTTTCTGTTGTGCCGCTGGCAGTGTTGGAAATGGGGGAAGCGTTGCCAAAAAAATCTATGGCTTTCAGCGCAAAGTAATAGGTGGTGGTTGGCGCCAGCCCTGTAACGGTGTGGCTCTGCACTTCGCCAGCACCGGCGGCAGGAGGCATGTCGCTTACCAGCATTGCCTCGTTGAAATTGGCAGCGGTGATTGGCTCAGTAGCGTAACGCATTTCGTAGGAGCTGGCTTTGCCGTTACCAGGGTCTGCGGGGGCAGTCCAGCTTAACTGCAGGGCTGTCTGAAAAGCATCTGTAACGGCAAGATCGGTAATGGCTTCGGGTGCCTGGCCGTCATCTTCCTGCAGCGCATTAAATGCATTTAGCCTGCCGGAGCCAAAGCCATCCGGCATGGTGGCTACTTTATCGGTGGTTTCTACCAGGCGGTCCCACACCTGCTGGGGTGTAATATTGCCTGCAAACTTGGAGATGATGAGGGCCGCTACACCAGATACGTGGGGGCAGGCCATGGAGGTACCGTTAAAGCTTGCGTAGCTATTGCCAGGCACTGTGCTTACTACCCCAACAGCGGGAGCGGTAATTTCAACCCAGGGGCCAAAGTTGGAGCTGGTGTAGCGTGTATCGTTGCGGTCGCTGCCGGCTACTGCCAGTACAGGCTCATAAAAGCCCGGATACCAGTTGTTGTTAGATCCACTGTTGCCAGCTGCAAAAATTACTATGCCACCCTGCATTGGTCCACGGGGGTTGCCATTTTCGTCGTAGCCAGCTTCTGCAATAAAATAGTCAATGGCATCCAGTACAGATTGTTCAAATACACCGGGATTGGTATAGCCCCAGCTGTTCTGCGAGATAACAGCGCCGTTGTCTGCAGCATAGATGTAGGTTTCATCAAAGCCGCCAACACCAACCGCACCAAAGGCAGAGAGCGACATCAGGCGGGCACCATCGGTGCCGTTGCCACTGCCACCGGCTACACCGGCCACGCCAACACCATTGTTTGTTACGCCTGCTACTGTGCCACCTACGTGTGTGCCGTGGTCATCTGCAGGGATGTTGCCGTTGTTATCACCAAAGTTATAGCCATACACATCGTCAACAAAACCGTTGTTGTCGTCGTCGAGGCCGTTACCCGGGATTTCACCAGTATTGATCCACATGTTTGCCGTAATGTCGGAGTGGCTTACATCAATACCGCCATCGGTAACAGCAACAATAACACCGGGATCGCCTGTTTCGCTCTGCCAGGCATCAAACAGGCTTATGTCTGCCCCTGGCGTACCGCCACCCTGGCCGGTATTGTTATAGTGCCATTGTGTGTTAAGCTGAGGGTCGTTGGGCGGGTTGGGCAGCGGGTCGAAAACAGCAGCGGTGGCTTCCTTATGCACCATTGATTCTACACCAATGGTTTTTTCATAAACACCCTCTGCCTGTTCTACATCTGCAAGTTTTGCAAAAGACTTTATGGCATCAAGGGTAGAGGTTCCTTCTGCCAGCTGAAGCTCGTACCACTGGTGCAGACCCCATTTGCGGTGTTTGGCTTCGAACTTGCCTGCAGGCCTGAATACGCGCTTTAAAGAAGTTACTTTATGCTGTTTATTAAGTTTGTCTACAGGTGATAAACCTGTTTGTACAAAGCCCTCTGCTGTTTTCTGTTTTTTACTCTTTTCTATTTTGTCAGCAAAGTTTTTCTTGAATTTAACCCTTAGTACTTGCTGTTGAACTCCATTGACATTTTGGGCATGTACCTGAAGTGTATGGAAGAAAATCAGGCATAGAATTATAGCCCAGGAAGCAAAAGCTTCATAGTAAATTTTTTTCATATGGGAACGCTGGAAAAATTAGAGAAACAAAAAGTGGTAGTAGAAATTGGATCCTGAAAGCAGGTGTTTCAGTAAAAAAAGCACAATGCGAAGCTTGACAGCCAAAATAATGGCTGTAGTAAAACCGGATCAGCTGCCTGCACCCAAAAAAGGTGGGTGTTATTATAAATAATATGGAAAAGCGGCCCTGGTGCTCCCTTGCAGGGAGTATAATGTCGTATTTAAAGGTAGGTTATAACATTACTTATAACAAGTAATTTTAATTATATTATTTTAATATATGAATAATCTAATTAAAGCTTGCTTGGTACTACAGGCTTAAGCTGTTTCTGCAGCATGTTAGGAGGCATGTAAATTTGTTTCAGGTGCAGTAATCGTAGCATAAATATCCTCACAGATGCGGAATTGGCATGCTTTGAAGAAGAAAGAGGTTCAGTTCTGTTGATAGCATGCCTGGTACATAGCTGGTATGTGCTCATGCTATGCTGCATTTTTAAAATTGACTACAATTTATTGTATTGGAAACATTATATTTACAATGTTCAATCATTGAATTGTACTATAAAGCTATGTTGAGCATTATGAGCACTTTCTGTATAAAAGCTGAACGGGAATCAATGATCCGCTCCTCCAGTATGCCGCCAGCAGATGCCAAACATCAAAAGCAGGGTTTAGGTTATTCTGCTGCTCTACATCCTGCACGATGTTGTTGTAATGCAGGCTGATGCTTAACTTTGGGACTCTAGCCAGGATGGGCCGCATGCCAGGTGCTTCAACTTTTCCTGCAGCCCCGAATTAATAAGAAGCTAGGCTGCATAGATGATGAGGGCATGCTGCAGCAGAGGGCCTAGGGGCTGTATCAACAAGCCACCGAATATTTTTGTGTTTCTTACGGAAGTAGAAACAATTTTTAATGAAAACAGTATACAGAAGGTGCAGGGAAACAGTAGGCTGAGCGTGAAAGGTAAAATTCCCTTCAGACCCGTTAACGTAAGCTTTCTATCTTTTTATTTTATCTTTTAATGAACAGATTTTCTTTCTCCTACCTAACAGTGCTGGTTTCGGCGCTAATTTTTGTTGCCACCGGCTGTAAAAAAGATGATGAGGTTAGTGTTGATCCCTCTATGAGTTTTCAAGGGGCGCAGGGCGAATCTATTACGGTAGATCCTGGCCATGAAGTTTCTTTTAATGTGCTAACTAACATGCCTGCCGGCTTCTCTTCGTTGAAGATTTCCAAGGAAGGCGGTATCACAGAAGAGCCAGTGTTAATTACCGGCAGTGACAACCAAACAAGCCACACCTATTCGTTCGCATTCTCACCCTCCATAGAGGAAGCCGGTGAAACCATCGTATTTAAATTTGAGGCAGCAGACAAAGATGCCAGGGAGGTTTCTAAAACCTACAGCATTACTGTAAATACCCCTGTTATAAGCCTGTACAATAATGTTGTAATAGGCGGCAGGTTTAACAAGCACCTTGGCCACTTCTACAGCATGCTGGACAACCAGGTGTATTTTTACGAGGATGCAGTTGAACACCCAGATCGGGCTGACTTTATGTTCTATTATAATCAACATATGGCCTTTACCATGACGGCGCCTTCAGACGAGTACGCCCGAATGGTGTATGGCGACATAGAACTTGAAGGGCTGGACAACAAGACCTACTTTGCCCGCAGCAGCGCGGATTTTAGCGCCATTACTGAGCCAGAGCATATCGTAGATGCCTGGAACAATACAGCTACTGAAGAACCCAAGACTGCAATCCATTTTATAGAAGTGGGCGATGTGATAGTTTTCAAACTGGACCCTACCAGAGGCTCCCGCTATGGTATTGCAGAGGTGGTAGATTTATTCAATGACCCTGCAGATCCTAAAACAAGAAAAGTAACCCTGCGGATTAAAATTACAATGGAGGATCAGAATGGATAGTGCTGCGCCTTTTTAATAAAAGCTGTTTTTGCACTTATGCTATAATTAAAAGCCATGGAACATGCCATGGCTTTTTACTTTTGCAGCTTATTACAGCCCCCTTTATGAAGGTCCATTGCATTTAGGGTTGTTACACCAGCTTAATGCCCCTGCGCTTCATTTCAGTCTGGATGAGAGAAAACTCACGGCTGCTCTGGCCTGCAACGGAAGTATTCTCCTGCGCACGACGAAAGAGGTAAGGCATTACTTTCTCTACCGGCCCGTAGGGTACGTACTTCACCACATTATATCCTGCAGCGGCCAGGGTAAAAGAAAGGTTGTCGCTCATGCCGTATAGCTGGGCAAAATACACCCGATCGTCAGTTCGCTTCAGTCCGTGCTTTTGCATCAGTATGGTAAGCAACTGGTTGCTGTACTCATTATGGGAGCCGGAGCAAAGAGCAATGCGCTGTTTGTTGTCCATGCAATACTTGAGTGCCTGGTTGTAGAGATCGTCTGTAGCCTGTTTGCCGGGATTTATAGGGTCTGGGTAGTTCATCTCTTCGGCACGGGCTCTTTCTTTTTCCATATAAGCCCCCCTTACCAGCTTAGCTCCCAGGTGTATGTTATGCATGGTGGCCATGTGCATGGCATCCTGTAGTAGCTTCAGGCCATCGCGCCGGTAGAGCTGGTAGGTGTTGTAAACAACCGCCCGCTGCTGGTTGAACTTCAGCATCATTTCATAAGCCAGGGCATCAATGGTATTCTGGATCCAGGTTTCTTCTCCATCAATAAACACACGAACACCGGCATCGGCAGTAGCTTTACAGATGCGCTCCACCCGTTCGCGTACACGTTCAAAGGCAGCTTCTTCCTGGGGGTTGAGGGCATCGCCGCGCTGAATTTTCTCCAGCAGGTCAAAAGGGGCTATGCCGGTTACCTTAAATACACATACTGGGAGGTGTGGTGAGTTTTTTGCCTTTGCAATCGTGCGCAGCGTTTCTTCGGTGGTAGCATCAAAAGCCTGCTCTGTTTTCTCTCCTTCTACTGAATAGTCGAGAATGGTTTTGATGTTGTACTCGGCCAGCTTCTGAATAGTTTGCTCACTTTCCTTAATGGTTTCGCCACCGCAAAACTGCTCGAAAACAGTATGTTTTACCACTCCTTTTATAGGCAGCCTTAGCCTGAAAGCCGACTTTAGAAGTGTAGTGCCAGCTCTAGTAAGCAGGTTGTTGTTAATTGATGCAAATATCAAATATTTCTTACGTAGTGCATTATCTGAGAGGGGAGCAAATGCAGTTTTGGTATCGTTAAAGTCAAGCTGCTGTGAGTGTGCTGGTGCTGCTAAATCCATTGATGCAATCGTTTTTCGGAGCAAATATAAGTAGTCTACGGGTGTACCTTATATTAAGCTGTAAAAACTTATGCAACATTAAAATTAGCTTAAAATCATACAATTTCCTTTGTTATATTCTTACATGCTCCACTCCCTTACTGCCGTTTTTGCTGTTTGTTCCATATGTTTTGTACAAATACATTTGTTGCAAATCTCTCAAACAAGTAACCCTTATATGAACAAACTACTGTATTCATTCTGGAGCCTGTTATTTATGGCTTCTATTGTATTAACTACCAGTTGTGGTACTGAAGAAGAAGATGTAACTCCTGCTGCTCCCAGCATTACAGTTACAGGTATTGCAGATCCTGCTGCGGCAACTGCAAATGTTGGTCAGGCTGTAAGCTTTACAGTAAGTGTGGTAGCTCCAGGTGGTTTCAATGTGATTCGTGTAGATAAAACAGTGGGTACAGGCGCAACTGCTGATTATGACGAAAAAGCAAAAGATCCAGGCCAGACTATAACAGCGTATTCTTATTCCTTTACCTATACACCAACTGCTGATGTGGCAGGTCAGGATGTTACCTTTGATTTTGTAATAGTAGACGATAATGGCAAGCAGGTACAACACACATTTGTGCTTACCGTAAATGAGCCTGAAATGCTCAATCGCACTGCTGTATTATTAGGTGGACAGAAGAATACTACACAAGGTAGTTTCTACAATACCATTGACAATGCCATTTATTTGATGGCGGCGGCTAAGAGCAACAAGGAAAAAGTAGACTTCGTGTACTACTACGGTGCAACTAACAAAGCTACTATTGCAGCACCAACCAGCCAGGGTGCAAAAGAAATATACACTGCCACTGACCTGACAGGTATGACAAATACTACGGACCTTGTAAAAGTTACAACAAACTTCGATGCGATTACCAAATCTAGCCACATTACTGGTGTTTGGGCAGAAAAAGTAAATACCAGTGTTGCTGACCAGGTAACTGATTTGAAAGTAGGCGATGTTTTCGCTTTCCAACTGGCAAGTACCAGAGGTTACCGCATTGGTGTAGCTAAAGTGACTACCATCGAGGGTGCAGACTACAACAGCACTGCTCAAAAAATCACCTTGCATATTAAAATGCAGTCAGTAGATAACTAAGCGTTTACGCCACAGAAAATTTGAGCCCCTGAGTGATCAGGGGCTTTTTTGGTTTTAAAAGGGTTAGGTGTAAAAAAAATCGTATCCGGCAATGAGCACTCCCTCCCTAAATGCTCCTTGGCTCCAGAGGCTTTTACTGTAAGTGTACAGTACAATGGGTGGCAGGTGGAGCAGATTATAACGTTGTCGGTATAAAATAAATATTGTTGTTATAGAGCCGTAAAGACTACTTGCCTGCTTATAAAACACTTTTATGCCGGCATAAACAAAGGAGATTGCCTGTTGCGGTGCTGCATGATGTTATGCCAGTCAATTTAAAAACCACCTGTAAGTACAATTTTTTGAGCTAATTTCTAAATAACCTTATTGCTGTTAAACCAGTATGTAATACAGGACCTGTAAATTTTTGTTGTACTACACCCAAATTTTTTATTATGAACAAACTACTCTATCCATTATTCAGCTTCTTGCTGATTGCGTCAGTTGTGCTTACCACCAGTTGCGGAACCGACGACGACGAGGTAACAGCTAACCGACCCTCCTTTACCATTACTGGAATTGATGATGTAACAGGTACCACCGCTGATGTAGGTGAACCAGTAACTTTTACTGTTAATGTTACTGCTCCCGGGGGATTCAATGTTCTCAGGGTTTACAAAACTGTTGGTGAAGACGGAAATCGCGAGATGATCGCTGAAGAATCCCGTACCGCTGGTCAGACCACACAAAACCATGTGTATAGCTTTACTTACACCCCAATAGCTGCAGAAGCAGGGCAGATGGTGTACTTTGATTTTGAGGCGGTAGATGATGCCGGACTCGATAATACCTATGAGTACATTGTAACTGTAAATGAGCAGCCACTGGTAGCGTATGAGCAGGAACTCCTGTATGCACCGCTGGAGTCTGGTGCTTCTGAAACCTGGTTTAGCACCACTAACGGCGAAACCTACACCAGCAATGAAGTAAACAACACTCAGCAAGCTATTTCTAACCTGATAGATTTTGGTTATTTCTATGGCGTAACAAGGGAGGCAACCCTGGCATCGCCAGAAAACTTCCCTACCGCTGCAGGGCAGGCTAGCTGGAATGTGCGTAACAACACTAAGCTGAAGAAAACAGAATTGGCTTCATCAGCCTTTTTTGAGGCTACTTCAGCAGCTACGATTCAGCAGGCCTATGAAAATGCTACTTTTGGTACAAATGAAGAGCAGGCTACTAACCTGGAGGTTGGCGATGTGATTGTATTCATGACTGATCCTGATAATACCGGTGGGAGCAGAATGGGCATGATCCATGTAGCTGATATTGTTGAAGGCGCAGGAAATACAGGCAGAATTATGCTAAATGTTAAAGTGATGCCTTAACGAACCTTCAGCAAGTAAGGCAACAAAAAAACTCCTGAGTAATCAGGAGTTTTTTTGTTGCCTTACTTCCTGTATAAAATCTTTTACAATCTGAATAGATTGTTCCTCCTGCTCCAGCATGCCCATATGGCCGGTATCGTGTAGTATGTGGGCGTCTGCCTGGGGCAGGCTTTCCAGTTGTTGCAGGCTATCCTCCAGCGATACGGAGGTGTCTTTTTCGCCGATGATGTAAAGCGTTGGGCCTCCCCACTTTTCCAGCACTGGCAGTCGGTTGGGGCGCTGTTGCATGGCACGGGTGTAGCTGATTAGTGTATGTTCCGGTGTTGCTGCAGCATCGGCTACTACTACCTCAATCTGCTCTTTAAGCTGCTTCCGGTTAGTATGGTAAAACAGCTGGGGCACAAAGGAGGTGGCAAAAACCTCCACCCCGTGTTTTTCCACAAAATCTATTACATTGTTGCGCGAGCGCCGCTTTTGTGGGCTGTCGGCGTAGGCTGTGGAATGAAAAAGCCCAATGCCAGCTACCAGCTGAGGGTGGTGCTCCAGCATAGCCAGGGCCACATAACCACCCAGGGAGTGGCCTATCAGTATACATTTTGAAATTTGGAGTTGCTCCAGCCAGCCAGCCAGGCGGTGTGCCACCTCACTTAAAGTAAAACCGGCAGGCAGTGAAGTGCTCCGGCCAAAGCCGGGTAAATCGGGACACAGTATCCAGGTTTCCTCACCTAATGCCTGCCTGAACTGATCCCACAGCCTATGGGTTTCGCAAAAACCATGTAGCAGGACCAGGGGCAGGTTATCCGGTTTGTTCCCGCTTTCGGCATAGAACGGATCAGTCATGCAAAGGGGTTATGCCAGGCTTTTGCTTTTTGGGGCTGTTTGCAGGGCAGCCATTTCACGAACAGCCTGTGCTATGCCTTCAGGATCAAAACCACATTCGCGGTGCAGTTCCAGCTGCTCACCATGTTCTATTACCTGGTCGGGTATGCCCAGGCGCTTAATGCGGGCGCTGTAGCCCTGGTCCAGCATCCATTCGGCAACCGCACTGCCAAAGCCGCCCATCAGGCAGCCATCTTCTACGGTAATAACCTTCCTGAATTTTTTGAACACCTGGTGCAGCATGGCTTCGTCAAGTGGCTTGGCAAAGCGCATGTCGTAATGGGCGGGCTGCAGGCCTTCCTCTTCCAGCATCTGGCAGGCTTCTACAGCATAATTGCCAATGTGGCCTATGGTCAGAATGGCCACTTCTTCGCCCTCGGTAATGATGCGGCCGGTGCCATCTTCAATCTTCTGGAAAGGGGTGCGCCAGTTTGGCATTACACCCTGGCCGCGGGGGTAGCGAATGCAGTAGGCGCCTTCGCGGGGCAGCTGTGCGCTGTACATCATGTTGCGCAGCTCTTCTTCGTTCATAGGGGCAGCCACCACTATGTTGGGAATGCAGCGCATAAAGGCAATATCGTAGGCACCATGGTGTGTGGGGCCATCGGCACCGGCAAAACCGGCACGGTCCAGGCAAAGCACTACATGCAGGTTCTGAATGCAGATATCGTGCACTACCTGGTCGTAGGCACGCTGCATAAAGGTGCTGTAAATATTACAGAAGGGTACCAGGCCCTGGGTAGCCAAGCCAGCCGAAAAGGTAACGGCATGCTGCTCGGCAATGCCTACGTCAAAGGCACGCTCAGGCATGGCCTTCATCATAATATTAAGGCTGGAGCCAGAGGGCATGGCTGGCGTAATACCCATTATCTTGGGGTTCTGCTCGGCAAGCTCTACCAGCGTATGGCCAAATACATCCTGATACCTGGGAGCCTGTGGTGTGTCGTATACTTTTTTATAGATCTCGCCGGTAATTTTATCGAAAGTACCGGGGGCATGCCATTTGGTCTGGTCTTTTTCGGCCAGTGCAAAGCCCTTGCCCTTGGTGGTAATGCAGTGCAGTATTTTAGGGCCTGGTATGTGCTGCAGGTCCTTGAAAATATGCACCAGGTGATCCACATCGTGGCCATCTACCGGGCCAAAGTAGCGCAGGTTAAGGCTCTCGAACAGGTTGCTGTGCTTGAGCAGGAAAGACTTAAAGCTGGCTTCTACCTTGCTTACAATGTCCTGGGCAGAGGTGCCAAATTTGCTGAACTTACCCAGCAGCTTCCAGACTTCTTCCTTAGCTTTATTATAAGTAATGGAAGTGGTGATATCTGTAAGGTAGTCTTTCAGTGCGCCAACATTGGGATCAATGCTCATGCAGTTGTCGTTGAGCACGATCAGCAGGTTAGAGTTGCTCACACCTGCATGGTTCATGGCCTCAAAGGCCATACCACCGGTAAGGGCGCCATCGCCAATAACGGCAATATGCTGGCGGTCGCCTTCCTGCTTATAGTAAGAAGCAACTGCCATGCCCAGTGCGGCAGAAATTGAGGTAGAGCTGTGGCCAACGCCAAATGTATCGTAGGGACTTTCTTTTCTTTTAGGGAATCCTGAAAGCCCGCCATATTTACGGTTTGTATGAAACTCTTTGAGGCGGCCGGTTAAGATCTTGTGGCCGTAGGCCTGGTGGCCCACATCCCACACCAGCTGGTCGTAGGGGGTATTGAAAGCGTAGTGCAGGGCGACTGTTAGCTCAACCACACCCAGGCTGGCCCCAAAATGCCCGCCATACACCGATACATTGTCGATTATGAACTGCCTTAACTCTGCGCTAAGCTGCACCAGTTGGGTCTGATCAAGCTTTCGTAGGTCGGCGGGGCTGTCTATGTTGGCCAGCAATTCTCCTGGTTTTATCAGCATTTCCCTGTTTTGTAAAATATTAGAACGCACAAATTTAACAAAAGTTTGTGAAAAGGTATGGGGTGTGGAGCATGAGGTATGGGCTTTTGCACTGTCTCATTTGATATTTTAACTTCACTGGTGTGCTAAAGTAAATTTAATATAGAATAAACTAAAATAATGCAGCGGCCTGGCCTATACTGCAGCGGCAGACCTCCTCATGCTTCATCGCTAACACCTCGTACCCTCCTCAAGAAAGATGCCATAAGGTAGAGAAATATCCGGTATTTCTGCATAATTTTAGGGTTCAGAAATGCCGGTAAGTGAGTTTCGAGATAAAATTACCTCTTTTTGAAGGCCCCTTCGACCTGCTGCTTTTCTTTATAGAGCGGGATGAGCTGGACATACACGACATTCCCATTGCAAAGATCACCCATGATTTTTTGCTCTATATGCGGCAGCTGGAGGGCTTAAACATTGAGGTGGGCAGTGAGTTTATGCTCGTAGCAGCAACACTCATGCGCATCAAGGCAAAAATGCTATTACCCCGGCCCCAGCTCAACGAAGAAGGAGAAGAAATTGACCCCCGCGAGGAGCTGGTGCGTCACCTGCTGGAATATAAAAAGTATAAATCGGTAGTACAGCAGCTCTCCGATATGGAAGAACTGCAGCAGCAAAAGGAAAAGCGGGGCAATGTTGGCAGGGAGTACCAGCACATTGCCAGCCTGCACGATGCCGACCTGGAACTCCAGCAGCTCGATCTGTACAAGCTGATGCAGGTATTTCAGCGGGTAATGCGGCGTTACGAAAGCGCCAGCCAGCAGCCCGTGCACCAGATAGTACCTTACCCTTACACCATTGGCGGGCAGCGCGCTTATGTAATGAGGTTGCTGGAAGATAAAGAGCGGCTTTCCTTTACAGAAATTATTGAGGCAAAGCCTGAAAAGATCACAGTTATTTATAATTTTCTGGCCATTTTGGAGCTGCTGCAGCTAAATGAGGTGCAACTGCGGCTCGGAGAAGGCTTTAATAATTTCTGGATTTATAAACCAGAGGTGTCACCGGCAGAAACCCCTGCTGTTACCGCTGCCAGCTAAATGAATGTAGATACCCAGAAAGTTCTCAAAACGCTAAATCCGCGTAAGGTGTGGATACCTGTGCTACTGGGCATAGGTATCGTGGTGGCCATGATGCTGTTCGACGATAACCTTACTGCCGATAAGTTACTCCTGATCTCCCATGCCGGCGGCGGCTCTATGCTGGCTGCCCTGCTCATTATTCTTTGCCGCGACCTGGGCTATATTTATCGCATTCGCATGCTCACAGGCAAACAGCTGAGCTGGATGAGCAGCGTCTATGTGATTATCCTTTGGGAGTTTTCTTCGGCTGTAACGCCCTCTGTGGTGGGAGGAACAGCAGTAGCCATCTTTATTCTGTATAAAGAAGGGATAAAGCTGGGGCAGTCCATTGCCTATGCCATGCTCTCGGCCATACTGGATAATATGTTTTTTGTGGTGGCGGCCCCAATTGCCCTGTTTCTTTCCGGTGGCCAGGCCTTTCCGCGGCTGGAGGCTGCTAACCTGCAGTTCGGAGGCAGCCTGGAGGTGCTCTTCTACATCAGCTACGGACTTATTACGGTTTATACCCTTGTAATGGGCCTGGCGCTTTTCAGTAAACCCAGGGCTTTTAAGTGGTTGCTTATAAAGTTAACATCCATAGGGTTCTTGCGCCGCTGGCGCCATGGTGCTGTTAACAGGGGCAACGAAATTATTATGGCCTCACGTCAGCTGAAAGGCCGGGGCTGGGAGTACTGGGTAAAGATAAGTGTAGCAACCCTTTTTGTCTGGATTGCCCGCTATTTTACCCTTAATGCTGTAATCAGTGCGTTTGCCGATATGACGGTAAGCCAGCACCTGCTGATATTTGGCCGGCAAATTGTAATGTGGATCACCATGCTGATTTCCCCAACTCCCGGCAGCAGTGGCTTTGCCGAGGGCCTATTCCCCCAGTTCTTCAGTGTTTTCCTGGGCGATTACACCCTTATTGCCAACATTCTCTGGCGCATGGTTACCTATTATCCTTACCTGATCCTGGGTGCCCTGGTACTGCCCCGCTGGTTGCAGCGTGCGTTCTTAACCAAAAAGCCGGTAGAGGAAGCTTAATCCATGTGCTAATTAGCACATTGTACTCCCATCACCGCTGCAGCAGGTTGCCGGATTAAAAAAAAAGAGCCAGCTTTTCAGCAGGCTCTTCATGTTCAGTAAGCTCGATCAGCAGGGCTGTTTAAACAAACATTTCTGTGCCGGCAAAAAAGAAGCTGCCTTCTATCTGGGCGTTCTCGTCAGAATCAGAACCGTGAACGGCATTTGCTTCAATAGACTTTGCAAACTTCTTGCGGATGGTGCCTTCTTCGGCCTGGGCAGGATTGGTGGCACCAATCAGTTTACGGAAGTCAGCCACGGCATTATCTTTTTCCAGAACAGCTGCAACTATTTTGCCACCGCTCATATAGCGCTTCAGGTCGTTGTAGAAGGGGCGCTCTTTGTGTACTTCATAAAACTGGCCCGCACGCTCTTCAGTCAGCTTGGTCAGCTTCATGGCAACGATTTTAAAGCCAGCGTCTTCAATCATTTTAAGTATGGCACCGGTGTTGTTATCAGCAACGGCATCGGGCTTAATCATGGTAAATGTTCTGTTTCCAGCCATGGAGGTCTTTGTTTTCAGTTAGCAGTATGGATTAAATTGCCCGCAAAAATAACAGTTTCTTCCTAAAAGGTACCTGATTTTAAAAATTTGTCAGCGGCAGTATGGCCTGCCAAAATTGTACCTGCCATTTTGTTAACTCATCTGTTATTTAGGCGGCTACTGTTTAAAGCCCGCACCAGCCAATTTTGTTTTCCGGTAAAATATATGCAGTTTTGCAGCTTATCTGAACAGTAGAGAAGGCTGACGTATATTGCCCAGTCATGCAGCAAGTTTTAAATGCATTTAGGGAAGCCCTCAGCCTGCCAAGGCGGGTGGTTATCACAACTCACCATAAGCCAGATGCCGATGCGTTGGGTTCATCGCTTGGGCTAGCCGGCTATCTGAAAAAGAAAGGGCACCATGTCTCGGTGATTTCCCCCACCGATTATCCTGCTTTTTTGGCCTGGATGAAAGGCAATGATGAGGTAATCATTTTCAATGAGGGAAATGAAGCCCGCTCGGCCCAGCTGGTTGCCGATGCAGAGCTTATCTTTTGCCTTGATTTCTCCTCATTAGCCCGGATTAACGAACTCGGTGAACTTGTTCGCCAGTCGCCGGCAGAAAAGGTGCTGATTGACCATCACCTGGAACCGGAAGATTTTGCCAAATATTCTTTCTGGACCACTGAGGCAGCCTCCACGGCAGAGCTGGTTTTCCAGCTTATCCTGGACCTGGGCGATAAAGACCTTATTGATGCTGAAATAGCCGAGGCGCTGTATTCGGGCATCATGACAGATACCGGTTCCTTTAAACACCCCAGCACCACTGCGCGTACCCACGAAATAGTGGCAGACCTCATTAGGGCCGGTGCCAATGTACATAAGGTAAGCAAGCTTGTTTATGATACCAACTCTCTGGAGCGCCTGCGCTTCCTGGGTTTTGCCTTGAGTGAAAAGCTTCAGGTCCTCACCGAGTACAACACTGCCTATATGGCCATATCAGCAGAAGAGCTTCAGCAGTACCAGTCTAAGACCGGCGATACGGAAGGTCTGGTAAATTATGCGCTCTCTGTACAAGGTGTGGTGATGGCAGCGTTAATAGTAGAAAGGCAGGAGGCAATCAAGATTTCTTTCCGCTCTATCGGTGAGTTTTCGGTAAATGCTTTTGCCAGGAATCATTTTGAGGGGGGCGGGCACAAAAACGCGGCGGGCGGTGTTTCATACCAGTCGCTGGAAGAAACAGTGAATAAATTTGTATCGCTCCTGCCGCAGTACAAAGATCAATTACAAGCAAAAGTTTTAATTTACGAATAACCAATGTACAAATCTTTCTTAAAGGCCGGGCTGCTGTTAGCAGTTGCTGGTCTTGCAACTGCCTGTGGAGGCAACAAAGAACGTGAAGTTAGTGATGACTTAAAAACTCGTGAAAGCGGATTACAGTATAAGTTTTTCCGTGTAGGAGAAGAGGCAAATCCTGATAGCACCAAGTTCCTGGTAATGAACATCAGGGCAACAACCGGCAAAGACTCTGTGTTTTTTGATACCCAGGAGAGGGGCATGGATGAGATAATGCCTGTTAACAACCCGCAGTTTAAAGGCATGCTTGCCGAAGGCATTAAAATGCTGCACCAGGGCGATAGCGCACTGATTGTAGTACCGGCAAATAACTTTTTCATTCAGACCATGGGCGCTCCTGTGCCTGCCGGTATCGATGAAAACAGTAAAATGAACTTCTACATTGGTGTAAAAGACGTTGTAGATGAGCAGGTTGCACAGCAAATTCAGATGGAAAGCATCCAGAAAATGCAGGCGAAAGCTGCCGGCCGTCAGAAAGAGCAGTTGCTGAAAGATGTACAGACCATTGATAAATACCTGGCAGAACACAGCATTGTGGCCGATACCACTGCTTCCGGTGTTCGTATTCAGGTAACAGAGCGTGGATCTGGCGATAAGCCACAGCGCGGCGATAACCTGGTGGTGCACTACCGTGGCAAGGTGCTGGAAGGCGAGCAGTTTGATGCTTCTTACGACAGGAATGAGCCTTTTACCTTTGCCGTAGGACAGGGCATGGTAATTCCAGGCTGGGACGAAAGCCTGCTGGAGCTTCCAAAAGGCAGCAAGGCAACCATATTTATCCCTTCGCCACTGGCTTATGGTGAGCAGCAGCGCAGCGAGGTAATTAAGCCTAACTCTATTCTTGTTTTTGAGGTAGAGGTTTTAGATGTTCAGAAAAAGCAATAAGCTTTTATTTAAATACGTTAATCCGGTGCAGCAAAAACTGCATCGGATTTTTTATATCATTATAATTGTATATGAAAAAGAGTTGGATAATCTGGAGCCTGCTGGGGCTCATGACTTTATTTGTGGCAGCCTGCAAGGATGATGATGAAGGACCAACAGAAATAGAAATTGCACAGGCTCGCCTGGAACAGCAGATCGTTGAAATTGAGTCCTTCCTGGCAGCCCAAAACATTAGTGCCGAAAAAGATTCCAGAGGCATTTTTCACCAGCCCCTGACCCTGAATCCCGAAGGTGAGCTTATTGAGGAGGGCGATGTGGCACTGGTAAATTATAAAATCAGCAGGCTGGATGGCACCCTTATCGGGCAGTCGGAGCCGGGTAACCCCGAGCTTATTACCTACTCTCCAAACAGAAGGTATTTCCCTATTGCCATTCGCTATGGTCTGGAAGATGTGCGGGTGGGAGAAACCCACCGCTACTATGTGCCCTCCGGATTCGGCTACACTTCTATCAACAAGAGTTATACCGATGGGGAGCGTTACCTGGAGTTTAGCAACCTTATACTGGAAATGGAAATTGTGGGTGTGTACCACTCGCTGCAGGAGATTTACGATGCAGAGCAGGCCGATATACAAGCATGGCTGCAGGCAGAAGGCAGAACGGCCGAAGAACTGGCAGGCGGCCTGCACAAAATAGTGCTAACAGAAGGTACTGGAGAAGCACCTGTTAACGGCGACAGTGTATTCGTTTACTACAAAGGGTATTTTCTTGATGGACAGGTATTTGATGAGAATACAAGCGGTGCAGGATTTGATGTTAAGCTGGGTACAACTTCCCTGGTAACAGGCTTTACACAGGCGCTTAGAACCATGGTGGTAGGCGAAAAGTCACTCTTTATTCTGCCATCATCCCTTGCGTATGGTACCGGCCAAACAACCGGAGGTGCTTTTGTTTTGCCACGCCAGGATCTGGCCAGCTTTAAAGAGAAAGGCTTTTTGAAAGACGCTAGCGCTGTACCACCATTTAGTACGCTTATTTTCGAAATTGAAATGCTGAGCAAGAAATGAGAATCTGCTTCGCTACCAATAACAAAAAGAAACTGGAGGAAATAAAGAGCTGGCTGGGCCCTGAGTGGGAGGTGCTAAGCCTGGAAGCCATAGGCTGTCAGGAAGAGCTGCCCGAAACCGGCGAAACCCTTGAAGCCAACTCTGCACAAAAAGCCGTATATGTGTGGGAGCATTATGGCATACCCTGCTTTGCCGACGATACAGGCCTGGAAGTAGAAGCCCTGGGTGGTGAGCCCGGGGTATACTCTGCCCGCTATGCCGGCGACCACCGCAGCAACGAAGATAATATGCAGCTGCTGTTGCAAAAGCTGCAGTGGCAGCAAAACAGGGCTGCGCGCTTTCGTACTGTGCTTACCTATATTTCTGAAAAGGGGCAGCATCAGTTTGAGGGAGAAGTGCGTGGTACTATCATAGAAAAGGCAAGGGGAGAGAGGGGCTTTGGCTACGATCCGCTCTTTGTGCCCGATGGACATAACAGAACCTTTGCTGAAATGCCGCTGGAAGAAAAAAATACGATGAGCCACAGGGCCAGGGCTATGAAAAAACTGGTTGATTTTCTGAAGCAGAACACTAATTAGGTTAATTTTGCCCGAATGAAAAAGCCGTACATAGTAGGAATAACAGGAGGTAGTGCTTCGGGTAAAACCTATTTCTTGCGTGAGTTGCTCCAGAATTTCACTCCCTCGGAGGTTTGTCTTGTTTCGCAGGATAACTACTACAGGCCACGCCACGAGCAGCCTGTTGATGAAAACGGTATCAAGAACTTCGATACTCCCTATTCTATAGACCACGAACTGTACGCACAGGACCTTATTGCCCTAAAGGAAGGACGCAGCGTTGTTCGCCAGGAATATACTTTCAATAACCCCAATGCGGTACCCAAGCAGCTGGAGTTTCATCCGGCGCCGGTAATTGTGGTAGAGGGGATCTTTGTTTTTTATTTTCCGGAGCTTACCCGCCACCTCGATCTGAAGGTTTTTATTGAGGCAGAGGAGCATATAAAGCTAAGCAGGCGTATTGTGCGCGATAAAGTGGAGCGGGGCTACGACCTGGAAGATGTGCTCTACCGCTATGAGCGGCATGTTGCCCCTACCTACAACAAATATATAAAGCCCTTCAGGAGCGATGCCGACCTGGTTGTGCCCAATAACCACGGTTTTGATAATGCCCTTGAGGTGATCACTACATTTATAAAGTCTAAGCTGCCATGATTAACCGCTTTGCCGTAATAGGCCTGGGCCAGTTTGGTATGTCTATAGCCCGCACCCTGGCTGCCCGGGGTGCCGAGGTACTGGCCATTGATCTGCTGCTGGATAAAGTAGAGTTTGTGAAAGATGAGGTAGCCCATGCCGTAGCCATGGACACTACGGATGTTAAGGCCCTGATGGCACAAAATATTCAGGATATGGATGCGGTGGTGGTGGCCATAGGTGAGAATTTTGAAGGCCTGCTTCTTACTACGGTGCTGCTGCAGGACCTGGGGGTTAAACGCATTATTGCCCGTGCCGCTTCAACGCAGCAGCGCATGATCCTGGAAAAAATGGGGGTAAGCGAAATACTATCGCCGGAAGAAACAGTAGGCAAAACAGTAGCTGAAACGCTGCTGCACCCCAACATGAAATCGTTCCTGCCCCTTGCCGACGATTACGAGATTGTAGAGATACAAACGCCCAAGCGTGTGGTGAACAGAACCGTGCGCGAAATTGGCCTGCGGCAAAAATACAACCTTAACCTCATTACCGTTAAGCGTGTTTTTGAAGAAGAACGCGATGGCCGGGTTACCGAGGTAGAACACATCATTGGCGTGCCCCAGGGCGATACGGTTTTGTACGATTCTGACATTATGATCTTGCTTGGAAAAGAGCAGGACGTAAATAAATTTATGGAAGTGAACAAATAAGCCTGCTTTAGGTGTTCTTTCTCAAAATTCTTATACTTTTGTAATTGATTTGCGCCAAAGATTAGCGAAGAAGGGCATGATAAGCTGGTTTTGTAAACATAAAACATTCGTACACCGCCTGCCGGTGTTGATGGCCTTGCTGGCAGGGCTTATGTTTACGGCTATGCCTGCCGGTAAAACACTGGCCTTTGGTGCTGCACCCCTGCAGAAAGAGCAGGTGCAAAAGTCAGCAACAGGCGAAGAACTTCCTGTGTTCGAACCGGGCTTTTCTGCCCTGGCCCAGGTAGCGCCGCTGCAGATCTTCTTCTATCAGCCGGCCATTGTACCGGTTATCATTCCTCTTGTAGAAATAGTTGAGCAGGCACCGGCCAATGTTCCGGACCTGGTAAATAGCTATCGTCGTACGCTCTTTAGGCGAATTATCTCGCCCAACGCCCCCTAAGTACTTGTTTGCCTGCCCCAGAGGCTTACCCGGATGCACCGTTTCCGGCGTAGGTGCCGGATCTGTTGTTCCCGGCCTGTGTGCTCTATATTCTAAAATGTAACCCTTACTATTTCTATACTTTAATTCATGAAAAACAAAGGTTTAATAGTGGTGCTTACCGTTGTGGTAACGCTGCTATGCTTGTACTATCTTTCATTTACCTACGTTTCGCGTCAGGTACAGCAGAAAGCCACGGCCTATGCCACCCTGCCCGATGGTAGCATCAGTTATAGCAAAAAGCAGAACTATCTCGATTCGGTTTGGCATGAGCCTGTTTACAACTTCCTGGGTATGGAGTATACCTATCAGGAGGTAAAACAAACCGAACTTAACCTGGGCCTCGACTTACAGGGCGGTATGAACGTTACCCTGGAGATTTCTCCGGTTGAGGTAATCAAAGGCCTGGCTGCAAACCCTAATGATCCTGCCCTGGTGCAGTCCATTAACTATGCCCGCGAAAGGCAAAGAGACAGCCAGGAGAGCTTTGTGGAGCTGTTCCGCCAGGGATGGCAGCAGCATGCTGCAGGCCGTCCGTTAAGAGACGCTTTCTTCACTGCCGCTAACCGTAACGTAATTACTTCGCAGACTTCTGATGATGCCGTTGTTAACTACCTGAATGAAAAGGTAGAAAACGCCATCAATACTTCTTTTGAAATTCTTCGTACCCGTGTTGACCGCTTTGGTACCTCACAGCCTAACATTCAGCGCCTGCAGGGTTCCGGCCGCATTCTGGTAGAATTACCAGGTGTAGACAACCCCGAGCGTGTGCGCAAGCTGTTACAGGGTACTGCCAAGCTGGAGTTCCTGGAAGTAGTAGAAATACAGGAGTACTACCAGACCCTTGCCGAAATCAACAGCCTTATTGTAGAGGAAAACCGTGCTAATGCTGCCACTGCGGGCAACACCCAGCAGCCGGCTGCTACCACTGCTACAGATACTGCTGCTACTGCTGCAACAGATACCGTTGGCGGCAATGACCTTGCCTCTCAGCTGGCTACTGCCGATACTACTGCAACAGCAGATTCGCTGTCCCTGCAGATGTCTCCGCTGTTTTCTCTGAACCGTTCCCAGGCATCGCTGCTGTACAGTGTGCGTGACACTGCCCAGATCAACAGAATCCTGAACCGCCCGGATGTACAGAGCCTGATCCCTTCCAACTTAAGCTTTGTGTGGGATGTGAAAGGCTTCAGGCCTGAAGGTGGCGGAGACCCGATGCTGTCTCTGTATGCGGTACAGCGCGAGCGTGGTGGTCGTGCACCTTTAACCGGTGAGGTTATTGAGCGTGCCCGCCAGGACTTCAACGAGCGTGGCCAGCCAGAAGTGGTAATGGTGATGAACAGCGATGGTGCCCGTACCTGGAAAAGAATAACTGCCAACAACATTGGCCAGCGTATCGCCATTGTTCTTGATAACTATGTATACTCTGCACCGGTGGTTCAGTCTGAGATACCTGGTGGTGTGTCTTCTATTTCAGTATCTGGCGACAGAAACGATCCTACTGCAGCCATACAGGAAGCACAGGACCTTGCCAACATCCTGGAAGCCGGTGCCCTGCCAGCCCCTGCCCGTATTGTAGAGGAGGCCATTGTAGGTCCTACACTGGGAGAAATGGCCCGTAACCAGGGTATTCTATCTATTGTAGCTGGTTTGGGTATGGTGGTGATCTTTATTGTAGCGTACTACTCTAAAGGTGGTCTGGTTGCTAACATTGCCCTGCTGTTCAACATCTTCTTTATCTTTGGTATACTGGCAAACCTGGGCGCAGCCCTAACCCTGCCTGGTATTGCAGGTATCGTGCTTACCATTGGTATGTCTATTGACGCCAACGTACTGATCTTTGAGCGTATACGTGAAGAATTACGCGGCGGCCTTAGCCTGAAAGCAGCAATCAACAAAGGCTATCAGAAGGCTTACAGCTCTATTATAGATGCCAACGTAACAACCCTGCTTGTTGCCATTGTACTGTACGTAATGGGACAGGGTCCGGTTAAAGGTTTTGCCATTACCCTGATCATTGGTATTCTTTGCTCCCTGTTCTCAGCCGTACTGATTACCCGCGTGATCATCGACTGGATGACAGCCAAAGGCGATGCAAGCAAAATGTCTTTCGATACTGCTTTCTCCCGTAACCTGTTTAAGGGTGGCGACATCAACTTTATGGGTATGCGCAAAAAGGCGTATATTTTATCAGGTGTTGTAATTGCTGTTGGTCTGGTTGCGCTGGTGCTGAATAACGGCCTCAACATGGGTGTTGACTTTACCGGTGGCCGTACCTACGTAGTAAACTTCGATGAGCCGGTTTCTCCAACGCAGCTTAAGCTTGACCTTAGCGATAACTTTGCAGGTGCAGGTACAGAGGTGAAAACCTATGGAGCCAACAACGTACTTAAAGTAACCACCAGCTACCTGATTGATGTAGAAGAGGAAGCCTCTGATGCCCAGGTACAGTCTGCACTTGTGCAGGGTATTGAGGAAGCTACAGGCAAACGCTTTGTTCAGGATGGTGCCAGCGTTTCACAGGGTCAGTTCTCCATTGTGAGCTCATCAAAAGTAGGCGCTACCATTGCCGACGACATCAAGGAAGCATCATGGGAAGCTGGTTTGTTCTCACTGATCATTATGTTCCTTTACATCCTGATCCGTTTCCGTGGCTGGCAGTTTAGTGCCGGTGCCATCCTGGCCCTGGTACACGACGTAGCCATTACCCTGGGTGCCTTTGCCATTGCCGGTGCGCTGGGCATGACCTACGAGGTTGACCAGGTGTTCGTAGCTGCGATTCTGACTGTAATTGGTTACTCCATCAACGATACCGTGGTTGTGTTTGACCGTATTCGCGAGGAAGTGGGCAACCGCTACAACAAAGTTACCCTGCTGAATACCTTTAACAGCGCTATTAACAGCACGCTAAACCGTACCCTGATGACTTCACTTACCACCCTGGTGGTAGTACTCATCCTGTTCCTGTTTGGTGGTGAGGTACTAAGAGGTTTCTCTTTTGCCCTGCTGGTAGGTATTCTGGTAGGTACATATTCTTCTATCTTCGTTGCTTCTCCGATTGCCGCAGATTTGCTGGCACGTCAGAAAGACGAAGCAGAAGTAGCCAAGCCTACTACTGTGCGTCAGAAAGCATAATAGTAATTTAAGTACACAAGCATATTTGAAAAGCTGCTCCTGCCAGGGGCAGCTTTTTTGTTTTGGCACCATATTGTTCACAGCATAGAAAAAACTATAATAATCGTGCAGTGCAGGATATTATTCCGGCTTTTTTTTCCAAACATCACAATATTCCTGCAGGCATCTGTTAAATTCATGGCGTGATTTGAAGTTATGATGGAACAAGCTCTGCAACAGCTGTCTACTAAGTTAGAAGGCAGCCTTTTTTATAATGAAACCATGCGGAGGCTCTATGCTACAGATGCCTCTGCTTTCAGGGAAATGCCGCTGGCAGTAGCATTTCCCAAAACCGAAGGAGACATACAACAACTGGTGCAGTTTGCTGCCAATAACAGCAGCTCCCTGATTCCGCGCACCGCCGGTACCTCACTGGCAGGGCAGGTGGTGGGTGGCGGCATTGTGGTAGATGTTTCCAAGCACTTTACCAGTATACTGGAGGTAAACGCAGAAGAACGCTGGGTACGCATACAGCCCGGGGTGGTGCGCGATGAGCTAAACCTTTTTCTGAAGCCTTACGGCCTTATGTTTGCGCCTGAAACCTCCACTGCCAACCGCTGTATGGTGGGGGGGATGGTAGGCAATAATAGTTGCGGCTCAAACTCTCTGGTATATGGCAGCACCCGTGAACACCTGCTGGAGGTAAGAGGCTTTTTGGCCGATGGCAGCGAAGCTGTCTTTGGCGCCTTAACACCTGAGCAGTTCGAGGCAAAACGTAATGGCGAAGGGGTAAACAGCCCGCTGGAGATCAGCATTTATCAGACGGTTGCACGCCTGCTGAGCAATCAGCAAAATGCAGAGGAGATCCGCAAAGAATTTCCAAAGCCCAGCATACCCCGGCGCAACACCGGCTATGCACTTGATATGCTGCTGAACAGCCAGCCATTTACACCCGATGGTGAACCCTTTAACTTCTGTAAACTGATTGCTGGTTCGGAAGGTACGCTCTTGTTCATGACAGAGCTTAAGCTTAACCTGGTGCCCCTGCCGCCACCTGTGAGTGGACTCCTGTGCGTACACTGCAATTCAGTAGATGAATCGCTGCGTGCTAACCTGGTAGCACTTAAATATGATCCCTTTGCCAGTGAGCTGATCGATAGCTATATACTGGAGTGTACCAAGGCTAATATAGAGCAGCGTCAGAACCGCTTTTTCATCAAGGGCGATCCTGGGGCACTGCTGGTGGTTGAGCTAACCGGCCAGTCTGATGTGGAGGTACAGACCCAAGCTGCTGCCCTGGAGGCCGATCTGCGCAGGGAGGGCTACGGCCATCACTATCCGCTGGTTACAGGCGAAGACATTAAGCGCGTGTGGACCCTGCGTAAAGCCGGTCTGGGATTGCTCTCTAACATTAAGGGAGATGCCAAACCTGTGCCTGTAATTGAAGATACCGCAGTAGATGTACAGGAGCTGCCGGAGTATATTGCCGAGTTCAATGAAATTTTGAAGAGCTACGGCCTCTTTTGTGTGCACTATGCCCATGCCGGCAGCGGCGAGCTGCACCTGCGCCCCATCCTTAACCTCAAAACAGAGGAAGGAAACCGCATGTTCCGCACCATTGCCGAAGAAATAGCCCGGCTGGTAAAAAAATACAAAGGTTCTTTGAGCGGCGAGCATGGCGATGGCCGTCTGCGTGGCGAGTTTATCCGCTTTATGATAGGCGAGCACAACTATGGCCTGCTGAAGGAGCTGAAGAAGACCTGGGATCCGCAAAATATCTTTAACCCCGGTAAAATAGTAGATACTCCCTCCATGAACGATAGCCTGCGCTATTGGCCTAACCAGGAGGTGCCTGAATTCAATACTATCTTTGACTGGAGTGAGACAGATGGTATCATTCGGGCGGCGGAGCTTTGCAACGGCTCCGGCGACTGCCGCAAAAGCCATCTGATGGGCGGCACCATGTGTCCCAGCTTTATGGCCACCCGTAACGAAAAAGATACCACCCGTGGCCGGGCCAACATGCTGCGCGAAATGCTGCAAAATTCCACCAAGCCCAATCGCTTTAATCACGAGGAGATTAAGGATGTAATGGAGCTTTGTATTAGCTGCAAAGGCTGCAAAGCCGAGTGCCCCAGCAATGTTGATGTAGCCAAATTAAAAGCCGAGTGGCAGCAGCATTATTACGATGCCAACGGAGTGCCTGCCCGTACCAGGCTTATTGCCAACTTCAATAAAAGCAATGCTCTGGCATCCTTAGCGCCCTTTGCCTATAATGCTTTTACCGGTAAACACTTTGCAGGCAAGCTTATGCGCAAGGCAATGGGCTTTGCACCTGAGCGCAGTCTGCCCAGGCTGCACAAAACCACCTGGCGCAAATGGTTTGAAAAGAATGCGGCAATGCTTAATGCCAGCCTAAATGGTAATCGTAAAGGAAAGGTAATGCTTTTTTGCGATGAGTTTACCAACTACAACGATACGCCTATTGGCCAGACTCTCTGCAAGCTGCTAAGCAAACTGGGGTATGAGCTGATCATGCCCGAGCATGAAGAAAGTGGCCGTACCTGGCTAAGCAAAGGTCTGCTGCGCGATGCACAGCAGATTGCACAGCAGAACATAGATATGCTGGTGCCTCAGCTGCAGGAGGGAGTGTACCTGATAGGCGTAGAGCCCTCGGCTATTCTTACCCTGCGTGATGAGTACCTTAGTCTGTGCCGCCCCGATCAGCGTGAAGCAGCACAAAAGCTCGCAGATGCTGCCCTGCTGGCAGATGAGTTCCTGGCAAAGGAAAAAGAAGCAGGACGTATTACGGCAGCACGGTTCAGCAAAGAAAAGCGAACCATTCGCCTGCATGGCCATTGCCACCAGAAGGCACTTTCCTCTGTGATCTTTACCAAGAAAATGCTCACCCTGCCTGCTAACTACGAGGTGTTGCTCATCCCCAGTGGCTGCTGCGGCATGGCGGGCTCTTTTGGATATGAGGCAGAGCATTACGAGGTAAGCATGCAAATAGGTGAGCTGGTGCTTTTTCCCACTGTGCGTCAGCAGCCTGCTGAAGTGTTGATTGCTGCTCCCGGTACCAGCTGCCGCCACCAGATCCTGGATGGCACCGGTCGCCGGGCACAGCACCCGGTAGAGATCCTTTGGGAGGCTTTGGTTTAGGAGATTCTGCGTTTATATAATTTGAAAGGAGAGCTGGTTTATAAAGCCGGCTCTCCTTTTTTCTTGATTCCATAACAATAATCATATCATGGAAATAGTAGCTACACCGTTTGAAATACGTAAGCAATATACATATGTAATCTCACAACAATAAAGCTACTATGTTGGGGTACTTTTCAAAATAGTCAGGGTGTACAAGAAAAATCATGTAATATATTAAAACAAATAAGGGCTAAAATTAAAATTTCATTAAAAGCTGTTTAATTGAAATTTAATGTGGTTTTTATTGAATAAGGTGCAATTTTCGATTTTTATTTACTGTATTAAATGTACTTTTATTCTGTATGAAGAGATTACTACTTGTGTTTATTTTGTTGGGCTTGGTTGCCGAGGCAGCCTGGGCTCAGCGAACGGTTACCGGTACGGTAACATCTGCCACCGATGGAATTGGAGTGCCCGGCGCTTCGGTTCTTGTTAAAGGAAGCTCCCTGGGTGTAGTTACCGATGTAGATGGTAAGTACAAAATTGAGGTTCCTTCCAATGAAGCTGTACTAGTTATTTCTTTCGTAGGCTATATGACTACGGAAGAAAAAGTGGGAAACCGCTCTGTGATCAATGTTGCGCTGAAAGAGGATGTTGAGCAGCTATCGGAAGTTGTTATTACGGCTATTGGTATTGAAAGGGACAAAAGATCCCTTGGATATGCCACCCAGGAAGTTAAGGGTGAAGCTCTTGCCAACAAATCTACTACAGATGCTGTAAGAGGTTTGGAAGGTAAGATTGCAGGTGTAAACATTACTGGTTCCAGTGGATCTCCCGGTGCTTCTACTAACATCAACATCAGGGGAATTTCTTCTTTTACCGGTAGCAACCAGCCACTGTTTATTGTAGATGGTATTCCTATCAGCAATAACGTAGACAATACCCAAAATACCCTGTTTGGTACACAGCCTGCAAACAGAGCTGCTGATATTGATCCGAATAATATCGAATCGATTACAGTTCTGAAAGGCCCTGCGGCGGCTGTGCTTTATGGTTCACGTGCATCTGCCGGTGCCATTATCATCACTACCAAATCTGGCAGGAATACACAAGGTAAGACCGAGGTTGTTGTAAACTCATCTTACAACATGCAGCAGGTATCCAGCCTGCCTAAGTTCCAGAATCAATACGGCCAGGGTAGCTTAAACGAATATGTTGCTAACTCTACCAACTCCTGGGGACCAAGTTTTGGCACTCCGGGTTATGATTCTGTTACAACCACCTGGGGGCAAAGGGTGCCATACCAGGCCTATCCTGATAACATCAAGGATTTTTATCAGACCGGACAGTTTTTATCGAATAACGTTAGCATTACTTCCGGAAATGAAGTTGCGAACTACCTCTTGTCTTTTGGTAATACCACACAAAAAGGTATCATTCCTAATTCAGGCTATGACAGAACCAACGTTCAGCTGAAAGGAAGCACAACGCTTAATAATGGTTTGATTGCCGGAGGATCTATCAACTACATCAGGAGCAGCCAGGAGGGCATTCCCGGAGGTAACGGCGCCAGTGCGTTTGGTCAGATCACCAGGATTCCGCGTAGCTATGACCTGACAGGCCTTCCTTATTCCAATGCTGCTGGTAACAGCCAGTATTACTCTTTGTCGGCCAACCACCCTTTGTGGAGTGCTAACAATGAGTTGTTTGAGAGCAAGAATGACAGGATCCTGGGTAATATCGATCTTGGCTATAAAATTACAGACTGGTTAAAGGTTGACTACCGACTTGGTCTTGACACCTATTCTGACAGAAGAAAATTAACACTTGCCATCAACTCTGGCAGGGTTCCTTCTGGTGAAATACGTGACGAATCGTGGTTCCGCAGTGAGCTGAACTCTGATCTTTTGGTTACAGCTACAAAAAAAGGACTTCTGCTTGAAGGACTGAATGCTTCGGTTTTGGTTGGTAACAACATTAACCAAAGAAATTCTCAGTCAGTAGGTGTTGTAGGGCAGGGCCTTTCTTTCCCCGGCTTCTTTAACCAAAGCGGCGCATCTTCTTTCACCAACAGCTTCGAAACTTCTTCAATCAGAAGACTGGTTGGCTTTTATGGTCAGGTTAGCTTCGACTATGAAAACTTTGCGTTCCTGGAATTTACCGGCAGAACGGATCAGTCCTCTACGCTTCCTAAAGAAAACAATATGTTCTTCTATCCTTCAGTTACTGCCAGTTTAGTGGTTACTGACATGCTTAAGCTTGATTCTGATATCTTGTCTTATGGAAAAATAAGAGGAAACATTGCTAAGGTGGGTAGAGATGCAGATCCATACTCTACGGAAACTTACTTTGTAAGCCCTTCATTCGGTAATAACGTAGCAAGCGTTAACTTCCCATATTTAGGCCTGCCTGGTTTTGCTTACAGCAGCCAGATTGGTAGCAACACACTCACGCCAGAGTTTACAACTTCTTATGAGGTAGGCGCTAACCTAGGCTTCTTCAGGAACAGTGTAACAGTAGATGTTACTTACTTCTCTTCTGAAAGCAGTGATCAGATTATGCCGGTAGCGGTTGCTAACGCATCTGGTTTCAACTCAAGGTATGCCAACGTAGGTTTGATGACGAACAAAGGTATTGAAGCATTGGTGAATGCTACAGTATTAAGGCGCGGAGATTTTAAATGGGATGTGACAGCCAACTACAGCAGAATCAGAAACATGGTAGTTGAGATCACAGAAGGCGTTAAGGACTTCCCAATTCCTGGTAACGGCTTTGGTGGTATTACACCATCTATTGCAGAAGGACATCCTTACGGTGTGATCATAAGCTCTGCCTTTCCAAGAAACGATGCAGGACAGTTGTTGATCAACCCTTCCACTGGTCTCTTCCAGCCTTCTGTTGCCGGACAGGTAATAGCAGATCCGAACCCGGACTGGTTAGGTGGTATCACCAACACACTTTCTTACAAGGGTATTAACTTCTCTGTGCTGGTAGATACACGCCAGGGTGGTGATCTTTACTCTTTCTCTGCCCAGGATTTGAAAAGCTTAGGTGCCATAGAAATGACTGCAGTAGAAAGAGATCAGCCAAGAATTCTGCCTGGTGTAATTGAGGGAGCAGATGGTACATTTACGCCTAATAACATTCAGATCAGTGCCCAGCAGTACTGGCAGGCGCTGGGTGGCCTGGCTTCTGAGGCTGCTGTGTACGATGCAACAGTATACAGGCTAAGAGAAGTGTCTTTAGGCTACAGCATACCTAAAAACCTGATTTCAAAGTCTCCATTTGGTGATATTTTCATTTCAGTAAGCGGACGTAACCTGCTTTACTACGCGCCAAACTTCTTCATGGATCCTGAAATAAACACCCAGGGTGCAGGTAACATCAGAGGAATGGACCTGAATGGTGCGCCAAACACCAGGTCTTATGGCGTCAACCTTAGATTCACACTATAATATAACTGATCGATGAAAATGCGAATATTTTCTAAATATACACTAGTAGTTGCTGCTGTTGCATTTGCTTCCAGTGGCTGCGAAGACTTCTTAGACGTAAATGAGTCTCCAAACAGTCCGGTAGAGGTAACCAATAAAGTTTTACTTCCGCCTGCGCAGGTAGGTACAGCCTGGGCCAGCCATAATGAGCTCAACAGGTTAACCTCGCCCATTATGCAGCAAATGGCTGGTGCTGCCGGTGCTCCCCTGAGCTATGATGTTTACACTATCACAGCATCAGAAACTGGTCTCACCAATGCCTGGAGGTTTGATTTCTATGGTAGCATGGTAAACCTGCAGGAAATGATCAGAGTTGCAAATGAGACAAATTCTCCTGCATACGCTGGTGTAGCCAAGATCCTGAAAGCCTATAACTTTGCTGTGCTAACCGATGTATGGGGCGCTGTACCTTATTCCGAAGCGCTGGCGGGATCAGACAAAACTACGCCAAGGTTAGATGCACAGCGGGATATTTATCTTGGTAACCAGGCAGAGGGAATTCAGAGCCTTTTTGACCTGGTAAGAGAAGGTCTTGCTGATCTGGACCAGACAACCAATGTTTTTACGCCTGGCGGCGAAGACCTGATCTATGGTGGTAACATCGCAAACTGGAAGCGTTTTGGTAATACGCTGCTGCTCAAGCTGGCGATGCAGATCAGTAATAATCCTGAAGGCGAACCAGTTGCCAAAGCAGTGATTGCAGAGGTACTGGCCAAGGGTGCCGATGCTTACATTACCTCAAATGCCCAGAATGCTCAGGTTAAATTTGGTTCTGCTACTGGTACTCAAAACCCAGTTCACCAGTGGACCAACGTTGGCTCATTTAGCAACGACCTGATTGCTTCTACCCGTTATCTGAATCGTCTGCAGGCTTTAAATGATCCTAGGTTACCCTACCTGATCACCAAGCCTACAGCAAGCTATGTTACAATCGACAATGGCCAGGCAGGATCAAGGCCTACTCCAACCACGAGCTGGTCAAGATTCGGATCATATGTAACCGGGCAATTAACACCCAACACATCTGCCGGTGGAGATGCTCCTATCAAGCTAATCACCAACTTTCAGCGGGCGTTTATTCTGGCAGAAGCCAAGTTGCGCTGGGATATTGGTGATAAATCTGCACAGGAGCTGTATACAGAAGGTGTGATGGCTTCAATGGCAGCAGTGGGTGTTTCAAGTGCAGAAGTTACTGCCTATCTGGCGCAGGAGTCTGTAGGTACACTATCAGCAGATCCTACGGAAGCCCTCAAGCAAATTTTGTTGCAGAAGTATATTGCCTGGACGGGTAATGGTTATGAGCTGTGGAATGACTGGAGAAGAACAGGTTACCCCGAACTACCGCTTGCCCAGAATGCAGCTGGTATAGACGGTACTATTCCTGTAAGATTGCCTTATCCTTCTACAGAGATTTCAAGAAACCCTAACATGCCTAACCCGGGTCCGCAGACAAACGAGCGCGTATGGTGGGATGCGCAATAATTATTACAACACTTTAAAGAACATTCAGATAATGAAAAGAAGTATATTAAATATAACACTTCTGCTCTGCCTTGTGATAGCCTGTTTTTCCTGCGAGGATGATCTGGACTATGGGCAGTTTAGCAGAGATAACCAGCCGGCTATACCTGTGACTTACCAGGGAGCCACCACTTACGGCCATGCTCCTTTCTATACGGTGTCAAAAACGTCAGAAAGTGATATCAGCTTTACCCTTGAAATTCCCGAAAGTTCCGGACGTACCATCAGGGAGATAACAAGAGTAGTAGGTGGAACTACGGCAATCAATGCAGCTACGGTAACTACTGGTGCTACTGCAGCAAATACCATACAGGCAAGCATTGCAGGTTCTGGCACCACTGCTACTTTCACGACCAGCCTTCCTGCCCTGAAAGCTAAGTTTCCTACAGGTGCTGCAAACACTGCGCTGAATGGCCCTACCGGCACAGCAACTTATTCAGAGTTTGCCTTTATGTTTCTTGTTACCCTGGATGATAACCAAACTATTGTTCCGGTGCAGTTGAGACTTAGGATTGCCCCCTGATAACGCTGCTTTCCGTTTTAAAGCGCAGCAATTACTTATCTGTTAGGTGAACCCAAAATCTTAGTTGTAGCTCTGGGGCCGAGCAAAAACTAAAATTTAAGTTGAGCAGGCTCTTTTTCCCTGGATTTAGTGCCAAAACTGATGAGTAGTTGAGAAAACGTGCAGCGCTGTAAAACCTATACAAGCCTCTTTATTTAATTAGTATAACTAAAAAGGTGCAGGAATTTTCTGCACCTTTTTTTGTGGCTTCTTCAATAAATACCAGCTGTACCATCGGTGTGGCATTGGCAAACAGCCTAATTGTTTATTTTTTGGGTGGTAGAGGAAGGAGAGGCTATTTGCTTACCTAAATAAAGCATCTGCAACTGTTGTGCAATAACAGTGGAAACTGATCCTAATCCGGGCAAAAGCTAATTTTAGCAGTTGCTTTACATCCACCAGATGTGTAAGTAATGCCTGATCGTGTGCAGGGTGGTTTTTAATAGTCGATACGACTGTAAACAGCTAAAAGCAAAAAAGACGCTACCGGTGGGGCAGCGTCTTTTTTGTTACAAATTATTTCAACTCCTTAAGACTTTTTCTCAAAAGCCTGGCTGATTTTGTGCTGGAGGTGATCTTTGTGTGCACGGGTAGAAGCATCCGGAGCACCGCTGTTGCGCAGCATGGTCTGGATTGACTTCAGCTGGCTGTGGGCAGCACTCTTGGCAACATGGCTGTAATTAGCCTTGTCTTCCAGGATGTTCACCAGCCTGTCAACATACTCCTGCTGCAGGTTTTGGCGCATGCTGTTTACAGATTTGCCCAGGTCTTCTTTAAAGATAGAATTGGTCAGATCTCCGGCAAAGCTGGTAAGGCCGTACTCGTTACCATACAGTTCAGAGTCGGTAATGCGCTGCCATACGTTCTGGTGCATCAGGTGGTTCAGCACATCGCGCTGAATGTTCAGCACGCGGGCGTGTACCTGCGGATCTTCGTTATTACCGAAGTGATTAAAGCCACGGCGCTGCGACTGCAGGTAAGGGTAAATGTTCTCTGGCATATCAAATGCCTTAGGGCTGAAACCATACTGGGCAATGGCCTTCATGGCACGCTTCTGCTCAGCAGCAGGCACCGGCGTAAATGGCTGGGTTGCACCTTCCTGCTTGTTAAAAGCGCGGTCAACATACACACCGCCAATGTAGCGGCTCATTACCCGAAGGCTGGTTGCATGCTCGCCTGTCAATACAAAGTAAGCGTTGCGCAGCTCCTGGAACGACTGATCATCGGTTACCAGGCGGTCTTTCAGGTTTGGATAAGCCTTTTTCACCATCTCCATGCGTTCAATGGCATAAGATACAGCATCGCCAGACATATCACCGATCATTACGCGCGGATCAATACCTTTACCGGCAGAACGCATGTCGTCGGCATCATTACCAAATGTAAGTGCAGGCTCTGTGGAACGGGCCAGAATTTTATTCAGGCGAGCTTTTTCTGCTCCATCCAGCTGCAGGGCAGGAGAATAACCGAATTCAATGGCCCACAGGTCGTAAGGACCAGGGGTGGTGGTGTAGTACATGCCCTGCTTTTCGCGGTCGGCGCTGTAGTTTACAGCAGGATAGTCCATTACTGAACCGGTCAGGCCGGTCTGTTCGGCTTTAGCGCGGTCATGAATCTCTTTGTGAGAGATCATTTGGCTGGCCTTCATGTTGTGGTTAAGACCAAGGGTGTGGCCTACTTCGTGCAGCACCAGGTAGTAGAGCGACTGCTTGATCAGCTCATCTTTCTCTACCTCTATGCCGGAGCCTAAGGCATCCAGCATCTGCATGCCAAACAGGTTGTTCAGGTGCATTTTATGACCCAGGCTGCAGAAATGCTCATCAGAAGGCAGGGCGGCGGTTTCCTCATCCAGGCCCAGTGCAGCAGTGCTGAATATGCCGCCGGTTTGCAGGCGGTTGGTTACAAACACATACTCCAGCATAATATCGGCACCTAGGATCTGGCCTGTGCGTGGGTTGGTAAAGCTTGGGCCATAGCCACCAAAAGGAGGAATTGGCGAAGAAGTCCAGCGTAGTACGTTATAGCGGATATCACCGGCATCCCAGTCGGCAGAGTCGGGTTGTTCTTTCACAACCACTGCATTTTTGAAACCTGCTTTTTCAAAAGCTTTGTTCCACTCCAGGGTGGCGGCCTTGATAGTAGCCCTGAATTCGCGTGGGGTAGTATTTTCAATCCACCACACAATTGGCTCTACCGGTTCCGATACGGCAGCATCAGGATTTTTCTTTACCAGGTGCCAGCGGTTAATAACATCGCGGTAGGGTGTTACGCTTGCGCTGGTCATGTCGGTAACCTCTTGTGTAAAGAAACCAACACGTGGGTCGTCGAAGCGGGCCTTGAAGTCGTTATTAGGAACTTCGATAAAGCTATGCTGAATTTTTACAGATACGTTGCGGCTATCGGTTACAGCCTGTGAGCCGTAACGGATCGGGTACTGGTTTTCAAATACATACTCTACTACCACATCGGTATTCTGTGGGTAGTTGCGAACAGCAGCGTACTTGCTCTTGTCTTTGCTCTGGCGGCCAAGATCGAACAGCTGGCCGGGGCGGGCCATTGGGTTGGGAGAAGGTTTAACCTGGCCCAGGGCTTCAGTCAGGAAAATGTCATCGGCCTTGATCAGCCATGCAGTTTTATCGTCATTGATTGCCTCTATTTTCTGGCTCACCAGCACAGGGCGGTTAATGTTGGCCTGCTCTGCTTTTTTCAGGGCGTTGCTGCCATCAAAATAGAAAGAAGTGTTTTCGCCAACCAGCTCTATGCGGTCAAAGTACTGGCGAACAGAAAAAACACCTTCGTTACGATAAGCACCACGGAAGAAACCTGCCTCCAGTACACCATCGGCAATCTGGCTGAAGTAGATAAATTCTTTATCAATCTGATCTTTGCGGATCAGCAGATAGGCAGTACCATTGGTGGTATCCTGGTACATGGTAAAGAGGCCGGGGTATTCCTTACACTTTTTAGTGAGTTCGGAAATAGATTTCAGGTCCTCTTTTTTCTGCGGGGCAGCAGCAGCGGCGGCTTCCTTGTCCTTGTCTTTTTTCTTGCGTTTCTGCGCATGGGTATCTGTAACGGGTGCTGCTAATAAAAAAGCAGCCAGAGCAGCCGAACAAAACCCTGTCTTTACGGTAAAATGCATAAAAGGTAGCTTAACGTAATACTGGATGGTTAAATGATGTATTAAATTAAAAACTCATTCTCATTTATCAAACCCGAAGTTATGAGCGGTCTTGTAAAGTGTTGAATGGTAATAATTATTCGTGCTGAAATATAATCCTGAAGATTCAGTGAAAGAATCTTTTCTTTCGATAATTAGTTCGTAGGGCAAAAAACATTTTTTGGTAGGCTAATTTAGCCGGAGATCAGGTGCATCTGTAAATTGTTGGGAGTTGTACCGTGTTTTTTGAAAGAAGGTCATGTGCTGCCCTTGCCATAAATGGTAGCATAGCCGGCTGCTGTGCTAAAGAAGTGGCTGCTAATAAAGATCCTTTTTCTGTTTCATGATCCTGGGCAGTGCCGTATTTTTAGCGATTCATAAACTGGAATTTTTGCCGCTAACCTAAGATATATAAGTTTATGCAGTTTGATCAGATGCTGAACGCCGTAACAGAGGGAGATTGCCTGGAGGTAATGAAGCAGATTCCCGGCGGATCGGTAGATATGATTCTGTGCGACCTTCCCTATGGCACTACCCAAAACCAGTGGGATTCGGTAATTAACCTTGAGGAGCTCTGGAAAGAATACGAGCGGCTTATTAAACCAAACGGCGCTATAGTGCTCACCTCGCAGGGCATCTTCACAGCTAAACTGATACTTAGCAACGAAAAGCTTTTTAAATACAAGATCGTTTGGGAGAAATCAAAGCCAACCAACTTCCTGAACGCTAAAAAGCAGCCCCTGCGCAAGCATGAGGATATCTGTGTGTTCTATAAAAAGCAACCCACTTACACCCCCCAGATGACTGCCGGTGAGCCCTACAACAAGGGGGTGCGCAAAAATCAGCTATCGGGCAGCTACGGCGATTTTGGTCCTGTAGAAGTGAAAAGCGAAGGCGAACGCTACCCAACCGATATCATCTATTTTAAAACAGCAGAATCGGAAGGAGAGGTATACCATCCTACCCAAAAGCCTGTAGCCCTGGGTCGCTACCTGGTCAGGACCTTTACAAAAGAAGGAGACCTGGTGCTTGATAATACCTGTGGCAGCGGCAGCTTTCTGGTAGCAGCCCTGCTGGAGAACCGCCGCTTTATTGGCATCGAAAAAAACCAGGAGTCGCTGTTGTTCAAAAAAGAAGGTATTGACCTGATAGCAGTGTGTAACACCAGGCTGGAGGAGGCACGTAAAAGCATGCTGCTGGAAAATATAGCAACAGTTATCAGGGATAACTACAGTGGCAAGCCCCTGAGCAGAAAAGCCATGGAACAACTACAGCAAAAGCTGCTGGATACCTGCTATGCTGCTCCGGAGGGCTCCTCGGAGCATTTTATTCTGCAGGCCGTTCAGCAGGAGCTGGCCTCCTGATCTGCTAATGTACTGTGGGATCAGTGACTAAACTGCTGATGGTGATAAGCAATAGCACGCTGCAGCAGCTCCGTTACTTTTTCAAATTCTTCCGCTGATCTTTTTCCGGGAAGCTCAAAATTTCTGGCTGCCAGTGTACGAAGCTCCCCATAGGCTCCCTGCAGCAGTTCAATTCTGCCTTTGGTGGCTTCTGGCTTTGTTGGGTAATAGATAATAATGAAGGGGATGTGCTGCTCTCCGCTGCGGCGGGCCAGGTACTGTTGCAGCACTGCCAGCCGGTTGTATTTTCTGCCGTCGGGGTAGGGGTAGTAGTTCTCAAGCTTTTGCTCTGATATGGGGCTGAGGAGGTTATGTTTTTTGAATTCTATGATAGCAGCAGGCTTTCTACGCTCATCCAGCAAAAGCATGTCTACATCTCCGGGATAGAGGCTGTCTGTAGCAGATAAATAACACTCCAGGTTAGAAGTGCCCCAGAAAAGGCCTTTTTGGCCTATTTTTACCTTTCCGCCGGAGTGCATGCGGATAAGGTCCTGTAGCAGCCCTATGGATATTTCACTGCCACTGATGGAAATTTCGCCCCCAACATTCTCCAGGGTGCAAAGCAGCAGCGTACTGCCGGTACTGGCCCAATCATGGTCGTCCCTGAATATCAGCACCTGCAGCTCCATTCCAAAGGCCTGCGCAAAATCTGTGTATAGCTGCAGATAGGGAGCCCCAAGCTCACTCAATAAAAACTCCGGAAGCTTGTTAAGCAGCTGTGCGTAGCTGTGTGATGCTTTTAATATTTTTTTGACCCAGATAAGAGGTGTTAGGGCTGGGGGTACTGTATTCCATTGAACAAAGAAATCAAAAGTAAGGCCTTTGTACCCTTTTTTTGCCAGTAGCTCCGGGCTGAACCATTCTGTTGGCTGACCGCTGCGGGGATGAACAGCTGGCTGTTGCGTGCGCTGGCCACACCTGGCCAGCCGTGGTTCCAGCAGCATCCGCTCATTAGATTGTAACATAGCCCTTAGCAAAACAGGTTTCTACTAAATCAATCAGCAAAGGCAGCTTTTTGTTAATCTGATGTTTATAATTGCTTTGGCTGAACGCTTGTAGTGGGCGTAAGGCAGGAGGAAAATCGCTTCTGGTTTTAAATATCTGGCAGCTGTAATCAATGAAAAGGCCTTTTTATAAGCCAGCACAGCAATTATTGGGTTGGCAATTTTGATATATGCCATTGTAGCGCTAATATACCCGCTGAACTGCTAGATTTGTGTAAGAACTTTATTTTTTAAGGATAATGAACTACAAGTTGATTGAAGATAAGTTCAGGGAGCTGTATGGCAGTAAGCCCATGCTGGTACGCTCTCCGGGTAGAATAAACCTGATTGGCGAACACACCGATTACAACAACGGATTTGTGCTGCCAGCGGCCATTGATAAGGAAATGGTACTGGCAGTAGCTAAGAACGAATCAGAAACCTGCCGCCTCTATTCTTTAGATTATGACGAAGCAGTGGCTTTTAACCTGCAGGACCTGCAGCCTTCTGATAAAGGCTGGCCCAACTATATTTTGGGTGTGGTAGATCAGCTGCAAAAAGGAGGTTACCAGTTAGGTGGTTTCGACTGTGTTTTTGGCGGCGATATCCCTATCGGGGCCGGTTTGTCTTCATCTGCAGCGCTTGAGTGTGGAGCTGCCTATGCACTTAGCCAGCTTTTTGACCTAAACGTAGAAAAGCTGCAGCTTATAAAATATGCACAAAAGGCAGAACATACCTTTGCCGGTGTGCAGTGTGGCATTATGGATCAGTTTGCCTCTGTTATGGGCAAGGAGGCTCATGCCATTCGCCTTGACTGCCGCTCGCTCGATTTCAGCTACTTTCCACTGGAGCTGGGGGCCTACCAGATTGTGCTGCTGGATACCCAGGTAAAGCACTCGCTGGCAAGCTCTGAGTACAATACCCGCCGCCAGGAATGTGAGCAGGGCGTGGCAAAGGTAAAGGAAAAGCACCCCGAGGTAAACAGCCTGCGCGATGTTACCCTGGAGATGCTCGACGAAGTAAAGTCAGCAATTAGCCCGGTTATCTACAAAAGATGCCGCTATGTAATAGAAGAAAATGATCGCCTGCTAAAAGGATGCGATCTACTGGAGCAGGGCAACATCAAAGCTTTTGGCCAGAAAATGTACGGATCTCACCAGGGCCTTTCGGAACAATACGAGGTGAGCTGCCCCGAACTTGACTTTTTAGTAGGGTTGGCCAAAAACAATTCTAATGTAGTAGGGGCCCGCATGATGGGCGGTGGTTTTGGTGGCTGTACCATTAACCTGGTAAAGTCAGATCAGAAAGAGGCTTTTATAGAAGAGGCAAAACAGGCCTATAAGCAGCAATTTGGCATTGAAATGAAAACCTACGAGGTAAAGGTAACGGACGGTACCGGCCGGCGCTGATATACCCCAGTCAAACTGCACAACTTATAAGAGAACATGAGCCAGTTTAATTTTGAAGATCACTCTCACAGAAGATATAATCCCTTAACAGGGGAATGGCTGCAGGTATCGCCCCACCGGGCCAAGCGGCCCTGGCAGGGACAGCAGGAAAAAACTGCCCAGGCCAAACGCCCTGCCTATGACCCCAGCTGTTACCTCTGCCCGGGCAATACCCGTGCAAACGGGGAGGTTAACCCCAATTATACAGGCACCTATGCTTTCAGGAACGATTTTGCTGCTATTACGGATGATGTGCCCGGCGGCGTTATGCAGGAGGGCGAACTGTTTCTGGCAAAGAGCGAGCGCGGCATATGCAAAGTAATCTGCTTCTCGCCCCGCCACGATCTTACCATTCCCGAAATGGAGGTAGAAGCCATTAAAGAGGTGGTGGAACTCTGGAAGCGGGAGTACCTGGAGCTGGGCAGCAAGGACTTTATCAACCACGTACAGATTTTTGAGAACAAAGGCGAGGTGATGGGCGCCTCTAACCCGCACCCCCACGGCCAGATCTGGGCGCAGGAGTCTGTACCCGATGAGCCGGCAAAGAAACAGCAGCACCTTAGCAACTACTACCAGAAGCATGGCAGAACCCTGCTGCAGGATTATATAGAGATAGAACTGCAGAAAGGGGAGCGCATTTTGTTTGAAAACGAGCATTTTGTAGCCCTGGTGCCATTTTGGGCCGTATGGCCTTTCGAGGCCATGATTGTAGCCAAACGCCCGGTACCCAGTGTGGATAAGCTAACAGAAGAGGAGATGCTTGGGCTGGCCGATGCTTATAAGCAGCTTACCATTCGCTACGACAATCTTTTTGAAATTTCCTTCCCCTACTCGGCAGGCCTCCACCAGGCACCAACCGATGGAGCGGAGCACCCCGAGTGGCACCTGCACATGGTGTTTTACCCGCCCCTGCTGCGCTCTGCAACGGTTAAAAAGTTTATGGTAGGCTACGAAATGCTGGGCAACCCCCAGCGCGATATTACACCCGAAACAGCTGCTGCCATGCTAAGAAAGCTTCCTGCAGTACATTACAAGCAGCGTGATGCTGAACAGGGTTAGCCTGCCCCAACAATTGCATAATACTATTTTAATCAATAAAGTAACACAGGCACCTATCGCTAACTTATCCTTAACGTCAACATCACGATAGAGTAACAGGGTGTTTCCAAATTTGGGTTTTAAGCTAAATTTTTAATTTTAAAACCCATTTCATGAAACACTTTTTCCAGTATCTGCTGGCGGGCATGTTTGTTTCTCCACTGGTACCGGTGTATGCCCAACAGGCCGGTGCTTTTAAAGCTGCGGCTGCTCCACAGCAGGAGCTAGAGCTGGCAGTGCTCGATTCTTACCAGGCTGCAGGCAGGGAGTATGCCGGGGGCGCTGCAGAGATTGCAGCCTTTGACCCAAAGACCAGCCAGGTGTTTATAACCAATTTTCAGACCAATGCGCTGGATATCATCAAGATCAGCACGGCCGGTAAACTCACTTTTGTTAAAAGCATTGATCTTTCTGGCTGGGGTGCCGGGCCAAACAGCGTAGCCGTTAGCAAAGACCTGGTTGTGGTGGTGGTAGATGGCTACTACAACGAAGATGCTACCTACAATCCCGGAACAGCCGTTTTTTTTGATGCACATGGAAATTACCTGCAGCAGGTGCAGGTGGGGCATATTCCCGATATGGTTACCTTTACTCCAAACGGGCAGTATGCTGTTGTAGCCAACGAAGCAGAACCTAACGACGACTACACCTTCGATCCCGAAGGCTCTGTGAGCATCATCGATGTAAGCAATTTCTCAGTCAGAACCGCAGATTTCAGGGGCTTCAACCAAAACATCCAGCCCGGGGTACGCATTTTTGGCCCGGGGGCTACGGTAGCCCAGGACCTGGAACCGGAGTACATTACCATCTCACACGATTCGAGAACTGCCTATGTTACCCTGCAGGAAAACAATGCCATGGCAGTGGTAGAACTTAAGTCGGCTATGGTGCGGGAGGTATATCCGCTTGGTACCAAAGACCATTCCCTGGTAGAAAATGCACTGGATGTAAGCGATCGCGATGGTGGCATTCAGCTCAATACCTGGCCTGTAAAAGGGTTCTATTTGCCCGATGCCATTGCATCTTACAAGCATAAAGGCCAAACTTTTCTGGTTACGGCAAACGAAGGCGATGCCCGTGATTATGACGGCTACTCTGAAGAAGAAAGGGTAAAAGACCTTGCCCTGGATCCTGCTGTTTTTCCGGATGCCAAATGGCTCCAAAAGAATGAAAACCTGGGCAGGCTTAAAACCACCACCGCACAGGGAGATGCAGATGGTGACGGACTCTACGAAGAAATCTATACCTATGGCGGGCGCTCTTTCTCTATCTGGAGCGAGCAGGGCGAGCTTATCTGGGACAGCAAAGATGCGTTTGAACGCATACTGGCCGATCTGCTACCCGATGACTTTGGTAGCTCCAACGACGAGAGCCCCTCTTTTGATGGCAGGAGTGATGACAAAGGCCCTGAGCCGGAGGGTGTAACCCTGGGAAAAATCGGCAGCAGCACCTTTGCCTTTATAGGCCTGGAGCGAATAGGAGGGGTAATGGTGTACGACATCAGCAATCCCTACGCACCAGTATTTGTAACCTACACAAACAACCGGAACTTTAGTGCCCAGTTTGATGAAGACAGCCCCGAGGGCTTTCTGCAGGCAAAAGACCTGGGTCCGGAAGGCCTGGTGTTTATTGCAGCCCACAGCAGCCCCACAAAGTCAAACCTGCTCCTGTTAACCAATGAAGTGAGCGGCACCACCACTTTGTTTGAGGTTAAAGCAAGCAAGCCATCAATTGTAAAAGCAGGCATACAGTTTTACCCCAACCCGGTAACAGACAGGCTTACTGTAAACGTAGCAGCACTACAGGAAGAGAGCATTAGCATAGAAATTGCCAGCATGCTCAGTGGTAAAGTTTACCTGTCGGAACACTACCAGCTGGAAGGAGCCTCAACCATAGAGATTCCGCTTCGTCACCTGCCCAGCCAGTTATATGTAGTGAAGGTAAAAGGAGCAACGATTAGTCAGCAGCACCGTTTGCTGAAGAAATGAGAAAATCCAAGATGATGTGTTTATACAACAGCAGAGCCTGAATTCAGGCTCTGTTGTTTTTTTGTGCCTGATTCAGTTCGTTACAATTAACAGGCAGGAGAACAGCTTTGAGTTGCAACTGGTTAACAGCCGCAATAATGCTAATGTAGCCAGCCCGTTTGGAAAATACTGCAGCTACTAATATATTGTTACGGTTATTCCGGAACAGCAATGCTTATACAAAAGCAGTATTCTATTACCATTTTTCTTTTTTTAGCACTGGTTTCGGCTGCTTTTGGGCAGCCTGGTAACGAAGTCATTGAGTACAACACTTTTATCAAAGCAGCCCCGGGAAAGCTAACTGTTGAAACATCCTGCCTGATTCAGGTCAATAATAAGCAGTCGGACTGGATTACGGCCATAGAGATACCCTACAGAGCCGGAGATAAATTAGATGTTCTTGAGGCTACCGTTCTTGATAGAAATGGAAAGGTGGTCAGAAGCCTGAAAAAGAAAGAAATTGTTAGCAGAAGCTTTATTTCTCAGGGTACCTTTTTCGAAGATAGCTATGTCAGTGAATTCGATCTTAAATGGCATGAGTATCCTTACAGGGTAAAATACAGCTACAGGAAAGTAATGGATCAGTTTCTGCATGTGGCCAGCTGGTACCCTGTGTTATATACAAACGTTCCTACCAGAAAAGCATCTCTCGAGGTTCAGCTACCGCTCGATTACAAGGTAAACATACGCTTCCCGGATGCCTTCACCTATAAGGCCGATACCCTGGAGAATAGCTGCGCCCTCAGCTGGCAGATCCTGGGGGTGGAGCCTGTTGCGTCAGAAGTTTTTGCGCCCCCGGTTCAGGAGGGCATTCCACATGTAAAGATCGTTCCCGAAGAATTTAACTACGAGCTTAAAGGTAGCTTTAAAAGCTGGGCCTCCTATGGAGACTGGCTGAACAGGATCAATACAGGACTGGATGTTCTTCCCCAGTCAGAACAATTTGTGGTGGAAAGGCTCACCCGGGGTATCACCGATAAAAGAGAGCTTATCAAAATTCTTTACCACCACCTGCAGGACCATACCAGGTACATCAATGTGTCTATAGATGCTGGAGGCCTGAAGCCCTACCCGGCCTCTTATGTATGCACCAATAAATACGGCGATTGCAAGGCTTTAACCATTTACATGAAGGCGCTCCTGAAACAGGTGGGCATTGAGTCATTCTATACCATTATTCATGCAGATGCAAATCCTGTTCAGTTTGAGCCGGAATTTCCCAGCCACCAGTTTAACCACGTTGTGCTTTGTGTGCCACTGGATGGAGATACCCTCTGGCTGGAAAATACCACCAGCCACCTTCCCTACAATTACCTGGGAACCTTTACCCAGAACCGCTACGCCTTAGCAGTGGGTAATAGTGGCAGCAAACTTGTTAAAACCCCCTCTTTATCGCTTGAGGATGTACTGGAAAATACCACCTATACCTATGCATTAAACCAGGAGGGAGAAGGCACACTGAACATATTGGCAAATTTAAGAGGGGAGGCGTTCGAAAACCTTAGGTACCTGCAACACGAGTACAGCGAAAAGGATCAGCAAAGGGCAATAAGTGAAAGCATTAATGTTACTTATGCTGAAATGCTAAGCTGGCAGATAAACCAGGAGGACCGTGATTTGCCCCTGCTGCAGCTTCAGATGGCCCTTAAGGTAAACAGCCAGCTAAGAAGGCTGGGCAACAGCCTGGTACTTTCACCTAATGCTTTAAAATTGCCCAGGCTGGAAAGCGCCGGCAGCAGAACTGCACCGCTCCGGATAAATTATCCTGTAAATAAACAGGATTCTATCACCTACCTGCTGCCCTTTGCCAACCAGTACAAAACCAAGCTGCCCCTGGATGTAGCCATAGAATCAAAATTTGGCCGATACCGGGAGCAATATCAGGAGGCAGACGGCCGGATTAGTGTAAAGAGAAGTTTTCAGCTTTTTGCCGGTAACTATCCCATAGAAGAGTATCCTCATTTTTATGACTTTATCGAATCTGTAAAGGAGTCGCAGAAGAAATCAGCCATAGTATTAAACCCCAACTAAAATGCGCAGCACTATCGTTACAGTTGCTATTATTTTTTTATTTATCCAGCCGGTTTTAGCCCAGGAATTATCGAGAGAGTTCGGAGTTATCAGCAACAACGAATTTGAATTCAAGGTGTATGAGAAAGATCCTGAAGCAGAGGCAGTAGTGTTGTTCGATATAGGAAAATCTGTGTTTTTTGATACGGAAAGGGGGTACGATATACGGTTTACCCGCAGCCGAAGGGTTAAAGTATTAAGCAGGGCCGGCACTAACCAGGCCGAGGTGTCAATTCCGTTTTATGTAGATGGCTTCGGTAAAACTGAAAAGATTGTTTCCATTGAAGCCTATAGCTATAACTTTGAACAGGGCCAGTTATTCAGGAAAGCAGTAGACCAAAGCGCGGTTTATGAAGAAAAGATTAATGATCGCTGGAAGGCTAAAAAGTTTGTTTTCCCGGATGTAAAAGAGGGTACCATCATTGAGTACAAATACGTGCTGGAAACACCCTTTCACTTTAACCTACCCGACTGGCAGTTTCAGGATAAAATTCCTACACTCTACAGTGAGTATACAGCAAACCTGATTCCCTTTTATGAGTATGTGTTTTTGGCCCAGGGCATCAGCAAATTTGACTTCCAGGAGAGTAAGCCTTCTACTGTGGTCCGTGAATTTGGCAGTGTCAATAAATCTTACGGGCAAAATGTTGGCAGCGGGTTTGAGTTCAAAGATATGATCCACACCTATGTACTGAAGGATGTGCCAGCCTTTAAGGACGAAAGCTATATCACTTCTCGTGAAGATTACCTGATAAAACTGGATTTTCAGCTTGCCAAGTTTCACAGCCCGCGGGGTGGCACTACCAGTATTATCTCTACCTGGCCGGAGCTTACCAAAGAACTGCTCAAAAACGACAACTTTGGCAAGTACACCAAAACTGCAGAAAGGCTGGCTAAAAAGCTGCTGGAGCAGGAAATAGCAGCAGACCAGGCTAATAAGCTGGAAAAGAGCAGGCAGATTATCGAGTATGTGAAAAACAGCTTTAGCTGGAATGGGTACTACTCGAAGTTTTCATCCAAAAGCCCCAAAGATTTTGTAAATCAGAAAACCGGCAACGCTGCCGATATAAATCTTTTTTTAACTGCTATGCTAAGGGCTGCCGGTATTGATGCCCAGCCTGTAATTTTAAGCACCCGCAACCATGGAAAAATCAAGTCTGATTATCCCTTCGAACATTTTTTCAACTATGTAATTGTGCTGGTAAATGCAGGAGATCATGTGTTCCTGACAGATGGAACAGAGGCACTGGTTGCTTACAACAGAATACCACCCCGCTGCATTAATGAAAGAGGGCTGGTAGTAAAAGAAGATGAAGTACCCTGGGTTGACCTATACAGCAGTATCCAGTCGATGGATAATAAAACCATAGGGTTGAGCCTGGATCCGGAAAACCTGACAGCCAAAGCAATGGTAACGGTGCAAAGCACAGAGTTTGAGGCGCTGGGTTATAGAAACCTGTTCAAAAACGACTCTGTAAAGATCAGGGAGAAACTCTTAGAGAGCGGGTTCAGTGATGTCTCCAGGATAAGGACGTTTAACTTCGAGAAAACCAGTTTGCCCTATACCATAGCCTACGAAGGTGTAACGGCACTTGAGCGAATTGATAATAAGATTATAGTATCACCCTTCCTGAATTACCCGATAAAGGAAAATTCCCTTACACAAAAAAAACGTTCCTACCCCGTAGATTTCATCTATCCGAAAAAGGAACTGCTCATCTCCAGGCTGGAAATTCCCGCTGGTTATAAGCTGGTAGGGGTGCCTGAAGCCTTTGCGGTGGATAATGATCTGGCAGAAATAAACCTGAAGTACACCATAACAGATAATGTAGTAGAGGCCAGTGCCCAGTATCACTTTAAAAAGGGGGTGTATGTGTCTGGAGAGTACGCCAGGGTAAAGTACTATATAGATATGATCGTGAAGAAATTTAACGAGCAACTGGTGCTTGAAAAGATCTAAGCAGAACAGTGCAGCATAAATTACATAGTTTAGGAAACAGCAATCAGCACCAGGCCCAGGGTAATAATTAGCAGGCCGATCAGTCTTGTTTTAAAGTACTGTTTCTCGTTCAGGTAAAAGAAAGCATAGAGGATAATCAGCAGCGCACTGGCTCTTTTTATGGCAATAACATAGGCCACCAGTATCAGCTGAATGGCAAACATCTGGCTTAGCACACTCATGGTTCTGAATAAGCCTACCCCAAAGAGAGGCAGAGCCCTGCTCCTGAGCTGCTGCAAAGGCTGCTTTGATTTAATGAACATGATGGGGATCAGGTAGAGCATGATGATGAAATCTTTGGAGAAGGCCCAGAAGACTGGCGATGTTTCTTCTACCCCTATTTTATCGATGTTGGCAGTAATGCTCCAGATAAAGGCTACCATCAGCATGTATCTGGAGCCCTGGTTGGTAATAAGGCTTGCAAAAGGAGCCAGGAAATTACCCCGGCTGCCCCCTATGTTTAAAATATAGGTGCCTGCTACGATGAGGCAAATACCGGCAATGCCTGTTGCATTGGGAAACTGGCCAATCAGCAGCGGCGAGCTGATGAGCATGAAAAGGGGCGTGAGCGTTACCAGGGGTACCGTAACAGAAAGCTCCGACCGTTTAATAGCCTTCATGTAAAGCAGTATTACAGCCAGCTGCAAAATGGTGGAGGCTAAAAGTGCTACTAGAAAGCGGCCGGAAAGCGGTCTGATGCCCATAAAAATAACCACAGGTGCCAGCAGCACAGAAATAGCCAGGTGCATGGAAAAAGAAGCCGTATACTCATCTACATGCCGAAGGTTGTGCTTGCTGAAAATATCTTTGAGCGCCTCGGATAAGGCGGTGATGGAGGCTAAAAAGAATCCAAACATCCTTTCTGTTTCTGTTGCTACTACATTTGCCGGCCGTAGTGCTGGGTGAGATAATCCATTTCTTTTTCAACTGCACCCAGGGCAATTCTGGTTTCGAGAATGAGCAAAACTGTTGCGTACAGGAGCAGGCCTGCACCTGCAAGACCTAAGGCTACGGGTAGCCAGAAAGCCTGCAGGTCCAGGGCTTCCAGCAGGCCTATGGCTACACTGGTACCTACAAATAATGATAAAGCCACGTAGAGCAGGCTCATGGCTTGCTGCAGCTTACGGGAACGGGAGGCTGCCCTTAGCAGGAGCTGGTACAAAAAAGCTTTCTTTTCAGATACTGCGTCATCGGCTGGCTTTTTTGTCAGTTCTTCAAACTGATCGGATAGCTTTCTGGCGCGTTCAATGCTTCTGGCCAGCCGTTGCGAGGTGGTGAGAATGAGCTGTCCGGTGGCTAAAATAAGCACCACCGGTGTAATCATGGCAGATAGTATGTTCAATTCAGACATCGCTTCTATTCTTCTGGGCTTTAGTCTAGCGGAAAGGCCATTGTTCCCATCAGGGCCAGCTTACTTTGCGCTGTGTTTTGTTTGGTGAACTGCACTACTACCGGCACGTTGCTTTCTATAACTCCGGCATAGGCAACACCAAGCGGAATGGCCTGTGGGTCTATGAGATCGTTGATGCGGAATTTCCGTACCCGTTCTGCCTTTACCTCAATCTTAAATTCTCCTACCGGCTCACCATCGGTAAAATAAAGTGTTATATTGATAGTAGCATCTTCTTTGGTGGTATTCAGTACCGATAGTTTATCACTGCTTACAAAATCGGGTTCATGGCCGGTGCTTTGTACAGGAATGTACCCGTCTGAAAATGCCCATTTTTTCATTCCTACTGCCTTGTTGCTCATACGCCCAAAATCTCCTTTAAATATTCATTCAGAAAAACTCCCTCCGGGTCCATTTCCTTTCTGATCTGCAGAAACTCATCCCACTTCGGGTAGAGGGGCCTGAGCTCCTCTGCTTTCAGGCTAAACTTCTTGCCCCAGTGGGGCCTTCCGCCATAGGCCCTGAAAATAGGTTCTATGTCATTGAAGTAGCGCTCATGCTCCAGTACATTGTTTTGTAACACGGCAATTGTAACAGAATCGCGTTTGTGAAAGGGGCTTAAGTAACCTTCATCGGCAGCAATAGTGCGGTAAAATAAGCGCCATGCCACATATTGCCGGTGCTTTTCTTTTACCCTTTTCCTTATCTCCTGAAAACAGGCAGGTCCTGCTTCATAAGGAATGGCATACTCCATTTCATCAAACTTTAGCTTTCGATCACGGGGAAGAATCTGGTACAGCCATCCCTCTTCATGCTTGATCTTATGAGCAAACGACAGCTTATTCATGCCTTCGCCTTCTGGATTACAGAGCCTGAGCTTAACAAGATCGTTGCGGGGATACCAGTAAAAATCGAACATCATGTTTTTATTGATCAGCTCATCCAGGTGTTCCATGCAGGTGTCGATGTGTGTGCAATACTCTTCCCTGGTAAACTTCCTGGCTGTTTCGGTCTGTATGGTAAGCTCTGTGAAAAATCCTAAAGCACCCAGCGACACCCGCAGGGCATTCATCATCTCGGGATTGTTTTCCTGGGTGAATTCCCTGATTCTGCCCCTGCCATCTACCAGGCGGCAGCCTGTGAGCATGCCTGGCAAATTCTGGAGCTTTATTCCAGAGCCGTGCGTGCCTGTGCCAAATGCACCAGCCAGGCGCTGAAAATCAACATCGCCGGTGTTGTGCATGCTTAGGCCCCTGCGGACCAACGCTTCCCCTATTTCCGCAATATGAATGCCCGGCAGTACTTTTACGCGTCTGGTTTCCTCATCATGTGCAATAACACCATTCATTTTTCCCTGCTCAACAAGAATCTGGTCTGTTTTCACCAAGGGAACCGAGGAGTGCCCGGCACCGGCAATTCTTATCTTCTTTTTTTGTTCCAGTGCCTGTGTAACCAGCTGCCTTACTGCTTCTTCATTGTTTGGTCTTTCCACTACTCCCGGGGTGAATCTTAAGCTACCAGACCAGTTAACCCATTCTTCTGCCATTTATGCCTTCTTACTAAGTTGTTCTATGCATAACCCAAAAAGATATGCCTGGTTTGGAGGAGGCATAGTGCAAGAGTGTGCTTAAAGAATCGGGCTTAGGTGTTACGGGTTTATATTTAATGGTGCTGCCCTGCCCATCAGCCGCAGTTTAATGTTCCTTTTTCCTTCTCTTAACAAAACTTTGTGCAACAATACAGGTAAGTAATAGTGGAAGTTATTGTATGTGGCCTTTTGCTGCCACTTTTACTGCGTTTGTGTTAGAATTATGTCTGTTAAAGAGAAAGCAAGAAGAAAAGACTCACCGAAAGCACCTAAAGGATTTGATAGATTAAAATGGTATGGCCCGGGCCTGTTGTGGATGGTATCTGCTGTAGGGTCAGGCTCTGTACTGTTCACGCCACGGGTTGGCTCACGCTATGGCTATGAATTTTTGTGGATGGCCCTGATTTTTATGTTTTTCATGTGGGTGATGATTCGGGAGGTGGGACGCTACACCGTTGTAACCGGAAAAACCATTTTTGAGGGTTACCGCGATATTTCCGGCAGCACTAACTGGCCCCTCTACTTTATTATTATTCCACAGTTTTTAGCTGCTGTGGTTACCATTGCAGGAATAGCAGCCCTGGCCGGAAGTGCCATGATGATTGCCTATCCCTGGCAATACGAGTATTATGCCACCGGGCTTATTCTGCTGTGTCTGCTGCTGGTGGTAACGGGCAAATATGCCACCATTGAAAGGGTAACTTCAATTCTGGGAGGTGTGCTGGTGCTGGTGGTAATTGTAAGCGCTATTGTGGTGCTGCCAGATATAGGAAAGCTGGCACAGGGAGCTGTTCCGTCCATTCCTTCTGATATTGATGTGGATTTTGTAATACCCTGGGTCGGGTTTATTCTGGCAGGTGCATCGGGCATAATGTGGTTCTCTTACTGGGTTGCAGCAAGAGCTTATGGCGGGGAGCTTACTTCTCTGGAGGAGGTTAAAACTTTTAGTTATGAAGATGAAAAGCATGATATCACAGAGCATAAAGGAACCTACAGCCAACTGCGCAGGTGGCTCCGTACCATGACGGTTACGGCCCTGGTGGGAGTAGTGGGCGGTGGCCTTATCCTGATCTCTTTTCTTATTCTGGGAGCGGAGCTGCTCCAGCCCGAGGGGCTTATTCCGGAGGGTATAGATGTGGCAAAAGACCTTACCAAGCTACTCTCAGGCGTTTGGGGCGAGGTAGGCCGCTGGTCACTTATAGTGGGCATCCTAATCGCACTGGTAGGCACCATTCTATCTAACCAGGATGGCTACGGACGCATGTTTGCAGATGGTACCGTTATTCTGGCACTGCCTTATCTTCAGAAGAAAAAACTGGTAGACCCGGAGCTTCCCTTAGCGGCCGAGAACAAAGCCAAACCCACAGATGATTTAAGCGGCAGGAAGAAAAAATTCACCTCTTTTATCTTAAACAAGGAGCTGCTGCGCATTATATATGCAGTTGCCCTGGGAGCTATAGTGCCTATTATTGTATTTTTTATTGTGAAAGATCCTGTAGAGATTCTTTCTGTTGCAGGCACTGTGGCAGCCGTTCATACACCTGTGGTGGTTTTTCTAACCCTTTACCTAAACCGCACCCGCTTGCCGGCACCCCTAAGGCCCGGTAAATTCATTACGGCGGCCATGTGGCTCTCGGGCTTTGCCTATGGAGCTTTTGCAGTTTTCCACTTCGCTACCCTGGGTGGGGGCGGCTAAACTGCATTACAAAGTTGTAAAGCAGCTTACCGGAGAGCAGCTGCGCTCATTGGATCTGCTCCCACTAATTTTCAGCTTTAAGGCATTTGCCGTTTTAAAAAGCACTACCTAAACAAGATTTCACTTATTTTTAGTGGAGAGACCTAATGCCTCCACTATGAGAAAAATATTTATGCTGGTTTGCAGCATTATGGCGTGTGCCCAGCTAAGCCATGCACAGTCGTTTAATAACTTTCCTGTAAGCACCCAGAAGCCGCCTTTGCATGGGCGCCACTGGATGGCTATTACAGGAAAACCATTGGCTGCAACAGCCGGTGCCATGATCTTTCAGCAGGGTGGTAATGCAGTAGATGCTTCCTGTGCCATGTTGGCAGCCACCTGCACCATGTGGGATGTGCTCAGCTGGGGTGGCGAAACGCAGGCACTGATCTACAATCCAAAAACAAAAAAGGTAATTGCCATTAACGCACTGGGCGTGGCACCAACAGGCGCTACACCAGAGTTCTTTAAACGTAAGGGCATGCAGTATCCGCCAGAATGGGGACCGCTGGCAGCCGTAACGCCGGGCACTCCGGGTGGCCTGCTTACCATGCTGGCCGAATGGGGCACCATGAGCCTGAAAGACGTGCTCGCACCTGCCATGCAAATGGCCGAAGGCTATCCCATAGAAGCACAAACAGCAAACAGCATTGAGCGGGGCAAAGAGCGCATCAAAGAGTGGCCCTACTCCAAAAAAGTATTCCTGACACACCTGGGCGAAAGCCGCGAAGCACCAAATGCAGGTGAGATCTTTGTGCAGAAAGACCTGCTGGAAACTCTTCGTAAAATGGTGGAAGCCGAGCAGCAGGCCCTGAAGAAGGGAAAGAGCAGGAAGGAAGCCATCTATGCCGCATACGACCGCTTCTATAAAGGAGACATTGCAAAGGAGTTTGTTCGCGGCTCAAAGGAGCAGGGGGGGCTTATTACCGAGCAGGACCTTGCCCGGTGGCAGGTAAAGATTGAAGAACCCCTGATGACCAGCTACCGGGGCATAGATGTATACAAGCTGCAGACCTGGACACAGGGTCCGGCCATGCTGCAAACCCTGAACATCCTGGAAAACTTTGATCTGAAGAGCATGGGGTACAACTCCACCCGCTACATTCACACACTTTACCAGGCCATGAACCTGGCCTTTGCCGACCGCGATTTCTATTATGGAGATCCTGCTTTTGCCCCGGAAGAACCAATCCGTGGGCTGCTTTCCAAGGAATACGCCCTGGAGCGCAGCAAGCAGATCAACCCCGATATGAACAACCCTAAGGCTGCGCCCGGAGACCCCTACCCCTATGAAGGAAAAGAGAACCCCTACAAAGGACTGCTGCAAAGCTGGGGCAATGCACAAAGCCAGCTGTATCAGCCCGGTAATCCGGCAGCAGATGAAGAATTTTATGCCCGGTTTCAGGCAGGAACCACTACTGTGGAGGCTGCCGATAAAGAAGGCTGGGTGGTATCCATTACCCCCAGCGGTGGCTGGGTTCCTGCCTGCATTGCCGGCAATACCGGTATAGGCATGAGCCAGCGCATGCAGAGTTTTGTGCTCGATGAAAAAGAAAATCCTTTCAATGTGGTAGCTCCCGGCAAGCGCCCCAGGGTAACCTTAACCCCTTCACTGGCCCTGAAAGATGGCAGGCCTTTCCTTTCTTTTGCAAAACAGGCCGGCGATGAGCAGGACCAGCTCCTGCTCCAGTTTTTCCTGAACATGGTAGAATTTAACATGACGGTGCAGGAGGCCACCGAAGCCCCAAGCTTCAAAACCCAGCAGATGTACACCAGCTTTGGAGAGCATGAGAAAATCCCCGGAGGGCTTATCTTAAACTCTGCCATGCCACCCTGGAGCAGAAAAGAACTGGCACGAATGGGCTACAGCATCAGTTACCAGGATAGAACTTCCGGTCCGGTGAATGCCATCTGGTTCGACTGGGAGCATGGTACCTTCTGGGGTGGCTCCAGCAACCATGGCGAAGACTATGGCATTGGCTGGTAATATCTTATAGCTACCTTAGTTACTTTATACTAATATTTTAACTGTTTCAGTTTCACTGAAAAGAAAACATATTAATGTTCACTAGCCCGAATATTTATTTTTATCAGGCCTTATGAAAAAACTTATTCTACTGCTGCTGGCAGTACTGGTAATACCACAGGCATTTGCCCAATCCAATAAGAATTCTTCAGCTGCAAACCGGGTTAAAACAGCCAATGGTGTGGTAGAAGGTGTTACTGAAAAAAGCGGTATCCGCTCCTTTAAAGGTATTCCTTTTGCACAGCCACCTGTAGGAGAGCTGCGCTGGCGGGAACCGCAGCCTCCAAAAAACTGGCAGGGGGTGCTTAAAGCCGATAAGTTTGGCCCAAGGGCCATGCAGCGCCCTATCTTTGGCGATATGAATTTCCGCTCCAATGGCATGAGCGAAGACTGCCTCTATCTGAATGTATGGACACCGGCCAAATCTGGCCAGGAGCGCCTGCCCGTGCTGGTATACTTTTACGGCGGTGGCTTTATGGCAGGCGATGGCTCCGAACCACGCTACGATGGGGAAAGCATGGCCCAAAAAGGTATTGTGGCCCTCACTATTAACTACCGGCTGGGGGTATTTGGCTTTATGGCCCATCCGGAGCTTACCAAAGAATCGCCGCATAATGCATCGGGTAACTACGGGCTGATGGATCAGCAGGCAGCCCTGCAATGGGTGCAGCAGAACATTGCAGCCTTTGGAGGCGACCCCAGCCGGGTAACCATTGCCGGCGAGTCGGCCGGTTCTTATTCCGTAAGCGCCCAGATGGCCTCTCCTTTGTCAAGAGACATGATTGCCGGTGCTATTGCTGAAAGTGGTTCCTTGCTCTCGCTGCAGCCCATCACACCACTTGCCCAGGCCGAGGAGTATGGTGTTAAATTTGCAGGCATTGTTGGGGCTAACTCCCTGGCAGCCCTGCGTGCCATGCCAGCAGAGCAACTTTTGGAGGCTACTGCCAAACCAGAAACTCCCAGGTTTTCGGCTATCCTGGATGGTTACTTCTTCCCCAGTGCGCCGGTAGAAATCTTCAAGAGGGGAGAGCAGGCAAAGGTGCCCCTGCTGGCAGGCTGGAATTCAGAAGAAATGAGTTACCGGGCCCTGCTGGGACAGGATGCTCCAACACCGGAGAACTACCGCAAAACCGTACAAAAACTGTATGGTGAGCGGGCCGAAGAGGTGCTGAAGCTATATCCGGGAACGACTGAAGCGGAAGTGCTGCAATCGGCTACTGATCTGGCAGGCGACCGTTTTATTGGCTACAGCACCTGGAAGTTGATTGACGTACATGCCACTACCAGCAATCAGCCGGTGTACCGCTACTACTACACCCGCCCCCGGCCAGCCATGCGGGCAGAGATGGGCGATGCTGCACCTGGCCTGGCAGGTGGTGTGGTAAAAAGTTCAGATAAGAATGCAGTGAAGGTGCCACCTGCACAGGGCGCCGTACACTCGGCAGAAATTGAATATGCCATGGGTAACCTTTCTACCAACACCGTTTTTGCCTGGACACCCGAAGACTATAAAGTATCGGAGATCATGCAAAATTATTTTGCCAACTTCATTAAAACGGGTAATCCCAATGGTGCGGGTTTGCCAAAATGGCCGGCGGTTAATGGCGAAGAGGGTGCACAGCTAATGCAAATAGATGTAGAAAGCGGGGCAAAGCCCGATCAAAACCGGCCCCGCTACCTGATCCTGGAACAGCTAAGCAGAAATCCTTAGGAATCAGATCTAATCTGGAAGGGTAATAAACTTCCGGATGGGTTATTAATCCTGCCAGAAGTGAGTCTTTTGGCAGGATTAATGTTTTTTTGGTCCCTTCAAACATTACCTTCCTTTGTTAACCGCCGCTGTAAATCTGCAGATCATAAGCTGGCAGCAGTAATTTCATCTTACCGGGCAAACTTCATAAAGTCAGGCGATCGTAATGGCAAAGAGCTGCCGCACTGGCCTGCTTATAAAAGCAGCGAAAAACAGGTTATGGTTTTTGATAAGAAGCCGGAGGCCAAACCCACAACAGATGGTGCAGCCTTAGATTTCCTCAGTACCCAAATCCAATAGGGATTATGTAATCTTGCTTTGCTGTTCATTTTTTGCATAGGGCTGTCAATGAAGTTTTATCTGCTATTGATGGAGCAACTATACTACTGCTCAATTCTGCCTGAATTTAAAATTTTGTGATTTAAATAATGTGTAGAACATTACATTGTGGGAGTATTATAAGGCTTGTGGCTTATTTTACCATGCTGTATATTTCCGGAATGAATCCATTTGAAGACTTCCTCAAAACAGTAAGAGAAGGTGCTGCGAGGAAATTGGAGGCGCAAATCAGCCTGCCCTCCGATCTTATCGATCCGGCAAATGCACTTTCGGCAAAGTTCTATACCAGCGTACCTACAGCATCTCTTCTTGTGTACCTGCAGCGTGCAGAAGAAAAGGAAGATTACATGCTTTGTACCCTTATTCAGGCCGAGCTGGCTAGTCGCAAATAATATAACAGCTAATATTTTGGTGTAGCTTACCAAACAGGCTGAAGGCGAAGGGCTTTTAGCCCCACATCCTGCCCTGATGCCTGTTTGTAAAAGGCACAGCAGGGGAAGCACCACCCGTTTCTTTGTTGTGGCTGGTGCTTCCTCCCATACCTGTATGATAATCCGTGGCTAAAACGCTTCCATAAATGGCAATGATGGGCCATTGTGCCTGATAAGCACCTAAAAGCTGCGTTGCAGCAATAAAAAAGGCCATTAACTAATAGCTGACAGCAGTGTCTGTGCCGGCTTTAGCAGGAACTGTGCTGGTGGTAGGATCAATGGTGGCTTTCACTTGTGATATGCTGTTTGCCGGGAACCCCCCTTTTTGAGCATGTTCCAGTATGGTGTCTTCATCTTCTGCTATGTGCACACAGTAAATCTTGTTTTCTGTTACAAAAGACTCTACCCAGTGGTATGGCTTGCCCAGGTTATTTACCACATCGCAGGAGGCCTGCGCAATAGCCCTAAGCTCATCCTGCGAAAGATTTCCAACACCAGGAATTTCTCTTTCAATGATAAATTTTTTCATGATCGTTGTTCTTTAGGTGAAAAATATACTTTGAGTTGATGCTCTGATGGAGAGGGAATGCCTACACATGGCACTATGGTCTGGAAGGATAGAAGTACATATTTTCCATGGCGGCAAAGGCAGCGTTTAAAAAGTAGGTGTGTGTCCCGGATGAACAATCCTGGTTTAGGGTGTGCGATTCAGCATACTTAAAACATGCTGCAAAAAAAGTCTGGCCTTCTACTGTTTATGAATGTAGTTCAGGTTAAATCCTAAACCACCTGATAAGGGGCTTTCTGTGCTGTGAACAGTTAAAAGTTAATGATTTAGTTGCTGAAGTTTACAGCATGTGAAACATTATTTTTTCTAGAACTTAGGCTGATTCGGTAAAACAGCCTGTTTCTGACTGCTCATGGAGCATTCATTCATCAGCTTTTTTTTCCGTTGCCCTGCCATATTTTGATGCTTACATAAATAGGGCAGAAATTCCATTTAAAAGCTGTGACTTCCTGCCTCCAAAAGCATCTAATTAATAAGAAACACAGCTTGATCAACCTCTTTAGTGTAGCTGAACTGCATTTCATTACTGTCGCTGAAGGGTACTCAAGGGCTGTGAGATAACAGACATTCACAGGACGTCCGATGCCCTGAATTTTAAAGGGCCCCTTCTGCATTACTCCTGGATGCGGATGGTTTAGGAACACTAATCAAAAAAGATAAGACCGTTAGCGGGTGCTGCAAAGCTGAGGCATAAAGTATGCCTTACCAGAATTCCTGTGCTATAACAATAGCAGGAGCTTCTGCAGAACCTCAACATGCAGGTGATTTTCAACTATCGGTCTGTAACTCTTCGGGATTTTGCCTTTGTGCAGTAATGGCAAAATCCAGAAACGTGCTGATGCAGGGCAGAAGGTGCCGGAAAATCAGCTCCAAACTTATAAATCTGTTCTAACAAACCATTTAAAAATCTTAAATCATGAAAAAAGTTAGCTTATCGCTGTTAGTTATATTGATGATAACTGGTACTGCCGTAGCGCAGCAAACAGCAAGTCAGAAACCTGTTTACCAGAAAGTAGAAGCGAGTGCTCCGCAGGCGGTGCTGGATGCCGTGGAAAGGCACAATAAGGGCTTTGAATTCAAGAGTAAAAAAAGAGCTGTGCTTGCTAAAAAATTAGAAACGAAAGAAAGCTATGTGGCCGATGTTAAAAGCAGGTCCCTGGACAAAAAATCACACGCTTTCAAGAGAACCCTGTACAAAGCCGATGGATCTGTTATTTCTTACAGGGAAGAACTGCTGAATCATGCCTTGCCCAAGCCTGTGCTTCGTACTATTGGCAAAGAGTACAATGGCTGGTTATTGGTGAGAACCAGGACCGTAACAGAAGAGCGGGGAGATGCGCGTAAAGTTTTTTATACTGCTGTGCTTAAGAATGGAAGTAAAAAAGAGCGCATAATGCTTAATGAAACCGGGCAGATTGTGAAAAGCAAAAGAGAGCTGAAGGAAGATGCCAGGCGGACACCTAGAATAGTTGTGATGAAATGATCCGGATAAAGAAGAGGAACGGGACTTTCACTGAGCTCCGGAAAGGCTGCACTACTGCAGTTTTCCGGAGCTCTATTGAGTTGAGGTCTGGCGTTTAGTGGCGTATTTTAATCTCCCCAGGAGCAGGACTTTTTTTGTAACGCACATCAACGCCAGATTCAGCTGTATGTCCTGCAACCTTACTGGCAAATCATTTCAGGTTAAGCTGTTTTTATATAAGATATCAAACTGCAGCTATGTGATAACTTAGCTGCTCAGCTGCCGGTAGACTGGTCCAGCAGTTGTGCCAGCCTTTCTTTAGAGCGCTTCAGACGCATTTTAATGGCACTCGCAGAGAGGGAGTATATATCCTGAAGCTCTCTGATGGACTTATTTTTGCAGTACTTTGCAATGAGCAGGCTTTGATCTTCCTTGCTCATCTGTTTAAGGTAAATACTTAAATTCTTCTCCAGCGAACCCAAAAGAAACTGTGTTTCCTGCTCAGGTTCGTCAATGCATATGTGCATTCCTTCCTCCAGCGAAACAGACTGATGTTGTTTTTCCTTTCTGAGGTGCTCCAGGCAGTGGTTGGTGGCTATGGAATAGAGCCAGGTAGAAAAGGAGGCCTGCAACTGGAAGAGCGGCAACTTTTCAATGGCTTTCAAAAGAACATCCTGCGCCAGGTCATCGGCTGTAGCCTTATCTTTTACAATAGACAAGCACCTGTAGGCAACCTTGGGATAGTAGCGTGTGTAAAGCTTGCTCAGAGAACTTTGGTCGCCCTGTACAGCAGCAGCTATCAGAACTCCTTCCTTTGTGGTATGGAGATTCTTGTTACTCATAAAAAATGCCGAGTTATGAGTGTGTGTTTAGCACTTGCTTTCTGCTTACTGTTAAACGTATAGGCAGAGGAGATAAAAAGAGTGGCAAGTGAGCCTCTGTGTATAAAAATAGTGCTCATAGTAGAACTGTATCCTAACAATCATGCTGCTAATATCAGCTTTACAGAATATTTCTACTTACCGTTTATGTAATTGTGCGCCAGGTTCTTGTAATAACAAAAGCAAAGTTTGCTGAGGATGCATGAGGTGGCCTGGGATCAGGCCTCAAAGCGGTGCCTAATATAGATTATTTCAATTTGACTTCTCTTGAGATTAGAACGCCCGGGGAGGCAATAAACTATATTGAGCTACTTAGCCCTGGGCACATACATACAGAAAAGTAAAGCACTGGCTTTCAAACTGCAGCGATGCCAGTCGTTGAATCAAATCCTGTACTTTTTCTACCATGTCTTTCTAAAGGTAATCAGTATAGCTTTTTTAGAACATCCTGCCCGATGGCTAACCTGTACTAGCTACAACGCTGTTTGAACTGCAATTTCAAATAAAGTTAACACCCAAAAGTCCACTCATTAAAAAGGGTAGCTTAACTTAGCCGCATGCAACATTTTGTGACTTTTATATTTTGTCTGCTGTGGGCTTTTTCTGCCTTTGCCCAGGCTGATACCACGCAGCGGGTTATTTACGGAAGAAAGAACAGTCATGTACAAGAAGAGAAGCCTTATGTCATCATGATTTCGGCAGATGGTTTCAGGCATGATTATGCTGAAAAGTATGGAGCTCATACTCTTTTAAGCCTTAGCGAACAGGGAGTACAGACCGAATCAATGATACCATCTTTCCCTTCTAAAACCTTTCCGAACCATTATACCCTTGTTACGGGGCTCTATCCGGCACATCACGGGCTGGTAAGTAATAATTTTTATGACAGACAGCGGCAGGAGTTTTATTCCATTGCCCAAAGAGACAAGGTTCAGGATGGCAGCTGGTATGGTGGAGTTCCTCTGTGGGTTCTGGCAGAACAGCAACAAATGCTTACAGCAAGCTACTACTGGGTTGGTTCAGAAGCTGCAATCAAAGGCATACATCCTACCTACTATTATAGATACAGCGATAAAATTCCAGTTGACCGGCGCATTCAAACGGTAGTTGACTGGCTTAATCTGCCAAAAGACCGCCGCCCTCATTTTATTTCCTTCTACTTTCCGGAAGTAGATTATGCAGGACATCGATTCGGGCCAAATGCTAAAGAAACCAAAGATGCTGTTCTATATATAGATCACTGGACAAAAAAACTTACCGAAGCAGTTGCCACAACAGGACTTCCCGTCAACTTTATTTTTGTATCAGACCATGGCATGACAGAAGTAGACACACAAAATACTTTAACTGTTCCCGTTGAGATTAACCCGTCAAAGTTCACTTTGGTAGAAGGCGATGTAATGGTAGAGCTTCATGCCAAAGACAAAAAAGATATTCGGAAGATGTATGAAGAGCTGAAGAAGAAGGAAGAAGGTTTTGTAACCTATTTGAAATCTGAGGTGCCGTATCACCTTCATTACGGAGCAAAGAACGATTCTCTGAACCGCATCGGAGATATAGTGCTTTTAGCAAAGCATCCTAAGATCTTCAATTTTTCCGGCAACACACCCCTTCCCGGACACCACGGCTACGATCCTGTGGCTGTTAAAGACATGAATACAGTCTTTTATGCCTGGGGCCCGGCTTTTCGGCAAGCGCAGAAGATTGCTTCTTTCGAAAACATTCATGTTTATTCTTTGGTGACAAAACTGCTTGGCCTGCCTTTTTCTCATCATATAGACGGTACCTCCAGACTTGCAGAACTCATACTGAAGCAAGAAGAAAATAAACTTCAGAAGCAGGAATAAATCTTTATTAACAGAAACCAGAAGCAGGGCTGGCCTGCTTAAGTTTGATCTCTTTCTGAAGACAACATGAGCTGTGCTGGCTATTGGCGAGCATACAGCTGGCTTTCATCACATTCCTTTAAAGGAAAATTCTCAAGACAAACAGCCCAATTTTCCATTCTTCTTGCAAAATTATTACCTGAATTTATATAGATTTTATATATGTAAATATAAATAATATCAATCGGATCTATTGAGGTGTTTGATGATTCAAGCAGTAATATTGTGCTCACATCTCAATTATTAAAATTCAGCCAAATGAAAAAGGTAACCGCATTCTACCTGCTGCTGGTTCTTGTTGTTTTGACTCCTGCTTGCCAGGACATCAAAGCAAAGGAAGAAGTTGCAGCGTTTGATGGAAGTTCCGGAGCAACAAAGAAGAGCCAGTTGAACATGAATGCTACCAGCAACATTGACTGGTGGCCAAACAAGCTAAACCTTAGCATCCTTCGACAGAATTCTTCCCTATCCGATCCGATGGATAAGGATTTCAATTACATTGAAGCCTTCAATAGTGTTAATTACGATTCATTAAAAAGTGATATTCGCAAAGTGCTGACCAATTCGCAGGAATGGTGGCCTGCTGATTATGGTCATTATGGTGGATTGTTCATCAGAATGGCCTGGCACAGTGCCGGTACGTATCGTTCTGCAGACGGACGTGGAGGTTCCAGGGCCGGACAGCAGCGTTTTGCCCCACTCAACAGCTGGCCCGATAATGCCAACCTCGATAAAGCCAGACGCCTGCTATGGCCTGTAAAGCAAAAGTACGGCAACAAGATTTCATGGGCAGACCTGATGGTTCTTACGGGCAACGTAGCCCTGGAAGATATGGGTTTCAGAACCTTTGGTTTTGCCGGCGGCAGAGAAGACATTTGGGAGCCTGAAGTAGATGTATACTGGGGTTCTGAAAAAGAATGGTTAGGTAATAAAGAGCGTTATTCCAAAGACGGTGAGCTTGAACTGCCTCTTGCTGCAGTGCAACTGGGATTGATTTATGTAAACCCCGAAGGGCCAAACGGAAACCCTGATCCACTTCTTGCGGCTAAAGATATTCGTATATCGTTCGGCCGCATGGGGATGAATGATGAAGAAACGATCGCATTGATCGCCGGTGGTCATACACTGGGAAAAGCCCACGGAGCCGGAGATGCCTCAAAGGTTGGTCGGGAGCCTGAAGCTGCAGGCATCGAAGAGCAGGGATTGGGTTGGAAGAGCTCTTATAAATCAGGTAAAGGGGCCGATGCTATCACTTCCGGCCTGGAAGGTGCCTGGACCTCCACACCTACAAAATGGAGCCACCTGTACTTCTTCAACCTGTTCGAGCACGAATGGGTGTTGACAAAAAGTCCTGCAGGAGCGCACCAGTGGGAGCCAAAAGAAGCCAAAATGATGGTGCCTGATGCCTTTGATAAGGATAAAATGCACAAACCGATGATGTTCACCACAGACCTGGCACTCATCAAGGATCCGGAGTTTAGAAAGATATCTGAGAAGTTCTACAAAAACCCTGCCTTGTTCGATGAGGCATTTGCCCGTGCATGGTTCAAACTTACGCACAGGGATATGGGGCCGAAAACTACTTACTTAGGTCCTGAAGCGCCTAAGGAAGACCTGATATGGCAGGACCCTATTCCGGCGGTGAATCATGAACTGATCAATGCAAAGGATATTGAAAGCCTGAAATCAAAATTATTGAACTCAGGGCTGACGATTAGCGAAATGGTATCTACCGCCTGGGCATCAGCCTCTACTTATCGCGAATCAGACAGGAGAGGTGGCGCAAATGGTGCAAGAATACGACTGGCTCCTCAAAAAGACTGGGAGGTAAATAACCCGGAACAGCTGAAGAAAGTCCTGGCCGTTTACGAGCAGATCCAGAGTGAGTTCAATAAAAACGCCGGACCGAAGAAAGTATCCATGGCTGACTTGATTGTGCTTGCAGGAGATGCCGCGGTTGAAAAAGCAGCAGCCAATGCAGGTTACCCTGTTAAAATACCTTTCATACCGGGACGTATGGATGCGCTTCAGGAGCAAACCGATGTTGAATCCTTTGCGCTGCTTGAGCCAATGGCGGATGGCTTCAGAAACTATCTGAAAACAAAGTATACACTTTCAACAGAAGAGCTTCTTGTAGATAAAGCGCAGCTTCTTTCGCTTACCGTTCCTGAAATGAGTGTTTTAGTAGGAGGTATGCGTGCCCTCAATGCCAATTACAACGGATCTAAGCACGGTATCTTTACCGATAAAAAAGATCAGCTTACAAATGACTTCTTTGCCAACCTGCTTGATATGAGTACCGAATGGAAAGTAGCTTCAGATGATAAAGAGTTGTTTGAAGGCTATGACAGGAAAACAGGCAAACTGAAATATACAGCAACCCGTGCTGACCTGATCTTTGGTTCTAACTCAGAGTTAAGGGCACTGGCCGAAGTTTATGGCAGTGAAGATGCTAAAGAAAAATTTGTGAAAGATTTCGCTGCTGCCTGGGATAAGGTAATGAAGCTTGACAGGTTCGACCTGGTTTACCCTCAAGGCAATGTCTTGGCTCAAGGAAAAAAGTAGAATGAATTAAACTTTTGATACAGTCAGAAGAGGCTGTATCAAAAGTTTGATATTAATTTTTGATAGCAGATATGCTTTTGCATTTACTTCCAATGTTTTAAACAAAGAAGAATCAGATACTGTGTTAACAGCTTTAAAAAGGCGATAAATTAAATATTTGTCGCCTTTTTTCTTTTGATGAAAAGAAAATCCTGTTGCCAGTCAAGTCGCTTGTTCCATGAAAACTGGACAGCCTATTCCGGAGAATCTCAACCACGATCAGCTTTGGCTTAATGAACGCCTCTACGAAGCAGCATGATTTTATTGATAATGGCTAAGGGTGTATTTTAAATTCCGCATAAATTCCTCCCTCTAGGGCAACTTTAGGATCAATCGGTAAATCTACGCCTGATGCTACCCCCTCCCCAACTTTTCAGTTTGATCCGGGACTGCTAGAAAAAATCAGAAATAAACAACAAAAAAGCCCTTCAGTTTTACCTAAAGGGCTTTACTAGTAGCGGGAGCAGAACTATTACCTATCTATACTGCCCGAACATATCCTTACCTAGAATAGTCATTTAAGCTCTGTATAGCCACTTTTCACTATTACCTGAACATGGCTTGTTCGGGTATCTAAAGAAAATCTATAAACGGTTTTATAAACGCTTTTTATTTTTGTAAATTAAGGTAAGGATTTCTAACACCTTGATTTACAAGCCATGGCAACCGTAAATTTTTACCTCAGAGACCCCAAAGCAAAAAACAAATCCGCCATTTTGTTGCAGTTCAATGCAGGCAAGCCTATCCTGCTTTCTACCGGCAGAAGCATTCCCCCAAAATATTGGAGATCTAATAAGCAGGAAGTACATGGAAGCTATCCCGGAGGCGTGGACATTAACCTGTACCTGGCCGGGCTACGCAAGAGCTGTCTAAATGCCTATGAGTGCATGTTGGAATCGAGTAATCTAGTAAGTATCTCCGATATCGAGGCAAAACTCAAGGATGTGATTAATGGGAAAAAGCCTACTGCAGTGCCGGACCTGCTCACCAACTATGATGAGTTTCTAAAAGAAAAGGCGAGCCAGCTAAAGCCGCTGACGGTAAAAAAATACAACACACTGCGAAAGCTACTGGTAGCATATGCTGATGAGCATAATTTAAAGTTAACACTTGACCAGATCAATCGTAAGTTTGACCTGGCATTCCGGCACTACCTAACAGAAGAAAAGAAGCAGTCTAATAACACTGTTAGCAAGTATTACGACTGCTTAAAGGTATTTATGGCCTGGGCGCGAAAGCAGGGCTTACATGCGGGGACAGATTACAAGGAGTTTGCTGCACCGCGCTCCAAGAAAGATGTTATTTTCCTGACAGAGCCAGAGCTTATGCTGCTATATAATAAGGAGGAGCTGTCGGAGCGTCTGGTAAAGATTAGGGATACTTTCTGTTTTCAGTGTTTTACAGGCCAGCGTTTCAGCGATGTTTGCGCCCTAAAGTGGTCTGATATAAAGGAAACACCGGATGGGCAGGAGTGGCACCTATACCAGATCAAAGGAAATAAGCCAAAGAAGGTGGTGGTACCTCTTATGCCACCGGCAATGGTACTACTGGAGCGGTACCGCAACAATACTTCGTCATCTAATCAGAAGGTGTTTCCTACTATTAGCAATGTCAAAACTAACGAATACATAAAGGAGCTTTGTGAAAAAGCAGGTATCAAGGAAATCACGACGACAGTGCATTACAGCGGCAAACAACGTAAGACCAGAACTGAACCGAAACACAAGTTCATCAGTACTCATACAGCCCGTCGCACCTTTGTAACACTTTCCTTGGAAAAGGGTATGAATCCAGAAACTATTATGGAAGTCACCGGCCATGAAGACTACCGTACAATGAAACAATACCTAAAGATAACCGATAAGCTGAAACGAGCAGAGATGAATAAGGCATGGAACACATATACTTCAACTGAATCATGATTAAATATGAAAGATTGCAAGAGCTAAAGGCAGACTATTTATTAACAGCAAATACTTTCGATGCCTACTTCAGTGGCCAAGATCACTTGTATGAAAATTTGAAGGTTGCTTCCCATTCGAAATTTCTAGAAGCCTTTAGTATCGAGTTTTGGGAAAATGTTCACAACATTAATCTAAATATTAACAGCTACTTACCAGAGATTTATTACAATGGCATAGCGTATCCATATTCACTCTTACAGAACATTCATGAAAGATATAAGGAGAAGATTGCAAAAGTCCGGAATAAGAGATGGTTGTTAATTGAACACATGGCCCCTTTAGCTGTGGTTGCTGAAGAGATTATAGGTGTTGCCCGAGGAAGAGGAATCTATCTAACTCCATTACGTAATATTAAAAGAAGTGATTATGATCTCATAGGAATATACAAAGCTCTAACTATTCAGAATGTGCTTCAAAATTCAAATAGCCAAGGCAATTCTGAGGATTTAAAATTTACTAGTTATTTATCAGAAGATGGAAAGAAAGCCTACCCGATAATCAAGAAACTGTACAAAGGGGTAAGGCCTAGGATAATGGCACAGGCTCTTTATGCTATGAAGGATCTTGGATTATTAGATATTGAATTATCAACCCTTCACAATCAAACGGAATTCACCAATAGTATCTGCAGTAGCTTTGGTAAAATGTCACGACAAAGCTTATTTGAACAGTTAGGGAAGTATGGTGCTCCAACAAAAGAAGAGGAGCTGAAAATTCAGAAACAAAAAGAGAGAATCAAATCAGATGTAGAAAATTCAAATCCTACACTTTTCCTACCGTAGGTTAATTGTCGGGTTTGCAGGTTTTTTCCTCCACTAATTGGCTATATAATTTAATCTATAGCCATGTTAGATAATCCATTTGCAGTATTAGAAAGGAGGCTTAATCGCATTGAAAGCCTCATTACCTCATTAGGGCAAGAACTGCAGAGCCAGCAAAAAGAAGAGGTATTAGAAGTTGAAGATGTGTGTCGAATGTTTGGAGTATCCCGCACCACGGTTTATGAATGGCGGCGCTCTGGCAAAGTCCCTAGTTATCATCGAGGCCGTAGGGTATATTTTAAAAAGTCGGAACTGCTGCGCTTCAGGAAGGACGAAATAGAGGCGCAAGAAAAAGGGGGTGAGATATGAACCACCATATCCATGCCCCCATCAATTCCTCTGGTAGTCCTACTAAAGATAACAAAATCCAGCCAAATTTTGAAGCATCTGATAAGATGCTGGAACAGTTGAGAAGTTTAGCAGACTTGGCGGGAAAAGACCAGCCAACGAGGCATGAGGAGCTGCTTGAGACGTTGCTTCAGCAGATAGAGCCTATTGATTTCAGAGACGTTGCTGGCCTTGGAGAAGAGGATAAAATAACCAGAAAGCATTACCAGGTAATTACCATCGAGCAAATCCTCAAACTGGCAGCAAAGAGTAGCTGGGGACTTTGCCGGCACAACGAAGCGGTGTACCTCTACAATGGATGCTACTGGAGTATGATTGAAGAGGAGCTGCTAAAAAGCTTTCTGGGAAAGGCTGGTGAGAAAATGGGCATGGATAAATTTCAGGCCCGGCATTATATGGAAAAGGATGCTTTGGTAAAGCAATTTTTTGCCTCGGCCTATTTGCCAGCCCCTCTTATTTCAGATGGCAAGGTTTTAGTGAATCTCCAGAACGGCACCTACGAAATTACAGCGGAAGGTAACAAATTGCGGCCTTTTGCAGCAGCTGACTTCCTGATATATCAACTGCCCTTTGCCTATAACTCGTCAGCTAAAGCTCCCAAGTTTCAAGCATATATGGACCAGGTTCTGCCTGATAAGGCCTTACAGGATATTCTTGCAGAATTTCTGGGATATGTGTTTATCCCGACGGGTGTTCTCAAGCTGGAGAAGGTACTTCTGCTCTATGGAAGCGGAGCCAATGGCAAGTCTGTCTTTTTTGAAATTGTCAGTGCCCTGCTTGGTGATGAGAATATCTCAAGTTATTCATTACAAAGCCTGACGAATGATAATGGCTACTTTAGAGCAAAGCTAGCAAATAAGCTGGTAAACTACGCCAGTGAAATTAATGGAAAGCTGGAGACCAGTATCTTCAAACAATTGGCATCTGGTGAGCCTGTAGAGGCTCGTCTGCCCTATGGCCAGCCATTTATGCTCACCAGGTATGCAAAGCTGGTATTTAATTGCAATGAACTGCCCAAGGAGGTGGAGCATACCAATGCTTTCTATCGTAGGTTTCTGATAATCCCCTTTGAAGCAACCATACCAGAGGCAGAGCAGGACAAGGACCTGGCGAAGAAGATAATTGAGGACGAACTATCGGGCGTTTTTAACTGGGCACTCAAGGGCCTGCAGCGCTTGCTTACCAATAAAACATTCACCCATAGCGATGTTGTGGTTCGGCAATTAGCAGACTACCGGAAGCAGGGCGACAGTGTTCAAATGTTTCTGGAGGAGCAGCAGTATGTTAAAAGCTCGTCATCTTATACGCTCATCAAAGGATTATATGCCGAGTATAGGCAGTACTGTGTTGAAGATGGCTATCATCCAGTCAGCAAAGTTAATTTCCGTAAGAGGCTTGAAAGCGCAGGGATATCTGTAAACAAGCATAATGTTGGCAATGTAGCCTACCTGGAAATAGCTAGGAATAAGTAATGCTTTGCACTTTCACTTTTTGCACCTTTTTCACTGGCGTTTTTCCGGGGTGCAAAAAATGAAAAAAGTGCATGTCAGAAACAAACTTAAATTTCACCAGATGTACCGCTATTGTCTAGAGCCTTACAAAGGTATGAGCAGCCGATACCGTTGTCCCCAGTGTGGTAAAGCAAAGGTTTTCACCAGGTACATAGATACCCAAACGGGGGAGCATTTGTCTATCAGGTATGGAAAATGCGAGAGAGTAAATAAGTGTGGCTACTGGCTTAACCCATACAAGGATGGGTTTGTCAATAAGGGAGACACTGAAATTGGAATTCAGAAGTATCCTAATAAGTCTCGACTGCCAGATTTGCAACAAGGCTTAGCTCCTTCCACTGTTCCGGACGAGGTATTTCTAAAGAGCAGACAATCGTATGACCATAACTGCTTTGTCGAGTATCTGCGGACCTTATTCAGTAATGATGTAGTGAGGGAGCTAATCGCCAGTTATCATATAGGCACATCAAAGCATTGGCCTGGAGCGACAGTATTCTGGCAGATAGACGGGCTTGGGCAAATCCGTTCAGGGAAAATAATGCTGTACTGTGCCAGGAACGGGCATAGGGTCAAGTCACCTTACAATCACATCACCTGGGCGCATAAGGTCTGTAAACTGGAGCATTTTAGATTGGAGCAATGTCTTTTCGGGGAGCATCTTTTACCCTTGCATCCTTTAAAGCCCGTTGCTATAGTAGAGAGTGAGAAGACTGCCATCATTGCAAGTGCATACCTGCCAGATTTCATTTGGCTGGCAGTTGGGAGTCTCAATAATCTTAGTGAGAAAAGGTGTTTGCCACTAGCTGGAAGAAAAGCATTTCTATTCCCCGATTTGGGAGCATATCATGCCTGGGCAGAGAAGGCTGCTAAGCTTAGCGATATCTGCCACTTTGCGGTTTCCGACATATTGGAAAGGATTGCAACGGAGCAGGACAGAAAAGATGGTCTGGACATAGCAGACTATTTAATACGATACCCCTTACAGCAATTTCAACGTAAGGGGGAAAGGGCATCAGTAGTAAAATTCCGACGAAGTGTAAACTAGTGGCAGGTGGTAATTAATGGGCATGGGTACCTTGCCTCCTGGGACACAGATTAAGATGATTTGGCTGATTCTAGCTGTTTTAGCCTTTCCCTAACAAAAGAAATTGCAAACACTCTTCTCTAGAAATTTAGGTTAAAATTGTTCGCAAATGGGACGATACTCCACATCTCCAATTCTGTACGATGAAGTTCGTACTATTTCCATTACCAATCTTAAAAAGTGGGGGTACTTAGAGCCTGACCACTGGAAAAGAGGCGCCTTATCTTGGGGGCAGGGAGGGAAAGTAACCAGCAGTATCAGTATAATAGTAGATACAACTGAGAGCATTCCTACTATTATCCTAAGCTATACATCCGCTGGCAGACCAATCAACTATGAAGTGCAGTTGGTTTCTGTGCCTTCCAACTTGGGGGTAGGAGAGCTCTGGTATTTCCGGTGCCCCAAAACAGGGAAGCGATGCAGAAAACTCTATTATATTGGTGGATATTTTCTGCACCGTTTGGCATTTCAGGGCTGCATGTATGAGCGGCAAACGTACTCCAAAGCATACCGGGATTTTGGGAAAGTCCACGGCATTACTTTAGATGATAAATTTATGAAGCTTTACAATGAGTCAAAGAAACCTTACTACAAGGCCTATTACAAGGGAAAGCCAACAAAGCGTTATGAAAGGCTTATAAGGCTTGGTAAGGAATAATTTCATGCTTTGTTTTAGCTTTAAAGGTCTTTAACTATTTTCAGATGTCTGTACCGAAACCTAAGCTGATCCTCGATTATGAAATGTATTTTGGAGAAAAACCTCCGGAAAATAGGATTTCGATAATCAACGAAATTTCTAAGTCTCACATCCTCTGTGAATTTGCAGGTTTGAATTATCGTCTAAAACCGAAAGATTCATTGTCAACAGATATTTCTTTGAAAAGTCAGATAGAAGAATTGAAATATTTTTCTCAAAGACAAGATATATATCTTAGGTACATTAAGCTTTTTCACAGACATACAAAGGATGAAAATGACTTTCCTGCCTTATTTACTAGACAGGCTTGTTTATACGCTATAGAGGAAATTGTTGGATCGGATGAAATCAAAGAAATAGAGGGGTTTCAGATAGAAGGGAGATATGATCTCTGGGAGGCTATCATAATTTATATATTAGCGGTTAATTACGCAGTAACGCAAATCAAGAAAGAAGAAGATGGTGACAGGGCATCAATTGAAACACTGAATCCAAAATTATTGCCTCTAAATGAACAGCTGGTTGAGGTAGACCCTTTCTTTACTATCTATCGAGGCCATAACTTAATTGAATTTTTGCTAAACCGGCCTGGTATATCAGATGAAGTAATTAAGTATTTCCAGGCAACTTACGGTATAGAACCACAGCATTTTATTTTCCATATTTTAAATATGTGTACGGGAAATAATAATGAAGATGCTGATATTGACTTCAACTATCAAGTTTCAGAGGAAGTTGAATGGATATTTGAGATATTAAGTAATAGGGTGCCGAATAGTCAGCTACATAAGCTCATTAGCATCAGAAAGTCTCCTTTTATTAGGTTTGATGTGCGAAGATATGTGCTCGCAGATATTACTTTTTTGGTAGAAAAAGCATATTACCAATTTTTGAACGATTTCTGGTTCGACTGGATTAAATCTATCACTAATGAGGCGGGTAAACCAAAATACTCAATCAAGGATTATAGAAGTGAGTTTGGGTATTTCTTTGAAAGTTATCTATCTAAGATAATAGTAGCGTGCTTTAGTAATTACAGCCATTCTAAATTATTGCTTTTTGATGAATTGAAAGTCCCTACTTCTAATGGTGATAAAGAAATAGCGGATATTTACCTTAGATATGGAAAACGAATTCTTCTTGGGCAGGTGAAATCTGGAAGTATCTATGACAATGAAAAATATGGAGGTGACATAGAGTCATTATATAAACGAGATAGGACTAAGTTCTTTGAAAACTTTGGGGTAAATCAGGTAGTGAATTCTATAGTATTAATGAATAATCACATTCATAAAGTAGATAATAAGTACCCTAAAGGAAAGACTATAGAAGTTTATCCTTGTATCATTGTTAATGATAAAGCACTGCAAACTCCTTTGATGGCTCAAATATTTAACTCTAGGTTCAATGAATTGTTAGAGGGCTTTGAAATCAAAAAAATGCATGTTTACCCTTTGACACTAATACATATAAGTGATATAGAGAAGCTAGAGAATACTCTTACTGAAAAGCCAAGTGAAATATGGAGCTTTATGCGCAGTAATTTCCATAATAAAAAGTTCATACCTCCATTTTACTTCACACTTGATAAGAAGCTAAAGGGGACAAAAAGATATCCTAAGAGAATTTTTGATCTTTTTCATCACCTTATAGGTAAATACAATCCTGCTGGATTAGATAGCTGATCCTATAAAAAGGCACTCTAAATTTAGGTAGCAGAGCCTTGTTTGAAAGATACAAATCCATGTAAAAATTAAGCGCCGCATCCTAACCAAAGCTCGAGTATTGGTCGTAGGTGAAGCCGTATAGCAGGGCAGGATAAAGTGCATGTATATTTCTGCGCCTCATTCTGAGCTGCGAGTTAGAAGGCCTAAATCTAAAGATTTACTAAAATTTCAGTGGTAGATAAAAGTACAGCAAGACTAAAGCTTGTCCTCAAACAAACTATGATTGCCAGTGTAACGCCAATCGCTATCAATAAAATTTCCAGGCTGCTCACAAGGGGTAAGGCCATATTTTTTTGATATGGTTGCCAGCATATTTTTATCTGCAGATTTTATAAAAATGTCCTGAAGGTCATCAGTGGGGCGATACATAAAACCAATTCTTCCTTGAGTGTTAGCATCAAAATTTTGTTTGATAAACTCGAAGAAGGCATTCCATTTAGCGGCAGTTTTGTAGCAGTTCATCTTTTTCTAGTTTAAATCTATGCAACAAGTACCTTATTCTGATGTAACAGATAAAAGCCTAATCTATCAACTAAGCAAGTATAATCTTTTTGGAGTTTGTTGTCTATATAACTGAGCCTATCATACTTCTGTAGCAGAGTAAAATAGGCTATATCGAATAAGCTACTATCTATAAAGTCAATGTTTCTGGTATAACCTGAAACAAGTAAAGCACCGGTGTCATCCATGAATTTATGCAACGTTTTACTATTCGTCCTAAGGGTGCTGCAACTGCCAAAGTGAATAATTTTATTTTCGAATGCTACCTCGAATTCTTTAGCAATCTCAGATAATTTTATCTTAAAACCATTAGCCATATGTATCTTCTGAGACTCTCCATGAAATGCTAAGTTTATAATAGAATATGTATTGAATTTAGATCTAAGGGCTTTATGAAGATAAAAGAATAGGTCGTCTTGCAAGGCTACCTTTCTGAATACATATTTTACTTTGTAGTAACTGTGCTCCATAAACTCTAGAGTTGGTAATATGGAGTTGCGGCTTTTAAGGCTTGCGTCCCATTCACCTTCTAGGCAGAAGATATTCTTTCTGGTTGCCATGATGCTAGTTTTAGCTAGGGTAGATATTAAATATAAGTTTAAGCCGCCTCCGAGCTACCAAAATCAGGATAATGGTCGAAGATAAAGCCATATAGCTGGTTAGACTTTTCTTCTACCTCCTCGGGTGTGAATGATTCCGGTAGGCCTTTCTGCTCATCCCAGAGATAGTTTCTTATAAAGGTCTTTATGTCGGCTTGGGTGGCTTCTTTTTCGCGCCACTGGTTGTAGCGGTCTTTGTTGGCCTTCAGGGCATCCAGTAGTTCTTTGGCTACTCGTTTGATACGCTCCCGCTCGGCTTGGGTAAGGTTTGGCTTTTGCAGCTGATCGAAGAGGGCCAGGTGCTCCTCCTTCAGGCCTTCACTGGCGGCACGCTTTCCTTCCTCGTCCAGGTCCTGCACAAAGCGCATCAGGCGCTCAAACGTTTCTTCTATGATGTGGCGGTCCTTTTCGTAATTGTAGTCGGCAATGATTTCCTGATAACGTTTGTAAAAATCCGTGCGCAGGGGGTTCTGCCGCATCATCTTTGCCAATTTCTGCTCAATGTAGTTCTTCAGGTTCTGTACGGTGGTATTCTTCTTTTTTGATTTTTTAAACTCTTCTTTTAGCTTATTGAAATCAATGCCACTGATGTCGTACAGCGTGTGGGTACCTTCTTCTCCTGCTTCCCAAACAGGCACCACTGCCTCATCAACAATGGCGTGCAGCTCCCTTAGTATGTCGGTAATGTCGGCTTTTTCTTTGTCGCTTTGCAGGCTGCCGTAGATGATGCTGATAGCATCGTGCTCGGTGCGGTAGTCCAGTACGCCCTGCAGGGTAAGGCAGGCTTTGAATTTCTTGAATACCTCCCGCGCAATGATTTCGAAGCGCTTGCGGGTTTCTTCGCTTTGGTTAATAATTTCCTTGGCTGCCATTATTGCAGCAGCTTGGCTGAAAGGGGTGCTTTTATCCTGTACTTGCTCCAGTTCAAAGCCACGCTCCAGGAGAAAAGCGCGTACCATACGGATGCTTTCGGCCAAATCTTTCAGCAGCTCCGGATCGGGTTGTACGGGGTCTTTTGAGCTGCCTTCCTCATCATTCGGTGAGCCTGTGGCAAAGGTGGCCAGGGCTTCACGCAGGCTCTTGAGGATGCCGCAATAATCTACGATCAAACCGTTGTTCTTCCCTTCGTGTACCCGATTGGCGCGGGCAATGGCTTGCATGAGGGTGTGAGCCTTCAGGGGCTTATCAAGGTAAAGGGTGGCCAGGCTGGGCACATCGAAGCCGGTAAGCCACATGGCGCAGACAAAGGCAACGCGGAAAGGGTGCTCGTCCTGTTTAAAAGCTGTCTCCAGGTCTAGGCGTTTACCGTCGGGTGTTTCAAAGCCCCCTTTCATGAGCTGGCGGTGCGGGATGATGTCGAGGCCCCATTTGCGGAAACGCTCTATTTCATTCTGCTCGTCGCTTACCACCACGGCCATTTCAGTTTCTTGCATCCATGCCAGTTGTGTCTTGAGCCGCAGCACTTCTTCCCGATTGTTGCTGGCCTCGCGCTGCGCCTGTAACTGCTGCTGTTTCTCCTGCCAGTAATTCTGCACCAGGTTGTACATGCGTACAGTGGTAACCTTATCGATGCAGACAAACATGGCTTTGCCGCTTTCCCATTGGGTGCTGTAGTGGTCTACAAAGTCTTTGGCAATGGCATCCAGGCGCTTTTCGGCAGTGATGATATGGTATTCCCTGGCCAGCTCTTTCTCCAGTAGGGCTTCCTCGTCGGTGGTGAGGTCTGCGCTTAGCTCATCGAGCTTTTCGGCAATCTTTTCGTTTACCTCGGTGGTGTTGAGCTGGAGTTTTTCGCCCCGGCTGTCGTAGTAAAGCGGTACGGTGGCACCGTCGTCTACAGCACGTTGAAAGTCGTAGGTAGATACGTAATCTCCAAAGATGCGGCGGGTAATTTCATCGTTTTTGAAGAGCGGTGTGCCGGTAAAGCCGATGTAGTTAGCGTTGGGCAAGGCCGTGCGCATGTTCAGTGCTAGGCGCCCGTACTGGCTGCGGTGTGCCTCGTCTGATATCACGATGATATCGGAGCGGGTAGAGTAGGGATTTCCTTCGGTTACATCCTGGTTGAAGAGGTGTACCAGCGTAAACAGGTAGGGCTTATCGGCTAAGAATAGCTCCTGTAGGTGCCGGCCGGAAGACGGGCGACAGGTGTTGGCATCATTGTCTACCAGACCGCTACCGGCGTAGGTTTTATATATCTGGTCGTCTAGCTCTAGCCTGTCAGTGACGATAAGAAAGGTAAAGTTGCCGGTGAGCTTGCGGCGCACTTTCTCTGAAAAGAGGACCATGGAGTAGGACTTGCCCGAGCCCTGGGTGTGCCAGAATACGCCCAGCTGGCCCTTATTGTGCTGGCGGTTGCGTACGGCTTCTACAGCACGGTTTACCCCCAGGAACTGGTGGTTACGGGCCACGATCTTTACCAATCTGCCTTTGCTCTCATCAAAGAGAATAAAGTTCTCAAACAGGTCCATGAAATTGACCTTATTGCATACGCCCCGCAGCAGGAGCTCCAGGCTTACTTTGCCGGCGGCTTCTTCGTCCAGCCGCTTCCAGTCGTTGAAGTGCTCGTACTTGCCGGAAACGGAGCCAATCTTCGCCTCCAGTGCATTGCTGATGATGACAAAGGCATTGGCATCGAAGAGGTGCGGAATGGTGTTTTTGTAATCAGAGAAATTCTTGCTGTAGGCTTCTTTGATGTGCGTGTTGACATTCTTTAGCTCAATGAAGAGCAGCGGAATGCCGTTGACGAAACCAACAATATCGGGGCGGCGATTGTGAATGGTGCCGCTTACTTTTAGCTCCCTAACGGCCAGAAAGTGGTTGTTGGCAGGGGTGCTGAAATCGAAGGCCTGCAGGCGCGGCCTTTTCAGTTCACCGGAAGGGGCGCGATATTCCACCACCACGCCTTCTTTGAACAGATTGTATTTCTCCCGGTTCAGCCGTAGGTCAATATTATAACCTCCGCGTGTTTCGGTAATCTGCCGGATAGCCGCTTCGTAAGCCTCGGCAGGCAGACCGGGATTAAACTTTTGCAGGGCCTGGCGCAGGTAACGTACCAGGTACACCTCGCGCTCCGAGCTGCGGCCCATGGTGCCCTCTGCTCCGAAGATTTCCTCGTTATAGGCATAAACACTTTCCCAGCCTAGCTCCTCCTGGAGCAGGCGAGCGGCTTCGGCTTGTACGAGCTTGTCTTCGTTCAGTGGGTTCATACCGTTATTTCTCCGTTGATGAGTTTAGGTAATAAAATATTGCGAGCTTGTTTCAGCTTTTCGTTCTGAAACTGTAGCTTCTGTATTTGGTCTTGAATAGGTTTTACTGTTTGCTCAAAGCGAGTTACTAAATCAGCTGGTGGTATTATAATTGAAATTGCATGTGCTATCTTCCTGTCTAAGGAAGGAACTGCTGCTCCACCAGCGAATTTTTCCAGACTTAATGTTTGTAGAAACTGATAAGCAAAAAGAGGTCCTCCCTGGTGGTATTTCTTAACCCATAGTGTTGTATTCAATGGCCAGAAGTCAGTCTCGATGTATGAAACTTTGCCGATTGTTCCGCTTCGGCCCGTTACTACCCCCGGGCCTGCAACTTTAGCTTTAGAATGATATCCTACAATGCCTGTAGATGCAAATATTGGAACAGTTCCTTCGGAATCTCTGCTTTGAGTAGGTAAATCAAAGCCTCTTTGTAGTTCGAGGATTTCTTTTACAGTCCCTTTCTCCCACCTTTCCGGCACTCCGTCTACGATTTTAGCTTGTTCATGGCCAGGAAAGCGAAGGCGCACAAACCATTCCTCGTACAGCAGTCTGGCTGATTTTTCCAGCAGGGCAATGCGCTTTAGGTTGTTTTCTATCAGGTCGTCGTAGGTAGAGAGGATAGCGGCTATTTTCTTCTGGGTCGGGAGTGGAGGAATGATAATTTCAATATTATCTAGATTATTCCGATTTAATGTTGGAACAGCTCCCCCACCATTGTAAGACTTAAGATCTAATGTCTGTAGTTTGTAGTATACGAACCTTGGTTCATTATTTTTGAAATCTTTTACCCATAGTGAAGTATTGTGTGGCCAGTACTTTCCTTGAATGTATTGAACTTCTCCTAAGGTGCCAGATCTGCCCGTAATAACACCAGGGCCTTCAACTTTGAATTCTTTATGAAAGCCAATTACAGAATTGGAGCCAACAACAGGAAATTCTCCACCAGCCATACTAGAACGAGTAAGGTCAAAGCCTCTTTGTAGCTGTATGAAATTTTTAAAAGAACATTTCTTCCAGTTCATATCCCCAGCTCCTCGAAATTCTGCTGAATAATTGTTGCCAATTCAGCTGCTTCTTCATTCAAGCCAGCTAGCTCCAGGTGGATGTCTCGGAGGGCTTCTTCAAAGTCAAAGTCTTCGTCTATTTCTTGTGGGGCAACACCTACATAGCGACCAGGAGTGAGGCTCCAGTCGTTGGCTTCAATTTCTGGTATAGGGGTCAGCTTTACCAATCCCTCCACATCGCGCAGCTTCGCTTCCGGGAAGCGGCTTTGTAGCCAACTCACCTGTTTGTGGAAATACTGCATCAGCTTAAGCTGTTCAACTGATTCGTGCCTCTGCGCCTCCAGCGCCTTCCGATGCTGTACCACAGAACCACCGGCGGTTGCAGGAAGGGGTAGGTTAATTTGCTTGCTCAAGGTAGCTGCCAGGTCAAGGCTGCGGCTGGCGAGCTTGTAGAGTCCGTCGAGCTGTTTGGTCAGGCCCTTTGCTTTTGCTGTTAGCGGTTCAAAAGCTTCTCTCGCCTGCAGCTGCCACTCATTACTCTGCAACACATTAGGGCACCAGGTTTCGCGGTAGTGGGCCAGTTCCTGCAGCAGGATATCGCGCTCTTTCAGGTAATGGGTGTAGGCCTGCTGCCATTCGCTAAGGCTGCCTGCAAGACTTTCTCTTTCTCCCTCTGCCGCAGGTGCGGCTTTTAAGAAATTCTCTACAGATGCGTGTAAGCTATTGAGTAGCTGGTCAAAGGCTTGCAGCTGTCCTGGCACCTGTGCGGCTTCTTCGCATACCTTGTTGAGGTAGGTGTTTACCAGCTTCAGGTAGCGCTCCTGCTCTCCGCGGTACAGCCACACAATAGCCGTTAAATTCTGGAGTTGTTCCGGTGAGAAGTCGTACACCTTTCGGGTAACCTTGCGAAAGATGTTGCGGGCATCCAGCATGAGTACTTTATCCCGCTTTTCGGCAGGCTTGCCCTTATCCAGGAACCAGAGCTCGCAAGGCACAGTGCGAGTATAGAAGAAGTTGGAGCGAATGGAAATCATGATATCCACATCGCCGGTCTCCACCAGCTTGCGGCGTACCTCTTTTTCAGCATTGCCAGCACTGGAAGCCTGCGAGGACATCACGAAACCAGCACGCCCCTTCGGGTTCAGGTAGCTGTGGAAATAGGAAATCCAGAGGTAGTTGCCATTGCTTACTTTTTTATTCTTGTTTACCCCCGGCAAGCTGAAGGGCAGGCGCGTGTCATTCTTTATCTTTTCAGCATCTACCTCATCTACGTTAAAGGGAGGGTTGGCCATGATAAAATCCGCGCGGCCTAATAGATTATGCTGGTCTTCATAGAAGGAATTGCCCTCTGCTATGCTGCCTTCCAGCCCATGCACCGCCAGGTTCATTTTGGCCAGTTTTATGGTAGTTGCGGTTTTTTCCTGTCCGTAGAACGTAACAGCCTCGTGCGTCTGCTTGCCTACCTTCTCCAGGAAATGGCTTGTCTGTACAAACATACCACCGGAGCCGCAGGCAGGGTCAGCTACAATGCCATGATCGGGCTCAATAACGTTAACAATGGTTTGTACCAGCGAAGGCGGTGTAAAGAATTCGCCATTGTCCTGAGCGCCCTGCATGGCAAACTTCATCAGGAAGTACTCATAAATGCGCCCGAACATATCGCCGGAGGCAGAGCGCAGCGCCTCATCATTGAAGGTCTTCAGCAGGCTCTTCAGTACATCACTGTCAAAGATTTGGTAATCCTTCGGCAGCACGCTCTGTAGCGGCGCATAATCCTTTTCAATCAGCTCCATAGCCTGAATAATTGCACCTGCAATGTCCTGGCCGGAAGGAAGATTCAGCAAGTATTCATACTGCGCCTCTGGCTGCAGGAATAGGGCACTCTTGCGAGTAAAGTCGTCCTTAGTGATTGGTCTGGTTACGCCACCACGCGAAGGCAGGCTGGCCTCCACCTCTTTCTTTACCACCAGAAAACGGTTGTAGGCATGGCGCAAAAAGATAAGGCCCAAAACGGGCATGGAGTATTCAGTAGAGGTCAGCTTAGAGTTGGAGCGTAACTGGTCGGCCGCAGACCACAGCCGGCGCTCTATTTGTTCGAGGTTATCCACTATATCAGATTAAGTGAAGTATATGGAGCAAAGTATCCAGAAAAGGTAGCTTTTGCAATTTGTGACAAAAGTTAAAACCTTTTCCTTTAGCAGGTCAAAGTGATATATACAGACTAAACCAAGAAGTTCTTACATGTGGTAGCCACAATAAAGTATTTTAATCCTCTGGTTCTCTTTCCTGCCAGAATCGCCAAACTTACTGCTTCTGGGTAGAGGCGTGTTGTTGTTGTCCCATCGCTGATTTGGAATGTAGCCTGGGCCTAGCTCACTTAACTGCGCCGACCTCTTTGCATTATCTCGGTTAACTTCGGTGCTTCTCAGTTTTCTGGATAGAGCAGCTTTCTTCTTAGCAGCTCTAATTTCGTTAGTGTAATTGTAGGTGTCGTAAACCAGTTTGAGCTCTTGGGTAAGGCCGGCTTTTTTGAGGACACCTTTTTGCAGCAGAATGTTTACATAGTACCCACGCATATGTAATTGGCTTATAAATGGTGCGGTACTTATAGCCCAATTTTTAATCTTTTTGCTAGGTACCTGCTGTTGCGCTGCATCTACAAGTTTGTCGATTTGGCGCTTTGAGTTTAAAGGAAAGAAAGAAAAGAGGTTCATAAAATGTTGGGTTAGAAAAAATCCCAATATTTTACTAAAAACAATTGAAATAAACAAATAAAATTTGCAAATCTTGTGAGGCAAAATTTATAACCTGTTAAAGGTCTGTCGGTTGTAAATTTCGAATTACTTCTGTCTTACAACACAAGCCTTTTCATTACAACTTCTATTGCATATTCACGTTCTATATGTATATTTCGATCAACATCAAAAGTTGCATATGAAAGCTAGGATGTCAAAGCGTATAGCAAAGCTAATGGGACGCAGCAATGCTGCAAATAAATTAGTGGATGCTGTTTTAGATGAAAGAATTAAGCCCGGTAGCCAAGCCATACGTATTGTATCAGGTACGACGGCTAAGTCATACAGGCCTATAGGCTATAGGTCTAAAGACCTCAAAGAGCAGGAGCTTGCCTAAAATATAGCATAAGTGAATTTCTTATTTACTACGGTCCTGGTGTTACTCATTGTAGCGCCAGGACTTATCTTTTTCAAGACATATTTTTCTGGTGAATTAAACATCCGGCATACAAGGCTGACGGTTACAGATCAAGCCTTTTATTCGGTGGTTCCTACCATTCTTTTGCACCTTCTTGTAGTTTGGTTAGGCAAAATAACCGGCTATTTTTTTGTTGACTTTAGAGTTCTAGGCGTGCTGCTGATGGGAGCGAAAGATGACTTGACAGTTCAGGCGGCGTTTATCTCAATTTATAATGATCTAGGATATCTTTTAAAATATCAATTTATCATTTGTACACTAGCAGGCATAGCTGGATGGGTGCTGCACCTAAGTGTTCTTCGTTATCGCTGGGATTTGGAATTTGAAATTTTCGAATTTGATAATCCATGGTTTTATCTTGCTAAAGGAGATGAGTTTGGGCGGGAGGTAGAATTTGTAATCGTGGATTTACTGGTAAGAGGGAAAGATAATAATGTTCTCTATACAGGCCTGCTCATGCGGTTCCAGCTAGCTGCTGATGGTGGTTTAGATAGTATTTATATAGGGGGCGCAAAAAGAAAGCTAGCTAACACAGACCCCAGAGTAAAACTGGAAGTGGTTAAGAGTAATGCGTCAGATGCATATGGTCGAATTACACGTTTATTATCAAAGGATGCACCAAAGCAAGAAACGTACAATGAGTATTATCCTGTTGATGGAAACCTTTTAGTGATACCTTATAAAGAGGTAATAAATATTAATTTTACCTATTATGGTGAAGATACTGATATGAGCGATTCGGCAGATGCTTTTGAGATTTCTGTTTAATTAATACAGTTAAATGGGTTGCCTGCTGGCATCAAATAGCCATTTCTCCACTAGAATGCGGTAACAAGATTCTTATACTTTACTCTGTACTCTGTTGTCTAAGCTGTAGAGATATATTAAAGCTCCCTTAGGTAGATTAGATAGCCCATTGGGTACGGCCTCAAACAGGGGCATTCAAGTAGCTACTTGTATAGCTACTGCTCTCTAATCCTTTTTTTAATCATTTTAAGTACCGCATCTACATTCTTAAAAGTTTCGGTGTAATCTTTTGCATTATGGTGCTGACGAATGGCATTCAACTCAATATCTAAAGCTTTATAACCTTTAGATATTAATTCATCATCTACTTCTTCCAAAAATGCTTCTCCTTTTTCAAGGTTAATCTCTATACAATGACCGATGCCTGCTAAACTCGAAGTACCCATGTGAGGATTTTTGGATTTCAACCAATATTGGATCGCATCCATGAAATCACCTATTGCATAGATATGTTCCCCGTCAATCAAATTCGTTCGGCCATGCAAATGGTTCGTCATGGCTTCAAACTCATTAGCATAGTCAGTAAAATTATTTTTTAATTTGGTTATTTCAGCTCTAGATGATTTAATGATTTCATTGATCCGCTGATCATTTCTACTATTAAGCTCTTCTAATTTGTGATTGTAATTCCTATTCTGCCACCACTGGATCAATAATGGAACTATCACGCCTAAAACAGCTCCAGCAACAGCAATAAACCAAATTAGCTTATTCCATGCCGAATCATAAAACCCGTGTACTTGTGTGATGACTTCATTTTGTTTTTGAAGTTGTGCAGCAAGTTGCTCGTATTTAAATGCGAGATGGTCGTATTTATTTACAGTTTGTAAGGAATCCAACTGAGACTGAAATGAATTCAGTTTTTGGTGCAAGGTTTGGAGAGTATCTGGCATTTGTCAATACTAGGATTTATGAATTGATAGTTAATTTTCTAGGAATGGGGTTTAAAAGCCTTTCAGATATTCACTACAAATATTTGAAGTTTAAAAAAATTTAATTTACTCCCATATTATTAATACCCTCTGTACCATTCAAGCTCACCAACCAAGTTTTTTAGCTTGATATATTTTTCTTTACTTGTAGGACTGTTCAAACCCTCTAGAATCTCATTTGGCAAATTTGTACTCCCCGTATGAGCAACTTGATGCACTGCTGTTAAATAAACTTCTGATGGCAGAATTGCCATTATTCTTTCCTAGTTCAGCATATATGGCATCTGAAACAGGCCTCCCTTTACTCTTAGCATCTTTATAAAGTTCGGCAAGTTCCTGTGTGCTAAGTTTAATAATATTATCCACTTCCAAAATTCAAATATAAACGCTTTTATAAACGGTCGTAAAAAAGAAAAGCGTAAAGCGCTGATTATCAGCACTTTACGCTTTCTACTAGTAGCGGGAGCAGGACTCGAACCTGCGGCCTTCGGGTTATGAGCCCGACGAGCTACCAACTGCTCCATCCCGCGATATATCTTTCTCTTACGAGTATTTCGAACTATCGGTTGCTTCTCGTGTTTCTTTTTTGAAACTTTTCTGCTACTTGTACTTGGTTATAGCGGTGAAGCGGATACAAAAGTAGTGGGTTTTTAAATCTTATGCAATACCTTTGCTGAAATTTTTTGAGAATGCAGGAAGAATCACAGCAGATACCAGACAATGCACCTGAACCAACAGGAGAACAGCAGCCACAGCCAGCTGAAATACCAGCCAACCATAAAGCAGGCTTCGTAAGCATTGTAGGCAAGCCTAATGTAGGCAAAAGCACCATCATGAACCAAATGGTGGGCGAGCGGCTAAGTATTATAACGGCTAAAGCACAAACTACCCGCCACCGCATCATGGGCATGATCAACGGAACCGACTACCAGATTGTATATTCCGATACACCCGGTATTCTTAAACCAGAGTATGAGCTGCACAAAAGCATGATGCGCTTTGTGAAAGACTCGCTGGAAGATGCCGATGTTGTGCTTTTTGTAACGGAACTTAATGATACCTACAGCCCCGAAGATGATTCGCTTAACTTATTAAAACGTACAGAAGCGCCTGTTTTGCTGCTCATCAACAAGGTAGACCAGGCAAAAGGCAATGAGGTAGCACAGAAAATCAAGGAGTGGGAGGCCAGTGGCATTGCAACAGAAATAATACCGGTAAGTGCACTGCAGGGGCTGAACATTGGAAAAGTCTTTGATTCTATTATCGGCAGGCTGCCCCAGCACCCGCCTTTCTTTCCTAAAGATGAGCTTACCGATAAGCCCGAGCGCTTTTTTGCCGCTGAAATAATACGCGAAAAGATTTTCCTGAATTATAAAAAAGAGGTACCCTACAGTACCGAAGTGGTGATTGAATCATTTAAGGAAGATGAAGATATCATCCGCATGCGGGCAGAAATATATGTGGAGCGCCAGAGCCAGAAGGGAATCATTATCGGTAAAGCTGGTGAGGCACTGAAAAAAGTTGGCATGCAGGCCCGTGCCGATATGGAGGCATTCTTTGCCAAGCAGGTGCACCTGGAAACTTTTGTAAAGGTACAGCAGGACTGGCGCAAGAAAGAATTATCGCTGAACCGCTTTGGCTACAACTCCCGCTGATGGCTAAACATCATCAGGCGCAGCAGATTTATAAAAATAATTAAAGAGAGATTTTTCATCCAGCGTAGAGAGACCCGCAGATACTCTACCTTTGCACCAATAATGGGTAAGGCTGTCTTTCAGTCTCAATACGCAATAGCAAGTTACTCAATACTGAAAAATGGCAAATATAGTAGCAATAGTTGGCCGCCCGAACGTGGGCAAAAGTACGCTTTTTAACCGCCTGGTAGAGCGCAGGCAGGCCATTATGAACAATGAGCCGGGCGTAACACGGGATCGCCACTACGGCTATGCCGAGTGGACCGGCAAACATTTTACCGTGATCGATACCGGGGGTTATGTAGAAGGCTCCGAAGATGTTTTTGAAGAAGCCATTCGCCGGCAGGTAAAGCTGGCAGTAGATGAGGCCTCTGTAGTACTATTTATGGTAGATGCCCAGCAGGGGCTCACCGGCCTCGACGAAGAGTTTGGAAAAGTGGTGCGGCAGAGCAAAAAGCCGGTGTATGTGGTGGCCAATAAAGCCGATACGGCCGACAGCACCTACCACGAAGGCGAATTTTATAAGCTGGGCCTGGGGGAGGTGTATTCTGTTTCTTCGGCAACCGGCTCAGGTACCGGCGATCTGCTGGATGAGGTGGTGAGCCATTTTCCCGACGAAGGTGTAGAGAACCCCGAAGAAGGAATACCCCGCATTGCTATCCTGGGCAGGCCAAACGTAGGTAAAAGCTCTTTTTTGAATACGCTATTGGGCGTTGAGCGCAGCATTGTAACCGATATTGCCGGTACCACCCGCGATGCCATCAATACGCATTACAAAATGTTCGGCAAAGATTTTATCCTGGTGGATACTGCCGGCCTGCGTAAAAAAAATAAAGAAAAAGAAGACGTTGAATTCTTTTCGGTGCTGCGAAGCCTGCAGGCCCTGCAGGACAGCGATGTGTGCATTATTATGATAGATGCCGATCGGGGTTTTGAGGCACAGGATATGAATATTGTAACACTGGCACACCGCTACAACAAGGGCGCAGTTATTCTGGTAAACAAGTGGGACCTGGTGGAAAAAGACAGCATGACCGCCAAGCGCCTGGAGGATAGCATCAAGGAGCGCCTGGGCCCCTTAAGCTATATACCTATTATGTTTATTTCGGTACATAAGAAACAGCGTATCTTCCAGGCAATAGAACTGGCGGTAGAGGTTTATGAAAATTTACGTAAAAAAGTGCCTACCTCACAGCTCAATGAAGTAATGCTTCGTGAGATTGAGGCGTACCCTCCGCCGGCTACAAAAGGCAAGCACATCAAGATAAAATATCTGACCCAGCTTCCTGGCCGCGTACCAACGTTTGCGCTGTTTTGCAATCTTCCGCAGTACATAAAAGCACCCTACGAGCGCTACCTGGAAAATAAAATGAGAAGCCATTTTAACTTTACCGGTGTGCCGCTAAGGCTCTACTTCCGTAAAAAATAATTCTACTTTTTCTTGACAATCGATAAATACGCGTATATTTGAGCCCTCGGTAATAAAGATCAAAAAGAAAAAAATCCAACCTTTTCCTGAGTACTTCGTTTATTCTGCGGTAAGTGCTTATAAGCAGGTACATAGAAAATTAAACGAATGATTTTACATAGATTTGCATCTATGGCCAACAGGCAGGACGCTGCTTGTGCAAAATCAAATGTTAAATAACTGATTCCTTATTTCCTAACCATAACTAAGCTAAACGTATGAAAAAAGTTTTCATGCTCCTGATGTTCGCTGGCGCTTCTGTAATGTTTACAGCTTGCGGTGGCTCAACTTCTGAAGAAGGTACTGTAGTTGCTACAGATACCACAGATGTACAAACTGAGTACGAAGTAGAAAGAACTACTGTAGATGTGGATACCACTACTGAAACAGAGACAGTTACTACAGATACTACACAACAACAGTAGTATTTAGTACTCTATATTTCCAATTAGAAGGTTACTTAATATCCAATAACCACACGTAACGTATGAAAAAAGTTTTCATGCTCCTGATGTTCGCTGGCGCTTCTGTAATGTTTACAGCTTGTGGTGGCTCAACTTCTGAAGAAGGTACTGTAATTGCTACAGATACCACAGATGTAGAAACAGAGTACGAAGTAGAGCAAACTACTGTAGAAGTAGACACCACTACTGAGACTGAAACTGTTACTACCGATACCACAGTACAGCAGTAATCTTACGCTGCGTTAAGATTCCTTTGTCGGGAATTGTGCTAAAACATTAGTTAGAGCATATTTCATCTCTGATGATTGGAGGCTTAATGTTGTGCCTTCCCTGTAATCTTGGTACTTAAATACTAAGGCTAAAACGGGGGTAATTATGGTAGCAGATATAGAAGTTGCCCGGGTTAGTATCAATAATTCTGTTGCACTTCTTATTAAACCTGCTACATATAGTTACACTGTGGCACTAGATTGATTAGTATTTAATTTTAATTTAAAGCCCTGTCTCCTGCAGACAGGGCTTTTTGTTGCTTTACAGAAAATTATTATCTGGCAGCTGCTATGTTTTTGTTTGTAATCCTCACAGTAACAGTTTTAATTTTGTGCCTTTGGATTAATAGTGGCAGTAGTGCGCCGCATAAAGTTGATGTTGTGAGGAAAGTAGTATACAGCACCGGGAAGAGAGAAAAGAAAGGCTTGCATAGTTACCTGCCTGCAGCAGCTGCAGAGTACTGTGTAGGCCTGTGGCAGCATTACAAATTCATGCTTCGCATAAAGGGCGACCGAAAAACAAAGCTGGGTGATTTCAGGGTAGATCGCACGGGTGGAAAAATATCCATTAGTGTAAATGGCAGCCTGAACCAGTATGCATTTCTGGTTACCTACCTGCATGAGGTAGCGCACCTGCTTACCTGGCAGCAGCATCGCTCCAAAGTAAAACCACATGGTCCGGAGTGGCAGGAAAACTTTCGGCAGCTTATGCGGCCCATGCTTACTACAGAAGTGTTTCCTGCCGATGTTTTAAAGCCCCTGGCGGCCTATATGCAGGCACCGGCCGCTGCTACTGCCTCCAGTCAGCCGCTGTGGATTGCCCTAAGAGCCTATGATGAGAAAACAAATGAGAATGCCCTTTTTCTCTCACAGATTCCGGATGGTTATAAATTTAAATTCTGCGAAACCGTTTACCAGAAAGTAGAAGTTAAGCGAACCCGGGCGCTTTGCCAGAATATGGAAAACGGCAGGCGTTACCTTATTTCTACCGCTGCGCAGGTAGAGCTGGTGGCCTGAGTTTTGCCAGTGGCGGGCTTAAGAGCGAGGTGTTTTTATTTTTATGGCTATATTTGCCGCACACTGCTCATTTTTATGAAGGCCCAATCGCTACCACTTGAACAAACCGGCCATTTTCCGCCGATATTCACCGACTATATACAGCAAGACCCAAAGCTGCAGCCTTTTTACAGCCTGCCGCCCAGGCCGGAGAGCTTTAAGGAGCAAATGCAGGGTAAACGTTTTTCTGCAGAACAGCGGCAATTGCTGCATGAGGTGCTGCAGGAGCAGTATAAGGGTTTAAATTTGCCCGAACCGGTGGCACAAAACCTGCAATCTCTCGGCAGTGCCGATACTTTTACGCTTACCACCGGTCATCAGCTCAACATTTTCACAGGGCCGCTTTACTTTATCTATAAAATTGCTGCTACCATCAAAGCCTGCCAGGAGCTGCGGCAGCAGTATCCCGATAAGCGCTTTGTACCAGTTTACTGGATGGCGTCTGAAGATCACGACCTGGCAGAGATTAACCACTTCCGGCTGTTTGGTGAAATGAGGAGCTGGGAAACCAGTCAGCAGGGGCCTGTTGGCCGCTTTTCCACACAGGGGCTGCCTGAGCTGGCCGATCAGCTGCCGGAAGCAGTGCCCCTTTTCCGCAAGGCTTACGAAAATGCTGAAACGCTTGCAGCGGCCACACGCCAGTATGTACATGAGCTGTTCGGCAAGTGGGGGCTCATTATTCTCGATGCAGATGATAAGCGCCTGAAAGCAAGCTTTGCGCCTGTGTTCCGGGAGGAGCTGCTGGAGCAGCACAGCCAGGCCCTGGTGCAGGATGCTTCTGCAAAGCTGGAGGAGCTTGGGTATAAATCGCAGGTGTTTCCGCGTGAGATCAACCTCTTTTACATGCAGAATGGTTTGCGCGAGCGCCTGGTGCAGGAAGGAGAGGAGTGGGCGGTGCTCAATACCGGGCTCCGCTTCACCAAAGACAGCCTTATGCAGGAGCTTGAGCAGCACCCGGAGCGCTTTAGTCCTAATGTAGTACTGCGCCCGCTTTTCCAGGAGTGGATACTGCCCAACCTGGCCTATTTTGGCGGACCAGGCGAAATAGCCTATTGGCTGCAGTTAAAACCGATTTTTGACCGGCACCAGATCTCCTTCCCCATCTTAATGCCGCGCCAGTTTGTGCTGGTACTGGCAAAGGCCAATGAAAGTCGCCGGCAGAAGCTCGGACTTTCTGTGGAGCAGCTGTTTGAAGATCAGCACCAGCTGAAAGCCCGCCTGCTGCGCGAGTGGAGCGAGCATGAAATTAGCCTGCACGAAGAACGGCAGCAACTGCAACAGTTCTTTGAAGCACTGCAGCAAAAAGCTGCAGCGGTAGACAAAAGCCTTTCCGGCTTTGTAGGCGCAGAGGGCACAAAAGCCGAAAAAAGCCTGGAGAACATTGAAAAGCGCCTGAAGAAAGCAGAGGAGCAACGCCACCAGACAGAAATGCAGCAGCTGGAGAGTTTGCTGGATAAGCTCTTCCCCAACGGCAACCTGCAGGAGCGTACCGATAACTTCCTGAACTTTTACCTGAACGACCCCCAGTTTCTGGATAGCCTGATGGAGCACCTGAAGGGGTTTGACTTCAGCATGAAGGTGCTAAGTTATGAAGACTAAGGAGGCACTGCGGCTCTATTACCGGCAGTTGCGGCAGCAACTCTCCGATGAGGAGCTGCATCAGCGTAGCCTGCAGCTGTGCCGGCAGTTTTTTAGCAATATTCCACTGGATCACATCCATACCCTCCACAGCTACCTGCCTATGAGCAGCCAGCGGGAGCCCGATCCGCAGCCTATACTGGACATACTGCGCCGCGAGCATCCGCACATACGCCTGGTTGTGTCGCGTACCCTTTGGCAGGTGCGCGAAATGGAGCATGTGTACTGGGATGAGAAGCTGCAATTGCAGCAAAACAAGTGGGGAATTCCCGAGCCAGTAGGTGGAGAGGTCTGTCCCGTAGAAAAAATAGATGCTGTGCTGGTGCCCCTGCTGGCCTTCGACAGGTATGGCCATCGCCTGGGCTATGGCGCCGGCTTTTACGACCGCTTCTTGTCTGGCTGTGCCCCTCATGCGTTAAGCATTGGCTTATCGCTCTTTCCCCCCCTTGAAGAACCTATGCCAGGTGTTTTTCCTACCGATGTTCCCCTCACTCACTGCCTTACCCCTGATCAGGTATATAAGTTCATGTAGTCACGAGTATTCTTGCAGTAACGAGGAATTAATGTATTTCAGCAGGTGTTTATTTGCTGATGAATACCCTGCAGGAACTACAGCAGCAACTTAGCCAGTGCCGAATGTGCCAGGACCGTTTTGGCTTTGAGCCTAAACCAATGGTTTGGGGCAGGGCAGAAGCACCAATTATGCTTATTGGACAGGCTCCTTCCCGCACTGTGCATCTTACCCGGCGCCCCTTTAACGATGCCAGCGGCAAAAAGCTGCGGCGCTGGCTGGGCACAGGGGAGGATACTTTCTGGAATCAGTCCCTGCTGTATATCACCGCTGTTGGACGCTGCTATCCCGGAAGCACCGGTAAAAAAGGCGGTGGCGATTTTCCGCCTTCGCCCATTTGCGCCCCTAACTGGCTTGCAAAAGAAATACCCCTGCTTGAGCCACAGCTGTATATTTTAATTGGCAGCCATGCTGCCCGCTATTGCTTTGGCAATAAAAAGCTAACAGAACTGGTGTTTGAAGAGCTTTACTACCGCGGCAAGCCTGCCTTTGTGCTGCCGCACCCCTCACCTCTTAACATTAAGTGGTTCAAAGATCATCCACATTTCGAAGAGATGGTAGTGCCAAGCCTGCAGGCGGCTGTACAACATGCCTTAGGAGACCGGCAGAAGGCGGCTTAGTGGCAGCGCACACACCTGTCGGGTGCTTTAACACCAACAGGTGTGCACAGGCTGCTAATAATTTGGATTGTGTTTCTTTAGTTAAGCTAAAAGTGCTAATCAGGTAATTAGAATAGCTTTTCCTGCGGAGGGGTTACTCCCTTCATGCGAAGGTAAACTGTGGACTGGCCCCGGTGGTGAGTCTGGTGTTCGTGTGCTTTCGTCAGCAGCTGTTCAGCAGGCATCTCAAACTTGAACATCGTAACTGTTTTTGCCAGCTGCTCGTCTGTCATGCCGTTAATTGCATTGATCACATGATCATAGCTGTCCATTACAAATTTAGTGACCGCCTCTTTGGATTTTAGGTTATCCATTTTTTCCAGATCCTGGCCTTCGTAAGGATTCTTGGTGCCTAAAGCAGTAGACGTAAAGAAATAATTAGCGCCGGCAATGTGCAGCATCTGGCCGGCAAAACTTCTTATCTCAGGGGTTGGCTGAAAAGCATAACCATCTTCCGGCATGGCATCAAGATATTCCTTGGTATACTCTTTAGCGCGTTGCCAGTCGGCCAGCATTTGCGCTTTAGATGCAGCAGTAGTTGTAGCAAAAGCTGGCGATAACGCCATCAGGATTGTTGCCAGTGCAGCCAGCAGGCTTCTCCTGACCTGTTTGTCAGATTGTTGGTTCATGGTAGGGTAGAGATTATAGGAGATTGATAAAAATAACAAAGCCTCTGTAGTGCTTCAACGCCAAAAAGTCATAGTAGCTGGCTGCTCAACATCCCTCTCCCTGCCGCCTCCCTGCCAACCGCTATTATGTAAGCTAAGCTGGTGTTAGCAGCGGAAATCTAGTAAAAAAAACTTATTGCTGATGCTTAATGAGCTGATAATAAATCAGGCACTGCAGACTATAGATATTCAGGGAGTGCTTTTTCTGATGATCTCTCCCTGTTGGCTCCTATGCCTTACTCCCCCTTACCATCTCTTTTTTCCCGGGAGCACCGGGTAGGGTCTCTACCTGCAGGCCTGCATCACGCAAATCGCGCTTAAGCTGGCCTTTGGCGCAATAGGTAGTAAGCAGGGCAGCGGGTGCCATAAACCTGATGGTCTTTTCCAGCAGGGCTTTCTCCCAAAGCTCGGGCTGCTTGTTTGGTGCAAAGGCATCAAAAAAAACAACATCGAATGCTGCCTCTGCCAGTGCTGCCTCTTCCAGTTTCTGCTTTTTCTTATGCAATATGAAATAGTCATACAGCAGCACATCTTCCTCCCAGGGAGCTTCATGCAGGCGCAAAAAGTCCTTTTCGCCTTCGGTGAGCTGTGGGTAATTAAGCTGTTTTGCTGTTTCCAGGGAAACTGGATAAGGCTCCAGCGTGGTAAAATGTACCTTTACCTTATGCTGCAACGCCCAATGCAGTGCCAGCAGCGCATTAAGGCCGGTGCCAAAGCCTATCTCCAGCACAGAGAGGCTTTCTGCATGGGGTTGTTTTGCTCGCCAGGCATCAAGCCCCATGCGGATAAACACATACTGCGACTCCTGCAGGGCACCATGATGGGAGTGATAGGTTTCATCCAGTGCGGGGTTGTAGAGGCTGTGGCTGCCATCGCCGGTCTGGATGAGTTGTGGCTGCTGCTGATGTGCCTGCTCTGGCATTATAATCTGTTGTAAGTCTGGTAATCCATATCGGTGCTGGGGGTGGCGCGGTAAAGCATGGCTACGGCATAAGCCGATACACCCTCCTGCCGGCCAACAAAACCAAGCCGCTCGGTGGTGGTAGCCTTAACAGAAATATCCTCCACGCGCACCTTCATCACCTCTGAGAGGGTTTGCTGCATGCTGGCAATGTGCGGGCGCAGCTTAGGTGTTTGCAGGCAAACGGTAGAGTCTATGTTGGCTACCTCATATTTGTGTTCCCTGATCACCTGCATTACCCTTGCCAGTAACAGCTTACTGTCAATGCCCTTGTACTGCTGATCAGTATCTGGAAAATGAGCCCCTATATCGCCAAGATTAGCCGCACCCAGCAGGGCATCGCAAATGGCGTGGATGAGGACATCGGCATCGGAATGGCCTACTGCACCATGGGTATGTTCTATCTGAATGCCTCCCAGCCAAAAAGGCTGCCCTTCGGCAAGTTTATGAACATCGTAGCCCATACCTATTCTGTAGAGGGGCGTGTGTGGGGTATTAATCATTTATGCTTTAGGTTTAGCAATGTAGTGCAGGGTAGTGGAGTTTTCGGGAACCAGAATTTCGCGTGCCATAGCCTGTACCTCGTCGGCCGTAACTGCCTGTATGTACTCAGCCTCCTTGTTCACCAGGTCAGGATCGCCCAGCAGTGCACTAAAGGCCAGGTTCATGGCTCGGTTCAGCAGCTCAATTTCAGAAAATACAAGCGAAGATTCTGCCTGGTTCTTCACCTTCTGCAGCTCTTCTTCTGATACACCCTCCTGCACTTTGCTGATAATGGCCGCAATCTCTTCTTCGGCCTGCTGATGGGTAAAACCTGGCTTTAATTTTCCGCTGATCACCAGCAGGCCAGGTTCCATAGAGCCGGTTACATAGCCCGAGATATCGGCAAACATTTGCGTATCGCGCACCAGCCGCTGGTACAGCATGCTGCTTTTGCCCCTGCCCAGCACATCGCTTAGCAGATCGGCAATGTAGTAGCGCTGGTCGTTGCGGCCGGGCATGTGAAAGGTTTTGTAAAGGGCATTCAGGGGCACATCTGCCTCCACTGTTTCCAGGCGTGCGCTGGTTTGCTTTGGCTCTGCAGGCAGCTGGCGCTTATAAGGCTTTCCGGCCGGAATAGGACCAAACCATTTTTCGGTAAGCCTTTTTACTTCCTCAAAATCCACATTGCCGGCCACCACCATAATGGCATTGTTTGGCAGGTAATACTTAAAGAAGAACTTCCGTACATCATCCAGGGTGGCATCTTCTATATGCTTAATCTCCCTGCCAATGGTGGCCCAGCGGTAAGGGTGTTTCTGGTAGGCCAGGGGGCGCAGCTTTAGCCAGGCATCGCCGTAGGGCTGGTTCAGGTAGCGCTGCTTAAATTCTTCTATCACCACCTTACGCTGCACCTCCAGCACCTTAGGGTCAAAGCTAAGGCTCATCATGCGGTCGCTTTCCAGCCAGAAGGCAGTTTCCAGGTTTTCGGCAGGCAGGGTAATGTAGTAGTTGGTAATATCAGGCGAGGTAAAGGCATTGTTCTCACCACCCACCCGCTGCAGTGGCTCATCGTAATTGCCAATGTTCATGCTGCCGCCAAACATCAGGTGTTCAAACAGGTGTGCAAAACCGGTCTTGTGCTCATCCTCATCTTTAGAACCTACATTGTACAGGATGTTTACTGCAGCCATGGGTGTGGCAGTATCTTCATGTACAAAAACCTGAAGGCCGTTTTGCAGTGTAAAAGCTTTATAGTCTATCATTTTATTTTTTATGGTAAGGGGTATGAGGTTTCAGCTGTGAGATAGAGATCGCCGGGTTTTAATAACGAAAAATGTACTATTAACGTTTGATGCCTGCCATCGGGCATTTAGCATGCCTCGCTGTAAATCTATGGTTCTGCTATATAATATACCGCAGTAGCCCAATAATTAGCACCTTAACTCAATCAGAAATCAGCACAATATCCATCAACCTTACCTGCCCCATACAGCAAAGGTAAAAAATATTTCACAGCTCCGCTTAAAGAGGTAACTTTGACTTGAACTGCACTTTTTATATGACATTCGACAGAACAAATTTTTCGGACGAGGAACTGCTGGGCATCTATGAAGCCCTGCTGTGGCCCCGCATGATTGAAGATAAAATGCTGATCTTATTACGGCAGAGTAAGATCAGCAAGTGGTTTTCTGGAATTGGACAGGAGGCAGTTGCCGTAGGCGCTGCGCTGGCCCTGGAGCCCGATGAATACATTTTGCCGATGCACCGTAACCTGGGCATCTTTACAACGCGCAATGTACCGTTTGAGCGCTTATTTGCTCAGTTCCAGGGAAAAAAGTCTGGTTTTACCAAAGGCCGCGACCGCTCATTTCATTTTGGAACAAAAGAGCATTATATCGTTGGAATGATCTCGCACCTGGGTCCGCAGATGGCCCTGGCCGATGGTATAGCCCTGGCACATAAGCTGGAAGGAGAGAAAAAAGTAGCATTGGTGTTTACGGGTGATGGAGCCTCTTCCGAAGGTGATTTTCACGAAGCCCTGAATGTGGCAGCCGTTTGGGACTTGCCAGTGATATTTGTGGTGGAAAACAATGGCTACGGCCTCTCCACCCCCAGCAACGAACAATTCAGGTTTAAACATTTTATAGACAAAGGCCCGGGCTACGGCATGGAAGCCGTACAGGTAGATGGCAATAATATTCTGGAGGTGTATGGCACCATCAGCAGGCTGGCTACTGAACTGCGCGAAAACCCGCGGCCGGTGCTGGTTGAGGCACTTACCTTCCGCATGCGCGGCCACGAGGAAGCCTCCGGAACCAAATATGTGCCGCAGGAACTGTTTGAGCAGTGGGGCAAAAAAGATCCTGTAGAAAACTTTGAGCGCTTTCTGCTGAATGAGGGCGTGCTTAGCCAGGAGCAGCGCGAAAGCATACGCACTGGTATTAGCAGGGAAATAGAGGCGGGGCTGCAGCAGGCTTTTGCCGAACCCGAACCTGAAGCCAGCACCTTTGAAGAACTGGAAGATATGTATGCGCCTTATGTGCAGCAGGTAATAGCCCCTGCCAGCGACAACAAAGAGGAGCGCAGGTTTATAGATGCCATTTCGGATGGGCTGCGGCAGAGCATGCAGCGCTACCCGGAGCTGGTGCTCATGGGGCAGGATATTGCCGAATACGGCGGGGTGTTTAAAATTACCCAGGGCTTTGTAGAAGAGTTTGGCAAGGAACGGGTGCGCAACACGCCGCTCTGCGAATCGGCCATTATAGGTACAGGCCTGGGCCTGAGCATTAAGGGCCGCAAAGCCATGGTAGAGATGCAGTTTGCCGATTTTGTAACCTGCGGCTTTAACCAGATTGTAAATAACCTGGCAAAGATCCACTACCGCTGGGGCCAGAATGCCGATGTGGTGGTGCGTATGCCAACAGGTGCCGGCACGGCGGCAGGGCCTTTTCACTCACAAAGCAACGAGGCCTGGTTTTTCCATACCCCCGGCCTTAAAGTGGTATACCCTTCCACCCCTTATGATGCCAAAGGCTTGCTGAATGCCGCCATAGAAGACCCTAACCCGGTTATTTATTTCGAGCACAAGTTGCTTTACCGCTCCCTGACAGAAGCCATTCCAACCGACTATTACACCTTACCCATAGGCAAGGCCAAAGTAGTGCAGGAGGGCGACGAGGTAACTATAATTACCTATGGCATGGGGGTGCACTGGGCAAAGCAGGTGGCAGCACAGGTAGGGGTTTCGGTCCATATTCTGGACCTGCGCACGCTTTTGCCCTGGGACCAGGAGGCTGTGGCCGATGCAGTAAAGAAAACCGGTAAGGTGCTGGTGCTGCATGAAGATACGCTCACCGGTGGTGTGGGTGGCGAAATTGCCGCCTGGATTGCCGAACACTGTTTTACCTGGCTGGATGCCCCCGTAATGCGGGAGGCGAGCCTGGATACCGCAGTGCCCTTTGCACCGCCCCTGGAGCAGAATTTTCTGCCAAAAGGGCGATTGGCTGGTAAGCTGGAAGCTCTTAAGGCTTTCTAGGCGAACTAATCAATAAAAGATTCTGTACTTAACAAAGATTAACAATAACGCTTTGAAGCGGCTCCATCCATACCGACTTTCCTTTATCCTGCTGATGTTGCTGGGCTGCCTGCTGCTAAGCCAGGGGGCCAGTGCCCAGATTGGCGATCCCGATAAGGTGCTCAAAACTGAAAAGCAGAAAAAGAAGCCTAAGAAAAAGAAGCAGAAGGATCCGGACCACTCGCCCAGGGATCGGGCCACCGGTGTGCGCGAGCGCCAGCGAAAGGTAAAGCGGGAGCCAGGCGACATGAGCTCGGATAAGCCGCTGCCCATGCGCGATGATTATTATAAAGAGGAGCTGAACGACAAAAGGAACCTGAAACAGCGTGTGAATAAGGGATCACGGCAGGAGCCAGGTACCCATTACACCGATCGTTCTAAAAAAGACGCCAAGCGTGCCAAAAGCGGCAATGGCACACAGAGCCAGGGGAATATATCGGTAAAAGAGAAAGATGTTAGCCAGCCCGGGGTTGTGTATAATGCCAAAGACCGGCAGAAGGCCAGCAAGCGCAGGCAACTTAATGGTACTACCGACCAGGGTAATTTTAAGGTTAAGCAAGAGGATGTTAGCCAGCCTGGCGTGGTGTATAACCGGGAAGATTGGGAGAAGAAAAGCAGGCGTAAAAAGCTGCCGGGTACCAACGATCAGGGCAACTTTACGGTGAAGGAGCGCGATGTGTACCAGCCCGGTAAAGTTTATAATGCTGAGGACCGTGAAAAGGCAGCACGTCGCAGAGATTTACGCGGTACTAACAACCAGGGAAACTATAGCGTTAAAAAATCAGAAATGATTGAACCCGGTACCCATCACAGCGAGCGCAGTGAAAAGGCGGGTCAACGTTACAGCAGCTATAATGCTGCAAGAAGTGCAGGCCGGTTTACCGTAAAAACTAAATATGTGCGCCAACCTGGCGTGCATTGGTCGGAGCGTAAGGCATCTTTCTCTAAGCAGTACAGCAGCACCGAAGCAGCAAGCCATCCCGGAAATATAAGGGTAATGACGCAGCGCGAAAAAATGAGGCACTACGGTGAGTTATCAGAAAAGGTAAACCAGTACGAGGGTAACCTGAAGGTAAGCAGGCGTGAGCAGGATATGCACCCCAGCGTGGTGGCCCGCAAAGCAACAACGATGCGCTCTTTAGAACAAAAAGACAGGGCACGCAACCGTAGCCGCCTGTTGAATCGTATCTTTAAGAATAAGGAACAGCCTAATACAGTGAAGGCTAAAGAAATAAAGCCCCGCTACGATAAAGGCGAAAGCGAAATTTGGTTTGAATAATATGAACTGGAAATCTTTAGATAATAATACTACCCTGGATGAGCTCTCAAACTTAAGCTTTGAGCATCCGGTGGTGATTTTTAAGCACAGCACGCGCTGCCCTATCAGCCATATGGCGTTAAGCTGGTTTGAGCGTTCCTGGAGCCAGGAAGAGATGGGCGCTGTAGAGCCTTATTACCTCGACCTGATCCAGTACAGGCCTGTTTCTAACAGGGTGGCTGAGGTGTTTGGCATTCACCACGAATCGCCACAGCTGCTGCTCATCGATAAGGGCGAATGCACCTACCACAGCTCTCACTCCGCTATCTCTTACAAGGAACTGAAAAAACAGCTCGGCAAAGAATAATTAAAAGCCGAAGGTAACGTTTTGTTTGATGTCTGGATGAAGGCTCAGGGCAACCGGGCAGGTAAGGGCCGCTTGTTTGAGCGCGCTTATTTGCTGCGGGCTAGCTGCAGATGCGCCAGTCCATTCCAGGTGTATATCGATAGCAACAATACGGCGCGGTGGCGCAGGGCTCATATGCTTGGTAACCCTCCAGCTAAGGCCGCTAAGATCAACCTCATGGCGGGCTGCCCAAATACCCATGATCGTAGCCATGCAGCTGCCCAGTGCAGCGGCAACCAGGTCTGTAGGCGAAAAAGCTTCGCCCTTACCATTATTATCTGTGGGGGCATCGGTTATGATGGTGGTGCCGGATTTTTCGTGCACGGCCTGTGTACGTAAATTTCCGCTGTAAAGTCCTGTGCTGGTAGCCATAAACTACTGCTCTGTTTTTTTGTTATCCTATAAATTACTACCTTCAAACATACACAGTTCCTGATATCTTTCCATGAAGGGCACAACTTTTTACCTGTATCTGTTCCTTTTGCTGGGGCTCTCTTCGGCCGCATTTGCACAACAGCGTGAGGAAGAGGAAGATAATTATACCCGCGAATTTGTGTGGGGTATAAATAAAAACACCAATGGTGGCTACATTGGTGGTATCAATGCAAAGTTTACCCGCAGGCTGCAGGGCGAAACTTTCCGCTCACTGGGCATCGAAATTGCCAATGTGAAGCATCCCGAAGAAGCGCGGGTAACCTCCATTTACGGGGGTGGCTATATAATGGGCAAAAGTAATTACCTGTATTCCGTGCGCTTTAGTTATGGCCTGGAGCGCCTGCTCTTCCGTAAAGCGCCACAGCAGGGGGTGCAGGTGTCTATGCTGGCTTCGGCGGGTCCTACGCTGGGTATCATAGCACCATATTATATTGAATATGGTACCGGGGGCCTGGTAACTTCGGAGCAGTACGACCCTGCCAATTCCTACCACACCCAAAACTACATTCATGGTTCCGGCAGGCCACTGGAGGGCATTACTGAAAGCAGCTTTACGGCTGGCCTGCATATTCGCTCGGGCCTGAGCTTTGAGTTTGGCACCTTCAAATCAAATGTAAGCGGCCTGGAAATAGGGCTGATGCTGGAGGCTTTTCCTAGTGAGGTTGTGCTGTTGCCGCGTTCCGAAAACAGGTCAATCTTTCCATCGGCTTATGTAACACTTTTCCATGGCTCACGCCGCTAGAGCAGGGCTGGGTGTTCTCCTAATTATTCGCTACTTTTGTAGCATATAACGCTACCTTTGTAGCCAATCTTAAGGAGGTTTTTCGATGATTGAATTACCCGTTATTTCTGCTGAAGTAACTAAAACAAGAAAGCCCAACTGGCTGCGTGTTAAGCTGCCGGTAGGGAAAGAATACGCCCGGGTTCGCAAGATTGTAGACGAAAATAAACTGCACACCATTTGCGAGAGTGGTAATTGCCCTAATATGGGTGAGTGCTGGGGTGCCGGCACTGCTACTTTTATGATCTTAGGCAATGTATGCACACGCTCCTGTAGCTTTTGTGCCGTTGCCACCGGCCGCCCGCCTGAGTACGACCTGGATGAGCCGCGCAGAGTAGCCGAAGCCATTAAGGTAATGGGTGTTAAGCACGCGGTAATTACCTCGGTGAACCGCGATGAGCTGAAAGACCGCGGTGCCGAAATATGGTACCAGACGGTTCGCCTGGTAAAAGAACTTTCTCCGGAAACCACTATTGAAACCCTGATTCCCGATACAAAGGGTAATTGGGAGGCCCTGGAGCGTATGATCAGCGCCGGCCAGGAAGTGGTAAGCCACAACATGGAAACTGTAGAGCGCCTGTACCGCAGGGTACGTCCGCAGGCAAAGTATGCACGCAGCCTGGAGCAGATCAGCCGCACCAAAGCCTATGGGAAACGTACCAAATCCGGCATCATGCTGGGCCTTGGCGAAACACAGGAAGAAGTGTTCAGGGCAATGGACGATCTGGCAGCGCATGGTCTTGATATCCTGACGCTTGGCCAGTACCTACAGCCAACCCGTATGCACATAGAGGTGGCAGAGTTTATTCGCCCCGAGATATTTGAAATGTACAAGGAAGAAGGTTTAAAAAGAGGCCTGAAATATGTAGAATCTGGTCCTTTGGTACGTTCTTCTTATCATGCCGAACGGCACGTGCATGTGTAATTAGCACTATTCAAAGCCATTTATAAGCCTTTCCTCACCGAAAGGCTTTTTCTTTTTTGTTTTTCCTTACTCTATACAGATTGCGGCAATCCTTGCGTTGTTATTGGCGGCGTCACACGCTAGCTTTGTCTCATTAGGTTTTTCATGTAGCAGTAAAAATCCTTTTCGAGAGTTGAAGAATGTGTAAAGGCTGCCTCTATGAGGCAGCTTTTTCTTTTATAGCAAGTAAGAGAAATGAAGGGAAGAGCTATATTATCTATATTATTGAGTGTAGGCCTGTCATCATGTCTGGAAATTGGTCCGCAGGCCGAAGAAATAAAACTAAAGGTGCAGGGTTCCGGAGAAACCCATTATACAATAGAAGAAGGAGAGCACCATGCAACGCTAACGTACAAGCCTGTGGAGGTAAGCACGCTTGGCTTCAGGGCTAAATTTGACAGCTCTGCTATTTATACCACCAAAGATCCACGCAAGCAGGGCGATATAAACAAACTGATGGGGCTATCTGACTGCAGCGATCAGCACCACACCAACAGTGCCCGCTTTGGCTGGCGCTGGTACAAGGGTGCTTTGCAGATATTAGCGTACAGTTATATCAATGGGGAGCGTAGCATCAAATATTTAGGAGATGTAAGCCTGGGCGAATACCACAGCTACCGCATTTTGCTGGAAGATGGGGAATATGTTTTCTGGCTCGATGACAAGCAGTTTAGCATGCCGCGTGCCTGCAGTGGAAAGGGGGATGGCTATAAGCTTTATCCGTACTTTGGTGGTGAAGAAACTGCCCCGCACGATATTGATGTGTGGGTGATTGAGGAGTAGGCAGCGCTCAGGAACTGGCGATGGTAACTGTTGCAGCTGTTCTGCTGCAGCTGCTACAATTATGCCCAATCTTGATACGCATATTGTTTTGGGTGTTGTTCCGCTGAAGACTTCTGCTGTATTTCCTAAGTATCAGGATTGGCAGAAAATCCCGCTTAAGAAAGTGTGCCTTGGGGTTCACTATAATCAGCTTTTTTACAGACAAAGGGGGCGGCAGGAATGGCTGGATATGTGAGGCCAGCCCTTATTAAGGCTGCGTAAGTGCTACAGCACAGGTTTTGCGGCTAATCGATTAATAAGAAAGCTCAAGGTCAGTAGAATAAGCAATGCCTGATCTGATAAAATCTGCAGCGACAATCCGATAAGTTTATTACTTTAGGATGATGTTTGCTGCAACTACTGCAGGAATTGGTAAAAGACCATCTCCTTAATTCTGTAATAGACTTTTTTACGATGAAACAATTACTGTCGCTCCTGTTTTTTTTCTTTGTTTTGCTTCCGGAAACTATGAGTCAGCATCTAGAACTACCCCTTTGGGAGAGCAATGTACCAAACTACCGCCAGACAGATGAAACAGAAGTGCAGGAGAGCACTGAGATAGTCCGGATCAGTAAAGTACAGCAGCCGGCAATTGAAGTATTTCTGCCCTCGAAACGAAATGCTACAGGGCAGGCAGTGGTCGTTTGTCCGGGAGGAGGCTACGGCGTGCTGGCCTATGACTGGGAGGGAACCGACATTGCCAAATGGCTCAACTCAAAGGGTATTGCTGCAGTTGTGCTCAAATACAGGCTTCCAAATTCTAAATCTGCTGTTGTGCGGCACGAGGTGCCGCTGCAGGATGCACAGCGGGCCATGCGGCTAACCCGTGCTCATGCACAGGATTGGAATATAAATGCGGATAAGGTTGGCATTATGGGCTTTTCTGCCGGCGGGCATTTAGCATCAACACTGGGTACTCATTTCGATCAGAAGATGGCTTCTGATGCTGGCGATGCTGTGGATAAATTAAGTGCCAGGCCAGACTTTATGGTTTTGATTTACCCTGTGATCACCATGAAGGAGACATACACCCACAAAGGCTCAAGAAACTCCCTGCTGGGCGAAAAGCCGGATCAGAAGCTGGTAGATCTGTACTCCAATGAGCTGCAGGTAAAACCAAATACTCCTCCAACCTTTATAGTGCATTCTACTGATGATGGCGGTGTACCCGTAGAGAACAGCCTATTGTTTTACCAGGCACTAAAGAACAACAACATACCGGTGGAGATGCACATTTATCCCACCGGAGGCCATGGCTATTCGCTTGCGCTAAATAGGGGTTATTTACAAACCTGGCCCGACAGGTTGTACGACTGGCTGCAAAACCTGCAGTAAAGCTGCTGCTGCAGCTTTACTACTCTGCTCCCGTAAACCAGCTGCCATACATCACATAGTTGTTGGCTACTTTATCCAGACCGTCAATCTGCTCCTGGCTTAGCTGCTTTACTTTTTTTGCAGGAATACCAGCATAAATAAAGCCCGATTCGCACACTGTTCTTTCCAGCACAATGGCGCCGGCTGCAATAATGCAATTTTTCTGCACCAGTGCATGGTCCATTACTATGGCGCCCATGCCAATAAGCACATTATCTTCTACCGTGCAGCCATGCACAATGGCGTTGTGGCCTATGGATACATTGTTACCTACCGTAGTGGCCGCTTTCTGATAGGTGCAGTGGATAACTGCACCATCCTGTATGTTGGTTTTATTGCCGATGCGAATGGCATTTACATCGCCCCTGATTACAGCATTGAACCATACAGAGCAGTCGTTGCCCATTACAACATCGCCTACAATGGTGGCATTGTCGGCTATAAAGCAGTTTTCGCCTGTCTGGGGGCTAATTCCTTTTACTGGTAATATGAGTGGCATGAAGAATATTCTTTGTAGCTGGCTGAAATTACTGAAGAACTTCTTAAATGCATAATACTGCTGCCGCTAAACAAACGAACCTTTAACTTGTAGCCTTACCGTCTTTTGTTTCGATTTTGAATAGTAGCTATTGAATATATTCAACAAAAAAGGTATGTTGCTGTAACAATGGCTTTTGTGCATTTTAAGCCATATTCAGCCACAGCAAACGTGCTTGTTTTCCCGGATAAAAGCCTGTAGAATTTTATTGCCGTTACCACCCTTTATTGATATGATGAAGAGATACTTCCTGCTGTTATGCCTGGCAATTATGCTTGGGCAGTTTTCTGCTCGTGCCCAGGCTCCACTCAAAGTAAATGTAGACCTGGTGAAGAGTACCATCACCATTGGCAATGTACTTTTTACAGCCAGCTCTACCATAGAAGATTATGAAAAGCTGCTCGGCAAAGCAGATCGCATTGAGCAAAAGAGGGGCATAGACCAGTATTTTGTGTATGATAAACTCGGAATTTCCCTTTCGCTGCTGGATGATGATTCCGGCATTGTAAGCGAAATTTTCTTTACTTATCTGTATGATGGCGATATCAAAATAGCAAAAGAAGTTTATAAAGGAACGCTGGCCGTAAACAACCAGGTAGTGAGTGGCCGAACAACCCACCAGGAAATGGCTAAGCTTGCTAAAATAGAGCTGGTAGAGGTAATGAACGGGTACTTTATAACGCCCAAAAGATCTTTAAATATCCTGATGTATTATCCTGAGGGTTCATACAAAGAGCTTAAGCAATATGCTTTTAGCTTTGCTTCTGCTAAATAGCCTGTGTTATAACTTTATTGTATTGCTAGCTCCTCTACATTATGTGGGGCACAGGTTACATGTTGCCTGATCCCTGGCAGCGGATACATAAGGCCTGGTGCGTTAATCTAACAGAATAAAGGGCGAGTGTTGAATTCTGTTATAGGTTCAACACTCGCCCTTTTTGTATGGCTATGTTAAGCCCGCAATATTATTCTTTACGAGGCAGCAGGTATATTTGCAGGCCAATGTTAAGGTTGATGCCATTAAGATGGCTGTACTCAATGTTTGGCATAGATTCATCGCTCTTGTCGTAGCTTAGCATAAGCTCCAGGCCAACATGTTCATTAACAAAATGAACATAGCCTGCACCTACACCATAGCTAAGGTAACCTTCTGTAACGCTTACATCTGTTTCCTTATTTTTATAAATAGAATAGTTGTAGCCGGCCCTTACCTCCAGCAACATGCGGTTTACAGAAGATCCACCATAAAGCCTGACAAATGGGGTAAGCCCAAAAGCCGAATTAACGGCAACTGATGATGCCGAGACAAGCACCGGAATTGCAGTGCCCAGGGCAAGCTTATCAGATACAAAAAAACCAAAGCGTGGCGAAAGCACCACAAAGGAAGGGTCCCGTTCATCGCCTTCAATGTTTATGTGTAAAGTGCCAGATCCTCCTATAAGTTTAGATCCTGCACTTGTCTGGGCCACTGCAAAGCAGCTCACAAAGGCTACCAGCAAGAGGGTAAGTAAGAGTTTTTTCATGTAGATGGATGTTAATGTATAGTGATTGGGTTGCTAGATGGGTTTGTACCAATTCCCTGCATACAGGGTACTTTTAAATCAACACATTCTGTGCATCCTGCCGGGTATCATTATCATAAAAGTATCAAATGGACATTCTGAAAATTGTTAGGAACTCCCATATAAGCACTTATACTGTTAATGTATACTGAAAAGAAGCAGGTTGATAGCTGTTGTAAAAAATAGCCTCCTGGCAAAAAGTGTGTAAGACTAATGTACTAAATAATCTGCTTTACATGATAGCGAAACCATTGATTATAATTTAAACTATTGTTATGCCACGTTCATGCAAAGCTGCTATAGTTGAAGCCTGGTACTGCGTCAGTAACCCTTTACTGGGTACTGATTGATTTTTAAAAGATATTTGGTTGACTATTGCACTTCCATTTGCCTGATGGCTTTTAGTACCAGGTAAGGATCAAGGTCGTAGCCTTACACTTTTTTGAGCAAAAAAAATGCCGGCCTGTAAAGGCCGGCATTTATATTTATCAGCAAAAGCGTCTGTTAAGCATTTATTTCTGCCTGTTGGTCCTGCTCTTCGTAAGCCGATACAGGAATACAGCTGCACATCAGGTTGCGGTCGCCATAGGCACTGTCTACCCGGCGTACACTTGGCCAGAATTTGCTCTCGCGTGTGTAAGGCAGTGGGTAAGCAGCTTTCTCGCGGCTGTAAGGCTGGTTCCACTCACTGCTCATGATCATTTGGGCAGTATGCGGTGCATTCTTCAGCACGTTCTGCTGCGCATCGGCCTGGCCACTTTCTACCTCGCGAATTTCTTCGCGTATGCTGATGAGGGCATCGCAGAAGCGGTCAAGCTCGGCTACGCTCTCGCTTTCGGTAGGCTCAATCATAAGCGTGCCTGCTACCGGGAAGCTCACGGTAGGTGCATGGAATCCATAGTCCATCAGGCGCTTGGCGATATCTTCCACCTCAACACCAGCCTTTTTAAACTCGCGGCAGTCAACGATCATCTCGTGTGCACAACGGCCGTTGTTGTTGGTGTAAAGGATCTTATAATGCTCGCTAAGCCTTGCCTTAATGTAGTTAGCATTGAGGATAGCCAGCCTGGTTGCCTGGGTGAGGCCTTCCGGCCCCATCATGCTGATGTAGGCATGGCTGATGGTAAGAATGCTGGCGCTGCCCCAGGGAGCAGCCGAAACTGCCGTGATGGCACTGTCGTTGCCCATATCTACCATGGGGCTGCCTGGCAGGAATGGCTGCAGGTGTTTTGCCACACCAATTGGACCCATGCCGGGGCCACCACCGCCGTGAGGTATGCAGAAGGTTTTGTGCAGGTTCAGGTGGCAAACATCGGCACCAATGTTGGCAGGCGAGGTTAGGCCTACCTGTGCATTCATGTTGGCACCGTCCATATAGACCTGTCCGCCATGCTGGTGAATGGTATCGCAGATCTCGATGATAGACTCCTCGAACACGCCATGTGTGGAAGGATAGGTAACCATGAGGCACGATAACCTGTCGCTGTACTGCTGTGCACGTGCTTTCAGGTCTGCTACATCAATATTGCCACGCTCGTCGCACTTTACAATTACAATTTGCAGGCCTGCCATGGCAGCAGAGGCAGGGTTGGTGCCGTGTGCCGAAGAAGGGATCAGGCATACATCGCGGTGGCTATCGCCACGGTGCTGGTGATAGGCACGGATAACCATAAGGCCGGCATATTCGCCCTGTGCACCTGAGTTAGGCTGCAGCGAAACGGCGGCAAAGCCAGTAATTTCAGAAAGCCATGCCTCCAGTTCGCTGAAGAGCTGGCGGTAGCCCTGTGCCTGGTCGGCAGGCACAAAGGGGTGCAGGTTGCCCCACTCCGGCCAGGTTACCGGCTTCATTTCGGCAGTGGCATTCAGCTTCATGGTACAGCTGCCCAGCGAAATCATGCTGTGCACCAGCGAAAGATCTCGGTTCTCCAGGCGCTTGATGTAACGCAGCATTTCATGCTCAATGTGGTAGCTGTTAAATACCTCGTGCTCCAGGAATGCAGAGGTACGCTGCAGGTTTTCCGGGAAGCTGATCTCTACGTCGGCAGCAGTTAGCGCAAGCTCCTGCTTGCCTGCAGCTTCGGCAAAAGCAGCCAGAATATCTTCGGCATCCTGCATGCGCACGGTTTCGTCGAGCGAAAGCGTTACCACCAGGCTGTTAGGGCGGTAGTTAAAGTTAATATAGCGGCTAAGCGCACTCTGGCGAAGCACCTCTATCATCTGAGGGGTTTCCAGCTCTACGGCCAGCGTATCGAAGAAATTCTTGTTCAGTTGTTTGTAACCCAGCAGCTCCAGCCCTGTATTGATCAGGCGGGCATAGCCATTGATGCGGCCTGCAATCTGCTTCAGGCCCTGCGGACCATGGTACACAGCATACATACCAGCCATTACAGCCAGCAGTACCTGGGCAGTGCAAATGTTAGAGGTTGCTTTTTCGCGGCGAATGTGCTGCTCGCGTGTTTGCAGCGCCATGCGGTAAGCAGGGTTGCCGGCAGCATCCTTGCTCACGCCAATAATACGGCCGGGCAGCAGGCGCTTAAACTCATCTTTGGTAGCAAAGTAAGCAGCATGCGGACCACCATAACCCATAGGTACGCCAAAGCGCTGGGTAGTTCCTACCACAACATCGGCACCCATTTCGCCGGGAGGTGTTAGCAGGGTGAGGGCCATTAAATCGGCTGCTACGCCTACCAATATTCCTTTTTCGTGGGCAGCATCAATATAAGGGCGCAGGTCCTGTACATTTCCCCATTTGTTGGGGTACTGCAACAGCATGCCAAAGAGCGCCCCATCTTCCAGGTCCAGCTCTTCCAGCTCGCCAATTACCAGCTCAATGCCCATGGGTTCTGCGCGTGTCTGCAGAATATCCAGAGTTTGCAGAAAGGTATTTCTGTCTACAAAAAACCTGTTGGCATCTTTTTTACTGCCTTTGCGCAGGGCGTAGAACATACCCATGGCTTCGGCTGCGGCGGTGCCTTCGTCGAGCAGGGAGGCATTGGCAATTTCCATGCCGGTAAGGTCCATCACCAGCGTCTGGAAATTGATAAGTGCTTCCAGTCGGCCCTGGGCTATTTCGGCCTGATAGGGGGTGTAGGCAGTGTACCAGCCTGGATTTTCCAGGATGTTCCGCTGAATTACGCCCGGGGTGATGGTGCCATAGTAGCCCTGCCCGATGTAGGAGCGGTACAGCTTATTTCTGGAGGCCAGTTTTTTAAAATCCTGCAGAAAGGTGTACTCGCCCTTAGGCGCAGGAAGGTTCAGTGCTTTTTTAAGCCTGATATTCGCCGGAATGGTCTGATCAATAAGCGCATCCAGCGAGTTGGCGCCTACTGTTTTAAGCATATGGGCGATGCCATCGGGGCCGGAGCCGTTATGACGATCTTCAAAACGTTCAGTTTGCGAAAGCTTTATATTCATCGGAACTGGAATAGAAATTTCAAACGATGGAAATTGGAATACACTGTTGAAAAGCAGTACAAATCTACAACATATTTAGAGAAGAAAAATGCTCCCGGTAGGAAGAGAATTCCTGGAATAAAAACAGAAAAGCGCCACTCCGACAGGATAGGCGCTTTAAACATTTTATATGAAGACGGGAAGATCAGGGTCTGCCAGTTATAGGATCTTTTGAGGCAACAGCCTTCTCTTTAGGAAACTCCTGGTGCACCGATTCAGCATGTTTGCGGCTTTCCCAGTAAGCAGCATGATCTTCAGGCTCATGGTGTGGAGCCTGTGGTCCGTGCACAGAACGAAAGTCCAGGAAACTTACGGCTGCAACAAGCCCTATGAGAATGGCAACTATCCAGAAGAACAAGTTTGCCCCAAACTGTAAATATTCAGTTGCTAATATATACATACCTATCACAAATGGTTAAACAACAGCTCAAAATCCGTGCGAAGTTACCCTAAAAAGGGTAAAATGCTAAGCAATGCCTGGCATATTTCTTACGCCTCTCTAAAAAATTAACGGTAGTATGCACGGAGGGTTGCCTTCTCCCTTTTTGCAGACAAACCTAACCCTTTTTCCGGCGGGCGCTTTTTCCGCCTTTGCCGGCAATTTTGCCCCCTTTGCTGTTCTTGTTTGGTCCCTTCTTCTTAAACTTGGGACCACCGGGGCCGCCCTTGCCTGGCTGCGACTGGCCTGGCCTCGCCTTCTTTTCATGGAATGCACCTTTGAAATCGGGATTATCCTTGCGCTTCTGCCTGTCGAGCTCCCGGGCCATATCCTGCCGCTCTTCAAAGGGGGTTTCTTCTGCTATGGCCTCCTGTGGTACTGCTTCGCGCAAAATGGGCTTGCTTATCAGCTCTTCAATTTTAGTGATATGGTACAGTTCGGCAGGGGTAACAAAAGTAATGGCCTCTCCGCTTTTCTCTGCCCGGCCGGTGCGGCCCACGCGGTGCACATAATCATCATACACCAGCGGCACATCAAAGTTAATCACATGGCTTACATCTGAAATATCCAGCCCGCGCGAGGCAATATCGGTGGCTACCAGTATGTGCGACTCTCCCTCCCGGAAGTCTTCCATGGCATTGTTGCGCGAGTTCTGATCTTTGTTGGCGTGTACCACCCGCACGGGAACCATCAGCTTGCGCTGCAGGTATTTGGCAATATCTGAGGCTGTTTGCCTGGTTTTAGCGAAAACAATAACCCTGGTAAAGCGCTCGCGGTCCTGAAGCAGCTGCAGCAGCAGGTTTATTTTGGTTCTGTTGTTGGGTACCTCGTAAATCAGCTGATCAATGGTTTCTGCCGTGGTGGCCTGTGGGGCCACCTCCACCCGCTCCGGGAAATCCAGAAAGTCGCCGGCAAGCTCTGCCACCCGGTCTGGCATGGTGGCCGAGAAAAGGGCATTCTGCCGCTTGGGCGGTACTACTTCCAGAATGCGGTTAATCTGGCCTTTAAAGCCCATGTCCATCATTTTATCGGCCTCATCCATGATAAAGGTTTTGATAAAACGGGGCAGAAAGGCGCCCGAGGCATACACATCCAGAAAGCGCTGGGGGGTAGATACAATAATGTCTACCCCGGCAGCCGCGGCTTCGGCCTGTGGCTTTATGCCTTTACCGCCAATCAGGGGCAGGCAGCGCAGGTCGGTGTACTTCGCGAACTGGCGCACCACCTCATCTATCTGCATTACAAGCTCGCGGGTTGGGGCCAGTATGAGCGCCCGGGGGTGAATATCCTGGGCGTACTTAAGCTTCATTAAAACAGGCAGCACATAGGCAGCAGTTTTTCCGGTGCCGGTGGGGGCAATACCAAAAAGGTCGTGGCCTGCCAGCATTAGCGGAATAGCTTTTTGCTGAATTTCGGTGGGTTTGGTGTAGCCAGCTTCGGCAACTGCTGTAAGCAACTGCTTGTTGAGTTTGAACTGGCTAAAATCTTGGTCTTCCTGCATAGGCGCAAAGGTAGTCAATAAAGCGGAGGATTACCGCAGTTATAAACATCAACCGGCTGGCAATGGTATGTGTTTGCTGATCACTTGTGCTGCCTCCATTGCAAATTCAATGCCTTGATTTTAAGGCAATTCTTTTCTTTTCGCTTTACACATACAGAAACAGAAGAAAATACCATCTTAGCAGCCTGGTAGAGCAAACACTGTTTCTGCTTCTACGTTTGTGTTGTTTACTGTTTTCTGGTAGATATTGGCTTAAAGATTTTTTAATATATGATCTTGTTAAGTGAACTGAATTTTTCTCTGCCTTTAGAGAATCCGGTACTGATATTTTCAATTATCCTGTTCATTATACTGTTTACCCCCATTTTACTGGCGCGCCTGCGCATTCCGCAGCTTATTGGGCTCATTCTGGCAGGTGCGCTCATTGGCCCAAACGGACTCTACATAATGCAGCGGGGCGAGAGTATAGAACTTTTTGGTACTGTAGGGCTACTTTACATTATGTTTCTGGCCGGGCTCGAGATAGACCTGGGAGATTTTAAAAAGAACAGCCGCAAAAGCATGGTCTTTGGTATGTTCACTTTTTTGATTCCCATGGCGCTTGGTACGCTTGCAGGCATGTATGTGCTTGGCTTTTCGGTGCCAACTTCTGTTTTGCTGGCCAGTATGTTTGCTTCTCACACCCTGATAGCCTATCCCATCGTAAGCAAACTGGGCGTGGCCAAGAACAGGGCTGTAAATATTACAGTGGGGGGCACCATGATTACCGATACCCTGGCCCTTTTAACGCTGGCGGTTATTGTGGGCATGTCTACCGGCGAAATTTCTACCCAGTTCTGGATACGGCTGGGCCTTTCTGTGCTGGCCTTTGGCCTGATTGTGCTCCTGGTATTTCCCATTATCGGGCGCTGGTTTTTCAAGCGCTTCGATGATAATATCTCGCAGTACATTTTTGTGCTGGGCATTGTTTTTATGGGGGCCTTCTTGGCCGAGGCGGCCGGCATAGAAGCGATCATCGGGGCCTTTCTGGCCGGGCTGGCGCTCAACCGCCTGATCCCGCACACCTCGCCCCTCATGAACAGGATAGAGTTTGTAGGCAATGCCCTCTTTATTCCGTTCTTCCTGATTGGGGTGGGCATGCTTATTGACTTTGCTTCTTTTGTAGAGGATTTTGAAACCATTTTTGTGGCCATTGTCATGACCATAGTAGCCACAGTATCAAAGTTTCTGGCGGCGTGGTTTACCCAAAAAACTTTTAAATTCAGCAGTATAGAAAGAAACCTGATATTTGGCCTTAGTAATGCACAGGCAGCGGCAACCCTGGCGGCGGTTCTGGTGGGTTATAATATTGTGCTGGGAGAATCGCCCGGAGGGGAGCCAATCAGGCTGCTGAATGAAAGTGTGCTGAATGGTACTATTCTGATGATACTGGTTACCTGCACCATAGCCTCTTTTGTAACCCAGAAAGGGGCCCAGCAGCAGGCAGCAGCAGAGGCTGTAGAAGGCGCCGATGTAGAAACTGACATTGAGGAGCGCATACTGATTCCCATCAACAACATAGAAAATGTAGAGGAACTGGTAAACCTAAGCATTACAGTAAAATCAAAGCTTAACAGATCGGGTTTATATGCTTTGAATATTATTGATGAGCACCATGCCGGCGGCGTAGTGGAAAAAAATGCCCGCAAGATATTGAACAAGGCAACCGTAGTTGCTGCTGCCACCGATAATGAAGTTCAGGAACTGCTGCGTTACGACCTTAACATAGTCAATGGCATCAACAATGTAGTGAGGGAGCATAAGATCACTGATATGATCATTGGTCTTCACCAGCAACAAGGCATCAGCGATACTTTTTTAGGAAACCTAACCGAGGGTATCTTAACAAAATGTAATACCACAACACTCATTTACAAACCATTTCAGCCGCTCTCTACCATTAAACGGTACATTATAGTAGTGCCCAATAATGCCGAGCGTGAGCTTGGTTTTCCTTTCTGGCTCATCAGGGCCTGGAATATTGGAAAAAACACAGGGGCAAAGCTTATTTTCTTTGGAAGCAACAGCACCCTGGCCTTCCTCAAAGAGGTGCATGCCAAACATCCCATAGAGGCAGAGTTTCATGTATTTACAGACTGGAGCGATTTTTTGATTCTTTCACGGGAGGTGAAGCTGGATGATAACCTGATGATCGTGATGAGCCGCAGGCATTATCCTTCCTTCAATAGCATGATGGCGAAAATACCCAATTACCTGAACAGGTACTTTAAGGAGAATAATTTTATCCTGGTATATCCCATACAATTAGGGGTAGATGGCAGTCGGGATTATGAAGCAAGCAATGCTTCTGTAGCCGACTCCTTGCTGGAAGGTCTGGAGAAACTGGATGAAATAGGCAAGACCATCACAGGCATGTTCCGGCGTAAATAATCTCTGCATGTAATACCATATATGGCATAAAAAGCCTGTTCTACAAAACTATAAATTTCTGTGTTCAAACTTTAGTACTGAAGCTGCCTTCTAAAATTTTGTAAACTTCTTTCTATTCCTTTGTTTTAATAGGGAGTACTTGTAGTGAGCTCAGAATAAGTAAAACCAGGCCAGCCTAGCAAGCCTTAAAATGAACTATTGTTTCCTTCAGCATATAATTGTTTTGCAGAGGGAAATATAAACTGCGATATTAAATACACCTATGGAGCAATTCCTTGAATTACTACATCATGAATTTGAAAGACCTTTTGAGAATTCCGTTCTGATTTTTTCAGTAATTCTGCTAATCATACTGTTGTCACCCATTGTGCTTAGGAAGCTTAGGATTCCGGGTATCATAGGGCTGATTGTATCAGGGGTAATCATAGGTCCGCACGGCCTTTACATGATTGAACAGAACTCTGCGGTTAACCTGTTCTCTACCATAGGCCTGCTCTACATTATGTTCATAGCAGGCCTTGAACTGGACCTGAAGGAGTTCAGCAAGAACAGGCATAAGAGTCTGATCTTCGGTTTTTTCACCTTTATATTACCATTGGCTATTGGTTTACCGGTTTGTATGTATCTGCTGGACTATGGTTTTTTAACCAGTCTGCTCACTGCCAGTATGTTTGCCACGCACACCCTGGTGGCATACCCGATCGTAAGCAGGCTTGGCGTTTCCAAGAACGAAGCGGTGGCTATTACGGTAGGGGGTACCATTTTAACAGATACTGCAGTACTTATTATTCTGGCAGTGGTAACGGGAGCAGTAAGCGGTGGCCTTACCAGCCAGCTCTGGATAAGGCTGGGAATTTCTTTTGCAGCGTTTGTAGCCTTTGTGGTGCTGGTAATACCAACCATATCGAGCTGGTTTTTTAAGCGCTGGGAAGATGAAAAGCATGCGCACTATATTTATGTGCTTACAGTCGTGTTCTTTTGTGCATTTGTGGCAGAAATTGCAGGACTGGAGCCAATACTGGGTGCTTTTGCAGCTGGTCTGGTGCTCAACAAGTTTATTCCGCATACCTCGGCCCTGATGAACCGCATAGAGTTTGTGGGTAATTCTTTATTCATCCCGTTTTTTCTGATCAGTGTGGGAATGCTCGTAGATATAAGTGTGCTGATGCAGGGGCCGATGGCACTTATTGTGGCAGCCGCTTTAACACTTGTGTCCCTTGGCGGAAAATGGATAGCAGCTTATTTAACATCACTCTTCTTAAAATATTCTACAGCCCAGCGTAATGTTATTTTTGGCCTTAGCAGTGCCCATGCCGCGGCAACTCTGGCGGTTATTCTAGTAGGTTACCGCATCGATATCATAGACGAAAACATCTTGAACGGAACCATCATCCTTATTCTTATTACCTGCCTGGTGGCCTCGTTTGTAACAGAAAGTGCTGGTGTAAAAATGGCGCTTCAGGAAGATCAGATGGACCCTACCACATCTCCCGATCATGAGGAAAAGATACTGGTGCCCATCTCTAATCCAGATACCATGGAGCGGCTTATAGATTTTGCACTGACCATTAAAAACCCTGTTTATAACGCTCCTATATATGGTTTGGCCGTGGTAGAAGATGATGAAAAGGCACAGGTAAAGCTTGCAGAATCTCGAAAGATTCTTGAGAAGGCCCTTAACCATGCCGTGTCTTCAGATCAGCATATTGAAGTGATTACCACCATTGACAGAAATGTGAGTGATGGCATCAGGCGGGTAACCAAGGAGGTTGATGCTACAGAAATTGTAATAGGCAGCTCTCCCCAGGCAGCGTTTACAGATGTGTTCTTTGGCAGCTTTACGCAGCATCTTGTAGATTCTACTCATCAGGAGGTAATCATTTATAATCCGTCTCTGGCGCTTAATGTACATAAGGCTATACGGGTGGTGTGCCCTCCGTATTCGGAGCGTGAGTATGGCTTCCAATCGTGGCTGGAAAAGGTAATGCGCCTTGCCGGTGCCCTCACGGTAAATACTTATGTTTATTCCTCTGCAGCTACATTTGAACATATTCAGCGCTATGTTGAAGATAACAAGCTAAGCAATGGTGTGGAGCATGTTAGTACCAGCAGTTGGGAGGATTTCACTACAATGGCAAAAAGTTTTAAGGAAAATGACATAATCGTGGTGGTATCTCCTCGTAAAGGCAGTATCTCCTACCGCCCTATGATAGATGCAATACCAGTAAAATTAAACAAGCGCTTCAGAGACTATAGTTATATAGTAGTATACCCTAAGGTAGAAGTGCCCAACTATTTTACCGAATATGTGTAATCAAGGTAGCACAGTAAGCTGTTATGGCAGTAGGCATGCTACATATTGCAGCACTTTGCAGCAGTGTATTTTGAGGTTAGGATGGGAACCAGGGGAACTAAAAACTTTGCAAATGCTTGGTAGATTAGTTCTGTAACTTTTAAACAGGAATTAACTGGCGGTATGGTTGAACTGGCGAGTATTTTGGTGTTGGGTATCTTTGCTCAGTGGGTGGCATGGAAAATTAAAATGCCCGCAATTATTCCACTTATTTTTATTGGTCTTCTCCTGGGGCCTGTCAGTACCCTTTTTACTGCCGATGGTGAAAAAATTCTGAACGGTGACAGAATTTTCAAGGGAGAGATTCTCTTTGCTTTTGTGTCGCTATCTGTAGGAATTATACTTTTTGAGGGAGGGCTAACCCTTCGGTTACAGGAGATAAAAAAGCTTGCAAGCGTAATCTGGCGTATTTTAACAGTTGGTGTTATGATCACGCTTATTGGTGGTACCGCTGCAGCTTATTACTTGCTGGACCTGAATATTCGAATTGCTTTTCTTTTTGGAGCACTTATCATAGTATCGGGCCCAACCGTAGTGATGCCCATTCTGCGCAATGTTCGCCCAAATGCAAGCACCAATGCCATACTTAAATGGGAGGGCATACTAATAGACCCACTGGGTGCCCTAATAGCAGTTCTGGCTTATGAATTTGTTAAAACCACCAAAACCCAGGGAGAATTCACGGTACTTGCATTCAAGGAATTTTTTCTGACGATTGCCACCGGTGTATTTGTGGGCTTGTGCGGTGCTTTTCTGCTTTATTACCTGCTTTCCAAACATCGGTTACCGGAGTACCTGCGCAATGTAGTAACCCTGGGAGTGGTAGTGCTGAGCTTCACTTTTTCTGAAATGGTGATGCATGAATCCGGGCTGCTTACTGCCACCATTATGGGTATGGTAATGGCTAATCTCAAGATCGAAGACCTTAAAAATATCCTTACATTCAAGGAGGACATCAGCATCATCCTTACCTCCATTCTGTTCCTGTTGTTGTCTTCCCTGATTGAAATAGACCAGATCAACAAGCTTGGCTGGAACAGTCTTTTACTGCTCGGGGTAATCATGCTGGTAATAAGGCCGCTGGGTATTTTCCTGAGTGCATCCGGGAGCAACCTTACCATTAAGGAAAAGCTCTTTATTAGCTGGATAGGGCCAAAAGGGATTGTGGCTGCTGCAGTAGCTTCTGTATTTTCAGTGCAGCTGGCCCAGGTAACAGACTTTAGCCCCGAAGAAGTAGAGGATGCCGCGATGCTGCTTCCGCTGGTGTTTATGGTGATCGTTGGTACGGTGGTTGTGCAGGGGGCTTCAGCCAAACTGGTAGCAAGTATGCTCGGGGTTCAGATGAAAAAGCGTAAAGGCGTGTTGTTTATAGGTGCTAACAAGCCAGCACGTTTTATAGCCCGTTTGCTCTTTGAAAATGGAGTGCCAGTAATTTTAGCAGATACTTCCAGGGATAATGTTGCAGAGGCAGTGCGTCAGGATCTGCCAGCTGTAGAAGGCAATGTGTTGCAGGAACAAGCGTGGTACGACCTGGATCTCACAGACATGGGGCACCTAATGGCTTTTACCCCCAGTACCGACATAAACCTGCTTGCCTGCCAGAAGTTTGCCAAAGAATTTGGTGACAGAAATGTTTACCGCCTTATATCACGCAAAGAGCTGGAGGCCAAAAACATTAGCCTTCCTAAAAATCTGCTCTTCAGGGGTGCAGCCGATTTCCAGACAATGGAACGGGTAGTAAATAATGTAGAAGACCTGAAAGAAGAAACATTTAATTCAGGTGCTGATTTTGAAGCATTTCTGGAGCGGAATGCTGATAAGATCATTCCTCTGATTTTAAGGGCTCCCGATGAGTCGTTTCATTTTATAAGCAATTACCCTATTAAGGCTGCCAAGGGTGACACACTCATTTACCTGACCCACCCCAAGGCTGCTGTTGAGTAGTTTCTTTGGCTGGTAAAGGCTGGTATAGTGATTCTGGGCTTTGGAATACAGAAATTTACTCCTCCTCCGGTGGAACAAAATTCTGTAGATTTAGTAAACTATTAATAGTGGGCTTATACTTACATGCGTATTTATAGATTTAGCGTAATCAGGTTGAGTACAGCTCCTTGATCAAAAACGTATTTTTAAACAGTCAAAATTTTTTAAAATGAGTAGAGAAAGACATCTAGAGAAGCTCAAAGCTTCGCTTCGGGAAAGCCAGGAGATTTTGGGAGAATTAGTTGCCGGTACCAGCCGTGATGCTGGTAAAAGGCTACATAAAGCCAATAAAAAACTTCAGCGTACTTATGACGATGCCAGTACTGAACTGGAAGGCTACCTGGAGGATGCCTCTAAGGATTTCAGGAAGCAGTATGCTAAAACCAGTAAAGACGTAGAGCAGCAGTTCAGAAACTCCAGAAGGGAACTGGAAAAGCGGGCAGTTGTATTTAAAGACGAGTTTAACGACCGTTTTGAGGATACGCGTGCAGCAGCAAAGGCAGCTAAAAGAAGTCTTGGCGCAGGTGCTATTGCAATGGCAGCTAAAGCTGATATTCCGTCGCGCGCTGCTAATGTAGCTGCTTTTCTTGCTAAAACAGGTCTTGCCGCCAAGGCAGCCAGTACAGCAACTAAAGCAGCCGGCTTTGTGGCTAAAACAGGCCTTGCTGCCAAAGCAGCATCGCTGGTGGCCAATACAGATATTAAATCCCGCACAGCAAATTTGCTGGAGGGTGCCGCTACAAGCTTTGCCTCTGCACGCAACAAGCTTAATCCAGATGATCGCCTGATTATTCAGCACGAGAGCGAGGGCCGCAGAATCAGCAAAGCTGGTTATTTTGTGCGCTTCTCCGCACTGGCCATTATCATTATATCCAAGCGCCATAAGTTAATGGAGCTCGGTACCCAGCTGTACAACAAATTGAAAGACAGCGAAGGCAGGGCCTCTATCACGCAGGATGCAAGAGATCAGTTTGATACCATGCGCAGGCTGATGAAAGCGTATGCGAATGGCCAGTACCGTGAATTCCCTTACCGCTCGCTTGTAAAGATTGTAGCGGCAGTAATTTACTTTGTGTCAGTAGCCGACCTTATCCCGGACTTTATTCCAATCTTAGGTCTTACAGACGACCTTGCTATTCTGGCATGGGTGTATAGCTCTGTGAAAGACGATCTGCAGCAATTTGTAGATTGGGAAGCCGCAGAAGAGAAGCGCCGCAGCCGTCTGGCCAAGCAGTCTTCCGGCAGCCAGGGATCAGAAACCTCCGGTGGTTCAACCACCAGCGGTAGCAGCACTACCACTGGCAGTGGCATAGCTAATGTAGGCAATACAGCAGCTGCCGATCGTACGCCAAGCCCTAACGTAACCACCTCTACAGGTTCTGATACAGGCAGTAAGGCAACAGTAACTACTGGTACTACCAGTACTACCGGCAGCACAGGCTCTGCTACCGGTGGCGGTAGCGGCAGCACAGGTAGCTCTAACGATAAAGGTTCTACTACAGGCACAACAGGTACCACTGGTGGCACCTTAGGAGGCGTGTCTGATACAGGTAGCCGCTCTGCTGGCAATACTTCTGGCAGCCAGGGAGGAAATAGCAAAAGCTAATTACTGGCAACCGCTAGTTTACCTTAATGTATAGATGGAAAGGGGAGCGCATGGCTCCCCTTTTTTATTGCTGGCTGCACAATTAAGAAGGGAACTATTCAGTTCTTATTAAAGTAATGTGTATGTTTATTTCAAGTCGGCTTTATTCAGGTGTATGAAGTATAATAGCTTATTAATTGTATTGTTGGTTGCTGCGCTTTCTGCATGCAGTGGCACTAAAAGTGCTGGCGTGGCAGGCAGCTCATCAAACCAGGCAGCGCCCTCGGCTTCTTCCAGGAGTGCAGGTTCCGAATCCGGATCTAATTCTATATTTGGAGGTTCCGGTGGCAGTACCAAAAAAGGGAATAGCAAAGCTTACCAGCGTACCCATGCAGATCTTGTAAAAGAAGCAGAAGAGCGCCAGGTAGAGAATGCCAAGCGACGTGAAAAAGAAGCAAAGCTGGCAGAAAAGCCTCAGTACTCCGACCCCAGCTACTTTGGGCATAAGAAAAAACCAAAGAAACGCCCGGTTGGCAAGCGCAAGATGTGCAAAGAGTGCGGTATCGTGCATTAAGATAAATTTAAGATAAACATTAAGCGGCTGTTGCCGCTTTTTTTTTTGACCAGGCCCTGCCTTATTTTTATACCCGCGAGTTAATTATAGATATGAATAATCTGCACCGTTACATAGAACATACCAACCTTAAGCCAACGCTTACCCATTACGATATTGAAAGCCTGGTAGAAGAAGCCCGGGCACATGAGTTTGTTGGCATTTGTGTGCCACCCTTCTGGGTTAAAAAGGCTAAACGTGATATTGGCGAGGCCAACATACAACTGGTTACTGTTATTGGTTTTCCGCTGGGCTATCACATGACGGAAACAAAGCTGGAAGAAATGCAGCTTGCCATACGCGATGGTGCCGATGAACTGGACATGGTTATGAATGTATCGGCACTAAAAGCCCAGATGTCGTGGGTTAAGATAGAAATTGCCCGTTGTGCACAGCTGGCGCATGAGCATGAGCGTATCCTGAAGGTGATTATAGAAACCGCTTATCTCAATGAAAAAGAACTGGAACTGGCCTGCCGCTGGTGTGCCGATGCCGGAGTAGACTATGTTAAAACCAGCACCGGTTTTGCCCCGGAGGGTGCCAGGGTAGAGGATGTGCGCAAAATGCGGGAGTTACTGCCCAGCAATGTAGGTATAAAAGCCTCTGGCGGTATACGCAGCCTCGATAGTGCTATGCAGCTGATCCAGGCAGGTGCCGACAGGCTCGGAACATCTGCCGGAGTGGCCCTGGTAAAGGAGTCCCGGCAGGGCGGGCAAGCAGCAGATCAAACAGATAGTAGTGCTTACTAGTTTAAAGGTTGGAGCTGTACAGCCTGCTGCCTCCTGCTGTTTTGCAAAAAGAGGCAGCATTTACTAATTTTCGCGTCCTAATAATATTAAGCATATGAAGCGCCTTCGCATTCGGGTTACAGGTAAAGTGCAGGGAGTCTTTTACCGGGCCAGCACCAAGGCAAAAGCCAAAGAGCTTGGGCTAAACGGCTGGGTAAAAAATGCCGAAGATGGCTCTGTTCTCATAGAAGCCGAAGGAGAAGACATGAACCTGGATAAGCTTGTAGAGTGGTGTCAGCAGGGGCCGGGGGCGGCACAGGTAAATGGCGTGGAAACCAATGAGATTGTGCCGGAAGGGGTGAACAGCTTTGAAGTCCGCTAACTAAAGGCTGCGGCTTTCGGTCTTGTCTGCGCCATTGGCAAGCTATTTTTTCCTGCGGCTTACCCATCGGCATGGGGCACTCCATCTTGGCTAAAACTGTCTCTGCTGATGAGGCCCTCATCCATGCTATCTTTTCATGCAAATTCCTGCCCAATCAGCAGTCTGTCTGCTGGTTCTGTTGTAACTTCGGGCAGTTCTTATCTATTGCACCATTTATTTCCTGACAGCTATGGACGATCTGTTGGCAGCCCGCCTGCAAATGGCTGTATCGCTGGGTTTTCATATTATTTTTGCCTGTATAGGCATTGCAATGCCATTTCTGATGGCAGCCTCGGGCTACCGCTACCTGCGCACCCGTGAGCCTCTCTATAAAGACCTTACAAAGGTGTGGTCGGTAGGTGTGGCCATTTTCTTTGCAGTGGGTGCTGTATCGGGCACCGCCCTTTCCTTTGAGCTTGGCCTGCTATGGCCCGAGTTTATGGAGCATGCCGGTGCCATCATAGGCATGCCTTTTAGCTGGGAGGGTACTGCTTTTTTTCTGGAGGCCATTGCCCTGGGTCTTTTCCTCTATGGCTGGGATCGCCTGCCACCCTGGATCCACTGGTCATCAGGAGTTGTGGTTGGCATATCGGGGGTTGCCTCCGGTATATTTGTAGTAGCAGCCAATGGCTGGATGAACTCACCCGCCGGTTTTGATTGGGTTGACGGAAAGGCCTATAATATAGATCCGGTAGCGGCCATGTTTAACGATGCCTGGTTTACCCAGGCCCTGCACATGACCCTGGCGGCATTTGCAGCAACAGGTTTTGCCGTAGCAGGGCTGCATGCCTTTTTACTCTTAAGGCACCCCAACAACCTTTTTCATCAGAAGGCGCTGCGCATAGCCCTTACCATTGGGGCAATAGCAGCGCTCCTGCAACCGCTTAGCGGCGATCTTTCTGCCAAAGATGTGGCAGAGCGGCAGCCGGCAAAGCTGGCAGCACTGGAGGCGCTTTACGAAACCAGCCAGCCTGCCGATCTGCTCATTGGTGGCATTCCCAACGACGAAACCCGGAAGGTAGACTATGCCATTCACCTGCCCGGAATGCTTAGCTTTCTGGCGCATGGCGATTTTAGTGCGAAAGTAATCGGTCTGGATGCTTTTCCGCGTGAGGACTGGCCGCCCGTGCTGATTGTACACGTGGCCTTTCAAATCATGGTGGCCTGTGGGGGGATTCTGGCGCTCATGAGTGTGCTGTTCCTGGTGCTGCAGTGGCGAAAGTCTCCCTGGTTGTTTAAGCGATGGTTTTTATGGACTCTGGTAGTCATTTCACCACTTGGTTTTATAGCCATTGAAGCTGGCTGGACGGTTACGGAAGTAGGCCGGCAGCCCTGGATTATTTATGGCATTATGCGAACTGCCGATGCGGTTTCGCCCATGCCCGGCCTGGTGGTACCCTTTTTGCTTTTTACATTCCTGTACCTGCTGCTGGCCTTTGTGCTGGTGTGGCTCATGTACAGGCAAATAAAAACGCTGCCCGATCGCTATGCCTCTGCTCGCCTTACCTCCAATGCTCCAACACAACTAGAATAGAACAGCATGCTGTTTATTGTAATTGCCTTTTTAGTGATCTCGCTGCTCTTCTACGTACTGTTCGGAGGGGCAGATTTTGGTGCTGGCATCATAGAAATATTTGCCGGGAAGCGCCATTACCAGACCATCAGCAAAGCCATTGCACCGGTGTGGGAGGCAAACCACATCTGGCTGATCCTGGTGGTGGTGATCCTGTTCATGGGCTTTCCGCTTATTTATGCCGATATGTCGCGTTACCTGCACATTCCGCTGCTGGCCCTGCTGGTGGGAATTGTACTCAGGGGATGTGCCTTTACCTTCAGGCACTACGATGCCATAAAAGATCAGTCGCAGGACTGGTACACCTTTATATTCAGGATATCAAGCCTGTTTACACCCTTGTTCCTGGGTATGGTGGCTGGGGGTATGCTGGTGGGCAGAATGCCTGTGACCATGGCTGACGGCTCCTTTTACAGTTTGTTTATTGCCCCCTGGTTTAACCTGTTTTGCCTGGCCGTGGGCGTGTTTACCGTTTGCCTTTTTGCCTTTCTGGCGGCCGTTTACCTGATTGGCGAGGCACGTTCAGAAGAAGAAACCCACACTTTTGTTCGTGCAGCCCGTAACAGTAACATTGCACTTGTGCTTGCAGGTGGCCTCGTGTTTGCAACTGCAGCCTGGGAGGGGCTTCCGCTGGTAAGCCTCTTTATAAACTCTGCAGGTGCCATTGCAGCGCTAGTGCTGGCTACGCTGTCGTTGCCCCTGCTGTGGGTGGCCCTGGTGCGCAAGCATGTAGTTGCCAGCAGGCTGCTGGCGGGCTTTCAGACTCTGCTGGTACTAGGTGCCTGGTTTTGGGTGGAATACCCGGTTGCCCTGCGTTATGAAAACGGCAAAGCACTTACGCTTTTTGAGGCAGCCGCTCCGGCTGCTACCCAGCAGCAACTTGCTCTGGCCCTGATAGTTGGCAGCCTGCTCATCCTGCCCTCACTTTACTACCTGCTGCGCACATTTAAGAAGCCGGTTCGGGTTTAGGAGCCATAAAATACTGTATCTTTGGGGTGCATTTGCTGATGCTATTCCTTTAAAGCTAATATGAAGATAATTCGTGGTGTTGCTCTTGTGCTGGCAGGGGTAATGATTCTGGCACTTATTGCCGCTGCTTTTATGCCTGAAACGCTGCGCGTTGAGCGTAGCATTGTAATTAACCGGCCTGTAGATGAGGTGTTCGACCAGGTGGCCGATCTTAACAACTGGCTTGCCTGGAATCCCTGGTCTGAGCTGGATCCCGAAGCGGTAAACGAAATCAGCACGCCCAGCAGGGGCAGAGGTGCGCAGTGGACCTGGGAGGGAGACAAGATCGGGAAAGGCCACCTGGTGCAGGAGGAGATTGAAGAGGACAAGATGGTGCGTTTTACCCTTGCCTTTGAAGAGCCCATGCAGTCTACCGGAACAGATCTGTGGCAGTTCGATAGCCTCGACAGCAGAACCACCCGTGTAGTCTGGGCAGATGAAATGGCGCTTGATTACCCTGTAGGCCGCCTCTCGGCACTTTTTATAGGTCCGGCAATGGAGGAGCAGTTCGACAAAGGCCTTATGAATTTAAAGCGCCTGCTGGAGAGCCAGCGCAGGGTGGAGCCTGCACCGGCGGCTCCTGCACCCATCAATGATACCGCAGTTATTCAGGGAACCTAAACAGGGAATCTGAATAATACAGGCAAACCATAGCTACATAAGTTTGGCTGCCTGTCAGCTGATATTAAAAGGCGAAGCCCGTGCCATGGCACGGGCTTCGTTATTCACAGACCCTTTTCTATTCGGGGAGCAACACCTGGTTAATGGCATGCACAATGCCATTGATAGCAAGTACATCCTGCTCTGCGGCAATGAGCGCTGCTGCTTCTGTGTTTCCAATACCTTTAACAGTCTTGTTGGTGGCATCAACCTGTACCCTGTTTCCCTGCCGTGTTACAACCTCCTGGTTGCGGAAGGCAAAAGAAAAGCGGTAGGCGGGCAAGAGGTGGTAAGACAGAATATTCTGTAAAACGGCAGGATCTTCATTTGCAATATCTTCGGGGCTGGCATAGCCGGCAGCGGTAAAAGCTGCATTGGTAGGCGCCAGCAGGGTATAGGGTTGGCTATTGCTGTTTAAGAGCGTTGTTAGTCCGGCGCGCTCAATTGCAGCCTGGAGCAGGTTAAACTCGGGGTTTTCAGCGGTTGCTCTTGATGATATGTACTGCCCCAGGGTTTGTGTAGGTGGCGTAAGTACCCCATCCAGGATATGTACAACACCATTTCTTCCCGAAAGATCAGGCTGTATTACCTGGGCCTCTCCGTTCAGCGATATGGAATTATTGCTGTTGTAAATAAAGATTTTTGCTTCGCCGAGTGTGCTGATCAGGCGGGCACTGTCGAGTCGTTCGGCTACATAACTGCCCAGGCCTATGTGGTAATTTACCAGGTTTTCCAGGGCTGCAGCCGGTACCTGATCAAGGCTGCCGTAGCCGTTTGCCTGCAGGTATGCAGCGAAGGCTTCGTTATTTGGGGCAAATACTGTAAACCTGGTGTTTTGATTATTTAGGATAGTGCCAGTGGCTGTACGATTCACAGCATCTGAAAAAGTACTGGTAGATGCTTCTGTTCGTATTACATGTAAAACTGTATTGCCGGGAATAATGGTAGTGGTATTATCATCGCTATCGCAGCTCCATGTTAATAAGCAAAAGATAAATAGTAGGCTCTTAAAAGAGAAGACAGTGGGCAATGCAAAAAGCTTGCTTTTCATAGAATAGGTAGTTTAGCCGTTACAAAGGTACCTTTTTCATTTGTAAGTTCAGCAAAATTAAAAAACCGGCACTAAGGCCGGTTCTCGCATGACAGAATTTTAAGATACTTATTTATTTTTCATCAGATTTACTGATGCCTTTTATCTTATCGTAGTTAAGCTCTTCCCTGATATGGCTGTTACGTTGGCCAGGATAATGTTTTGTAATCTGATGAGATCCTTCATTCGATGGTAAGCGCTCACCCAGATCTTCGCCGGCCCTATAGTTCTGCTCATAAGTTTCCGGATCTTCTGATGGACTTTTCCAGAACTCATCTACACCATAGTAGCTGAAGATAAGACTTAGGGTATCGAAATCACCTTCTCTTACTTTATCAATATCAACCAGGGGAGCGTCTTCTATGGTTTTGCGGTCAGCTTCTACCAACACTTTAAATGTGTTAGGATTTACCTGCAGCATTTGCCAGGGCAGAATAAAATGATCTGCTCCCATGCCCAGAAAGCCGCCTTTTTCAACCACTACCGCCACCACCCTGCGGTGTGAGGCGGAGAGTATGACATCTGATACATTGCCGTACTCCTGTGCCAGTGAGTTTTGTACGGGTTTTCCAATGATATCGCTTATGTATGTGTAGTTTTGATAGTTCATAATATAATTGGCTGGAGTTGTACCAGGATTTTTAATGCCTTTGTAGTACAACTCCAGCCAAAGCTAAAAGTTTATGTTTCTTATGATTCTGTAAAGCAGGCTTTACAGCAGCTCATTGGCCAGGTTAGCCAGTTCTGAGCGCTCACCCTTCTCTAGTGTGATGTGGGCATAGAGGGGCTGGTCTTTCAGCCTGTCTATAAGATAGGAAAGGCCATTACTTTGCGAATCGAGGTAAGGTGTGTCTATCTGGTAAATATCGCCGGTAAACACAATCTTGGTGTTGTCTCCTGCACGTGTAATAATGGTTTTTACCTCATGGGGGGTTAGGTTCTGCGCCTCATCCACAATAAAGAAAATGTTGCTTAAGCTACGGCCGCGAATATAAGCAAGAGGGGAGATCACCAGCTTTTCACGCTCAATCATTTCGGTAATGCGCTGGTACTCCTTATCTGATTCCCGGAACTGGCTCTGCACAAACTTCAGGTTATCGAAGAGCGGCTCCATGTAGGGGTTCAGCTTGCTTTTAACATCGCCGGGCAAATAACCAATATCTTTATTGCTTAAGGGTACAATAGGCCTTGCCAGGTATACCTGCCTGAAAGCCGACCGCTGCTCCAGTGCAGCTGCCAGTGCCAGCAGGGTTTTTCCGGTACCTGCAACACCCTGCAGGCTTACCAGGCGCACCTCGGGATTAAGCAGGGCATGTATGGCAAAGGTTTGTTCGGCATTGCGGGGCTTTATGCCATATACCGGAATTTTATCAACCTTCTCTACCTGCTCGTTAGAGGGGTTGTAGTAAGCTAGAACCGAATTTTTAGGACTTTTAAGGATATGATAACTGTTGGCAAGCGGCTTATCCTTACCCCAGATTTCTTCGCGGTGGCAGCCACCCTTGTCGTAGAATTTATCGATCACCTCGGGTGCTACTTTGTCGAGCTCGGTGCGGCCGGTAAAGAGGGTGTTTACATTTTTGATTTTACCGGTCTCGTAATCTTCTGCCGGTAAGCCCAGCGATTTTGCCTTTAGCCTTAGGTTTATATCTTTACTAACCAGCGTTACCCTTTTACTCTCCGGTTCGTTTACCTGATCTTCCTGCAGCTTAAGGGCGGCATTGAGAATACGGTGATCGGCCTTTTTTTCATCGAAAATACGAATGGCATCCAGCATGCTATCATTTTCCATGAGCACTTTAAAGCGGCCCTTTTTGCTTTTACGGCTGGCATCCAGTGGTATCCAGGTGTGCAGCATATAGCTTTCGGAGAGGCCATCGAGCAGGCGGATAAATTCGCGGGCTTCAAAGTTTTTGTTTTCGTTTCCCTTCTTGAACTGGTCCAGCTCTTCCAGCACTGTAATGGGAATGGCTACATCATGCTCATCAAAATTCATGATGGCATTATGGGCATAGAGAATTACAGAGGTGTCTAGTACAAAAATCTTCTTTTGTCGGTCAGTTTTTGCGGGCATAAAAAATAGTTTAGGAGCTTGTAAAAATATCAGGAACCGAGCACCAGGTTTTCGGTTTCTGCTTTTTGCTGCAGTTTATGCTTAAGGGCTTCCACCAGGCTAATATAATTATCAAGCAGGGGGTTCAGGTCTTCAAAACTGCTGCTTTCATCATGCAGTTGCTGGTGAATGCGCTCGCCAAGAGCAGTCATTTTTTCAATCTTCAGCATAAGCATAGAAGGCCTTAACTTATGAAAAATACGGCGCAATTGCACTCTGTCGCCAGCATTTACTGCGGCTTTAATATCAACAGGAACCTCGGTAAACTGGCGTATGTACAAATTTATTAGCTCCTGTAAGAAAGATCTGTCTCCACCAGCTACTTCCAGAACTCCGGATAAATCAAGATCGTGCGCTATTGGAGTGTTTTGAGGGTAGTGCATACTCTTTGGCGTTTCCTTTACAAAAGGGCAGTAGTGGTTAAGTTTGTAGAGTAGGGTCTCTGGCTTAAATGGTTTCAGTACCATGTCCGTCATGCCGGCTTCTTTTATTTTTTCTTCGATACCGGCTATGCCTGCAGCTGTTATGGCTATAACGGGCGTGTTTTGATAGGCAGCATGGGGCAGGAGTCTGATTTGCCTGGTAGCTTCAAATCCATCCATTTCGGGCATTTGCAGATCCATCAGAACAAGATCATACTTTTTTGAAGCGGCCATTTTCACTGCCTCAATGCCATTTTCGGCAACATCGTAGCAGATGCCCCAGCTTTGCAGAAATTTACCGGCAACGGCCTGGTTGATCTGGTTGTCTTCTGCCATAAGCAGGTGCATTTTGCTAAGGTCTTTTTTAACCTCAACCCCGAATGTATACGCCAGCGGCTGCAGATCGGTTCTGGCAGATATTCTGTAGGGGATGGAAAAACCAAAGCAGCTGCCCTGGCCTACAGTGCTTTTAACCCAGATAGTGCCTCCCTGAATTTCTACCAGCTGCTTGGTAATGGCAAGGCCCAGCCCGGTGCCGCCATAGGTGAAGTTGGTCGTAGTGCTGGCCTGCTCAAATTTGTTGAAAATAGTGTGCAGCTTTTCTTTTGGAATGCCAATGCCTGAGTCTGAAATCTCGAACTGCAGCAGGTATTGCTCGTTATGAACAGATTTTGTTTTGATCTCTACCTTTACCATGCCCTGGTGGGTAAACTTAATGGCATTGCTCAGCAGGTTTGTGATGATCTGGATCAGGCGTACAGGATCGCCCTTCAGTTCATGGGGCACATCGTCGTGCAGGTACAGTTTAAAGTCGAGGCCTTTGCTCTCAGTCTGTGTCTGGAAGGAGTGCTTAAGGCTGTTGAGGATATCCCGCAGGTTGAACTGGATATCCTCCAGGTGAACCTTTCCGGCTTCTATTTTCGATAGGTCCAGTATGTCGTTAATGAGGCTTAAAAGGTTTTCTGCCGAAAATTTAAGAATGCTAAGGTCATCTTCCTGGTCGGGGCGTGGGTTGTTCTGCAGCAGATGATAAGCCAGACCAATAACAGCATTGAGCGGGGTGCGCAGCTCATGGCTTACGGTAGATAGAAAATACTCTTTGATTTCTGCTGAATGTTCTGCCGCTTCTTTGGCATTGCGCAACTCCTGTTCAAAGATTTTGCGCTCACTTAGGTCTGTAAATATAGATACGAACTTTTCTACCTCTCCGGTGCTGTTGCTTACAGGGTTTACGGTCAGAAGCACCCATCTCTGCTCATTACTGCGGTTCCTTAGCAAAATCTCATCTGTAAAAGACCTGCCGGTTTTAAGGCAGTTGTTGAGTTGCTGCAGGGTATTGGCATCGGTTAGTTCCGATACCATAAAGTCTTTAGGGTATAGCCCGCGAATTTCCTCCAGTTCGTAACCGGTGTGGCGCCTGAAGGCTTCATTCACCCACTCCACACGGTGCTTGGGGTCGGAGATCATTACGGCATTGTCGGTATGGCTTGCAACCAGCGAAAGGTTTTTTAGCAAGCCCTCGTTGCGCTTGCGCTGGGTAATATCTGCCGCCATCATAACAGCACCTATAATTTCATCCTGTGCGTTCTTTACCGGACCAACATAAATTTCGGCCCAGGTTTCGCCGGGTGTATTTTCCTGGATGTTATGTTCAAAATGAGTGCTTTCGCCTTCCAGGGCTTTTTTAAAGATAGGAATAAAAGTTTCTGCGGTAACAGGTCTGAGGGTGTTACGCACATCTGTTCCTTTAACCAAATCAATACCCAGCCACTGTTTTAGCTTGGTGGAGCTTACTTTGTTAAATTCCAGTAGTTTGTAATGGCGGTCGAAGATGTAAATGCCAAAGTGGTTGTTATGGTCAAAGGCCGTGCGGATAATTGCTTGCGATTGCTCCAATGCCTCCTGCTGCTGCCGGATTTGCGTTACATCCTGTACAGTGCCAAGTATTTTAAAGTCTCTGCCCCGGTCGTTCTGGATTACCTTACCCTTGCTGCTGAGGTGTTTCCATTCACCATTACGGTTGCTGATCCTGTACTGAAGGTTATAGTCCTCGCCCCTCATGATGGCCTGCAGCAGCACACGGCGTACCTCGTTGCGGTCGTCGGGGTGAATGTACTCCAGGTGATCGTTCAGGCAGATGCTGTTAACCTCCGGAATCTCTAAAATAGCACAGTAGCCTGCAGAATAGCTTATGCGGCTGGAGCTGATGTCTATTTCGTAAAAACCTGCATTGGCAATTTTTTCGGCCTGCTCCAGCTTGGCGGCATTTTCCAGGGCCTCCTGCAGGGCTTTTTTCCGGTGTGTAATGTCCATGGCACTGCCTTCATAGATCAGGCCGCCATTATGTTCATCGGTATGTACGGAGCAGTTAAACTGCATCCAGAAATGACTACCGTCGCGGCGGGTGGCTTCTACCTCCAGGCCTTCTGCAAAGCCCTGCTGGTTAAGCTTACGGGCAATGGCATCCAGCTCCTGCTGCGGAATAAAGGAGAAGTTTTTGCCCTCGCGTATCAGGTCCGAGGCAGAGGCAAAGCCCATCATCTCGGCCATGTGATCATTTACATAGGTAAAACCTTTTGCTCCCTGTATTTTGAAAACACCCTGATGGTTGTTTCTGTGCAGGGTAGTAAGGGCATGCTCGGTAATGCGCAGCCGCTGATTTTTAGCCTGAAGCTGCTCTGTTTGTGACTCTATTTTTTCTGCATTTTCAAAATCGCGCAATTTAAGCTCCAGAATGGTGCGTGAAATGAAGAAGAAGATGCTTAAGAAGATTAGATGGCCTAGTATACTGGAATGGAACAGGGAGGCATCCTGGTAAAGGGTGTAATGGCTTAGCAGGTAGAGAAACTCACCAAGGCCTATGAAGAGGAGCAAACGCCTGGCCGACCAGTACAACAAAGACATCAGGGCACAGCAGCTAAGCAAGAATACCGGAATTGCAGACTGGTGCTCATACACCGCCAGTGAGATAAACAGTGCATGTAATAAAGTGATAAAAATGAAAGATTTTACAAGCAAAACCTTCTTTTCGAGCTTTCGCTCTTCTTTTAGCCACTGCGTTGCTCCATAGAACAAGAGCATAAAGCAGGTGGCGGAGGCTTCCAGAAACAAGAGGCTTACAATGTTGGCAGTCTTATATTCTGTAAATACCAGGCAACGCAATGCATTGGGAAGTAAGGCGAAGATGGTTGTTGCTACAGCCGTGATCAGGGAGAATTTTTCAACCCGCTCCAGGTTCAGGGCAGTAAATTCTGCACGAAAGCGCTGGTACCGGCGGTCGTGTAGCTTGTGGACTAAAAAAATGCGCGACAGTTTGTTAAGCATGGCAAATGGCGCTGGGGCCTTAGCTTAAATTTACTAAGACTCGCAGCGCCAGCAAAAACAAACCTTGGTTTCGTACTATGATGTAGGGTTATACCTAAATTAAATCTTTTTGCTAGAGATGGTAAGGACTGGCCTCCTCAAGGGGCTTGAGGGTATAGCGGTCGCCACCTTCTGCCGGCTGAATATCAAGCACATTGGCCAAAACCAGCCTAATGAGTGTTCTGGAGGCCAGGCTAAGGGGTATGTCGGCTACCTTTGCATAATCTTTAAGGGTGATAAAAGGATTATCCTGCAGGTACTGCATAAGCTTTTGTTCCTTTTCGCTCCACTGAAAGCCAATGTCTTTCGGCTTTTGGCGCCGGCGCAAAATTTCACGCATTTCGCGGCTTGCCTGAATGCTACGGTCTGCCACCCGCACGTAGGTGCGCTTGCGCATGGGGGTGTTCTTTTTCTTTTGCGGAGGGGTGCCTGGCGGCAGGGGCTGATCTTCCAGCACAAAGTGTGGTTTCTGCGGGCTTTCGCTTATATAATACCGCAACACCCACTTATTGGCCGAAAGTGGAATGGTTTCCTGCTGATAGCGGATTTTAGGTTTGCAATTGTTGATGATGGCCTTATTAAGCTCCCAGGCCTCCTCTTCCGGAAAACGCAGGCCGCTAAGTCCGCCATCATCGCCTACTCCTATCAATAAATTGCCTCCCCTGGTATTGGCAAAGGCTACTATCTCCCGGATTATTTTTTCGGGATGGGCTACTTTTTTCTTGAATTCCAGCGTTGCGTGCTCGCCCTCTTTTACCAACGATTGTAGTTCTCGTAGCGTCATATGTACTCTTAATCAGACAAGGACTGTCTCTCTCCATGTGAGAAAGAGAAAGGACAGCCTCCCCTGTGAGGGGAGGCTGTTCACCTGCCCCAAGGCAGGCTACCGGCCCCTTAGGGCAGGTATAAGCTCTGAGTGGCGATGATTAAAAATCTTCGTCCTCGTCCTCTTCTTCCAGGCTATCCAGTCCCGGCATGCTAAACATGCTGCTAAGCAGATCGCTGAACCTGGTACCTGTTGTAAGTCCTTTTTTGCTAAGCATGCTGTACTCTGCAAGCCCGTGCAGCACAAACTCCATCATAAAGAACAGGTCGTCCTGGCTCAGGTCAGGAATTTGCTTCTTTACAAACTCTTTAAGGCCGGGCACTTCTGATAGTGCTCTTTTATAATCTTTTTCAGATGCATCGAGCAGGAGGTCTACTGCATTGCCTTCGCCAAACCAGTCTGTTATGGTTTTATACGGATTTTTTGCTTTCGGAGCCTGCTGTTGCTTACTGCTTTTTTCTGGCTTTGGGTTTGGAAAGTAATTCAGAAACTGGGTGCGGATGGCTTTGCCCAGCAGGTTTTGGGCTACAATGCCGGCACCTTCCTGCTCACCCTCGTACACCAGTTCAATTTTACCGGTTACTGCCGGTACAACACCCACCAAATCATTCAGGCGTATATAAGTTCTGCTTTCGCCATTGAGCAGGGCCCTGCGTTCGGCTGCACTTACCAGGTTTTCGTAGGCCGATATGGTGAGACGTGCAGAAACACCGCTTTTGGCATCTACATACTCACTTTCGCGGGCCTGAAATGCTATTTGTTCAATCAGATCTTTTGCAAGATCATTTACTACTACCATCTCCTGCTGCTCGGGGCTAATTTTAGCTTCCTGCTGGGTAATGGCTTTGCCTATCTCCAGTGTTTTAGGGTAGTGTGTAATAATCTGGCTGTCGATACGGTCTTTAAGCGGTGTTACTATGCTGCCCCGGTTGGTATAGTCTTCGGGGTTGGCGGTAAACACAAACTGGATATCCAGTGGCAGGCGCAGCTTAAAGCCCCTGATCTGAATATCGCCCTCCTGCAGAATATTAAACAGGGCCACCTGTATGCGCGGCTGCAGGTCGGGTAGCTCGTTGATTACAAAAATACAGCGGTTGGAGCGTGGCACCAGGCCGTAATGAATAACCCGCTCGTCGGAGTAGGGTAGCTTTAGGGCGGCGGCCTTGATAGGGTCTACATCGCCGATCAAATCTGCTACAGTTACATCAGGGGTAGCCAGCTTTTCGGTGTAGCGCTCATTGCGGTGCAGCCAGGCAATGGGTGCATCATCTTCCAGGTCGGCTACAATTTCGCGGCCATGGTGGCTGATTGGATTCAGGGGGTCTTCCAGCAGATCGGTGCCCTCCAGGTATGGAATGTACTCATCCAGCAGGTTTACCATCAGGCGGGCAATACGTGTTTTTGCCTGGCCCCGCAAACCCAGCAGGTTAATGTGGTGACGGCTTAAAATAGCACGCTGCAGATCGGGCAGTACGGTTTCGTCGTAGCCTAAAATGCCGGGAAAAGGATTTTCCTTATGCTGTAGTTTGTAGATTAAGTTCTGGCGTAATTCTTCCTTTATGCTGCGTGTGGCGTAGCCGGTAGCTTTCAGCTCACCAAGGGTTTTGATCCTGGTTAGCTTCTCGGCCGGGATATTCTTTATTTGCATGTTTCTTAAAAAGTTTTTCTGCGGTTGCGTCTGTAATCTTCAAAAACAAGGTGCCCCAGTCCCTGCAGGCTGCTGTAGTAAGCGTTGCCGCCGTTTACCTGCGTAAACTCCTGCACAAACTGCTTTAAATAAGGGTCTGAAGCAATCATGAATGTGGTAATGGGCACATGGAGGCGGCGGCATTGCGCGGCCAGGTTAAGGGTTTTATTCAGGATCTTGCGATCGAGCCCGAAAGAATTCTTGTAATATTTAATACCTACTTTAAGGCAGGTAGGTTTGCCATCCGTAATCATAAAGATTTGCTTGTTAGATGTTTTGCGGCGGCGCAGCAGGTCCATGGCCAGCTCCAGGCCGGCAACCGTATTGGTATGGTAGGGGCCTACCTGCAAAAAAGGCAGGTCTTTTACCTCTATCTGCCAGGCGTCGTTGCCAAACACAATTACATCAAGCGTATCCTTCGGGTAGCGTATTTTAATAAGCTCTGCCAGGGCCAGGGCCACTTTTTTAGCAGGTGTAATCCTGTCTTCGCCGTACAGGATCATGCTGTGGCTGATGTCGATCATAAGCACCGTAGAGGTCTGGGACTTATAGTCTTTCTCATATACCTCCAGGTCCTGCTCGGTAAGGAGCGGCCCTTCCAGCCCGTGGTTGATCTGGGCATTGCGCAGGGAGTCTGTAATGGCAATCTGCTCCGGGGTGTCGCCAAACTGGTACTCTCGCTTTTCGGTGCGGGGCTCTTCGCCGGCACCACTGTAAAAGGTGTGGTGATTGCCTTTAGGGCCTTTTTTAAGCTTACCAAAGATCTCTTCCAGGGCACTTTTACGAATGTTCTGCTCACTTTTGGCAGTTACCTCAAATTTACCTTCAGGATTTTCATCAGTGATGTAACCCTTTTCTTTCAGGTCTTCAATAAAATCGCCAATGCCGTAATCTTCGGTAGAGAGGCCGTACTTTTTATCGAGGTTGCTTAGCCAGTGAAGCGCTTCGGAAACATCGCCGGAGGTAATGAGCAGCAACTGCATGAACACCTTCAGCAGGTTTTCAAATGTGGTTGATTCCGGATCGTTCTCGGGTATATAGTCTGTAAATCTGTAGCCAATCATGTTGTAGGGGATTGTACAGTAGTATAACGTTTTTTCGTTAAAAAAATGCCCGTGTCAGGCATTTCTCTATTGCAGTTTATGTATAACAGCTGGATTATTTAACTGTTATCAGGGTTTGTGTAGGGGAATTCCAGCGGATCGGGATAAATAAAATTATAGCCAAGCGCCTGCTGCAGCTTTTTACTGCTGATGGTCTTTTTCTTTTTGGCGGGCACTACCTGTGGTTCCGGCCAGCCAAAGGCTGCTGCATTTTTTTTGTAGATGGCAGCACGGCCGGGATGTTCAGGTGCTACGGCATTATAAACCTCGCCCCACTTTTGCTGTGCGATCAGCTGTACAATAATCTCTACAGCATCATCGCGGTGCAGGTAGTTTACGGGAGTATCTTCCAGCTCGCTGCCCCGGCTCCACTTCCCCGAAATGCGGTCGTAGCCCATCAGACCGCCAAAGCGCAAAATGCTAAGCCTGCTGCCCAGGGCTTCCTGGAGCTTTGCTTCTGCAGTTAGCAGCGTTTTATTGGCACCTTCGGCTTCGGGCTTGGCTGCTTCTTCAGTCAATTCCTCTCCGTTATCAGGATATACGCTGGTAGAGCTGGTATAGAGCACGCGCAGCTGACTGTTTGTGGCAATGGCCTCTAGTATACTATCGATCTGCTGCGGGTGAAAGTCTTCTCCATGCTTATGCACCTGGGGTGGTATGTCTATGATCAGAACGTCGGTATCGAAAAACTCCGCAGCCTTTTGGCCGTTAAGCTCTGGCGTAAGGCTAAGCAGGTAGGGGTGTATGCCTACATCTCTGAGAGATGGAAGCTTTTCTGTACGGGTGGTGCTGCCCTTTACGGTATACCCTTCTCTTAGTAAACGGCGTGCCAGGAAAATCCCAAGCCAGCCGCAGCCTAGTATGCTGATGTTTTTGGTTTTCATAAAAACAGAAAAAAGCTTAGCAGGGTGCTAAGCTTTAAAGTTAAATGTAGACTTAAATGTTATTTAGGCATGGTGCCAAACACATAATCCCAGAGTGGCGAAGATACGCCATAGGCTCTTTCAGGATCTTTGTAATGGTGGATGGCATGGTGTACCCAGAGTATTTTTAGAAAGTTTTTAGGTGGCTGGTAAGCATGTACCGCAAAGTGTACAAACAAATAAGTGGCATAACCCATTAAAAGGCCCGGCACAAAGGCATATACATAATCGCCTAAAGCAAACCTGAATACGATAAAAAAGATGGCTACATACAGCAGGGCCAGTATAGGGGGCATAGCCAGCCGGTCTTTGTCTTTCGGGTACTCATGATGCACCCCGTGTACCGTATACTGGATTTTAGCCTTTACCTTATTGGTAGGCTCCATGTGAAAAACATAGCGGTGGGCCACATACTCCAGCAGGGTTAAGAAAAGGAAGCCAAGTACAAACATCAGTACCATCATACCTGCCTGCAGGCCTATTTCGGTTGCTCCATAGTACAGTAAACCTATTGAGATTACAGAGTAGAGTGTTAATGGTATGGAGATGTGGGTACGGCTCAGGCGTTCAAGCAGAGGATTACTGAAAAGCTGCTTGCTGCCTTTCATTTTTGGTTTCACTGTGTGGTTCATAGAACATTAAAAAATTTACCAGACAATAGCCTAACGTATGCTTATATAAAAGGTTAGGGCTAATAATTGTTTGGCACAAATTTACAAATGCCTGTTTATTGCGGCACGTCAAGGGTAGATAAATCTTTTACCGAAAGTACTTTATCGTATACTGCCTCATAAAGGGGCAAAATATTGCTGATATCGAACTCCTGCGCGCGTGCCAGTGCGTTCTTCTTAAACTGCGGCAGGTTTTCTTCCTGCAGAATAAACAGGGCCCGTTCTGTCATCTGGCGGGTGTCGCCCACAGGGCAAACAAAGCCACATACGCCATCTACTACCAGCTCGGGCAGGCCACCGGCATTAGAGCTTACTACGGGTACCTCGCAGGCCATGGCCTCCAGGGCAGCCAGTCCAAAGCTTTCTTTTTCAGAAGGCATCAGGAACAGGTCTGCAACGCTTAGTACCTCTTCTACGGCATCGAGCTTGCCCAGGAAGCGTACATCATCGCAGATCTTTAACTCACGGCACAGCTTTTCCATGCGGGGGCGTTCCGGACCATCGCCAACCAGCAGCAGGCGGGCGGGCTGTGTCTGGCGTATCTGATGGAATATGCGGATCACATCATCTACCCGTTTTACTTTTCTGAAGTTAGAGGTGTGTACGATCAGCTTTTCACCCATAGGGCTAATAGCCTTTCGGAAGTGCTCCTTTGCCTGCCTTTTAAAGCGATCCAGGTCAACAAAGTTGTGCACAACCTCTATGTCTTTTCTGATATCGAAGTGCTGATAGGTATCCTGCCGCAGCGATTCCGATACTGCCGTGATGCCATCAGACTCGTTGATGCTGAACGTAACTACCGGTGCATAGGAGGCATTTTTGCCCACCAGGGTAATATCGGTTCCGTGCAGGGTGGTAACAACCGGAATGTTAATGCCCTGGCTCTTTAATATCTGTTTTGCCATATAAGCAGCCGAGGCATGCGGAATGGCATAATGTACATGAAGAAGATCAAGCTTTTCATAGCGTACCACATCTACCATTTTACTGGCCAGTGCCAGCTCGTAGGGAGGGTAGGCAAAGAGCGGGTAGGGCTCCATGTTTACCTCGTGGTAATAAAGGTTTTCGCTGAAAAAGTCGAGACGGGTTGGCTGCGAATAAGTAATAAAATGGATCTCGTGGCCTTTTTTAGCCAGTCCTTTACCAAGTTCTGTAGCTACTACACCGCTGCCGCCAAAAGTAGGATAACAAACAATGCCAATTTTCATGCCTCAATGGGTCTGATTATATTTATTAAAGCTCTGCATAGCTTTATAGATTTCATCCATGATACGCGTGCGGGTGCCAAAGCGGATAAGCTTTGTATTATTGGCATCCGGGTGTACACGGTTCGACAAAAATATGTAGACCAGTTCAAATTCCGGATCTACCCAGGCTGCAGTGCCTGTAAAGCCAGTATGGCCAAATGTACCTGGAGAAGCCATGTTAGAGGTGGGGCCGTGCGGACTGTTCATCTCTGGTTTATCCCAGCCCAGCCCGCGTCTGTTGCCTTTAAACTGTGCCTTAGCAAAACGTTCTACGGTACCGGGGGCAAAGTAACGCTTTCCTCCGTAATATCCATCCTGCAGGTTCATTTGCATGAGTACTGCCAGGTCTGTAGCATTGCTGAAAATACCGGCATGGCCGGCAATACCGCCCATCATGGCAGCGCCCTGATCGTGCACCATGCCATACACCAGCCCGTTGCGGAAGTAGTTGTCTAACTCCGTTGGGGCTATTCGTGTTATGCTGTATTTGGAGAGGGGCAGGTAGGTAGTAGATTCAAGTCCCAGCGGCTCGTAAAAGTTCTGGGCCAGAAACTCTGCCATAGGCTGGTTCAGCATCTTTTCTGCAATGCGCTGCATAATGTAGTAGCCTACGTCGCTGTACTTGTACTCCCAGTTCTTTTTACCTCTTGGCTTGGGCAATAGGTCTGATTTTTTGATCCACTGCCAGATAGAATCCTGCATGCTGCGAGAGGTGTAAATATTACCGGCAACAGGCAGGCTGAAATTGTCGTTTTTCGTGCTGCTGTAGTAGGCAGTGTTCAGCTTGGCATCGAGCAGGGTGTTTTTCCAGAAAGGAATATAGGGAACCAGCCCCGACTGGTGAGCGAGTATGTCCCGTAACTTTAGATCGGCCTTGTTGGTGCCTTTCAAGTCCTCGAGGTACTCTACAATAGGTTTGTCCAGGTCTACCAGCCCGCGCTCCTCCATAAACATCATTACCTGCAGTGTTGCGGCAACTTTGGTGATGGAGGCAATGTCGTATACCGTTTCGTTGGTAACAGGATTGAGGCTGTCGTAGGAGAGGTGACCAAAGTTCTTCTGATAAATGATTGAGCCTTTGCGGGCAACCAGGATCTGCATACCCGGTGTGGCGCCCAGTTTAACAGCCTCTTCCGCTATGCGGTCTATGTTTTCCAGCACTTTGGAGTCCATGCCTACATCTTCGGGAGTGGCATAGCTTAAACGGGCCAGGTCCTGGGTGCGCTCGCCCATGGTACGCCGCACCAGGCCGCTTACCGATACCGGCAGCTTTCCTTTTGCGGGCAGGCCTCCGAAAATCACAGAAGGTACAATCTCCTGGGTAAAGCTGTTATCTTCGTAACCCAGCACCAGGGTGCGGGCCTCTTCAAAGTGCTTCAGGCTGTAAGGTGAGCCAAACACTGCAATTACTGCATTGGGGTGGCGGCGAATATCATTGATGAATGAGAGCTGGTTGGGTGCCAGGCCAAAGTTCTTTTCAGGTGCACGCATCATATCATGCACGCCTACAACCACAACATCGTAGGGCTTTAGCTTTTCTTCCAGGGCTTTGAACTGTTCTGCAGAAGCATCTTTAGAGATATGGAAGTGTTCAAAGGGCGCATAGAGCTCCAGGGTTTCCACAAATTTGTTTTTAGCAATGTCGCCCCCTATGGTTACAGCGGCAAAGTTTCGGTCTTCCAGGTGGCGTATGGGCAGCAGGTTGCGCTGGTTGTGCACAATGGATACGGCATGTTCGTATAATTTCTGGCGAACCATATCGCCTACAGGGTCATTAAGCCTCTCAAGCAGGTTGTCTGTATTGATGGGGGTATAGCTATCCAGGTTTGCCCAGTATTTCGACTGCAGGATGCGGCGTGTGTGCTCATCTATGCTTTTCTGAGTTATTTCGCCGCGCTTAACGGCCCTGCGGATTTTACGAATGGCACCGGCTACATCTTCTGAGAACAGCAGTACATCATTGCCTGCTTTCAGGGCTGCCACATCCACATCGCCAGGCTTATAATACTGGCTAACGCCTTTCATGTTAAGAGCATCGGTAAAAATAAGACCGCTGTAGCCCATCTCTTTGCGCAGTAAACCACTAACTACGGCAGGCGAGAGCGTGGTGGCGCGGTTAGGGGTATTATCAAGCGCAGGTACATATAAATGAGCAACCATAACACTGGCAATGCTATCGCCTATGAGCTGCTGAAAAGGGTAAAGTTCTATGCTGCGCAGGCGCTCCATATCGTGTTTGATAACCGGCAGGGAGAGGTGGGAGTCGGCATCGGTATCGCCATGGCCCGGAAAGTGCTTGGCACTGGCCAGAACGCCACCATCCTGCAGGCCGCGCATATAGGCAACGCCTTTGCGGGCTACATCAAACTTGTATTCTCCAAAGGAGCGGGTGCCAATTACCGGATTATTGGGGTTGCTGTTTACATCTACCACCGGTGCAAAATTTATATGCACCCCCAGCAGCTTTAGCTGGCGTGCTACTTCTGCACCCATGGTATAAATAAGCTGGTTATCTTCAATAGCGCCCAGTGTCATTTGTCGGGGAAAGTTTTGGATGCTATCCAGCCGCATGCCCAGGCCCCACTCTGCATCCATGGCAATGAACAGCGGCACACTTGCCTTGCTTTGCAGGTAGTTTGTCATGCGGGCCTGGCGTACGGGGCCACCCTGAAAGAATATCAGGCCGCCAATATGGTTTTCCACCACCAGTTGCTCCAGTTCCTGAAGATGGGCCATGTCGCGGTTCGAGTAAGCAGCCACCATAAACAGCTGGCCAATACGCTGCTCTTCCGTCATACTATTCATCACACTGTCTACCCAGTGGTCACGCTGCTGTGCCCACTTTTTGTAAGAAGTAGAATCGGGTGGCGTGCCAGCCCAGGCGGCTGTTAAACCCATCACACACAAAGCCATTACGGCACAAACTTTTCCGAACATGCGAACGTTACCCTTATAAAGAATCGCTAGATTTGTAGACTTGCAAAATACGCCTAATTATGAAATTACCCTCCCTAATACGGCTGCCAAATAGTAAGAAATTTAACTATGAGCCACGCTTTTATGATCCTATCAAAGAAGAGATCGAAGAGCGGACTGAACGCATACGTCGCGAGATGGAAGCAGAAGCTAAAATCACCGATGAACAACGCATCAAATTCAGAGCAGAGTGGCAGCAAGTGCACGACCGCAGGGAATCTGAAGTAAAGCGTTCCAACGTAAGCCAACTAGTATTAATCCTGCTTTTAGCATTTCTCTCAGTTGGGTATTTATTCTACGGAAATAACGTGCTTTACCTTGGTTTAATTCTTCTGCCGGCTTATATTTTCTTACGTATGAGACAAATGCGTAATAATTCCTGAAATGGCCTAAAGATGGGGTAGTTATATCGCTGCCCCTTTTTTTTCTGTATATTTACAAGCCCTAACCATTAACAGCCCGCCCTATGTACGGGCTCATTCTGTTTATACTGCATGACAGATATTATTAGGCTATTACCCGATGCAATTGCCAACCAGATTGCTGCCGGAGAGGTAGTGCAGCGCCCTGCTTCTATCGTAAAGGAGCTTATGGAAAACAGCGTAGATGCTGGCAGTACCCGTGTGCAGGTGCTGATCCGGGAAGCTGGCAAAGTGCTGGTGCAGGTAATTGACAACGGGAAAGGCATGTCTGAAACCGATGCGCGCATGAGTTTTGAGCGGCATGCCACCTCTAAGATACGTACAGCAGAAGATCTTTTTGCCATTCGTACCATGGGCTTCAGGGGCGAGGCGCTTGCCTCTATTGCTGCGGTTGCCCAGGTAGAAATGAAAACCCGCCAGCATGGTTCCGAACTGGGTGTGCGGATTTGTATAGAAGGATCGGAAGTAAAGGAACAGGAGCCGGTGGTAGCCCCTGAAGGTACCTCTATTGCCGTAAAAAACCTGTTTTATAATGTGCCTGCAAGGCGCAATTTCCTCAAATCCAACCCGGTAGAGATGCGGCACATCGTTGAAGAGTTTCAGCGGGTGGCCCTGGCGCATCCGGAGGTAGCCTTTAGCCTGCACCAGAACGACCTGGAAACCTACCAGTTAGCGGCGGGTAAACTCAGCAACCGCATTGTGCAGCTGTTTACTAAAAACCACCAGGAGCAAATGGCTGCCTGCCGCGAAGAAACCCCGCACCTTAAGCTCTGGGGCTACATCGGAAAACCGGAATTCTCCAAAAAGACACGTGGGGAACAGTACTTCTTTGTAAACCAGCGCTACATCAAAAGTAACTACCTGCACCATGCTATGATGAGTGCCTACGAGGGTTTGTTACAGGCTGATACTTACCCGTTTTACGTTCTTTTTCTGGAAATTGATCCCCAGGAAATCGACATAAATGTGCATCCTACCAAAACGGAAATTAAGTTTGCCGATGAGCGAACTGTGTACGCAATTGTACAATCTGCGGTAAGACAGGCAATTGGCGCCCATAACCTTACACCATCACTCGATTTTGATCAGGACGTAAACTTCACCAGCAGGCTTGCAGCTACCGTAAATATACCCGATACGGCTGCTCACAGCCGGCCCGACAGATCCTGGGAACAGTTCAGGCAGAGCAGCACTCAGCAGCAAAACCTGACGAACTGGGAGCAGTTGTTTGAAGCGAACAGAGGAGGTGGGGGAGGAGCCGGTGCTACTCCGGGCGGGCGGCCGCCGCAAACAATCATACAGCCCAGCAGGGCGTTTACGCAGTCGGTGATGGTAGAGAGCGCTGCCAACCAGCTAAAAACCACTGAATCGGCAGAAGGCTACGATTCCGGGGTCGATGCGCAGCAGTCGGTGTTTCAGCTCCATGGGCGTTACATCATATGCCAGGTTAAATCCGGCATGATGTTCATAGACCAGGAGGCAGCACATCAGCGCATTTTGTATGAGAAATTTTTAAAACAGCTGCAGCATGGATCTGCCGCTTCGCAGCAATCGCTGTTTCCGCAGCAGTTGCAGCTTAACCGGCAGGATATGGAGCTCTTCCAGGAGTATGAGGAAGAAATCAGAAGCCTGGGGTTTGAGCTTAGCCACTTTGGCGGCGATAGCCTGGTGATACAGGGGGTGCCTGCCGATTTAGCCGGTGTAGACAGCCAGCGCCTGCTGGAAGGGCTGCTGGAGCAGCTAAAGCACCACCGAACCGATTTAAGCCTGGGCAAGCGTGAGCAAACAGCCCGTGCCCTGGCCTTAAGAGCTGCCCTGCGCTGGGGACAGCGACTGGAGCTTGCCGAAATGCGCTCCCTGATCGATCAGCTGTTTGCCTGCCAGACACCAGCCTACACACCAGATGGTCGTCAGACTTTCAGGTTGCTGGAACTGGACAAAGTTGCCGAACTTTTTAAACAATAATCCTGCATGTTTAACCTAACCCCTGTTGTAAAAAACCTTCTTCTGATAAATGTAGCTGTTTTTGGCGCATCTTACCTGCTTGGCTTATATGGCGAGGTAATTCAGTTATTTGCGCTTTACTCTATCAATTCAGATAACTTTAGAGCATGGCAGTTCGTTACTTATATGTTCCTGCATGCCGATCTGTGGCACCTTTTCGGCAATATGATAGGGCTGATAATTTTCGGAACATGGCTGGAAGAAGTATGGGGTAGCCAGCGTTTTCTGCAGTATTATCTGATCACAGGCCTGGGGGCGGCTGTACTTTTCATGGGGGTAGAACTTGTGGAGATGCGCGGAATGCGGCAGGATGTGGAGGCTTTTATGCTGGAGCCAGACCCAAATAGTTTTGAGTTAGTGGTTACCGAGCATTTCGAATCTCTCTACGCCAGGAATTATAGCAACATCAATCCTCTGATTCGTGCCTATGGCGATGCTCCGGATGATGGTGAGCTGGAGCGGGCTGCTAAAATAAAAGTAGAGCAACTTTATATGGCAACCGTAAATATACCCATGCTGGGTGCTTCCGGTGCTGTATTTGGTGTTTTGCTGGCGGCAGGTTTGCTGTTTCCTTACCGGCGTATTATGCTGCTGTTTCCGCCTATCCCTATGAGGGCCAGGGTTTTGATCTTTTTTTATGGTGCCTATGAAATTTATGCGCTGTTCCAGCGAACACCTAATGACCAGATTGCACATATGGCTCACGTAGGAGGAATGTTGGTAGGATTTATTTTGTTAAGCATGTGGGGTGAAGCCCGGAACCGTTATCAATAGTGTACTTAAACTATGAACAGCTTTTTTGAAGAACTTAAATATGCCTTTAAGAGACCTAATAATGGTCTTTACAGGATCTTACTGATCAACATCATCATTTACCTGGTGCTGGCGATCTTTAGCGTTATAGCCTACCTGGCCGGAAGCGAAGTGTTCTGGAGTGTTATGCAGTGGATTTCGGTTCCTTCTGAATTTGAAGAGCTGATCGTAAAGCCCTGGACGATCTTTACCTATATGTTTGTGCATGAGGATTTCTTTCACATCCTCTTTAACATGCTGTTCCTGTACTGGTTTGGCCAGCTGGTAATAGAGTACCTGGGCAGTAAGCGCTTTGTAAATACCTATGTGCTGGGCGGACTTGCCGGCGCACTCTTTTTCCTGATCTTCTATAATATTTTACCTCCCTTCCAGGGCAGAACAGGCTTCCTCTACGGTGCATCGGCGGGTGTTTCTGCCATTGTGCTGGCAGCAGCAACCCTGGCACCTAACCATTCTTTCTTCCTGCTCTTTTTAGGGCCTGTTAAAATCAAATACATCGCACTCATCTTTATTGTGCTTAAGTCTTTTCTGGGGCTTAAAGGTGGTAATGCCGGCGGAGAACTGGCCCACCTGGGTGGTGCTGCCATCGGTTATCTGTATATTATGCAGCTTAAAAATGGCCGCGATTTTGGTGCCTGGATCTCAAACAGCTTTAGCTGGATAGCCGGCCTGTTTGACCGCAAGCCTCATATTAAGGTAAGCCACCGCAGGGAGAAAGCTTATACTGCCAGCCGCACTACCCACAGGGCGCAACAGCAGCAACAACCAAGCTCTTTTGGCAAGGCTACCCAGGAAGAAATAGATGCTATTCTGGACAAGATTTCTGCCCATGGCTATGAAAGCCTAAGCAAAGAAGAAAAGCAAAAACTCTTTAATGCCAGTAAGAAAGGGTAAGTAATGAGCTAATGAGGGGCTTAGATGTGGTTACTGTTGTGGGTGAGGTGATGCAATGGATTAGTCATTGGTCTATACCGGCAGCAGAGGCTAAGCACCGGTTCAGTCAATATACCTTGTACAGGAATTGTACAGATACAAAAAAGCCCCGGACCTGATGATCCGGGGCTTTTTTGATATTATGCTGTTGCTGTTTCGGTTGCTGTAGCTGCTTGGTCGGCTGCTTTTTCTCCATCGCGGTTGGCCAGCTGGCCGCAGGCAGCGTCTATATCCTTGCCTCGGCTGCGGCGTACATGCACATTTACACCTTTGTTGCGCAGGTAGTTGCTGAAGGCATCCAGCTTATCCTCGCCTGTATTTACAAAACTAGCTTCTTTGATTGGGTTATACTCTATGATATTTACTTTGCTGGGCACTGCTTTGGTGAAGCGGTAAAGCTCTTCGGCATCCTGCAGGGTGTCGTTAAAGTTATAGAATACAATATATTCGAAAGTAACCGGGTTATGCGTTTTTTTGTAGTAGTACTGCAGTGCCTCTTTCAGCGCTTCCAGGCTGTTGCTTTCGTTGATAGGCATAATCTGGTTACGCTTTACATCATTCGCTGCATGCAGCGACAGGGCCAGGTTTACCTTTACCTCGTCATCGGCCAGCTTTTTGATCATTTTGGCAATGCCGGCAGTGCTTAGCGTAATACGGCGGGCAGCCATGTTCAGGCCATCTTCGGCCGTAATACGGTCAATGGCTTTCATCACGTTCTGATAGTTCAGCAGGGGCTCGCCCATGCCCATAAATACAATGTTGGAAAGTGGATGCCCGAAGTGCTCTTCGGCCTGGCGGCTGATGGTAACCACCTGGTCGTAGATTTCAGAGGCCTCCAGGTTACGCTTGCGGTCCATGTAGCCGGTTGCGCAGAACTTACAGGTTAATGAACAGCCCACCTGCGAAGAAACGCAGGCCGTCATGCGGTCATCTGCCGGAATAAGTACACCCTCCACCAGGTGTGTATCGTGCAGCCGAAAGGCAGATTTTACCGTGCCATCGCTGCTTACCTGCTTGGAAGCAACTGTTAAAGGATGGATCACAAAGCCTGCTTCCAGCTGATCGCGTAGCCCTTTGGAAAGGTTGGTCATTTCTTCGAAGCTACCGGCAGACTTCTTCCAGAGCCACTCCCACACCTGTTTGGCGCGGAAAGGTTTCTCGCCCATCTGCACAAGCGCTTCTTTTAGTTGCTCAAGACTGAGCTTTCTTATGTCTGTTTTAGTAGTAGTTGCGGTAGCCATGTTACAAATATAATAGAAAGGCTTTGATAGCCGATATACAACAGAAGCTACCCGGGAATGGTTCTTTACTTACAGTACTCGGCCAGGAAACCATCGGCCTGGCCATAACCTTTGTCGGCGGCGGCTTGCCAGGAGCGGCAGGCAGCAGGCATATCATGAGCCTCACGATGCTTGATGCCCATTAAATAATAGGCAAGTGGTTCATCCGGACGCAAAAAAACAGCCCATTTCAGGGCAGACTCGGCCTGTTGTAACATGCCCTGCGTGATGTAAACCTTCGCCAGGCCACAGTGCAACTGGTAATGGCTATCTGGTGTATTGGCAGGGTTTACCGTTAAGGCATAGGCTTTGCCATACTCAATTTTATACTGATCTGTTACCAGTTCACTGGCCTGTTGGTAGTACTGCAGGGCAGTATCAAAGTCTTTATAGTGTTCGGCATAGATCATGGCCAGGCGGTTGCGGGCCTCAATGGTGCGGGGCTCCGCCTTAATAACAGACTTATAGGCGCGGATGGCTCCCTCATAATTTTGCATTACCTCATAGCTTGAGATCAGGTGTGCAAATACCACAGGCCGGTATTCCGTTAAATGGTTGGTCAGGAGCTCCAGTTGTTCGGCTGCCTGTTCGTAATTGCCCAGGCTGTAATTCTGTAATCCTTCTTTTTCCAGGGTGTGCAGAATATAGGCTTCCAGCTGACTTGCTTTTTGCGATCCGGGCGCAAAGCTATTTATGTTCTGCAGGAGCTGCAGTGCAAAGCTGTAGTTGCCCTGCCCAAACTGTTCTTTTGCCTGCTGGTATACCTCCTGTACCTCGCGGGCTCTCTCTGCTTCCAGCTGCTCCAGGCGGTGGGTGTTCCAGATTGATACACCTACAACAACCACTGCTATGATAAAGAAGATACCAAATGCCCAGGCTGTGGTGATAATATTATAGCGTGAGTTAAACGCCGGCCTTGGTGCACGCCTGCGGCGGGTGCCGGCTCTTTGAGCCTCGGTTGCAGTGCTGCCTGCGGGTGTGGGCTCCCAACTTGTCTGGGGCTGGGATTGCTGGTAGTTCTCGTACTCCAGTGCCCAGTCGTGTCTGGCTTTTCTGCGTGGGTCAGAAAGTACACGGTAGGCTTCACTTATTTGCTTGAAACGTTCTTCTGCATAACTGCTCCCTCCGTTTTTATCCGGATGGTAGCGCAGGGCAAGTTTCCGGTAGGCGGCTTTCACCTCTACCTGGGTAGCAGTCCGGCTTAATCCTAATATGTGGTAGTAGTTTACCAAATCAATCTTTGATTACAACAAGTGCACTGCCCTGGGGCTGGTGCACTGTACTTAACTAAAATTTTTCTTCCAGAGGTATAACGGCCTGGGCTGTGGTTTTGATGTTTAGTTTTCAGCCTTTGTTTAGTTGCTGTAATGTTCCATCAAATAACGGGCAGTTTCCAGGTACAGGTAAGCATCTGCAGGATGAGCGTTAATATACTCGCTGTCACGTTCGTGCCCCAGCCGTACCAGTACAGCGCGTTCTCTGGGAAAAACAAAAATGTACTGGCCTAAAATTCCGCGGGCGTAGGGAATAAGTTCGCCATTGTAGGGGATAAGCCACCAGTGGTACCCATAGTAATCAACCTGATGGCCCTCCTCGTCAATAAGTTGCGTTTGTGGCGAAAGTGCCTTGCGCAGGTAGGGTTTTGGAACCACTTGTCTGCCCTGCCACTGGCCACTATCGAGTACCAGCTGCCCAATCCTGGCAAAATCACGTGCATTTGAGTTAAAGCAACAGTAGGCTTTTTCAATGCCATCGGGTTCATCCAGGCTCCAGAGTGCATTTTCGGAGGCTCCCAGGGGTTTCCAGAGTCGCTGCGAAGCATACTCGCTAAGGCTAAGGCCAGTGGCCTTCTCCAGGATCATGGCCAGTAGCTGTGTGTTGCCACTCTGGTAGTTCCACACTTCTCCGGGTATATCAACAATGCTTAAACTGTTCAGGAGCTCACGGAGGTTATCTCCATAATAGGCTTTGGTGGTAACGCTGGCAGGAGAGGAGTAGGATTCATTCCAGTCCAGGCCGCTGCTCATCATAAGCAGGTGCCGTATGCTGGCTGGCTGGCCTTTATATGCTGGCAGGTACTGCCCAATGGGGTCATCCAGACTGTTAATTTTCCCCTCCTGAACCGCAATGCCTATCAAAAGGCTAACAATGCTCTTGGCTACAGAAAAAGAATTAGAGTAAGAACTGGGGCCGTACTCCTCCCAGTACTTTTCAAAAACAAGGCTACCGTCCTTTATGAGTAAAAGCGCTACCGGCTCAAGGCTATTAATTTTTTCAAGCAGGGTGTCGGGCAGGCTTACTCTGTTAAAATCTGCACGTTTGGTCCAGGGTTCCTCCTCAAAACCTGCTCGTACCTCTCTGTTTTCAAAAACAGTATAATCATCAATATCTGGAGTGAAATAAGTAAATGCCTTCCGCAAATAGGTAGGCGCAAACAGATAAAAAAGTAATATTACCACTACAGGTATGATAACCACACGGGCTTTTTTCATAATTGCCAGTTATTGAACGGTAAATCTACAGTACGTTTTTTTGGATTTAGAGGTTAAGATATCTGATAATGTTTTAGATAAATACTACCAAACAAAAAGTTTATAGTTTTCTTTACCGTTGTAACACTCCTTACCGTTGCAACACTGTTTATTATGAAGTACTTATACATTTTTCCTCATCCCGACGATGAATCTTTTGGTCCGGTGGCGGCTATGTACCAGCAGTTAGAGCAGGGACATGAGGTACACCTGCTTACCCTTACACGTGGCGGAGCTACAAAACAGCGGCATAAGCTGGGTGTAAGCGTAGAGCAAATGGGCGAGATCCGCTATAAAGAAATGCTGGCCGTAAAGGAAACCGTTGGTTTTACCAGTATGAAGGTGCTGGATTTACCCGATAGTGGCCTTAAAGAAATGGATCCCAGGGAAATAGAGGCTGTTATACAGCAGCATATAGAACAGCTTAGGCCCGATATAGTGGTTTCATACCCTGTACATGGCATCAGCGGTTTTCACGATCACCTGGTGATGCATGCTGTGATCAAGCGCCTGTACCTGCAGATGAAAGACGAAGGTGCCAGCTACCTGAAGCGCCTGGCATTTTTTACGTTAAAAGATGAGGAGGGGCCTGCAGTGCACACTATGGGCATACGCCTGAAGCAGACCATGCCATCGGAAGTTGACTGCGCACTATCCCTAAGGGAGCAGGATATCGAGGTTCTTAAAAAGGCGCTGAACTGCTACGAAACCTACCAGGAGACTATTGAAGAAATTGGTGTGGTAGAAAAAATTGGGAACACGGTATATTTTGAGATCTGGGGAGAAAAACATAACCCTCCCCTGAATGATCTTGCAGCTAAGTTAGCAACTGATCCCAACTCTGCCGGCAAGCCTGGCAGAGGGGCGGAAGATTTGCGTCAGTCTACCCGCCAGACACAAAAACAAAAAGCTAAGTAAACTACTTTTGTGTAATGTTTACTAAAATTATTAAGTAACGATTATACAATTGTAAAGCTGGCAAGACTTTCAGCGCATTTTGTGTTAAAATTTTGTTGTATGTTTTAACATATTGATAATGTTGTCGTTATAGTTTTATAAAATTAATGCCAGCTGAAAAACCAGGCTTTAATAGCATACAATATTGAGGGGAGGAAATGTCCGCAGCTTTCACACAGGCTGCGGAATTTTTGTTTAAAGGGTGCCCTCATCGGCAAAACTGTAGTAGCTGTGGTCGGTAAAGATGAGGTGGTCCAGCACCGGAATATCCAGCATGCTACCGGCTTCTTTCAGCTTCTTTGTAAGCCTAAGGTCGGCTTCACTTGGCTTAAGGTTTCCGCTTGGGTGATTGTGTATGAGAATGATGGCAGAAGCCAGGTGATCAAGGGCCAGTTTGAAAATAATCTTAGGATCGGCAACAGTGCCAGATACACCTCCAAGGCTTGCCTGGGCTTTGTGCATCACCTGGTTTGCCCTGTTTAAAAGCAACACCCAGAACTCTTCCTGCTGCTTATCCCATAGTTCGGGCTTAATGGCATCATAGGCATCCTGCGAGCTGGTGATCTTAATGCGTTTTACAGGATCAGATTCTTTGCGCCGGCGGCCCAGTTCCAGTGCAGCCACAATGGTAATGGCCTTGGCTTCGCCAATGCCTTTAAATTTTTGCAGATCTTTTACCGAAAGCCGTGCCAGCTCATTAAGGTTATTGCCGGCTTTTTGCAGTATAAGCTTGCATACATCTACTGCAGACATGGAGCGTGTGCCGGAACCAATAAGAATGCCCATAAGCTCTGCATCGCTAAGGGCTGCCTTTCCTTTCAATAACAATTTTTCTCTGGGGCGATCTTCTTCTGCCCAGTTTCGGATGCTTATACGGTCTAAGCGGTCTTCGGGGCTTTCCATGCGGCTTTTTGTTTAAAAAAGGCCAGCCACAGCTAAATTGTTTAAAAGCAGCCACTAATAGCAACAAAAAAGGCTGCCAGTGGGGCAGCCTCAAATGCTTTTAGATTATCCTACAATTACAGGGTAGCTACGTGGCGAGCCAGCTTGCTTTTGTTGTTAGCAGCTTTGTTCTTGTGGATAACATTTTTCTTCGCCAGCTTGTCCAGCATTGAAGTTACAGTTTTCAGAAGCTCTTGTGCTTCTGCTTTGTCTTGTGTATTCTTCAATTTCTTGATGAACGTGCGGGTTGTTTTAGCCTGATAACGGTTCCGCAGCCTCTTGGCTTGAGTTGACCGAATTCTCTTCAGTGCTGATTTGTGGTGTGCCATTCCTTATTTCCGTTAGCCTAATCTTCAATTTGAGTCTGCAAAGATAGCATAAGAATTAATATTTACAAAACTATGTGCCAGCTTTAAAATACTGAAGCTCCGTATTTAACAAATCTTAGCCTCTTGCTGTTCCTCCAAAAGAGGGCCCTGTATGCTGTACTGCCCCCTGCAGAAGGAATCATTGGCGCCAGAACAGCTGCAATGAAAAATTTAACTTAATTACTAAGTGCTAAGGTGAGAGTTAGGCTGCTGATCTTGTTTTTGCTGTTTCCACTGGCGGCAGTACCCGGAGACCGTACTGATTTTTGGGGTTTTTTCGGGCACCAGCTGATCAACAGGCTGGCCGTTTTTTCCCTGCCTCCCGAAATGCTTCCCTTCTATAAACACCACATCCTGTTCATTACAGAAAATGCCGTTAACCCCGACCGCAGGCGCTATGCAGTGGAGGGCGAAGCCGAGCGGCACTACATTGACCTGGATGTATACGGAGACAGTGCCCTCTATAAAATGCCTCGCTCCTGGCAAAAGGCAACAGAATTGTATACGGAAGATACCCTGCGGGCCTATGGCATTGTGCCCTGGCATGTGTACAGAACAAAAGGCTGGCTTACAGAAGCCTTTCGCAGGCAGGATGTAGATGCAATTTTACGCCTTTCTGCTGATTTAGGCCATTATGTAGCCGACGCCAATGTGCCCCTGCACACAACCGTGAACTACAACGGGCAACTTACAGGCCAGCGCGGCATACATGGCTTTTGGGAATCGCGGCTGCCAGAGCTTTTTGCAGGGGCGTGGGAGTTCTGGATAGGAAAAGCCCAGTACATAGATAATCCGCAGCACTATATCTGGCAGGGGGTGGCACAGGCACATCTTGCCCTTGATTCTGTGCTAGCCTTTGAAAAAGAGCTTAGTCGGCAATATTCCGAAGAAAAAAAGTGGACCTACGAAGAGCGTAACGGCCTGATGGTGCGCACCTACAGCCGCGAGTTCTCCAGGGATTACCAGCAAATGCTCCGGGGGCAGGTGGAGCGGCAAATGCGACGCTCCATTAAAATGGTGGCAGATTACTGGTATACCAGTTGGGTAGATGCCGGCCAGCCTAACCTCCAGCAACTGCTTAAAAAGCCCCTTACTGAAGAACAGATCCGCCAGCTGGAAGCAGACAAAATCCTCTGGCAGCACAAAGAGCATTCGCTGCAGCGGGAGCATGAATATTGAGGGGGTGTGAGGTTTGGGGTATGAGGTGTGAGCTACTGTAGTGGCTGGCATCAGGCTTTTCTGCGTTTAGGCGTTTTTTCCTGCCACAGTATCTATCAGCCCCTGCAGCTGGTATTGGCCTCCTGGCTCATATCCCAAACCTCCTTTCCCTAACCCACCCTTACAACTTAATTATGTTCTCCAGGCTGTTTGCCTTCCGCGTATCATCCAACAGGTAGCGCTCCAGGGTAACTTTTCGTTTATCGGCACTAAGGGTAGCGTTGCTGTTGCTGATACTCTTAATGGGCTGGTCAAAAGTGTACTCGGTGCGGTATACCATGCTGTTCATCATTTCTTTCATGCTTTTGCCGTTCACGGTCAGGTCCAGGCCATTCAGGTCGCTGCCTGTTTTTTTCCTGATCTCATTCTCAATTTTTAAGGTATTGAGGCGGTGCAGCTGTTTTCCATTCCAGGCAAAGTAAGCCTCCTGCAGTTCGGGCTTGTTGTTTTGCACTACATTAATGGCTTTGTTCAGGGCATCTATGTTGTCATACTCAAAGGTAATGCCGGAGAGCAGTCCGTTATCTGAGCGGATGAGTGCAACCTGGTGTATGCCTTTAACCGACTGCAGGCGCTGGTGAGCATCTTCCATGCCGGTTTTCAGATCGGAGCTTACCTGGTCTGGATTTGCCTCTTCCGAAAAACCCTTTACCATCTCCAGCAGGGGTTCGGCCTCGCTCATATCAACAGTGAATGTAAATTGTCCGGAGCCATTTTCGCGCACGCGTACCTGCTCGGTTATTTCCAGGCAGGAGCTAAGACTTATTAGTAAACAGGCAAACAGGGTGTAGGCAAATCTTTTCATAGCAATGCTTTTTTTAAGCTAGATGCTGCTCGAGAGCTATTGGTTGCATGCCATGAAAAAAAGTGGGTTAAAAGCAGCATGTATGCCTGGTTAAAGGATATCGTTTGTGAGGTAGGAGTGGTAATCAGCATCCAACTGTGTCATGGGCACTGAAAAAATTCTAGGGGTGGGGCTTATGTTCAGGGCCTGTATCCTTTCCTCAATAAGCTTGTAGAGAGTTGCTTTTGTTTTGATGAGCAGAATAGTCTGGTAGGATTTCTGAACCTTTCCTGCACTATACATCATGCACTCATTATTGCGAATGATGTTGATGTGATTGGCGAGCCGCTGCATTAATAGTTGTTCTGCTAACTTGGATGCTTGTGAATCTTCAGAAAGGCTAACGTAGATCAGGACCATACACAGGAGTTAAGGATTTCTTGCTCATCCCTATACTTACAAGGTTGGTATGCCCCTGAATGTTACAGATTCAGCCTACAAAAAAATCCTCCGCGCAGGTGGGCGGAGGATTATGCTGGTTTGATACAGCTATAGATTTAAGGGCCTGATGTTTTAAAACCAGTTCATTAAACAAATAGCAGTTTACACAAGGCTTTTGTACTTGATACGTTTAGGCGTGGCATCTGTACCAAGGCGCTGGCGGCGGTTTTCTTCGTACTGGGTGTAGTTGCCATCGAAGAAGTATACCTGCGAATTGCCTTCAAAGGCCAGGATGTGGGTAGCCACACGGTCGAGGAACCAGCGGTCGTGCGAGATGATCACAGCACAGCCACCAAAGTTTTCCAGACCTTCTTCCAGCGCCCGGAGGGTGTTTACGTCCAGGTCGTTGGTAGGTTCATCAAGCAGCAGCAGGTTAGCACCCTGTTTCAGGGCCATGGCCAGGTGCACGCGGTTACGCTCACCACCGGAAAGAATGCCAACTTTTTTCTCCTGGTCTCCACCGCCAAAGTTAAACTTGCTCACATAAGCGCGGCTGTTTACTTCGCGGTTGCCCAGCATCATCAGGTCGTTGCCGCCGCTGATGTTCTCAAAAACAGATTTACTGGGGTCCAGGTTGCTGTGTTCCTGGTCAACATAGGCAATTTGTACAGTAGGACCCACCTCGAAGGTACCTGCATCGGCTTTTTCGCGGCCTGTAATCAGGCGAAAGAGGGTGGTTTTACCGGCACCGTTTGGTCCGATAACGCCTACAATACCTGCCTGTGGTAGCTGAAAATCGAGGTTTTCGAACAGGAGCTTATCGCCAAAGGCTTTGCTCACGCCATGCGCTTCTATAACCTTGCTGCCCAGGCGTGGCCCCGGCGGTATAAACAGCTCCAGTTTCTGTTCTTTTTCCTTTATATCCTGGCTAAGGAGTTTATCGTAATTGCTGATACGGGCTTTGGATTTGGCATGGCGGCCCTTAGGCGACATACGCACCCACTCCAGCTCGCGCTCCAGTGTTTTCTGGCGTTTGCTTTCTGTTTTTTCCTCTTTCTCCAGGCGTGTTTTCTTCTGCTCCAGCCAGCTGCTATAGTTGCCTTTCCAAGGAATACCCTCGCCGCGGTCCAGCTCCAGAATCCAGCCGGCAACATTATCCAGGAAGTAACGATCGTGCGTTACGGCAATTACAGTGCCTTTGTATTGCTGCAGGTGTTGCTCCAGCCAGTGTACCGATTCGGCATCCAGGTGGTTGGTTGGCTCGTCGAGCAGCAGTACATCGGGCTCCTGCAGCAGCAGGCGGCAAAGGGCTACGCGACGTTTCTCACCACCGGAGAGGTTGGCAATTTTTGCATCGCCGGGAGGGGTACGCAGGGCATCCATGGCACGTTCCAGGCGGGTGTCGAGCTCCCATGCATTATGGGCATCCAGTTGCTCCTGTACCTTGGCCTGCTTTTCTATAAGCTTATCCATGGCATCCGGATCTTCCATTACGGCAGGATCGGCAAAGGCCAGGTTAATTTCTTCAAACTCCTTAAGCAGGGCTACTACTTCGCCTGCGCCTTCTTCCACAACTTCGCGAACTGTTTTTTCAGGATCGAGCTGAGGCTCCTGCTGCAGCATGCCCACGCTGTAGCCCGGAGAAAATACAACCTCGCCCTGGTATTCTTTATCGATGCCGGCTATAATGCGCAGTAAGGTAGATTTACCGGCACCATTCAAGCCTAAAACACCAATTTTGGCTCCATAAAAGAAGGAGAGATAGATGTCTTTCAGGATCTGGCGTTTAGGCGGAATAACCTTGCTGACGCCCGACATTGAAAAAATAATTTTTTCGGCACTCATGCTTTCTGATATATTAGTAGGTCAATATGCAAATTTAATTATTTTTGCTGCCCCAATTGGCCGGAATTAATTATTTTTCGGGAAATGCGGAAGCTAGCGTACTAATGGTGATAGCCTCCGGTGAAATTGTATAACATTATAACCTATTACAAGCGTGGCAGAACATCCCTATGGTTATGTTCAGGACGGTAAGGTTTACCGTAAGGCATTTGGTGAGCATCCGGCACTGGAAATTGGTGAGGTAAAAGATACCCCAGAGGCGGCTTTTTCTTATTACGAGCAGCGTTATCAGCAGTTAGTAGAAAAAATAAATCAGCTGGAGCAGGATATCCAGGAGAAGTCTAACAAAGGCTCTTACCTCATGAAGCTGCTGCACCTGAAAGAAACGCTGCCCCAATACGAGGGCCTGGGCGATTTTGAAGCCCTGCACGAGCGGCTGGAACAGCAGGAAAATTATATTCGCGAAATAATTCAGCAAAACCGTGAGCGAAACCTGGAAATAAAAACTGCGCTGCTTGCCGAAGCAGAGCCCCTGCGGGAAATGACCGACTGGAAAGCAGGTGCCGAGCTGGCAAAAGACCTGAAGATGCGCTGGCTGCGTACCGGCAGTCTCGATCCTGAGCATCAGGATAAGTTTGAAGAAGAATTCAATGACCTGTTGCAGGGCTTTTTCGACAGGCGTAGTGCATTCTTTGCAGACCGTAAGCTAATGCTGGATGAGCGCCAGAAGCAGTACGAAATGCTGATCATTGAGGCCCAGCGTGCTGTAATGCAGCCTAATTCACGCCAGGCACTTTATGATGTGCGTAACATTCAGCAACGCTGGCGCGATATTGGTAAAATTCCGGCAGAGATCTATAAGCCGCTGCTTTACGAAATTCAGCGTATTACCCGCCCGGTAATGCAACAGGGCCGTCCGCAGCGCCATGCTGGCGGCGACAGGCCTGGTGGCAGCCGGCCAATGGGCGGGCGCGAGCGCACCCAGGGTGGCGGCTACTCCGGTGGTCGTAGCCAGGGCAGTAGCGGCAGTTACCAGGGTGGTGGCAGCAGCAGCTATCAGCAGGGGCGCCCACAGGGACAGGGCAGGTCTTACGACCGTCCGCAGGGAGGCCGTTCCTATGGCGATCGTCCGCAGCGGCAGTATGGCAGTACAAGCGGCACAGGCGAGGAGCGCCTGGAAGAACGTCGTGCACTGCTGGAGCGCATGCGGGGCATCGATCCGCACGATCGCAACGCAGTGCAGGCAGTAGAGGCAGTTCAAAACGAGTATAAGGCACTTGGGTTTGCCCGCACGCCTGAGGTGGCGCGTATTTCTGAACAGCTGTTCGATACCGGCAACCTGCTAAGGGAAAAACACTTCCTGAATAAACTGGCCTATGCCAAGATACCCGGTATAGAACAGGAAAGTATACAGGAACAGGCACGGCAAAAAATGCGGCTTCTGCGCGATTTGCTAAGCCGTGACGAAAGGGAGTTGCAGACCTACCAGGAAAATATGGCCATGACAAGCCCCGGCAGCAGCGATGTTGCTAAAATGATGGAAACTAAGCTCCGTTCGCAGCAGAGAAAGGTAAAGATCAAGAAAATGTTGCTGGAAGAACTTCAGCAGCAGGCAAATTCATGATTTTACCCCTTAAACCTGCTTTGAAATAACAAAGCTTTTTACCAAATAGCACAACCTGCCGATTCTCTAGTCGTATAGCCCTACAACTTTAGCACTTAATAAAAAGAGCTAAATCATCAATAAATGGGGATTTATTACGTTGAGTGGCATATTTGCTTAAAAAATTGTTGATTCCCTGAACTTTTAGGCCTGTATTAATTGTACGGTCTACAAACCTGATACTACCAGAGTAAATAACTTAAAACAACAATAATTAAAGGAGGATACGCATGTACTGGACACTAGAATTGGCTTCCTACCTGGAAGATGCTCCCTGGCCAGCAACCAAAGATGAGTTGATCGATTTCTCTATCCGGTCCGGTGCCCCGCTGGAGGTAGTAGAAAACCTGCAGGAGCTGGAAGACGACGGACAACCATATGAGAGCATTGAAGAAATATGGCCCGACTATCCTACTAAAGAAGATTTTTTCTTCAACGAAGATGAATACTAACATGAAGCCCCGCCTAAAGCGGGGTTTAATTTTTTACAGGAACTGCTAAGGATCTTACAGGCTTGGTGCTTCAGTACTGCCCTTTTCTTGTTTCAGCAATGCTTCAGCAAACAACAGGTCTTCGGGCGTTGTAATTTTAATATTCCGGTAGGAGCCCTCTACCAGGAAAATAGCCTGCCCGGCCGCTTCGGCAACGCTGGCACAATCGGTAAAAAGAGTTTGCTCCGGGGCCTGGTAGGCTTTGTGTATGGCTGCAGCACGAAAGGTCTGCGGTGTTTGCATCAGCCTGTATGCCTCCCGCTTAAGGCTCTGGCTACTTCCATCGGCCTGCACTTGCCTAATGCTGTCTTTGAGCGGAACGGCTGCCACTGCTGATCCGTTTTCTGCAGCCACGCGATATGATTCCATGATAATACCCGGACCAATGAGGGGCCGTACACCATCGTGTATGGCCACGAGTGCTTCAGGTGGTACCTGCGCCAGTCCGTTACGAACAGACTGAAAGCGGCTGTTGCCTCCGGCTACCAGCTGGTGAGGCAGAGAAAAGCTATGTTTTTCGCAAAGTTCCTTCCAGAAGCCAAAATCGTTTTGAGGCAGCACCAGCACCAGCTGAAGGCTGGCAGAAGCTGCTTTAAAGGCCTCCAGGGTGTGCATCAATATAGGTTTGCCCAGCAGGGGTAGGTATTGCTTTGGCAGTTGCGACTGCATGCGGCTGCCACTGCCGCCGGCAACAATAATGGCATAGAGCTGGGTGGAGGGAGATTGGAGATTCATGGGGGGAAAATAAAAAAGCTTCGGCAAATTGCCGAAGCTCTGACAGGGTATCTTCAAAAAGGCTGGCTGACTTATATGATCAGCATGGCATCGCCATAGGTGAAGAATCGGTATTTTTCTTCGATGGCTACCTGGTAAGCCTTCATTACATTTTCAAAGCCACCAAAGGCACAGGCCATCATAAGCAGGGTGCTCTCTGGCATATGGAAGTTGGTGATCAGTGCATTACAGATTTTAAAATCGTAAGGAGGGAAAATGAATTTATCCGTCCAGCCTTCGGTTGGCTTCAGGCGGTTATTGGCCGATACGCTGCTCTCCAGTGCACGCATAGATGTAGTGCCAATGGCACATACCCTGCGTTTGTTGTCAAGAGCTTCGTTTACCTTTACGGCAGTTTTTTCGGGCACCTTAAAGTTTTCGGAGTCCATTTTGTGCTTGGTAAGGTCTTCCACATCTACTGGGCGGAAGGTGCCAAGGCCAACGTGCAGGGTAATGGGGTTTACAGAAACACCCTTCAGGTCCAGGCGCTTCAGCAGGTGTGGCGTAAAGTGCAGGCCTGCAGTAGGGGCCGAAACAGCGCCGGTATGCTCTGCATAAATGGTCTGAAAGCGATCGCGGTCTTCAGGCTCCACATCGCGGGTAATTTCACGCGGAAGCGGGGTTTCTCCCAGGGAGTCGATCATTTTATAAAACTCTTCGTGAGAGCCATCGAACAGGAAGCGGATGGTACGGCCACGAGAGGTGGTATTGTCAATAACTTCGGCTACCAGTTCGCCGTCGCCAAAGTAAAGTTTGTTGCCTACACGTATCTTGCGGGCAGGATCTACAAGTACATCCCAAAGGTGCATTTCGCGGTTTAGCTCGCGTAGCAAAAACACTTCAATTTTGGCGCCTGTTTTTTCTTTGTTGCCATATAAGCGGGCAGGAAACACCTTGGTGTTGTTGCTCACCATTACGTCGCCATCATTAAAGTACTCAACTACATCTTTAAAAATGCGGTGTTCGATTTGGCCGGTGTTGCGGTGCAAAACCAGCAGACGCGATTCATCACGGTTTTCGGCCGGATATAACGCTAATAGACCTGCGGGCAAATCGAATTTGAATTCTGATAATTTCATCGGTATTTTTAAAAGCCTGTTGTGCGCTTTTGTTTAAGCTTGCAAAGCTACAAGTTTCAATTACGAATCTCTATGTAAATAGCAAGTTTTCTGCAAAATTGTTTTTAAACACTTAGCCTTAAAGAGTGAAAACCATCCGATTAATTTTTGAAAGCTTTCGCTTTGCGCTCTCAGCGCTAAGGAGCAACCTGTTGCGGACCATACTTTCGCTCCTGGGCGTAACAGTAGGCATTTTTACCGTTATTCTTGTTTTTTCAGTGGTAGATTCACTGGAGGCAGGTGTTAGGCAAAGCCTTTCGTTTGTAGGCGACAAGGTGGTATATGTGCAAAAATGGCCCTGGAGCTTTTCGCCAGATTATCCCTGGTGGAAATACATAAACCGCCCTCAGCCTGTTTATGAAGAATATGAATTTTTACAGGACAAGCTGCAGAATGCCCGGGCGGTAAGTATACAGGCCGGCCGCAGAACCATTGCCAAGTGGGGGAGTAACAGTTCCGATATCTACTTCAATGGCATCTCTTACGATCATAAGGATGTAGCTGACATACCCGTAAATACTGGCCGGTATTTTACGCAAATTGAGGAGCAAACCGGGCAAAGCGTGGCGGTAATTGGGTTTAAGGTGGCCGATGAGCTTTTCGCTACCAAAGACCCTATCGGCAAAGAGATCTCCGTGAAGGGCAGGCGCTTTAGGGTTATAGGGGTTATGAAAGAGGTGGGTGAAAACCTGCTGGATGCACCCAGCAACGATCAGAATGTTTTTATTCCTTATAAAGCGTTTCAGAAGGTGTTTTACTCTGGTAAATATGAGGGTGTGGGTTCCAGCATTGCCATTAAAGGCACCGAACAGGAGGGGCCGCAGCTGGAAACCCTGGAGGCAGAGGTGCGGGGCCTGATGCGGCAAAGGCGTGGCCTAAGACCCAGGGAAGAAGATAATTTTGCACTCAACAAGCCACAGATGCTGGCCGATTTTGTATCGAGCATTTTTGCAGCTATTTCCATAGTAGGTGCCATTATAGGCAGCTTTGCTATCCTGATTGGGGGCTTTGGCATTGCCAATATTATGTTTGTATCGGTGCGGGAGCGTACTAACCAGATTGGTGTACAAAAATCTCTTGGTGCGAAAAATTACTTTATTCTGCTGCAGTTCCTGTTCGAAGCCATTTTCTTAAGCCTGTTGGGTGGTATTGCAGGTCTTGTACTGGTGTTCGTAATTATTAGCCTGGCGCCGCTGGTTTTTGAAATGGGAACCTTTAACCTTATTCTAACAACGGGTAACGTGATTGTTGGCTTACTGGTGGCAGCTATTGTGGGTGTTATTTCAGGCTTGTGGCCTGCCTGGTCGGCTGCCCGTATGGATCCTGTTACAGCAATTCGTACTACTTAGTTTTGGTTTGTTTTGGATAGAAGAGCTCCCCTGCCGAATGAAGGGGAGCTTTTTTCATGTGTAAAGCGTATTGTTCCGGCTATAGATTCTGCAGGAGAGCTACTGAAACCAATGCTTGCCCAGAGATTGATGTTTGTTTATTCTGTTTCCCCAGTCAATTCTCTGTATATTGACTTTAAATCATGAGGTGTTTATGCAGCCTAAACTTCTGTTAATTTTGCTGTTGCTGGGAGGCTTTTTTTACCACAACCTACATGCTCAGCAGCTCCGTGCACCTGGCAGGCAGGATCGGCTACTACAACAAAAGCTGGAGACCTTAGTCAGTGGCTTTAGGGGCGATGTTGGCATCTATGTGCACCACCTTGCTAAAGGTAATACTGCGGCTATCAAAGCTGATACGCTTTTTCCCACAGCCAGCATGATTAAGATTCCCATTGCCATAGGCCTCTTCAAAAAGATAGAGGCCGGAGAGCTAGACCTGAATCAGCCGCTGCTATACAGGGATTCGCTTCTATATGAGGGAGAAGATTTGCTGGGCTCCTTCAAAGATAGTGCAGCCGTAAAGCTTAGCAAGGTGGCGATGCTTATGTTTACTACCAGCGATAACACAGCAAGCCTGTGGGCACAACAACTGGCAGGTACCGGCACTGCTATCAATAACTGGCTGCAGGAAAATGGCTACGTACACACCCGGGTAAATTCCAGAACACCGGGCAGAAAAGCAAACTGGAGCAAAATGGGGTGGGGGCAAACCACGCCCCGGGAAATGGCAGGTCTGCTGGTGCAGATCAGGCAGGGTAAAGTAATAAGCCCCGCCGCCAGTGATCGTTTGTACCGCAATCTCTGTAATATTTTTTGGGATGATGTGGCCCTTAGCCAGCTGCCACCCACCATACAGGCAGCTTCCAAGCAGGGTTCCGTAAACCAAACCCGCGCCGAAGTGGTGCTGGTAAATGCGCCATCCGGTGACTACGTTTTCTGCATCATCACCAAAAACCAGCAGGACGAAAGTTATGAAACAAGCAATGAAGGCTGGGAGTTGATCCGAAAGCTTTCTGCACTCTTATGGAACCACTTTGAGCCAGGATCTGACTGGCAGGCACCACCTGAGGCATTAAAGTGGAGGCATCATTAAAATGCTGCAGTTAATTTAATTCAGCGCCTGTTTTAAAGGCTGTGTCTGACGAACACCCTTCGGCCTGAAAAGGGCCTTTGCCCAGGGGCAAAATTCATCATAGTTCAGATGCAAAAGTATTCATCAGGCACAGTCTGATCGGTAGCATATCCATACAAAAAAGTATGGCCTGATTCAGGGGAGTACAATGTTTTTTGCCTGGCATCATGCTTAGGGCCAGCGTAAAACTCGAATAATCTGTACGAAAAGATCACATTATCTTTCCGCTAATTACAGGAGTAAAACATGCTTTCTTCTGATAATTGAATGCTTTACCATGATTAATTCTCATTAGCCCGGAAACATTATTCAATGTTAAATTTTGCTTTAATGTTTCTGTTGTTATGGTTCTGTTTCAGCTGTTTATGGGCAGGAAATGTATTGAAGCAAGGTGTATCTATTTATAGGTTTTGCTGATATAATACTACTGTTTATGTGCTTATTTATACTTTTATTCTCTTTTTTGTCAAATATTATTTTTTTATTGGATGTAATGGTGTAACCATTTATCAACTTTTCATAACAACACATAAGCATAGTTTTGTGCATCAACTTTAACCTGTTGTTATGATTAAAAAGTTTACTTTAGCTGTGTTACTACTGGTGTGTGGTACAGGTGCTACGTTTGCCCAAAACGTAAAGGATGAGTGGGTGAAGGTACCATATCTGAAGCTACCCCGCCATCCGTTTGCCGGAGAGGTTAGAACCTACGCAAGCCGCATTCTTATCCCCGACGGACTTGCAGCAGATCAGGACCGTAATTCTATTACCTCCTCTTTAGAAGATGCTGCCACACTGCCTGGTTATGAGAAAACAGGCGAGGAGAACGGTATTGTTACAGAAGTATCGCTGGGTTGGTACAACATACCTAACTATCCCGAGCTTAAAACAACAAAGCGTAGCGAAAAGCGTGGCGACAAAAGTGTGGAAGTAGAATACTACTCATACACTATTCAGTTCCGTTACCCTATGCGTCTTCGCGTACTGCAGGGAGAGCAGGTTGTTGAGGATGTATTTGTGCGTAACTCCAACGACTTTGCCTATGCAGAAACCAAAGAGTTTCCTAACAAGGCTGCCCTTTACGAATACTGGAAAAATAGTGGCAGTAGCTTCAAATCTGAAGTGCGTAACCGTGAGCTCACTGCAAATACCAGCGCTATCAAAACTTACCTGGCCGATCAGTATGGCTATGTAAAAACAGAGATGCGCGAGGAGATTAAGTTTGTAAAGGAGAAAAAAGGCGCTACAGATTATGCCAAATTAACCAGTGCATTTGAAATAGTAAACACGGCCACTCCTAAAAAAGTCGAAGGAGATATTTACCCTTCTGCAGATTACATCGCTACCATGGATGGGGCTGTAAAGCTTTGGAAAGAGGAATTGGCAGAATCAGATCCTGATAATCGCAAGGCTCGCATCGACAAAAAAGTTACTGAAGCTATTCTGAAAAACCTGGCAATCTCCTGCTACCTCACTTACAGGTTCAGCGATGCCGAGGAGTTCCTCACCCGCCTGGAAGAAATGAAAGAAGGTGGATGGGCACGTGCAATGCGCGATAAAATGGAAGATGTGCAGTACCGCCTTGCGCAGTACGAAAAATTCTATGCACGCAGTAACTAATCAACAGTCTTGAAAAAAATATTATAACCCTTACCAATAATACAATGATCATGAAAAAAGGTTTACTAGCAGGAATGATGTTAGGTCTGGCGGTGATGAGTGCCTGCTCTGGAACAGAGGAAGAGCCACTGCCAGCAAATGTAATGAGCAGCAACGCAGGTGTTACTGTAGAGCTTGAGTGGACAACTGGTGGCACCAGCAGCGATGCTACAAGATATGCAGACCTGGAGCTTTACCTGATGAAGGGTACTTCAGAGATTGATGTTTCTGCGGCATTTAGCAGCTTCGAATCTGTTTCACTTAGTGATGCTTATGCTGATGCAGAGTACCTGGTGCAGGTAGAAGCCTACAGGGTTGAGAAAAACACATCTTACACGCTGTATGTAAAAGGCGACAACGAAGGTGAGATCAAGTCATACACTGGTGTATTCAACTCTGGTGACTCTGATATAAAAGTAGACTTCCTGAAAATCAAAAAAGCAGGTTCTACCTATACAATTGCTGAACTGTAATCAGTAAGGCAGTTAGCTGATAAAACAAAAGAGCCCCGCCAGCAGGCAGGGCTCTTTTCTATTTTTTTAAAAGCTGGTGTTTACATTATTGGCCAGCTCATAATCTATCGCTATAAACTACTCTGCAGCAGGGATAGGCTCTTCCAGGTGTTCGCCTTTGATTTTGGCGCGGATTTTACCTTCCAGCTCTTCCATCAGCTCGGGATTATCCTTGATGAGTTGTTTTACACCATCGCGGCCCTGGCCAAGCTTCTGATCATTGTAAGAGAACCAGCTGCCTGATTTCTTAATTACCTCCAGTTCTACGCCAAGGTCCAGGATCTCACCGGCTTTGGAAATACCTTCGCCGTACATAATATCGAACTCTACCTGCTTAAATGGAGGAGCTACCTTGTTCTTCACTACCTTCACACGGGTGCGGTTACCTACAATATTGTCGGCACCTTCCTTGATCTGGCCTATGCGGCGGATGTCCAGGCGCACAGATGCATAAAACTTAAGGGCGTTACCACCGGTAGTGGTTTCGGGGTTGCCAAACATCACACCAATCTTCTCGCGCAACTGGTTGATGAAAATACAGGTACAGTGTGTTTTATTGATCGCGCCGGTAAGCTTACGCAGGGCCTGGCTCATGAGGCGGGCCTGCAGACCCATTTTGCTATCGCCCATATCACCTTCCAGCTCTGCTTTTGGCACCAGTGCAGCTACAGAGTCAATCACGATGATGTCGAGCGCGCCGGAACGGATCAGGTGTTCGGCAATTTCAAGTGCCTGCTCACCATTATCGGGCTGCGAAATCAACAGGTTTTGTGTATCTATACCTAATTTTTCTGCGTACACACGGTCAAATGCGTGCTCGGCATCAATGAAAGCCGCCATGCCGCCACGCTTTTGTGCTTCGGCAATGCAGTGCAGGGTAAGGGTTGTTTTACCGCTTGATTCAGGACCATAGATCTCAATTACCCGGCCACGCGGAATACCACCAATGCCCAGGGCAAGGTCGAGGCCAAGCGAACCGGTGCTGATGGCAGGAGTATCTACCACTACCTCGTCGCTGAGCTTCATGATAGTACCTTTGCCATAGGTTTTGTCCAGCTTGTCAATGGTAAGCTGAAGTGCTTTTAATTTTTCCTGATTATCACTCATGTTATGCACTAAAATTTTTAGCTTTGTTGTTGCAGCAGACCTATCGCCTGCACTTTATCAGAAGGAATTTGAGGCCTTAAAAGTTCGCTCTAAATGCTAAAACAACCTCTTTTTTGCTAATGAATTTTGCTAATATTTTTCGCAAAGATAGAAGTCTTTTCGAGACCTCCAAGCCCTTACCTCAATCTATAAATTTTTTTCCGGATGTGCAGGTTTGCAGCCTTCTTTTTAAGCTCTTGATCTTCATTAGCATAATAACGGCACTGCCTGTAAATGCCCAGTTACCCAACCAGGCTTTTTATTTGCCCAACCCCGCGGTGCAGGAGGCCGACAGTGGTAAGCTTACCCTCCACACCTATGCCATGGCTTTTAGCCGAAACAACGAATACTTTGGCCGCTTTGCCGATGGCTACACGCTGTTTGGTTACGAGGTTATGCCCTGGCTAAGTTATCAGCCAGATAAACGGGTGCGCTTATCGGCTGGCTTGTTTGCCCGCGACGATTTTGGTAACCGCTACTACAGTACCATACAGCCCGTATTCAGGCTGCAGGTTAAGTTCGATAGCCTGCAGTTTATATTTGGTACACTGCAGGGCAGCTTAAACCACCGGCTGGTGGAGCCCATGTACGATTTTGAACTGGTAATGCTCGATCGCCTGGAGGAAGGTATGCAACTGCTGTGGGAGCGCCAAAGGTTCTGGCTGGATGTGTGGATAGACTGGGAGCGCACCATTTATACCGGCAGCCCGTTCCAGGAGGTGGTTTCGGGTGGTTTTTCTGCCAGGGCAGACCTGGTAGAAAATGAAAAGATAAAGCTGGTGCTGCCCCTGCAAATGCTGGCCTTTCACCAGGGCGGGCAGATCGATACCGACCCAAACCCGCTGATTACCCGCGTGAATGGGGCTCTGGGCCTGGAGCTGCACAAGCAGGTTGACCGTAAATTTCTGCACAGCTATAGCCTGCAGCCTTATGTACTGGGCTATTCCGATGCCTCTAATGAACTCCTGGTGCCTTTTGAAAAGGGCTGGGGGCTATACCTGAACGCAGCCGCCTACACCAAACTAGGAGGTTTTATGCTTAGTTACTGGAAGGGCAATGGGTACATTCCCATCAAAGGAGGGCCTCTTTTCAGCTCTTATTCTTTTACTTACGACAATCCAGGTGCTACCAGTCGGGAACGGCAAATCCTGATGCTAAGACTGTTAAACGATATACCTATTGGCAGGCATCTTACACTAAGCCTGCGTGCAGAACCGTTTTATGATCTGACGGAAAAAAGCTTTGAATTCTCGCACGGTACCTACCTGAATTACCGCGGCAGTTTTGAGCTCTGGAGCAAACACAATAAGAAAAACAGATAAGGACACATGCTAAAGAAAATTGGTCTGGCGCTGCTATTGGTACTGGTTGTGCTCGCCATATGGCAGCGGGAGCTTATCGGTTATGGTATTATGCAGGGCAGGGGGCAGTTTGAAGTACTCTGGAATGCCCGGCCGCTCGATGAAATAATGCAGGACCCCGCAGTGCCCGACAGCCTTAAGCAAAGGCTTGTGCTGGTGGGCGATGTAAGGGAGTGGGGCGTTGATAGCATTGGGCTGGTAGAAACAGATAACTACACCACGCTCTATGATCAGAAGGGAGAGGATATTCTCTGGGTGGTTACTGCCTGTCGCCCCTATGCGCTGGAAAATAAAGAATGGAGCTTTCCCATAGTAGGTACTGTATCGTACAAAGGTTTTTTCGATTACCAGAAAGCAGAGGCCGAGCAAGCAGCACTCAAGGCAGAGGGCTGGGATACCAACATACGCAGCGTTGGTGCCTGGAGTACCCTGGGCTGGTTCAGTGATCCTATTCTTAGCAACCTGCTGTTTAGGCTGGAGGGCGATCTGGTAAACACCATACTGCACGAGCTTACCCATGCCACTGTGTTTGTTAAAGATTCCCTTACCTTCAATGAAAACCTTGCCTCATTTGTAGGACACGAAGGGGCGCGCAGGTACATGGCCGCTACCTGGGGGCCAGAGTCGGAGCAGTTGCAAAAATACCAGGAGCGCTATGAAGACCGACAGATATTCAGTGAACATGTGCTCAGGGGGTTAGGGCGGCTCGACAGCCTCTACAACAGCTTTACACCACAAACCCCTATCAGGCAAAAAGAAGCCCTGAAACAACAGCTGATTCAGGAAATTATTGCAGAAACCGCTAGCCTGCCGCTGAACAGGGCGGCAGATTGGCAGGCTTTCTTTGCTGCGCAGGAACCGAACAATGCTTATTTTATGTCGTATGAAAGATATAGTAGCGGGCAGGTGGAATTAGAGCAACAGCTGCAGCAACAGTTCAATGGAGATCTAAGTCAATTCGTGGAATATTATAAAGCCCGCTACGGACGTTAATGTTCTGTACCCTTTTGGTACGGATGTTGTACTGCAACCAGATATGAAAAAGATACTGCCCATTTTACTGCTTCCCTTTTTTTTGATAAGTGCCAGGTCTAACGATGGCTACCGGCTCCTGCCGAGCAATGCCTTTGGTACCGGAGAAAAGCTCACCTACAGGGTGCACTATGGGTTTGTAACGGCAGGAGAGGCAGAGCTGCGGATCGATAAAAGGGTGCACAGCATCAACGACCGCCCCTGTTATAAAATAGATGTAAAGGGCCGCACAACAGGCCTGGCAGATAAGCTGTATGGTGTAAAAAACGTCTGGGGCAGCTATATGGATACGGCTGCAGTGGTGCCCCACCAGTTTTACCGCTACATCCGCGAGGGTAACTATCGTAAAAATGAAGTTGTAAATTTTAAGCAGCTAAACCGCAAGGCAGTGGTTTCCACACTCTCTAAAAATGGCAGAGAGGTTGAAAGCAGCGAGGTGTTTGAGGTGCCGGTTTACGTGCAGGACCTGGTGAGTGGCTACTATTATATGCGAACGCTTGATTTTAGCAAAATCAAGCAGGGCGATGTGATCCGGGTAGACGCTTTTTTTGATAAGGAAGTATACGATTTTAAGGTTCGGTTTATTGGCCGCGAAAAAGTAAAAACAGACCTCGGTAAGCTGGATGCCCTGGTGGTTTCTCCGCTGTTACCCGAAAACAGCCTGTTTAAGGGAGAAAATGCCGTTAAAATGTGGCTCTCTGACGATGAGCATAAAATACCCCTGAAGATTAAGGCAGATATGTTTATAGGTGCCATAGAGGTAGATATCCGTGATTTTGACAAAGGAAAAAGAAAGTAAGGTTAAGTGAGTGTTAAGCCTGGTTTAAATAGACTTAACATAGATTTACTTTTTTGGGTACTAGTTGAAAAGCGTTTACTTTTGAGTGTTTTAAGCATATAGTAACAAACCCCTATGAAACAGCAATACAAGGTACTGCTTGTAGATGATGAGCCGGATATTCTGGAGTTGCTGCAGTACAACCTGGAAAAAGAAGGATACCTGGTGCGTACTGCACTGAATGGCAGAAAAGGGGTAGAGGAGGCAAGGGCTTTTCAGCCCGATGTGGTACTGCTCGATATCATGATGCCCGAGCAGGATGGCGTAGAAACCTGCCGCCAGATGCGCGATATGTCCGAACTGCAGAACTCCTATATCATTTTTTTAACAGCCCGTGCCGAAGAATACTCAGAAATTGCCGCTTTTGATGTTGGTGCCGATGACTACATCATAAAACCCATCAAGCCCCGGGCGCTCATGAGCCGGCTTACAGCGCTCTTCAGGCGGGAAACCAAAAAGAAAAAGAACAGCAATAAAATTAATGTGGGCGAGCTGGTGATAGACCGCACCAGCTACACTGTAAACATCGGCGAGCAGCAGGTTACACTGCCCCGCAAGGAGTTTGAGCTCCTGTTCTTCCTGGCCCAGAACCCTAATAAAGTGTTCAGCAGAGACGATTTATTGCATAACATATGGGGCTCAGATGTATATGTGCTGGCCCGTACGGTAGATGTGCACATCCGTAAAGTGCGCGAAAAAATAGGTGAGGGCTACATTACCACTATTAAAGGCGTTGGTTATAAATTTGAGCTGAATTAGTTTCTGTGCCGCCAGCTGCCGCATATCTGTATATTTTAAAAAAAACATATCCGGCACGGCCGCCCATACTTAACCTTCTCCTATGCAGCAAACTGCCCGAGCTGTAGCAATTTTGTTGGCCCTGTCTGTGGCAGGTATAACGGCCGCTTTTCTTTCTTTGGTAGAGGGTACTTCTGCCTGGGCAATTGTGGTGGCTTTTGCTGTTTCTTTTGCCGCCACTTATCTGTTATCCTTTATCACCCTGGAGTTTTTTATTTTCCGGGAGATTAACCGCATTCAGGAGGTTTTACAAAAGCTCAAAAAGAAAAACTTTTCATTTCTGAAAGAAGAAAATGCTGCAAGCTCACGAAACCCCCTGCGCCTCATTAACCAGGAGATTTTCAATTATGCAGAGCTGAAACAGCGCGAAATAGATGAGCTGAAGCGGATGGCAGACTTTCGGCGGGAGTTTCTGGCCGATGTATCGCACGAGCTCAAAACCCCTATATTTGCTGCCCAGGGATATATTTACACCCTGCTCGATGGGGCTGTAAAGGATAAAACCGTTCGCGATAAATTCCTGAAGAAAGCAGCTAAAAGCCTGGATGGCCTCGATGTGCTGGTGCAGGACCTGCTTATGCTCTCGCAGCTGGAGAACAAGCAGATAAAAATGCTTTACTCCTATTTTAACCTTTCGGAGCTAATCCGCGAAGTGTTTGACCAGATGGAGGGAAAGGCCGAATCAAAAGTGATTACCCTGCGCCTGGCACCTGGTTTTCCCGATCAGGTGTGGGTGTGGGCCGATAAGCAGCGCATTCAGCAGGTAATCACCAATCTTACCTCCAATGCCATCAAGTATTCAAAAGAAGATCCGGAAGAAGAGGGTTGGGTAGAAGCAGATCTGCAGGAAGATGGTGACCGCATCAAGGTGCTGATCAAAGACAACGGCAGGGGGATCTCTGCAGAACACCTTAACCGCATTTTTGAACGTTTTTATCGTGTTGACAGGAGCCGTGCCAAGGTTAGCGGCGGCTCAGGCCTGGGGCTGGCTATTGTAAAGCATATTCTGGAGGCCCACAAAACTGTTATCGATGTGCAAAGTGAGGTAGGCAAAGGATCAGTTTTCAGTTTCAGGCTTAAAAAACGAAAAGAGAAAAAGGCTAAGAAAAAGCAAGTCGAGGTTTAAAGCCATTGCTGCGCTGTTCAGGTTAATAGTCACAACTTCTCTCCCGCTGCGAGTTACGGTGCCGGCATGCAAACGTAATTCAGGAAATATCTCCGGCCTGCTCTGCTCTAAAACGCTTTACAAAATTTTACGTATCTAAGGAGCTGTCTTGTGTATCAAAAAGGCAGCTTTCTTATTATGGATACCGCACGCATACTGGCCTTCATAGGGTTTATGGGCCTGATCATTTTTATATATTACCGCTGGGCTACCCGAAAAAAAAGGCTGGCGGAAAAGGTGCTGCAGCAAGGCTTCCCCAAAGACTGGCGGCACCTGCTGGCTACAAATGTGGCTTTTTACAACGGACTGACTAAAAAGCAGAAAAGAGGCTTTGAGCGCAGGCTGTCTGTTTTTCTGGCGCAGGTTAATATAGTTGGAATAGAAACTGAGGTAGATGACCTAAGCCGCCTGCTTATAGGTTCTTCTGCCGTGATGCTTACCTGGGGGTATAAAGACTGGGAATACCCGAATCTGGGAGAGGTATACCTGACCGATGGAGCCGTGGCCGTGCACTCGCCCGAACCAGGCCGACAAAACATTACGGCAGGGCAAGTTAAACCGCAGGGAAACCAGCACATGGTAGTGCTCAGCAAGCAGGCCCTGCAGCAGGGGTTTGCCAACCCAAAAGATAGCCGTAATGTTGGCCTGCATGAGTTTGCCCACCTGCTGGATGAGCAGGATGGCAGTACCGATGGGCTTCCGGATCATTACCTCAGCGGCGGCCTGGCTGAAGCCTGGCAGGAGGTAATGCAGGAAAAAACCGAGCAGATCAAAAATGGTAAAGCAGGAATAAATCCCTATGGAGCTACCAATGGGGCAGAGTTTTTTGCGGTAATGACAGAATACTTTTTTGAGCGTCCGCGCAAGCTGCTACAGCAACACCCCAGGCTGTACCGCCTGCTGGCTCACACCTTCAGGCAGCATCCGGCTAAGAAGGAACCTGAAGAGCTTACCACTGCCGAGGAGCCCGGCAGAAACGATCCGTGCCCCTGTGGGAGTGGTAAAAAGTATAAAAAGTGTTGTTTGGAAGAAGCTACAGCCTGAATTTAGAAACCCTGTTGTATTTTTGGGGTTATATATTATACAACTGCAGAAGCATCTAAGCATCTGTAGTAGAATCAAATTTTTAAGGAATGAAGAACCCGTTATTAATTATTTTAGCGCTGTGGCTTTCTGCAGCATCTCCTCTGTTTGGTCAGTATACAGATGTTTCTACCAATGCTAAGAGATCTTTAGGTAAAGTTTATAACACCACCTGGGCCGATGGTGTGATTTCTGCGGCTGGTATAGGCCTTAGTTACTGGGGCCTTACTGTTATGAATGATAAACCCCCCCTTTCACAAGAGTACCTGGCCTATGTAGCCGCCAACCCGGAAGCAGCCAAAGCACATATTTCTAACTTTGACCGCTGGTCTGCAGGTAATTATAACGATAAGGTTTCAAATTTTACGGATATACCTTTCTATACCTCTTTTGCATTACCACTTCTATTTCTGGCAGATAAAAAAACGCGGAGTGATGCCGGACAAATTGGCCTTCTTTACCTGGAAACCATGGCTATAACCGGTACCTTCTACACCCATTCCGCTGCCTGGATATACCGCAACCGGCCACTGGTGTACAATGCAAATCCTGAAAATGACGATCGCACCGATATCAAGGCAACAAATTCATTTTTTGCCGGACATACCGCAGCAACTGCCAGTGCAACCTTCTTTGCAGCAAAAGTATTCAACGATTATTTTCCCAACAGCAGAGCCAAGCCTTTTGTATGGGCTGGTGCTGCCCTGATACCTGCAGTGGTAGGGTACGGACGTTTAGAAGCAGGCAAGCACTTTTTAAGCGATAACCTTGTAGGCTATGCCCTTGGTGCTTCCATAGGTATTCTGGTGCCGCACCTGCACAAGGTTAGCAAAAACAATAATTTCAGCCTGCAGCCCATTACCGGCCCCTACGATGGCTTCGCCCTCCGCTACCAGTTTTAATTAGGTATCGGGTATGGGGACTATGGACAATAGACGATAGACAATAGAACGGGAGGCGGTGAGCACATTTTACTGCCAGGAATAAAAGTAAAGAGGCTGTATCAAAACTAGTAATGTATACTAGTTTTGATACAGCCTCTTTGAGCATTCTCCTTTCTCACTACCTGATTCACCACAGTGAATCCATCATCTATAATCTATTGTCCATAGTCCCCATACCTCACAGCTTATGCCCGATACCCCAAGCTTCATAAATGGGTAAGCTCAGCCAGCTGGTCCAGCAGCCAGCCGGTAATGCTGTAGCGGTGGCGGATGGCAGGAAGTACCTCATGCTCCAGTAAGTCGCTGCGAAAGCAGATAAGCCGGCCTGCAACGGGTAGTACATCTTTAATGCGTTCTCCGCCCCCCTTTTCGGGCAGGTAAAGTCTTAGTTCTCCGCCATGTTCGGGCAGCCAGTCGTCGTTGAGGTAACAAATTACAGAAAGGCGGCGGTGGTCGTTCAGGCGAAGCTGGTCCAGGTGGCGCTGGTAAAACTTGCCGGGAGGATACACAGTGTAATGTAGCTCTGAGTCTTTCAGGCTTAAGTAAAGGGTGCGGTTTATGTACCCCATCATTTGCTGTAGCTTGGCAAGGTAAGCCTGCGTAACGGGTGCTACCTGCTCTGGTTCTATCCAGCGGATCAGGTCGCCCCTGATGCTGCGGTCTATCTGGTAATCATGGCCGGTACCTATGCCGGCTTTTTTCAGGCGGCCGTTTTCTTCATGCCGGTCAATAATGGCCCTTACTTCGGCGCATTCTTCCTCAGACATGATATTATCCATGATGGCATATCCCTTTTCAGCCAGGCTGTCAACCAGGCTGTCGAAAGCATGTTCCAGCTCAGTGGGGTCTTGTGTGTAAGTGCTATTGTCCATATATGCGGACGCGTGCAAATTTATGCGAAACAAAGCTACGCTGATGCAGGCGCTCCTGATGCTGTACTACGCAGAATATTTTTTTATGGTTCCGCAAAGTTCTATTGAGTAGTATTGGCTGCTGCTTAGCTTGTTGTTGTTGTTATTGTTTGATTGCTGCTTGTTCATGGCTATGCGCTAACATTATCTTTTCTGACTCCGGATCATAGTCTTAATTTGAATAAATAGAACAAAAAGAAGGTGGCTTGTTTGTATTAAAAAGCAGAAGCTCCGAATTTTGGCCTTTCTATGAAAAAACCATCGCTCAAAGAGCTCATCATTTTTGAAAACGAGCACTACCTGCTGCTCAACAAGCCTTCGCATGTGGCTACGCTTAACGACCGTAACGACCCCAACAACCTGCTGGACTGGGTGCGTGAGCTGGTGGCGGATGCGCAGGCCTGCCACCGCCTGGATAAGGAAACCAGCGGTTGCCTTGCCTTTGCCAAGAACCCGGAAGCATACCGGAACCTGGCCATACAGTTTGAGAAGCGGAAGGTGCAAAAGGTGTATCATGCCATAGCCGATGGTCTGCATGAATTTAAAGAAGAGCGGGTGCTGCTGCCCATACTGCAGCTGAATAATGGTTTGGTAACCATAAACAGGCAGGAGGGAAAACCGGCCGAAACTATTTTCACAACCCTGGAGGCCTACAGGTCACATACCCTTATTGAGTGCAGGCCTGTTACCGGGCGCATGCACCAGATCCGGATACACCTGAAGTCGCTGAATGCCCCCATCAGTGGCGATGATGCTTATGGCGGAAAGCCGCTGATGCTTAGTGATATCAAGCGGAATTTCAATTTAAAGAAAGATACCGAAGAGCGGCCGCTGATTAGCCGGGTGGCGCTGCATGCCTATGCTTTATCCTTTGCAGATGTGGACGGCAGCCCAATATCAGTAGAGGCACCCTACTTTAAAGATTTTTCTGTAGCAATAAAGCAACTATCTAAGCACCGATAAGTGTTAGCTCCTTAGGTGATTCCCAAATATTTGCCTACATTTGCAAATTCGTAAGGGATTCTCTATCTTTGTGTCCCTTTTTGTAGGGTTGTTGTATTATTCTAATCATTCGTCTAATCGTGGATACGCTTAGTTACAAAACTGCTTCGTTGAACAAGGCAACTGTCCAGAAGGATTGGGTCGTAGTAGATGCTACCGACATGGTTCTGGGCCGTTTTGCCAGTCAGGTTGCCAAAATTGTTCGCGGCAAGAACAAACCTGGCTACACACCGCACGTAGATTGCGGCGACAATGTTATCGTTATCAATGCCGACAAAGTAAGGCTTACCGGCCGTAAAATGACCGAGAAGGTGTATGTACGCCATACTGGTTATCCTGGTGGTCAGCGCTTTGCCACTCCTCGTCAGCTGATGGAGAAAAATCAGGCATTGGTTGTTGAAAAAGCTGTAAGAGGCATGCTGCCTAAGAACCGTCTGGGTCGCGAGCTTTTCCGCAACCTGTATGTATATGGTGGTGCAGAGCATCCGCATGAAGCTCAACAGCCAAAAGAAATTAAAATTCAAGACCTGATATGATCAATACTATCGGTAGACGCAAAACGTCTGTAGCTCGCCTGTACATGGAAGATGGCAGCGGCAAGATTACCGTAAATGATCGGGAGCTACCTGTTTATTTCCCGACTGAGGTTCTTCAGACCATCGTGAAGCAGCCACTCTCTAAATTAGAGGTTGTTGCTAATTATGACATTAATATCAACGTAGACGGTGGTGGCATTAAAGGACAGGCCGAAGCAATTCGCATGGCCATTGCCCGCGCACTGGTTGAAGTTGATGCTGAAAACCGCCCTGAACTGAAAAAAGAAGGCTTCCTTACCCGTGACCCACGTATGGTTGAGCGTAAGAAGTACGGCCGCAGAAAAGCGCGCAGAAGATTCCAGTTCAGCAAGCGCTAATATTTATTCTTTCTTTGTAATCATTTATAATGGCTGAAATAACCTATAAAGACTTACTGGATGCTGGTGTTCACTTTGGACACTTAACGAGAAAGTGGAACCCTAAAATGGCGCCGTACATCTTCATGGAGAAGAACGGTATCCACATCATCGACCTAAATAAAACCTTAGCAGCTCTCGACGAAGCATCCAACGCTGTTAAAGGGATCGTAAGATCAGGTAAAAAAGTAATGTTTGTTGCCACCAAGAAGCAGGCGCAAGACATCGTAAAGCAAGAGGCTGAACGCCTTAAAATGCCTTTCGTGACTGAGCGTTGGTTAGGTGGTATGCTTACTAACTTCGCTACAATCCGCAAGTCTCTCAAGAAAATGTCTAACCTGGACAAAATGATGAAAGACGAGCAGACTGTGAAAAACATTGCAAAGCGTGAGCGCCTGATGATTGGCCGTGAGCGTGAGAAACTTGAGCGTGTACTGGGTGGTATTGCCGACCAGAGCCGCCTGCCTTCTGCTTTGTTTATCGTAGACATTAAGCGTGAGCATATCGCTGTTAAAGAGGCCCAGAAGCTGAACATCCCGGTGTTTGCGCTGGTGGATACAAACTCTGACCCTACCGAGATAGAATATCCAATTCCTGCAAACGACGATGCATTCAAATCTATCAGCTTACTTGTAAAAGCGTTCGGCCAGGCCATCGAAGAAGGTCTTCAGGAGCGTAAGAAAGACAAGGAAGAAACCAAGCTGAAAGAAGACGAAGCTGAAAAGCGTGCCGTAGACGAAGGCGAGGAATCAACAACCGAAGCGTAACAATCCTACATACAATCTGTTACAAAATTGAACACTGATTCCGGTTGGTGTTCAATTTTTGTTTCATCCAACACCAATTAGTTTATAATAGATACCAGAAGCCGCCCGGATACATTCTGCTACTTAGTATAATTTTAGTTGAGGGCGGTTTATTCTATATTTGCAACGCATTTTTCAACCCAAAAATATTTTATTGTAATGGCTATTACCGCACAAGACGTGAACAAGCTCCGTCAGATGACCGGCGCCGGTATGATGGACTGTAAAAAAGCACTTACCGAAGCCAACGGAGATTTTGAACAAGCTATTGACATTCTGCGCAAAAAAGGCCAGAAAGTATCGGCCAGCCGTGCAGACCGCGAAACCTCAGAAGGAGCTGTTTTTGTGCAAACCAATGCAGATGCTACCGAAGGTGTTCTGGTGGCGCTAGGTTGCGAAACCGACTTCGTGGGCAAAAACCAGGATTTTCAGCAGTTGGGCCAGGAAATTCTGGAAACAGCCGTGAAAAGCAAACCTGCCAGCACCGAAGAGCTGAAAAGCGCAAAAACCAGCGATGGCCGTTCAGTAGAAGAAAAGATCACTGAACTGGTAGGTAAAATCGGTGAGAAGATCGATATACTGGCTTATGAGCGCTTAAGTGGTGAGAAAGTTGTTCCTTACATCCACTCCAACAACAAGCTGGGTGTAATGGTAGCACTTACTAACGCTGGTGGCGACTACGAAGATGCCGGTAAAAGCGTGGCCATGCAGATTGCAGCCATGAACCCTGTTGCCGTAGACCGCAACGGTGTAGATGCTTCTACCATTGAGCGTGAGCTTGAAATTGCCCGCGACCAGGTACGTGCCGAAGGCAAGCCAGAAAACATGATCGATAAAATTGCTACCGGTAAGCTCAATAAGTTCTACAAAGACAACACTTTGCTGGAGCAGCAATTTGTAAAAGACAATAGCGTAACGGTAGAAAAATACCTTGATTCTGTGAATAAAGGCATGACTGTTACTAAATTTAAGCGTGTGCAGATAGGCTAAACTATAGCACATTAATGCAAACAAAAGCCCGGTTTATGCCGGGCTTTTGTTTTATGGTTGTTGTGCATAACAGACGGCATATTAAACAATTTGCCCTTTTCTTGCTTTATATATGCATTATCAACCAAAACAGATGATCTATGATACGTTGGATTGTAATTTTTCTAGTGATTGCGCTTATTGCCGCAATTTTTGGCTTTGGTGGTATTGCCGCCGGTGCCGCAGAAATTGCAAAAATTATTTTTTACATTTTTCTGGTGCTGCTGGTTATTGGTATCATCATGCACTTTGTAAGAGGACGCTGATGAGTGTAACTCTTTAAGAAAGCAAAGCCCGGCTGTGTATACTGCCGGGCTTTGCTTTTGTACAATGTTGCATGTTTAACACCAATGGATAGATTAGTTCTATAAACACTGCTATGCCATACGGCCTCTCAATCACTATTGAATATTGGGGAATGGCAGTCTGTAGGAAATGGTAAACTTCTTGCCATTAATTTCAACGGCATAATCTTCCTTTAACCTGTTCATCAGGTCCAGCAGCTCAGGGTAATGCCTGCTATCGAGGTAAAGGCTGTACAGCTTTTCTGATCGCCAGATTGTATCAGGCGATTTGAGGGTGGGCCATGCAGCAGGCCATTTAATAGTTTGCTCCGGTGTTTTCAGGTAATCGGTAACCAGAACTTCAATTTTTTGGGGCAGCCATTCCCGGGCATGGCTTTCGGAGTAAGCAATCAGGTTGTCGTACACCTTCAGGAAAGCAACAGGGGCTTTTTTTCTGGCTCTTTCATCATTTCTCAGATCGCCATAAACCTGCTTTACCAGCAGGGTATCGAAGTTTAGCACCATTCTATTTACCGGCTGATCATTTGCCGGGGCTGTAGCGGGCTTCTCGGGCAGCCTCATCAGGTCTTGTGTAATAAGAAGGCTGCCAATAAGCTCCTGCAGCTGCTCCTGTGCCAGCTGGGTGTGGTAGTAGCGTTCTCCGCTATTTCCGCTCTGTTTGTAAATAATCTGCCCGCCCTCGTAGAGTGCAAAGGAGGGAACATCTGCACCGGGTACCTTCAGCCCGGGATTGGTCTCGGTAAGTACGAGCAGAGGCTGGCCATACGCTGTGTTTGCCTGTTTAAACTCTTGTGCACTGGCTGTGAATATAAGGCAGACAGTAAGTAGTACTAAGCTCAATATTTCTTTCATCAGAGAATTAACGTATAAACCTGTTTTTGTTACAGTTAAAAGCCATAATAGGTAGTATACGCGTAAAACACTGCTGAAGATGGTTGCACTGCCTTGCCAGATCAGGCCAGCGCTTTAGCTGCAACTGCTTTTTCTTCCATGCTGTAAACAGGTAAGAAAAACCAGGCCAGGTAGGGGTGCCAGTTAAGATCTTTAGAATTATGCACTACTAACTCCCAATATGCGGCTTTGCCCGATGCTATGGCATTGGTGGGCGAATTTTCAGGGAGGCATACAGAAAAACGCAGCCTGCCTTCACTGGGGGTAACTACCTGGCGGTAATCGTGCACAGCAAGAAACATAAGCTTGTTACTGCGGTTTTTGCCCTTGCCGCTACTCACCCACACCTCCTCAATATAGCGCACAGAAATATTCAGTGGCTGTTGCCTGTTCAGTAGTTTTTGGTTGATGAGCTCAAGAGAAAAGGGCACTCCTGGCTCCAGTGGACACTGTTCCCACTTTAGGGTGGTGCTGCCGTGCCGGAAATGGTAATACCAGGCAGTCCGGAGTGAGTAAACCATTAGGCCGATAATCAATACAAAGGCAGCCACAACCACTTTTACCCACAATTCAGTAGTGTCTGCATCTCTAAAGTAAACCAGGTACAGAAAAGGCGCCAGAAAAATAGTGAAGAAGAGCACCTTTATATGCTCGGTTAAAAGCTTTTTTTTGCTGTTGTATACTGCCCCTCTGCTTTGCCAGGGGTAATCCAGCTGCCAGTACGGGCGCCCTTTTGCCTGGGAATAGCGCAAGTGCAGCCTTTTAAATAAAGCCCTGAAGCCATAAAACCCCTGGTGCAGCCCCATGAGTAAAAATACACTGCTGAACCAGTAGAGCATAAGGGTGTCGAATGTGCTCTCCTGCCTGGGGATCTGTATGTAAATGAGAGAAACCATGCCCAGGGTAAAGAGCGAGAGAATGATTGACAGAATGCCCCAGCCACCTCCAAATGTTTGGGTAATGGCGCTGTCCCGGTGAACGTAAGATTCGTTTTTCATCAGGGGCAAGCTATTTAACTGGCTGCTGTTTTTCCCGTTTGATGGTACTTATATGCTACACAGGTATTGTTTAGTCTGTTTCCAGCAGAAAAGCGGGTTTAGAAGTTTGCTCCAGGTGTTAGGGCGCAATGCTGGGGCAAAGCGGAGGCTTCTTTCAGGAATAACCTCCGCACTGGCTCTTGCTCTGCTCTATGGCTGATCTTAACGATGTGTGATGGGTTTAACGAAAAAAAACCTCCGTTGCCGGAGGTTTTCGTTGTTAGCTGTTCATGATATCTTCTATTTCATCAGCCTCTATGGGAATATTCCGCATCAGGTCGAAATTCTCATTTTCCCTGATGACAATGTTGTTCTCCAGCCGAATGCCAATGCCTTCGGCAGGAATGTAGATGCCGGGTTCTACCGTGAAGACCATGCCGGGCTCGAATTTGCGGTATATGCGTCCGTAGTCATGCACATCGAGGCCAAGGTGATGGCTGGTGCCGTGCATAAAGTATTTTTTATAAGCTGGCTTTTCGGGGTTTTGCTTTTGCACATCTTCCCGGCTGATGAGCCCCAGCTTAATAAGTTGCTCTGTCATAAGCTCGCCCACCTGCTTGTGGTACTCTGGTATGCTGTTGCCTGGGCGCAGCAGCTTAACGGCTTCTTTATGTACGTGCAGTACCGACTGGTACACCTCGCGCTGGCGGCTGGTAAAGCGGCCGTTTACAGGTATGGTGCGGGTCATGTCGGCATTGTAATTTGCATAGCTGGCGCCTACATCCATCAGGAGCAGGTCACCATCTTTGCACTCCTGGTTGTTTTCGATATAGTGCAGCACATTGGCATTGGCGCCACTGGCAATAATAGGCGTATAGCCAAAGCCGCCACTGCGGTTGCGCAAAAACTCGTGAATGTACTCGGCCTCTACTTCATACTCCATTACCCTGGGCTTTACAAACTGCAGCACCCGCCTGAAGCCTTTTTCTGTAATATCGCAGGCTGTTTGCAGCAGTTGTATTTCGCTTTCTTCCTTTATGGCGCGTAAGTGGTGCATGATAGGAGCAGAGCGCTCGTACCTGTGGAGCGGGTAATGCTCCATACACCACCTGGTAAAGCGCATTTCGCGGGTTTGCACCACGGAACTATTGCGTAGGTGTTCATTTGAGTTCAGGTACACCTGATCTGCTTCTGCCATCAGGCTGTTGAATACCTGCTCAAATTCACTTAGCCAGTATACAGATTTGATGCCTGATGTCTGCAGTGCCTCCTCTTTGGTATATTTATGTCCTTCCCAAATGGCAATCAGCTCACTGGTTTCTCTTAAAAATAATATTTCACGGTATTTCTCCTCGGGGTGGTCGGGGAATACCACTAATACACTTTCTTCCTGATCTATACCGGAGAGGTAAAAAATATCAGTTGCCTGCCGGAAAGGCATGGTACCATCGGCACTGGTAGGCATAATATCATTGGAGTTAAAAATTGCCATGCTTTTAGGCTTAAGCTGCTTAACCAGCTTCTGGCGGTTGCGGATGAACAACTCCTTGTCTATAGGTAAATATCGCATAGGTTTTTTGCTGTTTGGTACAGAGCTGGGTAAAGGTAAAAAATGCGCCTGTGGAGGCCAAAATAACTACTGCAGAAATTATGGCGAGATGGCCGGGCAGCAAGCCCGGAAGAAACCCCACACAACAGCTTACGTTTAATGGAGAGCAGCTAATATGAGATTAGTTGTTTAAGTCTATTTTTTAATCAGTTGATTATTAATTTTTTAAAAGAGTACAGCTATGAATAATATTAGGTCAGCCGCTCATTCGGCAAGGAACCGCATGCCTAAATGGATTGATACCTTTGCCCGTATAGGCATTGCCTCAAAAGGTACAGTATACATTTTAATTGGTGTATTGGCAGCCATGGCCGCATTTGGTCAGGGAGGCGATTCAAGCGCAGATCAGGAAAGTGTATTTTCCTGGATTTTGCAGCAACCCTTCGGACAGATTCTGCTTGGGCTCGTGATTATTGGCCTGCTTTGCTATTTTGCATGGCGCATGATTATGGCCTTTAAAGACCCTGATGGGAACGGCACCGATACAAAAGGCATCATTAAACGGACAGGCTTTTTCTTTAGTGGCCTTACCTACCTGTTTTTTGCCTTTATGGCAGCCCGTATGCTTATTCCGGAACTGGGTAGCGGTTCAGGCGGCGGTGGCGGCAGCGGTCAGGAAACACTGATTGCAAAAGTGCTGCAGCAGTCTTATGGCCAGATCCTGGTAGGAATCCTGGCGGGTATCGTTATCCTGAAAGGATTTTACGAGCTATACAGGGCCGTTAAGCATAAGTTTGAAGGCCAGGTGAATGAGCGCTCCATGAATCATAAGGAACATGAGGTTTACTCACGTGCAGGCCGCGTAGGCTATGTTGCCCGTAGCATTGTGTTTGTAATTTTAGGTTACTTTCTAGTAAGAGCTGCGGTAGAGTCAGATGCAAGCGAGACTGGTGGCACAGGCGATGCACTTAGCTTTTTATCCAACAGCGGCGGGCCTTATTTATTAGCGGCTGTTGCCCTGGGCCTGGCTGCCTACGGTATCTTTATGTTCATTATGTCTAAATACCGTCACATTCCGAATGTACGGGTATAAAATATAATTCTTATGTGCATGTACATGTACATGAGAAAGGCCACCTGCTAAGGGTGGCCTTTTCTGTTCCTATTCTGGCTTATTGACAGGATGTATGCCCGCTTTTTTCTGCTGCTAAGCCGCTGCGGTAATTCGCTGGCGGCACATGGCCGTTCACAGGTCAGTATGCCAGCGGTTATCATCAAAGGTTGTTAACCATTCAAAACCTTCTTATACACATCCATCAGGTTTTGGGCCACGCGCTCATCTTCAAAACTAAGGGAATGTGCTACACCATCTATGATCATTTTGGTGGCCATGGTAGGGTTGTTGATTACGCGTAGGATGGCATCGGCCAGCTCTTCTGGATCGTTAGGGTTGATGTAGATGGAATGGGGCCCGCCTGCCTCATCGAAACAGGAGCCTTTACTGGTGATAACAGGTACACGGCTGCACAGGGCTTCCAGTATAGGAATGCCAAATCCTTCGAAAACAGACGGGTAGATAAACATGCGGCTAAGCTGGTACAGCTTGGGCAAATCTTCAAAAGTTACATTATGAAGAAAATGCACCTGGTCCAGCAGGTTTTCTTTTCTGGCGTAGGCCACCAGCTCTTCTTTGTACTTGGTGGCTTTGCCAACCAGCACCAGGGGCAGCTGAATCTTGCTCTTTAAATGGGCCATGGCCTGTAAAATCAGCAGGGCATTTTTACGGGGCTCCATGGTGCCTACATTCAGAATAAAATCTTGTGGGAGCTTGTATTTTGAGGCAGTTCTGTCAAGTACATAAGAATCATACTCCACCCTGAAGCTTGGATGGCAGCCTTGGTATACCACATCGATCTTGCTGCTGGGTACCTTGTAAAATTCTATCAGGTCCTGGGCCGTTTGCCGGCTAACGGCCACTATCCTGTCTGCCCTTTTGCAGGCAAATTCTGTTTTCTGCCTGTAAATGCCTAAATCTATCAGGTTGTAGAGGTGGGGGTAGCGTAAAAAGAGCAGATCATGAATGGTAACGATCTGTTTGGCCTTTTTACTCCTGGCCAGGGGCAGTTCGTTGCTTAAGCCGTGGAGCAGTTGTACCCCATCTTTATCGGCCACTTTGCCCAGGGAGTAGCTGCGCCATACCGAGCTGAGTCCCTTCATCGCCATGGTGCCTGCCGGGGCTTTCACCTGCACAGACTGTTCTTCAATAAGAGGCTTTAATTCCGGATGAACCTTGTCTGTACTGGGCGTATAAAGCAGGTACTGGTTATCAGGATAAAATTCAGTGAGCGTACGTATAATAAAACGGCTGTAGTTTCCTAGTCCTGTACGGTTCAGGAAAGCGCGTTTGGCATCAAAACCTATCTTCATATACCTATTTAAGAGCAGCGGCTGGCATGTTTAGCCTGCCAAAGGCAGATCTCTGGCTTCGGCAGTTGAGTTGCTAAGCTAAATATTTTTTAAAAATCATCCCGATGGTGGGCAACATGTATTAAAGCGCCAGACAACGCTGTTTGTTTGGTAAAGGAACGTAAATACTTGTTCGGTAGCTGATTCACAGAGTAATTCTTCTGAAAAAATTAATTATCTTTGCAGTCTTCATGATGCAAGACTTCTATCTGCACGAGCTTTCTAACGGCATTCGCGTTGTTCATAAACAGGTAGTGCACACCAAAATTGTACACTGCGGTTTTGTATTGGATATTGGCAGCAGAGATGAGCTGCCTTACCAAATGGGACTGGCGCATTTCTGGGAGCATATGGCCTTCAAAGGCACGCTCAAAAGAAAAGCCTATCATATCCTCAACCGCCTCGATTCTGTAGGCGGAGAGCTTAATGCTTACACCACCAAGGAAAAGATCTGCTTTTATGCCTCCGTACTGGACCAGTACCTGGAGAATGCACTTGAGCTACTTACGGATATTACCTTCCATTCTACCTTTCCCGAAAAACAAATTGAAAAGGAAAGAGGGGTGATCCTGGAAGAAATGTCGATGTATGAGGATTCTCCGGAAGATGCCCTGCAGGATATATTCGATAGCCTGGTGTTCCCGGACCATCCCCTGGGCCACAACATTCTTGGTACTACTGAAACCCTTAACAGTTTTCAGCGGCAGCACTTCCTGGAATTTGTACAGCAGAACCTCGATACCGGCAGGCTCATTTTTTCCTGCGTTGGTAATATTTCGCCTAAAAAGGCTATTCGCCTTGCAGAAAAATACCTGGGTAACCTGCCTGTATTCAAGGCAGAACGGCAGCGCCGTCCGTTCGATGGTTACAAGCCTGTGCAGCAGGAGCTGGAGCGAAGCATTATGCAGGCCCATTTTTCCATGGGCCGGCCGGCCTTTGCGCTCAGAGACGAGCAGCGCCTGCCCTTTTTTATGCTTACCAATATTTTAGGAGGGCCGGCCAATACAAGCCGCCTGAACATGGCCCTGCGGGAGAAAAAGGGTTTTGTTTATAATGTAGATGCCTCCTATACCCCTTATACCGATACAGGCCTGTTCAGCATAAGCTTTGCCACAGAGCCGGGGCAGCTACAGAAAAGCATTCGCCTGGTGGAGCAGGAGTTCCGTAAACTTTGCGATAAACCCCTGGGTACCCTTCAGCTGCATGCGGCACAGGAACAGCTGATTGGTCAGCTGGCCATGGCCGAAGAAAACAACGCAAGCCTGATGCTGATGATGGGAAAAAGCATTCTGGATATGGAGCGTATTGAGTCGCTTGAGGATATTTTTGCCAGAATTCGTAAAATTTCAGCCTCAGAATTACAGTACCTGGCCCAGGAAATGCTACAGCCACAAAGCTTCAGCAGCCTTACCCTTAAGCCTGCTAAATAATTATTCCTTTTTTTTGCCCCAAGTTAGTTAGCTTCCAGTCAGTACCTTGTACTAATTTTCTTTAAATTAGTGTGCTGTAGGTAGAAGAGAACTTCTACCTTTGTAATCCGGCAGGTTTGTACACTTGCCGGGAGTGGTATTGTTTACGGCCGGGAAGGAACTGCAGTGGTGGTCGCAAGCAAGCCAGGCAATTATAATAATCTCCCATTTATGGAGTTCATAGGAGAAGAACTACTGGCGTATGCAGAAGCTCATACCTCGCCAGAGAATAAGCTTTTGCAGCAAATTAACCGCGATACCCACGCTTACATTCTAATGCCCAGAATGCTAAGCGGGCATTTGCAGGGGCGCTTGCTGGCTATGCTTACCAGTATGATCAGGCCAAAGGCTGTGCTGGAAATTGGCACCTATACAGGCTACTCTGCCCTGTGTATGGCCGAGGGGCTGCATCCGGATGGGGTGCTTCATACCATTGATATCAACGAAGAGCTGGAAGAACGTGTGCGGGGATATTTCGAACAATCTCCCCGGGCAGACCGTATTCACTACCACATTGGCAATGCCCTGGAGGTAGTTCCGGGCCTGCGGCATGCCTGGGATCTTGTGTTTATCGATGCCGATAAACGCAATTACCTCGCCTATTACAAGCTGGTAATAGAACAAATGGCGCCAGGTGGATACATGATTGCTGATAATGTACTTTGGAGTGGCAAAGTGGCGCAGGCAGCGGCAACCGATAAGGATACCGAAGCTTTGCGCTTTTTTAATCGTACGATACAGGATGATGAGCGGGTAGAAAATGTGTTGCTGCCTGTTCGGGATGGGTTGATGATAATCAGGAAAAAATGAGGACAAAGTTTGGCTTTCGCTTCCGTATTTTGATTGCTGTTCTGGCAATGCTGTGGGCACAGCCTTTACTGGCACAGGTGCCCCAGGTGCCGCAGGTGCCACAGGTAATTGAGTTTGCAAACATGAGGCTGCATCTTACCGAACAGGCCCGGCGCGATATTCAGGCCGATGTAGATGCACTGTACAGAAGCCCCAAATACTTTTACATGAAACTGGAGCGGGTAGATATGTACCTGCCCATCATAGAGCCCATTCTTGCTGAGCATGGGGTTCCTGATGATGTCAAATACCTGGTAATTCAGGAAAGTGCGCTGATCTCGGATGCTGTTTCCTCTTCCAAGGCTGTGGGCTTCTGGCAGTTTAAAGAGGCCTCTGCCACAGAAGTTGGTATGCGTGTAGACCGCCATGTAGACGAGCGCATGAACATTGTGGCCTCCACCACGGGCGCAGCCAAGTACCTGCTCAAAAGCAATGCTACTTTTAATAACTGGCTTTACTCCCTGCAGTCTTACCAGATGGGTTTAGGTGGCGCCACACGTTCCTTAAACGACCGCTACTATGGTGCTGACGAAATGCGCATCGATAGCGATACCTACTGGTATGTTAAAAAATTCCTCTCACACCTGGTGGCTTTCAGAGATGCGGTGGGCAAAGAACCACGCAGTCTGATGCTGTATCAGCATAAAAACTGTGCAAATAAAACGCTGGAAGATATTGCCCTGGAGTTTAATACCGAGCACGATTTGCTGGTAGAGTACAACAAGTGGTTAAAAACCAACCGGGTGCCCGATGATAAGGAGTACGTAGTAATAGTTCCGGTGGAGCTGGATGAGGCACCTAACCTGCTTGCCGAAAGTGAAGCAACTGCGCCTGATAAACAAAAGCATAAGAACAAGCGCCAGTCGTTCGAAGATAAAGTGTTCGGGGAGAAGCAAAAGGAACCGGAGCTTGCCCCTGCAGTGCGTGATCAGCTGGTGATTACCAAAATCAATGGCATACAGGCCGCAGTTGCCCGGCCGGGCGATAACTCCCGTGATCTTGCCAAGGCAGGGGGGGTGTCTGTGGCCAGTTTCCTGAAGTATAATGATATCAGGCCGGGAGATGTGCTCAAGCCCGGGCAGGTGTACTACTTCCGCAAAAAGAAAAAGAAGGCTACAGTGTACCGCCATGTGGTGGCAGAAGGCGAAACACTGTGGGATATTTCGCAGAAATATGGCGTTCGTATGGACAAACTGCTGCAGAAAAACAGGATGCGCGAGCGCGATGGTGTAAAACCAGGCCAGGTAGTTTGGCTGCGTTACATCCGCCCAGCTAACGAGCCTGTTGCCTATGAGGCGGTCCCAAAGAAAAAAGCACAGGCAGAAGCAGCCCTAGTGTCGATGGAGCAGGGTGGTAGCAACACAGTGCAATTAGCCAGTGCAGCAGAGCCAGGCCGTGCAGAAGTAAAGCCGGTACGGAACGAAGCAAGGCAAAACAGACCTGTGCAGCAGGCACAGGAAAAGCCCCGGCAGGCTGCCGTAGCAGTAAAGGAGCAGCCGCTAAGAGTTCAGGAGCCGCAAAAAGAGCAAATCCCTGTGCAAAGTAAGCCAGTGGCGGTTCAAAGTCCCGAAAACAGAAATGCACCTGAGCAGAACACTGCTACCCCTGAGCCGGCACCTGCACAAGCTGGAGCAAATGAGTATTCCCAGCCATCAGCTACAGTTGCCATTGCTGCAGATACCCCCGTTATTTCCGAGCCTGCCCGGGCTAAGGTAAAGCCGAAACAGCAAGTAATTGTAATGTTGCCAGAGGCAGAACCGGCTGATTCTCTTGTTGAAGAATCTCATGTATATCCGGCCGACAGCATCGATGAACGTAATATTTTTCCGGAAAGTAAAGAAAATACAGAAGCTGTTGCAGTGCAGGTGACTGAACAGAAAAAAGACGATCCGGATAGTTTTGCAGTGCACGGCCCTGTAAAATTTATAGGAGAAGAAGATCCTTTGCTGGAACAGCAACCCATACGTACAGCTCCAGCACAAAAGCAGGACTTAGCTGCTGCCCAGCCACAGGCCGCAGAAAACGCAGCTGTAGCAACAGCCAGTGCTCCCGATACGGTGCACGTGGTAAAAGCAGGTGAAACGCTGTACGGAATCGGTAAACTTTATGGTCTTAGTGTGCAGGAGTTGCGCGAACGTAATAACATGGCAGCTAATGCTGTGCTAAGTGTTGGGCAGGCGCTGCAGCTTAAGCAGGTACAAAAAGCAGCTGCAGCTTTGGCACAATCAGAAAGCAGTGCAACAAATGCGCAGGAGGGTGAAACTACTGCGTCAGCTGTTGCTACGCCTACCTCTGAAGATGATCGTTACCTCTACCATGCAGTTGCCGAAGGAGAGACGATGTACAGGGTTGCACGTAAGTATAATGTTACAATTAAGGACATCATGGAATGGAACCGGAAAGAAGACTTCAGTATTCGTCCCGGTGAAGTTTTAGTTGTTGGCAGAAAGTAGTGGTGATGTGAATGGATAAACATTATGCGTATGGTTCTTTGGCTTCTGTATTAATTGTCACTGAAGTAATAAAGAATCTGTTTTTCTATCACTACCTATCTGGATTTATTATAATTTTACAAATTCCAGAGCTTTATTAAGGACTATACATCTCCTTAAGCGGTTCCTGGAAATACTATAAATTCAACTGAGTTAATTACAGGCGTTACACATGAATGCTACTACACCTATAGATTTGGTTATGCTGGTAGATGATAATGATACTGACAACTTTATCAGTAAGCGTATCATTGAGATAACCAAATTTGCAAAAGAGGTTGAGATAAAAAACAGCGGTAAAAGCGCATTGGAATATCTGGAGAAGCATAAGGAAAATCCCGGGCGCTTACCCAGCCTTATATTTCTGGATATCAACATGCCAATTGTGGATGGTTTTGTGTTCCTGTATGAGTTTGAGAAGTTTTCAGACACAGTAAAGGATAAATGCAAGGTTATTATCCTTTCATCTTCCGATAACAAACGGGATATCGACAAAATTGTAAACAACGACCACGTGATAAAATTTATCACCAAGCCCCTCACAGAGAGCGCTTTGTCTGATATTAAAATGCACGACCTCGCAAGCTAAAGGCTTTAATATTTCTAATCTATATTTGCTTTCGGGTCTGATGATTCGAAAGCATTTTTATTTATGAACAAGACCATCCAGTTCTCTCTCTCTTTGGCTGTGCTGTTGTTTATAGCAGCGGGAACAGCATCCAATGCGCAAACGGTAGCCCCCGATGCGCCAGTTGGCGATACCATCCGCTACTGGACCACAGGTGGTAGCACAGGCCTTAATTTTTCGCAGGTAATGCTTAATAACTGGGCCGGCGGTGGCGAGAGCTCAATTTCAATTGCAAGCCTGCAGAAGCTTAGAGCACATTATGCCAGGGGCCGCTCCTTATGGGAGAACAGGCTTAACGTTGCTTTTGGACTAATTCGCCAGGGAGATGATGATAACGATAACTTTCGTAAAACAGACGATATTTTCCAGTTGCAGTCGCAGTACAACTACCGGATAAGCCCTGATTCAAACTTTTATGTAACAGCCCAGGCTGATTTCAGAACGCAGATGGCTGCCGGTTACGAGTATTTGGAAGAAAATGGAGAGCAGCGCCGCGAGCTGATCTCTGATTTTCTGGCTCCAGGCTTTCTGCTAACATCTATTGGTGTTACCTATAAAAAGCCAGCCAGGTTCAGTGTTTCGGTTTCTCCGGTAACGGGAAAGTTTACATTTGTACGAAATGAGCGCCTTTCCAATGCAGGTGCTTTCGGGGTTGAGCCGGGTGAGTCTATGCGTGCCGAATTTGGTGCTTCCTTAACCTCATCTTATGAAAAGGAGGTGCTTACCAATATTACTTTTACTACAAATCTTGGCCTTTTTGCCAACTACGACTCTTTCAGTCATATAGATGTTAACTGGGAAGGAACACTGGTGATGAAGGTAAACCGCTTTATCAATTCAACCGTGTCGGCTCAGCTGATCTATGATCATGATGTGCTGCAGAAAACCCAGCTCCGAAATGTCATCAACGTAGGCTTTCTGTATAAATGGCCTAATGCCGGGTAATGGGATAATTATTTAATGTGCCTACATGCTAATGAGGCTGCAGTAGATATTTTCCAATTAAGGGAGATATTCGCTGCAGCCTCTTCGTTTTATGCCTTCGCTCCTGATGAAGTGGGTAGAAGCTACCGCTCCCTAAAGCTGAATGTACTCCCTGCGCCTGTGGGGGGGGGTGCTGTTCGAAAAGTTACCTGCTTAACCAGGAACAAGCGGCAAACCTTCATTTACCCCCCCCTAAAAAGGTGGAAAGCCAGCAGCTCAGTTAATCCGTAACCTACGCTGCAGTAGCTGCTGCGGGCTGGAGAACCTAGCCTTTATTGTTAAAAGTCTGTTTCCAGCCCCAGGCGTTCTTTGAACTCTGCCAGGAGTGGGTAGCGCTCCATCAGGTGTTTGAATTTTTCGCTGTTGGTGTAGAGCTTGCGCGGACCAGATTCCTCCACAAGGATTGGATGCAGGCTTATCTGGCTGTTTTGCAGCTGCTGGCGCAGGTAGTGTTGTAGCTTTGGCCTGAGTCGCTCAAAGGGTTCTTCCTGCAGGGAGCTGCTAAGTAGTACATCTATCTTGTAATTTTCCTCTACCTGCAGGGCAGCACTTGCCAGCATAAGCTCTATTGGGCTGCCATTTTCTTTGAGTCTGATGAAAAAGGCCTGCCAATGCTCCTGTAGCTCCCGCAGGCTAAAATCTCTTTGCTGGTAGGGGGTGGCAGCTTCTTCCTGTGCTGCGGCTGCCTGCTTGCTGGCCTGCTCTGTTTCTTTTGGCTTTGCCTGCAGCGATGCTTTTACAGCCTTCAGGTTCAGGGGTACGCGAAGGGTGCTGCCGGGACCAGTCGAGCCATTTCCATTGCTGGTACCATTGCTTGGATGAACGGGCGCAGCCACTGTGGAAGCAGCCGCTGTGGAAGCAGCCACTGCGGAAGCAGCCGCTGTGGGAGCAGTCGCCGTTGATACAGCCGCTGCAGCCGAACCATTTCCATTACTGCTGTTCTCCTTTGCAGCAGGTGCCGATACAGCCGGACCAGCAGCCACGGGTGAGTGGCTGGGTGCATTAGGCGGCGTTAGGCCAGGACTTTTTTTTTTACTTCTGACTGGTTAAGGTCGCCAATGCTGGCGGCGTTGATTACCGATGGTATGTGCGCCATTTTTAGCAGTGCCAGCTCTACATGCAGGCGCTGGTTTTTGCTGCCTTTATAGCTGCCATCGCATCCGGAGGCGATATTTAGTGCAGAAAGCAGAAAGCTTAAAGAAGCCTGCTGCGACTGGCCTGCATAGCGCTGCTGGATCTGCTGGCTCACCTGCAGCAGCCTGATGGTCGCTTCATCTTTACATACCAGCAGGTTGCGGAAGTGCTCGCTTAAGCCTACTATAAAGTTATGCCCGTCGAAGCCCTGGCGCAGGATCTCATCGAACAGGAGCAGGGCTTCACTCATGTTTTGCTGCAGCAGTGCATCGGTTACTTTAAAGTAGTAGTCGTAATCGAGAATGTGCAGGTTAGAGATGGTCTGCTGATAGGTAACCTTGCTGCCGCTAAAGGTAACAATAAGGTCGAAAATGGAGAGCGCATCGCGCAGGGCACCATCGGCTTTCTGTGCAATCAGGTGAAGGGCCTCCTGCTCGGTTTCAATAGTTTCCTTTTCGGCAATCCACTGCAGGTGGTTAGAGATATCCTCTACCTGAATACGGTTAAAGTCGAAGATCTGGCAACGGCTTAAGATGGTTGGGATGATCTTATGCTTTTCGGTGGTAGCCAGGATAAAGATGGCATAGGAGGGTGGCTCTTCCAGGGTCTTCAAAAATGCATTGAAGGCCGCATTGGAGAGCATGTGCACCTCATCTATGATATATATCTTGTACTTGCCGCTCTGTGGAGCATAGCGTACCTGTTCTACCAGGTTTCGGATATCATCTACCGAGTTGTTTGAGGCCGCATCGAGCTCGTGTATGTTAAAGCTGCTGCTGGCATTAAAGCTTTTACAGCTTTCGCACTCATTGCAAGGCTCAGTATCGGCCTGCAGGTTCTGGCAGTTAATGGTTTTTGCCAGAATTCGGGCGCAGGTAGTTTTGCCCACACCTCTGGGACCGCAGAACAGGAAGGCTTGTGCCAGGTGATTGTTCCTGATTGCGTTCTTAAGGGTGGTGGTAATATGCGATTGGCCTACTACCGATTTAAAGGTAGAAGGACGATACTTCCGAGCCGATACCACAAAGTTTTCCATCAATGCAAGTTACACATTCCGCAGCGGAATTAGGAGTGAGTGGGTTAATTTTTCCTGAAGGTTGGTGGGCAATGGGGTTTGAGGTATGGGGTGTTGGTGTAGCAGGGCCACTGCCTCAGCCCAGGCTCCACGGTTGGAAGGAGAGCGGAAGAAATCTACTGGAGCGTGTAGGCTTCTCCTGCATAAACTGGTGATCTGTAAACTTCATTCCCTACACCTCTAAAACACAAATCTTATACCGTTCTGGAGGCTGTATACCCAGTTTACCACCGGCACTACCGGGCGGGGGTCGTAGCTGGCATTTACGGTGGTGGTGAAGCGAATGCGTCTGCTGATGGTAGCTGCCATGTTGAAGTCAGCGCTATAGCGGTGGCGCCAGGTATCAAACTGCTTATCGTAGCCGTGCTGGTAATACATAATAGTATTCAGGTGCACCATCTCATTAATTTGCCAGCGAAGGCTCAGGTAGTTAGAGTTTTTTGGAATCCGTAGCGTTATGTCCCTTTCTTCATCTTCAGGGTAAGTCCACCGCTCCTGTTCATACATGAGGCCAACACCAAAAGTAAGGGTGGCTTTTTCATCATCCAGTAACTTATAGCGCAGGCCACCCCCGGCTAAAAACCGCTCCCTTAGCCCACGGCCAATATCGTACTGCGCCTGGGCAAACAGCTCTTCGCTCAGGGTTTGGCGCCAGTTAAAGTTTGTGCGGAAGTGGCTGTAGCCTGTGCGTAGAAAAGCATTGCCGGTAAGGGCACTGTAGCTAAGCTGGTTGATGAGGGTATAGCGGTGCCGCACACTGGTGTAGGCTACATCGGCATTGGTACTCAGGCTGGTGTAACGAACGGGCTCATTTACTTTGGCACTTCTGTTGTGCAGTAGCAGGTTAAAATCAACCTGTCCGGTCCAGTAGCGGGTAGTGTCGCGTTTCAGGCGGTTTCGTTCTATGTTCAGGATCTGGCTGAAGGCAGCGTGGCTCATCAGCAGTAGGAGGGAAATCAGTACAATACGCATGGGCACAAAAATAAGCCTCCCGTACTTGCTGCACAACCTATAACAGTTCATGTAACTGATTTATAAGCCGGATCATTAGGAGGGAACTAAATAGGCACTATCTTTGTATTTATAATCACACGGGGCCGACTGGTTTTGACAGGAAGCCGAAGGTGAGTGTAAGCATGTCGGAAGCTGAACGTACCTTCCGTAAACAATGCGTTCAAAACAACAAACGGCGAAGAAAACTACGCCCTTGCTGCCTAATTTAGACTAATTAGCTAGCATGTGTCCTGCCAGGCCCTCGTTCTGCCGGTCTGGCGCCAAGGACATCATCCCGCAGAACTAGTTGCAACAGGGCTGTGATGTTGCAGCGAATTTTATCGCAGATACGGGTAGTTTACAGGTTTGGTTAGCACCTATAACTACCCCGACAATTTAAGCTAAACTAAGCATGTAGAAAGCGCTACATCTTTCTTATCTGGACGCGGGTTCGACTCCCGCCGGCTCCACAAGAAATAGAAAAACACCCGCCATTTGGCGGGTGTTTTTGTTTGTAGCCCAATCTTCCGGGACTTTACAGGAGTCTGTAGCTAATTAGCCGTGAATATTACTTATTCATAATAGCAAAGGCAGCTGCAGATTAGTGGGTATTGAACATACACTTGCTCCTTCATTTCTCCAGCCTTCCTGTTTTTGTTTCTCTAGAAAAAATACACCCGTTGTTTGGCGGGTGTTCAAGCAGTGAGTTGTGTGCTGATTGTTGATTGCTTTTGCTCTTCCAGTGAATAAATCAAAACCTGCTTGTTTTGCGAAACTGGCTTGCGAAGATGCGCTGCTGGGTGAAAATCTTAAGGCTGCGGTCCAGGTACTTTCTGTGTTTGCGCTTTTCTGTATTCAGGTAAAGGCCTTCAATCCGCTCTTCGTATATGAGCGCGTGCTCACTGTTGTAGAACTTTACAATGCTGTAATTTTTTTGATTCAGGTTGGTTTCTACCACCCAGTATGCTTCTCCGCCTGTGCTGGTCTGGGCGCTTATGGTAGGGACTGTAGCTAAAAGTAAGGTGGCTGCTATCAGCAGGCTTCTGAAAAAAGTTTTCATGGCAATAGGTGTTTTTGTTATACAGACCGAAGATAAGGTGCTGAAAAATAGCGTGCTGGTATAGTAGCCGATGGCAGTAAACAGCATAGGATAGCGCCGGATTAAGAGCCTGGATGGCGTTTAAAAGATATATTTGCCGTTTGTCTGCTTAAACTGGTTGCTTGTCGAAATTCAGGCTGATTTTGCTGATACTACAGGCTGATTGTGTATTTTTATACAAGCAGCAAAATCTAAAGGCTGGTCGTTTATGTCGGCAGGCACTTATAATCTGATATATTCAAAGGAGTGGGGCTACCGGATCAGACGGCACTTGCTTTTCTGGCTGGCCTGCGTGTTCTTTTTTACCATTATTTATGGTTCTCTTCCCCTGGGGTCGGGAAAGCTGGTGTCGGCTACTGATGTGGCCAAGGCTTATTTGGTTGCTTTTATACAGGCCATGGTTTTTCTGCCGCTGCACATTTGCCTTAGTTATACTATTATGTATCTGCTGGTGCCCCGTTTCTTTTTTGAAGAAAAGTATCGGCAGCTGGTCTTTTGGGTAAGTCTTTCGTTTTTGTTTACCGGCATTTTTTCTCATGGCTTATCGGTTTGGGTTGCAGGGCCGGCGGTCAATTACTTTACCATTACTACCATTAAGTCTGATTTTGTGCTGGGGCTTTTGGCAGGGCTCAGAGGCGGTTTAACCGTATCTGGTTTTGCGGTGGCTATAAAACTGGGAAAATACTGGTATCACAAAAATCAGCTGAACAAGCAGCTGGAGGCAGAAAAGCTTAAAGCAGAGTTGCAGGTGCTAAGAGCCCAGGTGCACCCGCATTTTTTATTTAACACACTCAACAACCTGTATTCTCTTGCACTGCAGCAGTCAGTGCATACCCCCGAAGTAGTGTTGAAATTGTCGGGCTTGCTGCGGTATATGCTTTATGACTGTAATGCGGCCAAAGTTCCCCTCTGGATGGAGCTGCGGCTTATGTATGACTATATTGAGCTGGAGAAACTGCGTTATGGAGATCGGCTTGATTTTTCCATTGACATAGAAGGAGATCCTGCAGGCAGCACCATTGCCCCCTTGTTGCTGCTCCCTTTCCTGGAGAACAGCTTTAAGCATGGGGCTAGTGAGCAACTCGACCAGGCCTGGATTAGCCTGAGCTTGAGGCTAAGGCCTAATGAACTGCGAATGAAACTGATGAATGGCATTGTTGAAAGCCCGGTCCGGCAGTCAGCGCATGGTATAGGCTTGCAAAATGTGCAGAAGAGGCTGATGCTGCTCTACCCCGATAAGCATGAACTTAAGATTTTCAGAGAGGCAGAAGTATTTATTGTGTCGCTTAGTGTACAGCTGGAGTCAGAGCCTGAAGCAACATTAAATAAAGAACAGGCCGCTGATGCTGTGCTACCTCAAATGCTAACAAGTACTCATGTATAGTGCAACCCGTAAAATCCGCTGTCTGCTGGTAGATGATGAGCCACATGCCCTGGCCGTGCTGCAGGCCTATCTTGCTCATGTAGCAACCGTTGAGGTGGTGGGACAGTGCTATAATGCCATTGCTGCTTTTGGTTTTCTGCAGTCGCAGCCAGTAGATTTAATGTTCCTGGATATAAAAATGCCCCAGTTGCTGGGAACAGATTTTTTAAAGTCGCTTCGCAATCCTCCAAAAGTGATTATCACAACAGCTTACCCGGAATATGCCCTGGAGGGATATGAGCTGGATGTGGTAGACTATCTGCTGAAGCCTATTTCGCTTGAGCGTTTTTTGCGTGCTTTGCAAAAAGTTCAGAACCAGGAACCTGCAACAGTGCCTGTGCCTTCTCATGCCGATTTGCAGGCTCCTGCCAGTGATCCTTTTCTTTATTTTCGGGTAGATCGCAAAATGGTAAAGGTGATGGTGCGGGATATACTGTATGTAGAAAGTCTGAAGGATTATGTAAAAGTATTTACCGGCAGCAAACAGCTGATTACCAAGCAGGCCATTTCCTCCCTGGAGGAGATGCTGCCGGAAGAAAAGTTTTTGCGCATTCACCGCTCCTACATTGTAGCGCTTGATAAAATAGATTCTTTTACCCAGGCCTGTGTAACGGTAGCAGGCAAAGAGCTGCCCATTGGGCGCCACTTTAAGCACGAGGTAGAGCAGGCGCTGAAAAGCTAGAGACCTGGCAATGCGGCTGTGCCCGTTCTTCGTTAGCGCTACCGGCCTACTTCCACCACCCAACCAATGATAATAAGGGCCGGATGGGTGAGTTGGTGGCTGCTGATCATTTCCGGCAGGTCCTTCGCCTTGCCAACAGCCACTTTTTTGTGAGGTAATGAGGCATGCTGCACAATGGCTGCCGGAATGTTGCCATTGCCTGCCTGTATATAGGTGTCTGCAATTTCGGCTGCTTTTTTCATACCCATATAAATCACAACGGTTGCGTTGCTTTGCATGGCAAGCTTCAGGTCGTCAGAAAGGCGGCCATCTTTTTTGGTACCCGTTAGCACCCAAATGCCTTCGCTAATGGCCCTGTGGGTAAGCGGAATATCTTCGAAACCACTGGCCTGCATGCTGGTGATGCCCGGGATGTAGTAGGTGCTGATGCCATGTTGCCTGGCGTACAGCACTTCTTCAAAACCTCTGCCGAATATATAAGGGTCGCCACCTTTCAGGCGTACCACCTTACCCTTACTGAATGCTTTTTCCCTGATGAGCTCATGGATGTTCTCCTGCGGTGTATAATCGCCATAGGGGCGCTTGCCAACATATATCTTCTCACATTCGGGCTGGGTAATATCGAGTAGCTCGCGGTTGGCCAGGTTGTCGTACAGCACCACCTTTGCCTGTTGCAATACTTTATAGGCTTTTACAGTAATGAGTTCGGGATCTCCCGGACCTGCACCTATTACATAGAGCTCCGGGTGTAAGGGTTCGTTGGCATTATCGGTGCTGGAGTGAGTCATACGCATGCAGGTTTGGCAACTCTCTTTTTTGGCTTCTAATATATAGTATATACTTCACAGTTGAGTAGTGGGTTTGAAGGAAGGGTAGTGGCTGCAGATGCAGGCTGCCCTGGCGCTGGTTTGCCTCTCCGGGCTATCAGCGGCTTCACTAGAGTCGAATATTCAGTGTTTAAATTATTGCAAATATCTGTAATTCAAGAGCTTCAGCGCTGCTGCATTCTGCTCTGCTGAAGGTGTGTATTAGATTTATTATATGCATAATGAGAATAATTTAAGTGATGATTGACTGTAGGATTATGGATGTTGATGTATTTAGCACCGGATAGTGCGAAATTTTCAAATACCTCTAAAACAGAACACGTTTTCGGTGAAAAGAATGTAAAAATTCATAACATGCCTTAAAAATTAAGGGTTATATCCGTAAATTTAGATGTAAAACTTAAAAACAGGTATAAAAAATAAGCTGTAATTAAGTTTTCGCGTAATTTTATTCTAAATACAGGTTCAAATTTTAACCTCGCCTGGGAAAAGAGAGATTTTGGAGCAGCGGGCAATATGCCAAATCTGGCATCACCCTTAACTCAGATCAGCCCTTTACCGGGACTTTAATCATCAGGTACCTCTGGTTGATACTTTAAATATAGCAGTTATGATGAATGTAAATCTTGATCCCCTTTTTCAGAAGCCAACGGTAGTTGTGATAGGAAATGGAATGGTGGGCTACAAGTTCTGTGAGAAACTACTGGCGAAAACTGCAGCTTTTAAGTTGGTGGTGTTTGGTGAGGAGCCTCGTCCTGCATACGATCGGGTACATCTTAGCGAGTACTTCAATGGCAAAACAGCAGATGACCTTAGTATGGCATCGCTGGACTGGTACCGTGAAAAAGGTATTACCCTTCACCTGGGCGAAACCATCCAGGAGATCAACAGGGAAACAAAGACTATACATTCATTAAATGGTATTACCCAGTCGTACGATTACCTGGTGCTGGCTACCGGTTCCTCTGCCTTTGTGCCTGATGTGCCTGGGGTAGAAAAAAACGGGGTGTTTGTGTACCGTACCATTGAAGACCTGGAGATGATCGAAGCCTATGCCAGAACAGCCAGAAAAGGGGCTGTGCTGGGTGGCGGTTTGCTGGGGCTGGAGGCTGCCAAAGCACTGATTGACCTGGGGCTGGAGGAAACGCACGTGGTGGAATTTGCCACCCGCCTGATGCCCCGCCAGATAGATTCTGCAGGTAGCAATATGCTGTTCAATAAGCTGCAGGCACTTGGCCTAAAGGTGCACCTGAATAAAAATACCCGCACCATTAGCGGAGAAGATAAAATCAAGGGGCTTGAATTTACTGATGGCAGCAGCCTGGATGTTGACATGCTGGTAATTTCAGCAGGCATTCGCCCAAGGGATGAGCTTGCAAAGCTGGCAGGACTCGAAACCGGCACCCGTGGTGGTGTGGTGGTAAACGAAAAGATGCAAACCAGCGATAAAAGCATATTTGCCATAGGCGAGTGTGCCCTGTACAATGGTATGATCTATGGCCTGGTGGCACCCGGCTACGAAATGGCCGAGGTTGTGGCTACACAGCTTTGTGCCGCCGGTGAGCGTGAGTTCCGCGGCTACGATATGAGCACCAAGTTAAAGCTGATAGGGGTAGATGTTGCCAGCTTTGGCGATCCGTTCGTATCTGAGCCGGATAGCAGGGCCATTGTTTTTGAAGACAGCCATAAAGGTGTTTATAAGCGCATCAACATCAGCAACTGTGGTAAGTACCTGCTGGGTGGTGTGCTGATAGGCGATGCCAATGCATACAACATCTTACTTCAAACAGTAAACAATAAAATAGTACTGCCGCCAAACCCCGAAGACCTGATACTGGGTGCCAGGGGTGGTGAAGCACAGGCAGGGGCCGGCGTTATGAGCCTGCCCGACGAGGCCCTGATTTGCTCCTGCGAATCGGTAACCAAAGGCATGATATGCAGCGCCGTAACTGAAGATGGCGTTACCACCGTAGATGGCATGAAGAAGTGCTGCAAAGCCGGCACCGGCTGTGGGGGTTGTATCCCCCTGGTAAAAGACCTGATCAATGAAACGCTGAAGGCAAACGGCACCTATATTAAAAACGTGGTGTGCGAGCATTTTGATCACTCACGCCAGGAGCTCTTTGACCTGCTTAAAATAAACGACATCCACACCTACGATGAGGCCCTGGACCAGTTCGGAAAAGGCGATGGCTGTGAGCTTTGTAAGCCAACAATTGCCAGCATTCTGGCCAGCCTCTGGAACGATGTAATTGTAAAACAGCAGCCTATACAGGACAGCAACGACCGCTTCTTGGCTAACATACAAAAAGGAGGCACCTATTCTGTAGTGCCGCGCATACCAGGGGGCGAAATTACACCGGATAAGCTCATGGTGATAGGTAGTGTAGCTAAGAAGTACGGCCTTTACACAAAAATTACCGGCGGTCAGCGCATCGATATGTTTGGTGCTCACCTAAGTGATCTGCCAGCCATCTGGGAAGAGCTGATTGCGGCTGGTTTCGAAAGTGGCCATGCTTATGGCAAAGCCCTGCGTACGGTAAAAAGCTGCGTAGGCAGCACCTGGTGTCGTTTTGGCCTGCACGACAGTGTATCGTTTGCCATTGAGGTAGAGGAGCGTTACCGCGGCATACGGGCCCCGCATAAAATAAAAGGTGGTGTGAGTGGCTGTATCCGCGAGTGTGCCGAGGCGCAGTCCAAAGACTTTGGCATTATTGCCACCGAAAAAGGCTGGAATCTCTATGTAGGTGGTAACGGTGGTTCCAAGCCGCAGCACGCCCAGCTGCTGGCGGCCGATATCGACAAGGAAACCTGCATTAAGTACCTGGATCGCTACCTGATGTTTTACATCAAAACAGCCGATGCCCTTACCCGTACGGCCACCTGGCTGAACAAAATGGAGGGAGGCATGAGCTATCTTAAAAATGTGATCATCAACGACAGCCTGGGTATAAACGATGAACTGGAGCGTGAAATGCAGTCGCTGATCAACAACTATAAATGCGAGTGGAAAGAAGTGGTAGACAGCCCGGAGCTGCGCAAAAGGTTTGTGCACTTCGTGAATGCGCCACAGGAGAAGGACCCGAATGCTAAGTTTGAGCCTATGCGCGAACAGGTAAAGGCCAGGGAATGGTAAAAGCCCACTCCATGCCTAAACCAATGCGCAAGCTGATTAATGATTAAGAACTCTAACAAAATACAAGACTATGTTAGTACTGGAAGTAGAAAGCTCGGTTGAATGGATGTTTGTGTGCTATACAGAGGATGTACCTGAGAATGGTGGAGCCTGTGTTAAAGTAGGAGAGGAGCAGATTGCTATCTTCAATTTTAGCCGCAGGGGTGCCTGGTATGCTACCCAGAATCTATGTCCGCACAAGCAGCAGATGGTACTGGCACGGGGCATGATTGGCAGCACCGGCGATACCTGTGAGCCTAAAGTAGCCTGTCCTTTTCACAAGAAAACATTCTCGCTGCTGTCTGGCGAATGCCTGAGCGGCGATGAATACCAGATTAAAACCTACCCAGTGAAAGTAGTGGAAGACAGGGTGTATTTAGGGTTGGAAAAAGGCCAGTAACACATTTTGTTGATTGTTAATAAGCAGCCTTTACTGCTATTGCTGAGATAGTATATTCTGAGTGTCACCAGGCCTGGTGCTGGCTCAGGGGTAATGTCTGCTGGTGTAAACGATAGGTTAATTTTTAATCAATCCTACGACAGGGGGGAAGGGCTTGGAACCACGCGCAAACCGGTAATTGTCGTGAAAGATTTTCTGGAACGCAAGGCCTGAAGGAACGCATTATCCATGCGGGGGTATGGAAAATGCGCAGCCGGCAGACAGCATGCACCGGGGAGTAGCGGGTTCCACAGCCCACGCCCTGATCGTAACCGATTAGTGAGTTGAGGGGCCGTGTAGATTGAGAAGGGTATGGAAAAACCCTGTGTGCTGTACACCAATAAATAGAAAAAAGGGAAATCGTTAAATGAGAACAATTACAACAACTACTACTCTTGCCGATAAAAAACTAGTTAAATACACAGAAGCCCTCCAGCTTATAAATGACCACGCAGGCTCATTCGGGCGCGAACGTGTTGCCCTGGATGATGCAGATGGAAGGGTACTTGCGGAAAATATATTTGCAGACCGGGATTACCCGCCCTTTAACCGCGCTACTATGGATGGCTTTGCCTTTCGCAGCAGCGACTGGGAAGGCGGGAGGCGTGATTACCGCATACAGGAAACACTTTATGCAGGGCAAATTCATGATGCTGAACTGGCCCCTGGCGCCTGTTATAAAGTAATGACAGGTGCTGCCGTTCCTCCCTGGGCCGATGTGCTGGTACACCGGGAGGAGGCACTGGAATACGGGCAGGGTACTCTGCTGTTGCCAGACCAGGTTAAACCATACCAGAATATTGTTCAGAAAGGGGAAGACATCGGTTCGAATGAAATGATTGTACCCGCCCATTCAGCCTGCGATCCTTCCCTGATAGGCCTGCTGGCAGGAGTTGGTAAAAAAACGCTCATGGTAGAGCGAATGCCCCGTGTTGCACTGTTTACTACCGGAAATGAAATTGTACCTGTGAAAGAAGCAGTAAGCGGAGCGCAGGTGCGAAACAGCAACAAGCACCTGCTACTGGCCCTGCTCCGAAAGTGGAAGATCAGGCCAGATGTTTGTGAGCACCTTCCTGATAACAAAACAGTGCTTACTTCTGCCTTACAAAAAGCACTTACACATGACATCATTATCCTGAACGGAGGAGTATCATCCGGAGATGCTGAAATGGTGCCGCAGGTACTCAAGAAGTTAGGGGTTGATCAGGTATTTCACCAGGTGGCCATTAAGCCGGGCAAAGAAGTGTACTTCGGAAAACTTCCTAAGGGAGGTGTGGTGTTTGCATTGCCGGGCAATCCTTTTTCCTGCCTGGTAACCTTTACCCTCTTCATAGAAGAGTTCCTCTATAGCAGCTTTGGCTTAACGCAGCCTGTGTACCAGTCGACCCTGCTGGAGCAACGTGAAAAAAGCCACAGTCTAACAGAATTTTTCCCGGTGAAGATCGATGCAATATCCTCGGGTGTACGCCCTTTTTCAATAAACGGTTCTGGCGATATACGGGCCGGTGTTGGTGCACATGCACTTGGCGTTCACCTGGCGGGGCACCAGGTAATCAAGCGGGGTACAGCTATAAATCTAATTCCGCTCAACACTACCCTGCTTTAGCGCTCTCCCTTCCGCAGGGAAATAGCACGGCAGTAGCAGGTCAATCTACATCCTTTACTGGCAGTTGGTGAGCGGCCAGGCAGGAGCACTATGGCCAGGCAATAGCGACGGGTTTAGCAAAAGGTTACCCAACTAATCTATAAGAATACCTCATGACCAGAAGAAAGAGTCTTATTTTCAACAAAATGCTGATAACAGCAGCGCTGCTGTTCGTTAGTGCGGGTACAGCCCTGGGGCAGTTGGCTGTATCAGCTGAAATAAGACCCAGAGCTGAATTCCGGGATGGGTTTAAAACCGTAATCGGGGAGGGTGAATCACCCGCCTTCTTTGTAGAGCAGCGGTCACGCCTCTACACCAACTATGCTGCAGACAGGATAAAAGTACGCCTTACTCTGCAGGATGTGCGCATCTGGGGCAATACAAACCAGGTGTACAAAGCAGATCCGGCCTTATTCAATGTGTATGAAGCCTGGGGCGAGTATGCCATCTCGCCGCGCCTCTCTGTTAGGGTAGGCCGGCAGGAGCTCGATTACGACAATGCACGCTTCCTGGGTAACCTCGACTGGGCACAGCAGGGCCGCAGCCACGATGCCGCCCTGCTGATGTATGCCGACAGTACCGGCTTAGCCCTGCACCTGGGCGGTGCTTTCAACCAAAACGTACCACTGGAGCCTGTAAACTTAAGCAGCACCTTTTATGGTGGCATCGACAATTACAAAACCATGCAGTACCTCTGGCTGCACAAAAGCTGGGACGAAGGCAAACTGTCGGCCCTGCTCTTTAACGACGGCCGCCAGCGGGCCAGCGACAGTCTTATGTTTTACCGCCAGACCTATGGCCTGGTAGCAGACAGGAAGTTCGGAAAACTAAAGCTGGGTGCAGAGCTGTACTTCCAGGGTGGTAAAGATCCTGCAGGCAACACTGTGCAGGCTTATCTGGCAGCGGTTAGCGCAACCCTGGCTAATAAGATAGCGCCTCTAACACTGGGGGTCGACTACCTCTCCGGCTCCGAGCCTGGCGATGAAAAAAACAGAACATTTGTGCCCCTGTACGGTACCAACCATGCCTTTTACGGCTTTATGGATTACTTCTATGTAGGTAATAACCACGGGCAGGGCGGCCGTACGGCTGGTCTTGTAGATGTTTACCTGAAAACAAGCATTAAGCTGGGCAGGAAAGGAGCCTTGCTTGCACACTTCCATCACTTCGAGTCGCCTGTAACGGTGTATAGTCCTGTAGAGGTAGCGGGTGCTGTATCATCTCGCCTGGGAGAAGAAATAGACCTGGTATATAACCTTAATGTAGCCCCTGATTTTAACCTGAAGCTGGGTTATTCCCAAATGTATGCCACCTCTTCTATGGAGTTGCTCAAGGGAAAGCAGGGCAGAACTTTCAATCAGTGGGCATGGCTCATGCTTACTTTTAAGCCTGTATTATTTAAATCTAAATCTTCTTAAGCCATTTTTTTACCTGTGCCCTATAAAGGGTAGTCTGATCAATTTTTCCAACAAAACCATAACGCCACACAATCATGAATGCATTAAAAGGAAAAGCAACCTCTATTAAGCTATTCAGCCTGAAGTCGATACAGATGCGCACATTCCATCTATCATGGTTTGCGTTTTTTCTGTGTTTCTTTGGCTGGTTCGGCATTGCACCGCTTATGGCAGTAGTGCGCGATGAACTAGACCTTACCAAGTCTGAAATAGGAAATATTATCATTGCTTCGGTGGCGGTTACCATTATTGCCCGCCTGCTGATTGGCTGGCTGTGCGATAAAATCGGGCCGCGTATTTCCTATACGCTGGTGCTGATCCTGGGTGCCATACCCGTTATGTTCATTGGGTTTAGTAACAGTTATGAAAGCTTTTTGCTGTTCAGGCTGGCCATTGGCGTGATTGGTGCTTCGTTCGTAATTACCCAGTACCACACCACCATGATGTTTGCGCCAAATGTGGTAGGTACTGCCAATGCCACCACAGCTGGCTGGGGAAACCTGGGCGGTGGTGTAACACAAATGGTAATGCCGCTCATCTTTGCTGCTTTTGTAGGCCTGGGATTCTTAGAGACACAGGCATGGCGCATGGCCATGGTAGTGCCCGGCATAGCCATGATCATCTGTGGCATTCTCTACTACTTCTACACAACTGATTACCCGCATGGTAATAAATCAGATGTAAAAATCACGGCAGATCAGAAAAAGAAAGAAAGTGTGCCCTTCTGGAAAGCCGCTGCAGATATCAGGGTATGGGCGCTGTTCGTGATCTATGGCGCCTGCTTTGGTATAGAACTCACCATTAATAACATTGCTGCAATTTACTATCACGACTACTTTCAGCTTGATTTGGCAACCGCAGGTCTGATTGCAGGTCTGTTTGGCCTGATGAACATCTTTGCCCGTACGCTTGGGGGATATTTTGGCGATAAAGCGGGCATACGCTGGGGCCTGTCCGGCAGGGTTTGGTTTTTAGGTGCTGTAATCCTGCTGGAGGGTCTGGCGTTAATGCTCTTCTCTCAAATGACGGTGCTGCCTCTTTCCATTGCTGCCATGATCGGCTTTAGCCTCTGTGTACAAATGTCGGAGGGTGCTACTTTCTCTGTTGTGCCCTTCATCAATAAAAAGGCAATGGGTACAGTGGCAGGTATTGTAGGTGCAGGTGGTAATGCCGGTGCAGTAGCTGCAGGCTTTCTTTTCAAGGTGGAGAGCCTTTCTTATCCGGAGGCGCTGTTTATCATAGGCATCGTTGTGGCTTTTGCCTCCAGCCTGGTGCTGCTGGTTCGTTTCTCACCTGCTATGGAAAAAGAAGCAAAAGCAGAGCTGGATTTTCTCAGAACCGGCGAGAAGGTGGAAAAAGCAAGAGCAATTGCTTACGAAACAAGCAAGGCTTAATGAACTATGCTGCCAGCATACACCCAAGAGCACAGGATATTACCGGAGCCTCTGTTCCTGGAATATCCTGTAGCCTTTTTTCTGGCCGTGTGGCTGGCAAACATTACCCTGGCTGCGCAAAGCAGGCGGGGCTTTTGAAATAATACACATTTACGATCCAATGTCGCAGAACACACAACATAAAGAAACCTACACCAGTACCTGCTGCTATTGTGGCGTGGGCTGTGGGGTAGTGGTCTCAAAAGAAAAAGACGGAACGGTAACGGTAGAGGGAGACAAAGACCATCCTGTGAATAAGGGTATGTTGTGCAGCAAGGGCATGAACCTGCAGTACACAGTAAATGATAAAAGCGACCGGCTGCTCTACCCCCAGATGCGCTACAGTAAAAGCATGCCCCTGCAAAGAGTAGGCTGGAATGATGCCCTGGAGCGTACCGCTGCCGTGTTCAAAACCTTCATCGAAAAGTATGGGCCTGAATCGGTGGCATTTTATGCCTCGGGCCAGTGCCTTACCGAAGAATACTATGTGATCAACAAGCTTATTAAGGGCTTTATTGGCAGCAACAACATCGATACCAACTCACGCCTGTGCATGAGCAGTGCTGTAGCCGGTTATAAGATGACGCTGGGCGAGGATAGTGTACCCATCTGCTACGACGATATTGAACTGGCGGACTGCTTTTATGTAACCGGGGCAAACCCTGCCTGGTGCCATCCTATTCTGTGGAAGCGGGTAGAGGCACACAAGGCCGCCAATCCAGGCGTAAAAATTATAGTAGCAGACCCACGGGCTACCGACAGCTGCTCCATTGCCGACCTGCACCTGCAGATTACACCCGGTACCGATGTGGTGCTCAACTATGCTATTGGTCGCCTCCTGATCGAGAATGGCGATATTGACTGGGACTTTATACAGAACCACTGCCAGGGCTTTGAAGCTTACCGCGATGTGGTTTTTCAGCAAAGCCTGGAAGAAGCAGCGCAGATCTGCGGCCTGCGCGAAGAAGACATTCGCCTGGCAGCCCGCTATATTGGCGATGCCAGGGGATTTATCTCCATGTGGACCATGGGCCTTAACCAAAGCTCGGTAGGCGTAGATAAAAACCTTAGCCTGCTTAACCTTAGCCTGATTACAGGGCAAATTGGAAAGCCCGGATCTGGCCCTTTCTCCCTCACGGGCCAGCCTAATGCCATGGGAGGCCGCGAAGTAGGCGGTCTCTCCAACCTGCTGGCAGCACACCGTAACCTCAATGATCCTGCCCATCGGGCAGAGGTGCAGCAGTTCTGGGGTGGTACAACCATTTCAGAAAAGCCAGGCCTCACCGCCACAGAAATGTTTGAAGCCCTGAACGATGGCCGCCTTAAAGCCATCTGGATACTCTGCTCTAACCCGCTCACCAGCCTGCCCAATGCCCGCATGGCCGAAGAAGGCCTCAGGAAGGCAAAGTTTGTGGTGGTGCAGGAAATCAGCAGCAAACCCGAAACCCTGAAATATGCTGATGTGATACTGCCTGCTGCCGCCTGGACTGAAAAGGAAGGAACCATGACCAATTCCGAGCGGCGGATCAGCTACATGAGCAAAATTACAGAGCCACCCGGGGAGGCCCTGCCCGATGCCGAAATCATCTGCCGCTTTGCCCAAAAAATGGGTTTCAGGGGGTTTGATTTTCCAGGCTTTGCTGATATATATGAGGAGCATGCCCGGCTTACGGCTGGTACTCATATTGATGTTACAGGTGTTAATTATGATGTGCTCAAGGCTAAAAAAACACTGCAGTGGCCTTACAGGAGCGAGCAGGACGGCGAAGGAACCAGGCGGTTGTTTATTGATAAGAAGTTCTACACCCCTACCGGAAAAGCCCAGCTGCATGCGCCACCTGTAGTATTCCGGAGCGAGCGTCCGGATGCAGATTTTCCACTGATCCTCACCACCGGCCGCATTCGCGACCAATGGCACACCATGAGTAAGACGGGAAAGGTTAATAAGCTCAAAAAACACATTAGCCAGTCGTTTCTGGAAATACATCCGGCCGATGCCGAAGCCCTGCAGGTTGCAGAGGGTGATGTAGTGGTCGTAAGCTCCCGCAGGGGAGAGGTGCGGGTAAAGGCAAAGCTATCTTCCGGTATAAAGCAGGGGGTGGTGTTTTTGCCCATGCACTGGGGTAAAATACTGGGCAGCGACCTTAACCGCGCCAACAATGTAACCTCCGATCTGCTGGACCCCATTTCTAAAGAGCCTGATTTCAAGTACTGTGCCGTAAAGGTAGAGAAGTACAAAAAGCCTTTTCAGCGCATTGTGGTGGTAGGGGCCGGTGCCGGAGCCTATGGTTTTGTAAAGTCTTACCGCGAGATAAATCCCAACGACCAGATTACCATCTTCAGTAAGGAAGATTTTCCGTTCTACAACCGGGTAATGCTGCCCGACTACATCAGCGGGCAGCAACAGTGGGAGCAGCTGGTAAAGATGAAAGACTCCGAAGAGCCCCAGTACAACATACAGCTGCTGCGTGGTGTGAGTGTTGAAAAGATAGATCGAAAAGAGAAATATGTAGTTGACTCCCGTGGCATCAGAACCGATTATGATGTGCTGCTCATGGCCACGGGCAGTCGTGCAGCCGTACCCCGCCATGTGCCCTCGCTGCCAGGCATATTCACCATGCGCAGCCGTACCGATGCAGATAACTTCAAGAACCACCTGCCGGAAAATCCGCATGTGGTCATTGTAGGGGGTGGTCTTTTAGGGCTTGAGATGGCCGCTTCCCTGCGGGAGATTGGTGTAAAAATCACCATCATTCAGCGTGTTTCCCGCTTTCTCGATCGGCAGCTCGATCCGCTGGGAAGCCAGCTGCTGCACGAAGAAATGGTAGACCAGGGCTGTGATATTTACTACGACGACGAGGTGCAGCTCTACTACGGCCGCTCCCGCCTGACTGGAGTAGGTTTGAAAAGTGGCCGGCGCATTGACTGTGATGCCATGATCATTGCCATTGGTACTGTGCCTAACCTGGAGCTGGCCCGCGAATGCGGCCTTGATTGTAAGCGGGGCGTGCTGGTAAACGAACGCCTGCAAACCAGCGATCCCAACATTTATGCCATTGGCGAAATAGCCGAGTTTAACGGAGTGCTCTACGGCATAACGGCTGCTGCCGAGCAGCAGGCCGAAGTGGTAGCCCAGTACCTGAATGGCGATATTGCCAGCTATTACGAGGGCAGCACCTTCATGAATATCATCAAGATTCATGGCTTCGATTTGTGCAGCATAGGCCTGCCGGAAAGTCCGGATGAGGTGAGCTACGAGGAGGTGGTGTTTATTGACAAGGCTAAGCGCTATTATAAAAAGTGCATCATTCACCAGGACAGGCTCGTAGGTGCCATCCTGATTGGCGATAAATCAGAATTCCTGGAATTCCGGGACCTGATCTCAAACAGGGTAGAGTTAAGTGAAAAACGACTGCAGCTTTTACGCAGCGGAGCAAAATCGGAGCCGGTGCTGGGCAGGCTGGTGTGCAGCTGCAACAATGTAGGCAGTGATAACATCCGCAATAAAATAGCAGAAGGCGGCTGCAGCGACCTTAAGTCTGTTTGTGCACAAACAGGAGCAGGCACAGGCTGTGGCTCCTGTCGTCCGGAGGTAAAAAAGATACTCGACGAAAGCCTGGAGGCTGTCGCAGTGGCAAAGGTGGTGTGAGGCTGTTGAGCGAACCCAGGGTTTAAACCCCAGGCTAATTAAAAAACGCTCAACCATTCTTTATTCTGGTAAAGCAGCTACAAGTACCTATTTACTTAGCCCCGGACTTCAGTCCGGGGTCCGCAAACAAACCAGCCTCAGCCATTAGCCAAAGCCTGCTGCAAAACACTAAAAACAACAAACTCTATGAGCTTAAAAACCCATACCATAAAAATAAACCTCCCTGGCGGTATTGTGCCGGCTGGAGATTTTTACCAGATCCTGCAGGCAGCAGAGAAAGCAGGAGTTGCCAGTTTACGCATTGGTAACAGGCAGCAGCTGTTTTTGGAGGTAGCAGGGGAAAAACTGCAGGGGCTTAGCGAGGAGCTTGTCAGGGCAAACATCATCTTTGAGCTCAATGCTGATGTGCATCCAAACATTGTTAGCTCCTATGTAACGGAAGATGTTTTCTACCATGCCAACTGGCTGCGGGAAGGGGTGTACAAGGATATACTGGATGGCTTCGATTACAGGCCGCAGCTAAAGATTAACCTGGTAGATAATAACCAGACCTTTGTTCCCTTTTTTACCGGCAATCTTAATTTTATAGCATCAGACACCAGCAATTACTGGTACCTGTACATTCGTTTTCCTAAAACCAACATCATATACTGCTGGCCTTCCCTGGTTTATTCAGAAGATATTCCGGGGCTTAGCAGTCTTATTGAGCGCATTATCTTTGCCCATAAAGACAAGTTTTACGATCAGCCCCAGATCAATGGTACCTACTTGCACGACATTGTAAGTGCAGCAGGCAATTTTGTGCTGCAGCCTTTCGAAAGCCCCCTGAAACTGCCGGAATTTACACTTCCCTACTATGAAGGTTTTAACCGCTACGATAATAAGCTGTGGCTGGGGATCTATCGGCGCGATGAGCTTTTTTCACTGCCTTTCCTGAAGGATCTCTGCAGGGTAAGCCTGCAGACGCGCATAGGCCAGCTCTACACCACGCCCTGGAAATCGCTGGTGATAAAAGGAATTGGCGTGGCGGAGCGACATCTATGGGATGGCGTACTGGGCAGGCACCGCATTAATGTGCGGCATGCTTCTAACGAACTTAACTGGCAGATAGAAGATCGCTGCCAGTTTGGGCTGGATCTGAAAACAGACCTGGTAAACAAGTTCAACGAAGAAGATGTGCGCACCTACCGCTTGTGCTTTGCCATTAAAACACAGCCCAAGACAGGCCTTTTCGGATCCATCATTATCAGAACCCAGCATACAGTTGCGGCAGCTACTACCCCCGAACAGGAGCTGTACGAAATCTTGTACACCCGCGACTTTAATCCAAACTCAAAAGAGTTTATATCTTTCAAAAATAGAGTTACGAAAGAAGCACTTAGTGAAACATTGATAGAATTGTGTAACTTCTACTATGAATTGAAGAATGAGCCTGATCTTTTGCTGAACCCGGTATACCTGGATACTGAAGAGGGGGTGGAAAGCACTCCGGTGCAGCAGGTTTATCAGTGCAAACATTGCTTTACTATTTATGATTATAAATTTGGTGATCCTTTAAATAATATTGCCGCCGGTACACCTTTCGAAGCCCTGGATGCCTATCAGTGCACTACCTGCGAAGGGCCTAAAGAAGACTTTGTGCTGGTGGCAGCACCACAACCTTATATCGCCTATGAACCCTGATCTGCTGATCGCCCTGTCTTTACTGATTGTTGGTTTTTTGTATGCATCGGTAGGGCATGGCGGAGCCAGTGGATATTTGGCGGTACTATCTTTATTTGCAGTGCCGGTAATGCTTTACAAACCCATGATTCTGGTGCTTAACATGGTAGTGGCCGGCATTGGCTTTATACAATTTTACAGGGCGGGTTATTTTCGCTGGGATCGCTGCTGGCCTTTTCTGATCAGCTCTATTCCGCTGGCCTATGTAGGATCTATGATTAAGCTGCCGGAAGGGAACTTTCACCTGCTGTTAGGAATTGCATTAGTGGTTCCTGTAATTCGTCTGCTGGGCTTTGGGCCCCGGGAGCAGCAGCATTCGCAACCGGTAAACCTTGCGCTTGCCTTACTGCTTGGCGGAATGATGGGTTTCCTGGCTGGGCTTTTAAATATTGGTGGCGGCATTTTCTTAAGTCCGGTGCTTGTTTTGCTGGCCTGGGCAAATGCCAAAGAAGCAGCTGCAGTAAGCAGTTTGTTTATTGTGCTGAACTCTTTTGCAGGCCTGCTGGGAAATACCGGGCAGGGGTTTGAGCTTAACTATTCCACGGGGCTATGGTTTGTAGCTGCGGTAGCGGGAGGAGCTGTAGGAGCTTATTTTGGAAGTCATCGCTTTGCATTGCCAACCGTGCGCTTTCTGCTGAGCACAGTGCTTTTGCTTGCTTCCGTTAAATTAATTTTCTTTATGTGATGCCGGATATTATTGACAGATACGGAAGAACTTTCAAGACTCTAAGGGTTAGCCTGCTAAGTGCCTGCAACCTTGGGTGTGTGTATTGTACCCTGGGCGAAAACACAGATATGTTTAAAAAAGCACAGGCACCCGTAGAGCGTTTCCTGGATCACATTGCCCGGCTACATAAAGAACTGGACCTGGAAACCATCAGGCTTACGGGTGGGGAACCTCTGCTCTACCACGATCTGCCCCTCCTGATTAAAGGCATAGGGGCTATAGGCATTCCTGAAATCAAAATTACCACCAATGGCTTTCTGCTGGAGCGCCTGGCAAGGCCCCTGAAAGATGCAGGGCTGCAGTCGGTAAACGTTTCGCTAGATGCCGCAGAAGAAGCCACCTTTTACCGCATGAGCAAGCGCCGGGGACTGCAAAAGGTGCTAACCGGCATAGAAGCAGCTATAGAGGCAGGGCTGGATGTGAAGATCAACACTGTGATCATGCGAGACCTGAACGACGATCAGCTCCTGCCACTGGCACGTTTTGCTTTCTCAAAAAATATTCAGATCCGCTTTCTGGAAGTAATGGCCATGGGGCACCTGCACCAGCAGGCCGGGCAGTATTTGTATACCCAGGAAGAAGTGCTTAATTGCATGGCCACCGCTTACAGTTTTGAGCCGGAAGAAAGAAAAAAATCAGCAACGGCCAACTACTGGCGTACTTCCGGGGGCCACAGTTTTGGTATAATTGCTAACGAGAGCGAGCCCTTCTGCCACGACTGCAACCGGCTAAGATTAGATGCCCAGGGCAATATCTACGGCTGCCTGAGCAGTAATAATCCTATCTCCGTTAAAGATGCAGGTAGCAGCGAAGTATTACGCAGCAGGTTAAGCCAGGCATTGCAGCAAAAGCAGGCGCTTAAGTTTACCGGCAGCGAACTAAGTATGCTGGAGATTGGCGGGTGATTTTTTCTGCCCAATGAAGATGGCCAGAGGCACAAGCTGATGCTTGCGCCCTAACATAAAAATAACAGATCTACATTCTATATAATGAAAGTACAGGTTTTTGCATCATTAAAAGAGCATTTTGAGCAGGAGTTTGAGTTAGCGGAGCCTATACAAAATGTTGAAGCACTAAAAGCACATTTAGCCGAAAAGAATGGAGCAGCTGGTGGCATTCTTAGTGTTTGCCGCTTTGCTGTTGACGATACATTTGTGAAAGATGATTACAGGCTGCAGAAGGGAGATACCATCTGTATACTTCCTCCAAGCAGCGGCGGCTGATCGTGTATTGGCCTTAACTGCGATAATGCATTCTGATTCATGACTCCTGATTCCAGACTCAATCATAAAATGACCATACCCTATTTATCCGCCACCTCTCTAGATCTTGTAGGTTTGCTTGCCTCGGCGCATCATCCGCAGGCAGGGGCTGTTGTTTTATTCAGTGGCGATGTTCGGGATAATAACCTGGGTAAAGCAGTAGATTACCTGGATTACGAGGCACATGAATCCATGGCTTCAAAAATGATTGCACAGGTGCTTGAAGAAGCAAAAAAACGATGGAACCTTAGCATAGCCCTTGCCCAGCACCGTACGGGAAAAGTTGGCGTGGGCGAATCGGCCGTGGTGGTGATCACTGCCTCGCCGCACCGAAAGGAGGCCTATGCTGCAAATCGCTACATTATTGATTTTATCAAGCACGAAGTGCCCATCTGGAAATGCGAATACTTTGCCGATGGCACTTATAAGTGGGGCGGCAACTGCAACTGCCAGGAGGTAACCGGCGATGCCAACAAACATATTTACGAATTTGATGAGCCCCGTGCTTAATGTAAATTGGCTGCATGAAACCAACCATAACCATAGAATACTGCCCGAAATGTGGCTGGATGCTACGGGCCGCCTATATGGCCCAGGAACTGTTAACCACCTTTACTGAAGATGTTTATGGTGTGCTCATACAGCCCAGCGAAGTGAGTGGCCGATTCAACATAAGGGTAGATGATAAAGAGCTGTTTGACCGCAAGCAGGCAGGCAGATTTCCTGAAATCAAGGAGCTTAAGCAGTTGGTACGTGACAGCGTAAACCCCGAAAAAAGTCTGGGCCATTCTGATAAGAAGTAATTTTTGCAGGGGAGCTGTTAGTTGAAACAGGCAAATGGATTATGAGCCGCCGCCTGCGCCCTTCCTGCCTTACATTTTTCAAATCCCGGTATTCAGCAGAATGACAACATTTAATCTTTTACTCAGAGCACAGGAATCTTATTTGAAAACTCCTTTGCTGGGGGTAGTGCTTTGTGGTGGAGAAAGTAAACGCATGGGCAGGGATAAAGGCCTGATGCCAATGGGCGATTCCTGCTGGGCTAAACATGTGGCCGAAAAGCTGGAAGCACTGCAGTTACCGGTAGTGGTTTCCGTAAGTGGCGCGCAGTTCAACAACTACAGTAAAATATTTGCGCGGGAGCAGCTGGTGGTAGATGCAGTTCCCGTTGCCGGGCCACTGAATGGCCTGCTGAGTGTGCATCAGCAATATCAGCACTGGGACCTGCTGCTGATGGCCTGCGATATGATCAACATGGAGTTTAATACCCTTTTCAGCCTAATTCGCATTTACCAGGCCAGCACGCTTGCCGATTTCTATGTGTACCATGAAGAGGACTTTGCAGAACCCTTTGGCGGTATTTACACTGGCCGGGGTCTAAGAAAAGTGGCAAGGCAGGTAGAAGAAAAAACGTTGAAGAATTATAGCCTGAGAAGCATTTTGGAGCAGGGCAGAACCAGAAAAGTACCTATTTCCAGCCGTATATCCTTTACAAACTACAACAGCGGCAGCAATCCTGCAGATTAGTACAGCGGAGTTTACCACCAGCTGCATTTTGCTTTGTTTTCAGTGCATTAACGTGAGTTAAGGATGAGCAATGAGTTAAGGAGGAGCATCAGCGTCAGTTGCTCCTTAATCGTCATCCCCGCGCAGGCGGGGAGCTGTCAGCTAAAAACAGGAATGGTGATTCTACCTGTAACAGCAAACAGATCTCCTGCTTCAGGTGAATGAGGACTTGTATTTAGCTGTAGAAGATGATAACAGGTAGATTATCAACAGCTTCAGCCCATAACTCAGGTTGCATTGATGATAACTGGCAGGCAATAGCTTACGGGTGTAAATATTTAATGCAACTATGTTGCGTTTAATTAGGGTATAGTCTACCTTTGCCCCAGTACAAAATTATTTTTTGCTAATGCGGGCCCGTTTTGTCTCTTTACACCTGGATGCATTTGGATTTTTTGCCTCACTTTTATGTGCCGTACATTGCGCGCTATTGCCCCTTCTGTTAGTTTTCTTACCCCTGGCCCAGCGAACTTACCTGCATAGTTCCCTGGCGGAGGGTATTCTGCTGTTGGGGAGTTTTGCCATTGCAGCTATTTCTTTACGGCTGTCTTACCTTAAGCATCGCAGAAAGCGGGTGCTCATCACCATGTTAAGTGGCTTTTGTCTTATTTCAGCAGGAATAATGCTGGCTCCATCCATGTTAGCAGAACTACTCATGACCAGCAGTGGAGGAGGTTTTGTGGCTATAGGACACTACCTGAACTGGCGCTACACACATAAGTAAATTATTCAGTTACTGATTATCATTCTGCCTTGAAAGTTGCTGTTTTTCGCAACAGCCTGCCAATAACGGTTGCCAGACGGCCGTTTTCAAAGCTAACCAACATTGTGCCGTTTTTACCCCTGATGCACTTGCCATCCTTTCTTAAAACTGCATAACAGGGCCTGCCATTTAGTGAAGGATCGGTCTGGCGGTCTCCCAGGTACACATAAGCCCTCATGCAGGAGCAACGTTGAAAGGCATTGTTAGCAGCTGATCCGCTGGCTGATGCTTCCGTACATATGGCACACCAATGGTAATGCTATCCTGTGGCACATTCAGCTTGAGGGTGCCATGTAGCCGGTCCCAGAGATTGAAGATCACGGAATAGTTGCTGTTCGTTTCCTCCTCCACTACAGAATGATGAATGCCGTGCATGCGCGGTGTTACAATTACACTTGCCAGCTGCCGGTCGGCCTGCTCCGGGAGGCGCAGGTTGCTGTGGTGAAAGTTATTAGCCAGCTCAAAGAAAACCTCGTAAATGAGGGTTGTTCGGGGAGATGCACCAAAGAGCAGCACAAGGCCCGCTTTAAAGGGTACAGAGGTGAAAAGCTCACCGATATGAAAGCGCAGGGCTGTGGTTACGTCCATATCAAGATCGGTATGGTGCACCTGGTGAAAGCGCCACATGAGTGGCCAGCGGTGGTTGAGCCTGTGCCAGATGTAGTTTGTCCAGTCCAGCGCAGCAAAAGCCAGTGTGTCCTTCAGCAGCTGCGGCGCTTTAAGGTGTTGCAGCAGGCCTATGCTGTTTTTTTGCCCCCAGGCAGCTGCCCGTACCATGGCCGGAATCAGAATTAGGCGCAGTACAGGTACAGCTGTGCTTACAATGGCTGCATTTGTTTTCAGGCGGTCCGGCAGCGGCATTTTTTGTTTGCGCAGGGCATAGCGCTTTTCAAGTACAAAAAGTACCCCAACGGCAAGGGCTATTAAGGGGCTGCCTCTAAAATCATAGAGGCGGCGGGTAAGACGGGCTGTATTTTGCTTCATCTCCTATACTACCGCAGCAGGCAATGCTATGTTTTGGGCTTAAGGCTTGTTAAAGCGCCACACCCTAAAGAAACAGGGGATACGTACATGCTTAAATCAGGTCAAACTGAGGGGTTAGCCGCTTGTCAAGCTCATACAAATCTTCCCTGAAATTTATATCTCCGTTATCATCAACAAAAGAGGTGAGGTAAAAGATATAAACAGGCACCTCATCCTCCAGGCTCACAATATCCCGGTTAGTGTTGTTCATCTTGTTTTTTACATCCTGCCTTTCGTATTGAGGAAAGAGCCAGTCGGCCAGCCAGGCCGGCTCTTCCACCCGGATACAACCATGGCTGAAAGCGCGGGTGTATTCTTCAAACAGGTGGTCTGCGGGAGTATCGTGCAGGTAAATGGCATAATCGTTCGGGAACATAAACTTGACCCTTCCCAGGGAATTCCAGGGTCCCGGCTTTTGCCGGATACGATACTGGCGCAGGTTGTCCCAGTCTATTTCTGACGGACTGATCACCCGGGCATCATCACCCCAGCCAGTAAGCACCTCATAATGCCTGCTGCTCAGGTAGCCGGGGTTGTTGCGGGCATTGGGCCAGATCTCATCCATGGCAATGCTGTTGGGCACATTCCAGTAAGGAGAAAAAACAGCATACTGAATTTTATCACTGAAGATTGGCGTTGAATTCATTTGCTCGCCTACTACTACCTTCATGGTTTTGACTTTTTCTCCATCGTCAACCACCTGTAGTTTATATTCCGGCAGGTTTACCAACACATAGGTAGGCGGCATGTCTCCGGAAGAAAACCAGCGGATACGGTCCAGGTTAAGGGCAATCTGCTTCAGCCTCGTTTCGGCAGGTACGTTCATGGCTTCAATCATTTCGGCGGTTATGGTTGGCTGTACCTCCAGCCCCATGCGTACCTGAAAGTTGTTTACTGCAGATATAAGGGTAGAGTCGTAAACAGCGGGGCTTGTCCATTCAGATGGGCCCGCAGCCAGATCGCCGCTTATGTGCAGTCGCTGGCGGATTTGTTCTACCTGCTGGCTGGAGTCTCCGGGCTGTAGCTCACCCTTGCTTTCAATATCCGGCCAGCCGCCGTTCTCCACAATCCTGCTGTAGGTATCGATGTACTGCTGCAGTTTTTCGTACTGGTCGAAGCGTGGCCTGAAGTAATCGAGCGAAGCGTTTACCTCTCCGCTTTCCACAGCCTGCTGAAGATGGGTGTAGAGGGTGTCTGGCGCTACAGGCTTAATATGCCAGGAGTTGTAGTAGTTGCCAGGTTTTACTTTACCGGTGGCAATAACATCTGCCAGTTTTAAATAGGTAGCAGAGAGTAGCAGGTCCAGTTTGGCACCTGCTTCAGCGCTGTTTTCCTGCTGAACCTGCTCTATCAGGGTTTGGATAGTATCTACAGGATAAGAATCGGGGTTAAGACCCTCCTGCTCAATATTCCTGATGGTGCTGACAAGGCGTGCTGCAGTGCCGGCGGTCCAGGCAGGGCTATAGTTGCGCTTACTGTAAAAGCTGTAAAGATCTTCGGTAACCTGAGCTTCCTTAATTTTTGGCAGGTTTGTTTTCAGCTCGGCAGAATCAACCCACTGCTCAATAAAACTGCCGGCTTCTTCTCTGGAGTATTGAAAGCTGTTTCCCGCTTCTTCATCGCCAGAGGTGCTGCCTGAAACATTGGGCTGCCTGTTGCTTCCGTCACTGTTGCAGGCGATAAACATTGGTACACACAATAAAAGTAGGAGGTAGTTTGCAATTTTTTTCATTAGTATCAGAATCTTTTACAGGGCAAAGGGGGATTGGAGGGTTATATAAAAAATCCCTTTGCTGTTGTGCTACAAACAGGCTGAACTCCAGCTTTTTAGCGTTCTTCAGCCTGTTTATGCATTAAATTGATCTCTCTATTTCTTAAACACAATGCCAGCAACAATAAGGCCTGCCAGCACGGCTGCTGCAGCTGCCGGAACAGTTTGATGACGCCCCATCCAGCCTACTATGCTTTTATCTTTTGACTTAGCATCAAAGCGGCCATGGGAGCCAAAGTTTCCAGGGGCTGGCTCAAACAGGTTGTCGAGGGGCTCTTTTCCTTTGGGCTCATTAGTTTGCTGTCCTTTATAGCCATTTTTTGCAAGTACCCAGTCGCCCACAATGGGTAGTATTTTATTGCCCAGTACAGCCTGCAGGGTTGGGAAGCCCACTTTATATTCGCGCTCCGGGTGGTAGGCTGCATGGTAAACAGATCTTGCGGCTGCTTCAGGCTGGTAAATGGTACCCATGGGTCTTGGCTTGTTGGGCATCCGGTTACGCATCCAGTCGAACTGCGGGGTGTTCATGGCAGGCATTTGCACCATTGTAATCTGAACGTTGCTCTTGTCGTGAATCAATTCGGAGCGAAGAGAATCGTAAAAGCCCTGGGTGGCATGTTTTGCACCACAGTAGGCCGACTGCAGCGGGATGCCCCTGTACGCAAGAGCAGAACCAACAAAAACAATACAGCCTTTGTCTTTGGGCAGCATATACTTTAGCGCAGCCTGTGCGCCATATACCTGCCCCAGGTAGGTTACGTCTGTTACCCGCTTGTATTCTTCGGCTTTCATTTCCTTTACAGGGCTCAGTACACCCACCATGGCATTGTTTACCCAAATATCAATGGTGCCCCATTTTTCTACTACTTCAGCAGCCACTCTTTCCATTGCTTTTGCATCTGCTACATCTGCAGAAAAAGTAAGGGCCTGGCCACCAAAATCTTCAACCTCTTGTTTTGCCTGTTCCAGGCGTTCTTTTCCGCGGGCAATAAGCGCTATTCTGGCGCCATTTTTGGCAAATTCATTTGCAATAGCCCTGCCAAGGCCGGCAGAGGCGCCGGTTATTACTACTACATCTTTGTTGTTGTCTTCCATATCAGGTTTAATTCTTAAAAAATATTCCACTTTCTTTTTCTACCATAGCTGCCTGCCGGCATGGCATCGTACACCGCACCGGCAGCGGCTGCATATACCGCATGGTGAAGAACGTCGGTAGCTATTTGCTTTGCAGGCCACTTGGTAACAGGCTTGGCGGCTCCTGCAGCTGGTAGCATCAGCAGGGCTGTGCCCCACACAGTACCAAAATGTATCAGGCTTGCAGGAGCTCCACGCAGGCCGGCCAAATCAAGTACACCCCTGGCAATACCCCAGCTGGTACCATAAGCAAAATGCATCAGCTGGCTGAACTGTTCTTTGTTGGCTTCTACCTTTTCCTCCAGCTTTTCTTCCTGCTTATCGTTATTGTCTTCTGCCTTTGCCGTTTCAAGCGCTGCTTTTCCCCTGGGTTCTACTCCCAGGGCTTTTCCGGCTACCTTCATGGGCGCATCGCTGCTGCCCCGGCCGCTTAGCTGCATCTCTATCATTTGAGAGATGGTAATGGCAACGGTACCGGCTAAACCGGCAATCAGTCCCCTGCCAAGGGCTCCGCCAACTTTAGATAAGGAGATAAAAAAATTATTGTCTGACATTAAGATGTGTGTTTTGGTTGCTAAAGGGCATTTTGTGTAACCCCAGCCATCAAACGGCTGCTACACTTTTCGCTCAGTTTAATGCTGAGCCTAGTATTGAAACGTGATCGCAGGCGTTTGGTTAGAACAGCAGCATTGTTCCTGTTTATTTTCTTTAGCAGGATTGTAAACAGTTTTCTGCTGTTAACTTTCCGGACTAATTGATGGATTGTAGGGGTTTTATAAGGTTGCTGTTAGGGAATAAGGCCTGTGCAAAGGGCTTGTATATTGTTTTATGTAGAGGGAAGGCTGGCTTTGTGCTGTATCAGGAATTTGCAAGGGAAGATTGCTGCCGCAGTGCATTTAATCTTCTGTTTTATCTTTATCGTAACGGGCCCGCTTATAATCGATAAGTGTACCAATGAGTGAGGCATGTACAAACGTCTGGGGCAGGTTGCCAAGCCACTCCCCGGTATCAGGATCTGCCTCCTCGGGCATTATGCCAATATCATTCATGTAAGGCAGAATGGCATCCAGACTTGCTTCTACCTTCTGCCAGTTTTTTCTCATTACCCAATATTGAGCAACCCAAAGGCTGCCTGCTAAAAAAACACCTTCCTTTTTAGCATCAAAGTTTATCAGCTGGCGCCTGTATAGATGATTGTAGCAGTAATCGCGCTCCAGCACCTCAACAGTTTTTATAATTTCAGCTGTCTCTGCATCAACAAAACCCCAGATGGGGAAAAGAACAGCACTGACATCAACCGTTTGGGCACCTGCATAGGCAGCATAAGCACCCTCTGGTGTGAGGCAGTTTTCTTCTATGAATAACCTGATTTGGCCTGCAGCCTGCAGCCAGCGTTTTTTTTCCTGTTCGTCCTGGCTGTGTTTGGCAATGTACTCCAGGCTGCAGGAGGCTATAACCTTGCTGGAGGTAAAATGCTTTTTGGTTTTTTCTTCCCACATACCATGGTCGGGCTCCTGCCAGTGTTCGCATACATAGTTGGCAAGCATGCGAATAGTTTCCCAGTGTTCGCGGGTATTAAAGGCATTGTAAATAACCTTTGCGGCAATTAACACATTGCTGCTGGCATCCAGCTGCAGCTGGTTATTAGCATTGTTGCCAATCCGCACAGGACGGCTGTTGCGGTAACCCTGCAGCGGAATTTCCTGCTCATGTGGTGCAGGTTGCTCATCCAGTGTAAAAAACGGCACAACAGGCTCCTTTAGCCTGTGCATGGCCGAGCAGATAAAACTTAGAAACTGCCGCTCTTCCACACCATCGCTGCCAGCACGGGTGAGTGCACTCACAATCATGGCGGCATCGCGCAGCCACACATAGCGGTAATCGTAATTACGGTCGCCCTCCAGTACTTCTGGTAAAGAGGTGGTAGCGGCAGCTATTACGCCACCGTTCAAATGAAAGGTAAGCATGCGCAGCAGCCTAAGGGAATTATGTACCTCTTTTTCGTATGGGCCTTTATAAGAAATATGGCTGGCAACCTTTGCCCAGTTTTCCAGGGTTTGCCGGTAAGATTCCTCTATTAGTATTTCATGACATTCAAAGGTCTTTTCCGCCAATGCAAACCATGCCTTTTCACCTTCCGGAATGTTGCAGCAGACAGCATCTTCCTGAATCTCCAAAGGATGTGAAGCATAGAGATGCAGGTTAAAATCTATGCAGGCATGCTTCTCTTCTCTTAGTTCTAGCACCGCTCTGCTGCGGGCATAATTAGGGCGTGGTGTTAGCCTTAGTGTAACAGGAAGGGGCGCTGCAGAAAGGCGGCGACAAATTCCGTAAAACCTGCCATTCAGGGGCATCCAGTCTTCCAGAACAAGCTCTCCGGCAGGGCAGCTAAGCCGGGTGCGCAGTATGGCACTTTCAGCAATGTACTCCCGCTCCTTAAACGAAAGTCCGTTGCTGAGCAGCTGCCAGCTGCCCCCCTTCTCCGGGTCCAGCAGGTAGGCCAGCATGGCGGGCTTGTCGAACCTCTCGGGGCAATACCATACAACGTTGCCCTGCTTATCCAGCAGTGCGCAACTACGCCTGTCGCCAATGAGGGCCAGATCGGGTAAAGAAACAAAGGCTGCAGAACGAGGGGCTGATTTCATTATGATAGCAGAATAGCTCTTTGGGAAACCAGCCCCTGCTGTAATTGTTAAGCGGCGTGCAGATGAAGGAATAAAAACGGGCCTTCAGCAGGCTGAACAGCACCTGAAAGTGGGTGTAATATAAATGTAATATCCAGGTAAAATTCCACACTTTTTAGCAGAATATATCTACAGCTGTAGAGTCATTCCTCAGGAATTTAGAAAGGGTGAATACAGGAGAAATGGCCTTAGAATTGAATAGATGCGGTTTTTGCAGCTTTGGTGTGTTTTGGCACGGTCTTTTCCTAATACTTTGGCACATACATTTTATAATTGAGAACTAACATGAAAAAGACAGTATTAACCTTTGTAGCAGTAGCTTTTGGTTCATGTGTAGCATTTGCTCAAACAACCCCAGTTGAAGGAGATCAAACCACCAATACAGAACAAACAGAACAATCTATCACTGTAGATAAAATGTCAGACTCACCTGCTGAGGCAGGCCGTCGTGCCATTAAAGTAGAGGAGCTGCCGGAAGCTGTGCAGCGCTCGCTGAAAAGCGGTGAGTTCAAAGAGTGGAAAGTTGTAACGGTAACAGAGCTTCAGTCAACTCCGGGTACTCAGCTGCAGACAGACAATATGTCTAATACAGGTACAGAAGGTGAGGCTGACAGCCAGCCAGAAGCTGAGCAGGCAGCCATGCTTTACGAAGTAGAGCTTGTATCTGAAGACATGCAGGAAGAAATTCAGGATTCGCAGGCACAAACTGAAGAAATCGCTGAAGAGGCTGCAGAAGAAGGTGTAGTAGCCGAAGAGAAAATGGTAGAAGTTAAAGTGCCAGGTGTAGTGCTTCGTTACGACCACCAGGGTAAACTGCTGTCTCGTGTAGACCGTGCTGCAGGAACCACCCCAACAGGCAACCAGGAATAAACTATTCTAGCTAAACCAAAAATTTGATTCTGAACGCAGATCGCTCAATGTCGGCGCCTGAGGTCCCCATAACCTATTTTTTCAGGTAACGGTATTTTTTAAACTTGATTATGACCAAGAATGCGGAGTGCAGCAGTAGCACTCCGCTTTTTTTTGTACAGCTTAATTTGTACCTTAACCCTGTTTAGCCTTTTTTTATAGAATGAACCACGTTCTGGTAGTAGATGACGATCCGATGTTCCGCCTGATGCTGCGGACTTTTTTGAACAAGAACCAGTTTTCCGTAACTGAAGCAGCTACGGGTAAAGAGGGAATGAAGCAGGTACGCGAAGGTACCTTCGATATTTTACTTACCGACTTACGGCTGCCTGATCATGATGGGATTGATTTGTTACAGGAATCCAGAAATTTGCATCCCCAGACACCTGTAATCCTGATGACCAGCTTTGGGGATATCAAAACAGCCGTGCGCGCCATGAAGCTGGGCGCGTATGAGTATGTTACTAAGCCGGTAAATCCTGATGAGATTCTTATGACCATGCAGGCTGCCCTGAAAAGATCGCAGGAAAGCGGGAGAGGAGCAGCCGAGGATGAGCTTGAGTTTGTGCAGGGCCAGTCGGAAGCAGCAGGTCAGATCCGCGAGTTTATTGAACTGGTTGGGCCAACCCGTATGTCGGTGCTCATACAGGGCGAAAGTGGTACTGGTAAGGAATACATAGCCAAAATGATCCACATGAACAGCAAGCGCAGCCAGCGCCCCTTTGTGGCAGTAGATTGTGGCACCCTTACCAAAGACCTTGCTGCAAGCGAGCTGTTTGGTCACCTGAAAGGCTCTTTTACAGGTGCCTATGCCGATAAAAAAGGGCAGTTCCAGGAGGCACATACCGGCACGCTGTTTCTTGATGAAGTAGGTAATTTGCCTTATGAGGTGCAGGTTAAGTTATTGCGGGCTTTGCAGGAACGCAAGGTGCGCCAGCTGGGCAGCAATACCGATCACGAAGTGGATGTACGCATTATAGCGGCCACAAATGAAAACTTACTGCATGCGGTAGAAGAAGGCCGTTTTAGGGAAGACCTCTACCACAGGCTTAATGAGTTTGGCATATCGGCCCCGGCATTACGCGAGCGTGTTGCTGATATTGAACTCTTTGCCAGGCATTTTCTCAAAAACGCAAACCATGAGCTTGAAAAGGAAGTATCTGGTTTTGATGCTGAAGTACTGGAGATATTCAGAAATTACAGCTGGCCGGGCAACCTGAGGGAGCTGAAAAATACTGTAAAAAGAGCTGTATTGCTTACCCGCAGTACAACAATAAGCCAGGAGCAGTTGCCGGAGGAGCTGGTCCTGCAGGCGCAGTCGGCAGAGGCAGAGCCCGCTCCTGTGGTAGCAAGCGGGGGCAGCAGTACAGTAGACCTGAAGGCCATAGCCGAGCATAACGAACGGGAAATGATTCGTAAAGCACTGCAGCAGGCTAACTTTAATAAGTCGAAAGCTGCCCGCCTGCTGAATATCGATCGTAAAACCCTTTACAACAAGCTGAAACTCTATAATATGGAGGTTTGATCCATCATCAGATCATCCTGATGATCAGGAAAATTTCTTACTCTTACCGAATTATCGGGAGACTGATAAAATATAAAAACGGCCCTGGAACTGATTCCAGGGCCGTTTTTATGATAAGGTACCATGGCTTTGATCATGCTGCTTACGATCCTTCTCTTTGGAGAGAAAGATGCGCTTTATGGGCTACCAGCTGCCCTGGCTGGCTGCGCTGGCAGCAGTTTCCTGAAGCTCGGCCTGCACAAAAGACATAATTTGTAGCGCCTCAGTGCGGAATTCTGCCACCCATGCGGTGCGAACTTCTGCCGGAGCTTCCTCCAGCTCCATGCGGCGCAGCAATTTAGCAGCCTTCTCGGCTTTGAATTGCTTTACTGAAGGAAACATCTTATGTGCCAGCTCTTTTAACTGGCCCCAGTTCTGCTGCTGGCAATACTGCTCCATCAGTGGCAGGTACTCATTGGTATTCTCCAGAAAGGTGCACAGCATGAGCTTTAATGCATCGGGATCGCCGCCGGAATATTTTTGATAAATTTCAATGCTATACCCACTCTGTTGAACAGAGGCGGGAGCCGGAGCCTGTACTTTAGTACTTACTTTTTTGCCAGCTTCTGCTGGTGGCGCAGGTGCTGCATCTTTCCAGATGGTAGCCAGGAGCTGCAACAGCTCACTTTCCTGGAAAGGTTTGAGCAGATAGGCTGTCATGCCCAGCTCAAGGTAGCGGGCCAGGTCTGTTTTCATAGCGTTTGCAGTTACCGCTACTACAGGTATCTGGCTGTTATTTCCTGTTAACTGCCTTACTTTCTCTAACAGTTGCAGCCCACTCATACCGGGCATGTTCATGTCGGTTAGCACAAGGTCGTAACGACGGGCGCCCAGTTTGTTTAAAGCTTCCTGCCCGCTGTTGGCTATTTCAGTAGGAATATGCCACTTCTGTAAAATGGTATTGAGCAGGAGTACGTTCAGCGGGTCGTCGTCTACCACCAGTACCTGCATATTTTGCCAGGTTGCAGGAATGCTTTCGGGCTTGCTGATAAGCGGTGCCTGTTCTTCTACCGGCCTGCCTTTAGGGTAAGGAATTGTTATGTAAAATACGGTACCCCTGCCTTCGCGGCTCCTAACACTTATTTCGCCACCCTGCAGGTCAATAAGCCTTTTGGTAATGGCAAGGCCAAGGCCGCTGCCACCATAGCGGCGTGTAATGGAGGGGTCGGCCTGCGTAAAGCTTTCAAAGATCTGTTTGAGCTTTTCTGCGGCAATACCAATGCCTGAGTCAGAAACGGTTATATCTACCAGGTATTTGCCAAAACCGTTATCACGTACCCGGCATTTTAACTTAACGGCTCCGCTATCGGTGAACTTAACGGCATTGCCCAGTAAATTATACAGGATCTGCTGAAGCCTGAAGGGATCGCCCTTTATATAAGCGGGTGCCAGCGGCAGGTCGGGCTTAAACACCAGGCCTTTTTCAGTAGCCCTGCCGTTAATAAGCTGGGTAGTTTGCTGTAAAATCTGGAGCAGGTCAAAATCGATCTTTTCAAAGCTGATCTGCCCTGCTTCGATCTTGCTCATGTCAAGAATATCATTTACAGTTGAAAGCAGGAAGTCTGATGAAAAGCGGATGGCCTCTACCTGCTTACGCTGTTGTGCCGGCAGTGCCTGCTGCCGGAGCTGTTCAGAAAAGCCAACAATGGCATTGAGGGGTGTTCTGATCTCATGGCTCATGTTAGCCAGGAATTGTTCCTTTACCTGGCGTAACTGTTCTTCTTTACGGCGGGCTTTTTCCAGCTGCGCTTTCAGAAAGTTGCTTCGGCTAATATCGCGGATTACCAGTGCAACAAACACAAAGCTGGTAACAAGGCCTGTACAGCTGATCAGGAATATGATGAGCGAAGCTTCATCTACCATATGCTGTGCCTTGCGGATGCGGTTATTCGAGATGGCGGTTTCTTCCTGCTCCATCAGGTGAATAATGCGCCTGATCTGCTCCATTACTACCTGGTCGAATGCCAGTAGCTCCAGCTCCTGCTTGCTAAGCTGCCGGCGGTTACTGGTTTCTTCCCTCTGGATTTCACGCAACATCTTGCGCATTCCGTTTATGAGAGAATCTGCCATTGGCTGTGCCAGCACAATAGTATCTACACTTACTTCTTTAGTGGTGGTAACAAGGCTGCTGTCTCCCATGGTAACCACAGGAGCCTTTTTATCCCTGGCAAAGATCTTGTTGAGTATACCTTTTTTCTCAACCTTTTCCATGCGCACCTTTGGGGGTGGTGGCAAATCTCTTTTTACTTCCCGCTCTATTTTTTTAAGGGTAGTGTTTACCGATACAGGATCATTGGCCTGATCTTGCAGGCGCTTCAGGGCTTTATCAGTAAAAACGGGTCTGTCGAGCTGGGTTTTTAGAACAGTAAAAGAGTTTAAACCTTCAACTTTTTTATTGATCAGGGTGGTGAGGGTATCTAACCTTCTCTGCCAGCGTTCATCCTGGTTTGCTTTTTTCAGGGAGTTAAGCTGCTTGTATACATCAGCCGTATTCTCCTCGTATGCTTTGAGGTAAGTATTATCCTGGGTAAGGCTGTAGGCGCGTAAATGACTCTCTGAGTCTGACAGGCTGGTAAGCAGCTGGCTCAGGTGAACCGGCATGGAGTTAGGCTTTGCCAGGGTTTCGACAGACTGCGAAATTTGCCTGAAACTGGTAATGGCAAAGTACAGGGCAACCACCAGACCGATGGTAAGGAGGCCAAAGGCTAGAAATACCTTTACCTTAGTCGACTTTGTAATGCTTCCGAACGTAGCCAATAGATTCTCTTAATTTTCTTATCAACGAAAAGTTACAAAAAATCATTCATACCAGGGGCTTGTATTAGTGTTAAATAGGGCTTGAGCTGCCTTAAGCACAATTAATGCCCCTGAAAGCAATAATGGAGAGGCAGGCAGCCTCTCCATTAGAAGGCTATTTTCTGTTGTAGAGGGTGTTTCCGGCAGCTTCGTATTTGTCTCCGCCTCTCCAGAATGGAGCCTGTGCGGCGCCGGCAATTTTTTCTGCAGCTAAAATAAACGACTGAATATAGCGGCTAACATAGCTAAAGTTGATGCTTTCGGCCTCATCGGCGGGCTGGTGGTAGTATTGCATAAGCGCAGCATCGAAGGCCGTCATGCCCATGGAGTAGGTGGGTGCCGGTATACCTGCCCTGGCAAAATGTACGTTATCGGAGCGGTCAAAAAGATTTTGCTGAGGCACCGGATCCTGTATGGCCTCCAGGCCAAAAGCCTGTGCCGCAGCCTGAAGGTCGGCTTCCGCCTCGGTACGCTCCAGGCCAATGACGGTTACTTTTGTGGTATCGTTATAGCCGGCACCATCAATGTTCAGGTTGAATATTATCTGGCTGAGGGGAACGGGCGGATGTTCTGCAAACCAGCGGCTGCCGAGCAGTCCTTTTTCTTCGGCTGTCCAGGCTGCCAGTAGCACAGAACGTTTCGGAGGATTTTTTGAAAAATAGTCTGCGGCCATCAGCAAGGCTGTTACACCCACGGCATTATCGCGGGCACCGTTGTATATGCTGTCGCCATTTACGGCACTGCCTATGCCCACATGATCGTAGTGGGCAGAGAGCATAACATACTCCTGCTTAAGTTCAGGGTCGGTACCTTCTACTACTGCCAGTATGTTGGAGCTGCTCAAAACCTGCTCTTCTTTACCTGAAATGCTGAAACTTAGCTGGGGCCGCTTTTGACTTTTCAGGCTCTGATGCAGGCTATGATTGGTATCATTCAACCAGATAAGCGGGAATGTAGAGGGCGTGGCTGCATTACTGCTGCCCAGAATAAATTTGCTGCCAGACAGGTAAGGTGCCAGCTGATTCCAGGATCTTTGCTGGTTGTGGAAAAGCTCAACCAGGCCTAATGCACCAAGCTCCTGTAATTTTTTAAGTTTATCGGCACTTGCTGTAAGCTGTGCCTGGGGGCTTGCGCCTGCTTCTGTTCCGGCTTTGGCTATTACCCATTTTCCCCTCACCTGGTCGGCTGTAACTTCCGCTCCTGTGCCCCAGTCGAGCACCACTGCAGAGCCCTGTAAGCTGCCATTTTGCCCCTGGCGTACCACAAAGTCCTGGCTGAGTGTAAAAGATTGCTTACCAATTTTCAGCTCGCCCTGCAGGGGTGGCTTTGCCTGCAGGAAGGGAACGCGCTGCCGGTAGTTTTCGGCATCGGGCAGGCTTTTTAGATTTCGGGAGCGAAAGTAGGAGGCCAGGTATTGGGCTGCTATTTCTATTCCGGGGCTGCCAACATCACGCCCCTCCAGCTCATCGGCTGCCAGAAAGCGAACGTGCATTTCTACTTCTGGCTGTTCTACCTGGCTTCTTATCTTGGCCAGTGCATCTGTTTGCTGAGCCTGCAGGCTGATGCTGCCCGTAAGTAATACAGTAAATGCCAAAAATGATGAGCGTAACATATAATGATAGTGGTGAAAAGTTTTTGGTGATCAGGACAAAATAGCAATCCGCTAACATAACGAAGTGCTTGAATATAATTATCTGTATTTGTAAAAAGGCTGCCAGTAAATGGTACTGGCAGCCTTTCAGGATTCACGCTGGTAGCATCAGATTGTTTCGGGCAGTGTATGGGTGCGGCCCCTGTTTACTTCTTTCAAATAAGCCATGAGTGGCTCGAAGTAGCTGAGCATGGCTTTGGCGCTTAAATCTTCGCCGGTGGTTTCTCTTAACAGCTCACGCCAGTCGCGGGTTGCGCCCGGCCGCAGCAGGTCTTTGAGGAAGTCTCCTACTTTTTCGTTGCCGTAGTAGTTGGTGCTGCGCGGGTCCTGGTTAAGAATGTTGCGGGCTACATGGTCGTGCAGCTGGAACAGCAGTGCATAGCTGATGGCATAATCGTAGTACTGGGCCGCATCGTTGTTGATGTGGGTTTTAGAGGCGGCGTCGGTATATTCTTCCCCGCGTACTGCCGGTGGCACCATGCCCTGGTATTTCTCTGCAAGCTCCCACCAGCGCTTGTTCAGCTGGTCTGCAGGCAGGTCGTTTGCATATAAATCGTGCTCAAAATGCGTCATCACCCCTGCTGAGAAGGGGATGAACACAATGTAGTTGAGGGCTTCTTTCAGTAGTGATTGTGTTTCATCTGTCTTAGTGTTGGGATCTATCAGGCCCAGGCCGGCAATAAAAGGTTTTTGCATGGCGGCTAATCCCATCATGCTGCCCACAGCCTCATGAAATGCACGGTTGGCCCCTCCGCGCAGGAGTGGTGGTACATCGGGATTGGTATAGCTGATATAGTAGTAGATATGGCCCAGCTCGTGGTGAGTGGTTTCGTACCACTCTTCGTTTGGTATTACACTCTGCAGTGCACGTACATCTTCTTCAAGATCCATGTGCCAGGCAGAGGCATGGTTGTTCTTTTTATAGGTTGCATCGGCAGGAGCAGGGTAAAGGCTGCTCTTTTCCCAGAAAGACTGTGGCAGGGGCTGAAAGCCCAGGCTGATGTAAAAACGCTCGGCCTGTTGTACCAGCCACTCCGGGCCTTTTTCTTCCAGTACAGGATCAAGGTTTATGCCTTCTACTTCTACCATTGGGCTCCAGTCCTGGCCCCAGCGGTTGGGCAGCCAGTGGGCAGGCAGCATAGCTGGCACCTCCTGCACACCATAGCGTTTGGCAAGCTCGTAGCGGGCATAGGTGTGGAGTTCGCGGTACAGCGGCCATATATCCCGAATCAGCTGCTGGTTCAGCGCCATCATTTCATCGGAGGTCATGCCATAGTCGCTTACCTGGTAGGCAAAGTAGTTGTCGTAGCCCAGGGCTTCTACTGTTTCGTTGCGCAGGCGGCGCAGGTTTAACAGGCCCTCGCGCAGGCCGGTGCCCACTTCTTTTGAGGCGGCCCAGGCATTCTGGCGGCTATCCAGGTTCATGGTGCCCTTCAGAATATTATCGATGTCGTTGGTGCTTACCGACTTGTTGTCTACTTTAAAGTCGTAGCCAAACAAAAGTTCGGTTTGCTGTGCTTCTGCTTTTATACGCTCTTTTACCAGGTCTTCTACCGTAGCAGGATTGTTGGCTGCAGTATATAAGATTGTTTGTAGTTGTTTTACCTGTATGGGGCGCAGCAGTGCCTCCTGCTCCAGCAGCTCTCTTGCTTTCTCTATGTTTTCGCTGCTGCCGGTAAAGCGGGCATAAGCTTCGTTAGCTTGTTGTACCTTCCAGGCGTTTGTTGTATCGCCGGGTATTATGCGGGTGTTGGAGGCCCATTCCGCTTCGGCAGATTCGTAGTAAAGCTTTTTAAACTGCTGGGTATAATCATCAATGAAATGCTGTGCCTGCAACTGAGCTTCACTCTCTGTTGTGCTGGTTTCAGAAGGTGACTGGGAACAGGAAAAAGTGCCGGTTGCCAGCACTAACAGTAAAAATTTTCTCATAATTAGTAAGTAAATCCAGATTGTGCTAATGTACTGAAAACTACTTAAAGGTTATAGAGTTGCAACCCTTAAGAGGCTACAGCGTTATTTTAATTACTTTTTAAACTGTTGGTAGAGGCGAATTTTTTTAAGATTATGGGATTTTTACAACCTAAACGTTTACACAACTCCAAGGGAGAGGTAAGAAAAGTAGGAATTGAAATAGAGTTTGGTAATGTGCCAATTGAAAAAACGGCCGATATTATCATGGAACTCTATGGCGGGGAGCTTAAGCGCGAAAACCGCTTTATGCAGAAGGTTGAGAATACCAGTCTGGGCGATTTTTCCATAGAAATGGATGCCCGCATGCTTACGGAAAAAGCTTACCTGAAACCCCTGCAAAAGCTTAACATTGACATCAGCAAAATACAGCTGGGCGATTCGAACCTTGAATCGGGCCTGGAGGATATGCTGGAGGGGGTGGTAAGCATGGTGGTGCCATACGAGGTTGGTACACCACCGGTGCCCATTACAGAACTGCACCAGCTGGAGCGCCTGCGTGAGAGCCTTTTCAGGCATGAGGCAAAAGGCACCCGGGCTTTTCCTACCAATATATTCGGAACGCACCTGAACCCCGAGGTTCCTGATGAAGCGCCGGGCACCATATTAAATTACCTGAGGGCCTTTCTGCTGATCTATCCCTGGATGCTGCGCAGTGCCGAGATTGATATTGCCCGCAGGCTGTCTCCTTATATAGACCCTTTCCCGGAATCTTATGCCGACCTGATTCTGCACATGGGATACAACCCCACCACAGATCAGCTCATAGAAGATTACCACGCCTACAACCCCGACAGGAACCGTCCGCTGGATATGTACCCGCTATTTGCCTGCCTTAATAAGGAGAAGGTTTCTGCATATCCGGATATGGGCATTGTGAAGGATAGACCAACTTTTCATTACAGGCTGCCAAACAGCCAGGTTGAGGAGGAAGACTGGTCTCTTGAAAAGGTATGGAATAACTGGGTAATGATTGAAAACCTGGCAGAAGATAAAGAAAAACTAGAAGAACTGGCCCGGCAGTACTTAAGCATGAAGAAAGACACTTTCATTGGCTTTAATGGTAAATGGGCCAAACAATCAGATAAATGGCTATTATAAGAATAAACAGAACTACTCCTACTATTGGTATTACAGGCCCGGACAAGGGCGGTGGCATGGCCTGGTTTTTTACAGCCCTGGCCGTAAGAATTGCCGGCGGCAGGCCTGTGCGGATTACACCCTCACGCCCGCGTACAGCAGATGGTCTGCAGGCGCTCATCATAGGTGGTGGTGCAGATGTTGATCCGGATGCCTATCAGCAGGAGCATGTAGTGCAGGAGTACCTGAACCAGACCATTAAACATCCCCGCAAAACACTGCTTCAGCGAATTGGACGTTTTGCCCGCATGGCATATTACCCGGCCCTGTTCTTTATGCGCAAGCTGCTGAGCCGTTCCAAAGAGAGGGGCTGGTCGCTGGATAAAGCCCGTGACCACCTTGAGTTTCAATTAATAGACCAGGCAGTGAAAAAAGGTCTGCCCATCCTGGGTATTTGCAGAGGCTCTCAGCTGATCAATGTGTACTTCGGAGGAACACTCTACCAGGATATCAATACATTTTATAGCGAAGAGCCCAATCCATCGAGTGTATTTCCGGTTAAAAGAATACATATTAAAGAAGGCAGCAGGCTGGCGCATGTGGTTGGTGAACATCAGCTTAAAGTAAATGCACTCCATAACCAGGCGGTAAAAGATCCGGGCCATGGTGTGGAGATAGTAGCCAGGGAGGTAAATGATGTGGTGCAGGGAATAGAGCTCACACAAGCGCCATTTGTAATAGGCGTTCAGTGGCATCCTGAATATTTGCCCCAGCGCCGGCAGCAGCGCCGCATATTTAAGGCAATTGTAGAGGCAGCCAAATATGTAAACAGCCAGATTGAAGCGCCGGATATGCATGAGGCACTATCCAGTCCGGTTGATGGAAGGCTTAAGGCCCTGGACAGAGAGGAGTTAGAGGCGCTGGAACAAGGCTACAATACTTAGCGCTTAAGCAAGGATAAACAAAGGTAAGCCATATGCATGCAGCAAGCAGACGTATGGCTTGCAGTTATTTTCCTGTCCTGAGGAGAGGGCACTCCTGCACAATGTTAGTTTAAGTCTTTTTAAAATCTATTATAACAGCGCCAACCGGCCTGTTCGCTTGCAAACAATAGGTATGGAACCATTGCAGTCATCATCAGAACGAGAACTTTATGAATCAGGTGCTTTTACAGTTTTTGGAAACCGGGTAAAGCAGGGCCTGTACGAGGCTGTTGCACTTTCGCCCACCTCTATGGTATCTAATTACCAGAGCCCTGCCAACGACAGGCACAGCCGCGGAATTAGTTTTAAATTTAGCCTGAACGGTAAAGACAATGAGTTGCCGGTAGGTATCAATCATTTTGTGGTGCTGTACCCCGAGCGTGGAAAAGCAGAAAGCCCGCTGATTACCTTTGGCCAAACCTATACCGATACGAAACCAGTACCAAAAGATGATTTTCTGGAACCTAATACCGCTTTTCGCATCAGGCTGGATATGCGGCCAGTATTGCAGCAGTTCGAAGATCATGGATTTTATACCGATTATGCCGGAAACAGGGTGTACAGGCAGGACTTCAGCGGCGTATATGTAGCAGGCGATGCCGAACCCCTGAGCTGGGATTTTGAAAATTTACCTGCCCGTGAAGGTGCACAGCTGACAGACCATGACGGGAATGGTATTTACGAGATCACCATTATTTTAAACCAGTATAATCCCGCAGACTTTACAGCAAATCACTGGGAACTAGAGGAAGATATATCTAAATACCCGCAGTTTTCTTCAAATCTGCCCCTCATCGACGCCCTTTATAACTTATCCCTGGAAGAAATAAATCTTGATACGGAGAGCGACGGTACCTTCCGCACAGGCAAGGAATGGGAAGGGGTGTGGACACGTGATATCAGCTACAGCATTGTGCTGGCCCTGGCGGCCATAGAGCCGGAAATCTCCAGGAACAGCCTTATGGCAAAGGTTCGGGATGGCCGTATTATTCAGGATACAGGTACCGGCGGCTCCTGGCCTGTTTCTACCGACCGCACCACCTGGGCCCTGGCCGCCTGGGAGGTGTATGCAGTAACAGGCGATGAGGGCTGGCTGAGGGAGTCTTACGAGATTATTAGAAAGACTGTAGAAGAAGATCTGCTGGTAGCCTCTAATGGGCAAACAGGCTTGTTTAAAGGAGAGTCGAGCTTTTTAGACTGGCGCATTCAGAGTTACCCGCGCTGGATGGGACCTGTTGCTATTTACATAAGTGAAAGCCTGGGGACCAATGTTGTGCATTTTGAAACATACCAGATCCTGGCCCGCATGGGGCAAAGGTTGGGAGAGCCTACAGAGCGCTGGCAACACCTGGCACAACGGATAAAGCAAGGGATAAACGAACGGCTGTGGCAGCCCGAAAGGGGCTTTTATGGTCAGTTTCTGTATGGCAATGCCCACCTGGTGCAATCGCCGCGTGCAGAGGCCCTGGGGGAGGCGCTTAGCGTGCTGTACGGGGTTGCAGATCAGCAGCAGTCAGCCTCTATTGTAAGCCGGATGCCGCTTACAAAATTTGGCGCTACCTCTATCTATCCGCAAATACCCGATGTGCCCCCTTATCACAACCAGGGAATTTGGCCGTTTGTGCAGGCCTACTGGAACTGGGCAGCTGCAGCACTTAAAAACGAGCCGGCACTTTTGCATGGCTTGGGGGCCCTGTACAGGGCAACAGCGCTCTTTCTTACTAATAAGGAAAATCTTGTAGCCAACAGCGGTGACTATAAAGGCACCGAAATAAACTCCGACCGCCAGTTGTGGAGTGTGGCAGGGACCTTAGCCATGGTGTACAGGATTTTTTACGGTATGCACTTTGAACCGGAGGGCATACGCTTAAACCCGGTGGTACCGCAGGCATATGCCGACAGCCGCAGGCTTAGCAACTTTCGTTACAGGAATGCGGTGCTCACGCTCGAGATTTCCGGCTGGGGTACCCAGGTTGCTGAGGTGCTCCTTGATGGAGAACGCCTGCAGGAGGCGCTGATACCTGCAAACCTGCAGGGCGAACACCAGGTGGAGATACGGCTGGCTAACAACAGCTTCGAGAACCAAGCCTTTAGTCTTGTAGCCAACCACACTTCCCTGGCTACGCCAGAGGTGCAGGTGAATCAGCAAAGTCTGGAATGGGAGCCTGTAGAAGGGGCTGTAGCATACCAGGTGTGGTGCAATGGCGCGTTATTGCAGGAGGTAAGCAGTAACCGTTTCGAACTTCAGGCCCCTTTGGATGTGTATGCAGAATATATGGTGGCTGCCGTAGATGCTGCCGGATGGCCTTCTTTCCATAGCGAGCCCCTTAGCTTGGTTTCTCACGACCGCCTGCTGATTATTGAGGCTGAGCAGATCGTTACTCCGGCAGATCTTTCTTATGAGGGGTACAATGGTAAGGGATTTATAGAGCTTAGTAAAACAGCCAATACCTACCTAAGCTTTAATGTAGAGGCTCCGGCGGCGGGTGAATATTTGGTCGATGTGCACTTCAGTAATGGCAGCGGGCCTGTTAATACAGATAATAAAGCGGCAATCCGGAGCTTGTATGTAGAAGATACCTATGCAGGCCCCCTGGTGATGCCACAGCTGGGAAAGGAAGAGTGGTCGAACTGGGCCTTTAGCAACCCTTTGGGGGTAAGGCTGAGGCAGGGCTCAAACCAGCTGCACATACGCTTTATGCCCTGGAACGAAAACATGAATGGAGCAGTAAACAGGGCTATGCTGGATTTTGTAAGGCTCATTCGATTATAGGCCCCACAGCTTTGGCAGAGCAACAGGGTACAGGCCCGGGTTGTGCCTAAGCATGCTGCAATGCGCTTGCAGCTGCATACAGTACAAAAAACGAAAGCCGGCACAAACTGTGCCGGCTTTCGTTTTTGATTATCATTTGGCAGTGATCGTGTTTTGTTCACTTAGCCAAGCCTGCAACTGCTCAATTACTGTTTGCAGGCAACTAATAAAATTCTCAACGCTCTTCCATCCATCGGGGGTCTGCATTTCGCTAAGCTCTATTTGCTCCAGTTTACGCACACTTTGTTTCTGGCATCGAATATCAAAGAGATCGATGCTTGGTTTCAGGCGGTGGGCCACTTCGCGCAGGCTTGCTGCCTCACCCTGTTCAAGGCAGTCATGCAGCGTAATGAGCTGGTCACTGCAGGTTTTAACAAACAGATTTACCATCCGTTCTACAAAAGCCGGGTTATTGTTGCTCTGCTGGTAAAGTTTATGCAGGCTGTAAAGCTGCCCCGAAGCTTTTACAATATCAGCAGAAGCCGCTGCAGGAGCCGTTTTAGCTGGAGTTACTTCATCGGCACAGGTATTTTTGGCCTGGCTTATGTACTTCATAACTGTCTGGAAGAGATCTTCGGGCTCAAACGGCTTGCTAACGTAGTCGTTCATGCCGGCTTCTACCACCTTTTGCCTGATGCCGGGCAGTGCGTTGGCAGTTAAGGCAATGATTGGCAGGTCTGTAAGCCCCAGTTCTTCCCGTACATATTGTGTTGCTTCTATGCCATCCATTTCTGGCATGTGCAGGTCCATCAGCACAACATCGTAGTTGTTTTCTTTTATTTTGCTAACTGCCTGCAGTCCGTTTTCTGCCACATCGGGGTGTATACCCCAAATCTCAAAAAACTGAACCAGTACCAGCATGTTCAGGGGGTTATCTTCTACCAGTAGTACAGAAGCCTTTTGCAGGTCTTGCCGGGGAGCAGTTTTTTCTGTCTGTTGGGGCAGGGCTGGCAGTTTCTCATCTGCCAGGTCAAAGGCCAGGTCAAAGCTAAAGGTGCTGCCCTTGCCCGGACTGCTCTCTACCTCAATTTTACTCTCCAGTAAATCCAGCAGACGTTTGATGATGGCAAGGCCTAAACCGGTGCCACCGTATTGCTGCTTATTTCTTTCGTGCACCTGAGTAAAGGCTTCAAATATGCTGCTTAGCGATTCCGGGTGTATGCCAATGCCTGTATCACTAACCCGGAACCTAAGCACTGCACTGTTGCCGGCCTTTTTCAGTAAGTTAATGGAAAGCGCTACCTTGCCCTGGTGGGTGAATTTTACGGCATTATCCAACAGGTTGTTCAGGATCTGGGTAAGGCGGGTGGAGTCACCAATAATGCTTGCAGGCACCTCCTCGTCTATATTCAGGTCCAGGGCTACTCCTTTTTCATCTGCCTTCAGGCTAAGCGATTTTTGCAGGCTGTGGCAAAGCTTTCGCAGGTCGAAGGAAGCTTTTTCAATGGTTATTTTGCCAGATTCAATTTTGTTGAAATCAAGAATATCGTTTATGAGCGACAGCAGGTTTTCACCTGAAAACTTAAGCATGCGCAGGTTTTCTTCCTGGTCGGGGCGGGGCTGCTGCCGAATGAGCAGGTGCGAAATACCCAGCATGGCATTAAGGGGCGTTCTGATCTCGTGGCTCATTACAGAAAGAAACTGCGCCTTAGCCATAGAGGCTTTTTCTGCAAGTTCCTTAGCCTTGATAAGCTTATCCTTGATAATCTGCTGTTCGGTTACATCGGTAAGGGTACCGCTAAGTCCCTCGGCCTGCCCCCATTTACCTTCTATCAGGCGGGCAAACACTTCTACATAGCGAATGCTGCCATCTTTTATGCGAATACGCATTACCTGGCGGCAAAAATCTATTTTATGCTCAAAGAGCAGCACCTGTAAAGCCCGGAACTCGTTCTGATCTTCGGGAAGCAGGTAGCTGGTAAGGCTCATGCCCAGGCTTTCATCAGGGCTGTAGCCGGTAATTTCCTGCCAGGCAGGGTTCAGAAAGCTGATCTCGCTCTGCGAGTCAGTTTGAAAAATTACTTCGGTGAGGTTGTCTACCAGGCTGCGGTAGCGCTCTTCGCTCTGCAATACTTTGTACTCGGCCTGCTGGCGCTCAAAGATGTTGCCTATCAGGTTGGCAAAGGTTCTGAGTAGCTCTACATCGGCAGACTCCCACTGGCGGTGCTGTGCGCAATCATCAAAGCCTACAAAACCCCGGAGTTCATCCTGCACATAAAAAGGCATGATCATGAGTGACTTCACGCCCTTCTTGCTAAGTAAACTTTGAACAACAGGAGCAATGCTGCTAAGGTCTGAGGCAACAATGCCTTGCTTTTTCAAGGTTCTCTGAAAAGTCTGCAGGGCAGAATAGGGAACATTCTGCAAAGTTTCTATCAGTGGAGCCACTCCCGGTTTGCACCACTCAAAGGTGTTGGAGGCAAAAACACCATCTGAAGAATTCTCAAAAACATATACCCTGGAAACACCGGAGTGCTTGCCAATAATGCCTATAGCTTCCTGTATGGGCTGCTCAAAATCTTCGGCTACAGAATTGAACATAAATGAAATCCTGGAGAGGATTTTCATCTGGTCCATGCTGGTAAGGAGCTTCCGTTCTGCTTCTATGCGTTGGGTAAGATCGGTAATGGCTCCAACCATTCTCACAAGCTCTCCCTGCTCATTGCGCAGCATTACACACCTGCACATCATGTGCCGCCAGTTTCCGTTCCGGTGCTTTATCCTGAACTCATAGCTAAGTTTGTGCTTGGGCACTGCAGGGCTGTTGATAAACAGCTGCTCCAGGTTCTTGCTATCTGCCGGGTCAACAAAACGGGTAAAGTTGTCAAAGGTGTTTTCCAGCTCATCATCTTCAAACCCGATGAGTGATTTCCACTGGGGGGATAAATAAACGCTGCCACTCACCATGTCCCAGTCCCAGATGCCATCGTTCATGCCCTGCAGGGCAAGCTGGAAGCGCTCCTCGCTTTCGCGGAGCTGCTTTTCGGTAAGTCGTAGTTCGGTTACATCCAGCGAGGTACCTACGATGCGGTTTGGCACACCCTTAACCGTTTCGGTTTTAACCGTAGTGTATAAGTGGCGTAAGCTACCGTCTGCTCTGATGATGCGCTGCTCAAACTGGGCATAGCCGGTGTCCATGGCCTGGGTCAGGCCCAATTGTGTATTGAAAAGATCGTCGGGATGTACAAACTTAAAAAAATCTCCGCCATCGGGCTCCTTTTCAGCAAGATCAATTCCAAGCTGCCGGTAAAGCTGCGGAGACCAGCTAAAGGTGTTGTCCTTCAGGTTAAATTCCCAGCGGCCCAGGTTCCCAAGCTCCTGGGCTTCCAGCAGGGCTGCCTGGCTTTTATGGATAGACTCCTGGGCCTGCTTTTGGGCGCTGATATCCCTTGCCAGGATGTTAATATATCCATACTGCTCAACGGCGCTGAACTGTACAGACCAGTTGCGGCCACCTAAATCAAATTCTGCTATGTGAGAATTACTTTCTAAAATGGCTTTATCTATGGCTTCTTCGAAAATGGCAGGATATGGAGAACCTTCCTCCATGGCCAGGTATGGCCCCCAGTGCTGCTTGTATGCGCTGTTGGTATAGGTAATAATGCCAAAGCGGCTAATGCGCATTACCGGATCGGGAATTTCCTCGGGTAAGCGGGCCAGTATTTCGCTTTCTTCAATGCGGCTGTGTACTTCCTGTTCCAGCTGCTTGTTCAGCCTCAGAAGTTTTTGGTTAGAGGCATGAAGCTCAGCAACTTTTTGCTCAACGAGCTCCTCAGCTGCTTTCCGTGCCTGCTGCTCTCTCTCCAATGCTTTTTTTAATTCTTCCAGTTCGCTCATCCTTATTCTTCTTCTCTACCAGAAAAGCCCTTTACTGCCACTGCTTACCAGGCCTGTACGCATATTTTTCACAACCTTGTTATTAGCATGCCTGCCACTACATCCTGCTCCAAGCCTGTCCGGCTTTTACGCTCAACCGATGCCTGGCTGTCTATTCTGAAATGCCTGGCTAAAGGCATTCTGCACAATCGATTTTACGCCAATTTGATGAACTGCTCTGTTAAATTAACCCCTGCAGCTTTTTCAGCATCAATGAATAATTTTACGAACAGGGGCTCACGCGCCCGAAATAACATATAGATGTTTTGTTAAAGTTCGGTAAAATCGCAGGAAAATACAAATTATAACTGGTTCTCCTGCAACAGGCGATAGATGGTCGATTTGCCAACCTGCAGCTTTTTAGCTACCAGTAATACGTTTTGATCATAACGATCGAGGTAGCGGCGTATGATGCGGTTAGTATATTCTTTTAGCGAAAGTTCTTCAGTTAAAAGCGCATCCAGGGGGGAGGAGTGCATTTGCTGAATATGTTCACTTTCAAGGGTGTTGCTGTCTGTCATAACACAGGCCAGTTCAACCACGGCCTTTAACTCCCGTACATTTCCGGGCCATGCGTATGCCATCAGCTTGCGCTGTGCATCAGGGCTTAAGCTAATGGGCTCCAGCCCGTTTTCCCGGCAATAGTTTTTAATGAAATGTTTCGCCAGCAGAAGAATATCTGTGTTACGTTCGCGCAGTGGCGGCAACTGTATGGGTAGGCCCAGCAGCCTGTAGTACAGGTCTTCTCTGAAACGCCCTGCCCGAACCTCCTCACCAAGGTTTTTGTGGGTTGCTACCAGCAGGCGTACATCAACAGAAACCGGCTTGTTGCTGCCAACGCGCTTGATCTCCATTTCCTGCAGTGCCCGCAGTAGCTTAGACTGCATGGCAATGTCCATATCAGCAATCTCGTCGAGAAAGAGAGAGCCGCCATGGGCCTCCTCGAACAAGCCAATTCTGCGGGCCTCAGCTCCGGTAAAAGATCCCTTTTCATGCCCGAACAGCTCACTTTCTATCAGGTCTTTGGGGATTGCAGAAATATTAACAGCCACAAATGGCTTACCGCTGCGTGCAGAGTTGTAATGAATGGCTTTGGCCACCAGTTCTTTACCGGTCCCCGTTTCGCCACTAATGGAAACCGTTATTTTGCTTTTTGCAGCTTTTTCAATGATAGAAAAAGTTTTACGGATAGCAGGGCTGCTACCTACAATCGACCTGTCGATGCTGTATTTTCTGCCTACCTCTTCCTGCAGGTTGTGAATGGTTTTCTGCAGTCCTTCCTGGTGGCGCAGGTTGGTAAGGCTGATCCAGAGCCGCTCGCGGGTGTCGTCGTCTTTAACAATATAATCTGTGGCCCCCATCTTCAGCAGGCTAATTGCCGTTTGTATATCTTCCTGCCCGGAGATGATGATTACCCGCACATCTGGGTTGGTAACCTTAATCTTTTTCAGTACTTCTTCGCCGCTTAAATCGGGTAGGGAGTAGTCCAGGCAAACAACGCTTGGGTTCAGGTACAGGTTGTTCAGGCACTCGCGGCCAGTGCCCCACTGGAGTACCTCATCTTCGGAATTTTGCGACAAGTGATACGCCAGCAACTCAGCATAAAACGGATCATCTTCTACTATGAATATGCGCATATTCCCAAAGATACAAAATTTCCAGATTTGGGAATGGCTTTAAGATTCGCCGCGGGGCGGATAATTCTCATCAATGATGTAATCAAAGGTCTGGAGCATGTCCTGTATGTTGGGGCGGCCAAACGGCATACTTTGCACAATTATGCTGTAAAGGGTGCTGTCGGGTTTTACAATCAGTACGGCAGGTTCAAAAAACAGCTCGGGCTCATGCAGTTTAATGCCCCTGGAAATGTACAGTCCGAGCTGTCTGGCTCTCTCTACTGGATAATCGTAGCCAATGGGCAAACGGCCGGTGCGCCATTCTGTTTGCGACTGCAGGGCTTTTTCTCTTGTATTAGAGCTTATGGCTATAACATTGATACCCCGGGCCTCAAATTCGCTTAGGTGTGTGCTTAGGCTGTTGAGGTAAAAGCGGCAAACAGGGCAGTGATGCCCCCTGTAAAAAATAATAAGGGTAAACTGCCGGGGTTTTTGAAGGTGGAGGTCCCAGGTGCCGCCGCTTAAGAGGGGAATAGTAATGTTAGGAACTAACTGATTGGGCTTCAGCATGTAGATCGCTTGTTTTCTTGTTGAAAAATGGGTTTAAGCTTGTGCTTTTTTATTTTTTTACGTAATTTTCTTCTACAGAGATGATTGGAGACGGCCAGGCCGTTGGAGGGGAGTCCGCGACTACCGTTGGCACCCACTCGCCAATTTACCAAGGGCTGCTTTAGGCGGCCCTTGGTGTGTTAAGGGCTTTGCTTATTATATAAACCTTGTTATATAAACGGTGTGGGCAGGCTGTTAAAAAGTGTTTCCTGCAGCTGGCCTTCTTCCTCTTTTTCCCTGTAGCGTATTAGCGCACATTCTTTTTGCTTTGCCTCCAGCATAACATCAAAATCCTGCCCGTAGTCTGGTATTTCATGCTCTATGAAATCGGCATGTGCGCGTATCAGTTTCTTTTCTGTGAAAGATTTAGGCTCTGAGTAGTGCACAACCGGCAGAATGCCGGCAGGCCAGGTGCCGGTGGCAATGAGAATTGCTTCCTCTTCGCTCAATCCACCCGAGTGGCAGTAGTGGTGGTGAAAATCGAATACCAGCGGTATACCAATAGGCTTATGAATGCCGGCATATAAATCGCCGGTATGGAACATGCTGCCCTTATCGTCATTTTCTACCGTAAGGCGGGATTGGGTGCCGGCAGAGAGCTTCTCAAAGTTCCTGCAGAAGTTATCCATAGCCTTTTGCTTGTCGCCCTGCAGTGTGGTGCCTATGTGTATGTTGATCTTGTTGAATGGAGTCCGGCTAAGACCCATCAGGTCCATGATCTGGCTGTGCTGGTTCAGCTCTTTGATGGTTTTATTTACTACCTGCTCATTTTCCGAGGCCAGCACATTAAAAGGTCCGGGATGATAGGTAAGGCGCTGGTCGTACTCTGCTGCCAGCTGGCCAATATTTTTCAGCTGTGCATAGATCTTTTCAAACTGCGGAAGCTCTTCAATTTCATATTCGCTCATCCAGGGAAACATATCGCTGCTAAGACGATAGAAGCCGATGGCGTGCTGGTGATTCCAGCTGATAACTTTGCTGAGATCTTCCAGATTCTGTATGATGAGCTCACTGGCATAAGCGGCTCCTTTTTCCAGAAAAGTTTTACGCACCATGCCCCGGTTAACAGAAAATTTTTTATTCGAAAGAGTCTGGTTAAGGCATGCATAGCCTATTCTGTTGATCATAATATTTGATAATCAGAGGGTTAAGTTGTGCTGGTGGCCACTTAAAAAAGATATTAATTTTTTACCGGGCTGGCGTAACCTTTCCCTGTGTGCAGGAGTATACTATAACGTGTTTCATGGATGGCAAACTAGGTTGCTCCCATAAAACAACTTTTTAAGCTTAACCGATTTTTTTAGCAATAGTTATTTTGCTTTATTTTTTAAACAATATTTTTTCAACGAAAGCAACAGATTTTTTTATTTAGATATGATGTGTTTAGTAGTGTGCGTTGGTTACTAAATGCAAAGCTTTTTGGACTTTTAAGCCTCTCTCCCCTCGGGTTAGAGGCTTTTTTTTTGCCTTTATTTTTAATGAGGCGCGCTTTTGCCTGCGATCAGTAAATAAGAATAATGTTGTAAACCATCGCTCCCCGGGAAGGTTAAGAAAGTACAGTTTTTAAATTTTTAGCTATGAAACGAGATATGGAGCGTACGGTAGGCAAACACGATCCGCTTGCCATTGCACTTAAGAAAATCACATACGGTTTTTATATTTTAACAACACGCCAGGATGGTGAAAAGCTAAGCCAGCGTGCAGAAGATTATTATGCGGCTGGCCTGGTGAGCTGGGTAACCCAATGCTCTTTTGATCCGCCAATGATTTCTGTTGCGGTGCAAAAACAGAGCGACCTGAATGAGACCATTTCAAAAAGCAGGGTGTTTGCCCTGAATATATTGGGAAAAGCAGATTTACCCATGATCAGTCCTTTCTCAAAAAAAACAGCCGTAGAGCCCGGCAGGCTAAACGGCTTTGCTTTTGAAGAAGGAGAGAAAACAGGGGTGCCTGTTTTTAAATCAGTACCGGCTTATCTGGAGTGCCGTGTAAAGGAAATTATTCATTCCGAGGCAGACCATGTTATTTTTATGGCAGAAGTAGTGAACGTTGAGGTGCTTAACCCCGATGCCGAGCCACTTATTGAATGGGAAACCGAATACCACTACGGAGGATAGTTTTAACCCTCCATGCGGTTGAGCATGCGTTTCAGTAAGCGGTCAAGTACTATTAGCAGCACAATTGCCACCGAAAAGGCGCCAATGGTTGGCAGGGTTGCCGGAGAGCTGCCCAGCCAGCTAAGGCTGCTGTCGAGCCATTGCTGCATGGTAAGGTACCAGCCCGATGAAGACTGGCCACTGCCTTTCAGGTTATAGAGCAGCAAAGCCAGTACCACCAGCAGGCCAGCCAGCGAAGCAGCAATTCCTGGAGAAAGCAGCGGTTTCTTCAGGGCCTCAGACAGAGGACTGTGCTGTGGCAGGTTTTGCATAATGAAATCAGAGAAGCCCTCAGGGGCTTCTTTTTTGCTGTCTTGCCAGAACTGGCGTAGCATATCGTCGGGAAGCTGTTTCATAAGGCTTCTTTTGCTTCTTGGTTTAGTATAGAACTAAGAACGTTGTAAAGTTTTTTCCGTGCCCGGTGCATGCGCACTTTTACGGTGTTTTTATCCAGGCCGCTGATCTCAGCCGTTTCATCCATCGATACTTCTTCTAAGTAGTATAACGAAAGCAGCAGGCGGTCGTTTTCATCAAGCTTTGCCAGGGCCAGGTGCAGGAATTTACTTCTTTCTTCCTGGCTCATGTTATCGGGCTGGCTATCGCCGGTCTGTTCGTCAGATGCAACATAACGGGCATCCTCCAGGGGTTCGGCGCGTTTTTTACGCCTGGCTTTTCCCAGTGCCATGTTAGAGGCAATGCGGTAGAGCCAGGTAGAAAACTTACTGTCTTCCCTAAAGCTGCCCAGCACCTGGTAAACCTTTATGAATGTTTCCTGGGCTGCATCTTTGGCCTCATCCTCATCCAGCAGTATTTTATAGCAAAGGTTGTACACCATGTCCTGGTAACGCTCTACCAGGGCACGATATGCTTCGGCCTTTCCGGCCTTTACCATCCGTATGAGGAGATCATCAGTCATTCGTACCCCTTTGATGCAACAACTGCAGTGCCGGTTACAGAAACTTACAAATATTTTCGAACAGCTCTATTGCTTCAGTAAAATAAACAGGCAACCGGGGAGTCTGTACCTCCTGTGCCAGTCTTTCTACTTTTTGGTAGCAAAGCCCACAGGCAATGTATCTCATTTGCTTGGCGGGCTTAGCTTATAACCAGCCCGGGCTGAGCTACTTTCCGGTCCTGGCTACTGTGTACAGCGCTGTTTTGCTCCCGCAGATCGTCGATGCTGAGTATGTATACAAAGGCCTGAACTTTATATATGGCACACATCCGGACCATAACCTCTCGCTGGTATCTGGTGTGGGTACAGACTCTAAAGCAGTTGCCTACGGTAACAACCGGGCCGACTTTTCCTTTATTGCCGGTGGTATTGTACCGGGTATTCTTATCCTGGCACCCGATTTTCCCGAAAACAACGAGGAATGGCCATTCTTCTGGGGCGAAAACGAATATGTGATCAATGTGGGTGCCAGCTATATTTTTCTGGTGAATGCTGCCAATGAGCTGCTAAACAGCAGTACGGCAGCAGGCACTCCCGCCAAAATGCCTGCTAAAGTTAAAGGATCGAGATAATTATTCGGAATTTTAAAAAATATTTTTTTGAGCCTGTAACCGGCCCTTTTGTTCAAGCATCAAATGGGCAAATAACACTTAAACTAAATAGCCATGCAAGTTGAAATTATAGTTCCCGTTACACTCTTTGTGTCGATAGCAGTAGTGCTTTATACGCTTATCCAGGCCCGTAACAGGGAGCGGATGGCTATGATCGAAAAAGGCTACGATGCCAGCCTGCTGGAGGGTAACCCACATAACCGTACCGGTAAATTTGGTGCGCTTAAAGTAGGGATTGTTGCCATTGGTATAGGTCTTGGTTTTCTGGTGGCCAGTATCCTGGAGGCATCTACCAGAATTGACAGCGATGTTGCCTACTTCTCCATGATCTCACTTTTTGGTGGTGTTGGGCTGATTGTGTATTACCTGCTGGTAAAAAATAAAGACTGATATAAATCCAAAGCTTTCTTCTCTGCTGCAAACATTCGGGCAGGCTATCTGAGTTGTATCAGGAGCCTGCCCATTTTTAATTATGAAGCAACCCATTATTCTGGCGCTCGATGACGATGAACAAGTTTTGCGCGCAGTTGTGCGCGATCTTCGCAAGCGTTATGGCAAAGATTACAGGATCATCAGTACCGAATCTGCCGGCGAGGCGCTGGAGGCTCTTGAAGATATAAAGAAAAAAAAAGGCACCATAGCACTTTTTGTAGTAGACCAGCGCATGCCGGAAATGCTGGGGGTCGATTTCCTCAAAAAAGCACTACCGAAATTTCCCGCAGCAAAGCGGGTGCTGCTTACTGCTTACTCCGATACCGAAGCGGCCATTAAGGCAATCAACGAAGTAAAGCTCGACTATTATTTTGTGAAGCCCTGGGATCCGCCGGAAGAAAAGCTGTACCCGGTGCTCGATGGCCTGCTCGAAGACTGGCAGGCTAATTACCGGCCACCTTACCAGGGGCTCCAGATAATAGGCTACCAGTTTTCGCCAAAATCGCATGAGCTGAAAGATTTCCTGGCGGGTAACCTGGTGCCCTATAAATGGCTGGACGCAGAAAATAGCAAAAGAGCAAAGCAGCTGATAGAGGAGCATGGCTGTGGTAGTCAGCAGCTGCCGCTGGTTGTTTTTGAAGATGGCAGCGGCCTGTGCAATCCAGATCCTAAAGAGGTTGCAAAAAAAATTGGTCTTCAGCTGCAGCCTACCGCTAACCTGTATGATGTGGTGATCATTGGCGGTGGCCCCGCCGGGCTGGCGGCATCTGTTTATGGTGCCTCCGAAGGATTGCGCACCCTGCTGATAGAAAAAAGAGCCCCTGGCGGCCAGGCAGGCACCAGCAGCCGTATAGAAAATTACCTTGGCTTCCCCAATGGTTTAAGCGGATCGGAACTGACCAGAAGAGCAGTATCGCAGGCTACACGTTTTGGTACTGAAATACTGGCTCCACAGGAGGTGGCCGAAATTAAGGTGCAGGAGGGGGGCTATAAAGTATTAACCCTTTCTGATGGCAGCGAGGTGAAAACCCGTAGTGTTATTATTACAACCGGTGTTGATTATAGAAAGCTGAAGGTTGACGGGCTGGAGCAATATAATGGGGCGGGCGTTTATTACGGAGCAGCCATGACCGAAGCCAACTCCTGCAGCCAGCGCAGGGTTTTTATTGTGGGTGGTGGCAATTCTGCAGGCCAGGCAGCTGTTTACCTCTCCAGGTTTGCCAGTGAGGTGGTTATTCTTATCCGCAATGAGTCGCTTACGGAGAGCATGTCGCAGTATCTTATAGATCAGCTCGATGAGCTGAAAAATGTAGAGGTATGGCCTCATACAGAAGTGCTGGGAGCAATAGGCGAAGAAAGGCTGGACAAGCTTCGCCTGCACAACAGCGAGAGCGGAGAAGAGTGGGAGGTAGATGCCGAAGCGCTATTCGTGTTTATAGGGGCCAGTCCCTACACTCATTGGCTGCCCATCAACATCATCAAAAACGACGAAGGTTATATTGAAACCGGTGCAGACCTGAAGCGCTACAGCGATTACAGCAAGTTCTGGAAGGCCGACCGGGACCCTTACCTGCTGGAAACCTGCAGCCCGGGCATTTTTGCAGCAGGCGATGTAAGGGCCGGCGCCATGAACCGGATAGCCTCTGCTGTGGGCGAGGGAGCCATGGCCATCAAATTTGTGCACCAGTATTTAAGTGAACATTAAGGGGGTACACCAAACCGGCACGCTTTTCGTTGTGTAAGTTAATGTTGCATCTGCAGCAGTAGTTGTGGGGCTGTGCTTTCGGTACCAGGTATCGGATGGCCCGCACAGCCTGCAGCGCTTTACACATTAATTTTTTAAGTGCAGGTTTTATGAAAAAGATAGTGTTATATGTGGCGGCTTGCCTGTTTGGTATTTCTACGCTGCAGGCACAGGTAGGGCAGGTGTTTCCCGACTTAAAAGGAGAAACAGCAGAAGGTAAAACCCTGCAGCTGCCCGCTGCTGCCAAAGGAAAGTATACGCTCCTGGGGCTGGCCTTTTCTACCAGGAGCGAGCAGGCCCTGCAGAGCTGGTTTGAGCCGGTTTATACCCGATTTATGGCTGATAAAAGTAATGCCGGCCTTTTTGCAGATTTTGCCTACGATGTAAATGTATACTTTGTGCCCATGTTTACCGGTGCCAACAAAGTAGCAGCGGGCCCTGCCCGTAAAAGAATGGTGAGAGAGGTAGATGCCGATCTACACAAGCACGTGCTGATTTATGTAGGTGAGCTGGATCCCTACGAGAGCAGGCTGGGCCTCGCCAATAAGGATGAACCTTATTTCTTTGTGCTGGACGAAAACGGCAAGATCGTTTATACTACCCGTGGTGCGTATTCAGAGAAAAAGATGGACCAGGTAGAAGACATTCTGAGTGAAGATGATTGGTAATAAAAATCAATTTCAGAATTTAGTGTTCTTAAACTATTTCTGAAGGAAAAAGCAATGAAGAAGATTGTGTTAGGTTTTGTGCTGTGCATGCTCAGCATTGTAGGAGCGCAGGCACAGGTTGGTCAGCAGTTTCCGGTGCTCGAAGGAGAAACCGCAGAAGGCGAAGCAATGGTACTGCCCGAAAGTGTAGAGGGAAAATATACCCTGCTGGGGCTGGCCTTCTCGAAAAAGAGCGATGATGCCCTGAAAACATGGTTTCAGCCTGTGTACAGCCAGTTTATCAGGAAGCCCTCCAGCGAAGGCCTTTTTGCAGATTTTGGCTACGATGTTAATGTATACTTTGTGCCCATGTTTACCGGCGTAAATAAAGTGGCTGCAGGCCCTGCCCGTAAAAAAACTTTAAAAAATGTTGACGCCGAACTGCACCCACACATACTTTTTTATGTTGGGGAACTGGCAACCTACCGCGACCAGCTGGGGCTGAAAGAAAAAGATGAGCCTTACTTTTTCGTGCTCGATAAAGAAGGTAAGATCGTATATGCCACCTCTGGTGCCTATACCAGGAAAAAGATGGAGCAGGTAGAAAACATCTTAAGTAAAGAAGAATAGCAAAAAATAAATTTAAAGCTGATAAAGCTGTTTGTGAGAGAAAGCATATGAAGGGAAGATTTGTAAAAGCATTATTAGTAGCAGTGCTGGTATTATCGGGCTTTATGGCCAATGCGCAAAACCAGCGCCCGTTAGATCCGCAGAAGTTCAATGCAGCCCTGCTCGAAGAGCTGATTGTGCAAAGAATAGACAGCCTCAGAAAAGCGCATAAGAAAGCATCTTTTGGTAACGATGCTATCCTTAAAAAAGCCGCGGCAGATCATGCAGCTTACTTGGCTAAAAAAGGAGAGCTCTCCCACTTCCAGGAGAAGGGCAAGCGGCACAATCCGCAAGACAGGGTGCTCTATTATGGTGGCAAGGGGTATTATGCCGGCGAAAATGTGGCAGAACACCCGGTACAGGTGCTCCTGCATAAAATTAAAGGCCAGCGGTTCGATAAGGTTACTACCTACGAGCAGTCTGCCGAGCTGTTTGTGCTGCAGTGGGCTACCTCAAAGCCGCATATGGAAAACCTGATGCGCGATAATTTCGATCTGACTGGTGTTGCTGTTTCTATGGATAAGAAGAGCGGGCGAATCTATGCTGTACAGGTGTTTTCTCCCAAGCCGCAGGCGCAGTAAAAAGTATTGATAGCAGCACTGAAAAAAATCCCCTGCCGATTGCTAAATTGGCAGGGGATTTTTGTAGTAAGGCGGGCGGGCCCTTTGTTAATATTTCTTTAGAAATACATACCAAAAAAGAAAAAGCTATACTTCCTGCCAAAGGCATTCCGTATAGCTTTCCTCTCTCTCCTCAACCAAAGATTTTTATATCCCTTGATCTAATAGCTATAACGCAAAGCATTTACTGAGGTTCCTATTAGTTGTAAAAATTTTTAATATTTTTTTATATTACCTAAATTATAGGTATACCGTTAACTTTCTTATTGTACTATTCCTTAAAAACAATGATAAACAAACCCTTCAAAGTTTTTGCCACAAGTTCTGCATTACAGCTGGGAAGTACCATTGCCACTGAGCTTGGCCAGGAGCTTGGCGATTTTCATTCAGAGACTTTCTCCGATGGCGAAAAGTTTGTAAGTTTTGGGGAGAGCATTCGGGGCAGACTGGTATTTATCGTTTCGCAGATAAACATGCCTTACGAAAACCTGTTTGAGCTTTTCCTGGCTATTGATGCTGCCCGTCGTTCTTCTGCCGAGCAGGTAATTGCGGTACTGCCTTATTTGCCCCATAGCCGGCAGGAGCGCAAGGGTAATTCAAGAACGGCTATTGCCTCCCGCCTGGTGGCAGACCTTATGCAGCAATCGGGTGCCGACAGGGTAATTACGCTCGATCTTCATTCAGGATCCATAGAAGGCTTTTTTAAAATACCGGTAGATCACTTATTTATGAGCCAGATCTATATCAGGCATATCCAGGACCTTGGTTTGCCTAATCTTTGCCTTTGCAGTCCTGATTTTGGCGGCCTAAAACGCATCAAGCTCTACAAGCAGGCCCTTAACTGCGATATGGCTGTAATACATAAAGAGCGCCTTAAGCCTAACCAGGTAAGCCACATGGAAATTATCGGCGATGTGGCAGATAAGCACGTGGTGCTGATCGACGACCTGATCGATACAGCGGGTACTATCTGCACTGCTGCCGACCTGTTAATGGAGCAGGGTGCTGCATCCGTAAGAGCGTATTGTACGCATGGCATATTCAGTGGCAGTGCCCTGCAGCGCATCGAAGCATCCGCGCTGGAGCGGGTGTATGTGAGCGACTCTGTAAACTATGTGCAGCAGGATGGCAAAATAGAAGTGGTAAGTTGTGGCCACCTGATCGCCCAGGCCATCAAGCGACTGCTTGAAAACGGCAGCCTCATGGAAATAGCCAACCATGGTATATAGATCCTGATGGCGAACAGGTTTGTTAAGAGGGAGGGGCAGGCCTTAACAGCAAGGCCTACTCTCCGAAAATTCTGCTTACATAAGCCATCAGGTACTCTTTGTCGGGGCGCCAGTTAAATTCTCTTTGCCCGATTTTCAGTTCTTCTTCTGTTGGGGTGAGGGTGTATACAAAAACAAATTGGCCCCGCCCATCCTGCCAGCCGTTAAATTGCCCAAAGCGCTGGTCGTTAACCAGCAGGGCGGCGCTGCCGGCAGTGTCTTTTTCTACAGTATAGTAGCCTTTGGTTACATATAAGAGCTTTTGCAGCTCGTTACTTTCCAGGTAGGGCTGCAGTAATTCCTTTTGCTGGGGCAGGTAGGTGAAATCAACCTTTTTGTCCCTATCAAGAATTGAGTAAAAGCCATTGTAAAACCCACTTTCTGCCTGGGCTGTACCAGACCAGAATAAAATGTTAAAGGGTGTGGCCTTGGTAATCATACCTTCTACCTCAACACCCTGTGCCTGCAGATTCTTGCGGAAAACACCATCAGCAACCTGCTGAAACACCAGTGATAGCCCCAGGTAAGCGGTGCTGATGCACAGGCTCCACCAAAGCAGGCTGCGCCTTTGCCTGCTTTCTTTCGGGTAAAAAGCAGCAATAGCTAGCAAGATCAGGAAGGGCAGGGTGTAGAGCGGATCAATCACGAAAATATTGTAGAAAGCTACGCCATAGCTGCTGAAGGGCCAGAAAAGCTGTGTGCCCCAGGAGGTAAAACTATCGAGCAGGGCATGGGTGGTAAAGCCCAGGAAAAACAGCCAGAACCACTGCCACCAGCTGGCCCTGCCCTGCCATCGGTAGAGCAGTGAGGCCAGTAGTGGTGAAGCTACAGTTGCAAACAGCAGGCTGTGGGTTAAGCTGCGGTGAAAGGTGAGTTCGCCAACCGTATCCAGAAAAGGATTGGCCAGTACATCCAGATCGGGAATAGTGCCCGCTATGGCTCCCCAGAGCAGCGCCCTGTTGCCCAGCTGTTTTCCGGCCACAGCTTCTCCAACAGCGGCACCCAGTACAATTTGAGTTAATGAATCCAAGGAGATTTATTAGATATAAAGAGTCAGGGTATGAACTAGTGCAAGGGCCATTGCTTAAGGGCTGATAGCCTCATTAACAGGGATAGTATGCTGCATAATCAGCGCACTAGCCACCGCGGCAACCAGTCGCATTAAGGGTTTGGCACATTATTCAAGATTCTTATCCAGCAGGTAGAGCAGGGAAGTCATGGCGGCTGCGCCCAGTTCCAGTTCCCGCTTGTTTACCTTCTCAAAGGTGTCTTCTGCCGTGTGGTGAATATCAAAATATCGCTGTGTATCCGGGCGGTAGCCAATAAGGATAGTGCCTTGTGGCTTTAGCGGGCTTATGTCTGCTCCGCTCCCGCCGGCACCAAACTCATTTACCTGGTATTTCTTGAAAAGAGGGGCTAGTGCTTCAATGGCTGCAACTGCCTCCTGTGTGGCATCAACAGTAAAGCCTATTGGTGTAAAGCCGCCATTGTCCGATTCCATGGCTGCTATATGTTTTTCTCCTTTGCGGGCAGCCTCTTCTGCATACTTCCTGCCACCGCGCAGCCCGTTTTCTTCATTCATGAACAATACTGCCCTGATGGTGTGGCGGGGCTGGTACCCTAAAGCTTTAAGAATACGCAATGCTTCGATAGACTGTACAACACCGGTGCCGTCGTCGTGGGCACCTTCGCCAACATCCCAGGAGTCGAGGTGGCCGCCAATGGTAATGATTTTATCTGCTTGTTCGCTGCCCCGTATTTCGCCTATTACATTATAAGACCGGGCATCGGGCAGGGTTCGGCTGTGTGTTTCAATGTAAACATTTTGTGTTTTTCCGCTCTTCAGCTTTTTGCTAAGCATTTCGGCATCCAGTGTGCTGATGGCCAGGGCGGGAATAGGCTTAACGCCCGCCTCAAATATGGTAGTGCCGGTATGGGGTACATGGTCCAGGGCAGTAGTGAGAGAACGTACCAAAGCGCCCACCGCTCCTAATTTTGCGGCTATTGAGGGGCCGTGGGTGCGGTAGGGCGATGCTTCGCCATAGGCCTGGCCGGTTTTAATGAGCGATGGATTCATAGGGAAGTTGTAAAATACAATTTTACCCTCTACTCCCTGGCGGCCTAATTGCTCCAGTTCGTCAAAATTATTGACCATCACAACAGGGGCAGTAACTCCCTTGGGGCCTGTGCCGGCACTGCTGCCCAATGCTAAGGCCTGCAGTTTCAGGCTTTTATCTTTGCCGCTGCCCAATAGTGTAACCTTCTCTGCTTTGCCGCGCTCCCAGTGCGGAACTGTTACTTCTTGTAGCCAGACCGTGTCGAACCGGAGCTCCTGCATTACCTGCTGCCCCCAGTCTACAGCCTTTTGGGCACCGGCAGAACCGCTCAAACGATGGCCAACATTTTTGGTTAGTTGCCTTAATAACTCATAGCTTTTTCCATGTACCAGTGCTGTATCGTACACCTGCCGGATGAATTGTTCTTCTTCTGTTTGGGCCAGTGTGGTGCCGGGTGTGAGTGCTGTTGCTATGAGAAGCACAGGGGCAAATAAAAATGGGCTTTTTCTAAGAAAATTCAAGACTTTATGTTTCATTTAAAAGATAATTTTGTAATATTCGTGACAGTTGAATGTCTTAGGAGAGGGATGATTATTGTGAGCATCCATTCCATGCCAGCCGAAAGAAAGCAATTTTTGGATAATTTTCCACTATCCGTATCGTTCCAGAAGGATAAGAGGCTAAGCATTAAGCGCTTGTTTTTTTTGTGTGTTAATTGTGATTGAACAAATTTGAGAATATATTGCATGAATTATGCAACAAACTTCTCTGGTTTGAGTATTTGAATATATAATTATACTTAATACGGTGTATGGTGACCTATTTTTTATGAACGAGGAGATTGTGTATATAAATAATATGAGTTCGCCACGCGATATTTTGCTGGTGAGCCAGGCACTTGAGCATTTAGGGCTTCGGGTGAAAGAAATTGAAATAGGCGCCGCCGCTTATATGAATCCTGAAGAGGTTGAAAGGGGCACTATCAGTAGAGCGCTTGAGAATATAGGCTATGCTCTTATCGACCCCGAGGCTAAACTTTTTGCAGAACGGATCAGAAGTTTAATATCATCTTTTATCGATGAAATGCTTCGCAGGCCCCAGCATATGTCGCTGGAAGAGTTCCTGGAGCAGGAATGCAAAGAAAGCTTTGGCTTTATATGCCAGCGTTTTCAGACCATAAGCGGCCAGCGCTTACGCATCTATTACAAAAGAATGCGGATTGAACGCGTAAAAATACTCCTGAACCATTCCACCCTCACGTTGCAGGAAATAGCAAGGAAGCTTGATTTTAAAAGTGGTAAGAATTTGTCACGTACTTTCAAAGAAGTAACAGGTCAGCCAATTTCTGCTTATACAAAGCGACAGTTGGTAACAAGCATGCAGAAGATAGTATGATGCGTACTGGTGGAGTGTTGTTAGTGCTGTTTGTGCTTTTAGCTGCCAGTGCGTGTAATGAAAATAAACCAGTAGAAGAGCAGAGGGTTGTAGTGATGGAAGAACCTGCTCCGGCTGTTGATTCGGTGCAGCTGCAAATAGCTGCATACGAAAGTCAGTTAAACGAGGCAGAAGAAGATATTGGAAAAACGATACGCCAGCTTAACCGCCTGAGCGCACAATTGCAGGATAGTATAGATGGTACCAGGGTACCTCCGCAGATACAGGAAGAAACAATTGATAATTACCGCAACAGGCTCCATGAAGTTAAGCAGGTACAGGCTGCACTGTTGCAATGGCAGCAAAGAGAGTTGGCTCCGGCCAATGATTCGCTCACTACAGTAGAGCGGAAAGAGTTCCTGGAAAAACAGCTTCAGCAGCTGGAGCAGCTTATGCGGGAAACCAGGTATGTGCGCCAGGAAGCAAATGAGGCCATGCAGGAGTCTGATGGCGAAGAGTACTAGGCTTCAATATAAAGTATTTACAGTGTTGATAATGCAGAAGCAGCTTCTATCCGATGATAGAAGCTGCTTCTTTTTTTAGTACAACACATCTTTGGTGCAGCAGGTAATTGTACTTACTGCCTGTTGATCCTGTAATTGCAGCCTGCCAAAAGGCTACTGCTTTTCCGGGCAGGTATTGAGTATGGAGTCAGCCTGCTGAACGCTCACAAAGCCTCCTTCATTGCCCCAGGCATTGAGAATGTAGGTTGCAATTTCGGCAATATCCAGCGCCTGTAGCTGTGGGCTGGCCGGCATTACGCCATCATAGGTAATGCCATTTACCACTACTTCTCCCTGCTGTCCATGTTTGATGATACAAATCACCCTTTCCCTGTTCTCCAGAAAATCTGCTCCTGCCAGTGGAGGGATCAGCTGGGCAAGGCCACTGCCATCGTTCTGGTGGCATCCGATGCAGTGCTGCTTGTAAAGCCTTCGTCCGTGGGTCCAGTATTGTTTGAATTTCATTTCTGTAGCATCATCCAAACCCGCAGGAACAGATGGGCCGGTGCCTTGTTGTTGCTCCTGCTTACCCGAATCTCCGGAGCAGGCTGTAAGGCAAAACCAGCCCAGGAGAGCCGGTACTATATAATGGTAAAGAGACATTGTACTAAATCAGGTTATGCAGGTGAATGGGCTGGCACGGGGCTGGTATGCGGCTTAGTTCAGCAGCTTATCTATATCCAGCATCAGTTTGTCTACTTCGGCCGGATCGGTGCCATCGTATACACCACGAATGCGGCCCCTGCCATCAATGAGAATAAATGCGCCACTATGCAGTACCCCGCCTGGCGCTTTTTCGTTTTTCTGTGCTGTTACAAAATACCTTTTCTCTCCCAGTGTAAAAACGTCTGTTTCTCCTCCTGTTAGAAAGTGCCAGTTGCTGCTATCAGCAACGCCCAGTCTGCTGGCGTACTCTTTTAGTACCGGCACGGTATCGTAATCGGGATCTATGCTGTGAGAAAGGATCATAAAGTCTGAGTTGTTGCCGTATTTATCGTACACCCTTAGCATTTCTTTTGCCATGGGTATGCAAATGCTGGGGCAGGTGGTAAAAATAAAATCTGCAACATATACTTTACCGGCTACGGTCTCATCAGTAATCAATACACTATCCTGGTTGTAAAATGCAAAGTTGCCAATGGTATGGTAGGTAGTGTCGGTTTCGGTGGTAATGGTTTCGCCGTAAACAGGCAGCTCGTCTTTAGGCTGTTTCTGTTCACTGCAGGCAAATGCCCCCAGTACTAACAGCATCAGCAATACTGATTTATTCATCCTTTCGCCTCCCGTATTTTTTTATACAACGTAATTGCCAGCATCAGTAGTACGGTAAAAACTACCAGCCCAAGCAACCCCCAGAGTACGCTTACCATATTTTTAAGAATTACCAGGAACACAATGGCAAAGAGCAGAATGGTGGAAACCTCGTTCCAGAACCTAAGCTTCTGGCTGCTCCAGACCTGCTCCCCGCGTTGCAGCTTTTTAAACATGCCATGGCAGGCCAGGTGGTAAGCATAGAGTGCTGTTACAAACCCAATCTTAATCCATAGCCAGCTGGGCATGTTATCCTGATAGCTGGAAGTAAAGATCAGGCCTAAGCCCATGCCAAGCGTAATAATGGCAGAGGGCCAGGTAATGCCGTACCAGAGCAGTCGGGTCCATCGCTGCAGCTTCTCCAGTAAGATGCTCCGCGCTGGTTCAGCTTCTTTTTCATATACCTCCATAGTATAAATAAACAGGCGGGGCGCATAAAACAAGCCTGCAAACCAGGTTACTATGAAAATTATATGTAGTGCTTTAATGTACAGAAATGCCATATGCCCGCAAAGGTACAACCGAAACTGCCACCATCAAACGTTCTCTGCTGCGCACAGTTAATAAGATACAGCTCTAAAAGAGTGCCCGTTGTAAATCTTAAGTCTACATTGGGCAAAACCTACATGCAGACTTGACCCTGTAATTGCAGGTTTGTAATTTTTGGCCTGAAAAATAGGGGGCTTATGTTTTAAAATACTGCTATACATAAGCCTGCATTTGTGCGTTTAGAAAACACTAACCTTACGAGCTATGCGATTTGTGTTTAAATCTCTTCTGCTGCCCTTTGGTGCCGGCCTGGCTGGTGCTGCTGTGTATGTAAACCTGTTTATGGCTACGCCAATGCCTGTTGCATCTGGCGATCAGCAACAGCAGGGTACCATGCCCATACACCAGACCAACTGGCAGTTGCCGCCGGCAGCCCTGGAGGCTAATGCCTTTGCCGATGCCGCCCGGCGCAGTACCAACTCGGTTGTGTTTGTGAAGACCCTTTCCGGAGATGAGTATGCCCCCACCAGCTACTTTGATCTGCTCTTTGGTCGCAGGAGTGGTGCTGTAGCCAGCTCTGGCTCAGGGGTAATCTACTCCCAGGATGGCTACATCATTACCAATAACCATGTGGTGGAAGGCGCAAAAATAGTAGAAGTAGTACACCAGCGGCGTACCTACAAAGCCGCAGTGGTAGGTACCGATCCGGCTACCGACCTGGCTGTGCTGAAGGTAGATGCAACAGGGCTGCCCGCCATTGCATTAGGCCATTCTGCAACTGTGGAGGTGGGCGAGTGGGCGCTGGCAGTTGGTAACCCCTTTAATCTGACTTCTACCGTAACGGCAGGCATAGTTTCTGCCAAAGGCCGGGAGATTAGTTTTGGAAAAGGCCTTTTTCCGCTGGAGAGCTTTATACAAACAGATGCTGCCATTAACCCGGGTAACAGTGGCGGTGCGCTGGTGAACAGCCGTGGTGAACTAATAGGGATCAACACTGCTATCCTAAGCCAGACTGGCTCTTATGCAGGTTATGGTTTTGCTGTTCCGGTAGATGTGGTGCGTAAGGTGGTAGAAGACCTTATTCAGTATGGCGAAGTGCAGAAGGCCTTTGTGGGGGCAGAGGTAATAGACCTGGACCTGAACAAGGCTGCAGAGCTGAATGTAAAAGCCGACAGAGGGGTGGTCGTGAGTCATGTGCCGCAGGAGGGCGCAGCAGCCCGGGCAGGCCTTAAAGCAGGCGATGTGATCACGCGCGTAAACGATATTCCTGTAGAGAGCCGGGGTCAGTTCGACGAAATCATCAGTTACTACAGCCCGGGAGATAACATCAGCGTAGGTTATATACGCCGCAACCAGCCGCATCAAACTACCCTTACCCTTACCAATCGCGAAGGAGGTACGTCTATTTTGCGCAGGGAGGTGTTTACTTCCGAATCGCTCGGTGCAGACCTGGAGAAGGTAAGCAAGGTTGAGCGTGAGGTGCTTAATATTGGGCAGGGCGTAAGGGTTACCAATATTCGCAGGGGCTTTATGCGCAGGCTTGGTATTCAGGAGGGCTTTGTAATTACCAGCATTAACGAAGCTCCTATTGAAGATCCCGAAAGGCTTGTAGCAATACTTTCAAAGATCAGGGGCCGGGTAATTATAGAAGGTGTAAACACCAAGGGGGTTAAAGGCTACTACCAGTACTACTTCTAAAAAGGTTTCTGCTGTACAGCAACATGCTTTAGCAGTATAGGCCCCAGGCGTGGGGCTGTATGCTATGATTAAAAGAGCGGCTTAAGGGCTGCTCTTTTGCTTTTGTTTTGCACATGGCCTTGCCAGCCTGTGGTTTTTGATCTGCTTAAGGCATAAGAAGAGGTGTTAACAATTATTTTATTTAGAATAGTTCTAAACAGGCTTGCAATTCTTAATAAGTAAGAATAAGTTTGTTTCGTTATTTATAATTAGTCTAAATAAGGCATGAAATTTTTACCTCTACCACAATCAAATTTTATATCAATACTTGCACTGGCCCTGCTATTACTACCTTTTGTTGTTAAAGCGCAGCAGCCTGTTAAATATGGCGCAATAGAAGGTCATGTAATCAGTACAGACAGCCTGCCAAGAGAGTTGGTGGCTATTAGGTTGAAGAATGTACAAATGGGCACTACATCAGATGCCAATGGAGCTTTCCATATTTCACAGGTTCCTGCCGGTAGCTACCAGTTAGAGGCAACGCTGGTGGGTTACACAAAGATCAATAAAGAAATTCAGGTAAATGCCGGAGAAACAACTTACCTGACACTGGTTGTAAATGAGAACCTGGAGCAGCTGCAGGTTGTGGAGGTTTTTGGTGTGCCAGATGAGCAGCCGGTAAAACTCTCGGCCATTACACGTTTACCCCTTAAGCCAAGCGACCAGATACAGAGCATTTCCATCATCTCTGATGAGCTGATCAAAAAGCAGGGAGCCCTGACCATTACAGAGGCCATCCGTAATGTGCCTGGTGTGTATTCTTTTGCTACCTATGGCAACAAGCGTGAGAGCTTATCTTCGAGAGGGTTCAGGGGTATACCCGTATTGAAAAACGGGGTGCGCGTAAATTCCGATTTCAGGGGTATTGGCTTTATCACTGATATGGAAGGTGTGGAAAGCATCCAGGTTATCAAAGGTGCCAATGCCATTACCCAGGGTGGCAGCTACGACATAGGCAGTGCCGGTGGCGTTGTTAACATTGTAACAAAAACTCCAAAATTCTACCAGGGTGGTTATGCCGCCCTGCGTGTTGGCAGCTGGGAGCGGGTGCGGCCCAGCTTTGATGTGTACGGCCCCATCAATGAGTCAAAAACAGTAGCCTTCAGGCTTAACGGAGCCTACGAGCGTGCCAATAGCTATCGTACGGGTGTTTCCCTTAATAAAGTATATGTGAACCCATCGCTGGAGTGGCGCCCCGATGATAAAACCAGCTTAACCCTGGAAATGGATTACCTGAACGACAGCCGTACGCCCGATCTGGGTACTATTGCTCTGTCAAATGATGAATACTCTATTTATGAGCTGCCGCACGATAAATTTTTAGGTTTTGAAACCGACCGCACCAACACTTTAAATACTACCTACGCTGCCCGTTTTAACAGAACAATTTCAGATAATCTTTCTGTGCGTGCCGCCTACTTCCATTCTACACTTGATGTGCAGGATCTTTACACCAGCCTGTCCAGTGGAAACAGGAGAAATCCGCTGCCGGGCCATACGCGCCAGCGGGCGCTGGCCCAGTCGGGTCGTCTGGATAAAAACTCTGTGGTGCAGTTCGACCTGGTTGGCCAGGATGTAACAACTGGCCTGCTGAAGCATACTTTCCAGGTGGGGGCAGACATTTCTACCTTCAGGCTGGAGACACCTACTTACGCTTCTACTATTATCGATACCATCAATGTGTATGAAGGTATCTCCAACAGGTTACCTGGTGAGGCACCTGCCTCTGCACTGCTTTCAACAACCAGCAGCAATGGAACCCGCCTGGGGCTCATGGCACAGGATGTGATCTCCATCAGCGAATGGGCAAAAGTTACCCTTGGCCTTCGTTACAGCACCCAGGAGAGCACCAGTTCAGCAACTGCAGAGGTTGTGCAGGGCGAGGGTTTTACCCCACTGGCAGGTTTAATTGTAACACCTGTAAAAGGACTTAACCTGTTTGCATCCTACACCAACACCTTTAACCCAAGAAGTGCCTCCCGCCTGGATAAGGATGGTAATGAGCTGGGCAACGAACGTATAGACCAGATAGAAGCAGGTGTTAAATCTGACTGGTTCTACAACCGCCTTCGCTTTAACCTTACCCTCTACAAGATCAACAACAAGAACATGAACCTTCAGGCCGTGGAACTGGATGAGAATGGGGTGCTGGTGTACCTGCCCTATTACATACAGGGAGGTAATGATGAGCGCAAAGGTGTGGAAGTGGAACTGCTGGGTCGTGTGATGGATAATTTAGAACTGGTGGCAGGCTACAGCTACATCGATGCACAATACAAAGAGCATACTACCTATGTAGAGGGCTCTGCCCCTTTAAATACACCCAAGCACACGGCCAACCTCTGGGCGAACTATACCATAAAAACCAGTCTTTTCAGGGGTGTAACCCTGGGAGCCGGTGCCTACTATATTGGCGAGCGCCCTATCAACGACTGGACCAAAGAGCAGGTGGAGTACCATGGCATAACCCCTGGCTTGAAACCTTTTAACGTAAAAGCGTATACGCTTGTGAATGCCTCTGTAGCATACCAGATTAAAGACATAAGTGTGCGCCTGTTGTTTAACAACATTTTTGATGAGGTTGGCTACAATGCTTACCGCACCAGTTTTATCAATCCGGTAGATCCACGTAATTTTGCCGGGGTGCTTACTTATAGATTTTAAAAAGCTGTAATTACAGCTTATTAGCTGCCGGTGTGTGGACCGGCAGCTTCTCTGTTTTCCTGAACCTGCACATTTACCATAGTTGTCAGCATGAAAGAGAAGTATAGCCTAAGAAAACTTTTTAACGACCTGCACCTCTGGATGGGGATCGGAAGTGGGATTATTCTGTTTGTTGTGTGCCTTACCGGCACCCTGTACACATTCAGAACAGAGGTGGAAGAGGCGCTGGAGCCTTCTAAATACCACGTAACCGCACCAGCGCAGGCAGTGCGCCTTACTCCAGAGGAAGTACTTGAAAAGTTTAAGGCAAAGCAGGAGGGTAAAATTACCGCTATTGAGGTGCCTCACGACAGGAGCAGGGCTTACCAGGTAATCGTTAAAAAATCGGCAGAAGACCGCAGAGGTACCCCTTACTATGTAAACCCTTATACTGCAGAAATCTTAGGAACCTCTAAAGGGCCTGCTACAGATTTTTTCATGGGTGTTTTTAAGCTGCACCGCTGGCTGCTGCTCGATACTGAACTGGGCAGGCCAATTGTGGGAGGGGCTACCATTGTGTTTGTTTTCCTGATTCTTTCCGGACTGGTGCTCTGGTGGCCAAAAAAACTCAAGAACTGGAAACAGGGATTCAAGATTAAAGCAACAGGGAACTGGAAGCGCATTAACCACGACCTGCACAACAGCCTGGGTTTTTATTCTTTTTTGCTGCTGCTGCTCATGGCCCTTACAGGCCTTTGCTGGTCTTTTGAGTGGTACAAAGATGGCCTGGGTAATGTGATTGGTACCGAAGTGTTTGGCGGCAGGGGAGGAAAGCCAGTGGCTATAGCGCCTCCGGCAGAGGCTGCTGAACCCTTCACTTTATCGGAGCTGCTGATTTTAGCGGACAGTGAGCTCCCCTACGAGGGCAATTACAGAATTATACCCGCTGAAGATTCCAGTGCCATGGTGGTGCTGAACAAGTATAAAACCGGTTTTTTTGCCCTTGCAGCCACAGATAAAGTTCAGATAAACCAATATACCGGTGATGTGCTGAAGGTAGAACGTTTTGCTGATAAGCCCCTTAATGAGCAGATAGCATCTTCTATCAAACCACTGCACACCGGCGAAATATTCGGCACCTTCTCCAAGATCCTGTACTTTATTGCATGCCTCATAGGTACCAGCCTGCCTGTTACGGGTACTATCATCTGGATCAACAAGCTGAGAAAAGGCTCGAAAAAAACAAAAAAAGAAACAGCGCAAAAAGCAGTGCTTGCACGTTAAGCTGCTTATCGCCTGCCGCACAGCTTTGCAGTTTTTAGTTAAATTAAAAACATAAGGGCGCTGATGCCGTACTTGCTTATGGTTTACCCTGGCTAAGCCGATGCGGCTGGCACAAGTATTCCTAAAGCCGTACATGATACAATTGGACGCCTTATACCTTTAATTACAGTGTAACATTGGATAAATTCCATGTTACACTGTTTTTTTGTTTTTACAGAAGATAGATTATCAAAGATGATTTCACAGGCATTATTCAATCCGTTTACTATAAAAAAGGTTCAGTTCAGGAACAGGATAGCCGTATCGCCCATGTGCCAGTACTCCAGTGAGGATGGATTTGCAAATGACTGGCACCTGGTTCATTTAGGTAGCAGGGCAGTGGGAGGTGCCGGCCTTGTAATTTTTGAAGCTTCGGCAGTAGTACCTGAAGGCCGCATAACGCCTGATGATCTGGGTATCTGGAAAGAAGAACACATCCCCGGCCTCCGGAGAATAGTTGATTTTATAAAAGCACAGGGTTCAGTTGCGGGCATTCAGCTGGCCCATGCCGGCAGAAAGGCCAGTCATCAGAGCCCCTGGAAGGGCGGTAAACTGATCCTGCCGGCCGACGGTGGCTGGCAAACGCTTGCACCCAGTGCCATACCCTTTCAGGAAGGCGAAGCTGCACCAGTTGCTTTAAGCCAGGATGGGATCAGGAATGTTATTGATAGTTTCAGGCAGGCGGCAAACAGAGCCCTGCAGGCAGGTTTTGAGGTTATTGAGATTCATGCCGCACATGGCTACCTGATCCACGAGTTTCTTTCGCCGCTAAGCAATAGCAGAACCGACAATTATGGTGGGTCTTTTGAAAACAGGACAAGACTGCTGCTGGAGGTTGTTGCTGCTGTTCAGGAGGTGTGGCCTGGCGATCTGCCGCTCTTCGTGAGGATATCGGCCACCGACTGGACCGAAGGCGGCTGGAGTGCAGATGATTCCGTAGCTTTGGCAAAACTCCTCAAAGCAAAGGGTGTAGATCTGATAGACTGCTCTACAGGCGGCAATGTGCCCCGGGCTAATATTCCGGTAGCGCCAGGTTACCAGGTGCAGTTTGCTGAAAGAATAAAAAAAGAGGCCGGTATTTTTACTGCTGCCGTGGGCATGATTACCACAGCCCGTCAGGCAGAGACAATTATTACAACAGAGCAGGCCGACCTGGTGCTGCTGGCCAGGGAGTTTTTAAGAGATCCATACTTTCCGCTGCATGCCGGCCACGAACTTGGCGCAGAGGTGGTGTGGCCGCAGCAGTACGAGCGGGCAAAGCCCAGGTAAAGCCCCTTCGGTAATGAATATCAGCTTATAAAAACTTACCTTGCGGGCAATTTAGCAAGGACCTGTTTTTGATGAATAAGAGCTTACTGTTCTTCAGGCCGCTTGTCCGGACATACACTTATTGGTTTAGGCACAATGGAAATGGGTAATCAGGTACGGGAAATTCAGTACTTTTTTTCCGGTCAGCATTTTTCCGATGGCCTTAGGGTTACACTGGGTATTCTCCTGCCTGCCCTTGTATTTACCTGGTTTGGCCATCTGGAGCTGGGAGTACTGCTTTCTTTTGGTGCTTTAAGCGTGAGTATATCCGATTTTCCGGGGCCGCCGGTGCACAAGCGCAACGGTATGCTCATTTGCTGCCTGTCTATTTTTGTGGTTGCCCTCATTACAGGCTATGCCCGTATGCACCCCCTGATCATGGGGGCAGAGGTGCTGCTGTTCTGCTTCTTTTTCTCTATGCTGGCTGTTTATGGTAACAGGGCTGCAGCTATTGGCACGGCCGCCTTACTGGTAATGGTGCTCCTGATGGATGAGCCACAGCAGCCTTCTGAAGTGCCGCTCTACAGCGGGCTGGTACTGGCAGGCGGGGTCTGGTACATGTTGCTAAGCCTGCTGGTGTACCAGATCAGACCCTATAAACCCGTGCAATATGCCCTGGGGGAGTGCGTAAGGGAGGTGGCCCGCTTCCTGAACCTGAAGGCAGGCTTTTACAGCTCTGGCGAAAGGCTGGAAGAAAGTTACCAGAAGGTGGTGGCCCAGCAGATTGTGGTAAACGAAAAGCAGGAGGCTGTACGGGAGCTGCTCTTTAAAAGCAGGCTGCTGGTGAAAGAGTCTACCAATACCAGTCGCAGGCTGTTGCTCATTTTTGTTGAGGTGGTAGATCTGTTTGAGCAGGTAATGCTTATCCATTACGATTATGCCTCTTTAAGAGAAAGATTTGAGCACAGCGGCATACTTGATAAAATTGCCGGGGCAATCAGAGCAGTGGCTACCGAACTAGATGTACTGGGGCTGGCCATTCAGTCAAATACCCGATATAAAAATCAGCTGGACCTGAATGCACAGCTGGAGGAGCTAAAACAAAGTATTGATGGATTAAATGCCGCCTATGCCGGCAGCAGTACCACGTACGGGGGCGAGGGTGTTATCCGCAAGGAAGAGAGTACGCTGGTGTTAAAAAAGGTGCTGATCAACCTTAAAAATATTACAGAACGCTTTCGGGGAATTGTTTCATTTATGAACAGCGATGCCCGGCAGCCTGTGAACAGTGATCACCTGCAATACACGCGTTTTGTAAGCCACCAGCGCTTTGACCGCAAAACCTTTTTCGACAACCTGTCGCTAAATTCTTCTATTTTTAAACACTCTGGCAGGGTGGCGCTGGTGTGTCTGTTTGGTTTTGTACTTACAAAAGTGCTCTCGTACGGAGAGCACAGCTACTGGGTGTTGCTCACTATTATTGTAATCTTAAAGCCAGCTTTCAGTATTACTAAGGAGCGAAACTACCAGCGTTTGGTAGGTACCGTTATCGGAGGTACTATTGGTTTCTGTATCCTGCTCATTATAACAGATCCGCTGGTGCTGTTTTTAATGCTGGTAGTGCTTATGATAGGCACCTTTAGCTTCATCAGGATCAATTATGTGGTAAGTGTAAGCTTCATGACTCCTTTTATCCTGATTATTTTCAGTTTTTTAGGAGCAGATGGTTTCAGCCTGGTGCAGGAGCGTATTATCGATACACTGCTGGGTTCTGCTATTGCATTCACTGCCAGCTACCTTATTTTCCCAAACTGGGAATCGGCGCAGCTTAAAAAGCATATGCTTGAAGTGATAGCAGCAAATGAAAAGTACCTGATGAAGCTTGCCGACAGGCTCAGGGGAATGCCTGTTGATACCGCAGATTATAAACTGGCGCGGAAGGACGTGTACGTAAGCTCAGCTAACCTTTCTGCGGCATTTCAGCGTATGCTGTCGGAGCCCCGGAGCAAGCAGAAAAACAGTGGAGAACTGCACAGGTTCGTGGTGCTGAACCATATTTTATCATCCAACATTGCCACTGTAGCCATTGCTGTTTCTTCCAATGAGCAGCTGCAGTATTCTCCCGATAGCCTGCGCGCTATCAGGAGGGCTTTAGCGGTACTTGAGAGTACCAGGAAAAAGCTTTCTGAAAGTTCGGCTGCAGCATTGGCGGTTGCTGCGGAACCAACATCCAGTACTGCAGAGCTGGCGGCTGATGATCAGCCTGTAAGGCAGGAGGAAAAAGCTGCACCAGGCTTAAGTTCAGAAGATATGCTGCTAAAGGAGCAGTTTGGTTTTATCAACAGAATTGTTCTGGATATCCGCAAAAGTGCAGAGGCTGTAGTGGCTTAAGCTGATTATTTTCTCCTTCAGCCAGGCAAAAATCAGGAACTTAAGCAGAAAAACAGCTTTGGCTGTGTACTTCTTCTAAATGTCTTCGTACTGCAGAATATGAAGCTAAGAGAAGAACTGATCACCAAACTAAGCAAGACTTACGAGCCTGCCGCCATGGTGCACATGCACTACAAAGGCAAAGATATGGCCTTCAAAACCGATAGAGAGGGGAATCCCATTCTGTTGTTTATAGGCAAGGAAGATGAAGAAGGCACAGTGAAGGGTGAGCGTTACGCCCGTACCTTAAAAAAAGATGCCGCCGGAAATGTGATCAAAGATCACTGGGAGCTGAAAGGAAAAGCAAGCTAAAAGAAGTGCAATAAAAAAACAGCTCCGGCTTAAAGCCGGAGCTGTTTAGAAATTAGTCTCTGGTTCTATTATCTCAGGCGATCACGATCCCGGTCAATACGTTCGCGGTCGGCACGATCTCTCTCAGAAGGAACGCGGGTATCTGCGTTAGATCCCATTGCTGGTCTGTCTACTGGTCTGTTGGTGCTGTTATCTACAATTGTAGCATTTGTGCGACTTGTAGTGGCAGTACCAGTTGTAGTACGAGCATCAGCATTGTTAGCTGTATGGTGCGGATGAGTATCCGGTACTTTCTTTGTAAACAAACCGGCGCCTATTTCAGCAATACCTAAAATCAGGTGCGGTAGGTAAACATACTCATCAAAATCAAATAACCAGGGCGAAACCGCAAGAAAGGCACCAGCCAATACATCCATCCAAAGGTGTGTTGGCATAGATATTTTGCGTGAAACGCTAAGCTCATAGTCGGTAAACAGGCTGATCAGGATCAGGCCTGCACCCAGAATAACGGGTATCCATGTTTCGGCTCCTCCGCGATTAAAATTAAATATCCATGGAGAAGCGATCAATAGTAAGCCCATCAGGTAATCTACCATCCCATGTATACGTGTTGGTATGAATCTCATAACTTTAAAAAGTTTAATTACACATAAAAAATACTTGTGTTCAAGCTGTTTATTATACGTCATAGTTCAGGAATGTTTTCATAAATACTGAAAATAGTTGTTTAAAAGCGCATAGATAACTGTTAGAAATAGAGTGTTTTAAAGAGTAAAAGGCTTTGCCGGGGCAGGAACAGCGAAGAGATAAATCGCATTTTAAATGCTTGTCAGATCTGTTTTATAGTATTAAGTAGCAGGGGAAGAAGGTAAGGCGATTTTTAATAAAAAAAGATTGTTATATCAGTTACAGGGCCGGAGCTACAGCCTGTAATATATTATACTTTATATAATAGTATCTTTAGAATATTTGCAGGCTTTGATGCCTGCTTTGGTAAAATTTTAGCCCACAGGTGGTATGGTTGCACAGATATTAACAGCAGTTTTACAGGTGCCGGCAGTATTGAAGGTTAATAGTTAAAATTTTATTTTAAAAAATGATCTTGAGATTGTTGTAACAAATCAATATTTTATGCGTACCTTGCTATGGATTGACAAGGATCATTTTTGACATGCGGTAGGCCTTATCCTCTAAGCCTTATTTAGCCCCCAGAAAACCTTGATCAATTAATTATTCAGATCAACAAATTTTAGTGATGAACATTTTCGTAGCAAAATTGAATTTCAAGACGAAAGAGGAAAACCTCCGCCGCCTGTTTGAGGAGTATGGTGAAGTTAGCTCAGTGAAAATCGTTACCGACCATGAGACTGGTAAGTCAAAAGGTTTTGGTTTTGTAGAAATGCCTAACGATGACGAAGCACAGAACGCCATCGAAGATCTTAACGAGACTGAGTTTGAGAACGCCACTATCGTGGTTAACAAAGCCCGTCCAAAAACTGAAGGTGGAGGAGGCGGCGGCCGTCCACGTAGCAACGATGGCGGCGGCTGGGGTGGTAACAAACGTCGTTATTAATCTACCTGCTGCTGTTTCAAGCAACAGTTATCTATAAGTACTGGAAACCATTCTGATTCGTCAGAATGGTTTTTTTGTTGCCGGTCATGTGCCAGGCTCTCTCCTGGCAACAGACAGGTGAGGGTATATGCGGATCTTTTGCTATACAGTCAGGCTGGTACAGTAGTTAATGTGCAGTACTTGCCGGCTTATAAATATGGGCTGACGGCGAAAAAAAAATCCCTGCAGCACTTTAGTATTGCTACAGGGATTGTGGTGTGGTGTGGTGTGGTATGCTGTGCTATTTGTGCTATTTTTATAACAGTGGCTGGCTGCTGCTTACAGGGCTTTTACATAGCTGCCGAGCCATATTAGCCTGTCGTCATACTTTTTAAGGATCTCCTGAACAGGTTCGTCATCGCGGTGCCCGTCGAACTCTATATAGAACCAGGTGGCAAAGCTTCTTTCGCCGCGCACGGGCCTGCTTTCTATTTTTGTGAGGTTTATATTCCGCTGGTGAAAATCCTGCAGGAAATTAACAAGGCCGCCCGGCTTATCCGGCAGCTTGGCCAGAATGGTGGTCTTGTCGTGCTTTCCCTTCTGATTGATGAAATCCTTTGCCAGAATCAGGAAGCGGGTAAGGTTATAGTCGGCATCTTCTACATTATCGAACAGCACCGGTAGTTTGTATATTTTGGCAGCTACAGAAGAACATAGTGCTGCTGTTTCCGGGCCTTCCTTCAGGGCCATTCTTGCTGCCTCAGAGGTAGAGTTTACCGGTATCATGTGCACATCCTGGCCGCGCAGGTACTTGCTCATGAAATTCTGGCACTGCCGGAAAGCAATGTCCTTTGAATAAATCTTTCTGATACTGGAGATGCTGTCGGCAACGGTAGCCAGGCAAAAGTGAATAGGCTGCGCTACTTCAGCTACTATCTTCAGGTCGAAGCGCTCCAGGCTATCCATGGTTTCGGCTACCACGCCCTCCTGGTTGTTTTCGATAGGTACCACGCCAAATCGCGCTTTACCTGTTTGTACAGCCTCAAATATGGTAGAAATGGCAGGCATAGCCAGGTACTCACTCATGGCGCCAAACCTGCTCTCTGCTGCTGCATGCGTAAATGAGCCTTCGGGTCCAAGATAAGCAATCTTCTCAGGTAACTCCAGGTTACGGCTGGCGGCAAAAATTTCCAGGAAAATAGCCTCCAGCGCCTGCTTGTTCAGCAGCCCGGCTGTTTTATGGTGCAGCCGCTCAATGATCTGCATCTCCCTTTCAGGGCGGTAAATTACCGAGTTCTCGTTCTTTTTAAGTTTTCCAACTTCTTTTACAATCTCCATGCGGCGATTCAGCAGGTCCAGCAACTGATCATCGATGCTGTCGATCTGCCGCCTAAACTCTTCCAGCGGTTGGCTCATAACCCTCTCTTAAAATAATTTTTTAAAGAGAAGAAATAATTGTTTGCCTTTCAAAGAAAAGCATCAAAATTTTACTGCAAACGATGTCATACAGCAATAAATCTGTTGCTAAAAGTCAACAAGCTTAAGGTGTTGTCAGTGGAGAAGCTGGCGCTGGCGACCATTACCGAATAGGATTTTTCTTTTCAGGGTAAGCCGGAGCTGCCGTGGCGGTAAACAGGGCTGCACCAATTTCTGCCACTCCCAGCAGCACATGGGGGAGGTACACATAATCGGCAAAGCCAAAAAGCCAGGGCGATGCTGCAAGAAACAAACCTGCCAGTGCATCTATCCATAAATGCGTTACCATGGGTATTCTGCGAATGGCCCCAAACTCGTAGTTGGTGAAAAGTGCCAGCACCATAATGCTGATGCCTAAAAGAATTGGAATAATGGACATTGGGTTGGTACCCGGCACTGCCTGTGGATCGGCTCCCTGCGCGGCAAAACCAAAGATCCAGGGAGATAACAACAGAATAATACCTATGCCGTAATCCAGCATGCCGTGAACGTAAGTTGAAATAAATCGCATATCAGCGCTTATTAAAGGCTTAAAAAATAGTTTCCAGACTTACTATCTTAAATAAAAAGAGGGGGTTTAGGTTTAGTCAGAACTGCAAAACTTTATGAGGAACAGAAGTTTTGGAAAAGAATGCAGCGTAAGGGAGTTGCGGGAAAGCAGGTTAAAAGCAGAAGTAGCTGCCTTTAGGCAGCTACTTTACTTTTTAATTTTTTGGTGAGCTCCTGTATCGAGCCTTTAAACTTGCTGTCGGTTTCCATCAGGTCGTTCACGGCCTGTACAGCATGTATAACCGTGCTGTGATCGCGGCCGCCAAAGTGGGCGCCAATAGATTTGAGCGAGTGTGTGGTGTATTCTTTAGCAAAATACATGGCTACCTGGCGGGCAACTACAAACTCACGCTTACGGCTCTTGCCTTTCATTTGCTCCGGCGTAATGCTGAAGAAAGCCGAAACGGTTTTCTGAATATAATCGATGTTTACTTCGGTATCTATCTCCTGCACGATGTTTTGCAGGGTAGATTTTGCCAGCTCCAGGTCAATGTTGCGGCGATTGAGTGAGGCATGTGCCAGCAGCGAAACCAGTACGCCCTCCAGCTCCCGCATGTTGGTATCTACACTGTTTGCCAGGTATTCCACCACATCGGTAGGAATAAAGATGCCATCGGCTTCCATCTTACGCTGAATGATGGCCATGCGGGTTTCCAGATCAGGCGCCTGTAAATCTGCGGTTAGGCCCCACTTAAAGCGGGAAAGCAGGCGCTCCTGCAGACCCTTCAGCTCCCGAGGGGGGCAGTCGGAGGTCATGATGATCTGTTTGCCACTCTGGTGCAGGTGGTTAAAGATATGGAAGAAGATCTCCTGTGTTTTTTCCTTACCGCTCAGGAACTGCACATCATCAATGATGAGCACATCTACCTGCAGGTAAAAGTTGCTGAAGCTCTGAACGTTGTTGCCTTTCAGGGCTTCTATAAACTGGTTGGTAAAGTTCTCGGAGGTAACATAGAGCACGAATTTATCATTAAGGCCGTGCTTGATTTCGTTACCAATGGCCTGCACCAGGTGCGTTTTGCCTAAGCCAACGCCACCATAGATCATCAGGGGATTAAAGGAGGTTGCGCCGGGGCGTTCTGCCACCGCCATGCCTGCAGAGCGGGCCAGGCGGTTACAGTCACCTTCAATGTAGGTGGTAAAGGTATAAGTAGGGTTCAGGTGCGATTTCTGCTGCACCTCATCTATGGCTCTTAAAGAAAACGGGCTTTTATAGTCACGGTCGTAGTTGGTGCCATTAGGCGTAACCGGCTGGCGCGACGATGCCTGCTTCATGGCCGGCAGGCTTACCGTTTTAGGCTGAAACTGCTCGTTGCCACGATCTACAATAACCGAATACTGCAGGCGGCCCTGCGGCCCCAGCTGCTGCATAATAGCCTGCTTGAGCAGGTGAACGTAATTCTCTTCCAGCCACTCATAAAAAAATTGGCTGGGTACCTGAATGGTAAGTACGTAATTATCCAGGCTCATGGGCACAATAGGTGCGAACCAGGTCTTAAAAGACTGCTCGCTTGTGTGCTCTCTGATGAGCTCAAGACAACTTGACCATACGGTATAGCAATTCTGATGCATTGGCCACTAAGGCTTTGGCTAATGGAAAAAACGGGTTTTAAAGTTACATAAGAATATCCAATATTCAAGAAGCCTTTTCGCTTCCTGTGAAAATTAGAATCCTACATTCCCCTGTGATCAGTTTGTTAGAACATGCTTCTCAGGAAAGTTCAACTCTGCTCAGTCGGAGCGTCTACCGGAACTACTTTCCAGCTAACACCGGTTGTACGGCCTGCGCTATCGAAGCGGTAGTCCATTCTGCCCAGGCGAATGCCCGACCAGCCAGCCTGGTTGATGAGCACTTCTTTGCCTGCAGGGTTTAGCACCCGTACCGGCTCATCTAAAAAGGTGTGGGTGTGGCCGCCAATGATCAGGTCTATGCCCTCTACCTGTTGGGCAAGGCGCACATCCGATATCTGGGGCACATCATACTCCAGCCCCAGGTGCGAGAGGCAAACAACCAGGTGGCAGCCCTGGGCGCGTAACTCCTGCACCATTTCACGGGCAACAGGCACAGGGTCCAGGTATATGGTTTGTCCCCGGCGCTTATCGGCAACAAGGCCTGCCAGCTTAATGCCAAGGCCAAAAACACCTACTTTTACTTTGCCCTTATTAAAGATTTTATAGGGTGCAAACTGGCCTTTTAGCATGGTGCGCGAAAAGTCATAGTTAGCACTGATGAACGGGAATGTAGCATGCGGCAGCTGCCGGGCTATGTTCTCCAGGCCGTTATCAAAATCGTGGTTGCCAAAGGTGGCTGCATCGTAGCGCATCTGGCTCATGAGCTTGTACTCCAGCTCCCCTTCATAAAAATTGAAGTAGGGTGTGCCCTGCCAGATATCGCCGGCATCGAGTAGCAGCACATGTTCCTCCTGCTGGCGGATTTGTTCAATCAGGGTGGCTCTTCTGGCCATACCGCCGGTGCCGCCCCACCTGCGCCCGTCGTTGGGGAAGGGCTCAATGCGGCTGTGCATATCGTTGGTGTGCAGTATGGTGAGCTTCTGTTCTTTGGCAGCCTCAGCTGCCAGGGGTCCCAGTGTAAGCAGGGCACCAGTACCAAGGGCTACATTTCTTATAAATTCTCTTCGCTGCATGCTGGCTGTTTTCTGGCAGAAAAAATCCGGGTCTAGTTAATTACTTCAATTCGTCCCTCCAGCCGGGCATCAATCTTTTGCCCGGCCTGCTGAAGCGCCTTTATTTTATCAATAATTGCCGTGCGCAGTAATACATCCGTAGCGTTTACTACCTCGGCATCTTTGAAAAACGTCATATTGTCGCCGCCACCGGCTAAATAATCAGAGGTGGCTACAGTATAGCTCTTCGACTCATCGAAGGGTTTGCCATCAATGGTAATGTTAACCGGCTTGCCATCCCGTACCTGCATTTTGCTGTTAGAGATGGCTACTATTTTTCTGGCTGCTGCAAACTCAAAAAGCTCCCTGGTTTGCGGGCCGCTAAGCCTTAACACCACCAATAAATTTTCAAATGGCATTACCTCGTACATATCACGTGTTCTGATGGGACCTTCGGGAATAGGCATGCGCAGGCCGCCAATGGTTACTACACCCATGTCTACCGGAATATTGCTTACCTTTTGGGCGGCTTCACGGTTAATGTCAGCCACAAAATTTCCCAGTGGAGATTCAACTTCGGCTTTTGTAAGCTCACGTGCGGCGTAGCCAATAATGCTGTCCAGGCGTTCTTCTAACTTTAGCTTATAGGGTTGTATGTAGCTTTCTACGGCCGGGTCTGCCGCTATAAGCGAATCTATCGAAATAAAGCTTGTGCTGCTCTCAGCGTGCTGTGGGGCTATTTTGGCGCTGCCACAGGCAATAAACAAATAGCTTAGGAACCAAAAGTTTAGCAGGTGCAGGTACCTTTTAAATTTACTTTCAGGAGTAGATCCGGGCATAAAATATGGTGCGGCTTTATAAACAAACGCAAATAAAGCTAACTTTACCCTAAAACCACCATCAATTTTTTCATGCAATTTCTCTTTTCAGATTTTAGTGCTGCCGATAAAGAACAGTGGAAGAAGCAGGTGCTTCAGGACCTGAAAGGAAAGTCATATGATAGTGTTCTATGGACACTTCCCGAAGGTTTTTCACTGGAACCTTACTATACAGCACAGGATATTAAAGATGGTGCTGCAGCTGGTATTAACCTGAACCCGCCGGTAACTGAGCCGGGCGCAGAAGCGCGCCAGTGGGTAAATATGCAGTACCTGCCCGTTAGTGAAAATGTAGCGGCTGCCAATGCGCTGGCCTTAGAGGCCCTGAATGGCGGGGCCGACGGCCTGCTGTTCGATTTACGGAAGCTAAAGGACTTACCCGATTTTCATGTGTTGCTGCGGGGTGTTCTCCTGGAGCATTGCACTGTGTCTTTTCAGGTAGAGGAGGTGGGCCATAAAGTGCTTGCCGCCTATTTGCAATACATTAGCCATATGGGATTAAGCCCGGGGCAGCTCCAGGGCTTTATTGCCTTCGATCCGCTGGGCTATTTATCCGAAACAGGCCTTATTGATAACGACCGGCTACGGGAATGGGCTCAGGCGGCTGAAACAACACTTCCATATCCTGCCCTTAAGGGCATAATGCTGGATAGCGGCAGTTACCACAATGCCGGCGCCCATGCCGTTCAGGAGGTAGCCTTCCTGCTTAGCCTTACGGCAGAATACATGCACCGCCTTACCGAGCTGGGGGTTAGTCCTGAACAGGCTTTCTCTAACCTTGGCTATTCTGTAGCACTGGGGGGGAGGTATTTTGTAGAAATTGCCAAGCTAAGAGCACTGCGTTACCTGGTTACCCAAATGGCTCATGCCTACGGCCTGGAAAACTTTAGCGATGCAGATGTGTATGTCCATGCCTATACTGGCAGGTGGTCTAAAACCCGCCTGGATGTACACAATAATATGCTGCGCAATACAACCGAAGCCATGAGCGGCATCCTGGGTGGCTGTAATGCCCTAACGGTAATGCCCCACAATGCGCTGGTAAACAAAACAGATTCTTTTTCGCTGCGCATGGCCCGTAACATTGGCACTATTTTGCGCGATGAGGCCTACTTTGGAAAAGTAAACGATCCTGTAGCGGGTGCTTATTATCCCGAAGTGCTTACCCAAAAGCTGATCAGCGAAAGCTGGAAGCTCTTTCTGCAGCTGGAAAAAGAAGGCGACTACACAAAGCTTGTGGAAAAAGGCAGGCTGCAGGAAATGATTAAAAGTGTACGCAAGCAGCGTTATGAAGATATTGCAAGCCGCCGCCAGCGTATTGTGGGGGCAAATGTATATGCCAATGTTGCCGATGAGCTCGAGCTGCCTAAGATAGCAGCAGGCGCAACCGCAAACAGTCTGCTGTTAAAGCAGCAGGGGCAGGCCGATGCTTTTGAAGCCCTGCGCCGCCGCACACAGGAGTTCCGCCGGCAGCAGGGCCGCTTGCCGGTTGCCTTGCTCCTGAAGTTTGGCGACCCGGCCATGAGCAGGGCCCGTGCCGGTTTTGCCGATGAGCTGCTGAAAGTGGCTGGCTTTAAAATTATTGAAACCTACCTGCAGGCCGGGGAGGCTGTGATAGACAAGCTGTCTGGCCTGCTGCCTGATGTGGTGGTGCTTTGCGCTGCCGACGAAGATTATAACCAGCAGGCTGTGTGGCTCACCGATCAGCTCAGGCAGGCTTTTGGCGGCGTGTTACTGGTGGCAGGAAATCCCGATCAGCTGGCGCCGGATGTTAAAAGAGGCGCCCTCGATGGATTTATCCACCTGAAGTCCAATGCGATTCAGGTCCTTACCGAAATTCAAGACAAGACTTTTTTTACGAATGAAGCCTGATTTCACCAAGCTTAATATAAAAGGCGGCTTTCGCAGCTCAGGTACACCAGGAAGCTCTGGCGCAGCCGGAGAGGAGCAGGCTTCGGTCTGGACCTCTGCCGAAGGTATCGGGATACCCGCTTTCCATGCGCCCGGAGCAGTAAAAAAGCTGGAGCACCTCCGCTTTGCCGCCGGTTTACCGCCCTACCTGCGCGGCCCTTACGCCAGCATGTATGTGAACAGGCCCTGGACCATCAGGCAGTATGCAGGCTTTAGCACCGCCGAAGAAAGTAATGCCTTTTACCGCCGCAACCTGGCTGCCGGCCAAAAAGGCCTAAGTGTGGCCTTCGATCTGGCCACCCACCGCGGCTACGACAGCGACCACCCCCGCGTAGAAGGCGATGTTGGTAAAGCCGGTGTTGCCATAGATTCTGTGCTGGACATGAAGATTCTTTTCGATGGTATTCCGCTCGACCAGATGTCGGTATCCATGACCATGAATGGTGCTGTAATCCCCATTATGGCCTTTTTTATTGTGGCGGCCGAGGAGCAGGGCGTAAAACCGGAGCAGCTAAGCGGTACCATCCAAAACGATATTCTCAAGGAGTTCATGGTGCGGAATACCTATATTTATCCGCCCGAACCAAGCATGCGCATCATTGCTGATATTTTCCGGTACACCTCGGAAAAAATGCCACGCTTTAACTCTATCTCCATCAGTGGCTACCACATGCAGGAGGCCGGTGCCACTGCAGACCTGGAGCTGGCTTACACCCTGGCCGATGGCCTGGAGTACCTGCGTACCGGCATAGCAGCGGGCATCCCGGTAGATAATTTTGCGCCACGCCTTAGCTTTTTCTGGGCCATTGGCATGAACCATTTTATGGAGATTGCCAAAATGCGCGCCGGGCGTATGCTGTGGGCTAAAATTGTAAAACAGTTCAGCCCTAAAAATCCAAAGAGCATGGCCCTGCGCACCCACTGCCAGACCAGCGGCTGGAGCTTAACCGAACAGGACCCTTTTAATAATGTGGTGCGAACCTGCGTTGAAGCCATGGCTGCAGCCTTTGGCGGCACCCAGAGCCTGCACACCAATGCCCTGGACGAAGCCATTGCGCTGCCCACCGATTTTAGTGCCCGTATAGCTCGTAACACGCAGCTCTACCTGCAGGACGAAACCGGCATCACCAAAGCCATAGACCCCTGGGCAGGCAGCCATTATATAGAAACACTTACCCATGAGCTAAGCCAGAAGGCCTGGGAACTGATTGAAGAGGTGGAAAAGCTGGGAGGCATGGCCAAAGCCATAGAAACCGGCCTGCCTAAAATGCGCATAGAAGAAGCTGCCGCCCGCAAGCAGGCCCGAATCGATGCCGGCCGCGATGTTATCGTGGGCATCAACAGGTACCAGACAGAAGAAAAATCAGATATAGAATTACTGGAGGTAGACAATGCCGCTGTGCGTGAATCGCAGCTGCGCCGCCTGCAGCAGTTGCGGGAAAACAGGAACGAACAGGAGGTGGAGGATGCCCTGGAAGCCCTTACCCGTAGTGCCGAAGATGGCAGCGGAAACCTGCTGGAGCTGGCTGTAAATGCTGCCAGGGCCCGAGCTACGCTAGGCGAAATATCAGATGCCATGGAAAAAGCGTTTGGCCGACACAAAGCGCCGGTACAATCTATCAGCGGCGTATACAGCAGCGAAGCAAAAGAAGATGCAGACTTTATTGCCGCAATAGCACTGGCCAACAGCTTTGCAGAGCTGGAGGGGCGCCGCCCCCGTATTATGATTGCTAAAATGGGCCAGGATGGTCACGACCGCGGTGCCAAGGTAATTGCCACCTCCTTTGCCGACCTGGGCTTCGATGTGGATATTGGTCCTCTTTTCCAGACGCCGGCAGAAGTGGCCCGGCAGGCCGCTGAGAATGATGTGCACCTGGTTGGCGCCAGCAGCCTTGCCGGCGGCCATAAAACCCTGGTGCCCCAGCTGATTGAGGAGCTCCGTAAGCTGGGGCGGGAAGATATTATGGTGGTGGCCGGAGGCGTAATTCCGGCCCGTGATTATGATTTTCTCTACCAGGCAGGTGTAGCCGAAATCTTTGGCCCGGGTACCATTATAGCGCAGGCTGCCCAAAAGGTGCTTAGGCGCTTAATGGAAGATGAAGCATAGTTTCTAGCAGACGCCACAGTACAAATATTCAGCACAGGCAGATAGCATAAGCTCAGGTGCCTGTGCTTTTTTGTAGCCGCTCCCGGGGCTGCCAGGTCTGCAAACCAAACTTTGTTGCCTGCAAACTGCTTTTATAGTAGAAAGTTTTTTTGCTATTGCCCCTTTCGAGAAATGAGAACCAGCTACCTGATACCTATATTCATCATACTCCTTTTTTCATGTAACCGCCGGCAAATTACCAGTGCCGATTTTAGAACAGAAAGGTATAAGGCCCGCAAGATCAACGTAATTAACATCAGCGATGAGGTTTTTTTCAAGCCACAGTCCGGTGATTTGATCATTGAAAGGGTAAGCCAGGATTTCAGGGAATTATTGTCTTACCTGGCAGCAAACCCTGATACAGAGGTGGAAATTCGGGTAAGTCATGTTTACAAATCACAGGAAAATTATGAAGAAGGGCTGCGAAAGAGCCAATATCTTAAGAATTTCTTTACCAATCAGGGGATATCAGAATCCCGCATAACCAACAGCACCTTCTTAGACAGGCGTAGTAAGTATCCCTATAACTCCGAATTCAGAAAAGTACTGCTAGTGGTTACCAACATATAGAGCTGCCAGGGCCGGGCTTCCTGTTTTAACATAGCCATTATGGAGCTGTGCGCTCTCCATTCAGCATAAATCCCTCTTTCAGGCAGGCACTCTGTCCTTTCAGAAGTATTTTTTTACCATTCATCCGCAAATTCTGTTAGTTCAAACAAAACTTGCAATAAGCCAATTCAATATCAGTATTCTACCTGCTACCTTTGCAAAACTTTAGGGTTCAACTAAAGCCACACTTCACACTCTTTTATTAACCATGCGTAAATTTTTTTTGCTGTTAGCTGCACTTTTGTGCGGTGCAGCAGTGGTTCAGGCCAGGCAGGTGCCTGTGGAAGATGCCCAGCTGGTAGCGCTTAATTACCTTATTGCCGCAAAGCCGGGGGCGAACCTGCGTTCGGCGGCCTCTCTTCAGTTAGCCTATCAGGAGGTTTCAAAAGCCTCTGGTGCAAATGCTCGTGTTGCGCCGCTCACTTACTTCTATGTATTTAATGTAGGAGAAAACGGAGGCATGATTTTAGTGTCTGGAGATGATAAGGTAACTCCCATCCTGGGGTATACCGATAGCGGAAGTTACGATCCGGACCGCATGCCGCCACATTTCATGAAGTGGCTGGAGTACTACAAAAACCAGATACGTTATGCCATTGAAAGCCTGCCCCAGAATACTGCCCTGGAGCAGGAGTGGGACGGACTTCTGAAAGGAGAAGTAGCCCGCAGTAAAACAGCTACTGCAACAGCCTCTGTAAATGGTGTAAATCCGCTAATTGCCACCAAATGGGATCAGTCTCCATTCTATAACCAGTTGTGCCCTGTTGATAGTGATGCACAGCAACAAACTGTAACAGGCTGTGTGGCCACTGCCATGGCACAGATCATGCGCTACTGGCAATATCCTGCCAAAGGCAGTGGATTTCACTCCTACAACCACGAGCGCTATGGCACCCTTAGCGCCAATTTCAGCAACACCACCTACGACTGGGCAAATATGCCCCTGGAGCTAACAGGCAATAACACGGCTGTGGCTACCCTTATGCAGCACATTGGGATTAGTGTAGACATGAATTACGATATTGCCGAGCGCGGTGGCAGCGGTGCCTATGTGGTTTCGGATGCAAGCCCGGTGCAGCATTGTTCTGAATATGCTCTGAAGACTTATTTCGGCTATAAAGATGTTAAAGGTGTGCTGCGTGCTAACTATACCGAAAGTGCCTGGATTAACCTTCTGAAGCAGCAGCTGGATGCTGGTAAGCCAATTTTGTACGCCGGCTTTGGCAGTGGCGGCGGCCATGCCTTTGTTTGCGATGGTTATAACGACAGCAACCTGTTCCATATGAACTGGGGCTGGGGTGGCTACGCCGATGGCTACTTTGCCATCAACGCACTTGACCCTGCAGGTGTAGGAACCGGTGGCGGCACCGGAGGTTTCAACAGCGGCCACCAGGCAGTGATTGATATTGAAGCTCCTGATGCACCTGTGCAAACCACCGAGCTGCAGCTGTACGACAATGTAACCCTCAGTGCTTCTAAAATCTATTACACCCAGGAGTTTTCCCTTCACACAGACATCATCAACAAAGGAACCGCTACTTTCAATGGTGAATACGCAGCTGCCGCCTTTGATGCCGAAGGCAATTTTGTGGAGTTTATCGAGACCTTCAGCGATATTGAGCTGCCGGCAAATTATCACTACACCGAGGGCGTAACCTTCTCTACCGAAGGCATGGCGAGCCTGCTGCCGGGCAACTACACCCTGGCAGTGTTTTACAAGCCTGTTAATGGAGAGTGGCAGCAGCTTAGCGGCGGTTCTTACACCAGTGTGGCCAGCCTGGAAGTGGTCTATCCTAACGATATAGAGCTGGGCTCTAACTTCACGATCAACAATGGCGACGACCTCTACAGCGGGGGGCAGGTAAATGTAAATTTTGCACTGAAAAACGATGCTACTACGGCTTTTAGCGGAGTAGTTGATGTAAGCCTTTTTAACCTGGATGGCAGCTTTGCCTATACCATTGAAGAAAAACAGAATGTTAAGATTTGTGCCGGTTGTAAAAGCGCCAGCCTTACTTTCAGCAACAGCACTGTAGAAGTGGAGCCCGGAACCTACCTGGTGGCTGTACTTTTTCATGCCGATAACAGCACTCAGTGGGATATTGTAGGTTCTTCCTACTTTACCAACCCGGCAAAAGTGATTGTTAAAACAGCGCCACTGGCAGGCGATGCTTACGAAAACAACGATGAGCCGGATGTGGCTTACCTCCTGCCTGTTACCTATTCCGATACCGAGCGCAAGGTTGCTACCAACGGCTCCAACATTCACATCGGCACCGATTACGATTTTTATAAGTTTGGCATTCCTGACGATGGCAGGTACCAGATGAACCTCCGTGTACACGATGGCTACAGCAGCAACGATGGCAATGAGTACAGCAACGATGTGTTATTCTCCTACTCAACAGATGGAGAAAACTGGTCGGATGTTTATGATGATGTAATGCCCGAAGGCATTGAACTGGAGGGAGGAGAAACGCTCTATGTGTTTGTTGCCTCGTACTTTCAGGGCGAAACCGGCTCTTACAGCCTTGAGGCTGCTGTACGCCGTACCAGGCCAAACGGCATAGAGGATGATCAGATGCCCGAACTGGTAGAGGTGTACCCCAACCCCACCAACGGGCAGTTAAGCATCACGGCCCGCCGCTCGTTCGATTCCCTGGAGGTGTTAAACCTTTCGGGGCAGGTGCTGAAGCAGTTTGGTAAGGAAGCAACCCAGCTGGATTTAACAGGCCTGCCTGCCGGAATGTACCTGGTGCGGGCACGTGCTGGAGCCGATCTGCAGATTAAAAAAGTAATAAAACAATGAGAGTAAGCCTGCCCTTTCTGCTGATTGCAGTAACTATATTTTGTGCTGCCTGTAAAAATAAAATGATGACAGACCAGAACAATACACCGGAAACCAGACCTGTTTTTACGCCAGGCCCTCCGGCTATAGTATATAAAACACGAGCAGATTATACTGATAAAGTTGCTGTTACCCTGAATGAAGATAAAACAGCAGTAGTAGCTTACCCGCATCCTTCAGATATAAACCGGGCAGCTGGTTTGCCCCTGCCGGCCAGACTGGAGCAGGGCTACCTGCTCGATAACCAGGGTATTAATGCACAGGTAGCTTTTACCAGCTACACCATGCAGGAGTATGCTGCTTTACCGCAGGCCCCCACGCCGGCAGAGCTTTGGGCGAAGATTATCGATAAGGACCCGCTGGTGTATATGTGTAACTGCGGCAACCGCAGGCAGTACAACAGTGTTGAAACAGCCATGAACCAGTTTATCGGCCAGGGCCTTAGTACCTGTAAACCGGTAGCCGGAAATAAGCCTGCAGATAATTAAACTGCACCCACACCTACAGAAAGCCCTGCCCCTGTGCAGGGCTTTTTTTTGTCCGTTCATAACCATTTGGGCTCTGTAACGGTTAATAGAGAACAATTTTTTGTACTACCAAAGCATAGAGCCTTTGTTTTCCAATAGCCGTAGTAGCCGTCTTAACAGCTTTTTTGTAAACCTCGCCAGCATTTACCGTTTTGTGGGGCGCACCTTTCGTAATGCCGTGCTCCCACCTTACGAAACCAAAGAAATTCTTCGCCAGTCTTACCAGATTGGCGTAAGAACGTTTGCCCTGGTAGGGTTTACCGCTTTTATTGCCGGCATAGTTTTTACCCGGCAGAGCCGCCCCTCACTGCAGGAGTTTGGTGCCGAATCATGGCTGCCATCCCTGGTATCTATTGCCATTGTGCGTTCACTGGGTCCACTCATTACAGGTCTTATCTGCGCGGGCAGGGTGGGGTCCAGCATTGGAGCCGAACTAAGCTCCATGAAGGTAACCGAGCAGATCGATGCCATGGAGGTATCGGGCACAAAGCCTTTTCATTACCTGGTGGTAAGCCGTGTTACAGCTGCTGCTGTTATGGTGCCTATACTGGTAATTTATGCCGATGTTATTGCCCTGCTGGGGTCTTTTGTAGCCACTAACTATTTCTCCCAAACTTCTTTTGCCCTTTACTGGACACAGGCCCTGTCGTCGCTCACCCTGCTGGATGTAATCTCCAGCGTAGGCAAAGGCGTATTGTATGGGCTGGCCATTGGGCTGGTAAGCTGTTACACCGGCTACAATTCCGGTGGCGGAACAGTAGGTGTGGGTAAAGCAGCCAATACAGCAGTGGTTACCTCTATGTTTATGATTTTTATTTTAGACCTTTTATCGCTTCAAATCATTGAATTCTTCCGTGGAACATAAAGAAACCGGCAGGGAAGAGGTTATCCACATCAGGGGACTCCACAAATCTTTTGAGGAGCTCACCATTCTGCGTGGTATAGACCTTTCGCTGTACCGGGGAGAAAACCTGGTGGTACTGGGGCGTTCCGGTACGGGTAAGTCGGTGCTCATTAAATGCATTGCGGGCCTCATTACCCCCGATGCCGGCACGGTGGAAGTGCTGGGAAAGAATGTGCCGGATCTGGGGCCCGATGAGCTCAATGTGCTGCGCCGGCAGGTTGGGTTCTCTTTTCAGATGAGTGCACTCTACGACTCCATGACCATACGTGAAAACCTGGAGTTTCCGCTAAAGCGCAATCTTAAGATCCACGATACTAAAGTACTTGATGAAAAGGTAATGAGTGCTTTGGCTGATGTGGGGCTGGAGCGTACGGCCAACCAGTTTCCGGCAGAGCTTTCCGGTGGTCAGAAAAAGCGTATTGGCATAGCCCGTACCCTTATCCTTCAGCCGGAAATAATGTTGTATGATGAGCCAACCTCCGGCCTTGACCCTATTACATCTGAAGAAATAAACGAACTCATGGTAGAGGTACAACGTAAATATGGTACCTCTTCCATCATTATTACCCACGATATAACCTGTGCCAAAACCACGGCCGACAGGGTTATTTTTTTACACGAAGGCGAGGTTGGGTATGACGGGCCTTTTGAGAGCTTGTATACTACCAAAAACCCGCTGCTGAGCACTTTTATGCAATATTTCAATTTAAAAGAACATGAGCGAGCAAGATAATAGACGCAATGCCCGGTTGGGCTTTTTTGTACTGATTGGAGTAATTGTGTTTCTAATAGGTATTTTCTTTATCGGAAGTGCCCGTAACCTGTTTAGCTCTAATATTACCCTGTATGTTCTCTTTAATAACGTTAGCGGCTTACAAAGGGGAAATAACATTTGGTTAAGCGGTGTTAAAATAGGCACAGTAAGCGATGTTGATATCGCTACAGACTCCCTGGTGCTGGTAAGCCTGAAGGTTCGCGAAAGGGACCAGAAGTTTATCAATAAAGATGCCAAGGCTTATTTAAGCAGCGAAGGTCTGGTAGGAAACTCCATTATTGTTATTGAACCGGGCCAGATGCGCATTCCGGTAGAAGATGGCGATACCATTGGCACCAAATACACCACCAGTACAGAAGATATCATCAACCTGGCGCAATCGGCAGGAGAGCAGCTGATAGAGGTGGCAGGCAACCTGGGCGAAGTTACCCAGCAGTTGCTGGATGGTAACGGTACTATTGGTATGTTACTTTCAGATACCACTGTTGCTGATGATTTCAGATCTACACTCACCAACCTGGAGGCCACCAGCCAGCGCACCCGCAGTTTAAGTAACGAAGTGGGGCGTATGGTAAACAGGCTGCAGAACAACGAGGATGGGCCTGTCTACACCCTCATGAACGATACCACTTTTGCAGATACCTACAGCACGGCCCTTTCTAATATAGAGGAAACCACTGCCAATGCAGCACAGGTAACACAGGAGCTGCAGCGCCTGTCTGAGCAGCTGCAGCGAGAAGATAATGCCGTTGGTGTACTCCTGAAAGACCCTGAGTTTGCCCGCGACCTGCAGCGCACCATGGATAATGCCGCAGCCGCCAGCCGAAAGCTGGACGAGAACATGGAGGCCCTGCAAAGCAACATTCTTTTCAGGGGCTTCTTCCGCAGAAGAGCGCGTGAAGCCGAACGTGCCCGCAAGGATTCTCTCGAACAGGTAAACCAGCGGTAAGCATAAGCCCGCGCAGTAATTGGTATTCTGCCGCAGTCTCAGGGCTATGGTAAACCTGCACCTGCAGTATACTTCCTGTTTTACAGGGTAATAGCTCTTGTATGCACTAGCAGGAGGCTGTTCAATAATTCGTATATTTTCCCATTAGCACATTAAACAATTAACTGCTATCTTTGCGCCAGATTATGGTTCTGGCCGGGCATTCGCCCTTAGCCGGATTAAAAGGGAATCCCGTGTAAATCGGGAGCTGTCCCCGCAACTGTAAGCGTTATATAAACCTGTTGCCAAACCACAGGCCACTGTTCCGGAATAATCAGGAATGGGAAGGCAGAGCAGCAGGAACGCAAGTCAGGAGACCTGCCAAATCTAAACTTCAAGGCTTTCGGGTGAAAGGCTGAGAAAATGCTCTGATGCTTTTTCGCGTCCCTGCCTTTCTCATGTTCTTACAGCCGCAGGCTTTGCATTAAATCATGGTATTTAATCTGGCTGTTGCGTGAAACTTAAGCTGCTTACCTGTTACTGCCTGCTGCTGCTGCTGCTCTGCTGCACCCCTTTTCTTGCCCTGGCGCAGGTAGAGGCAGACTCTCTGTTGCCGGCCGTAGAGATTACCGGCCTGCTGCACCAGCCTTTCACAGCAGGGGTAAAACGGCAGCAGCTCGATTCGCTAAGCCTGCAGCTGCAGCGGGGGCAGTCGCTTGCCGGCCTGCTGCAGGAGCGCAGCCCCCTTTACCTGCGCGAATATGGCCCCGGTCAGCTTACCACCGTAAGTTTCAGGGGTACCAGCAGCAGCCACACTGCCGTGCTGTGGAACGGCCTCAACATTAACAGTCCTACCCTTGGGCAAACAGATTTCTCCCAGATCCCGGTTTTTGCCATAGAAAATGTGCAGGTGCAATATGGCAGCAGCAGTGCGCTCTATGGCTCCGATGCTCTGGGTGGCAGCATTCAGCTGCAAACAAAGCCGCAGCAGTGGCGGCAGGGCTGGGGTGCAAGGCTGAGGCAGGAGGCTGGCAGCTTTGGCTCCTACTTTACAGGGCTGGGGGGCAACTGGGCAAACCGGCAATGGCAAACAGATGTGCGCCTCTACCGCCGCTCTGCCGAAAATGATTTTCCCTACACCAATACTTTAAAACGCTCACAGCCACGCGAGCGTAACGTGCACAGTGCTTTCTGGCAGCAGGGCGGGGTAGCCCAGGTGGGCTTTAAGCCAGCCCCGGAGCACGAGCTGTGGCTGCAGGGCTGGTGGCAGGAGGGATGGAGGCAGGTGCAGCCACCTATTGGCAGCAGTAGCGGCTCCGACGAGCAGCAGGATAAGGCCCTGCGCCTAAACCTGCAGTACCGCCGTGTGCTGCCGCTGGGCGAGTGGCAGCTGCAGAGCGGCTGGATCGACGAGGAGATGATCCACAACGGCTCCGGCTTCAGGGCCCGGCAGTTTATAGCCAAAACCGACTGGGAAACAGCGCTTACCCCTGAGCTGCTCCTGCAGGTGGGAGGGCAGTGGAACCGGCGCCAGGCAACCAACGAAAATTATAAAAGAGAAGAAGACCGCCTGGAGGCATTTACCCGCCTGCGCTGGCAGCCTTTTGATGCCTGGGTAAGCAGCCTGAACTTAAGGCAAATTGTAACCGACCAGCTGTGGGGGCCTTTATCGCCCTCCTTAGGTACAGAGATAAGGCTGTTGCCCAGACTTAAAATAAAAGCTTCGGGAGGCAGGCATTACCGGGTGCCCACCCTTAACGACCGTTTCTGGCCCTGGTTTGGCCAGCCCAACCTAAAGCCTGAAATAGGCTGGAACACTGAGGCAGGGCTGGTAACAGAAGGCCTGAATATGTTTGGCGGAAAACTCAGGGCAGATGTTAATGCCTACTGGCTCTGGATTGATGACTGGATCATGTGGCGGCCTACAGTTGCTGCAGGACCAGATGGAGAACCAGTCTCAGGCTGGGGACCTAAGAACCTGCGCAGCGTGTTCAGCCGCGGTTATGAAACAAGCTTAAACTGGAAGCATAACATACTGGAAATCGGAGGTAATGCTAGCTACACCCGCTCTGAAAATAGGGTGGCCCTTAATGAATACGACCGCACTGTAGGCCAGCAGCTGCCTTTTGTGCCACTCTGGAAAGCCAATGGCTGGATAAGGGCAGCAAAAAGCGGCTGGATGGGCGAGCTTAACGGGCAGTACACCGGCCGCAGGTACACCACAGGCGTAGAAGACAAAGTAACAAGCCTGCCTCACTACTACCTGCTGAACCTAAGCGCAGGTAAAACCTGGCAGCTGCAAAACCACAGGCTGGGCCTGCTGCTGCAGGTACGCAACCTGCTCGATCATCAGTATCAGAATTACGAAAACCGGGCCATGCCTGGCAGAAGCTATAACCTAACACTAAACTATATTTTTAATTAATAGAATGATGAACAAGTTGAACAACCTATGGCTGATATGCTTCAGCTGCCTTGCTTTTGTATTTGCGGCCTGCGATGACGATGCTCCCGAGGCTCCTGCGCAAATTGATGGCATGATCCTGGTGAACCAGGGTAACCTTTCTCAGGGCAACGGTACCATAGACCTGTATGATCCTGAAACCAGTGTAATGCAGCAGGGAGCCTATAGGGCTGTTAATGGTGTAGGAGTAGAAGGAATTATTGAAAGTGTGACCACGGAAGGTGAAGACATGTTGATAATGGTAAATCAGTTTAGTGGCCCGGGTAAAGTAATTTTTGCCGATGCTGCTTCGCTGGAAAATGAGCATGAATATAGCAGTGCTGCGAACCTGTACTCTCCGCGTTATGCAGCTTATACCAATGATAGGGCGTTCGTTTCTGTTTGGGGTCCTTATGAGCCAGATTATTCTCTGCTAAATAGTAGTGTGGCCGTGTTTAACCGCAGTTCTCATGAGCTGGAAAAAAACATACCTGTGCCTTCAGGTCCGGAGGGTGTGCTTGTGGATGGAACAAATCTGTGGGTAGCAAACTCTTTTACAGATTCCATAACCATTATTAACACCGGTACCCTGGCGGTAGCCCGAAAGTTTAAAGCAGTTAGCGGTACATCCAAAATTATGGAAGCACCCAATGGAAGGATATGGACACTGGCTGGTGATACCATATCACGCTACAACCCTTCTACTTTTGCACTGGAAAGCAAGGTGAAGTTACCTGGAAGTGCTACCAAATGGCAGTTTGTAGGCAACACCCTCTACTTCCTTACCCAGTCTTACAGTCCCGATTATTCTACCACTTACAATAAGCTTTACAAACTGGATATTAGCCAGGAGGCCGGACAGCCACAGCAGGTATTGGAAATGGACGATGCCAGGCTGTTCTGGGTAAATCCCATCACCAGCGAAATTTACCTGGGTGTGGCTGCCGGTGCAGATCCGGGCACGCTGCTTAGGCTAAGTGCAGATGGTACAGAGCTGGATCGTGAACCGGCCGGCGTATTTCCACACCAGTTTCTGGCCCGTTAGTAGATCTATGTAAAGTATAATCTTCAGGAGCAGCGTTCTTTTTCGCTGCTCCTGCTGTTTATAGAGAAGTTTGTGCTGTTTAAATGCTGCTGAATTCGCTACGGTCGGTTCAGCATTCATGGTGTGAAGTGTACATTAGGGGCATATATTTATAATTATCTAATAAAATAAATCTATTCCGTACTAGAAAGCTTTTCTTTTTGCAGAATCAGCCGTATGATTGGCTATCATCACGATCTTCCTGTATTTCGTAAATAAATTAGATACCGTTTCTTGTTAATTATTTATAAGTGCTGCTCGGAAAGTCTTGCAGTCTCCTATGCCCCGGAGCTTTATCAGGATTTACATTGAGCAGCCATTCAGTAAATAGAGGAGTATAGGCCAGTTTCAGCCCATATGTTTGTTGCTATACAGGTTTTCTTCTTTATTCTGCCTTACTGTATATGTATAAAAGCTGTTAAATGACCGAAAAAGCCATACGAGTATTCTTTGTAGAGGATAAACAGCAACATTACAGCACGGTGCTGGCTGAGCTGGGTAAGGCCGGCCTGACTATAGACCTGCTGCCACTGCAAGATAGAAATGGTTTTATGAAGGAGGTACAAACGCTACTTCCGGATGTTGTGCTGATCTGTTATCAGGAGGAGGGTTTCGCAGGTGCTGACTGCCTGAATCTGCACAAAAAGCTTGCGCCGCAGGTACCCGCTATCATAATAGCCCCTGCCATGGGAGAAGAGTGGGTGATAGATATGATGCGTGGCGGCGCCTGTGATATTGTACTGCAGCATAAACTTTATAAGTTGCCCGAAGCAGTTAGCAGAGCCCTTGCCGACGCCTCGTTCAAATACCAGCAACAGCAGAGGGAGCAATCGCTGCAATTAAGCCAACTGCACTTACAGGATATTCTTCGCATGACTCCGGTTGGGGTATTTCGTTGCGACAGTCAAAAGAACTGCTTTTATGTAAACGAAAGGTTCTGTGAATTAACAGGACTGAAACCCGAAGAGGCCTTTGGTACAGGCTGGACCAGTGCACTGCACCCCGAAGACAAAGACTTTGTCTTGCGGCAGTGGTATGATAAAAAAGAGGTAGTAGAGGAGACTAAGGCTGTTTACAGGTATCAGAAGCCGGGCACAGGTGAAACAATATGGGTACTGGGGCAAAGTAAGTCTGAACTAGATAGCCAGGGAAGGGTTATTGGCTATCTTGGCTCTGTTACAAACATCACGCGCCTAAAACTGGTGGAAGATACCCTGAAGGAGAAAAACGAATATTTGACCAAGGTAAATAAGGAGCTGGATAATTTCGTTTACAGTGCCTCCCATAACATACGGGCTCCCTTAACCTCGCTAATGGGGCTTATAAACCTGCTAAAGCTGGAGTCGGGCAGGCCACATGAGTTGTATAAGATATGTGGCATGATGGAAAACAGCCTGCACCGCCTGGATGGCTTTATCAGGGATATCTTAGATCATTCCCGCAACGCCAGGCTGTTTTTGCAGTTTGTTGAAGTAGACATTTATGCACTTATTTACGGAGTGCTGGAGGAGTTTAGCCTGCTAGAAGATTTTAAGCAGATCGATGTAAATGTAAATGTGCACCAGGAATCGCCCCTGTATACAGATCCGGCTCGTTTGCGCATAGTTTTTCGTAACCTGCTGTCTAATGCCATACGTTACCAGAACAAAGTACTACCGCCGCAAATTGTCATTACCGGTCGTATAACGGTACAGGAAGCTGTATTTCAGGTTTGTGATAACGGAATAGGGATCAGGCAGGAGCATCATGCGCGGGTGTTCGATATGTTTTACAGGGCAGATGAACACAGGAGTGGCTCTGGCCTGGGCTTGTACATTACCCGCGAGGTAGTAGATAAAATGGGTGGTAAAATTGAGCTTAGCTCGCAACCAGCCAAAGGTACAGTTGTTAAAATTGTGCTGCCAAACGAGCAGGCACATAAGGCAACTGACTACTACCATGCAGAAACAAAAACAACAGCAGGCTGGCTGCCGGACTAGGAAAAGCAAGGCTCCCGCACCTTACTGGCTGTCCTCGGTACTTTCAAATTCAGTTACGATCAGCTGATTATTATCGAGCTCGTACACGATCCGTTTTACAGTTTTATCCTGCACTGCGGTATCAAAATTAACAGTTCTGAATTCCCTGACGATTTGCCCCGTTTGTGGGTAAAAAATATCACCACCTTCATAATCAGCTCCCAGCTGCTCACTTAGCGGTTGCATATCTATGGTTTCAAACGCAGAATTTCTGCCAAGCTCGTGCAGGCGCATTTGCCCGGTTTTGCGCTGGTTCTGGCTGCGGGTAACAATGCCTATTTCTGGCAGGCTGTCCCGGTCAAAATCATTGATCCAGGTTTGTACTACAGAGCCCTGCTGGTGCATCGAAAAGGAGGTGTAATTGCCGTTGGCACTGTCGGCCAGTAATATGCTGTAGCTGCCAATGCTGTCGGAGCCCCAGCTCATCACCAGAAAATAGAGGCTGTCGCCCCACTGGTGTATTTTTTTGTACCTGATGTAATCGTTCAGGTTCAGGCGGGTATCCTGGGTGGTTTGTTCGGGAAATTCCTGGTCAAGGCTTGGTTTCTCCTTTGGCTTTTCTTCCTGGCAGGAGCTTACAATTGCACATATCGATAAACATAAAAATAGTGTCGCAAAAAAATGACGTACCATAGTTGCCTGGCAAAATTCGTTGGTCAGTAGGTTTATTGCTGATACGCTTTAGGCGCATCAGGAGTTATTAACGTTAGTATCGGAGCTGAAATTACCCTTAAAAACAGAAAATAAGAAGCGTGCTGCACCAACAGCGCCGCTGCTTCCGGCCATTACCTCCTGCTCCAGCTGCTTTCTGTGCTGTGCCACAGCAGGATGGCTGTAAAAATGCTGCTTCAGCATATCTTCTATGGCTGTGTGCATCCAGCTAAGGTTTTGCTCCCGCCTCCGTTGTTCAAAAAATCCTTTTAGCCGGGTGTGCTCCCGGTACTGGCAAATCATTTGCCACACTGCCTCCAGCCCTTCATTGGCTTGTGCGGAGCAGGTAAGTACTTTGGGAATCCAGCCGCTTTGGGTAGGAGGAAACAGGTGGAGTGCATTTCTGTAGGCTGCCTGTGCCTGTTTGGCAGGCATTTTATTATCGCCATCGGCCTTGGTGATTGCCAGGCCATCGGCCATTTCCATAATGCCTTTTTTGATGCCCTGCAGCTCATCGCCGGCTCCTGCCAGCATAAGCAGCAGGAAGAAATCTACCATGTTGCGAACAGCAGTTTCGCTCTGGCCTACACCAACGGTTTCTATAAAGACTACTTCAAAACCGGCTGCCTCGCAAAGCAGCATGGCCTCGCGGGTACGGGCAGCAACGCCGCCCAGGGCAGTGCCGGCTGCTGAGGGGCGTATGTAGGCCAGTGGGTTGTGCGAGAGCTGTTCCATGCGGGTTTTATCGCCCAGAATGCTGCCCCCGCTGCGCTGGCTGCTGGGGTCTATGGCCAGCACCGCCAGTTTTTTGCCAAGTCCGGTCAGGTAGGAGCCAAAGCTTTCGATAAAAGTGCTTTTTCCAACACCCGGTACTCCTGTAATGCCAATGCGGATAGATTTGCCGCTATGGGGTAAAACAGCATCCATCACCTCCCGTGCCAGCTCCTGGTCTGCAGGCAGGCTGCTTTCTACCAGGGTTATGGCACGGCTTAGCACCATGCGGTCGCCGGCCAGCACACCTTCTATATAAGCCTGGAGAGATAAACGGGATCGGCGCTTGCTGTTCATTAGCCTAAAACTAGTTATATAGGGGCACAATCACAACGCATTGGCTTTGCACCCCTAATTTCAGTGCTTACCTTAGCCCCATGAAATGGAACTACAGCACAGGCAGAATAAGCCTGTTACTCCCGCTTATCTTATCCTTAGTACTTACCCACTGGTCCTGCAGACCAGAGCGTTCAGAAAAAGAAACTTCTGAATTAAGCAACAGTACTGCTGCCTGGCACCGCACCCAGACCGAATATGCTCAAACATTTGAGCTGGAGTATGGCGATGGTTATAAACTGATTCATGTAAAGCAGCCCTACCCTGGCGCCACCAGGCCTTACACCTATTTGCTCTTGCCCCATGGCCAGCCGCAGCCCGATTCCATCATGGCCGATGCGGTGGTAAGAGTGCCTGTGCAGCGCATCATCAGCCTTAGCACCACCCATTTGCCCGCCCTGGATATGTTGGGCGAAAGTGATAAGCTAACAGGCTTTGCGCAGGCAGGCTTTATCTCCAGCCCTGCTCAACGCAGCCGCCTGGAGCAGGGCGCACTTACCGATATTGGCAGCACACAGGGCTTAAATCCAGAGCAGATCCTCTCCCTGCAGCCCGACCTCATCATGGCCTATGGCATGGGGCCAGACGATGGCACCCTGCAGGTACTGGACAGGACAGGCGTACCGGTGCTCCTCAATGCAGATTTTCTGGAGACCAGCCCCCTGGGGCGTGCCGAGTGGATAAAATTTACCGGAGCCCTGCTGAACAAAGAAAGAGAAGCTGATTCTGTTTTTCAGCAAATCGTGCATCGCTACGACTCCCTCAAATCTTTAACCCAGAATGTTGCACAGCGCCCGGAAGTATTCAGTGGCATTGTGTATGGTGATATCTGGTATGTGCCTGGCGGTAAGAGCTGGGCAGCTCAATTTCTGGCCGATGCCGGCGCCAGTTATCTCTGGAGCGATACCGAAGCAAGCGGCAGTGTGCCCCTAAGCTTTGAGCAGGTGTTTGCCAAAGCCCATGATGCCCCCTACTGGATCAATACCGCCGATTTTAGTTCATTACAGGCGCTTACGGCAGCCGATGAGCGCTATAAACGTTTCAGGGCCTGGCAGCAGGAGCAGGTTTACACCTACACCAATAAGATTAACAACACCGGTGGTAACGAATACCTGGAGCTGGGCTATGCCCGCCCAGATATGGTACTGGCCGATCTGATCAAGATTCTGCACCCGGAGCTAATGGAGGGGCATGAGCTGTATTTTTATAAAAGGTTACCCCTGACTCAGCAGTAAGAGCTTATATACAGAAGGGGGCAGTAAGTAAATACTTTATTAATTAAGAGCGATTCTTTGACTGCTTTTGCCCTCTGCCTGCTATTCGCTAATTTGCCGGCTGATGCAAGAAGCTTCTCAACCACTTTTATGGATGCCCAAAGGCTGGGGCTGGCGCCTGCTGCTGCTGGTGCTGGTACTGGCGCTGCTGTTTGTGGTAGACCTAAGTCTTGGTGCCGTTGCTATTCCTTATGGATCCATTCTTGAAATTCTTACAGGTACGCCAGCCGAAAACAAGGTCTGGGAGCAGATCCTGTGGGAGTTTCGCCTGCCCAAAGCCTTAACAGCACTGGCGGCAGGCAGTGCACTGGCTGTATCGGGCCTGCAGATGCAAACGCTTTTTCGTAACCCGCTGGCAGGTCCTTTTGTACTGGGCATTAGTTCCGGTGCAAGCCTGGGGGTTGCTGTTTTGCTGATGGCTGGCAGCATTGGCTGGCTTATTGTGCCGGAGTGGATTCCCTGGCTTACTGCCGGGGCAGCAGCCCTAGGTGCTGCAGGAGTACTGGTGCTTATTTTTCTGGCAGCCCTGCGCCTGCAGGATAGCATGGCCCTGCTCATCCTGGGTCTGATGGTGGGTAGCCTGGCCGGAGCCGTAGTAAGTGTGCTGCAGTTTTACAGTGGTGCCGAAAAAGTGCAGGCCTATATGATCTGGACCTTCGGGAGCCTGGGTGGTGTAACCTGGCCCGAGCTGCAGGTAGTGCTACCGGTGGTAGTGGTAGGGCTGGTGCTGGCCCAGGCACTGGCCAAGCCCCTGAATGCCCTGCTGCTGGGAGAGCGCTATGCCAGCAGTGTAGGTGTATCTATGGGCAAAGTGCGCCCCCTCATTCTGATAAGCACAAGCCTGCTGGCGGGCAGTATCACAGCTTTTTGCGGTCCTATTGCTTTTGTAGGTTTGGCAGTACCCCACCTGTGCAGGTTGCTGTTTCATATTTCCGATCATCGTTTATTGTTGCCCGTGGTTATGCTGGGAGGCGCTATTTTACTGTTGCTTTGCGATATTCTGGCTAATATTCTGGCAGCAGGTGGAGCCCTGCCGCTCAATGCCATTACTACGCTGTTTGGCGCGCCGGTGGTGTTGTGGCTTATCCTAAGGCAGCGGGCAATTGGTAAAATGTTTTAAGATGAAAGCAGTACTGCAGGCCCATAACCTTAGCATTGGCTACCGCTACCGCCAGGAAACCCTGGTGCGGGCCAATATTGAGCTGATGCTGGAGCCGGGCCGGCTCGTTTGCCTGATGGGACCGAACGGGGCCGGAAAGTCTACCCTGCTGCGTACCCTGGCGGGGGTACAGCTGCCACTGGCGGGAGAGCTGCTGCTGCAGGGCACCCCCATCGAAAAGCTTTCGCAGCAGGAAAAAGCAAAGGCTATCAGCCTGGTGCTCACCGATCCGGTACATTCTGCAAACCTGCGGGTGCTGGAGGTGGTGCAGCTGGGGCGTTACCCCCATACGGGCTGGTTTGGTGGTATGGGCGAGGCAGACCGTAAAGCAGTGGAACAAGCCCTGGATAGCACCGAAACCCGCCACCTGGCCGATCGCAAGCTGTATACCCTAAGCGATGGCCAGCGGCAGAAGGTGCTCATTGCCCGCGCACTGGCACAGGGAGGGCAGCTGCTCCTGCTCGATGAACCCACCGCCCACCTCGACCTGGTACACCGCATCCAGATCATGCACCTGTTAAGGCAGGTGGCACAGGAGCAGCAAAAGGCCGTGGTGGTGGCTACCCACGAGCTTGATTTGGCCCTGCAGACCGCCGATCGCCTGCTGCTCATGCCCCACAATGCCCATGATCCCCTGGCCGAAGGCTTGCCTGAAGACCTGGTGCTGAATGGATCACTTGAGAAAGCCTTCGGCAGGCCACCATTTATGTTCGATATGCAGACAGGCCGCTTTTACCAGCCACTACCGCACAAAGCCAGTGTATATTTAAATGGTGCAGAGCCAGCCCGTTACTGGACAGAACAGGTGCTGCGCCGCCATGGTATTTTTACTATAACCGATGCGGGGGCAGCTAATTCCGCAGCAGCGGCTGGCGCAGCAACGGCTGCCACAGCAACGGCTGGCGCAGCCACCATAGAAGTGCAGCAAAATGCTGTAGGCTGGATGTGGCATTACCAGCAGGGGGTATTTGAACAGCAATTCTTTTCCCTGGCCGGTCTGCTGAGGGAGCTAAGCAAGCGGTATTAATCTAAATGTCTGCAGCCAGACAATCCGCAGCATACTTATTTCCGTATATTGGGGCGCATGAAACACGTGGTCATCATTGGAAATGGCATTGCAGGCATTACGGCAGCGCGGCACATCCGCAAAGGCAGTGATTTCCGCATTACCGTTATTTCCGGCGAAAGCGACCATTTTTACTCCCGTACTGCCCTGATGTACCTCTACATGGGGCAAATGGAATATAAGAACCTCAAGCCTTATGAGGATTGGTTCTGGCCCAAAAACAGGATTGAGCTGGTAACGGACTGGGTGGAAAAGGTGGATGTGGCACAAAAGCAGCTAGTGCTTCGCCAGGGAGAGCCACTTTCCTATGATGAGCTTATTATTGCTGCCGGATCACGCTGGCGAAAGGGGGGCTGGCCGGGCGAAGGTGCCAAAGGGGTACACGGCCTCTACAGCCTGCAGGACCTGGAGGCCATAGAAGCATCAACTGCTGGAATTGAAAGGGGAGTAATAGTTGGTGGTGGCCTTATTGGCGTGGAACTGGCAGAAATGCTGCACAGTCGAGGTATACCGGTAAGCCTGCTGGTGCGGGAAAAGGGCTACTGGGCAAGCGTTCTACCTCCTGAAGAAGCCAGGCTGGTTGGAGATCATTTACGGCAGCACCACATCGAGCTTCGCTTCAGCACCAGCCTGAAAGAAGTGGAGCAGGATGCAGCAGGCAGGGTGCAGGCAGTTGTCACCAGTGCAGAAGAGAGAATCTCCTGCCAGTTTCTGGGTATCACCATTGGCGTAGAGCCTAATATTGATTTTCTGAAAGGGAGCGGCATTGAGACAGACAGAGGTGTGCTGGTAGATGAATATTTCAGGACCAGCGTTAGTGGAGTATATGCCATAGGCGACTGTGCTCAGTACCGCAAGCCTCCCATCGGCCGAAAGGCTGTAGAGCAGGTCTGGTATACCGGGCGTGAACATGGGCTGCTGGTGGCACAAACCATTTGCGGCAAGCCGGCAGCATACAAGCCCGGACCCTGGTTTAATTCAGCTAAGTTTTTTGAGGTGGAGTACCAGGTATATGGCGATGTGCCCAGTAGGCTGCCGGAAGGGTGGGAGTGGTTTTACTGGCAGCATCCGCAAAAACATCAGGCGCTAAGGCTGGTGTGGGAAAAGGAAAGCGGCAAGTTCAGGGGAGTAAATCTCCTGGGTATCCGTTACCGGCAGGAGGTGTGCGAGCAATGGATTATCAGCGGCACTAAAATAGAGGAGGTAGTGGGGCAGCTGCACAGGGCTAACTTTGATCCCGAATTTCATAGCAGGCATGAGGGGGAGATCAGGAACGCTTTTTCCACACAAACCGGCAGAACCATCAAAGAGCAGAAGAAAAAGTGGTGGGTGTTTGGGGCCTGATTTAATATTATAGACAATAGACCGCAGCGGCGGACCGTAATAGACAATAGACAATAGACAATAGACAATAGACAATAGACAATAGATTTAGAATTAATTGCAGTGGTAGCTTGTTCTGAAGCAACCAGGTGTAGGGGGGAGGAGCATCAGGATTTGCCTTATAGCCTCAACACTTTCAGGATCTGTAACAGTTGATTTATACCCTGTGGAGAGGGTTTGCCTGTGCAAGGCAGAGAAGCGGAAAAATGCCGACTATAATACGCGATACGCGCTTTACAAAAATAAAGAAGCACCCGGTACAGCAACTGGGGCTGGTTTTGCTCTTAATGGGCTTTGCTGTGCTCATTGGCATGTTAAGCATGGGCGATTATATACTGACACCTTCAATTGTAGAACGCTCGGTGGTAGACAGCACCCACCAGGCAGTGCTGAAATCACTGCTGGAGCCTCTGTACAACAAGCCAATCGAGAGCGACTGGGCGCTTTCTGCTGTGCTTGATGATGCTTTTGAAAATGCAAACGAGCAGTTAACAGAAAAGCCCATAGATGATTACTGGGGAAGGAGCTATAAAACCTATCTCATCAAATATAGTACTGTTGGCCTGCCGGCAGAACGGCCGATGCTGCTATTCTGGCTTAGCATTGGGCTGGGTGTATTAGGTGGCCTGCTCTATATTTTGCCGAAGCTGCAGCTCATTCCGGGCATCAAAAACAACCACATATTTCACAGCGCCACTACCAACAGGGGCTGGGTTGGCTGGTTGCTGGGTTCATTCCTCATCCTGTTCTACATCCTGCTCTATTTCTTTCCCTACTACATCACCACCTGGATGCTTATCTGCGATCCGCTTGCCTTTTGGCTAAAGGGCAGTGGAGCTACAGAATGGTTCTTTTATGGGCTGCTGTATACGCTGGCCATCCTGGTTATGGGTGTGCGCATGATGATCAAATACCGCCACAGCAAGTACCATAAACTCCGTACCGGCAGTGTTATGTTTTTTCAGCTGGCTTTCGCTTTCCTGATTCCGGAAATACTGGTAGCCCTTAACAGGCCCTACTACGACCTGAAGAACATCTGGCCACTTAATTACGACCTGTTTTTTGAATACAAGATCAATGAGTTTTTAAGCAATGGCACGCTGGGCATGTTTATGCTTGTATGGGGCATTGCCCTGGTGGTGCTGGGTGTGCCGCTCATGACCTACTTCTATGGCAAACGCTGGTATTGCAGCTGGGTGTGCGGCTGCGGTGGTCTGGCCGAAACCCTGGGCGATCCTTACCGACAGCTTTCCGACAAACGGTTAAAAGCCTGGAAAATAGAGCGCTGGATGGTGCATAGTGTGCTGGTGCTGGCTGTAATCATGACGGCTGCCGTGCTTATTACCTTCTTTACCGGCCACAGCAGCCTGCTGGGCATCAGCTCCTACGATTTACGCTACTGGTATGGCTTTGGCATTGGCTCTATCTTTGCAGGTGTGGTGGGCACTGGTTTTTACCCCCTGATGGGCAACCGGGTGTGGTGCCGTTATGGTTGTCCGCTGGCGGCTTACATTGGCATTGTACAGCGATTTAAGTCCCGTTTTCGTATCACAACCAATGGAGGCCAGTGCATTAGCTGCGGCAACTGCTCTACCTACTGCGAAATGGGTATCGACGTACGCTGGTACGCCCAGCGCGGCCAGAATGTGGTGCGGGCCAGCTGTGTAGGTTGTGGGGTGTGCTCCTCCGTATGCCCCAGGGGTGTACTTAAGCTGGAGGATAGGGGCGATGGCAAAGCCAGGTTTGGTGAGGTGAAGTTTTAGCGGGTATCAGGAATAAGTAATGCAATGAGTTTAGATAAAGAAATAAATGTGAAGGAGGGGCTTCAGCTTGTGCCAGAACAGGAAGGGGTAAAGGGAGCTCCATTCCATCGGTTTACTGCAACTGTTAAACAAGCTGGTATTCCTTTTATTGCTGTTGTTATTCCCGCCCACGATGAGGCAGAGGGTATTCTGAAAGTAATTCAGGCCCTGCCGAAAAGCTGGGTGCATGAAGTGGTGGTAACAGATAATGCCTCAAACGACGATACTGCTGGCGTAGCAGAAGCCCTGGGTGCTACTGTGCTGCGCGAAGACCGCAAAGGATACGGATGGGCATGCCTCAAAGGGCTGGAATACCTGGCGCAGAAAGCTGAACAACCCGATATCGTTGTGTTCCTGGATGCCGATTATTCTGATTATCCCGAAGAACTGCCGCTTTTAGTAGCGCCAATCCTGGAAGGAAAAGCTGACCTGGTGATTGGCTCCCGCGCGCTGGGTAAGCGTGAAAAAGGCTCCCTAACCCCGCAGCAGGTGTTTGGCAACTGGCTGGCAACCCGTTTGCTTCGCCTTATCTATGGTGCCCGTTTTACAGATCTGGGCCCTTTCCGGGCCATTAGCTGGGAGGCCCTGCAAAAAATAAATATGCAGGATAAAACCTATGGCTGGACGGTGGAAATGCAGCTAAAAGCTGCTAAACTTGGGCTGCTTGCCACCGAAGTGCCCGTTAGGTACCGCCGCCGCATTGGCCATTCTAAAATAAGCGGTACCGTAAAAGGTGTGTTGGGGGCAGGCTACAAAATCTTGTGGACACTCTTTCGCTATAGCCGATGAGCTGGCTGATTGCTATCTTATACTGTAGTAGTTTACTCTTTCTCTTCCTCTTTAGCCTGGGTCAGCTGCACCTGACCTGGCACTACCTGCGCAGCCTGCGTAAAAAACAGGCTGTACCCCTTGCCCTTCCCGAAGAGCTGCCGGTGGTAACGGTTCAGCTCCCTATTTACAACGAACGCTATGTGGCCGAACGCCTGCTGGATGCCATTGCCCGCCTGCATTACCCTGCCGATAAACTGCAGATACAGGTGCTGGATGATTCGACCGACGATACTGTTGCCCTGATCTCAGCAAAAGCAGCAGCCCTGCAAGGGCAGGGGCTTTGGATAGAACATGTACGCCGCCCTAACAGGCAGGGCTTTAAAGCAGGAGCCCTGCAATGGGGTTTACAAAAGGCAAAAGGAGCATTTATTGCCATTTTCGATGCCGACTTTTTGCCTCCTGCAGATTTCCTGATAAAAACACTGCCCTATTTTCAGGCTCCTGAAACTGGGGTGGTGCAAACGCGCTGGGGCCACCTGAATCGGACCTACAACCTGCTCACCAAGCTTCAGGCTTTTGGGCTCGATGCCCATTTTACCATTGAGCAGGGCGGTCGCAGTGAAGCTGGCAGCTACATTAACTTTAATGGCACCGGAGGCATCTGGCGCCGCAGCTGCATAGAAGATGCCGGCGGCTGGAGTGCCGATACCCTTACCGAAGACCTGGACCTAAGCTACAGGGCGCAGATGCGGGGCTGGAAGTTCCGGTACCTGGAGGAGGTGGAAAGTCCTGCAGAGCTCCCTGTTATTATGCCAGCCGTTCGCTCACAGCATTTCCGCTGGAATAAGGGCGCGGCAGAGTGTGCCCGTAAAAACCTGTTGAAATCGCTGCGCAGCCACGGTAGTTTTTTCAATAAGCTCCATGCTTTTTTTCACCTCACCAACAGCAGCATTTTTATAGTAATACTCATAGCAGCTTTGCTGAGTGTTCCCATGCTTTTTGTTAAGGAATTACTTCCGGAGTTTGAACGGATTTTCTATTTTGGGAGAGTGTTCTTTTTTGGATTTCTGGCCATTGGCGTTTTTTACTGGGTAGCCAGCTACCGGCTTCATCCAAAAGGAAGTGTACTATACTTCTGGAGCTTGTTTCCACCATTTCTGATAGTTTCACTGGGTTTGTCTGCGCATAATACCATGGCAGTTGCAGAAGGCTGGCTGGGAAAGAAATCGCCTTTTTTGCGTACGCCCAAGTTTAACATTACAGGAAAGGAGGGGGCCTGGAAGGGCAATGTGTACCTGAGCCGTAATTTCAGCTGGATGACCCTGCTGGAAACCATCCTGGCTGTTTACTTCGTATTTGGCATTGGTGCTGGTTTGTACTTGCAGGATTATAGCTTATTGCTATTTCACAGCATGCTGGCCATAGGCTTTATACTGGTAATTTATTATACCTTAAGTGGCAAATAGCTGTTTGCTGAATGTTGAATATAAAGATGCAGTGTGCCACCAGGGCAAAATGCTCTTTTTCAAGGCTGAATAAAGCGTCTTATGACTGTGGCTCCTGAACTTTAACCTAAACCTGATAATTTGATCCATCCCGTTACAACATTAAGAATGCGCTTTATCATAGCTACTTTTGTGGCTGGGGTGGTGTATTTAATAGTGTTGGCACTCATGGTGTATGGGGTGGAGCGTTACCAGACAGGCCCTTTGCTGGTTGGCTTTGGCTTGTTGTTCGGCTTGTACCTGATGCTGGTCTGGGGAGCAAAAGAATTACCATTCTGGTCTTACTTGCTGCTGGCCGCTGTGGCTCGCCTGCTGCTCCTGCCTTCGGTGCCTTCACTTTCTGACGATTTTTACCGCTTTCTGTGGGATGGGCACTTGCTGGTGGGTGGGCTGCATCCTTTTTCACATCCGCCGGACTGGTACATGCAGGCTGGGGTGCCCGCTGTAGAAAACATTAGCCAGGAACTCTACCAGGGGCTCAATTCAAAATCTTACTTTACTATTTACCCCCCACTGGCACAGGCTCTCTTTGCTTTTGCTGCCTGGTTAGGAGGTGGTAATATGCAGGCAGGAATCATTTTGTTGCGCCTGCCACTATTCCTGGCAGAGTGTGGTACCGTATGGCTCATGCTTAAGCTGCTAAAACAGTATGGACTGTCCCGCCGCAGGGTGCTGCTCTATGCCCTTAATCCATTGGTAGTGCTGGAGATAACAGCCAACCTGCACCTGGAGGGGCTGGCTGTTTTCTTCCTGCTGTTGCTGGTGTGGAGCCTGGTAAGGATTGAAAAGAGCCGTTTGTCAGGAGAAAAATCAAAACCTTTCTGGACAGCAGTAGCCTTCGCCGGTGCGGTAGCCAGTAAATTATGGCCTTTATTACTGGGGCCATATTTGCTTCTGAAGTTAGAGGGGAACAAACGTTGGCAATGGCTGCTGTTATCTGCCGGCATTTTATTGGTTCTGTTTGTACCGCTCTTTGGTAAGCCACTGCTGGAAGGAATGCTGCAGAGCCTGTCGCTCTACTACCAGCGCTTTGAGTTTAATGCCAGCCTTTATTATTTACTGCGTGAATTAGGGTACTGGATCTTTGGATTCAACCTTATTGTACAGCTGGGGCCTGTGCTGGCGGTGCTGGCGGCCGGGCTGATTCTGTTTTTCAGCAATCGTTCGGTTAAAAGGGGGTGGGATATTTCCAAAACCTTGCTGCTCCTTTACGGGTTATTTCTGCTCTGTGCCACCACGGTGCATCCCTGGTATGTAATTCCGCTTTTAGCCCTGATGCCGCTAACTAATTTTCGCTTTCCGCTTATCTGGAGTGCACTTGTATTTCTTACTTATGCCGGCTATACCCAAGCTGGCTACGAGGAGCCCATGTTCCTGGTTGCCCTGGAGTATGTGGTGGTAATACTGGTGCTGTGGTGGGAGCTGAAACATCCAAAGCCTTTGCCTAATCATGCAAATGGGGGTGCCGGAAGTTCTTCGGCACAGGAGCCCGGGATTATAGTGGGTGTGGCAGAAAGGGAAATAAGGCCGGCAGCAGCACCTGCAAAATCACATCTTAAGAAAAAAACAAATAACTACTAATACAGAATCAAACATGGAAAAGACATATTACAACCCTGCAGACCTGGCAAAATTTGGAAACATTGCAGAATTCAGCCCCGATCTGGCCAAGAAATTTTTCGATTACTATGGCGATGTTTTCAAAGAGGGAGAGCTGTCGGAACGTGAGAAATCCCTGATTGCCCTGGCTGTAGCACATGCCATTCAGTGTCCCTACTGCATTGATGCCTACACCACGGATGGTCTTGAAAAAGGAGCCTCGGAAGGGCAGATGATGGAGGCCATTCATGTGGCCGCTGCCATTCGCGGGGGAGCCTCCCTGGTGCACGGCGTGCAGATGATGAACAAGGTGAAGGAAATTACTATGTAGCATTTAGTGTTCTTTGCTAAAAGAAGGCTTAAGGGCTTATTCTTATAAAATCACTTGTGGGCATTACCCGTACCATAAAGTAGTGCCCACTACCCAAATACTGCTGCTGCATGAAATCACTCAAAAGACAGGAACATAAATTTTCAGACTCTTTCATTCAACTGGAAGTACTGCAGGCGCCACGCCCTGGCGGCGAAAATTTTCATCGCTTCGAAGATAAGCTCGATACCATCGGCCTGTTTCCGCTTAGGCCTACCCAGCTGGAGATCTTCCAGGTTAATGTGGGAAAAATGTGTAACCAGACCTGCAAGCACTGCCATGTAGATGCCGGACCGGACCGCAAGGAGATCATGACACCTGAAACCATGCAGCAATGCCTGGATGCACTGGATGGGGCCGATGCAGCCGGCTACCCGGTAAAAACAATTGATTTAACAGGAGGTGCCCCTGAAATGAATCCCGATTTTCGCTGGTTTGTGCAGGAGCTGCACAAACGGGGCAAGCATGTGATGGTACGCTGCAACCTTACCATTATTCTGGCTAATCCAAAATACCACGATCTGCCCCAGTTCTTCAAAGCACATGGCGTAGAGGTGGTAAGCTCGCTTCCGCACTTCTCAGCCCGCCGTACCGATGCACAACGGGGCGATGGCGTGTTCGAAAAATCGATCAAAGCACTGCAGATGTTAAATGCAGTAGGCTATGGGCAGGAGGGCAGCGGACTCCAGCTGCACCTGGTCTACAACCCCTCGGGCGCGTTTCTGCCGGGCTCACAGGTTTCGCTGGAGAAAGAGTTTAAGCAGCAGCTGAAGCGTCAGTACAATATTGATTTCAACAGCCTCTTTGTGATCACCAATCTGCCCATCAGCCGTTTTCTGGACTACCTGGTGCAAAGCGGCAACTACGAGGGCTATATGGAAAAGCTTGTGAACAGCTTTAACCCGGCTGCCGCTGCCAATGTGATGTGCCGAAACACCATTTCCGTAGGTTGGGATGGCCAGCTCTATGACTGCGACTTTAACCAGATGCTGGACCTGACAGTAGCAGGCGCACCCAGCCACATCAAAGATTTCAGTGTAGAGCAGCTCAGCCAGCGCGAAATCGTCCTCAACCAGCACTGCTACGGCTGCACTGCCGGAGCCGGTAGCAGCTGTGGCGGACAGACGGCTTAGGATGAGGTTTCGATGCTAAGGATGCGTAGCCCGGACTAAGTCCCGGACTGATTATTTGATAACCTTCAGCTACATTTACCAAACATCAAACTTTAGCAGTTTAGTTATTTAGCCCCGGATTTTAATCCGGGCTACGCAGCTAAAGAAATTCAACAATGACCCCAAACCACCTGATCATATTTGTCAAGAACCGGATTCCCGGCCGCACCAAGACAAGGCTGGCGCAATCCATAGGCGATGAGGCGGCGCTGCAGGTATATGATGAATTATTGGTACACACCCATGCAGCCACGCTGGAGCTAAAAGCTCATAAATGGGTGTTTTTTTCTGATTACCTGGAAGAGAAAAATAGCCTGTGGCAACAGGGGTATGAACTGCAGGTGCAACAGGGAAAAGACCTGGGGGAGCGAATGCAGCTGGCATTTGAAAAGTGTTTTTCAGAGGGCGCTCAGCGTGTATGCATCATCGGTTCCGACTGTTTTGAGCTGGAAACAAGCCACCTGAAAAAAGCTTTTGAGGCACTAAAGCAGAAAGATGTAGTGCTGGGGCCTGCCGCCGACGGAGGTTATTACCTGCTGGGCTTGCAGGAGCAGCAGCCAGAACTTTTTAAAAATAAAATCTGGAGCACGCCTGATGTATTATCCGATACGCTGCTTGATTGTAAGCGGCTGGGCCTGTCGGTGCGGCAGCTGCCGCAGTTATATGATCTGGATGATGTCAGGGATTTAAAGCGTTACCGGCAAAAGCAGAATGGTATGCAGGGTTAAGCATAATATTTTAATCAGGTAATTGCTGTAAAAGCCTTGTATTGAGGCTGTAACCTCTTTAAATTGGGGAATTAATCTACAGAAAGCAGCTGGCTTTTTGCATTGATAATTTTTCTTTCATACTTTGTTGCATGGCGCAAAAAAAGCTCGCGATCAGTGAACTTTGGGTGTACCCCATAAAATCCCTGGGAGGTATTTCATTAAGAGAAGCAAAGCTTAGTCCCCGCGGCTTACAATGGGACCGGCGTTGGATGCTGCTGGATGAAGAAGGAAATTTTCTGACACAGAGGCGGTTTCCTGAAATGGCCCTGCTGCAGGTTAACCTGCATGCCCACGCGCTGGAGGTGTTTCACCGGCAAAAAGATTTATCTCCTTTAATGATTCCGCTGCAGATGCAGGATACCGGCGAGCATGTGCAGGCTCCTGTGTGGGACGACAGTGCCCTGGCCTGGTATGTGGGGCGGGCGTATGACCAGTGGTTTAGTGAAGCATTGGAAACACCCTGCAGGCTGGTGTATATGCCCGATGAAAGTGAGCGCGTTGTCAGTGGTAAATGGAGCGGGCGCCAGCAGAAGGTTTCCTTTGCAGATGCCTACCCGATTTTACTGATCAGCCAGGCCTCGCTCGATGACCTGAACTCCCGCCTGCAGGAAACCATACCCATGGATCGCTTTAGGCCTAATATTGTAGTTAGGGGAAGTGCTCCCTTTGCTGAAGACAAATGGCACGAGTTCTGGGTAGGCGACCTGCATTTCTGGGCAGAAAAGCCATGTGCCCGCTGTGTGCTTACCACCATAGACCAGCTTACGGCACAGAAGGGAAAAGAACCCCTGCAAACACTCTCCCGCTACCGTCGCATAGGGTCTAAAGTGCTTTTCGGTCAGAACATCATCAGCGACATAGACGGCAGCCTCTATGTAGGTGATACTGTAGTGGTAAAAAGTTATAAGCCCGATCCTATGCATGCCGCTGTACCTAACAAAGGAGCGCTGCATTCTTCGAATAATGATTAAGACTTTAGTACAGCCATTCTAACCCATCGCTAGCTGTTTTCAGTATTAAATTACACCTGCTACATCTCTGGAAGGCAGAAGAGCTGTTTTTTCTTTATATTTACAGCCTATGGGTATTCGTTCTGTACTAAGCAAACCCCTGGCTGCCTGGGTGGCAAAAGAGCAGCGTCAGTGGTCTTTACAGCCTGCTGAATCACAACGAAACGTTTTTCGTCAGTTAATAGAATCTGCCAGAAACACTGCTTTTGGAAAAGATCATGGCTTTGGCGACATCAAAACCTACCGGGATTTTCAGGAGCGCGTGCCGGTTGCCGATTATGAAGATCTTAAAAAATACATAGAACGGGTAAAAGGAGGAGAAAAAGATGTTCTCTGGCCCGGCCAGCCACTCTATTTTGCTAAAACAAGTGGTACCACTTCAGGTACTAAATACATACCTATCTCAAAAGAATCAATTCCTTACCACATCAACGGTGCCCGCAATGCGCTGTTGAACTATGTGCACAGCACAGGAAGCAGCAAGTTTCTGGATGGAAAGCTTATGTTTCTGAGTGGTAGCCCTGAGATGAAAAAAGAAAATGGTATTTACATAGGCCGCCTTTCCGGCATTGTAAACCATCATGTGCCCGGCTATTTGCGCACCAATCAGATGCCCAGCTGGGAAACCAATATCATTGATGACTGGGAAACCAAGGTAGATACCATTGTAGCCGAAACCCTGGATAAGGACATGACCCTCATCAGCGGTATACCACCCTGGGTACAAATGTATTTCGATAAGATCGTAGAACGCACCGGCAAAAAGATCAAGGATGTTTTCCCGAACTTCTCGCTCTTTGTGTACGGTGGCGTAAATTTTGAGCCTTACCGGGCAAAGCTGTTTGAAACTATCGGCAAACACATTAACAGCATTGAGACCTACCCTGCATCGGAAGGTTTTATTGCCTACCAGGATTTGCAGGCAGATCTAAGCCAGGGCAACCCAGGCTTGCTGCTCCTGCTGAATCATGGTATCTGGTATGAATTTATTCCGGCCGATCAGTATTTTGAGAAAAATCCGCCCCGTTTAACGATAGAAGATGTAGAGCTTGGCGTGAACTACGCCGTGGTTATGAATACCAATGCAGGCCTTTGGGGTTACAGCATTGGAGACACGGTTCAGTTTGTGAGCAAAGACCCCTACCGCATTATTGTAAGCGGACGGATCAAGCATTTTATATCGGCCTTTGGCGAACATGTGATTGGTTCTGAGGTGGAAGGAGCCATGCGTGCGGCTGTAAGCAAATACCCTGAGGTTGAGCTGATTGAATTTACAGTTGCTCCCCAGGTAACACCTGCGGAAGGACTGCCCCTGCACGAATGGTTTGTGGAATTTGCCACCCCGCCTAAAGATTTGGCAGCCTTTGAAAAAGAACTTAACTTGCAGCTTCAGCATCGGAACACGTATTACGATGACCTGATTACCGGCAGCGTGTTAAGGCCGCTGGAAATTAGGCCTTTGCAGCGTGGTGCTTTTCAGCAATACATGAAAAGCCAGGGCAAGCTGGGAGGCCAGAACAAGGTGCCACGCCTTAGCAATGACCGCAAGCTTGCAGATGGTTTGCAGGCGTATGTGGTGAAGTAGTAGTTTGCAGAGAGCAGTTTGAAAATATTGAAATAACAGAGCGCGGAAATTTATTCCCTTGTGAATAAAGATTCCTCCCCCTAGGCCCCTCTAAGAGGCGGACAATCGGTGGGAGATTTCCCTCTTTTGGAGGTTAGCCCTTAAAGGCTAGGGAGGTATTTTGAAAGAAACAGAAAAGAAACACATTGCCATCCTGGGCTCTACCGGTTCAATTGGTACCCAGGCGCTGGAGGTAATAGCACAGCATCCCGAAAGGTTTGCAGTAGAAGTGCTGACGGCCCAGAATAATGCACGCCTGCTCATTGAGCAGGCTTTGGCGTTTAAGCCCAATGCGGTAGTTATTGGCAATGACGAGCATTACGAACAGGTACGGGATGCCCTGCTGCCACACGATATAAAAGTGTATGCCGGCGAGCGTGCCCTGGTTTCCGTTATGGAAATGGAGACCATAGACCTGGTGCTTACCGCACTGGTAGGGTATGCAGGCCTGCAGCCAACCCTAAGAGCCATAGAAAGCGGCAAGCCTATTGCACTGGCCAACAAAGAAACCCTTGTGGTTGCCGGTGAGCTGGTAACGGCAAAGGCCCGCGAAAAGGGCGTGAACATCTACCCGGTCGATTCCGAGCATTCTGCCATCTTTCAGTGCCTGGTGGGGGAGTTTCATAACCCGATTGAAAAAATTATACTAACGGCATCCGGTGGTCCTTTCCGGGGTAAAAGCAGGGAAGAGCTGGCAAAGGTAACCAAAGCACAGGCCCTTAAGCACCCAAACTGGGATATGGGCGCAAAGGTAACCATCGATTCGGCCTCCCTCATGAACAAAGGACTGGAGGTGATTGAAGCCAAGTGGCTGTTTGGCCTTAAGCCGGAGCAGATCGATGTGGTGGTGCACCCGCAGAGTATAATTCACAGCCTGGTGCAGTTTCAGGACAGCTCTATCAAAGCACAAATGGGCCTGCCCGATATGCGCCTGCCCATACAGTTTGCACTGGGCTTTCCGGATAGACTACCGGCGCCCTTTCCACGTTTTAACTTTCTGGATTATCCGCAGTTAACCTTTGAGCAGCCAGATCTGGAGACTTTCCGGAACCTGGCGCTGGCATTTGAGGCAATGAAGCGGGGTGGGAATGCACCCTGTATCTTAAATGCAGCTAATGAAATAGCAGTGGCTGAATTTTTAACTGATAAAATCCGTTTCCTGGATATGCCCGACCTGGTAGAAGCCTGTTTGGCCAAAGTAAACTTCATTGAAAAGCCTTCTTTGGAAGATTACGTACAAACAGATGCCGAAACCCGAAGATTGGCACGCGAATTGAGTAAATCCAATACAGTTCATTAATACCATAAATGGAAAACATTGTAATGATTGGCCAGCTGTTGCTGGGCTTGTCTATCCTGATAGGCCTGCACGAAATGGGGCACATGCTGGCAGCAAAATTCTTTGGGATGCGGGTGGAAAAATTTTCCATTGGCTTCCCTCCTAAAATTGTAGGATTCAAATCAGGCGAAACAGAATACTCACTGGGTGCTATTCCGCTGGGTGGTTTTGTAAAGATCAGCGGCATGATTGACGAATCGCTGGACATGGACCAGATGGGGGCAGAACCTCAGCCCTGGGAGTTCAGGGCAAAGCCGGCATGGCAGCGACTTATTGTAATGATGGGTGGCATTATCGTCAATGTTGTGCTGGGTATTATCATTTTCGTATTCCTTACCTACCGCTATGGCGATACCTATATTCCGCGCGAGGAAGTGGTGGAGCATGGTATTGTGGCCCTGGAGTATGGCCAGCAGATCGGTCTGAAAACAGGCGATAAAATTCTGAAGGTGAATGGCCGTGAGTATGATCGCTTTAATGATGTAGCCCGTGGAGCAGATGTAATTCTGGGAGAAGGCAGCTACTATACAGTAGAGCGCAACGGCGAGATCCTGGATATTCCAATTCCATCTGACCTGCTGGAGATCTTTACCGACAAAAATACCGCAGATCAGTTTATTACCATCCGCATGCCTTTTAAAGTGGGTGAGGTAGTGAAAGGCTCCAATGCCGATAAAGCAGGCCTGCAGGCCGGCGACAGGATTGTGGCTGTAAATGGTAAGCAGTTTACCTACTTCGACGAGTTTGCAGAGATGCTCTCCGGCCAGTCTGGCGGAGAGGTACAGTTTACTGTACAGCGCGGAGAGACCCCTGCTACACAACAGGGGGTTGAAAACCAGGTTATGGTTGAAGATCAGAATGCCAGCACTGTGCAGCTAACAGCACAGGTAGATGAAGAAGGCCGCGTAGGCTTTTACCCTGAGCCGCTGTTAGATGTGCGCAGGGAGCAATTTGGTGCTGTAGAATCTCTTGGAAAAGGCACTGAAAAAGCTTTCGAATCTGTATGGCTCAACATCCGTGGCTTCGGCAAAATATTCAGTGGCGATGTTAACGTATCTAAATCTGTAAAAGGCCCCATTGGTATTCGCGAGATATATGGTGGTACCTGGGACTGGACCCGTTTCTGGACCATTACCGGTCTGCTTAGCATGTGGCTTGCCTTTGTAAACTTCCTGCCAATTCCGGCACTGGATGGTGGCCACGTAATGTTCCTGACCTACGAAATGGTAAGCGGAAGCAAGCCTAGCGATAAATTCCTGGAGGTAGCACAAAAGGCCGGCATGATCCTGATCTTTGCCATCATGGGTCTGGTGCTCTTCAATGACATCTTTAACCTCTTTGTGTAGGAGAGGGTAGAGGATAGAAGTTAGATAAAAGAATACAGGAGCTGCTCTTAACGGGCAGCTTTTTCTTTTTGAAGCCTTACACCTGACAGGTTTTAGAACCTGTCAGGTCTGCATACAAGTCTATTGCAGGGGGTAACGCCATTCTTTCATCAGCGGTCCGCTTTTACCACCAACAGGATCTGTAGCAGGCAGGGCTACCTGCTCAATATTATCCCTCTTTTCTTCCGGATTATCCTTTTCGGTGCAAACATCATAATCTTCCTGGCCTTTGGGGTAGGCGCCTACCACTTTAAAATCAGCAGATGCCCATTTTCGGCAGTGCCCTACACCGGCAGGAATCACCACCATATCTCCACTTTCAACATCTACCTCTTTGCCGCCCGGCCCACCAAAAATGATGGTTGCTTTACCGCTGTACACCCCCAGTACTTCATGGGCGGTGCTGTGGTAATGGTGGTAATCATATACGCCATTGGTCCAGCTGCCACCCCAGCTATTTTCTTCAAAAGCATGTTTAAACTTGTTTAATATTTCTTCAGCAGGTGTATATACCTGCCGGTACAGGAGCAGGGGTAGTTTTGGGTTGTTTGGGATATTGCCGTGCTGGCTTGTTAAGGGGTAGAGGGTAACATTATAACTGGCCATCGTACTTATATGAATTCATTAAAAATCATAAAAGGGTTATAGCCTGTTTTGTTTCAAAATAGTGGTTACACCAGCCCCCGGATAAACATATAGAAAAATATAAAGAAGGAAAGCAGTGAAAGAATCTGGGGCAGCCATTTCCTTTCTTTGATACAGTCCTCATAGTCCGCCTGCTTCTGCTGGTCTACATAGACGATTATCCCCCTTAATTTCAGAAAACTGTACAGACCTGAAAGCGCAGGTATCAGGGGGAGTGCTTTATACAAGAGACGTAGCATGCTCTTTTTGCTTAGATGCCAGAAAGATCTTGATCCTATCGTATTGTTCTATTTCTGCAGGTATGAAAATAATACCCGATTCAGAGGTAAGGCGGTATTTGCTGAAGTAATAATTAACTGTTGTGAAGAAACTGTCATCTATAACGATCAGACCATAGGACTTTTCTTTGATATCCCTGATTGCGCTGTATTTGATGCGTACAGTTAATAATCCTTCGCCTTTGCGGATGATTTCATGATCTGTTATGCTGATAGCAGTATTGGATAAGGCAAATGGCATTAGCAGGCGTATAAACCATACTATTGCTGCTATGAATAATATAATAAGTGTGAACGTGCCCATTACCCACAGGTCTGGTTGACGGAAGAGCATCAGAATAATAAAGATTGCGTAAACGCTGAACAATGTTTTGATGGCACCCCAATTGAATGCTGCCTTGAGCTTATCCTGTGCCTCTACAGTAAGGAGGTAGGTTCCTGTCATAAGGGTGTTGTGGTAGCGTTATGACTTTACTTCATCGCCTCTTCCTCGCCGGGCCTGATGAGCTCGAACTCAACGCGGCGGTTCAGCTTTTTGTCTTCTTCGGTTTTTTCTTCAGGTACTATGGGCTTGGAACTGCCATAGCCAATGGCTTCAACCTGTGCTTCGTTAACATTGGCAAAGTGTACCAGGTACTCCATAATGGCCAGTGCCCTTTTTTGCGATAGCTGCTTGTTGGATTCTTCGTCCCCATCAGAATCAGTGTGGCCTGAAATTACCAGCTTCACGTCAGGGTTATCGATCAGGAAGTTCGCCAGCTTGTTAAGGTCGGGGTACATTTGCGGAGTAACCGTAGAACTGCCACTGGAAAAGTCAATGGTTGTAAACTCCAGCTTTTTGCTGATGCTCTGGGCTTTGCGATGGATTTCCAAGTCGTCATCCAGGTGAAAGATCTCCTCTATGCGAAAGAAATCATTTCCCTGGATTACCAGCAGGTAGTTCCGGTCTTTGATCAGGTCGAACTCGAAGCTGCCATTTTCGCGCAGGAATTTTGGTTCAATCTCCACGCCCTTGTCTAGGTCTATTACACTTACTATGCCCTTAAAGGGCAGGCCGGTATCCTGGTCAGACAATGATCCTTTGAACTTGGTGGTAGCCAGCGGCTGGGCACCCATGGGCAGCGGGAAGGAGTAAAGGTCCAGGTTAGCCATTTTGTCCTGTTTGCTGGCGGCGTAGTAAAGGTCTTTCGATTCCGAATCGATGGTAAAGTAAAACTCACTGCCCTTGCCATTTACAAGTGGCCCTATGTTTACAGGCTCTCCCCAGCGAGGCGAGTTGCCGCGGCCGGCATGCCAGTAGCTCTTGTATATATCGAACTCACCAAAATTGAGCATATGCCCGTTAGAGCTGAAGTATAAAATGTTATAACGGGGGTGAATAAAAGGGCTAACCTCGTTATTGCGGGTATTTACCACGGGGCCGGCATTGCGGGCCGGCATCCATTCACCGTTTCCTTTTTTATAGGTAAACCATATGTCTGACATGCCAAAGCCGCCAATGCGGTCGGAGGCAAAGTAGAGTGTATCTTCTGTGTGGGAGAGGGAGGGGTGCGAGTCCCAGCCAATAGAGTTTACATTGATGCCCAGGTTGCGAATGCCGCCCCAGGTGCCGTCGGCCTGTTGTTGGGCTACAAAAAGATCGCAGCTGCCGTAGCTGTCGGGAGAGTCGCAGCGGCTGAAGTAAATGGTTTTGCCATCGCGGCTGATGGTGGCAGAACCTTCGTTGTACTGGGTGTTAATGCCCTGGAATGATTCTGATGTGCTCCAGACGCCATCCTGAAATTCGCTGAAATACAGATCTTCGTTCACGGTTTTTTCAAGGCCCCGCCGCTTCATGTTCCGCTTGGAGGTGAGGATCATGAGGTTGTTCTGCAGGTTGAGGGCCGGGCCGTAATCTTCGGATTTTGAGTTAATGTTATTGCCCATGTTCAGGAGCACACTGCGCGGTGGCATCAGCGTATCTACCTGGCGGCGGTATTCTACCAGCTCATAATAATACTCAAGAGGTACGTACAAGTCTGCCTCATTTTTGTTAAGTTCGTTGTAATGCAGCTCTACTTTACGAAGGTCAATATCGCTGCGGTGGTGCTTTAGCACCAGCCGGTAATACATGCTGGCTTCTTCCGGGTTGCCCAGCAATTCGGTAAGTTTGGCAAGCCTCCAGAGATAATAAGTATCTTTGTAAAAGTTCTGAATACCAAAATTGCTGATGTAGGCCTTCAGCACTTTATGGAGTTTGGGCCAGTCTTGTTTCTGCTCCAGCTCCTTGATTAATTGCTGCTGCTTACGGTCGGTATAATAGGCGGAACGGTTAACGTTCTTGAAAAGTGCGATGGGCTGGTTTCGCAGATCGGCAGAGTCTTGTTGCAGTTGTGCATGGGCTGACAGTCCCGGCATCAGCCATGCTGTCAGGTACAGTGCCAGTGAACAAACAAGCCCGGAAACATTTTTCATCTTAAAACCTCTCTTAAAGCAAAGAGTGTAAAGCTAATGGGGATGAGAGACAGCGAATTGTATCTATTAAACAAAAATAAGCTTTTTCTGCATACTTTTGGCATTTGCCTTGCAGAATGTAAGATTGCTTTGGGTTTAGAGTATTTTGTAGAAATGATGCCATATTGGCATAAATATAGTCGTGCATGAGCAATAAATATAGCCCTATCAAAGGGTCACTATTCCTTGATAAATACAGCGGAGACGAATCCGACGATCTGGTGCAATTGATCACCCCGGATGCGGGTGGTGAATTGGATGAAAGCAGCGTGCCGGACGAGCTACCCATTCTGCCGGTGCGTAATACCGTACTTTTCCCCGGTGTGGTGCTTCCTATTACAGTAGGCCGCCAAAAATCAATCAGGCTTGTAAAAGAAGCTTATAAAAAAGAGCGTCTGGTGGGGGTAATAGCCCAGAAGAAAGATACCTCCGAAGAGCCCTCCTTTGATGAGATATACAAAACAGGCACTCTTGCCAAAATTATAAAAATGCTGGTGCTGCCCGATGGCAACACTACCATCATTATTCAGGGCAAGCAGCGCTTTGCCATTACCGAAAATGTGCAGGAAGATCCTTACCTGAAGGCAAAGGTGCGGCTCATCAAAGAGAAGTTTCCTTCTAAAGAATCAAAGGAGACCAAAGCACTGGTTACTTCCCTGAAAGATGCAGCCACCAAAATCATTGAGCTAAACCCTGAGATACCACAGGAGGCACAGGTTGCCCTCGATAATATTGAAAGCACTCCTTTCCTCACGCATTTTCTTTCTTCTAACATCAATGCCGATGTGGCAGATAAGCAAAAGCTGCTGGAGATAGACGATGGCATACGCCGTGCTACTTTGTTGCTCAAGTACATGCTCAAGGACATCCAGATGCTGGAGATCAAGCAGGAAATACACCAGAAGGTGCATACCGATATTGACCAGCAGCAGCGCGATTATTACCTGCGCCAGCAGATAAAGGTGCTGCAGGATGAGCTGGGCCAGGAATCTCCAGACCAGGAGGTGGAGGCGCTGCGCCTGCGTGGTGAGGGTAAAAAATGGCCTGACAGGGTTGCCAAACATTTTAACAAAGAGCTTGACAAGGTGCTGCGCATGAACCCTATGGCAGCAGAGTATCCTGTTGCACTCTCCTACGCAGAGCTGCTGGTAGAGCTGCCCTGGGAAGATTATTCAAAAGATAATTTTGACCTGAAGCGTGCCCGCAAGGTGCTCGATAAGGACCATCATGGGCTTGAAAAAGTAAAGGAGCGCATTCTGGAATACCTGGCCGTGCTTAAGCTCAAGCAGGATATGAAAGCGCCCATTCTCTGCCTCTATGGCCCTCCGGGTGTGGGTAAAACCTCGCTTGGTAAATCGGTGGCAAAAGCCCTGGGCCGCGAGTATGTGCGCATGAGCCTGGGTGGCGTGCACGACGAAGCCGAAATACGCGGACACCGCAAAACCTATGTGGGTGCCATGCCGGGTAAAATTGTGCAGAACATCAAAAAGGCAGGCACCTCTAACCCGGTGTTTATCCTGGATGAGATAGATAAGGTTAGCTCTGATTTCAGGGGAGATCCTTCTTCGGCCCTGCTGGAGGTGCTGGACCCCGAGCAGAACGATTCCTTCCAGGACAACTACCTGGAGGTAGAGTACGACCTGAGCAAGGTGCTCTTTATTGCTACTGCCAACTCTCTGGATACCATTCAGCCTGCCCTGCGCGACCGGATGGAGATTATTGAAGTGACCGGCTACACGCTGGAAGAAAAGGTGCAGATTTCCAAAAAGCACCTGATCCCAAAGCAGAAGAACGATAACGGCGTGCCTGCAAAAGAACTGCAGATCACCGACGAGGCTGTTGCTGCCATTGTGGAGGGGTACACCCGCGAATCTGGTGTGCGTAGCCTGGAGCGGCAAATAGGCAAGGTGGTGCGTTATGCTGCCAAGTCTATTGCCATGGAACAGGAGTACCACAAGAAAGTACAGCCGCAGCACCTGAAAGAAATTTTAGGAGCCGAGATATTCGATAATGAAGAATACCAGGAGCACGAATCTGCAGGGGTGGTAACCGGCCTTGCCTGGACACAGTTTGGCGGCGAAATTCTTTTTGTAGAAAGCAGCCTTAGCCGTGGCAAAGGCAAGCTTACCCTTAGCGGCAAGCTGGGCGATGTAATGAAAGAATCTGCCATGGCTGCCCTAAGCTACCTGCGTGCCAATGCAGAAGAAATTGGCATAGACCATCGCCTGTTCGATAAGTACGATCTGCACGTGCACGTACCGGCTGGTGCAGTGCCCAAGGACGGCCCCAGTGCAGGTATTACCATGCTTACCTCCATGGCCTCAGCCTTTACCCAGCGCAAGGTACGCAACCGCCTGGCCATGACGGGCGAAATAACCCTGCGTGGTAAGGTGCTGCCGGTGGGTGGTATTAAGGAAAAGCTGCTGGCGGCAAAACGTGCCGGTATTACCGACCTGATCCTTTGCTATAAAAACCGCAAGGATATAGAGGAGATCAATGAACGCTACCTGAAAGGCCTGAATATTCATTATGTGGATTATGCTGCCGAGGTGCTGGAGTTTGCCCTTTTGCCGGATAAGGTGAAAGGAGCAAAGAAGCTTGAGGTAGAAGATGTAAAGAAAGATTAAGTACATAAAAGCGGTACCGGAACGTTTTATATTCCGGTACCGCTTCTTTTTTTTCCAGGAAACGTGCCCCTACGCTTTTTAACCCTGTTTATTGCCCTGCTAAGCCTGGGAGTAGCCAAAGCTACAGCGCAGGTGGGCGGGAGGCATTCTTTTAGTTTTCTGGAGCTGCCACCTACGGCAACGGTAAGTGCCCTGGGCGGTGCTGCCACGGCTGCGCCATCGGGCGCTGGCTTCTGGCAGTATAATCCCGCCCTGGCCGATTCTGTTAGTGCCCAAACCCTGCACCTGAGCTACCTGCCCTATTATGCCGATATCAGGCAACTGCAGCTGGGCTGGGCGCAGCCTTTTAAGGGTGGTTATCTGCTGGGTGGGGTGCAGTACCTCAATTATGGCGATATGCAGGGCTACGATCCTACAGGGGTAGCGGAAGGGGAGTTCTCTGCCAGTGACTGGGCCATATCGGCAGGTTACAGCCGCAGCTTTAAGCATTATGCGGCGGGTGCTGTATTGAAGTGGGCCTCTTCCGGCATAGAGGGCTACAGGGCCTCTGCCCTGGCAATTGATGCAGGGGGTAGGTTCAGGCATCCATCAAAAGATTTAACGGTGGGCTTCCTGATCAGAAATTTAGGTTTGCCCCTGAGCCGTTATGCTGAAGAAACGCCGGAGCTGCCCCTGGACGTGCAGCTGGGCGCCAGTTTTAAACCGCAGTTTATGCCGTTTCGGTTTTATGTGCAGGCGCATCATTTACAGTTGCCAAGACTTTGGCAGGAAAGCAACAAAGAAGCACCTGCTGTGTTTGGTAAGGTGATGCGGCACGTTACGCTGGGCACAGAGCTTGTGGTCAGCCGCAACATAAACCTTCGGTTTGGCTATAACTATCTGCGCAGGCAGGAGCTAAAGCTGCCAGAGACCTCCGGTGGCGCTGGTTTTTCAGCAGGTTTAATGGTGCAGAGCAGGCGTTTTCGCTTCGATTACAGCCGTGCCTGGTACCATGCAGCAGGAGGACGCCATCAGCTAAGCCTGATGTTCAATATGAAACAATTGCTTTAGCGCTCCCCGGGAGCGCAGTTTTTAAGCTTACTACTATTAATTATGCTAAACGAAAATTCATATCTCACACCCCGACAGATTGTCGAAGAGCTTGATAAATATATTATTGGCCAGAACGATGCCAAACGTAACGTTGCCATAGCCCTGCGTAACCGCTGGAGGCGCATGAATGTAAAGTCGGAGATCCAGGGCGATATTGTGCCCAATAACATCCTGATGATTGGCGCAACGGGTGTTGGTAAAACCGAAATTGCACGCCGCCTGGCCCGCATTGCAGATGCGCCCTTCACCAAAGTGGAGGCCTCTAAATTTACAGAAGTAGGTTATGTTGGCCGCGATGTGGAAAGCATGGTGCGCGACCTGGTAGATCAGTCGGTAAACCTGGTGAAAGCCCGCAAGCAGGAGGAGGTAAAAGAAAAAGCCGAGCGCATGGTAGAAGATACCATCCTCGATATCCTGATCCCGCCGGTGAAGGGCGTTGGCCGTACCAATACGCCAAGCGGTTTTACGCTGGAGCAGGATAACGATGAGGTGCCGCAGAGCGATGAAGAGCTGAACGAGCGCACGCGCGAGCGTTTCCGGGCTAAGCTGCAGGCCGGCGAGCTCGATGACCGTAAAATAGAGATCAACATCAAAAAAGCTGCCGGTGCCAATGTAGGCATGGTAGGCGGCGGCATGATGGACGAGGTAAGCATGATGAACCTGCAGGAAATGCTCTCCAACATGATGCCCAAAAAGAGCAAAAAGCGTAAGGTAACCATTGCAGAGGCTCGTAAGCTATTGGTAGAAGAAGAGGCTGCCAAACTTATCGATATGGATGAGGTAAAGGAAGAAGCCATCCGCAAAGCAGAAAATACCGGTATTATCTTTATTGATGAAATAGATAAAGTTGCCTCCAGCTCCGGCAGTGGTGGTAAAGGCGGCGGACCCGATGTAAGCCGCGAAGGTGTGCAGCGCGACCTGCTTCCTATTGTAGAGGGTAGCACTGTTTCTACCAAGCATGGCGTGATCAATACAGACCACATCCTGTTTATAGCGGCAGGTGCCTTTCATGTAGCCAAGCCCAGCGATCTTATTCCGGAGCTGCAGGGTCGTTTCCCAATTCGTGTAGAATTGGAGAACCTCACCGAGGATGATTTCTACCACATTCTGAAGGAACCAAAGAATGCGCTTACCAAGCAGTATGTAGCACTCTTTGATTCAGAAGGAGTTAAGCTGGAGTTCCAGGACGAATCGCTGCGGGAGCTTGCCCGTATGGCCTTCAGGCTTAATTCAGAAGTAGAGAACATTGGTGCCCGCAGGCTGCATACGGTAATGAGCCAGCTGCTCAACGATTTTCTTTATGATGTGCCGGATAAAATTGGCCCTAATGCCCAAATTCTAATCACCCCCGATATGGTTCGGGAACGCCTCACAAAACTGGTTCAGAACAAAGATTTAAGTCAGTATATTTTGTAACTTAATCGGGTACTCTTTAAAAACAGGAGTACCCGTTTTTTTACCCGGGCTTATTGCAGGCTGCCTTACAGGTGCAGCATTCAGTCCTATGCTGGCTAAAACAACTTTACAACAGGCATTTAGCCATTAGAAAATAAAGGGACATCAGGTTTTACTTCCCTGTTTTAAAACAGGCTGCTAGGCACAGGGTCAATTATACTTATATGAATAACATCGCTTATATAACAGGTACCAGCCGGGGCATTGGTAAGGCGCTGGCAGAAGTGTTGCTGGAAGAGGGCTGGTCTGTTACCGGAATCAGCCGTCAGCAGACAGTAGAACATGCTGCCTACAAACACCTGTCATTAAACTTAAGCGATCCCTGGCAGCAGTGGCTGCCCCATGTATTTGCTCAGCATGAAGGGGCCAAGCGTTTGCTGCTCATCAACAATGCAGGTACGCTGGGAGAGGTTGGCTATGTGGGGCACATTTCTCCGGAAGCTATTGCAAATGCCATTGCTGTTAATGTTACAGCACCTGCTTTGCTGATGAATGAGTTTGTTAAAAGCTATCCACAGCAGCAGAAGCTGGTATTGAATATCAGTAGTGGTGCCGCACAGTATCCTGTAGATGGCTGGAGCATTTACTGCAGCAGCAAGGCTGCCCTGGATATGCTTAGCGAAGTGGGCGCTCACGAGGTTGAACTGGCTAAAAAGAATAATTTGCATGTTTTCTCGATCTCTCCCGGGGTGGTAGACACCAATATGCAGGAACAGATCAGGCATACGGAAAAGAAAGCATTCAGCAGGGTGGCTTACTTTCAGCAGCTCAAGAGTGGCAAGCGGCTGGCCGATCCTACAGAGGTTGCCCGCCAGCTGATGATGCTTATCAATCATCCAAAGGAGTTTAAAGGTGTAAAGCAGGATGTGAGAAAAATGTAATACGCTAACCCTCTGCGACTGCATTACGTAGAAAAAAGGGTGAAGAATACTATTCCATCTATTTTTACAGCTTTCTTATCCCTGCTTTTATTAAGTGGACTGTCTGCGTTCGGGCAGGAGGAGGACTCCCTCCGGCGAAAGGGTGATTATTTTTATTCCTACCCCCATAAATTTGCTGTTAGGCTTGTGTACCAGCAGCGGCAGCTGCCTTTTATACTGGATCCGCTTCCTGGCGAGGGTCGTGCAGTTTATCAGTCAAACAGCAGGCGTACCTTTGGGGTAGGAGGCTCTCTTTTTGGTGTTAGTTTTACTGTTTCTTTCCTGCTGCCGGAATCGCTGCAACGCCATTCGGCGCAGGCAGATAACAGCATCAAACAGCGTGATATGCGGTTAAATGCTTTTCATAATCGCTTTGGGGTGCAACTCGACAGGCAGGATTACACCGGCTATTACCTGAACAATGTTGATGAGCTGGATAGCGGCTGGCAGGATGGTGAGGCCTATCCTTACCGGCAGGATATGCGGGTAAAGCGCTTTGGTGTAGGTGTTTTTTACCTTTTTCAGCCAGATAAATTTTCCTACAGTGCTGCACTGAACAATAAAAAGAAGCAGCACACCAGCGGGGGGACTTTTTTTACCGAGCTCTATGGCGGTAGTTTATTAATCAGCGGCGATTCTCTTTTGCTGCCCAGCAGGTATTTTAGCGAATCTGGTGCTGCAGGAAGGGTGGAAGAGGTAGATGTATACCATGGTGCTATACTGGCTGGCTATGCCCACACATTTGTTCTTGGCAGGTTTTACCTGATGGGCAGCATGGCCATAGGGCCTGAGATACAGAGAAGAAATGTATTTCAGGAAAACATTCCGGATGCGGATGTGCAATGGTCGGCAGAGGGGCGAATGCAGATACAGGCAGCAGTAGGCTACGACGACCACACCTATTTCTGGAACATTGCCTACAATAGCCAGTTGCAGCAGTACGAGGTTAATGATTTAGGTGTTAGCGTAAACACCAACGGGATTCGCTTTTTATTCGGACGCAGGTTCGATGAGTTTGGCTTTATGAACCGCTTCCGCAAATGGCGCTTTTACCGCAAGTTAAGAGGTGTGGAGTAAAACCCAGATCGCCTGAAGTGTCTTCTATATCCAAAAGGAACCGGGACAAAAGACATAAGTCATTGGAGGGGGAGGAGTGGTGGCGCTGCTGCCGGTCTACCTGCTAGCTTCTACCATCCTAATTCCTAATACTGATTACCGCAAGGGCGGCCACTTTAGGCCGCTCAATTTCAATTACGGCCAGGCTACAGGTTCTTTGGAAACTGGTAGGTTTCAAATGCTGCTTCGTTGGCTTCGGCCTCTTTCCAGTGTTTTATATCGAAGCTGAATGCTGCAAATCCGCTGGTAGGAATGTTTTCGGTTTCAAAAGCTTTGCAGAGGCTGTTGGCAAATTCTGTGAGGCCCGGATTGTGCCCTACAAGCATCAGTATATCTACATCATCACTGCAGCTTTGCACCAGGTCCCAGAGTGTTAAAGTATTGGCGTGGTACAGGCTGCTTTCAAACTGAAGTACCTCTTGTGGCAGTTGCCAGGCTTCCATTACCGGTTTTATTGTGGCACGGGTGCGTGCTGAATCACTGCAAAGAATCAGTTGTGGCGGTTTTACATTGTCGGCAAGCCATTTTCCCATTTTTGGAGCATCTGTTTTGCCACGCTCATTCAGCGGCCGTTCGTGATCGTCAAGTGCCTGGTTATCCCAGCTAGACTTAGCATGGCGTAACAGGTAAAGGATTTTCATGGCTGTAAAAAGGTTTATGCTTAGTTGAAATAACTAAAAAAGCACACCCTTGTCTCAAGGCGTGTGCTTTTTTTATTTTAAACAAAAACTGTTCGATACTCTGATCTGCACCTAGGGCAGCTTAGTCCTGCACGTTGGCAGTTGTATCAACTTCTTTTTGCTTTTCTTTATCAATTACGTTTAAGCTACGGGTTTTGCCAAAAAGCTCGATAGACTTTTTATTGTATGCCAGCGCTGCTTCTTCGGGGGTATCGTACAGGCCGAGGTTGTAGCGTTTGCCATCTTTGTAAATAACAGCACGGTACTTCTGGTTGTCTTTTACAATACCGCGATAGCCCAGTGGGTTATCAGTTTTACGGGTATTGCGGGTAACGTGGCTAAAGGTAGTCCATTCCAGGTTTTTAACGCGGCAATCCAGTCTGTCGCCATTTTTCAGGATTACAAACAGGCGCTTGGAAGTTTCTGGCTTCTCTACGAATTTCTCTGCTACCAGTTTGTGCAGGTAGATCGTTTCGTTGCGGTAAGAGCCATCTTTGTTTAACCAGTTTTTCTGGAAAAAGGCATACCCGCTTGAGTGTAAGCGAAGGTGCTTTAAGAAGCCTACCGTGTTAAGATATTCATTGTTGGTGATATACTCGTAGGTTTTGTCATCAACAATAGCTGTCTTGTCAGAATTCTTGAGTTTTAGTCTGTATAACATAGGGTTACAGAAAAATGATGTGTCGTGAATGTTTTAATTGGCTATATCAAATAGGAATGGAATTGTAGCTGCACTCCTAGTAACGGGCTTTGCCGGATTGTTTTACGGAAATGCTTTTTAAGCTTTCCGCATATTCAATGTTGTAACAAAGCACTTACGGCAGATAGAAATCAAAATCTATGCCATTCATACAAAGGAAGTGTCCCTGGGGGCATTTGCTATAGCCAATCTTTGAGCAGGGCCTGCAAGAGAGCCCTTTTTTTTCAAACACGGTAAATTGGGTGCGGTAGGGATACATTCCAAATTCTGGAATTGTGTTCCCCCATATGGAAAAAATAGGTTTCTTATAAGCAGCAGCAATGTGCATAAGGCCTGTATCGTGGGTAAAAACATATTTAGCCTGCTTTACCAGCGATGCACTCTGGTTGAGGTTAAATTTGCCGCATGCATTGAAGATAACGGTTCTCTTGTTTAGCTCCTTCAGGCCCTCCTCATAAGCTTCGGAGCCCTGTTGCTGGCGGAAGAAAGCTTCAATCTGCTCCCCGTTGGCGGCATCTTCTTTGCCGCCCAGTAAAATCACGGGTTTGTTGATCTTATCGCAGAGTTCAATCATGCGGGGGAGGGGCAGTTTTTTAGTGTTATGCTGGGCACCAATGGCATAGGCCACGTAGTCGCCCCGGTGGGTTTCGGGCAGCCACTCCAGGGGTACTTCATCCTGTTCTGGTATAAAATAGTCCAGGCCCAGCTCATCGCCTTTAATGCCCAGGGGGGCGGTAGTTTCCAGGTTACGGTCTACAATATGTACATTAGGCAGGCGGTTAATTTTAAAATTCACCATCAGCCACTTTTCAAAATTCAGTTTATCAAAGCTGAATGCCTTTACCCCTAACCTTTGCTTTATGATGGTGGTGCGCAGGTTGTTGTGCAGATCAATGATGTAATCAAAACGTTCCTGCTTAAGCTCCTGCACCAGGTCGTTTAGTTTATCTTCCAGCAGGTGCAGTTTATCTATATATGGGTTTGCCTTAAACATGCCGGCATAAGCTTTTTTAGTGCAGTAATGCACCTGAGCATCTTGCAGCTGTGTTTTTAGTACCCGTACTACCGGAGTCGTCAGCACAATATCACCAATGGAAGAAAAACGTATTACGAGTATTTTCATGTTTGTTGCAGCGCTTTTTGTTTACGTTGCTCAAAATGTTTAGCTATTACCTCAAGTGGCTGTGCATTAAAGCAGCGTTCTGCTGTTAATCCGCCTTTTCTGCCTGCCAGCATGCCAAAGTACATATCATGATAACCTGCAGTTTCATGTGCATCAGGGTTTACGCTAATCCACACACCTTGTTCGAGTGCATAGCTTACCCAGCGCCAGTCTATATCCAGCCGCCAGGGGTTTGCATTTATTTCTATGACTACACCATGGGCAGCACAGGCATCAATTACAGCCTTATGGTCTATGGGATAACCTGCCCTGCGCAACAGCAGCCTGCCGGTGGGGTGGCCTAAAATTGTGGTAAAAGGATTGGCTATGGCGGTAAGCAGCCTGTCGGTGGCCTTTTGCAGGCTCATGTTCAGGTTACCATGAATTGAGGCTACAATAAAGTCAAACTCCGCCAGCTGATCGGCAGGGTAATCCAGGCTGCCATCGGCTAATATATCGCTCTCAATGCCCTTAAAGATCCTGAATGGGGCCAACTCCTGGTTTAAGGCATCTATTTCCTTATGCTGTTGGCGCACCCGCTCTATCTGCAGGCCACCGGCATAAAAGGCAGACTGGCTGTGATCCGACATGCCCACATACTGAAAGCCAAGCTCCCGGCAATAGGCTGCCATCTCGCGCAGGGTATTTTTGCCGTCGCTGTAGGTGCTGTGGTTGTGCAGTATACCTTTGAAGTCAGGGTACTGAATGAGCTGGGGCAGCTTATCTTCTGCGGCTAACTCCAACTCGCCACGGCCTTCACGCAGCTCGGGTGCTACCCATGCCAGGCCGGCTTCCTGGTAAATGGCCTCTTCCGTTGTATACTCTTTTTCGCGTGCCAGTTGCAGCAGGGTGCGGCCGTTGGCCAGTGGGCTGCCTATGTGTGCGTCGGTTCCGGTAAAAATAAGCAATGCGCTGGCAAAGTGGGCCGGTGCTGCAACGTGTACCTCTACCGGCAACTGTATTTCCTCAAGCTTGCCCCTCCAGGCATAAGGTCCGCAGCAGGAGGTTTCGGCCTGCAGTTCGCTGAAATTGTTAAGTTCTTCCCAAACCTCGGTGGCATCCTCGTGCCCCACTACCAGGCACAGGTTGGTTATTACCTCCATGCAGCGGCGCATTTCGCCGGCCCATTCCACATTTGGGAATTTTTGCAGCAGCAGCCCCTTTAGCTTTTCAGCAATGGGCAGGCAGTCGGCATAGCGCAGGCGGCCCTGGTTCTCCTTTGCAAAAAGCAGGGCTTCTTTTATGGTTTCCTGTGTTTTGGCACCAAAGCCCTTTACTTTTGCCAGTTTATTTTCTTCGCAAGCCTGCAGTAGTGCCTCGGGGTCTTCAATGCCCATTTCCTGCCAGATCTGTTGCACTTTTTTAGGCCCCAGCCCTTTAATGCCCAGCATGCGCAGTATGCCTTCGGGAGTTTTGGCCAGGAGCTCTTCCAGCAGCGGGAAAGTACCGGTTTCCAGTATTTCCTGTATGTTAGCGGCGATGCTTTTGCCAATGCCCTGCAGGTTGCTTATTTCTTCCCGGGACATCTGGTACAGCGGCTGTTCCAGGCGCTCCAGCGGGAATACGGCATTTGTATAGGAACGTATTTTAAACTGGTTTTCTCCGTGCAGCTCCAGCAAAGTGCCTGCGAGCCGCAACTGGCGTATGATGGTTTTATTATCTGTTTTTTCCAAGACTAAGCGTTCTAAGCGTAAAAAATGCTCTTTAACAAAGGTACAACCTATGCAGGGAATTAGGGAGCCTGGCTATGATTTTTACAATAGCAGCTGCCAAAGTGAATTTATATTGACAGAAATATGTAAAATAGTACTATACTTTTATGCTATTACTCTGTATTCTGTGTTAACTTAATAAGAAAGAGTAAGGCGGTTTTTTAAGTACCCATATGAAATTTATATATACTTTCCTTCTGAGTATTTCTGTGCTGGTGGTTTTTGGATCATTGGCACAGGCGCAGCTAAAGCAGCCCGCAAGGCTGGAACTGGAGTTAAAACGTGAGACTGATGAATACTCTGTTATTCCTGCCGGAACAGACGGCATATTTATCCATCAGCATAACATCAAAGAAAGTACCTTCAGTAAAAATGTGTATGACCTCTACCTCTATGATACCACGCTGACAGAACGCTGGAAAAGTCGCCTGGAGGTGGGCAACCAGGCGGTGTACCGGGGCTGGGAGTATCGCAAGGGCAAGATTTACCTGCTCTTTGCAGAGCCAAAGAACCGTTCTGTTGATTACCTGCTGTACACCATCGATGCCGAAACCAGCTTCATGCGGGGGTATACCATCAAAAATGATCTTCAGATAGACTTAACCGAGTTTACTGCCCTGGAAGACCTGGTAATCCTGGGGGGCTATGTAAACTACAGGCCAGCTGTGTTTGCCTATGACCTCAGAAATGAACACTTTAAAGTGCTGCCGGGCCTTTACATGAATAACAGCGAGCTGCTGGAGCTGAAGGTTTCGCCCGAACAAAAAACATTTACCGTACTTTACTCCGACCAGACGCAGGATAAACAGCAGACCATCGGCTCTAAAACCTTTGGTGCTGATGGTGAGCTGCTGTTTGAGTATAAGCTAAAGCCTGAAAAGGATCGCTACCTGCTCTATGGCCGTACCACCTCCTTTGGTGATGAGGCTGTTTATATTGCAGGAACCTACTCAAACAGCAACTCAAAATACAGCAGGGGCATCTATATGGCCAGGATAGCCCCCGATGGTACCCAAAAAATCAATTACTACAACTACGGCGAGCTTACCAACTTTTTCTCCTATATGAAGGAAGGACGTCAGAAGCGCATCAAGAAGCGGGTGAGCAGGCGTATGGCACAGGGCAAAAAAGTTAAGTTCAATTACAGGCTGCTGGTACACGATGTGGTAGAAAGCAATGGCAACCATATTTTGCTGGCCGAGGCATTCTACCCTAAATACCAGAACAGCTCTTCTCCAGGCTCTTACTTCAGGAATTCCCGCTGGTCAGGCATTTCATCTTACCCAAATCAGTACCTGGAAGGCTATAAATATACCCATGCCGTGTTGGTTGGTTTTGATGATGACGGTAAGCTGCTTTGGGATAACAGCTTTGAGATTAACGAGGTGTTTAGCCCGCAGCTCGATAAGCTGGTGCAGGTGATGCCTAATGAAGATTATACCGTTTTGCTTTACACCTTTGATGATGCCATTCGCACAAAGATCATTAAAAATGATAAAGTGCTGGAGGGTAAAAGTGAGGAAAAACTGGTGCTTGGGCACGAAGCGGATCAGCTTAGCAAAATGGAGCATGAAGAAACTACGCTCCTGCCCTGGTATGGACCTTATTTCTTTGCTTATGGTACGCAGCGTATCAAAAATTCATCTAAAGAAAGCAGCCAGGCCAGCCGAAAGGTGTTCTTTATCAATAAAATAGTTTATCAGCCAGATCCTACGCTGCTGGAAAATGCACGCAGCGATGCCCGGCCGGCAGTTGATAAATAAAGTTAAACCTTAAGCAATAAGAGAAGGGGCTTCTGCAGAGCCCCTTTTTTTATATATTTGCCAAAGCGCTGAAGGCATCAACAGGCACATATGCAAACACGAATTCTAATGGAAGGCGAGCGGCTTACCATAACCCTTCGCCGGCTGTGTGAGCAGCTCATCGAAAATCATGGAAACTTCAAAGATTCTTGTATTCTAGGTTTGCAGCCCCGGGGCACACTGCTGGCACACCGCATTCACCAGAGGCTGCAGGAAAAAACCGGCCTTAACATTCCATACGGAGAGCTGGATGCTACTTTTTTCAGGGATGATTTTCGCAGAAGAGAAAAGCCTCTGAAGGCAAATACCACCCATGTGCCCTTTATCATAGAAGATAAGAAAGTTATACTGATAGACGACGTGCTCTATACCGGCCGCAGTGTAAGAGCCGCACTTGATGCCATGACCGCCTTTGGCCGCCCCAGTAAAGTAGAGCTCCTGGTGCTGATTAACCGGCGCTATGCCCGCGATTTGCCCATAGAGCCTATGTACGTGGGGAGTCATGTTAATACCATCAGCAGCCAGAAAGTGCTGGTAGAGTGGCAGGAAGAAACTGCCGCTCCCGACAGCGCAGGCCACAACCGTGTATCATTAATAGAAATTGCCTGATCATGCAGCAGCAACTAAGTGTTAAGCACCTGTTAGGGATCAAAAACCTCACGGCCGATGATATACGGCTTATACTGGAAACTACTGATGATTTTAAAGAGGTAATTAACAGGCCCATTAAAAAGGTGCCATCCCTGCGCGATATTACCGTAGCCAACGTATTTTTCGAAAACTCAACACGCACCCGCTTAAGCTTTGAGCTGGCCGAAAAGAGGCTTTCTGCCGATATTATAAACTTTGCTGCCTCCAACAGCTCGGTAAAAAAAGGCGAAACCCTGCTGGATACCGTTAACAACATTCTGTCGATGAAGGTAGACATGATTGTAATGCGCCACAGCAGCCCGGGAGCACCTCATTTTCTCTCACGCCATATAAAAGCCAATATTGTAAACGCCGGCGATGGCACCCACGAGCACCCTACACAGGCCCTGCTCGATGCCTATTCCATTCGCGAAAAGCTGGGAGAGGTAGCCGGTAAAAAAGTAGTGATCATTGGCGATATTCTACACTCCAGGGTAGCGCTCTCTAACATCTTTTGCCTGCAGAAGCTGGGCGCAGAGGTAATGGTGTGCGGACCAAACACGCTGTTGCCCCGCTACATTAAGGAACTGGGGGTAAAGGTAGAGCTGGATGTAGACAAGGCCCTGCAGTGGTGCGATGTGGCAAACGTGCTGCGCATACAGCTGGAGCGCCAGCAGGCAAAGTACTTCCCTTCCCTGCGCGAGTACTCTCTTTACTTTGGCTTAACCAAAGAGCGCTTGCAAAGAGTAGGCAAGGAGATTATTATTATGCACCCGGGCCCTATCAACAGGGGTGTGGAGCTTTCTTCGGATGTAGCCGATGCTAAAAACGCCATCATCCTGGACCAGGTGGAGAATGGGGTGGCTGTGCGTATGGCGGTGCTTTACCTGCTTGCACAGCAGCATTAAAAGAAATAGCCCCGCTGCTGGTGGGGCTATTTTACTTAATATGCACTTCTGTTGTGTTTATCAATATCATTCATTCTTTTGATCACCTCGTCGGTATCGCCATCGGCATAGGTACCGTATGCATTTGAGATGTAGCCTTTGGTGCCACCTTTGTCAGAAACGGCATAAAGAATACCCATGTACTCCGGATCGCTCTGGCCTTCAAAGCGAAACATACTATCAACAGTCATATTGGTAGGATCAAACTCCTTGCGTTCCCGGTCATGCAGTTTTCCGTTCGTAACGAATAATTCTGTGGTATAGCCTGAGCCGCGCAGGTCTTCAATAACTTTCATCATGGGGGAAAGGCGCCCGGGCTTGGTTTCCATATTATCATCTTTGGACATAGTCTTATTGGGTTAAGTGAAAAATAAAAGACAAGTAGTTGCTATCTCTCTGTTTAAGAAACTACTTTATGTAAGGCTATGTTTGAAGACTGAGCACTTAAGGTGCGTGCCTCTCTTATGTACAGCCTAACAACTGTATGGTTATTACGAGCAAGTGCTTAACTTTGTGGCAGGAAAACACCTAAAAGAATGTATTATAATTCCATCATCGATACCATTGGGGATACTCCGCTGGTAAAACTAAACAAAGTAACGCGCGGCATTAAAGGCACCGTGCTGGTAAAAGTAGAGTACCTGAACCCTGGTAACTCTATGAAAGACCGCATGGCCATTAAAATGATTGACGACGCTGAAAAAGCAGGAATCATAAAGCCGGGCGGTACAATTATAGAAGGCACCAGTGGTAACACCGGCATGGGGCTGGCACTGGCCGCCATTGCAAAGGGCTATAAATGCATTTTTACCATGGCCGATAAGCAATCGATGGAGAAAATTAACATCCTGCGTGCCATGGGCGCAGAGGTGGTGGTGTGCCCTACCAACGTTACGCCTGAGGATCCGCGCTCTTACTACTCGGTAGCCAGAAAGCTCAACAAAGAAATTGAGAATTCTTTTTACCCCAACCAGTACGATAACCTAAGCAATACGGCTGCCCATTACGAAACCACTGGCCCTGAAATCTGGCGCGATACAGAGGGCAAGATTACCCATTACGCCGCCGGTGTAGGTACCGGAGGTTCCATGAGCGGCACTGCAAAATACCTGAAAGAGCAGAATTCCAACCTGGTTACAGTAGGTATTGATACCTATGGATCTGTTTTCAAGAAATACAAAGAAACTGGCGAGTTCGATGCAAAGGAAATCTACCCCTACCTCACAGAAGGTATTGGCGAAGATATTCTGCCCAAGAACGTAGACTTTAGCCTGATCGATTATTTTGTAAAGGTTACCGATAAAGACTCTGCCATCATGACCCGCCGCCTTGCCCGTGAGGAAGGCTTGTTTGTGGGCTGGTCTAGCGGCTCAGCGGTATTTGGTGCGCTGGAGTGGGCGCGTCAGCACCTGAAGGAAGATGATATGATGGTGATTATTTTACCAGATCATGGTACCCGCTACCTCAACAAGATCTATAACGATGAGTGGATGCGTGCCCACGGTTTTCTGGAGAGCCAGGAGTTTGCAACAGCTGCGGATATCATTCACAGCCAGAATGGCCATGGTAAATTAACTACCATCGAACAGGATGCAACAGTTGCAGAGGCAGTGCGGCTCATGGACGAAAAGGGCATCTCACAGTTGCCGGTTATTTCAGAGGGCACTTTTGTGGGAAGTCTCACCGATAAAATTTTGCTCTCCAAGATACTGAATGAGCCAAACCTGAAACAAAAGAAAATAAAGGATGTGATGGATGCTCCCTTCCAGTTTGTTGGTCTTAACAATACGCTTGATGTGTTGTCGTCTGCTTTAAAAGACAGTCATCAGGCAGTAATGGTGCGGGATGAAAATGATGAGCCACACATCATAACACAGCACGATATTCTAAGAACACTAATGGAGAAGTAAACAGACCTGCTAAAGCCCCGCACCTGCGGGGCTTTTAATTTCAGGGTTTACCATTAGGTTAATTTTCCTGATTTATTACAAGTACATAAATATGTTGTATAAGACCAGGTGCCCCATCTGGCAGCATTCTGAATATTTCCGTGATTCAATAGCAATTACAGTGGAATGCATTGATGTTTAATTGCGTATTGTTAAGGGAAAAGCCTTTCTACAGCACTAAAATTAGCTGTTGCCAAATCATCATCAGACGTAGGGGATTTTGTGATAGTTGTAATCTTTGGCGGTAAAAGTCTAGCAAATGCTGAAATTGTTAAAATGCCCCTGTTTTCTTACGCCGCACTTTTGTCTGCTTTTTTTTGCCAGTCTTATAAATTCTTTCTAAGGTGTAATATTGTGTTGTGAACATCAGAACAGCCCACATATTATTGCTGGTTCTCGGCATTTTTACCCAACTTACTGCTACTGCGCAGAAAGCGCTGGAGATCCTTGTGCAGGATCAGCAGTCTAGGATGGTGCCTGGTTTACGTGTTTCTGTACAAAACAGCGATTACTACACAACCGATAAGCAGGGCAAGTTCACCCTAGAATTGGAGCGGCCATTCCGCATGCCGGTTAGGGCTGAGCTGGAAGATGAGCGCTGGGAGGTAATCAAAGCAGAATATTATGAAGATGCCAACAGGGCCGTTGTACATGTTCAGCGCCTGATCATGGCTGATGAGATCACCACAGTGCAGGTTTCTGATACCCTGGGCCAGCCTTTGGAAGATCTGCAGCTTGTGATTGATGGGACTACTGTACGAACCGACAGCAAAGGATCCATCAGGCTTAATAGCCCTGCTTCTGCTTTCGCTTCCATACGCCTGCCCGCTAATTACCTGTTGCACGACAGGCGGGTGAATACAGCAAACCACCAGCTGGTACTAAGTCTGTATGAAACAGGCGTTGTGGCCAGTACTGTTGATTTACACAAAGCCGACCCGCTGGTAAAGGCCTATGAAGAAGACTTTGAGCGAATTACCGTACAAATAGAGAACGACAGAATTCTCTATGAACTGAAAAATGATGAAATCAGGAAAGAGATTCTGAAAATTCAGGATAAGCTGCTGAACGAAGATGATATTACCGAGCCCCAGCGCGAAGAGCTTAGAGGGTACCTGTCGGGCCTGGAGAAAACCCTTGATGAAAACGCAAAGGCGATAAAACGCACCGAGGAGCGTACCAGAGAAGCACTCGGCAAGCTTAAGAATTTGTTGGTTGAAAAAGATTCTATCAACCGGGTAGCCCTGGGGCACATTCAGCGAATAGAAACAGAAAAAGCTGCGGCAGAAGCTGTGTTCAGAAAGAAGCTGGTGGTGTTTGCCGGATTAACCATTGCCCTGCTGTCTGTTTTAGGAGTGGTTTATTTCTTTGCCTTTAAATACCGCAAGCAAAAAGAGTGGCTAAAAGAAGTGAACAAGCGGCTTAAGATTGCTCAGGCAGATCTTACCAGCAGTTTAAGAGAGCTTGGTAATAAAAAAGCACAGATCGAAGATCATAACCAGCAGCTGGAGCTTTTCGTGTACAAAGCCTCGCACGACATTAAAGGGCCGCTTCGTTCTATCATGGGCCTTACCCAGATAGGCCTGGCAGATGTAAAGGATACAACTGCAGTAGAGTATTTTCAGCATATCTATAAAAGTACCCGCAGGCTCGATAACCTGCTGATGGACCTGCTGAAGCTCACTAAAGTAAAGCAGGCCGAGGTTGAAAACCAGCAGTTAGACCTGCCTTCCATGATGCAGGAAATCATCCAGAGCTTCAGTAATATCCGTCATTTCGAGCTGATAAAGATTGATCTGAACATTCAGGAGGGCTTGCAACTGGTGAGTGATGAAAAGCTGCTTTACTCAGTATTGCAGAACTTTACTGAAAATGGCATTAAATACTGCGATCCTTACAAAGCACAGCCTTTCCTTAAAATTGATATTACTCAGGACGAGGAAAGTACATGCTTTACCTTTACCGATAATGGTTTAGGTATACCAGCGGAGCAGTTGCCTAAGATATTTGATATGTTCTATAAAGTAGACCCCTCATCAGATGGAACGGGTTTAGGTCTGCACATTGTTAAATTGACTATTGAGAAGTTGGGTGGAAAGCTGCGGGTCCGCAGTAAAGTACGGGAAGGGTCTACATTTATCCTTACGTTTCCCCGATAATCTATGCGTAAAGCTGTACTATCAATACTCCTTTTATTTTATGCCTGTTGTGCCCTGGCCCAAACGGTTAGCACGCGCAACAACTATTCCGGCCTCTGGACCCACCAGTCTACCTGGAACCAGATCTGGGGCGGGATATCAAACCCAACCCCTTTGCCTGCAGCGCAGATCAATATCTATGGCTATGTTGCACTGGGCACATATGCTACCTCTGCCAGTCTGGACCTACCCTCAGTTGCCGGTACAGTACTCAATGTGCATGATACCCTGCGTATACATGGTAGTCTTATTGTAGGTAATAGCGCGCTTGTAAATATTGAGCCAGGGGGCGTACTGATCGTTCACGGATTGTACAATCAGTACAATACAGCCATGCTCAGTAATAAGGGCACAATGATCATCATAGGTGATTTCAGCATCGGCAACAACGCAGGGCCAACTGAAAGCACAGGAAAGATATATGTAGGAGGAAAAGTATCGCCGGGTGCAAGGTTCCTTAACCCGAATACCATGGAGGAACTGGCACTGGCAGATCCTGCCAGCCATTCCTTTGCGCTGTCAAACGTAGTATCCAGCCAGTGTGCAGGCAGTAACAACGGTACCCTTACCTTTTCTGGCACCGCCAGCAGTATTGTGCGCTGGGAGTCCAGCACAGATTACTTCCGCACAAATGTAAAGCAAATTGCCAATACCGCTGCCCAGCTGGTCTATTCCAATTTACTCAAAACAACCACCTACCGGGTTTATTACGATGCCGGTAATGGGGTTTATCTGTATTCTAACGGTGCTACTGTTTTTGTTGAGCAACCCTCTTCAGGAGGTTTAATCAGCGGAACTACTGAAGTATGCGTGCCGGGAGCAGAAGCAACGCTCACACTAAGTAAACATGTTGGAGCTGTTAAGCGCTGGGAGTTGAGCACCGATAATTTTGCAACAAGTCCGGAATTAATAGTTACCGCAGCAGAATCTATTACCACTACCCCGATCTACACGACTACTTATGCGCGGGCAGTTGTGCAGAGCGGAGCTTGCAGTGAAGTGTTTAGCCCGGTTTTTAAAATTACAGCATACCCTTCTGAGGGTGCAGGTATCATCAAAGGTACTGCAATTACATGTCCTGGAAATAACAGCGGCACCTTAACCCTTGAGAACAGAAATGGAAACCTGCTTCGGTGGGAGGTATCCGGCGATGCTTTTGCAGCAGACATCCGGCCTGTTTCCAATACTCAGGATGTTCAATCCTTCACAAACATTAGTGCTAACACCTGGTACAGGGCAGTTGTGGCAACCAGTGCATCGTGCCCACCAATCTATTCGGCACCTTTCAAAATTACCTACCTGCAGGAGCTTGCCGATGATCAGCTGGTGAGGGTAAGTAACCAGCAGCCAACAGCAGGGCTTGTGGCGCATTACCCCTTTATAAAAAATGCAAACGATGCCTCCGGAAGCCAGAATCATGGCATTGTATTTGGCGCCACACCTGCTGCCGATCGTTTTGGGGTACTTAATAATGCTTATCTATTTGATGGAGTTGATGATTACATCACCACTACAAATCAGTTTGCGGCTCCCGGCCCAAATGAATTTACCCTAAGCATCTGGTTTAAAACAGGCAGTACAAATGGCGGCAGGCTAATAGGCGCAGGCTCAAAGCAAAACGGACTCAGCAGCCAGTTCGACCGCCATCTTTATCTAAACAATCTGGGGCAGCTTTTCTTTGGGGTATTCATATATGAAACTGCCGATAAAAATATAGTTGTAAAAACTGAAGAAAAGTATAACGACAATCAGTGGCACCATGCGGTAGCAACACTTTCTGCCGAAGGCATGCAGCTGTTTGTAGATGGTGTGCTCAAGGCTTCCGACAGTCGTTACACCCATGGAGAAAACTATAGCGGCTACTGGAAGATTGGTTCTGGAAATACTACTGGCTGGCCGGAAGCGCCATCTAGCCACTACTTTGCCGGTAGCCTCGACGATATTTCGATCTTTAACAGAAGATTGAGTGCTACCGAAATCACTAGCCTGTATTCTGCCGGGAGTGCTCCTTTCTGCGAGGGTGCAAATGTTCAGCTTGCTGCCGCTACTGTGCCTGGCGCCACCTATCAGTGGTCGGGGCCTGGCGGTTTTAGCTCTACGCAGCAAAACCCGCTGATAACAGGTTTGCTTGCTGCAAAGGCTGGTAAGTATTCTGTTAAGATCAATATGAACGGCTGTGAGCTTACAGGCAGCACCAATGTAGAAATGGTTCAGTCAGTGGCAGGAACTATAACGGCCAGCCAGCAGCGTGTGTGCAGTGGTACGAATGCAGGTACATTAAAGCTGGAGCATCACGACGGGGAGATCATTCGCTGGGAAAGTTCAACAGATAACTTTTCCAGTAATAAGAAAGATATTATACATGCCGGTGCTGAACTCACTTTTGAGAACCTAACCGTCACTACCAGCTTCAGGGCAAGGGTAAAGCATGCAACATGTGGTGAAAGGTATTCGGCTGTTACAACAGTAGAGGTTGTTGAGCCAAGCCAGGGTGGTACACTTACCAGCAGCGCTGCCAGTGTCTGCAAAGGAACAAACAGCGGAACTTTAACACTCAGCGGCTACAGAGGACAAATCCTGCACTGGGAGTCTTCCAATGATGGCTTTGTAAGCCACAGCGAGACAATTGCTCATACCACAGCAGCACTTCCCTTTAGTAATCTTAGTGCGGATCGTTGGTACAGGGCGGTAGTGCAGCATGGCCCCTGCAGTGTTGCAAACAGCACAGTTGTTAAAATAGGGGTAACTGAGGTAATTGCAGGCAGTGTAAGTGGGCCGGCACAGGTATGTGCTGAATCAAATAGCGGACAGCTGCAGCTGGAGGGCTACACAGGTACCATCAGGGGCTGGGAATGGAGTAATGATGGATTCCATAACCACAAACAGACAATTGCCCATACTCAGGCACAATACTCATTCAGTAATCTTAGTGGCGATACCTGGTTCAGGGCCGTGGTAGGCAATGCCGAGTGTGCCGACCAGTTTTCTGCAGTTCATGTAGTGAGGTTTGATCAGGCGAGTGCCGGTGGTACTATAACAGGTACCAGCAGCGTATGCAAGGGAACAAACAGCGGCAGCATGAGCGTATCGGGCTACTACGGCAAAATTTTACGATGGGAGTATTCTACGGATGAATTTGTTACCCACATCCAGCAGGTAGCAAACACCAGCACCATGCACACGTTCAGCAACATTAGCAGCAACCGCTGGTACCGTGTGCTGGTTCAGAATGGCAGTTGTACTGCCGTATACAGCCCCCTGTTCAAAGTAAGCATAACAGAACTTGCCGGAGGCTTTATCAGTGGTCCGCTGCAGGTTTGCCAGGAGGCTAACAGCGGCGAGCTTAGTCTCATGAACTATACTGGCAATGTTATCCGCTGGGAAAGCAGCACAGATAATTTTGCCCAAAACATCCAGTCTGTTGCTCACACCTCAGCCACTTATAGTTTTAGCAATATTACCAGCGATACCTGGTACAGGGCTGTGGTTGGTAATGCCGAGTGTGGCGAAATATTTTCTGCAAGCTGGAAGGTAGAAACAGAAGAAGCTACCCTTGGCGGTACACTTGCCGGTACCACAAGCTTTTGTTCAGCCACCAACAGTGGTACAATACAGCTTTCGGGGCAGTTGGGTACTATTCTTCGCTGGGAGGCTTCTGCAGATAATTTCAGTTCAGACATTAGAATCATTGACCATACGGCGGCCACCTTTGCCTACAGTAATCTTGCACAAACTACCGCTTACCGGGCAGTGGTGCAAAACGGAGGCTGCTCACAGGCTTATTCTACTGTTGCCACTGTTACGATAGATGAACCATCAGCAGCAGGAGCGGTTTCCGGTGCTGCCATGGTATGCTATGGCGAAAACAGCGGTAGCCTGCTGCTCGAAAGCAAAACTGGTAACATCATCAGGTGGGAAAGCTCTACTGATAACTTCGCAACAATCATCCCAATTGCCAGCACCGAAAGTACCATTACCTACCAAAACCTCACGACCACAACCGCCTACAGGGCAGTGGTGCAGAATGCTACCTGTGCGCCAGCTTATAGCCAGCAGGCAACCATTACGGTAAAGCCGCAGCTACAGGCAGGCAGGGTAACGGGCAGCCGGGTGGTGGTGAGCGGCTCCAACAGTGGCGAACTGCTGCTGGAGGGCTATAGTGGCAGTATACTCTACTGGGAGTCCTCTACAGATGGGTTTGTTTCGCAGGCAGTGCGTATCAGCAATACAACTGCTGTTCAGGGCTATGAGAATCTAACGCAGTCTACCTGGTACAGGGCTGCCCTGCAAAATGGTGATTGTGCACCAGTATATGCCGAGCCGGCAAAAATAAGCGTGAACCACGCACCTGCTGCCGAACCCGACCATTTCGAGGTAGAGGAGGAGCAGTATACGCCTTCGGTATCGGTTCTACAGAACGATACAGATCCCGATGGCAATGGATTAAGCGTGGTGCCGGGCATGCTGCAAAGTCAGGCCGGCGGAACGGCAGAAATTAACGCGCAGGGCATTTTCACATACCTGCCTCCTGCACATTATGTTGGCATGGATACGCTGCGCTATACTGTATGTGATGGCGTTCCCGGTGCAGAACTCTGCTCGGAAGCTGTAATTGTGCTGGATGTGCGCCTGCCACCCCCGGGACTTATTGTTTACCAGGGCATATCTCCTAACCAGGATAGCAGCAACGACTACTGGCGCATAGAGCACATTGAGCGCTATCCGGAAAACCTGGTACGGCTGTACGATCGTTTTGGCGCACTTGTGTTTGAGCAGCGGGGCTACAACAACAGCGATAAAAAATTTACAGGAAAGGGAAATAAAGGACTGCGGCCCGGTGGTAACGAGCTGCCGGAAGGTACCTACTTCTATAAAATCAGCACATCGGCCAATGCTCCGGTGCTGCAGGGATACATTGTGCTTAAGAAGTAAAAAGTGAAACAGCTTATATTTTACATATCTGTTTTTCTTCAGCTATGCTCAGGCAATATACTGGCGCAGGTGCAACCCCTGTTTTCGCAGTACATGCACGATGCCTCTGTGATCAATCCTGCCTATGCCGGTAGCAATGATGCCATGGTAATAAGCCTGCATGGCAGGGTACAGTGGCTAAGTGAAATGGGTGGGCCGAGCACCCAGGTGTTGTCTGCACATACCCCTTTGCCTGGCGTACCCTTAACGGCAGGCGTTCGCCTGTTGAACGAATCCATTGGCAGTGGTAACCGTATGGCGGTATCACCAGCTTTAGGATACCGCATGCCGGTAGGAAAAGGCAAAATAACCGGGGGTCTTTCCGCAAACATTAACCACTATACCCCCGGCTATCAGAACCTGCTGCTCTACAACCAGAATGACGAAGTTTTTGCACTGCGGGAAAGTATGTGGGTGGTAACCCTTGGGGCAGGCCTGTATTATTCAACAAATAAATTCTACGCCGGCTTTGCTGTGCCTGAGATAGTGCCTGCTACGGCACCAGATCCTGAAAAAAATATTTTCCGACGCCATCTGCGCCAGTATGTATTCCATACAGGCAAGGTTTTCTCCATTAACCACGATGTGCTGCTGAAGCCAAACATACTGGTAAGCGTGCCTGAGCAGGGTGTTGCCTATACAGATTTTAACATGAATGTGCTGTTCAGGGAAACCCTGTGGCTTGGCGCATCTTACAGAACCCTTAATTTGCTGGCTGGCCTGGTGCAGGTGCAGCTCAGTTCACAATGGCGCTTTGGTTACTCCTGGGATATGCCCCTTAAAAAAAGCCAGGTTTACGGCAGCGACTCGCATGAGATCAGCCTGCAGTACTCCTTTACATTTGATCGCACCGCAGTACGCTCACCACGCTATTTTTAGATTGCCTTGAAGAGGATGCAAAACATATTAAGCTGCCTGCTGTTTTTGCTGCTGCCTTTTGTTGGAAGCATTCCGGCGGCGGCACAGTATGATAATGTTTTTTTTCGCCTGAAGCCTTCCCCTCAGAAAGGCCTGTTGCTTTACCAGGCAGGTGCTTATGAAAAAGCAATTCCCTTCATAAAACAGGCCATTGAGCAGGAACACAACAGCCAGTTTGTGCTGATGCTGGCTCATTCCTATGCACTAACAGGTAAAGCAAACGATGCAGTGCGCCTTTACAGGCAGGTAGGCGATCCGCAGCAGCTGGAAGCCCGGCACCTGCTTGCCTACACCCTGTGCCTGCAAAGCCTTGGCCGTACAGAGGAAGCCCGCAGCAGCTTTTACGCCTACCTGGGTAAAATAGGAGAACAAACCGAGGTGGCTGAAGACCTGGGTAAATCAGACCTGTACAGAACGGCTATACGTTATTCTGTGCATCCGCTTTCCATCAACTCGCGGCAGCATGAGTTTGCGCCGGTTTTAACCAAAGAAGGTATCCTCTTTGTCTCCGACAGGAAAAGGGGTGGCATTGTAAAACGAAGTTTCTCGAGCCATGTAACCGACCTGGATGTATACAAGGCAGAGGCAAGAAGCAACACCCGCTTTGTTAACTACACCAGGCTGGAGCATACCGTAAACAGCAGCCTGCACGAAGGGCCTGCCACACTGGATACTGTCGGGAACATATACTTCAGCCGGTCAGAGCGTAACGGACAGTTGTCGCTGTGGTTTGCCAAAGCCAGGGCAGAGAAAGATGCATGGCAGGAGGCTCAAAAAATCAAAATTCCTGTTTCCGGAAACATGTTCCATCCGGCAGTGAGTGCCGATGGGCGGCTCATGTTTTTTGTGTCTGACAGAACCGACGGCTTGGGCGGAACCGATATCTATTATTCGGTGCTGCAGGATGGGGAGTGGAGCGAGCCTGTAAATGCAGGCCCTAAGGTGAATACGCCCGGTAACGAATCTTTTCCTGTGCTACAGGAAAGTAAGCTCTATTTTTCTTCAGATGGACGCATAGGACTGGGGCGACTTGATATTTATGAGGCACTGCTAAGCGGCACAAGGGTAATACATGTGCGCAACATGGGAGCTCCGCTTAATTCTTCTGAAGACGACTTTGGGCTGGTGTGGCTGCCTGATGGTAGCGGGGGGTATTTTGCATCTAACCGTAAAGGCAGCCGGGGCGGAGATGATCTCTACCGGCTCGACTACCATGTAATACACCTGGAGGGCACCGTACTCGACAGCACCAATCAGAAACCACTGGCAGGTGCCAGGGTGGAATTACTGAACCCCGATGGCAGCACCCGCCAGGTTGTTACAAACAGTGCCGGCGCTTATAATTTTACCCTTTACCCCGGAGAGAGCTATAAGCTGAACATAGAGGCCAAGAGTTACAGATCGCGCACACTCAGCTATTCTACCCTGCAGGGAAAGCAGTACGGCAAGCGCCAGTTCCAGGTGGCCCTGGAGCGCAAAACTAAAATATTTGTATTGGGCAATGTGCGGCTGCCAAACAAAAAACGGGCCTCGCACACCCAGGTTATTGTTTATGATATGGCCGGGGGTAAACCAGATACCCTGCAGGCTAACGAACGCGGCAGCTTTGAGGTAGAGCTGGATACTGAAAGCACATACTCCTTTTTATTAGGATGCGATGCTTTGGGAGGAGTGGCAGAGTTTACCACATCTTCCAGAACCGATGCCTCACTATCGCACTATCTGAACATTGACCTGACCGAGCAGCAGCAGTACAAAGTAACAGGCCGTGTAGAAGGGGCAGAAGCCGGCAAACCGCTGGTGCTCTGGCTTACCAACAGCATTAGCAACGAACAGCTTTTATTGTGGCCCGAAAATGGGCGTTTTTCCTTTGATGCAACCTCTCTTGCAGGTTATGAACTTTGCCTCCAGCAGGGCAGTAAAAGCCGCACGCTTTACCTGAGCCAGGGATGGAAGGAGCCACAGCGGGAAGTTGTGCTTAGCCTGCAATAGAAGCCTGGCCTGAATGTTTTATCCCTCCAAAGCAAAGAAACAGAAGGTGAATTTAGAAGCACACAAGCAGACGCTCCACAAGGCTCATCAATATTCATTCTAAATTTCAATGAATTGAGCATCAGGCCTTTGTTTTATAAAAAGAATCGTAGATATTTTTACATGAAAAGGAGCTCTCCAGCCCCTTTTTTAGCTGTATAAAAAAATTTTTATAAAAAATTAGCCCTAAAGCATTGCCTGATATGCGCTAGCTTTGTTTTTTTATGATCTGAAAAGGAATAGGAAGCAAAAGCTATCTGCACGTAACTAAGGTAAAGTTATCAACGTAGTGCCCAAGTAGAACTGCACCCCTCCTGATCAAAATCACTTTACAGCATTATGCCACAACCAACAAACTCGAACAAGAAGCGTATCATCAAGGACTACGATAATCTTCCCGAAGACATTATCTCCAGGGTTAAGATGGAGTATCCATATGGCTTTGCCAATAATCTAGTAACTTTCACAAATAAGGAAGGTAAAAGGGTTTCAGCGCTGCCGTTCGAAACAGAAGACATCTATTACCTCATTCGCATGACGGTGCAGGAAGCCCGCCAGATTATCAGCGATGATGATGATTATGATGATGAAGGTAACCTGCGCGACAGCTTTGCAGGCGATGATGCAGCTGCAGATGCTGATGATAGTTTTGATGATGAGGCAGAAGAGAAAAGTCCTTATGCGGATAAACCCGTTGATGACGACGACGATGACGATGATGAATATTGATTATAAAGAAAAAGCAGCCTATGGCTGCTTTTTTATTGTTCTTCCTGTTGTTAGTTTATAAGCGCTAAGCTTATTGCCATTTACAGCACTTTGCTTCCGGCAAAAATCTCTAAAAATTCAAATTCCGTGAAAATCCAGCTCTGTGTACTGCCTCTGCTTTTTACTCTTTTTTTGTTTGGCTGCGGAAATTCAGGCGACAAAACTGCCGAGCAGCAGACAGCAATAGATACTTCCCAGACAGAAGCTCCGGAAGGAGTGGGTATCGTCACTGACGGGCCTACCCAGATAACAGGCCTGCTGCAGACCAGCGGCCTGCAGCCCGATGAGGCAAAGGCGTTGGGGCTGCCGGAGAGGGGGTATCAGCTTGTTTCCCAGAACGCTTATTTTTTGAAAGGTTCCGATACCCTGGCCGCTTACCTGGGCCAGTGTGTAACCCTTAGCGGGCAAATGCAGGAAGACTGGCAGCCGGAGCAGCATGGGGGGCAAATTACCTACAACCGCGGCTTGTTTGTGGTAGAAGAGGTGCATCCGCAATTATACAGCTACTGCCACTATACCGATACCCTGGAAACACAACCGCAGGGAAGAGAAGTTAACTATACCGGCCAGGTAGAGCGTATGCAGCGGCCTGCTCCTGATATAGCCTACGATTACCAGTTGCGCCTTCAAAAGCCATATCGAGATCAGAATCATCCTGTAAGCCCGGGTAAGCTGGTGCAAACCCTGCCCCTGGTGCCAGGCAGTTTTAGTGTGCTTAGCACCCTGGAGGCTGCAGTGCGCCAAAACAGGCAGCTGCGGGTTGAGGGTATTCAGCACCAGGGCTATGCCGAAAGCCAGGCAGTTTGGGTAACTGCTGCAGACAGCCTGGCCCTATAGGGCATTTTTTTATTTCAACAGGCTTATTTATTTTTAAATATCTATATTTTAGCTTCCGCAAACGTTGGCATAGCCTGTAGAGGCCTTTTTTATATGCTCGTGCCTGCTGTGTTTGTATTCATTTTTTAATTTAACTATCCTCATGAACCGAGACGAAATCCGCAAAATTAACAAGATCCTGGTAGCCAACCGTGGCGAAATTGCCATACGTGTGCTGCGCGCAAGCTCAGAAATGCGCATTCGCACAGTTGCAGTTTACACCTACGAAGACCGCTACTCCCTGCACCGCTACAAAGCCGACGAAGCCTACCAGATTGGCCGCGACGACGATCCCCTGAAGCCCTACCTGGACATTGAAGAAATCATAACCCTGGCCAAACATAAGGGCGTAGATGCCATTCATCCCGGCTATGGCTTCCTAAGCGAAAATGTGCGTTTTGCGCGCCGCTGCGAAGAAGAAGGGATCATTTTTGTGGGTCCGCGCTCCGAGGTTATGGATCTGCTGGGCGATAAGGTAAAAGCCAAAGAAGTAGCGCGTGCAGCAGGTGTACCGCTTATTGAGGATAGCCGCGAGCCGCTTACCGGACTGGAGGTAGCCAGGGCAGAGGCCAACCGCATTGGCTATCCGCTCATGATAAAGGCTGCTGCAGGCGGCGGTGGCAGGGGTATGCGCGTGGTAGAAGACGATCAGCAGCTGGAGAAGCTCTTTAGCGAAGCCCGCAACGAAGCCCGTACTGCCTTTGGCGACGATTCTGTTTTTCTTGAAAAATTCATTCCCGATCCCAAGCACATAGAAGTGCAGATTATGGGCGATAACTGGGGTAACCTTATTCACCTCTACGAGCGCGATTGCTCCGTTCAGCGCCGCTTTCAGAAGGTGGTAGAGGTAGCGCCTTCGGTATTGAGTGAGGCTACCCGGCAAAAGCTCTACAACTATGCGCTTAGCATTACCCGCCATGTAAATTATAACAATGTAGGCACGGTAGAATTTCTGGTAGACCGGCAGGAGAACATCTACTTTATTGAAGTTAACCCCCGCATACAGGTAGAGCACACCATTACAGAAGAGATCACAGGCATTGATATTGTGCGCTCGCAGATCCTGATTGCGCGTAACATACCACTCGATGATCCGCGCCTGCTGGTAGGCCGCCAGGAGGATATTCACTGCAACGGCTTTGCCATACAGTGCCGCATTACCACCGAAGATCCCGAAAATAACTTTCAGCCCGATTACGGCACCCTTATTGCCTATCGAAATGCTGCAGGTTTTGGTATCAGGCTTGATGAAGGTTCATCCTACCCGGGCATGACCATCTCGCCTTTCTTCGACTCCATGCTGGTGAAGGTTTCTGCCTCGGGCCGTACCCTTAAGGGCGCAGCACAGCGCCTTAACCGTGCCCTGCGCGAGTTCAGGATCAGGGGTGTAAAAACAAACATTGGCTTTCTGGAGAATGTGGTACAGCACCCAACCTTCCAGGCTGGCGAGGCTACTGTTGGCTTTATTAAAAATCACCCGGAGCTGATGAAGGTACCCCTGCGCCAGGACCGGGGCACCAAAATGCTGCGCTTTGTAGCCAACACCACCATCAACGGAAATCCTACCGTTAAAAATTTCGATCCTAACCGCCGATTCCGTACTCCAAAAGTGCCGGTATGGGACCGCCTGGGGGAGTTTCCAACAGGCACTAAAGACAGGCTCAGCGAATTAGGGCGCGAGGGTTTTGTGCAGTGGCTAAGGGAGCAAAAGAGCATCCAGTATACCGATACCACCTTCCGCGATGCGCACCAGAGCCTGCTGGCTACCCGCATGCGTACCATCGATATGCTAAAGGTGGCAGAGGGCTTTGCCCATCAGCATCCGCAGGTATTCAGCATGGAAGTGTGGGGCGGTGCTACCTTCGATGTGTGCATGCGCTTTTTGCAGGAAGACCCCTGGGAGCGCCTGCGCTTGTTCCGGCAGCATATTCCCAACATTCTGCTGCAGATGCTCCTGCGCGGCTCCAATGCAGTGGGTTACAAGGCTTACCCCGATAACCTGATTGAAAAGTTCATTGAAAAGAGCTGGGAAACCGGCATCGACGTATTCCGCATTTTTGATTCGCTGAACTGGGTAGAGGCCATGAAGGTAAGCATACGGGCAGTACGCGAGCGTACGGGCGCCCTGGCAGAAACTGCCATTTGCTATACCGGCGATCTGCTGAACCCCAATGAAACCAAATACAACCTGCAGTATTACCTGGATCTGGCCCGCAGGCTCGAAGACGAAGGTGCTCACATACTGGCCATAAAAGATATGGCAGGGCTGCTGAAGCCCTATGCCGCCGAGGTGCTGGTGCGTGAGCTTAAAAAGGCAGTTAGTATGCCCATACACCTGCATACACACGATACCTCCTCCATACAGGCAGCCTCTTACTTAAAGGCAATAGAGGTCGGTGTAGATGTGGTAGATGTGGCGCTGGCTTCCATGTCGGGTCTTACCTCGCAGCCAAACTTCAACTCTGTGGTTGCTTTCATGCAGGGGCACGAGCGGGAGCTGCCCATTAACCTGCCTTCACTGAACGAATTCAGCAATTATTTTGAAGATGTGCGGGAGTACTACTACCCCTTTGAGAGCGGCCTGAAGGCAGGCACAGCCGAGGTATATGAGCATGAAATTCCAGGCGGGCAATACTCCAACCTCCGCCCGCAGGCTACTGCCCTGGGGCTGGAGAAGCAGTTTGAAGAAGTGAAAAAGAATTATGCGGTGGTAAACCGCATGTTTGGCAATATTGTAAAGGTAACGCCTTCCTCAAAAGTAGTGGGCGATATGGCCATTTTCATGACCTCCAATAAGCTTACAGAGCAGGACGTACTTGAGCGGGGGCACAACCTTAGCTTTCCTGAATCTGTGGTAAACCTGATGAAGGGCGACTTGGGACAGGCACCAGGCGGTTTTCCGCAAAAGTTGCGGGAAACAGTGCTGAAAGGGCAGGAACCCTATAACGATCGCCCCAATGCACACCTGGAGCCGGTAGATTTCGATAAGGAGTTTGCTCTTTTCCAGGAGCGTTTCGGGTCTGATACTTCTTTCCTGGACTTCCTTTCTTTTCAGCTCTACCCCAAAGTTTTTGAAAGCTTTAGCCATCACCGCAAGCTTTATGGCAATGTTATGAACCTGCCAACACCTGTCTTTTTCTATGGACTTCGCAATGGCGAAGATACGCTGGTAGAGATCGATGAGGGCAAGAACATTATTATTAAGCTACTGTACATCTCCGAGCCAGATGAGGAGGGCATGCGCATGGTATCGTTTGAGCTGAATGGCCAGAGCCGCCGCTTTAAGGTGCGCGACGAAGGGCTTACCGCTACCAAAGTTTATAATCGCAAAGCCAGTGCCGCTGGCGAAGTGGGTGCTCCGCTGCAGGGGCGAATTGCCCAGCTGATGGTAAAGGAGGGTGATCAGGTAAAAGAAAACCAGCCGCTCTTTGTGGTAGAGGCCATGAAAATGGAAACCACCATAGCTGCGCCTGCTCCTGGCACCGTTAGCAAAATACACCTCAATGCAGGCACCATGGTAGAACAGGACGATCTGGTTGTGGAACTGGGCTAGTCTAAAAAGAAAACCTCCAGGATTTAAAAGTTCTGGAGGTTTTTTAGAAAATCATTAGTGTTGCACCTATACCCTGCTGGTGGCCTGTGGCCTGAAGTAGGTATCGTGCAGTTCCTGCAGCTTGCTTTCCATGGCGCTGTGTACCTGGGCTTTGAGCACCGGAACATCGGAGGTGCTAAGCCCATCTACCCTTACCGGGGGCATTACTTGTACCCTAATCGTTCCGGGCCTCATGAGCAGGGATTTGGCTCCCATCAGGCGGTTAGCCCCCGCAATGGCAACGGGTACTAGTGGCGCACCTGTTTCAAGGGCAATTCTAAAGGCGCCATCATAAAATGGGTTTAGCAGGTTGGTGGTTTTATTTACTGTGCCTTCAGGGAAAATCATGATAGAGGTACCTCCCGCCAGGGCTCTTCTCATCTTTACTACACTATTTCTGCGGCTGCTCGCATTGGAGCGGTCTACCATTACTGTAATAACACGTGCAAGCCAGCCAAAGACAGGAATCCTGCCCACTTCCTTTTTAGAAAGTGGTTTAAAGGCGCCTTTGGTGATGAGGGGCAGCAGGCATATATCCAGAAAAGAGGTGTGGTTGGGAATAATGATGTAAGATTCCCGGCTGTTTATGTTCTCCAGGCCCTTAACATCGTACCATATCCCGGTAAAAAGTCTGAAGCTCTGAGCCCAGAGATGAAAGCCCCAAAAGCTAAACCTGTTGCCTTCCTTTTTAAACAACAGGGGCAAAAGCATCAGGGGAGAATATAAAAACATAAAAAAAGCGAACACTAGCCCCGCATATAGAGTATATATAGGCAACAGCGGATTTTTCCTCATCTGAATTTTTTTATCACAGTAATCATATAAATCGTCCAAAAAATTTCCGTATTTTCCTAATTACTTACATACGTATAATTTTGGGCGATTGGCAATATAATAGTTACGGAGATGCAACCACAGAAAGCCAAAGATTTTGTAAAGAACCTACGAGAGCTTAATGACGCCCTTGCGGGTCTGATTAAGAACCTGCGCAAAGATATCACGATACTGGAAAAAAGTATTGAAGATAATCGCAAGTACCTGAAAAAGCCATTTTTGGATAAGCGCCTGCGCGGCAATGACCTCATCCAGGGGCTGCGCGAGCACTTGAACTAAGCAATTAAACATGTAGCCTGCAATATTTTTATCAGTGCAGGCGCCTCCTTTAGGTTATTCCTTATTTGTCGCTGGTACTACTACCTTCAGGCATTGAGGAATAACTTTTACTTCCAGAGATTTTTCCATTTGCAGAAATTCCCCATCCAGGTGCATGCAGTCGCTTTTGCTGCAGCTTATCCTGATGTGCTCACCGCGTAGTATCTCTACGTACTCGCTCTGGTGAATGCTGCGCTGAAAAAGCCTAAGGCCCATTGGTAATGCCATCAGGGCAGGGAAGGGGCGCATCAGGCAAAGGTCAATCAATCCATCCTGTATGTTGGCTTCAGGCGAAATATAGGCGTTATTGCCATACTGTCCGGCATTGGCAAGGGTAACGACAAAGCACTTTCTGCGCAGCTTTTTGCCATCTATTTCAATGGCATAGCGTTGCGGCGAAAAGTTAACAAACTCCTGCAGGGCCAGGCGTACATAGCTGCCAAAGCCCCGCTGGCTACCGCCTGCAAACAATTTACCAATGTGTGCATCGAAGCCCATGCCGGCGGTGCAAAAGAAGGGCCGGCCATTGGCCAGTGCACCATCTATGGTGATGGTGTGCAGCTTGTTGAGCAGCTGAATGGCAGCGGTAGTGTTTACGGGAATGCCCAGGTGCCTGGCCAGTCCGTTTCCGGAGCCAAATGGAATAATACCCAGGGCTGTTTGTGTATGTAGTATACCGGCTGCCACCTCATTTACAGTACCATCGCCACCCACTGCAACAACGGCTGCAGCACCAGCCTCTGCGGCAGCACGTGCAAGCTCTGTAGCATGCAGCGGGCGCTCGGTAAGGGCTATGGTGTGGGTGTAACGGTTGCTGTTCAGCAACTGCTCTGCCAATTGCGGTACCTGCTCTTTTTTGCGTGTACCGCTAATGGGATTCATAATAAAAACAAGGTGTTTTTTTTGTGTCAAGGTTGCTGCTTCTGTGGGAACTTTGCTCTGGCTACAAACGTATAATACATTGGATAGACGGCAAAATTTGTCGTATATTTGTTTAAATCTATTTATTAACCTCTTTGCTTGCACTTGGCCTGTTTTGTCGGTACGCCGGCGGCAGGCCTTTTTTTATGCACTAGAGTCGCAGGAGGAGGATGCCCGGGCAGGTGAGGGAGCAATGCCAATCCTTCCGTTTCCAACACTTATTAACAGCTTGTAAACTTCTTTAGTTTTGATTGTCAGGTGGTCTCGCAGTCTTGTGAGCCGGCAGTGTGGTTTTTCGTGGACAGGCTTAGCGGTGGCTGACTGGCAAATAGCTAAAAGTCGCTGACGCCATCGCTTTCCTGAATTACGGGCATTTCCGGGTCTACCACCCTGATGGTAGCTACGTAACGCACGCCCAGCCAGGGAGTAGCTTGCTCGTAAGCCTGCTTTTCAGAGATCTTGCTGTCTTCGAGCTTATGCATAAAGCTGCCGCCTTTGGCAATGCCCGGGGTGGCTGTCATTTCAGCTACATTCCCGATCATATTAATCATGCCCTGTTTATTGCTGGGGCCGTCGGTTATGGCTTTTGGATATTCAGGCGCCAGGTAAAAATCGTAGGGTAGTTCTGCTACTACCTGAAATTGTGGAATACGGGCTTTAACAATGTCTTTTCTAAAGCTGGAGAAAGAAGGGCGTGGCTCATCCAGTTGTTTGTATGCCTGCTCCGGATTCAGGGAATTACCCCCTTTTTTCAAGTATCTTTTTTGCCCGAAGGGGTATTTCTCCTTCGAGAGCTTACCGGCAGCAGCGGCTACCCACTCCTCTTCGGTAGGCAGGCGGTATTTTACTTCCACCCTTTTTCCTGCGGGAATTCCTAATTTTGCCAGCTGTTCTGGCTGATTCATCAATTCGCTTACTACCACAGACCGCCATCGGGCATAGGCCTGTGCCTGCTCGTAATTGATGCCTACCACCGGGAAAAGCTGGTACTCCTTTTCGCGGAAATACTCTGTTGTAAGCTTAATGCTGGTGGTCTGTGGCTGTGCCAGGTTACGCTGAAACCATACGCTTGTGTCTGGCAACATTTCTCTGTAGACAGCCTCTCCTGAGTCGCGCTGTACATAGAAAAGAAACTCCCGCCAGTGCACATTGGCTACTTCGGTTTTATCGATGTACAGGGTATCCATAAACTGGATGGTGCCCGGAGGTGAAGGAAGCGGGGGTTGTTGTGCAGAGGTGGCAGTGCAGATGCTTCCAAGCATCACCAGCACCAGCAGGTATTTGAGTGAATATGGCATAGACCTATATAGAACGCATCCAATATATGTTTGTAGTATTGAATTGCAAAAAACTTGGATGAAAAGTGGCTTGTATTTTATAAGATTGGGCTATTTTCGTAAATTTGCAACGCAAAATTATACGAAATGGGAAGAGCGTTTGAATACCGTAAGGCGCGCAAGATGAAGCGCTGGTCATCGATGGCCAAAGCCTTTACCCGCATCGGGAAAGATATTGTGATGGCGATCAAAGAGGGTGGTCCCGATCCGGAATCAAACTCAAGGCTGCGGGCTGTGTTACAAAACGCTAAAGCAGCCAACATGCCTAAAGATAATGTTGAGCGGGCTATCAAGCGTGCCACCGATAAAGATACCTCCAATTACGAGGAGAAAGTGTTTGAAGGCTATGCGCCACATGGCATTGCTATTCTGATTGAAACTGCTACCGACAATAACAACCGCACGGTGGCAAACATCCGCAGCCATTTTAACAGAACGGGAGGCAACCTGGGCACCAGTGGTTCGGTAGATTTTATGTTTGAGCACAAATGCCATTTTAAAATTGCCAACACCGGCCAGGATATTGAAGAACTGGAGCTGGAGATGATTGATTATGGTGTAGATGAGATCTATGCCGATGAGGATGGCATTATGCTGTATGCCCCTTTTTCTGAGTATGGCCATGTGCTGAAAGCAATAGAAGACCGTGGTTTTGAAGTTTTAAGCTCTGGTTTTGACCGTTTCCCAATGGATACCAAAGAGCTTACCGAAGAGCAGCGTGCAGATGTAGATAAGCTGCTGGAAAGGCTGGAAGAAGACGACGACGTGCAGCACGTATATCACAACATGAAGGAAGAAGAGTAGTTTTTTCTGATTTGGTAGCCTAAACCGCTGCAGGAGTACTCGGAACTGTCAATAATATAGAAACATGAATCATCCCGAATTTTGATTTGGGATAAAATAAGCAAAAACAGCCTTGGATGCTATTCCAGGGCTGTTTTTGCTTAAAGGTACTAGTTTTTGCGAGGAGGCACGACGAAGCAATCTGGCGTCTACGCGCATAGAAGCCAGATTGCCACACTCCGCTTCGCTGCGTTCGCAAAGACTGTACTGCTAATAGAAGTGGCCACTGGAGATCTCCAGTGGCCACTTCTATTAGGAATGCTAGCTCTTTAAAAATTTGGGATGATTCATGTTTTGCTTTGCAGTTGTGGTGATCATTGCATGTGGAGCTGCTTCTTAATTTTTGCCGGCAGTTTTTCTCTTACCAGCTGGTAGGAGTGCAGGAGGTAACGTTCCCAGGCTTCGGCGCGTAGGCTGTTAGGTTTTTCAATCAGTACCCATTTATAGCGGGCCAGGTAGGGGGCGGGGCTAATATCTGGCAGGGAAGTAAGCTGGCCAAACGCTTCGTCTGTTACTTTTAGGGAGGCAGAAAATGGCTGATCAAGGCCGGTAACGCAAAACATTTTGCCACCTATCAGAAAGCAAAGGTCTTTTTCCCACTTAATCTCTTCTGTGGCGCCGGGCAGCTGCAGGCAAAAGCTGCGTAATTTTTCTATATCCATTTCTGAACTTAGCTGGAGAGTTGGCAATTCAGCATCCAGTGCACGCCAAATTTATCGGTAAGCATACCAAAGCGCGAGCCCCAGAAGGTATTTTCAAGCGGCATGCTTACTTTACCTCCGGCTGCCAGTTTATTAAAAATGATATCCTGTTCTTCAGTGTTCTGAAAGGCAAGATTGAAAGTAACAGCATTGCCCTTTATAACCTGGTGCTGTGGTGAGCCGTCGGACCCCATCAGGTGCACCGGGTTAGCCTCCAGCTCTATGTGCATGATTTTATCTTTGTGGCTGTCGGGTACGGGCATTGGAGAGTCGCCAAAGCGCTGAATAATGCTAATCTTTCCACCAAAACAGTCCTGGTAAAATTTAAAGGCTTCCTCACAATCTCCGTTAAAGGTGAGGTATGGGTTAAAGGCGTGCATAAGCAGAATTTATATTATGATGTAGGAGGTTGCGCCCGGAACAGGCGTAAAATGTATGCCTGTGAACTGGTGTTGGGCAGCGCTCCATTTTTAAATTACTGCTTATTTATCTGCCAATGCAAATTTTCCGGGGCTTACACCAAACTGCTTTTTATAGGCAGTGGAAAAATGCTGTGGGTTGGCATAACCAAGGGCATCGGCTGCTTCGCTTACCGTAAGGCCGCCTTCCATGATCAGGAGGCGGGCGTGCTCCATGCGCAGCTGTTGTATGTAACCAAACACAGTAGTGTTAAACAGCTGTTTAAAACCCTTCTTCAGGGTAAATTCATTGAGGCCAAATTCGCGGCCCAGGCTGGCCAGGCTAAGCTCAGGCTGCAGGTAATGGCGGTGCAGGTATTCACGCAAAGCATAAAGTTTATCTACGTCATTACGCTTGGGGAGCTTGTTCAGGGGCATATAATAGCTGGCGTAGCCATCCAGCAGCAGGCAGAGCAGCTCTGTTACTTTGGCCTCCAGGTAAAGGCGGCGGGTGTGGCCCTGCAGGCTGCAGTTTTTCAGATCGGCAATTGCTGCCTGCATAGAGGGGGTAATATTCAGGGGTTGGGGGCTGGCTGAAAATGCTTCTCTCTTTTCAAGCTTTAGAAGTAAATTATTCCCTAGCGGAGTACTCTCGTCCAGAAAGCGGCAAAACTGCTCGGGTTTCAGGCTTAGGTGAAACATCTCCAGTTGGTCTCCTGCTTTTATAACATGGTACCCGCCCGGTTCTGATGTTAAAATCAGGTTATGGCGGCCAGGCTGCATATCCAGGGGATTGGCCAGGCAGTTGAACTGAGTATAGAGACTTCCCTGCAACTGCAGGTTAATGTTGATGTCGTCGGAATGGGTTTGGTCTTCGAAGCGCAAATGGTGTTTGCCAACCTGCCATTGTACCTGAGATATGTGTAAGCCGGGCAGGAAGTAGCTCTGCAGCCCTACAGCTCCAATTTCTTTATTCACCACCCTGGCAACGGGGTTCACACCTGTAGGCTGTGCACTCCTGGTTTGCTGGCCTACAAGTTCCTGCATGATGTTCTCGAAGGATATATCCAGTAGCTGCATGCAATACTCCGTTTTGCGTAGGTGGTACTCCGTTTGGCGTAGGAGCCTGTGGGAGGTTTAGGTATAATTTTGTTTTAAAATTAAATCTAAATAAAATGCTACGAAAAATTTTTAGGTGGGCGGCAATAATTTTGTCTGGACTGCTGGCTGTTGCGCTTTTAGTCTATGTTGTAGCCCACTTTAGATTGGAATGGCAGCAAAAGCAGGTAATGGAAGTGGCCGTTCAATCGCTGGAGATCCCCACAGACAGTGCGGCCATTGCAAGGGGAGCTCACCTGGCGGCTATCAAAGGCTGTGCAGAATGCCATGGCGAGGATGGCAGCGGAAAAGTAATGCTTGATGACCCCGCTATGGGACTGATTGCAGCCTCTAACTTGACAAGAGGCAGGGGCGGCCTGCCCAATAGCTACACCAATGCCGACTGGGTGCGGGCACTCAAACATGGTTTAGGCGCAGATGGTACGCCCTTGCTGGTGATGCCATCGCAGGAAACAACCTTGCTCTCCGCAGAGGATATGAGCGCCATTATTGCCTATTATAATTCGTTGCCTCCTGTAGATAAGCAGTCACCACAAATGTCAGCCGGGCCGTTGCTAAAAGTGCTTGCTCTTTTTGAAATGGTTCCTCTGTTTCCTGCGCATGAAATTGATCATGGACGTACACTCACAGCCAGTGTAGAAGCAACTGTAGGGGCCGCTTATGGGCAATACCTGTCCATTTCCTGTACGGGCTGCCACGGCACAGACATGAAGGGAATGGAGCCGCCTGCACCGGGTATGCTTGCCCGGCCGGATGTTACAGCCTCTGGCAATGTAGGAAAATGGACTGAAGCAGAATTTATCAAAACCCTGCGTACGGGTGTAACCCCTGAAGGAAAAGTGCTGAAACAGCAGGATATGCCCTGGCAGATGACTGCACGCTATACCGATGCCGAACTGCAATCTTTATATCAATACCTGAAATCAATATAAATCCTAACTCATCTTAAGCTATGCTTGCTTATATCTCATCTCCGGCTGTTCCGGAGAACAAATCAGCTCTTACCCCCGCCGGCTTGTCCCGTACAATCAGCTCCAGCGCGGGCGGCTACGATATGGAATTCATTCGAACCCCGGAAGAAACCAGTGGGCAATACCTGGAGGTAGAAGTAGTAATGAAGCCAAAAGGGGGCAACGATATGCACTACCACACTACTTTTATTGAAGAGTTTATTGTGGTAGAAGGCATTTTGGGCATACAGGTGGAAAAAGAATTGTTGCACCTGATTCCGGGAGAAAAGGCCGTAGCGCCTCTTTACAAGCTGCACAGGTTTTTCAATCCAAGCGAAACTGAGCCTGTTCGTTTCAGGGTGCTGGTAAAGCCTGCCCGTTTTTTTGAGGCTACTTTGCGCATTGCCCATGGCCTGGCAAACGATGGCCTTTGCAATAAAAAAGGCTTGCCTAAAAGCATATGGCACCTGGCACTGCTGTTTGAAATGGGCGAAAGCTACGCACCCATACTGCCTCACAGCCTGCAAACAGGGCTTTGCAGCATACTGGCCGGTATAGCCCGCTGGCTGGGTAAGGACAAAGAGCTGGAGAAATACTACAAAGCCACTGCAAGTACACTGGCCCGGCAATAAAGGGTTTTCAATGTATATTTTTTCCAGTTCTATCCATGAAAAGGTACTACAAATCCACATTTTTTCTGCTGACAGTAGCATTCGTTGTTTCTGCTGCCTACCAGTATTACAGGTCTATACTGGCCGAGGTGCCAGTGCATGACGATTTCGGTATGAAGGGTGTTGCATGGTATGCTATTGCAATAAGTTTTGGAGCAGTATCGCTGTTCAACAGCAAATGGTCCGATCTGTTTATCCTGTTTTTCTGCTCATTGCTGTACCTGGCTGCTTTTCTTTACTACTTCCCGGTGGTCTATTCCCTCAGAAATAATGGACTTATAGATATTGCAGAGGCAGTGCTGTACATGGCACTTATTTTTATGGCAGCGGTGCTTGCAGTGCTTTCTTTAAGAGCACGTGCTAAAAAGCCCCTGGGAACAAAGCCTGAACAGAAACAATAGCGGGGCTAAAATCATCATGGGTTTCAGGATTACCGACAACTGAAGCTGATTTAACAAGAGGCATGTACTTATGTGCTTCGTGAGCTGGTTACGTGTAACAGTACCTGATCAAGGTTCTAACTGACCAGCATCATCACACAACAGCTATAAGCAGCAACTCCACATCAGGCTGTTTTAAACCCCTGCTTTATCCAAATCAACCACAGCATGTGCTGGCTGAAGGACTTAGTGATTTGCAGAGAAGACTGCTTGTGCCAGGTTTACAGCGCCAAACAGTAAAAGTACAGAATCAATAGAAGCAGGAAACACTACAGGCGCAGCTGCCTTAGTGCGGCCGCTGCTGCCTTAGACTGGCAGGAGTTGTCAGCTTAATATTGTGGACCTACCTATAGATCGTGTCAAAGAAATTAAAAACAAGAAATACCAGATCACCTAATCATTTTCTTCATCTATCATCATGAAAATCAAGTATCTTTCTATTGTGGCAGCCCTTGCTGCCCTGCTTGTTACAGCTTGTACCGACGATTCAGCTGATCCGCTGCCAGCGCCGACACCCGAGCCTCCAAAGGAAACACAGGAGCTGGGCAACATCAGCACCAATACTGTACTGGACGATATCTTTACAGATCCTGCTACCCCTGATTATAGGGTAAGCACTGACATAGAGATCAGCGCCACTCTTACCATCAGACCAGGGGTAGTCATAGAAGTAGCAGGGGGTAAAGGCATTGTAGTGAATGCACCCGGCTTTATCTCGGCTGTAGGTGAGCAGAACAAAAAGATCATCTTTAGGGGCAAAACACAGGCTGCTGGCTTCTGGAAAGGCATGATCATCTACTCCAGCAGCCAGGCTACAGTACTGGAGCATGTAGAGATTGCCCACACAGGAAGTGCTTTGTTGTTTGACGGTGTGAAAGCAGCCATCGGTTTGTTTGGAGCAGGCGGCAGTCCGGCCAAGCTAAGCATCAGGAACAGCACTCTGCACCACAATGCTGGCTATGGCATCTATGTTGCCAGCAACGCCCAGTTCATCGACTTTGCCAGCAACACCTTTAGACACCATGCAGAAGCTGGACTATACATGACAGCCAACCAGGTGCAAAAGCTTGATGCAGCCTCTCAATTTACAGATAATGCCAAAGCAGGTATAGAAGTCTTCTCCGGTACCATAGAAGGAACTGGAGAGGTGGTGTGGCCGGGGTACCACTACCGCTATAGCAGTGGCTCTCTTTCAGTGAGAACAGGCTGGAAGGTAATGGCTGGTGCTGTTATAGAAATGGCAGATGATCAGTACATAGAAGTAGCCGACAGGCCAGGGGCATACATCCATGCAGCAGGTACTGCAGAAAAGAAGGTAACTTTCACCAGCGTTAGCAAACAGGCAGGAGCCTGGCAGGGCATCAGCATCTTTACGGCCAATGCTGCCAACCTGCTGGAGCATGCGGTGGTAGAGCATGGCCATGGCGGCAGCGCCATCAGCTATGGTGTTAAAGCCAACATCTATGTGCCCTTCTCCAACAGGCTTAGCATCCGCAACAGCAAAATCTCCAGCAGCGGTGGCTATGGCATCTACTACAGAAGCTCTGCTGTGCTCAATGAAGATATTGAGCAGGTAAACACTTTTGAAGCAAACCCCTCCGGTAACCTCTACAGAGACTAAACCAGCACTAACTTAATCTTTACCTGATCAATCAATAAGAACAAAAGTTTATTATTCCAACCTTATGTTTAAGCACATTTTTTTGAAGCTTTCCTTAGGTGCATTTCTGATGAGCGCCTGTATGCTAACGGCCTGTGAAAAGGATGGCCCTATTGATGAGACTGATCCAAACCCACCTGTAGAAGAACCCGCAGACACTAAGGCAGGCACTGTAAGTGGTAGCGTAGTGGATTCCCAGGGCAGGCCCATAGCAGGAGCCAGGGTAAGAATAGAAAACGACTGGTCCTACTACGATGTCTCTACCAATGCAGCGGGTAAATATACTTCTCCAACGCTTCCCCCGGGAGGCTTCAGAGCAGTAGCCTGGGCTACCATACCTTACCAGGGCCAGGACTACACCCTGCGCATGGGCATGCCCCAGGCAAGCGACTACGACTACTTCGATGCTAAGAACGGGGTGGTGAGAAACTTCAAATGGCAGATCAGCGGACCTATTCCAGACAGAGAAGGCGCCTATTTTGGGGCCACCCTGGAGCTGATGAGCGGCACAGGCAGCATCTGGGATGAGCGCATGAATCCCGGAGACAATGTTTACGTAACGCTGAAGCCCACCATCCCGCTCATCGATGGCAGCATAGGTGAGGTAATAGAACGCTCCTTTACCATCCAGAGCGGCAACGATACCTACCTGCTGCACGACATTCCTGCAGGGCAGTATGAGATCAGTTGTATCCGGGTAACCCCTGATAATTACCAGGAACAGCTGCTCATTGGCACCTTCAGCCAGCAGTGGGAGGCTGCCCTGATCACCTTTCAGCCAGGTGAATATGGCATCGGTACCTATGAGAATGGGCTGAAAAGACTAAGCCTGTACATGAACCTGAACAGGTAGAAAAAAGGTATTCATAAACCAGCTCAATATGCTAAGATGAAAAACATCAGAAGGTTCTTAAATATATAGTGGTGTGATTAGCAGGGTGAAACAAATAGCCCCGATCTCACTTGTAGTAAGGTTCCGGATCTTGCTCTGGGATACTTTTTTCTGAATTCTTCCAAGGATATACCCCGCTTCAGGTCTGCTTCTGCTTGACGTACATTTCCTTTGTTTAAATGCACATAGTGTGCTCTGGCCTGTGCCTTGGCGTAATATATTTTATTCAGGTCACAGCTCTTAAATTTCAGGTTTAGCGAATCAACAATCTTTTGCAGCTGACCCATGGTCCTGGGGCTGTAGATCAGACCATTCTCGTACGTAGTAAATTCATAATTTTGCCCAAAGCATGGCAGCAGCAAACAGAGCCATGCAGCTAAAATCAAGAGTGGCTTTTTCATAGTCTGTGAGGGTTTGGTTGTTGTCTACAAAACGGAAGTTTTATAACAATTCTTATACTGTTGTTGGTGAAAACTCGGCCAGACCCAAACAAAAAAGCCCGCCAACCGGCGAGCTTTCGTAAAGTGCTATTAATCAGGTGCAACATTAGCGGCTATCTTTTTGGGAGTTACCTCTCTTGCCGCGCTGAGCTCTGCGCTCCTGCGCTTTTTCTTTGCGGATCTCCTGCAGCTTGGCAAATTGCTCTTCAGAAAGAATTTTCTGCAGCTCGGTTTGTCTGGCCTGGCGCATGGTTTTCATCTGAGCCTTTTTTTCTTCCTGCGACAGGCTGGTGTTCTCTTTAAGCGCCTTTATTTGCTGTTTGCTGCTTTCGTTAAGGGTTTCCCACTGGGTTACTTGTGCAGGCGTAAGGTTAAGCTGTGCTTCGTATTCCTTTACATTTTCCTGTAAGCGGCCACCTCTTTTATGGCCCTTGCGGTCGTGCTGTTCTGTTTTGTTGTGGTCTTTCGTTTTAGCACCTTCTGTCTGGGCGTTTACAGCTGTAACCGACATCAACCCAAAGGCCGCAGCCACTATCCATTTCCCGTTTTTCATCTTTCTTTTCCTTTTTAAGTGATGTGTATTTATTAAAACTTGCTCTTGCTTAACTGAAAGCCAACTACCATGCCAGCTTTCAATTCTGATTGTTAAAGAAGGTTAAAAGAGGCCTTACATATTGCCGGCATTTTTAAAGTTCCGGATGTTGTAGGTAAAGCGCAGCATCAGGTAGCGGTTCAGCACATCTGTCTGCACGCTTTCTATGTAGGCCTCGGTAATATTGCGCTGTATGTCTGTATTCTGATTGAGCAGGTCGTAGGCATAGAGGCTTAATTCGCCCCTGTTGTTGAACATGCGTTTGCCTATGCCTGCATTGAGCAGCATATAATTCTGGGCATCGCTGCCGGCAAAACTGCCGTAATACTGGTGTGCGAGGTCGCTCTCCAGGCTTAGGCCAAAGGGTAGTATCCATTTAAAGGAAGCCCTGCTGGTCTGGTTCATGTAGCGGTTGTTCAGGCTCTCCTGCAGGCTGTTGGTGGCAATGGTGTAATTGGCCTGGGTGCTGAGTGTAAAATCAATTTTTTCGCTGATGTTGCTGCTTAGTACCACACCGGCGCCAAAACCGGTATTGCCGGTATAGGTTTCTGCTCCGTTGATCAGGCCCGGGATATGGCTGTAGGAGGCAGTGGCATTTACATTCAGGTTAGATTTAAGCAGCTGCACCGGCACACCATACGATACAAAGGTGCGCATGTTCCAGTAACCCTCCAGGTTTTGAGGCTGCGTTAGCTGCACCCCGGCGGGTACGGTAAAGCCTGTAGCCAGTATAGTATCCTGTGCCGGCAGCAGCACACTGTTACCAATGTATTGAGCAGAGTAGCTTCCGGAGATCAGGGCAAAAAAAGTGCTTGCCTTTTCCGGATTGTTGGCAGAATAGCGGGTAAATAAAGTGTGCTGATAATCCTGCCGCAGGGCCGGGTTGCCGATGGTAAGCTGCAGCGGATTGCTGTTGTCTACTGCATAAAGCAGCCGCTGCGCCGACGGAGGGTTGGCGCTGGTACGGTACATTACCCGCAGGTTTTTTTCCTTCGAAAAGTTATGGCGGTACATGGCCATAGGCAGTATATTCTCAAAGGTTCTTTCTATGTCACCTTCCAACGGAAAGCGAAGGTTGTTGTCGAGCCTGGAGGCCTGGTAGTTAATGCCTGCCATCAGCATGCCTTTTTCGCTCCTTAAGCGGTAGCTGCCACCCAGGCTGTTGGTGCGGTAACTGCTGGTAAGCTGGCTGCTAAGAGCAGGGTTCAATTCGGCTTCAGACTCATCATTCTCTAAATCGGTGGTAAGCTTGTAGGGCCGGGAGTACTGGTAGCCTGTTCTGTAGTTCAGCATCAGCTGGCTCTTTTGGCTAATGGGTTCGGTATAGCGTACATCAGCACTTAAGCGCCAGCCTTTATCCTGCAAATCCGACTGCTGCAGCAGGTTTTCAGTTACCGGGCTTTCGTCCAAGTATTCATTTTGAGAGTTAAGCTCGCTGGTGCCATCGCGGTTATCTATGCTGGTGCCTATGTTGACGGATAAGGTACGCCCCCGTTTGGCAAAGCTATGCCGGTAAAGCAGGTCGTTGCTAAAGCTAAGCGCGCCGTAGGAGGAGTTAAACTGGTTAATAGTACTGCTTAAGGTTTCAGAACCCAGCCTGGTGAGCCCCACCAGCGATGAGTTGCCGCTGTAGTCCTGCAGGCTTAGCCTGGGGCGTATTTGCAGCGAATTATTTTTATCGATGTTATAGTCTAACCGAAGGTTAAAACGGTGATTGCTGTTGGTGCTTTCTGCCTTGCTTTCCTCAGTATAGGTTTGCCCGCCCAGCCTGGAGCCTAGGTATTCCAGCTGGGTGTTTTGTGTGGATAATAAGCTGGAGTGGTTAAAGAAATAACTGCCGCTTACTTCTACCTTTTCGCCCCACTGGTCAGTATAGTTGATACCTACTGCATTTGTTGTGGCAATACCGCCCTGCTGGCCTACCATAAACTCTCCGGCGCCACCGCCACCACCAAACCCACCACGACCGCCGCCGCCTCTACCGCCGCGGCCACCTCTGCCACTGCCGCTGGCTACACCGGCCAGATCTTCGGTGGCAAAATTCTGCTGATTGATGTTATTGCTTTGGGCAAGGATAGAAATGCGCTGATCGTCATTAAATATATTTAGGTTGCCTCCCGCCATATAGCGGCCATCCAGGCCATAGCCGGAATAAACCCGCCCAAACTGGCCGTTGCGCATTTCTGGCTTTGTTACAATGTTGATGGTTTTGGTTGTTTCGCCATCGTCGAAGCCACTGGCACGCGCCTGTTCGCTCTGCTGGTCAAAAACCTGTATTTTATCGATAATTTCTGCAGGCAGATTTTTAAGAGCAGCAGTAGGGTCATCGCCAAAAAAAGGTTTGCCATCTACCAGCACCCGCCGCACCTCTTCGCCCTGTGCCTGCACCTTACCATCCTGCACCACCACGCCGGGCATCTTGCGGATCAGGTCTTCGGCATTGGCATCAGGGGTGGTTTTAAAGGCATTTGCCCTGAAGGAGGTAGTGTCGCCCTCCTGTGTGGCCAGGGGCTGCTGGCGTATAATTTCTATTTCGTTCAGCTGCTCGGCATCCTCCTTAAGCGCAAGAGAGCCCAGCTCCAGGCCTTCTTCGGGCAGGGTAAGCTCACGAAGCTGGGTGGTATAGCCCACAAAGCTAATCCGTAGCTGGTACTCGCCGGCAGTAAGATTATTAAACCTGAAGTTCCCCTCTGTATCTGTAGCCTGTGCCACCCTGGCTGAATCTGCCAGGCGGGTAAGAACAACAGAGGCGCCAGGCAGCGTTGAATTATCGGCAGCACTGCTTACCGTGCCGGAAAGAAAAGCACTCTGGCCAAAAGCCAGTACGCTTATCAGTAAAAAAGCAACAACCAATAGTAGCTTGTTCATTATGTGTCTTTAAAGTTAAGGGTAGTGCGAGAGAGCGGCCGGTGCAGAATGTTTAAAGAAGTGACCTGCCAGTTTTATTTGGGAAATCCTGCTGTAACCAGACTATTATTTGCCGCAGTTAAGCCTTTGATGCACAAGTGGCTTTAAGGTTTAATCACATATCTGGCTTTTGTGTATAGATACAGACAGTGGCTGTAAGCTGGTGGGGTAAAAGTATTTTCATAGGTGTGGCTTCAGGTAAAGAACATGCTGCAGCAGCGCAGCGCCACAAGGTATCAGGACGAAACAGCAGGAGAAGCTCGTTTTGCTGTTGTTAACAGGTTATTTTAAGGAATAATGCTGTTTTGGAATGGGGGTAGGGCAGTGCTTTTTTAGTTGGAATGGTGTGATGATTTTTATGCTTTTAGAGATTTTCTGGACAGAAGGTGCTGTTTGAATTGTATTCTTCCTGCTTTAAGGTCTGGGTGTGCAAGCAATCCTCTGAATTGTGATAGTAATAGTTTGTGAGGTGTGCGGTTTTAAGTGGCACCTAATGCATGTTCCTTTACAATATAAATTGCAAATAACATGCGAAACACAAATCTGATGATGCTGGCCTTTGTGCTGTTGGTGGCATGGGGGTGTAAAAAAGACGATGAGCCGGTAACAACGGGTGTGCTAAGTGGTACAATTACCGATGCTGATACAGATGCCGCACTGGATGGGGTACGTATCATTGTGATGGAATCTAATACCAATGCGCCTGTAAAATCACTGACAACCGGTGCCGATGGTGCATATAAAACTGAGCTTTCTGGTGGCAGCTACTACCTGAAGCTTTATCGCCAGGGCTACGATCAGGTACCGCCCAAGGGCATGAGTCCTTTGCCTTTTACCGTATCAGTGGGTACCGATGTGGCAAAACCATACGAAATGAACCCAAGTGCTGTTCAAAACGGCGGCTATGTAAAAGGAAAAGTGACCGAAGCAGGCACAGGTGTGGCAGGCGTGTTGGTGGTAGCCGAAAAAGACGGCCAGGGATATTCTGCAGTAACTGATGCTGCGGGAGATTATTACATCTACAATCTGCCAGCTGGCAGCTATGCCCTAAAGGGATGGATTAGCGGCTATAGCTCCGAGCAGCCAACAGTTTCTGTTACAACATCGGCAGAAAGCACCCAAAACCTACAGCTAAGCAGGGGGGCTGCCGGTTCAGTTAGTGGTACTGTTACCTTTTTGGCATCTAACGCTCGTGAGGTAGATATTACCCTCACGCACCCCTTAACAAAGGAGGCAATTCCAGGACTGCTTACCAGTTCCTCTCAAAACTATAGCATTGCCAATGTTCCGGCAGGTACTTACATTGCGCGTGCTTCCTACCAGAACGACGAGCGCGTTGTAGATCCCGACTGGATCGTAAAAAATGGCGAACCTGTTGTGAATGTAGATGGTGGCGCAGTGTCGCTTGACTTCAGCCTAACCGGATCTGTAAGACTTACAACACCCACAAACCTGGCTACCACTACAGAACCAATAGAAGTGGCCTCTGCTACCCCGCGTTTTACCTGGGCAGCATACTCCAGCACCAGCGATTATGTATTGGAGGTATCTGATGCTAATGGCAACGTAATCTGGGGCGGCTTTGGCATCGGCACTATAGCCAATGGTACTACCGGACCTGTTAAAAAGGTAATTGTACCCTCCGGCCAGACTTCTGCAGATTACAATTTTGATGGATCTGCCTTAAGAGCATTGGAGCCTGGCAAGGTATACCGCTGGAAGGTGTATGCCAGTAAAGACGACAACAAAGAAAATACTGGCTGGAAGCTTATCTCTGTAAGCGAAGACCAGATGGGTCTGATCAGGTTAGCCGAATAATATACATTCTTCCCTCTCAACCAAAGAGAGCCCCGGCCTGTGCATAGTGCATGGTGCCGGGGCTTTTGTGTTGTGATGCCAGGCTTGTTTTAAAGTCTATGCCGCCTATCTTTGTAATGCATGACTACCCTACTTTTCTTTCTGCCCTTTTTGCTCCTTTTTGTGGTGCTGGCTGTATGGGCCGAGCGAAAGGTATCGGCTTTGATCCAGGACCGCCTGGGGCCGATGGAGGTAGGGCACTGGGGCTTACTGCAAACTGTGGCCGACCTGCTGAAGCTGCTGCAGAAAGAAGACATTGTGCCGGCTGCGGCCGATCGTAAAATGTTTCTGGTAGCGCCCGTGATCATTTTTGTGGCGGTGTTTGCCGGTTATGCCGTGCTGCCGCTTACCAATGGCTGGGCAGGCTCTGCCACAGCGGTAGGCGTTTTCTACCTGATCTCCATTATTTCTTTGGATGTTATTGGTATTCTGATGGCCGGCTGGGGCAGTAACAGCAAGTACTCCCTCTATGGTGCATTGCGTTCGGTGGCACAGATCATATCATATGAGGTGCCCCTGGGGCTAACTATATTGTGTACCGTAATGCTGGCTGGCTCCCTTAACCTGCAGGAGATCAGCTTTCAGCAGGGTATTTGGGTTAACGATGTGGTGGGTGCAGAAGCGGAGCGGCTGTGGCTGTTTGGCTTGCCTGCCCTGGGTGTAGAGCTAACAGAGGTAGGTGGCTTCCTTACCTGGAATGTGGTACGCATGCCCCTCTTTTTCTTTGTGTGGCTTATTTTCTTTATAGCCTCCCTGGCCGAATGTAACCGTGCCCCCTTCGATTTGCCTGAAGCAGAATCTGAAATTGTGGGTGGTTACCATACCGAATACAGCGGTTTTCGCTGGAGCCTGGTGTTCCTGGCGGAATATAGCATGATGCTGCTGGTCTCCTTCCTGGGTGTTATCCTCTTCTGGGGCAGCTGGAATACCCCGCTGCCCAATGTAGGCCCGCTGCGCCTGGCCGAGTGGACAAGCGGAGCACCTGGCACAGTAGCCGGACACCTCTGGAGTGGTTTTTGGCTGATCAGCAAGGCCTTTCTGATGATACTGCTGCAGATGTGGATACGCTGGACCTACCCCCGACTGCGTGTAGACCAGCTGATGTCGCTTTGCTGGAAATACCTTACCCCTGCAGCCATTATCCTGCTCTTGCTTACCGGCGTATGGCGACTGATCGGGATTGGTTAATGAGCGAATCCGGAGCTGGTGTGGGAAAACAGGTACATACACTCAAATCCGAATTGGGCAGGGGATTCAAAAATCTTTTAAAGCTTTTTTTGTAGTTTTAAGTTTAATATTTGGCAGAAGTCGTTTTATATGAATGGTGCATTGGTAGAGGAGATTGCTTTTTGCTGTTGTTGTAGTTTCTAAGCAGAAACTACAGTAAGAAATCATGCACTAATACAGACTCCCAAAATGGCAACAGAATTCCCGAAAGAGCAGCCTCAGCAGGGGCCGCAAATCAATAGAAATACATACTTCGGCAACATGGGTACTGCTACCCGTACGCTGCTGCATGGGCTAAAGCTTACCTGGCGGCATTTTCTGGAATCCCGCCAGAGCCGTAAGCCGGTAGGGGTGGAGCAGGATAATTATTTTGAGCAGCAGACCGGTATCTTTACCCTGCAGTACCCAAAAGAGAGCCTGCCGGTGCCGGATAATGCCCGTTACCGCCTGCACAATGAAATAGAAGATTGCATTGTATGCGATAAGTGTGCAAAGGTGTGCCCGGTAGATTGCATTGAAATAGAACCCATCAAAGCGGTAGAAACCAGTGGCCAGACCTCTGATGGTACACCCAAACGCATACACGCTGCCAGGTTCGATATAGACATGGCTAAATGCTGCTTCTGCGGCCTCTGCACCACTGTGTGCCCCACCGAGTGCCTTACTATGACGAAGGTGTACGACTTCAGCGAATTTGATGTAGCCGACCACACCTATGCCTTTGCCGAAATGAGTCCGCTTGAAATTCTGCAAAAGCGAAAAGAACTGGAGGAGCACCAGGCACAGAAAGAAGCACAAAAAGCTGCCAGACCAGCCGCTGCTGCAGCTAAGCCGGCAGTAGCAAAACCAAGCGTGGCGCGGCCGGCTTCGGCGCGGCCGGCATCGGCGCGGCCAGTTCCGTCTGCCGCCCGTCCTGCCGCACCTAAGCCGGTCGCACCTAGCCCGGCCACACCTAAGCCGGCCGCACCCAAGCCAGCAGATGCTGAAGCTAATGCTCCCGAAACTGCACAAGACACTGCCCGTAAGCTGATGGAGCAGAAGAAAGCAGCCGAGGCAGCAACTGGAATGAATTCTGCAGCAGAAGCACCCAACCCAACCATGAAATCTGCACCCACACCAGCGGGTACAGAAGATTCGCCGGCGCCTGGAGCGGAAAAGCCTAAGTTCAGGCCACGCCCCATGATGAAGCCAAAAGCTGCTACATCTGATGCAGGCGAAGCCAAGCCATCGGCCAGCGAGGAGGCATCTGCAGCACTGCCCGCAAGCAGTACAACAGGAGCGGCGCCCAAGCCTCGCCCTGTAATGAAGCCGGTTGTGAAAAAGGCAGCACCACCGGCAGGGGAGGAGAAGGGGCCAGCGCAGCAAGCCTCTGCTGCGCCAGCCAGACCCAGGCCAGTGATGAAGCCAGTGGTGAAAAAAGCCAGCCCTCCGGAAAATATTGAAGCTTCAGCCACTGATCAGCCTAAGGACAATTCAGTGGCTCCGGAGGCACAACAAACTGCTACGCCTCCCAGGCCACGGCCGGTAATGAAGCCAAAGCCGGTAGTTAAAAAGGCAGATCCGGCAGCAGCCAGCACAGATGCGAACGTGCGGACGGAGACTGCCGGGGCCAGCCCGGAAAATAGCACCAAAGGATCTGCAGAAGACCCTTCGCAGGCCGATGCCCCTGTGCAGGCTAAACCAGCTTCTGCCAGGCCACGCCCGGTGATGAAGCCTGTAATCCGTAAAACGGAGACACCGGAAGCTACAAATCAGCCTTTATCTGATGAGCCTATGGAGACTTCAGGGGGAGAAACTAAAAAGCCACGACCTGTTATTAAACCAGTCATACCAAAGCAGCAAGCTATGCAAGCAGATGAAACACCCAGTCAGAAAGAGGCAAATGAGCAGGAAAATAAGGGGCCAAAGCCAGTAGTAGATAAAAAAGTAGTAATCCGTAAACCAGAGCGCGAAGCGCTTTCCGAAGAAGAAAAGCGCCAGGACGATAGCCAGCGTCCCGAACCACCCGGCAGGGCAGGCTAGCACAGCGTGTTGGTTTAGGCTTTCTTCTTTATCTTTCCTCCATCTTAGGTTTTACCTGCTCATGGTTTTGTTCCTGTTCTATGCCTTCGCAGCGCTAACACTGGCATCGGCCCTGGTGATCCTGTTTACCCGAAACCTGCTGTATGCAGCTTTCTCACTTATCTTTTGCTTTTTAGGCGTGGCGGCCATTTATGTGCTAAGTGGTGCCGATTTTATTGGTGTTACCCAGATTGTGGTTTACGTAGGCGGAGTGCTTATCCTGCTTATTTTCGGGGTAATGCTCACCAACCGTATTTCCACCAGCCCGGTTATTACTGATTTGCATAACCAGTTCTGGGGTTATTTGCTGCCTGCAGGTTTATTGGTATTGCTGATTGGCACCCTGGGGCAGCTTGCCCTGCCCGACTGGGCAATGCGTGCGCAGGAGAATGCTACCCTTGTGCAGGCCTCAACAGTAGAGCCCCTGGGCGTACACCTCATGACACAATATGTACTGGCTTTTGAGCTCGCTGGTATCCTGCTGCTGCTGGCACTGGTAGGGGCAGCCACCCTGGCAAAGCCTGCAGCACCAGAAAGCATAGCAGTTACATCAACAGGAATCAATACACAAAATCCAGCACAACCATGATTCCGCTCTCACATTACCTGATACTGGCCACCCTGCTGTTTTGCATAGGGCTTGCGGTAACCATTACCCGTAAAAATGCCATTGCAGTGCTCATAGGCCTTGAGCTGATGCTGAATGCCGCCAATATAAACCTGGTTGCTTTTAGCCGCTACGATGGTGTGCAGTTGCAGGGGCAGATGTTTGCACTCTTTGTAATTGTGGTGGCGGCTGCCGAGGCGGCTGTGGCACTTGCGCTGGTGGTGCGGGTGTACGGTTATTACAAAATTGCCGATCTGGATAAGTTGAACAGATTAAAAGGATAACTTAGGGCCGTGAATTCTGCCGATCTCCTACAGCCACTCCCGTTTAGTCCGCTTACTGCCATGGCAGCAGGTGTGCTCCTGCTTCCTTTGCTGGGAGCGCTGCTGGTGCTCCTGCTCCGGGGGCGTGGCCATTGGCTCATGATTGGATTTCAGGCAGTAGCACTGCTTATTTCAGTTTATCTTTTTAGCAGGCTCTGGCCGGGCAACAGCGATGCTGCAACTATATCGCCAGCGCTTACGCATGCCCGCTGGAACTGGTTTACACCAGGGGCAGGCTATCCTTTTACACTGGGTATCTGGCTTACCATTCCTGCCGCCCTGTTACTGGTGGTGGTAAATGGCGTGGCCCTGCTGGTGCAGCTGTTTTCGGTGGTGTACATGTGGAAAGATCCGGGCTTTAACCGCTATTTTTCTTTCCTGGGTTTCTTTGTGTTTGCCATGCTGGGCATTGTGCTGGCCGATAACCTGTTTCTTATTTTCTGCTTTTGGGAGGGGGTAGGACTGGCCTCCTACCTGCTCATTGGTTTTTGGTTTAATAAGCCCCAGGCCGCAGCCGCCGCTAAAAAAGCATTCCTGGTAAACCGGGTGGGCGATATTGGCTTTTTGATCGCACTCCTCATTTTCTACGCCCAGTTCCGTACCCTCGATCTGGCTGCGCTCTTTCAGCTAATGCCCGCCAGCTACATACAAAGCGGCGACTGGCAGGCGGTATGGTCGGGTGCTGCTGGTGCACTGCCCGCTATTTTGCTAACTGTAGCAGGTTTTGGGCTGCTAATGGGAGCTATTGGTAAATCGGCACAGTTTCCCCTGCAGATATGGCTGCCCGATGCCATGGAGGGCCCAACGCCTGTTTCGGCGCTGCTGCATGCGGCTACCATGGTGGCGGCCGGGGTATACCTCCTGAGCAGGGTATTCCCGCTGCTTACCCCAATGGTGCTGGATATAACAGCTTTTATTGGCGCCACAACGGCCTTTATGGGTGCTTTTGCAGCCTTTGCACAGCACGATATTAAAAAAGTTCTTGCCTTTTCCACCATTTCGCAACTGGGGTATATGGTAATGGGCATGGGTGCCGGCGCTTACGATGCAGCGCTTTTTCACCTGCTCACCCATGCCTTCTTCAAAGCTGGACTTTTCCTGTCGGCAGGCGCCGTTATTTATGCGCTGCATGAGGCAGCCCACCGCCGCCATACCCACTTCGATGCCCAGGATATGCGTAACATGGGCGGTTTGCGCAGAAAGCTGCCTTTTACCTTTGTCATCTACCTCCTGTGCATGCTGGCGCTGGCTGGCTTGCCTTTTCTTTCAGGTTTTCTTTCCAAAGATGCCATCCTTACCGGTACTATGGGCTGGGCATCAGTTGCCAGAAAGCAGTGGGGTATTTTAGCCTGGCTGGTGCCCCTGGCAGGCTTTACCACCGCCCTGCTTACGCCCATTTACATGGGCCGGCAGCTATTCCTGGTGTTCTTTGGCTACAACCGCCTTTCCGATGGCAACGAAGTATCCTATGGCGCCATCCGTGAAGTGCCCATGCTCATGCGCTTTCCACTGCTGGTGCTGGCCCTGCTCTCGCTGGGTATCTGGTTTAGTTTCGATGCTTTCGATTTTCAGGGAGCATGGCCCATGCGCCTGCTGCAGCTGCCCCAGGTGGCAGTGCCGGGCTCTTTAACAGAATACCAGGCGGCCAACAGGCTTTTTGACATCAGAGAGGCTGCCTTTCGCTACCACACATTCACAGGTGTTGTTTCTGCCATCCTGGTGCTGATGGGGCTGTTGCTGGCTTACCTGATCTATCACCTGTTCAACGGCAGGGGTTCCTTCTATAATAATAAGTTTGTATTCCGGAGCCGCATTACCAGGCTCTCGTACAGTAACTGGCACCTCGATGCTATTTATCGGCGTACCGTAATCGCTTTTGGGCTGGGGCTGATGCACTTTGCCAACTGGCTCGACAGAAAAGTAATAGACCGGCTGGTAGACCTGCTGGGGATGTCGGGCGTGGTATTCGGGCATGTGGTGTACTGGTTCGACCGTACTTTTATAGATGGGGCCGTTCAGGTGAGCGTGTGGGTAGCGGGGCAGGCAGGGCATTTTAGCCGTTCCATGAGCGGACGGGTACAGCAGTACCTGCTCATTATGCTGGCTTGTATGATGGCAATCATCTTATGGATGTTCTTTTAACAAATTGAAAATTAATACAAGGTATTTAATATCTGGGCTTTGGGCTTAAAGAAACGGATTGAGAAGATGTTAAAACACATGTCCTATACCTGATACCCATACCTTTTTATATCTTGCAGCCGAATTGCGGCCAGGCGTTTTCCAAAGAAGCCTGCTGCAGATCTGCTGCTTCTGTAGCGCCGGTTTAACCGGTAAAAGCTGTTTTGCATGGAGCTTACTGAACACTTACTTTCGCTGCTCATATTTGTGCCGCTGCTGGCTGCCCTTGTGCTGTTGCTGATTCCGGCAAGGCTTAGCGGGGCCGGCCGATGGGTTGCACTGGCTGCCACCGCCTTACAGGTACTGCTGGCTGTTGCATTATGGTCTGGCTTTCGCTCCGGTGCTGGTGCTCCCGCCGGCGTGTTTTCCCCGCAGGGCTACCAGTTTGTGGAAAAGCTGGATTGGTTTAGCCTGCCGCTGGGGGAAATCGGCTACCTCTCTGCCGATTATTTCCTGGGCGTAGATGGCCTTAGTGTAGGCCTGGTGCTGCTGGCAGCCATCGTGATGTTCATCGGCGTTATCAGCTCCTGGAACATTCATCAGCACCAGAAAGGATATTTTCTGCTGTACCTGCTGCTTAGCAGTACGGTGGTAGGCTGTTTTGTGGCCCTGGATCTGCTGCTGTTTTACCTCTTTTTTGAGTTTATGCTGCTGCCCATGTACTTTCTCATTGGTATGTGGGGTGGTCCCAGAAGGGCATATGCTTCCATCAAGTTTTTCCTCTACACCCTGGCAGGCTCGCTCTTTATCCTGATTGCCATAGTAGGTTTATATATTTCCGGCATTGACCCGGTAGCTACCGCCCTACATGCAGGCGTGGAGGAGGCCGGCAGGGTGCAGGTAATGCTGCAGGAGGGTGCCCTGAATACCCGCGATATGGTGCATACCTTCAACATGCTCCACCTGATGGATGGAGGTAATCTAATTCCGGGAAGTCTGCTAAGCCTGAAGGGCGGCGGTGAACTCTGGGGGCATTCCATTCGCCTGCTGGCTTTTCTGGCCCTGATGCTGGGCTTTGCCGTTAAGCTGCCGGCCGTGCCGGTGCACACCTGGCTGCCCGATGCACACGTAGAGGCACCCACGCCTGTTTCTGTTGTGCTGGCAGCTATTTTGCTGAAGATTGGCGGCTATGCCATTTTGCGTATCCCCTACAGCCTGTTCCCTGAGGGAGCCATTTATTATGCACCGCTGGTGGCAGGCGTAGGGGTGCTCTCCATTCTGTATGGTGCCTTTAATGCCCTTGCCCAGTCCGATCTTAAAAAAATGATCGCCTACTCTTCTGTTTCTCATATGGGTTATGTGCTGCTGGGGCTGGCGGCCCTCACGGTTGAGGGTGTTAGTGGTGCACTCTACCAGATGTTCAGCCATGGCCTTGTTTCTGCTGCGCTATTCCTGCTGGTTGGGGTACTCTATGACCGTACCCATAACCGCATCATCGATAATTATGGTGGCCTTGCCAGGCGTATGCCTGTTTTTACCGTGGCGGTTACCATTACCTTCTTTGCATCCCTGGGCCTGCCTGGCTTCTCTGGCTTCATTGCCGAGGCGCTGGTGTTCCTGGGTGCCTTCAGAAGCCCTTCTGCCAATGGTTTACTACCCTATTGGATGGTAATTCTGGCAACACTGGGGCTGGTAATTACAGCAGCCTACTACCTCTGGACCCTGCAGCGTATGTTCTTCGGCCAGTTTTTTGTGCGTGAGCTGCATTGGGAGGGGAGTCTTACTGATCTTACCCCCAGGGAATATTTTCTGCTGATACCGCTTATAGCCGGTATGCTGGTGATGGGACTGTTCCCTAACCTCTTGCTTGACTCTTTTACCCCAGCTGTAGATGCTTTTGTGCAGGGGGTGCTGGAGCGTGGCAGAAGTAACCTGGTACTTTTAACCCGCTTCTTATAGACTACGGACCCTTCTGGTGGAAACACAAGCCCCAACCATAGCGCCATTAAAAGCCAGCCTGCAGGCAATTCTGCAGGATTTGCCCCTGCTGTACCCTGAGCTTACCTTAGGCCTGGGCGTATTGCTGGTGTTGCTGGGAGCTCTGCTGATTCCTCGTAGCTGGCGTAACGAAGGCCTGGCTGTGCTAAGCCTGCTGGTAATTGCCGCATCGGCTTATATGCTGCTGTATAAAGGACTGCCAGCCGAGCCCGTACACCTGCTGGCCCGTACCCTACAGCTCGATAAAATGGCAGTAGCCTTTCGACTGCTGGTGCTGCTCTCGGGCCTGTTGGCGGTACTGCTTTCTTTTCGGGAAGGGAAAAAGCTCGCCGGGGAGTACTATGCCCTGCTGCTGGGCCTCCTGATGGCTGCCATGCTCATGAGCATGGCCTCAAATCTTCTGCTCATTTACCTAAGCATAGAAACAGCCTCAATTTGTGCTTACCTGCTCACGGCTTTTTCAGGAGGGCGTGAGGGTGCCGAAGCAGGCTTAAAGTACCTGCTGTTTGGTGCTGTGGCATCGGCCATTATGCTCTATGGCATGAGCCTGCTATATGGTTTTACCGGCACGCTGGATATTACCGCTTATGGGTTCAAAAGCGGCCTCATGAGCCTTAACATTCCCATACTGCCGGTGCTGCTGGCGGCTTTTCTGGTGCTTGCGGGCTTTCTCTTTAAAATATCAGTGGTGCCCTTTCACCTCTGGACACCAGATGCCTACCAGGGAGCACCCCTGCCGGCGGCAGCACTTTTTTCTACTGCACCAAAGCTGGCGGGGCTTGCCCTGATGATGCGTTTCTTAAGCCATTTCCTGGAGGCGGGTATTATCTTTGCCGGCCTGCGCTTTGACTGGCAGTTTATCCTGGGCCTGCTGGCCATTATCACCATGCTGGTAGGTAACCTCGCAGCCGTGTGGCAGCAGGATGCACGCCGCCTGCTGGCTTACTCTTCCATTGCCCATTCTGGCCTGCTGCTGGCAGCTGTACTTGTTTTCAGAGCACTGGGCTATAAGGCTTTGCTTTTTTATGGCTTTGTCTATATACTAATGAATTTTGCGGCCTTCTTGCTTGTTAGTATGCTGAAGGCCGAAACGGGCAGCTACAAAATTGCTGATTACAGGGGATTGGGTAGCCGTTTGTCGTACAGCAGCGTGCTGATGGTGGTGGTAATGATAGCCTTAACCGGTTTGCCGCCCACAGCAGGATTTACAGCCAAATTGCTGGTGTTTTCGGCCTTGTGGGAGGGATATAGCAGTGGCGGATCGAGCATGTTGCTGTACCTCTTATTAACAGGCCTGGCAACAACGGTTGTGGCTTTGTTTTACTACTTGAAAATACCCTATTATCTTTACCTCAAAAAGCAGCCCGAAGCGGTTGTGCAGGTAGAGGGGAGTACTGTACTGGAACGTATACTGGCGGGTGCCCTGGCGCTGCTGCTGGTACTGTTCTTCTTCAGGGCCGATTGGGTAATGAACTGGATAGAAGCATTTACGATAAGTCAATAGATCAGGATGAGCGAGCAGATTAAACACGAGTGTGGTATTGCCCTAGTGCGCCTACGTAAGCCTTTGCAGTACTACATCGATAAGTACGGTTCTCCAACGTATGCGATCAATAAGCTGTATCTCCTGATGGAGAAGCAGCATAACCGCGGCCAGGATGGTGCCGGTGTTGCCAACATCAAAATCAATGTACCGCCCGGTCACCGCTACATCAGCCGTTACCGCTCTAACGAAAACCAGCCCATTGCCGACATCTTCAGCAAAATTGCCAAGAAGATGAAAAAGGCTAAAAAAGAGGGCGGAGATCGTTATTACGATGCCGAATACCTGCAGGAAAACCACGCCTTTACCGGTGAGGTATGGCTGGGCCACCTGCGTTATGGTACCCACGGTAAAAACAGCATTGAAAGCTGCCACCCCTTTCTGCGTCAGAACAACTGGAGGAGCCGTAACCTGGCCGTTGCAGGTAACTTCAACATGACCAACGTGGATGAGCTGTTTGATATTCTCCTGAAAATTGGCCAGCACCCCAAGGAAAAAGCCGATACCGTTACGGTAATGGAAAAGATAGGCCACTTCCTGGACGAAGAAAACCAGATCCTGTTCGATAAGTACAAATACGACCGTACCAACCAGGAGATTTCCGATATTATTGAGAAGGAGCTAGACCTGGGGCGTGTATTACAACGTGCCTGCAAAGATTTTGACGGTGGCTATGCCATGGTAGGTTTAACCGGCTTTGGTTCTTCTTTTGTAGCCCGCGACCCTGCCGGTATCCGCCCCGCCTACTGGTATGCCGATGATGAGGTGGTGGTGGTAGCTTCAGAGAAGCCAGCCATCAAAACTGCCTTCAACGTAGCCTACGACCAGATAAAAGAAATTGAACCGGGCCATGCCCTGATTGTTGACAAGGAAGGTAACTACAAGCAGCATCAGTTTATTGAGCAATTGCCTAAGCGCAGCTGTTCTTTTGAGCGCATCTATTTCTCGCGCGGTACCGACCCGGATATTTACCAGGAGCGTAAGTCACTCGGACACCTGCTGGTTCCCCAAATACTGGATGCTGTAGATTACGACCTCAAGAATACAGTGTTCTCTTTCATTCCCAATACAGCAGAAGTAAGCTTTCTGGGCATGATCGATGGCATGGAAAGCCACCTGGTGAATGAAAGGAAAAAATACCTGCAGGACAAAGGTGCCTTCAATGATGATGAGCTGCTGCAGCTGCTGTCGTTCCGTCCGCGTATCGAAAAGCTGGTAATCAAGGATGCCAAGCTGCGTACCTTTATTACCGACGATGAACACCGCAACGACCTGGTAGCACACGTGTATGATACTACCTACGAGGTGATCAAAAAAGATGTGGATACCCTGGTGGTGATAGATGATTCTATTGTACGTGGTACCACGCTGGAGAAAAGCATCCTCACCATGCTGGACCGCCTGAATCCAAAGAAAATCATCATTGTATCATCAGCCCCACAGATCCGTTACCCCGACTGCTACGGCATTGACATGAGCCGCCTGAAAGATTTTATCGCTTTCCGTGCTGCCATTTCCCTGCTGAACGAAACGGGGCAGAACCATATTCTGGATAATGTGTACGATAAATGCGCAGCCTCTGTAGGCAAGCTTGATGCCCCTAACTATGTTCAGGAGGTATATGCACCTTTTACCGATGAGCAGATTAGTGCCAAGATTGCCCAGCTGATCAAAACAGAAAAGATTAATGCCGAGGTAGACGTTATCTACCAGACGGTAGAAAACCTGCACATTGCCTGCCCTAACCATATCGGTGACTGGTACTTTACCGGTAACTATCCTACCAAAGGAGGTAACCGCGTGGTAAACCGTGCCTTTATGAACTACATGGAAGGCAAAGCCGTAAGAGCTTATTAAGCATACAAAGAAGCATCTGTTGCCCAATAGAAGAGCAGTTCCGATTTTTCGGGGCTGCTTTTTTGTTAATGAACTTTGCCTGCGCAAGCATCCGCTTGTGCTTATTATATGAAAGCAGGTGGTTTAGCCTGCTTAACCAACCTGTTTCTCATCCTCTTTACCAGTGCGAACATTAGCTTTGCCTGCTTCGTTAGCTGACAGTATGAGTCCGTCAGAAAAATTGCAGGAGAGCCGTCAGCGCTTGCTGTCCCTGTGGGGGCCACAGCAGGCGCATTCCAAGCGGGAACCGCTGCAGGAACTTATCATGACTATTCTTTCACATCGAACAGATTACGTTAGTGAAAAGAAAGCTTATGAGCGGATGTGGGAGCGCTTTGGGAGCTGGGAGGGCATTCGGGATGCGCCGCTGGAGGAACTTATAGAGATGATCAAGCCTGCCAGCTATCCGGAGGTAAAGGCTCCTTACATCAAGCAAACCCTGGCACAGATTATTGCAGAACGGGGAGCGCCAAGCCTGGATTTTCTGGAAGCCATGCCCACCCAGGAAGCAATGGACTGGCTGCTGCGCCTGCCGGGTGTCGGACCCAAAACTGCAACACTCCTGCTGCTTTTCAACTTTAAGAAGCCGGTGCTGCCGGTAGATACCCATGTGCACCGGGTAAGTATACGTGTTGGCATACTGCCGCCCCGCACCTCTGCCGATAAAGCGCACAAGCTGCTGCTGGCACAGCTGCCTGCCGATGCAGATGCACTCTTCACATTCCACAAGCATTTTTTCTGGCACGGACAGCGGGTTTGTCATGCAGTTCAGCCTAAGTGTTACCAGTGTGTGCTGAATGACTTTTGCAGCTTCTATCAGGAAAAAGCACCACCGCCTAAGCAGCAGGGCCGCATTGCTGCTAGTGGTAAAACAGATTTATCTCTATAATATCATCATTTACTCCTTATATAACAGTTTTTTGATAGCCCTGCCCGGGTGAAAGCGGATGTTTGCGCCAGGGAGGGGCTGAAAAACAAAAAGCCCCTGCCAGCGGGCAGGGGCTCAATATCTCTATCAGCATATCCTTTTAAACAGAAAAACTCTCACCACAGCCACAGGTACGGCTGGCATTTGGGTTGATGAACTGGAAGCCTTTGCCATTGAGGCCGTCGGAAAAGTCCAGTACAGTACCTAAAAGGTAAAGCAGGCTCTTTTTGTCTACCAGGATTTTAACGCCTTTGTCTTCAAACACTTCATCTGAAGGCAGTACGGCAGCATCGAAGCTAAGGTCGTACATCAGGCCTGAGCAACCGCCACCTTTCACTGAAACACGAATGTTCTGATCGCTGGAACGGCCTTCTGTTTCGCGCAGTTCCTTGATTCTGTCTATTGCTTTATCGGTAACGCTTATCATAGTCATTTAATCTTCTCTATTTCCGGGTGCAAGTTAGGCAACAAAGCCGAAATTTTCTCCTGTTAAGGCTATAAAGCTAAAAGTGTCTTTAACGATAGAAGCCTGCTCACCCACAGTCTGGCTGTAAAAGCTAACCTGTTTTTTAGCAGGAAAGTTCTCTTTTTTGCTTTATTTGCTGCTCATGAAGCATGTAGAACACATAGGAATTGCTGTTCGTTCCCTGGAGGAAGCGAACAGCCGTTATGAACGTTTGCTCGGACAAAAAGCCTATAAAACGGAAGAAGTTGAAAGTGAAGGCGTAAGAACGGCCTTTTACCAAATGGGAGAGACCAAGATAGAGCTGCTGGAATCTACCCGTGCAGATGGTCCTATTGCCAAATTTATTGAAAACAGGGGAGAGGGCATCCACCATATTGCCTATGCAGTAGATGATATCCGCGCAGAAATGCAGCGCCTGAGCCAGGAGGGCTTCAGGTTACTTAACCAGGAGCCCAAGCCCGGAGCCGATAATAAAATAGTGTGCTTCCTGCACCCAAAAGATGCCGGTGGGGTACTGGTAGAGTTGTGCCAGGAGCGACCTGTCCGTTAAAAGGCTGGTGACGGATGGTGCCGCTTAAGGCTTAGGCTGTGGTTGTTCGTACTGCACAGAGTTGTAGTACTTCAACTTCCGTTTTCCTTCGGCAGTTTTGTACTGAGGCTTAGGGCCACACGCATCCAACAGCAGCAAGCCTGCTGCTAGCAATAACAGCTGAGATATTTTTTTCATACTACTAAGTTAGAGGTGTTGCTTCGCCTGTACCTACCGTTAGTTCATCCATTCCTACCTATGTATGGTTTACCTGGAATTTTAAGGTCTGTTTCGGGGATACTACTGGCTAACTCTTTTTTTGCAGTAGCGTGCTGGCTGTATTTGGTCTTTTCCCGGAAAATGACCCCACACTGGCTAAATACCGTAACATGCTTTATTCCATAAAGCCCGTTTATTACAGGGCTAATAAGTAGTTAACAGTAGATCACTATAAACTACTTGTTAACCACATAAGGTGAAGCGCTAAATTGTTATTACCTTTGTGCAAAATTTGTAAACCTCCCTTTGCAATTAGGGTTGTTGAATCAAGAGCTGAACAGAAGTTTTAGTGTTGGCGAAGAGCTGAAAATTTTTCCTGCATGTACTTAAATGCCATAGGTGCCTACCTGCCTGAAGCGGTTGTAGATAACCAATATTTTGAAGAACTGAATAACCTGACAGACGAGTGGATTGTGTCTCGTACAGGCATCAGGGAGCGGCGCAAAGCTGCACCGCACGAAAATACCCAAACCATGGGCATTGCTGCTGTACAGGAAGCACTGCCCCGACTACCCTATGGTGTTGAGGAGGTAGATCTGATTGTAGGCGCAACCTACACCCCGCATGATACCATCGTTACCCTGGGCCATGCCATTCAGCACAGCATTGATGTGCACGATATACCAGTGGTGACCATTTCTGCTGCCTGCAGCTCGCTGGTAAATGCTGTTGAGATAGTGCAGGGTTATTTTGCCCTGGGCAAAGCTACGAAAGCGCTGGTGGTGGCCTCCGAGCACAATACCGCCTACAATGTAGAAACAGACGAAAAAGCCGGCCACCTCTGGGGAGATGGTGCCTGTGCCCTGTTCATCAGCAAAGAGCGGCAAACCGACAGCGACATTCACATAGTAGATGTACTCACCGGCGGTGCTGCCACCCGGGGCAAAGCCACCGAAAGTGTTACGCTTAAGCCACTGGCAAAAGGCATTATCATGCCCAACGGACGCGACGTATTTATTCATGCCTGTCAGTACATGCCAAAGGCCACCATCGACATTATGGAGCGCAACAGGCTTAATATGGATGATATCGATTACGTAATTCCCCACCAGGCCAACCTGCGCATTACGAATAATGTAGCAGAAACGCTGCGACTTCCTGCTCATAAGGCTGTTTCTAATGTGGAGTATCTGGGGAATACAGGCTGTGCCGGCTGTGGTATAGGCCTTTGGGAGAAAAAAGAGAAGCTCCAAAAAGGCCAGCGGCTGATCATTACCGTATTCGGCGGCGGCTATTCTTACGGAGCCATGTTGTTAGAAGTGTAGTTGTTGGGAGGGTGTGGTTTGGTGAGGTATGAGCTGCCTGCTCACGGCTTTCAACCCTGTTAGTCATCTATCACCTTTCGTCCCCCAGTTTACTCCTGAACAGCTGCGGTTCACCGTCAGATCCTTTACCAAAAACTATTAATTATGGAAGAACCAAAACGAACCGAAATAAGTGAAGTTGGGGAATTTGGTCTGATTGACCTGCTTAGCCAGAAGGTAGAGCACTACCACCAGAGCAGTGTAAAGGGAATAGGCGATGATGCCGCCGTGCTGGCTGCCACAGATCTTCAGCGTGTGGTAACAACCGATCTGCTGCTGGAAGGTATCCACTTTGATCTTCGCTATATGCCCCTGCAGCACCTGGGCTATAAAGCTGTGGCGGTTAATGTATCTGATGTGGCGGCCATGAATGCTATCCCTACCCAGATCACAGTGAGCATAGGCCTGAGCAACCGTTTTTCCGTAGAGGCCGTGGAGGCATTGTACGAGGGTATAAGAGCGGCCTGCACCAATTATAAAGTAGACTTGATTGGGGGTGATACAACCGCATCGGCTGCAGGTCTTGTGTTGTCCATAACTGCCATTGGAGAGGTGGCTTCTGATAAAGTTGCCCTGCGTAATGGTGCCAGGAAAGGCGATATTATTTGCGTAACAGGAGACCTGGGAGCCGCTTACATTGGGCTGCAGGTGCTGGAGCGTGAAAAAGCCGTTTACCTGACTGATCCCGAAGCCAAGCCAGAGATCAGCAAGTACAAATATATTGTGCAGCGGCAGTTAAGGCCCGAGGCACGTATGGATATTGTACATGAGCTGCGTGAGCGCCAGGTGGTGCCCACCAGCATGATTGATGTTTCTGACGGCCTGGCTTCTGAACTGCTCCACCTGGCCAGAAACTCCGGGGTAGGCCTGCAGGTGTACGAAGAAAACCTGCCAATCGACAAAATGACTTACGATACCGCCGTTGAGTTTAATGTAGACCCTGTTACCTGCGTAATGAACGGTGGCGAAGATTACGAACTGCTCTTTACCATCAGGCAGGAAGATTACGAGAAAGTAAAAAGTCATCCGGATATTCATTTTATTGGCTATGCTACCGATCTTGCCGGTCAGGCCCACCTGATTACCAAAGGCGGAACGGTGGTACCGCTCAAAGCACAGGGTTTTAATCACTTCAAAGAATAGTCAATGACAAAACACCTCTCTCTCCTCCTGATTATGTTCATGCCTGCAATGCTCTTTGGGCAGGATGTATTCATGACCAAGTTAAAAGACAAAACCTGCAGCTGCGTAACAGATTACGTTGCCTCTGTTGAGTCGCCCGACCGTGAGGTACTGCAGACCGCCCTTCGTGACTGCCTGATGGCAGTAGCCAATCAGAATGAAAAAGAGCTGCAGCAGTACATTAAGAAGCAAAAGATAGAAGCCCGTGAGGTAGGCCAGCGTGCCGGTGCCGAGCTGGCAAAGGAATGTAAGGCGCTGGCTTCGCTGGGTAATGTTGACCCCGATGCCAAAAGAAAATACGAGGAGGCGCAAAGCTATCTGCAGGCAGGCGAGTACGGTAAAGCGCAAAGTGTTTTTACTGAATTACTGGCTGCTTATCCCGCCTCGGCCCTCTATTTTAACGATAGGGGCGTAAGCCGGGAGAATATTGGCGATACCTGGGGTGCCCTGGCAGATTACAGAAGAGCCATTGATCTGGATGCTACCTTTGCCATGGCCCATTACAACCTGGGCAACCTGCTCTACAAACAGGAGTACTACAAAGATGCGCTTCCGCTTTTAAGAAAGAGCATTGTGCTGAACCCAAAAGATGAAGATTTTTGGGTGGTAACCCTAAAAACGTTCTATCAGCTTGGTGAGTACGACAGCGTGCAGCATTATGCGCTAAGAGCACTGGCGGTAGATCCTAAAAATGTGGGTGCACATAACTACCAGGGGCTGGTGCTCTACCAGCAGGAAGATTATAAGGGTGCCATGGTCCATTTCAGGAAAACCATAGAACTGGACCCAACCTACATTACCGGCTGGCAAAATGTTTCCTCAACCTATGAGGTTCTGGAAGAAAATGATAAGGCGGTATCTGAGTACAAGCGTTACCTCAAAGAGGTAGACAAGGAAAATGCCGCCATCAAGGAGAGTCTTGCCGATCTGTTGTTTAAGCTGCAGAAGTGGGATGAGGCAGAACCACTTTACCACCAGCTGATCAAAGGTGGGGAAGATGTACTGGCGCTGCAAAACCAGGTAGGTCGTATTTACCTGGTGAAAAAGGATTTCAGGAAGGCAAACCAGTGGTATGAAAAGCTCCTGAAGCAAAGTCCAGAAGATCCAGCCCTGCTCTTTAACCGTATTACAGCGATGGTAGAGGTAGGGGAGGCCCAGAAAGCCCTGCCCCTGGCCAACCAGCTGCTGGAGCTGCAGCCAAAAGATGCAGCCAATTTTGATGTGAGGGCAAGTGTATGGGAAAAGCTGAACAATCCTGAAAAAGCCCTGGAAGATCTGGAAGCCTCCATTCGCCTCTACCCTCAGGATGCAAAGGTGTATGTGCGCAAGGGCGATATTTTAAGAGCCTCCGGTAAAACAGCTGATGCCTGCAATGCCTACAGAATGGCCCTTAGCTGGGACCAGGAAGCCGGCACCAAAGCCCTGGCAGACCATTGTAAGTAACATTGTGGTCACAAGCTTTCTTTAAAATGCAAAAAGCCACTCTATGAGCGGCTTTTTGCATTTTTAGTCTTCCGGATAGGGTACGTACAGGAAATTGGTGAACTCCTTGTCTACCACAAAAAGGCAGCAGAATTCATCTGGATTTTTGTAGACCTCCGTAAAGTTCTCCACCTTATCCTTTTCAATCAGCTTTCGCTGCACAAACTCATCCAGGAAGGAGGCGTAGTAGTTCCATTCCAGGGAGAGCGAAGGCCTATCCAGCAGCAGCTGCCCTATCGGAATTGCCGTTTTGCTGATAGGAAATATGGGATGCTCCGAAAAGCCGCGTTTACGGATCTGGTAGGAGGCTTCTTTCAGGGTGTCGGCTACTTTGGCAAAATCTGCCGTAATGGTTCCTAAATATTTGCCGTTTAGTTCAGGATCGTTTTGCATGTTCTGCCTTAATTAATCTACTAGCATTTGTTAACGCAGGTAACACTATGTTCTTTGTGTGCTGCGTGTGTATAGCCAGTTTTTTGGAAAGTTTATTCTTTGTTTGGGTGTAACTGGCTTTTGCCTACTGAAGCCAGGCTTACTGTGGCTCTAATTCTATGCGCAAATTTACTGCTTTTGCCTGTGGTTTATAACTCTTTGATCTTGATACTCCTGAAAGAAACAATGTTGCCGTGGTCCTGCAGAAGAATGTGGCCCTTTTCTGCTTCGCCAAAGTTTTCCCAGTCTTTGTACTTGCTGATGGCCACCAGGTTACGGAACTCCTCGGAGCCCCGCTCGTACTCCAGCACTTTTACACCATTAAGCCAGTGCTCAACCCTGTTATCGGGCTGCACCACCAGGCGGGCATGGTTCCACTGGCCTACGGGCTTTAAAAAACGTATGTCTTTTTTAGCAGTTTTCAGGTCATAGAGGGAGGCAAGGGTGCGGTTGCCTTCACGGCCCATTTTGGCATCTGGGTGCTTTTCATCATCCAGCAGCTGGTACTCCAGGCCAATGGCAGAGGCATTCTCTACTTTTTCGTTTTCGGTTACAAAGTACTTGATGCCGCTGTTGGCACCCTCTGTAAGCTTAAACTGAAGCTGGAGGTCAAAGGCACCGTATTCTTTTTCGGTTACAATGTCGCCCCCGTTCACTGCTTCGCCACCGCCGGATTCCAGCACCCTCAGCACGCCATCTTTCATTTCCCAGCCTCTTTGCGGAAAGCTGTTCTGATGCGCTCCACGCCAGCCGCTGGCAGATGCACCATCCCAAAGCAGTGCCCAGCCCTGTTCTTTTTCTTCGGAGGTTAAGGTATTGGGCATAAAGTTCATGACAAAGGCTGTATGATTATCCTGGTGCTCCAGGCCTGTGGTTTTGATGCGGATGTTACGCCACATAATTTCCTTGCCGGCATCGCTGTCTTTACCGATGGAATGTACCTGCAGGGCTATAAGTCCTCTATCTGTAAGGGTATCAACCAGGTTTGCTACAGGCACGCCGTTAAGCCAGGTCCTGATCTGGTTGCCAATGGCTTCTATGCGTGCCTTATTCCAGTCATTTTTTTTCAGCGCAGTTTGTGCATCGGGATTCAGCGATACCGGGTAGAGCCAGCCACGCCGGGATTCATCATAGATGCCACCTGTCCATTGCCTGGCCGAGGGGTCCATCTCAAACTGGTAGCCATGCACCCTGCCTTCTGCAACGGCCGGATCGTATTTGCTGCGAAACTGTACCCCGCTGTTAATGCTGGTATCCTGCTTAAACTCGAATTCAAGTATAAAATCGCCGTACTCCTTATCGGTAGCCAGAAAGCTGTTGGGTGTATTGGTGGCAGTGGTGCCAACGATGGCGCCATCCCTTACTTCATAATGGGCACTTCCGTTTACCTGCTTCCATCCACTAAGATCAGTACCGTTAAAAAGCTCAACCCATTCATCGGTCTGTTGATCCGGCAGCTCATTTGTTTTTTGCTGGCAGCCGGTGGTAGTGAGGAACAACAGCATTGTTCCGCTAAGAAAGCAGCTTAAAGCGAGTCGTTGCATAGTATAAATCATTTTAAATCGATTGCTAAGGCTGGTAATCAATATGACGAAATAATTGGAATCTGCAAGCTATGAGCATGAGTAGGTCATTTCCGGTAGCTGCACAAAAAAACCGGCATCAGTAAAAAATGTATGACAAAAATTTTCAATCTGCAGCTAAACTGCTGTGTCAGGTCCGGAAAATTATAAATATATAGCGAAAGTTACAGTTCTTATCAATAAATTAAGCTAAGGATGCTCCTGTAGTTTCTGCATCTGAATTTTTAACAGCCGCTCACAAAAAAACTGAACATGATTACAAGCAATAATTTTAAAGGCAGGCGAGATTTTATCAAAAAGGCAGCACTTGGCACCCTTGGGCTGGCAGTTGGTTTTAGTAGCAGGAGCTATGGTAAAATTCTGGGTGCCAATGATCGGGTAAGGGTAGGAATTGTGGGTTTTTCCGACAGGGCCAGGCATACCTTGATTCCTGAATTTATCAGGCATTCTAAAGAAATGAATTTTGAACTGGTGGCTGTTTCTGATATATGGAACAGGCGCAGGGATGAGGGGGTGGCCTATTTGAAAGAAAACACCGGCGCCCGCAAGATAGTAGCTGCGCGGAACAACGATGAATTGTATGGCCTGAAAGATCTGGATGCCGTGATCATCAGCACGGCAGATTTCCAGCATGCCCTGCATGGCATAGAAGCGGTGCAGGCAGGTAAAGATGCTTATATAGAAAAGCCAATGGCCGAATCGATGGAAGATGCCCGTGCCATACTGAAAGCTGTGGAAGCATCGGACCGTATTGTACAGATTGGTTCCCAGCGCCGCAGCGGCGATAATTATATGCAGGCCAACGAATACATTATATCGGGTAAGTTTGGCCCTATTACCATGGTAGAAATGACCTGGAATGTAAACCAGCCCGGCAGGTGGCGCAGGCCCGAGCTGGTAAGCAGCATCAGGAAAGAAGACGTTGACTGGCAGAGGTACCTGCTTAACCGCACTCCCGGCGCGGAATGGGACCCCCGGAAATACCTGGAATACCGGCTGTTCTGGCCTTATTCTTCCGGCATACCCGGCCAGTGGATGTCGCACCAGATCGATACCGTGCACTGGTTCAGCGGTTACGATCATCCCAGGAGTGTGGTAGCCAACGGTGGGGTATATGTGTGGAAAGACGGGCGCGAGAATGCCGATACCATGACGGCTGTTTTTGATTATGGCCCTAAAGATGATAAGACAAAGGGTTTTCAGGTGGTGTACTCCTCCCGCATGCACAATTCGGCAGGAGGCGTCAAGGAACTTTATTTCTCCAATGGTGGCATGCTCAACCTAGATACAAATAAAATCTCTCCGGAAGGCGGGCTAAAAGAAGATATGGCAAAGGCCATGGGCATGGAGGCAAACTTGCTGGAAGAGCGCTCCATTGAAACCAACTCCAAGGCCGCCACCGATGCCAACATGGGTTATGATACCCTAACCAGTGCCCACATGCGCAACTGGATGGAGTGTATCCGCAGCAGGAAAACTCCAAATGCTGATATAAGAGCAGGCTACAACCATTCTGTGGCTAATATCATGTGTACCACCGCCCTGCACACCGGCAAAAAAATAACTTTTGATGATCAGACCCAGGAGGTAGTGGTAGGGTAACAGCTGCTGCTGAACCTTCTTCAAAGTCTGCTAACAGTGGAGACAATCAATGTTCCCGGAAAAAGTAAGAAGAATAAGAAAAGAGAATAGCTGTTGGGTGCTGCCGGCAGTCTTGCTCCTCCTGGTAGCCTGTGGCAGGCAAACTGCCAGCCATGATTCTGCAACTACTGTAGAGAATGAAACTACTATGCCTGCTATTTCCCTGTTGCATGATGAGCAGCGTAAAAAAGTAGAGGTACGGGTAGACGGAGCGCTCTTTACGGCTTACCTCTATGGAGAAAGCCTCAAAAAACCAATCCTCTATCCTCTAAAGTCCAGCTCGGGTATGGAGGTTACCAGGGGTTTTCCTTTAGCACCACGGGCAGGGGAGCGGGTGGATCATCCGCACCAGGCAGGGCTGTGGTTTAATTTTGGCGATGTAAACGGGCTTGATTTCTGGAATAACTCTGATTCAGTAAAAGGGGAGCGGCTGCAGCACATGGGTTTAATCCGGCACCGGGAAATTGTAAGCCTTGCCGGCGGCTCCGGGGCGGAGCTGCAGGTGCGCATGGACTGGCTAACACCCCGGCATGAGCCCCTCTTAGCGGAAACAGCCCGCTTTGTTTTTACTGCCACCGAAGATGCCCGCATTATTGATAGGATAAGCACTTTAACAGCCCTGGAAGAGCAGGTGTTTTTCCGGGACAACAAAGAAGGCATGCTGGGCATCAGGGTGGCACGGGAAATGGCGCAGCCAGATACAGAAGCCGTATTGCTGACAGATGCCAGCGGAAGGCCTGCTAAGCTCAGGCAGGTGAACAACAATGGGGTTACAGGAAAGTACAGGGGCAGCAGCGGACTGGAGGGTGATGCCGTATGGGGCACCCGCAACCAGTGGGTGCGGCTCGATGGCATACTGGAGGGAAAAGAAGTAACCATTGCCATCATTGATCATGTAGCTAATCCCGGGCATCCGGCGCACTGGCATGCCCGTGGCTATGGCCTGTTTGCAGCCAACAACTTTGCCCGCAAAGCCATGGGCGGCGGAGAGGAGGAGCAGAACTTTACACTCGAGCCCGGAGCGTCGGCAACCTTCAGGTACCGGATTATTATACAGGAGGGAGGGCAATTAACTGATAGTGTGCTGAACAGCTATGCTACAGCATTTGCCCAACAGTACCAGTAGTGCGAGGTGAAAAGCCATGAGACAACCAGTTGTTTACCTGCAGTATAGATGGTGTAGCGGCAATGAACAGGCAGCATGCTGCAGTACAAATAGCCCAATTTGCCTGCCATTGCAGAAGCATCGTGAGGCAGTAGTAAATCCGGATTTTATTTATCATATTTATTTAAGCGTCTACCCTTTACCTTAAACATCAGAAAAATGAAAAGAAGAGATTTTATCAGCCATACTGGAGCAGTTCTAGCAGGATCTTTTTTTGTCAATCCAGTGCAATCGATTGCGCAAATGCAGGATGCTGGTGCTAAAAAGCGAATTGCCCTGGTCGGAACCGGCATCAGGGGCAACACCTTCTGGGGGCGTAACCTGGTAGAGCAGTATAGCGATAAAGTCGAGTTTGTAGGCCTGTGTGATATTAACCCCGGCCGGCTTGCGTTTGGCAAGCAGTTTATTGGTGCCAGGTGCCCCACCTTCACAAACTTTGAGGAAATGATGCAGCGCACCAAGCCCGATATGCTTATTGTAACAACCGTAGACTCTACCCACGATGAGTTTGTGGTAAAAGGGCTGGAAATGGGGGTGGATGTGATCACCGAAAAACCCATGACCACCGATGAGGAAAAATGCCAGCGCATACTGGATGCTGAAAAGAAGAGCGGCAAAAAGGTTATAGTAGGCTTTAACTACCGCTTTAATCCACACTATACAAAGATTAAAGAACTGCTTAGCCAGGCCCGTGTGGGTAAAATCACTTCAGTAGATTTTGGCTGGTACCTGAATACCTACCATGGTGCTTCTTATTTCAGGAGATGGCATGGGCTAAGGGACAAAAGCGGCACCCTGCTGGTGCACAAAGCTAGTCACCACTTTGATCTGCTCAACTGGTGGCTCGATTCTGATCCGGTAGAAGTATATGCTACAGGTGCGCTGGAGCATTATGGTGCCAATCATACAGCCTTCAGGGGCGATAAATGCCGTACCTGCCCGCACAAAGACAAGTGCCGGTTCTACTACGACATTACCAAAGACGAGATGAACATGAAGCTGTACGTAGCCCATGAGGAGCACGATGGCTACATCCGCGATAACTGTGTGTGGCGGCCGGAGATTGATATCTATGACAAGATGGGGGTGCAGATTAAATATGCCAATAATGTGCAGGTAAACTACTCGCTTACCACTTACTCGCCCTATGAGGGCATGCGCATTGCCTTTAACGGTATGGATGGCAGAATAGATGCCTGGGATGGTATTCCCTGGAGAAAGGAAGAAAAGCTTAGCCAGGCCGAACTACATGCCAGGGAGATGTCGCAGGGTGGCGAGAAGGAAAATGCCAATTATGAGGAAATCATCGTGGCAGATAACTTTGGTGATCATGAGCTGATCAAGATACCCATGACGGGTGCCGGCCATGGCGGGGGCGATGTGCGCCTGCAAAATAAAATATTCAGAAACCCCGAGATGGAAGATCCACTTAAACACTCAGCAGGATCAAGAGACGGGGCCATGGCAATTCTGATCGGCATTGCCGCCCGCAAGAGCATAGAATCTGGCAAGCCGGTAAAAATATCAGACCTAACCTCTATTAAGCCGCATATTGCAAGAATGTCGTAGTAGCACAGGATTCCCGGGCACACCAGGCCCGGGATATCTCTGAATTTTGTATTTACTAAACATCGGCCAGCAGGGTGGCGCCTGTGCCGTTTACGGTGCTGTAGCTTATCTTTCCAGTTTGAATGCTCACACCCGTGGCAATGTCTTTGCTTAGCAGCAGGGGGCCATCCATATCCACATAATCCAGCAGGGGCAGCAGTTGGGCAATGCCCGAGATGCCTATGGTAGATTCTGTCATGCAGCCTACCATTACTTTCATGCCTAGCTGTTTGGCCTCGGCAATCATACGGCGGGCGGGTGTAAGGCCACCGCACTTCATCAGCTTTATGTTAACACCATGAAAATGGCCTGAACATTTTGCCACATCCTCTTCTGTGATGCAGCTCTCATCAGCAACAAGCGGTAGTACCGAATGTTGGTACACCTCTTTCATCTCCTCCCGGGCACTGGCAGGCATGGGCTGCTCTATAAACTCCACACCCAGCGGCCTGAGCAGTTTGGCGTTTTCAATAGTTTCTGCCACGCCCCAGGCGCCGTTGGCATCTACCCGGAAGATAGCATCGGTGTGCTGGCGCAGGGCTTTTACAATGGCTACATCATCAGGTGTACCCAGCTTGATCTTGTACAGGGGCCATGGAACTTCCTGAAGCTTTTTCACCATGTTCTCTACCGTATCAATACCAATGGTGTAATTGGTAAGGGGCATGTTTTTAGCTTCCAGTCCCCACAGCTTATAGAGAGGCTTTCTGTGCATTTTTCCCCACAGATCGTTGGCAGCCATGTCTAAGGCGCAGAGCGCAAAGGGATTGTCCTGCAGCAGCGGCTGCATTTTAGACCAGTACGCTTCGGGGCTGCTTAGCTCAGTATTTTCAATTTGTGGGCGGATGTTTTCCAGGGCTTCCGTCATGCTGCTGATGGTATAGCCATAGTAAGGGTTACGGGTGGCTTCGCCCCAGCCTTTATGTTCTCCCTCCTGCAGTTCTACGATAAGCGTTAGCTGTACGTCGCGGGCATCATAGGCTATTCTGAAGGTATGCCTGAGCGGAAGTTCAAATGAGCGGATGGTAAGTTTCATAGAGCAGCAGAAAAGGCTTTTTTCATTTGAAAGATAAGATTTTTGCTGAAGTTTTGCATGCCGGTATCAGTACGAACACTACCATAAAAAAGCTTCAGCCGGCTTAGCGGGCATTGTTTTGCGCATTCTTTTTCAACATTCTGCCGGCTCTTTCGGGGGTAAAGTTTTCGCCCCGCTTTATAACTTTTCCATTTACAACTACATACTGGAAGCCGGAAGCCAGCTGGTAGGGATCTTCGTAGGTAGCACGCTCCCGGATGGCTTTGGGATCGAAGAGGAGTATATCTGCTTTGTAACCTTCCCTGATCAGGCCACGGTCGGTAAGGCCAAGGGTCTGGGCGGGGAGTCCGCTCATTTTCCTGACAGCCTCCTGCAGGCTTAGTAAGTTTTTTTCCACTACATAGCTTTCAATCACTTTGGCAAAGGTGCCGTAGCCCCTGGGGTGGTTCATGGTGGGGCTACCATCGGTAGAGATCATGATGTGGGGATCTGTTAAAAAGGCATCCTGAAGGGCGCTATCCATAATAAAATAGGCACCGCTCGCACCATAGGGGCCAATGTCATCGATAAGCACCTCCTCAAAAGGCTTGTTGGTTTCAGCAGAAATCTGGGCAAGGGTTTTTCCTTTGTAAGGTCCTGACCCAATGAGGGTCGCCTCGGGGCCATTGCGCTTCCAGATCTTCTTTACAAGAAACTGGCTCAGTTCGGCTCTTCTGCTGCTTAGCACCTGCTGGTAATTGTTAGGCTTTTTTGCCCAGTCGGGAAACAGGATGGCAATGCCGGTGTAGCTGGCAGTGTAGGGATATAAATCGGCGGTTAGCTGTATGCCGCTGCTTCTTGCACTATCCATCAGCTGCAGTATTTCGGCGGCACGCGCGCTTCCTTTACCATACACTACTTTAATGTGCGAGATGTGGACGGGGCAGTATTTTCCCTGAGCCAGCAACTCCCGAATGGATTGGTCTACCACCGAATCGTCTTCGTTTCTCATGTGGCTCATGATGATGCCTCCCCGGGCACCTGCCACCCTGGCAAGCTGGTTCAGCTCTGCGCTGTCGGCATAGTAGCCTGGGGTATATTCCAGTCCGGTAGTCAGGCCAAAGCAGCCCGCTTCTATGGCCTGATGCAGCAGCCTTTCCATGGCAGCTATATTTTCGGCAGAGGGGGTAGTGGTATAGCCCGTACCTGACAGCAATCTTAAAGTGTTATGGCCGGCAAAGAGGGCAATGTTGGTTCCGGGTTTAATGGCGCTCACAGAATCCATCCATACCTCCGGGTTTTCATGCTCGGGGCTGAAACCATCCTGTCCTAAGGAAATGGTAGTAACCCCCATGGAAAGAAAGTTTTTGAAGTCGGGGGTTTTGAGCGGGTCTCCATGGGCGTGGGTATCGATAAAGCCCGGACTCAGGACCAGCCCCTGAGCATTGATGGTTTCTTTAGCCAAATAAGCAGCTGTGGTGTCATGGTCTATCAGGACAATAGAATCGCCACTGATCACCACATTTGCTACATAAGGCGCTTCGCCTGTTCCATCTACAACAGTAGCCTGTGTAATCAATAGGTCGTAGGCTGTGGCTGTTTTCTGCGGCGTACAGGCACTTATGGTCCACAGCAGCAGCAGGCAGCTTAAGGGGTGCAGTAGTACTATCTTAGGGAGTTGTGTCATCTTTGGTGATCAGTCTAAAATTAGAGCTGGATATAAAAATACAGCAGCAACAGCTCATCCAGTTTTGTAAAAAGCGCCAGGCAAACTCCATTTCCTACTATGCAGGTCTTTTTCAACAAATCTCCTGTGTTACCTGGGATGCCAATAAGTTAGTACAATTACCGAAGAAGTAGATTTTAGCTCACACAAGCTTGGAAAAAATATGCCCATCTGTTCGTGTAAACAATTTAGAATTCTGGAACTGCCTGGTTATATTAAGCTTATTAATTACTTCCTGCAATTTTTTTCTCCTGAAGTTAATGCGCATCAACCATCATTCAATTTTTCTTTACATACTGCTGCTTTGTGCAGGCTTTACCTCCTGCAGACCTGCTTATGATGTTATCATCAGTAACGGCAACATTTATGATGGAAGTGGTTTGCCTGCTTACAGCTCCGACCTGGCTATTAAGGGAAACAAGATAATGGCCATTGGAGACCTTTCCAAAGCTACGGCGAAGACTAAGATAGATGCTGCCGGCTTAGCTGTAAGTCCCGGGTTTATCAATATGCTAAGCTGGGCAAACAGGCCGCTGCTGAGCGATGGCAGGTCTATGAGCGATATTAAGCAGGGCGTAACATTGGAGGTGTTTGGAGAGGGCTCTTCGATGGGGCCTTTGAGCAGCAGTATGAAGCAGGAGATGAAAGATGCACAATGGACTTCGCTGGGGGAGTACCTGGACTACCTGGTTCAGAAAGGGGTTTCTACCAATGTAGCTTCTTTTGTAGGCGCCACCACCGTAAGAATCCATGTGCTGGGTTATGATGACCGTAAGCCAAGCCCGGCAGAGTTGAAGCAGATGCAGGAACTGGTGCGGCAGGCCATGCAGGAGGGTGCTATGGGCCTGGGCACCTCGCTTATTTATCCGCCTGCATTTTATGCCGATACAGAGGAACTGGTTGCGCTGGCTCAGGCCGCAGCAGAGTATGATGGCATGTACATCTCTCATTTGCGAAGCGAGGGAAATAGCTTTCTGGAGGCTGTAGATGAGTTTATGACCATCGCAGATAGGGCAAAGATCGATGCCGAAATCTACCATTTGAAAGCAGCCGGTAAAAACAACTGGCACAAGCTGGACCTGGTGGTGCAAAAAATAGATTCTGCACGTGCAGCAGGTCTTTCTGTTTCTGCTAATATGTACACTTATCCGGCGGCCTCTACAGGCTTGGATGCTACCCTGCCTCCCTGGGTGCAGGAGGGCGGCAAAGAGGAGTGGCTAAAAAGACTTCGGTCTCCAGAGATCAGGCAAAAAGTGTTAGAGGAGGTGAACAGCTCCTCAAATGCCTGGGAGAATTTTTACCAGATGGCCGGCTCTCCGGATAATATTATGCTGGTTGGGTTCGATACAGATTCACTGAATCACCTGGTAGGAAAAACGCTGGCAGAAATTGCCACCAGCAGAAATGCAGATCCTGCTGAACTGATCATAGATCTTATCCTGGCCAATGGCGGAGACATTGATGCTATTTACTTCCTGATGTCTGAAGAAAACGTGGAAAAGAAGATCAGGCTTCCATACATGAGCTTTGGCTCCGATGCCGGATCAGTAGCCGCAGAGGGCAAGCGGCTGGAATCCAGCACGCATCCGCGCACCTATGGAAATTTCTCGCGTTTACTTGGCAGGTACGTCCGGGATAAGAAACTGATTTCTTTAGAAGAAGCAGTAATGAAAATGACCTCACTACCTGCAGGGAAGCTTAAAATTAAGGACCGCGGGAGACTTGCGCCCGGCTACTACGCCGATGTTCTGGTCTTTGATCCGGCCCAGGTGGAGGATAAGGCTACTTTCGAAAACCCGCATCAGTATGCAACTGGTATGCTGCATGTATTTGTAAATGGCAGGCAGGTGCTGAAAGATGGCTCACATACCGGGGCTACACCTGGCATGGTGGTGAGAGGGCCGGGGTACAAAAAGGAGAAATGAGGCTGGTAGCTCCACAAAACAACAGCACTCACAAACTCCGCTTATAAACATTGTAAAGCACTATTTTATCCTCATCCGTAAGAGGGGCATGAACATCTTTCTGGATGTAATGAAGTTTAAAGGCTCTTACTGCTGCACCTATATCGCTTATATCATAGCCAATGATGCGTAGGGCTTCTTCTACAGCTATAGCATCCACTATTCTTTTGCTAAGTATTTCTCTCAGTGCATCATTATCCGTTATCTGTTCACCTGCAGGCATTGGGATGTTACTCAAAAGCGCAATACTTTGTACCACCAGGGCACTATCCTGGCTTAGGGCTTCAGCGAAGTAATCTTTATAGGGCCAGAGCCCGTACCCCTGCTCTGCCAGCCTTTTCCAGGGAAAGAGCGGACCTGGATCCACTTTGCGGGTAGGTGCAATATCAGAATGGCCTATGAAATTCCCGGCCGGGATGCTGTATGCTTTTTTCAGCCTGGCCAGCAGCCTGAGCAGGCTCTGTATTTGTGCTTCTTCGAAAGGCTCTGTACCGTTATTATCAAGCTCTATACCGATAGAACCTGAATTGAGATCTGTTGTGTTGCCCCATTTGCCTGCGCCACCATGCCATGCCCTGAAATAATCGTTCAACATCTGGTATACTTTCCCATCGCCCCCGATTACATAGTGTGAACTTACACTTGTTGCTGGTTCTGTAAAGGTGTTAAGCGTATGCTCTGTGGATTCCTGCGCTGTGTAATGAATCACAACATAGTTTGGCTTACGCAGATTAAAGTTAGTGGTGCCAACCCAGTAATCTCCCTGCAGAATGGAATCTTCCTGTGCATTTTTAAGTGGCAGGTCTTTTAGCGATCGTATGTAGGCTCTTACCTGTTTTTTATGCGCTCTATTAGTAGCTGCATAGGGATTTCGGGAGCAGGAAATTAGGGAGAGTACTGCTGCCAGCAGCAAGAAAAATGTCAGAACACCATAATACTTCATTAGGAAAAGAAGGTTTTTGGAGGTTTTCAGATGTAAAGGAATGCAGCCTTAGTAGCTATGCTTTTTCATCATATGGTCATAGACCAGGCGCGAAACCTGCGAGAGCATTTTTTTACCGGCTTCAGCATCTTGCAGTTGCTTTGATAGCAGTACCAAAACGTATTTTCTGCCATCTGGCAGGTATACAATCGCAGAATCGTGGTGCACGCCGCTGATAAAGCCGGTTTTATTGGCTACTTTAACCGCTGCAGGAAGCAAAACAGGAATTACATCTTTGTGCGTTTGCTGCAAAAGAATCTCAACCATCTCCTGGCTGTCCTTTTTGCTCACCACCTCTTCTCTGGCTAATGCTTCAAATATCCGCATAAGGTCATAGGCTGTGGTGCTGTTGTTCAGGCCAGCATCATAGGCTTTCATGTCTTCCACACCACGCAATACCTGTATGTCGTTAGCCCCCAGCGAACGCATGGTTTTGTTTACCTCATCTGCTCCTACCAGCTCTATCACTATGTTAGTTGCCAGGTTACTGCTGTAGATGATCATATCTACCACCAGTTCTTTTACACTTCTCTTTTTGCCTATGTTGTCATAGAGGTGCTCACCGTCGTCCCGGCCAATTTCCATGCTGTAGGGGCTGCCATCCACAATGCTTTTAAACTCATTTTTTACCAGGAGCGAGTCCTGAAGTGAAAACCTGCCGGCTGCAGCCTGCCTGTACACCTCTATCATTACGGGTGTTTTCATGGTGCTGGCTGCATGAAAGGCCTCCCGCTCATTTATCAACAATTGATGGTCTGCGGCAGAAAGATCTTTGAATGCAAGGGCAAACGTACCCGGGGTAGCATCGAAAAGTAATTCAATATCTGATTTCAATGTTTCTGTGTTTTTCATAGATGGCTGGGCTGTTGCTACATTAACATTGATCAGGATCAGTAGAAGGAGGAAGAAGAGCTTTACCATAACAGGAGGCTTATTAGTAAATCAGGTAGTGTAAACGCAAGTTGAAACACAGTGGGCATAATATGCGATGATTGGAAAAAAAAGAATTTCCCGGCAGCTACCGGGAAATTCAAATTATTTTTGGATTTAAATGAGATGTTTACTCATCCCACCAGATTCTGTCTGTTAAGCTTACATCCGGTACATTTCTACCATTGCGGCTTACCTCTGAATCAGGATAGGCCAGGCGGCGGATAAACTCTCCTCCCAGTGCCGAGTTGGCGTTTTCTGGAAGGGTAAAACCTTCATACTGATAATCGTATCTTCGGGCATCTACCCAGGCCTCGGGGTGTAAAAACATGGCTACATATTTTTCGCGGAAGATATCATCTATCGTGAAATCAGCCATGCCCATGCTAACCAGGGGGTTATTGATGTAAGCATCTATGGCTTCCTGTGCCACGCCTAACTTCCGCATGTGAGCACGAATGCCGGCAAGGTACGCCTGGTAAGACCTCTCCTTATCAACGGTAAAAGCAGCTTCTGCTTCTATAAACTTCTGCTCGGCATAGGTGGCTATCAGCACAGGAGATTGCTCTGAAGAATAAAAGTCTCCGGTTACAAGTGTAGAGCGCGCACCTGCTGCAGGTGCATTACCCCTGCCAGCACCGTTAACTGTGCCTACATACTCTCCATCGTCAGTAGCACCTACCATGTAAGGAAGCCGTGGATCAACTACACCAAAGGTGGTGCCATCAGTAGCCTGTATAAACTGCTCGGAGATCCAGCCACCCAGCACAAGATCTGCATTGTTGATGGCTACATTTGCCCAGGGGTTAAACTCTTCTTCAAAATAAACCACCTGTGCATCATCTTCATTTCCCTCAAAGCCCTGGTCTACGGCTGCCAGAATTTCAGTAGGATTGTAGGCTGCGGTTTTGCTCAAATGATTCAGATAACGTGCTTTCAGCATGTTGCCAAATTTTATCCACTTATCAACGTCTCCTCCGTAAATAAAGTCATCGTTGCCCATGGATATGGTTGTTTCTGAAGAAAGATTACTGATTCCTGCATCAAGTAACGACAGAACTTCTGTATAAAGGGCCTGATCGTCATCATATGCCGGCGTGAGGGTTTCAAAATTAAAGGCCTCACTGTAGGGTACATCTCCCCACACATCCACCATCATGCCCAGGTGAAGTGCCTGCAGGATCTGCCCAGCCCCCTGGTAATGACTGGCACCGTTGCTTTCAGCCTGCTCAATCATCACGCTTAGGTCTGTCATGGCATTGTACATGTTAAGCCAGGTATTGTCATGGCTCACCTCATCCATGATATCTGATGAACTGCCCTGGTTGGGAGATGCCAGGTATTGTAAGTAATTAGAGGTAATACTTCCTAACCTATAGGTATTCTGTGCAGTTTCAAAAGTAGAATTCACTAACAGGCCGCTTACCGAGGCTTCTGTAGGATTGTTCGGATTATCGTTTATATCTAAAAAGTCTTCGCAGGCGCTGGTTACAAGCAGGCAGGGAAGGGCGAGGTAGATAGCATTTTTATATATTCGTTTCATAAGATATCTATATAATTAGAAGCCAAGATTTAAGGTAAATAACAAGGAACGCACGCCCGGGTACCCCAGACCGGTAAAGCCTACAGCATTGCCACCGGCACCGGCGCTGAAAGATTCAGGATCGAAACCATCCCATGGTGTGTACAAAATAATATTGTTGGCAGTAACAGCAATTCTGGCAGATCTGAAGGGAGTAGCATCTAACAGTCCCGGCTGAAGATTGTAGCCAAGCGAAATATTTCTAAGCTTAATGAAAGAAGCATCGTGCACAAAGTTTTCACTTACACTTCTGTAGTGGTTTCTGTAATAACCAGCTCCATAATCTACGCCATCAGGTCCAACGCCCTGTCCTAACCATACTTCTTGTGTGTTTGGGCTTCCTTCTGCCGTTACACCGTTAAACACCCTGGTCTCGTTTCTGGCTAAGGTATATTCTGCTATACCAAAGGCCGAAAAGAAGTTATCGTACTGGTTGTACTGTTCTACATCGGCCCGGAAGTCAACCAGGAAAGAAAAATCCAGGCCTTTATAGTTGAGTGTGTTTCTTACGCCTCCAAACCATTTAGGTATGGCATTCCCCAGGATCAGCTGATTTCCATTACGAATGGGAAAACCATTTGCGCCAATTACCAGTGGTCTGTCGGCATCCAGGTGTGTCAGGTTTTCGGGCGTACCATCGGGATAATACCTTTGGTAGCTGCTGCCGTAAATATTTCCATAAGGTTCACCTTCAACCAGTTTCATGGTAACGGTACTGCCTACATAACCAAACTGGCTTCCTACCACAATTTCGTCAATACCCTCCCGGATGTTCACTACTGTGTTGTTATTATTGGAGAGGTTAACAGTAATGTCCCAGCTAAAGTCGGAGCTTCTGATCGGAGATCCGGTGAGCATCAGTTCTATCCCGCGGTTTTCAATTTCTCCGGCATTGGTGATATATACCGAATAGCCGGTGGCATCAGAAATTGGCACTGGTATGATCTGATTTCTACTGTTTGACTTATACCAGGTAAAATCAACACCCAATCTGTTAGACAGGAACTGGAGGTTGGTGCCAAACTCTACAGAATAGGTTTCTTCTGGTTTTAGCTCTGGATCACCAAACCTGCTTACTCTCGAAAAGCCAACCTGGCCATTAAGTGGATACACATCAGATGCAGCATAGGTTGCTCCAAGCAAATGAGGATCTGTGTCTTTACCTACCTTTGCCCAGGAGGCTCTAAGCTTGCCAAACGACAGGAACCTGGGAAAATCGAATGCTTCGCTGAAAACAAAGCCGAGGTTTACAGATGGATAAAAGAATGAGTTATTTGCTTCAGGCAGGGTAGAAGACCAGTCGTTTCTGCCGGTTACGTTAAGGAACAGAAAGTTGTCGTAATCCAGCATTAAATCGCCATATAAACCTACAAGCCTTCTTTTTCTTTTGTCCTGTGAGTTAGAAATTTGGCTTGCATAACTGAGATCATAAAAGTTAGGGATTACAAAATTTTCGCCATAAGCATCTACCCGCTCGTAGTCCCTTTCAAATATGTCATTGCCAACCCTAAGGGTAGTGCGGAATTTTTCGCTGAATTCATTATTTAAGGTCATGAAAAGGTTAGAATTCAGGTCCCTGCTGTTTATCCTGGTCTCACGAATGAAGCCTATTGAACTTAAAGGTAACTCACCATCAATACCCATAGGGCCTGGTGTTATTTCTGTACGGCTGTCGCTGTAGTAGTCTGTACCAACCCTGTAAGTAAAGCTAAGCCACTCGGTTGGCTTGTAATTCAGCATCAGGTTACCAATAACGCGGTTTACATCATCCTGAAAGGTACTGAACCTTGCATCATAAATAGGGTTGGTATTGCCATAGGTCTTCATGGTACCATCAGGGTTAATGTAGTCGGTTACATCCTGGGTTGCAGCCCAATAAACCATGCGTTCCATAAAACGATCATGCGGAACCCTGTTACCACCGGAGTTGATATAGTTAACAGAACCTGAGAAATTAAACTGATCGCTGATCTTTATGTCTCCTGATAGTTTGGCCGTGCTTCTGTCCCATTCGCTGAAGGGTATGATACCTTTCTGATCCAAGCGGCTAAAGGAACCATAAAAAGTAGCATTCTCATTGCCTCCGGAAACACTTACAGAATTATCAATCTGCCTGCCGGTATTCATGGCATCCTCCCAGTTATTTTCAAACTGGTAGCCGGGAACGGTATCTGCAACGGCAGCGATAGGTGCTCCCCAGCTGGGCCAGAAGTCATTGGGGTTGTACTGTCCGCTAAACCCCTGTCCGTACACCTCCTGAATCCTAGGATAGCGGTTAACTTCTTCAAAGCCTACAGTACTGTTTATATTAACCCTTACGGCACCTGCTCTTCCCTTTTTGGTTGTGATGATAACGGCTCCGTTGGCAGCACGTACACCATAAAGTGCGGTGGCCGCTGCTCCTTTCAGTACAGTCATCGATTCAATATCATTGGGGTTGATATCGGCAGCCCTGTTGCTTAAGCCACGGGGTGTTCTGTCGCTGTCTTCTATGGTGGAGTTGTCGATAGGAACACCATCTACTACAAACAGGGGCTGATTATCCGCACTGGGATCCAGTGAGTTTACACCCCGGATAATAATTCTGGCACTCTGGCCGGGTGCTCCACCTGCATTGGTAACCTGTACACCAGCTACCTGGCCCTGCAGGGCACTAACAACATTTTGCTGCTTGGTTTTGGTGATTTCTTCAGATCCAAGTTCCTGAACAGCATATCCCAAAGACTTCTTCTCCTGCTCAATACCAAAAGAAGTAACAACAACCTGGGCCATTTCAGTGTAATCAGGCCTTAAAGTAATGTTTATCACAGCCCTGTTTTGGGGTTGAACTTCCTGTGTTTCAAAGCCTACAAACGAAAATACAAGTACGGCATTTTGGTCAGGAACGCTTAATCTAAACTTTCCTTCTGTATCAGTAACAGTACCCTCGCTGGTGCCTTTAATAAGAATGTTAACACCCGGCAAACCAGTGTTATCCTCAGCAGAAATAACCCTTCCGGAAATGGTTCTTTCCTGAGCATGTGCCTCCATAAAATGAAAGACTGCCATAATAATGGCAAAAGCAGTAAAAATTCTCCTCATAACTGATTAGTATTTAAAGTTTACAGTCGCATGTCAAAGAAGTTGAATGGGTGAAAAATGGAGCCTGATTACAGTGCTTCAATACACCTGAATTTCAAAAAACTTAAAGATTAAAATTTAGCTAATATTAGCTACAAAAAGTACTTTTAGATTAAATAATGGTTGCTCTGATAGTACCATGTTTATAATATTGGCGCTACTTAGTTCAAAGAAAGATGTTAAGGAGCTGGGCGGGGGTTTGTTGAAGTAAAGTTTTTTTTGCTACAAAATCAATAGTATATATTGTAAGATGTTAGTTCAATTGAGATAAGTGCTGGAAGAAGTACAGCCGTTAAGCCTCTTCAGTATCTTATATGAGCAGCTTTTGCAGGAACTATTTACCGGGACTGCGGCTTTCTGGAGCAGAAGAAATCTAACATCATTTATACCGGACCTTTACTTTGGCTTCCGTAGCAGAACCTGATTTTTTGTCTTAATTGTAATCGTCAAAGCACATGAAAGTATTCAGACTTAAAAAATACACTGCGGTAGGCTTGCTGCTGCTGCTGGGGTGTGCCACTGAGAATGCCACTATGGTTCAAAAAGAAAAAGACACTGATCCTGCTGCTGCAGTTGTTTCTGCTGTTAAAGCAGCATACGCACCAGATAAAAGAGTGGCCCTTTTTGATGTGGAGGCAGCGGCAGCCGGAGAGCAGCTGGTGCTGCGCGGGGAATCTAACCTGCCGGCTGCTGTAGCGGCCCTTAAGTCTGAGCTGGATGCACGTAAGATGGCGTACATCGATAGCATACAAATGCTGCCCCATGCAGACCTGGAGGGAAAAGTACGTGGCCTTGTTACCATATCGGTAGCAAACCTGCGCTCTAACCCGCGGCATTCTGCAGAGCTTGCCACCCAGGCAACCCTGGGTACCCCGCTTAAGGTGCTGAAGAAGGACGACGGCTGGTACCTGGTGCAAACACCCGACGACTACCTCGCATGGGTTGATTATGGCGGGCTTGTAACTTTAAATGAAGAAGATTTTGCAGCATGGCATGCTGCAGAAAAGCTGATTTACCTGAAGCCCTACGGTTTTTCTTATGAGCGCCCTGATGCTGCGGCTCCCACGGTTTCTGACCTTGTAATGGGCAGTATCCTGGAAATATCAGAAGATGGAGGGGACTTTTATGGCGTGAAGTACCCCGATGGTGCCACGGCCTGGATAGCCAAAAATGATGCACGCCCTTACCAGGAATGGCTGGCCTCCCTTAACCCAAGCGGAAGCTCTTTGGTAAGTACCTCTTTTGCCTTCAAAGGCCTGCCCTACCTGTGGGGAGGTACCTCTTTTAAGGGCGTAGACTGCAGCGGCTTTACCAAAACCGTTTATTTCCTCAATGGCATGGTTATTCCGCGCGATGCCTCGCAGCAGATCCATACCGGCGAGCTGGTAGATGCCACCAGAGACTTTAGTAAACTGCTGCCCGGCGACCTGCTTTTCTTCGGCAGGCCTGCTACCGACTCCAGCCCGGAGCGGGTGGTGCATGTAGGCATGTGGATTGGCAACAATGAGTTTATTCACTCTGCCGGTAAAGTCCACATCAGCAGTGTGGATAGTACCGCAGAGAATTTTGATCGCTACAACTACAACCGCTACCTGCGCACCAAAAGGCTCCTGCAGCAAAACGACCCGCGCCTGATACAATTAAGCAACAGCACGATTTTTAAGTAAGCCTGATAAAGTACCTTGCCAGGCTTCCCATCAAAGTTCTTCATAACAAAAACAGCCACAGAAAAAGATCTGTGGCTGTTTTTGTTAAAGTATTTATCTAGCAACCCCTGGAAGCTGTATGCTTTTCGGATGCCAGGACTTATGCAACTGCGGCTTGCAACATCTCATTAATAAGTGCTGTGTATCTGCCACAGGATGCGTTCCATTTCACTTCGCAGGGCCGAAACAGGAATTACATAATTGTTATGCATAAAGCTAAAGTAAAGCTTTTTGCCGCTTTTAGTAATCAGGTAGCCGCTAAGACAGGAAACGTTACTTAAGCTGCCGGTTTTGGCATGTACATAAGGAGTCTCTGCTTTGTAGGAGTTTTTTAAGGTGCCTGTTTTTCCACCTGTTGGCAGGTAGTTCAGTATCTTTTCATCGGGGTACTCCCGGTCTATTTTTTGCAGCAGCGCAATAATACTCCTGGGGGTAAACAGGTTGTGTTTGGAGAGGCCGGAGCCATCTGCCCACTGTGGTTCGTCGGGCAGATCTGCCAGGAAATTCTTCTTCGCATATTTAATAACCGCATCAATATCCAGGGAATCAAAAAGCTTATCTGAACTTAATATCAGCAGCTGTTCTGCTATAAAGTTATCGCTGTTTTGCAGCATTCTTTTGTATAGCGAATCAGCGGCAACGGTTTTCAGGGTTTGAGGTGCCTGCCTGTAGTAGTCCCTGAAGGGAACTAGCTGGATCTGCCGCTGCAGTGTATCCTCCAGCAACCTCACCACCAAACTATCGGATAGGATAAAGGGTCTGTCGATTTCAAATTCCAGCGAAGGGTCTTTGATGGAATAAGTGTAGTAGTTGCGCTGAAACTGCCTGCTGAAGCGGTAACTGGGAGTTGCCAGGGTGGTATCTTCTGTTATGTAATCTCTGAACTGGTAGGGAGAAACGGTGAATGCCGTATCTGCAGGGTCTTTACTGATTCTGATCACATTCCCAAATACCGGGAAGGAGGATCGTTCGGTGGCAAAGTAGTAGTTGTACCAGTCCCACGACCAGCCAGGCCCCAGGGCTACCACCTGGTCGAAGTTGTTGGCGTAGTACAGCGCTTTGGGATGGTTCTTCAGGAAATCATAAGCAGCAGAACTCTTCAGGTCTGCATGGAGAAAGGAGGGGTCGCCGGTACCCCAGAATATCAGGGAATCCCCCCGCTCAGTATATTTCAGTCCAATAACCGAATCTCCCAGTATCTTCTGCGCTACATAAAAGGTAAACAGTTTGGTGTTGGAGGCGGGTATAAAGTATTGATCTTCGTTGCTGCTGTATACAGTTTTTTGCTTTTCGGGGTCATAGAGCATAAAGCCGGTGTGGCCCTTGGCAAAAGTATCGGAGTTTTTAAATGATTTTTTCAGCGCTGCTCTTTTAGTCCCCATGCAGGATACAAAACAGCACAGGAGCAACAGAAAAAAAGTATTCTTCATATAGAATCGGCTGGCAGAACAATTCAGAAATAAGTGGTGCTTAATTTAAGCATTGGTCTGCAATTAGGCTCTGTCTGCTCCTGATTTATTCGTGTTTATTTTGTTTTCCAGCTTTTATCCCCTATTGCCTTCTGTATTTTTCTATTTCAGTATCAGCCTGTGACTTCCGGAATTACCCGGATACTATATAGTATAAACCAGGGAATAGTATAAACCAGGGAACACATGCTTGGCTTTGGCGGCACTTTAAGGAGCAGTAAACTTCTCGGGAGTAATGTTATAGCCAGGTGGTTGCCAGCTTAACTGAATGCACAGCGATTTTAGTGCCCCTTCGGTAATATGGTTCTGGTTCAAACAAGATACCGTTTCTGTTCCGGCTTCTTCTTTAGAAGCTTGCGTCATTGAAATTTATGTACTTATTGGCGTGTGGTATTCAATAATTGTGTTCAAACATTGGTTAACTGCAATTCTTAGTGTTAGCAGTCAGGTGTGTTGGGAGCGAATTATAACGATTTAGAAAAAAAATAATAAAAATTTAAGTAGTTAGGATTGCATTAAACTGAAAGTCCTGTTAATTTAACATCTGTTGTGGGATCATTTATAGAATTTATGGATGAAACCTCTAACTCTGTGATTTTGACTTCTTCAAGATTTATTTTTGCCTAGCTAATATTTTTAAACCAGGAAAGTTGATTATGGTATCTTTTCTAGTTTAATTTACATTGTGCTTCCTCTGTTAATGGTAATTAAAAGAGGCTTGCCTTTCGGTAACATTATGTGTGATGAGGTTCATTAACCTGTTAATTTTTCACCTCTAATGTTTGACTGAAGCTTTTTAACTTTTTAACAACGCATTAATGTTTCCCTGTCCTGAGCTTTCTGTAGATGATGCTGTTACAGGGTATCGTTTTGAGGTAAATAGTCTGAAAAGGTTTTAGCACATCTGGCACTGGGTTTTAAGCTACAATTGTTTGTACCTGTAATGGGTGAGGCTTGTAGCTTCAGTTAATGGTTCTGGCCAATCTTGCTAACTGTACTTAAATATGTTGGTACAGGATCAGGAAAGTTGGAACAAACGTACTTTTTACCTCAAAAGGATAAGTGTAGTTTACGCCATACTACTTCTTTAGCAGGTACTGATTAATAGTTTTTTTAGCACTCTGATTTTTTACAGACTGAGCCGTCAGCAATAAGTTCTAAGTTACAGCATAACCAATGGTAACTGAAAGAGCGAAGCTGTATCCGGAAATTAGTGAACCTATCTTCAGAACAGGGATTGATGATCAGTTCTGCTGAAGAAGGTACTGAATGCCAGCTGCAGGCTCACTGCTATCTTCTGACTACTCTTTTTTTGCACACTTCCTCCCTGGTTATTCTTAGTTATAATTGCTAGTCAATCTGTTGCATAAACCGTTGTGCATACTTCCCATTTATAATTTTCTGAAATAGAATATCTGTGTTGTGCCTGCACAGCATAAGATATTGATAAGAATGTTTTCCAGGCCAATTAAAAAATTAGCAATACCGGCGAAGAAACATTTTACAGAAGTGATAGGCTTATCACCAAAAAGGTTAAAGGATGTGCTTTAGGAGTAGATCCTAACAAGACACATGGTGCCCACATTTGAAGTTATACTGAAAAAAATGAGGTGTAACTTAAAGAGCGAAGCTATGCCTTTTTTCTGCTCTTCTGAATAAAAATTAAGAAACATCTTCCTTAAGTGTTTTCCAATAAATCAGGAATGAATACATTTTTTAAGCAAAATCCGAATTGGTACGCAGTGTACACCAGATCGAGGGCAGAAAAAAAACTACAGGCTTTGCTTACCCAGAAAAAAGTAGAGTGCTTTCTGCCGCTAAAAAAAACGGCCAGTCAGCGTACAGATCGCAAAAAGATCATTGAGCTGCCGCTTATTCCTTCTTATCTGTTTGTAAGAATCACAGAAAAAGAACATTACGAGGTGCTAAACACCCAGGGCGCAGTGTGCTATGTAAAGTTCGACGGACAACCTGCAGCTATTCCTGATGAACAGATCAATTCTCTGAAGCAGCTGATGATGACGAAACCACAGGATCTGACAGTGCAGTATGACAATTTTTCCAGAGGAGACATAGTACAGGTATGCTCCGGACCTCTGAAAGGAATAATAGCAGAGGTAGTTCAGATCAGGGGAAAAGACAGGTTGCTGCTGCGTTTTGAATCTCTTGGGTACTGCGTTCATGTAGAGTTAACAGTAGAAGAACTTACTGCATGCAGAGATTTGGCAGTGTGTTAGGCTGTAGCTGAAAAACTGCCCACTGTTAAGCTTCGCCGCTTTTTGCTTTACAATGGTACTGCAACAGGATGCTCCTTCAATTCTTTTGTCAGCAGGCACAAAGCAGGGAGCAGGCGAAATGTTAGTTCTGATATAGCCTAACATCAGGAAATGTGGACCAGCGTGGGGTTGCGCATGCAGTTAGGGTAACAACACAGATTGTATGTCCTGCTACAGTTTATTCAGCAAAACGGAAAGCATCATTCAAGACTAATCTTACTAAATGAAAATGAAAGTCAATATAATATACCTACTCGTGCTGATGGTAATGGGATCCTGCATGCAGAGAAACCTTACGTATTTGAGTGATCTGGAAGATGAAGCTATGTTGTATAACAAGAGAGTTTACACCGAAGAAGTTACTAACCTGCCGGATCCATTGTTTCAGCCAAATGATTTGATCAGTATATCTGTAACCAGCCTTAACTACGAATCTAATACGCTGTTCAACAGAGGTGAAATTGTGCCGGTGCATAATGCTACAAGCAATGGCAGCCCGGGTGTTTACCAGGAGGGCTATCTGGTAGACAAAGAAGGCTATATAGATTTCCCTGTTTTAGGAAGATTGAAGGTAGGAGGTCTTTCAAAGTCTGAGCTAAAGGCTAACCTTACCCAAGAGTTAAAGCAGTACCTGAAAGACCCGATTGTAAACATCCGTTACCTCAACTACAGAATTACAGTAATAGGAGAAGTTAACCGGCCTGGTACATTTACCATACCCTCAGAAAACATTACCGTACTGGAGGCTCTTGGTATGGCCGGCGACATGACTGCCTTTGGTAAAAGAGAAAATGTACTGATCATCAGGCACGAAGATGGTGTACGCAAAGTCACCAGGCTGAATCTAAACAACAGCGATGTGCTTGACTCCCCTTATTTCTTTCTGAAACAGAACGATGTGCTGTATATAGAAGCCGTAAGGTCAAAGGCAGAGCAGGCCAGCACAACCAGAAGCAACATTTCTCTTGGGCTTTCGGTGGTCTCAATCATCACACTAATATTGACAAGATTCCTATAAGCTTAAAGGTATGACAGAAAGAGAAAACTACAGTGGTGGCACAGAATATGGCGAGTTAGACCTGAAAGCTACCCTATTAACATACCTGCGTTACTGGTATCTGTTTTTAATTGGTGTGAGTGTTTCACTGGGCATTGCTTATGTATACCTGATGCAGGCAGTGCCCGAGTACAACATAGAAAGTAAAATACTGATTAAGAGCGACAAGAATGCAGCAAATCTTTCTGGTGGAGATCTTTTCAGTGAACTGGATATGTTCAAAACCACCACTAATATAGATAATGATATAGAGATCCTGCGGTCAAACAGCTTAATGCATAGGGTGCTGTCGGAGTTGTCCTTGCATACAAGCTATTATGTTCAGGGGCATTTCCGAGATACAGAAGTATATGGTGCAGACAACCCAGTTAAGATTGTGGTAAATGAACTGGACTCTTCGGCCTATGGAAAAACCATTATGCTGCATATCAGTAACCAGAATTCGTTTAGCATAGAAGAGGAAACGGCAACAGGAAGCACTATCAGCAAGCATCATTTCGGTGAAACTGTAAAAAAATCCTATGGTACATTCACAGTGCATGCTTCTGCAGAATACAGCAAGCCAGGCTATAGTGGACCCATCCTGGTGAAGTTTCATAACATAGAAAAGCTTGCAAAAAACTACGCCCAGAAACTTACCATTTCACAATCAAACAAAATGGCAAGTGTGCTAACGCTAAGCTTAACAGATGCAGTAAGAACAAAGGGAAGAGATATTCTGAATAAGCTTATTGAAGTGTACAACAAAGAAGCCGTAGAAGACAAAAACCAGATAGCTTCCAATACTCTAGCTTTTATAGATGAACGTTTAAGGTATCTTAATACCGAGCTAACCGATGTTGAAAAAGATGTTGAACAGTATAAACGACAGAACGCTGTAACAGATGTAAGCTCGCAGGTACGCCTTTACATGGAGCAGGCCAGCGATTACAATAAGCAGTTATCAGACCTGGGTGTGCAGATAGACGTGCTGGAGTCAATAGAAGATTATTTGCAAAAGCAGGGTAACGAATTTCAACTGGTGCCCAGTAGTTTGTCTATTCAGGATGCTACTTTGCTTGGGCTGATAACCAGGTTTAACGAGCTGAAGCTTGACAGGGAGCGTATGCTGCGGACTACAGAGGCAAACAACCCACTGGTAAGGAACATGAGTGAACAACTGACTAACTTGCGGGTGAACATTCTGGAGAACTTACGAAATATCAAAAACGGCCTTGTGATTGCCCATCGTAACCTGCGGAACAAATCACAACAGTTTGGCTCAAAAATTCAGCAGGCGCCCACCATAGAACGCGATTTGCAGGAAATTGGTAGGCAGCAGGGTATCAAGGAAGCACTTTATTTGTACTTGCTCCAGAAGCGGGAAGAATCCGGGCTTTCGCTGGCGGCTACTATTTCCAGTTCCCGGGTTATAGATCCTGCAACCCCGGATGATTATCCTATCAGCCCCAAAAAGTCTACAACCTATGTAATTGCCATTTTACTGGGCTTATGCATACCCTTTGCAGGCATTTACATCAAAGAGATGTTAAATGATAAGGTGCAGATCATCAAAGATGTGCAGTATGCTACCGATACCCCAATTTTAGGAGAAGTAATTCATAATGGATCGGGTGATACCCTGGCTGTAACCGAAAAACAACGTACGCCCATTGCGGAAATGTTTCGTCTTATTCGTACCAATCTGCAGTTTGCAACTGCAGGCAAGCAAAACAAGGTGATTCTTATTACCTCCAGCATGAGTGGCGAAGGCAAAACATTCTTTAGTATCAATTTGGGTGCAAGCTTAGCGCTTATAGGAAAAAGAGTAGTAATTCTAAGCTTTGACCTGCGCAAACCTAAGCTTATGCACGACTTAGGCTTATCTAATGAAGTCGGGATTACAAATTACCTTATTTCAGGCAAAATGACTGTTGATGAGGTTATTATTCCCTCCCAGAGTGTATCGGGTCTTTTCCTGATCGGTTCTGGCCCCATACCACCAAACCCGGCAGAGTTGATGATTAGCCAGAGGGTAACTACCTTTTTTGATGAACTAAAAGAACGCTTTGACTATATCCTTATAGATACAGCTCCGGTAGGGCAGGTGGCTGATGCATTTACACTAACCCACCTGGTAGATTCGTGCATCTACATTGTACGCTATGGCTATACCTATAAGGCGCAGTTAGATATTGTAGAGGATATCTATAAAACAAAGAAGATCAGCCACCCCATGATAGTACTCAATGATGCCAAACGTAAAAACAGCTATGGTTATGGCTATGGCTATGGATACGGGTATGGCTATGGTTACGGCAGTGGAAACGGAAATGGTAAAGCCAGTCATAAAGATAAAACCGCACTGGCAACCAGCTAAACACTTCACAGAAATCAGGTAATCAGTCTATAATTTCCCCTTCCCAACTAAATCTTTTTTTCCTGCGAATGTCAGTTAAACTTAGTCTTCTGCGCAATATGGGGGCCGGAGCCTGGGGCAATATCTCCAATGTTTTGATTCGCCTAGTTCAGGTTCCCTTGTTACTAGCCTTTGTAGGCGTGGAAGATTACGGAAGATGGCTTGTTCTTAGCTCACTTCCTTCCTGGTTAACCCTGGCTAACCTGGGTTTTGGCAGTGTAGCGTCAAATGAAATGACCATGGCCGTTGCTGCCGGAGATATTCCAAAAGCCCGAAGTCTCTATTCTACCACCTTTTTACTTATTACAGGGATTGCGGTTGCAGGCTTTTTGCTAAGTCTGGCTCTGGTCCCTTTTATTCCCTGGGAAGATTTTCTCAAGGTATCATCCAGCAGGCACCGTGAGCTGTCTGCTGCCATGATCTGGCTGGTAATGTCTGTGTTCGTTTCTTTCTATGGTGAATTATTCGGTGGCAGGTACCGGGCAGCACAAAAGGCGCACCTGGGCATGTTGCTTTCAAGCTTAAAGCCCTGGATATCTTTATTGCTTCTGTTTTTGGTGCTCAACTTCAGCACAAGGTTCGATTACATCGCCTTTGCAACATTCTGTTCTCTGCTTGTTTATTTGCTGTTGCTGCAGTGGTTAAGTTTTCGAGCCTTGCCAGAGTTAAATTTTTCATTGTTGCATGTTCAAAAGAAGTGGTTCAAAGATTTATTTAAAAAAGGAGTAGCTTTTCAGGCATTTCCCTTGGGGAACGCCCTGCTTTTTCAGGGAAATCTGTTGGTGGTGCAGTTTGTGTTAGGGCCTGCAGCCGTAGCACTTTTTGGTACTGCCAGAACTTTGGTGAGATCTGTTAACCAGGTTATAAGTTTGATCATGCATTCCATCTGGCCGGAACTGAGCTACAGGTTTGGCTCCGGAGATATGGTAAGTAGCGCCAGGCTGCATCGCATAGGGGTTGGTTTATCGGTATTGGCTGCAGGCTTTGGGGTGCTGGTTCTTGCCATAATAGGCCCTTATATGTATGAATTATGGGTAGGCAAAACAATATCACTTCCACTGCAGCTGTTATTGGTTTTTCTGCTGCCCATTCCTTTTAATGCCCTCTGGATTACGAGCAGTGTGGTTCATTCGGCCTGTAATCAGCACGAAGGTCTGGCTAAACGATATCTGGTCGCCACAATCCTTAGCCTGTTATCATGTGTTGTTCTGGCCCACTTTCAGGGCATGGAAGGCGCTGCGCTTTCCACGCTGGTGGTAGATGTATTGTTGATTCCATATGTTTTCACCAGGTCACTGCAACTCACAAACGATACCTGGAAAGCTTTTATTCCCGGTCTGGCAGAAGAGGCTACAGCCGCTATAGCAGCTGTGCGTAAACTACGGACCTTGCTACCATTAGGGGGTAAGGCAAAGCAAAAGGTGTAATACACAATTAAATACAAATGAGCACAAGCGTAACGCAGATTACAATAGGGAGATTTCATCATTTTCACCTCGCCAGGCAAATGGAAAAGCATGGGCTGCTGGATAGTATCTGGACCGGCTATCCCCGTTTCAAACTGCGCGATGAGCAGGGTGTTCCCCCTGAAAAAATTCAGACTTTTCCCTGGTTACAAACCTTCTACATGTCGCGCTGGCGCTTAGGATTGGCAGATTGGAAATGGCTGGGTAAAGAATGTGCCTGGTGGGGACATGAAACCCTGGACAGACACGTAGCCGCTAAGATTAAAAAGCCTACAACCCTGATTGCACTTTCCGGTAGTGGATTAAATGCCGGTAAAGCGGTAAAAAGAACTGGCGGCTACTACATCTGTGACAGGGGCTCTTCACACATTCGCTATCAGAATCAGATCTTAAATGAAGAGTACAAGCGCTGGGGGCTTAGCTTTCAGGGAGTAGACCCTCGAATTATGCAGAAGGAAGAAGAGGAGTATGCATTAGCCGACAGGATCACCATTCCATCTGAATATGTAAGGCAATCCTTTATAAAGTTAGGCGTACCACCTGATAAACTGGTGAAAATTCCCTACGGTACACGCCTGGAACGCTTCAATAAAGTAACAGATCCTCCAGCAGACAGGTTTAGGGTCCTATGGGTAGGCAGTGTGAGTATTCGAAAAGGCTTTTTTGATTTATTGGAAGCATTTCAGCAGCTAAAACACCCTAAAAAAGAATTGGTGGTGGTTGGAGTTGTCTCTGCCGAAGTTAAAAGCAGACTTTCATCATTCTCTTTGCAGGGAGTACAATTCAGGGGCTTAGTACCCAATGCCGAACTAGCCCGGATTTATAGCAGTGCCCATGTTTTTGTGCTGTCGAGTATTGAAGAGGGCCTGGCCATGGTACAGGGGGAGGCACTTGCCTGTGGCTGCCCGGTAATAGCTACAAGCCATACTGGCTGCGAAGATTTATTTACCGATGGCATAGAAGGTTTTGTTGTTCCTATCCGCACCCCAAAAGCAATCTGTGACCGCCTGCAGCAAATAGCCGACGATCCAGCCCTGCAGGCCAGAATGTCGGAGGCAGCTTTGGAACGAGTGAAAGCGATGAAAGGCTGGGACAGCTATGGAAATGCCTTTGTAAATATGATGAAGACACTTTAAAAGCATCAAGGGTAGAGGGCATTAAAGCTGCGAAGGCTAACAGCGGGTCTGCATCATCAGAGATTATACCTTTTTTGACTTTTCTGATATAGATACACAAGAATGATAAGTGCAGCAGATCTAAAATCTCCTACAAACCTTAAGACCAATGAAGGTCTGTTCAATTTTGTAATTGAATGTAATGACTCGGAATTGGAAGGGTTTTTATCCCTAACACCAAATGACCGGGTAGAGGTATTCAGCAGGGGCAGGGGAGATTTGTGCTGGTGCCTTCAAACATACTACCTGTTGGCGCAGCATGGAAAGCTGTCCGTGCAATGTTCAAATCATCTGCAGGAAGGTTGTATAAACATTGTGCATTCCAGCCAGCTGCTAAAAGTAAAAGGGAGTGCACAGGAGTTTATTGTTTGTGTACAGGCTGATTATCCCCACCGGCCATGGGCACAGTATCACATTGTTCAGAATGGAAACAGGCGCACTGCAAATGCCTCCTATATACCACATTGGGTACAGCCTGGCTTAATCAGGCGAAACCCCAACCGTAAGGGAGTAACAAGGGTGGCATATGCAGGGGCTCCCATTAAGGGAAATCTGGCGGGGCCCGAAAACAGCTGGCAGAATCTACTCAGGCCACATGGCATCGAATTTGTGTTGCTTACCAGCGGTTTTTGGCACGATCTCAGTGCTGTGGATGTACTGGTTGGCATCAGAAGTTTTTCAAAAAAATCTTATGATCTAAAACCGGCCAGCAAGCTTTTTAATGCCTGGCATGCTCAAATACCTTTTATAGGGGGATATGACTCTGCCTATAGGGAGGTTGGTGCACCCGGTGAGGATTACCTGATGGTTACTACGCCTGAAGAATTTGTAACAGCTGTGTTACGCCTGCGTGATGAACCGGAGCTCTATGCCAGACTGGTGCGGCAGGGAGAAGAAAAAGCCAGGCTTTATACCCAACAGGCCATTACAGAGATCTGGGAAAAAACACTAAGCCAGGCTATCATTGGCAGATACGAGCAATGGAAACGCAGGCCGGGCCTTGAGCATCTTCGGTTTAGCATGATGTACGACCTGGGCTTGTTTGAACACAACACCAAACAGCTGGTGAAGAGAGCTCTGAAAGCTTTTTAAATTATTCATCAACACAACATAGCTTAGGTATGTATCACAACCATTCACTTACAAGGATTAGGAAAGCAACAGCCGATTCTAAGGCGGCTAGGTTGCAAAGTCCTGATAAGGGAGGGTTCTTGTCGAGCTTTATACGAGGGTCCTGGCTTGTGCTGATACTGTTTTCTGTATTGCAGCTTGCTTTTTTCTGGAGCCTCCCAAACATGGTGGCGGTAGTGTGTGTGTTTATAGTCTGGCTTTTGTTTACCAGGTTCTTTCTTCAGTTGCCAGTACTTAACACATATCCTATTTCCAGCTTTCTGGTACTGGGGTTTGCCACCACACAGTTTTACTTTCCATTAGTGTTTACCCTGCTGGAGGGCAAACCAATCATATTTAACATGGAGCTCCCTTATGAGGTTTTCGTGCACTCGCTTGCAGCATTTGTGGTGGTGTTGATTACCCATGTTCTCTATCGCTCCTTTAGCAGAAAACATCTGAAAAGGCCCCGCTCCTTGTTGATAAAGGCCGGGTTCTTTATTACCCCAACAAATTTGCAGCTTTGGATAATGGGCTTTATGGGACTGGCTGCAATGTTTTATGTTTATTTTTATTCTCCTTCTGTTGGCCATCAGATATCAGGTGCAGGAGATAAATTCGTACAGGGGCTTATTACTTTTTCGTATGCTCCATTTTTTATTCCTTTTAGCAAGTTGTACGGAAAGCATGAGGTTAACCTGAAGAAAGTTGTACCCCTGCTGATTATTTTCACTATTCTTCTTTTTATAGTAAGCCTAGGGCGCAACAGCAGGGGAGCTTTTATGTTAGGCTTCACCTCTGTTGGATTTACCTTTATACTGGCACTCTTGCTTGGAAAAATAAGAACACGACTGTTTACTGCACGAAACCTGGCTCTGGCAGCCTTAGGGCTTTGGTTTTTTACCGGTCCTCTGGCCGATCTGGCCACGGCAATGGTGATTGTGCGTGGGCAACGCGATGAGATTGGCAGAACAGAGCTGATTTCCCTAACACTGGAAGCTTTTCAGGATAAGGAATCGATCCGGAGGTATAGGTTGGAAGGCATTACACAGGAGCGGGAATGGGACGAACAGTATATGGATAACATGTTTCTGGCCAGGTTTTCAAACATCAAATACATTGATGCCAGTTTGGTGGAGGCTTCTAAAATAAACGAACAGGATCCATCTCTATTCAACTTTTCCATCGATCGCCTGTTTGCTTCACTTCCTTTGCCTGTACTAAATGTTTTTGGAATAAACGTAGATAAAGAAAGTGTAATCAGCTATTCGTTCGGAGATTACCTGCATTATAAGGCAGGATCAGGAGCGGTGGTATTGGGTGGCTATAAAACAGGGCATTTTGCTGGCACTGGCATGGCTGCCTTTGGCCTGTGGTATTTGCTTATTCTTGGCGTAGGTATGTTAGGCTCTTTTTATGTTTTTGACAAGCTAAGGCTAGTAAAACAGGCAACCGGCACAGTGGCAGGAAAAGGTAAGGAGCCAGTCTTTAGTTTTTGCGGCCTGTTGGTGCTTAGCTCTGTATTTATGTTTCTGCCTGCTGAAAGTGTAACAGAACCTTTCGAATTTTTAATAAGAGGCAGCATTCAAATGCTGCTACTCTATTTTCTTGTTTTTCATCTCACCCGCTTCCTGAGTAGTTTATACAAAGGCCTGTTACCTGTTGGGCTGCTAAGACACAGGAGAAGAAGAGCATTTCAATAAGCGGAAGTTTTGATAACAACAATATAGAACAGTACCCCAGCAGATGGCAAAAATTCTCTATTTTGGAAGCAGCAGCCCTGGTTCTACAACTGCCCACCGTGCAAAAGCATTGGAGCGGATGGGCCATGTGGTGATGAGTTACAATCCCGCAGGGGCAATTACAGGTTTGCTGTCCTCCCACTGGCTGAACCCTGTACACTTCCGGACAGGATACAGGCTTGTACAGGCCCAGTTGTCGCGGTGGATGGGGCAACTCTTGTCGTCAATACCATCGCCAGATCTGGTTATAGTAAACAGCGGAGAGTTGCTGGGGCCGGCGTGCCTGGTAGCCTTAAAGCAGTTAAACTGTCCTGTAGTGCTCTACAACAACGATGATCCAACAGGAGGCCGGGATGGCAACCGTTTTGATATGCTGCTACAGTCAGTTCCCTACTATGATCTCTGTGTGGTAAGGCGTAAAGAAAATGTTGAGGAATACAAGGCACTTGGTGCAAAGAAGGTGCTGTTGGTGCGGATGTCTTACGATGAAGTAGCCCATAAACCTTTTGCAGACAGCTCAGAGATTCCTGCAATTTACCAGTCGGATGTAGCCTTTATTGGTACCTGGATGCGCGGCGAAAAGCGGGATGAATTTTTGTTAGCGCTCAAACAGCAGGGCATAGCTGTAAGTATTTGGGGCCATCGCTGGGAGAAATCACCCCTATGGAAAGAGCTTAAGCCTAACTACCGGGGAGGTGCCCTGAATGGCCCCGCCTATGTAGCTGCCATACAGGGTTCAAAGCTGTGCCTCGGGTTTCTCTCTAAAGGAAACCGCGATTTACACACCAGAAGATCTGTGGAAATTCCTTTTGCAGGCGGCTTGCTCTGTGCAGAAAGAACTTCTGAACATTTGGAGATGTACGCAGAAGGAACAGAGGCCCTTTTTTGGGCAGATGCTGCGGAGTGTGCTGCAGTTTGTAAAAAAATGCTGGCAGATGATACGCAGCGAGAAGAAATCAGGCAAGCAGGTATGCGCAGGGTAAAGGCACTTGGTGTAGGTAATGAAACAATTTGTAATCTCATTATTCAGGCATCACTAAGCCTAAAAGACTTTAGAAAACCTACGTCTTCACATCCTTTTTATGAAATCGCCACAACTACTAGTATTTGATTCGCATCCGGTACAGTACAGAGTGCCTGTATGGCAGGCACTGGAGGCTCTTCATCCGGGATGTGTTCATGTTGTCTATGCTTCAGACTGCTCAGTGCGTGGGTTTGAAGATAAAGGATTTGGCTGTACCGTGGCCTGGGATGAACCTATGCTCTCTGGCTACTCCTACACTATTCTTAACAGCGAAAAGGGAACCCCGCTATCGGGGTGGGGATCTTTAAGTGGAGAAGGTGTGAGCGAGATTATAAAACGGTTGAAGCCTGCTGCAATACTCTTAACCGGTTTTAATTATCGCTTTGATCTGGTAGCCTATATGCAAGCCATTTACAAGGGTATACCCGTGTGGATGCGCTGTGAAACCCAGGATCAGGCCAGCAGTCGTTCAAAGACAAAATCGCTGTTGCGCTCGCTGGTATACCGTACAGCTTACATCAGTTTGGATAAAACCTTTTATATAGGTGAACTTAACAAGTACCACTACCTTAAGCATGGCATTTCCCTTAAAAAGTTAAGACCGGCCCGTTATGGCACTGTAGATCGTTTTTCTGGATTAACAAACACAGAAAAGGAGCAAATACGTAATTTGGCCAGAGCCCAGGCAGGAGTTGCTCCATCTGCTTTTGTAATCGGCTTTTCAGGTAAATTCATTGCTAAGAAAAATCCAGATATTTTATTTGAAATGTTAAGATACCTGCCGGATAAAATGCGCCGCAATATACATCTGTATTTTATGGGAAGTGGGGCTATGGAAATAGACCTGCAGTGTCTGGCAGAGGGCGCATGTGAACAACTGGGTGTGAAGAGCCATTTTGCAGGTTTTGTAAACCAATCGCAGTTAACAAGCCACTACCTGAGCATGGATTTACTGGTTTTGCCTTCCCGCAGGCAGGGCGAAACCTGGGGATTGGTAGCCAATGAAGCCCTACAGGCAGGTTGTGGAGTGATTGTGAGCAATGCCGTTGGCTGCAGTGCGGATTTTGCAGGTTGGGAGCGGTTTAGGGTGTTTAAGGAAGGAAGTGCAATGGAACTAGCGGCTTGTGTTTCTGAGTTGGTGGCCTATCCCCGGGAGTATGGCTGGGCTTTACAAAAACTCACAGACTACTCAATAGACGCCACAGCATATGCTCTTCTGCAGGAGTTAAAATCACTATGTCAGCCTGCATAAAGATAACGCCTGTTTTCTTTAGCCTAAACCTCCCCATTACCCGTCAACTATGAATTTGGTATTTTTTACCCATCCATCTTTCCTGAACTCGAAAAGCATGCCTCGCTTTGCACTGATGTTATCTGCTGGTATGAAAGAACGGGGCCATCAGGTAGAACTTTGGTCGCCACACCCCCGCTTTTTTCAGGTGCCTTTTCCGGCAGGCATGAAAAAGTGGCTGGGCTACATCGACCAGTTTGTAGTGTTTCCCGAAGAGGTACGAAAGCGGCTGAAAAAATGCTCACCCGATACCCTGTTTGTGTTTACTGATCAGGCGCTGGGCCCCTGGGTACCCCTGGTTGCAGACAGGCCCCACGTGATCCATTGCCATGATTTTTTAGCACAGTTTTCAGCATTAGGGCAGATTCCTGAAAATCCTATCAGCTGGACCGGCCGTCACTATCAAAGCCTGATACGTCGTGGCTACTCAAGGGGACAATTCTTTATTTCTGGTTCAAATAAAACCAGAGACGATCTGCATCAGTTTCTTCCGGTTTTTCCACAGGGTTCTGAAGTGGTGTATAACGGATTTAACCAAAGGCTGGAACAAATAGACACGGAGCAGGCAAGATCCCTGCTTGAGAACGAAACCGGAATTACACTCTCATATGGATACCTCCTGCATGTTGGCGGTAATCAGTGGTACAAAAACCGAACTGGCGTAATTGAAATCTACAATGCATGGCGTATGTTAAGTGGCGTGCAGCTTCCGCTACTTCTGGTTGGCCTGCCTCCCAGCGATGCAATCATAAAGATGCGGGCCAAGTCTCCCTTCAAAGCAGATATACATTTTCTTAGCGGGCTACCAGACCGTTCTGTACAGCTTGCTTATGCAGGAGCAACAGTGTTTATATTCCCTTCCCTGGCCGAGGGCTTTGGCTGGCCAATTGCAGAAGCCATGGCAATGGGTTGTCCGGTAATAACCACCAACGAAGAGCCCATGAAAGATATAGCAGGCAAGGCAGGCTTTTTGATACCACGCCGGCCCTACATAGATTTTAAGGCAGAAGCATGGGCTCTGGCAGTAGCCAAGGTGGTTGATCAGGTGGTAAAGCTCACTCCTGAAGCACGGCAAACAGCTATTGAGGCGGGCTTGCTAAATGCAAAGCGATTTGATACCAGACTAGCTTTGGATAAGATTGAAGATATCTATCATAGTATTATGCAAAATGCGGCTGTGTCATGAAAATGCTTCGTGTTATCGCCAACATGACGCCAACTTCAGGGGGACCTTGTCAGGGTTTGCGAAACTCTATACCGGAACTGAAGAAGCTGGGGGTTGATAATGAGGTGGTGAGCCTGGATGATCCTGCCGCTCCTTATCTTAATGGTGATGAATTTCCGGTACATGCCCTTGGTTTAGGCACAGGGCCCTGGTATTATAATCCAAAGCTTGTTCCCTGGCTCCTGAATAATTTTGCCCGTTTCGATGCTGTGATTGTACATGGCCTCTGGTTGTACCCAAGCTATGCTGTTTTACAGGCCATAGAACTGTTCAGGAAGCAAGCTGAGGCACAAAAGCAAAATGCAGGCAAAATTCCAAGGTTTTTTATCATGCCTCATGGCATGCTGGATCCTTACTTTCAAAAATCTCCGGATCGCAAAATAAAAGCACTTCGCAATATTGTGTACTGGAAGTTAATAGAGGGTAAGGTGGTGAATAAAGCCGATGCACTGCTTTTTACCTGCGAAGAAGAACTCCAGCTTGCCAGGGAACCATTCAAGCCTTACTCCCCCAAGCAGGAAATAAATGTAGGCTATGGTGTTGCGGCGCCTCCGGCTTATACACAGGCTATGAAAGCTGCCTTTATTCAAAAGCACCCTGAACTAGCGCATGAGCCTTACATTCTATTTCTAAGCAGAATTCATGAAAAAAAAGGCGTAAACCTGTTAATAAGTGCTTATGCCACCCTGCTGGGAGAGATGTACAAGCAACAGCAGAAAATACCAAAACTTGTAATTGCGGGTCCTGGCCTGGATACAACTTATGGTAAAAAAATGCAGTTGCTTGCCTCCAGAACCTCCCTATTGCAGAACTCTATTTTTTTTACTGGCATGTTGCAGGGAGATGCCAAGTGGGGTGCTTTTTATGGAAGTGATGTTTTTGTATTACCAAGTCACCAGGAAAATTTTGGCATAGCTGTAGTGGAAGCAATGGCATGCGGAAAACCTGTACTTATTTCAAATCAGGTGAACATATGGAGAGAGATCATGGCTGGTGGTGGAGGTATGGTAGCACCAGACTCTCTGGAGGGTACGGTAGATATGTTATCAAAATGGATACATAAATCACCTGCAGAAAAACTGATCATGGGAAAAAATGCCTTCCATACCTATGAGCAGAAATTCAGTAATGGTAAAGCAGCAAGGCATTTTCTGCAAAAGCTAAAGCCTCTTTTATAGCAACCCACCCCCTGCTTTGTTTAGGATGCTCCTCAAAATGATAAATATCAATGTATAGACTACAATCATTCTGCATTCTTAACCGCATTACTACCAGACAAAATGAGCGCCCAAAAAACAAACCAGGTAGAATACGACCTTTGTATCATTGGTAGTGGACCTGCCGGAATCATTGTTGGGCTGGAGTACAGCCTTGCAAACCCACATCATAAAGTGCTGTTGGTTGAGTTTGGGTCAGATCAGCCAACGGGGAAAAACAGTCTTGATAATTCTATCAGGAATATGAATCCTCTAAATCACCACAATCCCTATGAAACTACAAATAAAGGCATAGGGGGCTCAACTGCCAGTTGGGGTGGGCGGTGCGTAATGTTTGATGAAGTTGATTTTATTGAACGTCCGGTACATGGCGGTGGCTGTACCTGGGATCTTACCATACTTCAGGAACTCAGGCAGCATACTGAGCGGGCCGCAGGATACTTTGAATGTGGAAGGCCGGTCTTTAACCTGAATGAATACGCACAGTTTAAAGGCGCTAGGATTGCTGAATATTTTGAGGAGGGAGACGTAACAGATTCTGTTCTGGAGCGCTGGAGCATGCCCACCCGCTTTGGGCAAAGGTATAGTAAAGAACTGGCAGAACTCTCTAACCTAACGTTGATGGAATCGCACGAGGTAAGAGAGTTTTCTAAACCGGATAACGAGGGGAACGTTAACTGGATTTCTGTTCGTAAAGTAGGATCAGCCAAATGGATCAGGATAAAAGCAAAAGCGTTTGTAATTTCGGCAGGAACCCAGGAAACCACCAGGCTGCTACTACGCAACAAACAGCTGTTCTCCCGGCTTAAAGCAGTGCCTGCGGCCCTGGGCAAGTACTACCAGGGGCATATTTCAGGCAAAATTGCTACGGTTAAATTTTATGGCAATCCCAAAAAAACAGACTATGGGTTTATCCGGGATACAGACGGAACATACCTGCGCAGGCGCTTTCAGTTTTCAAAAGAGTTTCTGTTAAAACAAAACCTGCTGAATGCAGCAATCTGGCTGGATAACCCGCTGTATTTTGATCCCAAACACAGGAGTGGCGCTATGTCTTTTATGTACCTGGCTATGCTCATCCCTTTTCTTGGGAAGAGACTTGCGCCACCGGCTATTGCTCACTCTATTACAAAAGGTAAAAGAAATGAGGTTCGCAAGCATTTTTTTAACGTGATAAAAGACCTGCCAGCTTCGCTGGCCAAACCTGCGGCTATTTTTTATAAAAGATACTGTCTGAAGCGTAAATTACCTGGTGTGTTTCTTTACAGCCCGCAGAATAACTATGCACTTCATTTTCATGCAGAGCAGGTGCCTGATGAAAAGAGCCGGATGGTTTTAGGGGCAGATGGCGAAACACTGGAAATTCACTACTCAATCAATGACATAGATATTCAGTCGGTTATTCTTTTGCACGAGGCACTGGACAGCTGGCTGCGCAAATGTGGCTGCGGAGAACTGCAATTCTGGTACAAAAAGGAGGAGTTAGCAGAAGCCATACGCAACATGTCTTGCGATGGCATACACCAGACAGGTACTACCCGCATGGCCGATACGCCCGAACTGGGGGTAGTAGACCGGAATTTAAAGCTGTGGGGTACCAGCAATGTATATGTTTGCAGCTGTTCTGTTTTCCCTACTTCGGGCCAGGCAAACCCAACATTTTTGTTAGGTGCTTTTGCAGTAAGACTTTCCAGATATTTAACAAGTAAGGTTCCTAAAATTCACCAGGACAAACAATATGCGTGAGAGCAGGTACTTGTAACCTGTCTGATGCAAACTACTCTAATTAGGCTGATAACAACTGCTGTTTATCAGAGAGGTAAAAGCTATTTTTAATGAAAATTACGATTCTACAGGGAGCTTTTTTGCCCGTTCCACCGGTGATAGGCGGTGCAACAGAAAAAATGTGGTATGCTCTGGCACTTGATTTTGTGCGGAAAGGCCATGAGGTGGTGTATGTGTCACGTAGTTTTCCTGGCATGCCAGATGAAGAAATCAGTGACGGAATTATCCATAGAAGGGTAAAAGGCTACGATTGGCCTGGATCTATTTTACTGTTAAAGTGGCTGGACTTATGCTACACCCTCCGGGCAAGAGCAGTAGTGCCGCCTGATTCTGACATTGTGGTTACAAATACATTCTGGGCTCCTGTGGTATTACCCTCCCGTTTGCGAAAACGCTGTGTGGTAGATGTAGCACGTGTTCCCAAAGGACAGATGAAATTTTACCATGAGGCTGCCCGTTTGCGGGCAAACTCCAGCCCTGTTGCGGGGGCAATACAGGGTGAAATTTCATCCGATCAGCAGCACCGGATTGTAACCATTCCTAACCCGCTGCCTTTTCAGAATCTGCCAGAGGTTGATTTATACGATAAAAAATCTGTACTGCTCTACACCGGAAGGCTACACCCCGAAAAAGGGCTGCACCTGCTCATCCAGGCTTTCAGGCAACTTAACACAAGCTGGACACTTAAGATCGTAGGGCCATGGGATAAATCTGCGGGTGGCGGTGGCGATAAATACCTGAACACGCTAAAACAGCTGGCAGGAGATGCTTGTGTTGAATTTACAGGTCCTACCCATGACATAGAGAAGTTAAACCATTACTATGCCGAAGCTTCTGTATTTGTTTACCCATCAGTGGCAGAGAAAGGAGAAACTTTTGGACTGGCACCCTTAGAGGCAATGGCCTGGGGAGCGGTTCCCATCGTATCAGATCTGGCATGTTTTCAGGATTTTGTGGTGCACGAAAAAAATGGCGTAGTTTTCAATCACCGGGGAGAGCAGGGCATTGAAATGTTAAAAATGGCTATGGAGAAGCTTATTGCAAATGCCGATGACCGTTTTAAGCTGTCAAAAGAAGCTTTGAAGGTAAGAAGGAGCCACTCTACTTCCTTCATTGGTACCTGCTTTCTGGAGGAGTTTCAGGCTGTTGTAAATGAACTGAAAGTTGGAAATACAGTGCTGATATGAAGGTACATAGACAGAAAACTGCTGCACATAGTCCCTGGACCACCACTGAGCGTATTAAAATGCTTCTGTGGGAATTGTGCTGGACATTTTTATGCTCCTGGACACCTAAACCGCTGAACCCGTGGCGCCTCATTTGGCTGAAGATCTTTGGGGCCAAGATATACGGTTACCCCTTTGTTCATCAGAGGGCCCGTATTAAAATACCCTGGAACCTGATTCTGCACGACCGTGCCTGCCTGAGCGACAGAACCAATGCCTATAGTTTGGGCCTGATTGAATTACACGAACATGCTACGGCGGCGCAGGAGGCTTATTTGTGCACAGGTACTCACGCATTTAATGAGCCTGCCAAAAACCTGATCACAGCACCCATAGTCATAGGGGCACATGCCTTTATAGGCGCCAGGGCCTTTGTTATGCCGGGTGTTGCTGTAGGTGAGTATGCCATTGTAGGAGCCTGCAGTGTGGTAACCAGGTCTGTAGCAGCAAAGACCACCGTAGCAGGAAATCCTGCCCGGCCCCTCGGGGAACATAAGGTGCTAAGAAAACTGCTGCATTATGAAGCATAAGATCTACAAGTACTGCCTTACCATGCTGCGCCTGCTGGCCAGGTTTGTTCAGCTGGGCAATCCTGCAGGAAAGGCTCCTACACTGCTCAGGGAACCGCTGGATATTAAAAAGATTGATGTAGCATCACAGGTGTCTGATAACATATCAGTTTGGCAATTGTACAATACGCTCTGCAGTGGGTTGTACGGAGGTGCCGTTATTACAGCGCAGAACCAGGTGATGAGCCGTTTTCTGATTTATCCCTGGGGTAAGGAGCTGCATCCAAGCTTATCTTTTCCTTACCTGGGCAGAAAAAGGGCTAACATTGATAAAGCAGTATTTCTAATTACCGTAGCTACTAAAGGCAACTACTATCACTGGGTTGCCGATCTGTTGCCCAGGCTTTTGCTTGTTCAGAAATGTAGTTTTACAGATTTTCATCAGCGTAATATTATACTGCATTCTCCTGCTAAAGGCTATGAGCGTGAAACTTTGCGTTTACTGGGCATTGCCGATGAAAAGGTAATCAGACTGCAGGCTTTTGAAACCATTGCCATACAAGATGTATTAGTTGCTGATTACCTGCACAGCCGCGACGGACGAATTTTCCCGGAATGGAAGAAGGAATTGCTCGATGAGTTTAAGCAAAAGATTTTAGGATCGGTGCAGGTGAAACCACAGCGAAGGGTATACTTGCTTAGAGGCAGGCAGCGCACCAGAAAGCTGCTCGGAGAGGATCGCCTGGTGCCTATTCTCCGGGAGCAGGGCTTTGAAATTCTGGACCCCCAGCACTTGACTTTAGTTGAACAGATGAAAACGCTCTCTGAGGCGGCAGTTGTAGTGGCCCTGCATGGAGCAGCATTAGCCAATATTATTTTTTGCCAGGAGGGTACCCAAATTGTAGAGCTGCGAAGTAGCCATAAACCGCCAGAATATTATTCTGAAATAGCCAAGACTTATAAGCTACAGTTCGAGACTTTAAGCCTGGAGCCGGAGCGCCTGCTCGACCCGCGGCATTTAGCCAATGAACAGAACCTGATTTTATCAGAAAAAGCTATAAATGATCTGCTGTTTAAGCTACAGCAAACAGTAGCTGCTTAATTATTTCCGCAAGATGAAACATCAACTATTCATGCAAAGCCTTAAAGCTTTGCGCAGGCTGGCTGTTTTTGTGCAAATTGGCAACCCTGCCGGCCGAGCACCGGAAATAGAGCTTGAACCCCGGGAAGAGGAAAAGATCTATGGCCCTCTGGCAGAATCTCACCAAATATTTACCTGGAGGCTTAAAAATGCACTTTGCTGTGGGCTGTATAGTGGTGGGGTAATCAATCAACGGAATAATGTTTATCTGCGCTTAACAGCCTTTCCCTGGGGTAAAGAGTTGCACCCCAGCTTATGCTCACCCTATCTGGGGGTAATGCGTGCCAGTGTGAATAAGGCTGTTTTTCTGCTTACGCCAAGGGCAAAAGGTAATTATTACCACTGGCTGGCAGATCTGCTGCCTCGTCTGCTGCTGGTACAGCAATCCGGCCTGGCAGATTTTTCAGAGCGTATCATTGTTCTGCACCAGCCCTCCCGGCGCTACGAAAACGACACGCTGCGCCTGTTGGGAATTCCGGAAGAGCAGGTAATGCGCTTACATCCTTTTGATACTCTTTCGGTTAATGATCTGGTGGTAACAGACTATCTGCACAGCCGCGACGGACAGTATTTTCCCTCCTGGAAAAAGTGGCTGCTCGATGGCTTTAAGGAAAAGATGCTTGGCGCAGTACCACAAAATCCAACGAGAAAAATTTATCTGCTTCGCGGAAAGCAGCGCATCCGACAGCTGTTAGGCGAAGAGCGGCTGGTTAAGATTTTAAAAGGACTTGGCTTTGAAATCCTGGACCCCCAGCAACTCACGTTGTTGGAGCAAATGCAGGCACTTTCAGAAGCCGCAGTGGTTGTTGGTTTACATGGCGCTGCTTTAACAAACATTATTTTCTGCCAGCCCGGAACATTGGTGGTAGAATTAAGAAGTAGCTACAAGCCACCAGAGCATTACGCCGAAATTGCCAAAACATATCAGCTGCAGTTCGAAACTGTTAGCCTGGAACCAGAAAAGATAGTTGAAAAGCCAAACCTTGCGCTTAAGCAGCATCTCCTGTTGTCAGATCAAAAAATAGAAAAACTTCTCTCTAAGCTTCAGCTTCTTGAAAACTGGCTACAACACTAAAAGGCAATTTTTATGATTTCTGTAGTGATACTGACAAAAAATGAAGAGAATGATCTGCCCACCTGCCTCAACTCTGTCAGCTGGTCTGATGATGTGCATGTTCTGGATTCTGGCAGCACTGATAGAACGCAGGATATTGCCCGGGCCTGGGGAGCAAAAGTATCTCTACATCCATTTGAAAGTTTTGGCAGTCAAAGAAATTATGCACTGGAAAAGTTAGAGATCCGGCACGAGTGGATTCTGTTTCTGGATGCTGATGAAGTAGTAACACAACAGTTCCATAAGGCAATGCTTGAGGCTATAAACTTAGCCACTGCAGATGTAGCTGGTTATTATTGCTGCTGGAAGATGATGCTGGAAGGACGGTGGCTCAAGCGCTGTGATAATTTCCCGAAGTGGCAGTTCAGACTGCTCAGAAAAGACAAAGCCAGGTTTACCGACTTTGGTCATGGGCAAAAAGAAGCGGAAGTGACTGGTGAAATCCTGTATATCAAAGAGCCCTACCTGCACTATAGTTTTTCCAAAGGATGGACACAGTGGATGGAACGGCATAATAGATATTCGAGCCAGGAAGCCATGGCCAGACTTACTAACACTCCGCCGCTGAAGAACATATTTGCCCGCCATAGTAGTGTTCGTAATCCGGCCTTAAAATCATGGCTAAGTAAGTTGCCGGGCTGGCCGTTGCTAAGGTTTTTTCAGGCGTATTTTCTAAGTCTTGGTTTTCTTGAGGGCTCGCAGGGCTTTATTTACTGCATAAATATGGCCTACTATGAATTTTTAATACAAATCAAATCGAGGGAAATTATTAAAAGAGGTGATGAGTTATTACAAATTGATTTGCATCACGCTCCGGCAAAAAGAGAACTGGTCAGATCTGCCTGAAGATTTTAGTGTTATAGTATCTGTTAATACTGAAGTACCACGCTGTGCTTGTTAAGCTTTCTTTACTGGAGTATAAGGAACCGGTGCTATAGCGCCGGGCATATGCCAGTTTAGCCTTTGCTATTTTAAATCAACTGCATTCACTAATCTAATCCTTTTTTATACTGCCTGGCATATAAACTGATTGTAGATGTAAATCCATTGAATTACCGTAACCAATGGAGTCCAGTCCTGAAATATCTGCCTGGTATTTTTTTTATCATCCAATTGTTCCTTTCGCTAATTAAAGGAAGGATATCCAGTCGTTCAAACCGGCTTTTCTGATCTGCAACACCCTACCTGGGAAAAGCCTCTATCCAATTGTAATTCTACACACATCCCGGCTATGATCAGGCTTTGTTCAAGTCTGATCATTCTAGAATTACGCTTTCAAAAATATATGACTTTTCTAATTTTTTATATTATGAAAAAAATTCTTCTAATAGGGTACAACTATTCTCCGGAGCCAACAGGCATAGGAAAATACTCCGGAGAAATGGTTTTATGGCTTGCCAGGCAAGGGTATGAATGTACTGTAATTACAGCTTATCCTTATTATCCTTATTGGAAGGTGCAGGAACCTTACCACGGGGGGAGGTTCTGGTATAAAAAAGAAACTCAGCATTTTGAAAGTGGTGGTAAAATTAGGGTGTACAGGTGCCCCATGTATGTGCCTGATAAACCATCGGGCTTAAAAAGGATGCTGCTGGATTTAACTTTTTCCATTACAGCATTTTTTAAGCTGCTGCAACTGCTACCCGAGAGAAAGTTTGACTTTGTAGTGACTGTAGTACCTTCATTTCAGTTTGGCCTGTTAGGCATATTTTATAAGAAGCTACGGAGCTCAAGACTCTTGTATCACATACAGGATATGCAGATAGAAGCAGCAAGAGACCTGCAAATGATCAAGTCAGAAGGATTGATCAATACTCTTTTCAAGGTTGAAAAATACATCTTCAGCCAGTGCGACTCAATCACATGCGTGGGCGAGGGTATGGTACGCAGAACTCAGGCGAAAACAGATAAAACCATTGCACATTTCCCAAACTGGGTCGATACATCATTTTTTTATCCGCTCAACAACCGGTCTTCTCTAAAGGTAGCATTAGGCTATCAGCCAGATGAAAAGCTTATCCTCTATTCAGGAGCCATTGGTGAAAAGCAGGGACTGGGCTTGCTGTTACAGGCAGCAAAAGCATTAGAAGAAAAGCAAAACTGGAAGTTCTTGATTTGTGGATCCGGACCATACAAGGAAAAACTTCAAAGGGATGCAAGCGACTTAAAGCTAAATAACTTAGTCTTTTGTCCACTACAGCCAACAGAGACTTTTAATATGTTTTTGAATGCAGCAGATTTACATCTGGTGATTCAACGAGCCGATGCCTACGATTTGGTAATGCCTTCAAAACTCACCACCATACTGGCAGTTGGGGGTTTAGCACTTGTTACCGCCAATAAAGACACAGGCCTGAACTCTATGATTACCCGGCACAAGATTGGCATTGCAGTGGAAGCTGAAAACACGCAGGCGCTGATAAACGGAATTTGTAAAGCACTGGAGGAGGATCATGAACAGACCAGAAAAAACGCCAGATTTTTTGCCGAAGTATTTTTATCTATAGATGGCATTATGGGATCATTTGAGAGTACGCATATTCTACAGGAAGCGTCACAGAAAACTACGCCCCAACCAGCGCTCGATTTGCTACCCTTACCCTCTTATCAACAGGACCGCTCTGCCTGGAAAACATATAAAGGCGCAGTAACAGATTCAAGTCTGGATACATCCAGTACCAAAGTTTTCTAGTGCTCCTGGATAGGAAGACTTCTATCCTTTGTAAAATTCAGCTTGCAGAATGATTTAAAACTACCATCATAAATGCTGTACTAGCGGCCCTGCTGCATACAGGATTGTTAAATTTTAAACTAATCAGGCACAGTATTTTAAGATGGTTGAAGATTCATAAAATGTTAATTAATATGCTTAAAAGATCGATTCTAATAGGAAGTATACTGCTGCTCATGTTCCTGCTTGCCGGCGAACTCATTGGCAGGTACTATGGCTTAACCTCTTTTCCACTTTATCAAGCCAGTGATGCTTATGAGTACATTCACGTGCCAAATCAAAAGGTAAAGATCTACGGCAAATTGTACCAGACAAATGAGTACTCCATGAGGAGTAAACCTTTATCGGAGTCAGATTCCACTGTGATTTTGCTGATTGGGGATTCGCTGGTAAATGGCGGAAATGCCACAGACCAGGATAGCCTTGCTTCTACAATTTTAGAAAATCAGTTAAGTCATTTCTTTAACAGGAGCATTAGGGTGCTGAACATTGCAGAAGGTTCATGGGGCCCCGATAATGCTGCCGCCTACATTCAGGAGCACGGGGTATTTAACGCCGATTTGATACTACTGGTGTTTAGCAGCGCAGATGCTTTTGATAATATGAAACATGAACCGGTAGTGGGCGTCCACGGACAGTACCCTGATAAGCAGGCTTCACTTGCCTGGGAAATGATTGTAAAGAAGGGGTGGGGAAGAGTTAAGGACTACCTTTCTATTAAAGCAGATAAAAGCGATACTAATACAGCGTTGAAGATAGAGGTTGCAGATGAGTTCAATCCGGGATTTCAAAAATTCAAGGAGCTTTCAGACACTACCGCAATTCCGCTGCACTTTTACCTGCATGTTGGGCAGGACGAACTACAAAACGGCAGGCTCGATGATGATGGTTCGCTTATTATTGACTTCTGCCAGGAAAACGGTATACCTTATACCATTGAGCTGGGCAAGAAAATAGATAAATCACACTACATGGATAAAATCCATTATAATGATAAGGGGCAAAAATTTTTAGCAGATAATCTCTTTCCTATCATCAAAGATAAAATTCTGGAGCGGTCAATACTTGCCTCCACGAAGGAAGTGCCATAAGTGTGGATCCAGGTAGATAAGCAGGGACCTGTATGCCATGCAGTTTAACCAATAAATTATTTTTCAATCAAAGAAATGTAACAGGCACTTCTGCCATCAGGAGGAACCAAGGAGGAAAAAGGTGTATGTCTGATAATATTTTAACAAAAGATGAGTATAGAAAATATGTGTTTGAAATTTGAGAAGGCTTAATAACAACTTCAGCAATCATGACGGCTATACAGGCTGGATATCCTAAATAACATAACTTTTTCAGGCTTCTAAACTTCAGTTTTTGCTGTAGCCCTTAACAATGCACCCGGTGTGTTTTCCCAGCGCTTAATGTTAAAAGTTGTTGTATAACTCTTTCTACCTCACTCCATGACTTACAAATATGTAACTTTATTTAAGTGGATAAATGTAGTAACTGACTACTTTCTGCTGAACCTGTCTCTGTACCTAAGCTTTATGCTGGTTAGTCCTAATTCGTTCTGGGACAGTAACTCTGATATATACAGACTGGTCTTTTTGCTGTTAAACCTGTTCTGGTTTTATGGTTCTACCTTAACTAACCTCTATAATAATGTGTTAGTGAGAGATGCCGTGGCAACGCTGATAGCCTGCCTGAATGCTACATTGATTTTTATAGGAACCCCACTAGCTTTAAGTTTTGTATTACCTAAATACCAACTGTCGCTGGATTTTATTTTTCAGGCATACATATTGTTTACTTTTTCCCTGATTGTCTGGAAGGTTGCATTTCTATTTGTGAGAAAGTACAGGCGAAAGTATTGGGTTGCCACGGAAAAAGTGGTGATTGTGGGGGCTACCACCGTTGGCCTGGAACTACAGAAATATATAGAGGCCAATCCGAATCTGGGCTATAAGGTAATGGGCATATTTGATGACAACTATGGCCAGATGAGAGACAGTAACCAGCATGTAATTGGTAAAATAGAAGATTGCGTTGACTATGTGTTGTCTAATGGAGTAAGCGGAATTTTTTGTGCCTTGCCAATTCATGAATTTGAAAAAGCAAAGTGGCTGTTACAATTGGCTGATAAGCACATGATCCGTTACAGACTGGTACCTGACATGAAGGCTTATTTCGATAAGAACGTTTTACTGGACCAGTACGGTGATTTACCAATTCTTACTAACCGTCGGGAGCCTTTGGAAAATAAAGCAAATGAGATTATCAAACGGGCTTTCGATATTTCCTTTTCACTTTTAGTGATCGTACTTATTTTAAGCTGGTTAATGCCGCTTTTGGCAGTCATCATTAAACTGGATTCTAAGGGGCCTGTTTTGTTCAGGCAACTGCGGTCTGGCAGAGGTAATAAACCATTTTACTGTTATAAGTTCCGTAGTATGCGGGTTAATACAATTGCTGATATACAGCAAGCCAGTAAAGGAGACCCCAGAATTACCAGAATAGGCGCTATACTCAGAAAAACCAGCCTTGACGAATTACCACAGTTCTTCAATGTGCTGAAAGGCGAGATGTCGGTGGTGGGGCCACGCCCTCACATGCTAAAGCATACACAGGATTATTCGGGTCTCATAAATAATTTTATGGTGCGGCATTTCCTAACTCCAGGTATTACAGGCTGGGCGCAGGTAAATGGCTATCGTGGAGAAACAAAAGAAACCACCGCCATGACAAAGCGTGTGGATGCAGATATCTGGTATCTGGAGAATTGGACGCTTCTGTTGGATCTTAAGATCATTTTTCTAACTATCTGGCATGTATTCAGGGGAAACATCAATGCTGTGTAATCCCCCTCAACAGAGATAATTTTTTTGATTTATCTGTGGTTTCCTTAGTGTAATAGTTGCAATCTCTTCCCTCTGCTGACTTCTCAGCTCTACATTCAACAAATCCCACCCTTCCCTGTCTGGAACTACTGCAAATGTGTAGAGAGGATAGTGCTTGCTCCTCTGAAATGCAGTTTTCCCGGCATGGTGTCATAACCATTCTGAATCTCATACTTATTAAAATCATGGATAAGCTATCCTCTTTCGTTTTTGTAGCCTGTTTGAAGGTAATCTTCCTAAAGCTATCGTGGCTTTCACTGGTTGCAGTACTTTTTTTCCCTTTGCTTACATCAGCACAGCTTCCAACTGCTTTTCAAAAAGTAGAGCTGTTAACCGGCCTGAAGAATTCTGTGAATTTCGAATTTGCACCAGATGGCCGCATTTTTATTTTGGATAGGTATGGTAAAGTCATCATTTACAAACCAAACACTCAAACAACCGTAGAAGCAGCAACCCTGGATGTATTCCACAGTCTGGAGGATGGCTTGCTGGCGATTGCTTTCGATCCTAACTTTCTCACAAACAAGTACATTTACCTGCATCACTCTCCATCATCTACCTCGGTAAACAGGGTTTCCAGGTTTCAGATGAACGGAGATCTGATAGATCTGTCTTCTGAAGTAGTTGTGCTGGAGTGGCCAACCCAGCGTCAGTGCTGCTTTCATGCAGCGGGCGATATGGATTTTGATTCTAAGGGTAATCTCTACATCGCCACCGGCGACAACTCTAATCACTCGGCCTATGCTACTTTGAACGAAACAGATCCAAACCAGAGCTCAGAAAACACCTCTTCCAACACCAACGATCTTAGGGGTAAAATTCTTCGTATTAAGCCACAGGCAAACGGAACTTACACCATTCCCGAGGGAAACTTGTTTCCCGGTGGTGTAGAGGGCCGTCCGGAAATCTATGTAATGGGTGCCCGAAATCCATATAAGATTTTTGTGGATAAAGCAAATAGTGACTGGCTATTCTGGGCAGAAGTGGGGCCTGATGCCAACGTTGCTAGTGATTTGGGACCCGAAGGCAAAGATGAAATAAACCTGGTGAAAAAGGCAGGCAACTACGGCTGGCCCTATTTTGGCGGTAAGAATGAGCCTTATTTGAACACCTATGCAGCCCCAAACTTTTACTACGACCCAAACAACCCGGTTAACCTTTCTAAATGGAATACAGGCGCTACCTACCTGCCACCTGCCGTACCTTCCTGGCTGGACTTTTTCCATGAGTGCTATCTGGCAGGCCCCAGGTATTACTACAATCCATCTGTTGTAAATCCCAAAAAGCTTCCTGTTCAGTTTGATAGTGCCTTCTTTTACTATGATTTTAATAACAGCAAGGTGTGGGCTGTTAAGATGGATGAGAATGGCGGTGTGCGATCAACCGAACAAATGGCACCATCAGTAGTGACAGGCTCAGGATTTATTGATTTAAAGGTAGGTCCTGACGGGCAGTTATACATTCTGGAGTATGGTGCTGGTTGTTGCTCCACAAATACTGGAACTGGTAAACTGGTAAGGATAGATTATATAGGTATTGATCCAAACCGTACACCACAGGTGAACATCAGTGCTAACAAAACTTCTGGGTCTCTACCATTATCCGTTAGTTTTTCGAGCGAGGGTACCTTTGACCTTGATGGTGATGCTCTTACATATGCATGGGACTTTGAGTCTGATGGTGTTGTAGATTCCAATTCCAAAAATCCATCTTTTACCTACAACCAGGCAGGCACTTTTCAGGCCCAGTTACGTGTAGATGATTTGAAAGGAGGGGTGAGCGCTAAATCTGTAATTATTTATGCTGGTAACAACTCCGCTACTTTTGATTTTGTGTACCCGCCCGATGGTGGTATGATGGCATGGGGAGACGACATGAACTTTCATGTGGTTGTGAATGACCAGGAAGATGGATCTACTGCAGATGGGACTATCGACTGCAGTGCGCTAAGCCTGACTCCTTCATTTGGCCACCTTAACCACTCTCATGACGGACTTGCTTTGCACCAGTGTGAGGGCACTTATCATCTGGATGCTACAGGACATGATACCGATGGGCAGGATGATATCTTTATGGTGTTTAATGCCAACTATACCGATGCAGGCGGTTTAACATCGTTCGATCAGGTTATAGTGCATCCAAGGCTGATGGAAGCAGAGTTTTACGATACGGAATCTTACACACACCAGGTAGATAATACTGATCAGCTGGGGGGAGGGAACCATGCCGTAAGGGCACTGGCACATGGCGCTTACATCATGTACTCGGGCAGAAATCTGCAAGGTATCAACTCGGTAGTATACAGGGTTGCTTCTAACACAGGAGGTACTATAGAAATACGGGCAGATTCTCCCGGTGGCGCGCTGCTTAGTATTGCACAGGTTCCGGTTACAGGTGGCCTTAGCAGTTGGGTAAATGTTCAGGTGCCTGTAACCAATCCCGGCGGCAAGCACGATCTGTACCTGGTGTTTAAGAAAAGCGCAGGAGATGTTAATCTCTTCGATCTAAACTATGTTGAATTTAAAGGCACAGGGGTATCCACAGACAATACGCCTGCCAAAATCAACACTATTCAGGCGCTGTCGCAAAACCAGGTGAGCATTAAGTATAATGAACCAGTTAAAAAAGCTTCTGCAGAACAGCTTAGTAATTACGCACTAAGTCCCGGCATTACCATTACCTCCGCATTGCTTAGTGAAGACAGAAGAACACTAACACTTACTACATCTAATCTGTTGCCACAGGTAAACTATTCTTTAACTGTCAGCAATATTGAGAACGAAGCAGGTGTTGTCCTCACCCAAAATATCGTGGTAAACTTCCTGTACAAAGATGCCTTGTTCAGGATTAACTCCGGTGGCAATGCCATGCGTGTAAACGAGGTAGACTGGGAGCAGGATGGATACCATAATGGCAATAAAACATCCTCTATTACATCACTGGCAATTAGTAATACTACCTCCGATGAGATATACTGGACGGAAAGGTATGGCAATTTCTCATACAACATTCCTGTTCCGGAAGATGGCTACTATAATGTGGCGCTGCATTTTGCGGAAATTTATCATGGTGTAAAAAACAGCAATGGAGTTGGTGCCAGGATATTTAATGTAAGTGTGGAAGGTGGCCAGTTTAGCCTCAATAACTATGATATCATTGCAAAAGCAGGAGGCCCCGCAACGGCTGTTATAGAACGGATAACCGGTATTAATGTAACAGATGGTAACCTGACAGTTACTTTATCATCGGTAAAGGATTATGCCAAGATTTCGGCCGTAGAAGTCTCTTACGGACAGGCACCGCTGCCAACACCTTCTATCACCATTAAAAGTCCTGTAAGCGGCGCCAGGGTGGCACAGCCTTTTAATGTAACTTTTGAGGTAAAGAACTGGGAAGTAGGAAACGGAACATCACACATTCACAAAATTGTAGATGGCGTGGTACTGGGTGGGGTGTATACCACCGATCCCATCACCTTTAGCGATCTCACGCTTGGCAACCACACCATAAAACTGGAGCTTGCCAATTCAGATCATACAGCCAGTGAATACAGCGACGAGATTACGGTAAACGTGCAGGAAGAAGTAGCCTGCAACGATACACCATTCCCACAGCAATGGACAGAAAAAATCATTGGCAATGCAGTTGAATATCGTTCTCCTTACATCCTTGCTGAGGATTTGGATGGAGATGGCTTCAAGGACATTGTAACAGGCGGCTGGTGGTATAAAAATCCGGGTACTCCGCAGGGCACCTGGACCCGAAAGCTGATTGGTTCTCCAATGAACAATATGTCGCTCATACATGACTTTGATGGCGATGGCGACTACGACATTTTTGGTACGCAGGGCCAGTACATTAGTGCAGAAATGGCCTGGGCAGAAAATGACGGCAAGGGTAACTTTACCATTCATACCAATATTCCGGCAGGTACCTCTAGCTGGCAGGAAACTTTTATGGCCGGTGTTGCCATAGGTAACTTCAATGGCGTAGCCAACACGCAAATAGCAGTTGTGTGGAATGGTGCCGAGGGTAGTAAGTCGTGGGTGCAGATGTTAACGGTGCCGGCAGATCCTAAACAACCCTGGACGATTGCTTCCATTAGCCCGAACTCTGTTGGTGAGGCCATTAGTGCAGGCGATATCGATAATGATGGTGACCTGGACCTGTTTCAGGGGGCAAACTGGTTAAGGAATGAAGGGAATGGAACCTGGACGACGTTTTCTACAGGTATTACACTAGCCACTCACTTCGATAGAAATGCCCTTGCTGATTTAGACGGAGATGGCTTCCTGGATGGTGTTGTAAACCAGATTGGTAATGATCAGGATGTAAGCTGGTTTAAGCCTGGTTCAGATCCTACCAAACCCTGGATGAAAACAACAATTGGTACAGGAGTGGATGGTGGCTTAAGCCTCGACTTGGTTGACATAGACTTTGATGGCGACATTGATGTACTGACCGGAGAATGGAAAGAAGCACACCGGCTATTGGCCTATGAGAACGATCTGTGTAATTCCGGTACCTGGATTGAACATGTGCTGCATCCTGGTGGGCCAATTGATCACCACGATGGTGCAATAGCGGTAGATATTGACAACGACACTGATCTGGACTTGCTTTCCATGGGTTGGGACCAGCGTATTCCCAGGTTTTATATTAACAACAGTAGTGCCGGATCTAACGCTGCGCCTGTGGCTGCTAATCCTATTCCAGGCCAGATCGCAACAGCAGGAACAGCATATTCCTTCACTTTTGCCCAGAACACATTCTCAGATCCTAATGGTGATGCGATGAGCTATACGGCAACGCTGGCTAATGGAAACCCACTGCCAGCATGGCTAAGCTTTAATGTGAATACGCGTACCTTTAGCGGTACATCGCCCCAGGCAAACATTGGCTTACTAACGGTAAGGGTTGTTGCTACTGATAGTAAGGGAGCATCCGGGAATCATGATTTCAGCCTGGTGGTGAAAGATGTTGATGCCGCGGCTCCCTACCGGATAAATGCAGGTGGAGCAGCAATTACAACAACTGCTGGCCTTATCTTTTCAGTAGACCAGTATTATAGCGCGTCGAACACCGTTACAAAATCGGTTGAAATCAATAAAACAGCAGATGATGCATTGTACCAGAGCGAACGCTATGGTAAAAACTTCAGCTACAGCATACCGGTAGCAAACGGAACTTATGCGGTAAGGCTCCATTTTGCAGAAATATATTTCCTTTCTGCAGGGCAAAGAGTCTTCAATGTAACGGCAGAGGGTACTCCTGTTTTAACTAATTATGATATCCTGGCAGATGTTGGCTTTGGTACTGCTTCTGTAAAGTGGGGGCAGGTATCGGTGAGTGATGGAACACTCAATATTGCTTTGTCCGGATCAGTTGATAACGCTAAAGTTTCTGCCATTGAGGTAATAGGAATCAGCGCAGGGGTAAATCAGCTACCTGTAGCCAATGCCGGTCCGGATAAGCAGGTTACCCTGCCTGCAAGCTCTGTAGTACTGAATGGATCTGGTACTGATAGTGATGGCAGCATCACCGCCTATAGCTGGAACCAGGTAAGCGGACCAAACACAGCTGTGTTTAGCAGTAAAACCATCAATGAGCCAACCGTTAGTGGGCTGGTGGCAGGTACTTATACCTTTAGCTTAACAGTTACCGACAATAAAACAGCTGTTAGCCCTCCGGACCAGGTTTCGGTAGTGGTAATCGATCCAAATGTAAACCAGGTTCCGGTGGTGAGCAATGCCATACCAGACCAGCAGGCCAGTGTAGGTACAGCCTTCAGTTTTACCTTTGACATTAATACTTTTACTGATGGCAACGGAGATGTTTTAACCTACACTGCCAGCCAGGCTAATAACACGGCCCTGCCATCCTGGCTAAACTTCAATGCAGGTACACGCACATTTAGTGGTACTCCTCCCAGCGGCGGTTCATCCAGTCTTACCTTAAAAGTAACGGCAAATGATGGCAAACAAGGCACTGTTAGTGATGAGTTTCTATTATCTGTCCAGGACCCATCGCTGGTAGCCTACCGGATCAATTCAGGGGGAGGAGACATCAGTACCTCAATAGGTGTGTTCAATGCCGATGCTTATCACAGCGGCGGAAACGTGGCCAATAAGTATTCAGC
>NZ_JAHXBU010000007.1 GCF_020178975.1 Cesiribacter sp. SM1
AGACACTTTTTTGACCTGCTTAAAAAACACAGGTGTTCACTTTGCCCGGAATAAGGTGTTCACTTTCGACGGAACGCTATGTCCAGTTTCACCGGAATACTATGTTCACTTTGGAGCGGAATATCCAAATCAGATGATAAAAGAAGTAGCTGAATCAAATCAGTGGAAAAAATACTGACATCAAAAAAATAAAGTATACGTGCGCCAATCTCAAAAAACAGTAACGGCTGGATTATCGGTGCATTATATTTTAGTGCTAATTGCTACTTTAACCAAAGTTTACAGTGAGCTGTAGATTTACCTCATTTGCTGGTGCTTTATTTGACGTTGAGATTAATTTGATATATGGAGTAGTCCACAGTTCATGGAGAAAATGGAAGTCTCATCGTAATTTCATTTGAGGAGGTTTATGGGTGTGGTTTATCCAGCCAAGGGTCAATAAAGTTGTAAGAGAACAAGTTCTTGTACAGGAATAGCTATTCTACCGAGGCTGTAATCTAAACTGTGTCAAAGGATGAAAAATAGAATACCTTTAACACAGTTACAATGGAAGATAAAGACAGATTAGATCTGGAGAAGATCAAGAAGCAGTTTCTGGAAGAGTTCAGAAGCGGTAAGCCAACATTTGGCAAAGATGGCGCCTTGGCACCCATACTGAAGCATTTTTTAGAATCTGCCCTGGACGCAGAGATGGATCGCGGCGGCGAACCGTCTTCATTTAGATGAAGAGGAGCGTTCAAAAGGCAACAGGCGTAATGGCAAGGTGAGCAAGAAGCTCAGAACCTCAGACGGAATCATAGAGATAGAGAGCTCCAGAGACCGTTCTAAGCATTTTGAGCCACAGATCGTAAAGAAGCGGGAGACGATCCTGGCTGAGAACCTAGAGCCCAGAATATTGAGCATGTATGGCCTTGGGATGAGCTTCAGGGATATCTCTTCGCATCTAAAAGAGATGTACGATATGGATATCTCCCATGATGCCTTGAGTGCTCTCACAGAGAAGATCATTCCCAAAGTAAAAGAGTGTGGTTCCCCGCCGGGACAATCAAGGCCTTTAGATCCTCTCTGGTGCATCGTTTGGCTAGATGCTATGCACTATAAAGTAAGAGAGGAAGGCCGCACCGTATCAAAGGCGGTATATAATATTCTGGGAGTTAACAGGCATGGGCACAAAGAGCTTCTAGGGGTTTATGTTTCGGAAAGAGAGGGGGCAAACTTCTGGCTTAGCGTGTTAACAGATCTCCAGCACAGGGGTGTAAAGGATATGCTTATTTCCTGCATAGATAATCTGAAAGGTTTTGCCGAGGCTATCAATAGCATTTTTCCTGCCACTGAAGTTCAGAGCTGTATTGTACATTAGATCAGAAACAGCTTAAAGTATGTAGCGTCGAAGGATCAGAAGGAGTTCATCAAGGATCTCAAGCTGGTCTACAGAGCAGAGAGCAAGGAACTAGCTGAGCTACGCCTGGAGGAGTTAGAAGGAAAATGGGGCAAGAAGTACCCTAAGGTGCTGGAATCCTGGCAGCGCAACTGGGAGAAGCTCAGTACCTATTTCAAATATTCCGAGCAGATCAGAAAGCTGATTTACACGACAAATACCATAGAGGGCTATCATCGGCAAGTGAGGAAAGTAACCGCAGCGGCGGACCGTGAAAACCAAAGGTGCTTTTCCTTCAGATATGGCCCTATTAAAGCTCATTTACCTCTCCCAGGAGAACATCGGTAAAAAATGGGTGATGCCCCTGAGCAACTGGGGCCAGACGGTACAGCAGCTCTCCATTTGGTTTGGTGACAGAATGCCATTAGATTTAAAATGAAAATTCCCCATGCCTATAGCTAATGCTATACCAGAGGGAAAAAGAAATGACACAGTTTAAATTACACTCCTTTGCTGAACTGTGTCACTTGGGCTATAAATTCGCCGAATTTTCTGTAAACATTTATAACTCAGATCCTGCGAATGGGCAAGGGGCTTCGGATCACCTTCCAGCATTTTTTTAGTGCCCCTGACATAGAGACAGCTCTTCCATGACAGAGCCAACTCTCCAGAATACTTGTACTGCTTCAAAAACTCCGCATTCAAAAAATTTTCCTTATTGATATATCTACAACCTCATTGTCTATTAGCGACGATAAAGGTAATTGAGGTTTTGCGAGATCTAGAAAACGCTAACATTATCAGGAGCTGGGTCAGGAGATACAAGATTAGTTTAGCCCTGAGATGACAGCGATGCCATCAACTTTCAAGTTAACGTTGTGGTCATCATCGCCTTGCCAGAATAGAGAGAAGAATACCTGTTATACAAACTCCTAAGTATCTTTGTGTATCTGATCGAAGAGCTTGAAGAACGTTGTGGTTAACGTAGAAGATGTTGTCGAAGCGATTGGCGAAATACTTCCCGAGGTTCCAGAAGCTCATTACTAGGTTGCCGAGGAATTAAACTCATTTATTGTCAATGTTTTAGGTAGTCTTATGCTGGTTTTGCATCAGAAACCCTTCATTACAGGCATAAACAAAGATTTCTAGAATAACAACATATACGTACGAGCTACTTTACCTAAAATCATACCAAACTTATGCACTCCCCGTTGTGCATAAAAACTGAAAAAAAATTTTCAATTATAAGTAGCTGAATATCAGACAGAAATATTTCAATATGTGCGCTTTTCTTGGAAAAATACTTTTCGAACTTATATACCATTAACCTGCTGTTAATTAGTGCGTTACATTAGTATAGTTGAAACTTTACTTCAGATATAGGGGGTTTGAAAAGCGGTTTAGGTTCTTGATATTTGTATCACACAATAAGACACATATCAATTACACCAATGACTACAGAGAAGAATATTCTGGGGCTGGTATACGATTGCCTAAACTGGAAGCCAAAAGACAGGCTTATACTAGTATGGTTCATCCTTTCTACCCTTCTTTCCTATGTTGCTTGTGAGTTGCTGCAAGGGAAGACAACATTAACCCCGACCGACATAAACACTTGGTTTTATCCTTTCCTTGTTATGCTATTCTGTATCTGTTATACAGGGTCGATCTTTCATAGCCAAATCTACAGGAACGACATCAGATGTCAAGTACATCATCTATCATCATTCTTCTTTACTGGTATCATTGTAACTGTACTAATAGCAGGATATGTCATCATTAACTTCATTTATTTTGCCCCGCTACAATGGCAAGAGGTAGTATTAGGTGTTTTGTTCTTTCCGTGGCTAGCAATGTTCTTCATTTCGTGGTTTAAGTCATTTAATATAGCTACAGAAACAGAAGTTATAAAGAAGGTTTATCGTAATCCTAAAAGGGGTAGACGATGAAGAAACTTCTACGCAACTTCTTTCACTTGTTTTTCCCGCCTGAATCAGGTGACTATAATGAGCCCTTCCAGTCTGAAGATGCTGTCATCGTCGTCTTAGGGGCAGCATTACTGATACTGATGTTAATCCTGTTTGGTGACTACCTAGCATAGAAAAAGAAAGGGGGCTTTCGTACCCTTATAGTTTAAAAAAACAAGTCCTTTCGGTTTGGAAGCGACCGTCAAGAGTTATACCTCTTGAGATATATGCTACAAAAAATCATTGTTGTCGAGGGATTTCTGTTTATAAGAGGGCTTCTTCAGCCATAAGAGAGGAGATGAGTTTAATATATTTATATAAATACCTATTATCTCTTAATATTCTTTGACACACTAGGATTTTTTGGGTTCGTCTTAAGAGCTTAAAAATTGTGTCATTACAAGCATCTGAAAATGTTTGTAAGTGTCAACAGGAGTGTAAAATGGGTCAATACAAGCATGTGAGCATATTTGTAGAAATATTAATTTATTTGGATATCTTCTGAAATTGCACTTTGGACATATCAATTCTTTGACACGCCACCTTTGACACAAAATAAAAAACATGAATCATCCCGAATTTTTAAGGAGCTAGCATTCCTAATAGAAGTGGCCTCTGGAGATTTCCAGAGGCCACTTCTATTAGCAGTACAGTCTTTGCGAACGCAGCGAAGCAGAGTGTGGCAATCTGGCTTCTATGCGCGTAGATGCCAGATTGCTTCGTCGTGCCTCCTCGCAAAAACTAGTACCTTTAAGCAAAAACAGCCTTGGAAAAGTATCCAAGGCTGTTTTTGCTTATTTTTTCCCAAATCAAAATTTGGGATGATTCATGTTTCAGTGCGCCCGAAGGGATTCGAACCCCTATCTTCAGAACCGGAATCTGAAATTCTATCCATTGAACTACGGGCGCAGTTTAAGAACGGTAGCGCAAAAGTAGCGGTATTTCTTACAAAACGAAAATCCAGAGCATTAAAAAGAATTGCATAAAAGGTTTTAACGCTTGAGGTATAGTGCAGTTATAGCTAAATCTTGTGAAAACATTTTTTCATCCGGCAGATTGTTAAAGTAAAGTTGTTGAGTTGTAAATATAAAACAGTAAACATATGCAATCTAAAAACCTTGATATCCAATACACCGCTACAGCCACCTCTACAGGAGGCAGGCATGGCAATGTTAAAACTTCCGATGGCTCCATTGATTTAAGCACCACAGAGCCTAAAGAACTGGGAGGCGATGGTGAAGGAGGAAAAACCAATCCTGAACAGTTGTTTGCTGCCGGTTATGCGGCTTGTTTTAGCAGTGCCGCTAAACTTGCTGCTGAAACTATGAACCTGAAGGTTAATCCTGATGACATGAAAGTTACCTGCCATGTGTCTTTGGGTAAAGAAAAGCAGGATACTGGTTTGGGGCTGGCTGTAAAAATGGAGCTGGATGTAAAAGGCCTGGAGCAGCAGGATAAGGAGCGGCTGCTGAAAAAGGCAAATGAACTGTGCCCCTACAGTAAAGCCATCAAAGGGAATGTTGAAGTTGAGCTGATGACGAAATAAAAGAGCTTTAGCAAAAGAGCAGGAGCTGCCCCAAAAGGCAGCTCTTTTTACTGCTTATGACTGGCTTAATCCTGTGAGTGAAGGGCCAGCCGGTTGCCTTCAGAATCATAAAATAAGGCCATATGCCCAATTTCTTTTGCAATGAAGGTTTTGGGCTGAATAATGCGGCCGCCAGCTTCTTCCACCCGCGCAAGTTCATTGGACAGATCGCCGGAAGGGGAGGTAAAGTAGATTAATACTCCATCTTTGCTGCTGGGGCTGTAATGCTCCGGGTGCCTGACCAGAGAACCAGATGCACCAATCCAGTTTTCATCGGATGGAAACCATGCCATGTCCAGCGGGCCCATTGGTTTTCTGATCAGCTTCAGCAAAAACATGGTTTCGTAAAAACGGATAGCCCTCTCCATGTTTAAAACAGGAATTTCAAACCAGCCTACCATGTTTTGTTTTAAGCGCATGGGTCAATAGGGTTTTAGATCATTAAGTTGAGCAGGATAACCTGCCTTGAAAGAGGTACCTGCGATTAATATTAATTAATTTCAGCTTTACATCAAGCAGCCGTCTTCAAAAAATCTGTTTCAGAATTGACAGCTGCAAAGGTATTCTGGTATGCCTGTGAATTAGTTTCAGGCTGGCTGCTGTTAAAGATAATGCCCTTCGCCAGAATAGGCAAAGGGCACTTCTGTGGTTTATATGCGGGGGTTAAAAGCAGTTTAGTTTTGCAGGAGCATTTGCATAAAATTGCCCTGATAGGCAACTACCTGTTGCTGCAATAAAAACACTAGGGCTCCGGCTATGTACCCAATCAGGGCCAGGGCGCTTATTTTTTTCAGGTACCAGAAGAAGTTTATTTTCTCCATGCCCATTACAGCAACACCTGCAGCAGAGCCAATGATGAGAACGCTGCCTCCTGTACCGGCACAATATGCCAGGAACTCCCAGAAGGCATGGTCGGCAGGATATTGCAGGTGGTACATGCGCATCATGGCAGCTACCAGCGGAACGTTATCAACAATAGCAGAGAGCAGCCCGATCAGGAAGTTGATGGCATAGAAGTTACCTACCTCCTGGTCCAGAAAATCTGCCATCAGGGTAAGCTGGCCCGCAGACTGCATGGCACCAATGCTTAGCAGAATACCCAGGAAGAAAAGCACTGTGGCAGAGTCTACCTTTTTCAGGGCTGTCAGCACCGAGAATTTGTTTTTCTGTTCTTCTTCCTTTTTATGGTGCACCAGTTCTATCACAACCCACAGCACACCTAAGCCTAGCAGCACGCCCATATAAGGAGGCAGGTGGGTGAGGTACTTAAATACAGGTACAAACACCAGCGCCAATACACCCAGTGTTAGTACCAGCTTGCGTTCAAAGGGAGTAGAATCCAGCTTGCGGGTATGGCTTTCATCCAGCTGACGGTCTATGTTTCCTTTGGTTTTATAGCTAAGGTACAGCAGCGGGAAAAGCAGGCAGGCAAGGCTCGGCAAGAAGAGCTTCTGAACAATGTTTTCAGTGGTTACCTGGCCGCCAATCCAGAGCATGGTGGTAGTTACGTCACCAATAGGGGTAAAGGCTCCACCGGCATTTGCGGCAATTACCACAAGGCCTGCATAAAACATGCGCTCAGATTTGTTGGGCACCAGCTTGCGTAACAGCGATACCAGTACAATAGTGGTGGTGAGGTTATCCAGGATGCCGGAGAGTACAAAAGCCAGCAAACCCAGTATCCAGATCAGCTTGCGGGAGCTGGTGGTTTTAATGCGGCTTACAATAACTTCAAATCCATCGTGCAGGTCAATGATCTCCACAATGGTCATGGCTCCCAGTAAAAAGAAGAGAATGGCAGCAATTTCACTTAGGTGGTGTGTAAGCTGCTCACTTACCAGGTGTGTGTCGGCTATTTGGGTGGCGTAAACTGTCCAGCACAAAACACCAATCAGCAAAGCAGTTGCTGCTTTGTTGATATGAAAAGCATGCTCGAGGGTGATAAACAGGTACCCGATTACGAAGATGGCTACTATCCAGATCATATACCAGAGGAATGATTAAGCAGTAGTAAAACTACATTCAGTTTCTCTACCAGTAATGTTAATCTGCAGCAGGATATGACCTCTAGCAATCAGCGGGTTAGGCTTTTAAATATTGCTTGTTTTTGTTTAAAACAGGGTGATGTACTATATAGAATACCAACAGCTCTTTTTTCTTACGCAATGCCATTAAAAAATTATTAATCAGTGCATAAGGGCTGATGGGTGAATAGTACTTTTTCGGTACAATTCTAGATTGGCAGAGAAGAGTTAACTTGCATGCAGTACCTGTTAGGCACATAAAAAAGAGGCATTGGGTTTCAGTCAATGCCTCCTGTCTGTCAATAATTTAGAAACAGCAGATCAGTAGCTCATTTCAACAATCTGGTAAACATCATCGGGCTTAATATCCCTGCGCTCTCCGAGTCCCTGCCAGCCTCTTTCTTCAAATCGTTTGGCTATTATTTTGGCAGTACCCTGGTAATGATCAGTGTATTCTGACAGGCGGGTTTTGATCTCCAGCTGGTGAAAGAAACTAACCGTTTGATCAATTGCACCCTCGGCTTTTTCTTCAAGGCTGCCGCTGGTTATCCCCCATACTCTTTCAGCGTATTGGGCCAGCTTGTCCTTTTTGTTCTCAAATTTATATTTGTACAGGCTGGGAGCTATAATGGCAAGAGTTCTGGCGTGGTCTATGCCATAGAGGGCCGTTAGTTCGTGCGCGATCATGTGGGTGGCCCAATCGGTAGGTACTCCTTTCTGAATTAAACCATTCAGGGCCATGGTACAGCACCACATAAAGTTAGACGCAGCTTCATAATCTGTAGGGTCTTTAAGCACCCTGGGACCTACCTCTATCAGGGTAAGCAGTATTCCCTCAGCAAACCTGTCCTGCAAATAGGCATGAGCCGGATAAGTAAGATATTGCTCCAGCACATGGGTAAAGGCATCCGTAATGCCATTCTGGATCTGTCGCAGCGGCAGGGTATGAATCACCTGTGGGTCGAGTATTGAGAATACAGGAAAAAGGCCCGGACCGCCCATGGTGCGTTTTTCTTTGATTTCAGAGCGGTTTATAACGGCTCCTGAATTCATTTCCGAACCAGTAGCAGGCAGGGTGAGCACTGCGCCAAAAGGCATGCCTTTGCCTTCTTCTGTTCTGATGCTTTTTTCCAGGATGTCCCAGGCATTGTCTCCGCTATGGGTGGCTGCTGCAGAAATAAACTTGGTACCATCAATCACAGAGCCTCCGCCAACGGCAAGCAAAAAGTTTATACTCTTTTCCCTGATAAGCCGCACGGCCTTCATCAGAGTTTCGTATTCAGGATTTGGCTCTATGCCCCCGAATTCTTCTACATGATGATCTTTCAGTGCCGCGACAACCTGGTCGTACACCCCATTCTTTTTAATGCTGCCACCGCCATATAATATCAGCACCCTTGCATTGGCGGGTACCTCTTTGGCTAGTGCAGCAATCTTGTTTTTACCAAAAATAATTTTTGTTGGATTTTTAAATTCAAAGTCTCTCATAGTATGGAATGCCAGTATTGGCTAAAAATAATTATTATCAATGTACGGGCTTTGCTGGTGAATAAGAGCTGCCGCCTACTCAGGAAACTGCAAAGCCGGGGCTAAGTTAATGCAGGGAAGAACAAATTTAGCAATGCCCCGCGCTCTGCCTGGTGATAAATGATCTGTGGGTTGTTTTCTATTCTTGCCGTTCAGCCTGAAGATAGTGGGTTCAGTATTTTTGAAAATGTAATTAGTACCACATCCGTAAAAAAAATCAAGCAGACCTTGCCAGTTGGCTAAGTCTGCCTGATCTCTTCCGTTGATTATTAGTGTGTGCGTTTAACTTAAATCTTTGCGGCTTCTGGTGCCACGCCCCTGGTTACCACCCAGGCCTGCCCCTGCAGCTGCGTCTCCTACATCTTTGTTAAGTTCCGCACCCGGAATGGCAGAAACATCTGTTTTCTCCAGATCTTCGGTTTCAAACTTGCCTTTTTTACCATTCAGGTCGGCTCTGTTATCAACATCTGCATTTTTTGGGTGCTTGTTATTATCGGGCATTCTATTTACTTCCATATTATTAATCGTTTAATGTTCTCTCTATTAAGTTATTACGGAGCTATTGCTATGGGGTTTATTTCCAGGGGCAGCCTTGCAAGGTTTACGGGCAGAGAGAATCCTGTCTCCTACAGGGCTGCAGGCTTATATGCGAGGCTGCACTTACTGTACAGGCTAACTAAAGAACAACAAACAACAACGATAGAGTCTTTAAGCACACTGGGTCTAAAGTGTGCTGTTTCCATATAAATTTTCTGCTGCAAGAACTTTTTTAATTCACACAAAGTATTACATTAGCATTGTGATAGTAATACTATCTTTGCACTATAACTTACTATTACACAAGTAATATCAACTGCCTATGATAAATTTGAAAGAACTGAAGCACGATCTGCCTGCGGGTATAGTCGCCTTTCTGGTAGCAGTGCCTCTCAGCCTGGGTATTGCCATGGCATCCGGAGCCCTCCTCTTTTCCGGTATTATAGCCGGTATCGTAGGTGGGGTTGTTGTAAGCCTTATCAGTGGTTCACAGCTTGGTGTTAGCGGCCCTGCGTCCGGTTTGGCTGTTATTGTATTAAGTACGATCGAAAGCCTGGGCAAAATCGAGATTTTCCTATCGGCTGTTTTCCTGGGGGGTATTATTCAGTTAGCCCTCGTCATAGCAGCTCAAATTAATTCCAGCCTTTAAAAATAAATATAATATGAGAACGCAAACTAAAGAAACACAGGCTAAGCTTACCCCACAAAGAGCCAGGGAAATACTATTGGAGGGCAACCAGCGCTTTGTCAATAACCTGAAGGTAAACAGGAACCTGCTGCAACAGGTAAACGAAACCTCCCAGAATCAGTATCCATTTGCCATTGTGTTAAGCTGTATTGATTCCAGGACCTCTGCAGAGCTAATTTTTGACCAGGGGCTGGGTGATATTTTCAGCACCAGAATTGCCGGGAATGTTGTGAACGAAGATATTCTGGGTAGCATGGAATTTGCTTGTAAAGTAGCAGGTTCCAAGCTAATTGTGGTGCTGGGGCATACAAACTGTGGTGCGATCAAAGGTGCCTGCGACAACGTACAGCTGGGGTACCTCACAGGTCTGGTTAATAAAATAAAGCCTTCTGTAGACTCTATCCGTTATACAGGAGACAAGAGTTCTGCAAATTCAGATTTTGTAGAAAGAGTTGCCGAAGCCAATGTAAGGCGCATGACCGACGAAATTGTAGCGAAAAGTCCTATTTTGAGCGATATGATTGAAAAAGGAGAGATAGGCATAGTAGGCGGGATGTATAACATAGAGACTGGCATTGTTGAATTTTATGAGCCAGCAGAGAAAAAGAACAAACTTAAGCATGAAGAGGCTGCTGGCTAATATCAATATTAAAGTAGATGATAAAATATACCTGAAAGATCCTGAAACTTCTGAGATTGGCAGAAACATCATAAAAAATGGCATACTGCTGATCGACGAACTGGGGCTGGAGTCTTTTACCTTCAGGAAACTTGCAGAACGCATTGGCTCAACCGAAGCTACCATTTACAGGTATTTCGAGAGTAAGCATAAGCTGCTTATTTACCTGATATCCTGGTACTGGAGCTGGCAGGAGTATCGGTTAATGTTTGCCATCAGCAATATAGAATCTGCAGAAACAAGGCTGAAGATTGCAATAAGGATTTTATCCGGAGAAATAAACCAGGATATGGATTTTGCCCATATAGATGAAGAAACGCTGCAGCGCATTGTGGTGGCCGAGTCGGCTAAAGCCTATCTGACCAAAGGAGTGGACATCGATAATAAAGAGGGTTTCTTTCTCAGTTACAAACGCTTTTGCAGGCGCATTGCTGATCTGATCAGGGAGTTTAATCCCGATTACCCTTATCCGGCTTCACTGGTATCTACACTTGCTGAAAGTGCTCATTACCAGAAATTCTTTGCCCGACATTTGCCATCGCTTACCAACATTAAAGAAAACAGCGAGAAGCACCTGGAGGACTTTCTGCTTGATCTGACCTTTAAAACGATAAGCAGATAACTCATACAAACCTGCTTTCAGAAAATTGAAAGAGAAAGAGAGCCCCTGATTATATGGTCGGAGGCTCTCTTTTTTATTCTTAAGCCTGAGTCAGATCAAAGCGTTCAGGAGCAGTGCCATGCCAAAACCGCTTAGCGCAATCAGGGTGGTCATAACCGTCCATGACTGGAAGGTTTGCTTTTCGTTCAGACCAAAATACCTGCTTACCAGCCAGAAACCACTGTCGTTCACATGGGATAGAATGCTGGCTCCGGAAGCAATTGAAATTACCATCAGTGCTTTTTGCATATCGCTATAAACAACTCCCTCCAGCAGGGAGGCCGTCATGCCGGCAGCGGTGATCATGGCCACTGTAGAGGATCCCTGCATGATGCGGATTGCCGCCGCGGTGAGAAAAGCAAAAACCATGGCAGAGAAGCCCATATCCGTCATGGCTTCTGCCAGCATTTTACCTGCACCTGTTTCAGTTAGTATTTGTTTGAACACACCTCCCGCACCCGTAATCAGGATAATGATGCCTGCAGGCGCGAGTGATTGCGTGGTGATATCGAGCATGGTTTTGCTGCTGTAGCCCCTGCGCAGGCCCAGGAGGTACCAGGCAAAAAGGTTTGCAATGATAAGCGCAATAAAGGGATGTCCTACAAAAGCCAGCCAGTTCTTTAACTCCTCCGAGATGCCTAAACCTGTAGCCAGGGGGCTGTTGGTAAGGGTGTTTACCAGAATGAGTACTAATGGTAAGCCAACCAGGGCACCAATGAGGCCAGCAGAAGGCAGCTCCTCCAGCTCTGCCTTGGTTTCAATATAATCAGGTGTTGCTACCTGTATTTTACCGGCTATGTAGCTGCCAAATACGGGGCCGCTGATGATGGCTGCCGGTATACCGGCCAACACACCGGCCAGAATTACCCAGCCCAGGTCGGCACCCAAAATATCGGCTACGGCTACAGGGCCGGGTGTGGGGGGAATAAATGCATGCGTAATGGCCAGGCCAGCCAGTAGTGGTATGCCATAGAGCAGCAGCGATTTGCCGGTTTTCTTTTGCAGTGCATACACTACCGGTACCAGTATCACAAAACCAACATCAAAAAAAACAGGAATGGCCACCAGAAAGCCTGTAGCCATAAGAGCCCAGGAGGCTCGCTTTTCTCCAGTTTTGCTAAGTATGTGCGCCGCCAGGGCCTGTACACCACCTGAGTGCTCCAGGATAGCTCCAAACATGGCACCTAAGCCTACCACAATGGCAATAAACCCCAGGGTACTGCCCATGCCTACCTGTACACTTTCAATGATCTGCAGGGGCGGCATACCCGCCAGCAGGCCAACGGCAATACTGGCCATGAGCAGCGACAGAAATGCCTGTATCCTGAAATACAGAATAAACAGCAGCAGCAGAGCAATGCCCAGCAGTACTGCCACCAGCAGTGAATAGTCGATCATGAGGGGGAGAGTGGGTTGGATGGTTTTTTTGAGAACAGTAGATGGAAGTTGGAGCTTAGAAGACAGACAATGGATGAAAGACAATAGATAATAGATTACTGACATAGCAAGTGTTAGCCATCAGCTTCGAGGGGAACAATAAAGGGGTGTATGCATTCCTGGCATCACTCCATTGTCCACCATCTATTGTCTAAAGTCTATCGTCCCTCATCTATCATCTTTTTTCTAAGCTCTTACTTCCAGACCCATCAAAGCGGCTTCCAGATGGTGTGGAACGACTGCTCTGCGGGTTTGTCTTTTCGCTTATAGGTGTGGGCACCAAAATAGTCCCGCTGGGCCTGTAGCAGGTTAGCCGGAGAGTCTGCTGTTTGCAAACCCAGGTAGTAGTTCAGTGCAGCAGATAAAACAGGTAAGGCAAAGCCCGATTGTAACCCCTGGGCGATCACCGAAGCAAAGCCGTTCTGCAGTTGTTTCATCCTGTCAACAAACTCCGGGGCCATCAAAATGCTTTCAGAGCTCTTGAATACCTCCACCAGCTCTTCCATCAGTTGCGAACGAATGATACAGCCATTGGTCCAGATACGGGAAATTTCGCTGAAGTTAAGCTTCCACTGGAAGTCATCAGATACCTGCTGCATCAGGTTGAAACCAATGTCGTGGTTAATGATGCGGGTGGCTTCATAGGCTTTTCTGATGTTAGCCATGTACTCCTGTTTGTTGATGCCCCCTGCCTGCTGGGTTTGGTGCTGGTACAGTTCAGCTGCTTTAACCCTTTTATCTTTGAAGGAGGAGAGGGAGCGGGCCATCACTGCCTCGGTTAATGGCCCATAGGGAACCCCATGCTCCAGTGCCGCGGCAACAGACCAGCCACCGGTACCTTTCTGGGCTGCTTTATCCAGTATTTTATCGAGCAGCAGTTCGCCATTTTCCTGTTTTTGAAGAATATCGATGGTGATCTCCAGCAGGTAGCTTTCCAGGCCGCTGCGTTGCCATTCGGTAAACTCCTGTGCAATTTCCCAGGGCGACAGCTGCAGGTAATAGCGGAGCAAATAATAGGTTTCTGACAGCAGCTGCATTTCTGCATATTCAATGCCGTTGTGTACCATTTTTACAAAATGGCCGGCCCCATCGGGTCCAATATAAGTAGTGCAGGGCTTGCCGTTCTTATCTTTCGCTGCTATTGTTTCGAGGTATTTAGATACCAGCTGATAACCTTCCTGTGGGCCACCCGGCATCATGGAGGGGCCTTTCAGGGCACCTTCCTCACCGCCAGATATGCCGGTACCAACAAAGCGGATGCCCAGCTCTGCCAGCTCTGCTGTGCGGCGGTTTGTATCTTTGTAAAGCGAATTGCCACCGTCTATGATCACATCGCCCTTATCCAGCAGGGGGAGTAGCTCTTTTATCTGATAATCAACTACGGGACCGGCCACAATCATCAGCAAAATTTTGCGTGGTGTCTCCAGCGATTTTACAAAAGCGGCAATATCATCAAAGGGCTGCAGGTTGTTTAGGTGCGAATTTTCGAGCAGCACTTTTTTTGCAATATCTACTTCCTTTTCTGGCACATGCCGGTTGTAGATAGATAGGTTGATGTTTTTGGAGGCAAGGTTAAGGGCCAGGCTTTTGCCCATTACGCCCATGCCAACAATGCCAAATTCGGATTGTGTAGCTGTATTTTTCAATTTACTTATAATTTGCTGAACGATAATATCTGGTGGTGGTGCTATGCTTATGTGTATGCCATAGGCTGGTTTTTCAAGTGTTTCCAGCTGTGAATCCAGCAGGGCCGGGGGCATGTAGTGTCCTGTTCGGGCGGCAATACGATCCATAAGCATATCGCGTGAGCCTTCCAGGAAGATCCATTGAATCAGTGAGTGAGGAATAGACTGCAGGGTAATGCGGTATTTCTCCTTCAGGGCCGAGCAGGCCAGTACCGCGCCTCCCATTTGCTCCCAGTGAATGATTGACTTTGCAAGCTCTTCGAGCCAGTCCTGCCGGTCTTCGTCGTTAAGTGCAATGCCATTGCCCATTTTAGTTACATTGGTCGCCGGGTGGAAATCGTCTGCATCGTAAAATGGAAGGTTTAATTCTTGGGCGAGCATTCTGCCTACGGTGGTTTTACCGCTGCCAGATACCCCCATGACTATAAAAATCATCTTTTGTCTTAGGGTTAAAAATCAGAATCTTTTATCGGATTCTCCTGAAATTGTTAAAAAAACGAAAAATCAGGGATATTTTAAACTATATGGCTGGTAAGATGCATAATTACTACATCTCAGGCTAAAAAATACTGCTATGGCAATCAAGTAACCGCCGGCTACTCTTGTTTATGCTGTTCTGCCAGTATTTTCAAAGACTCTTTTTTTGCAAATTCCTGCCTCACATAGTGTGTTATATCCGCTGCAGCGCTTAAATAAATTTTCCTGCTGCTTGAAACATCTGCGTCGTTAAGCTACTTTGTTTTTCAGGAAACAAGCTAATCAAATTAAATTATATGGATGAATTTATGAAACTGGCCATAGCCGAAGCACAAAAGGGCAGGAGCGAGGGCGGAATTCCAATAGGTTCTGTGTTGGTAAAGGATGGGAGGGTTGTGGCAAGCGGCCATAATAAAAGGGTACAGGAAAACAACCCGATCCTGCATGGCGAAATGGACTGCCTCAACAATGCCGGGCGCATAGGCAGCTACCGCAACACAGTTATATACTCTACCCTGATGCCCTGTTATATGTGTGCCGGCACCATTGTACAATTTAAAATACCCAGGGTGGTTGTTGGGGAGTCGCAGACATTTTCCGGTGCCCGCGAATTTATGGAATCGCACGGCGTAGAGGTTGTAGACCTGAACCTGCCGGAATGTATTAACATGATGCAGGAATTTATAGCGGAGAAGCCGGAACTCTGGAATGAAGATATTATGGAACTGTAGCTGGAAGAATACTTTTTAACTGACAATAAAAAATCCCCCTATTCTAAAACCTTAGGTTCGTAAGAGTAGGGGGATTTTAATCTTGCAGCCAATGGCTGATTATTTTCTGAATGCCTTGTACTGGTTGATCAGGCCGTTTGTAGAGCTGTCGTGTGAGCTGATCTCTTCTTCATTAGTAAGCTCCGGCAGGATCTTCTTTGCCAGTTGCTTGCCCAGCTCTACGCCCCACTGATCGAAGCTGTAGATGTTCCAGATGACGCCCTGCACAAATATTTTGTGCTCGTACATGGCAATAAGGCTGCCAAGGGTTCTGGGATCCAGCTTTCTGAACAGAATAGAGTTGGTGGGCCTGTTGCCTTCAAAAACCTTGAATGATTTAAGGGCTGCAATGGTCTCTTCAGAGGCTTTCTCTTTCTTAAGCTCTGCAAGCACCTCATCTTCGGCTTTGCCATTCATCAGTGCCTCTGTCTGGGCAAAGAAGTTAGCCAGCAGTTTAGGGTGGTGGTCGCCGATAGGGTTATGGCTGATGGCAGGTGCCAGAAAATCGCACGGAATTAACTTGGTGCCCTGGTGAATCAGCTGGTAGAAAGCATGCTGGCCGTTGGTGCCGGGCTCACCCCAGATAATGGGACCTGTCTGGTAATTTACCCTGTTGCCGTTACGGTCTACCGACTTGCCGTTGCTTTCCATATCGCCCTGCTGGAAATAGGCCGCAAAGCGGTGCATGTACTGGTCGTAGGGGAGCAGTGCATGCGATTCGGCCTCAAAGAAGTTGTTGTACCATACACCCAGCATGGCCAGAATGACGGGTATGTTGGTTTCAAAGCTTTCGCTTTTGAAGTGCTGGTCCATGGCATGTGCACCCTCCAGCATGGCTTTAAAGTTCTCGTAACCAATGGTGCAGGCAATGGAAAGGCCAATAGCCGACCATAGGGAGTACCGGCCGCCAACCCAATCCCAGAACTCAAACATATTTTGGGTATCGATACCAAATTCAGCTACGGCCTGTGCATTGGTAGAGATGGCCACAAAATGTTTTTTGATATGCTCCTTATCGCCGGCATGCTGCAGGAACCAGTCGCGTGCCGAGTGGGCATTGGTCATGGTTTCCTGTGTGGTAAATGTTTTGGAAGCGATCATGAACAGGGTAGTTTCAGGATCTGTCTTCTTCAGGGTTTCGGCAATATGCGTGCCATCTACATTAGATACAAAATGGATATCGATGTTGGCTTTTTTGTAAGGCTTAAGCGCCTCAGTAACCATAACCGGTCCCAGATCTGAACCACCAATACCAATGTTTACGATGGTGTTGATAGGCTTGCCTGTATAGCCCTTCCAGTTGCCTTCAATAACAGCATTAGAAAACTCCTCCATTTGCTTTAGCACCCGGTTTACCTCTGGCATGACGTCTTCGTCATCTACCCTGATAGGGGTATTAGACTGGTTGCGCAGGGCAATGTGTAAAACAGAGCGGTTTTCGGTGAAGTTGATTTTTTCACCGCTAAACATAGCTGCTATGGCATTGCCAAGCTGACACTCACGGGCAAGCTCAATAAGCAGCTTCATTGTTTCTTCTGTAATCCTGTTTTTAGAGTAGTCAATCAGGATATCTTCAAAACGCAGGCTAAACTTATTGAATCTTTCAGGATCTGCAGAGAACAACGCACTCAGGTGTTTGGGCTTTATATGATCGTGGTGCTCCTGTAGTTTTATCCAAGCTTCGGTAATAGTAGGATTTGTTTTAGGAAACATGGCAGTATTGCTGACTTAATATATAATATTTTGGAGGTGCCAATTTATAAAGAAGTAATACGTAATGAAATAAAGAATAGGAAAGAATACTACATTGTTTGCCAATACTACTATAAAGAAAGGGCTGCAGTGGCTGCAGCCCTGAAAGGCATCAAGTAGATCTTTAAAGCAACAGGCATAGCAGGGGTGAAAACAACAGGGTTACGCAAATTGCCACCCGCACATAAGCGCCCTGCAGGCTTTACGATTAGCGAAGCTCCAGCTGGCTTTCAAGCTCCTCTATTCGTTGGATATACTCCTTTTCCTTACGGTGCATTTCTTCCTGTGTGGCAGAAAGCTCTTCCATATTCTGCCGCATTTCTTCTTCCTGCGACTTCATTTCTTCGGCCATCTGCTGGGCGCTTTGCAGCAGGCGCCTGGTCATTTCATTGGTTTTGGCTGTAGATACGGCAGCGGCAACAAACTCACCTACTTTCTCCAGAAATTCTATCTGGAACTTATCATACACCACAAAGCTGGCAATCTCTATAATTACCTGCACTTCGTCGTTGTACTTCATGGGTACAACCAGCAGACAGGTAGGGGTAGCATCACCAAGCCCGGAGGTAATGCGGGTATACCCTTTTGGGATTTCAGTTAGTAAAATGGTTTCAGCCTCCAGGTATGCCTGCCCAACCAGGCCTTCACCAATTTCTATCCTGGTAGAGATGTATTTTTGCCTGTTAAAGGCGTAACAGGCTGCCATGTCTATTGAAGTAGCGCTGGTATCTTCATCTTTGTTAACCACAAAAAAGCCACCCTGTTGTGCCTTTAAATATTTAACCAGGTACACAATGGTGCTGTTGGCCAAGGTTTCTATGCTTTCCTGGTTGTTTCTGATGAGCTCCGAAATTTCTGTAAGGCCACGGCTGATCCATTGTCTTCTTTCTTCCTCCACTTTTACCGATTTCATCTGATCGCGCATTTTTACCAGTGCTCCTGCCAGGCTTTCCTGGTTTAGCGCAATGTTGTCCTGAGTAAGCCCGTTCCATTCAACATCATAGGTACCCGCTGCAACCTGGTTTACAAAATCAGCTGCCTTCCTGGAATTATCGATATAGCTGTTGATCAGCTGATATTCATTGTTGATAGTAATAGGCTCTCCTGAATTGAAGTTGTATTTCCTGTTGTTATGCTCCAGCTCAATGAATAGTTTCTTCCTGTTTTTCTCCGTTCTGTTCAATACATAAACAATAAACCCAAGGCTGGGTAAGCTAAAGAACAAGAGCACCAGCATAATCCAGATACTGCCCGATGAGGCTTTGTCATAGTCCTGTTTGGCTTCACTGCTCAGGCCCTTTTCAAAGGCTGAGAGTTGCTTGAAGAAGTTCTGGTAAATAGACCATGCCTCGTATCCTTTGTCCTGCACAATCATTTCCTTTACCTTTTCTGTTTCGCCCCTGTCTACAGCGGCTACTACCTCATCGCAGAAACTGTGATAAGCAAGCATGGCTTTTTTCAGGTTCTGAAAATCTTCAGATTTGAAATTTTGCTGCCTCAGCAGTTTATCCAGCTCGTCGAAAGCAGGCAGCGTTTCTCCGGTTGCCTCTTTATAATGCCGCAGATGGGCAGGATCGGCAGTGATGGCATATGCCCGCAAACCCAGGTCTATGGCTTGCAGGTTGTTCAGGATAAAATCAGCTTTTACCAGCGTTTGTTCGCTCAACTCCTGCTGTTGAGTGGTTCTGATCATGATCGTGCGGTTCTCAATCACCAGAAGGGTGCTAAAAATTATAAGTACCAGCACCAGTGATGCCAGAACCGCCACTACATTCTTTCTGATAATCTTTTTGATTGAGTTCATGTGGGCACAGATATTTTATTGATGAGGGTTAAGAGAGGAAATCATATATCATCTTATAAAAATAATAAGTAATTGGTGGCTGTATATTTTGTTGTCAGGAGCTACTGCAGGCAGCATGACAGTAAACGATTGTTTACTGTTGAATGCATCTTTAATTGTTGCTTTTTTCACTCCACAATACTAATGGCAGCCAACAGATGGGGATCTTATGGGAGCAGCGGGAAATATTATTATTTACAGAGCCTTATGCAATTGAATATATCAATGTTGCAAGGCTGATTTAGTAAGCCAGCTTATATGCCGTAAACACTGATATGATATCACAGAAGTAATGTTTATTGATGAATAGCAGATTACTGGGCAGCCATGGTTAGTCTTGAAGTTACTTTTACACTGTCTCTAACGGTTGCATATGTTTTAGCTGTTCTTCTGACACAAGGGTAAAACAGCTGTATGAAATCTTGTAAGAAGGCTGAAAAAGGGTTTGTGGACTAGGCTAAGATCAGAATCCCTGCCAATCAACAAAAATACCCGGCAGAGATGCTGTAATCATGTGTATGAGGCACAAAAGGAGGGGCATGAGGATGCACCCACCAGGAGCAGCACCCAAGATGGTGCCTGTAATTGACTTGCTGTGCAGGGGGCACTTACTTTCGTAGCCCGTAAAAACAAGAACAGCCCTGAATTTGTATTCAGGGCTGTTTTTAAACTGTATCATCATCCCTACATTGAATTAGCTGGGAGATGCAATATGTTTGCAGTGTTGATTTTACAGGTGCTTAGGCGCCCTGTAAAGCTTCTTTAACACGGTCGGCAGCATCTTTCAGTACAACTGCAGATTTTACCTTCAGGCCACTCTCATCAATAATGCGGGCGCCTTCTTCTGCATTAGTACCCTGCAGGCGTACAATAATTGGTACGCGGATATCACCTATTTTTTTGTAGGCTTCCACCACACCGTTGGCAACACGGTCGCAACGAACAATACCACCAAAGATGTTGATCAATATGGCTTTAACGTTAGGGTCTTTCAGGATAATGCGGAAACCGGCTTCAACAGTTTGTGCATTTGCTCCGCCTCCAACATCCAGGAAGTTGGCAGGCTCACCGCCAGAAAGCTTGATGATGTCCATGGTAGCCATGGCCAGGCCTGCGCCATTTACCATACAGCCTACGTTACCATCCAGCTTCACGTAGTTAAGTCCGCTTTCGCCGGCTTCTACCTCTAAAGGATCTTCTTCGCTTACATCACGCATTTCAGCCAGGTCTTTGTGGCGGTAAAGTGCGTTATCATCGATGTTCACTTTGGCATCAACGGCCAGGATCTGCTCATCAGATGTTTTCAGAACCGGGTTGATCTCGAACTGGGAGGCATCTGAATTGATGTAGGCATTGTAGAGGGAGGTGATGAATTTCACCATCTCTTTTTGTGCTTTGCCTTCCAGACCTAATTTGAAAGCAACTTTGCTGGCCTGGAACGGGCGCAGGCCAATGGCAGGGTCTATCCACTCCTTGATGATCTTCTCTGGCGTATGCTCTGCTACCTCCTCGATATCCATACCGCCCTCGGTAGATGCCATAATTACGTTACGGCTTTTGGCGCGGTCTAGCAGAATAGAAAGATAATATTCTTTTGGCTTATGCTCGCCAGGGTAGTACACATCCTGGGCAATAAGCACTTTGTTTACTTTTTTGCCTTCGGCACCAGTCTGGATGGTAACCAGCGTGCCACCAAGGATGCCTTTTGCTTTTTCAGGTACTTCGTCGAGGCTCTTGGCCAGTACAACACCGTTAGAGCCGGTTTCCTGTACTTTGCCCTTACCACGACCACCTGCATGGATTTGTGCTTTTACCACATACCAGCTGGTGCCGGTTTCTTCGTGCAGTTTCTGAGCTACCTGCTTTGCCTCTTCCGGGGTTTCAGCTACGTAGCCTTCCTGCACTTTCACACCCCATTTTTTCAGGAGTTCCTTTCCCTGATATTCGTGTATGTTCATCCGTGCTAAAAATTTTTTTGCCCGAATCTACGGCTTATCCGGCAGGTTTACAAACCAGATGGCCACGATAAAGGGGCCGGCTGGTTTTAATTGCTGATCTGTAGCAGATTTTAAGGTCAGGGTTTTCGGTTATGCCTGATGATCACTTCATCATTTTCAAATACCAGCTGACCGGCTTTGTTCATGTATGCGTTAAAGCTTGTTGTGGCAGAGTCGCTGCAGTGGAAGGTGATATAGTTATGGGCATCCAGCGACCATTGCCCTCCTACAGGCAGGCGTTTTCCCCTGCTTGCGGGCTCGTCTTCAGAGTCGTTTATGTAATAGGAGTGATCTGCGTTGATCTGCAGGCTTAACACATAGTAGCAGTCCCACTCTGTAACAACGCCCTTTGCAGGGTCTTCGAACATGAAATTATTAGCCTTTTGTTTTTTATAAACTGCCAGCCACTCGCCTGTAACTGTTTCTGCAAGCGGTATCTGCGGCGCACCTTCAGTATCTTTTTCGCAGGAAAAAGAAGAGGCCAAGCAAAAAGATAAAAAAAGCCTGATGAGGTACTTCATCATTAAAAATGCTTAAAAGCCGGTATATTGGGCGTTGATAAAATAAATCAGGGGAGCAGGCAGACTTCTGGTTTATTGTATTGTGAATTCTCTCTGCTCTTCCTTCAGCTGTTTAAATTCCTGATAATTTTATTTCCAGATCTTCGGTTACAGCCTTTATGTGGCAGCAGTCGTGGCCTATGACAAACACCCTGTTCACCACTTCCTTGCCATTTTTGAATCCTACAAATTCTATGGGGGTACCATCGGCGCTAATGCTGCGGAGCTGGCTGTCGGTGAGGATGGGATAGTAGCCATTACCTGCAGGTTCGCTGCCCTGCCAGCTGTCCCAGGTGTATTTCTCGCCGCTTACAATGTTTTTACTGTAGAAGCTGTCGAGTACTACAGCTTCGCCAATGCTGTTGGTTATATGAGCGTGTACGCTTACAAAAACCTCGGTGCACACAAGGTCCTGCGGGCATTGGGTTTCCTGAGAAGGCTCGGTTAAAAGCATCTCTTCGGCAGGCTCTTTTTCGCAGGTATGCCCCATGAACAGCAAAGTAAGGGGAATAAGAAAAGCTAAGGGTTTCATAGCAGTTAGAAGTTAGATAGACTAATGTTCTGTTCCGTCTTTTTCGAAAGACAAGCACTGCTATGAAAGGGTTGGCTGCTAAAGCGGGGATATTTCAATTATTTTGATGGAGCTGCTGTATCGGGTAGGCATCATGCCGCAGGTGTATTCCTGGGGCTCTTCCAATATTTCGTAGGTGAGCTGTACCTGCTGTACCTCCTGCTCCTGGAAAGAGTCAGGTATTACCTCTTCATTGCTGGGTTTGTACTCCTTGCCGTCTATATCAAGAAAATAACCACAGCCATCTGCTGCAAGCATACCAGTCCAGCGAAGAGTTGCGTTGGTGCTGTGGGTTTCTTTTGTGCTGTTGCAGGAAAACAGGCCTGGCAGCAGGCAAGCCATAAGCATGGAAGAAAATACAATTCGTTTCATAAAGGGGGCTTTGGGAGTTGCAGAGGCGAACTTAGTAAATAAGTAGTCATAATAATGGAATTAAGGCACAGTTTTCGTCTGCGGCTGCTTTTTTTCGTATACTTGAACCGACATGCTGAAAGCTGAGAATATTACTAAATCCTATGGTGCCCTGCAGGTACTGAAGGGAATTAACCTGCACGTGGAGCAGGGACAGATTGTATCAATTGTAGGAGCCTCCGGCGCTGGTAAAAGTACCCTGTTACATATCCTGGGCACACTGGATGTGCCCGATGGTGGTATGTTGTACATCAATAACCAGCGGCTGCACAACAACATGAAGGCGAAGGACCTGAACCGTTTCCGTAATAAGCATATTGGCTTTATTTTTCAGTTTCACAACCTGTTGCCTGAATTTACAGCGCTGGAAAATGTGGCCATGCCCGCTTTTATTGCAGGCGACCGGCCCGAAGAGCAGATAAAAAATGATGCCAGGCTGCTGCTGGAGCGACTGGGTCTGGCGCAGCGCCTGCACCATAAGCCAGGCCAGATGAGTGGAGGAGAGCAGCAAAGGGTTGCAGTAGCACGTGCGCTCATCAATAAACCAGCTATTGTATTTGCCGATGAACCCAGCGGTAACCTGGATTCCCACAGTGCCGAAGAGTTGCACAAACTGTTTTTTGACCTGCGCCAGGAACTGAACCAGACATTCGTTATTGTTACACATAACGAACAGCTGGCCGACATGGCCGATTTCAAATATGAAATTGAGGATGGGGTAATTCTGTAGACACTCTTTAGCTTCCTACCCGGCCATGTTATTTTCTATGAGCTGGTTTACCATTTCCTCTATATGCTTTTTGGCACCAAACAGCTTCTCGAATGAACTGACAATGGTGTGATTGCTATCCAGCAGATAAGTGATCCGGCGAGTAAAATTAATCAGCGGCACAGTAGCTTTATACAGCCCTGCAACATTTCCATCTTCGTCGGCAAGCAGGTGAAAAGGCAGGTTGTGTTCTTTTCTGAAGCGCTGGTGCGTTTCAACTGAGTCGCGGCTGATGCCATAAACCGGTATATCAAGGTCGCGGAAAAAATCAAAATGATCCCTGAACTCGCAGGCCTGCTGGGTACAGCCTGATGTAAAATCTTTAGGATAAAAATAAAGGATCACTGCTTTTCCTTTAGCATCCTGGTGAAGGGTGAAATCCCTGCCGTCGGTAGATGGTAATGTAAAGTTGGGTGCTTGTGTTTTTTCTTTTAATGCCATACACAAATTTACGCTTTATTACCGGCACTGGTTATATGCTGTTGCCTGTTCTGCTTCTGCCCGAGTGCCCGAGCAGGTATGTGTTTGCTTATTAAGCAGGCTGACTACTGCTAAAAATCAGGATAACTGCTGCCCAATAACATGGTGACTGCTGCCTCACAGCAGTGTGGCTGCTGCCTCAACATATGCTTAATACTATACGTATACAAGGCTACTTATTATTACAGCCATGAATAACGTAGAAATAAAGGGAGAGATAAACCAGATAAAAGGCAGGCAGGAACAGAAGGAAGCCAGCCGTACCGGCGATCGTTTAAAATGCATCGAAGGTAAAGAAAAAGAACTGGCAGGCCGCCTGCAGAAGGAACTTGGCAAGGACGAAGAAAACGTTCTTAAAGCCATGGACGAAGCAGAGGAAGAATAAAATATCTAATAACCCATAGTTAAGAGCACTTTCAGACATCCTGAAAGTGCTTTTTTTGCAAATTAAACTAATGTTTGGTTTAAGGCAGCTGCATAGCACTGTTTGACTCTTTCAATATTTTAGTATACCTACAATTGAGGCGCCTGGGCATGTGTGAAGTTCTAAAATCAGTTAATAATGATGGATGAAGCGGCAAGCAGCGGAATAAATGCCGGTTGCCCATAAAGTTTGGCTATGGTAGCGTAAGAACTTTTGCTGCCATTTGGTTACTTTGGTGTTGGCAGACTTTAATTTTTTAGCATGGCTTACACATATGAATATCCCCGGCCTACAGTAACAGTAGATGCCATTGTATTCTGGCTGCAGCCCAACGACCTTCAGGTTTTGCTGATTAAGCGTAAGAAGGACCCTTTTGGGGGCTGCTGGGGTTTTCCAGGAGGTTTTATGGATATGAATGAGCCTCCGGAGGTGGCGGTAACACGGGAGCTGGAGGAGGAAACCGGCCTTAAGCTGCACCACACAGTGCAGATTGGAGCCTTTGGTGCAGTAAACCGCGATCCCAGGCACCGCACTGTTTCTATCGCTTATCTGAGTGTTCTGAAAGATGATCCTGGTGCTGTTGAAGGCGCTGACGATGCCGCTGAGGCCCGCTGGTTTTCGCTGCATGATGTTCCGCTGCGGCTTGCCTTCGATCATAAAGAAATTCTCACCCAGGCAAAAGTGTTTGCAGATATGTACTTCCGCACTGCGGTGCCCGGCTCAGATGAGGCCTTTGGTCTTTCACAATCAGATATTGATCAACTCATAAACCACGTTGCTTAATGGAGCTTTTTCAGGTAGATGCCTTTACCAATGTACCCTTCAGGGGTAATCCAGCTGGTGTGTGTATTTCTGCAGAACCACTCGGAGAAATGCTGATGCAGCAGATTGCAGCAGAAATGAACCTTGCTGAAACTGCCTTTGTAAGTGCTGCAGATGGTTATAAAAACCTGCGCTGGTTTACGCCTGCAGTAGAAGTAACCCTTTGCGGCCACGCAACACTGGCCACCGCGCACATACTCTATAGCCAGGGATTGCTGGCTCCTGAAGAAGAGCACATATTTGAAACCTTAAGCGGACAACTGCAGGTACGTCAATGGAATGAGGAGCAGCTGGAAATGGACTTTCCGCTGATTACCACTGAAAAGAAAGAGGTGCCCCAATGGCTGAAGGAGCATTTTGAAGGCATCAGGGGCTTTGCCGCTACACCCAAAAATGATATCCTGGAGCTGGATAGCGAAGAGGCTGTTCGTGATTATCTGCCTGATATGGCACAGATTGCCAGGAATACCCGGCAGGGCCTTATCATCACAGCGCGTGGCACAGAAGACATCAGTTTCGTAAGCCGTTATTTTGTGCCCAATGTAGGCGTTCCGGAAGATCCCGTAACAGGTTCTGCTCATTGTGAGCTGGCACATTACTGGAAGGATATACTGGAAAAGACCAGCTTCAGGGCGTACCAGGCATCTAAACGAGGCGGTTACCTGGAGCTGCAGATTGTGGAAGACAGGGTACTGATCAGGGGCAGGGCCATTACTGTATTCAAAGCCGAACCCAGGTTCTGACAGTACAGAAAGATGTATAGGTCGGAGCCTGCTGCTATACCGCCAGCTTTAGCACTTTCCGGGGGTGCTTCTATCTGCTTATTTTACTAAACTTCCAGTACTACACTATGCTCAAGCGCCGCTGCTATAAAGTATTTAAGCCTGGTTCCTTAAACAGTTTAAAGCTCAGGGAAGAAGAACTAGCTGCACCTGCTGCCGGACAGGCAACCATAGCAGTAAAGGCAATAGGTCTTAATTATGCCGATATCTTTGCCATTATGGGACTCTACAGTGCCACACCTAAAGAGGCATTTGTTCCCGGCCTGGAGTTTAGCGGAGAGGTGGTTGCCACAGGAGCGGGTGTAAGCAGGTTTAAGCCCGGAGATGCTGTATTCGGTGTTAGCCGCTTTGGCGCCTACACCACGCACCTTAACCTGGATGAAAGATACCTTTTGCCCTTACCCACAGGATTTACCTATAATGATGCAGCAGCTTTTCCCGTGCAGGCTTTAACTGCCTATTATGCTTTAAGGCCCCTGGGTAACCTGCAGCAGGGGCAAACGGTACTGATCCATTCTGCAGCAGGAGGGGTGGGCCTGCTGGCAAACCGCATAGCAAAAAAGTGGAATGCCTACACCATAGGTGTTGTGGGGAGCAGCAGCAAGTTTGAGACCCTGGCACAGGAAGGCTACAACAGCTGGCTGGCCAGAAGCAGTAGGTTTCCCCAGGAGCTGGAGCGGGTGCTGGCTGGGCGCCCCCTGCACCTGGTACTGGAGGCAACAGGGGGCAAATACTTGAAGTGGTCATACGAAGCAATGGCACCCATGGGTCGCCTGGTGGCGTATGGCTCTGCACGTTTTACCCCATCGGGGAGTGCCCCCAACTGGCCCCGCCTGGCGTGGCAGTACCTAACACGTCCTAAAATAGATCCCATGAAAATGATCACAGAGAATAAGTCGGTCATGGGCTTTAACCTGATCTGGCTCTACGAGCAGCACGATCTTTTCCATCAGCTCATGCAAGAGCTTCTGGAGCTTCAGTTGCAGCCTCCTCACATCGGGCACTATTTTTCTTTCAATGAGTTACCGCAGGCCCTGCAACTTTTCCGTTCCGGCAATACAGTTGGCAAGGTTGTAATAAGGGTAGGGTGATGACTCAGTTTCTTTGCCGTATGATGGCTTTCTTATTTGAAGAACAGTGCCTGCTTTTTAACAAACTGTTTTGTGGTTTAGAGGAAGGCACAAAAAAAGCCGGCTTAGTACCGGCTTTAGCTATCAAAGCTTGAAATGCTTCTGATTATTAGAACTGCGCTACTCTTGCAATCAGCTCGGCAGTGCGGGCAGAGTAACCAGCTTCGTTGTCGTACCAGCCTACTACCTTCACCAGGCGGCCAGAGGCCATGGTTAACTCAGAGTCGAAGATACAGGAGTGTACATTGCCAACAATATCGCTTGATACGATAGGGTCGGTAGAGAATTGCAGTACGCCTTTCAGATCAGACTCTGCAGCTTTACGAACAGCAGCATTGATTTCTTCAGCCGTTACATCGCGGCTAAGGATAGCAGTGAAGTCAGTTACAGAACCATCAGGAACCGGAACACGCATGGCAATACCATCCAGTTTGCCTTTCAGTTCAGGCAGTACAAGGCCAACTGCTTTTGCAGCACCTGTAGAGGTAGGAACAATGTTGATGGCAGCAGCACGGGCACGGCGCAGGTCGCTGTGAGGACCATCCTGCAGGTTCTGATCCTGGGTATATGCGTGGATGGTATTGATAAAGCCTTTTTCAACGCCAAAGTTCTCCTGCAGTACTTTTACCATAGGAGCAAGGCAGTTGGTGGTACAGGAAGCATTAGAGATAATGGTTTCCTGTCCGGTGAGGCTCTTGTCGTTTACACCAATTACAACGGTAGGAATATTGCCTTTGGCAGGGGCAGAGATGATCACACGCTTGGCACCAGCCTGGATGTGTTTGCCCGCGCCGGCCTCGTCTGTAAAGCGGCCGGTACTTTCCAGTACTACATCTACACCCAGATTTTTCCAGGGTAGTTGTGCAGGATCTCTTTCTGCAAATACTTTTATTGCATCACCATTTACGCTGAAGCCGGTTTCGGAAATCTGAACATCGCCCTGGAAACGGCCATGCACAGAGTCGTAGCGCAGCAGGTGTACGAGAGTTTTTACGTCAGTCAGGTCATTGATTGCCACAATGTCAACATTGCCTTGGGCTAACAGAGCCTTAAAAGTAAGGCGACCAATACGGCCAAAGCCGTTAATCGCAACTTTGATTCTAGCCATGAAAAAGGAAGTTTAGGTTCAAAAATATTTAAGTTAAGAGTACTTCGTAAAAGTACTATACGGGTTTATTTAATGCAAATTGGCTTTTTGGCTGATCAGGGGCTCAAAGGGCCTTGGGGAGAAGAGAACAAACGTTTTACTATGTAGGCAAACCCTGTATTGTACAACTTGTTCGGGGTATAGAGTTTTTTTAGCGATATTTTTTTTGGATTCTGTGTTTGCAAATAGCGAGAAGACCCCTATATTTGCATCACAATTCACGAACGCTCCGTTCGTCTAGTGGTTAGGACGCCAGATTTTCATTCTGGTAGCAGGGGTTCGACTCCCCTACGGAGTGCTGAAAAGCAGCGTTAGGCTGCTTTATGATTTTAATGCTCCGTTCGTCTAGTGGTTAGGACGCCAGATTTTCATTCTGGTAGCAGGGGTTCGACTCCCCTACGGAGTACTATAAAGCCCTTAGATTTACTTCTAAGGGCTTTTTTTTTGCTATGCAGCTGCCTTATGCACCGGTCCATAAACTTTCCCAGTATAATTCAGTATAATCAAAAGCTATGGAAAATAAATCAGTAGACGATATTGTGCAGGAGTTAATTGTGAAGGTGCAGCTAGATGGCAGGGGCAAGGCAGCTATTCGTGGCTCCGACTTGGTGCCCTACATGACCCACCCTGACTACGATGAGATCCACAGGCAGCTTTATGCTTATATGGAAGGAGTTGATAATAAAAATGGTGAAAACCAGGGGCCGGTAAATTCTCTTTAGTGCCTTTCCGAAAAGTCTTTCCTTCTTTATGAGCTGATCGGCTAGTGATCCTTTTCATTAGCTATTATCAGTGTTTTTGTGTTGTGCTTGCCCATGATGTTACAGCAGACCTTAAACCAATGCATATAAACTTCCCCTAAACATGAAACGGCATCGAAACAGAATCTCTAGAATCTGTACGCCCACATCACATAATAAGGTGCTACTTCCGGGTGATGTGGAATAAATATTGCCGGGTATATCAAGGCAGCTGTTCCTTTGTGGAGCAGCAATAGGGTACCATCAAATGGATAACAGCGGAATGTTGTTCATTTCCCTCCAATTTTATCCTGTCCTGCGGTTACTGACAATCATGGATACTAATCAGAGAAAAATACTGTATTCACCAGTGCCTGCCTGGCTGAGCTGAAATTGCCGTTTGATGGATTGTAGTGCTTACTGGATGCTTAGAGCTTTACCCATACCCGTTAAAATCAGGAATATATGCTGAACTTTGGTGAACTACTGCTTATGTTTTTTGTGCAGGGTTTTTCCCATCAAACAACAAGCACATCTGGCTGGAAGGAGCAATTAGCTGGTATGAAATCTTTAATTTGTGCCTGTTGCAGTTTTACGGCTGAAGATGCAAACATAGTGTCGGTTGGATAACCAGCTCACAAGCATAAACAGTAATGTCCATTCCTGTTAGCCATACAGACCAAAAAGCTGCCTGTTCCAACAGGCTTTTATGTTTTTAGGGGCTTTCTTACATGTACTGGATTTGAGCTTGCAGCTTTCTTACATTTACATCAATTCGCCTACTAAAAGGCACTAATGAGATTTCAGTATTCAATACTCCTTTTCATTCTCATACTATGGAGCAGTGCGCTTAATGCGCAACCTGTTGTAGTGCTCTATGATTCCCTTCAGTCTAAATTAGTAGGGGGGGAGCTCTACTATCTTGCGGACCCTGATGGGGCCTATACCATCGAGCAGCTTAGCTCCCCAGCCTTTGCAGAACGCTTTAAACCCGCCCCAGAAGGGAGCCCGAACTTTGGATACTTTAGTGACACCTACTGGTTTCGCATACAGCTGCAGGATAGCCTGGTATCAGCCAGGTCTTTTTTGTTTGAAGTAGCGTATGCTGCCCTGGATTCTGTTTATTTATTCCAGCAGAACAGCTCCGGAGCCTGGGAAGCACAGCTTGCGGGTGAGGTTTTACCTTTTTCAGACAGGCAGGTCCCTCATCATCACTTTCTTTTTCCGGTTAAACTACAGCCGGCGGTTAATACCTTTTATTTCCGGGTAAGCTCCGAAGGAGCCATGACTTTTCCTGTTTACATTACAGAGGCATCTTACCTGCAGCAGGAAATGTCATTTACCTATTTCAAATATGGGCTTTATTATGGTGCTCTTTTTCTGATCCTGCTGTACAATCTGTTTCTTTTCTTTAGTTTGAGGCTTAAACCTTACCTGTTCTATTGCCTCTTTATTTTCTTCAGTATTCTTTCGCAGGCGTATTTATACGGGCATATTCAACAGTTTATCTGGCAAAATGCTGGCTTCACCAATAATGTGCTTTCGGGCTTTACGCTTTACATGGCAGTAGGCTTTGCCCTTAAATTCACCATTAGCTTTATCAGAACCAGGCGTTTTGTGCCCAGGCTGCACCGGCTGATGCATTATTACACCTGGGTTGCATTTCTGCTGGGATTTCTAAATCTTTTGGGGTTGTACCGTTATTTGGCTCCCGCACTTCCTCCTATATATATACTGGCCGTTGTTCAGATTATAATTGCAGCAGCCATTGCTTGGCGTAAAGGCCAGGCCACTGCACGCTTATTCCTGCTGGCCTGGCTGGTGTTCCTGGTGGGGGTGTTTGCCTATAGCCTGCAGTCTTTAGGCCTGTTTGGCAACCTGGAAACTGCTACCACCCTGGTTATTATTGGTTCTGTTGCGGAGGCTTTGTTGCTCTCCCTGGCCCTTGCAGAAAGAATACGACAGTACAGGCTTGACCGGCAGAAAGCCAGTGAACAATCTTTTATTTCATTTAAGGAGAAAAAGGAATTGCTGGAACAGCAGCAGCAGGTGCTGGAGCTGCGGGTAGAGGAAAGAACCCAGAAATTACAGGAAAAGCAGAAAGAGGTAATTAAGCAAAACAGGCAGCTTTTTGAGCAGCAGCAGGTTATTGAGCAACAAAACCAGCAGTTAAGCCTGCTTAACGAAAACCTGGAGCGCATTGTAGGCACCCGCACCGGCGAACTGCGGAAAGCCAACCTTGCCCTGCATAAACGCAACCAGCAGCTGGAGCAGTTTGCTTACATTATCTCGCATAATATACGCGGACCGGTAGCCAGTATGATTGGGCTGCTCAAGCTTTTTAACAGGCAAAAAATAAGCGGACAGGAAAACTTGCAGTACCTCGATTTTCTAAACAACTCAGTGAACAAGCTGGATACCGTTATCTCGGACCTGGGCCAGGTGCTTACCCTTGAGCAGGACCTGGAAAAGCAGCTCAGGGAAATACAGATGGCTAAGGCTGTTCAGGGTATCTTAGATAAACTGCACCTGCAGATGAGCGAGGCGCAGCCAGCAATACATGTTGATTTTCAGGAAGAAACCCTGCTGGTGCATGCTGCCTACCTGGAAAGCATTTTGTATAACCTTATCAGCAATGCCTTGAAATACAGAAAGCCCGATGGCCAGCTTAGCCTTAGCATACGCACCTGGCAGGAAGGTGATATGTGCTACATTTCTGTAGCTGATAATGGATTGGGGATTGACCTGGAACAGTATGGCAAAAAGCTGTTTTCGCTCTACCAGCGTTTCCACATCCACAAAGAGGGAAAAGGTTTAGGCCTGTATATGGTAAAGCGCCAGGTCGAATCCATGGGGGGCAGCATACTGGTAGAGAGCCAGCCAGGAGAGGGCAGTACCTTTACGGTTTGTCTGCCGCTGCAGCGGAGCCTGGTTGTCTAAGCCTTACAGCAGATCAATGTTTCGCAATACCCTTGCTCATGAACCTGCACCATGCAGCTTTGGATTTAGCTAAATAATAAAAAATGCCCGCCCAGAGGTGAGTATCTTCAGGCGGGCAAATCATTATAATTGCTCTATTGATTTTTTCTTCTTTCTTCCTGCTCTTTTCTAACATGTTCGATGAACCTGTTGCAGAGTGTATTCATCTCATTAGCCATAAATTCATCGCCAGTTGCCGTTAAGATGCTTTGTGCCAGACCACCAATACAATCTATATAAAAGCGCTTCTGGTCATCAACGGTCATTTCCTTTGTCCACAGGTCAATACGCAGGGTATTATTCTGAAAATGATCCCATACAGCTATGCTGATTGAGCGGGTCTGGTTGATGCCATCATCTTCTTTATCGGTAGCGTCCCAATAGATTTTATCAGGTACGTTCTGACTATCCAGTTCAACTTCGAAGTGTATTCTTGATTTTTTCATAGTATTGAAATCAGTAAGCAAAGAAAGTACATCCGCAGCTGACCATCAAGTTTTTTGCTTAATAGGTGTGGGGTGCTACTACGGCAGGCTTTGTTTAAAGGCCTGGTAGCTCTGTGGGTCCAGGGGTTCGGTGCTGCACCCAACTTCCTGGCTTCTGGCTTCTATGGATTGAATCCGACGATCCGGGTTGGGGTGCGTACTAAGGAATGTTGGTACCTGGCCCTGCTCCTCCATCTCGCTGAGCTTGATGAAAAAAGATTTGGCGGCATCACATTCATAATCAGTCCCCGAAAGGTAATCTACCGAACGGGAATCTGCCTCCCGTTCATATTCCCGGCTAAAGCTTAAGGCAGTAAGGTTACCCACAACCTGCCCCATGATCTGCTCCAATCCAGAGCCTTCGCCTACTGCAAGGCTTAAGAGCAGGTTCAGGCCATACATTTTCTGCAACTGGCGAGTGCTGTGGCGCAGATCAGCATGGGCTATTTCATGACCCAGAACCCCTGCCAGGTCATCTTCCCGATCCAGGTATTTGATCAGTCCGGTATACACATATATGTAGCCGCCCGGTGTGGCAAAAGCATTCAGGGTGTTGTCGTCGTTAATGATGTAAACCTGCCAGGCAAATTCATCGCGATAGTTTACCTGTCCGCTTTCCAGTATGTTGTTGACGATGCCGTTGAGGTATTCATAGCTTTCCGGGTACTGGCTGGGATTCAGGACCGGGTATTCGTTGTGCTTACTAAGTATTTCTTCATTTATTTGTGCGCCAAGCTGCACATCCTGGTCTGGACTGAACAAGTTTACATTGCTGTTCCGGTCGCAGCCACACAAGATTAAAAGGCTTAAAAATAGAATAGGCAAAAAGTTTTTCATAATCGGCAATACGCAGGCTGGCATTAAAAGTTAAAGCCACTGCAGCTTGGGCAGTGGCTTTTATATCAGGGAAGCATGATTTTAAACTGCTCATAACTACAAGTTGTACAGGGTGCAGTATCACAGCCCTGAGTGGCCGCTTCGGCTTGTATCGCCTCTATGCGGTTGCCGGGGTTGGGGTGTGTACTTAGGAATTCAGGTGTACCGCCGCCGCTGCCTTCATTTTGCAGTTTTTCAAAAAAGCCAGCTGCACCATCGCACTCATAAGGGCTTTGAGGGTTGCTGAGGTACCTAACTGAGTAGGTATCTGCTTCTTCCTCATTGCTGCGGCTGTACTGCAGATCGCCCAATGCTCTTACTACCTGCACTACCGCCCCCTGGTTCTGGCCAAGGGCAACATCCAGCAGCAGTTGCACACCAAGGTCGCGCTGTATGGCCCTTACAGTATGGCGCCTGTCTGCGTGTGCTATCTCATGGCCAAGTACGCCTGCCAAATGATCTTCAGAATCCAGGTACTTCAAGAGGCCTGTGTATACATATACGTAACCACCCGGGGTGGCAAAGGCATTCAGCTCATTGTCGTTCTTGATGATGTAGATCTTATCGTAGCCGAATTCTTCTTCGTACAGAATATCTTCAGAGGCAACTATATTGCTCATGATGTTGCGCAGGTACTGATATACCTGCGGGTACTGCTGTTCGGAAAGAATGGGCAGGCTGTCCTGCATGTTTAAGATCTCTTCATGTACCTGAGCACCGAGTTGTACATCCTGCTCCAGTGGTAGAATTACCAGGGGCTCGTCTTTGTTACATCCGCTGATGATAGCAGAAACAACAGCAAATAAAAAGAGTAGTTGTAAAGAGGTTTTTCTCATTGTTATCAGATTTGAATCTCGGGAATATCTCCATCCACGACCAGTTTTCCTTCGGTAGCGGCTTTAATTTCTTCTACGCTAATTCCGGGCGCACGTTCCAGCAAACGGAAGCCTCCTTCTGGTAAAACTTCCAGTACTGCCAGGTCTGTTACGATTTTTTTCACACAGCGCAGGCCGGTTATTGGCAGGGTGCATTCTTTCAGCAGTTTGCTGGCGCCATCGCGGCTGCGGTGTTGCATGGCTACAATTATGTTTTCGGCAGAGGCAACAAGATCCATAGCACCACCCATGCCTTTTACCATTTTGCCGGGTATTTTCCAGTTGGCAATATCTCCGTTTTCCGATACCTCCATGGCCCCAAGAATGGTAAGGTTAACATGCTTGCCCCTGATCATGCCAAAACTCTCTGCAGAGCTGAATATGGATGCGCCAGGCAGGTATGTGACGGTTTGCTTGCCTGCATTGATCAGGTCTGCATCTACCTCTTCTTCGGTAGGGAAAGGGCCCATGCCCAACAGACCATTCTCCGACTGCAGTTCAACATTAATATGTTCAGGAATATAATTGGCTACCAGGGTAGGGATGCCAATACCCAGATTGATGTACATGCCATCTTTTACTTCCTGGGCAATTCGTTTCGCTATTCCAATTTTATCGAGCGCCATAAGTTGGTTTGGTGGTTATTTTTAAAAATTAGTAGCTGCGGCTGTGTGGCCCCTGAAAGGCATCACACTACCCTCTTACCGTTCTTTGCTCAATGCGCTTTTCGTAGTTGCTGCCCTGGAAGATGCGTTGTACATAGATGCCGGGGGTGTGAATCATATTGGGGTCCAGCTCACCGGCGGGTACCAGCTCTTCTACCTCCGCAATAGTGATTTTGCCTGCTGCCGCCATCATGGGGTTAAAGTTGCGGGCAGTGCCTTTGTAAATAAGGTTGCCGGCAGTATCGCCTTTCCAGGCTTTTACCAGCGAAAAATCGGCCCGCAGCCCCAGCTCCATCAGGTAAACTTTGCCATTAAACTCCCGGGTTTCTTTGCCCTCTGCCACTTCGGTACCTACACCGGCAGGTGTGAAAAATGCAGGAATGCCTGCGCCGCCTGCCCTGATGCGTTCGGCCAGCGTACCCTGAGGGATAAGTTCCACCTCCAGTTCTCCGCTTAGCAGCTGTCTTTCAAATTCTGCATTTTCGCCAACGTAAGATGAGATCATCTTCTTTACCTGGCGTGTTTGCAGCAGGAGGCCTATCCCGAAATCATCAACACCTGCATTGTTGGAGATACAGGTGAGGCCTTTGGTGCCCTTTTTGAGCAGGGCTGCAATGCTGTTTTCAGGAATACCGCATAGGCCAAAGCCGCCCAGCATCAGTACGGCACCGTCCTGGATATCACGAATGGCTTCGTCGGCATTTTGTACTACCTTATTGATCATAAAAAATCTAGCTGTTATTAAGTATTGAGAGTGCCTGTTCCTTGTCTCTGTTAAGCTGTTGCTGCAGATCCTGCAGGGAGTTGAATTTTAGCTCCTGCCTTATCTGCCGGATCAGCTCAATTCTTAGCTGCCTGCCATATAAGTCCTGATTCAGCTCAAATATATGTACTTCCTGCCGGTGCTCGTTTCCCCCCACCGTAGGCCGGTTGCCAATGTTGAGCATGCCACTCCATTGTGCTCCTTCCAGTGCTACCTTAACAGCATAAACCCCGTCAGAAGGGATAAGTTTGTAAGTTTCGGGTATTTGCAGGTTGGCCGTAGGAAAGCCCAGGCTTCGCCCTATTTTATCACCTTCTACTACATTGCCTGCAAAGCTGTAATTCCTGCCCAGGTATGCAGCGGCTTCCTCTACTTTTCCTTCGGAAAGAGCTGCCCGTATACGGCTGGAGCTTACACCTACATGCTCAACATCCTGCCGCGGAATTTCTTCTACCTCAAAGCCATATTGTTGCTTGTTGGCCATCAGGTGCTCAAAGCTGCCCTCCCGGTTTCTGCCAAAGCGGTGGTCGTAGCCAATTACCAGTTTTTTGGTGCCAATGGCATCTATAAGCACCTGCTGGATAAACTCCTGGGAGGTTAACCTGGAAAATTCCGGGGTAAAGGGAATCTTCACCAGGTGTTCCACGCCATAATCTGCAAGCAGGGCTGCTTTTTCATCAAAAGTAGAAAGCAGCTTAAGATCTTTGCTGTCTGCATGCAGCACCAGCCTGGGGTGTGGCCAGTAGGTAATAAGCACAGATTCTCCCGGACCCTGTTTTGCGGCATCGGTCAACCGCTTGATTATTTTCTGATGCCCGATATGAACGCCATCAAAAGTGCCGCTGGTAACTACGGCATAGGGCAGGCGCTCAAAGTGCTGCAGGCCTTCATATACTTTCATTGGAGACCTCTTTTATATGTTCCAGCAGGGGGAGTGGTTCAACAGCATCGTTCACATGTTTTTCGCCGATGCGGGTGCGCCGCAGCGCTGCAAGAAAAGCACCGGTGCCCAGCTGCTGTCCCAGGTCCCGGGCAAGGCTGCGGATGTAAGTGCCTTTTGAGCACACAATTCTGAAGTGTACCTCTGGCGGGGTGAAGGCAGTTATTTCAAAGGTATGTACCTCAACCGCACGTGGCTCCAGCTTTATTTCTTTACCTGCACGTGCTTTTTTATAAGCCCTTTGTCCGCCTACCTTAATGGCAGAGTGTGCCGGAGGGATCTGGGCCAGAGAACCGGTCAGTGATTTAGCTGCTTCTTCCACCTGCGCTTCTGTGATATGCTCATAGGGAGATTCGCTGTCGAAAGGGGTTTCCAGGTCGTAGGAAGGGGTTGTTTTTCCCAGGATAAAGGTGCCGGTATATTCTTTTTCCCAGCCCTGGAAAAAGTCTATCTGTTTGGTCATTTTACCGGTGCAGATAATCAGCAGCCCGGTTGCCAGCGGATCAAGGGTGCCGGCATGGCCTATTTTTTTCATCTTCAGTGCGCCGCGCAGCTTATTCACCACATCAAAGGAGGTCCAGTGATAGGGTTTATCCAGGAGCAGTACTTCGCCCTCGGCGAAATGATATTCTGATTTCCTCATGTTGAGAGGTAACTAATAAAAAATAACCATTGTGTATACCTGACTGCAGCCACACCCAATGGCAAATGGTGCCAGATAATAGTAATCTCCGGGAGATCACCGAATGCAGCAGCGCTGCCCTGTGATCTCCTGAATAATTATGCTTGTGTTTCTTTCTTTGGGTTGTACAGAATGGCAAATATTTCAAAGATGAAACCTGCCATGACCACTATTGGGCCCAGGGTAATGCCTAAAAAGCCAAAACCATGTGGCTCGCTGTCCATGCTCATAATCACAAATCCTACTATGAGAATGAGGATGCCTACCAGCATCAAAACATAGTTGCCTCTTTTAAAAGGCATAAATTGATTGTTGTTTTCCATATCAGTATAATTCATCAAGCGATAATCTTAAATACTTATTCATGGCCCGCCAGGTGCTGTACCAGCCTACAAAGCCGCCGGCTATAATCAGGGCAGCAAACACAATAACAGAATTGCGCCAGTCGGCCAGCAGATGCAGGTCTTCTATGCGGGTGTAAGCCCATTGCATCAGCGCATAGAGCAGTGCAGAAGCAACAACTCCGGCAAGTACCCCATGCAGAAAAGCCCTTGTTAAAAAAGGTTTACGGATAAAACGGCTGGTAGCACCTACTAATTGCATGCTCCTGATCAGGAAGCGCTGCGAAAACAGTGCCAGTTTAATGGTGTTGTTGATCAGCACAAGTACCACAATCAGCAGCAGGATAGCAAACCCAAGCAGAATCAGCCCGATTTTAGCCAGGTTCTCGTTTACCGACTCTACCAGACTTTTAACATAGGTTACCTCGAAAATTCCTGATGTTTGCTGAATCTCCGACTTGATCATCTCCAGGCTATCGGCCTGGTAGTACTCCGGCTTGAGCTTCATCACATAAGAGTCACGCAGGGGGTTGTCGCCCAGCAGTGCTATTTCCTCATCCGGATTATCTAAGAAACCTTCTGCTGCTTCTTCTTTGCTGATGTAGCGTATCTGCGCCTTGTTGTCTTTGGCAGCAGTGTATCTTTTGGAGGCGAGTGTTTTGCTTATTTTAATACGGTTGGCTTCAGACAAATCTCTGTCCAGGAACACCTGTACCTCCAGGTTTTCCTGTATAATAGCCTGCAGCCGGTTAGCATGGAGCAGGAGCAGGGCAAAAAGCCCTAGTACAAACAGTGCCATACTAATGCTGAAGATTACACTGGCGAAAGGGTAGCTGCCAAGCTTTTTTTTGCGGATTTTTCTGGGTTTCGCGGAATCGGCCATATTTTGCCAGCTTATAGAAATGTTTAGTGGGCAAATTAATGCTTTTGACGCAAAACCAAAAACAGCCGGCTGCTGGCCGGCTGTTCTTTGTGTTTTAGTTGTGCTGGGGATTCATTTTTTGATTTCGCGTAATCTCCAGTTCCTTTATCAGCTTTTCGTTACTAATCTTCTTTAGCCTCACCAGCTTTTGCTGGTCGTTCTTCAGGCCGTAGTAATTCTTCTCAAAGAAAAGATAATACACACGCGATCCTTCAGTGTTGATCTCCAGAATTTCATAAGGCTTGCTCTTGAAATCTCCGTAGATGAAAAGCTTATTATCGTAGAACTGGTAATGGAAATCGTATTTTTCGTGCAGCTGTGCGCTTACCTCAATACTTTGGGTAGAAAACTGACGGTTCTGGGCCAGGGCATCCACCGGGGCCTCGGGCTGGTGATTGGATGCACTTATTTCAGTGTCTTTAAAGTCGCTCAGTACATTGGGTTTCTGTATCTGTATGTTCTGCTGGCTGTCGGTTTTAAGATTGCTGTTCTTAGCCTCAGGCAGCACTGCTTTGTCTTTCCGGCTGATCGGGGCCTTTACATCTGCAATTGCGACTGGGGCTGCAGGTCTTACACTACTTTGTTCCCGTGGCTGGCTGATTTCTGCTTTTTCCACTGTTGTACCTGTGTAGGTAACCGCAGGCATTTCAGGGATGGAGTACGTGTAGGGCTTATCGGTATCGGAGAAGTTAATGATACCAACAGGCAATTCTGTTGCTGCTTCTGGTTCATCACTGCTGCCATAGAAATAAATGGCTGTGCCCATGAGTCCAACCAGTGCAACACCGGCAGCTATTTTAAGGCCGATGGCAGAGCTAAAGCCGCCTGCACCTACCTCTATACTGTTCAGCCTGTTTTTGAGCTCCAGCCGGCGCTCTTCCTGCAGTGCATGCACAATATCCTGCTGAAACAGCATATCTTCCTGCAACTGGCTGTCTGCAGCCAGTTTGGCATCCATTGCTGCCTTTTCATCAGCAGAAAGTTTACCCAACAGGTAATTGTCCAGACGGTCGTTATGGTGTGAGTTTCCGATCATTGCTAATCCATGAAGTCGCTTTTGCTGTACTTACTGCGCACAAGCTCATCGAGCTTCTTCTTACACTTATATTTTTTTGTTTTTGCGGTATCTGTATTGGCAAATCCCAGCTTTTCTGCGATCAGTTCCATAGATAAACCGTCAAAATAGTAATAGGTTAAAACTTTGCGGCAGGTAGATCCCAATTCTGCAACACACTTCCTGATAATTTGTACGCGTTCCTTGCTGTCTTCGCCCAGGTATTCTTCGCTGTCTTTGGCCTCGTGCACAAGCTTGCTTTTACGCTCGAATTCCTTGCGCCAGAGGTTTTGGCAAATACTGTATAGATACGTACTGATTTTAGAAGTAAGTACAAGATTTCCACTGGCAGCTTTTTGCCAGAAAACGATCAGGGCATCCTGAAAAACATCTTTGGCTTCCTGCTCGCCGCCGCCATGACTGATGACGATATGCGTCATCATGCGATAGTGTTTCTTATACAGAAAATCTAACGCCTTTTCATCGCCGCGGGCAATACGCTCCAGAACCTCGCTGTCTTTCATCTAGCTCGCTACTGTGTTAATACGTTTTGTTCTGCAGAAGTAACCACCTTGCTTTGTAAAAAATTAATAAAAACCTACATGAGGTTTTAGTGCATGCCGGCAATTACGAACCCAAAGGTATAACACGTTCCGGTAAAACCCCATACACCTGCTCGCCTGCCTTAGGTTTAATTTTGTAAAATCCTGTGAATTTTCCAAAAGCAGGCAATATGCCGTAATGTAAGCCAAAGTAAAAACAGGGCAGGCTTAGCTGCTGCCGGCCCTGCCCGGATAGCTGTATGGCAGGGTGTACATGCCCGCACAGTGTATAAAGGCTTGTGTTGCTGTTGGCCTCCTCCGGCGGGTGGTGGGTAAGTAAAAATGGGGAAATTTCCATTTTTTCGTCTACCACCTGCAAACAGCTGCCTGCATACAGCTGCCGGGGCAGCACATCGTGGTTACCCCTGATGAGGGTAAAAAGAATATTTTTTTTCTCTTCCATCCATGCTTCAAGCCGGTTCCACTCCTGGTTGAAGCTGCTATGGAACAAATCTCCCAGAAATATTACCTGCAGAGGTTGCCACTGATTCAATAAATTATCGAGCGTATGGAGATCGTGCTCATGAATTTTACCCGAAATAGGAATGCCTGCCTTTCTGAAGTGGGCAGCTTTGCCCAAATGCAGGTCTGCAAGCAGTAATATTTTTTTCTGGGTCCAGAATATGGCCTTTTCCGGCAGTAGTAGTAACTCCTGTCCGGCTATGGTATGAATGGTGGGGCTAATGGATTTTTCCTGCTGCATGACTATCTTATGGAACAACACCGGGTAAAAAGGGGTTCGCAAGCCTGGGTCTAATATTGTAAATAAATGGACTGGTATTTGCAGTATGTTTTTTAATTATTATTTTACTACTCTATAAAAGATCCCCGAATGAAGCACATGATGAAAACGTTGACGGTGGTAGCTGTGATGCTATTGGCTGGCCTTTCTGCCCACGCACAAACCAAAGCAGATGACATTTTAGGAACCTGGTGGAATGCCGAAAAAACTTCTAAAATTGAGGTCTACAAGAATGGAGATAAGTATTTTGGTAAAATTATACACCTGGAAAGCCCCAATGATGAGCAGGGTAAGCCAAGAGTAGATAAAGACAACCCGGATACCAAACTCCGCAACCGTCCGTTAATGGGCCTTGTAATTCTGAAGGGGCTGGAATATGACGGAGATGGTGAATACGAAGATGGTGAGATCTATGATCCCAAGAGCGGCAAAACCTATTCTGCCAATGCAGAGCTTGTGAACAGGAACAAGCTTGATTTACGTGGCTATGTTGGTATATCGCTCATTGGCCGTACCTCCAGCTGGACGCGCGCGCAGTAAAAAGAACAAAGCACTACAAGCATAAACAGGAAAAGCGGCACACAGCCGCTTTTCCTGTTTATAAAAATCCCTGCTTTCCAGCCCACTGCTCCAGCTGCAGCTGCATTTTGGCAATGCGGCTTTCCAGGTCTTCACTGCTGATGTGTTCTCTTAGCCGGTCTACCATAATAGGAAAGGCAAAAGGTGTAGGGCGTGCCGGGCGCAGTAACACAATTTCCTGTGCGTTTATGCGCTGCAAGGCCTTCAAAAACCTGTCCTGCTCTAGTTGTACCTGCAGCACTTCTCTGCTGGCTTGTTCCAGCAGCAGGTTCTGCGGATCGTACTCCTGCAATACATCGTATATGATACTGCTGTTTGCCTGCAGGTGCTTGTTAGAGACCGGCTTACCGGGGTAGCCGGTAAATACAAGCCCGGCTATGGCGGCAATTTCCCTGAACCTTCGGCGGGCCATTTCGGTGCTGTTAATACTTTCCCTTATATCATCGAGCAGGATTTCTGCAGAAAAAAGATCTTCCGAAAGCGCTTCTTCCAGTGGTATGGGCGTGTCTGACAGGAGCTCAAAGCCATAGTCGTTCATGGCCAGGCTAAAGGATAGGGGCTGCAGGCGGCTGATCCTATAGGCAGTGAGTGCCGCCAGCAATTCATGCACATTACGGCCCTCGAAAGGATAAAAAACAGCATGGTAGCCATCCGGACTCCTGAAGCTTTCAATCAGCAGCTGGTGTAATTGGGGGATGCCGGAGAGCCTGCTCTGCAGGCCCAGGATGGGTTCTACGGCAAGTACTTCCGGTTCTGTGTTCAGGCCGTTAGCGGCTTCGGAAATAACTTCCCTGATCAGGCTGCTCATGGTAGAGGATAGGGATAAACGGCTGCCCGACCAGCGTGGCACCACTCCCTTTTTGCTTTTGCTGCGGCGCACCAGCACCGTCATGTCTTTGATCTGCTCAAACTGCAGAGCCCGACCGGCAAACCAGAATACATCACCCTTCTTCAGCCTTGAGATAAAGCTCTCTTCAATCTGGCCAATGTAACCCCCACTTATAAACTTTATGCGCAGGGTAGGGTCGCTTACAATGGTGCCCATGGAAAGCCGGTGCCTTAAAGCTATGCGCTTGCTGGGTACCCGGTAGTAGCCTTCCTCATCTTTTGCTACTTTGTTGTACTCTTCATACTGATCGAGGGTGCTGCCACCGCTGGTTACAAACTCCAGCGCCCACCGCCATTCTTCCTGGTTTAAGGTGCTGTAGCTCCAGCTGGCTTTCACCTCCTCATAGAGCTCATCTTCCCGAAAGCCTTCTCCCACCGCCATGGTTACTAAATATTGTACCAGCACATCCATTGGCTTTTGCAGGGGTACCCGGCTTTCGCAGTGTGCAGTGGCAAGCGCTTTTTTTAAGGCTGCAGCCTCCAGCAACTCTAGCCCGTTGGTGGGTAAGAAATGTATTTTACTGGTGGCGCCCGGCTGATGGCCACTGCGGCCCGCCCGCTGCATAAATCGGGCTATGCCTTTGGGGCTGCCTACCTGTATTACTGTTTGTACCGGCTTAAAGTCTACACCAAGGTCAAGGCTGGAGGTGCATATCACCAGCTTCAGGCGGCCACTATGCAGGGCATCTTCTACCCAGTCGCGCACCTCGCGGTCAAGGGAACCGTGGTGCAGGGCAACAAGGCCAGCCATTTGTGGTGCATATTCCATCAGCTTCTGGTACCAGAGCTCTGTTTGGGCACGTGTGTTGGTAAAGAGTAGGGTAGAGGTACTGTTTTCGATGATGGGCAGGATGTAGGGGAGCAGCTTTAAGCCCATATGCCCGGCCCAGGGCAGTGATTCTACCTCTTCCGGAATGATGGATGCAATCTCTATCTTTTTATCTACCTGTGCCCTTACCAGTTTGGCTTGCTTTGCCTCCTGCTTACCCACCAGAATTTCCATGGCTTCCTGCAGGTTGCCAATGGTGGCACTAATGCCCCAGGTTTTGGGCTGCAGGCTGTTTATTTTGCGCAGCCGGGTAATGGCCAGTTCTGTTTGTACACCCCGCTTGCTGCCCAGCAGCTCGTGCCACTCATCTACCACCAGGCAGCGAAAGCGCTTAAAGAGCTGGCTGCTGGTCTTCTGGCTTAGGAGCAGGTGCAGGCTTTCTGGGGTGGTAATGATACACTCCTGACTGCTGCGGAGCTGTTTCTGGCGCTCGCTGCTGCTGGTATCTCCTGTTCGTAACGATACCTTCCAGCTCATGCCCAGCTCATCCACCACCTGCTGCATGGCCAGCTGCAAATCACGGGCAAGGGCACGCAGCGGTGTTATCCATACAAGCTGTAGTCCGCCAGGGCGTTTGCTTTGCCAGTTGTCGGGGTTTTCATTTATCCACTCCAGCAGCAGGGCCCACCAGAGGGCATAGGTTTTGCCGCTGCCGGTGGGTGCATTCAGCAAACCACTTTGCCCCTGCAGGTAGGCTGTCCACACCTCTTCCTGGAAGGGAAAGGGCTGCCAGCCCCGGCTTTTGAACCAGCTTTGGGCGACCCTTAGATCAGGAACTGTAGAACTGTTTATTATTGATTTCAAGTCTGTATTGCTATCAGCTGCCGTAAATATTTAACATGTCCTGCAGGTCCCGGAGGGTATTGGCATCCTGGGCTTTTTTGTCGAGCCGCCAGCGTAAGATCCTGGGAAAGCGGATGGCAACACCAGATTTGTGACGGCTGCTCTTTTGAATGCCTTCAAAGGCAATTTCAAAAACCAGCTCTGGACTAACCGTTCGAACAGGCCCAAAGCGTTCACGGGTATTGCGTTTTACAAAGTTATCAACCCTGCGTATTTCTGCATCGCTTAATCCGGAGTAGGCTTTTGCAAAGGGCACCAGCTGTTTTTCCTCCTCATCCCATACGGCAAAAGTGTAGTCGGTATAAAGATCTGCCCTGCGGCCACTGCCTTTCTGGGCATATACCAGCACGCCATCTATCGTCAGCGGGTCTATCTTCCATTTCCACCAGTCGCCGCGTTTGCGGCCTACGCCATAGGCAGAGTCTTTCTTTTTGAGCATCAGACCCTCGGCCATAAGGGAACGGCTACTGTTGCGGGCCTCCTGCAGTTCTTCCCATGCATTGAAATCTACTACGGCAGAAAGCTCCAGCAGGGTAGGAGCGGTGGTTTGCTGAACAAGCTGCTCCAGTGCCTGCCTGCGTTGCTCCAGGGGCCACTGCCTTATGTCTTCACCTTTTAGCTCCAGCAGGTCGTAGGCATAGATACGAACAGGTGTTTCACTGAGCTGCTTGCGGCTTACGATCTTGCGGCCAATCCGGGTCTGCAGGGCAGCAAAAGGCATAACGGTACCCTCTTTCACGGGCAGCAGCTCACCATCGATCACGCAATCATAAGGGAGGTGTTCCTGAAGGCTGAGTAGTTCAGGGTATTTATCAGTTACCAGCTCCTCGCCCCTTGACCAGATGTAGAGCTCTCCCTGCCGGTAAATGAGCTGTGAGCGTATGCCGTCCCACTTCCACTCTGCCTGCCACTCATGGGGATCCCCCAGGCTATGGGGGCCTGTCTCCAGGGCGTGTGCCAGGTAAAAAGGATAGGGCCTGCTTAAGCGGTCTCCGGCATCTTCTTCACCAAACAGGGCATCATAATCAGTGGTAAGAGGATCCCAGTTGCCCATAAGCCGGTGTGCAGCCACGGCAGGGTCCATCTCCTGCACCTCTGCAACAGCTCTTACCATCAGGTTCTGGCTGATGCCAATGCGAAAGGAGCCCGACATTAGTTTGTTAAAAACAAAGCGCTCTACCTTATCCATGCCATCCCAGGCTTCCAGGATGGCTGCTTTTTTATCTGCTTCTTCCAGCGGATGCAGGTTGCGCAGAAAATCCATCCAGTAGGCCAGGGGCTGATCGTGCTGGTGCTGTGGCGGGGGCAGGAGCAGGGCAATGGTTTCGGAAAGGTCTCCTACCACATGGTAGCTTTCTTCGAACAGCCAGAGGGGCAGGTTAGCTGCCTCTGCAGCCCAGTGGCGAAGCAGCGTGCTGTTTACTGGTCTGCGCGGACGCTTACCCGTAAAAAGGGCCAGGGCCCAGAGAATATCTTTTGGTGGGGCTGCAGCCAGGTACTCCTTCAGGATGAAGAGCTTTTCGTTCGTTTTGTTCGTTTGATCGAGCTGTGCAAAAAGATGGGCAAACTGTCTCAAGTTTTTACAATAGAACCAGCACCAAAGCGCTTTGTTTACGCATCTACTGCCAGGCAGCTCTTTACAATGGGAATGGTGTCTGAAATAAAAAAAGGCTTCCTGTAGAGAAGCCTTTTTGGGGTGAAGTTAATTTTTAGAGTTGCATTGTTTCTGATGGTTCAGCAGTTTGGAATATTTCTGCTTTTACCGGAGTAATGCTATCTGTTGGCTTATCCAGGATTTTCTCGATCCGAACATCCAGCTCGCCTTCCGGGTGTGGAGGGGTTGGCTCGTGCGGATCCTGTACTGAAATGTGTGGTGCAATGATAAGCGCTACAATAGACATCAGTTTAATGAGGATGTTCATGGAAGGACCGGAAGTGTCTTTGAAGGGGTCACCCACCGTATCGCCGGTTACCGAAGCTTTGTGAGGAGCAGAACCTTTATACTCCATCACACCATTGATCATGACGCCTTTCTCAAAAGACTTCTTGGCGTTATCCCAGGCACCGCCGGCATTGTTCTGGAAAATACCCATCAGTACACCGCTTACGGTTACCCCTGCCAGCAGACCACCTAAAATCTCGGCAGAGCTGGTGTCTGTAAATACTCCTTTAAAACCAAAACCAACCAGAACAGGTACGGTCAGGGCAATGGCCCCGGGTAAAATCATTTCGCGAATAGATGCTTTTGTAGAGATCTCCACGCACTTTTCATACTCTGGCTTGGCCTTGTATTCCATTATGCCCGGAATATCGCGGAACTGGCGGCGTACTTCATTCACCATGTCCATGGCAGCACGGCCTACGGCGGCAATACAAAGAGAGGAGAAAATGAATGGAATCATGGCGCCAATAAATAATGCGCCTAATACCGGTGCTTTGTAAATATCAATTGTATTGATACCCGCTATGCCTACAAAGGCTGCAAAAAGGGCAAGAGCTGTTAGAGCAGCAGAGGCAATGGCAAAACCTTTGCCGGTTGCAGCGGTGGTGTTACCTACGGCATCCAGTACATCGGTACGGCCGCGCACTTCTTCTGGCAGTCCACTCATTTCTGCAATACCACCAGCGTTGTCTGCAATAGGGCCAAAGGCATCAATGGCCAGCTGCATGGCAGTGGTTGCCATCATGCCGGCAGCGGCTATGGCCACACCATATAAACCTGCAAAAGAGTAAGAAATTACAATACCTGCCGCAAGAACAATAATGGGCAGTACGGTAGATTCCATGCCTACAGACAAACCGCCAATGATGTTTGTGGCATGACCGGTGCTGGATTGCTGTACGATTGAATTTACCGGGCGTTTGCCAATGGCTGTGTAATATTCGGTAATAATGCTCATAAGGGCACCTACCACCAGGCCTACCACAATGGCCCAGAATACGTCGGAATCTGTAAATTCAAAGGTTCTGATTACCATAATATCCGGGAGCAACCAGGATACCAGGAAATAGGAAGCAATGGCGGTTAGTATAATGGACGACCAGTTGCCCAGGTTAAGGGCATTTTGAACATTGCCGTTATCGTTGCTGATTCGTACAAAGAAGGTACCGATGATGGAGAATATAAGCCCTAAGCCAGCGATGAGCATAGGGAGCAGGATTGGTGCAATGCCACCAAAATTGTCATCAGAAACAATCTCGCGGCCCAGCACCATGGTGGCCAGGATGGTGGCTACATAAGAGCCGAAAAGGTCGGCGCCCATACCGGCTACGTCACCTACGTTATCGCCTACGTTGTCAGCAATAGTGGCAGGGTTGCGTACGTCGTCTTCAGGAATACCAGCCTCTACCTTACCAACCAGGTCGGCACCTACGTCGGCAGCCTTGGTATATATACCACCACCTACACGGGCAAAAAGGGCAATGCTTTCGGCACCCAGAGAGAAGCCGGCCAGCACCTCAAGTGCTTTTTCCATATCCAGTCCATTCACTTCGCCAGTGGGACCCACATACATGTAGAAGAATACAATGAACAGGCTGCCAATACCAAGCACTGCCAGTCCGGCCACCCCAAGGCCCATAACGGTACCGCCGGTAAAGCTTACTTTGAGGGCATGTGCCAGGCTGGTACGTGCTGCCTGCGTGGTGCGCACATTGGCTTTTGTGGCAATGTTCATGCCCAGGTAGCCAGCAAAAGCAGAAAGTACAGCGCCAATTAAGAATGAAATGGCAATTACAGGGCTGGAATTTTCCACCAGGGTACCAGACCAGGCAAGTAGTATTGCAGCAATAATGGCAAAGTAGGAGAGTACCTTCCATTCTGCTCTTAGAAATGCCATAGCGCCACGGGCAATATAGCCGGCAAGTTCCTGCATTTTCGCATCGCCTGCGTCCTGCTTGCTTACCCAGCTCGATTTGATGGCCATGACGATCAATCCGATAATCCCTAGAAAGGGAACTATATAGACGACTTTGCTCATATAGTAGAGATTTGGTTAAAAGTTAGCTCTATAAAGTTTTTAGCCTTTGTGATCTTCGGAAATTAATATGTGTTTTTCACAGGCCTGCTGCCATATGATTATTGAATGGGAATGGTTAAACTTTAGCTGACAATCAGGCAGCAGAAGAAAGCAAAAAGCCCGCTTAAGAACGATTTGCCGCCTTTCCCAGATACTTAAGGCATTACAATTTAAAGGAAATAGTGAATCTATCGCAGAATGCTTACCGAAAGATTATGAATTAAGCACAGAAAATTTTCACTGTAGCTGTTAGCGCTCTCCAGGTGTGAAGTGTTGTGTTAAGGCTTGTAAGGATAAGTACAGGACAATCAGTATGTTATGGAGTACTGCTGTGTCTTTTGCCCGAGTTTTCTAACCACAGGATCTTGCGATAGTATTCATCAGACACAGCCTGAATGATTTCTGCTGGCTCGAACAATCAGTTCTTTAAAGTAGCACTACAGTTCGGTCTCGCTACTGATTTCTTCTGCCTCTTCGTTGATTTCTCCGAGCTCACCGCTGTAGAGTGTGTGTACTTCGCGGGCATCGTACCCCAGGGTTTGCAGCCAGCGGCTAAAGCCAGCGGTATAGCCATGTGTTACCAGCACACGCTCGGCGCCGGTTTGTTTAATGGCGGTATTAAGCCCCTGCCAGTCGGCATGGTCGGAGAGCACAAAGCCCCTGTCTACGGCACGCCGCCTTTTGGCGCCGCGCAGGTTCATCCAGCCGGAGGCTATGGCAGTTCTTAGGGGCTTCAGTTTGTTCATCCATGGGGTGTTGAGAGCCGAGGGCGGGGCAATAACGAGGCTGCCGCTAATGCTGCTTTTCTCTGTTTCGCGGCTAAGGCGTTCGTAAGGAGGGAGCTGAAGTCCGTCTTTTTTCAGGGCTTCACAGACATTATATACAGCACCGTGCAGTAAAATTGGGCCTATGCGCTCATCAACATTGGCAAGTAGGCGCTGTGCCTTGCCCAAAGAATAGCCACAGAGCAGGGAGGTAAGCCCCTGCTCCCTGTTTTGCTGCCACCATTCGTTTATTTCCTGGAAAATTTCCTGCTGCGGACGCCAGTTGTAGATGGGCAAACCAAAGGTACTCTCTGTTATAAAGGTATGGCAGGGCACCGGCTCAAAAGGAGTGCAGGTTTTATCAGTTTCTGTTTTATAATCTCCGGAGGTAACCCATACCTCTCCCTCATACTCTAGCCGGATTTGGGCAGAGCCGGTAATATGGCCTGCTGGATGAAAGCTTATGTGAACACCGTTGATGTTGATGTTTTCTCCATAGGCAACGGTTTGTAGGTTAATATCCTGCCCCAGCCGCAGCCTTAGCACCTGTTCTGACTGCCGGTGTGCCAGGTAAAATTTATTACCCATGCGGGCATGGTCACCATGCGCATGGGTAATCAGGGCCCTGGCTACAGGTTTCCACGGATCGATGTACACATCGGCCTGTGGACAATAAATGCCACAGTCGTTTATTTCCAGCAGGTTTTTATTACTCATAGAGGTTAAACCTCTGTAGATAGCTGAGGTTTGAGCAGCCTGGGGATATTTGCTGGTTTGGCGTAGGTAAGTCGGGCTACTTTTTTTGTGCTGTGGTAGGAGTCCAGTCCTGAACAGGTAAGAGAGCCTGCTTCTTCCAGGTCAACAAAACCATCGGCGCCCAGGCAGTTTTCAGGTACCCATATTTCTTCAATGGCACCAATCACCAGCACAGTTTTATTGATTGCCAGGGTTTGCGTTTCTGCAAGCTGCAGACCAATCCTGATGTTAGCTTCGGCAACATAGGGGGCTTTCATGCCTTTGCTGTACCAGGGTGTTAACCTGCAGGCATGAAACTCGGAGTGATCCCAGCGGGCGCTGGTGTGGTGTGCCTGGTAAAGAAAATCCTGGCGGATATGGTTAATGGTAAAGTAGCCGGTTTCTTCCATGTTCATAAGCGTGTGCCTGGGAGTAGTCTGTGGCCTTACCAGTACTCCTATGAGTGCGGGGTCTGCACCCAGGTGAAAGATCTGGCTGAACACGGCCAGGTTTGTAATACCGGAACGGTTGATGGTGCCCACCAGGCTTACACTTTTGAATCCTGTAATGCTGTTAATCAGGTTTCTGCGGTAGCCTTGTTCCAGATTTGGTAAGTCAGCTGCAATAATATGTTCCATATAAAAACAATTACGCCTCTTTTGTTTATTTAATCATACACAATGTAAAACAAAATTGCTCACATAATCTAACTATTGCAGTATAAAGATTAAGATCGAACCCTTTTTTGTATACATGTGAGAGTACTATAACACCCAACAGCAGCTATGGTTATGACAAAATAAAAAGACCGGCTCAACACCGGTCTCCAATTCGTTTTATCATCTCAGAATTACTTCCCTATATATTTCAGGAATTCTGCTTTTACAGCTTCTTCCTTGAATTTGCCCAGGAACTGACTGGTAACGGTACGGCTGGTTTCATCCTGAATACCACGCATGCTCACACAAAGGTGTGCAGCATCCATTACCACAGCTACATCTTCAGTTTGCAGGGCTTCGGCTAACTCCTGTGCTATTTGCACGGTGAGTCTTTCCTGTACCTGTGGGCGTTTGGAATAGTACTGAACAATGCGGTTGATTTTTGATAAACCAATAACTTTACCGCTGGAAATGTAAGCAACATGCGCCTTGCCTATGATGGGTACAAAGTGGTGTTCACAGCTGCTGTAGAAGGTAATATCTTTTTCTACCAGCATCTGGTTGTACTGGTATTTATTATCAAAGAGGCGAACATCTGGCTTGTTGGCAGGGTTCAGGCCGCTGAATATTTCCTTTATATACATTTTTGCCACCCGCTCCGGTGTGCCGGCCAGGCTGTCATCATTCAGGTCAAGCCCAATGATGTGCATAATCTCCCGGAAATGCTTGGCTATCAGTTCGGTTTTCAGCTCGTCGTCCAGGGCAAATGCGTCGGGGCGCATAGGAGTTTCTGCCGAAGAAGCTACATGATCATCGCCCATTTCGTGTATGTGCATGCCTTTCTCAGGCTGGATATTCAACAATGTTTCTTTCGGTTTCATAGAGCGTTACCTTTAACTCGTAATGCGACTCAATCTGATCGCGCAGTAATTTCCAGATCACCACTGCAATGTTCTCGGCAGTTGGGTTCATGTCTTTGAATTCCTGCACATCCAGATTCAGGTTTCGGTGATCAAACTTTCTGATCACATGCTCCTGTATCAGGTCGCTTAATTTTTTCATGTCGTACACATATCCGGTAGCCGGGTTTATATCACCCACCAATCTTACCAGCAGCTCGTAGTTATGGCCGTGGTAATTGGGATTGCTGCACTTGCCAAACACCTGGCTGTTTTTCTCCTCTGACCATTCTCTGTTAAAGAGGCGATGGGCAGCATTGAAATGTTCCTTGCGGATGATGGCCGCTTTCATGCTGTGTGTTTAATAGTTATTCAATAAAGCTAAACAATATTAGCTATTTAATACCACATCAATAGCAAAATTAGCCAAAATTTAGTTCGGTGTGGTCCCGAATAAATATGCAGGAATGGCAGTTTAAAACGAACACTTCTATAAACCGATCATATTCAGCTTAAACCACTCATCAAAACTTTAAAAAATATTGACTTTTCGCTGTAATCTTTTGGGTACATCTAGCATCTATATAACAAAGACGCACAAACGATGCGCAACCAAGACAAACAGAAATTAAAATAAAAGCAGAATCTAAAACTCAAAAACTATGAAAGCTCAAATCCTAACCCTCGCTTTTTCACTCATGTGTTTATTACCAGGCGTATCTTCAGCAACTGGCGAACCACACAACACCGACACCCTTACAGCTATTTCCGGCGGTGATCCCACTGCTGTGGAAGAAGTAGATTTTTCAGTAGATGAGCACTTTGTTTTCCAGGAAAAAGTGTACATCCATATTTACGACCAACAGGATAAACCAGTGGTGAGCGGGTCTTTTACAAGCCAGGATCTTAAAGAAAACAAGGCGCTGAAAGACCTGTTACGCAAGAGCACTCGTTTTATGACTGTAAACAGAAATTACTACTATTTCCTGAATGAAGGCTGATGCTCCTTCCGGCAAAGGTGGTTTCTTCAGGCAGAAGCTTGATCTTTATAGAGTTTCTGTAAATACATTGCCTCTTCATTTTTCAATATAAAAAAAAGGGTAAGCTGCTGGCTTACCCTTTTTTCATAAGCCAGTATTATTCACTAGCAATATTCTTCGAATACCTGCACCAGGTGCTGGGCAATCATTTCGGCATTGCGGCCTTCTATGTGGTGGCGCTCAATAAAGTGCACCAGTTCACCATCTTTAAACAGGGCAATGGAAGGCGAAGAAGGAGGGTAGGGCAGCGTGTACTCACGTGCTCTGGCAGTAGCTTCCTTGTCTACACCAGCAAATACTGTAGCCAGGTTATCAGGCTTTTTAGCGCTTAGGGCTACAGCTTTTTTAACTCCGGGGCGGGCAGCACCAGCGGCACAGCCACAAACAGAATTGATCACCAACAGGGTGGTTCCTTCTTCTTTCTCAAGCAGGTTTTCTACTTCTTCCGGATTGCGTAATTCTTCAAACCCAACACCAGTCAGGTCTGTACGCATAGGGGCAACTAAATGTTCTGGGTACATATGGTTAATGTGTAAGATTTTTAGATGTGAGACTTGAGACATAAGATGTGGGACTGAAATAAGCATCAGATTTGCTGATCATCTCAAATCTCATGTCTCACATCTCTTCTCTGTATTATAAAAAGCCCAACTCCAGCTTTGCAGCTTCGGACATCATATCCTGGCTGTAGGGGGGATCAAAGGTTAGTTCAACAGTTACTTCGTTCACACCTTCAACCGCTTTAACTTTTTCTTCGACCTCAACCGGAATCTGCTCTGCACTAGGGCAGGCAGGGGAGGTGAGCGTCATCAGGATATATACATTATTTACCGGGTACAGGTTGATCTCATAGATCAGGCCCAGCTCGTAAATGTCTACCGGTATTTCCGGATCATATACTGATTTGATTGCATTCAGTACCTTGTCCCGCAGGTTTTCCTCGGGTTGCTGTACCTGTTCTGCTGCATTATTTATTTCTTCGCTCATGGCTATACTTACTCTTTTTCCATCTCCTGGTAGGCCAGTGCAGCCTCCAGTTTCATCTGGTTGATCATGTTGGCAAAACCATTGGAGCGCTGGCTTCCGATAAAGGTATTCATGCCAATATCCCTGATAAAGTAGAGATCGGCCCTGGCTATATCGCCAATCTTCTGCTCCGACAGCACCCGGATCAGCAGGGCTATCAGGCCTTTGGTAATGGCGGTATTGCTGTCGGCCTTGTATTTCAGGCGGTCTGCCGTGCGTTCAGAAACCAGCCAAACCTTGCTCTGACAACCCTTGATCAGGTTGTTATCTACCTTATGCTCTTCTTCCAGTGCAGGCAGCTTTTCACCAAGGTCTATCAGGTATTCAAGCTTACCGTTACGGTCATCCTCAAATAACTCAAACTCCTCTATGATCTCGTCCTGTATGGTATTAATTGGTGCTTTTTCCATGCTTTATCCGCAATTCATGCGTGCTTCTAGCGCATTCTTTTTGCAATGTACTGCAGGCCTTCGGCCAGCAGGCCTACCTCTTCCAGTGTATTATAAACAGCAAAAGAGGCGCGGGCGGTTCCTTCTATGTTCAGGCGTTTCATCAGGGGCTGGGTGCAGTGGTGGCCGGTGCGTATGGCTATGCCACGGGCATCCAGCATCATGCCAACATCAAATGGATGAACACCATCCAGAATGAAAGAGGCTACACTTACCTTTTCCCGGGCAGTACCCACCAGTCTCAAACCTGGCACTTCCTGCAATAGCTCATGTGCTTTCTGGAGCAATTGCTGCTCATGGGCGGCTATGTTTGCCTTGCCAACCGATTCCACCCACTCCAGGGCGTAGCGGAAAGCAACAATATCGCTGATGTTGGGTGTACCTGCCTCGAACTTAAATGGAATGTCGTTGTAGGTGGTTCCCTCAAAAGTAACCTCCTTAATCATTTCACCACCACCCTGGTAGGGCGGCATAGCCTCCAGCAGGCGGCGCTTTCCATAGAGGATACCAGTGCCGGTAGGCCCGTACACCTTGTGGCCCGACATCACATAAAAGTCAGCATCCAGTGCCTGAACATCTACCTCCAGGTGAGAGGCTGCCTGGGCGCCATCGAGCAACACTACAGCGCCAACAGCATGGGCTTTCTGAATAATCTCTTTTACCGGGTTAACAGTACCCAAAGCATTGGAAGCATGAACCACCGATACCAGCTTTGTTTTTTCGCTAAGGAGCTGCTCAAAGGCATCCATCTGCATTTCGCCGGCTTCGGTAACAGGTACTACCCGCAGGGTAGCACCTCTCTCCTGGCAAAGCATTTGCCAGGGTACAATATTGCTGTGGTGCTCCATGGCGGTAATGATGATCTCATCGCCGGCTTTTATATGGCTGCGGCCAAAGCTGCTTGCCACCAGGTTAATACCATCGGTACAACCTTTGGTAAAGATGATCTCCTGTGGTTCTGCTGCATTTACAAAACGCTGGGCAGCCTTGCGGGTAGCTTCAAAAGCAGTGGTAGCACGCTCGGCAAGGGTATGTACCCCCCGGTGAATGTTGCTGTTAAAGCCTGTATAATAATCATTGAGCGCATCCAGTACTACCTGTGGTTTTTGGGTAGTGGCAGCATTATCCATATACACCAGCTGGTGTTTGTTCACCTGCTGATGCAGCACCGGAAACTGCGCCCGTATTTGTTCTATATCAAAAGTAGTAGTGGTAGCGGCTTCTGTTTTCATAAGAATCTTGTTTCAAGCTTGTTGTTCACCAGCGCTAAAAAGTGCTGGCAAAGGGGCTCAATGTTTATGTGCTCGATGATATCGGCCGCAAAAGCATAGAGCAGCAGCGCCCTGGCTGCAGGCTCGTTTATACCACGCGAACGCAGGTAAAATACCTGCTCTTCGTCGAGTTGTCCGGTGGTGGCGCCATGTGAGCACTTTACATCATCGGCCCAAATCTCCAACTGCGGTTTGGTGTAGATAGTTGCATTTGGGGTGAGCAATATGTTTTTATTGCTCTGGAATGCATTTGTTTTCTGAGCAGCCTGCTGCACATAGATCTTACCATTGAACACGCCCGTAGAGCCATCGTCCATAATGCCCTTGTACAGTTCATTGCTGGTGCTGTTGGGCTGGCGGTGGTCCATCAGGGTATGGTTGTCTACATGTTGCTTGCCGTGCAGCATGTACAGGCCGTACATATCGGTGTGGCAGCCGGAGCCATTTTGCGCTACATTCAGGTTATTGCGCACAATGCGGCCACCCAGGGTAAGTACGGTGCTGCTAAAGCGGCTGTTAGGCGCCTGCTGTACCTCGGTAGTATTTACCTGCAGTGCCAGATCGCTTTCGGTCTGCACCTTAAAGTAATCCAGCTGGGCACCATCGGCAACATCTACCTCTGTAAGTACATTCAGGAAGCTGGTGTTATCGCCAATAGAGTTATATACCTCCACCACGCTGGCCTGTGCATGGCGGCCAATGCTGATGAAGTTACGGGGCATGGCGGCAGTTATACCTCCGCGGCTGTCTGACTGAAAGTGCAGCACCACCGGAAGGCCTACCACTGCTTTAGCCGGAATTTCGATATAAGCACCTTCTTGCGAGAAGGCTGTATTCAGGGCAACAAAAGCGTCCTTTTCGGGCTGTGCCACTTTGCCAATCACATCTTCAGATACTTCTGACAGCGGGCGGATACGTATTTCGCTCTCCGGGCTGATGATGCTGCTGGCTTCGGGGCTGAAGTGGCCGTTGATAAAAACCAGGCGGTTAGCTTCCAGTCCTGAAAAGAAAAAGCTTTTGGCTTCTGCTTCTGAAAGGGTTGGCAGGGCCACTGCAAAACCATCGCTGAACTCTTTTTCAAGTGCTTTTACAATGGGAGTATAGCGATACTCCTCATGCTTGGGGTGGGGCAGGCCCAGGGTACCAAAAGCCTGTATACCCCGCTTACGCAACTCATTCAGGAACTTATTGGTACCCTCCTTAGCGCTAAGCTTATTTTGTATGCTTTGTGTAAACGTTTCGGTTTGCTGGTTCATGATTAATTAGAACAGGTGAACAAAAGAGATAAAGCGAAAGCTACAAGAGCCTTAAACTCTTGCTTTTACCGGTACTTTGAGCACCGGCTTTTACCGGTGCTTTAGGCACCGGCTTCTACTTCGGCTTTAATCCAGTCGTAGCCTTTTTCTTCAAGCTCCATGGCCAGTTCTTTGGTGCCTGTTTTAACAATGCGGCCTTTGTAGAGCACATGCACGTAATCTGGTACTATATAATCCAGCAGGCGCTGGTAGTGTGTTACCACAATCACTGCATTGTCTTTGCTGCGCAGCTTGTTTACGCCATTGGCAACAATACGAAGGGCATCAATATCCAGGCCCGAATCGGTTTCGTCCAGTATTGCCAGCTGTGGTTCCAGCATGGCCATCTGGAAAATTTCATTTCTTTTTTTCTCGCCACCGGAGAAGCCTTCGTTCAGCGAACGGTTCAGCAGGCTCTGGCTCATTTCTACCAGTTTCATTTTTTCCTTCATGATCTTGAGGAAAGAAACGGCATCCAGTGGCTCAAGCCCCCGGTGTTCGCGTACCTGGTTAACAGCAGTTTTAAGGAAGTTAGTGGTGCTTACGCCAGGAATCTCTACGGGGTACTGGAATGCCAGGAACACCCCTTCGCGGGCACGATCTTCGGGTGCCATGTCTAGCAGATCTTTGCCATTGAAGGTGGCAGAACCACCGGTTACTTCAAATTCTTCGCGTCCGGCAAGCACAGAGGCCAGGGTGCTTTTGCCACTACCGTTTGGGCCCATAATGGCATGTATTTCGCCGGCTTTTACTTCAAGGTTAATGCCTTTAAGGATTTCTTTGCCGTCGATGGTGGCCTGCAGGTTATTTATGTTGAGTAACATATTATTTGTAGGAATGTGCGTTTAAAAACAGCTTATTCTTTGGTTGATATAGAGCTCAGTCTGATGGTCTGAAAAAAAGAGAAGTCGGAATACTTTATTTTGTTTTCTGTAAAAGCCAGGGTCTATAAAAATAGGAACCATGCACACTGGCAGCATGCATGGTTCCGTGTAAGGCTTTTTATGGTTTAGCCTACGCTGCCTTCCAGCGTTAGCGCCAACAGCTTTTGTGCCTCCACGGCAAACTCCATGGGTAGCTGATTCAGTACTTCTTTGGCATAGCCATTAACAATAAGGGCTACGGCATCTTCGGTATCGATACCCCGCTGGTTGCAGTAGAAGATCTGGTCTTCGCCAATCTTAGAGGTGGTAGCCTCATGTTCTACTTTAGCCGTTGGGTTTTCCACTTCAATATAAGGGAAGGTATGCGCACCGCATTTATCTCCCATCAGCAGTGAATCACACTGGCTGAAGTTACGGGCACCTTCTGCACGCTTCATAATCTGTACCAGTCCGCGGTAGCTGTTCTGGCTCCTTCCGGCAGAGATACCTTTGCTCACAATGCGGCTCTTGGTGTTTTTGCCGATGTGGATCATTTTGGTACCGGTATCGGCCTGCTGGTAATTATTGGTTACCGCTACGGAGTAAAACTCGCCAACAGAATGGTCGCCTTTCAGAATACAGCTTGGGTACTTCCAGGTAACGGCAGAGCCGGTTTCTACCTGGGTCCAGCTGATCTTGGCATAGTCGCCGGCGCAGATGCCGCGTTTGGTTACAAAGTTATAAATACCACCCTTGCCATTTTTATCGCCGGGGTACCAGTTTTGTACGGTAGAGTATTTTACCTCTGCGCTTTTAGCAGCATAAATTTCTACTACGGCTGCGTGTAGCTGGTTTTCATCGCGCTGCGGTGCAGTACAGCCTTCCAGATAGCTTACATAGCTTCCTTCGTCGGCCACAATAAGGGTACGTTCAAACTGGCCGGTATTGGCAGCATTGATACGGAAGTAAGTGCTAAGTTCCATAGGGCAGCGTACGCCTTTTGGAATATAGCAGAAAGAGCCATCCGAGAACACAGCCGAGTTAAGGGCTGCGTAGTAATTATCGTTGGCAGGCACTACAGTGCCCAGGTACTTGCGTACAAGCTCAGGGTGTTCTTTAACGGCTTCGCTGAAGCTCATAAAGATGATACCAAGCTCGCCCAGCTTTGCTTTAAAGGTGGTGGCTACAGATACAGAGTCAATTACCGCATCTACGGCTACACCGGTCAGGCGTTTCTGTTCTTCCAGGGAAATACCCAGCCTTTTAAAAGTATCCAGCAGTTCAGGATCTATCTCGTCGAGGCTCTTGGCAGTAGCCTTTTTCTTTGGGGCCGAAAAATAGATGATGTCCTGAAAGTCTACCTTAGGGTATCTCACGTTAGGCCACTTTGGTTCCTTCATGGTGAGCCACTGGCGGTAAGCCTTCAGGCGCCATTCCAGCAACCACTCGGGTTCCTCTTTTTTAGCTGAAATAAAGCGGACAATATCTTCGCTCAGTCCTTTAGGAGCTGACTCGTTTTCTATCTTGGTCTCCCAACCCCACTTGTATTCCGAGTTGGTGATCGACTCGAGAATATCGGTGTCTTTAGCCATAAATGGTGTTGTTTGGAATTGTTCTAAATTAGTTACAAATGTATAACAGAATTCCCAATTTTATGTTCCTCTAACTCCTTTTATTTAGCCGGAAAGGCTCAAAAAATTGATTTTCAGCCATTTAAAATTTGGGGTAGAGGCCCTTGCCGTAGCATTTTCAATTGCTATAGCAGTATAGAAAAATTCTATATAAAATGCTCCCTTTGGCTACTGCAGCAGCTGGTCCAGCTGTATGGTTCGCTGTACTCTTTCTTCAAGGGAAATTATGCTTTCTGTTCTTTCCACGCCATCGATGGTTTGAATCTTATCGTGTAGCACCTGCCGTAGGTGATTGGTGTCGCGGCAGTAAATACGCACAAACATACTATAAGGTCCGGTAGTGTAATTCAGGCTCACTACTTCGGGGATCTTTTCCAGCTTGGCGGCAACATCATCATAAAAAGAGCTTTTCTGCAGAAAGATGCCCAGGAAAGCTGTAATGTCAAAACCCAGTTTGCCATAGTCGATCTTAAGGGTTGCACCTTGTACAACGCCCATTTCTTCAAGCTTGCGCATGCGCACATGCACGGTACCACCTGATACAAAGACCTTTTTAGCTATTTCAGTATAGGGAATTTTAGCGTCTTCGGAGAGTAAAGCCAATATCTTCAGATCTATACTATCAATCTCATAATTTTTAGACATATCTCGGCGAGTGTTTTAATTCATTTATAACAGACGATGTGTAAAAATAAAAAGATTGTAATAATTCAGAAATATTTTTAACTAATTTTTATTAATCGCGTAATTTTTAATAGTTTTACATCAGTGAATGACACGAAAAACATTCACAACCGATACTGTAAGGTGATGAAACTGGCAGACATGCCCTCCGGTCTCGAGGGTGGAGGAAAGGGATAAATCATTAGTACCACGGTACTTTTGCCTAACCGCTCCGTGGAGGTTCGACTCCTTCCCTTACAGCTTAGAAAGATGGTTAACAATCAAAAGCCTGTCCTGTTCTCGGGGCAGGCTTTTTTGTTTTAAGGCTTTTTTAGCGAGTGTGTTATTTTTTGAAGGTACCGTGTAACACAAAAGTTTTAGACGAGTTATTAGTTTAAATCGTTTGAAAACGTATTTTTACAAGTGAACGTCAAAAATTCCCGACTCTATTATGGCCACTTTCCCCTGGTTTAAAAAATATCCCAAAGTAGTATCACAGACAGTTAATCCGGATCAGTTTCCTCATATACCGGCAATGTTGGAACATGCCTTTAAACAGCATGCCGGGCGTACAGCCTACATCAATATGGGCAAGGCGATGACCTTCAGGGAGGTAGATGAGCTTTCAAAAGCATTTGCTGCCTACCTGCAGAACCGTCTGAACCTGCAGCAGGGTGATCGTATTGCTATTCAGATGCCAAACTGCCTGCAGTATTCTGTGGCCCTTTACGGGGCGCTTCGTGCAGGGTTGATCGTGGTGAACACCAATCCCTTATATACACCCCGTGAAATGAAGCACCAGTTTAACGATGCAGGGGTTAAGGCGGTGCTTGTTATCAACATGTTTGCTCATAACCTGCAGAAAATACTGCCGGAAACCGGGATCAAGCATGTTATGATAACGGGCCTGGGAGATATGATAGGCGGAATTAAAGGTTGGGTAGTTAATTTTGTTGTAAAGAAGATTAAGAAGATGGTGCCTGCCTATGATTTACCCCAGGCAGTACAGTTTAATGATATCCTGTCTGAAGGCAGAAAGCTTAGCTTTAAAGCACCAGACATCAAACCTGATGATATAGCATTTCTGCAGTATACGGGTGGCACTACAGGGGTAGCCAAAGGTGCCATGTTAACCCATCGGAATATGGTGGCCCATACCATTCAGGTGCACGAATGGTTTCAGCCCATGCTGGAAAAGGGCAAGCAGGAGTATATGGTAACGGCAATTCCGCTCTACCACATTTTTGCACTTGCGGTGAACGGTATTTTCATGACTTACATCGGTGCAAGATGCCTGCTCATTACTAACCCGCGTGATATGAAGGCTTTTATCAAAGACCTTAAACGGGAGCCAATTACCATGATCACGGGCGTAAACACCCTGTACAATGGGCTGCTCAACCAGCCCGATTTTGCGGGTGTGGATTTCAGTAAACTTAAGGCGTCGATTGGTGGAGGTATGGCAGTTCAGAAGGCTGTTGCAGAGCGCTGGAAAGAATTAACCGGGGTGGCGCTGGTAGAGGGCTATGGCCTAAGCGAAACCTCTCCGGTACTTTGTGTGAACCCGCTGGATGGAACAGAACGCCCGGGAACCATTGGCGTGCCAATACCAAATACTGAAGTAGGCATTTTTGATGAAGCAGGCAATAAACTGCCTGCCGGAGAGCCCGGAGAGGTTTGTGCAAGGGGGCCGCAGGTGATGAAAGGCTACTGGAACAGGGAGGATGAAACACGTAAGGTGTTTATGGATGACTGGTTCAAGACGGGGGATATTGGCATCATGGAGCCAGATGGCTTCTTCAGGATCGTAGATCGTAAGAAGGATATGATCAATGTATCGGGCTTTAATGTATACCCGAACGAAATAGAAGATGTAATTGCCATGCACCCCAAAGTACTTGAAGTTGCAGCCATTGGTGTTCCCGACTCCAGAACTACCGAAACTGTTAAAGTGTGCGTGGTAAAAAAAGACAGCAGTTTAACGGAAGAGGAACTGATTGCATACTGCCGCCAGAATCTTACCAATTATAAGTTACCGAGGATTGTTGAATTCAGGGATGAGCTTCCTAAATCCAATGTGGGTAAAATAATCAGGAGAATGCTGCGGGAAGAAACAAATGTACAAGCATAGCAGTACAATAAGAATAGAGCCGGCCAGCAGCCGGCTTTTTTATGTTCGGGCAATTAGTAAAGCAAGGGCTGGCAACTGCTGTTTAATTCAGATCAGCACAAATTAGGTGATAACAGAAATCAGCAGGTAACACAAGCAAAGCTGTGCACATAAACAATTGCTTGTATAGCAGCGTTAAACTATAGGTGAATACTTTTAACTAAAACCCTATTTTTTATGGAAAGCTACTTGCAGACAAAAACCGTTCAGGATCTGATTAAAAAGATCGAAAATATAGAAATCTGTATGTTCAGTACAGTAGAAGCCGACGGCAGCATTGCCAGCAGGCCTATGTCGACCAGGCAGATTGAACCGGATGGTACCCTCTGGTTTTACACCAACGAGCACTCACTTAAGGCCGATGAAGTAAGGCAGTATGACCATGTAAACCTCGCGTATGCTGATATCGGCAACCAGCTGTACGTATCAGTATCAGGTACTGGCGAGCTGGTAACTGACCGTGCAATGGTGCAGAAACTGTGGAGCCCTGTATTGCAGGCATGGTTTCCGCGTGGCCTCGAAGATCCGGACCTGGCGCTCATTAGGGTAATACCACATGCTGCCGAATACTGGAATGCATCATCGAACAAAATGCAGCAGATCTTCAAAATTGCCCAGGCCATTATGAAGGGTAAGCAGTATCAGGGCGGTGAGCACGGTAAGATCATGATGTAAGTGATCATCCTCTTTCTCTTTCATAAGAAACATAAAAAAACCTGCTGAATGCCAGCAGGTTTTTTTATGCATGTATGTTTATGTACATCTGGTGAGGCAACAAAAAAAAGCCATCTGTTTTTAGCAGAAGGCTTTCCTATCAGTATTGTCTTGATTATTAATTTCTTAGTTCACCACTCTGGGCTTTGTCTTTCAGCTGTTCGTTAGCAAAGATTGCAACCTCAACACGACGGTTTTGAGCACGACCCGATTCGTTGTCGTTGCTGGCTACAGGCTGGGTTTCGCCATAACCCCTGGTGTTAATACGGCTGGCGCTTACGCCCTGGGCAATTGCATACTGGGCTACAGCCTGTGCACGACGCTCAGACAGGCTCTGATTGTAATCATCAGCACCTTTGTCGTCGGTATGGCCTTCAATCAGTACATTGGTGTCAGGGTACTTGCGAAGTGTTTCAGCCAGCTCGCGAATATTTTGCTTTGCGGTAGGGGTGAGATCGGCCTTGTCGAAGCCAAATAAGATACCGCCCTCAAACGTAACCTGTATACCTTCACCAACACGTTCTACAGTTGCATTTTCCAGATCATCTTCAAGCTCCCTGGCTTGCTTATCCATATAAATGCCAATTGCTGTACCTGCCGCACCACCAATTACGGCACCCAGAATGGCACCTTTAACAGTATTACCGGCCAGCGTACCAATACCAGCACCTACAGCAGCACCACCTGCAGTACCAGCCGCGGCACCTTTACCGGTGTTGCTCCAGCTGGCACAAGAAAAAATAAATATGCTCAGGCAGAGCATCAGTGCTATAGAAATTCGAGTAGTTTTCATAATAGTCAACTTGGTTTGGTTCTAATTTTCTTTAATTCAAAAAGTTTGCCAAATTTCAGTAGCATAAACGTTGCTAATACAATTTGGTTGGCTCTGTGTTATTTATTAGCATCTTGTGCGATAATCGTGCCATATCAATTTTTTTATAATATTACCCGCTAGGGGTAGTGTAACTGTTTGAAAATGAATTCAATCAAAACCCTGGTGGTAGGTTATGGTTTATCTGCCAAAGCCTTTCACCTGCCTTTCTTAACTACTAACCCTTCTTATGAGGTGGCTGGCATAGTACAGCCCAGGGGCAACAGTGCCCGGGAGGAGTTTCCTCATTTAAAACATTTCCGCAGCCTGGACGAAGCCCTTGAGCAGGGGCATGCAGAGCTGGTAATTATATCGGCCCCAAACGAGTACCATGCACCTATGGCCATGCAGGCGCTCCGGAAGGGTAAGCATGTTGTCATTGAAAAACCTTTTGCATTATCAGTGGCAGAGGCCGAAGCTATATGCCGGGTAGCAAGGGAGCATAACAGGCTGCTAACGGTGTTTCATAACCGCCGCTGGGATGCCGATTTTCTTACCCTTAAGCAACTACTGCAGGAGCAGCAGCTTGGCAGGCCGGTTATGCTGGTCTCCAGGTTTGACCGTTTCAGGCCACAGATAAAACCCGGATGGAAGGAAGCGCCAAAGCAGGGCGCCGGTATCTTTTATAACCTGGCACCTCACCTGGTAGACCAGGCACTGCAGCTGTTTGGCTGGCCGGCCGAGCTGTATGCCCACATCAGAACAGAGCGCAAAGAGGCAGTCACCTCCGATGCATTTGACCTGCACCTGTACTACAATGAAGTAACGGTTCATCTGGGTGCATCAACATTGGTAAGTGCTACATGGCCCCGATTTAGCCTGCTGGGTACAAAAGGCAGCTACACAAAATGGGGGATGGACCCGCAGGAAGATTTGCTGGTTGCAGGCGTGCTGCCAACTACAGCAGAGTGGGGTAATGAACCTGCAGAAGCCTGGGGAACGCTGGTTACAGGTGATAATGACAGCACCAGCAGCCAGCCTTTTAAAAGTCAGCCGGGTAACTATGGTGCGTTCTTCGCTGAACTGGCACATGCAATCATGGGGGGCGGAAACAACCCGGTTCCGCCGCAGGAAGCCCTGCAGGTGATGCAGATTATGGAGCTGGCTTTCCGGAGCCAGCAGGAGGGAAGACGGATAAAAGCTTAAAAAAACAACAGCCCGGTCATTCACCGGGCTGTTGTTTTGATTCTGATCAGCTGTTTGGAGTACAATTAATTTGCACCCAGGATCTGGAAGAGCTCATCGAGTTTAGGCGTAAGGATGATTTCTGTACGGCGGTTTTTAGCTTTACCTTCTGCTGTTGCATTGCTGGTAACCGGCGAGTACTCACCCCGGCCTGCTGCTGTAATTCTTTCTGCGGCCACACCGTTTTTCTGTAGTATGTTTACGATAGAGGTGGCCCGCAGCACGCTTAGGTCCCAGTTATCGTCTATACCGGCTGCACCTTTGTTCATGGGTACATTATCGGTATGTCCTTCTACCATTATGTTGATGTCCTTGCTATCTCTAAGGGCACCGGCAAGTTGCTGCAGGGCATTCTGACCTTTGGGGTCAACCTGGGTGCTGCCTGATTTAAAAAGCAGTTGTTCGGCCAGCGACACATATACTTTACCATTGCGCACTTCTACCGTCAGGTCATTTTCTTTAAAGTTAAGGAGCGCATCGCTTACCTTTTTCTTCAGCTGTGCAACAGCTTGTTCCTGTTCTGCCAGCACCTTCTCCAGCTCTGCCACCCGGCGTTCACGCTCCTGCAGGTTAATGGCAAGTTCTTCGTTGCGCTTGCGGGTAGCCTCCAGCTCCTCGCGGGCGGTCATAAGGCGTTTTTGCTGCTCGTTCAGGTCGCCACGCAACTGGCCGCTGGTGTTTACCAGGTTGTTATAATAATCTTCTAGCTCTTTATAGGCTTTTTGCCTTGCCTGCAGATCCTGCTGGGTTTGGGTGTAATTTTGCTGCAGGCTTGCCCGCTCACTGTCAAGCTCGTCGCGTTGTTTTTCCAGGCGCTGTATTGCATTGGTAGCAACAGCTAATTTTTCTTCGCATTCGGCCTGCTGTGCCTCCAGTGCTACTTTATCGGCAAGCAGCATATCGTATTTCTTAGCAGAAACACAGCTGGTGCCTGTAGCAAGCAGAAACAGGTAAATTGGAATATAATTTTTGATCATGGTTAAGAGTTTGCCAGCGAATTTAAGGAAAAATAAAAACAGATTGACCTTTAGGCTACCCGTAGGTGGCAGAAAAGATGTAACTTCCAACTCAACCAAACACAACCATCAACATGAGCAAACATACAGAAGGCATGCTTAGGACCGACGCCCTGCAAGATAAAGTATTAATTGTTACCGGTGGCGGAACAGGATTAGGCAGGTCCATGAGTAAGTATTTCCTGGAGTTAGGAGCAAAAGTTGTGATCACCAGTAGAAAGCTGGAGGTACTGGAGCAAACGGCCCGGGAGCTGGAGTCGGAAACAGGAGGTAAAGTTTTACCCCTGGCCTGCGATGTGCGGGAGTATGAGCAGATAGAGGAAGTGATATCGAAAACTGTTGGTGAGTGGGGGAGGATTGATGGCCTGCTGAACAATGCCGCCGGTAACTTTATAAGCCCTACGGAGCGGCTTTCGCACAGGGCTTTTAATACCGTACTGGATATTGTACTGAAAGGCACCACCCAGTTTAGTCTGGCGCTGGGCAAGCACTGGATAGATCAGAAACAGGGAGGTACCATGCTCAACATTGTAACCACCTATGCCTGGACCGGCTCCGGCTATGTAGTACCCAGTGCCTGTGCCAAAGCAGGAGTGCTGGCACTTACCCGCTCGCTGGCGGTAGAGTGGGCCAAATATAAGATTCGCTGCAATGCCATTGCACCGGGGCCGTTTCCTACAGAAGGTGCCTGGAGCAGGCTGCTGCCGGGAGAGCTAAAGGATAAGTTTGATCCGGCTCGCCGGGTGCCGCTGGGCAGGGTAGGAGAGCACCAGGAGCTGGCCAACCTGGCGGCCTACCTGATGTCGGATTTCAGTGCCTATGTAAATGGCGAGGTAGTAACCATTGATGGCGGTGAGTGGATCAAAGGTGCAGGCGAATTCAATAATCTGGAGCGTGTTACACCGCAAATGTGGGATATATTTGAGCAGATGCGGGGGAAGTAGTACTCCGGTTGTTTAGCTGAGCATTCATTAATAATTTAAAGCAGAACGTAGCCCTTGCTTAGAGTGTGACTTCCTTAACATGTCTCCGGTCATAAATATCCGGGGCATGTTAAAGCGTACTGTTATGTATCCTGCTGCTATTGTATTGTATTATTTACTTTTTCGGCAATGCAGGAGGGGCTTTAGAATATCAGATCCATTTGTCAAGGGGTTTATGTCCCCAGATCAAGTCTGCGCCCTTGGTGCTTATTATAAAGCCTTTCGTTTTCAGGTAGCTGGCCAGGGCCTCGTTGTTTTCATTTTTTTGCACACCCGGATGTGTTTCAAGTGAAATACAGTTTATTCTATCGAAGATAGCTGAAGGTGTATTGTACAGGATGCAGTATTCGGCTCCTTCGCAATCGAGCTTAAGCAGGTCTACTTTCTGTAGTTTATAATCTTCAAAAATCTTAGGCAGGGTAGTAGATCTGATGCTTACACGATCCTGTTCACTGGTATGGTTGAAGATAGTAGCAGAAGTGGTGAAATCAGCGTTAGTATCGAGCATCATATGGATCTCGCCTTCGGTATTACTTACTGCTTTGTTGATCAGGTGAATATTCCTGTTCTCTTCGCGTGGCACATTTTTAATGAGTTGCCTGTAATTTTTTTCTATGGGTTCAAAGGAAATCAGCCTGGGGTTATTGAATTTGGTAAGGGAGTAGAGTGTGAAAAAACCAACATTGGCACCAATATCAATGATTACCGGGCTTTTAATATTCAGTAGTTTGGCGGGGAGCCCGGCGGTATAGGTTTCTGCAAAAAAGCTTTCTTTGAATTCAGGTAACAGTTGTTTGGGTACGGTAACAGATCGGTTATGCTTTAGCTTAAAAGTGAATTCAGGAGCTTTTTTCCCGGCTGCCTTATATAACAGGTAGTGTTGCCAGTTCCTGAGGTTGTTAATCATGTTTCTAACTCTCGATACTTTCATACACTCTTTGTTAAATAATTAAATAGAATGGCAGTCTGTAAAGCATTTCGATTAATGTGAATTCAATCCCTAGCTTAGCGAAAAGTATTGTAACATCAAACATTCGTATCCGAAAAGATCATAACTAACCTATTCTATGAAATATGAGATCAGGCAGCTTTGCTTTAATCACAGATCTTCAGGCACCTCAATAACCTGGTAGCCTGTTTGAATAGCCGGAATCACATGGAAAATATGGCTGTAACCTTCATTAAATGCCGGGGGTTGCATTTTATTCAAAGTTGCTTTTATACCCTTATCAATTATGCGTTCTTTACCGCTGCGCATGGCGTTTCTGGAAAGAGCAGCCTCAAGGGGAGTATCAAAATAGTAGCAAATTAGTTCGTAACGTGCTGCCAGGGCAGGTACTATGTACCTTTGCCTTTCTTCGGCAGTTGGATTAGTATTATCTACTACAAAGCGGGCGCTGGTGCGCAGGCATAGTTCAAGCATTTGTCGCTCCCGGTTGCGGGTGCGCAGCAGGTCCATGCTGATTCGAATATGGGTGTTAAAGAAATGTTGCTTGTAAAAGGTGGATTTGCCACTGCCCTGGATGCCGCAAAATATGATGCCCTGCATTGAGATTTTATATGCCTTGGTGATGGATGTACTAGTTAAAGACATAACCCCACTGCCCAAAAAGGGTTGAGAGAACTTATTATTTCCGGCGGCATAGCGGTAACCATGGCAGTTCTGCATTAATTGCACCAGCAGCTGGTTGTGCTTTTTCAGACCCACAAAAAAAGAGGCAGCCACTGGCTGCCTCTTCTCTTTTCTATATGGTTCCTAAACCCTAGCTGTTTTTGGAGCGGGGTTTGCCAAACCAGCGCCTTTCGCTGTTGCGCGGGGCGGGCTGGCTTGTGTTTCTGGGCGCAGGCTGGCTGCTGTTTCTGGCAACACGGTTGCCGGAAACAGGCGCTGGCTGCGGCCTGTTTGAGTTTTGTGGTCGGGAACCACCACTGCTTTTCCTTACAGGTACATTGATGTCTGCTTCAAAGGGATGATTTTCCACCACTGGAATCTTCTTGCCAATCAGTTTCTGAATATCCTGCAGGGACTTTACCTCCTCGGCATCGCAAAATGAAATGGCGCTGCCGCTGGCACCGGCACGGCCTGTTCTGCCAATACGGTGTACATAGGTTTCCGGTACATTGGGTAGGTCGAAGTTGATCACATGAGAGAGATCTTCCACATCTATACCCCTGGCGGCAATATCAGTAGCCACCAGCACCCTTATTTCCTTATTGGTAAAGTTAGCCAGCGCACGCTGACGGGCATTCTGTGATTTATTTCCATGGATTGCCTCTGCCTTAACGCCTTCCCGGTGCAGCCTTTTGGCTACCCTGTCGGCCATGTGTTTGGTGCGGGTAAATACCAGCACGCTTTCTATGCTTTTATCTTCGAGCAGATGGGCCAGCAAAGAAGGTTTATCGGCTTTGCTTACAAAAAACAGGCTTTGCTGAATTCTTTCGGCGGTGGAAGAAACCGGTGTTACCTCTACCTTGGCCGGGTTTACCAGAATGGTATTAGCCAGGGCCAGGATATCTGGCGGCATGGTTGCCGAGAAAAATAGCGACTGCCTTTTTGCAGGCAGCTTGGTTAATATTTTCTTGATATCGTGGATAAAGCCCATGTCCAGCATGCGGTCGGCTTCATCAAGTACAAAGAATTTAATATGCTCCAGGGTAATAAACTTCTGGTTCATGAGGTCGAGCAACCTGCCGGGAGTGGCAACCAAAATATCAACACCAGCTTTAAGGGCATCGGTCTGTGCTTTTTGTTTCACACCACCAAAGATCACCAGGTGCCTAAGGTCAAGGTTTTTGCCATAAGCAGCAAAGCTATCGGCCACCTGAATGGCTAATTCACGGGTTGGGGTTAAAACAAGCGCTTTAATTTTGCGCTGGCCGCGCTCCCGGATCTGGCCGCTAAGCAGTTGTAAAATAGGAATGGCAAAAGCAGCAGTTTTGCCTGTACCGGTTTGTGCACAACCAAAAAGATCTTTCTGCTGAAGTACAATAGGAATTGCTTGTTGCTGTATGGGGGTGGGGGTGGTGTATCCTTCAGATTCCACCGCCAGTTGAATAGGCTCAATGAGCCCCAGGTTTTCAAATGTCATGTAACGTAATAAAATAATATAGGCCGTACTGCTGTCTGGCACCTGAACAGATCATATGTTTGTTGATTTGAACAGCAGAATACCAGAAAGAAATGAGGTGCCCCACGAAGAGCAGCCCAGGCGTACTGGCAAGCTTTTAACAGCAATTGGCCAAAGGTAGTTCTTTTTATGCAATAATTAGCTGCAGCCTGCTGCCACCAGGCCATGTACAGCAGATGCTGCCCATTTTACAGCACTAACAGTTCGTGCAGGCCCTGCCCTGTAAAATTGAATTTTTGCGTTAACTTAGCCCTCGATGTTATCGAAGAAAACAAAATATGCCATCAACGCGTTAGTGCATCTGGCAAAAATGTGGGAGCAGGGGCCTATTCTTATCAGCGATATTGCTCAGGCAGAGAACATACCACAGAAATTTCTGGAGGCAATTCTACTGGACCTGAAAAAGGCCGGAATTCTGGCAAGCAAGAAGGGAAAAGGAGGCGGCTACTACCTGCTCAAAAGCCCAACCGAAGTAAGTATGGCAGAGGTAATGCGCCTTTTTGATGGCCCCATAGCACTTTTGCCCTGCACCACACACCGCTATTATGAGCGTTGCGAGGAGTGCAAGGACGAAGAAACCTGTGGAATCCGCTCAGTATTTTATGAAGTAAGAAATAATACAGTAAAGCTGCTGAAAGGCGCTACGCTGGCAGAAATTGTGAAGCGGGAAGACAGGCTTAGTCAAAGAAGACTTAAGAAGTAAATTCCGGAGCCAATACTCTATTAACCTGATCGATTATCTATATTTGAGACTTCCCCTTTATGAGTCCTGACGCGCTCGTTACGCTTGTTATCATTTTATCTGCTGTTGTGCTTTTTGCAACAGAGCTGCTTTCTATAGACCTGGTTGCCCTGCTGATTGTGGTAGCGCTTATTTTTACAGGTGTTATTACGCCAGAGCAGGGCGTAGAAGGCTTTAGCAATAAGGCCACCCTTACCGTTGCTTTTATGTTTGTGCTAAGTGCTGCACTGCTTAAAACAGGAGCCTTGCAGGTGCTGGCTTTCCGGCTTTCCGGTATATTCCGCAGCAGTTTTCGCACTGGCATTATTCTGATGATGCTGATGGTGGCTGTTATTTCTGCTTTTGTGAATAACACCCCTGTTGTGGCTGTTTTTATTCCTGTTGTAATACAGATTGCCTATGCCTCGGGCTTTCACCCCTCCAAAATGCTTATCCCGCTTTCATTTGCTTCTATTTTTGGTGGCATGTGTACGCTTATAGGTACCTCCACCAATATTTTAGTGAGTGGTATTGCTGAAAAAGAAGGGCTACCGCCCATCTCAATGTTTGATTTGACCCCTCTGGGGCTGATCCTGCTATCTGCAGGTGTAATCTACATGATCCTGATAGGGATTAAATTGCTGCCTAACCGTCAGCAGCAGCGCGACCTTAAGGAAAAGTTTGATGTGCGCAATTACCTGACAGAGATTGAACTGCTGCCGGAAGCAGCCTCGGTGGGTAATAAGATCATGAATTCGGAACTGGTGCAGGAGCTGGATATGGATATTATCGAAATCAGGCGCAATGGCAGCATTTTTACCCTGCCGCCCGGCGACTTTATGCTGCAGCAGCACGATATCCTGAAGGTTCGTTGCAACATCGAAAAAATAAAAGCACTCAAGGACCGTGCAAAGATCTTGGTGGAAGCTGGTGTTCGCATAGGCGATGATGATCTGCAGGGTAAAAACTCCACCCTTACCGAGCTGGTAATTACGGCCAACTCAGAGCTGGATGGCAAAACCCTCCGGGGCATTGACTTCCGCAGAAGGTTCAGGGCCATCCCGCTGGCCATACGGCACCGCGAGGAAGTATTGCATGAGCAGCTCTACGATATGCCCCTAAAGGCAGGAGACGTAATACTGGCAGAGGTTAAAAGCCACTATGTTAAAGAGCTGAAGCGGATGGAAAACGACCAGGATTTTCCTTTCGTTTTGCTTTCAGAAGAGACCCTGGTTGATTTCGACAGCAGGCAGTTTTTTTATGTGGTAGGCGTTATCCTTACCATTGTAGCCCTGGCAACGGCAAACATTGTTCCGATTATGGAGGGTACGCTGGCCGGTGTGGTGCTGCTGGCCATTACCAGAACCATTAGCATGAAGGAGGTGTACGAGGCCATTAACTGGAAGGTGGTTTTTCTGCTGGCAGGCTCGCTTACCCTGGGTACGGCCATGCAGAACAGCGGACTGGATATTTACATAGCAAATGGGTTGGTAAGTGTGCTTGGCGCCTGGGGTCCGGCTTTTGTGGTGTCAGGCCTGTACCTAACTACTTCGCTGCTCACAGAAATTATGTCTAACAACGCCACAGCGGCACTTCTCGCGCCTATAGCCATTGCAATTGCCCATAGCATGGGGCTAAGTCCCATGCCTTTTCTGATGGCTGTTACCTTTGCAGCATCTGCTTCTTTCATGACGCCAATCGGCTACCAGACCAACGCCATGGTGTACAGTGCGGGGCAGTACAAGTTTAAGGATTTCCTGAAGGTGGGCACCGCCATAAACCTCTTGTTCTGGCTTATTGCCACTTTCCTGATTCCGCAGATTTACAGCTTTTAGTGTTTCGGCTGCAGGCTTTCATCTTCATTTAGTTGTACCGGAGGGGCTGCTTAACAGCTGGCCTGGTTGCGTATAAATCTGTTCCTGTGCAGGACTTCAGCGCTGCTTGCTGCCGTGCATTCGTTTGAAATGATCAAGATCATTAATTACTATCATTTATTTTCTTAATTTAGTACCTGCGACAGTACCAGATATCAGGGGTAGTCATGCGGTTCAAGAGCTTTATATTATTCTTTGTTTTTTTGTTCCTGGTTGGTGCCGGGGCAACAGCCGGGCTGCCTGAACAGCTCAGGTTCTCTTTGCTGGATGTAAGCAAAGGCCTCTCCAACAACCAGGTAAACTGTTTTCTGCGAGACAGCCGGGGCTACCTCTGGATTGGTACTGCCGATGGTCTTAACCGCTATGATGGTACCAGGGTAAAAGTATACCAGCACAATCCCAGGGACAGCAGCTCCATCAGGAGCAATACCATCAATAAGCTGTTTGAAGACCCTGCGGGTAAACTGTGGGTTGTTACCGCCGATGGAATTAGTATCTACGATCCCGTACAGGAAAAATTTCACAGAAACACAGCTGCCTTCACCCGCCCTTTTGGCCTGGAGGGTAAGGATGTAGAAAACATCATAAAAGATAAAACCGGCAACTACTGGTTTATTCTTACAGGGCAGGGTGTTTGCCGTTACACGCCCGGCTCCGGAAAAAAAATCAGCTTAAAGCATACTGCCAACAACGCCAGTACCATCAGCTCCAATTTTGTTCAGTCTGTAGCACAAAACGCCGATGGCGATTACTGGCTCATTCACCGAAATGGTATTTTTGAGAAGCTCGATGGTAGTAGCTTTGAGGTAGAGCAACAGAAAAGCACCATCAGTGAACGTTTTAAGGGGCAGTTGCTTAATTACGAACTATTTGCAGATAGTGATGATGATTTATGGATTTACCTGCCCTACGAAACCAAAGGCCTTTTTTTGTACCAGCCCAGGCAGGATGTTTTAACCCATTATCATCGCGACAGCAAGGAATTGCCGCTCAACAACAACATGGTTCGCGGTGTAACCGAGGCGCAGACAGGCCAAATATGGATTGGTACCGACCATGGCGGTATTAACATCATCGATAAAAAAAATCAAACTGTTTCTTATGTTCTTTCCGGCCAGGATATTGAAAACGGGCTGGCGCATAATAGTGTTAATGCCCTTTATAAAGACAGTGATGGAATCATCTGGCTGGGTACCTACAAAAAGGGACTTAACTACTACCACGAAAACATCATCAGGTTTCAGCATTACAAGCAGCAGACTTCGGTGCCGGGCAGCCTCCCCTTCGATGATATTAACCGCTTTGCCGAAGATAAGAATGGTAACCTGTGGATTGGCACCAACGGAGGCGGGCTGCTCTATTACAACAGGGCTTTAAATACCTACACCCGCTACAGGCATAATCCTGCAGACCCGGAAAGCATTAGCAGTGATGTTATTGTAAGCCTCTTGCTTGATAAGAACGGTACGCTCTGGGTAGGCACCTACACCGGCGGGTTGAATCGTTTCGATGGTAAGGGATTCAAGCACTACAAGCACGATCCGACCAATCCCTACAGCCTGCCCTGTGTGGCTGATAATGTGTGGGAGCTTTTTCAGGATTCCAGGGGCACCATCTGGGTAGGCACTATGAAGGGAGGTCTGGCTACCTTTGATCCTCAGAAGGAGACTTTTCATCCTTTTCCTATCGGCACCGGTAAAAAAGATATGCTCTCTGCCTATATATCGGCCATTGCTGAAGATGCAAAAGGCAATATCTGGATTGGCGGCAACCTGGGTGTAGAAGTAATAGATGCTAAAACGGGTGAGGTAGAACATTATCAGAATAATGCTGCTACACCAGTGCACTTAGGCAGCAATAACATCTACACCATTCACATCGACAGGGAAAACAGGGTGTGGGTAGGCACGCAGGAAGGACTGAACCTTTTTGATGAGGAGCATAAAAACTTTGTGCTCTTCACCAAAGAAAATGGTCTGCCCCACAATACGGTGCTGACCATCCTGGAGGATGATCTGCAAAACCTGTGGCTAAGTACTCCCAACGGAATTTCAAATGCCCTGATCAACAGGAATGCAAGTCCGCAGCAACCACAATTTATTGCCTTTAAGAACTTTAGCACCAGCTATGGTTTGCAGGATAACGTTTTTAACGAAAATGCTGCCCTTAGGACCAGCAGTGATGAGATGATTTTTGGCGGGCCAAACGGTTTTAATCTCTTTCATCCAGGCGCAGTAAGGGCAGGGGATAAGGTGCCAAAGCTCCTGTTTTCTGATTTTCAGCTATTCAATAAAACTGTTGGCATTGGTGATAAGGTAAACGGCAGGGTGTTGCTGGAAGAATCTTTATCTGATACCCGCAGCCTTACCCTCAAGCACGATGAGAATGTTTTCTCCATCGAATTCACTGCGCTAAACTTTCTGCATCCGGAGAAGAACAGGTTCAGGTATATGCTGGAGGGCTTCGACAGGGGCTGGCAACCGGCAGACATGCTGAACCGTCGTGCTACCTATACCAACCTGGATCCGGGAGATTACACTTTTAGAGTACAGGCATCCAACAACGACGGCAGCTGGAGCGATAGGGAACTGGCACTTAATATTGCTGTGCTGGCGCCCTTCTGGCGTACCAATACAGCCTATGTGTTTTACCTGGCTATTGGCTTTCTGGCCCTGTACATTAGCCGCCGCATGGAGTTGCAAAAGGCAAGAATGAAGTTTAAGCTGGAACAAACACAGCAGGAGGCCCGGCAGCTGCACGAGCTGGACCTGATGAAAATCCGCTTTTTTACCAACGTTAGCCACGAGTTTCGTACGCCGCTTTCCTTAATTCTGGCACCCCTGGAGCGGCTTATTCAGCTCAATAAAGAGCCCGAGCAGCAAAAACAGTATTTAATGATCCAGCGTAACGCCAAACGCCTGCTGAACCTGGTAAACCAGCTGCTCGATTTCCGAAAGCTGGAGGTAGAAGGCGTGAACCTGGTTCTTTCAGAAGGCAACATCATTAAGTTTATTGAAGAGTCGGTACATTCCTTTTCCGACCTTACCGAGAAAAAGAATGTCAGCCTCTGCTATCACTCTGAGGTTAAAGCCTTACAGGCCTCTTTTGATATGGATAAGCTGGAGAAAATTCTCTTTAACCTGCTTTCCAATGCCTTTAAGTTTACCCCTGAAGGAGGTGAGATAAGTGTGGCTGTAGATTGCCTGGATAATGATTCCCAGTCGGAAGGCCTTAAAATTCTGCACATAAAGGTAAAAGACACTGGCATAGGCATACCAAAAGAAAAACAGGACAAGATCTTTGAACGCTTTTTCAGGAATGATGTACCCAGGAGTTTTATTAACCAGGGAAGTGGTATAGGCCTTGCCATTACCCGGGAGTTTGTAAAAATTCATGGGGGTACCATTAGTGTTGAAAGTGAAGAGGGAATTGGCAGCCGCTTTACAGTATGCCTGCCAGTAAAAGAAATATGCGGCAGTACGGCAAACAGCAGCGATGTCGTTGAATCTTCTCTGCTGGTACAGCCTGTTGAAGAGAGGCTCCCTGTTAAAGACCATGGTCCTAAAACCTCTGGCATAAAGCCACACATATTACTGGTAGAGGATAATACAGACTTTCGTTTTTATCTGAAGGACAACCTTAGCCAGTATTTTACCATTACAGAGGCTGCCAACGGGAAAGAGGGATGGCAGAAAGCCTTATCAATTATGCCTGACCTGATTGTAAGTGACCTGATGATGCCCGAGCTGAATGGTATTGAGCTTTGCCGCAAGATCAGGGAAGATGGTCGTACCTCGCACATTCCATTTGTGCTCTTAACGGCACATTCTGCCGAAGAGCAGAAGCTCAAGGGGTTGGGCATAGGGGCAAGCGACTATGTGACCAAGCCCTTCAACTTCGAAATTTTACTTTCGCGTCTGAAAAACCTCATTACACAGCGTCAGCAGATGCAGCAGGCTTTCGAGAAAAAGATCAGCGTTGAAACCAGCGAGGCTGAGATTGTATCTGTAGATGACAAACTTATTCAGAACGCCATCAGGGTAGTGGAGGAGCACCTGGAAAATCCGGAATTTACTGTAGAAATGTTAAGCCGTGAGCTGGGGGTAAGCCGTGTGTACCTCTACAAGAAAATGGTGCTGCTAACGGGTAGCTCACCAGTAGAATTTATCAGGAAGATAAGACTGGAGCGGGCGGCGCAGTTCCTGGAAAAGAGCCAGCTAACGGTGGCGGAGGTAGCTTATAAAGTAGGCTTTAACAATGCTAAATATTTTACAAAATATTTCAAGCAGGAGTACAAGGTGCTACCTTCTATGTATGCAGGCCGTAAGAAGTAGTATTTATTCAAAGCAAAGCTACTACAGTAGTGGAGAGAATGGCTTCATGTATTTCTGCCAGTTTATGATAAGTACCTTACCCTGCTGCTGCAGTACCTGGTATCCCCATTCGTAACAAAAGTAGTAGACTTCACCCTTGTCGGTTTTAAACTGGTGGGTGTAAAACCTGAAATCGAAGCCCATCTGTTTCAGAACCTCTGGGCGCAGGTTGGTATAACCTTCAGGGTTTAGTTTTTTGAGTATACTCCGGTTTTTCCTGAGGATGCTGTTTAGCTGCAGTACTTTTTTCTCCTCTTCGCTTTTTTGGGTGTTGTGATAGGCTGCCCGGCACTGATCGCTGCAGAATTTTTTACCCCTTCGGCCCTTCATGGCTTGTCCGCACTCCTGGCAGACTACTGGTTTTTCCATAAGCGTTTTTTTAAACGTATAATTTCGTTTTAATCCGGAGTTAAATGTTTATTAAAACAGCTTACTGGTGCATGTTGTTTATCTTTGGTGAAAGAAGTATAACATGTTGCCTGTCATATTTTTATCTCCTTTGCTGCATGGCGGCAAAACCTTTGTGAGGTTAGGTTTTCAGCAGGATAAAGAACTGTTCAGCTACCTATGCCAGCAGCAGGATATTCTTAAGTTCAGCAAGACCTACAAGTGCCTTGTAACGCATTATAAAAAAGAGCCACTCCTGAAGCTAAAGGAGATTATCAGAGGTAAAGCAAAGCTAGATACCTCTGCATTGATGCGCTATGCCCTGCAGGCTGGTGTAAAAGGGGCCAAAAAGGAAATGCCTGAAGGGGCGAGCCTACCACTGGTACAACTGATACCGGGAGAACTGGATGGAAGGTATATATTACTGATTCGCTTTCGTTTTCATCAGCATTTGGTAAGCCTGATGAAGGAACAGCCCTACACTTACTACTATACAAAAGGAAAGTGTTGGTATGTACAGCAGGAGGAAACCCCGCTGCTGGAGGTTGTGCGTCTGCTGCAGCCATATGCTCGTTTAAGGCTGGATCCGAGGTTATACCCAATTGATTTTCACACCCAAAAACAGCTGATTACGGGTGGTAGCAGGGACTGGGGCAGCATAGATGCTGATCCATTTCTTGATGCCCTGTATGGCAAGGGCTATAGCAGCAGTACACTCTATACCTATTATAGTTTGATGGGCAGGTTTATCAGGCAGTTTAACATAAAAGAGGAGCAGACACTAAGAGAGCTGCAGGCACATACAATCAACCTGTATCACAGTCGATGGATGGCACAGGGTAACGTAAAGGCGGCATCGGTTAATCAATCGGTTAGTGCCATTAAATTCTACATGTTGTATGTGCAGGGGAAATCATTGGAAGGGGTGGATTTGGTGAGGGTAAAGCGGGATAAGCAATTGCCAAAAGTAATGAGCCAGGAAGAATTACGGGCAGTTTTATCAGCCTCAGGTAACCTGAAGCACCGGTGTATGCTTTCGCTCCTGTATTCAGGCGGCTTGCGGGCGGGAGAGCTCATCAATCTGAAATTAACAGATATTGATTGGGAAAGAAAGCAGATCCGCATCAGGTATGCAAAAGGGAAAAAAGACAGGATGACGATATTGTCTAATGTGCTGTGCCAGTTTCTTAAGGCGTATCTAGAGGCATACCAGCCACAGCAGTGGGTTTTTGAAGGGCAGTGGGGTGATCAGTATACCGATTCCAGCTTAAGGAGTGTATTCAAGCATGCCCTGCAAAAAGCAAGGATTGATAAGCCCTTCACCCTGCATTCACTGCGGCACAGTTTTGCTACCCATTTATTAGAGGGAGGTACTGACTTACGTTATATCCAGAGTTTGCTGGGTCATAACAGCAGCAAAACTACAGAAATCTATACACATGTTAGTCAGCAAGCCGTTCAGAACATCCAGAGCCCCCTGGATCGCTTGGATATAAACAGCAATTATCCTATGTTGTCAAATCAAAAACCTGAATATTTAAAAGAACCAGAGTACCTGTATCCCACAAGGACTAAAATAAACATAAACGCGATAATGACTAAATACATAGTTGATACCGCAATTAGCAAGTAGTTGGGGCATAAGCATTAAATTCTTTGGCGGTTTAGCTTGTAGTGGGAAAGGAAAGGCAGCAGCGTAGAAGATACCTCGGTACTACTGCCAGGTAGCCAGGGTTCCTGTAATAACAATAAAGGCCGGCTTCACCTGCGGAGCATTTGAGATACAATAAACCTGCTTGGCATTAACAGAGGGGATAGGGACAGTAGACTGATAGCTATAAAAAACTGGAGGAATGTACCCACAACCAAACATTCGGATGAAGAACCTCACTACTTGATGAAAGAGTGATGAGCTTTAACTGCCAAATGAATTAACCTATGCCCAACCATAAAATAAAGCAAGCGCCCCCAGCTCTTCTTGGAAAGGGGCTGGCATATTGTTACTTTCACTCTTACTCAACCGCAGCGGCGGCTCCTGCTTTATTTATCGTCCGTTGTGTGCAATGCCAAAAGAAGGCCTTAATGGAAATTCAAGAGACTGATGATATTGATATATTGCTCACCTTGCATCCACATGGATGGAGTAGTTGCTGTATTTATGTGAGAGACTTTAAGTATGAAATTATAATCTCACATGTCTTTAGTGACCCATATTTTGACTTCATTAGAGCCTTAAGCAGTATCATAAATAATCAGGACCATACTGACCTTGTATGGTATGGTGAGCCAGGAGGAGAAAAAATAGAAATTAGTAGATTGAAAGATAAAAAGGATAAGGTAGCTATAACAATCAGTAGTTTTCAGGAATCGTTTGGAGAAGAAGTAAAGGAATATAAAAAGGCTGCTGTTTTTCAGATGCAGGTCAGACAATTAATTCTGATTTCATATTATCAATTGAAAAAGATATTTCAGTTATTAAAGGATTCTGAATACTCTAAAAATAGACATCAGGACTTCCCTTTTCAAGAATACCTGAAGTTCGAAAAATTAGCCCAAGAATATCTGAAAATATTATAAACACTGCACACAACAACAGAATAAAGCAAATGCCCCCAGTGCTTTCAGCCATTGATAATGAAGGAAGTAATTTTTGCGCACATTCAGCAAAATTCAGTGAAGGGCATCTGCTTTATTCAATGGACGTTATGCTTAAGCGTAAAAATTCGAAAGCTCAATTTGACTCAGGTACTTATTAATAAATCCATGGACCTAAATGAAGCATTTGACGAAATTTACAACTATACCCATATGTGGAATTGGGGGCCGGATTGGGAGGTACTTAGAAGAGTATATCTAGCTTTTCCAAACTCCTATTCTGTATTGACACCTTTTGCATATTCGTATTTGGAAGAGTTGATTAGATCGACAACAAGCGAATATGGTAGAGAACTATTTAATACAGATGGAACCTTAAAAAACTATCGAAAGGTTGGGACTAAATTGATTGATCTAGCGATTGAGGAAAATAAAGTTAGCAAACCTGAATATGTGAAGATTTTAACTGAAATAAAGATCTATTTCTCGCAATCTCAGCCCACCGATATTGGCGACAATCGAAATAGCGTTGCTCATGGATTTATGCACCCTAGATATTGGGATCAGGAATCTTTTGAAAAGTTAATTTTCGATATTGCAAAAATCTCAAAATATGCTGGGTTCTAAGCACCCAAATATTCTTTGACGACATAAAGCATTGAAAATAGATTGAGAAAGAAATAAAAAAAGCCTAAGCATAACAACAGAATAAAGCAAATGCCCCAACAGCTTTCAGCCATTGACAATGCAGGAAGCAATTTTTGCGTACTTTCAGCAAAAGCCGGTGAGGGGCATCTGCTTTATTCAATGGACGTTGGGGCATAAGCTCAATTCTTTGGCGGTCGAGTTTGTATTGGGAAAGCAACAGCAGCAGCATTGAAGAGTCCTCGGCTGTACAGCAAGTAGCAAAGGCTTCATGGGAGCATAATAGGGTAG
>NZ_JAHXBU010000008.1 GCF_020178975.1 Cesiribacter sp. SM1
TCCCTTTTTACGGATTTTGAAGGGTATACCACCTTCCGTCCAACTGCTGATCATGAAACGCAACTGAAACTAATGCTTGATCAGGTCATTGCATGGTCTGCTGCTTTAAAATCACTTCGGGAAGATAAGCTTGAGCAGGCTGTGTAGATGCTTACCTGGATTCAGTAGTTGACAAATAAAGATTAAGAGCCTGAGCGAGATCATGTGGAGCAGTTCTTTGAGGATCTAATTCTGTTCTAAGCCGGAGACTACAATTTCAAACCTGACAAAGCTGAGGACAGTACGATATCAGATTCCTGACCTAGTTTATTTGAACCGAAGAGATTAGTGGATACGCGTGACTATATCAGGTTTGAATGATAGAAGCATATTGTAGCGTTTAGTTGCATCTTTATTAAACAGCGGTTGGTATATGCAAAGGCTGTGTGTCCGGTGGGTGTTGCGTAAAAGCTAACATTGTTCAGGACTTATATTTAGCTAAAACACAGACAGACCTTCAACTGATCTACAATAGCATTTATTCTATAACTTTTTGATAAGCTTCCAAGCAAATCATGCTTTCCTTATTGAATCGTGCAGTTGTACAACACAATCATGTAAACAGCCATTCCAAAAGCACGGGGTTTGTAAGACATTTGTATGGTAAGCTTTTATAAAATTATTTCTAACCCAATTAAATTAAACATTTACAGCATGAATACTACAGCTACGTTGACCACCACCAAATGGACCATTGATCCTGCTCATAGTGAAATCCAGTTTAAGGTAAAACACCTTATGATTACGACAGTTACAGGCAATTTTAAGGATTATGCCCTGGATGTTATTACCGAAGGAGAAGACTTCACAAAGACAACACAGATTGTTTTTACTGCCGATGTTAATTCAATTAATACCCAAAATGAACAAAGGGACAATCACCTGAAATCGGATGACTTTTTTGATGCTATCAACCATGGTCAAATAAAGTTTATAGGTAAAAGATTAGAGACAGCAGGTTCTGATTATCAACTGCAGGGTGATTTAACCATCCGCGGCATCACCAAACCCATTACCCTGAAGGTAACATATCGCGGTGTTGCAGTAGATCCATGGGGACAAACAAAGGCCGGATTCAGCATTAAAGGAAAAATAAGCCGTAAAGAGTTTGGTTTAACCTGGGGAGTTGTAACCGAAGCTGGTCAGGTTGTGGTAGGCGATGAGGTTAAGATCAATTGTGAAGTACAGCTAATCAAACAAGGATAATTGCTGTGGAATATCAACCCCTGAAATACATTTACCTACCCACGCATATGCCGGAAGCGCATACCCTGTTGTTGTTACATGCAGCAGGAGGCGATGAATGCAGTCTTTTACCACTTGCCAATGAATTTGGGCAGCGCCTGAATGTGCTAAGTGTGAGGGGTAATGTATTAGAGGGTGATATGTATCGGTTCTACCGGAGCATGGGCATGGGAATGTTCGATGAAAAGGACTTAGAATTCAGGACCCATGAGCTTGTTTACTTTTTGAAGAACCTCTCTAACAAGGAAGCTTTCGATGTAGAGAAAATTATAGCTTTAGGGTATTCTAATGGCGCTAATATCGCAGGGGGAATTCTCATGCTTTACCCTGACTTTCTGTCCGGAGCCATACTACTTAGACCAATGCAGACCATGCTGGAAAAATTAGATTTCAAATCAAGCCGTCAGCAACCTGTATTCTTCAGCTCCGGAGAAGAAGATTCTACAGTTGATTCTCAGGCGACTGATCGATATGGTCAGCTACTCACGGTCAATGGCTTCCTGGTGAGCAGGTTAAATTTACAGGTGGGGTATCAGTTAACCGGACATGATATCAAACTGGCGGTAAAATGGTATCAGTCAAGATTTGATCGCGTGTTCAAGATATAGCTACAACGGGCAGTGTTATTTCTTTGGGCTTATTGCAAAAAACATATTGCTGTTACACAAAATCTACAACTACAGTTCAAGCAAAAGGAATTATAACAGGCTAAACTATACATTTGATTCTACCTTCCGGTGCTTGCTTAACAAATGCTATCTCATAGATAAACTAATATGTGCATTCATTTGATGTGCCTGCTTCGGATGAATTTGGGTAGAAAGTGCAATCAATCTTCAATATGAATTGTGCTTGGTGAAAGCAGTATTCGGTGCTTAGTAGTCCCTGGGATTCTCTTTGAGTCATATTAGTAGGGATGAATGCCAGAATATTTAGGGGACTATGCATAGGATTTTCAAAAGTTAGTAGCCTTTGTAGCCTTTTTTTCAAGTAAATGTGCATGCATACCTTCAGGCAATTTATCTATTGCTGGTCTACAGCCTTTGATTGATAGGTAGGATAGGCTTTGCTTTTTGTACAGCCCAGCGGGCTTAAGATCAAAGACCAACTGACCTTGTTTTGCCAGGAGCTGACTTTCCAAATTTTATTTGTACAACAGATGGAAAACTTATTACGAAAAAAAATCATCTCACACGAGAGTAGTGCAATCAATCAGGCAGTAGAAAGAGCGCAGGCACAGGGAACATATCCTTACTTCAGATCCATTGAATGTGTGCTGGATACAGAGGTGATCATAGGGGGAAAAAGAATGTTAATGTTCGGATCTAATGCTTACCTGGGCCTTACAAATCACCCCAGGGTTAAAGAAGCAGCGGCCAGGGCGATTGAAGTGTACGGCACGGGCTGTGCCGGATCCAGGTTTCTGAACGGAACCCTGGATATTCACCAGGAACTGGAGCACAGATTGGCACAATTCATAGGCAAAGAGGCTGCTCTTGTTTTTAGTACAGGTTTTCAGGTAAATCTGGGAGTCATTTCCTGTCTCACAGGACGTAATGATTACATCCTGCTGGATGAATATGATCATGCCTCTATTATCGACGGCAGCAGGCTTTCTTTTTCAAAAGTGCTGAAGTACAAGCACAATGATATGCACGACCTGGAGAAAAAGCTTCGGAGGCTGCCTTCGGATGCTGTTAAGCTACTTGTTGTGGATGGCGTGTTCAGCATGGAGGGCGATATTGTAAAGCTACCTGAACTGACAGCTTTGGCAGTGCGCTATGGTGCTAATATAATGGTAGACGATGCACATGGGTTAGGGGTCATAGGAGAGGGAGGGGCTGGTACTGCCTCCCATTTTGGTCTCACAGATCAGGTAGACCTAATCATGGGTACCTTCAGTAAGTCGCTGGCCTCACTTGGTGGCTTTATTGCAGGCGATCAGGTTTTGATTGATTACATCAAGCACCATGCCCGTTCTATAATATTCAGTGCGAGTATGACGCCTGCTTCGGTGGCAAGTGCCCTGGCAGCACTGGACGTGATAGAGTCAGAACCAGAGCGAATGGAGCAGTTGTGGGCGAATACCCGATACGCTACAAGCTTATTAAGTGAAGCAGGTTTTGAGCTGGGACCTACACAAACGCCAATCATCCCCATCTATGTCCGCGATAATGACCAGACCTTTCAAGTAACTAAGCTGCTGCAGGATTGGGGCATATTTGTGAATCCGGTAGTTGCACCGGCTGTTCCTGCAAACGCTACACTGTTACGCCTATCCATCATGGCCACGCATACCTTCAGCCAGATCGAGGAAGCGGTGAGCAAGCTATCTACTGCCTTTGACTTTATAGGAATCAATACCAAAAAAGCAGCGTATGATGCAAGTATTACAAGTTAGTACAAAGCAAATGCTGAAGGCCTTTATTGACTTTCCGCATACGCTGTACAAAGATGATCCTAATTATGTGCCGGAGCTTTTTACGGCACAAAATGACCTGCTTACACCTGGAAAGCATCCCTTTCACGAGCATGCAGAAATCAAACTGTTTCTGGCTCATCAGCAAGGAGCTGTTATAGGAAGAATTGCTGCTATTCTAAACCACAATCATAATACTTTCAATAATAGCCAGGATGGCTTCTTCGGCTTTTTCGACTGTGTGGATAACGGAGAGGCCGCAGATATGCTGTTCCAGCAGGTGCACCAATGGTTAAGCCTAAAAGGAGCAAAAACCATTGTTGGGCCTGTAAACTTCTCAACCAACGAAACCTGTGGCTTGCTGGTTGAAGGCTTCAACAGTTCTCCAGTAGCCATGATGCCTTATAACTATGCGTACTATGCTAAGCTGCTGGAAAACAGGGGATTCCTAAAGAAGATTGATCTGTTGGCTTACCAGTTCTCGGCCCAGAGTTTCAATGATAAGCCTCTCCGACTGTCGCAACTGCTACGGAATCGCCTTGAGCAGAAAGGTATAACGATCAGACCGATTAACCTGAAGAAGTACGCAGAAGAGGTTGCCAGCTTGCGCGAGATCTATAATGCTGCCTGGGATAAAAATATGGGTTTTGTACCTATGACACCAAATGAATTTGAATATCAGGCCAGGGAGCTTAAGCTGATTCTCGATCCTGATTTCTGTTTGATCGCTGAACACAGGGGAAAGGTGATCGGCTTCTCACTCGCCATTCCTGATATCAACCAGATTCTGAAAAAAATCAAGGGAGGACGCTTGTGGCCTACGGGCATCTTTAAGCTGCTTTTTCAAAGAAGGAGAATCAATGCAGTACGCATCGTTGCCTTAGGCGTGCTGGAAGGGTATCGAAAAATGGGCATTGAGGCTTGTTTTTATGGAGCTGCCATGCAAAAATATCGCGAGAAGAAAATGCAGATGGCAGAAGCATCCTGGGTGCTGGAGAACAATGTACTGATGAACCAGGGATTGCTGAATATGGCGGCCAGACCTTATAAAAGGTACCGCATATACCAAAAAGAATTATGAAAGAGCGAGTGCTGATAACCGGGGCGAACGGATTTATAGGCAGTCATCTGGTAGAGGCAGCACTGCAGGCAGGCTTTGAGGTTTTTGCCGGAATACGTCCGGGTTGCGACATGGGGCATTTGGGTGCATATACGCTGCAGTATACCTTTCTGAACTATTTTGATGTTGCCGATTTGCAGGAAGAACTGGAGGAAAAACAGTACCACTACATCATACATGCCGCGGGTACCACTAAGTCACGGAGTGAAGCAGCCTATAGCAGGATAAATGCAGAGTACACCAAAAACCTGGGAATAGCTGCTGTTTCTGCGAAAATTCCCCTGAAGAAATTTGTGTTTATCAGCAGCCTGGCTGCACTGGGTCCAACATTAACTCCCCATGGGGCTCCAATCGATGAACAAAGCGTAGCAAAACCTTTAACAGCGTATGGCAGAAGCAAGCTGCTTGCAGAAAAATACCTGTCAAAATTAGAAAATCTCCCCTTAGTGGTATTAAGACCCACTGCTGTGTACGGACCAGGGGAGAAGGATATATTCATCCTTTTAAAGACTTTAAACTGTGGACTTGATCTGCATATTGGTAAGGGAGCGCAGCGGCTAAGCTTTGTGTATGTGAAAGACCTGGCAAGGGTGGTCATCCATGCTTTAGGGTCTAAAGGACAACAGGAAATTTATAACGTCTCAGATGGCAACTGCTACGACCGCTATGCCCTTGCAGACTATGTTCTCCGCATTCTTGACAAAAGAGCCATTCGCTTACACCTGCCAGTAGGGTTGGTGAGGATAATTGCAAAGGTTATGGAAAAAGTTTATCGACAGGGCAGCAGCTTGCCTGCCCTTAATGAAGAAAAGCTGTGTGAACTCACGGCGATGAACTGGTGCTGCAGTATTGATCACATCCGTAAGTCACTTGGTTTCAATCCTAGCTATAATCTGGAAAAGGGTCTTGTGCATACCCTTCGCTGGTACAAAGAAAACAACTGGTTATAAGGTATAACAATCAAATAAAATTATGGAACATCAGGTAAAAAGTGCTAGTGGGCGCTTAGGAATCTTGCTCCCGGGCATGGGAGCAGTAGCCACCACGTTCATTGCAGGGGTTGAGGCTATAAAAAGAGGCATCTCACAGCCCATTGGGTCCCTCACACAAATGGGGAACATTCGAATTGGGAAACGAACAGAAAATCTTAATCCGCTAATCAAGGATTTTGTGCCTCTGGCAAATCTGAATGACATTGTGTTTGGTGGCTGGGATTTGTATGACGATAACGTTTTTAAATCGGCAGTAAATGCCGAAGTGCTTGAGCCTGGCCTGCTATATGCCATAAGATCTGAACTGGAGGCCATCAAGCCTATGAAAGCAGTTTTCGATAAGGCTTATGTCAAAAATCTGAAAGGTACACATGTAAAAGAGGCTGCCAGTAAATATGATCTGGCCCTGGCGCTGATGGACGACATGCGCACTTTCCAGGAGGAGCGGGGATGCGACCGTTTAGTAGTGGTGTGGTGCGGTTCTACAGAGGTGTACACCGAAACAAGTGAGGTACATGCCACGCTTGCAAATTTTGAGCATGGCCTGCTGAACAATGATCCACGCATTGCTCCCAGTATGATATACGCCTATGCTGCCCTGCGGCTGGGGGTACCGTTTGCCAATGGAGCACCTAACCTTACGGTTGATATTCCGGCCCTTGTGGAGCTGGCAAAGAAAAATGGAGTGGCCATATCCGGCAAAGACTTTAAAACCGGCCAGACACTTATGAAAACAATTCTGGCACCAGGTCTTCAAGCCAGAGCACTGGGAATTAGGGGGTGGTTCTCTTCTAACATCCTGGGCAACCGCGACGGTCTGGTACTGGATGATCCGGATAACTTCAAAACCAAAGAAGTTTCAAAACTAGGCGTGCTGGAAGACATTCTGCGCCCGGAAAATAACCCTGAGCTGTACGGGAACATTTACCACAAAGTACGCATCAACTACTATCCTCCTCACGGCGATAACAAAGAGAGCTGGGACAACATAGACATCTACGGCTGGCTTGGCTACCAGATGCAGATCAAGATCAACTTCCTCTGTCGTGACTCTATCCTGGCAGCTCCCATTGTTCTAGACCTGGCACTCTTTACAGACCTGGCGCAACGGGCAGGGATGACTGGCATCCAGGAGTGGCTCTCATTCTACTATAAGTCCCCCCAAACAGCAGAAGGCCTGCGGCCGGAGCACGATATCTTCAAACAGCTCATCAAGCTACAGAACACTCTGCGCCATATGATGGGTGAGGACCTGATCACTCATCTGGGACTGGACTATTATCAGGAACTGGTAGAAGGGCTTTAGGCAAAGTACCATGATCAGGGTACATAAACTAATATCCACCAGTCTTGGTATAGGCTACATAGGTAAAGGAGGAGGTACCGTTGCTGCGGCTGCTACCTGCCTGTGCTGGTACCTTGCCAGTGAGGCTGGTGGAGAAAGGTTTGAGTTTTGGTCACCCTTCCTGGTGGTGGTGCTGTCAGGAGTGGGCGTTTGGTCTGCCAGCGCAGTGGAACCTCATTGGGGTAAGGACAACAATAAGGTAGTGATTGATGAGGTGTCGGGTATGTGCATTGGCCTGTTATTTATACCCCATTGCCTTACCTATACAATGCTGGCACTACTCGTTTTCAGGTATTTTGATATCATCAAGCCCCTCTACATCAAAGATCTCGAGTACCTGAAAGGGGGCTGGGGAGTGATGTTGGACGACATCGCCGCAGGCATCTATACGAATGTCGTACTGCACCTGATGATGCTCTTCTCTGAGCTATGATGGTAACCTTACTGAAAGCGCAGACAGCCTCTTTGGTAGCCTCAGGTGTTGATTTCCTGCTAACGCTGTTGTTGGTGGAACTAATTGGAGGATGGTACCTGCTGGGAGCTGCAGCAGGTACCTTTTTAGGTGGCTTTACACATTTTACAATGAGCAGAAGCTGGGTTTATGGTGCAAGGAAGAACAGGGCAACTCCGCAGCTCTTAAGGTACCTGCTGATCTGGAACGGCAGCATGATGCTGAATATCACAGGTGTGTTTATCCTAACGGATATGCTTGGGTTTCAATACCTCATTTCCAAAGTATCTACCTCCTTACTTGTCGGTTTTTTTTACAACTACCTATTTCATAAAAAGTATGTATTCAGGTGAGCCTACACCCATCTTAAGGATCAACGCATTTGTTGGCACCCTACTGATGATTGTCTTTGGATTTTTTCCAGGTAAGGGAGAGGCACAGGAGCTAACACCTGCCAAAACAATTATCAGAGGGGTTGTTACAGATGCCGTTACGCACGAGCCTTTAACCGGAGTGCTGGTAATTTTTCCTGGTACCAGCAACGGTACAACAACAGATGCAGAAGGTGAATTTGCCCTGGAGACAAAGGAGGCTTACGCTGCAATACAAATCAGATTCCTGGGCTACAAAACCATTGACATTCCTGTACAAGCAGGGCAAGTGCAGGAACTAAAGTTAAAAATGCAGGCAGTAAACGAGCAGCTGGAGGAAGTGGTAATTGTGGCTTCTAAACGAAGAGAAAGATACCGGAATCAAAACAACCCAGCCGTAGACCTTATCCGGCTGGTGGTAGCCAATAAAGCAAAAAACCGGGCGGAACAGTATGATTTTGTGCAATACGAGCAGTACGAGAAGATGCAGCTGTCCCTGGTGAACACTCCGGAAAAAATCAGGAAAAACTTCTTTTTGCGACGGTATGATTTTTTGGCCACCAGCCTGGACACTACTGTTGTGAGGGGTAAAGCAGCGATTCCGTTTTACTTAAACGAAGTCATCAGTATGCATTACCTACGGAAATCTCCTAAAAGCCGGAAAAAAGTTATCAGGGCAGAAAAGAGGGTAGACTTTGGAACCTTCGTAAACAACCAGGGGATGCTGGCCTACATGAAGCACGTTTACCAGGATATCGACATCTATGATAATAACATTACCATCGTCACAAACCAGTTCTTAAGCCCGATTGCAGATCTGGCGCCCACTTTCTACAGGTTTTACTTAACTGATACGATAAATACTGCAGATGGCAGGAGATTAACGGAACTCTCTTTCGAACCCCGTAATCCCGCTGCCTTTATGTTCACCGGCAGAATATACATCAGCCAGGATGGCAATTATGCGGTGCAAAAGGCAGAACTGTATGTAGGGAAAACGGTGGCTGTTAACTGGATCCGAAATCTAAAGATCGCTCTTGATTTTGAACAAAGTGGAAATGGCAGATACCATCTGATTAAAAGTGATCTTCGCACCGATTTTGCCATAAGCCAGGGAAGTGATGGTGGCTTCTGGGGAAGAAGAGTAGTTTCTTATAGGAACTTTACTATCAACCAGCCACATCCAGAAAGCTGGTATCAGGAAGAGGAAGTGCAGGCACATGAAAATACTGAGGAAAAAGATAGCAGCTTCTGGAAGTTAAGCCGTCATGATACCTTATCTGTGGCAGAGGCAAATACCTATACAAACATTGAAAAGTTAGCAGGTCAGGCGTCTTTCCGAAGAACCATGGACTGGGCCACAGCCTTACTGGCAGGTTATAAAAGCGCTGGCCCAAATATTGAAATAGGCCCTTTGAATACCTTTTACAGTTTTAACCCGGTAGAAGGCTTTCGCCTAAGGCTGGGAGGACGTACTACTCCTGAATTCAGTAACAAGCTAGGTTTGGAAACCTACATAGCCCATGGTTTTAGGGATAGAAAATGGAAATACTATCTGGGCGGCACCTATTCTTTCAGCGATCGATCCATATATGAGTTTCCAATCGTGGCCATAAAAGCCAGTTATCAAAAGGATACCAAAATTCCAGGGCAGGAATTACAGTTTGTACAGGAGGATAATTTTCTGCTCTCCTTTAAAAGGGGTGAAAATGATAAATGGCTTTACAACGAGATCTATACACTGGATTACCTGCATGAGTTTAGGAATCATTTCTCCTATAAGATTGGCCTCAAACACTGGCGGCAGACACCGGCCGGATCCTTGCAGTACAAGAGTGCTGCAACTGCCGCAGAAGAAGGCCCGCCTCTGCCTGAGGTGCAAGAACTGACCACAACAGAGGTAGTGCTCGAGCTTCGCTGGGCACCTCATGAGGAATTCTTGCAGGGTAAAATATACAGAACGCCTATCCGTAACCGCTATCCAGTTTTCATCCTTCGTGCTAGCTCGGGTATAGATGGCTTTTTGTACGGCAAGCATGGATACCAGAATTTAGGTCTGAATATCTTCAAGCGCTTCTACTTATCTCAGTTGGGATATGCTGATGTGGTGGGTGAAGCTGGTTACACTTTCGGACAGGTATCTTTTCCCCTGTTAACCATTCACAGGGCAAATCAGACTTATGCCTACCAGTTGCAGTCATACAACCTGATGAATTTTCTGGAGTTTATCAGCGACCAGTATGCCAGTATCCACATAGACTACACCTTCAACGGCTTTCTGTTTAACAAGATTCCAATCATCAAAAAGCTAAAGCTACGGGAATATATAACCTTCAAAGCCCTGTGGGGAAGCCTGCGCCAGGAAAGCCTGCCGCAGAATAATCCCGAACTACTCCGGTTTCCCGTTGATGACAGCGGAATAGCCCTTACCCACACCCTCGGCAGGGAGCCTTATATAGAGGCAAGTGTGGGCATAGGCAATATTTTCAGGGTCTTTAGAATAGATGTGGTGAAGCGATTCACTTACCTGGAAAATCCCAATGTACCAGACATTGGTATAAGAGGCCGATTCAAACTGGATTTTTAATTTATATAAAGGAGGATATATGTTTCATTACGTTTTAAGAAACACACTACAGCAGCTTATTTACAAAGTAATCAATCCCTTTGTGCTTGTTCTGATCAGGATAGGTGTTACACCCAATGCTGTTACCACCGTTGGCTTAATTCTGAACATTGGTGTAGCCGCCATTTTTATCGTAGGCGGAGAAACCAGCAACAGGGGAGAGCTGGAATATGTAGGTTGGGCAGGTGCGCTGGTCCTTTTTGCCGGCATCTTTGATATGCTTGATGGCCAGGTGGCACGCCTTGGTAAAGGAGCTTCTACCTATGGTGCTTTGTTTGACTCTGTGCTTGACAGGTACAGTGAACTGATTATGTTCATGGGCATTTGTTATTACCTGATTGCCCACCATTACCTGCTTAGTTCGCTGTTTGCTTTTGTTGCTTTGATTGGTTCCATGATGGTTAGCTACACCCGGGCACGTGCAGAAGGATTAGGCATTGAAACCAAGGGAGGTTTGATGCAGCGCCCTGAAAGGGTGGTACTGATTGGTATATCTGCAATCAGCTGTGGGGTGGTTGCCTCTGTCATAGGAGGGGACTATAAGCTCTTTCTACCAGGCCTGCCTTACCACGTCTTTGAAACCATGACGGTGTTCACTTTTCCGATATCCATCATGGCAGTGCTCACCAATGTTACAGCCTATAACAGGCTGGTGGGTGCCAGAAAAGTTTTGGCAAGAAAAGAAGCTAAGGTGTAATAAGCAGGAGCAGCTGTGAGAACTTTACTGATTTTAGGATTAGTGGTGCAGAGTATTGGCGCACTGTCGGGCTTCATTAAAGGAGCTACGGAAAACGTTGAGCTAAGTGCACAGGATAGTTTCCCGGTGCCTGTGGGAAATCCAGACATGTTGTTTTACCTGCAGCGGGATCCCAATATAAATACCATTGTTTATGAATTAAACCTGGACCAGGAGGGAAACCTGATTGAGAAGGAGCCTATCCATGTGTTTTGGATCCGGTATGCAGAGGGTGGCGAAAGGGAGGAACTCAATTATATGCAGCGAAAGCTGGCTTATGGTGTAAAGTCCAGGAGGCTTGATAAAGAAAACTTTGCTATAAGGTTTAACAGCTATTCAAAGCTAGACCTTTCTCTTGAAAAGTCCGGGAATGGCAGCTACCATGTTTACACCCTCATTAACCAGAAAAAGGCAGTATTAGAACGCATTTTTGTGGGCATAGAGGGAGGTGGATTTCTGGTTCCTAACATTACTTATGTAGAATTAAGTGGTCGGGAAATAGCAACTGGAAAAAAGCTCGTTAGCCGTTTTAAGCCCTGAATATTTGATTAATTCTTATTGATCAGATTATTTTTTTCAATCATGTATACAGATCGTGATACTACAATAATGATGGAGCTGCTCCTTGGGGGGAGTGCATTTCTATTGGTTTTATGTGGAGTTCTTCTCTCTTATATAGATCCGGTTTGGTTTAAAGAGGTGTATGTGCGGGAAGATGGTATAATTGAAACCCTGACTGTATTAGTGTTGCTGGGCATTAGCCTGCTCATGTTTGGAAGGCTTTTTCGCCTGCGGAATGAAAAAGGGAAGGGATTTCTGCTGGTGTTGTTCCTGCTGGGTGCTTTTGGCTTGTTCGGGGCAGGAGAAGAGGTTAGCTGGGGACAGCGTTTATGGGAGATTGAAAGCACAGATTTTTTCCTGCAGCATAATGCCCAGGGAGAAACAAACCTCCACAACCTCGTGGTAAAGGGTGAAAAGCTCAACAAAATCATCTTCTCACAGCTCCTGTTTATTGGCATCACTATTTATTTGCTTGTACTGCCGCTGGTATACAGAAGAGTGGAAGGGTTTGAAAAAGTTATTGATGACGTGCTGGGCATTCCCATTGCGAGGAAATACCAGGTAGGGGCATTTGGGGCCATGTTGTTGCTCACAAACATGGTAACTGTAGGGAAGGGGAGCGAACTGCTGGAGTTTGGAAGTTGCATGGTCTTTTTGCTGATCTTCCTGTATCCGGCAAATAAAAAGGTATATGCTTTTACAGCTAAAACTAAGGTGGCTGATAAGCCTGAAAAGAAAGAGGTGTTCATAGCTCAATCCTATGCGGTAAAAAGTATCAGGTAGCAGGGTGAATCTGGCACCAGGCTTTTGCTGTCAGGGTGTCCTTAATTTTTAGTCCTAGAAAAATATCAAATACATTCATGAAAAAGCATTATGTATCAACCTCTCAAGCATCAGTAAGGATGTTCAGGAGCAGTTGGATGGAGGCATTGTCTAAAGTTCATTTTACAGTACCGCTCATCTTATATGTACCCGTGGTGCTGTTCCTGCTCTGGAATGCACTATTTATAGTTGGTATCAGTATAGGGGCTTGTTTAGCGTTTTTTGGGCTGGGGCTATTTTTATGGACCCTGGTAGAATATGTGATGCATCGGTGGGTGTTTCATTATGAACCTTCATCCGGGTGGGGACGGCGCCTGCATTACATCTTTCATGGCGTACATCATGCTTATCCCAATGATGAAAAAAGGCTGGTACTACCGCCATCTACCAGCATTCCACTGGCTGCTTTGCTGTATTGCTTTTTTTCTGTGCTGTTATCCGGAGCAGGTTTATATGTTTTTTTTGCTGCTTTCCTGTTGGGGTACTTGTTTTATGACATTTCCCACTATGCCCTTCACCACTTCAGTTTTAAGAACCCCTTTTGGAGGAAGTTAAAACACCACCACATGCTCCACCATTATTCCGATGCCACAAAGGGATACGGGGTGAGCTCAGCCTTCTGGGATAAAGTGTTTGGTTCTGATTTTCACAAAGAATAGCATGCGTGCCCTTACCACACCTTCGGAAGAGATAAAACCTCTTACAACGAAACAACTATTTATGCTGCTTGGACTATCAGTGGCTTACCTGGCAGCGAGTTATTTACTGCTGGGTTTCCAGCAGTACCCCCTGTTGCTGGTGGCGCTTGTAAATGGGATGTATTTTATGAGCTCCGTTACCAGAAGAATGGTAACAGGCTTTTCGGTCTTTATTGTTTATGGCGTACTCTATGACTACATGAAAGCCTTTCCAAATTATTGGTTTAATACTGTCCACATTGCAGATCTGTATACAGCAGAGAAAGCAATTTTTGGAATTTCTATAGGAGGTAACATACTTACCCCTAATGAATTCTGGGCTCTTCATAGTCATCTGTCACTGGATATTGCCAGTGCCTTTTTTTATCTGTGCTGGGTGCCTGTTCCGCTGGCGTTTGCGCTTTATCTTTTTTTTAAAAGCAGCAGGCAGTTTGTCTACTTCGCGCTTACCTTCCTATTGGTAAACCTGCTGGGTTTTGTGGTGTACTACCTTTTTCCGGCAGCCCCGCCCTGGTATGTGCAGGAGGTTGGTTTTGCTTTTGATTCCGGGACAGCAGGTAACCCGGCAGGCTTGGGCAAATTCGATGCTTTTTTCGGAATAGCCGTATTCAGTTCACTTTATGCAAAAGGTTCTAACGTATTTGCCGCTATGCCATCTTTACATGCTGCTTACCCGCTCATTGTGTACTACTATGCTTTGAAGAACAGGGTAGGGATGATGGAATGGGTGTTTGCGCTCATAATGTTAGGCATTTGGTTTGCAGCTATTTATACCTCCCACCACTATGTGCTGGATGTATTGGCTGGTATACTTTGTACTCTTTTCGGTATCAAACTATTTAACCGAATGATCACTGGCAACAACATATTAAGCAGGAAAGTGGAAACCTTTATATCTATCATCAATAAAGGGTAGCGGGAGGTTTTATGTTTGAAAAGCCTCACATCTACTGTGCATAACTTGCATTTTTTACCCATCAATAGCAAACCATGAAAAAGCACCTGTTCCTACCATTTATGATATCTCTGCTCTTTGTGTCATGCGAAGATATTGAGATTGATTTCTTTCAATACAGCCCGAAACAGGCTAAGCTAAAGGAACATGAAAAAAACCTGACGGCCAGGAATCTGGAAAAAATTCTGCAGCAATCAGCAGAAGATACCATCAGACTTATACTGATGGGAGATACCCAGCGCTTTTACGATGAAGCAGATGATTTTGTAAAGGCCGCTAACAGTATAGAAGAGATAGATTTTGTTGTGCATCTTGGTGATATATCTGATTTCGGGATGGCCCAGGAGTTTAGGTGGATGCATGATATCATGAAGAATTTGAAGGTACCATACCTGACGGTAATTGGTAACCATGACATGCTGGCTTCGGGTAGAACTGCGTATCAGCAGATGTACGGAGCTTTTAATTATGCCTTCGTGTATGGCGAGACAAAATTTATTTTCCTGGATACCAACGGGCGGGAGTATGGCTTCAATGGAAAAGTACCTGATATTGATTGGCTGCAGAGCCAGTTAGTGCCTGCTGGTGAATGGAAGCAGGCTGTGGTTATCTCACATGTAAAGCCCTTTTCCGGTGACTTTGATGATAACTTGTCACTGCCCTATCACCAGGCTCTGGTTAACAGCAAAATGGTTGACTTAAGCCTGCACGGTCATGATCATGACTGGGGTACCACCTATGGGCCAGACAGCCTGATTACCTACCAGGTAACCACTACTATGAAGAAGAGAGCATTTTCATATTTAAAGATTTGGAACAGGGGATACCGCATTGAAAGAAGGTTCTATTAGCATGAGGATAGCATTTTACTATATCGGGACTATTTCAATGATGCTGTTACCAAACTTGGTTTTTAGTCAGCAATCACAACACGCTGCCTATCATCTGAAGGGTCAGTTTGCAGGAGATATAGGTTTTTTATCAGCCGGAATAGGGAGAAGTTTCTTTGAAGAGAGACTAGAAACAGATATTTTCTTTGGCTACTTACCGGAAAGCATAGGAGGGGTGCAGGTTGTCACAACAGCAATCAAAGCCAGTTATGTGCCTTTTTCCCCGGTTAAGACAGCCGTAATGGAGTGGCAGGCGCTAAAAACAGGCTGGCAGTTAAGCTACACCTTTGGGAAAGACTATTTTGCAAAGGAACCCCGGGACCGGTACCCCAAAAGCTACTATGGATTTTCTACCGCTTTGCACCTTTACTTTTTTCTGGGAGGGCAGGTGGATTTTGGAAGGGTGCATAAGACGAAAAGATTTGGATTTTATTACGAAGCAGGCGCCACTGGTGAATACATCATCTCCTATGTTTCGAACCCTGATTACCTGAGTCTCAATAAAATATTTAACCTGGCCTTAGGCATCAGGTATGCCTTATGATTTTCTTAATCTAGCATAAGTTCTTTTCTTAAACTACTTCATGAATTATCCTTTAGACTGCCGCTAGCTTTGTGATATCAAAAAGGAAGAGGAATATGCCGGTTTCAAAACATAGCCAAATGATCAGGAGCTGTGGCAGATACAGGTTTATCCAACTGCCTTATTGAAGCGAAAAATGTTGAGCAGTAATTATTTTAACCTTTTAATTGAACATTCTAATGAAAAAGAACATGAAAAGCCTTTCTCTTGCCCTGTTAATAAGCTTGTTTGCGGTGGCATTTACGGTGGTGAAAGATACTACGTATACCGTTAATCAGCAGCAAAGCAAACTCACCTGGATTGGCCGAAAAGTTGGCGGTGAGCACACGGGCACCATTCAATTATCAAATGGAAAAATTAACTGGAACGGAAAAAGCCTGACCGGAGGCACATTTGAAGTTGATATGTCCTCCATTACCAATACAGATGTTACTGACAAAGAGTATAATCAGAAGCTGGTAAGCCACCTAAAGTCCGATGACTTCTTCTCTACCGATAAGTATCCTAAAGCCAGGTTTGTGATTACCAAGGTTACCCCTCTGGCCAACAGCCAATCGCAGATCAAAGGCAAGCTTACCATCAAGGGGATCACCAAAGAAGTAGAGTTTCCTGCTACAATTCAGGCTAGCGGCAGCCAACTGACTGCCCGAGCAAAAGTTGTCGTGGACCGTACGCTGTATAACATTCGATATGGGTCTGGTAGTTTTTTCGATAACCTCGGAGACAAAGCTATCAACAATGAATTTGAGCTGAATGTAGTGTTAGTAGCCAACAAGGCAGAGGTTATTAACTAGCTATAAAACATCTGTTCATTAGCCTCCTTCCGGTACCAGAGCTTCTGATGCCGGAAGGCTAATGGATGCTTTATGCGTTATCCGCTCGCCTCTGGATGAGGGAACAAAACATGTTTTCAGACACATCAAAAAGTTATGAACCTTAAAAGAGAATATACGATAGAGTTCAGGGGGGAGCTGCCAGTAAAGGTACTGGAAGGGCAGTCGATACTAAAGGCTTCCCTGGCTGCCGGTATTCAGCACTATCATGTATGTGGAGGACGGGGCAAATGTTCTACCTGCCGTGTACTGGTCTATGAAGGGGAGGAATACCTTACCAGCCCTACAAGAAGGGAGCTGGCCCTGGGACAAAGAATGAAGTTTTCATCCAAAGTACGCCTGGCCTGCCAGACACGCGTGTTGGGTGAACCCGTACTCATGCACCGCATCATGCGGGATGATGCAGACTGCACGCTTTATCTGGGAGAAAGTATCGGGGATGATACAGATAAAATAGGCGAAGAACGTGAACTGGCGCTCTTTTTTTTGGACATCAGGAATTTTACTCCTTTTATGACATCTCATCTTCCTTTTGATGTGATGCATATTCTGCGGCGCATGTTTAAGATCTTCAAAATTGCCATAGAAGAAAATAACGGAGGCAAGATCCTGGAGACAGGTGGAGATAGCCTTTATGCTGTTTTTGGTATTGATAGAGATCTTAAAACAGCAATAGCGGATGCTGTAGCGGCCGGTCTTGAAATTCTGAATGACGTAGAAGTTTTCAATGAAAGATACCTGACTGCATTTTTTAATTATCGCATTGATGTGGGGATTGGCCTGCATGCAGGTAAGGTGATTTTCGGAAACAGAGGGCTGGGGCTCAGCAGCAACCTGGCTGCTATGGGGCCACCCGTGAATGTTGCAGCCCGCCTGCAGAATGCCACCAAGCAGTTAAATAACAGTTTTGTTGTTTCGGATCAGGTGTTTGAACTGCTGGACAGCAAACCAACAGAGGCACCAGCTGCAACGGTTCAGCTAAAAGGAATTTCAAAGGAGCAAAAGGTAAGGCTGCTTGGTAAGCCTTATCAATGGCTAAATCTGGAACATAAAAAAGAAAGCTAAAGTCATGATACCTTCTTTATGTCTGTTCATACCTTATACATGGTATTCTACTAATTGATTACCTCTAGTCAAGTATTCCTTGCGTCACTTTTGTGGTGAAATGATATGATTCACGCTCCGACCATACACTCCGACTTGTTGAATGATGTAGCATCCTATATCAGATTCTACATGCAGTCTAAGACCAAAGCCGCACTTTTTTATCACAACCTGGAGCATACCGAAGGGGTAGTGAAAGCTGCTGATATGATTGCCCGTCATTATGCCTTAGGCGATAATGATTATTTCATTCTCATCACTGCCGCCTGGTTCCATGATGTAGGTTATTTTGATGATGTTATCGATTTGCATGAGGAGAGTGGCGCCCGTAAGGCCGCTGCTTTTTTGGAAGTAAAAGGAGTGGCCCCCAAAACGGTAGAAGCCATAAAACAATGTATCCTGGCTACTGCTTTTGGCTACCAGCCGCTAAATCTGCTGGAACAAATTATCAAAGACGCAGATCTGTTTCATTTTGGCACTGATGATTTCATGTACCGAAACAGGATGCTTCGCAAGGAACGTGAGGCATTACTGCATCAAAAGATTAATAAAAAGCAGTTCCGAAAGGAAACCATTGCCCTTCTGGAATACCATCAGTTTTATACAAATTATTGTCAAGCTATATTAGGGAGTAAGAAAGAACAGAACATCCGGGAGTTGAAGCATGAAGTAGCAGCAAAAGGCTCCGATCCCCAAGAGGCTCTTGGGGATCAACAGCCCCCGGCAAAAAACACCAGCAGGAAGCACAAAAGCGAGCGACCTGAAAAAGGGATTGAAACCATGTTCAGGATCACCTCTAACAACAGCCAGCGATTAAGTGACCAGGCAGATACCAAAGCCAACATTCTCATTACGGTAAACACAATTATTGTCTCTGTTTTATTGAGCACGGTGGTCAGAAACATTGAACAGTATACAAATCTGACTATTCCTACAATTATGTTGCTTAGCGCTAACCTAATCACGATCGTTTTTTCCATACTGGCTACAAAGCCACACATCCCCAAAGGAACTTTTACACAGCAGGAAGTAATGGAAAAGCGGGTAAATCTTTTGTTTTTTGGCAACTTTTACCAGATGCCTTTCAAGGAATATGCAGATGGTATGCTGCAAATGATGGAAGACAGGGATTTTTTGTACCTGGGGCTAATCAGGGACGTCTATAACCAGGGAGTTGTTTTAGGAAAAAAATACCGCATGCTCAAAATTGCATATTCGGTGTTTATGGTCGGCTTTATTTTATCTGTTATCACTTTTTTTATTGCTTCCAAATATTATGCTGCCTAAAGAAATAACAATAGCACCGGTAAACCATCAAAGGTACTTTGATAGAGACATCAGCTGGCTTTCCTTCAATGAACGTGTGCTGATGGAGGCTGAAAGAGAAAGCCTTCCTCTCATGGAGCGAATGAACTTCCTGTCTATTTACTCCTCTAACCTGGATGAGTTTTATCGGGTGCGTATGCCTGTGCTGAACGCTTTACATAAGCTTCACAAGAAAAAGTTTCTGGATAAAGATCTTGCAGAAAAGCATGCAGATGTGGCTGCACTATCAAGCGATATGATCGCGCAGCAGCTAAATCGTTTTGGACTGGTATTGCAGCGACTAATTCCGGAACTGGAAGCCCACGACGTGTATTTCCTGTATGGCAAGAACTTGCCTCAGGAAATTATGCCGCAGATCACCCACTATTTTTTTACTCAGGTACTAGCTTTTTTAAAGCCTGTTCTTATTCAAATAAACAGCCTGCACTTTTTTCCGGAAAATAATCAGCTCTATTTAGCAGTTACAGGCCGACATCATGGCCCAGAGGAAGCGTTATTGGTGGTTAATATTCCTACCGAAGAACTACCCAGGTTCTATGAGACTGCAGTAGGAAAAAAGCAGTATGTTGTTTTTCTGGATGACATCATCAAGGCTCATCTGCACATCCTTACTAATATGCAGGTGGAAGGCTGTTACAGCTTTAAAGTAACACGTGATGCTGATCTTGCCCTTGGAGATATTTATGAGCAGGACCTGGCTGCTGCTATTGAAGCCCAGGTGGCTAAAAGAGACCTGGGCCTTGCGACCAGGTTTTTATATGAACCAGGCTTGCCGGAAGGAGCGATTGAACGGCTGCTGGAAAAATTTGGTATGGAAAAAGCTGTGGTAGTAGAAGGGGGTGCCTATCATAATTTGAGAGACCTCAACCTGTTTTCTGTTAAACTTCCGGACCTCTACTACACTAAATGGCCACAGATTCAAAAAACTGCTGCTACTGATGGTTTGCTGCTAGAACAGGTGGCTAAGCAGGACATTATGCTGCATACGCCATACCACTCCTATGATATGGTGCTTCGTTTTTTTAATGAAGCAGCCATTGCTGCTGATGTAACACATATATACATCACGATGTACCGGGTGGCGAGTAGTTCCAGAATTGTCAATGCATTAATATCTGCAGCACATAATGGAAAAAAGGTAACCGTGGTAGTTGAGCTCAAAGCCAGATTTGATGAAGCCAATAACCTTAAATGGGCAAAAAGACTCAAAGAGGCGGGGGTGCAGGTGCTGTACACTCATACGGCGCTTAAGGTGCATGCAAAAATAGCACTGGTAAAGAGAAAAAATGCTGCCGGATCCACTTACCTGGGTCTTTTGGCTACAGGAAATCTCAATGAAGTTACTGCACGCTTTTACACCGATCATGTACTACTAACAGGACAACAGGAGCTGCTGAAGGAAGTAAAAAAGCTATTCTCCCTGATGAAAAATATGGGTGAGACCATGCAGCAGAATAAACTAAAGTGCAGGCATTTACTTGTCGCCCAGGTCAACCTGCATGAAAGGCTACTTGAACTCATAGACAGAGAAATTGTCAATGCCGGGCAGGGGTTACCGGCGCGTGTCATTATCAAGCTAAATAACCTGGAAGAAAGAGTACTGATTGAAAAGTTGTATGAAGCATCTGCGGCAGGAGTGCAAATACAACTGATTATCCGCGGCATTTGCTGTCTGATTCCTGGTGTGGTTGGTATGAGTGAGCATATTTCAGTACGCAGGATTGTAGACCGTTACCTGGAGCACGGACGTGTTTATATATTCCACAACAATGGAATGGACGATCTGTTCCTGGGATCCGCTGACTGGATGAACCGCAACATCTACAAGCGTATAGAGGTGTGCTTCCCGGTGTATGATAAGCACCTCAAAACAGAACTCATTGAGATGATTGCACTACAGCTAAAAGATAATACACAGGCTGTTATGATCAATGAATCACTGGAAAATGTACTGGTAACACAAAAGGGACCAAAAATCCAATCTCAATCTGCAATATACAGTATGCTGCAAAAAGCATGAAATTGGGATTAGGTTCAAGGCTTTTTCTGTAATAGCGAACTAGTGACTGGAATTCCGTCAGTTGCTAAAGCATAAGTTTATTTCAAGGACTCCACCTTGTACTGCAATCCTTCCCCACATATCAACCGGCCCAGCCTCCAGTGTTAGAAAATTTGCCATGGGCAACAAACATACAAGAGTGTGTCTAAAAATATTATAGAGAAAATTATGAAAACGAGCGGTATACTGATCCAAAAAAGTGGCTTGGCATGGAGTCTACTTTATCTAGGCTTCATGTTGAACTTCACTGCTTATGCGCAGCCAGATGTAAAGCAGGATAGTATAACGGTGCCAATCGCCGTAGAGTATAATGCAGTAAATAGGGCGCATCGCTTCTGGTTTGGGAAAAACTACCGGAACCTTTGGGCCACGCCAGTTAAGATGAAGGTGTTACGTCTGAGTGAGGAAAAAGGAGGTATGACTGTTCTAAAGGTAGGGGGTGGAAAACAGACGAAATCACTGCGACTTCAGGATGCTTCTGGAAAAGAGTGGGTGCTTAGGTCCCTTCAAAAAGATCCAGAGTTGGCCTTGCCTGAAAAGCTGCGTCCTACAGTGGCCAGGGTTATTGTACAGGACCAGATTTCGGCAGCGCATCCTTTTGCCGCACTGGCAGTGCCTCCCTTAGCAGAAGCGCTGAGGGTGCCGCATGCCAATCCCGTACTGGTTTATCTGCCTGAAGATCCTGCACTAGGAAAATACAATAGCGAATTTGCAAAGCAGCCTTACCTTTTTGAAGAGCGTGAACCATCAGGGGTGAAAGACACAGATAACACGCAAAAGGTGCTGGAGAAGCTTGAGGAGGACAACGATCATCGGGTAGATGAACGGATGGTCCTGCGGGCGCGCTTGCTAGACATCCTCCTGGGAGATTGGGACCGCCATGAAGATCAGTGGAGGTGGATGGAAACGGCCGGTGAAACTGGTGATTTGTACCTGCCTGTACCCAGGGATCGTGATCAGGTTTTTTTTACGAACAGAGGCGTATTCCCGAAAATAGGATCCCGCAAGTGGATCATGCCCAGATTTCAGGGTTTCGACAGGGAGATCAGAGACATAGAGGGATTTAATTTCAACGCCCGATATTTTGACCGCCTATTCCTTTCAGGACTTGGCGAAGATGTCTGGCGTGAAGAAATCTCCTTTGTGCAGAAAACTCTTACAGATGGGCTTATACAGCAGGCAATACAGCGCATGCCTGATAATATTTCTTTACTGTCAGGTGAAGAACTTATTCAGATTATGATTAGCCGAAGAGATCATCTGGAGAAATATGCACTTGCATACTATCGATTTTTGGCAGAAGCTGTAGACATACCGGCCTCAGATAAACGGGAGTTTTTTGAGCTGATATATAATCAAGATAAAAGTGTATCGGTAAGCATATATAAGCTGAAGAAAGATGGCAGCAGGGGTAGAAAGCTGTACGAGCGCACTTTTTTACCTCATATAACAAAAGAGATTCGCTTGTATGGTAGAGATAGTGAGGATGTCTTTTCTGTGGTAGGAAGCCAGGCTTCTCCTATAAAAGTAAGAATGATAGGTGGCGGAGATGCAGATGTTTTTCGGGTGGATGAAGCATTTAATAATGAAAAGAGGCTTTACATCTACGATCGCTCTGATAAAGATAATACTTTCCCGGATGCCTCCCTAGCCAGGTTGAAAGTGTCTAGGGACAGCAGTGTAAATCTTTATAACACAAGAGCCTTCAAGTACAATGTTTTGATGCCCTTAGCAGTAGCAGGATACAACCTGGATGACGGACTCCTGCTAGGGGGTGGATTTGCTTATACAAGGCATGCATTCCGGAAAGATCCATTCGCAGCCAGGCATCGTCTCCTGCTTGGCCATGCCCTGGCGACTAATGCCTTTTTTGCCCATTATGCCGGTGTTTTTACAAAAGCTGTGGGCAAGTACGATCTAAGCATAAACTTAGATGCCCGGGCACCTAACAACACCAGTAATTTCTTTGGTGTTGGCAATGAAACCCAGTTCAACCAGGAAACTGAACAGCCTATTAGGTACTATCGCACCCGTTATGACTTTATAGACACTCAGGTAAAACTTCACCATATACTAGGTAAGAGCTGGAAAATGAATGCAGGCGTTGCCGGTCAATACTACAGTAACAAAGGGAGTGAAAATAAGGGTAGGTTTATTGATACCTATCATGAGCAGCATGTTGGTGAACATGTTTTCTCAACTAAAATATATGCCGGACTTGTTGCCGGCCTGGTACGGGACACGCGAAATAGTAGTTTAATGCCGACCCGGGGCATGTACTGGAATACGGCACTAGTGGCCATGAAGCAGTTGAACAGCCAGAAAAAGGAGTATGCACAGTTAGCCACTGCTTTTAGCTTTTATATTAGCCCCACATCTGAGTTTACCATCGCAAACCGCATAGGCGGTGGTACAACCATTGGAGATCCTGATTTCTTTCAACTCCTTTACCTTGGGGGCAACACTAACTTAAGAGGATTTCGCAATTTTCGTTTTGCCGGAGAAAGCATGGCTTATCACAACCTGGAGTTGCGCCTAAAACTTTTTGATTTCTCCTCTTATTTGTTCCCGGGCTCTGTGGGACTGATTGGATTCAACGATGTAGGTCGTGTATGGGTGGAAGAGGAAACTTCAACTAAATGGCATGATGGGTACGGGGGCGGTTTATACCTGATACCGGCTAAGCTACTCCTCCTGCAAGGGGTGGTAGCTATTTCCAGGGAGGATGTACTGCCTTATGTGTCTATCGGGATGCGATTCTGAACACCAAGCCCTGGCAAGGTCATTGTACAGGAAAGGCTGAAACAGAACTATCATAACCTAGATGAAGGAGGGGGCTCGCTGCTGTAGAAGCATTGCTCTTTAACGATTTTTCCATCTCGCCATTGCTGGACTGCAACCAAAGTGTATTTTTTGTTGCCTAGTTCTTTGTGTGTGTAATCGTAGTACCATTGCACCATCGTTGTTCCTTCACCTATTGCAACCTTCAAGGGCCTGACACTACGAAACTCGATAATGGAAGATAAAAATACTTCTTTACGGTTGCGGTTAGCAGCTTTCCCAATGACTGGTGCGGCTTCGTCCTCCTGTATGATTACCTCAGGATGATAATACTTATCAAATCCCTCCAGGACTTTATCCTGTAAAATCATATCATTCAGATCACTAATTTTGTTCAATAGCGAACACATAAATGTAGTACTATCATGGTGTTGCTGCAAAATTCATGAAAGGATGAGTGACATGGAATAAACCAGATTAAGAAAAAAGCTTAGACTGGATTAAGATCTACTGTTCATGAATCAGCTGACTTCTTATTTTGCTGAAGAACTCGGGTGTGATACCCAAATAGGAGGCAATCTGGTATTGGGGCACTCGTTGATCCAGGTTTGGATAACGCTTCTTAAATTCCAGATAACGTTCTTTTGCAGGCAGACTAAAATTATAAACAAGACGCTCATATGCGGCTATATATGCTTTTTGAATGGCAATACGAGAAAAATGCTCCAGTTTTGGAATCAGCTGGTAGAGCTCATTCTGATCATGATAGGAGAGCTGAGCCAGTTCACAAGTTTCCAGACATTGCACATTGAAAGCTGAAGGTTTTTGGGTTAAGAAGCTGCCAAGATCCGAGGTCCACCAATCCTCAACCGAGAACATAACAATGCGCTCGTTTCCATTTTCATCTATGTGGTATGTCTTTAAACAGCCTGCGATCACATAGCTTTCATGGGTGCAGATATCCCCCTGTTGTACTATAAATTGCCCTTTCTGAAATTTCCTGAACCTAACTTTTGAAAGATATAAAGCTTCTTCTTCTGCTGTTAGGGTGATGTATCTGGAAAGGTTATTAATGATGGATTGTGTATTCATATTTTTTCAGGAAAGCGTATGGATGAGCGACTGGCAGGTAAAGTTTGCTGCAGTATGGGTGGCCTTGTTATTTCATTATTAAATTGAAATTTCATTGAGTGCTTTCATTCTAGTAGGACAGTACCCTCCACATCTGTCCTGAAATCATCATCGAATGAGCAGGGAAAACGATTGACACCAAAAGCCTGCTGACCACACCTGCAGGAAAGTAGTAAATGCTGCTAAGTTGACATTAAATATATTTCAAAGCTACTATCTTTTTCTGCTTGTGTCAATTGAGACCTGTTGAAGTAGTCTTCCCCAGCTTAATCTTACTGAAATAATATTCATACGGCTATCGTCACTGGAAAATAAATATGTTTAAGTAAATGAGGCTGGGAATCTATTGACTTTTGGTCTTCAAAGATCTACAGCCATAGATCATTATATTCATACTGATGCCGGTAGTAAAATACAGAAGGCAGACGATAGGGGAGCAACCGTCATCTCCCTAGTTCTTAATTTACTTTTACCTTTTTTCTTAAACTACATTATGTCCTGATGTAGTAACTGGTTATAAATTAGCAGCATATCCATACATAAACATCATGATACAGGCATAAGAAGTAAGGACAAAGCACCTCAAATGGTTTGGTGCTAAAGCAGTAGGTAACGCACGTAATTGACAGAATTTCGTGGTAAACGTTAAAAACTACGAAATCTTGTAGTACCGCTAGTGTAGAAAGTGGCTGAAATGCTAAACAACAGGCTTTTCCTGGTTGGCATTCCCTTTGATCAATTAAGGTTACTATTCCATACAACCTAAAACCATTATTTTATGAACTCTAACGTATTTTTGCTTGAGGACCTTCAGGTGAAAGAAAGTAATCCTTTTGAAATCTATACACTTGAATGGCTGGAAGAAAATCTGCAGAATCAATTTGCACATTTGCAAAGACAGGACCGTTTTGAGATTATTTGGCTCAAAAGCGGGTCAGGCTGGCATTCCATCAATAATTACCAATATCCTTTGAGCAGCCGGAAGTTGTATTTCATTGTGCCGGGTCAGGATCACAAGTTTCAGATACATCCCGGATCTAAAGGGTATGTACTTTCATTCACTGAATCTTTTCTGCACCAGAATCACGATGATTTCAATCCCATGCATGAGATTGTTTTATTCAAACAATTTTCGGAAAAGCCTGAACTTGCGATAAACACTGAGATCGAAGAAGAGATGGAAGATGTACTAATCAGGTTGTTGAAAGAAACAGAAAATTACTTTTTACATAAATCTGAAATATTAAGTAAGCTTCTGAAGATATTTTTGATTTACCTGAAAAGACAAATGCAGGCTTCTTTAGCAGATGTACAGATTGATCCTCACAATCATCTGTTAAACAACTTCCTTTATCTGCTCGAAAATAACTTTAGAGTTAAGAAAGCGGTATCCTATTATGCCAGTGAGCTTTTTGTAACCCCAAATCATCTGAACCACGTGATCAAAAAAAATACAGGTTTTTGTGCACGTCATCATATTCAGCAACGAATCATTCTCGAAGCTAAAAAGATGGCACTTCATAAAGATGCAAGTATGAAAGAGATTGCCAGCTATCTTGGCTTCGATGATGTAGCACATTTTAGTAAGTTCTTTAAGAATGCTGCAGGTGCTAACTTCACTTCATTCAAGAAAAACCAGTTTGGTGCATTGCCTTCATGAAAAGTGCTCTTTTCCGGTAGTTAATTTTTCACAAAGTGCACAACTTATGTGGTGTATGCGACTAAAGTAAGAGATCTAAGAACAAGAGAAGTATTCACTAAGTGGGTTTTTACATTGAAAGCTATCGCTACAACCTATCCTCTTATCTTTCATGGTTTTAGCTACTCCTGATAATTCAAAAATCATACATAATGTATCTGCTTGATTCCTTTGCTCTATGTTCTACCTGTAGATAGCATCGAGCGTATATAATAAAAACAGCTAAAGCGTATAGGAGTGGACATATCATGACAGAAAAAATTGATTTGACTAGCATTCTAAAACTGCCATTCAGTTCTTTCCTATAAGCTAAAGGGTAATGCCAGAACTAATCTGTTTAACTATCTGTACGGGCACATCTTGACTGATCAGCTGTTGAATGAGCTAGCTGTCCTGTTGAGGAATTGATTATTGGACAAAAAAGAGGGCTAAAGCCAGTACTTTCTGCTTAAAGCACTTCTCTTCTGGTGCTTTATGAAGGGGTACCGAGGCTTTAGCCCTTAATTTGTTAACGGTTACAACGTTCCGGGAGGGAAAATATTAACCCTGTGAACCATGAGATCTATTGCTCAAGCTTAGGAAAGTTTGGTTAATATTTTCATCAAGATGAATGCCATTCAAGTGTGATGGATCAGAAGGGAGCATCCATGCCTCCATCTACTCGGAACGTTGTACCAGTGATGAATTCACTTTGGTCAGAGCTCAAGAATAGCACCATATTTGCAATTTCCTCCGGTTCAGCATAACGTCCAAAGGGGATAGCCGCAGAAAAGGTCTTTCTCACCTCTTCTGCATTTCCCAGGTCTTTTTCAATAGATGTCATCATCCTGGTATTCACCTGGCTTGGGTGGACCGTGTTCACGCGAACCTTTCGGGGCGCTAACTCCAGGGCAGCGGTACGCATGATGCCTACAACGGCATGCTTACTCGCTACATAACCAACGGCCCCGGGGGAACTCCCTAAACCACCAATAGATGAAGTGATGACAATGCTACCGCCATCCTGTATCATGGGAATTACATACTTAAGTCCCAGAAATGTGCCTTTCAGGTTTACTGCAATCACTTTGTCAAAAGTATCAGTGGTGTAATCCTGAATTGGGTTCATTTTCCCCTCTATACCTGCATTGCAAAAGAATATGTCTAGTTTGCCGAATCTGTCGATAGCATGCTGAACATATGCCTTTGTATCTTCTTCCTTTGAAACATCAGCTACACTATAGGCCACATTGTTATTTTCAAATTGCCGTACAATATTTTGTAATGCATCCTCATTGACATCAACCAATAATACTTTTGCTCCTTCTTTTAAGAACCGTTCGGCAGTGGCTTTGCCAATGCCGCCGCCGGCTCCAGTAATAATGGCGACTTTGTTTTCTAAGCTTTTCATTTGGTGAATTAAATTAATGTTTTGACCAGCGACCTTATTCCAGTGTTGTCCTTTATTATGTTCAGTACCCACATCATGCTAGCATGCAAAGCCATTCGCTGAACTGAAATTTCCAGCGATAAAAGGAAAAGATGCGGCATGTTGCTTAACAGCCATCCTACAGTGACGCTAGCTTTGGGGTTGTAGCTGTTACTGTAGGATGGCTCTTTTATCCCTGGTAAGATGTTTTTATGGCAGGGCTTATTGTTCCCTTAATCAAGGATTTGATGTACTTCCATATATCCTTAGGCGCAGGCTTGAATGGTCACTTTCAGATATTTATCGTTTAAAACTAAAAAGTATTACTTAAGGATCTTAATGATATTGTTACCAGTAAATGGGCCGCCAAATCCTTGTAATTTACCGCCTGAAGCAAGACTGCCAAGGTCTATACCTGCAAAACCCATCTTGTCCAGTAGCTGCAAAACTTCTGCTTTGGCAGCGGCGTCATCACCTGAAATAACCACGACTCTTTTCCCTTTGCCTTCATTTGGATCAGATGCCAGCGTAGCTGCCTCTATTGTATTGAATGCTTTCACCACACGGGCGCCTTGTGCTGCTGCCGCCACTATTTCACTGGATGTTTTTTCACCCAAATCAAGTGGTTTGAAGGAAGGGAATGAGATGGCGTTTGTAGAGTCTAATATGATTTTTCCATTCCAGGACTTTTTTTTGTGTAACACCTCTGATACCTCTGTCCAGGGTATAGACAGAAGTATAATATCTGCTTCTGACGCCTCATCTACAGTACCTGCTTTTACCTTCGAACCAAACGTCTTTACAGTCGCATCTAAAGCATCGGTCCCGCTTTTGTTGCTCATAATAACATTGTAGCCTGCGTTGGCTGCATGCTTTGTGAAAGCTTTCGCAATACGTCCTGCACCAATTGTTCCAATTTTCATTTTTTTTTGTTTAAAGATTGAAGCTACAAGGTATAAGTCTGTAGAATTAGTGTAAATGGATATACACTGCCTGATGTTGTATCGTCAATGGAAGTTTTGAAAGCTTATACTGTACGTGATGATCATTTACAGCAAAGAAGGATTATCACTTGCAGGAAATTGCTAAAAAAGCAGGTTCTTTAATTACTGCTTGCTACTACTCTGGTTTATTGTGCTCAAAAAAACTATACTTTAATATGTGCTACAGGATTGCTTTCTATATTAAGGCATGTTTATCAAAATGATTGATATGTTATTAAGTATGAGAAGCTATTAAATACCTGTTTTGTACAACTTACCCCTTTATTCGTGTATCGTTTTTAGCATGCAAACAATCTACATTTGATTATTATTAATCATTTACCTAAAAACGATTTTTTATGGCTATCGAAAACAATTCAGTTCCAAATGTTAATTATCGGTCCCGGTTTGCAGATGTGGAATACGCAAGCCCTGAACTATTGAATCCTGGTAACCACGCCCTTATTTTGATTGACCATGAAGGGCAAATGGCTTTTGCCATGGAGGGTGTTAACAAAACAGAACTGCGTAATAACCTGGCTCTTCTGGGTTATTACACCCGCTTATATGATATTCCGGTCATCCTCAGCACCATTGGTGAAAGAATGTTCTCCGGCCCCATTATTAAGGAGTTAAGAGATTTTTACCCCGATGCTGTTATTTATGATCGCATGAGCTTAAATCTGTGGGAGGACAAGCCATCCAGGGATGCTGTTATCGCTACTGGCAAAAAGAAGCTGGTTTTTGCCGGTCTGTGGACAGATGTATGTCTGGCTTTCCCTGTCATCTCAGCGCTCAAAGCAGGTTATGAAGTTTATTTTATCACGGATGCCTCGGGCTCTGTAAGTAAGGAGGCACATGATATGGCCATCCAGCGCATGATACAGGCTGGTGCCATACCAATGACTTCAGTTACCTACATTTCTGAAAACATCAGGGACTACAGCCGGCAGGATAATGCAACACCTGAAGTCGCAAAATTAATGCATGAAGGGTTCATAAAATATATCAGCCTGGGTATAGGTGCGGATTACGCCGACTACATGGTACCATCCTACGGATTTTTTAAAGGATTCCCCAGTGCATCTAACACCCTGGAAAGTAATGAAAAGCTAGTGCCTGTCCAGTCATAGCCCCAGGGTTCTGCTTCTTACAACCTATTATTTGTCAAACTGCCACTTCTAAAAGCAGTACTGTTTTTAGAAGTGGCAAAACTTAAGCACTCTTAGCCGCAATGATGGCAGTACTAATGCAGGAGTAAGTCCGGATAATGGCAGAATAGCAAGGCCTTACCTACCAATAATACCTTCTTTTTTAAGGACTTTTAATAGTTGGAAATTTGCCTATGGGATCCCAGTCAGCCCTGTAAGCCATAAGCAAGTGGTCTTTGATTTACCCTCCTTAACATCATGCATGTCTAACTTTCTATCAACCTCCTGATTGTGCTTCTTTTATCCCGAAGCAGAGTCGCTTTCCGAATGTTGTTTTCTGACTATTGGCCCATTACTAATAAATTAATCCCTCTTTCTGAACATGTATTATAATGAGAAAAAGAAACCTGAAGCGTATTTTGGGTTAGCGTCCGCCTTGAATTTTAACATGGACATGGACCCGGCAATAAAGAAAGCCTTGCATGCTGCCGGTATAAGTGTGGATTCGCTGACTGAATTTCCAGAGCTAGCTGCTTGGCGTGCAGGTGTGGCAAATTATGGGCTTTCAGTAGCAGCTACCCAGACTCCTTTTGACGACAAGGTCATACTAGAAGATAAGCTCTTAACACTAGGTGGAGATGGCAATATCATCAGACTAAGAATGTACAGGCCAACACAAAATAAAGGCTTGCTGCCTGCATTTTACTGGATGCATGGCGGTGGAATGATGCTGGGTACACCAGAGCAGGATGATGTTCAGATGAAGCAAATTGCAGCTGAAACCAATGCTTTGGTTGTATCAGTAGATTATCGTCTGGCACCTGAATTTCCTTTTCCAGTACCGTTAAATGACTGCTATGCAGGTTTACAGTGGCTGGCAGAGCATGCAAAAGAACTGGGCGTTGATAACAGTAGAATAGCAATTGGCGGAGCCAGTGCCGGTGGCGGACTGGCGGCATCACTTGCCCTGATGGTTCGTAAAAAAGGAGGACCTAAGCTTGTGCATCAATCGCTCACCTATCCCATGCTGGATGATAGAAACCTGACAAGGTCCAGCCACCAAATTACATCCCTGGGCTTGTGGGACAGGTGTTATAACATATTTGGCTGGGAGTCTTACCTGGGGACAAAAGATGGCAGACAAGATACCCCTGAATTTGCTGTACCTGCCCGTGAACAGGATCTGTCTTCCCTTCCACCTGCTTTTATCGGGGTAGGGGCACTTGACCTTTTCCGGGATGAAGACATAGATTTTGCCTTACGCCTGATGGAAGCGGGAGTAACAACCGAGCTGCATTTCTATCCGGGGGCTGTTCATGGTTTTGACTGGTACACTCCTCATTCAGCAATGTCAACGTCATTCCTGAGCAAACGGTTGAATGCACTCAAACTAGCATTTGAAAAATAGTACCCCTTTGGAGGAGCTAAGTCACTTTGCTGTATCAGAGTACTATTGCAGGAAGTGAAAATCAATCTCTCTTTTGCCCTTTACAAATTTGTAACCATTGTTGTAACAGCCTGGGTGATACCATCAAAAAAATCATCAGGTACTGCCTCAGGAGTTGTCTGCTGACACAAAGATCTTTGTTGGTGAAGCGGAAAAATATATCCTGCAAAAGAGAACTTGTAATCTTACTCCTGCCTAAGCTCCAGAAAATTTTTACAAGCTATACATCTATAAACCTAAACTTAACATTTTTCAAACATCAAGAACTTATGGAAACAAAAGCACATTTATCCAGTGCCGGTAACCCGGAAGCTGGTCTTAAAAAGAATCATCAGCGAACAGCTGTTATCACTGGTGCGGGGGAGGGGCTAGGAAGAGAGATGGCCCTGATACTGGCAAATAAAGGGTACCGGGTCTTTGGTACTGCACTTTCAGAGAAAGAGGTTTTGGAACTTGCCAGCACCTCCAGTAATAGGGTATCTTTAACCATTACTGATATCACCGATGAAGCAGCTGTACAGCACTTCAATAAAGTGGTTGCTAGTGAAATAGGACAGGAAGGCATAAACTTACTAATTAGCAACGTAGGAATTCTAACCCCCGGTCCTATGGAAGCGATTACAGTTGATGCGTTAAGGCATGAATTTGAAGTTGATGTGTTTGGTGCTGTGCGGGTAATCAATACTTTTCTCCCGCTCCTGCGTAAAACACAGGGAAGAATTGTCCAGATCAGTTCCTATTCAGGTAAGTTTTCGGTTCCATTCAGTGGTCCTTCCAGCGCCTGTAAAGCCGCTCTCGAATCACTGGCAGATGCCTACCGCACAGAACTAAAGCCATTCGGAGTCGATTTTATTGTTGCAGAGCCTGGCAATATGCGCACGAATGCTCCAGCAAAGTCTGCTGCAGCTATCAAAAAAATGCAAGATCGAATGACGCCAGAACTGCATGAACTGTATGGGGCTGGCTTTGCCTCTTTTGAGGCTGCTTTCAATAGCCTCCAGGATGCAGGCTTACCTGCGGCTACGGCAGCAGCAATGATCATCGATCTCGCTGAACAGCAACCTGCTCCTGCAAGAGCTCCCATAGGTGAGGAAGCAGCACGGGTTATTCAGACGGCCCATGATAAGTCTGATGCAGAACTGGATGAAATCCGGCTATCTTTCTTAGGACTTGATAAACTGGACGCATATACCCGCAACAGGAAACCAGCTGGAGATAAAAGCAGTGAAAACGGGATTAGCAGCTCCTCGCTGGACCCTGGGATTGCAATTGTTCGCCGTAATACGGAAGAGGTTCAGGGCAAGGGGAATTATGATGTATTTGAAGAACTGTTTGCTGCTGATTTCATAGATCATACGCCACAGCCCGGCGGATTTTCTGCAGACCGGGAGGGTGCGCGTGAACTATATAAAAAGCTCCGGGAGGCATTTCCTGATTTCCATGCAGAGATTCACTGGCAAACTACGGATGGGGATCGTGTCACTACCTTTAAGACTTATCATGGTACCCACCAGGGTACATTCTGGGGCTTAGCACCTACCGGCAAGAAGATTCATTTCGAAACCGTAGATGTAATGCGCGTTCGCGAAGGTAAAATAACCGAGCACTGGGGTGTTGCAAACCTGTTTTCACTCCTGCAGCAGTTTGATCTGGGGCCAGACCTAGGCAATAAAAAATTACAGGCAGCATCTTAAGTATGGGTTTATTCTACATCAGTACCCCCAGGTGCTGATGTAGAATATAGTCAGGTGGAAAGATTTTGTTTTAGCAGGAGTTTTTTCACAAGAGCCAGGTTAAAGGAAGTCCTGCTTTCTGATAAGCCAGCTGGAGGTAAACCTACAATAGCATCTTGCTGGGTGGCAAACTACTGCATTTGCTGTCAAGTGGATATGCTATAATAGCAGCTTGTCCTTTCACCTAATCAATCAAAGATTTACAAAAGTAAGACTACAACACTAAACTATTGATATCATGTACAAACTTAAAATTATTTCTTCCACGGTAAGGCCAGGTCGAAAAGGTCCCAAAATAGCAGCCTGGGTGGCTGATACAGTACGAAGGGATGGAAGGTTCCAGGTAGAGGTATTAGATCTGGGAGATACCAATCTGCCTTTGATGAACGAAGCAGCACATCCAGTACTTAAACAATACGAACATGAGCATACCAAAAGATGGAGTGAGAAAATAGAGGAGGCGGATGCTTTCATTTTTGTTACCGCTGAGTACAACTTTGGCTATCCTTCTGCCCTAAGAAATGCGCTGGAATACCTGGTTCAGGAGTGGGCATACAAGGCAGCTGGCATTGTAAGCTATGGCGGTGTTTCTGCTGGCACACGGGCGGCAAACAGCTTACGTGCCGATCTTACCACACTGAGAGTCGTGCCTGTATATGAAATGGTAAATCTTCCGTTTTTTGCTCAATTCATCAATGATTTGCAGGAGTTTGTGCCGAGCGAAGTTACCCAAAAAGCTGCAGAGGCCATGCTTAATGAACTTTTCCGCTGGACTAAAGGAATGAAGCTGATCAAAGAAAATAAAGAAACTGCTTTGAATACCTTAGGGGTATAACAGACTGAAAGCAAATGGAAAATAATATACAAACTGAGGTCCAGAGGGGCCAGGCCAGGCTTCAGGGTTTGGTAGCGCTGATTACTGGCGGGGGTACCGGAATCGGTGCTGCGACAGCGGCCATGTTTGCCAGAGAAGGTGCAAAAGTAATGATCACCGGTAACCTGGAGCACCATTTGGTAGAGATAGCACAGGCAATAGAAAAAGAACAAGGAATCATTGCCTATACAGTTCATGACGTCTCAAAAGAAGCGGACTGGAAAAGAGCTATTGAAGCAACAATGGCAGTTTATGGTAAGCTTGATATCCTGATCAATAATGCCGGGATTTCGGGAAACTTGTCTGCCACCCTTGAAGAGCGTACTGAAGAGGAATTCGGTAAAGTGCTTGCAATCAACTTGACCGGCCAGTTTCTAGGCATCAAAGCAGTTGTGCCTTTTATGAAACCAGGGGGATCAATTGTAAACGTTTCTTCTATTGCTGGTATTACCGGCAATGCTGGCGCAAATGCCTATACTGCTTCTAAGGGTGGTTCTCGTCTGCTTTCTAAAGGAGCCGCAGTAGAGCTGGCTGCCAAAGGGATCCGTGTTAATTCTGTCCATCCAGGTTACGTAGATACACCAATGGTCAGGGTGATGGAAGGAGCGCAATCCTTCAAGGAAATGGCTATTGCAAACACACCCTTGGGCAGAGGGGCATCACCGGAAGAAATTGCACAGGGTATCTTGTTCCTGGCTAGCAAAGAAGCCTCTTACGTTACCGGCGCTGAGCTAATTATTGATGGGGGCTTTACTGCATTCTAAGCGTTGAATGCCTTCAATAGATCACTACTTTTAGTCTGCTTGGTATCCACTGCAGACTTAAGTAGGGTCTGATAACTTCTTACCACCTTGCTCTCCTTATTTTCAAGTTGGCTGTTCATGGAAAAGAACTGTTAATGGAGAACGAGTCGATGCATTCATGCGTATAAAGCACATTAAATAGGGATACATGGGGCCTTCGTAAAATCAGAAAATGGCCAATAAATACAGAGAATTCGACGCTGCCTGCAGGCCTTGTTTTGATCCCACCCTTAGTAACAAAGGTGTGGGTTTATTTTTGTGATACAGTAATTTCCTATCATGGATAAAGCACAAAGCGTAGAAGAGTTTTACAGGACTAAACTTAAAACCATTCCCGATAATCTGCGGAAAGAGTTGGGGCATTTTAACGTGTTCAGCCTTGATGAATATGTTGGTAAGAAGGCTAAACCAATTCCGTACAGCAGGAAGAGCTACTACAAAATAAGCTTGATGATAGGGCCGAACAGAATCCACTACGCTGATAAAATTGTGGAAATTGAAAAGCAGGCCCTGTTGTTTGCTAATCCCCACATCCCCTACAATTGGGAACCACTCTCAGAGGAGCAGTCAGGCTTTTTTTGCATCTTCACTGAATCATTTTTTGAACACTTTGGCAGCATCAAAGAGTACCCTGTGTTCAGGCCGGGAGGTGAACCTATTTTTGAAATATCAGACCAGCAACTTGCCGACATAGAGAAAATATTTATCAGAATGTTGGATGAGATTGCCTCACAGTATGTATATAAGTACGACATTTTGAGAAACCTGGTATTTGAGCTCATTCACAGCGCACAAAAGATGCAAGCGGTAACAAATGCTTTATACAGCAACTCTAATGCTGCCATGAGGGTGTCATCACTGTTTTTAGAGTTGTTGGAGCGACAATTCCCCATTGAATCTCCCACCCAAAAAATCCGTTATCGTTCAGCTATTGCCTTTGCTGAACAGCTGTCAATTCATGTAAATCATCTGAATCGTTCATTAAAAGAGGTTACTGGTAAAACCACCTCTCAATTAATCGCTGAAAGAGTGATCCAGGAAGCAAGAGTTTTGTTGAAACACACCGACTGGAATGTATCAGAAGTTGCCTGGTGCCTTGGCTTTGAAGACCTTTCCAACTTTATTAATTTCTTCAAAAAGAATTCCGGAATAACGCCTGCCACCTTTCGGAAAGGCGATATTTGATTTTTACAACTTTCTGTTTGTTTTTAACATCAACCCTTCTCTATTCTATTCTTATTTTTATACCTGCATCACACATGCAGGAGAAGGTACAACCCAACTACAGACTAATTTTCAGCACTTAGGCTGATTTTGTCTGCGATCCAGTCAGGCACCTATGTAAAGGGCTGAACAGCCTGAAAATAAAGCTGATAATAAGTTTAGCCCAAAACAGATGTCCTGTTTGATAAGTGGTAGATGAACTGAATTATAGCATGTTTTTAATAGGCAGTTACATTCGCTAAGCTTATGGTATAACGCTGATGCCTATCGATAGAAGTGAAAAGAGAAGAGTTATGGACGTTATCTGAAGGAGCAGCCGCTAATGATACACGGGGGTTGTGTGACAGTTGATTCATGATAACTTTCTGGCGAAGTTTTAACATTAGAGAAAATAACAATTTTCAAATGATGTGGCAGCTGTTTGATAATTACACCAAAATCTTTAATTATCTTATGTTGCAAACGCATAGCTGCAGCATGCCCCTTCAGGATATGATGAACACGCTAAAGACGTGGCCTTGATTTTAGATCTCTGCAAAATGTGATGAATGTCTGGATAGCAGGTCATTTTCTGCTTGGTTCTTGTACGTACGCCCTATATTTACATTGTTTAGACAGAGTTTGATGATGACGAAAATATTTATAGTTGAGGATCATTTTGCACAAGCCCATAGCCTGAAGCTTATTCTACAAAAGGCAGGGTATGAAGTGTGTGGCATTGAGGCTAGCATGGATGCTGCACTGGAAGGGATTATGAAAGAAAAGCCACAACTGGTGCTGCTGGATATCTTTCTAAAAGGAAATGGTACAGGAATTGATCTGGCAGGAAAAATAAAAGAGCGTGGTATAGCTTTTGTTTATATATCAGCAAATTTCGATTCAGAAATTCTGGCGGCAGCAAAAGAAACGCAGCCTTACGGGTTTTTAATTAAGCCATTCAGGGATAAAGATGTACTTGTTACCATAGAGATTGCGCTGTTCCGTCACCAGTATAGCCTGGAGTCTAATTATCATAAAATAGAATTGATTCACAGCCAACTGGAAGATGCTCATTTAGCTGACAATAAAGAGGGTGATCTTTTTCTAAGATTTGGCAGGATTCTGCAACCTCACATTCCCTTTGACTTTATGACCATCAGTACTGCTACGCCAGATACAGACTTTATCATCATTGACAGTTACAGGAGGGTTGCTTTTAATGAGTATCAGCGTATTGGCCTGCAAGAGTGGTTAACAATTACCGGCTTAAAACAATCTGCATTTGTAGCATTACAAAAAACGCTGTCGATACCAGCGGAGCCGGGGTATTTCAATGGAGAGTCTTTTGAGCAGGAAATGGCATCTTCAAAGATGATCAAGACTATTGAAAGATGCTTTGATGTAAACTCCCTTTTCAGAATACCTGTCTTCTCGCATGTTGACTTACCCGTACAGGTGAACTTATTCAACAGACGACCGGACGTATATAACAAAGGTCATCTGGATATGATTGGTTTTTTAAGGAATGCCTTACAAAACTTTTTCAAGAAGAGCATTACATCCACTGTGGGTGCTGTTGCAAACCCATCCACAACTAAGATTAATGCACCATCTGCCAGGCGTAATACGGGGAGTGTTTTCCCGGGAATCATTGGTATGAGCCATGGACTGTTGACTGTTTTTGATAATATCACACAAGTAGCTCCTTTTGATACCTCGGTGTTAATATTGGGAGAGAGTGGTACAGGTAAAGAACGTGTCGCAGAGTGTATTCAGCATTTATCAGCCCGAAAAGGAAAAGCGTTTGTGAAAGTGAATTGTGCAGCTTTACCCCCTTCGTTGGTTGAATCAGAGCTGTTTGGTCATGAAAAAGGTGCTTTTACCGGTGCTGCTGAAGCCCATATCGGACATTTTGAACAGGCAGCTAATGGTACTATCTTTTTAGATGAAATTGGTGAACTGCCTCTGGACGTACAAGTCAAACTGCTGCGGGTTTTACAGGAAAAGGAAATACGTCGCGTCGGGGGTAAATCTACTATTAAAGTTAACGTTAGGGTTATAGCAGCAACAAACAGAAATCTGGAAGAACTAGTAACACAAGGAAGTTTCCGTCTGGATCTATATTATCGATTAAATGTTTTTCCTATTCAGTTACCTCCATTACGGGAACGGAGGGAAGACATACCCCTGCTTGCTAATTATTTTATCAAAAAATATGCTGAAATGACTGGAAAGAAAATTGAGGGTCTTTCAGAAAATGCCCTGCAGGAGTTAATGGAGTATAATTGGCCTGGAAATATCAGGGAGCTGGAAAACCTAATGGAGCGTTGTGTATTAAGAAGTTCAGGTTCCTCTATTACAGAAGTTAACCTTGCTGTAAATACATTGAATGTAAAAGATGCTGTAAATGTAGCAGAATCCTTTTTCAAAACCATAGAAGAAAATGAAAGAGAATACATCCTATCAATCTTAAAAAAATGTAACGGCAGAGTATGGGGAAAAAATGGAGCTGCTGCTCTATTGAAAATGCCTCCTACTACTCTAAATTCAAAGATCAAGAAGCTTGGAATCAAGAGGGAGTTTATAGGTTGAAAAAAAGGATTCAGTCTGGAGAGAGGTAGGATAAGTCTATTATAACCCATTGGGATTAAGCTGACTTATGAAGATGTGTGTCCGTTGGTGATGTTATCAAACTGTTGTGCGTTTGTATAACCAGTAGCCAGCACTTGCAGCACTTCATTCTAATGTTATTAAATTCCCTGAGACCTGCGTCATCAGGATAATCATTGTTGTTTCCACTAATCCAATACCGGCTCCGGAAAGCAATGCAATGATTGATGAGCGCATCATCATGCTTTCGAGCAATTGAGAAAAAGGAAGCGTTTCCTGCTTGAAAATTTATCTTCTTTTCGTAGTACTACGAAAAACTGTAGCTGATCATACTCTTCATTTCTTGCAACTGGCTCAAAATCAGGCTTGGTATAAAATGTCACATTTTTTGCAGCGTTCCTGTTACACGACAGTTGATTTGATTGGCAGCAATTGATCATATCAATGGTCAGGTGGAGGTAAACGGAGACAGAGCGGTAGAACAAGGTTTTGTTTATATAGTAATGAGGGACAGGATATCTACATCAAAGCGCTGGAAAGCAGTGTGTTACTGCTGTTAAGTGGTGAGCCAATCCAAGAGCCTATTGCCAGCTATGGTCCTTTTGTGATGAATTCCCGGCAGGAAATACTAGAAGCTGTTCAAGAGTTTGAATCAGGCAAGTTTGGTGTATTGGAATAACAAGATATATTCCAGATCAGAAATGCAAAGTAAACAGCTACAGTTTTATGCAAAAGAAAATAACACACATACTTGCTGGCAGGGAGAAGAAGATCACAGCAACAGATACAGTGCTGCAGCCACTGCCGCATCCGAACTTCAGATTTGCTAATCCCTTTATTGTATTGCATCATATGCGGCCTCAACACATTGCTGCCGGATCTGAAATGCGTATGCACCCGCATCCACATAGAGGATTTGCCCCCGTGACTTTTATGCTTCAGGGTGAGGGGTATCATAAAGATAGTGCTGGTCATCATGCAGTGATAAGGGCGGGTGATGTACAGTGGATGTTTGCCGGTAAGGGCATATTGCATAGCGAGGGTCCTTCTATAGCTATGCTGCAACAGGGGGGTGTGCATGAGTTGATTCAGCTCTGGATTAACGTACCAAAGGTACATAAATGGAAAGATCCTCATTACCAGCATTCTTTAAAAGAAGATCAGCCACAGATACTGCAGCAGGAGGGTGTTGACCTGCGACTGGCCAGTGGTGATTATCATGGTAAAAAAGGTCCGGTGATAAGCTATACACCCATTGTTTCCATCATTGGTGAAATAACAAAGGGCCGTGAAGTGCAACTGGACACAACACCAGGATACTGGACGCTCCTGTACATAGCAAAGGGTAGTCTTGTTGTAAACGAGCAATTGATAGAAGCATTTAACCTGATCATTTTTGAAAAAGAAAATGAGGAGATCTCTCTATCTGCAGAAGAAGATACTCAAATATTAATGCTGTCTGCTGAACCAATAGATGAGCCTGTCGCTGCTAAAGATAACTTTGTGATGAATACGCCAGAAGAAATCGGACAGACCATTGCTGACTATCAAAGCGGCTTGTTTGGCAGCCTTGATTACTAATATTAACTTTTACAACAGATCATGAGCGGTAAAACCATGGAAATTGTTCAACTTAATAAAGATAAAAAAGGGGGATCATTCAGTTTTATGCTCAACGGTGAAAAGCTGGAAGAATTTTTTTTATGTGTTGGCTGGTGATATAAGGATGATCATAATCATACCCATGTGGATGACGCTTTGAAGGGAAAAGAGATTGGCAGGAAATTCTAATTTAGTAGAACAAGTTAGGGCAAATCAGAGAAAGGTGATTCCACTGTGTACCTTTGCTACTGCCACTTTTCAGAAAACAAAAGAAGGGCAGGAGATACTAGCCTAATCAAGTATCTCCTGCCGTAAGGTCTAAAATTTTATTTTACCTACGCATCGCCACCTATTCTCATCCCGTCAGCTTGTGGTTGGCCTAATGATAAGTTGCTTTATAAGACATTGTTACCTGTGAGTCTGGAAAGATGTGGAAGTACAGTCCCTGCAGGATCGGTCATTCTTTCTGAAGACTAATGGTGGCAGTCTCATGCAGTGTTGATTTGTAGACTTTTGAACTTTCTGCATTGTAGACCCAAACCGGCCTGTGCGCATGGCTAATCAACTCTTCAGGCAAGTTTGAAGATAGTATATTGAATATTCCGCTTCTATGATGAGTGCTGAGGGCAATAAGATCAGCGTTGATCTCTTCTGCAAAATGCAGGATACCGGCTTCTTCACTTTCCTCAGCATAAAGGCTTATGGAGTAATCTTCAATTCTGTTCTCTTCTGCAAAAGCAGTAGTTTGCCTCTGTATCAATCTACTATTCCGGAACTTTTCAGGAGTGATGACAGTAAGGATATGCACATGAGCATTCAGTAGCTTTTGGAGCTTGACCAGTTCATGAATCATCTCAGGCTTATCTTTTTCAAGGTTGAGCACATACAGGATGCGCTGCATATTTTTAATATTATCCACATTGCATTTCATTGTAATGACAGGGCATTGCGCTTTTCTTATTACATCCTCGGTTGTAGATCCTAATATTAAACGATTTATCCTGCTCGCTCCTCTCGAACCCATAATGACAAGGTCGATATTGCTTTTGGTGATATCCAGGATAATAGAATCAGCAGGCTCTCCAAATCTTACTTCGTACTCTATTTCAACCCCTTCATCGCTATACTTATGGACAATTCCTTCCAGGAGTTTTTTGGTTCTTTCCACGAGTTTCAAGATAAAAACATCATCTAGATGGTTTTTGATAATTTCTCCGGTACTATTCATAGTGCCAGAGGCAGGAGGATCCACTATATGCAGGAGTTTTATACCTGCTTTGTAAATTTTTGCAAATTGAACAGCAAAATTAACAGAACAATTTGCCAGGAAGGAAAAGTCTGTAGGAACCAGTATTTTATGCATAAGTAGGGTAATAAAAAAAGGATAGGTGGTTGTTAGGGTAGTTGTTTGTATTGTTAGGAGGCGTCCAGTAACCCATTCGCCATTTTTTCAACAATTAGGTTGTTGTTCACCCAGTTTAATACAGGTGATACATAATTGGCGGGTAATAACTTTGCTATACCGTCTATGTCTTTGCAGGTAAAGCCGTATTCCACAAACATCTCGGCTACTTCCCTGCTGTTTATCACGTAGTACTTATCCAGACATGCTCTTAGCTCATTTTCATATACTGGCCACTGCATGAGGGTCAACATTGGCTTTATATTTCTTGAAAGTACTTCTGATAATATACTATTTACTTTTCCTAAGACTTCCTTACCCATCTTTGCAGCACTTAATTTTTCAAATGTTTCCGGATGCAGTTGTAAATGCCTACGCAGGGAGTTGGTGAGCCTCATATTGGTAAATGGGGTGTAGTTGTATTCCAGGTCAGTAGGGTTAGTGTTCTTTTCCAGCACGCTTGACATCTCATGCAGTTGCTGTTTTGCCGGGAACACATTGGTACTGTAAGCCATTGCTACAAGTGCCTTTGCTAGTTTGTCGTTGTTATCAATGAGTTCATTCATTCTTTCAGAAGGAAACATCATCACCTGTACCTGTTCTGTAGCTTGTCCGTTGATACCAGCAATGGTACTGGTTGAACATGGCAGGTATCCGAGCACTTCTTTGGCAGAAAAACTTCCAATGGTTCTTAGGCCGCATGCGAGAGCCAGGGATACACGGATTCTGCCTTTGATGATCATATAAGTGCCTTTTATTGGCTCACCAGAGCTGATCAACAAAGCATCATTCTCAAGCATAAAGTGATTGCTGTTTGCTATCCACCATCTCAACTGAGTAAGCGGAACATCATGGAATGATGATATTGATTGCAGCCATTCTGGTGTTACAGTCTCCATATATATGTTGATCGTGGAAGTAGAGTTTTTGCTGTTTCTAGATAAAAATGCGGCAACCTCTTACGCAGGAAAGCACAGGGGGCGTCCTTTTTGAGCAGCCATTGTTACCTCCTGGCACTAAAGCCATGGCAGTGGGGCCAAGTCAATACAATCAAAGTTTAATGATCATAAAGCAGCTTAACACCTCATGCATGATACTTTTTTAAGCTGCTAACTAATAAGTAAGTGTTGTAAAAGTAGCAATGGTACCTGCACATAACAATTGATAAAAACAGGTTTTGATTGTACTGTTTACTTGTAATAAGTTGCTTACAAAGGATAATACCGTGCTGCTGGCAAGTGAGATACGCTCAAGGTTTGGACAGGTAAATTCTACCAATGATCATGAAGCCTGAAACATACAACTAAAGCATGCAAGAGGTTATTGCTTAGGGTGTAACTGCTTTAATCTTATGGTACAGGCTGGCGAAGGCAGTCTGCCCTGAAGCTGCAGGGCCTGCTGCTCCCAGTAAAATTAAGCTTTTACGTTAGCTGCTCATTATTGCTGATGATGGAACTGGCCTGAACAAGGATTTTCGCCTTGTTCACAGCATCACTTTAGGCATGAGCCTAATGAGGGGCCAAAGTAGGCAGCAGGGTGGCCCCTTTGACATTCAATGCAACACCAATTAGGATTAGGCCCATCTTCATCAATAATAGTGGTACCAGCTCTTACCCGAATGGCGTTACTGTGCCTGTCTGCAAATTAAAAAGCGCTCACAGCTTACCCTATATGGCGCTCCCTGTGGTTACTATCTTTAAAAGCGTCCTGCACCTTTTCATCCATGATGAATTCCAGTTCCAACAGTGTCTGGCGTGCGGCTTCGATATAACCAGCGCTATGCCGCAGGTATGATAGCTGACGAACAACCATTTCGTCGTAGTTGAAGAACGCTTCTGCTGAGCGTTCTACCAGATCATGCCTGTGGTTAAGAGATTTAAGGATATCCTTGCCAAGTCGTAGGCTGGTGTCAATTGTTTGTCGGTAGATATCAGTTACCCCAGTCTCAAGAATATCAAAGGCATCATACTTGTTAGAGGCCCTACAAAGGATTTTAAGATTAGGAAAATGCTTTTTCACTACATCAATTACCTGTAGCCGGGTTTTGGCATCACCCATGGCAACTACTATCATTCTGGCCGTAGAGGCTCCGGCAATTTCCAGAAGTTCGTATCTTGTAGCATCTCCATAGTATACTTTCAGTCCAACTCTTCTTAACAGATCTACATTGTCAGGATTAAAGTCCAACACAGTAGTGTTAACTTTGTTGGCGTTCAGAAATCTCCCCAGTGTGTTACCAAAAGAGCCATAACCTGCAATAATAATTTGATTTTGTTCCTGTTGCACATCACTTGGTTTGTCGTTTGGTTTTTCTTTGCTAATCAGGTGAGGAAGTACAAATCGCTCATTAAGTGCTAGTAGTATTGGCGTTATGGACATACTGATGGCAGTAACCGCCATAGCGATGTCAGTAACCTCTTTGTTCAGTATTCCTTCGTGCAGGGAGAAGCTCAACAGCACAAATCCAAACTCTCCTCCCTGGCAAAGGGCAATTGAGAAGATAAGGTTATCTCGAATTTTCAAACCAAACGATCGCCCTAAAACAACAAGAACAGAAAACTTAGACAGGATCATAATTGCTACCAGGAAAGCCATTAGGAAGGGCTTAGTTCCAATGAAGTCAAAGTCAATAGCAGCACCGACAGCCATAAAAAAAAGACCAAGTAGCAAACTTTTGAAGGGGTCGATAGCACCTTCAAGTTCATGTCGATACTCGCTGTTGGCAAGTACGATCCCTGCCAGCAATGCTCCTAAAGCTGGGCTCAAGCCTATCAGGTGCATCAGCAATGCAATGGCAACAATAATCAGTAAGGCTGTTACAGTAAACATTTCACGGAGCTTTGTCCGTGCAATTATTTTAAAAACCGCGCGTATACCAAAACGGCCAAAAAGTATTACCAGTGCAATGCTCCCAATGACAAGTAACCCATGTTGAAAGGCAGGTAGGGTATTGGGAAAAACTAAAGAAGCATCAGATGCTGCCTGTTCTGTCTGCACATTCTTCAACAATGGCAAAACCGCCAGTATCGGAATAACCATTATATCCTGAAAGATTAGCACTGAAAAAGCTCTCTCTCCGGCAGGAGTGTGGTTTAACCTTTTTTCATTCAGATACTGAACGCCCAGAGCGGTGGATGAACATGAAGTAATAAGCCCTAGCACAACTGCCTGTGGCCAGTTCTCTCCAGCAAGAAACAGTAATAGTCCCGTGAGCGCAGCTGTAAGCAGGAGTTGTAGTCCTCCCAGGCCGAAGATCATTTTTCTCATGTTCCATATGTGCGATGGTTCAAGATCCAGGCCTATGATAAATAACATCATGACAACACCCAGTTCAGCAATTTCTAACAGCTGATGGCTCTCCACACCAGTAACATCTAAAACAGCTGGGCCAATAAGTATGCCTGCTATCAGATACCCCAAAACTGATCCCAAACCCAGCCTTTTGGCAATCGGCACCATGATCATTGCAGACAGCAAAAAGATCATGATTTGAAAAAGAATATTATCATTCATGTTAGCTTAAATCCTTTGTTATATAAATCATCAAACCTTATTCATGGCTGTCATAGAATCCACTTGGGTGCCTACAGCATTTATAAAAAATAAGCAGGCTTGACTGTAAGCCTGCTCCTGATCAATGCTTATGCGCACGCTGTCGAATCAAGTCTGTTATAGGTAAATGTTATTGTAGCAGTAAAAGACAGAGGGACTTGTAACAACATTTTTTTAGCCATGCCACTACTCACCTAGTGTATCATGATGATGCGCTTCTAAAGGAAATATACTCAAGAAAGCAGAAGGCCATGCACTGATTTAAAGGAAGCAAACAGTATTGTCTGCTGCTGAACTTACTACTGTGCATCCATAAATAGTGTCAGACTGGTGACTTTTCTGTTTCAACCTCCATTACATCTACTCTATTCAGGGAGGAAAAAGAGCCGGCATCAGGGTCTCCATTGATAAAAATACCTCCTACCAGAATCACATATTTACAGCTAAACTTTGTTTTAGAAACTAAAAGTTGATACGCTCCTCGATGGCTTCATACATTACTTCAGTAGCTTCTTTGATAGGTACAGGGGCCTGTGTAATGCGTTCTTTTTGTTTGAATAATATCTGCTCAATGGTATTTTGCTGATAGTCAAGATCTGTAAGTTCGCCAATATTTATTTTGTTGCCTTGCAGTTTTTGCAAAGCTGCACTGACTGCACCACAACAAGCAGAGGGTTGTTTTTGACCTATGCGATTTACCTGTCCTATAGACCCTTCTCCTGTGATGCCAATATGCGGGGCATAAAATATAACCACGGCGCCATCTTTGGGTACATGATGTGCAAAAGCACTCATTCCTGTTAGTCCTGCAAATGGATAACCGTCAAGGCCTCCCAATTTGAAGGGGCCTAACATGTCATACGCACTTGGTGGATATTCTATGCTGTTAACATCATCACTGCAGATGCTGTCTGCATGTAGTATCTGGTGTGGTGCTAGACCAAACTTTGATTGTAGTTCATTAAAAAGCGTATGCACCGAAGCGGTGGTTGTGTTGGCTTTTGGATAATGCCTGCGTACAACAGCTAAATATTCTTCATCTTTCATAGCAATCAGGTTAGGATATTGTTGGTGGGGGTTAGGACGGGTGGTACTTCTTTCTCATCCAACATTTGTCGCAAATCAATTTCAATTGTACGGCTTAGTGCCGTAATCGGAACATCATTGGCTGCACCTTCAAAAGGGCTTTCAGTACTTTCGCCCACGCCCTCCAGTGTCGTGAAAACCCAACTGACAATCATACTGAAGGGGATATTAAGCCAGACAAGGTTTTCATCCAGGCTCCTGAATTCATTGAGCATGCCTAAGGGCAGCATGATGATAAACAGGTGAATAAAGATGGTACTAATGCTGGAGAACTGTCTTGGATAAGGGAAGTTTTTGATGCGTTCACTTCTTCCCTGGTGATCAAACAGATCTTTTAGCACTTTCTCCAGTTCTACGTAGGTAAAAACATGCAGCTTTCCGCTTTCCTCCAGTTGTTTCAGATGGGCGGACTGTAAGGCTATGATGTGGGTTGCTGCGTTTGCTTTAGGTGTTATAAAATCCAGCTCTTCGGCAGAGAGCAATAGAGCCAGTTCATCATGGAGCTTAGATTCCCATTCACGAACAGGGTATAGCTTCTGGTACCGGATGTATCTGGTTTTTACTCTGGCATTTTCCCAACTGCGCTTCTCCCGTAGTTGAAAACACATAGCCGTAAGCCAGGCAATGTGGCGATAGATGAATATTCTTTGCACATTTCGCAGTTCTTCAGGAGGAAGATCACGTATGAAATCTTTCACCATGATGCCCCAGGTTCTGCTGCTGTTAACAATACTACCCCATATTTTTCTGGCTTCCCATGAACGTTCATAGGTGGCATTATTTCTGAACCCTGTAATGAAAGCCGCAGCTGTGCCAATGATGGTAATGGGCGCCCATGGCAGTGCAATCCAGTGCCATCCTGCCAACTTATAAAGGATGGTAGGTACAACAGACAATACAAAAAGCAGCAGCACATCTCTTTGAGACCAAACGATAAATTCGTTCAGTGTAAAGTTTCTACCTGCATGCATAGTAGACCTAAATTTAATAGTGTAATAAAAATGACTATGTCCTGCTTTGCCTAACGCTGGACATCTACGTCTAATCAGGTGCTCATCCTATTCCCCCTGACCCCCTTGTAACCCAGGGAAGTATACGTATTGGTGGTTGTAATTCTTATTGCTGATGCTGCAACTAATCAGACTATAGGCATAGAAATAATCAAAAACAGAAGGTATTATGATTTGTTTTCTGCTCTATAAAGCACCATGCCCGCGTGGTAGAGTACACCATCAATAAAGTCACCATCAGCTGTAAATCCGGTATCATCAACATACTCAATATGATCACCCACTATGGTATATCGTCCCTGATAGGCACTTTCTTTACGGCCGCGTGCTTCGTTGTAACGGCCGTTTGGTAACAGCTCATGACGGATGTACCCATCTATTGTTATCCACATGCCGGCATACTTATGGTTTGGTTGCAAAGCCTGAGATGAGGTGGCAGATTTTGTTTTTTTTGATTCTGTTTTCATACTTTCTTAAGTTGTAGTTAATGTGATAAAGAACACCACTGCACACATAACTGGTAATAATGTATTACACTGCTTGCAAGTGAAAAATCAGAAACTGCACATCTTTCCGGGATTCTTTAAGGCAGCTTGTACGCAATTTTTTTTGTAGATCCCAAAATATTGATTGTTCCCTTTGTATGTTACAAATATACCTGGCAGCAGGTAGCGGGAGGCTACTGCTTTCAAACCAATGCCTGCAAAATTCAAACAACCATTACGGAAAGACCAAAGCGACTAAGTAGTACTGGTAATAAACTTGATCAGTGAAGCTGCTTCCATGATCGGAAATTAGAATGAAGTAAAAGCTCTTCAACAGGTGCCTTCACTAAAAAACCTCTCTCAACAACGTTGATGTAAATGGAGCTGTTAACCATTCCTGCGTGTCCCTCACAAACTTTTGGAGATGGGGTTGTTCCAGGTGCCTGTTTAACATGTCCTGACTGCTCCAGCTTTCCCGAACGTAATATATCAAAGGATCTTCTTTTGACTGGAATACTTCGTAATGTACCATTCCCATTTCATCCTGACTCAACTTCTTTAAGTGCAGCAGGGCATTTTTTAAATGTTCTGCATTTTGATTGTCCTTTGCTTTCAGATTTACCAGTGCTGTTTCCATATGTTTAAATAAAAATGTTAACTGTTTAGAAGTTGATAGAAAAAAGTGTATAGGTAATTAAAGATTTGAAGGCTTAAAATATGTGTTTTGCCCAATCCATGCAGCTGATTACTGCATGCAAAAAGCATGTAATTCTATACAAAGGAATACCTAGTTTGAAATGACGTTCATTACTTTTATTTCATCTTCTGCTTCAGCCATGGCAGGTTTTATGCACCCTTTCCAGTTTCATGCCCCCCAACCCTATATTGTAGTTAAAGCTTGTAATAGAATAGATTTATAAAAGGAAAATATGATTGCACGCACGCCCCCTGCTAAGCTTTTATTTAATGTATATACGATAATATAATTTGAGAATATCCCTCGAACATTTGTTGCTAAAAATCGGCATGTTAAATAACACTTTATTTAAACTACCAGAATAGATGTTTTATAGGATACATGCTCTAAATATGCAGATAATGTAAAATTAAGGGATGGCTTATTTTCGGACAATGTACAGATTATGCCTGAAGTTGTAAGTTTTAGTGCAGTTGCTTCGGGTATATTAGAACATAGATAATATTTATGTTCGTATACACGGTCTTATAACTTCTTCTTGTTTCCAATAGTAAGGAATGCTCCCAATAATGGCTATTCTTTTGATCCTTAGCCGCTGACTTGCAGGCATATTGGCAAGTGTAACTTACGGCTAACTGAAGTTTGGCAATATAAAGTCAGTAGATGCTGATGTTAATAAGAGTACTTTATATATTTATCTTAGCTTAAGGATTGGAGCGGAGGATCATCTATTGAAATGAGCTTTGTCTGCAACAGTTTTATCTGAGATCAATACATATCTTTATCTTATATGATGCCATGTTAGCTTATCTGCGTTTTCTCAATCTTATACTAATCCTGGTAGTGTGTGGATCCGCTGCAGTTTTGCAGGCAGCCCCTTTGTTTCCCCGTTTACCCCAACCAGCAGTAGATAGTGTGCATTGGCGGCTTAAGGAAAGCAGGCCTGACACCCACAGGGTGGAGCTCCTGCTGCAGTTAAGCCGGCATTTTCTTAATATAGCCATCAATAAGGAAATACAAAGAGAAGTGAACCTGGACAGTTCCTACTTCTACAGCAGTAAGGCAGCAGCATTGAGTACCTCTTTGTCTTTTGGCAAAGGCTACATACAGAGTCAGTACCTGCTGGGCAGCTTTTTTTTCCAAAAAGGAGAGGAGGAAAGGGCAAGAGCACTGGTGAAGCAGGCACTGGAAGAGAGCCGGCACTACGACAGGCAGCTGCAGGCCGAGGGCTGGTATTTCCTGGGAGAGTGTTATGGCTATACAGCAGCAGATTTAACAGAAAAGATCAGGTTCAAGGAGCAGTCGATGGAGATTTACCGGCAAACAGGCAATACAGAGCAGCAGGCGTATTTACTGGAGGCCATTGCCAACCTGCATTACATACAGGGGCAGACAGCCCTGGCGAATATCAAGCTGCAGCAGGTGCTGGCCCTTTACGGCTCTATCAACTATCCTTTGCTGCACTATACCTATAATTTACTGGCAGCTGTTAACCGGGAGATGGGCAACTACAAAGAATCTATCCAGTACAGCCTTGCAGCCATAGAAAGCAGCAGCATTACCAGGGATACTTCTGAACTGGGGGAATACAATGCCACCCTGGCCAGAACCTACCTGGCCATCGATCAGCGGGAGGAAGCTTTGTTCTACTATCGCAGTGCATTTAAGTACGCACAGCAGGAAAAGAACCTGTACTATATTCATGATTTAGCTGGAAGCATCTCCAGGCTGATGATCGCCGGGGGGCAAACCCGGGAAGCCCTTGCCTTTTATATCGATGCCACCAAAGCTTTTCCCCCGTATAATCATTTGACCAAGGAAGTATCCGCAAGAGCTCTTGCTGAATGTTACCTGGCCCTGAAGGAATATGCACAGGCTGAAAAGTACTTTCTGGAGGCGGTTTATCTACTTGAGACAGAGCGGCTGGATCATGGCGGGTACATGGGCGGAACAGATATTTATAAAAGGGCAGGTAACTTTTACCTGACGGTAAAGCAGTACGATAAAGCTGACAGCTACCTGGATAAAGCCATAGGCCTAAATGCAAAAGCAGGCTCTTTAAGGCATGCGGTGGATCTTCACTTGCTTATGTTCAAGGTAGATTCGGCCCGGGGCAACTTCCGGGAAGCCATTGCCCACTACCAGCGGCATAAGTGGCTCAATGACTCGATTTTCAACGAGACCAAGAGTAAGCAGATTGCCAATCTGCAGATCCAGTACAAGACCCAGCAGAAGGATCAGGACCTCAAGCTCAAGCAGCAGGACATAGCCCTTTTGACCAAGCAGAACCAGGTGCAGCAGGCAAGTATCCAGCAAAAGGAGTTCCAGCGCAATACTTTCATTGCAGGAAGCCTGCTACTGCTGCTTTTTTCAGTAGTCGTTTATAACCGTTACCGGCTCAAGCAGCAGAGCAACCGGAAGCTGGAGCAAAAGCAGCAGGAGATAAACCAGAAGCACCAGGCCCTGGAGCAGGTGTTGCTGGAGATGGAAGAGCTGCTGACAGAAAAGGAGTGGATGCTCAAGGAGATTCACCACCGGGTGAAGAATAACCTGCACACGGTGATGAGCCTGCTCAATTCCCAGGCCTGCTACCTGCAGGATGAGAAAGCATTGTCAGCCATCCAGGAGAGCCAGCATCGGGTGTATGCCATGTCCCTGATCCACCAGCGGCTTTACCAGTCAAAGAACCTGGCCAGAGTAGAGCTGTCCGCTTATGTACGGGAAGTGGTAGAGTACCTTGGAGATTCCTTTGATGTGCAGGAGCGGATTCGTTTTTGCTTGTCCGTTGCCTGTGTAGAGCTGGATGTAAGCATAGCTGTGCCCCTGGGTTTGCTTATCAACGAGGCGGTGACCAACAGCCTGAAATATGGTTTTGCTGATGGAAGAAGCGGCACGGTGAGCATTGGGGTGGAGGCCCTGGGGGAGGAGAATTACCTGCTCACTATTGCAGATGATGGCATGGGCCTGGATAAAGATTTTGACCCTGTCCAGAGCAACACCTTAGGCATGAGCCTGATGAGGGGCTTAAGCCGGCAGCTGGGGGGCAGCTTTGACATCCAAAGCAGTACAGGGGTGCGCATTAGCCTGATCTTCGCCAATACCACGGATGCCAGCCCTTATCCTGATGCCGCCACTGTGCCTGGATGATTTTTGACAGGACTTGCCTGAATACAACTGATCATAGCAGCTCCGGCCTTCCTTTAACAACAGCTATTCAGGTACGAACGGGAGATTGTTTGAATTTTGTAAGTATTGGTTTGAAAGTGGCAGGACCTTCCTTTCTGTGGCCACGTACATTTGTACTATACAAATTAAACAACGCTATGAAAACATAATTATGCTACTGCTTACCAGTAAGCATGACATCCGTCAATCAACTGCTTACTCGCCTTTGAGTAAGCTAACATTTTCAACGAAACAAAAATTTACCAATGAATACAAATAATAATTTTGCTTGTATCAAACTTTCCGACAACACTATTGTGTGTAAGCCAGCAAAAAAGCAAGTGGGAGGCAACAATGGTGGAACCTGGGCAGTAAACGTTTCTGCCCTTTTAAAGGACTACACAAGTTTGGGAGAAGAACGGCATTTGGCTTTGCTTTTTCTGAACATAAGGCGTTACACCCAGCTAATGGAAACAGATACTTCGGTGGATGTACCATATTTAGTGAAAATCCTTTTTCAAATATTTCAAGAATCCATCAGGGATGCCGGCGGCACGATAGTAGAGACTGCAGCTGACAGCCTCTATGCTGTGTTCGGAAAGGGAGAAGACATCCGGGATGCAATGAGCTTGGCACTGGAATCTGCTAATACAGTTATTCAGAATCTGAAGGCTTTCAATCAGTCCTACGCAAAACCTTATCTTGGTCACGATATTGAAGTATGCGTTGGTTTGCACGAGGGAGATGTGCTTGTGGGGCATTCAGATCACAAGGGTCAGGAGAGTATTGAAGTGATGGGTTTCCCGATGAACCTGATGTCTCGGCTAGAGTCAGTTACCAGGGAACTGAATAATAATTTAGTGATGTCAGAGGAAGCATATCAGAGTCTTGATAACCCTAAACCAAGGAGTACACGTATGTCAGTTGCATTGAAGGGTACGGCCAAACCTGTAGCAGTTCGCCTGCTGGGTGAACCATATATTGCTCAGCATGCACAGAGGGCTAAAACAGTAACTACATGCTGAATTGAGCTGTAAAATATCTAATAGCTTTTGGGCCTTTAGCATTGATTGATAGTCTTTTCAGCTTTAGAGACAAACAAGAGTAAAACTTAATTGATAAGGTTAAATAAAAATTTTTTAACGATGGCTACTACTGAAACTTTAGAGCATTTCTATCAACATAAGTTTGGATGGTTACCCGATAGACTGCAACAAGACATTGGGCATTTTAACGTGTTCAGGCTGGAAAACTGTTCCGGTTTCGGTGGTGCTCCTCCACAGTATGCCCGCAGAGACTTTTACAAGATCAGTCTGATCAGGGGGCATTATATATTTCATTATGCAGATAAAAGTCTGGAGACAAACGGCATCACCCTTATATTTTTTAATCCCCAGGTGCCTTATACAGTACAAAGCCTTTCTGGTGATAATACAGGCTATTTCTGCATATTTAAAGAGGCTTTCTTTACTGAAAAGATGAGGGGGAACATCAGTGAGCTCCCTATGTTTATGTTTGGAGGAAAACCTGCTTACCTGCTTAAGGAAGAGCAGGATTCACAGGTAAGCGGGATCTTTGAGAAGATGCTGGAGGAAATCGGATCTGACTACCTCTACAAGTACGACTTAATTAGAAACTACGTGACAGAGCTTATTCACTTTGCGCTTAAAATGGAGCCTTCAGAAACCCTGTATCAGCATCCTAATGCCAATGCACGTATCACCTCCATATTTACCGAGCTTCTGGAGCGCCAGTTTCCTATAGAATCTCCTACACAACGGTTTACCCTTCGCTCTGCAAGAGATTTTGCGGAAAGACTGGCGGTACATGTCAATCACCTGAACAGGGCAATACGGCAAACCACCGGTAAAACTACTACAGAACATATCACTGAGCGTCTACTCAGTGAAGCAAAAGCACTGCTGAAACATACTAATTGGAATATTTCGGAAATCAGCTATTGCCTTGGTTTTGAAGAGGCTACTCATTTTACCAATTTCTTTAAAAAGCGAACCAGTCAAAGTCCATCTGCTTTTAGAATGGTTTAAGCTTTCCGGCACCCCTAAGTGCCTGTGCAAGAAAAGCGTGGGTGCATTTATGTAATTTAGCAGCAATACAGTCATCATTGGAATTTAGGATAAACTTCAAGGGACCCCCGAGGCATAGATTCTGTTGAGAATGTCCCGGAAAAAAGCCAGGGCTTTAGGAATCATCAACATCCATAACAGTTTTTTAACATTTGAGAAAAGCCTGACCAATGTTGTCCCCCTACCTTTATCAGATATTCCAGGCTATTGGCCTGGCGCTATCTTAACTCTGGTTTCATGTGGCAAGTTGTTTTTAGGCTGCGCCTTTACTTGATGTTACTTTTACTAAGTGGCATAGCTGGGGGTATTTTTTCCTTTACTCCCCCAGCCCTGGATGCAGTCCCGGGTATCAAGGGGGGTGTACGGGAGTTTTATCAGGCCACAAACAGTCTTAAAAATATAGGGCAGGCTTTCAAGTTCAAACGCATTACTGCAGATTCTTTGCAGGCAACGCTTAGCAGTACCAGGCTGACTTACAAGAAAATTGAGTTTATTCTGGCTTACTACTATCCTGAATATGTGGAGAGTCACATTAACGGAGCTCCCTTGCTGCACCTGGAAAGTGAGAATAGCCGTCCAGTTGTGATGGAGCCGGAAGGGCTCCAGGTACTGGATGAGTTGGTCTTTGCTGCAGAAGTTGAACATGAACGTGTGAAGATTGCCGAACTTGCCCAGAAGCTTGAGACGCATGCGGGTATCCTGTTGGCTGATCTGGATAAAAAGAGCCTGGACAGAGGCGATGTAGTGGAGGCCATGCGCCTGCAACTGGTGCGCCTCTTTACCTTGGGCCTGACTGGTTTTGATACGCCAGGCTCCCAGAATGCCCTGCAAGAAGCTGCTGCTTCTCTGGAATCCCTGAAAGAAGTTGCTTCTTCCATCCATGCTGATAAGATTGCCAGCGGGGACAGGCTCTTTCAGGAAGCAATCATCAGCTTACAGCAAACCTTGTCATTCAATTCTTTTGATCGTTTATCTTTTCTTAAAACCTATATTAACCCGCTCTACCAGCAGCTTGGACAGCTGCAAAAGGCGATAGATACTGCTGATGCTTCCGGTATCCAAGCCTGGAACAGGGGGAGTAATAGTCTGTTCGATGAAGATTTTCTGGACCCTTACTATTTTACAGCCCTGGGCCGGGAGGAGGATAGTCCTGCATTACGAAACCTGGGTAAGGTGCTTTTTTATGATCCGTCCCTAAGCCAAAACGGGAAAATGAGCTGTGCAAGCTGCCATAATCCTCAAAAGGCATTTGCAGATGGGGAGGCTAAATCTTTGAGTTTGGTAGAAGGAAAAACAGTGGAGCGCAATGCACCAACCCTTATCAATGCCGTGTATGCCAGCCGGTATTTCTATGACATGAGGGCTTTTAACCTGGAGCAACAGGCAGCGCATGTAATTTTTAACGAGATTGAATTTAATACAGCTCATGCTGAAATACTGGCAAAACTGAAAGCAAATAAGCAGTATAGAAAGCTTTTTAAAAAAACGTTTGGCAATAAAGTGATCACACGTGATCGGTTTTCAAAAGCCCTGGCTTCTTACGTACTTTCTCTTCGCTCTTTCAACAGCCCTTTTGACCAGTATGTGCGGGGAGAAACCAGCATGCTGGATGAGCAGGCAAAAAGAGGCTTTAACTTATTTATGGGAAAAGCGGCTTGTGGTACCTGCCATTTTGCACCTACTTTCTCCGGGCTGGTTCCGCCCTTATACATGAAAAACGAAAGTGAAATTCTGGGTGTGCTGCAGAATCCGAAGGCTGCTGCAAAAAATGTAGATCCTGACGAGGGTAGGCTCCGGAATGGTATTTTCCGGGAAGAAGCCTGGATCTATGAAAAGTCATTTAAAACCACTACCGTCAGAAATGCCGCACTTACCGCCCCCTACTTTCATAATGGCGCTTATGAGACACTTGAGGAAGTAGTTGACTTTTACGATACAGGTGGTGGCCAGGGGCAGGGACTTGAGGTGGTGAATCAGACGCTGTCTGCGGATTCACTCCACCTTACAAAGGACGAAAAAGAAGCCATCATCGCTTTTATACGGTCGCTGAATGATGTCGCTGTGGACGCTGCACCAGCAACAGGTGTAGCAGATCATGCTAAACAGCAGGGAGCCCCTGGCCATAACAGGCGATGATCCCTGCGCTTAAAATACCTCATGTTTCTGTACTGCCGGCAGTCATCCTGCTGCTCATGGTGATACTGGTGCAGTTTACGTACAGGAAAGATCCCGGTGTTGCAGAAGCAAAAGCCATTGTTTTACGCAAAGCAGCTGAATTTGAGAAACACTTGCAGCTGCTACAGCAGACAGCCCGGGAATACCACTCGGGTAAAGTAACTGCAGCAGCAGTCCAAAAACAATTTTTGGAGACCAGGCTGGTTTATAAACAGGTAGCGTTTCTGCTGACTTACTACTATCCTGAACACATTAAGGAGTATATTAATGGAGCACCACTGCCTCACCTGGATCCCTATCCTTACGAGGAAATACAGTTGCCAGAAACTTATTACCAGGACACTAACTATATCAGACTGGCACCCCTGGATTATCTGGAACCTAATGCTTACCTGAAAACCAGAAAAGTACTTGCACCGCGAGGGATGCAGGTAATGGATGAGCTTATCTTTTCCGAAGCGCTGGCAGGGGAAAGAGATAAGCTGCTGACGCTGACAGATGAGCTGGCATTTCGTAGCCGCATTATGCTGCAGGCGCTCTACAAAAGACGCTACATACAGGCGCATGAGCTGATGGAAGCTGCCAGGCTTGAGATGGTGAGGCTGTTCACGCTGGGGATTACAGGCTTTGATACGCCAGGTTCTCTACATGCACTACCGGAAGCTAAAGCCTCGCTGGCAGGCATGTTTTATACGCTAAAACCGTTGTTAACAGCGCTTCCCATCCATGAGCAAAACCATCTTCTAGCTACTTTTTCAGGGGCGATGCAGTACCTGGAGGTGCACCATGATTTCAATACCTTTGATCGGCTGGCTTTTCTAACCCGTTACATTAATCCGCTGTATCGCCTGTTGCTGGAGGCCCACCAGGCGCTCGGGCTAGTTAACAGCAGTGCACTCACGGTTGAGGAACCCTCCTGGAATTTTTTCAGCCAGAATATTTTTGCAGAAGACTTTCTCAACCCATACTACTATTCCCTACTACAAAAGGAACAGGATAGTGAACGCCTGCGCGGCCTTGGCAAGACGCTCTTTTACGATAAGCGCCTGAGCAGTAGTACGCGCATGAGTTGTGGGAGCTGCCACCAGCCGGCACTTGCCTTTACTGACGGAAAGGCAAAATCACTGGCGAGCGTGGAGGGTCAGGTGGTTAAGAGAAACGCCCCCAGCCTGATCAATGCAGTTTATGCAGACCGTTACTTTTACGACCTCAGGGCATTTGACCTGGAAGAACAGCTGGAGCATGTGGTGGTGGATCACCTGGAATTTAATACCAGTTTTGATGCACTCGTAGAAAAACTGAATGCAGATACAGCCTATCGACAATCTTTCAATCAAGCCTTCAGGCTGGAGGGTAAGCCTATCACCCGCTACCAGTTTTCTGCAGCCCTGGCCTCTTACGTGTTGTCCCTACGGTCCTTCAACAGTCGGTTCGATCAATACGTGAGGGGTGAGCGTGAGGAAATTTCCGAACAAGTGCGTCATGGTTTTAACTTGTTTATGGGGAAAGCGGCTTGTGGTACCTGCCACTTTGCACCCCTTTTCAGCGGCCTGGTGCCTCCACTTTATCAAGAAAATGAAAGTGAAGTGCTTGGGGTGATGGAGAAACCCGGTAGTAACAAGGTAGATGATGATGCAGGCAGAGCAGCTGGTAAAGCCTATCAGGAAAATGTGGAAATCTACCACCAGTCCTTTAAAACTGTAAGCATACGGAATGCAGGTCTAACGGCCCCATATTTCCACAACGGTGCTTACAAAACCCTTGAAGAAGTTCTTGACTTTTATGACCATGGTGGCGCAGGCGGTTTAGGGTTCAGCTATGAAGTTCCACACCAAACCTTACCTCCGGATTCTCTTCACCTTAACCCTGCAGAAAAGAAGGCCATCATAGCATTCCTTCATTCGCTTTCGGATACTACCTTCACTGAAAATACTACTGCGGGACAAATTTCCCCCTGATGAAGGTGGAAAAGTTGCAAGGGCGCAGGAAAAGAAATGCCCAAGTCATGCACCTAGACAGTTGTTTGAAGGGTGCAGCAATGGTTCCCTGGCACAATAGTGCAGTTTTATCTCGTCAGTGTTACCTGCAGGAACGCAGTTTTAAGCTATCGTTATTTTTCGTTTCCTTTTGAGGTTTTGCTGTAACCAAAGCATACAGATAGCATAACACCGAATATTACAACAAAGGCAAATTCATGCTCAACTTTGCTTTCGTGTTAAAACCTTACATCATAACATGAAAAAGTTTACCAGATGGATGCTACTGTATGCCTCGGTTCTGTTTACCCTGGCTGCATCTGCTCAATCAATTCCCGGCGACTCTGTCGTATTTGGGCCCATGTTCAGTCCTGTGTACAACGACTCTGTACGGGTCTGGGTAGTCACCACCAGCACAGGTACGGGCGATCCATTAAACCTGGAGGTGCGTGCTGGCGGCTCCGGGGCGCCGCTTGCCGGGACAGTGTATAATTCAGATGACCGGCTGGGGTACACGCTTCGTTCTTTTGTATATGGAGGGCTTGCCAAAGGAGAAGCGTACACCGCAACACTCCTGAAAAACGGACAAATACTGGATCGGACGGCAGCCATCATCAATGAGGCGGAGGTAATAGATGACTTTTCTTTTTTAGCAGGGGGGTGTGGCAGAATTTACGACACCACCCGCTGTATAGACCTGCCTGAATCGCGCACCCATAAAAACGGGGATCCGGCTATTTTCAACCAGATGGCAAAAGAAGATAGCGACCTTATGATCTGGCTGGGTGATGCAACTTACTTACTGGGCCTGCAGCATGCGGATGGACAGTGTCCTGATGGTATAGACGACTGGGCAAACAAAGACATGGCCTTTGATCGTTACCGCTTCTACCGTAAGTTTCACGACTCTCTGACCATGGCCATGCCACAGCTGGCGATCACTGATAACCACGATACCGGCCCGAATGAATTCAACAAAACCATGCCTACGCTGGGGGAGATGAAGGAAATTTTTATGGACTGGTGGCCCAACCCTCACTACAACCGTACCAGCGAGGGGCAGGGGCTTTTTTCTTCCTATCGCTACAAAGATGTAGAATTTTTTCTGCTCGATAACCGCAGTTACCGCGATGGTACGCACCAGCACCTGGGCGCCGAGCAGCTGGAATGGCTAAAGCAAGGCTTGGCAAAATCAGGAGCTACATTTAAGGTGCTCGTCAATGGAACGCCCTCTTTTGGTCAAAATGTAGGCGGCAGAAACTTTGCTGCTACCCAACAGGCAGTAGAATTAAAGCAGTTTATCCAGGAGAACAACATCGATGGTGTGCTTTGCTTCAGCGCAGATGTGCATGCACAGGAGTTGCGTGGCACCTACGCCGGATATAACTATCCCTTCTTCGACTTTCTTTCGGGAAATCTTAATTCAGATGTGGGTGATGGTATGGTTAACATAAACTATAATGCCGAACTAATCATCAGCGGCGTGAAACAGACCTACCTGAAGGTAAGCGTTTTCGGAGATCCCGCAGATCGCAGAATGAAAGTGCAATATGTAGATCTTACCGGCACTCCCTACTTCGAGTCGGTTATTCATGCTGATATGCTTAAAAGCATAGACCATGATGCCAGAAAGCTTTCCCTAAGCTTTGCCAATAGCCTGAAAGATTCTTCTCTTTATAACATTAAAGTGCAGGGTAACATCACCTACGGTCCTGACAGAAAGGGCAACAGCCTGTCTGCGGCGGTTTTTAGCCCTGGAAATGCACTACAGTTAAGCAGCAACGCTGCCTTAAGCTTACATGAGCGTACATTTAGCCTTGGCTATTGGGTAAATCCTTCTGATTTTGGTACAGCGGGGGCGGCTGTTTTTTCAAATGCTGCAACCGGAAAAGGCATGACCATTGGTTTCAGTGCAGAAGGGAACCCACAGTACAGTGATCACGCTACCGGCAAGCTTTACACCAGCACGGTAAAAATACCTACCAGCAGATGGTCGCATATTGCCTGGAAATACGATAACGTAAAGCGCCAGCTAACCCTCTTTCACAACGGCCTGCTTACACAGCAATGGACTGGCGTAGTACCGCCTGCCGCTTCTGATGCTGCTCTCCTGCTGGGCAGCAGTTTTGAAGATAAAGCTTTTTCCGGCTCCCTGGATGAGGTGGCGCTTTGGGGCAAACTGGTCGCGGACGAAACCATCAAAATGGCTTCTGAATATAAGCCCAACAGGGGAGCAGTGCTGAAGCTTAGCGGAACGCAAAACATGGCCATACCGGGTGAGGTGCTGAATCCTGCCCTGAGCGGCGATTTTACTATTGCATTCTGGGGTAAGCTGAATGCAGATCCGGGGGGCAACCACAAAATTCTGGCCAGTAACTCCCGCGTTAACAACAACACCACTGGTCTTTCATTTGAATTTCCGGACAACAACAAGCTCAATGTAGTGGCTGGTACAAACGGCAGTGGCTGGAATGCCATCACCGATAAGGGGAATGCCTGGAAAATAGGTGAGTGGAACCATGTGGCTGTGTCTGCCACACAAAATGGTATGCTGATCTACTATGTAAATGGTGAAAAAGTGGGTGAAACTCCTTTTGCTGCATATGTGCCTAATCCAACCGGTCTTGGCCTTGGCGATAGCCCCTTCTATGGCAGCGAGGTACAGGCAGAACTGGATGAGCTAAGGATCTGGAGTACCGCCTTAAGCCAGGACAGCATTAAAAAAAGCATGCACTATCCACTACAGGGTACAGAGGATAAGCTTGCGTTTTACTATGATTTCAGTGAAGCCGCCTCGGGCAGCATTAAGAGCAAAGGAGCGATCCCTTATGAAATAGCCCTGAATGGCGCTGAAATTACTGATGGCACCTCGCCTGTGGCATTAGTGCCCCCTGCTTATAAAGAAACCGTAACGGCTAACTGGAGTGCTCAAAACACTCGTGATAACGGGTTTTACCTGAATGATCCCGTTGCCAACTTCAACAGCAACCTGGTGATTGGCAAAGGCAAAGGGGGAGAAATACTACCCCTGTATCCCGAAAGTGATACCCTCTACCTGACTACAGCCTGGTTGTTGAATCCTTCCAATATGAGCAGCGGAACGGTGAATGTAGACCCTGCTAAGTTGCTAACCAATCCTGCAGCTGTAACCGGATCAGCTACCCATTATTTCCTGCTGCAGGGAAATCCGGCTGATGGGTTCAATCCTGTTAGTTCAGGAGCCTATAATGGCACCGTGGTACAGTTCTTTAATGTTCCCCTCGATTCTGCTGTCTATTACCTTGCATGGACTGGCAACAGTGAAAAGGAATTAGTTGCCGCTTCCTTTGCCATCAACGCCGGCGGTGATGATGTAGAGCAGGATGCCAATACCGGCGTGATGTATACCACCAGCTCCGACCTTGAACTTACCAGGGACGGCACCAGTGAGCAGATCATCGGGCTGCGCTTTACCAACGTTACCATACCGCAGGGAGCAGTAATAACCGAAGCCTATCTGCAGTTTACGGTAGATGAGGTGAGTACCACCGGAAACGTAGATGTTGTACTGGCAGTGGAAGACAGGGAAAACCCCCTTGCCCTTGCCGGTTTTGATTACAACCTCTCCAGCAGACTTTTTGCCTATGGCGATACACTGGTCTGGAACATCGAACCTTTTGCAGTGGCAGGCCAGGCAGGCCTGGAGCAACGCTCTCCTGATATGTCGGGACTCCTCCAGAAAATCATTAACAAAGAAAACTGGAAGGCAGGGAATGCAGTAGTGGTAGCAATGGCCGATCCGCTGCTACTGAACCTTCCCGGCTATAGCGGTAACACGGGCAAACGCGTGGCGCAGACCTACGACAAAAGCGCTGCAAATGCAGCCCGCCTGGTGGTAAAGTACGAGAAGCCAAACCGTTATTTTAACGGTACTTTTCCAATAGCAAAAGGAGCTTCCTGGAAGTATGAGGATACAGGCCGTGATTTAAGCGCTGCTAACTGGACAGCCCCTGATTACGCAGATTCAAGCTGGGCCTGGGGAAATGCTGTTTTAGGCTATGGCGATGGAAAGGAAACAACAAGCCTGAGCTGGGGCAGTGATGCTAACACTAAACATGTTACCTACTACCTGCGTCATGTTTTTGAGGTGGAGAATGCGGCGCAGTACGGATCGCTGGTTTTTGATGTACTACGCGATGACGGTGCTGTGGTATATGTAAACGGAAAAGAAGCTTTCCGGATGAACATGCCGGAAGGAGCGGTTGGCTATAATACCCTTGCCACTGCTGCTGTAGGCGGAAGCGATGAAACAACCTATTTCCGTGCCAAAACCCCCAACCTGCTGAAGGATGGCGTGAACGTGATAGCGGTAGAGCTACACCAGGCTACTGCCAGCAGCTCTGATCTCGGCTTTGACATGGAGGTTGGTTTCGAAGCACCCCCTGCAGGACCAGCCAGCTTCCCGCTGGCAAAAGAATCGCAGTGGAATTACCTGGACCAGGGAATCAGCCTGGACAACACTGCCTGGAAGGACAGCACCTACAACGATGAAAGCTGGGCTTCCGCTAAGGGTCCTTTAGGCTATGGCGACCCGATGAATACACAAATATCCTATGGGCCTGATGCGGGTAATAAATTTATCACTACCTACTTCCGCAGGCAAGTCATGATTGATACCACAGCCTTGGCAGATTTTGTACAAATCGGCTTGCGCAGAGACGACGGTGCCCTGGTGTACATCAATGGCAGGGAAGTTGTCCGCAGCAACATGCCCGAAGGAGCTATTAACTACCTGACCACCTCCGCCACCATTGTGGATGGTGCTGCAGAACGGGAATACTTTGTCTTCAATGTACCCAAGACTGTTTTCAGCAATGGACTTAACCAGCTGGCAGTAGAGGTGCACAACCGCGATGGCCAAAGCTCCGATCTTGGCTTTGACCTTTACATGAAAAACGCACCGGTGCCGAATCCGCCTGCAGATTGCAGTGGTGATGAAATAGGCTGCTTTACCTCGATTGTGCCCACAGCACAAACCCAGCACATGATCATCCCGAACGGACACCGCTTCCAGATGATCTTTAAGCAGGGAGAAGCTTATACCAAGGGTAGTGGTACCGTACCTGGCAATCACGACTTCACGGCCTATCTTCCTATTGAAGGCAGCAGCGAACTTGGCCACCTATCGGTAAACCACGAGAATTCTCCGGGTGGTGTGTCTATCCTGGACCTGCACTTCGACAGTTCAAAGCTGTTGTGGGTTGTGGATACGAGCCAGCAGGTAGATTTTTATAACAATGATCTGGTCACTACTTCCCGTAACTGTTCCGGCGGTATTACACCCTGGGGCACCATCATCACCAGTGAAGAAAGCACCAATGGCGGAGACCTGAACGGCGATGGTTATCAGGATGTGGGCTGGCATGTGGAGATTGATCCTATCACTGCAAAAGTGGTGGATTACGATAAAGATGGCCGGCAGGATAAGCTATGGGCCATGGGCCGGATGAACCATGAAAACATTGTTGTGGCTGCTGATGGAAAAACAGCCTATTACGGCGAAGACGGCGGCACCCATTGTGTTTATAAATTTGTGGCCGATACCCCTGGTGATCTTAGCAAAGGAAAGGTGTTTGTGCTGAGCCTCGACAGGCCATTACTGGGAGGAGACCCCACAGGAAGCACTGCCCGCTGGATACAAGTGCCGAATACAAGCCAGAGCGACCGCAATAACCTGAACTCATTAGCAGCTTCTTTAGGTGGCACCATCTTTAATGGCATAGAAGACTGTGAAATCAGTCCTGTTGATGGTAAAGTTTATTTCACCGCCAAGGGATCAAACCGTACCTACCGTTTTTCCGATGACGGTGATGCGGTTTCGGAATTTGAGACCTTCGTGGGTGGTATGTCCTATGATCTCCACACAGAGCAGGGTGTTTTCACCGAACCCTGGGGCAGTGGCAATGATAACCTTACTTTTGACGATCAGGGCAACCTTTGGGTGCAGCAGGATGGTGGCAACAACTACATTTGGGTGGTACGGCCTGATCATACACAAAGCAACCCCAAGGTAGAGCTCTTTGCTTCCATGCCTCGCGGATCGGAGCCTACAGGCCTTACCTTTAGCCCGGATTATCGCTTTGGATTTTTCTCCATACAACACCCCAGCAATACCAATGCACCTCAAACCGATGCCAGCGGAAACGAAGTTGTGTTCGATAAATCCGCTACTGTTGTGTTTGCCCTGAAAAAGAATCTGGGAGCACAGCCAAAACCGCCCGTTTCTGTCATCAAGGCTTCTGTTACGGAAGGAGCAGCTCCGCTAAAGGTAGACTTCGATGCCAGTGCGTCTGCAGATCCTGATAGTGATTCCCTGACCTATTCCTGGCGCTTTGGCGATGGTAACACCGGAGCAGGTAGCACCATCAGCCACACCTATACCAAGGCTGGTGATTATGCAGCCCAACTTGTGGTGACTGACGAGCTTGGGGCATCTGATACGGCTTCTGTCACTATTCGTGTGATTGAAAGTAACCTGGAGGTTCAGTATAAGGTGGCAAAAAACAACAGGTCAGGTGATAATCAATTACGCCCACATTTCCAGCTGGTCAATACAGGTGCTTCGGCGATCCCATACGATGAAATCACCCTTCGCTACTGGTTTACCAGCGAAGGTGGTGGAAATAGCCAAAACTTCTGGTGCGATTATGCAGCAATGGGAAGTAACAGGGTAAAAGGCAGTTTCCAGGCACTGGAAGAACCACGGCAGGACGCAAACCATTACCTGGAGCTTTCTTTTTCTGCAGCAGGTGCACTGGAAGCAGGTGCCAGAAGTGGCGAAATCCAGACCAGAATCGCAAAAGCAGATTGGTCGGCTTATAACGAGGAAAATGATTATTCCTACAACGGCGCCCAAACCACCTTTAGGGAGTGGGAGAGGATAACAGTGTACCGGAATGGTATCCTTGTATGGGGAACAGAGCCTGAAATATCCGGACCGGCCACAACCAGTGTCAAAGTGCAGTATGCGGTGCGGAAGGGTAATAAGGAGAATGATAACCAGGTTCAGCCCTCTTTCCAGCTTGTAAATACAGGTACCATTGCAGTGCCTTACAAGGAGCTAAGCCTGCGCTACTGGTACACCAAGGAGGGTGGGCCTGCTCAGGCTTTCTGGACAGATTATGCCGCTTTGGGTACCACATATGTATCTGGTCGGTTTGAACAGCTAGCAGCACCTACTGCCGATGCAGACCATTTCCTGGAGGTATCCTTTAACGCTCCGGGTGTGTTAGCGGCAGGTGCCAGTAGTGGTGTACTACAAACCCGCTTCAACAAGGTCGACTGGTCGGCCTACAATGAGGCAAACGACTACAGCTATGATAGTGATAAAACAACCTTTACGGACTGGGAGCGGGTTACCCTGTACCATCATGGCCAGCTGATCTGGGGGGCAGAGCCCAATGGTGCAGCAGCCAGAATAGCTGGTAGTCAGACAGGGGAAACGCCAGACATGAGCGCAGACAGCAGTGAGCTGACACAGGGAAGTGGCTGGGCTATTTATCCTACCCTTGCCAACAGGGAGCTGAACATCCATGTGAGTGCGTTTACAGGTAATGAAATTGTACGCATTATCAACAGCATGGGACAGGAGATGATGCAGTTCCAGCTGAAGGAGGCGCAGTCTACTGTAAGCATTGAAAAGCTAATGCCAGGCACCTATGTGGTACAGCTTCAGTCGCCCCAAATAACGGCGCAGAAACAGTTTGTTAAACACTAATGAACGTGTAAGTCTGAACCCGGCAGCTGAATTGCAATGCATTGAACTGCCGGGTTCTTTTTTTTCCTAGTATGAAGCAGGCATTCATTCTTATCGCCTTACTTTCTGTATTAACCCCTGTGCAGGCACAGCATGCCAATCCTGTTGAGGCGCCTGTTTATTACAGTGTCAGGGAGGCACTGCAGCACAACCCGGCTGCCACCCAACTCAATTTGCGGGAGCAGGAGCTCTTTTCTGTAGATGATCGTATTGTAGAACTGACAAGCCTTACCTTTTTGAACTTGATGAACAATAACCTGGAAGAGTGGGATCAGGACCTGTGGACATTAAGGAACCTGGAGACATTAAATGTAAAGAATAACAGTTTGCAGCTGCTGCCTCCCCAAATTGCCAGACTTGATAAACTGATCAGTCTGGACCTGGCAAATAACCATATCAAACAACTTCCTAAAGAAATCGGACAACTGCGTAAGCTCCGCTTTTTACACCTTTCACTTAACAACTGCATACTCCTGCCCGAGGAAATAGGAGCATGTACTGCACTAGAGGTGCTGGAGGTTGAAAACAATCAGCTTAGCTATCTGCCCGTTTCTCTGAAAAAACTAAAAAGGCTAAAAAGCCTGAATATCAGCTTTAACCAGTTTAACGAATTTGAGCCTGTCTGGGTGAACTCTAAAACTATTGAACATCTAAATTTAGCCAATAACCGCATCAGGCAGATTCCAGAGGAGATGGGTGAGTTGAAAAGATTAAAAACGCTAATACTGACCAATAATCAGCTGAAAGGCTTGCCAGAAGCTTTGGTGCAGCTGGCGCATCTTGAACTGCTGGTTATCTCGGACAATCAGCTTAGTTACCTGCCCGAGAAGCTTGAACGGTTGAAAAATCTGAAAACCCTGATCGCCCTGAATAATATTTTCAGCGAAGCAGAAAAAGCAAGGATCAGAAAGGCACTTCCTGATTGTCAAGTCTATTTTTGAACCGCAGTTGTTTCCTGGTGAACCCTGGTTTGATTTACACGATGTTTTCTGCTGGTTTCATCATAGATGCAAAACTGTATAGTGAATTGTTGTTCACATTCTCCTTCTGGCACATGTGGAATATGCAGGGGCGAAATTAACAAAACAATCTGGTCAAAAGGATTTGGTTCTTATTGTCTTAAGCAGCTTTCTTAGTTGCTAAAAATAACTGCCATTATTAGCCTGATCTGTCAACTTCATGTTTAAAAACATTCGGGCTTACGAGTTTGCTGCTCATTTATAAGATTCTTTCAGCATTGCCATCAGGGCTTGATGGTAAGCTGAAACAAGGCATTTATCTATTTACTGATTAAATTCTTGTACACAACAGAGTTTAGTAGTTCATCCCTTCTTTGTCTGGATAGGGGTAATTCTTTACCCCCGACAATCACGCGTCCTCCTGAGATTGTATCGATGTGGGATACATTGATCAAATAAGAACGATGGATCCTGAAGAAATAGTCTTTGGGGAGCATGGCTTCTATCGATGCCATCGTCTGATGGATGATCAGGGCTTCGTCTTTGAAGTGGATTTTCAAATAGTTTTGCATGCTTTCAATATATAAAATGTCCATCCATCTTATTCTCTGAAATGAATCTCCCTGACGGACATACATATCTGAATTAGACTCCTGGGGTTCTTCTTTCAGCATAAGCTCGGAGCGAAAAATTTCTCTTGCTTTGGATACCGCCTGAAAAAAACGTTGAAAGCTGATGGGTTTCATCAAGTAGTCAACTACGTTCAGCCGGAAACCTTCCAAAGCATATTCAGCGTAAGCGGTGGTGATTATGCACAGGGGAGGATTTTCCAGGGACTCAAGAAACTCGAGTCCTGTAAGATAAGGCATGTTGATGTCCAGAAACAGAAGGTCCACCGTATTCGCCTTCAATGCCTCAGAGGCTTCCATAGCCGTTGAGCAATGTCCAACTATTTCCAGTGTGCCTAATGCATTGATATAATTAATGATCCCTCTTACGGCAATGGGCTCATCATCGATGATCAGACATTTTAATTTATAAGGGTCGTCTTCTTTAGGTGGGAGGGTTGCCATGGCTAAAGATTGATTTCAAGTTGAATTTGATAAGCAATTCCCGTGTCTGTGATTTGCAAGTCATGGTTACCAGGATACAGGATATTCAAACGTTCCCTTGTGTTTTTTAAACCTACTCCGGTAGAACTAAGGTTTTTTGCTGCAAAAGCTGGTTTGGAGTTCTCAACTTCCAGCCTAAGGTGGTTTCCAGCCTGTTCAAAACTAATATCAATGTAGCCAGGATTTGATGTGCTCTTAGGGGTGTATTTAAAAGCATTTTCGATAAAAGTTATAAATAATAATGCTGGAATTTTGATTTCCTCATTCTCTATATTCCAGAAAGGCCGAACAGTCAATTTATCTTCCCACCTAAATTCTTCTACATCAATAAAATTCTTTAAGAATTGAACTTCTTCGGCAAGGCTTACCAGTTTTTTCTCGCCGTTGTACAACTGATAGCGTAAGATGTCCGAGTACTTGATGAGTAATGCCGATGCCCGCTCCACATCTTCTTGCATCAACACATGAATATGATTTAACACATTGAACATAAAGTGAGGAGTAATTTGATGCTGGAGTGTCTGGAGTTGATATTGAAGAACTGCTTTTTGTGACTTTAAATATTCTAACATGAAACGTAATCCGCAAATACACAGATTTATAAAAATTGAGGATGAAAAAGACAGGATTGCAGCGTAGGAAGGTGAACGGGCTAAACTGAAATATTCCGATGCCGGAAAAACAGCGAGGGATTCTAAATAGTAAAAGAAAAAAAGATAGCCCAGCAGAATGGATCCCACCAGAACGGAAAATAAGAGAAAACGCAAAACGAATACGCCTACTTTTTTGTCTCTCATGGCCCTAAGCAATACAGCTTTGCTTAGATAAGTGGCTGGATGATATATTGACAACAGCAACAGGACAGAAAACAGTGTTGTCTCTGCAACAGAGTTTGTCTGTGGGAATACCTGTAGCCAGAATACAGCCAGAATAATGCACCAGTAAGCCATAAAGATGTAGGCTTCATTTCCCAACCAGGTGCTTATCTTCATTTTCAGCATATAGGATTCTCTGAAGGGTTATTACCTGTCATTCGTCAAAGGTAGAGGTTCATCTGTCAAATAAATTTACCTAAGCCAGGTCAAAGGTCCATATTCGAACAAAATTGATGAAATCTAAACTTTTGACCGGATGAAAAAAATATTAATGCTATTGATTTTAGCAACAGTTTATTCTGATGTATCAGCCCAAATAACCTTCAAGACAGAATATTTTGGCACATCAGCCTATCGTCAAAGTGTTGGGGATGGGAGCGAAAAAGTAGGGAATAGTCAGGGGGCTGCTGTTGTATACCAGGGCAAAGCCAATCTTCCGCTCTCCATGAAAATGGATGAGATAGGCCAGCCAACCGTATGGGGAGTTGGTATAGCAGGTGCCTATGTGACACTTAGCAATAGAAACTTTACTGAAGATTTAGTTTTAGATGAAATGCTAAACTTGGGTTTAAGTGTGTATCATGTGAAGCCCCTCAATGATAAATGGTCTTTGTTCGCAAGCCTCGGTGGCGGAATATATAGTTCGGGCAAGCAGTTATCGGAAATATCTTTAAAAAATGCGTTAGGCAGTGCTGCCATCGTGTTCATCAAAAAAGTAAAACCTCACCTATCGCTAGGAGGTGGTGTTGCCTTCAATAACTCCTTTGGCTATCCAATGGCTTTACCAGCTATTTATCTACAATGGGGCAGGGGCGGCCGGTATGCAGTGGATGTATCAGTAGTTGATGGAGTAGATGTGTCGCTGAAGTACCTGATCAACAAGCATCTTAGCTTGAATTATATTGTAGGCGTAGACGGGCAGCTGGCAATCGTGGGGCAGGATGAAGCTGAAAAAATATTCACCCACCAATATATCGTGACTGGTCTTCAGCCGGAAGTAAAGATTGGTAAGAAGTGGAGCATACCACTAACAGCAGGTATAAATGCTATGAGGACTGCACAGCTAAGCGAACGAAAGTTGAAAAGCCTGTTCAGCTCCAAATATTACTACTTTCAGCTTTCATCTTATTTTTCAGTAGGCATAAATTATAAGTTGACGTCATCCCAAAAATAGAACCACTGATAATCAATAGATATAAATAGTGTAAGCTCCCCTGAAAATAGGACAGTTTAAAAGTAGAGGAAATCACCTTAACCGAGCCGCGGCGGCTTTAAACTGTAGAAGATGAAAAGAAAGACCTTTACCCCCCCTACCAGATTGCCAAAATCCTCAAGGAATTTGAGCCGGGTCGCCGGTGCGACTGGGAAAAGTGCAGCAGAGATTAGCCGAGAACATGGCGTAAGTCAAGCAGCCTTCTATAAATGGCGCGAACGCTATGGTGGCATGGATGCTAAAGAGATGAAACGCCTCAAGGAGCTGGAGGAGGAAAATACCAGGCTTAAAAAGATGTATGCTGAGTTGGCGCTGGATCTAAAGATTGCCAAGGAGATCAACGAAAAAAAGCTCTAGCGCCCTGCCAAAAGAAACAAATAGCAGAAGAGGTCGTCAAAGAAAGCCAGTGCGGTATCAGCAGGGCATGCCGTGTATTGAAACTAAGCAAGTCAGTTTACTACCGCAGCGGCGGGCTGCCCGCCTGGGACCGCGACAATTAAGGCTGGTTTCTTGATTTTACGGGGGCCATGTTCTTGGGAGGACGTCACACATGCAAGCTCTTATATGGGAAATTGGTGCTAATATGAGGAGCAGTAGCTAAGAGGAATATAGGATGAATAGCGCAAGAGGTTAACAATAGATGGCACATGTTATAAGTTTTTATTACAAAGGGGGAAAAAAGAATTTTGGAATATTAAAATTAAAGCTATTGCTGTTGAAACATTGCTTGTATTAGTAAATATGTAATGTTACATTGTCTATAACAATGATCTGATACTCTGTATCTTCCATGATATTACATTACTGCTAAAATAAGTTATCTATGAAAAACCTCCACTACCAGAAATGCTGGCAAGTCGCACTGTTACTTCTAAGCATTTTTATTTTTTCATGTCAGAATGAAGACGAATTGCAAGTCATGGATATTGCTGGCAATGCATTAGACAATGAAAAGTTTTTAGTGTCAGCCAAGGATGCTAAACAAGTAGCTGGCATTTTAAATGCTGAAGGAGTTATTGAAGCCACCGATGTAAAGACTGCCTTGGCTACTCGTAAAGAAAATCCTTCCAAAACAGTAAAAGATTCTAAAACAGTAAAAGATCTTAAAAATAGGGAAGCTTTTCATATGATAAATTATGAAGGTGGTGGTTTCACTATCATTTCTGGAGATAAGAGATTGCCTGCTGTTCTAGCTTACAATGATGAAGGATATATTGACTTGGACAACTATCAAGAGAATCCGGGGCTAAGTCATTGGATAACTAGCTTACAGCAAAGTATAACTTCTTTACGAGAAAAGTCAAGTGAGGATAAACCTGCCCTTGGGTGGGAGCCGGAAATAGGTGTTAACTATGTAGAGCCGTGCGATCCATGCGGAACTACCCCTGCACCTTTAGTGACATATGGCCCATTATTAACGACCCAATGGGGGCAAGGCTGTGGTTACAATGACTTTTCCCCCTTAAAAAGCGGAAGCAATGATTGTGGTAGAGCACCTGCTGGCTGTGGGCCCGTTGCTGTGGCTCAAGTTCTAAAGCATCATAGAAATCGATTGGGAACAGTAACTTATAATGGAGTACCCATTAACTTTAGTGATGCTGCCATGCCCCGACGGGTAAATGGTGTGACTGGAGCTGCACCAGATGTCGCTAGATTGATGCGCTTTGTGGGAGATTGGATCATTATAGATTGGGCCGCTGATTATGCTATGGCATTGCCATCAAAAATTCCAGAATTCTTACAAATGCTTGGTTTTAATTCAGCGATACAAGACGTTCATCATGGTTCAATACAAGGGAGTATAAGAAACAATAAACCTGTAATTTTCAAAGCTAGAACGGGTGGTGTCTTAGGAATTAGCTTTAATCACCACATTTGGGTATGCGAGGGCTACAGAACGCATAACTATGGACAGTACTGGATGAATTGGGGCTGGAATGGTGGTTCCAATGGGTGGTTCTATATTTACGATTGGAATGCTTCTGGTAACAACTATGAATATGATAGGAAAATGATTACGGTCTATTAATGAAGATTGTCTATGAAACATTTTATAATTCTGTTTTTGATGATTGCTACAGTTTCAGCTTGCGAACAACCTGTGTGCTGCGATACTGGACCGCCGAGGTTTTTTACAGTCATCCGTACCAGCGAAGGGATGGATTATTTGACATTTAATGCAGGTGAGCCTATTGATTTATACTATGAAGGCGAGGATGACGATGATCAGAAGACTGATGCACAGCCGTACACTTTCTACATGGGAGATACAACAAAATTGGAAGGAATCAATGTTACTTCTTTGAGTGCTGAGGGCATCAAGACCTTTTACTTAAAAGTAGGAAGTGACATAGACACACTTTTTGTAGATGTAGAAAGAAAGGGCAGCAAATGGGAGTACAAGGCCGTACGCTTCAATGGAGAGCCTGCACAAGAAATTAAAAGTCCCAAAGCTGATCCTTACTGGCTCATTCAGAAGAAATAAAAAGAAAGATCTCACTGCTAAAAATAAGGTTATGCCTTATATGCTTATCAAATAAAGGCCCTGCTCTCTAACAGAGGGCGGGGTTTTTATTTTCCCTTAATTACAGCCTCAATCTTGGGCTGCTTTTCAGCTTTGTAACTGCTTTAGTTCCTGTTGTTTTCTTTTGCACTTGAGTGAGCCTGTACAGCTGCTTGCTTATGTTCAATATAACTTTCCCAATGAGTGCGATTAACGCTTAAGGAGCAACCACCTTTACAATTAAAAGAAAAAGCATTAATGGTGACTTCACCTGCAGTGGTTATCTCTGTGGGAGTATACACCAAGTTAAATAGAGAAGGGGTATTAACACTGACCAACGACCCGCGGCCGAGGCTTAGGTGGATAACTCTTCCAGACTTAGCCACAGCAGCGGCTGCCGCAGGATTGCCTACCGTAATGAACCCTACTGATGTTGTTAATGTATAGCCGTTATAAATAAGATACATTATGGAATTAGCTCTCTACGCTAATCACGAACAGGCATTAACAGCGACCGACGCCCGGCAGCCGCCGCTGCGGTTGATAACTCTTGACGAGTTGCCCGCAATAAACACCTTTAGGCCGTGGATTTATGGATAACTCTTTTGGAGTTACCCACCGGAACGCCTGCCGCAAGTCCACAGCCAGGCCGCTAGTAGTAGATTTACATTTAAAGTTTTTCTTTTTTTCTTCCGGTTATTTAAAGTTGGGAGCATCAATTGATCCTGGTTCACCAAACTGTAGTAACCTTACTTGCTGAAGTTTTAGAAGAAAATATAGCATGTATAATTCATCTACGTCACCCAACTTCATCTACGATTTTATTCTTAAGAAAAAACCTTTAATAAACCTTACAAGGAATTAAGCACTTCCGGTACATTGTTTGCTGGTGAATTCACCAGCTGGTAAACAGGGTAAGCCTTCATTTCCTCCGCCGTATAGGGCATTAGCAAAGAAAGAAGGTGTTCCTGCGGCTCGTTCTCGTCCAGCCACAGTTCCTCCGCCTCTGGCGAAAGCATAACAGGCATACGGTCATGTATCGGCTTCACCAAATCGTTAGCTTCAGTGGTAATGATGGCGAATGTATGAAGTACCTCACCCGTACTTTTATCCGCCCATTCATCCCAAAGTCCCGCGAAAGTGAATAGCTCTTCGCTCTTTAGCATAATACGGTAGGGTACTTTTCCCTGTCCCGAAGCCTGCCATTCAAAGAACCCTGCTGCGGGCACCAGGCAACGCTTAGACTTCAGCAGACTGCGGAATGTAGACTTTTCGGTCAGCGTCTCCGCCCGCGCGTTAATTGAGCGCTTCACGCTCTTTGCATCCTTTGCCCAAAATGGCTGCAAGCCCCAGGAAAAGAATTGTAGCTTGTCCGGCTGCTGCTCCGTGATCACAGGCAAGGCTTGACTGGGGGCTGCGTTGTAGTGAGTCTCCTTCAGGTGCTTTTCTATTAGTTTGGCAGCCTTGGAGTTTCCATTCGTGGCGTTGGGGATTACGCTATATCGTCCACACATAAGATACAGTTTAACTTGTGTATACAATCGCAGTACTATATACGGCTTTTATTCTCAGTGTAGTTGCGTTTCGGACCATTATACTATACCAATGCTTTTAGGTGCTTTGCCCCATTATCCAGAGGCTTTGCGAATGTTAGGCGCTTAAGGGTCAATTTCTTATATTGAGTATACCTAATCTCTGTGTCACCATTTTTTAGCGGAGCCATGGTTGGGGGATTATTCCGAGGTTTAAAGGCATTTGCTGCCGAACTTAGAAAGCCAAAGTCCTTCGTGCAGGGTGAGGCATTTGAAGACTATGTGCGGGAAAAGATTTTTCCGAAAACATCTTATTGCCTGGTGAATAAGGCGCACACTTATCTCCAGAATAGCAGAGATTATGTTGAGTCATCCCACAAACCTGACTTTGAATTCCGCTGCCGGGATACCGGATATGTGTTTCATGTAGAAGCCAAATACCGAAGGGGCGCCTGGGGGGTAGATGGGACCATAGCGTGGTGCAGGCCGGATCAGCTGCAGCGATATAGGGCCTTAGATAGAAAAGAGCCGGTATTCCTTTGCCTGGGCATTGGCCGCAAGCCTACCAGACTGAAGGACATTTACATTATTCCTATGAATAAAATTTATACCACCGACTTTCACGACTCCTTCCTGGAGCAATATGCCTTCTGCCCGGACAAAGCAGTACGCTCCGGCTTTTTGATGTGGTTGAGGATGAGGCAGTGTTGATGCCAGCTGGTGATGGGCCTTAGAAGTTCCGAAGCTTGGTGCGAAGGGCAGGTCGTCAAGAAAATGAGCAGTGGTTGTTTACTAGATAAGATTTTGGTATAACCACAGAAGTGCCTGCAACTGTATAAGAACAAGGCGTGAACAGTGGATAACTCTTCCAGAGTTAACCCACCGCAGCGGCGGACCGTAATTAACACCTTAGAGGCCGTGGATTTATGGATAACTCTTCCAGAGTTACCCACCGGGGTGCCGGCCACAAGTCCACAGCCAGGCCGGTAGTAGCTTATTTTTAAAATTTATTTTTTTCTTCAGGTCAAAACTCTAATAAGGTAAGCATCCACAGCTACACATCTTTCAACAAACTGCAGAAACCCCCCTTTCCGAATTGTTGAAATGTTGGCTAATTCGCTTCGATTTGTGCCACTGATTTCGGTTTGTTAGTGCCAGTGTTTCCGGTTCAAACTGTGCCATTATATGGGGGCAGTCTTGCCTGATTCCGGTTCGATTTGTGCCACTTTGGAAGA
>NZ_JAHXBU010000005.1 GCF_020178975.1 Cesiribacter sp. SM1
GGTTATGGGCAATGGTTCTGATCTCATGGGTGGCACTATCCAGCATGGAAACCGTATGGTCGAATTTCTGGAAGCGTTCAGGTACAGCTTCTTCGCTTTTTAAGATACTAAGGTGCATTTTAGTGGCCGAAAGAATACCACCCACGCCATCGTGCAGCTCACGGGCCAGCCTGCTACGTTCTTTTTCTTCGCCCTCCATGAGCGCCATCAGCACTTTCATCTCACCTTCCCTTTTAAGGGCGGCCAGCTTTTCGGCATTGGCCTTTTGCTTGTTTCTGAAAAGAATATAAATGATCAGGAGTGCAGAGAACAGGGTAACTACTGCAGCAAGTGTGAGGTATATAACATTATTCTTTTTCTGAATCTCCAGGCTGTTGTTGGCAATAATGAGGTTCTGCTGTGCTATCTCCTTTTCCTTTTGAGTAGTTTTATACTCAACTTCCAGCCTCTGAATGTTTTGCTGGGTTTCGGCATTCAGAATTGAATCGTTTAGTGCCTCGTACTGTTTTCTGTAATCCAGTGCTACCTGAGGCTTATCTATTTTTTCATGGAGTTCGGAGCCCAGCAGGTAGAGTTGCCGAAGCTCGTTCAGGGCCTCTATAGATTTACCGATTGCAATTCCTTTCTGGAGGTACTGGTAAGAATCTGTATAGTTTTCCAGGTAGTACAGGTTTTGTGCCAGGCCCCAGTAAATGTACAGTTCATAGTCGGGTGCTTGGTAGGATTTTAGAGCATCTAGCGCTTTATAGTAGTAGGGCAACGCTTCTTTAAAATTAGCCTGCTGCACTTGTATATCGGCAAGATTAATATAAGCATCCAATGCGTAGCTGGGGTCTTTTAATACCTTGCCCAATTTTAATACCTCTGCAAAATGGGTTGATGCAAGATCGTAATTTTTATGAAGTGTTTGACTGTTGGCAAGGTTTACCAGACTACTGGCCATTCTGGAGGTGTCCTGTAATTCCTGAGCAAGCTTATAGCTCTTGGTAGCGTATTCCATGCCTTTTTCCTTGTTGCGCATATTCAGGTAAAGGGAGGCCAGGTTATTGCTCTGCTTACACTGAAATGATTTGTTCCCGAGGGCTTCTGATATTTCAAGTGCCTTCAGGTAGTTAGCTGCGGCAGCCTCATAGTTGGCTAAAAAATTATATTCAAGACCTATATTATTATAGGCTACAGATACATCTGCCTGCCCCAGTTGCCTGCTTAGCTCAAGAGCTTCTTCTGCTAAGGTAAGAGCTTCTTTGTACTGCCCTTTTCTGTTCAGTACCAGAATATAGTCACGCATGTACTGAACAATGCCCCTGGTATACCCAATCTTTCTGGCAAGCTTTTCTGCCTGTTTATAATAAAGGGTGGCAGAATCTAACTGGTCTTTGTCAAAATGCGCATCTCCCAGGGCTGCCAGTTCAAGCACGCGGCTGCTATCCTGCAGCTGCGTTTGGGCAGACACGGCAGGGCTATACGCCATAACAAAGAAAATAGATAGTAAGCTTAGCCTTAGACCGAAGTTCTTAATGCCAGAACGGTAAATTAAGTAATTCATATAATTACAGCTGAGGTTAGTAGCTGAAGGGCCCACACGTTTCCAGGCTTTCCTCTGTCCTGAAGTTCGCTTGGATTTAAAAACGATCGGCCTGTTTCTATAAATTCGAGCTGTAAAATTATAATAGTTAATTGTAAAATTCTAATAGTGTAATGATTTAGTTATATCGATTCAGATGAATTTTATTCATCTGATCCTGTTAATCGCTGTAGTACTAATTCGCTAATATTCAGTGTTGGATAAGGAATGAATCCATTTTTTCGATAGAAGCATTTTAGGAGCAATGCCAGTTCTGGAGAAAGTTTTTCTGCTGCAGTAAGCCCATCACAGAGCGCTTCTGAACAGCTAAGCTGCCCCGGGGTCTACGGACTAACCATCCTCTACGTACTAGTACGTATTTCTACAGTTCATATTTTCTGCGCATAAGGCACTGCCAGGGGCCCTGTAATTTTGTGCTCATCATCAGACAAATTATTAACCTCTCAAAAATCAGAAAAATGAAAAAGCACATGTTCACCCTGGCTGTTTTACTTTTTTGCGCTGTTTCCGGCGCTTTTGCTCAGCAGTACACAAAAGGCGATATCACCGCCAATGCCGGTATATCCATCGGTACTATTGGTTACAACTGGGGCTGGTATGGAAACTCCAGCGGCTTTCTGCCCCTTACCCTCAATGCAGAGTACAGCCTTAACGACAAGTTTGCGGTTGGCCCTTACCTGGGCTACTACGGAAGGTCTTTCAAATATGGCGATGGCTACAAGGATAAGTTCACTGCTCTTTCTTTTGGCGCCCGGGGCACCTTTCATGCTAGTGCGTTCCTGAATGAGGCTTTGAACTGGAACATCAATGAAGAAAAGCTGGACCTGTATGGTTCAGTGATGATTGGCCTGGAGACCAACACCTGGAAATTTGATGACAGGTACAATGGCATCAATACCTATTCCAATGGAACCAGTGTGTTGTTTGGTCCGGTGCTGGGTGCCCGTTATAACTTCAATCCTGCTTTTGGTGCATTTGCCGAACTTGGCAGGGGAGCATTCGGGTACATTACCCTGGGTGCTTCAGCAAGGTTCTGATGAGAGGTGAGAAGTATGGCACTGTCGGAACTGGTACAGTGCCATACATACCTCTTCTGCTGTATCTGCTTCTTACTTAATAGGCAGCCCACTCACAACACTAATCAGTAAAACGCTCTCTTCTACATCTCTCTCTTGATCAATGTATATTTTACCCTTTTCTACCAGAAGGCTGGGGCAGTTTTTGGCTGCTCTATGTTTATGTTATCTGGGCTTATGTGGCAGGGTGGAGGCCCAGGCCAACAAAGCTCCTGTTTTTAAAGGCTTCACTGCAGGGGCAGGAGCTAAGCTTACCGTAACAGACTATATTTCAACAATAGCGGGCACAGGAGGCTCTGCCGGCTTCGGTGGTGACGGAGGTCCGGCTGCCGCCGCTAAATTATACCAGCCTTTTTCTGTTGTATCCGATGTATCCGGTAATCTGTATATAGCAGATGAATACAACCACCGCATCCGGAAAGTTGATGCAGCAACAGGCCGCATCAGTACCATAGCAGGTACAGGTACTCCACAATACGGAGGCGATGGTGGTCCCGCAACGGCAGCCTCGTTTTATATGCCAAACGGACTTGCCATAGACAAAAGCGGCAACCTCTACGTTTGCGACCGCTATAACAACCGCGTTAGAAGGATAGATGCTGTTACCGGCATTATCACTACTTATGCCGGCGTAGGACCAACGGGTGTATCTAATGCCGGCTACGGCGGCGATGGTGGTCCGGCTGCCAGTGCCAGGCTATTTTCCCCGGTAGCCCTGGCTTTCGATCAGGACGATAACCTCTACATAGCCGACCAGTACAATAACCGGGTAAGAAAGGTGAGCAAAGCTACCGGTACCATAACAACCGTAGCGGGTATTGGAACAGGTGGCTTTTCCGGTGATGGAGGCCAGGCTACAGCTGCTAAGCTTCGCACACCCTCTGGCATTGCACTCGACCAGGCAGGAAACCTTTACATTGCCGACAGAACAAACCATGTGATCCGCAGAGTAGACATTGCCATCGGCATAATTACCACCATAGCAGGGGTGGGAGAGGTGTCTGGTGCAGATGCTGACGGTAAACCTGCCACGGAAACCAAAATTTATGCACCCCAGGGTGTTGGGGTTGATGCAAACGGCACTGTGCTTTTTACAGACATCAATCATAAGCTAAGGTATATCGATAAGGGAGGCATAATGCAAAGCCTCGCAGGCAGCAGCGGTGGCTTTTCCGGCGACGGAGGCAGGCCACTTGACGCTAAAATGAACAGGCCACACAGCATAATTACGCTCCCTACAGGAGAGCTGCTGCTGGCCGATTATAACAACCACGCCATCAGGAAAATCAGCAGTAACTATACAGTTGCCATCAACGAAAAACTGGCTGCTGGCACCAGGGTGGTGAGCATGAGCGCCTACGAGCCAGATGCGCAAAACATCAGCTATAGCATTACTGCAGGTAATACCCACGGTGCTTTTGCAATAAATGCCAGTACGGGAGTACTAACGGTAGCCAATAGCAGCGCACTTGATTTTGAAACCACTCCTGTTTTTAACCTTTCGCTGGGTATCAGCGATGGTGCACTAACCACTACTGTTCCCTTAACCATTACGCTGAATGACCTGGCAAAACCTGTGGTAAGCACCACAGCGGCTACAGCCATAAAGGGCAGCAGCGCAAGCATGGGCGGAAACATTAGCAATGAAGGTGGCGGAGCAGTTACAGCCCGTGGCATTGAATGGGGAACTGCTGCAGGAACATACCCCCACAAGGTTAACATGGGCAGTGGCAAAGGCAGTTTTGCACAGGCAGTTACAGGCTTACAGGCAGGCACTACCTATTATTACAGGGCTTATGCAACTAATGATGAGGGTACTGCTTATGGTGCTGAAATGAATTTTACCACACCAAATGGCGCACCCCGCATCACCGCACAAAGCTTCAGTTTGGATGAGCATGCACCAAACGGCACATTGGTAGGAAAGATGCTTGCATCAGATCCTGATGGACAGGCGCTTACCTACAGGATTGACGCTGGCAATGATGAAAGTGCCTTTGCAATAGATCCCTTAACGGGTGCCATTACAGTTGCCAATTCCAGTGCACTTGACTTTGAAATATGGCAGGACTTCCTGCTGCTGATTAAGGTAAGTGATGGCAAGGCAGAAGCAGGTGCCCATGCCCACATCAGCCTCAATAATTTGAATGATGTGGCGCCGGTAGCAGCTGTGGCTATCGGTAACCAGGTAGTAGCGGAAGATTTACCTTTCAGCTTTAGCTTCGGAACAGATGCTTTTACCGACCCGGAGGGGGAGGAGCTTCGCTACACTGCCAGCCTGGCAAACGGAGAAGCGCTGCCTGAATGGCTAAGTTTTTCTGGCACCAGCAGAGGTTTTTCAGGAACAGCCCTGCAGCTACATGTAGGGGTGTACAACATCAAAGTCACGGCTGCTGATCCTGATAATAATACTGCCTCCCAGCTTTTTACCCTAAGCGTTCAGGATGTAAACGATGCCCCGCTATCGCTAAGCCTGAGTAATAATAAAATAAATGCCGGAGCTGCCAGCGGAACCCAAATCGGAACCTTTGCTACCGAAGATGAGGATATGGCAGACATCCATACCTACAGCCTGGTACCTGGAGAAGGAGCCACTGATAATGCGCTCTTCAGCATAGAAACAAACCGCCTGCTGACTAACACAGTACTGCCGGTGAATGGAAAAACCAGCTACCGCGTGCGGGTGAAAGTGAGCGATGGGCAGGGGGCTAGCCTTGAAAAAGACTTTACCATTCAGCTGGAGCAGTCAGAGAACGAACCTCGTGCCTCTGCCTTTCTACCGAACCTGTTTTCTCCAAATGGCGATGGTAACAACGACCGGTTTATTCTGCGTGCAGCCAATGTAGAAAATGCACGGCTGCGCATTTTTAACCGAATGGGACAGCTGGTGTATGAAAACAGCAATGTGCAGCAGCTCCTTAGCCAGGGCTGGGATGGCACACAGGGAGGGGAGCCACAACCCGAAGGGGCCTACATCTGGCAGCTGGAAGGCACTCTCACCGATAACACGCCACTGCGCATCGAGGGTAAAAGCCTCGGAACAATTGTCCTGATCCGCTAAGCAATACCACCATGACGAGTATACGCACATTAATTATTCTTTTTGCACTCCTGCTTTCAGGAGAGCTTATAGCCCAGGTGCCGGCCTTCTCCCAATATTGGCTAAGCCAGCAACAGACTACGGCCACAGCCATGGCCCATACAACCTATACACAGGTAACAGCGCATTACCGCAAGCAATTGCTGGCACCAGCGCTGGGGTACAAAACTTTTGGTTTAAGTGGTAGTATGCCACTATACTACAAAAGCAGCCACAAACTTTTTGGAACAGCGGGCATTAGCCTGCTGCACGACGAAAGCGGAGCCCCTGGCCTGCTGCGCACACAGGGTGTTGTTGGGGGCTATACCAGCCACATCCATATAAGCAGCAGACATCAGTTGCTGGGTGGTGTACAGCTGGGCTACTGGCACCGCAGCATTAACTGGAGCAAGGTAAGTACGGACAGCCAGTACCAGGATGGGGCGCCTGTAGCGGGCGCTGATACAGGAGAGCAGTGGTCGGGCCAGGGCAGCTCGGTGCTGCAGGTAAACCTGGGGCTTGGCTGGCACTATACCAATGAGCAGGGAGAGCAGGTAGCCCGCATAAGCCTGGGGGCTGCCAATGTAAACAGGCCCAAGTATAAAAGCCTGGATAACAGCAAGCCAGAAGGAACACCACTGCATTTAACTGTGACAGGTGCTGTACTGGCACTAAATACTCCTGCCATTGCCATAGAGCCTGGCTTCATATTGCAACAGGAACAGAAGCATACCCAAGTTGCCGTTGGCGCGCTTTTCAGCAAAGCCCTTGCTGCAGGTGGCAGCATAGCAGAAAGTTTAGTGGGGCTGTCGGCCTATTACAGCCACCAGCAGGCCTTTAGGCTGTCGCTGCAGCTGCTGCAGCCAAAGTTCCTGGTCGGCATCGGCTACGACATACCTGCAGGCACTGCGGCAGATAGCAGGATCACAAGTGCCCTGGAGGTACACATTGGCTGGCGTATGCAAAAGGGCCAGTAACAGAAAACACCTTTACCATTTAAACCAAAGCGGCATGAAAACTATGTATGCTATGTATGGTACCATCTTTTTAATGCTGATGCTCGGACTTCCTCTTAGCGTCTGGTCGCAAAGCCTGCCAGCAATGGAAGCAAAAAAGGATCAGCTGCTGGAAAAGCGTTATGCTACCTGCCTGCTGGCGCTACGGGAAAAAGACGATGCCAAAACCCTGACCATGCTGCAGGCCATGGCAGAGGAGTACATTGCTGAAATGGAAAAGTTTAAACCGGCTTACGAAAAGTGGTACAGGTCGCTTAGCCTGGAGGAAAGCACTGAGCTCCTGGAGCAGATCAATAATAAAAAGTGGATCCTGTTGATGCAGGAGCTTCAGTTCGATGAAGAGATCTTTAAGCGTTTCATTAAAAATCCGGAGCTGAAGCAGGAATATGAAAACATACAGTTCCAGTGCGACCTTGCCTCCAGAATGGATCTGCTGATCGAGTAAGCATCGGGCGGCGGGATAACGCTATAGGTTGCTTCGTACTTTTCTGCTTGATCCGAACAAAGCCCTGGCACCAAAGCTGGGGCTTTGCTTTTATGCACATCAGCCCAGATCATAATCGGAAGCTGCTATCTGGCAGGCGGTGTGTTTGCATCTGTGGCGAAGGCTGCCCGATACATCATTAATTCTGCTAATGGCTTGGTAAGCTGCAGTAGCTTAAGGGTTTATGTTGTGTGTGGCTACGTACTAATACGTATTTGTGCATATCAAATTTTCTACGCACAAAGCCCGGCCATGACTGCTGTAATTTTGCTCCTGTAAAAACAGCTAATCAAAATTAACTCAACTCTTTATCAGTCATGAAACAAATTTTTGCCCATGTAGGCCTGCTGTTGCTGTGCCTGTTCTGGAATGGCCTTCCAGGCTTTGCCCAGGATTGCGAAGGTTGTAAAGACCATACGCTCTTCAGCCGGATGCCTAATTTTTACATCGTGAACTACAGCAGTAACTACGATGGCTTTGAGATGAGACTACCTGAAAACGAGTCAAAAAATGTAGAAGGGCAGCGCACCCACATCGAATACAGCTTTGATTATGAGAGTGGACTGCAACACCCAAGCATGCTACAGGTAAAGCGCAACTACCAGAATGCCATGAAGAAAATAGGCGGAAAAGTAGTGTTGGATGGAGCTTACTACTCCACCATGCTAGTAAACAAGAACGGCAAGGAGATATGGGTAAACCTGGAATTAAGCAACGAGGGAGGCTTCATTTACCTGGATGTGGTGGAGGTAGAGGCCATGCAGCAGGAAATATCAGCAAACGATATGCTGGAGGCGCTGAATACCAACGGTTTTGTAGCCCTCTACATCAACTTTGATACCAGCAAGGCCAGCATTACTGCAGATTCACAAGCCATCATTGATCAGGTGGCGGAGCTGCTGAATAACAACCCGGAGCTTAAGCTAAGCATTGAAGGTCATACGGATAACAGGGGAGATGCAGCCAGTAACAAAGCGTTATCAGAGCAGCGCTCAAAAGCAGTTAGCAGTGCTCTGGTTGCCAAAGGTGTTGCAGCAAACCGCCTAAGCAGCCTTGGCTGGGGCATGGAGCACCCTATTGCCGATAACCGCACAGAAGATGGCAGAGCCCTAAACCGGAGGGTTGAGCTTGTAAAGAAGTAATCCGGGCAAACCTTTCTTGGTAAAATATTCTGCTAAAATTAATCACCTAACATCATGCATATCACAAAAATAATGAGCCGGGCAGCCTGTGTGCTACTGCTTGTAAGCCTGTTCTCCTTTGCTCCTGCAGCTGTGTTCAGCAGTGTGTTTGAGCAGCTGGGCCTAAGCAGAGAAGAGGCGCAGGAAGATATCGTATCCAGCTTTATGGGCGGCAGTTTGTATAACAGGAATATGTCTGCAGCCAGGAGTATTCCTGTATCTGCACGGGCAGCCGTAGTGCAGCAGATTGCGCTGTTTGCCAAAGAAGTGGTAAACACCCCGGCCTTTATAGAAGCATATCAGCAGGAGCGTGAAAACAATAAACCCCTGGAGTCTGATTTTTTCCCCGAAAATGGAGAGCTGTATCCTGCCGAGGAGCAGGCAGAGATGCGAAAGTATTTCAAAATGGCAGTCCAGGAGTGGGAGCAGCAGTATCCGCAGGACCACCGCCTTTTTTTGAAGCAGCGCCTCCGGGAGTTTCTGGCTGTTACCGCCGATGTGGATTTTGCCGCCGCCCTGGAAAAGCACCCCTATATGAATAAGATGGTTTTTGTAAACCAGGAGTACGAAAGCAAGCCTGAAGAATGGAAAAAAGCCTTTAGAGCTGGAAACGAAGCTACCGCTGCCGCCAGGCAGTTTGCCGGGCAGTGGCTCAAAGAACTTCCCTGATCAGACACACATACAGCACAGGAACAACAGTTAGCACAAAAAACAGGAACAGACTAAAACACTATCAAAAAACACTTTCACAAACATTCTCATCTCTAAAAATCAAACAACCATGAAAAAATTACTCTCATTAGCCCTTATTTTCTGCCTGTTGGCATCAGTATCAGTATCCTGCAAAGAAGAGGAGGAAGATACACCGGCGCCCGCAGAAACCTCCAACGGCTCTGGAACTGTTGTATATAACGGCAAAACCTTCCAGGCCAAAACCGGGGTCTATGAAGATAAAGGCGCCACCTCGCTAGGCGATGGAGATCATTCGCACTACAACTATGCTTTTAATATTACGGATGCCAGTCCGTCCACGCTTACCCGAATGACATTCAATCTATACCTGGAAATGTTTTCGGCAGGTACTTCCGGATTCAGAACAGGTACTTTTGAATGGTTTCATCCTTTTGAGTTTGAACAGGAAGAAGTACAAAACACCAACAGTTTCTGGGGTGACCTGTATGTTGACGGCAACAATGATGGCGTGCTGGGCATGGGTGATGATATGCATGAGATCTGGGGTGGGCAGGTAACAGTATCGGGCTCCGGAACTGATTACACCATCAGCTATAACTTAACCCTGGAAGATGGCAAAACCATCACCGGGAGCTTTACAGGCAAATTCATCAAAGCAGAAGACTAGCTGTTAACTGTTGATGTACGCCCAGTATTGCATAGTATTGAAAGCAGCCAGAAGCCCCGCCACAGGGCTTCTGTTTTTATATATCAAAGGCCAGAGTTGGTTAGTTTTGTTTGTGCTCCTCTGATTTATTGCATTACAGCAGGCAGTATTCAAAAACAGAAGCCCTGGCATTGACTGCTTCAGGCTTGCAGGGAGGCCTAAAAACATTCTTTTAGCAGCCGGAGTTAATCCTGGTAGTAGCAATTAGTGTCATTTGTAGCCTGTTAGTTTCTGCCAGGCTGTACTTATTAAAGAATGTTAGTAGATAAGAGAATCCCCTTCCGGTATATTTTCAGTAAAGTAAAGCTCGATCTGTTCAGGGTACTGTTATTCTCTGTCTTATTCCATATTCTCAAATATTCCGTTGCCGAGCATCTGCCGGAGGTGCCATTTCAGCTCCCCACCATCCTGGGTACCTCTATCTCGCTTCTGCTGGCTTTTAATGTTAACCAGTCGTACGACCGCTGGTGGGAGGCCAGGAAAGTATGGGGCGCCATTGTAAATGATTCGCGAACCCTGGTGGTACAGCTAAAGCAATTTGTGGATAGCAGCACCTATCCCGATGGCTCTTCGGTTGTTAAAAAGATGGCTCATCGGCAAATAGCCTGGTGCTACTGCCTGGGGCAGTCACTCAGAAAGTTAACCCCTCTTTTGCCTGAGCAGGAGCCACTGCTAAGCAGCCAGGATCTGGATTTCGTGAACAGGAACAACAATAAGCCTTATGCCCTGATGATGCTGCACGGACAGGACTTGAAGAATCTCTATCAGGCAAAGGCCATCAATTCTTTTCAGCAGGTGCAGCTCGACAGCACCATTATGCGCCTGGTAGATTCCATGGGAAAGGCCGAACGTATCAACAGCACCGTGTTTCCGGTTACTTACCGTATTTTCATCCATTTCTTTATTTACCTGTTCCTGGTGATTTTATCACTTGCCTTGGTAGAAACCATTGGCATTTACGAGATACCGGTGCTGATCCTGATTGCCTCTACTTTTTTCCTGATAGAGAAAACAGCCAGGCATATGCAGGACCCCTTCAGGAATAAACCCACCGATACGGCAGTAACTGCCATTGCCAGAACCATTGAAATAAACATCAAGCAGGTACTGCAGGAGCAGGATGTACCCGCACCACAGCCGCAGGAGAAATTCTACCTGATGTAGCTAAAAAAGACCTGTCTGGTTTTTGAAAACCTGACAGGTCTTAGCTTACTGCTATGGTGTATGCTTACAGATACAGCCTAGCTAAAAGAAGAAGCCCTGGTACTTCTGCCAGGGCTTCTTGATGGACCGCCGGGGAGCCGGAGAATCCGGTTTTAATCATGAGCTAAGGCCGGCTTAGTGTTGTATTACCAAACGAACCGTGGTAACCTCCGTCTCTGTTGCCAGCCTGATGATGTAGACTCCTTTTGCTAAACCGGCAGCAGAGAAGGCATAGGTGTGCTCACCCTCCTGCAATGCTGTTCCGCTGGCAATGGTTTTTACCAGCACACCACGTACATCATGAATGGCAAGCCTGTACTCTGCTCCCTGTGCCAGCTGCAGTTTAATATGCGCTTCTCCACCGGCAGGATTTGGATACACCGCCAGGGCAGTTTCTGCAAGGCCTGTTACCCGAGCATTAGCGGATCCTGCATCGCTGCAGCTACCAAGAGCATCGCCATGGGCCAGGTGGTCCTGCACAGATTTTTTATCGATTGGCACTGTTTGCCCTTTGTGACACAGCATGATGAGCTGGCCTTTATTACCGCTTCTTACATCTACCACCCTGATGGTTTCTGAAGCACTGGCGGTGCAGTCGTCTGCATTTTTAGCTGTTACAGTAAAGGTATAAGTGCCGGCAGCAGCAGGTTTGAACACCATGCTTCTTTTAGTGCTTAAGGTTTCGCCTGCCAGTGTCCAGGTATAGGTAGCTGCAGTAGTGTTGCTTGCAGCCAGGGTAACACTGTTTGGTCCATAGCCCAGGTAAATGGTGTTGGCATCACCGCCAGTGTATACAGCTGATGAAGGGCTTACTGTAACAAGTGGCGCCTCCATTGGCTGGCGTAGGCTGCCATCACAGTTCCGATCAATACCATCGCACAGGTCTGCTGCATCCGGATTGACAGAAGCATCGGTATCGTTGCAGTCGCCGGCTCTGCTCACATAATCCGCGGGCGCTTCGCAGGCTGTTACCGTTAGGGAGGCATCGCCCCATCCGTCTCCATCGGCATCAGCATAGAAGATGCTGGCACAAACCACGCTGATTTCTACGGCTTCGGAAGTAGTCGTGAGCCCTTCGTTATCGTAGGCGATGGCAGTTAAGCTGTAAGTGCCGTCATCAACATTGCTCCAGCTAAAGCTGTAGGGGCTGCTTTCTACTGTTTCAAGCAGCTCACCACCCTTGTAGAACTCAACCTTGCTGATGCTGCCATCGCTGTCTTCAGCACTTGCTTCTACCAGTATAGTGGCTGGTGCATCGAAACTAGCGTTGGCAAGGGGCGAGGTGATGCTTACAGCTGGTGCAGCATTTTCCGATTCTCCGCAGACAGTACCTGCCACATACGTACCAGGGGTATCCCTGCTATTTCGTTCAGGTCCGTTTTCACTGATCCGGTAGGTGAAGTAGAGGCTTAGTTCTGTGCCATCTGCCGGCGCAGGGATGGAGTATACAAAGTCAGTACCGGATGCATTCATCACGTAGCCCGGGTAATCTCCAGCCTGCGAAGAGGGCTTAACATAAAGCAGAACAAAGTTACTGCCGGCAATAGGGGCAAGCGGGTGGAAGGTGATGTTTACCATACCATTGGCTGTGTTTGCAGAGAAAGCAAAATCGCCATTGGCTGCGGTGCCGCAGATTCCGCCAGGCCCGCTGCTGCTGTCCTCTACTGTTACAGAAACTTCTGTGGAGCTGGTGCTTAACCCTTCTGCATCATAAGCCTTTGCAGTAAATGTATAAGCATCTGCCGCTACATTTTCCCATACAAAGCTGTAAGGGCTGCTGGTAACAGTGGCCAGTAAGGTACTGCCCTCGTAGAACTCTACCCTGCTGATAGCTCCTTCTGCATCGGCCGCTTCTGCCGTTAGGGTAATGGCGGCAGGTGCTGTGTATACGGCTCCAGCTGCAGGCGCAGTAAGGCTTACGGTTGGTGCCGTATTGCCTCCGCCTCCATCTCCGCAGGAGGTACCTACAGTATAGCTGTGGGGGTGAGCAAAGCTGTTTCTTTCGCCACCTCCTTCGCCTACCTGGTAGGTAAAGTAAATACTAAGCTCGGTACCGGCAGGAAAAGGCCTGCTAAGGGTAAAATCACCCTCGCTGTTTTTCGTCATCAGCATACCATCGTAGCCACCAATTGCTCCCTGGCGGGTGTGGAGGATCACCAGACTGCCCCCTGCCACTTCGCCCAGGGGGTGGAAGGTAAAGTTAACGTTCTCGCCATCTGTTACTATGCTGTAGCTGTAGTCGCCATTCTGGGCGGTGCCGCAGTAGGCATCTGGCTCACTGCCGTACACCTCCAGCTCAAAGATGGAGTAGCCGTAAGGGATGGCACGCTGAGTGCCATAGATGCGCACATGGCGCCCTGTAGCTGCCAGCTGGCGGTGGTCATTCTCCAGCTCCGTATTTCCACTGATGGTTTTTACCGTTGTCCAGCTGTTGCCATCTTCAGAAACCTGTAGCTCGTAATGGGTGGCATAGGCTGGCTCCCAGCTTATCTTCACCTGGCTAATGTTATAGGTAGCCCCTAAATCTACGGCCAGCCACTGCGGGTCGCTAAATTCACTTGACCAGCGGGTGCCCAGGTCACCATCTACCGCAGCACTGCCGGGTGTGCCCGGATTTTCTACTGACGATACAGTTACAGGTTTGTTCAGGGCCAGGTTAGGACCAGTGGCAGTTGGCTCCTCTACAGTAATGCTTACCGGTGCCGCAGTAGCCTCCAGGCCTCCGGCATCAGTTGCTTTGGCTGTAAGTGTATAGGTGCCTGCGGCCACATCATTCCAGCTAAAGCTGAAGGGGGCCTCTGTGTCGGTGCCCAGCAATTCATTATCCTTATAAAAATCAACCTTGCTTACAACGCCTTCCACATCTGTAGCATTTGCGGCAATAGTAATGCTGGCAGGTGCAGTAAAGCCTGCATTATTTGCCGGAGCACTGATGCTAACAGTAGGAGGTGTGTTACCGGCAGCTTCGCTGCTTAAGTAAATGTTATCCAGGTAAAAGTCTGTAGCCGCAGCAGGTGCATCGCCGGAGAACATAAACACCTGGCTGGTGCTGCTGAGGTCTTTATTGGTAAAGGCAGCCAATGGTATGGTAACTTCATGCCATTGGCCGTCGCGTACCAGCCCCCACTGGTTTTGTCCGGGTACAAAGTTTACCCAGCTTTCGCCGGCAGCCGTAACCATGCCTACCTTAAAGTTGGTGGTGGCGGTGGTTTTTATATGGAATTTAAGGGTGCCACTGGCAAAGTGCTGCAGGTTGCGGGTATCATGGGCAATGCCCATGCCCCACCAGGCTGCGCCTACGGTAAAGGCCAGTACATTACTGCCTTCGTAGGGAGAGGCACCTGCAACAGGGGCCATGTTGTTCCAGATGTAAAGATTGGCATCGCCACCAAGCGTAAGCTTTTGTGTAACCTCTGGCCTGTCGGTAAAAATACCATAAGCATCTGCAACAATGCTGTTGTCAAGCACTGTAATGGCAACCGCTTCGGAGGTTGAGGATAGATTGCCGTTATCGTACACTTTGGCAGTAATAGTATACTCTCCAGGTGTTGATACGGCCCAGTTATAGCTGTAGGGGCTGGTGTAGTCGGTGCTTAGCAAAGTGGTGCCGTTGTAGAATTCCACCTTATACACCGAGCCGTCTGCATCGGCAGCATCGGCGGTAATGGCAATGGTGGCCGGTTTTATGTAAGAGGCCCCTTCTTCAGGAGCGCTGATGCTTACCGTGGGTGCCTGGTTGTTAGCTGCTGCCACAAACACCCGTACCTGGCTGGAGGTGCCTACACCACCTTCGTTGTCTGTAGCCTTGGCCAGGAGTGTATGTACGCCCGCAGGAGCATTGCTCCATGTAAAGCTATAGGGGCTTGCATCTGCAGTTCCCAGCAGTACATTGCCATTGTAGAAATCAACTTTACTTACGGTGCCATTTGGATCACTGGCCGTGGCATTGATCATTATGTTATCGCCTGTGTTAAAAGCGGCATCGTTTGCAGGCGAATCTATGCTGACAACAGGGGCAGGGTTGGCAGCCACGCCTCCGCTATAGTAAATATTGTCGAAGTAGAAATCTGTTGTAGCAGCAGGGGCATCGCCTGCGAACATAAACAGCTGGTTCATAGAGCCCAGGTCTATGTGCATGCCCATGCCGGGGTTGTTGAATGCGCTTAGCGGAATACTCACCTGGTGCCACTGCCCATCGCGCTGCAGCCCGTAGGCTTCCACACCTGCAGGAAAATCTACCCAGCTTTCGCCGTGTCCGCTGGCTACGCCTACTTTAAACTGACCGGTGTAGGTGGTTTTGAACTGGAAATTCAGATGGCCATCGGCAAAATTCTGCAGGTTCTTGATCTGGTTGCTCACACCCAGCCCAAACCAGTTACCGCCATTTGCCCGCAGGGCCAGCACTTCGTTACCTTCAAAAGGCTCGGCCCCGGCAATGGCATTCAGGTTGTTCCAGATGTAAAGTTCAGCATCCTCACCATAAGTGAGCTGATCATTGAGCACCGGACTTTCGCTGTAAATACCATAGTTGCCGGCCAGGGCATTTTCTTTACCTAAATATAGCTCATCGCCAGGGTTCTGGTACAGCTTTATGTAATCTACATACATTTTGGCCGGCATTGGGGCTGTTATGCCTGCTGCATCCATAATGCCGGTGTAGGTACCACCCACAGCCAGGTTCAGCAAAATGTAGTGCTGCTGGTGGAACTCCTCCAGATCGGCAGCAGAGGCTCCCCTGATGTCGATGGCATAAAATTCATGATCATCTACAAACACCCTGATATACTCACTGTCCCAGGTCATTTTGTAGAGATGGTAGCCATCATTCATATCTGCCGGGTTATCGTAGTGGGTTCCGTAGGAGGCATGGCTGCCGTTGTTCTCCCAGTGTGTGGCAGCACCTACGCGCCGGTTGGTTACATTATTGGCAATAGCGGCAGCATTGCCCATTTCCATGATATCTATTTCGCCGCTGGCAGGCCAGGCGCCGGTGGTGCCCAGCATCCAGAAGGCAGGCCAGAGGCCGTTTTCCAGGTCGGGTACCTTAATTCTGGCCTCCAGGGTGCCGTATTTAAAGTGTACCCTGCCAACGGTTTTCAGGCGGGCAGAGGTAAAAGGTTTCCCCTGAAAGTTTTCCCGCAGGGCCTCAATCACCAGGCTGCCCCCTTCAATCCTGGCATTTTCGGGGCGGCTGGTGTAGTACTGCAGCTCCTGGTTACCCCAGCCGCAGATGCCCCGCTCACATCCGTCGCCAAAATCGAAGGTCCAGGTTTCGGGGCTGATGGTGCTGCCATCAAAATTTTCCTCCCAGACCAGGGTTTGGGCACTTAGCGGAACAGCAGCATAAAAAGCCAGCAGCAGTAGCAATGCCAGCCTTTTACTCCATGCATGATAAGATGTACACTGATAAAAGTTGATCATACCTTATTGTATAAGTTAAAAATTGGTGTTTCTGCTCAGTAGCTCACCCATCAGAAAAGCAATACTGCATTTTCACTTGCCTGCATCAGCAGTAAGGAGCATTGTAAAAAATGGCGGCGGGGGTATGAGTGCTTTTAGCTAATTTAGCTACCTCTTTCTTCAGGAGTAGAAATAAAAATCCCCTTTGCCAGCCTGTTCAAACGTTAGCATCAAATAGCTGCGGATTTATGGCTAATCCAATTAAAGGGGTACATCAATACTACATCAGGCAAAGGATTGCACTACAACAATACTACTACAGAAGGCTAAAAATGAAGATTTCAGGCCAGACAGGTTTGCAGCAAGGCTACTGCCTAAGATTTACGGCTAATTCTGATAAAGCCCTTGTCGTACACTCTTTTGCCGGTGCGGGGATCGGTCTGGTACCAGAGGTCCATGCTATAGGAAGGGGTGGTGTAGGAGGTAGCAAATTCTTCGGCGCCGTCTATGGTTTTATAGTCGGTGAGCATTTCGTAGCCCCGGGAGCGGGCCTCGCGCTGAGCTGCCTCATCGTCATCGTAGCGTTGGAGGCATTCGCTGTACACCTGGTGGTACTCATCAGTAATGGCCTCATACAGGCGCTGCAGCTGCGAAGAACCAAAGTCCATGTAGCCCTCTTCCGGGTCTTTTGTCCACTTGCCTTGTAATTCCATAAATATCGCTGTTTCTGCTGCTACTGATAAAGCTTTAAGAAAAGCTGCAAGATGGTACAAAGCAAATTTTTATCAAAGCCGCCATGCAGAAGACTCCGCATCCCGGCTGCTGTTTTGGGCACCCGCCAGCCGAAGAACACGCTGTACAAAAATTTTTATATCCAATTTCCGATTGCTCCGTTAGCTACTTATGTTGTAACGGCAAATCTGTGCTGAAAAGGGTAGGTTTGTTATAATACAGTCCATGACTTTAATTTAAAATGCTGCGCTTTATCTCTATACTTGGGGTAGTATTCCTCTTGCTGAACTGGTACGTGTTTCAGGGTATCAAAAAGCTTACAGCAGGCTGGCGGTCACAGCAGCTGCGAAAAGCTGTTCTCTGGGCTTACTGGATATTTATTGTACTGTTCATTGCAGGTTTTGCCTGGTCTGTCTACGTGCGTTTTTCAGAAGATACGGCAACCAGTCTGGTGCAGTGGTTTATCAATGCTTTCCTTACCCTCTTTGTAACCCAGCTGGTGTTTGCGCTGGTGCTGCTGGCAGAAGATATTTACCGCCTGCTAACAGCGGCTTTTCGCTTTTTCAGGCGCTCATCAGCCAGTAAAGAGGCGCATCAGGAGCCGCTGATGCCCGGGCGCAGAAAATTTGTAAGCCAGCTGGCGCTGGTACTGGCAGGCATACCCTTTGCCTCTTTTCTGTATGGCACTACCCGTGGCAAATACAACTATACCCTGCACCGTCAGGTCGTATATTTTGATGATCTGCCCCCGGCTTTCGATGGTTTTACCATTACCCAGCTTTCCGATGTGCACTCCGGAAGTTTTGATGATCCGGAAGCTGTTCAGCGTGGTATTGCGCTGGCGAAGGCACAAAATTCTGATCTCTTTGTGTTTACCGGCGACCTGGTAAATGACGAGGCGCCGGAGATTGTACCCTACAAAGAACATTTTAGCCAGATAAAGGCGCCTTTTGGACAATACTCTATCCTTGGCAATCATGATTACGGCATGTACCACGAATGGCCCAGCGAGGCTGCCCAAGAAGCTAACCTGGAGCGGCTCAAGCAGCATCATGCCGAGATGGGCTATCGCCTGTTACTCGACGAGCACGTGATGATTGAAAAGGGAGGAGAGAAGCTGGCATTGCTGGGCGTGGAGAACTGGGGCAGGGGCTTTATCGAAAAGGGCGACCTGGACAAAGCACTTGCAGGTGTAGACCCCAATGCTTTTAAAATTCTGCTTTCGCACGATCCCTCTCACTGGACTGAAGTAGTAAAAGACCACCCCACCCACGTACACCTTACCCTCTCCGGCCACACCCATGGTATGCAGTTTGGGGTGGAGACGCCCCTGGTAAAGTGGAGCCCGGTGCAGTACCGCTACAAATACTGGGCAGGCCTGGCAGAGGCTGGTAAACAATTTTTGTATGTAAATCGCGGCTTTGGCTTTATCGGCTTCTCGGGCAGGGTGGGCATCTGGCCCGAAGTAACCGTGCTGGAGTTAAGGAGGGGCAGAGGAAATGCTTGATGGTTACCTCCATTGGTGACTGAACGGCCAGTGGTTTATTTAGCCCGACCTGCCACTTGTATATAAAAATACATACCAATACATACCTGGAATAAGCCAGTGCTATTATAGCTGACGATGAATAAGCTTTCAATCACAACGAATTAGTAAGTAGGCTTTCCATTCTCATCATCTTTTGTTAGTTTATAGAGCCAGCTACAGGGCTCTTATTTTTAAGCTTTTGTACCGCCTTATGCCCAAAGAGGCTTCAGTTTTTTATTATTCCTGAATCTTTAGCACAGGCCCGCCTGGGCTAGTTTAAGGAATCCTAATCAGCATTCATCTATGCAGGAACAAAACATACAGCTTCAGAATGGCCATCAGGTTTATACCAAAACAACTGGCACAGCAGGAACAAAACTTTTAACGCTGCATGGTGGCCCCGGGCTTACCCACGAATGTTTTGCTAACCTGCCCGCTCTTCTGAATCCCAGGGGTGTGCAAGTAATTTATTATGATCAACTGGGCTCTTATTATTCAGATATGCCCGAAGATACCAGCCTTTTCAGTCTTGATAAGTTTGCAGATCAGTTGTATGAGGTGGTGGAGGCGTTAAGGCCTGATTTTATCCTGGCACATTCTGCGGGGGTGATGGTGCTTGTTGAATACCTGCTGAGTTATCAGCATGAAAACCTGAAGGGTATTATGCTGATGGGGATGCCCGGTTCCTATGCAAAATTCCAGCAGAACGTGCTCCGGCTGCGCGGGCAACTCCCAGCCCCTGTGCTGCAGCGAATGGACCAGCTGGAAGAGGCGGGTAAAGTAATGGAGCCGGAATATCAGCAGTTGCTGATGCAGGAATGGTTTGGCAGGTATTACTGCACCCTGTTGCCCTGGCCGCAGCCCCTGCAGGATTGCTGGAGCCACTTTTCTTTTCCGGTGCTGTTGAACACCCTGGGTGCAGGCCCTTTTGTATTTAAGGGGCCATGGACAAGCTGGGATAGAAGAGGGGATATAAGCAAAATTGCTGTTCCGGTACAGCTGATTGGCTTTCCGGGAGGCCTTGCTTTTGAGGAAGACCTGATCCAGTGGCATAAGGAACTGCAGGATAGCCGATACCACATCTGCAGTAAAGGAGAACATTTTGGCTGGTGGCAGTCCTCGGAGGAGTTTGTAAGCCAGCTTTTAGACTTTATGGAGTATGCGGCTGAAGTGAATGCTTAGTATGCCGGAGCTGGTACCTTGAATAACATCAGAGGGATTGCGTAAGGCGGCTATACCGGATCTCTGGACATTACGCATTTAAAACTGCCCCTGGAGGGAGCTTCATGTATTCAATGTGCTGAAATTCAGTTAAAAACTAGGCTAATATACCTATTTCTAGGTATTGCCTCGCCCTGCTGATAGCTCTAACTTTCTTTTATTCTTTTCACCCCTAACATTTTTTGCCTATGAGCCTTTTTACTCATCAGCGGGATTACGCTGCAAAGCCTGTTCAGGAACGTTATCAAATGGATGAGCTTCAGCAAAAAGAGCCTGATACGCAAAAAAGCAGCCGGTCAGCATCACCTGCTGCGGCTGCATCTGCATACAGTCTGCCAAATACGGTTGTGTTACCAACATCTTTTCCGGGTGGGGTATGGCTGGAGTTTATTAACTGCGGGCCTATGCAACTGTTCCAGATAAGCATTTCCAGTGCTGATAACAAACAAAAGCTGGCGCAAAAGAGATTTGCCTTACCTAAGGGCAAAAGCAGCTTTTTCTGGAGCCTGGATACCTCCCGCTGGCCTGGTGATAAGTGTGTGCTGAGCATCAGGGGCGAAAAGCACCTGCTCCAGTGGACGCTATGTTAGCGCCTGGATAACCATGGTTTTAGCTGCTTAGCCCGCAACTAGATTTGTGGGACTTCTTTTCCCGGGCACCTTATGTAGTGGCACTCATGATCTGCTGTTCATCACAAAGCGATGCAGGTACTACGGGCAATCATACTTTTTATTGAAGCTGAAGCCTTTGGCTGTGAAACCGGTCTATTTTCCCCGGCTGCTGTGTATAGCTGTTGCAGGTAGTTGATGGCTGCCGGTGAGGAATGTATTATCAGCAGTATCTTATGGTTAATGTAAAGCGAAGCCGGAAGACTTTGCGAAAGCATCCACCCGTCAGGCGGCGGGATATCTTGAAAGGATGCACCCCAATTTTCTGTTGGATCCTGGGGCTTGCGTAAATTAGAGCAGGTCGAAATGCTCCGAAAATTTGATCAGTTCTGCATAGCTTTTGATTCCCAGCTTATGCCAAATGTTCTTTCGGTGTGTGTTAACCGTATGAGTAGAGATACAGAGATGCTCTGCAATCTGGTCACTGGTTTTGCCTCTTGAGATCTGCTGCATAATTTCCCTTTCACGGCGGGTAAGGGTATCGAGCTTTTTAAAGTTCTGCTTCAGGAATATATTTTCCTCTAGCACCTTTTCCAGCTGATGATACAACTTTCCCAGCTCATCCAGGGGTTGTGTGATGGAAATGGTCAGGTTATCAGTAAACTTCTTTTTGCTGGAAAAGCACCATTTGTAGGTATGCCTGTTTTGTTCTATCACTGCTATAGGATCGTGGGACAGGTGCTGGAAGGTAGACAGAATAAACGAGGGCTCAGAGAAATCGGCAGTTTTGTTTATCTGCTTTACGTATTGCAGACAGGATGGATCTAATATCTTTTTGATTACCCGCAGGCCATCCTTTTCCACTTTTTCTTTTTCAATCTCCAGTATTTCCCGGGAGTTTTTATCCAGGTACACCATTTCAATAGAATTGATGCGGTTTAGGGAGCAGGAACCGGGAATAAGGTCACAGAAATCATCTATGTCAATTTTCTTCTCACGAAGAAACTGCTGGAGGCGAAAAAACTGGTTTCGTTGCCTTTCAAGTAGCTCTTTTTCTGTATAGTACATCAGGCTTGTTTGATACCGTACCAAAAAGAGGAGAGATATCAATATAAAAAGCATAACGGCAAAAGGCAATTTGCTAACACATATATTCAAAATTATTGCAACCAATAAGTTTAAAACAGAGTATAGTAAGCTTCGTAATATAGCTGCAGAACCAGCTTATGCTAAAAGGAACACACAGCTGATATGGGAAAAATCAACATCCAGGGGCATTGCCCGGCTATGCCAGGGGCGAATCTCAGGTTAATAGAACTGTATATTATCAAAAGGTTTTCTGCTACTCCTTAATAGAAAGTAAAGTCTCTTTCATACCTGTTTTTTGAACACTAATAGAAACTTCAGGTTACTTCTAATTCCGCATCGTAGTTTTAGTTATAAATCGTTGAGCTATGTTTACACAAAGAAACCTTGTTTTTTTATTGAGTTTTATTGTTACAGTTGGTGTTTTTGGTTTTGTAGAACAAAGCGAAAAGATTGACCAGTTAGAAGCTTCGTTAGCTGCACCGGTTCTGCTTAGGCAGCCTTATCTTCAAACGGCCCTGGCAGATAGTATCAGTATTTTGTGGAGAACTAATAAGGGTAAGAATTGCGAAGTATCTTATAAGCCTGCAGGTGCAAAAGAATGGCAGAAGGCTTCGGGCGTTATTACAAAAAAACGCGTAGGTGGTGTGGAAAACCTGGTTACCATCAAGGGTCTGAAGGCAGGAACTGTTTACCAGTACAATATTTTTACAGACGGGGTGGAAATGGTGCCGGAAACAGAATTGCTCTTCAGGGCGCCTAAGAAAGCAACAGAATCATTTACCTTCTTTTCTGTAGGAGATATAGGTGAGCCGGTAGATAATGAAGGCAAGCCCGATAAGCTGGCAGAACAAATATCCTTACTTAACACTGTTCCTGATTTTGGATTGCTGCTTGGCGATATTGTTTATCCCAAAGGAGAGAGCGAAGGCTACGATCAGCATTTTTTTAATTACTTTGGGCAGGTTTTTTCCCGTGTACCCACCTTTGCCATTCCGGGAAACCACGAATGGATGGTAGACCCGGAGCAAAATTTTATTCAGGAGTGGAAGCTTCCGGGTAATGAGCATTATTACAGCTTTGACTGGGGTAATACCCACTTTATAGCCCTTGATTCTAAAGAGGGCGATTTTTATGAGTATGAAAAGCAAAAGGCCTGGCTGGTCCGGGACCTTAAAAAAGCCAAAGCCAAAGGTTACCAGTGGCAGGTGGTAATGGTGCATCATAATGGTAAGTCCTGTACCTATAAAAAAGATACAAAACGTTTAATAGAGCTTTACCCGATTTTTGACAAGTATGGCATTGACCTGGTGCTGAACGGCCACGCCCACACCTACGAACGCCTTAACCCCATGAATGGCAGGGGAGAGGCTTTGCCACAGTGGATAGGCAAAACCGGTTTGTATGAAAATGTAAAAGGCTTTATTTCCATTACTGTAGGGAGTGGTGGTAAACTACGCGGGGTAGGTCTCGATAAAAAGCCATTTCAGCCAGACCCGGAGAATTGCCGGCACCAGAACCTGGTTGCTACTGCAAACCACGAATGGGCTTTTCTGCGGATAAAGATAGATGATAATAAACTGGAGGCAGAAGCAATCGGTACCCTCGATGGAGAAGTGCTGGACCGCTTTGTTATGACCAAAAAACAGATAGCAACCACAGATGAAGTGGTCAACAAGGGCTAGCCAGCAAAGGCTGCATCAAGGCTTTTTCCTTTAAGCATTTACTAGTATTCGCCCGCTGCCTGGCTAAAAGCGTATAGCATCACCGTGAGTGGCTTTACCGGTGGTATAAACTCCATTCATAGAGCCAGGAGTTGCTTTTGTAGTGGTTTTTTTACTCTTTGTTGAATCAGATGCAATTACTTGGGGCAGATTGCTAGTTTTAGGGCAGAATACAGGCCGATCATTATGATCACACATCATTGTTTAGCGTTATTGATAGGTTTACTGCTGTCTTTGGCTGGTGTTAGTCAGGAGCAAATGCCCGCTGCCCAACAAAAAGAAGCTTCTGTAGCAGCCCCGCAATTGCTGCGTAAACCCTACTTGCAAACTGCTCTTGCCGATAGCATTAGTGTGCTATGGAGAACCAGCAGCGCAAGCCGCTGTGCACTGCTGTATAAACCTGAAAATGGAAGAAAATGGAAGGAGATCAGCGGACTGGTTAATCAAAAACGAGTGGGCGGTGTTGAGAACCTGGTAACGATCAGAGGCCTGAAGGCAGGCACTAAATACCAGTACAGGATTTTTACAGACGGGCAGGAACTGCAGCCAGATGAAACATTCGGCTTCAGGGCCCCCAAAAAAGCTTCGGCCCCTTTTTCTTTTTATGCTGCAGGCGATATAGGCGAGCCGGTAGAAAATGAAGGCAAGCCTGATAAACTGGCCGTGCAGATCAGCAACCTGGCAGATACCCCTGATTTTGGGCTGCTGCTGGGTGACATTATCTATCCAGATGGCGAAAGTGAAGGCTACGACCTGCACCTGTTCAACTACTTTGCAGATGTTTTCTCCAGCATCCCTACCTTTGCCCTGCTGGGCAACCACGAGTGGAATGTAAACCCGGAGCAGAACTTTATACAGGAGTGGAAGCTGCCGGGCAATGAGCACTACTACAGCTTTGACCAGGGCAACACCCATTTTATTGCGCTGGATAGCCGCAAAGGGCAATTCTATGAGTTTGAGGAGCAGAAAGCCTGGCTGATCAGGGACCTGGAGCAGGCCCGCAAAAAAGGCTACCAGTGGCTGGTAGTGCTGCTGCACTACAACGGCAAGTCCTGTACCTATAAGCAGGATACAGAGCGGGTTATTGAGCTCTACCCCCTGTTTTCCAAGTATGGTGTAGACCTGGTGCTGAACGGCCACGCCCACACCTACGAGCGGCTGAACCCTATGGGCGGGGCAGGCGAAGTGCTGCCGGAATGGGTTGGCAACACAACAGCATACAAAAATGTAGATGGCTTTATTTCTATTACCGTTGGCAGTGGTGGCAAACTGCGGGGCATAGGCTCCGACCCCACACCTTTCAAGCCAGATCCGCAGCGGTGCAGGCACAAAAACCTGGTGGCAGTTAGCATGCACGACTGGGCTTTTCTTAGGGTGGCCATAGATGGCAACCAATTACAGGCCGAAGCCATCAGCTCCCTGGATGGTAAGGTGCTGGACCGCTTCAGCATTACAAAAACAGGTGCAGATAATGAACTGTAGCACCCGGGGGTACAGCCCTGCAGCCTTAAAAAATGCCGTGGCTGCTTAAATAGCTGGAGAAATCTTCCCAGTAGTTTTTGCCTATTTTCAGCTCTTTTCCTCCTATAGAAACTATTTTCTGCTGTACATACTCCAGCCGGTTAATGTTGATGATGTAAGAGCGGTGTACCCTGAAAAACTGTTCCGTAGGCAGCACCTCCACAATCTTTTTTAACGACTGCAGTGTAATGATGGGTTTGCCCTTCACCAGGTGTATGCGCACATATTCCTGAAAGCCTTCGATAAAGATAATGTCATCGAAGCATACCTTCATGATCTTATAATCTGCTTTGATGAAAAGAAAATCGTTCTTTGGCCGATCCGGCTGTGCTTGTGCTACTGTTTCGGTAAGCTTGGTTTCTGTTCCGCGGCCCTTCTTTAGCATAATGAGCTGCGCGGCTTTTTCCATTGCTTTTGAAAATCTGTCGAAAGCAATTGGTTTTAGCAGGTAGTCTACAATATTATGCTCATAGCCCTGCAGGGCATGTTCGGAATAGGCAGTGGTAAAGATTACCTCTGCTTTATAACGGGCAAGCGTGCGTGCAAACTGCAGGCCCGATATGGTAGGCAGGTTAATATCCAGCAATATCAGGTCTACCTGGTCCAGGTCGTGGGCCTCAAAGCAGCTAATGCAGTTGTCGTAGCTGGCAATCAGCTCAAAACCCTGCAGGCGGCTTATGTAATGTGCCAGGATGTTTCTGGCATGTACTTCATCATCTATTATAATTGTTTTTAGATTCATGGTGTTGCTTCTTTCGTGGTGTGTTGCACAGGACATTCCTTTAACCACAGGCTAAGTTGTACCCTGTACTGATTTTGCTTTTTGCTGATGCTGAGCTGGTGCCGGCCGGGGTACAGAAGCTCAAGCCTTTTCCTGGTATTTTTGATACCAAGTCCTCCGGGGTGCCCCAGCTCCTGCTGCAGACTCTTGCTGTACGTATTGCTGCAGCTGAATTCCAGTTTCTGTTGTTCAACAGTAATTTTTATGCTGATAAAGCCATTGGGGTTAATGCTAAGGTCGCTGTGCTTGAAGCTGTTCTCCAGAAAATTGATCAGCAGTAAAGGTGCGATGGTTTGCTGGCCCACATAGCCGCTTACAATAAACTCAATCATGTTGTTGTCATGATTTTTTTCCTGCTGCATGTATACATATTCCTGCAGAAAGCTTAGCTCCCTGGCCAGTTGTACCCGCTCGCCCTGGCACTCATACAGCATGTAGCGCAGCATTTTTGAGAGGTTCATGACCATTACACCCGCACTTTGCGGCTCCAAAATGCACAGGGAGTAAATGTTGTTGAGGCTGTTAAAGAGGAAGTGGGGGCTTATCTGGCTTTTGAGCAGGTTTAGCTCCGATTCATACTGCCTGATCTTGATTTCCTTTTTCCGCTGGTGCCACTGTATACTGCTGCGGCAAACAGAAATGAGCATGATCAGTACAAAGGCCAGTATTGTCCAGGAGAACAGGGCCGATTCCCGGAACTGCGGTTCCTGGCTGAACAGAATATCTGCCTGGTATGGTGCCTGAACAACAATATTGCTGTAAGCAGCGGCGCTTGCTGCAGGGCTGTTCATCCCCGGTTCTGTTTGTGGAATTCCGGAGAAAGGAGCCTGTAGTACGGCTAAGGCAAGGAGCAATAAGCAAAAAATGGCAAGGGTGGTACGCATATTCCCTGGCTGTAGTCTTAAACTACAAAGATACTGCAGGGCTATATCCTGACCTTTACCTTAGTATTATCAAACCTTGATGTATTTGTGGTGCTGGCCGCACAGCACTCCGAAGCTATTTGCTGTAAATGAAAGCGGCCTTTGGTAATCACCAAAGGCCACTATTGATAGAAGTTACTGCTCTTTCGTTGGGGACGAATTATGTTAGTAACAGAATGTTTTTAAATCAATAATTGCATGCAAAGCAAATACAGCTTAACGCCAGCTGCTGTTTGCGTGGACTTTGTACGCTATAAAAGTTCAAGCCCTATATTGCCCAGGTAAGAGCCAACGGCCATAAGAACGCTGGAAACAATTACCCCGATGCTGATGGCAAGAAATGCCTTTTTACGCTCAATTTTGAGCACATGTGCAGCAATGGTGCCAATGTATGCTCCGGTGCCGGGCAGTGGAACCATCACAAATACCATCAAACCCCAGAAGCCATATTTCTGATTATGAACACCCACGCTTTTTTTAGCCCTTTTCGAGAGGCTGATCACCCCTTTTCTGTAGGTGCGGTTGTGCCAGAACCTTTTGCTGAAGGTATCGATAAGCCAGGTAAGAACCGGGAATACCAGCAAATTTGCAGTAAGGCCTACTATAAATGCCAGCAGAATGTGCACATCATTTAAAACCGCATAAGGTATGCCTGCACGGGCTTCACCAAAAGGTGAAATGCTTAATAAAAAGGTAAAGATGAGTTCGTCTAAAAGCGCAAACATAGGTAGGTTTAAACCTTAAGTTTTAAAATGTAAAGATATCAAAGGGAACAGCTTCTTCTAACGAATAAATTCCAAAAACGGCTAAGAAATGGGCGGATTCTGAATAAATTTTATGAAAGGTAATTAAGCCTGATAAAAAGCATTAGCCCGGCAGATACAGCTGCTTTTTTTAGGATGACCAGCATGCAATATTAAAAAGCCGGAGGCTGCACGCTGTATAATGCTAGGGCCGGTATGCCATTGCCTGTATGCACGAAGTGCTGTTTCCATATGGAAACAGCACTTCGTACTTTTGTTAAGCGGTGGTGTTCAGCTTATTCAGGTTTCTTCTTGGTATCATGCCACCGCTGTACTACCAGCGGAAGTTCTTTTTCCAGGTATTCCATGAATTCTATCACCTCCTGAAGCTTGTTATTGAAGCTTTCAGTTTCAGGAGTTCTCTGATTGAGTACTTTCTTTAGCAGCAGGTTGCCTTTCAGCATGCTTTCCAGGTGGCGGTGAACTTCTTTCTCCCAGGTTACCAGCCTGGTGCGGAAATAGCGTTTGCGGTCGCCTGGCAGGGTAATATAATCTATTCTGTTGATGGAGAGCAGAAAGTTAAGGCCATAGCTCGTAGCGCTTTTGCTTAAGTTCAGGGCCTCCCGTATTTCATCAAAAGTAAGTTCGGTTTTGTCAGCTATCAGAAGCAGAGAGATGATTCTGGCAGCAGCGGGCTGCAAGCCGTTCTGCTCATGGAAAACCCCCAGCTCTTCTATTAATGCTTTTTGTTCTTCAGATAGCTTAAGCTCTGTCATGTACAATTCTGTTGTTAAACATTACTATTACGGCCAAAGGTATGTAAAATACTTTAACCTGTATTTTGTTTATGAGGTAGAGGTACAAAAAAGCCCGGCCAGCCGCCTTATCAGGCAGCTGCGTGGGTGTAAACGAAGCGGGCAATATCGGTTACGGTTTCCACTGGCACCTCGTCCGGAATGGTAATATGATACTTTTTCTCCACTTCTAAAATAAGATCAACCACATCGAGCTGGTCTAAGCCAAGCTCTCTAAGATTATCCTTTACCAGTATGGCTGATTTACGAACACCTTTGTTCTTGCTGATCATACGTGTCACTGTGGCAACTATGGTTGGGTAAGTGTATTCCATGGCTTTTATTATTTAACTGATGGTAAATTTAAAATATACAAGCAAGTTTAGTGCCTTTTCTGGCCCGGGCAGAAAAGGCACCAACTGCTTTTTACTTTTTAACAGTTTCTAAAACCCTATGCAGGTACATGTGCATGGGCTTGGTTAAGTTTTGCTTCTTCCAGTATGGCTGTTTCGTGCTCCAGCTCTTCGTGGGTTTTATCAACCAGCTCAATCTTTCTTTTCTTGTCGAGGCCAAACTTGGCCAGCAGACGGTCAAACAGGTAGTAGATCACCGGTACCACAATCAGGGTAAGGAACATGGAGCTGGTAAGGCCGCCAATAAGTGCCCAGGCCAGGCCATTTTTCCATTCGGCACCTGCACCGCTTGCCAGGGCAATGGGCAGCATACCAATCACCATCGCCAGGGTGGTCATCAGAATTGGGCGGAAGCGGATACGCACGGCTTCGTCCAGCGCCTTCTTCACTTCTATGCCTTCTTCCTTCAGGTTGTTTGTAAAGTCTACCACCAGAATGGCGTTTTTGGCAACCAGGCCAATCAGCATGATGATACCCAGGATAGAGAAGATGCTAAGCGTGGAGGCCGACAGCGCCAGCGCCAGCAGCGCACCAATGATCGCCAGCGGAATAGAGAACAGTACTACCAGTGGGTACACATAGCTGTCGTACAGGCCTACCATGATCAGGTATACAAAGATCAGGGCCGCGAGCAGGGCAGTGCCCAGGGAGCCAAAACCTTCTGACTGGTTCTTCAGGTCTCCACCATAACTTACGGTTACCTCATCGGGCAGTTGCATTTTACCAATACGCTCCTGGATTTCGGCACCAACCGAACCGGAAGGGCGGCCTACCACCTGCGAGTTAATGGTTACAGAAGCTACCCGGTCCTGGCGCTCCAGTTTGGAAGGGCCGGAGGTTTGCTGAATATCGGCAAACTGGTTTAACCTGATGATCTCGCCACGGCTGTTTATAAACGACAGGTTACCGATGTCATTCACATCCTTGCGGTCGAACTGATCAAGCCTGATGTTGATGTCGTAGTCGTTGTCTGTGCCGCGGAACTGGGCATCGGTATTACCATTAAAGGCAGTTTGCATACCGGCACCTACTACCTCCAGCGAAAGGCCCAGCTGCGACATTTTATCGCGGTCTACCGAAACGGCAATCTCGGGGTTACCTTCTTCTACTGATTTCTTCACCTCGGCGGTACCCTGTACCTGCTCTACCTCGGCCAGTACCTGGTCGGCAACGGGCATTAGTTTATCGAGGTTTGCACCCGACAGGATCACCTGGATAGGGGCCTGGTTGGCATTGCCCACCATGCTCACCGGCAGTGCGGAGAACTTAACACCGGGAATGGTTTCTTCCAGGCCAATCTTCACCTGACGGGAGAAGGTACTGGTGGTGAAATCTCTTTCTTTGCCATCTACAAGCGTAACGTTTACTTCTGCCAGGTAGGCAGTATTCTGGCCGGCCTGTGCCGAACCTGTGGTACCTACGGTGGTAAACACTTTGGTTACCTCAGGAAACTGCTGCAGGTACTCTTCTGTCTGGCGGGCAGCAAAGTTGGTTTGCTCTACCGTTGCATTTTTAGGCAGCTCCAGCTGTACAATAAACTCACCCCTGTCGCCGGCACTTACGAACTCACTGCCGATAAAGCCTGTAGGAATAAGGGCAACGGAAGCTACAAAGAGCACAAAGGTGGTAAGCAACACAACTATTTTGTGGTTGAACGACCAGCTAAGGGCTGCTGAGAATCCTTCGATCACGCGGTCCAGGAAGCGCTCGAATGCCAGGATAAATCTGCCGAAGAAGTTCTTATCCGACAGGTGCTCCAGTTTAGAGAAGCGGCTGGCCAGCAGCGGAATCAGGGTAAAGGCCACAAACAAGCTAAGCATGGTTGAGATGGCTACTACTACCGAGAACTGGCGCAGAATATCAGATACCAGACCGGTTGACATGGCAATCGGCACAAACACCACCACAATTACCAGGGTAATGGAGGTAACGGTGGCCATAATCTCGCGGATACCATCGTAGGCAGCCTGTGCAGGCTTTTTGCCCATCTCCATGTGGCGGTAAATGTTCTCAATTACCACAATGGCGTCGTCTACCAGGATACCCACCACCAGTGAGAGGCCCAGCAGGGTCATCAGGTTCAGGGAGTAGCCCAGCAGGTTAATGGCAATAAAGGTGGCAATTAACGAAGCCGGGATAGAGATCATTACGATTAGGGCATTGCGCAGCGAGTGCAGGAACAGCAGCATTACTACGGCAACCAGTATAACCGCCAGCACAAGGTCGTGAATAACGGCATCGGCGGCCTCCAGGGTAAACACAGAGCTGTCTTTGGCAATCACAAAAGATAGGCCTTCGGCAGCATATACCTGCTCCAGCTTTGCGAGTGCCTGGCGGCTAAGCTCACTTACTTCCACGGCATTGGCATCAGACTGTTTTTGAATAGACAAACCGATGGAGTTCTGCAGGTTTACCCGCGTAATTACTTCGGTGTCTTTTTCAGCATCCTGTACTTCGGCCACATCGGCCAGGCGCACTACGCTGCCATTAGGGTCCTGCTTCAGCACCAGGTTACGCAGCTGGTCTACAGAGTCGTACTTACCTGCCAGACGAATCAGGGTCTGACCCTCTTCGTTCTTGATCTTACCGGTAGGAAAGTCGAGGTTGGAGTAGCGGATTTTCTGTTGTACCTGAGAGATGGAAAGACCATAGGCCTCCAGCTTGTCGGCATTTATGTTTACCTTGATTTCCCGCTCCTGGCCACCCAGAATTTTAACCTGGGCAACACCTTGTATGCGTGAAAGCTCCGGCTTGATCTTGTTTTCTACCAGGTCGTAAAACTCGGTAGACGACATATTAGCCGTGGCACCCAGCTGCAGGATGGGCATATCATCAAAGTCGAACTTACCCAGAGCAGGGGCATCTGCATCGTCGGGAAGGTTGCTAAGAATGGCGTTTACTTTACGCTGGGCATCCTGCAGGCTTAGGTCTACATCGGTGCCCTGGTTCAGCTGAATAACAATTACAGAGAAGCTCTCCTGCGAGGTGCTTTTAATCTCCTTAATGTTCTCCAGTGAAGAAAGTGCATCTTCCAGCTCCTTGGTTACCGAGTTCTCCACCTCAGCAGGCGATGCACCCGGATAGATGGTGGTTACGGTAAGTACCGGGGGAGAAAATTTTGGCAATAGTTCGTAGTTCAACGAGAAGTAGCTTACCAGGCCCAGCAGCGTGAGCACCGTAAACACTACCACCACAATGGTTGAACGTTGTATGGATAGTTTGGTAATATTCATTTAGTCTGTTTCTTAAAGAGAAGAACCTTATTTCATCACGCTCACGGCAGTACCTTCTCTGAGGTTGATCTGTCCGTTAAGCACTACCTGTTCGCCTTCTGTCAGGCCTCCGGTAATTTCAACCAGGTTGCCGGCTACGGTGCCAATGGTTACATCCTTCAGGTGTGCTTTACCCGCCTGCACTACATATACCTTAGGGTTCTGCAGGCTGGTGGCAATAGCATCGCGCTCAATCAGCAGCGCCGGGCGGGTATCGGCTATTTCAAAATAAGCGTTACCATACATACCGGCTCTTAAGGCAGTTTCAGCAGAGTTATTCACCTGAATTTCGATGTCGTATTTCAGCGACTTATCTGCATTGGCGCCAATGGCGGTAACGGTGCCTTCAAATGCTTTATCCGGCATTACGTTGGCACTAACTTTTGCTTTGGCCCCCTTCTGGATCAGCATTACCTCCTGCTCCGATACTTTTGTATTCAGCTTCAGCTTATCTACATTCACAATGTCGAACAGCTTTGAGCCTGGGTTCAGGAAAGAACCAATCTCAATATAGCTCTCGTTGATCACGCCGCTGATAGGCGCTACAATGCGCGATTTCTCCAGGCGCTGGCGTGCAGTGATCAGGTTAGCCTGAGCATTCTCGAAGCCCAGCTTTACATCTTCCAGCTGACGCTGGGTAATGGCATCGCCTGCGGCAAGCTTCTCAAAGCGTTCCAGGTCTTTTTTGAATTTCTCAAAGTTGGCCTGTGCGGTAATTACATTGGCGCGGAGCACCTCGTTCTCTACCTGTGCCAGCACCTCGCCAGCTTTCACGGCATCGCCTTTGCGCTTGTTCAGCTTTATAACCTGGCCCTGTGTTTCCGACATCAGGCTAAGGCTCTGGATAGGTGTAAAGGTGCCATTAATGGTAAAAGACTTATCGATGGTGCCCGTTTTTGGCGTAGTAAGCACCACAGGAATGGCTTTGCTGGTTTGTGAAGCAACCGCTGCTGCGGTTGCCATTTCCTTTTTGTTGTTGGCCAGGGTTACTGCAATACCACCAATGGCAACAAGTACCAGTACTATATAAATTACTTTTTTCATGTTCGTTGAAAGTCTATTTAGTGAGTGAAGCGATTTCGCCTGTTGCTTTCAGATAGTTAAGCTGGGCAATCTGGTTTTTAAGTTTTTCGTTGTTCAGGTTGGTTTGTGCTTCGCGTAGTGATACCTCGGCCTCCAGCAGATCGGTTAGTGGCGAAATGCCTTCTTTATAGAGCTGGTTGCTGGTATCGTATACCTCCTGTGCCAGGGCTACGTTTTCTTCCTGTGCTGCAATGGCCATGCGGCTGTTTTCCAGCTGGCTGATTGCATTTTCCACCTCTACCTGGGTATTCTTGTTCAGCTTCTTGATGTCTTCATCCACCTTTTTAACCTCGAGCGCTGCCTGACGTACTTTTGAGCGCTTCTGGAAACCATCGAAAATGGGAACGTTAAGCTGCAGGCCCACCACCGTGGTGTTAAACCAGGGCGACTCGCTGCTGCTGGCAAAAAGCTCATTACGCTGCGTTAAATAGCTGTAGTTACCATAGGCAGCCAGCGTAGGGTAGTAGCCAGCCTGTATGTTCTTTATCTGGTAATCGGTAAGCTCCTTTTGCTTGTTCAGCAAGCGGTACTCTATTTTCTGATCGGGGTTGATGCCGGCGCCGCTGGCCAGGGGTATGATGTTTTTGCCCAGACCGCCTTCGCTGTTCAGGGCAATGGTTTGCTCAAGCGGCATGCCCATGAAAAACTTCAGGTAATTAAGCTGCTGCTCCAGGCCTGTGGTTAAGCTTTGCTTCTGGTTCTGCAGGTTTACCCTGTTTACTTTTACCCGGTTCAGGTCTACCTTTTTTACCAGGTCGTTCTCGTACTGCAGCTGCAGAATTTTCTCCAGCTGGGCCAGGCGCTCCAGGTTCGCATTGATAATATTAAACTGCTCCTGGGTCTGCAGAATCATCAGGTATGAGCTGCTGATGTTGTAAACCACCTCTTCTTCAGTCATTTCCTTGCGCAGCTGGTAAAGATCCTGGGCGCTTTTGGCAGCCTGCAGACCTATAAAGAACGATTTGCTGAACAGCAGCTGGCTTACCTGCAGTCCTCCCTGCACATTATAATCCTTACCGAACTGCACCGGCAAGTCGTTTTCCATGCCAAACATGGCGCCAGGCAGAATCTGGGTAGGGAGTGATGGGTAGTACTCCAGTTTACCGGAACCACTGATCTGTGGCAGGCCAGATCCTTTAACTTCTTTTACCTGGTTCTCAGAGATCTGCTGATCGTAAACAGCCTTTGCAATGTCTTCGTTGTTCTTCAGGGCATAGGCAATACATTCCTGCAACGTCATGGCTTTAGTTTGCGGTAGCACCTGCTCCTGCGGCAGGCGATCCTGCGGCAGGCGATCCTGCGGCAGGCGGTCCTGCGGCAGGCTTTGTGCTCCTACCGGTCCCACCAGCATTAGCAGCATGAGCGCCAGAGCAGCATTTTTGTTCATCTTTCCTAACTTCATATCTTAGAGAGTGTAATTCATTTGGTTCTTAATAAAAAGAACTAAGCTGCTAAATTTTTTTCTTTATTTTTCCAGTCCTGCATAAGCTGGGGCAAACGGCCCGATACATAATCCAGGAAGCTGCTTAGTTCTTTGATCTTGGTATTATATTCTGGTGTGCTGCTGGTGCGGGTTTCCAGTACCTGTTGCAGCAGTTCATTAAAGCCTGTAATGTTTTGCATTTGCTTTACGAACTCATCCTGCCAGTTGGCCATTTTAAGGCGGAAATAACGCTTTCTGTCTCCACAGTGCGTAATATATTCCAGCATATCGTTCTGTAACAGAAAGCTAAGTGCATTGCTGGTAGCGCTTTTGCTCAGGAGCAGGGCCTCACAAACCTCATCAAAAGTAAGCTCGGGCGTATCGGCTACATAAAGCAGTCCAATAATACGAGCCGCTGCCGGCCGCTGGCCTTTTTGCTCCAGGGCAACGCCAATCTTCTCAATTAAAGTTTTATGTTTTTCTGTTAATTCCATTCTTCGTCGCTCCATGCTTTAGTTGAAGAACGTAGCAAAGATATGAATAGTTTTGTTGGTTCAATAAATTATGAACTAAAAATATTTTAAACTTGCTGATAGGTCACTACCTGTAGATTTGCCATGGTATTCGCTCTATAAATGCCTCCACAGCTGCTTTAGTACAGTTTTTTGGCTGGGTCAGAGCCTGTTGTTTTTATTTGCAGCCCTGCCTGCTATAGATATATAAAGGTACTGCGGAAAAAGGTAGTGGAGATGTGCTGCCGCCAGTGGTCGGCAGGATGCATGAGTATAAGCTGGCGGTAGTTGGTGTGCAGGTACTGTAATTGCGCAAACAGCAGCTTTGCCTGGGTGCTTACCTCCAGATCGGGATAAACTTCTCCGGCTGACTGCCCGGCAGCCAAAAGCCTCTCCAGTTCGGCAGATACTTCCTCCAGGTACTGAAGCAGCATCCGGTGGTTTATTTTGTGTTTTTTCTTCAGGTATTCTAATTCACCAATGGGTATTATTTCACTGAGAGAGAGCAGGTGATCAATGATGAACTGCAGTTTATTGCGCAGTGGGCCAGGCTGCTGTATGCCGGCCAGAAATTCTTCTTTTTCCTGCTTCAGAAAAGTAGATCCCAGGCACTCTATCAGTAATTCTTTACTGCCAAAAAGCTCGTAAATAGTTTTTTTGGAAGTGCCACACCTACTGGCTACCTCATCGATCAGCAAGCGCTGGAGGCCATAACGGTATATAATATCACGGCAGGCGGCCAAAATAAAGTCTCTGGTCATGAATTAGGCCAATAGCAAAACCTGATGCTTGATTTTTATACTGCAAATGAAATATATGTAGTTCTAAACAAAAAGAACCAAGGGAAAAATTTAATTTAGTCAGGGTTTGAGGTGTATGCAGCAATGTCTGGTTGCCGGCGAACAGGCCTAATGCTTTTACAGGCAGCTAAAGGGCAGGCCGGACGGTTATGGCTAAATCTTTCTTTAAAAATGAGACATGGCTTGAAAAAAGCCGTAAGAAAGACCAAGCATACTGTATTATATATGGGTGATGAAAACAGTACGCTTGTGCCTGGTAATAGCATTGATTTCCTATTGCTTAACAGGCAGTTTTTTGATATAAAAGGCTGATTATAAAACCTATCACCTCAAAAGCCGTAAGTATAGGTAGTAACAAATACTTTTATTAGTATTTATTTTTTAACTTAAATTTTTTAGTTATGGCAGAGATTAGAGTAGACGATAATAATAAGAATAATAATAGATCAATATGGCCATGGATTCTTGGCGCACTTTTACTGATAGGTTTGATTTGGGGTGTTTCAGCACTTACCGATGATAACGAGATGCAGGAAGCGGAACGGGTAGAAACCGTTGATGACAGAGAAGTAAGGCCTATTGAGCAGGAGCGAGTACGTAACGATCAGTACGAGAATGATCGTATGATGGAAAACGAAACCATGCGTAATGATAATACTATGGAGAACGATGGTTTGATCGAAGATGAAACTATGCGTAACGACAGGGTAAGAGATGATGCTTTGATTGAAGATAATCAGTAATCATCCCCACGCTAATAAATAAAAAAGACCTGAGGCTTGATTGCTTCAGGTCTTTTTTTGTCTGTACCCTGCAGGGGCAGAGGGCAGTTTACTTGCCTTGACAGTATTCTTGAACAGATATAAGCTATATCAGCAATTTCTTACTGAACTTTTAATAATTCCACATCAAACACCAGGGTTGAAAAAGGAGGAATATCACGCCCTGCGCCACGCTCACCATAAGCCAGCTCATAAGGGATGTATAAGGTCCATTTAGCTCCTTCTTTCATCAACTGCAAAGCTTCGGTCCAGCCGGGAATTACCTGGTTTACACCAAAAGTAACGGGCTCACCACGCTCTACAGAACTGTCAAAGACTGTTCCGTCTGTAAGCATACCGGTGTAGTGCACCGTTACCTTATCCTTTGGTCCGGGCGACTTGCCAGTGCCTTCTTTGATTACCTTGTACTGCAAACCGCTTGCAGTCTGCTGTACACCTTCGTTTGCCTTGTTTTTTTCAAGGTAGGCAGTGGCTTCTTCGATTGCTTTTGATTTTTTTGCTTCCATTATTTCCTGCATATATTGTTGAATGGTGCTTTCTGCTTCTTCTGCCCCCAGTTTAAGTTCTCCGCCTTTCAAAACATCCTCAAATGCTACCATCAATGCTTCTGTGTCTAGAGAGTCCATTTCCTGGCTTTTAACATTATTGGCAATCATAACGCCAATGGCATAGCTGGCTTTTGTGTGTTTGTTGCTTAAGTCAACCTCTTTAGGCTTTTTAAGTTCTTCAATTTCAGTATTTAATCGCTGAACTTCAGCCCTAAGCTCCTTTTTTGACTGCGCAAAGAGGGGTGCTGTAGCAAACAAGGCCATGCAAAGGGTAAGTGTTGATAATTTCATTTTTAAATCTTATAAGGGTTTAGCCACAATAGAATTGAGCTTCTCAAATATGGAGCCAATTTCAATCCTTTTTTGCATATCCTGCTTAGTTTTTTGCTGCAGGCACCCTGGGCTGTACCTGTAAGCAGCGTACTTCATAGCTGGTTTTCAGTAGCGCTGGTACAAAAGCAAATACCTGCAGCAGGCTTAGCCCCTTTGCTTGGTACAAATAAAAAAGCCGCATATTCCAGGGAACATGCGGCTTAGGTTCAGTATGTGATTTTACTGATTGGTTTTCTGGTCTGGAACAGGAAAACCTCTGTCCCGCATCAGTGCATCAATTTTTGCATCACGGCCACGGAATTTTCTGTAGGCTTCGGCCGGATCCATGGAGTTGCGGGGGGCAAAGAGGTACTCGCGCAGCCTGGCTGCTACTTCCTTATCATAGAAGCCACCAGGAGCTTCTTCAAAGGCTTCGGCGGCATCAGAGGTTAGTACATCGGCCCACATATAGCCATAATAACCAGTTGCATAGCCCTCACCTGAAAATACGTGCCCGAAGTGAGGAGAGCGGTGGCGCATTACAATTTCCTTCGGCATGTTCAGGGCAGCAAGGGTTTCCCTTTCAAACTTGTCTACATCCATGTTTGCAGGATCGGCCGTATGGAATTTCATGTCCATAAGCGCCGATGCCAGGTATTCTGTAGTGCTGAAGCCCTGGTTGAAAGTTGAAGCTTTCTTGATTTTAGCCACCAGCTCGGCAGGTATTGGTTTGCCTGTTTCGTGGTGCACCAGGAACTGGTTAATTACCCTGTCGGTAGACAGCCAGCGCTCCAGCAGCTGCGAATGGAACTCGGTATAGTCGCGTACGCCGCTGTTCAGGGTTGGGTACTTAACATTTGAAGACAGGAAGTGCAGCGCGTGGCCAAACTCATGGAAGAAGGTTGTGGCATCATCCCAGGATACCAGCACGGGCTCTCCCGGAGCAGGTTTAATAAAGTTTGAGTTGTTGGAGGCCAGTACGGTTTTCTTGCCTTTGTAGGTAGTATGGCTGCGGTAAGGCGATGCCCATGCACCGGAACGTTTTCCCTGGCGGGCAAACGGATCGAGGTACCAAAGTCCTACAAGCTCTCCGGAGGTTTTATCGGTTACTTCCCAAACCTTTACATCTTCGTGGAAAACAGGCACGGTACCGGCAGTCACAGGCTCAAACTGGTAGTTGAATAACTCACCGGCGGTGAAAAACAGGGCCTGGGTGAGCTTGTCCAGTTGCAGGTACTGTTTTACTTCGTCAGAGTCCAGGTCGTACTTTTGCTGGCGTACTTTCTCGGCATAATAGCGGTAGTCCCAGGGTGCAATGTTGATTTTTTCACCACTGGCATCGGCAATTGCCTGCATGTCTTTTACTTCTTCCTTAACACGGGCCAGGGCTGCGGGCCAAACGGCATTCATCAGCTCCATGGCACGTTCCGGCGTCTGGGCCATGCGGTCCTGCAGGCGCCATTCGGCATAGTTATCAAAGCCCAGCAGTTTTACCCTTTCGTTGCGCAGCTCCAGGATTCTGGCAATTACTTTGTTGTTGTCGTTGGCATCGGCATTATCACCACGGGAGTAGTAGTTGTTCCACACCTTTTCCCGTAAAGCCCTTTCGTCAGAATAGGTCAGGAACTGATCCATAGACGAGCGGGTGTTGGTAACAGCATATTTGCCTTCCTCTCCGCGATCTGTCGCCGCTTTGGCGGCTGCTTTTACAAAGGATTCGGGCAGGCCGCTAAGCTGTTCTTTTGTAAGATATACAACATAGCCTTCTTCATCTGCCAGCACGTTGTTGGAAAACTTGGTGTAGAGCGAAGACAGCTCTTTATTGATGGCCGCATAGCGTTCCTTGGCCTGGGCATCCAGACCTGCGCCATCCATTTCAAAATCTTCGTAAATAAGCTCTGCCACACGCTGCTGGTCTGCAGGGAGTGGATTTTTCTGTGAGGCTTCGTAAACAGCCTTGATGCGCTGGTAGAGCGCTTCGTTTTGGGTGATCTTAGAACGGTATTCCGATATTTTAGGAGCAAGTTCTGCCTGAACTTTCCTGAATTCCGGGGAGGAGACGTTGCTGCTCCAGATGCTGTAATAGGTAAACGCCCTGCCCAGTGGTTCGCCGGCCTCTTCAAAGGCTACAATGGTATTTTCAAAAGTAGGCGGATTAGGGTTTTGGGCAATGGCCTCAATTTCTGCCAGGTGCAGGGCCATTCCTTTTTCCATGGCTGGCTTCAGGTAGGCCAGGTCCATTTTATCAAAAGCAGGAACACCACCATAAGGGCCGGTCCATTCCTTCAATAAAACATTTTCTTCTGCCTGTGCCTGATTTTGTTCCATGGGTGCTTGTGCCTGTGGCGATTGATCCTGTGGTTGGGTAGCGGTGCAGCCTGCTATGGCAAGCATCACCAGAAAGCCCCACTTTCCACCGGCTGGTATAGATTGTGTATGCATAGATGGTTTAATAAATTAGATAAGAATCCCGAGAGATTCTGCTGAAACTTAATGAGCCAGCAAGATATCAAAAAAAGCGAAAGCGGTTTAGTTCCCGTTCCTGAAGATCCATGGTTAAACATCTTTGGTGTTTGCCCTATCCCTGCCCTTTCTCCTGAAGGAGAAGGAGATGTGGCAGACAGATAAACTTATAATGTATGCCATGGATGTACTAGCTGTTGCCTGGGGGCGGTATGTGTAGCTTTGAAAGCCATTAGTACTACGTATTATTGTATTAAAGACCATTACCGGGAGCCCTTTCAAGACAGGGCGTAGCGGGAAAGAACCTATTACGGCTTCTGCCAGTTTTTAGAATAAGCCCATCAGAAACCACAAATCATCTATATGTTAGGCTGGATCGACGTTTTATATTATGCCAGATACAGCAACCCGGAGCCGCCCCGTCGTGTGGATAGGGGGGAGGAGGAATGGAGGCAGGTGTTAACTGCTGCCCAATACCATGTAATGCGCGAGAAGGGTACTGAGAAAGCCTTCAGAAACGCCTACTGCCGCTCCTACGATCCGGGTGTTTATGCCTGCAGGGGTTGTGGCAGTAAATTGTTCAGCTCTTCCACCAGGTACAGGAGCCTCTCCGGCTGGCCCAGCTTTTCACAACCCTTTACCAAAGCTGCTGTTAAATATGCTTTTGACGATAGCCATCATATGCAGCGGATAGAGGCCATGTGCAATGTGTGCGACTGTCACCTTGGGCATGTATTTGCTCATGGCCCGGAGCCTGCCGGGTTGCGTTACTGCATTAATTCCGAAAGCATTGTGCTGCTACCAGAAACAGCCGATCAAAACGAAGAATAACTGTATATTGGGCAGCATAAATGGGCTGGCATTTTTTGTGTTGCTGTAAGCCTTTAATATACTACTTAAGCTATTTGCTGTGCTGAAAAAAGATTATGATGCCGTTGTTGTTGGCTCTGGCCCTAACGGACTGGCTGCTGCCATTACGCTGCAAAGAGCAGGGCTATCGGTACTCCTGCTGGAGGCAAAGAGCACAATTGGGGGTGGCATGCGCTCTGCGGAGCTTACCCTGCCAGGCTTTGTGCACGATATATGCTCGGCTATTCATCCTTTAGCAGCAGAATCGCCTTTTTTCAAAACCCTTCCGCTCCGGCAGTGGGGGCTGGAGTTTATTCAGCCCCAGCTCCATGCTGCACACCCTTTCGATGGCGGAGGGGCTGCCGTGCTAAGCTCTTCCCTGGAAGAAACCGCCCGGTTGCTGGGCAAGGACGGGCCAAGGTACAAGCAGCTGATAGGACCGCTGGCAGCAGAGTGGCAGTCTCTGGCGCCGGCCTTACTGGGGCCCCTGCGCATGCCGGAACACCCGCTGTCTATGGCTCGCTTTGGCCTTAAGGCGGTGCAGTCTGCACAACACCTTGCCAAAAGTTTTCAGACACCCCAGGCACGCGGATTATGGGCTGGTATGGCAGCCCATGCCATACAGCCCCTCACGAATGCTACTACCTCGGCCATTGCCATGGTGCTGCTGGCACTCGGGCATGTTGGCGGCTGGCCAATTCCCAGGGGGGGCGCACAGCAGATAGCCAATGCCCTGGCGGCTTATTTTGTGTCCCTGGGAGGTAAAATAGAAACCGGCTTCCATGTAAAATCCCTGGGCCAGCTGCCCTCTGCGCATGCCCTGCTGTTTGATATAACACCCCGGCAGCTGTTACAGATTGCGGGGCATAGGTTTTCTTCCCTGTACCGCTGGCAGCTTAACCGCTATCGCTACGGTATGGGCGTTTTTAAAATCGACTGGGCACTGGATGGTCCTGTACCTTTTACTGCGCCCGAATGCCGTATGGCGGGTACTGTGCACCTGGGGAACAGCCTGGAGGAAATTGCATGGGGTGAGGAGCAGATCTGGAAAGGAAAGCACCCTGCGCAGCCCTATGTGCTGCTTGCCCAGCAGAGCCTCTTCGATGGGGGCAGAGCTCCGGAAGGAAAGCATACGGTCTGGGCTTACTGCCATGTGCTCAATGGTTCAGCCGTAGATATGACAAATGCTATTGAGCAGCAGGTGGAACGCTTTGCACCTGGTTTCCGCGACAGGATCCTGGCCAGGCACACCATGGGAGCCCTGCAGATGGAAGAGTACAATGCCAATTACATAGGAGGTGATATCAATGGTGGTGCCATGGATATTACTCAGTTGTTTACCAGGCCTGCTTTAAGGCTATCGCCCTATAAAACCTCTGCAAAGGGTATGTACATCTGCTCATCTGCCACACCGCCTGGTGGGGGTGTGCATGGCATGTGCGGCTACCATGCAGCGCAAAAGGCACTGAAGGAGGTTTTTAAAATCAATAAGAGCAGTTTAGGCTGAAACAAAACCTTTACAGCTCCAAAGCACTTGTTTTATTATTCAAGACTTTATTTTTTATTCCACTATCATCTTTAACACTATGTTTTTTGAATTGATCAATACTGATGGAGAAGTTGTGCTGATAAATGTGGCAAAAGCAATTGCTATATATCCGGCAGAGTCCAGAACTTTTGATGATGGTTATGAAAGACCTGGTGCAACCTTTATGTTTGAAGAAGGTAATTACCTGGAAGCATGGGGAAAGACCGTGGGTGAAATCCTGGTTAAGCTGGGAGATAAGGCCATCAGGCAGGAGGACTAAAAGCCTGAAGGGATATTACTTCTCTGTTGCGCGCCTGGTCGCTGAATAAAATATACTTACCAGGAACGGAAGCCAAACCTTGAATAACTTATCGTCGGTCCGGCCTGCTCCCTGGGGCCTAAGCCTTCATTCAACATAGGTGAAGTAGTGTAGCTGCCTGTAGGAGGAATGTAACAGCTTTGAGTTGATGTCGATACCAGCGGCCAAATAGCCAGGCAGGGAAAAAGGGTTAAGGTTAATAAAAATGCTTATTTATATGCCTTCTGAAAACAACAATAAAACATATAAATACATTGGGCTGGCAGTTGCTGTTACCTTAGTACTTGGCTTGCTCTACAAGCTGCTGATTTGGTTAGCTGTTATTTAGTTTAAAATGTGCTGTTCCTTTCACCTGATTTTTCAGCAGGGGGCAAAAAAGAACTGCAGTGCGTTTCATATCTTAAGGGGGTGGGTGGATTTATTTAATGCGGTTCCTGGCCTATAAATCCGAGCCATCATCCACTCTCATCTGGTGGATGGCATCCCAGTCGATCATTTTTACAAAGCCCTCCATGGAAATGAATTTTCCTGAATCGGGATCGTAGTCGCCTTTTTCCCCATCTACAGGATTATAGCCGGCAAGCAGGGAAAAGTATACCAGGCGGGAGATCCACTCTCCCTCATCACTTACATCCAGCCACCCGCTCACGGAGTCAATCTCGAACAGCCCCTGAATGCCCCAATAGTCAAACAGGAACTGCCATCCATCAGCATTGATATAGGCTTCTGATGTTTTACTTCCACTAAAAAGCGCTATTACAGCTTCTTTTCTGCTTAAGTCACCAGGAGCGTAGATGGTTCCCTTGGGCTCCGGCTGCTTACGCCAGGCTACTATTTCCTTTTCCATACTTTCTCTTACGACTAAAAGCAGTTTTTGATATTCTTTTTACGGCTGGTAAAGGTAATCCGGGTATTTGTATTGTCAGCTCTTGTACCCACAGTTTATTGAAATTTAACCCAATGAGCTTTCTATGTGCTGCCACCAGCATGGGCAGTACTTTGTGTTATGACAAAATGACATTTGCCTGATGGATTTCTTGTACAGGAACAGTGTTTGCTTTAGCCGATTTTGGTATAGGTACCTGATAATTGTGCAGCAACTGGTTTATAAGCTGCTGCCATAAGGGCACGTTTAACGATTAGGCATGTAATACAAACCTGCAGCAGAAAACATCAATAGTTTCTAACAGAAAGGAGGTGTATATGGAAAAACTGGCATTAGGAGTTTCCTTGATCTGCCTGCTCTATATATTCATTTTTTTTGTGCTGTACCACTGGCTTGGCCAACCGGATGAGACGAAGCAGCATTTCGGCTGGTTAAGGGCAGTGCGCATAGGCAGGTCTTTTCTTAGAAAAATGCTTGGTATTCATCTGAAGAAGGAATCATAAAATTCTGTGAATTGAATGGTTGAACCCAAAATTAGATGGAATATGAAAAAATATAAAAGCTACATCATATCCGGAGTAATTGCATTATGTGTATCCCTGGGTGTCGTGATTCTGGCGCCGGAGATAATCCCGGGGCTTAAAACACTCAAAATTGAGCATATAAGCGGCGCACCTGTGCCGGGGGCAGTGTTTACCTTAAATAAAGAAAATGAACTGGTGCCGCTCGATTTTACAGCTGTTGCCGGCCAGGTGATGGATGCGGTAGTGCACATTAAATCTACCCAGACGAACGCTTTGGCCGGCCCGGGAGGGCAGCCTGCACCAGGCCCACACCGGGAGCTGCCCGATCCCTTCAGAGACTTTTTTGGCGACTTTTTCGGTCCTCGCTTCTATTACGAGGCGCCTCATCCGGGGGTGCCTCAGCCCAGTGTTGGCTCCGGATCAGGAGTAATCATTAACAGCGAGGGTTATATTGTAACAAACAACCATGTAATTGCCGGTGCAAGCGACATAGAGGTAACCCTGCACGACAACCGTACCTATAAAGCTACTGTGATTGGTACAGATCCCAGCACCGATCTGGCCCTGATTCAGATCAAGGAAAAAGGATTGCCTACCCTGCCCTTTGTTAATTCTGATGATGTGCGGGTAGGGGAGTGGGTATTAGCGGTAGGAAATCCCCTTAACCTTAATTCAACAGTTACCGCTGGCATCGTAAGTGCCAAATCCCGTAACATCAACATCCTTCAGGATCAGTATGCCATCGAGTCTTTCATACAAACCGATGCTGCAATAAACCCCGGCAACAGCGGTGGTGCACTTGTAAACCTGCAGGGTGGGCTTATTGGTATCAACACTGCAATTGCCAGTCCAACAGGAGCCTATGCAGGCTATGGTTTTGCAGTACCCTCTAACCTGGTGAGTAAGGTGGTAGAAGACCTGCTGAAGTATGGAGTAGTACAGCGCGGCTACCTGGGCGTTACCATCCGGGGTGTGGATGGCAGTCTTGCCAGGGAAAAAGATTTGGAGGTAAACACGGGTGTGTACGTTGACAGCGTAATGGACGAAAGTGCAGCTTCTGATGCCGGTATAAAACCAGGAGATGTAATACAGGAAATCAATGGCTATAAAGTTGCCACAGCCCCACAGTTGCTGGAGCTGGTTGGCCGTTACAGCCCCGGCGACGAACTAAAGCTGAAAGTAAACCGGAAGGGTAAAGAAAGAGAACTAAAGGTAGAGCTGCGCAACCGAAATGGAGAGGCCAGGTATGTAGCAAATAATAAGCGGGAGATACTTAATGTGCTGGGGGCAGAGTTTGAGGAGATTAGCCCGTCGCTGGCGAAAAAGCTTAATATCGAAGGCGGTGTAAAGATAAGCAGGCTTTATACCGGAAAGCTCATGAAGCACACCGAGCTGAAGGAAGGATTTATCATTACAAAAGTAGATGGCCGTCCGGTGCAATCAGTGGAACAACTGGCAAATTATATGCAGAACAAAGAAGGAGGCGTATTGCTTGAGGGAGTGTATGAGGATGTGCCGGGGGTCCATTATTATGCATTTGGCATGTAGAAGCACATTAAGACTGATCGGGCTGAAAGCAGCCCGATTTTTTTATGCCACTGTGCTTTGAACAGCTATCGTTGAGGGTGAAGGATGGCGTGTGCAGCAAGATAAATTTTGCAGTAAGGAACAGGCACGATGCCTAAGGATTGTCTTTTTCGCTGCACATTTCAGTTTTTTTGAATACCTATCTTGCTAAATGTAAGCTAATTGTTGTCGTGTGATAATTGTTACAGATAGGTTGGTGGCTGCGTTGGAATGGCAGGAGGGGTGATATTGATTATTGTTTAACCACAGAGTGAGGTATTCTGTGAAATCTTCAGAATTCCCGGAGAAAAAGTCATAAGTCAATTAAACAAAAGCCATCGCTAAATTAGCAAACTCGTGCTTTAGCGGTGTATTTGCTTAAAATGATTCAATTCTTACAGGAAAATTATTCCATATAGCCGCTAATAATACATCAGGGATTAGCTGGAGATATTTGCTCCAAATTGTACTGTTTATAGCTCTACTTTTGGCCTAACCCATGAGTGAATTGGACGGAGCCAATATATCAGCATGCTGCCTGCCTTCCGGATCAGGAATATAAGCCCGCTGCAGGGCAGGTGCTAAGCTGATAATCAGGTAACTGAAGGTGTACACATGGGTATAGCGTTTTTTTCTCCTCTTGATTTAAATATTAGGTATGCGCAAAACTTTTACCCTGATCCTTTTTGCCTGGCTCTTAGGTCTGGGCGCTGCTGTTGCACAGGATATCAGCAGCTATCAGCTTAGTGGTTACACCGACACTCTAACTACCATGAGAGGCCAGATGACTGAGCTGATAGGCGGCGGCAAATCTGCTGTAGCTTCTGAAGTTCAAAGCATTGGTTTTGATTTTATATTCATGGGCACAGTATACAACAGCTATTCTGTGAATGCCAATGGTGTGCTGCGTTTAGGCGATGAGCCGGTACTGCCGGAGGCTAATACCTATGGTATTACGGGTAACGACAGGATTGTGCCCTTTGCAGGACTTGCCGGGGGTACATGGCCGTTCCAGTTCAATCACGAACTTGCCACCACAGCAGGCGGCCGGATAAGATCTAAAGTTACCGGAAAAGTGCCTAACAGGGTGCTGACTGTGGAGTGGTATAAAATGTATGCTCCCGCAGGTGACCTTACCGATTTTACCTTTCAGCTGCGTTTGTACGAATCGGAGTTGCAATCTGCAAACAGTGGCAGAATAGAATTTTTATATGATCCATTAAGCCTGAGGAGAGGCGGGGGCACCCAGACGCAACGCTACAGGGCAGGTTTTGGTGTAGGTCCGGAGCAGGGAAACTTTGTAGCTCTCGATATACCCGGCAAGGCAATAAGTGAAGAGCTGAACTACACTTCAGAGGTAAACGAAAACAACAACTACTTTAACAGTAAAAATATATCTTCAAGGCTGCTGTACCGCTTTCAGTCGGATAGGGTGCCAGCAGGTTCATTCAGTAATTTTGCACTTGTTTGCCCCGCTCCAAATGCAGTTACCATCAGGTTCGACGAAAACTCTGCCAATGAAGCAGGTATAGTTGTGTACCGCAAGCGGGCAAACCAGCCCGATAACCAGTTTAAACTGATAAAATCACTGCCGCCCGATGCCCGCTCTTTCAGTGATGGGGGGGCAGGTCCAGGCCAGGGATACACCTACCGCTTTTACCTGCTGGGAGAGGGCCGCTATGCTGCTTCTTATACTGATTTTACCACAACCCCACAGGCAGTAATTGGCAGAATGGCTTTTCAGGCTATAAACTCCGGCAGGTGGACAAATGCAGCCATCTGGGGAGGCACCATGCCTGGAGCCACAGATGATGTTGAGCTGGGCTGTGCCGGCTCTGTATTTGTAACAGCCAACAGTGATACCCAGATACGGGATCTTACTATTCAGAAGGGAAGCTTTCTTACCATTGAAGATGGCGTTACCCTCTCTATCTCGGGCAATTTTGTGAATAATGGGGTATTTAACCCGGTAGGAAGCGGCAGGCTGGTGCTGAATGGCACCGAGCCGCAGCAGATCACCAACAAGGGACGGGGTATTACCAACGATGCCAGCTTTACTGCAGCTGCAAACTGGGTAAGCTGGGCCGATAACCAAACCGGCAGGGTTGCCCAGAAAACAGTAACCGTAAACGGAACCGATTTTGTAGCCATTAAGAGTATCAGGGTAAACCTGGAACATACTTACCTGCGCGATCTTACCCTAAGGCTTAAAGCACCAAACGGACAGGTTTTCCTGCTGGCGCAAAGCCGCGGACAGCGGGGCAGGAATTATGACAATGTAGTTTTTACAGATACTGGCAAGCCACTGCCGCCTACGGTAAAGAACGAAAACCTAAGTGGCGAATACAGGCCTGAAGAGTCTTTCTCTGCCTATGGGGGCTCCCTGGCAGGTACCTGGACGCTGGAAGTCTATGATGCTTTTACAGGCGTGGGCGGCCGCATCAACGGCTTTGAAATAACCCTAAGCAAAGGTGGCACCAACGACCTGGTGATGAGCAGGCTTACCATTGATAACAGCAGCAGCGGAGGCGTTACCTTAAATTCCGGCCTGGTTATTCAGCAGCAAATGCAGTTCATCAAGGGGGTAGTGCATGCCAGCGAAACGGCAGCTGTGTTGTTTGAGGCCGGGGCAGGCACCAACGGAGGCAGTGCCACCAGTTATATCGACGGGCCAGCCTATAAGAAAGGAAGCACGGCCTTTACTTTTCCCCTGGGCAATAAGGGACATTGGGCGCCTTTAGGAATAGAAAACCTGCAGCGGGCAAATGCTAATACAGTTTTCAGGGCACAGTATTTTAAAGAGGGCGCACCCGCCCCTGAAGCTCTATCGCCTGCCCTGGATAGGGTGAGCAAGCTCGAGTACTGGGATCTTACGCCAACAGCGGGGAACCCAACTGTAGATGTGGTGCTGCACTGGAAAGATGCTGCAGTTAGTGACATAGTGAATATTACGGCAGGAGACCTGGTGGTAGCACACTACACACAAAACCAGTGGCAGATAGAGGGTGGAGAAATATTGCCGGGGAGCAGCCTGGGTGCTGGCGGAAGCGGTGCCATCAAAGCAATTGGTATCAATACTTTCAGTCCTTTCTCTTTTGGCTCTCTTACCGGTATGAACCCCCTGCCCGTACAACTGTTATCCTTTACGGGATCTCCGGACCAGGCGGGGGTACTGCTCCAGTGGCAGACTGCATCAGAAAAGAACAACAGCCATTTTGAGATACAGCGCAGTGCCGATACAAAAACCTGGCAGTCCATTGGCAGGGTAGAAGGAAATGGCACGACCAGTACGCAGAAAAATTATCGCTACTTCGACAGGGAGGCAGATAAGATCAATTACTACCGCCTGATGCAGGTTGATTTTGACGGGAAAACGGAATACAGTCCGCTAGTGATGGTACAGCTCCAGGAGATTCAGCCCTGGTTAATGCTTTATCCTAACCCAACTGCAGACGGGGTAACGGTGAAAAGCAGCAGGTATCCAGCAGACCTGGTCATCTGGAGTGGGGCTGGCGTGGCCGTTGTACGTACAAAAGTTAATACGGCCGAAACTGTAATTCCGCTGCAGCATTTACCTGCAGGTGTATACCTCCTGCAGCTGGTCAGCAGCCAGGGAAGCCAGCAGGAGCGGCTTATCATTACTCGCTAGGCTTGTCAGCTTAGCCCTTGCAGAATAAGCTGATGTATGTCGCCCCTTTGAGGCTGGGAAAGATTTATAAACCCGGCCCCAAAGGGGCGACATGTTTATTGTATGGTTAAGGTTGTGGAGCCAGTACAGCATTACAGGGAAAGCAAACCCAGGCTATGCCGGTAACATGCAGGATAGCGGCTTGAAAGCATCCAAAAGTCCTTAAAAAATACGATCTTTGGAGTTCTGCGTTTACACAAAAGCAGGCATTATACAAAAGATGATCGTTTGCATAGCGGAAAAACCCAGCGTGGCCAAAGATATTGCAGAGGTGCTGGGCGCAAAGGAGCGTAAGCAGGGCTATTATGAGGGTGGGGGCTACCAGGTTACCTGGACCTTCGGGCACTTTTGTACCCTAAAGGAGCCCCACGACTATAACCCTGCCTGGAAAAGGTGGCACCTGGGCGATTTGCCCATGATCCCGGCCAGCTTTGGCATTAAGCTTATCCAGAACGATGGCGTTGCAAAGCAGTTCAAGGTCATTGAGCAGCTTGTGCAGAAGTGCCAGGAGGTGGTGAACTGTGGTGATGCCGGGCAGGAAGGGGAACTCATTCAGCGCTGGGTGCTGCTCAAAGCCAAATGTAATGTGCCGGTAAAGCGGCTCTGGATCTCCTCCCTTACAGAACAGGCCATCCGCGAAGGCTTTGCCAGGCTGAAAGAAAGTGATCAGTACAATAACCTCTATGCTGCAGGCTCTGCCAGGGCCATTGGAGACTGGCTGCTGGGCATGAACGCCACCCGCCTGTTTACCAAAAAGTTCGGGCAGGGAAAAGTAGTGCTCTCCATCGGCAGGGTGCAAACGCCTACGCTGGCCATGATCGTGCAGCGCCAAAAGGAAATCAATGCCTTTGTGTCGGCCGATTACTGGGAGCTGAAGACCATTTACCGCGACACAGAATTTACGGCGACCATCGACCGGATGTATGACCAGGAACGGGCCAAAAAAGGCCTGGCCTACCTGGAGCAGCATCCCCTGTTCGAGATCACCTCTTTTGAACGTAAGGAGGGGAAGGAGGGCAATCCGCGCCTCTTCGACCTTACCGGCCTGCAGGTAGAGGCAAATAAAAAATTTGGCTATGCTGCCGAAGATACCCTCAAATGGGTGCAGAGCCTCTACGAGAAAAAATTCGTTACCTATCCCCGCGTAGATACCACCTACCTCTCCGAAGACCTGCACCCCAAAGTAGCAGGTATCCTGGAGAGCATGCAGTACTACAAAGATTTAACTGCCCCGGTCTTAGCCAAGCCCATCCCCAAATCTAAAGCAGTTTTCGACGATAAAAAGGTAACCGACCACCATGCCATCATCCCCACGGAGGTGCTGCCGGTGGGGCTTAGGCCTGAAGAAAAGCGGGTGTACGACCTGATTGCCAGGCGCTTTATTGCCGTATTTTATCCTGAATGTAAAATCTCCAATACCACCGTGCTGGGCAAGGTGGACAAGCTGGAGTTTAAAGCCACCGGCAAGCAAATACTGGAGCCCGGCTGGCGGGAGGTTTATGCCAGAGACAGCAAGGCAAAGGAGGAAGACGAGGAGAAAAAGGGGGATGAGGAAAAGACCATGCCTGAATTTGTGGTAGGGGAGAGCGGCCCACACACTCCCAGAATTCACCAGGGCAAGACTAGTCCGCCGAAGCCCTTTACAGAAGCTACCCTGCTGCGCGCTATGGAAACAGCAGGCAAGCAGGTAGAGGATGATGAGATGCGTGAGCTGTTGAAAGATAATGGCATTGGCCGCCCCTCTACACGCGCCAATATCATCGAAACCCTGATCAAGCGTCAGTACATCGAAAAGAAAAAGAAAAACCTCTTTGCCACCCAAACGGGCATGGACCTGATTGATACCATCCAGAACGACCTTCTGAAAAGCGCCGAGCTCACCGGGCAATGGGAGCGTAAGCTGCGGCTCATTGAAAAGGGAGAATACCAGCTGGAGACTTTCAAGCAGGAGCTGATCCAGATGGTGGTGGAACTCACGCAGGAGGTAAAAACCAACACCTACCGCCCCATTACCATTGTTGCAGAACCAGGCCCGGAAGAAAAGACGGAGAAAAAGGAAAAAGCAGCCAAGCCTAAGCCAAAAAAAGCAAAGGCCTCCAAACCTAAAGAAGAGACTAAAATAGAGGAGCTTAGCTGCCCCAAATGCAAGGAGCATAAGCTCATAAAAGGCAAAGGGGCCTGGGGTTGTGGCAACTTCAGGGTCTGCGGCTTTAAGATACCCTTCGAGATCCTGGGAAAAACACTGACCGATAAAAATATCTACGATCTCTTAAGCAAAGGCAAAACCACCAAGCTAAAAGGGTTGCAGATACCCGGTGCTGCCGAAAAGGTAGATGGCAGGCTGCAGATGGACGGCAGCTTTAATATCAGTCTGGAGGGCTAATGGAAGCTAAGGGGGATAATAGATAGATAACAAAAAAGCGCACAGCCTGTAAAGGCTATGCGCTTCATATAGATTGCTGTTCTGTGTTCTTCTTAAATTACGACGACTGCAGTTCAGGCTCCCTGCCCAGTGCTTTAAGCACACGGAAATGCGATTGTAAGGCATGACCAAAGGTTGGCTTCAGGTTGTATGGCAGCTGAAATTCTGCGGCAGTCTGCTCTACAATCTTTGATAACCTGCGGTAGTGTACGTGGCAGATGTTTGGGAAAAGGTGATGTTCGATCTGAAAGTTCAGGCCACCCACATACCAGTTAAGCAAGCGGTTTTCTCTAGAGAAATTAGCCGTGGTAAGCAGCTGATGTACGGCCCAGGCATTCTGGATGGTACCTTCGCTGTCGGGTATGGGCTGCTCGGCACCTTCTACAATATGCGCCATCTGGAACACAATGCTAAGGATGTAGCCGGCGGTTAAATGGATGATCAGGAAGCCAATCAATACCTGCCACCACACCAGGCTGGTCACCAGTAAAGGAATTGCCAGCATCATAAACAGGTAAAAGGCTTTGTATACACCCATTTTTGCATATTCGTGGCTTATGCGTACTTTTTGCTTTTCCAGTATACCTTTTTTATGGTATTTGAAAAGTTTAATGAAATCGCTGGCCAGCATCAGCAGGGTCATTAAGCCATAGGCAATAAACACATAGAAATGCTGATAGCGGTAAAAGTGCTTGATGGGGGCGTGCTTGCACAGTCGAACGATTACCTTGGTTTCAATATCATCGTCCATACCATGAATGTTGGTATAGGTATGGTGCAGTACATTGTGCTGGATATTCCAGATAAATGAGCTGCCACCCAGGAAATTGAGTGTTCTGCCCATGTACTTATTAACGGTTGTGTTTTTTGAAAATGAGCCATGCATGGCATCGTGCATAACCGACATGCCTATGCCTGCCATTGCCACACCCATTATAATAGTTAGGGGCAGAAAAAACCAGGCGCTGATGTTAAAGATCAGGATGGCTGCATAAGAGCCAAGGTAGGCGCCCAGCAGAATAATGGATTTGCCAATTATTTCTTTGTTGCCAAAGCGTGTAATATTATTTTCTTTAAAATGCTGGTTTACTCTTTTGCGCAGCGTGTTGAAGAAATCGGCCTGGGCCTGATTGTTGAATTTTACAGTGGATTTCATTCGAGTTAATATGCTATGTTATTAGCCTCAGGTAAATAAATACTGGCTGTGTATTTAGCTACAGGCTGGATTCTGTGCCGAAGTGAAAGCTGTATCTTACCTGAATTAACTCCTGAAAGGGCTATTGTGGCGGGATAAAACGGTGTTTCCGGAACTTAAAGATATTCAAAGAAACCTGAATCACTACAAATTGTTGCTGATCTGATAGAATTTGGCTGTAACATCATGCCGGTAATGCAACAAGCAAGCACAAGTTTCTGTGTTTATACTTTGAATACCAAACATGGAGCGTTGCAGAATAATTCATTTTGCCACTGCCCCCTGCACTTTGCAATATTATTCTTTACGCTATAGCGCAAAAAGCTTTTAAGCTTTGGTCTCCAATAAATGGATTTTCCTCAATCCTGGCCGATAAATAAAATGTCTGTGCACCGGGCTACTGTTGCTGTACCCCCAGCTTATCCTGATTATTTTTTTCTTAACTTTAGCATATTTACTTTCCGGAATTGAAATCAACACATGGGCCTTTTACATAAACTGCTGAATTCAAAAAAAGCTGAACGTTTTCGCCGTACGCTTGCAATTAAGTCGGGCCTTTATTTTCGCTTAAAACGAATGGGGCCTTCGGCCAGCGGTGATCTGAGGGTAGCAAAACTACTGCAACACCACCAGATAAAATGGGTAATAGATGTTGGGGCCAACACAGGTCAGTTTGCTGAATCGCTCTATGACTTTGGCTACCAGGGCCGTGTAGTTTCATTTGAGCCTGTAAGCGGAGCTTATCAGCTGCTGCTGGAGCGGAGCGGCCAATATCCGGCATGGAGTGTGGCAAAACGCTCGGCCATTGGCAATTTCGAGGGTGAGATACAAATACATGTTGCAGCAGATAGTGTATTCAGCTCCATTCTGCCCATTACCCGGGAACATGTACAAACTAAGCCACAGTCCCGGACCATAGCTACAGAAACAGTACCTATTGCCCGGCTGGATAGGGCTGTGAAGGACTATCTTCCGGCAGATGCCAAAGATATCCTGCTGAAAATAGATACCCAGGGCTATGAAAAGGAAGTGCTGGAAGGAGCCCCTGAGCTGCTGAGCAGGGTAAAGGGTCTAAAGCTGGAGATACCGCTGCATACGATCTATGATAACACAAAACTTACCTTTTACGATACCCTGGAAATGCTCCGCAAGCAGGGGTTTAGTCCCTACAGCATTGGCGTGGAAGGGGTGGACCCTGCTACAGGCCGGGTTAATACCATTGATGGCCTGTTCTTTAGAGAAAGCTGATTGTTTGACCCTAGCAAACAGAATTCAACCAGGATTTGAGCATCTAAGAATCCTAATAGAAACGGCCTCTGCAGAGCTGCAGAGGCCGTTCTTGTTTTGATAAACACCCTAATAAAGTTCGGGATGAAGCAAGTTTATGCGTTAGGAATTTTCTGGTACAAAAGGCGAAGACTAAGTGATGTTCTTTAGCAGTTGCAGGCAGCCATGGTTTTGGTCAGTACACCTGTATTACACGTCCGTTTTCTATTCCTTCCAGGCTTTTTATGTAAGCATTTACAACCCTTTGCATAGATACCGGGTTGTGGCCGGGAAAGTACTGTCCTATTGCATCAGCAGAATCCTCTACAATTCCGGGGCTGACTACATTTAGCCTTAAGCCCCGCTGAAGTTCTGCAGATGCAGCCATAGCAAATGAATTAAGGCCACCATTTACCACACTAAGTACTGTTCCGCCAGCAATTGGTTCTTCAGAAAGTATGCCAGAGGTTAAAGTAAAAGAACCGCCGTCCCGGATGTATTTCTGCCCTGTCAGCACCAGGTTAATCTGCCCCATTAGTTTGCTCCTGATGCCATCGTTGAAATCTTCGTCTGTTAGCGCTGATATTGCTCCAAATGGCCCGCTGCCAGTAGCAGAAATAAGCGCATCAAAGCTGCCAACAGTGGTGAACATAGCTTGGATGGATTGGGGCTTGGTAATATCTACCTTTACCTGGCCTTTGTTAAGGCTTGCTGTAATTATTTCATGCCGGGGCGATAAAGCTTCATGTATTTGTTTGCCAATGGTTCCACTGGCACCTACTAGTATTATTTTCATTGTGTTTCTTTTTTAGATATTCTTGAATGCTGGCAGCTAGGTAGTAACTGCGCCCTGCTGATATTCACGGCGAAGACTGGAGCGGCTGCAGGCTACTGAACAAGCAGGTTTCCCATCATGCCTTTATCCTCATGCTCCAGAATGTGGCAGTGGTACATAACACTGCCAGTGTAGCCGCTAAAAGGTATGGCAATTTTAACCCTTTCATTGGCTTTGATATTAACAACATCACGCCAGGCTCTGAACGGCTCCGGTACTCCGTTCCTGGAGAGTACCTGGAAAGGAAAAGTATGCAGGTGAAAGGGGTGATCCATTCCCATGGGGTTTACAATCTCCCACACTTCAGTACTGCCTGCGGTTGCTTCCAGGTCAATACGGTGGTGGTCAAAAGTTTTGCCATTGATGGTAAATTCCAGCGGCTGCATGCTTCCACCAAAAGTTAAGGTCTTTGTGGCGGTTACAGTACCCGGGTCAATAGATGGTATTTCTCTTAGCTTTTGCGGTAGGGCAACAGGAGTTACGGCCTCTCCGCTTATATCAAAACGAGCCAGGAGGGCACCTTCTTCAGGTGTATCGGCACTGGGGCCCATGGGAGTGCGGCTGTAGGGTAGGTTCAGCAGCTTTAACACGCCGGCACCGGTGGCCTCAATGAGCACATCGGCGCGCTCACCGGGCACCAGCAAGAGCTTGTCAAGGGCTACAGGCCTTTCCAGGTAGCTACCATCCAGACCAATGAGCTGCAGCAGCTTGCCTGGTATCTGCAGCTGGTAATACCTGGCAGTAGAGGCATTCAGCAGCCGGAGCCGCAGGAGACCGGCGGGTACATCAAAAGAGGGCTGCTGTTCACCATTCACAAGCACCAGGTTTCCTTCTTTTCCCCTGCCCCAGTCCATGCCTTCATGCGGGGCCACCACACCATGCTGCAACTGAATATCATGCAGCACCAGTATCTTCTCTGTTGCACTTGTGAGGGGTTCGCTAAAGTCCTGGCTTCCGCGCACTATAATTGGGCCGGCCAGGCCTTTAAACAGCTGCCTGGTTACCCGCCCGTGGGCATGGGGGTGGTACCAGTACATGCCTGCACTGCCTGCCTGTGCCTCAAACTGGTAGCTTAAGGTTTCACCGGGGGCAGCTACCACATGAGGCTTGTCCTCCCCGGGCGACATAAACAGGCCGTGCAGGTGCAGGTTGGAGGGCTCCTCCAGTGAATTTTTAAAGATGACTTGAACGCGGTCTCCCTCTTTCAGCTCCAGTAATGGTCCGGGAAAGCTGCCATTGTAAGAGAGTATCCTGGCTTCTGCTCCGGCAATGCTGGCAAGCGTTTGTTGTGCCGTAAGAGTAAATTGCAGGGTGCCTTCCTGATCAGTGTCCGGAATTAGCGTTGCGGGATAGTGACTGTTTTTCATATTGCATTTGGGGAAGTAAGAGAGTAGTTAAAAATGCTGCACAGACTTTATTGCAGTACCTCTGCGTTAAACCCTGCTTTAGCAACCGTCGCAATAATATCGCTGTCAGTTAGCTGTTCTGTTTTTATTATCAGCACTTTGTCTCTGCTGCTGGTGTCGACTGTCCATTCACACACCCCTTCGGCAGTTTCTAAAGCCGGACCTACTTTTGCTACACAGCTTCCGCAGTTGATGTTGGTTTTAAACTTTAGCTCCTTCATAAAAAAATGTTGTTATCTGTTTTGTATAGCACAAAGGTAGCAGCGCCTCTACGCCTGGCTGTTACACAATTTTAGAGGAGTGGTACATATTTTTCAGCTGCATATGCGTTGTCAGGAACCTGGAAATTAGCATGCATTTTTCTTCTGAACATTGATGCAACGGATTGTATACAGCCAGAGCAAGGGAGCAGGCAGGAGCATTTGCTTAGAAAGGGCGGTTTTTATTAAGCGCTGATCTGTCGGAGAAGAGGCTTTTATTTGTAAATTTTACTCGATAGCAGCAATGTGTTTAATTACATCACCCGCTGTTGCTGTAGGGCTCCTCCTGAAAATATGCAGACAGTTATTAAGCCTCTTTAAGATGAAAGCAGTACACATTTTTTCTTTACTACTGATGCTGTGCAGCAGTCCCGTAGTGATGGGCCAGCACTTGGATTACAACGATAGCCTTGCAGCGTCTTTTAGGGAAATTAAGGCTGCTACCCTGGAGCACCGGAAGCTTTGGGATAAAAACCTGTACGGCGCCCTGCTTTTCGTAGACCCTGCCAGCCGCAAACTGTGGGCGAACGAGCCTGATACGGCAGGTCTCCTGAAAAAGGAGGGGAGTGTGTATGTAGGCCGGCTGCCGGCCAATGTTAACATAGCCAATACTGCTGTTAACTGGAGCGGCAAGCGCTGGGCCATGCTGATGCTTCCACTGCCGGCTGATATGAACAGTCGTATTAATTTACTGGCACATGAGCTCTTTCACCGGGTACAGCCTGAACTGGGGTTTCAGGCACATTCACCAGCCAATGAGCATCTGGATGAAATGGAGGGGCGCCTGTACCTGCGCCTGGAGTTAGAGGCCCTGAAAGAAGCATTGCGTGCGCCGGAACCTAGTATGGGGCAGGAACATCTCAGGAATGCAATGCTGTTTCGCCGCTACCGCCATAGTTTGTATCCCGCTGCAGATTCAACAGAAAACCTGCTGGAGTTAAACGAAGGGCTTGCAGAGTATACCGGTCTGATGATAAGTGGCAGGAGCAGGAGAGAAGCAGAACAACATTTACTGCAACAGCAGCAGGCATTTTTACAAAACCCAAGCTACGTACGTTCTTTTGCTTACCACACCATTCCGCTATGGGGTTATCTGCTGGCGCAGCAAAATAAGCTGTGGAATAAGCAGCTTAATCCAGATACCCGGCTAACTCCTTTCTTTCAGAAGTCTTTGAACATACCACTCACAGCAGTTACTGCAGATATAGTAAAAGGCATTGCCGGGAAGTATGGAGGGCAGCAGATCATGGAGGAAGAGAAAGAGCGCGAAATTTTCATACAGCAGCAATTGCTGGAGTATACCAGGCGCTTCATAGAAGAACCACACCTTGTTATACCTTTTCAGAATATGAGTATTTCATTTGATCCCGCTAATCTTGTATCGCTGCCGGGAAGGGGTACGGTGTATCCAAACCTTAGGGCCACCGATAATTGGGGGATACTGACGGTAACAGAAGGTGCGCTGATAAGCACGGACTGGAGCAAGGTAACACTAAGCCGGCCCGGCCAGGTAGAGAAAGGAAAAGTGAGTGGAAAAGGGTGGACCCTGGAGCTTAAAGAAGGCTACAAGCTTGAACAGGATACCGTTTCACAAAATTATATGGTAAAAGAGCAGTAAGGCAGGGGGTATGGACGGAATATTAAATTCCTTGGAAATACATATCAGCGGGCATTTCAACATTTTAAAAGCGCAGGAATATATACCGAAAAGCTTAGCCTGGCAGCGTCCGGTAGCTTGCTTACTCATCTGTGATGTCGAATAAATTAAGCCTGCAGCAGGCCCAATAAACACTTTTTCAAGTCCTCAGAGGGCCTGCTGCATTAAACAGTATTTTGCCGTAATGTTGATACCTAGATCCTGCTGCTGCTTTAAGGCTTGTATCTCCAGCCATGGCCATTGAGCCAAGATTTTACATACACTGGCCCAGGATAACCCACAGAATAATAAAGACAATAACGGTTCCAAAACAGCCACCACCTAATTTGCTTGCGCCATAGCCGGCTAATAGTCCTCTGAATAAGTTTCTCACAGTATTTGAAATTTTAATGTTTGGTAAAAGAATCAGGATCAGTCAAAGGATCCACCCAGCAGCTGCAGCCATGGGTTGGGGAAGCACATGGGTGGATTTAGGTATTTAACCGGCTACCTAAGCTTTTGTTCCTGAAAACCAGTAGCAGCAGGAATAAATTGCCATACTGCCACAAACCAGGCAGATGTGATTGTAATATTCTGCTTATTGGTACAGGCAAACATTCCCCATGTTCTAGGGGAATATGTCTACAGTTGGGGTATTTTTCCCCTTCTCTTTTGATGTAAGAAATGGGGATAAACCCCTCTGTTTTACTCCTGAAGCCTATTCGCACTTACTGAATCCTTTTGGCACAGTCTTTTCTCATTATGAGGCTGATGACATTTTTTTATTGAAGAATAAGATGAAGAAGATAGCCTTAACGTTAGTAGCAGTTGCCTTTGGAATGGGTGTAGGTTTTGCGCAAACAACGCCTCAGAAAGACCTTGCTTCTACTGAAAATACAGTACATACCCTTACCTTCGATAATATGGTTGACCGGCTCGAAGACGGGGAGCGACGCACCATCAGTGTATACAACCTGCCGGAAACCGTGATGGAACAGATCAAGTACAGTAAACTTGCTGCACATACCATCATCAGCATTACAGAGGTTGCCTCACAATCAGATAAAAATTCTTTACAGTACGAACTGGTGCTTCAGGAGAGTGAAAACGGGGCTGCGGACGAGCCTAATCTGGTGGTTCGCTACGATGCGTATGGTGAGCTTCTTTTCCAGAGAGAAGAACAGGCACCTGCTGCCACTGCAGTTTCCGAAATCAAGATAGAAAACGCAGTAAACAGAACAGCACAAAGGAAAGATAAAAGCGTGCTGTAACGCATTTGCCGGGGAGTAGAGGCATGTAACTGTCTCTGCGGATGTAGCGCTTTAACTCCAGCATTTAAATGCCTTACTGGTTTAAGATTTATTTAAGCGAAGCCTCTGTTAGGGTTTCGCTTTTTTTTATGGGCAAGCGTCAAAGCCTGGATGCTCTTGCCTCTGTACCAAAAGTATTTACAATCAATAATCTGAAAGAACGCTCTCTTATCAGACCTAGCATGTTGTACACTGCCACCGCCAAAAAGCTCTAATGGCCTGTAAAGGTGCTTTGATGTTTGATAATCAATATAGTAGCTCCTGTGCTAAGGTGTTGTAGCAATGCACGGAGGTATTTGTTGTTAAGATTCTTGCACAGAACATATTTTTATTTATACCTTTGTGCTACAAATAACCCCATTCTCAAAGGAGGTTCTTATGTTGGTGCATTATTTCCATATCATCCAGACGACCGGCTCTAGGTAAATTTTTACCTGGCAGTATATACATGTAGAGCCCGGTCACCCGACCGGGCTTTTTTGTTGTCGATGCTTTTTTGCCTGGGCACCAACCAGCCGGTCACTTCTATAAATTCTTTTTTATCTGCTTTCCTGTGCTCCAAAAAGAAACAGGCCGGGAGAGCTATACCTAATCAATTGGCGATATGGGCCAGAACAAACTGCGCGGAAAAGATTTAAGCGCAATTCACTATACATCAAATAAAGCAAAAAGCCTGGCGATTGACCTGATGGCCAGGCACTACAAACATTGGTCAAAGCAGGAGCAACTGGTACTGCTGCAGCAGGTACAGCAAGATCCTGCTGCTTTTATATCTCATGAGCTGCTGGGTATGCTGGCAGCGGAGTTTATGCCGGAGCCCGAGCTAAAGCCTAGGGAGGAAGTTGCTCTTTTACGCAGCAGCGGACAACTGCAGGTATTTGGGCGCAAAGGCATAGCCAGCAATGCCCTGCAGCAAATGGAGCTGGCCATGCGGCTGCCCATTGCTGTTAAAGGGGCGCTGATGCCAGATGCCCACCAGGGCTACGGTCTGCCCATTGGCGGCGTGCTGGCTACCCGTAATGCTGTAATTCCTTATGGCGTAGGGGTTGATATTGGTTGCCGCATGAGCCTAAGCATTTATGCCATCGGCCCCGAGTACCTCAGGCGCAATGCCTACAGCTTTAAGCAGTCGCTAAAAGAAAAGACCTGCTTTGGAACTGGCGGAGAGCTTGGTATCACCCAGGAGCATCCGGTGCTGGATAACCCTGCCTTTGGGCTAACGCCCCTGCTCCGGCAGCTGCATGGCAAAGCGGTAAAACAGTTGGGTACCTCCGGCTCAGGTAACCATTTTGTGGAATGGGGCATAGCCGGACTGGAGGAAGGCAATGGGCTGGGGCTGGAAAAAGGAGAATACCTGGCGCTGCTGTCGCACTCCGGTTCCCGCGGCCTGGGTGCGGCCATAGCTAACCATTACACCCAGCTTGCCCGCAACAGCTGCCTGCTGCCACGGCAGGCCAACCATTTTGCGTGGCTGGAGCTTGAGAGCGAAGCAGGTGCAGAATACTGGCTTTCGATGCAATTGGCAGGCGATTATGCCAAAGCCTGCCATGACCAGATCCACTACCACCTTAGCCGCTACATGGGCATTAAACCTGTAGCACGGGTAGAAAATCACCACAATTTTGCCTGGAAAGAGAGGGGTGAAGAGGGCGAAGAATGCGTCGTGCACCGCAAAGGCGCTACCCCCGCAGCAGAAGGGGAGCTGGGCATTATTCCCGGCTCCATGGCGGCGAAGGGTTACATCGTCCGGGGCCGGGGCAACCCAGCAGGCCTGAACAGTGCTTCGCATGGCGCTGGCAGAAGACTATCACGCCAACAGGCGCGTGAAAGCTTTACCGGCAGCGAGCTAAAAAAGGTGCTAAGCCGTGAAGGTGTAACCCTCATTGGCGGTGGTATTGACGAAGCTCCTATAGCCTATAAAAACCTGGAGGAGGTAATGGCCTGCCAAAGGGAGCTGGTGGACGTAATCGGCAGCTTCACCCCCAAAATCGTCCGCATGGATAAAAACTAAAAAGAGTATGAGCAATCTTAAGAATGAGATATTGATCCAAATCACCTCCGGTCGCGGCCCTGCGGAATGTTGCTGGGTGGTGGCACAGGTGCTAAAGCTGTTGCTTCAGGAAGCCAGGATGAAGGGCCTGGAGCCGGTGGTGATAGGCAGGGAACCAGCTATGGAGAATGGCACCCTCTACTCTGCTGCTGTAAAGCTGGAAGGGCAGGGGGTAGCAGAATTCCTGCAGCAGTGGGAGGGGAGTGTTCTGTGGGTAGGGCAAAGCCCCTACCGCAGACACCACAAGCGCAAAAACTGGTTTGTTGGCATTAGCCGCCTGGCACTGGCCGAAGGAGGCTATATGCTCAGGGACCATGACATCCGCTACGAAGCAACCCGTGCAGGTGGTCCTGGCGGGCAGCATGTTAACAAAGTGAGTACTGCAATAAGGGCCACACATCTGCCAACAGGCTTAAGTGTGATGGCCAGTGATCACCGCTCACAGCTGCAAAATAAAAAGGCAGCCAGGGAGCGGCTGTCACATCTCCTGGCCGGGCAGCGCCTGCGGCATCAGCAGGAAAGCATACAGGCCAACTGGCAGCAACACAATGAACTGGCGCGGGGCAACCCTGTGCGGGTATTTCGTGGCAGCGACTTTAAGCCTTATCACCAGCCCGAAAAAAGCAGAGGGCAGCGGCCGGCCCAAAAGCAGGAATGGAAAAAGCGGTTACACAACATGAACGATTAAATAAAAATGCTATGGCTGTTTCACTGGCTGATCAATACTATATCAGGGCACTGAATTGCTATCCCTACAGCCCGGAGGATGTTCTGGAGAACCTCAACTATGCCCTAAGCCATGATGGCGGGCATGCCCGGGCCAATTGCCTTATCGGGCGTACCTGGAGCAGCTTGCTGACGTGCTTTAATTACATCCCGTAGCATGTGCTGATCGTTGAAGGGAAGTATATCTACTGGTATTCCTCTTCCCACTCCTGGAGAAGCAAATGAAGCCGGGGTAACCCTTCAGTACAATCAGCAGTAAAAGAAAGCAGGAAGCTCAAGAGCTGGTTTATCAATGATTATTAAACAATCAAGTCTATCAGACCGGGTCTCGCCAGGCTAGGTCTTGTCGGACGGAGATCGATTATTGAATAGTATAAGCTAGTATAAGCTACAATTTAAAGTTGTAAAATTTTACATACAGCAGAAGATTCCCGGCTACATGCACCTGGCTAACAAGTGATTCAATAACAGCCAAAAAAGCTGAATAAAAACCTTAAATAAAGAATATTATGAATATTGAAAGCAATAATGAAATTTTAAGTTTTACCCATTACCTGATGTCGAATGAGTATACGGTAATGCCTGTCTCTGAAGAGATCAAGCGAAAGTACCTGATAGTCAAACGCAGGGATGCGTACTATATGGTTGAGCTTGGTGCCCTTGGCTCTGATAAAGATGGCTATGGTATCTACAGAATTCAAAGTCCGGGAATAAGGGATCGGTTAAGTGATATTGTGCCGATCACGGAATTTGATGCGGCCCAGGGAATAGAGGTAAATACAACTAAATAAAACTGTTTGTAGTGGCAGGGGCACTGTTCCGGCATCTTCCTGAAAATTAGCCCCGGGGTAAAACAACTTAGTGCTCAAGAGCGCTACGGCAGAAGACCAGGAGGAGGGGATAGGCGTGGCTCTTTGCCAGCTAAAACACATTTTGCAAAAGAACAGAACAGCCCCGGAGCGCTCCGGGGCTGTTCTGTTTTAAGCTGGGGCAAGTATGCAAAGGAATCCTTATTTCTGATGAGGCTATCCTCCGCTGTTTATTAGCGCCTGTTAATAGCGGTAGCGCTGTGAGCTTCCTATGCCGCTGCCAGCAAAGTTTCTGTCGTTCCGCTGGTTGCCAATATACCTGCTTCCTTCGTAGCGGTCGCGGTTCCGCTCATCGCCTTCACCGATACTGGTAATGCCGCTATAATGGAGGGAGCTGCTGCTGTATTTATCTTTAACAGAACGGGGTTCAGTGCGGCCAAAGTTTTGGTCCCTGCCGTAATCATCATTGCGGTAGTCGCGCTGACGATCATACTGCTGGTTGTGGCCATAGCCGCGATCCCATTCAAAACCACGATTCCGGTCATAGTCATAGCCCCGGCTGTATTCTCCTCTATCGCTATTATAAAAATCGTTGTTACTATAGCTGTCACGGCCCCTGCCGGCATTGTAGCCAGTATCCTGGTTCCGGAAGTCATCAAAGCCCCTGTTGCGGCTCTCTTGGTTAAATCTGCCATACATGCGGCCTCTATCGAAATCACCACCATTGCTACGGCTAAAGTCCTGCTCGTTGCGGTACTCATCTCTGTCGAAAGATTGGCTTCGATTACTATAGTCCCTGCTGCTGTTGTATGAAGGCTCTCTGTTGTAGTCGCTGAAATTTCTGCCGCCCTGGTAATCCCGGTTCCTGTCAGAATCTGGATAGCCTCCGCCGTTGCTTAAGCCACGGCTTTGCCTGGCGGCATCATGATCATACGCTGTCTCTCTTGCCAGGCTTCCATCATTGTCCCAGTCCCTGGCGGAATGGCGTGTTCTATCGGAATAGCTGGAATCATAGAAGCTGTCGTAGCCGCGGCTGTCATTGCGGGACTCGTAAACGCTATCGTTACCAGACCTTTCATTTCTACCTCTGTCACGATCAAAGCTGTTGTAGCGGTTGTTCTGGTAGTCTCTGTTGTATTGCATGTCTTCAGTAGTTTTTGGTATAACAATTTAAATTGCTAACAGAGATAGAGGGGAGGTGGTTATGTAAAGCAGCGCAGTGATGAGTACAATTACTTTTTCTTGCTACCCCATTTTACTTCCTTGGCCTTTTTAGTGCGGCCTTCTTTCAGCTCTTCATCAGCCTGGATAAAACGCTGGTCAAAAGGAAATGCCTCCCGGCTGATTTCCCGGAGCTGGTCGTAATCGGGATGCGTGGCATTGACCACAACATTATAATCACCAGGGACGACAGCGGAAGGTACGCGTAGCAGGAGCGTTTCCTTTCGCTTGAACCATGCAGAGCCTAAAGGCTGACTAATGGCGTAGCTGGAATACAGGCGCCAGTCTTGGGGCAACTGGGTGCGGCTTATTTCTTCGAAAGGGGTGTTATCTGAGATTTCAAAAGTAATAAGACTATAGCCAGCGGAAAGAAATCCCTGCCCCAGGCGGTGGGCCATGGTTTCCGACATGGCCAGGGCAGGAGAGGTGCTGGTGTAGAGCACGCGCTCCCCATCCCTATTCCAGCGGCCTGATTCACCGGGGGCAAACCTGGCCTCAGCGTATTTGGAAAAGATAATGCGGTAGAGCAGCATGCTTAGGCAACATAGCCGTGGATGATGCGGTTAAGCTGCTTTTCTATTTCGCCAATACCCGTGATGGAATGCAGCAAGCCTACAGGCTTTTGTCCTTCCAGTCCGGGAGAGGGCATGTGCAGCCAGTCGGTAAACTCATCGGTAGAGCCGAATAGCTCTTCTCCCAGGGCAAATAAGCGATGGAGCTTCAGTAGTTTTTCAGCAGAATCGCCGGTAAACTTCTTGTTCTGCTTCCGGTAATTGTCAACCGTCGTAGGATCTACCCCTAGAAAATGGGCCAGCTCTGCTTTAGGCATGCTGGAATGATCCTGGAGGTTTCGGAAGTACTGTACATCCACGCCCTCATCCCGCAGGTGAATGAGCTGCAGGTTGTCCTTTACGACTAGCAGTCCCTCTGTATCTTGTGCCTGTGCTGACATGGTTAAACTTTTTGCTCATCCAAGTTTACGGAAATTTCATCATTAAAAACGGAAAATTCTATTATTATTTTCTACTTTTAAAAGCGATACGATCATGTTTTATTGAATATAGGCGTCGGATTCAGCCTCCGCTCTTTCTGCAGGTGATCATGAAGAAGGGATATTGCTCGCTCACTTCTGCGATGTTAATCAATCCTACAGCGCTAAATTCAGCTTTTATGGATGCTGCATCATAAAAGAACATTTCAACGCCTTGGAATACTTCATAGCGGTCTTTGCTGATGTACCTGCCCTGGGCATAGGTATGGGCTTCTTTTGAAATGGCAGTAAAAACCATGTAGCCCCCTTCTGTCAATTGATTATAGCAGTCCTGGAGAAGCTTTTGCCTCTGGGCAGCATCCAGCAGGTGAATCAGGGCGTAGCAGAAAATGCCGTCATATTGCTTATTGTCAAAAGGCATATCGGTTACGGAACCGTGATAAATAGTGAGGTCGTTTCCAAAATGTTTGTGAGCCAGCGCAATGGCAGTTTGTGAAATTTCGATTCCTGTTACCTGCATGTCCCCTTCTCTGAAAATCTGTGCATTCCTGCCATAGCCAATGCCTGGAATAAGCACGTTTTTTACGCGCTGAGCAACAAAAAAGTCCTTGGCCAATACGGCAGAGGCTGCAGGTGTCCAGCCCCACATTTCCTGTTTATCTTTGAAAGCTTCTTCCCAAAATTCTGTCATGACTACCCTTTTTGTGCACAAATTTTATCTGCCAGCATTTCGCAGGCAAAGCCCTGCTCTATTACGATTGCTAAAATTTTGTCTGAATCGATGGGCTTGCCTTCAACCCTCAAAATGGTATGTCCACAGGGATAAGGTAAACTGGTCTCGTTGAAGTCAAAGTTGATTTTCCAGGCTGCATTTTCGCTTTGAAGCCGGTTTGAAACCCTCTTTGCCCTAAGTTTATTTGGGATGTCGGTAATAAAAACTTCTGTCATGATTTGAGTTGCTTGAAATTGTTTAAGGCAGCGTGCTGCTTTTTTTGGCTCCGGCGGCATTTCCGGCACAAACTGAATTTGCCAACAGGCGCATCATGTGTGAGTTTTCGTCACCCGCCTGCACTCCCCCAATATCTTTTGATAAGGTATTCCCTTTGCAGGCTTACAAAACCAGCTTGATATTAATAATTTAGCTTTATTATTGCAACATAGTTGCAATAAAAATTCGCTTTGCCTGATGAATTACAAGTAGTTCTTCACCTTTCATTTTACCCAAAGGCTGGCGCTTGGGGCAATGGCAGATGTAGAAGTTTATTATTTTCAGTCATCCATCATAAAATAGCAAAAGGGGCTGGAATACTTTAACCCCATTAGCCCCTTAATGTGAAGCTGGTCCAAAAGCCAGTGCTATGGCTAGTGCCTTTTTACCAGGGAATTACGCCTGTTCCCGGATTGGTTTCCTCGCTGATGAATTGCCCTGTCGGTCCGGTTTGGTCGATCAAAGCCCAAGTGGCAATGCGTTTTGCTGCTTCTGCAACTTCGCCTCCGTGGTAGTGGGTAAATGCTGTTTTGGTGTATCCCGGGTCGACCATGTTTACTCTGAAGGCGGAGTCTCTTAGTTCGTAGGCCAAATGCACCGTGTACATGTTCAGGGCCGCTTTGGAAGCAGCATATACGGCATATTTTCCATAGGCATAGGCTGCCCAGCTGGGGTCGCTCTGAAGGCTTAGGGAGCCTACCGACGAACTTACCATCACGACCCTGGGTTCGGCTGATTTTTGCAAGAGGTCTGTGAATGCGTTGGTGACTCTGGCCACACCAATCACATTGGTGTTGAAGGCCGCTTCAAATTGCTCAGGACTTGCTTCCAGGGCGGTGTAGGGGGGGGCGCCTCCATTGATCCCTGCATTGTTGATTAAAACGTCCAGCACCTCTGTTTTTTTGCCGATTTCAGCTCGTGCCCTTTTTACTGAAGTATCGTCGGTTACATCAAGCTGAATCGCTTCTACGGAATGCAGGTTCTCGGCTTTCAGTTTTTCAACTGCCTGCCGGCCGTTTTCTATGCTTCGGCTACCGAGGTAAACGTAAACCCCCTTTTGCAATAGTTGTTTTGCTGTTTCAAAGCCGATGCCTTTGTTCGCTCCGGTAATCAATGCTTTTTTCATCTTTTTTGTATTTTAGAATTGATAGAGCAAAGATTGGCCGATTAGAAATGAAATGATTTACCAAATGGTAAAGAGTGCTCAGCGGATGTTTTTTCTGATCCTGCTTAAGGATTGTTGTGTAACACCCAGGTAGGAAGCAATGTACGCCAGGGGAACCCGGTTGAGCAGGGATGGGTGATTGTTCATGAACTCCAGGTAGCGAGTGGTGGCATTTTGAGAAATGACCGGTCCCTTCCTGGACTTCTGGTACATACAGAGTTGCACCATCTTGTTTTTGATAGGGTCCCATTCTACAATGGTTTGGGAGAGCTCATTCCAATGTTGTTTTGAGAACACCAGGAGTTTGCAGTCGGTGCAGGCCTGCAGGTATTCCGAAGAAACAGTGTTTGCCTCAAAATTTACATAATCGCATACCAAGCTGTTTTCACTGATAAAACAGCGGGTAATTTCTTCTCCCTCCTTGCTGTAATAACAGCCGCGCACCACACCCTCCACCACAAAGCCAACCTGTGCTGGCACTTTTCCTGCTTCCGAGAAATATTCGTCCTTGCGTAGGACAACTTCCGTTGCCTTGCTTTTGATAAGATCTAATTGCTGCTTATTCAGGTTGCCAAATTTCAGAATATATTCGATCATTGCTTCCATGGCTACAAATTTAGCAAAAGGCTTTGGGTGCGATTTACCAATTGTTAAATAATGAAGAAGCCTACGGCCTGCTTTATATTTTTTTGACGAATCTTTGAACTTCGATCGCCCGGAGAACCGGATCGCCAGCCGCTGGTTCTTCATGGCAATCTGCTTTTTTATAAGTTACGAAATTGCCAGATTTATCTATTTTTGAACGGTCCGATTCATTGGGGGGAGGTCATGGGTAATTTGTAAACTTATAAAAAGCAAATTCTTTATATATGTTGTTGCTGGTAGTAATTATTTAATTAAATGAGGTTCTGTATTGCAGTGGGGTTTTTTGAGTTTTCTTTTTGAACATTGTGCTAAATGATTGCGGATACTCAAAACCTAAATCATAAGCTATTTCCTTTACGCTTAAATCAGTAGTTGAAAGCAGTTCTTTAGCTCTGTCAATTACAAATTCCTGAATATAGGTTTGAGCATTTTTGCCTGTAATGTTTTTCAACAGATCACTCAGGTAATTGGGAGAAACATTGAGCTTTTCCGCAATAAAGTTAACTGTTGGCAGACCCGAAAGTGTAGCATCACTTTTTAGATACTTATCAATCAATTCTTCCATATTAGCAACTAAATCGTTATTTACAGCACTTCGTGTCAGAAACTGCCTATTGTGAAAACGCTTTGCATAGCGGAGAAGCAGGTCGATGTGGGAAACAATTAGCTCCTGACTATAATGATCAATATTATTTTTTAATTCATCCTGCATTTGATGCATAAGAGACATAATTATTTTGTCTTCTTTTTCAGAAAGGTGCAGGGCTTCCGCAGTGGAATAGGAAAAGAACCCATAATTCCCAATTACCTTTCCCAATTCATAGTGCCGAATCAGATCAGGTTTAAAGATGAGCATATAACCTGACACAGGATCATTTGTAACATTCGTGACAGAAAAAATTTGACCTGGTTTGGTAAAACTCATAACGCCCTCATCGAAATCATAATTGCCCTGCCCGTATTTGAATTTTCCTGAAGATCCTTTTTTACAGGCTACGCAATAGAAATCATAGTAAAAGCTTTTCCAAATTTTGATGTTTCCAAATTTCAGCAATTCAAAATCAATAACACTTATCAATGGATGATCGGGCTTTGGCAAGCCAAATAAGCTATGAAGCTCTGAAATTGACTGAATTCTATAAGGAGCAGCTTTTTTCACGCTACAATTATTTAAAATCAGTAGATAAAGATAAGGCTTTCCATCTTTCCATTTCTTTTTCCTCATTTTTACGTAGTTCTGAAATAGCGTTGTAGCTATCAGAACCTAAAGGAAGATGCAAGGGCGGATTGGACATTTCAGTAATTTTAAGTAGTACTTCTGCTAATTTTTCAGGATCACCTAATTGTTTGCCGTCAAATCCCGTAAACAGTTCAACCTGTTTATCTAAATTATACGCGTCAATTTTATTTTTCGCAACATTAAGACTGTTCTCGTTCATAAAACTAGTACGAAATGTTCCTGGTGCAAGAATCGTTACTTTTATCCCAAAAGGAGCGACTTCTTGAGCAAGAGCTTCTGATAGTCCGATAACAGCAAATTTTGATGCATTATAGCTTCCATTGCCCGCATAACCCCCATATCCCATCATTGAAGAAGTGTTAATGATATGCCCGGATTTTTGCCTGCGTAAGTGTGGCAAGACTTTCCTAATGATATTGGCCATTGCAAAAATATTTACATTCATTGTTTCTCTAAACTCGGTATCACTTAGTTCTTCGATATTTCCTAAGAGGTTATATCCTGCATTATTCACCACAACATCTATTCGACCGAATTTTTCTATGCCCTTGGAGATAGCATTTTCGACATCTTTTTCTTTGGTGATGTCCAACTTTACAGGGAGTAGATGATCCTTGTAATCCACAATTTTTTCTAAAAGCGTTTCCGTATTTCTGGAAGTTGCAATGACTTCGCCTCCGTTACTTAAGACTGCTTTTGTAATTTCAAGACCCATCCCTTTAGACGCTCCTGTAATCAACCAAACTTTCTGCTTACTCATAATATTTGTTTTTTACAAAACTACAGGCTACCTGGATTTATAAAGTTTTCAAATCAAGGATAAAAGTATTCAGATTCAGGATTTGATTGTTTTAGTACCGCTAACGTCAGTTTGTGCGGAAAGGCCTGCTGCTAAAAGTGTTGAAGGCGCTATACCTTAACAACAGCTTTGTATAAATTGAGTGATGCACCATCTTACAGGCAAAGACCATATTCAGACTTTTTCTGTTAGTCTGGAGGCATCCATACAGGCAGATATTCCAGTTAGGATTATAGATGCTTTTGTAGATGCACTGCCCCTAGCCAGCGATGGCCAAGCAGGCCAGGCAAGTGAACTTATGTGGAAAGTCACCTGCCTGGCCTCGTTGGATTGATGCATGTGGTATTGGCCGCCGCTACAAGTGATCAGGTACCCGGGAAATAAGTCGTTTTCAGGTACTCCCGCAGCGAAGTTGGCTTGCGGCCTAGCAGACGCTCAACGGTATCGTGCGTACCCGACAGCATACCGTGTTTTGCGGCGGCCCCCCACTGGGCCAGGAAGCCTGCAACGACTTCGGGGAAGCCGGCGGCTACTTTCTGGGCGATGTAGGGTGCCAGTTCGCTGCTTTTGTACGCGATGGGGTGGCCCGCTAACGCAGAGAGTTCCCGGGCGATGTCGTGAAACGAATAGGCTTCGCTTCCCGATAGGGTATACTCCTGGTTGTTATGTCCTTCGCTGGTCAGTAGGGCAGCAGTGGCGGCAGCGAGTTCTGTCCGCTTGACGAAAGCTATCTTGCCTTCTCCCGCTGTGAAAAGTATCTCCGAGCCCGGCACCTGGCTCCCAATCAGGTACCCAAGACCTTCAAAGTAGTAGCCGTTTTTGAGAATGGTGTATACCAGCCCCGACGCTTTGAGGTAGGCTTCAGTGGCTAGATCGCTTTCCGTGACCTCCTGCATCACAAAAGGTGTGCTGCGCTGGATGCTAGTGTAGAAAAGGTGCTTTACCCCGGCTTCCTTCGCGGCGTCGATGACGTTCCGGTGCTGGAGCACCCTGTCGGTAAACGCCACAGCGGAAACCAGCAGCACCTTATCGATGCCCCGAAAGGCTTCCACCAGCGCCGGGTAGTCAAAGTAGTCGGCTTGCCGGACGTCTACGCCCCGCTGCAAGAGGTCCGTGGCTTTACTGAGGTCGCGCACCAGGGCGGCGATTCCTGCGGCCGGGGTGGTGTTGAGCAAAAAGTCGATGGTTTGGTGGCCTAACCCACCAGTGGCTCCAGTTACTAAAATCATGATAAAAGAAATAAAAACCACCTATTCTGATCCGGACAGGCGCTCCCGGTGGCGTTAGGAGCAAAACCCGCTTATATTTGCTTGCAATTCGCAAGTGCAAGATAAAACAGTTAACTTGCAAATTGCAAGTTAAAATATAACCCTTTTTTTATGAAAGAGCTAAAACAGCGTTCTACCTGCCCCATCAGCACATCGCTCGACGTGCTGGGGGACAAATGGACCCTGCTCATTCTTCGGGACATGGTGTTTGCGGGGAAGTCTACCTATGGGCAATTCCTGCAGTCAGCGGAAAAAATAGCGACCAACATACTGGCTGACCGCCTGGCGATCCTGGAGTCGCAAGGGATCATAACCAAGGCCGTGGCGGCCGATAAAAAATCGAAGTTCACCTACCGGCTGACGGAAAAAGGCGTTGATATCGTCCCGATCCTTGTGACGCTCGTTCTGTGGGGAACCAAGTATTGCCCCACTGTCGTCGATCCTGGCTTGCTGGAAGAACTTCAGGGGGGAAAAGACGCGGCCATTGAGAAGTACCAACGGCTCGCCCGCGAAAAACAGTAGAAGCCTGTATTCCACTGTATTTATCAGGGCCAGACCACACCAGGTCTCGTTGCAAATACATAGAAGTGTACCTGCAGCTTCTGATACTCGATGGAGTGAACGGCGTAGAGGTTTTCACTGAAGATCTCCAGCTCAAGCCGGATCATATCCCGTTTTTGTTTCAGGTAATTTGCCTATGGATGCTCTGTAGGGGCTGCATGCGAGGGTGCAAAAATGCCCCATTTGTTCAGACAGGTATTCCGCCGTCTAATTTTTCAGTATGAACTACCTACCTTGAGCATTTCCAGATCCTGCCTGTACCTATTATAAGGGGTGGCGCAACTGATGAAAATTAATATCCTTTGTGTGTGAGCCCATCTTGCAGGAAGCATCTACGAATGCTCAACGTGTTGCTCACGACATTTGTACGAGTTCTTGCGGTGTGAGGCGATAACTAAAATTAAATTTAACGCTTTGGATAGGGGGACAGATCATGAGGGCCAGGAGCAAATATTGGGGTGAAGGTGCTTTGCTGCAAAAATGAACGAGGGCGAAATCAAAGAAAATTCGCCCTCGTTCAATAGTCGTAGGTAGAGTTCGCCCTCGTTATTTTTAGGATGCTTACTTTTAGTTCTCTTTCTTCTTGCTGATATTCCTTTCGATTTTATCGGCTAACTTATCCATGAACTTGTCGCTGTTTTTGGCGTAGATCATGGTCTGCTTGATATTAGTATGTCTTAATAAGACACTGATTACGTCGAAGGGAATGTCATTATCCCGCAAGGTGGTGGTAGCATAGGTGTGGCGGGCAACGTGATGGGTAACGTTCTTCTGGATGCCGACGAGCTTAGCAATTTCTTTCAGGTTTAGATTAAGCTTTTGGTTGCAAAGACGAGGAGGGATTCGAACGTCTTTAGTGTTTCACCTGATAGTCAGATCGTTGAAAGGTGAAACATTTTATCGGGTGAAACAAAGGTGAAACGGTATTTCACAATCCCAGAGGGATTTGAACCTCCGGACCCTGATTGGAAAAATGCAATTAAATTCTTTGTTTATTAACGTTAAAAGGGAGGCTTCTATAAAGTGATTACTTTCTAACTACATTAAATATTTGTAGGAATTATAAGCCACACTATATTTAGGGCCAGTTAAAGATCGATTTTCAACTTACAATTTCATCTAGTAAATCATCAGGAGCCTTGAGATAAAGCACCGGATGAGAACGGTGTTGAATGTAATCCAGACTTTCTTCTCCATCTTTTTAAGGCACTGCTATAAAGTTTTTGCAGACATAGCCATTTGGCAAATTGCATATTCCGTTAAAACTGAACAGGTTATTCCGGGTAAAGTGAACACCCTATAGGAATGGATGAGTAGAAGCGTTAGTTAAGCTACTTTATTTTAGGGGTTATTGCTAAGGGTTGATTTGAGCTTA
>NZ_JAHXBU010000006.1 GCF_020178975.1 Cesiribacter sp. SM1
AGACACTTTTTTGACCTGCTTAAAAAACACAGGTGTTCACTTTGCCCGGAATAAGGTGTTCACTTTCGACGGAACGCTATGTCCAGTTTCACCGGAATACTATGTTCACTTTGGAGCGGAATATCCATATCCATACTTTGCCTTGTCCTTTTATAATCTAGTCCCATCTTGCTATGTTTGTAACGCTAATCTCAAAGGTCAAAAAGATTTCAGACCTAGTACTCACATCCATCCTTTTGTTGAAGGAATAGAAGATACTTTACATTTTAAAATTAATATAGACAAAGTAGATTTCTTACTTGGCAAAAGAGATTTTGATATTTCTTTAGAAGAAACAATCTCAGCTGACTCAACAAAGGCTACTAGAGCAAAGGATAGTTCTGAAATTTTTCATATCCTTGAGCAATACGCTTTCCATAAAGTCTTTGCAGGTGAAATTATTCTAAAAGCATATGTCTATACCGATACTAAAATTGAAGAATTGTTACTAGAATATGCCCCTCACGGTTCACCAATATTTTCTTCTAGAGAAGAAATCAAAGCAATGCTATTTGGAGATTATCTCAATGAAAATGAGCTACACAACAGAGTTCTATCTAAACTAACTAGAAACCTAACGGAGAATATTTGGAAAGATATTTAAATTATATAAATATGCTCACTAAACAAAAAAATCATTTCAGATAAAGATTCTATCGAATGAGATTAAAGATTAATTAAAATGGAAATATTTGCATTTTCTAGCATGAGCATCGACAGATCTGATGTCTCATGCTAAAAGTAGACGAGCAAGTTCTTCCATCCTTTCAAAATAATGGCTAAATCTTCTGGGGATATTCCTTCTTTGAAACCTTGCAAATCTCCCAATGTTAAAGGTAACACTGGTAGCATACCGAGGAGGCAGCTCCTTTTAAATACTTTGCTGAATAAAATTTTTCTACTAAAAAGAATTTGCTATTGCTTTTCTATTTCTTCTTCCCTGATGTGAATCCTATTGGATTCTTATTGAATTGCCCATTAGGTTCCAACTCATTTTCTAAAGAATTAATCCTTTCGTTGAAGATATCGAGTTGGGAGCTTCTGCAGTCACTCAAAAATTTTTTCAAAGTTTCGGTATCCTTGTTTGTTAATTTTGCTTTAGCTTCATTTATGCTAGGCTCAATTAACTCTTTGGTTACTTCAATACTTCTTGAAAAATTAGACATTTTATACTTTTGCCAAATTTTCCTTTTTATGATATTAGCAAGATCAATAATTTGGCTATTTGAAAACAAAATAAGCTGACCCGAAAATTGTGCCCAATTTTCCTTATTCAGCATGTCATTGTATTTCAAAATTTCTAAAAGAGGGGACTGCGGATTTAGTGGATTCAGTTTTGAATCTGAAGTCAAAGCACCATATAAAAGATTAAGCCTTTCTACAGGTAGAGGAGGGAATATTGGTAACTTCAAATCAAACCTTCCAGGCCTAATAACCGCAGGATCTAGTGTATCGATAAAGTTAGTTGCCGCAACAAGTACAATCTGTTTACTAATTAGCTTTGGGATTTCCTGAAGAAGTGTATTTACCACTTTTGCATTTTCCGAACCAGATGAGTTTGTAGAAGATGTTCTTGATGATGCTATTGAATCGAACTCATCAAAAAACACCACAACTTTCTGTTTAGACTTAAGATCATCTAACAATCCTTTCAAGTTATTCATAGCACCATCAACATAAGTACTACCAAACATTGAGCGCGGGATTTCGATAAAATCATACTTTAAGAAATCGGCAATCCAATTAGCCCAAAGTGTTTTACCGCAACCAGGAGGACCATAAAGTAGTATACCTCCCGGATTATTGATACCCCAGTCTTCAATATCTTGAGGATTGGTGATTGGAGCCAATTCATCTATAATGAAAGATTTGATATCATCATATCCAATAATTTTTATTAAGGAATCATCAGATGAATTAGGGTCCTCCTCTAAAGGAGGTTGATGATCTTCAGTAGAATTTAAAGCTTCTGGTCGTTCAATTACTTGTCTACCCGTTAAAAGCTCAATTACCTGATAAGTTGAGAAGTAGAAGAATCTGGTGTCTTCTTTGAAAGTTTCACCTTTGTAACGGAAATTCGTAAAAATTCTGTTTTCTTTAAAAAGCTCTATAACTTGCGATACATCTAACTTGTGCTTTTCTGCAATTTCGCTCATTGTTCTAGAGCTATGCCAATCCTCGTAGAATTCGTCAACAAACCTTTTATTTTTAATAAAATAGTCGTAAAGCACTTCATCAATCTTTTGATTATGAGAAAAAAATCTAGGGTTGCCTATCATATAATCACCTAGCTTAATCCCGAAAACAGCCGAATAGTTATAAAAAGTACGTTTAACAGGATTAATATCTGTTAGTAAATCTTTGACCGTATACATGGATTTTGCGAATTAGAAGTCAGTATTTGTGAATAATGGCAAAAATCAGGTTAAGTAGCTACTTGGACAAAAGCTAAATTAGTACTTCATTTAAAATTGTTATCTGATACAATCTATCTTCCTGTAGAAATATAATAGAGGAACTTAAAGACATATTATTCTAAGTAACTATTGAATTATGCCACAGCATTATTATTGATCTGGCGGATGGTTTGAATAATGACTTTTGCTTCTTCGGGAAACACACCATCCAGCCCCTCATAATTGATATCAGTGAAGGGGGATTCATAAAGTAACGCTGGGTCTACAATGCCATTTAGTTCAAAGTGCTTGATGATGTGCTGAATAAAGGTTTGCTGATCGGCTGATAGGGTAGCTTTTTGGAGTAGATCACTAAATGCGGCCTGTGCTGCTGATGCATCCAAACCCAGAATACTGCGGATAAAGACTCCTAGTGGTTTATCATGTCCTAGCTCCTGTTTGAATTCCTCACGGGTGCCAAAATCGCCAGCTGAAAATAGGATACGCTCTAGCTCCTGCAGCTCATCAGAGGTAATTGGCTGGTTAGTGTGCAACTTGCGAATAACCAAATGACTTTGATTTTGACGGATAAACTTTTCCACCCGCGTTCGATAAGTCTCAAGCCCCTTCAGGTTTTTTATCAGCGATACATCTTCTCCTACTTCATCTACCCTATCTACAAAATCTGTATAGATAATTGCTTGTTTATCTTTCTCAATAAGCCGCACCAGGTCTCGCAAATCACGGCGAATTTCTTCAAGCCTCTGATCTGTAAAGGCAGATAAAAGCTGTTCTCCAAGAATACTACTGATTACCGGAATTTTCTCTTTAACGGCTGGAACATTGGATATTTTTCCAAGATTGTGAGCAGTAGTAACCAACTGTCTGTGCAATCGATCTGTATCAGAACTATTGTTCACCCGGGCCAGCTGAAGCCTAAGTATCAGCAGATCGAAACGCTTTGCTTGTTCGTCTTTATCTGAGACCTCTACTAGGGGCGCCAGATGCTCCCGTAAGCTTGCCATATCGGTACCACTCAAGTTTTGCCATACATCTAGCCTGTGAAACCTCTCCACATGCTGCAGTTTTGCCGCAATACGGAAGCTTTGTCGGTTATTCCACAATTGCTCAACCAAGCTGCGCGCCCAGATCAAATAATCCTGCCGCAGTTGCTGATGCTCATCATCCTGGTACTCAGGGGCACGAAACGCCTCGGCGAGCTGGATTCGAGTCATAAAGAGCTGAGATGAAAGCGACTCCTGATCTGGTGTTACGATGCCCTCAGGATTATGCTCGAAGAACTTAAAATTGCCGCAGAAGTCGAAAACATAGAAGTGTTTCTTATCCATGCCAGGTCCGAACAGATTTTCGCAGAGGCGGGTACCTCGACCAATCATCTGCCAATATTTTGTGCGCGAATACACCGGCTTGAAAAACACCAGATTGAGCACCTCTGGTACGTCAATGCCTGTATCCATCATATCTACAGAAATGGCAATCTGAGGAAGCTTTGCCGGCAAACTAAAATCTTCAATTAACTGCTCCGGGCTCTTTTGCCTGATATCTATAACCTGTGCGAACTTGCCACCATATTGTGGATATTCCTGATTAAAAATTTCATAGATAAGCTCTGCATGGGTTCCCTGTCGGGCAAAGATGATGGTCTTCCCTAGTTTATCGCCACCTTCTACTTTCAACCCATGCTCCATTAGGTGAGCCAGTACTTTTCTAACGGTGTCCTTATTATAAAGCCACTGGTTAATGGCTGTTGCGTCAATTTCTTCTGGGTAATGACCATCCGAATCACCAAACTTCTCTTCATATTCAAGCTTCTCTGCCGGAGAAAGGTCATTGTATTTAATCCCTTTACGCAAAAAGTCAAGGTCTACAGGCTTGCCAACAGGTGGACGAAGATATTCCTTGTCAATGGCTTCATCTAATTCATAATAGGCAGTTGGGTCACCAAGGGAGCAATTGAATAGGTTGTAGGTATCTCTATCAGTTTCGCCCCGGGGTGTAGCTGTTAAGCCAAGAAGCAGAGCATCAAAGTAGTCGAAGATGGCACTATACTTCTTATAGACAGAACGATGTGCCTCATCCAGAATTACCAGATCAAAGTGTCCAACGCCATAGTAACGCCCATCCTTTTTACGCTCGCCATCAATCAGGTTCATGATTGTAGGATAGGTAGAAAAGACCAGGCGTGTATTAGGATCTTCTTTTTCTTCCACCAAATTAACAGCAGTTAAATCGGGTAGGTACTGGTTAAAGGCACGCTTTGCCTGGCGCACCAGCGCATTGCGATCAGCTAGGAAGAGAACACGCTTTGCCCAGTTCGCTTTGCTCAGTACATCTACCAGAGCTGCGGCCGTACGGGTTTTACCGGTTCCCGTAGCCATTACTACCAATGCTCGCCGATGAGCACCAACCAATCTCCCATCATGTTCATCGGCAAAGCGTTCGCTGACTCGCTGAATTACATTTAACTGATAGGGACGACCAGCAATCTTTTTGTCTACCGGCTGCTTTCGTATATCCAAACGGCTGCTTCGGCGATTCACCAGCAGCTGCAGTTCATCCTTGGTATAAAATCCTTGAATGGAACGTGGTGGATAAAACTTATCATCCCATATGGCATGCTCAAAGCCATTGGAATAAAAGATTACAGGGCGTTGCCCATGCATCTGCTCAAGGGCGTCGGCATAAATGTAGGCCTGCTGACGGCCTTCTTCCTTGCTTTTCAGGGTTCTCTTGGCTTCCAACACAGCCAATGGCTTACCATCATCTCCCCAAAGCACGTAATCCGCAATCCCCTTTCCAGTTTTACTTACCTCTGCTGGTAAGCCGGTTAATGGATATTCTGAAACTCTTAGTGCATCCGGATCCCAGCCAGCCTCGCGCAGCAGTACATCAATAAATAGTTGGCGGGTCTCTGCCTCGGTATAGGTAGGCGCTGGTACAGGTATAGCAGCTCCGCCCTCTTGCTTCTCTACCTTTTGCTTTTCTACTTGCTCCTCAAGCTCTCGCGCCTTCTTTTCAGATGCCAATAACTTTTCAGCCTTGTCCTTGAGCTCATCCTGCAATTGCTGAAGTTGTTCTAAGCTACGAGAAGCCTCGGAAGTAGTGGGAATCAGGGCAGCATTGAAGGGAACAAGCACATTTTCTTCCAGTTCATAGGTTGCTGCTAACCATTGCAAAAAATGGTGTAGCCTCTGCAGAGAAGATTCTGCATGATACGGCGTGACCTTATTCTTAGACTTATGGGCAGCATCATTCCCCCGCAGGCGAACATAGTGCAATTCCTGATGATGTTCTTCCGGGACTTCTTTACGAAAAGATGCATGGTTCAGCAAGCTGCTAATATCAGGCAGATGACCTTTGTCGTTGGCTAAATCATAAAGGTCTGGAAAGCCCATGGCCCCATCGAACAGCCAGTGCAGTGCAGTCTCCAGCGTTAAGCGGCTGTAAAAAGCCGAGGAACGCGGATCTGTGTGCACGTAGCGCTCTGCCTGGCTGGCCTGTTCAAATAGCTCCTGCCAGGGTGTAAGCTTCAGAAAGTCGAAATTAGAAGCCATGGGCATTCAGGTTTAGTCAAACAATTCTCCAGAAAAGGCTTTTTGCAACAGTGATTGGTATAGAGTTTCTGATTCCGCTAATTCTTTCTGGGCATTTAATTTTATTGCTTCAATCTTCTCTACTATAGTTGAGAATTTCTTTTGTAATTCTAAAGGAGGTAGCGGTACTGGTATCTTTTCAAGGTTATTCTTATTTAATTTGAATTGATCAATACCTGTAACAAATGGTGTCAAATCGTATGCATTAATTAAGTATTCTAGGTATTCAAGTTCGGCAACTCCGTTATATGACAAAACATGAGCATGATTATTTACCCAGAACTTACCTTTAGCAATGAAAGCATTATTCTTCCTTCTAAATAGCAGGTTCTTCCCGTCTTCTGCTATGAGCAAGTACTCTCCATCGAATCTATAATCATCAATAGTATCAATGATTCCTGTAGCCCCATAATAAGGGAACGCACCTTCCCTTGAATCTCTATCTGCTTGTTTTACCGGAACTCGTTTAGAGTTTTCATTTTTAGCTACTTTCTCAAAGCTTATAACATTCCAACCCTTTTCATTCCTCACAGGATCTCCAAACATGTCTAGAAACAATGATTGTGCAAGTTGGTCGTACTTTTGGAGAATCTGGTGATTGCGTTGGCGGATGGCATCGGCCTTGTATAGGGCTTGGGCTATTCGTTTTTGGAGTTCTAAGGGAGGATAAGGAATCTTAAATTTATCAAACCTTTTTTTGGTTATATGCTTCATTGTGGAACCATGAACCTCTCTTCCCATTTCGTTAAGGGAATGTTGAATAAGGTATCTAAAAAAAGATTTATCGAAGGCTTTTTTATCAAATTGAACTTTAAAAATATGTTGATTGAGCCATGCATCCTTACCTGTCCACTCATAAATGCCAAGTGTCGCTGACCATGAGATTAATAAATCACCTTTCTTAACCTTATATCTATCGCTTAGTCTACCTTTGAAGTAGTTTACTTCTTTAGAGCTTTTAGTAAGGTTCTGAATCCTTATTATCTCTTTTCCTTCATCGCTCCAATCTTCTGGTTTGAACGCATGTCCATTAATAAAAGTAGCAGCATCCCCTAATGAAATTATTTGCCAAACACTCATCCTAAAAGCGCCTCCAACGCTTGAAGATCTTGGCTGTTTTGCAGCTGTAGTTCTTTGATATGGGTAATGATTTCCTTAGGAGCATCATATTGCACCTGCTCATACACCAATTCCTTGTACCGATTAATGGAGAGGTCATAATCCTGTGCCACTATATCGGCTCTAGGCACAAAAAAACTCTTTTCCTTCCGTTGGCGCTGCAGCTCTTCTTCAGGCTTTTGCCAACGCTCTAGAATATCGGGAATATCGTTTACAGCAATAGGCTGGCGTTTGTCATCAAGACTGTAGCCATCGGCCTGCATGTCGTAGAACCACACTTGGTCAGTACCACCCGAATTTGTTTTGGTAAAGACTAAAACGGCTGTACTAACCCCAGCATAAGGTCTAAACACACCGCTGGGCATACTAATTACCGCCTGCAACTGCTGGTTTTCAACTATCTCTCTACGTAAGGCTTTGTGTGCGCCGGTACTGCCAAATACTACACCATCGGGTACAATTACTGCTGCCCGTCCGCCTACCTTTAACATGCGCAGCATGAGCGACAGAAAGAGCAGCTCTGTCTTTTTAGTTTTGGCAGTACTTAGTAGGCTATTTTCTACGGCATCGTAATCCAGGCTGCCAGTAAAAGGTGGGTTAGCCAAGATCAGGGAGTATTCATCTTTTATATGAGCATTTGCCTGGGAGAGTGCATCATTGGGATTTAGCTTAGGATGCTCAATACCATGCAGCATCAGGTTCATGGCTGCTATCTGCATCATGCTCGCATCAAATTCAATAGCATTAAACATTTCATTGTTGAAATGCTGCTTTGATTCCGGCTTATGAAATATTTCAGGATGCTTGTTCCGCAAATACTCCCCAGTTTCTACCAGAAATCCCGCCGTACCAGCTGAAGGATCGCACACGACATCGGTTGGCGTTGGTTTCACAATTTCCACCATCATGCGAATGATGTGCCTAGGCGTACGAAACTGGCCATTTGTACCAGATGTTGATAATTTGCTCAGCAGGTACTCGTAAAGATCGCCTTTAGTATCTCTATCCTTCATAGGGATCTTATCGATCATTTCAACCGCCTTATCCAGTAGACGAGGAGATCTAATCATGAAGGTGGCATTGTCCAGAAAGCGAGCAAACTGACCTTCTTCTCCGCCCACAGTTTTCATGAAATCAAAGGCAGTGATAGGCCGATCATCCGTCGTTCTGGTGAAGATCTCATACATTACCTTCGGATCAAGGTCTTTGAAATAGCTCCAACGCAGCTCTCTTTGCTCTGGAGTATAGATGGGCTTTTCAATGGCAGTACCTAAACGATTGGCTTTGCTTTCTTTTAGCGTTTGTTCCTCATCCAGCCTCCGCAAAAAAAGCAGGTAAGTGATCTGCTCAATCACCGTAAGAGGATTGGCAATTCCTCCAGTCCAGAAGGTTTCCCAAAGAGCATCTATATCAGATTTTAATTGTCCAGTAATCATTTTTATGAAAGTGGTAAGCGGGTAACAATATAAATATTTAAGCGAAAAATGCTGACTAATAAGAGATGATTTAAATCTTTTTTCAGCAACTATCAATGGATGAGTTAGTAAGAATGGATAAGCAACAGTAAGAAGAAGTTTATTTCTGTAGAATTCTACAGAAGTATTTGAAACCATTCTTATTAGTGTTTTCTGTATACTTTACTACGGTAATCACTTGACCTAATTTTAACTCATGTTCTGTGATCACCTTCGGTAAAATCCAACAGTCTTGGACATAAAAAGTGCGCTCTTTTTGCTCCAGTGGCCCTACAATATGAGGCAGAGACTTTACTGGCTCTGACTTTGTTAATGATTTATTAGTCTCTGTATCTGGATAACGGTCAATATAATGTTCACACCAACACAGAACATCCATGACCATAAAAGTAAGGCTGTGAAGCAGGTATGGTGAAATGTTATATTCTTTTAGTGCGGCTTCATTTCTTTGAGCTTCTTCTACATCAAAGTGAGGTTCATTATGATGGGAACCGAAATTGGTGCGTTGGATAATGTAATTTATAGAATTAGCAATGGCTAATGGAAAATGAGCTTCCTTCTTTAAGATGTAGACTGTTCCGTCAATTTCAATAAGCTCCCCCGACATGAATTTATTTGAATAAGCCAGACTAACCCGATCATTTTTAACAAAAGCATCAGGTAAGACTTTTCGATTATTCAAGCACTTAAACAATGCTTCGAGGGTCTTCCTAAGTCGATTAAGGTAATCTTCATTTTCCTGATTTAACCCAAATGTCAGCTCTTCTATCTGTAGTAAGCAGTCCAGCAGGTATCGTTCAGATTTTCTACCTAAATACTTTTGATTCAACACATTAAATGCTGGTTGATACCTAATTCGAATCCTGTTTTCTGGCTGATTATTAACAGCCTTTTCAATAGCTTCAAATAATAGCTCAGGGGGATTTTTTTTGTCAAAAGTAGGGATATCTAGATGATCAACCTCCCCCTCAATAATCCCCTTCTGCCCGGAGTAAATAAAACAAGGTATTGGGTTCTTAGCACTAAATCTTGTAACACGTTTATAAGCTGTGTATAGCCCCTTCATTGAAGGTACAGTATCCGTTTCGTTCTCATAGGTGACGGCATCAAGTATCAAGGCATCTACTTGATCTGGATTATTCTCTAAATAATCCATTCCGCCTTTCACATTAGTGTATCCAGTAATTTCAATCCCATTAACATATGCACTATCTAGTAAAGGATGCTCATCGTGATATTTGTCGTCAATCCAAAGAACTCTCATCTTCATAAAATTTATGATAAATAGGTATATCAAATCCAAATCCAACTGTATATCCTTCTACAGGCTTAACAACGCTTATTTCGCCATTAAGAACCTCCAGGCACTTATATATAGTATATCCCCCATAACCAGTATTACCAGTTTCTCCAGCATGCAATCCTCTTTTTGTCAGTATATCGACAGTAAAATCCTGTGGCAGTGGATTTCCATTGTTATAGACATAAAAATGAGCGTAGTATTTATCATCAATATCTGCACCTACAGCCACTTCCAGTTTAATTTTAGGACTGGAAGTATATCCTTTACTAAAGCCATGAAGCTTAGCATTGCTGATTAGATTGTTGAAGATTTTTATCAATAAGTTTCGGTTAACCATAGCTGAGTAATACACATTGAATAATGGGTTATGTGCATCCAGTGTTATCTCTTCTTCAAAGGCAAATTCCTGACCTGTAAAGAGGGGTAAAATATGCTCCTGCACGAAGTCTTTAATATTTACTTCATGCAATTCCTCATCCTTCTTTGCAACATTCAATAAGTCATCTTCTGTATCTAAACTGTTAGCTGCTTCATCCAGAAAATTGTTTAGCATGTCCAGAAAATGCCTCACAGGCTTATTATTTCTACCAATTGGTTCATCAAGACTGAAATGAGCATTTTGCTTATCCAATTGCGAAAGGTGAAACTGTAAGACGGAAAGTGTGGATCTAAAATTCGTAAAATGTTGCCCAAAGTTATGCTTGAATATTTTGAAACCTTCATTAAGTTCTTGATCCCTCTGAGCAAGTTGCTTTTGCAAGCGATCAATCAAGGGAGCAAGTACCTGTTGTGCCTCAAGAGCTATTTCAACACGAGCTTTCTGTTCTTGTATAGTTGGTATCCTTAACCGAAGTGATAAAAGATTCTTTCTTGAAATTCTTGGTAATGCCTCTCCTGTGCTTAAAAATTCCAGTTGTTCTAAGACAAAGTCAGATGACAACTCCTGCAGCAGGTAGGTAATGTCTACTTTAGCATTATCTTTTATCTTTAAGGCAAAAACAGTTGGAGGTAGTACTGCTTCGGTTGAGAATTTTGCAAAAGTTGGCTTCAAAGCATTTTTGCTGCTTAAAATGTTTGACAAAAGGAACATTTCCCCTTTCACAATAACTTGATTATTCCCATTAGCAGCATCAAAAAGCTTTTCGAATTTGATTTCCTTTTCTGTCAGTGGCTCTTCTCTCCATGATTCATTCAAGTCTTTTGGTGTAATATAGGCAACAAATTCACCTGTAACATTGCGAGTATAGTGAGGGACAAAGGTTAAAATATCACCTAATTTAACTATGTTTTCTTTTTCCTGGCCAGGATAGAAAAATCCTATTCCATCATCATAAGAAATACCACGTTGATCCTCCGAAGGAGCTTCAGGGTTGTTATTAAACTCTGGAGCAGAAGGCTCCAGCTTATATTGCGCTTCGAATAAATATCTCCCTGGACTTAAGTCAAAATCATTTAAAGTTACTTCATGTACATTCACGGTAACAGCAGTATTTTCTACTGTTTTGTCCTGAACAATTGTTTCAATGAGCTTCTCATGTGCTAAGCCAAAGAATTTTGCATCTACCTGAGTACGAAAACTTTTAGCATCAACAAATCTAACTCCTTCCCTTTCATCTTTTGATTTATTAAGTACAAGAAGGCAAGTTGTTATGTTAGTTTGTTGAACCATACCTGCGGGGAGACTTATAACCAGCTCTAACAAGTCTTGCTCAAGTAAAAATTTACGCACCTCCTTACGGTTAGAATCAGTCAAAAAACTTGATTCAGCAAAAACAATTATCTTTCCAGTGGCTGTGGTAGTTGCCAAGCCATCTACAATAGACTCCTCAGAGAGATAGGTTTTTCGACGTGAAGTAGGCGTTAATGACTTACTTCCTTCAGCCCGCAAGGGAGGAAAGGCAATGAAGGACTGATACTGTCCTTTTTGTACACCACCAACGCTATTGATTACTTTAAGATCCATGCGTAGCTTATGAGCAATATCTTCCGCTAAGTCCAGGCTGCTGTATCTGGGGGGAATTATAACACCATGTAGCTGATGCTTGCTTACCTCCCATGGCTCAAGATTTTGAATAAGCACAGATCCCTTAGTATTGGCTAGCTGAATACTCAAATTGATTACATCCTGTGAGACTTTCCATATGCCACTTGCAGTAGAACTTTTAAAGTAGTGTGCTTGAAGACTAGAGATTAGATCAGGGAAATTTTCCATGATTTGCCTAAGTTCATTTGTGCTGACAGGATCAATATCGTTAATCAGAGAAAAAAGATTTTCTTTGTTTTGCTTGTTTAGGCCGATAAGATTTAGTCGGTGCTCTGTATTACCAAGCATTCTTTCGACAAAGGAAATGCGATCCTCTTGAACGAGTGACTGCACAATGATCCATAGAAACTGCATCGCTTGTTCGTAGCTCTGTGAGACTCCGCTGTGAACCAGAATATTTCTGATCTTATAAAATTTAGAAACAAGTTCCTTGTGCATAGAAAGTCAATTTAAGGGAAATGAATGGACAAAGAAATGAGGCTACCCAGAGCTATTGATTTGCTGATGGAAGGAGCGTTTGTTCATTGTCGGAAGATCCCTCCAATTCAAGGGAGGGAATTTCCTGAATAGCAGCCCCGGCAATACCACGTAACTTGCCATACATACTAGCTGTGTTATGGGTTACTCGTTCAAGCATCGTTTCGCGCTCTTTCCACTGCCTAGTATAGGTTCTTCGTTCTCTATCTAACTGCAGGCGCATAGATTCAAACGTACGAATTATTTCCTCCAGGTGCATTTTAAAGTCAACGCTTGTAAGATAATTATACAGAAGTGCCATCTTACTATCCTGGTTAATATGTGCCACTTTCAGGTGTGAAAGGTCAATTAGGTTATGACGGATCAAAGAGGCAGCGATCGGGAAGGTGCCAAAGGAACAAACTAGAATACCGTCAATCCAACCGAATTCGGTAATACCATCGGGCATGGCCTCTGTTACCAGTATGGCAACCTCGGCAACAACACGCTGCTGGTCTTCGCGTAATTTTTGTAACCAAGCTTGGCTAAAGTGCTTGGTCCTCTTACTCTCATAGAGCATAATTCCACAGGCTTTGCCACTGTCATCAATAACCTTTTGCATGGTATCTGCTCCATTAAGGCCTTTAGGAACCTCCTGGATTTCATCCTGGGGGAACAGCTTACGTAATTTACATTCAATAGCCAACTCCTGTACTTCACCCTGTAACTGCATGGAACCTTGTTCTGACTTGCGTTTAAGCTCACTCACTTGTTTGCGCATATCCTCAAGCTGCTTATCCTTTTCGGCTAGCTTCAGCTGGTGCTGCTCTGATTCACGTTTTGCTATTGCTTCTTCTAGTTCCACTCTTTGCTGACTTAGCTGGCGCTCGAACTGCAAACGCAGGTCCCGCTCCTTCTCATCAAGCTTCCGCTGAGTTTGCTCTAGCTTTATTTGAGCCTCCCTGGCCAGCGCCGCCAGCTTACTTTTTTCCTCCAACTCTTCTTTTAGCGCAGAGACCTCCTGAAGACTTTCCTGCCTTACCTGCTGACGAAGCTTTGCCAAATTATCAGCCTCTTTCCGCTGCTGCTCCTGGCGCATTTCGACTTCTTTCTGTGCTACTAAGCGTGAGACCTTAGTATCCACCTCAAGTTGCTGTTGCTTTAGTCGTTCTTCCTGAATTTTCAGGATATTCACCTTCTCTGCTACTGTTTTGTTCTGCTCTTCTTTCCAGCTTCTCATTTCATGCTGGAGACGCTTTTTCTCTTGATCCAGTTGATATTTCATGTGGTGGGTAAGGGCAGCTTCGGCATTGAACTGGTGCTTACACTCGGGGCAGGTAATCTGTGTCTGGCTCATAGCTAGAAGTTTTTAATGTTTGGTTAACCTACTTCTTACCAAAGCTGTGCCAAAGCACAAAAAGCCCCTTAAGCTGTTGTTTTAGTTAAATTAAATATCAATATTTAATTTTATATGTCAAATAATGATATGAAAAGTAAAATTTTAATCTCTTGGCTTGCCTTCAATAATGACTTCGAGAAGGATCACGATGAACGAATTACAGGCGCAAGTAAAAAAGGGCCCACTTTTCAGTATCATGAATACTTCTATGAACATGACAAGCATATCATCCTCTTCAACAGTCAAGACGATACACGAGCAGAATTTTTAGAGGCGCTTCTAAAGAGGTACTTTCCTGATCATGTAGTAGAACTAAAGCCGGTAAAACTTGAAAGCGTTATTGACTTGACGGAAATCAGGCAAAAAGTAGCATTGGTGCTTGAGGAGCATAAATTACATGACATAGATATCTTCTTTTCTCCCGGCACTTCCATCATGCAGCTGGCTTGGTACATCTGCCACACTTCTCTTTCCCACATAAATACACAATTGATTCAAACACAAGCCGGCAGACACAGAAAAGATGGGAAGCCCCAGCTTATTACTATTCAGGTCGAAAAATCCAGCACGCCTATTTCTTTGTTAAGCAAGCAGTCTGATACCACACCTGATCAAAAGTATGAATACTGTTACACCGAATCTATAAAGCCTGTTTATGAACGTGCCAGGATGGTTGCCGAGGCAGATGGAATCTCCACCCTTATCCGTGGCGCCAGCGGTACGGGCAAGGAACACCTGGCTTATTCTATCCATGAAGGCTCAGTCCGCAAATCAAAGCCATTCCTTGCCGTTAACTGTTCTTCTTTAGGAGATGAGCTGCTTGCATCAACTCTCTTCGGCTACGTAAAAGGGGCATTTACAGGAGCCGAGAAAGACAAAAAGGGCTTTTTTGAAGAAGCGGATGGTGGCACTATTTTTTTGGACGAAATAGGCGATATATCTCCTTTTATGCAGCAGTCTTTGTTACGGGTATTACAAAGCGGAGAATTCACTCCTGTAGGAGACACCAGATCTAAAAAAGTAAATGTCCGTGTAATTGCCGCCACTCATAAGGACTTGGTGAGCTTATGTGAGGAAGGAAAATTCCGCTGGGATCTGTATTACCGGCTGGCTGTCGCGGAGCTGGAGCTACCTACTTTGCAAGAGCGCGGCCAGGCTGAAAAGGAGATTATGCTGCATTACTTTCTGGAAGCACAGAAAAACAAATTCAGGCGAAAGAAGGCTCTAAAGCTTGCTCCTGAAGTTAAAGCTGAACTAATGTTATACCCTTTCCCCGGCAACATCCGCGAACTTGAAAATGTCATCTCTTCCCTTTATGTTTTTACTGAAGAAGATATAGTTTCAAGTCTGGACCAGCTTCCAAAGCGTCTGCTTCAGCAAAAGGAGAAGCATTCTTTGCGCTGGCAGGACGTTGAAAAGGTTCATATAGAGCGGGTCCTGAAAATATGTAGTTACAATCAAAGCAGAGCCTGCAAGCTTATTGGCTACAGATCTATCAATACGTTGAAAAAGAAAATTGAGGAATACAACATAGCGTTAGAAGGAGCAATCTAATCTATTCCGATCAGAAGATTTCGGCCTAATGCTTTACAATAGAATAGATTTTTACCATATTGAACAATACATACAGGCAGATCATTCTGTTTATGCATGCCTGTTATTTTCTGCAGAAAGCTTTAAATCTAATTTAATTTAAAATTTTATTTCTCCTCCAGCTATGAATGCTGTAAAACTGACTTTAGCTGATATCCTTAAAATAGAGGGTAACATTGAGCACTACCACATCCCAAAGTACCAGCGCGAATACACCTGGGGAAAATATAATTGGGAGGTATTAATAAACGACATTAACGAAAATGATCCTGATTACTTCATTGGCTCCATTATCGTTGTTAATCACTCAGACGATCTTCGGCCAGGTGAGGAGAAAATTTACCAGGTAATTGATGGCCAGCAAAGGCTTACGACCATTAGCATTGTCCTTGCCGCAATTTACTATCGCTACAAAAAATTGCAGGAAGAACTGGAAGAAGATGATGACGACGAAAAGATGGATTTTGCCATTAAACTAAATGGTATCAAGAAGAAACTCGTCATCAGGAAGAAGCAATACTATAGTGATGAACAAGGAGGCTTCAAAGAAGGAAAAGAAATGTGCTTTCTGCGGGTACAACCATCCAGCCAGAACAACAATCTGCAGGACTACAAGTACATATTGGCACAGTGCGGGATACTGAAAGAAGTTGAGTACCCAAGAAACTTTGGCAATAAGCGATTCAGCAAAGCTTTTGAGTATTTCTACAGTCAGCTGCCCGAGGCAAAAGACGAACTTGACGAACTCCTAAATAAAATCAACCGTCTAGTTTTCATCCATATCTCAGTAAGCTCCCAGGCTGATGCTTTCACCCTGTTTGAAACACTCAACAATAGGGGTGTTCCCCTTTCTCCAATCGACATTATCAAGAATAATCTCTTGGCTGAAATGGAGAAGCAGCACAATCAGGAGATTGACGTTTCTTACGATCAGTGGCAGGAGCTATTAGAATTTGTACCTGATTATGACAGCCAACTTCGTTTTTTACGCCAGTATTATAATGCATTTAAGGTTTATGATACTGTAAGACAGGAAAGGATCAGCAGAGCCACCAGAAGTAATATCCTGCAGATCTATGAAAGGCTTATCAAGAAAGACGCACAGAAAACTTTTGATGAGCTACTGGATAAAGGAGCCGTATATGGTAAGTTCTCAGGAACAAACCAGGAGGCGAACCGAAAAGTAGCTGCAATGCTCACAGAGCTTAACATGGTGGGTGCAGCAGCCTCTTATACTGTCCTGCTTCACTTATTTTCACACCGCGATAAGCTTATTAGCGAAAACACAATTGAAGAGGTAATCTCTTTCTTAATCAAGTACTATGTTAGACGAAATGTTACTGATTATCCTAGCACTAGGGATTTGGATGGTATCAATATTGAGGTTGTCGAGAAGTGCCATAAACAGCTGGTAGAGGAAGGATACATATCTGCAAGCACTGTAATCGATGCCCACTTAAATAACTCTAAAGCAAAGCCTGAAAGCTTGCAAAACTTCCAGGAGTGGCTGGAAAGCGATATGTTTATAAACAACTCAGGCATGACACGTTACCTTCTCTGGAAATTAGACAGCATCAGCCATAGCCGCGAATACGCTCCAGATTTGTGGAAGAGAAACCCGAACAACGGTAACTATGTCTGGACTATCGAACATGTACTACCACAGGGAGAAAACCTGCCAAAAAAATGGATAGAAATGATCGCTGATGGAGATAAGAAGTTAGCGAAAGAGATCCAGGATGAATGGGTTCACAAACTTGGTAACTTAACCCTTTCTGCCTACAACTCTAACTTATCAAATAAGTCTTTTGAGGAAAAACAGTCTAAGTCCCAGCGTAATATCCTGAACGAAGAAATGTGGATTGGTTACAAGAATGGTTTGGCTCTAAACAAGCTCCTTTTTAGCATAGATCATAAAAACCAAAGCCTGGCAAGTGCCAATACCTGGAACGCTGACATGATTGAAGCTCGTACCAATGCCATGGTTAAACGCATTATCGATATCTTCTCATTTGAGAATGAAACTGTTAACACAGTTACTGTTTAGGTGTGAGGGTATGAAAGCTATTATTCATTGCTTTTTGACGCTTTACTTCGTTTATCTTTCTGTATTGGTTAAAACAATTTACCAACAGTAAGATACCTAGTAAGCCAAAAAGCGTCGTCATTCTAAACCTTCTAGGATCCTCCAGATGAATGGATCTCTCCAAAAAACTATATTGGTCAGCGTACATCCTTTGCAGCATCTGCAGCTCTTTTAGCCGATGCAAATGATATTCAAAATATTCATCCTTTTCCAGACTATTCATGGCCTCCTTATAGCTCCCAATCTCCCATTCAAGCCGTTTTAAATGAGGAAAAATATTCTCTTGTTTTACTGTTGGGTAATTGAGATAGCCTAGATAAATGAATCCAGTAGCAAACAGAAACATGATAGCTGGAGACAAATACTCTTTGGCCTGCTGATAAAAAAAGGCAATGGTTATAATTATTGGGCCTATTATGTAAAAAAAGGGAATTAAAACATCTGTTAGATACAATGGGGCAATCCCTATCGTTTCAGGATACCCATTATTATCGAACGCTGTCAGTAGCTGTAGTGCAAATGCAATAGCGATGATAATATTGATAACTTTAACTGTAGTCTTCATTAATCCTGAATTAGCAAACTTTCTACTTCACAAAGGCTTAACTTTGAAAATTTCATATACCAGTAACAGGAACTTCACTTGAGGTAATAACAGGTTCTTTGAAGAGTTGCTTCTCTGTTCTAGGTGATACTACTTGTTCTGTATAATGTTTATCTTCGTATATATTGGTTTCAATAATCGCTACAACCTTAACAGTTGCATCAATTCCATCGACAAAATTATCATTCGCTAAAATTATGTACCAGGTTCCTTGGCAAATACCCGGATCTGTAAACCTCTTATAGCCAGCTACGCCTTTTCCTTCATCATAAATTTTATAAGGCTGCCCAGCATGAAATAAATTTGCATTTTCTTGGTCGGCAATTCCATAAATCACATCTTCTCCTACTTTAGGGGTCGCCATATCCGAAATTGCACCTATTGCAAGTGCGCCCAATGGTGTAGTGTAAGTTGTCGCTATACCTTTAACTAGTTTTGATAACACTTTTGAATTTTGATCCCAGGCTTGTTTACCGGCTTCATTTACCCCAACCCAATAAGCCCACGAGACAACTCTTTTTGTTCTTAAACCACTTGCTTCGTTTCGGGGTAGTGTAAAGAAAAGGCGGGTTCTATTACCATTGTCATTTGTCTGAGAATGTACTCTCTGAGTTTTATCAAGAATCGATTCTTCTCTTTGTTCAGTTTTAACTAATTCCCTTTTAACCTTTTGGAGGTAGGTGGTGTCGTAACCTACGACTACATCTTTTGTGAAGGTGTTCCATGTAGTATCCTGTCGAGTAACCCAATTTACGGCAGAGTTAAACTTTGTAGTAGTCTCATTGGCTGGAATGCGCTGAATTTTAATCTTACAAATCCTTCCAGATATTGCAGTATTCTTGAGGCGGAAGACGTAGACTCCTGTTTTAGGGACGTTTATAATTTTATTTTCGATTTTTTTGCTCTTATAGTCAGAGAACTTAGAGCTACTAGGATATTCTATAACTTCAATTTCCTTCACTTCCTTATTTCCAACCTCTTGGAAGCTAAAGACTATTTTATCTCCTTCCGCAAAGCCGTAATAAAGTAATTCTTCTTTCATTCCGCCCAGCTTTATTGTCTGTTCAGTTAGGTCAATGGGAGTTTGAGCGAAGGCATTGACAGTAGAAAATAGTAGTAGTGCAATAACTACAAGCTTGCTGCTCATAATTTTATATATCAGAAGTTGAGAGTATATTTTTTGATCACTAGCCGGCTTTTGCCAAAGATCGTCACAAAGACCAAAGGTTATTTAATGCATTATTGGCGAACCTAAAAAAGGATACTACACTTTTTCTTTAAGGCATGGATGTTAGGTATTTTAGAGAACATGCTGACTCAACAGCTGATAGATCTCATGAATATCATTGTCCTTCCTAAACTCCTTTACAAGTGGTTGTGGCAATCCTCTTATCCAAATCTTAAGCTCCGAATCTACATCAAATGTACCTGCTGTCTCAACTGAATAAAGGGTAATACTTTTATAGGGAATACAGAGGTATTCTGTTTTTCTACCCGTTAAGCCTTGTTTATCTACGAGAATTAGACGTTTGTTAGTAAAGACGAAAAAGTCTCTTACACTTTTGAAAGCATGCTGAATTTCCTCTCCAGCAATAAGCATATGACCGAACTTCTGCTGAATCTCCTGTTGAGACATTTTGCTATTCGTGCCAAGTAATGCGTCAATTAAGCCCATAATGTTTTGGTTGAAATGAGAAAGAGCTTGCAATGTAACAATAGGTCTACAAAATAGAGGTTCAACTTTAAATCAAAAAGTACATAAACCTTACTTTATATGAAACTCTTTCACTGTGCTGATATAGTTTATCTGATCCTTGATACCCACTCTCTACTCTTTACTGAGAATAATGAGCAAATTTGATCATGGCAGTAAGGGATCCAGCTCATTCGATTTCCACCTAGCCCACATAAGCCAGTTAGCCTGCTCAATTGTTAGACCTGCATTGGCTGCCGCTTTAACTTCAACAGCGTCTAAGTATTCTCTAAGTGCTTTTGCCTGCTGCCACCGCTGAGCCTGATCCAGCAACTCTTTGAGGGCGGCAAGTTCTTTTTCTTTCTGCTCCCTTAGCTCCCTCTCAATCCGTAGCTTTTCTTGCTCTTCCAGGCGAAGCTTTTCATGCTTAGCCTGTTCAACACTCATCCTTTCAGTTTCTGCTTCAAGTTTCATAAGAATAGGCCACAGTTGCTCTTCTAATGGGAGCTTAGCATCTTTCCACTCCTTAACTGGATACCTGTCCACTCGCAAAGCTAGCTTTCCAGTTGCCTGATACTCTCTACTCGTCCATGCACTATCTGAGTATGAGGATCTGTGCTCTACATAAGCCAACCTCATGAATTCTTTCAACTGGATCTCAATAGTTTGTTTACCAATAACAGCACAGGTACTACCATGAATGATATTAATATCATGCCCTCTGGCTCTGAGTAATTTTATGAAAGTATCCATAAAGCGAAGGGCCCGCCCTACACTCTTTGGACTTACTCTGATGTCTAATTGACCACCAGCAGTCCAGACTAAACCCCCATGTTGGTAGCGGCGGCCCTTACCACTAGTTAAACTATCCTTGGCTGCAATAATTAGCGGGTCGGGGTTAGTTAACCTTGAGGGAACCTTCAGTGGTAAGCTATCTCTGAGATTCTCGTATTGTGCCTGATTATTAGCTTTCTTCTCTAGCTCACCTGTTGCTCTCAGCTTTAGAATTATTTCTTTTACGTCTTTGGTATTCGAAGGCAATGGTGTAACCAATATACGCTTATTACGCTCTACTTTACGCCAATGACCAGCAGGAGGCAAAGGGATTTTGTGCCTCCTGCAAAGCTTACGTAAACTGCTTTCGGATACTTTGTACTTTTTTGATAGTGTTAGCACAGGAGTAGACCACACCAAATCATAAAGCTCCTTTCTGCTGAATACTTCTTTTTCCATTTTGCTCATTTTATTTCTGAAGCTAATGAAAAGAGGCATCTGAACCCTAAGAAGCTGGTAACTTGAATAGCAAATCGCAGAATGAACAGTCAAACTAAATGCTGCCCCCAGGGCTGTAACAAACAAGTTGTTAAATATTCGAAGAATACGTTAACCATCCCAGAATAGGGGATAACCTTCGTCGTTTAATGCACAACCATATTTAGGATCTCGTTTAACTAGATAATCAGCTAGATCATACTCATTCATTTTTTCTTAGTCTGTCAGTTGTTTCTGCAGGGTATCATCTATTTTAATGATAAAACCCTTCTCATGAAAAGCGGAAAGCTTAGTATTCTAAAGGTTGAACGCGTTTGCATCTGGAAATAAAACAAACTGCCGGTCATCTAGTCCCGAAAACAGTTCTGACTTCAGCATACTAATACTGCCTAAAGCAAGCCAAACATATTCAGGAAGCAAGTTTGATAAGATGATGGCTGTTTTTTCACTCTCCACAATGCCTATCAACTTTTCTTGACTATCTCTGGCTAACTTATGCTCCCCAAACAGGCACTGGAAAAGCTTAAACTCGTTTAACTTCCCTTAAGCCTGCTCAAGCTTCTGCAGAATCACTTCCGCAGGCATGTCAGCATTCAGAAATTCAGCTATCTTTTGCCTAAAAATATGACTTCTAGCCGCCGACTCTGCTTTCCCTTGATCATAGTCAATAATGAAGTTATCACCTTGCTTCTTCGACCTTTTACTTCGAACATTCAATATACCCGATAGTTCTGCCATAATCTGCAGCTTCATTTTCTCTACTAGCACCTCCCATTCAGCTTTTGAACAGCCGATTAGCTTGGCCCTCCAAAACATTTTATAAAGGATATTCCCCCTGTCAATTTCTTCGGGTATGTCGGCAATACTTGCCTCCCCGCCAGCCAAGTTTATTCGTATTTGTTCGTAGTCGCTGTGAAAGACTTCAAGAATTGCTTTTTTGGTTTCCTCATGAGCTGATTTCCGGGCCTCAAGCTTCTTTTCCTCTTCTCTTGAACACTCATAATCCAACTGCTTTTGTAATGCGCCCTGGTGCTCGGTTCTTAGCTCGTTAATGTAAGCGTTGAGCCACTGACGAACATCCTTGGCTGTGAAACCATACACCTTGCCATCCACATCATATTTGCCAGACATGCCATTGAAAATGGCTCGCTTAAGCTGTCCAAAGGTCAGGCTGCGAAATTCCCGTACTACCTCCATAATACCCATAATCAGCATGTCTTGCATTTGCTCGGATAGCTTTTTGGGCTTATCAATGCCAGCCAGAATGTCAATGTTCTCCAGGCATTCAGAGAGGTACCCAATTATGCTCCCTTCACCGATACTAGATTGGAGCATTGCCCCTATGCCAGTGGTATTGAAGTCACACACGGCCAGCTGTTGGGAAGGTGAGAGCTCGGGGCAGAGGTTAAGATCCTCAGGTCTTGGTACTAGAACATTAAATTTGGGTAGTTTTTGGATGCTGCTCATTGTCTGTTCTGCCCAAATCGTAACTTCCTCCCCTCTATATTCCTTTGCCTTTGCTCAAAATCATCTACTTTGCCTGTATGTGATATGATTTGCTTTTGATCTTTAGGGCTATAAAGGCCAATATATCCTTTCTCGATACTGTATTGTATCTTTTCTACAGCATCACGCTCACTGATGCGCTCTAAAGCTTCGAGTTGGCGCTTTATACTAGTAGGTGTTAGCTTATTTCGCTTCTCGAAGTGGTGCTTCTCCCATTCTTCCCAGGCCTGGGCGAATGCATGACCATGAGGTAACTCAATAGATACCCTCTTTGCCGACAGAGGCCTAATAGTTGCACTTTCTTTTTTGGCGGAATTTTTTTCTTTTAAATTTGATGGCTGTTCAAAGGCAGAGGGTTCCACCATTTCCTCTTGTTCAACATCAATTACCTCATCTTCATGTTCAATGCTCCTTTCCCCCTGGGGGCTAGGGAGTGCGTAAGAGAGATGGAGGTTAGAAGATGTGTTAGTATCTGGTTCAGTATTTGGTAAACCATCATATGATTTCGCTATATGTTCATCACGCGATTTCGCCTGATCTAGATTATGTGATTCCACAAAATGTTCATCCGAATTCGTTTTATCTTCATGCCATTTCGCTTGAGGGTTAGCAAGATTAAAATATTCACTCTTGGGGTTAATTGTGTACCAGTTGGTGCGGTCGCTCCGGTGTTTATTAAAGTTGCCTACCTCTATAACTCCTGCATTTTTTAGCTTCTTTATAATGCGCTGAATTTGCGATATAGACCAATAAGGGAAGGACTCCTGCAAAGCTTTTAGGGTGTTATAGCTCCAGTACCTATTTTCATGATAATTGAGTTCATTCCTTTTGTTGAGGGCTAACCAGTACTGCAGATTTTTTAAAAAGACTGCACAGTTTAAACCTAAAGATTTTGCTATTCTAACATCAAAAGAATGCACTTTAATTTCTTTTTTCATGCTTAGTCCTCCCCGGCTTTAAACTTTGGATCGCCAATCAATTTTGCAGTTGTGCATAACCGAAATGCTAGTTATCGGGCACTTTGCTTTGAACGGAACCCTTATATGGCGAGAGCCTTCTAAGTCTGACAAACACGGGGTAACCATTCCTCTCTCCAGTTTTAGGACTATGGCAATCTGTCCTGAAGTAGTGTACTGCAGCTGATAAAGGATGACATCAAATTTACAGCAATCTTCAGCAGGGTAATATTCTTTGACAGAGTGCTCAATACCAATCTCAAAGTCCTTATTGGTGACCCAGGCATAAAATTCCGGATCTAATTGCTCTTTGCAACTCTGTTTACTCAGATCTTGCTCAAACACAACTAAGCCATCTTTCATATACTGATGAAGGCAGTGGAGCATATAATTGTAGAACCAATTGAACTCTTCTTTTCCCCATTCAAAAAATATACAGCCATGCTCTTTCAGCACTGGCATTTCTGCCCCGTCTAACATTTTGCTGGAATAGTAATCACCAAACTTAAGGATGATTTTTCTCCGCTTAAATGTTTTACCCTTACCCTTTATATAGTTAGAGCAAATCAAAAATTTAGGGCCAGTAGTTGCTGCCAGATGAAAATTGCCTTCATAAAGTCTTCTACCTATCAACCCTTCCGAAATGATGGAATTTAAGCACTCTGTTGGGAAATTCGGGTTTGGATCATCAATCCATACGATCTGAGTTGATTCCTTCACATCCTGAAAGCAAAAAACATCTTTGCCATCAAAGCCTTTCCCGTCAATTCTTTCAACCTTTCTACATTGAGATATAGCTTTAGCCAGCATGCTTTTTCCAGTACCACCTTCAGCAGCGGCAGTTTTACCCGCTACTTCATCATAACAAATTACCGCATTATGATTTGCCGGTGTGCTATAATTATGCAATAGATAGTCAATAGCTAACATAAAGCTCCGCACTTTCTGAGCCTCACTGTCGCATATATTAGCAATGAATTTTGCAAATTGTGAGGAGAATCCAATATTTTGTTCCAGCTCAATGTCAAAATCCATAATACTGTCACTCCACACGTAAAAACGTTTAAGCTTCTGGTAGTTCAACAGGTTAAACCCATCATGTTTAACTTGTTCGACCCCATTTCGAAATGGGGAGTAAGAAGTTTTTGCATCATCATGCATCATTGGCTTCTCAATCATTGGCAGTATACTCCAATAAGACTGATGAAACATATAGTGCTGGTGTGAATATAATGCCTGCTCTAGCTCATCCCGGTAAATCTCGCCTGTTAATTCATTAGGATCATATCCTATTGCCTGCTTTTCAGGATAAGCCTGAATGAGGCTAAGGACAAAATTTCTTAGCTCTAGCTCAGTTGCTCGGGAAACAATATTATCCTGAACCCTTACAAGCTGAATTTCTGTGTCGGCGCCATAAGTTCTAAAGCCTGCCTCAACAAGTATTTTAGTAATCACTGGCAGATTAAACTTAGTAAACCAAAGCTTTTCGTGTTTAACACCAAGGTTTAACAAGTCAAACTGATATGACTTAGTGTTAAATTTAGTAACCCTTTTGCGTTTAAATTCCTTTTTGTGGTTTTGGAGGCTAATAGCTACAGTTTTAATTTTTATCTTACTCATGCTCCTCCTCCCATCCTAGACCTACAAACTGCTCCCAAATAATTTGCTCATATTCAGAGTAATCCTTGAAAGGATCTGTGAGAATATGCTCTTCTTTTGGATCATAATCCAAAGCAATATCTACTTCCTCAACAGCAGCATGTAGTTTGCGAACAATACGGATTTGCTCCCGATTTAACTTCGGGTAAATTTTTTTGAAGCTGGAAATCATGAACTTGACTTCTCTGTGACCCTTTTTATCTAAAGGATGTCCCCTGTACATATTAAACAGGAATAGTGATTTCAAGAAGTCAGGATCTAATTCATTAGACAGGACCTTTGACCTTACAAGATTTGAGATTGTTACACCTTGATCCTTTGCCTGGGCGTGAAGCGCTTCCTTTTCCTGCTTCGTTACCTTAAAACCTATTTGTTCTTCTTTCATGAGGATAGGAATTAAGATTTGGAAGATGATTGATCGAAAAGTTTGGCCAGGTCAGAACGCCTGTAATAAACTTTTCCGCCAACTTTTGTATATGGAAGTGCACCAGACTTGCGTTGCTCCCAAAACCAGGTTCCACCCTTCCCTAATGCCTGTCTTGCTTCATGTTCGGGAACATACTCTTCTACAGGGCTTACATGTACACCCTTTTGTTGATATTCTAAAAGTTTATCAACCTTGGCATCCATCTTCTCTACCCGCTCAATAAATTCATGCGGCACCAAAACAAAGCTCCCGCTAGTCTCGCTGCGATTTGAGTTAAAATGTTTCATACCGCCAAGAAGCAGCATGAATCAGTGCAATTCTACGTTCAAAAATTTGAGAAGATGTAAAAAAAAAGAACGTTGTAAAATTGATTATTTTTTTCTATGAGACTTTCTAGAAAAATGAAAAAGCTTACTAAGTTCACCCCTACAACAATCGATGTATTCCTTTGGAAGACGTTCCCCTGACTGTATCTCATAAGAATTATCTTCACGATTCTTATGCTCCTCTAGCGATGTTAATTTGTAATGGCCACTTATAAAAAAAGGCTGCAAGAATTTGTGTAGCAATATTAGCTTTGAGTGCTCTGGCTCCTCTTCTTCATTGCTTTTATTAGATTTAAGGCACTCGATAAGATGTGCAAATGACAAGAAGCTAGGATTTCCATCATTGAGCAACCCAAAGAAATTTTTAGTCGCCAAAGAAATAATTCTTACATGTTTAGGCTCGGAATAAGCCTCTGATAACTCATAATTAATATCGCCACCAGAACCGTATCTACCATTGTGAATGCGGCTGAACTCCTCTTCTACTTCTTTATAAAAAGTTTGGCAATCCTTGGAGGCAATTTTAATTTGATCCTGTATTTCCTCAAAACTGGCATAGTTATTTTTAAAACCTATTATATATGTACTATGGTCAGCAAAGACTCTACAAATCGCATAAAAATAGATTGGATTATTTATTAAAAAATGGCAAGTATAAATAATAAAATATGTTGCTGTTAGCCTATTAGTAAAGTCTTCCCAATCTATGCTGCCTATATTATCATAGCAAAAACAAAAAGGATCCTTCTTTCTTGCTTCTTGACTTTTAGCAATAGCTGCTTGTTGCGACTCACTCTCAACAACATGTTTGATAAAAGGATAGGGAAACAGAGTCTTGAAATTAACATATGCCTCCATAACTCCTTGATATATTTCTACCTCCAAAGCTAAAATAACTTGATATTCTGCCTTTTGCACCGGACTTACATGTTCTCTAGTCATCCAAAATGCATCCTTATAAGCATTAGTTACTGATTCTAGCTGTATCAGCTTATCTCTTCTCAATCTCAATGGGCCACGGATATACTCTTTTGCATCCTTGATTGGAATTGATTCTGAGGTAAATAATTGAGGTGGCAAAGTATATTTAGAATACTTCCCCAATGCCTTTTTAATATTCTTTCTGACTGTTTTTTCAAGCGCTATTTTATTGCACAACCCCTCCATAAGAATTATTATCTACTTATTTCCTAATGAACCAATCCTAAGCTTCTCTCTCATTACCTTGCCCGCACGCATTAAAGCTGGATTAGTAATCTTACCATAAATCTGGGTTGTTTTGAAGTCACTATGCCCTAACCACTTACTTACAACCTCCATAGGGATATCATTAGCAAGTAAAACAGTAGTAGCACAGGTATGACGAGCGACATGGTGTGTAATAGGAGTTTCAATACCTGCTAAAATCCCGATTGATTTTAGGTATTCATTCACTTTTGCATTTGATATGCGTGGCAAAATTTTGCCATTCACCTTGCGCTCATCATTATCATATCGATTAAAAATATCTACTGCTGGTTGGAGGAGGGGAATATTAACCGATTCTCCAGTCTTGTTCTGATACAGCTGTATATAATAATTACCCTCACTGTCTTTTTGTACTTGCTTTGCTTCTGCATCCATTGCATCCTGATATCGCAAGCCTGTATAAACACTCCAAACGAAAATGTCTCTAATGCGCTGCAGACTAACATTATTATTTAAATCATGTTCAACTAATTTTCGCAACTCCTCTTCGGTCAAATATTTCCTTTGAGCAGGTGTATCCTTGAGCTTAAAGCTGCTGTACGGATTTTTTTCAAGCACACCTTCCCGCACCGCAGCATGTAGAAAAGTGCGCAGGCGAACATGATGCTTGTTGATGGTATTCCTCTTTAAAGTTGTGTTCTTCCCTTCTGCTTTTTGCTTTAGCAGGTAGGAGTCTAAGCTCTTCAGGAAATTATAGTCAATATCCTTTAGTGCGACATCCTCCTCGCCTACATGAAGTGTAATGAATTTCGTCAGGTGGTCTTTAAGATTCTTGAACCCCCAAATGGTACGAGCGGTAAGCTCGCCATCTTCTTCTCTACCGGCAATGTACTTTTCGGCATAGGCTAACAGCTTAACCTTTTTCTTCTGATCTTCTTCATCACCCCTAAGCAGAGACTTCACGAGCTTAGCATTAATGTCTCTATCCTCCTCCTGCAACTTCCCGATGAGCTTATGTAACTCGGATTCTTTTTCGACAAGCCGAGTATTGATGACCGCATTTCCCTTTGTGCGCTGAGATGCAGCATCCCATATCTTCTCTTCTATTTCCAGGCCTGTATAAAGCTCTGCCTTCTCCCGATTCACTATCAGGCGTTGGTAGATTCTAGCCCTTTTCGTGCCTGCAACTGGCTTTAAGAAGAATTTGTTGCTGTAGCTAAGTCCCATATGTTTCAATTGTTTCACCAGTTCCTTTCACCAAAACCCCTTAGTGAAACACTGGTGAAACGAAGATAGGAAAAATGTGAAACAAGCCGAAACGAAAAACCGCTTCAAATACCTATAGCGAAGGTTTTTGAAGCGGCCTGAATTTTAAAAATCCTATTTTGTAGCCTCGACAGGAATCGAACCTGTATCAAAAGTTTAGGAAACTTCTATTCTATCCATTGAACTACGAGGCCGGAAGTTCCGAGTTTTAGACTCGGAAGTGGCAAATCTAAGGAAAGCGTGGTTCTTCTGCAAAAAAAGAATCAGAGTCTTCTTCTAAAGAAAAGACTACTCTTCCTCTTCGCCATCAAAACTCCAGCTGCCTTCATACACCTGGGGCTGCAGGTAGTTAGGATAAATCTGGTAATGACGCTCCTTTACCTGCTCATTCACTGCCTCGCGTAGCACTTCTATATTCTGCTTCTTAAGGGCAGAAATGAATACACGATCAACAACTGGCTGCTCGCTCTCTTCGGGCACACCTGTCTCCTGTATATTTAACCGCTCTTCTTCGGGCATGGCATCTACCTTATTATAAACCATGATCATTGGTTTATCGCCGGCACCGATTTCCGCCAGGGTGCTGTTCACAATCTCGATCTGCTCATGGCTGGCAGGGTGAGAAATATCTACTACATGCAGCAGCAGGTCTGCTTCCCTGATCTCATCCAGGGTAGACTTAAAGCATTCCACCAGTGTGTGGGGCAGCTTGCGGATAAAACCAACAGTATCGGTCAGCAGGAACGGAATTTCGTTGATCACCACCTTGCGCACGGTAGAATCTACCGTTGCAAACAGTTTATTCTCTGCAAAAACATCTGATTTAGAAAGCAGGCGCATGAGCGTTGACTTACCAACGTTGGTATAGCCTACCAGGGCTACACGAGCCAACTGCTTGCGGCCTTTGCGCTGGGTCAGGCTCTGCTTTTCGATCTTATCCAGCTTCTCGCGGAGAAATGCTATTTTATCACGCACAATCCGGCGGTCAGTTTCCAGCTCTTTCTCACCCGGTCCACGCATACCAATACCACCTTTTTGCTTGCTAAGGTGACTCCACATGCGGGTAAGCCGGGGCAGCAAATACTGGTACTGTGCCAGTTCTACCTGAGCCTTGGCCTGGGCAGTCTTGGCCCGAACACTGAATATATTCAGAATCAGGAGACTACGGTCTAAAATCTTACACTGCAACTCCTGCTCCAGGTTACGCACCTGTGAGGGAGTAAGCTCATCATCAAATATGACAACATCTGCTTCGTGCTCCTGCACAAAAGCTTTTATATCCTCCAGTTTACCCTTCCCAACAAAGGTACGGGTGTCAGGTCTGTCTAGCCGCTGGGTAAAGGTTTCAAGGGTTTGTACACCCGAGGTTTCTGCTAAAAAAGCTAGTTCTTCCAGGTATTCCTTAGCTTGCTCGGCTGTTTGCCTTGGGGTTATCAGTGCTACTAAAACAGCCTTCTCTACCTTTGGAGCTGTAGAAATTGGTTCTATCATTAATTGTTATTTTCGTAATATTAAGCTATTAAAAACGTTAGTACCTACCCTCAAGTTCCTATCTTTCCACAATTTAAGGTACAGTATAGCAAAAATTGTAAGCTTCTTTTATATTTTTGCAGATACTACATAATTTAATATACAGCCGGCACAACGGATGCAGAACTATACGAAGCGTCTGCTCTACATATGAAGAAAGTTGCTATCGTTATCAATACCTCCTGGAATATTTATAATTTTCGAATGAGCCTGGTGAAGGCACTGCAGAAAGAGGGAATGGAGGTATATGCCATTGCGCCGCAAGATAAGTATTCACACCTCCTGACTGAAAATGGCTGCCGGTATGTTCCGGTAGCCATGCAAAGCAGTGGCGCCAATCCTCTTCATGAAGCCGGCGTATTTTATGAGCTGTATAAGGCCTATAAGCAGGTACAGCCAGATGTAATTTTGCATTACACCATCAAACCCAATTTGTATGGCACCGTTGCGGCTCATTTATTGGGGATTCCCTGCATTAATAACGTAAGCGGACTTGGCACTGCTTTTCTAAGCAATTCAATGGTGGCCAAAGTAGCCCGCAGGCTCTACAGAATTGCCTTCCGCTATCCTAATAAAGTGTTTTTTCAGAATGAAGACGACCGGAATCTCTTCTTAAAATTTGGTATCGTAGCACCTGAAATAACAGAGGTAATCCCTGGATCGGGAATTGATACGCTACGCTTTTCTCCCAACGGGCAGCATGTTAATGAGGAATTTACTTTTCTGGTCATATCCAGGCTCCTTTACGACAAAGGCTTAATGGAGTATGCCGATGCCGTACGGCTACTGAAGCAAAAAGGAATCAAGGCAAAGTTTCAGCTTTTAGGAGCACCCGACCCCGGCCACAGAAGAGGCATTCCCCTGGCCACACTCAATGAGTGGATAGACAATAAACTGATTGATTATTTAGGCACTACCGATGATGTACTGTCTTTTATTCATAAGGCCGACTGCATTGTACTTCCCTCTTACAGAGAAGGGACACCCCGCACATTGCTGGAAGCCGCCAGTGCTGCCAAGCCTATTGTAACCACTAATGTTGCAGGCTGTAATAATGTAGTAACAGATGGATATAATGGATTCCTGTGCAAACATCACGATGCTGAAGATCTTGCTGCGAAAATGCTCATGATGTATGAACTGGATGATGAGCACCGCAGAGCGCTGGCGCAGAACAGCCGCCGCACCGCAGTGGAACGGTTTGATGAAAAAATAGTCATCAGACATTACCTGAACACTATTGGTGAAATTTGCCCCTAAATTTTGAATAAACGAGCAACTCCTTTTAATTCGTAAATTAACACATACAGCTATAATAATATAGAATGCGCGCAGTATTAACTCCAATTGAAGGATTAGTCGAAATATATCCAAAAGTACTCTTTGACGACAGAGGCTTCTTTTTTGAATCATTTCACCAGAAAAAGCTGAAAGAACTGGGTGTAAAAGATCTGTTTGTTCAGGACAACCAGTCCTTTTCTAAAAAGGGAGTATTGCGGGGCATACATTTCCAGAATGGAGCAAGCCAGCAAAGCAAGCTCATCCGGGTAATAAAAGGCAAAGTACTGGATGTAGCAGTAGACCTAAGGCCTAACTCACCAACATTTGGTAAATACCACAGCACCATCTTAGATGATCAGGAGCACAAGCAGTTTTATATGCCAGAGGGCTTTGGCCATGGGTTCCTGGCGCTGGAAGATACAATACTACTGTACAAGTGTAATGACTACTACGATCCCTCGGCCGAAGGCGGTATAATCTGGAACGACCCTACCCTCAACATCAACTGGGGTGCAGAATCTCCCACTATTTCAGAAAAAGATCTGAAACTACCTACATTCAAGGAATTCACAGATCAGTTAGCACGTTGAAACCATCCCTATTACATATTATTCTCCCTTGCCTGATCCTGTTTAGCAGTTGTAGAGTCTATAAGCAGGATATCATGTTGCAGGTGGCAGGAGATGACTATGCTCCACTAAAAGGTGTGGTGATAGAAGCTGAACGTACCTACACCATACAGCCTAACGACCTTCTGGAAGTAGATGTTTACACCAACAGGGGTGAACGTATTATCGATCCTGATTTTGAACTGGCAAGAGAGTTGGGAGGAACAAACGTGCAACAACAGCAGCGCAGGCAGCTTCAGTACCTGGTGCAACCAAACGGCGAAGTTGTGCTACCCATGGTTGGTAATGTGTTGCTGGCCGGTTACAGCCTCAAACAGGCCGATAGTGTGCTGGCAACGGCTTTCAGTAGTTTTTACAAGAGCCCATTTGTTTTTACACGGTATGTGAACAAACGAATTATTGTGCTCGGCTCCACCGGCGGACAGGTAATTCCACTTACCAACCAGAACATGAATTTACTGGAGGTAATAGCACTGGCAGGCGGCATAAGCAGAGATGGGAAAGCCCATAACATTCGCCTGATCAGGGGTGATTTAGATAATCCGCATGTACAGATAATTGATCTTACGACCATCGAGGGGATGCGGCAAGCCTCTTTACAGGTTCAGTCAGGGGATATTGTTTACATTGAACCAATCAGAAGGCTGCTCCCGGAAACTATTCGGGACATTGGTCCTGTTCTGGGTCTGATTTCCAATGTGATTGGTTTAACACTCGTGATTATAAGCCTTAGCAACAATAATTAGCTATCTGTAGCAGGAGGAGGAATTTTGAAAGAAGATACTACATATGTTGAATATACAGATGCTCCAGATGAGCAATCCGAAAGAGGCCCTCTTCAAAGTATTGACTTTGATAAGCTGTTTAGTGTCTTAAAAAAGAGTTTACCTGTTATTGTTGTGATCTTTTTGGTCTGCAACATGGCAGCCTATTTGTATGTACGCTACACAAAACCTCTTTACCAGTCAAATTCCGAACTTCAGCTAACCGAAAACAAGCCGGCAGCCAGCTTTGGCTTTGTTGATTCCGACAAAGCAACCATGGAGGGTATGTCGAGCGAAATTGAACTCATCAAGTCAAAGCTCTTTCTGAACAAAGTGCTGGCAGCCCTGGATCTGGATGTAAGCTACTATACACAGGGTAAAATTCTTGATGATGAGAAATATCGCTCCTCTCCTTTCAAAGTACAGTATCTCATTAAAGATGAGCGGTTCTTTAATCAGAAAATTTTTGTTAACATTCACGATCATCAGGAGTATACCCTTAGCTATTTTCTGGACGATCAGGAAGTAAGCAACCGCTATCGCTTTGGGCAAACTGTAGAAACAGGCTCTTTTAGCCTGACCCTAGCTCTTGAAGAAGGCGCAACAGGCGATGCCATTCATAGTAGCTACTACTTTATCATCAACAGCGACCAGTCTCTGATAGATTACCTTAGCAATAATCTAACAGTTACAATACTAAACCCAAATGCTAAAACCATCAAAATCTCTTTGACTGATTATAACCCCTATAAAGCAAGGGTCGTGGTAGATGCCGTTAGTAACATGTATCTTACCTATAAAGAAGAAGAGCAGATTAAGGCCAATAACCAAAAAATAGCCTTCCTGAATACCTTGGTAGAAGATGCTGAAAGCAAACTCGAAGGTTATGAGACATATTTTGAAGATTTCACTATCAGCCAAAGAACTACAAACCTGAGCAAGGATATCAGTAATACTATCCTGATGCTGGAAAGTGTAGACAGTCAGCGGGTGGCAACGCGCCGCCAGCTGAATAATCTTACAAATCTATCCTCCCGCATTAAATCAGAAGATACTTATTTTGCGCAGTCACTGGTAAACCGGGCCGGAAGTGATTTTCCTGCCGATATTAAAACATTGCTCGATCAGCTCAACAAACTGATCTCTGAAAAAGAAGTACTGCTGGAGCATTATAATGAAAATACGCAGGCAGCTCAATTGAAGATCAAGCAGGTTAGCTTGATCAAGGAAGATTTGCTTGCCGCTCTCCATCTGTACGAAAGCGATCTAAGAAAGCAGGTAGAAGATCTCCAATTCAGACATAGAGAGTTGCTTAGCAGCTTTGTACAACTGCCATCAAAAGGCACTGAGTTCAGTAAATCCCAAAGAGACTATAATCAGCTCCTGGAGGTTTTGCTTAACCTGCAAAGCAAAAAAATCGAGTTTGAAATTGCCAATGCAGGCTCTACCACAGATTATAAGATATTGTCATCTGCCAGCATGCCGGGAGCACCCATATCTCCTGATAGATATCTGTTCCATGGCATAGGGTTAGCGGCTGGCCTGATGCTGAGCCTGCTGTTTGTGGGTGGGCGTTATGTGCTAGATAATAAAGTTAATGGTGTAGCCGAGGTTGAGCGCCTGGCTAATGTACCTGTCCTGGGTGCAGTGCCCTTAACGCACAATAAGCTTGCCACTGCCCGCATGGTGATTACCGATAACCCTAAATCGGCCTTTAGCGAATCCATGCGTGCCATCAGAACCAATATGGAGTTTATGGGCGCCCGCCAGAATAACCGTATTATTTCGGTTACATCTACAGTAAGTGGTGAGGGTAAAACATTTGTTACCACAAACCTGGCTGCCATCATTGCGCTGTCTAAAAAGAAAGTGCTGGTGCTGGACCTGGATATGCGCAAGCCCAAGGTGCACCTTGCTTTTGAAGGTGAAAATTCTTCTGCAGGTGTAAGCACTGTACTGATTGGCAGGCACAGCCTTGAGGAAAGTATCCGCAAAACCAGTATTCCTAATTTAGATTATATACCTGCTGGCCCAACCCCGCCAAACCCTTCGGAACTGGTCATGAACGGAGACTTTGACAAGCTCCTTCTAAAGCTGCAGGATCTTTATGATGTGATTGTGATGGACACGCCGCCTGTTGGCCTGGTAACTGATGGTATTCTGATCATGAAAAAAGCTGATCTGCCTCTTTACGTTTTCAAGGCAAATTATTCCCATAAGGCTTACTTTAAAACCCTTAACAGGTTGGCAACTGTTAACCAGTTTAATAACTTAGCGGTAATTCTGAACGGCGTAAGCCGAAACAAAGGATATGGGTATGGCTATGGCTACGGATATGGCGATAGCGGCGGCTATTACGAAGAATAAGATCAGCAATTACTTTGTTCAATCTCTTTAAAAAACATACGAAGCACACCAATGTGCTGCCCCTGCAGGCAGACATACACTCTCATTTGCTTCCGGGCCTGGATGATGGTGTACAAAGCGTGGAGGAATCTGTGCAGCTGTTACGCGGCTTTAGTGAGCTGGGCTATAAACACCTGGTGATTACCCCTCACATTTTAAGCGACTTTTATCCCAATACCCCTAACGGTATCAAAAAGCAGCTAAATGCCATACAGGAAGCTGCAGAAAAAGAAGGCCTGGCCTTAAAGCTGGAGGCCGCAGCTGAATACTACCTCGATGAGGTATTCTTTAAAAGCCTGCTGGCCGATGAAGACCTGCTTACTTTCGGAGATAACTACATCCTGTTCGAGACTGGTTTTGTAAACCAGCCAGCAATTCTTTTTGATGCAATTTTCAGAATGAAAGCCCGGGGCTTTAAGCCAATTTTAGCGCACCCCGAGCGTTATGAATATATGTATCATAATTATGAACTGGCCCAGGAACTGGTAGACCGTGGTGCACTGCTTCAGCTCAATCTTAATTCCATATCTGGCTATTACTCCGCTCCTGCCCGTAAGGTAAGCGAATGGCTGATTGACAAGAAAATGATCCATTTTGCAGGCACCGACTGCCATAACCAAAAGCACTACAACCTGCTGAAGGAAACAATAAAACTGCCCTACTTCGACAAGCTGCTGAAGCTCGACCTGTTGAACAACACCCTGCTAGAGGCATGATTTTCGTTACCGGTGCCAGCGGATTAATTGGTACTCATCTGGTTCGCAGGCTTATAGCTGAAGGTTATAAAGTAAGAGCATTACGGCGCGCAAACTCCAATATTTCCCAGCTTGAAGATATCTCGGCAGAAATTGACTGGGTAGAAGCAGATCTGCTTGATGTAAGCCAGTTGCACCAACTTCTAAAGGGTTGCCGGCAGGTAATCCATTGTGCGGGAATGGTCTCTTTCGCCGCTAAAGACAAAGACCTGCTCTACCAGACTAATGTAGAAGGAACTACTGCACTGGTGAACAGTTCTCTGGCTGCCGGCATCGAGCGCTTTATCCACATCAGTTCTGTGGCTGCCATTGGCCGGTCCAGGAGAACCAGTGTTGTAGATGAAAAGCAGAAGTGGGAAAAATCGAGCCTCAACAGCTGGTATGGCGAAACAAAGTACCTGGGCGAACTCGAAGTCTGGAGAGCCCACACCGAAGGTATGCCCTGCATTATCTTCAACCCCTCTACAGTACTTGGTCCGGGGCCGTTGCACCGCTCCAGCACACAATTATTTAATTATGTAATTAAGAAAAACAGGTTTTATCCGCCTGGCCTAATGAACTGGGTAGATGTACGAGATGTAGTTGACCTGACCATGGCAGCCCTGCAACCAACCGCCACTACAGGCCAGCGGTACATAATTTCTGCAGGAGCCGTGCGTTATGAGTTACTGTTCAGGCAAATGGCTGACTGTCTGGGAGTACCGCCACCACAAATCAAAGCCAATTCGGTCCTCACAAGTGGTGCATATTACCTGGAAAAGATTCGTTCCCGATTCCAACAAAAATCTCCTCTAATTACAAAAGAAACTGTAAAATTAAGTAATTTAGAGATAGAATTTAACAATTCAAAGACAAGAAAAGAGTTTAACCATACCTTCCGCTCCTTGCATGAGACGATCCAGTGGTGTTGTAAAGAGCTGCAAAGCTATATGCTATAATAATTGCTATTATATTACGCCTCCTGTTATTCTTGGCAAGCTTTATGTTATTTAGTATGACAGTAGCGGCATGAAAAGGCTGAAATAGTATGGCAGAGAATTATAAAAGAAGACAGGAGGAAAAAGCGTTAATAGAGCGTTTTGAGAGCGTTCTTGAAGATGACAGCTACACTTACTTTGAGGTAGAGGAGTACGAGACCATCGTTAACCACTATATTAAAAAAAGTAAATGGCAGCAGGCCGTTAAAGCCTGTAAACTGGCATCTGAACAGTTCCCTCTATCCACAGAAGTATTAAGTCTGAAGATACAGATTCTTACCCGCCTCCAGAAATACGAGGAGGCGCTGGAATTGCTGGAAGAAGCAGTGGCACTTCAGCCAACCGACCCGGAAGTGATGAGCATGAAAGCAAACGTGCTGTCGCTTAGCGGTCGCCATGATGATGCCATAGGGCTTTATGAAAAGTCCCTGATGTTCTCGGCAGATAAAGATGATGTATACTATAACATAGGGCTTACCTACCAGAGCACCGGCAGGTACGAAGAGGCAATCAGCCACTACAAACAGGCAATAGAGGTTAATATTAACCACGAGAATGCACTCTATGAGCTTGCATACTGCCTGGATGTAACCGGTAAGCTGGATTCAAGCCTGGCCTATTACCAGAAGTTCATAGACCGTGATCCTTTCTCGTTCTATGCCTGGTACAATATTGGCATTATCTACAACAAGCTTGGCCGCTACAACGAGGCTGTACATGCCTACGAGTACGCTACGGCTATCAACGAAAAGTTTGCTTCTGCCCACTTCAACATGGGCAACTCGCTCATGAACCTGGGCAAATATGAGCAGGCACTCGAATCTTATAAGAACACCCACAAATGGGAAGGCCCAAGCGCAGAAACCTACTGCTGCATAGGCTCTGCCTATGAAAAGCTGGGTCAGTTCGATGGCGCCATTAAATACTACCAGAAGTCTACCAAGGCAGATGCTACCTACGACAGGGCCTGGTTTGGCATTGGCTACTGCCTGTGCAAGCAAAACCGCCATTTCGAGGCTGTATACTTCTTTACCAAAGCCCTTAAGTACGATGCCGAGAATGGCCACTACTGGCTGTCGCTAGCCGATGCCGAGTACCGTGCAGGCAACTTAATGTCGAGCTTTGAGGCTTACCAGGCCGCCAGCCAGTACGATGGCGGCAACCTGGCCGTGTGGGTGGAGTGGTCTAATGTATACTTCGATCTGCATGAGTACGATAAGGCCTTTGTGATCATAAAAGCCGGCATGGATGAGCTGCCAGACAACGCTGATCTTCAATATCGTGCAGTTGTTTACCTTATCTCAGCGGGTAAATACAAAGAGGCCTTTAATTTTCTGGAAAATGCTTTAATTTTGGACTTCGATAAGCACAGCGTTCTGTTTGACTTCTTCAAAAAACCTGAAGTACAAAAGGCGCTGTACAAGATCATCGATCAGTACCGAAATTAAAGAGACCAGATGAATTACGAGCTTGGGCAAATCCCTTACAGAACCCTAAAGCCAAGGGACTATGGTTTTACCATGGCCATGGACAAAGGCTTAAGTACCAGGGAGGCGGAAGATTTCTTGAGTGTAGCCAGCAATTACGTCGATATTGTAAAGCTTGGGTGGGCTACTTCTTTTGTAACCCCCAACCTGGACGACAAACTCCAGGTGTTTAAAGAGGCTAACATACCTGTGTACTTTGGTGGCACCCTCTTCGAAGCATTTATCATCCGCAACAAATTCGACGAATACCGCCGGATTCTGGACAAGTACAAGATGGAGTACGCCGAAGTTTCGGATGGCTCTATTGAACTGCCCCACGATAAAAAATGTGAATATATACGCCAGCTGGCAACACAGGTAACGGTCTTATCTGAGGTAGGCTCTAAAGATGCCGACAAGATCATACCGCCCTACAAATGGATTGCCCTGATGAAGGCCGAGATGGAAGCCGGCGCCTGGAAGGTGATCGGCGAAGCCCGCGAGGGTGGAAATGTTGGCCTTTTCCGCAGTACCGGAGAGGTGCGCTCAGGTCTGGTAGAAGAAATTTTAACCCAGATCCCATTTGAAAGAATCATTTGGGAGGCACCTCAGAAATCGCAGCAGGTGTGGTTTATAAAGCTATTGGGCACCAATGTTAACTTAGGAAACATTGCACCAAATGAAGTTATACCACTGGAAACCATTCGCTTAGGATTAAGAGGAGATACTTTCAGTGACTTTCTCACAGAGTAAACTGAATAAAGAATTCTATATAAGAAAGCCTGGATGCTATCCAGGCTTTTATTTTTCCTTTTTTATAAGCCTCAGGCATTTAGCTAATAATTGTTATGTTTGCAACTGCTGGTAAACCGGCCCATTTGCCAAACACCCGGCCCTACTTTTTATGAGAACGATCAAAGACTACATACTCCTTTATCTGAAAGGTGCCGGCATGGGCGCCGCCGATGTTGTTCCCGGTGTATCAGGTGGAACAATTGCTTTCATTACAGGTATATACGAAGAGTTGCTGGACAGCATTAAATCCTTTAACCTCGATGCCCTGCAGCTACTAAAGCAGGGGCAGTTTAAAGGGCTCTGGCAGCACATTAACGGTACCTTCCTGGTGGTACTGCTGGCAGGCGTGTTTACCAGCCTGCTTACGCTGTCACGCCTGATCACCTGGTTACTGGCTACCTACCCCATACAGCTCTGGTCTTTCTTTTTTGGCCTCATTATTATTTCTGCCATACTGGTTACCAAAGAAATACGAAAATGGAATGCGGCAGTGGTTATAGCAGGCATCATTGGTATTGCCATTGCCTATGTGATTACGGTAGTAAGCCCGGGACAAACCCCAGATGATCTCTGGTTTATATTTATTGCAGGTGCAATTGCCATTTGCGCCATGATCCTGCCCGGTATTTCTGGCTCCTTTATCCTGCTCCTGCTTGTAAAATATGAGTTTATTCTGAATGCCGTAAAAGAGCTGAACATACCCGTTATTATTGTATTTGGCCTTGGCTGCGTAACCGGCCTTTTAAGCTTTGCCCGGGTGGTATCATGGCTGCTGGATCGTTATTATAACGTAGCCGTTGCACTGCTGGCAGGCTTTATGATTGGCTCACTAAATAAAGTGTGGCCCTGGAAGGTGGTAACAGAATACTATATGGATAGCAAGGGCATACAAAAGCCCCTCGTTACCGAAAGTGTGTGGCCTACCACTTACGCCATCAGTACTGGCCAGCAGGCCCATGTGCTATGGGCGGTGCTTTTTGCAGCCCTTGGCATTCTGCTGGTGGTAGGCATCGAAAAAGTATCAAAGTACAGTGTTAGCCCCGATCATTAATGCGACAGTTCGGACTTATCGGTTATCCCCTCGGTCATAGTTTTTCAAAAGGCTACTTTACCGAAAAATTTAAAAGAGAAGGCATAAACGATGCAGCCTACGAACTATATCCCCTGCAGCGTATTGATGAACTACCGCAGCTGGTGGCTCAAACACCTCAACTGGCAGGGTTAAATGTAACCATTCCTTATAAAGAACAGGTGATTCCCTACCTCAGCAGCCTGCACGACAGTGCTCAAAAGGTTGGGGCCGTAAATGTAATAAAGCGGGAGGGAGAGCAGCTTATTGGCTACAACTCCGATTACTTTGGCTTTAAGCTTTCGCTGCAGGAGTGGCTGGGCAACAAACTAAATAACCTGAAGGCACTGGTGCTGGGCACAGGTGGCGCTGCCAAAGCAGTAGGAGCAGCTCTTGATGATCTGGAGGTGCCTTATCAGGTTGTTTCTCGCCAATCTGGGCCAGATACTCTTAGCTATGCCCAGCTCCATCAGCAGCCCTACCTGCTGCTGCAACACCGGCTTATCATCAACACCACGCCACTGGGCATGCAGCCCAACCTTAGTTCCAGCCCCGATCTGCCCTATGAGCAGCTAGGCCCGGATTATTACCTCTACGACCTGGTATACAACCCTGCAGAAACTCAGTTTATGAAAGAAGGCACAAAAAGAGGGGCCAGTGCTAAAAACGGGCTACAGATGCTCCATCTGCAGGCAGAAAAAGCCTGGAAGATCTGGAACGGCGAGTAGCTAATATACATGAATTAACATGAGAGGGATCTAAGGCCTGGCGACCATATCCATAGCAGTACAATTGCACATGAAGCAGACTCTTGGTTCATTAAATTACCCCTCACAAGTCACTGAGCAGCCAGGCATAAGCATCTTCATAATTGGAAAACACTTCTATTTGCAGCCTGTCGTAGTTTTCTACACGGTTCACTTTGCGTACGGTAGCCTGTGCAAAAATATCTTTGGCAAGCTTCACTGCTATTTTTCTTAAACCCACACGTTCTAACAATGGGTGCCCTTCTTCTATCAGGTACTGCTGCACTTCCGGTAAAAGAACCTTTAGCTCTGAATGGTCATTCAGGTTATACCTGATCCCATGCTCACGAATAAAATTGGCCTTAAACTCAAGTGTTGACCGCACCTGCTCAAGTTCTAATGATCCTTTCCACTTTGTAATAATTACCCTGTTCTGCTCATCATAACTTACCTCGGTATAGGGTTCAACAATCAACAGTCTGTTATTCATAGGAGCCTTCCTGAAGAAGCTATGGTATTTTACCAGTTTTAAACACAAAAATACAGAGCATTAGGCAAGCGAGTACTATGCCAAAAGCTTACTTTTTGCAACCACTACCAAAATACCGGTTTTCCGGTATTTTAATGTTTCCTGTAGAATAAGCAGAACAGACTGCAGAGAATTCCGAAACAGCAAAAAAAAAAGCTCCTTTTGGAGCTTGAATAGCAATAATCAGCAGATGATTTGACAAAACCTGGTATTCGTGCAGCTGCAACAAAGCAGATGCGCTTACCTTACAGGCAGGGATTCGTAATACTTAACTGCATTCTCAAAATCAGCAACTGCGTTTTTCATATGATGCAGCACCACTTCCAGGATATCAGGAGTATAACCACCACTGCCATGTGTGCGCTGCTGCTCTCCTCCGTTTGCTGCTTTGTAGGCATTATCGGCAATTTTCTTGTGGGGCATCCGAAAGCTTTTCAGAAAATTCAGCAGATTTCTAAACTCGCGAATTGCCTGCCACACCTCTTCCTGCTGTAGTTCACTCTCAAGCATAAACTTACCAAAGATATCTAACAAAGAAGGCTTATAGCAGTGGGCTGTGTAGGTATCGCGCAGATAGGGTAAAATGTAGGGCAGGTAGGTTTCTTTGAAGGAAACATAAGCAGGATCGTTGTTGCTGCTGCTCCATAACAGGTGATCATACACAAACATGGGCATTTCTACTGCTCCCGGGCCCAGGTATACCTTACCGTGCAAATGAATAGGATCGAAGTACAGGCGTAATTCATGTGCAAAATAGCTTACAGATACGTGCTTTCGGGTATGCACGATTCCTGCAATCATCCCTTCAAAAGCCCCTGCAGCTTCTTTAGCACATGCAGCAAAAGCAGGCATATCAGGCCTTATGCTATGCATGGCTTCCAGTGCAAATATTGCCTTGATAAGAGGAGTCATTGCCATTGATACACTCTGAATGAGATTATCCTCATCTGGTGTGCCGGTGTATGTTCGCCTGCGAAAGCCAACAGGGTTCCAGCTGGTATAATGCAAGAGGGTGTCTCTTGGCGGAAGATTTGTTTTACTCCCCAGCACATCCAGCACATAATCCAGCTCAGGTACTGCCTCTACCGGCTCTACTCCGTGTCTTTTCATTGAGCCCAGGAAAAATCCCAGATCCCTCATGGCTGCAACAGACTCATAATAATCAAATGACTCAAGCCGATCGGGGTGAGGCAGCAGACTATAACAAGCCGATGTAAGTTTTTCCACGTTTTTATCCATATTGAATGCAGGAATTTGCTTTACTACTGCATCTGCATTCAAAGGGTCCAGCGAACAAATATATTCATCTTCTTTTTGCTGACGCTGGTCTATACTTATACTAGAAGAATTCAGTGACTGTAACATCATAAAGAAGTGGTAGCTAGTTTATTAAAAACAAAAAAAAGGCCCCGTCTGCATAGGGGCCTGTACCTTGTAAGAAGCTCTTAGCTATTCAGCCACTTGATGGCAGATTCGTAAGAACCAAAAGAATCCATTATCATCTGTCCGAACTTTTGCTCACCATTCACTTTTTTAACAGTAGCCTGAGCAAAAACATCTTCGGCCAGGTTAACGGCTAATTTACGCAGGCCCAGCTTTTCTACCTGGTTGAACCATGTGCCCCCCAGGTACTCCTGAACCTCTTTGCTTAGTACTTTCAACTGGCTGTGGTCACTTAAATGCTTGGTAAGCTTATTCTTGGTAACCTGCTGATTTATCACCTCACATCCTTTCTTTACCTGATCTACCGTAAGAAAGCCTTTCCACTTTGCAATGATAATACGATCTTCAGCCATGTAGCTGATCTCAACAAAGCTTTCCTTCATCAAAAGCTGACTTCCAACAACTGCGTTCATTTCTGTTATTTTGTTTAAGGGTTGATAATAGGTTAATTATCAAGGCCCGAATTTAGGTAAGTGATATATAGATTATCATTCAATTTTCGACTTTCATAGTAGCAAGTACCTTTTAAGCGTTTGTTTAAATACTTAACATCCGATTCGGAAATAAATCTGTAGATTTTATTGTTATACAATAGTTTGAGGCTCCACCTGCTGGTGAGCACAAATAAAGAGATTATACCCCAAGTTTTTATTATTTTTGGTTTATACATGGATTTTCAGCTCATTTCCGAATATCAGCCCACCGGTGATCAACCCAAAGCCATTATCCAGTTGGTTGAGGGGTTAACCGCTGGCGAACCGGCACAAACACTGCTGGGTGTTACCGGCTCCGGTAAAACCTTTACCATGGCTAATGTAATAAGCCAGCTTAACAAGCCTACCCTGGTGCTAAGCCACAATAAAACACTCGCTGCACAGCTTTATAGTGAGTTTAAGCAGTTCTTTCCCAATAATGCAGTAGAGTATTTTATTTCTTACTACGATTACTACCAGCCAGAGGCTTTTATCCCCACCACCAACACTTATATAGAGAAAGACCTCTCGATTAACGATGAAATAGAGAAACTACGCCTAAGTGCTACCTCTGCCCTTTTGAGCGGCAGGCAGGATGTGCTGGTGGTAGCATCCGTATCCTGCATTTATGGCATGGGCAACCCCGACGATTTTGCAAAAAGCGTGGTGCGCATCCAGGAGGGCGACCGTATTGCACGCTCGCAGTTCCTGTTTGCCCTTGTAGACATACTCTACCACCGCACCGAAGCAGAGTTCAAGCGTGGCACCTTTCGGGTAAAAGGCGATACGGTAGATATATTTGTTGCCTATGCCGATTTTGCTTACCGCATTATCTTCTGGGGCGACGAAATTGAAGCCATTCAGCGCATTGATCCGGAGAGCGGCAAAAAGCTGGGCGACGAAAAAATCATCTCTATCTTTCCGGCCAATCTCTTCGTAACAGGAAAAGATGTGGCGCAGCAGGCCATCAAGGAAATTCAGTACGATATGGTAGCACAGGTAGAGCTGTTTGAAAAAGACCGGCGCTTCCTGGAGGCCCAGCGTATTAAGGAGCGTACAGAATTTGACCTGGAGATGATCCGGGAGCTGGGCTTCTGCTCCGGCATCGAAAACTACAGCCGCTACTTCGACCGGCGCAAGCCCGGATCACGCCCCTTCTGCCTGCTTGATTACTTTCCGGATGATTACCTCATGATCATAGACGAAAGCCACGTAACCGTGCCACAGGTGCGTGCCATGTGGGGAGGCGACAGGGCCAGGAAGATCAACTTAGTCGATTTCGGATTTCGCCTGCCCTCGGCACTGGATAACCGCCCGCTTACTTTTAATGAGTTTGAGGAAATCATTAACCAGGTGGTATTTGTAAGTGCTACTCCTGCTGAATACGAGTTGCGCAAGTCTGAGGGGGTGGTCGTGGAGCAGATCATTCGTCCTACCGGTCTGCTGGATCCTGTTATTGATGTACGCCCAAGCCTTAACCAGATTGATGATCTGCTGGAGGAGATTCACCTGCGCATAGAGCGGCAGGAGCGCGTGCTGGTAACTACCCTTACCAAGCGCATGGCCGAGGAGCTTACCAAGTACCTGGATCGCGCCGGTGTGCGCTGCCGCTACATTCACTCAGAGGTGCAAACCCTGGAGCGTGTTGAAATTCTGCGCGACCTGCGCCTGGGCGAATTTGATGTGCTCGTGGGTGTAAACCTGCTGCGGGAAGGCCTGGATTTGCCAGAAGTATCATTGGTAGCCATTCTGGATGCCGATAAGGAAGGCTTTTTGCGAAATGTGCGCTCGCTGGTGCAAACCATTGGCCGTGCTGCCCGTAATGCAAACGGGCTGGTAATCATGTATGCCGATAAAGTAACAGAATCGATGCAGGTAGCCATAGACGAAACAAACCGCAGGCGGGCGATCCAGATGGAGTATAACGAGGCAAATGGCATTACCCCGAAAACAGTGTTCAAATCTCGCGAAGCCATTATGGAGCAAACCTCTGTGGCCGATGTACGCAAAAAAGAAGCCAGGAAAGCCTACATTGAGCCTGACACGCTTTCGCTGGCAGCCGATCCTGTAGTTGCTTACATGAAGCCCGAACAGCTGGATAAGCTACTAAAAGAAACCCAGCGTAAAATGGAGAAAGCGGCAAAAGAGCTCGATTTTATGGAAGCTGCCCGTCTGCGTGATGAACTGATGGAAATAAAAAAACTAAAAGAGGAAAAAGCATCTTAATAACATATGCAAAAACCCTCAGCTCAACCTGTTTTTTATAGTATGCTGGTTATGTCGCTTCTCCTGCTTATACAGCAGGGGAATGCACAAACCAATCCCTTTGCACCACCGGGCACACGCAGTGTCCATGCCTATACAGATGTTTATAAAACAAATTTTGAGCGGCCCTTCCGCAAACTGCAGGCTGGCCTGGAGGTAGGTTACCTCGTAAATAGTAAGCTGCAGTTTACAGCCGGAATGGAATTCTGGAATGAAGATCCAACCCCAATGGCAACGATAGGCAATCGGTATTATCCTTTTGGTGCTACCTTTGTTCGTTACCGGGCATTGGTTGGCCGCAGTGCCGATGTGGCTCTTGGCTTTGGGCACAGCTTTAAAATAGGTGAGAAGTTTATAATTGAAGCCGCCAGCGACTACTACCTCGATGAACGTGAAATAGGCTTCAGGCTGGGCTTTGGTTACAGGTGGAGAAAGGCAGCTCAATCTACTTTCTGAGTTCTTTAGAGGATGTTGTGTTTTGTTCGGCTACTTTTTACCTTAGCTGATGTACCATACTTTTTCCGGTACTCAACTTTTTTATCTATGCGCCTCTCCCTTCTCCTGTTCTGCTTTCTATTCTTACACCTGGGTTCTGTTCATGCCCAGCTCAATGGCCTATGGATTGTAACAGAAGTAAAAGCAGGCGATAAAATCGTTACGCCTGTAGCCAGGTGGACCCGCTTTCATGCCGACGGAAACACCCAATCCGGGAATGGTTGGGTACAGCATACCGTTGGCAAATGGCATTACAATCCGGCAGACTCCAGCCTTAGCATCGTTAGCAGCAATGGCTGGAAAGATGAGGCCGGCCCTTTCAAAGTAGTACAGAAAACCGGCAACAGCATGCGCTGGCAGCGTTTAGAGGAAGGAGTGCTGATTACTGTAAACCTGCACAAAACCGAAAATTTACCACAAACCCCATCTGATGATATATTAGGCCTCTGGTTGCTTAATCCTTCTGATAAAGTTCAGCAGGCAACTGGAGTCCCGCAAGCCTATGCCCTTATGCGCTGGGATCGCCGCTTCAATTTTAAAGGGATACCCGGCGGACAAACCTATGGCTTCTGGCAGATAGATGGGCACCAGCCTATCCTTACGCTGCTTGCTGATGGCAGGGAGGAAAAGTGGCGGATAGAAATATTGCCCACTACCATGACCTGGACAAAAATTGCTCCTGCCGGGCAGGAGCAGGTACTTAGCTTTACCCGCACCGATACCTTTCCCAAGTAAAAGACTGCCAGCGCCAGTAGTAATTCCAGAACACTTCAGTAGAACACAACATTAGAAAGAGCCACCTTCACAGGTGGCTCTCATTTATTACAGCTTATTTATTATTCTGCCAGATGCTGAATGGCTTTCTCCAGGGCTTCATCCTTTCCGGCTTTAACATCTGCAGGATTATTTTCCCACAGCAGGGCCGGAGCCAGGCCTCTGCCTTCAAAACTTTCACCACTGGCATCCCTAAAGTCGCCAACAGAGAGGCTGAACATCCAGCCATTGTAGAGTTGCCGCATTGGGTTATCAGAGAAAGCACCGGCTGTAGTATCGCCGGCCTGTGTTACCTGGGGCAGCTCCAGCATGGCCAGGGAGAAGGTTTCGGCTCCGCTTCCGGTAAAACGGGTGGTCATCAGGATAACAGGCTTGTCTTTCAGCTCCCCGCCTCCCATTGGATCTACGTACCAGTTGAGCCAGTCGGTAAAATCTGCTGGGTTAGGCCCTGATCTTTTACGGGTTTTCATGTACAGGTATTTTTCCTGTGCAAAGTACCCTGCCAGCCGCTGCCCTACAGGATCCTGCCCTCCCGGGGCATCCCTTATATCCAGCACAATTCCTTTTGCTTTTTTAAGCGCGGGTGCAATCTCTTTCATGGCATCATCTACATCAGCAAGCTTCACCATAAAATGATCTACATGTATATAACCAATGCTATCCGATAGCCAGCCCCAGTCAAACACTCCGCCAGCCTGCTTATGGTTTTGGAGATAATTTTCCTTCACCACCTCAAATTTGTAATCCTCCTGATGGCTAATGCCATCCTCAAGATCCACACTCCAGCGCGGCAGGTCCGGATTTGTAGGAAAAAGCGTTACGTGCGCATCATTCAGAATTGACAGCATGCTGGTAGACACTGCATAAAACTCCGCCTCCGACATACCCTCATGTACCTGTGGTTTGTAAACGGCATAAACAGAATCCCAGTTAATCTTCTTTACCTCAAAAAGGCCATAATAGTCGTGAAAATCCTGCCACAGCAAATCAAAATTGCCTACAGGACTATTCTTTAGCGGGGGCTCATTTATCAGACTGTCTTCACAGGAACAAAGTGCCACTCCAAAACAAATCCCTACGATAATGATGATATTTTTCATGACTAATTGCTTTTAGGAAACAGGTAAAGGAAAGAAAGATTGTAGGCACTTTCGGCCATGGTAAATGGCTTGGGGTCTTTCTCGCGCAGCCAGTTAAGCTGGTAGCTGGCTGCAGCCGTAGTACGAAGCCCCATGCGATACTGATACTGCACCTCTGCCTGTAGCCCCTGCAGTTTATTGAGGCTTTGCCAGCTGGTATTATGTTTCAGGAAGGCTCCTTCGAGGTTTTGGTTAGGCTGGGTAAGAGTGCCATGGTAGGGAGGCCGGGTAACCAGGCCTAAAACAGCGGTAGAAAGGTTTGCCTCGAACTGGTGCCGGGCCGCAGCGGCATAGGTAACCCGCAGCTGTGGGCTTAGCGATACCACGTTCATCAAGCCTGCAGACACAAAGCCCTGTGGATAAAACAGCTGTTCTGTAATGGCTGCACCTGCAGAGAACTGCAGCTTATCAGCATTGCCCAGGGTGTGCCAGTAACCAAGCTTTACTGTTGGCGATAGAACAGAACCTCTTGCAGGTACCTTTGTTTCTTTAACAGAGCCATCTTCTTCCAGCTCTTTAAAATAAACATGATCATTGGGAAAGGCTGACGGGTAGTAGCTGCCCAGGTTCCCCTGCAGGTTAAGCTCAAAGCGTGAGCGTTCGCTGGTGTACAGAAACTGCAGCCCTACCCGCCTGAAATTACCCTTATACAGCAGCGGACTTACAGCCTTGTCTACCATAGAAAAGGTACTGATACCCAGCTGCAGGCCCAGCTGAAATTTCGGGGGTTTGAAAAATTCTTCTTTCTCCTGTGCATGGCCACTCACTCCCAGCAAGCAGCAACACAAAGCAATCCATGTGGCTTTCATAAAAATTAAATTATGCTGCAAAGAAAGGGGCTAAATAGACCTGAATCGTCCGATCCGAACGATTCAGACCTCTATTGGTACTTTCGCACCTTGTTTTTGATAGTATTGTGAGGGAGTTTGGCCGGTATTTTTTTTAAACACCGCATTGAAGGTAGATTTTGAGTTAAAGCCTGCCTCATGCGCCAGGGCCAGCAAGGTATAATGGGCGTAGTGAGGATCGGCAGCCAGGCGCTGAAATTCAGCTACCCGGTACTCGTTTACAAAGTCATAAAATTTCTTCTGTATAACGCCGTTCAGCACTGCCGATACCTGGTAACGGGGCATGTCCAGGTGCTGAGCAAGCTTTACCAGGTCAAGCTCCGGATCCAGGTATAGTTTGTCCTGCTCCATCGCATTCTGTATTTGTGCAGCCTGGTCTGTAAGGGTACTATCTGCCACCGCAAGCGGAAGCGGCACCGAATCCTTCAGTTCTGTTGCCCCCCCTGTATCTCTTTGCTCAATGGCAGGCAGTTGTGGCTCCAGTGTACCAAGCATAGGATCTGCCCTGAAAAGCAGTGGTTGCCCCAGCGCTTTATACCCTATCCAGTACAGCAGCACTACCACACCCAGAAAATGGTAAGGATACACAGCAGACAGCAACGGCCAGCCCCATTTGCGCGAGTAAAATACCAGCACAGAAAAGGCCAGGATCAGGAAAACTCCCCACAATAGATCACGTAGCCACAGCAGGCGCATGTGCTGCTCATCGCTGTAAAGGGAGTGCAGCCGCTGTACATAGGTTCTTAGCTTCAATAGACTGATTGCCAGAAAAAAAACATGTACCACATTGGTGATTTGATTCATCCAGCCAAAATCTTCCTGCAGCACAACCTCATAGTTGCTGAGATAAGCGATCTTCTCCTGCGCCGGCAACAGGTAGTAAGGCATCAGTATACCTACAAATAATATAAAAGGGGTAAACAGCAGCAGGTAGCGCCAGCGCCACTTGAAACGGGGCGCCGTGAGTGAAGTGGTCAGTAAAAAGATGAGCGGACCGTAGAGCAGCGGCAACGTCCAGGTAATCCGGCTAAGATGGGGATACTCAAGGAAAAATGTAGCATTATCATTGCCTACCAGCACCAGGTGCAGCGCCAGCAAACCAAGCAGGGTACCCAGTATGCGGTTATTACGCTTGTTGGTACCTCTTGAAAAGAGTAAAAGCGCCAGCAGAATCCCTTGTCCTGCTCCTATAAATAAGATTATGTCTAAGAGATTCATCTTATATGAAAGATACATATCTGGTAGATATTATTTTCATCGGACCTGCTTTTATTTATATGAACAAAGCTTTGAAACAGGGCTGCAGGTATTGGAAAAGAAAAAACCACTCCCAAAAGAAGTGGCTTTTACATATCACACCAAATTCTATACCCCTGTTAGGCTTCTAAAACCTCTAATAGGCCGTTAGCTGCAGCTTGCCTTCTGGCTTTGTCAGCGTTGTTCTGAGTTCAGAATTTTTATCTGAAATTTCCATTATCCGGTTAGGAAAGCCTTTAATGTGGTAATCGAAGAAGGCCAGGGATAACTGGTTGATCAGGCTCACTGCCCGATCAGGATCCAGGCTGCCAGAGTCAGCGGCTTTTCTGTACCTCAGCCAATAGGCGGCATCACTGAAGTTTCCGTGCCAGGTATCTTTGATATAGGTGTAGTAAAACTCTTTTTCACTCTTATTCCTGCAAATGATGGGGTTGATGTTATCAGGCAGCCCTTCGCGGTCTGCCGAAAGCACCATAAAAGGTTGTGGCAGGGCTTTATCGATCATGTCGCCCAGGCCTAAGCCATCCAGGTTGATACCTGCCAGAAAGCGCTTATCCTGCAAGAGTACCTGGCCAGCGGCACTACCGCCTATCGAATGCCCAAAAACACCTACCTTTGCTACATCCAGCCTGCCATAAAACGGGCTTTCCCTGTTTTCATTTATCTGCTCCAGCTGATCCAGTACAAAGGATAGATCAGAAGCCCAGCGCCTGGGAATTTCAGTAGTAACATCGGCATGCACCCAATCCAGCACCACCTGCTCTCTTTCCGCATCAGTTTTGGCATCCTGTAAACCATTGTAGTACTTCCAGAATACTTCCGTATGTTCCGGAGACCAGTTTCTGGCTTTAGAAGCACTGTCGTCTACATAAATAACTCTGCCATCGGGAAAGGTTCTGGCAATTGTTTCATGTGTATGATAAACATGCGCTATCATATACCCATGGCTGGCAAGTTCCGAAAGAAACGAGTAATACATACCACCTGCCGATTCATAACCATGAGAGAAAATAAGCACAGGAAAGCTACCTGCTGCATTGGGAGCATTAGGGTATACATGGGTCTGAATATTCGCCAGGTGTGAAGTGGCAAAAGCTGGTAGTCCTCTACCGGTGCTAAGGCCCACCCGCTCCGCCTCTGTCAGATAGCCTTCTGTTGCCAAACCTTCTACCGGGCCCGCCGGGTACCACAACTTCACCAGCAGCTCCCGTTTATCCAGGGGATCGGGCGTAATTACTTCGGCTCTGCTGGAGTCTGTTAAATGCAGCCACTGTGTTCCTATAGCGTAGGCTCCACCAGGCTTTGGCAGCTCAAACACTGGCATTGCCGTGGGTAACAGCCAGGCAATCAGCACAAAGAGCCCCAGCAAACTACCCAGTGCTATTCTTTTCCAGGTAGCACTTCCTGATCTGCCGCCCCTGTACAAACGCCAGCCCAAAAGTCCCATCAGCAGGTAGGCAGGAGTCATCTGCCAGCGGTACCCATCTACAAACAGGTGCAAAACAGCTGTGGCAGAAAGTGCCACTCCAAAGATTTTTTGCCAGTGTTGCTGCAGGATGTAGCGTGAAAACAGCAGTCCTGCGCTAATCAATAGAAGTAACAAGATTTCCAGGAATGTCATAAGCTAAAAGTTTAAGTGAGGGAAAAAATCTGCACCCATTCTCCCGCTGAAGGAATCACTACAGATGCACAACACTGGCTAAATAACAGCTTAAGCATAAAAAAAGCCACCCTGCCTGGGTGGCTTTCGATAGTCTGCCGCTTATCGTAGGCAGATAACAGTTTATCGACTATTTTTTGCGTGCCTGCTCAAAGCGGCGGTTTACTGCTTCCCAGTTTACCACATTCCACCAGTTGCCAACGTAATCAACACGCTTGTTCTGGTACTTGAGGTAGTAGGCATGTTCCCACACATCAAGACCCAAAATTGGAGTGCCTTTTTTCTCGGCTACATCCATCAGCGGGTTGTCCTGGTTTTGAGTAGAGGTTACATCTACTTCACCATTTGGGGTTACAATCAGCCATGCCCAGCCAGAGCCAAAACGGGTAGCCGCTGCATTAGAGAACTCTTCCTTGAACTTATCGAAAGATCCCCACTTTTTGTTGATGGCTTCTGCCACAGCGCCGGTAGGCTGGCCACCGCCATTCGGGCTCATTACTTCCCAGAACAGGTTGTGGTTGTAGTAGCCACCGCCATTGTTACGCACGGCATTGTTGCCACTTACGTTCTTCAGGATTTCTTCTATGGATTTATTTTCCATATCAGTTCCCTGAATTGCTTTGTTCAGGTTGTCGGTGTAGCCTTTGTGGTGGCGGCCGTGGTGAATCTCCATGGTTTGCTGGTCAATGTTTGGTTCCAGCGCATTTGATGGGTACGGCAGGTTAGGTAATTCGAATGCCATAGTTTAAAAAGGTATTTAAAGGTTAAACAATGTTAATTGTGTACAAGGTACAAAGTATCTGGTATCGGGAATAGTTATAGAATATTAAATAACTATCAAGAATCTACATCATTAAGAACAGGTCCTCAAGCGAATCTCCATAAAACCAAGAGTATCTGTCACTTAATCACAAAACACTCTTTTTATGCTGTTATTCAATAATTCTAAATCCTGTAGCTAGAGGGAGCCGCGTCCGTTCTTCCGCAATTTCATAAAAAATTCATCAAGCAACGCCCGGCATTCAGCTGCCATTACACCCTCCTTTACTTCTGTTTTCGGGTGCAGCATGGGTACGCCCAGCTGAGCAAAACCGCGTTTGTCATCGCCCGCTCCCCAAACAATTCTGCTCACCTGCGACCAGTACAGGGCACCTGCACACATGGGGCAGGGCTCCAGCGTTACATACAAGGTACAATCCTGGAGGTATTTTGCGCCCAGGTAGTTGGCTGCGGCTGTAATGGCCAGCATTTCGGCATGGGCGGTTACATCCTGCAAACGCTCAGTCTGGTTATAAGCCCTGGCAATAATGCGCCCGCGGCTTACCACCACTGCTCCTACAGGTATCTCCCCCTCCTGAGCAGCATAAGAGGCCTGTTTTAAGGCCTCCCGCATAAACTGCTCATCAGTATTAACCTGTAACATGCTATAGTGTTTTCTTAAGTCTGATAGATTCCATTACTGCTTCGGCAACCGGTGCCCACTGCTGCTGCTGATTAGCCGGAGCCGTAAATGTAAATACCACAACCTTGCCATTTACAAGTCCATAAGCAATGTGGGTGTACACCTGCATTGGTTTTGTTTGCTTGATGGTATTTTCCTGCTCTTCATCTGCCACCGTGCCTACATATTCAAAAATAGCAAAAGGGATCCCTTTAATTTCCTGTATCTCTTCTTTCATCCACTTCATATCGCTGTAAAGCGTAGAGAGCGAAGCTTTGTAGAAATCCTTTACCAGCGGCAAATCGAAATGCTGCCATTGGGTGGTTGAGAGGTTTACACTAAAATCGACCTGCTTGCTGGGGTTGGTATAGAGCGCCACCGGCTTGCGTGATGATACATGCTTCGCCATCATCTCCTGCTCGCTTACCGGAGCAAAATCCTGGGGCAGTGATACGGTAATCGCATCATGCAGCTTTGTCTTCTTCAGCTTAGCATCCTGTGCAGAGGCTGTATAGGTAAACACCAGCGCTAACAACACCAGCCATAACACCTGTATTCTTTTCATAATGCAAAATTAGCTGTTTCTTCTGAAATTCATCTGTTTTATCAAAGTAATCGGGCGCTGGCACCTGCTGCCCAAGCCCTGCTCCCACAACAACCATCAGCAGCCAGTATTCCTGCTGGAGGCCTTTGGCAGTATGCTGCCCGAGGCAGTGCCTTGCCTAAGGCAGTACATTGCCTAAAGCAGTACGCTGCCTGCGCCAGTATGCTGACTAAAACACACAAACTCCAGGCCAAATTCTTTAGCGCTACTACTGTATTTATGCGCTTTGCTTTACGTTTCTGCTCCTAATCACTTATTTTTGAGCCCTACGAAATAATAGCGCTATATTATGCTACGCACCCACACCAATGGCGAGCTTCGCCTCGAAGATAAAGGAAAAGAAGTTACCCTTAGCGGCTGGGCTCAAACCATCCGCAACAAAGGCTCTGTGATCTGGATAGACCTCCGCGACCGCTGGGGCCTCACACAGCTTATTTTTGAAGAGGGCAAATCTGACCCGCAACTGCTGCAAAAGGCTGCCGAGGTAGGCCGCGAATGGGTGCTGCAGGTAAGCGGCGAGGTAATTGAGCGCTACAACAAAAACCCTAATATGCCTACGGGCGATATTGAAATACGGGTAAAGGAGCTGGTGGTACTGAACAAGGCCAAAACACCTCCTTTCCTGATCGAAGATGAAACCGACGGTGGTGAAGACCTGCGTGCCAGGTACCGCTACCTGGACCTGCGCCGCACGCCTGTGCGCAACAACCTCATTCTGCGCCACAAACTGGCCCAGGAAACCCGCCGCTATCTCGACAGCCAGCTGTTTATAGAGGTAGAAACCCCTGTGCTCATCAAAAGCACACCAGAAGGTGCCCGCGACTTTGTAGTGCCCAGCCGCATGAACCCGGGTGAGTTTTACGCCCTGCCCCAGTCGCCCCAAACCTTTAAGCAGCTGTTAATGGTAAGCGGTTTTGACCGCTACTTCCAGATCGTGAAGTGCTTCCGCGACGAAGACCTGCGTGCCGACCGCCAGCCGGAGTTTACCCAGATAGACTGCGAAATGGCTTTCGTTACCCAGGAAGATATACTCAATACCTTCGAGGGCCTGATCCGCCACCTGTTCCAGACCGTTAAAGGCATCGATATTGGTGAAGTGCCCCGCATGACCTATGCCGAAGCCATGCGCCGCTACGGTTCCGATAAGCCCGACATCCGTTTCGGTATGGAGTTTACCGAGCTGAATGATGTGGCCCAGAACAAAGGATTCCAGGTATTCGACCAGTCGGAGCTGGTGGTAGGCATTGCCGCTCCCGGCATTGCCGAATACACGCGCAAGCAGCTGGATGCCCTTACCGACTATGTAAAGCGCCCGCAAATAGGCATGAAAGGCCTGGTGTGGGTACGCTACAACAGCGATGGCACTTTAAAATCAAGCGTAGACAAGTTCTATGCAGAAGAAGACCTGAAGGCCTGGGCACAGAAAATGAACGCCCAGCCCGGCGACCTGCTGCTGGTATTAAGCGGCGATGCCGATAAAACCCGCAAAGCACTAAGCGAGCTGCGTCTGCACCTGGGCAACGAGCTGGGTCTGCGCAAAAACGATGAGTTCAAGCCCCTCTGGGTGCTGGACTTCCCGCTGCTGGAGTGGGATGAGGAAACCAAGCGCTACCACGCCATGCACCACCCCTTTACCTCGCCCAAGCCCGAAGACATGGAGAAGCTGGAGAGCGATCCGGGCGCTGTACGCGCAAATGCCTACGACCTGGCCATGAACGGCGTGGAAATTGGCGGCGGCTCCATCCGTATCCACGATAGGGCCACACAGGCGCGCATGTTCAAGCTGCTGGGCTTTAGCGAAGATGAAGCCCGCAAACAGTTCGGCTTCCTGATGGAGGCCTTTGAATACGGTGCTCCTCCGCACGGTGGCATTGCCTTCGGCTTCGACCGCCTCTGCTCCTTAATGGGTGGCCAGCAAAGCATCCGCGATTTTATCGCTTTCCCGAAAAACAACAGCGGCCGCGACGTTATGATCGACACGCCATCAACTATCTCCGACGAACAGTTAAGGGAGTTGGAGCTGGCGGTGAAGAGGAGTAGTTAATCTTCTTATCGATCATTGATTAAAAAGAAAGCCAGCTCCTTAAACAGAAGCTGGCTTTCTTTTATTGAACGCATCTTAAAAAGGTATCAAATGTTATTAACAGTACCGAAGTATTGCTATATTGGAAACCCATATAATACAAATTCAACCTAATGGAGAGAACATTTGAAGTTTCTTATTATACTTTTAATATAAAAGAGTATTCAAATCTGAAAGGTCCAGATTCATATGCTAATTTAATCCATGAGCTATATAAGAATAAAATCAAGATCAAAACGAGAGGTGATAGCCATCTAATTATTAGGTCTTTGTCTGAAACAACTTTGAATGGAGAGATAATACTATATGGAAATCTCACCAAGTTTACATGGATAGAAGGTAACCACTGGTTCAATTTTGACACAATGGAGATTGAAAATTATGAAATCCCAAGAAACCTTTTTCCTAACTCAAAAGAAACCGAATTCGTTTTTGTTCCTTCTTGCCACAGGTTCTCTGTTAGAAGAGATCCCTCAATAAATCCTAATAGTGTACTAAAGTTTTTAAATGATGGGCTAAATTATGCTAATCCAGAAGGTTCAAAAATTATAATTAATATAGAACAGTCGTCAGACATTTTTGACAGAATATATAGTGCAAAGAAAGTTGAACGCCTCAATGTAAACATTTCATATACAAATGATGATTTTAGTGAGGGATATGAAGAATGGATGGATAAAATGTTGAAGGACGCAAATATTCAAGAATTCTCTTATAAAGCAGTAGCTGACGAATCCAATAATATTAACGTAAATAATAAACTAGTAAAAGGAACATTAGAACTTGCTCAAAACAATGGGTCTGTTGATGCTAAGATTGTAAATGAATCTGGCAGAAAAGAAACTATTCACACATCTGAATATCCAAGGGTCGATAAGGCAAAAGTTAATACAAGAAAAGACAGGTTTAGTTTTGCAGTATCAGTTGCGTCACAACTAATTGAAAGACTTAGAAATGGCTTACAAAGAGGGTAAAGATATAAAAAGTCTGCACAAGGGCAGTTTGATAAATCTCTTATATATTTTAAACCCAAAAGATTTAGTTTCTTTAAGCAAAAGTCCTTTAATACTTTCTATAGCCTTCACAATCTGTTATTGCATTATATCTTTTACACAAAACCTAAATAGCTACACTATTCTTAGTGAAATTACAGAAACAACGGTAAGCCTTTTACCCAATCTACTAGGTTTTACCTTAGCTGGCCTCACTATTATTGTAGCATTTGGCAATCAAGAATATTTAGAATCATTATCCAATCTTGAAATTAGTGGCGAAAAGCTATTCAAACCTTCACTTTTTCAAAGAATTATTGCTGTATTCACATGGAGTGTGTTAGTACAAAGTTTTTGTTTATCATTTGGATATATTATTAAACTAGCTTTATCATTGAAGCTAACCTCCAAACAAATTGTTCTTAATGCCCCAGTTTCTACATTGGTAAATTATTTAACAATCTTTCTTCTATTATTATTATTCCTCTATTCCTTGTTTCTTATTCCAAAGACTATTCTGAATGTTTTTATGTTTGGGCAAGGGCACCATCTAAGCGTAATAATTAAAAAAAGGCTGAACAAGTAGAATTGTTAAATGCTCAAATCTCCACAGGAAACTCCTATCTGCTTACCTCCTACAATGTAACTTGTAGATCATATTTAGATACTAACTTCGTGCCAAAAAAGGCCAAAATCATTTCATCCCCCTGCTAATCCCCAACTCCAAACCTCTTAGTTCTGCCAACCCTCTAAGGCGGCCGATGGCAGAGTAGCCGGGGTTTACCCGCTTCTTCAAGTCATCTAACATCTGGTGGCCATGATCGGGGCGCATGGGCAGGCGCCTGTCTGCACGGCCCTGTGCTGCACGCTTCTGTTGCTCTTCCAGCAGGGCTTTTACTACACTGTACATGTCTACATCGCCTGCCAGGTGGTCGGCTTCGTAGAAGTTGCCTTCATGATCGCGGGTGGTGCTGCGCAGGTGCACAAAGTTAATGCGGTGGCCCAGGCGCTTTACCATGCCAGGCAAATCATTATCAGGGCGTACACCAAAGGAACCTGTGCAGAAACAGAGGCCATTATTGGGGCTGTCTGCTACGGCAAGCAGCTCCTCCACATCTTTTTCAGTAGATACTACCCTGGGCAGGCCCAGAATCGGGTACGGCGGATCATCGGGGTGGATGGCCATGCGTACGCCTGCCTCTTCGGCTACAGGAATAATCTGCTGCAGAAAATAGGCCAGGTTCGATTTTAGTGCTGCTGCATCTATATCCCGATAGGTATCCAGCACCAGCTGAAACTGCTGCAGGGTATACCCTTCTTCTGCGCCGGGTAAACCTGCAATAATGTTGGTGATGAGTCTGTTTGCATCTTCTTCAGCTAGCTCCTCCAGGTACTGCATTGCCTTTTGCTGCTGGTCTTCGGTATAATCCTGTTCAGCCCCGGGCCTTTTTAGCAGGTAAAGATCAAAGGCAGCAAAGGCAGTGGTATCAAAGCGTAGTGCTTTAGAGCCATCGGGCAGCTCGTAGGTAAGGTCGGTGCGGGTCCAGTCGAGCACGGGCATAAAGTTGTAGCAGACGGTATCGATACCGCACTTGCCCAGGTTGCGGATGCTCTGCCGGTAGTTTAGGATGTACTGCTGGTAATTTCCGGAGCGGGTCTTGATATTTTCGTGTACCGGGATACTCTCCACCACTGACCAGCTTAAGCCGGCAGCTTCCAGCTCACTTTTTCGCTTCATGATCTCTTCTACCTCCCACACCTGTCCGTTGGAGATGTGGTGCAGGGCTGTTACTACGCCCGTAGCACCTGCCTGCTTTATGTCGGAGAGACTAACAGGATCGTTGGGGCCATACCAGCGCCAGGTTTGTTCCATACTCATTGTAATGCTCTGTTTTTTGCTTTGTATCACCGCAGATGCTGTTGCTCACTTCTATACCTACCCGTAAGAAATGATCGCCAGCCATTGCATAAAAATAATAACTGCCGGCTTAGCTCCACTACAATCAGAAACATTTGTAGTTTATCCACCTAAATCAGGGAAACAATTCACGATCTGCCGGGCTTCAGTCTGCTGTTTTTAGTTTACTAGCAGCTATCAAGCTTTAACTGCGCAACTACTTAAATACTCCTGTTCCCTTAGCTGTAAAAGCATCCATCAGCTGCATTACTTCTACTGCCTCTCCGGCAGGACAGGGATTTGCATTTTTACCCTGAAAGTAGCCAATTACCTGCTCTATCATGGGCTGCTGAATGTAGGTGGGGTTATCGAAACTGAAAGATTGTTCCTGTCCATTTTGCTGCAGCACCACTTTTGCCTCGCCAAAAAAGGAAAAGGAGATTTTGCCCTTGCTGCCAATAATTTCGCAGCGGTCGGCTGCCGCTGCTGCAGGAGCTGCAAAGCTCCACAGTCCCCGGAACTGAACACCACTCCGGAAGCGGATAAGGCCACTTACAAAATCATCGGCTTCTGATGTTTTTAACTGGTTGGCTGAATAACCTGTTGCCTCCCCGGCTGCTCCAAAATAATGCAGCATGATGTCCAGCTGGTGTGGTGCCAGGTCGTGAAACAGGCCTCCGCCGGATATTGCAGGATTTATGCGCCAGTTGTTTTCCGTGGCAGCTACCACACTAGATTTAGGGGGCTGTAACAGCTGTAGATCGGCAAAAAGAGGTTTGCCAATAGCATGGCTCTCCAGCAGCTCCTTTACTTTCTTGAAGAGGGGCAGTGCACGCCTGTAATGGGCAATCACTAACTTACCACTACTATTTTTGGCTTGTTCTTCTATTCTGCCGGCACCTTCGCTGTTTAAGGCCATAGGCTTTTCCAGGTACACATGCTTGCCTGCAGCAAGTGCAGCAACAGCATAGGCCTCGTGCGAGGATGGAGGTGTGGCTACATAAATGGCATTGATTTCCGGATCATGAATCAGGGCATCGGCCTGGTGATACCACTTAGGCACCCCATGGCGGGACGCAAAATCGGCAGCCTTTTCGGCATCTCGCCGCATTACTGCCACCAGGCGGGAGTTTAGGGCCTGCTGAAAGGCCGGACCACTTTTGCGTTCTGCCACATCGCCACAGCCAATAATGCCCCATCTGATTTCTTCCATCTGCTTTCTGATAAATCTTATTAATGTTAATCTCTAAATCTAGAAGAATCAACTTTTGCTCCTATTAACTCCTGCCTAAACAGCATAAGCGATCCTTTAAAACTGAAAATGAATGCTGGCCTAACGTGCGTTAAGGATTAAAGCTACTGATAATCTGCCTGTTATCATCTTCTACAGCTAAATTCAAGCCTTCATTCCCCTGAAGAGGGAGCTCTGTTTGCTTTCAGAGGCGAAATCACCATTCCTGTTTTTAGCTGACAGCTCCCCGCCTGCGCGAGGATGACGATGAAGGAGCATTTGACGCTGATGCTAATCCTTTACGCACGTTGGTCCAGGTTCTTATTAAGAACCAGTTCCACCTGAGGTGTATCTGAAAGAAACTGCTGCTATGCATTCTTTTACATAAATGGTAGCCCTGCCACAGAGGAGTACCTTATCTTTGCCTCTTATGAAAAAACTTGGCAAAGTTGTACTGGGCATTCTCATCTTTGTGGCTTTGCTGCTCGTAGTAACTTTTATGGTCCGTTACCTGCATAAACCTTTTGGCCGCCCACCCCAGGCAGAAACTTTTCAGCACCTTCCGTACTACCAGGATGGTAAATTTCTGAACCCGGTAGAAACCCCCATGCTGAAGATTACCGAAAGCTGGCCTGTGATGAAACGTTATATGGCCCGCGATGTGGAAAAAGCACCTGCCAGCAATTACCGCTTTACTGAACAGCCCCTGGCAGGCAACAGCACTGCTGGCATACAGCTCAACTGGCTGGGGCATGCAGGGGTACTGATCCGCGCTGGCAATACTTACCTGCTCACCGATCCGGTACTGATAGAACGGGCCTCACCTTTCCCCTTTGTAGGTCCGGCACGTTTCTTTCCCTCGCCTATTGCGCCAGAGGCACTGCCGGAGCTGGAGGGCGTTATTATCTCCCACGATCATTACGACCACCTGGGCTATGAAACCCTTATGGCCATACAGCACAAGGTTAAGCATTTTTTTGTACCCCTGGGTGTGGGTGAAACACTGCGCTACTGGGGTATTCCCGATAATAAGATTGTGGAGATGGATTGGTGGCAAGCTTACGAAGGAAATGGCTTTAAAATAACGGCAGCCCCGGCACGCCACTTTTCAGGCCGCTTTCTTAGCCAGAACAATACCTTCTGGGCCTCATACGCCATAGAGCTCGGTGGGCAAAAGATTTACTTTGCCGGCGACTCGGGCTACTTTAACGGCTACAGAGAGATAGGCCAGCGGCTGGGACCATTTGACCTTTCACTGATGCCCATTGGTGCTTACGATCTGGCCTGGGCCAACATTCACCTTAACCCGCAGGAGGCCGTGCAGGCACAGCAGGAAGTACAGGGCGGCATACTGCTCCCCACCCACTGGGGCACCTTTGACCTTGCCCTGCACAGCTGGTACGAGCCTATGGAACTGCTAATCAAAGAAACAAAGCAGGCGGGTATTACGCTACTCGCCCCTAAGCCGGGGGAATGGGTTACTCCTGCAGCTGAAACAAACGCCGAATGGTGGCAGCAATACAGGAACAGCCAGTAAAGGCTCAATCCCATTATTGCCTTTTATAATTATTTTTTAGCATATAATTTATATTATTGCTTTTACCAGACCTATTTTTTCATTTATTTAGAGTAAACACTTTCGTTTCATGATTGTCCGGAAAAGATTTTATTTACTTCCGATCTTTTGCCTGCTATTTTTTGCGTCTGCCACTCCTGTTCTGGCGCAGCTTTCGTATGGCGTGAGGCTTACCTCGGGGGCACAGATAAGTCATTTTCAGGGCTGGGAACAAAGCAGCGTCAGCACCTACACCCGCATGGGGCTGGGCATGTTCCTGGCAATTCCGCTCCGGGAAAAAGTGAAACTACAGCCAGAGCTGAATTACCTGGCTTATCCCTACGCTTTATCCGAATCACATACACTAAGCATACCCCTGCTGCTCACCTACGGCTTTAGCCCCCATATAGAAGTGGAAGCCGGCCCTTCTCTTGAGAGGGATTTCAGATACAGCTCTTCCCCTGATATCAATCCTTATATAAACGTAGGTGTTAATGCCGGTTTTACTTTCTGGTTCAGCAAATACTGGTCGGGGAACGTACGCTTTACCTACGAACTGGTGCGCAGAACCTATGATGGCGCTGTGCTTTTCAGCGGCGAAGGCCATCCAATCAGGAACGACGATCCGCTGCTGGTTTCATCAGGCGGACCTGAACCAGGATATCGGGATATGTTTCTGATGACCTCTATCAGGTACTCTATTAAGTAAAGCCCCGGCACTGCAATAACACTGGTATGTTGGCAGAGCCGCTGCTGCAAGAAGCACCTTTTCCTTATATTCCGGCACAAGGTGCAGCAAGCTGTTTTGCAGCACTATATCTTTCTAAAACACAAATACCATGAATCCGGAAAGTCTGCGCGAATACTGTATCAGCCTGCCTGCTGTAACCGAAGAGTTTCCCTTCGATGAGCAAACGCTGGTGTTTAAGGTGAAAGGTAAAATGTTTGCCCTTACTGATATAGACAGCTTTTCCTCCATCAACCTAAAGTGTGATCCGGAGCGGGCAGTGGAGCTGCGGGAGCTGCATGAGAGCATTCTGCCAGGCTACCATATGAACAAAAAGCATTGGAACACCCTGCTGCTTGATGGTTCTCTCCCAGATAAATTACTGCGGGAACTGATTCTCCACTCCTATCAGCTGGTTGTAGCAGGACTGCCAAAAAAAGTAAGGGAGGAACTGGACGAACTCCACTCTAAAGTACAGGGCTAAATAGCTGAGCTTCTGCAGGCATCCGTAGCAAATTAAGGGAAAGCGCTGATTTAATTATCGCCAGACTACAGTGCTGTAAAGCAAACAACAAGCCCCTCCTACAGCCCCATCTGCAGAGGCTGTGGAACCGGCTCTGCTCAATAAATCAATTATTAACCGGCTGCTGCAGGAAGAGCTTATCCGGACCACGGAAATTGGCAAAGTAGATGTCCGGCAGGCCATCGGCATTAAAATCGGCTACTTCAACACTCATACCCATTGCCCTGAATTCTGCCGCGAAGGTCTGCGCTGTAATATCCTGAAAGAAGCCCTTGCCATCGTTCAGGTACAAGCGTGGCTGCTCAAAAGTTACCATCACCAGGTCAAGGTCGCCATCTGCATCAAAATCGGCAAAATTAGCATCCAGCACACTGTGGGTAGAGGTAAAACCCAGGCGCTGTTGAGTTTCGTCTACAAAGCTGTTGCCCCTGCGCATGAGCATACGCTGAATGGGCATCTGTTTCTGAAACAGGAACACATTGGCAAAGAACAGGTCGGCCTGCCCGTCGCCATCTATATCTGCAAAATTCACATCGCGGCTTTCTCCTCCCTGTGCCTGTAGTTCCGGTGCTATAAAGCTGGTGGTGATATCTTTAAAATTGCCTTTTCCATCGTTCTCCAGAAGGTAATTTTCCAGCTCATTGCCTACGATCAGGTCCAGGTCGCCATCGCTGTCAAAGTCAAAAACATCCAGGTCTTGGGTGATATCCTCACGGATGGGTAAGCGTTTATCGGTTTCATTTAAGAACTGTCCTTTGCCGGCATTGCGCAGGTATACATTCTGCCCGTTATTACCAATGATTACATCCGGCAGCCCGTCACTATCAAAATCACGGGTAATCACTGCGTTGGAGGTACCGGTAACCGGAATTCGCTCTGTTGCATTGATAAAATAGCCCCTGTCTTCATTGATGTAAAACTCGTTGGTCTGGTTGTCTTCTGCCACAAAGAGCAGGTCCAGGTCACCATCACCATCAAAGTCTGCTATGGCTACATCTTCGGTATCGCCATAGGGGTAATAAGGATAGGGCTTTGGGGTAATGGGAGCAGGCAGGTACGGCAGGCGGTGGCTGCCATCACTGAATTTACCCTTGCCGTCGTTGATCAGGATGATGTTCTTTACAAACTCCATGGCAAGCACCAGGTCCAGATCGCCATCCGCATCAATATCTACCGCCCTGGCATCCATAGAGTTTAAGGATTTCTTTACTGCCCCGGGCAGATGCGTTTCGCTGGCATCAGTAAACTGCAGGGGTGCCTTTTGAGCAAAAGCAGCAGGCGCAGCAATCAGGGCAAGGCACAGCAACAAGTATGGAGATTTCCGCATAGTAATAATCATGATGTAGAGGAAGATGCACATAGTGCTTTTCCCAGACCAGTAGATTCTTTTGAACGGTTAAAAGTATAGCAGGAGTGAAATTTGAATACCACAGCACAGGAGACTGCTCACCTGTTTTAATTTTCTTTTCTGCCGCTACCAGCACTGAGCGGCACGCCAACATACATGCTTAAGCGCCATCCGCTCCAGCCTGGCACTACTTCTTCGCTGCTTTTTCCAGGATTCACCAGTTTTATATTTCTGTCTTCTTTTAAGCTAAAGCCCTCACTCAGGCTTAAACAGACTCCCGCCTGTGCGCCAAGCCTGATGAAACCTATTTTCCGCTCCAGCGCCAGGTATGGCTGCACCGCACCACCCAAGGCATAAAAAGTATAGTGCTCACTCGTAGAGCCAGCGCCGGTCAGGCTTATTTCTCCTTCATAAATCAGTTTACTGAACAACAGGCTCGCTTCGCAACCCAACCAGCCATCAAACCCTTTTGGTAATGCACGGTAGCTTTCCACCACTACGCCAATTCTTCTGTAACGCAAAAGCTGGTCTTCGCGGTAAGAACCTGAATAATCAGCATATCCTATTCGCCCGCCGGTAGATCCCATCTCTGCCACAACGCCAAAGTGGTCGTCTACCTTAGATTTAAACAAGTACCTAAGGCTGTAATTGAAGTAAGCGGGGAAGCGCTCTGTTGCCTTTATATTAACACCTATGCCCTGCATGCTATTCTCCTGCAGTGCTTCTAAATCACCCATTGAATAACTGCCATAGCCTGCGCCCAGCCTGATTTCTGCCGGGGCCTGTGCTCTTACTGCAGCACCAAATATCAGCAAAAAGCCTGTAGCTAAAATTATTGTCTTATTCATTGTAAAGGCAGATAGCGATCGTTACTGAACAGTCTGTTATTAAGTAAAGAAATACTGCTTTGCTCAATAATTTTGATTTTCCTGATTTGCTTTCCACTGCTGAGATCATACAGGTGGTAAAACTCATGTGAATGGCCTCCCAAATAACCAGTGGCCGGATCAATCATAATATCAGATAATGGCAGGGAGGTGCTAAATTCCGTTAGCTTCGTACCATTGGTGGTACTGTAAACAGATGTGGTCTGATCTTCAAAAACAATTACCCAGGGCTCTGAGGGATGGTAGGCAATGTGATCCTTCCTTACAGGTGAATACAGAACCTCCCAGTTAGCACCGTTGTAAACATGAAGCCTTTCCGAATGATAAAACACATTCCCGTCCTGGCTGATACCAGCCTCTTCGGAAGAATTGTTTGTTTGCTGTTTTAACAACAGTTTCGAGGACTGGAAGTCATAGATATAGTAGTATGTGTAATATGACCTCCGTTCCTGGATCGCCAGGCGGCCATTGTTACTCACTGTAAAGGAACTTACGTCACTACTTGCTTCTCCAGTTATATAGCTGATGGCATAAGTATGGAGTACCTCCAGCGTGGCAGGATCTAACTGCCAGATATACGGGTAGCGGGTTGCATAAATTTGCTTTCCATCAGGAGAAACGGCAAGCCGGAGAGAAGCCGTTAAATAGTTGGTGGTGAACTCCTTTTGCCTTTGAATGTTAAGACTGGCGCCATCCCGCATTACAACCTTATTATCCACCACACCATAATAAGCGTTTGCACTTTTCCCATAGTGAAAGTCTTTATAGCTTTTAAAAGCCCAGCCATACTGCACCTTAAAACTTCTTTGCTCATAACCGGTATAGAGAGCACCAGGCTTGGGTTCGGTGATGAGGTGGTACTCAGTTTCGGCACCAAATCCATTAAAAGGTACAACAGCAACCGTGTTTAAGGGATCTGAAGATGTAACCAAGTCAGTCTGATAATCAGCATCGCGCCGTATTTTATACTGGTTCAGATTATTTCTGAACTTGGTTGTGCTATAACTTATTGAAATGGTTGTGTCATCATTATAGTAAGCATTTATGATGGCTGGCACCGATGCATTGAAAGAACGCCTCTGAGGATCAGGACTTTCCTTATTACTTTGATCAACCACTGTAAGTATGTAAAACTTCAGGTTGCCAACATAGGAGGAGTCAATCCACTCAGTGGTATTCTGATTAGTGATAACGATACTTTTTGATCCTCCGCCTCCCTCCTTAAGCAGGCGGTATTCCCTGAAATTTGGAAGTTTGTATTTCTCCCACTGGATCACCAGCTGCCCATCTCTTTCAAAAATATTGGTAACAGGCACAGCAGGAGGAGGCCCGTTGTGGATGATAAGTACCCACGTTTTCTGCACCACTATGCCTTCAGCCCCCATAACATCTGCAAGGCTGCCGGTTCCGGAATTAGCAGTAGCTTCAAGCTTTAGCTGGTAGGTACCATTACTGTAATTTGTAGATATAAAGTTGAAGCCGTCTACGTGAAGATGGCTTTCTTTCAGCAGCCTTTCTCCCAGAAGCAGCCTGGTACTTACCAGGGTTTTACCGGGTAATGCTACATTATACTTAAGCGATACATTACCCTGGATAAAAACGGTGTCTGCAGCCAGGTTCAGGTCTATATTTCCGGAAACTACCACAGTTGGATCTACCTCTTCATAGTGTCTTCCATCGGGCGTAAACTCGCAGGCAGCCAAACAAAAGCACAGCAGCAAGGAGAACTTCAGAATATATTTCATGAATATAATGAGCCGAAGCCTATCGATTTTTTAGCCCGGCAAACATAACAATATAGGCGCGAATGCAGGGCTAAGCAAATAGCTGTAAGTAAATCATCTATTATGCAGCAGATTGAGAAAAGCAATCCGAAGCTGATCCCTTACACTCCTACACCCACTTCTCCCATTACCCGTTTCCACCAGTGCTGGAATACAATAAGAGCCCAGATGCGGGCGTGGGCATCGCCGGGATTGGCAGAGAATAGCTGTTGCTTGAGGGCACGGGTGGCATTGACATCAAACACGCCCTGCGCCTCCACAAACTCATCCTTAAGCCAGTGGCCTTCTATTTTGCTGCGCAGCTCTGTCTGGAACCACTTGAGCAGCGGCACCTCAAAGCCGTGCTTGGGCCGCTGGTACAGTTCCGGGGGCAGCAGGGGCCTGAAGGCATCCTGCACAATCCGCTTTTTCATCTGCCGGTTAATTTTGCTGTCGGCGGGCAGGCTAAAGGCAAAGCTTACCACCTCATGGTCCAGGAAGGGCACCCGTACCTCCAGGCCATTGGCCATGCTCATCAGGTCTACCTTGGTGAGCATATCGTAAGGCAGTACCAGCTGTACATCGGTGTAAAGAACATCGTTGATGCCCCCGTTCTTGGGCAGGTACTGGAGAATTTGATTTTTGTACTGCTCGTACAAACCCTGATCGAGCTGTTGTTTGCTGCTGGCAGAAAGCAGGCTTAGGCTCTCCCCGCTGCTGGCAAAGGTGGCCCAGCGCCAGTAGCGCTCCTTCAGAGGCAGGCGCATGCCCTCGGCAAATCGCTGAAACTGCCTGAATTTATTAGATAAGGCGCCACTACGGGATTTAGGCAGCGCTTTCCAGATGGGTAAAAGGGCACTTACTGCAGTTTCTGCCATACCGGGATGAAGCGTGCGCCAGAAGGCCATGTGCTTATTATAGCCGCTGAAGAGCTCATCGGCGCCATCGCCGCTTAATGCAACGGTAGCTATTTTTTTGGTGCGCTTGCTTAGGATGTATACCGGAATTGCAGAGGAGTCTGCAAAGGGCTCATCGAGGTAATCGAGCACATCGTGCAGGTGCTCGTACAGATCGTGGTTGGTAAGGCTGAATACGGTATGCTCGGTCTTGTGCATTTCGGCAACCAAGCGGGCATAGCGGGTTTCGTCAAAGAAAGGCTCGTCTTTGTAGCCAATGCTGAAAGTATTGAGCTTATCTACCTGGCGCGCTGCCAGGGCGGTAATTACACTGCTGTCGATGCCACCACTTAAGAATGAACCCAGGGGCACATCGGCAACCAAGCGGCGCTGTACCGAGTGCTCCATCAGCTCACGCAGCTGCTCCTGCTGTTGCTCGTAACTCCATTTGCGTGGGTTGAGGTTGTTTGGCTCATAAGGCACCTGCCACCATTTCTTTATTGTAAGCGCACCTCCTTTCAGGAACATGGAGTGGCCGGGGAGCAGCTTATGCACTCCCTTTAGCAGGCTGTGCGGAGCAGGTACGTAGTTGAGCTGCAGGTAGAGGTGGAGGGTTTCAAAATCGAGCTGGCGGGGCAGGCCATAAGCCAGCAGCGATTTCATTTCAGAGGCAAACACAAAGCGGTCGTCATCGCGGTACCACAGAATTGGCTTGATGCCCATACGGTCGCGGGCTATGAACAGGCTTTCCTCTTCCTGGTCGTAAACGGCAAAGCCAAAGAAGCCATTAAGCCTGGGCAGCATGCTTTCACCCCATTCCTTATAGCCTTTTAGCAGTACCTCTGTATCGGTGCCGGAGTGGAAGGTGTAGCCTTTTGCCTCAAGCTCCTGCCGCAGGGCCTGGAAGTTGTAGATCTCCCCGTTGAAGACAATGGTATAGCGTCCGCTCTCTTCGTACATTGGCTGGTGCCCATCTGGTGTTGGGTCCAGGATAGAGAGCCTGCGGTGGCCAAGGCCGCAAAAATAACCGAGGTGCGTACCCCTGTCGTCGGGTCCGCGGAAAGCCAGGGCATCTGTTGCCTGGCCAAGATGTATCAGGCTGATGCGGCCTATTTCATTAAAAGCGTAAGCTCCGGTAATCCCACACATAGTGGCATAAAGATAACCAAAAAAATCAGGCATTCACTTACGAATTGGCTTGACCGTGCGTTGCCTAAAATAGTATCTTGCAAATCTAAACACAGCAGGCTTATGCATCACTATCAGCTACGTACCCTTATAGGCACATTAATGCTGCTCATGCTACTGGCATCATGCAGCAGCCAGAAGGCAGCCAGAGCTTCGATGCCAGGCAAACATAAAAAACGTACCGCTCACCGCTCTGCACCAGCCCGTACACCAAACCGTGCCGAAGCAGCTGCGCCTGATAAGTCTGAGCAGGTAGTGGTTACCGCCCGCAGTTACCTGGGCACCCCCTATCGCTGGGGTGGTAACGATAAAAAGGGAATTGACTGCTCCGGCCTGCTGGTATGTTCATTTCGTGCTGTTGATGTAAGCCTGCCCCGCACCTCAGATGAACAAAGTGACTTTGGCAAACCGGTAAGCATTTACGAGCTAAAGCCCGGCGACCTGGTTTTCTTTTCCTCCAAAAAATGGAAAGGCAAGGTATCGCATGCAGGCATGGTTACAGAAGTGCGCAGCAAAGATGAGGTGATGTTCATTCACTCCAGCAGCAGCAAAGGAGTGGTAGAAAGTAACCTGCTAAGCCCTTATTACAGAAACATCTTTGTAAAAGCACGCCGACCATTTTGAAAATATTGATGGAGCCATTATATTTGCATTCGCAATTGGCAAACGCCCAGTGCAAAACGTAAGGGGGATTAGCTCAGCTGGCTAGAGCGCTTCCATGGCATGGAAGAGGTCATCGGTTCGACTCCGATATTCTCCACTTAAACCAAACCCGACAGAATCTGTCGGGTTTTTTTTCTGAAAAAGAATGTCGATTTCTGCTAGGATTAGGTCCTATTGCCACAAAGGATAAGCATAGGCACAGAGTTTTTCTGGCTATCCAGCTGGGTGGCAGTAGAAAGGATAGTTGTAAAGAC
>NZ_JAHXBU010000003.1 GCF_020178975.1 Cesiribacter sp. SM1
TCCCTTCCGCACTTTTGCCCAGCAAGACTTACCCACATTCCCACCAGCATGACGACAATAGCAACTTACCAAGATTTTAGATTTTTGTAAAGAGGCAATATCGTAGCGCCTCTTTCATACCCTCACAGTTGAATTTAATAAAAAATTTAATCCAACCGTCAGATCAAGTCTTGACTATTCCAACAAAGGCGACCCCATAGTTCACCCGAGCTCTTTTTCTCTTTCCTAAATTAGGACATTCCCTATAATATTCTCAAGCACTAATCTAAAGGACGGCCCCGCGTCTCCTTTAGACGTTGATTCTCCCTTTGCAGCTGCCGCAGTTCATCATCTTTAGTGTGACCCTTGCCTGGAAATGCTTTCTCCCCCTCTTGTTCCACTTCTATTATCCAGCGCCGTAAGATGCTTAGATGCAGACCCAGATTACGGGCTGTTTCACTGACATTGCCGCTCTCCTGAGCCAGCCTAACAGCCTCCTCTTTGAACTCTTTGGCATACTCCTTCCTTTTTGCCATAGTAGTTATTGGTTAGATTAAGTTAATATTCTCTTTTCTAACCCTCCACTTTTTTAGGGGAATTCCAGGAGAATCCTTCAAAAACATCAGGTAGCACCTGTAAAAAAGCAGGGTAGGCATATCAAAAGCAAGAGATACAATCGCCCAGTTCCAGGTGATAGGGAACAGATGGATGTAACTAAGGTAGGCCCTAAAACCTACCAGTTTACAGCCATTGATGACTGCACCCGCCTAAGAGTACTGAGGCTATACCCCAACAAGAGCCTGAACAGCTCTCTAGCTTGACTGTCTCGTACTACGACAATTACTGACTATCTGTAGCTTGCGAAAGCAGGCTATAAAAAAGTCGTTGTTTCGAATATAACAAAGTTGCTGCTTGATGTTGATCTGGACGCTCACTTCCTTAAACCCTGTTCATACAACTTTTCAGATACTTTATTCACTTGTAATAAAATCTGCCGATTTGCGAGGGAGAATGTAGTAATGCCAGGAGTTACTGGCATTACTCTGCTAGTATTGATAGCCTTATTTTAATTTCATCCTGAGAGAAATGATTTCTCGTCCAGCTGTGTGATTTCCACTTGATCAATTTGCTCTTAGGTCTCTTGTTGCGCAATTTCAGCCCATATTCCTTGTAAAGCCGGTAAACTGCAGCGGCGGACCGCACGTTTATGAATATCCCGCCAGTCCTCTCTTCTTGACAGGGGAAAGATGCACCAGTAGCCTACCGGATACTTATCTAAGCTATTTCACGCATTCGTTTCCTTATAGGATAGAAGCTCACTGGCCTTAGAGATGTAGTACCACAGTGGCGTGTTACATCAACACCTTTCATCCCTGTCTGATAGACACTCGTTAATCAGCGATTAACACTTGGGCTAGACACCTCAATAGGCCCGGTCGGCGCTCAGATGGCCTAGGCGCCCCGCATCAAAGCTTTTATAGCACATCCTGTATCATTTGCTTGTCAATACTTATTTCTGCAATCAGTTTCTTTAACTACTGATTCTCTTCCACACCGGCGCCGGACGGCCGCTGCCGCCCGGCGCCAACTGCCTGATTTTGCGCACCTCATAGACTTCTAGCTCACCATACTTTTTCTTCCAGCGGTCCGATAGGGCGCTTAGCTGCAGCAGTTGTAGAATGTTGCTTCGCAGATGCCCATCTTGCAGCGGGGACGGCCAGTCATACTTCTTCTACCTTCACTCCCGTCTCCTACTGCTTGATGGCAAAGAGAATTTGCGCTTTTGTGAACTTCGATCGCCCGGCGGCCAAGAAGGCCGACTCCAGGGTTTCATGGCAATCTGCTTTTGTATAAGTTGATAAAATGCCTGATTCCACTACTTTACAACGGTTCGATTTATTGTGGGGAGGTCAATGAAATATTTAAGGTAGGTGCAGGTGCGTTGAGAGTGCTTCACCAATACACCTACACCTAGTCCAGCAGCTATCAGCTTATAAATAGCAAAGAGGAAGCATTCTAAGCATTAGAGAAAATATAACTCTTTCTGCTTTCTCTTGCTGTTATTACTATACAAGATCCTTCTACAGGACTGAATAACATCGCAATGAGACATTGCCGGTGGTTATTTGCAGTATGGGCAATCGGGTGCGTTGCTCGTTTTCAAATCATTATAGTAGGTACACACTGCTCTAACCTCTGGGTCGTTCAGCGATTTACCTTGCTGGCATCTATACATCCAGGCATAACCGCAGTAAGCATCTAACTGAGCATCACCTGTATAACTATCAAAAGAGTCTGGACAAGATGTACTCCCTGATCCAGATGATCCACCAGAGCCTCCCTGACCGTTGGTAGATTTAAAGCCGTCACTCCATATCCCTCCTGATCCAGGGTTTTCGCGCCCGTCTTTGTGATACCACATTTTCTTTCCGTCAGCATCGGTATGGGGTCCTTCTGTGTAACCCAGGCTTTTAGGACTTTCATCTGTATGATAATAGTAATAATATTTGACCATATTGTTTGAAGCAAACTTTGGGTCAACATAAATCTCACCTTCAGGGCCGGAGTACTCCAACTCATCAATAAACTTTGCGCTGTAATAGGCATTACCTGATGCCCAAAGTTCCATCTTTTCAAGTGTTCCCTTTTTAAACTTTTCACATCCTGCAGGAACAAACAGCATGGATACTAAAACAGATAAGTACAGAATTCTCTTCATAGGGTATATGGATTAAGTGGTAAAACATTATCTGTATTGCAGCTCCTTGGGAGAGCCCTTTATGTTGGACATTAAAATAGTAGAAGCCGCTGTTGTACTTAACTATGCTGTTTCGCCTGCTAACGCTCTTGCTAAGGTGTGGTATAGACCCCGATGTAGTTCTTGCAGAACTAAATAAATTACCTAAAGCCCGGCCTTAACTCATTCCATATGTATATGTTATATCAAATAACATCCATCATATTGAGCTAGCGACTCCTGTTACAAGCCATGGACAATTTTATTTAGAATCATTAAGCAGTTTCATTTTGGCTTTCTCAAATTCTGACTGTGTAATGATTCCTTCATCCAGAAGCGCTTTGAGCTTTTTTATTTCATCCGCTACGGAAAAACCAGTCTTTTCCTTCACATGGCTGCGAAGGGAAACTTGCCTGACAACCTTTTGGTCTGTTTGCGGTGCATTTACCAATCTGTCAAAAGAATACTTCTTGGTAACAGGCATTTCAAACTCATTCAATGCTTGGAAATAGACAGTTGTTTCACCATTTTCTTTGGCAAAGTAAACTCCAAAAGGCTCTATACTCATGATGAATTTCTTTGGGCTAGTTAGATGCTGAATATCTATCATGTAGAGATTATTACCAATGGTATAGAGCAGGTGCTTTTCATCCGGAGAAAGGGATAACCTGGGGAGATTGTAATATGTCAGGTAAGAGGATGCATCGAAGCGAAAGTTATCTTTTGTAAGAAAATCAAAAGTTTGTAAACCCACCGGTAGCTCCGCTTTGCTGATTTCCTCATCAAAATTATTCCCATCTAGCGCTGTATTTTTCAGATCAATGGTACCGATATTGCCACTTGCCGTCGTGAAATACAAGTTGCCCTTTCGACTAAGCACCAGTCCTGTGAGTTTATTCTGAATTACTTCGCTGGGGTTCTCACTGGCTTTTGTCCCTTTGTCAAAGGGTTTGACAATTTCAGCCTGAGTAGCCCAATACAATTGACTGCCTTTCTTTCGGTTAGCCCACCAGATGTATAGTAGCTGCCCATCCTTCTCAAAGTTTAAGTAGCGCGTATAATTGTTGTTGAAATCATAATCCATAGGTTCATCATCAGATTTATCAGGTGTGCCTTCCGGAAATACAAATTCAGCGTCCGCATTATATTTAAAAGTCTGATATCTGCCTTTAAGGGTATGCATATTGTAATTCCACTGATAAAAGGAACCGCGCATGGTGGAAATAAATGAATATTGCAGCGTATCGGCTTTAAGATGTGTATTCATGATCAGGTCGCTGGTGGTCTCTGTAGAAACATCCTTCATATCCATAGCATCTAGCTTTATAGCCTCTCCGTTAGCAGCCTGCACAATATAGACTTCAGATTTGCTCAGGCAGTCATTACACTCTCCACCTTTCGGGATACGACCTGTATTTAGTACAAACCATTTTTCATCTGGCGAGATAATTATCTCCTGGGGCTGCGGGCTTTTGGAGGCATTTATCACCTTGTCAAAATTGTCTCCATTGTTACGTTGCTCAATGGAAAGCATATCTTTCACAATTCTTTTATCAGCACTAGTGTATCGCAACGTACCATTTTCAGCCCTAAGTGTGGCTCCACTTGCAAAATCATAACGATAAATAGGTGTGATTTTACTTAAATTGGTACGAATAATACAAGCATCAATTAATGCTTTGCCTAGCCGGCTGTCTACCTCAGCATAAAGCATATTATTGGAGACGCCAACATAGTTGCGATAGTCTTTTTTAAAGGACTCCAATTTTTCGGCATCTTTCAGGTAAGCAGCGGCTAAATCAAATCCTACACCAACTGCCAGTGCAGTGCTGTTTGAGCCAGTTTCCTGCGCTATATGCTGCAGAAAGATTGGATCATTCATAAAGATGCCCGGTTGGTATTGTTTAGTTTTCTGATTGATAGATGCATATAACTTTTCTGGTCTGTTTATCAGCAGGTCAACACCCTGTTTTAGCTGCTGTAAGGCAGGTAGCTGAGCTACCTGATCATTGCTGAACGCTTTGCTTAGGTCCCAGTATATCTGTCGCATGCTTAGATCTCCATTAGTACCTAAACCACTACTGTATGAGAGAAGGGTATTCTTCAGTGTCCCCTGCGGAAGCATGCCTGCAATATCATACAGTTGCTCCCGATCGACCTTTAGCGGGTTGTGTGCATCAGAAGAAAGATTCTCCAGAAGCTGATCTACTAATGGCTGGTCTGCATCAGGGGTTTCGTTCACTTTCAGAGGATCAGGGGGTGTATTGGCGGGGGTATCTTTTTTTGTAGTTTGTATCTGCGCCATACTTCCCCAGTGCGGCTCCTTGTTCAGCAGTTCTGGACAGCAATATGGTTGGCCCATATTAATGATGTTTTGCTTAGCAGCTGTAATAAGTTGCCCAACTTTTACCTTATCCTGGGCTTCTATTGTATAAGTGGCAGAACAAAAGTAAAGTGCCAACATAGCACATTGTGAGCAGCTCTGTGCATCACCAGTTTCTGTTAAACGTTTGTATTTAGCCATGTCCGCATTTTTCTGCTCGGTGCACTGCGCATAGGCAGTTATCTTACAAAGCACTAAACAGGCTGTCATCAGCATAAAAAATTTATGTCGAACAAACATGAATGAGTTGTTTAAAAAGACAAGAATTTAACAATGTTTTAGATGACCGGAGAAAGTGGCATTTTCAAATAGACACAGTTAGACACGCATGCCAGGATCCAAATCAAACAAATTATTGTACAAATTAATTGATTAAGTATTAGGTGTAGTAAATGAACAAGCCCTATGAAAATAAAGTGATGTAATGTTCCAGCACCTAATGCGTATAATATTCTGTAAATAGTGAATTAACCTACTAAGATTTACCTATGATTTCCCAATGCTGTTAATCAAAATTCACTCTTCATCATATAGCAAAACCGTTCAAACCAGTTTGTTTGGAATATTTACCTGCAGAACAACGCACCAGAAGGGTCAGAAGTCAGGCATTAACAAACCAAACCTTACACTTGGAAAGAAAATCAACATTTAGCATTATCTGCTCATGGAGTGATTTGAATGCCAAAAAAAATGTTTCTTTTAAAACTGCTGTCGGATTTGTGGAAGTTTGTTTTCCTTGAATTTTACTTAAGCTTTGATACCAAATAGCATAAAGGCTTTACCAAAGTATTCTTAGCCTATCAGGTTCCTGTATTACTCATATCTATTAGCAGGTTAGCGCTAGATTCCCATTTTCCATATTCATGAAGCTGCAGATATGCTAGTACTGCAGCTTATTTCCGCTAAATGAAGTAATAAACTGCTTATTATTGCAGAATACACGCACATATACACATCTTACACCTTAGGCTTTTTTATATTTAAAAGATAGCAACATAGAAGCACTGATGTCATCCAGCATGGGTCTGATGTATTTCATATATGAATTACACTGCATTTACTTTATCTCAAAGCATGCTGATAAAGTAAATCATCATTTGCATGTTTTAAGCATATAGTGTAAATAGATACTCTTGAAGAAGAGGGAGTAATAGCAAATGAGAAGGTAAGTTCGCAGACATACTGGAATATATTCTGGATTTTAAAGGCTGGATCAGACCTCCTCCTTACATCTACTGCACAACAATCCCTATTGCGAAATAGCACCATTATTTTTCTATGTCTTAAGTTTGAAGTCGAAATATCTGGCATGTATAAGCAGGAATGATATACCCTCTCAGCACCTTTTCAGTGAAGAACATGAAATACAAGCTACTCTTAGCTATTGGCCTTAACCTCTTAGCAGTTAATTTACTAATGGCACAAAAGCTGGTCCTCAAACTGGATGAAGATGTGATACAGCCAAAAACAATATTTGCGTACTTCCCCAACTACTATCAGTGGCAGGTGCATGAGGGCGATAAGCAGTATATTATCTTAAAAGGATCTGCCTCACTTGTGCGCAATGGCAAAAAGGTAGTAATAAAGTCCATTGCAAATATGTCTGGCACCAACAATTTATTTGATAAAAAGCTACTGCCGGGTGCACACCTTGTGGTAGAAGTACAGCAAATTGGTGATCCAGAAACCAGGCAGACAAAAGACACAAATATCCAGGCAGCCGTACTTTTTAATGATAAGCTTAAAGCAAGACCAAACCCAAAATGTCTATTATATCTCAATAATTCAACCGACTACTTCTATGAAGGATTGAACCCCCAGCAACTGGAAAGTGTAAAATTTGAAGCGCTGGAGGAATATGCTTTTGAAAAGATGAGCATTTACCATGTTCGGGGCGTTATACCAATACAACAGAACAATTATACGAATCTGCAAACAGCTGCTGAAGGGCTGAAGGGAATGATAAGAGATGCCTCTGTACAGACTGGGGACCGACTGGTGCTGGAAATAAGCGGGAAAGATGTCGTTGTCATAAACGTGCCTATTGTAGAATAGGCTTCAGGGGGAATCATGATTACAAGTAAATTACAGCCGATCTAAGTGTCTGGTTTCTCATTGTCTGTTATCTCTAAAAAAATCAGAATGAGAGGATTTCAAATATGATAGAAGAGTGAGATCAGCTTATAAGGATATCACCACCTGGAAGCGAAGGGTGCTACTGTATACTATATTGAAAAGATATCTCCGTAAATCTGATCCCTGTGCTTCATTCTTTTCCTGTCTATTCATCCAGCAAAAGACCTGCAGTGCATGGATGATAGCTTTAGTTTCTTTCCTAAATATTCTGATGATCCGCCAGTAGGTCTACAAAAGCTTTGAAGAACTGAAAAATTTTACTGAATAAGAGGCTGAGTAAAAGCAGTAAGAATGTGACAACCAGCTAATGAATAAGTAATAATTCTGATACATTCCATATTTATTTATAGCACCTCTGCGAAAGTAAAAGAGCAGATCCACAGTTTATATGATCATAAGAATAGTAGGCACGCTGATACTTCTATTGGTATCTTTTCCTGATGGCTATAGCCAGATCAGACCACAATCAGATAAAATAGTATTAGAGGGCAATATAAGTATTGCTGTTTGGCAACTACATGACCAGCAGATGACTTCCCCAAAGATCAAGAAAGGTGCTATGGAAACTATTTACATACGTGTGGAAACACTTGCTAAATACTGCACCTACCGGATTAAGATTTCAGATGATAGTGGTAAAGAATTTATTCCTAAAAGTGTAACAACGGTTGATGGAACTGCTAAGGTAGAAATCAAACTCCCTAAAACTGGAAAGTACAAGTTTAGGGTATATTCTGACTGTCCAGAGAATGTGTACTTGTGAATGAAAGAGAGCCCAGCGCTTGCTCTTGGCGGGCAAATGAGCGTAGGAGATATATCCCTGGAAGTACAAGAGTAGCAGTATATAGGCGCTACAAAGTTATATAGGAAACAGTCCATCAGCTGATGTGCCAGAAGTAACTACTTTCTATACAAGCAGGTGCTGTTCGGATCTGCTGAACAGAATTCAAGTAAGGGGTTGATAACTTCAGCAATCATCTCTGATCCCCCACACTTTTCCCACTTCGGTTATTTCCTTTCTACAGTTTGCCGTAGTGGTTGTATGAAGTTTACCTGAAATGGTAGCTTTGTCGATATCTATCTTGCGGCGTAGCCGGCGAGGTGCGGCCGGCTAGTCATACTTTTTCTACCATCACACCTGTTGCCTACCATACCAATCTAATGCTATGATGTTTAAGAAAACCTATGAAAGCAGCTCTTGTAAATCGCGGGGCGAAACATAGTTACCTCATTTAAAATATCGATGCGGCGTTCCGCACTGGATAGCCTAAGTTGGCATCTCTTTAGCCCATATGAATTCCGCTCACTTCAAATAGTTGTGTAACAATGGGTTCTGACTGGCGTTGGTAAGATAGTGTATCAATGATTTTTAAAAGCTTTTGCTTCTCTGGGGGAGGAATCCTCAACTTACCTCCTTAGAGAGGCAGGGCAGGCAAATAACTATGGCAAACAATGTGATTAAAATACGTTACGACATAGAGAAGGCAGAAGCATGTAAAGTAAAATTTCATCCGCAGATGGTGATGATGGATATGGCCTACAAGCCTACCAAATTTATAGCTGATCGGGAAAATAACTGCTGGATCTTTGAGGTGGAGCAGGTCATTGAACCACTGCCCCCTTACCTGTCAGTTGAAGACCAGTAAAGAATGCCAGTCAGATTAACCTGAATGTATGCGTTAGCACACATGCTACTCAAGAAAATGTCATATGGGTACAGAAAATACACATAACGTCTGTCTTGTACCATCCAGCACAGTAAAAATTTGCTTCCGTACGCAATCGATTCGTTTAGAACTTCAGCACAATTCTAAAGACGCTTCTGATCCATCACAGCCGCTCTGCTGCACAGCCTGAGCCAGAGGACTCCTGATTGATTTAAGGCAATTGTTGCGTTAAAGGAACCATGCACCACTTCCACAATCCTGTCCTGCTCTCAAACAGGACAGGCCAGAGCTGAATCTCTTCTAACTTCCCAAAATCACCGCAAAATTCAAGTTATATTATAGATTGACGCTTTAAGAGAGGATCTTTTTTAAAAAATTTAAGATTACAGCAAGGTCTGTATCTATTTTGTGTACTACATGAATAAGCCTATCATAGCCTTTTCAGTTTTTAAGTTCATTTTGCTTTCTGCTTATGCGCTGGTGCATGGAACGGACTCCTGGATGGTTGGAGATCCAACCATGGTCTGCAAAAAGCCCGAGCCTGCCCTGGAATCAGGCTGGAGCCTAGGGGTGATGCCTCTGAAAGGGATTCTGGTTTACACCCACCTGAAGCAGGAGGGAGCAAGACAGGTTGCTGGCTTGTTTGTAGAGGATGTTAAAGCGCAGCAATTACCCTTAGTAAAATTCTTCAACCAGCCATCTTTTTTACCGTCGATTCGAAAAAGCAAAAAAAACACTACAGATGCATCAGGATAACATCCACTCCCTCAGTCAAAAAACTTTAATCTTTTTTATGGGAGCAATGTTTAAACTTTATTTAGGAGTTGAAGCAGTAATGCCTGGATGGAACCCAAAGCCAGTGCATTTACCAGGTATTCAATTCATATGTCTTAACAGCTTTTTCACAGAATCTAATTTTGCTCTTATCCCCTAGAGCCCGGAGCAGTTACAGCTTAGTTATTATGAACTGTATTTTTGAAAAAATGCCCTTTGAAAAGCAAGTGATTTCCCTGCTGATGCTGGTGCTTATTCTTTCTGCATTTCAGCAACAGGAAAAGCCAACTTTGTATATTATCGGAGATTCTACAGTGCGATACAGCAGCAATAATGGAGGACCCGGTGGTGCTGGCTGGGGCACATTTATTCATGAGTACTTCGATACCACCAATATCGCAGTAAGCAACCAGGCAATGGCAGGCCGTAGTACCCGTACTTTTCTCAAGGAAGGGCGATGGAATAAAGTCCTTTCCTCGCTAAAGCCAGGGGATTTTGTAATGATGCAGTTTGGTCATAACGAAGGCAGCATTCCCGATACCACCAAAGCAGGACACCGCGGAGTGCTAAAAGGCACCGGCACAGGAACAAAAGAACTAGTATGGCCCGACGGCTCTCATGAAACTGTGCATACCTATGGCTGGTACCTAAGCAAGTTCATTGAAGATGCCAAATCGAAAGGTGCAGTTCCCATTGTAATTTCCATGATTCCCCGCAACAAGTGGAAGGACGGAGCCCTAGAGCGGGCGGATGAAGATTATGGCAAATGGGCAAAAGAAGCTGCAAAAAAAGGAGGGGCCTATTTCATAGATCTAAATAAGATTGTTGCCGACAAATATGAAGAACTGGGGCCGGAGCAGGTGAAAACCTTCTTTCCTAAAGACCACACCCACACCGATGAAGCCGGTGCCAGATTGAATACAGCTTCAGTAGTGGAGGGAGTGAGGGGCCTTAAAAGACTTAGCCTGAACAAATATTTAAAGAAAGCGGAAAAACAAAAACCTACGCTGTTTCTCATTGGTGATTCTACGGTAAAGAATGGACGTGGCGACGGAGCAGGAGGTTTGTGGGGCTGGGGTAATTTTATTCCCCCCTTTTTCGACACTACAAGAATCAACATCGAAAACAGAGCTATGGGAGGTACCAGCAGCCGCACTTTCCGCACAAATGGCCTGTGGGAAAAAGTATTGGCGGATGTTGAGAAGGGTGATTTTGTAGTAATGCAGTTTGGCCATAACGACAATATTGCGCTTACGGACACCCTTCGCTCCCGGGGAACTATGAAAGGTGTTAGTAATGATAGCGTGGAAGTATATAACCCACTTACCAGACAACAGGAATGGGTGCATACCTATGGCTGGTACATGAAACAATTCATCAACGAAACCAAAGCAAAGGGAGCTACACCCATCGTTGCTTCTTCGGTTCCACAAAACAAATGGGAGAATGGAATCTTTGTGCCAAGTTATGAAGATTATACGGCCTGGGCACAGGAGGTGGCAAACCAAACCAATACCTATTTCATCAACCTGAACCAGATCATTTCTGAGGGATATAAGAAGTTGGGAGAAGAGAAAGTAAGAAGTGCATATTTCAATGCAAAAGACCGAACGCATACAATAGAAGATGGCGCTGAATATAATGCAGCGGCAGTTGTAGAAGGTGTGAAGTCAATCGGAAGCCCCTTAAAACATATTTACTGGAGTATGGAAAACTTTAACAGCTCATATGAACTAAGGCTATGACAAAGGAACAGCATGCCTCCCAGGCAGCAAAAACTACTGATCAATGATGTTTAAACTTCCATCAATCAGGGAGAACAGAGTGGGGTTGGAGGAGAATTTATTAAAAAGTTAGCGCTCCGCCAGCAGACCATTGCTGAAAAGGATGCACGCTAGTAGATCCGCATCATCCTCTTCCAGGCATGCCTGATCATTATGCACCGGATAGTATGCACATGGTCGCTTCAGAACATGAGATAATCACCGAATGATTCATGGATACGCTGCTGCAATCAGTACGCCAGAAATGTATAATCCTGCTAACCAGCCAAGGGTTCTGCCGGACGAATTTGTTAATCCTCTTAATTAGGAAATTGATGCAATAGGACAGATATTTTCAGCTAGAAAAGCAAAACATTAGACCAGCTTGATACTATCTTTGTTCTGATACTTGCGGCAATACTTGTTTAACAATCAATACTTTTGGAAGTATTATCCCATCAGGATACCGCCACTTGTATAAAGACTAATGCTGCAAAATAATTTTCAATAGCACATCCCGAAGGGATAGGCTTTAGCTTTAGCAGCGGTAACATACAACTTTATTTGTATGGCTTCCGTGTTGCTGAGGCAGGGGTAAGGAAACAAACAGTGCAGTCATGAACCAATGAAATTTATTTACAACCTATTATAAACAACATGTCTAGATTTAAACCCGGAGTTTTGTGGGGTCCTGCCCTTAAAGAGTTATTTGATACTGCAAATGCAGAAGGCTGGGCAATGCCTGCCGTAAATGTAATTGGCACTCACAGCATAAATGGTGTACTGGAAACTGCGAGAGAAGTAAATTCTCCTGTCATCATGCAGTTCTCCAATGGTGGTGCTCAGTTCATAGCCGGAAAAAGTCTGCCAAACGACAAGCAACAGGCATCGATTGCAGGTGCTATTGCAGGTGCACATCATGTACACCTGATGGCAGAAGCCTATGGTGTTCCTGTAGTACTACATACAGACCATGCTGCGCTCAAACTCCTGCCCTGGATTGACGGCCTGCTGGACGCTGGAGAAAAGTATTTTGAAAAGAACGGCAGACCCCTCTTCAGCAGCCATATGCTGGACTTGAGTGAAGAGCCCCTGCACGAGAACCTTGAGATCTCAAAAAAGTACTTTGAGCGCATGAATAAACTGGGCATGCACATCGAAATCGAATTGGGCATCACTGGTGGTGAGGAAGATGGTGTAGATAATTCCGGAGTTGATAACAGCCTACTTTATACCCAGCCAGAAGAAGTAGCCCAATCTTATGATACCTTACGTCAGGTGGGTGATAACTTTCTGATTGCCGCTGCTTTCGGAAATGTGCATGGCGTGTATAAGCCAGGGAATGTTAAGCTGATGCCAAACATCCTGCACAATTCTCAGGAGTTTATACGCCAGAACAGAAACGCAAATGAAAAGAAGAACCCGGTAAATTTTGTATTCCACGGTGGTTCTGGATCAAGTGCAGAAGAAATCTCAGAAGCCTTGCAATACGGGGTGGTGAAAATGAATTTAGATACAGACCTCCAGTGGGCATTCTGGGAGGGAATCTTTAAATACTACCAGAAAAACGAAGCTTACCTACAAGCTCAGTTGGGCAATCCTGAAGGTCCTGACTCACCTAATAAGAAGTACTATGACCCGCGCCAGTGGGTACGTGAAGGTGAGAAATCGCTGGTTAAACGTTTAAAACAATCTTTCGGTGAGCTTAACTGCCTGAACAGAAACAGTTAATATAGACCGATAGTAGTTTAACAATAAAAGGAATTTTATTTCCATATGTCAACTTTGGTACAAAGCAGGCTTTGGATATAAAATTCTTTTTTTTCGATTATTGAGTAGTTGGGTTATGAAGCACTACCTTATCCCATACGGGCTGTTAATAATAAGTCTTGCCTTACTGTTGCTCGACAGAATAACTGATTTGGAAATTAATTCAATCATTGTCTACTTCTTTATCCTCTTTATCGCTCTTGGAACAGGACGTTTGATAATAGGTGGATCATCATTCAAAATAGATATCAAAAAGGCTGTTGGATTTGCTCTAATCATAACAACATTGGCTTATATAGTAAGGTCATTCATAGTATGGGGCGGCAATTGGAAAACACAAACAGTAGTTTATCAAAACCTTCATTTGCCCAACAGGACTGTAGAATTTCAGATGCAGGATATCGGCGCTAGAGGATATAACAGAAGGACGGTTGATCGAATAAAATTATTCCCCTTTATCGACTGGATTAGAGATATAGATGATGCCAACATTGACACTGGAACCTGGAAAAAGGTGGATATAGATATAAATGAAATAGGTCTCAAAGGCGGATAAAAAATAAAATAAACACATCCCAATCGAGTAGCCCGCCGTGAGCTAAGTTACTCACGGTGATGCTCTCACACCACCTGGCATACGGGTCTCGTGCCTGGCGGTTCACTAGGGATAGAATAGCTGCTCTTTACACTGACTATTCCCTTGTCGGAGTTTAAGATAGGGCTAGCCATGCCTCCCTATAGAATTTCGGACAACCTATCGTTCAGCCCTTCATCACCTTGTGAGACCTCCGTCTGTCTATGACAGCTCGTTACCAGTAACTACTATGGCCTTTGCCGCCGTGCGGCCCCGTGACTTTTTGTCTCATATAAACCGAATCCTTTTCAAGATCTCCACGGGTAAGCGCATATTCCCGCGCCACGGTGGCTTCCTCCGATCCTGCGGCATCTACTAAAAAGAGATTGTTGTTCAGGGACTTTGACACCATGCGCTGCCTTACCCGTTCTTTCTAGCCTCCGTATGGCGTTTCTGTTCGTCAGTACCGGATTTTGCCGGTTGGCTTTTTTCACTGCATAACTCACGGTAAACCAGCCTGCCACTTGCTAACAGGCTTCGCCGGGGCGGCCCTCAGTAACTCGCTTGTAGGGGACTGGGCCGCATTCGGCTTTCACCCTCTGGAAAATTTGTTATCTTCCATACCAGATGTGCATACCGGACGCACACAGAATAAAACAAACACACCAACAGCTTTCAGCCATTGACAATGCCAGTTTTAGGTTCTTCTACAGATCAGCGACACAGCTACTCTTGCCTATGAAGCAATGAGAACTTATTTCACCTGGTTTACCCCACTGCTGCTGGTTATAGCAGACCACTTTTTTACTCTCACTCTTCATTGATTTTTTAATATGCCTTAGTCCCGCTATCGTACAGGATAAGCATATTACCTAGTTTACAAAGCATAAAGCGTAACCAGCATTTATATGCTTTTCAGCCACTGGCCTTTATTTATCGCCCATCTTATCAAGGATTGATATGGGGTCAACCCAGACGGAGAAAAACTTTGTAGAAATATTTTTTAATTTTAACATTATATATAAGGGTTGTTTTTGATCATTCTTTACATCTAAACCGTTAGTATATATAGTGTTCACCTCAAAGGTTTGAAAGGGAAAAGCAAATGACGGTAATGATTGATCTGCTGCAATTTCTGGACATTAAAAATATATTAAAACAAAAGCTGCTTAGAGAAATTATTTATTCATACCGTTAACCTCTCTTCAGCTGTGCGTTTGTTTCTGACCCTGCTTGTGTTGCTGTTGCCATTTTATGTACTGGCACAAAGCCCTCTGCAATACCCTATTGCACAGGACAGCCTGATCCAGCGGCATACGCTTTCGATGGATACCTTGCAGGCGCATAGGGATAGCTTAGCCGCCAAAGCCCAGCATAGGCTGGATAGTATCCATCAACAGTTAAGCCTGGTACAACAGCAACTGGATAGCCTCCAGGAAAAGGGAGATGTGGGTGTAGGTCGCATGCAGGACAGCTTGCAGCATCTATTAAGCAAAGGACAGGCTTTTGAGCAAATGATCCTTGAGCAGCAGCAGGCTCTGCCATTGCCATTAGCCGATGCACCAGGCTTACAGCAGCAACTGGATCTTCCACAGCTGGGCTTATCAAACAAGGAGGTTCCTGGTGTGGATGTCCTGCAGGGAGGAGCAATGGATCTGGACTTGCCAAACAGCTCTTTATCTGAATTGACGCTGCCTTCAGCAAAAATGCCTGTTACAGGTTTATCAAAAGATGTGCTATCCAAAGACCTTCCGGAAAGTCAACTCCCTGACATCTCACAGGAGAAGCTGCTGCAGGAACAACTCTCCCTGGGTCAGCTGCCGCAGGAAGTACCTGCCAAAATCGACAGCAGTACTTTTTCAGGTGAAAACCTGGATAAAAGGCTGGAAGAGCAGCTGCTTAAGCAAAAAGAGGTGGTTGCACTCCAGGAACAGTCAGGCCTGGCAGAAGACCCACTGAAGGACTACCTGCAGCAGGATGCCAAGGACCTGGCACAACAACAGGCAGGAGAACTTCCATTGAAAGGGCTGCCAACAGATGGTGTATTGCAAGGAGACCTAACCGCAGATCAGGTCCAAAAAAAAGCTGTCGATCATTTTGCAGGCAAAGCAGAGGCCCTGGCCAAGGCAAGAGGGGATCTCAACAAGCATAAGGGCAGGTTCAAGGAGATCAAAAGCGTAAAGGAACTGCCTAAAAACCCGCTCAAGCGCCACCCCCTGATGGGTGTCGAATGGTACAAAAGAGTGGTTCCAGGATTACAGTGGCAGCTGGGTAAGGAAGATGCCATTAGAATAGACATAGGACCAAGACTTTCTTACCTGGTGACAGACAAGCTGGAGTTAGGAGCTTCCGCACAAGCCAGAACAACAATAGGCAAGTCAGTGCCTTCCTTTGTTTCTCTGAACCATGACAGGGTATGGGGCTACAGCCTGTTTGGAAATTATGAAGTAAAAAAAGGCTTCTTTGGGCAGATCAGTTATGAGCGCCTGAACACGCAGGCTATCCTGCTGCCTGGTCAGCAGGAGCGCCTACGGGAGCGGCTATGGGTTGAAGGGCTTAGGATGGGAGTGGGAAAGCGCTACACCCTCTACAAAAGGCTCAGGGGCTACAGCCTCATCGAATATAATTTCAGCCCTTCTATTCACACGCCTTACCGGCAGCAGCTGCAGGTAAAGATGGGAGTAATACTAAAAAGGAGTATTAAATGAAGTAAAATAAATAGATAACAAGTGAATCTACATTTTAAATAAGGTTTTCATAATACAATTTTATATGAAGAAGCCATTATTAGCTATTGTATTCCTAACTATCTCAGTGATCCATGTACTGGGCCAAACAGCACCTGAAGATGTTATTGGACCTTCACCGAATGCTGCAGCCTTCGATAAATATGATAACGTACCAGTCGATTATTATACAGGTGTACCCAATATTGCTATCCCCCTCCATACTATCATAAATAAAGAATTACAATTACCTATATCTTTAAGTTATCATGCAGGAGGGATAAGGGTTGATGAAGAAGCAAGTAGAGTTGGTCTTGGGTGGGTGCTAAATGCGGGAGGCGTAATCAATCGGGTTGTAAATGGTATTGATGATTTTGATTCGCAGTATGGATATCTAAAACATGATAGTCCTGAATTTTTTGATAATCAAACAACTGAAGTCTTGAAAAGGGGGGACAACATATCACATGGAGAGTGTGAAAGATACATAGCGGGGCGTACTGTAGATTTATCCGATTATTTAAGTGATGTTTATGAAACAAACGAGCAACTACGTTATGATTTGGAACCTGATGTTTATACATACAACTTTTTGGGACATTCAGGAAAGTTTTCATTAAAAAAGAACCTACAAGCTGTAAAACAGAAATCTAATGCTTTTGATATTAGGTTGTTGAGCAATGCAGGAGAAGGTTTTCAGATCACGGATCCTACTGGAATTAAGTACATTTTTGAAACAACTGAAGCTTGTACGATCTATACAGGTAACATACCTCCTAATTATATAACTAGTTGGTACCTAACCAAAATAATTGCTCCGACCGGTGCGGAAATAAACTTCCATTACACCTCTTTCGAAAATCAAGATAACACTGTAGAAGTCTTATATAATGTGAACATCAAACATACACTATATGGAAGTAGTGGAAATCTTGAAGATGTACAATGTGCACCTGCTAATGGAGGCCAACCCTTATACAGTTACAGTTCCTTAAAAACTTACAATTTGGTTCTGCTAGATTCCATTACGTATCCCCACGGTTGTGTTTCATTCCGATATGATACAAGAATAGATCTAAAGGGAGACAAAAGGTTATCGAAAATACATGTCAGAAATAATGCTAGCCCTTCTTTTAATACTTCTTTTGAATTAATAAATAATGCTTATTTCACCGCAAATGCAACAGGAGGGGGTTTTACAAAGCCAAACACAACAACTGATGAAGACTTATTCTACAAGCGATTGAAGTTAAACGAAGTAAGACAACAAGATGCATTTGGGAACCATGGTAAAGTTTACAAGTTTGTTTATGATGAAAATTTGTTGCCTGCCAAGAATTCCTTTGCAAGAGATCACTGGGGGTTTTATAATGGAGCTAGTGGTAATAGCACTTTTTTGCCCGCAATGAATTATATAAATCCCGCAAACAATGCATCAACAAAGGTTGTAAAATATACAGGTGCCGATAGGGAGCCAAATTCATCTTTTTCTCAAGCTTTTCTTCTTAAGAAGATTCATTATCCTACAGGCGGGGTAAGTACCCTCACCTACGAGCAGAATGACTTTGACATAGGTAAATCTATCAATGCGTTAGGTCATGTTCCTTATCCGGAAATTGAAGAAATATCAGAATCTTATTACACCAGGAGACTTTCAAACACTGATAATAATGAAAGCTTTTCCTTGAATATACCTGAAATAATGTCTGGAACAGAAATTGAGCTTGTCATTAATTCCAGAGAGGGGCAAGATCAGGGGGGAACACCCACATATCCAGAATCGGCTTATTTAGAAATTTATGCAGAAGGAGCAACTACTCCAATAAAATATATTGCCTTAGGAACCCCCTCAGAATGGGAATCAATGGGAGACAATCGTTTTCGTAGGGTAGATCAGCCTAATCTAGCTCCTGGAAATTATACTGTTGTATCTCACATTGGCGATAATGTACTGTTCTTGAACTACATTGATTTTACTTTTACATTCACTTCCCAAATAAATTCCACCAATAACCATGAAGTAAGAGCAGGAGGTGGTGTAAGAATTGCAAGAATAGAAAACTTTGATCCTATTGCTAATAAAAAAATTATACAAAAGTATGAATATAGCTACAAAAAGGATAGAGACGGTGATGGTGTATTAGAGGAATACTCTTATGGAAGAAGATTATCAAGTTTACGGTATATTTCCGAAGAACTAATTCCAGCTTGTAAGGGTGGAGCACTTGCCTGTAATCCTTTTAGTATATCATCTTCTAGTACAGTTCAATCTTTGAGTCCTGTTGTGGGTTATGACACAGTTATAGTATTGTACGGTGAAGGTGGGGAAAAAGGTAAGTCAGAATACTACTACGAAAATGTGTCAGATTTAGAAATTCGGTACCAAGGCACCAAATATGATTTAGCGCTTGAGAGACCTGTTGGTGTTCAAAATTTTATCAATCCTAAGAATGGCCTCTTAAAGCAGAGTGTTGATTTTAGGTTTAATAATATGATAAATACTTTCGAAAAACAAAAAGAAGTAATCTATAATTATGTTTCTTCTCCAGTATTAACTCAAGTAGGAATACGAAAACTTACAACAGTTTATTCAAAGGCATTTACTGGTTCCGAGGATTATCTCTGTTTTACGGACTATTGTGATTGGAGACTTGCCCAATATCCAGCATTTCAGTCATCTTGGATCTATCTTGCTTCAGAAATCATCAGGCGTTACGATAATAATTCTAATCAATTTGTAGAGACAACTACTGAATATTTTTATGAAAGTGATGACCCCAAGCATTACCAACCTGTTTCAATAAATAAATATAATAGTAAAGGAGGTAAACTGATAACTATACTTAAGTACCCTCATGATTTTGCTACTGTTGCTCCTTATACTTCTATGGTTAACCGTAATATAATTGCTCCTGTTATTGAGAAGTTGATGTACAAAGATGGAGTGTTTTTAACAAGTACAAGAACAAATTATAGAGACTGGGGAAGTGATATAATTACTCCAGATACAGTAGAAACTCGAGAGGGGCAAAGTGAATATGAAACAAGGTTACGTTACCACAACTATGATGAAAAAGGAAATATTTTGACGCTTTCTAAGGAGAAAGGTGTGCTAACCAGCTACTTATGGGCTTATGGCAAGTCATTACCAGTCATTAAAGCAGAAAATATTGCTATATCAGACTTGGAGACCAAAGTAGGACAGGTATTAACTGAAATGGGGTATTCCAATGGAATAAGTGATTTGGAGAAATTTTATTCCTCACTTGGAGATCTTATTACACCTAATGAGAAGTCAAACTGGAGATCATTCAATGAGAAGCTTCGTGCACAATTTGTTTCATTGAATATATCTGTAGCAGTTTATGCTTATAATCCGATCTTGGGCATGACAAGTTCATCATCCCCTTCAGGTGATATTAACTATTATGAGTATGATGGTTTTGGAAGACTTATACGTGTACGGGATGATGAAATGAATGTCCTTAAACAGTATGAGTACAGATATGCACAGGAACAATAGCTTGGATTAACTGACTTTTTTAACCACAAGTCAATCTTTATGATTTTTTATCCTTACAATACCATGCTACTATTTTTATGCACCCGCACATGCAATTTTAGATTGCTGTCGATGCTATTACTTCTTTTTGTAATGCTGTTTTCAAAAGGAATCTCCAAAGCAAATACTAGCATTGAAGAAACATCAACCAACAATGAAAATCAGGCGCAGGCATTAAATACAGGTCAGGTGCCTGACAACATAGAATACCAGGCTTTGCTAAGCCTGTATAACAGCACGGGAGGGAACAGCTGGTCCGATGATACAAACTGGCTTCAGGGTACTACAGCTGCTGATTTTGCTACCTGGCATGGGATAACCGTAGAAAACGGTGATGTAAGTGGTATAGATTTGGGAAGGAACAACCTGCAGGGCAGCATTCCTGCGGCAATAGCAGACTTAGCATCTTTGAAGAACCTTTATCTGCACTCCAATAAGCTTTCAGGAAGTATTCCCTTTGAGATAGAGAGGCTCGATCTGCTTGTGAATTTATACCTGCACTCGAATGGGCTATCAGGCACTATACCCCAGGAACTGGGGAACCTGCAAAGCCTGGAGATATTGCACTTAAGCCTTAATGCTTTCTCTGGAAGTATTCCTGCAGCACTGGGAAATATAAAGACGCTAAAGCGGCTTTACTTGCATAGAAACCAGCTAACGGACAGCATCCCTGCGCAATTGGGAGAACTCCCTGTGCTCACGCACTTGTATCTGTACAGCAATCAGCTAACGGGCAGCATCCCAGCATCCATAGGCATGCTTACTGCTGCACAGGAGATTTTGTTCTACGAAAATCAGCTCTCCGGCAGCCTTCCCGCTACCTTTGAGAATCTTAAAGAACTCCGCATCCTGATGCTTTCCAACAACAATCTCTCTGGCCCTATACCTGCAGAGGTTGGTGGTATGACTAAACTAGAAAAGCTGGATCTGGATTATAATGAGTTCAGCGGGCAGATTCCTTCTTCCTTGGGGCAATTGCAAAGCCTTACCCGTCTGGAAATCACAAGCAACCAGCTTACAGGCCCTATTCCTGCCTCTTTAGGCAATCTGCAGACACTTGAGTTCTTGTGGTTAAACGATAACCAGCTTTCAGGTTCAATCCCTGTTGAACTGGGGAATCTTTCTTCTCTGCAGGCGCTTAGTTTACAGGGCAATGAGTTGACAGGAGAGATTCCCATCAGTGCAGGCGCTTTTCCAGCACTTCAGGCCCTTAACTTAAGTAGAAACCAGCTTACAGGCCTCATCCCTGCCACCATAGAGGAGCTTACCATGCTCCAGTTTCTGGACTTAGGCAGCAACCAGTTCTCCGGGGCTATACCTGCCGAGCTGGGAACCCTGCTGAAGCTGGAGGATCTGGTCTTGGGTGGGAATCAACTATCAGGTCCTATTCCTGCCTCTTTAGGCAATCTCTTGCTCCTGGAGAATCTGAAGCTTGGCGTCAATCAGCTTACAGGTACAATACCTGCCCAACTGGGAAACCTTTCTGCATTACAGTTCATGCAGTTGCATGAAAACCAGCTCTCGGGTGAGATTCCAGCAGAACTGGGAAATTTAACCGCTCTAAAGGCACTGGCAGTGCAGCATAATCTTTTAGAGGGAGCGCTGCCAGCCAGTATGGTCACAAATATGCAGAACCTAAGGTATTTGAATGTGTTTGAGAATCTGCTGACGTATATACCCGGTTTTGCCAGTGCTCCTAACAAGGCAATTCTGGACCTTAGGATATATAACAACCTTTTAGGTTTTTCTTCCATTGAGCATAATCTTGATGCTGCCGGTGTGCCGCTGGTAGCCAGGCTAGATTACTCACCCCAAAAGCAAACCCAGCTTTACCATGATTCCTACAACAGGGTTCTATATGTAGAAGTAGATGGCAGCCAGAACCAATATAAGTGGTACAGGGATGGCGCAGTTGTTAGCGGAGCTACAGCGTCTGAACTGGTGCTAACTGATTCAGATCCTGTTTCTTCTACTTACTATTGTGAAATCACCAGTGGAGCTGTTCCCAGCCTTACAATCACAAGCACGAGTACTTTTGTTGAAAAGGTTAAGTATGAACCAATACCTGAAGACCTGGCAACTAACCGGCCTAATGGTGATGTAGCACCTGGCGTAGATACTTCTGGTCGTCCTGCTACGGAAACAAGTACGGCTAACATTAACTATGTCAGGACCTATACGCCCAGGGTAACAATCACAACAGAAGCTGGGATTGGTTTTGAGAGTCCTGTTGATCAGGTAACCATCAGCACCCAGTATTTCGATGGCTTGGGCAGACCTATTCAGGGCGTGAGCAAGCAAGCCTCTCCAGAACTACAGGATGTGGTGGTACCCATAGCCTATGATGCTTTTGGCAGACAGGAAAAGGAGTATCTTCCCTATGTACAGGGCACGGGGGGTGAATACAGGCCAAACGCCCTGCAGGAGCAGTGGGACTTTTATCAGGGACCAAAAGAAGATATCGCCAGTTCAGGCTATCCCTTTACACAGCATGCTTTTGAGCCTTCTCCGCTGAACCGGGTACTAAAGACTGCAGCTCCGGGAGAGAACTGGCATATGGGCAGTGATAAGGAAATTTCTTTTGACTGGAGAGGCAATACAACCTCCCTGGATGGTGAGGTAAGGGTTTGGCAGGTAGATGAGACTGATAATCCTCCTACTACTTCAGCGGTCTATGGTCCGAATCAACTCTACGTTACAACTACAACAGATGAGCATGGTAGCAAGGTGCTGGAGTATAAAGATAAGCAGGGGCTGGTGGTACTTAAGAAAGTACAGCTGGCGGAAGCTCCTGCTTCAGCCGCCAGTACAACAGATTATTTATGGACCTACTACATCTATGATGACTTTAGCAGGCTCCGCTTTGTTGTGCAGCCCCAGGGAGTGAAGGAAGCTGCTGCAGCAGGCTGGAGCATCAGCCAGGAGCTGGTAAACAGGTTCTGCTTCCGCTACAGGTATGACGAGAGGGGCAGGATGATTGAAAAGAAGGTGCCTGGTGCAGCCCCGCTAGAGATGGTATACAACAAGCGGGACCTTTTGGTGCTTACCCGGGACGGCAACCAAAAGGCAAAAGAAAATCCGGAATGGAGCTTCACCAAGTATGACGGGCTCAACAGACCTGTTCTGACAGGAATCTTATCAGAGACTACTGCATCTAGCAGATCCGCTATGCAAAGCCAGACAGATGCAGATACAGTGTTAGTTGAAGCCCGTGCTGCTAATGCCCAGCACCTGGGCTATACCAGTCAGGCTTTTCCAGATCAGACATACAGTGCAGCTATCAGCTACCTGACAGCTACTTACTATGATGACTATGATTTAGACAGAGATGGTGATGAAGATGAGTATAGCTATCAAGCTAATGACTTGACTCCCGAATCTGAATTGGCTCAAAGCAACAGGGGCAGGGTAACAGCCAGCAAAGTAAAGGTGCTGGAGGATGGCAAGTGGCTTACCACTGTTTCCTTCTATGATCAGAAAGGGCGGGTGATCCAGACCCAGAGCGACAACCACCTGGATGGTAAAGATATCAGCACCACGCTCTACCGCAATAGGGTCAATGATGAGGTGCTGCAGGTAAAACAGGAGCATAAGAAAGGGAGTGAACCTGCAGTGGTTACTTACACAGAGTACACCTATGACCACACTGGCAGGCTAATAGATACCTATCATCAGGTAGAAGGCTCCTCTCCTATCCTGATCTCCCGCAACCGCTACAACGAGATAGGAGAACTTGTTAACAAGCAGCTGCATTCTGTAGATGATAGTACGTTCCTGCAGTCGGTGGATTATCGCTATAACATCAGGGGCTGGCTCACCAGTATCAATGATGTCGCAGCGTCAACAGAAGATGATTTTTTCAGCATGAACCTCTACTATGACTGGGGTTTTGATAGTGTAGCTCACAATGGTAACATAGCAGGGATCAAGTGGAAGAGTGCCAATGACACAGACACCCATGCTTATGGCTTTGTCTATGACAAGGCCAACAGGCTTAAAGGAGCAGACTATGTTGCAGGCAGTGCAGGAAATTGGACAGTGAATCCCAACCGTTTCGATGTCGGAAATACAAATATTGATGAAGGTATAAACTATGATTTGAACGGCAACATCAAAATCCTGCACAGAAATGGACTCGTGCAGCAGGGGGATGTTGAGATATATGATAAGATGGACCGACTGGCCTATGACTATACGAATGGAGGCAATCAGTTGCGCAATGTTCATGAGGATGAAAGCAATGGGGCAAGCAACAGCTTTGGCTTTAAGCAAAAGAGTGGCGCCGGCACTACTGGCCAGGAGTACTTCTATGATGCCAATGGCAACATGAACAAAGACCTAAACAAAGGCATCAAAGAAATCAAATACAACCATCTGAACCTGCCCAAAGAAGTAGTCAAAGATGATGACAGCAGGATTGTCTACACCTATGATGCAGCAGGCATCAAGCTACGCCAGCAGGTGTTTAATGGTGCTGGAGAGCAGCTCAAACAGACGGATTATATAGGAGGTCTGGTGTATGAAGATCAGGCACTGCAGTTTATGCAGCATGGGGAAGGAAGGGTGCTGCTGGGTGCTGCTTCTGCTGATGGAGAACCTGAATACCAGTACCACATGAAGGATCACCTGGGCAATGTGCGCCTGACCTTTACCAGCAAGCCGCAGGTGGATACCTATATGGCTACCATGGAAACAGAACGTGCAGCAGAAGAGGAAAGCCAGTTCCTGAACGTGAAGGGCAAGCCGGTAGGCAAACCCCTGGACCACACCCACAAGGAGGGCAAGCATGATGTCGGAGCGGTGGCAGAAGTCGTGCGGATGAACGGGCGCAGGGGGGAGAGGCAAGGACCAAGAAAGACCCTGGCAGTGATGGCAGGAGACACCATCCGGGCCAGGGTAAGAGCCAAGTACCTGGACCTGCGCCAGGAACAGCCTGGGCTAACAGCAGACATGATCTTGGCCGCACTCTCCGGAGCACCAGGCTATACCGTAACAGTAGAAGGAGCGGCAACAAGAATAGCTGTGAACAGCACTGGTGCCACTGCATTGCTGAATCCTTTAGAGGAGGAGCAACAGCCAAAAGCTTTTTTGAGCTGGCAGTTCTTACCTGCCAATGGCAAGAAAGCAGATGAAGACGGAGGTTTTGTGCAGGTAAGTGCTGCAGCGGCCATCAGCACTAAAATGGGTTTAGGCAATCATGAAGTGCTGGAAGTAGAATATATTGTAAAACAGAAAGGGTGGATAAACCTGGAGCTGGACATGGCAGCCGAAGACAGCTATGAAGCAGAAACCAGGAACATAGATGTTTACTTCGATGATTTTGAAGTTGCCCACCATCATGGCTATATTGTACAGGAAGATAGCTACTACCCGTTCGGACTTACTTTTAATGAATACAAGAGGGAAGGCGGCCTGGATAATAAGTATCTGTATAATGATCGAGAGATACAGTCAGATCTTGATTTTAACCTCTACGACTATGGAGCTAGGATGTATGATCCTGCTTTAGGTAGATGGAGCACAGTAGATGGTTTGTCGGAAGAATACTATAACTCATCTCCTTATGCCTTTGTAGGAAATAATCCACTTGTAAACTCTGAAGTGGATGGCAATTGGTTCTTTGGTTTATTCGGCTCTACTTCTGAACAGAGACAAGCAGCCAGTGCTTTTGCTGAACAAACGGGAGGTAGAGTAACTAACTATTTTTCAAGTAAAATTGGTGTTAACTACACTACCGTTACGGCTCAGACTGATGAAGCAGGAGAGATTACGGATTTTGAAGTAACGAATAAGAACCAGCGTTTTAGGGAGGATGGTAAGCTTGATTTTGGTAGTCCGAACCTCAATGCAGCCTATGATGAAAAGGTAAGTAGATATGTTGGTTCACTCTCCTATCCAGAAAAAGTAAGACAAGGATTTGCTACTGAAGGGGCTGATTTTGATCCATTAACGCAGTTGTCGTTAGGTGCTGTTGCCTTAAATGGACTGAAAGCGTTACAGGCAGGTTCAGCCTCTTCAAGGGTTGGAGCAGCTGGTGCTGCTAATTCGGGAGAACAACTATATGAAATAGCAGATGGAGTAAGGAGGGCTAAGGCGGCACAACAGGTAGGGCGAAGTTCCATTGAAGCAATAGACAATGCAGGAAACATTATTCAGGTTCCAATTAAGAATTTAAGATCTCCATTCAAAAGTTCAATAGATGTTAGCACTCCATTAAATAGATTGAGATATGACAGAATCTACAATGGATATAAGGCAGGAGATAAGTTGCCTCCAATTTATGTTAATCCGGGAAGCAGAGGAGTGGGTATTGATCAAGTAATTTTAAATCTTAAATGATGATTGAAGAAAGAAAACTAAATAAAGCAATACAGGCTATACAAGATTTGATTATTGAAGCTCGGAAGTTAGCATATCAAGAGATTCCTGGTAAAGAATTAGCAGAGTTTTTAGATGGGCTAGAATACCTTCCCGCATTGATAGTTGAGGGTGGTGATAGCACGAATCTATTTGAAAGTTACCTAGAAGAATTTTGTAATCGTAATAACTGTTTGAGCGTATTGAATAAATACAAGATAAGATAAAACCAGAAAATCATTTATTGATAGCCATCTTCCGGGATGGCTTTTTCGTTCCGGCCCATTAAGAACCAGAGCAAAAGACAGTAGCCCTTTCCTGTGGTCAGGGCCTACCCCTCCTTGAGGTCGGGGTAGAGGAAAAGCGGTATTCACTCCAGCAGGGCCAAACAAAAAGACATGCCAAGCCAGTCCAGCCCATTTTTATAAGGAGTTTATTTTTTCAATTGAATAAAAAAGAGCTGGCCTGCCCTACGGGTGCTCCGTTGCACTACGCAGCTTGTCATGCTTTTCATGGCCCTGCTTCCGTTCATGGCAGCCTACTCCGTCTTTTTGCACCACCCGCCTTGAGGGCGGGCCGTGCAAAAATCCGCCGGCTGCCCGTGTTACTGCTCGCCTGCTGGCTCGGCGGGCGGTTTTTTTGGTGTTTATTTTTTAAGGTAAAAGCCCTTACGGTCAGTCGGGCTATCGCCCTTCTCCTGCCCGGCCCGCCTCACACTCGCAACGGCTCGCGCAGAACCGCCGCCAGGAAACAGATCCGTCAGCAGGACAGCTACCGACACAGATGGTGGGCCTGCCGCCCCCCAAACCCCCTGGCAGCCCGGTCAGTTTATCAAAAGCCCGGAACCGGTAGGCGCATGGAAGAGACTGCAGCAGGGGCATTTGATAATCTGCCCAGGCGCTTTAACTATCTACCTTTTGAGCATGATAGATGCTTTTTTCTTTCAACGGAAAAGCTACTTATCCTTCTTTGGAGGAGTGCTTGGAGTGAGGTTCGTAGGAGCTTTAGGCACAGGCATACCTCTTCCACTAGGATCAGATATAGGTTTAGATACTGGAGGGGAGGGAGGCGTGGGTCTTGAGGGCTGTCTAGGTGTTTTATCTTTGCTCATCGATCTACTTATTATTCTTTGGAGGACGGATATTAACAGGAGGCTTAGGAACGGGCTGTCCAGTAGAAGGGCGTGGGTTTGGTGCATCTACTGGTGTTAGCGCCCTTGGAGCCAGTGGTACTGGCAAGCCATTTTCTCCTTGAACAACCTTGGGGGATAGGTATTCTAGATCAATTTTGTTCTCATCCATAATTACTATTTTTTTCCTTTAGTAGCAGAAGTATCTGCAGCGGGTTTAAGTTCTTTTGGTGTTTTGGCTACTGGAAGTCCAAGCTTCTCACCGGTATCGGGAGCAATGATCTGAATAGTTTGTTGTGGTTTTGCTATTGGCGGATTAGTAGCTTGTTCTGGCATAAAATAGATGTTGATAGAAGCGAAAGAAACCTGTAATACAATGCCTAAGATAAGCAAAATCGTGTTGGTCTTATTGATCCAATCAGTTGATTTATCCTCCTTCAGATCAAGGTTGTTCTCCAGCCGCTCCAATTGCTTTTGGTGTTCCTGATAAGAATGCAGATGTGAATAAAGGCTTAACCCTACGCAGGTAGTAAGCAGAAGCCAGGACAGAAAAAGCAGTATCAGCCATACGGCCTGCTGCAGTGGAACAATGTCTTTGATGAATGTTAGTGATATAGCCAGTGCACCGCTACTGATGTAAAGTATCTGATCATCTAATTTATTGATACTGTAGCGCATGCCTTCCTGAAGGGTTGCGGCATACTTTTCTTTTATAAGCTCCCGGGCTTGAGCTTCAACTTGCTCGTTTGCCTCTGGCCTACTGGTTTTCTTTTTAGCCATTAGGGAAAGAGCAGGATTAATGCGCCAGTCTTTGAATGTGGCGTTTGGTCAGGAAAGCATCCAGGAAGGTTTTAACCAGGTGCTTATCTTCTGGATTGAGCTGCTGTACTTCATGGAACTGGCGCAGCAGTTCTTTATCAGCCAGCTGGGCAGAAGCTGCTTCCTGTTGGCTCCCGCTCATTAGAAAATCAGTAGTAGTGTTTAGCACCTGGGCCAGTTTTGAAAGCACATCACTGGAAGGAGTAGAACGCCCGGTCTCATAGCGCCCGATCTGCACATAAGTAAGACCCACCTTATCAGCCAGCGCCTGCTGGGTAAGTTGATGCTCTTTGCGGAGTGTTTTAATGCGTTCGCCTATCGCCATGTTGTATGTACTAAGACCTGAATGATTGCTTTTACTACGTCTATAGCTTAAAAATACGCAATTAAGCCAGTTTAGTAAAACATGCTGCAGATATTTTAATACATTGATGTTGGTTTAAATAATACATGTTTGTATCATTGTGTAACGCTGATGTATTAAAACTTTTTTTCTTCAATGGAAATCACCCAAATCAAGCAGCAGTTAGGCATCGACCAGGTGCTGGCCCATTACGGACTGAAGGCAGACAGGAACGGCAGGTTGTGCTGTCCTTTTCATGCAGATAAGACGCCAAGCCTGCAGGTGTATGCCAAGACCAACACCTTTTGCTGCTTTAGTGCCAACTGCCAGGCCGGAACGGGCGACGTGATAGATTTTATTCAGTTGAAAGAAAAAAGCTCCAAGCATGCCGCCATACTAAAGGCTAAAGAATTAACGGGCACAGTTGTAGCAGCTGCAGTAGTTCCTATAAAGCCAGATCCAGCAGAGGAGCTACCACGTAAAGCCGTGCTGCTTAGGTTCTGGCAGGGAGTGCAGAAAAGCATGGCAGCAAGTAAGCGAGCCAGAGAGTATGCCGCAGGCCGCAACCTGGACTGGCAAAAGCTGGAGATAGGCTTTGCCGGTGAGAAGCTGGCCGACAGCTGGAACGAAGCCTTAAAGAAAAGCGCCCTGCAGCTGGGCCTGCTGCATGCAGCGCCAGCTGGAAAGCTGGAACCGAAGTTAAAAGACTGCTTGGTGTTCCCGCTGAAGGATAAAGAAGGCCAGCCGGTAAGCTTCTATGGGCGCAGCATCCTGGAGAGCGAGACAAGCCGACACTTTTACCTGAAAGACCGCCAGGGCCTTTACCCGCACTACCCCAAAGCTGACACTACACATTTAATCCTGACTGAATCGGTGATCGATGCAGCCACCCTTCTGCAAAACGAAAGCATCAGCAGCCAGTACGGCATCTTAGCCTTGTATGGCACCAATGGCTTAAGCGCTGAACATCTGGAAGCGATCAGGAGCCTGGAGCAACTGCAGGAAGTGATCCTGTTTTTAGACGGTGATGCAGCAGGCAGGGCAGCAGCAGAAAAGCATGCGCATACCCTGCAACAGCTTTTTTCTTCCCTTAGGATTAGCCAAGTAGAAACACCCCAGGGAGAAGACCCCAACAGCTTGTTAGAAGCCCACGCTCCGGAAGTACTGCAGCATCTGATTGAAAGCCGGACAGGATTTTTTCTTTCATCGGAAAAAGAACAGGAAAGAGTTGAGCAGCCCCAGCTGGCACCGCAGCAGCCCAATACACCAGTTAAAGAATCTCCTTTAAAAGCTGACCGCTGGGGCCTTTACTATGCTACATCGGTAGCCCTTTACCGCATCAGCGGCAGCCTTCCCCAGGGGCTGGAGAGCCTGAAAGTAAGCCTTGCTATTGAGTGCCTAAGCAGCAACCGCAAGTACAGAAGCAAGCCGGATCTTTTTGAAGAAAAGCAGGTAGTAAGAGCCGCCAGGGAAGCTGCCGAAAAGCTGGATCTTCCGGTGCATCTGCTGCAGCAGGGCCTTGAGGAGCTGACCGACCTGCTGGAAGAACACCGCAGGGAGCAGATAGAAAAGCCAAAGCACAAAACAAGCAGCCCTGCCGCCTCATCAGCCATTATGCAAAAAGGGCTGGAGCTGCTGCAAAAGCCCCAGCTGCTAAAAGAGCTAAACCAGCTGATTGGTAAAGCGGGCGTAGTGGGTGAAGAGCGCACCAGGTTGTTTTTACTGCCTGTTGCCCTATCCTACAAAACAGATAAGCCCCTGCATGCCCTTTTGCAAGGTTCCAGCGGATCAGGGAAAACGCACCTGTTAAGCAAGCTCTCCAGCTTTATTGCAGAAGACGATAGAAAGCACTTTACCCGCATCACCGAAAGCAGCTTGTATAACTGGGGCAGCTACGAGCTACAAAATAAGCTCATCTGCCTGGAAGACCTGGACGGGCTAAAGGAAGAAGCGCTGCTGGCCTTTAGGGAACTGCAGAGCCGGGGCCAGATCAGCAGCAGTACATCCGTAAAAGACGAGCAGGGAAACATCCAGGCCCAGACCAGAACTGTTTACGGCCCTATTGCCTCACTTGCCTGCACCACCAAAGGCGAGATCTACGAAGATAACCTAAGCCGCTGTTTTTTAGTGGCTGTAGACGAGAGCCGGGAGCAGACTAAAAAGATCATCGATTACCAGAACAAAAAGGCAGCGGGCCTAATCGATGCCAGGGAAGAAGAACAAGCCCGGCAGCTGCTGGAAGTAGCTTTAGGCTTGGTTAAGCCGCTTCCGGTTCTAAATCCGTACGCAACGAAACTGCAGTTGCCGGAAGCGGCGCATAAACAGCGCAGGTTAAATGAACTCTACCAAAGCTATGTGCAACAGCTGACACTACTGCATCAGTATCAGCGCCAGAAGGACAAGCAAGGCAGATTAGTAGCCCAGAAAGAAGACCTGCTGCAGGCAGCGCACCTGATGTTCGATACTATCCTTTTAAAGGTGGACGAGCTAAACGGACCGCTCCGGCAGTTCTTCGAGCAGCTGAAAAGCTACCTCAGAGACAGAGACCAGGAGTTCAGCCAAAGGGAAGTGCGGCAGGGCCTGCACATCAGCAAGACCCAGCTGCAGCGCTTCCTTTACGATCTTATGCAGCTAGAGTATGTGCAGTTAGCCGGTGGGCATGGAAACAGGGGCTACCGCTACCGCATCAGCTATTGGGATAGCCTGGAAGCCCTAAAGGCACAGATCAAACAGCACATTGAAAACCAGCTGGAAAAACTCTAGTGACCCAAGCCTTTGGGTCGCCAGATGGGTCACAAGAAAAGGACTTTACTGCCTCTAAACCTACTTTTTACCCTCTTTTACCCCTGGCGACCCACGACCCGAAAAAGTGTAACAGAGGGAAAAACTTTTTACTGCCCTCACAATGAAAAACCTGCCTCTCCAAAACCACTACTACAAAGAACTAGAGCAACAGTTTAGCCGCTGGCTTCAACTGCTGGGCTACAGCAAGCAAAGCTGCTATAACCTTCCCCTGCATGTGCGGGAGTTCTTAAACTACCTGGAAGAAAAAGCGCTGCCGCAGATCAAACTGGTAAGCCCCCAGGAGCTGGAAGATTATCTGCACTACCTGCAGCAGGAGCGCTGCCACCAGCGAAACGGATCAGCTTTAAGCCCTGCCCACCTCAACAAGCATGTACAGGCACTGAACCTGCTCTCTCGTTACCTGACAGAGATCGGAGCGGAAGCCGTAAGCTGGCGCCTGCCGATGTTCAGAGCATCAGAACCGCTGCCGAAGGTATTGAGCCAGCACCAGGTACAGCAGCTTTATGCCGCCTGCAGTGCCACATCCATAGGCCTACGGGACAGGGCACTACTAAGCATCTTGTACGGGTGCGGATTAAGAAGAAGCGAAGCTGCAGCCCTTCGGGTAGAGGATGCAAGGCTGCAGGCCCGGCAGCTCTACGTCAGGAAAGCCAAAGGGAACAAGCAACGGTACGTTCCTCTAAGCCCCGGCGTAGCAGAAGACCTGCAGCAGTATCTGGAGTTAAGCCGACCACTGCTGCTTAAAGCGCCTACCAATGCCCTTTTGCTAACCTATGCCGGTAAAGCCTTGGGCGGCCAGGGCATGATGCGTCGCCTGGAACTGCTGTTAGAGATAGCCAAAATACCAGCTGAAGGCATAGGCCTGCACACGCTCCGGCATAGCATAGCCACACATCTTTTACAAGCTGGCATGAAGCTGGAAAACATCAGCCGCTTTTTAGGCCACAGCTCATTGGAAAGCACTCAAATCTACACCCACATCATCAATGAACTATGAAGAATATCTTGGGCAGCTGGGCTATGCTCCCGGCAGTGTTTACCGTTACAGCCAGTCAATAAAGGAGTTCAGCACATGGCTGGAGAGCTGGAAAATAGAAGCCTCAGCCCTGCAATATGCCGATCTGCTCCACTACCTGGAAGCCTTAAAGAAAAGAGACCTCAGCAGCAAAAGCCTGCAGCACCACCTTACCAGCCTTCGCCATTACTACACCCATCTGATCAAAGAAGGCAAGGCAGCACACAATCCAGTATTAGGCCTGAACGTGAAGCAGCAAAAGCTTTTACCGCACAGCCTTTTGGAGCAAAAGGAGCTGGACGAGCTTTTTACAGCCTACCAGGGCGAACTGCAAAACAGGGTAATCCTTGGCCTGATCATCTACCAGGCCACACGAACAGCAGAGCTGCAGACCCTAAGGCTGGAGCATGTACAGCTAAGAAAAGCCCTGCTGCATATCCCGGCCACCGGCAAAAACAAGAGCAGAACTCTAGCCCTGGAAGCCGTTCAGATCCTTGACCTGCAGCAGTTACTGGAGAAACGAGAGGGAGAAGAAAACCTGCTAGAGGGACTAAGAAAGGGCAGCCGCAATCTAAGCCAGCGCCTGCACAAGCTGTACAAAGAGCTTCGGGAGCTAAACCAAAGGGTAAAAAATGGTGATCAGTTGCGGCAGAGCCGCATTGCCCATTGGCTGAAAACAGAAGACCTTCGCCAGGTGCAGCAGAAAGCTGGCCACCGCTTTGTATCATCTACGGAACGCTACCTGCAGACCAACACCGAAGAGCTGCTGGAGCAGCTCAAGCTTTACCACCCCAGGAAATAAACCCATCAAAAACTTATTTAGAGTGATGTTTGGATAATAACCTATACTTTTGTATGTTGTTATATAACTCCTAAATATTATTGCATATGCAAACCAAGGAAAATCTCTGCCAGGCAATCGCCTCCAGATCAGTCATTACCTTTATGTATAAGGGCCAACCTAGAATAGTGGAGCCTTTTACTTTAGGCAGACACAAGGACACCGGAAACCTGGTGCTACGAGCCTTCTGGATTGGTGGATACAGTGAAAGCCAGAAGACACCCCACTGGAGACTGTACGCTGTTAAGGATATGTATAACATACAGATCACAGAAAAGCCAGCGGCAGCTCATCGGCTAGGCTACAACTCAGACGACTCGCACATGATTACAATATACTGTGCTGCCTGATCATTAGCTATTGTTTTTCTTCTTCAACTGAAAGAAAAACCTCTATCTTGTAGCCCTACCGGCTGCAGGATACTACTACAAGAAAACGTTCTTTGAAAACCGCAACCGGGACAGAAAACCAGGGCTAAAAAGCGCTACGGGTATTATCCCTTCGGTCTTACTTTTAATAGCTATCAGAGAGAAGGTGCACTGGAGAATAAGTATAAGTACAACGGGAAGGAAAGTCAGGATGATCTTGATCTGGGGTGGATTGATTATGGGGCCAGGATGTATGATCCTGCTCTGGGAAGGTGGCATGCAGTAGATCCGTTGGCTGATCAGATGCGTAGGCATTCTCCTTACAATTATGCCTATGATAATCCTATTCGTTACATTGACCCTGATGGCATGAAGCCATTTTCAACACATACTGATGAAAATGGCAATGTCGTAGCGGTAAAAGATGATGGAGATCTTGGAGTTTATAAACATGAAGGTGTAGGATCGGCTGCATTAAGCTCTGTAAATGGGTCATATCATAAAGGGAACATTTCAGCTGGCGGAGAGAAAATGGGAGAATCTTTACATTCATTAAGCTTTGCTGATCAAAGTTTGTACAATGATACGGGCGAGGTTAAACCCGCTGATATACAAATTGACTTTGGTTCCTCAGAGCTAACGGATAAGGTAGATGCAATAATTGAAGCAAAGCCTTCCTTGAAGGAATATGCAAGTAAGGCAGGAACCAATGGGGCGTGGGATTTAAAAACTAAAGTAGAAAATGGTTCTCTACTTTATGGTAAATATGCATCACCTAGAGATGCTGGAAATTATGCTGCTGGGGCAGTAGCCGTACAGTCAGGCATAGAGCCAGTTGTTCAATTTGGTTTCGCGGCATACAATATGACTGGAAATAACAAACTATTAACAGGTATAGTTACAGGCGCCGTAGGACTAAATCCATCTGGTGGAGGAGTGATAGGCCTTCTTATCAGTAAATTCGGGGAAGATAAACTTAGTCAACGCTCTATTGATATAGGAAAGCAACATTTTAAAAAATGAATCAATTATTCTTAGTAGTTATCTGTATTCTTGTTTGTTCATGTTGTGGTCTACATACTGAGGTGGAATATCAATATGAGGATGTAACAGTTACTAGGATAGATGAATGTGGAATCACGAGCTTCTATTATAAAAATGCAGAGAATCAGAGTGCAGGTAAGATTTGGGTTGAATACTCGGGAATAAATGATGGTTTTTCAGGGTATCTACAATTCAGCGGAGATGGAAAAGTAAGCCTACTTTCAGGGGATGGTCATTTTCAGGGCGTCAACTTAGATGCCAACTTTGACTATAAAAGAATTCTGTCTTATGAAAGACCACAGCTTGGCGAGCAAGTCTATTATATTTCGTCGTCAATAAGTTTTGAGAAAGAAAAAAATAGCATAGGCAAGACTATGGTTGAGGCAAAATATAAAATAGATGATAATGAGTGGTGGTGAACCACCCCGCATATACAAGCCTTTTGCTCGTTTCCATACCCACAATATGGAAAAAGCCCCTTACCGCCCCGAGCAGTAGGGGCTTTTTTATTCCAGCCCATTAAGAACCTTCAGTGGCCATTAGCCCTTCCTATTGTCAGGGCCTACCCCTCCTTGGGTCGGGGTAGAGGAGAAGCGGTATGCCTGTGGTGCGTTGCCAAGGCTGCACTCCAGCAAAAGCAAGGTCGTTCCAATTTTTTAGGAGAGTTTATTTTTGGAAAATTAAAAAAAATGGGGCTCCACCTTGTTTTAGCTTCCGTTTGCTTGTCAGCCGCTCCTCGTCATGGCTGTTCTACTTTTGTTTTTTGAGTTAATTAATGCCTGCGGCAGCTGGGCAAAAAACAAATGGATATTTCGGTAATGCTGGTTCAGCGTCAAATTTGGTGAAGCTATGCTGAATTAGCCAGAACTCGCCGACGCAAAAGTTCGAAACTAGCTCTGCCATACATCTGGCGCTTGATATTTTTCAGGCGATTAACCTGCCCCTCTGTTTGCCCGTTACTCCAGCAGGAGGTCATCGCCTGATAGACTGCATCAAAGTCCTGCCGGATTCCCTGTACAAAGCTTTTGAATGAAGCATGTTGAGCAGCTTTTTCACACCAAGCCTTCAGGTTGTCTCCCTTCTTCTGCGCCATTATGCTTTTGAATTCCAGGTTCAGTTCCCAGAGCTGCTGTAGCAAGGAGCTTTTCTCCAGTAGTTTTTTAGAAAAGGTACCTGTTTATCCTCCTAATCCTTCTGTGGCTTACAAAAGGCAATGCTAAGACTACGAGTTGAGTAGTTTACTACTTTTTGAGCAGCAGGTAAAGCAAAGCCTTCTGCTGTTTTAGGATATTGCGAGAGAAAACCAGCCAGAATGGTATAGGAGCCGTTATAGCCCCTGGCTTTGATTTCCTGCAGGAGTGTTTTTGCACATTGCTCACCTTCTTGCCAGCGCTGACGCAGATAAGCCTCATAGGCCAAAAGGTTGGTGAGGCGTGGATGACGTTTAGGTACAAAAGTCTGCTGGAGAAAATACTTTTTCACCGTATTGCGGGAGATGCCCAGATGACGAGCGATGGCTTTGATGGAATAATGCTCACTTTGCAACTGTTTTACCTTTTCAAAAAGAGCATACCGCTTTTCCGCACGTACGCTGGCATTCTTCTGCGGCAGTTCTGTACTAATATCAGGCTTTGCCTGAAGAAAGACTTCAGCGGCTATTTCATTAATCAGGGACCTTTGTCTGTCCAGAAATTGAGTGGTATTCTCCCCCAGGTTCTTGAGCAAATGCCAGCGATCGGCTACCTGTACAGCATCTGGGCAGGCCCTGCTGATGGCATGGGCGTACACAGAAGAACGATCTCTGTTGACAATACTAACACCAGGATGCGCCAGCAACCAAGCTTCTAAAGTTTTGCCTTCCCGATCTGGCAACAAGTCAATAGGCTTTCTTTTTTCCAGGTCTACCAGTATGGTGCCGTAGGTATCCCGCTTGCGAAAAGCAAAATCATCAACACCCAGAATTGTAGGAGTGTCTGGTTCACTTTTGGGGCACCCTTTGATTTTTCTTAGTACAGTAGAAGCACTTAATGGTAAGCCGATCAGCCTGCAAATCCGAGCCCCAGGCTTAGCACCCATTTCACATCCAATACAGATCACCTGCTCACATACCCGAAGTAGTCTTCTACCATAGCGCTTTAGGCAATGCTGCTGTTGTTGAGAAAAGATTTACCTGGGGCAGTCCTGCTGTTGGCAGAAAAACTTGCGCGTGCAGAGTCGCAGCTCTACTACTTTACCACTGATGGGCAGATCTTGAAGTTTCCGTACATAGCGGCTATGGATGCGAGTGCTTAAACTATTACAAAGAGGGCAGTAAGCGGTAGAAGCGGTAAACTGAAGCTGGAGGGTAACTTTTGCTTCGGTCACGGAAGTAGCTAATACTTCAAATTCAGGTGGTATAAGCAAGCTGGTTTCCATTCTTGCTTAACTAAATTCAGCAGGATTTAGACCTTCATCACCAAATCTGACTCTGAACCACTTTGGAGCGGAATATCCAGCCGCCGCGGCCAGGTCCTTATCAACCGGCTTAGGTACTAAATCGCGGCATGGGTCTTACCCGGCGGCGGCCATAGTTCACCTAAGCCGGTATGTTTTAAAGAAACTACTGCCTATCTTAGTTTTGTACTACCTCCCAAAGCTAAAGGCGACGGCCCCTTTACATTAGTCCGATTTATTGAGGGGAGGTCAAACAAGCAAAAATATATAATGATAAATGATCATGACTACCTGCCAGCTGCAAACCATGCATCAGTGTGGCTCATTACAAATGGAAGAAACTTATGATTTCTTAGTATAATACCAAGCCAATCCAATGGTTATTAGGGAGCAGTATTCTGAGCCAGAGGGTCCCTTATTCTACCCATCCATCCATGGCCACAATAACAGATTAACCTGTACAATCTTTCCCCGCAGAAATGCGCCAGGTAAAGCGTTTAGAAGCAAGCATCAACATTAAGCTGCCCAAATGCTGCCATTATTAAGCGCGTAGCACCGCCTGAATCTTTTCTACACTCATCCCTTCAAAATCCTGTATTACCAGATCTGTATCTTGTAATTCCTGTGGAGTATGTGTAGTAGTGATGCCAATTACTTTCATACCAGCATTCAATCCTGCCTGTACACCAGGTAGTGAATCTTCAATAACAATGCATTGACTGACATCTACTCTTAACAGGTCAGCAGCTTTCAAATAAACTTCAGGATGTGGTTTACCATGGGTGACGTCCTTTGAATGGATCAGTACATCAAAATATTGCCGGATGTTAAGGATATCAAGAACGAAATCAAGATTTGCCAGTGGAGCTGATGTACCCACAGCTGTGGCTATCCCATTGGCTTTGAGTGATTGCAGAAAGGGGAGCAAGCCCCTAACAGCCTTGATATCACCCTTATACAGATCGCGGAATATAGCTTCTTTTTCGTCAGCCCAAGCCTCTGTTTGCTCCAGGCTTACATCTTCCTTGAAGATGTAAGACATGATTTCTTTATTGGTGCGTCCAAACACTTTTGTCTTCAGCTCGTCTTCGCTCAGTACAATGTTGTGTTGTTTAAGAAAAGACTGAAAGGCCAGCCTGTGGTATGGGTTACTATCCACTATTACACCGTCCATGTCAAAAAGGACTGCAAAATTCATATTTTAAAATCTTTTGTTGTCAATAAAATGGATTGATTTCAAAAGTAAAAAGGACAACAGGAGCCTACAGTTACCCCCTGATACATATTCTCAAGGAAAGCAACCATATAGTATAACCAACATTTGAAAGAAAGTTTCATGAATGCATCAGAAGAAACCTCTTTCAATCAATCGTTAAAATGTGATCTAGTTTGTTGTAGCCGGTAGTTTCTTCCCAGGTATTTTCATTAGCCAGTCTGATACTATATTCAGGTCTGTTGGCAATACTGCTGTACTTGTCCGGCAGCTGTAAAAACAATTCGTATTCTCCTGAAGGGATATTTGCAACCGAAAACTCTTGCTCAACCTGCACTTCACCCGTAAACCAGTGACGTATATCAGTCTGAAACTGTAGCGTGTGTTCAGTAGCATCTGAAATGTTTCGTAAAATAAGGTTAACAGGGCGCTGGTTGTAGGGGGATGCGTAGCCTATGTTTTCCAGTTGTAGGTTTACTTCAAGCTTCTCAGATCTGCTGATCTGGCTTGAATAAGTCCCTTCTCTTAAAATCAGGCGGTAACCCAGTTTTCTTTTAATGCTTTCCATGCAGCCACCAGTTACCCAATCGTTGTTCACTTCATTGTTATAAGCGGTATTAAGATATGTATAATGCATCTCACTCAATTCCTGTTCTGCTTTTCCTGCCGGCTCGCAATCGTTCTGAGGGCTATAGCCATCACTGCAGGTTTCTCCACCTACCACAACATACTTGCTGTCTTCTGAAAAATAGTTTCTTAAAGTTGTGTTGGCATTTCTACGCGGTGAGCTGGAGTTGCCGTAATCTTCATAAGTGCCAAAGTCGTTACTACTGGCCAGCAGACAATCATTGTGATAGCCAATCCTGGCCTTATCCTCTTCTGTAAAAGCTTCATCTGGTGTAAGGGCTGGTGAGCTTGCCGGGGCATCTATACCATAAACCAGACGCTGTTTAATCTGCGGATACCGCACCTGTACCATAATGTCTTTGGGTGCTGCATCCAGCAATGCTTTTAACACATCTATTCGATCCTGCCAGTTCTGATCTAAAAGCTTACCCTGGTCGTTAGTAGATGCATCGCCAAAATAGTCAGTATAATAGTTTTCACCCCAGGTGCCAATGAAGCCCATTTGTATACAGGCAATTATATCAGCATTCGCCTCAAATACAGGCTTAAGCTGATTGATATGTTCTATAACAGTACCTTTCGGTGCATCTCCATAAGGAGGGCAGATAAACCCCTCAGAGCAATTTCCGGCGGTTGCATTCACTGTGTAGGTAAAGCGTGGTATTAGCTTCACGCCGGCAGCACGGGCAGTTGTAAAGTCACTATTTACCTTATCGATAAAATCTTGCGATAGGGGTGATGATTTGAAAGCATCCAAAATAAAATAGCGGAAGACCAGGGTACTGACCACATCATAAGTAGCACCCGATACAGTTTTAGAAGTTCTGTAACTTTTTAAAGTGTATTCTGACAAAGGGCTGTAATTACCGGCAGTTGTCTGGGAATAATGGTAAAACCCACGTTCCGGATTAGGGAAGTCTTCCTGACTCTCTTCATAGTATAATATAGCAGCCTCCTCTCTTGTTGGAGCAGGGTCAGCGCCAGTACAACTGAACAGGGTTGTGGCGAACATTAATAGTGTAAGAGCAAATGGCTGCCTCATGAGATACTTTCGTTATTTAAGAAAGAAAGCCTAAGTTAGATATTATTGCTTGCAAAACCTTTTGATTACCGCCTTAATAAATAAATGAAATTATTATTTCTTTTATTTAATTATCTTTTTACATTTAGCTGAAAGATTGAAACGAATAATAACACTAATTAAAGTAATCACTTAAATTTAAAATCACTAACTTATGAAGAGGGAAAGATTATTTTTCTGGAGTCTGAGCAAAGTAATGCTCTTTGCTGCTTTGATTACATTAGCTGCCTGTGGCGGGGATGATGATCCTGCACCTGAGCCAAAAGCCGCCTTCACCTACGAAGCCGATAACCGTGAAGTTACTTTTACTAATACCTCTACCAACGCAACATCCTACTCCTGGGATTTTGGAGATGGCAACACTTCTACAGAACAGAATCCTGTCCATACTTATGATGAGTTCGGAACCTATACAGTCCGTTTAACAGCAACAGGCCCGGGCGGAACGGCAACCTCGTTACCAGATCAAATTACCCTGGCAAAGTCATCTCCTGTAGAGATTGATGGAGATGTTTCTGATTGGGCTGATATCCCTGCTCTAACTACTGCTACAAATGGTGAGGGCGGCACCATCAACAGCATCAAAGTTGATTATGACGCTGAACGCATCTATTTCCTGGTGGAGGGCACAGCCAACCTAAGAGGCTTTTTTGATATCTACCTGGATGCGGATAATGATCCTGAAACAGGCTATTTTAGTGGATGGTATCCTATGGGTTTTGGTGCTGATTACTTGATAGAAGGAGATTTTGCAGAGGTTAATGATGCTGATCTTTTCAGGGATCAGGAAGGCGCACCTGAGGTTTGGGGCTGGGACGTGGCTTCTGCTACTGGCTCAGGCACTGTGGTTTCCTCTGATCTGATCACACAGGGAAATGGCAAGGCAATTGAATTCTCAATATTACGTTCTGCATTCACTGACTTGTCTGACGAAGGCTTCTCTTTCGCTATTGTGGATGTAGACGGAACAGTTGATCCTAATAATACAACTGCAACATGGGCAAGATTAGGTGTTCTGCCAATTCCAGATACCGAAGAATCAAAGTTACTCTACTTTGAGATGACAGAGTAATTGGTTGTTTGGATTGAAGCGGAGGCATTCCAAAGACTGCTTCCGCTTTTTAATTTCTAATATTTACAGTAGCCCTTTAGTTCTAAAATATAAAACATCAGGTTTTAATGAGTAGCACTACATCCAGAAGAGGATTTGTAAAATCAGCGGCTTTAGCCGGCTTAGGATTGTCCATTCTACCATCAGGTATCGTTTTCTCCAAAAATAAAGATAGAAAAGCAAGATTAGGATTTATAGGGGTGGGCTTACGGGGCCAGCACCATCTGCAGCTCGCACTGCAGCGGGATGATGTTGAAGTGCTGGCTATATGCGATGTGCAGCAGCGCATGATTGACATGAGCAAAGACCTGATCAAAAAATCGGGAAAGCGGATGCCGCTGGTCATCATGGAGGGCCCCTATGGCTACAGAAGGCTTTTAGAGAATAAAGACATTGATGCTGTTATTATTTCTACCCCCTGGAAGTGGCATGCAGAGATGTGTATTGATTCGATGAATGCCAAAAAATATGTAGGCTGTGAAGTAATGGTAGGCACAACGGTAGAGGAGTGCTGGCAGGTTGTGCATGCAGCAGAACGTACCGGCATGCCTCTGATGATGCTTGAAAACGTTTGCTATCGGCGTGACGTGATGGCGGTGCTGAATATGGTTCGACAAAACCTGTTTGGCGAAATCGTACATGTACAAGGGGGCTATCAGCATGACCTGCGTGAGGTAAAGTTCAATGATGGAAAGCAGCCTTATGGTGGTGGTGTGGAATTTGGAGAAGGGGCTTTTTCTGAAGCACAATGGCGCACCCAACATTCTGTACATCGCGATGGAGATCTGTATCCAACCCATGGAATCGGCCCGGTTGCCATGATGATTGACATCAACAGGGGCAACCGATTCACCGAGCTTGTTTCTTATTCTTCCAAAGCACGGGGTTTACATGATTTCATCGTGAAAAGAGGTGGTGAAAACCATCCAAATGCAAAGGTTAAGTTTAAGCTGGGAGACGTTGTAACTACCATGCTTAAATGTGCTAATGGTGAAACCGCCCTGCTGCAGCACGATACGAATCTGCCAAGACCCTACTCTCTCGGGTTCCGCGTACAGGGAACAGAGGGTCTGTGGATGGATATCAACAATGGCATCTATTTAGAGGGCAAAAGTAAAAAGCCTCATGAGTGGGACAATGCCCAGGAATGGCTGGACAAGTATGATCACCCACTATGGAAAAAATACGGAAATGATGCTTCTGGCGCCGGACATGGCGGTATGGACTGGTTTGTGATGCATGCATTCGTAGAGGCTGTTAAGCGGAAGATTCCAACACCGCAGGATGTGTATGATGCCGTTACCTGGAGTGTGATAACACCACTCTCGGAATCCTCTATTCATTTGGGCGGTGAAACTGTAGAATTCCCTGACTTTACACAGGGAAAATGGATGCACCGTAAAAATGAGTTTGCACTAAATGACGATTACTGATTTTGCCGCCAACTTTAGCAGAAGCCAGTAAGAGACGCAAAAAAGAACAATAGTATGAAGACCCCAACCTTCATGAACTTTCGATATTTTATAATGGTATTTGCTGTAGCGATGCTACAGCAAATACCATCTGCAGACGCACAAAGCTTCTCTACCATCACGTATAGTACAGAAGAGTCTAATTTTCCTAACCCCGAGCGTGGGTTTTACCGGCACACTGAAACCAGTACTGCCAACTATTCTTTTCTGAACGAAGCAACATTACGAAATTACCGTGCCGAAGGATTTACACTGATCCTTCGGCTTTTTTATCTAAATGATTTTGCAGAGACAGATATCTCCGAGGCTTATCTAAAAGCCATGCAGCAGGATTTCAATGCCATGCGGGCTGCAGGTGTGAAAGGAGTTATAAGGTTTGCTTATACCAAAAAGTCAACAGCTCCCTATGGCGATGCAAGGCCTGAGCGGGTGCTGGCGCATATCAACCAGCTCTCTCCTGTGCTTAAGCGCAACAGCGATGTAATAGCTGTTGTTCAAGCAGGGTTTGTTGGTGCTTGGGGAGAATGGTATTATACCGATCATTTCTCTGAAACACTAGGCAATCCAACAGCTGCAGACTGGGAAAACAGGAGAGCACTGGTGCATGCGCTGCTGGAGGCACTGCCCCAAGACCGTGCCGTGCAGTTACGGACTCCTGATATAAAGTTTAAAATAACTGAATCAACCGAAGCACTAACAGAAGCAGAAGCTTTTAGCGGATCTGTAAATTCTAGGCTCGGCCATCATAACGATTGCTTCCTGGCGTCAGAAAATGATGTTGGTACTTACACGGGCAATATGGCGGCAGAAAAAGCATTCCTGGAACAGGAAACACAGTATTTACCGATGGGCGGAGAAACCTGTGGTGTTTCCGTGCCTTTATCTGAATGCCCGAATGCCCTTGAGCAGATGGAGCGTTTTCACTGGTCTTACCTGAACATTGGTTATCATCAGGAGGTGTTAAGTAGCTGGGAAAGCGGGGGCTGCATGCCCGAAGTGCAAAACAAACTGGGCTATCGCTACAGGCTTGCCAAGAGCATGCTTCAGCAAAGCAGCAAACCCGGTGGAGAGGTTAACCTATCCATCAAAATGCTAAACGAAGGCTGGGCAAATCCATATAATCCACGCCTGGTTGAAGTTGTTTTAAGAGAGAAAACCAGCGGTAAAATATACCTATTGCCGGTTGAAGAAGATCCCCGGCTTTGGTCATTGTCCGATACCATTCACGTAACGCTTACAGCCGGACTGCCTGCCAGCATTGCAGAAGGCACTTATGATATGTTCCTGAATTTGCCGGATCCGGAACCTGCTCTTTATGCTAATCCTGATTATTCCATCCGCCTGGCAAACGAAGAGGTTTGGGAGGCTGAAACCGGGTATAATTATCTGCAGCATGAGCTGGTGGTAGACAGAGCTGCTGCTGTACCATCCTACACCGGTAACAGTTTTTTTTTCTCAAAACCACAGGTTCAGGAGTACGCAAAAATAAGCACAAACGGCATGGCCGATGACTGGCAGCCTGTAGGGTCGCTTATTTCAGAAGAAGGACAGGCAGCCGAATCTATCAAGGCATTTAATGATCGCGACAGCCTGTATTTTCTGATTACAGGCAATTTAATACAGCCAAGCTACCAGCTTTTTATAGATGCCGATCAATCTGCAGCAACAGGATATAATGCCTGGCAATGGACGGCCAATGGTGCGGATTATCTGGTTGAGAATGGCATCTTGTATGAGTACATTGGAACGAATGGAGCATGGAATTGGGGAGTAGCGAAAGCAGTTGCTGTAGAGCAAAATGGATCAGTGATTGAAATAGGCATTCCCAAGAGCCATTTTTCCAATGTTGCCATTAATCAGGGGATATCCCTGGCATTCGTTAATGATCCGGCAGGAGTAGTGCAAAGTAGTTATTTGCCTCTTCAGAATGAGCCATTTATTCCTTTTAGGCTGCTTTTGGGTCCGCCAGCCACACCGTTGGCAACATCTTCAGGAAACACAGCGCTGGTATACTGGGGACTGGAAGAGAGCCAAGTATATCGAACTTTGCAAAGGGCTGCTGATGGCGAAGCATTTAAAACCATAGCTGTGCTTGATCCAGGTGTTTTTTATTATGCTGATGCTGGTCTTGCCCTGAATGAGCGCTATAGATATCGTTACTTTGCCAGCTCTACAGATGGCAACAGCCTTTCGACCTACACACCCGAAGTAGAGATTGTTACCAGGACAAGGCCTGTGTATTATGATTTTACAGTTGATGGAATAATAGAGGAGTGGGAGGGAGTAGCCCCACTGGCAACGGCATACAGTGCCGGACGCACCCATGCCATCAAATTATTCTCAGGAGCAGAAAGCTTTCTTATACTTGTTGAAGGTAGCACTCCTGATGACTATGCAGTGTATTTAGACACAGACAACAGCACAGCAAGTGGCTTGGCCAATCAGTTATGGACGGGCGCCGGTTATGACTATCTAATCAGGAATGATTCACTTTTCGCTGCTCAGGCAGAAGACTGGCTGTTTGTGCAGAAGGTGGAAAGGGCAACATCCAGTGGTTTTTATGAGCTGGCCATTCCGCTAAACCTCTTGGATAACCTGGGGCAAAATAAGACCATTAAGTTAGGGGCCGCCATCCACCTTCCTTCCGGAGAGCAGGTATTACTACCTTTAGAGGCAAGCCCTCCGGCTGTGTTTGTCCGCTTATTACCCGCACAGGCTCCTGCAAATGTTCGTGTGACAAATTCAGAAACCCTTCCCGAATCACAGCTCATTGTTGAGTGGCAGCGGTGTGAGCAATGCCTGGGCTATGTGGTGGAGAGATCCGTGGGCAATCAGGATAATTTTGAGGTGGTGGCTGAAAAGAATTCTGTAACTTTTGCTTATTACGATAATGATGTGGTGGTTGGAACAACTTATTACTACCGGGTATTTTCATTCAATGAGGCAGGGCCCTCACGCTACTCAGAAGTAGTTTCTGCAGCGCCGGAAGTTACGCTTGGCCTAGAGGATGAGGTTTTCAAAGAGGTGTATGTATTTCCTAATCCTACAGGAGGTATGCTTCGGCTGAATCTTGCCAGCTATCAGCTATCGGAAGTTAAACTTCAGTGGATCGATCTTCAGGGTAAGGTGTTGCCATTGCAACCAGCAGGTGGGTATGAGCAGGGCACACGATATGATCTTTCAGACCTTCGGCCAGGCCTTTATTTGCTTAAGATAAGTAATGGTTCTTCTGCCCGATATCTGAAGGTTTTGAAAGAGTAAGTCAGGGGAATAAATTAAATGTGCAGGCAGGGATGGTGGCCATCCTTTAGAAGAAGGGATTTCCCCTGCCTGTCCTTATTTTATTCACTCAAGATGTAAATAGCAACCGCTGCTAAAGTCATCCCTATGATGAGCATAGTTCCTGGTATCACAGCATACAACACCAAAGAAAGAATGACTGTAATGATGGGAGAAAGCCCTGTCATGGGTACAACAATGATGGCCTTGCCATAGCGAAGCGCATACACCAGGGTAAGTGCTCCAAAGGCATTGAGGGCATGTATGAATCCAGCCAGATAAGGCCCTTCAAACCCCCAGTTGATAGGTTGTGAAAGATCAGTCATCCAGATGGCAACAGGAATCAGCAGAACGCTGGTAGCCATCATGTAAAAGAAAATACTTTCGGCACTCATCAGGTCATTGGAAAATTTCATAATAAATGCCTGGAAACCCCAAAGAATAAAAACACCTATTGATAACAGAAGCCAGAGCTGATCATTGGAAACAGTATCAGAGGGAGGCTGATAGGAGAGAAAAAAGATTGCTGCCAGTGAAAAGCTTATGCCTATCCACTGGCGTTTACTCGCTTTCTCTTTAAGAAATAAGGTTGAGAGGAAAATGGTCACCACAGGGAACAGTGAAATTAAAGGAAAAACAACATAAGCAGGACCATCCCTCAGGGCCTGGAAAAGAATCAACTGCCCACCCGCGCCGAAAAAGCCAACCAGAGAGCCAAAAATAGCCGCACGGGGATGCGTGGCTAATTTCCATTTATCCAGGTGTAAGGCAACCATAGAGCAGGGGATCATGGTGAGCGCCCAGGCTACGTATCCCAGTGTGGCCGGAAAGCCTGCTTTTTCAGGTATTTCTATCAGTGCTCCCCAGACTCCCCATGAGAGGGTAGTTATCAGAGCATACCACAACCACATTCTGGCTTTTATCATAATAGCAATCTTTCGTCTTGAGTTAAATTAAATTTAAAATATATCATTAGTTAGTTTCGTAATAATACGAAAGATAATATATTTACTAAAACTTATTTATTCTAAGCATGTCTAGATTTATACTTTCTCTTAGAATCTCGACCTTACTTTTTTGCTTCTGCATAATTGCATTGCAGGGATACGCTCAGCAAACGGTAAAGGGAAGGGTAGTTTCATTGTTGGATAAACAGCCATTACCTGGTGTGAATGTCATTGTCAAAGGCACAACCACCGGTGTAGTTACAGATTTTGATGGCAAATATTCACTTGAGGTGCCAGGACAGGATGCGGTACTTGTGTTTTCTTTTATAGGATTCGAAAGTGAGGAGGTGCCGGTAGCAAGCAGGAGCGAAATAAATATTTCCCTTAGTCCGTCTGTTGAAGAATTGAATGAAGTGATTGTAGTAGGCTATTCAGCTAAAACCAAGCAGGAAATCACAGGTTCGGTAGTCAACCTATCAGCAGAGGAGATAAAAGGCGTTACGGTACCAAACCTGGAAACCATGCTACAGGGAAAGGTAGCAGGCGTACAGGTAACTTCCGCAACAGGTGCACCCGGAGCGGCGGCAGAGATTCGTATTCGCGGTAACTCTTCAATCAATGCTGATCGAGGGCCTTTGGTGGTGGTTGATGGCATCATCGGGGGGAGCTATAATCCTAATGATGTAGAGAGCGTTACAGTGTTGAAAGATGCTGGTGCTATAGCGCTATACGGATCCAGGGCAAATGCAGGAGTAATTGTAGTAACAACCAAGAAAGGGTCTACTGAAAAAACCGAGATCACTGTTCGCAGTACCGTGGGAACACGCCAGATCACCACCGGTAATTTTGGGCTCATGAATGCCCAGCAGCTTTACGATACAGAACGGCTGATGTTTAACAGCTCAGCAGTGTTCAATGGTATACGACCAGCCACAGTGCTAGAAACGGATACCGACTGGCTGGATCTCGCCTATAAAACAGGCATTGTTCAAAATCACAATATTTCTGCTACCGGCAGTAGCGGAAAGGTACGCTATTACCTGGCAGGTGATTATTATGACGAAGAAGGCACTTTGCTTAGCACAAACTACCAGCGTCTGAACTTCAGATCAAACCTTGATTTTGAACTTTCAGATGCAGTAAGATTAACCACCAACTTCAATATTACCCGGGATAAAAACAACTCATACCACTGGCGCTGGCCTTACCAGCCGTTTCTCTACCTGCCTTATGACACCCCATATGATGAAGAAGGAAATATAAGGTATGTGGATGCAAACACCCCTGGCTTTTTAACACGTGATAAAAATAATATTCTTCACAGTGCACAATACAATGATTATGCAACAAGGGGATTGACCATGAATGGGGATGTGGTACTTTCTGTAGATGTTACTCCCTGGTTTTCCCTGCAGACACGCAATCGTATTTCCTACTCCAACTACAGGAATGATACCTATGAAGATGTTCGCACTATTGAAGGAAGAAGTAATTCAGGAATACTTTCTTTTGGCGTAACAGAAGGCGTGAGCGGCATTACTACTAACCTTGCCCGCTTTTATAAAGACTTTGGCCCTCACCACCTAAACGGTTTTATTGGTTTCGAAGCGCAGCAATGGACAAGTGAATCGGCGGGAGCAAATGGCTATGGTGTGGTCTCCGGAATCAAAATTCCGGGTGGTGTTGCTTCCCCTCAGGGTATTTCCGGAACCAAAGTACAGACAAGCGCTCAATCTTTCCTGTCAGAAGTTAGCTACGATTATAGGGAGAAATATTTTGTAAGTGCTTCTTTCAGAAGAGACGGCAGTTCTGTTTTCGGAGCAAATAAACGTTGGGGTAATTTTGGAGCACTTTCTGCCTCGTGGCTTATCAGCAATGAAAACTTCTTTAGCTCACTGGGCAAAACAGTTTCCCTGCTAAAGCTACGCGGTAGTTATGGAATAGTAGGAAACGATAACATTCCTGCCTTTCAATACCTTGCCCTTTACAATTTTGCAACACAATACAACGGTGGCTCAGCAGGATATCCTGAAACCTTACCCAATCCAGATCTGGGCTGGGAGCAAACAAAGGCTGCTGACCTAGGCTTGGATATCACACTTTTTAACCGGCTGGACATCACTGTTGACGGCTTCTATAAAGATACAGACAGGCTTCTGTCTAAAGTGCAGTTGCCACCTTCGCAGGGCATAGCTGAAGTTTGGCGAAATGCCGGACGTGTAGTTAATCAGGGATTTGAACTGGGAATTGGCGGCGATGTTGTGCACACACAAAATGTAAGCTGGAATGTTAACTTCAATATTGGGACAGCACAAAATCAGGTTAAAGAATTACCAGAAGGAACTATCATCAATAAGGTTTATGATGGCGTAAAACAGTCAGTGCGTGTTGGTGAGGATATTAATTCATGGTATCTGCCCAAATGGGTGGGTGTAGATCCGGAGAATGGAGATCCGCAGTGGGAGCAGGCAGTAACGGATTCGGAAGGTAATGTGGTAGAGTATCAGGTAACCAATCAGTATGCCCTGGCTTCGGCAACAAGCAGCTTACAGCTGGTAGGTACTGCTACACCTGACTTTTTCGGTGGACTGAACTCATCCCTTAGTTTCAAAGGGCTTACCCTAAGCGTATCTTCTGCATTTCAGTATGGCAACCTCGTTTATCATCGTACGCGGGAGTTTGTTGATGCAGATGGAGCCAATTTCAACTTTAATATGATGCAACTGGCAGATGGCTGGTCGCGCTGGCAGAACCCAGGCGATGTTGCCACGCATCCAAAGCCTGTCTTCGGAGGCAACCTGCAGTCAAACAGGCCTTCCTCAAGATACCTGGAGGATGGTAGTTTCTGGCGGATTCGAAACATCATGCTAAATTATAACCTTCCAGGCGCGCTCCTGTCAAAGGTGAAAATCGCAAGAGCGAACATCTTTATTTCCGGTGACAACCTCTTTACGTTTACGAAATTTTCCGGCATGGATCCAGAGGTTGGCTCTTTCGGCCTGGCAGGTTTATCAGACTTTAAATACCCTATCAGCAAACAATATTTAGTGGGTTTACAAATAAGCTTCTAATCGTTATACAATTATGAAGAGCAGAATACTTTCTATCGCTATACTAGTACTATTGAATAACGCCTGCAGCCTTGATATTGACCCTTTCGAAGGTGTTACAAAAGAGAACCTGGCAGAAGTTACCAATGCACTGGAATATGCTACTAACGGTGCTTATTCCCTTATGAAAGACCAGCTTCCATACAAAGGGGTAAATGACTTCAGAAGCACCTATGCGCGCAACCTGCACCAGATGCTGGAATATCCCAGTGACAATGTCACCTTAAGCGCAACCACGACAGATCCATTGTTTGCGGCAGTTACCAGGGAGCATTTTCCCGCACAGGAAAATTCAACTTATATGTGGTATGTTGCCTATAAAATAGTCAATACCGCCAATCAGAATATAGAATCAGTTGAGGAGGGAATCAGTCCATCAAGTGATCATCTGTTGGGGGAAAATTATTTTTTGCGTGCTATGGCTCATTTCGATTTGCTGCGCCTCTTTGCCAAACCTTATTCTCATGGTACAGATAATCCCGGCATAATCCTGCGCTTAAACAGCACAGACCCTGATAATAAGGCTAGAGCAACTGTCGGCGAAAGTTATGAGCAGGTAGTAAGTGACCTCGAGAAAGCTGCAGCGCTAATGTCGCGCGCCAACGGCAGGGGCGTGGAATATGCTTCCAAGGAAGCTGCCTGGGCACTTTTATCAAGGGCTTATCTGTACATGGAGATGAATGATAAAGCAATCCAATATGCCTCTGATGTAATTGAATCTCCTAAGTTTCAGCTGGTCCCTGGGGAGGATTATTTGAACTCTTTCTGGAATACGCCTTCTTCCAGGGAATCAATCCTCATCATAAAGCATACCCTCCAGGATGACAGAGGCACAGGATCAATTGGTTCTATGTATCTAACGGATCAGATTGGTTGGGGAGAAATATATGCTTCAGAACCCTTGCGTCAGTTACTGGGTCAGCATCCCGAAGATGTACGGAATGACCTGATCGTGCCTCAGTACGCAAGTGATGGTGTAACTGTGGAGACCCGAAATGGCATTCCCAAATATTTTATCACCAAGCATTCTTATCAGGATGGGGTGGTAACGCTAAATTCGCCACATGTGCTCCGCCTGGCTGAAATGTACCTCAACCGCGCCGAAGCTTATGCAAAACTGGGACAGGACCAGTTGGCACTGGATGACATCAATGTAATTCGGCAGAGGGCAGGATTATCCGGTGATGCACTTTACAGTCTGACTAATTTACAGGGCGCCAGTTCAGTATTGGGCGCTGTACTGCAGGAGCGCAGACTGGAGCTAGCCTATGAAGGACACCGCAGCATCGATTTATACAGAAACAAACTGGATATGAATAGAAATTTCCCAGGGGTACAACCCCAGGAAGTGGTAAGCTGGCAAAGCCCGCGTAACATCTATTACATACCACAGGATGAGTTGTTCACAAACAGGCTGGCTACACAAAATGAGTAGAGCCTCTTGTCTTTAAAATAATCTTTTTTGTTTGTTTGGTTGGTTCAAAAAAAAGGCTCTTCTGGAAGAGCCCTTTTTTTTTCTGCACTAAGCATAAACTAAGCAATGATTACTTCCACGCCAGCATCCTGCAGGCGTTTGAGGTCGTCCTCCGGGATTCCATTATCAGTTATCACCTTATCAATCTGATTGATAGAGCAGATAAAGGCAAAACTTCTTTTGCCGAATTTGCTGGAATCAGCCAGCAGGATTACCTCCCTGGAAATCTCTATCATGATTTCATTCAGGCGGGCTTCTTCAACATTTGGAGTAAAAATACCGTTTCTGGTATCAAATCCGTCAACACCAAGAAAGGCCTTGTCGACATTAAAGTTCCGCAAGCTTTTTTCTGCCTGTGGTCCCACCATAGAAAGAGAGTTTTTACGCAGAAAGCCGCCAGGAATGATCACATTGATATGCGGAATTGTCATGAGCTGATTAGCGATGTTCAGCGCATTGGTGACAACCGTCAGGTCCTGTAGCTCAGGCAGGCTTCTGACCATTTCCGCAGTGGTAGAGCCGGAATCTATAATAATGGTATCTGACTCATACACCAGTTGTGCTGCCTTTTTTCCGATCCTGGCTTTTTCCTGGAAATTTATCTGGTTTTTATCAACCAGACGTTGATCAATGGCCACCCCACTCTCCACCTTTAGTGCGCCACCCCTTGCCCGTATCAGTAAGTTTTTCTTCTCCAGCTGCTCCAGGTCATTGCGAATGGTAACCTCACTAACATTGAATTTTTCACTTAATGCTTTCACAGAAACCTGCCCCTGATCCGAAATCAAATGAAGGGTCTCCTTTCTTCGGGTTACTGTTGAATCTCTATTTTTTGACATGTTTTTCAAGCTGAAAGTTCTTTAGGCAAACGTTGGATATTTAAAATTACTAAAATTTACATACAAACTTTGTTGCAAGTGCAAAATTAAACGTTAGGAAGTTTAACATGTCATAAAATAAGGTTTCGTAATAAAAAATAATAATGAAACGAAAGATGTCTTGTTATTTTTTATATCTTTGATAGATACTAATATAAATCAATGGGACATATGAAATATCTAGGCTTCAATGTGCAGGAATTGACCGATCGTGGTGCGATCCATACGGCAAAAGAAATTTCTCAGCAGCCCGAAATATGGCAGAAAGTCTGGAGCCTGGTAGAGGGGGAACGTGAGTCTATACAATCTTTTTTTGATAAACATAAGGAAATACAAAGAATCATTCTTACGGGAGCCGGCACAAGTGCTTTCATAGGATTATCCCTGCGTGGCGTTTTTCAGCGACAAACAGGAATACTTACAGAAGCTATTTCCACGACAGATCTGGTATCTCATCCAAAAGATTATTTACATGCTGATGTTCCTACACTGATGATTTCATTTGCGCGCTCCGGTAATAGTCCCGAGAGTGTGGCAGCAGTGGAAATGGCTGATAAAGTCTGCAAAAGTTGTTATCATCTGATGATCACCTGCAATCCAGAAGGAAAGCTTGCTAATATTAGAACAAAGCAAGACAGCTATATATTAACCCTACCCGAGGAAGCATGTGACTTAAGCCTGGCCATGACCAGCAGCTATACAGGGATGCTGCTGGCAGGTAAACTGGTTGCTCATATTTACGAGTTGGAGCGCATGCGCAAAAGTTTGCAAACGATCGTTACTTACGGGCAAAAGATCATCAATTATTATGCACAGGACCTGAAACAACTGGCCGAGCTGGATTTCAGGCGTGCCGTATTCCTGGGTGCTGGCCCCTTTTATGGTACCGCCACTGAGTCGCACCTGAAAGTGCAGGAGCTGACTGATGGTAAGGTGATTTGCAAGCGGGATTCATTTCTCGGCCTCCGCCATGGTCCTAAGGCAGTGGTGGATGAGACCACGCTGGTCGTTTACATCTTCTCAAATAATGATTATCCCCTGCGTTACGAAAAAGACCTTGTTGCTTCCATGAAGAAGGGAAAGGCTCCGCTGGCGGAAGTGGGGATTATGGAATCTGATATTCCCAATGTAAAGCTTAAAAATAAAATAGTACTGTCTGAGAATGGTTACGCCCTGGACGAAGAATTTCTAGCAGTGTGCAGTGTTGTTCCATCTCAGATCTTAGGCTTCTATAAATCGCTCCAACTAGGTCTTCAGCCTGATTCACCCTCTGCCACAGGTGCTATTACCAGGGTGGTGGAAGGAGTAGAAATTTACGCGATGCACTAGTTCAGTTCTCAACTTCTCTACCACTGAATCAATATTTTTTACCTATGAACCAATTCCTAAGAGAGACAGCAAGGCAGCAGAATATGTCATTGCTTGATTATGTGCTGAAACAAATCAATGCTTCGGAAAATGAGACTGGGGTTAAGCGCACAATTTTTGCAGCATGCCCTAATTCATTAGCTGTTATCAAAGCCTCGCTACGTTCCGCCAAAAGGAACAATGCAATGATCAAGTTTGCTGCCACCCTTAATCAGGTTGACAGTGACGGCGGGTACACTGGTTTGACTCAGGAGCAGTTTGTAAGAACCATTCGTAGGGAGGCAGCAGCAATCCATTATACAGGACCTGTTATTATTGCGATAGATCATGGTGGTCCCTGGCTGAAAGATGTACACAACCGTGAGAAGTGGAGTTATGAAAGAACACTGCAGGCTGTTAAAGAATCTTTTGAAGCAGCCATTGCAGCAGGATATGATCTAATACATGTAGATCCTACGATTGACATAACCCTACCAAAAGGGGAAATCATCAATATTGATGTGGTGGCAGAACGAACCATAGACCTGATTGCTCATGCTGAAAACTTCAGAAGAAGTCATGGTTATCCTCCAATAGCATACGAAGTCGGAACTGAAGAGGTACATGGCGGACTGGCTGATATGCAGGTGTTCGACCGCTTTCTGCGCTTTCTCAAAGAAGGTCTTCAGCGCCATCAGCTGGAGGATGTGTGGCCCTGTTTTGTAGTGGGGAAAGTAGGCACCGATTTGCATACCTCTACCTTTGATCCGGAGGTGGCGAAAGAACTTACCGCAGTTGCACAACAGTATGGCAGTGTAATCAAGGGCCACTATTCTGATAACGTAACAAATCCGGAGGACTACCCACGCTCAGGCATGGGGGCAGCCAATGTGGGGCCGGAATTTACAGAACGGGAATACGAAGGTTTGATGGAACTGTGTGAAATAGAAGACAAATTGTTGGCAGAGGGCAATGTAGCAAAGTCCTCTAACTTAAAGGCATTGCTCTGGAAAGCGGTGATTGACTCGCAGCGCTGGAAAAAGTGGATGCTGGAAGGAGAGGATGCAGATGACTTCTATGCAAACAGCCCTGAGCGCCAGGAATGGCTGATAAAGACCGGATGCAGATACATCTGGGAGAACCCGGAAGTGCTGGCTTCCCGCTGGAGACTCTATCGTAACCTGGATCTCAATGGTGTTGAAGCAGAAGAAATATTGCTCTCACACATTGAAAAAGCCATGGATAAGTACTTCTATAAGTTCAACCTTGTTGACTTGAACGATCTTCTCCTGACTGAAAAAGTAGAATTGAGTCTGGCCTAGAACAGCTTTACGTTCAGGTATATCCATAACTATTTTATTAAATCCGAATGGATAAAATTCATGATGTTGTAGTGATTGGTGAACTTAACGTTGACCTTATCCTTAATCAAATTGATCAGTTTCCGGAAGTAGGCAAGGAAGTGCTTGCAGGAAATATGAACCTTACCCTGGGAAGCAGTTCTGCCATATTCGCCAGCAACTTAAGCACACTTGGCGTAAGGACCACATTCATTGGGAAGGTAGGAAATGATAATTTTGGTGATCTTGTTATTGCCAGCTTAAAATCCCGGGGGGTTGATACGGGCAATATTCTCCTGAATGATGACCACCAGACTGGTGCCACCATTGTTTTAAATTTCGGCGAAGACCGAGCTATGGTTACCCACCCCGGTGCCATGGAACACCTTAGACTGGAGGATGTGCAGGAGACTGTGTTGACAAGCGCCAGACATCTGCACCTGAGCTCTGTATTTTTACAGGCAGGCTTAACAAGACAGCTGGTGCCACTCTTTCAAAAAGCAAAAAGTTTAGGACTTACCACCTCCATAGACCCGCAGTGGGATCCTGCAGAACGCTGGGATATTGACCTGAAAGCGCTCCTTCCCCATGTTGATGTATTTTTGCCCAATACCGCTGAGTTGATGGCGCTGACTAAAACCAGCAATCTGGAGCATGGTATCGAAAGTCTAAAGCGCTATGCCAATATCCTGGTGGTGAAAGGGGGACGTGAAGGCGCCTGGGCCTGGCGGAAAGGCGAGCTTGTGCATCAGCCTGCTTTTCTGAATGAACAGGTAGTTGACAGCATTGGCGCAGGAGACAGCTTTGATGCAGGCTTTATTTCAAAATATATACAGGGGAAATCTCTGCAGGAGTGCCTGGAATTTGGCGCTTTAAGCGGGGCAATTAACACCACCCGTCCTGGGGGTACTACTGCCTTCGAAAATCTCGATCTGGTAAAATCAATTGCTGAATCTACTTTTAACTACACCTTTTAATGACACTTCAGGACAAACTTGCAGCACTTGGGCAGGAAGGTAAAGCACTGCTGGCTACAAACTTCTATAACTTTGAAACACTTTCAGGTGTGCTCCAGGCTGCAAATGCAACTGGTCAGCCTGTGATCCTCCAGCTATCCGAAAGCTCTATTCATTACCTGGGACTGAAGGTTGCTGCAGCAATGGCACGTGCGGCACTTGAGACCTATGAGGTGCAGGGCTGGCTTCACCTGGACCATGGCAGCTCTGTAGAAATTGCGCATCGCTGCCTGGATGCCGGCTTTGACTCTGTCATGATCGATGCCAGCGAACAGCCTTATTCCGAAAATGTAAAAACAACCTTAGAAGTTGTAAAACTGGCCGAGCAATATAAAGCCAATGTAGAAGCAGAACTGGGCTATGTAGCAAAACTGGGACAGGAACAGTCGAGTATTTACACCCAGCCTGAGGAGGCGAAGCGTTTTGTGGATGAAACCGGCATTAACGCGCTGGCAATTGCGATAGGATCAGCACATGGTTTTTACAAAGAAACCCCAAAACTGCAGCTGGAACTTCTCTCACGCATACATGAAGCCACTCCGGCTGCCCTGGTATTGCACGGCAGCTCGGGTATACCTGATGATCAGCTTCGGGAGGCCATAAAAAGAGGAATCACAAAAGTTAATCTGGCTACCGAAACCAAAAATATGTTCATGAAGACCCTGCAGGAGGTATTGCGCAATAATGAAGAGATTGATTTGCGTAAGGTATTTCCTGTAGCAACAGCCTCTGTTGTAAAACTCATCACACAAAAGCTTAACGTAGTTTCACCTGCATGATGAGGATACTGGCATACATATTAGCAGCTCTATTCAGCTCCTCTTTGTTTTGCCAGGCACAATCGCCTGATGATTTGTTGCTGAAGGACTATCGGCCGCAGTCGATTTACAAAATACCTGTTACCAGGATAGCCAAAGCGAGATATCCTGTCATTGATATGCATTCACATGCCTATGCCCGGTCTGAAGAAGAGCTTAACCGCTGGATTGCTGTCATGGATAAGGCTGGCATAGAAAAAACGATCATCCTAACTTATGCCACCGGGCCTGCTTTTGACTCTACCTATCAGGTATATGCCAGGTATGGCAATCGTTTTGAAGTATGGTGCGGTTTTGATTACACCGGCTACATGGAACCGGGCTGGAGCGAACAAGCAGTTCGCGAACTGGAGCGTTGTTATCGTGTTGGTGCCCGGGGTGTTGGTGAATTAGGGGATAAAGGGCTGGGAGAATTGTACTCAAAACCGGTGCCTGGCAGGGGCATGCACATCGATGATGCCCGTATCAAGCCCCTGCTGGAAAAATGTGCCGAGCTGAAGATGCCCATCAGCGTACACGTAGCCGAGCCTATGTGGATGTATCAGCCAATGGATGCTACCAACGACGGACTGATGAACGCTCATGTATGGCAGATTGATACAAGTGAAGCAGGCTTTCTGAATCATGCTGCGCTTATTGGAACGTTAGAAAATGCTGTACGGGAAAACCCAGCAACTACCTTTATTGCCTGTCATTTTGCCAACTGTGAATGGGATCTGGAGGTGATTGGGCGGCTCCTGAAAAAGTACCCAAACCTGTATGCTGATATTTCTGCCCGTTATGGGGAAACGGCTCCAATTCCCCGTCAAATGCAACTATTCTACAAGCAGCACCAAAACAAGCTGCTTTATGGTACCGACATGGGTATGGAAGCAGAGATGTACCAGACCACTTTCCGTATTCTGGAAAGCACAGATGAGCATTTCTACGAAACAGAACGCTTCAATTATCACTGGCCCCTGCATGGCTTCGGGCTACGGCCAAAGGTGCTAAAGAAATTGTACCGCAGCAATGCGGCAAGAATCCTGAAAAGAAAATAAAGCCTATGAATTTATACTTCAAACCCCTGCTATTGATGTTGATGCTATCTGCCTGCGCAGGCAGGGAGGCCGCAGTTCAGCCAGAAGAAGTATTGATTCAGCATGGCAAGCTCTCCCTGCAGATTACTAACAACTTCCATACCAGGGTTTCATCTACAGCTGAAGGGGCCAGCCCTCTGATGGAGGCTGCATTGCCCTCGGAATACCTGATCACCAAAAAGTTCAGAGCCCAGGATTTTATGCTGGACGAAAGGAACGATCAGGAATTTACTGATGAGGTGGGTAAAGGACAGCGCTGGACTTTGAAGGGGAGTAGTAAGAACGGGGATTCTATGATTGAAAAAGTAATGACGGTCAAGGCATATGATGCTTTTCCTGATATGCTGCTGATGCAGGTGATGTATATAAACCGTTCATCAAAGACTATCCAGGTAAACAAATGGGTGAATCATCATTATAAGGTGCTGCCGCATCAGGACTCAACCTTGTTCTGGTCTTTTCAGGGAGGTTCTACCAGTGCCCGGAAAGACTGGATCCAGCCCCTGAAGCCAGGCTTCAGCCAGGAAAATTATATGGGCCTCAGCAGTTCCGACTATGGAGGAGGCATTCCGGTTACAAACCTATGGCGTCCGGATGTGGGTATTGCCATTGGGCATGCCGAGCTGCAGCCAAAATTGATTTCCCTGCCTGTGGATATTGACCAGGACGAGACTACTGCCAGCATCAGCACTGAGTTTGAGTATGGAGAACCATTACAGCTTGGTGTTGGTGATACTCTGAAAACAATAGAAACCTTCGTCATGGTACACCAGGGTGATTACTATAACAGCCTTGCTACATATGGGAATCTGCTGCGTGCTAAAGGTTTAGACTTTGTAGAGCCCGAAGAAGCTGCCTATGAATCCTCCTGGTGTGCCTGGGGTTACATGCGTGATTTTACCCTGGAGGAGATTATTGGCACCTTGCCAAAGGTAAAGGAGCTGGGTATTAAATGGGTAACCATAGATGATGGGTTTCAGCAGGCAGAAGGTGACTGGCAAGTGAACCGGCAAAAGTTTCCGAAGGGCGATACGCAAATGAAAGCCCTGGTTGATAAAATCCATAGCTATGACATGAAAGCCATGCTTTGGTGGGCACCCTTAGCTGCTGACCCTGGAAGTAAGCTGCTGCAGGAGCATCCGGATATGAAGCTATTGAATGCAGACGGCTCTCCCCAGTATATTACCTGGTGGGACGCCTACTATATGTCTCCTGCCTATAAAAAAACCATTCAACATACAGAGGAAGTAGTTGACCTCTTCATGAACCAGTGGGGATTTGACGGACTGAAAATGGATGGACAGCACCTGAACGCTGTTCCTCCTGATTACAATCCAGCCCATAACCTGGAGCACCCTGAGGAATCTGTTGAGAAGCTACCCCAGTTCTTTGCACAGATATATGAAAATGCCAGGGACATCAAACCCAATGCGGTGATTCAAAACTGTCCCTGCGGCACCTGTATGTCGGTATTCAACATGCCCTACATGAACCAGGCAGTTGCTTCCGACCCGCTCTCCAGCTGGCAAATCAGGCATAAAGGCAAAACATACAAAGCGCTGCTTGGAAAAACCGCTTACTTTGGCGATCATGTAGAACTAAGTGATGAACGAAGCGACTTTGCAAGCTCCTTTGGAATAGGAGCAGTACTGGGCACCAAATTTACCTGGCCCCGTGAAAATCCAACGGTTACAGAAGACAACCTGTTAACACCAGAGCGGGAGATCATCTGGAAGAAGTGGTTTGGCCTCTACCATCAAAAGATGCTCTCGAAAGAATCATACCTGGGCGGCTTATATGATATAGGCTGGGAGCTACCTGAAACTCATGTGATACAGAAAGGAGACACCCTTCATTATGCCTTCTATAATCAGGACTGGGAAGGAACGGTGCGTCTAAAAGGGCTGCAGAATGATCAACAATATCGTGTTCGGGATTATGTAAAAGGAATAGACCTTGGGGTTGTGACAGGCCCCGAAGCTGAGCTGCCGCTTGCCTTCAAAAAGAACCTGCTCATTGAAGTTTATCCGGAAAATTAGGCAACTAGAATAACTTGTTACATCATGGCTGATATGAATAGCACACATCAAATAGTATTTCCAAGGGCTTTTGCTTTTGCTATAGACGATCTAGGCTGGAACGAGGGGAGTGATCTTACTCAAAATGCTACGCCCGGACCTTACCGCTGTGGTGTAAAAAGAAAGTTTGATCTCAATGATTATAAACACATTGTGGAAGTTGGAAAAAAGGTGGGTGCACGTATTCAATGCCTGTTTATTCTGAGTGAAATGGACAGGGAGAATGTTTTGGCAAAGTTCCCTACTACGACCTACCAGCGTGGCGCCTGGGATAATAGGGCCAGGGTAAACGAAGAGCAGCAGGAAATCATGAACTATGTGCGGGAGCAGGCTGCCTATATGGAATTTGGATTGCACGGCACCGGGCATGAATACTGGGCACCCGGCCAAGCTCAAAAAAGAGCAGAGTGGTATAACCTGATTGATAAGGAACCCTGGCCGGAAGAGTCCCTTCGGGAACACATTCAGTGTTTTAAAGAAATCATGGCCCAATATGGACTAAGCCCTGAGAATGGTCACTCTTTTCCTGAAAGTTTTGTTCCCTGCGCCTACAGTTATTATTGGAATCCCACTGGCAACTACAGTCTTGGCAAGTTACTGAGAGAGGCTGGCGTAAAATATGCCAACACTGATTTCAGCCAGATTCCTGAGTTAAACCCTCCAGGGGAACCAAACGGAGGGGGATTCGACCATGGCACCCATGTCATTAACAGGATTAATTATGGCAATCTATGGTATGAGCTTGCCACCTTACCCAGGGTACCGCTGCAGGAACAGCAAACTGATATTATTGAAAGTCATTGGCCTAACTGGCTGGCACAGGATGATTTCCTGCAGCCAGATATATCTGAACAATGGATTAATTATTATAAAACAGCTCAAAGAAGTAGAGATCGATACATTGCCAAGAATACAGAGCAACTGCATTCTCAATGGTTGTATAACAAATACACACTGGTAACTGAAAAAGAGCCGGGCTTTGTGATCCTGGATAATACACAAATGCCAGAGGAGGCGTATCAGCATGATACACTTGGCAGCATGGTGCTGAAGGTAAAGCTAGGTGAAAACGAGCACCTTTCAGCTGCAGAACTTGAAGGTGATGGTATACCGGCATACTTTGAAGAAGAGGGATGGGGATTTTTATATCTGCCACGCCTGGAAAGAAAAGAATATCGCCTGACTTACCGGGTAGGGCAGGAGATTTTGCCGCTGCATGTGATCCACAAAGGCACCTCAAACATATACAGCCTACAGCAGCAGGAGGGCAGGATCATGATCAATTTAAAGGTTTATGGAGATCAGATAATGACCATAAAGTGCGAAAAGCCTCGTCAGGTGCTTTCTGCAACAGCTGGAGCTGGAATAGCAGTAGAGCGGTATGAGTATGATGAGAGCAATGGCCTGTTAGCAGTGGCACTTAAGGCATCAGATTTTCAGGGAGTAAGAGGTGTATTGCAGGTAGTGCTTGATTAGAAAAGTGTAAATAATCTAAATCTTTATATTTTGACAAATATACTACAACAGCGTCCGGCCACAGAGGAAAAAGTAGTACTTCAGGACCGGAAAGGAATAAACCCTATCCTGATTATAGGTGCTTTATTTTTCATATTCGGGTTTATCACCTGGTTAAATTCAGTACTGATTCCCTACCTGAAGATAGCCTGTGAACTAAATAACCTAGAGTCCTATCTGGTTGCCTTTGCTTTTTACATTGCCTACCTGGTGATGGCAGTACCCTCTGGCTGGGTGCTTAACTTTTCAGGTTACAAAAAAGGAATGTCCCTGGGCTTGGTTGTAATAGCAGTGGGTGCCATCATCTTTATTCCTGCTGCCCTAACCCGACAGTATTTGTTTTTCCTGTTTGGCCTGTTTGTGCAGGGTACAGGGCTGGCTTTGCTGCAAACTGCTTCTAACCCATACATTACGATTATCGGACCAAGGGAAAGTGCTGCAAAACGGATCAGTATCATGGGTATCTGCAATAAATTTGCGGGTGCCCTCGCGCCGATTGTGCTAGGAGCTATCGCCTTGAGTGATGTTGATCATCTCGTAGACGCAGAAGGTTTTACAAGTGCGAGTGCAAGCACACAGGAACTGGATGCCCTGGCAGCCAGGGTGATCATACCTTATATGATTATTGCTGCTGTACTAGTGGTTCTGGCGTTGCTGGTGTATTTCTCCAGCTTGCCAGAAATAGATGCTGATAAGGAAGAAGAGGGTGTTACACAGGCTGCAACAGCAAAAAAGAGTGTGTTGCAGTTTCCGCATTTGCTCCTGGGAGCCATAACATTGTTTCTTTATATAGGTGTGGAAGTGCTGGCAGGTGATTCAATTATCAGTTACGGAGGTGCTGAAGGTATTTCATTGGAAACAGCTAAATTTTTTACCACCGCAACTCTTGTTGCGATGATTGTGGGCTACATCATAGGCATCATCTGCATTCCTAAATACATGAGCCAGGAAAAGGCATTGCTGTACTCAGGTGCCCTTGGCACTTTACTTTCCCTTGTGGTCATCTTTACGGAAGGATATGTTTCGGTTTCTGCCCTTGCGCTGCTTGGCTTGGCCAATGCTTTGGTATGGCCTGCTATCTGGCCTATGGCACTTAACGGCCTTGGTCGTTTTACAAAGGCTGGTTCTTCGCTCCTCATCATGGGCATCGCAGGAGGGGCGCTTATCCCCCTGCTTTATGGACAGCTGGCTGATATGTTTTCTGCAAGGGATGCGTATTGGATACTGGTGCCCTGCTACCTGTTTATTTTTTACTATGCCTTGAAAGGACATAAAGTGGGTATCATAAAAGGCAGGCCTAAGCTCTGATAGCCTAATATATTTCTGTTTTAGTTAAAAAAGATTGGTGTAGTTGGATCAACTGGCTTGCTTGCAGCTTAGGCATTGGTTCAAGAGATAGTATCCATTTGTACAACAACATGCCGGATAGGTTGATTAATCTCCTGGTCAGGGCAAAATAGCATTATAATAGGAAGGTTTCGTAAGGGTTCACTCTGTCCAAGTAGTCAAGGTTTTAAATGGTAGCAAATCAATCTTATATGTATTTACTAAACAAAAGCGGAAGCATTATTAATAAAGCAATCTTACTTCTTGTCTTTTCTGTAACATGCATGCTTCATAAAGGTCTTGCTCAGACCATTTCTGATACTACTACCCTTACGTTACTTCCAGGTGAACATTGGTGGGGTGGAGTGGTAAGGGACGGGCATTTAATGCCATTCGATTCAGCCTACTCCATTGATTTATGGGCAAATAATCAGGGAAACCAAATACAACCCCTGCTGCTTTCTGATAAAGGCCGGGTAATATGGTCGGAGTCGCCAATTAAATATGCCATTGCCTCTGGTACCATAAAAGTAGCTTCATACGGATCAGAAATAAAGTTCGCGCACCCTGACCGTAGCAGAACCCTAAAGGATGCCTTTCAATATGCCTCCCAAAAGTATTTTCCTGCATCTGGTAAATTGCCCCATCAGTTACTTTTTACAAAGCCACAGTACAACACCTGGATCGAACTAACTTATAACCAGAATCAGAACGACATACTCACCTATGCAAATAAGATAGTTGAAAATGGGCTTCCCGCAGGTGTTCTGATGATTGATGATAACTGGCAGGAAAATTATGGGAAATGGCAGTTTCATCCAGGGCGCTTCCATGATCCTAAGCTAATGATTGATTCATTACACCAATTAGGCTTCAAAGTAATGCTTTGGATTTGCCCTTTTGTAAGTGCTGACAGCGACATTTACAGAGCATTGGAAAGCAAAGGTTATTTTATCAATGAAGTGGATACTAAGCTCCCCCTTATTGTGAGATGGTGGAATGGTGCTAGCGCAGTTTTAGATTTCACCAATCCAGGGGCTGTTAGGTGGTTTCAGGAACAGCTTCGTTCCCTAAGTGATACCTACAATGTAGATGGTTTTAAGTTCGATGCAGGAGATAGTTACTTTTACAAAGATCCACTGAAATCTTTCAAAGAAGTTACCCCAAATGAACATACCCTGCTTTTTCAGCAGTTTGGCCTGGATTACCCCCTGAATGAATACAGGGCAACCTGGAAAATGGGGGGTCAGCCTTTGGTGCAAAGGCTTCATGATAAAGGTCACAACTGGAACGATCTGCAGAAACTGGTTCCGCAAATAGCACTTCAGGGCATTTTAGGTTATCCTTTCAATTGTCCGGATATGATTGGAGGAGGCGAATATGGATCATTCATCAACCTGGATGCTGTTGACCAGGAGTTGGTGGTAAGATCTGCACAGGTTCACGCACTGATGCCGATGATGCAGTTTTCCGTTGCCCCCTGGAGGGTGTTGGATGATAGACATTTCGAAATTGTCAAAAAGGCGGTTGAAGTACGCGACCAGTACCTGCCTGTCATACTTGATCTGGTAGAGAAGGCAGCGCAGAATGGCGAACCAGTAGTGAGGCTTATGGAATATGAATTTCCGGGGCAAGGCTATCATCAAATAAAAGATCATTTCATGCTCGGACGTGATATTCTTGTAGCGCCAGTACTGCAGCAGGGCATCACAACAAGAGCGGTTGTACTTCCCAAAGGAAATTGGGAGTGGAAAGGGAAAACATATAAGGGCGGAAAAACCATCAACATTCAGGTAGACCTGGAGGACATTCCTGTATTCAGCAGAAAGTAAAAGTTTGTGATAATAACTATTTACCTTAGCATCAGCAGGCAAAAAAACTACACGCCATAACCTGCTGCTACCAAAGTACCTTACTGCTGCATGGAATGTTATGTTTTCTGGATACTCACTGTTCCTTTCTACACTTATGATATAGCTTAAGGTACCTGATTTTTTCGGCCTTCCACCCCAGTGGGAAGTAAGGGGGATGCTGAAGCTTTCTGCTGCCTTCCCTCTTTTACATAATAAAAATCATTAAGAGGCTCAGCATCAGAGCGAGCAATTGCTTTTTCTGTAGTGCACTTTACGTGTAAAACTTGATCAGGATCATCAAGTCCATTTGTTCTGTGGCATCTTACCTTCAAGATACGCTGCTCATTTCTATGCATATCGCAAAAAACTCCACCGCTGCCTCTTTCAGTATTTGCATTATAGATCAAAAAAAAACTATAAATAATTTATAGCGAAAGGTATTGTAAGTAAAACAGTTTTCTTTAAATTATCATATCCTTATTTATCAACTAATTTTTTTGTACTATTAACCCGTCATGCTATGAAATTAAAACTTTTACTTTCATTTACTTTTACTTTACTCATGATGGGGCCTGTACGCTCACAGGTCAGGCCTACAAACTTGTATGTAGATGCCTCCTTTAGCGGCACTGTTTCTGATGGCTCCTTACAAAATCCTTTCACTACTATTCGGGCAGCTTTGGATTATCGGCAAGCATTAGGAGTCTCTGGCATGACTGAGGATGAAGCAATTATTGTAAAATCAGGAAACTATTATCCCAGCCCAAGTGACATGATCATTATTAACCAGCACAATAGTGGTTATAGTGGAAAATGGTTAACAATCAAATCCGAAGTACCCCTGGGTGCAATTATTAATGGTGATTCACTCTATTACCAGAAATATGCAGCAATTGTGGCCGTCACAGATAGTGCACAGTATGTGCGCCTGGAGGGCTTTATTATTCAAAGCATTAGAAGCAACCCCACCTTGGCCACATGGAAGGCATCAGAGACCGACATGGAATATACTGCCTCTACTCCCACAATTCCCATTGAGATAGCTGAAGGAGTGGTGGCCAAAAATCTGTTTGGGGAAACCCTATATGATGGAAGAAAGGATGTTAAGTATGGGATTCAGGTTGCTATGGATGCACGACACATACAAATACTCAATAATGAAGTAAGAGATATTTCCTGGACTAGCGCCGTTGATCCTTTTGATGCGGACAATGATCTTTCAGAGACAGAGAAGAATATATTAAGAGGTGCATGGCCTTCCGATAATGCCGGCCCTATCAGTGTACTGGGATCAGATCGTGATGCAATGGAAAACATTATCATCCGGGGCAATCATGTACATCACTGTATACCAGGCTGGACAGAAGCTGTAACAGTAAATGGATATGTGGTAGGATTTGAGATTTCAGAGAATGAAGTGCATGATATCCGTAATATAGGGATAGTGGCAGCCGGTAATTATACCTGGGTAGTGAATGATCCAAATTTTAGTACCCCAGCTTCGGAAAACTATGCAAGAAATGGGTTGATAAGTGGAAATAAAGTGTATGAGTGTAGGTCACCCATTGCCGTATCTGCCGGGATTTACCTGGATGGGAGCAGCAATGTTGTGGTTGAGAAAAATGAAGTATTCCGTAATCATGTAGGCTTTTCGATAGGGAACGAAACGCACAGCAGCCATTCAGGAGGCCATATCATAAGGAACAATATTTCTCATCATAACCATTGGGCTGGTATGGTATTAGGAAGCAATGGCGAAAATGCGTGGGTAGAAAACGTAAAAGTTTTAGGCAACACTTTTGCTGATAACAATCTCAACCAAACAACTCTACTAGGACAAGTAAATAACTCTACGGGGATCCTAGATCAGGAAAATGGCCTTGTTGTGTTAAAAACATTCACTGGATCAGGAGAAATAATCCTTCAAAAGCTTAGTAACAGCAGCACTGCACCAGGCGCTAAAATAGAGATCAAAAATAATATTTTTAAATCCCGCTCCGGTGTGCTAATTAATGCACTCACTCCATTTAGAACAGATGCTTATAGCAGTGCCGACCTGATTAAATCTAATCTGGAAGATCTTTTGGTAGTGGATTACAACTTTTACTATCCTGCCCCTGGGGAAAATATTAACTACAACTTTTACGGAGCTGGTTTCACTGGTAATACATTTAATTTCGCTAACTACAAAAACGAGACTGGACTTGACCAAAATTCCGGCACCCATGAACTGAGCGCCACCGCCACTTTACCTCCCTTCTTTACAACAACTGGTAACGGAAGTGATGAGTACAGGCTGGTGGATGGGGCTGCAGCAATCAATGCTGGAGATCCAGCTACTGGAACACAAGCTGGAGATTCAGATTTTGCCAATAATGCAAGAATTGCAGATGGACGTGTTGACATAGGTGCTTTTGAAGCCGGAGCGCAAGCTGCAGGTGATGTTGCAGCTGCCATTGATGGGGTAAAAAGCAATCAAGAAAACTACCAGGCGCTACAGACAGGAGTGACACAGGGGGTTTGGAAAAACATTTACGCTTACGATGATAAACATTTTATATATGTGTATGGAGAATATGAAGGCAGTATCCCTGAGTACTCTATATTTATCAATATGAACTCGTCAACAGGCTATCAACATTTGTGGACCGAGAAATCAGATTATTATGTAGATGGTAAACTAAACCTTATGAATGTCTATAGTGCCAACGGTGACCCACAATGGCCTTTCGAAGCAGATACCACAGTAATGACAATCAGGTTTGTAAAAACTGATTCCACCATTGAAGGTCGTATTTCAAAAGAAGCTTTGGGAGTTGGCGACAGCGGGACCGTTGGAATAGGAATTGAAGGCTATAGCAGCAATTGGTCAGAATCGATTGGTTCCATCCCTGTTTCAGGCTCTTCAATGGTTTATCTTATGCTTGATGGTGGCTCTTCTGCGGGTAGCCTGTCTATAGATGGGTACAAAAGCCCGGTTGAAAAATATACAGCCCTTACCACAGGTGTTACAGGAAGTTCATTTAGTAACCTGTATGGATATACAGATGAAGAATACATATATCTCTATGCGGATATCAGTACAAGTGCTCTTTGGGAGTATGAAGTTTACATTAATACAAACAGCGCGACTGGCTTTCAGTATCTATGGAGTGATAAATCCGATTATTTTATAGATGCAAATTACAATGTGTTAAATGAATATGGCAGTGGCGAAAAACCGAAATGGCCGTTTAGCCAAGCGCCATCTTCATCGGGTATCGAATTTGTGAGGACTCCTGCAGCAATTGAAGGTAAAATACTTAAGTCACTAATCAATGTAGGAAATTCAGGCACGATTGGTATAGGGCTGGAAGGACATACAGCCAACTGGGGAAGTAGCTTGGGTGGAGTACCTGTATCGGGGAACATGGTATACCTATCATTAGGAAATAGCTTGAATGAAAGGATTGCTGATATTTCCTTAGATGACAGGGGCGAAGATGCAGATAGATTATTGAAAATATATCCAAATCCTGTTTCTTCTGAAGGGGTGAACATCAGTCATTATCTTGAAATACAGTCACATGTACAAATAGATATTATTGGTATGGATGGTAAGCGATATTATCATTTTGATAAGATCTTACCTGCAGGCAATTATCTTCAAAACGTGCCAAATGAGAATTTGCCAAAAGGTTTGTTGCTGGTGAGAGTAATCACAGCGGGAGAAGTCATCAATAGAAAAATAATAGTAAAATAATGGTGCTAGCGATTTCTAAATATACTCCAGGTGTTGAGGTATAAAAGAATGTATGATATAATAAGATAATGACTTCAATACTGTATAAGAAAAGGTTCAGGGGGAATATCTCTGAACCTTTTATATTGTTTCAATTGATAGTTTCAGAACGATGAATGGATTTTTTTAAGTGACAGGCAATGTTGAACATTCCAGGTGTTTTGAGATTTTTTCAACTACTTTCCCTCCATTATGAAAATGCCGAGAAGGTAGCGATTGACTATGGCTGATCAGTACATTTTTTTTAAGGTTCATTGTTTTACAACACCTACCCCTACTAATGATGGCTATTCTGAATCAATCTTATAGTGTACTTGCACCAGGCCTTTATCAAAAGACCTGCATTCCATAAGTTTCAATTTACTTTCATAATTACCATCCTTGAACAGGCGTGTGCCTCCACCCAGGAGTGTCGGAATAATTGAAATAACGTATTCACCCGACCAATTACATCTTTTCCGGCAGTTGTCAGCAGCATAGCTTTGCTAGAAACGATAAAGCTATGAATATAGAAGAAAAGATGTTTGAGTTGGTGGAGGACTGCCTGCGCAGTGGCAAAACACAGAAGGAATATAGCCAGCAGGCAGGCATAGGCTATGCAAAGTTCAACTACTGGGCGTGCAAGTACAGAAAACAACAGCAGCCTGTGACAACAGCAGGATTTATAAAAGTAGATGCCTTACCCGTTAGTGAAGAACTGGAAATCTGCTACCCCAATGGCGTGAGACTAAACGCAACAGGAGCGGATCTTTCGCTCATCAGCCAACTGATCCGCCTGTACTGATCATGTTTTCACTTAGCTCCTCTAATAGTTATCTGCTTTACAGCCAGCCCTGCGATATGAGGAAAAGCTTTGATGCTTTGTCGGGACTGGTGCGCAATGAACTGCAAAGAGATCCGGCCTCCGGGGGGGTGTATGTGTTTGTGAACCGGAGCCGCAACTGCATCAAGCTGCTTCACTGGGAGAGCGGAGGCTTTGTCTTGTACCGCGATTTCTATGGTTCAATCAAGCGCAGTTGTATAGATTTTTTCATATTTTCTGTTGTCTCTGACGCAGGCAAAGATTCTGTGAATGATCTTGTTTCTAATTGCATTGAGTACAGCCATTTTGC
>NZ_JAHXBU010000004.1 GCF_020178975.1 Cesiribacter sp. SM1
GCAGGTAGTGGTGGTGGGAGCGCTGCTCACTGGCCCTGTTCTCGTAGATGAAGGCTGGCTTGTTGATGTTGTTTACCACCAGGTCCAGGTCGCCATCTCCATCCAAATCTGCATACACTGCTCCATTCCTGTTTGAGGATACATCCATTCCCCAGGACTGGCCCTGGTTACTGAAACGCTCGCCTCCCTCATTGCGGTAGATGTAATTGCTTACATTGGTAGAGGGCATGTTTGCCAGAACGTTCATGATTCTGCCTGGAGAAGATCCGCCTTTTGACAGCTTCTGGTTATAGGTGTTGGTAAACTTGATGAAGTCCAGGTTGGTGAGGTCTTTGAGAAAGCCGTTGCTCACGAAGAGGTCTTTCCAGCCGTCGTTGTCATAATCGGCAAAAAGAGGAGCCCAGCTCCAGTCGGTGTTGGAGATACCGGCCAGCTGCCCTACCTCACTAAACAGGGGTACTCCGTCTTCATCTACGCCTGTGTTCAGTTGCAGGGTGTTGCGCATGTACTGGTAGTGGAAGCCTACGCGCACAAACATATCGAACTGCTCGTAATTATCTGGCGAGAAGAGCAGCTTCTGGCGGCGGTTATCTTCAGGCAGCATGTCCAGCACAAAAATATCCGGCAGACCATCATTGTTGATATCAGACACATTGCTCCCCATGGAGAACAGGGAAGTGTGGCCCATGCTGGTTTGCAGCTTATCTGAGAAAGTGCCGTTCCTGTTGTTTATGAAGAGGTAGTCTGGAGAAGAATAGTCGTTGGAGAGGTAGATATCCGGCCAGCCATCGCTGTTAATATCGGCTACACCGGCCCCCAGGGCATAGGTGAAGGCCGAAGCGGGTAAGCCTGCTTTATCAGAAATATCTGTGAACGCAGGTGTACCGTTTGCGCTTTTGTCGTTGCGGTAAAGCTTTACGCGCATCATGGGCTCAGTCTTCTTCAGGGCCTGGCGGATGCTTACATCATCGGTGCTTCTGAACAGGTGGGGATTGTGGTTAAGCAGGAACATGTCCAGGTCGCCATCCCTGTCGTAGTCGAAGAAGGTGGCATGGGTGCTGTAGGCCATATCGGCCAGGCCGTACTCCTTTGCCTGCTCCTTAAAGGTGGGCATACCCTTATCATCTGGCCCCTGGTTTATGAACAGCTGGTTGATGCGGTCTTCATCAGGAATATAGCCCGAGTAGCACACATAAATATCCAGCAGCCCATCGCCATTTACATCGGCCATGCTTACACCGGTTTTCCAGCCGCCATCGCGGCCACCAACACCTGCTTGTGCGGTAATATCTTCGAACTGCAGGGCAGCAGATGCCTGTTTTCCCTTGTTCAGGTACAGGCGGTTAGAAACCTGGTTACCGGAGAAGTAAATATCCTGCAGCCCATCGCCATTGAGATCGCCTACCGCTACACCGCCGCCATTAAAAAAGTATTGGTATTTTAAGATATTACCGTTAGGACCCTCGGTGAGCGTATTATTGAAAGTAACTCCAGTTTCTTCTGATGAAAGCAGCTTGAAAAGTTTTTCAGTTGTATCTGCCCCCTCAACCCCTGCACTTACCACTTCCTCTTCTTTACTGGCCTGTGGCTGGCAGGCAGCAAGCAGGGCAAAGGCAACAAAAAAAGGGGTAATTATTTTATAAGACTGCATTTTACTCGCTTAAATCTTCAACTGAAAAACAATGCACGGCTACAACAAAACCACGTACTAGTGAAGCCTCCAAAATAGCAATTTTACCTCACTTTTAGTGTATTATACTTAAACAATTGCTGTTATCCGGCATAACTCACCCTGCTCCCTAAGTAGTTCCCCTGTTCATTTATTAATGGTGGCACGCCCTTGAATAAATACCTGAAAATTATACAGTTACACAAATAACCTGTCATAACTTCAGCATGTAGCAGACATAGCAAAGCCCTGACAGGCCTGCCAGGGCTTCTTGATCACAGATCACACACCAAACTTTCGTAAAGCTTTGGTATTCCTTATTTTTCTATTTTCTGGCTGTAGGCTGGCTAAGGCGCAGCATTACCACATCATGGGCAGGAACTTCTGCTCTGAATGCTTTTTTGGTATTACCGGCGTTCTTCTTCGTCCACAGATTCCGCACATGATAGGTTGTGCTGCCAAAGTTGGGAGATTTGTTGAATATTTCGTCTTTAACCTACTGGACTGCCCAGTTAAATTCTATCTTTTGCGGAGACTGGGATCTGTTCAGGAACATAACAGCCCACTCGCCTCCATCCAGTGGCTTGAACCATATTTCCATATCGTTCTGCGATTGATGTTTGAATCCCTGGATGCCAAGTTTATCCTGGTTTAACGCAATAACTTCCTTGTTGGTGAGGATGTCGATGGTTTCTTTCGACATGTTGCGCAGGTCGTTACCGGCAATCAGCGGAGCTGCTATCATGCTCCACATGCTAAAGTGAGCTCGGTCTTCATTCACGGCCATGCCGTTGCCTACCTCCATCATGTCAGGGTCGTTCCAGTGATCGGGCCCGGCATACTGGCGAAGACCTTCCTGCTTATCCCAAATCTGGAGTACACCCCAGGAATTCCAGGTGCCATGGTCTTCCACACAGTCAAAGCAGTTGTAAATATCGCCGGTGGTGCGCCATAAGTGCCCTACTTTTGGCCCCCACTTCCAGGGCTCGTCGCTACCCCACTCACAGATGCTTAGCACCACAGGCCGACCAGCATCTTTAAGGGCAGCACCAATGGTCATGTAGGCACCTTCGGCATTCAGTCCTTCGGTATTACACCAGTCATACTTCAGGTAATCTACATTCCAGCTGGCATAGGTCTGCGCATCCTGAAATTCGTAGCCACGGCTGCCTGGGCGGCCACCACAGGTTTCCCAGCCTGCATCTGAATATATACCAAACTTTAAGCCTTTAGAGTGAATATAATCGGCCAGGGCTTTCATGCCAGATGGAAAGCGTGTTGGGTCGGGCTGAATAAAGCCCAGGCTATCGCGCTGTCCGTGCCAGCAATCGTCTATGTTGATGTAGATGTAGCCGGCATCTCTAAGGCCTGTTGCCACCATGGCATCGGCTGTTTCGCGGATAAGGTTTTCGTCTACATCGCAGGCAAACTTATTCCAGCTGTTCCAGCCCATGGGCGGTGTAAGCGCCAGCCCATCGTACTTGAGGCTGTCTTTGTTAAGCCTGTTTCCCTGCCCGTAGGCGGCTCCGGAGAGCACAAGCATGCCCAGAATAAAGAATATCCTTTTCATTAGAGGTGTTGGTTGGTTGAACTACATATTTGTGAATGCAGCTTCATGAACACAGCGCAGCTGAGGCCCGGATATGCTATTGGTGCTGACTCGAACCTACTTAAGCAGGGTTTGTTTACTTAGCGGATACTGACTGTTTTAGCAGATTGTAAGGCTTTATATATCTCACTGGCAAGCAGCGCCGCCCCCTCTTTAGTAGGGTGAACACCATCGTAGGTTAAAGCTGCTTTGCCAACAAATGGCGTATACAGATCTATGGTTTCCACTCTTGTTCTGCGTGCAACTTTCCGGATGGCAGGCAGGATCTCATTTTTTACCACCTCTTCGGTAATTCCCCACTTATCTTCAAACACCGGAATTGGATAGCTGATGTACACCTTTGGCTTTGAAGGCAGCTTTTTGAATGATTTCACCAGCTGCACATAATCTTTCACAAAGTCTTTGCTGTACTGCCAGTTCTGGGGCTTGGAATCGTTAGTACCTAGTTTTATCACCACAATATCCGGATTCCAGGCCAGCGCCTCCTGGTATTTGGCTTCGTTCCAGTAGGGGTAGTCACCTTTTTTCAGCAGTGTACGCCCGCTTACACCAAAGTTACGCACCTCGTATTGTGCACCCAGCAGTTGCTGTAGTGCCTGCGGATAGGTGGTTTCCAGGCCATACCCTTCTGTGATGCTGTTTCCTATACAGGCAACTTTAATGGCTGATTGTGCATAAGCCACAGATGTGTAAAAGAGAAACAACACAATACTTAATACTACTACAGATAATATTCTGCTCATTGAATATAATTTATATGTTATAGCTTTTTATTGAACACTGGAGGTATAGCAAGTTCCTTAGTATTACTTTTTCACCACTTTTAGCGTCTCTTCCCCATTTACCTTCACGATATACAAACCCGCATTTAGGCCAGCGAAAGAAACTATTGCAGCATCTTTGTAAACGTTTTGATGCCGCAGCATAACACCCAGTGTGTTATAGACAGCAATGGACTTTATGAGGCTCTCGCCCTCTACATAAAGGTCTCTATCAATAAGGGTTGGATATGCCTTAAAAGAGTGCTTCTGGTCATTTATGCCTGTTGGCTGCTGGGGCTCTTCCGGCTCTTGCGGTTGTTCCGGCTCTGCAGGGTCCTGTCTTTCATAAGTCTTCAGATCAGGCATTTCATCCAGGGTAATTACGTACTCATGTGCAAACATTTTTCTCCAGAGACTCAGTGAGTTGTAAAAGCTATCGCGCGTATAGCCACCATACCAGGGCATGTACCACGACCAGCCTGCTCCATCTTCTATCAGGTTATCAACATCTGGGAAAGATCCTACTTCACTAAGGGTTATCATCTTTTTGCCCCCATACAGTGCATTCATGTTATTGAACTCAATGGCATGTGAACTGTGGTCGCCGTCTTTGTAAATGTCACGCCCCACAATATCAACATATTCATCGCCGGGATACCAGGCCTCATCTCCGGGCTCTCTGGTCCACACCCAGATCAGGTTACGCAATCCATGGTGGTTTACCATTCTGTCGTACATCAGGTGCCATAAGGCTTTGAGAGGCTCGTGTCCATTAGCTCCCCACCAGAACCAACCACCTGCTGCTTCGTGCAAGGGCCTCCAGATTACGGGCACATGCTGGTCCTGTAGTTCCTTCAATAATCCTGAAATAAAGTCGATATCGGCCAGCATTGCCTTGTATTCAGCAGAGTTTGGATCTGAAATTCTGGAGATATCGAAAGTAGTGCCCTCTGGCTTAGAGGAGGACTGAGTGTAGAACTCCTCTGTTGTGCGTAAAGGGTCTCTCCAGTGCCACATCAGTGCAGGAATGCCGTTTCTGTCGTAGCAGGCCTTAGCATCCTGAATTGGCTCCTTATCATTATACCAATTGTAGGCACGACCGCTGTGCATAAAATCCAGTCCAACCAGGGCTGGTTCTTTACCTGTATTTTGCTTCAGCCAGTTTACCTCATCCATGCTGCTGAGCGTCATTACGCCGGAGATGATCTTATCGCCGTAATTATCAAGCAGAAAGTTATACAAAGCAGTGGCTTCAGGCGTAGGATTAGGCGTAACCAGCGTTTGATTGAGGTTAAAGCGGTCTGAAGCAGCAACTTTCTCCAGCTCTATGTAATCAATATTGATCCAGCCCCAGGACTTTTTGATTTCAATCGTGTGCTGGCCGGCTGGTAATTTTAGTGTGTTAACGATCTTATGATTCTGATACTGGTTATTTTTTGCCAGGTAAAAATCAGCAGACACGCCATTGACTGTGATGATGTTCGTTTTTTCTCCGCCAGGGGCCGCAGCATTTAAGATAATGTTATAGAAGCCTTCCTGGGCAATGCTTGCACTGAACGCAAGATTACCCTCTTTCTGCTCTACAGCAAAACCACCGGAACAAGTAGAACAGGCTACCCTGGCAGCACCACCGGAAAGTGTGGCATTTTCAGCCTCCAGCTTTTGTGCCCACAATTGCGGTGCAAGCAACAACAAACAAAGGAAGCAGAGTAAATGGGTAAAGTTATTATTCATATGGTAGGGGCCAATTTCGAATCAGTTAATTCTCTCATTGTTACAGCCTTGGTATAAGGTTGAAAAGGGACTATCAGACTTTATAAATCTACAAGTAAAACTGATGGATGAGGTAGTACTATTTTATCAAAGTTTTCTCTGTTTATTAATACTCTTTATAGCCTATCAGGCATTAGCACGCTATAGGTAGTTTTTAAAGATGTTAACCTGCCTGATACTTATTTATCAGCCTGTTGCCGGTAAATCAAACACTGAACCGGAAACTAAGCCAGTACAGCATTTGGTTGGAAACACAGCTGTAAGCAAAAAATAAAGCCCCAACAATACTGCCGGGGCTTTAAAATCTGTCAATTACTTGTAGCTATATTTTGGCCTACCTAAAGCCTATGAAATCAAACCATACGCTTCCTGTGAAATCTTCAGCCTGGATACGAATATCACTGAAGGTAGCAGGATCAGTTTTTCCGGCGCTGTCTGTAAAGGTATCAAGCTGAACTGTAAACTCAACCCACTTACCTTCCTGTAGTGTAACAGTTACATAGTCATCCCAGGAGCCCGGGTTAACAAGAAGTCTTATATTCTTCCCGTCTGTTCCAGCGCCACCGTACACCCACATGGTAAATTCGGAGTAGTTGCCTGCAGGGGCCGCATCTGGCCAGAAACCACCACCAAAGCTACCCCATGGGCTAAAGGTATGTTTAATGGCTTTGCTGCCATCAAATACATTTTCAGTGTTGGCTAAATCTGCAGCATTGCTCCAATCCTGCCATCCATTTTCCATAGCATCTTTGTATAGCGCATAAGCCAGCGGCGCAGGGCCTTCTCCCGGAATTTTAAAAGGAACAGTTGAAGTTACAACATAGTCTCTGAATGTGATAAACCTCAGCGCCCCGTTGATAGCACCTTCCGGAACTGTAACAACAATTTCAGTTGCAGACTGGCTCACAAAATCTGAAACAGCATCTGTAACGCCAGGGAACCTGATTTCTCTTACCAGATCAAGGTTAGTTCCTGTGATAGTCAGGTTTGCGCCAATCTCTACAGGTGTTGGTGTTAAGGCAGTAGCTGCAGGCAGAATAACATTCAGTTCTTCAGTCACAGGTATTTCAACACCTGAATAAGTTACCAGGGTAATAGCCCCGCTCGAAGCATTGTCAGGTACTGTTACCACCAGTTCTGTTTCTGACATACTAACGAAAGTGGATACTAATCCCTCTCCTACTGCGGTGAATATTACTTCCTGCACAAGGTCCAGATCAGTTCCTGTGATTGTAAGGTCTTCGCCATGCTTCACCGCGTCTGGAGAAACAGCAGTGCCTGTTGGCAGAATAACAGCTACATCTTCTATCACAGTACGTACTGGTCTTTCTTTGCCATCAGATAAAGTAACTTTACCTGTAACAGCAGTCATAGGCACTGTAACAACCAACTCTGTACGAGTCTGGCTTACAAATTCTGTAACGGCTTCGCTGGTACCGGTAAAATAAACTTCATTAACGAAATTAAGATAGTCGCCTGTAAGCGTCAGGTTTTCACCCGGCTTCACTGCTTCCGGGCTGAAAGTAGCAGAGGCAATATCAACAGTAAAACCAAGATCGGTTTTTGATACTACATCTCCTTCTGCAGACTTAAGGGTAATTTTACCTTCCCAGGCATCAACAGGAACCACCACTATAATCAGATCTGAAGATTGTTGAACAAATTCAGACTTTGGCACTGTTGCGCCGGTAAATTCAACAGCGTCAACCTTGTTCAGGTTACGGCCTATGAGGCGGATCTCTTCCCCATGTTCTACACCAGTCGGGCCAAAACTTAACAACTCTATTCTTCCCGTGTCTACTGCTTCATCATCCTCACAAGAAGTCAGGATGCCAAGCGACATCACCAGGCAAACAAGCATTAATAGCTTTATACTAAATAATTTTTTCATCTTGATATCTTTTAATAAAACTATTACTCAGCCGCAACGGGTACTACACGTATGTTGTCCAAACCAAAGTTTGCATTAACAGGATTTGGGCCACTAAAATGGAAAGATACATCATAGCCAGTATCGCTGTAGCCAAAGTTATTGTTGGCCTGAAGGAATTCATTGAAAGGAATGCTTACTGTTTCCCACTGGCCCTGTGTATGAAGGTTTGGTGTCCAGTTGTAAGAAATGTCATTTCTTTCTCCTGGCATGTCAGCTCCCATATACATTCTGATGTTTGCACCTGTTAATGGGGCAAGGGTGTTAACTTCAAACTTCAGCACGTAATCATCAGGGTTTGCAATAGCATCTGCCGGAATGTTCCTGGTTTCCTGGCCAATATCACCACTACCTTCGCCAACATACATTTCAAACCATGCCCAGGCGCCTAACTGCTGGTTGATGCGGATGAATTTTCCATTGATATTTGGAATTACAGGATCAGAAGCCACGATATAAGCAGGTCCGTGCCATACGCCCCTTTCGTTAGTTACCATAGGAACATCAAAGCTTGCAATGATATTCCTGTTATCCATGTACCAGAAACCGGACTCTGTTTCCCCAAAGTTGGAAGCAACCGTAACCGGGCCTCTTTCTGCACCTTCCGGCACTACCACTTCAATGATGGTGTTATCATCGTTAACACTTAGTACTTCGGCTGCAACACCTCCGCTAAATGTAACGGTAACCGGCTCATAGAAGTAGTTACCTCTGATGAGTACAGTTTCACCTGGCAGAGCATATTCATTTACTAACCTGCTCACTACTGGTTCATTAACTGCTACCTCAAAGTTGTGCTCCAAAGTAGAACCATCACCAAACACAAGTACCAACTTATGATTAACTTCTTCAGGTATGGTATTAGGCACCTGTGTGATGATCGTTGTATTCGTAATCATGGTTGGGGACAGGGCACCTTTCTGGTCGTTAAACCAGATCTCACGTGCCCCCTGCAGGTTTTGCCCCATAATTGCGATCGTACTACCCTGATAAGCAGCAACCAGCAGCGAATCACTTGATTCAGGAGTGGTTACCCTTACATAATCGATCCTGGGTTCTCCCACAGCATCATCATCTGAGCAGGAGACAAACATTCCGGCCATCGCAAATGCGATGACCAGGAACAAAATGGATTTATATTTTAATATCATGATATTCTTTTACTTAAAATGAAACCCGATTACTCAGCATAATAATCTACTGCTGCCTCTCCCAGGGATGGCATGCTGCTCATTTCAGTTGCCGGAATTGGCAGCCTGAAATTGGCACCACTTGCATTGGCATTGTTGAACTCATACCATTCCGTATCTGTGAATTCCCATGAAGTAGGGTTTGGCATCTGGTCTGGCTCAATAAAGAACAGGCCACGATCCTGCTCATTGATGATATCATATGCCATTTGCGGATTCCAGTACCATAATCTTACCAGGTCATACCAGGCCATTGCTTCCATGGCAAACTCTTTGATACGCTCATTGAAAATTTCCCTGAAAGTTATTGAACCAGACACCGGCTGCAGACCAGCCCTTGTATGAACGGCATTAAAGTATTCAATAGCCTGTGGATCTGAAGTTGACATGCTGTTACCCAGCGCTGCCTCTGCATAGATCAGGTACATTTCGGCAAGCCTGATCATGTATGTATCATGTCCATAGCTCTGCTGTGCAGCATTTTCAGGAGTTGTTTTTCCTGTTATGTACTTTTTAACCGCCGCATAATTCTGGTCTGTACCACTAAAAGGATATACCAAAGGAATAGTAGCTGGTTCGCCATTAACAGTGGTTGCCCGCATTACTTCAGGGTACCTGAAGCCTGGCAGCATAAAGGTGGCTTTTAGCCTTTCATCCTGGGTATAGCCATTATCCTCCATACCTTCGTACAAATTCAGCATCCATTCGGTGGCTCCAACGTCGCCACCCCAGCCATCGCCATTGGCAATTTCGGCATTATAAGTAAGGTACGCAGGGGTGCTGTTTTGTGAGCCCCAGCCGCCCGGGTGAACCCACTGTAGCGAAAACAGAGACTCAGGATTATTATCATAACTGATTCCGTTTGCATAGTCTACCTTGAACAGGTCTGCATAATCTTCCAGCAGGTCATAACCTGGTGCATTGATTACACGTTGCGCATAGTACATGGCGCTATCCAGGAAAACCTGGTTTTTGCTGCCGGTAGACTCGCCTGTTTCACTCACACCAGCCCTGGTCAGATATGCTCTGGCCAAGCCAGCCTCTGCAGACCAGCGGGTAACCCTGCCAGGTTGTACAGGAGTTTCCGGTAACAATTCTGCGGCTGCCCTTAAGTCTTTGGTGATAAACCTCCAAACGCTGGCTTCAGTATTCCTGTATACTGATTCACCGTTCAGATACTGAGTGTTATCCTCAATAATGGGAACAGGACCCCAGTTCATTACCAGGTACTGGTAAGCCATGCCTCTCATGAACCTTGATTCGCCCAGTGCCTGGTTTTTGATACGTGGAGTTACTTCAGGACCAGCAAACTGTTGTATGTTCTTTAACATGGTATTTGACTGACCCACCACATTAAAGAATGCTCGCCATGCGTTACCATTTGCTGCCGTGTTGGCAGTGGTGTTAAACTCTACGTTATCGCGGTTATTCCAGGCAGAGAATGCTGTACCTCCGCGAAAATCGCCCAATGCAAATGAAGCCTGGTCGTTATAGTCGAACCACACCCTGCTGTAAAGGAAAGCTGTACCTGCCAGTACCTGCTCATCTGTTTGATAATAGGTAGCGTCAATCAGGGAGTTTTTGGGTGGTCTTTCAAGAAAGTCATCGGAACACCCCACACTGAAGGCAAGTGCCATAAACATGCCCTTCAGAATATTTTTATGAATTATTGTTTTCATTTTCTTGATCTTTTCAATTAGAAATCAATTCCTAAGCTAAATGAATAGACAGGAGTTAAAGGGTAACGACCGTTGTCAACGCCAATCGCCTGGTTAGTAGCCTGTACATCACGACCAACATAAGCACCCACTTCAGGATCATAGCCGGTATAGCCGGTAATCGTAGCAACGTTCTGTGCACTGAAGGAAATTCTGGCACCCTGGATAAAACCTGACCTTTGAAGCAGTTTAGCTGGCAGGTTATAGCCAAGGCTAACATTCTTCAGCCTTACAAACGAACCATCCTCCACATACCTTGATGAATGTCTGTTGAAGTTGTCGTTAGGACCATTTATATTCAACCTGGCTATTTCGGTTCCCGGGTTTAACAGGTATGGGCGCTCCTGGTCTACATCATCATCTGCGTAGGCAATTTTTGCATAATCCAGCGCCTCTACCATCATGTTATTCCTAAGGTTAACATTATTAGGATTCGTATTTTGGAAGGCTACATAGTTGTAGATATCATTACCAATAGTACTGGTAATAAGAATGCTCAGGTCGAAACCTTTATAAGAGAAGTTGTTGGTGAAACCAGCAAACATTTTTGGCCATGGATTACCAATATTGGTAATGTCGTTGTGGTCAATAATGCCATCTTCGTTCACATCTTTGAACTTGTAGTCACCTACCCAGATATCATCCACAGATACAGGAAGAAGTTCACCATTGTTGTCAACAGGGCGAGGGCTGCTTTCGATTTCCTCAACAGACTGGAAAATACCTTCTATAATATAGCCTCTGAACAACCAGGGCGATTCGCCTACTACAGCTCTTTGCGTCCAGTTATTCATCCACCAGGAGGTACGATCAATATGAGCGCTCAGTAGTGCAAACTCCTCGATAGTTGTTTTGAAACCGGAAAGGTTCAGGTTTGAGTTCCAGGTAAAGCCACCTTTATCGATGTTAATGGTATTGATGGCAAAGCTCCATCCCTTGTTTTGAAGAGAACCGATGTTTACGAACGGAGCACTTGGCGCGCCAGGAGAGCTACCCGTACCAATAACGTTTGGCAGTGGGTTTTCCAGCAGCAGGTTATCAGTGTTCTTGATGTAGTAGTCGGCTTCCAGCTGAATTCTGTTTTTAAACAGTGACAGGTTGATACCAATATTGTTCGTTAAAGTACTCTCCCACTGAAGGTTAGGGTTTCCGTACCTGCTAGGCATGTAAGAAGTACCAAAGCCACTGGGTACAGGGTTCAGGGAGCTGTAGATGTACTGTCCGCCACCCTGGTTACCGGTAAGACCTGTCTCAAACCTTAGCTTGAAATCATTGATGAATGGAACATTGAAGAATCCTTCTTCAGAAACTCTCCATGCTGCAGATACTGAAGGGAAGTAGCCCCATCTGTTTTCAGGACCAAAGTTAGAGGAACCGTCTGCTCTGACAGCACCCTGCAGAATGTATCTCTCGTCGAAATTGTAGATAATCCTACCCAGGTAAGACTCCATAGCCCAGTCGCCCTGGCCACCGCTGTTGAGTGCTGTGGTAATATCACCAAAGTTAAGGTCAATAACCTCTTCGGTAACAAAGTTAGAGATCTCTGCGCCCAGGTTCTTCCAGGTAGAAGCCTGAGATTCATGGCTTGCCATTACGTTGATGCTGTGGCGGCCAAGCTGCTTCTGATACTGAACAAGCTGGTTCCAGTTCCAGTAGGTATTCAGTGAAGATGTTTCACTAAGCCTGGTTGTAGGGTTTTCGTTGTAGCCCAGTCTGTATTTAGGACGGAAGTAAACGTTGTTACCAAAGCCAAGGTTAGTGTTTACAGAGGTACGGAACTGCAGTCCTTCAATTATATCTACCGCAGCTGTGATACCACCCAAAAACTGTCTTCTGGTCAGCTCATTGGTGTTTAGCGTAGCAATGGCAATAGGGTTTACCGGAATAAAGCGTTCCGGAGAGTTAGGATCTGCACTACCTGCACCCCATGAGCCATCAATAGCTCTAACCGGAATGTGAGGAGGCAGGCGCAGGGCAGTCTGGATGATGTTGTCCTGGCTGGTGGTCAGGTCTTCTTCAGTCTGGCTGAAGTTGATATTTGCACCAATGTTCAACCACTTGCGGGCCTGGTTATCAACATTCAGGCGTAGGGAGTAACGGTCAAATCCTGATCCTACTGCAATACCTTCCTGTTGCAGGTATTCTCCTGACAGATAATAAGTGGTTTTATCGCCACCACCGCTCAGGCTTAACTGGTGTTTGTTCATAGGGGCTGTTCTAAACAGCTCATCCTGCCAGTTGGTGCCTTCACCTAAGATAGAAGGATCAAGGAATTCCTGCGGTGTTTCACCACCTTCAAGTGCATTAAATTCTTTTACCATCTGGGCATACTGCTGCAGGTTCATTACATCCATATCCTGTGGAGGCGTCTGGATGCTGTGCTGAAAGCCGTATGATACTTTAGTGTCGCCGCTTTTACCTTTTTTGGTTGTAATAACAATTACACCGTTTGTACCCCTGGAACCGTAAACTGCAGTAGCAGATGGTCCCTGCAATACTTCCATAGATTCGATATCAGCAGGGTTAAGACCAGCCAGCGGGTTAGTTGAGCTGGTGGCACCAAATGATACCGACTGACCTGGAATTTGAACCCCGTCAATTACATATAAAGGTTCGGTGCTGCCATTGATTGAGTTTACACCCCTGATGTTTACAGAGATACCACCACCAGGCTGACCGGAGTTCTGGGTAACATACACACCAGCTGCACGACCCTGAATAGCCTGCTCAATGGTGGTGTTAACCGTTTTCTGAATTTCTTCTGCACCCACTTTTACGTGAGCACTGGTCATATCTGCCTTTTTGATGTCTCCATAACCAGTTACTACAATTTCATCCAGAACGGCCACATCTTCGGCCAGATCTATATTAATGTTGCTGCGGTTATTTACAGCAACCTCCTGCTTTACGTAGCCTGTGAATGAAAACACCAGAGTGGCATTGCCGCTGGGTACCTGCAATGAGTAATTGCCGTCGATATCTGTAACTGTACCTGTAGAAGTTCCTTTTACAACAACTGTTGCTCCGGGAATCCCCTCTCCGTCACTCTTAGAGGTCACGCGCCCCTTGACGGCTTGTTGTGCATATACTGCTCCACAGAGAAAGAGCAGCATAATCAGCAGTAAGCTTTTCTTCATACGATTTTTAGTTTAGTGTAGCTTGTTTCTCCCTTACACCAAGGAGTGGTTGGTTTGATTGTAACTAGTTTGGTTTGTGCCGGCTATGGGGCAGTATTGGTTTGAAGCATCATTTAAGTTGGTTGGTTTGGTGATATACATATGTAAAAGGTTGTTTCTACTTATTTATGATATAGGCTTAACCAATGCGCTGCAAACGTTTGCTGTTTATGAAAATAAAAGACCCTCTATACTGTCAGTACTATATATAGTATATAGTCCGGAAGAGCCTGTCGCCAGCTGTTTCATAATCAAGCAAATAGATCTATATTTTTTCATCACTTTAAACTACACGCTACAGCTTCTATTCAGAGAAACTAGCAAACGTTTGCGTTCTATAAATATAAGCAGTAGTCTTTACCCCATCCGTACAAAATGTTTCAGATGTAGGGTTAAAATGTCTACACCTGCTTAATTCGTTAAATTGAGCGCTTTTTCTCATGGTTTTCACTCCCCGCAGACCAGATTCTAAAATCTGTAATTTTTAAAATCTTACCCATCAATCGTTTACTATTCCATCAGCTCCTGTGCTTTCTTTAGCTTCCGCACTTTAATAATGCATACCTAAAGCAAGCTAATTTTACAGATAAATCCCGGATGTTATTATTCTGGAAACCTCACCAATGTATCAGACTGCCGCACCTCTCTGCTGCTGCAACAAGGCTGATACATTTTTACAGCTGCGCAATGTATTTTTTATTTAGCACTGCTGCCATTGTTCACTGTTCGCCCTGCATATAAGGAGGGCAGCATGTTAAATTCATCTTTAAAATACTTGGAGAAGTATTTGGTATTGTTGAAGCCCACCTTGTAGGCAACTTCCGCCACCGTAAGCTGGCTCTTTTCCAGAAACTGCGCTGCCCGCTGCAGCCTTATTTTCCGGATAAATTCTACCGGCGAGCTGCCTGTAATAGAAACCATCTTTTTATAGAGATGCGCCCTGCTTATGCCCAGCTCTTTACTGAGCACTTCAACAGAAAAATCCGGATCTGACAGGCTATCCTCCACTATCTTAACAGCCCGCTGTATCAGCTTTTCATCCAGCGAAACAATGTCTGCCTCACTGGTTTGCACACCAATTTTCTTTTCAAAAACCTGCTGCATTTGCTGGCGCTGCACAATAAGGTTGCGCAGCCTGGAGAGCAGAATCTCGAAGTTGAAAGGCTTAGTGATGTAATCGTTAGCACCAATATTAAGGCCTTTCAGCTTTTGCTCCTCTGCAGTATGCGCTGTTAGCAGCACAAAGGGAATATGGGAGGTACGGCTATCTTCTTTTACTTTTTTACAGAACTCTATACCATTCAGCTCCGGCATCATCAGGTCACTCACAATCAGGTCTGGCATGGAAAAGAGTGCCTTTTGCCAGCCTTCTTTACCATTCTTAGCTTCAATAATGGTAAAATGGATGCCCAGGTTATCTTTCAGGTAGAAGCGGAAATCCTCATTATCCTCCACCAGCAGCACCACTGGCTGTTTATCGGCAGTATGCAATTTTGCAGCCTGCTTTAACAGCCCCTCATCGGCCAGGGCTTCCGGAATCTCCAGCTCCTGCCGCTCCTGCTGCAGGCTGGCAGCAAACTGGCAGGATCTAATCTCTTTTACCGGGATCGAAACGGTAAAGCAGCTGCCTTCTCCGGGCTCACTCTCTACCTCAATAGTACCGCCATGTATCTTTACAAATTCTTTTGTAATGGACAGGCCAATGCCGCTTCCCTGGTTCACCAGGCTCGAGGGCACATCATTTCTGAAAAACCTTTCAAAAATTTTGCCCTGCTTATCTTTAGGCACTCCAATGCCAGTATCTTTTACCTTTATCTGCAGTGTTTTGCCCTCCCCAGCCGCAGTTGATTCACTACTTTCAAGACAGCTAACTTCTACCTTTATTTCTCCATTTTCAGGCGTAAACTTAAAAGCGTTGGAAAGCAGGTTAAACAGTATCTTTTCCAGCTTATCCATATCAAAAGAGGTATGAAACTCAGGAATGGCTGTTTCAAAGCTTAGGGAGATATTCTTCTTTTCAGACAGGTCGGAAAAAGAGCTTACAGATTCGGCAATGAACTTGATTACGTTTCCTTCTGAAGGGTGGTAGTTTGCCCCATCCACCTCAAGCTTACGAAAGTCCAGCAGCTGGTTTACCAGGTTCAGCAGCCTCTTTGCGTTCCTGTGGATCATCTCGTACTGCTTTTCCGGCTCCTGAACATTACTGTTGCTCATTAGCTTCTCTACAGGTGCTAAAATAAGCGACAGGGGCGTTCTGAACTCATGACTAACATTTGTCAGGAACCTGATCTTCATCATATTCAGCTCATGCAGCTGGCGGGCCTCCCTTCTTTCCTGCTCAATTTCAAACTTAGATCTTGCTCTTTGCAGCATAAAGTGACGGCCCAGGTATATGAGCGCCAGTACAATAAGTACATATGCCGCATATGCCGCATTGGTTTTCCAGAAAGGAGCCAGTATGCTAAGCTTTATTTTGGCACCTTCGGTATTCCAGTGCCCATCGTTGTTTGCTGCCAGAACTCTAAACTCATACTCTCCCGGATCGAGGTTGGTGTAGGTTACCCTCCTGGTTTTATTATCTGCTGTTACCCAGTCTCTATCGAAACCCTCCAGCTTATATTTGTACCTGTTCTTTTCCGGATGGAAGAAGTTGAGGGCAGCAAATTCAATTGAAAAGACATTTTCATCGTGGTTGAGGGTAATTTCCTGCACATCTGACAGGCTTTTCTGCAGAATTACCCGCTTGTTCACAAGCGCTCCTATTTCTACATTTTCATTGAACAGCAAAAAATTGGTAAACACAATTTTAGGGGCATAAGCATTGCTCCCCATTTTATCGGGATGAAAAAGATTATAGCCGTTTACACCCCCGAATATGATCTCTCCTTTTTGTGTAGTGTAGGCGGCATTTTCGTTGAAAGACCTTCCCTGCAGTCCGTCTGCCTCATCATAGTTCTGAATAATTACTTCTTTTTTATCCAGCTTATCCTTTCCGGCCGGTATAATAATATTAGCCACCCCATTAGAGGTGCTTAGCCAGAGGTTATTTTTTGCATCACTCAGAACAGCAATAACAGCATCGCTGGGCAGCCCGTCCTTTTCTGTGAAATGGATAAAGGATTTTGTCTGCCTGTCGTAAAAATCGATACCCTCGGTTGTGCCTATCCACAGATTTTTGTTCTGATCGCGATGAATGGATGTGATATTATTGCTTAGCAGGCTGCCAGGCACGGCCGGATCGTGAGAAATATAAGTGCTCGTTCCTTCGTAGAGGTCAAATATTTCTATTCCGTAACCACCCCCTACCCATATCCTTCCTTCATGATCCTCACTGATGGAAGAAACATAATCAAAATGCAGGGTAAACTCCCCTCCTTTTAGCTGCGAACGGTGAAAGCCATCAATCTGGGGATCGTAGCGGTTTACCCCCCCATGCAGTGTACCTACCCAAATAATGCCCCTTGAATCCTGGAAGAGTTCCCACACATTATTGTCTGACAGGCTATTCGGATTGTTGGGCTGGTACTTATAATGCGTAAAGACTTTGCCATCAAACCTGTCCAGCCCTCCCAGGTAGGTACCCACCCATAGTTCTTTATTGGAATCAATCAGCAAGCTTACAATTACATTATTGCCAAGGCTCTGGGGGTTGTCCGGGTCATGCCTGTAACGGGTATAGGTGCCCTCTGTACGGTTAAAGTAAATAAGCCCGCCACCATTAGTGCCTATCCATAAATTTCCTTTATCATCTTCTGCAAAAGCATTGATGTCGTCGTAAGGCAGGCTGCTGCTTAGGGATGGCTGATGCTTATAGTGTGGGAAGCGGACAATATTGGGGTGGTAATAGTTTACACCATTTTTAAAAGTACCTGCCCATATAATCCCCTGGTCGTCTTTGTACAGGGAGTGAATGCCATTGTGTACCAGGCTTTTATTAACTTCGCTGTTGTGCTGAATATAATAGACCTGCCCCGCACGCTTATCGATAACGTTGATACCGTCATGATCGGTGGCAATCCAGATGACGCCCTGCTTTTCTTCAACTATCCCTCTTACCTGGTTATTATTCAGCCTAAGCTTTGGAGATTTTGTATGAATATGGGTGACTGATTTATCAAAAGGCCGGTAGAGAAATGTACCATCACCATCACCGGGCCTGTACACCCATATGTCGTGGTCACTGTCTATCAGAATGCTATAGAGATAGAGCCCGTGGCTGTAATTTTCTGCAATTTTGGTGTTCCGCTCCACTATCCGGAGGGTTTTACCATCCATTTTTTCGAGTACACCGTTGCGGTGAACTACCCACAGATTACCATGTGCATCATTGCTAATGGAAGCCACGTGGTTGGTGCCAAGACTAAGCGAGTCGAAGGGCTTGTGGCGAACTGCCACAGTTTGATTGCTGGAAGGATTGTAACGCGCTAAACCATTGCCGGTGAGCACAAACCAGTAATTACCGGCAGCATCTTTTATGATATCTTCAACATCAGGCGCGGGCAGCTTAAACCTGACCAGGTATTCTTTGTAATCTCTGAAGAATTTTCCTGTTTCGGGATCAAACACGCTAAAGCCAAAGGTTGTCTGCACCCACACTTTACCGGCAGGATCTTCAAACAGCTTAAGAATATTATTGCCATTGATGGTAGCCGGGTTACTGGAATCGTAACGAAACACCTTGAGCCGGTAGCCGTCGTAGCGTGTAAGCCCCGCAGCAGTACCTATCCACAAATAGCCCCGGCTGTCTTTCAGAAAGCACTTTACCTGGTTATGAGGTAAACCATCGTTGATATCAATAAGCGAAAATTTGTATTGCTCAGGCTCATTTGCCTGTAAATGCAATACATTTCCTAGACCAAATAAAACTGTGAGAAGTACGCTTACTAAACCTTTAGGCACAGGAGCTCTGATAATGTTAGTAGTATGAAATTTAACAATTCTTTCCCTAAAAACCATATCAAAGACTGATTATTGAAAGAAATAGTTCGGTGAAAAGATTTCAAAACATATTACCACTATTGCAAATTCTCACAACAAGAGCAGAAATTAAAAAGCTGAAAATCAGATAATACGCCTCAAAAAGCTTCTATAAGCAAAAAAGCCCGGAGATGCCGGGCTTTTTTGCTTATCAGATTTTATTGTTTATTGAACGTAATTGATTGTAGTTTTCTGATCTCCCACCATCAGGTCAAAAGCGCCGGGCTCTGTTACCCACTCGCCCTGCTGGTTAATGAAGGCCAGATCCTGTGGCGTAAGCGTGAAATTCACTACCTGCTCCTCGCCTGGCGCCAGTGATACTTTTGTGAAAGCTCTTAACCTTCTGGCACTTGGGGTAACGCTGGCATACTGGTCAAAGCTGTAAAGCTCTACTGCTTTTTTACCTGCACGATTACCAGTATTTCTCACCCGCACCTGCACCTCAACATTTTCCGACATGTTCAGGCTCTGTTTGTTAACGGTCAGGTCCGAGAACTGGAAAGTAGTATAGCTCAGGCCATGGCCAAACGTCCACTGGGGGTTAAAGCCGGCATCACCATAGGTATTGGGCACATCTTCACGAATTCTTTCGGTGCCTTTGTAATCATAAAGCACCACATCGCCCGTATTGCGCGGATAAGTAAATGAAAGCACACCATTTGGGTTGTAATCGCCAAACAGCACATCTGCTATGGCCGGACCTCCATAGGTAGACGGGCGGTATGCCATGAGCACTGCCGACATATTAGGCTCTATGGAAGAAATTACCCGCGGACGGCCTTCCAGCAGCACCAGCACCACCGGCTTACCGGTTTCTGCTGCAGCACGGGCCAGGGCCAGCTGGTTTGCGTCCAGGGTAAGGTCGTCGATAACACCCGGACTTTCTGCATATGCTTTTTCACCCAGGAACAGGATAATTGCACCTACTCCCCTGGCGTCTCTTTTTAGCTGGGCAGCATCGTAGTTGGCAGCGGCGGCAAAATCGTTGGTAACCCGGCTCACCACATTGTTTTTACCTACTTTATCAATTATTGCCTGTAGGGCAGTTTTTGCTCTTTCGGGATACTGGGTTTCGTCGGTTCCCTGCCAGATGTAAGACCAGCTGCCATGCAGGCTACCCAGGTTATTTGCCGTTGGGCCGGCTACCAGCACCTTTGTGTTTTTTGCAAGCGGCAATACATTGTTGTCATTCTTCAGCAGGGTAAGCGTTTCCAGTGCAGCCTGGTAGGCGGTGCTATCGTAATCTGCCAGGCGCAGCTGTGCTGCCAGCTCACGATTAGGATATGCGTTTTCAAAAAGACCCAGCTTTCTTTTAAGCTCCAGGATGCGGCGCACCGACAGGTCTATTCTTTCTTCAGATATAGTACCTTCTTTTACCAGCTCTACCAGCAGGTCGTAAAAAGAGTAATCTACTGGCACCATGCTCATGTCGAGACCGGCCTCTACAGCAATGCGAACAGCCTCTTTAGGAGTAGCGGCAATGCGGTGGCGGGTGTGCAGGCGAATTACGTCTTCCCAGTCAGATACTGCCACACCTTCAAAACCAAGCTCGCCACGCAAAATATCTGTAAGGTAGTACTTGCTGCCATGCACCGGCACGCCATTTACCTCGCCTGAGTTAATCATTACGGTAGAGGCACCTGCCTCTACCGCCGCCTTGAACGGAGGCAGTACATACTCGCGCAGCATGGTTTCAGGAATGTAGGAAGGGGTACGGTCTTTGCCTGTTGCCGGTAAAGAGTAGCCCAGGAAGTGCTTCATGCAGGAGGCTACGGCAGTGTTGCTTTCCAGTCCATCTTCTTCGTAACCCCTGATGGCAGCCGAGCCCATGGTTTTTACCAGATATACATCTTCGCCAAAGGTTTCTTCAAAGCGAGGCCACAGGGGCTGCCGGCCAATGTCCAGCACAGGATCAAAGTTCCAGGGTATGCCCACAGCTCTTGTTTCGGCAGCAGTGATTTTTGCAGCCTGCCGCACCAGCTCAGGGTTGCGCGAGGCCGACATGCCAATGTTGTGGGGAAACAGCGTTGAGCCTTCTATGTAGTTGGCGCCATGGATGGCATCGATGCCATAAATTACCGGAATACGGCTTCTGGATTCTTTAACCGCCACATCCTGTATGGCAGTGAGGATGGTATACCATTGCTCTGCAGTATAGGCATGCCCCTTTACATTCAGGATAGATCCTACTTTTTTCTCCAGAATAGCCCTGCGGAGTTTAACAGGATCAATGGCTGTGGTAGAGTTATCCTGCAGGATCAGGTCAATGGTAACCTGGGTCATCTGCCCTACCTTTTCCTCAATGGTCATATCGGCCAGCATGCGGCCAATTTCATCGAGGGGGGCAGCTGCAACGGTATCTACCGCTGGTGCCTGGGTAGTGGTTTGCTGGGGCGTGCTTGTACTGCACGCCTGCACCACCACAGCCGATAGTAACAAAAATAAGCTTCTGCGCTTCATCATAAAGGTTGGTTGTAAATTGTGTATGGTTGGTTATTAAGTGCTCTTCTGTCAGTTATTTCTCATGCTTTATCGCTTAGAGGTCTAAATATTTAAAAACAGGCATTCGTATCTTTCAGCGCCTGAAGATTTAAAAAATTACCAGAGAATTCCGGCTCTTGTAAAAATGCTTCCTAAACTACAGACATTTGCCCAAAATGAGCAATTTTGCAAACAGCAATTTTCGCAGAAAAGCCATAAAATTCAGCATACAGTTGCTACAGGCTTAATATTGACAGAAAAATGCTGCTACCCCGGCATACTATGTTTGTTTAGGCTCTATTATTAATGTAGGCCTGCCAAAATTTTTATGTACACCCAACTGTAGTAAAGGGCTTAATAAACCTGCGCAAACGCTTGAATCTGGTTTTCACACCTGCACTGCAAAAAGCTGCCGGAGCAGCTGCTGCAACAGTCTTTCCTGAAGATGGGTTAGACTTAATTAGTTTAACCGATTACCATACTGCATGCAATTAAAAACAAAGCAGCGTATTGCCTTAAGCGCCCTGTTCTTTCAAAGCGGGCTGTGCTTTGCCACCTGGGCATCACGCATACCTGATATAAAAGAATTTTTTGAGCTAAGTGACAGCGAACTGGGCGCCCTGTTGCTGGTAAGGCCGGTAGGCTCTCTTTTTGCCATGCCGCTTTCGGGCTACCTGGTAGACCAGCACGGGAGCCGAATGACCTCCGTAGCCGGCATCGCTGGTTTTAGCCTAAGCCTGCTGATCCTGGGGATGGCTCCCACTGTTAGCGTGCTGGTAGCAGGCATACTATTATTTGGGATGTTTTCTAACCTAATCAACATTTCTGTAAATGCCCAGGCGCTGGTGGTGCAAAAAAGTTACGGAAAGGTGATCATGGCATCATTCCATGGCCTCTGGAGCCTTGCAGGTTTTTTTGGTGCCGGCCTTGGCGCCCTGGCCTTGTGGCTGGACCTAAGCATTGTTACCCACTTTGTGTCTGTTACCATTGTTGTGATGGCGCTCTTAAGCTTATCTTATAAATACCTCACCAAAGAAACAGACGAAAGAGCAGGCCGCAAGTTTGTGCTCAAAAAGCCCGACAGACACCTGATGATCCTGGGCAGTATTGCCTTTTGCGGGCTTATTTGCGAGGGCTGTATGTTCGACTGGAGCGGGGTATATTTTAAACAGGTAATACAGGCACAGGAAGGAATGGTTGCTGCCGGTTACATGGCTTTTCTGGGTACCATGGCCCTGGGCAGGCTTATATCCGACAGGTTTACCAACCGTTATGGCAGCAGTTCCATCATACAGGTAAGTGGCTGCCTTATATTTGGAGGGTTGGTGATTGCCGTTGCCTTTCCCTACCTGATCACAGGCATACTTGGCTTTTTTATGATTGGCGCAGGCACCTCGTCTGTTATACCGCTTACATATACCGAAGTTGGAAAGAACAAGAAGTTTTCTCCGGGCATAGCACTTGCCATGGTGGCTACTCTTGGCTATTTTGGCTTTCTGTTAGGGCCGCCGCTTATTGGTTTTATTGCCGACCTGCTAAGCCTTAGAGCCTCGTTTGCCCTGGTAGCGGTGGTGGGTCTTACCATATCCATTATTGTAACGCTGGAAAAACGCAGAAAAAACAGCCTGATTTAACACCTCCTGCTACACACAGCATCAAACATCAATATTCAATACACCGAGTATACCTTTCCTGAAAATGAAAAAATATTTAGCACTATTGCTCTTTGCAGCCATGAGTCCTTTAAGCTCCCTTTTTGCAGTTGGCCTGCCTTCCATTTTTGCCGATCATATGGTACTGCAGCAAAATGCTTCTGTTACCATCTGGGGCTGGGGTAAAACCGGCGAAGAGGTAAGCGTTAGCGGCAGCTGGAACGGCAATGCAGTAAAAACCAAGGTAGATACGGATGCCAAATGGCAGGTTAAATTACAAACACCGGCAGCTGGCGGTCCTTATACCCTAACAGTACAAGGGTACAATACTATTAGATTCAGCGATGTGCTGATTGGCGAGGTGTGGCTGGTATCCGGCCAGTCGAATATGGAATGGAACGCAAGCATGGGCATTGATAACGATAAGGAAGAAATTGCCAAAGCGAACTACCCGCAGATCCGCTTTTTTTCAGTAGAGCACAGAACAGCCGATGGCCCCCAGCTGGACCTGGGCGGCAACTGGGTGGTAGCCACACCTGAAACAATGCAGTATTTCAGTGCAGTGGCCTATTTCTTTGGCAGGGAGCTTCACCAGGAGTTAAATGTGCCCATCGGGCTCATCAACAGCAGCTGGGGCGGCACCCCGGCCGAAATCTGGATGCAGGCACAGCTAATTAAAGATAATCCTTTTTTAGCCGAAGCTGCAGCTAAACTACAGGAAGTACCCTGGGGTCCGGTAAAGCCCGGCAAAGCATACAATGCCATGATTGCCCCTCTTATTCCTTACCAGATTGCGGGCGCATTGTGGTACCAGGGTGAGTCTAACACTGCGGTGCCGCATGCCTATTCCGAAGTGCTCACAGCGCTAATTCAAAACTGGCGGGCACAATGGGGCTACGAATTTCCCTTCTATTTTGCACAGATAGCACCCTATAAATATGGCAGGCCTTATGAAGGGGTAATTGTACGCGACGAGCAGCGGCAAACCCTCTCTGTACCCAAAACAGGAATGGTTGTTACCAGTGATATTGGTAACATTGACGACATACACCCCCGCAACAAACTGGATGTAGGAAAACGCTTTGCCAACATTGCCCTGAACCAGACCTATGGCATAAAAGACCGCCCTGTTTCCGGTCCGCTCTACCGCGAGATGAAAAAAGAAGGCAACAAAATCAGGCTTTACTTTGACCATGCCGAAAATGGCCTGGTAAGCAAAGGCAAAGAACTTACCCTCTTCGAAATAGCCGGGCCAGACCAGAAATTTGTGCCAGCCAGGGCTAAAATAGACGGCAATACCATTGTGGTAAGCGCCAGGGGTGTAAAAGATCCGGCAGCTGTTCGTTTTGCCTGGAGCAATACTGCAGAACCTAAGCTGTTCAACAAGGAGGGACTCCCCGCCTCTGCCTTCCGTACCGACAACTGGGAAATTGCAATGCAGTAGACCCCTGGTATTGCATCAAATATCCTACAGCTGAATCACTATACCGTACCGTTATACACCTGACAGGTTTTGAAAACCTGTCAGGTGTGGTTCAGCCCTGTAGCATTAAGCCTGCTCACCTTCTCCTCTTAAAATCCCTTCAATCCGCTCCAGCTCATTGTTACTGAACTGCAGGTTATTCAGGCATTGCAGCGAATCTGTAAGCTGCTCTGGCTTGCTTGCCCCAATAAGTACTGATGTAACGCGCTCATCTTTCAGCAACCAGGCCAGCGCCATTTGCGCCAGCGACTGCCCGCGCTCCCGCGCCAGCTCATTTAGTTGTTTTATCCTGTTTAGTTTATCTTCGGTGATGTTATTTTCCTGCAAATGGCCATGAGCTTTTGCGGCACGCGAATCTGCCGGAATGCCATTGAGGTATTTATCGGTAAGCATGCCCTGGGCCAGGGGAGAAAAAGGAATACAACCTACCCCCTCCTGCTCCAGCAGATCCAGCAGGCCTTCTTTTTCTACCCAACGCTCAAACATTGAGTATTTTGGCTGATGAATGAGGCAGGGGGTGCCCAGCTCTTTCAGTATCTTAAAGGCTTTTGCCGCCTCTTCGGGATGGTAGTTAGAGATACCTACATATAAGGCCTTGCCCTGCCGAACCATCAGATCGAGAGTACCCATGGTTTCTTCCAGCGGCGTTTCAGGATCTGGACGGTGGTGGTAAAAAATATCTACATACTCCAGCCCCATGCGTTTTAAGCTTTGGTCAAGGCTGGCCACCAGGTACTTCTTGGAGCCCCAGTTGCCATAGGGCCCTGCCCACATATCGTAGCCAGCCTTGCTGGAGATGATCAGCTCATCGCGATAACCGCCAAAGTCTTTTTTAAGGATCTGGCCGAAGTTTTCTTCTGCAGAACCATAAGGAGGACCATAGTTATTGGCCAGGTCGAAGTGGGTAACGCCACTGCTAAACGCCAGCTGTAGTATACCTCTGGCATTTTGCAGCCTGTCTACATGGCCAAAGTTATGCCACAGGCCCAGCGACAGGGCCGGCAGTTTTAGCCCGCTGCGGCCACAGCGGCGGTAGGGCATGGCTTCGTAGCGATCAGGATTGGGGGTATAATTTATCATGTTAAAAAAGGATTGCAGTTTTAAAAATAGTTTACGGCTGCTGTATATGCAGGTGCAAGAGCATTGTACGTTTAAGCATCAGTCTATAAAAACGAAAATAGCGAAAGGGTTTATTCTTTCGCTATTATAATGATGTTAAGCTCCCTCCCCTTTTATTGAATTAATCTTATCAGGAAAAATGCCACCCCCTTAGCGGTTCTTGTGTTAATGCCTTGTTTGCTCTAATCATTTTATCTCTTCAGGATTGTTACTAACCTAAACCTTTGCTACTCGCGCATTTCTTAACAAAATTAGCTCCCTGGAAGAGGAGCGAGCTTAGAGAATTAATTCTAGCTATCCATAATAGTTTTGCAGCGGTGCACTACTTCCATGCAGGCACGTGAGTTGTGGTAGGGGCACTTCCAGAAACCTATTTTATCTTCTCCTTTCATCAGGCTGTAGTCATCGTACACACCCCAAAACCATTCGCCCTTTTCCTTATCCAGGAAATGCTTTTGCGCAAACTTCCAGGAATTGAGCGACTGCTCCAGAAACTTAGCTTCGCCGGTAAGCTGGTAGGCATTCAGGAACCCAACCATGGCTTCGGCACTTACCCACCACTCGCGGTGTGTATCGTAGTGCCCCTCTTCACGATCCAACTCGTGGTAAAGGCTGCCATCGGGCTGCAGGCCTTCTTCGGTGGCACGTGCCATTTGCACAGCTACCCTTTTCACACGCTGCAGTAACTCTCCATTCCCCAGCACTTCTGCAGCCTCCTGCAGCAGCCAGGAAGCTTCAATATCGTGGCCGTAAGAAACCAGCTCGGCAGTAACTTTCCACTCTGCCGTAAAGAACAGGTTCATGTGGCCGGTGCGGCTATCTATAATGCGATCCAGGAACACCTCAATTAACAACTCCAGCTGTTGGGCCAGCTGCCCATCTGGCCAGATGCGGTACAGGTTGGCATAGGCCTCCAGTATGTGCAGGTGGGTGTTCATGGTTTTAGGATCGTTACGATCTTTGGGGCTTAGGCGCAGGTCGTCCAGCAACTCACCTTCGCGGCTGAAGGCTTCAAAGTAACCGCCATGCTCCCGGTCGAAGCTGTGTTTTTCTATCCAGCGGTAGAGCTCCCGGCTTAGCACCAGGGCCCTTTCGTTTTTGGTGGCCCTGTAGAATTCGCTTAAGCCATAGATGGCAAAAGCCAGTGCATAGATCTGCTTACGGGTTTTCAGGGGCTTGCCCTGTGCATCCAGCTCCCAGTAGATACCGCCCCACTCCTCATCCACAAAATGCTTCAGCAGGTACTCGAAGGAGCGCTCTGCCAGCTGCAGGTGCTGCGGATCAGTGGTATGCCGGTAAGCAGCCGAAAAGGTCCAGAGGATACGGGCATTCAGGATGCCCCCTTTCGGAGCATCCTGATTTACAATCCCGTTATGATCCATTTGTCCGACAAAACCCCCATGCTTTTCGTCCAGCGCCTGCTGCTGCCAGAACTGCAGTATTCTTTGCAACTCTGCCCCGGCCTCGGCGCTGTAGCGTTGTAATACAGGCGTAAGTACAGACCCTTCTGCCTTATTCATCAGGCAATACTATTACTGGTTAACACCTGTTTGTTTGCCCCCAGGTAATCAAGGTTTTTATCAATCAGCTGGTTAAGCCTTTCTACCGTAGCGCCGGAACGAAGGCCATCCTGCGGGGTATTGAGCGTATAATCCAGCAGGCGCTCTACTGTAGAAGTAGCTACATGCATGCGGGTATCAGAAGAGCCGTAGTAAATGAATACGGTTCCATCCTCATCCAGTATCCAGCCATTGGAGAACACAACGTTAGATACATCGCCCACCCGCTCTTCGCCCTCGGGTGCAATAAAATAACCTGCTGGCTTGTGTATTACCCTGAATGGATCTTCCAGGCTGGTTAGGAATACGTAGAGCACGTAGCGCAAGCCTGCGGCTGTATTACGCACACCGTGGGCCATGTGCAGCCAGCCTTTTTCAGTTTTGATGGGCGCTGGTCCCTGGCCGTTCTTCACTTCGTTGATGGTGTGGTACTGCTTATAGTCTACGATCAGCTCCTGGTCGATTACCGCATTTTCAATAGAATCGGAAAAACCATAGCCAATACCACCACCTGAACCGGCTTCAATAAAACCATCCTGCGGACGGGTATAGAAAGCATATTTGCCCCCTACAAACTCCGGGTGCAGTACTACATTGCGCTGCTGCGGAGAGGGAGTTTTCAGGTCTGGCAGGCGCTCCCATGTAACCAGATCGCGGGTACGGGCAATGCCGCATTGCGCAATGGCCGATGATTCATCACCTCTTTTAGCCGCCGGGTCTTTACGCTCTGTGCAGAAAAGGCCGTAAATCCAGCCATCTTCGTGCTGTGTGAGGCGCATATCGTATACGTTTACATCAGGTACTGAAGTCTCGGGCATGGTAACGGGCTTATCCCAGAACTTAAAGCTATCTACGCCATTAGGGCTTTCGGCCACGGCAAAGAAAGACTTACGGTCGGCACCCTCTACCCTTACCACCAGCAGGTATTTACCCCTTAGCTTGATGGCACCAGAGTTGAAAGCTGCATTGATCCCAAAACGCTCCATCAGGTAAGGGTTAGTCTCGGGATTAAGATCGTAGCGCCAGAAAAGGGGAGCATGCTGTGCCGTTAGGATTGGATATTCGTAGCGGTCGTAGACTCCATTGCCCAGCGCCTCTTTTTTATTTTTTCGGTTTACCAGTGCCTGGTGCGCACTTTGTAACTGCTGTAGTCTTTCGTTAAAGGTTGTATTGCTCATGTGACTAAAGTTTCTAAATCAGTATGTTATCAGAGATTCTTTCTTTTTGGTATGCTAAAGCTCCGGCAGGGCTTAGGCTGCTTTCATATTGCTTTTGTCCCTGTTTTTAGGAAGGGGTGAGCTGCTGCTTGGGTTGCCTGATACTTCGTTGCTATCGAGCTTATCCCACCAGGTTTTCTTGAGTATCACGCCACACACCAGCAGAATTGCCAGCACAATCAGCAGCTCGGTGAACATCTGCATCACCAGGTAAAAGGGCAGCAGGGTTAAGCACATTTGCCCAACAATGCCAATCACTACATTAAAGGCATCGAGCCAGAAGCTCTTATTGGGTCGGAATGCCGGATTTTCCTCTATAACCGCCGCTTTAACCGGACCCCAGAAACCCCAGGGGCGTACATTCCGGTAGAAGCTTTTGAGGGTTTCCATGGGTGTTGGAGGCGCCAGCAGCGTACCTGCTATGCTACCAACCAGGGAAAGCACCAGCAGCAGCGGGAAGTAGTTCAAGGGCAGCACGCCCTGAAAGTAAGGCAGCATGGGGAAGATAAGCGCCGGCGCTACGCCTGCCAGCATACCCCAGAAGAAGCCACTGCTGTTAAAGCGCCACCAGTACCACTTGAGCACGTTAGAAGCGATATAACCACCATATAGGCCGGATACGATCCACTGGAGCAGGCTGTTCACATCTTTAGCCAGAAAACCCAGCACCACACTCACCAGCACCACCACAACACCTGTAAGGTAGTTCATTCTGGTTACCTGTGTGTTTGAGGCATCCTGGTTTACATAGCGAAGGTAAATATCGTTTACCAGGTAAGCCTGGGCCGCATTAAGCGTACCGGCAAAGGTACCAATAAAAGCCGCCAGCAAGCCTGCCAGAATAAGTCCCATAATACCCACCGGTGCAAAGTTAAGAATGGCAGCAGGCAGTATCTGTTCAAAATCGGTAACACCGTTGGCTCCCTTCAGGTTAAGCGTATCATAATTAAGCAGCGCCAGCACTGTAAAGCCTATGATCATCAGGTAGCGGGTGGGAATGAGCACCAGCGACACAAAACCACTCATTTTTGCGGCATCCTGCGGAGAGCGGGTAGAGAGGATCTTCTGCATATCGTAGTTAGGCGTAGGCCCGGCCAGACTGGCAAGCACCCCTTTAAAGAGCATCAGCATAAAGAAAACCCCGAAAAACGAGTAGCCATCGGCCATGATCTTCGCATTGGCATCTTCAATAATGCCAGACCAGTCCAGATCGAGCTCCATGCCAAAGAAAGGCGTGTACCAGTTTGCCGGCACGTTCAGGGAGGCAGTCTGCAGGTTGTTCATGGCCATAACGCCAATTACCACCGCACCTATGGTCATGATGATGTACTGGAGCACATCGGCCCATACAATGCTGGACATACCACCCAAAATGGAGTAAAAGACTGCAAAAGAGGTAAACAGCAGACCGTAGAAGTGGGGCACATATTCTGGTGCAACCGTAAAGGGAATGTAGGGCTGTACTGAAGACCAGGGGATAAAGATCTCTACAAACTTACCAAGGCCAATAAAGCCATAGGCCAGAAAACCCAGGCAGCTTAGCAGGGCAAACACCACCACAATGGTGTGCGAGGCATTTACATCCTTGCCCCTGCCAAAGCGGGTGAGCATCCATTCGGCACCGGTGGTAACATTAGAGCGGCGTAGCCAGGCAGCCAGGAACATCATCAGAAAAACCTGGTTGAAGGAGGGCCACAGCCAGGGAATCCAGATGCTTTTAAAGCCATAGACAAAAGCCAGCATTACCATCCACATGGTGCCGGAAATATCGAACATACCGGAGGCATTGGATACCCCAAGCGCATACCAGGGCAGGGTGTGGCCACCCAGCAAATAAGCCTCTTTGTCGCCCTGTGCACGCTTTTGCATGATCAGACCAATGGAGGCAACTGCAACCAGGTAAAGAACAATAATGCTGATATCAAGCAGTGATAAAGTCATCAGTTTTCTTAATAGAGTTTTTTATAGAAGGGCAGACGCAGCGCTTACAGCTTAGATCTTTTTTTTGATTTAGCCGGCTTCCTGTACAGGTTCTCTGCCGCCACATCTTTCTGGAAGAACACATTGGGCAGCTGGTAGAACTTCTTAAAATCTTCGGCACTGGCCTGGCCCGGGTAAGGCGCATAGAAGTGATCGGGGCGGCCATTTCGCCAAACCAGCACATAGGATAAGCCGGTATCTTCTACTATGGGCAACAGGGTGTTGGTCCACCAGTCGGCATGGGGCAGCTGCTCCAGGCCGGTTTCAGAAAGCGTGATCACTTTATTTTTCTCTTTGCCGATTTCGGCCAGGGTTTGTACCATTTGCCTGGTGTTGGCCACAAAATGGTCTATGGAATCGTTGGGGTTGGGGCGGTGGTAAATATCAAAGCCCAGGATGTCAACATACCCATCGCCGGGGTAGCGCTCCAGGTAATCTTCGCGGGAGGCAAACCTATCGGGAGAGTAGGCATAGAGTACATTATGTACCCCCTTTTTATTGCGCAGGTAATCTACGGTGTAGCGCCAGAATTTTGTATACTCCTCTACGGTACTGTGGCCGCGGCCCCACCAGAACCAGCTGCCGGTATGCTCGTGCAGCGGCCTGAATATTACCGGGATGGCCTCTCCTTTTGGACCTTTCAGGCTTTTGAAGAATGCAGCCACCTCATCGAGCCAGGCATCATAACGCGCCATAAGAGCGGGATCTGCAAATACACGCTTAATGGTAGAATCCTGCTGAAACCAGGTATCTTTGCTAGGATCTACAGGATTGTTGGGGTGCCAGCTAAAGGTGTTGATGCCACCACGGGAGTATACCTGCTGTGCAAATTTGCGCATGGCATCGAATGGAACACTATCGAGGTTCACAGGCCTCTTCAGCTCCAGGTGGCCCAGGTCCCAGCCCACAACTGCAGGGTACTCTCCTACCACCTCTTTTACATCTGAGCGGCCGGGCTCGTATTTCCAGCCTATGCCATAGGCAAGATCATCCTGGTGGCCAAACATAATACCTTTTTTAGCCAGCCGCTGCAGGTTCAGGTACAGGTTTTTGGTTTCTGGTGTTGCTTTGGGATCAATCGGCAACGTTTGCGCAATAAGACCCTGAAAAACAGCAATGTTCATCAGAAGGAGTAAGAGTATCCTGTGCATGTGTAATATGTTAACTTGTAGTTTATGCAGCATACTATTTATGGCAGAAAAGCATGATAAACAATTGCTGTACCGGCTGATGTAAGATTTTCTGACAGGTCCCTCCGGAAACACATTACAGATGGGCCTGCCGTATCAATTATCCTCCTTCAGCTTTACAATGCAACTACCTGCCTCCTGCCGATAGTACAGCCTTGTATACACCACCAAAGATACCTACCGCTGCCTTCAGTACATTAATACTATTTTATCATTTCATTGACTGAAGCAGCTCTTCCAGCATAAAAAAGCAACAAGCAAACCATGATGCAAAAAAGGAAAGATCAGCACTAAACTTCTGTAAGACCAGGCTTAACAGAGGCAGAATCTATATTAACTGTAGAACATCCGGGTTAAAATTATTAATTTGATGCACCAACCAACTAATACTTATTTAACACTGCCCTATGCCTAACCAGTTACGCAGCATCTACAGGGAGATTACGCCCCTTAACGCAAGTGACTGCTTCACTTTTTTTAAGAGGATAAAAAAAGAGTTTAGCTTTCCGCTGCATACCCATGAAGAGTTTGAGCTCAACTTTGTGCTGAATGCGCCCGGAGCCAAACGTATTGTGGGAGACAATGTTGAAGTTATCGATGAGGTTGACCTGGTGCTGGTAGGCAGCAACCTTCCGCATGGCTGGTTTACGCATGAATGCAGCAGTAGCGAAATCCATGAAATTACCATACAGTTTCACCGCGATCTGTTCGATGAAAAGTTTCTGAAGCGAAACCAGCTAAGCCACGTACGAACGCTCCTGGAGCGCTCTGCCAGGGGTATTGCTTTTACTGCCGAAACAGCCCGTGCCTTTAAAGACCGCATAGAGCTGCTTACCACCAAAAGCGGCTTTGATTCTGTACTGGAGCTTATGTCTATTCTGCACGACCTGTCTGTTTCCGGCCATTTAAGATCTTTATCGAACGCATCTTTTTCCAATGACCAGTTCAATTACAACAGCCGCCGCATTGAACAGGCATTTGAGTTTATGCAGAAAAACTACAGCAAAGACATATCGCTGGCAGATGTAGCCGGTGTTGTAAACATGCCTGAAGTTTCTTTCAGCCGTTTTATCAAGAAAAGAACCGGCAGAACCTTTATTGAAAGCTTAAATGAAATAAGGCTGGGGCATGCATCGCGCATGCTAATCGACACCACCCAGACTGTAGCCGAGGTTTCCTTTCACTGCGGCTTTAACAACCTCTCCTACTTTAACAGGGTATTCAAGAAAAAGAATGGCTGCACCCCTACTGAATTCCGGCAGAATTACTCCGGGGCAAAAGTTTTCATTTGATTACCTTAGCTGCAGTACAGATTCTTGCAAAGCATGCTACTTGGTAAGCTTTCTCCGGATCATTTGCTTTTCAGACCTGATAACTAACTCGTAGGTTCCGTTAGGCCAGAGAACATTATCGAGACTCCAGAAAAAGCTGCTTTTACCCTGTGGCAACACAAAGCCTTTACTAACAAGCGCTTTGCTGTGCTTGCTGTAAATGACTGCATGAATAAGCTGCATGGGCCCTGAATTTACCAGTTCTAACCACACACCTCCCTGCAGAGAAAGGGGTACAGGAGACATACTAAGCATTCCCGCAGCTGTATCCCTGTTATAGGTATGTTTTTCACAAGGTGTATGATCCATCTTTTCTTCCACTGATTCCTCGCTCAGCGCTTTATCCACTTTACATACAGCTCCACCAGATGAGGGGCTGTACGCCTTTCTGGAAACAGGTTGTAATAGCTGCTGCATAAAAAAATTAGTTTGCGTTAAAGAATAGGTGAAAGGTAGGGCTATCTGGTTGTGGAATCAATACCCACTTTCAGGTATATATCGGGTAAATCTAAAAAATAATATTCTCCTATTGGTGTATAGATTTTTACGTAACATTGGGGCACCAGCCCGCTCATTTACACTGTAGTCCTTTAAAAATCAGCACGTAAAGCTTAAAAGCTAACAAAAGATTAAAAAGAAGAGACTGCTTTAAAGCCAGCACTACCCATAGGGTAAAACCAGCCAAAGTCATAAAATCAGCAGGGCTGAAGGCTACAGCGGTAAGCATTAACAACACAAAACCCGGCAGGTGTTAAACCTGCCGGGTTTTGTGTTGCCTGCCATTTGTTATACAGGCACAGGGCAAATCCGGTAAAGCCGGCATTGTTACTTCTTACGTGTGAGCAGCATTACCGTAGCGGCGGTAATTGCGGCTCCTATTGCAAACTTCTGAAACAAGCCCACGGGGTTGTGTTTCAACTCTGCTTTCATGCCCTGCTCTGCAAAAATATTGGGAATTTTGCCGTGCGCCAGGTCATCTACAATGCCTTCCACAACATTAACACGATCGGCCAGCATAAGAGGAATCCAGTGGCCGAAGCTACCTTCGCCATACTTAAACGCCTGGCGACGGATCATACCACTAAGTCCGCTTGGTGGCACCGAGGTACCAAACACAGCCGTAACATTTGGCCGCTCGTTTGAATGCAGCACTTCTATGTCTATGGGTTGCTGCGGTGGCCTGTCCCAACTGTAGCCTTTGTGCTCATCGTCGGTACGTTTTTTCATGGGGTAAGTAGGATCGTTTTTCTGATCTGCATCTATGCCCCAGCCTTTAATCTGCTTATAATCGTCAGTTGTATTTTTCATATTCATTCTTCTTTAGGATCTGACAGAGGGTGGAATAAGAACAGGTTTGATACAGTTATCCAGCTTATCTGCAAAAATGCGATAAGCATCAGATATCTCTTCTAAAGGAATGTGGTGTGTTAACAGCGCCTTTGGATTGATCACACCTTTCTGCACGTGGTCGATAAGCTTTGGCAGCAGGCGTTTTACCGATGCCTGGTTGGCGCGGATGGTAATGCCTTTGTTCACCACGTTGCCAATTGGCACCAGGTTACCCGTTGGTCCGTACACCCCTACAACAGAAACGATCCCTCCCTTTTTAACTGAATTGATAGCCCAGTGTAGCGCCGTGGCTGAACCTGCCTGCAGCAGCAGTTTTCTGCCGGTAATGGTTTGCATGGCGCTGCCGGCTGCTTCAGCGCCAACAGCATCGATACAAACATCGGCACCTAGTGAGTCGGTTGTTCTTTTTATAAATACCACCGGATCTTCCAGCGATTTAAAATTATAGACCTCGGCATTTGAATAGTTCTTGGCAAACTCCAGCCGGTAATCTTCTTTATCAATCACAATAACACGGCCGGCACCAAAGAGCCAGGAGCATTTTGCAGCCATAATGCCAATAGGCCCGGCACCGAAGACCACTACGGTATCCCCCTTCTGAATGCCCCCCATTTCGGCGGCCTGGTAACCGGTAGGCACTACGTCGGTAAGCATTACCGCATCATCAAGGTCCATACCCTCTGGTATAATAGTTGGGCCTACATCGGCATAGGGCACACGCACATATTCTGCCTGACCACCATGATAACCACCAGCAGTGTGAGAGTAACCAAAGATACCTCCTACGGCTGTTGCCTGGGGGTTAGCTTCATGGCAATTCCCATAGAGCTCCTGCTTGCAAAAGGCACATTTTCCGCAGGCAATGTTAAAGGGTACTATTACCCGGTTGCCTACTTTCAGCTTTTGTACATCGGGGCCTACTTCTACCACCTCTCCAACAAACTCGTGCCCAAAGGTTGTGCCCACACGGGTATCAGGCACATTGCCGTTGTACAGGTGCAGATCAGAACCACAAATACAGGAGCGCAACACCCGCACAATAACATCCTCGGGATGCAGTATTTCGGGCATTGGCATGTTATCAATGCGGACCCGCTGAGGGCCCCGGTAATTCATTGCCAGCATAAAATCTCTTTCCGGTTTATGTGAAAAAATATTGTCAGGGTAAAGCTACACAGGCACTTACCCTCTGTTTAAAGAACAGGAAGTGCATATGAATGTTTTATTTCCGGACAAGAGTTCACTACCACCCTAAGCCAGCACATGCAAGTATGGTTTATTCTGTTGAGGCGACGGGGCTGCTGAGCAGGTGCTACGGCAGGTGTATCAGCTTAAGAGAGTAGCATTGCAGCTTTGCCAGCTCCGGCAAGGCCATGCAAAAGCAAAATATGCAAGAGGTCCTAAGGCTACAGCCATCTGCAAAAGGATTTGTTAGGCCGGTACGTAAGTACAAAATAAGGTAGTAAGCGCCTGCCAGCCCGGCCTCCCTGGTCTATCTTGTTTTCAGCATACCCTGCAGAAGCTTTTTTACATCTTCTTCGGCCAGCGGTTTGGCAAGGCATGTAAATACTTTGTCGCTGTGGCACATTGCCCTTTCCTGGTCGCAGGGGTTTAAGGAGGCGGTTAGCAAAATAACCAGAAACCTGCTTTTGTCAACCCCTTTTAGCTTGTCCAGCTCTTCCAGAAACTCAAACCCATCCATACCAGGCATTTTGATATCAAGAAATATCAAATCGGGATGCCCGGCAGGATATGCAGTTTTACCTGAGTAGTGCTCCTGTATGTATTCCAGGGCTTCTTCTGCTCCATGCAGAGACTCCACTCTTTTTGCTATTCCTAATCCTTCCACCAGGGTTACATTAAGGTATGTGCAAATCATATCGTCATCAACGAACAGAATCTTTTGTATTTTAGCCATTGGAGTAGGATTTAATTTCTATCAGTTCTTATCTTCTATTTGTCTTTTGCCGGTACTCCCTCCTTTCTACAGCTTAATTTCCGGATTGCGCTTTAGTGAGTGTTATTTGTATAAAGGAAAAAAAGCGAAGCACCAGAAAAGGGCTTCGCTCTATGGTTGCAAAAAATCAATCTCAGGAGTAATTACCTTAAAATTCAGGGTCTTTTCCCCTGGCTAAGGTTGGCGGTTTATGCTTTGAATCAAACTTCTATTCTTCCTGCTTCATAGCGGCAGGTGTCTGACGGGAAACCTCTTTTCCTTTCTCATCAAACAGCACCACCAGGGTAGGCTCAGTGGCTCCTGCCGCACTTTTCTCTACCATAGCTATCTGGTACTGAGCAGCAGCCGGCGTTCCGGTCTGTGCCTGCGACTGCACCTCTGCTACTGAAATAACGGTGAAGTCTTTGAAGGCATCGCCTTTCAGGTTCGCCTGAACTTCTGCAGGCAGTTCTTCTACCTTCATGCTGCGAGCCTCAGCCGGCTTATCAGACATTTTATCTACGCTGATCGACTGCCCGGTATTTTGTTGCTGATCGGTTTGAGGAGTTGTTTGTGCAAATGCCACACCCATTCCAAAAGCTACTGCTACAAAAGTTAATGCTGTCTTTTTCATAACTGATTAATTTAAAAAATAATGGTTCTGGCAGAGCAATAGGAAAAGACCATGCCAAAAACCAGCCCGGCAGCTTAAGCAACTCAAAACCAATACGCTAGAGAATTAAGGCCATCTGGCAGCCATCAGCAGCATTGCGGAAAGCCTCAACAGCTTGTAGACAAATTCTGCTAAAAAGTGTGGATTGAGCTAAAAAACACACAGCGTTGATACTAAGGACCCGGCTCCAGCGCTTGCAGTCTGTCCCGGTGCCAGCCTCCTGATCAATGCCCCCGGTAAAGCCGATTGTTGTACCGCTGCAACGGGACAGCCCCGCAGGGGCTGCGTGATTGCTTTAGTTGCACCTGCCTTAAAGAAATAAGGCAATCTCGCCATTCAGAATTTATCGGCTTTTTTCCCGCTTACCTCTTTTTTGCTGCCGTCATGGTCTGTTTCCACCTTTTTGGTTTCTACTTTCACAGCATGATCAGAAGGTCTTATTCCCCTGTCGAAATACCTGGAGTAGACTTGTGTAAACTCGGCACCGAACAGGAAAATAATAGAGGTATAATACACCCACACCAGGATCATCACCAGGGCGCCGGCAGCCCCATAGGTATCGGCCATGGGGTCGTGTTGTAAAACAATGTTGATGACAAACTTCCCGATTGTAAATAAAATTGCCGTGACTGTGGCCCCTACCCAGGTATTTTTCCAGCGTATTTTAGCATCGGGCAGCACCTTAAATATGATAGCAAATATAATAATGCTGATGGCGATGGACACCACAAAGTTGCCTGCGGTGATCAGGTATACGGCAACGCCCGACAACTCCTGCTGCAGGTAGTCGTTAAGCAGGCCCAGCAATACATCTACCGACAGGGAAACCAACAGCAAAAAGCCCATGCTCACCACCATGGCCAGCGACAGCACCCGGTTTATGATTACTTTAAGCCATCCTTTTTCAGGTTTTGCTTCCACCTCCCACATGGCGTTCAGTGCATCCTGTAAGGCAATAAATACGGTGGTAGCACTAAAGATCATCACAGATACGCCAATGATGGTGCCAATGGTGCTGGCTTCCGACTGACCGGCATTTTGAATGATGCTTTGTACCTGCTCTGCACTATCGCTCCCGATGATACCACTGATCTGGCTTTCAATCTCCCCCTTTACCGCCTCCTCGCCAAAGGCGGCACTGGCAATCCGTATGGTGATGATGAGTACAGCGGGTAGCGAGAAGATTGTATAAAACGCAATGATGGCTGCATAATCCAGGGGGTTATCATTAAAAAACTCCTTGAAGGTTTTTTTGGCGATGCTCCAGCTACTTTCCATTCCTTTATACATACTCAGAGAATTTAAACCAATTTCATTACAGACTATACCCTATATACGTACCGGGTACTTATCCGAAAGTTTAAATTTCCTGAACTCTGGAGCGTGGAACCGCTTAAAGAAGGGCGCTACTTATTTATACTAAGCAGCGCCAGGGTGTCTACCACAGTCCCAGAAAACCCTTTTTCCTGCAGGTGTTGGGCCTGTTAATATCTACCACATTGCTAATGTTGTACTTTTCGAACTTACCCAGGAGTGCATCACTTCCTTTGTTAAGCTTATATTCCATTTCTTCCTTATAGAGCGGGTAAAGGCAATAGAAATTAATGGTTTTATGGTCGTTTATCTTTAACTCCAAGAATTCTGTTGGCAGGCTAACAGCCGGCATCAGCAGCATGCAGCCCAGCGCAGTATTTTCTGCAAAAGGAGCAGCATTTTCGCCATTTGGTATGGTATGGCCCCAACCTACCCAGGTATTATATTCATGCGGGAACCTGGCTATAATTTTTAACCAGCGAACGGGCCAGTAATTTTTCTCGTCTCTGAACACCTCCTCCATCAGTTTTAAACCATCTCCGTTTATCTCCCAGTCTGCCGGAAGCAGGATGCACAGTTCGGCATATTGGTGCTCCTCCATCCCTTCCGGAACAGTCATGGGTTTATCGCTCATGCCCGAGGTAACTAGCGTATGAAACGGAAAGGAGGCGCTGGGCTTTACCCAGTGTACATCAATATGCACCAGGTCAGAAACAATCTCGTGGAATACCGAGGCTATTGTACCGACATGTTTTTCGATATGGTTGGAAATAGCTTCGATATTTTCTCCATCACCTATGGCCGGGGTGAATTCCTTAGGCTGTACATGCTCATAGCGATAGACAGGACTGCCTGATAGTGATTTTTCATTTTCGTTCATCTGAGGAGGAGTTTAATTGTATAGTTAACAGGTTTATGGAAGCCCTGGTGGCTATTGCTGCATTCCTGGATGCTAAACAATACCACTGGCCATGGTTTGCCCAATTTCACTAAAGGCGAAACATACCTTTAGTAGAGCCATAAAAGTAAAAATTTTACCGTTACTATATTGTTAGGAGGCAGCTAAAATCTTTTTACTTTTCTAATAAAGAGATTCTACTAAAAGCTAACTCACCTCCGGAAACCTACATACACAGCATCTCGGGGAAAGCAAAAGCAGCCGGCTTAACTCCGGCTGCTTCCTTTTGGCTATAACCTCGGGTCTACTTCTTCGCTCTCCAGCGCCAGCACGCCAAATACCCGCTCGTGCACTACCCGCAGTGGTTCCTTCTGCACAAAGCGCTGCAGGGCCTCCAGGCCAAGTGCAAACTCCCGCAGTGCCAGGGAGCGTTTGCCGGTTAGGCCACGGTTCCTGAGGCGTTCCAGGTTTTCGGGCAGGTCGTACTCCGGTCCGTAGATGATGCGCAGGTATTCACTACCCCGGCATTTAATTGCTGGCTGCAGCAAACCTCCTTTTCCAAAGGGGATGAACTGAAGGGGTTTTACCACCATGCCTTCGCCTCCCTTGCTGGTAAGCTCCGTCCACCAGTCGATAGCAGCCTGCACACTTTCCACATTACTGGTGTCTACTACTTTATAAGGAGTAGCCAGGAGGAGCTGCTCATTACCTTTGCAAAGGGCATGGATCTGCTCCATGTGCCAGGTGTGGGGCTTATCGGTATGCACAGCACCCTCCGTAGCCAGGATATGGAAAGGTGCCAGCTTTAGGTCCTCCACAGAACTTACAGGCCAGCAGTAGTGCCGATAGGCCTGCACATACTTTTGGGTCTGCTGCTGCTTCTGCAGTACCTGGGCCAGCAGCTGTTCTGTACCATCGATGTTCCGCTGTTCCACCGCCTGGCGCAGTACGCTTTCCACTTCGGCCAGTGCTCCTTTGGCAGCAGCCCCTACGGCAGCATACTGATCGCGGATGAGTGTTTGTGCCTTCGCCGACCAGGGCAGCAGCTCGCAATCCAGGCACACCCAATCGGTGCTGAAGTTTTCCCAAAAGCCTACCTCTGTCAGCCCATCCCGCACCCTTTTCAGGAACTCCTGCTCCAGCAACGAATCGTTGAACATATTGCGGCCGGTGCGGGTGTAGCATACGCCTATGCCTTCGCCCTCCACCCCAAAGCGGCGCAGAGCAGCCTCTTCGTCTTTGCAGATGATTAGGATGGCCCGGGAGCCCATGTGCTTTTCTTCGCACACCAGCTGCTGTACGCCCTTCTTCATGTAGTAGCCAATGGCCTCCTCCGGGTGCTCCAGGTATTCGGCCCTGCTGCTGGTTTCGCTGGGCGACATGGTAGGCGGCAGGTAGATGAGCCATTTCGGATTGATGGCAAAGCGGCTCATCACCTCCAGGGCAGCGGCGGTATTCTCCTCACGCAGGGTAATGTTGTGCCGCAGCTGGGTCTGCACAATACGTTTGCCTGATACATCTTCATAATCCAGCAGATCGTCATATTCCTGCTGATGGCTTAGCGCTTTTTGCTGTTGGTTCCAGTCGAGCGGACGTACCGGATCAGCATATTGCTCCCTTGCAGGTACTGACACCAACTCCTCTTCGGGATAGCGCAGGGCGGTAAGTTTGCCGCCAAACACGCAGCCGGTATCGATGTTGATGGTGCGGTTGAACCACTCTGCCTCTGGTACCGGTGTGTGGCCGTAAATTACTTTTGCTTTGCCCCGGTATTCTGAAGCCCAGTTGTAACGCACGGGTAGCCCAAATTCATCCGTTTCGCCAGTGGTTTCGCCATAGAGGCAGAAGGAGCGTACGGCCCCGGATCCGCGGCCCTGCATTTCTTCGCGTATGCCTGCATGTGCCACGGCCAGCCTGCCGCCATCCAATACGTAGTGGCTCACTAAGCTATATAGAAACTCCTTTACTTCAGACACAAAACGAGGATCTTCTCCCTCCAGCTGTGCCAGGGTTTCGGCCAGTCCGTGCTTCACCTGCACATCTTTGCCGGTGAGCTTTTTATGCAGCTTCAGGTCGTGGTTACCAGGCACGCAAAGGGCAGTTCCCTCCTTCACCATGCTCATGACCAGCCGCAGCACTTGTGGCGATTTTGGACCACGGTCTACCAGGTCTCCCAGGAAGATAGCCCGCCTGCCTTCGGGGGGCGTAACGGCAAAGCCCCAGTTTCCTCCCCTTTCCGGCACCCGCTCAATGCTATAGCCCAGCTGTTGCAACAGCTCCTCCAGCTCATCGTAGCAGCCGTGGATATCTCCAATGATATCGAAGGGACCGGTTTCGTGCTTTTTATTATTGTAAAGTGGATCACGAATAATTTCCGTAACGGCAGTTACCTCTTCTTCTGATTTCAATACATAAATATGGCGATAGCCTTCGCGCTTCAGGTGTTTGAGTGAGCGGCGCAGCTGGGATTGCTGCTGCCGCAGTACATAGCCACCAAAGTTGCGATCGGGACGCTCCTTGTTGCGCGCTTCACACACCTTTTCGGGCAGGTCCAGCACAATGGCTACGGGCAGGCAGTGGTACTGCTTTGCCAGCTCCACCAGCTTCTGGCGTGACTCCTGCTGAATGTTGGTAGCATCTACCACCGTGAGCAGACCACGCTTTAATCGTTTGGCTACAATGTAATGCAGCAGCTCAAAAGCATCTGCAGTAGCCGCCTGGTTGTTTTCATCATCTGATACTAGCGCACGGCATTCGTCGGAGGAAACAATCTCTGTGCGCAGGAAATGCCTTCGGGCAAAGCTGCTTTTGCCGGAACCGGAAATGCCGACAAGGGTGACAAGGGACAGTTCGGGTATTTTTATTGTCATGTTATAAAGCCTCCATTTTTAAGTGCAGCAGGTTTAGGAACCTGTTTACATCTTTGTTTTTATTGTTCAGTACCAGCTCCGAAAACTCTTCCTTCAGGGAAGCCGTGTAAACTTTTCCCTCTTCGATCTTTCCTACCAGGGGATAGCCTTTTTCGGAGGGATTTATTACCTGGTAGTACACTTCAGGGATAAAGAAACTGTCGAACTTCAATCCATCAAACTTTACCACCTTTACCCCCGGAGCGATGGTTGGAAGAATATGTTTTTCACAGAGGGATGCTTTCTTTCTTCCGCTGCTATAGATGAAGAAGTAGGTGCAATCATTTTCTTGTAAAAAGCTGTTTAATTTTCTTTTTCGCTTGTGATTCTCAACTGAATCTAATGGAAGGATGATCAGGAAAAATACCAATACGAACAGAAGTACAAGCGGGATAATGATCGGCAGCAGCAGGATAATTCCAAACACCTTCAGCTGCCCTTTGATTTCATGCCACATGTTCTGAATGGTTGACCAGCTCGAAAACCGCCATTTGTGAAGGCGCACCTACCTCTTCCTCTTCCGGACCTACAAGGGAGAAGCGTACCCTGTACCCATTCCTATCTGCTACGCCAGTGGACCAGTTTTCAAACTCCTGCCGGGTCCACTCAAAGCGGTGGTCGGTGTGCCGCATGCTGCCAGCCTCCAGTGTTTCCCATTTTACATTGTATTCGCTGTTGGGGGTGGTGAGCACTACTGTTTTGGGTTTGGCAAACTCAAAGACAGTACGTTCAAAAGCCTTTAGCCGGTTGGGCTCCAGATGTTCGATCACCTCCACGATGGCCGCTGCATCATATCCTGCCAGGCGCTTATCACGATAGGTGAGTGCCCCCTGCATCAGTTCGATGCGCTCCCGCTGCCTGGGCGCCATTTCATCCCAATGCAGGCGCTGCTTCGCTTTGCGCAGTTCGGCAATGGAAATATCTACACCCGTGATCTGCCTGAACTGCTTTTCCTTGAGCAGCATGCGGAGGAGCTTTCCTTCGCCACAGCCAAGATCGATTACTCGCTCGGCACCGCTCTTTTTCAGCTCTTCCAGCACCTGCTCCAGCCGCTGTTGGTGAAGTGTCTGTCGCCTCTGCTCCAGCGGACTATCCTCCTCCACTTCCTCCTCCAGCTGGCCGTCTGCCAGTCGCTCCATTGCCTGGCGTGCCAGGGAGCCCAGGTTCAGCAGGTACCGACGGATGATCTGCTCCTGCTCGGGATGGTTCTCCAGCCAGCCCTTTCCTTTTTCCAGCAGCTTATCGATCTCCCCCTGGCTCACAAAGTAGTGCTTATCATTGTCCAGCACAGGGATCAGCACATAAAGATGCTGCAGCAGCTCCTGCAGTCGTAGGGTGTGGGAAAGGGTGAGTGTGTAGTACTTGCTGTTGCCCCAGCCCGGCACAGTCTCGTCCAGCACATGGGGTTCCAGGTGTACGTTATAACCGAGTGGTTCAAACAGGCGCCGGATCAGCATTTCACCACCTTTGGGTGCCGGGAGCACCGCCACCTTCGCCTCCAGCGGCAGCACTTGCTGCGCCAGCTCTGGCATTTTGCTGCACTGTCCGTTCAGGGCAGAAGAAAAGGCTTTTGTGATGGCCACACTCATAAATGAGGAGGCAACATAGGGCCGATCGTTTACATAGTGCCCCAGCGCAAAATCACCACCCATATTACGGGCTCCCCGCACCATGCTCACCGGATCTATGTCCAGCAGCAGGGCAGCCGTGCATCTTTCCACTCCTGCTTCCGGATAGAAGATATGGGCTTTCCCATGCGCGAGCTCTACCGACTGCAGGCGGTCGGGATGCTTATGGAGTAAAAATCCAAGATCGGTAGCGGGTTGATGTGTGGTGGTAATGGTGAGTAGCATGATCTAGCATTAAAAATTAATAATAAAAAAGCGGGCAACAAACGGCAGGAGACTATTGTCATGTGCTCTATTCTTTTGAGCTACAGCAGCAATATCTGCTGGTAGGATTTTTATGGCACCGGCCACCCGGCTACAACCTCATGGTCCGAAGTAACTCCCGCCTACGGCACCGCTAAATTCAAAGCCTCACTAATAAATTGTACTATAGTTATCATTGCAATTAATCACGTGTTTTTATAGAAGCTTGTAGTTTTCCTGACAAGCTCATAATAACCACCGGCCTCATCTTTGCGAGGACGTCAGGACGAAGCAATCTGGCGTCTACATCTGGTAAGCTTCTACTAAATTCTTCATTAGTAGGAGGAACGACTAAGCATTTGAAAATTCATCATATAGATACCAGATTGCCGCGCTACGCTCGCAAAAACGACCATTATGACACCAATTATCTTAGTATTCAAACTTACCTCATTATTATTGAAAAGAACGGGCTACTATCGATAAGAGACTTTTTCTCCGGCGTGTTAACCTCTACACTATTCTCATATCTAGTATGATAAGCAAGGATTCGAACCTTGCACTTCCGGACCCCAGCGAAGCCGCCGCGGCCCGGTAACTCTAATCTACGGCACCGTTCATTTCAAAATGCCTAAAAAATTGAAAAAAGTGGGCAACAGGCGACAAGAGAACAATGTGCTCTACCACTGAGCTACAGTATTCCAAAGAACACTGGCCAGACTCGAACTGGCGACCCCACGAACCTAAATCGAAGTACCTCTTATCTACGGCACCACTCTTTTCAAATATTTAAAACAGGAGGGCTACAGGCGGCACATGTTTACGCTCATAAGAGCGTGCAGGACTTGAACCTGCTAGCCCATAAGGATTAACCGAAGTAACACGCACCTACGGCACCTCCTGTTTTTGTTATCATGCTGTGCATGATGCATGGCCCTTACAGACCATGCTTAATTATGCCACCCCTACAGGGCTTGCTGATGCGAAACATTTCCGAGCCCTGGAGGGGCGGCATATAACTAGCATGGTCCGGGACGCGTAGTCTGCAAGGGCCATGCATTTTAATTATAATTCTACCCCTTCAATCGCAGCCAGAGCGCTGCCACCTCCTTCTATGGCTTCCAGCACGTCGAACACTTTGTCCGACCAGCCGGCAATGAGGAACACATCGTTGTTCTTCAGGTCTATGGGCGCATGGCCGTAGCCTGCCAGGTCGAAGAGGTACAGGCGTGCGCCAGGAGCTATTTGCTTGTACTTCTTCCACTCTTCGGCAATATGGTTTCCCCATCCCCTGCTATCCCACAACTGGCAGTCGGTGAAGAGTATGACCTTATCGGCTTTCAGCTTACGCTTGATCAGGTCCCGGATCACCAGGTAGCCGTTGGTGGCGTAGCCTACCTCGCCTTCGCGGCGGTAGAACTCCTGCACATTGGCCAGCACCCTGCGCTGGGGCAGGTTGATAATTTTCCAGCTATTGCCAAACATGCCGGTAACCACGTTCTGGCAGCGGTTTTGCAGGAGCATCCCCAGCATCAGGCCGATGTCGTAGAGCAGCACCTTGCTCTTTTTGCTGATGGGCTGCTGCATGGAGCCGGAGACGTCGCAAGCCACTACCACAGCCGTATCTAAGCCGAATCCTTTCAGATTACGGATGCTTAACTGCACGGCATCTTCCAGCGCATTCAGCACCAGGCTGGTGTAGCCGGAGGCCAGCTGTCCGATCTCCCGGTAGGCTGCCAGGTAGCGGAAAGGTAACTGTTTGCTGTTTGCAACCGCCCGCTCGTTAGACAGGTAGCTGCACACTTTCTGCATATGATCACCCGACACCCCCGCTTCCAGGATGTTGCGCAGGTTGCGCAGCAGCGCCATATAGCCCAGCTTATTGCTGTCGATCAGCTCCTCCCACTTTGCCCGAAAGGCAGCGGTTTTCGCTTCTGCACTTTCATAGGGCTGCTGGCCCAGGGCCGACAGCTCGGTTTCCCAGGTGTAAGGAGTAGCCAGGGCGTTGGCTGCGATCTTATCATAGAGCGCCTGCTGACTATCGCTTTTGGACTGGGGGTGCACCAGGAAAAGCGCATCCCGTAGCTTCACAGCAGTATCGCGGTTGTACTTGGCAAACTGGTATTCATCAAACCTGGTAAAGGCCAGCGCCAGACCCTTCTGCAGCTGCTTGGAGAGACGGTTCAGCTTTTTGGTGCCGCTGCGGCTGTTGCTCATCTGGTAGTAAGCCAGGAGCTCCGTAATCTCATCGGCACGCTGCACCACGGCTGCTACCGTACGGCTTATCAGGCTATCTCCTTTGTGCAGCTTCGCCAGTTCCACCACCAGCACCAGGGGGATGCTACGCAGGTGCATTTGGGTACGGGCATACACCGCCAGCTTTGCCACAAAGCAGGGATCATTCAACTGGATCAGCGTTCTGATACGCTCCAGTCGCTTATCTGCTGCTTCATAAAAAGTATCGCTCAAAGAAGCTGTAACAACAGTAGCGTATAGCTCGGCGGCAGGGCCCATTTTCCAGGCCAGTGACCCTTCGTGGTTTACCGTCTGCTGTTTCTTGGATGCTAAAAAGTTAAATCGCATGGCCTTTTCGTTTAGTGTTCCTTACAAAGGTTGGGGCCATGTGCGCAGTCTTTTTGCGTAGAGAAAAAAATTATGCAAAATTTGCCAGGGCTTAGAAAAAAGCAACCAAAACCAGGCTTACCTGTTTTATCCACTACTTCCACTCTGAAAAAACAGGAATATCTAAGAGCGGGCAGTGCTCTATTATTGTAACAATGTCTCTATCAATTATAAAAAACGAACCGTCGCCCGATGACTCCTTTTCCGGCCTTCAGCAGGAAATTGAGGCCCTGGAAGGAGAAGTGCAGGCCGTAAAAAGCAACTTGGCTGCCTTCGAAGCCCAAATTCAAGAGCGGCTCGGCAAAGAAATGAGACAGCTGCAGGAGCTCCACGAGCGGTACAAGCGGCATAAACAGGAAAAGAAAGCAAAACGCCTGGAACAAAAGAAAAGGGGAAAAAACTGGGTAGAACCGACCCAGCTCCAGAAGAGCGTTAAAAATGACAAAGAGGGCGCAGTCTCCGGCTCGGCAGCACAAGCCGAATTAAAGAGACTATACAAAGAGGCCATGGTGCAGGTACACCCGGATAAAATTGCCCATGCAGGTGAAGCCGATCGCTTAGCCCGGGCGCATGCCCTTACGGTCCAGCTTAACGGCATTTATCAGCGGGGCGATCTGGAGGAACTGATTCTCTTTTACCACCAACTTATGTTTGCAGATGCTAACAACCCGGCCTTTGCGACTGAAGTAAAATTACCAGATCCAAAACTAAGACTCGAGGGGCTTAAGAAAAAGAAAGCAGCTTTGTTACAACAGCTGGAGCAGCTCAAAAGTGCTTATACCTACCAGGTGCTCACCACCTACGAAAACCCGCTCTCTTTTATTGAAGAACTTCACCAATATTTTCTGGAGCGGATACGGGTGATGGAAAAAAGAACCCGAAAATTATGATGCTCAAGAGAGGTTCTGCCTGTGTTGCAAAAGACCAATGACTGCCGAATCTATTCAGCTTGTTGGTTCTGCTAGTGCTACTCGTGAGCCGGACCTTACTCATGCAAAATATCATTCAGCAGCAGGGCCCATTTTCCAGACCCCTATCCCCTTGTAGTTAACGGTTTGCTGTTTTCCGGATGTTAAAAAGTTGCATCGTGTAATCGTTTCGTTTAATGTTCCTTAAAGAGGTTGGGCCATGGGTGGTTTCATGAAGAAAATATAAGCAATATGAAATGTCCGCATAAAGATTTCAATAAATTGAACGAGCTGGAAAGTTTTCTTATTCAACAGGCAGAGATCTATTCTACTCCTAGAAATACTATAAAAGCAAAGGTGTTAGATTGCAGTTTTTAAAATTTTAATCTTCAGGTTAGTTATAGCACCCCTTAAAAAGGGGCGCTATAACTAATCCACCTCCATAAACTTCTCATCTCCGCACATCCGCACAATCTTCGGAGAGAAGGTGCCCACCACCTCCACCAGGTCCTGCTGGTATTCCATTACTTTTCGGATATCCTTATAAGCGCCTGGGGCTTCGTCGAGGCCGGAGCCGATAAGATCTACACCCGCCTGCGCTAGCTGTTGTTGTACGGCTTCCGGGGAGATGGTTTCTTTGGCTTTGGTGCGCGACATGGTACGTCCTGCGCCGTGGGAGGCGGAGTTGATGGAGGCAGGCAATCCCTTTCCGCGGACGATAAAGCCGGGGGCGGTCATGGAGCCGGGAATGATGCCAAGTACGCCCCTTCCGGCCGGGGTGGCACCTTTGCGGTGTACGATGATGTCTTTTCCCTCCACGTCTTTTTCTTTCCAAGCAAAGTTGTGGTGGTTCTCGATTATCGCCAGGGGCTGCTCAGCCAGGGCTTCCGCCAGTCGCTCATGAATCTGGTGGTGGCAGGCAGAGGCATAATCGCCAGCCAGGTTCATGGCCTGCCAGTACTCCTGACCAGCTTCAGAATCCAGGTCGAGCCAGGCCAGGTGCTTCGCCTCCTGGGGCAGCTTGCAGGTTTCCATGGCCAGCTTGGTATAGTGCCCGGCAATGGTAGCCCCCAGTCCGCGGGAGCCTGAGTGCGAAAGCAGGGCCAGGTAAGTACCTGTTTCCAGTCCCCACTCATTGTTGGCATCGTGCAGCTCTACCGTTCCCCACTCTACAAAATGGTTGCCGCCGCCGGAGGAGCCCAGCTGCTGGAAGGCACGGTCTTTCAGGCTCTTCATGATGGGGATCTCCTTAAATTCCGGACGATCAATCACGGCATGCTCCCTTGGTTTCTCAAAGGTAGCACGTCCGAAGCGGGTGTTGTCGATCAGGAGCTGCTTCAGCCCATCCCGCTTTTTCTCCAGAAAGTGAGCGGGCAGGTCGTAGAGGCTCATGGTCATGCGGCAACCAATGTCAACCCCTACGCCATAAGGAATCACGGCATTTTGGGTAGCCAGTACGCCGCCAATGGGCAGGCCATAGCCCTGGTGGGCATCGGGCATCAGGGCTCCGGCTATGGTAACCGGCAGGCGCATGGCGATGTCCATCTGGTTACGGGCACCCGCTTCAATGCCTTCAGCTCCCCAGATGGAGTAGGAGGGGTTCTCTTCCTTCAGCGGCAGGGGTTCTGCAGGCTTTGGAATTAGGAGTACCTCGGCCAGGGGCGCCAGCACTGCGTGATTTTTATAGAGTGCAGGGGTTTCCAGCACCCGCTGAAGCAGCTCCAGCAGGTGGGCTTTGGTTTTTCCTTTATAGGCAGTTTGTAGTATTTGCAGGGTTTCGCCAATGGCTTTGCCTTCGTATCCGATGGCTAATAGGTCGTTGCCGTTTATTTTCTGGTTTGTCATGGCTTTTGGTTTTTTAAACCACCTCATCCCCCGGCCCCTTCTCCTCCAGGAGAAGAGGAGAGTGCCAACTGAAACAGCCACAGATAGTGGGCATTTCAGGTGGCGTTTAAGCCCTCTCCTTAGGGCGGACGGCTAGTCAGAGGGTTTGGGTGAGGTTCATATTACAAACTAACACTGCAGCTGCGCAATGTTTCTGCGCACTAAAGGGAACTGTAAAATTTTTTCCGTACTTCTATAAGTACCTTATTCACCCTTTCCATGTCCGGTGCTTCCGGCAGGGAGGATTGGGCATAGAGTGCATCCATCGCTGCAATGCGCTCCTCTGCCTGCAGCAGCAGTTCTTCGTATTCGAAATCTCCCTTTTTGATCCGAAGCAAATAATCCCGGTTGGGCCTGCGCACCCGGATCTTTCCTTCCCTGGCTATTTCTTCGGCCATATCGAGCAGGCGAAAGGTGTGCATCATGTTTTTGCTGTCGTACTTCTTGCCATGGGAGAGGGTGGTTTGGTAGCGGGCGTCGTTACGTTTTTCCACCCATTCCCAGTACTCCTTATATTCTTTACAGTAGGCAGAGTAAGCGCTTTTATTGAATGACATCAGCCCTAGTGGAGCCAGCCCTTTCGGAATGGAACTTAGCGAGATATCATTGGCCCCCTCGCGCTGCACAATGCCTTTGAAACTTTCCGCAGGACTGTAGTACATACCATAGAGCTCGTGCATATGCGGAATTTTAGCAAGACCAATCCATTCCTGCTTCAGTCCCTTTTCTTCCAGAAACACCTCTACCGGCACAGCACCCTGTCCCTGTACGGCATAGCAAAAGTCGAGCACCGACTTGCGCTGCGGTTCTATGGGGTTAACAATTTTCTTATTCAGCCCCCGCGCCTTTCGTACCTGGGTAAGTGCGTAGCCGGCAAAGGCATCCTTACACTGGCGGGAGAGAAAGTCCTCCTGCCGAAAGTGGCTGTAAAGCGGGTGCTGGTAGAGAATACAGTCATCAGGCATGTTGAGTAGCTCCAGCATGTTGGGGTTGTTCTTTGCCAGCAGTTCTACAAAGCGCTTCAGCTCGTAGTACACAATATCCTGGCTCTCGTTGCTGATTTGCTCTACGTAGTGCAGGCCAAAGAATGCCGCTTCGGGCAGCACAAACACACCCCGGATATCGGTATCGGAGGTAGGTGTGTTGAGACCATAAGCCCTGCTCCCGCTGATGCTTTCGAACAGGAGCAGCCCTTTTTCCTTTAGGTCCTCTATAGTGATTTGCATATTGGTTCTTTAGCTTTAGCTGTCACAGCACCGGCTGCCGCAGCATCGGCTGCCGTAATTTTGCTAAACAATTGGTTTAGTGCTTCGGAAGATCCCTCCCTTTTTTGCATAGCTGCAGCCCTGGTTTCGCAGTAGCCCATCACTTCCTGTACGTAGGATTCCAGCTGCGGATCCCTAGGGTGCATGTACTTTTCGTTTACCTGGGCTTTCAGGGCCACCAGTGCCAGGAGCTTTGCCTGCAGTTCCCGGTCCAGGATCAGCGGGAGTAGCTGCTGAAACGCCATGGGTGGTATGTACCCCCTCTCTACGATCCAGAGCGAAGCCAGGCTCGTGCGCAGCAGGTAGAAGAGGTCTTTCAGCTTTACCGCCTCCTGTTCCTGGCAGATTTGCCTGTAGCGAAAAGCCATGCTAAGGTAGTGGTGCAGGCCCGCCCGGCAGGAGAAATACTCCGGCGCCAGCGCCAACAGCTCTTCCCGAAACCCGGACTGCTCCAGGTAAACGACAGGCGATTGCAAACGCTCAAACATGGCTGCATTGGACTTGCGCATCAGGCGCAGGCTTTTGCGGAGGTCCCAGCCCACCAGGTCCAGCTCCCCCACCATCTGCTCTATGGTATCCTTCTTTTCGTCGATGCCCAGGTACCACTCCAGCGGATGGCAATAGATAAAGCGCACGTCATAGTCGCTGTCGGGAGAGGGGAATCCCCACGCCCTGCTACCTGTTTCGCTGGCCAGCAGGATGCGTATGTTGTGTTGCTGTTCGAGTTGCTGCAGGGCATTTAGGATTTCGGTTCTCATAGCTAATGGTTGAAAGTATGGTACAAACCTACAGGGCTACTACGCAGTGTTTTTGCGCAGTAGGAAATAATTTTCTATTGTTGTAATAAATGCTACAGGTATACCATTAAATATGCCGCAGTCACTTACAAGAAACTATATACACATTATTTTCAGCACGAAGCATCGGGAGCCCCTGTTGCATTCGCCGGTAAAGGAAGAGCTCTGGGCCTACCTTGGCGGTGTATGCAATGAGCTGGAATGTAATCCACTGTGCATTGGTGGCTATACTGATCATGTGCACCTCTTATGCTTGCTGTCTAAAAAGGTAGCCTTGATGAAATTGGTAGAGAAAATAAAGTCTAATTCATCCAAATGGCTTAAAACCAGGCATAAGAGTCTTGAAGGCTTTTGCTGGCAGAATGGTTATGGGGCTTTTTCGGTGGGTCCTTCACAGCTGCCGCTGGTTACGGCTTATATCAAAAATCAGGAAGAGCACCACCGGAAAAAAAGCTTTCAGGAGGAATTTAGAAGCTTTCTAAAAAAATATGAGATGGAATACGATGAACGATATGTGTGGAATTGATGGCCTTCGCCACAGTCATAGCCCTTGCAGGCTATGCTAGTATGTATCGCCCCTTCAGGGCTCTGATTAGATTGGATCTTTGAGCCCTGAAGGGGCGGCACACCTTAGCATTGCCTGCAAGGGCTATGTTTTTTATACACCCATTCATACCGTCAATACCCATACGCCAAAAACATACCCAAATGCCCGTCAACCGAAACGCTCTGATCCGCTACCGCACCCTCGATATCTGCCTGCGCAACCGCTACCGGCAATGGACGCTTGAGGACCTGATAGAAGCCTGCTCGGAGGCGCTCTATGAATACGAGGGCATCGACAAAGGAGTGAGCCGCCGCACGGTGCAGATGGACCTGCAGATGATGCGCAGCGATAAGCTGGGCTACAACGCACCCATTGTGGTGGTGGACAAGAAGTATTACATGTACGAGGACCCGGACTACTCCATCACCAACATTCCCCTCACCGATCAGGATCTGGGCAAGCTAACCGAGGTGGCAAACATTCTGCGCCAGTTCAAGGGTTTCACCCATTTCCATGAGCTGAACGGCATGGTGCAGCGGCTGGAGGACAGGATTCACACCGCCAAAACCAAACAGGCACCCATCATCGACCTGGAGAAGAACGAGAACCTCAAGGGCCTGGAGCACATCGATGCATTGTACCAGGCCATTTTGAAGAAGCAGGCGGTGGAAATTTCCTACCAGTCTTTTAAAGCAAGAGAGGCTTCTCATTTTACTTTTCACCCCTACCTGCTAAAAGAGTACCGCAACCGCTGGTTTGTACTTGGCATCAAGAAAAAAAGCCAGCCCCTGCTCACCTTGGCACTGGACAGGATTATAGGCATTCAGGAATCGGGTGTTAGCTATCTTGAAAATACCACGCACAATCTTTCGAGCCACTTCAGCGATGTGCTGGGTGTAACGGTTAATGTGGGCGATGAGCCGATGGAGGTAGAGCTATATGTAGACAACTACAATGCACCCTATGTGCTCACCAAGCCCCTGCACCATTCGCAGAAGCTGCTGGAAACTGGTAAGAACGGCATTGTTATTCAGCTGAAGGTAAAGCATAACTTTGAGCTGGAGCGGGAGATCCTGGGTTATGGCGAATGCATGAAGGTGCTGAAGCCGGAGCGCCTGAAGCGGCGTATCCAGGAGAAATTTAAAAACGCATACGAGCTCTATGAAAAGGAACTGAAGCTAAGCGAGTTGGAGAGCAGCATGAAAAAGCTGCATCGCCGGGGCTCGGCTATCCTGGAGAATATATACACCCAGAGAGAAATAGGAAAGGTCCTCTCCATGATCCACCGGGCAACGGAAGATGAAGACCTATTTCCCCGGAGCGAAAACCTATTTGCCATCCGCAGCCTGCTGAAGGAGATTCCCAACCTGAAGTCCGTACTCTTTAACAGCAACCTCTGTACGCTGATTCGGGAAGGCTTCGGTGGAGATTACTTCCTGACGAAAGCCATTTACTTCGATAAGCCACTGCAGTCGAACTGGTACGTTACCTGGCACCAGGATGTGCCCATCAATGTGGTGGAGAAAAAGGAAATGGATGGATTCAAGGGATGGACGAACAAAGCCGGGCTGGTGAGTGTAATCCCACCTGTAGAATACCTGCACAGTGCCTTCACCGTACGAATACATCTGGATGATACTGATGAGCAGAATGGCGCCTTGCGCATCATCCCCAGGAGCCATTTCAGCATTTTAAGCGATGAAGAAATTGCCCAGTTCCGCGACAGTGCAGAGAGCAGCTTTTGTAAAGTAAACAAAGGCGGCATACACCTGCTGAAGCCCCTTACCCTGCATGCCTCCTCCAAAACCGAAAACAGTAAGCACCGCCGCGTGATCCACCTGGAGTTCAACAACCAGGAACTGCCGGGGGAATTAGAGTGGCTGGAGCGGGAGGCGGTTGAAAATTAGTATAGTTCATGTGCAAGCCGAAACTAAAAACCGCTTCAAAGGCCCTTAGCGAAGGTTTTTGAAGCGGCTCGAATTAAAAAACTCAACTTTGTAGCCTCGACAGGAATTGTTTTAGTAATTATATTTACTGATTATCAATTTGTTATAAATATTTATTTTCCCTTTGGTGAAACATAGGTGAAACGCGTCCAAATCAGGTGAAGCAGAAAATATTTTCAGAAATTTTTCAGCCCATGGAAAAACCCGGTTGTTTCACCCCTGTTTCACCGGCTCTTATCACTAGTTCTCTCGCTGCTGGTTGCCCACCAAGACGTAGCTGGTACTCCTCCCCCCAGCTCCTTCTTTTGCCAAGATACCCTTTACAATTAAATCTTGAATATCCCGGCCAGCGGTATCTTGAGAGCATTTGGCAATCTTCGCCCATTTAGAAGAAGTGAGCTTTCCTTCAAAGCCATCTAACAATTTATTAATGAGCAAGCGCTGCCGTTCATTAAACGAAGTGGATACATGCTTATCCCAAAACCGAGCTTTCTGCAAGACTGCCTCCAGCTTATTATCTGCCACTTCTAATGCGCTGCGCAGGCAAGACAGAAACCACTCTAGCCATGCTGTAATATTAAGTCCTCCCTTCTGAGTTTGCTCTAGATAATCATAATATCCCGCTCTCTCTTTCCTGATCTGAGCAGACATGCTGTAGTACCGCTGCCCACTCATATCAGCCCTTGCCAACTGCATGTCAGCAATGGCTCTTGCTATCCTGCCATTGCCATCTGCAAAAGGGTGTATGGTCACAAACCACAGATGAGCCACTCCAGCTTTTAAGACTGGATCTATATCCATCTCTTCATTAAACCAGTTTAAAAACCTTTCCATTTCTTTCTCCACCTTCTCCGCATCAGGCGCCTGAAAGTGGACCCGCTCTCGCCCCATAGGCCCAGAGACTACCTGCATGGGACCTTTCTCTCCATCTCTCCAAGCACCTGTTACTATCTGCTGCATACCACTTCTTCCCGTAGGAAATAATGACGCCTGCCAATCGAACAGGCGCTCTCTCGTAAGTACCTCATGATAATGTTGGGTCGCATCCAACATCATCTCTACCACTCCTTCCACATTCCGATCTGAAGGAATAAGACCAGCAACATCAATCCCTAACCTTCTAGCGATGGAAGATCGAACTTGCTCCAGGTTTAGCAACTCTCCCTCAATCTCGGAAGACTTAAGAACATCCTGCGTTAAAGTTTGAAGCATCGCTTCCGAGCGCACAGAAAAGCCAAGTGCTTCCATACGACCAGCAATGCGCCCCTGCACATACCGCACCTCCCCCAGCAGTTTTATTAGACGGCTTTCTTCCCAGGTGAAATTAGGCCAGTGTGTATTTTGATAGATGTAGACACTCATATCAGTGGATCATGCGGTGAATGTCGGCATTATTTTCCGCATATTTGCGTAGAATAATTAAAATAATCCCCGCAACCTCTGTTACACTGTAAGGATAGAGCTTAAATCATCAAAAAGATGTCAAAACTACAGCTTCGAGGAATTCAGCTAATCCCGTAGTTATATCGTTAAAATAAAACTAAAACTTTTACCTTGCTTCCTTGTGTGCTGCCTGTGTGCACGATTTTAAAATAAGAATTCAGCAGTTAAATCATAAAGCTCAATGTCGGATCAAGGAAGTGTCTTTCAAAAAGGTGGTGGAGGAACAAATTTCGAACAATCTGTCCAATCTGCATTCTTAACAACACTGGCTATTAGAGGGAACGCTCCATGTTTAACTGCTAATGAAATCATTGAAGTTAGTTTTCAAAATACTAAACATGGATATCAAACAGACGATTTACTAATCGTTGCCCAGTCATCCTTAGGAAAACACAGGCTACTATTACAAATCAAACATGATATATCCTTCACTAAGGGAAGTACCATCTTTAAAGAGGTAATAGCAGCTTTCTGGGCTGACTTCAACAACACAGCAATTTTCGACAGATCCAAGGATAAATTAATCGTAGTAAAGAATGGACTAACCAAAGATGAGAGAAATCATCTGAGGGCACTTTTCAATTGGGCAGTTACTCATGCAACGGAAGCAGACTTCATTAGAGAAGTTGCACGCATTGAAGGAAAAGCCAGGAGGCTAAATGTATTTAGGGATTGCTTACAAGAAGCAAACGACAATGTTGCCCTCACAGATAAAGAGCTGTGGGAGTTCCTAAGATGTGTTGATGTGCTAGAGTATGATTTTTTAAATCAGAGTAGTGTAGACGAATCATATATATTTAATCTAATTCGGTTATCTAAAAGAAAGGACACAGCCCAGAACGAGAAAGAAATATGGAATGATATCTTAGGTTTTGCCTCTAGGCTAAATAAAGACGGCGGCAATGCAACCACCAATAGTATCCGACAGGAAGACTTCTACAAGAATTTTGCCGCAGAGAATCTACATCCATATTTCAAATCAGTCTCTAAGCTAAGGAGCGATAGTACAGCAATCCTTAAACCCATTAAGAATACAATTGGTGATTTGCACTTAAATCGATTAGAAACAAAAGAGTCAATAGTTAGATCACTGTTCGCCAATCAGTTTACAATTATCACCGGAAAACCAGGTGTAGGCAAATCAGCAGAAATTAAAGATGTACTGAATGATGATTTTCCTACTTCTAGTGTGTTTGTGTTTAGAGCAGATCAATTTAATCAACCTCATATTGCAAATGTGTTTTCAAGCCAGGGTATAAATGAAACTATTCAAGACGTCTTTTCCTGCATATCCTTAATTCCTAACAAAGTACTTTTCATTGATAGTTTAGAAAAACTTCTGGAAGCTGATCCTGAATCAGCATTCAATCAGCTAGTTAGTGTAATAAAAGACTTTCCAGATATAAGAGTTATTGGTTCATGCCGAAAATATGCTATAGATCTGATCATTCAGAAGTTTGAACTCGCCAATCATCAATTAGAAGTAGTTGAAGTACCAATTCTTACTGATGAAGAACTTGCAATTGTATCAGCAAAATTCCCTCAAATCAAAAGCATAACTAGAAACCAGCAACTAAGAAAATTCTTAGTTGTCCCTAAATACCTTGATTTTGCATTAAGAGCTCTGAATAAAAGTTCAGATGACTTTTCTAATATTTCACAGACTGATTATAAAGCAAAATTGTGGGACGCATTGGTCGTAGATACTTCAAATATAAGAAATGGCTTACCAATCAAGAGAGAAAAAGCCTTCATGGAGATAGCTGTGAATAGGGCTAAAGAAATGAAACTTTTTGCTAAGCCAATTCATGCGGATGCTGAGGCGATAGTTATGCTAGAGCAAGATGAAATACTTTTTCAGGATCACCTAAATAGAAGATACGCACCTACTCATGATATACTAGAAGACTGGGCATTGGAAAGATACATATCCTCCATATTTGAGGATCATCATACGCCAAAAGAATTATTCACTGCTATAGGAAATGAGCCGGCTATCAGAAGGGCCTTTCGCCTTTGGATAGAAAGTTTACTTAATGATGAAAGTGAAGAAGTAAATGTTTTGATCAAAGCTACATTACAAGATGACAGCATTGAAAAATACTGGTCCGATGAGTTATTAGTGGCAGTTTTTAGATCTGATAGCAGCGACTTGTTTTTTAAACTTTTTGAAAAGGAGCTCCTTGAGAATAATTCACAATTCATGCAGAGATGTATGGATATTATTACAACATGTTGCAAGGAAAGTGATGTTAGCGGTATGGCCAATTCTATCCTGCTGCCCGTAGGTTCCGGTTGGAAAGAAACACTTCTTTTCATAAAGAATCATCTTTCTGTTTTGGACATACTACGTCCTGCAATCATCAACTTTATCACAGACTGGCATTATCGCCTTATTTTGCAATATGAAAATACAGACGAAGCAGAGCTAGAAGCTGCAAAAGAAATAGTGGTGCGTTTTATCAATCAAATAGAAACAAATAAGGAACTACTAGAGGATGATAGTATAGCGAAAGGCATTAACAGTCTTGTTCCTATTTTATTTGATTTAGCGCCTATAGCTAAAAATGAAATAAGACAGCTTGTAGAAAGAGCTGCGAAAGCCAACAGAGAAGACTATACATGGAGGCAAAAAAATCTTAATGAAACCATAATTGAAAAATGTATTGCAGGATTAGGAAACCAGCGCTTGGCAAAGGAACTTCCAGAAATTGTAATTCAAACTGCCTGGGAGGAATGGAAGCTTCAGCCAAGGCAGGAGCCAAGATCAGACAGTATAACATCCTGGATATCAGACAAAAGATTAGGACCCGAAGAACTTTGGGGAATTACAGGTAAATCTAGCTTTTTCCCTTCTGGTATCTATAAAACGCCTTTCTATAATGTACTACAGTATCATCCACTTTTAGGACTAAAATTTATAACAGAGTTCCTTAACTATTCAGTGGAATTCTGTTTGATGGTTGATAGCGACTATAAGCCTAATCTAAAAGCTATAAATATTGAGCTTAATGACGGTACGCTTACACCTCAATGGGGAGCTCAAGAGCTTTGGACAGCTTACCGAGGCATGAGTGTCACTCACAATGCAATTGAGTCACTCCTAATGAGCCTGGAAAAATACTTATTAGAAACCGCGAGTAGAAAAACAGAAGTCAGCAAAAAAGATTTAAAATTCATCTTTATATACTTACTCCAAAACAGCAACAACATTTTCACTACTGGTGTATTAGCAAGCATTGTAATGGCTTATCCTGAAGAGGTTGAAGAAGCTATGCTACCTATCTTAAAAGTACGTGAGTTTTATGAATGGGACTTGCATCGTGCACTTGATGAATCTTCTGTACTTTCTCCTACTGATAACAAGATCTCTTTTGCACAAGAAGAACGGCATAAATCTAATCAGCTACCCCATCGTAGAAGGTACAGAAGAGGATTGAGGGATTTTATTCTTGAATATCAATTTAACATTAGAAAAATCAATAAGGAAGTCCATCAAGTGTTTGATATTCTTAAGGCTAATACTCCACAAGAAGATATCATCTGGAGAAAAGCACTAACCGAAATGGACGCAAGAAACCATAGCTTAGGTGATTATGATGAGAAAACAGGAGGATATATCATTCAGCCAGAATACGAAAAGGATGTGACAGACTTCATAGAAGCCAATGAAGATAAGATGTTAGCAGAAAGAAAAGCTTTAAATACTTCTAGTATTCTAGGAAACACCTATGAAAGAAAAGAGACTATAGAATTTCCAACCTGGGAATCTTACTTTAGAGAGTATTCAGGCAAAAATAACTTTGATATTTTGTTTGATCGGCCAGTAACTTTAGCTGCGCTAGGCTTACGAGATTTCAACTCAAACCTCAATGATGAGCAGAGAGAGTGGTGCGCAAATATTATTCTAAATATAGTAACTACTCATCTTGAAGATGTGGTTAACGGAAATTACGGCTTCCCTAAGTTTAACCCCATGGATAAAGAAGTTGCAATGACTTCACTCCATCTCCTATTTCACACTAATAAAGAAGATAAAAGAACTGAATTTATACTGATGATCATTCATTTGCTTACCTACCTAAGCGATCATGAGATAAGTAAGTTTCTTGATTATATAAAAACCAAATTTTTTGATCACCAGCCATTAGTAGGAAAAAGGGTTTGGCTCGGCTTGATTAAATATGCAAAGCTCAAAAAAATATACCCTTCCCGCCATGGCGACGATAATAATGAACAAGCAACCAAGAAAAGAGAAAATTTATTAGCCAAAGAAGTTGCTCAATCGGGAGATGAGAGCTTAGCTCTTGAGGCAATTAACTTTGGCAAATATGAAGGCTACATACTAGCTAGAGCCTTCTTAATTACACCCTTCCACTCCAAAGATGAAGAGTACTCAGTCTTTATCCACCACTTCACCTTGTTATTAATTGAGGATCTTAAAATTGAAGATGATACCTACCAAAGAAGACACCATAAGACTAAACAACTTGACTTTCAATCCATTTCAGATTCAAAAGGTTACTTATCAGATCTCTTTTTAAAGGCAGAAAGGAAGTTAGCCATTGAGGTTTTTGATTTGCTAATAAATTCAGCAAATGAGGAAAAAGAACGCTTAGGAAAGAGAAGGGATAATTTGTATGAATTTGTCTCTGACACCCTGAAATTTATTATCACCAAACTCGATGATATTATTGCATCTTCCTCTGATGAATCACTCAATCAAAAGTTAATCACGAGTTTTTGGGATCTTTGGCAACATTTCTTCTCAAGAACAAAGGATCGCCGTAACCATTTATTCATAGATATATTATTTCTTGACATCAAATGGAAAAAGACTGCCGAACATTGGAGGCCTTTAGAGGGGAAAGAGAACTTCTACTTACAAATGGTGACAGAATTCGGCGGCACCCATATTGACTCTATCTTGAATGTTTTATCAACAATCGGTGACAAAACTCTGCTACCCAATGGACTAAATTGGATTGTCGAAATCTGTAAGAAAAATGAAAGTTTAACCATAGCCCTAGCCATCCCTTCAGCAAATCGATTAATAAGAAGGCTTTTTTATAATCATATTACTGTAATAAAGAAGAACAAGCAGCTCATCAACAATTATATCTGGTTATTGAATAAAATGGTTGAATTAGGATCCTCAGAGGCATATCTATTTAGGGAAAATGTAATCACCTATAAGAGCTCTTAGTTATCAGTCTCCGATTATTTACTGTAAATGCATTGACTCTTCGAAAATACAAATCATATATATAGTTCTTATGCATAAAAGTTACATAGGCAATAGGGCTTTTGACTTGCTAAAAATCTAGGAAGGCTTAAAAAAAGCCTAGTTCAAAATACTATTATCTTTAATATTTCAGGTAAGCTTACATGCCTAAAGTAACTTTTGGGGTAATAGTTTTATGTTGTTATATTCAATGTCGTTACCTCAACCTAAATTATCATGTCCATATTATCTCCTAGCCAAGTTGACCCAGAAGATCCTAAATACATTGAAGAAAGAAACAACAGAAAGCTAACAGCGGATAAAATTCGACAAATATTAAGCAAAGTCCGAAATAACCCATCTAGTTCATCTAAACGCTGGGCATGGGAGTTGATGCAAAACGCGAAGGACGTGCCAAACACAAAGTTTGAACGTGTATCTATAAAAATCATCTTGTCCGATGATAATTTAGTCTTTCAGCACAATGGTGACGCATTTTCGCTAAGTAACATCTTTAGCCTGATTCAGCAGGTAAGCTCTAAGGATTCTACCAACAGTGACGAGAAGGTAACTGGCAAATTTGGCACTGGATTTATCAGCACCCACTTGCTATCAGAAGTTATCGATGTAAGGGGCGTTGTTAGGCACAAAGGTATATACAGAAGGTTCGAAACAAGACTTGATCGTGAAGGAAATTCCTCAGAAGAATTGCTACCTAAAATAGATGAAGCTTTAGAGCATATTAGAAAGATAGAAGATACTTCTCTCTTTCCTATCATTGAGCATTATGATGAGCAGCGTAATGAGGATGTTTGTGAAACAAGGTTTATCTACTACTTAACAACCGAGGAAAAGAAGAAAGCGGCACGAGTAGGACTTGAAGATTTGATTAACACACTTCCTATTACGCTAGTAAATAACAGGTCTATAAAGCAAGTAGAAGTACTAAATACGATTACTGGCAACTCTGAAAAATATATCTCCCAAATCGAGGAGATTGACTCTAACATAAATCAGGCAACAGTTCAGGTACTATGTTCATTTCCAAGGCAGCTAAATTATCTGGTTTATTCCAATGATAGCCTCACTTTAACAGCGGAAGTGGAGGACCACAATACCCTAAAGCTGAAAGAATCATTTGGTAAAACACCAAACTTATTTCGTGATTTTCCTTTGATTGGATCTGAACGATTTTACTTTCCTTTTATTCTTAATGGCAAACATTTCAATCCTACTGAGGACAGAGATGGGATATTGCTTCATAGCCAAGATGGTACTGAAGCAAAGGAAAACAGAAAAATCGTACAAGAGGCAGTTAATGCCGCTTTGATGTTTTCTCAGTGGTTAATCGAACGGAATGCCAGAAACCGATATGTATGTGCATTCAGCAGATTGCCTCATGAAAAGTGGGAAGACTTTTCAGAGTCGTGGTATAAAAACCTACAAGTCTTGTGGAGGAAAGAATTGGCTAGTCTTCCCATAGTAGAAACAGCAGCTGAGAATTTACAGTTATTAAAAAATTGCAGAGTCCCAAGTTACGGCTTAAGCAATGAAATAAAAACAAATTTCTACAGCCTGACATCATCTTTTATAGGCAAAAATCAAGTTCCTCACCCATCATTACACTTAAATTGGATAGAGGCTATAGGCCCTAAAGACGAGATAGAATCTTGGGGAGTAACTTTACTCTATGGCTTAGACAATTTATTAGAGGACCTACAACACTTAGGCAATCTTTACAGCTTAACAGAAAAATTAGGTGACAATTTAAATGCTATTGATTGGTTAAACCAGTTGTATATTTTTTTATCAGAGAATAAAGAAACTGACAAACTAAGAGATTATGCCATCATTCCAAACCAGCATGGCAACTTCTTAAAAATTCACGAGCTCCGCTTGGAAGATCGCAGCTCTCCTATTCCAGATGAAATTCTTGATATTTTATTGCTCATTGGTGATGATTGGCGAAAGGAAATTATTCATCGGCGTGTAATAAGCCTGAACCAAAACATTGAAACCAGATCCTTATCTGATGCATCCGAAGCAATCAATGCTTTCCTTAAAGATGGGAGAGCGAATCTTGACTTTAAAACTAACAACTTTATTAAAAGGACTGATGCACTGTCAATTCTTAAAAGTATTATTCGCAATATAGATGCAAGTGCTTCTGGGGACGATTTTAGGTGCAAGATATTCAAGTGTGCCAAAGAACTCTTCGGGTTTGAGGAAAATCTACATACGGTAACCAATATTGATAACTTTCGCTTTCAAACTGCTTTACAGCTATTCATTCATCTTCTGAATGAGAAGATTGAAAGCTGCAAAAACATTCATGGGCTTTCGGAACAATTAAATAAATCTCATCATGAAGCGATCTATTGGTTGAATTCCTATTTAAGTGTTATTGAGAGGAAGACGGATTTCAAAGAGTTATTGAAGCATGGCAATATTGTTCCTAATAGGAAGGGTCATTTGCGCGCCTACGAAGATCTCAAGAATTTTGGTACTGATGACCGTCCGCTCGATGCAAAGCTAATTACAATACTTAAGCAACTTGATGATAAGCAAGACTGGAATGAGGAGCTGGTCATGCCAGGAATACAGCTTCCGTTGGAAGGTAAAAAGTTTGATGAACTAGGTACTTGTATTGTTCATACCTTGAGGGAGCATGAAAAAGAAGAATTAGTTAACCCAGGAAGTATAAAGGGATTCAAAACACCTATACTTGACCTCATTAATTGGTGTGAATCAAATAAATATCTCGCTAATGAATTTATGTCTCATGTTGTAATTCGATCGAGTGACTTATGGCTAAAGTTCACTATGACCGATGAGGTTAGAGATATAGTCCGTGATGAAGATAGCATTGAGGTACTGAAAGAAATAAGAGCTGCTAATCTTGATAAGGATGATGTAAAAAGGGTCCTAAAGATAGCAAGTGACCTGAACAATTTAGGAAAAGATGGTCTAGGCTCCATACTTGAACACGCCGAAGACTTGCTTGAGCGGGAACAACACTTCACTTTTATGAAAGACATAGGCGAGAAAATTGAAGATGTATTCCGGGAGGCGCTAGAGTCCATGAATCTGCATATTATAATCACTTATCAGGGAATAGGCTCTCAGGACTTTGTATTATACAACCGAGACAAGCCCGAACGGCGACTGTTATTAGAGATTAAATCTTACGCTCATGGAACTAATGCTCCTTTCAAATTTGCCAGCAGTCAGATTAAAGAATCAACCATCAATTCAGAAAATTATTATGTATGTATGATTGAACGCCCTCAAAAGGGAATTTCAACATCTATAGACTATATAAAAAGCAATCTTGTTTATCGTTCTGAAGTTCAAAACTTAATGCAGTCAGTCATGAAAGATATCCACGATCTTGAACGCATTGATCGTAATTCAGATAGTGTACGTTTAGTGATTGACAAAAGGGACCAACCCAGAGTTCACGTGGATTTTCTACTACTAAAGCAAGGAGCTAAGTCCTTTCATCAACTTGTTGAAGACATACAAGCTAAGATAGCCTAGCAATCACAACTTTAAACTGTATGAGAGTAGATAAACTAATAATCTACAGAATAGACAGACATATCACTAATAGGCAAAATACTTCTAAAATGTACAGTTAAAAATCTGATCGCAAACCAGGTTTGAAGATATATCTTTAACAACGGGGAAGATATCAGGAGCTAAATTATTACCTGAATAACAAAGGGCGCTATATATCAAGTAAAATGGAGATACTTTTCATTTGGTTATTCGATTACAAGAATTTTAAGAGGCAAGGCTTTAACTTTTCTTCAGAATTTATTTTCAACGTTACAGAAATCAGCGATAGTAGATTTAGGCTTAATATTTCAAAAAACGAACAGTTCATCCCAAACTTCTTCGACAAAAGCAACGTCTTGGCTAATTCGCTTCGATTTGTGCCACTGATTTCGGTTTGTTAGTGCCAGTGTTTCCGGTTCAAACTGTGCCATTATATGGGGGCAGTCTTGCCTGATTCCGGTTCGATTTGTGCCACTTTGGAAGA
>NZ_JAHXBU010000001.1 GCF_020178975.1 Cesiribacter sp. SM1
TCGCATTGTGCAGGAGCTGGTCAACAACATCATTAAGCATGCCGAGGCCAGCCATGCCCTGGTGCAGTTAAGCCAGCACGAGCAGGTGTTATCCATTACTGTTGAGGATAACGGCAGGGGGTTTAACATGACCGATGGTAAGGGCATGGGGCTGCACAACCTAAAAACCCGCGTGCAGGATATTGGCGGACAGCTAAACATCGAATCATCCGAAGGCAATGGCACTACCGTTTACCTGGAATTCGACATCAACCCATTCCTCGAAAAACAAATTTTTCTTTCCACAGCAGTATAAACCCATACTCATATGCCCATTCAAGTTATTGGTCGCTATGCTGTGGCAGTGAGTTCATTTAAACCCTTGGGAACTGGCCTTATGAAGGTGTAACATGATAAAATATTTTACTCTTTTGACGTTTTTGTTAAGCTACCGGTTAGATTGAAAAAGTGAATTGAATCCTATGTTGTGCTTAATCAACATTACTGATAATAAATTAGCAGACTGGATGTTTGGTAATGATTTACAGCAGCTCATTAAAAAAACCGAGCTTCAGCTTTTTATGGAGGAGAGCCCTGAAAACCAAGCAGAACTCCGAGAGCTCATTCACAAACTATCAACTTTGGTATATCCTGAATCGGGTAAGATGAGATTAACAAGTCATTTCTACTTAATTGCCGATGATATAGATGAGTAGACTAAATATATTTTCGTGCCTGTACCATTTTTCTTCAAAGACGTAAAATGTTTTTCTCAACAGTCAGCGTTATAGCATAAATGTTATCCGTATTTAGGTAGACATAAAGGGGCGGCTGTTTCAGCTTCCCTTTTTACTTTGATGGTTATCAAAGGGTACTGTAAACTTGGCGGTTAAAACTCAGTATAAATGAAGCGGATTCTCGAATACACTGAATTGCATTAGTATTCGTCAAATTATGTGGGATACTGTGCTGAAGATTAAATTTGCGGGAGAGTGAGTCCTAATAATTGATGAGACCATCCTTAAGAGGTATTTGTCAGGGATGAGTAGTTGCCTCAGCTAATCGGATCATTTTTATCTGCCGCTTTAAATTCTCTTTTTAGCATGCTGTAGATATAAAGATCAGCAAAACCAGATACCAGCAGCTCACCATCCCGCTCCACTCCTTCTAATAAAAAGCCCAGCCTTTTAGCAACACCAATACTGGCTTGGTTGCCTTTGGCAATTTTTAGCTGAACTCTGTTCAACGCCAGTTCCTCAAAGCTATATTTCAGGAGCCTGTAAAGTGCTTTGGTGATAATGCCTTTTTTCTGGTGTTGGCGGGAGAGCCAGTAACCTATCTCTGCCTTCTTGTTTTCCCTGTCCATACTTTTGAAACCAATTAAACCAACAAAATTCTGCGCTACATGAATACCCAGTACAAGTTCACCGGCCTCTGCCGGTTTGCTTAAGCACTGGGCAATATATGCCTGTACATCTTCTACAGACTGGATATGGTCCACAAAAGGGAGCCAATCTCTGAAATAGCCCCTTTCAGTATCGATCGCATCAAAGAATTGTTGTGAATCGCTGTACCTTAATGCCCGCAGGCTTACATTATCAGAAATGATAAACTCAAGCATCATTGAATATCTTAAAAACTAACTTCATTATTGTATGAGTGATGCAAAAGTGCCCTAACACCCTATTTGATTGAAGAAATCATCAGAGGTAAGAGGTGTATAGATGGTTACTTCTGTAGGGGAATAGTTGACTTAATCTCCTCTATAATCAGCTTTTGCCAGGATTCCAGGTCTTTTTTAAACAGCTGTTTATGCCACCATTTTCTTAAGTTAGCACCAATCCCGCTGATAGTTCCTTGCTCTTTGAGATGAGTCTTTAACTCATTAGCTAATCTAAGCCAGGATTGCTGACGCTCTGTTTTCAGGTCTTCGCTAAACTTAAAGCCAAGGGATTTCAGGCTTGTTCTTCTCTCCCTGGAGAGTTTGGTCTTTAAGAAGCGTTGTGATCTCACCCAATTAGCGAGTTCTCTATTTTGATGGGAGGAAGGCACATCAACGTGGCCGTGCTCCTGCTTAAACTGCTTTAATTTTTCAAGGTTACGCTTCCACTGGGTATCCCGCAGGTCGGCCATTTGTTCCTTATAGAGGAATGCAACTTCTGACAACTTCTGCTTTTGATACTCTGATAAGCTATCCTCCAGGCTTCGCTGGTTGATGACCCAGCGTGCGAGCTTTTTGTCCTTATATGTAGAAGGAACCTGGCTGTTCCCCTGCTTTTGATGGTATTCACGTAGTTTTTCAAGGTTTTTCTCCCACTCATGAAGGCGGTGAGTTTCCAGGTCATCACTGAATTCAAAACCTGATTCATGGAGCAGCTTCAACTGCCATGGCTTGAGTTTATCTTTTGCTGATCGCTGGCGGGATACCCAGGCACCGAGGCGGGGCTGCTCCTGATGGCGATGGGGAACATTACAGTGTCCGTGTGCTTTTTGGAAGTTCTTGAGTTCTTCGTAGAAATACATCCACCTGGCACGGTGGGGATTTAATTTCCAGTCAAACCCCAGCGCATCGAATTTCTGAATAAGGCTTATATCCAGTTCGTTCTTTGCTTTACGCAAAGCTGCCAGTTCATTGAACAGGTCCTTGTGGGGAGCAAAAGGAGAAACATACACGTGTCCCCGCCTTGCTTTATATTCTGCTAAGCGTTCATATACATTATGTACATCTTGCGGGTAAACCACGGGAACGGGAGTGTTGTAGCATTCAATAGTTCTATTTATGGAATTAATGTAGCGAATCCAAATAACAACTAATCAAATACTTAAACGCCACTCGAGCCCCCTCATCAACAAATCTTATGTGTATAAATGTATCTTTAAAATTCCCCTATGAAAGTTGTATGGGGTAACTGCAGGTACTCTTCATGCTGCTGTGCTTCATCTCATCTGAAATTATAGCGAAGGCCAATAAGCTGATAGTCATTCCAGGTATCGAGATTGCTTTTGACAATACCTGTGATGTTGTAGCGGTACAGCAAATTAAAATACCTGTTCAGATAGATTTCTGTCCCCAGGTAGCCTATTCCACCGGCCCTGAGAGCAGCATCTTTTCTTCTGACAATTTTAGGATCAGGCTCATGCCTTTGCTCACGCGCTACATAGCGATCATAATCAATTGTGTAGCTGTTGTAGCCTTCTAATTCCTTAAAACGTTGTACTGCTACGCCAGGTCCAAGGCCTGCATTCAAATATATATACTTGCCAATTCTTAGGAAGCTGAACTTTAGCGAGGCGTAAAGTGCATATGTTTCTGTTTTATAGTGATTGTTAAAGTTGTAGTACTGATAGCTTTGAGAATAGTTGTAGCTGGAAGTGGCATACTCTCCATTGAACATTAACTGCCATTTTCTGCCAATGAACTTGCTGTAGCCAGCAGAATAACGAGCATCAGAATCTTTGGCGATCGGTGCAGTAATGTCCATTTCAAGAAATGCTCCCTGTAATCCTTTGTAGTGAAATTGGGCATAGGTGTTCCTGGCTGCTATCAGCAGCAACAGGAACAGAAGTGCCTTTTTCATATGCTAATTTGTTCTTTCGAAAACGATGGTTACGTTGGCTTTTTCCTCTACCATGCCTGCTGATTCTTCAGGAATGATGATTGCATTAATCACGACCTTACTTTCTGTTACTTCTTTGAATTCCCAGGTGTGAGTGAATGTTGAGAATTCCAAGTAACTGTCTTCAGCAATGCCAAAAAGTTTCTGCATAGCCTCTCCTTCAATCTCTACCTCTGCTTTAGAAAAGTCACTTGTGAAGCTAAGGAACATTCCTAGATCGACATAATCCTGTTCGTTGACAGAGCATGAGGTTGTGCCTTCATCGATTGCCACAGTTGTTACTGAAACTCCAATGTCTCCGAATAAGTAGATATTATCAGTTCTGCAGGCAGCCAATTGAGTAAACCAGCTTTTAGATTTTGTATCGTTTATTACCCGCTCTACATCTGCCTCCATCTTCGTCATTAGCCACTTAGAGTTCCCATTGAAAACTCTCTCTTTTAGAAATACTTCTCTTTCTGCTGGTGATGGAGGATTTACTTCTTCCTTTTCGCACGAGAACATGAACACCAGAGGTAAAAAAAGTGGGAGGATCTTTTTCATCGCTGTTTTGTAGTTTGAAAGATTAATTATTAGCAAGTGCCTGAAGCCGCAGATGCTGCTTTAATTTTTTTTCTGCTACAGTTCGTTGTACATCCCTCTTTGCTTCCTTAGACACTGCAAAAAGGCTGTCGCTCTTTTCCATAAACTCAATGGAATAGGCCATGTACTTTTCTGCCAGACGCTGAGCCTGGATACGCTGCAAGTCGGTCATGGTAAAGCGCTTCTCTTTCAGCACAGCTTTGTTCAGTTCCATTGCTTTCAGCCTGTATGTATCTGCCCATTTTCTGTATATCTGGGAAGCAGTGAGCAACCGCTTATCAAAGTATTCGTTCAGGGAGAACAAGAACTGCTGCCGTTGTTTTGCTTCCTGCTGCATGGTGTTGTAATCAGCAGGTAATGTTTGCCCCCTTCGTGTGTAGTTAAGGATTCGGTACAGCTCTTCCGCGCCACTGGATACATCTGTTTCCTGGATGATATGCTCGAACCTTACAGCATAGGGATTTTCAGCTGAATAGTCTGCATAGGAGACAAGACCCTCCCTGAATTCCCGCAACTCGGGCAGTTCGTCCTCAACCTTAGCTATCTGCGGTTCTGGCGTCATAATAGGGATACATGGTATTGGGTTGCACGGACAATCTTAAAGCATTTATTTTCCTGAAAAGGGGTGCATTACCTGGCTCATAAAAAGACAGCTAAAGATTTATGCTGACCCAACATTGCTGAAAAGAAACTTAAAAACTCAAAAATAGATTTATTGCCGCACGCTTATGGATTTGCAGCAGGCGGTGAGGTAGCCGCTGTTTATGCTTACCACATCATACTAGCATTGTTGTGCTTTTGGAAGCGCCTAATCAGTATCATCCATCGCATATATGCATGCAATAGGTTATTTTTCCTTCCTTTTCTCCTCCTTGATACGTTGTACTTCCTTTAACAACAGGGGAAAAGCAGGTTCTGTCATTCCATGGCCGTACCCATCAAGTTCATATAGCTTTGTTTCTTGATGCCCTGATATTTTCATCATTCGCATCATATAAGCATTTTCCTCATATCTGCCCAGGAGCTCCAGTTCTCTGTCCCCTGTTATCAACAACAGGGGTGGTGCATCAGCTCTTACATGATATAAGGGAGCAAGCTCGTCTATAATGGGTTGTTTGCCATCAATGCCCCTTTCCTCTCTGATGGTGAAATGAGTAATCGTATGACCACTAAAAGGAATCAAACCTGCAATTTTATTAGCATCTATCTTAAAGTTATTAAGCCAGCGTTTATCCAGACCAACCATACTTGCCAGATACCCACCGGCGGAATGCCCAGAGACAAAAATCAATTCAGCATCACCGCCAAAAGATTCGATATGATCAAAAACCCAGGCAACGGCAGCAGCCGCATCTTCAATATATTTCGGTGATTTTACTTTAGGATAAAACCTGTAGTTCACCGCTACCACTGCAACACCCTGTTCCTTTAAGGCTGCGGGTATCTCTTTATTCCCTGAAGTCAATCCACCACCATGAAACCAAATGATTGTTGCAAAGTTCTTCGATTTAGCTGGATAATAGATGTCCAAAACACAGCGATCATTGATGTATATGTCTGATTTGTTGATGGCATCATCATAATAATGTATGTTTTCCTGTAAGGCGTATTCTGATATTTGTGCAGTAACCTGAAGGGAGAACAGGAATATCACTAATAGACATTTGATTTTCTTCATGATAAATGAATGTTGCTTTAGGTAACAGACTGCATGGAGCCCTTTGCAGGGTCGTGTCCAAAGGTGAAAAGTTAGCTGTTTAGCAACTTCTGAACAACTGTGCAGGCACGATATTAGGACGAATATGTATCTCCTACTGTTGACCACACTTCCCTGAAAGGTCTTCTGCTGCAAGGGAAGAAAGTTTCAAGGCTAATAACAAAAAAGAAAAGGACATGGTAGTAAGCGGAGAAATATCCACAATCGAATAATGTTTCTACATAGTCTTAATGCTTTTTAATGACCGGGAGTGTTTCAAACTGGGTTGCATCCTTTTTTCCGCACGAAGGGCCAGTCTTCAAAACATGGAGCATGTCTGTCCAGGATTACTCGAAGCACCCGAGGCGGTGCCATACCTTATTCATTTCCATGGAATGGAATTCGATACAATTGCGGTAGGACATGGCTGCCAGGCTAATCCGCACTTTGCACATGAGTAGTATATATATGAAATAGAGAAGCGATTTACCAGCTGTAACAGCTTTCCCCAATGAGCAGGCCGTGATACCGAGAAGCACCTGCTGGAGAAATTATAGTATACTTAGCCCATGCTATTTCATGAGAAAGTTGAGCAGAAATCATTTTAATATGGCAGCTGTAAAACTCACCACACCTGTCGCTTTCTTGCCAATGGTATTTTAGACTTTTATCGCTTAGTTTCCTATTTTGCCAACAGTATGAAGGTAAAAAAAATATACCTCTTTGTTGCGGCGCTCCTGCTACTGGCATATGTTCTTAATACGCTGCTGATCCATTTTGAGTCTGCCAGTGAAAATAGTTCCATCACCAGTATGTGGCAGGCCATGTGGTATATGTTTGTTACCCTTACCACTGTTGGCTATGGCGACCTATATCCGGTAACGCCGGCAGGTAAAATCATAGGCTACATTTATGTTTTCTCCAGCCTGGGAGTCCTAGGCTTTCTTTTTAGTGCTATTTCAAATAAAATTTATTCGATTTTGGAAAACAGAAAATTGGGCTTCCATGGCACAGACTTTAAAGACCACATTCTTTTTGTAGGCTGGAATGATTTTAGCCGGCTGGTAGCAGATGAGGTGTACCACAGCGAAAAAAGAATGGCTGTTATCACTAACCGGAAAGACGACATAGATCTGATCTACTCACAGTACAGCAAAGAGCAGGTGTTTGTGCTGTTCAACGAGTTTAGCAATTTTGATGCCCTGGAAAAGGTGAATGCACAGGAAGCTGCTGCCCTGTTTATCAGTTTCGACGATGATTCCGAGGCCCTGCTGTATGTGATCAATTTTAAAAAGCTTTATCCCAAGCCCGAAATTGTAGTAAGCCTGCAAAAGCTGCAGCTAAAAGAAACCTTCAAGGCGGCTGGGGTAACGTATGTGATCACTAAAAACGAAATAGCTTCTAAGCTTGTAGCCAGCTATATTTTCGAACCCGATGTGGCAGACATGAACCTGGATCTGCTAAGCTCCGCCCGTAAGGAAGATGATTTTGACATACAGCAGTATAAGGTACTGAGCAGCAATCCATTTTTGAACAAAGACAGTGAGGCGGTTTTTCATGAGCTGAAATCCAAACACAATGCTGTTTTGCTGGGGGTGAGTAAAATGAAGGAAGGCAGGAGGATGCTAATCAAGAACCCACCGGCAGGCACCTTCATAGAGGTAGATGATTATTTGATCCTGATGTGCAGCGGACGTTCCAGGGTCGAATTAAGGAAGCTGTTCAATACCAATGAAGGCAAGGTTTCGCGTGGTTAAGATTCTGTCAGCTAGGGGCCTGTACAGAGGCAAAGTGGGCAGTTAGCAATGATTGAAACTGCTGGTTTTTTACAGCATTGCAGCTTGTTAGCTCAACATAGCATACATTCTTTTCCGGAAAGGTATGAATGGCCAGGTGGCTCTCGCCCAGCAACCAGAGGCAGGTGTAGCCATGGGGCGTAAAATGGTGCTCTGCAATATTCAGCATCTGAAAACAACATTGCTCCAGCCATTGGGACATCAGGCTTCTAAGTGTTTTGGGCGTGGTTTCAGGTACCCATGTTTTGTAGTTTTCAATCAGGGTAAACGTATCTGTTGCCGTTAATTCCATAGTCTAATACAAATCCCAGTTACCGTTTAAATAATAGCGGTACAGCACAGGGTCATTTACTTTGTTTATTTCTATACTGTCGGTGCTGACGTCATAAATATCTTTACCGAAAGAGCTGAGCAGCGACATAGCCTCTCCATTGATCCAGCGGGTTTCTACATCTTCAAACTTTAGACGGGTAAGGGCTTTCTTTAGCTGCAGGGGCGAAGCGACTTCCTTTTTCATACCCAGCACCCAGCCCCACTCACCCATAGTGATAATCTGGTTATGCATGGGAACTGTAGAAAATCCGGCTTCCTGAATGGTAAGGTCTATGCACCTGAATGCCCGTGTGGCAAAGTAGGGGCTGCCGGCTTGTGTAATGATTACGCCATATTGCTGCAGCCTGCGGTGCACCATGCTGTAAAACTCATGGCTGTACAGCTTTGCAAGCTCAGCATTGTTTGGATCGGGAAAATCCATGATCACCACATCATAGAACGCCGTATCTTTTTGCAGAAAAACAAAGCCATCGGCATTGATGATCTTTACCTTTTTATCAGAGAGTGCTCCTTTGTTTAGGTTTTTCAGTACCGGATGGCTGGTACCCAGCTCGGTCATAAGTGGATCCAGGTCTACCAGCGTAATGGTTTCTACGGAAGGGTATTTTAAGATTTCCCGAACAGCGCAACCATCGCCCCCACCCAGTACAAGCACCTTGCGGGGATTTTGCTGTAATTGCATGGCAGGGTGAACCAGGGGCTCGTGGTACATGGTTTCGTCGAGTGTGCTTAGCTGCTGATTGCCATTGATGTACAGCCAGAAATCGTTCTGCCATTGTGTAATCACTATTTTCTGGTATTTACTCTGAGCAGAATACACAATTTTATCTTTATACCGACGCTGCTCCCCATGCAGCACAATAGGCTGGGCCAGCATAATGCCTGCAAAGAGTAGCGCAGCCACACCACCCAGCATAGTGCCATACTGCAGGCGCATGCGTGGTAATATTCCCCGCCACACTAGCCACACCATGGCCACGGTTACGCTAAAGTTGATAAAAGCCAGCACAAAAGGAGTGTAGGTAAGACCCAGGAAGGGCAGGCCCACAAAAGCAAAGAAGATACCCCCTAACAGGCTGCCATAATAATCTTTCTCCAGAATGGAAGATACATTAACCCGCAGGCTCTCAAACTCATCATTTAGCCTGATCACCAGCGGAATTTCCATACCAATCAGCAGTCCTATGATAATGCTGAAGCTGTAAATGATCAAGCCGGTATACTCTGTGTAGGCGGCAGCAGTAAAAGCAGCCAGTGATGAGAGCGAGGTAAAGATGGTGAGGAGCAGCTCTATGATGATGAACTTCTGCAGCAGGTCATGTTCAAAATATTTCGAAAGCCTGCTTCCAAAGCCCATCGAAAATAGCATGGTAGATATGATGAGCGCCCACTGTACAGTAGAATCACCAATAAAATAGGAGGCCAGGGTAGAAAGAACATATTCCGCCACCACACCGGAGAGCCCTGTGGCAAACAGGGCTGCTTTCAACACAAAGGAACTAACGTTCTTCACAAATAAAGGATAATTATATACTCCAGGTAATCAGCACCGATCCGCCTATGTAGGCAAAAGCTTCTATAAAAGCCACTCCAATGTTAGGATTTGCCTGAGCCACCAGCTCATCGTTAAAGTTTCGGCCAGGCAGGAGCAGCTTATCGGCTACCACCCTCACCACCGGCAAAAACACCAGGCCTACGGCTATCTCTATGCCTACATTGCTAAGGTTCTCCTGCCAGGATTCAAACTCGCCCGAAAGCCCATAGCGAATCAGGTTGGCAATAGCAATCAAAGCACCGGCAAAGGCCACGCCAACTGCAACATTTCCCCTTTGCAGTTGTTCCTGCAGGTTAATTTTGGTGAAAGCTGAATAAAACAATGCCGTTACGATAAGCATTAGCTGTCCGATGGCCCAAAAGGCCAGGGCTGTGACAACAGACCCCCCTTCGCCGGAAACACTGCCCAGCAGCACAAGGCCTGTTGCTACGGCTATGGCCGCTTCTGCTACACCTACTGCAACATTGCGCTTGACTGTTATTTCATCGCGGATAGAAAAACGACGCAGAATAACCTTGTCATTGATGATGAGGGAAATGTTCAGCAACAGGATAGAGAGCAATCCATAAATACTGATGTCGATAACATCCTGTACCAGTCCGTGAGAGGGGCCGATAATGGCACTGCCAATGGCCAGCAGCATGCCCAGGTAGTATCCAACATGGGCTATGATAAAAGCAAAGTTATCGTGCTCTACCAGCTCTTTGTTAATCTCGATCTTTCTGTGAAACAGCCCGAATACCAGCCTGCCCACAACGAAAAGCACAAAGCACAAAGCCAGGTAAATAAGAGAGGTGATCAATGCATCGAGGAAATCCATGATGTTGGGGGATGGGGTGTGAGATTACTTGTATCGGGTGTTGTAGCTAAAGAACTCCTACTTCATTGGTTGGTGTTTAATGCCGGGCTTATTTTCCAAACCCGCCTCCACGAGAACGGGTGCTGCTGGAGCCATTATAGCGCGTGCCTGAGCGGCTTACGCTGTTGCGCACCTTGTCTTTAAATGAGCTGCTCTGCCGGTTCCAGCTGCTGCCACTATAAACCTGGCGGGTGTAACTGCCGCCGGTGCCAAAAATACGACCACCAGATCCGGTAGAACCATAATATGGCTTTCTGCCCCAGTAGTCAGTGCGGTAAGTGTCGTAGTAGGAGCGTCTAACAGGATAGGTGGCCAGGTTAAACATGCTGTTGAGGAACATATACTGCCCGTAAAATTCCCAGAAAGAGGTGCCGTTCCTTTCTACCCATTGTCCATACTGCTCATTGCCAACAAAATTGTTGTAGCCGGGAGGAGCCGCTGTTTTAGTAAGCTTGCCATCTTCGCTTTTGCTCACCAACTCCATGCCCATATCGTCTATGTGCTTACTGAATAATGCTTCCGGAACCTGCACCCAGTCGGTAAGCCGCTTTTCCGGTGCTTCACCTTTTTTTATTTCAATGATTTCGTACTGGTGGTAATAATCCTCAAAAACAGTACCTTCTACATTCATATCATGCAGAATGATGGAGTAGGCGGGCACATCAGACAAATCTCTAATAAGGTTATCGAGCGGGCTTTTTTCAAAGTCATTACCACACGATGTCAATACAAAGGCAAGGAGGGTGAATACTGCTAATTTTCGAATCATGTAGCCGCTTGTTTTGCAGGAATAATATTACTAATCTCAAAGACTCTCAATACCTTGCCAACAGATGCCTCAAACTCACGCTCGCCCCACTGCTCAATGTTCAGGGTGTGGGTTTCGGTTTCGTCGTAATAGGTCCAGGAGATGTGCTCCACCCACTGGTCGGGCGTGTCTTCTTCATTAAAATAGCCAGGGCTTTCTCCTTCCAGGTGATATTCAATTCCTTTGAATACAATTTTTTTGGGCGGTTGCCCATGCTTGCTGATGTAATCCGACAGCTCGGGGTCTACAGAAGTTGGTTTTACCTTTTCGCAAAGCTGCAGCTCCAGTTCATCATCTTCTTCTACATGCAGAAAGCGAGTTTCCCTGCCATTAAAGACTTTGTACTCACGGGTAAAAAAATGATTGCCCCAATCGTAATTGTACACTTCTTTTACCTCCCAGGAGCTGAGGTCATAATCAAAGATATATCCCTTTTTCATTTTAGCTACGCTTAGGTTCAGGGGGTCTATCTCTTCCCGATTTTCTTTTTTACCGAACAGATTATCAAAAAAACCCATAGTGCTGCTTATTTTTTATCCTGTGCCATTTTTGCTTTGAGTGCTGCCAGGGCATCAGATTGTGTGCCACTACCTGCTGCCAAGGCAGCATCAATTTCACTGTCCAGACTTCTGGACTCGTTGGCAATCTGTCCATAGCTTTCTGCCATAGCTTCTTCCTGAGCCACCCTTTCTTTCATGCGCTCCAGCATGCTCACAGTGCCGGAGGCGTCAACCTGCGCCAGTTGCTTATTCAGGTTAATGGTTGCCTTGTTTACCTTGTCTCTTGCCTTCAGGGTTTTCAGCTCGTTTTCGTAGGTGCTGATGGTGGAGCGCAGCTGGCGTGTTTTAGTTTCAATCTGTGCTACTGATTGATCGAACTGCTCTTTATCTCGCAAGGAGCTTGCGTAGAGCTCTTCAGACTCACTTTTTCGCTGCAGGGCTTCTGCTGCCAGACGGTCTGCTTCTGCGGCATTAAGCTCGCCCCGCTGTGCTTTTTGCAACAGCTTAATGGCTTTGTTTTCATAATCTGCTGCCTGGCTTTTGTACCTGTGCATGTCGTTGTTGGCACGTATGGCCATGGCTTTCACCTCGGCTAGGGCTTCCAGGCTTCTGTTCAAATCTACCTTCAGGTCTTTGATGCCCTGTTCGGTGAGTTTGATGGGATCTTCGAGGTTATTGATGGCAGCGTGTGCCTCTGCCTGGCCTATTTTGAATAATCTGCTTAAAAGTCCCATGATGTTTTAGTTTTTAGAGAATTCAAGTAACTGATCGGTGTATTCGATCATCAGCAACTCCAGTGCCTGTAATGTTCCCTGGAGCTCGTTCAGGTCCAGGTTTTCCAGTTGTAGAGTGTCCCTGAAGATTACCTGCTTCCCTGTATCATCGAGTGCAAAAGCACCATGAACCATCTCTCTGTTCTTCTTCAAAAGTTCCTTGAAGGTGGTTAAGTTGTCGCTGTTCATGGCGAATAGGTGCTGTTCCATGATTAGGATAGGATCCGTGCAGATCAGCACCAGGTTTTTGATGCCAGCCTCTTCTTTGTCGGCTACCAGTACATTGTCATCCGGAAACTCTTTGATAATGGCAATATCGAGGTCCAGTAAATAGTCTTTAACTTTTGTATAATAGGGATCCATAATGGCTGCTATCAGAAAATAGATGAGAGTGTCACATTGAATCTGCTGCTGTTGCTGTAGAGCAGTCTGCTCTCCAAATTCTTCCCATATTATCATATGTTAAGGAAAGCTCCAAAACTGATAAAGTAAACTTTGTTAAAAAACAGGGGAATGGTTCAATGAGTTGTTGTTATGCAACAGCCACAACAGAATAAAGTAAGGGGCTTTCAACGCTTTTTTTCATTGAACAACATAACAGATATTTTACGTCCATCAAGTATTGGCGGCGAGCAGCCCCTGCTATATTTTAATCAGGTTGTGTCTGATGAGTCAAGCGAGAGGGTGTTCTTTTGCAGTTTCTCTAAATGAGAAGATATGAGCTATCAGTTGAACAGTGGGAGAAAATAGGTAGTTTATATCCAGATAGTAAAGGTAAGCCTGGAAGTCAATGGAGGGACCATCACATGGTATTGCACGGGATGTTCTGGGTGTTCAATAGCGGGATCTTCCGGAACACTATGATAAGTGGAAAATAGCATATGATTGGTTTAGGCAGTGTCGTATAGACGAATTCTATAATAAGCTACTGGCATGGCTTTAGCTAGAGCGAAAGAGGAAAGTCTGATAGATTAGAATTCATGGCAGGTTGACTCCATCGCAGTAAGAGCGCAGAAGTCAGCTGCTGGCGCTGGCCTAAAACGAGGTTCATGCCCGACGAATATCATCTAAGAGAGCAGGAACCATAGATCACGATGTGAGTACATTGGAAAGGAGCAAGTTAGCAGCTAGTAGCGACACTTGCTCGAGAAATATGGCTCAGGAACGGCTCCACTGCCGACCCCGCTCGATCTATACCGGGAGCTGCTAACGGCAACGTCAGATTCACTCCAACACCTGCTGCACGACATTTTCGCGGCACACACCTTTTGGGAACTCGAAACGAATAAAGCTACTGCCAGACAAAATAATGCAGGAAAATGTGAAGTGGACCTCGATGTGAAGGCAAGTAAGGTGGTGGTGGATATGAATGGTTTGGAGGCCCTTGTCCCGATGAATGACTGGATAGAGATTAGGGAATTTGCTCCCGCTGAGAAGGGTTTAGCGTCCGACAAACCAATCTACTTGCAGAAATATGGCATCCACTCTGGTGCGCAGACAACTGTGGTGACGGTGCTGAGCAAACTTGTACACGCTGCCATCAATTCTTAGTATCTGCTAATTGATTTTGAGATTGGCATAACCTGGTGGAAGTCACGAGAGTGAGATATAATCTATGACAATACTGTCCTACATCCCGAATACTAGTCAAACTTCCTGAAGGGTATTAAAGCCAGGGATACGCTGTTGATGTCTACTGAAATATCGTTTGTAGGATGCATGTTGGATATTGAATGAAAGTATCTAAGGGTCACGCCCCCTGTCAGCTTCCAAATAGGTCTGTACACGCCTACCCCACCCCAAAAGCCATGTTCATTATCAGAAAGTGCTAAGGCTTCTCCCTCACTCTTTTGAACAATATTTTGGTAAACCATTTCGCTTTCCCTTCTGGTGCTGGTGTGGAGGTAACGACTGAAGTAGCCTCCTGCATTAAAAAATATTGTGCTTTTTCTTCTAAAGAAGGAATATCGCAGCGATACAGGTATCAGCAAGCTCGAAAGATCGATATAGGTGTTGTGATAGTGTTGTCTGAACCCCTCATCAACGATCACAAAATTTGAAAAGCAGATTAAATTTAAGGCAAGTGGACACTACCGGCTTGATTGTAAACTTGTAACGGTTGCAGCGGTGGCTTGTAAGCTCCCCCTTTTTAGGACTATCTAGAAGTAGAGAATTCTACTCATTTTCAAATAAAGGTCGATAGCTACTACTATCGTTATGGGTGTTAATTGTGGGTAACTCCGCAGGGGTTATCCACAATTAACACCCTGGTTGCTCTATGGGCATACTCCACTGGACTCATTCCATTTAGACTGTCATGAGGCCTGAAGTGGTTGTAATCCTGCATCCATTTTTCGGTGATTGCCCGTACTTCATCTAAGGTATCGAAGATATAAACATCCAGTACATTTCTTCTGTAGGTTCCGTTGAATCGTTCTACAAAAGCATTCTGCGTTGGCTTGCCAGGCTGAATATAGCAGAACTCGATACCATGCATTTTGCTCCATTCCTCCATGAGTGAGGCGATAAACTCTGGTCCATTATCCATTCTGATTTTTCTGGGCTTTTGCCTTCTTCTGATCAGGTGGTTGAGCACCCAGACCACTCTGTTGCTCTTCAGGGAATAGTCGATTTCGATATGCAGTGCTTCTCTATTGAAGTCATCCATCACATTAAAAGATCTGAACTTGCGGCCATTATCCAGTGCATCACTCATAAAGTCAATCGACCAAGTGTCATTAAGCTTTGAGGGAACCTCCAGAGGCTCTTTCACCCGCTGGGGAAGCCTTTTCTTCACTTTCCTTCTGATGCTTAAGCCAAAGCTCTTATAGATCCTATACACCTTTTTGTGGTTCCATGGATTTCCTTCTTTGCGCAGCCTATCGTAGGCTTTCCGCGCGGCGGCCGCCAGAATCCCTCCCTTGGAAAGTCTTCAGCTTTCTGCCGCAGCGCATCCTGCACAGGGACATCATCTTTTTGGCTCTGATAGTAGTAAACTGACTTGCTTAGATTCAATACACGGCATGCCCTGCTGATACCGCACTGGCTTTCTTTGACGACCTCTTCTGCTATTTGTTTCTTTTGGCAGGGCGCTAGAGCTTTTTTTCGATGATCTCCTTGGCAATCTTTAGATCCAGCGCCAACTCAGCATACATCTTTTTAAGCCTGGTATTTTCCTCCTCCAGTTCCTTGAGGCGTTTCATCTCTTTAGCATCCATGCCGCCGTAGCGTTCCCGCCACTTGTAGAAGGCAGCTTGACTTACGCCATGCTCTCGGCTGATCTCTGCTGCACTCTTCCCTGTCGCACCGGCGCCCCGGCTCAAACTCCTTGAGGATCTTGGAAATCTGTTCGGGGGTAAAGGTCTTTCTTTTCATAGTCTACAGTTTAAAGTTAAGGTGATTTCCTCTACTTTTAAACTGTCCTATTTTCAGGGGAGCTTACACCATCTCTAGTAAGATCTCCTGCATAAAATACCCTATCACCTTTTTTAAAGAGTGCAACATCATCGCCCTTAGCCTCTACTATGCCGATTGCATCCCATCCGATTACCTTCGGAGTATCCTGTTGTTTATCTTTAAGGCTGTTTTTTCTTATTTTATAATCAACAGGGTTGACCGATATAGCTTCAACTTTTACCAAAAGGTCTTTTCCTTTGGCCGTCGGTATCTCTTTATCAAACTCAATAAAGCTATCAGCTTCATCAATGGGTAATGACGTTTTAAATCCAATTGCTTTCATAAATCTGTTCCTTTGCATTTGTAGTCTTTCTAAAAACTGCTTCCATCAACTCTTGTGACCTGTATTGATGGATCGTTTAGGAAACTGTCGTTATAAATTTACGGAAGTCTCTTGAGGAGAAAAATGTTTCCAAAACTGATCCTGTACATATTCCATCAGGAGATTATTCAGCGATATTTACTTGTTCCATAATTCAATAAGCCTGATTTCTTGATTTTACAGCGGTCCTAAATCTAGGAGGGGGTCAGACTACAAGTAAGCTATTTATTATTGCTCCTATCCTTCTACCACAGTTGCTTTTACTATCTCTACTCCCCTAAACCCACACAGTTGATTGAGGAGAACACAAAGGCCCATAATTATGAAAAAAGGTCAAATGAACTATAGGAAAAGCCGTGAAATTATGAATAATTTTTGTACCCCATTTGTACCACAACCCGTAATTGCAATATACATTCTCCTGATATACAATGATATATCAAAATATGTTACATTCTGTATCGGTAAATAAATTGTACTATTATATGATTTCGTAATTAAAAGCACGTAATAAATAGTAGTGTATATGGGAAAGAGCCCCCTCATAAAATTGTTCTAAATTCGGTAAGGAGACTTTCTGATTCTATTCAGAACTAGCCTTACCTTAAGTGGAACAGGGACCAAGGAGTTATTGCTAACAGCAGGTTAGGACTGGTTTAGCAGCTTATTTTTTTATATTTACCGCCTTTTATCATCTCCTCTATCTTCTCCGGCAACATGATCGGCATGATAGCCGCCACGCTGTCCCATGGGTTTATCTTCACCGGTTGTAGTATCCCGGCTGGTTTGATGTTCCATTTCAGAATTGATTTCCGCACCGAGGAGGATAACAAATGCTGTAAGATAGAACCATAACATAAGTATGATTACTGCCGCAAAACTGCCATAGGTTGCATCAAAGCTGCCAAAGTTTTTTACATAGAGGGTAAAAAGCAGCGATCCTGCAAGCCATAATACTGTAGCTATTATAGCTCCCCAGCTGGTCCATTTAAATTCAGGACTTTCACGATAGGGTGCCACTTTATAAACCACAGCCAACGCAGATATTACTATCAGTGCCAGTATGGGCCATCGTACTAATTGAACAATCGTTTCTAATGTTGAGGGCAAACCGATCATATCGATAACAGCGGGAAAAACCACAATCATTGCAATAGCAAGAAAGCCTATAATAATGCCACATATAGTAAACAGTAGTGTAAGGGCGTTTAACTTAATAAAGCCGCGTTCATCTTTTTCATTATAGGTAATATTAACTCCTTCAAAAACTGCCTTTGTACCTTTATTGGCACTCCAAAGACTGATCAGTATACTCAAAACTAAACTCCAGCCTAGAGATGATCCTGACTTTTCGGATTGCTGTTCTAAAATTTTGCTAACCATTTGGTGTGCCTGCTCAGGAAGGGCATTTGCAAGCTGGCTCATCTGCTGCTCTACCTGTGCCGGCTCCATTAGCAGCCCATAAATAGATAAAGCAGCTGCAATAGTGGGAAAAATTGCCAGGAAAAAATAAAATGCAATTCCTGCTGAAATGATAGTTACATGATCCTTTGTCAGCTGATCCTTTACTCGTGAGGCAATATCTTTCCAGCCTTTCTTTGGTATTTGTGTCGGCTTTTTGGCGTTGCGACCTCTATTTTCTGCTGATGTATTGCCCATAATAATATTACTACCTGCTAAGATTAAAAGATAATGACCGAAAGAGATAAAAAATTTAATCTGCTCCAGTCAGATATACTTAAAAAAACAGGATGTTACATTAAATGTTCGATGATTGTCTACCTGTGATGCTCAGCAGTATTTAAGGTGGCACCTATAATACGGGCATTATTCAATTCCTATTCAAACAGTGTTCACCTATAAACCAGCTACGCCAGTGGTCAGGCATGCCTCCTGATGCTAAAATTGAGGAGGAAGCTGGAGCATTTCTTTAGAAATCACACAAATGAAGATGCGGAAGTTAAAGATGTAGCGCAGAGATTCAGAGCTGCAGTCGTTTATGAAACAGAACTTACAGGGTGTGAAAGTCTAAAAGCTAGGAGTGCGGAAGCTGACTGCATTCTATCATAAAAAAAATTCCACTGGAAGCTTCCTGTTTATGTTGGAGAAATCTGCCTTTGGGTTACTCCTCTCCTATTTTTTTGTGAGTCGGCACATCTAAATCTTTTCCCCTAGTGAAACATCTACAGGCAAGTAGCTAATCTGAACCTATGATTCATGTAATGGTTATTAAGAATTAGCTTGAAAAGCTCTATATTACTCAATTAGCCAATCCAATACCTCATGTCCAGGAAGATAAGCATCAATGACGATCAGCTCAAGATATTTGAAACTGTTCCTGACCTTTATTTGATTCTCTCACCTGAACTACACATTCTCACTGCCAGTGATGCATACCTGGAAGCTACATTCACTCTTCGGGAGGAAATAGTAGGCAAGTTTATATTTGATGCCTTTCCTGATAATCCTAATACACACCAGGCAAATGCTGTTTCCAATGTGTATGATTCTTTGAAGAAGGTATTAGCTACTGGAAAGCCAGACAAGATGGCACTGCAGCGATATGACGTTCCCAAACCTGATACAAAGGAAGGATTTGAAAAGAAATACTGGCAGCCAATACATACGCCTGTTCTCGATAAGCAAAAAAACGTGCTGTACATTATTCAAAAGGTAAACGATGTAACCCAGCAGGTAGAACGTAAAGCCAGGATTGAAATACTTGAAGAGCAGCAACAACAAGACAGGGAGAAACTTGAACAGCAGCATAACTTGCTAAAGATGTTGCTCGAACAAGCTCCTGTTGGGATTAGTCTATTCCAGGGAGAGGATTTGGTGATCACTTCGGCAAACGCTATGATCTGTGATATGTGGGGACATAGCGCCGAACAGACCCTTGGTAAGCCACTGCTGGTCGCAATTCCTGAACTAAGGGGACAGGGTTTTGATGCCTTGCTTCAAAACGTACTGCGTTCAGGCATACCCTATCATGGAAGAGAGCAGGCTGCGCAGCTGCTGACAAACGGTAAGCTGGAAACCAAATATTTCAACTTTTCTTACCTGGCCCTTAAAGACCGGAATGGTGCAAAAATAGGTATTTTAACTGTTGCCGCTGAGGTTACTCAGCAGGTACTGGCGCGTCAGCAGCTTGAGCAGAGTTTCAAAAAGGAGCAAAAACTTAATGAAGAACTAGCGGCTCTCAACGAAGAGCTCAGAGCTACAAATGAAGAATTGGCCTGGGCAACGAAAGCACTAGAAAAACTTAATACTGAGCTGGAGGAACGGGTTCATGGAAGAACTAAAGAGCTAAAGCTTGCCCAGCAGGAAACGGAACGCCAACGAAAAGTATTACACGATCTTTTTATGAATGCTCCGGCTCCCATTGTTATTCTTGATGGAGAGGAGATGGTTTATGAACTCGTTAATCCGGCCTATCAGCAAATCTTTCCGGGAAGGGAGCTTTTAGGAAAAACACTGCTGGAGGCACTGCCTGAATTATCAGAAACCCAGATTCCAGCTATGCTGGATCATGTTTTTACTACCGGTGAGACCCTTGTTGCTAATGAGCTGCTCCTAATGCTGGTTCGATATGAAGGGGCACCACTAGAGGAGATTTACTGGACCTTCACTTGCCAGGCTCGCCGCAATCAACAGGGGGAAGTGAATGGCATTATAGTGTTTGCTCACGAGGTTACCGACTATGTACTAGCCCGCAAAAAACAGAAGAAAGCGAGCAACAGCTGCGTTCCATTATTGAAAGCTCTCCTTTCCCCATTGGTGTTTTCTTTGGAAAAGAAATGCGCATACAATTTGCCAATAAGGCTATTCAGGATAGCTGGACTAAAGGTCCGGATGTGATTGGTAAACGATACAGAGATGTGTTGCCTGAGCTGGAGAATCAGGCAGTGTTCGAACACTTAGATCGGGTATTTGAGACAGGTATTCCTTATCATAGCAGAAACAATCCGCTATACCTGCTTATAAATGGAAGGCCGCAAACGTTTTACTATAACTATAGTTTCACGCCTCTTTTTAATGATGCTGATGAAGTGTATGGCATTATCAATTCCGGTGCAGATAATACAGAATTGATACTTGCCCAGCAAAGAGTGAAAGAAAGCGAATCCCGCTACCGCAGCATGATTGAACAAATACCGGTAGCCATTGCCCTTACCCGTGGCAATGATCATGTGTTTGAAGATATGAACCCTCCAATGCTACGCACTATAGGGAGGGAACATAAAGGGGAGGTGATCGGAAAGAAGGTAATTGAGGTAATGCCAGAGATCAAAGGCCAGGCAGTGGTGAAGACTTACCAGGATGTTCTGGAAACAGGTGAGGCTTATACTGGAAATGAAGTGCCTGTTACCCTTAGGCAAGGAGATAAGCTGAAGCAGCACTACTTAAATATTTCTTATACACCCCTTCTGGAAGAGGGCAAGGTTACAGGTCTTATACATGCAGCCGTTGATGTTACAGAACAGGTAGAAGTCCGTAAAAAGATAGAAGAAAGTCAGAAAGAGCTGAAGCGGTTTAAATTCATGGCCGACCAGGCCCATGATTTATTTGTTCTTATGCAGGAAGATGGATCTTTTGCCTACCTCAATAAAAAAGCTTTATGGGCATGGGGGTATAGTGAAGAAGAAATTCAGCACTTACGGGTACCTGATGTAGATCCTATCTTGAATCAAAAAGCTTTTTTACAACTCTTCGCAAAGGCACAAAAAGAAAGTATTCTACAATTTGAAACCCAGCATAAAACTAAGGAAGGGCACATTTTCCCCGTAGAGGTTAACGCGGTTGGGTTGACCATTGGCGAGAAACCTTACCTGTTTGCAGTAGCAAGAGATATCTCTCATCGCAAACAATCAGAAGAAGAGATAAAAGAAAAAAACGCACAATTAGTCAGGATCAATAACGATCTGGATAACTTCATCTATACAGCTTCACATGACTTAAAAGCACCTATCTCCAACATTGAAGCGCTTCTTAATGCTTTGCTTAGAACGCTCCCCCCGGAAAGTTTATCTCTGGAGCGCCCCAAGCGCATCACTTCTATGATGCAGGAGTCGGTGGAACGCTTCAAAAAGACCATTGCTAACCTCACGGAGGTAGTAAAACTCCAGAAGGAAAATAACGGGGAGGCGGTAATGGTAGAGCTTTCGGAGGTGATTAAGGATGTACGACTGGATCTGGAGCAGTTAATACAAAGCGCGGGTGCTGAAATAGAAGTAGATGTAGCTGACTGCCCTTGTATTCACTTCTCGGAGAAAAACCTGCGATCAGTGGTATACAACCTGCTCTCTAACGCAATTAAGTATCGTGCACCAGAGCGGGTGCCACGGGTGCAAATCACTTGCAAAAGTATTTCTGACTATAATGTGCTCTCGGTGAAAGATAATGGCCTGGGCATGGAACCAAGCCGTATCGACCAGCTCTTTACCATGTTCAAACGCTTCCATTCCCATGTAGAGGGCACCGGCATCGGTCTTTATATGATCAAGAAGATGGTAGAGAATGCCGGAGGGAGAATTGAAGTGGAAAGCCAACTTGGAGAAGGAACTACTTTCCATGTTTACTTTAAATGTTAATGCCCTTTCCTTATTTACCCAACCTTCTACCTACACAAATTACCCTGTTCAATGAATAAGCTTAGCTGCATCCTATTAGTGGATGATGATGATACAACAAACTTTATAAATCAATTGCTGCTGGAAGACCTACAGGTGACTGAGCAGGTGCTGATTGCTACTAATGGTTGGGAAGCACTCCAGTTGATAAAGCTGCAATGGAGAGATGGTGACTGCCCACAACTGATCCTGTTGGACCTTAACATGCCTGAAATGGATGGTTTGGAATTTCTAAAAGCCTATGAAGAGCTTGAATTTGACCAGAAGCAGGCCGTGGTGATTGTGGTTCTTACCACATCAGAAAATCCGGGAGATGTAGAGCGACTTCAAAAATCACCCATCAAAGGCGTTATTAATAAGCCTCTTACTGAAAAAAAGGTACAGGATCTCCTACGGCTGTACTTCAATGAGGAGATTGGCTAAATCAAGAATTGAATTAGCGGATCTGCCTTGATTTTATGTATAAATTTTGTACCTCATTTGTACCTCAAGCATATTAAATACCAATTAAAGTGCTATTATACAGCTGCTTATGTAAGATTATTACATTCTGTATCGGTAAATAGTTATAATATTTATTTATTTATTCATATATAACAATTCAGAGTTTGTTTTTGAGAAAAGATTGTCAACTGGTGGCAGGGTTTGAACCGTGCCTATAGCGCAAAAAAGCCATTTCGGCATCAGGAGGTCATTTTTTTAAGCCCTAAAAGATTCTTCTGAAAGCTGCCAGTTCATATAGGAGAAATCTAGCTTTGAGTTGTCACTCTCCTATTTTTCGGTGAGTAATTTCTAATGATGAATAGTTAACTAACTTGGATTTTTCAGCAATTGGTTGATTAAAACAAGTTTGAAGTTTCTGGCAATCCTTTAAAAGCTTAGCTCTATTTTCAAGGAAGCTTACAATTTTATTAAAACTAATTTCTGTCCCAATATTCGTTCACATCTTTTAGGTACAGCCCGATATCATCAGGCCAATGGTTTTGATGATAAAAAGGGGCATCAGTAAGCGTTTCAAGACCAACTGGCAGGAAAGTAACGTTACTGGGATTTTCTGTATTAAATTTACCCCATGGAAGAAAATAATTTTTTTCACCTAACCCAAAAATGCGGTCAAACTGAAAAACAACATAGTCTATTATTCTTGTTTCTGAGTTTGTGACTACAGATTTTATTTCCCCTATTTTTTGGCCGGTTGTTGAATAAACGTCACTCAGCCCAGCACTCATGCGATACATCCCGAAAGTATTCAGTTGTATATTATTCAAATCCTGCTCAGGCCTGAAAATGCTGTTGTTATTATCGTATCCGTTCATAATGTTGTAATTAATTTCAAAAATTTCACCCTCAATTTAATAAGCCTGAAACCGAAGATATTCAGATAGTCAATATTTTAATCAACACCTAACAAGCATTACTAATGTTTAAATGTAGTCTGATTACAAGTCTCTTTCATTACATAATCTTTGATATGAGTTACATAAATCCCACATCATTATAATTATATATTGACCTATTATGCGATAATTGTCCGTCTTCGAGCGCCAAACTCTCATTAAGCAGTGATCTTATAACCCTTTACAGCAGTGGCTAAAAAAGTAAAGGAAGAACGCATTCTCCTTTATTGTTTCAATGCAAATTTTTAATACTAACTATGTGTCTTAAATTGTGAAAGGGAACAGCACCTTTTATCAGAACAAGGTATACTCTGGCTATGGAAGCAAGCAATCCCGATAGGGAAAGACAGTTAGAATTAGAAATTCAGAAGTTAAAAAAGGAAATCTCCTCCTGTAAAGCGTTAGTTGAGAAAAATAAAGTTCTGGAAGAGAAACATACGCAAAGCCAAATCCGGTTTAAAACAATATTTGAGCAGTCGCAATTAGGAAATAAAATCTTAGGCCCTGATTTAAAAATTCTTGAAGTCAATGATGCTTTTATTGCATTGTTGGGTTATGCTGATAAAAACGCTCTAATCAACAGGAGGGTAATTGAGTTTGCACATCCCGATTTCGTTCAGCACTGGCATGCGCTTCAGGTAAAGCTATGGGAGGAAAAGATCCCCTCCTTTTCACTGGATACCTGCCTGGTGAGGAAAGATAAATCGATCGTTTGGTGCCATGTTACCTCCATTCTTTTCGAAGACGATGAACGAACGCTAGGCTATACCATACTAGAAGATATCACCGAAAGAAAAATTTTAGAGAACAGAGCCAAAAGGCTGTATGAGGCACAGGAGCTGGTCATGAATACAGTGGCCCATGATTTAAAAAGCCCGTTAAACACTATACAGCTATTAAGTGGCATTATCAGAAGTAACATAGAAGCACAGGAAGCAGACAAAGCTTTGCTACACCTGTCGCTGCTTGATAAAACCTGCAGGCGAAATGAAGTTATCATCAATGACCTGCTGTTAATTGGCGAACTGGAGCTGGAAGACGGATCTTTGCAGAAGTCAACTGTTAATGTGGTCGAAATTGCCAATACCATTGTTGAGCAACTTGGTGCAGCAGCACAAAAGAAAAACCTTGTGCTTGTACAGAGATCGCCAGAGCCTGTAGTGTTTGCACATGTTGATAGAGAAAAGCTGTCGCGGGTAGTAGAAAATCTAGTATCTAATGCCATAAAATTCACAAAATCCGCTGGCCAGGTAATAGTATCTGTAAAGGAGGAAGAGGAGCATATGCTTTTGCAGGTTGAGGACCAAGGCATTGGCATTCCTGAATCTATACAGGCTTCCATCTTTAATAAGTTTACAAAAGCTAAGCGAAAGGGTACCCAGGGAGAACAAACCACAGGCCTGGGACTCTTCATCGCAAAACGAATCATAGATATGCATGAAGGAAAAATCTGGTTTGTAAGCACTGAGAATTCAGGTACTACCTTTTGTGTGCGTATCCCTTTGTATTGATTAGAATGGTTCCTTGATAACAGGTTACCTTTTAAGCTTATGCTAAGAAGCCTGTTTGTGATAGGCCTCCATTACACTCTTCAGCTTATGCTCAGTCAAAGGCTTTTGTACATAGGCCAGCACACCGAGTTTATTGGCTCTTTCTACATCCCTAGGATGTATTGATGAAGTATACATAATAATGCGCTGAGCACATAACTCCCCTACTCTTTCAAGCTGCTTTACTTTTTCAAGCAGCTCAAAGCCATTCATGATGGGCATATTAATATCTAAAAGGATCAGATCAGGCCCGCTCTCGTCATAGGAGCCGCCTGAACAAAGATTCTTTAAATAGGTGAAGGCTTCATCAGCATTAAGCAAGCATTCCACATCTTCTGTTACCTGCATTTCCTCCAGGAATATCTTGTTAAGATAGCAGGTAGTTTCATCATCGTCTATGATTAGAATTTTCTTGAGTATACTCATGGCTATACTGCCTCTCCAACAATTGTAGATGTAGGAAATTTAATTATACGTATAACACCCGCTAATAACTGACCACATAAACTTAAATAGTTTCTTTTATTTATTGGTATACGTCAGCCAACCTGCGTGGGGCCTGCTCCACAAGGATTTTGGAAGGAGCCTATTACTCACAGCTTCTTTACATCCAGGCTTTACACGGGTATCATTTACCCTTCTGATAGGCTTTCAGTTAATTAATCAAAAGAATAACAGCGAATTGCGTTTGTTTGCAGTTTTAAAACGTTTAACAAAAGGATAGCCCAGGCAGCATAACAAATTTACAGTTCCCTTTTACAAGCTGTTTATAAAATGACCTGGGAAAAGGCAGAAGCTCCTCTCTAATTCATCTCCATTATTTTCTCTTTTCAGGCATTTCCCGGCTGTTAATTATCAGTTGAAAAGCCACTATTTACCGTTCTTAATAAACATAGCTTACTGATTAACAGCCTTTATATGCCACATATTCTTCAACGCATCCTCGTGATACTTTTTGCTGGCGCCTTACTGCTCATTGCTGGCTGGAGTAGCTTTCAGGTATATACTCATTCCAGCAGGCGAGCAGCAATAAAAAAGGATTACAGTGAAGTCAACAGCATTACCTATGGGCTTCTCTCGGTCAACACCTGGCGTGATCACCTGACGAACATTGCCATGAAGCGAATCAGCGACTTTGAATTTACCCCTGAACAGGAAGAGGTCTTAAAACTTCAGGTGGGCGGACTTTTGAATGCCGGTATTGATAAAGCAGATAGCCTTGTAAATCTGAAACAAAAGACCGTTAAAGGCAAGCTAAAGAAGTTTGTGGTGAGGGCGCTGGTAAAAGAAGAAAGTATCCGTGAAATGGTGCCGGTGTTTTCTGAAACCATCGTAAAAGAAATTCTAAAGCCAGAGAACAAGGAGGCCCTAAAAGAACTTGTCAGCAGCAAGATAGGGGAATACAGCGATCTAACTCATGCTGACGCACCCGAAGCCCTGCTTGTAGATTCACTGTACAGTAAATACGGGGCAGCCAGCCTGGCAGATTTCAACCAGAAAATAGCGAAGCAGCTCCAGGGCCTACAGGCTACAACCTACTTCTATACCTACATTATACTGGCCGTAATCCTGGCATTCTTGCTCCTTTGGCTGATTCTAAGGAATCAAAAGGCAGTGCAAAAATCCCTCTTTATGATATCTGTTATACTGGCACTGGTGATCCTTGCTGCAGGCATTACAGCGCCGATGATAGAGATTGATGCCCGTTTTCAGGAAGTAAGCTTTTTGCTGGTAGGAGAAAAAATAGCTTTTAATGATCAAGTGATATTCTTCCAGAGTAAAAGCATCATAGATGTCGTTATAATTCTTTTAGAGACCCGACAGGTGGATTCTGTATTGGTTGGAATTCTAATCCTGGTGTTCAGTGTAGTCTTTCCGCTTGCTAAGCTGCTTTCTACCCAAATTTACCTTGCCGGCGGTGAGCGGACCAGGAAAAATAAGGTGTTGAGCTTTTTTGCTTTTAAATCTGGCAAATGGAGTATGGCCGATGTATACGTAATCGCTGTTTTTATGGCTTATATAGGCTTTCAGGGAATCCTTGATAACCAGTTATCTATTCTAAATGTAGAAACCGAATCGCTAATTAGTATATCTACTAATAAAACTTCGCTGCAGCCAGGGTATATACTCTTTATCGCCTTTGTTTTATTTAGTCTGCTCTTATCCCTGATCCTTCAGAAGATAACAGCAAGTACTCAAAAAGTAGTAGCCCCTGTTGGTACACTCCTATAGTCCAATATCCACTATCCGATTACATATACATACAGGCACTGGAGCGTTTCAGGGTAAGCACCTCTTTTAGAAGAACTCTTTCAGAGACACAGGCGTTGTTATATAAACAGCAGAAGCAAGTTTAGACTGATAGTTGACAGTTATGGGGTAAGCCACCATGCTGGCGTACCGTTCAAGGCATTGCAAAAACAGAAGCAAATTTATTATTATAATAAAGCAGGTTACAGGCTGCTGTTTCATGCTGAACTGAAAATGAAATAAATCATTAACATCCGTGGGCTTAGTTTGATACTCACTGCAAGGAAGCCCACTTTATCGTCAAGGTAGTAGTACCCTACCCTCTCTTCAATACTTGTACAAGGACTCTGGTGGTACTTTATTTCCTTCCTGATTCGTGTTATTACAGTGACTGAGGCCCTGGAATTTCAAAATCAACAAGAAGTATTCCGGTAATTATTCACCTCAGCCGAAAACACACGACAAACATGAGACAGAAGTTAAAATTTATAAATAAAGACCAATCAGCTTTCTTCGCAACAGTGCGTAAAAGGGTTGATTCCTATTTTAAAGAACAGGGAATTTCCAAACATGCCAATAGTCTGATGTGGGTCAAAACAGGGGTTAACCTACTGGCCTATTTCTCACTCTACGGCCTGATTATCTCTGGTTTCTTTGGTAGCTGGGCGATCTTGGGCATGGCTATGTTGCTAGGGGTATTTGCAGCCTTTATCGGTTTTAATGTATGCCACGATGCCATTCATGGTTCTTTTACTAAAAATGCCAGGTTGAATAGAGGCCTAAGTACAATTTTCCACCTTATTGGTGCAAACCCTTATCTGTGGGATATATCACATAATGTGGTGCACCATACCTATACCAACATACCCGGTCATGATGAGGATATTGAAATAGCTCCTGGACTGATCCGTTTGGACGAAAGTGAAAAGGTAAATAAGATACAGCGTTACCAGCATTTTTACGCTTTCTTACTCTATGGATTTGCCTCGCTTTCCTGGGTGTTGCGCAAAGACTATATAAAGTTCTTTCAGAAACAGATTGGTCAGCATCAGGCAAAGCATCCTCGGAAAGAGTACTTCAACCTTTTTTTCTTTAAGTTTCTGTATTACTTCCTGTTTATTGGCTTACCTATACTACTATTGCCCTTTAGCTGGTGGCAGGTATTGATTGGTTTTCTACTCATGCACATGGCCGAAGGTTTTGTAATAGGCCTTGTCTTTCAGTTGGCACATGTGGTAGAGGGTACAGATTTTCCAGTGCCCAATGAAGAGGGTAATGTAGAGGAAGCCTGGGCTGAGCATCAAATGAGAACAACGGCCAATTTTGCACCTAAAAGTGCAGTGGCAAGCTTTCTGCTGGGTGGGCTTAACCGACAGATTGAACATCACCTTTTTCCAAAGGTATGTCACGTACATTACCCGGCCATTTCAGAAATAGTAAAACAAACGGCTAAAGAATTTAACCTTCCTTACCTGGAGTGTTCAAGTTTCTTTTCTGCACTGCAGTCGCATTACCGAACCCTAAGAAAGATGGGTAAAGATGCCTATCATGCTAAAAAACGTATGCTGGCGTTGCAGGCTTAATATAGACTTCAATAGCTAGGGCACTGTATTGTCCTAATAAAAGAGATTCCGGCAGTGTTGATTACTGCCGGAATCTCTTTTTTATTGCCATTCATGTACGTCAATCGGTATATTACACTGTTTGTTACGATAGGTGCTGATGCTCTTATTTATCGTACTCACGCACAAGTGTTTGAATAGTCTTTTCAGCAGATTATTTATTAAATGCGGTGAAAACTATCCATTATAAGCGGCTGGCCATCTGCTGAAATCCTTTAATCAGCATAATATTTTTGATGCGTTTCAGCATTACTCTGGCAGGAGAAGAAACAGCATTTTCAATGTTCAGAGGACAGCAAATCATTTTGTAATATCCTTCTTCCACAGCGCTGAGATCCATGCCCTCTATCAACCAAATGCCTCTGCTAAAAAAGGAGTGATATACTTACTGTTCCTCATTGCCTCCGCTAATGGCACCTGCTTCGGCGCCCACCAGCGATACCCCTTTTTCTGCCAGCCAGTCTGCAGTATCAACTGAAAAACGAGCTCCTTTTTCTGAATGGTTTGTTCTCAGTAGTACCCTTGCTCCTGTTTCAATCCCACCAAACCGCTCTTCCAGTGCTTCAAGAGACTCTCTATTTATTTCTTTAGGAATATTGGCAACTAATACCCTGCCTGTTAAAAGCTTGATAGGGAAATCAGTAATACCCTTAGCATTGCTTAATAGTAAACGCGGTGACAGGAGCTGAGTACCATAACGGGCACCTTCATTTTGTGCCAGCTTTTGTATCATTCCTTGCCTGAGCACCTGACTTACTTCCAGCCAGGTATATTTTTGTTTTGACTTTAATTGCTTTTCCATTAGGTTTCGTTTGTTTAAGTCTTTTCGGATCCGTGAAAGTTTAGCCACCCATACTGCACAGGTGATGTTTACTCACAAACCCTATAAATTCATTTTGCCTGCTTTTCTATTTTACTGCATGGTAGTATAACAAAAGAAAATTTATGGCCTCTCCCCAAAAAACAGCTAGTGTTTCTCCAAAATAGATATTAGAACTAAAGTGTGAGGTTTTGCCTTTTCCTAAAAAAGGAGGCAAGATGGGTAAGCTATTAGAAAAGATAGAGTTAAGTACAGCTGAGCAAAGGGAGCTTAATGAGCTAATAAGCAAAGGGAAGCATTCCTCTCGCAAGATTAGGCGAGCGCAGATATTACTGAAGATGCACCAAGGCAAGGAATATGGTACTATAGCAGAAGATACAGGTGTAAGCATGGCTACAGTGTATAATATTCATCACAGCTATGTTAAGGGCAAACTAAATGCACTGGAAGAAAAGCCCCGTCCTGGACAACCACGGAAAGTTACTCCCCAGGTAGAAGCAGCTGTAACTTCTATAGCCTGCAGCGATGCTCCTGAAGGAACCTCTCGCTGGACAGTATCTCTCATTAACGAAAAGATAGTGGAGATGGGCTATCAGGTACATGATGAATCTGTGCGGCTGATTTTAAAAAAAGCAGGCTTAAGCCTTGGCTAAAGCAGCAATGGTGCATTGGTACCATAGATGGTCAGTACCTGGCCAACATGGAGGATGTTCTGGATTTATATGCTCAGGGGCCCTGGCAAGGAAAGGCAAGAATCTGCTTTGATCGCGGCGGTGAACCGTGAAAGACCCTGCCAGTTGCTCGATGAAGTCATTGCTCCCCTGCCAATGAAGAAAGGAAAACCTAGAAGAGAAGATTATGAATGTGAACGTAAAGGTACAGCAGTAGTGCTCTTAGCTTATGATATGGATACTGGACAGCGATATGTTCAGGTGAGAAAACAACGTACCAAAAAAGATTATGCTCAGTTTATGCACTGGCTAATCACAGAGCACTATGCTCATGTAGAGCAAGTAGAACTGGTGCAGGATAATCTTAACACTCACAGCTATGGCTCTTTTTACGAGCATCTACCCGCAGAAGAAGCCAGAGGTCTTGCTAAAAAAGTCAACTTCCACTTTACTCCAAAACACGGCTCCTGGCTTAATATGGCAGAAATAGAATTTTCCTCATTGGCCAGAGAGTGTTTAGCCAGAGAGTGTTTAGATAGAAGAATTGACACAATAGATAAACTGCAAAATGAAGTCCTAGCTTGGAGTAAAAAGCGAAATGAACGAAATGTAAAGATCCACTGGAGCTTTACCGTTGACACCGCAAGAGAAAAACTATCACGACAGTATCAATCTGTAAACCAAGAAAATAGCATTTATAGTAATTAAATTGGAGAAACACTAGTTACTTTTCATAATATTATAAGCAGTGAAATTTATGAAGGTTGGTAATGGATCTACCGCAAATCTATGGATAAATTTTGTACCCCATTTGTACCTCATGCTTCAATATAAATAATTATTAAGTTGATATACAATACATTATAAAATTATATTACATTGTGTATCGGTAAATAAATTGTATTATTTGGCGATACACTAAAAGAAGATCTTTATATATAGGACTACATCATGGGACTTGTCCTCTAATATTAGAAGTGACCGATATCTTCAGAATGCTTCCCCCGAATATTAACATGAAGTAATTGAGCGGAAAAGGCCACACCACAAGATGATCGATTCCCAGTATCAATTAAAAAAACTTTTGTTTCGTTTATTTCGTTTAATATATTTGATTAAAATAATACAGCCATGGAAGCATTAATACAAAGAACTACTCTTCAGGACCAAAAAGTTGCTAATGAATCCCTTTTCACGCTGACCAGGAGCGTAAATAACCTTTCAAAAGGAGGCACTGAGGTTGCCAGAATTAAAATTCAGGAAGATGATAAATTCGTGGAGGTTCCCAAAAAAGCCCTTGACTTTCTTTTCTATATTCTTTCCAATATGGCAGAAGGGAAATCTGTTTCCCTTATTCCTTCCGACTCTGAAGTGAGCACTCAGCAGGCAGCTGACATGCTGAATGTTTCCCGTCCCCACATTGTAAAACTATTAGAGAAAGGCGAAATTCCATTTAGGAAGGTTGGCAGCCACCGAAGAATTCTTTTGGAAGATTTAATGAAATATGATGCAGCCATGAAGAACCAGCGGAGCAAGAGCCTGGAATTTTTGGCAAAGCAGGCTCAGGATTTAAACCTTGGGTATGAATGATACATTCTCCTAAGTTTACTGCGGTTCTGGATGCCTGTGTCCTCTACCCTGCCCCAATCCGTGATTTACTCCTACACATTGCCAGTTCTGAACTCTACGAGCCTAAATGGACTGATATTATTCAGGATGAGTGGAAAAGAAACCTCCTGAAGAATAGGCCGGACCTAAAACAGGAACAGCTACAAAAAGCTATTGATGAAATGAATAAAGCCTTTCCGGATTCAAATATTAGGAACTACGAAGTTCTAATTCCATCTCTCCAATTACCAGATAAAGATGACCGGCATGTCCTTGCAGCAGCCATTCGGTGCAATGCAGATGTTATTGTCACTTCAAACCTGAAAGATTTTCCGGCTACCTATCTTCAGCAATTTGATGTTGAACCGCAACACCCCGATCATTTCATTTCCAGTCTTATTGATTTAAATCCGGACCGATGCCTAAGCGCTTTTCAGCGGCAGGTTTCTTTTCTAAAAAATCCACCTCTAACCACCGCACAGGTTTTAATTAAACTGGAAAATTCGGGGCTAATTGAAACAGTTAAGAAGCTGAAGTCATTAGGAGGATAAAGTTCTGGAACTGTTGTTTGTGTACCCTGTTTGTGCCTCAACAAGCACATAGGTATTACAAAATGCTGCAAAACAGCGCATTATGAATATATGATACATTCTGTATCGGAAAGTAAATTGTACTATTTTATGGTGTAAATAACCATAATTGTGGTGGAAATTGAGACTGCCATGGTCTTGGTCCCTTTTCCCCGTTTAGTCTTGCCAAGAGACGCCCTTTTTGGCCATGCTGGCGGACGGCTAGTCAATGAGCCATCAATAAAACACTCGCTCAGGTCCATGCGGACGGCCAGTCACCGCCTTTTTCATGAAGGTCTCTTGCCAGAGTCTCAACTAACTTCTGCATCACTCCCTGTTTTTGTCACCGCTTAAATCTCCTGCGGTCCACCGGGGGCATCCAGCCACTGCGGTGGCAAGTTTGGTACGAAGGATAATAGCTGGTAAATGGCTCCATTGAACTCCAGTCTTTGAGACCCAAAGCACACCCTTTAGCTCTTCTCATTTGTCTCTCCAAGGCCTGACTTTACCTTCTGATCTCTTAGGGCCATCAGGAATCAAATCCTTTATCTTCTCCCACTGCTTATCCATCAACTTCATAGTAAAAAATCAATCTCCAATTACATAAGATCCTTATGTAAGGAGATAGCTTCTACTTTTTATGCTTTGGCCTGGAAATAGATTCATGCTTTATTAATCGATTTTCTAATGAGCTATCTTACTTCCTTCGTTTTCACATAAGCAGTTTATCGATTATATTCAGCTATTCTGACTAACCCTAATATTTTTGATCATGCAGCTTGTTCGTCAATTTTTCATAAAAAAATAAATGAACCTCAGCAGTGTTTTGGCTGTAGCCTATGGTTTCAGCCATTTAAGGGGATCTTCTTTTTTCTGCTGATCAGCACTGGCATTAATGTTTCAGCGCAACAAGTCATAAAAACGCCCTCTGAAAATGCAGAGAGAACTTGACCTCCCCCCAATAAATCGGACCGTTATAAAGTAGAGAAATCGGGGGGAGATCAGGTAAGGTAAGCAGATTGAACACAATTTTTTACTCCAGGAGAGCTATTGGCAATACTGCTTCCATTTTTCCTGCAGTTCTTAATATTCAGCCCCACTATTGTCCGACAAAATAATTCCCATAATTCACAAACTAGTAATTTATGAACTGGGAATTATTTTGCTAGCTTCAACCTGAAAATTCAGGATCTCCCCATGCACACAGCCCCCGATGAACAAATCCTTGATGGACTCCCCGCAGCAGAAGGATCACAGCTGCCCCGGCTACACAACCCAATAGATTCCCTGGGCCCGGCCAAAGCAGCGACCCATGTACTCACCCTTGGCAAAGCCATTAAGCTCTACACGGGCTGGCGCCAGAAGCAGCGCCAGGAAGCCAAAACGCCTTGTAAGTACCTGCGCATTGCGCGCGCCTACCTGGAGTGGTGCCTGGAGCAGGATTGCAGTATTGACCCCATGAGTGTAAACCTATACACCGCTGACAAAAAGGGAAACGTGGTCTTCGGGGTAAGAAACTTTCTGGCTTTTGCCCAGTTGCTGCAACTTGAACGGGTGGTGCCCAGCCAGCGGGAGGACCACCAGCAGTCTTCCCGGCATGCGCTTATACTATATTATATAGGGCAAAAAAAAACTTGCGCGGTGAGCTCTCCCACCAGACCTACCTGACGGGCCTCAACAGGTTCTTCGACTATATGGATATGACGGGCGGATCATTTGACGGGCGTACGCTGGATGCCTTTGTCCGGGATATGCTGACGGGCCGGCTGCCGAAACAAGAAGGAGGCATTTCTGTAGAAAAAGAGTTTTCCGCCTTCACCATCAACTGCTACCTGTCGGCGGTCAGGGTGATGGCCAAATGGATTCTGGAGGAGCACCACCTGCTCTCTTCTCCCTATCAGTTTACAGAAGAACAGTTAAAGCAGGTAGAGAGCTGCCTGCTGGTCAAAGGTTTACAGCAGGAAAAGCGCTTCTACAAAGATGCCCTTGATGAAGGAGAGCGGGATCTCCTGCTGCGGCAGGCTGAAAACAGCAGGGAGCAGGCTGTGCTGGAGCTGATGGCTTTCTGCGGCCTTCGTACCGTGGAAGTCACCCGTTTATATGTAGAGGACCTGGACTTCAGAAAGCATGTGCTGCAGGTAAGACGGAAGGGGCGGCACAGCAAGAGCTACATCATGCTCTTTGAAAACTGCCATGCTTCGCTGAAGGCATACATCGGGGAAGAACAGCCCAGGGGGCTCCTGTTTGGGGAGCTGAAAACCTGGCAGATCCGTAAGCTGGTAAACAGATGCTTGGCATCAGCAGGACTGAAAACCAGGTTGCTCTCTGCGCATAGCCTGCGCCACACGGCAGCCCAGATCATGCTGAATAAAGGCTTTAGCAATACACAGGTCCAGCTGCAGCTAGGGCACAGCTCCTATGAAACCACCCTCTTTTACACCAGGAAACAGGAGGAAAAGCAGTGGAGGACAAGGACCAGTATTTGATAATACCTGCTATTGAACAGAATGTATTCTGGTGACGACCACCAGGTATGCTGTGATTAGTTTTCAAGCTTAATCGTTTAAAGGGAGAGTGACATGTGATCTGCTGGCGCTGTACATGAAATGCCCAGCTCTATCGCATAGCCCGAGCCCGACATACAAACTGCTCGGCCGAGATATTAGAGGCAATCAGTGAGGTACCTTTAGCCCACCAGGGTAGCGAAATGGACGCCAGGAAGTAGTCACTAGCATTTTTTTGGCCTTCCTCTTCGCGGCTCACCCAGATACCAGTATCTATAATGAGCAGGCAGTAGAGAACAAATATTACAATGTCTACGGTTGAAAATACCATCTCGATTTAAAATTCAACTTGCGCACCTGAACGCTGCAGCAACATTGTCAAGATGCGTCAACTGATATTTTATTACTTATAAAAATTTATTGGAAGGCAGGCTCATTGGCATCACTATACCGGCGCACGCCTTTAGACTAGCGCGCTCAGCAGTATGCAAGCAGGAAGACTTGATGAAAGTCTTCCTGCTTGCACAGCCCTATATCGGGAGCACTGCCGGTTGTGCTACAACTTAGGTTTGCCTTCGGTGGAAACGGGTATGCTGAAGCTTGCAAGTGCCAAGCCCGGTGCCGTAGCATTGATCCTGATATCGCCCTCTTTTTTACCTGCCTTCAGTAAAATGGTGGCAATACCCGCTTCTGCCGGCATTGGATTAAGACCAATCAATTTACCATCGCCAGCTTCCACGGCAAAACGAATGACATTGGTCGCCTCCGGCACCACGGTTCCTGCTCTATCTACAACAGAGGCATAGACAAACACCACATCATTGGTGCCTGCTTCCAAGTCCTTGCCGCTGCGGTCGTAGCGCAGGCTGATGGCATGTGGCTTAGCAGGTGTGGTAGCAACTGTTTCTACAACCTTCTGCCCCTGCAGGTAACCCACTGCTTTTAGACTACCAGGCACGAATGCAGAGACACTAAAGGTAAAGGGCGGATGAGGCAAATGAGTGGAAAAAGCATTCCGGTCTGGCTTTTGGCGTGCCACCAGCTGATCGTTCAGGTACAGGGCTACCTCTTCCGTATTGCTGTATACCACTACTTCAGTAGGAGATTCAGTGGTCCAGTAATTGGCAATAAAGATAATGGGCCCGCCAAAACCCCGCATATCTGGTTCAGGCCCGGCCTGGCTCTTGTAGAAGTAATATGCAAACTTGGGCAGGCGGAAGATGTCCATGATACCGGATGCCTCAATATCGGGAGCATAGCCGCGGTTGTAGTCGAACATCAGCCAGTTGGCATCGCCTACAGCCTTGCCCTGCAGATTGGAGTTTAGGGCTTCCTGGTAGTTGAGGGCCTGCTGGGCCAGGCGTTTTTCGCCATGGCCTCGCAACTGCCTGGAGGTTCTTTCTTCCTCCTTCAGGTCGTTAAAAGCCTTCTGATTAAAACCAGCATTCTGGGCATAGTACTCCCAATCTCCATATTCTGCAATGAGCAATGGTTTATTTTTGTTGTACCGGTTCCAGTAGTGAGGTGGCTTGGCATGCTGCCGGGCCGGGATAAAAACATCAAAGGCCTCATCCAGCCACCCACTGGTGTATACCTCTGGGAAGGGAAGTTCTTCATGTACAATTGCATGGGCTTTTTCCATAAAAGCCCTGTCCATACCGGATTCGTTGAGCGAGGCCTCCCACAGAATCACCGAAGGATGGTTCCGATCGCGGCGCACCATGTCGCGTATATCCTGCAGGGCATTTGCCTGAAACGCCTCTCCACCAAAAAACTGCCAGCCGGGAATGGCATCCATCACCAGCAGCCCCAGCTCGTCGCAGGCCCTCAGAAAGGCTGGTGCCTGCGGGTAGTGCGAAAGGCGCACGAAATTAAAGCCTGCTTCCTTAATTTTCCAGGCATCGCGGTAACGGGCACCATCCGATAGCGCATAACCAATGTAGGGGTACTCCTGGTGGCGATTAGTACCCCTGATTTTCAGCTCTTCTCCATTCAGGATAAAGGCATCGGCCGTGAAACGAATGCTGCGAATACCAATCTTAAGTTCTTCCCTATCAACAGGTTGCCCCCCATTCAGTACTTCTACTGCAAGAGTATAAAGATATGGACTTTTAGGTGACCACAGCTGCGGATTTTGCACCGCCAGTATCTGCTTAAAAGTTCCATAGTCCCTCTGGTTAACGGACTGCTCTGCAGCGAGATATTGCGCTACCTGCCTGCCGGCGGTGTCCAGCAACGTGAGCCGCAGTTGTGCTGACTTTGGTACATCATAATTGTTCAATACCTCTGTTTGCACATGCACGTTCGCTGCTTCTTTGCTCACGTCCGTGTAATGTACCAGAACGCCTCCCCCGGCGGTACGATTGGCCGATACAGCATCAGGAATGTGGAGTTTATCCTTTACAACCAGCCAGGCATTGCGGTACAGGCCGCTGAAATAGTTGAAATCCAGGTCTTTCATGGGTTTACCGGGCGGAATATGTGGGTTGTCCTCGTTGTTCAGCCGGATGAGGAGCACATTTTCCTCGCCCCACTTGAGCCGGTCGGTAAGGATTATTTCGAAGGGCAGGTAGCCACCCACATGACTGGAAATAGGTGCTCCATTGAGGTACACATCAGCTTCGTGCATAGCAGCCTCCAGGAGAATGGCGATGTGCTTGCCTTGCTGTGAGGGGGGCAGTGTAAAGAATTTCCGGTAAAAAGCATTTCCCTGCCATTGCTCACCCGTAATCACCAGGGGCTCCAGCTGGGCGGTGTGCGGAAGAGAAACCTGCTGCCAGTCATTGGTATCCTGGCTGGTTTTGCTAAACAACTGTGGGCTCACCACTGTATCAGCTGTTTTTACAAATTCCCAACCCTTGTTGAATAAAATGGTAGAACCAGCGGCTGCTGCTTGCGGGTTGGCTATATCGCCCGTCTCTGCAATCGGAGGGTTACAATAGCAGAGGAGTGCTGCCATTGCGCATAAGAGAAGGTTTCTATGGATATACATAATCATCTTGTTATAGGCTGTAAGTCAAATAGATGCTGTAGCAAGTTTATTCAAGCCGCACGCTTTCAATAAGCAAAGTATAGGCTTGCTTGCGGGCATCTTCTGTCAGGCCGGGCCCCACAGAAAATTGCAGGCTCTCCACGGCATTCAGGTCCAGTGCTTTGGCAGATTTGTTTTCGAAGTAATAGGGCAGAAAGCCCGGGTAAGGCCGGGGAAGGTTTATCAGCTTTACAGGCTTTAGGTCTTCCAGCGAAAGCTTATAATCGCCAAGCTGCGGTGCTACCTCTAGCACAGCGCCCCAGGCCGATCCGTCTTTCATCACCAGGGCTAGCTGCATGGGCAGTGTTTGATTGCCCATAGCCATGCCCCTGAAGATCAGCTGCTGCGCTTCTTCCAGCTGCTCCTGCCGTCCCTTCACTCTGTCTCCAAAGTAGAAGCGCATGGAATAATCCCTTTCTTCCCTGCCCTCATTGCTTAGGGGGTCAATGGCTGGAATTTCCTGCAGATTTAGGAAATAATAGGCGTTTCCAATTTCCGGAGCAGGCACCAGGCTGGTGCCCCTCACCCATGGCCGCATCAGCTTGTCCGTATCGCTGGCAGCATCAAAGAGATAGAGGGGCGAAGCTTTCTCAACCACCCGCAATTGATATGGAGGTGCATCATGAAAGTCCCAGTCGCCGGGGTGCCCTTTATAGCCCGCAGGGAAAGTTTGGAAATCTTCTATATCTTTCAGCACAATGTGGTAGTTCAGGAATCCGCGGTGTACAAGTGCTGCAGGGATGGACGCTACATAGGTGTAGCCCCGGGTCTTCTTCATCTCCAGCACATTGTTGCCAGCGGAACCATTGACCCAAAGTGCTACTGAAGCCGGGGCATCAGCTGTTATGATCTCGGCTTCTATCAGCACAGAATCTCCTGTGTTCACTTCTGCAAGTGGCTGATGCAGCACATAGGCCTTCTCCAGGCTGGTGGCTGGCGCCACAAACTCCTCCAGGCGAATGTTTTTCCAGAGGCTGCTCCCCTTCCACCGCGACTTGACCCCTTTCTCTTTGAGCAGGTAAACCCCAGGTTTTACTCTAAAGGTACCACCTCTGGCCTGTGCTTCCAGGCTGTTGCCTTCATTCAGGGGCTCCACTACATATTCAGTCCCCAGATCGGGCAACCGTATGCTGATGGGCCAGGAGCGCCAGTTTACCACCGATACAGTTTTGCGGGGGCTTGTTTTGCCGTACGGGTCTGCCACCCAAATTGCATCAGGCATTACCTCCAGGCGCCATATCCCCCTATCCAGTTTATCGAGAAAGTAAGCGCCGCTGCCTTCGTATTGCACCACAGCCGAACTACCCCAGCCGGCCACTTCCTTCAGCTTTTTAGGTGCCGGTGGCACAGCAGTGGTATGGTTGGTATAAAAGAATTTATCTTCCGATACCAGCTCGGCCAGGTCCTGGGCATGGCTTACCCTGAAATTGCCAAAAGTGGTATTTACCGGATAGTTGCCAAAGTCTTTGTAGAGTGGAACCTGATGAAACACCTCTGAAGCTATCTTAAGGCTCAATGCTTTTTGCGGTGCGAAGGGCAGGTTCATGTAATGGGTGCCGTACTCAGTATTGTACGGGGCCATAGCCATGGCGTCGTAGGCAAAGTGAGCTGCCAGCTGTAGCCCTGCCTCCCGAAAGCTGCGCACCATGGCCGGATACATATAGGAACCACTTACATCTGCCGGATCGAACTCATAAACAATTTTAGCCATCTGCTTAAACCGGCTACTGTCGGCAAAGGGAATGGTGTACTCGTCTACATGTGGCAGGAAGTTGCCTTTCAAAGCATGTCCAGCCATCAGGTTAGTTGGGTACCACTGAAAGGTGCCCCCCTGCACATCGGCATTCAGGTAGGCATTCGCCAGGTGCACACTGTGGCTCATGTTGTAGAATATCGGTTTTTGTGTACCTGTGCGGCGCATAGATGCTGACATGCGGTTGATAAATGCTGTTACCTCGGTCTCGGTGCCCCCGTGGTGAGGTTCGTTGCTGATCTCAAAGGCAATAACATCCGGATCATCTTTATAGGCCAGGCCGGTGTAAGGATTAACATGGTTCAGAAACTGGTACAGGTAGTTTTCCTGTGCCCTGATGGCCTCGGGATGCGTAAGACTCGGGCCTTTACCATATTTATGGGAAAAACCTGGAGTAGGCTCATCGGGTTCGGGCCAGCCATTTCCCCAGTAAGCAATAGGGGTAATGATAAACTTCATGTCCCGCTCTTTCATTTTGCTGATGGCATAATCAAACAGGCGGAGCTGCTCTGTTTGCAACAGGTTGCCAACAGAGTCGCTGATCTCAGTATCCCATACATGCACCCGGTACAAATCGAGCCCCAGGCGCGCAAAGTGATACACATCCTCATCAATGGCCTTTTCATGTGAGACACCTTTTTTTGCCAGACTACGATAGGCATGGGCAAAAGGGAGTGCGTAGTTTACGCCAAATCCCTTCACCTCTTCCTTTGTTCCTGACCAGCGCATAACACCCTTGCTATCTACATATATGTCAGCCCCGTTTTGGGCAAAAGTAAAAAAACTGCTGCATACGAGGATAGCTCCCAGTAAGCTGGTGGCAAACCACTTCCGCTTGATGTTTAGTTTTAAAATCATAGATTTTCTAATGTCTGAAATTCCTTGTCTGCATTGCAGAATAGGGTTTCAGAGCTTCTTCTTTGCGTAAATTTTGGATAGGCTGGCAAACCAGCTGTTACATTTGATAGATAGGCAGCGCAAAAGCGTAAAGAAGGGGCGGAGGCCTATCAAACTCCACCCCAATAAACCAACCAATCAACAACTTTATCAAACCTTAATACCCCTGTGTCTGACTCAGCGTACCATCACTCACATCGATGGCATACTGCGGAACAGGAAAGAGCGCCGGGCCAGGATTTTTACCTGCCTGCTGCAGGGCAGACTCCCATTTACCATGTCGCACCAGGTCCATTTTACGAACGCCCTCAAAGTAAAGGTCAAAGGCTCTTTCGCGGAGTATAGCTTCATTGAAGGCTTCCGGACTTGCAGTTTCGGATTCACTCAATCCGGCTATGCCCCCATGTACGCTACGTACTTCGTTCACCAGGTCAATGGCTTCCTGAGTAGGGCCTTCAGTGTTATTGATGGCCTCTGCCAGCATCAGGAGCACATCGGCAAAGCGCAAAATCGGTATATCGTTGCCCTGGAATTCCGGTCCGCTCTCGTCGGGGTATTTGGCCAGTACCGGCCCGGGCATGTTGCTGCGGTCTTTCTGGGTACCATCCTTGGCCAAATATGATTCGACCATCAGCGCTCTTCTTTTATCGGCCGGATCGAAAGAATCATAGAATTCCCAGCTAGGAGTAAAGACTCCCATAGGTGGCCATCCCCCATTTACATTTTTGCCTTGAAAGTCAGAAGGCAGGTTGTACAGCGGCCAGGCATTAAAATCACCTTGCAGGTTGTTACCGGTGGCAGCAGGATCTATACTAACTGCCCAAATCGTTTCTAGATTCTTTTCAGTGATTTCGCGGAATAGGCCTGCATAATCGTTGTAGAGGCTGTACCCCAGCCCCTGTAGCTGGCGACCTGCTGCCTTGGCGGATTCCCAGTTCTTTTCGTTCAGATGCAGGCGCATGAGGATACCTAGCGCCAATCCCTTGTTAAAACGGCCGTACTGCTCCGGCGATACCGCCAGGTGCTCGGCGGCGTAAGTCAGATCGTCTTCAATGTAACCTACAAAGGTTTCTCTGTTTGGTCTGCTCAGATCGCTCTCTGCGGCGGTACCAATTTCAGCAGGATCCATAATTACGGGCAGCGGTCCATACATATGCAGCAGGTAGTACATTGTCAAGCCACGGCCCATACGGGCTTCGGCAATAAACCTTTGTTTTGCCTCTTCCTCCAGTGAAGAAGCCTCAATATCAGCAATTATCTGAGTCATGCGGGTTACGTAACGCACCTTTTCAAAATGGCTGGTTTTATCCTGGTTTTTCAGAAAATCAAAATCGGCCTTGCTGAAAAATTCAAAGAAGCCCCCCCAGGCGGTAAAGGGAATAAAAAGATCGGTGGGCAGATCGAACATGATTACATGGCCGTATTCGTAGCCATGGAACATGTTTTGCCAGGCCACATCGGCATAGCCCCATTTGGCGCCGAAAGGCTTATAGGCCTGCAGGGTATACAGTTCAAAATCGGCTTCAGTTTTAGGAAAGTTTGCCGGAGCAAGGGTTCCGGTAATGGTGGGATCAAAGTTATCCTCACAGCTCCCCAGAAGAATTCCGCAGCTCATAAGAGCAAGGATGAATATTTTTTTCATGGATTAATTCTTTTAAACATTCAGGTAGTAATAGGGATCAACCTCCTGCAAGCCCTCGCCCATGTAGGTACGGCAGCTGCACGTTTAGCGGTTAAAAATTTGCATTCAGACCCAGGGAAAAGGTTCTGGCCATGGGGTAAGGCGCAGGCCCTCCCTTGATGGCAGCAGCCTGAATCTCAGGATCAACACCCTTGAAGCCAGTCAGGATAAAGGCATTCTGCACATCTACATACAGCCTGAGGTTGTCTAGCAGCTTATCTGTGAATGGGGTTTTTACATTGTAGCCCAGGGTAATGTTTCGGCAGCGCAGGAAGTCTCTTCTCGCCAGGCGGGTGTCGATGCCGGCATCCAGGGCCACGGCAGACTCGTTAAAGGCTGCCCCAGGACGCGTTCCCGTAGGATTACTGGTGCTCCAGGCTTCTTTTACCTGCACTGTAACGTTCTGCAGGTTGGAAAGCAAGGCTATCGGATCTCCCCACTGGGTGGTGTAGTCGTATCCCCAGGCACCGTACTGGCCATAGAAGAATACATTCAGATCAAAGTTTTTGTAGCGGAACTCGTTTCCCAAGCCAATAATCGCCTTAGGTACACCCGAGAAAGAAGTTACATCCCGGTAGTCTAGTTCCTCATCGCCATTACGGTCTACAAAGAGCGGAGAGCCTGGTACACGGGCACCCTCTGGCTGCCACACGGGCACCTCCTGGTCCTGCTGCAGAATACCATTGGTTCTATACACATAGATAATGCCCAGCGGATCGTTGATGCGGCCATACTGCGGAGGCGGATCATTGGGGTAACGCTCTGTCCACCTGTTGTCGTAATGCGTGAAATTAAAGGTAGAGTTCCAGCCCCAGTTTTGCTTTTCAATATTAACAGTGTTCAGTGAGAATTCGTAACCGGTTCGTTGCTGGCTACCCGCATTGATGGGTGCCGAAGAGATAAAGGAAAGCTGCGGCGTAGTGGTGTTTACCAGCAGGCGCTCGCGATTTTCCCTGTACCAGTCGAAGGAGCCTGTGATGCGGTTTTTGAACAGGCCAAAGTCAAGGCCAATATCAAGCGTTTTAGTGATAGGCCACTGCAGGTTAGGATTATCGAATGCTACTAAACTGTAAGGGATGTATACAACAGAGCCATTGTTGAAGGTAATGGCAGTGTTATCGCCACGGAAAGCGCCATAAGCCAGGTCACCGGGGCGCTCGCCGGTAAGGCCGTAGCTGGCACGTAGCTTCAACATATCCAGCTGATCTATGCCCTGCATAAAGCCTTCGTTCGATAACTTCCAGCCCACTGATACAGCAGGAAAGTTCTGGTATTTGTTATTCGGGAAGAACCTGTCGGCACCGTCACGACGCAGCGTAAGCGTCACCAGGTAACGGTCCAGCACATCAAAAGAACTTCTGATAAAGAACGAGCGGTATTTACGGATATCTCTATCGGAGAAGATGTTCTTAGGGCCGGTGGCTGTTTCCAGGGCATCGGTGTTAATAGCATCTTCGATATCAAAAGCCTCTACACCAAATCCCTGGTATTTATCGATGTACTGACCCACCCCTGTTACAGCATTGATGCGCATAAAATCCTTTATCTTTTTATCAAAGGTCAGGGTAGCCTCCATGGTCTGGTTTTCACGGCGGGCTTCGGCAAGAGAAGCCCGGGCACGGTTAATTTGGCCCCAGAATACTGTTTTAGGTATGTAGAAATCACGCACGGAATATTCATTGTTATTGCCGAAAGAGATTCTGCCGCTTAAGGTGTTGGGGATAATGTCGATATCGAGTGAGGCGTTAGCAATAAGGCCGGTAGCTTCGGTTTGATCTTTGATGGTAAGCAGTGAAAGCGGGTTACCAATTAAGCCAAACTGCGAGAACTCTCCATTTTGATCATGAGTTGGTACCCAGGAAGGATAGCCTAGCGCCGCCTGCAGTGCATTAAAGCCCTGGGTACCAGCGCCACCTGTCTGCCAGCCTGCCTGTGGATTCGTATAGTTGTTACGGTTGGCATTCAGACTGGTATTCAGGGTAAAGATATCGTTTAGCATGAAAGATACGTTCAGGCGACCGGAGTAGCGGGTCATGTCTGAGCCTGCTACAGTACCTTTCTGGTTGTAATAGTTGCCAGAAAAGTAGTATATAGTTTTATCGGTACCACCGCTTACACTTAGGTTATGGTTGTCGATACTGCCGGTGCGCAATACCTGGTCCAGCCAGTCGGTGCCCTCTCCAGCCGCCGAAATCTCTTCTTCCGTAAACCGGGGCTGATACCCGGCGGGATCTTTGGTGCCAAAGGGCTTCATGCCATTATCGGCCAGGTATTTATCTAAGCCAAGCTGGTTATAGTACGTCATATAATCGCGGGCATTCAGGGGCTCCAGGTAAGGCATATTGCTCACCAGCGAGCGGCTTGCGTCGTAGCCGATGTTCATGCCACCTGCCTTGCCTTTTTTAGTGGTGATCAGCATTACACCGTTTGCTGCTGCTACGCCATAGATAGCCGCACTGGCATCTTTCAGAATTTCAATAGACTCAATATCTCTGGGATTCAGACCAGCGAGTGGGCCGCGGTTTACACCCTGCAGTTCCACACCGCCATTATCGGGTTCCAGGCTGTTGGAGGGATAAACCACCCCGTCGATTACGATGAGCGGTGCACCTTTGCCGCGAACGGAAATATCGATGTTACCTCCTGGCTGTGAGCTTTGCTGGTTTACCTGCAAACCGGCAGCCCGGCCAAACAGCAGTTCCGTTACCGATTGGTTGGCTGCTGCAGGCACTTTCTGAGGATCAACCTTTGCAACCGCTGTGGTGATGTTTTTACGCGTAGTTGTGCCATAGCCTACAACAATTACTTCATCCAGCGATTCGATATCCGGGTAGAGGGCTACATTGATTTGGCTTTGGTTTCCTACAACTATCTCTTCGGTGATGTAGCCCAGGAATGAAAAAATCAGCGTTGGGTTTTGCATCCCCTGCGGTAGTACCAGGTTGTAGTTGCCATCCAGATCAGTAACAGTGCCGGTGGGGGTGTCCTTTACTTTCACGGCCACCCCCATCATTCCCTGTCCGTTTTCATCCGTGACCTTCCCCTTCACGGGGCTTTGAGCATAACCGCATACGATTGCGGAAAAAAGTAAAATAAAAGCGGCCAAATACCGCGCCTTAGTAGATAAAATATTCTGCATCTAAGTTTTTTTGGTTTAATAAACCTCGTTAGTTGGTAAAGTGACTACAGCCTTTGCTGTAGCGGGGAAAGCGCCTTCCAGGTCAAAAATTTTGTGTTAGCCCCTGGCAGCAGCGCCGCTTGTCTGTTTAGCCTTTCCGCTTTGTTACTAAAATTTGCTCGGTTTCTACCCGGTGGTATAAAGGGGCATCAGGTGCAGTGTTGAAAGTTGAGTAGTGGTGAATCATGAGTATAGGATATTGGTTTATAGCAATGCGACAAACAAGAGTACCATCAAAATAAGTAAGAGATAAACGATAAATCTTTTTAAAGCGAGTATTTTCATTTTTCCAATACGATATACGAAACCACAGCCTAGACCTCCTCCTTTACAAGGGTCGAAGCCGGAGCTAAAACTTGCCCTATAGCTAGCAGCAGAAGGCAGATGACCATACTTTTCAGGAGCTGATCAACAGGGGCAAGTTAGCAGCAAGGCGTGCAAAAGAAGGGGGAAATATTGGTTTGAAGAGGGGGGTAAATTCGTTTTTTAGGCCAGAGAGCTATCTGTATCCTCTATTTTTGACCATTCAGAAGGAGATTTACCAAATCGCTTCTTAAACATCTGGCTAAAATACTTGCGGTCGGAGAAGCCAACCTTGACACAAACATCCACAACTGGCAAAGCATACTGGCTCAGCAGCCGGGCGGCACACTTGAGCCGGTAGTCACGGATAAACTCCACCAACGAAAGTCCTGTAAGAGATTTGATCTTTTTATAGATAACGGAATGGCTGATCCCGATCTCGCGGGCAATCAGTTCTGCTTTGAGCTCCGGGTTATCCAGCTGTTCATCCAGGATGCGCGTCAGGTCGGCCAGGAACTTCTGGTCGGATGTGGTGATGGCAATGTCACCGGGTTCGGTAACCAGTTCCAACTGAAACTTTTCCCGTAGCAGCTGCCTGTTCTTCAGCAGGTTGATGATGCGGGTTTTCAGCAGTGATTCGCTGAAGGGTTTCGTTACATAATCATCAGCACCGGTTTCCAGTCCCTCTTTTTTAAAAATGAGGGAGGTTCTGGCCGTAAGCAATACCACCGGGATGTGGCTGGTACGCACATCACTTTTCAGCGCCTTCACCAGGCTGATGCCATCCATCTCAGGCATCATCACATCGCTGATGATCAGGTCCGGCATTTGTGCAATAGCAATTTCATAAGCCTCGCGTCCATTCGCAGCAGCTCCTACCTGAAAAAGGGGGCTTAGTAACTGCTGCAGGTATTTGCGGATGCCTTCATTATCTTCCACCACCAGAAGGCTGGCACCGGCAACGCCTGCTGTTATAACTTGTTCTGCCTGCACAGAAATCCCCTCCAGGATGCCTTCATCGAGGGTGTAGTGTTCCAAGCTCTCACTGTCCCTGAATGTAAGAAGCTGCTGATCGGGCGAGAGATGATCGGCACCAGGCAGTAGCTTTACCACAAATTTACTGCCCTGCCCCTCTTCGCTTTCTACAAATATTTCACCTCCATGCAGCTTTACAATTCCCTTGGCAATAGACAGGCCAATTCCAAAGCCCTGTTCCATTTGGGGATTTGCCCCACCTTCATTCTGTTTAAAACGTTTGAATATTTTTTGAAGCTTATGGGCGGGAATGCCTTTACCGGTGTCTTCTACCATCAGGTGCACATGCTGATCATCGCGTGTGATCATTACTTTGATGCGCCCCCCGGCATCGGTAAACTTAAAGGCATTTGAAAGCAGGTTATACACCACCTTTTCCATCTGATCCCGGTCGAACCAGAGGGAAATCTCCTCCGCATCGGCTCTAAATTCGTACTGTATATTAGCACTGGCCGCATGGCTACTGAAGGAGAGATAGACCTCATGTACAAAGCGCACGAAATTACCGGGAGCAGCCTTTAACTTCACTCCCTTAGATTCCAGCCGCCTGAAGTCAAGCAGCTCGTTCATCAGGTGGAGCAAATGGCTGCCGTTTTTTCTGATCTGCTCGGCTGCTTCCCTGCTACTGCCTGTATGTGTCTTTTCGGTAATCCGGTTTACGGCCCCGATCATCAGGGTAACCGGGGTGCGGATCTCATGGGAGATATCAGTAAAGAACTTTAGCTTAAGCTTGCTTAGCTCCTGCTCTTTTTCGCGCGTGATTTTTTCAAGTTTCAGTTTATTCTGCAGCTTTTCCCACTGAATGGTATAGCGGTAAAACAGGTACAGTAAAAAGGAAAAAACCAGCACATACACCACATAGGCCCACCACATTTTCCAGAAAGGCTTATGCACTAGTACCGCCAGGCTTTTGTAGGAATCGCCCCAGCTGCCGCCTGGTATTCTGGCTTTCACCTTAAAGCTATACTGGCCCGGTGCCAGGTTGGTGAAAGTAGCAGAACGCTGATTGCCAATTTCTCTCCAATCCTCATCCAGACCTTCCAGCTTAATAGCATATTCATAATTGGCGCTGGGAAACGCCAGTGCTGCAAAATCAAAAGTCACGACTGAATGATCATGCGCCAGCTCAATAAAATCTTCCTCCAGCACAGGCTTGTCCAGCACCCCTTCTTCGCCGAGTTTCAGCTCTTTGTTAAAAAGCTTAATGCCTGTAAAATGAATAGGCACAGCTGCCTCCACCACTTTAAGGGCCGCAGGTTTAAAGGCAACCACGCCTTCATTTTTTCCAAAATACAGCCACTCCCCGTCGGCAAAGGCAGAATTGATCCTGTACTCGCCATCCAGCTGCGGAAAGCGCTGAAATAGCCCGGTGTTAACATCAAACTTATAGATGCCGCTTTTGGTACTCACCCAGAGTGCATCCTGCTGGTCTTCAGCCAGCGCCATGATGGTTTTATCGTGCAGGCCCTGGGCTTCGGCATAGCGTACAAAAGTTTGGCTGGCGGCATCGAAGCGACACAAACCCTGATCCCAGGTACCGATCCACAGATTTCCCCTGCCATCCTTCAAAAGGCTGATGATATTGTTGCTGCTGATGGTGTTCGGATCATCCTTGGAAGAAAGAAAAGCAGTAAACCTACCGGTGGTAGGATCAAAGAGGTTTAAGCCACCGCCAAAGGTGCCTATCCAAATCTTGCCATCCGTTGCCTCCTCTAGGCTAACAGCATTATCGCTGCTGATAGAAAGATGGTTCTTGCTGTCCTTACGGAATGACCTGAATCCTTTTTGAGTGTGATCATAATAAGACAGTCCGCCTCCCCAGCTGGCCACCCAGAAATTCCCCCCTTCTTCTTCTATGATATCCCGCACATCATTAAAACTTAAGGAGCCAGCATCCTGGGGTCTATGTCTGTAATGTTCTAAAATGCCCTTTTTCGGATCATAGATAATAAGGCCGTTGGCAAAAGTTCCTATAAAGTATGCCCCTGCCCTGCGCTTCTTGACCATCTGGATGTAATCACCTCCAATTTCACCTTTTGCCAGACGGCTGATCTGCCCGCCTTGCCCCTGGCTGATATTCAGGCCAAAGCCATCGGTGCCGAACCACAAGCGTTCTTGTTCCTTGTAAATGGATAAGACAGGCGAAAGGTTAGTACCTTCAAAGTCGCTATAGTAGTGCTGAATACCCTCATCCTGCCGCACCAGCACATTGATGCCATGCCAGGCTGTGCCCACCCAAACATTAGCTTCCCTATCCAAAAAAACAGCATAAATGGCATTGCTGGAGAGTGATCCCTGTACCTGGCTGTTTTTTACAAAACGTGTAATTTTCGGCTTATCCGCCAACGGATTCTCAATTTTGATCAGCCCATCGCCGTCGGTACCCACCCAGAGACTGCTGTCCTGGCTCTTAAAAAGAGACCTGATGATAGATACTGAATTTAGCTTTTGATCAGGCTGGTTTACGAAGAAAGGCTTGAATTCTCTGCTGCTCCTGTTATATATGAGTAGGCCATTGCCTGCGGTACCGACCAAAATCCTTTCACGGTCAAGGCCATAGAGCACATAAATATGACGTGGCGCAAGGCTGCCTGCTGCATTGTTGCTGCTTTGGTAGTAATCAAAACGCTGATTTTTCCTATCGAATCTATTTAGTCCTCCCCCAAATGTGCCAATCCATAACCCTCCTGCCGCATCTTCAAAAATGCTTTTTACACTGTTATGGCTCAAAGCACTGCTATCTGCTTTGTTGCTTTGATAGCTTATAAAGGAGCTGTCCTGCTCTACAAATTTATTGAGACCGTTTTCCGTACCAATCCAGATGGTACGATCGATGGTTTCGTAAATGGTATTGATCTCATTCGAAGAAATTGACTGAGCATGTTCTGGCAGATTTTTAAAAGAGATAAACTTATCAGTGCTGGCGTTAAATAAATTTAGTCCATCAATGGTGCCGACCCACATCCTTTGCTTTGAGTCAATGAAGATGGTGGACACATCATCGGCGCTTAGCCCCCCGCTACTTTCTGCATATACCTTAAAGGTACTGCCATCATAGCGACTTAAGCCACTTTTGGTAGCAATCCAGATAAAGCCATCACTATCCTGCGTAATACTGGTAACAGAGCCGCCCGATAGATCTTTAGATTTATTGATCTTAAAAAAGTCCTGCTGTGTCTGGGCAAACGCGCCGGTACTGCAAAACACTCCAGCCATCGTTGCGCATACAAAAAATGTCAAAAGACAAGCGTTAAACTTTTTAAGCAGGGGCTTAAACATCAGGGTAGCGATGATTGAGTGTTATCTTTTGATTAGCTATTGCAAGCCTGTTACTATGAAAAATAGTTATAAATTAAACTATCAAGGCAAAACATAAATACAAAGACTGATACCAAAACTCAGCATCCTATAATAGCCTATTGAAGGCATTAATAAAGTACGACAATTTAATTTGACTAAAAAATTATGATATAATGTTACTGATTAAAGACTGTTCGACATGATAATTGTGTGACTGACGTCCTCCCAGATTTAGGACCGCTGTAAAATCAAGAAATGGGGATTAATTGTCACGGTCCGCCGCTGCGGTCTTTCAATCGCCTCTTCGGGTGTTAAATTTCCTAGGGCACTGTGGGGCCTGAAGCCATTATATTCCTGTCGCCAGGCTTCAATTTTTTGCTGGTCATCTTCCAGAGATAAAAACCAGTTCACGTTCAGGCATTCATCTCGGAAGCTCCCGTTGAATGACCGCGATTTCTATGGTTTAAGCAAGAGCAGTTGTATAGTTTTTTTCATATCGCCAGGCGACCCTGTTTCTGTTGTCTCTGACGCAGGCAAAGATTCGGTGAATGATCTTGTTCCTAATAGCATTGATTACTGCTATCTTGCTTTTACCTTCCTCTACCTTACGAAGGTAGTAGTCGGCCAACTCACCCTCTTTACAAATAGCTGCCATAGCTCCCATATGGAAGAGCTTCTTCATTTTCTTATTAGCATACTGACTGATCCTAGTTTTGCCTCTGATGCTTGTACCTGAAGAATGCGGCGTCGGCCGTCCGATCAAAGGGAGCTACGCCGGCATAGCAGCGGACGCCGCCTTTAGCTTTGGGAAGTAGTACAAAACCAAGATAGGGAGTAGTATCTTTAAAACATACCGGCTTAGGTGAACTATGGCCGCCGCTGGATAAGATCCAACCCGCGATTTAGTACCTAAGCCGGTTGATAAGGACCGGGCCCCGGCGGCAAGCTTCAGCCGGGTGCCGGTGCCATAGAAATTCAGGCTTAAGGCCTATTAGCAAGCCGGGCCGCCGGGCGGTTTTGAAAGTGTCCCTATCCTTTTGGTTTTACCCTTAAAAGTGAAGTTATGAAATTTTCTTTTTTCATCGGTGCGGCCGCCGCCCGGTAGACATCAGTAAAAAGACCTTAGACTTTGCTGTAAGAGATCACTTAAAGCACTTACTCCACCTAAGGGTAGATAACTCTCCAGCTGGCCTGGCTGAATTCAAAGCTGAATGTAAGGCACAAGGAGTGGATCTAAAGCAAAGCCTGATATGCTGTGAACACACCGGTCTTTATAGTCAGTGTTTGCTTAGCCTGCTTACTGGAGAAGGTTGTGCTATATGGCTGGACCGGGTCGCCCTTTAGATTTGTAGAACATAGCAAGTCTTTGTAAAGTACTAATATTAGAATAACCGAAAGTGTGGGTGGTGAACTACCGGGTCGCTTAGGATTAACAGACTTATCGCCCGAATTAGTCCCCTTCACTTTTTGTATTGAAAAGCACCAGTTAGAATATTAAGAACGACTTACTAAAGGGATTAGTGATTCAATACTTTCGGTTTTTGATGTTTCACTCCAAGCACAAAATTATGAAATCAACTTGGTTCATCGGCATTGACGTCTCTAAAGCTACCCTGGATGTTGCTCTTTGTCACCAGGATAGTCCAAATCAGTTTTCTCATCAACAATTTGCTAACACTGCCGCTGGATTCAAGCAGCTATTGACTTGGCTGGGGCAGCCCCGCTGAAAAGGCAAAAAGGGGATGGTAGCGATAGTTTCTTTTGCATGGAGCATACAGGTTCTTATACGCTGGCATTATGCTGCTTTTTACAAGATCAGGGGCTATATTATACGTTGGTTAGCCCTCTCCATCTGAAGAAGTCTTTGGGCATCACCCGGGGTAAAAATGATCGTGTTGATGCTCAACGCATAGCTGGGTTTGCCTGTTTGCACGGGGTGCCCCGCACCAACGTACCCTAAAACCTATCCAATTGCCCTCATCTTGCCTACTGAAGCTCAAGAAATTAATGGCCTTCCGTGATCGGCTCACTAAAACTAAGGTAAGTGCCCGGCACCCGGTCTGAAGCAAACTATCGCTGATTTAAAAGACACCGCTTCTTTGGTAGATAATAGCTTCATTATCTACCAATCAGAAAAGCAGCTAAAGCTCGTAGAAGAGCAAATTGCTCACACCGATAAACAAATGGGAGCTACCTTACAGGAGGACGAATATATACAAAAGCACTTTCGCTTGATCACCTCTGTGGTAGGTATCGGTATGATCACCGCAGTAGCTTTTCTTATTTACACGCAGGACTTTACCGCCTTTAACAACGGACGCCAATTCGCCTGCTATGCTGGTGTAGCCCCATTCGAGTATAGCTCGGGAAGTAGTATCAGAGGTAAGACCAAGATTAGCCCATTAGCTAACCGAAAGATGAAAGCCTTATTAAGTAATTGCGCTAGTGCCGCAGTACAACACGACCCGGAACTGAAAGCTTACTATCAGCACAAAATCAAACAGGGGAAAGCCAAATTATCTGCTCTCAATGCCGTTAGGGCTAAGTTGGTCAATCGCGTGTTTGCAACAGTAAATCGGGGAACAGAATATGTGGTTATACCACAGTATGGCAAGGCTGCCTGATAAAACTAATATTTTTCTTTCTTAATGCCCCTCACCTGAACTGGGGGTATTGAGAAAGAAAAATATGGCACATGAAGTAAAGCATACATGCTAAGAAAAATTATAGCGCTTTGTCTTGCTGTTATCTTAGAATTCGGGCGATCCTCTCTTAGAATCAAACGATTTATAGGCCTTCAGAGAGGAAAGAATGATAAAGTTGATGCCATTAGAATCTCTGAATATGCTTTTCGCCATGCAGATAAAGCCCTGCTCTGGCAGCCAGAGCGAGAGGTGCTGCTGGAGATCAAACAGCTTGTTGCATTGAGAAAAAGGCTACTCAATGCTAAGAATGCACTGAAGGTGCCTTTGGGAGAATTAGCTGGTTTCCAAAACAAGAAGCTTTTGAAAGAGCTGGAAAAGCTCAATAAAAAACCTGTTGAGGCTCTGGAAAAGCAGATTGCAGATACAGAGAAAAAGATCAGGAACCTTGTAAAGAAAGATGATCTACTCCATAATTTGTTTACTCTGGTTACCTCTGTAGATGGTGTGGGTGAGGCGGCAGCCGCGCTGTAATCTTCTGGGAGATAGTCACCACCACTAATGAGTTCAAGCTTTTTAGCTGTCCCAGGAAATTTGCCTGTTATGCAGGGGTGTCTCCCTTTGAACACTCTTCAGGAACCAGCATCAGGGGCAAGACCAGGGTGAGCCAGTTTGCTAACAAAAAAATGAAGAAACTCTTTCACATGAAGGCTATGGCTGCCATTTGTAAAGAAGGTGAACTGGCAAACTATTACTATCGAAAAGTCGAAGAAGGTAAAAGCAAAATGGCAGTACTTAATGCGATCAGAAACAAGATCATTCACAGAATCTTTGCCTGTGTGAGAGACAATAGAAACAGGGTCGCCTGGCGATATGAAAAAACTATACAACTGCTCTTGTTTGAACCATAGAAATCGCGGTGAACTTCGATTTTTTCATGACAATCTGCTTTTGTTTAAGTTAGTAAATTGCCCGATTTCTCTACTTTACAATGGTCCAATTTATTGGGGGAGGTCATTTGGCTGGGCGAATATTCCAGAGCAATAAGTAATTGAGGTGTTAGACAGCATAAGCATCTGGGCCACCTTTGAATTTTAGTTACTTTTTCACAATTCTATGACTGCTAACATCCTTATCACGCTTTAGCTGCAGCACATAAAGACCAGCTTCAGCATCAGTTAGGCCAACACTAATCTCCTGACTGACCTGCTCCAGACTTCCTTTTGCCTTCAATAGTATTTTACCCTCCAGGGTAAGCAGGACGACTTCTACCTCTTTGCCAGCTGGATGATCTTCAATAACAAGCATGATGCTGCCGACAGACGGATTAGGAAATATGGCAATCTTTTCCTGGTCTTCCGGATCTTTGATACCTGTAGGGCTCACTACTTTGATGACTAACTGCTGCTCCCTTGCGGCTAAACCATCAGAAACAATTAGGGTAACAGGGTGATCACCCTCACTATCTATGGCGGGTGTGCCACTAAGCAACTGTGTTGCTGTATCAAAGTTTAACCAGGAGGGTAACTCCACTGCTGAATAAATAAGCGTGTTTGCGGGGAGATCTGCATCAGTAGCAATCAGCTGGTAGATGTATGCTTCGCCGACTATGGCCGACACAGGAGGAGCAGAGGTAATTACAGGCGCTTGGTTTACCTCATGCACAACCACTGTTACAGTTTGCTGAACCGTTAAAAGTCCATCATGAAGCAATACATCAAATGTATGTATACCATCCTGATCTTCTGCCGGCTTCCAGCTAAACTGGCCTGTGGTACTGTTAATAGAGGCTCCTGCTGGTGCATCTTGCGAGAGTAGGAATTTTAAACTGGTGCTCCCATCTGCATCTGAACCACGGGCTGTAAATCGGATTGCCTCCTCCTCGTTTCCGGATACCTCGGCGAGGGCCGCCAAAACAGGCGCATTATCATTCAGGTTCTTTAATCTGATTTTTACAGAAGCGTTAGCAGCATTGCCGGCCTTGTCAGATGCGCTAAGCTTCAGCACAAATTCTCTGCTGGTTTCATAATCTAAGGCAGCAGTATTTTGTATGCTAACTACTCCGCCTGTACTAATCATAAAGGCATTTGCTTTATTTCCTTCAGTTATCTTCCAGCCTTGAATGCTGCAGTTATCAGAAGCGCTTATTGTAGCTGCCGCTGTGCCTGCAGGGCTGTTTTCGTCTATTTCAAATACCTGGTTAGGTGCTATTACTGGTGCATGAGGATCAACGACTGTTACAGTGGCTACAGCAGATGCAGTATTTCCGCCTCCATCGCTTGCTGTTAGTTTAACTGTATTAACCCCAATATCACTGCAGCTGAAAGTTATTCTATCTAACCTTAAGCTGGTTAATTCACAGTTATCGGAGAAGCCATCATTGATGTCTGCAGCAGCAACAACGGCCTCTCCATTCTTATTGAGCTGCACGCTTATGTTTTTAGTACGTGCCACTGGGGTAGTAGCATCAAACACTGTCACTGTGATATTTTTTTGGGTTGTGTTTCCACTGGCATCTTTTGCCGTTACAGTTACGGCTGTGGGTTTGCCCACCTCTGCACAGCTAAACCTGGTTCGGCTGAAGGTAATCCCGGGGGTGCTGCAGTTATCGCTTTTAGCAGTTACTGCCGCGGCTTCAGTTAGGGTAGCAGTGCCGTTCTCATCAAGTGGCAATCTTACATCCTGTACACGCAGAATGGGTGCCTCCTTTTCTTCTAAAGTAACAATTGCCTTTTGAGTAGCCGTATTGCCAGAAGCATCTTTTACAGTAAGCACTACCTCATTAGTGCCCAGAACGGAGCAGCTAAAGTTACCTCTGTTAAGGGATAATGTAACAGTACTACAGTCATCTGATGAACCATTGTCAACATCTGCAGCCTTGATAGAAGCCTTTCCGCTGGCATCCAGGAAAACGGTAATATTTTTAGTGAGGGCAATGGGCGCTACTTTATCTTCTACATAAACCGCTAATGGTTTCTCTGTTTTATTGCCTGCGGCATCTGTAGCTGTAACTGTTATGGCAAACGTTTTACCGGCATCAGCACAGTCAAAGGCGGTACGGCTTATGCCTATGGCAGGGTCGCTGCAGTTATCAGATTTTGATATTACTGCAGCTGCCTCTGTTAAAGTAGCTTTTCCATTAGCGTCCAGCTGCAGGTTCACATTCTGTACCTTAAGGTCTGGGGGAAGCAAATCTTTCACCACAACGTTTGCTGTACCTGTAGCTGTGTTGCCTGCCTGATCTGTAACACTTAGTGTTAGCTCCCGGCGCTGATCCAAATCCTGGCAACTGTAAGTTGTGTGGCTTAGTGAAAAACGCAGTGCACTTGCAGCAGTAAAGTTATCTGAAGAGCCATTGTTTACATCGGCTACTCCAACAGATGCATTGCCTGTGGCATCCAGTGCAAGCGTAACATCTTTAACCCGTACTCGTGGGGCCTGACGATCTACAATAAAGCTAAGGGCTTCGCCAGTAGTACTGGTATTGCCTGCCGCATCGCTGGCAGCGGCTTTTACCTGGTAGCGGCCATCAGTCAGTTCTTTATCCGCTGGTATTACATAATACCAGCGTCCATTGGCATCTGCTGTGGTGGTAGCCAGTAAGCTTTCGTTGAGGTATATCAAAACCCTGCTGCTGGCCTCCGCGGCTCCGTTTAGCTGCGGCCTTGTATCCGAGGTAATATCATCTGTGTTGCTGTTGCCCGTATCACTATTGCCTCCTAACGAAGGCTTCTCGGGAATGGCAGGAGGTGTGACATCGTAAACAAATCCTGATACTGCATTTGATGCGGCGCTATTTCCTGGTTTATCCCGATAAGAGACAGTTACGGCATAGGTGGCGCCACTTACCAGTGCATCATTCGGGCTTGTACTAACCGAAACAACACTACTGTGAGATCCAAGTCTGTTCCCTTTGAGAGTAAAAGTGTGCCGACCGGATGTTTCCGCAGCAGAGTTAAAAGTAAGCATGTGCGGGGAGTGCCTATCGCTGTTACCTCCCGTTCTGGTAAAGGTAAGGGTTACAGTGCCAGCCATGGCCGCTTCGGGCAGGCTGAATGCTACCGCAATATCGTTGCTGCTGGTTGTATTTTGCGCCGGCTTATATAGCTGGGGCGGCTCAGTGGTATTATCGGTTTGTGTTTCTTCTGAAACCCATACTATTACCGCCTGCGAGATTGCTTTTGCGCCAGCGGCATCTGTAACCCTGGCTTCCAGCTTAAATTCCCCTGCCTGGGCAGGAGTCCAGTTGATTTCAAACGGGCTGCTGGCATCTTCGCCTATCTTTTTGCAGTTTGCAAAAAACTCCACAAGCTTTACAGCTCCCTCCGGATCAGAGGCCGCTGCAGCTACTTTTATGCTTTGCCTTACAGTATGCTCAGTACCCCCGGCAGGTGCACTAATACTCACGGTGGGCGACTTTGTGTAGCTGCTCAAAACTTTCTCCAGCACTTGAAACCATTTGTCAGCCATCTTGATTGCTCCCCTTCTGTTGACATGAATACCATCAAAGGTATCTTCGCCTGGGGCAGCATTAAAGCCTGTATACTGATCTACCATGATTACCGGTGACTGCGCTGTTGTCAGCTCCTGTACAAGTCCGGGAATTTCATCATTAAAAAGGCGTACGTTGGTTTCTTTATTTGCTCCCACCGTTGGTCCATGTGCCGGAATCAGTGTTGCCAATAGTATGACCACCTTTGGGTTATCCTGCCGTAGTACCTTCACAACCTCCCGAAGCTCAATGATGGTACCTGTAACAGATTGATTTTGGAACATATCATTGCTACCCAGGTGCATCAACACAACATCAGGGGTGTAATTCTGTAACCACACAGATAGTTTGCCTGGGTCATCACCTGATTTACCATTCAATATCTGATCTGCCCGCCAGCCTCCATGGCCTTCATGTGCAAGAACAGGAATTGTACCAGGCTCCTCTATACAACTTTGTACCTCCCTGTTCCAGACAAAATTTGCGGTTAGTGAACCTATGAATTCAAAATTGATGTGAGCATCCGTTAATTGTTCATATAGGGGATATCTGTAGCCGGGGTTTTCTACTTTGCCTTCTGTGATGGAATTACCCAAAGGCAAAATTTTAAGGCTTTGTGCACCTGAAAAGAGCGGAAGCCCTGTTAAAATAAAAGTGAACAGCAGCCTATTGATACCCTTTCCAACAATATATAGCCAGGTGCAGCGCAATGGTGAGCAGAAAGACGGGAGCATAGTGTTTAAACAATAAACAACACTTAAACATGCTGTACCAATTTAAATGTTTTGTGTATGCACGTGCCATCTATGCCGGCAACAAGCTATTTGCCTAGCAATAAGCCTGTTAATCCCTGAAAAAAGAATAAAAAAATATATTGATTACATACTACCCATGCAACTGGATTAGGGTGATCTTTGATTGTTGTTAGGAGAGGCAGATTTACTCCCTCATCTGTAGTTAGGATAGATGATGTTGTGAATGAAAGAGTAGCCGCTGTGGGTGGATTGGAGGTTACTTATGGTAATTTATTTACCTATATTAGTATAATATTGCTCAACATAATCATGGTCAGTTTTAGATGCAGGGCATTACCAGCTTAGAATCACGAATTTAGATTTAATTTTTTAACCAATTATTTTTTACCTTTCTCTGAACAATCATCTGCTTCTTTACGTAAAGGCATATTATTTAATACTTTCTAGGAAATACTTCTTTTCATTTTTTAATTGCGTTTTCTGTGTTATATCTCTTTCACAGAAATTTTTTTAGTAGCTGTTTAACTCACTAGTTAAGATGCTGTTTAACTCACTAGAGTTTATCATATTTTTTCCAACGGTAATTCTTCTCTACTTCGCCACGCCTTACCGTTTTAGATGGTTGCTGCTACTGGTTGCTAGCTACACCTTCTACATGTTTTGGCGGGTAGATTATGCACTGCTTTTAATTGCCTCAACGCTTATAGATTATGCATGTGGCAGAATGATGGGCAGAATCCCTGGTGAGCTTAGGCAAAAACGAAAGCCATGGTTGTGGCTAAGTCTGCTTTCCAACCTGGGCATACTCTTTACCTTTAAATACTTCAACTTCTTCAGCGAAGCTGCCGGTGATCTGGCTGCCCTGCTGGATTTGAACTATGCAACGCCGGTGTTTGAAATCCTGTTGCCCATGGGTATTTCTTTCTACACCTTTCAAACCATGAGTTATTCCATAGATGTTTACTATGGCCGCATACAGGCCGAAAAGCATCTGGGTATTTTTGCGCTATTTGTTACTTTCTTTCCACAGCTGGTAGCAGGCCCTATTGAAAGAGCCGGCAACTTGTTAAACCAGCTAAAGACTGAACACAAATTTGACTATGACCGAGCTGCCAGTGGTGCAAGGCTTATGGCCTGGGGATTTTTCAAGAAAGTGGTGATTGCAGATCGGCTGGCTGTATTTGTAAATGAGGTGTACAACAATCCTGGTGGGTACGAGGGAATCCCCCTGATGCTGGCTACCTTGTTTTTTGCCTTTCAAATTTACTGCGACTTCTCGGGCTACTCCGATATTGCCATTGGCGCAGCACGTATCATGGGTTTTGAGCTAATGGTAAACTTCCGTAGCCCATACTTTGCCATATCCATCAAAGACTTCTGGAATCGCTGGCACATCTCCCTCTCTACCTGGTTCAGAGATTATCTCTATCTCCCTTTAGGAGGTAACAGGGTAGTAAAATGGCGCTGGTACTACAATCTCTTTATTGTTTTTTTAGTGAGTGGTATCTGGCACGGCGCTAACTGGACGTTTATCATCTGGGGTGCCCTGCACGGTCTTTACCTTGTGATTGGAAATGCAACAAAAGGAGAAAGGGGTAAAATATTAGACCTGCTAAGGCTAAACAGGCTGCCAAAACTGCACAAACTTTTACAGGTGTTTACTACCTTTTCTCTGGTTTGTATTGCCTGGGTGTTTTTCAGAGCCAATACCCTTACGGATGCCTGGTATATTCTCACGCATATGTTTACAGGTTTCTCTAAATCTGTAGCAGCATTAACATCCGGCGTGGGTGCCCACTGGAAGCTGCTCTACCTGAACCAGGTAAAAGAAATGTTTTACCTGTCTGTATTATTTGTTACCTTACTGGTGCTCATAGAGTTTGCCAACACAACTATGCCGACACTAAGACGTAGGTTTGATCGCTTACCTGTACCACTAAAAGTTGCCTTTTATGGCTTTACTGGTGCCTGTATATTTTTGTTTGGTAATTTTTCAGAGACCCAGTTTATTTATTTTCAATTCTAAAGATTAAGAATGCGAAAGTTTCTGATCAGAACATTCTTAACAATCTTTTCAGGTTTTGCTTTTTACTGCTGCATTATCTGGTTTGCTCTTGTAGTGGGTCTCGATCACTGGCTGCCAAACTTTCACACTACCAGCGGCGGGTATGGCCAGCTTTTGCTGCGCTTGAGAGAAGTAAAAACAATTGAAGATGTAGACATCCTGTTTATTGGCTCCTCCCATGTGTACCGGGGATTTGATCCGCGGGAATTTGAAAAGCATGGCTACACTTCCTTTAACCTGGGCTCTACCTCGCAAACACCCTATAACTCTTACTACCTGCTCCGGGAATACCTTCCTACCACCAATCCAGAAATGGTTGTTTTAGATCTTTACTGGAATATGCTGGTTCAGGATGGTTTAGAATCCACAATAGACATTATATCAAATGCAGAGCTGGAAAGCAGCGTTGTTGAAATGGGCCTGGTTTTAAAAAACGGACTTGCCCTGAATAGCATGCTGATAAATGCTATCAAGCGACTGCATGTGCCCCTGCACAGGCTGGAGCAGCAAAAAAGCAGGGTAGATGTATATGTAAAGGGCGGTTATACGCAAACGCTTCATTCGGGGAACACCATGTCTGAAGAGGAACTGGAGAGCCTGGAACCTATGGAATTTAGGTTTTCAGATGTACAGCTGGCGCATCTGATCAAAATAATCAGGATGTGTAAGAACAGAGGTATTCAGCTGGTGTTTGTTGTAACACCTGTTACAGATTACTATAAAAACAAGCTTGTTAATTATGCAGAATATGCATCAGCCATAAAGACCATTGCAAGCAGGCATAACATTCCTCTCTTTGATTACAACCGCAGAGCAGACCTGGAGCTGCATAGCCTCAAAGAGTTTTACGATGAGGATCATCTCACGCAGGCTGGCGTGAAGAAGTTTAACAGGTTATTCATTAACGACCTGCTGGCAAATAAGATCATAAAGCCACCTTCTTATAAAAAGCATTCTTACGCAAGCAGGAACAATTAGCAGAGAATTATTATCACCAATTTTGGTAAGCTATTTCCAGACCCTTAACATATGAAAAATGTATTTCATATAATTTATATACACTAACCGTTCCAGTGCAGAGAGCAGAGTTCATTAGCATATCGTTCTTCTGTATTTTAATTTTTTAATAGGAATTAGTTTTTTTATGAGTCAAGCCACTCTATTAAATACTCCTCACTTTTTGACGGCTAATCCAGTGCGAGCTTACGTAGCTACAGAAATCCGATATAAGATATTTATGAGCATCTGGGCCATTGTCTGCTTGTTTCATATGGCTACCAACAGGATGTTCACCATACAGCTTCACTTTTTTCTGCTCAGTGCTTCGGCTGTTTATTTGTTGCTTAAGCCCTCTTCGGTCATCAGGCTTATAATCTTTATTTCCCTGCAGTTATATGAGGTTTTTAATGCATTGCCGGTGGGAAGCAACCATTGGATCTTTGCTGCTTTTGTGAACCTTACCATATTACGGGCAATCTTTTACCAGGTGCTTAAGGGAAGGAGTTTCCAGATTGATAAAGCCTCGCTGTTAGAAACTTTTGCCCCTATCGTCAGAATAGAGCTCATCATCCTGTATTTTTTCGTTGTTTTCCATAAGCTGAACAGTGGTTTTTTTAACCCGGTAGCAAGTTGTGCCTCTGAGTTTTATGTAGCACAGAATGCCTACTCCTTTTTGCCTACCAATGACCAAGTCTTAGCCTTCAATGCCTATTTTACGGTCCTTGTGGAAGCGCTAATTCCTATCCTGCTATGCTTTAGGCTTACTCGTAACTGGGGCTTGCTCATTGGCCTTATCTTTCATTGTTTGATCGCCTATAATCCCATCAATGGCTTTTATGACTTCTCCTCTGTTATATTTGCTACCTATTTCCTGTTTACAAGCGATCATTTTAGCAACAGGATTTTTAGGGTTTACAAGAGCATCCTGAATAATAGAATTCATTTAAAATCGCAGCTCCCCCAATTTAGCTATAAGAAATTCTTTGTTTTTCTGATGATCTTTGTAGGTGGGGTGTTTGTGGTACATGTACTAACTACCCAATTTCGCGACTACTTCAGGCATATAATATGGACGGCTTTTAGCTTCAGCTTTATTGCCATCTTCATCACCTCCATGCGCACCCCAGATACTACAGCGAGTATTGACGACAGTTTCTTCAAGATTCCGCACGCATCTTTCCTGCTTATCCCGGTACTGGTATTCCTGAACGGCGCCTGCCCGTATCTGGGTTTAAAGACAGAATCATCATTTGCCATGTTTTCCAACCTTAGGATCGAGGACGGTATCACCAATCATTACCTGGTTCCTGTGGGCTCGCAGATTTTCGACTATCAAAAGGAACTCATTGAGATCACCTCCTCCTCAGATAAAGTTTTGAATAGCTATGCAAGTAAGAATAAGCTATTGGTCTACCCGCACTTTCAGCGAATTATAGCTCGTAGACGACCTAAAACCGTCACCTACATCCACAATGGTGAAGAAAAGTACTTTGAACTGGCCAATGCCGGAAGCGAACTTATCCAGCCACAGTCCTACTGGTTTCGCAAATTTATTCGATTCAGGCCTATCAGTAAAGAAGACCCGCAACCCTGCGTGCACTGAAACCATAGAAAAACTAATCGCTGGTCCATCAGTAAACTGGGTAACTAAAAAGAAGATGGAAAAACTACTACAGCCAATAACTTTTCTCTGGCTCCAAAAGAGCAGCTGCCGGAGTGGGTTTTCCATTTAAGGGATTGAGGTAAGCTACCTTGTTTTCGGATTTCTGTTTCCCTACCAGGAAAAGAATAGCCTTGAAAGTCAGTGGCTCTGGTGATGCTGTCAGCAAGGCAGTAATCTACTACTTTTGCCAGCCTGTCAAGTTCTGTTTTGGCGATGGTAGCACGAATGATCTGGAGCTGATCGCGGATATAGCGAGGTTTATCTTTTTTGATCATATAGAACCACTGCTGTGCTTTCTGCGGATCCGGCAATAGACTGCTGCAGACGCCTTCGACCATTTCCTGTATAGCAGCTGTTTTTATCCCTTTTATGATCACTATTGGCTACTTTGATGCTTGCAGTGGCTGCTTTTTTATGATGGCACAACTCCTGCTTTGTCTCTGTATCAGAAAGGAGGAGCACATCCTGTTCCAATTGTAGTGCCACCAGGTTCTTTTTGCCTCAATAAGTACCTCAGGGAAGAGAATAAAAGCTGCCTTTGTAGAGAAAAGATTGCTATCCGCGATATTTTATTCATTGAAGGGATGAAAGATTACCTGCGAATTCATACCCATAAGGAAAAGATAATGACCTTGCTAAGTTTTGCTTAGTTAGAGGAAATGCTACCTGACAAGAAATTTGCACGGGTGCATAAATCCTTTATAGTCGCCATCGATAAAATTGACCACATCGAAAAAAACAGGATTAGAATTGCTGATCAAATAATTCCTATCAGGAATACTTATGCAGATATTTTTTTAAAATGTTAAGGGATTTCAACAGTTAATATTTCCATCTAATTTGCCGTGAAACTAAGGGTAATTTGGTAGTGTAACCTATTGAAAGATTAACTTGTATAATCATCAGTAAGATAATCTAAAATGGGAGACTATGGTAGAGGGGATAAAATCATGCAGAAAATGTGGCTCCGAGAAACTGGTAAAGAATGGCAATAATGCAGTGGGTAATGCTAAATATAAATGCACTAGTGCTCTTCCAATTTAATCCATAGAAATTGCATTAGCTTTATTGACAGCTAGATATTGCCGCGATAGCTTTTCTCTGGCAGTGTTGACAGTAAAGCTCCAATGGATTTTAGCTCTTCGTTTATT
>NZ_JAHXBU010000002.1 GCF_020178975.1 Cesiribacter sp. SM1
CCCCGGTGGATTTCTTCCACCATCTGGCGCATTGAAAGTTCATGCTCTTGCATGCGTAGCTGAAAAAGTTCTACCATAAGTTAACCATTTTTGTGGTCAACTTTTTTCAGGACAAGTCACCCTCTTATTTCGTCAGCGAAAAAAATTAGGCTATCCTAAAAAGTCTAATCATAACCTATCTTCCTTTTAGGAAGGAAATGTGTTGAGGGGTGTCACCAGTATAGGCAGTATTTCCTGAAATGTTACTATTCTATTTCTATTACAGGCCTGGTTAGAACAGCTGCTGCCCCGGAACTTGCAGGTAAATGTTTTTTCCCTTTATCAAGTGCAGTTAGTAGTTATAACTGAATAGAACACCTTACGTACTCTATATATTATTTAGTTTTTTTTATCTGCAGCTGTTGGTACAGCATACAAACATTAACAGGCAGCCTAATGGATTCTTCGACCGTTTCTTTAGACGATTTTGCTTCAATCGCCAATCACATAACTTTTATCTATGATATCGAAACTGACAGCTTTACCTACTTTAAAAGGCCAGTAAAGCATATATTAGAGGGAATTAGTAAGGATTACATACTTAGCCAACCACAGCAGCTAATATCTCTTGTTGATCAATCTGATAAGGAGTTCGTTCTTTTTTCGGTTGCCAGAATAGCAGAAAACGGAATTCCCATCGATATAGAATTTCGCCTGTTCATGCCTGACCAAACCAGAAAATGGGTGCGCATGCAGGCTCGTTTGTTGAAAAAGTATCTGCCGGAAAAGAAGCTTATAGCCGGTACGCTTGAAAACATAACCGACCGCAAAGAGTACGAGCTTGGCCTTTTCTCTATCAAGGAACAAAAAGATGTGGTACTGCAGATCTTAAGCCATGATTTGAGAGCTCCCATCAATACAATCACACTGGCATCACAGGTTCTGGAGCGGGAGCTGCACACGGAAGAAAATGAAAAGGCGCGTAAGGTGCTTGACATCATTAAAACTACATGCGCCAACTCCTTGCGCCTGATCGATGATGTGTTGAGAATTGAATACATAGAAAGCCAGGAGCTGGAAGTTAAGCGGGTAAGAACAGAGCTGGTGACTAGGCTCCAGAATCAGATTTCAGTCTACGAACTGCTTCCTCACGAAGAAAAGAAGTTCATCCTGAAAACCAGTAAAGATGCCATTTATGCTTTTGTAGATCCGGCCAGATTTACGCTTGTCACGGAGAATCTTCTTTCCAATGCCTATAAGTTTACTGATAGAAGGGGACGAATTGAAGTTACTTTAGCGGAAGAGGCGGACAAAGTGCTGCTATCAGTAGCTGATAATGGAATCGGCATACCGGAGATGATGAAGCCTCTTATTTTTGATAAGTTCACAAAAGCCCGCAGACCAGGTAACCAGGGGGAGAAACCGGTAGGCTTAGGAATGAACATCGTTAAAACCATGGTTGATCAACTTCAGGGCCGAATCTGGTTCGAAAGCCAGGAAGGCAAAGGCTCTACTTTCTTTGTTGAGTTGCCTAAAGACCATTAAAGTTGTAATGGCCGGAAGTATCTTTGCCAAGATTTAGACACTTAAGATCCACAAAGTAAAGGGAGTATTGCAGCACCTTATGGATAGTATTGTTCCTTCTAACGTGAACCTGGAGAGGATGCACCGGATCATGCAGGTGAAATTCGGTGTGGATCTTTCTGAAGAGCAGCTAGGTAGACTCCTACAGGCGCAATCAGAAATTCTGAAAAGGGCATTGCAGAAAGAAGAAATTGATTTATCTGCCTTAGATTTATTAATTGATTCTGTTTCTGAACAGATTACCGGCATGCGCTATCATACTGATAAAAGCACTTCCTATTATAAGGAGCACTATCAAAAAAAGTTAAGCGAGAATAAAATTGCATTCTTCAGTAGGATATGATCTGGACTCTCTGCTAGATTTTCCTGATCAGGTTGTCGATGTCCAGCTGGCGTAAAGGTTTTTCCAACACTTCAACTACTTCATAGCCTTTTGACAGTTGGACCTCTTTATCTGTTTTGTGCGAGGTAACTACTACAAAATTGGTGTTGGACAGGTTTATATGGCCCTTCTTGTTTAATTCCCGCAAAAGATAGAGCATTTCATAGCCGCCTAAACCAGGCATATCAATATCTACAAAGATCAGATCCCGCGAATTGTTCTCCCCTTGAGGAGTCTGGCCATATCTGGCTTTTAGAAACTGAAAAGCTTTTACGCTATCGGAAAACACAAGTACCTCATCGGCCAGTCCCATATGCTCTAAAAGGCGTTTGGAGACCATACCTATGATTTCATCATCATCAATAAATATTATGTTCTTAATCTTAGTCCCCATAGAAGTCATTGAAGAAAATCTCTGATAAGTTGGCTCCTCCACACTCCCCTTGTATTATCAAGCGGATTTCAGGTGACGTTGTTCATATAAAGAAGTACTTCCTGTTGAACGTGCTGCCTAAAGGCAATGCATCTTTAAACCATCAGGTTCTGCTTTTACTTTAGTGCCCCTACCTCTGACAGGATTTCGCGCACCTTCTCCTCTGTCAGTGGCTTGGAAAGGTAGGCGTACAATTTTTCTTTATGAAAGGTAGCTCTTCTCTGATCAAGTGGATTCAAGGAAGCGGAAAGCATAATGATCCGGAATCTGCTTCTATCAATGTCTTTAAGCTTATGGAGCTCTTCCAACAATTCAAAGCCGTTCATTAAAGGCATTTTGATATCTACAAAGATCAGATCTGGCTGGCCATGCTTTGGCAGGGATGTGCTGGAGTAGTGGGTAGCAATGTAATCTAAGGCTTCCTCTGCACTCTGCAAAGCCTTAACTTCTTTTGCGATACATAATTCCTCTACTAAGGTGGTATTGAGGAACGAGCAGATGATATCGTCATCCACGAATAAAATCCTATCAATCTTTACCATTAGTAAATGGTTTATGGTTTCGATAATCTGTTTTTCTGTTACCTGCCGGAAAGAAATAGCAGAGGAAAAAAGAAGCGAAGCACCTGGGAAGCGCTTCGCTTATAGATGAAAAGTGAATTCTAGATATATGGGACCTGAAAAAATGGGATTGTGCGTCCCCAGGCATTTTCATCCTATAGACAGAGTGCAGGAACCTCTTATTCTTCCTGCTTAGTGGCAGCAGCTTCATTTTTTGAAGCAACATTTCCCTTCTCGTCAAAGAAAACAACAAGCGTAGGCTCTGTAGCAGCGGCATCACCTGCAAAAGCTACTTCGTACTGAACCGCTGCTGCTTGTGAGCCTTCTTGAGGTTGTACTTCAGTGATTGATACTATTTTCAGTGCTTTGAACTCATCGCCTTTGAGGTTTTGCTGAACAGCTGCAGGCAGCTCTTCTACTTTCAGGGTACGGCGGCCTGCCTCCTCTGGCTTATTGGACATTTTATCTACAGTAATTGACTGTTCAGTGGCTGCTGCTGTTTCTTCAGTTTGAGGAGCAGTTTGAGCGAATGTTACACCCATTCCAAAAGCAAGTGCTACAAAAGTTAAAAAGGTCTTCTTCATGTTATTCTTTCTACGGTTTAAAAAATATTCTGGAAGAACAATAGGAAAAGACCATGCCAAAATAGAGCCTCATTTCATAACAAGCATAGACACAGTGTCTTAGCTATTTTTTTGGGATTGAAGCCTCTTTTGCTTTTTGTAGAATGCCTCAACAGCTTGTAGAGCGATTCAGCTAAAAAGTGTGGAATCGGGCTTTCCCCTGGGACTAAACTACAGGTGGGGATATCGCTGATGGAATCGTTTTACCACATCAATCACCTTGTCAGGATTCAGGGGTTTGTTCAGGTACCCTTGCACATTGTAACTTTTAGCCTTTTCCCTGTCTCTGGTGTGCAAAGAAGAAGTGAGAAGTACAATAAATAGATTTTCTCTGTCTACTGCCGGTTCCTCTTCCAACTGTTCTAAAATCTCAAAGGCGTTGAAAAAAGGCATGTTTAAATCCAAAAATATGATTGCTGGACAGGCATCCACTCCAGCCCCTTTGTCACCACATTTTTCTTTTAGGTAATTCAGCGCTTGCTGTTCATCATCCAAACAGGTAATGCCTTCTGATATTTGTAGTTCTTCTATTATGGACCTGTTAATAAAACAGGTAATATCATCGTCGTCAATGAATAAAATGTTCTTGATCTTTTTCATGCTGTTAGATTAAAAAATAGGCGTTGACCTTTCAGCACAATAAATCGCCTAGGCTATGCCTCATTTCTCTTGTTGTGCTCTTTAGAAGCTTCAGCTTTAGGCCTTTCCAATGGAATCCGATTTTTAAAGCCAGTATTTGCCGCTATACCTTGCTTAACCGACACCTTATCAGATTGCAAAGACAAGAACTGATTTACCAAAGCAGATACTTTAGTTTCGGTCAACGGTTTGACTAAGTAACTGTAAACCTTGTGTCTACTAGCCAACTCCATATCTAAGGGATGCATAGAAGTAGTTAGCATGATTACCCTTTCTTCCGCCAGTGCATTGCAGCTATGCATCTTTTTTAACTGATCCAGAAATTCAAAGCCATTGAGCCCAGGCATGTTGATGTCCAAAAAAATAAGATCAGGGCAAAGAGTAGTTTCACCTGACTGGGCAGAGCAGGCTTTTTCCAAATAATCCAAAGCAGCTTCTGAATCATAGATACATTCCACCTTTTCAGCCACTTGTAAATCATCGATAAGCACCTTGTTGAGGTAGCTACAGATCTCATCATCATCTATTAGTAAAATTGTCCCGAGCTTCTTCATTAATTCTACACCTGCTTGAAATCCCTCTCTAAATCATCTCTTTAGATTCAGTTACTGCTTATACGAAGCTTTAATTTCTAGGTGACAATAATGATAGATGATAGTCTAAAAATGCAATTCCGTAGTGGAAACTTTCTCTTTGTTGATGGATAGGATAAGAACAGACAAAACATCTTAAACAACTGTTCCTGGAAAATTACGTATTGAGGCTTTGTAAGGTAATTAACTACTCCTCCTCAATCAAAAACCAGGCTACTCTGTCATGCGGCCTGGTTTTTATGTTTATCTGGATTAGAATATATTTTAAAGAATTAGCATGCGTTCAGCAGCTGCCTAATAACGTTGGAAAGCTTAAAAGGCTGTAAAAAATCTTTTGCTTCAACTCAACGTGCACTCTACGTGAGGATTGTTCCTCTATGGAACTCTACCTCCACATTCTTCTCCATTTTCAAAGTCGCCATCGCCTTGCATATTCCATTCAGTCTTCCCTAAATAGATTACACTCAAACATTCGTTTAAGTGTAATTAGTAATTAGTGACCCGTTCTAAAAAGTGTTGACCGTTTGTTGCAAATACTGATATAAGTTGACCATCATAATTTAGTCCTCATTTTCACTGACCACATCTGATGATGAAGTTTGTAAAATATAAGGAACGTCCTTTACCGTTGTAGAGTCTGCCAGGGCAGAAAAGGGCATTGTGGCTACTAGTGTTGGTCATTAACCTTCTAATCTAAAAGCAAAGATTGTCCATTATTTATCTCATCCTAATTCAGCCTATTTGATCTTTCAGTCCTTATCGATGTTCCTGCTGTACGATCGTTTCTTTTTATGTGATGAAGGGGCTTCAGGGAATCAAGCGGTCTTTACGCAGTTGTTTGAATAGATCGAAAAACGACTCTTCCGTTTGCTGATAGATGTTGAAGCCTAACTTGCGGCTCTTGGACATGTCAGTCATGACCTCAATCGGTCGCCCTAGATCCAGATCAGTGTGCCAGGGTGATGCCAATCGATTCAGATCTGGTTCTGCCAAGCTGTACCGCTCTGCAATCTCACGCCACACGGTACCATCCTGGGCCATTTGATCCTCCAGGGGATGAATGATACCATCAAAGCCAACAGGTGCCACACCGAACCAACCAGCCAGGCGCTTCCACAGCCATTTCCAGCGAAAGTATTCTCCATTCACTACATTGAATGCTTCATTATGGGCTGCTTGCGTAGTGACTGCCCATATTAGGTGTTTTGCAAGCACCCGGGCATCAGTCACATCCGAAAGGCCGTTCCATTGCGCTTCTGATCCAGGAAATCGGAATGGGCGATTCGTTTCTTTGCAAATAGTGGCGTAGACGGCTAAAGTTGTGCCTAGATTCATCTGGTTGCCTACCGCCTTTCCAATAACTGTGTGCGGACGGTGAATGCTCCAGGTGAAGCCATCACGGGCAGCAGCGGCATACACTTCATCTTCCTGCGCATAATAAAAGTTCTCTATATCCAGCCGGGGCTGCTCCTCGCGCAAGGGTGTTTCAGGCAAAAATCCTTCTTTTGCATAGGCTTCAAAAGGCCCCAGGTAATGCTTAAGTCCAGTTACAAGGGCCATGTGCTGCACCGAATGTTTTGGTGCCAAGGCATCCAGCAGATTACGAACCATCGCTGCATTCACCCTGATGTTTTCTGCCTCAGTTTCCATGCGCGTCCAACTTGTAAAAAACACGTGCGTGGGCGCAACATCGGCAAGGGCGGCTGACAGGCTTTCAGGGCTAAGAAGATCTGCTGCAACTGGGCGTAAACCTTCTATGAGTACGTTAGGATTTCGAGCCAGGCCAAAGGTAGTCCACCCCTGCTTTACCAGTTCCTCTGCTAGGTTGCTACCCGTGATCCCGCTTACACCCACCACTAAGGCTATTCTGTTCATGATGCTTTTCCCGCTTTTAAAATTCATCTAAAGCTTATAGTACGACTTTTAGCTCCAGGGGGCTATCAGCAAATCATTCTTTATCAAAGATTCTCTTCCGGTGGTTCAACCCCCAATGCTTCAAAGAATCTATAATGGGAGTTAAGGTATGAGCATAGGGTTCGGGTTTATACAGGATCTTCACCGGGTAATCATCTACGATCACTCGCTTGATGAGTTGGTGCTGCTCCAGGTCCTTGAGTTCCTTGGCCAGCACCTTTGGGGTAATCCCGGGGATACTCTCCTGTATATCGGTGAACCGCTCATTGCCCGTCATGACAGAGATAATGATAGGCAGCTTCCACTTGCCATTAATTACGTCGATCGCATCCCGCACCGGCTTTACCGTGTCAAGGCAGGATAGATATCCCATTTTATTAGCCATAGATCTATCTATAGAGGTATTTCACTTTCCTTTAGGAAAGTACTATACAAAGGAAAGTAATAATTCGTAAATTTGCAATAGCTGATGAAGATAGACTATCAACAAGAGGGAACGTTGCTCTTGTAGCTCTTCAAGAACAAAGGGAGATGCTACAACGAATCTGGATACAGATCATAGTGGCTGCTTAACTCATGTGTAATAGATATATTTTAAAATTTAAGGCATGGACTCATCTAGAGAAATAATAAAAAACAAAAACAACGCTAAGGCAGGTAAACAAATGCTCATCGGTTTGCACCTGGGAAACGGATATGGCTCTCAACCGGGAGCCTGGCGCATGCCGGGAGTTGATCCTAAAAATTATACAAGTTTTGATGCGCGAGTCAAACAGGCTCAAGCAGCAGAGCGTGGTAAGTTTCAGTTTATATTTTTGCCGGATGGCCCTGGCGCTATGCTAACTGATCTGGAAACTGAATCGCCTAGTTTTAATCTTGATGTGATGCTTACCCTTGCCGCTGTCGCACGCGAAACCAAGCGCATTGGGTTAGTCGCCACGGGTTCTACCACATTTAACGAGCCTTTCAACCTTGCAAGACAGTTCAAGGCGCTCGATGTCATGAGCCATGGCCGTGCGGGTTGGAACGCAGTTACATCAAGTGGGGAGGATGTCGCAGCAAACTACGGAAGAAGAATTCCGTCCAGCGAGGAACGCTATGGACGTGCACATGAGACAGTCCAGCTCATCCAAGAACTTTGGGGCAGTTGGGGGAAAGAAGCTTGGGTGCATAACCAGGAGAGCGGGCAGTTTGCAAAGAAAGAGCAGGTCGTTCCCATCAATTACAAAGGCAAGTTTGTGGGCTCACGGGGTCCGCTCTACATTCCTCCATCGGAACAAGGCCAACCCATTATCTTTCACGCAGGAGGTAGCCCAAATGCGCATGAGTTGGCCGGTCGCTTCGCCAATGTAGTAATTGGAGCGGCATTTACCATTGAAGATGCACGCGCTCAACGAAATGCATTCAGAGAGGCGGCAAAGCGTTACGGTCGTAACCCCGACGAGATCAAGTATATTCCCGGCCTTATGACCACAATTGCCAAGGAAAGACGCACGGCACTGGATCGCAGAATCAAACTCACTGAAGGCCTCATCCCTCAACGAGCAGCGTATCTTCAACAAATGCTCGGCATACCGCTTGACCTTAGCCGCTTAAACGAACCGCTTTCAAAAGAACAACTGGACGCAGCGCGCCCATCGCCATATGACCCTCGTTCCCGCCATGCCCTGAAGGTCGCAAAAGAAGGGTGGAGCCTGCGCAATATAATCGCTCATGGTGTGATTGATTATCATCCCGTGATTGTGGGACCGGGTATTGAGGCCGCCGATCATATGCAAGCGTGGTTTGAGGCAGGTGCCGCCGATGGATTCTGGATTTCCCCCGACATTAACGAAGATGGCATCGATGCCTTTGTGGATGAAGTAGTTCCAATCCTGCAAGAACGTGGGCTCTTCCATCAAGAGTATGAAGGCAAGACTTTACGCGAAAATCTTGGTGCTCCTGATCAGTATGGTGTTGACTCTCGTGTTTCCACACGGCGCAATGAGACCCCAGAAATAAGTAATAATTAACCTTCAATAGATTATACTAAAATAGATAAAATATGAAAATTGGAATCATTGGCGCCGGAGTAATTGGCAAGACATTAGCCAAGAAGTTTAGTGCAGCCGGATATAAAGTTACACTTGCAGATGCCAGAGGCGTGGAAAGCATTCAATCAATTGCTAACGCAGCTGGTGTAAGAGCAGTGGATGTAGATGATGTTACAGAGGATGTGGATGTACTTGTCGTGTCTATTCCATTTGGCAATATTCCAGACCTGGCAAAAACACTGCAAGGCAAGATAGCCGATCATGTAGTGATTGTTGAAACGACTAACTACTGGCCGCACCGGGATAATAAAGTAGAAGCGGTTGAAAACAGAATGGTGAATAGTGTATGGGTGCAGGAGCAGTTCGGCCGACCGGTAGTAAAAGCGTTCAGCAATATTGGTGCATACAGTCTGGCTGTAGAAGGTAAACCCAAAGGAAGTAAAGACAGGATTGCACTGGCCGTCTCCGGGGATGAACAAAGATCAAAAGATGTGGTGCTAAGCCTAGTAGATGACGCAGGTTTCGATGCACTAGATGCTGGACCGCTGGAAGACTCCTGGCGCCAACAGGCTTGCTCCCCCGCCTACTGCACAGACCTCACCCTGCCTGAGCTTATAAAGGCCCGGTCATCAGCCGAAAGAGAAACACTACGAGAAAAGCAGGACCTGTTATTTATCAAAATGCAGGAGATAGGCGGCGAATACTTTAAAATCATCTTATCAGGAGATTACCCTGAAGGGTTTGTCGACCATGCTGTAGACATCGTCCGTGAGATCAACAATCTGCCATCAAGAAAGAATTGATCACCAACAAATTACTATCAATTACATTAAATATAAGATATGAACATAGGAATCATTGGCGTAGGCCATATCGGTAAAACCTTAGCATTGAAATTGAGTGCGGCAGGGCATGAAATACATGTTGCAAACTCCAGAGGCCCGGAAACTATAGGCACGGAAGTGCTTGCTACTGGTGCAAAAGCGGTTACAGTTCAACAAGCTATATTAGAAAAGGATGTGATCATCATATCCATTCCCCTTAATCGCATTCCTGCTATTGCGCCCCTTTTAGCTGGCGTTTCAGATGAAACAGTTGTGATTGACACCTCAAATTATTATCCGGCACGTGACAATAAAATTGAAAGTATTGAGGCTGGGCAGGTAGAAAGCCTATGGGTGCAGGAACAATTAGGGCGCCCAGTGGCAAAGGCATGGAACACTATTGGTTCAGATTCCTTTGCAAAGAAAGGTAAACCAGCTGGAAGTTCTGACAGAGTCGCTATCCCTATAGCAGCAGATCGGGAAATCGACCGAAAGGTGACTATGACACTGGTAGAAGAAACCGGATTCGAAGCATTTGATGCTGGTTCATTGATGGACTCCTGGCGTCAGCAACCAGGCGCACCAGCTTACTGCACCGACCTTGCGTTGAATGAACTTCCGGCCGCCATTGCGGCAGCTGACAGAGCGCGATTACCTAAACGCCGCGATTTAGCAGTGGCAGCGTTTCAGGAACGACTTGGAGATGCCACTACTAACCCGGATGCAGATTACGGTGTCCGCTTAAGCCGGGTATTATATATGTAGGTTGATTTCACGTTAAATAAAACAGCTAAATATGAAAATAGGAATCATAGGAACAGGCGCTATTGGAAGTATCCTGGCAAAAAAACTTTCTGCTGCAGGTCATCAAGTAAAAGTCACTAATACCAGGGATATGGCCACACTTAGAGAAATAGCTACCAATTTGGGTGCCCAGGCGGCTAGCCTCGAAGATGTGGTAAAAGAGGTGGATATCATCATATTCTCCATCCCTTTTAAAGCTTATAAGGACCTGCCCAAGAATCTGCTTCAGGACGTACCTCAGAAGGTCACCATTATGGATACATCAAATTATTATCCTTTTCGTGATGGCCAGCTTACTGGCCTAGAAGGCAAGACTGAAAGCGAATACATTTCTCAAACATTGGGAAGACCAGTGATCAAGGTTTTCAACAATATCATGGAATACACCCTGAAACATAAGGGGAAAGCTGCCGCAGAGGAAGGGAGAATAGCTATTTCAGTAGCGGGTGATAACGAGGAACATAAAAAAGTGGCCGCTGAACTGGTAGACCAGACGGGCTTTGATACCGTGGACGGCGGAAGTCTTGCCGAATCATGGAGGCAGGAGCCGGGTACTCCCGCCTATTGTACCGAGTTGGATGCAGCAGCATTGAAAGAAGCACTTGCTGCAGCCGAAAAGGGAAAAGCCCCTGCCGTAAGGGATGCGGTGATGGGCAAATTTCAGAATTCAAAGCTTTTTCCTTCAAACGAAGAAATGGTTACCATAAACCGTTCCACTGCCGCTGGAGATCTAAAGTAGGCTTATCTATTTATTGTACTTGACCGAAGGGCTACTATCAGCATCACTGTGTCACTCACTTTTGCTTGTATTAGCCCTTTGGCATGGATTCTATACCTGCCCCTACTAAACCACAAAAAAGGATTGAGATACCAACAAACCTAACATGACCAATTAACATTAGGTTAGAAAATAGCTCCACTGGTTACACAGAACAACTAAGAATTTCGATAGCATTGAAAAATATGAATAATCAAAAGATAGCCTATTCCATTTTAGAACTTGCCATTGTGTCGCAGGGGGAAACCATACAACAGACCCTGCATAATTCATTGGCGTTGGCAAAAGAAGCGGAAGCACATCACTACAAACGTATCTGGTTTGCCGAACATCATAATTCAGATAATATTGGCAGTAGCGCTACCTCCCTGCTCATTGGTTATGTGGCAGAAAATACCCATACCATCCGTGTAGGTTCGGGCGGTATTATGCTTCCCAACCACTCTCCCTTGATTATAGCAGAACAGTTTGGAACGCTGGCTCATTTATATCCTGGCCGAATCGACCTAGGCATTGGTAGAGCCCCTGGTACAGACCCTCAGACAGCCCAGGCCATACGCTCAGATTTTATGAAGGCCGCACACTCATTCCCCGAAGAAGTGGCTAAGATCCAGCGATACTTTTCATTGGAAAACAAAAAATCAAGCGTCAGAGCAGCCATTGCTGAAGGCACGGATGTACCGCTGTATATATTAGGCTCCAGCACCGATAGCGCACATTTAGCGGCAAAAAAAGGATTGCCATATGCTTTTGCCAGCCACTTTGCATCGACGCATTTATACGATGCTTTACGGATCTATGAGCAGGAGTTTCAGCCTTCCGAGTTTTTAGATAAACCCTATACCATAGCAGGGGTGAATGTTTTAGTCGCTGATACCGATGAAGAAGCTGAAAAACTATTCACTTCATTAATCAGAATGTTTGTGGGTGTATTAACAGGATCCAGAGAACCATTACAGCCACCAACTGAAATGACTGAAGAGTTAAAACAAGTACTGCAAAATCCAACTTTAAACCAAATGCTGAAATACTCTTTTGTTGGAAGTAAGCAAACAGTAAAAACGCAAATTCAGGAATTTCTGAAAGAAACGGGAGTGGATGAATTAATAACTGTTTCCACCATGTACAATCTAAATGAACGTTTAAAATCGACCAGGCTGTTTGCAGAGATCATGAAAGAAATAAACGAAGACAAATAATAGGAAGGTTATTATTTAATAGCGAACTATGCCCCTTTTATGCTTCGGGAGCATTGAGGACAGGACAAAGCAGCAGTTGTTATCCTGGGGTAGATACAACAACAAAAACTGTCAATTTTTTCAGGACGAGTCATGGTTTTTCAGGATGTGAAAAAATCCAGTTTAAGAACTATTGCTAAATATTAGAGCTGTCTAAATATTTTGATTTAGGAGCATGATCTGGTGATGGAGTATTGTCTCTAGTTATAGGCAGCTTAGGGTAATTAAGGATTGCTAAAGTGTAGTGTTCTGATATTTCAATAGAAGAGGTACCTAGTTTCCCTAACAAAACAGAGAAAGCAAAGACTAAAAGAAATGTTCTTGCTAGATCGCCAAGGCAATATCAGCTGGTTTCTTTGTTTGACATGCACTGATGGTTCAGTAGACTTTATTGTATCCAGTATCGTTAAATGTTAAGTCAAACAGTTTTTGCAATTTAGTTGCACTGTTTTTATTGGTATCTTTGCCTCTGATGAAATTTGCGTCCATCATATTAGCTTTTTTAATGTTGTTCAGTGCACTGGCACCTTGTAGTGATCAGGGCTCCTTTGATTCCTTACAACAAGGGGGCGTAGAACTGGTGCAACAGGATAATGGCCATCAGGATATGGGCGATCAGGCAGATCATTGCCTGCCTTTTTGCAGCTGCCATTGCTGCCATTCTCATATTACCTTCACCCATTTTTTCATAAGCCTGCATAAAGAGCAGCCTGCTGGTTCTACTTATCAGTCTTACTTGTTTCAGGCTCCTGTTACCCCTTCCTTTAGCATCTGGCAACCGCCCAAGCGTGCCTAATTTCTTCCCCTTCCGCAGCTCCACCATTGAGCTGCAGCTTTCTTATTTACTGATTAACAAAGAGTAATACCATTGCATTTCTTTATAGGAAATGCAGCTGGCACTCATCTGTTTTACATCACCATGATAGATAATATAATCGCCTATTCTATTAGGCATAAGCTGGTTATTGGCTTAGGTACGCTGGGGCTTATCATTGCAGGTTTCTGGGCTATGCAAAAAGTGCCGGTCGATGCCGTACCCGATATCACCAACAATCAGGTGCAGATTATCACCGTTGCTCCAACATTAGGCACTGTAGACGTTGAACAATTCATTACCTACCAGGTAGAACTGGCTATGGCCAATCTGCCTGGCGTAGAAGAAATCCGTTCGGTTTCCCGATTCGGGCTTTCAGTTGTGACAGTCGTTTTTGAAGACGACATGGGCAACTTCCTGCCGCGTCAGCTGGTGGGAGAAAAGCTGCTGGAAGTAAATGAAGCCATCCCGCCAGGCATGGGAGAACCTTTTATCGGTCCCATCTCTACAGGGCTTGGAGAGATATTTCAGTATACCCTGGAAGTAGATCCAGCTTATAAAAACCAGTATTCGGCTGCCGAGCTACGCAGCATCCAGGACTGGATTGTAAAGCGCCAAATGGCCATGGTGCCGGGGGTAGTGGAAGTCAACAGCTTTGGTGGCCAGCTCAAGCAATACGAGGTTGCGGTAGATCCTGACAGGCTCCGCAGCATGAACCTTTCCATTGCAGATGTATTTGAAGCCATCAGCCGCAACAATCAGAACTCGGGGGGAGCCTATATCGAGCGGCAGCACCAGGCATACTTTATTCGCTCTGAAGGGCTGATAGAAAGCATCGAGGACATAGAAAGCATCGTAGTAGATACCAGAGAAGGCATTCCCCTACTAGTGGGCGATGTAGCACAGGTGGGGTTTGGCAGCGGCATCCGCTATGGTGCCCTGACTAAAGGGGGTAAGGGAGAAGCCGTTGGTGGTATGATCCTAATGCTGAAAGGTGCCAATTCTAACGAAGTAATTGAGAACGTGAAAGAGCGCATGCAGCAGGTTGCAGCCTCTCTGCCTGCAGGTGTCAGCATAGAACCTTTTCTGGACCGAAGCAGCCTGATTAGCAACACAACTTCAACGGTGTCCACTAACTTAATTGAAGGGGGACTGATTGTAATTTTTGTGTTGGTGCTCCTTTTGGGCAATTGGCGGGCGGGCTTACTAGTAGCCACCACCATTCCTTTGAGCCTGCTGTTTGCCTTTATCATGATGTACTTTTTTGATGTATCCGCCAACCTGATGAGCCTGGGAGCCATCGACTTTGGTATCATCGTTGACGGGGCCGTGATCATTGTAGAAAGCGTAGTGTTTGTTTTTGCTACCCAGTATAAAGATCGCAGCAGTCTAAGCCAGGAAGAACGTGATGCAGTTGCCTATAAGTCCAGCAAAAGCATGATGAATTCTGCTTTCTTTGGGCAACTGATCATCCTGATCGTGTTTTTGCCAATTCTTACCCTGGAAGGAATTGAAGGAAAAATGTTCAGGCCCATGGCTCTTACCTTTGGCTTTGCCATCATCGGAGCCATGATTCTTTGCCTTACCTATGTGCCCATGATGTCAGCCCTGTTTGTACGCAAGGGTAAGGGTTCAAGAATTGAGATAGGAGATAAAATCACCGGCTGGCTTGAGCGAAAGTTCAGGCCGCTGCTGCATAAAAGCCTACAGAGAGCCAAGATAGTATTGATTGGAGCTGTTGCCTTACTGGCCCTGACGGTGGTAGGATTTCTGGGGCTTGGCGGTGAATTTTTACCGCAGCTCGACGAAGGAGATATTGCTTTCCATGCCATTTTAAAACCAGGCAGCAGCCTGACGGAAACAACAGAAACAACCACCAAAATAGAGCGCCTGCTGCTGGAGCAATACCCCGAAATAAAACAGGTTGTCAGCAGGATTGGTGTAGCCGAAGTGCCTACCGATCCCATGCCCATGGATCTGGCAGACATCTTTGTGATTCTGGACGAAGAAAAGGGAATTGTCAGTGCTGATAGCAAAGAGGAACTTATCGAAGATATGAAAGCTACGCTCAACATCATTCCAGGGGTAAGCTATGAATTTACCCAGCCCATTGAAATGCGCTTCAACGAGCTGCTGACGGGGGTGCGTGAAGACATTGCCATCAAGCTATACGGAGATGATATGCAGGTACTTTCCCGTAAGGCAGAAGAGATTTGCCGCATCGTCAGCACCATACCTGGCGTTGCAGATTATAAGGCCGAAGCCACTACCGGCCTTCCCCAAATACGCATTCAGTACAACCGCCAGAAACTGGCGCAGTACGGTCTTGATGTGCAGCAGCTGAACACCCTGGTAGAGACTGCCTTTGGTGGTGGTCAGGCAGGAGTTGTCTTTGAGGGAGAAAGGCGCTTTGGCCTGGTGGTACGCCTGCAGGAATCCCTACGCCAGCAGCAGGGTACGCTGGAAAATCTATATGTGACCCTGCCCAATGGCAGCCAGGTGCCCTTGAAGGAAGTAGCCCAGATCAACTACGAACCAGGGCCAATGCAGATAGGCCGTGAGAACACCAGCAGACGCACTTATGTTGGCATCAACGTGCGGGGAAGAGATGTAAAAAGCCTGGTTGAGGAAATTCAACAGCGGCTGGATGATGAACTGCAGCTGCCTGCCGGATACTACATCCGCTATGGGGGAGCATTCGAGAACCTGGAACGGGCAACAGCGCGGCTGCAGATTGTCGTGCCCGTAGCCCTGCTGCTGATCTTTATGCTGATCTTTTTTGCCCTGGGTTCCTTTAAGCAGGCCATGATCATTTTCATGGCCATACCGCTGGCAGCCATTGGGGGTGTATTGGCACTCTGGCTTCGGGATATGCCCTTTAGCATATCGGCAGGCGTGGGATTCATTGTGCTCTTTGGTGTAGCCGTTCTCAATGGCCTTGTACTGATCAACAGCCTGAACGAGCTAAAGGAAGAAGGCGTGGCAGACTTACAGGAGCGTATTTTAGGGGGTACTACCCGCAGGATTCGCCCCATCCTGCTTACGGCTTCTACTGATATATTAGGCTTTTTGCCCATGGCACTTTCTACTTCTGCCGGTGCAGAAGTGCAGCGGCCCCTGGCAACGGTGGTCATCGGTGGCCTGCTAACTGCTACCCTGCTTACCTTGTTTGTGCTGCCCGTACTCTACCAGTGGCTAGAGCGTAGAAGAGGAAATGGGAGTAGTATGATTGGAGCACCTGCAGGAGCAGCGATTCTGCTGCTTATGCTGATAATGGCTGCTCCGGCTGCTACCCAGGCGCAGGAGTTGCCGGTAAAAGACAGTGTAAGCCTTGAAGAAGCCCTTGCACTGGCCAGGGATAAGTACCCGGCTCTAAAGGCTGCTGCACTTGAAGTAGAGCGGCAGCAGGCATTGCAAAAGGGAAGCCTGCAGTTAGGCTCCACGCAGATATTCACCGGGGGCGAAGAGTTAGGCAATGCCAATGGTGGGGTTTATACGCTGATAGGCATAGGTCAGCAGGATATTGATGTGTTTTCTACCGGTGCTCGTAAAAAGCTGCAGCAGGAGCAGACATCCGTGAGCCTTCGCCAGCAAGCACTGGTAGAGCAGCAGATCCTCCAGGAAGTGCGCCAAACGTTTTGGCAGGCTTATGTAGCACAACAGCAACTCCAGCTGGCCCTTGACCTGGACAGCCTGTATGGTGAGTTCAAACGGGCAGCCCAGATCCGCTACGAAGTCATGGCCACGGGTAAACTGGAACTTTTAACGGCACAAACCGAGTACAGCCAGGTGCTGGCCATGCGCGCTCAGGCACAGGCTGCTTTTCGGGCAGCGCTGGTACGCCTCACCCAATATACAGGCACTCCCATAGAAGGCGTGGTGGTACCAGGAGAACTGCCACTGCCGCCTGCTACTGAATTACCTGATTCCCTGCCTGCTGCTATTCCGCAGCTTGCAGTTGCAAGTGCTCAAAAAAGTGCGGCTGAAGCACAAAACCAGCTGTTAAAGCGGGAGCGCCTGCCTGATTTAAACCTGCAGGCAGGCCTGCAACAGGTAGATGGAGAAAGAGGGTTTTACACCTATCAGGCTGGCATAAGCTTTCCTTTGCTTAACCGCAGCCAAAAAGCACAGGCAAGGGCTGCAGGCATCCAGGTGGAAATCCAGGAGCAAAATCTCCAACAACAGCAGCTGCAGGTGAGGGCTACTTATCAGCAGCTTCTCTTAGAGTACAGCTCTCTCTACCAACTATACCTGAACTATCAAACAGAAGTACTGCCGCAATTGCAGGAGCAGGTACAAGCGGTACGCTTTGCCTACCAGGAAGGTGCCATTGATTATATTGCTCTCAACCAGAACCTGCAGGGTGTTGCACGCATGCGGCAGGCTTATCTGCAAACACTTGAGCAACTTCTGCAGGCACATGCGCAACTTCAATTATATATACCCCAAAGCCGATAATCATGAAATCTATCCATATAATATCTTACCTGTTTATTACCCTGTTGTTGGCTTCCGGCTGCAATCAGCAGGCCCCTGAAGAGCAGCACAATGAAGCAGCAGAAGAAGCCAGGCACACAGAAGAGCTAGTACGTTTATCCCCTGCCCAGGCAAATGCCCTGGAGCTCAAGGTAGGGCCGATTGAGCAGCAGCAACTTACTTCCAGTATTGCCACTACTGGCTATCTTGAAGTACCGCCCCAGAACTTTGCGCGTGTAACCGCTTATGTAGGCGGAAATGTAAGCCAGATTGAAGTCATTGAAGGAGATCGGGTGAAAAAAGGACAGCCCCTGGCTTACCTGGAACATCCAGATCTTGTACAAATGCAGATGAATTATGCAGAAGCAGCCAGCCAGCTGCAGTTCCTGGAGCAGGAATACGAGCGACAAAAGCGTCTATTTGAAGCTAAAGTGGGTTCTGGCCAGCAGTATCAGCAGACCCTGGCAAATGTGAAGGGACAACGAGCCCGTGTGGAAGGACTTCGCCAGCAGCTGAACATGATTGGCATCAATCCATCTGCTGTTCTGGCAGGCAATGTATCACGAAAAGTAGCAGTTGTATCCCCCATCAGTGGATTTGTCAAGGAAGTTGAAGTGGCCCTGGGACAGTATGTACCCGCCCAGGAAGATATGTTTGAGGTGGTAAACAACGAGCACGTACATGTTGATTTGATGGTCTTTGAGCAGGATGTACAAAAGGTACGGGAAGGCCAGCTGGTGCAGTTCCAGGTCGGAAACAAGCCTGATACCACCTACACTGCCAAGGTTTTTGCGGTAGGCAAAGCTTTCGAAGATAATCCTAAAGCAGTGCATGTACATGCCGATATTCAGGGAGATGCGCACAATATGATCCCAGGTATTTATGTCAGGGGCCACATCCTAACGGGTGAATCCACGGTTGCTGCACTGCCGGAAGAGGCCATTGTACAGGAAGGAACCCAAAGCTATATATTTCTGAAAGTAGAAGCACCGGCAGAACATCATGAAGAAGAAGCTACTGCCAGTGCTGCAGCTGTAGATGAAACCAAAATGTTTTACTTTACCCCCGTTGAGGTAATTACAGGCGAACGTGCCATGGGCATGGTAGCCATTACACCGGCCAAACCCTTACCGCAGGGAGCCGAGGTAGCCAAAAATGCAGCCTATTATCTGCTGGCCGAGATGCAGAAAGGCAAAGCAGAACATGCTCATTAACCATTAACAGTATTGCAATGAAAATAAAAGAATTAGAACAGCTGCTTTCAGCCAGGCACATCAAGCCTACTGCCATGCGCCTATTGGTGCTGGAGTACCTGCAACAGCAAAATGCTGCTGTTAGCCTTAAAGAAGCAGAGGAAGCATATGAGAAAGCTGATCGAATCACCCTCTACCGTACGCTGAAGACCTTTGAAGAAAAAGGACTCATACATCATATCGACGACGGTAGTGGCGCAACCAAATATGCGCTTTGTGAAGAGGGGTGTCAGTGTGCACCTGAAGACCTGCACGTTCATTTTCATTGTAATAGTTGCCAGAAAACCTTCTGCATGCCTAAAGTAGCTATTCCTGCATTTCAGCTACCGTCCAGGTTTAATTTGCAGGAGATCAATCTAATGGCAAAAGGTATTTGCGCCGACTGCTTCTAGATTGCAATACCGTTGCATGCCCTACCAGGCTACCTTTGCCTGTAGAGATGCTAATAAAGATGATTGGCTATGGTACTAGATGTTATTGTGATCGGGGCAAGCCAGGCAGGACTGGCAATGGGCTACTTCTTAAAACAAAAAGAACTTTCTTTTGCTATTATTGGCAGGGAAAGCCGCCTGGGCGATATATGGAGAAACCGCTATGATTCTCTTGAGCTGTTTACCCCTCGCTGGTTAAGTGCCCTTCCAGGCATAGGGTTGAGCGGAGATCCAATGGGATATGCTGGCAAGGATGAAATTTCTGATTATCTGGAGCAGTATGCCAAAAAATTCTACTTGCCCGTACTCCTGCAAGTTGATGTACATCGGCTGGAAAAAGGGGAAGCTTATTTACAGTCACTACCAGTAAGGGCGAATACATAGCCAGGCAGGTGGTTGTAGCCACGGGGCCATTCCACTTCTTAGCCCCCTAAATAACTGGACCAAAGATTCTACAAGTTAAACTCCTTAACTTGTAAGAGCAATGAAAAGAAGACACTGGACAGCAGACGAGAAACTAAAGATCCTATTAGAGGCAGAAAAGGAAGGCATTACGGCCACTATCCGCAAGCATGGCATCTACAGCAATACTTTCTACCAATGGAAGGAAAAGTATGATACTTGCGGCAAAGATGCTCTTGCCAGCAAGCACTACAAGATTGACCCAGAAGTAAAACGCCTGCAAAGAGAGAACCAGCAGCTTAAAGAGATGCTGGCTGAAAGAGAGCTGGCCCTGCGCATCAAAGAAGAGCTTCTAAAAAAAAGCACTGCCAGAAAGGGTACAGGATCATGATTGCTAAAGATTTCATTCAGCAGGGCTACCCGCTCTACAAGGTGCTGCCATTATGTGGCTTGAGCAAAAGCTCCTATTATTTTCTTCCTTTTGGTGGTAAGAGAGGCAGAAAAGCCAGCACCCACACCCTTAGCAAAGAAGGCATCCTTTATAGCAACGAATATGTGCTGGAGCGCATCAAATGGCTCCTGAACCAGGAGTTCGTGGACTATGGCTATAATAAGGTAACCGACTGGCTCCGAGACAGCGAAGGTTTGGTGATCAACCAGAAAAAGGTATACCGGCTCATGAAAGAGGCTCGTCTGCTTAGTAACCGAATCAGAAGAGATAAACGTGGCAAGCGTATTGCTCAGGATCTCCTTCCTAATCCTTCTGTTCCTTTTGAGTGCCTGCAGACCGATATCAAGTATATTTACATTCATGGCCAGCACAGAAATGCTCTGCTGATCACTGTTCTGGATGTGTTTTCTCGTGGTGTTTTAGGCTACAGGCTTGAATGGAGCATCACCAAGCACCAGGTGATCGACCTGATGAAAGAAGTGCTCCACCACTACCAGATGCCAGAGAAAGTAAGCCTGAGAACGGATAACGGCAGCCAATTCGAGGCAGGCTTGTTTCGGGAATATCTAAAAGAAATGTCAGTAGATCATGAATTCACTCATGTGGCCACACCGCAGGAAAACTGCTATATAGAATCCTTTCACTCCATAGTAGAGAGTGCGGTATGTGCAAAATATGAATTTGAGAACTTGGCTGAAGCCAAAGATGCCTTCAATAGGTTCATGAACTTCTACAACCAGGAAAGGCTGCACGGAAGCCTGGATAATCTTTCACCAAACCAATTCCTTGAAGGCAAAAAGTACACCCAAAAATTAAGAACTTTACCCAGCCAACAACCGCTGGTAACAAACTCAAATTTCTAAACACACTTGTAGAATCCTCTTCCTATTTTTAGGGGGTTAGGGCAGTACATGATTTACTTTCTACTCAGTTAGGTTTGTGCCGAATCTATATTACACATAAACATTCGTTAAAGTGTAATGTAACTATTCCAATACACCTTCTACTGTCGCCAGTTTTAGGCAGCTTGGGCTGAAAAGCTACTACTCAATGTTTCCTCTGTCAGGCAAGAGAAAGTGGTTTCAGTTAATACATTATTTCTCTAAAAATGAAACTTTACCCAAATAGGAGCGCTTGAGACAGCTAAATGACTGATAAATAAATACTTTATTGTTTAGCAGTAGTTGTTCTCCAGAAGTCGCTTAATAGAGGTAGCATGATAGCTTTTGCCATACCGGGTTGTGTATCCCAGCTGGTTTAGCCTATTGGCAATGTACCGAAGGGATACACCATCTCTCTTAAGTAAGCGTGCCATCTCCCCTGCCTTGATGTTATGCTCATTGGTGCGTGCATTTTTTATGATAGCCTCTACTCCTTTTTCCCTTGCTTCCAGTGTTAAGTTCTTTGGATTGCCCAGTATAAAGCCCTGGGCCTTTTTACTCTCCAGAGCGGACCTAGTACGTTCCGAAATCATCTTTCTTTCTTTTTCTGCCAGAGCGGCAAACAGGTGCACCGTGAAGTGATCTGCCTCGGGTAGATCGCAGGCTTTGAAATGCACTCTGGATTCCAAGAGGGAAGAAATAAAAAACACGTTCCTACTCAGGCGGTCCAGCTTAGCTATCACCAGGAGTGCTTGCTGCTGTTTGGCATAAGTAATGGCTTTCATCAGTTCCGGCCTTGAGTTGTTCTTGCCTGACTCCACATCAGTAAACTCCCCCAATATTTCTCCTTCCCGGCAGAACTGCTCAACGGTTCTTCTTTGGGCTTCAAGTCCAAGTCCGGACTGCCCCTGCTTCTGGGTCGACACCCGATAATAGGCAACGTACTTCTTCATCCGGGAGTAAAAGTAGCAAAATTCTTGAGGTGTTACAATTCTTGAACGAGCGTTTAAGAATTGTAACACTCGATTACTTTGTTTACAATTCGTAAACTTTCATTACTCTTGTTTACAAAACGTAAACTAATTTTGCTTATGTTTGCAATATGTAAACTTTGTAGATGGAGTTTACGTTTTGTAAACAATTGATAATAGAAAACCAAAACAGGAGAACCGTAGAAATGAAGAACATTGTTGCCGTTGGCAACATCAGAGCATTCTACCTAAAGCATCCGGACTCGAAGGAATCATTGGTGACATGGTTGGACGTGACAAGGAAAGCGCAGTGGAAGACTCCCCATGATGTGAAGCAGAGTTTTAACAGTGCTGACCCGATAGCGAATAGCCGAGTAGTCTTCAACATTGCAAGAAATAAGTACAAGCTGATTGCCAAAATTAATTATCAGATGCAGTGGGTGTTTATTTGCTTTATAGGCACTCACCAGGAATATGATCAAATAGATGCAACAACTATTTGCATCTACTGACCATAGAAACATGAAGAAGAGCCCCCGGCAGCAGGTCGAGGGTATTAACCGAACTACTAACCACATTTTTAATTTACAAATCAACATGGTTACTGTAAATGCTATTCATACCGAACAAGACTATAAAGCAGCTCTTAAAAGATTAAATGAAATCTTTGATGCTCAACCAGGTTCCGCAGAGGGTGAAGAAGCAGAAGTATTAGTTTTATTGATTGAGAAATACGAAGCTGAACATTTCCCTGTAGAATATCCTGATCCTATTGAAGCAATCAAGATTCGCATGGAAGAGCTGGGATTACAGGACAAGGATCTCGTTGAGGCGATGGGCAATAAAAGCTCCGTGAGTTTAGTGCTAAATCGCAAAAGACCGCTTACGCTGGATATGATCCGGAATCTCTCTAAATTACTAGGGCTCTCTGTTGAGCTGCTAATTCAGCCTTATGAACTTAATGCTGATAAGCTGCAGCATGCTTAAAGGGAATTGCCAAAATTGAACCCAGCTAATTAACTGGGATTTTTAAATAATATTTGTAATTGGTTTTTCCTTATCAATTGAACCTACTGCTAAAAAGGAGGTTAAATATGCTTTAGAAGGTGTATATAATATAGTAAAGACTCGGAAAATTAGTGTTGCTAGAAAGCGAAAAAAGCTGTGTAGTTCATAGCCAGTCCTACGCACCCTTGCCTATGTGTTGGTAAACGTCTTAAACGTTTATGAATGGTTATTACAACCGAAGGGCACAAAAGAAGTGGCTCCTTTCGGAAAGGTTCAAAATCAAATACTTGTATTGATTTATAGCCAAATTAAGGCTTGTTATATTAAAAATGCCTTTCAAACAGTCCAAAAGCTTATGCTTTCACTCGCGACCATATCTACCTACTCACCTTTAGCTCCTTTTCATGGCTTAGATTTGAACCAAACAAATGCTATGTTAATACTCAAACCATAGCAGATAAGATGCACCTGGTGTGTTTTTAAAGGAGTTGGGCTTAATGCAAGTCCGAGGTTATTTCCATGGTCTTTTGTAACTTCATCGGATGAAGCAAAAGAAATCAAGTGCTGTAGAAATTGAAGTTGACCGCCTTACGAATTCCATTGAGAATAGCTTTACGGGAGAGGTATTTGATACTGCTGTCATCCAGCTCAAACAATCGGACAATAAGCTGGTAAAGGGAACAGAGTGGGTTTTCGATTGGTTAACTGAAATAAAGGATAGCAGCAAAGAGATTTATAAGCTGACCACTATCAACAACCCGAAAATCATACACGGCCTCTTGAGCATTGAAGATAAGGCAGATCACATATTCATTCACCTGATCGAAAGCTCAAACTTCAATAAGGGAGCCAATAAAGTATATGTTGGTGTTGCTGGCAATTTATTTGCTTTTGCTTGTAAGCTATCCTTTGATAGGGGCTATGATGGATATGTTGCCTTTGACTCCAAAACTTCGCTGATTAAGCACTATGAGAAAACCATAGGTGCGACGCATTTTAGAGGAAAAAGGATGTTCATCGATACACCCAGTGCAGAAAAGCTTGTGCAGAGATACTTTAAAACGAAATAATCATGGGACTAATAAAAGAACCTAAAGGCGTAGACTTCACCGTAGAATCCGAACCATGGACTGAAAAAGAATTGGCGGATTTCAGAAAGCTGATGAAAGAGAAAAAGCAGCAGCGGGAGAGAGAAAAAAAGAAAACACTAAGCCCAACAATTAGAACTCAAAATTAAGTGGGCCCGGGGGGCTCCCACTAATTTTTTCTAACTGTTGCACTAAGCCGCTGGTGCGTTAAGGGCGGAAGGCTGCCAGTCCACTTTTGCCCCTGTGTAATTTCAATCTTTGGTGTTTGGCCCAGGCTGCAGGATTAGCGGGATGTTTTTGCTGACGATCCTTCTTTTTCTTCATCCTTTTGGCTGTTTTAGCCTCTTTTTCCTGTGCTGATTTGCTGATCATTTATGGTGTAGGCATAGAGTTGCCAGGCCTCCTTGTCCGGAAGCTTTTTTAGTGCCCGATTCTCCTTTTCAGCTGGGTGTCTACCGCTGGTTTTGAGGGTGATCCTCTGGTGGGCGGCAGTAGTTTTACAATGACCAGGTTGCCCTCTTTACAACTTTTGCACTGGTAGATGTTCTGCTGCAGTGTCTTTTCTATTACCTGCTGCAGGCTTAGCTTTTGGAGCTTTTGCTTTTGCTTCTGCCCCAGGGCTTTTCTTACCAGGGCCAGCTTTTCCTTTTTTACCCTGGTGCTAAAGAGGCCATAGTGGCGGATCTTAACAAAGCCCCTCGGCAGGATATGCTGCTTAAAGCGAAGCAGGAACTCCTTTACCGGTAGGCTCATCACCCGTTTTACATCCCCCTTTGCTCTGTCGCGGTAGCTAAAGGTGATTTGCCCCTGATCAAGCTTTAGCAGGCGGTAGTTAGAAACGGCTATTTTGTGGGTGTATCTACCCAGGTACTCCAGCACTGATTCTTTCCCCTTAAAGCCTGGCTTGCTGTTTACTACCCAGGGCTTTTCCTTAAGCTGTTTGAGGAACCAGTCGAAGTTTGCTTTGGTGATGCCCCTGCTAAGCTTAAGCCTGCTTTTAAGCTCGCGCAGCCCCTGGCAGAACTTGCCCCTGAACACCTGGCTAAGGGCTTTGACAGAAAACAGGAACTTTCCAGATGCTGCTTTCCACTTGCCATCAGCGATAAGTACTCCTGCGGGAACAATGCAGTGCAGGTGGGGGTGGTACTCCATCTTCTGGGTCCAGGTGTGCAGAATGCTGATGGTGCCAATCTGTGCCTCTAGCCTGCTTCTTTCATCGCTGGCAAAAGACAGCAGCGTGTCCCACATACATGAAAAGAGCAGGTTGTAAAGCAGCTTTTCGTTTAGCTTGAACAGCGCTCTTAGCTGGGAGGGTATAGTAAAGGTTACATGGTGATGGGGCACATCAAAGAGATCATACTCCCTCTCCAGCAGCCACCTTTCCCGGTTGGCTCCCTGGCACATAGGGCAGTGGCGGTTGCCACAGCTGTTGTAGTGTGCCTTTACTTCCCCACAGCTATCGCAGGCCTGCCAGTGTCCGCCAAGGGTAGCGGTTCTGCAGGCCTTAAGGGCAGAAAGGATCCTTAGCTCATAGCTGTTTACCAGGCCCTGCTGACATAGTTCGTCCAGCTGCTCTGCCAGCACTTGCTGTAGTGTAACAGCAGGTGTTGCTAGTTTACTGCTCAAGGGAGTCCAGGGGAGAGAAGGTGCCTTTGAGCGGCACCTCGCTTACATGCAGGTAGATCATGGTGGTCTGGATGGAGGAGTGCCCCAGCAGCTGTTGCAGGCTGCGCAGGTTCATGCCATCCTCCAGGGAGGGCATGAGAGGCAAATGAATGCCTAAGCGTGTGCAGGCTTACTGCTTTTTTGATGCCACTCTTTTTCAGGGCTCCCTGCATGATGTAGCGCAGGAGTTCTGGGCTCATGGGCTCTCCTTTTTTCTGGCCGTTGAACAGGTAGTCTTTGGGCCTGCAGGCTCTGAAGTAGTCTCTTAGCTCTGGGAGCAACTTTTGGCTAAGCACGGTGTAGCGGTCTTTGCCGCCCTTTCCCCGCTTGATTTTGAGTCGGCACTTGCCATCCTGGGTTTCTACATCTTCTATGCGTAGCTTCACGAGTTCACTTCTGCGCAGGCCGCTGCCATAGCAAAGGCGCAGGATCACCCGGTGCTTCGGATTTGGGGCAGCATCAAAAAGGCGCAGCAGCTCTTTTCTGCTCAAGACCTGGGGCAGGGACTTTTCTTCTTTAGGATAAGGAATGGAAGCAGCCAGGATTTCATTATCAGCCATTTCCCGGAAGAAGTACTTCAGGGCCGCCACATCCAGCTTTATCTTTGCCCAGCTTAGGTCCTTGTCCTTTAAAAAGTGCAGGTAGTCCAGGATCTGGTCTGTTTCTAGTTCAGTGGGAAGAGCTCCAGAACAGGCTGATGTCGCGCACTGCCCTGCGGTAGGTAGCCGTGGTGCTTTTGCTAGAGTAGCTGATGGATACTCTTTTGGTGAAGCTTGAAAGCAGAGGGGAAAGACCTGCTACCTGTGAAATGTTGGCTTCATTGAAAGCCAGGGGCTGCAGGTCTGCTGCTGTGGATTGTGGTTGTTGCTTAGATTTCATACCATCTTTATTTTGGTTATGAAATCTTATACCTATTTTGAAGCAGTGTCTCTTGCTTCAAAGCAGTGCCACTTGGAATACATTGAACCTCTACCGCTGTAAGCGGTTTAGTTCAACAACAGAATAAAGCAAATGCCCCAACAGCATTCAGCCATTGATAGTGCAGGAAGCAATTTTTGCGTACATTCAGCAAAGGCCGGTGAAGGGCATCTGCTTTATTCAATGAACGTGTGTGTCTTGAACCGACTCCTGCTCATGTAGGAGAAGGATGCTGTACAAAAGATGGAAGGCTTTTCTTTTGAAGGAGCTACAAGTGCGGAAGCCGAGTGAACTGGCTGGCCGACTTGCTTTCAGAAGAAGAGGATTTGGACTTCCGCAGACGCCCGTCAGGGGGAGTTTGCAAACCACCTTATGCTGCTGAAGGAGTAACTGCCTTTGGTGGTGAACGATAAGGAAAAACGGGAACAGAGATTCCTGTAGGTGCGTGTTGAGGAGCTGAATAAATTGAACCACCTAAGAAGCCTCGTTAGGATTAAAGTAATGTCGAAAGCAGGTGCTACGTCTACATCTGTGAAGGGAGTGTGAAGGATGTCCTGATTTCTGATCACATGGCATTCGGGCTGGGCGCCCCCGGGTAAAGGTGGCAGGAATGCAGCACAGGCTTTTGTTCGGAACAAGATCGGACCGCCGAAGCGGAAGCCACTATTGCACTGTTAACTGAAGAAGGAAGCAGTCACACAAGGATAGTGTGAGATAGTGGTGGCAGATCAGGCCGTAGTAGCGAGGAAGGCTCTGTAATGGAGCTGGAGTGAAGGACCTGACTTGTTTAGTTTCGGCTATGTAACAACCAGAAATGGGACGATTAGACAGCTAGAAACAGATCACTGCCATTACCTGAAAAGGTACTGGTACATCCAAAATGTTACTACATTAGTGATTAAACAAGAAGAGCCGTATGAAGGGAGCGGGCCCCGCCGGGACTTTCACGTACGGTTCCGTGAGAACGCGAGGGTGAAATTCCCCTGCGTGACTCGATTATGCCCAAGCAAAACAGCAGCTTCGGGAAAGGGTGGTGGTAAGCTTCCTGCTTACCATAGAAGGACTCTCACTCAAACATAGTGCACAAGTCAAATAGAAACTAAAGTTCGTATATTAGGATTATGAATGTTAAAAGACATTAGCTCATGCGGACAGTAAGTTTAAATATACCGGACAACATAGATATCAATGAACCGGAGCTGAAGATCATATTAGCTGGTGAACTCTATGAAAGAGAAAGGCTATCTCTTGGGCAGGCGGCTGATTTGGCTGGACTTTCCAAAAGGGCTTTTATAGAAATACTGGGTAAGTTCGGATTTTCAATATTCAGTCAGTCCGAAGAGGATCTACTATCGGATATAGAAAATGCCTGACCTGATTATTTGTGATACAAGCTGCTTGATACTCTTTGATAAAATCAATCAGCTTGATCTTCTTCGACTGTGTTACAATACAATTTATGTGACACCAGAAGTTGCTGCGGAATATGGTAAGCAACTGCCGGACTGGGTTCTTAGCAGGAAAGTTGCAAATCAGTCGCATCAACGTATCCTTGAACAAATACTTGGAGTAGGTGAATCCAGTGCAATTGCTTTGGGCGTTGAGTTACCACAATCAACAGTAGTAATTGATGATTTGAAAGCAAGGAAGGTTGCAAAGTCTTTAAATCTTCAGATAACTGGCAGTTTAGGCATTTTGGTTAAAGCCAAGCAAAAAGGACATATAGATCAACTGGCACCGGTGCTTGATGATGTACAGCAGACTGATTTTAGAATATCTGAAAAAATTCTAACAAAAATATTAAGCCTGGTGGGCGAATAAACAAATGAAAGCCTGGGCGTAACAACAGTAGCTGTTACACAACTCGCTGAAAAAGTAGGCTGATCGTTGATTTTTTTAACACCAGCTACTTCTAAATTTTCCAGTCAGATCAAATTTCACCACAAACAGCCAAAAAAGAGTATTTATAGCCCCCACTGGGGCTATTAGCGCTGCTGTTTTTCTTCTGCTCTGGCAGAAGTTGATCCATTTCTTGAGGTTATAGGCAGCAGCTGCCATGAGCATCTTTTTATCAGCTGAAAGGATGCCCCTGGTGTTGATTTTTGACAGGCCCATGTAGTTGATCAGGGTGCCGAATACTGGCTCCACCGTTGATGATCGTTTTTTCTTCATCCACCTGGCTCTTCTGGAATCCAGCCTTTCTATAGCTCTTTCATATTCTTCTCTGTAGTAGGTGATGTCGATTTTCTTTTCTTTCTGCTCTTTACCCAGGCAGGAGTCTTTCAAGGGGCAGCCTTTGCAGTCACTTCTGGTGGTGAAGTACTGGCGCTGGAGGCTGTCTTGAGCCGATCGTTTGATCTTTCTAAAGGTGGCTTTCTTGCCCTGGGGGCATATCCACACATCCTCTTCCTTATCATAAGTAAAACCTTCAGGACCTCCTTTGTAGGTGCCATGTACAGGAATATAGGCCTGGATGTTTAGCTTCTCCAAAAGGGCATAGTTTTCTCCCGAGCAATAAGCTCCATCAGCTAAAAGAGCTTTCAAGCCAAGCTCAAAGGATTGGAGTCTCTCTTTGGTTTCCTGCAGTATCCTGGGCAGACACTGGCTGTCGCGTTCCATGTCGGTTCTGATCAGAGAGATCAGCCTGGGTGTGTACAATAACATGATGGGAGGTATCGACTGCTAACTGGTTGAAGTAGCAGAGCTGCCTTCTTTTGCCGGGCTTTACGGCTATTCTGGCATCAGGGTCTACGGGTGAGTAATGGGTTTTATTGGAGGTGAAGCGGGCCTGCTTTAAGCTGCCAGCAGGAGAAGTAAACTGCTTGTGGTGCCAGTTCTCCTGCCTGCTTTCTAGTTCCTGGAGCTCTTCTTTTGATGCAGTGATAGTTTGCTCTTCAAGGCTGGCTATGTTTTCTTTTGCTTTACGTCTGGCAGTGGAGATCACCGGCCTTGCTTTCTGTAGCTCCTTTCCCAGTTCTTCCTGGGCTACTTTTAGCTCCAGCGAATCCATGGAAGCGTTGGCTTTGATCAGGGCAGAGTCCACTGCTGCAACGGAACCTGTTCCACAGCGGCAGCTACCATACCTGATTCTACACAAAGGGAGAGAATGTGGTTGAATAGCTTGTTGAAGATGGGCCTGGGAAGTAGCTTTCTGGTACGGCAAAGCGTGGAGTGGCAGGGAAGCTCTTCGCCTATGTTATAACCCAGAAAGTAGAGAAGATCCAGTCTTAAGCTGCACACTTCCAGCAGCTTTCTGTCAACAAAATTATGCCGCCCCTGCATTGCCTTGAATGTTTGTCCCTTAGCTTAACTACAGCTATTTTGGCAGTGTTGTGCAACAGCCACAACAGAATAAAGCAAGCTCCCCCAGCGCATTCAGCCATTGACAATGCTATTGTCTACCTTTGCGTGGGCATAGCAAAGGCCGGTGAAGGTCGCCTGCTTTATTCAGCGCACGTTGCCCACAATTGAAGATCGTTTGTTTACATTTAACGAAACTTTTTAGTATCTTGGTCTGTATCTATATATGTAAACTAAATTAATCAGAAATTCGAAGTTGGCCTGCTCGAGGAGGCTTTTGAATTCTTACAATCTCTGGACTTAAAGCATCGGGCAAAGATACTTCAGAATGTGCGTCGCGCGCAGTTTCACCATGATCCGAAGCTCTTTAAGAAACTGAACGAGGAGATCTGGGAGTTTAGAACGCTTTATGCCGGACTTCAATATCGACTACTGGCTTTCTGGGATAAAACTGATAAGAAGCAAACGCTGGTACTTGCTACACATGGATTTATCAAGAAGACCAGCAAGGTGGACAGAAAAGAAATTGATAAAGCAGAACGCATCCGACAGGTTTATTTTAAAAACAAAGGATTATGAAAAAGTACTCTTTAGATGAAGCAGAAGATAAGCTGATTGGGTTAAAGGGAACTCCTGCTCGTGATCAGTATGAGTTTGAGCTAAAACTCGAGCTTATTGGCGATATGATCAAAGCTGCCAGAAAAGAAAGGAATCTGACCCAGGAACAGCTCGGACAGTTAATCGGAGTTAAAAAAGCTCAAGTATCCAGACTAGAGAACAATGCCAGCAATGTGACCATAGATACGATATTAAAGGTCTTCAAAGCTCTTGAAGCAAAAGTAAACTTCAAAGTAGAGCTTTTAGATAGGCAGGTGAAAGTAGCATAATAATAAACTGTGGGCAACAACAGAATAAAGCAACCGCCCCGCCAGCATGGTTGCCATTGACAGTGCAGGCAAAAATCTTTGCGTACTCTGAGCAGAGGTCAGTGAATGGGCTGCTGCTTTATCAATGAACGTGTGTGTCTTGAACCGACTCCTACAATAGTGGGGGAAGGATGCTGTACAAAAGATGGAAGGCTTTTCTTTTGAGAGAGCCACAAGTGCGGAAGCCGAGCGAAAGGGCTGGCCGACCTGCTTTCAGAAGAAGAGGATTGGACTTCCGCAGACGCCCGTCAGGGGGAGTCTGCAAACCACCTTATGCTGCTGGAGGAGTAATTGTCTCTGGTGGTAAACGATAAGGAAAAACGGGAACAGAGATTCCTGTAGGTGTGTGTTGAGGAGCTGAATAAATGGGGACGCCCAGTCTGAACCACCTAAGAAGCCTCGTTAGGATATAAAGTAATGTCGAAAGTAAGTACTACGTCCGCACCTGTGACAAGCATGAAGGGTGACCTGATTACTGATCATGCGGCATTCGGGCTGGGCGCCCCCGGGTAAAGGTGGCAGGAATGCAGCACAGGCTTATGGAAGTTTATCCCGCTTATTGCGGGAGAACAAGAGAAGCAAATATCGCACTGTTAACCCTCTTTGAAGGGGAAGCAGTCATACCAGGATAGTATGAGATAGTGGTGGCGGACTAGATCGTAGTAGTGATGAAGGCTCTGTAATGGAGCTGGAGCGAAGGGTCTGGCTTGTTTAGTTTCAGCTATGATACAACTAGCAATGGGATGATTGAATAGCTAGAAACAGATCACTGCCATTACCTGAAAAGGTACTGGCACATCCAAAATGTTACTACATTAGTGATTAAACAAGAAGAGCCGTATGAAGGGAGCGGGCCCCGCCGGGACTTTCACGTACGGTTCCGTGAGAACGTGGGGGTGAAATTCCCCTGCGTGACTCGACTGTGAGTAACCAAAACAAGTTAAATCCAGCAACTCTGAAAAAAGCTAAGACTTCAATGGTGTCTTTAGAACCAAATAAAAGCATATGAGATTTTTCGCTAAAATAAGATGGATTGCAAGTATTCTTTTGGTCTTCTTGATTGTACTCATAACAAACCTGATTGATAGAGACAATTTCAACCGCCTGAGCTCCTCGGTGACTACTATGTATGAAGACAGAATTGTTGCCAGTGACCTGTTATTTGAAATGTCCAAGATTATTCAGGAAAAGGAAATTGCTATTCTGACCTCAGACACCCTTTTTCTTAATAACCAAAACATCAAGTACAATCAGGAACTAAATCAATTAGTAGAGGAGTATCGGCTTACAAAATTGACCGAAAAAGAGCGGTTGGTATTCAATCAACTTCAAGAAGAATTGGAATCACTTAAGCAAAAAGAAAGGTCGTCTACTAATATCTCAAATGGTGAATTAATAAAAAGCATAAATAAAATAGATCATCATTTGTATGACCTCTCTAAAATTCAATTACAAGAAGGCAGGCGACAAGTTTTTATTAGCGACAAAGCCAAAGACACCATTAACTTATTCACACAAGGAGAAATTATCTTCTTGGTTATAATGGCAGTACTGATTCAAATAATCATTCTGTACAAGCCAAAAGAACTTAATGAAAAATAAAAGCTACTCATATAGCTTATGGCGGATGAGCGGCTGCCAGCAAGGTATGCTCTCCGTAGTGTGGTTCATCCTTGGTGGACACGAAATTGCTCCGAAACCGCCACAAGCCATATACAACCCGTTATGGTTCATTAAATCGGAACATGGTAGCCAACTTTTGAGTATATTGGGATATGAATTACCAGGACTACATAGTAATAAGAGCTGACAAGAGATTCGGTAGGCCTACTATAAAGGGTACCAGAATAAAAGTTTATGATGTACTCAACTGGCTCTCAAATGGTATGTCTAAGGCAGAGATCTTAGCTGACTTCGAAGAGCTGAACGAGGACATGATCAATGCCTGTCTTGCCTTTGCTGCTGATAAAGAACATAAACTCCGGATTGCATCTTGACCCTGCTGTTCGACCAGAATATTTCTCCCAACATTGCAAAGCAGCTTGAGGATACCTTTCCTGGTGCAAAACAGGTAAGACATCTGGGACTGGAGAATGCATAGGATTTAGAGATATTCGAATATACCAAGTCAAATGGTTATGCAGTAGAGATGCCTTAGCCTATCAGAAAAAACTTCGTGACAAGGGGAGTGATCTATTCATTGACACCAATGCCATCATCAATATTGATAAGGGTCACGAGGCCCTTTTTTATTTTGAGATGGATATTTTCCCAAGGTACATACAAGCTAGATCAGCCAGATTGAAGCCTTTGCTTACCCTAAGCTCACAGATATCAGTCGGGAAAAAAATCAATCATTTTTTCACACATAAAGTGAAGGTTCATGGACATGATGAATTCATTCAGGAAAACATGATTGAGCTCATGCGCAAATACAAGCTAAAGCTACCGGATGCTGTTGTTGCTGCCACAGCAATTCTATACCAATTCCCTCTTTTGACTTCTGATACCGGATTCGAGAAAATCAATTGCGCTGGGTTTGAATTAATCCTGTATGATGCTCCTGTTTGGTTATCATCTTCAGGAGCGGGCAATATCTAACCTTACATCATACTCCCCCCCTTTAGATGTTAAGTGCTTTCCCATGCCTTTTCCTATATTCCCTGTCCATATTTTTCTACAATCACCAATTTTAGTTGCCTCTTGTAGCCATAGCGTGGGCTGATTTCCTTTCCGGGACATTATATAAACGCTCCTTTGTAAAACGCCCAACTTCAGGAAAAGTAGGCTGATATCACTGCCTGGACATATTTTGAACGGACGTTTATAATATGTACATCTCACATTTACAATACTATTTAATGAACTCTATTGCATACTTTAGAGTATCTGCCCAAAACATGAGGTGCTCTTATTTGGGCTTCGATGACTAGTTCCAATAGCTGCTGCGCTTCTTTCACAGCGTGATCAGATCATAAAGGAAATTTAAACGTTGAACCAGGCAAGCGCAACAACCGGCCATAAATACAATAACGAATGACTTGTCCTGAAAAAAGTTCTACCAAAAATTAACCTTTTTGTGATCAACTTTTTCTAAACAAGTCACTGCTGACATTAGATAGGCTCTGCGGATGGTGCAGTCCTTCAACTGCATTGCTGCCTAGTGAGGTGTTGGATACTTGATGATAAATTCCAGAAGTAAGTATTATAATTTCTGTTTTCAGATAAGAGGAAGCTATAGAAAGTATCTTATTGGTTATCCGGCGAGCACTTGGTAAATTACACTTCTTTTTTCTTATAAATTAGCCTCTGTATGATGTTCGATAGTCCGAAATTTCCTAAAACCCTTGATGAGGAGCTGTTTGAGACCTGGCTGGAAAGGGGACGGCTGAGTAGGCTGAACTACCACTATCTGCTCGTTGTCTGGAATGAACTTGATGCTGAATATCAACCGTTTTATGCGGAGAACCGCAATAAGATAGATGAGTATGAGCGATATCCTGGTGTCGTCGGCCATGAATCCCTCGTGGCTGTTTATGATCTGTATTCGGAGTCAAGGATTGTTTAGCTGTGCAGCTGTACAAACAACATACCTGGAGCAGCATAATGAATAATTACGCTAACTCTTGCTGGCAATGGAATTTACATTCATGTGGAGGAGTCATACTTTATTGGTATGGCGGCAAGTGCTATTGGTTGTACTTTGTATGGACTAATTGGGGGATATCCTAGAAGCGGTAATTTATTCGGAAGGATGGAAATCCTTGCTAAGGAAATGTACTCATCAAACTATATTGAATAAACCTGATGGCGCAAATTAAGCATATGAGCAGTATATAAACTCTTAATCGTACCCGACCAAACTTCCAGCTTCATGTGCAGTTCTTCCTTGAACACGCTTATGGGCTGTGAAAAATGCTTATTTGGGGCCATTCTTTATGAAAAGTGCTGATGGCAATACAGCTGAAAAGTACTTATGAGTTATGAAAAAAGCTTATTATATAATACTATTCATGAAAAACACTTATAGCTGTTGCTTTAGTGAAGGGGCGAGAAAGGATTTTAAAAGGCGCTGTTTGTCTACTGCAGAAAAAATATTATAAATGTTAGCAACAGGTTGTATTCCCGCAGAAGATAACTTTTTGTTTCACCATACATAGTTGTGTTGTTGAAACAGTCTGTTAATCAATTATGTAGGAGGCAAACAATTCCTGCCGAGTTCAACCGAATAAGCTCAAACTAAATCACAATTTGGTGCTGAGATTGCTGTGCATAATATCTATTCTGGTGGTGGCGACTACCAGCCTTTCCTGTTATAGAAATGAAACTGCCAAGAACTTCACCTATCGCCAGCAGATCCTTGGAGACTGGATTTTGGATTCTGTTGCGCATCCTGAAGAAATAAATGTTCACCCGGTATTTACCTGGAAAACGTGGTACTCTTTTTTAGATTCCAATCAGGTTGTATCCTCCAAGTATGGTAGAGGTGCAGCAACATATGTCATTCAGAATGATACCTTGATCTTTATAGTTAAAAGGAGGTAGGGGGTTCGGCCCCTGAAAAAGTACAACGCAGCTATAGAATTGAACATTTCACCCCTGACAAACTTGTTTTAGATCCCCTCAATCCTGGTAATGAGGTTTTATACAAGAAATTTCATTTGCTTAAACTGCAGCAGAAAAATTCAGTTCAGCCAATGCAAATCAGCTATGGCTCATCAGGCTGTTATGGGACATGCCCATCCCTTTATATCAGGGTTGATGAAGATAGAAATTTGTGGTTTTGGGGAGAAGCATTCACAGAAAAAGAAAAGGGATGGAGGGGAAGTGTTTCTCAAAAAGAGTATGATCGGCTGCTTCGTCAGATCCATCAGCTTTCGATTACTACCCTACAGCCAGATTATGCAGCCCCCTGGACTGATGATCAGACTCAGTGTGTCTCTATTCATTATAAGGGAGGTGAGATCAATAGTTGTGCCTACGGCTTACACGAGGAGCCAGTGGAATTGCGCATTCTTTTTTCGAAATCTGGCTGATTTATATAAAGAGGTGCCATTAGCTCCTGACAGCAGTCTGAGCATACATGACTTTAGAAGCATGGCAGTGTTCAAACCTATGTACGTTTCACCACCGCCACCTCCCATGCCACATCCTGATTCCATACACCCGGAAAGTATTGAAGTGCCGGTAGAAGAGGAATGATTTTGCATCATATTGTCTATATATCAGGGGAATATTGAGTGGTTTAGCCTGAGAGAAGCAAATGAGAGATATCCTAAGCGAAAGAGCATTTATTAACGTACACGTTAACACCGCAGGTGTGCGAAATCTGATGATAACATACGTTATCTTGTTTTGGATAGATTTGTAGCTTATGTTAGGGTTGTAGATAAGCCACTATGCGTTTTGTCTATTAGCTAGTTCACCCAACATACCGCTGCGCAGGAATGAGAATTTTAACTGTTCTATTAATTGCTTTCTCTATTGCCTTCCCGACTAAAGGTCAGTCAACCCATGATTTACCGAAAGAAGTTAATCTGGTTTTTGAATACATCATTAACAAAGACTACCCAGAGGTATTTGGTGGCAATCCCTACAAAATTCGTCCAGTAAATTGGGTTATCACTGATTTTGATAATGATGGAACCACAGAGGTATTTTTACAGACCTTTCCACATTTTAGGCAATCGCCAACCATTATTATTTACCAGATTGACGACCAGGATTCTGTAAAAAGAATTGCTGAAGCACTGGCTCCTGGTCACCTTATTGAGCTATCACCCGAGCAGGATTACATTGATCCCCACACGACTGGTACAGGCATAGACATGCAGCTTGGCTCGAATGATATGGAAAAGTTGAAGAAATTCGCTAAGTCCTCACTGAAATTCGGCATGAGCCCTGTCCTGTACAAAAATTTTATTCATACCGACAAGCGCGATGGTGCACCGACCTTTATAGATCTCACTTACTTAGACGATTACCCAAAAGAAAGTTCCTGTTTAAATTTTCAGTTTTCTACACCTGAAAAGATTCTTGCCGGTAGCGTAGCTGGCGAAAAGTATAAGTACTTCATCGCACAAGTAAAGCAGGAGCTCTTCTGTTATGAAATTAAAAGTTTTGACGGGGAGGGCTGGATAGAAAAGCAGGTAACCATTATTGAGTTGCCTAAGGATTTCAAAGAATTCAAATTTGCCGGGGAAATTATTCAGTATATAACTAATAAAGGAGCCATCAAGCCTCTGTTGCTCTAACCTCATCGTGCAAGTGAACTTTATTTTATCCACACCATAATTTTAAATAACCATCAAGCATTCTATATATCATTTCTGAGTTCTGGTGTTTCTGTTCGGTCTTTTTGTCCTGTTCTTTGGTTTTGGATAACAGGGTATACATAGCTCCAGACGGTTGCAAGAAGCGCTTCCCGTTACTATTGGAAAAATTCTGATACTTTCAGCGCCTTTGATCAGAACATAGAAGCAAAATCATGGCTGCTAAGTTTTATGTAGCCAGGTTGTATGCAGCATTTGTCCACTACATCATAAGAATAGGTTTCTACATCTTAGCATTTTAAAAAAGTTTTGGATCTAGGCGATCTTATTGAATAGCAATCAACAGTTATGCTGCCGAACAGATAAGAGGGTTGCTCCAATAAATTTCTTAGATATTAAAGGAAAGTAAATAGTATCAATTGATTTAAAAGTTTGATGAAAAGCCTCTTCATTCATCTGTTTCCACTGCTAACACTATTAAGTGCTTGTGGCGCCAAATATCACGAAGATCTTCCTGTTGCAGGCGCTAAGACTGAAGTGAAAGAAGCGCTTAACCAGCCAGAGCCTGCTCAAGAAAATGCTACTTCTCAGCACGAGCTATCACCTTTCTTTTTAGAAGGACACGAAGTACTGGATATTCAGAAGGGAGATATTAATAATGATCGGTTGGATGATGTAATACTGATTCAGAAAGCGACAGACGAAGTGGAAACTTCTGATGTGATCGATCATCCTACACCACGGCCGCTGATGCTGCTGCTCAGACAACCTAATGGAGAGCTGCAACTTGCTGCCCGCAACGATTATATTGTGCTGTGTGTAGATTGCGGAGGCATGATGGGAGATCCCTATCAGGGTACTACTATCAAGAATAATTATTTTTCTGTTGAACATTACGGTGGCAGTGCCTGGAGGTGGAGCAGGATCATCACCTTTAAGTACCAGTCTGATAGCCAGCACTGGTACTTGCATAAAGATGGTGGGGTAAGCTTTCATGCAGCCAATCCGGATAGCACTATGGAAGAATCTGTAAAAACCGTTAAGGATTTTGGCGTGATCAGATTCGAGGATTACAAAACAGATGAAGCAGAATAATAGCGCTGATCCCGGAAGCTCCTTTAGCCTAACTGCTGAACAGGCGCAACTCTATCAAAACATCAAGAAGTATAAAATTGATGATGCCACTGCCTCATACAGCTTTACCGAAAGGCTTGCAAAAGAAAATGGCTGGACCATCCTGTTTGCGATAAGAGCAGTAGAGGAATATAAAAAGTTCATGTTCCTAATATGCCTGGCTGATCATCCACTTACACCATCCGACCAGGTAGATCAGGTATGGCACCTTCATTTACTCTATACACGTTCCTATTGGGAGGAATTCTGTGGTGAAATTCTGGCAAGAAAGGTCCATCACGGTCCTACAAAGGGTGGCGAACAGGAAGCAGCTAAGTTCAACGACTGGTATCAGAAAACCAAAACGCTTTATGAGCAGGTGTTTCAGCAGGTACCGCCCATGGATATCTGGCCCCAGCCTGCTAATAGGTTTAAACGTACTCATTTTCAGCGGGTGAGCCTGGATGAGTACTGGATCATTAAAAAAATTAAGTTTTAGCTATGAAACACCTCTCTCAGTATCAGCCGGCACAAACGCTTATGTTAATCGATAGTGATTGTTCCCTGAAAGAACTGGTGAAGGTAACGTTCATGGACTTGCTTTTCAGGCAGGTGCTGCAAGCAAATTCTGTAACTTCTCAGCCACACCCCTTAACCTCAGCCTATACCAGCACTTATATATCCCAGGGCATTAACTTCAAAAATTACTTAAGTAAACCCTATGAAGAGGTATTCACAGCACCTTTTATCGGTCATGCAGGGTTAGAGGTTTTGTTCCGGCACTTGGTGAAAATGGGGTATCAGAACAGCGGAAGCAGGGGAAAATACAAACGCTTAATCATTCAAGAACTGGAAGGGGCAGGCTTAGCGGAAAGAACGTGGTGGAACCACCTTTTTGGAGGTTGTGAGTTAACGTCTGTAGGAGAGGAAGTCAGCAAAAAGTTAAAGGAGGAGCTGAAGTTACTCAAAGAAACCCTTCCTGGGCTAATAAAGGAAAATCCAGAGCAGGCCGGGGCAGTCCTGGAGGCAATCAAAGGGAATGTGTTTCTGATCAGTGGGTTTGATGTAGAGCTGCTAAGAAGATTTGATCAGGAACTGAACAAGCCGGCTGCATCCGTTACGAACAGTGTTGATACTTCTGATGTAGCAGCTGGTTGTTGGATTTGGCATTGGCATTTATTTGAAGAATGTTCCGAAAGCTTTGACAGCAGTTGCGGGGGTGATGCTGGCTGCAGCGGTGATGGCGATAGTGGTTGTTCTGGTGGTGGCTGCTCTGGCTGTGGCGGTGATTAGGAGCCTGTAAACAATTAACTTATATCCCTACCGTTATATATTGAGCATTGTTTAGTCATACCATAAAACTTCCTGCTATGAAAAAGGCTATTCTGATCATGCTCCTTTTTTCAGCTACCCTACCCCTGCAGGCACAAGAATGCCTGAATGTTAAACACAAATTGCGGGGCTATTTTTATGCTGGATCCAGTCAAGAAGATTCAACAGCCCTTGGTGGATTTTATGAAGATGCCAATGCCCCTAAAGTAATAAACGAAAGGATCAGGCAGCTATCCAAACCCTCTCAATTTCAGATGATCGTACAAATTGATTCCCTGGCGGAGTTTCAAAAAGGAATTAAGGGCTTCAAAGTATTCCTGGTCAATAGCACCAACTCTGTTATTTCACTGGAGGCCCAAGATAGTCGCCTAAATCTGAAAAGGCAGGTTTTTTATAACAACCAATGGCTGGATGTGGAGTATTTGCCAAGTAGTTGGTGTGGGAATAGCTATCATTCAGTTTTTATTAAACCAGGTGAGTATTGGGATTTCACAGCCCCTTGTCTGAAGGGTAAACATCAGGCAAAGTTCAGGTTTGAACTGGCAGTAGATGAACAGGAGAGGATCTATTCTAATGAGTTTAGTGGTAGTTTTAACAAGCGGCAGCTCATCAAAGAACAGGGCCACACGCCAACCAGCATTATGGACCCTTATGATAATTGAAGGAACTTCTGATCATACATATAATGCATGATCGTTTCTATAACAGTATCCAGCAACTTTATATAGATTCATGACAAGAGAAACGGTCAGGATAAAAGAAGAGTTTAAGCATGCAATTCCTGCTACAGTAGGTTATGTGCTCGCCATACTAGCTTTCTTCCTCTTGAATAAGCTGATTCCCAGCGGGCCATGTACGCCAGGGCCAGGCATATTGATTTTATTTGTGCTGCCAGTAATAAGTTCTGTGTTGCTCATTTATAATCTCATCCAACGGTTTAGGAGCGGAGATCCGAACAAGATTGTCATCTGGATTCACTTGCTTGTGTTTTCGGCCATGATAGTGCTTTTTATGCAGGATTAGTTTTGAAGAGTGAATGTGCCTGCTCTGCATGATGAACATAGGTAAACACGTGTAAATGAATGTGAATGCTAACACCAATGCTTTACTATTAGTAGTGCATTGTAGCTGCAAATTTATTACACAACTCTTCAATATCATTTTTTCGAGCTAATAGTGTTAGCCATTCCTGCGGAATACCGCTTTCACCATAAACCAACCCTGCCAGTCCACCAGTAACAGCAGCAGTAGTATCTGTATCGTCTCCTAAATTCACAGCCTTCATTACGGCATCTGCATAAGTATTTGTATTGAGCAGGCACCAGATGCTTGCTTCCAGTGTATGCACTACATAGCCGCTGGATTTGATCTCATCTTCTGTCAGCTTTGATATATTTCCTTCCAGCAGCCGCTTATATAGGGCAACTTCTACAGGATTTATCTGCTTTTGCAGTAGGAAATGGCGAATTACCTGTGCTGTTAAATGGTAGGCTTCCTCCCTGGTATTTCCAATCAGTAGGAAACGAGTGAATTCCAGGTAATAAAAGCAAGCAATGACAGAGCGTACGTGAGCGTGGGTGATGGATGAAACCTGCTTGGTTAACAACCAGCGCTCTTCTATGGGTAGCTTGTGGATGTAAAACAGCAGGGGGAGAATTCTCATCAGAGAGCCATTGCCATTGCTGCCTTCTTCAAAACCTCCGGCAAGATCGGGTTGTACCCCTTGAGCCAAGCGGTAAATGGCCTGACGTGTAGCCATGCCAATGTCAAAAACTCGTCCGTGGGCCGACCAGTAGCCTACACCTAACCAGTCGCGAAAATTGCGTGCTACTTCTTCTAGTTGGAAGGTTGTATGGCTCAAAGCTTCAGCCAGGCAAAATGAAAGGGCGCTATCATCGGACCAGGTGCCGGGTGGCTGCTCATGAGAACCATAGCCACGCATATTCGTGCAGGGATTTTGCCGCAGTTGGTAGCGCGAAAGAAACTCATAAGGGACACCTAGCGCATCGCCTACGGCAAGGCCTAAGAGTGCTGCTCGTATCTTTGATTCCATGGGTGTGTGGAGAAATATCGCGAAGGTAAGAAGTTGTTGTTAGTTTGGGCGTTAATTAAGGTGTATGTTAAAAGTTCCGAAATGGTTATATTGAGTGTAAACTACTGATTTTTCAACGCAACCAGGCGTCGATAGGCTTTCAGGTATTTGTTGAGTCTGCTCATGTCTTTCTCGGTAATGTGGGGCAGGCGTCGGACGTCCAGGTTGTCTGTCAGGTCATTGATTTTTACGGCAACAGCAAGCCGGTTGCACACAATTCTATCTAGGAAAGCATCATAATCTTCGTCCTCAGATGTTTTAGTAACACAACGTAGGGCATCTATGATTTCAGAGGAAAAGCCTTCCCTGTTCAATTCTTCAAAGCTCCAGGAAGTATCTTCCACCAGGTCATGCAGCACGCCACATATCTTTTCATCTTCGTTCTTTCCCAGGCCCATGACGCGAAATAGGTGCTCAATATAGGGGCTGCCTGTTTTATCAACCTGGTCTTTGTGTGCTTCAACGGCTATTTCAATAGCTCTTTTTAAAATGGACATAGTAAGAGAGAGTAAGGGTATAAAGAATAAAATTTACAGTAAGGGAAATGATGAAGTAAATGAAAAATTGGACTATGCCAGCTCCTCTTCGATCATATTTTTGATATAGGCGCAAAAGTATTTTTCACACTGAGAAACAGTCAGCTGCTCCAGCCGATGGCTCCTGATCAGCTCCGGGAGATGAACAATGCCCTTTCTAACAGGAATGGCTTTCAAATTCGATAGATAGGGTAGGGCTCTTTTCCAGTTAAGGGAGTCTTCAAGAAAAGGAGTAATAACAATCAGAAAAGCATCCTCCAGCATGGCTGGTGCCAATCCCCCCAAAAACTTGATCAGCGCATACGTACACTCCTGGCTGTCCAGATCAGCGATCAGGATAAACTTATCCTGCTTTTGGCTGGCTAGAAGTGCCTGCATAGCCTCCAGGTTTGTTAACCAGTTCTCCTCATGGCTACCTGTGCCTACTTTATATTTAATGATGTGGGGCATTGTTGTACCAGCTGGGAAATGGGACAGCAGATCCCCCTCTTCCTCTACCACAACTGTGAAGTTAGCTGTTGCTATACCTACTTGAAGGGCATGAACAGCTGCTTTTAAGCCCATCCAGCCGAAGCAGATAATTTGGTTTGGTGGTGTTGGTGAGGCAGTCATCTTAAACAGGCAAAGGAGCACAGCAGGTAAAAGGCCACGAAATGGCCCTTTACCCGCTGTGAATCTTATTCAGTTAAAGATATACAAAATATTATGATCAATAGACTCGAACATCTCAAAGACCACTTCCCTTTCTGAAAATCGTTCATCAAAGTTGTCGGTGATGTGGTTTAGCTCTTCCATCGTCATGTCGCTCTTGAATGCAATCATGATATAAGAGTCTTCTCCTAATGGTAAGTCAGCTTCATGCAGTTCTTCTACCCTTGAGAAAGACATTTGAAACAAGGACCGGATGGTTCTTGGTTTGTGAAACGTAAAATTGATCATGGCTTTAATTGTTTTTAAGGTTTAAAAGAATTTAGCCATAAGGGTAGAGGACGTCCAAAGCGGCCAGGAAAGCAATGCTTATGTAGTAGTTTGAAACAAGGGGAATTTGGTCCAAAAGAACCAAAGTTAGGTATCGTAATAATGTTTATAAATAACAAAGTATTACTTCGCTGTTTGAAGTCATAAACATTTGATTCTAAAAACGATATATTGCAATTTATCCATAAATAATCTCCATCTACAGAGTATAGTGAAGCATCAATGGTAGGGGTTGCTTTTTTTGATATAGAAGTAATACAGCAGCCAAAGGAAAAGATTGCTAGCATAGGGGTATTCTTTGAGAAAAAGGCTTGGCGTACCCTATCCCTGCATGATTTTGAGCGATTGTGTGAGCAGGCTACAGTGCTCTGCGGACACAATATCTTTGCCCATGATATCCCTCAATTAATCAAAGCAGGCATTTCTCCCCGCTTTTCGCAGAAGGAATTCATTGATACCCTATATCTTTCCCCTCTTCTGTTTCCTAATAAACCTTACCATCGCCTCATTAAAGACTATCAGCTGGTAAGTGGCCATATTAATAATCCTGTAGAAGATGCAAAACTTGCTTGTGTGGTACTTGAGGAATGTTTGCAGGCCTTTTACTCCTTGCCTCATGACTTTAGAAGTATCTTATCGGATCTGCTGAAAAATCAGCTCCAATTCTCTACTTTCTTCAAGCTAGCAACGCTGTCTAGAGAAGAAACATTAAGCGAGGAGCACATTGACAGGAGAATTCACAACTACTTCAAAAACAAGATTTGCCAAAATGCAGATATAAATACGATTATTCAACAAAGTCCACTGATACTCGGATATGCACTGGCGCTCATCAATGCCACTGATCCCGGTTCTATAATTCCCCCCTGGCTGTTGTTCAAATTCCCTCAGTTGACAGCGTTAATGCATCAGCTGCGGTCCCTTTCCTGCCAGCAAGCCTCTTGTAACTACTGTACTACAAATCTTTCGGCCTTAGCAGGGCTTAGGAAATATTATGGGTATGAGGGCTTCAGGAAGTTCAGTGAGAAGGAGCACGTCCCTCTGCAGCAAGAAGTGGTAGAAGCTGCATTGCGGGGAGAATCCCTGCTGGCTGTCTTTCCTACCGGTGGGGGTAAATCCTTAAGCTTTCAGCTCCCGGCCATCATGAAAGGAGTGGCGAACAGAGGACTTACTGTAGTGATCTCACCCTTGCAGGCCCTCATGAAAGATCAGGTGGATGTACTTCGAAATCGGTTTGATGTTACGAGTGCCGTTGCCATTAATGGTTTGCTGTCCCCATTGGAACGCGCAGATGCCATTGAAAGGGTACGGCAGGGAGGTGTGAGCCTTTTGTATATCGCTCCTGAATCTCTCCGCTCTAATACCATACTTAAACTTCTGAAGGGAAGGTATATTGAGCGCTTTGTCATAGATGAAGCCCACTGCTTCTCCAGCTGGGGTCAGGATTTTCGGGTAGATTATCTCTATATCGGCAGATTTCTCCGAGAATTGGGAAAAGCAAAAAATCTTCCATTCACCACACCTGTTTCCTGCTTCACGGCCACCGCTAAGCCTGAAGTAGTACAGGATATTGTGCAATATTTTAAAAAGGAGACAGGCCTAAGCTTGACGCTATATCAAACCAGTGCAGCCCGCAGGAACCTCCACTATCATGCTGCTATTGCAGAAAGCAGGGACCAAAAAATGCAGCAATTAGAAGACCTGTTGGAGAAAGTATCGGAACCTGCCATTGTGTATGTAAGCCGCACCAAAACTGCTGTTCATGTTGCAGAAGAATTGAAAAAGAGAGGATTCAAGGCTGCTGCTTATCATGGCAAGATGGAGCCTGATGTAAAAATCAGCACACAGGACAGTTTTATGCGCGGAGAAAACAACATCATCGTGGCTACCTCCGCCTTTGGGATGGGCGTCGATAAAGAAAATGTGAAGATGGTGGTGCATTATGATATCTCTGACTCTCTGGAGAACTATCAGCAGGAAGCAGGTAGGGCCGGCCGGAAACCAGATTTAGAGGCCCATTGCCATTTGTTGTTCGATGAGAACGATTTGAATGAACATTTTGCCCTGCTCAACCAGACCAAGCTTAGCAAAAAGGAAATAGGTCAGATCTGGAAAGCTATTAAAGATTTTAAGCGCACAAAATTCACCAAATCGGCTCTGGAAATTGCGAAACAAGCCGGTTGGGAAACCGATGTGATGGAACTGGAGACGCGGGTGAAAGCTGCCATTGCTGCGCTGGAGGATGTGAATTATGTAAGGAGGGAGCAAAACTCTCCACGCATTTTTGCGCAGAGCATTCTTGTCCGGAACGTAGATGATGCCAACAAGATCATCAGGGCTAATGGGGGAAAATTTCCTGATAAACTGGAGCAGGATGCTATTAGAATTTACCAGTACCTTATTTCCCGGGAAGACACCATGGTCGATTATCTTTCCGATGATCTGGGAATCACGAAAGAAACTGTGGTACAGATTCTGCTTCACTTCAAAGAGTTGGGCTTGCTGGGCGATACCCGCGATCTCACTGCGTTGGTCAACCCAGTCAGAAGTGAAAAGAGCACGGAACGATGCTACCAGCGCAGCATCCAGCTGGAAGAGGCTCTCATCGAGTTTTTGTTTCCTTCAGAAGATCTCGGTACCCTGAAAGTAAATCTAAGGGAGTGCAATGAAAAACTCATAGAGAGAGGCTGTGAAAGCAGCACCCTTGAGTCGATTCGTAATCTGCTCCAGTTTTGGGAGCACCAGCAGTGGATTCGCAAAGAACGGTTGGAGGCGCATCATATGCTTTACAGCCTTCAGTTCCGATTGAATCGATCAGCAATACAGGAAAAGTTTAGCATCAGAAAGGCACTGGCCGCTGAGGTAGTGCGCTGGTTAATTAAGGAAAACCAGAGCAAGGTAAGCAGCAAAGAAAAGCGGGAGGAAGCGGCCTTACAGTTTTCAATGCTGGAAATGAAAACACATATCGAAACGTCAAACCTCTTCTTAGCGAAAGCTGCTCTGGTAGAATATGAATCCATCCTGCTCTATCTACACTTTATTGGTGCCATTAAGCTGGAAGGTGGCCTTTTTGTGCTGTACAATCCCATGACAATCGTGCGGCTGGAAGAGAATAATTTAAAGCATTATACAAATGAAAATTATGCCAAATTAGAAAAGCACTATGAAAAGAAGGTAGAGCAAATTCATATTATTGGCGAGTATGCCCGGAAACAACTTCAAAATCATTTTGAAGCTTTAAGATTTGTAGACGATTACTTCCAGCTTAGCTATGATCATTTCATCAATAAATACTTCGGAAGACAAAAAGTAAATCTTAAACAGCCGATAACTGAAAAGAAATTCAGGGAGATCTTTGGCAGGCTTTCCGAAGAACAATTAGCCGTAGTGAAAGATAACAAGAATGAGAAAATTCTGGTTGGGGCCGGACCTGGCAGCGGTAAAACACGGGTTTTAGTACATAAGGTGGCTTCTTTGTTGATGATGGAAGATGTAAAACCAGAGCAGTTTCTAATGCTTACCTTTTCCCGCCCTGCAGCGACAGAATTTAAGGAGCGCTTGCAGCAGCTTATTGGCAAGGCCGCCTTCCAGATAGATGTCTTTACCTATCATGGCTTTGCTTTTCAGTTGCTAGGCCGCGTTGGTGATCTCAAGAAATCTGATAATGTGATTCAACAGGCTACGGAGGCCCTGCTGAAGGAAGAAATCCCTGCAGATCGCATCAAGTGTAAAAGTGTGTTGGTGGTAGACGAGTACCAGGATATTAATCAGCAGGAATATGAGTTTCTTAACATCATCGCAGCACTTGCCGATGAGGTTCGGGTGATAGTCGTAGGCGACGATGACCAGAATATCTATGAGTTCAGGGGATCGTCTTTAACCTATATGCGCAGCTTCGTGGAAGAACAGAAAGCTAAACAATACCTCCTGAGCAAAAACTATAGGGCAAAGGCAAATCTAGTAGAATTTTCTAACCAGTTTTTGCGACTTTTCAGCTCAGAACGTCTTAAAGCCGGACTTTCTATCAGGGCTGAAGCTACTACCAATGGGTTACTGCAGATAACGCTTCATCCAATTAGTTCGAACCTCATCACTCCACTGGTTCAGGATGTGGTAGCCCTTAGGCGCAGTGGTACCACTGCAGTACTCACCCATACCAATGAAGAGGCCATGCTGGTACAACATCTGCTAAAACAGGCGAATGTTCCTGCCCGGCTCATCGCTGCGCAGGATGGATTTTCTCTGCGCCAGCTCATTGAGCTGAGGTGTTTTTCTATATACCTTCACCAGGAGATTAACCATGAGCTTGGGTTTATTACGCAGGAATTATGGGAGAGAAGTCGCGATAGAATGGTGGGTCAGTTCGCTGGATCAGCAGATTTACCCTTGACCTTAGAAGTAATCAAAGGTTTTGAAAGGGATTTTGGAAAGCGCAAGTTTTGGTCCGATTGGATTGCATATTTGCAGGAGGTAAGAACAGAGAATTTCGCTTTCCCGGATGCCAACAAAGTACTGGTTTCTACCATGCACAAAGCCAAGGGCAAAGAGTTTGACCATGTTTTTCTGCTGTTGCAGCATTATTCCTTATCTACAGAAGCCAAAAAGCGGGTGGTATATGTAGCGATCACCAGAGCGAAGGAAAGTCTACATATTCATACCGATCAAAGCTATTTTAATAAGTTTGGTGTGCAGGATCTCCAGATCATCAGAAATAATGAAATTTATCCAGCACCTCAGGAAATAGAACTAGAACTAGGCATGTCTGATGTTTGGCTCGATCTGTTTAAACAGCCTAAGGTCATCAGTCTGGTGAAAGAGCTAACTGCAGGAACGGTTTTGGAGACCCCTTCAAAGCTAACTGATGGATTGGCCGTTCGTCAACAATGTGTCGTAAAATTCTCCTCCAAATTCAAAGAAAAGCTCACACAGCTAGAAGTGCAGGGATATAAATGCTGCAGGGCAGAAGTGGCACACATCATAGTCTGGTATTGTGAAGAAGAGATTAAGGAGTTTCGGGTAGTGTTACCCAGGCTATTTCTGGAGAACTGTACTGGAGCTGCTACATTTGATAGGACAGAGAGTTAGGCTTCCACCAGGGCACCTTCTACAACCGCGATTTCTATGATTCAATCCAGTGCAGTTGTATAGTTTCTTCATTTTGCCAGTCGACCCTGTTTCTGTTGTCTCTGACGCAGCCAAAAATTCTGTGATTTTTTTTCTAATAGCATTAGGTACTGTCATTTTCCTTTTTCCTTCTTCTGTTTTCCTGTAGGAGTAATTGGCTAATTCTCCTTTTTTACAGATGGCTGCCATCGCTCCCATGTGGAAGAGCCGCTTCATTTTCTTGTTAGCATACTGACTGATCCTGGTATATTCACTTTACAGCGGTTCTAAACCTGGGAGGAGGTCACAACTCCACTAGCCAAATAAGCCGCACCTGTGATCATGATAAGCAGAAAAAGTATATGTACTTCTCTGGCAACTATCTTCTTAGTTTTTAGCTGCATGAGGATGTGGGTTTTTGTTAACAATGGCAAACAGTTCTATACCTTCAGGAGTCTTTAGCGCTACAGGAGGCTTACAGACTTTACAAGGCTCATAACCTTTAGCCCTGGCATCTTTTACCGTTGTTTCAATCTTGCTCTTACTAAGATACCTGCAACCATCTTCATGATACTTAGAACCGGTTTTGGTTACATAGACAGTTTGTAGTGAACTTGCATAGACAAACCCTATCAGCAGAACTAGTATTAGCAGAGTTCTTTGAAAAAATCTTTGCATGCGAGAGAGGTTTTGCTTTAAGTTAATAATTAATATAGTTATTCCAATAGCTGTATTCTGATAAAGAGATGAATCATTATACTGACGCTGAAATAGTTGTACATCACATTACAGCCTTAGTTGGTAATGATCCTGCTAATTGGTGTATAGGCAGGAGCCTGAATACTCCTATTCCAGAAAATGAGCTACACAGAATACAAGCGCTGGTATATTATCCCTGCGAATGGGATACAGCAAAAGAGGTGTATAGCTTTATGGTCAACAACTACGGCTTACAGCAAGATCTTTGGTGGTCAATAAATAGTGGCTCTCTGATCTATGTTTATAAAGCAGTCAATCCCTAACTTAGTCTTAAAATTTACCCCTCTGGAGATGAAGAACAAAAGTGCTGTTAGAAGTCTATTGCTACTGTTTGGCCTGTTACTGTTTATTAGTGGCGCCTGTGAAGAAGAGAATGCAGTAAAAGAAGGTGTAGAATATAAAGGCAGGGTTGTAGGGGTTTCAGATGGTGATACCTTCACCCTTCTTACTCCTGATAAGCAGCAGATAAAAGTAAGACTATCAGAAATTGATGCACCGGAAAGCGCACAACCCTATGGAACCAGGGCAAAACAAGTCTTATCAGATTTAATCTTTCAGAAGGATATTACTGTAGTGAAAGAAGACATAGACCGTTACGGCAGGCTGGTAGGGCATATATATGCCAATGGTACGCATGTGAACCGTAAGCTGGTACAAGATGGCATGGCTTGGGTGTACAGGCAGTATCTGAAAGATCAAACCTTGCTCCAGGATGAACAGCAGGCAAAAGAGGCTAAACGGGGTTTATGGAGTTTACCAAGCACAGAACAAGTACCTCCTTGGGAATGGAGGAAAGGCAATAGAACTGGCAACTCTGGCAATGACCCCGTAAGCAATGAGCAGGAGTTTACCTGTGGTAGTAAAACCAGATGCAGTCAAATGACCAGTTGCGAAGAGGCAATGTATTACCTGAAAGAATGCGGAGTTACGACGCTAGACGGAGACGGAGACGGGATGCCATGCGAAGCCCTTTGCCGGTAACATGAATCCGATTCTGATTAAGTGTAACGCATGTCTTGAACCTTCACAGGTAATGGAGATGCTGCTTTTGCCGAACATCTTACTAACCTTGGCCTTGCCTACTGGATCAATAAAAAGGCAGAGGCTACCGAAGATGGCCTGTTTAAGCGCAGTAGCCACTAGAAGTAAACTGTGGCTAAAACAGTAGGTTCTATAAGGCCTAAATCCTTATGAGTAATAATCTACTTTTTAGGAATATATTTATAAACTATTCGATCAATGCAGTAGCTACTACTTCCTTATTTTTCCAGAATTGTGGGTAGATAATGTTCCTGCTTTTTGTACTGCATCCAAAATACGGTACAGTTGTCTGTCAGCTACATTATTCTTACTACCATTTGTAATCTTAGTCCTTGAATGTTTCTCCCCCTTAAGCTGGCTTAGATGTGATACATCCATTTGAGGATACGCATCAAAAAAGCTAGGTAGATCAAAACTATAATCAATATGTCCGGCAGCAAGTGGTGATTTTCCCTTTTCCTCCAGGTATAAATTTGCACGCTTCAAAGTCTCTTTTTTCAATTCTGCCCAGGAATCTCCTTGGGCTGCAATCAATTCACTGTTATTTTTTCCTGTGTGTCCTATAGCGCTAAAACTACCATCTCTTTCTATGATGACTGTGAATATGATCCTCTGTTTCTTCATAACTATATTAATACCCTCTAAAAGTTGTGAGCTATTTTCTAAATTACTAATTAATTTAGTTACTTGCTAATATTATTAGTATTTTTCCAATTATTGATCAGCTCTCACTGATCTAGACACCTGAATATGTGGCTGGTATTACGCTACCTCCGGCATGTCTGTCAGTGAAAACGTTGAGTTAAATAGCATAATACCAGAGAAGATGAGCAGTATATTAGTGGCGGTGGCTGTGATATCTCATGGCCGCTAATGATCTGTCCTCGAGGCTGAGGATTGTTGCACTGGGCAGCTATATTATCAACTTAGGAGGAGCATAGGGAACTGAAGCTGTAGCAGTATATGGAGTCTTGCCGAATGCATCAGCATTACTTAGGGAGCATATTCTGATATAAGCTACGAGATTGGTGCCTATAGATGTGCAGGAGTAAATACCAGAGGGAAAGAAAAATTTTCCCCCTCTGGTTCACATTAATGAATCCCCGATTAGCGTAAAAAGCGTCTATAAAAACATCCTCCTGTGAAGCACCTTCACCTTTTATTGATAAGATCCGACAACCCTTCTACAGGAAAAAAATTAAAGAATTAAGAATAACGATGGATCTACAAGATGGGAGGATAGGCCGTGGTATTTTTGCCCCTTATTCACCGGTAGGCATAAGCCCATAGACAATTTTACAAAGCCGAAGACTGCGCCGGTATTGATGCTGAATTTAATGGTGTACACCCGAATGAAGGAAGTAATGTTTCGATTTTATCAGCAATTTCAGACCAGGAAGCCACTATCTTCCAGGCGCCAGCTACTTTATTTGTACCCGGCAAGAAGCAATTCAGCCAGGCATAAGCAGGAAGTTATAAATGATCGCTTTCTTCACCCTGGTAAGTTTTACGCTTGGCTTTGCAACATGCCCATTTATCGTTTATGCCAAAGGAGCATGTAGTCTCACGGGCTTACAGCCGGCTTATGAGCCTAAAAATTCTTTTGGTCTTTTTCTCCCTTTATAAAATCATCATAGTAGCAACAGGCCCTACTCTGTACAAAAGCGGAAAATTACACAACAGAAAAAAGGGGAAAGTATGATGGCACATCTGGGAATGCCCGGACAAAAAAAACAGCAGCGAGCTGCTACCTGGAAAAATCCACTGCTTTGAATACCACTTGCATCCATCAACACCAAGCCCCTGGATGTAGAACTAAGTTAGCAGCCTTCGGTCAAGTTCTTCCATGTACTTTTTGGCAGGGCGCGGGTTCTGAGTAGAAAGGTATTTAAGCGTTACCTTTACATATCCATTAGCCAGATCGTCTACTGTTATATCATAAGCCTTCTTGTACCTTACGGTAGCGAAACTCTCGATGACTAGTTTTTCAGCATTTCCACCTACCACTCTTTCTTGGTACCCTCTTTTCTCCCAGGTGACACTAATCATACCAATGTCCTTCTGATGGAAGAGTTTTTTCCCGAAGAACAGGCTGTTGATAAAGTGATTCCCCTCAATGTATTTTGTTTCTTTAAGAGCCACATCAAATACGTGGCTATAGTTGCCTTTATAAATTTTCTCAATGAACTGGTAGTCAGGCTCATCCTTAAACTTCTTCCTGATGTAAAGTAGCCCAACACCCGCAGCAACGAGGGTTATGGGCAGCAGCCATGCGATTGGTGGCGTAGGGTTGGAGCCCCACCCAGCTACCATAACACATAAAAGTACAATTCCAAAAAAAATAAGCACACCCGCAATCACCTGGCCGAGTACATGAAAAACGACCAGGGCAGCGCCAGTCCATCCCAGAACAGAAGAAGAAACCATCCCTGCAAAGGGAAAATTAACACCCATACGTAACTGAACGTATGCTAAAATCAGAAAGGTGAATCCTAAGTAAAGAAGCCAACGGCTTTTCATAGAGGAAAAAAATTTGGGTTTACTGGTAACTACCACAAAAAGGCTTACTTACCAGAAAAGAAACAAGCTGGTAAAAAAAGTTTTGCAGGATTGCTTAATCCTGACTTCGCTGCTATGCACAATAAATACATATTCCTTCATCTTTAGCGCTGAAGCTGGCGCATTGCTCCTCAACACCCACCAGGAATAAGAACCTCCGTCAATACGCACGCTCATCTACTGGGAAACGCTCCTTATAACAAAATCAATCCCTTCACTAAGAGCGTACAGCACCAGCCACCAATCAACTGGTTATGAGCTTAATATAACAATATACCGGTTAAAACCCCACTGCTTTTTCCAAATTCTTGTATTACTAACCATTCCTTAATATAGCGGGCCTGCTCAGGCATCCACAAATCATACCCCTGCTTTTGATCTGAAAGCAGCTGCCGGCTGTGGACTAAAATGTATGATAGTTTCTATTGTATAGAATCAGCTTCATTTGTAGCTGATGATTCTTCAGTTTCTTTGAGAAGCAGCCATCGTGGCGCGCTAGTTCTCACAAACCTGTTGTTTCTGGCTCTAAGACTGGTATTGACTCCCTTTATGTACTTGGTGCATGCTTTTCCTATAAGGTGTTTTCAGCAGGCAGCACAACAGAGAAAGCTTTCCAGTCATCGGCCGCCATGGCACGGTGCAGAAGAGTTCAATTTGAAGTTCATCCAACTGCTTATAAAGCAGTTCAACGGTATGCCAGCTTCTGTCTCCCCTTTGCCAGGCTGCGCGCCCGGAGCCAGCACCTCATCAGTTTCAGGGATATAAGCGTAAGGGAGCCACTGCATGTTTTCTTTGCTCTCAACAAAGCTATATAGCTCATCTATCTGCACCTTATCATAGCTGTTTTGCCAGTGCTTGATGCTTAGCTGCTTCACCCTTTACTCTATAATCTTTACCGCTGTTTGTCTGTGTTCTCCAGTGATAAATGCTATATCCATGAGCCCACAGTTCCTGATGAGCCTGGGCGGCACGGCATCTTCAGTACTTGCTTTCGCTGCTGCTGGCAGTAGCCCTTTTTTACATACTCCTGTTGGAATTGTTTTCTACAGCTGGAGCATCGCAGCGGCTGGGCGCCCCCGGCGAACCGCAGAAAATTCTGCTTTCCATTGGCCTTACGACTGTTTTTCCATACCTTACTACTACGGCAGGGCAGGTAATTGAGATTGTTATTTCGCACATAACCCTCTCTAAACCAAACCCTACTGCTTTTTATTCTCCTATCATATATTCTGTACCACTACCGATATATTTATATGGGGTGATTTTCCGAATGCTACTTCTATTTTTAATCTAAGTTCACAAAGTCGTGGCCGGGATGGAAATAATCAGTCGAGTGATCGGTTGGTCATTCCAATTGGTTTCGATGCCTACAGCATGTGGGATAATTTGTATAGGCAAACGTTCTTAATGCCAAAATTGAAGGATAGCCCGTTTAACAACAATCGATTGAATATGTCAATAAAAAAGACTTTCTGGTATGTCTTATATTTTTCAATGGTATCTTTTATAGGGTGCGGTGAAAAAGATAGCGGAGAAGAAAATAATCAGAGCGCTGAAACAGCAAAGTTTAGCGGCGAGAAGTTTAACGAACATATTAGATCGACCCCGGCACGTACACCCGAGGAAGAACGGCTGGGTTTTAAGCTCCCGGAAGGCTTTGAAATAGAACTTTTTGCTTCTGAACCAGAAATTGGCAAGCCTATCAACATAAGCTTTGATGCGAAGGGGCGCATGTGGGTAACGCAATCGTATGAATACCCTTTTCCCGCCGAAGGGCAGGGAAAAGACAAAATCACCATTCTTGAAGATACCGACGGAGACGGTAAAGCAGATTTATTTACGCAATTCAATGATACCCTGAATATCCCATTAGGGATATTGCCCATGACAGATGGGGCAGTTGCCTACAGCATTCCCAATATCTATAGGTTTACTGATACGGATAAGGTTGGCAAGGCCGACAAGCAAAAAACCTTGCTGGGTCCATTCCAGCACAAAGATACCCATGGAATGGTCAATAATTTTATCCGGGGGTATGATGGATGGATTCATGCCTGCCATGGATTTACCAATGAATCAAAGGTAGCAGGAGCAGATGGAGATTCCATATTTATGGTTTCAGGCAATACGTTCAGATTCAAACCCGATGGCAGTCGGGTGGAGCATATGACGCACGGAAGGATTAACCCTTTTGGTCTGGCATATGATGAGTGGGGCTACCTCTATTCGACAGATTGCCATACCTCACCGCTATATCAACTGATCAAGGGGGGAGAATACTACCAATGGGGAAGAGAAGAAGGAATGGGTTTTGCGCCTGACATGAAACCTTTGGAAGACGAAGCTACAGCGCTTGCCGGTATAGCCTATTATGCAGACCAACACTTTCCTAAAGAATTCCAGCATAATTTTTATATAGGTGATGTAGTTGCCTGCAGGGTCTATCGGAATTCATTTGAATTTAAAGGGTCCTCTCCGGTAGGGAAAAAAGAAGATGATTTTATTTTAAGTGAAGACCCGTGGTTCAGGCCGGTAGATGTGAAATTGGGTCCGGATGGGGCTCTGTATATAGCAGATTTTTATAATAGCATTATCGGGCATTATGAAGTTCCTTTGGAGCACCCCAAAAGAGATAAAATAAGGGGAAGAATTTGGAGAATTACCTATAAGGGGGCAAAAAACGAAAAGGTAGACTGGTCTGCTGCGCCCCTCAATGATTTAATTGCAGCGCTTGATGCTGATAACCTTGCCGTGAGGATGACTGCAGCAGACCAGCTTGTTGACAGGATCGGGCAACCCGCCGTTGCTGCAGTAAAGGCAATGTATAATAAAAAAGAGATTAGCACCAGAAAGTATATTCATGGACTGTGGGTGCTTCAGCGTTTGAATGGGCTCGACGAGGAGCTTATTAAAAAATCTTTGGCGCAGTCAGAGCCAGTTATAAAAGTACACACACTGGGAATACTGGAAGAGCGTGAAGTAAACGGTAAGGATTTTTACCCTTTAATTTTATATGCGCTTCATGACAAAGATCCTCACGTACAACGAGCAGCAGTGCAATTGTTGGTGCGGTATGCAACGATCGAAACGCTGGAAACAGCCCTTGCTTTCAGGAAAGAAATTCCTGATTATGATTCTCACATGATTTATGCTACCAGGTTAAGTATCAGAAATTTGGTAAGAAATGAAGCGCTGATGGAGCAGGTACTAGCCAGTGATTGGGAGCAGGAGGATGCAAAAAATCTTGCGGATGTTATGTTAGGTGTGCCTTCAGAAGGTGCTGGCTTATTTTTAGCAGGATATCTGAACAGTAGTAGGGAAGAATATAGGATGAAAGATAAATTTCAGCATGCAGCCAGGTTTATGCCCCCAGGGCAACTAGAGGAATTCATAAGGGCCTCTATGGAAAATCAGGGAAAGCATATTGATTCAGAATTCTTGAAATTTAGTGGTATTCGACAGGGTATAGAACAAAGAGGAGGTGCTGAACCTATACAAATGCAGCAGTGGGGAAAAATACTTGCTGTGAATATTCTGAAAAATTATAGTCCGGAAGATGCCGGGAAATCAGATGAAGTCAGAATCAGGCAATTATTTGCTATTGATTTGGCCGGTGACTATAAAATCAGAAATGTAGCACCTCAATTAAAGGCTTTTGTTGCAGTAAGAGAAAAACAGGTTCCCGAATTAACAACAGCTGCTTTAAATGCATTGTTAAAATTAGATGCCGAGGCAAATGCGGTGCTTGCTAAAAGTTTGATTACGGATGAGGCGGTTCCTGAAAATCTAAAAATTCAAATAGCTTATTTGTTGGGAGATTTTCCAGGACCGGTGGTCAATGAAGTTTTGGAGGCGGTAGAGAATCCTTCCCCTGAACTGCAAAGGGCAATTGTGATGTCCATGTCGAACTCACCGGAAGGATTGGCAAATATTTTCAATAAGGTCAGAAGCGGGGAATTGTTTCCAAGAATTCTGCTAGACCCAAAGGTGGAGGAGAGAATAGCTATTAATGCCTCTCCCAGGCATCAAAAGGAATTTGAGGCACTCACTGCAGATCTTGATCCGGTAAGCAAAGAAAAAGAGATGCTGCTTTTTAACCGCTTAGAGAATTTTAGATTAAACCGGGAAAGCTTATCTGCCGATTCCGGTCACATCGTCTTTGCTCAACACTGCTCTACTTGTCACCAGGTTGCTAACGAAGGCGGTAAAATTGGACCACAACTCGATGGTGTGGGCAAATGGGGAGAACGTGCACTGGCCGAAAAAATCCTGGATCCAAACCGGAATATTTCCGAAGCTTTCCGAACATATACCATTAAATTAAAAGACAGCAAAGTGATGACCGGGCTGTACCGTCGTGATGAGGGTGAGGTAATTGTTTTTGCAGACATTGGAGGAAATGAATTTTCGGTCCCTAAGAAAGATATCGCAGAACAAAAAGCTTCTAAATACACACTGATGCCTGATCATTTCGGAAATGTGCTTTCAGAGGCTGAGTTCAACAACCTGGTTGCTTATTTATTAAACTTAAAAAGCTGAGGCATGGGTGTAAAAAATACATTCATTAGATTAGTAGGAGCGTCGTTAACGGCCGTATTTTTTGCGACTATTGGAATTTCCTGCAATAAAAACACAAATGCACGAAGTGAAAAATCGACTGTGACTGCGAATGCAACACGTGATGATAAAAGTAATTTTAGAAAACACATCATATCAAAAGATTTTATCTCTGAGGGCGTAGCGGCGGCAGATGTAAATAAAGATGGCAGCATAGACATCATGGCTGGTGCCTATTGGTTCGAAGCTCCTGATTGGAAACAACATGAAATTTTCCCGGGAAAAACATTTGATCCTGCAACTGAGTACAGCAATTCATTTTTAAACCTGAGTCTCGACGTCAACCTGGATGGCTGGGAAGATCTTGTTGTGATCGCTTTTCCCGGTGAACCTGCTGTCTGGTATGAAAACCCGCAAAATAAGTCAGGGAATTGGCAGAAACATGCCATTGACGATGCAGTGGGAGTTGGTAATGAATCCCCCAACTTTGTTGATGTTGATGGAGATGGCCGCGTGGATATTTTATGTGCTGACACCCGGAAGAGTCAAATTGTATGGTTAAAAGCGCCTGTTCAAAAAGATTCTCTGCAGTGGAAAATATTCGCTATTAGTAAAGAAAACGCACCGGGAACTGAACAGTTTTCACATGGACTGGGATTAGGAGACGTAAACAAGGATGGTAGAAGAGATATCACTATTAAAGACGGCTGGTGGGAAGCACCTGAAGATCCTACACAAGGGGATTGGAAATTTCATAAGGCTAATTTCGGCGAGGATTGTGCGCATATGCATGTACTGGATGTAACGGGAGACGGACTTAATGATGTTATTAATTCATCCGCGCATAAATATGGCATTTGGTGGCATGAGCAAGTTCAAGAGGCGGGTAGTGAGCCCCAGTGGAAAACCCATTTAATCAGTAAAGATTTATCTCAAACCCATGCATTGGCATTAGAAGATCTGAACAACGATGATAAACCGGACCTTGTTACAGGAAAGCGTTTTTTTGCACATAATGATTCGGACATTGACCCCGGAACCCACGATCCGGCTTTATTGATCTGGCTTGAGTTCATGCCCGGAAAAACACCGTATTGGGAGATTCACGAAATAGACAATGATTCCGGGGTGGGGTTGAATATTGTTACTGAGGACATTAACAAAGATGGGATGTCAGATATTGTGGTAGCCAATAAAAAGGGCGTTTTCTATTTTGAAAATACTATGGCGAAATAACGGGAGGATTACCTTGAAATTTTTCTTTTTTCTTCAGGTCAAATTTCTTTAAACAGGAAAGCACCCATAGCTACCCTTTCAACAAAATACAGCCCCCTTTCCGAAGTGTTGCAACGGAAGAGGTCTACGATTATTCCTAGGTGGGAGAGACATTGGTTGGAATGCTTCTTCCTAAAATATCAATCATATATTCATATCGTTAGCTGCTTCTGATTAATTTTAAAATATAAAGATTAAATATCGGCACATGAACTAATCAGGAAGTTAATTAGTAGGCATACTAATTATATCCAACAGGTTCGATTCCTGTCGAACACACTTGATATTAACATCACCTAATGAATCCTGTGTAAGACATTAAATATGATTTGATGAGGCATGGATGCCTCCTGATTATGAGTGACTATATCCAATATAAGCAATTTTATAAAATTGTACTTAATTAATATTAATGGGTCCGTGATGCCTACGCTTTTGTAGAATTAAGATACATCCATTTCTGATTAGCCAAAACACTTCTGGTAATTCCGTACAATATAAGGCAACTATAAATTTCAACACTTCGGAAAGGGGAATTTCCGAAGGTGAGTTAAGGTTTTGACAGGTACGGCAGGGTAGGGGTACATGTTATGCTTAAATAAACCTATTCTGTAGCTTCTGTAGAAAAGCATCCGCATCCCGGTACTTTTTGCCAATAGGAATCACCTTGTCCAGCACATAAATGTGATTGTCCTCTATCTTTTGAATCAAGCGGGTATTGATGATGTAGGATTTATGCACGCGCGCAAAGCCAGTAGGGTGGAGGGCTGCGAACTCTTTCATGCGTTTGTACACAATTGTTTTGGCGGTAGGGGAGACCAGTAGCACGTATTCTTTCATGCCCTCCAGATAGCCGATGTCACTCCAATGAAGCTGAAGCATTTTCTTTCCGCTCTTCACAAAGAAGGCATCTGCCGGGGTGGGATCAGCTTTGTTAGCTTCTGTTTCAAGGGCTATCCGGGCTTTTTGTACTGCCTGCAAAAAGCGTGGGTAAGTAATGGGCTTTAGAAGGTAATCGACAGTGTTGTGCTCGTAGTATAATGGACCCCGAAAATAGGACAGCAGTTTAAAGTGTAAAAACCATTAAGTTGTTGACCTATGCAAAAGAGAAGATCCTTTTCAGCTGAATTTAAAGTTAAAGTTGCATTCGAGGCACTGAAAGAACAGCAAACCCTCCAGGAACTTGCCCAGAAGTATGAACTGCATCCAAATCAGATATCTGCTTGGAAGCAGGAGTTTCTGGAAAAATCTGCCAGTGTTTTCTCCCAAGGGAAAAAGAAAGAAGAAGCTACTGTAGACACTGGCAAGCTCTACGAGGAGATTGGCAGGCTGAAGGTAGAGGTAGATCGCCCGGCGACCCGGTTTCTAAAAAAAAGAGTTTAGCAAAGCCAGTGGAGGAGAAAAGAGCTATGATCGAGGTTGATCATCCTGTTTTGAGTATCAGCAGGCAGTGCGAGCTTATTGGCCTGTCCAGATCTGTGTTCTATTATCAGCCCGCAAAAGCTGATGAGGATAACCTTCGGCTTATGGAAGAGATTGACAGGCTCTACCTGCAGTACCCCTTTTATGGTAGTCGAAAAATGACAAAGGAGCTTAATTGCAGGGGATATGAAGTAAATCGCAAGCGCATCCAGAGGCTTTACCAACTCATGGGTATACAGGCTATTGGGCCAAAGCCAAATACCAGCAAGCCAGTGAAAGACCACAAGATTTACCCCTACCTGCTCAGGAATCTGAAGATTGATCAGGTGAACCAAGTATGGGCAACGGATCTGACCTGCATTCCCATGCCTACTGGATTCATGTACCATGCTGGCAAGGTCTTTTTCTTCATCAAATACGCGTAGGTGGCTGTTTACCATGTGGCCCAGCTTGCGGGCATCTGGTAAATCGCTGGCCCTTTTCCTATTGCTGCTTAGTGGCTTCCGAACCTGTTTTGATCTGCATAAAAAGCTCGGTGGGATTAAGGATAGGCAGCATCAGCTGGTTGTGTCGGGTGCCGCTGAGATTACGGGCTAGCAAGGCACGCAAATGGCTGATGGCAATGCTCAACATGGTAATGACTGCCTGATCGGGCAAATTAATTCGCTCTTGTTCGCCCTGCCTGGTGGCCAGTTTTTTCAGGTTTTCTACCTTATAGTCGGTCCGCACCTTGCCGCCGGCTAATACTTTTGTGGGTTCATCGGGCAAATGAAAGCCTGCCTCTACCGTAAAACGCACCAGCTCTTCTGCCAGCTGTGGAGCAAAGCTTAGGCTTATGTTAAGCCCCGCTTCTTTTCCGGTCGGCAAGCTCAGCTCTTCGTTTACAAAAAAGCCTAATTCGGCAATGCCCGCAATACTCAGGCCCAGGTTTACCTTTTTTTCGTCCATAGGGCTAAGCAATTTGCAGGGCTTCGTATGGCCCGTTGTCCACCGCTACTTCAAAGTGGTAAGGGCTTACCGTGGTATGCAGTTGCACCGATACAAAACCATTGCTTTGCATATAACCCAGCTTTTTTTCCTGACTTTGGCTATACGCTGCCAGGCTTTCTTCCAGGTCAATTTTGGGCGCTACACCCAGCGCAAGGCTAAGTTCTATAAGTTTTGTTAAGGAGAAGTTGAAATTACCATTGACAATTTGGGAAATATAACCCTTGCTCACCCCTAACTCCCTGGCAAGCGCTGTTTGGTTAAGGCCCCGCTCTTCCATATAGAAATGCACCATACGGAAGATGTCATTTTGAACTCTTTCCAGCCAATACTCCGGTGTTTGATACAATTCTTTTCTTGAGATCATGATTATCTGCTATTAAGATAAGCCTCTTTCAGCTTACGGAATCTTTTAATGTCTTTTGTCTGTGTGCCTTTCTTGCCGGCCAGCACTACTATTCGGCCTTTGTGCTCTTCGTGTATCAGGTATACCCGCAGGTGCTTTGTTTTAAGTTCGTATTCTTTAACCGGATCGTTTTTAGGCGTAAGATCCCGGCATTTTGTCTTAGGCATCGGATGTCTCATCTCAGCCATTTCCTGCATTCTTACCTGAACGGTAATTAATTCGCTGCTCAGGTTACCTTCGGCTCGTATTTGCGCTTCAAAAGCCTCGTATTGGCTTTCTCCGTCAACGGTAAGAAAGAAAAATTTAATTTTACCCCTTATTTCCTCTATCTCTTGTAACGCAAATATAGTCATATAGTTTAGTTATCGCTAAACACCCCTGAGTTTATTTCTCTTGTGCTTGATGCAAACCAGCGATTCTCATTAGATCAGATAAAAATCTAAAAGCCAATCCCTGTCAGGTTTTCCCGAATCCGCTTCTCCAGCACGGCTCCCTCTTCAAACTGCCTCGCCAGCTCCTCCGTCAGCGTTTCATCTTTTCTTCAAAGGGCATCTCAACTTCTGCTTTGGAGCCCACATATCCGCCCGGTAACTTCCTTTACTCATCCTTTTCCTTCAGCTGCTCCAACTCATAGAACTCATGCAGCTTCTGCTTCAGCAGGTTTTTATCGATCAGGGCCGTTTCGTACTGGGCAATCAGTGTGGGCGAAAGGCTTCTGCTGAGGGAGAATTTAACAATCTCGTCGTTTTTGCTTTTGCAGAGCAGTACACCGATGCTGGGCTTTTCGTGTTCTTTTTTTACCTCCCGGTCCAGGGCCTCCAGGTAGAAATCCAACTGGCCGATGTACTCGGGTTTAAACTCCGTAATCTTCAGCTCAAAGGCCACCAGGCTTTGCAGGCCCCGATGGTAAAAGAGTAGGTCGATGTAGAAATCTTTATCGCCCACCTGCAAGCGGTAATTCTGCCCCACAAAGGAAAAGTCGCGACCGGCTTCCAGGATAAAATTTTTAAGGTTGGAGACGATGCTTTGCTGAAAATCCTGTTCGCTGTGCAGCTGGGGCAGGTCCAGAAAGTCCAGCACATAGGTATCCAGAAAAGCGCCGGGGCTATTGGGGTGAATTTGTGCCATCGCTGTTGACACAAACGCCTCCTGCCGCCCTTTGGCCAGCATGTAGCGTTCGTAATAGCCACTGTCAATCTGCCGCTCCAGCTCCCGCACCGAATACTTTTCCTTAATGGCCAGCTGCAGGTAAAACTGCCGCTCTTCAGCGCTACTTGTTTTTGATAGCAAGTGCAGGTGAGCCGTCCAGGGCAATTGTGTCAACAGTGTTGACACTTTTTTATCTTCGGCATAGGCTTCGTAAAACTGACGCATGCGGTAGAGCCCGCGCCGGGTAAAGCCTTTTAATTCGGGCGCCTGCTCCTTGATGTAAGCCGCTAGCTGGTCTACCACCCCTTCGCCCCAGACCGCCGATTGCAGACGCTCACTGATCCGTTGCCCGATGCGCCAGTACAGCAGCACCAGCTCCTGATTCACCTGTTGCAGGGCTTTCTGCTGGGCTGTACGTATCTCCGTAACGATGCCGGAGAAATCGCTTTGCAGGGTTTTAGATAGATTAGCTTTCATATGCATAGGCTCCGCTTATTTCTCTTATTCTGTATTCAATTAAATAAAGGCCAAACCCGATCCCCCCCAGATTCTCCCAAATCCGCTTCTCCAGCAGCGTCCCATCCTCAAACTGCTTCGCCAGCTCCTCCGTCAGCGCTTTCAGCTTTTCTTCAAAGGGCACCCCATCTTCCTCTTCCGCTTCGGAGCCTACATAACGACCCGGAGATAAGACAAAGCCATTGGATTCTACTTCTGCCAGGGAAGCTGATTTGCAATATAACAAAGGGATGAACAGCGGCTGAAATTAAAACCATTGTGATAGTTAACTTCTTTTGTAAAGTAATTTCCAGTACCCTCTGAACTTACTCTAAGAAAACTGTTTTGTTTAGACTTGCAGATGCTTTTGCGGCCTCCAGAATTTCTACTACCGTTACGTTAACAGGCAGTCCATATAAGTCAAACTCATCCTGCTTTAATCTGCCTTTTACCACCGAAGCAAATAATGAGAAAGGATCAGTATATGGATGGGGGCGTGGGGATAGCTTTAGCACCTCTTCAGGACTGCCTGCTGCTAACCGCTGGTGCACAGTAGTGGCATCCACTGCAAGTGCATAGCCTTTGGTGCCATACACTTCCATATCCTTGCGGGGAAAGGTCCAGTTCCACGACCCCTGGATGATACATTGTGCATTGGGATATTGCAGGATGATTGTTGCTTCATCATCTACATTTTTATAAACATGAGGCTTGTTCTGATGGACTACCGCTGTTACAGAAAGTGGCTTTTCACCTTTCAGGA
>NZ_JAHXBU010000009.1 GCF_020178975.1 Cesiribacter sp. SM1
TGAGCTGACCCCGGTGGATTTCTTCCACCATCTGGCGCATTGAAAGTTCATGCTCTTGCATGCGTAGCTGAAAAAGTTCTACCATAAGTTAACCATTTTTGTGGTCAACTTTTTTCAGGACAAGTCAGTCGATTTTGTATAACTCTAAATCCGTGACTCTTCCCTAAATGTTTTGACCCTTTTAACAGATAAATGTGAGTCAAAAAATATTCTGATTACAGATAGTTGCTCCAGAACTAGCAGTATATGGCTGGGTGTTATTTGAATAAAGAGTACCTTATTGATGTATTTAAGCGTTTATATTCGTTTTTATACGTGGTTTTTACGTACTGTTTCCGTATATTTTCGAGGGTATAAAATGGATAAAAATGGCATTTCTTGCTAATGAACGCTGTTTAACGTGCTCAAAAGAGCTAGATGGAAGGTTTGACAAGATTTATTGTAATGATTTGTGTCGAGCTACATATCACAACCGAAAAAAATCTGTAGATGAGCGATGTGTTAGGGCTGTTAACAAAATTTTACTTAATAATCGTGAGGTTTTGAAAGACTTAAATGAAGTGAAGAAACTGAAACCCAAAAAGGATATGCTTCTCATGAAGGGCTTCAACTTTGACTTCTACACTCAGGTAAAGGACCTGAATAATAGAACCTATAAATTCTGCTATGAATGGGGGTATAGGATAGCTGCTATTGATGAAGTTGAAATTGTCCAGCTAGATGAGAGTTCCTTTCTTCCAGGAAAAAAATAAAATGCTAGGCTTAGTATTCTAGCAGAAGAATGTCAGTACCTCTAGTTTGCATACACTTTATCCTTAGGTGCAATACTTCTGTCTAATAAAACGGCCGAATCATGAGACAGGCAATCCCCGTCCTGTCAATTCAGTTTGCAACAGGTTTGATTTCGATTTGAAAACGTTTGCTTTTGGTTTGCTTTTGGTCTGGCTGTCCCGGAAAAGGAGGGTTTTATGTTTTAATAAACGGCCGTTTTTGCAGACTTAACAAAGTCACACATAATTCACTTATATAAGGGTTAATAGAAACTCTAACACCACCAGCCTTTTCGACTGGGTATTGTACTCTAAAAGCCAATGAACTCTCCGGTAAAATCAAAAAACAGCACTACCCTTCACATTAGAAACATGGTATGCCCCAGATGCATCCTGGTTGTGCGTGAACGCTTGAGCCGGCTTGGCCTGGAGGTACTGCATGTAGATCTTGGTTATGTCGATATAGTTGGGGCGGAAACATTGGACCTGCCCAGAATTAGCAAGGAACTAGAAGCCGTAGGGTTCGAATACATTCAGGAGAAGGATGCGGTTACTGTGGAAAAAATCAAAGTAGCTGTGCTCGATTACCTCCATCAGCTGGAAGCGGGGAGCCATGAAACCCTATCTATCTTCATAAGCAGGCGCCTGGGCACTAACTATACCTCTTTGAGCAAGCTCTTTTCTAAATCAAAGCATATTACCATTCAGCAATACCTGGTGCTGCAAAAGATTGAGCGGGTAAAAGAGCTTTTGGACTATGGTGACCTTAGTTTAAGCCAGATTGCCACAAAACTTGGTTATAGCAGCGTACATTACCTTTCCACGCAGTTCAAAAATGTTGCGGGCTTATCCGTCTCTGAATTTAAGGAATTAAAAATACCTAAACGTAACTGCCTGGATCAGCTATAGATCCATCTTAAAGAATCCTTGTCTATTGAAGTTGGTGAGGCTAACTTACCAATTTTTTATACATAATAAACTGGATCTTGTACAGCTTTTGAAGCTGCAGAACACGCATTTCATAAACACAACCAATGAGAGCACGTTAAAGGAATAATGATTTTTATAACCTTCAAACTTTTTAATCATGGCTCACGATAGAGAATTGCTTCAAAAATTGGCTGCTTGTGCCGCCGCTTGTGAAATGTGTGCAGATGCTTGTCTGGACGAAGACAACATCAAAATGATGGTGAAGTGCATTCGCCTAGATCGGGATTGTGCTAAAATATGTATGATGGCCCACAGCTATGTAGCTTCGCATTCGGCCTATGCAGGTGCTATCCTGCAACAGTGTGCTGAAATCTGTCGTGCCTGTGGCGAAGAATGCCAGCAGCATAAGATGGATCACTGCCAGAAGTGTGCTCGTGCATGCTTTGAATGCGAGCAAGCGTGCCGCAGCTATGCAGGTGTAGGCGCTTAATCTTTTTAAAGATTCCTTAATTATAAGCACTGGCTCTAGGGGGCTAGTGCTTTTAGTGTTATGGGCTACAACACATTTAAGCTTTCATTTTTTTACGCTAGCACTATCATGAAAGAGCACAACAAAGATCATCAAGATAAAAAGGAAAAGCAGGGAGGCATGGCTATGCGAGGCGTGAGCCGCCCCATGGCAGAGAAGCAGATAAGGCAGCACCAACAGGAACATCATGCTGAAGGCCACCAGAAGCACGAGAAAGGAAATGAAGATAAGCAGCACCATGGACATGGCGACGGTCATAAGATGAGCCAGGAGATGCGGGAGAACATGCTGCACATGCACCATATGCAAACGCTCTGGATCTACTGGGTCATCATTATGCTGGGGGTGTGGATGGTGCTCTCACCTCTGACATTCAGCTATGCCAAAGGAACAGTAGATCCCAGCGGTGGCCGCGACCTCTGGCTGTCGCTGGAACAGCGCATCCTTTTTATGAAATGGAGTGATATCATCAGCGGCCTTGGGTTGATCTTTTTTGGCTGGCGTTCGCTTACGCCCAACAGGCCTGTCAGTCTTTGGATCTGCTGCTTTATCGGCATCTGGCTTAGTATTGCACCCGTGCTGTTCTGGTCTCCAACGGCTGCCGGCTATCTGAACAACACTCTGATTGGCATGCTGGTAATTTCTCTTACGATCCTGATCCCAGGCATGCCCAATATGATCATGTACATGAAAATGGGTTCTGAAATACCTCCAGGCTGGACATACAACCCTTCCAGCTGGCCCCAGCGTTGGATCATGATTGTGCTAGCCTTTGCAGGCTGGGGTGTATCACGTTACCTGGGGGCTTTTCAGCTGGGGTATATTGATCACGCCTGGGATCCCTTCTTTGGAGAAAGTACCCGGCAGGTGCTCAACTCTAAGATGTCGCACTCTATTTTTATTTCTGACGGTGCCATGGGTGCCCTGGCCTATACCTTTGAGTTTTTGATGGGCTTTATGGGCAGCCCCAGCCGCTGGAGAACTATGCCGTGGATGGTGGCAGTGTTTGGTATTCTGGTAATTCCACTAGGGCTGGTACACATCTTTTTAGTGATTTCCCAGCCAGTAATGGTGGGAGCCTGGTGTACCCTTTGCCTGCTTGCAGCAGCCATTATGCTACCTATGATCCCACTAGAAGCCGATGAGGTTGTCGCCATGTTTCAGCACATGAAACAGGCGAAGAAGCGAGGTGATAACCTTTGGAAGGTATTCTGGAAAGGTGGTAAACCCTTTGAGATGAACAAAGATGAACGCTCACCTAAACTGATGCAGTTGCCCCAAATGCCCGGCAAAGTCTATAAGGCTTCTATCTGGGGCATGAGTTTTCCCTGGACCTTAACAGTTTCTACTCTTATCGGTCTTGGGCTGATGTTTGTGCCTGGCCTGCTGGGTTTTGATATACAGGCTACGCCTTCAGATATTTTTCATCTTAGCGGATCGCTTGTAGTAGTAGTATCCGTGATTTGTATGGGTGAAGTGCTTCGTATGGGCCGTTACCTCAACATCCTGCTTGGCCTGATAGTAGCTGTAGGGCCATGGCTGGTAAACTCTGATAACCTAACGCTGAACATTATCGGTTCAGTTGCAGGCTTGTTGGTTGCAGCACTAGCACTTCCAAAAGGGCCTAAAACTGAAAACTACGGCTTCTGGGACAAGTATGTTAAATAGAAATCAAACAAGTGTCGTTACCAACAAACCTCTTTCCCCATCAGACCAGGAGCTTTTTGATCGGGTGCGTAAGCTGCTGCACGAAAATATGATCAAAGGCCACTGCCGGGGGAAGGAAATAGAGTTTCACTACACCAAGCCTTCCCCTAGTCGTTACCCATTCCAGTTTTTCTGGGATACCTGCTTTCATGTATTCATTTTCAGTGCCCTGGGGGAGCAGGAAATGGCTAAGGAGCACCTTATAAGCCTTTTTGCCCTTCAGGAAGAAGATGGATTTGTGGGGCACATGATCTACTGGGACAGGTTAAGACCTGGTCGTAGTACTGACATCTTCCAACTGAAACCAGGCCTGGGCAGGCGCTTCTTTCAGGAGCACATGTCAGCCTTGATCCAACCCCCGCTGGTAGCCCAGGCGGTTGCTAAAATATGGGATAATACCGGAGACAAAGAGTTTCTGCGGCTAATGCTCCCTAAGCTTAAGAAGTTCTTCGACTGGATTGCTCGTAACCGTGATTTTGAAGGTGATGGACTAATCACCATTATTTCCCCCTTTGAGTCTGGTATTGACTTCAAACCCACGTTTGATGAAGCCTTGGGCATGCCTCAGCGAAAGGGAGACTGGCGGCTGTTTCTTCGGTATGTAGGAGTGGACTTCAGGAATTTTGCCAATAACTATAACTTAAAGAAGATCTATAAAAAAGGGTACTTTCTGGTAAAGGAGGTTGGCTTCAACACCATTTATGCACAAAACCTGTTTGCCATTGCCTCTTTATGCGAAGCAGTAAACGATCCTGATGCAGAGCGCTACAGAACGCTTGGAAGAAAAGTAGTGAACAGTATTATTTCCGTAATGTACGATGAGGCATCAGCTGCTTTTCTTGATGTGTACGGCAAGGAAAACGAAAAAATCAAGGTCTTAACGCCCACCATTTTCTTTCCGGTTGTGCTAGAGGGTATACCTGAATCTATAACTCAAAAAGTAATCAATCGGCATCTGCTCAATAGTCAGGAGTTTGATACACCTTTTCCACTTCCATCGGTTGCTCAAAACAGCCCTTCCTTCAATCCTACAGAATCTCCCTATATCTGGCGAGGGCCCACCTGGATTGTTAATAACTGGTTTCTACATCAGTTTTTGATGGAGAAGGGGCATCAACAGGAAGCAGCAAAGCTGGTAGAAAGCATAAGAAAACTTATAGAAATCAGTGGCTTCAGGGAATACTACAACCCTTACACTGGCCAGGGCTATGGAGCAAAAGATTTTACCTGGGCAGGGCTGATCGTGGATATGGTAAAGATGGAAAACAGCAGAAGCGGTCGTTTAGTGCAGTAAGCAAACAGTACAGACTAAAATGTAAACTAACAACAATTACTTTAACAAGTTTCTATAGATGAACATACTTTTACATAATGCGTCAATTGATACTAAAGGTCCCACAAGGCCACAAGGAAAGAATAAACAAAGCAATAAGTGAACATCAAGGCAAAAACACCATCAAATTTGAAAACCAGGAGCACGACGTTTTCATCATTTTCCTACCAAATAATAACATAGATGACTTTTTAAGAAGCATAGGAGAGATTGATGAAAGGGAAATAAGTCTGATTCCTAGAGGTGTCATCACCTTGTATCCCCCTGAATCAGAAGCACCTGACCAGGTAGCAGATGTACGTGCCAAAAGTTCTTTCGAAATATATCTGGGAGGTATCCAGAGCGTTGGTTCCATGTTTGGACTTATCGGGTACTCTTTTGTCGCAGGCATGATTGTTTGGATTGGCCTTGTAACAAACACCTCCTATTTGCTTGTGGCAGCCATGCTTGTGGCACCATTTGCAGGGCCAGCGATGAACGCAGCTCTGGCCACAGCATCTGGTAAAACTCCCCTTCTGAAAAGCAGTCTTAAACGCTATGGCTTGGCTATTCTCATTGGAGTTACAGCTAGCTTTTTGATGACAATGATCTTTTCTCTACAATCATTTACATCCATGATGATTGGTGTGAGCCATGTGTCAAAATATGCTGTATTTCTTCCTCTGATTTCAGGATTTGCAGGTGCAGTGAATGTTTGTCAATCTGAAAGAGATAGCTTAGTCTCCGGAGCTGCTGTTGGAATACTTGTAGCGGCATCACTGGCCCCTCCAGTTGGATTGGTTGGCATCGGATTGTACTTGATGGATGCAGAAATCATCTCCAGTAGCGTTTTCACGATTATTCTACAACTCCTGGGTATTCATTTATCAGCAACGATGGTCTTTTACTTTTACGGAAAAGTTACTCCTGGCGGTATTAGATTTCTGAACGGTAAAAAATCAATCCTCATCAGCACGTGTTTGCTTGCTGTACTCGCCATTGGTGCTATGATGTACTGGCAGTTTAGTAATCCACCTTACTTACAAAAGAGCAGCATCAGTACTGAACTTACCCAGGAACTGGAGAGTAAACTAAAGAACATTGACAATATCGAAGTGATAAGTAAAAGTGCTAGTTTCACAAACACCACACTACATGGCAAACCGGTTGTCTACATTCAGACAACGGTTCTTTCCAAGGACACTACCTTAGCAGAGCAAAGTTTAAAAAGAACTGTAAAGCAGTACCTGGAAGATAACCTTGATTTTCGTGATGAAAGTATTCATAAGATATATCAAATAACCGTGTTAGAGGAATGATCAACTTTTCAGAGCTATGATTTTATTGTTATCCAGTTTGATAAGTGCTATTGCCTTACTGTTGCTTTATGGCATGCTCTTTTCTATTTGGGGCAAAGACATGTCGGCATTATTACGCATGAAAATAGAAAAAGCGCTAATAGTTGTAGTAGCTGGAATAGTGCTGATGGTTTGGCTTGAACGATGGATCGAAACACAACTATTAGCCTTATTCCAGATGATGTAATAATCAATGGCTATGGTGGCCCTGCTTGGAAACAGCATGAATGGGAAGGGTAAAATCCAGCGTATAAAGATTCTTGTCCACGACAAGCTGTATCCATACTCTGTAGGTGCCAGTGGAGGTGAAGGATGTGTGCAGCACCAGCTTATCATCATGGGCCATAGCATGAACATGTAGAAAGGCTTTGCTGGCCACTTCGATCATCACCACATGGGCCTTAGCCCCTAGATAATCTTCAACCATATTGGCAGAAAGTTTCTCACCTGATTTCTGGAGTTCTACTGTAACAGGACCAGAGCCACCGTATACTAGCCGGGCGTGCAGTTCACCTTGTGAAGCCTCCAGCTTTTCTTCATTGTAGTTTACAGCTGCTCTTTTTTCACCTTCGACATGCACTGATTTAGGTATCACTACAGATTCTTCACCTACAGGTTTAATGTCGTTATAGAGGACAAACTCGCCACCAAAGGGAAAAACAAATGGACAGGTATAACCCCTCTCGTTTTGCAGGGGATGTTCATGGGCAAAAAAGGAAAGGTCTTTGGAGACGATTAGAAGGTGATAGTAGCGGGTGTGAAGCTCTTCCAGAGAGAGTAGCTTATTGTTCTGATTTGTATTGAATGGTGCCAAAGTCAGTACTACCTGCTGGTTTGCCTGTAGCGGCTGCTGGCTATATTCAATAAGTACATCGGTGCCGTTATTCATAAGCTAAGCTCTATGAGTGTAACTGTTAAGTATGCAAACACACTTGCTAACTGTTTAAGATATAATATAAGCCTTTTAGAAATCGTCACCGCTGATTCCTAACACCCGCACCACTTCTGCTTTAAAGCCTGCCTGTTCCACAAGACTTTTCACTACACTAGGTCTACATGTTCACCGGAAAAACTTAATATCTTGTCAGGATGATCCGTATCCACCTGCCATTTTGAAATGGATTCTTCACTATTCAGGTAGAGAGTGACTGTCTTTACACATCCTCCGCATTTAATGTTGTTTTTTGAAATTTAATATTTCCATACAAGTTGATTAAAACTAAACTTCTTAAAACTAAACTTCCGTTGCTTAATAATGTAACGGGTAGAAATCATGCTTGTTTAATGTGTTAAACTAGAGGCAAAAAAAAAGGCTATCCCAGGTCTTCTCCTGAAACAGCCTCTTTTGTGTAGTTGCACCGACTACTGCACCACTTCAAAGTGAAAGCTAATCTTCTTCTTCTCCCATGCCAGAGAAATAGTGCCTTCTGTTTCGCTTTTTTTATTTACCTCATAGGTAAGCTCTTCCTGGGGCTGCTCCAGTATTTCCGGCTGTACCTTAAAGCGGAAAACATCTTCCCCTTCAATATATTCATCCTTGCCATGCTGGTCCCAACGCTTGTTAAAAATCACCGTCCACTGCTCCTGTCCAGGAATTGTGAAGAGCGCGTATTTTCCTGCAGGCAGTGTTTTGCCTGCTATTCGTAAAGCTTTATTGGTTTCCAGCCACGTTGCTTTGTGCGCTCCAGATACCCAAACTTCATCCATGGCAACCAGCCCACCAAAGATCACACGGTTACGCACTCGGGGGGAGCTGTAGTCAATATGAATGTGTGCATCGCCCACCATGGCCATAGCGCTGGTGTGAGGACTAAGGGGCTTCTTCTGTTCTGTTGCTTCAGGCTTACTTTCTTGTTGTACTTCTGAATGGTGCTGGTGTTCTGCTGCCTGGCTGCTCTGTTGCTCATCTGCAGTATTACTTTGACATGCAGCAACAACTGCCAAAATAATGGCTATAGCAAAAGTATTTTTCATGTTTAGACAATGATTTATTAGAACAAATATGCTTGAAAAAAACTAATAGGGTGCTGTTGGGTTATTTTTAAAGCAATAGGAGCGCTAAATGCAGTACTCTCAACTGTTAAAAAATCAAATTTTTTAAACGCTATGGATCATTCACACCACAATCATCATGATCATAACCCAAAAGAAAAGGCAAAAGGTCAGGTGCGTAACAGCCAGGATCAGTTAAAGGAAAAGACACTGCATGCTCACAACAAGGCAATCCCTGAAAAGGAAAAGATAGGAGACAGGCCGCCAATGCATAGAGGGCATGAGGATCATGAATTACATGAGGGGCACAAGATGGATGCAGACCATAGCGGCCATGACATGCATGGTGGCCATGGTAGTCATGCAGGACATGGAGATCATCATAGAAAGATGATTCAGGATTTTAAGCGCCGCTTCTGGATCTCGCTGGCCCTTTCCGTACCAGTGATCATCTTAAGCCCAATGGTACAGCATATTCTGGGTTTTAACCTCCAGGTACCTTATGCTGGCTACATCGCCTTTGGACTTTCCTCTATCATTTACTTTTATGGTGGCTGGCCGTTTTTAAAAGGTCTTGTGGAGGAGGTAAAGAAAGGTTCTCCCGGCATGATGACCTTGATTGGTGTGGCCATTTCGGTAGCTTATATCTATAGCACCGCTGTTGTGTTTGGGCTAGAGGGCATGGACTTTTTCTGGGAGCTGGCCACTTTAATTGTGGTCATGCTGCTAGGACACTGGATTGAGATGAAATCTGTTCTTGGGGCATCTAAGGCACTGGAACTACTGGTAAGTATGATGCCAGCCACTGCCCATGTAATCAGAGGTGGTGAAACATTGCAGGTGCCGATTGAAGAACTACAAAAGGGAGATGTGATTCTGGTAAGGCCTGGTGAAAAAGTACCAGCTGATGGAATGGTTGTGGAAGGGGAAAGCTACTTAAACGAAAGTATGCTTACCGGGGAGAGCAAGCCCGTGCAGAAGTCAAAAGGAGAAAAAGTGATCGGTGGTTCTATCAATGGCAATGGTTCTTTGCAGATGCGTGTAGAACATACCGGGGAAGAAAGCTACCTCAAGAAGGTAATTAACCTGGTGCAGGACGCCCAGAAAACAAAATCTGAAACCCAGCGGCTGGCAGATCGTGCGGCCAAATGGCTTACCTATCTGGCACTTTCAGCAGGATTTATCACGTTTGCTGGCTGGCTTATAGCAGGTGCAGAGCTTGATTTTGCCCTGGAGCGTATGGTAACGGTGATGGTGATCTCCTGTCCGCATGCCCTAGGATTGGCCATACCGTTAGTGGTAGCCATTTCAACAGCAGTATCGGCTAAGAATGGCCTGTTGATCCGCAACAGAACAGCCTTTGAGAACTCCAGAAAAATTACGACCATCCTCTTCGATAAAACCGGGACCCTTACACAGGGCTCTCACACGGTAGCCGGTGTAGTTACCTTTGGAGATAGTATCAGCAAACAGGAAATGCTACGGCTGGCAGCCGGGGTGGAGCAGAATTCAGAGCATTACATCTCCCAGGGCATCCTAAAAAAAGTAAAAGAAGAAAACATTCAGGTTCCTGCATCGCAGTCATTTAACTACCTGCCCGGCAAAGGCCTGGAAGGCAAGGTAGAAGGCAGAGATGTAAAAGTAGTGGGACCTAACTACATCAAAGAGTTTAACATATCAGTGCCTAATAGTGCCGCTGAAGAGGGTGTTGAGACAGCTGTTTATGTTATGGTAGATGGCCAGGTAGTCGGTTACATTACCCTTCGCGACCAGATCAGGCCTGAATCAGCAGAAGCCATTCGGGTGCTTAGGGAAAACGGTATCAAGAACTTACTAATTACAGGCGATAACGAACGTGTAGCCAAGAGCGTAAGCGATGCACTGGGCATGGATGGTTACATGGCTAACGTGTTGCCACATGAAAAACAAGAAAAAGCTAAAGAGCTACAGGCAAATGGGGAGTTTGTAGCCATGACAGGCGATGGAGTAAATGATGCCCCGGCGCTAGCACAAGCTGATGTGGGTATTGCCGTAGGCTCTGGTACCGATGTTGCTGCCGAGACAGCCGACATCATCCTGGTGAACAGTAATCCGCAGGATATTGCTTCTCTGATCCTTTTTGGTAAAGCTACATATCGCAAAATGATTCAAAACCTGATATGGGCTACAGGCTATAACATCATAGCACTGCCGCTGGCAGCTGGTGTGCTCTATCAGCAGGGCATTATGATTTCTCCTGCCGTAGGCGCAGCACTAATGTCCTTAAGTACTGTTATCGTAGCCATCAATGCACAACTGCTTAAAAGACAAATAAAACAATAAACCTTATTTAGGGCGGTACTTCTACAAGAAGATAGCCCATTTCTTTAACTGGAGACAATGAACTACATTTTTATTATTCTAGGTGTTATCATCTATATGTCTGTTGTAATGGATATCATCAAAACCACATTGTCCATGCAGGGAGGGGGCTGGTTAACCAGCCCTATGTCTCATGGTATATGGTTACTGTTTTTAAAGCTTTCTGGTCAGAATGGTAGGTCTCGTATGTTAGATCATGTTGGCTATCTTCTGTTAGTGATAATTCTTTTGTTTTGGATACTGGGTCTTTGGGGAAGCTTTTTCTTGATACTCCTATCCGAATCAGGCTCCATCATCAGCAGTAGTACACGCTTACCAGCAGATGCATGGGAAAAGTTTTACTACGCTGGATTTACAGTTTCTACCTTGGGCGTGGGAGATTTTATTGGCTCCCAGATTGAGTGGAGAATATTGACAGATGTTTATGCTTTAACAGGCCTGGTGCTTATTACCATGTCAATCACCTATTTTTTGCCAGTACTTTCAGGGGTCATAAAACAGCGTAATTTGGGCATCATGTTAAGTAGTATGGGACAAAGTGCGCAGCAGCTGGTGCTTAGCAGCTGGGATGGAAAAAGCTTTCATCGTTTGACTGCCCAGGCCTCTGACGTTTCTAATATGCTGATTGAACACAGTCAAAATCATAAAGCATATCCAGTCATACACTACTTTCACACCCACAAAGCAAAGCATGCCATTGTGCTGAGAATTGCTACACTATATGATGCCTTGCTTATCCTGAATCAGTACGTAAAAAGTGACATAAGGCCCAGCAAAGATGACCTAAGCTCCTTGCAAACAGCACTTGAAAACTACATTGAAGTAATCACAGAGGTTTCCTCCATAAATAAAAAAGGCACCATGCCTGAACTCCCCAAAGTTAACATGCTGATAGAAAAAGGACTGGTAGAGCAGCAGGCAGTGCTGGATTCAGTAGATGATGCTACCAGGCAAGCACGTATTGTATTGGCTAAACTGGTTAAAGAGGATGGATGGAAATGGCAGGACCTTCAAAATACAACTAGTTGAGTGGTTGTTGCAGCTTGTTCCTTGATTACCTGCGGTAGTACAGCATCAACTGCTTCCCTATGTTAACGCCTCTTCTATTTCTCTCTCTGTAGTACTGCCCCAGAAGTTCCTATAAACGGCTGCACCATCAGCCTCTTGAACAGGTCTAAGTCCTGGAGCTACCTGTCGGAGAGCATCCTGAAGTACATGGTAAGGACGATAGCCCACAATCATGAAAGCATGTCTGCCCTGCTTACGCAGGATAAGTGTTGGAAAGCGGGAGATATTGCCAAAACGCACTTTGTACAAGTCCTCACGGAAAGCCTCTTGCCCTTTGCCATTGCGGTAATCCTGTTCCAGTTGTTCTACATCAAGTAGGCCTGGCTGTCGAAACGCTAGTTCATTTGCCACATCAAACAGCACAGCTTCCTTTGCAATATTCTGCCCTTGGAGCATTACTGCCTCCCGCAGATGACGCAGGTATGCTTCTTGTGCATCTGTAGATTGAAGAGCAGTGCATTTAACAGCGATACAAGCAGGGTAAGAAGAAGAAGGGGGATCATCGCCCCAGATTCTATTGTGGATGGGCTGTCCTGTTAGCTGATGGGCCTCAAGCCAAACGGCTCCCATTTGCAAGGGGCGGTTAACAGAGTACAGAGGATCGCTGAAGTTATTCCAGTTAGCTAGTAACCCTCCCATGCGGTATTTCCATTTTATCAATCCTTGATATTCATAGCGTAGGCGCCGCCACTGGGGTTCGAATGCCCAGCTCCAGCAGCAAAGCGGGTCGGTGTAATATTCGATCTCAATAAGAGATTCTTGTTGAGGTTGATCTTCTGGTGGACGTACAGTGCTACTCACTTTATTACTCTTCAAAAATGGACTTTCACTACGGCTGTGGCGGTAGTGTTTAATTGTTCAATGGATTTTCTATTCTTCTACCAGCTCTGCTCTAAATCCAGCCTGTTCTACTAGATTTTTGATTTTCTGTGGATCCAGATCCTGACCTGAAACACGCAGTAGCTTGTCTTTACCAGTAGTATCCACTTGCCAATTATTAATACTTTCTTCTTTATCAAGAAAAGGTTTCACCGAAGCTACACAGCTTCCGCAGTTGATGTTGGTTTTAAAATGTACAATCTCCATAGTAAAAAATAATGTTTGCTTCTTTAGTAACGAAAAAGCAGGATAAAGGGCTAAATTACTATGCAATGGAACACTATTTATCCCACAATCTGCGATGAGGGCAAAAAAGAAGAGCAGGGTATGCTCTTCCTTTCTCAATGATCGCAATGAATAGTTTAACTTTCTTTTACAGATTACGACCTGGCTCACGATCTCGAGAGCTGTAATTACTCCAGTGAATATCAGCTTTAGGAACAGACTCACGTATTTTCTCGCTGCGCATTTTGCCCAACTCTTTATTCTGTTTCTCCACATCATCCTGGGTGCGTGGAGTACCTATTGGCCGCTGGTCCAGCATACCGTTAGTTTGAATCACATGACCAATAGGATCATCCACATACTGCCAGGTTTCTCCCAGGAATGGACTTTTGCCTTCGTTCCAGGGGCCTCTGTAGGACTCTCCACTAGACATATTGAAGTAGGTGTTGCTGTAGCGTGGATCGCCCTGCAGCACCCCGGGAGGGAAGTTAGGCTTAATGGTTTCCAGGGCTGCTTCAAACATCTGATAGTGTGCAATTTCCCTGGTCATCAGGAAGCGGAGCGTTTCCTTTACATAGGGATCGTCGGTAAACTGCATCAGGTACTCGTACACAATTTTAGCCCTTGACTCTGCCGCCATGTTTGAACGCAGGTCAACAGTTAAATCACCATTGGCTGTTACATAGGCTGCTGTCCAGGGATTACCCTGGCTATCTGTTAAGCCTGGGCCACCTCCGTTGAGATCAAAAAATTGCGGATTAACCATGGCTTTGTGTATAAACTCTTCTTTCGCTTCCTTACCCTTTAGCAGGTCCATGATTTCAGACTGATCTGCCTGGTCTTTTAACTCACCGCTGGTAGGGCCCAGGAGCATCTGGATAGTAGCACCGACAATCTCCAGGTGGGAGAATTCCTCGGTGGCAATGTCCATAAGCATGTCGTACTTATCGGGATGGGGCATCTTAGCCGGAAAAGCCTGCACAAAATACTGTAGTGCAGCCTTCAGTTCTCCGTTCGCTCCACCAAACTGCTCAAGCAGCATGCTGGCAAACTTAGGATCGGGCTTTGATACCCGTGCATTGAATTGCAGTTCCTTTACATGATAAAACATAATGAAAAAATTTTGTTAAACACTAAAGGGAGCATTTCTCCCAAAGATGCAACAGAGTATCATAGACTAAGTTTATAAACGATACTTATAAGCATATAAATTTTACCTATTATACAGAGCTTATAGTAATGCATCAGTTGCTCAAAGGCTTAACTAATGATAGTGCTCAAAATGCATAAGCGTCCCTCATTGACTGTAGTATCCCAACATAAAGTATGAATGCTGTTAAAGAGGGTATTGCTGAAATCAGTTAAGAAGAAAACTATCTGTAGGGCAGGGAAAAAGGTCGAAGTTCAAGTAGATGTAATATGATAAAAGAAACACTAAAAGGCTATCTCATGGATATTGCCTGCATCAGAACCAATCCTGTGGCAGAAATGGGAAGCAGAGCCAAGAACCACACCAAGACCTGTGCCCTAATGGGGCACTGTGTAGAAAGTGGTTATGGATTGGTAAACACACAGGGCGAAGTGGTACTGCTAGACGATGAGGCTACTCCTAAGATAGTCGCCGTACTGCAGCAGATAAATGCAGAAGATGAAATATGGCTGCAGGTCGATCGGCAAGAAAAAAAGGGAAAGATGAATACCATAAAGGTAGAAGAGGCTAAGGCTCCAGTATAAAAACAAAGGTGCTTTAGGTAGCCTTAGAAGCTGTTACTGAAGGAAAAATTATTTTTCTCTGCTTGCCTGTCTATTAGATGGACGCGAAAAAATGATTCATGAAAATTTATTCATGTTTCGATCGAAACGTGCTGAACTGACAAAAAGAGGTGCTCTATGAGTGTATGGATCTGGGTATTAGTCTTATTAGCGGCTGTATGGGCAGCTCACTGGGGTGCCGAGCACCTGGCACATCCTTTAAAGAAGTTGAGGAAGCAATGGGGCTTTTCCGTGGCAGCGGGTGGTGCTTTGGTAGGTTTGGCTGCAGCAAGCCCTGAAATAGGGATCAACATCACAGCAGCCATTACCGGAGTTGGAGATATTGGCTTGGGTACCATGTTTGGCTCCAACGTTATAGCAATTCCTATTATGGTGGTCACTGCTTACATTGCTACCCGTCACCTGAAAAAGGAGAATAGAGATAAGGGACACGAAATGCATGTAAGGGAGCACCTGCTAAGGGTAAATAAAACAGCGGTTACAGTACTGGCTCTCCCTTATCTGGTAATTATAGCCGTAGTGGCCATATTAACTGTTCCCCCTGACTGGCGTGGCCTGCAGCCTATAGATGGCTGGATCATGCTGGGGATGTATGTTGTATTTCTGTTACAGGCACTACTCCGGGGAAAAAAGGAAAGTGAGCAGGTGGAGTGGAAAAAGAAAGAGATCTGGTTAGCGGTAGCAGGGGTGGCTGTATTAGGCTTGGGAGCCTACTTTACCGTGCTGGCTACTGAAAATATTGTAAAGGCACTGGGGATCTCTAAAATAGTAGGTGGTTTATTTATCACAGCTCCTATGGCAGCATTGCCGGAGATCTTTGCTACCTGGAGTGTGGCCAAGAGCGGACAGATTACTTCAGGAGTAAGCAGCGTAATAGGAGATCATGCAGTTACCTTAACGGTAGCCTTTCTTCCCCTGGCCCTGGTAACGGTTCCGGTAAACAATTTTCCCCTTTTTGCCACTGTCCTTAGCTTCGTAGGTTTAGTAGGTGTTCTCTATGCTGCTTTTATCCATTGGGGTAGAAGCCAAGGAGTGCACGGCTTCAAGCGCTGGCAGGTTTTTACCTTAGCAGCTGTTGCACTTGTTTATGTGGCCGTGGTACTGTTTGGAGTACTGCAGGTTTTTACTGGTGGGTCGGGAAGTAGTAGTTAATCCCTAATTCTGGTTTGAGGTCACACCGAAAATGTTGTCACTAACCTCCTAAGTGTGGTAGATTTTATTTTGCTCTTTAGAATAACTTGTGAATCTTGAGGGGTGCCAGTGACAGTTAAAACAAGTATCTTAATAAAACCAAGAGTTTTGAAGATACCTTTAAAATACAATCATCTTGACTACACATTCCTAGTAATGACTCACCAAGAAAAAGGAGAGAGGTAGCCTAAAGCCAGATTTTTTCAAAATGAACTGGCAGCTTCCAGTGGAATTTTTTTAGGCCTAAAATGTAGCTTTTTTGGCCTAAAAACCGCCTCCAGATGCAGGAAAAGGCCTTTTTTAGGGTGTGGGTACGGTTCGAATCCTGCCACCCCGACTAAGTGGCTTGTCAAAAGCCCCCAAAACCCTCTAAATCGCAAGATTCCGAGGTTTTTTTCTTTTTATACCCCCTAAATCATTCATACAATCTCAACAAAAATGTGCTTATTCGTGGTCCCTTTTTTATTTTATAAATTAAGGGAACGAAAACAGTTGTATATAATTGTATTACAGCGCATTACGGTGAAATTATAGGGCGTAGCGAACGGCTGGATTTAGTGTTTTTTAGGCCTTTTTCCGTGCCCCTTTTTGAAAGGGCACAGATTATTTGGATTCAAGTACCGCTAAATAAGATTGTATGAAAGCAAAAAACACCTTTGGCATTTCTTTTTTTATCAAGAAATACAAGCTCAAGGGAGACCTGGCGCCGGTCTATGCCCGTATTACCGTTGATGGCAAAAGCCTGGACCTCTCCCTGAAATGAAAAGTCACCATGCGCAACTGGGATGAGGGATAGGGGAGCGTCAGGGGTAACAAAGAGGAGATGCGGGCACTGGCCGCTTACCTGGAGCAGGTGCGCAACCGCCTCTATGACTGCCGGCAGGAGCTGGAAAGGGAAAGAAAGCTACTTACGGCATAGGCTGTTAAACAACGCTACCTGGGCGAGGATGAAAGTAGCAAATCGCTGCAGGAGCTCCTGGATTACGAAAGGGGAGCTGGCGCCGGGTACACAAAAGAACTACTACACTACCTGTAGGTATGTGCGGTTGTTTTTAAAGGAGAAGTACAAAACTACTGATCTCTACCTGGAGGAGCTCAACTACAAGTTCATCAAAAACTCTGAGAAATTTCTAAAGAACCGTAAGCTAACCGATCATAAGGCCCTGCGGCCAGAATGGTGCAATGAAGCACATTGTGCGCCTACGCATGATGATCAACCTTGCTTTTTAAGAAGAATGGATCCAAAAGGATCCTTTCAGAAGTTTAAAGCACGATTAGAAAAAACGAGCGGGGACACCTAAGCCTAGAGGAACTGCTTAGGGTGGAGCAGAAGCGCTTCTCTGTACAGTGTCTGGACCGGGTACGTGATCTGTTTGTATTCAGTTGCTAACCGGTGCCTCTTATGTGGAAGTAAGCGAACTGAAAGCAGACCTGGTAGTCAGATTATGGATGGAGCGCTTTGGCTGATGGGGCAACGCCGCAAGTCTGGATAATTCTTCAAATGCCGCTGCTGCCCCAGGCGCTCTCCATTATTGAGCGGTATAAAGAAGACCCCCGGGCACATGTGCAGGTAAGACTGCTGCCTGTCCATTCTAACCAGAAGCTCAACAGCTATCTGGGAGAGATTGCATACCTTTGCCGCATTGATAATAACCTAAGCTTTCACCTGGCCTGCCATACCTTCACCACCTCCGTTACGCTGGCCAACAGTGTTCCCATTGAGTCGGTGAGCAAAATGCTGGGGCATGGCAGCATCCGCACCACGCAGATCTATGCCAAAGTTGTGGAAAAGAAACTTAGTGAGGATATATTGCAGTTGAGGGATCGGTTATGTGGGGCTGTCTATGAGTGAGTTCAATAGTGTTCTGGTTTCAGTTTGTTCATAGAAGTACGGAAAGTGAAACCTTCACAAGAGAGAAACTCTGAAAAATTGTATTCAATTGAATAGGAGCGGGTTTTGCAAAGTTTCACTTTAGCCAAAGTGAAATCAATAGAATCGAATATATAAATCGCTCGGTAGTATCAAGGCTAAAAGTTGAATAGTGAAGTATAAGTAAGTTTGATTTCTCTCTATTTTTAAGTAAACTATATTTTAACCTTCCTTAGAACTAGGAGGATCAATTTCAGTAAACATATAATATGACTCTTTTACTCAAGGGTATAAAATCAAGATTTTGAAATGGATATGTCACCGGACAAAAACCCTGGAAATGTATCAAATGAGAGTCTGGAGAGTCTATTCCAATACTTTGGCAACATCATGCCATTAAAGGAAATCGAGAGAGACGAGCTTCGCTCCATGATGCGTGAAAGAACTATTCGCAGAAGGCAGTATATTTTGCAGGAAGGGGATGTATGTAAGGCTTATACTTATGTTGTCAGCGGTTGTTTTAGAATGTTTGGTGTAGACCAGAAGGGCACTGAAAATAATCTCCAGTTTGCTCCAGAGAATAATTGGATAGCTGATATAGGAAGCTTCTTCTCCGAAAAACCCAGCAAGCTTTTTATAGAGGCCATAGAACCTTGTCTTGTGTTACAAATAGAGAAGAAAGACCTCCTTCATTTATACATCAATCATCACAAGTTTGATCGCTATTTCCGGGTCATCATCGAAAACAAGTATGTAGAACTGCAAAACCGGGTTCTGCAGAACATCAGTTCTACGGCTGAAGAAAGATATACCGCATTTATAGAACAGTACCCAAATCTCTCCAACCGCCTACCATCAACTCAAATCGCATCCTATCTCGGTGTCACTCCTGAATTTTTGAGTAAGGTTCGAAAAAGCCTCTCCTCAAAACGCTAGTCTTAAACTTGTTTAAGGGTACTTCTTAAACTTCTTTATAGGTGTACCTGAAGTAAAGTGCCCAAATTGCCCTAGGTTTTCCATTAGTCATGAGCGACTGAAACCCATCTAAGAATTTATTTCAGTACGCTGGCCAAGTGGATAAGGGATTTTAATAAATAATAAGATATGGGCACACAAAGTAATGAAACACAAGCGATAAAAGATCTTATCAATGCATATGCAGAGGTCTTGACCACCGCTAACGTAAAAGCTATAGGAGGTTACTTTACTTCAGATGGTCGCTTCCTGCCAAATGGTTATCGGACGCTAAATCAACATCAATTAGAGGCTACTGCCGGTGATTTCTTCGATCATAGAAATTTCAAGATTGAATATCAGATCAAGGATATTGCTATTCATGGGGACTTTGCATTTGTAGAATCGGTGGCCACAACGGCAACAACCCTTCAACTATCTAATAATCAGATAGAATCAAATACCAGCCGTGATCTGTTCGTGCTTCGTAATGATAATGGCGTGTGGAAGATTTACCGCTACATGTTTAATGTTGACCTATAGTGATACGAGTAGAGAATTTGTCAAAGAGTTTCAAGGGAAAACCAGTAGTATCAGATGTGAGTTTCGAAGTTCACCAGGACGAAACCATGGTGTTACTGGGAACGAGTGGATCGGGCAAAACTACTACCCTTAAAATGATCAATGGGTTGATATCACCTGATCAAGGAAGGGTGTTTATTGATGGTAAAGATGCATTAGCACAACCCCCTGAAATGCTCCGAAGGCAAGTTGGCTTTGTGTTGCAAAACATGGGGCTGTTTCCACATTATACCGTAGAGGAAAATATTTCAGTTGTCCCCTCCTTGTTGAAATGGGACAAAAAAAGAATAAATGGAAGGGTTCGCGAATTGATGGAGAAACTTCAGCTTCCCTATCATGACTATGCTTCCGTTTATCCCAGCCATCTTAGTGGGGGCCAGCAGCAAAGAGTTGGATTGGCAAGAGCATTGGCAGCCAACCCGCCAGTGCTTTTGATGGATGAGCCATTTTCAGCTCTTGACCCAATTACCCGCAAGAACATCAGGAGAGAATTTCGCGAACTGGATGAGCTCCGGAATAAGACCATCGTGATGGTAACTCACGATGTACAGGAAGCATTTGATATGGCAGATCGCATTTGCTTAATGAGCGAAGGCAAAATCATACAATCAGGATCAGCAAGTGAAATTGTATTTCGAAATCAGCAAGGCTTTGTATCACAGTTTTTGGGCGATCAACAACTCATTCTAGAATTAAAGGCAGTTACTATTAATGCTTATTGGGATGCCATTGAAACAGTGGATCAGACTACGCAATCTGAATTGAAATTCAATGCTTCTCAACACCTGTTTGATATTTTGCAAAGCCTCATTGATGTTCCATACCAGGGCGAAGCATTTACTATTGTTCATACTAGCGGAGAAAAGAAAATAACTTCTTTTTCAGCGCTGATGCAGGCATTCAGGGCCTTTAAATCAAACTATCGCTGATGGAACAATCGCAAACATTAGGGCAATTCTTCCTACAGCAGGGAGGCAAGATACTGGAGCAAACAGTAACGCACCTTGAGCTTACATTTATTTCCCTGATTATCTCCATTGTGGTGGCGGTTCCACTAGGTATTTTGATCGCCAGAAAGCAAAAAGTTGCAGGTGTAGTGCTTGGCTTTGTAGGCGTTCTACAAACTATCCCCAGCATTGCACTACTTGGCTTTCTGATTCCTTTTCTGGGCATCGGTATGCTGCCTGCCATTGTGGTGCTGTTTATGTATGCCCTCCTTCCTATAGTACGGAATACATACACGGGAATAACACAGGTTGACCGCAGTGTATTGGAGGCGGCAACCGCCATTGGTATGAGTCAATCGCAACGGCTTTGGAAGGTCGAGCTGCCATTAGCCTTTCCGGTGATCATGTCGGGTATCAGAACAGCTGCTGTTATCAATGTTGGGGTTGCCACGCTGGCAGCTTTTATTGCTGCAGGCGGACTTGGGGAATTTATTTTCGCAGGCATAGCACTCAATAACTCGAACATGATTCTGGCGGGCGCTATTCCTGCTGCCGTACTTGCTATAATTCTTGATCATTTGTTCGCGCTGTTTAGGGGTATCTCTATCAGAAGTATCAAAGCTGTTTCCATAGTAGTTCCTGTATTCTTACTGGCAGCAGCATGGATCAATTTCGCACCATTTGGTGCTGGCAAGGAAATGCTAGCCGGTTTCGAACCAGAATTCATGGGACGTCAGGATGGGTATCCGGGGCTAAAAAAGGTCTATGGGCTAGACATGAATACAGTGATGATTCATGACGCCATGATGTATAAGGGCATTGATGATGGTAAGCTGGATGTTATTGGAGGCTATAGCACCGACGGACGTGTGAAAGCTTACAATCTGGTAATCCTAGAGGATGATCAACATAACTTCCCGCCATACCATGCCGCGCCTGTTGTCCGAATGGATTTTCTTAAATCACATCCCGAAGTAGAAGAGGTACTCAATCTATTAGCCGGAAAAATCACTGATTCAGTGATGATTGCCATGAACTATAAGGTTGACCACCTGAAGCAAAGCCCCGAACAGGTTGCAAAGGAGTTTTTGCTGCAGCATGGCTTATGGCGTGAACCTCAAAGCGGAAAGGGAGGGGTTTTTCGCATTGGCTCTAAAGTATTTACCGAGCAATACACCCTGGCCAGTATCTATTCAATGCTTATTGCCGGCCACACCCAGTTAAAACCAGTAACCAGTACAGGCCTGGGTGGAACAAAGATCTGTTTTGATGCACTGCTTAATAATCAGATTGACTTTTATGTGGAGTACACGGGCACGGGTTTGCTTGTGATTCTTCATCCTGATGAACAGACTTTGAAAAGGGTATTGCTAAGTGCTGACAGTGTATACAACTACGTTCAGCAGGAATTTCAGTCACAATACAATCTAAAGTGGACACAGCCACTTGGGTTTAATAACAGTTATGCACTGATGATGCGTAAAGAAGAGGCTGAATCATTGGGAATAACAACGATCTCACAATTAAGTGACTATCTCAAGAATGATTGATATTAGCCATATCTAATATTTAGCGAGGTCATTACTCTTAAACAATGTTAAGAGCATTACTTAAGATTGTTTAAGGGATGCTTGAGGACTGCCAACTTACCTTTGCAAAAAATTAAGTTACATGTATAAAAATTATAGATACTATCTGTCGACAATAGTTTTGTTGTTGCTAACCTTTAGTACTGCCTTTGGTCAAGGATGGAACAATAAGGCCTCTATACCTAAAGATGGTAATATCTATTTAAACCCTGAATTGGGCGTAGATACTAATGAGGGTACGAAAGAAAGTCCGCTAAAATCACTGTATGAAGCAGCTCGTAGGGTAAATCAAGCTAATGGTAAAGGATCTGTTACTATTCTCCTGACCGAAGGAATCTATGGCCTGGATGCTACCGTTACCTTTCATCCCGTAAACTGGCATTTCACCAAAGATGAAAGGCTAACCATCCGCGCCGAAGTCTTACCCGATGATGCCGACTGGGGTCCTGCCAGGATGCCCGTAATTGTATCTACTATGCCCCTTAATTTTAAACCAGGTGGTTCTGATGATCCAGGTACTTCTTACGGGATTCAAATAGAAACCAGCCATGTTACCATTCAAGGCCTGCGGGTCCTGGGAACACCTGTGCACGAGAGCCCGCAAGATGGAGTTGTCAGAAGAAACTATCCAATCGTTCGGGAAGGCATGAATCTGGATGACCTTCGGATTACCCAATGTCTTTTTTTAGGGGACAAAAATGCTATACCCAATCATTTACCCATTTTGGCCAGCGGACAGGGGATAGTGGTAGACCACTGTGTATTTTACAATGTTAAAGATGCCGTTGTATTCTTTCAATCCGAACGTCCTGCTGAACGATGCGAGATGCACCACAACCTTATAGTAGGCAATTATGGTGCTGCAGTTTGGTCCTGGACAGTGGCTGAGGATTTCAAATATTATAACAACGTGGTAGCGAATGCTAACATTTTTTGGGTTTTGAATGAAGACGCGAAAAACTCCTACAACATCTCCAACTCCATGGTGATTGGGTATAATGAATTAGTGCATAAAGGGGGAGGAGCAACAGGTTTTGGTGTTAAAGCCGATCCAAAGAAGTTGAAGTTCGGTAAAGATGTTATCATCAAAAAAGAAGGCAAAATAGAGTTGGAAGAAGATCAAACCAACCGAAACTACCTTCACCTTAAGCCGGGCACGTTGGGGGCAAACCTTGGAGCTGGATTATTTACTAAATAAACTTTTTGCACAATCAAACAATACAATCATGAAAGCTAAAAATCTAGTACTCACACTTTTTCTTGTTTTAGGTCTTAGTGGTTTTGCCCAGGCACAAACCTCCATTGATGAAATGGTTAAGGATTGGGAGCGTGCTAAGGCCTACACCAAAGAATACCTGGATGCCATGCCTGAATCTGGCTATGCCCTTAAACCCACACCTGAAATGCGTTCTTTTGCAGAGCAGATGCTACACTTAACAGACGGTAATTATGGTTTTGCCGCTGCGGCAACAGGAGCAAAAAGTCCTATAGGCCAGGGCGAATCAGAAAAGTCAGCTGATAAATCTAAGGCTAGTGTCACAAAGCAGGTGATGGCAGGTTATGATTTTGTGATCAACAATCTAAAGAAAATGACGCCTGCTCAACTCAATGAGAGTATTAAGCTGTTCAATCAGTTTGACATGACCAAGAAGGCGGCGCTTGATAAGCTCTTTGAGCACCAGACGCACCATCGCGGACAAACAACTGTATACCTGCGCTTGGCAGGCGCCACACCACCACAGGAAAAGCTTTTCTAAACTGGTAGAGGGGAAAGTAATCCACAGATACCGCTTAGTACTGTTTTTTTGTGCAGATGTGATGGGTACTGTTTTTGAGTGAGCAGTTGCTAATAAAGAAACTCACCACTCGCAGCAAAATCTGTCACATCTGCATATTTATTCTTAAGCACCTGGCTTTGTGCGGAATTGAACAAAAGAAACCATGATGATAAGAATCGCACTAATCCTTTCAAACTGTTTGTTGTTCGCTGCAACCCAGCTCTATGCTCAAACAGTTAAGCTTGAGCCTGCCATATTAGAACCTGTCCAGGTGTCGATGTCCATCGAGAAAATAAAAGGCAAGCAGGCTATAAAAGTAGTCAAAGACGCTTCTGTAGAGAAATTTGATGAACCAACCTTCGTCAGAATCAAAGACGTTGATTTTGGGAATGGCACTATTGAAGTAAAGGTATTGAGCCGCCTACTGAAGGATGCTCCGGAGTTTGCTCGTGGCTTTATTGGTATCGCCTTCCGGATCAACGAAGATAACTCAAGGTATGAAAGCATCTACATCCGCCCCACGAACGCCAGGGCAAATGAACAGGTGAGGCGCAATCACAGCATTCAGTATTATGCTTATCCGGATTACAAGTTTGACCGGCTTAGAGAAGAATCACCCGAGAAATATGAATCGTATTCCGATATGGCCCTGAATGAATGGATCACCATGAAGATTGTTGTGACTGGGCAGCAGGCTAAGCTTTATTTAAATGGCCATGATCAGCCTTCTCTTATTGTCAATGACCTGAAGTTGGGAGCAGATGCATCAGGAGCCATTGGTTTATGGGTGGATGTTGGAACAGAGGGCTACTTCAGAGATTTAAAAGTAAGCCATCAACAGTAATGTGGCAATGCAAAACTAGATTCTAAACTTCTAATGGTGGTGCATGGGCAACGCCAATACGTCCCAAGTTAAGATCTACAGAAAAGCTATTCTATAGAAGGACCAGTCTAAACTCCTTTTCTAATAACACCGGCCCTCCTATAATCAGACTGATGCAAAGAGCTCTCCAATAGCGCTAAGAATATCAAAATGGGTACGCTGAAGCCGGAGAAAAGCAGAATATAAAAACAATACAAATGAAACGCATACTCCTTTTCCTAATAGCATTTCAGTTTGCATGGATAGCTGGCCAGGCGCAAACACCTAAGCGTCTGATCCATTTTATGCAACAGACACCTACACCGGCCCATGCCATACCCTACGGAAACAACCCTAAGGCGGGACATTATGTAAAAGCTGGTGATGCCAAAATCTACTACGAGTTGTACGGCAAAGGAAAGCCCGTTGTCGTTCTTCACGGCGGAGTGGTAGGTTCTACCTATGAAATGCATCAGTTTATTGACAGCCTTAAACAGAATTACCAGGTCATTGCCATAACTACCAGAGGACATGGTAAATCGGAAATGGGTACACAAATGCCGTCTTACGAGCGAAAGGCAGCGGATGTAAATGCCGTGATCAGTGCTGTAACGAAAGACAGTGTAACGGTTTTAGGCTTCAGTGATGGCGCATATACAGGATATTTTCTTGCCGCCTTATACCCGCATAAAGTAAAGAAGCTGATTGCGATAGGTGCCGGAGAATGGAAGCAGGGTTTCAGGACATTCGACCTTAGCCGAAAACAGCTTTTCGGTATGGACAGCCTTTACTTTAAGCAGCAACTGGCGCTAATGCCCCAAGCGCAGAGATTTGACGAGTGGCTGGTAACCCTGAATAACTACTATAACTCGCTAAGCATAGGTAAAGAAACCCTAAGTGCCATCAAGAGCCCTGTCTTAGTAATGACAGGTGAGCTTGACCAAAATGCGCCTTTGAAGACCGTCATCGAAGCGTACGAAATGATTCCGAACAGCCAGCTAAGTGTAATTCCCAATGCGCCGCACCCAGTATTTCTGGTAAACTTTCCGGCTGTATGGACAAGCATGCTTCCCTTCCTGAAGCAGTAGTATTATCAAAAGATTTTAAGAGCAAATAAATTATAAACAGAAATATTATGACAACTAGCGAAACACTAACAAGAGCAGTATTAACCCATCACCTCACAGCCTTTGGCAATAATGATCTTGACGAGATCATGAAAGATTATACAGAGGAGTCGGAAGTGCTGACACCAGGGGGAGCTTTAAAGGGACTAGCTCCCATCCGTACTTTTTTTGAAGAATTTTTCACTGCAATTCCCACAGGTTCTGATTTTGAAATGAAGCAGTTGATAGTAAGCGGTAATATGGCATACATTGCATGGGCAAGCGAAACAGCAGCTGCCAAAATACCCATGGGTACAGATACCTTTTTCCTGGAAGGTGATAAGATCAGGTTCCACACTGTGGCAGATTACAGGCTGGCAAAGTAAGTGTAACAGATTTTCCGTTACATCTTAAAACCATTTAGTGGAGTAGTAATCGCTCTTCCCCACTATAAGCCTAATACACCTATGAAAGCAGCAGTATTACATCATCCTGGTGGACCTGAAAGCTTTGTACTGGAGGACAGGCCCCAACCAATACCCAATGCTGAACAGGTGCTGGTGAAGGTAAAAGCCTTTGGGCTCAACCGCTCGGAATTGATGACGCGTAAAGGTCTTTCCCCAAACGTCAGGTTCCCAAGGGTGCTGGGCATAGAGTGTGTTGGAGAAGTAGAACAGGATCCGGCAGGAGAATTTAGGCCGGGACAAAAAGTTGCTGCCTTCATGGGGGGTATGGGCAGAGAGTTTGACGGTAGCTACGCAGAATATACTCTGCTTCCCAGAACTTTACTGTACCCATTTGAAAGTAATCTAGCCTGGGAGCAGCTTGGTGCCATGCCTGAAATGTTCCAAACCGTTTGGGGATCCCTATACCTGGCCCTGAAAATCCAGCCAGGAGAAACGCTTCTGATTAGGGGCGGCACCTCTTCTATTGGAATGCTAGCTACCCAGCTGGCCAAAAGGAGCGGCCTCACAGTCATCGCCACTACCCGGAAACCGGAAAAGACAGCTCTACTACAAAGCAATGGTGCTGACCTCGTGATTATAGATGCCGGCCAGCTGGCTGAAAAGGTGAAGCTTCACTATCCAACGGGCGTGGAGAAAGTACTAGAACTGGTGGGTACCTCTACTCTTAAGGATTCGCTACAATGTGCTGCCCCTGGTGGCACCATATGCATGACAGGCATGCTGGCAGAACAATGGTCGATCGCAGATTTTGCTCCCATGGAATACATCCCCGCTACTGTTCACCTTACTATTTACGACAGCGGACAAATCCGGGTGGATCAGCAAAGTTTTCAGCAGTTTATTCATGATGTGGAAGCCGGACTAATTCAGCTTAATATCAGCAGAACATTTACCTTTGCGGAAATTTCAGCGGCACATCAATTTATGGAAAGCAATTCTGCTGGAGGAAAGATTGTAGTACTTACTTAGAGCTACATTCTATTCAAATTTGATTATCGATCGGAGCTATTACAAAACAAAACTGTCTTTTTACTAAATGAAGAATAAATATTTGAAACACATTAATACTTTACTTGTGGTGTTTCCTATGACCTTGATTATGGCAGCCGTTGGAATATCGCGCAATTATGGTTTCCAAGATGGATGGATGTATCAGGTATTGAATACCTGGAGCGTCATGTTCCCGGTAGCGTATGTTGCAGCTTTTATTATTATACCAGTTGCAAAAAGACTTACAGAGAAAGTTGCTGCAAAGGCAGAACAAACAGTTGATAGATCTTGAATTCGTCTATCCTTAAATAGTAGCCTCACCAAAAAAGCATAAGTTAGGCAAGGAGGTAGCTGTTATATACCAAGAGTTAGGCATTCATAAAGGCACCGAGCCATGGTGGCCTTCTAAAACCGATTCGACGGACCGCAGAGAAGCTCTTGCCATAGAAGTAGATACAGCTCTTCCTGCTGAATTCAGTGCTCTTAAACCGACTAAGTAAAGCTGCTTTTTACTGAAACATAACAGTTCATAAAAATTATCACACGTACAGAAAAAGATGAGAAATTCATCCGCTACAGACAAAAAACCTATAGCCGGTAGTATAGTATCGAAAGACGGGCTTAAGATCGGATATACAAAATTCGGCCAAGGGCCGGCTGTGGTTATCGTTCATGGCAGCTACTCTGTGCAGGAAAACTGGTTTGAGTTTGCTCGTCTTTTAGCTGACACTTACACCGTTTATGTTTATGATCGGAGGGGACGTGGCCAGAGTTCTGATTACGACAAGCCGTTTTCGTTCCAAATGGAGGTTGATGATCTTGCTGCTATCGTAGATCTTGCCGGGCACGGGACTTCTATCATTGCCCACAGCTATGGTGGTGCTATTGCATTGAGTTATCTGCAACAGGTTTCTTTCGAGGGTCGTATTGTTTTTTATGAACCTATGAACGGGATCTTCGATACGGTAAGCAAGGGTCTGCTCCCTCAATTGAAATCTTTAGTTGCTGAAGGTAAATTGGATGAAGCTACAGTGTTAACACAAATCAAAATTGTTGGTTTTGACCCTTCTGTAGTACAGGCTTCTAAACGAAGCCCAACTTGGGCTGCTTTCACTCAAATGACAAAGATTTTCCTTCGTGAGGTAGAAGCATTGGATAATCTCAACCCAAGCATAGCTGATACGGACAAAATAAAATCAAAAGCATTTTTACTATTAGGCACGGAAAGTCCTCATGGAATAAGGACAGCAAGCGCAGCTATAGTAGCCAGGGTTCGGGGAATTACTGTGTATCCGGTTTATAACCAAGGGCACATTGCCCATGTGACCAATCCGGAGCAACTAAAAAATCTAGTGTTGCAATGCCTGATGCCGTAATAAGAATGGAAAACTCTACTAAAAGTAAGTAGTACAAAATTTAGTACGACCCATTTTCAGCTTAGAGTCCATTCTTATTTAAAGTGATTTATTAGAGGTTATTACGATAAATTTCTATACTCAATTCTAAGGTTGTGCAATCCGCAGGCGATTAGCATGACTCTGTCATGAATATTTTCAATTCTGAGTCTGATTTTTTCCTGTACGATTCTGAGTCTTTTGATAGCTCCGATGGCATGCTCTACTGTAACTCTCATAGAAGACACCAGCTGGTTAAATGCTTTATCTTCTGAGCTTAGCTCTTGATTCTTAGGTTTTTTCTCCGGCATCACTACTTTAACTTTATCAGGGGAAAAGCCCAGGAATCCCAGATCCTGCATCAGCACTCCTTCAGGGGGAAAAAGCAGCTCCATTTCATCAGCCAGTGCCTTATCGTGCATGCTTCCTTCTACAGTAGCACTCAGGAAAAGTACCTTCTTTTCCTTGTTGATAATCAGGTTGTTTTTTACTGTGTGCTCCCCTTTTTTACCACTGTAGTAGAACCTCTGGCGCTCATAATCCACAGAACGTGGAATAACTCTTTCGGTGCCATCCAAGAGAATAAAGTACTCTGCCAGTGCTTTGAGGCTCAAATACAGTTGATCTGCCCTTCTTTGAGGGAGCATCCCGAGCCGATGCAGACTCTTTTCCAATAAGGGCAATAGTAGTTTCAGCCATTGACTCACCTTTCCCTGACTCATGGAAAACATTAACCCATGATATGCCTGTGTAGGATTTTGCTGCAGGTAAATCAGAATGAATAAAAGCTTATCATGACTGCCTTTTAGACTAATATCACTGTGTTCGCTGTGCTTGGGCAAGCTTCTCTTATTTCCTTTCAAATCATAATAGCTATAGTACTGCAGCCATAACTTATCGAATTCTGATAAAATAGCCATAAACTCATCTGCTCGTAAACTCGTTAAGCCTATTAACTGGCGGTGGGATATTTCTTCACTTTTGATTATTCGCATAATACAAAAAGAAGATCTCCTACCGCCTTAGTTCTTTTATCCCTTCGCTATCAGACCCTTAGTAAATTATCGTAATAAGGTCTATTATGTACGACTTATTCTTTCAGAAATTCCAGGAGAAGGTACCGCTATCTAATGAAGAGCAGGAACAAATCAAAGCATACCTAACCCCAAAGAAACTACGGAAAAGGCAGTATCTGTTGCAGAAAGGAGATGTTTGTAAAGCCATTGCCTTTGTAGAAAAGGGAACATTACGGGAATACTCGGTTGAAAGCGGCAGCGAACATATCATTCAATTTGCTATAGAAGGCTGGACCATTTCCGATCTGTTCAGTTTTCTGACTGGAGAGCCTGCTACTTATCATATCGAAGCGATAGAGGAAGCCGAATTGATTTTAATTAGCAAGAGTGCACATGAAGAACTTTTAAAAGTGCAGCCTAAATATGAGACCTATATGCGCTTGCTGATCACAGGTGCTTATATAGCTCTTCAAAGACGCCATACTTCTAATATAAGCTTACCTGTAGAGGAGCGTTACAGAAATTTCACGGAAATGTATCCTGACATTGTGCAACGCGTGCCCCAACACATGATAGCCTCCTACCTGGGCCTGACCCCTGAAACCTTGAGCCGGATCAGGAAGAAGATGGCAAATCGCGAATAAAACTACCTTCCATTTCATTGACAAAAGTCAATGGTTTTTCTTGATCGAGCTCAATGCACAGGGCATGGAGCGTAGGTAACTTTGCATTGTTAGAAATCAAAATCATGAAAACAATGCAAACCATCGCCATTATCGGAGCCTCTGGAAATATGGGCTCTGCTATATCAAAAAGCCTGTCGAAAGGCAATTACAGATTACTCCTATGCGCCAGGGAGCAAGACAAAGTTCAAGCAGTAGTGGAGGAAATTAGGAGCAGCAATCCTGCTGCAGCTGTAGAGGCTATCGATTGCTCCGTAGAAGCATCCTGGGAAGCCGATATCATCATTGTTGCGGTTCCTTATGAAGCGGAAAAAGAAGTAGCCCAAAAGATTCGGGAAGTCTCCAACCAAAAGATCGTCATCAGTATATCAAATCCTCTAAACAGCAGCTATAATGGCTTGGTAACAGCACCTGATACCAGCGCAGCAGAAGAACTGCAAAAGAGCCTGCCCAATGCTAAAGTAGTGAAAGCATTCAACACCACCTTTGCTGCAGACTTCTCAACACCAGTAATTGACGGTAGACAAGCAGATGCTTTTGTTGCAGGCAATGAGGAAGATGCGTTGAGGACGGTTTCTGAACTGGTGAGCACAGCCGGCTTCAATCCTCTCCTAGCAGGTGATCTCTCTGTAAGCAGAACGCTGGAAAACATGCAGCTCCTACTCATACAGCTGAACATGAAGTACAACTACAACTGGCTGGCTGGATGGAAAATCCTACACCAGTAAACTAAACAGCTATCACTCAATATTGAGTAGGTGTTGTAGCAAATCAAGCTGTTATGCAACGGGATCAATTTATTAAAACACTTATCACTGGAGTAGTAGGTATGAGCACATTATCAGCTTTTAACCGGTTTACAGAAAGTCTAAGTGAGCAAGAGCAACTAATGCCTGTCTTGTTCATTGGCCATGGCTCCCCCATGAATGGCATTCTGGATAATGAATTCAGCCGGAAGTGGAAGCAACTCGGCAAAGAGATCCCTACCCCAAAAGCGGTACTTGTTATTTCTGCGCATTGGTTGAGCAAGGGCACTCGTGTCACTGCTATGGACTTTCCGAAAACCATTCATGATTTCGGAGGCTTTCCTAAGGCCTTATTCGATGTTCAATATAATGCTCCAGGCAACCCTTTATTGGCTAAAGAAACGGCTTCCCTTATCAAATCCACGGCAGTTGAAATGGACCATGATTGGGGGCTTGATCACGGTGCCTGGACTGTTATCCGGCATATGTACCCCGAAGCGAATATCCCTGTGCTGCAGCTAAGCATCGATTACTCCAAAGGTCCGCAATACCATTATCAGCTGGCAAAAGAGCTGGCAGACCTTCGAAAAAAAGGTGTACTCATTATGGGTAGCGGTAACATGGTACACAACCTGCGCATGGTAGCCTGGGATAAAATTGACGAACCAGAATGGGGGTATGACTGGGCTGTGCAGATGAATACAAAATTCAAAGACCTAATCAGTAACGGCAGCCACGATCAACTAATAAAATACGAGCAATTGGGCAGAGAAGCCAAGTTAGCCATCCCTACCCCAGAACATTATTGGCCCTTACTCTATTCGCTAGGGCTTAAGGGAAGTAAGGATGAGGTTTCGTTTTTCAACGACAGAGTAGTAGGCGGTTCCCTAACCATGACCTCTGTAAAGATTGGCTAAGAAAACGAGCTATACCTGAACCAGCAGTCATATGATCCTGTACTCCGACACATTTTATCATTCAATTTATTTCAATAGCTAATACACTTAAAACATGAAAATTACTAAGTATTTCTTTGCCGCTCTGGCCATCCTGGCTATCACAACCACACAACTTGCTGCCCAGAGTGGAGCGGCTAAAACTTTTACAGTTGACACGCAAAAATCTAGCCTGGTGTGGACGGGTAAAAAGATTGGCGGCGAGCATACCGGCAATATCTCTCTAACATCCGGCTCGCTACAGGTAGCGAAGAACAAGCTGGTGGGGGGTGCCTTCGAAATCGATATGAACAGCATCACCAACACTGATCTTACTGATGCAGGCTACAATGCGAAATTGGTGGGGCACCTCAAGTCAGATGACTTCTTTGGGGTTGAAAAGCATCCGAAAGCTACTTTCAAGATTACCAAGGCAACACCGATTTCCGGAGCCAAAGCTGGCGCAAGTAACTACCAGATCACTGGCAATCTTACCATTAAGGGTAAGACAGAAACAATCAGCTTTCCTGCTACTGTAAAATTTAACGGAGATGCAGCCGAGGCCGTGGCAAAAATTACGGTAGATCGGAGCAAGTTTGATGTGCGCTATGGCTCCCCTTCATTCTTTGCAGATCTGGGCGATAAAGCTCTTGACAATGAGTTTATTATTGACCTAAAACTGGTCACTACAGCTGCAAGTACTACGGCCACTGCTACAGGTAAGTGATCTATTCACCAAAGGTTTAAGAAACACCCTTAATCTAGTTTAAGAGTGTTTCTTAAACTAGATTATAAGCTGCAGAGCACAATCATTGGCAACTTTGTACTACAATTTAACTACAAAAACCAATGAAAAAATCATTAATGATTGTTGCATTGATTGCATCTGCGCTCTTCTTCCAGAATGAAGCAAAAGGCCAATCTAAGAGTCTGAAGGTTAACAAAGCACAAACTGAAAATGCTTCAGAGAAAACAGCTATTGAAAAGTTAATCTATAGTTATCAGGATGCGCTTAATGCATCCGATGTAAGCAAGGTTATCAGCCTATACACAACTGATGGGGTATTAATGGCTAATGGAGCACCTACAGCCGATGGAGTCGAACAAGTAAAGGGCACCTATCAGTATGTTTTTGACAATTTTACCTACACCCTAAAGTTTACCATTCAAGAAATTGAAGTCAACGGTAATACTGCATTTGCCAGATCAAGCTCTCAAGGTAGTTTCATCATAAAAAAGAGCGGACAAAGCATTCCCGATGAAAACCGCGAATTATTTGTATTTGAAAAAGTAAAAGGTCAGTGGAAGATTGCCCGCTACATGTACAATAAGACCAAATAACAGGGCTCTTTAAGAGTGGAATGCTAGCTTAGCTACTTTTCCTACCAGTAGAAATAAGAACTTCAGATGAACGGCAGCTAGCTTATAACAGGAAAGCGTTTGCGAGTGGACTAAAGTGCCTGCTTTCATAGCAGGGCGTGTAAAAATTTCTAATAAATCCTCCGGGTATAAAATTACTAAGAAATGAAAAGGGTATGTTATTTATTGGCAATCGCCATAGCGTTTGCCTCATGTGAAAAGGACGATGACACCAGCGAATCTATCAATGTCCAACAAGAAAGTGAAGCTATCGAAAGTTTGGTTGGGGTTTCTTACCAAAATGCATTAGCAGCTTCAGATGCAGATGCTGTAACATCTGCATTTACGGCCGATGGCGTTGTGATGGGCCCTGGCTCGCCTACTGCTACAGGTGCTACTGCATTGAAAAACACCTATGAGAGTATCTTTGGTGCTGTTGACCTAAATCTTGAATTTAAGATTGATGAAATAATCGTTGGCAATCAATATGGATTCGTCAGATCTACCTCTGCAGGTACGGCAACCATAAAGGCTACGGGCGCTAGTGCTCCTGAAGAAAACAGGGAACTATTTGTTGTGAAAAAGGTAAATGATCAATGGAAAATAGCCAGCTATATCTACAATAAAATGGGTGTTTTGAGCCAGGCTAACAACACACAGGTCATTGAAAATAATCCTCTTAGTTACACTGAAGAAGATATAAATGATATTCGCACACTTATCACTTCAGCTTATGCGAATGCAATTTCTTCTTCAGATGCACAAGCAGTATCAAGTATTTTCATTGCAGATGGCGTTTTAATGGCTCCGGATGCTCCTACTATGGTAGGCAATACTGCCATAAAAAGTACTTATGAAAGCGTGTTTGATGCAGTTGAACTCGATCTAGCCTTTACAATTGACGAAATCGCTGTTGACGGTGAATACGGCTACGTAAGATCACATTCCGAGGGAACAACTTTGATTCGCTCAAATGGTCAAACTGTTCCTGCGAGCTATAGAGAGATTTTTATCGTCAAAAAGGTTGAGGGAAACTGGAGAATCGCCTGGTATCTGTATAATCAACCTGAATAGTAACGCTATAATCTTCAGGAAGTAATATTAATGGAAAGGCTGGTGGAAGTATTAAATACCTCTACCAGCCATTTACAACTTTTTCTACATGTTGCTGAGCTTACTTCTCTTCACAATCAACTTCTACCTGATAGACAGTACTCAAATGAAAAATAAATCCGATAAAGAACTCGTGCTAACATCGAATAATCTCATCCTAAAACATCTTGTGCGGGAGCCAAAAGTTGAGACTTCAAAGAATAGAGCCATCATTCTGTTACACGGTGTTGGTAGTAATGAGCAGGATCTGTTCAATCTTGCAGGACATTTACCTGCTGAGTTTTTTGTTATTGCAGCCCGTGCTCCTTTTGCTTTGGGTCCTGAAAGATTTGCCTGGTACCAGGTCGATTTTTCAACTGGTAAACCTGTTTTCAATGAAGCACAGGAATTATCAAGCAGAGAAACCATTAGAAAATTTATAGCGGAGGTAAAACAAAAGTACAGTCTTGATGAAGTGTACCTCGGCGGTTTTAGCCAGGGAGCCATTATGAGTTATAGTATAGGGTTAAGGCATCCCAAGGAGGTGAACGGAATTATAGCCTTAAGCGGCAGAGTTCTTGAAGATCTCCAATCCACAGTGACTAAAAATGATGAACTGTACCGCTTGAAGGTATTCATTGCACACGGGATGCAGGATGCAACATTGCCAGTTCATTACGCAAAACAAGCCAAAACTTTCCTCCAGCATCTGGATGTGCCATTAACTTATCAAGAGTACAACATGGGTCATCAAATCAGCGGTGAGGTATTGAAAGATTTAAATGCGTGGCTTAATGCTAAGTAGCTGATATGAAAAATTAGCTTTCAAAATCATACAATCACTTATTACACCTTACTATGTCCGTTAGCACTGATACTGATAAAAGGAAAGTAACTGTACAAACATTTCAGAAGATGAAGGAACGCGGTGAGAAGATTTCCATGCTGACCGCGTACGATTATACGATGGCGAGCATCCTTGACCAGGCTGGGCTTGATGCTATTTTGGTAGGAGATTCCGCATCTAATGTAATGGCAGGAAACAAAACCACACTACCGCTAACTTTAGAGGAGATCATCTTTTATGGAAAATCCGTAGTCAAAGGCGTAAAAAGGGCATTGGTTGTGGTTGATATGCCATTCGGTACATGCAGCGGAAACCCGAGTAAATCTTTGAAATCAGCTATTAGAATCATAAAGGAGACTGGCGCTGATACCCTCAAAATAGAAGGAGGTGAGGAAATTTCAGAGGATATACGGAAAATCATCAATGCCGGTATTCCTGTCATGGGGCATCTGGGCTTAATGCCGCAGTCCATCAACAAATACGGGAACTACGGTGTTCGAGCAAAAGCTGACGCAGAAGCTGAAAAGCTGAAGAAGGACGCGCTACTTTTGCAAGAACTTGGCTGCTATGCAATAACGATAGAAAAGATTCCGGCATCCCTGGCAGAGGAGGTAGCAGCATCATTACATATTCCAATCATCGGAATTGGTGCGGGAGCTGGTACTGATGGGCAAGTACTTGTTGTTCACGATATGCTGGGAATGAATAAAGAGTTTAATCCGAAGTTTGTCAGGCAATATGCAGACTTGCACACTGTAATTAATAGCGCCGTCAAACAGTATGTTGACGATGTTAAAGCTGCAGATTTCCCGAGTTTACAGGAGAGCTATTAATTATTGTCAAAAGTTGCCCACATGGATCAGAACCAAAATCTAAAATCACCCCAATCAATTCAAAGTTTTTAGGTCGGGTCAGTGTTGACTTCATGAGCGATGGCACTGGGGAATGGTTGCAAATTCAGAACCTTAACGTCATGGCGGCCGCCGCGCAGATGATTTTAACCGCAGCGGCGGACTGCAGGGAGGCTTTGCGCATTGAGATTGACCACTAGATTAAGAGCAACAGGGTAGTGTGGGTGCTTAACCACCTGATCAAAAGAAGGCAAAAGCCTAGGAAAATCAGAATGGACCGCGGTGGCGGAGCGCAATGGACCAGAACTAGCCGCTTCACTTATGAGGGCATGGAGCAAGATGCAAGGCATTGAGTTCTTCTATATTCAAGCTGGTAAGCCCGGGACGCGCAGCCAACCCAGAATGCTTTTGTAGAAAGGCACAATGGCACCTACAGACGAAATGTGCTTGGGGCCGCCGCGCGGATGTGTATCTTTTTGATACCTTAGATGAGGTAAGAGAGATAACAGAAAATGGATACAGGACCGCGGTGGCGGGCCGCTACAATCTTTTCAGACCCCATGACAGCCTGAAGAGAATGAGCCCTGTGTAGCAAACGGGGTGTTAGCAGCGACCGACGCCCGGTGGATAACACCTGCGGACTTACCCATCGGTGTACCGGCCACTATCAACACCCATAGCGATAGCAGAAACATTCTGATATATTTGAAAGATTTCAACTGAAAACCAGTTTGTAAACTGGGGAGCTTACCATTCAACCGTCAGATTAAGTCTTGACTTTTTCAGAATAAGATTTCTAGGCGCAGCTAGTTAAACAGTAATTGTTCTTTGCTGCTGATAAATTTTTGTACCGCATCCTTAATGTCTATACCTGATCTGTCAGCCAATACAATCAGCCACCAAATATTCTCACCCAATTTATGCTCTAATTCTTGTTGAGAATTCTCTTTTGGCCAACATTGCTGCTGCGACATGATATTTCTACCTACTAAGCCCGCATCGGTCAGATAGGCTAACGCGTCTTCTTCCACCGTCCATTCGCTTCCGTGGTGCTGTAACTCAAGTTCATGGTATTTCTCCCGTATCTCCAATGAACGATGGATGATTTCGTCAAAATTATTTTTACTCATGTTTTTTTCTTTCGGTTAAAGTATTAAATCTGCTTTTACAAAGGAGATCTTACCATCCTTGAATGTAAAATCAAAGGTTCCTCCTATTTTCCCCTCCGGAAACTTTCCTGTAAACTCTACTTCCAGGTGCGCATTTTCGTCATCTAAAACATCTAATCTGACCAGCTTAGTCTGCGTCTGAAAGCCAATGAAATAACTGTCAAAGTATTCTGTGATGCCGTTGTGTCCTATGAATTCCGCTCCAACAGAAGGATCATCCAAAATGGCATTGGGCAGGTAAAAATCCAGATATTCCTTTGTTTTGAAATCATTGCCGGTGGCAATCCAATCATTGATGAAAGTTTGTGTTTTCATTTCCGTTATTTCTTTAGCCACATAGGTTTTACTTTTATAACTTCTTGATGGACGGGGCAAGTTTCGGAATGTGCTCCTTGCAGATACCCGATGCTCATCAAAAATTCGTTCACTATCTCACCACCGGTAAATCGAAATGTTTTCTTAAACAGTTTTATCCATTCTTGTTTGGTTTTGGGATGGTGATGTACCAGCCATTTTTCAAAACTTCCATATTCTTTTTGCAGTTCAAGGATTGACTTCGCGTTTTCTATTGCTGCATTTACTTTAAGTTTGTTACGGATAATCCCTGGATCATTTAGCAGCCTTTCACGGTCTGTTTCGTTATATGCGGCAACCTTTTTGATATTAAAATCATCATAGGCTTTACGGAAGCCTTTCTCTTTCTTCAGGATGGTTTCCCAGCTTAACCCTGCCTGGTTGATTTCCATCAGGAGGCGACCGAATAATTCGTTATCATCATGAATGGGAAATCCGTAATGGTTGTCATGGTAGTGTTGATGAAGGCTTCGGCTGGGTTCTTTCATCTTTTGGATATGACTGCAATAACTCATTTTATTTTTTTAACTTTTATACAGCACAAAATTGCTCCAAACTCGAAAGAATAAATTAGCCAGAACGAAGAGGTTTGTTGCCATTTTGACCAGCTGTGTTGTCATTGCGAACTTTCGATCCCGCCGCAGAATATTCCTTTTACATGGATTATATCTAGAAATTCCCGTTCTTCCACAATCAGGCCATTCCCAGCTTCATCAGAACGACAATCCCATTATCATAAATTTCCCCATCAATCCGTTTCGCATGGTAATCCAGGTGAATAACTACCTTGTTGCCTTCCAAAATAATGGGTCGCAGGATGGTTTTGTTTTAAGAAAGGACCTTAAAAAACAGTCGGGATTGTTCCGCCGTCTATTACATAATTCGCACCGGTAATGTAAGACGCTTTGGGTGAGGCCAAAAAGCCAACTAAATGCGCAATCTCCTCTGGTTGAGCTAGCCGTTTCATGGGTACACTCCCCAGGCTATCCATCACTACCTGAGCGGTTTCATCAGCGCTTTTCCCAATGGAGGCTGCATAATTGTTCAGAAATGTCTCCATCGCCTTGGTTTTGACCATTCCGGGGGAAATGGTTATCACCCGAACACCATTTGAAGCCACTTCATTAGCCAGTGTTTTGCTGTAGTTGTTCAGGGCTGCTTTGGTAACGCCGTAAGAGAAATTAGAAGCATAAAGGGGCAGTTTACCGTTGAGGGAAGATATATGGATAACTACCCCCGATTCCCGTGCAATCATGGAAGGGACAAGTGCCTTATCCAATTTAATAGCTGCCAGGAGGTTCAGCTGCAGGTCATTCTCCCAGTCCTGGTCTGAGAGCACGCTGAAACCACCTGCCGGGGAAGAAGTTCCACCTACATTGTTGACCAAAATATCCAACTCGCCATATTGCACGGTTATTCTCCGGGCTAATTCTTCATTGTCCAAACTCTTCGTTAAATCCGCAGCTATAAAATCATGGTCTATACCTTCTGTGGGTTTGCTCCTTGCCGAAACTATAACGGTAGCCCCTAATGCTGCCAGTTCATCTGCAATAGCTTTTCCTATGCCCTTTGTTCCACCGGTAACCAAGGCAACCTTACCTGATAATTCTTTTTCTGTTATTTTCATTTTATGTTTTTGATTTAACTGAAACAAATGTTTCAGATTAGAATAAAAAAATACGTTTATTTGACGGCCACTACCGGATCCCGCAGGATAGTTTGAAGATGTGCCTGGCTTTGTCCCTTTTCGAAATTCACGACATGAATCTCGTGGTGCATGCCTGACTTTATCAATCCATTGGCCGTCGCAAATTGCTGCAATAGCGGAAGGGTTTCCAATTCTCCCGCAAAGGGTCCTGTGTGTAAGAGCTGCACACATTTTCCAGCCGTATAGGTAAAGCGCTCAAAATCCTTGAAAAATGAATTCTCCGCTGAACGTTGGGCTATTTCCTGGATAACCTTGTCTGAAACATAATCTGGGATGCGTATGGCTATCCGATAATGAAGCTGGTCCAGGTCCACTGTGGTATAAAATTCACCGATGTCCACAAAACCCGTTTGCTCTTCATCAAACCAATAGAAGATTTCCACTACCTGGCTTTTAAATGCCTGCTCCGTTCCCTCATATTTTTTTTGCAAATGGTAAACAAAGTCTTTTATAGCTTTTTTCTTCCCGTAGAAAGTGGCCGTTCCGGGGCTTCCTGCTCCAAGAATGGAAACATAGCTTACCTCAGGGATTTCTACGACCTCCGGTGATTCACCCGCAGTATAATAGCTGCTGTATTTCTGTTGTAGGTCTATGGGATTCATAATTATGTAACGTTCGTTTCAATAAAAGGTAAAAAATTATTGGCTTAGCTGCTCGATCAGGAACTGCGCCATTTTCTTGATTCTTGTTTTGTCCTGGTGAATGATAAAGGACTCGTGCCAGCCTGTAAAGTGATTGATGATATAGTCTGTCAGCATTTCTGCATCCTGACTTACCTTAATTTCCTTTTTTTCAATAGCTTTTTGAACCAATCCGATCAACAGCTGATAAGTAAACTCATTGTCAGCCTTGATTACCTTCTGCACTTCCGCATCACCAGTAGCCACTTCAAAGGTGGTCTTGATGGCCAGGCAACTATTAGGCTCATTGGTGATCGTGTAAACGGAAGCGTTGATATACTTTTCAATTGCTTTTAATGGAGATGTGATCTGCTGCAACTGCTTTTTGGCGGCTTCCATCCGTGATTCCGTGTAGTGTTTGATGGCTTTTAAGAAAAGCTGGTGCTTGTCGCCGATGGTATTGTACAGGCTGCTACTGTTAATACCCATTGCTTCGGTAAGATCCCGCATGGATGCACCATTATAGCCCTTTTTCCAAAAGACGTCCATTGCCTTGGAAATAGCCAGTTGTTCATCAAATTCTACGTTTCGTGCCATGATATAAGGCAAAGATAAACTAATATTTGAAACAATCATTTCAGAATTTCTTTTTTATTCATTTCCCTGTATCCGTTTCTTTATCCGGCTCAAAGATTGGTTCTTGATGCCCAGAAATGACTCGATATGAATAAGAGGCGACACCTTGGACAATGTTTGGCTGTTCTTTCAACGGATTCAGATAACGTTGCTCGTGGGTAAGGAACAATCTTTCCGGAACCTATGAGCATCCAGGGGAATTAGCTTAGAATGGCTTCAACCGTAGGGGGAGTATCGATTCGGTAAAATAAAAGAACATTTCTTTCTATTCCCGATATTTTGAAACCAATATTGCTTTCAGCTATAATCCCATGCAGTAAGCGACTAAAGTAGCCATTCTATTGGCGGGATTCATTTTCCGGCCGATTACCATGATATATAGCCGAAAGCAAGAGTATAGGAAAGCTTGTCTATCTAATTCAGTAAACTTTTTTTATAATCTAATGGCGATAACGCAGTCTTGCTCTTGAAGAGCTTATTGAATGATTGCGGATGCTCGAAACCCAGATGGTAAGCGATCTCGGCAACTGTTAATTCGTCTTTGGCCAGATATTCCTTTGCCTTGTGAATAACTTTTTCGTGGATGTATTGCTGGGTATTCAGCCCTATCAGGTTACGCAGCAAATCACTCAGATACCGTGGTGTAAGATGCAATTGTTCCGCTACAGATTGAACAGATGGCAAACCGTTCATCAGTGATTTGTCATCGTTGAAATAATTCTCCAGCAAAGCCTCTAATTTACTCAACACATCATTGTTTACCGCTTTCCTGGTAATGAACTGACGGTCGTAGAAACGATTGGCATAGTTGAGCAACAACTCAATCTGGGAAATGATCACATCCTGACTGAATTTGTCGATCCTTTCACCTAATTCGTCCTGAATAAAGCGATAGACACTGAAAATAGTCGCCTTTTCTTTTTCAGAGAGATAGAGTGCCTCTGCTGCGGAATAACTGAAAAACCCGTATTGTTTGATGATGCTATTCAAAGGATAGGCCCGTAGAAAATCCGGGTGGATATGCAAGGTCATCCCGTCGTAATTTGCTTCTTCCTCCTGCATGCGCAGTAGTTGTCCGGGAGCGATGAACGACATCCCGCCTTCTTCGAAATCATAGTAGCCCTGTCCATATTTAAGCCTTCCCGAGAAACTGGTCTTGAAGGATATTTTATAGAAATTCAGAATAATACCTTGTTCGAAGTCTTTAGGGTCAAAATGGGCTTCCCCGTAGTTCAAGATACTGATTAACGGATGGCTTGGAGCCGGTTGACCCATTGCTTTATGGAGCTGGGATAGAGAATTGAATATAACAGGCTGCTTTTTCATACGGAACAAATAAAGTTCCTGTCCGATTTATTTTGCACGGACAGGAATTTCATTCAGTTAAAATACAAATTGAGATTTAATCTTTTGCACCTGCGCTTCTGGTCCGCTTTCTAATCGCTCTGTGTATAAGGCAATCGCATCTTTTCCGGCAATATATCTCAACTGATTTTTACCATCGGTTGCCGCATTTAAAATAATTTGTGCTACTTCTTCCGCTTTGGTATATGCTGCAACTTGCTCGGCGCTGTACCCTTCACTTACTTTGGTTGTCAATTGTTGATAGGCATCGTGCATACCCCCTTTTAAAGAACGTCCGGCGAAATCAGTTTGCATTCCACCAGGAGCAACTACCTTTACCAGAATACCAAACTGGGCTAGTTCATAAGCCAATCCCTCGGAAAATCCGTCTACGCCGAATTTGGAAGCACTATAAATGGAACAGGTAGGGAAACTCAATAATCCGAAAGAGGATGTTACATTGATAAAAGTGCCGCTTTTCTTTTCTCTGAAGTAAGATAAAAATGCCCGTGAGACATTGATGACTCCAAATAAGTTGGTTTGGATCTGCGCATCAATCTGCTCATCTGTAAATGCTTCCAATGGTCCCACTAAACCATATCCAGCATTATTTAATACTACATCAACATTGTGATCTTCCAGCACCTTAGCTATGGTTTCTTTGATTTGTTTTGAATTAGTCACATCCAAAGGCAGCAGCATTACGCTGTCTAGTTGCGAAAGTTCTGTTTCCTTTTCTGGGTTACGCATGGTAGCAATCACCTTCCAGCCTTTTGAATTGAATAATCTGGCTGTAGCTTTTCCTAATCCTGCGGATGCTCCTGTAATAAAAATTGTCTTTTGCATATCTATCTCGTTATGATTGTATAATGCAAAATTCAATAAACCTTCAGTTTCTGAATTAACCGAAATGGTGGAAATAGTAGCCTTAATAACCTTTTGTAAGGTGATAAGGTAATCTAAAGACTATAATGTTCAAAGCAGTCGCTACTTTAAAGACCTACTCTGCTAAGATGTTTGATGATGAACAATACTGGCTTCATATGGAAGTATTATAGGGCAACCGTATGACTCAACCGCTTCGATTTATGGTTAACCAGAATATCATCAATGATCGATAGGTTGAAAGCCGATTGCTGGGTGTCTGGACTTGCAACAAAAAAGCGGACAAAAGATTAAGCTGCTAAAGGTTTCTGATTTAGCAGTTGTTCCATCTGAGCAGGTGTGCGGTAGCCAAGGCTAGAGTGAAGCCTCTCTCTATTGTAGAAGACCTCGATATATTCAAATATTTCCATAGCTGCCCTTCTCTGGTTTTCAAATTTATTCCCATATACACATTCAGCTTTTAGGCTCTTAAAGAAGCTTTCAGCTACAGCATTATCCCAGCAGTTGGCTCTACGGCCGCTTCGGCGTTCCGATCATGCTCTGACGGATCAAAGGATAAGTCTATAGCTCTTTTCTGAACTCATCACAGGCATACTGCACACCTCTGTCAGAATGAAAGATGAGATCCTCAATAACAGGCCTGTTGATGATAGCCATTTTCAAAGCTGCCACCGTAGTATCCTTAGCTTTCATGGTTTCACTCAAGGCCCAGCCTATTACTTTTCTATCCGCTAAATCCAGTGTAAGCTCCCCTGAAACCCTTAGCAGGTTGCGTCAGAAAGTCTTCCGCTCCTAAGGTTTAACCCTCTTTTCATTGACATTTGTCAAGGAAGCTTCTTGTTAAATGTCAATGAAAAAAGGCTTGCTGCCCCTCTATTTTTGTATTGTCAGGTCGACGAACACTTTACAAAACAATAATAGACCATGGAAAAGACAATTATCACAAGCACCTATGGAACAAGAGCAAAAGTTGCTCACCTGGAAGTAAATCGCTTACTCTCCAACCGGTACACTCAGGCAGTAGGACCTTTTGTATTTCTGGATCATCTGCTACCTTCACAACAAGCGCCTAAAATCCCTCAGGCACCCACAGGAGAATTTGCACACCCCCACCGAGGCATTGCTACCTTTACCTATTTATTTAGTGGCTCACTCGAACATTACGACAGTAATGGCAATCATGGGATTGTTGAAGCCGGAGGAGCCCAATGGATGAAAGCGGGAAACGGGGTTATTCATGACGAAAATCCCAGTCCACAATTTCAGCTGGAGGGAGGAACTTTACACGCCTTACAATTCTGGATAAATTTGCCTGCCAAAAACAAAGCAGAATCTCCGGAATACCTGGCATTACATCCCCAAAATGTACCTCAGCTGGTATTACCCAATAATGCTGGTACTCTTCGCATTATTATAGGAACATTTGAAGATAAAACCTCACCTGTCAAAACATATTCAAAGCAATTCCTTTACCACCTTCAGCTAAAAGCCGGGGCTTCATTTACTTTAGATACCAGGGCTGGTTGGGAATACGCCGCCTTTATTCCTCAGGAAGAGGTAATCAGCAACAGTAGCCCGCATGGTAACAGCGAACTGTTGGTTTTTAGTCCCGATGAAGCCCCTGTTATCTTCAGCAATCCGGGTGCTGCATTAGCAGACATCATGCTCTTTGGAGGCGAACCATACAGGGAGCCCATGGTGGCCCAGGGACCTTTTATCATGAACAGCCGCTTAGAAATAGCCGAAGCCTACGAAGACTACTTTAATGGCAGGTACGGACAAATCGAGTACAAAGCCACTGCAGGAGTACAGGCCCAGTTCTGATAAATAAATATCCATTTAAAACGAAGGATGTATTCTGCAAAAGAAGGATCCTACAGATCTTTAAATTCCCCTCCCTTAGTTCCTAAGCTTAGGGAGGGGAAAACATAACTAATCTTAACACTAAAATACAACTATCATGAAAATAGGAATTATTGGAGCAGGCGGCATTGGCCAGGCCTTTGCTAAACACATGGCGAAAGCCGGATACGAAATACTACTCAGCAACAGCCGTGGTCCGGCATCTTTAGCGAGTGTAGCGGAACAACTGGGGGTAAATGTAAAAGCAGCAACCCTTGAAGAAGCAGCCGCAACGGAAGTTATTTTTCTTTCTCTTCCCTGGATCAAGGTAGAAGAGGTAGTGAAAGAATTGTCTTCAATTAAGCACCGTATCGTCATAGATGCGACCAATCCCATTCTGCCTGGTTTTAAAAAAGCAGAACTTGGTGAAAAAACATCTAGCCAGGTTGTTGCAGAACTACTGCCAGGTGCCAAAGTAGTTAAAGCCTTCAACACCCTTTTGCGGGCAGTTTTAGCAGCAGACCCTAATGAGAGTGGCGGGGAAAGGGTTCTTTTTTACTCAGGTGATGATGTAGAGGCGAAAAAGGTAGTGGGTGAAATGATCAGAAAAGCAGGCTTTGCCGGTATAGACTTGGGTGATTTGATAACTGGCGGAAAACTGCAGTCATTCCCCGGAGGCCCCCTTTCAACACTGAATCTGCTAAAACTCTCCTAGACAAAATATCTATCAGGGAAAGATTGATTTTGTAGTCGGATGATTATAGCCTGCCTATTTTATCGGGGCTATAAAAAAATAAGCTTTTGTTAAGTAGTAGGAAATTCAACGGAAGTTTATAAATTAATTTATCTGCTGTATAATTCACAGGGAGACAAAGTAACGATTGCCTCCCTGTGAATTAGAATCTAATTTACCAGATTTTTGGACATTGAAGGTAATTGGATTGCATCATTGCACGCAGCATCCTGAGCGGGATCTGTTTCTACCTCCTATTCTCCAACTTTAACACATAACGGAACACGAACCAAAAAACAACTTGTGCTTCATTTTTAGATTTAAATTTATTCCTATGAAAGAGCTCCTAATGGAAAGCTTCTACCACTCCACTGATCATAAAGGGGGATCATTCTATTATGAAATAGACGGCAAGAGGCTGGCTGAACTGAATTATATACGGGCTGGGGATCATCAGATAATTATCGACCATACCACTGTGGATGTTTCCTTAAAAGGCCGGGGAATCGGCAAAAGGCTCCTCTTCAATTTAGTCACTTTTGTTAGAGAAAATCATATACGGGTAATTCCGCTGTGCCCTTTTGCTGCTGCAACTTTTCACAAAACCCATGAATGGCAGAATGTACTTGCTTAGCCTGCTAATCTTCAGACGTGGGTGTTCCTTACTTCAGGATGATTCGAGAATTACCTAATCCGAGCGCAAAGCCCACCTCAAAGTAGCCTCCGTTACTCTGCATGGTGAAGTCTGAAATGCAGAACTTGCAAATCCTGATGTTAGCAATAATCTGGTCATTGATTATTTGATAGCTATCAATGTTTCTGTCACCGAAGATCATGGAAATAGCCGCAATCGGTAATGGCGTGGACAATGGCGGACCGGTAATATTTCCGGCTATCATCAAAGCATTAGCACATATCTAGTCTGCTGTGTGTAGTTCAAAATGCTTTCTTTTTGTTTAAGAAAACTAACCTTTCAAAAAAAAAAGATGAACACCGCATCTTGAACGCTTCTGTGCATATTAAAAGCCATCGTATGAGTTCTGTGTAATTGAAGATGAAAAAGCTGCTAAAAAGAGGTGCCCTTTTGGTGCTCGAAAAAGCCAAACACAAAAGGTAACCTTACCAGCAGGCAAATTTAACAACCAATACGCTGTTTTTTATTACGCACCTCAAGGAGTCATCATTTTGAAGTGAGTTATGGTTAGACTAACCTTGCACAGCAAAAAAAGGGGTAAATAGTTTAATGTAATATGATGCAAATATCATTGTACATCGAAATTCAATGGTAAGGGTATTTATTATGTGATTAATAAAGCCTCTATTGGAATAGTATATTAATGCTAATTAGGGCAAGTGATAATGGTTCTGTAAATGCCCATGCTCAACTGACACTGATATGACTTGGTTATTGCTGTTTGAAAGGTTAGGTGTCCAATCCAGTGATCCTACATACCTAAGAAGGAAAACGATACTAGCGAATTGCCTGGCCATGTTGTTCATTGGCCTGTTTGGTGTTAACACATTAGCAGCTATTTTCTATTTGCCTGAACTTGTGCTGGGTTTGTTTGCCAGTATTTTTGGATTTGGAACCGTGCTGCTATTAAATGCGCTTGGCCTGCGAACCTTAGCACGTTTATTACTTTCATTTTCTCTTCCGCTAATTTTCTTATTACTGAATGCTGCCGTTAACAGTGCGGCCGGAGAGGTGCTACCTGGCTTTATTGCCCTACAGGTAACGGCCCTGGTTATTTCCTGGATTGTGTTCGATGCCCGAGAAGGACTCCCACTATGGCTTTCGTCCCTTTTTGGTCTTTTGTGCCTTTTATCGACTCATGCAGCACATGCCTGGATCATTACAAGCATTAATTTACAGGCAATCTCCGGAGAAAGCCTTGATCTTGCAATGCTGGTCATGGCAGGGATGTTACTTTTTGTGGAGATGCACATGTTGCAAACGGCTAATCATGCCGCAGAAAAGGAAGCGGCAAATCTGATAGAGGAGATGCAGGACAGGGATTTAATGGCAAAAGAAAATGAGCGTAAGATGAATGCCTATGTTGCTGAAATTGAGAACACAAGGGTGGAAGATAAAAAGCGGCAGTGGGCTTCTGACGGACTGGCCAGGTTTACTGATCTGATCAGGAACCAGGATAACATGAAGCAGCTGGGCGATGAGGTTATTTCGCAACTGGTCCGGTATCTGGAGGCTAATCAGGGAGGGCTTTTCATCCTCAAAGAGGAGAACGGGCAAGCCCCTTACCTCGAATTGGAGGCTTGCTATGCCTATAACCGAAAAAAATACATCAACAAGAGAATAGCTGTAGGGGAAGGTTTGATCGGGCAGGCATATCTGGAAAAAGGCAGGGTATACCTGACTGATGTTCCGGACAATTACCTCCGGATTACCTCCGGACTAGGTGAGTCTAATCCCAGGAGTATCCTCATAGTCCCGCTAAAACTGAATGAAAAAGTGCTGGGTGTGATAGAGCTTGCTTCTTTCAAAGTATTCGAACCTTATCAAATGGATTTTATTGATAAGCTAAGCGAAAACCTCGCATCGGTCATTGCCAGTACCAGAATCAATGAAACTACCCGCCTGCTTTTGGAAGAGTCGCAGCAGCAGGCCGAAGAAATGCGCGCCCAGGAAGAAGAAATGCGCCAGAGCCTGGAAGAACTGCAGGCCACACAAGAGGAAATACTGCGCAGGCAGAAAGAAAACGAGCGCTTGCTGGCAGAGTCGCAGCTTAAGGAGCATCAACTGCAGCAACAGGCCCGGGAGATAGAGCAGATGAAAGAGACGGAAAAAGCTAAAATGCTTGAAATGCAGGACCGGCAGCGAAATTATGTGCAGATGATTATGACAAAAAGTAAGCAGAAGGAAGAAGAGCTGATGGCGCAGCTCAAGGAGCGGGAAGAACAGATTCAACAGTTACAAATAAACCACACAACAATTTAAACTAAAGCAGATGATTATTCTTGCAGACAGCAGCAATGGTACCCATTCGCTTGATCCCACTGTGCCTTCCCTGGTTTACACCATCAAAGGCGCAATGACGGTAAGTGAGACCAAAGAGCAAATGTATCTTTACTATGAACTATTTGCCAAGTACATCAAAGAATACCCAAATCTGAAATGGGTAGTGGATGGTACAAAACATGTTGGAAATGATCCGGAGCTGGATGCCTGGATAGCAGGAGAAGGCTTAGGCGATAAGCTGGTAGCGCTAGGGGTAAGAAACTTTGCAATGATATTTCCTGAAGATGTTTTCGGTCAGATTTCACTTCATACAACAGAGGGTATTTTTGCACAGACGGGTAAAATTACCCAGCGGGCTTTCCCAAGCCTGGAGAAAGCGCACGAATTCATGAAGACGGTAGAGCATTGATCTATATAACATATTCAACACAGTTTTGCCTAACAAAAACCACTGTGCAATTTTTTAGATAACTACAGGAATGGATCAGCATCTTTTTTCAGGATGCTGATCCATTCCACTCTCTTGCCAACATTTACAGCATTAAGCAGATTGAGGTAACCATTTTGCTACAGAGCAGGGCTGCGGAAGTGATCCTGCAATGTTAGCAGATCTGCCTGCTTCATTCTTTTTAATATCTCTAATATCAACCATTTTACAATCAAACAAACATCATGAAATTGTTGAAAAACATTTACACAGTGCTGACCGCAGCATTGGCATTCTCCTTTATTGCCTGTGAAGAACAGGAGGGTGTTCTGGAGCCAACGCAAACCAGCACCATCAGTGCTATTGAAGCTGCTGCGCGGGCTAACTCAGAATCCTATGCATCCTCGGAGGTGTATGTACTGGTACATGGGGCCTGGCATCCGGAAGAAAGCTGGCACCTGGTAAAAACTGGTCTGGAAAAGGCTGGGCATACGGTAGTAACTGTGCAATTACCCGGATTAGGAAGAGACACCACTCCGGCCGGAGAGGTGAGCTTTGCAGACCACGTTGAAGTTGTTAAAGAAACTATTCTGGCTGTAGGTCAGCCAGTTATTCTGGTAGGGCACTCCTATGGTGGTACCGTAATTTCGCAGGCGGGTTCAGATCTGGCTCCTCATATCAAAAAGCTGGTGTACGTAAGTGCCTTTATGCCACAAGACGGACAGTCGCAGGTAGAGCTTTCTGCAGGTGACACAGAGTCTCCCGCAGTCCCTTATCTGGTTTTTCAGGAGGAAACACTTTGGGTGCAGGAAGACAAGCTAGTTGAAATCTTCTATACCAATTCTTTATCGAATGAGGATCCTAAGTATGATCAGGAGGTAGCAAACATCCTGCCCCTGCTGAAACCTCATCCGCTGGGTACCATGTTTGATCCCATTGAGCTTTCAGAGGGATACTATAACCTGGAGAAGGTGTACATCAGCTGTCTAGGTGACCATGCGATTACGCCTGGCTATCAGAAAAGCATGTACTCCAAATTCCCCGAAACGAAAGTCATCACCATGCCGACGGCCGACCACTCTCCCTTCTTCTCTAAGCCCAACCTGTTGATCAACATTCTGAAAGGACTTTGATTTACTAGCAGGAAAAGTCATTCTGTATGGAGTTTTTCTCCATGCAGAATGACTAATGATAAAAGAAGGCCCTGGTGTGATTTCCAGGGCCTTCTTCATTTTCTACTGTGTCCCGTCCTGACATAGCGATACACAAAAAGTAAAGCTATGAAAGAAGGAGAAGAACATCAGTATGTTAAGCGGACACAAAAAGACTACAGTTATAGTTTTAAGCTACAGGTAGTGCAGGAGATTGAAAAAGGAGAATTAAGCACTACAGCGGCCCAGCGCAAGTATGGGATACAATCTCGTTCTACTGTTATGGGCTGGTTAAGAAAATATGGTAGCTTCGACTGGTATAATTAAACCCCGTCGAATATAGCTAAAACTCCGGAACAAAAGCTTCCTGAACTCGAGCAGAAGGTGCGCCTTTCAGAGAAGCAGAAAAAGCATCTGGAGCACCCGGATAAAAAGTCTGTTCTTTTCGATATGATGATCGAGCTTGCCGAGAAAGAATACAGCATCGATATCAGAAAAAAATCCTCACTCGTATAATTGAGCAGTTCGAAGAAGACAGAAAGAGCCTGCGCCGCCTAGGCACATGCAAACGCTATGAGATTCTTTATGAACCCTTGCGTCAACAGGGGGTGGGAAGAGACCGTTTGTTTGCATTTTCGATTCTAGCTGTTTGTTTTTCGATAAAGTCTTTCCCGGATGCAGAATGTAAAGCGGCTTGTTAATGTACTTTTATACAGCAGTTTGCGTAAACGATGACTTGCATAAGGTACTGATCTACTGCATAATTTCACCCCTGATTAGATAGTTTCTTTACACTTTTCATTCGACAGTAATCTATAACAGTCTATTAAATTTACAGTGTTGAGGTTGGTTACAAATGATAGACAAGGTGATAGACCCGTACCTTACAATCAGGTGCTTAACTAAAATAACTTAGAGAGCTATTGTTGATTTGTTTTTATATTTTAACTTTATCTTAAATAAGTTCAAGTTAAGTCGCCTCTTTCAAAAAGAGCAGTTATGGCTTTTAAGAGGGGCATGGGCTAGCTTGTATGTATGAGTCAGTTGATGATGCATTTTTTATTGTTTGGGAAGAGCATGTAAATAAAGGCTGACATGAAAAAGCTACAGGTATTCTTTTTGCTGGCAGTGCTGTTTTCTTTTTCATGTGTTAACCGCGCAAGAGAAAATAGTAACAGTGCCTACACTGGTCCTATCATTGACATGCACATGCATGCTTACAACACTCCTAACCCTTTGTTTGGAGAGGCATCCAATCCTGTCACAGGTGAAAAAAGATATGGCTCTGAAAATCCTGCTTCTCACAAAGAAGAAACCTTTGAAATAATGGAAAAGCATAACATTGTGCTAGGGGTTGTTTCTTCTCCTGATGGTAAAAATAAGGTACTCAAAGAGTGGAGCAGGAGTAAACCTGGAAAGATATTGATCGGGCAAAGTGTGGTAGATCCAGATAAGCTGAATGCAGATTCGGTAAGGCTCTATTTTAAGCGGGGCGATGTAGATATTATCGGGGAGGTGATGCCTAACTATGCGGGCATTCTACCAAATGATCAGCGACTTAAAAAAGTGTTTGATTTGGCAGAAGAGTTAGAGGTTCCGATTGGCTTTCATCTTTTCCCTGGAGGACCAGCTGGTGGGGCCTATTTTGCCTATCCGCTCACCCGAGCCAGTCAGGCGAAGCCCCTTCAGATGGAAGAACTACTAATCTCACATCCTAAGGTAAAAGTATACATCATGCATGCAGGCTGGCCATTTTTAGAAGATATGAAGGCGCTAATGTATGCTCATCCTCAAGTGCATGTTGATGTGTCGGTAATTAGCTGGAACCTTCCTCGGCAAGAATTTCACAACTACCTCAAAGGTTTAGTAGATGCCGGCTTTGCCAAAAGAATTATGTTTGGCAGTGATCAGATGACATGGCCAGCTGAAATAGCAAATGGTATTGAAGCGGTAAATGCAGCACCATTCTTAAGCATACAGCAAAAAGCTGATATTTTTTACTTCAATGCCGCAAATTTTCTTGAGTTACCGAAGGGCGTAATCAATCAACATCAAAATTCAATGGTACACAAATGAATTTCTCAAATTAAGAGGAACTCACACCGTGGACTCATTTGACTGTAGCAGGATCATGTAATAGTATAATTTATTTACCTTATACAGAATGTAATACGTTTTCCTATGCAGTTAAATTTCTGTGTGTTACGGATTGTAATGTGGGCTTGAGGTACAAATAGGGAACAAATTTTATCCATAATTTCACGGCAAATCTGTTAATTCAGATAATACTTTTTTTACTGAAAATGATCCTCTAATTTAACTTTTATCGATAGGATGAACATTGGAGAAAAAGATATATTAGTCTCTTACATGATGGTTATCTTTGCTCCAGGGGAAGCAGTTTCTGGTAAGACATCAGGTAATTTTATTTTTAATAGAGCCTAAACCGAAAAAAATTTAAGGCTGATTGATCAACTCCATAATCAGCTTCTTTGCTTTTTTCGATTCGGGTAAATTCAGCAACATCCAAGTATGGAACATTCCTTCGTATTCGTAATAGTTTAGAGGAATACCTTTTGCCTTGGCTATTTCTTTTAGCTTTCGTGCATCTGCCACCAGAATCTCTCTTGATCCCATAAAAATTGAGATCCTTCCAAGTCCTTCTAAAGGACCATTAATGGGGCTCATTAAATAATGGTCTGGGCTTGTATTCCCTGCGTAGGCCTTACCTGCTAATTTTAAACCATCCACCCCTAAAAATAAATCAGAGGGATCAATATCCTTTATTACAGGATTTGTAAGGCTTAAGTCAAGCCATGGGGAGAGTAGAATTAGCTGACGGGGCTGGGGCGTGTTTTGATTTTTCATAAGCTGGGCCAGGGCCAGGGCAAGACCACCACCGGCAGAGTCGCCCATAAGGATGAATTCGTTCGGATTTACCTTGTTGATCAGGTTTCTGTAAAGCTCACTGACCACTGCAAAGGTCTGTTCATAGGTATGAGCAGGTGCAAGCGGATAATCGGGAGCAGTAATAGTGCAACAAGTTTTATTCACAAGGAGGGATAGAAAGTCCCAGTGAGGGCGAGCAAAACTTTGCACATAGGCACCACCGTGAAAATACAGGATATGCTTGTGTACCCCTTCTTTTGGTTGTTTAGGACTTAAGGTAAATACGTTATGTTCCTGTACCAGAGATTTATGTACGTTGCAGCTTGCCATAACCTGCCGTGTAGGTTCTGAAGAAGTAAAAAGGTCAAATTTATTGTACTTGAACTGCTTTTGAAGGAGTGTCTTTTTATTTACAAGCTTCAAAAGAAGATTGACGAGCCTGCTCTGTATACTTACCAAAATAGATGGTTTTAAATGATGGGGAATGTCTTACTGTAAGCAAGCTTCTTCTTTAAACAACAGGAGTGAGTGAAACGTTTTTTATTTAAGATAATAGCATGAACAGTTTTTTAGCAGGCTAATATGGCCAATACCTATGAAACAAAAAGAGACTTTTGGCTGAGACTGGATAATGCCGCAAAAATCTACCCTGCTATCAGGAGCACGGAGTTAACTTCGGTAATCCGGATTTCGGTGGAGCTGAAAGAAAGAATAAAAGCAGAACCCTTTAGTGAAGCGATCAGGGCTATTGAAGAGCGTTTTCCCTATTACAAAGTAATATTAAGAAGAGGGTTTTTCTGGTATTTCCTGGAACATGCAGATATTCCCATCAAGGTAATGGCAGATAAAGGGGTACCATGCAGGGCATTTGAAAAGGATGAGCTGATGTTCAGAGTATTGGTGATGAAAAATAAGGTAAGTGTAGAGTTCTCTCATATTTTAACTGACGGCACCGGCACCTTAGAATTCCTGAAAACCCTTTTATTTACTTATCTGGAAAAATGCGGACAACGAGTACCTGATGGTGTACCCTGGCTGCGACCAGGTGAAAAAGCTTCTACCGAAGAACACGAAGATGCTTTTAACCGGTTTTTCAAAAAAACTGAAGCACCAACCATCTCTATACCCAAAGCTTTTCATGTACCTTTTTCTCTGAAGCCAAGGCCACGCTTCGATGTGTTACTAGGCATCATACCCATCAAGGAAACTATTCAAAAGGCTAAGGAGCATAAGGTAAGTCTAACTGAATACCTGGTGGCTGTGTACCTTTACGGATTGCAAAAAGTGCATGAGGAGCTTCCTAAACGTGCCAAACGCAGGAGTAATAAAAAGGTGAGGATAGAAGTACCAGTAAATCTTCGCAATATGTATCCCACCAAAACAATGAGGAACTTCTCTCTATACGTAATGCCTGAAATAGATGTGCGCATGGGGTGGTATACGTTTGAACAACTCCTGAAGGTGGTACACCACCAGATGCAGCTGGAAACTGATAAAAAGCTGATTAGTAAAATGATGGCGCGGAATGTGGGAGGGGAGAAGAATCTTTTTATCCGGGGAGTGCCTCTTTTCCTAAAGTCGCTTATCCTATCACAGCTTTATGCAGCGGGTACACAAAAATACAGTGGCGTGATTACCAACCTGGGCAAGGTGGACTTTTCGCCGGAGATCAATAATCACATTAAAAGAGTAGTATTTATACCCCCACCAGCCAATAAAATATTAAAAGTGAATTGCGGGGTGGTGGGCTTCGAAAATAAACTGGTGCTGAGCTTTGGTAATATAACAGAATCAAAAAAACTGGAAAGATATTTTTTCAGCTTTCTGATCAGCCAGGGAATTCCTGTTAAAATTGAACAATACTGAACATATTATGATCATTTGCAGTAACTGTGGCGTAGAATTAGAGCCTGATATGGAGGTGTGCCCTTTGTGCGAAACACCAACAAACCAGAGGGTTTCAGTCGAGGGCGCAAAAGCAAAACATAAAAAGATAGGCAAGAACAGCTCAACTTATCTTGAAAAGCGGGAAATGAGCAGACCTCAGAGAAAGGCTGTATGGGAGTTGGTTTCTATTATTCTTATTCTGTTGATTACGGCCACGAGCCTTATCAACTATATCATCAATAAAGCAATATCCTGGTCGGAGTATCCGGTAGTGGTTTGCCTGGTTATCTTCTCCTATGTGTCCTCTTTTGCTTTCCTCAACAGGAAAAGGGAAGTTCAGCTTCTCTGCAGCTTTGTAACTGCCTCAGCGCTCATTCTCGCGCTAGATACCTTTACCAGAGGTGACCGCTGGGCCCTCCAGTTGGGAATCCCCCTTTTATTTTTCACTAATATCATTTTCATTGGGTTATCAGCCGCTTTCCGAATCTCCAGACAAAGAGGGATAAATCTGATTGCCTATTCTTTCCTGGCTGCTGCCTTGCTTTGTGTTTGCGTGGAAACAATAACTGATAATTACATTTTCAACCACATCACTCTGACCTGGAGTCTAATTGTCTGTGCCTGTGTAATACCTGTTGCGGCCGTTCTGCTATTTATGCACTTCAGGTTAAAAAAAGGCCGAGACCTAAACAAAACTTTTCATATTTGAGCCAGTCTTCAGGCAAAAGGGGGGGCTTCACAGTTTAGATGAACTGCATCAGCAGCCTGTAATCGCACTAGGCTTAACTCTGCAGTTCAAACAAAGCCCACAACCTGTCCTGATTTTTCAACAGGCAGATGGTAGCATTCACATGCTTCTCAGTCCTAGCTGAACAGGGATCAACGCTGGCCCCACCAACTGCTTATCTGCAGACCAAAAACTGGGGCAGTTGTGTACTCCCTAAGCAGTTATTTATGGATGCTAGAATTATTTGTGTTTTTAATGTTTTGGCCAAGCAATGCTCCATGAGCTGTGCTATGGGTAATGATTATGAACGATATGATGGGTATTGATAGAAGCTTTGTATGTAATTTATCAAAACTAATTTCTGTCCCAGTACACTTTCACATCTTTCAAATATAGCCCGATATCATCAGGCCAATGATTTTGATGATAGAAGGGGGCATCCGTAAGAGTTTCAAGAGCAACTAGTGCTCTTCCAAAATAATTAATAGAACTAAAGTAGTAGCTTTTTCATTTCCAATAAAAAGGAGGTAAGATGGGTAAGCTATTAAAGAAGCTAGAGATAAACAGAGAGGATGAGTTAGTATTACA
>NZ_JAHXBU010000010.1 GCF_020178975.1 Cesiribacter sp. SM1
GTAGGGGAGGTAAAGCAGCGAAGGCTTTTTCTACCTTGCTTTTTTCGATTGCTGTTAATTCATGATCCAACGGATTCATGCCAGCCTCCTTGAACACCTGTATAACGTTTTCCGGAGCCTCTGACACGCGTTCAGCTGGGTTGATGCTCAAGTGCTGAGTTTGTTCCTGAGCGCAAATGTTTAAAGATAAAACTAAAACAAGAGCAGTAATGAAATATGTCTTAAACATGGGTTTTAAGTAGGATTTAATAAAGTAATAGTAATATTTATGTTACTGAATAAAGGCTGACAATAATGCTGTAACTGCATAAAAAAATAAGCAAATTTCGACTCAGGACTAAAATATATGAGAGTTTCTATTGTATAGGATTAGCTTCATTTGCAGCTGGTGGTACTTTTGTTTTTAGAGAAGCATGTAATTCTTCTGACAAGTCTTCTGTTTCTAACTCTAAGGCTGGTATTCACCCGGGGCAGGATCGATACTGTCCCTGGCAGTATTAGCCTGGCTGTAGGTTTCTTCATTAGTAGTGGAACAACTGAAAAAACTACAAAGCATAGCTGAAGCGATAAACATGAATTTCATAAGAGAGGGGCTAAGGGTTTTTTATTTCCAACACTCTGATGCTGATCAAATCTCCTATCTGTGTGCTAGCACCAACAACGGTTACCTGCTCACCCTGTTGCAATTGCCGGTATTGGTTGCTGTTCGCCATGTTTATACGGCTGATCAATGTTCAAGTAAATCCAATTACGTACCTATGAAATTTGTCTGCCATGGTTCCGCCTCCTAGCCGCTTTTTTATTCACCTTGCCATCTACTTGTTCACATAGGGTAAAATTGGAGCGTAGCAGTAATCTTAGTGCTCGATTACCTTGCTTTTATCAAAAGGGGAGTATTGTATTTCCACAAAGATACAACCAGGTTGCAGTTTTGTCTTGTACATAAGGGGGGTAAATAGGTACAGTTAAAGGCTAAAATCGTACAAACTATTCGTTCTGCTTGTTTAACAGGGCTAAATCCCTCTTCTTCATTTTATAGATATAAAAACTTTTTTAGACCTTTTCAGAATGTATACATTTTATTGGGTGAAGCTATGGGGTTCCATGTAACGGTAGTTTAGTATTTATACAGTGATTGGTTTAATTGTAAAGCCTGACAGGTAGTGGCAGGGTAGACAGTGAGGGCGTGCCCGGCAAACTACCTGTCATGGGTTTCTCTGGCAGCCTGTGCATATGCAGTGGCTGTGTTACAACAATTGCTGCGCCAATTAGGAAATGGTTGCTGCTAAAAATTTATAATTAGCTGCAACAGCCATTGCTCATCGTGATAAAACTGCTGCTTAACCGCAGAAAGTAAAGACTGTCTTGCTGAAGAATTCAGCAGCTTATTAGTATTTTGGAATTGAATCTACTGGTGCACTACAATCAACTGGTATGTCTGCTACTTATATATCAAGTATATCAAGAAATTCATTGTTGCTGAGGGAAGGCTTACTTTTTCTTTGTGTGCTTTGCTTTGTTTTCTCATTATCGGCATCAGGGCAAAAGAATAACTTTGTTTTCAGGCATCTATCAGTTTCTGATGGTTTATCCCAGAGTTCTGTTATTACGATTGCTCAGGATCAGATGGGCTTCGTGTGGTTTGGTACCCGGGATGGTCTAAACAGGTATGATGGTCACAACTTCAGCGTATATAAGCATGATAATGCAGATAGCAACAGCATTAGCAGCAATGATATCATTGAGATTGTAGCCGGTGCGGGTGGAGATTTGTGGATAGGGACCTTCCGTGGCCTGAACCGCTATGACTATTCGCGAAATAAATTCATCAGCTTTTTAAACGATGCTAAGGACAGCACCTCTCTTTCTGATAATGCCGTGTGGTCAGTCTGCTCAACAAAAAGTGGTACTGTGTGGGTAGGAACTGCCAGTGGACTTAATCGCTATGATCAGAAAAGAAAATGTTTTGAGCGGTTTTATCATGATCCGGCAGACGAAAACAGTATTTCTGATAATCTTGTACTGGATATTTTAGAAGACAGGGCTGGGAATATCTGGCTTGCAACTGCCAGAGGGCTTAACAAAGCGACTGTGGATGCAAAGGGAGCGGTAAATTTTGAACGCTTTTATCATCAGTCCGAAGGCGGCTTTTTTTACGATAACTTCACGCAAACGATTGTCGAAGACAGGGAAGGTAATCTCTGGTTAGGCACCAAGTACGGAGGGCTGCTAAAATTTGATACACACACAGCTACCTTCGAGGCTTTTGTGCATGATCCCCTTCATAGCAACTCGATTAGTCATAATGATGTCAGGTCTCTGGCCTTTGATGAAAAAGGGCTATTGTGGGTTGGAACCTATCACGGGTTAAATTTGCTGGAACCCCGAAGCGGGCGGATTATACGCATATTGAACGATAAGAACAATCCTGCTTCCCTGAGCAAAAATGCCATCAAATCAATTTTTCTTGACAGGAAGAACACCGTATGGGTAGGGACCTACTACGGAGGCATTAACATGCTTGACAGCCAGTACCACAACTTTCGGAATTATGTTCAGAGCACCCATGGGTTGAGGTTTGATGTGGTCAGCGCAATGGTAGAAGATAAACAAGGAAACGTTTATGTTGGTACCGAGGGAGGCGGCATCAGCCTTTTTAACCCCAGGAATGGAAGCTTCAGTCTTATTGGCAGCCAGTATGAAAACGGGGAGATCAGTAGCAAAAACATCAAATCACTCTACCTGGATGATAAGCAGAAACTGTGGATCGGCACCTTCAATGCAGGCCTAAACATACTTGATTTGCAGAGTGGAGAAATTGAGTATTTCAGTAAAGAAGCAGGAAATCTGAATACTGTCAACGATAACAACATATATGCAATTGTGCAGCAAAACGACAGCCTTTTCTGGTTGGGTACCCATGGGGGAGGTCTAAGCCTGTACAACCGTGAAAGCCGGCAGTTTACCCATATCAAGGAGGGAACTGAGAATGGCTTGAGCAGTAACTTTGTCAGAACACTCTACATAGATTCAGGGGGAAACCTTTGGGCAGGTACTCAGGCCGGCTTAAATTTCTTATCTGCCGAAAATCTCCGAATGCAGAACCTGAAGTTCAAAACATACTTTTCAGACCAAAAAAAATTACAGGCAGAAGACATTCATGCCATATACGAAGATAGTCATTCCAGAATCTGGGTAGGTACGTATAACTCAGGGCTTAACCGCTATGATGCCGCTACGGATTCTTTTGTTAACATCAAACTCCAGGAGCCTACGGGAAACAGCAGTAATGTGGTACATGGAATCCTAGAAGACAAGGGAGGCAGCTTGTGGATTAGCACAAATCAGGGAATCTTGTCATATGATCCGGAATCAAATCAAGTCAGGCGCTTTTTAGAATCCGATGGACTTGTATCCAATGAGTTCAACAATAATTCATGTCTTGAAACCAGCACCGGGCATATGTACTTTGGCAGCCTGCAGGGCTTGACACTTTTTCATCCAGACAGCATCAGGATAAACCAGTATGCCCCCCCGGTGGTGCTGACTGATTTCAGGCTTTTCGGAAAATCTGTGCAGCCGGGCGATGATAATTCAGTGCTGCAGAAAGTAATCTCCCACACCCAAAGCCTCTCCCTGGATTATGATGAGGCTATTTTTACTATTGAATTCTCCATTCCAAACTTTATTAACCCAGACAAAAACCACTATGCCTACCGGCTAAAAGGGCTGGAAGAAGCCTGGAACTACACAAGTGCAAATACTGCCACCTATACCATTCAACAGCCTGGCACCTATACCTTTGAAGTAAAAGGAGCAAACAATGATGATGTGTGGCATGCAAGACCAACCACCCTGACGGTGACTGTTAACCCTGCCCCCTGGAAAACCTGGTGGGCCTTTACTGGCTATGCACTGGTGATCCTGGTATCTCTTTACCTGCTGATAAACATCATCTGGTCCAGGTCCCGGCTACGGCATGAGCTGGAACTGGAACATATAAGTAAAGAACGCCAGGAGGCGCTGAATCAGATGAAGCTCCAGTTCTTTACCAACATTTCCCACGAGTTCAGAACACCCCTTACACTTATTCTTGGGCCACTGGAACAAATTATGTCCAACTTCAGGGGAAGTAATGCCCTGTACAAACAGCTGCAGGCCATTGAACAAAACGCAGAGCGGATGCGGCTGCTGATTGATCAATTGATGGATTTCAGGAAGTTTGAAAATAATCATCTGCAATTGAAAGCAGCCGAAGGTAATATCGTAGCTTTTGTACAGGAGGTTTATCTTTCATTTAAACAATATGCAGACCTTCATGGAGTTGTTTACGAGTTTAAGAGCGAAGCTTCGGAGATGCGCCTCTGGTACGATCGTGATAAACTGGAGCGGGTAATCTTTAATCTTATCTCAAATGCTTTTAAGTACACGGCCGATAATGGCCATATACAGATTGAGGTAAAGCAGGTAGAAGGTAGTGTTGAGATCGCAGTAGTGGACAATGGCATTGGTATGGCACCTGAACACCTGGATAAGATTTTTGAACGCTTTTATGAGATTGAAGAGACTGATAATTTTCATAAATCAAAGTATCGGAAAGGTACAGGCATCGGCCTTGCACTGGCAAAGGGTATCGTGGATTTACATGCCGGCAAGATCAGGGTAGAGAGCAGGCTGCATGCAGGGAGTACGTTTACTGTGAGTCTTCCGCAAGGGAAGGACCACCTGCGGGAAGATCAGATCATCAGTGACTTCAGAGGGAGTGATGATCTGGCTAATTACCAGCCAATAGCCGCCTTGCCAGCGTCATTTGCAGCAGCATCTTTACAGATTCCAGAACTCCCCAAAGATGCCCCGACAGTATTAGTGGTAGAAGACAATGCAGAGATAAGAAACTTTCTGGTGCAACTTTTCAGGCAGGAGTACAATGTTATTGAGGCAGGTAATGGAAGGGAAGGAATGGCAGAGGCTGTACAGCATGAGCCTGATATCATCATCAGCGATGTGATGATGCCTGTGATGGATGGCATTGCATTTTGCCAGCAGCTAAAATCAAATATAAAAACAAGCCACATCCCGGTTATTTTACTGACTGCCCGTACGTCACTCATTTTCAAATACGAAGGTTTGGAAATGGGTGCCGATGACTACATCAACAAACCCTTTAATGTAAAGGAGCTCAGGCTAAAAGTTCGGAACCTGATCAGTGCCCGTAAAAAGTTAAAGGATAGGTTCACCAGTGATGCAGTAATCAAACCCGGTGATATTACCGTATCTTCCCTGGATGAAAAATTACTGGAGCGGGCGCTTAAGATCGTGGAGGAGAATATATCAAATGAACACTTTAACATTTCTGCCTTTAGTGAGGAACTGGGTGTTAGCCGGACCATGCTTTTTACAAAAGTAAAGGCCTGGACAAACCTAACGCCAAATGACTTCCTGCTTGTGATGCGGATGAAGCGTGCAGCTCAGCTGCTAGAGCAAAATAAGCTGAATGTAGCGCAGGTAGGCTTTCAGGTTGGCTTCAAAAATCCCAAATATTTTAGTAAGTGCTTTCAGCGGCATTTCTCTGAAACACCCACGTCTTATGCCAGAAGGTTTTCATCTCCCGATGAAGTAATGGAACAGGAACCTTAAATCCTTGCAAATCATAAAAAGGATTGATGCCTCAGTTCTGGAAGTTCCTTAACATATACTGGCAAGAGACTCCTTTTTTTAAAACTGCCTTTTTCTTTCCCATCAGATATCATATAGTTATATCACTTTAAGGCTTTGCCTGATATATTACTTGGTCCTTTTTTTCTTTACAGACCATTTATGGACTTCTGTATCCCTACTTCCGAACTCTGGAGCGCTACAGACAGCCTACTTTAGGGCATATGAAAAGAGTCCATATGAAAATGAAGAGCAATGGTTCAGCCATCGCATTAAGCGCCTTGATCGTATTCATGATCCTGTTGATCATTTACCTGATTTAATCCTGAAACTAAGTAAGCCAAAGAAACTCCAGGTGTAAGGGTAAAAAGCTGCAAACGGTTGAAAAATATATTTGTACGGCCCTTGCTACCTGCAATTCTGTACGAATGTACCCCTCTTTCCGTACTTGAAAGCCTCCGGAACTTGCTACTTTGGCTTATCCTCTTCTACTAAATTACATGCAAAGGCATATGTTTATTTTGGGCATTACCTCTAATACTTCCCCCTTTGGTTTGTGCTCCAGGAGCTCATCAGGAACGGGCATTTTTTTTCTAAACGGTAGCAAACGTTTGCGAGACATAAGTGCAGCTGGCAAGGGTGCTGGCATATTGCATCCCACAGCACCACCCTAGTGCTCCTTCGGGCAACATTGAGTAGGAGTACCACCCATGTTGCTCAAAGCTTCTTAATGAAGGCTTTTATAGTATAACCAACGCAACTCAATTTTTAGATGACCTATGAAAAGTAAAATTTTACACAAATGTAAAGAGATATACCTCTTTCTGATCTTGATGTTCATGGCTGTTTTTGCCCAAGCCCAGGCAAAGAAAGTAACGGGTGTGGTTACGGACAAAGTGAATGGGGGCAGTTTACCAGGGGTGTCTGTAACAATACAAAATTCCTCCCTTGGCACGGTTACTGATATCAACGGGCAGTACTCTATTGAAGCAGCACCGGATGATGTCCTGATCTTTTCCTTTATCGGCTACGAAAAGAGCAGTGTTAAGGTAGGGAACAGCACACAAATAGATATTGCCCTGCAGGAAGACATTGAATCGCTGGAAGAGGTGGTGGTAGTAGGCTACGGTACCACCAAAAAGAGCGATGTATCCGGTTCTGTATCGTCTGTAGAAGCCGAAAAATTGACGGCTTTCCCGGCTCTTTCTGCCGTGCAAACCTTACAGGGCAGGGCTGCTGGGGTGCAAATACAGTCTAACAACGGAGGTCAGCCGGGTGCTGACTACAGCATTCAAATCCGCGGTGGTACTTCCATCAATGCCAGTAGCAGGCCCCTGCAGGTGGTTGATGGTTTTGTGGGCGGAGAGATGCCTCCTCCTGAAGATATTGCCTCAATCGAAATCTTGAAGGATGCCTCTGCCACTGCTATTTATGGTTCTCGTGGTGCAAACGGTGTAATTTTGGTTACCACGAAAAGAGGTAAGGCGGGAGAGATGCGCATTGAGTTAAACTCTTCCTATGCAGTTCAGGAAGTACTTAACCGGCTGGACCTGCTGGATGCAAATGAGTTTACTGAGTACATCCAGGAGATCAACCCCGGCTACGAGAATTTCGGGGCCAACACAGACTGGCAGGACGTTATCTTCCGTCAGGGCTACATCAGCAATAACCAGCTTTCTGTAAGTGGCGGGTCTGACCAACTGCGCTATTATGTGTCTGGTACCTACTTTGATCAGAAAGGTATTGTGCTGGGTTCTGAGTATAACAGGTTTACCCTTAGCAGTAACCTGGATATCAAACCAAAGCAGTTCCTGAACCTCGGTTTAAACCTGTATGCCAGAAGAAGCACCAACAATGGTATCAATACGCAGGAGAGTAGCGGTGGCTCCGGTAGTGCAGGGATTATTTCTTCGGCTTTTCGCTTTAACCCAGATATTGGCATCTACAATGAAAACGGTGACCTTACAATTTCTGAAGTTGGAGACGATATTGATAACCCCTATGCACTGGGAACAGAGTATGTTCGGGAGCGGGTTACAGACAGGTTTCAGGCAAACACCTATGGTGAGCTTACGTTTACAGACTGGCTAAGCTTCAAGACTACGCTGGGCATGACCTTTAACAACTGGCGGGATGGCGAGTTCAGGCCCACCACTCTTTTAGGAGGTGCAGGCAGAGGCGGTGTGGCAGAGCTGGAAGCCATGAAGCAGTCTTCTCTGCTGAATGAAAACTACATTACCATCAATAAAAGCTTCAGTGATCACCAGACCTCGCTGGTGGCTGGCTATTCTTTCCAGCAGTACAGGAATGAATCATGGGCAGCAGGCGGTTCCGGGTTTATCACCAACTCTAGTTCCTTCTGGGCATTACAGCAAGGCGCTGTGCCCACCACACCCGAGTCAGGTTTGTCAGAATCCTCTATCAAATCTTACTACGGCAGGCTTAACTATTCCTACCAGAGCAAATACATCCTTACATTTACCGGCCGTTACGATGGTGCTTCTAATTTTAGCAAAAATAACAAGTGGGCATTCTTTCCCTCTGGTGCCCTGGCCTGGGATATGACCGCAGAGCCCTTTCTGCAGGATGTGAATTTTTTAAGCCGCTGGAAATGGCGCGTAAGCTATGGTGTGGTGGGGAACCAGGCGATCGGGCCCTACCAGTCACTGGCAAGGTTTAGCTCTATTTACGGTTCCCGCAACGGACAGCTTGTCAATGCCATTAAGGTAGATAACCTTGCCAATGATAACCTAAGCTGGGAAACCACCCGCCAGTTTAATGTGGGTGCCGATATTGGCCTGTTTAAAGGCAGAATTAACCTGACGGCAGACTACTACGATATGGAAACAACAGATCTGTTGTTTGCGCGTGAGTTGCCGGCTTACACAGGCGTACGCTTCCAGTACCAGAATATCGGAGCTGTGGGCAACAAAGGTTTCGAGTTCGCCATAAGCTCCCGAAACCTGGTAAACCAACTGAAATGGACGACAGATTTTAACATCTCCTTTAACCGAAATACGGTGCTGGAGCTGCCCGATAATGGCGCCGATATCTTCTATGCCAATGCCCCCGGCCACCTGGGCCTTGGTTCCGACAACCAGGTAATACGGGTAGGGGAGCCCCTGGGCGTATTCTATGGCTTTGTGTACGATGGTGTGTACCAAAGCGGGGAGGAAATCCTGGAAGGATCGGGTTTTGAATCTGAGGCTGGTGGAGAGCGATTCGTGGACCTGAACGGTGATGGCAAGCTTACCTTTGATGGTGACCGCCAGATCATTGGTAATCCTAATCCGGATTTTATCTGGTCGCTGAACAACAGCTTTAACTACAAAGGGTTTGACCTGAATGTTTTTGTGCAGGCCTCTGAGGGCAACGACATGCTTAGCTATACCCTGCTGGAGCTTAACAACCTTTCCGGCTCAAACAATGCCACTGCAGAAGCATTGAACCGCTGGAGTGCCGATAACACCAATACAGATATTCCAAAGGCCTCCCGCAGCCGCGCTCGTAAAATATCAACCCGCTATATCTACGATGGCAGCTACATCAGGCTTAAGAACATTGCGCTGGGATACGTGCTGCCCAGATCCTTGGTAGAGTCCATAAAGCTTTCCAATGTACGTATCTCAGTCAGTGCACAAAACCTCTTTACCATTACCGATTACCCGGGGCTGGATCCTGAAGTTGGCTATGGCAATGCCAATGGCAATGCGGCAGGCAACCTGTATAAGGGTCTTGACTATGGCAGCTACCCAAATGTAAAAAGCTATACCCTTGGTGTTAACATCAGCCTTTAAGCAATTACGAATGAGCATACCTATGAAACGATACATAGCACTTACCGCTTTATTTGCCCTTAGTGCAAGTTTATTTTCCTCCTGCGAGGATCTTACAGAAGAGCCGGTGGCTCTCCTGGCCCCGGAAGGTTTTTACAAATCACCGGCAGATGTGTTAACCGGCCTGAACGGCGCATATTCTGCCATTGGCTCCGAGGAATTCTGGGGGCGTAAGTTAACACTGTCCTTACTGTTGCGGGGCGATATGGCTGATATAGGCGACCTTACCACCACAACACCCCGCATACAGGTGAACGGTTTTCAGATGGACCCCTCCAACGGCATGGTCGCAGCTTTTTGGCCCAGGGCTTACGAAGGCTTGGCCACGATCAACAGCGCCATTGAAGGAGCCCAAAAGCTTAACGAAGAGGAGGATTCCATCAACCCCCTGATTGCAGAGGGGCGCTTCCTAAGGGCTTTCCTCCACTTTCACCTGGTACAGCTCTTTGGCGATATTCCCTATATGGGTTCCTCGCTGATAGACCCAAACCTTGCCTACACCCTGGATGAAACGCCTGTAGCAGAGGTGTATGCCGGCATTATAGCGGATTTGGAGTTTGCTAAGCAATGGCTGCCCAATGACCAGGGCGTACGCTCAAGACCAAGCAAAGCAACTGCAGCAGGTCTGCTGGCCTCGGTGCATCTTACCCGCGAGAACTGGCAGGGCGCCTACGACGAAGCCAGGTATGTGATTGATAACCGGGAGGGTTTTGGGATTGGCCTGGCCGCCGAGTTTCAGAATCTGTTTGATGCCAGTGTGATAGATAATCCTGAAAATGCAAAGGAAATATTGTTTACCGTGGATTTCAGGGGAAAGGATGAAAGCAATATTTCGGGTTATGGTAACTATACCCGGGATTACCTGGCATCCGTAACCGGACCCAGGGGCGATGAACGTTTTGCGGTTGGTGAAGGCTGGAGTATTGCCGTTCCCACCATGAAGGTGTATGAAAGCTGGGATCCGAAGGATTATCGTAAAGCGGTAAGCTTTGATACCGTAGCCATGATGGGGGATACACTTACCCGCTATGTGTACTGGGACCGTGCTTCCAGGGGTGTGGCCAGACCACATATTGCCAAGTACTACCGGGCCTTTGGTCAGGCAGGCTTAAACGGCCGTGATTCTGATATCAACGCTCATGCGCAACGCTACGCAGAAATTCTGCTAATAGCTGCCGAAGCCCTTAATGAGCTCAGCGGTCCCACAGATGAAGCAATGTCTTATGTGAATGAGGTCAGGAGCCGTGCCAGAAGAGAATTGGATGCTGATCCTGCCAACGACAGGAGCTTTCCGGTAGATGTTCCCACAGGTTTATCTAAGGAAGATTTCAGATGGCTGGTGCTGGAAGAACGGAGGCTGGAGCTGGCTTTTGAATTTAAGCGCTGGTATGATATTGTAAGGCGGGACTTAGGCAACAGGGTATTCAGTCCGGAGGGGCTGGAGTACCAGCCTAACTTTAATGCCGCCCGGGACTATTTGTTTCCAAAGCCACAAAGTGATCTGAACCTCAACCCTAATCTGGATCAGAACACTGGCTATTAAGGATAGCGCAACAGAAGACGGGAGAAGTGGCCGGCATGCTGCTTCACCCGCACCTGTTCTGCCCGTACGATAGCTTAATAGGGCTTTGCTAAAAAGGGCAGATGATAAGAAGTTGCCAGCGGAACCTGCCATTTGCAGGCTGTGCAGCATCTTCTGTACGAATTTGCTACTAAAACCGGAAAATTGAATCCCCTGCCAGGATTAAATTGCCCAGGCTATGCTGTGTTCCCGGATAGTACTCCTGTTCAATTCAGCAGGAATCAAATTCCATACAAAGCTGCCTTTTATAGCTATAGTACAGTGCCATACGGCATCGCTAAGGCTTAACCAACCCCCAGGCTGCCAAAAAAACAATTGTTCTCTATAATTTACATTTAGATGGTCCGAAACTATATTTTTTTGCTCCTCTGCATCTTTTATACCTTCAGCCTGTCCGCACAAACCGGAGTGCCCACAAAGATCAGGTTGACCGAGGGCTGGGAATTTCTGAAGAGCGATCTGGGAGGGATATGGGAAGCGGTGAGGCCAGTAAAAAAAGGAGCCCCAGAAAGTGTGCCCTTCTGGGAGTCGGTACGCCTGCCTCATAGCTTCAACGCAACAGATGCGGTAGATCCCGATGTAAATTATTACCAGGGCCCTGGCTGGTACCGAACTGCCATCCCGGCAGAAAACCCCTACCAGGGTGGCAGAACATTACTGCATTTTGAAGGAGCAGGACAGAAAACGGAAGTATGGGTATATACAACCAAAGTAGGTTCGCATATTGGTGGTTATGATGAGTGGACGGTAGACATCACCGAGGCAGTTGAAGCATTTAAGAAACGCCCGGAATTCCACGATCAGTTTAAAGGCAAAGTCCCTATTTCCATCCGCTGTGATAATTCCAGGGATTTGGAAATGATTCCATCAGACCTTTCTGACTTCAACATTTACGGGGGGCTGTACCGTTACCTGAACCTGGTGTATGTGCCGGCACTCTCGCTGGATAAAGTATTTGCCACTGCAGCCGTTGACAAGGCCGGAGCGGAGGGAAGCCTGAAAATTCGTACCCGTATCTATAACCCGGATTGCCTTGATAAAGCCGAACTAAGCATTCGCCTGTTTGATCCCAAAGGAAAAGTGATCAGCAAGTACAGCAAAAGCATAAATCCGCTGGAGGTTGCAGAGCAGGAAATCTGGCGCACAAGCATTAAAAAGCCGCACCTCTGGTCACCCGACAGCCCTGTACGCTATGCCCTCGAAGTAAGCATTCGCACACCCTCTGGTACCCATACCCAACACCAGAATATTGGTTTTCGTCATTTCGAGTTCCTGGAGAAAGGGCCATTCCACTTAAACGGAAAAAGGCTGCTGCTGCGGGGTACGCACCGCCACGAAGATCATGCCGGGGTGGCCAATGCCATGACTGCCGCGCAAATGCAGGAAGAGATGCTCCTGATGAAGGAGGTAGGTGTTAATTTTATTCGGTTGGGGCACTACCAGCAGTCTCGTGTGATACTGGATCTGTGTGACAGCCTGGGTATCCTGGTCTGGGAGGAAATTCCCTGGTGCCGTGGGGGCCTGGGAGGGGAAGTCTACAAGGAACAGGCCCGCCGGATGCTTACCAACATGATTGAGCAGCATTACAACCACCCATCCGTGATCATCTGGGGCTTAGGCAATGAAAATGACTGGCCTGGTGATTTCGCTGAATTTGACCAGCAAAAGATCAGAACCTTTATGGCAGAGCTGAATGACCTGGCGCATCAGCTGGACCCAAGCCGCAAAACAGCCATCCGTCGCTGTGATTTTTGCAAAGACATCGTGGATGTGTACTCACCCTCCATCTGGGCTGGCTGGTACCGGGGTGCCTATACAGAGTATAAGGAAGTTTCTGAAGAAGAGTTTGGCAGGGTAAACCATTTTCTGCATGTAGAGTGGGGGGGCGATAGCCATGCCCGCAGGCATGCTGAAAACCCGGATAAGGTGCTGGCTCAGATCAGAACTGGTAAGGGCGCCGATGAAAGAATGGGCGATGCCTCCCTTTATGGCGGGGCAGCCCGGGTATCAAAGGACGGCGACTGGAGCGAAAGCTATATCTGTAATCTGATAGACTGGCACCTGAAGGAACAGGAAACCATGCCCTGGTTAACGGGTACGGCCTATTGGCCTTTCAAGGATTTTTCCACGCCGGTTCGGCCGGAAAATCCGGTGCCTTATGTCAACCAGAAAGGTATCATCGAAAGAGACTTTACCCCCAAAGAATCCTACTATGTTTTTCAATCGTACTGGGCCCGGAAACCCATGGTACACATTTATGGGCATAGCTGGCCGGTGCGCTGGGGAGAAAAGGGGGAGGAAAAGATGATAAAGGTTTATTCTAACTGCGATGAAGCAGAGCTGTTTGTAAATGGCAAAAGCAGGGGAATTAAAAAGCGCAACAGCCAGGACTTCCCGGCTGCAGGCCTACGCTGGATGGTAGCCCTGAACGATGGGAACAATGAAGTAATGGTGGTGGCCTGGAAAGGTAAAGTAACGATGACTGACAAGATAACCTTCAATTATCAGACAGAAAAATGGGAGGAGCCAGCGCAGCTGGTACTTGAAAAGCTCAGTGCCCAGCAGGATACGGTACTTGTTCAGCTAAGGGTGCTGGACGAGAAGGGCGTTGCATGCCTGGATGCCGCACAATTTGTAAGGTTTTCCCTGGCAGGCGATGGCAGGCTGATCGAGAACCAGGGTACCTCTACCGGTTCCAGTAAGGTGCAGCTGTATAATGGCAGAGCACTGATCAGGGTCAAAACAAACGGGGGAAGAAATGTCATCAGTGCACAGGCAGACGGGCTGCCAACAGCCATGCTCTACCTTGGAAAAGAAGAAGCAACGAAACTAGGAGATGTTATTAATGCCACAGCAGAGTAATACCAGGCTTGCTTCAGGCCCGACAAAATTTGAAGATACACCAAAGCCTTTGCTCAGGAGCATAGGAGGCTTAAAAACAGGTATGCTGTTAGCAATTGTATTGGTTTTGGGTGCTGGCAGTGGTGCTGGTAATCGGCAGAATTGGGATAAGCGCGCTGTCGTAGAAGTACTGAGGGAGCAGGTTTTAACAGATGCTGCCTGGGCACTTTCACAGGAACCAGTCACGGTAACGGCAAGCATAGCGGCGAGAAGTGCCGGGGGGAAGCATGACTTTTATTCAGAAGGGGACTACTGGTGGCCAGACCCGGATAATCCGGAGGGCCCCTACATTCAGCGTGACGGGATGACCAATCCTGATAACTTTGTTGCCCACCGTCTGGCAATGATTCGATTCAGCCGCATTGTAGGAGCCCTGGTATCAGCCTATACACTAACAGGCGAGCAACAGTATGTAAACCATGCCAGGAAGCACCTGCGGGCATGGTTTATCGAGGCAGATAACAGGATGAATCCCTCCCTTCTGTATGCACAGGCCATTAAAGGGAGGGTAACAGGGCGGGGCATCGGCATCATCGATACTATTCACCTGGTAGAAGTAGCCCAGGGGGTACGGGTGCTGGAAGCAGCGCCAGGCATGCCCCGGGAAGAGGTGGCGGCCATCAAAGACTGGTTTGCTCAATACCTTGGCTGGCTTACAACCCATCCCTATGGCCAGGCGGAAATGAATTGGAAAAACAACCACGCTACCTGCTGGGTAATGCAGGTGGCAGCATTTGCACGCCTTACTGGTAACCAGGAGATCCTGGAATTTTGCAGGAAAAGGTTTAAGGAGGTGCTGCTCCCTAAGCAGATGGCGCCGGATGGCAGTTTCCCGCTTGAGTTGGCCAGGACAAAACCCTATGGATATTCCCTCTTTAACCTGGATGCCATGACCATGGTGGTATTTCTCTTATCAGATCAAAACCACAATTTATGGAATTATCAGACCCCTGATGGTAAATCAATCAGAAAAGGAATTGAGTTTCTGTATCCCTATGTCAAGAACAAGGGCTCCTGGCCTTATCAGGAGGACGTTATGTATTGGGACCAGTGGCCGGTAGCCCATCCTTTTCTCCTGTTTGGCGCGCAGGCATACAAGCAGGATGCCTGGTTCGAGACCTGGAAAGGCCTGGAGCATGCCCCTGAAGAAGATGAGGTCATCCGTAACTTACCTATCCGCTATCCACTCATATGGCTGAACTAGCTGAATGATTTAACTATAAACTTCTGAAATGAACCATAGAAATAGCCGGTACACCCTGTTAATAATGCTGCTTTTGCTGGCCTGCCACACGGCCTGCATTGGGCAGTCTAAATCAACTGATAAACGTTTCGCACAGGCACAGCAACAAACCCGGCTGATGCTCCGGGAAATCGAAAAGGCCAAACACCAAGAAGCAGGTGCTGTTGTTTCCCCCCGGACACTATCAGCATCGGGCGAACTTGAATTGGTGGCGACAAAAGACTGGACCAGTGGCTTTTTCCCGGGATCACTCTGGTATTTATATGAACAAAGCCAGGATCCGTTTTGGCTGGAGAAAGCCAGGGCTTTTACCGCACCCCTTGAGCAGGAAAAGGTAAATGGGCGTACCCACGACATGGGGTTTAAAATCTACTGCAGTTATGGCAATGGCTATCGCTTAACTAAGGATCCTCACTACCGCAGTGTACTCATTGAGGCGGCAGAGACCCTGGCTACCCGCTTCAATCCTAACGTAGGGGCTATACGCTCCTGGGACCACAATGCAGACAAATGGGATTTTCCAGTAATTATAGACAATATGATGAACCTGGAGCTGTTGTTTGCCGCCACCCGCCTGACAGGCGACTCTGCTTACTATCAGATAGCTGTGAGCCACGCCAATAAAACTTTAAAGAACCACTTCCGGGAAGATAACAGCACTTACCACGTCATTGGCTACGATCCTGCCAACGGGCAGGTGCTTAAGAAAAACACTCACCAGGGATACAGCCATGCCTCAGCCTGGGCACGCGGACAGGCCTGGGGGTTGTATGGGTATACCATGTGCTACCGCGAAACAGGGAATAAGGCTTACCTGTGGCAGGCAGAAAAAATTGCAGCCTATATGCTGGAGCACCCTAATATGCCAGCAGACCTGGTCCCTTACTGGGATTACAACGCTCCCCGGATTCCGGATGAGCCCCGTGATGTCTCTGCTGCTGCTGTTATGGCTTCCGCACTTTATGAATTAAGCACCTACAGCCAAAGGGGCAGTGTATACCGCGCCGAAGCGGATAAAGTGATCAGGCATTTATCGGAAAGCTACACTGCGCCAGCAGGAGGGGCTAAAGGATTTATTCTATTGCACAGCACAGGATCAAAACCTCATAACAGCGAAGTAGATGTACCGCTTAGCTATGCCGATTACTACTACCTGGAGGCCCTGCTTAGAAAGCAAAAATTAATGAACAGACACAAGCTGTTTTAAAATTAAATGGGTAGTTAACCTGCCTGAAATAAAGCATTTAAACAAGAACATGATCAGGATCTTTTGGGCTTTTACCCTTAGTACAGTGTTGTTTGCCAGCATGGCGGCTAGTGGGCAGTCAACCATAAAAAAGTCAATCAACACTAACTGGATATTCCACAAAGGAAACCTTGAGGGAGTGCCATCGGGCAGCCTTGAGGAAGGAGAATGGGAACAGGTTTCACTTCCGCACAGCTGGAATACTGCAGATGTACTGGATGATGAAGCTGGCTACTACAGAGGCGTGGGCTGGTACCGGAAAGAGCTGTTCGTGAGCCCGACAGATAAAGATAAAAAAGCGTTTCTCTTCTTCGAAGGGGTAAACCAGGAGGCAACAGTATATGTGAACGGCAAATTAGCAGGAACACATGCAGGAGGGTATACCCGTTTTTGTTTCCCGGTAGATCATCTGCTGACCTATGAAGAGGGAGTCGCCAACGAAATCCTTCTAAAAGTAGACAACAGCCACAATGAAGATATTCCCCCACTATCGGCTGATTTTACCTTTTTTGGTGGCTTATACCGGGATGTGTACCTGATCACCAAAAACAAGGTGTTTTTTGATCTTAGCGATCATGCCGCTACCGGTATTTTTGTGACAACGCCGGCCGTCACAAAGGAAAAAGCAAGCGTGCAGGTAAAAGCAACCGTTGTAAACAGTGCTCTTCTTGCTAAAGCATTAACGGTAGAAAGTACCATCAGGGATAAAAAGGGCAGGCTTATAGCAAGGGCAAAGCAAAAACTGCATGCAAAGCCGCAGCAGAAAGCAACCTTCACCCTTACATTTAAAGACATCAGTTCCCCCCAACTCTGGTCACCCGAAGATCCATATCTCTATACCATTGAAACTACGATACGGGAAGGGGCAGAGACTGATCCGCTGGACAGCGTAGTGCATCCACTGGGCTTTCGCTGGTTTTCATTTGATCCTGGAAAAGGCTTTTTTCTGAATGGTGTACCCTATAAGCTAATCGGGGCCAGCCGCCATCAGGACTATGATCAGATGGGCAACGCCCTGCCGGATGCCATGCACGTGCAGGATGTAACCATGCTGAAGGAGATGGGTGCTAATTTTCTGCGGGTTGCACATTACCCCCAGGACCCCGCAGTACTGGAAGCCTGCGACAGGCTGGGCCTGCTGGCATCGGTGGAGATCCCTGTGGTCAACCAGATCTCGGAATCCAGAGCCTTTGCCGAGAACAGTAAATGGATGATGCTGGAGATGATACGGCAGAATTACAACCACCCCAGTGTGATCATATGGGCCTATATGAATGAGGTGTTGCTGCGGCCAAAGTATAAGGATCAGCCGGAACGTCAGGCTGCTTATTTTAAGGAAGTGGCAGCCCTTGCCCGGGAGCTGGAAGCACTTACCAGAAAGGAAGATCCGTACCGCTATACCATGATCCCCAACCACGGTGATTTTAACCGGTATAATGAAGTAGGCCTCACGGAAATACCCATGCTGGTGGGGTGGAACCTCTATCAGGGCTGGTATGGAGCAAACCTGGAGGGATTTGCCGCTTTTCTTGACAGGCACCGGAAGGAGCTGCCACATAAACCACTGCTGGTTACAGAGTATGGTGCAGACGCTGACCCCCGCCTGCGTTCTTTTGCGCCAGAAAGGTTCGACATGACGGTGGAGTATGCCACTATCTACCATGCCTATTACCTGGAGGAAATGATGAAAAGACCTTTTGTGGCGGCCGCTATGTTCTGGAATCTTGCAGATTTCAACTCAGAAGAGCGGATTGATGCAGTGCCTCACATCAACAACAAAGGGATATTGGGCATCGACAGAAAGCCGAAAGATACCTACTTCTACTACCAGGCCCATCTGCTGGGCAGTCCCTTCCTTAAAATTGGCTCTTCGCAATGGACATTGCGCAGCGGGCTTGCAGATGCCCCTGATCTTCAGGTTTCTTCACAGCCACTTGAAGTATATACCAACCTCGACAGCGTGAGTCTTTCTGTCAATGGCAGGAAGATCGGCGGAAAAAAAGCAGTTAACAGATTAGCTGTTTTCAATGTACCCTTCGCAGATGGAGTGAACCAAGTGGAAGTGGCCTCGATGAAAGATGGTGTGCTGTATAAGGATAGGACCAAAATAACTTTTAAACTGCTGCCCCGGAACTTCAGGACTACGATTGCCTTTCGGGAAATCAACATCAGTGCAGGCGATAAAAGATATTTTACCGATGAAAAGCTGCAGCAGGTGTGGTTGCCGGATCAGCCCTATGAAGCCGGTAGCTATGGCTGGGTAGGAGGTCGTCCTTTTACCCTGCAACACCAGTACCGGCAGGGGTATGGTACAGATAAAAACATAAAGGGAACCAACTATGACCCCATATACCAGACCCAAATCACGGGTATCCGGCAATACAAGCTTGATGTGCCTCCCGGCCAGTATGAACTAACCCTGCATTTTGCAGAATTGCTCTCCGACAAAGAACAGCAGGTACTTGCCTATAATCTGAATAGTGCTACAGCCAAAGAAACCCTTCACCAGCGGGTATTTGATGTACTGATCAATGGAGAATATGTTTTGCAGCCTCTTTCCAATCAGCAAGAATTAATCCCGGAGCGTGCCTACTCAACCAAAGTGATGATTACGGTAGAAGGAGAGGAGGGGATAGAGATACGCTTTCAGCCACGGCAGGGGGAGGCTATTTTGAACGGCTTACAGCTAAGAAAACTGTATTGATTATTACAGCAAGTAGCTGGAGCGTGAAAGCACAACGAATACGCTGCATCGAATTTGATCTTTATCATAAAACAAAATAGCCGTGCTCAGCACTACAACCTGGAGAAGCAGATCCATGAAAAAAACAGATGAATTTAGGGGGAAAACAGTTGTGATAACCGGTGGCGGTGGCATCCTGTGCCAGTCATTTGCCAGGACCCTGGCTGAACGTGGTGCCCGGGTAGCCATACTGGACCTGAACGGAGAAGCCGCAAGGGCAGTAGCCCAGGAAATCCTGGCAGCGGGTGGCGAGGCCTTAGGTGTAGAAGCCAACGTACTGGATGCTGATAGCCTAAAGCGAGCGCATGAAGCCATAAGTATCGCCTTTGGCCCCTGTGATATCCTGATTAACGGAGCAGGCGGCAACCACCCGAAAGGAACCACCTCCCAGGAGTACCTGCTTAAGGAGCATCTGAAGGAGGAGGCAGTCACTACATTCTTCGATCTTGATCCGGTGGGGATTCAGTTTGTTTTTGATCTCAACTTTCTCGGGACCTTTCTGCCAACACGGGAGTTCGCCCTTGATATGGTAGAAAAGGAACAGGGGGTGGTGCTGAACGTTTCTTCGATGAGCTCCTTGCGGCCGCTCACCAGGATACCAGCTTATAGTGGAGCCAAATCTGCCGTGAGCAACTTTACCCAATGGTTGGCAGTATATTTTGCAAAGGTGGGCATCCGGGTAAATGCATTGGCCCCTGGTTTTTTCCTGACCGACCAGAATCGTAGCCTACTGACTTCTGAGGATGGAGGACTTACAGCCAGAGGTAATACAATCATTGCGCATACACCCATGCAGCGTTTTGGTACGGCTGCTGACCTGGATGGCGCTCTGCTTTGGCTTTGTGGCAGTGATAGCGCCTTTGTTACAGGTGTAGTGATTCCCATTGATGGTGGTTTCAGCGCCTACAGCGGCGTGTAATGACCCTAAGTGTAACAGGATTTAACAGCCGTAACGACCTGTGAATAATCATATAATTAAATTCAATACAGATGAGTATGGAACAAACCTGGCGCTGGTACGGCCCAAGTGATCCTGTAAGTCTTAGTAATATCAAACAGGCCGGGGCTACAGGCGTAGTAACAGCCCTGCACCATGTACCCAACGGACAGGTGTGGGAGGTAGCAGAAATCATGAAAAGAAAAAAAGCACTGGAAGCAGCCGGTCTTAGCTGGTCTGTGGTAGAGAGTGTTCCGGTGCATGAAAATATTAAGACCCGCTCCGGGAATTACCAGCAGTACATCAAAAACTATCAGCAAAGCATTCGTAACCTGGGCCAGTGCGGCATCGATACGGTCTGCTACAACTTTATGCCCGTGCTCGACTGGACCCGCACCGATCTGGCCTACAAGCTGCCCGACGGGTCCAGAGCGCTGCGCTTCGATGCTACTGCCTTTGCTGCCTTTGATCTCTACCTGCTGAAAAGACCTGGAGCAGGTATGGACTACACAGAACACCAGCAGCAAAGGGCACTGCGTTATCTGGAGCAACTGGCAGAAGAAGATGCAAATCAACTCATCACAAATATTATTGCAGGTTTACCCGGAGCAGAAGAAGGCTATACCCTGCAGCAGTTTCAGCAGGTGCTGAATACATATAGAGAAATAGATGCAGCAGCTCTGAAAGCAAATTTGTTCAACTTCCTGCAGCAGATCATACCGGTAGCCGTAGAGGCCGGTGTGCGTATGGCCATTCACCCTGATGATCCGCCTTACCCAATCCTGGGCCTGCCCCGCGTAGTATCTACCGAAAAAGATTTGGAGGAGCTGCTTGCCGTAGCAGACAGTCCCAATAATGGCCTCTGCTTTTGCACCGGCTCTTTTGGTGTGCGCCCAGACAACGACCTGCCAGGCATGGTAAAACGGTTGGGGCACCGCATCAACTTTGTGCACCTGCGCAGCACCACCCGCGATGCAGAAGGTAATTTTTACGAGGCCGACCACCTGACAGGCGATGTAGACATGTACAGCGTAATAAAAGCCCTGCTGGAAGAGCAGCAGAAGCGCAAAGCACAGGGCCGTGCTGACAGGCGCCTGCCCATGCGCCCCGATCATGGCCACCAGATGCTCGACGACCTGAAGAAAAAGGTGAACCCCGGCTACTCCGCCATCGGCCGCCTCCGCGGCCTTGCCGAACTAAGAGGGCTGGAGCTGGGGATTAGCAGGGGCTGGGCTATGCTGAAATAAAATTAACCTGATCAATAAAGATGCTTTTGCTGACAGGCTGCTTATGTAGATATTCGCCTGGAATGTTTGAGAGGTGAATGAAAAAGTAGTAGGGTTAGGTTTGGAGAGAGTTATGTACAAAACAACGATGTCCATCACCTGTCCCAATCAGGCCGTGTGGTTATGAATGCCATAAAAACGAGTATAATATTCCAACTGTCGAAACACAATAAGTATGCTCTCAACTAGCTGCAAACTTGCTATACAGCTTATTTGCAGACTAATCCATCGATGACCAATCCATGGCATCTAATAAATCTAATCTTCAGAAAATGAAAACTTTGTTTTAAATAAATTAAACATAACTAGCTTTTATTGGCATTTAGTGGACCCTAATTCTAAGACAGTAATAGATTAGTTGAACTCCTCACAAGGATAGACGCCGAAAAAATGCTAGCTTCTGCGTTCACACCTTGTATGTCCTGGGGACAATCTTTATCAAAGTAAGACTTATAGGGGAATTACACGTTTTACGGAATAAGTTCCTGTTCCTGTAGTATGCTAAAATATTACAGTAATGCAGTAGCAGAAGGCTACTGCTTGAGAAGCCTGCCAGCCTTGTAATATTATGATGAGGTATTTTGTGGCAGATTTGTCCAAGCTTTATCCTTTTTCGTCTATGTGTTTCGGCAGTTTTAGATGCTAGTTTTGTAAAAAAAATGATGGGAGCTTACCCAATGATCAGGTTTGTAACATAAATATCAAACAGCAGTAACTGCTGAGTAAAAAACGCTAAATCGATTTAGTTTCAGCTCAAGATCTTTTTTTTAGATATTGAAAAAGCAGGGCAGCTTGTCAATACCTCTGTGCCTATCAACTGAATTCTTCTTTAACTTCAGAAATCTTGAAAGGGAATAGCTGAAAATAAATGATTTAGCATCAAAGATTTATTAATTCAGGGGATGACTGTGAGGCCTTATAAAACTAACAATACTACAAACGAGAAGGATGCTGTAACATGCTCAAGCAAAAATCAATTGAGAATAAGATTCGTGTTGGAATCATTAGTGAGAATCCCTCTAAAGGCTGGTCTTCTATCGCACATATTCCAGCGCTGATATCACTACCTGAATATGAGATAAGAGCAATAAGTAATGAGAACGAGGAAAAGGTTGCTGCTGCTCAAAAAGAATTTAACATACCCATGGCTTTCAATGATAATCTTGAACTGATTCAGAGCCCTGAAATTGATATGGTGGTACTAGGTGAGAAAGTCCCCGGATTTCGTAAACTGGTTACGGAAGCCATCATTGCTGACAAAATTCTTTATTGCGACTGGCCATTAGGATATGGCTTTGCAGAAACAATAGAGTTGGCGAGGTTTGCTAAGGCAATGGATGTACATAATGCTATCGGACTTCAGTCACGTGCGGCACCAACTGTAAATTACATCAAAGATCTGATTAGTGAAGGATATGTCGGTAAACTGAAATCTACATCTATGGTGGGGGCGTGTTATACTGACGAGAATGAGTTAGCGCAGAATCTGGATTACATAAACAGTGAAAACTTCAGATTTCGCTTTATGTGCTTTCCGTTTGTGCATGCTGTTGATGTGTTATGCTATTGTATGGGGGAATTTAGAGAGTTGAATGCAACAGCAATAGAAAGCCTGAAGCCAGAAGATTGCTTACACACCAAGACTAGCATTTCTCTAACATCTTACGATCAGATAGCGATCTCGGGTGTTTTGGAAAATGGTGCGCTGGCTTCGGTACTCTACAGTGGAGGCGTAGCGAAGAATACTAACTTCCTTTGGGAAATTATTGGTACAGAAGGTAGTCTACACATTACTTCTCATCATGGTAACCCTGCTTTTTTTGAGCTTAGCATTCAAGGTAGTCGTGGAGAAAGTCAGGAACCGGAAGTGCTGAAAGTTCCACAGAAGTATCAGCTTGTTTCTATGGCTCCTGCATCGGGGCCAGCTTTTAATGTGGCGCATAATTATGCCATACTGGCTAAAGATTTGAAAGAGAATACTAAGCATGTGGCCTCATTCGATGATGCAGTAGTCAGGCATCGAATGATTAAAGCAATTGAAGTGTCGGCCGCTACTGGTACCCGACAAATCTATCTTAACAATTGAATAAATCCCACATAAATTCAATGCACCTTACCTGCCAATTTTGAATTGCTGATAAATGGCTAAACATTGAATTAATTTTCTTGATTTTTGATTCTTTGCAATCAGCTATCTTCCCCCTATTTGGCATACCAAAACACCAGGACTAAACGGATATGCTCCTTATAGAAACGGCAAGAAGATTTTTTAGAAGAATATTATATCACGGTTCAATAGAGAAGCAACCTTTGCAGTAGCAAATTCACATGATACTCTAAAGTTGCCAGATAATTAGTTCACTGTTAAAGCCTGTAGCAGCTGGTTAAAAATCTGCTGCGTTGGAATTTCAGTGATTGCTTGCGAACATATAGAAAGCGTCATGTGAAGCTTTCTATGTCAATCAGTTAAAGACTCTCTTCCTGATTTACAAGGCAGAAGTCCCTTCTCCATTTCATATCCATCATTCAAATATCCATGAGACAGATATTTTCAGAATCGGGAGAACTTCTATTTAGCTTAAAAAATAGCTTGTCTACGTCCTCAGATAGCCTGGAACAATATGTGGGGTATACTGTGTATTTTGTCCCGCAAGGACGGGGAATATATCATGCTGATGTTGGTGCTTTTCCTTTCGAAGGACCAGTTCTTCTATTTTCCACGCCTATGCAACAGATAAAATTTGAAACAAAAAAAGCAATTCGGTTTATAAGACTGCTGTTTCACAATGACTTTTACTGTATAGATTTTCACCAGACTGAAGTAGCCTGCAATGGCATACTTTTCAACAATGTTAATATTGACCCCTCAGTGGTAATAAATGCTGCGGAAAGAAAGGAATTCATCCAGATATTTAACAATATCAAAGAAGAACTGGAGAAGACATCTGTTTCACAGCTCGTGCTGAAGGCATATCTGCTACTGTTATTGGCTAAGGCAGGCAGCATTAAAACTCATTCTATGGCGAAGGTGCATAAACATGCAGACGAGTTGATGGAGCGATTCAGGCAACTTCTAAACGAAAACTACCTTAAACTGCACAAACCATCCGACTATGCAATGTTACTGAATACACCTTCAAACACCTTCACAAAACGTAGCCGCAAATACTTTGGTAAAACACCATCCCAGCTTATTCAGGAACGGCTGATCCAGGAAGCCAAAACCTTATTGCTCATGACCAACCAGAGCATTAAAGAGATTGGATATTCCTTAAACTTTAAGGATGAATTTTATTTCAGCCGAGTTTTTAAAAAGATCACAGGGGTATCGCCATTTGCTTTCAGGGAGCAGAAAAGCGTATCTGTTGTCGAAGATTTAACAAGTTAGTTCCGTTTTTAGCGAGGTCGTATGTCAGAAGCATTCCATTATCCTGAAAAGGAATGGTCAAGTTTTATGCTTAGCTTGGAGACCAACTTCACGTATTTTAAGACTTTGTTGATAAAAGCCAACATCACAATTTAAAATGAACATTTAAGTAGCAAACCTAGAAGTAGGTAAAAACTTCATCAAAGAAGTAATAAAGTAGGGATTTTTTTTTAATGATCTAGTTGATTGAAACCCATCAATCAGTCCACTCCTGCTGATCTCTCCGTAATAAATCGGACCAATGTATAGCAGCAGCGGGACTCTTTATTATCTTAGCAGAATGTGCTTGGCTTTATAGGTGGGACAGTAATTAAAGGCATTGAGGAGGTTGAAATAATCGAAAGAATTAAGCAGGAGATTGGTACTTGAGCATATCCAGTTAGTTAATTTGCGCAGTGCAACGGCAGTGATCATTTCATGACGGACATTCAGCGCCGGAATTATCTCTAAAGCCTTCGATAAACTTGCCTGTGGCAACAAACTCATGCTGGATTTCTAAAGACAGGGAAAATTTTGGTGCGCAACCCACAGAAAATGCGTCTGATGAGCGGTCCGCTGCTTCAGGCTACACATTTGTCTGGGAACTTTAATGTCCGAAGAGGGAATTGAGAAGCCGAAATCAAGTCTGGTTTTTTGATTTTACAGCGGCCTTAACAATGGAATGGCGTCAGCTGCAAACTAAAAGATTCTGCCGATACCCCTTTTCCGTAAAGAGTTGCTGCTTATTTCCTGCAAACTTAAGCGGCTGGGACGATGCTGAAAACAATAGCTGGAAAAGGCACTTTTATCAGGCCTTGGCACCCTATGCTATAATGTTTCATATACATGGGCACATACTAATGTTAGTGATTTTAACACCACTTAACTGTTTCCTTGTGTAGGATGGCGCATTGGATGGTCTTCAGATTTTATTTGTATAAATGCACGTATATGTTGTAACTTTTAAGGTATGGAAGAACATCTGGTCTTTTTACTTGTAAGTTTATATCATGGCATCCTCAACAAAACACCTGCACATGAAACTTTGCATTCTGCCTGGTAATTTGCCATCATCTTTGGATCAGTAGGAAAAGCCACGATTGTTGGTGAAAATTATGCGCATCTTTACACCGAAAGCTTTAATTTTTTGTATAGTCCTTTTTGCTCTAGGGCAGGGGAACGTACTGTTTGGGCAACAGCCTGGGTATAAGGATACATTAACTGTTTTCGAATATGAAAAGTTGATTAAGCATTACAGGTACTATAAGATAGATTCTGCAATATTTTTTGCTGATAAGGCAATGGCCCTTGCCCGAAGCCACAGGGATACTTTGGGAATGGCAATTATACTTGTGCAGCAGGGACTGATCAACGATAACCAAGGGAAGTTTGAAGAATCAGCAAGTAAATATGAGCGTGCACTACGATTCTTCAAAAAGATAGGAGCAGACAATGGAGTTGCTACAGCAACCATACGTATTGGCGTTGTACAACTAAGAAATGGTAAGTATGATAAAGCGATCAAATATTTTCTTGATGCTTTGAAAATCGCTGAAAAGAGCGGAAACAGGTTTGGCGTAATGGAAGCAAATTACAGTATTTCCTGGGTCTATCTCGACAAGCATGATTATGATTTGGCACTCACTTATCTAACAACAGCTGAAAAAATAAATGACAGTCTTCCTTTCTCAAGCCTAACCTTAAATATTTACAATCACTTTGGCGTTGCCTACAGGCAAAAGCAGGAATATGAGAAAGCAATACCCTATCTAGAGAAAGGGATACTATTGAGCAATCAGCCAGAATACCAGGGGTTGAATATTACCCTTATCAACAACCTGGCCTCTGTGTACGCACTAAAAGGATTGAAGAAGAAAGCCATTGCACTCCAGGAGGAAGCATTGGAGCGTTCCAGACAAATTAATAATTACCTGAGGGAACTGCAGTCACTGTATGCCCTTGCGAGAACTTATGGTACAGATGATCCTTCCAAAGCAATTTATTATTTGGAACAAGCAGTATTACTGGCTAGGGAAAAAGGTGCGCATAAGCAGGAAATCCGTTTTCTTAAAGCAATCACAGAATTCTATACATCACAAGGGAAATATAAAGAGGCTTTCAGCATGAAGCAGCGGGAACAAGCTTTAACCGATAGTTTCTTTTATCAGTCTACTGCTATTCGCATTGATTCCCTTAAATCTGCCTATGAACTTAGTAAGTCGAAGGCAAAAATCAAGGAGCTCAGCCTTATTAACAACAGAAATAGCCTGGAACTGGAGAAGTCCACAATTATAAGAAATGTAACTTTTGCAGGAGCTGGGCTGCTGCTCATTATTCTTGGGCTGCTTTATAACCGCTATCATTTTAAGCAGGAGAGCAACCTGCTTTTGCAGCACCGGCAGGAGGAGATCAATCAGAAGAACCATTTCCTGGAGCTGCTGCTCATGGAAAAGGAAAGCCTGCTCAAAGACAAGGAAGGCCTCATCAGCCACAAAGATGATCTGCTGAAAGAAAAGGAGTGGCTGCTTAGGGAGATTCACCACCGCGTGAAGAACAACCTGCAGATAGTCATGAGCCTGCTCAATTCCCAGGCAGCCTACCTGCAGGAGAGCAAGGCCCTGTCAGCGATCCAGGAAAGCCAGCAGCGGGTGCATGCCATAGCCCTGATCCACCAGAAGCTCTACCAGAGCGAAGGAATGGCGCGTATAGAAATGAGCGCCTACATCCGGGAAGTCTGTGACTATCTAAGTGACTCTTTCAATGTACAGGAGCGCATCTGTTTCCAGCTGGACATCGCCCGGCTGGAGCTGGATGTGGCCACTGCCGTACCCCTTGGCCTGATCATCAACGAAGCAATCACCAACAGCATCAAATATGCTTTTCCTGGCCCTGGAACAGGCCGGATCAGCATTGGCTTGAGGCCGCTGGAGCAGGCTGGCTACCAGCTCTGTATTGCCGATGATGGCATTGGCATCAGCAGCGATTATGACCTTAGCCAAAGCCGCTCGCTGGGCATGAGCCTGATGCGGGGGTTAAGCCGGCAGCTGGGAGGCAGTCTGCACCTTGAAAGTGCCGGAGGTGTGACCATCTGTGTCAGCTTCCAGGGAAATTCCCTCTCCGAAAGTTATGCGGATGAATCTGATAAAAATGTATGAAGGCTAAGAAAGAGTATACCCATCAGTTTTTGCGGGGAGCAGCCTATAGCTGTTCGGGAGGGGCAATCAATTCTTCTCGCTTTATTAGCGGCCGGTATTCAGCATTATCATGCCTGCGGGGGCGGGGCAAGTGTTCTGCCTGGCGTTCATGATGCGCTTGAACTTGACAGGGGTGCTGTGGTTAACCTGGAGAAGGGCAGGAGCCCTGTTATGTCGCCTTTGCGCAGCACGTAGAGTTGCTTTGGCTGCCCATTTTGTTCAAGGGTAATATCCACATGACCATCCAGGATCACAAACATATCTTTCAGAGGATCTTCCCTCCGGAAGAGAAACTCTCCCGTCATGAGCTCCACGACTCTGCCTTTTTCGAGTAACCAGCTAAGCTGCGCAACAGGCAGATGTTCAAAAACTGCCAGGCCCTGGAGCTCGGCAACAGCGGTGGTTTTCTTAGGTTAATTAAAATCAAAACTGTTCAAGGTCCTGTGAACCAGCAGACATGCCCTTCATATAAATGAGCAACCAATTCAGTAATAACGCATTCATTATATTTTCGATTTATGAATGCCGAGTTTTTCCATTCTGGATTCTAAGGTTGTAGGCTTTAAGTTTAGTAACTCAGCTGCACCGTTTTTTCCACGTATGCGTCCATTTGCCTTCCTTAGAATCGAGATAATATATTCTCTCTCGGTTTCCTGCTGCATAAGCTTTACATCGGAAAGCGTTTTAAGGGTAGCAGGTATGGTTTTAGTCATTGGCAGAGCGCCATTCACAGAAAACTTTTTTTCGAGAGACCGCCCTAATTCCAGGGGGCTATTTCTGTCGTTTATAATCACTGCCTGCTCTATTACATTTTGAAGCTCACGGATATTGCCCGGCCATTCATACTGCACCAACTCCTCCATTACTTTGTCTTTGATACCCAGGTAGGGTTTGCCCATTTTCCTGCAGAAATTCTGGGCAAAGAATTGAGCAAGGAGCGGGATGTCTTCTGTTCTTTCACGCAGGGCGGGCAGCTGAATTGGAAATACACTCAGCCGGTAATACAGATCTAGGCGGAATCTGCCTTCGGAAACCTCCTGCTCTAAATTACGGTTGGTGGCAGCAATAATGCGTACATCAGTTTTAATAGGGCCCTTCCCGCCTAGGCGTTCAATCTCTTTTTCCTGTAACACTCTCAAAAGTTTCGATTGAAGCTCCAGTGGTAATTCACCAATTTCATCCAGAAAGATGCTCCCCCCATGGGCTAATTCAAATTTCCCGATTCTTCTGTCAGCAGCACCGGTAAATGCCCCCTTTTCATGTCCAAACAGCTCCGATTCTATTAGATTAGCAGGGAGTACTGCGCAATTTACCTTTACCAGTATTTTTGAATTTCTGGGGGAAAGGTTATGTAGTGATCGTGCTATCAGCTCCTTTCCTGTGCCACTCTCTCCCAGAATGAGCACGGAAGTGTCGGTTCCGGCTACCTGGGTAACCTGGTCAAACACCTGTAAAAGGGCACTGCTGGTGCCGATTATCTTATCAAAATTAGCTCCTGTTTTTACTTCTTCCTGCAGATAATGATTTTCCCGCCGCAGTTGCTCACTAAGTCTTTCGATTTCATCAAAAGCAAGCAACCGGTCCAGGGTAATGGCTAATGGTTTCTGAAGTGACTGCAGTAGCGAAAGATGTTCCTGTAGGAAAACATGATCATTTCTGCTGTAGAAAGACAACACAAAAGAACCTTCCCGAGTCATTTGGCATGACTGTGACAGATTTGAGCTGAGATCAAAGGTTTTTGCCAGCAGTTGTTTGAATGGAATTGTGCGGCAATTGGTGGTGAAATCTTCTCCATTATATAGACCTGCATCACTATGGCTAAACTCATGGAGCATGGCTATAACTTTGTCCACTGTCAGGTTGGTCATCATGGAAATATCCGGTAGGCTGAGAACCTGGTATTCGTCAAAACCGATCCGGAAAAAACCATAGATGCGGTTAGCTTCTTTCTTGTTGAGTATGCCTGTCAGCAGGAAGTCGAAGGGAATAAAAGCTTGAAAATGCCTGGCTGACTGTAGCAGTTTCTGCTCCCAGTCGCCAGTGGCGGATAGTGTGTCGGAAAGGCTAATCTGCAGGGACTTTTGCTTTCGCATGCCCGCCTCTATACTGTGTGCATGTCGGTAAAGGGCCATTTGTAGGGTAACCAGAACATCTTTTTCCCGAAAAGGCTTAACTAAATATCCATAGGGTTGTGTGGCCTTTACTTCCTCCAGTATGCGCTGGTTTGAGTTAGCAGACAGGTACACAAATGGGATGCCTGCAGTGCTGAGCTTTTGTGACAGATCAATCCCGGTCTCTTTTCCCTGGAGGAAAATATCAAGCAAAACCATATCAGGCTGCTGGACTTGGATAAGCTGTAATGCTTCGGTTACCGATGAGGCAATACCGATGATTTTATAACCGGCCTTTTCAAGCATGATCTGCAGATCGTTAGCCACAATAAACTCATCTTCAACCAGGAGTATGTTGCGGCCTATGTCTGCCATCGTGGGAGATGCTTTAAATAAGGTTTGGGGGACTAGCATAAGATGTCGTGAGGTTGTTACCCCGATAATAGATATTGAATTTGAGAATGCCTGCTATTTCTGGAGCGAGGCTGTTACTCTGCTGCCGGCAATGGTCTCTCTTCCGGATCAAACCAGCCTTTATGTTGTTTTTCACCTCTTGGTGTTCTTCCCTAAGATGCCAATGGCAGACAAGCTTGTGAACCCAGCAAGTGAAAAAAGAAAAGTTCATAGGGGCTGATAAAGGTTTGGTTAAGTAAAAAACAGCTTCTTAGCAATCCTGGTTACGATAAACCCAGAATTGAGATTACAAGGAAGGTGCCAACAGCAAACACGATAATAACTTTCAGCAACTATCGTATAATGCTCTGTTACTGCAGAAACTAGCAGACCTAAACCTAAACATCAGACGTATGAAATGTTACTATTTCACGGATATCTCCGATGTTGTGGTAGTAAAATACGAAAAAATCGGAGTTTATCGGATTTGTTGCATCCGGATAAACAGGAAAGTTTATGATTATTTTTAGGGCATCTTCTCAGTTACCTTCAGTATGTTGAAAAAGGTGAATGAATGTATCTCCCAGGCCTGCAGTGCAGGTGTGAACTGACTTCAGAAAAGCACTGATCCTATCCGATAGCTTTAGGTTTATCTCTGATAAATACGGGCTTTTTCGGGGCTTCGGAATGACTGATTCATGATAAGTGTTTTGCCAAATCGCTCTATCAGGGTGTAATGACTTGATTTTTAGGTTGTTCCGCTCACCTGACTAACCAAAAAAAACGCATTCACAAGTGGCATTTGTATTGTGATAGCATCCAAACGTTCTAACCCTCTTGCAACATACACTTACACAATTAAGGGCTTATGGCAAACACACTATTGGCTATACAAACTTTATATACAGACTTCAATCAAGGAAATTTGTCTAAAATTCTATCATTAATTGATTGTGAAGTAATTATCCATAAGCCGGAATCATTACCCTATGGTAACCTTTATGTGGGACGTGAAGGCTTTGTAAATCTAATGTCGTCGCTGTACAAAACTTGGTCTAGCCTCCAGATGATCCCTGAGAGTATAATAGCTTCAGGTGATATCATAGTGGCAAGCGGTGAACTTATCGGCAAAGTTTCTTCTGTTACTGAAATGATTCATATGCCCTTTGTGCATGTCTGGAAGATGCCGGAGGAGCATATAACAGAGATATGGTTTTATTACTGGGATACAGCTCTGTTATTAAAATACTTCGGGAAATCCAAACAGTAAAGCACCAGTGATAAACTGGATATCTCATAGGCAACAGTTCCTGATCAGCATCTTTATCACCTGCTTTCTAAGCTCGGGAGAACTACCCTTGTAGAGGTACTCCTGCTGAAACTGCTTTTTACAATCGGTACATCAGCACCCTGTTTCTTTCATGAGATTGTGTGGTGTTGGACTCGTTGTTGTAGGCGTGATTCTCATTAGAAAATTTTAGCGCCAATAGGCTCTTCAGACAGGCAGATGTTATCTGCTTTCTTTACCGCCCCGGCAGTCTGAACAGCGACTGGAGTTCTTCTTGAAATTTAGCAGTCACTCATCAGGATCACTGTCTCAAACATTGATAAGCTTGTAAGGACTGCTGTACACATCGTAGTTTTCAGGGAATTCATTTTTTGTCTTTACTGCCTGTTATCTGATAATCTGATAGCAGGCAGTTTTTTTATGCTTAACAACTAGTTACCTCTTTCATGTGCCCAAAGCTGCAGCACCACTAACGAACAGCAGCATGTGAGCAAGGGCTGTTACAGCTTGGTTTGATTATTCACTTATTCCTTACTTTCCTGGCATGGATAAGGAAATAAGAGAAGCTCCCGTAAAGTATCTGCTAGAGCTACATGTGTGAATGCCTGTGATAAAAGTTTTATGCATGATAGACTGAAAGCCCTGCTGCAGTCAATTAATTAACCTCTATGACGCAGAGAAGCTCACTACATGGGGTTCATTGCTGGATGAATACCCCCGCTGATGCTCAAGGATGTGACAGCTTTAGTGCCATTCTGTTGTATCGCGTAGTTCCGGGAGATGATACCGAAGCGCCAGGTATCTAGTCTGTATTGATAGGTATAAGGAGGAGGCTTTATTCCCAGGGGTGCATTGAATATTTCAAACTATACCATATATTATACATGATGAGGGGCAAATTGATGGATGATATTTTTTTTGTATTCTGTAAAGTTCATACCAGAAATATTCTTAAAAAATTTACTGAAGTGACCCAGATCTTCAAAGCCTAAATCATAAGCAATTTCCTTCATGTTAGCGCCTGAATATTTCGCTTGTTTCTTGGCTTCAAGTACTATACGCTGCCTGATGTAGTGGCCGGCCGAATGACCATAGGTTTTTTTGACCAGCTCGTTTAAATAGTTAGGTGAAACGCATAGCAACTCGGCATAATCGGCAACCATTTTTTTCTCCCGGTAATGCTTCTCCAGCAGTGAAGTGAATTTCTGAACCAAGGATATCTGCCTGTTTTGAATGGAACCGGCCTCTGTAGGCGAAGATATTCTTTTGATATGTATGAGTAGGATTTTTAGATAACGCCTTAACATTTCACTCCTTAGCATATCATAATTATTATACTCCTTGGTGATCTTCTTTAATAGGTCTTCTATTTCAACGCACATATCATTTTCAGGCTGGATGATCGGACAATGGATAAACTGTTCGAAAAGACTGTTATTTTCTATATTACCAAAACCATCATCACCTTCTGTTAAAAAAGATTCTTTGAACGAGACAACAAATCCACGTGAATTCGGCGAGGCAATCAATTGACGAATCTGGCCAGGTGCTACACAAAATAAGGTATTGTTACCAATAGGGTATTCTTTCAGGTCTATGTATTTGCGCCCGGCCCCGCTGCTAAACCAGACTATTTCAAAATCTCCCATTTTCCGGGGCGCTGTGTGCTGATTTCCCAGCTTTTGTGTGAAGTATTGAAGTGTATAAATATGAAAAGGAAAATCACTGGTAGATTTGTGCTCGTGGACTGTAGTGTCAGTTAGGGTTTTCATGATCGTATAGTTTTAGGTGGATATTTTTTTGAAGGCTATCGCTGTTGATCGACAGAAGGTCAAAGTCATATTTCTCCTGTTTAGATCAACAAGCATTGACTGGTAAACCTTAATTGCAAGCCTAGCACCTCAGTAACTGTTTGTTAGGAGAGCCCTTTTGTTAAACTGCTTAAGCTGTTTGTAGTAAAACAATTGGCATGCCACGAAAAACCCCTTATGTAAAAAGATTAAAACGCTGCGTCTGGGGCAAAAGAAGCCTATTCTGCATAGCAGGGGAGGTGTTAATTGTTTATGTTCCTTTCATTAGTTCCGAAAGATTTGGAGCTTCCCCATCAAACTCCGAAATAACCGGACCTCCATCCCCCTTCATAGATGTCTTATCATTGGCCCCTGTTCTCCGGCATATTCCAGAAACTATCAATTGATCTTTATTCCTGTTTCTGCCCCAGCGTATGGATCAGTTGCTGGATTTCAATTTCTTATAGCGATGGATGAGCTAATTAGGCTGGTGCTTAATGCTAAACTTCTTTACAGAGCTACGCTAAGGGCGGGGCTACTGGACTGGCTACCGGTAAAATGTACCTAATCAACAAGATAGTATAGCGCCAGCCTGGCTTACTAACGGAAGGCTTTCCAATGGTTTTAGATATCAATTTTCCAGGAATATTGGCCAGGTGCAGCCTTTCTGCCCCTGTGTTAAATATACAATAGAATCGTGCAAACTGCCATTTCTAAAGTGAGTCGTTTAGAGGAGCTTTGTATTATTCTCAAGTTGTAAAATCAATTCTGCATGGCTTATGGGAACAACAGACGTACCAGATCAAGCAGTAACATCCAGAGCGAAATTATCGCATCTCCGGAGGCAGCTAGCAATAAGCTTTCAGTTAATGATTGTGCTGTTGCCCGGAATTAAAAGGGTCTATGAGTTGAGGGGCCTGCTTTCACGGCTGAAGTAGAGCTGTGCAGCATAGTAATATTATAAGATTGTTCATGTAAAGTCACCAAACATCTACTATCCTGCGAAATACAAAACAACCAGTGCTGGTTTAGAGGGATCGCCGAGAGGACACATCAGGAAAATAAACTCAGCACTGGCTGTTACCACACATTTACAGCTCTGCTGCTTTTCCAGGCAGTCGAATGATGTTGGATCAAGATAATGAAAAACTACAGGCAGTGCCGAAGCATGATCTTGAAGTCACACAACTGTCAGAAACCACAGTATCGAGGTATGACAGTACGACATTGATAGAAGAGATACTCAGTGAACACGACACAATAACTATTTTTTTGCTAAAAAAAGCACAGATCTACTTACCAATAGCCGTGGCGAATAAGGAACGATTGATTTTATGACAAGCCTTATGCAAGAACATGAAAAGTCCGCCTGGATCCTAAGGTCACATCCAAAGTAACGGCCAGGGAAAAAAGTGCTATTCAAAGCGAAAAGCATCCATGGTTGCAAATTTAGGATTTCCCCAATTTTGCATTATCAAATCAACAATAACAATATAAACAACAAGAAGATGAACAAGTTCACAGTAAAAGACGGAACAGAACTATACTTTAAAGATTTTGGAAAAGGGCAGCCAATTTTCTTTCACCATGGATGGCCGTTGTCATCTGATGATTGGGATGCACAAATAATGTTTTTCCTGGAAAAAGGCTTTAGGGTAATTGCGCACGACAGACGTGGGCATGGAAGGTCAACTCAAACTTATCTGGGTAACGATATGGACACCTATGCGGCAGATGTAGCTGAACTTATCGAATTTTTAGACCTTAAAAATGTCATTCATGTAGGTCACTCAACTGGCGGAGGCGAAGCCATACGATATGCAGCACAATACGGTAAAGGCCGTGTGGCTAAGGTAGTATTGATAAGTGCTGTTACACCTTACATGATAAAAGACGAAAACAACCCTGATGGCGTACCGATGGAAGTGTTTGATGATATTCGTACCAATACACTCCATAACAGGCAGCAGTTTTATCATGACCTTACCATTCCTTTCTATGGCTATAACAGAGAAAATGCCGTTGTAAAAAAAGGAATTCAGGATAATTGGTGGAGGCAGGGAATGATGGGCGGAATAAAAGCCCAGTACGACTGTATTAAAGTATTTTCAGAAACCGATTTCACGGATAACCTTAAAAGTGTTGAAGTGCCCGTGTTGATACTACATGGAGACGATGATCAGATTGTTCCTTATGCTACTACAGCGAAAAAAGCTGTTACTCTTTTGCAAAATGGAAAACTTATCATTTATCCGGGTCTATCCCATGGCATGCCTACTATAAATGCTGAAGTTATCAATGATGATATACTAAAGTTCATCAATTTTGAAGAGTAAATGCATTTCAACAACAGAGTATATAGTCTTTGGCTACCCCCATTATACAAACGAACATATAATTAATAGGGGAAAACTAATTATAATGTTCGGATAGGTACTGCAACAACTTAAACTACAGGACTAAAAATAGTGTAAGCTGTTGTTTGTGATAAATTTGTGGGAGCATGAGCAGGTAAGTTACTTTATCAACAGCAGATAAGCAGTACTTGCAGGGGGTACTAAAGAAAAGCAGGCATTCTTCCAGGAAGATAAAGCTGGCCAGCGTGCTGCTGCTTTTATCAGAAGGAGCTTCGGTAGAGGAAATAGTAGCCAGAGTAGATGTTTACTTATCTACCCTGAGAGATTCAATGTCCAGGGAGGCCATTGAGAAGTATACGTTTCCCGAAGTTCAGCCTTTTAAAAGCGGCAGCCGCCTTTAGCTTTGGGATGTAGTATAAAACTAAGATAGGTAGTAGTGTAGGCTTAGCTGAAGTTCGGCCTTTGTATGTTAAAAAATTACTACTTTAACAGAAAGAAAAAGCTGAAATCACTGCAGGGTGGCCCCGAAGCATAAATTATTTAGGCTGTTAAAGAGCACGCAACGGTACTGCTACTAAGCACCCAAATAGGATACTGACTGTAAGTGAGAGCTCCGATACAACATATCCAACAAAAGCTTGCTACTGACCAGTCACCTGTTCCAAACGCTCTAAAATAACTGAACGCAATCGCTCCTGGTGTTCATCTCCCCACTGTCCAAGGGCAGCTATGACAGGAATCAAGGATTTTCCAAATTCAGTCAGGCTGTACTCCACCCTGGGTGGAACAACCGGATAAATGACTTTTGTGATCAATTCGTGCTCCTGCAACTCATTCAACTGTATGTTCAAAACCCTTCGTGAAGCATCAGGGATTTTTCGCTGCAGCTCGCTGGGGCGTTTGTTGCCTTCGTTGATAAACCATAGTAAGCGGATTTTCCATTTGCCGTAAAGCACTTCCCCAATCAGGTCAAGGCCACAATTCAGGCTCGGTGGTATTTTTCTTTCATACATACTATAAAACTACACCAATGGTCCGAAAGGTACAATATGGGAAAAATTTGTCCCTATGCAATTCGTTTTTCCGTACTTGTAGCAACTACACATACACCTCATATTTGTACAAAACAAATTTGAGGAGCATGAAAGAGAACGTAGATTTCAATAACGAGTTATGGGGCAAAACTGCCTTAGTAACAGGTGGCACAAAAGGAGCAGGAAAAGCCATTGCCGATCGCTTACTCAATGCCGGTGCAACGGTGGTTGTAACGGCAAGAAACCCACCCGAATCGCTACATGAAAGACAGCATTTTGTTTCGGCTGATCTGAGCAAACCTGAAGGAACTCAGAAAGTAGTTGAAGAAGTGCTATCTAAATTCGGAAGCCTTGATATCCTGGTCAATAATATGGGCGGTTCCGAAACCCGGGGCGGTGGCTTTGCTGTGTTGACGGATGAAGACTGGGAAACAACTATTCAAACTAATTTGCTGGCATCTGTTCGTTTGGACAGAGAATTTTTGCCCAAAATGATCCAACAGAATAGGGGTGTTATTATTCACATCGCTTCCATTCAGGGCAGGTTGCCCTTGCATGATTCCACTTTACCCTATGCGGCTGCGAAAGCCGGGTTAATTAATTATAGTAAAGCTTTATCCAAAGAAGTTTCCCCAAAGGGCGTTCGGGTGCTTACTGTTTCACCCGGATGGATCATGACCCAATCATCCATAAGAATGATGGAGCGTATTGCGGAAAGTTCAAAAACAACTGTAGAACAAGCCACGCAAAGCGTGATGGATGCTTTGGGCGGAATACCCATAGGCAGACCTGCAAAGCCTGAAGAAATTGCCGAATTTGTCGGCTTTTTGGTTTCTCCGAGAGCCAATTATCTGACAGGAACAGAATACATTATTGACGGAGGAACCATTCCAACTATTTAATAAACTCTAAATAATTTTAATCATGAAAACAATGAACTTGCCTGAAGTGGTAGCAGATTTAGTGGAGGCACAAGCCAGCTTCGATAGTGTTGCTTTTGCCAATTGTTTTTCTGAAACAGCCGTGGTTTTTGACGAAGGTAAAACCCACAAAGGAAAAGCTGAAATTCAACAGTGGATAGACCAAGCAAACAAGAGGTTTAAAACCGTAATGGACCCCATTGAATTTACCCAAACAGACACCACCTGTGTGTTGCTGGCAGAGATTTCAGGCACTTTTGAGGGAAGTCCCCTGGTACTAAATTATAATTTTGTTTTGAGGGACGGCTTGATTCAATCGCTAAAAATTACGGGCTGAAAATTGTCAGGAACCACGATGGTTTTGCAGCAAAAAGCTTTGAATGGGAGGTGGTTTTCGGACCAAAGGATTTTTTAAAGTTGGGGAAATTTTCACTGGATGCTGTCTGCCTTTTTTAGAGACACCCCTCTTGTCTGTCCCTCTCCCATGCCTTAAAGAAGCCCACAAGCAGGTGGTGATACCCCCTTAACAGGAAGTTTGATAATTTTAGTACTTTAGTACCGGTAGTTTTTATGGGGGAAATCAGGTTGTTCAACACAATAAAGTACAATCACCATTACTCGCAGAAACGTCAACTATTTTTATCCTTGTGTATACCCTTAGCAGAAAATGCCGCTGCTTATCCACCTAACTTCATTATTCAACCTCCTGGTATTGCCATTTAGACTATCAACCTCAAACTTCACTTCAATAACCTGATTTACCTCTTTTTTATCCAGACACCTAAACAAAGAATATTCATGCCAAAAATCATTTCGCCTCAGCTTGAGTTTTCCGGATTACTTCAACAAGTGAAGCAGGTGACTCCCGAAATTTTTGATCCGCATGGTCATTATCTAAACCTGCTGGAAGGCCGTTGGCAGGAAACTGGTTCTCCCAAAGAGTTTATTTCTCCGATCGACGGATCTATCATAGGCAGTCTGCCCATGCTGAATAGAGCTACTGCACTCCGAGCTATCCAGGGCGCCCATCGCGAAGCAAAGGAATGGAGTCGCGTAGACCTGGATGAACGTAAGCGGCGTGTGCAGGAGTGCCTTGACCAACTGCGGGCACATGTAGACCTGATTGGAAAACTTTTAATGTGGGAAATCGGCAAGACATATAAGCTGGGCTTTACCGATATTGACCGCTGTATAGACGGAGTGCAGTGGTATGTGGACCATATTGAGGAACTACTTGGCAGCCGCGAACCCCTTGGAGTGGTATCGAACATTGCTTCCTGGAACTACCCTATGTCGGTTCTGATGCACGCTGTTTTAGTGCAGGTGCTTTGCGGGAATGTGGCGGTGGCTAAAACCCCTTCGGATGGTGGTTTTATCTCGCTAAGCATTGCGTTCGCAATTGCCCGCCGCAGTGGATTGCCCGTTACCCTGGTGAGCGGCTCTGGAGGAGAATTAAGTGACATACTGGTTAAGGATCAGGCAATCGCCTGTCTTTCTTTTGTAGGCGGTCGCTATAACGGGCGTAATATTGCCGATGCCCTGGCCTCTGTGCACAAGCGCTATATGCTTGAAATGGAAGGCGTAAACACCTACGGCATCTGGAATTTCTCTGACTGGAACAGCCTTGGTGAGCAACTCAAGAAAGGCTATGACTACGGCAAACAGCGCTGTACGGCCTATGTGCGCTTTGTGGTGGAGCGCCCTTTATTTCCGCAGTTCCTGGAAACCTACTGGAACTCCATTCGCAGCCTGAAAATTGGGAATCCTACTTTGGTAGACAGGCCGGAGGATAAACTGCCGGATCTGGCCTTTGGCCCGGTAATTAACCGCCGCCAGGCAGAGGATCTTGACCGTCTCTATAGTAATGCGCTGAAAACGGGCGCTACTCCTGTGTATGATGGCAAACTGGAGGATTCCTTATTCTTGCCTGATCAGGACCGTTCGGCTTACAGGGCACCACGGGCACTGGTAAACCTGCCACGGCAAAGTGAATTGTATTTTAAAGAGCCTTTCGGACCTATTGACTCTATTGTGCTTGTGGACCGGGTAGAAGAACTGGTAGGAGAAATGAATATTTCCAATGGTGCACTGGTTGCAGCTATTGCCTCCGATGATGTAAAGTGGGCGCAACGTACGGCACGGGAAGTGCGGGCCTTTAAAGTGGGTATCAATAATCTTCGCTCCCGCGGCGATCGGGAGGAAGTATTCGGAGGCCTGGGTGAATCCTGGAAGGGGGCTTTCGTAGGAGGTAAACTCCTGGTGGAAGCGGTTACTCAGGGTGCACCTTCGGAAACGGTATACGGGAATTATGAAGATGCTACTCTTTTACCGGAGAAAATTTAAGTAATTTGAGTTTTCCAGCTTTCTGAAAACACCTAAGCTCAAATTTTTAATTTTATAACTACATATAACCTGGAATGAGGGAAGGTTAAATAGGGTATTGTAGCGGAGGAATTTTTTAAGGGCTTTTTTGTGAAAGTGCCTCACAAAAAAGCCAACCTTTTTTTTGCTTTACGTTCCATCAAACAGGATCAAAAATATAGAGACTCAAACTGTTGGGCACTCAAAGGTTATTTCTAGTAGGAGGAGGCATCCACCATTCCTCTGGAAAGGTTAAGAATCCCTACCCAGGCGATGGGAATATCCTCTAACTCTTTGCTATTAGTAATGAACGGGTAGCTGCCTGCTACCAGAACTTAGCCCCCTTACCTTAGACATGCAGTTGCCCATGGGCTCTTCCCTGCAGTGCCCGTACAGCATTGCCCGGCTGTACTACGACCCTTGTGAAAAGGATTCCTTTATTTCTGCGCTAGTAGAACGCAGTCCAGGTAAAAGCAGAAGTAGCTCGTCAATGCACTACCTGCCACTTTTTCCCAGACAGTAAGAACTTTACTGTAATCTTAGAATTGCTGCGTAGCTGGAAGCTTTAAATAATTGGCAGCACTCCCTTTTTAACATCATTGAAAAAATCTTAGACGTACAGGCCCCATGCAGAAGAGAAGGGTAAAATGTACAAGACTCATCGCTATTTGTCCATTTTCTTACTAGGTAATCCGCTGCAACTTTGTGATATGAAATTAATCACAAACACAAAAGTAAAACTACATGAAACGTTCAGCAAATGCCCTTTGAACCGGTACTCTTAAGAGGGGCAAGGGTAACATTGCATCACAAAGTCAAATCGCAACAAAACTCCTTACTCAGCTGATAACATCGGTTTGGCGTTATGGGGGCTGAAACTAAAATTCTACTTTTTTTCATAATTCCAGCAACAGGTAAAGGCTGAACATTTGTGTAAAAAATCCTCCACAACTCCAATTCGAGAACCGTAAGGCGCTATAGAAAATTTTCCAGCTTATGATAAAGGCACAAAATTCTTTAACACCAAAAAGACAACAAAAATGACGAACAAAGAAATTGCACTGACAATTAATCAGGCAGTCCAAACAGCAGATGTAGAAACTGCGGCAGCACTAGTGGCCGAAAATTACATTCAACACACTCCTGTTATACCTGATGGTAGAAAAGGATTTAAAATGTTTCTGACCAAGATCAAAAACAACGAGATACCTGCTCCCAAATTAAAAACTGTGCGAGTGATTGAAGACGGGAATTTTGTTGCCCTTCATCATGAAGCACATTGGCCGAATCGAAAGGCAATGTTCGAAATTTTCAGATTCGAAGATGGATTGGCTGCTGAACATTGGAGCGCCATGATGGACCATCCAGAAAATACAGCCAGCGGCAACAGGATGTTTGATGGGGCAACAGAGATTATGGACCTGGATAAGACCGATACCAATAAGGAGATAATCAAAACCTTAATGAATGAAGTTTTCATGAAGGGAAATTTTGACAAAAGTCTTATTCTAGGGTTTTATCATCCAGAAGTTATCCAGCACAACCCCTTCATTGACAATACTGTTGATGGCTTGATAGATAGGGTTTCTCAGTTGCAAGAACAAGGTATAAAGATTCAAATAGAGCACCTTCATTGCCTACTCGCCCAGGGTAATTTTGTGCTTGCCTTTTCCGAAGGAAAATTTGGTAATGATGGAGTTAAACCAACTGCCTTCTTTGATTTGTTCCGATTGGAAAATGGCAGGATCATGGAGCATTGGGGTATCGTTCAGGAAGTCCCCGATACAATGACTCATGACAATGGTATGTTCAGGTTACCACTCTACAAGCGGCTGGGTGGTTATGATGGGATTGCCGCTTATATTGATCATGCATTTCCCCAAGTGGCGGCGCATCCTGATTTACAACATTTATTTCTTGGGCACTCCATGGCAACCAAAATGCGTCAAAGACAACTCATCATTGATAAATTATCCAGCTCATTGAAAGGCCCTACCATTTATCTCGGAAAGCCTTTGAAGGAAATTCACCAGGGATTGAATATTACGCTTCCTCAATGGGAATCTTTTATGGCAATAATAAATAAAGCAATGGACGAAAGAGGGATCAAGGGAGAGACAAAGAAAGATTTTATTGATCATTTCGAAAGCTACAGAAGTGTGACTGTCGAAGCAGAATTGGAAAGTGTCTAACAAAGCCCATCAGCCCTTTTTCGTAAAAATGAACTCGTTATAACCTCATGCGGTGGCAAAAGCCGGACTCATCAATTACAGCAAAGAGTTATCAAAAGAAGATTCATCTCAAGGTGTTCCGGTTTTATCTGTCTCATCCGGCTGGATCATGACAGACTCATTCTCAAGCATGATGGAACGAATATCTGAAAGCTCAAACATTTCTGCTGAAGAAGCGACACAAAGCGTCATGGAAGCACTGGGAGGCATACCTGTGGGAGGAGAAGACCTGCACAACCTGAAGAAATTGCTGAATTGGTCGGCTTTTTAGTGTCGTTGAGAGCCGAGTATTTGACAGTAACCGAATTTGCCATTGACGGCGGAACCATTCCTACAATTTTTTATCATTAAAATAAAAGCAAAATGAAATTATTCGAACCTTATCAGTCAAAAACGTTAGAACTAGCTAACAGAATTGTTATGGCACCGATGACCAGAAGTCGTGCAGATAATGATGCATTGGCAGCAACTAAACTTCATGCAACCTATTACAGCCAAAGAGCTTCGGCAGGATTAATTATCACAGAAGGAACAACCATAAGCCCACGGGCAACAGGATATATCTATGTGCCAGGCATTTATTCAAAGCCCCAAATAAATGGGTGGAAACTGACAACAGATGCTGTACACGAAAAAGGAGGGAAGATTTTTGCCCAGCTTTGGCACGTAGGCCGTATTTCTCACCCCGATTTAATTAATGGGGAACTACCTTTGGCTCCTTCGGCTATCAATCCTCAATTTTATGCCTATACACATCAGGGTAAAGAGGATACCGTAACTCCTAAAGCAATGACACTGGAAGATATTCATCAAACCATCACAGACTATCAGCAAGCAGCTGTTAATGCAATGGATGCAGGGTTTGATGGTGTTGAAGTACACGCTGCAAATGGATATTTAATCAACCAGTTTTTTGCAAAATGTGCCAATATCCGAACCGATCAATATGGTGGATCGATTGAAAACAGAAGTAGGTTTCTGTTTGAAATATTAGAAAAGGTAGGCGAAAGTATAAGTTTAAATAAAGTAGGTGTAAGGATTTCCCCAACACTTACCAACACATTCGGAATAACAACTGACGACGAAACGGTGGCATTGTATGAATACATCTGCACTAAGTTAAACGAATACGATCTTGCCTATCTGCACATTTCGGGCTTCTCCTATGATACGCTTGACCCGCAAACCTATATTTTGAATACCGCAAAACACTATAGGAATTTTTACAAGGGTAATTATATCATCAATGGGGGTTTTGAAGCCCGTTCTGCGAATGAGGCTATCGAAACAGGTAGTGCAGATTTAGTGTCGTTTGGTAAACCTTTTATTAGCAACCCCGATCTTGTAGAACGTTTCAAATTAAATGCTCCGTTAAACGAATTGGATGCTGCTACAATTTACACAAGGGGAGAAAAAGGTTATACCGATTATCCAGTTCTGGAATTAATACAATGAGTTTCATTTGTCAGACCAAAACGCCTTGTTTAAGGCCTGATTTAATTTTACTGAAAGCTTTCGGTCTTCAGGAACACTGAAAGCTTTCAGTCTTCCTGATAAAGCCCCATCTGGTAAAGTCTCATCTAAACTCCTACCTACCCAACGAATTGAATCTTTTGAAAAGGGCTGAACTACCTCAATATATTAGTAACAGGGCCTCGTCCATAACAATCCAGCAAAGTAAAAGCATTTGACTTAGCACCAGGGTAAAATGTACAAGACTCATCGCTATTTGTCCATTTTCCTGCCCTGTAATTCACTGCAACTTTGTGATATCAAATTAATCACAAACACAAAATTAAAACTACATGAAACGTTCAGCGAATGCCGTATGGACAGGCACCTTAAAGAAAGGAAACGGCAACATTACCACCCAAAGTCAAATCCTCAACAAAGCTCCATACTCTTTTGTGACGAGGTTCGAGAACCAAACGGGAACAAACCCTGAAGAACTAATGGCAGCGGCGCATGCTGGATGCTTTACCATGCAAATCAGTGCTGACCTCACCAGAGCTGGATTTATTCCTGATGAACTCAGCACGGAAGCAGTTATCACCCTCATAGATGGGGTTATTTCCAAATCAACGCTCAAGCTTCAGGCAAAAGTACCAGGTATATCGCAGGATCAGTTCTTCAGGATTGCTCACCAGTCTAAAGAGAATTGTCCGGTAAGCAAAGTATATAATCTTGAGATCACGCTGGAGGCTCATCTTCACTCATTCAACTGAGCACATATCACATCATTCCTTATTTTTTAACTAACAAGAAAATGAAAACAGCAATTTTAACAACTGCATTTTTGATGATCCTGCTTCAGAGTTACACGGTTTTTTCCCAGGGGAAAAGAAAACCAGCCTCAGCCGGAAGACAAGAGTATGTTGAAGTAGAGAAAAATGTTCGTCTACATGTTGTCGATCTGGGCGAAGGACAGCCGATTGTATTGATTCACGGATGGCCTTTGAATAATGCCATGTACGAGTACCAGTATCAATACCTGGTAGAAAAAGGCTTCAGGGTGATTGGCATTTCGCTGCG
>NZ_JAHXBU010000015.1 GCF_020178975.1 Cesiribacter sp. SM1
CGAAAGGGTGGAAGCGCCGCTCATGCTGGCAGAAGGTCCGCTTACTTTAGTCCAGGTGGTGGATGCAATGCTGCCGTCAGCATCGGAAGCGGTGCCGCTAAGGGTAATGCTGTTGGTTGGCAGCGTGATTGTCTTGTCCGATCCTGCACTTACTGTGGGTGCCTGGTTAGATGTTCTGCTGCTTCCACGGCTGTACTGTAGCATCCATTTGTAGATGTCATGGCCAGCGCTGCCATCGTAGGTACGGGTCCAGGAGTTGTGGTTTACTCCAGGATATATCGTTAATTTGCCCAGTGGGTTTGGATTGCAGGCATTATAAGCATTCACAGCATCAATTGACTTTCTAACATTGATGGTTGGATCTGCATCGCCATGGAAAGCCCAGAGCTTTACCCCAGTGATATTACAGGAATTTGAAAGCCGTTTGTTCTCACCACAAATGGGTACAATTGCTGCCAGCTGGTTTGGATACTTATTTACATAATCGAAGGTGCTGATACCCCCCATGCTGTTGCCGGTCAGATATATTTTATCTGCGTTAACACGATATTTCTTTTTTAGCCATTCAATGTAGGAGTTCAGTTTATCTACACTCCACCATACATCAGTCTGTGGCGATACTATGATAAAGGGAAAGTCTCTGCCATTGGTAACTTCTCTTTGCGGGCCATGTTTGATTGCATCTCCCAGCTGAGTAGTGCCATTTCCTTTTTCACCAAGACCATGTAAATATATAAGTACAGGATAGTTGTTAGAATTTGAGTTGTAATCCACAGGCAAATATTCATAATAGCCATAGGGGGAGCTTGTAGAGCCTAATGGACGCGCTTTGTTGTCGCCCTGACCATACGCACTCATGCTCCATCCTAATGCTGCCAGTATGCAGATAAGTTTGGTTGTGAATTGCGCCAGTTTCTTCATTTTGCTGGTAGGTTTTGGGTGTAAAGGTGTATGTGAAAAGTACATGGTTGATTATCTGACTGTATGTACTTTAAAAGTAGAAAAAAATAGCGCTAATACCCAAAAACGGCATTTCCAGCATAATAATGAATTGTACTTATCTAATAATTATATAAATATATGGCGACGTGGGAACTGAAAAAGTTAATATTTAATGCAAGTTCTTACATGTGGATTTGTTCCACAATGTGTATGTAATGCCTTTTGTTAATTTTCACTATTATTGATCAGAATGGCGCAATCGTTTGAAATTGCTGTTATAACATAAATGAGGTGTGGAATTATGAAACGCTTTTAAGAGATAAATGCGTTTTCTTACGAAATAGTGAAACTTTTTCTACTGAAGTTTCGTAGAAGGCAAAAATCAGCCCCCGACCAGGGGGTGGGTGGTGTGCTACTCCGGTTAATGATACTACTGTACCTGGCGCAATTCTAAGAGGCTCTTCTTGAAGAGTTTCTGTTTGCGCAGATTTGACAGTGTTCAGCTATGAACGACAGAAGTGTTCTTAGAGTATATTACCTCCACCAGGTTTAGTGCACGTTATTGATCCTGTAGCATTCACTAATAAGTACAAATCTGCAGAAGCAGGCAGAGTAGTTGCCAGGAACAGGAAGAATAAGTTCGATATTAACAGGCAGATAGGGATAAGCGGGTGCTAATGGTTTGCCTGAATTACCCGTCACTTTAGGTTAGGCTTAGAGTGCAGTATTCCTTCAAGGAACTCTTTTATTTCAAAGCAGTACTCATCCCAGCAGTAGCAATCTTTTGGGCTGGTGCAGGCTTATAGCCAACGTTCCACCAGATACCCTTTATAAAGTTCCTGAGATGTTCAGGCTGTCTTTTCAGGATGTACTTGGATACACCCTTTGGAATCACACAGGCCACCAGAAACAGAAAGAACATGCTAAACTGAAATGAAGTGGTATTGCGGCGCATAAACAGTATTCTGTTGCGCGTGTGGTAATAAGCCTTCAGCGGACTTTCCTTGCCAACTGAAACAGATTCCTTATGAAATATCTCGGCCTCGGCCTGATAGTAGACTTGATATCCTGCTCTTTTGATCTGTTCAGCCCAATCCAGCTCTTCGTAGTAGAGGAAAAAGATGTCTGGCATCGGGCCAACCTTTTCAATTACTTCTTTTTTTACCATCATGGCAGCGCCATGCGCAAAATTGGTGTAGCCTGATGTGTTAAACTGCCCCAGGTCCTGCTGCTTGTTGCCCAGCGCAACGGCCTGGCCGGTAAAAGGATTCATGGCTGAGTAGCCTGCGTATTGTATAAGCTCAGGGTTAGAGAAGAACTTGATCTTGGGACTTACTACACCAATGGCCGGATCGGTGCTGAATGGCTCAAGCAGTTTGTCGAGCAGGTCAGGGGTTACTTCCGTATCATTATTTACTATAAAGACATAATCACCCTTAGCTGCTGCAATACCTATGTTGTTGCCGCCTGCAAAACCCAGGTTGCGTTCGCTTCTGATAAAGTGAACGTGCGGGTAGTTTTCTCTTATGAAGTGGGTAGGGTCTTCTGCAGACGCATTATCCACCATAATAATTTCATAATTATCATAGGTGAGCAGCCTGCAGGAGTCCAGGAATTCACAACTTACCTTTAACTGATTATAGCTTAGGATTACAATGGATACTAAGGGTTTCATCAGGTTAATGCTGTATTTGGGTATGATTGTGTGGTGTGTGAATAAAGCGGCTGTCTGCGTTCTTGAGTTTAAACAGGATCAGGAACATGATAAAGAAAACCTTTGGCACAGTTGCCAGGGCTCTTAAAAAGCGACTGTCTACCAGAAAATTTCCTAATCCGAGCAACATTGCAAACACATAGAGCATAAAGCATGCCGTCCATATAGCAAATCCAGCTGTTGAGAATTGTGGAAATATAGCTACGGCAGCAAAGCTTATCCCTGCCAGGCCCAGGAGCAGAATGCGGGGCAGCATAAGGTTACCCATAACCGACTGGTTAAAATAGTCGAGGTTTCCACTGAACAGTTGTTTGAAGCCAACAGCAAAAGATTCACGCAGATACTTAAACTGGCTGCTTACCCATCTGCGGCGCTGGTTCTGAAACTTATCGGCATTATCTACTTTTTCATCATACACAAAAGCATGAGGCTGGTATTTGATGAACTTACGCCTGCGTAAAATATCCAGTTGTAAAATTTTATCGAAACCGCCAATGGCTTTGTTAGAGGCCAGTGCCTCTCTTACCAGCTGGTAATCGAAGGCCATGCCTGAGCCAATGATAGGTGCCGAAAGTCCGATGGCGTTAAAACCACGGCGGAAAAGGTGATTGTTAACCCGCTCACTGGCTGCATCGAGTACTGCAAAAGAGGTGTTGAGGTTTTTAGCGGTACGGCAGCCCTGTACAGCTACATGGCCCTGCTCAAACTCGGCAGCAATTTTTCTTAAAAAGTCCTTTTCCATTACGTTATCAGCATCCAGGATCACTGCAATATCAAATGGATCGCATATTTGAGAAAAGGCTGTGTTAAGTGCTTTAGCTTTGGTGCTCTTATCAAAAGAAACCTCTATTACACGTATGGGAAGGGTACGCAGCCTTTCCAGGGTATCGGGTTGCAGAGAGTCTGCCACCACTACTACTTCGTAACGGTTTTTGGTGTAGGTCTGGTTTAGGGCCTCAAGGGCAGTATGGTAAATAACACCATCTTCTTTATAGGCCGGTATCAGCACACAGATCCTGAAACGGTCTTCGCTAGAATATAGGCTGGGGAAACGGCGCAGGCGGCCTGCCAGTGCCGGGATAAAAATGTACAGACCAAAGATCAGGAGGTAGGCTAAGAGGGAGTATTCCAGTATTTTTAAAACTATCATTTTTAAACCGATTCTTTTTGTAGCAGCGCTGGCACAGTTTGCGCCATGATTTTAATGTCAAACCAAAGGGAGCATTCATCGGCATACTGCATATCAAGTGCAATGCGTTCTTCAGCCGACATTTCTTTTTTACCTCTTTTAGTTACCTGCCAGAGACCAGTGATACCTGCCGGAGCAAGAAAGCGTTTAGACCACAGGTCACGCGTAATTTTTTCTGCTTCGTACAGTGGCAGCGGGCGGTTACCTACTATCGACATATCTCCGATCAGCACATTGATAAGCTGCGGAAGTTCATCAAGGCTAGTGTTACGGAGAAACTTTCCGAAACGTGTAACACGTGGGTCATTGTCGAATTTCAGGAAAGAAACACCAGAGGCAGAGTTATACTGGTTTAAAGCCAGCAATTTGTTTATCTCCTGGTCTGCGCCCACGCGCATGGAGCGGAATTTATAAAAATTAAAGATCCTGTAGCCGGTACCCACTCGTTTCGAGATATAGAATACTGGTCCGGAAGACTCTAGTTTGATGATCAGTGCGATCAGTAACAGCAAAGGGCTCAACACCATCAAAAGAGAGAAAGACACTATAATATCGAAAACTCTTTTGATAAGAGAAATGCGCAGGTGTGGAAAATCAGCAAAGGAGTGATTGGTATCCAGCCTTTCATCACAGGTGAGGTGTAGAAATTTAAGCCTGGCAATCAAATCTTCCGTGTCTACCTTACCGGCATAAAAATCATCGGCACCTGCAACCTTAGCCTTTAGTTTGTTGGCCACACTTGCGTTTTCTAGCAATAAAACGCTTGGTACTTTGCACAGGTTGGGGCAACGCTCCAGGTTAGCAATAAACGTATATGCTTCCTCTCCCTTCATATCTTCCTGACAAAGGATAGCATAGGGTAGGGGGGAGTTGGCGTAAACATCAGCCAGCAACTTAACATAAGCTTTGAAAGCATCTTTGTACAACAGGCATTGAAAGCCCTCGTTTTGCAGTTGCTGAACCAATACATTATTTATATCCTGGCCTATATATATAATAGTATTGGAATAGACAGGAGTAGCGGGAACATCTAATTTTCTACGCATCTGCCACTGAAAGTTTTTGGTTTGAAAGAACTTCATTGATCGCTTTCAGTAAATCCGGGGGATTGAATGGCTTGGTAAGACATCCAAAGGCTCCGGCAGAAAGGCATCTGATTTTTGTAGCCTCATCATCGAATCCTGTAAGCATGATCACAGGAATATCCCGATAGTAACCACTGCTTCTCAAGTGCATAAGCAGGTCAAATCCATCTAACTGGGGCATATCGATGTCGGACAGAATAAGATCGGGTAAATTGCCCTTATCCATCCAAATGAGTCCTTTATGGCCGTTCTCAACAGATACAACATCAAATTGATCCTTGAGTAAAAAATTCAGGAGGGTGCGCACAAAATAGTCATCCTCTACAATCAGAACTCGCTTACGCATAGATTTAAGTTTTAAAAAATGGCTGAAAGATTCACTGATCATTCTTGTAGCTCATTCTGCTAATCGCAAGAATTGATCATAATTATAGGAACACTATATCAAATAGTTTCTCGTGACTTCGCTTATAAAAATTTGTACTTTTCGCTCGCCACAAAGTTATTTAATTGAAACATGAGAACAAATTATTGAACATTTCTTTTCGTCTCTTATCAATTAAAGATTTATTAAAAAATTTTAAAGCTTTATACTTTAATACCGTCTTACTTACGGTGGGCCTATCTTTTAGGTTTTCCGATTTATAAAAAATCTTAAGTATTATTTAAGAACAGATACCCTTTTAAACTACTAATATAAAAAAAGGTTGCTCTTGTCTTTTATAAAATTAACGGGTATACCGCGCTGAAAAAACTGCACACGTTTGAAGGAGACAAATTGTGTGGTGGCCTCAGTACACTCCCTGTTATTTAAATTGATTCTAAATAATGGGTTAATGAGGTGTTGTTTGATAAGCATCAGAATATCAGCAAGTTATAATGTTCTATCAAATTAATAAGTAAGAGAAAAGAAAGTATATCCTTGTTGTTTAAAAGGTGTACCGGTCGTAGATTTGTGCCGAATTTTAGAGATACAACATGTCGGAAAATCATCTAGATATGCTGGAAGAAAGCGTCTCGAAACCGGGATTTCTACGGTCAATTGCGGTTTTGATGTTGGCTGGCCTGCTAAGCATAGGCAGCGCACCAGTTTTAGCTCAGGCACAGGGCTCAGGAGCAGATCCACAAGTACAGGAACAGGATGCAGCAGAGGAGATAAACAAAGCTCCGGTTGCTACCCCTGCCGGAGATGGGGCAATTCCGGAGACGGAGGAGGCTATAGCCGCCGGTGAAACCCTGTTTAAGAACAACTGCCAGCAATGCCATGCTATTGGCGAAGTGGTAGTAGGGCCGGCACTGCAGAACGTTCATCAGCGGCGTGATGTGGAGTGGCTGAAAGCATTTATACGTAACTCACAAAAGGTAATCCAGAGTGGCGATCCTTATGCAGTTAGCCTGTATAATGACTTTAATAAGACACAGATGCCAGCCTTCAACTTTAAGGATGAGCAAATCTTGTCTATACTGGCTTATGTAAAAGCACAATCTAACGTTGCCCCTGGTAACGATCAGGGTGTTGCTTCTCCGGATACAGAAAGTAAGTCTTTGGGAGAAGGGGAGGGCGCCGGTGCAACCCCAGCATATATCACCGTTATATTAGTAGTATTGGGTGTAGTGCTGGTGCTGGTGCTGATCGTGCTTGCACTTGTGCTCGCAGTACTGCGCCGTTACCTTACTCAGCGCTCAGATCTGGATGCTACAGATAAGGAGATAGTTAACAGCCGCATTAGCCTGAAGGGTGTAGTGAGCAGCAAACCATTCCTGTTCCTGCTCATCTTTATCTTTACTGCTGTTGTCTTTAAAAATGTAATTGACGGACTCTACAGCATAGGTGTACAGCAGGGCTATATGCCAACCCAGCCAATTGCCTTCTCACATAAGCTGCACGCAGGCACCTACCAGATTGGCTGTAACTACTGCCATACCGGAGCATACAAGGCAAAATCTGCCAACATTCCATCAGTGAATATCTGTATGAACTGCCACAATACAATTAAAACTGACTCTCCTGAGATCATGAAATTGTACGCAGCACAAGACAACAATGCTCCTATAGAATGGGTACGGATTCACAACCTGCCAGACCTGGCTTATTTTAACCACTCTCAGCACACCAGTGTAGGTGGGTTGGAGTGCCAGACCTGCCACGGTCCTATTCAGGAGATGGATGTGGTGTACCAGTACAGCAAACTTACCATGGGCTGGTGTATTAACTGCCACCGCGAGACAGAGGTAAGAACAGAAGGTAATGAATATTACGATAAGCTTGTGAAGCTTCATGAAGTGAGCACAGCTACAGGTAATATGACTGTTGAAGACATCGGCGGCCTTGAATGTTCACGCTGCCACTACTAAAATCAAAATCAATATCTTATTGATCTTATATAGATAAGATGAGCGACAACAATAAAAGATACTGGAAAGGTCTGGAGCAGCTTCAAAATCAAGAAAGCTTCGTTCGTGCAAATGAGCGTGAGTTTCCGGAGTTCCTGCCAATAAATTCTAACCACGGCGAAGGTGGACCTTCCAGACGTGACTTCTTAAAAATGATGGGCTTTGGTATTGCAGCGGTGTCTCTGGCTGCTTGCGAGGCTCCTGTAAAATATGCAATACCCTATCTCAACAAGCCTGTTGAAGTAGATCCTACCATCCCTAACTACTATGCATCTACCTATGCACAGGGAGGAGACTACTGCAGCATTGTAGTGAAAACAAGGGAAGGCCGTCCTATCAAAATAGAAGGCAACCAGTACTCTAAGATCAGCCAGGGTGGTACCGATGCCCAAATACAGGCTTCTGTACTTGCTCTATATGATAATACAAGATTACAAGGTCCTGTTGCCGTAAAAGAAGGCGGTAATGTTGAAAAGGTAAGCTGGGAAGTGCTGGATAAAACCACCATTGGCCGCTTACGTCAGGCAAAAAACCTAAGGGTAGTAAGTAACACCATCCTTAGCCCCAGCACCAAAGCCGTTATCAATGATCTGATCAGCACCTATGGTGGTGAGCACATTGTTTATGACCCTGCTTCCAGCTTTGCGCTGATCGAAGCCCACAGAGAAAACTTTGGCCAGGCAGCGGTTCCTTCCTACAACTTCAATCAGGCAGAAGTTATCGTTGGTTTCAACGCCGACTTCCTGGGTACCTGGTTGTCTACTGTAGAAAATAACAAGCAGTATAGCAAAACTCGCAAACTGAGCGAAGACAATAAAACTATGTCTCGCCATTATCAGTTTGAATCGATGATGACGATTACCGGAGCGAATGCTGATTACAGAACGCCTATTCGTCCTTCTGAAGAAGGTATGGCAATAGCAGCGCTTTATAATCTGATAGCAGGAAGTAATGCTACTTCGGTAAATACCAGCAGGCAGGCAGGCGAGATTAAACACCTGCAGAAAGCCGCTAACGATCTGCTGAAAGCCCGTGGTCGCAGCATAGTTGTTTCTGGTTCTAACGATATTGCCGTGCAGCGCATGGTGAATGCCATTAACCAGGCACTGGGCAACTATGGTAAAACTATAGATATTGATAATCCTGCCTATTACAAGCAGGGGAACGACCGCAACATGGCTCGCTTCGTACAGGAGGCTGCCAACGGACAGGTTGATGCAGTTATATTCTACGACTGTAACCCTGTTTATGACTATGCCGGTGGCTTAACGCTTGCACAGGCATTATCCGGCAAGGTTAACTTTAAGATCTCTACTTCTTATAAGCTCGACGAAACCGCTGTTCTCTGTAATTTCGTTGCTCCGGATCATCACTACCTGGAGTCCTGGAATGACTATGAGCCAAAGCAGAACCAGTATAGCTTTGCACAGCCTACTATCCGTCCTATTTTTGTTACCCGTCAGGCACAGGAAAGCTTCCTGATGTGGGCAACAGGCACAGCTACACCATACGTTGAGTACCTGCGCAACCGCTGGAGAAGCAATCAGTTTGCTCAGCAAAACCAGATAAGTGATTTCCAGACATTCTGGGATACCCTGCTTTTCACAGGTATTTACGTTCCCGGCGAACGTTTCGATGTTCAGATAACACCTGGTGGTGCCGATGAAGTAATAGAAGGCGGCCCATCTAAGGCAATGACAACTCCAGACAGCGTTGCAACCACTGCAGCCGCTGTAAACAGAAACACTACAATCAGTACACCAATTGTAGGAACTGCTACAGGCCTGGAGCCGGCGCCGCAAATAAGCTACACTGGCAATGCCGATGCAGATGCAAGGGCTATTGCAGGTACCTATAAAACTAATCCCGCTAATGTAGAGCTGGTAATTTATCAAAAAGTAGGAATTGGCACAGGCCGCCAGGCTAATAACCCATGGCTGCAGGAACTTCCCGATCCTATTACAAAGGTTACCTGGGATAACTATCTGACTATACCAATCTCCCTGGCAACCGAATGGGGGATGGAGAATGAATTAGGTCAGGGCAAAACAAAATTTGCTAACATCACCATAGGGAATGCAGAACCGATTAAGATACCTGTACTTATTCAACCAGGTCAGGCCAACGGTACTGTAGGTATTTCACTGGGGTATGGCCGTAAGGTAGCAGGTTTGGTTGCAGATAATGTTGGTGTTAACGCTTATCCGTTCTTAAGAATAGATAATACCGGCGTAGTACACTACAACAGGCTGGAAGGGGTAAGTGTAGAGCTTGTCGACGAAACTTACCATCTGGCACAAACCCAGACACACCAGACCTTCATGGGCCGCGAAACTGTAATACAGGATACCACCCTGGCTGAATACCAGGCAGATTCTAAAGCAGGTCGCTTTGAGCCAAAGATTGCATCTTCTCATGGTCCGCTGGATCCTAACGCTGTCAGCCTCTGGGATGGCCACGTGTATCCAAACCACCACTGGACCATGGTGATCGATATGAACAGCTGTACCGGTTGTAGTGCCTGTACTGTTGCCTGTAACGTAGAGAACAATATTCCGGTAGTTGGTAAAGCAGAAGTGCTCAACCGCAGGGATATGCTATGGCTGCGTATTGACCGTTACTACAGCTCTGATGCCGTAGATAACCTGAATGAAATGGAGAAAGCTTCTGAAAATCCGGAAGTTACTTTCCAGCCAATGCTTTGCCAGCACTGTAACAATGCTCCCTGCGAAACGGTTTGTCCTGTTGCTGCTACAACGCACAGCACAGAAGGCATTAACCAGATGGCTTACAACCGCTGCATAGGTACACGTTACTGTGCTAACAACTGTCCTTATAAAGTACGTCGGTTCAACTGGTTCAAATACCACGATAACGAGGAGTTTGCATTCAACACACCTATGAGTAATGACCTGGGTAAAATGGTGCTGAACCCTGACGTAACAGTTCGTGCACGTGGTGTGATGGAGAAATGTACCTTCTGCGTACAGCGTATTCAGGCTGGTAAACTTAATGCCAAGCGTGAGGGACGTCGTCCGGTTGATGGCGAAATTGTTACTGCATGTGCCAGCGCCTGTCCTACAGATGCCATCACCTTTGGCGATATCAATGATCCGGATAGCCGTGTGCGTCAGCTGCTTGCCACTGAAGTTGAGGGCCGTGCCTACAACGTTCTGAAAGAGATTGGTACCCGTCCGAACGTGTACTACCTCACCAAGATCCGCAATAAAGACCTGGAACAAACAACTGCATAAATTATAAAGAGATAACCTATGCAAATATCTGCACCCGTCCGGGAACCGTTGGTAACCGGTGGTAAAACCATCAAAGATGTTACCTACGATATTAGCCGGCATGTAGAAGCGCCACCTACCAATCCGCGCTGGCTTCTTGCTATGGCGGTATCGTTAACCCTGCTGGCCATTGGTACCTACGCAGTATTCCGTACTGTGTGGGATGGTATCGGCATGTGGGGAAACAACAAAACAATTGGCTGGGCCTGGGACATCACAAACTTCGTTTGGTGGGTAGGTATCGGTCACGCAGGTACCCTTATTTCTGCAGTTCTTTTGTTGTTCCGTCAGAAATGGCGTACATCAATCAACCGTGCAGCAGAGGCGATGACAATCTTCGCCGTTATCTGTGCACTTCAGTTCCCGATCCTGCACACGGGTCGTCCGTGGCTGTCAATTTACTGGGTGTTCCCGCTGCCAAATACCTGGGGTTCCCTTTGGGTGAACTTCAACTCTCCGCTGCTGTGGGACGTATTTGCGATCTCGACTTACTTTACAGTATCGCTGGTGTTCTGGTACATTGGTCTAATTCCTGACTTTGCTACCATCCGCGACCGTGCCAAAGGACCTATTGCACGTGCCATTTATGGTGCTCTTAGCTTTGGCTGGACAGGTGGTGCCAAAACATGGCAGCGTTACGAGTCTGTTTCTCTGATCCTTGCAGGTCTTGCAACACCACTCGTACTTTCTGTGCACACCATTGTATCCTTCGACTTTGCAACATCGGTAATACCGGGCTGGCACACCACGATCTTCCCGCCTTACTTCGTAGCAGGTGCGATCTTCTCTGGTTTTGCCATGGTACTTACCCTGATGCTCATTACCCGCAAGGTGTACAAGCTGGAAGATTACATCACCATGTCGCACATAGAGCTGATGAACATCATTATCATCATCACTGGTTCGATTGTGGGTGTAGCCTATATCACAGAGTTGTTTGTAGCCTGGTATAGTGGGGTAGAGTACGAGCAGTATGCTTTCCTTAACAGAGCTACAGGCCCTTATGCCTGGGCATACTGGACCATGATGACCTGTAACGTAATTTCTCCGCAACTTTTCTGGTTCAGAAAAATACGTACCAGCATTGTAGCTACATTCATCCTTAGCATTATTGTAAACATAGGTATGTGGTTTGAGCGATTTGTGATTATTGTTACTTCGCTGCACCGCGACTACCTACCATCGAGCTGGGCTATGTTTTCTCCAACCATTTATGATGTTGGGGTATATGTCTTTACCTTCGGCCTTTTCTTTACGCTCTTCTTCCTGTTTGCTAAGTTCTTCCCGGTGATCAACATGGCAGAGGTGAAAAGTGTACTGAAGTCTTCTTCTTCAACTGAACAGATTAACCGATAAATAAGATGGCTGTAGCACATACAGATAACTATATACTGGGCCTCTACGACGACGAAGATTTGTTGATGGATGCCATAAAACATGTACGTTCAAGTGGCGTGATCATAGAAGAAGTGTATTCACCTTTTCCTATTCACGGAATAGATGAAGCACTGGGCTACAAAAGAAGCCGCCTTCCCATAGCTGCCTTTTTGTTTGGTTTGCTGGGCACAACCCTGGCACTTACCATGCAGATCTATATGCTGGGGTTTGACTGGCCTATGATTATCGGTGGTAAAGACTTTGTATCACTGCCTGCCTTTATTCCAGTTACATTTGAGCTTACAGTATTAATTGGAGCTTTGGGCATGGTAGCCTGCTTTATGGTAGTCAGTAACCTAAAGCCTTATGGCAAGCCACGTATTTTTGATACTCGCAGTACAGATAACCTGCATGTAATGGCCATCAACCTGAAAAGTAACAGGCTGTCGCCTGCAGAAATCAGAGATGTTCTTGCTGCAAGCAGGGCTGCGGAAATCAATGACAAATCTTTTGAACTTTAGTACCTATGCTGAATAGATTGCACATAAATATTCTTGGCTGTGCTGCCCTGCTGGCCGGGTTATCAGCCTGCAGTGCCGGGGAAGATAATCCTGGTCTGGAGTTCGCACCGCAGATGTATCACTCGGTACCATACGAGCCACTAAGCCAGGTAACAGACGAGTCACAGGGTAAATGGTTAAGCACTAAAGCTGATGATAGGGGAGAGTTCTTCAACTCAAACCCATACAACCCTAACCGTATGAATATGCGCTTACCTGCCGAAGGTACAGTTGCCAGAAACGGACAGGGGATTTTGCCTTTCCGTTTGCCAAAAGATACCATTGGCGGTGATTACTACCTGCAGCAGGCAGCTACTACATTGAAGAACCCACTGCCTGAAACGCAGCAGATAGTTGATAACGGTAAAATACTGTATACTAACTTCTGTTATCCCTGCCATGGGGCCGAAGGTAGAGGCGATGGACCTGTAGGGTTGGTTTATAAGGGTGTGGCTAATTTAGCCGGCGGTCAGGTAGCACAGGCATCTGAAGGCCACCTCTTCTATGTTATTACCCATGGAAGAGGCCGTATGTGGCCACACGATAAGCAAATTAGTGTAGAGGATCGTTGGAAAATAGTTCGCTACGTTCAAACCCTTCAACAACAAGGACAATAACGATAATCAACCTTATTGATGGAACATCCTATCCATATAGACGAACGTTACAAATTTTCTTCGGGTCTGAAGAAAGTATTGGGTATTGTGCTGATCATAGGCGTAGTGCTGCTGGCAGGTGGTATCATAATGGGCGTAATGGGTGTTGGTGAACACCATGAAACCAGTACTGATGCAGCCAACCCTCTTTATAACTTAAAAGAAGCCAGTGAGACCCCTTTTACAACACAGGGGCCTACAGAAATGTCGCCGGAATCTGGCGTAGTGGAGCATGATGCCGCTCATGGTGATGAAGCTCATCCACGTGGATCCGGCAATGCTGCAGCTGATGCTGCCACCAGCCACGCTGGTCCAACCTGGCTTACCAGGCTATATTCAAATTTCTGGATCAATAATCTGTTCTTTACTGGTCTTGCTATCGCAGGCCTATTCTGGGTAGCCATACAGTATGCTGCACAGGCCGGATGGTCTGCAGGCTTTAAGCGTATACCGCTGGCCATGGCCAGCTGGTTGCCCGTTGCTGCTGTACTGATGCTGGTTACCTGGCTTATCGCCAATCATGATTTGTTTCACTGGACGCATGAGGCGCTCTATGATGAAACAAGCCCTGATTATGATCCGATCATTGCAGGTAAAAAAGGGTATCTGAATACTTTTTTCTACCTGGCACGTATGGTGGTATTCTTTGCCATCTGGATCATCTTCTTTTACCTGATTCGCCGCGAATCTATGCGTGAGGATATTCATGGAGGTACCTCTTACTGGTATACACTTCGTAAATACTCGGCTATATTCCTGGTGCTTTTCGCGGTTTCATCTTCAATGGCTGCCTGGGACTGGGTGATGTCTCTTGACCCGCACTGGTTCAGTACACTGTTTGGCTGGTATGTATTTGCCAGCTGGTGGGTAAGTGCCATTGCAGCTATAACACTTATTGTAGTACTGCTGCGCGAGGCTGGTTATCTAAAAATTGTGAATGCTAACCACCTGCACGATTTAGGTAAGTTTTTGTTTGCCTTCAGCATTTTCTGGACTTACCTGTGGTTTTCACAGTTCCTGCTGATCTACTATGCAAACATTCCTGAAGAGTCGATCTACTACATTGAAAGACTTACCAGTGACTATTATTCGCCTATCTTTTTTATTAACCTTTTCCTGAATTTCTTATTTCCATTCCTTGTTCTGATGACAAGAGATGCAAAAAGACATTCAATATTCCTGAAGATAGTTTGTACTGTTGTACTGTTTGGCCACTGGCTGGACTTCTATCTGATGGTAACACCGGCTGTGATGAAAGATTTTGGCGGATTTGGCCTGATGGAAGTCGGTCTGATTCTTATTTACGCTTCGGCTTTTGGTTTTGTGGTGATGAGTGCTCTTACAAAGATGAATCTCATTCCTAAACATCACCCAATGCTGCAAGAGAGCATGCACCATCATATTTAATTTTTAACGTAAATTAATTCGGACAGTAATGTTTGGAGTACTGATAGCCATTGGCGTAATCATCCTGTTAGCGATCCTGATGCTTCTATATCGTGTGTACACGCTTGTAAGCGTTGCACGTGGTACAGATAAGATTCGTGTATCGGCTAGTAATAAAGTAAATGCCGTTCTCTTCCTGGTCTTTCTGATCGGATGTAGTGGTTTGTTTTTCTGGTATTCATTCGATGCATTCGATAATTACCAGCAGCCAGTTGCAGCCGCTCATGCTGATGACTATGAATCACTTTTCTGGGCAACCATGTGGGTGTCTGTTGCAGCCTTCATGCTTACCAATATTGCCCTGTTCTACTTTGCTTTCCGTTATCAGTACAGGGAGGACAGAAAAGCCCTCTTTTATCCTGATAACACAAAGCTTGAAATTGCCTGGACCATCATTCCTGCCATTGTACTGGTATCGCTGGTATTCGGTGGTTTCAAGGTTTGGAATCAGATGACAGAGGCTGCTCCCGAAGAGGCAGAAGTAATAGAAATCATGGGTTACCAGTTTGCATGGGAGGTACGTTATCCCGGTGCTGACAGAAAGCTTGGTGAGTATGACTATCGCTTTATATCTCCTGAAAACCCAATGGGTCTGATTGTTGAAGACCCTGCCACCAAGGATGACTTTATACCACTGGAAATCCACCTGCCTAAAGGTGTTCCTGTGGAAATAAAGATCCGTGCCCGTGATGTGATCCACTCAGTAAGCTTGCCACACTTCCGCCAGAAGATGGATGCAGTGCCAGGTATGCCTACCCGTATGTGGTTTATACCAACGAAAACTACAGCGGAGATGCGTGAAGAGCTGAACGATCCTGACTTCAATTATGAGTTAGCCTGTCAGCAGATTTGTGGCCGTGGTCACTTCTCTATGAGAAAAATTGTAGTTGTAGATGAACCTGCTGATTATGAAAAGTGGAAAAGAGAGCAGGAGCCCTGGTTAGAACCTGGCGACCAGGAGCCATCAGAAGGTGAAATCGATACTAATATTCGCACACAGGAGGCAGTAGATGCTGCAGGCACAGAAACAGAGCGGGTAGAAGCGGCTACCACCACTACTCAACAATAATTTACTAAAGCTAAAGAATGGCAACCATACAATCCCATAGTTCCCATGATGCTCATGCAGACCTGCATGAAGAACATGCGCATCATGAAAGCTTTATTACAAAATACATTTTTACAACAGACCATAAAATGATCGCCAAGCAGTTCCTGGTAACAGGTCTGCTGTGGGCTTTTGTTGGTGGTTTGCTGTCTATGTTCTTCCGTCTGCAGCTGGGCTTTCCTGAAATGAGCCAGGAGTGGCTGCGCCCTCTGCTGGGTGACTGGATTAACAGCAGTGGTAAAATTGATCCTAACTTTTATCTGGCCCTTGTAACCATGCACGGTACCATCATGGTATTCTTCGTGCTTACTGCAGGCTTGAGTGGTACTTTCTCAAACTTCCTGATCCCGCTGCAGATTGGTGCACGCGATATGGCATCAGGTTTCATGAACATGCTCTCTTACTGGTTCTTTTTCCTGTCAAGTGTTATCATGTTCTGCAGCTTGTTTGTAGAAACTGGTCCTGCAGGTGTAGGCTGGACAGTGTATCCCCCGCTTAGTGCATTAGAAGAGAGTATACCAGGTGCCGCTCTGGGAATGACCCTGTGGCTTACCTCCATGTCTCTGTTCATTATATCACAGCTACTGGGTGGTGTAAACTATATAGCTACAGTAATCAACATGCGTACAAGGGGCTTATCTTTTGCTAAGCTTCCGTTAACAATCTGGGCGTTCTTCCTGACAGCTGTATTAGGTCTTCTGGCTTTCCCGGTACTGTTTGCCGCTGCCCTTTTGCTGATCTTTGACCGTAGCTTTGGTACCAGTTTCTACCTGTCTGAAATTTATCTGAATGGCGAAGCACTTCCTCACGTAGGCGGTAGCCCACTGCTTTATCAGCACTTGTTCTGGTTCCTGGGTCACCCAGAGGTGTACATCGTTCTTTTACCTGCACTGGGTATCACTTCTGAAATTATAGCAACCAACTCACGCAAGCCTATCTTTGGTTACCGTGCAATGATTGGTTCACTGCTTGGTATTTCAGTACTGTCGTTCGTAGTGTGGGCCCACCATATGTTCGTGTCTGGTATGAGCCCGTTCCTGGGATCTGTGTTCATGTTCCTGACACTGATCATTGCGGTACCATCGGGTGTTAAGGTGTTCAACTACCTGACAACACTCTGGAGGGGTAATATTGTCTTTACACCGGCAATGCTCTTCTCTATCGGTCTGGTATCGCTCTTTATATCTGGTGGTATCACGGGTATCTTCCTGGGTAACTCTGCGATTGACGTTTACCTGCACGATACCTACTTTGTAGTAGCACACTTCCACCTTGTAATGGGTGCTGCCTCATTCTTTGGTATGATGGCGGGTGTGTACCACTGGTTCCCTAAAATGTTCGGCCGTATGATGGATAACAAACTGGGTTATCTGCACTTCTGGCTAACATTCGTGGGTGTTTACATGGTGTTCTTCCCACTTCACTATATAGGAATCGCTGGTTTCCCGCGTCATTACTATACCTGGACTAACTTTGAAGCATTCAGTGGTTTTACCGACCTGCATGCATTTGTAACAGTTGCTGCGCTTATCACTTTCAGCTCACAGCTGATCTTCGCCTTCAACTTCTTTTACAGCATGTGGTTTGGCCGCAGGGCTACTGCTAACCCCTGGCGCTCTAATACCCTGGAGTGGACAACTCCGGTTGAGCCAGGCCACGGCAACTGGCCGGGTGAGATCCCAACGGTATACCGCTGGCCATACGACTATAGCAAACCAGGTGCAATCGAAGATTATATTCCGCAGAATATACCTTACAGCATGACGCCGGGCTCTAACCTTCCGCATGAAAATGAACTGGTTGACAGGGAGAAGGATGATGATGCGATAATCATTGATGAGTCTGAAACTGACACAACAAAATAATTCTCACGCAAAATCATATGGTAAACTGGCTATAATCACCATTATAGCCGTTTACCTTTTGATTTTAGTAGGAGGTATTGTACGGAGCAGCGGTTCCGGCATGGGGTGTCCCGATTGGCCAAAGTGTTTTGGAAACTGGGTACCGCCCACAGACGAATCTCAATTACCTGCGGGTTATCAGCAGGTGTACATGGAGAAGCGTTTGGCTAAAAATGAACGTTTAGCCCTTTTTCTGGAACGGATTGGTATGGCAAATACTGCCAGCGAGCTAAGAACAGAAGAGGCTATCCTTCAGGAGTCGGAATTCAATGCTGTTAATACCTGGATCGAATATATAAACAGGCTGGTAGGAGTAATGATTGGATTGCTGATCATTGCCACCTTTTACCGTTCTTTAAAATTCTGGAATTACAAAAGAAGCATCACCATATTAAGTGGTGTGGCACTGGTGCTGGTATTATTTCAGGGCTGGCTTGGCTCTCTGGTGGTATCTACAAACCTCTTACCCTGGATGGTGACCATCCACATGCTGCCGGCTTTGTTGTTAGTAGCACTGCTGGAGCTGGCTGCTTTCAGGGCAAAGGAACAACATAACAGGCGCTTTAGCCAGGTGAAGGGTGCCACTGCAGCTTTATGGGGTGCCATTGTACTTACCGTGTTACAGGTTGTACTGGGAACTCAGGTACGGGAGGCTATCGATACCATAGCAGCGGGTATGGGTTTTCAAAACAGGGTGCTTTGGGTAGATCAGCTGAATGTGGTGTTTTACATACATCGATCTTTTTCCTGGGTGCTGCTGCTGGTGCACATTTATTTAGTATATATCTGCTCCAGGGCCAGAAACAGGGAACTTAGCCGCTGGGCAACTGTTTTGCTGGTAGTAGTGCTGGCTGAAGCTGTTGTAGGCATTGTGCTGGCTTATTTTGGGTTTCCTGCCTATTTGCAGCCTGTACATTTGCTGCTGGGCACGCTCTTATTCGGATTGCAATTTTATATGTTATTAATTGTTCGTAGCAGTACTACAGAACAGGTAAATCATAAACTTCAAACATGTTAGCAGCTAACACTAGTAAATCACAGGCTGTTGTCGGAGAGTATCTTAAAGTGCTTGCTGAACTGCTTAAGTTCAGACTTTCCTTTCTGGTAGCTTTTTCTTCTGCCTTTGGTTATTTACTGGCAATGCAGGGGCCCGTACAGTGGCACCAGCTGATTATGCTTACTATTGGCGGCTTTTTGGTATCAGGAGCTGCCACCACCATCAACCAGGTGCTGGAGCGCGATTATGACCGCCTCATGAACAGAACCATGAACCGGCCCTTACCAACAGGCCGTGTGTCTATACAGGAGGCTTTGTTGATTGCGGGTTTTGCCGGAGTGCTTGGTCTTGTTCTTCTAACCCTCTATACAAATTTACTGACCACAGCCTTATCGGCTTTGTCGTTTCTGCTTTACAGCTTTGTGTATACACCCATGAAAAGGGTAGGGCCCATAGCTGTTTTCATCGGTGCTATTCCTGGTGCACTGCCACCCATGTTAGGATGGACTGCCGCTACGGGTGCAATATCTGCAGAGGCACTGATCCTGTTCAGTATACAGTTTGTGTGGCAGTTTCCACACTTCTGGGCTATTGCCTGGGTAGCCGATGAGGATTATAAAAAAGCTGGATTCAAACTGCTGCCACAAGGTGGTCAGAAAGATCTTCGCACGGCTATACAGATCATGTCATATACATTGTTTCTGTTACCGCTAGGCCTGCTGCCCACCAAACTTGGCATCACCGGCATTAATTCAGCGCTGGTAGCAACCATTTGTGGAGTGCTCTTCCTGTTTCAAACATTTACACTCATGAAAGACTGCAGCCATAAATCTGCGCTTAGGCTGATGTTTGGCTCGTTCATATACCTGCCGGTTGTGCAGATTGCGTTTTTGTTGGATAAAGTATAGTGGAAAAGAATATGCAAAATATCAATCTAGCGCATGTAGAAGGGCCACAACAGACCCTTACCATGCATCCGAAGAAGTTCGTTGTCTGGTTGTTCATTGTAGCCATCTTCATGATGTTTGCCGGCTGGACAAGCGCTTTTCTGGTAGCCCGTTCAGAAGGTGATATCCTGAACAATGAGTTACCACAGCTGTTTACCATCACAACTGTTATCCTGCTGATTAGCAGCATTACCATGCACCTGGCTAAAAGAGCTGTTCGGCAGGATAATCTGGCTGCTGGCCGCCTACTGCTAGGCTTAACCCTGGTGTTGGGTACTGCTTTTCTGGTAGGGCAGTGGATGAGCTTTGGCCAGCTTGTAGCACAGGATATCTACTTTGTTGGCGGTAGTGCTATTCAAAGCTTCCTGTATGTATTGCCTTTTATGCACGGTCTGCATATTATTGCGGGGCTAATTTTTGTAGGCATCGTTTTGTTCCGGATTTACCGCTACCAGGTGCATGGCAGAAATATGGCCTCCATTGAAATGTGCGCAACCTTCTGGCATTTTTTAGATGGACTTTGGCTATATTTGTTCCTCTTTTTAACGCTGAACGCTTAAACCTTAACTGATCATAACTTCTTTACCTGATTCTATGGCAACCGAAACCGTTAGCATGAATAGACCAAAGCGGGGCCTTTGGGATGGCGGCCAGTCACCCATGAATGCCAGCTACGGCAAACTGATGATGTGGTTCTTTCTGCTCTCCGATGCGTTTACTTTTTCAGCGCTGCTTGTAGCTTATGGCATGATCCGCTACAGCAATCTGGCAAATGAAACAGCGGTAGGAGGTCTTGGAACCTATGTTCCTTCTCAGGAAGCATGGCCGGTACCCGATATGGTATTCAATGCTGTTCCTTTCCTGCATGGTGTTCATTTACCACTTGTGTTTGTGGGTATCATGACTTTCATTCTGATCATGAGTAGTGTAACCATGGTTTTGGCAGTTGAGGCCGGACACAGAATGGATCGTCGTGCTGTTCAAAAGTACCTGCTTTGGACAATTATTGGTGGTATTACTTTCTTAGGTTGCCAGGCATGGGAGTGGAGTCACTTTATTGCCGGTTCTGATACAGGTATTTCGCTGGCCGATGGTACCAAGTTCTACGGAGCTAACCTGCACGTTAATGAATATGGTCCGCAGCTCTTCGCAGATTTGTTCTTTTTCATCACCGGTTTTCATGGTACGCACGTACTTAGTGGTGTGGTGCTCCTGATCCTGATTTTCTTCAATACGGCAGTAGGTACTTACGATCGCCGCGGCCATTACGAAATGGTTGAGAAGATTGGCCTTTACTGGCACTTTGTTGACCTTGTATGGGTATTCGTTTTCACGTTCTTCTATTTGATCTGATCCATAAATCAATAATCCATGGCTCAAATTAACGACCATCACGATGCAGAGGTAACTCCTCAGCCTGCCAATAAAGAACATATCAAAAAGATATGGAAAACAGCCCTTATACTGGGTGCAGTTACAGCAGTTGAATTCATCATTGCCTTCACCATGGAGGCAAACATGCTAAGGATTGCCATCTTTATTGGCCTTACCGTTGTAAAAGCATTTTACATAGTGGCAGAGTTCATGCACATGAAGTATGAAACAAAATCTCTTGCCTGGAGCGTAATTTTACCTACCATCTTTATTGTCTGGCTTATCATCGCCCTGCTCACAGAAGGCGGCCAGGTCTTACAAGGAAGAATGTAAATATTAAAGCCGGCTTTGCCGGCTTTTTTTCTTTTGAATAAATTATTCTGATGCTCCTCTTGTTTAGAGGAGTAAGGGCTGAATAAAAATTTCAATGCGTAAAACTGTTTTCCTCTTCATATTGCTGCTGATACCGGTAGCAATTGTTCTGTTCCTGCATCGTTTCGGCGAAAACCGTTACGAAATACCTGTATACTACAGTAATGCTGCAGAAATGTCTTCAGACATCTGCGTATTTCCTGAAGGTCAGCACCTGATTCCGCCTTTTACTTTTTCTGATCAGGATAACCGCCCCACCAGTGAAGAGTGGTTAACAGATAAAATAACTGTTGTAGATTTTATTTTTACCAACTGTCCCAGCATGTGTAAAGAAATGTCGGCAGAAATGCTAAGGGTACAGGAAGCCTTCAGGGATGATGCACAACTGCAGCTGCTTTCTTTCACTGTAGATCCGGAGCATGACCAGCCTCAGGTGTTAAAGGAGTATGCCAGCAGGGTAGGCGTTGATGAAAAGAACTGGCGTTTCCTGACTGGAGATAAAGCCCCGCTTTATGAGGTTGCCCGCTGTGGATTTTTACTGCCTGTGCAGGAAGGCGATGGCGGAAGTGAAGATTTTATCCATAGTAATAAGTTTGTACTCGTAGATGGTCAGCGCCGCATCAGGGGATACTATGATGGAGATGACCGCCAGGAGGTTGACAGGCTGATACAGGAAATCAGAATTTTAAAAACAGAGTTTTAGTAACAATGGCAGAGCTGATTTATCCAAAAAATGAAAAGAACCTGCTGCGTGGCATTATAGCAGTATCTGTAGCAGTACCTCTGGTAGTTGCTTTTCTTTTATTTTCTCCATTCAAACTTAACCTGCCGGTTGAACTGGTTCAGCACTTTCCTACGCTAATTGCAACCATCAACAGCACAACGGCAGTATTGCTTGTTGCGGCCCTTGTAGTAGTACGCAGGCGCAACATAAAGCTCCACCGCCAGCTAATGCTTGGCGCTATGGGATTAGGAGCCTTGTTCCTTGTGTTTTATGTGATTTATCATGCCAGTGTTCCTTCCACAAAATTTGGTGATGTAAATGGCGATTACATACGCGATGCTGCTGAGCAGGCTGCAGTAGGCTACAGCCTGTATGTATATACTTTTGTGCTGCTTACGCATATAGTATTTGCCGCAGTGGTATTGCCTTTTGTACTGATGGCTGCTTATTTTGCGTTAAAGGATAAGATAAGCCTGCACCAGAAAGTAGTTAAGTGGGCATATCCCATGTGGTTATTCGTAAGCATCAGCGGGGTGGTGGTTTATTTTATGATCAGACCTTATTACCAGTTTTAACAAATAATGATAAAGCTTATACAAAAAGGGGTACTCCTGATGGGTTTGTTGCTGTTGCTGGCAGAAACAGCCGTCGCACAGTGCGCCATGTGTAGGTCTACGCTGGAAAGTAACGTAAGCGATGGTTCATTTCTGTTAACCAGTGATAATCTAAACACAGGCATTATCTACCTGTTTGTAAGCCCTTATTTACTGGTTTTGGCTGTAGGCCTTCTCTGGTATTACAATGCCCGGAAAAATGCCCGAAATATCCACCGCAGAAGCTATTCTTAAAGCTAAGTGCCCTCGCTGTCACAGGGGCGATATCTTTATACACAATGCCTATCATCCGGGCTTCAGCAAAACAAACAAACTTTGCCCTCACTGCGGTTTGATGTTTGAGCGTGAGCCTGGTTTCTTTTTTGGTGCCATGTACATTAGCTATATGTTCACCGTTGCCATTATGCTTGGCACTGCTTTTGTGTTATATTTTGGATTCAATGATCCTCCGCTCCTGGTGTATCTACTGAGTGTACCACTGATAACCGTATTGCTGGTTCCGCTAAGTTTCAGGTTTTCCAGGGTACTATATCTGTATGCCTTTGGCGGTGTAAGCTATAACAGGTCTTATGCAGAAGGCCGGCCGAATCCAAAATAAACCTATGCCCAGACCCTTGCACCTTTCAAGGCAGCTTGTTCCTTTTCTCATTCTTCTGGGAGGCCTGCTGCTATGGTGGGGCGCCGTTGCCCTGGCTCCGGAGCCGCATGAGAAGGTTAGCAATACGCTGCAGGAAGAAAGCAGGAAAATAGAACAGCGGCTTCAGGAGGTGGTAAGTGTTCTGCAGGATCATGCAGAACAGCCTTTTACTTATTTACCCAAGAAGTATACCTATCCCTATTATATTTATACCAACGAGCAGCCCTGGTTTTGGTCAGATTACCACCTCTTACCCTCTTATTCTCTTCTTAAATCCAGGCAAGCTGTACAATTTCTGAACATGCCCGATGGGCAGTTCCTGGCATTTCAGCAGGAAGTAATATTTGATAAGCAGCCCTTCCATATATTTATGCTGCTGCCGCTGCAAAGCAGCCTGTTTGAAGCCAATGGCGGCCAGCGCTATAATCCAGCTGTATTCTCTTCTGCTGCTTTCAGCCTTAGTGCCACCAGACAAAAGGGGCACAAGCCGGTGTATCTTAGCTCCGGTAACGAACCACTCTTCTGGCTTTCGCTGGCTGCAGGCTACCCCCGTGGATACGAAGGTTTACTGGAAGTAGCTGCATGGCTTGTGCTGATAGGTTTTCTGGGGGTAGCCCTGGTGTTCTGGTTGAGGGCCTATTTTAGCATTGGCTTAAGCGCTCAAAGATTTCTTGTGTTTGCTGCGGCCTTTATGGGAACCAGAATGCTGATGCTTGCACTGGACCTGCCGCATCGTATATATCCGCTTACGGTTTTCAATCCGCAGTACTATGCTTCCTCCAGCATTAACCCCTCCCTGGGCGATTACCTGCTGAATGTGCTCTTTTTACTGGGTTTGTTTTTGATGCTGTGGCCCAGGCGTAATTTTCTTATCTCCAGGCTTGAGGCAGTGGCGGGTCCCCGTCTGCTGAAGATTGGGGCATTTGTGTGGGTACTGTCTGTGTTATTGCTGCACTATTACCTGATGGGGCTGCTGTTTTACCATGCCCAGTTTTCGCTGGATATAACGCAGAACATAGAAGTGACGGTGCTGAAAGTGCTTGCATGGAGCGTGGTGGCTATTGTATCCATTGTGTTTTTCCTGCTGACACACCCATTCTTAAACTGGTTAAGAAGCAGAACGCTTGAGCGAAAAGACCTGGTGCTGATCGTTTCACTGCTGGTTTTATGGAGCATGCTGCTCGTCTGGATTTCTGCTATCAGTCTGTTACTACTACCAGCCCTGATATTATACTATCTGCTGTACAGGCAGCTTACCCGCAGAACGCCCGCTCCAAAACTTAACTATTCCTTATTTATTTACCTTTTTGGGGCAGCAATAGTTTGTGCCCTATCAGCCGCCCTGGCCTTGCAAAACCAGCGAAAAACCAGCCTGCTGGCAGAAAAGGAACGCCTGGCCTCCCAGGTACTCACCGAGCGTGACCTGGTAGGGGAATACCTGCTTCACGAAGCGGCAATCAACATACAGAATGACCCTTACATTGTAAACCGTTTTCTTAGCCCCCTTTTCAGTAAGGAGGGGATTGAACAAAAAATCAGGAGACAATACCTTAGCCGGTACTTCGATAAATATGATACAAGCATCAGGCTCTTTGGCCTTGGTGGATACCCCCTTAGTAACCAGTATACCGCTTCTTATTTCTCTCTCCAGCAACAGGCCATGGCGCAGGGAGAACCTACAGACCTGGAGGGTTTATATCGCTTTTCCGGTGAAGGGGTAGGAGACTTCAGCTATAAAAAGTTTGTACCAGTTTACTACCAGCAGACAGAAATTGGCTATGTGCTGCTTGAGTCAAGGCTAAAACGTTACCAGCCGCGAACGGTTTATCCTGAACTGTTTTCAAGCCAGCAGCTTACAGAACCTATCTTTGAACGGAGCAATTATGCCGTTTTTGTAGATGGAGAATTACGTTTCGATGCCGGTGAGTTCGATTACCTTCATTTGTTTCCACAAGATCTGTTAGCGCATGAGCAGCTTTACCGTGAGGGAGTGTTCACAGAAGATTACCATCATTACGCACTTAGGGGAGAAGGCAGCAAAGTAGTGGTAGTTTCCAGCCCGGCCCAGCCTCTTAGTGTTATTTATTCAAACTTCTCTTTTCTGCTGCTGTTTATGCTGTTTCTCATTACTGTATATGTAGTGGGTTATCTGCTGTTTAAGCGATTGTCTGTCAGGTACTTGAATTTCACTACTAAAATTCAGCTTTACCTGAACTTTGCTATCTTCCTGCCTCTGCTCATCATCACGGCTTCTACCTTAAGCCTCATCAGCCAGAGCTATCGCCAGGAAACCGAACAGCAGTTTTTTGATACAGCAGAAAGTATCAGCAGGGGTATATCAGAATTGCTTCATGATTTTCAGCAGGGCTACATTGACAGGGAAATGCTTAGCAACAACCTGGATAGAATTGCCCGTTATACCGAAACAGACATTCATCTTTTTGATACCCGCGGAGTATTACAGGCAACCAGCCAGCCGGCCATTTATCAGAAGAATTACCTGGCCCCCTTTATCAATCCACATGCACAGGCCGAAATTGTTGAACAGCGCCACCGGCAAACCATTTTAACGGAAACGGTGGGTAGGCTCCAGTACCGCTCTGCTTATGTAGCAGTCAGGAGCAACAGCAACGGACAACTGCTGGGTATTGTAAGTGTGCCCTTCTTCGATTCTGGTTATATGCTGCAGCGGCAGCTGTCGGCTATTTTCTCTAACATAGTTTCTATTTTTGCTACCCTTTTCCTGGTGTTCCTGCTCCTGTTGTATTTTTTCTCGAAAGAGCTTACAGCACCCCTTAGGTATATAGCAGACCGCCTGCGGCTTATTAGCCTCACCGGTAAAAACGAACCCTTAAGCTGGCCTACAGAAGATGAGATTGGCCTGCTGGTGCGGGAGTACAACCATATGCTGCTTAACCTGCAGGCAAGCAAGGAGGCGCTCTCGCGTTCTGAAAAAGAAAGCGCCTGGCGCGAAATGGCCAAGCAGGTGGCTCATGAGATCAAAAATCCGCTTACGCCCATGCGGCTTAGTCTGCAACACCTGAACCGCCGCCTGCAGCCTACCCTCGAGGATGGTGAAAAGGAAAAAGTAAACCGTTCGTTTCAGTCAATACTGGACCAGATCGATACCTTAAGCGACATTGCCACCAGCTTTTCGGCTTTTGCCAAAATGCCGGCACCAAGGCAGGAGCACTTCGATGTGGCTGCAGTGCTAAGCAGGGTGGTGCGCCTCTATACCAGCGATCAGCACTACCAGCTGGATGTGGATATTCCGGAGGGTGCCTGGCTGGTGCAGGGTGATGAACAGCTTATGCAGCGTACTTTCAATAACCTGATCCTGAATGGTATACAGGCAGTGCCTTCCGAGCGGCAGCCGCATCTGCATATTGGCCTTTTTCCGGAAAACGGGCAAAAAGTTTTGATCAAAATAAAGGACAATGGTACAGGCATTGCAGAAACTATACGTAATAAAGTATTTGTTCCTAACTTTAGTACAAAAAACAGCGGTTCCGGATTAGGCCTGGCCATTGCTAAAAGAGGAATAGAGCATGCCGGTGGCCGAATCTGGTTTGAGAGTAATACCGGCCAGCCTGCTGTGGATGGCTCAGATAACCGCCTCGAAGCAGGGACTACCTTCTTCATAGAACTGCCTTTGGTTAACTAAATGCTTATAGTCAGGCTTTTGTGTTGCTTGTTGGCGCTTCCTCTGTTGGTGCATGCGCAAACAACAGAACAGGCAGCTGTGTGCCGCTGGCTTAAGCCTTCTGCAGAGCCTGTTCCCCTAGATAGCCTAAGTGTGCTCCCCAAAAGCATCAGCCTGAAAGGCTCAGATCTGGAGTGGCAGTATAATCCCTCTGATGGAACAATACAATTTACCGCTGCAGATTTTCCCGACTCGGTACTGATCTGTTATACCACACTGCCATACAGCCTGCACCAGCCTGTACAGCACAGAACACTGGCCGAGTATGATTCGCTGGCACCTTTTAAACTGCGTCCACGGGATAAAGGGGAGGTATGGCAGCAGGAAGAGCTCTTCAGCTCTGATGATATACAGAAAAGCGGCAGCATTAGCCGTGGCATTTCGTTTGGCAATACCCAGGATGTGTTTGTGCAGTCTGCACTCAACCTGCAGCTAGAGGGGAAGCTCACGGAAAAAATTGGTTTACGTGCTTCCATTTCAGATCAGAATATACCGTTTCAGCCTGATGGCAATACCCAAAACCTGCAGGAATTCGATAAGGTATTTGTAGAACTTTATACCGACAGCAGTTCTCTCATAGCAGGCGATTTGCAGATGCGCAATGCCAATGGCAGCTTTTTACGTTACCAGCGCAATGTACAGGGGCTGTCTTTCCGTACCCGTTCTTCCTGGCTTAGCAAAGGCTCCGGAGAAACCAGTGTATCTGCCGCAGCTGCACGCGGGCAGTTTAATGCAATAGAGCTGGAGCCTGTGGAAGGCATGCTGGGACCATACCGGCTGCAGGGTGCCAACGGCCAGGGCTATGCCATGGTGCTGGCCAATTCGGAGCGGGTGTTCCTGGATGGAAGGCTGCTGCAGCGTGGCTACCAGTACGATTATATCATTGATTACAACCTGGGCGAAATTTCCTTTACGCCCGGCACTATCATCACCCGCTACTCCCGCATCAGGGTAGAGTACGAGTATGCCGACCAGCAATACAGGCGTGGCATAATGAGTGCCAGCCATACCCATGCAAAGGGTAGGTTTGAGTTCTTCAGTGGCTTTTACCAGGAAAAGGATAACCGCTTTCAGCCCCTCTTTTTTGATCTTAATGAGCAGGACATGCTGCGGCTAAGTGAGGCTGGCGATACTTTTGAAAATCTCTGGGCTGAAGCCTCGGATAGTGTTGGCTATGCAGAAGATTTGCTGCTCTACCAGCAGATAGACACTGTAGATGCAGATGGGCAGACCAGGCAAGTTTATGTATACAGCACCGATCCGGCTACTGCCCATTACCGGCTGGGCTTTACGCAGGTAGGGCAGGGCAGTGGCAATTATGAACTACAGGAAATTACCCCTTTGGGGAGGGTATATCGCTGGGTATCTCCTGTAGGAGGCATACCCCAGGGCCAGTTTGAGCCGGTAAGGCTGCTGCAGGCTCCAAAAAAACGCCAGCTTGTTACAGGCGGAGGGAGCTACCGTATTGGAAAGTTTGGAAAAATTTATACCGAATTGGCTATCTCTGAGTTTGATCAGAACCTGTTCAGCGAAATGGAGGAGCAGGATGATAAGGGGATGGCAGTAAAAGGTGGCTATGCACTGGACGGCCTGCCGGTTTTCTTTGATCCGGCCTGGCGTTGGAAAGCAGGGGTGGAGTATGAGCTGGCCAACCAGAGCTTTACACCGATTGATCGCTTCAGAACGGTAGAATACGATCGTTACTGGGGCCTGTTGCCCCAGCAGGGCTGGGGGGTGCAGCCGCTGCCTTATGGAAAAGATGATCACCTCATCAGCCTGTGGGGTGGCATGGAAAAAGATGCCGGCAATAAACTTCATTATCGCTACCGCCACAGAAAAATGCCGGGCCTGGTGCAGGGATGGCAGCAGGAGATAGAGGGCGCTAAAACCCTTGGAATCTGGTCAGGTACTGCAGATCTGTTTCTGATGGAAAATCAGCAGGAGGAACTGCTCGTTAAGTGGCAGCGGCTGGTGCTGGATCAGAATCTTAACTTCAGGCATTTTGTGCCAGGCTACGCCTACAGCCATGAGCAGAATGTTTACCAGCAACCCCAGACAGATTCAGTACATACCTCTGCCCAGTACTTCCGGGAGCATCGTTTTTATGTGCGTAATCCTGCATCTTTTAACAGCCGCTACTTGCTGGAGTACAGCATACGGCAGGATAAAGCCCCTGTGATGGGTGAAATGGAGGAAGCAAACGATGCGCAGCTGTTCAGGGCGCAGTGGTACACCAGCCCTGATTTGCCACAGCAATTAGGCTTTCAGATGAGCTACAGGCAAAGCAAAGCACTGTTAGACAGCCTGGCGGATAACGTTGAAGAACGTATCCTCACCGGCCAGCTGCAGTGGAACAGCCTGTTGTGGGATGGTGCCTTCAGGCAGCAACTTATTTATAGTGCAGGCAGTGGCAGGGAAATTAAACGGGATTATGTATATGTGAAAGTGCCTGCAGGACAGGGCACACATGTGTGGCGCGATAATAACGGCGATGGGGAACCCCAGCTGGAAGAGTTTTTTGAAGCCGTGCTGCCCGACGAAAAGATTTACATTCGCCTGTTGATACCCAGCAATGAACTAACCCAGGCCTATAGTTCCGAATTACAGTACAGGCTCTCCCTTAACGGGCCTGTGGCCTGGCGTGAAAAAAAAGGGATGCTTAGGTTGCTGCATCCGTTTTCTGCTACCTTAAGCCTGCGCCTGAACCAGAAGTTAACTGAAGGATCTAACTGGGAACGCTTTTTACCAGCCTCCGCAGGTCTCTCCGAAGCCGGTTTATTACACCGCAGGCAACAGTGGCAGGTAAATGTTTTCTATAACCGCAGCAATCCGGTATGGGGAATTGAAGGTGGTTTTCATCAGAACACCCGAAAGCAGTTGCTGAGCAACGGTTATGAAATTGGCGACCACGTACAATACCACCTTACAGCCCGCCGTAGCTTTACCCGCACCTGGAACATTGAACTGCAGACAAATGTGGGCGAGCAGGAAGATTTATCTGACTTTCTTAAGACCCAGCAATATGATGTACACTTCTGGGGCCTGGCACCAAAGCTAACCTGGCGGCCCCTGCAGCAGCTGGAGCTTGACCTTAGCGGAAGGCTGATTCAGAAAGAGAACAGGCTGTGGCAGGAAGAACAGGAGCAGGCAAAGGTTCAGGAGCTGGCCCTGGGTTTTCTGGTGAGCCGCCAGCTTACCACCTCCATCCGCGGGCAAGTGCGCCTGGTGCAGATCGATTATGCAGGAAGTACCAATACCCCGGTGAGCTATGCACTGCTGGAGGCGCTTCGGCCTGGTAATAACTGGACCTGGAATCTGCAGCTGCAGCAGCGTGTGATGAGAGGCCTTATGCTCAACATAGTGTATGATGGCCGCAGCTCTGAAAATACTGTAGTTGTGCATACCGGCCGCATGATGCTTAGGGCCATGTTTTAAGCTGTGCTGGGTCAAAAAGCATAAAGCCACAGACCGATTACGGCCAGTGGCTTTATGCTTTGAAATGGTGATATGCTTTAAATTGTGTAGCTAAGCTGCACTATCTTCACTCTTTTTATAGGATTTTGCCAGCTTGTTGGCAAACACAAACTCATTGAGCTCGGGAACATCGGTGCTTAGGATCTGGTCTTTGCTGCCTTCCCACAGCTTTCTGCCTTTGTAGAGGTAAATAATGTGGTCGCCAATACCCATCACAGAGTTCATGTCGTGGGTTACTACCACGGTGGTAATGTTTAGCTCCTTGGTAATTTCTGCAATAAGGTCATCAATCACAATAGAGGTTTGGGGATCAAGACCACTGTTGGGTTCATCCACAAAAAGGTATTTTACATCATCAACAATAGCCCGGGCAATGCCCACCCTTTTTTTCATACCACCGCTTATTTCAGATGGCATTTTTTTATTGGCATTTTCAAGGCCCACACGTTCCAGGCACCAGTTTACCCGGTCAATCTTTTCCTTAGGGCTCAACCCACTCTTCAGGTTTAAGGGAAACATCACATTCTGCTCCACCGTCATGGAATCAAAAAGTGCCCCTCCCTGAAAAAGCATGCCAATGTCCTGTCGTATTTCTGTTCTGAGATCTTTATCGCCCTTGCTGAAGTTACGGCCATGATAAAGTATGTCGCCCTGGTCGGGCTCTATCAGGCCCACAATTATTTTAAGCAGTACACTTTTACCAGTACCGCTGGAGCCAATGATCAGATTGGTTTTACCAGTTTTAAACTCACCGCTTACACCCAGTAAAATTTCTTTGCCATCAAAGCTCTTTTTAATATTCCTGAATTCAATCATAATCAATGCGTATAAAACGCTAAACGAAAGCAAGTAGTATTAGTTGAGGAGCAGCTCTGCCAGCAGGTAATCGGCCAGTAGAATGGCAATACAGGAGCTGGTAACGGCACGGGTGCTGCTTTCGCCTACCTCCAGTGCACCACCTTCGGTATAAAAACCTTTATAGGCAGAGATAGAAGCAACCAGAAAGGCAAATACCACCGATTTAATGAGCATGAAAGTAACCGTAAACTCATTGAAACCAAAGCGAATACCATAGATATAGTCCTGTGCCGAAGAAAGTCCGCTTAGGGTAGCTGCCATAAAACCGCCATACAGCGAAAGAAACGCAGCCAGGATCACCAGCAGTGGGTACATGATCATACTGGCAAATATCTTTGGCAGTACCAGGTAGCTTACCGAGTTTACACCCATTACTTCAAGCGCATCAATCTGGTCGGTAATGCGCATGGTGCCCAGCTGGCTGGCTATTTTAGAACCAACCTTACCTGCAAAAACAATGGCAGTAATGGTAGGAGCCAGTTCCAGAATGGTCATGTCCCGAACAATATTACCAATGATATAGTCTTCGATAAGCGGGCTTACTATATTATAAGCTGTTTGCACCGCCGTTACCGCCCCGATAAAGGTAGAGACAATAGCAACAATAAAAACCGAGTTAACTCCTACGCTGATAGATTCATCGATGAACAGACGTATATAGGTGCGGAACGATTCCATGTTGTTGAACATAGAACCTAAAAATATAACATAACGCCCGAGCGATTTCATGCAGCCTATGGGTAGTTTGGGTACGAAAATACAATTATCCACTAAAAATACTTGAAAAGCCCGTATATTTCGAAAAAATGAGCCATACAAGAGATAAAGGTTTGGTAGTGATTACCGGCGGTACCAAAGGCATTGGCCGCGCCCTGACAGAACGCTTCTACCGGGAAGGTTATTCAGTTATTACCTGCAGCCGCAGCTCTGAAGATCTGCAGCACCTTAAAGCGGAATTAACGGCTGAACATGCTGAAAACAGCATATACGTGCATGCAGCAGACCTTAGTAAAAAAGAAGATACGGTAGCCTTTGCAGATGCAGTTAAAGCACTTGCGCTGCCTGTTGATATCCTGATCAATAATACCGGTATATTTGTGCCGGGGCAGGTGCAGACAGAGGAAGAAGGGGTGCTGGAACGTACCATGGAAACCAATGTATACAGTGCATACCACCTTACCCGCAGGCTATTGCCCCTGATGCTAAGCAGGAAACAGGGGCATATATTTAATATGTGTTCTACTGCAAGTATCACAGCCTATACTAATGGAGGTTCTTACTGTATCAGTAAATATGCGCTGCTGGGCTTTTCCAAAGTTTTACGCGAGGAGCTAAAGGAGCAGGGCATACGAGTTACCGCTGTGCTGCCTGGTGCTACGCTAACGGCCAGCTGGGAGGGTGTAGATATGCCGGAAGAACGTTTCATGAAGCCGGAAGACATAGCAGACCTGCTATGGGCAACCTGGCTGCTTAGCGGCCGCAGTGTAGTAGAAGAAATACTCATCAGGCCACAGCTGGGAGATATTGGCTAACAGCCGAACCCCCTGCAACCCTCTTTTGTTCTAAAGAAGTTAACCTTATAAAGCTGCTGCCAGCAATATGAATACAGCAGAAAATCAATTTCAGCAACTGAAACAATACTGCAACAGCCTTACCGCTTACAGCCGCCGGCTTAGTCGTGAGGTATACATTGGCGATTTGCCCATGGGCGGTCTTAACCCAATCAGGGTGCAGTCCATGACCACCATCGATACCATGGATACCAGGGGGAGCGTAGAGCAAACCATTCGTATGGTAGAGGCCGGTTGTGAATATGTACGTATCACAGCGCCAAGTCTTAAGGAAGCCCAGAACCTGGGGGAGATCAGGAAAGAACTGCGCAGGCGGGGCTACACTGTTCCGCTTATTGCCGATATACACTTTACCCCGAATGCTGCAGAGCTTGCTGCACGCCTGGTAGAAAAGGTGCGTATCAACCCGGGCAATTACGTTGATAAAAAGAAGTTCGATATAGTAGAATATACCGATGCAGAATATGGGCTTGAACTGGAGCGTATCCGCGAAAAGTTTATTCCGCTGATTAAGATCTGCAAGGAGCATGGCACTGCCATGCGTATCGGCACCAACCACGGCAGCCTTTCCGACAGGATCATGAGCCGCTATGGCGATACGCCGCTGGGCATGGTGGAGTCGGCACTGGAATTTCTGCGCATTTGCGAGGAATTCAACTATTATGATATTGTACTTTCCATGAAAGCCAGCAATACACAAGTAATGGTACAGGCCTACCGTTTGCTGGTTCAGAAGCTGGAAGAGGAGGGACTGCAGCCTTACCCGCTGCACCTGGGTGTAACAGAAGCTGGCGAAGGAGAAGATGGTCGTATAAAATCTGCCGTTGGCATCGGAACCCTGCTGGAGGATGGCCTGGGAGATACGGTAAGGGTCTCGCTTACCGAAGAGCCTGAAGCCGAAGCACCCGTGGCGGCTGCCCTGATCAATCGCTATAATAATCGGAGTGGGCACCGGGCTATTGAGCCGGTTCAGCAAATTCCAATTGATCCGTTTAGCTACCACCGACGCGAAACACGGCAGGCCGGGAATATTGGCGGCGGCCAGGTGCCCCGTGTAATAGCAGATCTTAGCGCGCTAGGCAGTATTGAGATGAAGGACCTGAAATCGATAGGCCATTTTTACCTGCCGGAGCTTGATAAGTGGAAGATGAACGACCTTGGTGCAGACTATGTATACAGTGGTAACCAGGCCATTCCATTTATGCTGCCCAATGGCCTGAGGGAGATCCTGAATTTTGAAGTATGGCAGAAGCAAAGTGATCAAAAAACCTGCTATCCGCTCTTTAGTGCCACTCAATTTCTGCAAGGGGAGCATGTAGGGCATCCGGAGCTTAACTTTGTGCGGCTGAATGCAGCCGAAACAACAGAAAAACTGCTGGCCCGCCTGAGGGAAGATAAAACAGCTGTAATTTTACTTGAAACAGACAATGAGCACGCTATGGCTGCCCTGCGTCGTTTCTTCTTTAAACTTATAGAGGCAGGGGTAGATGCACCAGTGATCGTACACCGTACTTACAGAGGGCTTAGTTCTGATGAACTGCAGCTTTATGCGGCTACCGATGTTGGTGGTTTGCTGATTGATGGCCTTGGCGATGGCATTATATTAAGCCTTGTAAAGGGAACAGAATATGCGCCTGGCGAAAAGCAGCAGGAAATTAAAACCCTCAACAGCTTAAGCTTTGGCATTTTGCAGGCAGCCCGTACCCGCATGACCAAAACAGAGTATATCAGCTGCCCCAGCTGCGGCCGTACGCTATTTGATCTGCAGGAAACCACAGCCATGATTCGTAAACGGACTGACCACCTGAAAGGGGTGAAAATCGGCATCATGGGTTGTATTGTAAATGGCCCCGGAGAGATGGCAGATGCCGATTATGGCTACGTTGGGAGCGGAAAAGGAAAGATAACGCTCTACCGCGGACAGGAGGTAGTGAAGCGGAACGTTCCCTCTGAGAAAGCTGTTGATGAGTTAATAGGGCTGATCCGCGAAGACGGACGCTGGCTGGAGCCCGCAATCATAGATTACGCATAGCTTTATGAAGAAACAAAACGAACAAAGCTGGCGCGATTATTTCGCGTTGGGCGAGGTGATGGGATACTTCTTTCGTAAGAAAGACCCAAACCGTCCAAATAATTTTAACATTCGCATGATGCATGGCATCAATAAAATAAGCATCCTCATGTTTCTGGCAGGGGTGATTTTCATGATCTTAAAGCGGGTACTCTAAGGAGCCCGCTTTTTTGTTTTCGGCTTTCTCAACTATTTCCTAGCAGGCAGAACAATATACTCACAGAATCTACAGTTAATATATTGTGAATTACTTGTATAAAAGCTTGAATATTTACTTTTTTGAGATTTAAATTTCAACATCGATAGCCGAACATTTAAATTATGCTGCTTTCGGAGTTGGTTTTAAATATCATTATCCCTGATTAATTTTTCTATTGTAACTACTCCCTATGCTGCAATATTTAGCGTTTGGCGATTCCTATACCATTGGCGAAGCTGTTCCAGAGAAACAGCGCTGGCCTGTTCAGCTTGTTGAAAAGCTGCGCTCACAGGGTACGGATGTAGAATATCCTAAAATTATTGCCACCACAGGCTGGACAAGCGGTGAGCTGCTGGCAGCTATTGAAAAAGAAAATCCTGCTTCATCTTATCACTTAGTAAGCCTGCTGATAGGGGTGAACAACCAATACAGGGGATACGACCTGGACCTTTTCAGAGAAGAATTTACAAGCCTGGTGCAAAAGGCAATTTTCTATGCCAGGAAACGTACCGAAGGTGTATTCGTACTTTCCATTCCTGATTATGGTGTTACTCCGTTTGCCGCAGAAAAAAATCCACCACTTATTGCAAAGGAAATAGAAGAATACAATAAGCTCTCCCAGCATATTTGTCAGCGCCTGGATGTAGCCTGGTACAACATTACAGATATCAGCAAAGGGGCAGGATCAGATCATAACCTTTTGGCAGAAGATGGCCTGCATCCATCAGGAAGTATGTATGCAGCGTGGGTAGAACAAATTTATCCTTATGTAGTAAAACAAATAAGATTGCTGCAAAAAGTCTAAGCTTGAAGTATAACTTTAAGGTATAGAGAATAATAGTTCTGGGATACAAATACTTAGTTTAGCATTTGCAGCAAAGCCAAAATTTATAAGGAAGAGGAGTTAAAAGAGCGCTCTTACCAGCTTATAGATAGGCCAGGCCCACCACTTTCTTAACGGTGTGCATGTATTAAATTGCAGAAGATAAACCGGTATTTTGCTTAAAATTCTTAAAACTTTGTGATGTAGCCCAGCAGTAGAAAGAATATGAAGATGAAGGTAATAAAGGGCCTGTTTGCATTACTTACAATCGTGCTGATTCTGCAATCCTGTCAGGAAAGAATGATCTGCCCTGCCTATCAGTCTACCTTTATCCTGGATGATGAAGTGCGGTACCAGCTATTTACCCGCTTCGAAAAAGATAGTATCCCTAAAGAGTATGCGGGCGTTAAGAAAAGCAGCTATGGCCTGATTGAACCTATGGGGCGTAAAAAGCGCGAAAGGTCAATGGCAATTGTAGCAATGAGAACTGTAATGCCTGCTAAAACCGAAGACAGTTTAACCACCTCCGCCACCGATATCACGCCTCTAAGAAGGGAACTGGAGCGGGAATAGAAATAAGTTTCAGATATATATAAGACAAGTTTGCCCCATGGTGGGAAACAAACATGAATCATCCCGAATTTTGATTTGGGAAAAAATAAGCAAAAACAGCCTTGGATACTTTTCCAAGGCTGTTTTTGCTTAAAGGCACTAGTTTTTGCGAGCCACCGAGGCCCGGGAGGCACGACGAAACGGTCCGCCGCTGCGGCAATCTGGCATCTACGCGCATAGAAGCCAGATTGCCGCGGGGCGGCCTCCGCACTCCGCTTCGCTGCGTTCGCAAAGACTGTACTGCTAATAGAAGTGGCCTCTGGAAATCTCCAGAGGCCACTTCTATTAGGAATGCTAGCTCCTTAAAAATTCGGGATGATTCATGTTTTAGGATATGCAGTGTGTGTCAAACCACAATATTGATAATCCGCTTTGGCACAATGATGATCTTCTTTGGTGCTTTTCCTTCAGTCCATTTCTGAACCTGCTCTGAGGCAAGTACCTCGCGTTCAATATCCTGTTGCGGGGTATCTACGGCAAATACCATCTTAGCCCGCATTTTACCATTGATGGAAATCGGGTATTCAAAGCTATCCTCCTGCAGAAACTCTTCATTGAAATCAGGATAACTTGCCACCACTACCGATGTTTGATTACCCAGCAGGTGCCAGAGCTCTTCGGCTATATGCGGCGCATACGGTGCAACAATCAAAACCAGCTTCTCCAGCACCACTCGTTTATTACACTTAAGTGCAGATAGCTCATTCACGCAAATCATAAAGGCCGGTACACTGGTGTTAAAAGAGTAGCGGTCAATATCTTCCGTAGCCTTTTTGATGGCAGTGTGCAGCACCTTCAGCTCTTCTTTGGTTGCTGCCTCATCAGAAACGGCAAAATTACCAGCCTCATCATGGAACAGCCTCCATAGTTTGCGCAGGAACTTGTATACACCATCAATACCCTGTGTGCTCCAGGGCTTGAACTGCTCGAGTGGCCCCAGGAACATCTCGTACAAGCGGAGTGTATCAGCTCCGTATTCCTTCACAACATCGTCGGGGTTCACTACATTATGCCATCTCTTTGACATTTTCTCAACCTCCGATCCGCAGATGTACTTCCCTTTTTGTGGACCGGATTCCTCCAGTATAAACTCTGCGTTTGCCAGGTCCGGCCTCCATTTGCGGAAAGCTTCCAGGTCGAGTACATCATTCTCCACCAGGCTAATTTCCACATGCAGCGGCGTAACATCGTAATTATCTTTGATGTTGAACGACACAAATGTATTAGGCTTGTTGTTGAGGCGGTACACAAAGCTGGAACGGCCCTGGATCATACCCTGGTTGATCATTTTGCGGAAGGGCTCCATCACCGATACCTTGTTGATATCGTAGAGGAACTTTGTCCAGAAACGTGCATACAGCAGGTGACCGGTGGCATGTTCGGCCCCGCCTATGTATAGATCTACCGCCTGCCAGTACTCCTGTGCTTCCTTGCTTACAAACTCCTGCTGATTCTTGGGGTCCATATAGCGGAAAAAGTACCAGCTGGAACCAGCCCAGCCAGGCATGGTATTCGTTTCCAGCGGATGACCGCTGCGGGTTTTCCAGTTACGTGCTCTTGCAAGCGGAGGCTCACCACTTTCGGTAGGCAGGTAGGCGTCTACCTCTGGCAGGCGCAGGGGTAGTTCATCATTTTCCAGCAGTTGCGGAATCCCATCTTTGTAGTATACCGGGAAGGGCTCTCCCCAGTAGCGCTGACGGCTGAAGATGGCATCGCGCATGCGGTAGTTGGTGCGGCCTTTGCCTATTTCTTTTCGCTCCAGCCAGCGCACAGCAGTGCGCATGGCTTCTGCCACCGGCAGGTCGTTCAGAAAATCGCTGTTGATAATGGTGCCTTCCTTAGCCGGATGGGCTTCTTTTTCTATGGCGCCACCGGAAACCACCTGCCTTAGGGGCAGATTGTAGTGTTTCGCAAATGCCCAGTCGCGGGTGTCGTGTGCAGGAACGGCCATTACAGCGCCTGTTCCGTATCCGGCAAGCACATAATCGGCAATCCAGATAGGAATACGCTCACCATTGAAAGGATTGATTGCATAAGCACCTGTAAACACACCCGATACGGTTTTTACATCACTCATGCGGTCACGTTCCGAACGGTTCTTTGCTGTTTCTACATATTCCTTAACTGCGGCTTCCTGTTCAGGCGTAGTGATGATCTCAACCAGCTCATGCTCGGGTGCCAGTACCAGAAAGGTAACACCAAAGATGGTATCGATCCGGGTAGTGAAAACCTTTATTTTCTCCCTGAATTCATCATCAGTCTCAAAGTATAGCTCGGCACCCTCGGAGCGGCCAATCCAGTTGCGCTGCATTTCCTTTACCGCTTCCGGCCACTGAATAAATTCCAGGTCGTTGAGCAGGCGTTCGGCGTAGGCCGTGATCCGCAGGCTCCACTGCCTCATCTTTTTACGAACAACAGGAAACCCACCTCTTTCAGATACACCGTCTTTTACCTCTTCGTTGGCCAGAACGGTACCCAGGGCAGGGCACCAGTTTACGGTGGTGTCTGACAAATAGGCAAGGCGGTAATGCAGCAAGATTTGCTCCCGCTCTGCCTCATCCATGGTTTTCCAGGCATTGGCAGAGAACTGTGGTGTTTCTTCATCGCAGCAGGCATTTATACCTGCATTGCCATCTTTTTCAAATCTCCTGGTAAGCTCACTTATGGGGCGTGCCTTTTCCTGCTCATAATCGTAATAGTGCAGAAAGAGCTGCTTGAAAATCCACTGGGTCCATTTATAATAATCAGGATCGGAGGTAGCAAACTCTCGGCTCCAGTCATAAGAGAAGCCTATGTTGCGCAGCTGCTCCTTGTAACGGTTAATGTTTTGTTCGGTGGTAACAGCAGGGTGCTGGCCTGTTTGTATGGCATATTGCTCTGCCGGCAGACCGAAGGCATCAAAGCCCATCGGGTGCAGCACATTGTAGCCCTTCATGCGCTTATAGCGCGAAACAATATCGGATGCAATATAACCCAGTGGGTGTCCAACGTGTAAACCAGCTCCCGAAGGATAGGGAAACATATCAAGCGAGTAGAATTTAGGCTTGTCGTGGTCGATCTCCGTTTGGTATATTTTTGTATCCTGCCAGCGTTGTTGCCAGCTTTTTTCTATTTCCTGAAAATTGTATTCTGCCATGGGTGGTTTTCTTCAGCGGGTACAAAGTTAGCTTAAATAGCCTAAAAATAATCTATAGATATAAACAAAGGCCTTTTAAGACGATTAATCTTAATAAGATGCTAATTTAATAAATATCATTATGGATAATAGATGGCTGTTTTTTAACAAGTTGAAAAACTTATCAGTGGTAAAGCCTGATCATGATAAAACCGGCTCCCTGCAGGATGCCGTGATAGATTTGCAGAGCGGAGAAATTGTGCTGTATACCTTAAGCAGTGGCAGTTTTCTGGGTATTGGCGGTGACCGAATGGCCCTGCCTGCGGGCGCCCTGCAGTTTGCTGGAGATGAGGCAAGGCTTAATGTAGATGAAGCAAGGTTTGAGCATGCGCCGGGAACGGCCACTCCCTGGCCAGAGCACATCGACAGCAAGTTTATTGATGATGTTAACCGCCACTACCGATTAACAAGTGGTTATAAAAACACCTGAAAATGAAAAATCCCCGTTTGCTAACGGGGATTTTTTTATGCTTCAATCAGTAAGATCTGGTTATACATTCAACTACTTTGCCTCGGCTAAGCTGTACTTTGCGCTGGTTTGCAAAACAGTAGAAGGTTCATTTTTATACATCGGGATCTGTTTAGCTTCCTGGCTTACTCTAAGCTGCTGTTTACGAACTATTCTATAGCGATTGAGCAGATAGGAGAAAAATATTGATGCCAGGGTTAAGAAGATTGCAGCACAAACATTTAGCACTATAGCCGAAGGAGTCATAGATGGAGTATTGAGTTAAGAGTGTGTTAAACCCTGCACAATATTAAAGTATTAAGCGCATCAAAAAAAGAATATGTAAGCTTGATGCACGAAAATAATGAAAAGGTAACACTAATCTATTAAAATCAACGTTTTGTTGGATCTTTTTCAGGCGGTCTTTTTTGTGATGCCTGGGTGGTTCCTCTGTCGTCTCCCACATTCTTCTTTCTTTTATAACTTGCTGCAAATACTATTGCCAGTACAATAACAAGTATGATTACCAGTGTAAAAGTCATAATATAATTTGTTGCTTTCCATTAAATTTAACTCTGTTGAGTATTTTAAGTTTCAGCTCACTATACATTAAACTATTGCTCCTTCTTTTTCAAAAACAGCAGCACCAGCACTGGCAGGAGCGTTAAATCGGCAATAACGGCAAAGATAAGGGTAAGGCTTACGAGCAGCCCCGTGTAAAAGGTGCTGCCAAAAGAAGAGAGAATCAAAGTAAGAAAACCACCGGCCAGTATTACTGACGTAATGATGATTGCCTTGCCGGTAAAAAGGTAGGTATGTTTTACTGCATACACCAGGCTGCGTCCCTTATTGAGTTCTATTTTAAGTTTGCTTAAAAAATGAATGGTATCGTCTACAGCAATACCAAAGGCAATGGTAAAAATGATGGAGGTTGATGCTTTTAAATATATGCCTAAAAAGCCCATGATGCCGGCAATCATCAGCAGGGGGATAAGGTTGGGAATAAGTGCTATGATAACCATGCGCAACGATCTGTAAAGCACCCCTACAATGAGTGCTATTATGCCAAAGGCAATGCTCAAGCCCTCCAGCATGTTGCGTGTAATATATTCCGCATTTTTATCAACCAGTAAAGAAGTGCCGGTGATTCGAAGTTCAATCAGGGAGCTGTTTAACTCCCTGGCGAGAAAAACCTGGAGCGCTTTATTCTTTTCTTCACTTAAATTACTCCCCCAATCGGGCATACGGCCACTTATTCTGCCAAGCCTGCCGTTTTGTGCTACCAGCGGAACTGCTGCCTGGCTTTGCTCCAGCCTGCGTAAATACCCTTCAATTCTGGCATAATCCCGTTTATTCTCTGGCAGTCTGAAATAAGATACTGCACCACCATTCAATGCCCTGTTTACCCCTTTTACCAGTAAAAGTGGAGATACCAGTCCCTTCACGCCATACTCCTGTTGCAGGTAATCTTCCAGCCTGCTGATTTCCTGTAAAACAGCCGGATCATACACAGACCGGCTACTGTCTTTTACGATGATGGCTGCCTCAAAAGGTTTATTACCGCCAAAGTGTTCATCGAAAAAATAGACATCCTGCTTTAACGGGTCATTTTCCCTGATGTCTTCAAGTAAAAAAGTATTGCTCTCCAGCCTGCTGATGCCCAGCAGGGACAGCAGCAGTATAATTCCGTAAAAAGTTAATACACGAAACCGGTAATGGAGCGTCCACCTGAACAGATTGCGCAGTGTTTTTACCCAAAGCAGCCGGTTTTGGCTTCTGCTTACCACTGCAGGTGTTTTCATCAGCACCAGCACAGAGGGCAAAACAGTAAATGCAAGTATGAAAGCAATAAACACCCCGATGGCAACATAGAGTCCAAAATCCCTGATGGGCCTGATGTTGGTTGTCAGGAGGGTTAAAAAGCCAATGGAGGTGGTAAGAGAAGTAAGAAAGGTAGCAAGGCCTATTTCTTTCATGGTAATACGGATGGCCTCCTTCTTTTTATGTCCGTTTCGGAGCTCCTCTATGTATTTAGTAAGTATGTGCACCACATCAGACATACCCACCACAAACATGATGGTTGGCATGAGCACCATCATCACATCCAGATCCTTGCCAGTGGCACCCATGATACCCAATATCCATACCACGGTTAAAACTACAACCAGTATGGGTACCGCCACACCCCAGAGAGAACGGTAGGCCAGACTAAGAAAAATCACCACCAGTACCATAGAGGCTGCAGCAAAAACAGCAAACTCAAGCTGCATCTTTTCCACGTATACAGATTGTGCCCTTACTTTACCAGCCATATGTACCTCATCAAAGTGGTGGGGTGCCAGTATCTGGTTTACCTGCAGCATAAGAGAATCGGCCTGTTTTTTACTGATTTGCTGCTTATGGTTGATAACGATGGCTACCGCAGGTGTGGCAGGGGCCAGCAGGGTACCCATGACTGCAGGGTTTGCCCATAAGGCAGCGCTATCCAGTGCATAGTACTGCGGCTCGTTAATGCGTAGTGCCGGAGGCTGAAACACTCCAAAGGGACCAATGATGGGATTTTTAAGGTTTGTGACAGAAAGCACCTGCCTGGTCAGGGGCAGGCTGTCCAGTGCTGTGGTTACAGAATCTATCTGCCGTAGAAAGTCCTGCCGGAATATGCCTTCCCTGTTTTCAATGCCGATCAGCAGAAAATCATTGTCGTTCTCAAACTGCTCACGGTAATCCAGGAAAAACTCCAGGTCCTGGTCTCCGGTGGGAAAAAAGTTTTCAAAGTTATAATCGAAGCGTAGCTGGGTAATAAAATAACCTAGCACTAGTGTTAGCAGCCCAATGACTAGCAGGGTTTGTTTAGCCAGCTTTTGCATGTATTGAATAGAGAAAATATTATAGCCACCGGAATACTTGTCTTTGTGTCTGTTCGGGGGTATTTTACGGGTCTAAAATTACCAAAGTTTTTTCAGCAGAACCGACCCATGCAGCAATATCTCACCCTCATGCAGCACATCCTCGATAAAGGGGTGGCTAAAGAAGACCGAACCGGCACCGGTACCATCAGTGTATTTGGTTACCAGATGCGATTTGACCTGGCAGAAGGTTTTCCCCTGGTTACTACCAAAAAGTTGCACCTGCGCAGTATCATACATGAACTTCTGTGGTTTTTACAGGGCAGTACCAACATACACTACCTGAAAGAAAACAAGGTAAGCATTTGGGATGAGTGGGCCGATGAACAGGGAGAACTTGGGCCCGTATACGGTTACCAGTGGCGTAGCTGGCCTGCTGCCGATGGCCGCCACATCGACCAGATCAGCAACCTCATCAGCCAGATCAGGCGTAATCCCGATTCGCGTAGGCTGATGGTGAGTGCCTGGAATGTTGCAGATATTGAACAAATGGCCCTGCCGCCCTGCCATGCGCTTTTCCAGTTTTACGTAGCTGAGGGTAGGCTTTCCTGCCAGCTTTACCAGCGCAGTGCAGATGTGTTTTTAGGAGTGCCTTTCAACATAGCTTCCTATGCATTGCTCACCATGATGGTGGCCCAGGTTTGCGGATTGCAGCCGGGAGAGTTCATTCATACCCTTGGCGATGCGCACCTCTACAAAAATCACCTGGAGCAGGCCCGCCTGCAGTTAAGCAGAGATCCAAGGCCATTGCCAAAAATGCAGATCAACCCGGAGGTAAAGGATATCTTTGGTTTCCGTTTCGAAGATTTTACACTGCTGGATTATAATCCGCATCCACACATCAAAGGGGCAGTTGCCGTATAAGTGAATAGCACAGGGTTTTACTATTCCCTCTATATTCAAAATCTCATAAAGCACGCCACAGGTTAGTATAGCCTGTGGCGTGCTTTTTTTTCTGAAAAAGAATGTCGATTTCTGCTAGGATTAGGTCCTATTGCCACAAAGGATAAGCATAGGCACAGAGTTTTTCTGGCTATCCAGCTGGGTGGCAGTAGAAAGGATAGTT
>NZ_JAHXBU010000014.1 GCF_020178975.1 Cesiribacter sp. SM1
CTAATTCCGGCCTTGAATCTGCTAAAAACAAAGGCGGCCCCATAGTTCACCCGGGCTCTTTTTCTCTCTCCTAAAATAGGACTTTCCCTATAATATTCTCAAGCACTAATCTAAAGGGCGGCCCCGTTTTGCTCACTTTAAACACCTTGCACATCCTCTCAACAGGAAATCTGAAGCTGTAGGTGCTTATGAACCTGTAGATTTCCCGTCTCCCCTGGAGAAGATGCTTACCGCGGCGGCGGCCGTGGCCTTTTTTAAGATGTCCCGCTCCATTTCCACATCCCGAAGCTGTTTCTTCAACCTTGCTATTTCTGCCTCTTCGGGAGTCTGTTTAGGCCTGTCATTACCAGGGAAACTCTTCTGGGGGTGAGCTTTGTACTCTCTTCTCCATTTATAAATTAGATCGGCAGTGATACCCAATTCTTCGGCAAGCTTGGAGATATCGTCTCTTTGCAGGCTAAGTTCAACCGGGCCGCGGCGGCAGCCATCTGTTTGAACTCCCTATCATACTGTCTTCTCTGCTTTGACATGAGTGTTAAGTTAATGGTTTTGGCTTAACTCTCTGTCCACTCAAATGTAGCAGGTTCAAGATCACTAAGATCTTCAAAAGAATGTCTTTTAGCCTGCCAGATTGAATCCACCGATAACTTCGATACTTTCTCCTTCCGCTTCCTTCTGGGCAATCATAAGTGCCATAAAGGTAAACCAGTCGTAGCTGTTGGGGTCCTGTACCTCATCCTGAGCAGCATTGTGCTGTTCCAGATAGATCCTGGTGGACAGGAAATCAACGAGTACCCCCTTAAGGAACCTGTCTCTGTAGTCCTTATTCACTTCCTTCATCGGGAAGAAAAACCGGATTCCTTTTTCCTGCGAAACCTCCAGCACGATTTTCTGGTCTTCCGGGCCATGCAGGATAAAAGTAGCAGGGGCTTCCGGCAGCTTCATTCTTGTCAGCTCCTGCTCCTCCCTGATCCTGGTTTGCCTGATCAGGTAGCCCAGCAGATACGTTTCATAGCCCCTGAAAACCTCGTACAGTTTCTTCAATAAATCGCAGGTTTCAGATTGGGAGAACTGCTCCTCCGCTCCCTTCCACCACATGGCATACTCACCTGATAGTTTAGCGTCTTTTTCCACCCGCAGGTCGGCTAGTTGAAAGGGCTCAATGATCTTCTTGGGCTGGTAACCTTCATAGATCGGAATGGCGCTGAAGTAAATCAGGTTAGGGTACTTGGTCCTGCCTACCTGATTCTGAAGATCTTTGTATTTAAGCAGGTCTTCTTCATTGTATATGAAATACAGAGTGTAAGCTTCCTGCCCGATGTTCAGCACCACGGGTACCGTGAGTGCGCCTTCTTCCAGAAGCGATACATACATCACCGAATAACGAAAGCTCTGCTTACGACTTTCCGCTTGCTTCTGAAACTCAGTGATTGCAATAATCCCGTCCACCCGCACTTTTCCTGTTATCCCCAGCTCGATTTTAGCAAAGCCAAAGTCCTCTGCATTTGTCAGAAAGTGGTTCTGATCCTTTTTAGGAGGAGCCGCTACACCTGTTTTGTCCGCATGCCTGCCTCTAAAGAAATCGAAAATCCCCATATTGATATTAAATCTTAGTGTTTGTTCCTGGTATGTTCTCAAATAGGCTGATGTGCACAAAGAGCTGCGCAGCTGCTCTTTGACAGGCCCTGTCAGGAGCATCGAAGGTAAATGCTTTCTGGCCTGCCGACAAGCTATAATAGAGCATTATCTTACAACGTTTGTTGTTATGAAGGTTTTCTCAAAAGCGGTGACTGCTATCAAAAGCAGCCCTGCATATGAACAGGCTGTCTGTTATTTCCTCTAGTTTCTAAATCGACAGTTGATCCTTAAGTGCCCGATGTTCAGCTTAGACGAAGATCAATCCATCGAAAAAAGCGCCTCATACAGATGTTTAAATTGCCTTTTTCCTGTTAACAAAGTCTATGAAGCACCACCATAAAAGATTGCCCTAGCTGGTTGACAGGATTCAATAAGAGGTGTGCTTGCTATAAACTGAACTACTTCCTGGAGAGCTTTCTTTTTCCTTGGTTATAATATTAACTTCTCATATAGAACCTTAATTAATCGGCGGCATTTATAGCTGAAGCAGCTTCCTGAGCATCAATTTTGCATATTAATCTCCTTCAGCGGTTAAAAGGAAAAGCCCAGCTAAAAAGCCGAGCTTCTCGTGTGGGGGGATAGGAATTACGTTTAATAAGCTTCAGTATTTAACAGCAGTTAGGCAGTTTTATATCATTGAATAAGCCCATTTTCCTAGACAGTTCTGCTCTTATACAAGCTAGTCTTATTTTTTTTAAAGTATGTTTATTGTAAAACTCAACCAATTCCTCAACATGGGAAATCTCTCATTCTTTAGCCTCTATGCGCGCCACCAGATCAGGGTGGTCACTGAAGTATTCGCTGGCGTATCTTCTAAGTTTCTTGTCTTCGCCAACACCTACAAGGCCAGAGTCTGGCAGACCTGTGTATGGTATCCGGGACAGGCACTTTAGCTAATGAGTTTAATCAAAACTCTGAGGCTAGTGTGGAGAACTGTCGGGAGAGTATAGAAACCTTGGGTCGGGAGGAATAAGGTATATTCAAAAAAAGAGGAGGTCAACTTTGACCTCCTACATAATTTTGGCCAGGTAGTGCTTTGGCAGCCGTTAATGGTAAATCACGATCTAATTCGAAAGGTCGCTTATCGAAACCTCTGGTCCAAGGCTGTAAAATACACAGAAAGGCTTTTTCTTATCTTCCTCATAAGGTAGTCCCTGCATTTCTATCGCTATACAAAATTTGGCAGGCCCTCCTGATGTGGTTGTGATAACCCTCACTTCAGGCCTTTACTGTTTTATCAACCTTTGCGTAATCACATCACCTTTTGAAGTAGTGGTTCTTATCAGGTATATCCCCCTGTCAAGGTGGGAGATGTCAACTTGATCCTGCTTTGTTTCAAGCACTGGCTGGCCTGTCATTGTATAAATTTTAATGGTTTCAACTTCCGTTTCGGGATCTTTTAAATCAACCTCAATATGACTACTGGCAGGGTTTGGATAAAGATTAACATGCTCCGCCTGCAGAACAGCTGCAGCATTGGGCTTTACAGGCTTGTTCTTTGGTTTCGAAGGAGCAGCTATGTTGATCGGATATTTTACAATACCCAGGTGACTAGTCGCCATGTACACCTCCATGCCTGTCTCACTAAAGCTAAAATCAATTTCAGACGTCCAGGTGTAGGCTAGTTGCGCTGTTGTTATTGATGTCCACTCAGCACCCCCGTCTAAGCTATAGAAAAGCCTGAGTTCTGTGCCATCTGCGGTATGGGTGCCAGCAATAATCTGACCTTCTATCAGGGGGGAGTAACGCACCCTTTGTGCATCTGACCCTTCCAGGATTGGCACCCAATGTGCTGCACCATCTTTACTTAAAAACAAGCCCTTGCTGGTTGCGATGATCAGCTCCTTTTCATCAAATGGATTTTGAGCCAGGTCCCAGACAACATCCATTTCCGGATGCAGACTTTCGAGTCCAGTAGTCCTGGCTTCCCAGCTTACTCCGTCATCGGTTGATTTGAATACTGTATTTCCTTTTGAAACAAATACTTCTTTAGGGTTGGTACTAGAGAAGCTAATGCCTGATATAACACCTGGCGCTTCAGTAATCCACACCTCTTCATAGTAGATGTTTGCCTTATCACTTATATCTATTTTATACAGACTACTGCTATCTCCCAGGCGCAGGGAAGCCCAATAAACTGCTGACGATCCCGGCACCTTCACCACCTTTTGTAACCCTGAAGCAAAGCCTGTCAGCACAGGATGCAGCGTAGCACCATAATCATCGCTGTAATACAATTCTGCGGAGGTAAAGCCATTGCCAGGAGTGAAGACAAAAACACTGCCTGGTATTGCAGGATCAGGTGCAAACTCATATTTCCTGTTCATAAATGTCCAAACCGGCTGCAGGTTATAGGCTTTTGTTTCTTGCGAAGTAAGGTTCTTAACAAGATAGCCTCCCTGGCTGGCATAATACATTACTTCAGAACTGCCATGATCGGCAACAGCAAGGCTGGTAACATTGTAAAACGGATTCTCCACCTGCACAAAATCCTCACCAGCATTTTGGGCGCAGATCGGGTAAACATCTGAAGTGATAAATACCTGACTGCTGTTATAGGGATTGATGGAGAGGCTTATGCCCCCATAATAAGTGGAAGAGTTTTCAGGGAAAACAGTACTGTTCCAGGTGGCACCGCCGTCTCTACTTTTCAAAATTTCATTCTCTTCAAGCACCCAGACTGTTTTAGTGTCTTTCGGGTCAAACTTAATATCGATTGTATTATCGGTAATGTAGTTTGACCAGTTAACAACACCTTTGTTCCAGGTTTCTCCCCCATCCATGGAGCGGTAGAGGGCTTCTTCATGGATGCCAAAGGTTATTCCAGTACCAATGATGATCTCATCCGCATTGGCTGGATTAAAAGCTATCGGATTTAAAATAATACCGTTCAACTTTTCATTCCAGGTATTGCCTGCATCGGTGGAAATCAGGAGCCCTCCATCTACGTCTTCAGGACCATGGGATCTGGCAAGAAATAATGTAGTGGGGTTATTCGGGTGTATAGCAACATTGTTGATGTGGGTACGGCCAAAATTTTCATTGAAGTAAACTTCTTTCCAATTCTTACCTCCATTTGTGGTGTAAAACACCTGTGTGTAGAGCACCAGGTCGTAAAGAAAGGAGGTGTGCATCAAGATATGCCTGCCTGTATGGTCAAAAATGCTATAGGAGTCTATTGCAGGATCAAAGGCCAGGTTAGGCGCTGCATGCTGTTTGCTGATTCGGTTGGAGGCCAGGTGCAGTAAATAAAGTCCGTTTAGATTTCCATCGGGAGCATCCTTTGAATTGCTTACAACAAAAGAGAGCGCTTTATCGCCTGGTACAATTTTCAAGTCACTGATGCTGGCGCCGCTGTAGGGAAAAACATATAGTATATCCCAAGTCTTTCCATTATCTCTGGATACCAGGATCTGGTTTGAGTTCGTGAGGGCATAGACTTTATTTTCTATTTTGTTATCATAGGTGATATGGTAGAGCCTGCCCAGTTCAGGTGTTGCCTCGAAACTGAATTGCGCATGTGATGTAAGGATGAGGGAAAAAAGGCCTGCCAGTAATAGGGTAAAGAATTTTGCCATTTTCATAAAAATTTGTTTTACTAAATCTTCAAATTAAGAGCGGGATCATAGCAAAACACAGGCGGAAAAAGTGTGACATTACACCGGACAATGTGTGATCTGATGTTTCAGAACCTTGAAATGTATTCGTAAAGATCCACATTTTCAGGTAGTTCCATTTTTTTACTTATCCGCTCTTTACGCTTTCTGCAGGCATCAGTGGTAATATTGAGCATCGCTGAAATTTCTTTGTTGCTTAGGTTCATGAAAATGTAGGGAATGAACCGCATGTCGTTGGCAGTAAGGGAGGGGTGTTTCTCCTTCAGGGTATTCAGGAAGCCACTGTTCACTTCTTCAAAATGTGTCACAAAGCTATTCCATTCTTTATCAGGCTTGAGGTGTTGTTTTAAATCTTTCACATGTCTAAGTAAATCCATATCCTTTGCCAGTTCTTTAGACTTTGACAGATCCTCAATAATCTCTTCTATCAGTTGATTACGTGCAGAAAGGTGCAAGGCTTTGGTTGATAGTTTGCGGTTTCTGCTCTCTATTTCATTTTTGAGCCGCTCCTGCTCCAGCATGGCAAGTGCTTCCTGTTCCTTTATCTGCTTTTCCAGGAGGAGTTTCTGGCTTTTCTGGTTCTCCAGTTCCAGTTCTGCTATTTTCCGGCCTTTTTCAGCAATAGTCCTGTTTTGCCTGTGTTTAACCGAACGGTTATACAGGCCCCACCCGATAAAGCCCGCTATCAGAACGGCGATTGCCATAAGGGAATAAAAAAGCTTTCGCTCGTTATGGAGGCGTGACTGGTTTAGCCTCAGCTGATGCTGGTAATTCTGTAACTCAAATTTAACACGTGCATTTTCAAAGGCACGGCCATTCTTGATATGGTTTAACTGTGCCTGTAGATGCAGGATTGAATCTTTTGCCTGTAGGGCTAAATCATACGCCTTGCTCTTCTGGTAAATATTGGCTAGAACTTCATAAATAGCCAGGCTATTTTCAGGGCTGTTGTGGCTGTGGAAGGCCTTTCTGGCGTATAGAACTGCCTGCTCATAGTTGTTTTCTGCCAGATAGGCCTTGGCCAGCAATACCAACATCTCCAGTTTGTTTTCAGGATGATCAAGTTGTTCAGCTTCTGCTAAAAGCATTTTTGCAAGGCTAACTGCTTCTGCATAATTTTCCTCCAGCAAATAATTTTCAGCCAATGCTCCCCTGGCATCGAGTAATGTTCTGGGATGTTCCTGAAGAAGAGAAACAGCTTCCTTCAGAAATGCTCTTGCCTGTTGTAGTTTAGCCGTTTTATTGCATACAATTCCCAGGTTGATGGCATAAAAACCGGTCTGTGTATGTGCCTCATTTTCCCTGGAAATCTTGTAGGCTCTTTCAAAGTACTCAGTGGCTTTTACAAAGTTCTTTTCTTTGGAATAGAGCACTGCTATGTTATTCAGAACAATCATCTCGTGCTTCGCCTCCAGTTCCCGAACAGCAAGTGTATAGGCTTCAAGGTAAAAATTCAGGGCTTCTCCATAATCAAACATAGCATAGTAGGTAAGCCCTATGTTATTAAGGGCCAGAAACTGCTGTTCATGCCATTTGTTTGTTTCTGCTTGCAACCTGGCCTCCTCTAACTGTTCAAGGGCTTTAACATAATCCTGGTGCTGCATTGCCTGAATACCAGATCTGATGAGTGTATCGCAAGCTGCTCTACTAATGGCATATACCTGGATGTTTGAAAACAAAACGAAAAACAATAATAGCAGGCGAAACCCTGCCTTGTGACATATGGATGTGTACATGAAAAATCACTACTTATGTTTAGCGCTACAATTAAACTTACATCTGCGCTCCATTCAAGTTTCTTCTCCACTTTTGCATGTAAAGAATTATAAGAAAGGTGTCAATCTCTCTATATCGTTGCAGCTGCTTACACGTGCACCATTATATGGTATGGACTTGGCGGTAGAAGCCCCTTCTGAATGGGGATTGCACGTAAAACCTATAGCCGCTCTCCCTGCAACGGAACCCGAAGTGGGGAAAGAGCGAAGATTCGATGTAATCCCCCTTTTAATCTCCAGATAGAGAAGGGTATTGTGCTCCAGGCGGTACATCTCTAGGGGAAACAATACCTTGAGGGCGTACGCCTCAAAAGACAGCCTTTCACAAAGGATCCCGGCTTTCTCAATTCCATTTAAAGGCTTTTAAACTTCATCCTCACCCCTTGAACATGGCTCCTCTTGCAACTGTGTTACAGAAGGTTACTGTTAATACAAAGAATTGTGCCTCACCTTCATAATTATGCTTACATCATCAAGGTGTTTCCCGCAACACTATCTTAGAAAGCAAAATAAGCAAATAGAAGTCGCACAACAATTATCAATATTTTTCTCTATGGCCAAACAGCTGACGTTTCAGGTCTATTTGGCCAGCACCTATTTACTGCCTTTGGCCTGTTTGAGAAAATAGTTACACATTTACCTATGTTTGTAAGGAGGCTACCATATGACTTAGGAACTTCATTACTCCCAGAAGATGAAGAATAAAATAAAATTTTTTAAAAAGCCTGCTCCTGATACTTAGCTTCTTACTCTTTGTCAAGGGTGCCTGGGAGGAAGAAAGCAAGGCTAAAGAAGGTGCAGATTATAATGGCAAAGTTGTTGGTATATCCGATGGTGATACCTTTACCCTTCTGACTACTGATAGGCAGTCAGAAGGGTAAAGGTATGGGTTTATAGGCAATACCTGAAAGATCAAACCCTTTTGCAGGATGAGCAGAAAGCTAGGAAGATTGAAAAAGTTTGTGGAGTCTATCAAGCACAGCTCAGGTACCACTTAGGGAATGGAGGAAAGGCAAAAGAAAGGTGAATATTGACGTTGGCTGTGAAAGCTACACACCAAACTTTACCTGTGGCACTGAGACCAGGTGCGGGCAAATGACCAGCTGCGAAGAGGCAATGTATTACCTGATGGAGTGCAGAGTAATTACACTAGATGGTGACGGGGATGGGGTGCGGTATGAAGCGCTCTGTAAGTGATTTAAGCTATGATTCGCGACACATTTACACTCCTAAAAACCAAAACCAGTGGCAAATCCCTACCTGCAACAACACACTGGAAGATTTTGCAGCATTTGTCTCAACTGATCCTTATACTCCTGGCAACAGAAGGAAAGAATCCTGCAGCAACCCTCATAATCTATTCCAATTACCGTGTCTTTATCACATTTGGAGCAGCTCAATCCTTCCAGCATAGGTTTTATCAGAAAATCTCTTATTTGTCTCTGCCTAAGGATCGCTCCGGGATGTTCCAGAATAAATTTATTCATGACCTAACTACAGCTGATCGGGGAGTTACAAATATAACAACATTTTAACAAAAGACCGCACCTCATCACTTTCGCCGTCATCCACCCCATCCTCGCACCAGGTATTGCAGAAACTCCCTACCCTGCAAACGATCGCCTAACTGTTATTGCTCATGGGTTGATTTTATTGGGACACAGCGGGATCCTTTGGATATCCAGTGCTTATTTGCCGGGACATGCTAATGCATTATCAGTGCCCTGCCTTTTTCTGTCGCTATGTATTTTCAACTTTTTTTTGATCCGATATACGTTATTAAGTCCAATTCTTTTAGCCTTGCGATATCGCGTTCAATTGTTGCACGGGTAACTTCCAAGCCTTCCACCAGCATTTTTGCTTTTCCCCCACCACTATTAATAATTATCTTAAGTGCTACCAACTGCCTGTTATTTATTCCCTCATTTATTCCCTCATCTATTCCCTCATGAGCGCCTCTAATTGCAGCCACCTTTACAGCCTCACCCCCTTCCAGCGGGATCACGATCTTAAAAAGATCGTCTTCCTGGAAGAGGGGAAGTTTGCCTGGTGCATAATAAGGCAGGTATTTGTTTACGTTTAAGATCCCGGAGCCCAGCTCGTCTACATGACCCAGCTGGGTAAAGAATTTGGCAATCACCGGGTTCTTGGTGAAGGGAGAAAAATTTTCAGGCAGCAGGTATCCGTAGGTGTGGGGACGGTTGGCATTTTCGGTCTCTACCCGGTCGGTGTAAATGATGAGCCTGGCGGCATGGCCGTTGGTAAACTCACGGTGCACCAGGAGATTGGCTACCACCTCACGAAATATTTTGGAGCGAAGGCTAATGCGAATAGTGCCTTCCAGGAAAAATTTATCGGGCAGGTGCTTGGCGATAAAGTCCATAAGCGCATCATAGGCATCTATAAGGTTAGTTTGCACATACAGGCGATCGTCGTAACGATCCAGGTTTTGCCGGCGCAACAGCGCATCGGTTTTGTAGTGCGGCAGGATGCTTTGAATAACCTCATCCTGCCCCAGGAGCAGGGCTGCGGCCAGCGTGTATCCCTCCTGCCCGCTTTGTACATCGCGGCGGTAAAGTCCCCCCTTCTGGAGGAGCTGCTCATCATTCAGGGCCAGCCAGGGATGGTTGTAATCCCGGCTACGGATCAGGTTGCGAACCTTGGGAAACAGCGCCTGTTTGAAATCCGAAAAACGGAGGTAGGGATAAATAGTATTCTCGGAATAGCTGGCGCTTTTGCGGGTATACAATTCGGCAATGGCATTATGGTTGGTGAGCCTGTAGTCACCATCTTCGCTACGGTCGTATACCACTCCTTTGCTTTTATGCACCTGCGAGCTTTGCGGAACCTGGATATGGATAAGCTGCTCTCCCTCCCATTCCACCGCCTGCGGCAGCAGGATAAAGGGCGGGTCGAGCTTTTGGGGGTTGTTGGAAAGGTTGGCAATCTCTTTGAGCAGCTGCGCCACCCGGACAGCATTCACACCTACAATACTACCCTCATCTTTCACCCCAAGCACTATATCACCGCCGGCCCGGTTCAGAAAAGCGCATACGGTTTCGAAGAGGTTTTCCGGCAGCGTAGAAACAGCTTCCTTAAACTAGCCGCAAGCCTTCTTTTTGCTGTAATAACTGCCTGATGCGGGCTTGGCTCATAGGATAGATAGATTACCTGGATGATAATTGTAAATTTAGTGTAAGTTAAAAGACTGCATGATAAAGAGAGGCAGTCGCACAGTACTTTTCCGGTTCATCCTGTATGATAGGTATTCAGGACTGAAGCCCAGCGCTGAATGAGACGAGGGATCAAAAAAAGCATTATCAAGAGAGAACAGCCAGAGAATTGGACATCAACCCTTGGCTTTAGACAATCAGCAGTCAACATGAATATTTTACTACACCTGGAACATTCACAGGAAAAGTTGAGCTACAAAAACTTTCCTCCCGCTGCCACCACACCCCTTATTGACCTCATTTGTGCTTATTCCTCTTCTCTTATCAGCAGCTTTCCATAGGCATGCTCCAGCGTGAGGGAGTCAGCTTTCCGGACTAGTCCTATTCTGTCAAAAACAAGCTTATATGACCTGTTGCCTTTGCTTACACCAAGGCTCATGCTGTCAGCCGGAACAGGTGATTCATCATCCGTAGGATAAGCTTTGACAAGTTTTTCGACAAGGGGGGCTACAGCAAACCGAAGGGTATCTGTATGTGCTACCTCTGCCTGGACAAGGATGGTAAGCCAACCCGGCTCTTTGGGGGTATACTTCACCTGGTAAAGCTGTCCACCTGCTTCTACCGTGTTCTCATATCCTTCCCTGGCTCCTTTGAGCAACACATCATCGTAAATATTCCAGTAAAGTTCTTCCAGAAAAACAACACGGTTGTAGCCCCTGGTATCCAGTACACTGCCTGCTGTTGAATAGTAATGCAAATATTCCAAATCACTCCTGTCCGTGCTTTTGTAGTGGTAGGGTATCCCCAGGCTGCGCATGTACACGCCTGCTTCGCCAATCCTGTGCCAGCGGCCCTGGCTGGTGTCTGCATCGGCAACGGTGATCATGGAATCCAGGTGCTGTCGGTACCAGGGTTGGATGGAGCTGAAACCATGGTGGTCATCCAGGTAATCAAGGATTGACATTACTTCGTTATGCAGGGAATCATTCAGCAGCCCTTCATTCTGGTTCTCCTGCGGGGAATAGAAGGTGGTGGGCAGACTGTCCTGCACCCAGGTTACTTCGCGTGTAATCAGGCCTTCGGAAAGCATGTTACCACTGCGAAGGATCTCCTCCAGCCGTTCCACCTGGTGCTGCTCACTTACCGAAAACATGCTCCAGGGGCCAATCGAAATAAGGATCAGCAGGCCAGCCAGCGACATCGGCACAAACTTGATGTTGCCTCGTCCGCTAAGGAAGTACAGGCAGGTAAAGGTTAACCACAGTCCAACGGCAACAATTATGTAGCGATTGATGGTAACCCCATAGTCGGCAATGCGCATGCCGATGGCCAGGAACAGTAAAACCAGTAATGGGAGCAGGAGCAGGTAATAACCCTTGCCCGCCTTTTTGATCCAGCGATTTTGAGGCTGCAGGGCGTAGGGGTACACCAACAGCAGGGTAAGAATGCCAAGCACTGACATACACATGATCAGGTAGGAAACAATGCCTTTCGGCCAGTCCCAGCTGATGATGATCTTCAGGCCATAGCCGTAGAGGATGAGTAAGTAGAGCAGCAGCAGGGGGAACAACACATACTGCGTGAACACCTTTAGGCCGCCGGGGTAATCAGTATCCTGCTCAAGCTGCTCAAAATCCTGCGGGACGCCGGCTACAAAAAACCAGGTATTGAACAGGCCTATGATTAGCACGAATAATTCACCGAAAAGCTCTTCCTCAATCTTTACATCAAATAAAATCTTCAAAGCTAAAAGGGCCATTGCCAGACCGGCAAAAAGGAATGCCGAATACAGAAGCGCGCTTAAAATGCGCAGAAACAAGGCCTTGTTGTAGTTCCAAAAGCCATTGAGCTGCCTGACGAATAAAAAAGGCACAAAAGAAACCAGCAGATGCACAATGATATTGTAGATGCCGTAGCGGATGTAGGGCAGCGAAGTATTGTGAGTAGATTCGGCATCCGGCAGGCTAAAGTAAACGACGAGTAACAGCAGGGTTGCCAGCACCTGTGCCAGGATTTTACCACCCCTTCCAAACTGCTGGCGGGTTGCCAAAAGAGCTACACAAAAGTACAGCGGTATGCCCAGGGCGGCACACAGCATAAGATTAATGTAGGGGAAGCGGTTGAAATGCTGCGCTTCCGTTTCTATCAGATAAATAGCACACACCACCCCAAGCAGGGCGGAGAGAATGCTCATGGGATAGCGTAAAAAGGAGTTCCGGGCTTGCGAAAGCAGGTAATCCAGGGAAGGGAAACGTAGAGCCATGCTGCTGCAGAAAACAATATGCAACAAAGTAGAAAGGACTTCCCCAGAAATAAAAATTAGTTTGGGGAGAAACAGCACTTGCTCCTGGTAAGCGGTAAATATTGTGGGGGGATGTTCAAACTACGTATGCGCCAGGACTATATTCCAATACCAGAGACAAGCAGACGCCTCAAAAACCAGCCGGATTCAGTTAAACATTTGTATTGTCGGTTGACGATAACAGCCCATCCTTTGTTATGAAGTGGTGGATTTCTTCAAAAGAAAAGCCGGTTCGATTATGCACATCCTGTAGCTTTCTACCTATTTACTCAACCTCAATAAAAATAGGGTTTGAGTAAAACCATAGATCAGCCCAGGGATCCTCTCCCTGATGGTCAACTTTTGGCTCCAGCTCATTGGTACTGGTGCCACGCACACGAAGGTAACCGCTGTGATGAAAATCCTTAAGTTGATAGGTCATTATCAGGTATCCCCCTTCCTTACGCCAATCTTTGGCAGTGAACCGCTTTACTACTTTTGTTGTCGGGTTTATATCCTTGCTCAGATCTGTTAGAGAACCAGTCACCTCCCCCATGATCAAATCCACCCGTGCCACGCTCGGATTGTCTCCATGATGGTTTAGCGTTTCCGGATCAAGCACACGGATTGTCACTTCAAGGTCGGCACTCCCAGAAATGGGTAGCGTACCGCCTATGGATGCCCCAGATCCTTTGTCAGTACTTACCATTACCTCTAGTTCTGATATTAAATCACCGGTGGTGACAAACACACGACCGTGACGGATTCCATCTAATATATCATCATAGCTTTTTTCTGCGAATACATAGGTTTTAGAATACTCGCCCGGCCAGAAATCGCTGCCGCCATCCCGCCAGTTTTCGTGCGAATCGGAGGTTGCCGTGATCCACCAGCGGCGGCCCTCACCCAGCATTGAATCCCAGAAACCACCAAGGTGAGCAGTCATCTGGTCGTACCCGCCCATTGTGTTGTTTTTGTAGGGACGCGAAGCAGTAGAATCAATGGAGCCATCGGGTTTGATGGTCCCTGCCTGGTGACCGGGTGCGCCTTCCATCCCCACCGCAACCTGGGGAGCGGTATTGTTCCAGTTCCTAAGCTCCTGCGGCTCCTTTTGGGAGTAGGTGCCGGGGGCTGTAGCGCCTCGGGAAGGATGGTTTGCAATGAGTACGGGTGGGACGTCTATTTGCTTCATATACTGCAAGGCTTCTATCATGCGCGCCTCTGTATCTCTTGAAGCATGGTGTGGAAAGCTGTCCCTGCTGGCAAAGCGATGTTCTATATCATACAGGGTTTGATGTTCATGTGCAGAGTGTGGCATGATCAGACTGGCATGTCCAGCTGCAGGTGCATCGAATTCCATGCCATGAAACTGAATGAGGTCAGGCACGGCAGCCCTGGATTCAAGTAATTCGGGATAGGCATGTTCCAGATTGATTTTAGAATGGTTCGGGCCACCATGGTCGGTAGAAACCATCCAGGAAAGGCCGTACTCCCGTGCTTTTTTCGCATTGGTGGGGATGGCATACGGCTGTTCATCAAAACTTGGCGTAGGCGGGGTAGTGGATTTATCGTAAGCTGCACTGTAACGGCTGTGAATATGATGATCACCTGCGAGCCAGCTACGGGTACCATTTAGTTGGGTTGACAGATGGCTTTTTTTTGTTACCTGCGCATCTACTACCTTGAACGCTTCCAATACTGAATCTGCCTTTACATTCTTGTCTTTGCCTGAAGCTACTTTCTGCTGCCCCTCCACCGTAGATAACGTGATGAGAAAAACGGCTGCCGTCGTCAATAATGTCAGGAATAAATTTTTATTCATAGCGGGATGATTTAAGAAGTTTTCAGCAGTCAGATGAGCGTCACATGGGTTTTGCTACCAGCAAAAGATTAATAAATGGTCGGTCGTCAATTTTCTCCGGAATGCCGGAAGATACTCCCCTGTTGCGCACATACCATGAAAGATTCCCCAGCAGAGATGTATCATAAAATCTAAACCAACCATCAGAAATAAATGGATCAGGCTAGAGACAGGGTATACATAGCATGAAAAGTACAAAGCCTAAGAAAGTAACTATAGGTATTTTGTAAATAGTTGGATAGAAGTGATTTTCCACGTTCAGAACCTCATACGATACCCAATTCCTCTTACGGTTTCAAGGTAGCTTCTAAGAGGTTCTATCTTTTTCCTTAAACCAACTACCTGTACATCTACAGATCGTTCTGTGGCCCCACAGTCCATCCCATTCAAATTTTCTATGATCTGGTTTCGGCTGTAGACTTTGCCCTTACGGCTAATAAGAAGCTGAAGTAGTTTAAACTCTGAATAAGTCAGATCTATATGGCTGGCATCAACATAGACCTTATGCTGCTCCAGGTTCATGGCGATCTCGCGGTATTTAAGCAAATGATCCCCTGCAGCAGTGTTTTTTTCATGTGTATCTTCCAGCCCTGACTTTTTCTGCCGATGGACAAGTCTTTTGACCCTGGCAATGAGCTCTTTTATCCTAACTGGTTTTACAATGCAATCATCAACCCCCAGTTCCAAAGCTTTGACAACCTCTTCCTCCAGACTTCTCGCAGTTAATATCACGTACGGAATGCCTTTGAATCCGGGTTCTTTCTCCAATCGCTGATATAGCTCAAGCCCATCCAGGTCAGGCATCATCCAGTCACTCACGATTAAATCAGGTAAATGATCCTTTAAATAGGCATATGCAGCATTTCCCGAAGAAAAGACCTGTACCCTGGCACCCTCCTTCTCAAAGTTATATTTAAGCAGCTCCAGAATATCAGCTTCGTCATCCACCACTACTATTGACTTAGATTCCATGGGTAAAAAACAGAAAGATTTGAATAGTAATTTAGCTTTATGCTTTTGGTAGGGAGATCAATTCTGATACTTCAAAAATAGTAACCCCAGCGTGCCCGATGATTCAGCTACTGTTAAACTTAGAGAAGGAAACTTTATGATTTGATTAAGGAGATGAAGCCTACATTACCAGACATTTGTATTTCAGGAAACGCGCTAATATCAGGCTGACAGGGTCCTCTTTACCAGCAAAAGCCTACATCAGGATCTGGGTAGTTACAAAGGGTTGATTTCAAGGCTATCGCCTGCAAGCGACTCCCAGCGGTAAAAATGGAAAGTTTTATCATCAGACATCGCCACGAATAATCCGTTAGGGAAATAGGGTGGCAGCGGATAGTTCACCACTTCAGAGCCATCACTGGAAACGGTTGAAGCCCTGATCACCCTGACCAACTGGTGCGCATGCGGATTTTCGGCCGTACCTTCCCGGGTATAAATCCTGAATTGATTTACTTCCTGGTCCGACACCAGCAGATACCCCCGCCCCTCTTTCATGCTATAAATGGAGATGCCTTCCTGATCCTGACCGAAACCTTCAGTGGCAAAAAAAGCAAGTTCCTCACCACCTTTTTCAGGGTCGGCATGGTATTTCCGTACGCCTGCCTGCTCATCCGCATAGTACACATAGCCTAATTCATCATCTACGGCAATCGCTTCTATTTCCTTTCGTCCGCTAAACGCACCAAATTTACGCACCAGGGAGGCTTGCACATGGCCACGGCCATTGTCCTGAAGGTGGTACTGCCAAAGGTAGTTTCCGTCTTTAGGACCATTTTTACGACCAACTATTGCAAAAATGGCACTGTCGGCAGGTCGTTTGTAGAGCGCAATACCCATCAGGTCGCGGAACTCCAGCCCCACTTCTCCCTCAAAAACATCTATGCCCCCTCCGTCCACTGGCTGCATGTCGGGCAGGGAGAAGATTCTTAGTTTTCCTGTAAAGCGCTCTGTTGTCACCGCTATGTCGGTAAGCTTCTCATTCAGTAATAGGCCATACTCCACATCTACGTTATTGGGACGTTGCAGGCCACGCACCACTTTATCTTCCTGCACTTTTCCTTCCAGGTTGAACACATACAAGGCGCCGTCCTGGTCCTTGTCGGTGCCTAACACCAGGCTTTGAGCAGGATTATCATGATTTATCCAGATGGCAGGATCGTCGGTATCATGCATGACCGTATCTGTTACAAAGAGAGGCTTGATAATTCCGGAGCTATCGGCCAGGGAGGCCAGCGCTTCATTTTGGGTAGATTGAGTCTGGCAGGAGAACAGCAGCAGTGCTGCAAGCGGCATGTATTTGTGCATGTATGGGGATTTAGTATCGGGTGTATTGTTCGAAGCAGAAGACAAAAGGTGTTGTTCTATTTTAGCACTTCACCCGCTTCTGAAAGCAGTAAATTCAGGGTTTCCTTACCTTTCTTGAGTGCCACCTCAAAGCCGGTAAACGATGTATTCTTTACATATTTAACCTTATCCAGTTTATAGTCGGGATAGGATTTCAGAAGTTTTGCTTCGGCGCCGGCCGGCAGCTGGTCGTAATAAGGAATAGTATTGTGGTGCCTTCTTTCTGCAATGGCCTGATGAGATTTATCAATCATCAGGTTGGGGCCGCTTTCTTGTTTTACCAGGTCAAAAGCATCATACAAATCGCCTACGGCTGTAAAGGCCTGGTAGCGGAGGGTATCTCCCAGAATCTGTATGTGCTGAAACAGCTGGGTATTTTCCGCCAGGCGGTCTCTTTCCAGGCCATACTCCTCCCAGCTCTCCTTGAGCCTGTACATCTTGCCACCGCTTACGGAAACCACATATACCGTACCAGTGGTCTGATCCCGGGTATTTACACCACCCACAATGTTAGTGGCGCTGGCCGGGGTGGTATTTCGCACATAGCTGTGGTCGTGCCCCTGCAGCACCAGGTCTACACCATGCTGATCAAACAGCGGTTTCCACATTTTTCGCAGGGCTTCGTTATCACGCCCTTGTGAGGCCGAAAAAACAGGATGATGAAAAGTAGCAATGACCCATTTTTGTTTATTCTTTTTCAGCTCTGCCTCCATCCACCTGGTTTGTTCTTCACGATTCTTAACGGAATTGAGGGCCAGGATTTTTAAGCCCTGGTACTCCAGCGTGTAAACAGTTTCCTCCATGCCTTCTGGTCCGTTTTCAGGCAGGGTAAACTGGGGCTTCCACTGTACTGATAGCTGATCCTGCCCCCTGTCTTCAGCCTCCTGGGTGTAGCCTTCGTACTCATGATTTCCCGGCACTGGCACACTGGGTACCATGCCATGGATCCAGCCCCCGGCTGTAAACCATTCGTGCCACTGTTCTTCGCTGTGGGCATCGCTCACCAAATCGCCGGCATGAATGATGAAGCGGGCATCCGGGGCTTTGCTGTAGCCCGAGCGAATAAGTCTGGACCATAATTCCAGGATATAGTTTTGGGCATCGCCAACATACAAAAAAGAAAAAGGCGCTGCCTTCGTGCTGGCCGTACGAAAATGAAACCATTCGCTCCAGTGTTCGCCATCGCCCACCCGGTAGGCATAGGTGGTATCAGGGAGTAAGCCTGTAAAGGTGGCTGAATGGTAATGTGCGGTACGTTCCGCTCTTTTTACCCCGCGGGCATCCATCTTTTCTGTTTTGGCCGCTTGCTGTTTTGCCAGCAGCCAAAAACGGGGGGCATCATTGGCAAGAGCGATCTCTGCAAGGGCGTGATGCACGGTGGTGTCGGTTCGCCAGGTAACACTTTGTGAAGTGGCCGGATCACCGGAAAAAGTCAGAATGATATGATCGGGCTGCACCGAAGGCTCACTCCATGATTTGGTGTAGACCGGTCTTTTATACTCTTTTTGCTGGCAAAAGGCTGGACTCGTAAAAAACAGGCAGAGCACCAGCACAGCCAGCAGGCATATGCTATAGTTTAATAAAATTCTCATTAGATCAGCTGGAATTAAAATGCATGAAGGAAGTCCGGAGAACCTCTTTCATGCTAATGGTTTGAAATAAATGACTCCTGGACTACAGGTTTAAAGAAAGGCCCAGGAAATAAGATCTGCCGAAAAGCTCATGCCTGTCATACCGGCTGGTTACACCCCTGTACTCCTGTTCGGCAGCATTGGTAAGGTTTCTTACCTGGCCCAGGATTTTCACCTTCCTGGAAGGAAAGGTATAGGCGGCTGTTAAATCTATGGAGGTACGGGCTGCTTCGTACACGTCAAAGTCTGTTACCTCATAGCCTGCCTCTACGGCTTCTTCCACATAGCCTTCAGTAGACAGTGCGGCATTTACAAGAAATGCACTGCGGAAGGTAACAGCCATGCGTAGCTCTATGCCATACTTCTGATAGTAGGGAATAATGTTGTACACGCTGGTGGGCTGACGGAACAGGGGCAATTCGTCATCTTCTCTACCCGGAAAAGTTACTTCCGAATCCATAAGAGTAGCGTTGGCGGTAATACCCAGGCCATCGAAGGGAGATGGCAGGAACGTAAGGGCCTGATCAAAACTGGCCTCGAGTCCGTATACCTTTGCCTCGTTCAGGTTAATGCTGCGCGAGAAGTTAAGTTCTTCAAAAAACTTACCTTCATAGGTGATGTTGTTGCTGGTAGAGTCCAGGTTATAAATCTGATTCTCTATATTTTTGTAGAAACCACCTACACTAACAATCCCCCCCGTTTTGAAATAGTATTCCAGGGACAAATCCAGGTTCATGGCTTCGTAAGGCTTCAGATCCGGATTTGCACCTTCAAAAGAGCCGGTAAACACATTTGGGGTTGTTGTCTCGACATATTCGAATTCAGAAGCACCGGAGAGCTGCCCATAATCCGGCCGGCCGATGGTGTTCGTCCAGGACAGGCGGCCAACAAAGTTCTCGAATGGAGTAAGTTTTAAATGTAGCGAGGGCAGTATATTCAGGTAGCTGTTTTCAAAATCCTGCTGCACAAAGCCCCCTCCTTCATCCACAAAAGGAGAAGAAACTGTTTTGGTATGCTCCACCCGTACCCCACCGATCAGGCTCAGGTATTTCATATCCAGCACCCCCATTGCATAACCTGCAGCTACTGCTTCCCGGTAATTGATGTCTTCGCTGTACAGCTCATCGGCTGTATCATCAGCGCGGTAAAATATCCTGCCATTATTTCGGTTGGCCGGGTTCATGAAAAAAGCACGAAAGGCATCGGCATCACCATGAACATTGGGAGCTGCTCCGCCCTGTACAGGTGCAAAAGCCGGGATGTCAAATTCTGCCAGTGTATAAGGGTTGCTGGCTTTCTCCCCCTCCTCGCTATCGTCATCGTATTCGTCTACCGCCCGGTCTACGGATTTTTGCCTTGATCTGTAGCGTCCTCCTGCTTTAAGTTGAAGCGGCATGCCGGCAATCTTCAGATCGTAGTCCAGGTCCAGAGAGGCCTCATACAGGTCTTCCTCTACAGTATTATTGTTACGAATGCCCATGTTCCTTAAAATGTAAAGGTTGGGGTTGCGGGCTTCTACGGCATCTTCGGCGCTAATATCAAAGAAAAAGGGTCCTGTATTGTAGGTATTGGCCAGGAGTCCTTCGGTATCTTGTGGGTTCTCAAAAGTACCATCAAGGTTAAATTGTGTTTGATAGGCTTTAGACATGGTGCCATATAAATGCAGCGAAAGTTTATCACCAATGCGGTTTTTACCCCCCAGGGTAAAGCTGTAGAGGTTTTCTTTTTGCTCACCGCTGCTCAAATCCAGCTCTCCTGATCCTTTGCTGAACCTTCCGGAGGTTGGTGTTTGGTTGGTAAGTTCCTGGTCTTTCAAACCTGCCACTGTTAACTCAAACTCCGAGTTACTATAGCGTTCAATATTGCGTGTAAAAAGAGACCTGAAGTAAATGGATGAAAATGTCGTAGGACGATATTCAAGATCCATGGTCATGCCATAGCGGTCACGCTCATTATCTTCAATTTGCAGTTCTATTTCATTAGGGCCCAGGTAACCAGGGGTAGGCATGCCCTCAGGGCCTGTGCCTTTAAGCAGCTGCCAGCGGTCTGGGTCGAGCACAGAAACTGCGAAATCCCTTCTAAAAACATTAGCAGAAACCACTGCCCCAAACTTTTCCTTTTCACCAAAACGCTTGCCTGCGGTAATGGCTGCCCGGAAGGGAAATTTATCATCAGCCCCATAGTCTGCTTGCTGCGTTTGCACCAATCCGTCTACCGAAGCAACCATGAAAGATTTAGCCCGGTCGAAGGCCGAAATAGTATTTACATTGATAGCACCACCAATGGCGTTTGCTTCCATATCAGGGGTTACGGCTTTGGTTACTTCAATGCTTGAAATCATCTCTACGGGCAGCAGGTCGAGTGGCGTTTCCCGGCTACCGGATGTGGAGCCAATATTGGTGTTGTTAATCGTAACGTTATTCAGGGATGGCTGAATGCCACGTATGGAAATGAAGCGTCCTTCTCCCCTGTCAGTTTCAATGGAAACTCCGGAAACACGCTGGGCTGCCTCTGCCACATTCACATCAGGCAGCCTGCCAATATCGTTGGTGGTAAGGACCTCGACATTGTTCAATGATTGTTTTTTCAGATTGATGGCATCGATCTGGCTTTTGCGCACCCCTGTGATGACCAGTTCGCCCATCTGCTCGGTGCTGGGCTCTAAGAGAATATCTCTGGTAAGAAGCTCCTGCTCTGGAATCATTACCTCAATTTCCTGACTGCGATACCCCAGGGATCTTACAACGAGTATCTGTGTGCCAGCAGGAGCATTCACTAACACAAACTTGCCATCAAAGCTGGTGGCTACGCCAACAGCCGTGCCTTTGATCTGCACTGTAGCACCAGGAATAGGGCTGCTGCTTTCGGAATCGATAATACTCCCAGCTATTTTCCCTGCATACGCACCAGTAGCCATGAGCACCAACAAAAAGCAAAGCGATAGAAAAGTAAACAATCTTGCCATGTAAAAATAGATTTGGAACCTGAATTGAATTTGCCCAAATCTATTTTGCGTATGTTAGGATTGTGTTAGAGCTGGTATAAATATAGATCCGGTGAGATTATCTTTATGTTAATACATTAAACACCGCCCATAGAAGGTCTGGCTTCGCTACTGTGAGGCCGTGACTGTTCCTGTGGAACTGCCCCAGTGGGACTGCCCCAGTGTAACTGCCGCTTTCAATAGGCTCAAATTCCAGGGGAGCTTATAGCACTTCACAGATACATATTTATAGATCGATGGGGTGAAATTCATAGCAGTCTATTTCCTGAAAAGCCACGTTGAATGCAGAGGAATCCGCTATGAATTCTTCGCCTGTGGTTTTGCTGTAACTGTAGGGCTTCTTAAGCAGATGATTGTTGGACATTCTAAATTGAACTGGAAGAGTATCGAGTTGGCCCTCCTGCATAAAAATCCAGGTCGCATCTATACTGCTGCCATTTTTTGTTCCCTGGAGTTTACCTTTCCTGCTGTCTTTTTCATAGGGTAGGTTTACAAAACTTCCACGCACATGATTGCCCGTTATTTCCAGGTGAATCCAGGCACTATCCTGGTTTTGCAGGCCCTCTACTTTTATAAAGCACAAATTTTGAACAATACTGTCAGCAGCACCTGCCGGAACCGGAGGAGCAGCACTGTCATCAGTCCGGAGTTCTTCAGAAGATGGGTTGCAGCCTAAAGCAATGGAAAGGAATAGAACATAGACCAGGTTAGCTTTCATAATATAGACATCATTGTTTTTCAATTTTCATTTCCTTAACGCTGATCACTTCATCTAAAACCATACTTTCGCTTAATAAAGTTGCCTGGTCGCCAAATCACTATATCCTATACAGCCCAAGTTTTATGCTGAAAAGTCCAGGCCTGCATCTCTTTAGCACTAATTAGATACAATTTACTAATTTGAGTATTAGGTTCCCATTCAAGGGCAGGAAGCGATAGCCCTGATGTTTATATATACACAGCAGCGCATGTGGTAGCACTTTATGTGTATCAGCGTTTGTAAACATCGGGTGTTCTCCACAAGGCTTACTGTTTTGCCATATTTTCTAGCTATCCAATAGTAAAGGGACTTTATTTTCCATGAAGAACTGGTAAGGGGAATCATGAACAGAAGTATTTTCCAGCTTAATCAGTGGCCGGAAATCTTTGAGATTCGGTCATCAGACCTTTCTGGAACCAAGCATTGTGTACTTACTGCCTAAGCCGTACGCACCTGATGGAGCTTTTTCATGAAAGCCACCGCTGGGCATTGTGGGGCGTAAGGTTTATGGAGGCAGAATACCTAAAGCTGGAAAGCATCTACCAATCCCTGTTCTATGAAGATGCTACTGAACGTTACCGTAAACTTTTATCAGTTCGACCCGATGTAGTCACCCGAATCCCGCTAAAGTATATTGCTTCGTTTCTGGGCGTTTCCCAGGTTTCTTTAAGCCGCATACGTGAAGCCGCATACGTGCAGGTACACAGAAAAGGTTGGGTTGACCAGAGAGAGAGCCCCCCTGCTGCCAGATCTTGATACAGTGTGTGACCTGTCTAACATTATGGATACATATTTCTGCTACCGAAGCTGCTGCTGCAGGGCATGAGAGGAAGCCTGGTGGTTGAACCAGAAAGTAAAATTAGATCCGGATCGGTAACATTAGTAACTGGCAGGAATCCTCCCGGTAAGCTCAACAAGTGCAAATCCTGCTGCGCCCCCTGTCCGGGATATAATCTTCTGTTAAACCCATAGAAAACCGCTCCCCTTTTATCCATGAGTTCTTCAACTACAACTGCTGTATTCTAAGGGTTTATATGATACCTGCTAAGCAAAAAAAAGTCTTTCCAGCTTATGCACACCAAAGCCCCAATCAGAGGGGCTTTGGTGCTTGCTTGACAGGGATATCCCTGCTGCCTGTGTCTTATGTTGAAAACTTTGAGGGTTTACTACAAAGTTGTTTTACAGCAGCCAAAATATGTAGGACCTTTCGGTCTGTTGCTTGCTTCCTGCCCGGGACAGGCTGGCTCACCAGGGGTTTACGCCCACCGGCCTGATTAGACAAGGCGGAGACATTCAGTTGCGGGTATGCATCTAAAAAGCTGGGCAAATCAAAACTTAAGTCTATTTCATTAAGGGTTATCGGTGCTTTGTCCTTACGCTTTAGAAAGGTATTCACTGCTTCCAATGCAGATTTTTTCAATTCATCCCATGTATCACCCTGCGTTGCAATCAAATCCTGATTATTCTTTCCAACCTGTCCGATTGCACTAAAACTACCATCAGATTCTTTGATGGCAGTTAGTATTATCTTATTCTTCTTCACTTTAGCTTTCCCGAAATTATACTGTTTTAAAGCATGATCTTAACTATATAACATAAGCATAATTTTGCTTTTCTACAATAAAAAGACAGGCTATAATTTACTTAAACCGCCTCCATTTTGAAGGCAGTTCTGCTGCTGTACCGAGATGATCATACCAGAGAGTAGCAGTTCACTGCTGCTGCAAAATCAAAGGGAATACAGGAAGGAGAAGCGTCTGATGAATGACCTGCACCAGGTAATGCCCTTAAACCTGGAGTTGCTATTTCCAAGCCGGGTTCACAGGAATGCCGTGAGCGGGTGCAGCTTTCATTAGCAGTCAGGGGTTCTCTGGGGTTGATTAACATGGGCTATAGCCACCATCCGTGGGAGCACAGCCTTATGCGCCAAAACCAAAGTATTGGTCCTTGTTCTCCTTGAGCTTTTTTTTGAAATACTCCTTGTAATAAGGCGTACTGCGGTCGGTAGGGTAATGAATGCCTGTAATTTCCTCTGAAACCCTTTCAACCAGCTGGTCCAGGGTTGTTAGTGATACCTGCTCCGCCTTCAGGGCTTTTTTCAGTTCCTCCGGCTGCCTTTCAATGAATTCCAGCAGTTGCTGATGAGAAAGAAGGATATCAAACTTGACAGTAAGGATCTTCTTAATCATGTCCAGGCCCGGACTGGTTGATACATCAAAAAGCTTCATGAAGGATCAGATAATAAAATGCGATTTGTACTGGAAAGATAGTTAAAACAAACTATCAGTAATACCGGGGGTAATGTAAAAGAGTGATCGGTGTAAATGAGCAGCCTGTTATTGTATTCCGGCTTGTACTACAAATTTTTAGGTGCTGAAACGGAAGGGAATAGGATCTGCAATATTATTTCCCAGCGCTACAGGGAAAAGCTGTTTCCATTTTCATCTTATAAAAAAGCTGTTAAGCCTTCACCAGACAGTGCATCATCAAGTTTGTTTGCACAACAACCGGCTACGTATGCACCAGTTTCCTTCCTGGAAGCAAATAGCCATTCCTGCATGCTGTCGAATAAGTAGTATAATTTTAGCTACTCCCTTGCTTTACCAAAAGTCCCCTCCCAAATATCCGGAAGAGAAAATTAAATGGAGCAGCGCAAGTCATGATGCCTGGCGCCTTAGTGCTGTACTGTTATCAATGACCGACACAAATAGTTATATCAGCTTTGTGTAATGTTGTACACATAGCATCCATATAGCTTTACGTACACCTCGCAAAGGAAAAGCTATTTTGAATTTCACGTTATGTTTTCCCCAGTCAGGCCCTCCAGGATTTTTCGGAGTATTATCTGTTTCTGGCCCAGGTTCTCCTTTTCACTATCCTGGATCATGTGGTTCATCAGGCCAGACTTCCCTTCAATCCCCTGCCTTAGGATGCTGAACAATCGTTGGTACAGCTGATCATTCATCTGTGCAATTTTCCTGATTTCTCTGCCCAGAACGATCATGGCCACTTCATCATGGGACCTGTCCTCTGTGTAGAGGTCAAAATGATCGGACCAGATGTATTCCTGCTCCAGGGAAGGATAACTTTTACAAATGCTGTCAATATCTTTTACATCCTTTATCCTGTGTTCCGGCCTGTCATCAAAAGCAATCAACTTCAATATGATCACAGAAGGAATATTACATACCTCATACGCCTCATTCCCCAGGTTAACCTGTTTGAGCCCGAAGCAATGTACTTCCCTGAATCCATCCATGCTGATCCTGTTAAGCCCTTTTCCTTCTCTTACGACCTGTCCCTCTTTTTCAATATCTCCGAATGGCAGGAGATCAACCGGCATGCCTTCAGGGGTAAGCATACAGTAAGCATTTTCGCTGCTGTTATGATACCCATAATCTGCCTGCAGCTTTTCCTTAAGCTTCTGGTAATCCTCCTGGCTTGGAATGTATACAGCAAAGTCAATATCCCTGGTACCGCCGGGCTTTTCATCGTGGGCAGCGAACCATATATTACGGGCAATGGCACCCACAATGAAAAAATGAATGTCCAGTTCGTGACAGGCACGGCTTACCTGAGCAAGCACCCCTTTCAGACCTTCCACCTGAAGGGCATCATATGATATTCTTGAGATACTTTTCATACACCATCCTTGCTGTTTCAATATATCTTGGGTTATCCCCTTCGGTCAGGTCTGCATAGGCAATCAGGGGGGGCACACATGTATCCGGATGCTCATGCTTCCAAAATTTTTCAATTACCATAATCGTACCATTAGGATCAGGAACCCATTTAAATGCCTTCATCAACACCATCGACTCCTGTGCAGTATAAAGTGTCCAGTGATCGGCAATCAGGTAGTTTGTCAGTAAATCTCCTGCATTAGCGCCCCCCCAATAGGTCTGGTCAGGAAGCTGAAGTATTTTCCAGTCCTGATGCTTATCCAGTGCTCTAAAGGTCTTTTTCCTTAGCTTTGGCTTGAGCGTCTGCTGATATCCTTCTACCCAGTTTGTGAACAGCTTTTCCCTGTTATTCCATTTGAAGGTTCTGTCCGTTACAGGAAGCAGGTATTTCTCTTTCTGAAGAGCCTGATACACCTTGCTGATCGTATCCAAACCCACATCTGCCTGTTCTGCCAGAAAGCGGTAAGGTTCATTGACCCACTCCGGGTGTTGCAAAAGGAGGAACAGGAGCTTAAGCCCTGCTTTTGTAAAAGCCCTGCTTACGCTTACCTCTGCTTTTTTCTCAACCTTGTTATTTTCTATGAAAATGTACAATTGTTCATCAGCCAGATAGATATTACCTGCCGCATCAGCATAAGCAACATCGTTATCCTTCAAGAGGTGCTTTGCATTGGGGGTGATATATTCAGCCATCACCATCCTGGGTGCTACATCCTGAAGACGGTCAAGCAGTCCCGGAATCAGTGCCGGGGTCAGCTGCTTTTTAAAGTCCACATGCCAGTCCCTTACGTAACCGCCTCTGCTAATACGTACTTTTGCAACAGGCTGCCGCTCATTAATTCTTTTCTCTTCCGGCAGGACATGCATTTTTACACCAGGTCCTCTGTTGAGGGTGTCAACAACAGTTTGTAGCAAATCTCTTTCCATGTTCGTAAATATAGCCTGTTCGTTACGAACGAACAAATAAATTAAACGAACAAAATAATGCGTAATAAAAAACTGCTAGATCAAAAGCAGCTGGAGGAAACTATCCTTGTCCAAAATTTACTGTAGGAACAGGCGCTAAGTAATGCATCACATCCTATTCCCTTTCTTCCCCTCCTTCCACCTGGTGAACATGCAGCGTCTGATCCCGAAGTAAAAAAGCACTTACTTCTATATACAGGGTAGGGATAGTTATACTGTCCGTGTCTATCCTATTGAAGGGCATCCTGCACCATAGAAGGCAGCTGTTCCTTCCCGGAACCCCTCCCTATGAAAAAGTCAGATACCCCTTTATACCTCTCCCTCCCCCTGATCATGCTCTTTGTCTATACGGCTCTTAGCAAGCTGCTGGCACCGGAAGTATTCCGGAAGGCCATGTTGAACCAGCCGCTGCCGGAAGCCTTCAGCCTTCTGCTGGTATGGCTGCTCCCGCTGGCGGAACTGGCTGTAGCCGGGCTGCTGCTCCTCCCTTCCCTGCGGAAGTGGGGCTTTGCAACGGCTAGCCTTTTGATGACAGGCTTCACAGGCTATGTAAGTCTCATCCTGTGGGGGTATTTCGGGTGGGTGCCCTGCTCCTGCGGAGGTATGCTGGAGCAGCTCTCCTGGGAGCAGCACCTGGGGGTTAATCTCCTGTTCTGGGTCCTGTCCCTGTACGGGCTTTACACCACCCAGAAGTCCACTACTGCTCTCCTGAAACTTTAATAATACCGCGCGCGAAGACCTGCCCGGGCAGGCAAAGGGGGATGCTGAAAACCCTGAAAAGAGTAGGCATTTTATCAGTAAGACGTTTACGGCTTTTTGAGTGTTAAAAAACCGCTAATACCATGAACAAGTTTAAAAATTACCTGGCCGTGATGGCCCTCGCCACTGCCTCCCTGGGCGCTTTTGCTTTTGAGGCAAAAAATCCAGATCCAAACAAAGTCCTGTTTGCTAACCAGGGTGGCACCTGGATTGAGCTGGAGGAAGGAGCACAGTACCGCTGCGAACCCGCCTCCAGCCTTTGTGTGGCCCAGTTTCAGAATGATGTACCCGGGCAGCAAATGACCTATTCCCGGGCCGGCAAGTTTTCCCGGTAATGCAGCTGCCTGAACCTGCTTTTGTTTTCGGATAGAAGTGGTATCTAGAGCACGGAAGTAAGGGCTTCCGTGCTTCTTTCTGTGCTTTGCTCCTACACAGGAGAACCTATATTACAAGTATCAAGCAAGATAAAATTATCCATAATATGTACTCCTTAAAGTCTACAACAGGATAATCAAAGTCATATGCCATCCTGATTTTACCCTTCACGCTTCCGAAAGTTCCGGGCTTTTTGCTGGAATTTTTCTTTGTCTGCAGAAAATCAATGAAGGCAAGCACCTCCCTTTTGAGATTTTCAGGAAGCGTATTGATCTTGTTTTATAGGCTCACGTTGTTCATGATCAATTCAACTGTTTATGCTAAGCCTGTTCTATCCAGAGGGCTGACGTGAATTATAGCATGTTAGTCCCATTGCAGCAATACCTTGTTATGTGTTGCTTTTCTTTTACCAGGGAACCCCTCCAGTTTCAGGATTGGTTTCTTCGCTAAAGTATTTTCCTGTTGGTCCGTTGTTGTCAATTAAAGCATATTTCACAACACGGGCTGCAGCATCTTCAATCGTACCTGTTCCCTGATGATGATTAAAATCGGTTTTTGTATATCATGGGTCAATCGCATTGACTTTAAAAGCCGTATCACGTAACTCGTAAGCCAATGTAACAGTGTACATATTCAAAGCCGCTTTTGAGGAAGCGTAAACAGCAAACTTTGCATAGTGGTAAAATTGCCAATCCGGGTTGCTTTGAAGGGAAAGGGAACCGACACTTGAACTTACGTTGACAATTCTTGGCTCGGGCGACTTTCGCAACAAATCAAGAAAAGCTTGTGTAACGCTTACAACGCCATACAAATTTGTGTCGAATACATTCTTGAAATTGCTAATGTCGGCATCTAAAGCACTTTGTGGTAAAGTTCCGCTAATTCCGGTATTGTTGATAAGCACGTATAATACGTCTGTTTTTTTGCCTAATTCAGCCCGTGCAGCATTAACTGACTGCTGATCGGTTACATCTAGCTGTATGACTTCAACATTGGTAAACCCTTCGGATTTGAGTTCTTTTAAAGCATTTAAGCCATTCTCCAGACTTCGGCTTCCTAAGTAAACATAATAGCCTTTTTGTAATAATTGCCTTGCCGATACAAAGCCGATGCTTTTATTGGCCCCTGTAATCAATACTGATTTACTTCTTTCGCTCCTCCATCATCCTTTCAAGCAGCGCAATTTTCTCCCGCTCACTTTTCAAGAGGGCATCATACAGCTCTACAATTTTATCAAACGGATTGAAGTTGTAGTGATAATTTACGCCAGCCGAATTATCATGGAAGGTATTTGAAATAAAATTGACAGCTCTCTCTTCATTAAAGTTCTTAATAGCCTCGACGGGTACGCCTAATTGACTGGCTACTTTTTGCAGCAATTCCGGCTCTAAGGTTTCTTTCTGTTCCATTTGCGATACGGCCTGTTGGCTAAGGCCCAGTTCAAAGGCTAATGCATCCTGCTTGATGCCCAGGATTTCGCGAATCCGCTTTACGTTTCTTCCTTCGTGTACTGTCTCTGGCATGGTCGTGGCTTTCATAATGGCAAGATTAAGATAATTCCAACAGCTGTAAAACAAGCAATCTGGAGTATGCTACAAGTGTATTTTGTGGGATACAAGTCTTTTCAGGTGTTCCTTCACAAAAAGAAGCAAGTAACAACAGCTTTGCGGCAAGATAAGAAAAAACGAAAAACATAGACTTGTCCCACTCTAAAATAGCATTGCCATGCAAACCACCATTCACCACCTGCCTGCTCCCCTTCAGGAAAAGCTGGGGCTGGCCCTGGAGCAGATCATCACGTAGGCCTCCCCCGAAAAAGTCATTCTGCTTTCAGCGCCAGCTCCCAATCATATAGACACCAAAAAGGCCCCCGTCCCCTACCTGGATCACCTTAATTTTTTGATCCTTCTACCTAAAGCCACCAACCAGTAGCACAGGGATCTCCAGGAGAAGCTGGAAACCTGTGCAACCCATTAAATCTTCATCCACACCAAACTCATCCCTGTCATGAAACTAATCTTTAAGAAAAAACCCTGGGAAGGCTCCCAGATCGCAGAACTAAGGCTACCACTTCCCTGTCAGTTCTGGATGCTCTGCAACATACTGGAAGTAGACCCTAAAAAACTGATCATGGACTTTTTGGCTACGCTTGGCGCAGAAAGCTATGGCAAGCAGGGCCAGACACAGCAGCTCCTGGAAGACTACTTTATCCAGTGCGGCTACGGACAGGAATATTATAGCGAAGAGGACATACGCAAAATGATGGAGGAGCTCAAAGCCATCGGTACCATCTGGCCGAAGGAAGCTTCCAGGAGGATCACAGAACGACATACGGCCTGGCGCAATATGTACCACAAATACTGGTACCGCAAATGGTACTACAAGCACAGAAGAAAGCATTAAGAAGTCCTTACATGAACACAACCCCTAACAGATTATGGAACGATTAGAAGATCTCACAGACAAGCACAGGGTGATCCTGCTCCCCAAGGATTCCCCCCTGAACCAGCGGGTGATTGAAAAGCTGCACGAGTTGCTGGATTTTACCCCGGCAGGTGAATTCCGGGAGAACCTCCTGGAGGTCTACCTCACCTACATCATCTTTACTCATGAAGGACCGCCACTGAACTTTGACCGCATCGCCGAAAACATGTACTGGCTCATCGGCTTCTTTAAGCATGTGGAGGAGGCTGTTAAAGAGCAGAAAAGACTTTAAGGAAAAAAAAGTCGTTAAATTTCTGTCCACTCCAGCTTGATATGACTGAAAGGCCGTACTTTATTGCTCCTTCTGATATTTTTCAGATATTGGTACTCTTTCATTTTAACTGTAATAAAGGATTATCTCCTTAAAAGCTTCCATGAATACCGTACCCCCTTTGCCAGTTAAGAAAGACCTGGAAACAGTTGTCATCCTAAAACAGCTTAATAAATCCAGTCGGGCTTTAGCAGAATTAAAAGGAGAAGCGAAAACCATTCCTGATGAATCAATCCTCATCAATACGCTAGGTCTGCAGGAAGCAAAGGACAGTTCAGAGGTAGAAAACATCATTACGACCCACGATGAACTCTTCCGTGCCGGAGTAGATGAGCATTATAAAAATCTGGCGGCAAAAGAAGTACAGAACTATGTTGCAGCCTTAAAGCTAGGGTTCAGTTATGTACAAAATACAGGCTTGCTTACAAACCGAAGTATTCTGGAAATTCAGGCCACTCTGGAAAAGAATAATGCCGGATTTCGGAAGCTACCTGGCACGAAACTTAAAAACAACAAAGGAGAAGTAGTATATGAACCTCCCCAAGGCAGCCAGGAAATCCTGGACTTGATGGGTAATTTGGATCAGTACATCAATGATCCAGATGTTCAGGACCTGGACCCGCTCATAAAAATGGGCATCATACATTATCAGTTTGAAAGCATCCATCCTTTTTATGACGGCAATGGCAGAACAGGACGTATCATCAATATCCTTTATCTTGTAAAAGAAGGCTTACTTGATATACCTGTACTTTATTTAAGCCGCTACATTATTGATCATAAGAGCGATTACTACCGCTATCTCCAGTCAGTAAGAGATTCTGATGCCTGGGAAGAATGGATCCTTTACATGTTAAAAGGTGTTGAGCAGACTGCTCTTGCTACTACCACTCTTATACGAAGTATCAGGGTGATCATGGACCAGTACGAAGAAAAGCTTAAGACTGAAACCAGCTTTTACAGAAAGGATTTACTGGAAATAATATTTCGTCATCCCTACACAAAAATTCCATTTCTGGAAAATGATTTGCAGATTCACCGGCAAACAGCCGCCACTTACCTCAATGAGCTGGATAAGCTGCAATTGCTAAAAAAGGTAAAATTAGGAAAAAGTAATTATTACCTTAACACAGCACTCTTCAACCTATTAAAGTACCGCGAAGGGTAGTAATTGCTGGCTTTGAAGAAACGCTCAATATATACAAGTCGAAAACCTAAAGAATCTTCGACACATCACCACAACGTGTCGAAAATATTAAGCTTTTTCGACACGTTAAATCTTCATGTCGAAATTCCCTCTTTTTTTCGACATGAATACTAAAGCATGTTTACAATACACTGGACCACTCTTCGTAAGGGTTCAAAAACATATGATCGCTACCACGAATAAAATCCGAACGAGCAATAGCAGGTTTTAAAGAAAGCTACAAAAGAGCAAAAAGCCAATTTTCCTCTATCACGACCTCAAGGAGTGATAGGCCCTGCCTAAAGCAGGGCAAAGGGTCACTGCAGGTTCTTTGCCAGCTGGAACGAACAAGCCCCTACTGCTGATGCGGTAAGGGCTTTGGTTATATAGCTCACTTCTATGGCCAATTGTAGCATGCGTTACACATATTTAACACATGCCAGATTAGGTAGAAATGAACTTGTTTAGTTTACACTCCCATTTAACCTCCTAATTTGCTCTTGCAGGTCTTTTAATACGGACACGATACTATTAATATTCGTATTGATTTCAATTTTTTCTTGTTCAATAACTTCTCTGGGCGTTTTTCCTCTTTCCCTCACGCCATTTAGTGTTTGATCCAGTTTGCCTAATCTGGTCTGAAGATCAGCTAAATTTTGTTCAACTTCCGACACTTTATTTCTTATCTGATTAATGTCCATCGAATTATTTATTTTAATAACAGTAGCTTTATAACAATATAAATTTAAAAAGTTCTTCTTAAGAATTTATTTCCTTATCCCCTGTAAAGTGCTTGGCTGGCTTGGCATGTCCTTTTGTTTGGCCCTGATGGAGTGAATATCGCTTACCTCTATCACGTCACAAGGAGTGATAGGCCCTGACCAAAGGAAGGGCTAAAGGCCACTGAAGGTTCTAAGGGGGTGGAAAGGAAAAAGCCCCTACTGCGCAGGGCGGTAAAGGCTTCTGACTTTTAAGCTATTTATAAACGACCGTAAGTTACGCTTCGCAAATTTGTGGTCTATTAAGGGCTTATAAGCATCATTCATTATATAAAAAAGCTAAATAGGGAGGAGGTAGCCTTCAACATTTTTGCTAATGATAAAATCCTGATCCTTAGAAGTAATATTATCTTCATTGTCATAAGGATCAAAACTAATGTGTATTTTATTACTCTTTTTGAAAAATTTGTAGCTCTCAACATTATAAAATATATGTTGAGAGTTGTAATAGAATGAATATTCTTCTACTTCTGTGAATTTCAACAAAAGACCTTCATGATCTTTTGAATAAAGTAGTTTTAAATATATTTCTATTACCAAATCTTCAAAATTCTTATAAAATTTGATCTCATAGATCTTAGAGCTAATAATATCTAAGCTACCATTAAGTATCCCAAGAAGCTTTTCATTATTTCCAACGTATTCCATATCACTGATCAAAATCTTTTTTCAACTCATTTCTTTTTGGGGGTCTTCCAGGCTGCCTTTCTCCTCTACCACTTGGATTATTAGGATTAGGCTTGTAATCATGCACGTGTGGAGATCTTTCTTGCTTTGGAACATTATTTCCTTGGTGTCCTTGATTGAACTCCTTTTGAACATTACCATCTGGTCCATATTTTTTTGTGGTTGTACCAGGTGCATTTGTTGCAGTAGTATTTGGTTCTCCCTTATCTGGAAGCCTATTTTTACTTCTTTTAGGTGGTTCACTATTGGAACTAGAACCTTCCGCATTTACCCTTCCCTTTTGATTTGCAAGATTAACTAAACCTCTACCAGCAGCAACTCCATTCCAAATAGAAACTGCGGCAGCCGGGGCAGCCACTTCAAGTTGCCCAGTTGTAGTACTAACCACAGCAACCCCTCCACTAGTAGCGGCTACATCACTTCCTACTAAGAATGTACCTATATCTCCTACATTTTGGCCATTGTTATAATCCTTTGCAGCTTGAGGGCTAGAAGGACGATATTTATCCCGCAAATTTACGCCAGTATAATTATCTGTAACAGCCACTAAAAATCCAATAATAGCATCTCCTGGACCTTCTCCATTCTTATCTATAAGGCGAATAGGATCATTTGCTGCATACAAATATGGAGACCATGTATTGTATATTTCAGCTTTAGGATCAAGAGTATGGAACCTTGCAAGTTCAGAATCATACATTCTAGCTCCGAATGCATCCCAGTTCAAGCCTAGCTCTGTATCTCTTTCTTTACCGTTAAACTTGTACTTATTCTCCAGGGCACCCTCTCTCTGGTAGGTATTAAAAGTAAGACCGAAGGGATACAAGCCATAGCACTTTTAGACCCAGTTTTTCCGGCCCGGTTGCAGTTTTTCAAAGAACGTTTTCTTGGTATAGTATCCTGCAGCCGGTAAGGCTACAAGATAGAGGTTTTTCCCTTCCGATGAAGAAGAAAAACAATAGCTAATGATCAGGCAGCGCAGTATATTGTAATCATGTGCGAGTCGTCGGAGTTATAGCCTATCCGATGAGCTGCCGCTGGCCTTTCTGTGATTTGTATGTTATACATCTTGTTAACGGTGTACAACCTCCAGTGTGGTGTCTTCTGACTTTCACTGTATCCACCAATCCAGAAGGCCCGTAGCACCAGGTTTCCGGTGTCTTTGTGTCTGCCTAAAGTAAAAGGCTCCACTATTCTAGGTTGGCCTTTATACATAAAGGTAATGACTGATCTAGAGGCTATTGCCTGGCAGAGATTTTCTTTGGTTTGCATATGCAATAATATTTAGGAGTTATATAACAACATATACAAGTACAAGCTATTATCCAAATATCTCTCTAAATAAGTTTTTGATGGGTTTATTTCCTGGGGTGGTAAAGCTTGAGCTGCTCCAGCAGCCTGTTTAAGGCTTTTCTTTGATCGCCTGTATGCGATCGGTATAAACTGTTAGTACCTGTGGCTTTTCAAGCTCGGGAAGCTCTTTTTTGACTGCTTCGACCTCTTGAGCAGTGAGTTTGCGGCTGTTGCCAGTGGTATCGTTATGAATGGCCCAGCAGTTTACATATTTTTTAATGTAGTACATCTGTGAAGGATTTAGTGGTGAGTTGTTATTTCCTGGGGTGGTAAAGCTTCAGCTGCTCCAGCAGCTCTTCTGTGTTGGTCTGCAGGTAGCGTTCCGTTGATGATACAAAGCGGTGGCCAGCCTTTTGCTGCACCTGGCGAAGGCCTTCTGTTTTCAACCAATGGGCAATGCGGCTCTGCCGCAACTGATCCCCATTTTTTACCCTTTGATTTAGCTCCCGAAGCTCTTTGTATAGCTTGTGCAGGCGCTGGCTTAAGTTTCTGCTGCCTTTCCTAAGGCCTTCTAGTAGGTTTTCTTCTCCCTTTTGTTTCTCCAGTAACTGCTGCAGGTCGAGGATCTGAACGGCTTCCATGGCTAAATTCCTGCTCTTGTTTTTGCCGGTGGCCGGGATATGCAACAGGGCTTTTCTTAGCTGTACATCTTGCAGCTTTAGGGCCTGCAGTTCTGCTGTACGTGTGGCCTGGTAGATGATCAGGCCCAGGATTACCCGGTTCTGCAGCTCACCCTGGTAGGCTGTAAAAAGCTCGTCCAGCTCTTTTTGCTCCAAAAGGCTGTGCGGTAAAAGCTTCTGCTGTTTTACATTTAGACCCAAGACCGGATTGTGTGCTGCCTTACCTTCTTTGATCAAAAAGCTATAATAATGGCGAAGGCTGGTAAGGTGGTGCTGCAGGCTTTTGCTGCTGAGGCTTCGCTTTTTCAGCTCTTCCAGGTAATGCAATAGGTCGGCATATTGCAGGGCTGAGGCTTCTATTTTCCATTGCTCCAGCCATGCGCTGAACTCCTTTACTGACTGGCTGTAACGGTAGATACTGCCGGGGGCATAGCCCAGCTGCTCAAGGTATTCTTCATAGTTCATTGATGATGTGGGTGTAAATTTGAGTTGATTCCAGGCTGCTGTGCCCTAAAAAGCGGCTGATATTCTCCAGCTTCATTCCTGCCTGTAAAAGGTGTGTTGCAATGGAGTGCCGCAAGGTGTGCAGGCCTATGCCTTCCGCTGGTATCTTAGCGGCATCCAGCAGGCTCTGCAGCTTATAGATCATCCCGCCACCGCCCAAGGCTTTACCGGCATAGGTCAGCAAAAGGGCATTGGTAGGCGCTTTAAGCAGCAGCGGCCTGCTTAACTCCAGATACTGCTGCAGATCCTCTGCTACACCTGGGCTCAAGGGCACGTAGCGTTGCTTGTTGCCTTTGGCTTTCCTGACGTAGAGCTGCCGGGCCTGCAGCCTTGCATCCTCTACCCGAAGGGCTGCAGCTTCGCTTCTTCTTAATCCGCACCCGTACAAGATGCTTAGCAGTGCCCTGTCCCGTAGTCCTATGGATGTGGCACTGCAGGCCCCGTAAAGCTTTTCTATCTGTGCCTGGCTCAACACCTTCGGCAGTGGCTCTGATGCTCTGAACATTGGTAGGCGCCAGCTGATGGTCTCGGTTCCAGTTTCCTGTAGGTATCGGCTTAACAGGTTCAGGGCCTGTACATGTTTGTTGAGGTGGGCAGGGCTTAAAGCTGATCCGCTGCGCTGGTGGCAGCGCTCCTGCTGCAGATACTGCAGATAATCTTCCAGCTCCTGGCTGCTCACCAGTTTTATCTGCGGCAGCTGCTTTTCTTCCAGGTAGTTTAAGAACTCCCGTACATGCAGGGGAAGGTTATAGCAGCTCTGCTTGCTGTAGCCCAGCAGCTGAAGCCAGCGGCTAAACTGTTGCTCTAGTTCTTTGTAGTGGTGGTTTTGGAGAGGCAGGTTTTTCATGGTGAGGAAGGGTAAAAAGTTTTTCCCTCTGTTACACTTTTTCGGGTCGTGGGTCGCCAGGGGTAAAAGCGGGCAAAAAGTGGGTTTAGAGAGAACAGAGGGCTTTTCTGGTGACCCAGCTGGCGACCCAAAGGCTTGGGCAGCTAGAGTTTTTCAAGCTGGTTTTCAATGTGCTGTTTGATCTGTGCCTTTAGGGCTTCCAGGCTATCCCAGTAGCTGATGCGGTAGCGGTAGCCCCTGTTGCCGTAACCCCCGGACAGTTGGATGTATTCCAGCTGCATGAGGTCGTAAAGGAAGCGCTGCAGCTGGGTCTTGCTGATGTGTAGCGCCTGCCTTACTTCCCTTTGGCTAAACTCCTGGTCTCTGTCTCTGAGGTAGCTTTTCAGCTGCTCGAAGAACTGTCGAAGCGGTCCGTTCAGCTCGTCCACTTTTAAAAGAATGGTGTCGAACATCAGGTGTGCAGCCTGCAGCAAGTCTTCTTTCTGGGCTACTAATCTGCCTTGCTTGTCCTTCTGGCGCTGATACTGATGCAGCAGGGTAAGCTGTTGCACATAGCTTTGGTACAGTTCATTTAACCTGCGCTGTTTATGCGCCGCTTCCGGCAACTGCAGTTTCGTTGCGTAGGGGTTTAGAACCGGAAGCGGCTTAACCAAGCCCAAAGCCACTTCTAGCAGCTGCCGTGCCTGTTCTTCTTCCCTGGCATCGATAAGGCCTGCAGCCTTTTTGTTCTGGTAGTCGATAATCTTCCTGGTCTGCTCTCTTGATTCATCCACGGCCACTAAAAAGCAGCGGCTTAGGTTGTCTTCATAGATCTCGCCTTTGGTGGTGCAGGCAAGTGAGGCAATAGGGCCATAAACGGTTCTGGTTTGGGCGCTGATGTTTCCCTGCTCGTCTTTTACTGAGGTGCTTGAGCTGATCTGGCCCCGGCTCTGCAGCTCCCTAAAGGCCAGCAGCGCTTCTTCCTTTAGCCCGTCCAGGTCTTCCAGGCAGATCAGTTTGTTCTGCAACTCGTAGCTGCCCCAGTTATACAAGCTGCTTTCGGTGATGCGGGTAAAGTGTTTTCTATCTTCTTCTGCAATAAAGCTGCTTAGCTTGCTTAACAGGTGTGTTTTTCCTGATCCGCTGGAACCCTGCAAAAGGGCATGCAGCGGTTTATCTGTTTTGTACGACAAGGCAACAGGAAGCAAAAACAAGCGGGTGCGCTCTTCACCTACTACGCCCGCTTTACCAATCAGCTGGTTTAGTTCTTTTAGCAGCTGGGGCTTTTGCAGCAGCTCCAGCCCCTTTTGCATAATGGCTGATGAGGCGGCAGGGCTGCTGGTCTTGTGCTTTGGCTTTTCTATCTGCTCCCTGCGGTGTTCTTCCAGCAGGTCGGTCAGCTCTTCCAGGCCCTGCTGCAGCAGATGAACAGGCAGATCTAGCTTTTCGGCAGCTTCCCTGGCTGCTCTTACTACCTGCTTTTCTTCGAACAGATCCGGCTTGCTTCTGTACTTCCTGTTGCTACTCAAGCACTCAATCGCAAGGCTTACTTTCAGGCTTTCCAGCCCCTGGGGAAGGCTGCCGCTGATGCGGTAAAGGGCTACCGATGTAGCATAGTAAAGGCCCCAGCGGTCAGCTTGTAGGGGTGATTCTTTAGCCGGTGTATTAGGTTGCTGCGGTGCCAACTGCGGCTGCGGTAACTGCTCCTGTTCTTTTTCCGATGAAAGAAAAAATCCTGTCCGGCTTTCCAGCAGATGCTGCAGTACTTCCGGGGCATGGGCTTCTAACAGGCTGTTTATATCCTCTCCCTCTGGGGTTTCTACCTGGCTGATCCTAAGGGAAGAAAAAAGCTGCTGTAGGGTCTGCTCATGCTTTTCTGCTGCTGCCCTGCCTGCTCCGTCTCCGTCTAAAAACAGGATCACTTCCTGCAGCTGCTCCAGGCTCTTGATCGCTTCCAGGTGTTCGGCGCTTAAACCATTGGTGCCATAGAGTGCCAGTATGCTGTACCGGCTGCTGATGCTTTCGTTTTGCAGAAGGGTGGCTGCATCAATAACCGATTCAGTCAGGATTAAATGTGTAGTGTCGGCTTTGGGGTAGTTGGGGTAAAGGCCCTGACGATCTTTCAGGTAAAAGTGCCGACTTGTGCTGTTCTCCAGGATGCTGCGCCCGTAGAAGCTTACCGGCTGGCCTTCTTTGTCTTTCAGTGGGAACACCAGGCAGTCTTTTAACTTCGGCTCCAGCTTACCAGCTGGCGCTGCATGCAACAGGCCTAGCTGCAGGGCACTTTTCTTCAGGGCTTCGTTCCAGCTGTCGGCCAGCTTCTCACCGGCAAAACCTATTTCTAACTTCTGCCAGTCAAGATTCCTGCCTGCGGCATATTCCCTGGCTCGTTTGCTGGCTGCCATACTCTTCTGCACCCCCTGCCAGAACCGGAGCAGCACGGCCCTGCGCGGCAGATCTTCTTTCTCCGGAGTAGCGAGGACGAGATTCGAACCTGATCCGGTTAGCTCCTTGGCCTTTAGGATCGCGGCATGCTTGGAGCTTTTTTCTTTCAACTGAATAAAATCTATCACGTCGCCCGTTCCGGCCTGGCAGTTGGCGCTAAAGCAGCAAAAGGTGTTCGTCTTGGCATACACCTGCAGGCTTGGCGTCTTATCTGCATGGAAGGGGCAGCACAACCTGCCGTTCCTGTCGGCCTTCAGTCCGTAATGCGCCAGCACCTGGTCGATGCTTAACTGCTGCTTTATGTGGTGGATTTACATTGAAGAAAAAAAGTTTTCTATACCTTTATGCTCCAAAGGTAGCAAATAGGTAATAAAACAAAAGAATTATAAGCTGATATTTTTGCTTTAGATGCAGTATATTTGTTGATATAGCAGCGTATATACTGACAACAGCACCTAATTCTTACCTTTATGACCTTAGGAGAAAAAATCAAGTACGTTCGCCAGCAGAAAAAAATATCCCAGGCAGAACTGGCCAAGGCTGCTGACGTACACCAGAAAAATATATCCAAGTATGAAAACGATGGGGTAATTCCCTCTGCCTTAGTTCTTGGAGAGGTTGCCAAAGCACTGGGGGTTACTACTGATTATCTGCTGGGCAATGAGCAGGATGATATCATCAGGGATAAAATCCTGTTGAAGCACTTCAAGGAAGTCGATAATATGCCCGAGAACCTTAAAGGTGCTATCATGCTTGTGATTGAAGCTTATGTGCAGAACTTTAAAGCCAAGCAAGCCTTTGCTTCTTAACTGCTTACGCTATGAAACACATCTCTTTGTCCGTACCCGATAATAAATATCAGTTCTTTCTGGAGCTGGTCCAGAGCCTGGACTTTGTCAAGCTAGAAGAAGTAGACATTCCCGAAGAACATAAGGCCCTGGTAAGAAAAAGAATAGAGGCTTCCTCTAAAGATCCCCGCCAGTTGCTGGATTGGGATCAGGTGCAAGATAGCTTTAAGCTCGACTAATGGCCTACAAAATTAAGATCGAAGCCGATGCCCTGCAGGATATCCAGCAGGGCATCGATTATTATAATGAGCTTCAGCCGGGATTGGGAAGAAAGTTTCTCGCTGATGTTAAAGCCTCTTTCAAGTCCCTAAAGCTCAATCCTTTCTTTCAGGTGCGTTACGACGAGGTTCGATGCCTGCCCCTGAAAAAGGACCCCTTCATGATTCACTTCACTATTGACCAGGCTAACCAGCTGGTGGTGGTACGTGCTGTCTTCAATACTTACCTGGACCCTGATAACTGGACTAAAAGAAAGTAAGAGCCGGAACTGCTCCGATCTTTTCCATTGAAAGAAAAAAGCTCACTTCTAGCAGCAAAGCCAGATGTCTAAAGCGCCTGGGCAGCTTATCAAAAGCCCTCTGCTACCGTTTCTTCCTGCCACTGCCCCTTCTAAGGCTTTTGAAAAGATGACCGGGCTGCCAGGGGGTTTGGGGGGCGGCAGGCCCACCATTCAAATACAGCGGTAGAACTTCCGCTGGCCTTTCCTATATCAGAATACCGGTTGACTTTCCCCTTTAGCGGCCCCTGCTATCCAGCTGATGTATCTTTCGACTGGCGGCGGTTCTGGCTCGCCGTTGCGAGCGCCACAACGGGCCAGCCAGGAGTAGCCCTGACGTCAGGAAGGGCGGCTGGCTGTAAGGGCTTACCTATAAAAAAATAAACACTTCAAGTTCGCCCGTAGTGGCCCGCAGGCGAGCAATAACACGGGCTGTGGTTTTGTTTTTTGCCCAGCTGCCGCAGGCATTAATTAACTCAAAAAACAAAAGTAGAACAGCCATGACGAGGAGCGGCTGACAAGCAAACGGAAGCTAAAGCAAGGTGGAGCCCCATTTTTTTAAATTTTCCAAAAATAAACTCTCCTAAAAAATTGGAACGACCTTGCTTTTGCTGGAGTGCAGCCTTGGCAACGCACCACAGGCATACCGCTGAACCTCTATCACGACCCAAGGAAGGTTTGGCACTGAGGAACGAAGGGCTACTGTCTTTTTGGGCTGGCTCTTAATGGACTGGAAGGAAAAAGCCCCTACTGCTCGGGGCGGTAAGGGCTTTGTACATGATAATGAAGAATGGCAATGATTGCTCAAATGATTACTCCTCTTCTACATAAACGTGTGCTTTAATTAATTCCAACAATTCTTCATTATCAGTCATTAGCACACCATTTAATATAGTTCCAGAAAATGCACCTAAGCAAAGGGTATCTGTTTTATGTTTATAATTTATATAGCACTTTAACCTGACATCTACAGATTTTGTAGATAGACTGTGCATATTATCAACCTCCAACTCTTCGACTTCGTCAGCTAACTTTTTAAGAAAAGCTTGATCAGTTACTTTCTTTTTCTTTAAACCAATAAGATCATATCCAATACTGGTACAGGTAATTGGAACCATAACTGTAGCAAACTCCGGCCCATACAAAATAGTTGTACTTTCAACTTTATATGTGGTACAAGAGATAATAGCAACTACGAAGAGTCCACTAATGCTTTTCATTAACAAAGCTAATTTCATCATTACCTTCTAAATTACTGATTTTGGTCAAGCGCCTTTTTCGCACGCTCAATTAATCTCTTTTGATGCGCTTGAGTTGCTGCTTTATTAACTTTATTAGAGGTTGGCCCATAAGTAATTACTGCCTTCCCTTCATGCCTGGTTCTTGTAACACCATTTTTTGGGATTTCACCGTTAGCCTTAGCTGTTTTTTGTTCCGACCCATTTATAACTCTTAACTCTTCTTTATTAGATCGGCTATCATTATCCCATTGTTTGTAATTAGTTGCTCGCTGATTAGCATGATCTGATTCATGTTCTAATACTGTGGCAGGAGAAACGACAGTACCATTTTCATATTCTGCTCCAGCATTTGGATTCCAATAAATGTTACCCAAATGATGTTGAGAACTAAATTCAGTTTCAGCTACCCCTATCTTTATATCACTATTACCTGCAATTGCTTGCATCTTCTCTCCTCCACCATTTTCAACATTGTAATTGTATGCAGTGATAAACTGTTGAACAAATTTATTATCCGGGGCATCAGCGGCATTTGAACCATTAAATCTAAAATGTACTGTCTTCCCTTTGTCATTCTCGTACCATATATAAAAGTCTCTTCCATCAGGATCAACAAGTAATATAGGATTATTAGCAACATAATGATATGGTGTAAAACTCCAGCTACTATCAGCCAACGGATCTACATTAAACCACCTCCCCAGATCAGCCTGATACATCCTGGCCCCGTAGTCGATCACTCCCCACTCTTCCTGCTCTTCCTTCCCATTATACTTGAACTTATTAGCTAAAGTACCTTCCATTTTATACTCGTTAAAAGTAAGTCCGAAGGGGTAGTAGCTATCTTCCTGCACGATGAGGCCATGGTGGTGTGCTACTTCAAAATCATCGAAGTAGACATCGATGTTCCTGCTTTCTGCTTCATAGCTGTCTGCTCCTGCCATATCCAGCTCCAGGTTGATCCACCCCTTCTGTTTTACAATATACTCCACTTCCAGCACTTCATGGTTGCCTACACCGGTTTTATTGCTGATGGCAGCCGCAGCACTTACCTGATCAAATCCTCCATCCTCATCCAATTTCTTGCCATTGGCAGGCAGGAACTGCCAGCTTAGGAAGGCTTTGGGCTGCTGTTCCTCTTCTAAAGGATTCAGCAATGCTGTGGCTCCTGTGCTGTTCACTGCTATTCGAGTAGCTGCACCTTCCACTGTTACCGTATAGCCTGGTGCTCCCGAGAGTGCAGCCAGGATCATATCAGCTGTTAGCCCCGGCTGTTCCTGGCGCAGGTCCAGGTACTTGGCTCTTACCCTGGCCCTGATGGTATCTCCTGCCATCACTGCCAGGGTCTTTCTAGGCCCTTGTCTCTCCCCCCTGCTGCCGTTCATCCGCACTACTTCGGCTACCTCTCCGATATCATGCTTGCCCTCCTTGTGGGTGTGGTCCAGGGGGTGAATTCTGGCTAATTCTAAGGTGGTTGATCTGTTACAGAAAGATGCTGATTTTTAAATATAGGTGCCCCATATTTAAAAAGCCTCAGTCTTACATCTGATACACCCTCTCTTGAGTGGGAGGTAATTACAGTCTGCCTTATGTGCTGTTTTAGTCATTGAAGAGCATAATTTATTTTAAATCGCTGCAAATATTTTTGTTCATTTTTTCATCATTCTGTAAACATTACACATTATGAAAGAGCCGTCATTAAAAAGCGAAGAAGTTAATCAGGCTTTGTTTTTTGAGACAGGACCTAAGTATACTGGGAGACAAATAGTCACTTTTAGAGGAAAAATAAGGTCTAGTGCTCTTCCAATTTAATCCATAGAAATTGCATTAGCTTTATTGACAGCTAGATATTGCCGCGATAGCTTTTCTCTGGCAGTGTTGACAGTAAAGCTCCAATGGATTTTAGCTCTTCGTTTATT
>NZ_JAHXBU010000016.1 GCF_020178975.1 Cesiribacter sp. SM1
CCTGAAAGGAGAGTCATTAAGAAAAGGAATTTTGAAAAACGAGTAACTAATTTTCACTACTTTGCAGCATCTTTCAAAGTGGCACTGTTTGACCGAAATCCCTGGCATGGTCCCACCGAAATAGCCAAATGTTACCGCATTGTATTTATTAGTGTCGCAACCGCCCCATTCAGTACCTCTTGTTTAGCAGTCTCCATGTTCTCGACTAATATCGGCTGCACTCTTACCTGTCGCACCGGCGCCCCGGCTCGAATTCTTTGTGGATCTTGGCAATTTTTTCTGGGGTAAAGGTCTCTCTTTTCATTGTTTACAGTTTAAAGCCGCCGGGGCCCGGCGAAGGTGATTTCCTCTACAGCTCGGCTGGGGCAGCCCCACTGCCGCTTTTAAACTGTCCTATTTGCCGGGAAGCTTACAATTAAAGATAGCTATCAATCTACTTTAGGCTTTTGGTATCTGCAAAATAAATTCCAACATGAAAGGGATAAACAAAAGCATTATTAGCAATTCTCTGAGCATAATTTTCTTTCAAGGTACTGTGGTAAATTAAGTTCCGTCTATCAGCACCGAGATCTACCTCAATAGAATTTTGAATATTGTTGAACTTTGGGGAAATATATACAGTGAAAGGCTTGTTGAACCAATTAATTACATCTATAGTGCCTGAATTCGTTATGTAGGAATTAAATTCTGTATCACCACCTCTCAAAGCATTTTGAAGATTACCCTTGCTACCTTTGACGAAGTAAAACATATTGTTAATTTTATCTTGAGCATATAAACAATCGCAATGTGCTGTAATACATAATAAATATTGATCAGTGATATCATCACCATTATGTATTCTAAAGATGTCACCAAATCTTACTTCATCATTTTTTTTCCTTGTTGTAACAAGATTGTTGTAATAAAAATTTAGTTTACCTAAGTGCTGCTGATATTCTTGCGGCGATGCCAAAAATTGAGTCATTTGCTCATTAATCCCTTTTTGGTCTTTATATTCATCCAAAGTGCGAAATATTTTTGGTTGCCTCTCTTCATCATACAAAAATGAAGCAGCCTGACTTTTCCATAGCTCTCTTAAAAAATCATAAAACGATTCGGATGGGATTGAATTTTCTCTGTGATGAAAGAAAGCTAACTCATTTATACTGTCAATATCTTTGCCAATAAAACCCGAGGATTCTTTAAATAGATTTCTCATCTCAAGAGCCATGAGGGTTAAAAAGTTACCTGAGTTATGAATTATAGCCTGTTTAAATCTTTCATATAGGTTCTGAGGCTTTATTTCCGTCTTATTATTGATTACAATAATTGTATGGTTGACAACTAAAAAATTTTGCTTGACATTATTTTTTATTTCTTCAGCTTCATTGATTGAAGAGCCTCTAATATCTTCACCAGCTAATAGAAAGCCTAGTCCACAGAAGCAATATGGCAAACTATTATAAACCTTCTTTTTTATTCTTTCAATGAAATGCTGCCTGATTTCTTTGAAAACCTCATTATTTGACTTCTCTTGTATTTTATTAGTTAAATCCTTAAAAATTATGCCGGCTCTGTCTTTATAGAGAACCATTTCCTTCAATAGTGCTTGAACATCTTCATCAAATATCTTTTTGAATTCAAAGCCATTATTTTCTAATATTTCTTCAATAGCCTTTTTATCTTCTTCTAAGATATCTTTTGAAAAAGGTGCAAAGTAACTGTTGATAGCATAAATAATCTCCGAAAAGTCTCTGCTTGGTGTACTTGTATATATACAAATGAAATGCAAGTTTGGGCGTTTAATAGCTTCAGCAATGATGGCCACAGTTGGTGAATGTTCTACCCCAACTTTAGAAAGTTGCCAATCTAAAATCAATAAATCACGTCCTTCTAAAGTATAATTAGATCTGTTTTGCCAGTCTTCAAAATCCTTGAACTTATATAAATCAATTGACCTATCTTCCCTTCGAAAGCTTTGGTAAACTCCTCTAGAAAGCTCAGTCTCTGAATCAGTGGAAGGCTCAAAAGGTTCAGCTAAATCATCGTCAATGAACATTATAGATCCAATAGATTTACTTATTATCTCATTTGCAACATCTTCAAAACTATTCAATTTCATACTTATTTATTTATTGCTTCAATGATAAAACAAGCACCATTAAGGATATTATATTTTCTGTCATTAGTTGCATAGATATTGAATCCAATCCCATTTAAACTTTTTTTCGCGAGATACAAACCAATTCCTCGGCCTTTGGGACGATCAGAGTAAAATAACTTAAAAATGTTTTCTAGAAGATGTTCATCAATAGGAAGGCCAGAATTTAAAATTAACAATTTTTGATCTTGAAAATCAATCAAGATTCTCTTGTCTTCCACTGGTTGTAGCCAATATATTGCGTTATTGATTATATTAATTAAAACTGGCTTAAATACTGATTCGTATGAGAACTCACTCCAATCCGATGCTTTATCTGTTATCTCAAAATGGATATTATTCTCTTTAAGCTTAGTACCAAAAAAATCTTGGATGTAATTAAATAATTCCTTGCCAGTTACATCTTTCCTAATTCTTCCAGTTGTTCTGTATAAAGGTTGTAATAATTTGTAGTTGTCTTCGAGATGATTAAATGCATTTACTAGAACGTTGTACCTCAGTAATGCTTCATTGTTATTTACTAAATTTATCTTTAGAGATTTGATGCTTTCTGATAATTGAGAGTATAGAGTATTGAATTGATGATCTATTATTTCAACAGCGATTCCTAGTTGAGCTAGCTCATAAGTTTTATTCCACTCTTCTTTCATTTCTTCAAATTGCATTTTATAAAAACCAACTAAATCATCCTCTTTGACATCAAAGTTTACTCTTTCTAGGTGTGATAAATAAGGAGCAATTCTATTAGAAACCTTCTCTCTAGTATCCTTAAAAATACTTTCTAATAATTTCAAGCTAAGAAATATTTCATCAACATCAGTTTTTGGCGGAATAATAGCTTGATACTTAGCTTCGTAATCAGAAAGAAAAATGGTTTCTTCATTGGCCAATTCTTTTATGAACTTATTATTTATAAACTTTAACCGATTGTCATATTCAGAGAATTGGTTCTTCAATGTATTTGAAAATAATTTGTGCTTGCTTTCAAATTCCACAAAGAGATCTTGTACTTTTAATTTCTCTTGTACAGAGTTGATTACTCTATCTGAAATTTCAACTGTTTTTTGAAACTTTGATAACTGTTTCTGATAAGCATAATAGTTCTTTTCTTGTAATGGAGTAGGTGCAAATCTGGCTGGTTTAGATATTTTGAATGCTTGTGCCTTGATTTTACATTCATCTAGTTCTTTTAATATAATACGTACTTCATCAAAGGCTACATCTGAAGTGGCTGTTTTTTCCTCCAAGCTCTTTATGAGAGTCACGTAATGTGTCTCAAGAAAGTCTAATGCCTGTGGATATTCTTTTAAATTCTTCGAAAACTGCTTTCTTGCTTCTTTGTCTCTTTCTTTTTCTTGGGATTCAGCTTCTGACATCTTTCTAATCTCTTCCTTCTGTTGATTCTTATAATCAAACTCTGAAGAAGTAGCAAAATATTTCTTTGCTAAATCTTTAAAAAAAGCTATCAATTCAGACTTAAAGTCTCTATAAGCGAGGTTATTTACAAATCCTTCTCTACTAGACTTATCTACTAATCTTTTATTTAAATCTCGTGATATTTCAATATATCCAAACATTCTTCTCTTTGCGAAGAAGTTATCCCCTGCTGATTTATTTCTTCTCTCTTCAAACTCTAAAAAATCATTCTCTGCTCTTCCATAAGGTAGTACTCTAAAATGATCTCTGTAGATGTACAATCCACCGTATAATTCCAGCTTTTCGCCGAAAATACGCCATTGTTCATCATTCAAAGATGTTTCTTCTTTTTTGCCTACTACATATCCTAATTTAATCTCGAAGGGACCAAAACTTGTAAGTTTTTCCTTTCTAATAGGCTTATAATTGTGTTCAATCTCTTTTTTATAGATCCTTACCTTACCAAAGAAATTGCCTTTTTCATCAAATCTCCCATCAATCATGTGGTCACTGTGATGAAAATCTTCTGGAGTGAAAAATTCTTTAAAATTTAGAAGATCATATTCACCATTTTCGCTATCCTTGATCCAAAAATGAGTTTTATATATTGGATCATCTGTTTTGAATAAATTAAATAGTCCAACAAGAGCAGAAACTGTATGATTTATAGAGTTTTCATCTTGCTTATCTTGATTTTCATCTTTTTTAGAAAAATTCTTTAAATCTAATATTTGTTGTTCTGGCTGAAAAATTATAAAACGTGTTGCGTGGGAACCTAGAGGATCATTTGCAAGATCATTTATATGGTTATCAATAATAAAGTCGGGTAAAGAAAGATCTAAACAATCAGAAATTATTGTTCGCCTTAAATCTTGTTGATCACTCCAAGGATCCCTTTGACCTGGATTAATCGCAGGAAAGTTTAATAAAAATTCGTCTTTTAAATCATTGAAAATATTAGCAGCGGTAGAACCGGATACAATAGTTTTATTAGGTATATGAATATCCTCTAGAAATAAGTTATAATTCTCTAAGATCCTCCAATCAAAAAATATTGCCTCCAGTTGGTGCTTTTTTTTCTTAGTTAGCATTAACATTTGAGGACCAAGGTAAGCTACAGCCAGTCGACCGATGCCCTTCTCACCCATTTTAATTCGTGGCTCTTTATGAAGAGTATCCTCTCCCTTGATATCAATCTCTCCTCTTGATTTTGAGTCTGTGCCCAATACAAACCATTTATCAGTAATATCTTCTTTTGTCATTCCTTTACCATCATCAGAAATAACAAAAACAGGTTCAGAAGAATCTACATACCCATCCAAATAAAGAAAAGCTTGTAATTTATCCCCATATGCATCATAGCCATTCTTCCATAACTCAGAAATTGCTGTAGGCAAATCAGCAATTTGTCCTTTTCCTAGAAGATCAACTGCTCTTGCTTTGGCTCTGAATTGAGGCATTTTTTCTAGCTTTTATAATTTCCTGACCAATTTTTCTTGCCATGTTAGGTGGCACGGCATTTCCAATCATCCTTGCAGCTTTTTCAATACTATTCGAATAAAATTTATAATCTAAAGGAAAAGATTGAAGTACAGCGCCCTCTCTTATAGAAATTGCCCGATTTTGTTCTGGATGTGCAAATCGGCCATTAGATGTACTGTAAAATTTTGTTGTTATAGTAGGGGATGGTTGGTCCCAATACATTCTTCCGTATACATCATAAAATAAATCATCCTTGCCTACATAACAAGGTAATTGTAACTCTGGATCATCTTTCCATGCAAGCCTTGTTCCACCATCTGGAGGTGTACTTCTTAAACGAGCGATGTTGATAGCTTGTAAGCCAGCACAAGAATGTTGAAAGTCAGTTAAATCTTTGTGCCCGGCAGGAATTCTATCAAAACCTTTTTCTTCTGATATAAAATTGCGTACAGTCATTCCCTTTCCACATTTCAATTTAGGAATAGCTATTACATTAGTTATTCTAGATGCTAAAAGGACGTATCTTTTACGATTCTGAGGTACTTCATAATCTAATGCATTTATTATTTTATCATCAATAAAATAACCTGTCTCGTATAGATACTGCTTAAATGTTTGAAGCGGACTTTCCTTCTTCGACTCAAGACCTGGTACATTTTCAATAAAAATAAATCCTGGCCTAAAGTAATCTACAAATTTTTTAAAATCTTCAAGTAGCAATCTTGATTTCGCAGACTTTTCTTTTGATGTATTTATTATTGTATAATATTGACAGGGAGAACAACCAATAAATATCAGATTATCATCGTTGGGTGTAATATTTAAATCTTTTTGAAGCTGTTCTGGCTTATATTTAGAAATGTCTGAGTGTATGAATTTTGAGTTATTATTCTTCTCATATGTTTCCTTACAAGTTTCATCTATGTCTATTCCGCCAAGAACATTTATACCTGCTTTTAGAAAACCACAAGTTACACCACCAGCACCGCAAAAGAAGTCCACTGCTTTCAAAGCGCTAGTGTTGTTCTCAGTATTTTTTTTTGGCATATCTGACTACTTATTTATAGGCTTTTCTATAACCTGTAAACATAGGAATTATTAATTTCTTTATCAATCCCATGTTGTTAAGTAGACTTCAAACAAAAAAGTGAACAAAAGATTATAAATGGATTAGATGTAAGGCTAGCAGGATATAAGCGAGGAGGCCTTGCATTAGCATCAAAGAATCAACCCTAATGCCAGATTCACTGCCTCACTTGCCTATAGATAAAATTGTCTTAGTCCCATAAAAGAATGGAGAGTTTTTGAAACAGAAATCAGAAACTTTAAATTAGGGAAATATGAGCAAATCGTACAAGAGACGGAGTAAGCAGGAGAAGTTAAAAATCGTGCAGGCAGCAGAGCAAGAAGGAGCCATTTCAGCCTGTCGTAAGCACAGCCACCTTTTACAGCTGGAAAAAGATATATGATCAGCATGGTAAGGCAGGTTTTCAGCAGGAAAATATTAAATGAGCATCTTTGTGATTACCGAGTAATGTTGAAGAACTTCTCACTTACTAGATCTGCAAATGACTGATATTTATTCCCAACAAAAGCGATCGAATATTATGGCTAAGATATTCGGAAAGGAAACAAAGCCAGAAATAACAGTACGGAAGTTCTTATTTGGAAAAGGGTTTCGGTATAGGAAGAACGTTAGCGATTTGCCTGGTAAACCGGATATTGTTTTACCAAAGTACAACACCACAATATTTGTAAACGGATGTTTCTGGCATGGGCATCAAGGTTGTAAAGCAGCTAAACTCCCTAGAACGAGACATGAGTTCTGGAAAGAAAAGATTGGTGCAAATGTAGAACGTGACACACGGAATACAAGACAGTTGGAAGAAGAGGGCTGGAAGGTAGTTGTGGTTTGGCAATGTGAAATCAAATCTAAAGAGAAAAGAGAAAAACGGCTGGAGGGTCTAATTTCAGAAATCAAAAGCAAAAAGGATGTTTAAGATTGGCGCTACCTACACAAAAAAGGAAATATATCATATATTGAATGTACCCAAGGAATTACAACGGGGAGCCTGGGATACAGGATATAGAAAGTATGAGAATGATGTGTTTATTTTTTCTAATATAGGTGTTGCAGGAAGAACAGGGCACGATTATGATAATTATTGGAATGGTGATGAGCTAGTTTGGTACGGCAAAAGTCAATCTAGATTGAACCATCAATCTATTCAAGAGCTCCTTTATCCTAGTGGCAATGTTTATCTGTTTACAAGAAAGGGAGATCGAGATCCTTTTGTTTTTGAGGGTTGTGGAGTTGCGAAAGATTTTGAAGATACTAGACCTGTGAAAATTACCTGGTCACTTCGATACAATGAGCAAGTAAACCCTGTAATCTTAGCTGAGGAATTAGTAACACCTGATTTTTATTATGAAGGTGCCTGTAAATTAATCAAAGTAAATAAATACGAACGAAATATTGCGGCTCGTAGAGAGTGCTTGGAATTTCACGGAACGTCTTGTAAATGCTGTGGATTTAATTTTGAGAGTGTGTATGGCGAATTGGGCAAGGACTTTATTCATGTGCATCACGTTAAACCTTTGTCTGAGGTAAAGGAAGAATACATTGTTGATCCTATCAAAGATTTGATTCCCCTTTGCCCTAATTGTCATGCAATGGTTCATAGAAAAGTGCCGGCTTTGTCGGTACAAGAGTTGAGAGAAAGACTGTCTATCCATTAGTAAATGCCAATAATGACACAATATTCATTAATGAGATATTTAAAATTCTCAATCAACATTTTGTGAAAAATCAGGCACATCTACAACAAGATTCAATACTTCGGAAAGGGGAATTTCTGACGCATAGTGTATTAACTATTAATTGGGGAATAGGAATATTATGTAGATCAGTTGGAAATAAATGTTAGATTGTAAATAGTCTTTATTCTGGGCTACCTTTCATTCTCTTACCACCTTTTTCAACTGGAGGGACATATTCATCTGGTATATCGAATTCAAAATTAAAAAGCACAGAAGGGTGAACACCAATAGCCCTGGATATTTGGGCAATGTTGCTAATGGATGTATTTGTTTCTCCCCTTAAGATTCGTCCTACCTGCCTCAAATCAAATCCTGTTCTGTCACTTAAGCATTCCTGGCCAATATTTTTTTCCTCGCAAATTTCTAGAATTCGTTTGCGAACTTTATCTATAAATTCCTGGTCCTTGTAATTTGGTTTTTTCACAAGGACAAATTGTTACAGGCTATCAAAAATTGTTAGGACATATTTGTCCTATATTTAAAAATTGCTTACCTTTGATCTAGTTAGTCAAGGCTTCTAAACTGCTAACTAATTCCAGTTTAGAAGAATTTTGATATTGAATTTTATATTTGCGATACTTCAAAATTTATAGCATTTGAAGCAGTCGCACTGATTGTCTCGTCTTAGAAAACTGGCACCTTTCATTGACCACGAGACGGTAAGTGAGAAGCTCACGCTATGGGCGTGGGCCCACTTATTCGTGGTCGGGTATGCAAGTACCTCAGTAACGGGTTAAGTTGGGTTCCACGCCTCTTTCATGGCGCAAGTTTGTAACCCGGCTTTTCCTTCGATGATGACCTGATATATGCACTCCCGGCTGCTCCTGTTAACCACTGCAGACAGTCTGGCTCTAAACTTTTCGCAATGGAACACGCTCGTCACATCTGGCTGCACTGCCACCGTCCTCCACACTGATCTGCTCCCCCTTCGGGTGGTGCGATTATGTATGCACTGCCTCTTCCTGTGAAGGTTGGGCTTGCCGGCAGCGCTTCTCTTCCAGCACTTTCCCCTTTTTGACACATCAAACTCCATCCGCATGAACACCATTTTATGCAGACTGGCCCTGCTATGCCTTTTCGGGAGGCCGTCGACCCACTTTCCCATGATGTCGACACCGCCGCCCCGCTTCTGGTGGTAAAGGGCTAAGGTGTAGACACTCCTCCTTTGGCTGTCTACAACAATACACAAGATCCTCTTCAGGAGGGGTGTGTCACGTTTAGTTGCTTTCGGGCCGTGCAGGCCCGACAGGGGTCGCTTTGCCTTTAGGTTAGTAAGTATTTCGGCAGGGCCTGCCCCGGCACCCTACGCGGGCCGCCCCTTTTTTACCATTGTTTACCCGCAGATGCCTTCTCCAAGCTTCCCCCAATTCCCCAGCTGCAGCCGGCAAGCCCAGCGGCAGGGGAGGGGGAAGCTCCGGGAGAAGCCCGGTCCACCTGTGCCGTATCCCTGTAACTCTTATCCAGGCTCCTGGGCCTGTTCCAATACCCAACCCACACGAATATGAAGATCCATTTACTCATCTTTTACTTCCTGCTCTTCCTCCTGCGCTGGTCACTTCCCGCCCATGCCCAGGAAGAGGCGGAGCGGGATGCCCGCATCCTCCGCGGAAAGGTGCTCGACGAAGGGGGACAGCCCCTGCCGGGCGTGAACCTCCTGCTCAAGGCCAGCCGCGGGGGCACCGTTACCGACAGCGATGGCCTTTTCAGCCTGCGCCTGCCTCCTGGTGTACGTCCGGGAGCCGATACCCTGCAGGTTTCCTACATCGGCTACACCACCGAAGAATTCCCCTTGCCGGCCACTGATTTCCTGGAAGTGCGCCTGCTGCCCGACATCGAAAATCTCATGGCCGTGGAGATCGTCTCCACCGGCTACCAGCAGCTGCCGAAGGAACGGAGCACAGGCTCTTTTGTGCAGGTGGACGAGGAACTCTTCAACCGCAGCGTGAGTCCCGATATTCTTAGCCGTCTGGACGGCATTGCTTCGGGCCTGCTCCTGCAGCCGCAGGCCGGCGGACGGGAATTGAGTATCCGCGGCCGTTCCACGCTCTTTGCCAACAGCGAGCCCTTGATCGTGGTCGACAACTTTCCTTACGACGGCGACCTGGCCTCCATCAACCCTAATGATGTAGAAAACATTACCCTGCTGAAGGATGCGGCAGCTGCCTCCATTTGGGGTGCCCGTGCGGGCAACGGGGTGATCGTCATCACCACCAAACAGGGCCGCCATGGCCAGGCCCCGCAATTATCTTTTAACAGCAATGTAACGGTAGGGGAGCAGCCCGATGCTTTTTATATCCCCCGCATGTCGACAGGCGACTATATGGCGACCGAGCAGGCACTCTTTGAAGGGGGCTACTACGGGGCTTACGAACGGGCGGCCGATAAACGCGCCATCAGCCCCTTTGTAGAGCTCTTGATCCTGCACCGCGAGGGCCGTATCACGGATGCGGAACTGGAAGCGGAGCGGGCCCGGCTGCAGGAGGGGGACGTGCGCAAGGACTTTGAACGTTATCTGTACCAGCAGCCCCTGCACCAGCAGGTTGCCGCCAGCCTCCGGGGTGGCGATCACCGCCAGCGCTACTACTTCTCGGCGGGCTACGATAAAGCCCTGGAACGGCTGATAGGGGATGAAAACAGCCGCATCACGCTTAACGCCAAGAACAGCTGGGCTTTCTTCCGCCAGAAGCTCCGCTTCTCTACCGATCTCTACTATATCGAGGGACGTACCGTGAATAACGGGCTGGATCCGCAGGGCCTGCGGCAGTCTAATTTTGATGCGCTGCCGCCTTACAGCCGCTTGGCTGATGAAGGGGGAAATCCGCTGCCGCTGATCCGCGACTACCGTCTGGGCTTTGTGCAGGGAGCGGAAGCGGCGGGTTTGCCCGACTGGCGCTACCGACCCCTGGAGGAGCGGGAACTGGTAGACAGGTCGAACCGCCTGCGGGACTTCCGCGCCAACCTGGAACTGGGTTACCAGCTGCTGCCGGAACTGCAGGCCAGCCTGCGCTACCAGTACTGGAACAGCAACGGGCTGGGCCGCGACCACTATGGCGCTGACAGCTACTACGCCCGCGACCTGGTGAACCGCTTCACCCAGCTGGAGGACGACGGCAGCTTAAGCAGGGCTATTCCCATGGGCGGCATCCTGGACGAACGCAGGCGGCTTTCTCAAACCCACAACCTGCGGGCACAGCTCCTTTTTGCCAAATTGTGGGGAGATCGCCATGAGCTGAACGCCCTGGCGGGCTGGGAGATGAAAGGGATGGAAACGGGCGCCAGCAGCTTCCGCTATTATGGCTACCAGGAAGAGGGGCTCTTAGTGGCGCCCTACGATGGGGTAACGCGTTATCCGCAGTACCAGCAGCCCAGCCGGCGGCAGATCGTTCCGGGCGGGCAGCAGCTAAGCCTGCTGCATGATCGCTTTATTTCCTACTATGCCAATGCGGCTTATACCTACCACCGCCGCTACCTGCTCACCCTAAGCGGCCGCCGCGACCTTTCCAACCTTTTCGGAGTAGAAGCGAACCAGCGGGGGGTGCCCCTTTGGTCGGCGGGCCTGGGCTGGAACCTGCACGGGGAAAGCTTTTACCGCTGGAAGGCGCTGCCCTACCTGAAGCTGCGGGGCAGCTGGGGCTACAACGGCAATATCGACAAGAGCGTAACGGCCTTTACCACCGCCCGCCTGCAGGGCCGCAGCTGGGATACGGGCCTGCCCTATGCCAGCATCACCAACCCGCCCAACCCCGCGCTGCGCTGGGAGCGGGTCAGGATCCTGAATGGGGGCCTGGACTTTGCCACCCGCAACCACCGCCTAAGCGGCAGCCTCGAGTATTACCTGAAGCGGGGAGAGGACCTGATCGGCGATGCCCTGCTGTCGCCAGTGACCGGCCGCAGCCAGTTCCGGGGCAATGTTTCCTCTACCGAGGGCAGGGGCGTAGACCTGACCTTAAGCAGCCTTAACCTCCAGGGGAACTTCCGCTGGCAGACCGACTGGCTGTGGAGCCATGCCAGGACCCTGGTGACCGGCTACGAGGCGGAGGCCGGGCTTTACCAGCTCCTTAGCTTCGGTTTGTATCCCAGAGAGGGCTATCCGCCCCTGGCCATATATTCCATTCCCTGGGCGGGCCTGAATCCCCTCAACGGCAACCCACAGGGCTGGCTGAATGGGGAAAGGAGCGAGGACTGGAGCGCCATCATCAATAACATGACGGGCGACAGTCTCCTGTACCACGGCCCGGCACAGCCGCAGCATTTCGGGGGGCTGCGGAATACCTTTAGCTGGAAGGGGATTTCGCTCTCCTGCAACCTTACCTACAGCCTGGGCTACTACTTCCGCCGGGAGTCAATACGCTATGGCAACAACAGGGGGCTGGGTGGCCATGGCGACTGGTCCTATCGCTGGCAGCAGCCGGGAGATGAAGTCTTTACACAGGTGCCTTCCATCCCGGAAAGGGGGAACAGCTACCGCGATGACTTTTATCTGTATTCGGAAGCCCTGGTAGAGCGGGGCGATCATCTCCGCCTGCAGGATGTAAACCTTAGCTACACCCTTAGCCGCGAGCAGTGGGAGCGCCTGCCTTTCCGGCAGCTGCAGCTCTACGCCTATGCCCGTAATTTGGGAATTCTCTGGAAGGCAACGGATAAGGTGCCGGACCCTGACTACCGTACCATGCCGGCACCACGCTCCCTGGCCCTGGGCCTGCGGGCCGATTTTTAACCTAACCCCTTCAAGAAGATGAAAAAATACACCATACCCTGTTGCGGCCTCCTGCTGCCCTTCCTGATCCTGTTGCTTCCCGGCTGCGGGGATTACCTGGACGTGAAGCCGGACAGCGCGCTGATCGTGCCCCAAAACCTGCAGGATTACCAGGCCCTGCTTGACAATGACTTTTACATCATGAACCAGGAGCCGGCCCTCGGCTTTATGGGTGCTGATAACTATTACCTCTCTGACGATGACTGGGCCTCGCTCTTCACCGATACGGAGCGAAACACCTACATCTGGGCGGAAGAGATCTTCGACAGCTGGCTGCCCCAGGACTGGAGCCTGCCCTATGAGCAGGTGTTTTACGCCAATGTGGTGCTGGAGGGCCTGGAAGAACTGACTGTAAGCCAAGCGGAGCGGGCGGAATGGGAAGGGCTGAAGGGCAGCGCCCTTTTTTACCGCAGCTATGCCTTTTATGCCCTTAGCCAGCACTTTGCCCCTCCCTATGACCCGAATGGAGCGGCGGACACCCCAGGCATTCCCCTGCGGCTCCGTTCGGAGCTGGAGGCGCCCGTGAGCCGGGCCAGCCTGCAGGAGACCTACGCAGAAATCATCCGTTCAGGGGAGGCTGCAGCTGCCCTGCTGCCAGAGCACAGCACCTACCCGACCCGCCCAGATAAGGCGGCGGCCTGGGCACTGCTGGCCCGCGTGGCGCTCATCATGGGAGCGTGGGAATCGGCCGAAGACTATGCAAGCCGGAGCCTGGGCCTCCGGGACCAGCTGCTGGACTACAACAGCCTGGACACAGCGGCTGCCCTGCCTTTTGCGCTTTTTCATGAGGAGGTGCTCTTCCATAGCGTGCTGCTGCCTTACAACCTGTCTTCCTCCCGGGCGCGGGTAGAAGGGAACCTCTACGACAGCTATGCCCAGGAGGACCTGCGCAGGCAGCTCTTTTTTACCGAAGAAGAGGATGTACTGCGCTTCCGGGGCCATTACTCGGGGCAGGGAAACCTCCTGTTCGGGGGCCTGGCCACCGACGAGGTCTACCTGATCCGGGCTGAAAGCCGTGCCCGCCTGGGCAATGTAGCTGGTGCCATGGAAGACCTGAACCGCCTGCTGCGTACCCGCTGGCAGGCGGGTAGCTTTGTACCCTATACCGCGGCCAGTGCTGCCGAAGCACTGGATCTGGTGCTGGCGGAACGGCGCAAGGAGCTGCTCTTTCGCGGCCTGCGCTGGAGCGACCTGCGTCGCCTGCAGGGAACGCCCCACGAGAAAACCTTGGTACGCGAGCTGATGGGTGAAACCTATATGCTGCCGCCCCATAGTCCCCGCTGGGTGTACCCGATCCCGCAGCAGGAAATTGACATCAGCGGCATCGCCCAGAACCCCCGCTAGTATCTGTTCATCTAATTACCCCAAAGACTATGAAATACACACACGTACTATTGATACTCCTCCTGCTGCTGCTGATACGTACACCCGCTGCCGCCCAGACAGAAGGGGGGCTTACCCCTCTGAAAAGGGGCGATACACTGCCGGCCATCACCCTGGCGGGGGTGATCAACCACCCTACGGGCAGCCTGAACCTGGCGGATTACCGCGGCCGCTGGCTGATCCTGGACTTCTGGGCGACCTGGTGCGCTCCCTGCATCGGCATGTTTCCAAAAACAGATTCCCTGGAGCGCCTCTTTGAAGGCCAGCTGGCCTTCCTGCCGGTGACTTACCAGGACGAAGCTGCTGTAAAAACAGCTTTCGAAAAGCGGAAGCTGCTGCAGGGCCTTAGCCCTGCCATCGTTACCGCAGACAATACCCTGCGCTACCTATTCCCGCATCAGCAGCTTCCTCATTATGTTTGGGTAGATCCGCAGGGGGTGGTGCAGGCCATCACGGGGCTGGATGAAGTAAATGCCGGTCACATACAGGCCGTGCTGGGGGAAAGCGGTGCTGCGAAGGTGCTGCGTCAAAAGGAGGATAGCTTTCTCGACTTCGGCCGCTATGACCGTCTGGTAGCCCTTAACCCCATGCTGCCCCAGGAGGAGCTCCGCTACAGCTCGGTGCTGACAGGTTACGTTGAAGGGCTGGATGGCTTCTATGCCTGGGAGCCTGCCACTGCTGAAAAAGGGGGGCGCATCATCATGACGAACCATTCGCTGCTGGGGCTTTACCGCAAGGTCCACAGCACGGCAACAGAATATTACGGCCTGAACCGGGTGGTCTATGAAGTTAGGGACCGGAATGCCCTGGAGCACCTCGACCGGGAGCAATCCTACAAGGACTGGCTGAAGGCAGGCAACGGCTACTGCTATGAACTGCAGGTAGGCCCGCAGCTGGCCGGGCAGGAGTGGGCGCTGGCCCGGCAGGAGCTGGACCGCCTCTTTCCCCAATACAGCGCGCGGGTGGAAGTGCGCAAACACCCGGTGATTGCGCTGGTGCGTACGGGGAAGGGGAAATCCTTCAGCAGCCGGGGCGGTCAGTCCCGTGCACAGACCGGCCCCTACGGCTTGCGCCTGCAGAATGTGCCCTTCAATGTGCTGCTCATGCGCCTGAACACCATCTACCTGCAGGAAACAGAAGCGCCTCTGGTAGACCTGACGGGCTACGAGGGCGGGGTGGATCTGGAGCTTGCCGGTGACCTCTCTGACCTGGAAGCGGTGCGCAAAGCCCTGCAGCCCTATGGCCTCGACCTGGTGGAGAAGAAAGCAAAGGTAAAAGTGCTGGTAATCCGGGACAGGTCGGCCGGTAATTAACATAACAGCGATATGAAATCTTTATTTGTTATGCTGGGCCTGCTACTGGCAGGGCTGTCGGGCACAGCCCAGGTGCTGAAGCCTGCCGAATGGCGCTATTATCCTGCAAAGAGCGTAGTGGAGCAGGGGGAGGAGGTCGATCTTTTTCTGGAGGCCAGTCTGGAGGAAGGCTGGCAGCTCTATGCTACGGATATGGATCCCGAACTGGGGCCCCTTCCCGCAGCAGTTACATTTGTGTCAGATCCGGATTATGCCCTTGTAGGGGAAGTGGAGTCGGTGCGACCCAGCCGCCGTTTTGATTCGCTGTGGGAAGGAGAGGTAAGCTATTTTGAGGGAAAGAGCCTGTTCCGCCAGCGTGTCCGGATTCTGGGGAAAGATCCACGCATCAGGGGCACCCTTACCTATCAGCTCTGCAGTAAAGAGAATGGCCGCTGCGTAATGGGCGAGGAGGAGTTCCGCTTCTCTTCGCTGCAGGTAACGCAAGCAACTCCCAGGCCCCGGTTGCAGGAGGAGCGGGAGATGGAGCAGATTCCTGCCGGTGAACCGGCACGGGGAGCGGGAGCCGATGCAACACCCGTGGCACCGGCGACAGATAGTAGCGGGCAGAAAGTGTCGACATCGGCAGCAGTGGACACGCCTGCTGTTCCACATCAGGGAGGGAGCGTTGGCTACCCTGCGGATACCTCTCCGATCAGTAAGGGAATAACCAATGGAATGAGCCTCTGGGGTTTTGCCCTGCTGGCCTTCGTAGCAGGGCTGGCAGCCCTGCTCACCCCCTGTGTATTTCCCATCATTCCGCTAACAGTGGCCTACTTCAGCTTTCAGGAGCCTCGGGCAAGCACCGGATCAGGGAGTGTCCACTCGGGGAGTCTCCACTCCGGGAGTCTGCGGCGTAAAGCCGTCAGCAGGGCGCTGCTATACGGCCTGTCGGTGGTGCTGATCTATACAGGGGTCGGCACGGGGCTGGCCTGGCTGAACGGGCCGGCATTCGCTAACTTCCTAAGTACCCACTGGCTGCCCAACCTGCTTTTCTTTGGGATTTTTACGCTCTTTGCCCTGTCCTTCCTTGGCATGTTTGAGATTCGCCTACCTCTTTCCTGGATCAACAGGGCAGACCGGCAGGCAGACAAAGGAGGGTTGCCGGGTATTTTCTTTATGGCCCTCACGCTGGTACTGGTTTCTTTTTCCTGCACCGGCCCTATGGTGGGTTCCCTGCTGGTGGCCTCGGCCGGAGGGGCGGTGCTGCTGCCCCTGGTGGGCATGGCTGCCTTTGGACTGGCATTCGCCCTGCCTTTTACCCTGCTGGCGCTCTTTCCGGAAGGGCTCAAAAAGCTGCCAGGCTCGGGGGCATGGCTTCATACGGTCAAGGTGGTGCTGGGTTTCCTGGAGCTGGCCCTGGGCCTGAAATTCCTAAGCGTGGCCGACCAGGTCTACGGCTGGGGCCTGCTGGACCGGCCCCTCTACCTGTCCCTCTGGATTGCCATCTTCTCCGCCATGGGGCTATACCTGCTGGGCAAGCTCCCGCTGGCGCAGGAAAGCGGTACTGCTCCGGGGGTACCTGACCGGCCGGGAGTGCTTCGCCTGTTGCTGGCGATAGGGGTGTTTGCCTTTGTGCTGTACCTGCTGCCGGGCCTGTTCGGTGCACCACTGGCACCGCTGGCAGGCTACCTGCCACCCCATAAACAAACTGCCAACTGGAGTAGTGGGTGGGGCGGGACGGACAGCAGTGAAGCCCCGCCGGCGGCTGGAATGTGTGAACCTCCCCGTGGGGGTGAGCGGCTTAGCTGGCCGCACGGACTGCAGGGTTACTTTGAACTGGAGCAGGCCCTGGCCTGTGCCCGGGAGCAGGGCAAGCCGCTCTTCATTACTTTTACGGGACACGGCTGCGTTAACTGCCGGGAAATGGAAGCCCGGGTGTGGAGCGATCCGCGGGTACTGGAGCGCCTCCGGAAAGATTATGTGCTGCTGGCCCTCTATGTGGATGATAAGACCGAGCTGCCTGAAACCCGCTGGTACCGCTCCACTTTTGACGGACGGATCAAAAAGAGCATCGGCATGCAGAATGCCGACTACCAGGTGCGCCGCTTTGGCGCCAATGCCCAACCCTTTTATGCGGTTCTGGACCCGGAAACTGGAAACTCACTGCTGGCACCGACGGCTTATGACCTGTCTGTGCCCCGGTTCCTGGAGTTTTTGGAGCAGGGCACCGCAGCCTGGCAGAAGGTGCGGCAGGAAGTTAATTCCAGTCGGAAACAGGCTTTATCTGCTGTTTTTGCCGAACAGAGTACAGCCTATTGAAAACTATTTTTCAACAATTTGTTTAACCTTCTAAACCAACATGATACGCATGCTGGAACAAAATACAAAGATCACTTCCGGGAATCGACATGTTCTTCTGCGAAACTTCCGCTACCTGATCGGAAATACTCCTATGCTGGAGCTGCATTATCGCTACAGGGGCCAGCCGGGGCGGATCTACGTTAAGTGTGAATATTATAACCTAAGCGGGAGCATCAAGGATCGTATGGCCCTCCACATCCTGCAGCAGGCCTATGAGCAGGAGCTGATCCAGCCCGGCGACACGATTGTGGAGGCCACCAGCGGCAATACCGGCATTGCCTTTGCGGCTCTGGGCAGAGCACTGGGACACCCCGTGCGCATCCTCATGCCCAACTGGCTTACCCGGGAGCGGGCCGAGCTGATGCAGAGCATGGGCGCGGAAGTAAGCCTGGTCAGCCGGGAGGAGGGGGGCTTTATCCGCAGCATTCAGCTGGCCGGGGAAATGGCTGTTGAAGATCCGCATGTTTTTCTGCCGCGTCAGTTTGAAAACAGGCTGAATTGTGAAGCCCATGAACAAACAACAGGTCCCGAAATCTGGGAGCAGCTGCAGCTTCTCGGAAAAACACCGGATGCTTTCGTGGCAGGTGTTGGCACCGGGGGCACCATCATGGGGGTGGGAACTTACCTGCGCAGCCAGAATCCGCAGGTCCGCCTGCATCCGCTGGAGCCGGCCCAGTCACCCACCCTCTCTACCGGCTGTAAGGTAGGCATGCACCGTATTCAGGGAATTTCTGATGATTTCATCCCGCCCATCCTGCAGCTGCATAAACTGGACACCATCGTACAGGCCCATGACAGTGATGCGATCCGCATGGCCCAAAAGCTGGCCCATCAGCTGGGACTGGGGGTCGGTTTTTCCTCAGGCGCCAATGTGATCGGTGCCATCCACCTGCAGCAGGAGCTGGGGCGGGAATCAACGGTGGTAACGGTACTGCCAGACTGCAATAAGAAATACCTTAGCTCTGACCTGCTCTGGGTGCAGCCGCTAAAAAAGGAGTTTGTAAGCCCCTATGTAGAGTTTGAGCGCTACAGGCCGGTTGCCAGACTTAACAGACAGTAAGCCCTGGGCCAACTGCTGCTGACAGGTGCGCTGCAGCGCTGCAGAGCACCTACATCTGATGCCGGGAATGATGTGCTGATTACACCAGCCTTTCTTTAAAGAAGTCTATGGTGCGCTTCCAGGCCAGTGCTGCAGCTGCTTCGTCATAACGTGGGGTTGTATTATTATGAAAGCCATGGTTGGTGCCTGGGTACAGATAAGCGATAAATGTTTTATTGTGCTCTTGTAAGGCTTTTTCATAGGCTGGCCAACCTTCGTTCACACAGGTATCATGCTCTGCATATGTGATACTGGCCCTTTTGGAGTGTCAGGTTCAGGATCAATTTCTTTTTTTGTCAAGAAGCCCCTCGGGCCCTCACGTGCGAACCCAAGCACAGAAAAAAGCACGGAAGCAAGGGCTCCCGTGCCATTGGGCCACTCTCCTGTGCTGTAAACAAAGGAGAGGTCAGGGTACTGTATTAATCGGTAAAGCGACCTTCCCTGGAATAGGTCATTTGCTGTCCGGGGACATCATTCTGAAACTGGGCCACGCAAATGCTGGAGGCGGATTCGCAGCGGTACTGCACTCCCTCCTCCAGCTCAATCCAGGTGCCACCCTGGTTGGCAAACAGGGTTTTGTTTGGATCGGGATTTTGTGCCTCAAAGGCAAACGCTCCCAGGGAGGCGGTGGCGAGGGCCATCACGGCCAGGTAATTTTTAAACTTGTTCATGATATGGCGGATTTTTAACACTCAAAAGGCCGCAAACGTCTTGTGAATTAAACATATGCCTACTCTTTTCAGGGTTTTCAGCATCCCCCTCTGCCTGCCGGGGCAGGACTTTCGCGCGCGATATTTTATGCTTTACGGAGCGTCGTGTTGGGCCTAAGGGTGGTGTAGAACCCGTACAGAGACAGGGCCCAGAATAGGAGATTAACCCCCAGGTGCTGCTCCCATGAGAGTTGCTCCAGCATGCCTCCGCAGGAGCAGGGTACATAATCGAAGTACCCTAACAGGATGAGGCATACATAGCTGGTGAAGCTTGTCATTAATCCGGTAGCCAGGGCAAAGCCCCACTTCTGAAGGGGCGGATAGAGCAGTAGTCCTGCGGTCAGCAGCTCTGCCAGCGGGAGTAGCCACACCAGCTGATGGCTGAAGGCCTCCGGCAGCGGCTGGTTCAGCATGGCCCTCCGGAATGCTTCCGGTGCCAGCAGCTTGCTTAGGGCCGTATAGGCAAAGAGCATGATCAGGGGGAGGGACAGGTACAAGAGGCGGTCTTTTGTTTTCATAGTTGGGATAGGGGAAGAAGCGCCCCGCCTTCTATGGTACAGGACGCCCTTCAATATGATAGACCCGAATCAATGGATGATCCCTACCACCGCCTGTAAAGAAAAATGTTCTTTGTTTTAAGAAGCCTGAGCTGGCATTTTTCCAGATATCTGCTGCTATACTAGCAGCACTAATGCTCCCATGTGAAAGAGTTTCTTCATTTTCTTATTGGCAAACTGGCTTACCCTAGTTTTGCCTCTGATGCTCGTACCTGAAGAATGCGGCGTCGGCCGTCCGATCAAAGGGAGATACACCTGCATAGCAGCGGACGCCGCGCGGGCAAATTTTCTAGGACAGCTAAACAGCTTAAACTCATTGCGGGGCCGCCCGGCGGTGGTAGTAATAATCTCCCAGAAAATCACAGCGCGGCTGGGGCAGCCCCGCTGCCGCTTCACCTACGCCATCTACAGAAGTGACTAAAGCAAATAAATTATTCAGCTGCTCATCTTTCTTAATCAGGCTCCTAATCTTTTTCTCTATCTCTGTAATTTGATTTTTCAGAGCCTCAACAGGTTTTTTATTCAGCTTCTCCAACTCTTTGAGAAGTTTCTTGTTCTGAAAGCCAGCCAATTCACCTAAAGGTACCTTTAGTGCATTCTTAGCATTGAGAAGCCTTTTCCTCAATGAAACGAGCTCTTTGATCTCCAGCAACACCTCTCGCTCTGGTAACCAGAGCTGGGCTTTGTCAGCGTAGCGGAAGGCATATTCACTGATTCTGATGGCATCTACTCTATCATTATTTCCTCTTTGCAAGCCTATGGATCGCAATGCCCTGCTGTTGCAGAGCCTGATCTAAAAGATCAGAATCATAGGCTTTAACACCGATAAGCCGCACTGGCAGTTCCTCAATAAAACGCTCCTCTATCACATTATCCAAAGTTTTACCTCGTGGGGAGATGCTGATTGGATTGAGACAGATAACACAGTACCACCAGTGTCCCCGGGAGGCCCGCTGTGACTACAAGGGTGGCCCGCCTTGATCTTGGTCATCTTCCCTCATTTATTCTGCGCGTCCCGATCCAGGCGACCCTGTCTCACCAACAGAAAAAGAATTGCATTACTCGAAAAATCATAGTTCAAGACATCAAAATCACATATAAAACCGTCTAAAAGGGTATATTGCAGGATAATCTTTTTGCCTCTTTTTTGAAAATAAACTCAAAAAAATGGATGAAAGTACTTCAAGTCCCAAGAAAAAAATCAGTATTGAATTATTGCTTGGTATTTCTGCCGTATTCTTAAGTACGTCGGCATTAATAGTCTCTATTATCCAGACTAACATATTAAGGGAACAACAATATGCTTCGGTTTGGCCCCATTTGGAGACGCTAGCCAGCTCTAAAACTGGGCACTACGATTATGGTATTGAAAACAAAGGTGTGGGCCCAGCTATTATTAAAGACTTTGAATACATCTATAAAGGTTCAGTATATAACAATACCAATGAGCTTTTTTTAGCAATTTTTGGAAGAAATACCAGAGGAGCTGGTTTTAGCAGTACAAAAAAAGATTACGTCTTCAAACCTGGTGAATCCATTTCTTTATTTTCCGTTAATCTTCCTGATTCACTGATCAATGAAATTATCTACCGTTGGCAAAGTGATTCGGTTCAGCTTAAAATCACCTATTCGGATGTTTATGGTAACTGCTGGAAACTAGAGGGGGATGTTACAACCCGTCTTTCATCATGTCCTGATTAGATCGATCACCACTTAACACTTTTCCATGTTTAAGACAGTTCACCAGACAATTCTCTTTCTTTTGTTGGCAAGCAGCCTGGTTTATTCTCAAGCTTCTGATAAGTATTATCTACTAAAAGCCGAGCAATTCTATGATTCAGAAAAAAATGCATTTGTGAAAAATCAGGAAGTATTGATAAAAAACAATCTGGTCATTGAAGTTGGAAATCAGCTCACCCTCCCGCCTAATACGGTGGTGCTTGATTTTGGCAATGCCACCATTACTCCTGGGCTGATAGACGCCCACTCGCATATTTTATTAGAGCAAAAAATAGATGAACCTCTTGCCGTGGATGCGATGCTGGTTTCTTCAGAAACCAGAGTTTTAAGAGCTGCCAAATTTGCCAAAAGCTATCTGAAAGCAGGTTTTACTACCATTAGGGATGTTGGAAATTCGGGACAATACCTCGATCTGGAGGTAAGAAACGCCATCGATAAGGGATACATTTTGGGACCCCGCATGCTGGTATCAGGACCAATTATAGGTTCAATGGATGGACAGATCGACGGTATTCCCCTGGCTGATTTTGAGCGGATTTCCCGTCAGGAGTATAGTATGATCAGCGGCGTGGAAGAGGCAAAAAAAGCAGTTAGAGAACATATTGCAAGGGGAGTGGACGTAATTAAAATTCTGGCAATTGGAAACAGATTGGTGCTAAGCCTGGATGAAATGAAAGCCATTGTAGAAACGGCCCATAGTGAACGTGTAAAAGTCACGGCCCATTGTGACCGGGATTGGGCGGCTCAAAATGCAATAGAAGCTGGCGTGGATGGAATAGAACATGCATATGGGTTCAAAAAGGCAACCCTTGAAAAAATGGCCGGTAAGGGAATCTATGTAGTTCCTACTTATGGTTCAACCGAAACCATTAGACAGTACTTTGAACTTCAAAAACAATCCTATACGGATGAGGATTTGGAAAATTCTGCGTCTAGTTGGAAAAAATGGATCAAAGAACTGAAAGCAGCTGGAGTATCCATTGTTGCTGGTTCTGATGCATACTTTGATTTAAAAGCTTCACGAGGTGATGTTGCCAAACAAACGATCTGGGGTTATGCTGATTCCGGACTGTCGCCTGAAGAGGTTTTGCAAACGGCCACTATCAATGCGGCAATCGCATTGGATATGAGGGACAAAATTGGTGTGATAAAACAAAATGCGTTTGCCGATATCGTTGTTTTTGAAGGAGATATGAAAAAAAACATTAAGAAATCACTGTTTAGCGTAAAGATGGTGATGAAAAATGGAGAAATTCATTTGATGGAGTAATGATTCCTTATCCCTGAAAACATGCTGTGTATTGGATTAATATGGCTTATACAGGCTACGAAAAAGGGTAATGTCACGGTTTGAGTGCTTTGTTATAATGGAAAAGGAAGAGTTTTGGATAAAGGAAGTGCATAAGATCGGGCTTTGAGAATGAGATAGTTTTTCTTACATATCTTGTGAGGGTATGAAAGAGGCAGATTCCAAGAGCGGACGCCGCCTTTAGCTTTGGGAGGTAGTACAAAACCAAGATAGGCAGTAGTATCTTTAAAACATACCGGCTCAGACGGTCCAGATTGGCACTCACCAGTAATGCTTGATTCTTTTTTGCATGGGCAATGGCTTTCTTCAGTTATGGTCTGGTGTTGTTCTTTCCTGATTCTATATCAGTAAATTCTGAAAGGATATTCCCTTCCCTACAAAATTGTTCGACTGTTCTTTTTTAGGCTTCAAGTCCAAGACTGGACTGTCCCTGTTCTGGGTCGACACCCGATAATAGGCAACGTACTTTTTCATCTTAGGCTAAAAGTAGCAAAATTCTAGAGCTGTTACAATCCTTGAACGTCGCTGCAAGTTATGTACCACCAGTACACAGGCGCACATTCCTCTCCGCTAGGTCCCAATGAAGACGTCAAAAAAGTAAGGTCTCCCTAAAGAAATCCCTCCTGACTTTTTTGCCGCTCCTCCGCAGCGGCGGACCGCATTGCCTTTAGTCCCGGGGTGTACATGGAGAGGCTGCCACAATAAATCAATGTTCTACTTAAATGATTTAATCATGGCACTCTTGACAAAAGAAATCGAAGCAAAGCTACAGGAGCAGTTCAGCTATATAGCGAGCTGGAAGCGCAGAACATCATCTGCAGGGTCTACAATGCCTTTGAACCAGGATGCTGATACCTCATCAACCAGGATCCCGAGGATAAAGACTACCTCTGGTGCATCGCCAGCTTTGATGGCAAGCTTTGGGAGATAGGCTCTGTGCTGAAATCAGAACTGGAAAGCATAGAGATCGAAGGAGTACCGCTCATCGTCCGGGACCGGCACTTCCGGGAAATCAATGCCGCAGCAGCATTCGAGAAACTTTACCACGAAGGGCACCTTTAAGGTGCTCTTCTTTTTTAGCCTTAACACTTAAAGCAATGGAAACAACAGAAGACTTTCCAATCAGGGGTTGTTACAGCTTCCGCATATGGCTGTGGTCCTGGCCGGTAGGGGTAACCTACACAGGGCTGCCAGGAGAGGGGGCGCTTTCTTTTATCAGGGCAACCTATGCCAAGGTGATGTTTGAGTTCAAAGGTGTGGCTGTCAGTGAGCACAGCTACAGATGTTACAGCTGTGCTGCTGACCAGCTGGAAAGAAACGTCTGCTATACGGCTAAAAAGCTGGCCTGGAACTTTCACCTGGACATGCAGAAGAAGTATCCTTACTTGTTCCGCAGCAGCATTGAGCTGCCTCCTTATTAGAAGTGGGAGCTTTACAGATCCCCTTTTTATATAGATGCTTCTACAATGGTCACCTTCAAAAGAAGAAGGGTAGTAGCACGTCCCTTTTAACAAGCTCCTTTGAAATAACCCCTCTCCGCTACCCACCGCTCCAGCCAAACGCCAGCCCCTGCGTTCCATGCTTCCACTCCGGGGCAGTCGTTCCGCCTTCACTCCTGCAGCCGCCAACCTGTCAGCCCCGCAAAGGCGCCCCGCCATCCAAAGCTAACATGTTCGCGGCGCTACCTGCCACCTAACCAGCCTCTTCTTCATTTTGCAAGCAGGCATCGAACCTTAAGCAAAATGGATAGCTTTTCGCAGGCGTCACTGCCAGGAGAAACAGAACATTTATCTATCGTAGCTGCAAGTTATGTACCCGCCGGGACACAGGCGCACTGCCCTCCCCGCAAGGCCCCAATGAAGACCGAAAAAAATCTCCACCCTCCGGGTCGTATTTTTTTCGGCTCCTCATTGCCTTTAGTCCCGGCGGGTACATGGAAACGCTGCTATAACAAATAAATGTTCCATCTAACCTTTTACAATCATGGCACACAATCTTGCACAAAACCCCAAAACAGGAGCAGCAGCCTTCTTCACCGTACGCGAAAAAGCCTGGCACCGCCTCGGCCTGGTGCTGGAAGACTGCCCCACCTCCGCTGATGCTATTGTCTATGCAGGCCTGGACTATCGGGTAGAGAAGACCTCCCTGCAGGCCTTCACCCTTCCCTTTATGCCCCACCCGGTTCCCCTCAATGACAACTGGCCTTATGCCACTGTCAAAGACCGCTACGCCACCGTTCGTACCGATACAGGAGATCCCCTGGGTGTAGTAGGCAAGAACTACCAGGTGGTGCAGAACAGGGAGGCCTTTGGCTTCTTTGATTCCATCGTCGGAGAGGGCGCAGCCATCTACGAAACAGCCGGTGCACTGGGCAGGGGAGAGGTTATCTTTATTTCGGCCAAAATACCTTCCCACATTAGGGTCCGCTGCAACGGCAAAGAAGATGCCGTAGAGCAGTACCTGCTGCTGATGAACTCCCACAACGGAGGCTCTGCCATCCGCATCCTCTTCACACCCGTCAGGGTAGTGTGCAACAACACCCTGAATATGGCCCTGCACAGCAAAGAAGGGGTATCCGTCCGCCACACTTCCAGGGTAGGAGATGGGCTGAAAAGAGCTGCCCGCCTGCTGGGCCTCATCCATAGGGAGTACAGCGGAACAGGGGAGGCTTACCAGCAGCTGGCGAAGACTAAAATCACAGACAAAATCCTGCGCCACTACATCGAGGTGCTCTTCCCTGCCAAACAGGAGAACGAAGAAGTCTCCGCCCGTATGGCAAAGATGCGCGACCAGATCTTCGACTATACCCAGACCGGAGCAGGACAACAGGAGATCCGGGGCACGGCCTGGTGGGCCTATAACGGCATCACCGGCTACTTTCAGAACGTGCGCCCCTTCGGTAGCTATGAAAAGCTCTTCAAAAGCAACCTGCTGGGATTAGGACATGCCCTGATGCAAAAGGCACTGCAGCAGGCACTGCAGCTTGAATGATCAAAGGGGGTATTCCCCCTTTTTTATAGATGCGGTGGTAATGAGGAATTCACAAGGAAAGAAATTGCTGGTGTCTCACTCCCGCCCACCGGCCATGTGGAGAAAGCCTGTTCATTGCGTTCGTTCCTCCCTGCATTCACACGCTTTCTCCACCGCACGCAAGCGTAGCACAGTTTTTCGTTCCGCTGCGCTGCTCTCCTCTCCAAACCGCACTACCCTTGCCCTGCCTCCCCGCAGCCAGGCCGCCTGATGGAGCAAGGGCTGCAAGCAAAGCGGGATACAGGATTGTTATTAATTCGCAGAAAACCATAGGTTTATGGGTGGAGACAATATTGCCTTTAATATCGACACCCACCCTTAAGAAAGCTTGCAGATACAGAAATTTGTCTACCCTGGTGTCTACATCTGTAGGTGAGAGAAAGGATACAGAAGTTTAGGAATGCAGCTAAAAAGCTAAATTAGGTCTGATGCAGCTTTTCCGCTTCTGTGATACAATACTAATACTTTAGAAGAAATGGAAATATCCCGGAAATTTTCAGCTTACATCTATCGTTATGATGATGTAAGGATGTTATTAGCTGTGGATGTGGTGGTTAACTTAAGGGTCCATTTCCCGTAAAGAATATAAGCCGGGGAAGGTTTCCTTAAGTTGTCATTCCTTTCCTATATTTACGTACCTTTTGTCCAAAGCAGACCATGAGAATAATTGATAAATATAAAAAATTACAGGATGATCGCTTCGTGGTAGCGATGATCTCGGAATCTGTCTATGGTACCATGGTCTTAGAGGATCAAAAAGTCCCTATGGCAAAGGTTAAAGAAATTGTTCAGAAGACGCATAAACGCAAAAAGCGAGCACGCTTAGAGTTGGCGTAGTTGTCGCTTAATAATATTTTCAAGAGGCTGATAATCATGGTTGTCAGCCTTTTTTACTGCCTGTATGTATTCTTCCCTTGAAGTGCCTTCCCGGTGATAAATCTGCACAGCCTCATACCCGTGCATATATGCAATCAAGTTAGTCACCAATCGAGCTGTTCTGCCATTGCCGTTATTAAAAGGATGAATCGCTAGTATCCTGTGGTGGGCGTAGGCTAATGCATACACCAGGTCATTTTCATTTTTTATGCTATTGATGAGGTACTGTAGCTGATCACTGAATTCAGCCATCAAGTTTGGGATCTTGCTGTAAGGAGGAGGCGTAAAGCTACCCACAGTGACATCAACAAATCTTAATTTTCCGGCCCATTCGTACAGGTGGCCAAAGGCTGTTTTATGAATTTCTAAAATCAGGTAGGTATCTATCTTGGTGTCAGTATCATAATGAAGCAGGCTTTCTTCTGCTTCAGCGACTCCCTGGGCTTCAGCAAGATTAATGGCTTCCGTTGTGTTGAGTCCAAGTAAATTCTCCTCAATGTTACTCCCTGTTGTAGTATGGTCTCTTTCCAAGGTTATCAGCTAGCTTGTGTTGGTTCTATATTAGCAAAAAGCCTGGAATTACCGGGCTACTTTGTTAAGACTTTTTGGGTGATATGATAGGGTAAAATTCGGGTGTAAAATACCTGTGGCAACAGCGTTGAAAAAAAGAGCAAGAAAGCATTTGAAAAGAGGGTGTCGACAGCCTTCTCGGGCCTGTGGTGGCTGATATTAGTGTGAGGGTGTCGACAACTGCACTTCCAAGGCCCCTGGCATCTACAAATGTGTATCCTTCCAAGTGTCTATATCTACTTATTAGCATGGAAATAGCCTGAAAAGTGTTGAATGACACGAATAAGGGTGCTTTGATGGCTTCATGCAGAAGTATAGTAGTCCTGCTGGCTGTACCAGTACAGCTACGCAATGGCGAAAGAGATTCTTTGAAGGGATGGAATTGGCCCTTTTCGATGTTAGTCATCAGTTTTATCGCTGGGAAAAAAACGTTTCTGCTACAGGTTGCTGCTGAATAGTGAAAAAAATAAAAAATTCTTAAAAAATTTTTTAGATCTCCAAACCAGATCAAAAACCATCAAAATAAATTAAGTGCAATTATTGTCTGATGCTAAAAGCGCCTATTTGCGCACTTCTGACTGATACTTTTATTCCTGAATAGCCTCTTTTAAAGGTTTTATAGACCTCTTGTTGTGCTGGTGATTTGTGTTAAAGCAAATTTTTGCGCACATTTATTCTGTAGGTCATTATTTGAAAAGTTATATTTATGGAGTCGTATTTTTTAGCCAGGGATTCCAGGTTGTGGCCCGTTGCTGGAGAAGGGGGAGGGATGAACGCTGCAGCACAGGGAGTGTTACTTGCTGCTGAAACGCCTGACGTGATGCAAGGCTTACTGATGCTGTTACTGCTGCTCTTTCTTTTTCCCATGGCCAGGCGGCTATATCGGAATTGCTGTTCCCGAAGGCTGGCAGCCCGAATGAGGGGCCATAACCATCCTGCCATTCCTGCTATTACTTACCCCTCTGCCCGGCATCCACCCTCCCCTGAAAAGGGAAAGCAAAAAAAGCACACGGCAGCAGCATCTGCAGCAGTTCCATCCCCGGAAGCTTTCCAGGGAAGAGATTCTTCGGAAGAACCTCCTCCCAAAGTGGATGCTCCCAAAGTGGATGCTCCCGGAGTGGATGCTCCCGGAGTGGATGCTCCCGGAGTGGATACTGCGGGTAATGAGGAAACACGAACTGAAATCCAGGGGGGCACCACCTCGGCAACAGAAGAACTCCATGATACGGATGCTGCCGCAGAGCTGGACGATTATACCTTCTACAGCCTGCTCGACAGGATGGATATAGAATAGACTTTTTTTTCACCATAATCTGTAAGTGCTATGAAACTATTATTTATTCTGCTGCAGCAGCAGACTACGGTGGCCCTGGAGGACTTTTCCGCCTTTGTCCTCATGGCCGTTAACATCATCTTTATCATCATCCTGGCACTGGGGCTTATCAACACCGTCAGGAAATTTATCATGAGCGACCCCGGCGCCATGAGCAGCCTTGGACAACTGGTGATCGGTGTGATCGTCTTCCTGGTCTTCAACATCTTCAAAGATGATCTTACCGGCATTTTCGGGGAGTTTGGCCTATGAGAACCTATCCCGCTATCGAACGCAAAAGCATCATCCTCGGCATGCCTGCAGGCGACCTGATGCTCTTGCTCTGCGTGCTCGTCGTCCTCGTTCTGCTGGGCGGAATTATGGGTACTTTCTTTCAGGTATCGAAGTACTACTACTTCGGCTCCCTGCTCTCCGTAATTGTCCTGCAGTTTGTTCTGCGCTACCTGCACCGCAGGCGGCACCCCAGCTTCCTGGCCTCCTGGATATCCTACTATTTCCTGCAGGCCCGCCGCATTACCATCACAGCGAAACCAGGCTGCCATGAAAACAAATCCCGGAACTGCAAGCGGGAAACCCGCCGCTAAGAAAATGGCTGCTTTTCACCAGCTGATGCCGGTATATGCCATGGAAGGTCATAAACTGATCTTCAGGGACGGCCGTATTGCCCTGGGCTTTGCCATGGAAGGCGTTGAAGCAGAGCAGTGGACGGAAGACCAGTACCGGCAGTTGAACCTGCTTTTAGCAGGAGCTCTGAAACCTCTGCCAGTGGGCACAGTCGTACAACGGCTGGATTTCTTTTACGACCAGGCTTACCGGAACTATCAAAAAGATGGTGCTTACTTTCAGGGAAAGGCTGATGCTCACTTCATGGATCGGCTGATGCTGTTCCAGCAGAGCTACCTGTTCATCACCTTTCCTCCGGAAAAAAGCGATTCACGCAGCAGCCCGACGAACAACCTTTTCGTGCAGCTACACCGGCGGATCTTTGATAACCCCCTTGCCGGTATCGGAAAGCGGCTGGAAGAGGGGGAGGGCCTGGCCCTTGAACTGGCAGCTGCCCTGGAGACGGCCGGCGGCATCAGCCTGAAAAGGCTCCTGGATGATGAACTGTACAAGCTGTACCTGCAGTACTTTAACCTGACATTCGACACAGCCCCCGCCACTTTTCAGCGGCCCATCCACAACCACCACCAGTCACTGGCAGTGGGCGAAAAAAAGCTGCGGGTGTTAAGCCTGTCAGGACAGGGATCACAGGTGCTGGATGCAGTGCGCAACGGCTATGGTGTAAACGTACCGATGATCTACCCGCTTACGCAGGCCCTGCAGTTTCCCCATATCCTTAGCCAGAACATCTTCATCGAAGACACAGACACCTGCCTAAAGCAACTGGACCGGGAAAAGAAGATCAACAGCTCCCTGCACTTTCTGGCGACCCAGGACAACCGCATCAAGTCCGCCGAAATCGATGCGTTCACGGCAGAGGTGCGGGGCAACAACCGGCAGTTGGTGTCCCTGAACCTGACCCTGCTGCTGTATGATTCTGATGACAGGCGCCTGCAGCAGTGCCTGGAAAAAGCTGTTACCGCTTTCCGACAGGTGGGGGGATGCGAATGCCTGGTAGAGTCTTATGATGCGGCAAGCCTGTACTTTGCCAAAGCCCCGGGCAATGCAGCCCAGAACTACCGCTGGCTGCTGATGCCTGCCTACTATGCGGTTACCTTTGCACACTTCACCACCAACTACCACAGCAGCGAGGAAGGTGAATTGCTGTGTGACCGTTACCGTAATCCGCTCCGGGTAAACCTGTTCAATACCCGCCTGAATAATCAGAACTGCCTGGTGATCGGCCCTTCCGGTTCGGGCAAGTCTTATACCATGGGCAACTTTATCTGCCAGCGCTTTGAGCGGGGTGATAGCCAGATCATCATCGATGTGGGGGGAACCTATAAAAATGTAATCGAGAGCCTGGTGGGGCTGGAGGCATACTTTGAGTATGACCTGGCAAGCCCCCTGTCCTTTAATCCTTTTCTGATTGAACGGCAGGCAGGGCGGTGGATGCTTGGCGGCGACAAGCTTAATTTCCTGACAGCCCTGCTGGCCATTTTGTGGAAAGGCCCTTGCGGAGCCCCGGCTCAGGGAAACAAAGCACTCTTAAGCCCGGCAGAAAGGGCCATTCTGGTGAGGCTGATCCCTGCTTACTATGATTTCCTGAACGGAGAAAAGCAACGGCAGACGCTTCCTTCACTGGCTGGCTTTTATCACTGGTTCAGGTGCTACCACCGCACCCATGCAGAGCAGGAAGAATACCGCACGGAAATGCAGTTCTTCAATGTGGCACAGTTCCTGGTGGTGCTCCGGCCCTTTGTAGAGGGTGAGTACAGGCGGGTGTTAAATGCCTCCCGCGAACTGGACATCTCGGACCTGCCGCTGGTGTGCTTCGACATGGCCCGCATCAAATCAGATCCCGGCCTCTACCCGGTTATTTCCATGCTGATCACAGAGCTGGCGCTCGACCAGGTGCGCAAGTTTCCCAATGACCGGAAGTATCTCTACATGGATGAGGCCTGGTCCATGCTCTCCGATGCCATGGGCGAATGGGTGGAAAGCATGTACCGCACCATCCGTAAGAACAACGGAGCAATGTGCATCATCACCCAGGGGATCGATGAGATCATCGGCTCCCCGGTAGGGGCAGCCATCATTCAAAATGCCCAGACCCAGATCATCCTCAACCATACGGATGGAAGCCAGGTGAAAAAACTGGCCCTCCACCTGGGTTTTACCTCCCACGAGCTTGATAAGATCCACTCTCTGCGCATCGGGAAAAATTACCGCGAGCTTTTCATCAAACAGGGCGATACGGCCAAGGTCTACTGCCTGGAGGTGTCGCCCCACCTGGATGCGGTGCTCTCCTCCAAACCGGCAGAGCGCAACTACCTGCGTAAGCTCACGGAACAGTTCAGGGGTAACATTCACCATGCCGTGAACCAGTACGTGGAGGACCGGCAGCTGAAGAAAGGAGTATTCTATGAATAATATTTCCATTAATCCCAGTTTCCTGGCCATCATTAAGGAGATGGCCAGTGTGGTGCAGTTTCCCTGTATCCTGCTGATCCATACGCTGATGGCCGTCACCCTCATCATTACACTGGCCAGGGGCTTTACAGCACGGGGAGGGGTTTCAGTTGACTATGGTGTTGTGGTGAGGAGTTTTATTCTGCTGGGGCTGCTTTATTTTTACCAGGAGCTGATGGAATTGATCAGTGGCACCATCGGCGCCTTTGCCGGATACCTGAACCAGCCTACCAATATTTATGCGGCGCTGGAGGATTTGCCGGGCGGAGAAGCATCGGTTACTGACCGCTCACTGACCGACTATGTGGAGGAAGCAGTGGACTACATCAATTCGTTCAACCTGCTTAGCCTGCTGCAGTCGGTTGCCCTCGGTGGGATAGCAAGCATTGCCCGGAAGCTGATGGAGTTGGTCCGGCAAACACTGCTGGGCCTGCTCTATGTCACAGGACCGATCGCTATCAGTTTAAGTGTGCTGCCCTTTTTCGGGCAGCTGGTACAGAAGTGGTTTCAGAACTACCTGGCCGTGCAGTGCTGGAGCATCACCCTCATCATCCTGGACAACATCGTCGTCCTGTACCGGCACCTAAGCCAGCACCGCCTGGGGCTGATGCATGGACTATCGGTGTCGGAGGCGGCGGAGAAGCTGGACATGATCCTGATCACCCTGGTCATTGCCATGTTGTACTTCATGGTGCCCTATATCACCTCCCTCTTTATCGGGCAGGCACAAAGTGCGCTCTACCCCTCCCGGGTACTGGCGACGGGGGCTGGTGCGGCAGTTCTCACGGCCCAGGGTGCTGCTGTGCTGGGGGGTGTCACAAGTATGGCATCAGGTGCCGCTTCGACCATCAGTGAAACGTGGAAAGACAGATTTTCCAGGGAAGAAGACAGTAGCAGCCCCGGAGCAGAGCCGCCTTCTGCTTCCCGTGGCGGTACCGGGCAGTCCATCCCTGTTCGGCAATAGGCATATGAATGTAAAACCTTAACTTTTAGTGTATGGCATCCTCTTTGAAAGATTTCGACAGCAGTTTTGAGGTGTTGAAGAAAATCACCATCGGCACCATCCTGCTTTCCTTTTTGCTTATCCTGCTCCTGTGTACCTATGTGGTGCTGCAGGAGCGTAAAAAGAGTGAACGGGTCTATGTGGTGACTGATCTGGGAACGCTCCCTGCCATCCGGCAGCAGGAGCGGGAGATTTCTGTATACGAAGTGCGCAACCAGATAAAAACTTTTTTGCACACCATGTTTGCCCACCATGCTGCCAACTACCAGGAGCAGGTAGAGGCTGGTCTCCACCTGATCGATAAGGAAGGAGGGCAGCGCATTTTGCATGATTTTACCAGGGGTGAGGTTTACCAGAACTATGTGCGGCTGGGTACCCAAACGAGTGTTGTGGTTGATTCGGTGCTCATCGACATGAAAGCCCGGCCAATTGCTGGGCAGGCATTTGCCCGGCAGACGATCTACCTGGGCGAAAAGAAACGGGAGTTTCCCATCGGCGTCCGGTTTGAAGTGATCGAAACCTACCGCAGTGAACAGAACCCCTACGGACTCCTCCTCCAGAAGTTCGATTACATCCTCTATGAGCCTAAAGTGGCTGCGGCGCATTAAGACCGTGATTGTTTGTATGATACTTATTCATCGCTTATGAAAACCTTTTTGTTCTTATTATTATGGATTCCCTTTGCCCTGGCTGCCCGCCAGCACCTGGTTGGGAATGTAGGCATTCGTGCCTATCCCGGTGCTGATACAGTCTTTGTATCGGACACGGAAACCACGTACCTGATTTTTCCAGAGGAGGTTCAGCTGGTGGACATCGGCCGTACCGGTGAATATTTTGCCAGGATTGAAGGTAAAAGTGTATTCCTGAAAGCACGTAGCAAAACCTCCGGACCTACCAATATCTTTGTTCGGTTCGGAGGCGCCTACTACACGGCCAGGATCGCCTTTGCCCTCGTGCCGGCACAAAGCCTGTATGACTTCAGCAAGCAGCCAGCTGCTGGACAGGAGCCTTCTGGCGGCAGTCCGGTAGCTGCAGTACTCCTGGAAAAGCTGGCTCAGCAGGAGGCAGTCATGCAGAACAGGAGCCTCCGGCAGCGTGCTAGGCATGGCCTGGCGCTCCGGCTTATGCACTTACAGAATGACAGGCAGCTGCTCCTGCTGGGCATGTGCCTGGCAAACAATTCCTCCATCGATTACCGGCTGGACTTTGTAGGCTTCAGCTTTCAGGAAAAGCGGGGAAAACTGTTCTCCCGCAACAACAGCTATCGCAAGGAGGTGCGTCCTGTTGCAGAAATAGTACCGCAGCGCATCTCCGCCCTGGAGCAAGGCTCGTTGTATTATGCACTACCTCTCTTTGCCATGACCCGGCGTGGCAGGCTGGAGATCCTGATCCGCGAACAGGAGGGGGCCAGACTGCTGCGCATAAAAGTCCCTGCCCGCCTGATCAACAAAGCGCCCCTTTATGCGGATGGCCATGGACACTAAGCAGGGAAGATGGCGGCAGTGGCTGCGGAAAAAGGGGTGGGTACTGGCCTTGGGTGTGGTGGGCCTTGCCCTGCTGGTGCTGTTTGGGTTCGCCAGCATAAGGCGCTACCAGGCAGCTACGCCGATTGCAAGTATCAAACCTGAGGTGCGGCTTCCCGGGGAGAGCCCCCCGGAGCAGGCGCTTTCAAAGGAGCCTTCAAGGCTGGAGCGTTACCACCGGGAGCTAGAGGAGGTTAAGAAGGAAAACGCCAGGCGCCGCCGCACCATGGAAACCATTGTGGCCATGGACTTCGGGCGCATGAGCCGGGAAGCCCCAGCCGCGGAAAGATCCGCAGACAGTACAGCTGTACCCGAAACTGCGGTAAAGCCTCCAACAGCACAACATTCCCGGATAGAGGAAGCGGTTGAATCTGATCTTCAATCCCCTGCAAATCCCCGCCCAGCCAGGTCACGGCAACAGCCGGTGGGGCATGCTGCCCCTGCCCGGCGGGAGGAAGCTCAGGCAGATCCTTTCTACACTGTCAGGCCGCAGCAATCTGCTGTTGTTGTGCCGCAGGAGCAGCAGGGGTTATTTCGTGCAGTGGTCCATGGTGATCAGCAACTGCAGCCACAGGCGACGCTGCTTCTGCGCCTGCTGGAGGAAATGCAGGTAGGCAAACAGCGCTTTCCAAGAAACAGTCTGCTCTATGGAAAGCTTAGCGGTTCCGGTGGCGGACGTATCAAAATCCGTATCCTGCGTGTGGATGCCGTGCCTGTACGCATGCAGGTGTACGATCATGATTACCAGGAAGGGATTTTCTACCGTCAGGAGGAACCCCTGCCTTCGGCACTTGCGGAAAGCAGGGAGGATGCCATGAACCAGTTGCTGCATGCAGTGCCTTATGGCGGCGTGGCCGGAGGCCTGGCAGGGCTGGGGAGATCCTTCCTGCGGAAGAACAGGAAAGACAAATCCCTCTTCCTGGCGGACGGCTACCCGCTCTTTGTAGCCCCTGAACCACAATAAACCTTAAACTTTTAAGCGATGAACCCATCACTCTTGAAGAAAATTATGCTGCCGGCTTTTATGCTGGTACTACTCGGCCAGCCCCTGAAAGCCCAGTGGGTGGTCTATGACCCGGCCCAGTTTGCTAACATGATCAAAAGCATTGCCAATGAGGTGGAGCTCATCTCCAAGGCAGGCAAAACCTTGCAGGAAACTAAAAAGATTCTGAACGCAGCCGTCCGGACAAAGGAAGAAATTGAGAACATCTACAGCCTGCAGTGGGAAGTGCAGGAAGCACTGAAAATAGCCCGTGGTATCCAGGACCTGAAATGGTCGGACCTGGACGGTGTTACCCGCTCGGCAATGGGCATTTCAGTGGATCCGATGGTGTACCTCCCCGAGCTGCCCGAAACAGACTGGCTGCGCCCGGCGCTGCGTGCGAAGCCCAATCCCCATAATGCGCGGCTATTGTATGGCCTATTAACAGGTCTTCATGCGGCGAGTGATCCAGTGCCGGACCTGGTCTCCTATGATGCGCTAAACCAGCAGACACTGCTCAACCAGTTTGCCTTTACGGAAATGAGCGCGCAGAAGAAGATGCAGGCGGCACTGTCCTATCATGAGCTGGCCGAAGAAATGATCTACGGGGCCAGGGAACTGATGGAGGCTGTAAAAAGGGACCGGCGCCTGACGATGAACGAAGCAGAAAGGCTGAATGCCCTGAAACAGTGTCGGGAGGTGATTCAGCAGAGTATTGAGCTCAAACTGGAAGCCGACGAACTGCTGCGCACGGCAACCGAACAGCCCTCCGCCTCTAAAAAGGCCCTGCTGGAGGCCTACCGGAATCACCTGGTGCGCAAAGCCCTGGCAGAAGAACCGCAGATGAAATACGGACAGTAATTTCATGTTCGCTATGTTTTTCCCTTTCAGCCCATTTGTGTACCCGATGCCCTTGTTCCGTTGCATTGCTGCTGGTCAGCAACGCCGGAACAGGGCTTCTTGCATACCAGGCTGTTAGTCATGATACAAGTAGTATATCCTTCAGCGCATTTACACCATACTGAATAGCATGAAAACAGCCAGAAAAGAGATAAAAATAGGAGCTGCCGTCCATGAACTGCTCATGAGGGAGGCTGGAGAGTTTCAGCTGTCTCATAGGGAATATACCGAAGCGGTGATCCGCTATTTTGCCAGCCGACGGCTGAACCCGAAAACCGTCAGGGAAGGGCTGGCGTGGGGGCTGCACGATGCTTTTGATAAAGGAATCACGAAGATCCTGGACATGCTGAACCGGCAGGAGCAGGAAAGTATGGCGCTGATGGTGGCAAGCCTGAAGGAAATCCTGCATGAGCAGATTAACACCCGCATCCTCATTGAGGTCCTGCTCAACAACCTCCATCAGCTCTCTGAAATGAACCGGGAGGAACTGCAGCAAATGGTGCAGAAAAACAGCCAGTATGCGCTGCAGCGGAAGCAGGAGATACTAAAGGCCTATAATCATGAGAAAGAACAACCTTAACCTGTAGCCAATGCATTCTAAGATCATCCAGCCCCTTATTCACGGCAAAGGAGTTTATGAAAACAAGGGGAGCAGTGGGCTGCTGATCAGGTATCTGCAGCATGAAGCTAAGGAAAAGGGGGTAGCACTAACCTTCTTTTCTGGGGAAGGAGATGGTATATCTCCTTCGGAAGTACGCAGACAGATCGACGAAAATATAAAGGGCCTGCAGCGACAGGAGAGCAAGTTTATCTCCCTGGTGCTGTCGCCTGGGAAGGAGGAACTCCGGCATATTGACAATGACCCCGAAAAGCTAAAAGAGTTTACACGGCTGGCAATGCAGCAGTATGCAGAGAACTTTCGGCTAAAAGGGGGGAAGAGAGTCTGTGGGGAAGATCTGCTCTGGTTTGCAACCCTCCATCAGGAAAGGACCTACAAGGGCAGGGAAGAGGAAGTTAGGCTGGGACTTCATGAATCAGGAGATTTGAAGGCTGGCTACCACATGCATGTACATGTGGTAGTCTCCAAAAGGGACCGGGCACAGCAGCTTACGCTAAGCCCTTTCGGGAACAGGGAGCGCTTTGATATGGGGGCCTGGCAAAGGGACAACCAGTGGTGCTTCAATAGTATGTTTCACTACTACCCCCTTGATAAAGCACCAGCCTGCAAAGTCCCGGGAGTGCAAGAGGTGAAACGTTACAGAGCCCGCATTACTGCCAGGGTAGAAACCATCAATCTATACCTGGATAAAGCGCATAAGCTGAAGCCGGAACGGGTGCTGGAGGTCGCGGAAAAGCGGCAATGGGACAGGACTTTTTTCTTCAACCTGAACAGGCTGGAACAGAAGCTGAAAAAGGAGCAATATGTGCGTGACCCCCTGCATTTGCTGGAGCATAACCGCGACCGCAAACCAGAGCAGCTGCGGGTAGACCAATCCCTGGCAACGTCGCTGAAGCAACTGGCCGCAACCGGCAGGGGTATGGGATTTACTGAATCGCTGAACCTGTATGAATTTACACCACGTAGGCGTAAGCGTAACACAATGTCCTTGAAATAAAAAATCCATATGCAACACCATCAGGCTATTTTCTTTCTGCTGATCCTGATGCTGGCCATCCTGGCAGGGGAATATGCGGTCTATGTGCAGCTGGACCCCCTGCTGGCCCTGCAGACAGATGACAGGGCTGCCCTGGTTTTGTTGAAACTGGCCGCTGGTGCTGGTGTGTGGTGCAGGCTGAGTTTTATGATCTGTTTTCTGGGTTGGGTAATGGGGAATCCCGGAGGTATGGCAGGTACCGGTAAAAAGCAGATCCCTGGCAACGTGAAACTGGGGGTAATTATTGGCTTCCTGTTGTGTGTTTACTTCTTGCTTCGGGTGCATGTTTATCCACTGGTAGTGATCCGTTTCGGATATCCTGCCATACTTTGCTGCTTTATCCTTACAGCTTTGCTGCTTCCTGCCGTGTGGAGCCGGAGACAGGGGACACATTTCGGAATCAGGAATGAAAAGAAAAAGATGAAAAGGGCTTTGGGATTTAGCTTCAGGACAAGGGCGGGGTATATCAATGTGCCCAATCCTTTCCGGGGTATTTTTATCAGCGGTGCGGCCGGGGCAGGAAAGAGCGAATCCCTGGCTTTTCCCATCATACAGCAGGCCATCGCAAAAGGGTATACGGGGCTGGTGTATGATTTTAAGTTTCCGGTGCTGGCAGAGCAGGTGCACCTGGCGTTATGGAAGTGCAACAGGAGGGAACTGGACTGTTATATGCTTAACTTCCACGACCTATCCAGGAGTCACCGCCTGAACCCGCTGAAAGCGGAGCAAATGCCAGTGCTGGCATTTGCGGAAGAGTACAGCCTGGCTATCCTGAACAACCTGCTGCCGGAAACCATCCGGAAGAAGGATTTCTGGATACGATCTGCCAATGCCCTGCTGTCAGCCGTGATCTGGTTCCTCAAAAAGCACCACCCGCAATACTGCACCCTTCCCCATGCTGTGAACATCATCCTCTACAAAGACTATATGCGCAGCCTAAGCATGCTGGCCTCCGATCCCGAAACAGCCGGTATGGCCAGGAGCGTGATCAGTGCCGTAGAAAATGATGCCGAGGGGCAGATTGCGGGGGTGATCGGTTCACTGCAACTCTCCATTGCCCGTATCAACAGCCCGGAGATCTGCTGGGTGCTGTCGGGGGATGATTTCGAGCTTGACATGAACAACCCGGACAAACCTAAACTACTGGTACTGGGGACCCTTCCCACGCTGGTGGATACCTTCAGTCCGCTGATTTCCTGCATCATTACCGTTGCCCTGAAACAAATGAACCGGCCGGACTGCCTCCCAGCTGTGGTGCTGCTGGATGAAGCCCCCACGCTCTATATTCCCAGGCTGGAAATGATACCGGCTACGGCCAGGAGCAACCGGATTGCTACGGTTTATATGGCGCAGGATTATAGCCAAATGGTCGACAGCTATGGGAAGGAAAAAGCTGATGTGATTATTGCTAACCTGAATAACCAGTTTTACGGAAGGGTGGGGGTGGCCAGCTCTGCCAGGATGATCAGCGATTTTTTTGGACGGGAGGAGAAGGAAATGGAAAGTCGGTCCACCAGCCAGAATCACTGGGGCGGGCGGCTGACGAATAACCATACCATTTCCATCAACAGGCAGGAAAAGCAGCTAGTCCGGCCACAGGACCTTAGTAGCTTACAGGTAGGTGAGTTTTTAGGCACGACTGTAGAAGGTAAGGAACCTTACTTCTGGAGCAGGATCCGGGTAGGGAAAGCGTATAAGCAGGCGCCAGCTATACAGCCATTTGCCTCAAATGTGCAGGTGGAGCAGAACTTTAAGAAGATCCATGCAGAAGCCGAGCAGATCGTTACTTCTTACAGGCAGTCGGTCCGGAAGCCTGCCAGGGGGAAACGCAGGGCCTGATTAAGGTAGAAAAATGGTAGCCTCACTGTAGGCTGTTCATGGTTAGCTGTTCATATAGGGCTGCCAGGTAACGAGAACATATTTCTCCTTTCCATTCTCGTTCCGGGAAAGGAAGCCATATTCATAGCAGAAGAGGTACACATCTCCCTTGCCGTTTTTCCAGTAGTGGGTGAAGAAGCGTGGTTTGAACCCCTCCTGTAACAGCACCTCTTTTCTTAGAGTGGTTTTCCCTACCTGGTTGTATCGCCTTAAGATGCTGCGATTTTTTTTCAGCTGGCGGTCCACTTCGAAGAAAAAACTATCCTGCTCCAGTCGCTGCTCATATTGAAATGAGGATTTGCAACTGGGTGAGCAATAGACTTTATCCCTTCTACCCACCACTTCTTTTTTACATACCGGACATACCTTCATAAGAAACAGAAACTTAACCGCATACTATACGAATCATAACCGCATAAAACACCTTTTGTGTTGTAGCACCTGCGTATTTTTAGCTATGCAACAGCACCAGCACAGGAAAATCATGCTTCAGCACCTGCTCATTGGAGGTGTACAAAAGATAGGGCTGCAGTTTACTGCTGATGAGCAGATTCATCTGTGCATCAAGCAGTCTCTGTCTCATGCACGCTGGTCCAGGGAACATCAGATGGTGACATTACCCAATACACCAGCGCAGTTGAGCCAACTGTTTGCTGTTTTTCGGGGAATAGCCTGGATCGATGGCAGTAGCTTTTTTTCTGCAGGGAAGTCTTTAGCTGTGCAACCCCTTGCGGATATAAGGGTTGAAAGAAAGCAGGAGGAGCTACCATTCGTGACTATCTATCCGGCAGCAGAAGGAAAAGTAATTCTTCGCCACCGCTTTGACCATACCCTCTATAGTGCATTGAAGCAATTGGCCTATCTAACTTATAGCAGAACGGAAAGAGGCTGGCTAGCTGACACTGGACAAATAGCTTTGCCCCAGCTTCTACAACAAGTGAAAAAGATTGTACAAGTGCGCCTGGATGCAAGACTGGAGTTAAGAGAAGTAGCGGATATTCAAGAGGCATTCCGGGGCAATGCTGCTGATACACTGCTTTGTCCGCAAAGGTTTTTAGTGGTACTTTTCGCCAGGGGCTACAGTCGCAATACCATTCGCTCCTACCATAGCCTGCTGCTTCGCTTTATGCGGCAGATGAAGCTCAAAGACGAAGCTGCTTTAGCAAAGGTAACGGCAGAACAGGTAAATGGCTATCATGCCAGGTGGATGGCTAGCCAGGAAGCGGTGGCTTCAACAGTCAACCAGTCGGTGAATGCACTTCGTTTTTACTACCGCTATGTAACTAAAACACCATTAGCGCTTGAAGATGTGATTCGTCCGCAAAGACTGCGGCAACTGCCAAAGGTCATGAGTCGTGAAGAGGTCGTGGCCCTGATCAGAGCAGCTGGTAATGTAAAGCACCGGGCGATGCTGGGCCTGATTTATTCAGCGGGTCTTCGATGCGGAGAACTGCTAAACCTGCAGGCAGGAGATGTTGAGCTGGAGCGTGGGCAAATCAGAATCAGGGCAGGTAAGGGTGGAAAAGATAGGATCACACTGCTTTCTAAACGAGCCGTTGCCCTGCTCAAGCAATACCTGGAGAAGTACCAGCCTAAGAAATATCTCTTTGAGGGGCAGTGGGGAGGACCCTATACAAACTCAAGTTTGGGGAAAGTACTTAGACATGCTTTACAGCGAGCAGGTATCTCTGTTCCCTATACACTTCATTGTCTTAGGCATAGCTTTGCGACACATCTTTTAGAAGATGGTACGGATCTGCGTACATCCAAACCCTGCTGGGACACAACAGCTGCAAAACTACTGAAATCTATACCCATGTAAGTCAAACTGCCTTAAACAACATACAAAGCCCGTTGGATCGCTTGGATTTCACACAGCCCCGCCGTATGTTAGGGTCATGATAAAACAAAAATATACGCCACTGTGGCGTATATCCAGTAGTTAGGCATAATCCAATGATCGATATATTCCTTATAGCAAGAGATGAATTTGATCCCAGTGTTATCCTCAACCCTGATGAATTCCTAGATCATTATTTATTTGAGGATGAAGATGAAAATCTTAGCCTCGCCCATATGACCTTGAACAATAAAGAGGAAATAGAGCTACTAATAAAATACTTATTTAATTCATTGGAACCGGTTTCTGTAAAGCATGAGACGGATCAAATTGAGATCATAGATATCAGTGATTTAAAATCAAGCATCGCTTCATATGAGCAGCTAAAGGAGTATTATCGAGATTGGATTAATGAATCTGGGAGAGATAGCCATATGGATGAATATGGGGCTTTACTAAGCATTATAGGATATGTACAAAGGAATCAAGACAAGAAAAATCTACTCATTGTCAATGATAAAAAAAGACTATGCCTAACAACAGAATAAAGCAAGGGCTGTAAGAGCTCATTGTCATTGAACTACAAAACATCTACATTATGTCCATAGAGAAGCTGCGGTGAGCAGCCCCTGCTTTATTCAACGGACGTTGGTAGTCATTATGAACAGGAGACACTACATATTAGAAGTAGCTAAAGAAGTATGGACATTTGGTCATCACATTGACCTGCCAGACGATTATGACTTTGAAGGGGCTAATTCATTGTACAA
>NZ_JAHXBU010000011.1 GCF_020178975.1 Cesiribacter sp. SM1
CTTCTTCTACTACCTTTTGAGTTCCTTCCGCTTTGCTTAAGTCAGCTGAAATAAAGTGCAGTTTTTCGTCAGGCTTTTCAGGTGCATTCCTGGCTGTGATAATCACCCTGGCACCTGCCTGGAGTAATCGTTCGGCAATGGCTTTTCCTGCTCCTTTTGTGCCACCTGTTACTAAGGCAGTTTTGCCGGATAACTCGTTATTGAAATTAACTTGATGTTCCATGTTCCTCAATTTGTTATGTACAAATATGAGGTGTAGGTGTAGTTGCTACAAGTACGGAAAAACGAATTGCATAGGGACAATTTTATCCCATATTGCACCATTCGGACCATTGGTGTAGTTTTATAATATGTATGAAAGAAAAATACCACCGAGCCTGAATTGTGCCTTGACCTGATTGGGGAAGTGCTTTACGGCAAATGGAAAATCCGCTTGCTGTGGTTCATCAATGAAGGCAACAAACGACCAAGTGAGCTGCAACGAAAGATTCCTGATGCTTCACGCAGGCTGTTAAACATGCAGTTGAATGAGTTGCAAGAGCACGAATTGATTACAAAAGTCATTTATCCTTTTGTCCCGCCAAAAGTAGAGTACAGCCTGACTGAATTTGGAAAATCCTTGATTCCAGTCATAGCTGCCCTGGGACAATGAGGAGGTAAACACCAGGAGCGATTGCGTTCAGCTATTTTGAAGCGAGAAGAACAATCTGCAAGTAAGTAGAAAGCTTTTGCTTGATATGTTGTATTGGATATCTCCCTACAGTCAGTATCCTCGTTTGGGTGATTAGTAGCAGTAACGTTCAATGCTCTTTAACTGCCCAAATAATTTCGCTTCGGGGGCCAACTGGCAGTGATTTTGGCTTTTTTCAATTCATAAAGCAGGAAGATTACAACTTTCAAATTACGATCGTCTCATAGGCCACATTGGACATAAGGGCATTTAAGTCGGTCGTAATATTTCCTATAACAGGCTTCAGTATAGCATATACAGCCCTTGCTATATTTTTGTTGTTGGTGTTAGAGCCTGTCTAAATTTTCAATCAGCACCTAAGCCACATTTTTAGCCTAAAAAAATTCCACTGGAAGCTTCCTGTCAGTTTTGTAAAAATCTGCCTTTAGGCTGCCCCTCTCCTATTTTTTTGTGAGTAATTACAAGTAATGTATAGCTAAGTTTCTAGAATTATTTAGGGATAGACAGGTAATATTAACAATCACAAATACAAGAAGTAGTGATTCAAAATAATCTAAAATGTAAATTAACTCTGAGATCGAATTTTCTTTACCCGCTATAGCAGCATGATGTAAACCTTTCACATTTTACGAATATAACCTTGTTTATTTACCTGGGAATGTAGTTCACAAATTGTATAGGATTCGTACTATTGATGTATTCCTCAATATTGGTGTACCCATCTTTGTCTTTATCCCCTGCCGCGTCAAGGGGGTTCTCCGGCTCCAGTCTATATTGAATTTCCCAGGAATCAGGCATGCCATCACCATCCATATCTGGCAGGGGTGCTGCTGAGGGGTAAGTAGCAAAGCCACTATTGGGCCAACTATCGGGTGTTGCCGGAACAGCCCCTGTCCCCTCACGAACGGTGCGTGCTACGTATTGTGTTATTTTATCCCGGACCGGCAGATTCGCACCACCCTTGGTTAGTACCAGCTCATAGGCCTCCTGTGGCGTATGGGTGGTTAGCGGAAATGAAGCAAAAGGCACGGGCATCAAAGTTTCGCTTAGGACTTTCACATCAGCCAAAGACCTGGCCGGCATGTTGTTGTTTTCCGCATAAAACTGGGCAAAGCGTGACTCACTTTGAAAGCCCCACTTCCAGGCCTTCAGCCTCGGGGAATCCGGTCCTTCCTTCTGCACATTGCCTATGTAATTTAAACGAATATAGTCGTTAGGGCTGCCGTATCCTGCTCCTCCGTAGTTGTATAAGACATTATTCCGGTAGTCCAAAGAAAGCATTTCTGCACGTATGTTCCGACGTTCACAGTGTGCAATGAGATTGTGGTGGAAGGAAACCCAACCCCAACCATTGGCTGCAGCTGCCATGGAGTGGTTGCCTTTCTCATGGGTAGATTGGGTGGGTGCTCCGTAAATGTAGCTCCACTGCACTGTAGAGGCTAAGCGGGCGTGTGCTCCATAAAAATTCAGGATCTGATCATTTGCATACGCCACTTCACAATGATCCACCATTACATTCATTCCCCTGATATCCAGCCCGTGCGTCTGGTCGCCCAGCACCCGCCGCTGTGCTCCAGGACCTTTGGTTTCACCTACACGAATGCGAAGGTAGCGCAGCACTACATCATGTGTCTGAATATCAACACCCCAGTTGCGCAGCTGAACTCCACTACCGGGAGCGGTATTAGCCGCTATGGTTACATAAGGATTTTTAATAACGAGCGGCGCTTTTAATTCAATGGTTCCTGAAACAGCAAATACGATTACTCTCGGACCTTTTGCCTCCACGGCCGCCCGTAAACTTCCGGGAATTAGCGCTTCTTTTGGAATCATGGGGTAACCAGGCAATCTTGGCTTACCTTCCTCTGAATGCTCCTTGCCCAAAGCATCAACATAGGGCACCCACCTTCCTTCACCTAAGGTCCTGGCATAAGCACTCGGCTGCCCCAGCAATCCCTCTTCCCGCCCAGGCCGGTCCTCAGGCAGGTAATCTTCCAGGGTATTTACAACATACACTTTTCCACCCCTACCGCCAGGTGTAAAGCTACTGTAACCATCGGCGCCGGGAAAAGCAGGAATGTGCTCATCAAGCATACTGGCAATGGGCTCCTCCGGCTCCAATGTTAGCTGTATGTATACCGAACCATTGGCAGAGCCACTGAAATCGCTATAGGTGAGCAAGGTACCTCCTGGCAGACGATACTGATGGGTGGCAGGATGATGGAAGGGCAACTTAGTAGCACCGTAGCTTTCCAGCGCCTCCACCACTCTTGTGACTGCACTAAAAAGTGGTGCCCGAATGCTATCATCAAGAAAAGGAAACTGATCTTTACCTTTTTCAGCGGCTGCCAATGCTTCCACACGGCCGTGCTGCATGTCGTAACGAACAGGGCGGCCAATATGCAGTATGATTTTAGGCCGAGCAGGATCAAAAACATAATACTCCAGCTCATACGCCAGCTGGTCGAACACCGGAAGCCCCTGCCATTGACTACCTTTTTGCACAGCGTACAATAAGGGATATGCTGCTGAACCCTGCACCAGCTGAAGTTCTTTTGGAAACAGCACTTCTTTTAAACTTGCAGGAGTCTCCTGCCAGGAGTCATCCATGCTTAGTAATGTTGCCAGTAGCGGAAACTTGCTGATGTGCGGGATGGCATTAACAGCTGCCGGAAACTTAGCCTCCAGCGCCTGTTGCTGCTGTGCCGCCACCGGTACAGCCAGCAACATCAGCAAAGCAACGATCAGTATGTTTTTGATATCCTTAGGCATTCCTGGTATTCTCTTTTAGCTGCTGCTTTGCTATTTCCATCTTGTTTTTCACTGCCAGCTTACGCCTTGCTGCAGGTTTTTTGCCTGCTGCACCTGCCTCGCCGCATTCTTAAAATTACTCCTTTGCAGCTGCACGTTTTGTGTTAATTCACCCAGCACCCGCACCACTGATGTTGAATCCTGATTCTGGTGATAGGCTAAACCACTTACCTCCACATTACGGCTGTTGTAAATGGTTAATGCAGCTCCCTTTTCTGCCAGTACTTTAACATTTTTCAGCTTTATGCCATCGGCATCAATAAGGGTAATGCCATTCCTGGCTTCCAGCACTGCATTTTCCAGGCTTACATTTTGTAGATTCATTTCGGGGAGCCCCTGAAAAAAAGCAGCTGTTTCAGTGCCGGTAGCTGTTATGTTTTTCATATAAATATTTCTGAAAGAGGGCGTTTCTTCTGTTACGGGCACAGCTTCTTCTGTTCTTTCAGCAACCGCTGCTCCTTCGTCCAGCCTGGGTGGCGTTCCTCCATAAAACATATTGAAGCGAATCGCTTCTGTAGGAATGTTAATCATGTTGATATTGGAAATCCAGATGTTCTCCACTACCCCTCCCCGCCCGCGGGTGCTTTTAAAACGAAGGCCTACATCAGTGCCGATGAAAGTGCAATTGGACACATGCACATTGCGAACGCCTCCAGACATTTCGCTGCCAATTACAAAGCCGCCGTGCCCGTGGTACACAACGTTATTCTTCACCACCACATTTTCGGTGGGCATTCCACGCCTGCGGCCATCTATATCCTTGCCAGATTTAAAGCAGATAGCATCATCTCCAACATCAAAACGATTGTTGTAGATGAGTACACTCCTGCAGCTCTCCAGGTCGATGCCATCACCATTGTGTGCATACTCCGGATTCTTCACCGTCAGGTTCCGGATAATGACATCTTCACACATCAGCGGATGAATATTCCAGGCAGGTGAATTCTGAAAGGTTGGGCCATCGAGGAGCACCTTTTTGCAGCCTATCAAGCTTACCATTACCGGCCGGAGAAAATCTTTTATGGCCTCGTAATCTTCTTTGGCTGGCAATTCCGGCACATTGGTTTTGCTCATCAGTTTGCCCTTTTTAAAGTTTTCTGTCGGCACCCAGGTGGGGCCACGGTCTTCCATCACCAGGCCACCGGAGCGGACCTTCTTTTGCCATTCACGCTCTGTTAACTGCGATTTATTGACGGCGCGCCAGGCATGTCCGGAGCCATCAAACACGCCCTTTCCCGTAAAAGCTATATTTTCAAGGTCTTTCCCATATATGGGTGATAAGCAGCGATAGGTGTCCAGGCCCTCGAAGCTGGTTTCTATGACTGGATACTCCTCGCGGTCTGTGCTGAAAATCACCAGCGCCCCCTCTTCTGTATGGATGTTGATGTTGCTCTTCAGGATAATGGGACCTGTTAGCCAGATGCCACTGGGAATCAGCACCTTTCCCCCTCCTGCCGCTACTACCGCATCGATGGCCTTTGTAATGGCCTGAGTATTTTTTGTAATACCATCGCCTACAGCGCCAAAATCTGTAATGCTTACTGTATAATCGGGAAAGCTGGTTTCTTTAACACGCGGCATGTTAAACTCAACCCCTTCGTACACCCAGGCCTCTGTGTTGCCTGTAGCCGGTGCAGCAGGCACTGCAGGTGTGCTGGTGCTGGCTGTATTGGCAGGTGGTGTTTGTGTGGTGCCTGGGCTTGGCTTCTGTGTCTGGCAGGCATACTGGAACATTCCAGCAAAGGCCATGGCCATCAAAAGTCGGTTTGAAGAAATCTTCCTGTCAGTCATATTCATCCAGTTTTCAGTTCTTTGTTAGTTTGGTAGATTCAGGATGGATCCTGAACCAGTCGAAATCGGCATAGCCGGCATCGTTGATCTTATCGGGGCGGGTAGCAAAAATGCCTACCTTGGCACCAATCCAGCGGCCTACTGCTGCTGTAAAAGGCTTGCCTGCTGCTTTGTACCTGCTGCCATCCTGGCTGTAGCTAAACTGGCATTTAGCGCCTTTATCAACCTTTACCCGCAGGTATACCTCATTTCCTTCTAGTTTCCCCAGCAGCTCCTCTTTTTCGGGTGTGCCTTTATCTGCATTTGCCACAGTGGTGTAGGCCAGGTATACGCCATCTGCTTTGCTCACCAGCGCCAGGTGGGCATAGCTCTCGCCCATCACCAGCAGGCCCACCCGTTCGTTCGTCAGCTTTTCGTTGGGCTTAAAGCTAAGCTTGGTGGTGGCAGTGAACTCCTCTGCCGGAAACTTCTGCAAGAGCAGGTTAGGCACCTCCCAGAGGTTTTTAGCATCTGCAGGCATCTGGTCGGTAAACAGCCGCAGGTAACCTTTAGGACCGGCGGTAAAAGCCCAGGTAGCTTTGGGATTGGCATGCCACTGCCACTGCAGCCCAAGGCTGTTCCCGTCGAATTCATCAGATTCTGGCGGTGTGGCAACAGGGTAGCTTTTTCCCACATTTGGCTTTTTATAGCTCATTACCGGCTGCCCTTTGCCATCACCATCTTTATCTTCACCAATCACCGGCCAGTCGTTTACCCACTTCATTGGCTGCAGGTGCACAATGCGGCCATAGGCGTCTTTATCCTGGAAGTGCACGAACCATGACTCTCCGCTTTCCAGTTCTACCAGACCTCCCTGGTGCGGACCATTGATGGAGGTATTGCCCTGGTCCATTACAATACGCTCCTCATAAGGGCCATAGACGTTCCTGGAGCGCAGCACCAGCTGCCAGCCGGTAGAAACACCACCCGCCGGGGCAAAGATGTAGTAATAACCGTTGCGCTTATAAAACTTTGGACCTTCCACTGTTGGATGTGCTACATGCCCATCAAAGACCATCGTGCCCTCATCCAGCAGCTTAGTACCATCGGGGCTCATCTTGTTAACCACCAGTATGCTTTTGATGCCTGCCCGGCTGCCGGCATAGGCATGCACCAGGTAAGCCTTTCCGTCTTCATCCCAGAGCGGGCAGGGATCGATGAGCCCCTTTCCGGCCTGCACCAGTACAGGCTCCTCCCAGGGGCCAGCCGGATCTTTGGCTTTTACCATGTAGATGCCAAAGTCAGGATCGCCCCAGTAGATGTAGAACTCGCCCTTGTGGTGGCGAATAGCCGGCGCCCATACGCCATTGCCATGCTGTGGCTTGGAAAAATGCTCCAGGGGTACCTGCTTGTCTAAAGCATAGCCAATGAGCTGCCAGTTCACCAGGTCCTTTGAGTGCAGAATGGGCAGGCCTGGTATGGCATTAAAGCTGGAGGCGGTCATGTAAAAATCATCACCTACTTTGCAGAGATCAGGATCAGAATAATCAGCATGCAGTATGGGATTCCTGTAGGTGCCGTCTCCCTGATCTGCCACCCATACGCTGGAAACAGAAGTACTTTTCTTGCCTGACTGCTGGGAATAACCAGCGGTTGCCGTGAGCAGAATGGTCAATAGGATTGGCAGGCTTTGTCTGATCATGTTTAGAGTTTTTAAGGATGAACAATCAAATAGGCTTCCTATTCCGGAAATAACCCTTGCTGGTTGTTTCCTTTGGATAGAAAGCACTTCTCTCCTATTTTGCGATAAGGGTGTAGCTTTCGCCCTTTTCAGTTTCCAGGTCATATTCAAACACTTCTTTAAGCGCAACCCCATTCTGTACTGGTCCTTTAACAAGAGGGGCTTTGATGGCTGCTACCTGGTAGAATAGATTTGGATTTTCACCATTTGCTGACACTAGTGTACCACCCCCTTCTAAGGTGAGGGGATGATAGGACCTGATTCTAATATTACCGCCCAGTTTTGAATGTAACATCATGGTTTTGATGGTACCCCCTTCCCAGTTTATGTCAACTTCCACACCGCCCCTTGCCATCAATCCTCTTACCTTTCCTCTAGGCCAGGCATCTGGTAAGGCAGGCAGCACGTGGATGGCGCCATCGTGGCTTTGCAGCAGCATTTCTGCTATGCCGGCAGTACAGCCAAAGTTGCCATCTATCTGGAAGGGCGGGTGCGCATCAAAAAGGTTGGGATAGGTACCGCCACCCTCTCCCTTTTCCGCATCCCCGGCAGGCGTAAGCTGGTCCTGAATCAGTTTATAGGCCCTGTTGCCCTCCAGCAACCTTGCCCACAGGTTTACCTTCCAGCCCATCGACCAGCCGGTAGATTTATCACCACGTGCCACCAGGGATGTTTTGGCTGCATTAAATAACTGCGGATGGCTGTAGGGCGAAACCTGATTACTCGGATACAGGCCATAAAGGTGCGAAACGTGCCGGTGCTTATCATCTTGTCTGTCCCAGTCATCCATCCACTCCTGTAACTGCCCCCATTGTCCTACCTGCATAGGCGGAAGACGATCTAACTTTTCCTGTACAATATCAACCATTGGCTGATCAGCCCTAAGTGCCTGGGCTGCACGAATAAAGTTGGTGAAAACATCAAATACCAGTTGATTATCCATGGTGGTACCGGCGGCAATGCTTACCCCACTCTGGTGTGAATTTTCCGGAGACATGGAGGGTGCCACCACCAGCCATTTATTGCGGGGCTCTTCCTGCAGTACATCCACATAAAATAGTGCTGCATCCTTTAAAATAGGGTAAACCTCCTGCAGAAAGTCCTGGTCTCCTGTATACAAATAATGTTGCCATAGATGCTGCGAAAGCCATGCACCCCCCATGGGCCATAAGCCATAAAATGCGCCATCTACCGGACCAGAAATACGCCACTGATCGGTATTGTGGTGAATATTCCAGCCCCTTGCTCCATACATCTCCGAAGCACTTTCCCTGCCGGTTTGGGATATATCCCTGATCAGGCTAAAGAGTGGCTCATGCATCTCCGGCAGGTTGGTGACCTCGGCAGGCCAGTAGTTCATTTCAGTATTGATGTTCACCGTGTATTTGCTGTCCCAGGGCGGTGATACCTTATCGTTCCAGATGCCCTGCAGGTTTGCGGGCTGTGTGCCTGGCTGCGAACTGGAGATCAGCAGGTAACGGCCAAACTGGAAATACAGGGCTGCAAAATGAGGATCATTGGCAGAGGTAAACTCTGCCAGGCGTACATCAGTAGGTTTTTGAATAGAATCGGTAATGCCCAGGTAAAGGGACACCCGATCGAAAAAATTACTATAGTAGTCTACATGCGCTTGTTTAGCCCCGGCATACTCCTTTCCAGTGGCAGCTGCTAAGTGCTTCAGCGCCTTTTCTTCTGCATTACCATTTAAGCCTTTATAGTTATTGAAATTGGTACCAATGGAGATGTATAAAGTTGCTGCATCTGCAGCTGTAACCTGTAGACCACTATTATTTGCCGTGATAGATCCGCCCTCCAGTTTTGGCTCAACAAGGGCATGAAACTGTACCCTTCCTGTTTTATTGTCGTTACTGCCGGAGGTACCAGTGAGTACCAGTCGATTGTTTTGGGTAGTAACGCTATGCTTTTGTTGTGGACTGTCTGCCCCAAGATTGAAACTGATGCTCCCGGGTTTATCGGCGGTGAGCCTGACCATAATTACATGATCAGGAAAAGAAGCAAACATTTCCCTTTTGTAGGTAACCTCACCTACCTTATAAGAAACCGTGGCTACTGCCTTACTAATGTCCAGGTCGCGGTAATAATCCCTGGCTGCCTCATGGCCAGGAAATTCCAGGAATAGGTTTCCCACCGGTTGATAAGGCATGCCATAATTGTTGCCGGCAGCAGCGTGGCGGGGAATTTTTGCATTTGCCAGCTCCTGTGCCTCCTTGTGTTTGCCCTCAAAAATCAGCCTGCGGATCTCCGGCAAAAATGCTTTCACGGCAGGGTCTACATTATTGCCCGGCTCGCCTGCCCATACGGTTTCTTCGTTTAATTGTAACTGTTCCCTTTCCGGTCTTCCAAAAATCATAGCGCCCAAACGTCCATTACCGATCGGCAAAGCCTCATTCCATTCAGAGGCAGGTTGCTGGTACCAGAGTGTCATGGGTTGTATTATATTCTCCTGCGTTTGTTCTTTGGTGGGAACATTGCAGGCAGCCAGCGAGGACAAAAGGATCAATACAGTTAAAATGGTTTTCATCAATAAGTTGTATAAGTAAAAAGACTACTATTACTGTATGCTTGAAAAAAGCATTCGGGCAAATCTAAAGCTCCAGACAATGGAAGATGTATCATTATACTAAAAGTAAGGCATGTTCAGGCTATCTGTAATAACTTCCATCTGATGCGGTAAAAGGTGATGCTCAGGAGCAAAAGGCAAAGAAAAAAAGTAAATACTAATCGCCAGGATTATACCCGGCGATTAGTATTTGAACCAAACCAACCAGAGGTACCTTAATTCCAGCCGGGGCTTTGAGCAACCCCTGTTTCTTTATTGATTTCGGAGCGTGGTATAGGTATCCAGTAGAAACGGTCTTCCCATTGAGGCCGCTCAATCAAAACCTTGTCTATAAACAACAGTGAATTATCCGGCATCCTGAAAATATCAACGCCTCTCAAATTTTCAGACTCAACCTCGGGAGCAATTTTCCACCTGCGTACGTCAAAGAACCTGTGCCCCTCAAACGCTAACTCTATTCTTCTTTCGTGACGTATTCTGTCTCTTAGCGCATCTCCGCTGATGTTATCGGCCAGGGGAGGCATACCTGCTCTGGCCCGAACCAGGTTTACATATTCCTTTGCAACAGCTTCATTGCCCAGCTCAAACATGGCCTCTGCATAGTTCAGGTAAATTTCACCCAAGCGGAAGAAAATCCAGGGCTGTGGATAGCGTTGATCCCGGCTGATCACCAGATCTCTGTCAATAAATTTCTTAAGACTGTAGGAGGTTCTGGAATTATCACCATTCACCTTATAGTTATCAACGCCTACTACTCCGGTCAGTATAGGATTGCCATTGGCATCCAGTCCGGAGCTTTCCTGGGTAACATCATACTCAGGACTGGCAATGCCACGGGCTTCCGGACGGAACACATCTCCGTTATAAATGATGGTTTCATAGAAGCGTGGGTCACGGTTAGCATAAGGATTTTTTGGATCGTAGCCGGAATCCGGATTGATGGAGCCATCGGCGTTGAAGATCAGTTCACCATTCGCCATCTCATAATCATCTACCAGATTTTGTGAAGGAGCATTACGTCCACCCCAACCGCCATAGCCTCCATAGGTATGGTTGGTATTGATAAATGTAACATCATGCCCTGTGGTGCTGTTAAAAGTCCGGGCAAAAATAATCTCCGGGTTTACATCCAGAAAAACATCTGTGTAAGGAGTAACCAGGGAATACGTGCTTAAATCAATTACCGCTTTTGCTGCGTCTGCAGCCTTTTGCCATAGCTCGGTGTCATGTGAGGGATTGGTTAACTCACTGGCGGCGTAAAGGTACAGCCTGGATTTCAAGGCCATCGCGGCATGCTGGGTAGCCCGCCCGAAATTAGCGTCACCCGGCCCAATGTATTCAGGCAGGCCTGGCGTGGCTGCATCAAGTTCCTCAATGATGTAGTTTAGCACCTCCTCGTAACTTGCCCTGCTGAAAGAAGCTTCCTCTCCCAGCTGATACACTTCATCGACGATGGGTACGCCTCCGTAGCGCCAGAGCAGATTGGAATAGATGAATGCACGAACGAATTTAACCTGTGCAGTGAGAGCCGCTTTTCTTTCTTCAGCAACAGGAGAGCTTTCAATATTTTCTAAAAAAACATTGGCCCTGCGGATAAACTGGTATCCTCTTTCATAATAGTTGATCCAGTTACTGGCTTCTCCATAGTTTTGAATATTGTCCGGGTTCCATTCCCCTCTTAACCAGGTATTGTCTCCATAGGCTTCGTCGGTGTATTTAGACCACATGTGCCGGCTAAAACCATGGGGTATCGCTTCATACATCCCATTCACATAGAGTTCAATGAGTGCTGCATCATTCCAAACCTGATCCTCCACCACCCGGTCCCTTGGGGTGATGTCCAGGTAATCTTTATCGCAGGCACTAAGCAGTGCTGCTGATAGCATTAAAACTTTTATATAATTTTTCATAGAGCGCATCATTTAGAAAGTTACATCAACTCCAACATTGAAGATTCGGATCTGGGGGTAATAGTTGGCATCGGTCCTGGTAGAGTTTGGATCGCCGCCATCTGCCCTGCCTTCGGGATCCATGAAGTCCAGTTTACTGAAGGTGAGCAGGTTATAGCCACTCACATACAGGCGCAGGTTATCGATTTTAGCCTTGGATGCCAGTGATTTAGGGAAGTTGTAGCCTAATTCCAGGGTTTTAAGCCTTACAAAAGCAGCACTGTAGAGGTTAAACTCGCTGAACTGGGCAAAATCTCCGCCTGCCGAAGGCATGGTACCATCTATATTATCCGGTGTCCAGCGATTTTCAGCCCTTACCACAGCGGCATTGCTTTGCCCGCCCAAACCTGTAATACCCGGGAAATAAACCGCATTGCTCTGGCCCTGGAAGAATGTTGTGAGGTCAAAAGATTTGTAGGCGAAGCTTAGATCCAGGCCATACACAATTTCCGGGGTGATGGACTTATCCAGCCTGTACTGATCGTCCGCATTGATTTCGCCGTCACCGTTTAAATCAACATATTTGAGGTCTCCGGGCTTGGCATTCGGCTTGTGCACAGAGGCTTCAATCTCTTCCTGTGTTCTGTAAATACCATCAGTAGGCCATACTAAAGGTGATCCGATTGGCTTATCGGTCAGGTTCTGATAATCTTCACCGGCAGGTACCTCATCAAAGAATACATACTTGTTACGGGCAAACGAAACATTGCCCCTGGCCCTATAGGTAAGGTCTCCCAACTGGTGCTGGTGCGATAATGTTAACTCAAAGCCATGGTTATCTACTTTACCAATGTTTTCAGGAGGCAGGCCAGGGAATCCGTAGGTACTTGAAATACTTAACTGGCGCTGCGCCAGGATACTGGATCTTTTTTGTGAGAACACATCAAATTCAACGCCCAGCTTGCCCTTCCAGAAAGAGGCGTCAAAGCCGGCATTCAGGGTTTTAACCACCTCCCAGGTATAATCCAGATTTGGAAGAACTCCAGGCGTAAGGCCGAGTACATCATTGCCGCCAAAGGTATAGGCATTACGGATAGAGTAAGTACTTAGGTAGGCATATGCATCATTGATGTTGTCGTTGCCCAACTCCCCGTAAGAAGCACGCAGCTTCAGGTAATCAATTTTGCTGATATCGCGTAAGAAGTTTTCTTCTGAGATTCTCCAGCCAAGAGACACGCCGGGGAAGAAACCATAGCGGTCTTCTTCAGGGAAAATGGGAGAACCATCGTACCTGAATAAAAACTCTGCCAGGTATTTTTCTCTATAATTATAATTCACACGGCCAAAGTAGTTATCCCTTCTGGTAATAAAGGATGATCCGCCTGTGCTCTGGTCGGACAGGCCTGTTCCACCAAAATTGATATCTGTTAAAGCTGTTGTGGGGAAGTTTCTTCTGAAAGCCATGGTGGAATTACCCTGCGACTGAGCCCGTTCCCCTCCCAGCATAAGGTTCATGTTGTGGTCTCCAAAAGATCTGTCATAGTGAACCCGTAGGTTATAGGTCGATACAAATGACCTGCTAAATTCATCTCTGACGGTTGGCGTGGCGTAAAAATTAGATCTTATTTCATTGTATTCGCCAGATACAGCATCATACTCCCAAAAACTGTAGGGCTTCTGGAAGGTCTTATTAAAATTGTGGGTAAAGTCGTAGCTGTAGGAACCGTTGAATGACAGACCTTCTACGGCTGGCAGCTCATATTTGAAGGCAAGCGTTGATTGAATAGGAATGCTCTCCTGTTCTAGATAGCCTACCTGGTCTCGCAACAGGGGATTTTCTCCAAAACGTCCTGCGGCAATCAAACCATTCGGATACCTGGCATGCAAGGTTGGCGGGGCTGAAAGAATGTTCACAAAGTTTACCCAGGTACCGGTAGAAGGATACATGCGTTCTTCTAACTGGCCTGCCAGGTTAAGTGAAAGGGTAAAGTTGTCAAAAATCTTTGCATCCAGGTTTGTTCTAAGGTTATACTGCCTGTAGTTGGTAGGATTGTTTTTGAAATGCCCATCCTGATCTTGCGCGCCAAAAGATACAAAGTACAGAATGTCGTCATTACCACCGGTAACCGATAGGTTCATCTTGTTTTGCAGCGACCAGGGCTTCAGGGTTTCGCCTACCCAGTCTGTATTTGGGTGTGTAAGCGGAGATGAGCCATCGCGGTATTTTTGGATATCTTCATCGGTATAGGTTACGGTGGTGGCACCATTTCTTATTTCGGCTTCGTTCATCGCCTGGGCATAGGTAGCAGCATCCAGCACTTCGAGCATTCTGGTGGGCTGGCTAAATCCCTGGTTAAAGCTAAGGCTAAACTGGGGCTTACCCTGTATACCGCGTTTTGTTGTAACCAGAATAACTCCATTAGCCGCTCTAGCTCCATAAATGGCTGCCGACGCATCTTTCAGTACGGTAATGCTTTCTATGTTTTGGGGATCTATCCGTCCCAATCCCTGGGTAGGTCGCGGAACACCATCAATGACCAGCAGCGGCTGGGTGTTACCAAAGGTGCTTCTGCCCCTGATCAGGATTTGTGCATCATCGCGTCCGGGCTCTCCTGTTGCATTTGTGGCTATGACACCCGGAAGCCGGCCCTGTAGGGAGTTAGTAACGTTCAAAGAAGGATTTTGCTCAATTTTTTTACCGGATGTGCTCACCACCGATCCGGTTACGGTCGCTTTCTTTTGCTCACCATAACCAACCACCACTACTTCCTCCAGTGCCTCTACATCTTCGCTAAGTTTTACATTGATGACAGACCGGCCATTGACCGGAATCGTTTGCGAAATAAAACCAACAAATGAAAATGTAAGGGCATCATTTGCATTAGGTACGTTTATGCTGTACTTGCCATTACTATCGGTAACAGTACCAATGTTAGTACCCTCTACAATGACGGTAACGCCAGGTAAGGGATCACCAGCAGTTGCATCCGTGACAGTACCTGATACCGCAACAGCCATGGGTGCTATTTTGGAGTTGCGTGCATCTCCATCGATTGCGAACAGGGCGTTTAAAGTAAGCACCTGTAGAAAAAGCACAATAAGAACAGACCTCTTCAGCAGACGGGGCCGTTGACATAGTAGTGGAATTTTATTCATGATATTCTTGAGTTGATTGTGACAAAAATTGACTTACTCGCTGCGATAAGGATAAATATCCATGCGGATAAACCGTAAAACCTGCTTCTGCTATAGTTGCATATCTAGAAGCGCCTTGCTGTGTGCAAGCATCCAGATTCAGCTGCTGTGGCAAAAGGCAAAAATGAGTCCTTTCACAGTACTTAAGTATTGTTACCATAGCTGATATCGCTGCCCTGACTCCTTTGATTACTCTCTTCAGCTGGCGTATGCACTGAACATATACCAGGGCAGGCCTTTACCCTTTGATAGTTCTGTTCATACCGCTGGGATTAACTGGTAGAGCTCTTATTCATATAATCAATGATTTAGTTATTCAAATTCTACTATTGCTTTAATGATCCCACTGGCTGATGCATCGAGCCAGTTTTCGAATTCCAGTGCCACCTTACCAAAACCTACCCGATGGGTGATGTAGGCTGTAGGGTCTATCTCACCCCTTTTCATGCAGGCAATTACCCATTCAAAATCTTCACGTGTTGCATTGCGGCTGCTCATCAGCGTAGCTTCTCTTTTATGAAATTCAGGGTGGCTTAGCTGAATAACATCTTTCTGTAAGCCCACCAGCACGTAACGTGCACCATGCGACATATACTGGAATGCTCCGTTGATGGCTTTCTGGCTCCCCGTGGCATCGATCACCACGGCTGGCATATCGCCACCTGTTATTGCTTGCAGTAATTCAGCTACCTCCTCTGTAGCTGCGTTGATGGTGTGTTCTATGCCTAGTACATCCCGGCACAAGGCAAGGCGGCCACTGTTTATATCCAGGGCAATTACATGAGCGCCGGCTATACGGGCAAACTCCATGATACCCAAACCAATGGGCCCGGCACCTACCACCAGCACAAATTCACCTGCGGATACCTGCGCCCTGCGTACCGCATGAGCACCAATGGCAAGGGGCTCCACAAGGGCAAGGGCATCATAACTTAGCCCCTCTCCGTGCACCAAAGAAGCTGCAGGTACAGACAAATATTCTACCATGCCGCCATCAATGTGTACACCGCAAACCTTAATGCTGCTGCAGCAATTTGGCTTTCCCGAGCGACAGGCGATGCAGCTGCCACAGCTGTAATAGGGAATGAACGTAACTGCCTCTCCTACCTTGAAGCCAGGGGCTTCGTCAAACTCAACCAGCTCACCAGATAGTTCATGCCCTAAAATGCGCGGATAGGTAAAGAAGGGCTGGGTGCCTTCATAGGCATGAAGATCTGTTCCACAAATGCCCACCCGCTTCACCTTAATAATCGCCCTTCCCTTTCCTGCAAGAGGTTTTTCGCCTTCGCTGTAAGCAAACATTCCGGGGGTTGTACAAACGAGTGTCTTCATAGTGCGAAGTTCTGGTTCTGTTCTAATGGTGGACGTTGTTGGTTGCATCAGCCTGCTGTTATCTATATGTGTACTGAAACTACTTGTATGTATATCCTGCAGTTGGTAAAAAGCTGCTGCCGTTTCGCCAAAGATCAGGGCCTGTTCAGCTGGGGTACAGGTAGCAAAATAATCTTCCACCAACTCCAACACCTGCTGATAAGAGGCTGCCACCAGGCACACAGGCCAGTCAGAACCAAACATGAGTCTCCGGGGACCAAAAGCTTCCAGTACTACTTCCAGGTAGGGAGTAAAATCCTCTTTTTTCCAGTTGTGCCAATGGGCTTCTGTCACCATACCCGAAACCTTGCAGTACACATTTTCAAATTGAGCGATTGCTTTAATTTCCCGCTTCCAGTCTTCCAGATCCTGATCTTTGATATAGGGCTTAGCCAGGTGGTCTATCACAAAAGGCTGATCCGGAAACTGGGCTACAAATTCTTCAGTAAATTTTAGCTGATCGGGATAAATCAGGATGTCGTAGGTATAACCAAAGCTATTCAGTTTGCTGATACCCCTTTTAAAATGAGGACGCAGCATCAGGGCTCTGTCGCTTTCTCCCTGCAACACATGCCGAAATCCTTTCAGCTTGTCAAATGATTTGTAATAAGCGAGCCTGTCTTCTACGTTATTAGCCCGAAGATCAACCCAACCCACTACCCCTTTGATAAATGGATGTTGTGCCGCATTGCTAAGCTGAAAATCATTTTCTGCCTCCGACTGATGGGATTGCACCACCACACAGCCATCAAACCCATTCTCTTTCAGGAGCGGCGCCAGGTTTTCCGGAAGAAAATCACGGCGAATCACCACCATCTCCGCTGTTATCCAGCTATCTCTTTGGGGAGAGAACTTCCAGAAATGCTGATGTGCATCGATTTTTCCCACTGCTCTATTTACTTTTTGGTCTAAGAATTCATTCAAAAGCCGGTGAGCGTAGCACCCTATACCGCCTCGCTCATCGCTGTACCTGGCTGAGCAACTTTTGGCGCTACCTGCTCCTCTCCCTGGTTTGCAACACCCATATGCTTTACTTTTACAGCATATAGGGCCACAATCAAGAAGCAGAAAAGAGGAACAAAGAAAGACATGCTTATATCCTGCATATAATCAGAGGCTAAGCCCTGTACCGCCGGCAGCAGCGCGCCGCCCAGAATAGCCATGATGAGTCCTGCCCCTCCTATTTTCGTGTCCTCACCAAGCCCCCGAATGCCTAATCCATAGATAGTCGGGAACATGAGCGACATGCAGCCGGATATGGCAATGAGCGCATACACCCCTAAGAGACCATTACCCCCTATCACCACCCCACAAAGTGCTGCTGCTACTGTAGCGCTAATCAGCAGTAATTTGCGTGGACTCACTACCTTCATGAGGGCTGTAAAAACAAAGCGACTTACTGCAAAGAGTACCAGGGCTGCCATGTAATAGGAAGCCGCACTAGCCTCATTAAGATTTAACTCCTGCATTACGTAGCGGATGGTGTATGACCACACGCCAATCTGCGCACCCACATAAACAAACTGTGCTACTACCGCCCAGGTATAATGCGGGGTTTTGCGCAATCGATTGCACGTTGACAGCAGGTTAAGGCTACTTGCTTCACCTGAAGCAACTGGCATGGGCGTAAACTTAATTACCAGCCAAAGCAGCACCAGAAACACTGCCACTCCTACATAAGGTAGCATTACTGCCGTAAGCTCATCAGATTGTATTGCCGCTAACTGTTCTGTGCTCATGCTGCTACGCTCTTCTGCGGTAGAAATGTTTAACTGCGAAAGAATAAACACTTTGCTTAGCAGTACGCCCAGAATAGAACCAATGGGGTTGAAAGACTGAGCCAGGTTCAGGCGTCGGGTACCTGTATGCTCGGGTCCCATGGCCACAATGTAGGGATTGGCTGCTGTTTCAAGGATCGAAAGTCCGCCTGCCAGAATGAACAGGGCCACCAGAAAATGCCCATACTGCATGCTAATACTGGCCGGGTAGAACAAGAGCGAACCCAGCACAAATAAACCAAGACCTACCAGCACCCCTGTTTTGTAGGTAAATTTCTTAATTAAAATGGCTGCCGGCAGGGCAAGGCAGAAGTAAGAGCCGTAAAATGCCAGCTGTATCCAGGAGGTCTGGAAGTCTGACATGCTCATGATGCGTTTGAATGCAGCCAGCAAAGTATCCGTCATATTATTCGCCAGCCCCCACAAAAAGAAAAGACTGGTGATGAGGATAAAGGGCCATTTACTGCCCCTACCCAATAGGGAAATATTTTGCTTGTGGTTTGCCATAGCTTTACTGTTTACCCTACCCATGCACAATCTTTACTGATCAATCCTTTATCTTTCATGGCTGTCCAAAACTCCAAAGGAATGACTACGCTGTCGATTGATGCATTTTCCCTGACTATTTCAGGGTCTGTAGAACTAAGCGCTATACTTACAACGCCAGGCACCTGCAGACTAAACTGAGCACATGCCACGGCAGGCTTTACATCAAATTTTTTGCACAAAGTGAAAAAATCATCTCGCCACCTGAAAAGTGCTTGATTGGCTGCAGTGTCTGGTTTCAAAAACTTATAGTCGCAGTAGTCACCTCCAATCAGGAAGCCGGACTGAAATACTGCCGCATTGATGATCTGTATTTTTTTCTCCGCCAACGATTGCATAAACAGTATTAAATTTTTGGGGTGCTTCAGTACTGTCATGCTGTTGGCAATCATTACCCAGTCCAAATCCACATCTTGTGAAATTTTTTCTATCATGCGCCAGTCTTTGGCCCCCACTCCTATTGCACTTACTTTACCCTGGGCTTTCAGCTCCTCTAATGCACGATAGGCATCCAGAATATCCTGGTACAGTCTTTTTGCTTCTGATTCGCTTTTGGCCTTTGCCAGATATTCATCCGGATCATGAACAGAAACCAGTTGCGGAACATATGCCTGCAGCAGGTCATTCCCCTGTTCAAAACACTCCAGAATACCCTCATAACTTATTTTCTGAACTGCATCATACTCCAGTCCTTTCCAGATATCAACCTCAAAGGTTGGGTGTTCTGTATGAAGTTTTGTTCTGAACCAACCAAGCTTATTGCTGATTACCACCTCCTGCGGCTCTAGCTGCAGTTCTTTAAAACTCCTGCCCAGACATTCAAGGGCCAAGCCCGCACCATATTTCCCAGCTGTATCAAAAAATGTTAACCCAGGCGAATGGTAAATACTTTCATAGACAATTTTATGCTTTACGCTTTCTTCCAGCCTGAGGTAAAGGTTACCTAAGCCACTTGTTCCAAAAATAACAGGCGGAAACTTCAGCCCTGATTTTTGTAGTGCTGCCTTGGTGATGACCGCTGGTCCCTTGCTATCTAACATACTGATGCGTCTTCAAATGGCACATTGTCTTAGCCTCTACTGTAGCCAATCTTCTTGATTGGTGGCTTTCTGATTTTACACTAAACAAATTACAAGCCTTGCTAAAAAGGCGTGTAAAATTGCAAATCATTGAATTTATCTAATCGATCTATAGCTGATATTAAAAATTTAGAAATAAAGGGGCAATATTTTTTAAATATTTATCTACGCAAAGCTTTGTGCAAAGCTTTGTGCAAACGTTGCAGAAATTGTATGTTTGGGAAAAGGAGGAAAAATGACAAAAAGAAGAGTTTCTTTAAAAGACATAGCCAGCCAGTTGGGGGTATCTGTTTCTACAGTTTCCAGGGCACTGAAAGATCACCCCGATTTAAGCCCTGCCATCATTGAGAAAGTAAAGCAACTGGCCGCAAAATGGAACTATACCCCAAATCCGTTAGCCATGGGTTTGCTCAAGCAGCAGACGAACACCATTGGAGTGGTTGTGCCCGACATTGTCACCCACTTTTACTCCTCCATTATCAGTGGCATTGAAGATATTGCAAAAGCAAACGGCTATTATATTGTCATATCTTCCTCGCAGGAGTCATACAAAAAGGAAAAAGAAAACCTGAACAACCTCTTAAATCTTCGTGTGGATGGCCTTATTGTGTGCCTGGCACAGGAGACTACTGACTATACGCATTACGACAGCATCATAGAGGCAGAAATTCCGCTGGTATTTTTTGACAGGGTGTGCAGAACCGAGGAAGTGTCGTCTGTGGTGATTGATAATGTAGAAGCTGCCAAAGAACTTACAATTCACCTCTACAAGCATGGCGCCAGGAGAATAGCACATATAGCAGGTCCCTCCTTTCTGAACATTACAAAAGAGCGGATTGAAGGCTACCGGAAAGGACTACAGTTATGTGGCTTGACGTTTGACCAGAACTTGCTGGTACATACAAACATGAGTATTGAAGGGGCCGCCGTTGCCACCAATAAGCTACTCTCGCTTAAATATCCGCCTGATGCCATCTTTGGGGTAAACGATACCGTAATATTTTCAGCTATGAAAGAAATAAAGAGAAAAGGACTGAAGATACCCGATGATGTTGCCCTTGTAGGCTTCACGGATGAATTCCATGCAACGGTAGTGGAGCCAAATCTTACAGCCATCACACATCCAACTTTCGAAATTGGACAGGAGGCAGCCCGCCTGTTGCTAAACGAGATTAAGTCCGATAAAGCCAGAACTGTTCAACAGATTAGCATGCAGGCCAAACTGATTGAACGTGAGTCATCTGTTAAACTGAAATAAAGTGACCTGGTTCAACTCTCTGGAAGTGCGTTTTTCTAGGATTGGTAAATCAAATGGGGTATACTACAGTCTTTTAAAGAAGTTGGAGATCGAGCTGTCTGGCCGAGTAGTCATCTTCTTCACCCTGGAAATAATTTTCAGAATGTAAAGAATATTACCTTCATCTGGGGTTGTGGCTATCTGAACAGCAGCCTGTGCGCTGTAATGATTAGGACTTAGCGAAGCTGTCGCCGTTCCTATTATAAAAAAGATGAAAATAACTGTAGCTTTTTAGCAGCAGCATAGAAACCGGCCAAATGGAAGATCTTCTTCTGGAGCTAAACCCATGAGGATGCCAGAATAGCTTTTTGTAAATTCTATCCAAGAGCAGAGTCTAGAAGTTGAATTGTTACAGTACTGGTTTATTCTGGATCATCAAATCTTCTCTGATTTGACTAATCCCTATTACCAACTTTATTTGATTCAAAGAACGGGGCATTAGTTGATAGAGGAGAATGCATCTACCTTACAACAGGGGCACCAGGATAACTTTCTGACTTCGTTTGCCTAAGAGTAGGTACAAACATGCAGTTGCCTGATTACTTTCCTGCCCGACATTTAGTAAAGGCTAAGGTCTACAGTTGCAGAATGCTTGCCTTTCCTGGCTTTGGCAATCATGGAGGCTGACTTACTGCAGTTACCGTATTCATAAACGCAGTCTTCCTTGACCAGGCTACTCCCAAAGTGCACCTCTTTATGTTGGGTGCCGTTGCCATTTGTCAGCTCTGTACTGATTTCATCTACCTGCACATTGCTACCACTGTCCGCCACCACCCAGACCGTATACACATACCTGGAGTAGATCAGATAGGTGCTTCTTTCAATCTTGCCATGCAGCGTCGCACTTACTTCCACCAAACGGCTAGGCACGCCCATCCTACCCTCCTCTGGCACATCTTCTATTTCCAGTACCAGGCGGGTGGAGGAAGATATTTCATCGACTGAAACAGGCTTGTAAAGGTTCCTCAGATCATCCTTTGAAAGGCTCCTGAACTTTTTGGCCAGACTTGCTATTTTATCCTCCTGCATGCTTATATTTTTGTGGCAATTGAAGTAGTTATGTTCCTACACCGGGTATATGTTGCTCTGTCATCAAAGTTGATCCATTGACAAATGGAATAACAGGGGATTAGTCCCTGTGTACAGGGGGTGTTTTCACCTGAACACAACGGTTAAAAACTGCTCAACTTTCCAAGATTTACTTTATATCTTTGGGTAGTGTTGACTTAGCCCAGCAAAGCAGGGAGTATCCGTATAATTCTTTTCCGTATTTTTTATCACCAAAAGAGCACCACCCTCTCACTGCACAGCAAAACACGATAACGCGGGACCTGTTTACTCTTATCACATGACAGTAACAACTAAAAACATCAACGTAGCCCTGGTGGATGATCATAAGCTTTTTCGAAAAGGCCTGGCTGAACTTATCAGGGATTTTCCTGGATACAGCGTGCTGTACGATTTTGATAGTGGCTGGGACTTGCAGAAAGCATTCACCCGGGAACCCTTGCCAGACATTGTATTGCTGGACGTCAACATGCCCGAAATGAGTGGCTTTGAACTTGCCTTATGGCTAAAAGATGCATATCCCCAGATCCGTATTTTGGCCCTTTCCATGAACGGACATGAAGGCAGCATTATCCGGATGATCAAAGCAGGCGCCAGGGGCTATATTCTAAAAGATGCCGATCCCCTTGAACTGAAGCAGGCGCTTGATCACCTGGTTCACAAAGGTTATTATCATTCAGAACTGGTGAGCGCAACCCTGATGCATAACCTACAGGGAAATGACGAGCAGGGAAATGCCGAGCAATTAACAGAAAAGGAAACCAGGTTTCTGGCGCTAGCCTGCTCTGAGCTTACTTATAAGGAAATTGCCGACAGGATGAACCTGGCACCTAAAACGATCGATGGTTACCGGGAAAGCCTGTTTGCCAAACTAAGCGTTAAGAGCAGGGTGGGCCTGGTACTCTATGCGATCAAGCACCAGCTCATTAATGGATATGAACACTATCATTAGAAGGTTTTCACCTGCACGGGCTCATGGCAGGGAATACTGATCAGCACGCTAGTACCTTCTCCCGGCAGGGTAAAGATTTCCAGCTTTCCGCCAATTAGTTTTGTCCGACTCTGGATGTTGCGCAGTCCCTGTCCCTTCAGCATAAAGTCCTTGCTGTTAATCCCGCAGCCATCATCACGAATGAGCAAGGTAAATTTTTGAGGTTCATAGTTAATTTCCACAACTATGCCTTGTGCTCCCGCATGTTTGATAATATTGTTTAGAACTTCCTGGCTTATCCTGTACAAAACAAACTCCGTTTGGGAAGGAAGGGCATAGCGGTCGCCCGTCAGCCGGAGATCTGTTTGATGAGCACCAACCTGGGAAATGGTTTCAAGGGCATGACGCAGTACCTCCACCAGGTTAAAATCAGTGATGTTATCGGCATGCAGGTTCTTGGAGATTTCCCGAAGATCCTGAATGGCTTTTGCCACCAACTGCAGGGTTTCTGCTACTTTTTTGTTGCCTTCCAGTTCCTGCAGCTGCTGCATGCGGTGCAGGTTTAGTTTGGCCAGTGACAGCGTTTGCCCGATATTGTCGTGGATTTCCTGTGATATCTGCTGCAGGGCAATTTTCTTTTTTTCTTCAGCCAGCAGCACGTTCTGCTCGGCCAGCTTTTTCAAAGCAGTGTTCTTGCCATTTTCAAAGACCAGGGCCACCACAAAAGTAATAAGGATCAGCCCCAGGTGACAGTTTAAGAAGAAGGTGTTTGCCCAGCTTTTATCATAGTGCTGGGGAAAGTCGTACCCACTGCCATCCAGCAGGCCAAACACCAGAACAGTCAGGCTGTTAACGCATACCCAGAAGAAACCGATCCTTCTCCCTCCCAACAGGAGCGCCACAATCGGGGAACTGGCCAGCCATGGCAGCACAGGAGAAGTAAAGCCCCCTGAATAGTACACACACACCACAACTGCCTGCACCCCCACAAAGATGTAAAAATGGATCACCTGGGAGAGCGGGAACCTCCACCGCAGCAGAAAGGGTTGCAGGAAGTGAATGAGCGCTGTGGCAAGCATGATCCGGGTGCCCTCACTTAGACCAATCAAAACAGTGATCCCGGCATAGTTCAGATCAAAAAGCGCATTGATCAGGATGATCGATACTACCAGTCTGTACTGGCGGTAAACTTCCACCTGGTCCCGTTTATCATCAGAGATAAAATAGTTCAGCAGCTTTTGTATCATAAGCTTAGTTAAATAATGTAATACCCATAGCGCGGAGCAGGCGTGCCAGTAGCCCAGTGAACCAGGGCTTGTGCAATTTCCAGGGCAGCCCCTGCTCATATCTTCTCCTGTCCAGCCACTTGTACCAGCCCAGCCAGCGGGGCTCCTTCAGCTTCCATACCCTGCAGTAGGGTACCTGTACGCCTGAAGCATCCAGAATATTATTCACAGCTCTCCGGGCAGCCTCGTTGGCTCCCTCCATGGTTGCCAGGTTGGTGTTGGTTCTGATGTAGTCAGAAGCCAGGAATAGGTTTGGGATGGCCGTGTAGCTTTCGTTGCGAATCCCCCAGCTGTTCTTTTCGTTCACCAGGAGCGGTTCATCATTCCGGGTCTGCGTGCTGGACCCATAGCGTGCAGGTCCAGAACGATTTGGACTGTCCACAAATCCTTTCCTAAATTCTTCTTCTGTAAAATAGATGCTGTCTGCAACATACACCGATGCAAAGTCATCATCGAATAGTACGCTCCTGCCTGGCCGGTTAAAGCAGGCTTTCAGTTGCGCCCACACTTCTTGTACGACCTCCTCTTTGCTGCAGCTTTCCGCTTTTTTCCCGACAAGAATGCCTTCTTTGGTCCAGTTGGAGATGATGACCGACAGCACACCTTTTACGTTTCCCTTACCATAAGTGGACAGATCAATTCCCTTCCAGAACTGGGCCTGCGAGATGGCAGTCAAAGCCCAGGGAGTATCCGGTAATATGATATGCCCGCTGCTGATAGGAACATCCCGCTTCAGATAAAATTGCAGGCCATTCATCCAGGCAACTGCATCCTTTAGCTTCAGGATGTTTTCAAGGTTTGGGTCCAGCGCCAGTAAACCCGGACTGGAAACAAGGCGGGCTGCTCGTTCTACCGGCAGCGCGCAAATGTAATAGTCGGCCCGATGCTCCTGGCGGACTTGCTCACCATCAGTCACCACTACCCCCCTGATCCTTTCCCTGTCACAAAGCAGGGTTTCCACGGTATGGCCAAAATGATACACGACTCCCTGCTTTCGCAGGTACTCAAGCCAGGGAAACAGCCATGCTTCATTGGTAGGGGCATTCAGGATACGGTCTGATGTCCTGAAAGGGCGTATAAAATCAAGCAGCATCTGGATTAGAATACCACCATTCGTACGGGTGTTGGCCAGTTCGGCCTTTCCAGCCACCAGGGCCCCGGTAAGGCCGTCCACGAATAAGTTATTGTATGCCTCACTGTACAGATGGGCATCAGCAAACACTCGCCAGCCAAGCGATTCGTATTCATTCTCCCTTCGCTGACGACAGCTGGTAAAGAGTTGCCAGACTTTTTCAGCAATCACCCTGCCTTCACCAGGCTTTAGCCCTGTGTCTATATGCTTAAGGTTGTGGATAATCTGCCTGAGCTCAGCCAGCGTGCGGGGGAAATGGGTAGGTGTGCTGATAGACTCCCCCTGCATCCTGGCCAGCATCACCTGCGGACATTCTACCAGGTTATCAAAGACGCCTGCTGCCTGATATGCCCCTGTTGTTTCGTTGTAAAAGGGAATTCTTCTCAAGGTATCAAACAGGTGCCGGTAAAAGCCGGGAAAGAAACGAAAGCCATGTTCTCCCGGCAGTGGCGGTGTTGCCGCAGTGCCCGTACCTGGAACAGGGACCGATCGTGCTTTCCCGCCGGGAAGTTTTTCCTGCCTTTCGAAAACGGTTACCTTATAACCCCGTTCAATTAATTCATGAGCAGCACTCATTCCTGCCACCCCTCCGCCTAAAATAATCACATGCTTTTGTTCCATGATACCTTTAGCCTGTTCGACAGCCTTGTAAGGTGTAAAACCGGATATCATGCGTCTACCTCGCTTTAACCAATACAGCATATATGGTAATGCACAAAAGAAATTTTCCAACACTCCCTGCAACCCTTCCGGAATCACAGCCAATCGGGCAAAATACAGCCTAGCAAGCTTTGAAGATAGATAAAAAACTGAGACGAACGATTCCTTATCATCTCTAAGCGTGAGATTTTTCTATGGACAATCAATGTGTATAAATAGCAAAAGGCTACGGATTTTAAGATATTAGAAGTGCGACCATCTAATATTCAACTCCAGTAGCCCATGCTTGGTGAAGATACAGTTCCACTGCGGAAGCAAATAAGTTGACAGAGCTATTCATCTGCTTGGATGATTTCTGCCTGGCTCTTGAAGAATGGAAAAGGCGCCAACCAAAGTTCCAGTATTCTGTCACAAATCATCCTTCGCTGAATGATAGTGAATTGCTGACGATCCTGGCCTTTTACCAGTTCTCTGGCTACAAATGCTTTCACCGGGTCGCCGGGCGATACTACTATGGGCACTATGTGAGCATAAGCCTTAGGAGCTACTTTCCACAGTTGGTCAGCTATGAACGATTTGTAGCTTTGATTCCCCGTCTACTACCTGGCCTGTATGTCTTCCTCAAATGGAGAACTCTACTTTCCCAGCGCATGGGCTGGTATATTGTAGATTCTAAACCACTGCCCGTGTGCCATAACAGAAGAATTCACAGTAACAGAGTCTTTGAGACACAGGCTAAAAGAGGTAAAAGCTCTATGGGCTAGCGCCCCGGGCAGGTTTTATGGATTCAAAGCATACTTGATCATTAATTAGGTGGGGAAAATCATCAACCCCGGCGGCGGACCGCTTTGTCTTCATCCCAGGTAATCTGGCAGATAATAATCAGGGTGTGCTCAAGTATTTATTTGCTGGCCTGATAGGCAAGTGCTTTGGAGACAAAGACTAACATGACAGCCCTCTTTGAAGAGTTTTACCAAAAAGGTCTGCAACTCATTACTAAGGTCAGAGCCAATATGAAAAACAAGCTACTGCTTCTTGAAGATAAGCTCAAACTTAGAAAAAGAGCAGTTGTTGAATCCGTCAATGATATCCTCACTTCTGTCTTTGATCTGGAGCACACCCGTCATAGAAGTTCAGTCAATGCAATGGCCCATATGCTGGCAGCTTTGACTGCTTATTGCTTCTATGAGGGTAAACCTTCTGTTTTTCTCCCTGAAAATCAGCCCCTATTGCTGCAAAGCAAAGTTTTAATGGCTGCCTAATCCATAATTCACGTTAAATACAAACAGGCATCGGCCAACCCGAAATAGCTTTAACAGTCCTGACCCGGAACAATTCTACCTTGCACAGCCCAATAGAGGGTAGCGCATCAGATGTAAGGCTGTCTTAGGCTAGGCGAATCGCGACATGGTAAAAGGTAAAAGCTTTCCGGTTGAGGAAAACTACAAAGACCAGTGGTACGACAAGGTAGTGAAGGGGAAATTTAAGGCTACTTTTGAATTTCCAGTAAGGTTTATCGGCAAAAACAGGGGATTTGCCGACTACATGATGTTTAGGAACAAGAATTTACACTCCCCGAAGCTTTTTGTAGATAGCCTGCTGTGATTGAATCCTGCGGCCCGAGATCTTTACCGGCACATTTTGCAAATTAGCATCAAGCTCAACCGCCTGCATATTATCCCTTAACTGAAGGTTTATCAATTCCAGTAACTCTGCTTTAAGCCGCTCGTCATAAAGGGGAAAGCAAACTTCGACACGTTTATGTATGTTGCGGTTCATCCAATCGGCTGATCCCAGAAATAGATCGTTTCTTCCTCCATTTTGGAAGACATACACGCGTCCGTGCTCCAGATAACGGTCAACAATCCTTCTTACGGTTATATTTTCGCTCATCCCTTCAACGCCCGGCACCAGGCAACAGATGCCCCGTATGATCAATTGTATCTGCACACCGGCAGTAGAGGCTTCGTAAAGCTTGCTGATCAGCACCCGCTCTTCCAGGTTATTCAGCTTAATAATAATTCCGGCCGCTTTGCCCATCCGCGCATGGTCGATTTCCCTTTCAATGAGTTCCAGCAGCCTTTCCTGGAGGTTAAATTGCGCAATGAGCAGATGCTTACCGTTAAGCTTGTTCTTCCGGATCTCTTTACTTTGTAAGTAGAGAAAGAGCTGTTTTACTTCCTTTAACATTTCCTGCTGTCCGGTAAGCAACACATGATCGGTGTAGAAGCGGGCGGTGCTTTCATTGAGGTTGCCAGTCGCCAAAAGCCCCAGATAGAAAGATTGCTGCTCCTTCTCAATTTCTATCAGGGCAACTTTTGCGTGTACCTTCAATTCATTTCTTGTATACAGCACCTGAACGCCAGCCTGCTTCATCTTCTTTGCCCATTTCAGGTTATTGGCCTCATCGAATCTTGCTTTCAATTCTACCACTACTACCACTTTTTTGCCATTATGTGCTGCAGTGATTAGTGCATTTACAATCTTTGAATCACTTGCTACCCGGTACAGGGTAATATAAATGCGGGCTACCTCAGGCCGAATGGCTGCTTCATTGAAAAAGCGCAGCACTGGATCGTAGGCATGGTAAGGTGTGTGCAGTAAAAGATCTTCCCTGGCAATCCTATCCAGCAGAAAGGGTTCAGTGATCACCTGTTGAACAGGCAGCCACTTTTGATAATACAGTCTTGGGTGTTTAACCGAAAAGGCTCTCAGGTCCCTGAGGTTATGATACCTCCCTCCTTCCATAACCACTGCTCTCTCTAATCCGAAAGTATCCAGCAAGCGATTAACAGCCCCTTCCGGTAGCCCTGGTTCATACAGCAAGCGGGTGGCAAGGCCCATATCTCGCTTCAATAACTGCTTTTCAATGGCCGCTGCCACGTCCTCCTCATATATCTCATCCAGCCCTAGTTCTGCATCGCGGGTAACTTTAAAACTATAGCTACCCTCCACCTTCAGATTTGTCAGGAGGTGGAGGTGAGCCTTCACGATATCATCCAGAAAAACTATGTATTGCTGCTTTCCCAGCGTCAGTTCAAAAAACCGGCTGAGTTCATTTGTTGGAATGTTCACCAGCAGTACTTGCTCTTTCTGGTCCTGATCCTGCCCGCATACAGCCAGATATAGCTGATTATTCTCAGGGAAGAAAGTTGCTTTGTGCTTGTGGAGCACTACTGGTTTCAAAAAAGCCAGCACATAGGTAAAAAAATAGCGCTTTAGCTGCGGCATGATTGCCTCTGGCAGAGGCTTTCCATAAATGAAATGAATGCCCCATTTTTCCAACTCCGGAACCAGCTTATGCAGGCTTTGCCCAAAACGGACCTGTTGCTGTGCAATCAGATCTTTAGCCCTTGCAGCTATATCTTTATGCTTTTCTGTCGCAGCTTCTCCTAACTTATTTCTCTTATGGAGCTTATGCAGGGCAGTAAGCGCAGGCATCCGTACGCGATAAAACTCATCCAGGTTAGAGGAGTAGATCGACAGAAAATTCATTCGCTCCATCAGGGGGGTAGTCGTTCGCTCAGACTCCATCAGCAACCTTTCGTTGAAGGAAAGCCAGCTTAGGTCCCGGTCGAAAAAGTATTCGGCCTCCGCTGGTGATATTGTCTTGTTAGGATTATGCTGCATCATATTTAGAAGCGATAAAAAATAGAATCACGGAAAGCACCAGACAGAATACAAATACTGAGTAGGCAATGTTTAGCCTGGGGTACTCTGCAATTAAAACTATGCCCTGATGGTGCACATACAACAGGAGGCTTGAGTAGTGCAATTTCTGATAAAGCATAGTATTAGCCTGGAAATGGTGCTGCTAAGTGCCGCATAAGGGCTCACCTTACACCAGCTGTGCATATGCTTTGCCAAGCAACCTGACTGTTTGCTGTTTTACAAGATCTTTTAACCTCACAGTGGCAATGGCGGCATCAGCTGGTCGTGCCTTCAGAAGTTTATATGCTTCTTCAGATACTACAAAACTGTTGTTCAGCTGTTTGGTAGCGTTTTGCAGCCGGGCAGCAACATTTACCGGAGGCCCCATCGCTGCTAAATTATTATTGAGGCCGAGTCCCCTGTTTCCAATAATAACTTTCCCCACATGCAGGCCCATGCCTACCTCAATATAATGGTCGAAGAAAACCTTCAGGTACTTTTCATTAAAGATTTCCACATCCTTTAAAATTGCCATCCCCGCATCCACTGCTGCCTGGGTTGCATTATGTAAATTCCCCTGAATTCCAAAAACAGCATATAAACTATCTCCGCCGGTTTCCAGGATCTTTCCGTCATAATCTTCCTCGACGTTTTTTCGAAATAACTTAAACAAACGGCGCAGGATGTGCATAACATCGAAAGGCAGCTGTTTTGACATGAAGAAGGTAAAATTCCTGATATCGAGAAAAAAAAGTGCCAGTTCCCGTTCCCGCCCTATTTCTTTGATTTCATCTCTTTCTTCCTCACTGATGTAAAGGCCAACATCACCATCGTCGCGAATGATACGGTGCATGGTTACAGGCTCTCCTAATACGCGAGTCTGACAGGCAAGCCTTATCCCCTCCGGAAACTGCATTATTTTTCTAAGCTCCAGTTCGCGGCGTGTAGGTGGGCTGAGAAATTCTGTTCCCTGGTAAATAAGCACACGGCATGTAGAGCAATTTCCGCGGCCACCACATACATGATAGTGTTGGATACCAGCAGCTAAAGATGCTTTGAGGATGGTTTGGCCCTTTAGAATCTTCACCTGTTGTTCCCCGCAAAACCCTATATTAAATTCTTGTTTATTCTCCATTGAATTTAAGTTAAAGCGTGAGATACGATTTACTGTTTATACTAGAATGCCCGACCCTTGCATCAATGTACAGATGTTTCAGCTCATAACTGGTTTTCCTTTACACACCCTTGACAGTACTATTGAACACGTAACGCCGGGCAACATAGGCTGCTTTCTTTTCCTGCTCAATAGCAGCCTGGCATTTGGCTGATGTATAGACTGCTTCGTTCTTAGGAAAAAGAAATATTAATAAGAACACCATGCAACTCCCAAACTCCAGCAGTTCAGCTCCCTTCCCTTCAGTAACCACATTCGTCATGAGCAGGATGCCAACAAATGCTCCTATCTGGTAAGCCCGTGGAATGGGTATTCCCAATAGCTGGTCAATAACATTGGCAAAGGCAGCGGAACGTTTATAAGCCAGGGGAAATACCAGCAAATAAAGGGCGACAGCAATAAACAACAGTTTTGAAAAGATGATCTTATTGACTTTATGTTCGTTCACCAGCATGTTATGAACATTGGTCTCCCCTTGGGCATTATGTTTCAGGAAGAACTCCGGACTCTCAGTACTTAAGATACGCTGACCCCAGCTAATCTCTTCTCCTGCACCGAAGAGTGCCAAGGCACCCATAAGGAACAACATTAGCTTAAACCACTTTCCCTTCTCATTCCGCAGGCGCAGGAATCTGCCAAACATCAACACACTTATTCCCAGCAGGGCAAGAAAGGTAAGGTTCTCAATAAAGCCATCTTCCTGCACGTACACCTCCCTGAACAACTCAGGATCCAGGAAAGAGAACAGCACACCGATAAACACCAGTAAAAATGCACTCCCCCCCACAAACAGCGTCACAAATAATCTTAATTCACGATTTGTTTCCATGATTATAAAAATTTTTCCAGTACATAATTCGCGCATACCCTTTAGGCTTAAAACAGATTGCCAGTAGTAGGCCTAAAGTGGCATTACAGCTCAATAGCTGTACTTGTATAATGTTAGGAGTTAATAAGCTTCCCTCCTCCAATTCACCTTTGAAAGGCCTGAATACTTTAGGGAGTAAAAAGGATATCGGCCTGCAGACCGGGGTTGAGCGCATCCTCAGCTAAAAAATGAAATACAGATTCCGATATCCTGTTTTCTCCAGCTTTGTCAGGTCATTGATTAATCAAGTCCGGTATGGTTATCTAACTATCCGGAAAGAGCCTTTCTCCCAGGACCTGTTTCTAACCCTATACAAGCAGCTCTTAACCTGATTGTCGATTCTTCAAAACCGCTTGCCTCTATACAGCTAGCTTCATCGTATCTTCCCGAAGTGATTTTAAAGCAGCAGACCATGCAATGACCTGATCAAGCATTAGTTTCAGTTGCGTTTCATGATCAGCAGTTGGACGGAAGGTGGTATACCCTTCAAAATCCGTAAAAAGGGA
>NZ_JAHXBU010000013.1 GCF_020178975.1 Cesiribacter sp. SM1
ACTGGTGAGGCAAAAGGATAAGCTACATCAAGTTCTGGTAGAGCATGGTATAGACATGCTGGCTATGTTTGACCAGGAGTTAAACTTCTTGTACAGTGGAGGTTCCACCTTCAGAATAATGGGCTACTTGCCAGAACAGCTTATTGGCACTAATGCTTTACGCTACATTCATCCTGATGATATTCCCCAGGTTCAGGAAGCGTTAAGGCAAATCTTAACATCACAGGACACTGTTAAACTTTCTAATTTCCGTTTCAGGGATGCAAAGGGAGCATGGAGATGGATAGAGACAACGGTGAGCAATCAGTTAAAAAATCCTAATGTCAGAACGCTGGTATCTAATTCACGAGATATTACCAACAGAGTAAAATCAAGGCTTGAACTGGAAAAGCTTTCTCTGGTTGCAAAGAAGACCATCAATGGTGTCGTGATCTTCGATGCAAACGGACGTGTAGAGTGGGTGAATGATGGTTTTACCAGAATAACTGGCTATACTTCTGCCGAAGCGGTAGGTAAATTCCCTGCTGTTTTTCTTGCTGGGGAAGAGACTGATATGGTCACTATACAAAGAATCAGAGAAAAGTTAAGACAGGATCAGCCGTTTACAGAAGAGGTTATTACTTATAAAAAGTCAGGGCAAAAGATGTGGGTTGCACTGGATTTTACTCCTGTTCTGAATGATCGCGGTGAATTATTAAACGTCATAGCCTTACAAACTGAAATTACTGAAAGAAAACAAGCAGAAATACAGCAGCTAAAATTCACCCAGGACCTATACAGGCAAAACAATGATTTGCAGCAGTTCACCTATGTGGTCTCCCACAACCTTAGATCGCCAGTAGCAAATGTGATGGGATTAGTAGATATACTATCCACGCTTGATAAAGCGTCTGATGAATTCGATATTACGCTTGCCTATCTGAAGAAAAGCACAGGGAAGCTTGATAGTGTTTTGAAAGATCTTAACATGATTCTTTCTTTCAGGGATAAAGAAGAATTTATCGAGATTGTAGCAGTAGGTGTCGCTGAAAAGTGCCAGCAAGCAGTGGAAGATCTTCAGGAACTACTACAAAGAAGTGGTGGTAAAGTAAATATGGATATTGATGAAAGCATTGTTGTCCATGGTAACAAATCTTATATTTATAGTATATTCCACAACCTGCTAACAAACTCAGTAAAGTACAGGTCTCCAAAACGTCCCTTACAGATCGATATTAGGTGTATTAGTAGCGATAGCAATGGCACAACAATATCCTTCCAGGATAATGGATTAGGGTTTGACATAGCGTTAGCAGGTGACAAACTCTTTAAGCTTTACAAGAGGTTTCATGACAATTCCGAAGGAAGAGGTGTAGGTCTGTTCTTGATCAAATCTCATCTTGATGCAATGGGTGGACGAGTAGAGGTGACCAGTGAAGTAGACGTGGGAACAAAATTCTTAATCTACTTTAGGTAAGCTGCATGAAAGCTATGTAAACGGTCACGGAGAAAACACCTTATTATTTGCTTGGTTAGTAGATCTTATATGGAGTAGCAGAGGATTTGAATACCAAAGGATACGCTATATGCTAAGGGAGTGTAAGGGAGTGTAATGTTAACGCTGTCCGATTCTGTCTTGACACCCCGGAGGTTATCAATTTTTCGGCCCCTGCAGATGCAGGTCCAGTGGCAGCCGATCACCATATTTAATGGCTAATTGCTGCACTGTGAAGCTCCAGTTCTGTAAAGGAGCAGTACATTTATTTGCAATGCATTTAGTGCTAGGTATACCAACCTCATAAGAGCTGTATCTGAAGGAAAAGCACCTTCAGTTTTAGTTACTTTCCTCTCCTGCCAGTGGAAACCATGTACGATATTGGTAATGTAGATGAGTTTACGGATGGGGCTTTATATTAGAAGTAACAGCTGATTCTTTCCCAGTTATTATTCCAGGATTTCAGCACTACAGGATACTTCTTTTCCCACTTCTCTGCTAAGTCTAAGAGAATCATTTCTGCTAAATCCTTAGTTTCTGAGCGATAAACCAGCTTCAGGTCCTTCATGAACTCCTTCTAGTCCCTGGAGGCTACATATTTGAGGCTGTTACGAATCTGGTGAATAATAGAACTCTTGATATCAGCTTTAGGATAGACACTAAGAATAGCCTGGCAAAAGCCCTAATAAGTTATCGGTACAGGCAATCAGGATGTCTTTGAGTCCCCTGTTGTGTAGGTCTGTGAGCACTTGTATCCAGAACTGGCACCTTCGCTTTCGGAGACATACATGTCCAGCACTTATTTTTCCCTCTGGATTCAACCCCAGGAAGTTATAGAGGGCCTTATGTCATATCTTACCCTCTTCTTCCAGCTTATAGTGCCCGGGTGGCCGGTGCCACAGCACCTAGCCAGACATCTGCCAGTATGCGCTAGCGCTTCTTTACCAGCTCCGGCTCAAAACTGCTATGGCAATCCTGAGGCGTCTGTATTGCCACCACTCCCAGGCTGCTTTTCAGCGAATTGGTTCATTTGCCGTTGTGAATGTTGCCATCTTCTATATCATTTGACAGATGTGCTTCCATCTCCGCTTCAATGGCTGCTTCTATGAACTCTTTGAGAATAGGAGCAAATGCTCCACCTTTGCCAGACAGGGACTTGCCATTCTTAAACAGTGCTAGGGTACTTCTGCTTTGATGTTTCTAATTTTTCGCTGTTCATCTTCCCTCCATGTTTACTTCTATAATTTTAATTCAAGTGCCATAGAGACAGAGTTCAGCTTACAGTCTCCCTGCTAAAGCTGTGTTAGACTTACTTTTTATCTCTATTGCTCCCTAATTATCGCTTTGATAGTTTCTTCATCTAAGGGCTTTAAGATATATTTCTGCACAATGTCTCTGTGCATATTCACATTTTCACCGTCTTGACTGCCTATATGAGTTGCTAACATATAGATGGCAAACCTACTTCTGTCAATTCCCTGTAGCTTTTTTAACTCTACCAAAAATTCGAACCCATCCATGGCCGGCATATTCAAATCCAGAAACAGTAAATCTTGACCCTGTTCATGCCTGGAAGAATTCTTGTAATGATCAGTGATATAATTAAGTGCTTGAATGCCATCATGAATTGACAGCACCTGTTCAGCAACATGCATGTTTTCTAAAATAGACTGATGCACAAAGCAGGACACTTCATCATCATCAACAAGCAATATTTTTTTTACCTTTTTCATGATAAAATGTTAGCTAAAAAATACAAAGAACGATTAGCCTATAATGTGGTGGAAATTTACCTTAAATATCAATTCTATCATAACTGAAAACTAAGCAATGTCTTTGAGAGCAGAGGTTATGTCTACAAAGCGAGCATACTGCCATGAATTTTATCATTACCACAATTATGATAGAATGCTTACTATTTCTGCTGGGCAAACATGCTTTAGCATGATTTAGTATAGCTTTGTGTTCAATGTCTGTCAAGACTCTTTTAGATCACATCTTTATCTAAGGGGTTGAATAATTACCCTAGGGTTAGCAGTAAAGGACAGGTAAGTACCAGTAGCTAGTCTACCCAACTTACTACAAGCAACAGATGGAGCTGCTATATTGAATGAACAGAGAATAAGCTGAAAACTAGCCGCTTAAGCCTATGTCACGAAAGTGAACCGGGACCTTGGCGGCAAGTTCCAATACAGAATTTAAACTAATAGCAGCTCCAGGTTCTGGTAAAGATCAGCAATATCAGGGGGAATTTAAGTTCGCTGACCAAATACTTAGGATCCGCACAATCCTTACCTATTGTTAGCATAAAGAATACCTAAACATGAGAGCAGGCCATTGTGACGCGGTCATGCTGATCATGAGAAACCAAAGCTCAGTTGACTTTCCCTGGATAACAAGAGCTTCTTTTCTGAATGCATGAATGAGACTTGCTAAAAGTCCTGTAAGACTTACAGAAACAAAGCGATATACGTGTGACTGCATCAGGCCTAACTGTGAAAGTCCATATTAACATTGGGTGGAGACACCGGGGAAGAGCGATTGATAGATGCCTGCTATCTTAGCACATTCTGCCTGCATAGAATTACTTTCTATCATACCCAACGGTAGCTTTCATGAAAAAGAACCACCTCGGGTCTATGACTTAGGCTGTAAACAAGGCCTGGTTTCAGAAAGAAAAGAATTAGCGGAGGGTGACTGATCATAAGGCAATCAATTTTCATTTCCCTATTCAAATTCAGCACAATCTTCCGAAGGATGATATACGCCAGCTCCTTGTTGATATACAAGCCTCGCTCCCAGATGCCCGACATAGGATAAAGCAGCTGCCCCCATCACCATGTTTATAATAACTGTGTAGATCAATAGTGCATTCTTCTTTGTTTTCCAATTCCACCTCAAAGCATCAAGTACTACTGCTAAGGAGAAGAATGCTCCTGAAATATAGGCCCAGCGCAGATGATCTTTGAGTACAGTTGGATCACATATTCTCCGCACTTCGGTACCATAAGCTATTTCTCCGGAGTAGACTGTGATCCATAGGAATAAAGTACCTACCCACAACAGCAATGAATGCGTGAACAGTAAATAGTTAGATATAAAGTGTTTATTCCATATCACCCATGCCAGAGCGATAAAAGGAGCCAGGAGTAACAATCCGAGTGGAAAATGAGCAGTCAGAGGGTGCCATAGCTCTGACCGCCACATAGAAGGAATTTCACCCGTCATGCTATTCCAATATTCTGACGGCAACCGGTTCTAAGCGCTGTCCCTTCTTTTCTACCTCAACTTCGACATTCTGTCCTTTCTGTAGGGCATCGAAGGAAACCGTTTCACCATTCTGTGTGAGCTTGGTTTGATCGGTAAAATATAATTCCAGGGTTTTGCCATCCTGCGTTTCAACATAAATTTCCTGCTCTTCCGTATCTACTCTCTCTGCAGTGCCGGTATAGGTGCCAGAAGGTACTATATCGGTATTTTCCATTTCTGTACTACTACTGTCACCACCGCAAGCTTGAAGTGTTACCAAGGCAACACACATTGCAAACGTGAAAAATAAGTTTCTCATAATTAAAGATTTTAAAGATGTTTTAGCCTATCTCAATCAACCATGGGAGAAGTAAGAAGTTTTCTTTTACTGAAGCCCTGGCAATACAATTGTATAATCAACTGCTGTATCAGAGGCATCAATAAACTAGTTTTTATACTCTGTGCCAGATGCTTATAGGCGAAAAATCAGGACATCTACATGATGCTTTTTATGCTGGAACCACTTTGAAAAAAATTAGTACGGCTTGGTAAGTCTAATGGACCCTAAGCTATGAGTAGCATTGGGTTTAGTTTTCAGCGATCGATAGTCCAGGTTGAACTATGTGGCCATACTACAGCTGTTTTCAGTCATCATGCAGAGCCAAAGACTGGTGTAGTCTTTCCTAATCGTAGAATTCCAGGCTGGTAGTGTGTCTGAATACAGACTATTTGGCGATCTGACTAAACTTCCGGGCTGCTCCTGAAAGATCTGCTGCTATTTCTAGTCCACAATGGTTACTCTCCCTTATACTCCGCCCAAGGTGATTTTTCTCGTCGAGTAGGCCTGGAGGACACTGCCTGGTGATCAATGATCGCCTCCTCTACTATGATTTTTCCGAATTTTAGTGCTTCAAGGGCATAACTGCTCGTGAACCTAGTCGAACATTTAGAGGGTAATCGCGAATCAGAACCTTTTTTTGGCGGCCCGTCGGAATATTCCTTCTGCTTTTCTGGAGAGGGTAGTGTTGCAGCCGTATTTACTGGGAACTACTGTAAAAGAGCAGGATACAGTATAAAACTAGTCAGTGATGAAGCCTTTGATCGCAGGTAGCCCCAGCCGTATTGGTAAAGCCTGATCTGGTGTGGGTCTTTAGGGAGATGGGGGTGACTACCTGCAATTCCGCACTTGGAGAATCGCATCATCAAAACTTCATCTTTTTAGCGCTATTGTCATCATAAATATAAAATCTTTGTTAATTTTCACTTTGATAGCCTGCATCATTTTAGATCATGTTTAAAAATTTTATTATGCAGCAGGGGCTAAACGATTAAGAATGATCTGGCAATTTTGCCACAGCACCCAAGCTTCAGAACTTTCTATGGTTTTCTCGTGATCTTTGTCTAATCTACGGAAGAAATTAAAGGTGCCGAAGGTTCTTTCTCCTATCCATCTCCACTTCACTGGTACAAATCCTTCAGTGGTAGGAGGCTTGGAAGAAATCTCCAGCGCTACTCCTAAAAGGTTCTCTTCCACCCATTTCATGAACTGCTTTTCATAGGCTGCATCAGCGAGTATCTTTTCCATACGATGCATATAGCCTACAAGAGGAGCCACTATCTTTTGCGCCATCACACCATCGCTCAAATTGGCAGCATGAACAACTACTGCCCATACCAGGCCCAAAGTATCTGTGATGACATGCCTTTTCCTGCCATTGATCTTCTTATTGCCATCCACACCTTTACAATGACTGACAAAAGGAGCAGTCTTGATAGACTGTGTATCAATGCAGAACAAGCTTGGCGTCTCTTCCTTTTCCTGCCTTTTTCGCTCCATTTTATTCAAGGCCCAGTTTAGCTTTTCCAGTGTCTCATTTGCTTTCCATGTCCTGAAATAATAGTATACACTCTGCCAGGGAGGAAATCCTTCTGGCATATTCCTCCACTGATTGCCTACTCGTAAGCCCCAGAAAATGCCATCAACCACATCTTTAAGAGCATATGTGCGTTTACGTTGTATGGGAAGATATTCTTTTATAATTTCCCACTGCGGGTCAGTAAGTCTCTGATATTGAGATTGCATAAGTAGATTTGTTTGGTCACTTATTTCTTACGCAACTGACTCGCCTTTTTTACCCCCTCCTCAAAATTTAAACATGCTCTTACCTGAAACTAAATGAAGCCTAAGTTTATTTCGATAAGTGAGTCCATCATTGAAAAGATCAAGTCAGGGGAATTACAGCCCGGTGATAAGATTCCTTCTGAGAATGAGCTGATCAAGAATTTTAAGGTAAGCAACACTACTGCGCGAAAAAGCCTTCTGGAAATTGAATCTAAGGGTTGGGCACAACGCATCAAAGGTAAAGGCACTTTTGTGCTCAACAGAACCGAAGATCATCACATTCTACGTACCCTAGGTTCTATCGATTCTACCCGCAGGGGCTTTGATGAAAGTTTACGGGCTGAAGGCTTTACACCCAAGAATATAGTGCTGGAGAAAACTGTTCTGCAGCATGGCATTTCTTCAGAAATAAGTGGTAAACATTTTATCATTGAGGGGCCTGTGCTAATGATACACCAGCTGCCCTATAAAAAGCAAAGATTGGGGTTGCCATGGGATAATGATCATTGAATGAAAACTTAAGAGGTAAAAAAACTTATTCCTGAAATTAGGATTGAAGATCAGCAGATTATCAGGCACTTTTTGACGTAGTTATTTCATAGGTGGAAAGACAAAATCAATTACAATTATGTGTTGATAGGCAGCTTCTTTTCAAAGTCAAAAAACCATAAGCAGATTTCCTGGTTATACAATTACCTTTTTTCAACTCTTCAATGAGTTAGTCTTCTTTCATTACAAATAGAGGTCGTTTGCCAATCTTTGATTGATAAGCGACCTTTATTTTTTTATGCCAGCAGTTTTTATCAGATGCTATGTGATGGATTCCCATTGCTAACCCAAAGGGGCCAATCAGTTGCATAATCTACATAAAGTAAATCCCAGACCTTTATGGGTGAAGGGTCTGGGACTAACATCTACTTCTAGATCTGTAATCACCAAAACTAACCATGCTTTAAACCATCAACATCAGAAGTAGAAGAAATGGGATATCGGGATATCATAGATATGAAGGAAGCCTCCTCTAAGTTCTTATTCTCTGTAACTACTATCATGTTCAGCGCTTACATGCTTCAGGGTACTGTTCAAATACCAATCTTCTGTATTTTAGAAAATATCCATTTAAATCATAACATAGAATACATCTACGGCTTCATTGATGCAGGCGTTTTACAAAATTTCGAATGCCCTGTCCTCTAGTACAACCGCAGCGGCGGACCGTAGATAGAGGTTACATCGCTCCGGCGATCCAGTCCAGTCTGGGATATCGTACACCCACACAAATGGAGATACTTCTTAACTGTAAATTTTTAGCAGCTTAATCTTTTGTCCACTTTTCTGCTGCAAGTCCAGTGGCTAAGGAAAGGTATCCAAAGGGAAAAAAAAGGGTGGCGATGGGGAGAAGGTTGTAGCTTCTCCTATATAAGATCCGGCTAGCTTGATTTAGTGGTGAGGAAGAAGCTATCGTGCGGCTTCTCTTTCAGCAATGATGGCATCCTGGAGAATTTGAAATCAGGAAGTGGATGTAATAGATTGATTTTCCAACGAATATCAGACATTTTGCGTATATTGCACTATAAATGTCTGTAACCATGTCAGCAGAAGTGATCCATTATGAGCATATTTTTGATGAAGAGGCAGTGCCTGCCATTGAGTCAGGAGGCATCTTTATCATTTACGAAAGCAAACGCACCTCTGCTACCAAAGCTAAATTGGTGAAGCTGGCAGAGGAGCTGGGCTTAAGCCGGGAGGAAATCGCCATGGTAGTGGGGATGACCGGGCGCAACCTGCAGCGCTACAGCAGCAACCGAAAGCTAAGCCAGGAGCAGTATACGAATATGCTGCTGCTGACGCGCCTGTTTATCCGGGGAGTGGATGTCTTTGGTTCTAAGGAGAAGTTTGGGCGCTGGTTGCGCAAACCAGTCAGATCCCTGGGGATGCAGCGCCCCCTGGAACTACTGGATTCAACCATTGGCTACACAGTGGTAGAACAGACCATTGGCAGGATCGAACATGGGGTATTTGCATAAAGGTTTTCTGTCTAATGTTCGTCTATAGAATTACCCGAGAAAGGTGGGCTCGGGACCTAAGTGGGTTTGGCGCAGAGAAGTATCCCGGCCGCTGGAACCTGCCTGACTTCAGGATGCTCTATACCGCTGGCTCTGAATCTCTGGCTACCTTGGAGGTACTGGCGCATTTTGATGATGAAGAAGCCCCCAGTGATCAGCTGGTGGTGGTACTGGAATTTCCAGATAGCCTTATTGAGGTCCTGGACCCGCTTCCGGAAGGATGGGATATCACCCCGGCAGGCCTGGCTTCCAAACATGCGGGTACCACTTTTCTGAAGGAACAGCAGAACCTGGTGTTAAAAGTGCCCTCCGCCATCATCAAAAGTGAATTTAACTACCTGATCAATCCCCTGCATGCTGAAATGGGTAAAGTCAGCATATACAAAACTTACCCTAAGTTCTGGGATGAGCGAATCATTAAAAAATAACAGTTCAGCATTATCTACCAGTTTCAAGATTAATAGTTTGTAAACTTTTACAAAAGTACCCTTCTACGAAAGGGAGAAGGAACCACTCACTACCAGATTGAGCTTGAAATAAACTGACATACGCCATGCCTGCTTTAAAGTTGCACCTTAGGTTGCAAGCAATAGCTGCAGACAGCACACAAAGCATAAGATTAAATTTATTGTGCCGCCAGGTCAAACCAAAGTTACGAAAGGAGCTAAACTGGTAAACGAAGCAGGTAATCACTATATCGGACTTTTCTGAAACCGAAAAACTAAGACTTTCGGAAGGAGCCCTATGTTGTACGAAAATAGCAGCATAGGGCTCTGTTTCATAACGGTATTTTTCACCATTTTTCTTAACACCATGTCTAATCTTAAGCCTCGTTGATAGGATGCTGGCAGTTTCGTCAGCTTATCAATGATATTCATTTGTGGCTGGACATTTGCCTTATTTGATAGTGTATCTGAGATAATGCCTGACGCAAATTCACCAGTCGCATACGTGTTTAGATTAACTTTTTATTGTAAATAACTAATTTCAACCGATCAGCAAGGTGAACTACAGCCGCCAGGGTCTTCCTATTTTCACAATTGTATCTATTCTCACCCTATTTCTCCTGTTTCAGCATGTTGAGCTGTGGGCACAAAATAACACTTCCCGAGCGAACGGTGGGGCCGCCTGGCGGCGGCTACTATGCTTCTTTGAAACGAACTTATCTCGTAAAGCCACTAACAGAAACAAAGGCAAGGGATACTATTAACAGCTTTCTTAGTACATCATTAGAAGCCAGTGAAGGATCGTAAAAAAGAAAAGAGGCTCCACGCCTCCTTCCTATCTGTTGCTACTATTCATTATTAATGATCAATAGCGTGCTTACTAAACTATGACAAAGCAAGCTTATATTTATTGTATAACCACTGCAAATCCATTACAATGCTTACTTGTGCAATATCTGGCAGGTAAGCATAGAAATAGCCTAGGCTGAATGGTTACAACCTAGGCTTTTACAATTTCAGAAGAATAGTACTCATTATTCGGTAGTGTAACCCTTTTTTGGGCATGCAGAATGAGCCATCGATAAAGCACTCGCTCAGGTTCACGCGGACGGCTAGTCATCACCTCTTTCATAAAGGTCCCTTGCCAGCGTCTCCACCACCTTCTGCATCACTCCCTGCTCTTGCCACTGCTGAAATCTTCTGATGTCCGCCGGGGGGGGGCCAGCCGCTGCGGTGGCAAGTTTGGTAAGGAGGATAAATAGCTGGTAAATGGCTCCATTGCGCTCCTATCTTCAAAATCCAAAGTATGCCCTCAAGCACTTCACGTTTGTCTCTCCAGGGCCTGCCTTTGCCATCAGATTACTTTGTTACATCAGGAATCAGGTCCTTAATCTTCTCCCACTGCTTATCTATCAACTTCATGACAAATAAACAACCTCCTACTAAATAAAATCCCTATTTATGAGATAGCTTCTAATCAAAAAGTAGTATAAACCATTTTGTAAATGTCTGAACAACATCTCTTTTCTTATTCTACTGAAGGTGCTTCAATTATTGCCTAATGCTCTTACATAACCTATAAGATAAACAGTAAAGAAATATCCCAGTTAGCGCTAAATGATTTTTGAACTAGACAAAGCCGCTACTAATCATCCGCTACCATGGTCACAACCATACTTGTTCAGAAAGTTGATCCACTTCAGGCCTGTCTGTAAATTAGATTCGCAGCCTTGCAGCCATTAGCACTACCATAGTGACTTAGGTGAAGCGTAAACAGAGAATGAATCCTCTTATATTCAAAGGACCATTTTGGTTTAGATTATACAGCCAAAAATTCCAGACCATTTTGCAATACATTGATTTCTAATTTAATGGGCGAGGGGAGTTCATAAGCTTCGTCATCTATATGGCAATGGATTCCATACCATTCTACTTTAACATGCTGTGCACGGCGAACAGGTAACTGCTTGAGCGTGCCCCTGCTTTTGATGCGATCTTCCAAATATGTTCCAACTATCTCCCGTTCATCTTCACGCACCATTACAATATCCAGATAAGTATCTTCCGGATTGGCATGTGGAGCCATATTCAGGTTTGGACCACTATACTGAATATTCATCACCTCAACAAGAATAAACCTGCCAGATACTCGCTGACCATCTAAATCAATAACACAATAGTGGGCATTGTATTCTTTTAAAATTTCCAGCTGGTGACGAAGTGCGTTATCCAGCTCTTCCCCCCGGGTAATCGCATCATTGCCCTTATCAATGCGTTGCCTGATAAGACGGGGAAACAATCCGAACCCAACGGATTCAAGGAAGAAAGATTCCTCCTTTATCCCTTTAACAACGCCAATGCTAAAAGGCTTTCTTTTGGAAAGATCCCATGCGGCAATGATTGATGCCGGCATTCCTGATATACCTAAATTAGTTGCTATGTTATTAGCAGTACCCATAGGCAGCAACCCGATCGGAATACTTTTGCCAATTAAATATTTGGATATTCTTCTAAGTGTCCCATCCCCACCGGCAATCACAACTAACTCACCGGGAATTTCCAGCTTGAGGGAGAAGCCTTCTTCCTGTATGTCTATATAGGTCGTTTTGAATCCTTTTGTCTGAAGTGCTTCCAGTAATTCCTCACGGGAAATTTGCTCAAACCCGGCACCCCCATTATGCAAAACAGTAACATGTAAAGCCATATCCAGTTAATAAGCCAAAATATAATGTCTGATAGACTTGCATTAACCTCAAAGCAATTGGACTGTTTTTGAAAATCCATAAAATATAAATCAATCAAAATGCGGATATTAATAGCCAATGATGATGGAATTTACAGCCCCGGAATTCTGGCCCTTGCTGAAGTCGCCTCACAGTTTGGAGAGGTCAGGATCGTAGCACCGGATGTCGAACAGTCTTCCATGGGTCATGCCATCTCGGCTCATAAGCCCTTAACTTACAAGCAGACAAAAATTGGTGAGTTCGAAGCGTATCGGGTCAATGGTACCCCAGCCGATTGTGTCGCCCTTGGCCTCTTCCATTGGGATCAGCAGGTAGATGTTGTGCTCTCAGGGATCAACTTAGGAACCAACCTGGGAAATTCTGCATGGCATTCCGGAACCCTAGCCGCTGCCAAACAAGCTGTACTGTTTGGGACCAGGGGGATTGCATATAGCACCCCGGTTACACGAGACCAGCCTGATTTTAGCACCATCAAACCCTTTGTAAAACAAAGCCTGGAGATGCTGCTTCCCCAGCCCGAGCTGTCACTTCTAAATGTAAATATACCTGTACAGGCAAAGGTAATGCGGTGGGCTCGACAGTCTGTACGACACTATGATGGTAAGGTAGTCACTGGAAAAGACCCCTATGGTCGGGAACACTACTGGTTTACGGTAGTTCCTGTCGAGGAAACCGAAGAGGATACTGATCGGTGGGCAGTAGAACAGGGCTATGTCTCCATAACACCTCTTAGTCTTGATCTAACTAATCATGAGGAGCTTAATAGGGCCAGGGAACGGGTTAATTTATAATTTGCAAATCCCTTCCCTGCCTATGAAACTATATTTGTCACTGCTTCATGTCTGTGCCTTTCACGTTATTTACCAAGTTCCCAGCAATTCAATCGATGGGACAGTACTTCAAAATAGTCAATCTGACAAAAAAGCAGTTCATCGATATTGGTGGACTAGGGGAGAATAATAAATTCAGTGGGTTGGGAAGCGGACTGAATGGAGTTGTACTTGGACGACTAATAGCATCACCAGGGCAATGGCGGAATGCCCCAGGACTTTTAAAGCTTTATGGAGACCCTGAAGAGCATGATGTTTATGTTGGCATGTGGGCTGGAGACCGAATAGTAGTTCCTGGTGACTATGATGAACCAAAGAATTACAGTTTATTTCCTTCAACGTACGTGCCAGAAGAAAATCTCTACTTCCATGTATCAGACAATCCAGAATATGAAGACATCACCGATAAGGTTATTGTATGATTAGCAAAGGATGAATGGGCGGCTGAAATGTTAGCTAACAATGCAGTACATCATCAAGTACTACTGCATAAGCTTTCCAACCTCGTGTTCATTGTTAATAATGAAATAGTTAAGAATAGCCTAGATAATGTCCTCGGCTCGAACTGGACTAAAAGATTAAAATAAAACAAGCGTCCCCAAATCTTCTTGGAAAGGGGCTGGCATATGGTTACTTTCACTGTTATTCAACCGCAGCGGCGGCACCTGCTTTATTCAAGAGCATACCGGCAAACTCTACGCGCAGGCAATTGAACTAGCAAAACAAAAGGGGCCTCAACAGGCACTTTCAGGGAGCTGGCAGGCCGGTTGAAAAACTTTTTTGCTTATCTGAATAATCATTTAAAATAGAAGAACAGGAACTGTACCCCCTGATCAATACCCTGGAGGCTGCCAGAAAAAGGAAAAGAAGATTGGTAGTACCCATTGTTCCTCCGGTTAGAAACAGGGTAAAAGAACTGGAAGAGGAACATACACTGCTGGGCAAGGAGCTAAGGAACTTCAGGTCCATCACACAGGAGTATGCCCTGCAGGCCGGGAGCTGCGCCCAATGCAAGGCTCTTTACGACCTGCTGGTAGAATTTGGAAATGAACTGGTCCTGCACATCCATCTGGAAAATAATGTGTTGTTCCCGAAGGTGGTGGCAGTAGAAAAGGAACTGGAGAATCGCAGCCTTTTCGGCAGGTAAGAACCTGGCTACCAGTAGATGCTAAGGAACAACATAAAGAGAGATTATGATTTCAAAATCATGTAAATATGCACTGCGAGCAACCATCTTCATTGCTTCCAGAGCCAGTGATGGGGTAAAGTTAAGTATAAAAGAAATCGCCAGAGAAATAGATGCCCCGGAGTCATTTACTGCCAAGCTCCTGCAGACCCTGAACAAGCACCGCATTGTCACCTCCCTGAAGGGGCCCTACGGTGGCTTCTACAGCGAAAAGGCGCAGCTAGACCTGCCGATCATCAGCATCGTGAATGCCATTGACGGGTTATCGATCTTCCGGGAGTGCGGCATGGGCCTGCATCAGTGCTCTGATCTTCACCCATGCCCCATGCATTTTGAATCTGCGAAAACACGCGACCAGCTAAAGAACACATTTCAGCAGACCACCATAGCCAGCCTGGCCGAAAACCTAAAAGAAGGTTCTGTGTACATCAACAATTCTTAAGGCTGAAGCATACGGACCGATAATACAGACATAAACACATAACTAAAATGGATAATCAAACCAACCCCTCTTCCGATACACCCCTCACCAGCTATAAGTTCTCCGAACTGATTAAGCAGCTCAAGCTGGAAGACAGCTGGAATAAGGGTGGCCGTAGTGCAAAAACAATCTATAAGACCGGAGTAATGAATGTATAAGAATTGCTCCTCCGAGCCTTGGAAATATTTTTGGCAATATCACAAAGCAGAATGAAAGCACTATACAAACAGGTCAATATTCCGGTGTATTTACATGAGCTTCACGGGCAAAGGGCTACGGTCTTTGATCTTTTACTTACTTACTTAGCGGCTGTCGCGACCACAGGGCTGGTCCTTTATGAAGCCCGTCATATAGGGATGGAAACATGGCAAGTTTTCTTGCTGGGGTTTTTAACACTGGATCTGGCAGGAGGAGTGGTGGCTAACTTTACAGAGGGTACAAACCTCTTTTATAAAAACAGCCCCGGAAAGAGGTATTTCTTTATTGCCATTCATGTGCTGCAGCCTCCACTATTGTACTTTACATTTTCAGATCCAGCCAATATGCTGCCCCTGCTGATGATAACGATATATGCTGTGATCGCAATGCTAATCATCAACAGAATCAGGGAGTACTACAAACAACGTATCATGGGTGCGTTTTTATTGGTAATGGGGCTTTCTATTGTCTTTATAGCGCCTTTCAGCCAGCCACTTTTGCTACACCTGGTCTTTCTTTACCTGATAAAGCTACTGCTTGCATTTGCAGTAAGGTGGGAGTAGCATTTCACCCCAGTTAGCTTGTTGATTTTGGCATAAGTGGATTAGGATTTCAAATGACAAGTTTATAGGTTATCTCTCTAATCAGCAGAACATGAGTAAGTATCCAGAACCTACGGTAAGTGCCGTTATTTTCAATCCACTAAACCAGGTACTGCTTTGCAAGTCAGCAAAGTGGAACAACCAATATGTAATTCCCGGTGGACATATAGAACAGGGTGAGAAGATGGAAGATGCCCTACGCAGGGAAGTGATGGAAGAAACGGGCCTGGAGATTTTTGATATTCAGCTTGTGGGCTTACAGGAATGTATCTTTAGCGACACCTTCCTTGAAAAGCGGCATTTTATATTCATAGACTACCTTTGTAAAACCAACTCGTTGGAGGTGGTACTGAATGACGAAGCAGAAGAATGGGTATGGGCAGATTTAGATAAAGTCTTAGATTATGACCTTGGAGGCTACACAAGGCATTTTTTCTCCGCACTGAAAGATAGACCAGCCAAACACCTGAAAGAGGTGCTTTACCAGTATGTTTAACAGCAACACATAAGTCGCTGCTAAAATCTTTTAACAGCAGGTCGATGTCATGAACCGGCATGCAGGGTTACCTGTAAGCCAGCAGCTTCCATTGTAGAACAGAGATCAACAACACCCATGCAAGTCTGGAACCTTCCTTTAGTTTTCAAAGCTTCTGCTGGTTACATGAATTCAGGGGCAGGTATTGAAGTTGTTTCATACCGGGCCGAAAAGGAAACGGAAAAAGCCAGTGTACAACTGAGTACCAACGCTGTAGTTATCCTGCTGGCAGGCATGAAAAAAGTTATTACCCCTTCCGGCAGTATCACGATCAAAGCTGGTGAAGGCTTCTTTCTGAAAAAGGGTAATTACATCATGTCCGAGAAGTTTGCTGTATCCCGCCATTATGAAAGCCTGATGGTATTCTTTGACGACACTGTTGCCAGTAAACTATCGGCTTCCATGCACCCCACAATAGACAAAACTTCTTTACCCCATGCAGAACTACTGAAACTTAATGCTACTGCACATTGTCACTCCTTTGCCTTGTCACTTAGAGCTTATCTTGATATGCAGGGGAGTAAAAGTTTTTTGCATACTTTGCTGGAGATCAAGCTACAGGAGTTGTTTTGGCTGCTGATACATACTGAAGGAGGAGAGGTCTTTCATTTGTTCCTTTCCCAGCTGCATAACAGGGAAAGTCATGCTATTGAACGCTTACTGGAGGAGCATTATAAGACTGCTGTTTCACTGGAGCAGCTGGCGTTTTTAGGCGGGTACAGCTTGTCTACCTTTAAAAGAAGAGTAGAAGAAATATTTCATACCTCACCCCGCAAATGGATACAGGAGCGGAGGTTGCAGGAAGCTTTATTCTTGTTAAAGTCCAGCAGTCTGAATGTATCGGAAGTCTCCATGGAGGTTGGTTTCGATAATGTATCGCATTTTGTGAAAGTGTTCAAGGAAAGATGGGGCTTCACCCCTGGACAGGCAAAATTAAGCCTTATTCCGTAGGTGAGCTATACAGAATATTTATTGAACCACTTGCGATAACCTCATCCTTAGTCCGGGCGCTAGCTTTGTTGTAGGGTAACAGTGTTACATCATAAAGCACATTGGATATGGAAGCAGCTTTCAAAGACTGGTTTGCCTACAATCACCAGGCGAATGAAACCATGATAGGAGTACTACAAAATAGAGGCTTAGGACTGAATAAGGCAATGGAGATCTGCAGTCATATACTAACGGCCCACCAGATTTGGCTTAACCGCATTTATCCCATAGACAAGCAGCAGCACCTGCCCTGGGAAAAGCATGATCAGCTTGAATATGGGGAGATAAATAACCAGAACTATCAGAACACCCTTCTATTTCTGCAGTCTGTGGATATGGGAATGCACCTGGATAAACCGATTCCTTATCAGAACACAAAAGGTGTACCTTTTATAAACAGCATACAGGAAATCTATTTTCATATCCTGGCCCATTCAGCCTACCACCGGGGGCAGCTGACCCTCCTGCTTAGGCAGGCCGATATCGCACCCCCTCTTTCTGATTACATCTTCTTTAAGCGGGATATGCAGTAACAGGAACACCAGGGCTGGTCATTTTACAGCTACTAAAAGTTATAGCCCGCCTTGCTGGTTTAGAGCACCTGACAGTGCGCAATGCCACCCCGGCATGCACCACACCTGTAGTCATGTAGTTGATAAAGGAATAAATAAACAGACTTTTTATTTATGCAGCATCACCTTAGCCTTCACAAAGCACTGGCATCCTTACAGTTGATACCAGATGTATCGTCACCCATGTTTGCACATGGCACGCTGCTTGTTGAACTTTACAAGCCACATCTGGTGGACCGGCAGACACCACATGAAAGAGATGAGGTGTATATTATTGCGTCGGGAAGCGGAAGATTCAGGCTTGAAGAGAATATTGCGGAATTTAGAACCGGTGACTTTTTATTTGTTCCGGCCGGCGCGCGGCATCAGTTTATAGATTTCACTGCTGATTTCAGTGTCTGGGTACTGTTTTATGGTCCTCCCGGCGGAGAGGAAGGCATTATCTTTAATTTTCTATCCTGAAGCCTGTCACACAGCAGCTACAGTTCACCACTCATCATTTAGGACAAATGAAGCAAAAAACAATCCTGATCACCGGGGGAAGCCGGGGCATTGGTGCTGCTACAGCAGTATTGGCGGCAGCCAGGGGTTACCAGGTAGGCATCAATTACCTGGAGAACGAGATAGCGGCAGAGCGTACGGTAGCATTCATCAAAAGGAACGGAGGAAGAGCAGAGGCCTTTGCCGCGGATGTATCTTCAGAAAAAGAGGTTGTGGCGCTTTTTGAAAGTATTGACAGCCGCATGGGCTACCTCCACGCCCTGGTAAATAATGTCGGTATTCTGGAGCCCCAGATGCGAGTGGAAGCCATGGGAGGGGAGCGGTTACAACGAATCTTTTATCATAATGTGATCAGCTGTTTTATGTGCTCCAGGGAAGCCATCAGAAGAATGTCAACAAAGAGGGGCGGGGCAGGTGGGGCCATTGTTAATGTTTCCTCCATTGCTGCACGTACCGGCGCACCGGGCGAATATGTAGACTATGCTGCTTCCAAAGGGGCTGTGGATACTTTTACCCTGGGGCTTGCAAAAGAGGTCGCTGATGAGGGGGTACGGGTTAATGGAGTAAGGCCTGCCTTTATTTATACCGATATTCATGCTAGCGGGGGTGAACCTGACAGGGTTGACAGGATAAGAGAAAGTATCCCGATGAAAAGGGGTGGAAAACCGGAAGAAGTAGCACAGGCCATCTTGTGGTTACTTTCAGGCGAAGCTTCTTATTCTACCGGTACCTTTATTGACATCACCGGTGGAAGATAGATTTTCATGGGATTGATCATTGTAAACAAGCGAATATTCTTTATCTACAGGCGTAGTATCTCTTATAATTTTTGGGGAAGCGATTTCTTTTTTAATGATTGCAGCTCCAAGCTTTTTTTCTGGATGGTGTTATGGTGCAGGCAACTGATCCAAAGATTATAAATATTATTAGATACAAAGGCAAGTTAAAGAGGTATGGCTATGAAACAGGTAAAGTGGTTTGACAGAAGCTTCAATTTTGAGTCATCGCAAAATTTATTTCCTTCTATCCTGGAGCGTCTTGCTGGAACTCCTATCCGCCTGGAGGAGAAGTTTAAAACAATTGCTAAGGAAGTCTTAACTGTAAGGGTAAACGGAAGCTGGACGATCAAGGAAAATGTTGGCCATTTAATCGACCTGGAGCCTCTCTGGCAAGGTCGTCTTGAGGACATTATGCATGGTAAAGCAGAACTAAGGGAGGCTGATTTACAAAACACCCAAACCAGCCTGGCAAATCATGATGCCAGACCCATGGATGAACTGTTGAGCAGCTTCAGGCAAATCAGAGAAAAAACCCTTCACCGGTTAGATGCTCTTGGGGAGGAAGAGGTATTTATGGCTGCGCTGCATCCTAGGCTAAAAACACCGATGAGGACATTATGCATGGTAAAGCAGAACTAAGGGAGGCTGATTTACAAAACACCCAAACCAGCCTGGCAAATCATGATGCCAGACCCATGGATGAACTGTTGAGCAGCTTCAGGCAAATCAGAGAAAAAACCCTTCACCGGTTAGATGCTCTTGGGGAGGAAGAGGTATTTATGGCTGCGCTGCATCCTAGGCTAAAAACACCGATGAGGACATTGGACCTGTTCCTGTTCGTAGCAGAGCACGATGACCATCATCTGGCCAGGATAACTGAATTGAAGAAATTGATAAGCAGTCAGAAATAGTCGGCCGGCACATGCATTCTTTTCGAAATTGTAACACCTGCAATCATGTTTACTTCAGCTAATGTTATGACTAATCTTTTTTTGCCTATGCATAACCGGCTGGGAAAAGTATCCAGTAAATCTGTATTCAAAGTGGCAGATAATATGAAAACAGTGATAAATTCTTGGATGTGTAGGTCCTGTCTGTTCTGTGGAGTGGGACAGCATTGACAACACCTTTCGTCCGATCAGCTTTCTGCCATGACACATTGAAAATGAATGCACCGTAGTGACTTTAAAACATCAGTATGCCTACCTGACTGCGTGCTTAAGCATTATGGCAAAGTAAGCTTAATGGCTGCAGGAGTTCTTAAACAAGGAAACCCTGATCGATAACTGGATAAACACTGACTTCAACCAAATTTTTATCCGGATCAAGGAAATAGACAGACGTTATTGTACCACACGCGCCGTTTTTCTGGACAGGTCCTTCTATAATTTCAATGCCTTGCGTATGTAAGTGCTCCATGATTTTTGGCAGGGGCCATTCAGAAATGAGACAAAGATCTCCTGACCCAACAGATGCTTGATTTCTTGACTCCTGCCCCAAAAGCTGAAGGTTAATTTTCTGATGACCGAATTTTAATGCTTTCCGCCCATTCGGATAAGAGACGGCCTCCATCAGCAAAACTCTGCTATAGAAACCCAGGGAGCGCTCTATGTCCTCTACAGTTAAGACAATATGATCAATGTGTGAAATCATACATTACATTTTGAACTTAATGCATCAGCACTGATGGGGAAGAGCCATTTTCTTTGTTACTGCTGTCCTTTTCAGTGTGCTGAAAAATATTTCAGCGTATTGTTCCTCTTACAGACTCATCATGGAAAGCAAAACCATTTTACATGTTAAAAAGCTTAGGTAAAGCTGCTAAAATTGTGAGACTTCAAGAAATCTTCATTTTCACCAAACTTGAGAAACACCAACAGCCAGGACCTGTGACATGATGCCTTTCAGTACAGGTATCCAAGTTGAAACTTCATATTTTTGACTGACAACATTAGCCCATAGACTTTGTGGAGCAAGTCCATTTCTCCAATCTTATAGAAAAGGATCAGGCAACTGGTATCAGAGACTATGGCGGTGGGCATTCTTTATATCCTCGTCAAGTTCGTCAGCCGGATAGTTGAAGACGGAAACTCCATAGTCGGCCAACAGCTCCATGAATGTCTCTTTTGAGTATCCTACCATGTCAGCGGCTTGGCCAAGGGTAAGCTTTCCTAGTTCATATAGCTTAGATGCTAAAGCCATTCTTGCTTCTTTATCATCTAAATCTACAGTGTCTGGTATTTGTATCGTTAGCGTCCTCATAATCCTAAGTTAGGTATTTTATCTTTGAACGACGATTGATGCGCGCAGTTCTTAGCTTGGCTACAATCGAGTCACGCGAGGGAATTTCACCCCCACGTTCTCACGGAACCGTACGTGAAAGTCCCGGCGGGGCCCGCTCCCTTCATACGGCTCTTCTTGTTTAATCACTAATGTAGTAACATTTTGGATGTGCCAGTTCCTTTTTAGGTAATTGGCACTAATCTAAAGGTCGACCCCGCTTGTTTCTAGCTGTCTAATCGTCCCATTTCTGGTTGTTACATAGCCAAACTAAACAAGTCAGGCCCTTCGCTCCAGCTCCATTACAGAACCTTCATCACTACTATGATCTGATCCGCCACCACTATCTCACACTATCCTTGTGTGACTGCTTCCTTCTTCAGTTAACAGTGCAATAGTGGCTTCCGCTTCGGCGGTCCGATCTTGTTCTCCCGCAATAAGCGGGATAAACTTCCATAAGCCTGTGCTGCATTCCTGCCACCTTTACCCGGGGGCGCCCAGCCCGTATGCGGCGTGAACAGAAATCAGGACATCCTTCACGCTCCCTTCACAGATGTAGACGTAGCACCTGCTTTCGGCATTACTTTAATCCTAACGAGGCTTCTTAGGTGGTTCAGACTGGGCGTCCCCAATTATTCAGCTCCTCAACACACCCCTACAGGAATCTCTGTTCCCATTTTTCCTTATCGCTCACCACCAAAGGCAGTTACTCCTCCAGCAGCATAAGGTGGTTTGCAAACTCCCCCTGACGGGCGTCTGCGGAAGTCCAATCCTCTTCTTCTGAAAGTAAGCCTGCCAGCCCTTTCACTCGGCCTCCGCACTTGTAGCTCCTTCAAAACAAAAGTCTTCCATCTTTTGTACAGCATCCTATCCCCACTATTGCAGGAGTCAGCTCAAGACAAACACGTCCATTGAATAAAGTAGGGGCTGGTCACCGGCTTTTGTTTGAAGTACGCAACAGTTGCTTTCTGCACTATCAGTGGCTGAAAGCGCTGGGGGCATTTGCTTTATTCTATTGTGGCTGTTGCACAACACTTCTAAGATAGCAGGAGTTGAGAAAGGAAACAAATCCTCACAGCCATGCAAGGGCGACACAAGTTTCGGGATAAAGTTGTGCTTGAGTTTTGTTTATCTGATCATGTACCCAGGCACAACCTCTACTACCGGCTAAAGCAGTTGCTTGAGCTTGGTTACCTTTATGATCAGACCAGGCACTACTACGGCAAGTGCGGTCAGAAGAGCATAGACCCGACAGTGTTCTTCAAGCTCTGTTTGATACAGCATCTGGAAAATATTGACTCTGACAGAAAGCTGCTGGAAGTGTGCAGCTTAAGACTGGATCTGCTATATTTCCTTGGTTACAACCTGGGCGAAGAGCTTCCCTGCCACTCCACACTTTGCCGTACCAGAAAGCTGCTGCCCAGGCAGGCTTTTGATAAGCTCTTCAACCACATCCTCTCTCTCTGCATTGATTCGGGTATGGTAGCGGGTTCCGTTGCAGCAGTAGATTCTGCCCTGATCAAAGCCAACGCTTCCATGGATTCGCTGGAGCTAAAAGTAGCCCAGGAAGAACTGGAAAAGGAGCTACAGAAAGCAAGGCCGGTGATCTCCACTGCCAGAAGAAAGGCAAAAGAAAACAAAGCCAGCCTTGAAGAGCAAAGCCTATCTGCCTCAAAAGAAGAGCTCCAGGAATTAGAAAGCAGGCAGGAGAACTGGCACCAGAAGCAGCTTACTTCTCCAGCAGGCAGCTTAAAACAGGCCCGCTTCACCTCCAATAAAACCCATTACTCACCTGTAGACCCTGATGCCAGAATAGCCGTAAAGCCAGGCAAAAGAAGGCAGCTCTGCTACTTCAACCAGTTAGCAGTGGATACCTTCCATCATGTTATTGTACATACACAAGCTGATCTGGCAGATCAAAAGGATAGTCAGTGTCTGCCCAGGATACTGCAGAAAACCATAGAGAGACTCCAATCCTTTGAGCTTGGCTTACAAGCTCTTTTAGCTGATGGAGCCTACTGCTCTGGCGAAAACTATGCCCTTTTGGAGAAGCTAAACATCCAGGCCTATATTCCTGTACATGGCACCTACAAAGGAAGTCCTGAAGGGTTCACCTACAACAAAGGAGAGGA
>NZ_JAHXBU010000012.1 GCF_020178975.1 Cesiribacter sp. SM1
GCAAAATGGCTGTACTCAATGCAATTAGAAACAAGATCATTCACAGAATCTTTGCCTGCGTCAGAGACAACAGAAAATATGAAAAAATCTATACAACTGCGCTTGATTGAACCATAGAAATCGCGGTGATGTTGATTGGGAGCGGATAGCACCTTTACTACCAGGTAAAGAAGGTGATGTAGGACGCACAGCAGCGGATAATCGCCAGTTTTTAAATGAAGTTTTGTGGATTGCCCGCAGTGGAGCGCCCTGGAGAGATTTACCCGAGCGCTATGGGAACTGGAATTCTGTGTTTCAGCGCTTTCGTCGCTGGGCCAAGAAAGGCGTCTGGCAAGAGATCTTTGATGCACTTCAGGAGCCTGATTTGGATTGGCTGCTGTTAGATTCCACTATAGTGAGAGCCCATCGCAGCGGCGAACCGTCAGCACGCTGCCGGTCAAAAAAACGACCGCCCAAGCTGAGGCTTTAGGCAGAAGTCGGGGAGGTTTTTCTTCCAAGCTTCATGCTGCCTGCGATTCTTTGGGAAGCCCTCGCCGCTTCCTGCTTACACCAGGTCAGGGTTCTGATCATGGACAAGCCCAGGGGCTTTTAGGTGATGATGAGCCTGGGGCAGTGGTAGGGGATAAAGGCTATGACAGCAAGACTTTTGCTGAATTTATCGAGCAGCGGAATGCAAAAGTGGTAATTCCTTCTCGCAGAAATGCTAAAGAACCCAGAAGCATAGATGAAAACCTCTACAAGGATAGAAATAAAATATAGAGATGCTTTAACCGAATGAAACACTATCGCCGAATAGCAACCAGATATGACAAAACCGCATCCAGCTACCTGAGCTTTGTCTACCTGGCTGCTAGCATGATACTGTTACTCTAATTGTCAACACAACCTAGTAGTCCTGTCACAAAATAGGAATGTGCACTAGAGTATACTGAGACCATTATTCAGCACAACTGCATTTTTGGGGAGATTTAGTCATTAGGAGTTAGTTAGCACTGGTTAATACGGATGAAGACTTATGATTACGGTGAAGTAGATCACCTGAACTAGTATGCTAAAACAAATAATTATTCTGTCTACACATAAAGAGGATAATATAAAATGAAAGATAAATTATGTATTGTTGGTGCAGGTGGATTTGCCAGAGAAGTGCTGTGTTTAGCTTTGGATATTTATAACCTCACGCCGGAACAAGCACAAGGGAAGATAGTTTTTGCCGTATCTGATGCATATCATCACCGAGATGCTTTACTGGGTTTTCCTGTACTATCATTAAGTGATTTCAAGGCTGAAGAATATAATTGTTGTTGCCATTGCCGACCCTACTGCAAGAGTCAAAACAGTAAATGAATTGCCAGAGGGTACCACTTTTGCAACCTTGATTCATCCTTCGGTTTCAGCTTTACGCTGGACAACAGTAGGAGAGGGCAGTATAGTGTGTGCTGGTACCATTCTTACATGTAATATAAAAATAGGTAAACACGCACATTTAAACTTGCACACGACCATTGGTCATAATTGTGTAATCGGAGAATATTTTACAAGTGCACCTGGAGTACATGTATCTGGTAACTGCACTTTTGGCAATGAAGTATCCATTGGTACTGGAGCCTCAGTTCGGGAAAAGCTAAGTATTTGTTCAGGAGCTACTATTGGTATGGGGGCTGTTCTTGTAAAGAATATTGAAGAGCCAGGTGTATATGTGTGGAATCCTGCAAGGAAAAAATAGGGTTTTCACAAGATTAGTGTAATTGAATTATGTTAAAATGTTTTAAATCTGAATGATTAATATAGCGGTGATAGAACCTTCGGGGAAACTTTATGGATCTGAAATGGTACTTTTGGACATTCTGAAAAATGTAAACAGAAGTAAGTTCAGCTTTACTGTATTTTTACCTGCAAAATCTCAACTTTCAATACTGCTTGAGGCGGCTAATATAGCCTATATAGAAACCCTGGTCTCTGCTTCAGAAAGTGCATATAAAAAGATTATAAGCTATTACAATACAAATAAGGAAATAGTCGCTGGTAATTTTGACCTAATCTTTGTCAATCAGGCCGGTATTCTAAGACCAATTAGTATTTTAAATAATATAAGAGGCAAACTGCCAATTGTTTGTGAGGTGTCGACACTTGAAGATGCCCATTGGATGAACAAGAAATCAAGGTTTACATTACATAGGGTAAAATCTTTTATAAGCAATTCAAACTTTATTTCTAATAATCTGAATATAAAGTCATCATCTAAAAGTACTTTATATTATGGTTATGAGCACAAGGGACTCAAACGTATTGAAATTGCGTATCAGGAACAGGATTTTAAAATTGTCCTTTTAGGAAGAATTAGTAAATCCAAAGGACATTTTTTATTGATAGATGCGGCAAAACAGCTACGAAAGTATCCATTTACGTTTTACATCGTTGGAAGTGCTCCTTCTGAAGATATCCAAAAGGATTTTGAAAGGAAAATTAGTGGAGCTGGACTTGAAGATATGTTTGTTTTAAGAGGGTTTCAAACAGATATTCAGAAGGAATTGTCGGGGATGCATGCTATGGTGGTGCCAAGTCTGCTGGAACCCTTTGGCAGGATCTTCTGTGAAGCTGCAGAAGCTGGTTTACCCACGGTGGTTTCAGACAGCGGTGGGTTGGGCGAGCTTGCCCGGCATTTTAAGTTTGGACTTCGCTTCAAAGCCAATGAGCCAGAGGATTTGGCAAAGAAACTGGTTTTGCTGTATGAGAATTATGAAAAAATAGCAGCAGAAGATTTATCCCACGGAAAGAGGATGCTCAGTAGGTTGAACATGAAATCGTATATCAGTAGAATTGAATTTTTGCTTGAGAAAGCTGCTGCTAATGGGGAAGTTAGTGTAGATTGGCTTGGTGAAGAACAAGTAATTACATAGATAATAGCTGCTTTATTTCATAGAACAGGAAAATTGCCATGCTCCTCCATATTTGTGATGATGAAAAATTTATTGATTTTGCTATTAGCCAGTTTGAAGAAGTGGCCCCTGGGAAAAACAAATTTCTGGTGCTAATTGATTCTTACAGGCATTCTTTCACTTATATCAAACAAACGGATAAAGTAGTACCATTTGTACTTCAGGAAAACACGCTAAATTATAGTCAGGTAAAAGCTGTTATTATTCATTATCTCACAGAAGAAAAGTGCAAAATAATTAACTCTATACCTGCTCATATACCAGTAGTGTGGTTGTTCTGGGGACAAGACGCGCAGAAAAGTTTTACGGACATCAACTATAAACCTAAGACCAACGCGTTGGTCAGGCGGTTATTCGGCTGGCAGGAATCTACACTTATGTACACTAATTGGGCGAGAAGACTGGTACTACCTTATAAAGAAAGGGGTAAGGCCTTACGCCGGATTAATTATTGTGCTCCTGTAATATCTAATGAACTGGACCTTATGAACAGGAAATTGGGTCTCAGCTTAAAAGAGTTGGCATTTACCTATGGCTATTTAGAAGCCATAATTCCTGATTCATTAACTAATCTAAGGATCAACGGAAAGAATATCCTGGTTGGAAATAGCAGTTCAGCGGCATGTAACCATATTGAATCATTTGACCTAATCAAAAGGAGTAATGACTGGCAAGACCGTAAAGTGATTGTGCCACTGAGTTATGGCAATAAGCGGTATAGAAATGAAATTGTGAGGATTGGGAAAGACTATTTTGGGGAAAACTTTGTACCGATCATAGACTTTATGCCGCTAGAAAAATATAATGCTTACTTGTCCAGTTGTTCTGTTTCAATTATGAATCATAACCGGCAGCAAGCACTTGGAAATATTATTATTCTTCTATGGTTAGGAGCACGTGTTTACATGGATACGGTTAATCCTTTGTTCCAGTACTTGGTGAATAAGGGTTTAGCTGTTGAGTCTGTACAATCTGTAATGGAACAAGGCGTTGGATTTAGCTTTGAGGAAGCTCTTTCTGTGGATGATGTTGGAAAAAACAGGCTTATTTTGCAAAAGCTTTTCAAAAGAGAGGTTGTTTTGAATAATACAAAGCATATAGCAGATAAATTTTTGAACTCACAGAATACGTTCGTTCTCTAATCGAATAGATGGAATAATGACTAGGATAATACGCGCTGTGAGATTGAATTTTGAAAATAGAGTCAGTGGATTGTGATAATGTGTGAAGTGAAAAAGACAAAAATTGCCATATTCCACTACCAGCCCATTGAGTATTATCCTCCTGTGCTCAACCTTACAGAAGTATTTGCTGCCAGGGAAGGGGTGACTATTTCACTGTTTACCTGTAAAAGCTATTTAAATGAAGTATATAAAGAACCTAGCCAGAGGGTAAACATTGTTCGCTCTGCATATCCGAGTGCGCATAAAAGCTCACTGCATCGCCTGTTTGCCTATGGCAGACTTATGGCCTCTTGGCTGGTACAGCTTGTGAAACTTAAGCCGGATGCTATTATTTATTATGAAATTTTAAGTGCACCGGCGGTGTGGCTGTACCTACAGTTTCTTAGGGTACCATTACATATTCATTATCATGAATACCTGGAGCCCTCTTTTTTAAAAAGAGTTTCTTTTTTATCAAAGGTGTGTTTTCTGTTTGATCGTGCGCTACATAAAAAAGCAGTGTCTATTTCGCATACAAATGCGAGAAGAGTAGCCTTATTTGCGCAGGATTTTCCTTCAATTGATCGAAAAAAACTGCTTGAGCTTCCTAATTTCCCCCCATTACACTGGCGTGTAGCAGCAAACGGAGAAATGGTCAGCTCCAGTGCTTCTACACTTAAAATTGTGTATGTAGGATCATCGCTGGTACCCGGTAACACATTTTTAATTCCCCTGCTAGAATGGGTAAAACAGCATCCGGAGCTGGAGTTAGCCATATATGATAGCAGACCTAACCAGGCAACTGTGGAGATTATCAGGCAGCTGCACTCCAAACGCATTACCCTGATCAGCAATGGAGTTCCCTACCATCAGTTACCAGAGGTGCTATCGCAGTACCATGTAGGCGTAATTATGTATAAAGCAGTTAACAAAAATTATATACACAATGCACCTAATAAATTATTTGAATACCTGATTTGTAACCTGCAGGTGATATTTGCAGAGGAGATGGAGGGCATTTATCCTTATATATTACCCGAATACAGAGACAAAATTATACCCGTGGATTTTACCACTCAGTTAAATGTAGCGTTGGTAAAAAGGCTGCAACAGGGAAGAGAGCACGATGCACAAGCAGAGCCCGTATACACACGGGAAGGTGTTTATAGCCTGCTATTGAATCGGCTTCTTTCATGGTAGCACCCAAAAAGCTGATTGCTATACATGTTTTTAGCCTTGTATAGGTAGTCGGAAAATGATATATGGGCACTACCTAGTTGACGTGCGATTCAGCATGCGATGGAAGAGTTACAATGCAAGCAAACCACTTATCAGGCATATACTTGAATAACATATTATACATAGGCCAGTACACACCTGGTACCACCTCCAGGATGCGTGCAGAAGCGCTGGAGAAATTTGCCTTACACACTACCGTTATAGATGTGCATGTGCCGTTTTACCAGACCTCAAGGATATGGCGCTCGTTTGGGTTTCGGTTTAAACATGGACCTCTTGTCGCTAACACCCAAAAATACATCCTCGACCATCTGTCAGAGCAGCAATTTGATCTTGTATGGGTGGATAAGGGAATTTTACTGGGTCCGGCCGTACTGCAAAAGCTACAAGAGCAAGCTGATAAAGTGGTGCATTATACCCCAGATGCTGCCTTTTATCAAAACCAAAGCCAGCTGTTTAACCAGAGCCTGCCCCTGTATACTGCCGCAATTACCACCAAATCTTTTGAGCTTGTGGAGTATTATAAGTTTCTGTCTCCTGATAACGTAATACTTACAACACAGGGATATGATCCTGCCGTGCACAGACCTTACCATACGTTTGAAGAAAAAACGCGTGAGGTAGTTTTTGTGGGTTTGTACGAACCAGCCCGTGCTACTGTTATTCAGTCACTTATCCAGGCAGGCATACACGTTAGTCTGGTGGGGTATGGCTGGAAAACCTTCTTTCAGAAAAATTTTAAGTGTAAGGAATTAGAGTACCTAGGGGATAAGATAGCCGGAGAAGCATACGGCCACTTATTAAGTAGCGCCTATTTTGGCATGGGCTTACTCTCGAAAAGGTTTCCAGAAAAACATACCACCCGTACATTTGAAATTCCCGCCTGCGGCACCTTGCTTTTAACCGAAAAGAATCTTGAAACCCTTTCCTTTTATTCAGCCGAAGAAGTTGCATTTTATACAGATGTACAGGACCTGATTCAGCAAATTATTTACCTGAAAACGCATAAGGATGAATTGAAAAAACGTACTGAAAGGGGTCATGAAAAGGTAAAAGAGGCCGGTTATGCGTATACGACTTTGCTTAAAGCGGTGCTGGACAAGCTAGGGGTGTAGCCTGAGCAAAACTAGGGATGCTAGGAGTTCAGTACCACAACCTGCGGTAGCATCGTAGAAGCATACGTGAATGTAGGTTTCTCCGTTAATAACAGACCACAGCTTATTACTCTAGGTGCAGGGTTTATTTCACTTAGAAATAGGTATCTTTGTGCAAATTCCATTTAGTTACTAGTGACGTCGGTTAATCTACTGCAATCGCATTCTTACCAGCCGTTTAAGGCACAAACAGCAATTCTGTTCCTGTCATTTGCTGTTTTTTTAATATGCACCTTAAGCGAGTATTTCTATACAGCACTGGGGCTGGGAGTGGCTACCTTTGTTTTCCTGCAATTATTTTTTCAGCTGGGGCGTACCATCCCCGTGCTGGAAATCATGCTTACCATGGCAGCCGCTCAGTGGATTATCGGACCGTATATCGACTACCAGACGGAAGCAGAACATTTTAAATATAAGATGTATGTAGAGGAGCTGGAATACATGCAGGTGGTTGTGCCTGCGTTTCTTGCCTTTGTGGTAGGTACACTATGGGCTACGGGTAAAAAGGTAGTGGATGTGCAGGCAATTCGCGCCCTGGTAATGGCGCAGCCACAGTTGCCTTACTGGCTCATTGGAATAGGTATCGTGGCTACCCTGGCAGGCGCTCTTGTACCCTCCGCCTTACTATTTGTGTTCTTTCTCTTATCTAATTTAAAATACATTGGACTGGGGTATCTGCTGTTGACCGATTCCAAATACAAGTGGCACATTCTGGCCGGAGCACTGTTGTTTGTGTTAGCCAGTTCGATTCGTGCCGGACTTTTTCATGATTTTATATTGTGGTCGATACTGCTGTTCTTTTACGTGAGCTTTGTAAAGCGCTTTTCCATCACGGCGAAGCTATTAATTCTTGGCATCAGCTTTCTCTTTCTCTTTTTGCTGCAGTCGGTGAAGCATGAATACAGAATGCTCACTTGGGAAAATGAGTATAAGGGGGATAAGATTGAATTGTTTACGTCTCTGGTACTAAATAAGCTCTCTGGCATCGACCAGGCAGAGGAAAACCAGGTGAATGACGTGAATACACGGCTAAACCAGGGATGGATCATCTCCTTGATTCTGCAGCGTTATCCGGAACAGGAACCGTTTGCTGAGGGTGAAACTGTGATTGCAGCCATAGAGGCAAGTGCGCTACCGCGATTTTTAGCTTCTGATAAGCGAGGCGGCGGCGGTAAGGAGACGTTTGAACGGCTTACGGGCTTAACACTACTAGGTGGTACCGCCATGGGGGTAAGCCTGATGGGAGAGTTCTATGGCAATTATGGTCCTAGGGGAGCGATCATCTCATTCTTTGTGTGGGGGGTGTTGCTTAATGCCGTGTATAACCGCTTTTGGAAGTTACAGGCTACTTTGCCCTCGATAATGTTTTGGTTACCACTTGTTTTCTTGCAGGTGATTAAAGCTGAATCGGACCTGGTTACAGTACTTAATCATTTGATTAAGTCTCTTATTTTAGTTGCTTTGATAATTTTTGGTTCAAAAAACTTCATGAAGATTAAGGTCTAATGAGCACATACAGACTTTCATCTTTAGACATTGCCAAAGGGATGCTTATCATTTTGGTTGTGGTGGCACATTTGCCAGTGGCATTGCGCGATGAAGTTTATTACTTTCATATGCCAGCATTTTTTATTATTAGCGGTGTGTTTCTTCCACCTGCAGAAAAATTATCGCCTGCCTTCATCTGGAAAAAGGTTTATTCCTTTGTCATACCCTATATAGTCTATCTCTTAAGCATAGGTATTACATACCAGTTTTTGAATGGTACGCTAGATACTCAGAGTATTATTAAGTTACTGCTTGGTGGTAGAGCACTTTATGGGCCTCTTGGCCCGTTCTGGTTTATAAGTGCACTTTTTGTAAGCCTGCTGTTTTACTACTTCATAGAACAATTTTTTAGGAATAGGTACTATAAAAAAGCTTGTATTCTTCTATTTTACATAGTAGCGCATGTTGAAGCTTTTGTGTTCAGTATAGATTCTTTACTCTTTTATATACCTCTTGCTGCAGATGTTGCTTTATTGATTGTACCGTATTTGTACGTAGGCAGGTATCTTCGATCTTTTATGGCGAAGCTTGAAATCAGCACAGCTACAGCTTTGAAGCATCTTTTACTTTTTGCACTGCTGGCAACCGCAGTGCTGATTGCTATCCACTATCAGGTTGTAGACTATCAGCTAGACATGAAGTATGTAGGGTATAATTATCCTTTGTTTGATGTGTTGATTCCAGTTATATTTTTGTTCGCGATTGTTTCTTTATCTGCTTTATTAAATGGAACTATGGTTGGAAAGCTGCTGGAGTTATTTGGTATGGCCTCTTTGGTGATCATGTATTTACATCTACCATTGATTTACCTGGTAGGTCGACATAACCATTTAGGTGTACTCATCCTGACAGGATGTCTTCTGCCTTTGTTATTATATTTAGTATTTCGCAGAAACAGCTTCACCTCAATGATCTTTTTAGGAAAATAGTATGATTACCTTTTTCTTTCGTAATAATCGTTCAGGTGCTTTTAGCATAGAGGAACTATTTCACACAATTCAAAAAGAATTACCAACTGACTGTACTTTTCAAAGTAAAAACGTACCAACAGCAGGCACCAAGCCACTGAACCTACTGTTGAATATAAATTTTTCACGTCAGCATCAGACAATGGTAAATCATATCACCGGGGATATTCATTATGTAGCTCTTGGATTACCTGCCAATAAAACAATCTTAACGATACATGATCTTCGTATACTAGAACTGGGGAATCCTCTCAGGCAGTACCTTTTGAAACTTATCTGGTTTACACTACCTGTACAGCAGGTCCGGTTCATTACTGTAATATCAGAAGTAATCAAGAAAGAACTATTATCTAATGTACAGGTTAAGGAGCATAGAGTAATAGTTATCCCAAATTGTGTTTCTCCTGCGTTTATTTTTATTCCAAAAGAATTCAGGCAATCTTCACCAGTTATTTTACACATTGGTACCAAGGAAAACAAGAATTTGGAGCGGCTAATTTCAGCAATTGAAGGGATTAAGTGTCATTTGCGAATAATCGGAAAGCTGAAGCTACAGCAGCAGGAATTGCTTACTAAACATACTATTGATTATTCTAACGTTTGTGACCTAAAATTCTCTGAAATTGTAGAGGAATATCAAAAATCCGATTTGATAAGTTTTGTAAGTCTATACGAAGGATTCGGCATGCCAATCATAGAAGCTCAAGCCACCGGCAGGCCTGTAATTACCAGCAACTGTTCCTCAATGCCCGAGGTTGCAGGTGATGGCGCCTTGTTGGTAGATCCTACTTCTGTAGAACAAATCCGTGATGGTATATTGAGGTTGATTGAAGATGAAGACCTTAGATATGATTTGATTCAGAAAGGCCTGGAAAATGTAAAAAGATTCGATGCGAAATTGATTGCAGAACAATATGCTGCTTTGTATCGGAAAATAGCTGATGAAAATGCATGAAGAAAATATTAGTGTTCATCGACTGGTATGAACCAGGCTATCGTGCTGGTGGACCTATCCGATCTATCAAAAACCTGGTAGATTATTTTAAAGGAGAAGCCTGCTTTTACATCATCACCCGAAATATAGATTATCAATCTACTGTACCTTACAATTCTGTGATTTCTGATGCCTGGAACCAGGTGGAGCCTAATGTATCAGTATACTACTGCTCACAGCAGCATTTGGGCAAAAGAACATTTAAAAGGCTGTTCGATGAACAGGAGTGGGATATAATATATATCAATGGCATCTACTCATGGTTTTTTTCTCTTCTTCCACTATGGCTTTTAAGAGGTACTAACTCTAGAATAGTTGTTGCACCCCGGGGTATGCTGGCAGCTGGTGCCTTAGGGGTAAAAAGCTTGAAGAAAAATGTTTTTTTGTGGCTGGCCAGGAAAAATGGGTTCTTCAGGGATGCCGTTTTTCATGCTACCCATGCAGGAGAAGCCGATGAAATTAAGCGACACCTGAATCAAGAGGCCAGTATAGTGGTAGCACCAAACTTAGCTGCCCAGGCGAAAGAATTAAACTGGCAACCAAGAGTAAAGCAAAAAGGCGTGTTACGGATGGTGAGCATTGCCCGTATATCTCCTGAAAAGAATACTAAGTACGGACTTGAAATTTTGAAATCACTTGCTTCAGATCTGCAAGTAGAGTACCATCTATATGGACCAATAAATGATCAGCAGTACTGGCAGGAGTGCCAGGAGGTTATCAGTAAACTTCCACCACATGCATCTGTAGAATATAAAGGAAGCCTTGCAAACGATCATGTTGCCTCTACTTTGAAAGATTACCATGTGCTTTGCCTGCCAAGCAGGGGCGAAAACTTTGGCCATGTTATATTAGAAGCACTCACCGCTGCTATCCCTGTGTTGATCTCCGACCGCACACCCTGGAGGGGATTGATTCAAAAACAAGCAGGATGGGATCTTCCGCTGGAAACGCCGGAGCAGTTTTCCTTTGTCATTGAACAGCTGGCTCAAATGGAACAAACGGAATATGATAGCTGGTCCAGAGCTGCCTTTGCGCTAGCTGTGGATAAAATTCTGGACGAGGAGGTGTTACATGACTACCGTAGGTTACTGGAGCTTTGATCTAGCCACCAGAGGTAGGGTAAAATTACCAAAGAAGGCAGGGGGGAGAGAATGAACTCTTTTAATACTTGCGCTCCCCGTAATATAAGAGACATCTCCAGTAAGCGATTCCCAAGAAATAAAGCAGCTGCCAGTAGAGAAATCACGCTATACACGATCAGGAGTTTATTCCACCAACTTTTGTCACGAGTGATGCTGTGCAGCAAAAGGCTGTTCCCACTGTAAAATAGCAAGAGGTAAAAAAGAAGGGAAGGGGTTTGTGCTACAAAACTACCTGACAGAGCAGCCTCTTCTCCCAGGCGCCTGATGGCTATGAAATGGAGAGGTGGGTGCCAGAGGAGGAGGTACTCCTGATGGATATACCCCAGGACCAGCATGATGAGCATGCTTGCAATGGCGATGAATTTCTGCCCTGTATTATTAAGCAGTGGCAAGCCTTTTTTGTGTGATTGTGGGGACTGCAAGTTTGTTCACCCACAACATCCAAAGCCCGAATACGGCCGCATAGATTAGGATGGTGAAGGTGTACTTGTGGTTGAAATCGAGCCAGTCAGGATGGTAGATTTGACAAAGCGTAAGCACAACCACTCTAGCTACATTCAGCATGAATAGAAAGAGCAGCCCTATCGGAATAAAAACTATTTTTTGAATAAGCTGCCTGGGGAATATCAAAACAAACCCTGCAAAAAGAGAAAAAACGGCTAGTCCATTACAATTGGCGGCAATAATCAATAATGCCTCGTCCTCCATAAGTATAGCTGTTCCTTCGGAAACTGCTTCTATGTGGAGGCTGTAGCCAAATAAATTCAGAAATTGCTGCCCGGCAAGGGCCGTAATATTAATAAGAAAGCGGTCTGGTTGCTGGAGTGGCCGTAAAAATCCTTCATACACCCCAAACCACAACATCAACAAAACAATAGCTTTGATAATGAAGATGAGTGTAGGATTGTTTTGAATTATCCTACTACTCATCAATATTAATCTTCTTATTGTTGATGTAAAGCTTACGAGCTCCATAAGCCAGGCCTGCAGCAGCGAGTATACTTATACCACCATCAACTGGTATTGCTTTGGGGCCACGTGGCGGACCAGGGGGCCTTGGTTGAGCCACTCCTACAAAGCATATCAGCAGAAGCCCTAACAATAACACAAAGTGTCTTGAATATTTTCTCATTCAGTTCAGACGAATAGGAGTATAAATCTAATAATTAATTTTTAACTATCCTTACTCTTGCTTTATTACTACCTTCCTGAACTTCAACAATGTACATACCACTACGAAGTGTACTAAGGTCAATAGTTGTAACATTAGCTGATATCACATTACTTATGGGAGTGATCAGCAGCTTACCTTCTATACTATATATGCTGATGTTAATTCCACGGACGTCATTCGTTGTAGTGCTGATCTGAAGCTGACCACTTGTTGGATTAGGCCAAATTTTTACACCCATTTTGGCTAAATCCTCCAATCCTAAAACTTCAAAACTATAAGGATCTGAAATTTGAGAACAACCATTTGATTGGATCAGCTGAACGGTATAGTTACCTGTTTGTGTGGGTTCTAATTGTGATGCAGTAGCTCCTTCTACAATTTCACCATCCAGGAACCACTGGTAGGACCCTGCACCGGAAGCCAGCAGCTTTCCTTCCTGTTCAGAAATCTGTGGTAATTCTACAGTTGCTACTTCAGCAGATACCAATACACGCTTACTTTCACAACCATTCTGGCTTATAATGCTCACATAGTATGCCTGAGTCTGTTCAAGTAGTGGCGTTTGATAAGTGTTGGTTTGCGTGGTAGCTTCAGGTGCTTCTGCTGATTCGCTGGTATACCAGCGGTAGCTGCCACCTTCAGGAGCACCCTCTGCTTTCAATGTAACAGAACCCTGTCCGCAGGAAACTCCAGAAGTAACGCTGGTCACTTTATAGATAGGTGCAGCGTCAAGGGTCGCCGTTTGTGCAAGTGTTACCTTTTCGCATCCTTCTCTGAAAGCTTTAAAGCTTAGGGTGGCGGATTTACCGTCTAACAGAGCAGTAGGAATTGAAAAATCAAGTGTGCTTTCTTCTCCGGACTTGGCTTCACCAATCGCTTCGCCATTTAGGTAAGGCTGGTAGAGAATCTCGTTTTGTATGTTTTCTAACACTACTTTGATTTCAGCACTGCCACAAGCTTGTTCCGTTTTCATTACAACCTCATGCTGTATTGGTGCGTAGGCAGCTAATACTTTGAAACGCTCTTTACCAAAACTCTTTGGATCGGCAGTTACTGTGAAATTGTACTGGGAGGATTCTCCTAGTGCAACTGTTTCTCCTGTGTATGCATCAACCAGGCTAAATTTAACAGACCTGGTAAATGAATCCATTTGCCTGGTGCTGAAAGAATACTCCCCAGGTGCCGTGTTGTCTAATAATAATGGGATTTCGCTTGTACAATTAAACCATGGAACAAAGTTGTAAGCAAGATCTTCCTGATTGGCACCTAAGCTTGAAAGATTGAAGAAGGAATTTTTTAGTTTGTAGGTATCACGTTTCTGATCGTAACCTGCTGATGCATCTTCTCTGAAGATGATGGCTGTCTCATCCTTCAAACCCTCACTTGAAAGTGACAACACCAGCACATCTTTAGGCCGAGCTTTACGGAAAAACGGAACAGAGGCATTAGGGACCTTATCTGTTTCGCTAATTGTTAATACAGGTGAAGGAGCGATGGCATTTACCCAGAATCCCTGACCACTTGCTATAAATTCTGAACCGCCATTCAAGCCTGTTTCCACATCTTCCACAGCATTGAATGAGGCATAACCATAGCCATTTTCTGTATCCTGGCTGTGATCAGAAATCCAAACAGTTGGATCAATATTGTTATTGTCTTTTACTTTATTATAAATACTAACCCATGAGATGGAGCTGGGGTATGGATTTCCCAAAAGATTCCAGCCATCATCAATGTTATCATCAAAGTTACTATTAGTAAAGGTAAGAGGAAAATTAAGATCGCCCTGATGTACGATTCCTTTTACATAAAGGGTTACATCTGTACTGCCAACTGCTCTTTCAACTGCATAACCATTGCCTACTACCAGTGCTGCACCAGCAGGAACTGCTTCCCAGCCTGTATTCACATCTCCCTCAACAGTTTCGTCATAGGTATAAATAGTAGGTATACTTGATTCTGCCGGATCTATCGGCATACCTTTGAGGTCAGTTAAAGTCGGTTTACTACCATTTGCTTTTTCAGTGACCGGGGTGGCAACATATCTAAAGACCAGCCCTTTATCGACCATAAAACGCTGAACCACCATTTCACCTGTGATAGCAGCACCATCCGGAAGTGCAGCTACGTTTGCAGTTAGTAAATTGTCTGAAAGCAAAGTAAAGTTTGCAGGTGTAGAAAGAGTTCCATCCGGATCAAATTGTACACCAGCTCCAAGTGTTAAAGTACTTTTAAGACTTTGATCTGATATAACCTGTACACTTGGATTAGAAATTTCCAGGTTGTAGAAGGTTGTCGGACTGTTACCACCAATATTTTGTTGGGTTGTGGTACCTGACAGATATAATGTTGTTTCTCGGCTATTGTAGGTACCGTTGCTCATCCAGTCACCACCCAAATTTATGTCAAAATCATTTGCATCAAGTGTTGCACCTGTAGATATTACCAAGTCTCCATCAACAACAAGATCTTGCTGTAAAATTTTATGGCCTGCATTGCTGAACTCAATATCATAGAAAGCTTGCTCCAAGGAATTGATGTTCTGCACAGCCGGACCAGCTCCATTCAGGATGACTTTACCACCTGCATGCCTATAAGTACCACCAGCGTTCACCCAATCGCCAGCAACCGTTAAGGTTTCTCCATTTTGGTCAAGGGTTGTACCTGGCTCAATTGTAAGTGTACCATTAATGGTAGCTGCATCCTCTAAAGTTTTAGTACCACTACTAGCAAACTTTGTATTGCCAAAAGGCTGATTATTTGATGTGATTAGTTGATCACTACCATTGAAGTTAAAAGTAGAATTGGAACCATTGAAAATGCCTCCAATGTTTATCCAGTTACCTACTACATTGAAATCAACATTTGATGCAGAAGCACTAGTAGAAGTAGCATCTACTTCTACATCATTCAAGTTCAAAGTTGCAGCACCTGTTCCTGATGACTTCAATATACTGCCATTTTTCAGCAAAGTAGAGCCATTAACCGCTATGGTTGCTCTACCAGTACCAGTTCCACTTTGTAATAATCTAACTAAATCATAAGTACCACTGCCATCAACAATTAGATTTCCACCTAAAGTTAATGTAAATGGAGCCGTATCTGTAAATCCCACAAGTTTATTGCTTCTTAAGTTTAAATTACCGGTCACATTTATAACAACGTTAGTCTGCTTATAAGCTAAATAAACAGCCGCATTCTCACCAATAATAAAATCACCACCAATATTGAGTGAATATTCTGATGATAAAGTTGTTGTTATGATAATACCAGCGCCAGAACTAATAATCTCGAAATTTTTTCTTACAGATTTTATATGGCCACCAAGATTAAACATCTTTCCTGATTCTAACTTCGCTAAATCTAGCTTTACATTATAGTAGTTTTGATTTAGATTGAGAGGTGCTGTAGTATTTGATGTGTAACCAGTCATCAAGAATGTAGAACCATCTTCCCATGTTGCAAAAGGTATAGTACCTCTACTTGTAGAAAGATTATGATGATATGTTCCACTTCCCTCAACGATGAAATTTTCAGGTTCGCTATTTTCTATTGATGAACCAGGGTTCAACTGTAGTATTCCCCTTATAATCACTCTGCCTCCTGTTTCAAATCCTGCTGGCTCTACATTCAGTCCGACTGAATTCCCGCCTACTAATATGACTGTAGAATTTTGTGCAACTATCACAGATGCGCCTGCTGTAACATACACATCAGATAAATTAATTAATGTTGCACTAATAGTCATCTCATCACCAGAAGAGATAGTGACAGTGCCATCTGCTCCATCACTTTCATTAGGATATTCTGTTGCATCCACCCAACTAACATTTCCAAAACCATCATCTTCACCTACCAGCCAGTTAGCTGGGTTTGTCCATTCTCCAGACTGTTTGCTCATATAGTCAGATTGAGCAAAAGAAAATAGAGGCAGAAGTAGCATTAAAGTAGTAAGCCAGTAAAGGTTCGATCTCATAAGGTGGAGTTATACTAATATCTCGAAGGAGTAAAATTAAGAATTTCTGCTGCAGAAATATTAAACTATTTGTTAAATCTTTGCACCTAGACGATATTGCGCTGTCTGTAGTTGGAAATATTTGTGTGTTATTTTCATCATTCTAAATGAATCATCAACGGGTAAGGCTTGATCTTTATGATAATAGCTGGTATTCACCTGGTGCCGGCAATTTCAAACGTATTTTATGGTATGTAATAAATGTTGTTTTTTTTATTAATCCTCTTAACCCTGTGAGCAGCATTAAGGTAAGTTTACTTCGCCTGTTTGGTGCTACAATAGGAGAGGGGGTCGTAATCAAACCGGGGGTAAATATAAAGTATCCCTGGAATCTTTTCGTTGGCAACCAGGTCTGGATTGGAGAAGGGGTGTGGATTGATAACCTGGTAAAGGTAGCTATAGGGGATCATGTGTGTATCTCACAGGGAGCCATGTTACTCACAGGTAATCATAATTACAAAAGTCAAACCTTTGATCTTGTGGTGAGCCCTATCATGCTCGAGAATGGCTGCTGGATAGGGGCCAGGAGTACAGTATGTCCGGGCGTTAGCTGCGGCACTCATTCAGTATTGGCTGTAGGTAGTGTGGCAACACATAATCTGGAAGCCTGGACAATCTATCAGGGCAATCCAGCCAAAGCTGTACGTACGCGCACTGTTATTTGACAAATGCTCCGATAAAATTACATTTGCACATTCTTTAGATTTCCGTCCCTTAAATTAGTACAGCATAACACCTTTAGCTGTGAAGATCTCAATTATAACAGTTGTATACAATAACGTAAACACCCTGCGTGACACAATAGAGTCTGTGTTGTCACAGGATTATGCTGATATTGAGTACATCATTGTGGATGGCAAAAGTACCGATGGTACCGTAGAACTGGTTCAGTCTTATGGAAACCGAATTCAAAAGTTTATTTCTGAAAAGGATGAAGGTCTCTATGATGCCATCAACAAAGGAATTTCCATTGCCTCCGGGGAAATCATAGGCCTGCTCCATTCAGATGACTTGTTTCACAAAACCACAGCTTTAAGACAGGTTGTTGAAGCATTCAGACAACAACAAGTTGACTCAGTCTATGCCGATCTGCATTATGTAGATAAAAACGATACCTGGAAAGTAATCCGCAACTGGAGAAGTGGGAACTACCACAGGGAAAGCTTTCGCAGGGGCTGGATGCCTCCACACCCGACTTTTTATGTACGCAGGTCCATCTACGAAACCTATGGGCTTTATGATACTGCGTTCAAAAGTGCCGCTGATTATGAATTAATGCTTCGGTACCTTTATAAACACAACATCAGCACGCATTATATTCAGGAAACACTAATTGATATGCGTGTAGGTGGCACCAGTAATCATAGTATCCTGAACCGGCTGCGTGCTAACCGGGAGGATTATATCGCCTGGAAGAAAAATAACCTGTCGCCCAGTTTTTACACCAGGATACTTAAGCCGTTAAGAAAAATATCCCAGTACACTGTACTTAGAAAGTTAAATCTTTTCAGGAGTTAAGGAAATCGCTTTAAAATTTAGCTCTTCTGGTTTGTCTTCTTGCAGGAGCACCTGGAGTGTAAATAACTTTCAAAGCACTGATCATGTACCAGTCATTATTTCCAGGATTTCCCCTGTAGTTCGAGCCCAGATATCTGGCATCTCTTCCTTCTCTTTGCCTGAATTCGTCTCTTCTGTCAGATAAAGCCCGTGCGAGTGGACTACTTAATGAACCCTGTGCAGGATATACTGTGCTGGCATCATCCATATAATCACTCAGGGTATAGCGGTAGCCAAATTCTGCAGAAATATCGAATCGAGGAAAAACATCATGGTAAGTAAGTCCGATACCGAATGGTACCGTTAAAAGCAGACCACTATAAGATACATTTTCTGTTTCCAGCGGACGCAGTCTGTGCCACTCTCCCTCGTAGTACGCTTTTGGATTGTTGGTTGTGAAGCCCAAGCCCGCAAAGGCATATGGATTTAGTATTGGCTTGTTAACCCGGCTATACTTATTATATAAGTATCCGAGTACTGTAACACTGCCCTCAAAATTATCTGCCCTGAAGGAGAGGTTACGATCATAGATGGTATTGTCGGGATCATTCAAACTGTCAGCACCGGAAATCCTGTACCATAATAATTCGCCACGTAGCTGAAAATGCCTGTCGATTCTGTATTGAACACCAGCACCTGCAGTAGGCTTGGCCCACAGGTTTATAGATTGTTTTAAATCTCCAAAGTAAGAACTGATTCCTGCACTACCAAGATAAGAGAATTCTCCGATGCGCTGCATGCGTGACTGGTAGTTCCTGCGAATCCGCTTTCTGCGAATCTGAGCATCAGCAACACTGGTTATTAAAAGAAGGCAAGCGAGGAAGAAGAAAATTTTACGCATAGACCGCGTTTTTTTTAAGATGCAATATATATAATAAAGTATAAATACACCTGTTTGTGTAGGCAAATTGTGATTTTAGAACAGTTTTTAGCAAAGCGAAAATACCCATCTGCATTTTCTTGCAAGTCCCGGTCACCTTCATTAATATTGGCAACATGTTCAACAGCATGATCTATCGAAACTCTAAAAACATTAGTAACATTGATAATATACGTAAGATAGTATGACAAAAGTAATTGCATTGAGCAACCACAAGGGGGGGGTAGGGAAGACCACATCTACGGTTAACATTGGAGCTGGCCTTGCACAAAAAGGGAAGAGGGTGCTGTTGATTGACATGGACCCACAGGCTAATCTTTCTCAATGTTTTGGTGTGCAGGAACCGGAGTTTACCATATATGGCGCACTTGTAGGTGAGCACGAACTAAAGCCATATGAGGTTCGTGAAAATCTTCATGTAGTACCTTCCACGCTTGACCTGGCAGGTGCTGAAGTTGAGCTGGCATCGAAGATTGCAAGGGAGACGATACTTAAAAAACTGGTAGAAAAAATCAAAGACCAGTATGATTACATTTTGATAGATTGTGCTCCTTCATTAGGATTGATCACGATCAATGCTTTCGCTGCCACAGACGAAATTTACATACCTCTCCAGGCACAATTCCTGGCCCTGCATGGTTTGGACAAACTGCAGGATATCGTAGAACTGGTGCGGGAGAATATAAATCCCCGACTGCACATCAGTGGTGTATTTACCACTCAGTTTGATGGTCGGAAAGTACTGAATCGCGATATTGCTGACTTGGTTCATGAGCACTTTAAAGACAAAGCTTTCAAAACTGTTATACGTGATAATGTTACCCTGGCAGAAGCGCCAAGTCACTGGCAGGACATTTTTACTTATAGCCCAAAGTGTAATGGAGCACAGGATTATGCAGCGCTGGTTGATGAAATTCTTGAAAGACAGGAATTAAGTAAAGCAGTTTGATAATTAATACTTGTGTTACCAATATATTTGGATAACTTTAAGTTCTTAGTGTTACATGTATTAAATCTAGAATGGCACAACGCAAAAGCTTTCGGGGCGCAATAGATAAAACAAATATTACTGATAAGGGTGGGATCAAAAGCCTGGTTGGATCTAACCCAACGGGTCAACCATCACCTAAACTGGCAGAAGAAGAACCTGCATCAGCTGCTGAAGAAGCAAAAGATATACGCCAGACCTTTGTGATCAGGGAGGATTATCTCGAGCGATTAAAGGATTATGTACACATGATGCGCATCACAGAAGACTCATACTACACCCAAAAGGATGCAATGCAGGATGCGCTGGATAAACTTTTTGAAGCAGCCGGTGAAATACCTGAACGTCCTGATAAGTTAAAGGAACGGGAAAAAGATCGAGCCAGCAGAATAAGAAAAGCTAGAAGAAGCTAAACATTGATAATCGGAAAGCCACCACCAGGTGGCTTTTTTTATGAACATCAAATGCTGTTATTCATAATATTCATGCCACCATTAATATTAGTGTTATATGATGTAACTAGTATCATCTTATTACCTATGTTACTTATGATACAATGGAATTGCATTGTTACACTCAAAATTTAATTCAGCTTTGTATTGATGAAAAATTATTTTTTGAGCTAACAGATCAGCATCACAGCAATTAGCAAGAGGTTATGTTACCTGATATCACGGTGATGCTTATGTTACTTATACTACTTGGTATCATACTCTTATGCATATTACCATTGTTGATTATTACATTGATTCCTATTCAAATCAATACACAGAACAACAGGAATTTAAACATTGTGCTGAGTGTAGCTATTTAGTGATAAGTAATATGTTGGTTGTGAGTTGGAATCTGCAACGAGGATATGGCTAAACAATTAATCTATTCTTCCTAAATAGTATCGATAGCCCCATTCCTGATAAATCAGGCAGCCAGGTTGAAAATGTAGGCACTGGCGAGATAAGGAGGAGGGGTGGTAGTGGCTAATTGGGATTTGGCAGGCCCATGTATAATTATACCATTACTCCGTATTTACAGCAAAAAGCCTGCTTCCGCAACGGAAGAAACAAGAATCTGTCTGGTGCAACAAGAACAGGGAGTGGTGCTGAAGGCAGAAGTGCGTTGAAAACAAACCATCACCACGAGCAATGATGGCTCACCAGCCGGGATACTTACCATTTCTTTATTAATGGCTCCCTGAAATAGGTTCCACACCTTCGGTAAATGGAAACGCTTTTTGCGGTAAACCGGAAGGTGCTGTAAAAAAAATTCCGAAGTGAATAGCGTACAGACAAAAGTAAGGCTGAAATAATTGTTCGTAAACTGCGTGTACTATCTGTGCACAAATAAAGTAACCCCAAAGGCTTTTTTGCTGCAAAGTCTGCCAATTGTCTTTAACCGTAAGATATCTTCTGATTTAGTGACTATGGCTGATATGTATTATCAATATAGTGTTACCTATATATCTTAGCATCATGATTAACCTTAATAACATAGCTTTTATCATGTTACTATACAATACGTTTATTCTTGATAACATCCTATATAGTGGACTTCAGCACTCTTTGCCTTAGAAGATGACACTAAGAACCATTTTCCCCTGACAATCCAGCTGTAGCTCAATAGCTAAGGGTGTATGGTTAGCCAAAGGCAAAGGAAATTTTGGTGAAGCTATAGGATCTTTGATTTAGTAACTAATACTTTATCGATGGTGGCGCATTGATATCCAGGGGAAGAGTTCAGGAACCTTGAATGCTGCTCAATTTTAGCTTGCACATACCTGGCACAGCCATTTAAGAGCAGGTGTTCATTCAATAATTTCACGACGATAACCGAATTTTACTAATCTTTTGATCTTCTTTGGGTGCTATTTAATCTTTAGGTTTGAGCAACCAAAGCGTTCGTTCATATAACAAACAATGTTCAGAATATTTCGCCTTTCTTTGATTGAACATTGGTATGCAAGCTTTTATAAATTAGATACTCAACGCGACAGCCTTCACCAATCAAAGAAAAAAACTGCGACAAGGGTGCTTTACCTATAAATTGTACGATAGTGGCTATTCAACTTATGTATTACGTATATTATTAATCTAATAATGTAACTTAGGTATCACCAAGTCACTTATGTTACTTGTATTTTACCTTAATACTATATTATTTATTAACATCTGTCGAAAATCTACTATGATGTATATTATCGTCTTTGAACAGTGATTTGCTTGCCATTAGCACCAGACAGATCTATATGCATATTCCGTTAAAACTGAACAGGTTATTCCGGGTAAAGTGAACACCCTATAGGAATGGATGAGTAGAAGCGTTAGTTAAGCTACTTTATTTTAGGGGTTATTGCTAAGGGTTGATTTGAGCTTA
>NZ_JAHXBU010000018.1 GCF_020178975.1 Cesiribacter sp. SM1
TACCCACTCTAGAGCAGATACAACATCAATATCAGCAAAAGAAAGAAACCATCCGTGCTCGAAATAGCTATTTTTTCCAATGGCAGAAAAAAAAATAATATGGCTTAACTCTCTGGGACTACGACACCTTTGTTTTTAGTAGATTCAAGGCCGGAATTAGTCCCAGGCTCTTTCTTTTGAAGCGCTACCAATTAAAATCTTAACCTTTTAGGCTTATTAAAGGGATTAGTCGGCAGCTTCAATTTTCTATTCAAAAGAAGTATCATGGAAATGAGTAGCAGATGGGTTGCCCCCAAAGGCAGAATGCATATTGAACTGGCCTGCCAACACGTTAAACTTTCTAAAATCTTGCTATACCAAAATTCAAACAAGCTCATTCATCCTGATGCTTCTATGCAGGAAACCGGCTGTATATCGCCTACAAACTTTGCCGAGGGAGAACCTCCGTGGGCATTAATGGCACGTACAAACAGTTTACCCCCTTATACACCAGCCGGCTTTTTCAGTTTCGAATGCAAGCGACAGGTCAATTTTGCCTATGTAACTTTGGCCGGCTTTGTGCCTCCTCGAAAGTTCCTGATAAAATCGCCTGTATATTCTGCTTTTAGCCTATAGGGAGAGCCGTATTGCTGCGCTTTGATATCTTGAAACATCATTAATGTCAAACGCCGCAACAGTAAATATTTTTACATGAAGATTGAATGAAGGGGGAGAATGGGTCAATAATATAAGAATGTGCCTGTTTGCAGCAGGCACATTCCATTTTGGACATATTAACGGAATCGCTCAAACTCTGCATCTTCTGCCACTTCATCCATATAGAGATTCAGGCCATTTGCTTTGGCTACGCTGCTTTTTATTTTTCTTGCATGTACAGGGGCAGTATTCTTCGCGGGAGCAATTCTGCTGGATAAAGTCCTGCTGATGTTACCTAATTTAAAGAAAGAAATGGTTTCCTCTAAAAGTGTGGCTTGTGAGGCGAGTTCTTCGGAGCTGGCAGCCATTTCTTCGGCTGTGGCAGCATTGTTCTGTATAATTTTATTGAGTTCCTGAACAGCGCTGTTCACCTGCTCGGCTCCAGAGTTCTGCTCAAGGCTCGATGCGCTGATTTCCTGAACCAGCCTTGATGTTGTCTGAATGTCAGGCACAATTTTTTCCAGTATTTTACCGGATTTCTCTGAAATGGATACACTGGATTTAGAAAGTACATCAATTTCATTTGCGGCCTGCTGGCTTCTTTCGGCCAGTTTACGTACCTCAGATGCTACTACGGCAAAGCCTTTGCCATGCTCACCTGCTCTTGCAGCTTCTACCGCGGCATTAAGCGCAAGCAGGTTGGTTTGCCTTGCAATTTCTCCTATAATGGAAATTTTATTCGCAATTTCCTTCATGGAGGTTACTGTTACATTAACTACATTGCTGCCTTCCCGAATGTCTTCTGCCGCTTTCAGGGAAATTCTTTCGGTTTGCTGTGCATTATCAGAGCTTTGCTGAATGTTCGCCGCCATTTGCTCCATTGAAGCCGATACTTCTTCTGCCGATGAGGCTTGCTCCGAGGCTCCTTCCGACAACTGTTGTGAGGAAGCATTCATTTGCTGGCTGGCGGAAGTAATGCTTGCCGATGCCATGCTGATTTGCATTAGCGTTTGGTGGAGTTTGTCTACCATTCTTTGCAGGTGCGTAAGCATTTCACCCACTTCGTCGTTATTGATTTTGTCAACTTTTAGCGTTAGATCTCCCTCGGCTACAGCTTTGATGGCATTGTTGGCTTTTTTCAGGGATTGCGAAATGGAGTACACAATCCAGATAGCTACCACAAGACCAATAATAAATCCCAGCGAAGCGCCAATCAATGAGGTATAAATGGAGCTGCTCGCCGTTTCTTCTGCAGCCTTGGCGCGTACATTCATCAGATCTTTTTCAACTTTTACAATTTCATCCAGTTTTGCCCTGAGCTCATCCATGGTTTTTTTTCCGGTTTTCCGGTTCACCAGGGCCATCATTTCTTCATGGGTGCCGGTATTGCTGTTAATTTTCTCCCGTGCTGCAATTTCAACATCACCGGTTTTTTGATGCCACTGCGCCTCAAGTTCTTCAACCTCTTCAAACCTGACAACCTGTTCGGGGTTGTCGCCCACCAGTGTTTTTACCTCCTGCATAACTTTCTTGAACTGCCTTTTGCCCTTTGCATAAGGTTCAAGGTACTCTTCCTCTCCAGTTAAAAGAAATCCACGCTGGCCGGTTTCCATATCGATCAGGAGCTTTCCCAGATGGTTAGATTTTTCTATCACTTCGTGGGTGTGGTCTACCCATTTTGAGGTTTCGATAAGAGTACTGATACTTCGATAAGAAACAGCTGCCAGTGCAATTATAATTATGAGCACAAGCCCATTGCCGAGGAATAGTTTAGTACGTATTTTCATTGCTTTATATAAGTTAGAGTAATCTTCCTGATCCGTTAAATTTCTGTTCTTTCTTCGTGGGTATCCTGCAAAATGATCAGCTCTTCAGAGGAGAAAACCTTGTTCATGTCGATGAGCATAATGAATTGCTCATGTAGCTTGTACATGCCGGTGATGAACTCAGATTTGTATCTATTGCCAAGGCCGGGGGGATCCAGGATGTGAGAAGCTTCGATCTCAAATACCTCCTGTACCTAATCTACCAGGGCTCCCACATTAATTTGTTCGTTCTCAATATCCAGGCTTAAAACCATGATGCAGGTATTTACCGTTGTGTTACCCAAACCAAGCCCAAATCTGATGCGGGTATCAACAACCGATAAAACTTCTCCCCTCAGGTTGATTACACCTTTCATGTAGGGGGGTGAATGCGGAACCCTGGTAATCTTGTCCAGCTCCAGTATTTCCTTTACTTTCGCCACTCTTATAGCAAAAAGCTCTTCTCCCAGCGTAAAAGACAAATAGGAATCTCTGCTTACCGCCTCTTTCTCCATATTATTCGTTTTATATAGTTGCTACATTTTCAATTATATTTATCATTTTGTTGGTGCCGATAGCCAGCGCAACGGTGCCATCGTCCAATATGCTAGCCCCCGACAACAGATCCTGGTTTTTGTAGAAATTCCCGAGCGCTTTCAGAACTGCCTGGTGCTCGCCCACGATAGAATTGACTATAAATGTTCACTTTCAACGGTATATCCATTTTTCTACTACTTCATAAACTGACTGACCAATTCAATATTGCCTGTTAGGAAAAGGGGTAAGCTATTGATAAAGGCATCTTGCTCAGCTATCACCTTATTGAGTATGCTGATTGGCGTGAGGGAGGTATCCACCTGGTAGGCTTCCATGTCTTTTATCAGGCCAGTCAACTTGCTAACGGTTTGAATACAATTTGAAGAATTGCTGATTATTTCTGCTAAAGCTTTGAGGTTTTGAATCAGGCTGCCAAGCAGGCCAAAGACAGCTGTTATGATGGCAATGCATTCTTCCCATATATACTTTAACTGAGCAAGGTGCAGCAGAGTAGCATGTTTTACCAGGATTTAGTTATTTTCCCATTCAAGCTGAGGTATAGATTTACACTGGGGTATATGAACCAGTTCCAAAGCTTGATTTTTTGCTTCTAAGATATGTTTGAGTTTCTGGGTGAGGATATCTTTATACTGAAGCTGTATACCAATACTCGAAAGTTGTTTATTGCAATTGTTGATATATTATTTTCATGGTTGCTTTCAGTATCTATGTTTAGACTTTTTGTGATAGATGTCAATTCAACGAACAATTTTTCCAATGCAGAAAAATATTGCATGATTGATGTTTCAACAATTGCAATATTGGTATTGTGTAAATGTATTGGGATTATTGAAATGTTCAGATTCTTTCCATCAATCACTGTGTGTAAATTAATTACCAGCATGTAAATAATGATACAGCAATGTTAGTCATAAGATCAGAGTGGCTACATTGATATTTTGTACAAAAATTGCCTGAGACTTATTTTCTGGCTTCTTATTGTTTATCTTAAAAATCAGATATAGAGATTCTTGTGAAAATTTGGTGAAACATAAAACATGAATCGTAAATAACAATTTACAATTTAGCTTTAAACAGATTTATATTTTCACTTTTCAAATGATGGTAAAAAAATAGATAATTTGATGCATAAATATATGGTCATAAGTATAATTCATAATTTAACAAATATCCTGCTTAACAAATTATATGTATATGTAATGTAGCTTTAGATATATCTTATATAATGAAAATTTTAGGGTATAAGGCTGCCCTTTATAATGGACCCCGAAAACAGGACAGCGATTTAAGTGTAAAAACTATTAAATTGTTATCCTATGCAAAAGAGAAGATCATTTTCGGCTGAGTTCAAAGCCAAGGTTGCCATTGAGGCGCTAAAAGAGCAGCAGACCCTTCAAGAGCTGGCTCAGAAGTTTGAGTTGCATCCAAATCAGATATCAGCCTGGAAGCAGGAGTTTCTGCAAAATTCTGCCAGTGTTTTCATCCCAGCGGGGAACCGCCAAGGGAAAAAGAAAGAACAGGAGTCTGTGGATACAGGTAAGCTCTACGAAGAGATTGGCAGACTGAAAGTAGAGGTAGATTTTCTAAAAAAAAGAGTCTAGCAAAGCCTGTGGAGGAGAAAAGAACCATGATTGAAGTAGATCATCCAGTTCTGAGTATTAGCAGGCAATGTGAGCTTGTGGGCCTGTCCAGGTCGGTGTTCTATTACCAGCCAGTCAAAGCTGATGAAGAAAATCTCAGGCTCATGGAGGAAATTGATAGGCTCTATCTGAAGTGGCCATTCTATGGTAGTCGTAAAATGACACATGAACTCAAGTTGCGGGGCTATGCAGTAAACCGTAAGCGCATCCAAAGGCTCTACCAGCTCATGGGGATACAGGCTATAGGCCCAAAGCCAAACACCAGTAAACCAATGCAGGGCCACAAGATTTACCCTTATCTACTCAGAAACTTGAAGATCGGTCATGTGAGCCAGGTGTGGGCAACGGACCTGACTTATATTCCGATGCCTACTGGATTCATGTACCTGATGGCTGTGGTGGACTTGTATAGCCGAAAAGTCATCAGCTGGGGCCTGTCTAACAGTATGGATACAGATTTCTGCTGCAGAGTACTGCAGGAAGCTCTTCGAACAGGAACTCCACAGATATTCAATACTGATCAGGGCAGCCAGTTTACCAGCGATGCCTTTACAGGTATCCTCAAACAACACAATATTCTCATCAGTATGGATGGTAAAGGCAGGGCTATTGATAACATCTTCGTGGAAAGGCTCTTCGTGGAAAGGCTATGGAGAAGCGTAAAATACGAATGTCTTTACCTGCAGAGACCAGAATCCTGTCAGGATCTATACCAGGGGCTGAAGCAGTATTTTCAGTTCTACAACCAGGAGAGGCTGCATCAGTCTCTGGACTATAAGACCCCTGAGAGCATCTATAATATGGCTGCTTAATTCAATTTAAAACTAACCCAATGCTGTCATATGCGAAGGGTCCACTTTAAACTGGTGTAACAACGCACACATCAAGCATCTAACACCATCTAAATAATTAAGTCAAATGGGCATCCCTTGCTGCAGGTGGATCCAAACATTTATCTATCATAGCTGCAAGTTAGGTGGAGGGAGCGACACAGGCGCCCCAAAATCCTCCCGCAGGGCCCCAAGCTAGACGTCAAAAAAGTAAGGTCTCCCAAGGGGAACCCTCCTGACTTTTTTGCCGCTCCAGCTTGCCTTTAGTCACTCCCTCCACCCAGGCATGGCAGCATGAAAATAAATGTTTCACCAAAATTTCATTGCCATGCGTAAAATCAGTGCAATAGTCTCCAGCCAGTTGAACCTCGACTTTTCTACGGTATCTGAAATTCAGCTTTACTACCGGCCAAAGATCAAGCCCAGTCAGCGACCCAAGATTGATTCCTCCCAAAGCTGCTATGAACTGCTGCTTAAGATCTGGGACAGTGGAAACCTGGAGTTTGTCGAAGAGTTCAAAACATTGCTCCTGAACAGGGCAAACAAAGTGATTGGAGTAGCCCCAGTATCCAAAGGTGGCTTTTCGGGAACGGTGGCTGATCCAAAAGTGATCTTTGGGTATGCTTTGAAAGCAGCAGCTTCTTCCCTGATCCTGGTGCATAATCACCCCTCTGGTAATCTTAAACCTAGTGAGGCCGATATCAGGCTCACCCGAAAAATAAAAGAGGCCGGAAAGCTGCTTGACCTGCCGGTACTCGATCACCTGATCATCACCGCAGAAGGATACTATTCCTTTGCAGACGAAGGGCTCCTGTAGCCCTTTTTTTATAGATGCTTCCTATAGACACTCCGTCATCACTTTATCTCCCGATAGGTTGTGAGTATTCTTTTACTGGAGCATCAGGCAGGTATGTCTCCACCTCACCATGCTTTAAACAAATGTTTCTTTGGGTTAAGGTATGCCCACACCCGCACAGGTTTAACATTGATCTATCGTAACAGCAAGGTATGGGGGTGGCCGGACACAGGCGCCCCAAATTCCACCCGCAGGGCAGCAAGGTAGTATCAAAAAAATTAGGGTCTCCCAGGGGGAACCCTCCCGAATTTTTTTGATCTCCACCTTGCCTTTAGTCCGGCCACCCCCATGGAAACGCTGCCACAATAAATCAATGTTTCACATAATGATTCAACTGATGGCACTTTTAACAAAAGAAATCGAAGAAAAGCTACAGGAACAATCCTATCTGGGAAGCGAGATCGACCAACAGGACGTCATCTGCAAAGTCTACAATGCCTTTGGCCCCGGTTGCTGGTACCTTATCAACCAGGATCCGGAAGAGGGAGATTACCTCTGGTGCATTGCCAGCTTTGATGGCAAGCTATGGGAACTGGGCTGTGTGCTCAAATCAGAGCTGGAAAGTGTAAAGGTGGGTGATCAACCGCTGATACAGCTTGATCTAAACTTTCAGCAGATGAACGCTGCAGAAGCATTCAACAGGCTTTATAACGGAGAGCAGCTTTAAGGTGCTCTTCTTTTTTTTACCTAATACTAGTACACATGAGAACAGTAGAAAATTATCCGATTCTGGGAAGTTACTGCTTTAGGTTGTGGTTGTGGTCGTGGCCGGTCAGAGTTAGTTATTCCTGCTGTCCACAGGAGAAGACAGGGGGTCGTGCAAATACCCTGGCACAATTTGAATTCATGGGTGTAGCTGTAAGTGTTGCAGGCCCTAGACAGTACAGTTGTGCAGTAGAGGAACTAAAAGCTGACCCTTATCATACAGCCCTGAAACAAGCATGGCAGTACCATCTGGAGATGAGGGAACAATTCCCTTACCTGTTTCAGCCTTGTGTAGAACTGGCCCCATATTGGAAAGAGGGAGCTTAACGGCTCCCTTTTTTTATAGATGCGCAGTGAGCCAGACCAACAATTTCACCCAAGTTGTTCCAACAGAAGGCGTCTATGTACTGCAAAAAGTAAAAGTTCTCATTCCGTTTTTCCAGGTGTAAGGCCAGGTAATTTCATGGGTTCAGTATTTCAACAGCAAAAGCCCTTAGTCTGGCTGCAAGTTCTCCGGCTCTTTTATTACTGTATTATGGCGTGAGTAAAAGAAGCATGATAGTCGCTGTTAGTGCTTTTGATCCCCGCTAGACTCTATTAATGTGCAGCTTTATATGAGGCATGATCTATCAGATTGATATACAGATATTTTTTGAGCCCCCGGTATGCTATCTATTTCTTATTCTGATTTTTGTCTCTTTCTGGTAAGAGCATTTCCTTTCATAATCCTGAAATACTTTTGAATGCCATCCATGAGCTGCTTTTCTACAAGGAATGAGTACTGGTCCCCGCTTTGTGGGTGCTGCTTTGCATAAAGATCATCGTTTACCAGGAGCTGCTTTGTTATACCACTAGGGCATTTATCTTTACTGTTTTGGAAGAGCTCAAAACTTCTTTCTGGTGTAAGACTGGAGAGGATAGCTTCTACTTTTTGCATCTCCTGTAAATCTTCCTTTGTTGGTAATCTCTTCATAGATCAATTTTATGTGTACGGCAAGTTACATAAGAATAGAATTTATGTTATTGGTATAGTTACTTTTTAAGCAAATTTTTATTGGTTTTGAAACCTTCCCCCTTCCATGCCTTTTTATTGCTCTTCACACTGGAATGAAATCGCAATGAAAGACAGAAGGAAATGCATGCAATACTTTCTATTTTCTACAGCTTTGGTGGGCTGTCAAGTCTTAAGCAAAATCACTTTAAGTAGCTCATCATTTATGTAATACAGGTTTAAAATTTTGCAACATTAACTGTGAGTGGCTTCCATGCTGGACATACTGAAACAGAAATTTAGAAAAACCCCTGTTTGTTGAAAATGATGTTATATAAAAAGAGATGCAAGTGAAGCCAGGAAAGCTCACCAAGATGCTTATAGTACCTGGATGTCCAATACTGTTTTACAACTGTTAACAAAGTCTCTTCCCGTAATGCATGAGAAATGCGTGCTGAATGCTTGGAACTTAAAGAATAGAATTTCAATAAAATATCAAATGGTATTCCCCTGCCCTACCTGCTGAATCAGTTAGATGTTTCGCTTTACACCATTTTTATGATAATGCTTGAGATCCTGTCTTTTGTGAGAAGTACTTTCACTAAAGCACTTGTGCTGGCGTAACAGTTATGTTGCTTTTCAATGAATAGCTCTTAAACCAAAAAGCAGCAACACCTCTCGGTATCACTGCTTTTGTCTTTCCTGAAGATACAGATACTGTACTGATGAACTATCTAGCCAGCCGGCTTAGGCGTTCTTCCAGATAGTTAATTCTGTTGGTAAGAAAATCAATCTTCATGCGCAGCTCCTGCACCCCTTCATGATCCACTGCAGCTGCATAAGGTTGCTGCACCGGGTAAGTCTGTGGCTGTTGCACCGGCACGGGGGCTGTTGCCTGCTGCGGCTGTTGGGGCTCTATCTGTGCTGTGGCTGCCTGTTGCTGCTCCGGCTGTGCATCCTCCAGCGACTGCTCTTCGGCTGTCACCTGCTCTTCGTCTGCCTTTGTTACAGCTTTCTCCGGCTTCTCTTTTTCTTTTTGTTGCTGCGGCACTGCCACACCTGCTTTTTGTGCCAGCTGATCTACCGTTACACCAAGTTCTGATAGTAGCACACTCATAAACTGTGGGGTAGGCGACTGCTTGCCACTTAGGGTTTTATTCATTGCATACATCGATAAGCCAGTAGCCTGCGCTATTTCTTCAGGTGACTTTTCAGACTTACGTATCAGCTTACGCACCTGGCGACCCACTTTTGGCCAGTGCTCATCACTGGTCATCAGCTGAAAGGCAGGATGTTCCTGGGTAGCCGACAAGGTAGGGCGGCCCTTGCCGCTTTGCAGCCAGGCTGGATTGATGAAACCATCATAAGCCTCTAATATTTTTTGAATGGTGCCTTTACGAGGAGCTTTATCTTCAGCGTATAAATTACGTAAAGTACCGTATGCAATTCCAACTTCTTTTGCAAAACGGTTTGCACTCACTTTCAGGATCTCATCCTGGAAATACTTAATACGATCATTAACCTTAGATAGATCGCTCGAATTTTTCTTCATTCTTGTGGGTATTTATAACAAAGGGTGATGCTTAGACAAAGGATTGTTGCTGTTGAAATATACAAGCAGAAGAACATTTCATAATATTAGCATAAAATGTTTTACTATTTAACGCTTCAATCCGGGAAGTTGATGATTTTTGATAAGTTGAATTTCAGGTCATATCAAAATTAACGCTGTTGTTTAGCTTCAGGGAAAGATTGTAGTAATGCCATGCCGACCGGAGATATGCACTGTGCTGCAAATTGTACCTACAAAGAATAGCGTGGCTGAACCTTCCCTAAACATCCGCATAAAGAGATAGCGTTTAATAAACTTGATGCCTGACTGGTGCTAATCTAGCATGATAGTACCTTTTAAGTACGTCTTAGCCGTTCCGCTGATCAGTACCCTCCTACCCTTGTCAGCACAAAAGAGTTTTCCCTGTCGTTCTGAAAGCTGCAGCGCTACCATTTCCTTTTTATGTAGTTGTTCACTCCAATAGGGGATTAAGGAGCAATGAGCAGAGCCTGTGACTGGATCCTCAAGTATGGAAGCCTGGGGTGTAAAAAACCTGGACACAAAATCATATTGTTCTCCTCTAGCGGTGATGATAACACCTCCCGGGTCTAGATTAATTTGATCGAATAAATGCTTATCTATTTCAATATTTCTGATGTCCTGTTCTTGCTGGTAAACCAGTACATAATCCCTGGACTTCAAGACATCGCTAGGCTGTATGCTTAATGCTTCCCTGATGAGTTTTGGTAATTCCGCCGGAACTGGTTTCCTGGAAGGAAAATCCATGGTAATAAGATCCTTATCTACTGTTACTATCAATTCACCACTCTGGGTTTCAAAAATCATCTTATCACTTGGATAATCAAGAATTGTTTTCAGCACATGTGCCGTTGCCAGGGTAGCATGTCCGCACAAATCCATCTCAATTTCAGGGGTAAACCATCTTAATCCTAGGGTATTCTTGTTTTCTACAAAAAAAGCTGTTTCCGATACAGCATTTTCCCTTGCAATTTTAAGCAATAAGTCATCAGGTAACCACTCTTTCAGCGGAACCACACAGGCGGGATTTCCGCCAAAGACTTTGTCTGTGAATGCATCTATCTGGTACAATTCTAACGCTACGCTCATATCTGTCTACAACTGCAGCTATTGAGGGATGTTTTTAAAGCAATGCTTGCCTTTCTTGAAGCATTCCCCATTTGAAAGAAGATGGATGTATACATCTACAAACGATATTGGGACAACCTGCTCTTTTGTACTAATATACTGCTGTTGCAGTATTGTGGAATAGCATATGGAACAGCGGGCGTAAATTTCAGCTAATCAGGTCTGGTTTACAGGTATTATACTGTCCTTGAGTTGAAGCACATCTATGGTTGTACCCTCCTCTTCATTCGCTTTAGATGTTATCCATACCAGGTTTTATATTGGCATTTGCCACTGCTGTGTCCGAATTTAGTAAGGATGTCTGCAGTTAGCAACACTTACGCTATGAAGATGAATGTAGGCCACCTTTAGCATACATCATTGTGATGTCAGTATTGATGATAACTGTGGTGCGGGGAGAGAGTGTTCCGGAAACATTAATCTTTGTAAAGCTATATCAACTAAAGACAGCTTGTCCAGGTGAATTTCTGCCGGAGGCTTACCTCATCAACAGAACCCGAAATCCCTCCTTCTGTTCCACTACCACTGTATTCTTTCCTTCCGTATGCTCTAGCCGATCATGATCTACATTAGTACAGTTTTCTGTGTGGAAAGTAATTCACCTTTGATCATCATGCTGATTAACCTCCACTTCAATCTACTGCTGGTGCCAGGTATCGCTCAAAATGGCCTGGATTCTATGCTTTCCTGGAGAATATTAGGTAAATTTTGGGCAAAGAGTATTCCTGATTTATCCATGTCAGTCAACACACCTCCAACTTTAGCCAGCCTGCTGGATGCCTTCAAACAGTCCCTCAATAAGGAAAATAATTATGTTCGGGTGGCCCGGCAGTATTGCTTTTATCTTCTGGATCACCAGCCTGATCGCCCCCAGAATAAGGCACGTTTAATTTCCCGTCACACAGCAGAACAGTACCTCCTGGATAAAAAGCAACCTCTAATTACCATAGTCAATAGGTTTGTACGCTTCTGTGAGGAGGCGGGGATATCCTATTTTTATGCTGACCGGGAAGCTACTCCCCTCCCCCATTCACTACTGAAGCTTATCCATCAGTTTGTCCATCACAACGAACGCCTTGCTCCCTACGGCTTTTCCAGGCTAACCTATTATAATGGTCTTAAGATGTATTTTCAATGGGCCTACCGCACTTATACTCCTCAAAATCCAGGAGACTTATTTCCTATAAGTATGGAAGCAATGGATGCTTTCCGGGAACACCTGCTGTTCGCGCATCCAGCAGGCAAGCAAAAGCGCTACAGCACCGATACAGTAAAGAACTATGTTACTGTTTTACGCAGTTTTGTACACTGGCAGGTGGAGCACTGGTCCGATCTAAGTGAATTACTACAACCTGCTCTTGCCTCGCCAGGTGAAGCAGTCCCTAGTGTTTCGAATCCCCCGCGGCCAAAGGAACTGATGACGGCAACTTTTACGGCTGCCGAAAGAGATTATTTTCTTTCTTTCACCAATCCGGGTAAAGACCGGCTCATTGCTGCCCTGATGGCCTATTGCGGACTTTCTCTTAATGATGTGCTTGGGCTTGTCTGGGCGAATGTACTCATGGAAGAGGACGTTCTCATGCTGCCTCAGCGTGTCAGGGGTAAGACCCTGGTAAAGGTTAAACTATTAGGCCCCACAAAACAATTGCTGGCGTCATATTATTCCTCACTTCCCTCCACCCGCCCCTCTCAGCGGCTTTTTGAGTCTTATAATCGCTTCAGGTTACAACAAAAGTTCACCGACTATTTAAACAGAGCAGGTTTGAAGCAACCCGACACAAACCTGCAGAGCCTGCGTTTAACTGCCGGTCGCTTACTTCTCAAAGCTGGTGTCCCCGAAGAAGAGGTAATGGCCCAAATGCGCTACCAGCGGAAGGAGAGCATCCGGTCCCTGATGTGATCCTCCATTAAACTTAGAGTTTTATAGTGTTTAATCTTGTATAAAGGATACAACTATAGGTCACGGAAGCTGGGTTCTTCAGCTACATGCTCTTTGGGGGTATTGTATACTGTGAATTAAACACTATAAAACTCTATTCAACCAAGTAGACAAATTGTCCACTTGATCAGCATGATCTATCCTTGTTGATTTAATCTTCGTATTAAGCGCCTTGCTGTAGCTTACGCAGCATACTCCTGGATCATACTGCTTTTTGTGAAAGAATAAGATCCCTCTTGTCAACCGGTCTGGACGCGGTACAATAATGCCCTAATCCTTGAGTATAACTACTTTACTAGAAGCAGTGCTGCTGCTCAGCAGTCTATCAAAGTCGATTATGCAAGGCCGGGGTTCTTCATTTGGAACCACACTTATGCAATCTCCTCCCCTATCGTCTCCCTTGACCACACATTTATTTCAAGTGGACAAATTGTCTACTTGAATCTATCTAACCCCTCCAGCCTATGCCGAAACTGCTATCGTATTGGTTTGCCCTAGTACTATCGATGTCCCCTCCAGCTGGTTTCCATTTTTATTGAGGAGTAGCTCTTACAGCTTAGGCTTAAATATCAGAAGTGGGCCAAACAATGAGTTAAGAGTGCCTTAAATACCTTATGATTAATGAGACCCTCAAATGTCCTGGCGTTAAGTCTTTCTCTTAAGGTTATAAAAAGCTTATTATGCAGAACCATAATGTAACAGCTGAAGATTGCCGGAGTTGGTGTACAATTGTCATCGTCTGTATTCGTCGCTTTCCATGTAACAGATTTAGTCAGTCCGGACAGGATGTCTAGGCAACTGAATGATGAGACAGCGCTCCTGGGAGTTACCTGCGGCTGCGTAAGGTAAGTCCACTGTGTAATAGGCTGGATACAATAGCCAAACCTCTACCCGATATACCCCCGCATCCATATAATCAGCAGGGACTATATGATTTTATAAGTCCTTGCATTGAGCATTTCTAATGAAGCCCTACAAAAGCAGGAGAACAGACAACAGAGAATCTTAACAAGCTTACTCACGATGAACCTGCACTACACGCACAACACAGGTCAAGATAGCTTAATTAATAAGTATTGCCTGGAGAAGCATTCTCTTAACCCAGTCGACAGGATGTTTAAATGCTGATACAACATATTCCTCTAATTTAGTTTTCGGGTGAAGGCTCATGATTAAACTGCCTACTATTCAGGGAACGCCTGTCCTCCTCCCCTGCATTATACATGCTCACATCCTGTGCTATGTTGTGAAGCAAAGCTGGCATCTCCTCTACTCCCACCATATGTTGGCAAACATATTTTCAGAAGCATTATGGTTTTCATGCTCATAAAGAATCAACAATCAATAGAAACTGATAGCAGGATTCCAGCGGGCATAGTATAAGGCAAGCTTTTTTACGATGAACAGGCAATACTCACTCCCACCTTCTGACAATTCTCGTCAAAGCCATATGCTATTGGATACAGACTTGCTAAAGCGTATAGTCAAGTAGACAATTTGACTACTTGATCAGGCAAATCATTCAAGTGGACAATTTGTCTAATTGCCCCACTCCTACACTTCATCTTACATCCAGCTCCACTGTGGTTTCATCATACTTCACTCCTCTGACACATTATCACATTAGTAACACTAGTATTATTCGTAAGGCACTATTCAAACTTGTTACTCCACTCCTTTGTAACCAGCTGCGCAAAGGCATAATAGCATCCTGTAGAAAGAATACATCATGCGTAGGCTTATCAGGTAAGTCATTTAGTCAAAAGTGTATTGAATTATAGCTGAAGGTCTTTGATCTATTGATCTTCAGCCAGCCATGGACCTGCTGTAATGTAAGCTCTTTACCAGCCCCCCTAGATGGACCAGCACAAGCCTTACTTTTCCAGCAGTTACAGTTATCATTCCCCCAATTGTAAGTTCCTTACCAGCACGCTTCTGAACAAACCTAAAACAGCCATGCTTTGCAGCCAGGCAGTAAGTAGTTTCAATCCTATTGTAAGGTCTTTCCCAGCTCATTTACAGATGCTACGCCTGCATGAACATTTTCACCTGATGGAGCTCGCCAATGTCTTGTGTATTACCTTGTCTTACTCATTTCCCATTCATGCTTATGCTCCGGATTCTATTGTCAGTAAATCTTCGCATGCCTGTATTTTACTTACAATACAACTGCCTGAATGCTTTCTGAACGTTGCCTTCTTATAAATTCATTCCAGATTCGACACCAATCTTGTCTGCTTCTTTAAATGAATCTGTAACCATCATCACATAAAATGTACCTGCAGTAGCTTATATCAAATAAACTTTGAAACCTGTATTAATTGAGTTGAGAGCGACAGAAACGATCTTTACGATCATTTAAAACCGCGGGGGCATGTCAGGAGATCAGGGCGCAAGGGAGAGACCGATCTGTAGGAACAGTAAAAGAACTTTATGCTTATGTATGTGTGGCTCAACATATACTCCAGCGCATAAATACAATAGTAGACGAGATACCAGGGGTTTGCATTAACAACGGCTATGCGCAGCAATGATCTTAAACCAACTTCTGTATTCATACACTTTGTATTAAACACTATAAAACTCTTGTAGATACTTATGTAGGTATATAAATGCCGCTTGTACTATCGTTTTAATGCTTCACCAGGGGATAAGTAACATGCATGGCTAAAATCAGGGTTATGTTGCTCCAGCCCTTATTTTAATGATTTCGGAATATTTTCAAGAGCCTGCAGAATTAAGCGTATTTGTGTGCAGTGAGATCAACTACATATCCTCAAATAGGGGAACTGGCATATTACACAGGCAGCTGCTTTAAAACGCGAATTGCCAGTTGATCAAAGCCTGTCTGACGGGGCAGTGTTTGCTCGCATTAGTTTGTAATGGCTACGATAGGAGACAGCTGTATTGGAATGTAAATTCGTAACCCTTATATTTTGAAACAATAAAAGAAGCAGCGCCCGGAGGAATGTCAATCCACTTACTACTATAGGATGGATAATGCAGCAACTGTACCTGCTGCCACAATACCTCTGCACTACATAGGGACAACATTTTTTGAATACTGAAACTACTGTTCAAGTGGACAAATTGTCTACTTGAAAATATATTGCTCGACAGCTAAAATTGCAGACATGCTTTAGAGACAAAACATGATTAAGAGTAGTGAATCCTAGTCCTCATAGTTGCCATCAACTGTAAGGAAATTCCCAATACCTTCTTTCATGCATATTAATTTATAATGCTGATAATGTGGCGTTTAAGCAAGTGGACAAATTGTCTACTTGCTGCTAGTGTAGCCAGGGACAGTTGATAGTGAGCAAAAAGCTATCTTTTATCTAACTATGTAGAAGCTTCATTTCCAGCTTATTTCTTTGTAGGAACATCCAGACAGAAATAGGGGCTAAGGTTGGAAAAAGCACGTATTCTGTTCTTGAACCTGCGACTGTAAGCTGATTACCAGCTCTTGCTTAGAATTTCCAGCGCAGCTATTAGGAAGGATTGACCCCTATCAAATGCAAGTAGACAAATTGTCTACTTGCTTCTTTATATTCTAAAGCGTAAAAGTAATCTTTCAAGTGGACAAATTGTCCACTTGCTGCTTGCATTGTCCCCAAATATTAGCGTGATTGCGGAAGGACAATTTGACTACTTGTTTTTATATGGCCGTACATTCAAAAGTTCTTTCTTTCTTTAACCACAAAGGTGGTGTTGGTAAAACTACAACAACTCTTAACCTTGGCAGAGCTCTTTACGAATCAGGAAAGCGGGTGCTCATGATCGACATGGATCCCCAGGCAAACCTAACCCAGTCACTGGGTTTTGAAGAAATGGAGCGTTCTATTCTGCCTTTCCTGGAAACTGATGACGCTAAGGATCTGCCGCTTATCCGGATAGAAGAGGAGGGCTTCCACCTTATTCCCAGCGCCCTTGAGCTGGAAACGGCCGTTTATAGCCTGGTGGGTAAAGCAGATGGTCAGTTTAAAGTGAAAGCAATCGTTGAAAATGTAGATGGCTTTTATGATTATATTCTTGTCGATTGCCCACCGTCTCTAAACATCCTGGCACTGAATGCACTGGTGGCTAGCGATGAAGTGATTATCGTCGTGGATGCAGAGAAATTTTCGCTGAACAACCTGTCCAATGTTATCAAAACAATCGAAGGTGTGCAAAATCGCCTCAACCGTGAACTACAGGGATATCGCCTGCTGATCAACAAAATGGATAACCTGGTCATTAAAAAAGAGATCAACAAAGCCATCCGCGAAAGTTTCGGTACCAAAGTAATGCAGGCAGAGATACATGACAGGGTTGCCGTAGTCGAAGCAACAGGACAAAACCTGGATGTGATCAGCTACAGTGCTGATTCCTCCAGTGCAAAAGAATACTTAATCTTAGCAAAAGAAGTGATCTCATACCATGGCTAAAAAGAACTTCCAAATAGATATTCCAGACAAAGCCAGCAGCAAAACAGATATTCTGACTTCTGTTGGCAATGTTACCCAAGGCAGCACTGAAATTATCATCCTCCCTGAGCTTGAAAGCTTTGTCACACCGCTCTCTAAAGAATCTTTTGATCAGTTAGAAACTAATATCGTGCGGGAAGGTATCCGCGAGCCCCTGATGGTGTGGCCCCGTGAGGGCAAAGACATACTTATCGACGGCCACAACCGCTACCGCATTGCATTGAAGCATGGACTGTCGTTTAAAAGGATCCGCAAAATCTTCGATGACATCGGCCAGGCTAAACAGTGGATGGTGGAAAATCAGCTCGGACGCCGTAACCTCACTGACCTGGAGATGTCTTACTTCCGTGGTCTGCTCTATAACCAGAGTAAGCAGGGGTGGGGAGGGGTACGCTTCCTGGATGAAACCGCAGGTAGAACTGTTGAAAAAATAGCTGACGAATTCAAGGTAAACCAAAAAACGATTCAACGCGATGAATTGCTTTACCAGGGCCTGGAGCGCATCGGCAGGCAGGATCCTTCCCTCAAAAGGCAGATTCTCTCCGGAGATGTAAAGGTACCAAAGGGTAAGCTGCAGCAGATTGCCTCTGCTGCAGATGACAGCACGGTAAAAGCCCTTCTGGAGCTTGAAAAAGCAGTGGACCGCTTGTCAGACCAACCGAAAGATGAACGGGAACAGGCCGTTTCTGAAGTGATCAGAAACGTTAAGCGGGTCCTGAACAGCATTGCGAAAACAGGCGATGTCGGTAAAATAGACAAACTGCAGCTCATGGTAAGTGAGCTGAAAAAACTGCTCCAGCAACAATAATACTGCTTGCCTACAGCAAAAAGAAAGCCTTCTCGTTGGAGAAGGCTTTCTTTTTATCTGCTGGTAATTTGCTTACAATAGATTCCTGCTTATTTAAATCCCCGATAGGGGACCAGGCGGGTGGTATTCAGGTACTCCAGGTAGTAGTTGCTGCGCACCCGTTCAAGGCATTCGTGCACGACTTCCTGGGATTGTACATCCAGATCTCTCTTTCTTGCATCTTCTACCCAAAGCTTTACCGCATCTACAATATAATCGGCCTCTGCCATTTCATTCAGATAGGCCAGTTCCAGGCGATAGGCCACCGCACCGCCGAAGTAAAAGTCTGCCAGTTGTTGTTCCAGTACATTTCTGACACTTAGCCGCTTGATTGTTTCCTGTGTAGGCTGTGGCTCTATAAACTTGCAGTTGATTCTACCTTTCTTGGTGTCGTTGTTGATGATGTCATCCGTAGAAATACCCTTCTTCAGGTATTCTTCAATTTCAAGATCCAGGTTAGATTTCATGGCCATCGTAACAATCAAACCCGCCGGGTTATTGATCCGCTTGAAGTTCGCCGGGTCCTGTAAATCCCGTATCGCCAGTGCTATGCGCATGAGCACCACCCGCCAGGTAACAGGATTTTCCACTACATGCTTATGAATGGCATTGAGCCCCCCATGATTGATAGAGACCTTAATGCGGGTAAGCATGCCCTGCAGCAGGCGAAAGGCTTCTTCTTTGGTTAAATCACCGCTTTTATCGAGGTAAATAAGGTCGTTTTCTCCTTCTTTTCCAGACTCAATGAACAAAGGCGCATGTACATAGTAAAACTTAATGGCCACAACCTTACGTCCCTGCTTGATCAGTTCATAGGTAAAGGCGGCGCGGGTGGGCTGCAGGTCCTGGTCAATAGCTTCCAGCACGTTTACACGAAAGTGAGCAAAGTTTTTCCGGTAGGCTGCTGAGGATTTGAACAAGTCATGTAAATCATCCAGGAGAATGGTTTCTTCACGGATCTTCAGGCGCAGTACCTGGAAAATTGTCCGCCAGTACCATCCAAAACTCTTGGTATGCCGAAAGTTCTTGCATTCCTGATAGTCCCCCTGGATATAGCCAATCTCGGGGTAACTTAGGATTTGTTTAAAGGTTCGCGTGATGACCAGCAGTACGTCGTTGCCATCCGGACTGGTACCGGAACGTTCAAAAATGGCCACGCCACCTGCATAATCGTCACCCAGGTATTGCATGGCCTGTTCATGGTTCAGGTTGACGGAGTTACCTTCATGCTTCACCAGCTGCTGGATAAGGTTGGAGAGTCGCTCGGCTTCCCTTTTCCGATGGGAGGGGGGCAAATCACCACTGGGTGTCAGCTCATGAAGGGGGATGTTGTATTTGTACTGGTCGGGCTGATTGTAATGATCTTTCGTCAGGATAAAAGATAAGGCGCGCCACATACAGATCTCCGGAAGATTAGGCTTATCGACCAAGATGTGCGGGAGCGTCATTTCCCGCTCAATACTGTTCCAGATACTTAACTGTCCCATGCGCTTTGCTGACTCGTTTATCTAAATAACCTTACTTTTGTAAATGTCAAGCATTCCAACTGGTAATTTGCTTACAATAAACTGGTAATTTACTTACAATACGGCCTTTGTACTGGCATATTTAACCGCTGCTTAATCCATGGACTCATGCTGGCTGTTTTACTGGAAAGCTTCTTACAATTGTTTTTAAAGGAAATTTACCTCCCTGCATGCATATTATTTAGTATAGAGCATGCATGCATAGGGAGCCTTGGATTTTACTTACAATAGTGACTTATATTTGCCTTTATTTTTCTATATACTTGAAATACAGCTATTTATGATGTTGCATGAACTTGGAATTTACTTACAATATAGCTGGTATTTTGCTTACTTTTAGCTTGGAATTTGCTTACAGTCGCTGGTATTTTACTGATCTTTGCCATGCTTTTGTGTTTTCTCCCTGGTATTTTGCTTACAATGGGTCTGATAGCGCCTCACCGATGGTATTTTACTTACAATAAGCTCTTTCTTGACACTTTTTCCCCTGTTTTTTCAGCCTTCCCCTTGGAATTTTCTTACAATTCTGGCCTGTTGCCCTGCTTGCCAGCGCTTGATCGAAATTTAAAAACTGCTTCCACGCGTATCTAGCCTTGGTATTCTTCTTACAGTTGCTCCTATCTGCTCCCTTGTATTTTACTTACAATAGGAGTGTAGTTATATAACAACCTCAGCATCAGGTGCTATTCTTATCTTCTTTATGAACTGCCAGTACCTGTGCCTGCATGCCAGGGGCAGAGGGTAAAGAAGGAAGATCAGTTTCCATGCTTCTGGCTGCTTGCAGAAGATTTATTGTAAGATATTTTCCACCCCATTGGCAGCTCCTCTGTGCCAGAAGGGCTGGTATTCTTCTTACAAAAGGAAACCTTAGCCTGGTTATTTGCAGGACAAGCCCGCTGTGTACTGTAAGTAAAATACCAGCCAGTAAGTCTGTAGATTTACCTGGATGCTATTCGTTGGAAGGAGAGCAGTGGATGGGAGGTACCTCTGCGATTATCCCGCTGTTGGTGCCAATGCAGAAAAGGGTCGCCAGAGAGACCAAAATGCCAGCAGAGTTGTTATATTGTGTAATGAAGTGACGCTATGGTAACAGTGATAAAAAAGGGGACACCCAGAGACGAAATAAAAAAGAAGATAAACGAGGCTATTTCTAAGGCTCCAAAATTGGACATCATGAAATATGCTGGTAAACTGCAAACGGATATTGACCCACTGGAATATCAAAAGCAGATGAGGGATGAGTGGGAATAGACTCTTTGTAGATACAAATATCCTGCTCTACTTTCTAAAGGGTGACCAGGAAGTGATTGAGATGCTGACGGATAAAGCGCTGTGATTTCATTCATCACTGAACTAGAGTACTTTCCTTTCCTAGAATAACACCGGACTCTGAAAATCTAATCAAAGGGCTTCTCCAGAACTGCATCATCATTGAAATGAGCCCGGAAATAAAGGAGCTGACCATCGAATTCAGAAGAGAATCAAAGCTGAAGCTCCCAGACTCTATAGTAGCTGCTTCAGCATATTATTCTAAATTACCTCTGTTGACTGCCGATACTGATTTCCGGAAAATAGACGAGCTGGAAATCATAATATATGAAATAGAATAACACTGGCACCAATCGAGTAGACGGCCAGTGAGCTGAAGGCCCACTGGTGCGCCTCTCACACCACTGTACGTACGGGCCTCGTATACAGCGGTTCGTTAAGTTTTGGGGATACACTTTGATAGTAGGACAGTAGAG
>NZ_JAHXBU010000017.1 GCF_020178975.1 Cesiribacter sp. SM1
TGACCAGTGATCGATTGACTGATCAGTACGTACGCCTGCTGGTCAAGAAATACCTGGGAGACCGCTATACCGCCCATAGCCTTAGGGCCTCCTTTGTAACGGTATCCAGGGGAAACGGAGCCGGCACCACGGAAATCATGCGCCAGACTGGCCAGAAAACAGAAGCCATGGTCCGTCGCTATACCCGTTTTGAGGACGCCAGACAGCATAATGCTGCCAATAAACTGGGGCTGTAAAGCTGATTTCGAGCAAGGCACCACCTGACACTGTAGGCCTGGGCTACCAGAGTCGTACAGTATATTGTTCTTGTTCTCTGATTCAGAGCTGTTTACTTGATGCATGTCAACAACTAGGTTTACGTTTCCTGGCACTCGCTTTTCCAATCTGCAAAAGTCTGCTGCCTGTTTAGCGCATCAGCTGGAGGAAGCCGCCGAAACAAATATACTGCCGCTGATGAGGTAATGTAAGTTGAATGCTACACCTCCAAACCAGCAACCCTGGTGGCCGATCAGGTTCAGACTTTGCATCCCTTCTACCCCTCAAAAAAGAAATGAACTGATTTCTCTGGATATAGAAGACCTGCATTTTGATGAAAGGGGTATCCTGGTGGAAGTGAAGCGCAGCAAAACAGATCAGATGGGGCAAGGCCTGGTGAAGGCCATATTCTACGGCGCTGATCCGGCGCTTTGTCCCGTGCTTACCCTGAAGCGTTGGATCTCAACGCTCTCCCACAAGCATGGACCACTCTTCGTCAGGGTAAGAAAAGGGGACCAATTGACCAGTGATCGATTGACTGATCAGTACGTACGCCTGCTGGTCAAGAAATACCTGGGAGACCGCTATACCGCCCATAGCCTTAGGGCCTCCTTTGTAACGGTATCCAGGGGAAACGGAGCCGGCACCACGGAAATCATGCGCCAGACTGGCCAGAAAACAGAAGCCATGGTCCGTCGCTATACCCGTTTTGAGGACGCCAGACAGCATAATGCTGCCAATAAACTGGGGCTGTAAAGCTGATTTCGAGCAAGGCACCACCTGACACTGTAGGCCTGGGCTACCAGAGTCGTACAGTATATTGTTCTTGTTCTCTGATTCAGAGCTGTTTACTTGATGCATGTCAACAACTAGGTTTACGTTTCCTGGCACTCGCTTTTCCAATCTGCAAAAGTCTGCTGCCTGTTTAGCGCATCAGCTGGAGGAAGCCGCCGAAACAAATATACTGCCGCTGATGAGGTAATGTAAGTTGAATGCTACACCTCCAAACCAGCAACCCTGGTGGCCGATCAGGTTCAGACTTTGCATCCCTTCTACCCCTCAAAAAAGAAATGAACTGATTTCTCTGGATATAGAAGACCTGCATTTTGATGAAAGGGGTATCCTGGTGGAAGTGAAGCGCAGCAAAACAGATCAGATGGGGCAAGGCCTGGTGAAGGCCATATTCTACGGCGCTGATCCGGCGCTTTGTCCCGTGCTTACCCTGAAGCGTTGGATCTCAACGCTCTCCCACAAGCATGGACCACTCTTCGTCAGGGTAAGAAAAGGGGACCAATTGACCAGTGATCGACTGACTGATCAAATAGATAACCTGGCTAGAAAAGAGCAATCAGGAACTGCAACTGTTTATGACTCAAATGGTCAGGATCAAGCATCATTAGCTTTCTAGAATTACATCCAGTTTTGAATGAAACAGTAGTTGCCCAGGAATTCATGTTCCAGGTTGCTCTTGTATTGTTCAAAACTGGTATTATAATGCTGCGAATGTCTAATACTCATCAAAATATTCTGGAGAACCCATTGTTCAGTACTATAACTTCAGATTTAAAACAGATTTAGGTCGTAGGTTGTCCGTGGTGGTTGTTAAACCTAAATGACTCTTTATAAAGTTAGTGAATAAGCTCCTGCTAATATTAACTCTCTTTCTGATCTCCTGTGACAATGAACTGGCATCTGAAAATGTGCCAGAGGTTGTAAAAAAAGGATTAGCCGATCAATTTCCGGATGTTCGTATACTGGAATGGGAAGCCGTTGATCAATTTTATATTGCAGAATTCAACATAAACAACATACCCTATGAGGTTAAGTTGAACCGGGATGGAAAGATCATGATGTACAAGTACGACATTATGGAATCCGAACTTCCTCAAGCAGTGAGAGCCACCATAAGTAAAGAGTACTCTGAAGTTCCTATTGCCAATACAGAAATACTGCACCATAAAGGCAACAAGTATTACCAGGTAGCTTTCGATGGTGAATCCCGGGATTACTGGCTTGTTTTTTCTAAAGATGGCCAGCGGCTGGACCAGCCGGAATATATGAAATGAAAGCAGGCATTTCCGGTAACCAGCCTTTGACCATTGCCTAAGTTGCGGTTAAAGAACAAATTCACCTTTTTTTAGCCAACACCTCCCCTTCTGTCTCCTATGCCGCTTGAGGGGTATTTTTGTCCCTAATCCGGAAAATATTTATTATATTGCATTCATCAAATTACTTGGAAGCTGATCATTTGCGAATGTACTTGTTCGTTACATACAAGAGACACTCCCTTCCCAGGAAAGCTTTTATTTCTTGGTGAGTAGAAAATATTTCCTTTTCTACTCAACCACCCTTCCATCCCCTATTTTCTGAAAGTCTTTGCACCAAAATTGCGTAGCAAGCTCGAATTTATGAGCGGCTACTATGCTGTTTTACTATTTATTTGATTGCAGTTGCAAGAAATAGAACATTTCGCTTCATGCATTTAAATAATACATTTTTTATGAAGACACAACCATTACAACCCCCGCCTACCAGCTTATCATCAGAGCGCATTAAGCCCAGGATACGGGAGTACAAGTTTTTTAACATCATTGTGAATGGCCGGATGAGGCTTTTCAATGAGAAAACCATATCCTTCTCCGGAGTTATTGCATTAGCCTTCAATGCTGCTGCAGCAAAAAAATGCGAATCATTCAGCGTTGCCTATCGGAACGACAAAGAGAATATTCCAGAGGGAGTACTGAAAAATGGTGATTTTGTAGCAGTTAGGCCCGGAATGACATTCGTAGTGGAGCGAATCCTAAAACTTTAATACAAATAGGCATCATCAGGATATTTAACCGGCATTTCAGAAGTGTGCTAAATATAAATTATTGAACTACTACTCATGCATACCGAAAAGCACACGATTCCATTACCTGATTTTCCACGTTTCCGGGAATCAATACAAGAGATAAATAACCTATATGGAAACATACTGGAAGTTGAGCAGGTAAATCCACCTGCAAATAGTGAAGCGGCTGATGCATATGTTCATCTACTGCTAAAAGGGGATCAACAGTACATACAGGAATTATTGTGCCATGACCGTAAAAAGCAGCTCATCCAAGCTACATTCCCTATACTCAAGAGATGCCCATACTGCAGAAGAGACTTTTTTTTGATTGCTTCCCCCCTTCCAGAAGGATCTGAATCCCTCAAACCCTATTATTGCCCCTATGATGAAATTGAGGCAGGAAAAAAACTTACGAAAGCAGCCAAATGGATAAGCCTGGAATACCAGTATAAGCGGTACAATCCACAGATTAGCGGTTTAAGTGATCGAGAGTCTCTTGAAGAAGAATCTTAAGCCTGGATAGCTTATGTCAGGTTCTGCCTACTTAAACAAAACTGCTTTATGAGCCTGAGGGACACGAAGTACCCCCGCAATACCATTCAGGACAGAAAACAGTGCATTGGGATCCTGATGGATAGGTATATTGATCCTGGCTGCCAGTCTTTCTCTGAGACCACGCAAAAGTGAACTTCCACCAGTCAGATAGATCCCGTTGGTATAGATATCCCCTGAGAGTTCTGGTGGGCATTCCTCCAGGGTTTGTAGAATGGCATCCTCAATTTTGATTACAGAATCATTGAGTATATTGGCAATTTCCATAGGTCCTACTTCTATCAGCTTGGGGACACCTGTTGATATATCCTTCCCAGCCACACAGGCCGGCTCCGGTACCTCTACAATGGATGTGAAAGCAGCTCCAGTCTTAATTTTAAGTTGCTCTGCCTGTTTTAAGCCAATGGCCACATTGAATTTCCTTTTGAAATAGTCCTGGATTTCATAATCAAAAGTATCCCCAGCCACTTTAACTGCACGATGAGTGACGATTCCGGATAGGGAAATAAGGGCGATTTCTGTGATACCGCCCCCAACATCGACCATAAATTTGCCATTTGGTTCCTGAACATTTAATCCCATTCCTATCGCAGCTGCAATAGGCTCATAGATCAGGGTGGTACTCCTGGATTTAAACTGTTCCAGCGCATCCCGTAAGGCCCTTCTCTCCACATCTGTGGAAGCGTAAGGGATGCCGCATATCAATTGATCAAATTTATCAAACAGGCCGCGTTTGGGATATGCATTTCTCATCAGCATACCCAGCATCATACTGGCAGCTTCATAATCCGCGATGATCCCACCTTTCAGAGGTTTCACAATTTTCACACCAGCGCCTATCTTTCCCTGCATTTCGTACGCATCCTGCCCAACAGCCTGTGCAGATTTGCTGGACTTGTTCAGGGCAACAAAAGAAGGCGCGCTAAAAGGCAAATTCTTAGCATCCGTTAAAACAGTATTGTTATTCCCCAAATCCAAAGCAACACGCGTGCCGTGGCCTAAAAAGCGACTAAGTATCATCACAGAAAGGTTTAGCGTTTAAGATACGAATAATTTAAGTCAGCAAGGGAGTCGCCTTGATTCAGCAGGAAGATAACTACAAAGGGGGAGTGTGGTACTTCAATGGCAAGTTGATTATTACTGGCACCATAAGTGAAAGGGTCAGGAGAGAGAAAGGCAGGGTACTACTTTTTTGGTAGACAATTTCTTTCTATCTTAATTCTATCGAGTCTATTGATAACCATCGCGATAGCGAATGTACCTATTCAATACATACAAGAGACACTCCCTTCCCAAGAAAGCTTTTATTTCTTGGTGAGTAGAAATATTGCTTTTTCTACTCATTAAACTTCCACTCTCCCTACTTACTAAAATTCATTGTCCCAAGCAGCTCCAGCGACCTCCATATAAGATGGAGCTCAATGTTATATTCTCATTTGGGAACAGCTGCCCCCTCACCTATTGGATTAGAAGTTTTTAAGCACCATTAAATATTTTTTTATGAAAGGTCATAATAATCTCATTATAACAACACTGGATAAAAAAAGGCTGATGAGTCTTTTTAAGCTGAACAACAACAATACTTCTCTGTGGGAAAATGTAAGGCTAATTGCGGAAAAGCTAGGTACAGCAAAAACCGTCAGCTCGAAAAAAGTGCCCTCATCTGTGATTACCATGAACTCCAGGGTTGAGATCCGGAATGTTTCGCAAGGGAAAGCCCTCTCTATAGAATTGGTTTATCCAGATGCAGCAGATGCCGTGAATCATAAAATATCCGTCTTAAGCCCTTTAGGAGCCGCTATGCTGGGTTATTCCCAGGGGGATGAATTTGTGTGGACAGGCAAAAGTATCAAAAGCAGGTTTATCATAGAGAAAGTCCTCTATCAGCCTGAAGCTGCCGGGGATTATCACTTGTAGTAGTAAAGCACAAGGCCCAAACCGTTGCCAGATGGTTTGGGCCTGTTCAATAAGAAGGAGAACAGCATATTAACTACGGGTGCCACACATATAAAAGATTGCTTACTTAAGGACAGGAGAACTTGACATGAAAATCTTATATAGTCTTAAAAACAATTTCATAATAGCATTAACCCTTACTGCATTGTTAATAAGCCTCATGCTCTTCAGCTTCCTTGAGAAGCAACATTTAAGATCAATTGATGAGGGTTTTTCTTCAATGTTCGCTGACAGGCTTGTACCGGCAACAGATATGTTTTTTATCGCCGATCAACTATATGAGAGAAGAATGATGCTACAGTCCTTCTTGCTTTCTGCAGATAAGACAAAGATGCCTTCGCTCAGGGAGCAGTATGAACCTATCGATTCATTACTGGCCAAGTACCAGGAAACCTACCTTGTGGAGGACGAAGTGGTTTGCCTTAATACCCTCATTACAAAATGGAGAACATACCAGGTTCTTGAAGCAAGGATACTTGCCCTGGCCAGCCAAAACAGCAAAGACCAGGCTTACCTACTTTTTGATACAGAGGGAAGGGAGTTGTTCAGAAGCATTATTACTGATCTGGAACAGCTCACAAGGATTCAGTCGCGCGTGGGCGAAAACTTAATGGATACCTCGAAATCCAACATTGCCAGCACAAACTCTATTCTCACCATTCAGTCTGCCATCATCCTCATTGTTGCTTTAATTGTCAACATTTTTCTGCTAGCCTCAAGAGCAATAGATCAGCCTGGACAGAAATTTCATCTGAATTAAGAAATTAAATCAACAGAATTATTATGGCTTGGTTCGTCCTGGTTTTAGCCGGTTTATTTGAAGTTGGCTTTACATCCTGCCTGGCAAAGGCAAAAGAAACAAGTGGTGCAACAGCCATGTTATGGATGACAGGCTTTTTTTTAAGTTTATCAGTAAGTATGATGTTGCTCTATAAAGCCACACAAACCCTCCCAATTGGCACGGCTTATGCCGTGTGGACTGGTATTGGGGCAGTAGGTACTGTACTGGCAGGAATACTCTTCTTCAATGAACCCATCAACGTTCTAAGGTTGCTGTTCTTAACTACACTGATAGCTTCCATCATCGGATTGAAACTTGTCACTCACTAATTGAAAAAAGAACCCTAAAGATCTTGGTTAAACATTGCATAAGGATTACAATGCGCCTTTTCGGCTAATGATCATGAAAAAGCCAGATTCTTATGGTCGATCCTGATGATATGCCTGTATTTCCAGTAGCACTGTAGCAGAGAGAATGCTGATTGCGGATACTATTGCAGGCTTAGCTGATGGTGTTGCAGCGGGATGTAAAACATGGATCAGCATTAAGAAAAAATGATATAATGTTGAACAGATTCAAAAACATATTCAGAAAGCATTCAGGAATAGAAATAGCTGATACACTGGATTCGATGGGCTATTTCCAGTATGCCGATCCTTCAGATGTAGAACTTCTCAAGCAGGAGATTTCTAATGCTTATGAAGCATGGGGAATGATCTCTTCAATTCATGCCTTAGAGAACGGTATTCACTATCCTAAGGACTACCGCCTATACAGCCTTGACAACGAAGCACTGTTTGAACAAGGAGGCTATCATAAATATCTGGCAGAAATAGAACCCACTACAAAGAAGTTGAACATCTCCATCTATGTTGAAGATGAACTGGAAGAGTATTCGCCAACCAATGGCATTACCCACTCCCTAAGCATCAATGGTGTTAAGTACAGGATTTTTGAGCAATTCAGGGATTTCAGCAGAGCAGGAACGATTGCTGCAAAAAAGTTTATAGAGATCATAAACAATGTTCTGGTACTGCAACAATCCCATGAGAAGGTTTATCCTATTGGTAGCGGAACTAGTGGCCAGTTGATCTTTCTTACCCCGGAACAGTTCAGGTTTATCTATGCTGTCTATCCTGATAATGATAATAAGCCCCTCCCCTTAAAAGAGTGGGCCAGAAAGCACGGTATCAGGTAAAAGCCTTTGGATTCGTGGCTTGAAGAGGGAATGTAAAGATTCCAAAGCTTTTGTACTGTAGCGTCAGGGGTGTATCGACCAGTACAGCTAGTCACAGCAACATCAGAGGTTTCCGACAAGAAGCTCTTCAGCAAAGGTAGAAATGAGAAGGTTTGGCAGTAGGAGCCTGCTTATCTCATGCACCTTCTATAAGAAGATGCTTGCAGTGGTTCCGGCTGCTCTCTTTGCAAAGCAAGGGAAAGCGGCTGAAACTTTGTACAGAATTAAGCAGAAGGACTGTGTACAGAAGCCCCTGCAAAAAGATCTTGTCTTTGAAACAATTGGGAAGATCAAAGAAGAACTCCAGATAGTGGAAGAAAGACAATAAACCATTATACCGATCAAAAAAGGTCCCCAGGGGCTTAACCCTGCCATGTGCTTTACGTATAAGCGGAAGGTTAGGGAATACTTTTTCATCTTTTTGCTTCCGATATTTTTAAATATGCTCGGTAAGAGCCCAGCCGTTAATAAAATGGACTGGGCTTTTTGCCTTTAGCATACACATTCTAACCTATTCATTTTTAAAACGAAGCATATTCATTGGAGGTAGATGAGGTATCAAATGTGAGAAAAGAGTTACATAAGCAGTTTCTCTACCCATAAGTAAATAAGCTTCCTGTATGCTTAATAATGTCATGGATTCCCTGCAGGTAAAAGTGCTGTTTTTGTAGGTAGTGCCTCCGGCACCACCTGGTTGGGACTGTCGATCAGGCCCGGGCCAAAAGAGGGCATCCAAGGGGAAGCCTGTCTCTTTTCTTTACTTTCTGCCAGCACCTTATAGTTACCACAAAAGGATTCTTGAGCTCCCTGGATAGATTCGAATTGTATACAGGAGCCAAAAACCTTGATTTTACTGGAATCCGCTATTTCATAGTAACGGGGCTGACGACCATCACCAGGCCAGTGCACCAGGGTTAGCTGCGGTTTGGGTATCGTAAACAGGCTGCTGCGTACCCATCCAAAAAGGGCCAGGCCCAGGGCTAGCATGATAAAGAAAGGGCTTCCTTTTGCTTTCATATCATTGCACAGTTAAAGGTTAACCTAGCTGCCATGTTTTATCCTGGGCAAAGAAATCCCCCAGCACTTCGTTTGTAGTGATATCCTTCACCATCATATGAAAAGCACCATCTATTGCCGGAATGCCGGCAGTGTATACCAGGTATTTGATCTTCTCCACCTCATTCAGCGTTTTGTAGTGGTGCATATTAAAAATAAAGTAATCCAGGTGCCTGTACCGCCCAACATTAACGGCCTCTAAACACCCTCCTTCTACCATGACAATGGCATAAATATCCTTTTGGGGATCATGGCTGGTGGTGGCCAGCACAAGGCTTTGGATCGGCGTCAGATTGATTGAGCAGCTTTGCCCCTTTTTATCATTGAACACCTTATAGCCAATGTAATTACCCTTCAGCTTAACAGGGGTTTCTTCCATCGCCAGGATAAGTTCTATATCACTGGTCTCTGTTTCATGTTTGGTTCGTGCTCTCACTTTCTTCGACTTTATGATAGATGTTTGGATAACTGTTAATGATTGCCTCGACTTCTATCTTAATATGCTGCAGGTGCTCTTCCAGGAACCTGTTCAGGTCGGAAACACCTTGCCCGGTATCACTATCGATGAATGCGATAAAATCTTCTACTTTGTAAAAAACCTTGAAGGGGTTATGCTTAAACCTGCCCCAGAAGTAGGTTTGTCCCTCATCAGTGGTGTTGCCCAGAAACTCACCCCTTCTTAAGTTCCTGATTTCTTCAGGCTTTACAATGACCCTTTCCTGCACAGACAGGGAGTAATTACGGTTTACGTTGCTGCGGCTAGCAGAGCCTGATACCCCTTCGGAAAGAGAGATCAGTTCCCGTTCTTCCTTTCCAATCATGTCAGAAATCATCCTGGCTGTCTCTGGCAGGTTAACACGACCAAAAAACTGATTTGACATATTGGAAATAATGGTGTTGGTTTTTTCTCTTCCATACTGATCATGCATCATGGAAAGATCCTGTGCGATGTAAACGAGGGCCATCTTATTAGAGCGGGAAACAGCCGAAATAGTATCAAGGTTTGGAATCTTAAGCGTTGGCCCCTCATCCAGCAGTACAAAACTCTTATGCTTCCCTTCTGCATTCATAGTTTTGAGCGCAGCCGTAAAGATTAGTGATATCACTGGGGCCAGTGCCAGGGGTGTCTGCCGGTCATTGCCAATCGCCAGGAGTTTGGGATCTTCCGGATCATTGATATTCGGAATAAAATCATTTCCCGACAAAATCCAGGCCACCTCGGGAGTATTGATGGTGGTTAGCTGGTTCTGGATGGTGCCCATCTGTCCTGCCAGCTGGCGCTCTGCCTGCTGTTCCAGGGAGGTAACGATGGACATCACCCGGTCTGCACACAGCGGCTCCACCATCAGCATGGAGAAAACGTGAGAAAAGTCCTTGAAGAGGGCAATGTTCAGCGCATGAGGCAGGGTACAGTACTGTGGGTGGCGCTTCTTTAAGAACCAGATGATCGCTGCCAGGTAGTTGATAGCACTGCGGGTAAAAAACTCTCCGCTGTTCTTATTGGCTCCTCTGTTCAGGTTGCTGATGATGCTCAGGGCATATTCTTCTGCATAATTGGCATTCATGATCAGATCCGGGTGCAGGATGTTAAAGCGGTGTGAAGCTTTGACATTGGAAAAGTTGATGATGTAATAAGGATAGTGGTATCGGCTTTCTTGCTGGATCAGCAGGGTATTCATTTCATTGATCAGTGTAGGTGCTTTGTAGTCATAGACAATCCCGCAAAATCCTTCTTCTATAAAAGCCTTCATCAGGGGCCGCACCAGGCTCTCTGACTTCCCGGAACCGGATCCGCCAATGATCAGCGTGTGACGGAAAGGTTCTACCACATTTACCCAGCCACTATTGAGGGTTTCCAGGCAGATGCTATCGGGACACTTCACCCGCTTGCGCCTGACCAGTGATACATGCGGAACATTGCGCTGGGGGAACAGCATTTTAGCCAGCGGCAGTGAAATAAGCGCCACAACAAAAAGCAGGGGATAAAGGGGGTACATCTCCAGGCCCAAGCTATCAAAAAAGATAAAACATCCCCCTGAAAGCAGGAACAGCAGCAGTGCTCCTCCTTGTACCTTCCCGGACAGTTGTCCTGCAGCACGCTTTGGGCCCTGGTAGCTGGGCATGCGCATCAGCACTACAATCAAAAGGTAGTAAAGAACCAGGCTTAGTGTCCTGTTATAAGGGATCACCTCTGCATAGCGCTCCAGGAAAGGCACTGTAAAGAGAGGAACCGTATCCTCATAGTGATGAAGTAGATAATAGTCCCCGATAAGCGGCAGTAGCGAAAGCACGAGAAGTACTGCCAGGAATGTCAGTATATTTCTGTAGAAGTGCATAGGCTAAAAAAACAGATCTGATTGCTATAAGTCTATCTCACATTCACCATTCTTGCCCTCCCTTTCACGCTTCTCCTGCTGCAGGTGATGCCGGCGTTTACGTTTCTGAATATCAAAGTACATGGTTTCCCGGACAAAGCCCCCTGCCCTGCTTCCCTGTGCCAGGGCATATATGATCCCTCTTACAGAAGGGCTAAGGGAAAAGGTGCCAGCACTTTTTTGATACCCATTCTCCAGCTCGGCCGTGGGGGAGTGCGCCAGAGGGCTCCTGCCCCTGTTGCTCATAAAGTCCTGGCGAACGTACTCCTCTGGTTTGATGTCACGGCCCCTGTTGATGAAAAAGTAAGGGTCTATGAAATACTTACCCCCCTTGTACTGGTTCTTCAGCTTAGCCAGGTTGATGAAAAAGGCCCTGGAATAGTTGTACTTCGCCCCTGTCCTTTTGATGCGCTCCACATCCAGCTTTTCCCGCCTGATGTACTTATCGTTAATCTCCCTTACTGTCGCCTCAACTTTCTGTTCAAAGTAGCGCCTGTCCTTTTTGTTAAAGTAGAAGCCATCGTAGGTGTTCTCCCGGGCGTAGCCAAACATTTTCCTGAACCTGTTAGCATTCCCCTCCTGCCACTGCCGAAGATTGAAGCGGCTCTTTCGGCCCCTGGGGTTCAGGGACCATTGCTTTTCCCTATCCTTCCGGCTGACGATGATATGGATGTGCTTGTTGAGCCCCGGCTTCTTCTCTCCTGCCCTAAACATCTCCCGGGCCGGTTTGACCTTGTTTCTTTGCCGGGCCCGCTCCTGTATACATGCAACAGTCTGCAGCGCCTCTTCACTTCCCTGTGCCAGGAGCTTTTCAACTGCATCCCTCTCTTTCCTGCTTAGCCAGTCTGTATCGTCTTTCAGCTCCCAGCTTTTAAATTCCCGGTCTTCATGAATGGCCGCAAACCACAAAAGATCATCTCCTGATAGTTGAGAACCATCCTTGAGCTTAAAGTTTCTGGCATAATCGTCCATCACCTTTCGGGTGAACTGTTTTAGCTTTTCATCACTATTGCCAATATGCATTAGTTCATCTTCGGACGGGGAAACAATCATGGTGTAAAAGCGCTCTTCCGTGGACTTCAGTCCCTTCACATTTTGATCAATGGATTCCTGCACAACATTGGCGTTGATGCCATCCCTGTACTGGTTAAAGAAAATATCTTGTTCTTCCCGCTTATCTTTTACTTCGTGCAAAAGGTATTCAACAAGATCATGGACGGAGCCTGTGTTGGCATATACTTTATTCCCGTCCAGCTGCGGATTGATGACCTTGGTGTGCATGGATCTGGAGCTTTTCTACTTGACTATTCATATATTCTTCAAGCTTGTTTGCTACGGATGCCTGTTCTTCTGCAGGGATGTTTACATCGATAATGAGGTTCATAAGCGCCTGAACTGCAATCTGAGCTCGCAGGACTTCCAGCGCCAAAGGAGCAATCATCTCCTGCTCCTGGTGTTTGATATAACTGATGATGCGTTCTGTGCTCTTCTGCACCAGCTGGCTTAAGTCAAAGTCAGCAGAAGGTGAAAAGTTAATGGGTGACAGGTTGTGACGCACAAAAAACAGGACTGCTTCTTCCACAAACTCTTTTTTTTTCAGCCCCAGCTTTTTTGCCATTGTTTCGGCCCTGGCGTCCACATCTGTTCGAATCCGAATATGCGTTGACAAGGACATACAACAAGAGAATTATTGCTTTAGCGTTAACGCTCTTAACTTGATTATCAGGCGTTTGGTTATGGGTGTTACCGTTCAAAAAAGTACATTTTCACCATGTGAATTTATAATTCACTGAAAGACAAAGAATTATTTTAACATAACCTGCGTCCTGAAGATTACTTCTTGCTGCGTGGATTATCGTTTACCATACCAAGCATTTTCAGCTTTATCAAGAGAACATCCCATCCATAAGTGCTGCAGCGGCTGGCGCTCCCCTACTGCTTGTTCATTCGATAATGCCTAGATATAACAGGTTACATCGGGCATATAAGCTTGATATGTGCTAATATTATAAACTTGCAATATTGCATGCTTACAAGCTTTAAGACTTTTAGGAGCTGTAATTTATCAGCATGTGATTTTCTAAATTTAGAAACCTGTCATATTTTTATATTGAAAGTCTGTAAAGTTTAAAGGCTTGAAGCTTATAACATTGAACTGTTAAAACCTTGCAGGATTGCAAGCATCTAACCTTACAATATTACAAGACAACCGATCAAGCAATACAGCAATGGCAAAAGTCATTTCTATCTCTAATCAAAAGGGAGGCGTGGGAAAGACTGTTTTGACCGCCCTCACCGCTACAGCACTGGCGAAAGATTACCAAAAGCAAGTACTGGTATTAGATGTTGACAAACAGCAGAACCTCTTTGATGCGCGCCAGGAGGACCTGCTCATATTTGATGAAAGACATTTCCCCTACCCGGTGCAGTCGGTAGACATCCGGCATCTTGCTGATCATCTGCTGAAGGTAGTAGACCATTATGATGTAGTCCTCATTGATATGCCAGGGCGTGCTGATGATGCAAGCATCGTTGAACTGCTCATGCTCTGCGATGGGGTACTGGTGCCACTGGTAAGCGACAAAAATGACCGCTATGGTACCATAGGCTTTGTAGACATGCTGGCAGAGGTACGTATCAGCCTTAAAGAAGAAGGCCAGGAGCTGGTCGTTTTTGGCGTTGTGAACCAGGCTGCCGGTAGATCAGAGGAAAAGTTTATGGAAGAGTTTTGCCAGTCCATTGGCATTGAGGTATTTGAGTCACGCCTTTCCAGGAGGGCTATTTACTCCCGCTACAACACCTATACCAGCTATGTCAGCGAGGGAGGATATGAAGTGAAGCCCGTGCATGAAGAGTTCTCTCGCTATATGGATGAATTTGTAAACCGCTTTAAAATCTAACCGATGGCGAACAAACACGAGTTAATGGCCAGGATGAATGCTTCACGCCAGAAGAAGGCAAAGCAGATCATAGAGAAAGAAATAGCAAAGGCTTTCCCGGACCAGGACAGGCAGAAGGAAGAGAAGGTATCAGAAAGGACAGACGAGAAGACTACATTGACCCTAGCCCCGGAGGCAGAGCCTGCACCTATATCAGCTGCACCCGCTCTTCAGCAGGAGGAAAAGAACCGGAATAAAGATCAGAGAAACACACCAGTGGCTCAAAGGCGCCCGTTTGATAGAGAAGAGCATGCTAAAGGCTCCGGGCGCTCCAGAGAGCCTAAAAACAGACAGGCGGAAAAAAAAGAACCTGGATATAAGAATGTAGCGCTGCCACCGAGTTACCACAGGAAGGTAAGCATTTACGCTAAATTCGCCCAGACAAACGCGCTTACCTTTGTTTGCTGGGCCATTGACGAATATCTGGAAAAAGAACAAAAAGCAGGCAGGCTTCCACGCATTGATCTTTAAGGGAATGGCAGCTTGGTTATATTATTATGCTCCCAGGGGGTGAAGTAATAGGTACTTAATCTGGTTTAATTTAAAATGCATCACCTGTCAGCTTACGTTCAGTAACTGATTGGCTGCACTACCATTGATGCAGGTTCTGCTCTTATCAAAGCAACAATCACACCCACATGTTCTTCTCCAACACAAACTGGCTTTGGCTCTCTTGATACTGCAAAACTTTGCACTGCTGCAGATAGGTCCAGAATCCATCATCCGCTGGCGCAAAACAGGCTAAGCAAAACTTGTTAGGTTAGGGCGAAGTAGCAACCAGAGGCCAGCCGGCTAGTTTTTTTTGAACCTTACCAGAGCCTCATCAATGCTTTTAAAGCGTGGATCAAACATAAAAGGTGTTGTCCCGATCACTTCAACGCTTCTGAAATCCTTATGCTGGCTATTGATCAGGTAATTGTACTGGCCTGCACAGGTTGCGGCAGGGACCTTCAGCAAGAGCTTTTCATTGGCCTTGTACCAGGCCGAGCCGATCGGTTGAGTAATGATGTAGGAAGAAGGAAGTCCCCAGTCCTGGGGCAGGCTGTTTGGATGAATCTCCTCGATTCCTGCAGCATCAGGTATCTGGATCTGCATGCAGGCAAAATCAGCTCCCAGCCCCCCCTGCCCCATCCGGTGAGCCATGTTTTCAAGGGCGGCTACGGCAATGCTTTCCGAGGAGTAGATGACCAGCTCACCACGGCGGTTCCAGCGCCCCGGCACACCAGGTGCGTAGAGCGCCTTTGCATATTGCTTTAAGGTAATGCGGTACAGAATCATTTAACAGAGATACTAGGCAGCATATCCATGCTCAATCCTGTCAAGGCATTCCTCCACCAGACGGATACCTGAAATAGAATCCAGCAGGTTAACAGGGGGGCGCATCTCCAGGGCAGGCTGAGGGTAGTAGAGCCAGTCCCTAAACTCTTTTATTTCACCAAACAGCTTCTGCCCTCGTGCAAAGAGGCGCAGCAACATCAGCAGCTTTTCTGCCTGATCATTTTGCACCGGCTTCTGGTGATTACGGTAATTATCAATGGTCTTTGGCGCCATTCCCAGGAGTGTGGCCAGTTCTTCCTTGCTAAAACCTGACTGATCCCCCAGCAGGTACAGGTACTGTACATCTACTCCTTTCCGGGCCAGGTCTACCAGGGCCAGGTCATTGTCCATTACGGCGTCACTTAAGGAAGGGTACATAAGCATAGGGTTTGGCTGCAGACTTTTTAAGCTGCAGCGGTTGAACAGTCTTTTAAAAGCAGGCAGCACTGTTACGATACAGTCTTAAACCAACTTACGTAAATTTACATCATTGATACGTAATAATACGCAAAACTGAATAAAAAAGTTCTTAGCCATTCACAGGAGGCTCCAGCCATTCAGCCAGGCTGTAGTTCATCCTTGTCGAGTCACGCGAGGGAATTTCACCCTCGCGTTCTCACGGAACCGTACGTGAAAGTCCCGGCGGGGCCCGCTCCCTTCATACGGCTCTTGTTGTTTAGTCACAAAATGTAGTAGCTACATTATGGATATACCAATTTCCAGTGCGGAAAAAGAGCAGGCTTCTGCCTAAATTTATTCCTAAGCCAGCTACGTGCAGCTTCCATGGGAAGTCTCTTTTCCCACCTCACCCATTTGAGTAGACGCAGGTTTAGCTGGTTCCACAGGTAAACAGATGCTCTGGCTGCGCCTACACGGTAGTAGTTCATCACGCCCCGTATCACTGGAGAGAGCTTGGCAGCAAGTACTTCAATAGGTTTTCTCCATTTGTGGATCTGCATACACTTGAACTTCTCCAGAATACGGCTCACAGATTTTCTACTAATGCCTACATAGGGCATGAGTCGCAAGCCTTTGCTGGTTTTACTCCAATGAGGCCTTAGCGTGAAACCCAGAAAGTCAAAACTACGGGCATATCTAATGCTAGAGTAGCCCCTAAGGTTGACAATCTGTGTCTTTACAGGGTGCACCTCAAGTTTGCAAGATGCTAACCGCACCCTGATCCTGTCCAGCAGGAAATGTGCCTGCTTTTCAGACTTGCAGTGTACAATTATATCATCAGCATACCTGACAAAGCACTTGTCTGTAAAGCTCTTCTGCATTCATCCATCAAAGGCTACATGCAGGTATAGGTTAGCTAGCAGCGGACTTATGACCCCACCTTGAGGTGTGCCACTTTCCCGCTCCAGATAGCATCCGTCTTTCTGCATGATTCCCGCTTTTAACCACCGTTCTACATAGAGTAGCACCCACTTATCTTTACAGTAATGAGCAAGGGCTCCCATGAGCCTGTCATGATCTATGGTATCGAAAAAGCTTTTGATATCCAGATCAATGGCCCAATCGTTAGTAAAGATGTTCTGCTTCGCCCTCTCCACTGCCTGATGGCAGCCTCTTGAAGGACGATAGCCAAAGGAATGCTGGTGAAAGAGAGGTTCCAGTATCTGCTCCAGATGGGTTTTTACCACCTGTTGCGCAATACGATCTAAGATCGTAGGAATACCCAGCCTGCGAATGCCTCCTGATGATTTCTTGATTTCTACTTCTTTGACAGGCTGTGGAAAATAACTGCCCGAGCTAAGCCTGTTCCATAGCTTATAGAGCTGACCCTTTAGATCTTTGTCTAAAGCTTGCCAGTCCATCTGATCTATGCCAGCGCTTCCTTTGTTAGCTTTTACTTTCTTGTAAGCCTGCCATACCATGGCTCTGGAAATTGGCTGTGACCTTGTTTCATGATAGTCGATCATCCCATTACTGGTTGTGTCAAAGATGAAACTAAACAACCTGGGCCCTTGACTCCTGCTGCTTTCACAACACTCATCGCTACTACGGCCCAGTCCGCCATCACTATCTCATACTATCCTTGTATGACTGCATCCTTTTTCAGTTAACAGTGCGATAGTGACTTCTCTTGTTCCATACAAAAGCCTGTACTGCATTCCTGCCACCTTTACCCCGAATGCCATGTGAACAGTAATCAGGTCACCCTTCACATTCACCTCACAGATGCGGACGTAGCACCTGCTTTCGACATTACTTTAATCCTAACGAAGCTTCTTAGGTGGTTCAACTTATTCAGCTCTACAGCACTCACCTGCACGGATCTTTGTCCTTGCTTTTCCTTATCGCTCACCACCAAAGGCAGTTACTCCTCCAGCAGCATAAGGTGGTTTGCAAACTCCCCCTGACAGGCGTCTGCGGAAGTCCAATCCTCTTCTTCTGAAAGCAAGTCGGCCAGCCAGTTCACTCGGCATCCGCACTTGTGCCTCTCTCAAAACAAGAGCCTTCCATCTTTTGTACAGCATTCTTCTCCCACTAAAGCAGGAGTCGGGTCAAGACACACACGCCCGTTGAATAAAGCAGATGCCATTCACTGCAGATTGCTATGCCCACGCAAAGGCAGCTGCCTGCATTGCCAATGGCTGTAAGATAGCTGGGAGCTTGCTTTATTCTGTTGTGTGTGCCTGGCATGGCACGAGTTGAAATATACTCT
>NZ_JAHXBU010000092.1 GCF_020178975.1 Cesiribacter sp. SM1
AGGTACTAAATCGCGGGTTGGATCTTATCCAGCGGCGGCCATAGTTCACCTAAGCCGGTATGTTTTAAAGATACTACTGCTCTTCTTAGTTTTGTACTAACACCCAAAGCTAAAGGCGGCGGCCGCTTATCTAATAGCGTCTCATGAAATCTTTTTACTTCAAAAATATAAAACACTATAAATCATTCATTTATAAACTTATTTGTCAACACGGCCTAGTGAAATGAAGGGCATGATAGTTAGTCCTATCCAGAATAAAGCACCCTGCTTTTCGTACACAATTATCCGCACCTCCTTGTATATCTACCTGTACTTTTGACTTGCATTACCCGTACTTTAATGTTCTAAGAATGTAACGGCTAATCATGTCTATTTCAGCCTTATTCAATGAATAATACAAAGGAAGACAAAGCACACGTGCAGCAACATCTACTGTAACAAGCACTTCTGAAGCTTTCACATAAGGCAAGGTGGTAAGGCTGGGATAAAAATACCTGCGGGTGAAGATGCCATTTACCTCTAGAGATTTATGTACCTTTAGCAGTTGCTCTTCTGTTTCAAAGACAAGTGTATAATATGAATAATTATATACTGAGCCATCGGTGATCTTTGGTCTTCTGACCGGAATTTTTCCCAGCAGCATGTCATCATATTGCAGGCTATCTTCTCTGCGCTTGCGCAATATGTCATTGGCATAAGGTAAATTAGCCAATCCCATAGCTGCATGAAACTCTGAATTTTTACCATTGATGCCTACTGAAGCAAAGGTGTACGGACCGTTAAATCCAAAATTCCGTAGTAACGACATTTTCTTCAGAAGCTCTGCAGAAGGTGTAACAACAGCACCACCTTCCGTAGTATGATAAAGCTTAGTGGCATGAAAGCTGATCGTGCTTACATCGCCGTAAGTCAACACACTTTTACCTTTATACTTTGTTCCAAAACAGTGGGCGGCATCATAGATTACCTTAAGCTTATGACGTGCCGCAATTTTTGCAATAGCATCTATATCACAAGGATTGCCATATACATGGGTAGCCAGTATAGCCGTTGTTTTTTCTGTTATAGCCCCCTCTATTTTCCTTGGATCCAGATTAAGGGTTTCTTCATCTATGTCTACAAAAACAGGTTTACAGTGTTCCCACACAATTGATGAAGTAGTAGCCACAAAAGAAAAGGGTGTGGTAATGATCTCCCCCTGAAGTTCCAGTACTTTAATAGCAAGTTGTATGGCTATGGTACCATTAGTGAGGTAAAGTAAATGATCCAGCTGCAGATAATCTTTTAATTGCAGCTCTAACTCATTCACCAGTGGACCGTTGTTGGTAAGCCATTTACGCGACCAGATCTGATCTATGTATTTTTCATACTCTTCCCGCTTTGGAAGAAACGGTTCGGTTACATTTATCATACTTTAAGCAGTTCATTATCAAGGGTTGCTGCAGCCTTCATCTAGTGCCATCAGCTTAGTTTTTATACAGTAAAGCTACATACATTTTTTTTGCATCCGTTAATTAGTATTCTGATCTTCTATCTGTATGTTTTAACATTGTCCATCTATTGCCAGTAAGATGTAACAATACCACCCTAGCATAATAGGGTTAGAACAACTTAGATAACTTGATCCCGCTCAGTACTTGTGTTGTATCAGCGCTTTCAAACGGAGTGCATTTTTAAACCCGAGCACTATGGCCATTTTTTTAAATTGCGCCCCCCCAACAGGCCATTTATGTTTAAAACCCAACTGCTGAAAGGCTTCCTCTGCTTGGTAGCTTAAATCAGGAAACAGCTGGTGGTATTGGTAGATGAATAGCAAGAGGTTATTACCCAGGGCTTTTAGAATATTTTCATTAGTTAAATAGATGGCTACATTGCTTATATAGAGCTTATAGCTATCCAGCAATGATGCAGCTTTTGCCCTAGAAAACTTCCCCCCCTGGCTTTGACTCTGCGGATTGCTTTTTCGATAATAAACTGCTGTTTCTGGACAATATTTTATTGCACTGGCACCAGATAAGACCCTGCTAAAAAATTCCCCATCCTGGTTCAGGAGCAACGACTCGTTCCAGGGGCCCGCCTGGGCAATTAACTTCCTTGGAGTCAGCCATACATGATAGGGAAACATGCCTTTTCCCATCCATGCATCTGCCAGCCAGTTGAGCGGGTTATCATAGTTTTTATATAGGGTAGTACACCTTTCCTCTACTACCTGCTTATCTTCATACAAGCTTGCCCAGCGACAACTGAGTACTTCTCCGGACGCATCGGCGGGTAAGGCAGCAATCTGTTGTTCTATTTTATCAGGTGCCAGCAGGTCATCAGCATCTAAATACTGTATATACTCGCCAGTAGAGTGTTCATAAGCAAGGTTTCTGGCAGCGCAGGCTCCTTTGTTAGGCTGGGAAAAGACGTGTACGTTCTCGCTGCTTAATTTTTCTGCAAGCTGCAGGCTGTTATCAGTTGAGCCATCGTCTACAACAATAATTTCTATATTGGGGTAGGTTTGTGCCAGAGCAGATGCAATGGTTTCCTCAACATAAGGTGCTGCATTATAAAGTGGGATGAGTATGGATACCCGTTTCATGTAAGTCTTTGATTTTCTTAGCCGGAATTCCAGCGTTAAGTGTGTACGGCCCTATATCTTTGGTAACAACAGCACCGGCAGCAACAATAACTCCAGTACCAATCCGGGCACCTGGTAACATTAGTAACCACCTAGGCCCCTTTTTCGATAACCACCCCTTTTCTGGTAATTGGCCCCTTCCAGGGAATCTCCCTATTTTGCAGATAGGCGTGATCGTGGGTATAGATTACTCCATTTGGCCCTAGTGCTACATCATCTTCAATACAGATATCCGCACTTACATCCAAAATGGAGTTACAGCCAATGTTTACCCTGTTTCCCACCTGCAGTTGCCCCGCAGGGCCAGGCTCCCGTGCAAAGACGGAACACTTCGTAGAAAAGAAGATAAAAGAAGCTATATACAACTACTGTTTGCATAAAGAGCGAAGCACTGACTTATTTTTACTTTTCATTCTAATTTATACACCAAGTAACAATTGAGCTGGCCTTGAAAAATCAAGAATGTAGAGCTTAAACCAACATCACAGGTTTAATTGGCTGAAGCTATCGAAAGTTTAACTAGCTCCGTGGTAAAATATTTTTAATTGCCTGCAAAAATGTAATTCCTGCTTCCTTGCTCATTTTCTTTGCCATAGAAAACTGTTTATTTTTTATACCTCCCAAAATTGCTCTCGACTGCCAGTATTTTATTTTTGATATTGCTTGCTGCTTGTGCTCATCCGTAAGTGGGCATGCTCCTGAAGTTAAATACTTCATACTGGTAAGGGTATATTTAAACGGTTCATATGGATTATGCCTATACAAAAAACTTTCCTGCTCGTCATGCTCCCTGTACCAGATTAGGCCCTGTGGCATAAGCAACACTGAGTACTTCAGCGAAAGCCGGTGCCACATTTCAAAATCGCCTAACAAGCGTTCTCCACTAAAACCCCCTTCTGCTTCAAAAACTTCTCTTCTTAAAATTGAGGATAAAGGAGCCCTTGTAAAAATACCATACTGAAAGTAATGTGTATAATAAGCTTCCTGAGGCTTTAACAAAAAAGGATATATCCTTTGTTTATCAGGCGAGATCGTACATAAGCCGTAGCCCGCTTCGGGATTGGCTTCCATCATGCGCACCAGTACCTCCAGACCGTGGGGATAGATCAGATCATCGGCATCCAGGTACTTGAGGTAGTTACCCTTGGCATAGGAGGCTGCCCTATTTCTATTGGGGTAGTCTCCCAGGTTTTTTTCATTTACATACACCCGGATACGCGCATCCTGAGCTGCAAATGCCTGGGCAATGGCTACCGTGCTGTCTTTCGACTGATCATCTACGATAATCAGCTCCCATTGCTGATAGGTAGATGCCTGCAAACTTTCAATTGCGGCTGCAATGTACTTCTCCCGGTTATAGGAGGTCATCAATACACTCACTAAAGGGGTAATATTTTTCATATCGTAGGGCTGCAGCCTGTGGGGCCTGCTGGCAATGGGTACTGTGTAATAGTTCAAGGGCCGCTTCTCCCTGCTTTAGCGCATCGTAAAAATCCTGCTGCGCTTTCAGTGTGGCCCGTCTTCTATTAATGTTGTACGTGATCCATCTGGCAGGTACTCCCCATTTCACATTCCTATATACTATCTTCATTACATCTACTGGCCGTGCGCTAACAGCAGGTAACAGCCCAAAGAACTTATACACAAAAAAGAAAACGGTTAAACTTCTCCGGTACTGGTATGTGAAATCTACATGGTGGTAATGATAAACTTTAGAGGCCGGCGTATACACTAATGAAAAACCCGCCAGAAGTGCTTCTCTGGCCCACAGCATATCTTCCCCAAAGACCACCTCCTCAAAAGGAAGTGCCAGCAGCACCTCTCTTCTGTACATGGCATTTACATCATCCCAGGAGCACGCCCGTTTTTTTGCGGCAGGTAACAAGGCCTTAAATTCATCTGGAGAAAACGCTATCTTTCTTGCTTTTGGGAGCGAAACAGGCCTGAACCACTCATGCGGATTTTTATCGGCATGATGCGGCACTACCTGCAGGCCGCATACCCCTGCTACTTGTGGGTCTTTAAAATGCTCCAGCATTCGCTCCAGCCAATAAGCATCTGCAGCCCGAGCATCCTGAACTGTCATTACAACTAACTCTCCCCTTGCAAGCTGAACACCCATATTACGAGTTGCCCCATGATTGAAATACTCAGAAGCAATTGAATGAACCTGTACCTCAGGATATTTTTTGAGTAAAGCTAAAGTGCCATCAGTAGAACCTGAATCTATTACCAGTACCTCTACAACACAGAACAATGTTTGCATCCGTATGCCCTCTAAGCAAGCCTCTAATGTAGCAGCACCGTTTTTAACCGGTATAACTATACTAACTTTCGGTTCCATGGTTCTCCAGACTGTTTATAAATGTAGATACCCTAGACTGCCAAGTGGCAGAAACTAAAAAGGATACTACCTCTTCTTTTTGCAGATAGAAAGTAGACTCAATTTGTTGATCTAACATTTCCAGAAATTCATCATAAGTGTCTGCTATCGAAAGCAAACCATTATAATCATCTGCAATATTCTCATGATATCTTGTGGCTACTACTGGCAATCCTGCTGCCAAATATTCATAAATTTTCATGCTATCTGCATCCATTCCAGCATGTTTCCGATAGAGACTCAATCCTACCTTCATATTATGCATAAGTGCTGGAACCTTTTCGGCAGATTGCTTACCCAACCATTCTACATTAGGTTTTTGCGCTATCTGTTCCGAAAGTGTTGTTTGAAAATCTGCTCCTACAAGCGTAAATGTATACTCGGGTCGAGCATTGATTATATAGAACAACAAATCTGTGTCTATCCATCGGGAAAGTATTCCTACATAACCCACTCTTTTTGCCACTGAAGTTGTAGACCTACTTGCGGAAGTGAATCTGTCTACATCAACACCATTGCGCAATCGATATACTTTTTTTGCTCCTTTATTTAGGAACCATGTGTTCATGCTTCGAGAGGCAGATACAACAACATCTGCTTGTCGTGCAATAATTTCTAAAGATTTAATCAAAGCATCTTGCTTCTCCGTTGCCAGGTTAGGATCATCTATAAGATTGTGGTCAGCATCAAAGATAATCTCGCCGCTAAGTCCAAGCTCTTGCATCTGTTCATAAGCCCTAGGCCAATAGCACCAGCGAAGAGTTCGTTCTTTATGTGACTTAGTTTGTAAATTAATAAGAATGCGGAATATGCCTTTATTTAGCGCTCCAGAGCCTACTATCCAAGTGGGCACCAAGGGAGCATACAATACATCTACAACTTTCTCCTGCTTTCTTTTCTGCTTTATATGCGCCAATAAAGTAGCCGCACTCACCCGTCTTACGTTATAGACCTGGATAATCCTGCTTTCTTCTGCCAGTGCTTTAAGAATACAGGTATTTCTTCTATTAAAGCCAAGCTTTTGAAGGTTCTCCCAAGTATGATCAGCACCAAAATAATATACTACCATATTCATGGAGGTACTTATGCAATATTCTTGCTATAACGTTTACTAATCTTGTATTTGTCGTAGTACCTGTAAAAGGTATTGCGTATTTTAAAATAGAAGAATTCACTAACTGACAATTTCTGACTGGGGTTTTCGAACATGGGTTCGTACTTCATTCTTCTGAGCATTGAACCTGCAACAGATTCAAATAACTCTATTTCTCTAGGCGTTAGGCTTTTCTTCCATGCAGCTGAACGCTTACTTTCAACGCCTTTACCAATAAGGTTGTGCTGATTTTTTGTGTAGGAAGGTGTAAAAAAGCCATTTGCTTTCAGCATTTCCGGAGTGTAAGCGTGATGAGTGAAGGCACAAATCTTCTGCAATGTTTGTTCAGGGCGCTCCACCAAATCTTCGTAGTGCACGCGAAGTACTCGGTCTCCCAGGGCTTTTTCAATATTCAAATCCCTGATGAGGGTATCACGCCACAAGCGGCCAATCATGATTAAATCATGAAATCCCCAATCAAGTTTCTTTACAGAAGCAGCAAATCCTCTCCCATCTCTTACAATATGAATAAACTTAGCTTCGCTGAAGTGCAGGTTTAATACTGGAGCATGTTCTATATTACCAGGCGTATGGTCAATCCAGCTATCAACAGTAGCTACTCCATGCTGCTTTGCGTAATGCAAGGCCAGTGTATCCATTATCACCGAGAGGCTTACTCTATTCTGCATAAGTTTTAAGGGTTCTGAACAACACCAGATGCGATAACGAGGGTGGGTGCTAATATAGCTAATCACATCCCTGGAAAAAAACAACCCATGATCATCCGGAATCAGCTTTTGCAGCAGGCTTACTTTGAAATGCGATTCAGGTATCACAAAAGTGCCAGGAGCTGCACCCAGCATAGATGCCAGTAATGTAGTTCCGCTTCTACTACATCCTCCTATAAACAACGGAGCTTTCATGCTAGTACCTGCCATTGATGGTCCACCAAAAATTTACCGTTTTCTTTGTCAGGCAGCTTTCCTGATGCAAAAAAATCACCATCTATCACATTAAGCACAAAGGCAGCATCTATCCATATCTCAGTTAAGGCATTTTTTATGGACATGTTGACGAAATACTTTCCTGGAAGCAGAGGCAGTTTTGGAATGGTGCAGGAAAAAGCTCCTTCTTTAGGTAAGTTTACATTACGGGTGAGAGACTGCTTTGTGTTGCATACAAAAAGCGGATTCTGCATATCATCATGAAAGGAAAAGCGAAGCTGCACATTACTTAACCCATCATAGTTTTTAAGCTTATAACGAATGCTGAGTGACATATTCTGCCCCGACATGATATGGCTTAACTGGGTAGAAGAGGCTAAATCTGCAGCTGTAGTACTGAAATGCAGGTAGTCGAATTGCGGATTGGAACCTTCTAGTGCTTTCACTCCCTTTTTACCTGAAGGATCTTCGCTCAGATAAAGGTTAATCATCTCGGCTGTGTCTCCACTAGTAAGTACAGTACCATTTGCCATGATCATAGTCTTGGAACACAGGGCCTGCACTGAACTTAGCTGGTGACTTACAAAGAGCACTGTTCTGCCTCCGCCCTTAGCTACGTCCTGCATTTTACCGATGGCTTTGTTTTGAAACTCAGCATCTCCCACGGCCAACACCTCGTCTACGATAAGAATTTCAGGCTCCAGGTGAGCAGCCACAGCAAAGGCAAGACGTACCCTCATACCGCTGCTGTACCGTTTTACTGGAGTTTCTACATAGCGGGCAGTTCCGCTAAAATCAATTATTTCATCTAGTTTCTGATTAATTTCAGCTCTGCTCATACCCAAAATAGCACCATTGAGGTAGATGTTCTCCCTGCCGGTTAATTCAGGATGAAAACCTGTACCTACCTCCAAGAGAGAAGCCACTCTGCCTTTTATCTTTATATCTCCAAGAGTCGGAGCAGTAACTCTGCTTAAAAGCTTTAAGAGTGTTGATTTTCCGGCTCCATTTTTACCAATGATACCTAAAACTTCTCCCTCCTTCACTTCGAAATTGATGCCTTTCAGCGCCCACACATAGTCGCTTTCGCCTATTTTAGTTCTATCGTTACTTTCACCTATTTTCAGATAAGGATCTTCCTTCCCTCGCACTTTATGCCACCAGCGGTTCAGGTCATGAGATAATGTACCTGTTCCTACCTGACCTAATCTGTATTGCTTTGAAAGATCTTTAACTTTTATGGCGATGTCTGACATGTGGCTAACAATCTCTTTAGAAGGCACTTTGGTAATAAGTGCTATTTTAATAGTCAACTCTATTTTACCTATGACAAATATACACAGAATGGATTAGTACAAATACTATAAGTAAGACTCTTCGTCATTTTTTATGAATTATCCCAAAAACCTTAACGTACAGTTACTAATAAAATTAATTTCAAAATATATTTTAGTCAGCGCTCTCCTAAAAAAACACAACTTGGGGTTTATTTTCATTGACGTCCTCACGGAATTAGAGCCGCTGTAAAATCAAGAAACCAAGCCTAATTGTCGTCTTTCAATAGCCTCTTCCGGGGTTAAATCTTCCAAGGAATATTTGAAGCGTTTGTTCCATTACACAAGCATTACCGGAACTTCCTGAAAGTTGCTTTCACTGATTAGTGTCTTTTTGCTCTTCTCTCAACTGAATCCTGTACAGCCGGTCTAGGGATGCAGTTGAATACCACATCCAGAAGAGACTAAGGAGAAAGCCTGATATTTTATCTCTATAGCCTTCTTTATCCAAAAAGCTTAATTTGAAAGCCAGGAATGGGTGTATTGCCAGCTGTCTCAAAGTTGTTCTATGGCCAAGGGCATATCGTGTAGGCCCCTCCAATGCCAGATAGCGACGATGCTTTTCTATAAGTTGCTTAACATTTTGCATCCAGTAGTGATGAAGCACATTAGTATTTCTGTAAGTGATGCTTAGCTCAGTATACCCTTCTTTTAGTATTAGACCGTTGTGTACATAGCTATTCAGCTGAACCCGATCTTTATGAAATATAAGCCTTTTTTCTTTGATGCCTCCCCAAATTGTACCCTTTAGTGGTTTACCAGCAAGATAGAATTGCCAGGGAACATGTAAAACGCCTACATTTCGGGCAATACCTCTCTCGAAAAGCCTTTCTATATCCAGTCTTAATTCCTTGTCAATGGCTTCATCAGGATCTATGCATAGAATCCAATCATGTTCAAGCTGCTGATAATATTTTGCGCGAATAATTTCTACAACCGGAACTACCTCATGATGGATAACTTGCACGCCTTTCGATTGTGCCAACTGAACAGAATTATCTGAAGACCCCAGATCAACCAACACTATCTCATCGCAAAAGTAAATGGAGTCAAGGCAATCTCCTAGTAGTTTGCCTTCATTTAAGCTTACCACTAATGCAGATATTGGGAGCTTATTCATATAATGGCAAATGTAGGCCTGAAGCACTTTCCGGTATACCGAAAGAACATTCTCGTGGAACAAAGTAAATCTGTTCTTGCAGCAGCTATCATCACTTTTAACAGGCTAAGCAGCCGGATCTTTCTGTTCAGGTATGCATACAGGGCTTTCACTATTAAATATTTAATTTTCTGTTGGGTTACAGGTTCTTTTAACAGAGGGTTGTTAAGGGAAATTAAGTTTAAGATATTCTCGAAACCTTCCAGCAATTGAATTTCAGTAGTGTTACTGGAATGCTGCTGCGGATGTGTCCGAAAAAAGTTAAGCTCCTCTGCAACATAAAACAAATCTGTATGCAGCAACATTTCCAGCCATAACATGGTATCGCCGGCGTATTTGAATTCAGTGAAAGCAAGGGAAACTTTATCGAAAACTTCTTTTCTGAATAAAACAGCACTGGCATTGTACATACCTGTTGTATAAATAGCAAACGCTTTCAAGGCCAGTTTTCCATCCAGCATAAAATCCTGCTTCCATCTGGGGTCATCTGACCACCGTTTGCAGGAAAAAAGTATTTCGTCATTTTCATTCACCAGCCATGATTGCGTGAAGGCTAAACCAACATTGGGTTGTGCCTCTAAAATATGGACCAGCTTTTCCAGAAAATGCTCATTGGCATAATCATCGCTCTCGGCAATCCACAGGTATTTGCCTTGTGCAAGCCTAATACCCTTCAACCACTGATGAAAGGTTAAACCAGAATTCTGCTCATTCAGCACAACCTTCGTTACTTTCTGGTGCTTGCTGTATTCCTGTATAATTGCAGTGCTGCCGTCCGTTGAATGGTCATCCAATATGATGAGTTCAAAATCCTGAAATGTCTGGCACAAGATGCTTTCAATGCGCCTGTGCAGAAATGGAGCATGATTATAATTTGGTAGGATAACTGAAACTAGGGGATTATGACTCATCATGCGCAATCCTGAATTTTAAGATTCCTGCTTTTTTTGTACAACCCAGGGTGCATCAATATGGATCAAGCCGCTTGGCTCACCGGGTACAATCCTGCCATACTGGTGAAAATCCAACTCTGAAATCCGGAACTGCAGGGCTTCAAATGAAGGTACAATCACCTGTTCTGTTGGCACATCCACTCTTAGGCGAAGGAGATAATGTCCTATATTAAGAAGCTTTCCTGGTATACAGCAACTAGCTTCAAATTTTCCTGTTGTATGATAATCAGCGCTACCCGCTGCATGACTGGTACTGGTTAGTACCTCTACACCCCTGGCGCTTATGACAGACAAGACCAAGCGAAGATTGGGAATAGGTTGATGCAGGGTGTAGGAAATCCTGATGATGAGATTACTTGTATTTGATAAAGAACCTGAGACTGTTCCCTGGCTGTCCTCAATCCGTAATGAATGTAGTCTGATGCCATCTCCCAGCGGTGCATTATTTTCATTCCAGCTAACCTGGCGTCCCTCCGAAATGCCTGCGGTTAAATATCGGGCGATCACTGCATCAACAGAAGACTGCATCTCAATTCTGCCTCCATTCAGCAGCACACTACTGGTGCATAAAGCCCTGACAGCACTCATATCATGACTGACAAAAAGTACTGTTTTGGGGCTGTTACACACGATATTCTGCATTTTGCCGATGGCTTTTTTCTGGAATTCTGCATCACCAACTGCCAATACCTCATCTACGATCAGGATATCTGCCTCTAAATGAGCGGCAACAGCAAAAGCAAGGCGAACCCACATGCCACTGCTGTAGCGTTTAACAGGGGTATCTATAAACTGGCTTATGCCACTGAATGCTACGATTTCATCAAATTTTTTCCTGATTTCTGCCCTGGACATTCCCAGGATCGCTCCATTCAGAAAAATATTTTCTCTGCCGGTTAATTCTGGTTGAAAGCCGGTACCGACTTCCAGAAGAGAAGAAATCCTGCCATGAATTTTAATAATACCTGAAGTAGGACTGGTGACCCTGCTTAGCAATTTTAAAAAGGTAGACTTGCCGGCACCATTCCTGCCGATGATCCCCAGTACTTCTCCTTTCCGTATTTCAAGATCTACATCCTGAAGTGCCCACACATACTGATTCCCAGCGATATGTTTGTGTGAGTCATCAATGCTTAGGTTGGGATCTTCCTTTCCTCTTAACTGATACCACCAGCGGTTCAGGTCGTGCGACAGAGTACCTGTACCCACCACCCCTAAGCGATAACGCTTCGATAGCTGCTCTACCTTAATGGCAATATCTGACATTGATCATCAGTATGTTGTATGAGCGAAACAAAGGCTATAACATATGTTAATTTACAGTTCAATGAAGCTCATTATTCAGTTTGAATTATCACCATCAATAAAGCAATCAGCGATTAAACTGTATCCATAAAAGAACGCTGCACTTTGTTAAAAATGAGTGTGCCTAAATATAAAGCCACTAAACTAAAACCTGCACTATACCCAAGCAATGCCCAGCTAAAAGTCCCCTCACCCAGAAAACCATACCGGAAGGTTTCTATAATGGCACTCATGGGGTTCGCCAGGATCAGCATCCTGATGTCTCCATCCAGGGAAGAAATTGGATAGATCACAGGTGAGGCATACATGGCCAGCTGAACACCAAAGGTGATCAGAAAGGTAAGGTCACGGTATTTTGTGGTCAGAGAAGAAATGATCATGCCCAGGCCTAAACCTAATGCCGCCATGATCAGGATCAATACAGGGAATAAAAGCGCATAGGCATTTATTGTAATCTGGGCTCCCTTTGCAAAAAAGTATACCCACACCCCAACAAAGAGAAGCAGCTGGACACCTAAGCGCAACAGATTACTCACAACGATCGACAGGGGCAAAACAATGCGGGGAAAGTATACCTTGCCAAAAAGGTTTGCATTTTGTGTAAACGTTCCTGATGTTTTATTGACACATTCTGCAAAATAATTCCACAGCACAATTCCGCTAAGATAGAAAACCACATGCGGTATACCATCTGTAGACAGATTGGCAACCCTGCCAAACACAAAGGTAAAGATTACCGTGGTCAGGATGGGTTGCAGGAAAAACCACAGCGGGCCCAGGATGGTCTGCTTGTAAAATGTCACAAAATCCCTGCGTACAAACAACAGCATCAGGTCTCGGTACCGCCACACCTCTGCCAGTTGAAGATCGAACAGACTTGATTGTGGCTTTATGATCAGGGTCCAGTCTTCCTGCTGGAGCTCAGGATTCTGGTGCTTGTTATCTTCTGAAACTGAATAGTCCGGCAAGGCCTTTTCTTCTAGTATTGTCTTCATCTTCTTCGTAATATCCATAACCGTACCCATAGCCATAACCATACCCCTGCCTGGATACTTTTACATCGTTTAGCAGTATGCTTATGTTTTTTAAGCGGCCGTTGGCATAATCAGCTTCTACATTCTTTAACAGGGTTGTGGTGGTGTAATTTTGTCGCACCACAAAAATAGTATGATCCACAGCTGGCATTAGCAACAGGGAATCTGTTACAAGGCCATGGGGTGGACTATCGATGATCACGATATCGAATTCAGCTCTAAGTTGCTGCATCAGCGCAGCCATTCTTTCACCCTGCAGGAGTTCTGCCGGGTTGGGAGGAATGATGCCTCCGGAAATAACATATAGATTTTTTATGTGGGTTGGCTGAATAATCTCCTTCAATTTGCTGACTCCTGCCAGGTAGTTGCTCAGTCCAACATCGTTGGTCAGATTAAAGTCCTGGAATATTTTTGGCTTGCGCATGTCCGCTCCTACAATCACTGTTTTTAACCCACTATAAGTAAAAACAGAAGCCAGGTTGATGGAGCAAAAGGTCTTGCCTTCGCCACTGATGGAAGAAGTTAGTAGAAATATCTTGCCACTGCTGCCATTTGTAGAGGAAGTGAAGAAATTAAGGTTTGACCTTACGCCTCTGAACGACTCTGCAATGGCCGATTTAGGTTTTGTGGTAACGATCAGATTATTATTGGCAGGATTATGCCCCACTACTCCTAAGAGCGGAATACTGGTATATTTAGCCAGATCCTCTTTTGACTGTACCTTGTTGTTGAAATAAAACAGCAGAAAAAGAAAACCCAACGGCAGGCCTAAACCAAAAATTGCTGATTTAGTGTAGTTACCCTTTACATCTGGTGTGATGGCACCACTCACCTGCTTGGGTGGATTCACAATGGAGATATCAGAGGTGGCAGAAGCTTTGGTAATACTGGCTTCAGCACGCTTTTCAAGGAGATAATTATATAAGCTCTCGCTAAGCTTGTACACCCGCTGGATGTTGATGAATTCACGCTCCGATCTTGGCAGCTGCCTGATATCCCTTTCAACAAGATTGATTTCTCTGTTGATGGATTTTCGGGAGATATCGATGCTTCCCCGTTGGGCTTCTATGCTTTTCAGCAGGTTCTGCTTTAGATCACTAATACGTTCATCAAGGGTGATGAGGATTGGATTTGATGCTTGAGTACTCCTCTTTAGCTCTTCCTTTTGTAGTTGAAGGTTTACTAATTGTTCTATTAGGCTATTAAGTACTGGATCACTAATATCCAAAGATGATGGCACTATAAAATCAGTGGTTTCTACGCCTTTAGCTATATGATCACTGATGTAATCAAAGTATTTTTCCTTAAGTACTGTCAGGTTTTTTTCCTGCTCTAGGCCCTGTAGTTTAGAGAAAAGTACATTGGCACGATCTCCCAAACCTACACCTATGTTCTCCTGCTTAAAAGTTTGTAGTCTCCGCTCAATAAGATCTAATGAATCGCCAATTTGTGCCAGCTGATCTGAAATGAACCCAATCGTATTGGAGGCATTTTGATTTTTCCTCGTAAGATCTTTTTCTATATAGGTTTTTGCAAGCGCCTGCAGAAAGCGAATTTCTTTTTCAGGAATTTCACCAATGGTACTTAGTGATAAAACAGCAGCCCCTTCCTCTACCCATTTAATATTTAGTTTTGAAGCGTACTCTGCAGCTATACTGCCTGGATTGTTGAAGCGTACTATATAAGCCTGGTGGTAAGCCTCCGGGCTTGTAAATCCTGGCCTTTTATTTACTTGTAGGGTTTGATCCTTTAATTTGATCCAGTCTCCAAACTCATAAACAGGCTCTGCACCAGAAAACAAAGGTTCATCTTCAACGTAATCCTTAATCTGGAACTGGCGGCTATTCAGTATCTGAAACCAAAAAGTACTTCCATAAGGAAGAACGAATCCATTTGTAGTATCGGCAATGAATTCAAGCGGAAGTCCGGGATAAATTTCAGTGGTTTTGATGTTTCCCTGCAAGTAATAACTAGTAGTGAAGCCTAGCTTTTGCACCACCTCTCCTAACAGTGGATCTGCCTTCAGGAGGTAGGGCTCATTGTAGTAGTTGATGTTTGGTTTGATCAGGGAGTTGCTAAACAACATGGCCGCAGAATTCTCCTGGCCCTGGTTCTCTTTAATGAGCAGGGTCATGGCCACCTGATAGGTCCTGGGAGAATACTTGTTTTTATAATAAGCCCAAGCCAGGAACAGGAGCAGACTAATCAGCACCACATACCAGTATCTTAATACCAGAAAAAGGTACCTCTTATAGTCAAGCTGCTGTCCGGTGCTGTTCACTTGAGTCTGTTGAGCCACTGCTATTTTTACTCGTAATAATTGTAAGTCTTAAACCCGTTATTAACCAGGTGCTCGTCTTTCTTCATGAGCTCCATGTCGGAATTTACCATGTCTTTCACCAAATCCTGCAGCGAGTGTTTTGGTTCCCAGCCTAGCTGCTTTTTCGCTTTTGACGGATCTCCAATAAGCAAATCTACTTCGGTGGGACGAAAATAACGAGGATCAATACAAACTACTTCCTTGCCTGCTGGTAATTGGTAGCGTCCATCCGTGCTGGATATATACCCCTTCTCATTAACACCTTTCCCTTTGAATTCTAAGGCAACACCCAGCTCAGCAAAAGTCATTCGTACAAAATCACGTACCGATGTGGTTCTGCCAGTGGCAATTACATAGTCTTCTGGTTTCTCCTGCTGGAGGATGAGGTACATTGCCTCTACATAGTCTTTGGCATGGCCCCAGTCACGTTTTGCATCCAGGTTACCTAAAAACAATTTATCCTGTGCGCCAAGAGCAATTCTGGCTGCGGCCCGGGTGATTTTACGGGTTACGAAGGTTTCACCCCGCACAGGAGACTCATGGTTGAACAGGATGCCATTGCAGGCATACATATTGTAGGCCTCGCGGTAGTTAACGGTAATCCAGTAGGCATACATCTTGGCAACCGCATAGGGAGAGCGTGGATAGAAAGGCGTTCTTTCTGACTGGGGCACCTCCTGTACCTTGCCGTATAGTTCTGAGGTAGAGGCCTGGTAAATTCTTGTTTTCTCGCTAAGTCCAAGAAGGCGCACGGCTTCCAGGATCCTTAAAGTACCAAGTCCATCGGCATTACCAGTATATTCCGGGGTATCAAAGCTTACCTGCACATGGCTCATGGCAGCCAGGTTATAAATCTCATCCGGCTGTACCTCCTGGATGATGCGGATCAGGTTGGTGGAATCGGTTAAGTCCCCATAATGGAGCTTTAACCGAACGTTCTTTTCATGCGGGTCCTGATACAGATGATCTATTCTATCGGTGTTGAATAAGGACGAACGGCGTTTAATGCCATGCACCATATAACCCTTCTCCAATAATAGTTCTGCTAAATAGGAGCCGTCCTGCCCTGTTATACCTGTTATTAATGCTGTTTTCATTACTTATTTAATGACCCACCGGAGAATATACAATTGAAAGCTAAATTTAAGGCTTCTTCTTTTAATCATAACTATTTGATAGCTAGAATGTAGCCCTCATGTACTTTTTTGGCTTTAACTACATAATTCTACATAAAGTCCTGTTAAAGCTTTATATATTCTTGAATGATGCCATTGAACTTTCTAAAATCTTAGATAGAGGATACTAAGGATTGATATTACAGAAAGTCCCAGGGATATGTTCCTGGCAGTGAAGTTGTTAAAGGTCTTTGCTTTAAGGGGGCGCACCACCACCACATCATCAGGACGGAGGTAGAAATAAGGTGAAGTGATCACATCATCGTCCAACAGATTTACAAATGCGATCTCTACTTCTTCGCCAATTTTACGCACAACCTTTACATTGGCCCTGTCGGCAAATTCTGATAAGCCCCCTGCCCTGCCCACAGCCTGTAAGATGTTGAGCCTTGGATCATACGTAGTAAAGGTGCCCTGTGTATTCACTTCCCCCAGTAAGGTGTAGTTGAAGTTTAACAGCTTGATGTGCACAGTAGGGTTTTTTAGATATTGGGCTACCTGCTGCTGGAGATGCTGGTTTGCTTCTATGATAGATAAGCCGGCAATGGCAACAGAACCGACAACCGGTAGTTGAATGGCACCCTCTTCAGAGATAACATAACCAGATAACAGTGGGTCTTGCTGCCCGTTTTGTGATGCTCCCGGATTACTCTTCTGAAAAAAATCCCACTCTTCAGGGGTTAAACTTGTGATTCTCACCGAAACCACATCCCCAGGCTGCAACTTGTAAATGTACTCTTCTGCGGTGAATTTTTTTACAACAGTATCCTTAGGATAATGCTGTAACTCATTTCTGCGTTCCTGCAGATAGGTTTGTTTCCGTACCGGAACACAGGCGCTGAATAGCATTCCTCCCAGCAAAAGAACAAACACTACAATTCTTGTAAGCATTTATGCATGGCTTAAGCTGTAAAGATAATACAATTGTGCCTACTGCCCAATATCAGTCTGATGACCTGCCTGTATGATTTTCCCATTTTCTGATCCCATAGTTGATCGTGAGGATCAAACCTACGACCAGTAACGATAATAAATAACGTTCAAGGGCTACAGCAATGCCTATGCCTGCAGAAATTAAAATGGTAGCTGCGCTGGTGAGGTAACGGATCTTTTCTTTATCGGCTACTTTTAATATAGTACCACCGCCTATAAAACCAACCCCAACGATGATGGCCTGTACCACACGCAGAGGATCGTACTGCAGTGATGCACCAGCATCCATGGTGTCGTAAAACTCAACCATCATATGACCTAATATCACCAGCAATGCAGCACTTACGCCTACAATCATGTTAGTTCTTAAACCTGCAGGCATATTTCGCTGCTCACGTTCCCAGCCTATTGCCCCTGTTAGCAGTGCAGCTACCAACACGTTCATAAACTGATTTAACTCCTCTATCATATTTTAATGTTCAGCTTGCAGAACCCTTTTTGTTGAACGCAGTTTAATAATAATGTAAAAAGATTACATTTTTTAGCCATTCCGTTAAACAGATTCGCGTTCCCCGGATTTTGTATTATATTCGCTACCGTAAATTTTACGTTGTATACAACCAAAACTATACTTAGGCATGTCCAATAATTTTGCTACCCTTCAGTATAATGGCCAGACTTATCAACTGCCAGTTGTTGAAGGTACTGAAAACGAACGGGCTATTGATATCAGTACTCTGCGTTCAGAAAGTGGCCTTATAACCCTTGATCCGGGCTATAAAAATACAGGTGCCACCAAAAGTGCCATTACTTTTTTAGATGGTGAAGAGGGTATTCTCCGTTACCGAGGTTATAACATAGAAGACCTGGCTGAAAAATCTACATTCCTTGAAGTTGCTTACCTGCTAATCTATGGTGAGCTGCCAAAGCAACAGGAGTTTGAAAGATTTAAACAGGATATAACTTACCATACACTGGTGCATGAGGATATCAAGAAGATCCTTGATGGCTTTCCTTCCAATGCCCACCCAATGGGTGTACTGGCTTCACTGGTGTGCACGCTTACAGCCTTCTACCCACGTTCACTAGACCCTAACAGGAGTATCGACGAGGTTAATCTTAGCATCATTCGTATTCTTGCAAAAATGCCGACTTTTGCGGCATGGTGCTATAAAAATGAAATGGGGCACCCGGTAATCTATCCTAATAACCAGATGGATTACTGCAGTAACTTTTTGCGTATGATGTTTTGCCTGCCGGCTGAAGATTATACACCAGATCCTGTTGTTGCCAGGGCACTGGATACTTTACTGATCCTGCATGCCGACCATGAGCAGAACTGCTCTACCTCTACTGTAAGAATAGTTGGCTCATCACAGGCCAGTCTTTACTCTTCAATTTCTGCGGGTATCAATGCGCTCTGGGGACCATTGCATGGCGGTGCCAACCAGGCTGTAATTGAAATGCTGGAGCAGATCAAAGCAGATGGTGGTGATGCTAATAAATACCTAGAGAAGGCAAAAGATAAAAACGATCCTTTCCGCCTCATGGGCTTCGGACACCGGGTTTACAAAAACTTTGATCCGCGAGCCAGAATCATCAAAAAAGCTGCCGATGATGTGTTAACCAAAATGGGTATCCATGATCCGGTGCTGGAAATTGCGAAGAAGCTGGAAGAAGCTGCTCTGAAAGACGATTATTTTGTTGAGCGTAAGCTGTATCCTAATGTAGACTTCTACAGTGGCATTATTTACCGCGCCATGGGCATCCCTACAGAAATGTTCACTGTAATGTTTGCCCTGGGTCGTTTGCCAGGCTGGATTGCGCAATGGAAAGAAATGCGTGAAAACCGCGAGCCTATTGGTCGTCCGCGCCAGGTGTATACAGGTGCTACCCAGCGTCCTTATGTGCCTATGGACAACAGGTAAGCTGGAAATATTAATGATAGAATCCTAAGCCCCGGAAATTTCCGGGGCTTTTTTGTATGCATACCTACAATTTATTTGTATGTATGCATACTATTTTTTACGTTAGTCCTATGATTAAAGAACAGGAATTTCAGGATGCTGTAGCGCAATCCAAACAGCTTAGCAAGCGCCCCTCTAACGACGAACTACTTCAGTTATATGCACTTTATAAGCAAGCCACTGAAGGAGATGTACAGGGTGAACGTCCCAATGGGTTTGATTTCAAAGGCATTGCCAAATATGCTGCCTGGGAAGAACAAAAAGGAAAACCGCAGGATCAGGCAAAAAGTGAGTACGTTGCCTTGGTAAAACGGCTGCAACAGACGAATGGATAAAAAAATCATACATAGATAAAATCCTGCCAGTAACGGCAGGATTTTTTTGTTTTGGATCACCTATCTTTACAAAATGCAAGTATTCTATCAGCCGGAAACACCAGGGCATCTTTACTTAACCGAAGAGGAAAGCAAGCATTGCGTAAGGGTACTGCGTCACAGGGCAGGTGATTCCATATGGGTTACCAATGGCAAAAACCAGCTATTTGAGTGCAGACTAACGGATGCAGATCCTGCACACTGTACTTTTACGATACTGGCGGAGAAAGAGCAGCCTGCACGTACCTACAGGGTTCACCTGGCTATAGCGCCTACTAAAAATACAGACCGGCTGGAGTGGATGCTTGAGAAATGTGTGGAACTGGGCGTTGATGAAGTGAGCCTGCTTGTGTGTAAGCACAGTGAACGGTTTAAGATAAACCCTGACCGCCTCTACAAAAAAGCAGTAAGTGCCATGAAGCAGTCCCTGAACTTTCAGATGCCCATGATTCATGAGCCTGTTCATTATAAAGATTTTATAGCTGGCCCTGCAGTTGAAAACACGACAAATTTTATAGCCTATGTAGATGATGAGCCTCGTGCGCACCTGATGCAGGCTGCAGCTAAGAATAGTAATAATTGTATATTGATAGGACCAGAAGGAGATTTCTCCAAAGAAGAAATTGAAATGGCTTTGGAAAATGGTTTCCAGCCGGTAAGCCTTGGCCCCAGCAGATTGCGTACCGAAACTGCTGGTCTTGCGGCCTGTCATATATTAAACCTGCTTAACCAGGTGTAGTCCTGCTAGTATATCCTTTTTCGAAACCTCTATTTTCCGAAAATTTTCCCTCCATGGTCTTAAATTATATCTGGATTGCCTTTTTCCTGATTGCCTTTGTTGTTGCACTCTTCAAGCTTCTTATCCTGGGAGATACTGCAGTATTCCCTGCCATTGTAGAATCAACATTTGAAATGGCAAAAACCGGTTTTGAGCTTTCCCTGTTCCTGACTGGTGTGCTGGCCCTGTGGATGGGACTCATGCGCCTTGGCGAACAGGGAGGCGTGGTAGAGGGTATTTATAAAATTACAGGTCCTTTTTTCAAAAGGATCTTTCCTGGTGTACCCCCTCACCATCCTGTTTATGGACCCATGGTGATGAACTTTTCGGCAAATATGCTGGGCCTGGATAATGCAGCAACACCACTGGGCCTGAAAACCATGGAGGAGCTTCAGACCCTCAACCCCAAGCCAGATACTGCCACAGATGCACAGATCATGTTTCTGGTGCTTAACACCTCGGGCTTAACCATCATACCGGTAAGTATTATGGCCTACCGGGCACAGCAGGGTGCTGCAAATCCGGCTGATATATTTATTCCGACCCTGTTAGCGACTTATTTTTCTACCATTGCAGGCCTGATTGCCGTATCTTTTTTCCAGAAGATCAATCTGTTAAACCGGGTGGTGCTGTTCTACCTAGGCTCCCTTACGCTGTTTATTGGTGGATTGATCGCTTATTTCAGCACCCTAAGTTCTGATGAAATATCAGTTGCCTCCAGCCTTATCAGCAGCATTATCATCTTTAGTATCATCATCATTTTTATTTTGATGGCCTGGCGTAAAAAGGTAAATGCCTATGAAGCATTTATTGAGGGTGCTAAAGAAGGATTTACGGTAGCAGTAAAAATCATTCCTTACCTGGTGGCCATACTGGTGGCAATTGGCATATTTCGCACAAGTGGTGCACTGCCAATGCTCATTGAGGGTATTGCCAGCCTGGTTCAAATTGCTGGCCTGGATACCCGGTTTGTACCAGCCCTGCCCACTGCTTTCATTAAGCCCTTCAGTGGGGGTGGTGCCAGGGGCATGATGGTGGAAGCCATGCAAAATTATGGTGCCGATTCGTTTCCGGGCACACTGGTAAGCATTATGCAGGGTTCTACAGAAACAACTTTTTATGTACTGGCTTTATATTTTGGTTCAGTAAATATTACCAAAACAAGGTATGCTGTTGCCTGCGGACTGATTGCGGATATCGTTGGTATTATTGCCGCAATTCTGCTTTGCTATTTCTTCTTCGGTGACAGGCCACTTTCCACCATTCCTTAGAATATATTACATGTTCTTTATTGATTGCCAATTAATTCGGTACTTTGGCGTGTACTCTTCTACTTATCATCAAAGTATCTAAGTACTTACACCCTCACCCTATAATGGAACCCCAAAAGAACAGTAAAGCATCGCCTTTGGATAAGAATATTTACGATAATGCCAAGAACCATTTCCTGGGTAATTTCCCGGAATCCCTGCCCATTGAACAGGCCTACGTTCATATAGGGATGTACCTGGGATGGATCATCGAAAATGAGCTATACTCTGAGTATTTTGAAGATGAGGCCGGCATCCAGATCTTCCGTTTTCACAGAAAAGAAATTAGCTGCACCATTCTAAGTGAGTTGTGGGATGGGTACCTGGGGTATGAACTCTTCAACAGCAAGGGCAACCTGTTTACTTACTTCTACTATGGTGGTGGCATTTACAAAAAAGACTATACAGATTTGCTGGCGGGCAGCCTGCCATCCATCTATCATGTGCAGGATACCTGGGATAACTATGAAAAAATGAAAGTAAAAATAGCTGAGCGCTTTGCCCAGTGGAAAGAACTTGTTGGTGAGGAATAACAATTCCTCTCTCCTCCTCAGGAAGCGGTTCATAGCATGGACCGCTTTTTATGTTTAATAAAAAATGCCTGCCAATAACTGGCAGGCATTTTTTATTTAGTTGCGAAATTTATTTTTAAGGCTTTGCAGCATTGCATTCATATCCTGAGGCTCCTCCTCTTTTTTATTAGGTCTGCCTCCCTCCTGTCGCTTACCGCCTTTTTTACTGTCATCTGATTTGCCCCTGGGCTCTTTGGGTTCTGCTGCGCCAAAGGGATCTTTTTTCATGCTTAGAGCAATGCGCCTGCGGGCAACATCAACCTCCATCACAGTAACTTCAACCTTTTGCTGTACACTCACCACATCTGCCGGATTGCCAACATAGCGGTCTGCCAGGTGGCTGATGTGCACCAGGCCATCCTGGTGTACGCCAATATCAACGAAGGCACCAAAATTGGTCACATTCGTTACAATACCAGGCAGTTTCATGCCTACTTTCAGGTCATCGATTTCATGCACCTCATCAGCAAATGAAAATGCTTCATATTCTTTGCGCGGGTCCCTGCCAGGTTTCTCCAGCTCGCTAAGGATGTCCTGCAGGGTTGGCAAACCTACTTCATTGCTTACATATTTCTTAAGATCAATGGCCTGCCGTTTTTCTTTATTCTGCATCAGCTCATCAATGGTGCAGTTAACATCTGCAGCCATTCTGGATACAATGTTGTACCGCTCGGGGTGTACTGCACTTTTATCCAGCGGATTCTTTGCATTCTGAATGCGCAGGAAGCCTGCTGCCTGTTCGAAAGCTTTGGCACCAAGCCTGGGCACTTTTTTCAGGGAGTCCCTGTCTCTGAAAGGCCCATTTTCGTTCCGGAAATCTATAATGTTTTGCGCCAGCTGCGGACCTAAGCCCGAGACATAGGTAAGCAACTGCTTGCTGGCAGTATTAAGCTCTACGCCTACGCGGTTTACACAGCTCATCACGGTTTCATCCAGGCTGTTCTTAAGCTGCGACTGGTCCACATCGTGCTGATACTGACCTACACCAATGGACTTTGCATCTATTTTTACCAGCTCGGCCAGGGGATCCATCAAGCGGCGGCCAATAGACACTGCACCACGCACCGTAATATCCTGTGTAGGAAATTCCTCACGGGCTACATCAGATGCTGAATAGATAGAAGCGCCGCTTTCGTTTACCATTACAACCAGCGGATTATTTGGCAGCTTCAGGCTACGCACAAAACGTTCTGTCTCGCGGCTGGCTGTACCGTTACCAATAGCGATGGCTTCTATATTCCATTTTTCACAAAGCTCATACAGCAATGCTGCAGATTCGCCTATTTTGCGCTGAGGTTCATTTGGATAGATGGTTTCGTTCTGGAGCAGCTTTCCCTGCTCATCCAGGCATACCAGCTTACAGCCGGTTCTAAATCCAGGATCCAGTGCCAGTACACGTTTCTGCCCCAGCGGAGAGGCCAGCAACAGCTCACGCAGGTTATCGGCAAATACCCTGATTGCCTCTTCGTCGGCCTGTTTTTTGGTGTGCAGCCTTACCTCTGTTTCCATGCTTGGTTTCAGCAGGCGTTTATAAGCATCTCTTACCGCAATTTTTACCTGCTCTGCAGCTGCATTAGAGGCTGTTACAAACTGATCGTCCAGCAGGTTTATAGCAGAAACCTCATCAGGTGCAATGTCCAGCATCAGGATCATTTCTTTTTCGCCGCGGCGCATGGCCAGCATACGGTGAGAAGGTACCTTGGTGATGGGTTCTTCCCAATCAAAATAGTCGCGGTACTTGCTGCCTTCCTCTTCTTTGCCTGTAATAACGCGGGAGCGCACAATGGCTTCTTTCAGGAACAGCTGGCGCACTTTACTGCGCACCTCGGCATTTTCGTTCACCCACTCTGCTATAATATGGCGGGCACCTTCCAGTGCTTCTTCGGTAGAAGCAACACCTTTTTCTGCATCAATAAATGCCTCTGCAGCAGCTTGAGGGTTCTTTTCCTTTTGTTCGAAAATAAGGGTGGCCAAAGGCTCCAGCCCTTTTTCCCGGGCAATGGTAGCTTTGGTTCTTCGCTTTGGTTTATACGGAAGGTAAATATCTTCCAGGCGGGACATGGTTTCGGCATTCTCAACCTTTTCTTTCAGCTCCGGAGTAAGCACACCCTGCTCTTCGAGAGATTTAAGAATGCTTTCTCTGCGTTTATCGAGCTCCTCCAGTTGTGTTGCCCTGTCTCTGATGGTAGCAATGGCAACCTCATCTAGTGAACCGGTTACTTCTTTACGGTAACGGGCTATGAACGGAACCGTAGCCCCCTCCTGTAACAAGCTTAGGGTAGCAGCTACCTGTTTTAAATTAAAGCCTGTTTCTCCTGCAATTATTCCTGCGTATACTTCAGCCATATCTTTAAACTTGGGCTGCAAAAGTACGAAAAGCCCGCTAGCCCTGCCTAGCCTATCAGTACTTTTAACACAAAAAAAACCGGCCCTAAAAAAGAGCCGGTTTAATATTAAAATATGTCAACCTATATACCATAGCCGAGTACTTCTAAGTCAATACTCTTTGCAAATGCCTTTAAATCAGTGCTTTCTTTAACTTTTCCTTTTTTAAGCAATGTCATGATAAATTCATGACGGGTGTGATCATCCTTCAACAGTGCAATCAGCTTGTCCTGTTTTGCTGTGATCAGTTCATGCTCCGCCAGTCTCATTACAATTATTTTGCGGCATTCCAGCGCATCTGCTGTTGAGTTCAGGCCTTTGTTTACAAATTTATCCAGTGCAACAGCATGTTTTGCATGAGCTTCCTCAACCATTTGGGTGAGTAGCTGTACATCACGAACCTTCTCCACTTTTGCCAGGTACTGCTTTACTTCCTTATCCTGTGCTACAACCAGTGCCTTTGTTTCCATATCCAGGGTTTCCAGGTAGTTATCGTACCTTTCTTCCAGTATTCGGATCGTGCGTTCATTTTCGCGGATCGCTGCCTTATTGGTGTTGTAGTTAGAAAATAAGTAGCGTTCTACTTTTTGTTGTACTTCTGTTTGTGCCTGCGCAAAACCAATGGTGAGAACACCGACAAGCAGGAATAAAGCCGTGTTGCGTAAGATTTGCATAATTGAGAAGCAGTTAATCAGCGAGTAAGTTTTATAATCATATGTCAACCTTACAAAGGTATGAAAGCATCACGATTAATACAAAAAAAATGTTAATATAATACAATAAATAATGTTCGTGCTAAGATATATATAAGTTAATCAGTGATTTATACCTTTTGCTCTGCCATGCTTGTGCTTTAAAAATTGCTCTTTGTTTATGGGCATGGTGTAAGGTCGTTGCCTTAAAATAAAAAAAAAGCACAGTGTACTAAGACTGTGCCTCTTCTCTTTCTTACAATAAATTTTACTCCAGCTTTAGCAGACCCTGTGATACTCCTGCCAGATTTGCCATTCTGTACAACACTCTAGCCCCCACATTTCCATTCCATTCACTTTCGCCGGGCGCCACTTCACATAAATCGAAGCCTACAATGGTTCTGCCACTTCTCACTACAGCTTCTATCAGGTACATGGCTTCTTCGTATTCAAATCCGCCGGGTACTGGTGTTCCGGTACCGGGGCAAAGTTTAGGGTCCAGTCCGTCAATATCAAAGCTGATATATACCTTATCAGGCAACTGCTCTATAATTTCTGAAACCAGGTTATGCCAGCTTTTACCTTTATAAGCTTCCTGCTTCAGGTAGCGGTCATAGAATATGCTTACTCGGGTGCTGTTTTTTCTTGCAACCTCCACCTCTTCTCCGCAAATGTCGCGTATGCCAACCTGCACCAGTTTATTTACTCCTTCTATCTGTAATGCATTATACATAATGGAAGCATGCGAATAGCTGAAACCTTCGTATGCTATCCTTAGGTCGGCATGGGCATCTAGCTGTAGTATGCCAAATCCATCTTTATGATAAGCTGCCAGTGCCCGCATCAAACCTAATGGGGTGCTGTGGTCACCACCTAACACTGCAGGGATTTTTCCCGCTTCCAACAGCTGCTCTGCCTGTGCCTGTACCCAGTCACACATCTCGCCGGAGGCCGCATTCACCAGGGTGGGCACCTGCTGTACTTCTGTTGGCTGCTCTGCTACGTTCTGGTTTTCGAGTGCTTCTATATACAGTTCAGACTTTTCCCTTAAGGAGGTACTTCTCTCCAGCAACTGCTCTGGTATGGGCAGCATGCTGATCCCCATCTGCCAGGCGTCGGCTATGTCGGGCTGGTAAAGGTCTAGTTGCGGACTGGCCTGCAAAACTGCTTCCGGTCCCTGTGCTGTTCCGGCACCATAAGAAACAGTAACCTCCCAGGGTACGGGTATAACTACAATGCTGGCATGTTCGGGGCTGAATGGTAAACCAAACAGGCTGCCCAAAGCACCTACTCCGTTAGGATTAAATTGCTGTATTACTTCTTCCTTTGTTCTGGATTTCATATTATATAAAGTATCAGGCCTGCACAAAATTAGCAGGAGACATGTATTCTTTCAAGGTCATGGTTCCGGCCGATAGCTGCGACCATTTATTGAGCTCATCAGAAGTTGTTAACAATAAAACACCACATGGTTCTAACTCTTCTACGATACTTCCTGTTAGGTATTCAGCCAGGTAGGTAAGTATGGGGTTATGCCCAACTATGTATACCCGTTCAAGATTTTCTTCCAGGTTTGTAAGGAGCGAAAACATAATTCTTACCGATGATTCATAGATATCATCAGAAAAAATTATTTCTTGCTGCGGTTTTAATATTTTCTCTCCCAGAAGTTCAGCAGTTTGCCTGCCTCTTGCACTTGTACTACTAAATAAAGCATCGGCAGTTAAGTTCCTGGACTTTAAATGATTAGCCAGCTGCATGGCACGCACGGCGCCGCTCTCTGTCAGTTCTCTGTCTGCATCCGTCTGACCACGATAAGCAGGGTTGGCCTCAGAGTGGCGAATGAGTAATAGTTCTTTATTCATTTCGGTAAATGGAAATAATTTTCAGAAGTTTGGGTTTATTGTCTGTAGCAGTGCCTACCGACAGTACTTGCAAATAAGTGTATAAGTTAGATATTTGAAGAATCGTAAGAATATTTTTTACTATGGCCAAAAATTTAGTGATTGTAGAGTCACCGGCGAAAGCCAAAACTATAGAAGGATACTTAGGTAATGAATTCAAGGTTGCCTCCAGCTATGGGCATGTTCGAGACCTGCCTAAAGATGACATGGCCATTGATATTGCCAATGGATTTAATCCTACCTATGAGATAAGTAATGATAAAAAGGACATAATCAAGCAGTTAAAGAAGCTGGCCAAAGAAGCAGAAAACATATTCCTGGCAAGTGACGATGACCGCGAAGGTGAAGCCATCAGCTGGCACCTGAAGGAAACCCTGGATCTGAAAGATCAGAACACCAAACGTATTGTGTTTCATGAGATTACCAAAAAAGCCATTCAACAGGCTCTTAGTAATCCACGCACCATTGACCTGGACCTGGTTAATGCACAGCAGGCACGCCGTATTCTGGACAGGCTGGTTGGTTTTGAGCTATCGCCTGTATTATGGAAAAAAGTACGGAAAGGTTTATCAGCAGGCCGGGTACAATCGGTTGCTGTACGCCTGGTGGTAGACAGGGAGCGTGAAATCGATAAACACCAGAGCACCTCTAACTACAGAGTAACAGCTCTTTTCAGCTTGCCAGAGGGCAAAACACTTTCGGCAGAACTGAATGATCGCTTCAATACCCTGGAAGAGGCACGTGCGTTTCTGGATAGCTGTAAGGGTGCCGCTTACCAGATAGATAAGCTGGAGAAAAAGCCTGTTAAAAAGTCGCCGGCTGCACCCTTTACCACCTCTACCCTTCAGCAGGAAGCTTCGCGCAAGCTTGGCTATTCTGTTAGCAGAACCATGTCGCTGGCGCAGCGCCTGTACGAGTCAGGTAAAATCTCCTATATGCGTACCGACTCTACGAGTTTATCTGAAGAAGCACAACAAAATGCTTCTGCCGTGATCCGCAGTGAGTGGGGAGATAAATACTCTCATACCAGGCAGTACAAAACCAAGAGCCAGTCGGCGCAGGAGGCACACGAAGCCATTCGCCCTACAGATTTCAGCCAGCAGGTGGCCAGCAGCGATAATGCGGAGCAGCGCCTGTATGAACTGATCTGGAAAAGAGCCATAGCCTCTCAGATGGCCGATGCACAACTGGAGCGTACTAATGTTCGCATTGCCATCCAGACAGCTGCCGGTAAAACCCTGGCATCAGCCAATTCGGCAGGATCTTATTTCACAGCTACCGGCGAGGTAGTTAAGTTTGATGGTTTCCTGAAGGTTTATATAGAATCTACCGACGAGGAAGCTGAAGACGGTGAACAAAAAGGTGTGTTACCTCCCCTGAATGAAGGGCAGATGCTAAGCTCACGCCACCTGAAGGCACGAGAAACGTTTAGCAGGCCACCTGCAAGATATACTGAAGCCTCTCTGGTTAAAAAACTGGAGGAGATGGGGATTGGCAGGCCTTCTACTTACGCACCTACCATTTCTACCATTCAAAAGCGTGAGTACGTAATTAAGGAAGAGCGCCCGGGCAAGGAAAGAGAGTACCAGGAGCTTTACCTTGAAAAGGATAATTTACGCCAGGAGAGTAAAACAGAGATAACGGGGGCAGAAAAAAATAAACTTTTCCCTACCAACCTGGCTATGGTTGTAAATGATTTCCTGGTTACCAATTTTCCTAATGTAATTGACTACTCTTTTACTGCCCGTGTAGAAAAAGAGTTTGATGAGATTGCCCAGGGCAATGAGGAATGGAGCAAGATGATTGGCCGTTTCTATGGAAACTTCCATCAGAAGGTAGAAAACACTGAAAACATAGAACGTGCTTCTGTTAATACGTTACGCGAACTGGGAACAGATCCAAAAACCGGCCTTACAGTGTACGCTCGCTTAGGCAAGTTTGGCCCAATTGTACAGCTGGGCGAAGCCACTGAGGAAGAAAAGCCGCAGTATGCAAGTCTTCGAAAAGGCCAGTACCTGGAGAGCATTTCGCTGGATGAAGCACTTGAGCTGTTTAAACTTCCCAGAACAGTAGGCGAACTTGAAGGGAAAACCATTACTGCTGCCATAGGCCGCTTTGGACCTTACCTACGCCACAACAATAAGTTCTACAGTTTAGGTAAGAATATGGATCCTTTAACTGTAGATGAGGAAACAGCTATAAACCTGATTAAGGAAAAACAGGAGGCTGATGCTAAAAAAGTAATCAAGCTTTTTGAAGAAAACGCCGAAGTACAGGTACTGCAGGGGCGTTATGGGCCATACATTAAAGTAGGATCTAAAAATGTGAAGATCCCTAAAGACAGAGAGCCTGAAAGTCTCACCTTACATGACTGCCTTACACTGGCAGAGCAGACACCGGAGAAAAAAGGCCGTAAATTTGCGAAGAAGAAATAGACTTGATAAAGCCTCTGCTAAACAGCAGAGGCTTTTTTTAATCATATTTGTGAGGCGCTAAAATCCAAAAAAACGCTAACTTATAATATAACTTTTTCTTTAAATTAATTCATTTTATTACTCCTGCCAGCTTCCAGAGCATTAAAATGTTTAATATAGGTGCATAAGTTTAGTTATCACGCTTAACGCCTCCTCCCATGTTATCATTTTTGAAAACTGTTCTGCGCCTGAACAGCATCAAGGGCAATATAGTACTTGCCCTTATAGCTATGGGTTCCATTACCCTGTTACTGATTGGATTTAATTTTTGGATTTCAGAACAGCTCAACAATTCACGCTTAGTACTCCATCAGCAGCTACAGCCCCTTAAATCATCTGTTGCGCGTATAAATTCAAATCTGAACAAAAGCATGCTGCTCATCAGTGTCTCACTCGCAACAGAAAGTTCAGAAACAACAAATGACTGGAGAGAACTTTGGGAATATAATCTCCAGCCTGACATTGAAGAGATTAATGTATGTTGTAACCATACCGTTAATGCAAAGCTGAGTAATGACATCAATTTACTTAGTGAGCAGATAAAAGAGATCTATGATGCACAGCATCAATTTTTGACTAAACTACAACAGCGAAATTCAATAATCTCTCCGGCAGATGCTACTCCGGTTCTTACTGGCAATAATGGAGTTAAGGCTTTGAATTACCAGGAGATGAGCCAGTTGAACTCACGTGCAGAGGCGCTAATGTCGCTCCTCACTACCAACACAGACCAGCAGATAGAAGATGAACAGCAAAAGCAACAAGAGTACCTAGATTACCTTTCTTATGTGTCACTCTCACTTTTAGCCCTCTGTTTTTTGGCTGGTGTGGGTTTAGCCTATTATTTAGTAGCCCAGGTTACGCGCAGCCTCTACAGGATCAGGCGATCTGTTAAAGAACTTAGCGCAGGCAACATACCAGCAGTTATTGAGCAAAGCCGCAATGAGACCAGCCAGATTACCCATGAATTAAGCAAGTTAACCGAACACCTGAGGGCAGTACAGGAATTTGCAGTACAGGTTGGCCAGGGAAAGTTCGATAATGAGGTAGAAGTATTTAACAGGCAGGGCGAACTGGGTAAAAGCCTTGCTGGCATGCGCGATAGTTTATTTAAAGTAGCTAAAGAAGATCAGCAACGCAATTGGGTGAACGAAGGCTTTACGCTCTTCGGAGACATTTTAAGAACCCACAACAGTTCCATCAATGCACTATGTGATGCTTTTATCTCAAATCTTGTAAAATATGTAGGTGCTAACCATGGGGCCATCTTTGTAACTGCTAGGAGTGAAACCCAACAGCAGGATGTACTCACCATGGTATCCAGCTATGCCTATGACCGAAAAAAATATCTGCAAAAAGAGATATTATTGGGAGAAGGATTGTGTGGGCAGGCCTGGCAGGAACAAAGTATTATTCATATTGATGATGTTCCCGAAGAATATGTACAGGTGCGCTCGGGTTTGGGTGGCGCTAACCCAACAGAAGTGCTGGTGGTGCCTCTTATCACTAATGAACAGGTTCAGGGCGTATTGGAAATGGCATCATTCAAAAGTCTTGAACCTCATCAGGTTGAATTTATCAGTAAGATAGCAGAGAACCTGGCTGCTGCTGTTGCATCTACCAGGACGAATGAGAAAACACATCTGTTGCTGGAGAAATTTCAGGAGATGACCGAAGAGCTACGGGCACAGGAAGAAGAGATGCGGCAGAATATGGAGGAACTACAGGCTACCCAGGAGGAAATGAGCCGTGCTAAATCAGAAATAGAAAGAAAAGAGCATAACCTGAACTCAGTGATCAACAATACACCTGATACTATATTTGCCCTGGATGAGGAGTATAGGATTACAGTTGTAAACAAAGTACTCTCTGATAAATACAGGGGTATGGGCATAATTCTGGAGGAAGGCACCCTTATCAAAGATGTATTGCCTAAATCGGCCTGGGAGGTTTGGAAGCCCCGCTATGACCGTGCGCTTGCCGGAGAGCAGTACTCTATCGTTCAGGAAAGCTCTGGCGCAGTGGGTAAACGTTACTCCCAAACATACCATAACCCTATCAGAAATGAGAACGGAAATATAGTTGGGGTGTCTGTTATTTCCAGAGATGTAACAGATACGGTTCTGGCGCAGCAGGAGGCAGATTTTAAGCGCTTTATTGTTAACAGCCTCATAGATAATACTGATGATACCTATTTTGCCATTGACTGCAGTTACAAAATACTGATAGCAAATAAAACCCTAAGGGAACGTTATGCCCAGTCGAATATAAGCCTGGAGGAAGGCGATAATATATTTGATAAACTTCCTGCCGATCAGCATGCAAGCTGGAAGGATCGCTACGACAGGGCATTAGCAGGTGAATCCTTCGTGATGGTTACTGAACGCCCCCTGAAAGACAAAGTGCTTACTATTGAAGTACATCATCAGCCTATCATCGATGCCGGTGGGAAAGTGATCGGGGCTATTGTTTCTTCTAAAGATATTACCCGCTGGAAAGCGGCCCTGGCAGGAAAAGATGAAACAAAGCAGCAGGACCTAGGGAAGTGATGCTGGCCGGTTGGCGATTGAAGGCTAAACAGCTGAAGAAGTGATGATTCGTCCGTAACAAATAGCTGGTTTTCTTAAACCTCCCTGTCCCGGGGAGGTTTTTTATTTATGGATAAGAAAAAAGTTGTTGTACTCACAGGCGCTGGCATAAGTGCTGAAAGCGGCATTCCTACTTTCAGAGATGCAAACGGACTTTGGGAAGGCCACAATGTAGAAGACGTTGCCACACCACAGGCCTGGACCCGGGATCCGGAACTGGTGCTTGAATTTTATAACCAGAGACGCAAAGCAGCCAGGGATGTAAAGCCAAATGAAGGGCATAAAGCGCTGGCTGAGCTGGAAAAACATTTCCAGGTGACCATCATCACCCAAAACATAGATAACCTGCATGAAAAAGCCGGAAGCAGCCGTGTACTCCATTTGCACGGAGAGCTTTTCAAGAGCAGAAGCACTGCAGATGAATCGCTGCTCTATGATATGGACAGCTGGGAGCTGAACATGGGCGATTGTTGTGAAAAGGGCTCACAACTTCGTCCGCACGTGGTGTGGTTTGGCGAGGCTGTGCCAATGATGGAGCCTGCTATAGCGGAAACAGCTGAAGCTGACATTTTTATGGTAGTGGGCACCTCCATGCAGGTATATCCGGCTGCCAGCCTGTTGTACTATGTAGAGGATCATGTTCCTAAATACATCATCGACCCGAAGCTACCTTTGGTTCACCAGCGCCCCAATCTGCATATGGTAGAGGCAAAGGCATCTGTAGGTGTGCCAAAGGTATGCAGGGAGTTAATAGAAAAGCATGCAGGAAAAGGCTGATGCATTACCACGCCAGGAGTGATAAATCCCAGCCTCGCTCCTGCCTGTAACTCAGGTAGCCCCGCTCAACTTCAAGGGGTGCTGGCAGGTTATTTGTGTAAAGTTTTCCTGTTCCCAGCCCCTGTGGCAAATCAGGAGCATATTGGGCAGTAAATTGTGCAATGGCATTAAGCCCTATATTTGATTCCAGTGCTGAGGTGATCCACCAGCCAATATTACGCTCCTCTGCCAGCTGTATCCATTCACGGGTAGCAGCCAGTCCGCCAAGCAGGCTGGGTTTTAATATGATGTAAGGGGGCCTAAGTATATCCAGAAGTTCCTGTTTTTTCTGAAAAGCGGTAATGCCGATCAGTTCCTCATCGAGCGCAACAGGTACAGGCGAGCTTTTGCACAGACTCTGCATGGCTGCATATTGCCCCTGCCGGATCGGTTGTTCAATAGAATGTAAATCCCATGCAGCCAGCTGCTCCAGTTTGCTTTGTGCTTCCGACGGACTAAAGGCACCATTGGCATCAACCCTTATCACCAGCTCTTCTGCTCCATACTGGCTCCTGATGTACTCCAGCAGGCTTAGCTCTTCTCTAAAATCGATGGCACCTATCTTTAGCTTCAGGCATCTGTAGCCCTCCTGCATTTTATCATCGATTCTTTCTTTCATGGTGGCCCTGTCGGCCATCCAGATAAGACCATTGATAGGTATAGAGCTGTTTCCGGCAGAAAAGCTGTTCCTGAACAAAATTTTTTCGCCCCCACCCAGCCAGTCGAGGTAGGCAGTTTCCAGTGCAAAGCGGATAGAAGCAACACCCTCTGCAGCAAGCTCTGCCAGTCTGTAGGCTTCCTCCTGGTTTTGTGGCATTGGTTTGGATTCCAGGTTTTTAAGTACCTGTGGCCAGTATTGATCCAGATCTGTACCTTCGGGACTTAACCCTGCCAAAGGACCCGCCTCTCCTATGCCTGATGTACCATTTGCATCCACGCGGATAAACCAGGAATCTTTAAAATGTAAAACTCCGCGTGAAGTTCCTGCTGAGAAATAGAATTGAAGCTTGTGTTTTCTTACTTTTGCAGAAATTTGCATAGGGGTAATTGAATATAAAGGTTGAGAAGCCTCAACCAGATTGCCATCTATCAGTTATACAAAGGTTATATTAATTAAATAAAAACAGATGGATCAACAGAAAGACTTTACCATTGATGTAATGGTTGAAATTCCAAAAGGTAGCAGAAATAAATACGAATATGATTATGAGCGTAAAATGATCCGCTACGACCGGATGATTTTTTCATCAATGCACTACCCTAGTGACTATGGTTTCTTTCTGGAGACTTTGGGCGAAGATGGTGATGCCCTGGATGCCCTGGTGCTGGTATCAGAACCAACATTTCCGGGTTGTGTGATTGAGGTGCGTCCCATTGGTGTTTTCTATATGACAGATGAAAAGGGTCCGGATGCCAAGATTCTTTGCGTACCAAAAAGCGATCCTATCTGGAATAAATTTTTCTCACTTGAAGAAATAAACGTTCACCTCAAGAATGAGATCGAACATTTCTTCCAGGTGTACAAAGACCTGGAAAAGAAAAAAGTAGGTATCGAGGGCTGGGGCAACAAAGAAGAGGCGCTAAGCCTGATCAAACAGGCTCAGGATCGTTATTATAATCAGCAAAAGTCTGATCAAAAAAGACCAGCTTAATTTTAGCTGGTATAAACGCTGTGCATCAACTTTATGAAATGCTAAATAAAGAGCAAAATATCTTTGATCTGGTTCAGCTGGATGATTACCGATACGAGTTACCAGATGAAAGAATAGCCCGACACCCCCTGCCCGAAAGAGACAAGAGCAAGCTGTTGTTTTATAGCGCAGGAGACATTGAGCACAGGCGTTTTTTTGAATTGCCCCGGCTTTTGCCAGCCAACAGCCTGCTGGTATTTAATAATACCAAAGTTATACCCGCCAGGCTTGGCTTTAAAAAAGAAACCGGAGCACAAATAGAAATATTTCTATTACAGCCGCTTGCCCCCACTACAGATATACAATTGGCTATGGGGGCAAGTGGTTTTTCCAGCTGGCAGTGCATTATTGGTAACAGAAAGCGCTGGCGCGATGGTAAGCCCTTACAGTTAACACTTACTATTGCCGATCAGGAGGTAGTGCTGGAAGCAAGCCATAAAAGTGCTGAAGATACAATTGTAGATTTTAGCTGGTGGCCTGCTACTTACAGTTTTGCGGAAATTGTTGAAGCTGCAGGCGAAATACCACTGCCCCCCTACCTCAAGCGCAAAGCAGAAAATGAAGACCGGGAGCGCTACCAGACAGTTTACAGCAAAGCCAGGGGTGCTGTAGCTGCCCCTACTGCCGGGCTTCATTTTACAGCAGGGGTGCTGGAGCAAATAGAGGCAGCCGGGCACCAGACTGAGCAGCTAACCCTGCATGTTGGGGCCGGTACTTTTCAGCCTATCAAGGAAAAGAAGCTCTCGTTACACCCCATGCACCGTGAGCAGGTAGTTGTTTCCGAAGCTAATGTGCAGCACCTCATAAGCCACGAAGGTCCTGTTATCGCTGTAGGAACTACAAGCATGCGTACTTTAGAAAGCCTCTACTGGTTTGGTGTAAAGCTGATGCAAAACCCGGAGGAAGCCTTCTTTATCAGTAAAAACGAAAGTTACCGGTATTCTGAAGAGGAGCTGCCATCATACAAAGAGGCTTTAGCTGCGGTACTGAATAGAATACAGGCCAGTCCTGAAAAACAAATAACAGGCGAAACAGAAATATTTATCATTCCTGGATATATATTCAGGATTTGTAAGGGATTGATCACAAATTTTCATCAACCAGAAAGCACACTAATGTTATTAGTGGCCGCCTTTGTTGGCCCTGACTGGAAGCAGATATACCAGCAGGCGCTGTCAGAAAACTACCGCTTTTTGAGTTATGGAGATTCCTCACTTTTATTACCTGCTCCACGTAAATAAACTATAGTAGATAATCTGTAAAGGAAGAGAAGAGTCTTTTGAATAACATATGGATTGAAATAAAGCAATGGTTCAAGGATGCTTATGATTTACTAAGCACCCCTTTTGGTAATATCGGCAGTACCGAAATCAGCATAACTTTTTTACTGTATCTGATCATCAGCATACTGCTGGTGATGTTTATAGCTAAAAAGGCTAAGCAGATCCTGGTAACCCGCATCTTAAGCCGCACAAAAATGGATGCAGGGGTTACCCAGTCTATTGGTACCATTGTTCGCTATGTTATTATTGTATTAGGCCTTGTTATCATTTTTCAGTCTGCCGGTTTAGATCTAAGTGCCCTAAGTGTACTGGCCGGAGCTCTGGGTGTTGGTATTGGTTTTGGTCTGCAGAACATATTCAACAACTTTGTATCAGGGCTTATTATTCTTTTTGAGCGCCCTATTAAAGTAGGCGATCGGGTGCAGGTTGAGGATATATCTGGAGATGTGGTACGTATTGCAGCACGGGCAACCACCATCATCACCAATGACAACATCTCCATCATCATACCTAATTCAGAGTTTGTTTCAAGCCGGGTTATTAACTGGAGCCATAACGACCGGATGGTAAGGTTCAGGATTCCGGTAGGTGTTGCGTACAAGGAAGATCCGGAGCAGATCCGCAAGCTGTTGCTGGAAGTAGCTGCCAATAATCAGAATGTATTGAAAAGCCCCGCTGCTGATGTGATCTTTACTGAATTTGGCGAAAGCTCCCTGAACTTTGAGCTCTGGGTCTGGACCATCAAACTGATCAACAGACCAAGTGTGCTACAAAGCCAGTTGTATTATGCCATCTTTAAAAAGTTCAAAGATCATAATATCGAAATTCCTTTCCCGCAGCGTGACCTGCACATCAAGAATAACTTACCTCTGTAGATAAAGCAGAAGGTACTGGCTATTACTGCTCTAAAACCCTTGGCGGAGATTCCCGTTTAAATACAGAAATGGTTAGGCAATTATGCTGCCTCAAGACTTTATGCTCTACCAACTGCATAAGGTATACAGCCAGGGGCATCATGCATTACCTAAACTTCATTTTTTAAGTTGAACTAAATTTTTAAAACTATGGAATCTACAAACAAAGAAGCAGTGAATCTTTTGAATGATTTGCTGGAGAGAAACTATGATGCAGAGAAAGGCTATAAGAAGGCTGCAGAGGATTCAAAGAGTCCTGTGCTGAAAGACTTTTTCCGTGATTACGCCAGCCAGCGCTATGATTTTGGCCATGAGCTGAAAAGTGAAATTCGCAGGCTGGGTGGTGACCCTGAAAAAGGCACTTCTACTGCCAGCTCCCTGCACCGTACCTGGATAGACATCAAAACTGCCCTTTCTTCTGATAAGGACGAGACGGTGGTTGAAGAATGTATCCGCGGTGAAAAGGCAGCTCTTGATGATTATGAGGATGTGCTGAAAAAGAATGAATTGCCAATCTCAAGCAGGGAAGTGATTCAGCGTCAGCATGATAAAATACAGGCTGCTGTAAACCGTCTGAACCAGATAGAACGTACGCTTTAATATAAAGCAGTACAGCACATAGTACCGCTACAGGTACATTAAAAAGATCCGGTCAATGTAGATCGGATCTTTTCTTTTTCAGTCAAAATGCTGCTCTTTTAGTATATTTGCCCAGCACTTTGCCATACTATACATACTAATGAAAGACCTGATAGCCGAACTCCGCTGGCGTGGCATGATCCATGACATGACACCTGGTACCGAAGAGCAACTGCAAAAAGAAATGACCGCAGCCTATATTGGCTTCGATCCTACTGCTTCTTCCCTGCACATAGGTAACCTGGCAACCGTTATGTTGCTGGTACACCTGCAGCAGGCAGGTCATAAACCTTATGCGCTTGTAGGTGGTGCAACGGGTATGGTTGGCGACCCCTCTTTCAAGAACGAAGAGCGCGGACTATTGGATGAGGAAACCCTGGCCACTAATCAGGCGGGTATCAAAAAGCAGCTGGAAAACTTCCTTGATTTCAGCAGTGGAAATAATTCTGCTGTAATGCTTAATAATTATGACTGGTTTAAAGATTTCAGTTTTCTGCACTTCATCCGGGATGTAGGCAAACACATGACCATCAATTATATGATGTCGAAAGACTCTGTGAAGAAGCGCCTGGAGACGGGCATCTCCTTTACGGAATTTTCTTACCAGTTACTGCAGGGTTACGATTTTTACCACCTGAACAAAACCCTTGGCGTTAAACTGCAAATGGGAGGCTCAGACCAGTGGGGAAATATAACTACCGGTACAGAGCTGATCAGACGTATGGGAGGTGGCGATGCTTTTGCTCTTACAGCCCCACTTGTTACCAAGGCCGATGGTACTAAATTTGGCAAGTCAGAATCGGGCAATGTGTGGCTGGATGCTGAATTTACCTCTCCCTACCAGTTTTACCAGTTCTGGCTTAATGTACGTGATGAAGATCTGCCACGCTTGTTAAGGGTGTTTACGCTGCTTGATGAGGCTACCATTCAGGATCTGGAAAGCAGGCAAAATCCGAATGAGGCTAAACGTGCACTGGCAGAAGATGTAACCACCAGGGTACATGGCAGCAGGGAACTGGATAAAGCCATAAAGGCTTCTAACATTCTGTTTGGCAAATCTGCGCTGGAAGACCTGCGAGAGATAGATGAACGTACCTTACTACAGGTATTTGAAGGGGTGCCGCAAACCAGTATCAGTCGCGATGCGCTTGGTGCGGCTGCAGATGTGGCAGAACTACTTTCGGCCACCACTGGTAATCTTGTTTTTACCTCTAAGGGCGAAGCCAGGCGCATGATACAGGGTGGCGGCGTAAGCATTAACAAAGTAAAGGTAGAGGATGCAGCCGGGCCCAACGAGTGGGAGCTCTTACAGAATAAGTACCTGTTGGTGCAAAAAGGTAAAAAAAGCTATTTTCTAATTTCTGTTCAATAATCCCGTCGTGTACGGGATTTTTTTTGAACAAATAGCTGCAGGGTACATTAAACAAATTTTTAAAATGCCGTATTATATATCATAAGCGCCCTTTGGCATATGAATGATACAAAAGAGCTCAGGATACAGGAAGAAAAGCAGCTACATAAATTAAAAAAGTACCTTTTTGTAATTAACCCGATTTCCGGTGAGGTAGACAAATCAGATCTGGCAGAGTTGCTGGACGATTTTGCTATTACCTATAAATGGGACTATAAAGTTTATAATACCAACGGACTCGATGATAAAAAGCAGCTCACAGGCCTTCTGCAGGAATATAAGCCGGAAATAGTAGTGGCAGCCGGAGGAGATGGTACAGTTAGTCTTGTAGCGCAGCTTATACAAGGTACAGACATGGTGCTTGGTATAATACCGGCAGGCTCTGGCAATGGTTTTTCAAAAGATTTAGGTATTCCGCAGAACAACTTCAGTGCTTCTTTGCAGGCACTTATTCATGGACGCATTGCCAGGATGGATACCCTGCTTGCCAATGAGTTCTTTTTTATGCACCTGGCAGATATTGGCTTCAATGCCCACATTGTTAAGCTATTCAATAAAAGCTCCAGCAGAGGGCTGGTTACTTATATGCGCTTTGTGCTGCGCGAGTTTTTTAAATACCCAACCAATTACTACCGTATTGTAACCGATAATGGCGAGTTCAGGGGAAATGCTTTTATGGTTACAGTAGCCAACTCAAATCAATACGGCAGTAACCTTACCATAAATCCCGATGGTCACTGGGGCGATGGTAAGTTTGAGGTGATCATCATAAAACGTTTTGCAAAAAAAGAAGCACTAAGAATCTTTTATCGGCTTCTCACCAAAAAGATTAATTTTTCTCCGCACTGCATCATCATTCAGTGTACCAGGGCAACTGTTTTCTGCGAGAAGAAGAAAACTTTGCAGTATGATGGGGAGCTGGCCCGAAAGGTGCGTAAAGTAGAATTTGGCATCAAGCCGGGCAATCTGCAGGTAATTGTGCCTTAGCTGGCTTTTGCTGCTCCTGGTTCCGGGTAGTCCATATCCATTCTGGATGGATCAACGCCGTGTTCTGGAAATTTGGCCGTAATGCCGGCATAAAACCCAAGTATCTTATCCATGTCTTCCTGCAGGTTACCGCTGGGGTATATGGTAGGGCCAATGCCGGCATGTTTCTTTTTGTAATCCAGGTAGCCCAGTACAATGGGTACTCCTGCCCGTAAGGCAGTGTAGTAGAAGCCGGTTTTCCATTTTGAAACAAACTTGCGTGTGCCCTCCGGGGTAACCATTATCACCAGCTGTTCATGTTCATCGAACAGCTTTACCATGCCATACACCAGGCTGCTCTGGCCCAATTTTCTGGCACGCTCGCGGTTGCGTTCTACTGGTATGGCACCTAATTTCTTTAGCAGCCAGCCAAGTGGTGCCACCTTCATCATTTCTTTTTTGATGGTATACCGCAGCGGTACGCCCATAATGAAAAATGCTGCCCTGGCATACACAAAATCCCAGTTACTGGTATGTGGTGCAGCAATCATAACACTTTTTGGCACATTAGCGGGGTAGCTTCCTTCTACTTTCCAGCCCGTGATCCAAAACAATATATGTGCAAGAAATTTACCCATAACGCATAACTATCCTATTCCTAAGACAAGTATACAGGCTAAATTGTGACAAATTATCCTGCTGCTTTAAGAATTTCTTCCGTTAACGCAGGCATCTGCGGCTTTAGCCATTCTATGGTTCTGGTGTAGATCTCTTCGGTGCGTTTCCATTCGAACACTTTTACATCTTTCAGTACTTCGGGTTCAAGAAATGAATGGCAAACAGCTTTATTACCCTTAACATTGCCATTTATGGCCAGTAAAAAGGTTCGCTCCAGTATTGCTTTCACAGATGTACCTCTATAATCATGTGCAACCGGATTGGTATGAACACCCATGATGTAGTTACTTTTGCCAATGAGTGCATCTGCAGGCAGGTTGTTGACCACACCCCCATCAATGTATAAATCACTGCCGATTTGTATAGGACAAAAGAAAACAGGCATGCAGCAGGAAGCCAGGACTGGTTTTACCAGCTCTCCTGATGAAAATACATCACATACGCCAGTTCGTACATTGGTGGCAGTAACCATTACAGGCACCGACAGATCTTCAAACTTAGGAGGTAAATGGCTGGTAAAGCTCTTCAGGGCTCCTGCAACATCTATAAGACCCTGGCTGCTGAACTTTGGTTTAAGCAGGCCAAGCACGCTAATTTCTTTTACCAGTGTTAATATTTCTTGCGGGCTTTTTCCTGCTGCCAGTAAGGATGCAATCAGCGCACCACCGCTTGTGCCTGAATAATGAGAAGGGCTGACCCCCCACTCCTGCAGGCATTGTACCACTGCCAGGTGAGCTACACACCTGATTCCACCCCCTGACAAAGCCAAGCCTAATGACATATTAAATATCCTTCAGTCGAAATGTTTCGTCCAGCCTTACTCCTTTTTCTGTATTCTTTAGCGTACAGCACTCATGCAGAGGATCGTGCTCCAGGAAGAGTATCCATTGTTCATCTGCTGCCTGCTGCAGAATAGTTTTCTTTTCTTCCATCGTAAGCAGGGGGCGCGTATCGTAACCCATTACATAGGGCAAAGGTATGTGCCCTGTAGATGGCAGGAGATCTGCCATAAAGACAAGGGTTCTGCCCATATATTGCAGTTTAGGCAACATTTGTTTGTCTGTGTGTCCATCCACAAACAGCAAGTCAATATTTGGTAGTGGAGAAGGACCACTTAAGGGTACAAAATTTAACTGGCCACTTTCCTGTATGGGCAGAATATTTTCCTTTAGGAATGATGCTTTTTCGCGCACGTTTGGCTCAGTTGCCCATTTCCAGTGTGCTTCATTGCTCCAGTAGCGGGCATTTTTAAAGGTTAGTGTTGTGAGTCCTTTCTCACGGTCTGCCCACTGAACACTACCGCCACAGTGGTCAAAATGCAGGTGTGTCAGGAACATATCTGTAACCTCATCTGCAGAAAATCCAGCCTGCTTTAAAGAACTGTCCAGGTTTTGGCCGCCGTGCAGGTAATAATGGCTGAAGAACTTTTCATCCTGCTTATCACCAATGCCATTGTCTATGAGAATGAGTCTGCCATTATCTTCAATCAGCAGGCAGCGCATGGCCCAGGTGCACAAGTTATTTTCGTCGGCGGGGTTTGTACGTTGCCAGAGGCTTTTAGGAACAACGCCAAACATGGCCCCGCCATCCAGCTTAAAAAATCCAGTGTTGATGGTGTGTAATTGCATATCTATAAAATAAAAAACCACATAAACGGGTTTATGTGGTTCTGGTAAAAAGTTAATCAGATTACTCCTGGTATACGCCCATGGAGCAGAATTTATCTATTCTTTGCTGAATAAGTGTATCAGTATCTATTTCTTTAAGTTCGTTGTAGTGCCTGAAAATCTGCGTTCTCACCTCGGCATACATTGCTTCAGGGTCAGCATGGGCACCTCCGAGTGGCTCCTGAACAATACCATCCACCATTTTAAAGTGGTACATATCCTGGGCTGTAAGCCTTAATGCTTCTGCAGCCTGCTCTTTATACTCCCAGCTATGCCAGAGTATAGAGGAGCAGCTTTCAGGAGAAATAACAGAATACCAGGTATTTTCCAGCATCAGTACCCGGTCTCCTACTGCAATGCCTAAAGCGCCGCCGGAGGCACCTTCACCAATGATAAAGCAGATCACCGGCACCTTCAGCATAAACATATCCCTGATGTTTCTTGCAATGGCCTCGCCCTGTCCTCTTTCTTCAGCTTCCATTCCTGGAAAAGCACCTGGCGTATCGATAAAAATAACGATGGGCTTATTGAACTTTTCAGCCAGCTTCATCAGCCGAAGCGCTTTCCGGTAACCTTCCGGGTTGGCCATACCAAAGTTGCGCACCTGGCGCTGTTTGGTGTTGCGCCCTTTCTGATGACCTATAAACATAAAGGTCTGTCCCTTTATCTGGCCAAAGCCTCCAACCATGGCTTTATCATCGCCAAAGTTCCTGTCGCCGTGCAGTTCTATAAACTCATCGGTGAGGCTATAGATATAATCCAGTGTATACGGGCGGTTGGCATGACGAGAGAGTTGTACACGCTGCCAGCGGGTCAGGTTGCTGAAAGTATCAACCTTTAGTTGCCTTATTTTATCTTCAAGGCTTTTTACAGCATCACTTACATCCACATTACTTTCGGAGGCAAGGTCTTTCATTTCCTTTAGCTTTGACTCCAGTTCGGCAATGGGTTTTTCAAATTCCAATAGCATGAGCTCCCTTTGATTCTATAAAATTGCTGTGTAAAGTTAGAAAAAAGCGCTTAAACATCGCTTCCTAGTATAAAATAAATGCGATTAGCAAGTTTTTTAGATCTGAGAATCAACCCCTTAGTTTTTTAGTATAAAAAATGTGCTTACCAACATTTGCGTAGTTGGGTAAACTACATTACTTTTGCATCACGTTTTTACTCAACAGGAGCAAAAACAAAAAGGAGCGGTAGTTCAGTTGGTTAGAATACCTGCCTGTCACGCAGGGGGTCGCGGGTTCGAGTCCCGTCCGTTCCGCATAGTTAGTACTGCTTAAGACCCTGGAGTGGTAGTTCAGTTGGTTAGAATACCTGCCTGTCACGCAGGGGGTCGCGGGTTCGAGTCCCGTCCATTCCGCTTAGAAGCCTCTAGATTCATTTCTAGGGGCTTTTTTGTTGGCCCTGTTAGTTAGAATACTAGATTTATATCAGTTGCCAAACATCTCTCAGGTGCAGGAGTTTTAGGATTGAAGTAAACCGAAATGAACAAGAGCGAGCAAATCAATCTGCTGATCCAGCAGGAAAAATACCAGGAAGCCCTGGGGTTACTCAAGCAGCAAGCCAAAGCAGGTGCCGATGCTGCTCTTCTTTCTACGATGGCCCATTGCAACTATAGGCTCGGTAATTTTCAGCAGAGTGCGGATGAATTAACAGAGGCGCTTGCAATGGCACCAGATAAGGCACAGCTTTATAGCGACAGGGGTATCTCCTATTTTATGTTGGGTGATCGTGAGAAATCATTACGTGATTTCAACAAGGCCCAGGAGCTGGAGCCACAAAATCCTTACAGGTACAGCAGCAGAGCGTATGTAAAAGATGCATTCAGAGATACAAAAGGAGCAATTGATGATTACCAGAAGGCTTTGGAAATAGATCCTGAAGATGCCATCTCTTATAATAACCTGGGCCTGCTACTGGAGAAACTGGGATATCAGAAACAGGCGCAGCAGCATTTTGCAAAAGCTGATCAGATTGAAGGAAGAAAACCCGGCAATGCTGCGGCACAACCGGTATCAGGCATTGAAAAACAAAGTACAGCAACCAATAACAAACCTGTGGCAAATGAACCGGTACCAAAAACAAAAATGACAGCAGGTTATTTAGGAAACACTATCAAAAGTATTTTCACCACCCGTAAAGGATTCCAGGAGTTTATGCAGTACTGGCTCGGGAAGCGTTCAGATCATTAACGTACACCTATTAAAGGGATGGCAGCTCTATTTTAAAAGTGGTGCCTTTGTAAGGAATGCTAAGTAAGCTGATGCGGCCGCCTAGCTTTTCTACTGCATTTTTTAAGATGTAGAGTCCCAGGCCCGGCCCCTTTGAGCGGTCAGTACCTCTAAAAAACATATTGTAGATTTTATGCTGCAGTTTGCTGTCAATGCCAATGCCATTATCAGCCACTTTGATAGTAACCCAGCCTGGCTCCCTAGATGCTAATATTTCCAGATGAGCAAAAGATTCCACCTCACTGCGCCTGTAGCGAATAGAGTTCTCTACAAGGTTATATAAAACAGTTTCCAGAAGCTGTGCATCGCTCTTAAAATCTTTGATTGCTTCTATGCTCTCCTGCAGTACTACTTCTGTGCTTTCGGGTAGCATGGCAATATTGGTTTTTATGCTGCGCCAGAGTGCTTTAAAATCTACTTTAGAAACCTGGCATTTCCGGTCCTTGATTTTTGTAAGCTCAATCAGCGAAACAGTAATGTTGTGCAAACGCACGATCTGGCTGTTGAAAAGTTCAAAATATTTAAGGGCAGCAGGGTCGTCAACTTCATATTTCACAATCTGGTTCAGGCCCATCATGGTTGCTATGGGTCCGCGTAAATCGTGCGATGCCCTGTAGATAAAGGTGTCCAGCTCGTTGTTTTTGAAAAGAAGATCCTGTTCTATCTTTTTCTGTGCTGTCATGTCGCGCAAAATAGTTGAATAGCACTGCACATGCCCTTCCGGATCTTTATGTGAAATAACTACCTGCGACACATGTATTTCTCTGCCATCGTAGCGCAGATAGCTGTTCTGTCCACTCCATGTGCCATACCTATCTGCATGCTTAAGCGCTCTGCGGCTTATTGCTTTTGTAAACCTGGCAGTTTTAAAGCTGAATATTGATTTTTGCTGAAGTGGTTCTTCTTTCCTGATGCCAAAGAAATCCCTGCCTGCTTTATTCAAATATAAGAGGGTGCCATCTGTTGCTGCAATGCTTACAATATCAGATGTTGCCTCTATGATGGCTGTTAGCCGGTCCTTTTCATGTTCCGTTAGCCTGATTGATGAAATATCCTGCAGGGTGCCATAGTACTTGATGAAGTTCCTGGTTTTGGCAATTTTGATGCTTACGTACAGGTGCCGTACTTCTCCATCACCTCTTCTGATACGCAGTTCAAGGTGGTCTGAAAAAGAATCATTATCTGAGTTTACTGTCCGCTCAACAATTTTCAGGTATTTTTCACGATCGTCGGGATAAATGCTTTCCCGCATACGTGAAACTGCAATCATGTTTCCGCCTTCTTTTGCCCGGCTGGTTCCCATGATCTCCAGTACAGTATCGCTAACCAGGAAGCAATCAGCAACAGGATCAAACTCCCAGGTGCCCAGGTTTGCAAGCCGCAGTGCATCCGCTAATTTTTCTTCGCTTTTTCGCAGTTCTTCTGTACGGGTTGCTACCAGCTGCTCAAGTCCTGTGCGATATTCCTCAAGCTCCTGTTCGGTAAGTCGTAGCTGGGTAATGTCCTGAGCTGTGCCAAATGCATGCACAATTTCGCCGGTATGGCTTATCTCCAGCCTAATGCTGCTAAGCACATGTATGATTGTGCCATCAGTACGCTTAATTCTGTAATCAACAACTTCTTTAAAGCAACTCTGGCTAAACTCTACAGCTGTCCGCAGCAGGTAGCTTAGCTTCCCCAGTTCTTCAGGCAGTAAAAATTTTTCGCAAAACTGCTCCCCTGGCAATGCTTCCAGGGGTTCCGGTATGCCAAGCAGGTCTCTTAGCGGCTGATTCAGGAGCAGGCACTCATCAGCAATTGAATACTCCCAGCTGCATAGTTTGGTAACTTCAAAGGCATCTTTCAGTTTTTGCTGGCTTTTCTGTAGCTCAAGTGTTGTTCGTTTCTGTTCTGTGATGTCTCTTGCAGTTGTTACAACCGACTCTACTTCTCCAGTAGCGTTAAATTCCGGAATCAACACCCAGTCAACCCAGGTGCTGTCTGGCAGTTCAAGATCGAGCTGCAGCCGTTGCCCTGAAGAAAATACCTGCTCCAGTGCATTGTGGCAAACAGAGGTAAAGGACTCAGGAAATCCCATTTCAGCTTGTGTTTTTCCAAGAAAATCCTCTGCCTGGTAAGGTAAATAGTTTTGTACCTGTGAATTGACAAATGTATGCCGGTGTTGCCGGTCGAACTGCATGATGATGTCCGGGCTGTACTCCGCCAGGACCCTGTACTTGTCCGTGCGATTGCCCGATTCCTCCTCTGTTAGCTTCAGATGCTTATTATCCTGTTTCAAACATTCCAGTGCCGGTCTGTTAATGTTGGTTAGAGCTTGTTTGTCAGGAACAGCACTAAGCAGGATTCGTAAAACATCCTCCTGTTCTTTAAAAGCTGCCTGCAGGTTTATAACAGCGTTACTCCCGGGGCTTATGGAGGGCTGAACAGTGGCTGTATTTGTCTGCTCCCTACTGCCTGGCTGTATGGCTACCTTTGATGCATTTTGCAAGATCTCCTGTAATGCAATGCCATTCAATAATTCCCTGGGCTCATAGCCCAGCCAGCTACAAAGGGTTTTATTTGCCTGTAATATTTCTCCCACACTGTTAACCCTTAGTAAATCCAAACTTTCAGCTCCAGCATCATGCTGTAGCTGGATTGTCTGTGGTTCCTGTGCTGGTACTTCTGCATGCACAGGCAGCCATTTTGTGCAGAAGTAAGTGTGGCCTCCGTCAGGATCTTTTTCCGGTACAACTAATAAATTGGCATAGAATGTACTATTATCTGCCCTGCGGCATTGCACTTTATTTTTGATGAAACCTTCCTGCAGTGATTGTGAAAGAAGCATCAGTAGGCATTCTGATGCGCTCATGCTATTTGGTTGGCTCAATAATAAACTGGCTGGAGTCTGGGCTAAAAGTTGTTGCTCATGCTGGTAAGCAAACAGGCGTACGGCAGCCTTATTGCATTGTAGCAATGTGGTTCCGGTAAATATTACTACTGCATCGGCCGATTCCAACCAATTTGCCATAACCAGCAATTATCAGAGAGTGAGTACCCGTATTTTTATCATGCCCGGGATGTGTGGCCCTGATCCTGGATGTAAGTTAAAATAAATAAATGACATCAATAAAATAATTTTGATAAATTAATGATGTTTTAATCTGCAATATTCCGATACTTTGTAGAACATCTATTCATTAAATTCCTTAAATATTCAATTTTTAGAGTAAATTCTTCTAAAATCATGTTTGAGCAATAAGGTAATATTTGCGTACCTTTTGAATATGATTTCTTCCTTAGATTAAAGCTGCCAGTTTGTATCTATGTATTCTGGAAATAGATTAGCTGTTTCTATTTATTAAAAGCTTCATGGTTCAAAAATTATTCTGTTTAGTTTCTTTAACGTTCACACTACAAGTTGCTGCTCAGGAGCAACAGCTTACAGTGCAGCAAATCATGCAGGAGCCTGCCCGGTGGATAGGCACCTCGCCTTCCGATCCTGTCTGGGAGGATAATAGCAGACAAGTTTTTTTTAAGTGGAATCCCGACGTTGCACCTGGCGATTCTCTGTATATGTATGACCTGCGATCTGGCAACATACAAAAAGCTTCCAGGAGGGTTACCGGTATACCCGATGCTAACCCATACTTTAACGTGCAGAAAGCAAAGAAGCTCTACCTTCAGAATGGAGATCTGTATGAAGAGGAAGTGAAAAATGGAAAGGCATTACAACTAACCCGTAATATCAGCGGCATCAGCAATATTAGTTATGCCGCAAACGGATCTGACATATACTTTACCCTGAATGATAATCTTGTTTTGCTCGACAGGAAAACTGGCACCCTTCAGCAATTAACAGATTTCAAAAAGGGAAACAAGCCTTCAGAAATTGAACCTACTCAACAGAACAAGTGGCTGCAGCAGGATCAGCTTGCATTCTTCGAGGTTCTTGAGCAGCGTAAGCAAAAGCAGGAACAAGCAGAGCTGGCCAGGGCCAGGGATCAGCAAAGACGCCCGCAGCCAATCTACATCAGCGATGCGCGGGTAGATAACCAGACTGCAAGTCCCGATGGCAGGTACATCACTTTCAGGCTGATCTCCGCTCCTGGTGATGAAGGCACAAAAGTGCCCTCTTTTGTAACAGAAAGTGGTTATACCGAACTACTGGATGCACGTGCTAAAGTGGGCAGCAGACAGATCTCCAGCAGGATGGGCATTTATGATACCAGGAGAGATACTGTTTACTTCCTACAGACAAAAGATTTGCCTGGCCTGGATAAGTTGCCGGATTTTGCAAAAGATTATCCTGATAAAGAGTTTAAAAGAAATACAGATGTTGTGATACATGGCCCCTTCTATCCGGAAAATGGAAGCAGCTCTGCCCTGCTGGAAGTGAGAAGCCTTGACAACAAAGACCGCTGGATTGGCCTGGCCGATCTGGCAACAGGAAAAATGGAGGTGCTGGATCACCAGCGGGACGAGGCCTGGATCGGTGGTCCCGGCATAGGCTGGCTCTTTAGTCCCGGCGCAATTGGCTGGTTACCCGGTGGCAGCAAGTTTTGGTTCCAGTCTGAGGAATCTGGCTATGCCCACCTGTATACCTACGATGTTGGCAGCAAACAGAAAAAGCAGCTAACCAGTGGCAATTATGAAGTTTATGATCCACAAATAAGCCGGAATGGCCGGTATTGGTATTTCCATTCCAATATGGTGCACCCGGGCGTAAGGCATTTTTACCGCATGCCAATTGAGGGCGGTAAAATGGAGCAGCTTACCAGCGGAGATGGCAGATGGGATGCCACCCTCTCTCCGGATGAGAAAACACTGGCCCTGCTCTTTTCTACTGGTAACACCCCACCAGAGCTGTACCTGCAGCCAAACCGCAGCGGTGGGTCTCCAAAAAAAATAACAAGTAGCTTAACAGAAGAGTGGCAGGCTTATCCCTGGCGCATGCCCGAATATGTAAGCTTTAAGGCAAGCGATGGTGCATCAGTACCTGCCAGGTTGTACCGCCCGGCCAATGGCAGCCAAAATGGGCCTGCAGTAATATTTGTACATGGAGCCGGCTACCTGCAAAATGCTCATAAATGGTGGAGCAGTTATTTCCGTGAGTATATGTTCCATAACCTGCTTGCCGATAAAGGATACACCGTGCTTGATATCGATTACCGGGGCAGTGCAGGCTATGGCCGCGACTGGCGCACAGGTATCTACAGGCATATGGGCGGCAAAGACCTAAGCGACCATGTAGATGGTGCCCGCTGGCTCGTGGAAGAGCTGGGTGTAGACAGCAGCAGGCTAGGCATCTATGGTGGATCTTATGGTGGTTTCATTACACTTATGGCTATGTTCACTGAGCCTGGTGTTTTCAAAGCTGGTGCAGCCCTTCGCTCCGTTACTGACTGGGCGCATTACAATCATCCCTATACCGCTAACATACTTAATGAGCCCTATACCGATAGCCTAGCCTATGCCCGCAGCTCCCCCATATATTATGCCGAAGGTTTAAAAGGCCACCTGCTCATAGCACATGGCATGATAGATACCAATGTACATTTTCAGGATGTTGTGCGGCTTTCCCAAAGGCTCATTGAGCTGGGCAAAGAAGACTGGGAGCTGGCAGTCTATCCGCTGGAAGATCATGGCTTTGTTGAACCCAGCAGCTGGACGGACGAATACAGGAGAATTCTGAAGCTGTTTGATGAAACCATAGGTTCTGACAGAAATAAGCCTGCAGAATAGTAAGCTTATGCTGCTACATTAATTTTTAAGGCTGTTTCTGCAGATTCAGCAAGAAAATTAGTGCAGCAGCATATTTTTTTATGCTGATTTTCAATTTCGCTCCTTAAATTTACACTTACCCCTGTTATTCCTGATGATTTAAGGAGCATGGAAGAAGTATTACCAATTCTGTTTGCAGCTGTAGTGGGCATGGGACATGCTTTCGAAGCAGACCATTTGATAGCCATGAGTGCCATCGTGAACAAGCGCGACAGCATGTTACTGGCTGCCCGTGATGGGCTTTACTGGGGACTTGGCCACACCACCACCATAGTAGTGGTGGGTGCTGTTATTATGCTAAGTAAAACATTGGTGTTTAATTCAGGCTATTTCGAAGCTGCGATTGGTGTAATGCTGATCCTGGTAGGAATATTGAGGTTAAGCAGTAATAAAAAACAACGCTACAGTCCTGGTCGCTCTAAATACAGCTATGCCTATATGATTGGTCTGGCCCATGGCTTAGCCGGTAGTGGTGCTTTGGTGTTACTGGTTATGAGCGAAATTGCTGATGTTTACTTAGGCATTTTGTACCTGCTGATCTTTGGCATAGGTTCCATTGCAGGCATGCTCATTGCAGCCAGTCTGTTCAGCATTCCATTTACTCCACGCATGAAAATCAACCAGAAGATACGTGAACTGGCAGTTGGGCTGTCTTCACTGCTATGCATCATTTACGGAGGCTGGATGATCTATGTAAATATAGGATAAGCAGGATAGGCAACAGAAACAATCATATACCTCTTGATAAATTCCCTGGCTAAACCTTATTTCCATTATACTTTATCCGCAGGAAGGGTTGTGTGTAGAGAGAAGTATTCCTTGACAGACAGGTTTGAGAGGTGTAGCAGATATCTCTCTTCCTGCAGCCTTCACTCCTGTTGATTTATCCATTTTTTTTATTTTAGTAGTTTATAATTAGGGCTGCTTTAAGTGTAAAATGTTTTTTTATCTAATAATTGCCTTAAATTAGGAGCAGTATCTGCACCTAAACTGGTTTCTGGCAATATTGGGCCCAGCTGTTTTGCAGATCATCAATGGCTATACTGCTGCTGAAGCTCCTTTTATTAGCACATACTGTTTCTTATGCATCTCTCCCCAAAAGATATTGATAAACTGGTGCTCCACAATGCCGGTTTCCTTGCACAAAAACGTTATGCCCGTGGTTTGCGCCTCAACTATCCCGAGGCAGTTGCCCTTATTGCCGCACAACTGCTGGAGTTTATCCGCGATGGTGAAAGTGTGGCAACACTGATGGACAAGGGTAAAAAAATCCTCGGTCATGATGATGTAATGGAAGGCGTAGCCGGACTTATCTATGAAGTTCAGGTAGAGGGTACTTTTCCTGATGGCACCAAGCTGGTAACGGTACATCATCCTGTCTGCAGGCAGAAGGGATCTGCTGAGTTGGCATTATATGGCTCCGGTTTAAGCCTTACACCTGCCAAAACACCTGCACCCGATAATATCATCAATACCAATCCCGGTGCTTACGAACTACAGGATACAGCCCTGGAGTTAAACAGCGGCAGAAAAGTAATTTCTATTGATGTAACCAATATGGGCGACAGGCCTGTGCAGGTGGGTTCCCATTATCCTTTTTTCGAAACCAATCCAATGCTAAGCTTTAACAGGGCTATGGCTTTCGGCTTTCGGCTAAACATTCCAGCCGGTACTGCAGTACGCTTTGAGCCCGGGGAGCGCAAAACAGTAGCACTGGTAGCCCTGGCAGGCGAACAGAAAGTCTATGGTGGCAATGGCCTTACAGATGGCGCTGTTGATGACAGCAATAAGGCCAGAGCAGTTCAGGCCATGAAAGATCAGAACTTTCTGTATACAGAGCAGTAGCATTATCTCTTCACCCTACATTTTCCCAAAAAATGAGCTATAGAATAGACCGCAGGGCATACGCCGATATGTACGGACCCACCACCGGCGATAAGGTTCGCCTGGGCGATACCAGCCTGTTTGTGGAAGTGGAAAAAGATTATGCCGTATATGGCGAGGAGTGCAAATTTGGTGGTGGCAAAGTGCTGCGCGATGGTATGGGCCAGGCAACGGGAATTGCCCAGGCAGATGCACTTGATCTTATCATCACCAATGCCCTGGTGATAGATTATACAGGCATCTATAAAGCTGATATCGGCATCAAAGACGGCTATATCTGTGGCATAGGCAAAGGCGGAAACCCTCACATTATGCCAGGTATATCACCGAACATGATAGTTGGCGTTACCACTGAAGTAGTGGCAGGCGAAGGCTTGATTTTAACAGCAGGAGCACTGGATACGCACATTCACTTCATTAGTCCGCAGCAAATACCGGAGGCGCTGGCGTCTGGCATTACCACCATGCTGGGCGGTGGCACGGGCCCTGCAGCCGGCTCTAATGCTACTACCTGCACTCCCGGAGCATTTTATATTGAAATGATGCTGAAGTCTACAGAAGAATACCCGCTGAATTTTGGGTTTTTGGGCAAAGGCAATTCTTCCAAGCCGGAGGGGCTCATTGAACAGATTGAAGCCGGCGCGCTGGGATTAAAGCTTCATGAAGACTGGGGCACTACTCCCGCAGCCATAGACAACTGCCTGGCTATAGCCGATCAGTACGATGTGCAGGTGTGTATTCATACCGACACCCTTAACGAGAGCGGCTTTGTTGAAACCTCGGCTAAAGCATTCAAAGGCAGAACAATTCATACTTACCACACAGAAGGTGCCGGGGGTGGCCATGCACCTGACATCATCAAAATTTGTGGTGAGCCCAATGTTATCCCCTCCTCTACCAATCCTACCAGGCCTTTTACCATCAACACCATCGATGAACACCTCGATATGCTGATGGTGTGCCACCACCTCGATAAAAACATTCCCGAAGATGTGGCCTTTGCAGAAAGCCGCATCAGGGGAGAAACCATTGCAGCAGAAGACATACTGCACGACCTGGGAGCACTTTCCATTATGGCTTCGGATTCGCAGGCGATGGGCCGTGTGGGCGAAGTTATTACCCGCACCTGGCAAACAGCGCATAAAATGAAAGAACAGAGAGGGCTTCTGCCGGAAGATGCTGCATCCTCAGCACAAGCCGATAACTATAGGGTTAAGCGCTATGTTGCCAAGTATACCATCAACCCTGCCCGCGCACATGGTTTATCAGAAGTGGTAGGCTCTGTGGAAGTGGGCAAGCTCGCAGACCTGGTGCTGTGGAAACCAGCTTTCTTTGGCTCCAGACCAGAGATGATTATCAAAGGAGGCATAATTGTGCAATCGCAAATGGGAGATGCAAATGCATCTATCCCAACCCCGCAGCCCTACATCTCAAGGCCAATGTTTGGTGCTTTGGGTAGTGCCGTTGGTAAAAGCTCTGTTGCCTTTGTCTCGCAGGCCTCATTAGAGCGGGTAAAAAAGCAGTACGGCCTTACTAAAAAGGTGATGCCGGTAAAGGGCTGCCGCAACATTGGTAAAAAAGATATGGCCCTGAACGACTACCTGCCCAACATAGCCGTAGATCCTGAAACTTACCAGGTAACTGTAGATGGTGTACACCTCAGCTGTAAGCCTGCCACTAAACTTCCGCTGGCACAGTTATATAATTTGTTCTGATGACAAAGTTTGCACGCCTGATGCACCTGGTCGATTCTTCCATTCCAACAGGTTCTTTTGCCTATTCCTATGGCCTGGAAAGCAGCATAACTTTTGGCCTCATCAGGAATCAATATGAGCTGCGTAACTATCTTTATGCTTATCTGCAGCAGATTGCCAGCATGGAGATACCCTTTATTAACTCCTGCTATCAGCAGCCGTTTCCTTATAAAGGTTTGGAGTTGCAGCAGCTTGTAGAAACCTACGATGCCATGATGCTGGTGCCTACAGTTAGCAAAGCCAGCCTGGCACAGGGAAAGAACTGGATCAGCCTGCTGCATACCTTCTACCCTGCTGAGGATCTGGATGCAATACAGGAGTGGTTTATTTTAAGAAGGCTGCCCCTGCATTTTATTCCTGTTTATGCACTGGCACTAAAGCAACTCCAGTTTTCACCAGACGAAATCAGGAGCATGTACCTGCACATGGCCCTGCGCGACCAGGTAAGTGCTGCCATCCGTTTAGGGTTTATTGGCTCTATGGAAGGAAATGCACTGCAGCACCAGTTTTATACTGTTTTTGAAGACCTGATCAGTATGCATAGCCACAAAACGTACAAAGATGCCTGTCGCTCTGCATTCCTCTTAGATACTGCCCAGGTTTTTCATGAAAATGTTTACTCCAAATTATTCCAGAACTAGCATATGCCTTTGATCGACAAGCTGGCCCTGCTGTTGCACGGCCATAGCCATGAGCAGTATGAATCTCCCGGCGACTATAACGAAAGGGAAACCCGTAAGCTGCCCTCTTACCGCAACTTCAGGAAGAGGGCCTTTACCGTTGGCATTGGCGGACCGGTTGGCACCGGTAAAACAGCACTACTGAAAGCCCTTTGCGAAAGAATGCGCAATGAACATCAGCTGGGGGTGGTAACCAATGATATCTTTACCCGTGAAGATGCAGAATTCCTGATCAGGAACAGCGCCCTTAGCGAAGACAGAATTGTTGGTGTTGAAACCGGTGGATGCCCGCATGCTGCCATTCGTGAAGATATTTCACTGAACATGAATGCCCTGGAAGAGCTGATGGTCCGCTTTGACTATAAGCTGGATTTCCTTTTTGTAGAGAGCGGGGGCGACAACCTGGCTGCACACTTCAGCAGGGAGCTGGTAGATTATTCCATCTATGTCATAGATGTATCTGGCGGCGATAAAATTCCTCGCAAAGGCGGGCCTGGCATCACCCAGTCAGACCTGCTGGTGATCAACAAAATAGACCTGAAGGACCTTGTGCGGGCTGATTTGGGTGTTATGGAGAGAGATGCAAGGAAAATGCGTGGCGATGGCCCTTTTCTTTTCGCTCGTGCCCTGGATGGTTACGGCCTGGATGAGATTATTGGCCACATTAAATCTGCCAGGGAAAAAGCCCTGATGTCGGTGCGCGAAAACAGAAGATAATATCGGCTTACGCAGCATACATCAGCTACTTAGACTAAAATTTTCTGCTGAAGGGATTATAACCCAGGATGCTTTCTGCAGCCAGCAGGTTCATCATGGCCTCTATAACAGGCTGCATGGCGGTACGGCTTTTTGCACCTGCTCTTAATACATACACGCCCTCCCGGGCTTTTGTAAAAGAGAGCAGGTAATCTTTTTGTGCCAGATCTGCACCCAGGCCGGGTTGTTCTTTTTCTTTTAATCTATTCAAGCCTGCTGATAACTGTTCGAACCGCATATCGGCAGTGCTGCCTACCAGGTATGCGGAAAGCACTGTTTGATATCGTCCAAAATTGGCAGGAGCCCCTGCTATATGCTCTTCGGGGCTGAAAGCAAACCGATCCAGCAACACAAGTTTCTCCCCCTGCCTGACCTCCATTTCTGACAGATAGCTGCTAAATTTGTATTGCTCCCCCACATCGGCACGACCAGAGCTAAGCCAGTCAACTACAAACAAAAGGGCATCAGGCGCAATATGCCAACGCTGGTATTGCCTGTAGCGGCTCTTTTCCTGCAGTACCACCGGATCAGAAAAAACTACGGCTACACCTTTTTCTTCCAGGCTACCATCAATCTCCTGTGTGGCAACTGCACCATTCAGCGATTTAAATATCCTTGAATTTGCCTGTGTGGTCATCACAAAGTGTGTATTGGCACCGCAGCTGAGCTTCAGTTTAATGGCATCTCCTGCCACCATGCCTCCACCATAATTCGACAGAACAACATGGCAGCATGTTGAATGGCTTTCAGGATTGAGAATTTTCAAAGGCTGCAGGCTTTTGCTGCTTACCAGTACAGTTCTGTTCTGCACGCTTTCGGCCTCGATAATACTCCAGTCAGCTTCCTGAATCATATAATCTATGGTATTGCTATACTTTACTTTGTTCAATGATTTGTATGCGGTCCCTAAAGAAAAGCAAAAGCCACAGAAAAATCTGCGGCTTTTGCTGATATTAAGGCTGCTGATGCAGAAAGCTGTTCTATTCTTTCAGGATTGTGAACTCTACCCGCCTGTTCAGCTGACGGCTTTCTGGATTTGCGTTGCTGGCAATTGGTCTGGTGCCTCCATAACCTTTACCCTGGATGCGTTTTGCATCAATGCCGCGGCTTACCAGGTAGCTTTTTACAGCATCTACCCGCTCCTGCGAGAGCCTGATATTAGCCCTGCTGCTCCCCTGGTTATCGGTATGGCCGGTTAGCATAATTTCCATGCTGGGGTTTTCTCTTAGCATTTGTACTACCTTATCGAGCGAAGCTGCACTTTCTTCTACAAGTACGGCAGTGCTCTGCTGGAACATTACGTTATCCATGCGAACGGTAGTACCAACGGCAAGTGGCCTTAACTTAATGTTCAGCTGATTGCTGTTGGCACTAAGGTTTACCACTGTATCAACCGTGAGATAGCCCTTTGCCTTTGCCTGAATGGCATACTCTCCTGAAGCAGGCAGTGCCATATAATAGGTGCTGGCAGCAGACACAGAATCAAGGAAATTATCCCTGCTCACAATAAGCCTTGCAAATGGTGTTTTGCCATCTGCACCACTTACCTGTCCATTTAAAGTGACTTTTACTTCTGGCTGCTGCTCTTCCATCAGTTCGGTAACTTCATTATTGATCTCGGCAGCAGTTGCTGGCTGGGGCTGCAATGGAACTGTAGCTGTTACTACCTCAGGGGTGGTTTCGAGCGCTGGTGGTGTTGGCGGCTCAGGCTTCCTGATGCGGCGCACATCTCCGAAACCCTCGCTGTTCTGGGTAGAGGTATAATATGACCATTGGCCTGCGTCAGGCTCGTAGTAATACATTTCAGATCCGGGTGTATTGATGCTGCTTACATTCTGCGGTTTGCTCCAGCGTTTCCAGCTGTTGTCAAGGCGGGTGCTCACCCATATATCCATACTGCCCTTACCTCCTGTACGGTTACTGGTAAAGTATAAAGTACGTCCGTCTGCAGACAGAAAAGCACTCATCTCCTGCATAGCTGTATTAATTTCCGGCCCCAGGTTTTGAGGCTCTCCCCAGTTTCCATCGGAGCCACGGAAACTCACATAAAGATCTTCCAGACCGTAGGTGCTGTAAGACTCCATCGAGATGAGCATAGTTTCGCCATCCGGAGAGATGCTGATATCCTGGTGCTTTGCCTTGTTCAGGAAGTATTTTACAGTAACAGTCCTGGCAGTACCGCTGCCATCGGCATTCATCAGATACAATCCGGCATCTCCCTTATGAGCACTTTCGGTATTGTTTCGCATCAGGTAGAGCTGGTTGCTATTCCCGGCAAAGCCAACTACCAAATCGGCCTGTGATGAATTTAGCAGGGAGGAAAGCCGCTGTACATTACCAAACATATCATCGGCCGTGGCCGTGGCTACCCATGCATCGGCCCTGTCTTTACGCCCGCCTGCACTGGTGGGGTGATTGCTTCTGCCAAAATATAAACGGCTTCCATCAGGAGAAACCACCGGCTTCAATTCATTATACTTAGTATTAAGGCTGGTATCTGCAGAAAGCACCGGAGCTTTTTTACTTTGTGCCGGTGCACTCGTAGCCACCATTCCCACTGCCAGTGCAGCTAACCAGAATTTAGTATGTTTTGCTTTAAACAGCTTCATTTCATGTAAGATTGAACCCAAAAATAAACATATCCGGCATATCACGCCTTATTTTCCTTTATTAATGATTAAGGTGCCGGAATATTGTGAGGGGTGCAAAATCTGTTCCAGATAAAAAGTCTTTGCTTACTGATGGCTGATTCCCGAACTTTGGTTATTCACTATCAGCACATTCATGAAGTTTACCGGAACAAAATCATATATAGCAGGGCGCGATCTGCAGGTAGCGGTAGAGGCAGCCATTACCCTGCAAAAACCTTTACTGATAAAAGGGGAACCAGGCACCGGCAAAACACAGCTGGCTTATGAGATAGCAGCCGCGCTTGGCAAAAAACTTATCACCTGGAACATTAAATCTACCACCTCTGCGCAGCAGGGCCTTTATGAATATGATGCGATCAGCCGCCTGCGCGATGCGCAGCTGAACAGTGAGCGGGTGAGCGATATACGCCACTACATCCGTAAGGGTAAACTGTGGGAGGCATTTGTGGCAGATGATGCACCGGTGCTGCTCATCGACGAGATAGATAAAGCTGATCTTGAATTTCCCAACGATTTGCTGCAGGAGCTCGATAAAATGGAGTTTTACTGCTATGAGCTTGACGAAACCATTTGTGCCAGGCAAAGACCCATTGTAATCATTACTTCGAACAATGAAAAAGAGCTGCCGGACGCTTTCCTGCGCCGTTGCTTTTTCCATTATATCAGCTTTCCCGATGCTGATACCCTGCGCAAAATAGTGGAGGTACATTATCCTGCACAGGAGGAGCAGCTGATCAGCAAAGCCATTGCATTATTTATGGAGGTAAGGGAAAAGCGCCAGCTGAAAAAGCGCCCCTCAACCAGCGAGCTGATTGATTGGATAAAGCTGTTACTGGCCGGCAGCATTGGCACTGCAGAGCTGGAGCGTATAGATCTTCAGGAGCAGCTGCCTCCTTTTGCCGGTGCCCTGTTGAAAAATGAGCAGGATCTGCAGGCAATTCTTTTTGGTTCACGCCACCGTAACAGCTACTACTCCTGATGTTCATACAGTTTTTACTGGCCTTGAAGGAAGCCGGCCTGCCTGTTGGAACCAGGGAGTTGCTACACCTGCAGGATGCCCTGCAGCAGGGTGTGGTGCAGCATAGCACCAACGACTTCTATTTCCTGTGCCGCTGCCTGTTTGTAAAGCGGGAGCAGGAGCTTGATAAATTTGACCGCAGCTTTTCTGCTGCCTTTGGTAACTTAGCCTCCCTCCCCTTCGATCCTGTAGCCGCCATACCTCATGACTGGCTCCGAAAAAATCGGGAACTGTTAGTGGCACCCGATGAGGAAAGCAGCCAGTACCGGCAGGACTTGCTGGAGCAGCTTCAGGAGCGTTTTCAGGAATTGCTGAATGAGCAGAATGAAAGGCATGAAGGAGGCAACAAATGGATTGGTACCGGCGGCAAATCTGCATTTGGTGCCTGGGGCTATCACCAGCAGGGTTATCGCATAGGACAAACCGAAGGCCGGCATGGAAAGGCTGTAAAGGTGTGGGACCAGCGCCAGTTCAAGGCACTGGATGATAATCTTCAGCTTGATACCAGGCAGTTTCAGATGGCACTGCGCAGGTTAAGACTGCTAAGCCGTGAGGGAGCCCCGGATGTTTTTAGCATAGACGAAACTGTACGGCAGACGTGCCATAACGCAGGATTACTTAAAGAGGTGTACAGACCGGAACGAAGCAATGGCATAAGGCTGCTACTGCTGCTGGATGTAGGCGGCTCCATGGATGAATATGTATACCTCTGTGAACAGCTTTTTTCCGCTGCTAAACATGAATTTCAGCACCTGGAGTATTTTTATTTCCATAACTGCCTCTACGAAAAGATCTGGAAAGATCCCAGGCGACGACGTTATGACTACATCAGTACCCAAAGCTTATTCCATACCTACTCCCCTGCCTACCGGGTAATAGTTGTTGGTGATGCCAGTATGTCGCCTTACGAGCTATATTATAAAGGTGGCAGTGTAGAACATGCAAACGAGGAACCGGGTGCTGTATGGTTGCAGCGGCTACGGGAGCATTTTTCGCATACGGTATGGCTGAACCCGGTGCAGGAAAGAGAATGGTCGTATACAGAAACGATTGGAGAAATCAGCAAACTTTTTGAAGGGCATATGCACCCACTCACACTTAAAGGGCTGGAGGCAGCTGTTAAAGTGTTAAAGCAAAGATAACAGGCCCGTAAAATTGCCCAGTGAGCAAATGATGCAAATGAACAATTTAGTAAATTTGCACCCTTAACCGGAGTAAAGATGAAGTCGCATACCATGCTGACACCTGAAAACAAGCTGAAGAAGATTATCATTATAGGTGACAGGGTGCTGATACGCCCAAAGAAGGATAATGAACGTACAGAAAGTGGACTGTACCTGCCTCCAGGAGTGCAGGAGAAAGAGGTGGTTCGTACTGGTTGGGTTATGAAAACTGGTCCCGGATATGCCATTCCCTTTCCTGCCGACGGAGAAGACGAGCCCTGGAAAGAACCAGAAGAAAAAGTAAGCTATATACCCCTGCAGGCCCGTGTTGGCGACCTGGCCGTGTACCTGCAAAAAGGCAGTTATGAGGTGCTGATCAATGGCGAAAAGTACTTTATTGTGCCTCAGGCAAACATACTAATGCTGGAGCGCGAGGAAGATTTGTTTGATTAAATAGGTGCCCGGCACATCCAAAGCTGCTGTTTTAGCGTAAAGCTCAGTACTATGCTACTCCGCTATGCTAAAATAGCCCCTCTTACGATGGTTTTGATGTTGCTGGGGCTTTCTTCCTGTCTTTATACCGTTGAAGAAACGGCTTCATTCGACCTGCAGAACAATGGAGACACTGTTCAAGGTCCAGATTCAGGTATGCCTGCACCCGATTCAGATCCTTTTGTGGCACTGGTCGGCCAGCTGAACCACATAGGCTATTATCAGCAAAAGCAGGATTGTTCCTATCCTATCGAAAATGGCTTTTACTGCCTTATTCCACCAGTGGAAAACGCCATAAGCAAAAGAATTGAAGCTGTTAACAGTGATTTAGATTCCGGCAGCTCCTCTCTGGCTCCTGAACAGGAAATTACTGTTGTAAATATGGAGGGGCTCCTGGAAATTAAATCATGTTTTCTTCTGGCAGATTATGAAGTGGCAGCAAACACCTACCCCCGCGCAACCGTGGAGGAATGGACATTTGATGAGGAGCTTTCTGCAGAAAAGGTAGCCGAACAATTAAGCAGCTTAACTGAAGAAGAGTGGTACTACCTCTCTGAATCGAAGATCAGCTGGTGGAGAAAAAACCATAAACTCTATTTCATTTTCCCGGCAGGAAATCTGATGCTATCGGAAATAGCAAAGCTGCAGGAGAAAATGCAGGAGATTATGTAGTTTACAAAAATACCCGGGCATGGTCCTGGGTGAATTGCTTTAGCGTAATGGGCTTTCGGCCGGTAATTGACTCTACATCCTGTGTTATGTCGCTTCCCATGCTTTGTGCGTAGATCAGGTTTAGCTGCGACAGATCCTTTGCCAGCCAATCGGGCACACCTGCATGTAGAAGAGTTTCATAACTTTGCGCCGGGTCTACGGTAATCAGCTTAATATCACGATCAAGGGCCAGTTCAAGGGCATCTGCTACATCTTTCATACTCACTGCTTCAGAACCGGTAAGCACATAGGTTTTGCCAGCATGCCCCTCTTCCGTAAGTATTTTTGCTGAAACCGCTGCCACATCCCTGGCATCTATCGGAGCATAGCGTCCATCTTTGGTGAAGGAGTACAGCACACCGAAAGTTCGCACCTGGTTTACATAATTTAGCCAGTTTTGCATAATTGTATGTGGGTGCAGAAACGTCCATGAAAGGCCGCTGTTACGTATGTGTTCTTCGGTTTTGGCATGCATGCGCCCCAGCTGCAGGGGAGAGTCGGGATAAGTGCCCAGTGCAGATACCTTTACAATATGCTTAACGCCTGCCTGAATAGCGGCGTCTATGGCATTGCGCTGTAGTTCTACCTGCTGTTCTGAGGGTGTGCTTAGCAGGAATACTTTTTCCACACCCAGCATGGCTCTTTTCAGTGAATCAACATCACTCAAATCGCCCATGGCAACATTATAGCCCTTTTTTTGCAGCAGTAGGGCTTTTTCACTACTTCGAACCAATGCCCGAAAGCCTGCATTACGCTTCTGCAGCTCTTCCAGCAGGTGCCTACCTATGGTGCCTGTAGCACCAATTACCAGGATGTTAACGATAGTCATAAAAATTCAGTAAAGGTGAAAAAGGAATGATGTGCGTACACTAAGGAAAATTTAAAAAAAATTCCTGATTAATCACCTCATCAAAACACATATTATGTAATATGCAAGTGATCTGATTTACAGCTGTTGTTAAAAACAATTGCACCGTTCATATCTGTTATCTACAAAAAAGCGTAGACATTGAGGTTGAAAAAATTATCAATACTTGCCCAGCCTGATGATTCCACCTGCGGGCCAACCAGTTTACATGCTGTTTATAATTATTTTAAGTATGATTTAGGGCTGGATGAGGTAATCCGAAGCGTGAACTACCTTGAAGGAGGCGGTACACTTGCAGTTTTTCTCGGGCTTGATGCGCTAAGTAAAGGCTTTAGTGCCCGAATGCACACCTCTAACCTTACCATGTTCGACCCCAGCTGGCGGGAGCTGCCGAAGGAGGAGCTGCTGAAAAAGCTGGATGCCCAGCTGAAATACAAAAAAGGCAGGAAGTTTACGCTGGCAACTGCAGCTTACAAGCAGTTTTTGCTCAAGGGTGGCGAAATACATCTAGATATGCTCGATGAGTCGTTATTGAGGAGCTATCTTTCTAAAAACATTCCCATACTGGCCGGGCTTAGTGCTACCTACCTGTACCAGACTAAACGTGAATATGCCGACGAACAGGATCGGTCTATTTTTGATGATCTTAAAGGAGAACCAATGGGCCATTTTGTTGTTCTCACCAAGCTGGAGGGAGAATACCTGTGGGTGGCCGATCCATACAAAGAGAATCCCATATCCAGCACCAACTATTATAAAATCGAAACAAATCGGGTAATCAATGCCATTCACCTGGGTATTCTTACGTACGATGCCAATATCCTGATTGTATCGCCGAAGAATCTGATATGAAGAAAATAATTGTTACGAATACGCCAAACCTCTTTCAGATGGATCTGAATGAGATTGAAGTACTTACACCAAAAGCATACCTTACACAAGCTGAACTCAGTAAGCTGCAAAACACCAGGGTTTTTAACCTTTGCAACGACTATCGATACCAGTCTAAGGGTTACTATGTTTCCCTGCTTGCCGAAGCCAGGGGCCACAAACCCATACCAAGTGTAAAAAGCATACAGGACCTGAAGGCCCCTGCTTTAGTAAGAATTGTATCTGAAGAGCTGGATGATATTATCCAAAAGACGCTGAAGAACCTGAAATCAGAGGAGTTTACGCTGAGCATCTATTTCGGCCACAATGTTGCCAAGCAGTATGAAAAACTCTGTAGGGAGCTGCACCGCCAGTTTCAGGCACCCTTTTTAAGAGCCCGCTTTACCTATAATAAAAAGTGGCTGCTGCAAAGCATCAAGCCTATTTCTCTATCTGAAATACCGGAGGATCACCTGCCTTACGTGCAGGAGTTTGCTAAAAATTACTTTAGCAAAAAGCGTTATGAGAGCGTACGTAATACCCGCTACCTCTACGACCTGGCTATTCTGCACAATCCTGCAGAGCACTCGCCGCCATCAGATAAAAGGGCGCTGCAAAAGTTTGTGGAAGCTGCCGAAAAGAATGGTTTTTATGCAGAACTGATCACAAAGGAAGACTACGACCGGCTTGCCGAATTCGATGCCCTGTTCATCAGGGAAACCACTACAGTTAACCACCACACCTATCGCTTTGCCAGCCGCGCACAAACAGAAGGGCTGGTGGTGATGGATGATCCCAACTCAATTTTAAAATGCACCAATAAGGTGTACCTGGCAGAGTTGATGGAGCTAAATAAAATACCTACGCCCAAAACCCTGGTGGTACACGGCGAAAATAAGAAGGAGGTTGGTAAGAAGTTAGGTTTTCCCTGTGTACTCAAGTTGCCGGATTCTTCCTTTTCCCAGGGTGTAACAAAGGCAAAAGATGAGAAAGAGCTAAGCCAGCAGCTTAATAATATGCTTAACCAGTCGGAGCTGGTAATTGCGCAGGAGTTTTTACCAACAGATTTCGACTGGCGCGTTGGTGTGCTGGACGAGCAGGTATTGTACACCTGTAAGTACTACATGGCTAAAGGCCACTGGCAGATCTATAACTGGGAGGATAAAAAGGAAACCACAGGCAGGTATGAAACCCTCCATCCTTCTAAAGTGCCGCAACAGGTAATTGATGTGGCGCTTAAGGCTACCAAACTTATTGGTAACGGCCTGTATGGAGTAGATATAAAGGAATCTGGCGGAAAGGTTTATGTGATCGAAATCAATGACAACCCTAACCTTGATTCTGGTGTGGAAGATAAAGTACTGAAGGATGAGCTTTACGACCGCATCATGAAATCTTTTAAGAAACGAATCGAAAAGTTGCTCTCTTAACAATGGCTTACTCTCTGTTTGAAGTCTATGGTGTGGAAATGGAATACATGATTGTAGACCAAGCTACACTTTCGGTAAAAGCAGTGGCCGATGAGCTGCTTAGGAAAATGGCAGGCCAGTGGGTTGGTGACTACGAAAATGGCACCATCGACTGGTCTAACGAGCTGGTGAACCACGTGCTGGAAATTAAAACTCACAAGCCTGAAGCTTCCTTAAGTGGCCTTGATAATCACTTTCATACAAATATACAGGAGATAAACAGGCAACTGGAGAGTTTAGGTGCCATGCTCCTGCCCACCGGGGCACACCCGCTCATGGATCCCTTTACTGAAACACGGCTGTGGGAGCATGAGGCAAGCGAGATTTATAACCTGTACAATCGCATATTTGATTGCCGTGGGCATGGCTGGTCTAACCTGCAAAGCACACACATAAACCTGCCCTTTTCAGGTGATGAAGAGTTTAAAAAGCTGCATGCGGCTATCAGGCTGCTGCTGCCCATTATTCCTGCCCTTAGCGCCAGCACTCCTATTTTAGACGGTAAGTTTAGTGGCTACCTCGATACCAGGCTGGAGACCTACCGGCACAATCAGAAGAAAATTCCTGTAATTGCAGGCAAAGTAATTCCAGAGCGTGTTTTTTCTAAACAGGCTTATTATGAGCAGATCTTCAATCCAATCAGCAAAGCCATAGCGCCCTACGATACTGAAGGGGTATTAGACAAACATTTCCTTAACTCCCGCGGGGCAATTGCCCGCTTCGATCGGGGTGCCATCGAAATCAGGATCATAGACATACAGGAGTGCCCATTGGCAGATATTGCTATACTGTCAATCATCTGCGAATGCATAAAGGCCCTGGTGAACCAGCAGTGGGCTTCAATTGATGAACAAACAGCCTGGAGTGAAGATAGCCTTGCTGCCATTTTTCTGGAAGTAATCAGGAGTGGCGAAAATACTGTGATCAGTAACCAGCAGTACCTGCAACTTTTTGGCTTACAACAAACTTCTGCTCAGGCCAGGGAGCTTTGGCAACACCTGCTCGAAAAAGTTTCATCAGGCCTGGAGGCACCATACATAGCTGTTGTTGAAAAGCTTTTAAAGCAGGGCTCGCTGAGCTCGCGTATACTCTCCTCCCTGAACAAGGATTACAGGCCAGAAGCCATCCGGGAGGTATACAGGCAGTTAAGCCTTTGTCTGCAAAACAACCAGCTTTTTATATGAGTGTGCGTTGGGTAATTACCTGCGAACATGGTGGCAACGCTATTCCTGGTGCTTTTGCATCAATATTTTACGATGCAGAAGCACAACATGCCCTCAACTCCCACAGAGGCTGGGACCCCGGTGCACTGGAGCTGTTCAAAATCCTGGAGCCGTTGGCAGACTATTCCAATGCTGTTACTGTAAGCAGGTTACTGGTAGAGCTGAACCGGTCGCTGCATCATCCCAAGCTGTTCTCGAAATTTACAAAAGGGTTACAGGAACAGGAGCGTGCATTGATTATCGATAAATACTATACTCCCTACCGCAAAAATGTAGAAGCTGCTATCAAGCAATTTATAGGAGACGGGCATCAGGTCTATCACCTAAGCATACACAGCTTTACACCTGTACTGGAGGGCCAAGTTCGCAATGCTGATATAGGCTTACTCTACGACCCCTCCCGCCTGCAGGAAAGGGAATTGTGCAACCACTGGAAAAATATATTTCTTAGGCTTATCCCGGAGGTAAGAATTCGTTTTAACTACCCGTATAAGGGTACTGCAGATGGTTTTACAACTTACCTGCGTAAACAGTTTCCCGCTGACTATGCCGGCATAGAGTTTGAGCTAAACCAGGAATGGGCAAACGATCAGCAGGCTTACAACATTATTTACAGCTCAGTGAAAGAATTAAAGCAGCTTAATGAATAAGTGCAGGCTGCTTCATCTGACCAGTATTTGTGTGCGAGCTTCCTTTTTCGGGCAGAGTGAAGATAAACCTGCTGCCCATACCCTGCCTGCTTTCTGCCCATATCCTTCCGCCGCAGGCCTCTATAAATTCATGGCATAGCGCTAATCCCAGGCCGGAGCCCTTTTCATTAGAAGTACCCCTTTCCGGTGAATCCTGGAAAGTAACAAACAGCTTATCGAGCTTAGCTTTATTCATACCTATGCCGTTGTCGCTTACTTCTATCTGGTAATAGCCCCGTGCAAACCTGGCTGAAACAGTGATAGTACCACTGTTATTTGTGAATTTAACAGCATTTCCAATCAGGTTGCGCATAACCAGGTGCAGTATATCTGCATCTGCTACAATAATTGTATCAGGAAGTACCTTATTTTCAATGGTGATATTCTTGAAATTAGCCTGCGACCGGTACAGGATCAAAATTTCTTCAATGGTTTGGTAGAGGCTAATGGCAACAGGCTTAACCTCCAGTCCTTTCAGCTGGTTTCGGGTCCACAAAAGCACATTATCCAGCATGTGTACCTGCCACTTTACCTGCTGATTCAGCTCTTTTGAAAAATGCTGAAACTCCTGCTGGTCTATTTGTCTTTCGCGTAAGAGGGCAAGCAAACCCGAGATAGAGCTAAAGGGTTGCCTTAGGTCATGAGATAGTACAGAAAGCAATTTATCCTTTAGTTGGTTTAACCTGCTTAATTCCTCTTTTTGATGCTCAATTGATTCTTTTTGTGCGGTAATGTCATTGGTGCGTTCATTGATCAGGCTTTCCAGCTTTAGATTTTCCAGACGTAGCTGGCGTGTTCGCCAGAAGTAGAGCACTACCAGCAGCAACACAACCAGGCAGAGCATGGCCACTTTAAACCAGGGGTTTTCATAATAGTACGCTTCCTGTATTATTTTAAAAGCAGCCTCCTCCTTACTCCAGATACCATCTTCATTGGTTGCCCGCACTTTAAAGGTATAATCACCGGCTGGCAGGTTTGTATAATAGGCTACCCTTCTGTTTCCGGCTTCCTGCCATTCTTTATCAAAACCATCCAGCATATAGTAAAAGCTGGTTGCTTTAGGTGCGTAATAGTTGAAACCGGTATACTGAATTTCGTATTGTTTGGTGCCCGCAGCAAAGCGTACTTCACTGGCAAGGGGGTATTCATATTTATCACCGGTAACCCTTTCTATTTTAACCAGTGGACTGGTAGGGTTAGTACTGATCAGTTTTGGGTTAATAGCACTTACTCCATTTAGGGTAGCAAACCAGAATAACCCATCGGAAGACAGGCAGCTTCTGGAAACAGCAGCTATTTCACTGCTGCGCATGCCGTCGGCTGTGGTAAACTGTTTATAATTCCGGAACTGTGCATTTTTATTATCTGTCACAGATAATATTTCACTTCTTTTTACCACAAAAACACCCCTGTTTGTTGTTAGCCACAAATTATCCTGCTCATCATTTAGGATCTGGAAAATGGTATTGACAAACAGGCCCTGCTTTTCATTGATGTTGTGCCAGCTGTTGTTTTTGTATATGTGCAAACCATCGTTGCTGCCCACCCATATAATGCCCTCTTTGTCTTCCCAAACATCAAACAGCACATTGCTTGTTAATCCCTGTTCATAGCTGTGCTGGCTGAACGAAGTGCCATCGTAGTAATACAGGCCTTTACCGTTGGTAGCTACCCATAAATTACCTTTGGAATCAACAAAGAGAGAGAGAATAAATATACCATACAATTCATCCACCACCCTTACTTCTTCAGGTCTTTCCGGATTACTCACAAACAGGCCATTGCGGGTGCCAATCCAAAGCCTTCCCTCTTTGTCTTCTACTATTCTGCGTATTTTATCAGACGACAGGCCAGAACCTCTTTTAAAGGCCCGTTCAAATTTGTTTCCCTTTAGCCTGAATATTCCATCATTAGTACCCACCCACAGTACGCCTCTGGAATCCCTGAATATTTCCCGCACCCTGTTTGCTGCAGAATTATTATCCAGCCTGTAAACCTGTTCCACACCTTGTTTGAGGAAAGCCACTCCATCATTTGTGCCTACCCAAACGGCATCCTCTTCCGACCACACTACATTTACAACCTCATTGGGTAAGCCCTCTGCACGGGAGTAATTATTGAATTTACCATCTCTTAGGCGCAGCAAGCCTTTGTAATAGGAGCCTATCCACAGGCTGCCTTCGCCATCGGAGTATAACTGCTGTAACTCGTTTGAGCCGCCTTCAGTATCTGTCAGTAACCATTCAAAAGTATTTTTTTTATACCGCAACAGGCCTTCATTGGTCGTGAACCAAAGTGTACCGTAGGCATCCTGATGAATATCATTGATAAAAGCTGCGAACGTTTTACCAAATACAGGTACCTCGCGTATGCGGCCATGCTCCATGATATTGATGCCCTCTTCGGTACCAATCCACAAACGTCCTTTCTGGTCTTCAAAAATAGATCTGATGGAGTTGTTTGTCAGGCCATGGATGTTGGTGTAGTGCCGTAGCAAACCATTATGTAACTCCCAGAGTCCATCTCCCACCGTACCTATCCATAAGCTTCCTTTTGCATCATGGTAAAGGCTAAAAATATGCAGGTTATGCAGCCTGTTCAGCTCGGGGTACGCTACAAATACATCATCCCTGATCAGGCCCAATCCACCGCGCGTTCCCACCCAGATTTGCCCCTGCTCGTCCTCGGCAAAAGCTGTCACCGACTGGTTCGGAGAAAATTCATTCTCCTGGATAACAGTAAAAACCTCATCTCTCATTTTTACTACCCCACCCCCGTTGGTTGCAATCCAGAGGTTGCCTTTTACGTCTTCGTGTAAGTCGAAAAGGCTGTTGGTAGGTATCTGTGGGTAAAAGCGCTGAGTATAGTTTTTGAACTTGTAGCCATCGAAGCGCGATAAGCCATCGTAGGTTGCAAGCCAGAAGTAACCACTTTTTGATTTCAGGTGCGCCATCACAGAGTTACTTGGCAGGCCGTCTTCCATCTGCCAGTTGTCCAGTGTAAACTGGCTCAAAGCCTTGGCTGTATCCAGCGCCTGAACTTGTGGTGCCTGGTTGGCTACCAGGGTAAAAGGCAGGATAAGGAATAGTAACCAAATTTGGATAAAACACAGAAATGAAAAGTTTGCAAAGTATGCTTTCTGTAGATTTGCACTCATGTAGCAGGGATATCACTTACTAGTTTAAGTGAATTGAGGCAAAATATAAAACATAATTCTTCAATTTATGTTGCGTATTTCACAATGTGGGCAATTTAACAATACACTTAACATTTAAAGCAGTAGATATAATTGCTGGCCTTACTCCTGAAATTTAAACCACGCTACCCTTACGCTTACAAGCTATATTATGGGGCTTTTAAAACTAAAAAAAGGTGATAGCAATATATATAATTATTCCAATATCTTTTCAGGGTGCCTGATGCGTGAACCTGCTGGTTATGGCTAAGGCAACTGCTGCAAAACTTTTAGCCAGGCACAGTCAGCAAGGATATTTTTGATAATAAGCAGTGAATACGTAACAGGCGAGCTTGAGCAATCAAAAACAAGTTATCGATAGTGTAACTAGAGCTTGGGAGTCTGCGATTTGAAGTTGCCTGCATGAGTTAACGTTTCTCACAAGCTGTTGTGGGTGAGGATTAACTCCTTTGCCGCTGAATGATGAAGCGATCAGTCAGGTTGCTGACGATACTGATGATACTCAGCTGTTTCTTTCGAAGACTCTGTTTTTCTTCTGCTGATTTTGGCCGGCTTTTTCTGATTGTGCTGCCAGTATGCGCTTCCATATTTCTCCACATCATTGCCAATCAGGTCCTGCCACCAAATACGGATATCATGAAAAAATACACGCAAAATGCCACCTTCTATAAACCGCCGGCCAGAGGTACGCACAGGCGGATGGATAATGGCGAGCTTGCCATGCTCCTGCAGCTTTTTGCAAAAGTAAGCGGCTTCCATCAGCTGGCGTTCTGGCCAGCCCCCGCTAATGGTATAGGCCGTTCTGCGAACAAATATGCCCTGATCACCATAAAAGCGCCTTCTAAAGCGATAGCGAATCCTGTTAACATAGGTAACCAGGCTCAGTAAGGGAGATTTTTCAATAAAAGAAAATTCAAAAGCACCCCCCATTACCCTGTCGTTCAACAAAGCATTCGCAATGGCAATGTCATAATCCGGAGGCAGCAGTGTATCGGCATCTAAAAAAAGAAAAACATCTCCCTGTGCCAGACGGGCGCCCAGACGTAACGAAGCCCATTTTTTACCAAGCAGCATTGGGTTTGTAACAACCACAACAGATTTTTGCCTGATAATTTCAGTAGTGCCATCAGTAGATCCACAATCAATTACCAGAATTTCTATACCATGTTTTCCCGAAGCATGATTATGTGCAGCATTGAGTGTTTTCTGCAAATAGTCTTTTTCGTTACATGTAGGAATAATAATGCTGAGCTTCATGAGGGGGCATAATCCAACTCTTCTATACGACAGTTAAAACAAAGGGTTTGAAAAAATGTGTAAAAAACTACTTCAGCTACGGCAGGTCTGCATGCCAGTGAGTAATTGCTGAATATGGCTTTGTAGACTATATTTTTTTAAAAAAGGGTTATCAAAAAATAGATCTTCTGTGAGTTGCAGAGCTTAATCTTCTGCCGATGTTAAATGATCTTCTAAGAAGACCAGCAAGGGGTATTCACTGAAATAAGTAATTTGCTTGAATACACTTTTTTCGAAGAGGCGCTGTAAATAATTACGCTGATGGGTAAGCAGTACCAGCAAAGCGCCTCCTGTCTGCTGCATATATTCATCCAGTCCCTGGTATGGTTCATCATCCCAGTCGAACAGGTGAAAACGAAGCTTTTCATAACGCACATAACTGCGGATCATTTTTTCGTGCGCCAGCCACTTATCACGTGTGGTACTGGTCCCTTCTCCAACATATACAACATCTATACTGCTGTTAAAGGGGTGGAGAAGGGTAATCAGGCGCTGCAGACAATCCGGATCCTGCTGCTTCATGCGGCTGCCATACACAACTTTTGCAGGAACTTCAAAAGTAACACCTTCCGGTACGCAGAGCACAGGACAGGGCGATTGCTCAATAACCTTAACCGGATGATTACCATCCATAGCTTCTGTAATGTTATGGACACCATGTGAACCCATAACAATAAGAAAACTTTTTAAGATTGCTGCTTCTTCCAGTATAGTGCTGATGGTGCTGCCATGCCTGATCACCGCAGAGCAGCTTAGGCTTGGATCTGCCTCCCTTAATGTATCACACAAAGCACCCATTGACTGTTGCAGTGATTGCTGATAGGCATCAATTCCATCCAGATCGCCGTCGCCAAGTGCATCTTCGTACTCTTTTTTGGTAAATACATGCAAAAGCACCAGGTGTACCCTGTGAGCAGAAGCCAGTTTTGCTGCGGCTTCCAGTGCATTTAAGGTATCGGGCTTCAGATCAACAGGGCACAATATTATTTCCATATCAATATCCGGCTGTGCGATCAATTTTATTTAAAAGTGGTTTATTATGCAACATGCGCACATAGTTTTCAGCAACCTGCGGAATGGCTGCATCCGGGTTGGTTACACTAGCAATGTGTGGAGTAATGAACACCTTTGGATGATCCCAGAAGGGATGTTCTTTTGGCAATGGCTCCTGCCGGAAAACATCAAGGGTTGCGCCAGAGAGCAGGCCCTGGTCCAGTGCAGTGATCAGGTCTTCCTCTACCAGGTGGCTGCCACGGGCAACATTGATCAGGTAGGTGCCTTTCTTACACTTCCTGAAAAACTCAATATTCAGGTAGTCCCTGGTATTTTTGGTTAGCGGCAGCAGGCAAATGAGCATGTTTGTCTGCTGCAGAAATGTTTCCAGCTCATCTTCACCGGCATAGGTAGAGATCCCCATGATATCTTTTGGTGTGCGGCTATAACCCGAGACTTTAAAGCCAAGCCCTTTAAGCTTTAGTGCAATGTCTGTTCCCAGCTCTCCCAGACCCAGTATACCCGGCTGCAGTTCTACTTCCGGGGTTTCTGAATACCCCCAGCTATGTGTTTTTTGCAGTTCGTAGTAGTGGTACATCTGCTTGTGATAGTTGAGAACGGCAGCCAGGAGGTAGTTGCTCATACCACGGGTTAACTGTTCATCCACAATGCGTACGATGTGCCAGTGCAGGGGCAGGTGCTCATCTTTCAGGATGTGATCAACCCCCGCTCCCATAGAAGAAACTACTTTTAAATGCGGATAGGCATAAAGGCTCTCCTGCGGATGCTTCCAGGTTACGGCCATCAGCACCTTATCAGCGTTTTCCACCTCCGGCCATATTTCCACTTTTACATCTTCGCCCCTGGCTTTTAGTTCCTCTTCCAGTCGTTTCTGCCAGTAGGCTTTATTATTCTTGCTTGGTGCTATTATTACTAAACTCATAATTTGCTTTTGCCCTGCTTACCCAGGGATTATTTCGAATGCTAAAACGCCATGGCAATAAGGCATCTTCTTTTGCATAGGCAATTCCTACACGGGGCCCTGTTATTATATCCCGATCGGGAATGTTTAGGTTTTGATCTTCAAGCCATATTTTATTTCCCTGCAGATCCTCCCCGTAATGTTCGCGCTTAATGCCTAAGGCCTGGCACAATACGCCGGGGCCGGCAGTAAGCCTGTATTCCGGCTTATCCAGCCCTCTCCTAAGCATCATTTCTTCTATGCCCTCCGTAGGCTCTATGGCCCTTATCAATACTGCGTCTGCTTTGCCTTCTTCATTCGTTACTATGTTAAACAGATGGTGCATGCCGTATGTAAAGTAAACATAGGCCACCCCGCCCTGCCGGTACATGATCTCTGTTCGTTTTGTACGCCTGCCCAAATGGGCATGGCAGGCCCTGTCGGTACGGCCATTATAGGCTTCTGTTTCTACTATAATGCCGCCAGTGAGTATGTTATCGATCTTTGTAAACAGGTTCTTCCCCAGCAGCTCCCGGCTTATCTGTACCGGATCGGGACGTGTAAAAAAACTTTGTGGCAGTTTGCTCATGCACCCTTTCTTTTAGCAGGTATACGGCCCGTCCCCGGGCTAAGATTTTATCCTGGCCTTTGTGCTTCCCACTCATTTGTCAGCATGGCCTTTACACATATCACTAAGTAGTAAACCCGGCACCTGCTGAAATTAACCACTTTTTGCATTACATTCAGGTAGCTGGGTACATCAAACATAGTGGCAAGAAAATTGATGATAAAAGATCAAGATAACCTAAAATGAACTTAAATTGCCACTTTAAATCGTCACTTCTTTAACTTTTGTCTGATATGAAACACCCAGTTATGCGTTATGGCATGTTTATGTGCCTGATGTTCAGTGCATCTCTTGGCTTTGCACAATTAAAAATGCCACAGGCCAGCCCTGCAGAAAAAACCAGCACTACAATAGGGCTTACTGATGTTACCCTGGAATACGCCCGACCTGGTGTTAAAGGCCGTGAGCGTAACATCTTTGGTGGCCTCGTACCCTATGGTGAGGTTTGGCGTACAGGTGCCAATGCATCTACCAAAGTTACTTTTTCAGATAGTGTTAAAGTAAAAGGCCAGTGGCTGCCAGGCGGTACCTATGCCCTTTATACCATTCCCGGGCAGGATGAGTGGACGGTAATCTTTAACAAAAACCTGGGCCTCTGGGGTTCTATGGGGTATAAGCAGGAAGAAGATGCGCTAAGGGTAAAAGTTAAGCCTGTTAATATTGGTGAACCAGCCGAAACATTCACCATTAATTTCTCTGAGTTTACAAACAACACGGCCAACATGAATATTCTTTGGGATTTTACCAAAGTAAGTGTGCCGCTGGAAACTGAGGTTGACTCTAAAGTAATGGCGCAGATCAAGGAAACCATGTCGAAACCAGTAGAAAATGGTGGTACCTATTTCCAGGCAGCTAACTACTACTACCGCAATGGCAAAGACAAGCAGCAGGCCCTGCAGTGGGTAGACAAAGCCATTGAAAAAGAAGACCGCTACTACATTCACTACCTGCGTGCGCTTATTCTGGCTGACTTAAACAAAACTAAAGATGCTATTAAGGCTGCAGAACGCTCCAGAGAACTCGCCAAAAACGAAAATCCGGAGTACGTAAAGATGAATGAAGAACTGATTGCCCGTTTGGGAAAATCAGGCAGCACTAAAAAGAAATAAGGACAACTAAGTTTCAGATACAAATCCCCGACCAGCTAACTGGCCGGGGATTTATTTTTATCGACCACAAAGTTACAATAATCTACATTATGTTAATCTGAATAAACAGGCATGTTGCTTCTTATCCTGCCAGCTGCTCCTGTTGTAGAAAAGCAATGCAGTCAATGAGAAATAAACTATAGCAGCCCGAGGCTTGTTATAATGTAAATTGTCAGTATTTTTATGAAAATTGTCAGCTATGGGATTGCCTCTGTTTAAAAACCGCTCTTTAGATGAGCTAATACAGCTTAGCCGCGAAGGCCTGGATGCCCAGACCTTTGAGGAGATTGTAGAAAGGCTGCCGTTTAGCCTGCAGGAATGGGCACAATTTCTGGGCGTATCTGAACGCACCTTAATTCGGGTAAGAAAAGAAAATAAGTCATTGGGTACCTCTGCCTCTGATAAGGTAATCAGGATAACCCAGCTTTACCAGAAAGGTACCGATGTGTTCAGGGATGAGCAAAAGTTCTGCCAGTGGTTAAATGCCCGCATTATGGCTGTGGGCGGTGTAGCACCTAAAACACTGCTCGATACCAGCTTTGGTCTTGAACTCGTAAATGATACACTGGGTCAGATAGAGTTTGGTGTATTTGCATGATCCTCTACCGCTTTAGCCGCAAGGAATGGGGCGGAGATCTGTCCGGCAAAGGTGCCGAGCTCTATGGCGGCCGCTGGAACAGCAAGGGCATCCCAGCACTCTACTGCTCTGAAACCCGCGCCCTTGCCATTACCGAAATTATAGCCTATACCCCACCAGGTTTTATTCCGGAAGGTTATGTGCTGAATATTATAGAAGCTCCCAATGATGCGGCATTGCTCCATGAAATCAGTCCCGGGTTACTTCCGGATGGCTGGAACAGGTATCCGCATGGCAAAGAAACCAAAGCAGTGGGCGATGCCCTGCTAAAAGAACAAAAATACCTGATGCTAAAAGTGCCCTCTGCGCTGGTGCAGGATGAGCATAATTACCTGATAAATCCCCTGCATCAGGAATTCTCACAAATAAAGTTACTGGAGGTGCTGCCATTTAACTTTAATGAGCGCCTGTTCAAGTAAAGGGCGTTACATAAAAAAGCCCTCCTGAAAAAATATCCGGGAGGGTTATGAAAATTGCTGTTTCTTTCTCTATTCCACAATCAGCTTACCTGTCATGCCTTTCTCCTTGTGGTTATCTACAGGGCAGTAAATGGTGTAGGTACCTGGCTGATCAGGTGCTTTGAAACTTAGGCTTGCACTAGCCCCGGGCTCTACCGGGTTTTCCAGCTCCTGCTCACCATCAGGTAATTCAAATTCAATATTGTGGTTTTCATTACCCCTGTTAACAAGTGTAATTGTTAGTTGCTGGCCAGGGCTTACCCTTATCTCATTTGGCTTATACTCCATATTTTCTGCCACAACTTCAATGTTCCTGGCATTCTGGATATCGTCCTCCATATCTACTGCTTCTTCTGTCTGCACAAAGGTATCCTCATCCACATTATCCTGATTAGTTCCTGTTTCGCCGCAGGAAAAGAAGAGGCTTGCAGAGCATAGTACTGCTAAAACTGATATACTGATTTTCATAGCTGTAAATTGGTTGAATCTATAATCAATACTTCCTGTCTGGCAAATTTGTTCGATAATTGATTCGATACCTCTTAAAACAGAAAAGGAGCAAACCGACTGTTGCTCCTGCTTATTCATCAATTATTCAACCACCAGCGTACCCACCATACCACGGCCTCTGTGATTTTGCAGCGGGCTGTAAAAAGGGTATGTACCAGCTTTTTGAGGAGCCATAAATATCAGGCCTGCCCTTCTGCCCGGCGGCACTTCTGTTCTTAATTCCTGTTCACCATCGGGCAGTTCAAATTTAAGACTATAGGGTACATCTCCCCTGTTTAACAGGATAACCTGTATGCGCTCACCGGGCTTAACCTTTAGCTCACTGGGGCTAAACTGAAGGTTCTGCCCTACTATTTCGTATTTAGTAACGTCAGCTTCCTCTTCGTTGGCACCCAGGTTCTGTACCTGCTCCTGTTCCATTTCTTCCTGTACCTCCAGCTGGTCTGCAGCCGCTATTTCATTAGGAGTACGTTCAGTTGTGGAGGTGTTATCGCATGATATCAACAAAGCGCTCCATAGCATGGCGCCAGCTATATATTGAATAGTTTTCATGTTCTGATTATTGGTTACTTCTAAATATTACAAAAGGTCGTGCTGTTTTGTTTCCTGAATGGAAAAGGGCTATCTGCTTACTTTCTGCTACTAAATACTCCTGCCTGCTGGAAAATCCAGCTTAAGGCAATTACTAATATGCAGCTGAAGTTGTACCAGAGGTACTCTATGTCCCCAAAGAAATGTATAGCCAGTACCGTAGCTTCAGATATAAGCGCAGCGTAGAAAACTTTTGCACCTATGATGCGCCTGAAGAAAAAGCCCACCAGGAAAATACCCAGAATGGTGCCATAGAACAGGGAGCCTATAATATTGATAAACTCAATGAGGTTCTCGAACTGACGGGCCGTAAGTGCAAACAGCAACGCCAGTGCACCCCAGGCCAGGGTAAAACCTTTGGATGCCAGCAGATAGTGGTGATCACTCCCCTCCTGCCTGATTACCCTTTTATAAAAGTCCACCACAGAAGTAGAGGCCAGGGCATTTAATTCACCAGCCGAAGAAGACATGGCCGCTGAGAAAATCACGGCCAGTAACAAGCCAATAAGGCCATGCGGCAGGTAGTTCAATACAAAGGTTATGAATACATAATCGGCATCTTTCACATCAGTGTCGGGATTGGCGGTAGTAATCACATCCCTTACAGACTGACGAAGCGTTTTCTCCTCCTCCTGCAGTTGTTGTACCGGTTCCCAGCCCTCTTCGCCAGCGAGGGCAGCATCTATTGCCTCCCGCTTTTGCTCAAAAAGCCTGTTGAACTGCTGCTGATACTGGATCAGCTCCTGCTGTGCTTCTGCAGTCTGTACCTTCTGCAGATGGGGCTGATTATAATATACCGGTGGCTGGTAAAACTGGTAAAACACAAACACCATGGCACCAATAAAGAGGATGAGCAGCTGCATGGGTACTTTAACCAGGCCGTTCATGAGCAGGCCAAGGCGGCTCTCTGCTATCGATCGGCCGCCCAGGTAGCGCTGTACCTGGCTCTGGTCTGTACCAAAATAGCTCAGTGACAGAAAAAAGCCACCGAGCAGGCCGCTCCACAGCGTATAGCGGTTGCTGAGGTCAAAATCTGTATCGATCAGGTTAAGCTTACCCATATTTCCAGCCACAGCAACAGCATCTCTAACTCCTACGCCTTCTGGTAGCTTGGCCAGTAAAACCAGCAGTGCCACCACCATACCGCCCATCATTACGGCCATTTGCTGCTTTTGTGTCTGGCTAACTGCGCGGGTACCCCCTGATACGGTGTAGAGGATCACCAGCAACCCAATGATGAGGATGGTAAGGTTCAGGCTCCAGCCTAAAATAGTGCTTAGGATGATGGAAGGAGCATAAATGGTGATACCCGCTGCAAGCCCCCGCTGTATCAGAAACAGGAAAGCAGCCAGTAAACGGGTCTTCAGATCGAAGCGCTTTTCCAGAAACTCATAGGCAGTATACACCTTCAGGCGGTAATACAGCGGTATTACCCAGATACACAATACCACCATGGCCAGGGGCAGTCCAAAATAGAACTGTATAAAGCCCATTCCACTCTCATAGGCCTGACCAGGCGTAGACAGGAACGTAATAGCGCTGGCCTGGGTGGCCATTACGGAAAGTCCTATCGTCCACCACTTAAGGCTGTTGTCGCCCATCAGGTAAGACTCTATGTTCTGGCTTCCCCGTGTTTTATAAATACCGTAAGCAACAATGAATAGCAGCGTGCCAAGCAGCACCAACCAGTCCAGTAGGTTCATACACTTATTGCCAGTAAATCGTTAACCAATAATAGAGCACAATTTGCACCAGCAAAAAGCCCAGCACCAGCAGGTAGAGCGTACGCCATGGGTAACGATTTTTTTCAGTATCGGAAGAATCCGTCATAGCAGCTTTATTCGTAGCTTAAAGAAAGGAAAAAAGCCTGTCATGACCAATGTTTCCGGGTTAGAATAGCTGAGGAATGAACCTATCCTGCTCCTGGTTTTGTTTAAGAATAAAGAATTATCATGGCACAATCTAAACTGTTACTTCTGCTGGCAATGCTCATGATCAGCACGTTAGGCTCCTGCCAGTCGGGATCAAAAAATGAAAAACCTAAAGCCAAAGCCAGCATGACCTACAACATCAACAAATCAGAAGCAGAGTGGCGTAAAGCGTTAACGCCTGAACAATTTAAAGTTTTACGCCAAAAAGGTACGGAACGAGCCTTCTCAGGTAAGTACAATAAACACAAAGAAGAAGGTGTCTATACCTGTGCTGCCTGTGGCCAGGAGCTTTTCAGCTCTAAAACTAAATTTGACAGTGGCACCGGGTGGCCCAGCTACTTTAAGCCTATCAGCAAAGAAGCTGTAGCTGAAATAACAGATACTGAATATGGCATGGTACGTACTGAGGTGGTCTGCAGCAATTGTGGCGGACACCTGGGCCATGTGTTTAACGATGGTCCCAAGCCTACAGGCTTACGTTATTGCTTAAATTCCGTTTCCCTCGGTTTTGTTGAGAAGGAACAGTAATTACCTGCTGCCATAAGGCCAAATAAATAGTGTTAATAAGGGAGCAGCCATTTAGCTGCTCCTTTTTTGTTTGCTGAACCTACCGTAATCCGGTTACTAATCTTTTACCCATCGCTTAAAAACCTGATCCAGGTCATTCGCAGCTAATATCAAACTACTATCTTTGCCCCGATATGAAAGGGCAATTAACAATCATTGGCGGAGGTATTGTTGGCCTGGCTACAGGCCTGCAGCTGCTGCGCCGCAACCCGGGCCTGCAGCTACGGATACTGGAAAAAGAAAATATTCTTGCTGCTCACCAAACCGGGCACAACAGCGGGGTTATCCATTCGGGCATCTACTACAAACCCGGCAGCTTAAAAGCACTCAATTGCATAAGGGGCTACAATATGCTGCTGGAGTTTAGCCAGCAGGAGCAAATACCGCATGAGCTGTGCGGTAAAATTATTGTTGCAACCTCCCCCAAAGAACTGCCGCAACTTGATATGATCCTTCAGCGGGGTACTCAAAATGGGCTGCAGGGTTTAAGAAAGCTGCAAGAACAGGAGCTAAAAGAGCACGAACCCCATGTTGCAGGCATTGCCGGCATATTGGTGCCCCAGGCTGGTATTATAGACTATAAAACCGTTGCCAATAAATATGCTGAAAAGATACGTGAGGCCGGCGGTGAAATTCTGCTGAACCAGAAAGTTACCGGCATCCGGCCAAATGGTAAAAGCACCCGCATCACTACCACCACCGATGAGTTTGAAACACAGCTGCTCATCAACTGTGCTGGACTTTATTCTGATAAGGTGGCAAAAATGACAGGCCAAAAGGTAGATCTTCAGATTGTACCCTTCCGTGGCGAATACTACGAGGTAAAACCGGAAAAGCAGTACCTGGTGAAGAATCTAATCTATCCGGTGCCGGACCCTAACTTTCCCTTCCTGGGTGTACATTTTACCCGTATGATAGGCGGTGGTATAGAAGCTGGTCCTAATGCGGTGCTGGCTTTCCGCAGGGAAGGCTACAAAAAATCACATTTTCATCCGGGAGAGCTTTTCGAAACCTTATCCTGGCCGGGCTTTCGGAAAGTGGCAGGTAAATACTGGCGTACCGGTCTTGGAGAATACTACCGTTCCTTCTCCAAGGCAGCTTTCACCAAAGCCCTTCAGAAATTAATGCCTGAGATCCGGGAGCAGGACCTGATGCCGGGTGGTGCAGGCGTACGGGCACAGGCCTGTGACCGCAATGGTGGCCTTATCGACGATTTCCTGATCCTGGAAAGCAAAGGGGTGGTAAACGTATGCAATGCCCCCTCGCCCGCTGCCACCTCATCACTCTCTATAGGCTTAACCGTAGCAGAACTGGCGGAGAAACAGCTGGATTAATGGGCTATTGCTAATACAGTAATGTGCTGTCTATTCTGCTGCAGATGATCGTACTCTTTAGTTGTGCTTTTGATGTAAAAAGTAATACTAAAGCATCTGATATCTACAGATAACGATTAGCATATTGATTGCAGCGGGAAACCATCTGCACTCAGCACATTAAATCCTCTCCTCCATCCAGGCCACTGCCCTTTCTTCGGCCCAGGTAGGTTTATCCTTACCTTGCCAGAAGCCCACGTGGCCTCCGCGTTCGGGCATCTCCAGGTATACATAGGGATGACTGCTGGCAACTTCTACCGGAAAGCAGCTAAGGGGCAGCATAGGATCGTTAAGTGCATTTACCAGCAGTGTGGGTACTTTTATTCCAGGAATATACTGACCGGCACTAGCCTGTGCATAAAAATCGTCTGAATCTTTAAAGCCATGCAGCGGTGCTGTGTAGCAGGTGTCAAATTCAGCGAAGTCTTTTATTTCTTTGAAGCGGGTAAGATCAATGGGAAGGTCGGGCTGCTGCTCGAGCTTGGCCTGTAGCTTTTTGTACAGCTTGTCCATAAAGCGCCTGCGATATATGGTGTTATCCCAGCTGGACAATGCCCTGGAACTGCTGCCAAGATCACAGGGCACAGAAAACACTGCTGCACGGTAAATTTCTTCTGGTAAATCACGGCCGCCTTCACCCAGGTATTTTAAGGTTAAGCTCCCCCCCATGCTAAAGCCTACCATAGCAATGCGCTTATAGGCATATTTTGCCAGCACATGATTTACAACAGCCTCCACATCATCGGTAGCTCCATGGTGGTACATGCGGCGGGCAAGGTTCATTTCTCCGCTACAGCTGCGGCAGTTCCAGGCCAGCACATCCCAACCCTTCGCCAGAAAAGCCTTTGCCATTCCTTTGATATAAGGTCTGTCGGAACTGCCCTCCAGGCCATGCGAAAGAATAACCACATCCTTAGCACCATTCCTGATCCAGTCAAGGTCTAAAAAATCAGCATCAGGCGTCGGCAGTCGCTCCCGCTGGTATGGGGGCAGCGTTACTTTGCGCAATGTGCTGGGTATTATGGTCTCCAGGTGACGATTAAAAAGGTAGTATGGTGCTTTATAGGTAGAGGTTTCTAGTAATGGCATAATATGAATTTACACAAATGGTATGAGCTTAACAGTTAGGAAGCTTATTTTTGTTCAATGAGAATGATTATTCAGCTACTGCTTCTCTTATTGCTTCCGCAGCTCTTAAGCTTTTCCGCAGCTGCACAACAAGTACAGGTAATCGATAAAAACAGCCGTGCCTCTATCCCTGGTGTAACCATTTTAAATGAAAGCAAGAGCAGGGGTATACTTACCGATTCTGCAGGCATGGCAGACATCAGCCAGTTCTCTGGCGGAGCATCACTTATTTTTCGCCATTCTTCCTACCTGGAAAAAAGACTAAGCAGGAAAGAGATAGAGGCAATGAATGGCCTTGTTGAGTTGGTAGAAAATGTAGTTCAGATACAGGAGGTGGTGGTATCTGCCAACCGTTGGGAACAGCAGGAGGAGGAAGTCCCCAATGATATCATGTCCATCAGCGCCAGGGACATTGCTTTGCAAAACCCACAGACTACGGCAGATATGCTGCACCAGAGCGGTGAGGTGTTTGTGCAAAAAAGCCAGCAGGGCGGCGGCAGCCCTATGCTCAGGGGCTTTGCTGCCAACTCTGTGCTGCTGGTGGTAGATGGCGTGCGCATGAACAATGCCATTTACAGGAGCGGAAACCTGCAGAATATTATTACACTGGATGCCAACGTACTTGAGGGTGCCGAGGTAATCTTTGGGCCCGGCAGTGTTATGTACGGCAGCGATGCCCTGGGCGGGGTAATTGATTTTCATACCAAAAGTCCGCTGCTGAATACCGGCAGGGGTTTAAGGACAGAGGGCAGTGCCATGGCCCGCTATGCTACGGCTAACCAGGAAAAAACAGCGCATGCAGATGTATCGCTGGGCTTCAATAAAATTGCTGCCATTAGCAGTATCACGCTAAGTGACTTTGGTGATTTGCGTGCAGGTAAAAGGGGTATCGAGAATTTTCCAGCCTATTTTCTGCGCACTGAGTATGTTGAAAGGATCAGCGGTGAAGATGTGGTGTTACCAAATGCAGCACCTGAATTACAAATCGGCAGTGGCTATGAGCAGCTTAACCTTTTGCAAAAGATCCGCTATGCGCCAACAGAAAATGTAGACCTGCTCTATAGCTTTCATTACAGTACCTCCTCCAACATACCTCGTTACGACCGCCTAACGCAGCGAAGTGATGATGATGGCCGTAGCGGAGCCTTACGTTTTGCAGAATGGTATTATGGCCCACAGAAATGGATGATGCACAGCCTGCAATCTTCCTTCTATAAAGATCGGAAACTGTTTGAGCAGCTACGGCTAACTGCTGCCTACCAGCAGTACCAGGAGAGCCGGCACAGCCGCAGGGTGGGCCAGCACTGGCGGGAAAGTCAGCTGGAAGAAGTAGATGTGTTTACCCTTAATGCAGATTTTGATAAGCCCCTGCCGGGGAACTCAAGGCTTTTTTACGGAGCCGAGGCTGCCCTTAATTTTGTTAGCTCTACAGCCAGTGAACATCATATCCTTACCGGAGCACAAAACCCTATAGCACCCCGCTATGGGGATGGTGATAATGAAACACAATCTTTATCGGCCTATGGCAGTATTCAGCATTCCTTAAATGAGTACCTGATGCTCAATGCTGGTGCCCGTTATACCCATTTCCAGCTCCTGAGCAGCTTTAGTAACACATACTATAATTTTCCCTTTAAGGAAATCACCATCAATACCGGCGCCCTCAATGGAAACCTGGGGATTGCCTATGGAAAAGGAGCGCTTCGTTATGATTTTCTGATATCTACAGGCTTCAGAGCACCTAACATCGATGATGTTTCTAAAATATTTGATCCGGCACCAAATACCGTAACCGTACCTAACCCCTATCTGCGGCCCGAGTACAGCTACAATGCAGAAAGCACCATTGGCTGGGAAGGCCGCAGGTCCAGGTTTAGCCTTACTGCTTATGCCAGCCTGCTTAAAGATGCTATTGTACGCAGGCCCTTTCTCTTTAATGGAAGGGACTCGATCATGTACCAGGGGCAACAAAATGCAGTGGAGGCACTGGTAAATACAGGCAGGGGTACAGTTGCAGGGGCCAGCTTCAACATCAGGCATAAGCTTACCGATAAGCTGCTGCTAAGCTCTGTACTCACTTATACCTGGGGAGAAGACAGGGAGAGCGGCGAACGCCTGCGCCACATACCGCCCCTGTTCGGACAAAGCAGCCTTACCTATCAGCGCAAAACCTGGTCGGCTATTTTACAGTTGCGGTACAATGGAAGTATAAGCTGGCAGGATTTGCCCATGGAAGAGCAGAGCAAAGGAAATTTATATGCCCCGGAGGGTGCCAAAGCATGGATTGTTGCCGATATTAGGGCTAACTGGAAGCCTGTTCGCTTTCTGGAGCTAAGCAGCGGTCTTGAAAACATCCTGGATACTCATTACCGCACATACTCCAGTGGCATTAGTGCCGCAGGCCGCAATTTATACGTAAGCCTTAGAACCTACTTTTAATGCTATGAGTACTAACTACGCCGATTTACGCAAAGATTACACCCAGGCATCACTGGATGTTTCCGATACCCTGCCCAACCCTGTTGAGCAGTTTCAGAAGTGGTTTAAGGAGGCACAGGACGCCCAGGTGCTTGAGCCAAATGCCATGACCCTCAGTACTGTATCGGCAGAGGGGCGGCCTGTTGCCCGTATTGTGCTGGTAAAAGATGTTGATGAGCAGGGATTTACTTTTTTCACAAACTACGAAAGCCGTAAAGGCAAAGACCTGGAAAAGCACCCCTATGCTGCCCTAACCTTTTACTGGCCCGAGCTGGAAAGACAGGTGCGCATAGAGGGAGCAGTGGAAAAGGTAGATAAGGCTGTCAGTGAACAATATTTCAGCAGCCGCCCCAGGGGTAGCCAGATTGGCGCCTGGGCCTCACCACAGAGCCAGGAGATTCCAAACCGTGGCATACTGGAAACCCGCCAGCGCGATTTTGTAGAACGTTTTGATGGAGGCGATGTGCCCCTTCCCGGACATTGGGGTGGTTATGCCGTAAAGCCAGACCACATAGAATTCTGGCAGGGACGGGCAAGCCGCCTGCATGATCGTATTGTTTATCAGAAACAGGCCTCCGGAAGCTGGGAGCGTAAACGTCTGGCACCCTAAGTATCTAAAACACCCTAAAGAGAAAAGCCACTGCTAAGTAGCAGTGGCTTGTTTTTATAAGAGACTATCAAGACTTTTCAAACCTATTTGCCGGGTTACGGTAAAGCCTTCTCCATAATCAACGCCGATAGACTGGCCAAACTCACGGGCACGTGCTTCAACAAACTTCCAGAACTTTTCTGATGAAATAAAGGTCTGCGGCTCATCCCTGTCTGTCTCCGGGTTATAGAATTGTGATCCGAAGGCCCTGATGGAAGCCAGCTTACGTTCCCAGTGCGCAGATATGTCAATCACCACATCGGGCTGTATATAATTGCTCTGAATAAAATGCAGCAGCAAACGGGGCCTCCACTCCTGCTGTATTTCATTGTTCAGGCTAGTTTCTACCTTGCGCAGGCCGGCAATAAAAAATGCCTCCTTTACCAGTGCAGCGGCACGTCCATGGTCGGGGTGGCGGTCTGTCACAGCATTGGTAATAACCATTTCGGGCCGGTACTGCCTGATTTTTTGCACTACCTGTAAAATATGAGCACGATCTATCTGAAAGAATCCATCGGCCATTTCCAGATTTTCGCGTACGCTAATGCCCAGCAATTTTGCAGAAGCTGCTGCTTCTTCTTTACGCAGTTCTGCTGTGCCCCTGGTGCCCAGCTCCCCGCGGGTAAGGTCTATAAACCCAACTTTTTTACCGGCAGCAATTTCTGCTGCTACAGTACCACTGCAACATAGTTCAGCATCGTCGGGATGTGCAGTTATTACTAAAAGATCAAGCTTTTGCATCATAACACTAATGTACTCTCAGGCGCTGCCCTACCCGAAGCAGGGAGCTTTTGCCCATTCTATTCATACGCCTTAGCTGGCTTACAGACACACCGTATTTTCTCGAAATACGCGACAGTGTATCGCCGGAACGTACCCTATGGTAAACAACCTTCTGGGTTTCTGCCAGGTAGGAGAAGTTTGCAGAGGATATCATAATTGTTTCACTCTTCAGCGCATTCCGGTTAAAATCGTAGACATCTCCCGGATTAAGCGCAGAACCCATGTACCTTGTTTCGAAGTGAAGGTGAGGACCGGAGCTGCGGCCAGTGCTACCACCCAGGCCAATTACCTGCCCGGCTTTTACTTCATCGCCAACGTTTAGAATCTGTTTGCTAAGATGCCCGTAGAGTGTTTCAAGCCCGTTTTTGTGCCGCACCACAATGTATAAGCCATAGCCGCTGGGGTCATTCTTCCTGATCCTCACAATACCATCGAAAACTGACCTGACCGAATCTCCGGTGTTAAGGCCAATATCAGTACCATAGTGCCAGCGTGGCGAGCGGTAGCCAAAGTTTGAAGTTACCCGGATGTTCTCCAGCGGTGGCGACCAGTTTTCTCCCGGCGGAACGTACAACACCAGTGATACCGTATCCTTGAATTTACGGGCATCTATGTTGTAGGGGTTAATATTACGGCTATCCCACACAGCATAGTACTCATGCAGGGTAAACCATTCTTTATTGATCATGATCTGCTCCGATATTTCCACAAGGTTGGCAGAATCTGCCTCTATGCCTGTGGTATCTTCAGCAACCAATGATAATTCTTTTTTTAGATCCTTTGGCTGAAATGCAGGCAGTGGTGTTTGCCGGGGCTCTGGTTTTGCAGCTGGCTGGAGCGAAACGCTGTCTGCCTGCTCCATGTCAAAAGCAACTGTATCCGGTTTAGCAATAATCATTTCAGGTTCACGTACCCTGAAAATGTCTCTCAACACGCCCTTTTTGCGCTTTTGCGCCTCAGCCTCATGCCACCCCAACAGGTTGATGAACAAGATCAGGAATACTAGTCCTATTTGCTTCACTCTGCTACTGCAATTTCTTTGCTTGCCAAAAAGCGCTCTGCATCCAGAGCTGCCATACAACCCGTTCCGGCAGCGGTTACTGCCTGGCGGTACACAAAATCCTGTGCATCGCCAGCGGCAAATACGCCTTCAATATTTGTTTTGCTGGTACCGGGAACGGTCAGGATATATCCGCTCTCGTTCATATCCAGGTAGCCTTTAAAAATATCTGTGTTTGGTTTATGACCTATGGCCACAAAGAAACCCTGTGCTTTGATTTCTCTTTCTTCACTGGTAAGAATATTTCTCACCCTTACGGATTCCACCTCATCCTCTCCTATGATATCCACAGTTTCGGAGTTCCACAGTACCTCTATATTCTGGGTGTTAAGCACACGCTGCTGCATAATGCGCGAGGCACGCATCTCATCGCGGCGTACCAGGAGGTACACTTTTTTGCAGAGCTTGCTAAGGTAGGTTGCTTCTTCGGCTGCAGTATCTCCACCACCCACAACAACAACCTCCTGATTACGGAAAAAGAAGCCATCACATACGGCACAGGCCGAAACACCACGTCCGTTCAGGCGTTGCTCGCTGGGAAGGCCAAGCCATTTTGCAGAAGCACCGGTACAGATAATTACTGACTCGGCTGTGATTTCATGCTTGTCATCTATGACTACTTTATGCGGGTAGCCACTAAAATCAACTTTGGTCGCCAGACCGGTGCGGACATCAGTGCCAAAACGCTCTGCCTGCTCCTGAAAATCAATCATCATCTGGGGGCCATTGATCCCCTTCGGATAACCGGGAAAGTTTTCAACATCGTTGGTAATGGTAAGCTGGCCACCAGGCTGATCTCCCATATAGATTACGGGTGTCATGCCGGCGCGGGCTGCATATATGGCGGCTGTATAGCCTGCCGGTCCTGATCCCAGAATTAATAGTTTTATATGTTCCTGTGTCATGGCTGAATACTATACCTTTAACTACTTTTGAAGGGCAAAATTATAGTAAATAAACAAAAAAAGGCCTCTGATGAGACCTTTTTAAACAAATTTTAATTTTTCGGGCCAGGCCTGCGAGATTAACCCAGGTATGGTTTTAATGCTTTGCTGCGGCTGGTGTGGCGCAGGCGGCGTATTGCTTTTTCCTTGATCTGACGCACACGCTCGCGGGTAAGGTTAAACTTCTCCCCTATTTCTTCCAGCGTCATGCTGTGCTCGCCATTAAGGCCAAAATAAAGGGCAATAACATCTGCCTCACGCTGAGTAAGCGTAGAAAGTGCACGCTGTACCTCACGACGAAGAGAATCATTCATCAGCTCCGCATCGGGAGTTTCTTCCATGTCATTCTCCAGTACATCGAGCAGGCTGTTTTCTTCACCCTGAACAAAGGGAGCATCCATAGATACGTGGCGGCCGGAGATACGCATGGTGTCTACTACCTCGTTGGTAGAAACTTCAAGGCTTTCGGCTAATTCTTCTGGTGATGGCTCACGCTCAAATTTTTGCTCCAGCTCAGAAAAAGTCTTGGAGATTTTATTCAGTGAGCCTACACGGTTGAGGGGAAGACGAACAATACGGGACTGTTCTGCCAGGGCCTGCAGAATAGACTGACGAATCCACCATACGGCATAAGAAATAAATTTAAAGCCACGGGTTTCGTCAAAGCGCTGAGCGGCCTTGATCAATCCAAGATTACCTTCGTTAATAAGGTCTCCTAAAGAAAGCCCCTGGTTCTGGTACTGCTTGGCAACGGAAACTACGAAACGCAGGTTGGCTTTGGTTAATTTCTCCAGGGCCATCTGGTCGCCTGAGCGAATACGTTTCGCAAGCTCCACTTCCTCATCGGGTGTCAGCAAGTCTACCTTACCGATCTCCTGCAGATACTTGTCCAGCGACTGGCTTTCGCGGTTGGTAATCTGTTTGCTGATCTTAAGCTGTCTCATTCAGTAAAGTCTGGTTTATAAGCTAAAATTTTATAAGCTGGTACTAGGTGCACTGTTTGGGTAACAGCAGGGGCCAAAGCTAAAGTTCCGGCCCCTGTTGTATTTACCTCTATATTTTTTTCTACCTGCGGTTGTTGCGGTCAGATCTGTCGTCGCGCCTGTCATCACGGCGATCGTTTCTGCCTTCGCCACGGTCAGATCTTCTCTCACTTCTTTCTCCTCCTCCTTCGCTAGCACCTTCAGCACGCTCCGGCTTGGGAAGCAACACTTTTCTGGAGAGGCGGTATTTTCCTGTTTTGCGATCAATTTCGATAAGCTTAACAGTAATTTCTTCACCTTGTTCTAAAACACCCTCCATATTTTCCAGGCGCTCCCATTTAATTTCAGAAATATGGAGCAGACCATCTTTGCCAGGCATGAATTCTACAAAGGCACCAAATGGCATGATAGATTTTACTTTGCCTTCGTACACGCTGCCAACTTCCGGAACGGCTGCAATATTGCTCACACGCATGCGTGCAGACTCTACAGACTCGCCATCTGAACCAAAGATGCTTACGTGTCCCATATCATCTTTTTCTTCGATGATGATGGTAGCACCGGTTTCGCGCTGGATCTCCTGGATTACTTTACCGCCTGGTCCGATTACGGCACCAATCATATCCTTAGGAATGGTGAGTACCACAAAGCGAGGCGCATGCTGCTTGAATTCAGCACGTGGCTGTGCAAGCGTTTCCTTCATCTTGTTCAGGATGTGCAGGCGTCCTTCTTTTGCCTGAAGCAGTGCTTCGCGCAATACATCAAACGAAAGACCATCTACCTTAATATCCATCTGGCAGGCAGTGATACCTTCGGCAGTACCGGTTACTTTGAAGTCCATATCACCTAAATGGTCTTCATCTCCCAGAATATCGCTAAGAATTGCATAACGACCGGTTTCGGCATCTGAGATCATACCCATGGCAATACCCGAAACAGGTGCCTTGATCTGCACACCGGCATCCATCAGGGCCAGTGCACCGGCACAAACGGTAGCCATAGAAGAAGAACCATTACTCTCCAGGATGTCAGATACAATACGGATGGTATATGGGTTCTGGTCGTGGGCCGGAATTACGGCTTTAAGCGCACGCAGGGCCAGGTTGCCATGGCCTACTTCGCGACGGCCGGGGCCGCGGTTTGGTTTTACCTCACCGGTAGAGAAACCCGGGAAGTTGTAGTGCAGAATAAATTTATGTGAACCTACCTGCATGGCACTGTCGATGAGCTGCTCATCCAGCTTGGTACCCAGCGTAACGGTAGTAAGCGACTGGGTTTCGCCACGGGTAAATAATGCTGAACCGTGAGCGGCTGGCAGATAGTCTACTTCTGACCAGATAGGGCGAATTTCGTTATACTGGCGGCCATCCACACGTTTTTTTGCATCAAGGGTAAAATCACGTGAGGCCTTCCAGTGCATTGCACTAAAGTAGCGGTTGGCTACAAATTTATTAACGGTATGATCTTCAGGCAGGCTGTTGAAATACTCGTCCTTAATAGCCTTATATTTTTCTTTACGATCGTTTTTATTGTCAGAGATATCTGCAATAGCGTCGTAAATGCGCTTGTAGTAGGTATCGAACAGGTACTGGCGCAGTTCAGGATCATTATCCTCGTGGTTATACTCACGCTTCTGGGTTTTGCCAGCTTCCTGCATAAGTTCTACCTGTACCTGGCATTGTTGCTTAATGGCACGGTGAGCGGTGGCAATAGCCTCCAGCATTTCGTCTTCAGAAACTTCTTTAGACTCACCCTCAACCATCAGGATGTTATCGATGGTACCGGCAACGATCAGGTCCAGCTGAGCCTCGTCACGCTGCTGTGTGGTTGGGTTAACAAGATATTGTCCATCGAGCTTAATTACCCGAACCTCTGAGATAGGTCCGTTGAAAGGAATATCTGAAACTGCCAGTGCAGCAGAAGCAGCTAGAGCAGCAAGGGCATCAGGAAGGGCTTCTTTATCTGCCGAGATCAGGCTGATGTTGATCTGGGTATCGGCATGGTAATCGTCGGGGAACATCGGGCGGATGGCACGGTCAACCAGGCGGCTGATCAGGATCTCATGATCTGAAAGTCTGCCTTCGCGCTTAAGAAAGCCACCAGGAATGCGGCCGGCTGATGCAAATTTTTCCTGATAGTCTACAGAAAGGGGAAGAAAATCCACTTCGGCTTTGGCTTCTTTGTTGGAAACCACTGTAGCCAGCAACATGGTATTCCCCATGCGCACAACAACGGCGCCATCGGCTTGGCGGGCAAGTTTTCCGGTTTCGATTGTTATCTCGCGTCCATCTTCGAGCCGAAAAGACTTGGTGATAATATTAGATTGCATAGAATTTGACAAAATGAACTATAAATAAAAAAACGACAGAAGCGTTTTTTGTTTGATAAAAAAGGGGGGAATAAAAATGAATAAAAGAGGGTAGCCAGCGGCCCCCTCTTTTATTAATTGCTTATTTACGAAGATTAAGTTCTGCGAGAATAGCTCTGTAACGCTCAATGTCACGATCATGAAGATAGTTCAGGAGTCTTCTGCGCTTACCTACCAGCTTGAGCAGACCCAGACGGGTGCTGAAATCATGCTTGTGCTGCTTGAGGTGTTCTGTTAAATGATTGATGCGGTAAGAAAACAGGGCGATTTGTGACTCAGCTGAACCAGTATCGCTTTTTGCTCTCAACCGACCATGATTTTCAAACAGCTCTTGTTTTTTCTCTGTTGTTAAATACATGCTTAGTCGAATAAAATAATTAATTGAAAAAAACCGGAGGCAAAGTTAGGCAAATTTGCATTAATTTACAAGTTGTGCTTTTTAGTTACGTGGCCAGCGAAAGGTTCTCTTTAAAGCATCGGTCCTGCGTACTTTTTCGCCGATAGCACCACGGAATCGGGCTATGATAACACTGTAGAAATCTGACTCGAACAAACGTGCGTCGTTACGGGCCTGGCGCAAAAAGAACAGACCAAAGGGCAGCAACAGCAAGTTGGCCGACCATATGCCTAGTTCCGGGCTCACGATCCCCTCACGTGCCCACTTATCGCCAAACATAGTCAGTACATAATACACGATAAAAAAGGCAATAGACACTATAACTGGCACACCCAGGCCACCCCGCTTGATGATGGCACCCAGTGGTGCACCAATCAGGAACATCACAAGGCAGGCAACAGCCTGTGCTATTTTCTTATGAATTTCGATCTGCCACTGGTAAATGCTGCGCTGCAGTTCATCAGCACGCCCTCCATATACCTCGTAGTTATTTTTAACATAGCGTAGCTGGCCCACTGCAGATCTGTAAGCTTCCAGCTCCTTAGGCTTGTTCAGGCTGGCTTCTACCGGGTTCAGCAGGCTGGTGTCGGCCAGGCTTGGTTCCAGGCTTGCTACCTTTTTTGACTTGCCGGTAGCGGCGTTCATGGTATATTCAGAACCGGACTCTTCCAGGGTCATTACCTGGCTCCTGGTCATGAGGTTTTCCCGGGTGTATGGCAGCCCTCCGGAAATAGGTCCTGTAGAAGCAGAGTCGCCATACATCTCCCTCATTTTTACACGGTTTAGAGAGTCTACTACTTTATACTGCTCCTTTAAGTTTTCAGGAACTGTAACCCGTGTTTTGTTAATATAGGGGTTATAGTTTTGAACATTACTGTAGATGGTATAGCGCGCTTCTATGATCTTGTTCTCCATGGAGTCAATATCAGCCGATAACTGGTTGACATTCTTCATGATCTTATTTTCTGCAAAGTAATCCTGCGGAGTCTGGCTCATGCCAAAGGATTCCATGCTGAATATAAGCCTGGACTTGCTGAATTCGTTGCGCATAAATTCGGCCGGTTTTCCATTAGGCGTAAAGCCAGCCTGTTCGGGCTTTGGTTCTGAGTAGTTGATGCCGTTGTACAGCTCAAACATCAGGTAGCGGTCGTTTCCGAAGGTATACATACGGCCGCTGTCTGCCAGAATAACATCTGTGTTACCCCTGCCCTTTGTATGGTCGTAGATGATAAGGCCTTTCAGAGATACCTCATCCGGGTATTTCTTATTGACTTTAATGCTGTAATTGGGAATTCCGTTATAGAAGGTGCCTTCCTGCAGGGAGAGGGATGGTTTGGTTTGCCTGATGTCGTAAAGCAGGCTGAAAGCCTTCAGGTTTACCTTGGGTACAATACGGTCGTTGTTATAAAAGGCAAAGACTGTAAGAAAGATTGTAAAAATGAAAATAGGAAGCAGGGTGCGTACCAGCGAAATACCAGAGCTTTTGATGGCTGTTAGCTCAAAATGTTCGCCCAGGTTACCAAAGGTCATCAAGCTGGAGAGCAACACCGCAAGTGGCAGCGCAAGGGTGGTCATGGTAACGCTGAAAAAGAACAGCAGCTCCACATATACCCAGGGCTCCAGCCCTTTTCCAACTATTTCATCGAAATACTTGAGAAGGGTCTGCATCAGAAGAATGAACACAACCACCAGAAAGGTGAGGATAAAGGGCCCCAGGAACGCCTTTAGTATAAGTTTGTCGAGTTTTTTCATAAGGGCTTCTCTGCAAAGAAACGCAAAAATGATGCAGAAAATTTATTGAGCCCCCGTTTTTTCCTTAGCCGCCTACTAATTCACGTAAGTTACCCACCAGACTTTCCCAAATCTCGCTTAGTTCATCGTCCCCGGTATCTTCTGATGAACAATCACGGATGCGCAGAAATGTGGAGTCGGTGAAATCATTTTTCTCAAGAAAGAACTCCAGGTAATCAGGATCGTCATCTCCGTTGTCGTGGCCATTCTCGGGCAGGTATTCAAAGCGGATGTACTGGTCTCGCCTGGTTGCGGCTATTTTAGCTTTGTGAATTTCACCGTCAACATGAAAAATAAAGTTTTTATCATAGTCGATGGTAACATTATCGGCAAACCACTGGGCCAGCCCCCCTGCCGTATTCAGATAGGGGTATAAAATCCGCAGTGAAGCATTGATTTCATATTCGTTTTCGAAACAACTTTTAGCCATAGAAGGAAAAAATGATTTGTTGGCTGCTATGTGAATTATTGGCTGCACATCAATATAGGAAGTTTTGTTTTGTAGTGCAACAAATATTTTCGTTCCAGTCGTTGGTAAAATAAATTCAGGCTTTATATATTTGCACTCCCAATCAGAAACCCACAAGGGAATTTGATTAAAACCTCTGGCGAGGTAGCTCAGTCGGTTAGAGCGCAGGATTCATAACCCTGAGGTCACGAGTTCAACTCTCGTCCTCGCTACTTTACAAGCCTTGTAACAAATTTTGTTGCAAGGCTTTTCTTTTTAAAGCCCATCATCAGTACAAGACTGCTGCATCTTCAGATAAAATACTGATACTCCAGGACGATATTTTTGACGGACAGAGAGCTTCTCATTTCTATTTCATTTCCGGAACGTTCACATTTTTTACATGCTCTGCACAGGGGCATTTCAAACAAGAATCTTCAAGCCCGGTTAATCAATTTTGTAAGGTTAATTTTTTAAACTTCAAACAACCCAGCACATGCAACAACCTAATAATGATAACAAGAATAAGAACGTTAAGAAGTCATATCAAACCGGATGTATCATTGCAGTTGTGGTATTAGTCATTATTATGGCCATCTACCTTTTTGGGTTTATAGGAGGTGCCTAGTGGTAGTACCTGTTCCAGATGCCTGAACCATCATTAGCTCTGTTACAGCCCTATTTATGTATTGCTGTTTAGGACAGGGCAGGCATCTTTAACCAAAAGGGCGTTTCTCTAACGCTACTATCTTTCGTAGTATTTGTAGTTGGTGAGCAGGTAGTTGGCAAGAGCTATGCTAAAGCAGGAAACAAAATAACGGCGTGCATTTCGCTGTTTTAGCGCACCTGTTAGCCAGGGAAGCAGCAAAGCGGGCACAAAAGGGGTTTCAAGCTGTCCGTGTACCCGAAATGGCACCAGCGGCCTTATCGCCAGTGGCTGATTTGTAAAGACATTGAGTGCTCCCTGCATAATGCCAAATGTGTAGCAAAGGCTTCTGGCTGTTCCTTTTAGTCGGAATAAACTGGGGCAAGCATCTGCAAGCTAAAAAAGCCATAATCGATAGCTCCGTGTGCCTTAGGTCCTATAGGTTTTATGCTCATACTTTATTGTTTTCACTGAAAAACCACGAAAAGCATTATGCGGGTTTGTTTGTAGGGCTGGCCAGAAAAGCACCGGCGAAATTATCATTAGCGTATCAGCTGTAGAGAAAAAAGGCACATCCCCTGTCGGGAACCCAGCCGTTTGATAGCAGCCACCTGTTATCAAAGAATAATGGATCTATGGACAGGCCCTACCCCTGCTTCCACCATGAAAGCCAGTCTCCACTTTCAATTCTGCTAAAACCTTTGGGACTTAGCTTATACACATAAATCCACACCCCTTCCTCCTCCAGGTATAGCCTGTCATAGCTTTCGCCCTCATAAGCATCCAGTTCAGGCCATATCGAATCAGGTAATTCCACTACATCGCCGATGATCTTCCCTGATTTGTCATTTACCGCCAGCGGGTACCAGCCGGCGCTGTACAGGGAGTACCCCCTAAGCCACACTCCCTCTTTTAATACCGCTGCCCCTTTTAGCAGGTGGTGTGATACGCCGCCTTTGCGCAGGGTTCCATAAACGAATAGTTGGTGCATCTGCCAAATCTGCCTTATCTTTCCCGCAAGTTCAACTCCATACATGAAAAAACTGTTTATTTCCCTGCTGCTCCTGCCCGGAGCTCTTTTTACTGCCTGCACCTCTGTGCCGGAAAGCCAACAGCCACAACACGTAGATTACATGCTCACCAATGGTACTATTTACACAGTAGATAGTAGCTTTTCCGTTAGCGAAGCCATGGCGGTTAGCAATGGTGTTATTGTTGGCACTGGCACCACACAGGATATCAGCAGCCGTTTTAGTACCGACAGCCTGGTAGATCTGAAGGGTCAGGTGGTTTATCCCGGCTTTATTGATGCACATTGTCATTTTTACCGCTACGGACTGGGCCTGCAGTGGGCCGACCTTACCGGCACCAGCTCCTGGGAAGAGGTGCTGCAAAGGCTGGAGGAGCAGCGTCGCCAATATCCCAATACCGACTGGCTGCTGGGGCGCGGTTGGGATCAGAACGACTGGCCTGTTAAGGAGTTTCCAACAAGGGCCGATCTGGACAGACTCTTTCCCAACGTGCCTGTGCTGATTACGCGTGTAGATGGCCATGCCGCACTTGCAAACAGTAAAGCCCTGGTACTTTCTGGTGTAACCGCTGCCTCTAAGGTAGAAGGCGGCAGAGTGGTACTGCAAAATGGCAACCCAACCGGTCTGCTCATTGATAATGCCGTTGACCTTGTAAGTACAAAAATACCGGCTCCAGACCTGCAGGAACAAACTACTGCCCTGCTGGAGGCGCAACGAAAAGTATTTGCAGTAGGCTTAACCACCGTAGATGATGCCGGTCTGGATCTTTCTACCGTTAATCTCATTGATTCCTTACAGGGAGCGGGATCTCTGCAAATCCGGATCTACGCCATGCTGAATCCTACGGAAGAAAACATGCTGCGCTTTTTTGAATCTGGCCCACTGAAAAAGGATCGGCTGCATGTGAGCTCTTTTAAAATTTACAGCGATGGTGCCCTGGGTAGCCGTGGTGCCCTGCTGCTGAATCCTTATTCGGACGATCCGCATAACCATGGTCTGCTCTTAAGCCAGCCTTTTTATTTCGAGGAGATGGCTAAAAAACTCCATGCCAATGGTTTTCAAATGAACACCCACTGTATTGGTGATTCTGCCAACCGCCTGGTGCTGGATACCTATGCAGGTGTACTGGGTGAGCATAATGACCGCCGCTGGCGCATTGAGCATGCCCAGGTAGTAACCCGCGAAGACCAGCAGAAATATAGTCGTTACAACATCATTCCATCTGTGCAGCCTACGCATGCCACCTCCGATATGTACTGGGCTGGCGAGCGGCTGGGCCAGGAACGTGAACGTACCGCTTATGCCTATCAGGATTTGCTGAAGCAGGCCGGTTTGCTCGCCCTGGGAAGCGACTTCCCCATTGAAGATATCAACCCCCTCTATGGCTTTTATGCTGCCGTTGCCCGCCAGGATGAAAAGAGCTGGCCCGAAGGAGGTTACCAGGCAGAAAACAAGTTAAGCCGTGAAGAGGCTTTGAAGGGCATGACCATTTGGGCTGCATATTCAAACTTTGAGGAGCAGGAAAAAGGCAGTCTGGAAGCTGGTAAGGTAGCAGACTTTGTAGTGCTCGAAAAAGATATTATGAAAATACCTGTTAGGGAAACCCGCGATACCAGGGTACTGCATACCATTGTTGGAGGTAAAAAAGTTTATTAGAACAAGTAGTTGTCTTTTAGTAAGTTGTGATACTTTTCAGACAAAAGACTGAAAATATGTTTGCAGCTTAAGAGAAATACTATAGTTTTGCATCCGCTTCGGGAATAAAAATCCAGGGGCTTTGGCAAGATGGGGAGATTCCAGAGCGGCCAAATGGGACGGACTGTAAATCCGTTGTCTTACGACTTCGAAGGTTCGAATCCTTCTCTCCCCACTAAAAAAAGGACTACTCAACAGAGCAGTCCTTTTTTATTTTCATCAATCTGATATCTCTTTTTACTTTCTTTCAATCTTATAACCGGCATCCTGCACAGCCTGTAGCACCTGTTTTTCATCTACTTTATCTCCCTCTACTGTAAGAACTTTATCTTTGGTAGAAGTATCAACTTTCCATTGTTCAACAGAGTCTGCTTTTTGCAGGTAAGGGGTAACTTTTTGAATACAGCTACCACACATAATATTTGTTTTAAATTCTAGCTTTTTCATTTGTCATTCATTTATTAAATCGGGGGCCAGCATTCAAGCGTCTGGATCATTCATATTCCCGAATATTCTTTTCTGCTGACTTCAATATTCCGGAGCAAACCTGATACTTACTTCCTGAATCCTGGATCCTGATCTGTTTTTTACAACTTTACGTTTTTTAATCTAAGACTGTTGAGTACAACAGACACTGAGCTCAGGGCCATAGCGGCTCCTGCAATCATCGGATTCAGTAAAAAGCCCGTGAAGGGGTATAAAAGTCCGGCTGCAATGGGTATACCAATAAGGTTATAGATAAAGGCCCAGAACAGGTTTTCCCTGATAGTCCTGACTGTTTTTTTCGAGAGCGTAAAGGCTTTTGGAATGTGGTTAAGGTCTGAAGAAATGAGCGTCATTTTAGCCACATCCATGGCTATATCAGAACCTTTGCCCATGGCAATACTAACATCGGCCTGTGCCAGTGCCTGTGAGTCGTTTATACCATCGCCCACCATGGCCACTATCCTGCCCTGCTGCTGCAATTCTGTTATATATGCGGCTTTATCAGTTGGCAGAACTTCAGCTTTGAAATGCTCCAGTCCCACTTTTTTGGCTACAGCCGCGGCTGTGTTTTCATTATCGCCGGTAAGCATGTGCACCTCTATTCCCTGCGACTGGAGTTGTCTGATGGCCTCGGCAGATGTTTCCTTGATGGTATCTGCTATTGCCAGTATGCCTAAAACCTCCTGGCTGTTGGCAAAGTAAATAACTGTTTTTGCCGCCTTGCGTAACTGCTGTGCCTGCTCCTCAAGTCTGGCATTAAGCCCTATCCCCTGCTCCTGTATTAGTTTCAGGTTACCTGCAAAATACCTTTCTCTTCCGTAGCGTGCTGTGGCGCCTCTGCCGGTAATGCTCTCAAAGCCCGACACCAGCAAGGCATTAACTTCTTCTTCGTACAGGCTTTTTACAACTGCCTCTGCAAGCGGATGTTCTGAACGCTGTTCCAGCCCCAGTAAAATTTCCTTAAGCACGGGGGCTTCCTGCTCACGCAGCCACAGCCAGTCTGTTACCTGGGGCTTTCCCTGGGTAATGGTGCCTGTTTTGTCAAGAACTACTGCATTTACTTTGTATGAAGTTTCCAGGCTTTCGGCATCCTTGATCAGGATACCCTTTTCTGCTCCCTTACCTATACCTACCATAAGTGCTGTTGGAGTAGCCAGGCCAAGGGCACAAGGACAGGCAATCACCAGCACCGTTACCAGGGCAAGAATTGCCTGTGCCAGCGTACCACCTGCCAGCAGCCATGTAATAAAAGCCAGTACGGCAATGCTGATTACCACTGGAACGAATATGCCTGCAATTTTATCGGCCAGTTTTTGCACCGGGGCTTTGCTGCCCTGCGCCTGCTGAACCATTTGCACTATATTAGCCAGCATGGTATTGGCACCTACCTTTTCTGCCCTGAATACAAAGCTGCCTTTACCATTGATGGTACCAGCAAAAACGGATTCGCCCTCTTTCTTTTCAACCGGCAGAGGTTCGCCGCTAATCATGCTTTCATCTACAAATGAGCTGCCCTCTGTAACCTTGCCATCTACAGGAATTTTATCTCCCGGACGCACCAGTATACTGTGGCCTACTGCAACTTGCTCCAGTGGCACCTCCTGCTCCTTACCATCTACTAAAAGCCGAACTGTTTTGGGCTGCAGGCCCATTAGCTTTTTGATGGCAGAGGAGGTGTGGGCCTTAGCCCGCTCTTCCAGCAGTTTACCAAGTAAAATAAAAGCCACAATCACGGCTGCAGCCTCGTAGTACACATGCGGGTGTATGCCCTGGCGGTGCAGCACATGCGGAAAGAAGGTATTGAAGGCACTATAGGCAAAGGCAATCCCGGTACTTAAGGCTACCAGGGTATCCATATTTGCCCTGCCATGGCGCGCCTGCTTGAAGGCATTAACAAAGAAATTACGGCCAAAGAAGAATAATACGGGCGCAGTAAGTGCCAGCATTATGTAATTGGCATAAGGCATGTCCATGAGAAACATGCCAATGACTACAACAGGAACTGACAGCACTACAGACCAGATGGTTTTGTGGCGCAGTTCGGCCAGGTGTTCTGCACGTGCCTCTTCCTGCAGTTCCTCTCCTTTTTCTTCTTCAACAATCAGGTCGTAGCCAACATCCTGCACCGCTTTTTGCAGCTCCGGCAGGCTAATCTGTTGCGGGTCCCACTCTACCTGTACTTGTTGCGTGGCGTAGTTAACACCGGCTTTTATCACCCCTTTCTGCTCCAGCAGTGTAGATTCAACACTTGCCGCACAGCCGGCACAGGTCATGCCGGTAACGGGTAGTGTTTTTTTCTCCAGGGTATTTTGTGTTAGCGTTTCCATAATGAATGTACTCTTGTACTAAAAATCTATACACAAAGATACGGATGCAGGCTGCGGGGCGCTTTACACAATTTTGTAAAGGATGTATATGTTTTTGGAGAAGTGCTGTGAGGCTCCAGGTATGGAGTTTTAGGTGTGAGTGATAAGGTGTGGGTATCAAAATACCACTCCCTGCTGACTGCTTTCACGGAGCACAATTACCATAACTTATCTCAAACCATACAGGATTTTCTGCCAATCACTATTGCCCTATTCCATCAAGGGGTTTGCGTTTATCTTCACCAATTTTTTTGAAATGGCTTGGGGTAAGGCCGGTTATCTTTTTAAACTGCGAAGAGAGGTGATGAACACTGCTGTAGCCCAGTTTCCAGGCAATTTCGCTAAGGTTAAGCTCGTCGTATACCAACAGCTCTTTTACCTTCTCTATGCGTTGCATAATGATGTATTTCTCTATGGTGATCCCCTCCAGTGAAGAGAATAAATTGCTCAGGTAGTTGTAGTCCATGTGCAGTTCCTCTGCGATGAGATCTGAAAAATTCTCATGCCGGCGTTCATCACTGTGGTGAATTTCACGGATAACTACATTTTTGATCTTTTCAACCAGTGCTGCTTTCCGGTCGTCGAGCAGTTCAAAGCCATCCTGCTGCAGCACTTCTTTCAGCTGCTGCTTTTTCTCATCGCTGATTTCCTGTTTTACAACCATCTCACCCAGCTTAAGGCTCTCTACCTCCAGGCCCAGCTGTTCGGCATCTTCGCGCACCACTTTAATGCAGCGGTTGCAAACCATATTTTTAATGTGTAGGGTTGTTGACATATATATTCTGAACTTTAATGGATGATACTGGCTGCTGCCTGAGCCACTTCTATATATAAGTTAGAAGGTTTGGTTGGTACAAGGTATATTGTATCTGGAAAGCAGGATCGATTTTTTGATAAAAAATACAGGCTGCAGCGATACCCCACTGTACTACCTCATGCCGCTGGCCCGAAATCTCATAGCCCTTTAATACAAAGAACTCCACAACTTTCGCTGTGGAGTTCTTTTATACCGATACCTAAAAGTGATTTATTTAACTTTAGTTACAATGGCGGTGAAAGCCTCTGGGTGGTTCATGGCCAGGTCGGCCAGTACCTTACGGTTCAGGGTGATGTTAGCAGCTTTAAGGCTACCCATCAGTTGTGAGTAAGATAAACCGTTCAGGCGGGCACCAGCATTGATACGCTGAATCCAGATTTTGCGGTATTCGCGTTTTTTCTGCTTACGGTCGCGGTAAGCATAAGCCATACCACGCTCAACAGCGTTTTTGGCTACAGTCCATACATTTTTACGACGGCCAAAATAACCTTTGGCGGCCTTCAGGATTTTTTTTCTCCTGGCTTTAGATGCTACGTGATTTACTGATCTTGGCATAGTACGTGTTGTTTTCGGCTAGAGGCGCTTCCGGAGAAGCCTTGCGTGCAAAGCGCAACCCATAATCCCGGTAAAACTTGTGTTTAACCTTGTTATTTGAAATTTTATTAGATGTTAAGCAGGTCGCGTACGCGGTTCATGTCTGACTCGTGTACAAGGGCCATTTTAACCAGACCACGCTTACGCTTGGTTGATTTCTTGGTCAGGATGTGGTTTTTAAACGCATGCTTGCGCTTAACTTTACCAGTACCTGTTAGCTTAAAACGCTTCTTCGCTCCCGCGTTCGTTTTTACTTTAGGCATTGTTATATAATTTACAGTATCGGTTACTTCTTTTTAGGGGCAGCAGGCTTTGGTGTGAGCATCAGAAACATCCGCTTACCCTCCAGCTTTGGCAACTGCTCTACTTTGGCTAGTTCTTCCAGGGCCTGGGCAAACTTCAGCAGCAAAATCTCTCCCCGCTCTTTGAAAACAATGGTACGGCCTACAAAGTGAACATAAGCTTTGATCTTGGCGCCTTCCTCGAGGAATTTCTTGGCGTGATTCAGCTTAAATTCAAAATCGTGGTCGTCGGTATTAGGACCAAAGCGGATTTCCTTGATAACGGTTTTGGCCGCATTTGCCTTAATTTCCTTTTGTTTTTTCTTCTGCTCGTACTTGAACTTGGAGTAGTCAATAATACGGCATACAGGCGGATCGGCCTTGGCTGAAATTTCTACCAGGTCTAATCCCTGATCTTCGGCCATTTTAAGTGCCTGATCAATCCCGTACACGCCGGTTTCTACGTTTTCTCCAACTACCCGTACCTGGGAAGCTCTGATTTTGCGGTTAACTTTGTAGGGTTCTTCTTCGCGAACCCTAAAGTTAGTTCTAGTAGGTCTTCTGATGTTTACCTCCCTTATTTATGGTTGAACATAAACCATAACCGGTTACTGCAACTATACAGTAGCCGGATTTGGTCGCAAATATAACTTTTTTCAAATTCTTATAATGCCCTGCTTCGGTATTTTGTTTGGGATCAGCCCAAATAATCTTTGATTTCTCCTTTAAAACGATCAACAAACTCATCAAGGCTTACACTTCCCTGGTCGCCGGCTCCATGGCGGCGAATGGAAACCACGCCCTGCTCCTGCTCTTTTTCACCTACAATCAGCATGAAGGGTACCTTCTGCACTTCTGCATCACGGATCTTTCTGCCAATCTTTTCATCGCGGTGGTCAACAGAGGCAGTAATTTCCTGCTCCTGCAGTTGTTCCTTTACCTGGTTGGCATAATCGGCATATTTTTCGCTGATCGGTAGTATGGAGACCTGATCCGGCGACAGCCAGAGCGGGAAGTTACCGGCACAGTGCTCTATGAGTACAGCTACAAAACGCTCCATGGAGCCAAAAGGTGCCCGGTGGATCATTACCGGACGATGGCGCTGGTTGTCGGCACCTACATACTCCAGCTTAAAGCGCTCGGGCAGGTTGTAATCAACCTGTATAGTACCCAACTGCCAGCTGCGGCCCAGTGCATCACGCACCATAAAGTCGAGCTTGGGACCATAAAAGGCTGCCTCGCCCTGTACCTGTACCGTCTGCAGGCCGCGTTCGTCGGCTGCTTCAATGATATCGCGCTCTGCCCTGTCCCACAGCTCATCGCCGCCAATGTATTTCTGCTTGTTGTTTGGGTCACGCAAGCTTACCTGTGCAGTGTAGTTCTCGAAGCCCAGGGCCTTGAATACATACAATACCAGGTCAATCACCTTCTTGAACTCTTCTTTCACCTGGTCGGGGCGGCAGAAAATGTGTGCATCATCCTGTGTAAAGCCACGTACGCGGGTAAGGCCATGCAGCTCTCCGCTTTGTTCGTAACGATACACGGTACCAAACTCGGCCAGGCGAAGCGGCAGGTCTTTGTAGCTGCGCGGCTTTGCCTTATAGATCTCGCAGTGATGCGGGCAGTTCATGGGCTTCAGCAGAAACTCCTCACCTTCGTGCGGCGTGCGAATGGGCTGGAAGGAGTCTGCTCCGTACTTTTCGTAGTGGCCACTGGTAATGTAGAGTTCCTTATTACCAATGTGTGGGGTTACTACCTGCTCATAACCAGCTTTGCGTTGTGCGCGGCGCATAAACTGCTCCAGGCGCTCGCGCAGCATAGTACCTTTAGGTAACCAGAGCGGCAGGCCCATACCTACTTTTTCACTGAAGGTAAACAGCTCCAGCTCTTTTCCCAGCTTGCGGTGGTCGCGCTTTTTGGCTTCCTCTATCATTTTCAGGTACTCCTGTAGCTCCCCTGCTTTGGGGAAAGAAATACCGTAGATACGGGTAAGCTGTTTGCGTTTTTCATCGCCACGCCAGTAGGCGCCGGCTACGTTCAGCAGTTTTACTGCTTTGATGAAACCAGTATTGGGAATGTGCGGTCCGCGGCAAAGGTCGGTGAAGTTACCCTGCTTGTAGAAGGTAATGCTACCATCTTCAAGACCTTCCAGCAGCTCCAGCTTATACTCATCACCTTTTTCTTCAAAATATTTAACAGCATCTGCTTTGGCCATAGGCACGCGCGTAAACTCGCTCTTGCACTTTGCCAGCTCTGCCATCTTCTCTTCTATCCGGGCCAGATCTGCTTCACCCAGGGTTTTGTCACCCAGGTCAATATCATAATAAAACCCATTTTCGATGTTTGGACCAATGCCAAACTTAACGCCGGGATAAAGTTCTTCCAGCGCTTCTGCCAATAAGTGCGCACTAGAGTGCCAGAAAGCAGCTTTGCCTTCCGGATCGTTCCAGGTGAGCAGCTTCAGGGCTGCATCCTCCTCAATGGGACGGTGTGCATCCCAAACCTGTCCGTTCACAACTGCACCCAAAACGTTGCGGGCAAGGCCTTCGCTTATGCTTTTGGCCACATCTAAACCAGTGCTGCCTTTGGGATATCGTCGTACGCTGCCATCGGGCAGGGTGATGTTAATCTGTTCCATCTAAAAATTATTGTTCTACTGCTTTAGGCTTAACGGTATTGATTTCCGGTAAAGCCTGACGTTGTGCCTGCTGTTGCTTCCAGCGTTCAATACGCTCAAGTGTAATTTCTACTGACTGCAAGCCCTGCCGTGCCTCCTGGTAAGTGGTATCGATCAGTAAGGCATTGCGATATTGCTCGCGTGCTGTATAGTACTGGCGCTTTTTGTCATAGAGCTTGCCAAGCCAAAAGTAAGCCTCTTTGGAACGGCTGTCAAGTGCCAGGGTGCGGTTGATATAATATTCGGCAGAATCAGCCCTGTTTTGTTCCATCTGAAGTCTTGCAATAAGCAGCATCAGGTCTGGCTTTTCTCCTCTTTTGCGCTGGATATCAAGCAATACCACCTGGGCACTGTCGGGCCTGCCTGCTTCCAGTAAAATTTCTACTATCTGCATGGGCAGTTCCTCTTTCTCGGGCTGCAGGCTGGCACTCTTGCGCATATAGGCTAGTGCCTGCCTGTAGTTCTTTTCCTTGCGGTAAATATCAGAAAGTATTTCGTAAATCTCGGGCTGATTGCTAATATTTGGCAGGTTTTGCTCTAAATGAGCTTTTGCCCGGGCTGTATCGCCCTGCATCATGTAGAGCTTGCCTTTCTGAAAAACCAGCTGACTGTTGTGGGGCTCTGCCTCCAGCGCCTTGTTCAGAAAGTTCATTGCCTGTGCATAGCCACCCTGTTCGGCATGCACCTGCGTTAATATGGCAAGGGTGCTTGCAGTGCGGTCGCCTAACTGCCAGGCAACCTGTACAGATTCTTCTGCTCTTTTATGCTTTCCCGTTGCCAGAAACAACCTGGCCAGCTCCTTATGATACAAGGTATTGCTTGAATCGAGCTTAACAGCTCTTTTCAGGCTAAGGATGGCATTGTTTTTATTCCCGAGTGCCTCCAGGATACGCGCCTTCTGGTAATAACCGTCAGGATTATTAGGGTACTGGTCTATGGTTTCGCTTACAGCCTGTAAGGCATCCTGGTAATACTGAGAACTACTGGCCGGAACGGCATGAATCTTCTCCCCGGTTTCTTCCGGATTGCAGGAAATTGCTACAAATAATACAATTGCCAGCAGGCAATAATATTTATAAAGTCTGTTCATTACTATAAAAGTAACTAAGCATCATGTAAAGTTCTTAGTCTGCGGATAAAGTTTTACCGTGCAGCAGGTAAGATTCCTGCATTATTGTAACATCCGGAGACGTATATGGCAGGACTTGCTCTGTGTGCTTAAAGAGTCTGCTGCTTTTTAAGAAGCTTTGCATCCATTACAAAGGTACCGAAGGGCACAAGTGATGCAGCAAATGCCAGGAAAACCGTAACGATCGACCAGCGCATCTTTACTGCGGCCTCCAGTAAGGTTACTACATAAAGTACAAAAAGAAAACCATGTGCCCAGCCGGTATATTTTACAAGCATTGGCATGTCTGCACCATATTTCAGGGGCATGGCAACAAACAACAGTATTATAAACGACCAGCCCTCCAGCAGGGCTATGGTTCTGAAACGGCTAAGAGCAGAATCGAAGTATTTCATTTTATGTTCGCTGTATTTTCCTTTATCCAGACAATGATTTCCGGGGCTAAGTTCCCTAAAATTAGATGCCGGAACAAGTAGATTAAACGCTCATAACCACACTTTAATTATATTTCAGATACCTGGCTTTTACCCCTGCCGGTACAGCATCGGCAAGCATAAAAAAAACCGGGAGTGATCCCGGTTCTGTGTATGTTTTCCTAGTTTTCTTAGGCGATTGCCTCGTTCATGCTTGGCGTTTTACCAAAGCGCTGCAGTGTGTTGATGTGAGATTTCAGCGCATCCATGAAGGTGGGGTTTTCCATATAAGGTATGCCAAACTCTTCGGCTGTTTCTTTTACAATACCAGATATTGCAGGATAATGCACATGGCAAATCCTAGGAAATAAATGGTGCTCTACCTGGTAGTTCAGGCCACCAACATACCACGACAGCCATTTATTATGCCTGGAAAAGTTTACGGTTGTGTTCATCTGGTGTATGGCCCAGCTGTTTTCAATGGTGCCGTGCTCATCGGGAAGCGGATGGCTGGTGCCTTCTACAGTGTGAGCAAGCTGAAATACAACGGTGAGAATAAGACCGGCAGCAAAGTGCATGAGCAGGAATCCGCTGATCACATGGCTGAAAGGCAGTCCGAATACTAAAACCGGTACTACCAGCATAGCAATCAGGTATATTGCTTTCAGTAAAATAATTTTTGTAAGTATAACAGCATTTTGCCTGGGAGTATTCGTATTTACGCCATTTCTGGTATACTTGAAATACTGCACAAAATCTTTCGCAACCACCCAGTATAGCGTTAGCACACCATAGAACAAAAAGGCGTATGCATACTGCAGCCTGTGTACGCCTTTTACTTCAGTGTGGGGAGAAAAGCGCAGCACCAGTTTATCCTCTATATCATCGTCCATATGCACCACATTGGTGTAGGTATGGTGCAGTACATTATGTTGCAGTTTCCAGTTAAAAACGGCTCCCCCTAGTAGATTCAGAGAGTACCCTACCCATTCATTTACTTTTTTATTGGAAGAATAAGCACCGTGATTGGCATCGTGCATCACACTCATGCCAATGCCGGCAACACTGATGCCCATCAGAAGCCAAAGCCCCATAGACACCCAGAAACCCGGCTGAAGTGTAAGAAAGAGTGCAAAAGGCAGCAGATAGGCGATGAACAGTACGATGGTCTTCACTACCATGGTAGTGTTGGCATGTGAGGAAATATTATTCTGGATAAAATACTGGTCTACCCTCTGGCGAAGGGTAGCAAAAAAAATGTTTTTGTCTTTGTCTTTGGAAACAAACCTGATTTGTGATTTTCGTGTCATGTGTCTTTAGCTGAAATACCTAGTTGATCAGGAAATTTTTATAAGGATGCCGGATAGATACATTGCGTGTGTTAAGGCAGGCAAATAGATAATGTCAGGCAGAAGAACTTCTCTAAATCAGCCTAAATATAGTAAATAATATGTGGCTTAAGCAGATTACATAATATATTGATATATGGTTTCATTTTGAAATATTGTTTTAACAGATCCCTACAGATATTATTATAATTTGATTTTTACAAAATTGTTAAAACAGTTGATTATGTTGGCAATTATTTTTGATGTTTGATTTCTCCCGCAGAGCATTTAGCTATATAAGCGGCTTCCCTCCCACTGGATCAGTGCATTACAATTTATGCATGGAACAGCCCCGGCAGTAGCTATACCGTCTTCTGTTATCAACCAAAGAAAACCGGGCAGCAACGGTTATTAGAATCATTCAATTTAAGCTTCCGGTCTGAAAACCTGGAACAAATCTTTCGTAAATATAGTATACAACAACTCAGTAGAAATAGACTGGCTGTAAAGGTGTATCCTAAGCGCACCCTCCGGCCTCCCTGTCTTTGCCTGTATCCTGCTCATGCCTGTTATATATAGTATTGACAGAAGGAAATAACCCTATTTCTATTTAAGCAGTTAATAAGAAATACATATGACACTAACGGAAGAACATAAGAAGGAGGCAAATGCTTTCTATAAGGAAGCGCTCACTTTACTGAATGAAAGTGGGGCTCGGTATATGCTGGGCGGAGGTTTTGCCATGTTTCACTACACGGGTATTTACCGCGATACCAAAGACCTGGATGTGTTTTGCAAATCCAGCGAATACCCCAAGATCATGAAGCACTTCTCCGAACATGGGTACCGCACCGAATTAACAGATGTGCGCTGGCTGGCAAAAGTATTCAAAGGCGATAATTTTATAGATATCATCTTCGATACTGTTAATAATATTTGCACGGTAGACGACAGCTGGTATGAAAATGCCAGTGAAGGTGTGCTCTTTGATGTGCCTATTAAATACATACCGGCAGAGGAACTGCTGTGGTGTAAAATATATGTGCAGAACCGCGAACATTTCGATGGCGCCGATGTAAACCACATACTACTAAAATGGGGTGAAAAGCTGAACTGGAAGCGGGTCATGTTCCGGCTCGATCAGCACTGGCATTTGTTACTGGCCCAGTTTGTCATGTTCCAGTTTATCTATCCTGCAGATTATCACAGGATTATTCCGAAAGAATTATTTGAGGAGCTGATGGAAAGGGCACGACAGCAGTACGATTTGCCCCCTTCGCAGGAAAAGGTGTGTCGCGGGCCAATTATTGACCAGACCCAGTATGCGATTGATATCAAAGACTGGAATTATAAAGTTACCACCATTAAGACTGTTTAAACTCTCTATGGAAGAAGAAACCAAAAAAACACGCATAGCAGCCGTAGGCGATATTCACGTTAAAGAAACAGATTCAGGCAAATGGGTAGAATTTTTTAAGGAAGCTTCAAGAAAGGCAGATGTGTTGCTGCTTTGTGGCGACTTAACCAATACAGGCGATGAAGTGGAAGCCCAGGTACTGGCCGAAGAGCTGAAAGCCTGTACAATACCTGTGATTGGTGTGTTAGGCAATCATGATCATGAAAAGGGCCGTCACAAACTCATACGCCATACGCTGCAGAATGAAAATGTGCATATCCTGGATGGTGAAGCTTATGTGGTTGGCGATGTTGGTTTTGCTGGTGTAAAAGGCTTTGGAGGAGGCTTTGATAAATATATGCTTTCGATGTTTGGCGAAGGAGCCAATAAGGCCTTTGTGCAGGAGGCGGTAGAGGAAGCTTTACACCTGGAAAGAGCCCTCTCCCGCTTGGATAGCGAATACAATAATCTGAAAAAGATTGCCGTACTGCATTATTCGCCAGTTGTTGATACTGTAAGAGGGGAACCGGAAGTAATATTTCCATTCCTGGGCTCATCGCGCCTGGCAGAACCGCTGAACAGGAAACAGGTTATTGCAGCCTTTCACGGACATGCGCATATTGGCACCCTCGAGGGTCAGACCAACGGTGGTGTTAAGGTATTTAATGTTTCTAAACCTGTATTATTGAAAGCAGGCTATGAGACTCCTTTTTTTGTATTTGAAGTTTGATCTTCTATTTTGAAGAAATAATCTTTCAAACGACAACATGAATCATCTTGAATTTTTAAGGAGCTAGCATTCCTAATAGAAGTGGCCTCTGGAAATCTCCAGAGGCCACTTCTATTAGCAGTACAGTCTTTGCGAACGCAGCGAAGCGGAGTGCGGAGGCCGCCCCGTGGCAATCTGGCTTCTATGCGCGTAGATGCCAGATTGCCGCAGCGGCGGACCGTTTCGTCGTGCCTCCCGGGCCTCGGTGGTTCGCAAAAACTAGTACCTTAAAGCAAAAACAGCCTTGGAATAGCATCCAAGGCTGTTTTTGCTTAATTTATCCCAAATCAAAATTCGGGATGATTCATGTTTGTTTATAGAAGGTGAATCCTATTGTTTGTAAAGGTCTATGTTGTAAAACAAGGATACATTGATGGTAGGGTTTTGTTCATACTGGTATCCATTTGCCTTGCGGATTACCTGGTTCATATATCCGGCCTGCAGGTTGGCCAGAGGGCTAAACTGGTAGCCCAAGCCTATATAAATCCTGTTCTGCTGAAAATTGCTTACCATAAAATTGTTCTCCAGATTAATAAACAGCTCATCCCAGGCAGAAATAAACAACTGCTTTGCACCTTCTGCCGCTGTATGTAGCGGTAGCCTTGCAAATATGCGGTACCGAAAGCGCTGAGCATAACTGCTGCCACTTATTGTAGCCCTGCCTGCTAAATCATCCTGTATCTGTCCTATCCAGCGTTCTTCCAGCCGGTACCGGTGAGAAAGACCAACCTTACCGATTGAATGGCGCATGTGCAACTGCTGCCACAGCTGATTTTCCGGCACTATTGTTCTTAGTGGCTGTTCCCCGTAGGGAAAGCTCCTGATGTAGGTATAGCCAAAACCAAAATCCAGTGCAGGGGTAATCCGGTAGTTTATGGCAGGCCTTAGCAAAACCTGCTGCCAGTCCTTAAACACATCTGCTCTGCGTAAATGTAGTTCTGTCGTTAAGAACCACTTAGGGCTAAACCTGAATTCATTCATCAGCAGAAACCAGCTGTTGGTGCTGCTGGAAACTTCTTTTTGCTGCTGTGCCTGCGCCACTCCTGCTCCACACATCCCTATGAAAGCTACAGTTACAAGTACTCTTTTTAACATCTGTTTTTATTTTATTCTATGATTATAGAGGCTTCAGTTTCCCTGATTTTTGAATTCGCTAAATGCTGTAAACATTGAGGCTGTTGGCTGATACAAGTTTCTTCATCATTCAATGATTGTACAGGGAGTGATTACTGCGAATGGTTACCACCATATGATGAAAGCTTCGCTGCTTTTTTACCAATGTACAGCTATCGGTTACGTCCGTAAGCTTCGTGGCTGCTAACCCAATCGGCCGAAGAGATTGCTGCTGCCAGTGAAATTTCCCCTGCAGCTACTACACCTGCCACAATCTCTGCCAGCTTTCTGGCTTTGCCTTCGCCATAGCAGCCCATCAGCTCAAGGCACTCCCGCTGTGTTCCAAGACCGGTGCCACCGCCATAACTTGCCACAATGAGCGAGGGTAGCGTTACTGAGGCATACAGATCTCCGTTTGGCTTTACTTCTGCATGGGTAACACATGCTGATGATTCTGCAACATTGGCAACATCCTGCCCGGTGGCAATAAATAGTGCAGCAATTGCATTTACAGAATGCAGCCCATTATTGTTAGTGCCAGAAAGCATGGCTCCTATGTTGCCTACTGCACGATGATAATCCAGCTGCTGCGCCGTAACATGTAGTTCCCGTTCCAGTACTTCTTTTTTAAAGGTAATTTCGGCTGTTACACGTTTCCCCCTGCCAAGCAGGCTGTTGATCAGCGATGGTTTTTTATCGGTAGCCATGTTGGATTCCAGAAAAAAACGCTCGGGTTTGTAGGGACAATTTTCCAGAATCCACAAGCAGCCTTCATAAGCTGCTTTGGTTACCATATTTTGTCCGGCAGCATCGCCTGTGCGGAAGTTTAATCGCAGAAAAGCAAAATTGTTAGAGAGAAAGCTTTCCACAAGAATTAGCCTTGCAAAACGAGAGCTGGTACCAGCGTGCTGCTGTAACTCATCAAAATGATCATCCACCCAGTTTTTAAAGCTAAGGGCCAGACGGGCACTTGAGAAAGTAAAAGCAGGGGCACGCTGCATTACATCATCGGCTACAGTAGTGGTTACCCCTCCGCAAAGGTTTATTACCTTAATTCCCCTGTTGTACGATGCTACCAGCGTACCCTCGGTTGTTGCCAGTGGTACCAGGAACTCTCCACGTGCAAACTCACCATTGATTTTAACAGGGCCCGCAAGCCCTATGGGAACCTGGGCGGCGCCAATAAAATTCTCGCAGTTTCCCTGCACGCTTGCAGGGGCTATGCTGTGTTTGCCCAGTGCAGTTAGTTTTACGCCTGCATAGGCTTCTGCAAACTTTAGCCTTTTATCAATAATGGCTGGCCCGTAATCATTGCTTTCATCTCTGGGTATTTTTAAGCGCTCTTCCTGGCTATCGGTGCTGTTCACGCTATCCTTGAATTTTAAAAGTAGTTTACCAAAGGGATTAGCCATGAATTGTATCGCAAATTCAAGACTATCTCCTTCATTAACAGCTAGTAGTACTTCTACATTTAAAGTTTTCCTTAAAGGGAAGTCTACAGGATTGTTTTGACTGATCTCCGAAGGATTCAGGGGCTTTTCCCTGCCATCATGCAACATAATAACATCGAGGGACACAGCTTCACCATTGATGGTTACAGATTCAACGCTTGTTAAGGTGGCATTCATCAGGCGGTTTTTAAGGCTTAGCTTTAGTCCGTTGCCTGTTGCCTGTAAACTACCCCTTGTGTAGAGTGTAGCAATAATATGTTCGGGAATGAACCTGGTAAAAAACATCTGCAGTCAGGGGGAAATGTGAAATGTAAGTTCAGTTGGCTACGCCAACACTTATAATTACATACACACTAACGCTGCCTGAGCAAAATTGTCTAAAAATATTTAAAATTATGATCTCACTATAGATTAACGGTTTGTTTAATCTATAACTGATACTTGTTCAATATAGGGCTATACTCTGAAATAGGGCTACTTAAACTAATACATTAAGTCATGCATTGAAAGCCGAGCATTTATTTGGGCTGACTAAAAGCTGTAAAGACTTTAAACCCTTCGCTATTATTCACGTAGCTTAATAGGAATGGGATTAAATTGTTAAACTAATTTTTTAAGTTATGAAACACACACTTTTACTTACATTTGCTTTTTTGACTTTATCAATTGCCGCAAATGCACAGACTGAAATTAACACACCACAAGTAAAAGCACCTGTTGCCGGTGAGGCTATCTCACAGGGAAACTGGCTGCTGGGTGCCAACATTGGTAATCTTGGCTTCAATTTTAAAAGCGAGATGTTTCAGTTGGGTATAGAGCCAAAGGCAGGCTATTTTATCAGCGATAACGCAGTAATAGGCGTTCAGACATTATTAAACCTGGAGGTGTATGATGGCGGCGAAGCTTTTCATTACGGAGTTACCCCTTTTGTAAGATACTACTTTCCTGAAGGTGCCCGGGCATCTGGTCGCTGGTTTGGTGAAGCACTCATTGGCTTTGGCGGTAGTTCCACAGAAGACAGCGAGGAAGATGCTGCACTCTCCCACGTATGGGGTTTCAAAGGTGGCTATGCTCACTTTGTAGGCCAGAACGTAGCACTGGAAGGTGTATTAGGATATGTTCGTACCAATGCTGATTTTGATACCGGACATGGCATTACAGGATTGTCAGTAGGATTTGGCTTTAACATCTACCTGCCTGCAGGTAACAGAACAGTTACTGTAGGAGAATAAACACTTTTCTGATATATTCACTAAGCAAACCCTGACTGATCTGGTCGGGGTTTATTTTTTAAAGCGGCTTAAGATCAGCTTCAAATCTTCAGGTATCTCCATTGGCTGCAAAGGATCAACATTTGCTCCACCAGTGTTACCAGTAGGAATCACGCCTACAAACGACTTTACGCCTCCTACTAACAGGCGGAGCAGCTGCCCTCTTACTTCTGCCTTGCTTTTTATCCTGATGCCAAACTGAAGCATCTTCCAGTGAGCATAGGTATGTTCTGCAGGATATGCCTGTCCAAGAATGTGCGCCCGCTCCAGGTGATACCATGCCTTCGCCAGTCTGCCAGAGTGAAGTGCATTGGCTGCAAGCTCCAGTTCATGATCAAAATAGCGCTTCAGGCCTGCCGGAATCTGTAAATTAATCTTCATGAGGCTGTAGTATGAACTATTCAAAATTATGAAGTGGTTACTGAATGCTTTTTACATAATTCTTTGAACAGTGTACATGATTTGCTGGTACAGCTGAAAAACAAGTTAATTGAAACCACTTCATTATCGATGATAAACAGTTTAAAGTAATAGCTTAAATTAAAGCTTTATTATGTTGCTGTAAATTGTTATAATACAGATATATAACCTCTTTTATTTAAAGAACTACTTGAGCTATAATATTGCCTGAAAAGTGCAGACTGTATCCGAGAACAATCAGGTGAACGTGAGTTACGGATTAGCAACAGCCTCAATTCCTCCTGGATCGTCATCCCCCTGCAGGCGGGGATCTGTCAGCTAAAAACAGGAATGATGATTCTACCTGTAAAAGCAAATATCTCCCTCCTCAGGGGAATGACAGCTTGAATCTGATGCCAGAAGATGATAACAGCTAGAGTATCAGTGGCTTTCATCCTTAATGCACGTAAGGTTAAAAAAGAAGGGCTACAAACTCAATATTCTGTAGCCCTTGCCGGTGTTAATATGTAAGAGAATTTTAATTGTAATCTAGATTTACACTGCCGCCGGAGGTGGCCATTACAACCCGTACGCCGCCGCCATTGATGCTTCCTACAATCTTATCTTTTTCTACCTGGCCATCAAAATTGGTGAGTTGTGTATTCACTTTGTTTCCTTTCAGATCCAGATCCATCCCTACACCTTTAGGTACCACGGCATGAATACTGCCCCCGCTTGTTTTTAGGGTCAGCTGGCTATCCAGCTCCAGAATGTTAGCATTGATACTGCCACCGCTGGTACTTGCCTGCACCCTTCCGGCTACATCATTCAGTTTAATGCTGCCCCCTGAGGTACTTACATCCAGATCACCGGTAGCTCGCTCCAGGTTAATGGTACCGCCACTGGTTTTTGCCTGCAGCGCACCGCTAAACTGCTCTATGTTGATGCTTCCGCCTGAGGTTTTGGCTTCCATCTCTCCCTCTATGTTCACAATATTGAGGCTGCCGCCGCTGGTATGCACTTTCTGGCTACCGTTAACACCTGAAATTGAGATGGAGCCTCCGCTGGTGTCTAAATCACAGGCCATATCAGTAGGCACATAAACCCTGAAAGAAACACTGGTATTATTATTGCCAAACCAGCCGCTGCCTTTGCTTTTAGCTATGGCGTAAACTGTATTGGAAGATTTGCTGATGTTAAACTCATAGTTCTCTAATGCATCCTGCGCTTTAGCATCTGTAGAATCGATGCTCCTGCCCCTTACTTTTACATGCATTTCCACCCTTACCTTATCTCCCTCATGCCCCTCTACCGTTATGCTGCCCCCAGAGGTCTGTACCTCCAAACTACCTGGCTCGTTCATTGAAAACTCCCTGATCCAGTACGGTTCATTATGAAAATCATTGGTGGCAGCACAGGAGCTGCCAGCCAGCAAAAAAAATAGTATAAATGCCTGTAAAGGGTTGAATGAAAATTTCATAAGGCTAAAATAGGTTAATGGTGAACAGTTTAACCATTAGATGCCCCAAACATGGGGTTGGTTGCAGAGGGTCACTGAAAAAAATTTCACTTTATTTTATCCCTGGAAATAGCAGTTGCTAATGTATTGAAAATGAAAACGTTCTGCTGATAAACATCAACAGAACGTTATCTGTATATAATAGAACTTATAATTCAGGTATATTAAAACAAGTCGGAGCTTAAATACCTGTCACCCCTGTCACACACAATAAAAACGATCAGTCCCGACTCGAGTTCCTGCGCTAATTGATAGGCTGCATAAAGCGCGCCGCCACTGCTCATGCCAGCCATCACGGCTTCTTCTTTGGCCAGTCTGCGGGTCATTTCTACAGCATTCTGCTCACTAACATCCATAATGCGGTCTACCCGCTCTTTATCAAAAATCTTGGGCAGAAACTCCGGCGACCAGCGCCTGATCCCGGGAATGCAGGAGCCATCTGTTGGCTGCGTTCCTACAATCTGCACATCAGGATTTTGCTCTTTCAGGTAACGGGATACGCCCATGATGGTGCCGGTTGTGCCCATGGCGGAGACAAAATGTGTTACTTTGCCATCGGTATCACGCCATATTTCCGGGCCTGTAGTCTGGTAATGAGCCCAGTAGTTATCTGGATTTCCAAACTGGTTTAGCATTATGTAGCCCTGATTGCCCGACATCTCCTCTGCCAGCTCGCGTGAATACTCTATGGTACGTTCTGCAGGCGTAAGAATAACCTCTGCTCCATAGGCACTCATGGATCGCACACGTTCTGCTGTGGCATTATCAGGCATAATCAGCGTCATGTGCAGATCAAGGGCACGTGCAATCATGGCCAGTGCTATGCCTGTATTGCCGCTGGTAGCTTCTACCAGTTTATCTCCGCGCTTTACTTCCCCACGATCCATAGCACTTTTGATCATGTGGTAGGCTGCACGGTCTTTAACACTCCCGCCAGGATTCTGACCTTCAAGCTTTCCATATATCTTCACCCCTTTATTAGGAGAAAGGGTTTTCATTTCTACCAAGGGGGTATTACCTATTAAGTCTACGATTGTCATGCTGTTGCTTGCGCTTATAAAAATACTGCTGCTAATATAGGGCAGCTTTTAACATTCATTATTAAAAAGGGGTATCAGGCAAGTCTTTTCAGACTGATAGGCGTCTTTTTCTTTTTCTGCGGCAGCCTGATGCCATGCAGGTTCTGCTTTACAAAATCTTTGGGAAAACTTTCCACGCCCGGAAAACCAAGTTTTATGTCTTTGCCTTCATAAGGAATATAGCTGGTACCAAAAAGATAATCCCAGAGGCTAAGGCTAAGGCCAAAATTCACACCCTCCTGCCTGTCATGGGGCAGTTCATAGGCATGGTGCCAGATATGCATCTGGGGGTTATTAAATACATACTTCAGCACCCCAAGCTTAAGCCTGATGTTGGAATGGTTGAAATGACCCAACGCCAGGGTAAAAATATGGATGATGAAAAAGTCACGAAGGCCAATACCTATGAGTGCCAGCGGGATATACTCAAGGCTGCGGTATACAACATTTTCCATCCAGTGGTAGCGAAGGTGCGCAGCAAAGCCCATCTCTTCAACAGAGTGATGCACCTTATGAAACTCCCACAGCCTGGGTACCTTGTGCAGTAAACGGTGTATCCACCATTGTACAAAATCACGCACAACAAAGCCAAGCAGCAGATGTGCCCAGAGCGGCCAGCTCATTACCTCAAATGCCAGCAGGTTAGGAATGCCAATGGCAGCCAGTGCATTATTGAATACATGCACTACCACATTAGAGGCAGCATTGTAGATGATCAGTGAGAAAAGAAAAAAATTGAAGAACATGTAGAACACATCCAGCCAGAAATCTTTGCGAAACGGGGGCTGATCTTTTCGCCAGGGCCGAAGCCACTCAATTCCAAAAAAGAAACCTGAAATACCGACTAACCAGTAGAGGTAATTGTGCCACGAAGGATTACTGATCTCTTCCCAGAGATAGCCGCCGTAGCCAGCGTAGGAGTCGATGATCAGTTGTAGGTATTCCATCTTGCAATTGCTTAACAACGCAGCGCCGCTAAGCGTTTCTTTATCTTGTCTGAATATTTTCCAGTTCTATGACAGACAGCACCTCAAGAGAATCCTGCTTGTAAAGTTCAGCCAGCGTTTCCAGGGCTACTTTTTCATTTTTAGGTTTGTAGTTGATGTAATCCTGGAAAAGAATTCCGCCAACACGCCTGGGGTTCACTGCTTTTCTGAAACGTAGCCCGCCCCCTTCGGTATGATAGCTGTAGGCCAGGTAATCCATGGTGTTCGATTCTGTGTTAAACCAGTAAAGAAACTCGTCTTCAAAGTCCTGCCCACCCCCTTCTTCCGAAAAAGTAACTTTTACCAAGTGATAGTTACTGCCGGCTATTTCTGTTTCACCTAGGTATTCCTTTTGCACGGCTGCATCGTTAAGCCCAAAGGGCAGCATGGCAAAGTATATAACGGAGTTCACAGAATTGCTGTAGGCAGTTTTACGCTCCTCTGATACGTCAGCAGTTTCGCCATTCACAGTTCTGCTGAAACCCTCATTGTTCAGCTCATCTTTTACCTGCCCTGTACTGTCACTAAATTCACGCGTGTAAGTATAAGTGCCGCCATTGCGTGTGTAGGTGTAGTGGCGATCCCGGAAGTTGAAAGAAAGGGCTGCCTGTTCATATTGTTCCCCTCCATGCGTCTCTATGGCCATGTCTACAATTTGTTCAGCTCTGGTTCTTGTTTTACAGGATTGTATCCATAGCAACAAAAATACTATTGCCAGAATGAAAAGGAGATTACGCATAAAATAGGGAAATGCTGCCGCAAATTAATCAGGAGAAAACGCTATTCCAAAACTCGGCACTCTCTACCTGAAGTGCTGTATATGTCAGAACCATGCTTAAAACTTATTGAGGGCTTCTGCAAACAGCCGCAGGTCCTGGAAAAGCTCCTTAAGCTTTACGGGTGTATAATGAGCATTTAATCCACTCGGGTTAGGCAGTACCCACAGATGCGTATTTTCTATTGGCTCCTCCTGCAGTCCTACCCTAGCATCTGTTATGTTAAAAGCAGCTTTATACACTGTTAAACCAAGTATAGCCAATACTTTTGGCCGGTACTGCTTTACCTTTTGCTGCAGCTGTAGTGCGCCTGCTGCTATTTCTGCTTTGCTTAATTCTGCTGCAGCTGTGGTAGGTCTGTCTGCTACATTGGTAATACCGTAGCCACACTCCAGCAGCCGGTACTGCTCCTGGGGTTTCAGTACCTGGCTTGTAAAGCCTGCCCCATATAAGGCAGGCCAGAAACGGTTTCCCGGCCGTGCAAAATGATATCCGGTTGCAGCACTGTAAAGGCTGGGGTTAATACCACAAAAAAGTACCTTGAGGTTAGGTGCAATCAGGTCGGGCAGCAGTGTGTTTTCTGCTGCCTTGAGGGCTTCGGGTGTTGGTTTATGTATTTTATTGGATGCCAAGATTTCAGTAATATTTTTAGGCGGTCAGGGTAAAAGTTTAGAGCTTTCTCATGATAACCAGATGTTCCTGAAAGCTGTTTCCGCTCCTTCTGTTCCCTCAGTAACAGGCAAGGGCACTGTTAAAATTTTCCTTCCCTTTTACTCAATCGAAAACATTATATTTACGCTCTTTTTCAGCCGATGCAAAACATGAATTTAAGAAATTGTTTAACCATAAGCTTTCTCCTGATCTTACTTTCTGGCATAAACCCATCCCTGGCCCAGGTAAGCCAGGTAGTGCGAGGGCAGCTCTTGCAGGAGAGCACTGGCAGGCCTGTAAGCGGTGCTGAAGTAGTTCTTGAAAATGTTGACCAGCGTTACCAAACCGTATCTGATACAGCCGGAAACTTTGTATTGAACGAGGTGCAGCCAGGCCATTACCGCCTTCTGGTACAGCATGTAAATTATGCTGCTTACCTGGAACCAGAGCTGCTGGTAGAGGCCAGCAAAAGTATTTACAGAAGGGTGCAGCTGCAGGAAAGCATACGCGCACTGGAAGAGGTGGAGATTGCAGCAGCACTGCCTCCTGCCCCGCTCAACAAACGTGAGTTTACAATTGCGCAGACGCAACGTTACCCTGCTACATTTTTCGATCCTGCCCGGCTGGTGCTAAGCCAGCCGGGAGTTACACAATCTAACGACCAGGCCAATCACGTAGTGGTGCATGGATTATCACCTGTTGGTATACAGTGGCGGCTGGAGGGTTTGCCAATCCTAAACCCGAACCACCTGGGTAATGCCGGTACCCGCCGCGACAGAGCCTCTGCCAGCGGCGGAGGTGTGAACATGCTAAGCGGGCAGCTAATGGCTAATTCTTCGTTTCGGACTGGTGCCCTCTCCCCACGTTTTGGCAATGCAGTAACAGGTGTTTTCGATATCAATCTCCGCCCGGGCAATATGCAGGAGCGCGAGCATACGTTGCAGGCAAGCCTGCTTGGGATAGATCTTGCCACCGAGGGGCCTATCAGCAGGGGCAACAGCTCATATGTAGCTAACTATCGCTACTCAACGGTGGGCCTGCTGGGCCATATGGGTGTTGATTTTGGCGGTGAGGCAATTCAGTTCCAGGATCTTTCCGCAAGCCTGCATTTCGAAAATACCCCTGTAGGACAGGTAAACTTTTTCTTTTTAGGCGGCACCAACAGCAACAGGCGTGCTCCGCTTGATGATGAAGCCCTGTGGGAAGAGGACAAAGATCGCCAGAAAATTGACTACACTGCCCGGCTCGGTGCTGTAGGCATTACACAGGCTGCCACCCTGGGTCTCTCCTCAAAATGGCAAAATGGTGTTGCTTTTAGCGCGCAGGAGAATGAGAGAAGCGAATCCTGGACAGGCCCAAGCCAGCCTTTACAAAATCTGCTGAAAGATGAACACACTGCAATGCAGCTCAGTGCCTTTTCCAGACTGAATCACTTCTTCAGCAATTGGTTAAGGGGCGAAGCAGGGGTACAATTTATCAAACGCCATGCTGATGTTTTCTCAACCCCTTACACTATTGGTTTCGGCATGTTAGACAGAACCATCAGTTACAGTCTTACACAACCCTATCTGCAAGCAGAAATAGCCCTTTTACCAGAACTGGAGATGGAAACAGGCCTACGCATGTGTTACCTGAACAGGAGCAAACATTTGCAGCTAGAGCCCTTCGGCAGGCTCAGCTGGCAACCTAACTCCAGGCAAACCTGGCAGCTGAGCTACGGTACCCAAAGCCAGACCTATACCGATCAGCTGATGGCACATCAGTCTGAGCAGCCCCTCTCCTTAAGCGGACTTGTGAACAGCCACTACACAGGCCTGGGCTGGGGTTACCGGCTAAAACCTCACACAACCCTAACGGCTGAGCTTTTCTATCAAACACTAAAAAGGCTGCCCGCGAACAGCTCAGACCTAAGCTGGAACTATATGTCGGATCCATACTTCCTGGTTACAGGAGAAGGTAGTGCAGTTACATATGGTATTGATCTGAACCTGAACAGGAATTTTCACAATGGCTGGTATTACCAGCTCAGCACCTCCCTGTTTGATGCCAGCTACAGTGGTGTTGATGGTGAGAAACACTCCTCTCCCTTCAACAGCCAGTGGTCTGCCAGTTTAACAGGGGGTAAAGAATGGACCAAAGCTAAAAATGAGGGTGAACGTACGTGGGGAGCGCACCTGCGCCTGCACAGCAGAGGTGGTTATTGGTATACCCCCATTAATTTAGCTGAAAGTTTGCGTATGCAGGTAGAAGTTGAGGAGGCTGATGCACCTTTCAGCATGCAGCTGCCTACCTATTATACAGCAGATATTCGCATCAGCCACACCAGGCAAAAGCAGGGATATACCCGCATTTGGTCACTGGATATACAGAACCTGACCAACAACCGAAACCTGGGCTGGTACTACTTCGATTACCTGCAGCAGGATATCAATGCTGCAGAGCAGCTGGGCATTATACCCGTGCTGGCTTACCGGATACAGTTTTAGTTTTAGCCCTTGAGCGCCACCCAAAAAAGGCCGCTACAGATAATATAATTGCTACAATGAGAAGCCCGAACGATTCCCGGGCTTCTTCCATGCTCTGGGTTTTCATGGAAAGATCCTGCTGCTCCAGCTCCTGCTGTACCCACTCACCTATACCACCGGGATACATATACACTGCTCCGGCCAGGCAGGCAACAATTAGAATCAGCAGCACGGACATTGGATAGTGCCCACGTGCAGCCATGCCACACAATACAGCTGCTCCGCCATAAAGTGTCATCCAAAGCCAGGGATCGGGATCATTCCACTGCCAGAAAGCAAAAAGAACAAATAAAAGGCACCAGATCCCGAAGAAGATGCGGCGAAACCAAAGCATAGGTAATGGATTTAATAAGCGGAAGTTAAATTTTTATCACTGATAATTCAATGGTAAACATTGCTTTTGTTGAAGTGCGGGCTGTGGAATAGCTATTTTGCTAAACGTTTTCTAAGTGTAAGCATCAAACCATCCAGTTCCAGCTGCTTTAATTCCTCCGCCCCGATAATCTCTTTCAGCTCTTTGCCTTCGGCTACCATCACGGCAGGGTATTTTATTTTCAAACCTGGATAATAGCGCCTGAACTGATTCCGGTACAGAAACTCCACCGGGAACGATAAACCGGAGATATACTCCTTCCATTCATTTTTGATGGTAAAGGTGCCGTAGGTGATGGCACACAGGCTGCATTGGTATGTAGAGGGGCTAATGGCCTTGTGCAGAAAATCGAACACCTGGTGCTCCAGGCTGCTGTCGGCATTATATACAAATATTATTTTTTTATTTTCCATTTTCTTCACTGTAACCACTTCTTATAACATCAATCACCACTGCCAAACATCAATCGGTTGCGCAAACCTTATATACCTCTTCCCCCCAAAAAAAATAGGATTTCCCGAAGTATACCCCCTTTTAGAGACCTGTTCAATATCTCTTTTCAGCATGATTATTATCATTTTTTAGGGGACTGCCCTGCGCTTCTTTTGTGATACAAATTTAGTACCGCCCTGGCATTAAATCATCCTGCATATTAACAGTGAAATTTCGGGCAGGGCTATTGTACAGCATTGAAATAAAGTAATAATATATCATAAAGTATCATGGCAAAGGAGAAAAACAGGTGGCTAGTAGCTGCATCAGCCGTAGGGATTCATATCTCCATCGGTTCTGTTTATGCCTGGAGTGTCTACACCAAACCCCTGATCGATCAGTTTGGCTGGGAGCTGAAAGACACCCAGTTTACCTTTAGCCTTGCTATTTTCTTCCTGGGTATTTCGGCAGCATTCCTGGGACACTTCCTGGAAAAACACGGCCCTAGGAAATCTGGCTTATTAGCTGCTCTTTTCTTTGGGCTGGGCATTGTAGGCTCTGGTTTTGCCATTAAAATGGAATCGCTGCCCCTCCTATACCTATTTTATGGTGTTTTTGGTGGCATTGGGCTTGGGATTGGCTATATAACCCCAGTTTCTTCCCTGATCAAATGGTTCCCCGACCGGCGTGGTTTAGCCACAGGACTGGCCGTTATGGGGTTTGGGTTTGCAGCGCTTATCAGCAGCCCCATCATTGTAGCGCTCATTTCTGCTGTTGGTATTGCCAACACTTTCTTTATCATGGGCAGTGCCTACTTTCTGATCATCTTCAGCTCATCACATTACCTTGCCGCTCCCCCGGAGGGTTGGGTGCCTGCCGGTTTTAAGGCTGGCGCTGATGCCGGTAAAATTAAAATAAGCGAAGATTTAGCACAGCTAACAGCCAACGAAGCAATAAAGACCCCTCGGTTCTGGTACCTCTGGTTTATGTTCTTTATCAACATTACCTGTGGTATTGCACTCATTTCTGCTGCTTCGCCAATGGCCCAGGAATATGCAGGCTTTACAGCAATAGCTGCAGCTGCCATGGTAGGTTTTATGGGCTTGTTTAATGGTGCAGGCCGCATTGGCTGGGCTACACTTTCCGATCAAATAGGCAGGCCTAATATGTTCACTGTTTTTTTTGTAATACAAATTGCTGCCTTTTTACTGATACCGGCAGTAACAGATGCAATACTTTTCCAGGCACTGATCTTCACCATCATAAGCTGCTATGGCGGAGGCTTTGCAAGCATACCAGCTTTTATAGGAGATATATTCGGAACCAAGCAACTGGGTGCTATTCTGGGCTACATCCTTACTGCCTGGGCCGCTGCCGGAATGGCAGGACCACTCTTTGCTGCCTGGACCCGCTCTGTTACTCAAAATTATAATGGAACGCTATACTGCTTTGCTGCTTTGCTGGTGCTGGCACTTGCAGTCTCTTTCCTGATGAGGTGGGAAATCAAAAAGCTGAAATCAGCCAAAACTAAGGATGCCGGAAGCTTTAAGCCAACACTGGAGCTTGCCCGCCAGCACTAAAACAAGCTTCTGCATCATTAGAAAATTAAATCATTATCCTATACAAAGTACACAGTACTGTAAATCGAAAAGATCATGATAAATCTGGTAGAACAACACAATTTGTCATTCAAAAGGGGCACCTGGAATGACCGTATTGATGTGAAAGATTTTGTCAGAAGGTTTATCACCCCTTACTATGGTGATGCATCCTTCCTGACTCCGGCTACTGACAGAACAAAAGAACTGTGGCAAATATGCCTGCAGGCCATGAAGGAGGAGCGCCAGAATGGCGGATGCAGGGCAATTGATACTGAATCAATCTCCAGCGTTACCAGCCATGGACCTGGCTATATCAATAAAGAGCTTGAGGTTATTGTTGGTCTGCAAACAGATGAGCTGCTGAAACGTGCCATGAAGCCCTTTGGTGGTATCAGGGTGGTAGAAAATGCTGTTGCTGAAAAAGGACTGGATGTTTCTGCACGTGTTAAAAGGGTATTCAAATATGCAAAAGATCACAATACTGCTGTATTCTCTGCCTACGACCAGGAGATCAGGGAGTATCGCTCCAAAGGTATTTTAACAGGTTTGCCTGATAACTATGCCCGTGGACGCATTATTGGTGACTACCGCCGTCTTGCCCTCTACGGTGCCGACAGGCTGATTGCTGCAAAAGAAGCAGACAAGAAAGCTATTGAAGGTGAGCTTACAGAGCATCAGATCAGGCTTCGTGAAGAAGTAACAGACCAGATCATAGCACTGCAGGACATTAAAAAGCTTGGTGAACTGTATGGTTTAGACCTTAGCCGCCCTGCAGAAAATGCAAAAGAGGCCGTTCAGTGGGTGTATATGGCCTACCTGGCTGCCGTTAAGGAGCAGGATGGTGCCGCCATGTCGCTGGGTAACGTTTCTTCCTTTCTTGACATCTACATAGAAAGAGACCTGGCTGATGGGCTGATCGATGAATCTGAAGCACAGGAACTGATTGACCAGTTTGTGATGAAACTGCGCATGGTACGCCACCTGCGGCCTGCCGCTTACGACGAACTGTTTGGCGGTGACCCAACCTGGGTAACCGAAGCCATTGGCGGACAGCTGGAAGATGGCAGAACAAAGGTTACCAGAACCTCTTTCCGCTTCCTGCAGACGCTATACAACTTAGGTCCATCTCCGGAACCAAACCTTACAGTACTCTGGTCACAGGCACTCCCGGAAGGTTTCAAAAACTTCTGTGCCCGGGTGTCTATTGATACCTCCTCTATTCAGTACGAGAACGACGACCTGATGCGCGAGGTGCGCGGCTCTGATGACTATGGCATTGCCTGCTGTGTATCCTACCAGGAAATTGGTAAACGCATACAGTTCTTTGGTGCACGTGCCAACCTGCCCAAAGCCTTACTGATGGCGCTTAATGCTGGCCGTGAAGAAATAAGCGGCGCACAAATACTGGAAGACATTGCACCTGTAAGCGGGGCTTATCTCAATTACCACGAGGTAATGGAGAATTTTAAACAGGCCATGAAACAGGTAGCAAGGGTGTATGCCAAAACCATGAACATCATCCACTACATGCACGATAAGTATTATTATGAAAAGGCCCAGTTCGCTTTCATAGATACTGACCCGGGCATCGATATGGCCTATGGCGCTGCCGGTATATCCATTATTGCCGACTCACTTTCTGCCATCAAATATGCAAAAGTGCGCCCCATCAGAAACGAAGACGGACTGACTGTAGATTTTGCCATAGAAGGTGATTACCCTAAATTTGGTAATGATGATGACCGGGTGGATGAAATAGCCCGTACTGTAGCTCAGTTCTTTTTTACAGAGCTGAACAGGCACAAATGCTATAAAAATGCAGTGCCTACCCTATCGCTGCTTACCATTACCTCTAACGTAATGTATGGCAAAAAAACCGGTGCAACCCCCGATGGTCGGAAAGCTGGTGAGGCATTTGCTCCTGGTGCGAACCCTATGCATGGCCGTGATACGCATGGTGCTGTTGCATCGCTTAACTCTGTTGCCAAACTAGATTACCGTTACGCACAGGATGGTGTTTCCAACACCTTTTCTATTGTGCCTAAATCACTTGGCAGCAGCCCTGCAGATCAGGTGGAAAACCTGGTTGGCCTCCTGGATGGATACTTCAGTAAAAAAGCCCATCACCTGAATGTTAACGTGCTCAACAGGGATACCCTGCTGGATGCCTACAACCATCCGGAAAACTACCCGCAGCTTACCATCAGGGTATCAGGTTATGCGGTTAACTTTATCCGCCTGTCTAAAGCACATCAGCTGGAAGTAATTGGTAGAACCTTCCACGAGAGAATGTAAAATGTTTGGCCCACCTCCGGTGATTTTCTCAATCTGCTAACCATATTGAACATTGCCAGGGTGTGGGCCCTTTTATTACCATCATGATCACAACCAAACTGTTGGTGCAGCAGCATTCAAACCTACCAGAGGGAACAGACAGAAAGCGAAAGGCGCTGAGCAAATCAGCCCCTGATGAGCTGCGCATACACTCTATTGAGACTTTTGGAACACACGATGGTCCGGGAATACGCATGGTCGTATTTGTGCAGGGCTGCCAGTTTCAATGCCTCTACTGCGCCAACCCCGATACCATTGCAATCAAGGGTGGCGCCTTTATCAACATAGAGGAGCTCGTACAGCGTGCTATCCGGCAAAAGCCTTATTTTGGAAAAAAAGGGGGCGTAACCGTTTCGGGTGGTGAGCCGCTGTTACAAAGATCAACCCTCATCCCCCTGTTCAGGCGGCTCCATGCAGAAGGCATCAATACAGCCCTGGACTCAAACGGCAGGTTACTTGATACTGAAACAAAAGTGCTGCTGGAGGAAACAGACATACTGCTGCTGGATGTTAAACACATCAACGACGACTGGCACCACAAGCTTACCGGCGTATCCAACACTGGAACTCTAAAGGTGGCAGAATACAGAGAATCTACCGGCAAGCCTATGTGGTTGCGCTATGTGCTGGTTCCGGGCTGGTCTGATCAGGAAGAGTACCTGCATGAATTGGGTGCTCACTTCAAAGATTATACATGTATTGAGAAAATCGAGATTCAGCCGTACCACAAACTAGGCGTGCATAAATGGGAGGCACTTGGGATGCCCTATAAGCTGGAGGGTGTGGAACCACCCACTGCAGAGCAAATCGCTAAAACAGTCGCCATTTTCAGCCAGTATTTTCGCGAAGTAAAAGTGAATTGAATGGACTGATGTAAGTAGATGATCTTTGTTTTAACCTCCCCTATTCATTAGCTGTCTTTCAGTTATTAAGGTAAAAACTTTACACCGACAACACTCATTAAACCAAGCCTAAACAGTTTTAGAGAATTCTAAAGCTGTTTTTTTTTGATATTAGCCTTTGCTGAAATAAAAAGCTAACCCACAGCTGAAGCCAGGGCTAATCAAATAAAGGTGAGTTATGGATACTACCATTCCACTTAAGTTCTGCAAAATCCTTCCTGGTTGGCCCCCGCCTGCGCGGAGTTGACCGGTAGGGAGCACCTAACACTGATTCTAAATCAGATTTCACGTTCAGTGAGTATTAGATCTCCTAATTCAGAAAAATTAGTATTGATTCTGATGAAGCTGGTGAAAGCCCTGCATAAAATAGTACGCCGTTAACTGAATTCCTGCTTACATCAGCAAAAAAAACGGTAGCACTTAGGTTTTCACCAAGGTACTACCGCTTTCCGAACAGGATGTAAACAGATGTATGTATGAAAAGGTGTTATCAGTTGTTGATCAGTGCAGTATCAAACTGGGCTCCCTCCAGCATGTTTATCAACATGCCATTGTAGGCACCATAATATGCTGCGCCCAGTAAGGCTGTGTGCGGGTTTAAGATGATGTTTACAGGCACACCTTCCAGTAGCTCTCTCATGCGGCCTCTGGGAAAGAAATCAGGCATAAACCTTTCTTCCGTAAGGAGTGGCAGAATTTTCGGGGCAATACCTCCACCCAGGTAAAGGCCTCCCGTTGCTTTCATTTTCAGCACCAGGTTAGCAGACTCTTCCGCCAGGTAATGCACAAACAGGGTCATCGTTTCTCTGCAAATGTCACACTCTGTATTTAGCGCGGCCTTGCTGATTACGCCGGCAGGGTCTCCGGTTTTGATGTTTTCTGCCAGCCAGTCTGGTACCTCCCGATGCATAACATCGCGCAGAAAGAGAAATATATTGTAGATGCCCATGCCTGATACTACCCTCTCCCAGCTTACATGCCCGAACTGCTTTTGCAGATAACTGCACAAGGCAATATCAAGTTCTGAACGGGGGCTAAAGCTGGCATGGCCGCCTTCTGTTGGAAAAGGATGGTAATTTTCACCATCCCAGAACAAGCCTGCCTCACCAAGGCCGGTGCCTGCTGCTATGATAGCGGCATTTCCTTTTACCTGGGGTTTTCCTCCATGCAGGCAAATAAGGTCTTTAGGCTGTAGTGCTGCCAGTCCGTAGGCATTTGCCTCCAGGTCGTTGATCAGGAAAACATAAGGTATGCTGAGATAGCGGCGAATCTCCTCACCATCTACCATCCAGGCAAGGTTGGTGGTTTTTACCCTGCCGTTCAAAACAGGTCCGGCAATGCCAATGCACATTTTATCAGGTATTGCCTGATCGACCAGGAACAGCTTAATGATATCCAGCAGCGATTGATAATCCTTGGATTTATAGGTGCAGATTTTAAGGCTGGTAAAACATTCATCCTTTACCTCGAAAAGCTCAAGGATTGTTTTTGTACCACCTACGTCAGCTGCAAGTATCATTTGTCTTCTGTTGATCCAGGTAGCAACATGAGGAAAATAGATAGGTAATAACATTAAATCGTTGGTTAGTTGAGTTTAATATTCCCGGAGTACATACCATCGTAATTCAGCAGGATATACTCCCAAGGACAGAGCGGTGCCTAGACCCGGGCATTGTAGAGTTCCCGGGGCTGCAGCACTATTTTTTAACATTGGGTAAGGCCAGTAAGGGAACGTGGGTATTGACGGCCATTTTGCATGTGTTGCTTCTTTCCAGCAGGGCATCCCAGAAGCTGCACTTATGCGGTACCATCACCAGCAAATCAGCTTTAAACTCTTCTACCCCCCTGTCAATACCGCGTATTATATTATCTTCTCCCAGGTATTTATACTCGTGCTTTACATTAGAAAGCAGCGGATCCAGGTTAACAGAACCCAGCATTGTGTTATACCTACTGCCTTCATTATCCATGGAAACCGCACCCACTGGCACCAGTTCTTCTTCGGCTTTTTCTACATGCAGAACCTGAACGCGGGCATCAAAAGCTATTGCCAGCTCGTGCATAAGCTTTAGCCTGTTATTCGCTGCCAGTGATTTATAATCGCATGCAAACAGTATTTTTTCTATACCTGTGAAGCTGGCTTCTTCTGGCACCACCAATACAGGATATTTAGCATGACGAATAATGGTAGTGGTGCTGTTGCCAAATATCTTTCTGTCTTCAGAACTACCCCGCATGCCCATCACCACCAGGTCGGCATCCAGCAGCTCTACCAGCACATCCAGTTCTTCGGTGATGTAGGAGAAATTAGTTGACCAGCCAACCTGTATGTTGTACAAACAAGCTGTCTGTTCGGCAATTGCTTTTAAGCGTTCCCGGTTTTCAGCCAGGAATCTTCCTTTTCTTTCTGCCAGAAACAGCGCATTGGCTGCAGGAGCTGGTAGTTGAAAAGAATTGAACAATACAATTTTAGCCTGCCACTGCCTGGCTAAGGCAGCAGCATAAGCAAGAGCATTGCAGGAGGCTCTTGAATAATCAGTTGCAACAATTATAGTTTTCATGGCTCTCTATTCCATTTTTATACCACGAAACTAGCCACAGCACAGCCGCTTATCAATGATTGTTGTCTGCTGAAAACATGATATTGGTCAGCTAACATGGCTGGATGAACACAACAGCAGCATTAAGCAGGGAGCAAAAAAAAAGCCCTATCCTGCAGGATAAGGCTCTTATGAAAAACGATGCTGAATTTATTTCAACTCAGGGCATCCCTAATGCTAATTTCAGCTGAATTACCTCTTGAGGAGGGCAGCTTACACGAATGACTTAAGCAGGTCAATTTTGGAAGTGGCACGCATTTTTGCAAGTGCCTTTTCCTTTATCTGCCTTACGCGCTCTCTGGAGAGGCCAAGCTCTTCGCCAATATCTTCCATAGACATGCTGTATTCCATGTCTATACCAAAAAGTTTCTTCAGGATCTCCTGCTCACGATCAGAAAGGGTAGCCATTACACGCTCCAGTTCTGCACGCAAAGAGCCTCCCTGTACCAGGGCTGCATCTGTTTCAATGGCATCCGGGCTAATCATCACATCCAGCAGAGAGCCATCTCCATCTTCTCCGAAAGGTGCGTCGAGCGACGACTGCCTGATGGAGGCTTTTTTGGTACGCTGAATATCTTCTACATCAACCCCCATGAAATCTGCCAGTTCTTCGGGGGTTGGTTCACGCTCAAACTGCTGCTCCATGGCAGATACAGCTTTGCTGATCTTTGAAAGGTCGCCCAGTTTGTTGGAAGGCACCCTTACAATACGGGCATGGTCGTCCAGCGCCTTCATTATAGACTGGCGGATCCACCATACGGCGTAAGAAATAAATTTAAAACCTTTTGAGGCATCAAACAGCTGAGCTGCTCTGATTAACCCAACGTTACCTTCGTTGATCAGGTCGTTGAGTGGCATGGTACCATTGTGGTATTGTTTAGCAACAGACACCACAAAACGTAAGTTAGCCCTTACAAGCTTATCCAGCGCCAGCTGGTCGCCCAATTGAATTCTGCGGGCTAATTCTACTTCTTCATCCAGAGTCAACAGGCCTTCTTTGGAGATATCGTTAAAATACTTTTCAACGGTATTGCTGTCCCGGTTGGTGATCTGGTAGGTTATTTTTAACTGTCTCATCTCTTCAACTCTTCACAATATTCTTATACAATAGGTATTTTCCTTGAATAACAGTACAATGTCTTAACTGGAAAAGGCCGCTGGATCAAGAGAAATCTACTTCGAAAATTACAATATCCTGATTTGCAGAACCCCATTAACGCTGTCACTGAGGCTTATATTGCTGGCTTCTTATAATAAAGTATTATCGCCCAGTAAATTAAGATTTTGCACTGTAGTATATACAACTTCCATTCAAACAAAGTTCTCGCTCACCTAAATAAACCTATATGTTTTTTAAAGCAGGCAAATAGGAATTATACTAAATCATGATCAGATAAACCGGGCAAGATAAAGGGCCCCTGTTCTTTGTAGGCTGTTCTGCAGAATTGGCCTTTTCCGATATCAACTTATTAAGTAGTACTGTTATTTATATAAAAGGGTGTAACTGGCGCTGTAGTTTAATGACCGGGTTGTTCAGCCGTAAGATGATATGTCTGGTACCTGAATTGAATGAACCTCTTAACAGCTGACAGGGGTGTGATCGCACCACCCTGTATGTAAATGAGTCATCACTGAATTAAAGTTTAAACCCTGAGTAAAGCTTTCCGGCCTGCAAAGATAAACAGGCTTATGAGAATTTAAAGATGATTGCTGCTTTATAGAAAGATTTTCTACAGTTCGGTAGCAATTTTAAAACAAATGACCCTTGTGTGACGAGGGTAAAACTATATTTCAAGGAAAAGTAAATTTCTGGCTTCTACTTACACTTATACTCCGGTAGAAGGTTTGCGCCAATGCAGTTCTGTTGAACACAGCTAAAGTCTGGTTCAACATTCAGTAAAACCAAGGAAGGGTTATTGCTCGTAGAATTCGATAGGTAAATTATCTGGGTCAGAGATAAATGTGAATTTTTTACCTGTTATCTCGTCTACACGAACAGGCTCAGCTTCTATGTCCATCTTTTTCAGGATTTCAGTTGTCTGCTCCACATCATCAACCTCAAAAGCCAGGTGCCTTAAACCTGTTGCTTCAGGCCTGCTTACTCTGTGAGGTGGATCCGGGAATGAGAATAGTTCAAGAACATAGCTTCCATGAAGGGTAAGGTCAAGCTTGTAAGAATTTCTTTCCTCTCTGTAGGTTTCTTTTAAAATTTCAAAGCCTAATACATCCAGGTAAAATGCTTTAGACTTTTCATAGTCAGAACATATAATGGCAATATGATGTACGCGATTTAACTTTATCAATGCTGCTTAATTAAATTATAATGTGTGACTGCCGGCTGCGCCTCCTTATCTGTAGCAAGGCAAGCTAATATGCCTGCTGAACAGGAACAGCCAGTTTAATATTGCCGTTAATTTCGCAATAACTGCTGATCTATCGTTGTGTTAGCTCAAAAAAAAGAGGAGCCTTTGCTCCTCCTTTTTGTTCAGCTATGTTTTTCATCAATTAAAAGCGATCTGATATTTCGGCTTTGCCTGCCGGACGAAAATGGGTGGCCTGCTTGATTGTTTTTTCTTTACCATTCGGGTCCTCGTAAGTCCGCTCTTCCACTTCAACAGAAAGGATCTTGCCCTTCAGTTCTTTGGTGTTGAACTCTTCTTTCTCCACTCCTACAGCCTGTAGAAACGAAGCCAGGATTGGCTGCCCGGGTTCACTCAGGTAGAAGCGCTGGTTAACGAAACCATCTTCATTTTCGAGTCGGCAGTTGAAAAAAGGAACATCCTTATGCTCGCTTTTACCATCTTCAATTTCTGTTATCTTCACTGTATGTCTGCCATTATCTAAAAATGGCTTTTCATGTATGTTCACTTTCATAATATGATCAGCTTGGTTTATTAAGTTATACGGCAGTAAAAAAAGAGGGTTTGATGAAAACTAAATATTTTAGTAATTAATACTAATAAATTTAGTATCGTATTCATTGATCATTTAAATCAGCTGAACATCCCTTCTCCTGGCCTGTGCCGGAGAAATAAATAATCAACCTCATTATATGCAGACCGGATGTAAGGTAGATGTTCTGCTTTCATCTATTGATTTCCCAGATAAGGGCACTGTTCTGAAAATAAGACCTCCAATGGCTTATATATCAGATAAATAGGTCATATATCCAGTAGAAAAGCTGCACCAGCCAATGTAATATTGATCTCTATTTCAGCCCCTACTCCCATCAGGCATTTAAGTAACTTTACTCCTGCTGTACGCTTGCTACAGCTCATCCAATAATGAATAATCCTTATATTTCTCTGATACGCACTGCCTGGCAATTCGCCCGGCGTGAGCGAAAACGATTTGTGCTGGTGTACGCCATGTTTATAATGGCTTGCATTATGGTGGCCATGCACCCGCTGCTGTATGGCTGGTTTATCGATTCCCTGCAAAAAGAGGGTGTGGATGCCCTTGGTCATGCCTGGATCTTTGGTGCCGCTTACATAGGCCTCAAACTTCTGGAGTGGGCATTTCATGGTCCGGCCCGCGTGATGGAACGAAAGCTTGCCTTTAACTTAAGCCGAAATTTTCTGAATGAACGTTATCATCAGGTACTGCACCTGCCGGTGAAATGGCACCAGGACCACCACTCCGGCTCTACCATTAACCGGCTGCGTAAAGCCTATGAAGCACTAAAGGAATTCTTTCAGCATGGTTTCGTATACCTGCAGGTAATGGCCAAGCTTGTTTTTTCCCTGCTTGCGATGGTGTACTTCTCTCCCCTGTTTGGCGCAGTGGGTGTAGCAATCGGCATCTTTACCATCTGGGTAATTTTTCAGTTCGATAAACCTTTTGTAAAAGCACTGCATGAGCAGAATGAGCGTGAACATGCTGTATCCTCTACGCTTTTTGATAGCCTGTCAAACATCATTACAGTCATAACCCTGCGGCTTGAAAAGAGAATGCAGTCCAGTGTGCTTAAAAAGATCAAGCATGTTTACCCGCCCTTCAAAAAGCAGATAGTTGTAAATGAATGGAAATGGTTTACTGCTACCATGCTTGTAGCGCTCATATATGTGGTGGTTGTGGTTGGTTATGTGTACCAGCACTGGCAGCCTGGCGAAGCTTTTATGATTGGTGGCCTGGTGACCCTGCTGGCTTATGTAAACCAGTTTACCAGCGTGTTTTATGATGTGGCTTACCAGTATACTAAAATAGTGCAGCACAATGCCAATGTTGAGGCAGCCAAAAATATTGATGAGGCCTACCAGCAGCAGCACAGGCCAACGCTCGCAGATTCTCTGCCGGAGCACTGGAGGAGCCTTGAGATCAGTAAGCTTAGTTTCAGCCACCAGGCTGCCGCATTGGAGAAGCGCACAGGGCTGCATGAGCTGCAACTGCGCATAAGGCGGGGCGAACGTATAGCACTGATTGGTGAAAGTGGTAGTGGTAAAAGCACCCTCCTGGCACTTTTGCGTGGCCTGTACATGCCCGAATCTGGGGTGGTGGCTACAGCAGATGAAACCTCAGCTATCGATTTCAGCCATATTGCAAATACAGTAACCCTCTTTCCGCAGGAGCCTGAAATATTTGAAAACACCATTCGCTACAACATTACGCTTGGATTGCCTTTTACAGAGGAAGAGATCCGGCAGGTTTGTGAAACGGCTCATTTTTCAGACGTAGTCCTGAAGCTGCCCAATGGATTGGATTCCAGTATACAGGAAAAAGGTGTTAACCTCTCGGGTGGTCAGAAACAACGCCTTGCGCTTGCCAGGGGTATTCTGGCCGCCCGCAGTAGCCAGCTTGTACTGATGGATGAACCCACCAGCAGTGTAGACCCGCGCACCGAGCTCCAGCTGTACCAGAAATTGTTTGCAGCTTTTACAGACAAGGCGGTAATTTCTTCGCTGCACCGGCTACACCTGCTCCCGCTCTTCGATTATATATATGTACTGGAGGGTGGCCGTATTATAGAAGAAGGTACATTTGAGCTGCTCCGCCTCAACGGTACTCACTTTAAGGAGCTCTGGCAGCACCAGGCAGAAAAAGAAGCTGTTGTGGTAGGAAAATAGAAGTTGTGCTCCCCAGGACGTTAAAGCTTAGAAAAAAATCTTATTTACAATGAGGGTGCTCTTTCAAGCACCCTTTTTGTTTAGCATCATATTTTGAAAGCATGCAGTCTGCTGATATTTGTAACACCTGCCCGCTATAAAATCTAGCTTTCAAAACCTGAACATGTGGTATCTGCACTGTCTTCCTGCCTCATTATCAGCCGCTAAACCATAAGAACCAGGTGCTGTTGCTGCATTAACTAAAGATTAATAAAAGGTTAAAAAATAAACCTTTTAGCAAATGTTTCCATTTGTTATACGTATAGATGCCTGACAGTTTCGGTTGCTTATTGAAATTAAATGCATTCATTTGTAAATTAGCTTTAAATTTGAAGCTGGTCAGCTACTTATTTTTTGTTTTGAATTTTAAAGTGCACAGCATATGACACATGGATTATTGATCGACATGGATGGGGTAATTTATGGCGGAGACCGCCTGATACCCGGAGCCGATGACTTCATCAGAAAGCTCCTGAAAAAGAACATTCCATTCATGTTTATGACAAACAACAGCCAGCGCACTCCCCTGGAGGTTGTAAGAAAGCTGAAAAAGCTTGGCATTACAGTGAGTGAAAGTCACGTTTACACCAGCGCCATGGCAACAGGGCAGTTTCTGGCAAGTCAGGAGCCAAATGGTACCGTATATGTACTGGGTGAAGGCGGATTGCTCACCAGTTTGCATGAAAATGGCCTGGTGATGGTGGAAACCGATCCTGACTTTGTAGTTCTTGGGGAAGGAAGAAACTTTACCCTGGAAATGGTACAGCGTGCAGTGGATATGATCCTGGAAGGCGCCAAATTTATTACCACCAACCGCGACCCATCTCCCAAGAAAAAAGGCTGGAACAACCTTGGTATCGCGGCAACCACTGCCATGATTGAAGAAGCCACCGGCATCAGGGCTTTTGAAGTAGGCAAGCCCAGCCCGGTAATGATGCGTTCTGCCCGCAAAGCCCTGGGGCTGCAAACCGCCGAAACTACTGTTATTGGCGATACCATGTCTACAGACATCCAGGGTGGTGTGCAAATGGGCTACAAGACCATTCTGGTGCTATCGGGTGTTGCCAAAAAAGAAGAGCTGATGAAATTTGCCTTTAAGCCCGACCTGATTGTGAATTCTGTAAGTGAAATTGAGCTGCCTCTGAGCTGGTGGGGCGCCTCTAAGGAAACTAATCCTGTTCCGGCCATTGTTCATTAAGTAAAGGAGCCAGTCAGTAGTCTGTATTGCTTTATAGCAGTAACTGTACTGGTCAGCAGTGGTAATTCTCAATGTCTAAAGCTTAGCTGTTTCAGGTTAATGCAACAATTTAAACACACACAATCTTAAAAGCATTTTGAATTACTGCTAAAATTGCTAACTTGTGCAATCGATTGCGCAGTCACAGTCCTATTTACTTATGGCAAATAATATTTTAAAGATCCACCCCGATGATAATGTACTGGTTGCATTAACAGATCTGGCGACTGGAACACAGGTAGATTATAATGGTACAGCCATTACCCTAAAACAATTTGTGCCAGCCAAACATAAGTTTGCACAAGACCAGATTGAGCAGGGACAGCCCATCTATATGTATGGCATATTAGTAGGCAAGGCAATGAGTACCATACCATCGGGTGGCGTGCTTTCTACAGAGAATGTAAAGCACCAGGCCTCCTCCTTTGGCAGCAAAACCGAAACTTTCCAATGGCAGGCACCGGATGTATCTAAATGGAAAGACAGAACATTCATGGGCTACCACCGTCAGGATGGGCAGGTGGGTACAGCAAACTACTGGCTGGTGGTTCCACTGGTTTTTTGCGAAAACAGAAATGTAAATACCATCAAACAGGCTTTCCTCGAGGAGCTGGGTTTTGGTCAGCAGGACATGTACAAATCATACGTACACCAGATGGTAGAATTATACCAGTCTGGTAATACTGCAGCTATCGAACAGCTACCATTAAGTCCTGAAACATCAAATGGTCAAAGGCGCATTTTCGAAAACGTAGATGGCATCAAATTCTTAACCCACGAAGGTGGCTGTGGCGGTATCAGGCAGGATTCTGAAATGCTGTGTGCCCTGCTGGCCGGGTATATCCATAACCCGAATGTTGCCGGTGCCACTGTATTAAGCCTTGGTTGCCAGAATGCCCAGATCAGCATACTGGAAGAAAAATTAAAGGCCCTGAACCCATCCTTCTCAAAACCGCTCATCATCCTGGAACAGCAGCAGGAAGGTACCGAGCAGGAGCTGCTCGCCAGGGCCATCCGCAGAACGTTCCTCGGCCTTGTGGAAGCAGATAAGCAAAAACGCCAGCCTGCTCCTTTAAGCAAACTGGTCATTGGGCTGGAATGCGGTGGTTCCGATGGCTTCTCAGGTATTTCTGCAAACCCATCGGTAGGTCATGCTTCTGATCTGCTGGTTGCACTGGGTGGCAAATCCATTCTTTCTGAATTTCCTGAATTGTGCGGGGTTGAGCAGGAATTAATTAACCGCTGTGTAGATGATACCACTGCCGATCGCTTTGTTTCCCTGATGCGTGCCTATGCCAGTGCTGCAGAAGCTGTAGGCTCCGGTTTTGATATGAACCCCAGCCCGGGCAACATCAAGGATGGTTTGATTACCGATGCCATCAAATCTGCCGGTGCGGCCAAAAAAGGCGGAACCTCACCGGTGGTAGATGTACTGGATTATGCAGAATATGTTACTAAGCCAGGCCTTAACCTGCTGTGCACACCCGGTAATGATGTGGAAAGCACTACAGCCATGGCTGGCTCTGGCGCCAACATCATTCTGTTTACCACTGGCCTGGGTACACCAACAGGTAATCCTGTTGCGCCCGTTCTTAAGATTTCCTCAAATTCACGGCTGGCACAACGAATGCCCGATATTATTGATATCGATACAGGACCTGTTATTGCAGGAGAAAAGTCCATCGAAGAAATGGGTGAACATATTCTTGAACACATCATAGAGGTTGCCAGTGGCAACATCAAGTCTAAAGCTACCCAACTGGGGCAGGATGACTTTATCCCCTGGAAAAGAGGAGTATCGCTGTAAATAACCAAAAAGAGAACCGGGAGCCAACTGCTCCCGGTATTCTTCAGCACTTACTGTCCTGAGAACGCAGAATTAACTTTTAAGACAGAAAATTTACAGTCACCCCCTTTATATTGATGGTTATTCGCTGTTTTACCATTATACTTCGTTAAATTATACCATCAGTACTAAAGTTGTAGTTGTAATATAACATGGTATTTCCCCGGAACTGCTGCTGGTTCGTCTGCCTGGGTTTACTAATGCCATTTTCTTGATCGATTGTTTTGCATAAAGTGCTACCCCGATGAAAAAAAAGCAAACTGGTATTCGTGATCTTGCCCGTGCCTTGAATGTATCACCATCAACCGTCTCCAAGGCATTGAATGGTGTAACACAAATCAAGCCGCAAACAAGGCGGGCTGTAGAAGAAATGGCAAGGCGCATGAACTACCAGCCTAACCAGATCGCCCAGAACCTTCGCAACAATAAAACCAATATCCTGGGGGTGATTGTGCCCAACCTGGTAAGCCATTTTTTTGCCGCCACCATCAGTGGTATCCAGGATGTAGCTGCACGGGAGGGTTATAACATCATTATCTGCCAGTCGAATGAATCCTTCGAGAAAGAAGCGAAACTGGTTCAAACACTTATTGCCAGCCGGGTAGATGGCCTGATGATGTCCTTTTCCAGGGAGACCAGCAGCTATGATCATCTACAGCAGGTTTTTTCCAAAAAAATTCCCCTTGTGTTGTTCGACAGGGTTTGCGACGAAATTTCTGCCTCCAAAGTAACGGTAGATGACCACGACGGTGCCTTCAATGCAACCGAACATCTTATAGAAAAAGGATACCGGCGCATTGCGCATGTTTCCGGACCAGAACACCTTCTGATCAGCAGGAGCAGGCTTGCCGGTTATATCGATGCGCATAAGAAACATTCGCTTCCTATAGACGAAACTCTTATCTGCCACACCAATATGCTGGGCAACGAGGTGGCTGAAAAAACCCATAGCCTGCTGAACGGATCTAATCCACCGGAAGCAATCTTTTGCATCAATGATGTTGTGGCAACATTCGTGATGATGGTAATTAAAGAGAGAGGGATGAAAATTCCTGATGATATTGCGCTTGTTGGCTTCACCAACATACCCGAGGCGGCCCTGCTGGAGCCATCTCTGACTACTATATCGCAACCTGCCTATAAAATGGGCGAAATTTCTGCCACAAATCTGCTGAACCAGATAGAGCAGCCCGATAATTTTGAGCCCAAACAAATCGTACTTAAAACTGACCTGGTTGCCCGTCAGTCTACTGCTGTGAGTAAACTACAGCGTGTCTGATCCAGAGTTCAATTGGGCATTCATTCTTGTTTTCAGGTACAATTATGTGTTTATCTGTAGCTCTGGGGTTTTAGTGCAAGGGTTTGAATAATCAGCGCAAGCTCCTATCCTGCCCTCTTTTCAATGTTCCTGCTTGATACTGGTCTCATTGCATAGGCTTTAAACTTTTTCTTTTCAGCTTGAACGCTGCTGTAGACGATACTGCAGGGGTGAATTTTTATGACTTTGCAGTTCGATGATTTGCACAGCTGCTAATCAAGATAAGCACTGCAGCCTCTTTCAGAGGTGATATAATTGGTAGACCAGGCATTCTTCTAAACCTGCAATTTATATTGTCCAGAATAATATTCATATACAGGACAGGGCAGGACAAACGATTGCATACATTTTTATATATTGAAAAGCGTTACCAAACCCGAACAATATATTTTACATGTTCAGCAAGAAGAATTTTTTCAAAAAGCTTGATTCTGTTAATGAATATGAGCGCCAGCCAATACCAGGCAATAAACTAAAAGGCTGGAAAAGCTTTGTTGGAATGTACGCCGGAGAGCACACCGCAGGAACAGAGTTCGTAATCGGTCCTCTATTCGTAGCCCATGGTGCCAGCGCACCGGACCTTATCTTTGGCCTGCTGTTAGGCAATATACTGGCTGTTCTTAGCTGGGCTTTTTTTACTGCACGTGTATCTGTTAAAACACGTATTACCCTTTACTATCAGCTTGAGAAAATTGCCGGCAAGCGCTTCTCTCTGCTTTACAACCTCATCAATGCACTGATGTTCTGCTTCCTGGCAGGCTCTATGATCGCCGTTTCTGCTACTGCCATTGGCATCCCCTTCGATCTGGCCATGCCTTCCCTGCACGACGTTTTGCCGAGCAGCATTGGCTGGGTGGTGACGGTGCTGATTGTAGGCATTGTTACTACCGTGGTAGCCATGTTTGGTTTTGAGCAGGTATCGCGCTTTGCCAATGTAGCTGCCCCCTGGATGATCATGGTGTTCATAGCAGCAGCCATCGGTGTTTTACCCCAGCTGGGCATTAATTCACTGGCCGATTTCTGGCCGGTTGCAGAAACAAAGATCTGGAATGGAGTACCCCTGGAAGGACAAAGCAAATTTACCTTCTGGCATATCATGTTCTTTGCCTGGTTCTGTAACATGGCCATGCACATAGGCATGGCAGATATGTCTATCTTACGCTATGCTAAAAAATGGCAGTACGGTTTTTCTTCTGCTACAGGTGTGTTCCTTGGGCATTACATTGCCTGGATTGCTTCGGGTATCCTGTACTCGCTTTTCCTGATAGAGTCTAACAACAGTACAGAATTTGCCCCGGGTCCTATCGCCTACCGGGCTGCCGGTATTGCCGGTGCTCTTTGCGTGGTAATAGCCGGCTGGACAACTGCGAATCCTACTCTATACCGTGCCGGACTGGCCATTCAATCCATCAACCCCAAATGGAAAACCTGGAAGGTTACCCTTTTTGTTGGTGGACTTACTACGCTTGCTGCTTGTTTCCCGGCCCTGGTAATGCAGCTGCTCGAGTTTGTAGCACTATACGGGCTGATATTAATGCCACTGGGTGCAATCATTTATATGGATGTAATGGTGTTTCCTAAAATTGGCCTGCAGGATAATTATGCCATGCGCACCAACAGCTCCTTTAACTGGTCGGTAGCCCTTACCTGGGGATTAACGCTTGGCCTTTGCCTGATCTTAAACCTGATGTTCAATATTGATATTTTCTTCCTGGGCCTGCCGGGCTGGTTTGCAGCAGTGTTCATCTACATTGTAGCCAGCAAGTTATTCCAGAAGCACACTCATCTGCAAAATGAGCTGAAGTCCAATCAGTCCGATAAACCCGAAACCCTACTGGTATCATGAAAAAAATACTTTTTTTACTCTCCATCGTTTGCCTGCTGCTTACCCTGCTGCCCTCATTCATGGTTTATGCAGGCCTTATATCACTGCAGCTGAACAAAACCCTGATGCTGGTTGGAACAATGGGCTGGTTTCTGCTGGCTGCCTTGAAGATGAATGCTGCACAGCATCAGCCTTCCTGAACAGCGTAATACAGGAAGAATAACAGCTGCTAATTTCCCTGTATTAAATAACAGGGATTATGTGAATTGCTTAAAGATTTCACCCCCGACACCGGGGCTGTGGTCATTGCTGCGCGGCGGCATAACAGGGATTATTATTTAAGGCAAAAACAGTATTTTTTATTAAAAATAAGTTGCCGGAGAACAGGACAGAGCATGATAAAGAAGTTTTCTGCTTACGCTAATATTGTTACATAGCTTCTTAGTTCTCCCCTGCTGGCACTGGAAAGACTGCAACAACCAAGTGCCATAAGAGCAAAGAAGACAGTGATTATCCTAGTATTTATAGCAATTGAAAATGGGCTGAATGCACATCTTCTATTATGCCTGGAACAATAAAACATAAGAACCTGAGATGGAACAATTATTAACTAAGCCGAGCTTCAGCCACGTAAGCTACCTATGGGACGAGCAGGCGGCAGCAAAGCTTGCCGGAGATGAAGTAGGCCTCCTGATCTACCGCTCCAATCTATTAGGAGCTGATTTGCGCCTGACCAATTATGGCGGTGGCAACACCTCCTGCAAAACCACAGCCAAAGATCCTTTAACGGGCAGGCAAACAGAGGTGATGTGGGTGAAGGGCTCCGGCGGAGATTTAGGCACCCTCAAGCGAAGCGGCCTGGCTGCTTTGTATGTAGAGCGCCTGCGCAGCCTTACCAACGTCTACCGCGGCATACAGCACGAAGATGAGATGGTGGAGCTGTTCAACCACTGCATTTTTGATCTTTCCTCCAAAGCCCCTTCCATCGATACACCACTGCATGGTTTTCTGCCCTTCCGCCACATCGACCACCTGCACCCCGATGCTGCCATAGCCATTGCAGCCGCTAAAGATGGCAAAGCCATCACCAGAGAACTCTTTGGCGGCTCTATTGGCTGGGTAGACTGGCAGCGGCCAGGTTTCGATCTTGGCCTGAAGCTTCGTGAGTGCCTGGAGGAGAATCCCGGCATCAGGGGTATTATGCTCGGCTCCCACGGCCTTTTTACCTGGGGTGCCACCTCTTACGACAGCTACATCAACACTTTAGAAGTAATAGAGCGTTGTGCTGAATATATAGAAGAAAACACCGGCAAAAAAGGCCCTGTATTTGGCGGCGCTAAACTGGAGAGCCTGCCAGAAACAAACAGGAAGAAACAAGCTGCAGCACTGGCCCCGGTGCTAAGGGGTTTCTGCTCCAGTGAGCGGCACATGATTGGCCACTTTACCGATGATGAACGCGTGCTGCAGTTTATCAACTCCCAGGACCTGGAGCGATTAGCGCCTATGGGCACCTCCTGTCCTGATCACTTCCTGCGCACCAAGATCAGTCCACTGGTACTGGAGATGGCCCCGGATGCAGATCTTTCTGATGTGGAAGCGATCAAGCAAAAGCTGGCCCCTGCCTTTGAAGAGTACCGCCAGATGTACCGGGAGTACTACCAATACTGTAAGCACCCCAACAGCCCTGCGATCAGAGATTCCAACCCGGTGATCATTCTTTATCCGGGTGTGGGCATGTTCTCTTTTGCCAAAGACAAGCAGACAGCCCGTGTGGCAGCAGAGTTCTATACCAATGCCATCAATGTAATGAGAGGGGCCGAAGCCATCTCCCAATATACCTCTCTGCCCCGCCAGGAAGCCTTCAACATCGAATACTGGCTGCTGGAAGAGGCAAAGCTGCAGCGCATGCCAAAACCTAAAGCTCTTTCCGGTAAAATAGCCCTGGTAACAGGCAGTGCCGGAGGCATCGGCAAGGCTATTGCCAAAAGATTCATAGCAGAAGGAGCTGTGGTTGTCTTCAACGACAATGACCAGCAGCGCATGCAGCAGGCATCAGAAGACCTGAAGGGGGAATACAGCCGGGACCAGTATGCTACAGCCCTTCTAGATGTTACCAGTGCTGACCAGATCAAGGCAGCCTATGATGTGGCAGCCCTTGCTTTTGGTGGTGTTGACATCGTGGTAAACTGCGCGGGTCTTTCCATCTCAAAACCCATAGAAGAACATACAGAGAAGGACTGGGACCTTTTATACGATGTACTGGTAAAAGGACAGTTCTTAGTAACACAGGCAGGCGTAGAGATCATGCGCAAGCAGAACCTGGGTGGTGATGTGCTGAACATCGTCAGCAAGAATGCTTTAGTATCTGGACCCAACAATGCCGGCTATGGCTCTGCCAAGGCAGCACAATTGCACCTAAGCAGGCTCAATGCCGCAGAGCTGGGCAAGGATAAGATAAGGGTTAACGTGGTGAACCCTGATGCGGTGATCTCCGACAGCAAGATCTGGGAAGGCGGATGGGCACAGGGCAGGGCAAAAGCATACGGTGTTACCGTAGAAGAGCTACCGGCCTTCTACGCCAAACGCACCCTGCTGAACGAGATCATCCTGCCCGAAGACATCGCCGCAGCCTGCTTTGCCTTTGTTGGCGGAGAGCTGCATAAATCTACCGGCAATGTACTCAATGTAGATGGTGGTGTGGCCATGGCCTTTGTCAGGTGATGACAAGACAAGAGACAATAGACAAAAGATCATAGATCGGCAGCTGCTTATCCACAAGCTCTGGCTTTAGGAGCAAAGGAACAGCTGCTGTTAAAAGCATAAAGAAAGGTTGGTTTTCTTTATTTAAGGTTGGTTGGTTTAACAAAGAGGTGGCCAGTGGTTTGGCCATCTCTTTTTTCCCTTTCCCCTCAACTTCAATAGGCATGAGAATAGAAAAATATCATATCGATGAGCATAATCATCAGCTACTCTTACAGCACCAGCGCAGGCTCAACTGCCTCTCCCAGGAGTATGCACCCATAGAAGGTGTGCTGCAGAAGCTGCTGGACTTCCAGGTGGCCATTCCAAGCTGGGCCCTCGGCACCGGCGGTACCCGCTTTGGCAGGTTTTCGGGTAAAGGAGAACCCCGCAGCCTGGAGGAAAAAATAGAAGATGTAGGCCTTTTGCATCAGCTTAACCGCTCCAGCGGTGCCATCTCCCTGCACATCCCCTGGGATATTCCTACCAATGTAGCCCAAATCAAAGCCCTGGCAGATGAGCATGGGCTGATCTTTGATGCGGTGAACTCCAACACCTTCCAGGATCAGAAAGGACAAAACTACAGCTACAAATGGGGATCCATGCAGCATGTAGATAAAAGGGTACGGCAGCAGGCTGTGGAGCATAACCTGGAGGTAATCGAGTGGGGCAAAGCGTTAGGTTCTGACTCCCTTACTGTGTGGCTGGCTGATGGTTCTTCTTTCCCGGGCCAGCTCAACTTCAGAAGAGCCTTTGAAAATACACTGGAGAGCCTGCAGCAGGTATATGCTGCCCTGCCCGATCACTGGAAAATGTACGTAGAGTATAAAGCCTATGAGCCTAACTTCTACTCCACCACCGTAGGCGACTGGGGCCAGTCGCTGCTTTATGCTACTAAACTGGGACCCAAAGCCTATACGCTGGTAGACCTGGGCCACCACCTGCCCAATGCCAACATCGAGCAGATCGTCTCTCTCCTTCTGATGGAAGGAAAACTTGGCGGTTTCCATTTCAACGACTCCAAGTATGGAGATGATGACCTGACCACCGGCTGCTTGAAGCCCTACCAGCTCTTCCTCATCTTCAATGAACTGGTGGAAGGCATGGATGCGCGTGGTATGAACCATGCCAGGGACCTTGGCTGGATGATCGATGCCTCCCATAACCTCAAGGACCCCCTGGAGGACCTGCTGCAATCAGTAGAAGCCATTATGATCGCCTATGCACAGGCGCTGCTGGTGGATAGAAAAGCCCTGGAAGAAGCCCAGCAGAACAATGATGTGGCCGCAGCACAGGAGCTGCTGCAGGGGGTGTTCAGAACAGATGTGCGGCCCCTGGTGGCAGAGGCAAGATTAAGAGCGGGCGGTGCCCTGCAGCCCCTGCAGCTCTACCGCAGCCTGGGGCTTAGGGAGCAGCTTGTAGGGCAGAGAGGAAGCAAAACAGTAGCCAGCGGATTATAGCATGTCCAAAGCAGTTATCGCCATTTTTGATGTAGGCAAAACAAACAAGAAGCTCTTTCTCTTCGATGAGGAGTACGAGATCGTCTATGAAAAGTCTGCCCGCTTTGCAGAAACAGTAGATGAGGATGGATACCCCTGCGAGAACCTGGAGTCACTGCGCCTGTCTGTCTTTGATTCCCTGATGGAGGTTTTCCGCCTGAAGGAGTTTTCTATCAAAGCCATTAACTTCAGCAGCTATGGGGCAAGTCTGGTGTACCTGGATGAAGGGGGGAAAGCCCTGACACCCCTTTACAACTACCTCAAGCCTTACCCACAGCAGCTGCATGAGCAGTTTTACACTACATGGGGAGGAGAAGATGCATTCTCCAAGTGCACCGCTTCGCCGGTATTGGGCAGCCTTAATGCTGGCCTGCAGCTCTACCGCATCAAACAGGAGAAGCCGGAGCTTTTTGAAAAAATAAAATGGGCGCTGCACTTTCCACAGTACCTAAGTCAGCTCATCACGGGCAGCTGCTATTCAGATCTTACCAGCATTGGCTGCCATACGGGCTTGTGGGACTTTGAAAAGCAGCAGTACCATCCCTGGGTGAAAGCAGAAGGCCTTGCAGCAAAGCTGGCACCCATTGCCCCTTATGACCACACCGTGCCCAGCTGTTTTCCGGGGGCTACTATCCTTACCGGCATTGGTCTGCACGACAGCTCTGCGGCCCTGATCCCCTACCTGGAGAGCTTCCACGAGCCTTTTGTGCTTATCTCCACGGGCACCTGGTGCATCAGCCTGAATCCTTTCAACCAGCAGCCCCTAACTGTAGCCGAGCTTGCAAACGATTGCCTCTGCTACCTGGACTACAAAGGCAGACCAGTAAAAGCCTCCAGGCTCTTTGCAGGCATGGAGCACGAGCAGCAGGTGAAAAGAATTGCCGCCCACTTCAACCAGGGCAGCGCCCGCTTCCGCAGCCTCCACTTCGATGCTGCTTTAGCAGCTAAGCTGCAGGGGCAGGATGCTTTAGAGGCTGAAGATCAGCAGGATGAAAAGCCGGATCTGACAAAGTTTGGCAAAAGAGAGCTTTCAGCTTTTGCTTCTTCTGAAGAAGCTTATCACCGGCTGATCATGGATCTGGTCAGGGAGCAGGTTAAATCTACCCAACTGGTGTTGAAAAAGAGCCCGGTAAAGCGTATCTTCCTGGACGGAGGCTTTAGTAAGAACAGTGTGTACATGAACCTATTGGCCAGTGCTTTTCCCAATATAGAAGTCTATGCCGCTTCCATGGCACAGGCTACCGCTGCCGGCACCGCCCTGGCCATTCATAAAAGCTGGAACACCAAACCAATGCCCACCGACATCATCAAACTTAAATTCTACACCCCTACCCAAAAGGCCCTGGTATGACCATTGGACTATTTGTGCCTTGCTATATCGATCAATTCTACCCACAGGTTGCCATTGCCTCACTTCAGCTACTCGAGAAGCTGGGCGTAGGGGTTGAGTACCCGCTAAAACAAAGCTGCTGCGGACAGCCCATGGCAAATGCAGGTTTTGAGCACCTCACCGGTGGCTGTAACGAAAACTTTATCCGCAATTTCTCTTCCTACGATTATGTGGTATCACCCTCCGGAAGCTGTGTGCTGCATGTTAAAGAACATCTCCATTCTGATAAAAACGAAGCTAAGGCAGCAGCCCTAAGAGCAAAGGTATGGGAGCTCACAGAGTTCCTGACAGATGTGCTAGAGGTAAGGGAGTTGCAGGCTAGCTTTCCCCATAAAGTAGGACTGCACCAGAGCTGCCACGGTTTAAGAGGCTTGTGCCTGGCGCAGATGAGCGAACTGATGGCCGCTCCTTACTCCAAGCCGGAAAGTCTGCTGAAATTAGTAAAGGGACTGGAGCTTGTGCCCCTGCAGCGTCGCGATGAATGCTGTGGCTTTGGTGGTACTTTCGCCGTTACAGAAGAAGCCGTTTCTGTAAGAATGGGCCTCGACAGGGTTCGTGATCATCAGAATGCCGGTGCCGAATTTGTAACCGCTGCCGATATGTCGTGCCTGATGCACCTGGAGGGCATCCTGAAAAGACAAAATAGTAAGGTAAAGGTGCTGCACATTGCCGAAATACTGAATGCCCAGGTATGAAAAACAAGCAGCATGTTCGAAATCTTAAACAACAATCTTTAGACATTAGCAAAGTACAGCACCAACACCAGCGCATGAGCAGCCATAAAACACATGCAGATTTAGCAGAACAGTTCAACAAGGCACCGGAAAGAGTTGCCTGGCACGACGACACCCTCTGGTTTGTACGCCAGAAGCGTGATAATGCAGCCAGGGGTGTGGAAGACTGGGAAATACTGCGTGAAACTGCCTCAAAGATCAAAGAAAATGTACTCTCCCGCCTGGATGACTACCTGATGGAATTTGAAGCAAGGGCATTGGAAAACGGTATTCAGGTGCACTGGGCCAAAGATGCTGCTGAACATAATGCCATTGTATATTCAATCTTCCAGAAGCATGGCGTGGAGCGGGCGGTTAAGAGCAAGTCCATGCTCACCGAAGAATGTCACCTGAACGACTACCTCCAGCAGCAGGGAGTGGAAATCATAGATTCTGACCTTGGAGAACGCATAGTGCAACTGGCGGAAGAACCGCCCAGCCATATTGTACTACCGGCCATCCATAAAAAGAAAGAAGAAGTAGGCGAGCTTTTTCACCGCCACCTGGGCTCTGCCAAAGGCGAAAAAGATGCAAAGGTGCTTACCGAAACAGCCCGTCAGCACCTGCGGGAGGTATTCCTGAGCAGGAAAATAGCCCTGACCGGCGTAAACTTTGCCATTGCCGAAACAGGTGAATTTGTGGTGTGTACCAACGAAGGCAATGCCGACATGGGCGCACACCTGGCAGACGTACATATTGCCTGTATGGGTATTGAGAAAATCATTCCTAAACGGGAGCACCTGGGGGTGTTTTTAAGATTGCTGGCCCGCAGTGCCACAGGGCAGCCCATCACCACCTACTCCAGCCATTTTAAAAAGCCAAGAAAGGGACAGGAAATGCACCTGGTGCTGGTCGATAACGGCAGGAGCAGCCGGCTGGGGGAAGAAAGCTTCAGAAACTCTTTGAAGTGCATTCGCTGCGGCGCCTGCATGAACACCTGCCCGGTATACCGCCGAAGCGGCGGCCATAGCTATCATACGGCTATTGCAGGACCTATAGGTTCTATTCTGGCGCCAAATATGGATAGAAAGCAGTTTGCAGACCTGCCCTTTGCCTCTACCCTTTGTGGTTCCTGCACCCATGTGTGCCCGGTAAAGATCAACATCCATGAGCAGCTGTACCAATGGCGCCAGGTGCTGGTGCAGGAAGGGCATGTTGACAAGGGCAAACAGCTAAGCATGCAGGCCATGAAGGTAGTGCTCTCTTCTCCCGCCCTTTTCAAGCTGTCTGGTAAAGCTGGCAGAAAGGTGATGAGCCTGGCTCCTTTTGCCCTTAACCACCGGCTAAACCCCTGGTACAAACAAAGAGAAATGCCTAAGGTGCCCACCAGCTCTTTTGAAGAATGGTACCGCAAAAACAGGAAAAAAGATGAGTAGCAGCAGAAACTATATCCTATCTACCCTTACTAAAAACAAACCAGCACGCTCCCCTCTGCCCGAGCTACCGCTTGTATCTGCAGCAGGCCTGGATCTGGAGGAAAAGTTTAGCAAAACAGCCATCAGCATTGGCAGCAGTGTGCATAGGGTAAAGGATTATGGGCAGATCGAAGTAATTCTGAAAGAACAGTTCCCTTCCCTTAAACAAGTAGTCTCCAGGATCGGGGAAGCAGGGCTTTTTGCAGATCAGCAGCAGAACCTTACGGAAGATCCACACGCGCTGGAGGCAGTGGATCTGGCTATCCTGAAGGGGCAATTTGCTGTGGCGGAAAACAGCGCCATCTGGATAGAAGAAAATGGAATGGGAACCCGGGTACTCCCCTTTATCTGCCAGCACCTGGCCATTGTCATTCATCAGAAACAAATTGTAGCAAGCATGCACCAGGCCTATGATCTGATTGGTGATAGAGACTACGGCTATGGTGTCTTTATTGCCGGCCCCTCCAAAACTGCCGATATTGAACAGTCACTGGTGCTTGGCGCCCACGGCCCCAGGAGCTTACATGTGTTTATTTTAGCCGAAGAAGCAGAAAAAGTTAATCAATAAGCCCATTCAGCCCCTGTTCTGCCTTTTGAAATTAGGAAATATTAATTAGCTTGTGCAATCGATTGCGCGATGTAGTTGCCAAAAACTATGCGCAGATGCATGAACATTTTTTTCTCTCCTGACATGAAATTTCAGAGTTTTTATGATGCCATCCAGATTGATGATCTTTCTGCAACACCAAAATACCTGCAGCTTGCGAACTCAATCATCAGTGCTATTGAAGATGGAATACTCAAAAAAGATGAACTGCTGCCCTCCATCAACGAAATTAGCTTTGAGTATGAAGTATCGCGGGATACAGCCGAAAAAGGCTACAAATATTTAAAAGAGCTGGGGGTGCTGAATTCCTTTCCCAGGAAAGGATATTTTGTGGCCAATACCGATTTCAGGCAGTCGCTGAAGGTTTTTCTGCTCTTTAATAAGCTTAGTGCCCACAAAAAGATTGTTTATGATGCCTTTGCCGATGCTTTGGGTGATCATGCCCTCATAGATTTTTACATCTACAACAACGACTACAGCCTCTTTAAAAAACTACTCAATAACAAAAAGGAAGATTACTCCCACTATGTGATCATCCCACATTTTCTGGAAGGGGGCGAAAAAGCACCGGAGCTGATCAATGCCCTACCAAAAGAAAAGCTGGTGCTGCTGGATAAGCAGCTGCCAGGTATAGAAGGAGAATACGCTGCGGTTTATGAAAATTTTGAAAGGGACATATTTTCTGCACTGGAAGAAGCAAGAGAGCAGCTAAGAAAATACCAGAGCATCAAGCTTATTTTTCCGGAAAACAGCTATTACCCCGTAGAGATTGTAAAGGGCTTTAAGAAGTTCTGCACCAAATACAATTTCGACTGGAAGGTACTAAGCGATATATCGGAGGAGCCTATTCGCAAAGGTGAGGTTTACATAAATGTAATGGAAGATGACCTGATTCCGCTGGTGGAGCGCACCATTGAATTAAACCTGAAGGTGGGCAGCGAAGTAGGCATTATCTCCTACAACGAAACACCTTTCAAGCGAATTATCCTGAACGGTATCACCACTATTTCTACAGATTTTAGAAAACTTGGCGCCATCGCTGCACGCCTTGTCCTGGAGAATTCTAAGGAACATATTGAAGCACCGTTCAGGCTAAAATTAAGAAATTCATTATGAGCAGCCAGAACTGGAACTGTCTGTATTGATCAGTAATATTTCTACCTCGTTTTTCAAAGCTGGCAAACAAGCCGCCATAAATTATTAACGCATGACTAAAACTTGTTTTTACGCCTCCGGCCTGATGTATTTGGGAGCAATGCTCCTCTCCTGCCAGCCATCGCAGGAGGAAAAGCAGCAAACGCTCATTGTTACCAACAAGTCTGATATAGCACTGGCTGACAAAGCAGTATCTGTTGGGAGAAGCAGCCTTAACAACATACCGGAAGGAGAATTTTATCCCCTTCTGGTAACGGAAACAGGTGATACACTGGCTTCGCAAACAGATGACCTGGATGGAGACGGGCAATGGGACGAGCTGTTTTTTGTAACCAGCCTGCCTGCGGGAGCAAAGCAGCAAGTCATGCTCCATTGGGTAAGCAGCCAGCCATCCTACACCCCCAGGACCAGTGTTCGCTTTGGCAAGCGCAGTTCCAAAGACACACCCGTTCAGCCTAAAACCATAGATACCCTCAATGCCAATGCCCTGCCCAAGAGCATTGGCTACCAGCCCTACCAGACCGATGGCCCCAGCTGGGAGAACGACAAAGTTGGCTTCCGCCACTACTTTGATGGCCGCAATGCCAAAGATCTTTTTGGTAAAAGAACATCAGATATTTCGCCTGAAAATGTAGGCATCAATGCCGAAGGAGCTGTTGAAGATAACTATCATGTAATGGCACCATGGGGACGGGATGTGCTCGCAGTTGGTAATTCTGTAGGCATTGGCGGCATTGCCCTGCAGGCAGGTGTTAGTCTTTTACGGCTTGGAGTAACGGTAGATGATAGTGTTAACAACATTGAAAGATCTGTTTTCAATATCGTTGCAGAAGGACCAGTACGTTCCATCATGGATTTTAAGTATCAGAACTGGCAGGCAGGCAGCCAAAGCTACAATGTGCATGAACGTACCAGCATCTGGCCCGGAATGTATGCATTTAAAAACAGTGTGCAGATTGAGGGCCTGCAGGGGAACGAAAAGCTGCTGGTAGGCCTGGTAAACAGCCGCACCGATCAGTCGCTAAAAGAGATTATTGTAGATGATGAGTGGGTGGTACTGATGACGCATGATAAGCAAACGTACGAGAAAGACTGGTGGTTAGGTCTGGCCCTTATTCTCCCCAGAAGTGCATACCAGGGTTATATAGAGGCACCAAAAGAAGGCCCCCTTTCTACCTCCTATTTAGCAAAGCTGGATGTCAGCAACAACCAGCCGGTGGATTATTACGCTGTATCGGCCTGGGAGCTAAGTGATCCGCAGTTCAGCGATTCTACCTATTTCAGGAACTATGTTCAGGATCTTACAAAACAGTTAGCTGCTCCTGTAGAGGTACAGGTAGAGTAAAATGTGAAGCGTTTATTATCGCTACAGACCTCTCTGAAATGAGAGGTTTTTTTATACATAACTACCTGCCATACCGGACAGCACAGGACAGCACTCTGTTGTAATTAAATTATTTTGAAAAGTATTAGGCTGCATGTAAAAATGCTGCGCTGATGACCACAACAGAATAAAACAGAAAGATAATCAAGGCAGATTTTTTGATTGCTGATCCTATTTTTTAGTACTGCCTTTTTCAAAGAAACTAGACTCTTAGCATATATGAACTTAGCACTAAACTACATCGGCAATGTAATCAGGCAAAAAAACTTTATATCGCCACCCGCTTTAAAAAAGTACGGAATATGTGTGGCTGTAGCAGCCTTTACTGTTTCTAACGCCTTTGGGCAAACGCAGCCAAAGCCAGCTAAGCTAACAGATACCAATACGCCGCTGCATGCCATGCAGCCCGATTACCCGACCCCTTACGGTCAGACTTCAGTCCAGGACATTACACAGGTGCTCACACGGGTGCATGGCTACCTGGAATCGAGTACACCTGCCCGTCTGATTGATCCCAAAACCGGTGCTGAAATAAAGAACTACAAAAAGCCAGGGGCAGATGCTGTGCTGGAGCAGGGAGATTTCAGGCTAACAAGCTATGAATGGGGTGTTACCTATGCGGGCATGCTGCAGGCAGGAGAAGCAACCGGCGATCCGCGTTTTACCGAATACGCCGGCAAGCGACTCGATTTTCTTGCTAACCTGGCTCCTTATTATCGTGATGAGATAAAGAAAAAGCCCGATCTGCAAACGCCGCTGCGCCAGGTACTGCAGCCTCATGCACTTGATGATGCTGGTGCCATGTGTGCGGCCATGATCAAAGCAAGCAGGTATGGGGTTGTAAAAGCAGATGTTAAGCCGCTGATCGATAACTACATCGATTACATCAGCAATAAAGAATTCAGACTACCCGATGGTACCCTTGCCCGTAACCGGCCCCTGCCCAACACCATCTGGCTCGACGACCTCTTTATGGCCGTACCAGCACTGGCACAAATGGGTAAGCTAACCGGTGAGCGTGCTTATTATGATGATGCCGTTAAGCAGGTGCTGCAGTTCTCCGAACGGATGTTCAATAAAGAAAAAGGCTTGTACATGCACGGCTGGGTACAGGACATGGACCCACACCCTCAGTTTCACTGGGCAAGGGCCAATGGATGGGCCCTGATGACACTGGTTGAGCTGCTGGAAGTTCTGCCGCAGGATCATCCGGGATATCAGCCCGTATTGGCACAACTAAGGGCACATGTAAAAGGACTGGCACAATACCAGGCTGGTGAAGGTTTCTGGCATCAGCTGATTGATCGCAACAACTCTTACCTGGAAACCTCAGCCACCGCCATCTATACTTACTCTATTGCCCGTGCCATTAACCGTGGCTGGGTAGATAAGCAGGCCTATGGCCCTATGGTGTTACTGGCCTGGAATGCAGTGGCTACCAAAGTAAATGAAAAAGGACAGGTGGAAGGTACCTGCGTTGGCACTGGTATGGGCTTCGATCCTGCTTTTTACTACTACCGCCCCATTAGTCCCTATGCTGCCCATGGCTATGGCCCTGTACTGCTGGCAGGAGCAGAAATGATTCACTTTCTGAAAGGCAATCAGTTCGAAATGAACGACAGCTCCGTACAGTTCTCCAGCCGGAAACTATAAGAACAGCTATTAGCTGTAGTAATCTATCAAAAAAACATGTATAATCCCATATTTCATTTAGGGCTAGCTATACAAAGAAAAGGCTCTGGATAATATTCCAGAGCGTTATTTCTATTCTGAAAACAGTATTTGCGAGGAGGCACGACGAATGGGACCGCTGACGCGGCAACATGACATCAACGTGCAAAAAGCTATATTGCGGCGGGGCTGTCCCCGCATTTGTTTCGCAGCGTTCGCAAATACTGCACTGCTAACAAAAATGGCCTCTGGAGATCTCCAAAGGCCATTTTTGTTAGGAATATCTTGCCTTTCAAAAGTTGAGGATGAATCAAGTTCATTGTAAGATTTTATAGAATTTGAGATGACTATACTTGCATAGAATACAGTTATTGATCATTCCCACCTTTGTTTGCTATTTCATCTTCATGATTTCCGTACCGGCAAGCAAAAAGCAACCAAGGCCGTAATCTTCGAAATCAGGTTTGCTGGTGTAGGTAACAGGCTGGCCGTCTTTTGGCTCTTTCCCTGTCCCCTGCACATAGCCCAGGAAGCCGTTGGGATGAACAGCATCTTTAGTCATGGCATTCCAGGCTTTGGCTATCACAGGGGTATAGGTATCTGCATCCAGCATACCCTTGTTTACACCCCAGGCCATGCCGTAAGCAAAGAGGGCTGTACCGGTGGTTTCTTTTCCGCCAAAGTGATTAGGATCGTGCAGGCTTACATTCCAGAAACCATCCTCCCGCTGTAGGGGAACCAGGGCCTTCATCATGGCAAGGTAATCCTGCTCGTACTGCTCACGGTGTGGTGCATCTTCCGGAATTATTTCCAGCACCCTTACCAATGCAGCCACAACCCAGCCATTCCCTCTCGACCAATAGGTGTCTTCGCCATTAGGAGCTGCATAGGGTGGTACAAAATCCGCATCTCTCCACCACAGTCCGTCTTCCGGGTTATAAAGCCCTTTGCCGCCTATCTGATTTCTGGTGGTGCTGTAAAGATCCCACATCTTTTCGTAATAGCGCTGGTCTTTGGTAAGCACTCCCAGCTGGGCAAAGGCTGGCATTGCCATTTGTATGGCATCAATCCAGTCCCAGTCATCAGCTTTATCGCTGTTCACCATATTATCGATAGAGGCTTTGATAGACTTTATCCGCTCTGGCTTGGGATCTATCATGTAAAGCTCTATATAGGTCTGTCCGGCAGTCTGATAATCTGCATGGCGTATCTGGTCACCTCCTGTAAGGCCCCAGTTATGCTTTTCGCCCCATTCTACCGCGTAGTCGTAATAGCGTTGCTGCGGATCTGCCCTGTGCAGTGCCATCAGACCTTCGTAATACACCCCGCGGGTCCAGATGTTACTGGGGCGGGTTTTATTTGTTACTATTTCTTTACCTGGGTCGGGCCATTTCTGCATAAAATAATCATTGGCCAGTGTGAGTGTTTTAAGGATTTGCTCCTTTTTAGGAAGTCTGGCAGAAGGACTTTTCGTAGCACATGCTACTACTGACAGTCCTAAAAGTAAAAAGACCCAGAATAGTGATTTTTGAATAACCATATCTTGCTTTTGCTATATCTTAAAGATCAGGATAATGCCTTTCGGGTGCAACACCTGGCTTTTATCGCCAGATGAGCTTTTTAGGAAAAAAAACTGCATACGCTACTAAAAAGGGCATGCACTGCTGTTGATGCGATCTGCTCCTTATCCAGAACAAATTTCAGTTAAGGAGCTGGTGCCACTAATCAAATATACTATGCAAAGCCCTGTCTCCTATCCTGCACTATCCTGTGGCTCTGCATATCGCTCCATCCTTTACCTTTCGGCAAAGGTTTCTCCCTGCCATTCGTCTGTCCGGAAAGGAGAGGCAGGCAGGCCTGCTCCATTGTACAGGTTAGGCGCCGGAATACGTTTCCAGCCAAAGCGAACCGCTACCGGATTGGCTATGCTGTCGCTCCAGACTACCACCTTCTTTCCTTCAATTCTTGCCTGTGCAGGTACAAAATTCTGATCTGCACCGGCAATGGTAAATTCTTTCAGGGCACCGTCCTTAGCAACCAAACCTCCCTCTGTGTGACTAAACTTCAGGATTATTTTATCCTTCTTCACCTTCATGGATTTATAAACGGGACCACTGTAGCTAAGCTTTTGGCCATAGTCTTTTGCCAGTGCCCACAGGGCCAGCCGCTCTCCTACCACCTGCTTGTTTTGGGGGTGAATATCCAGAGAATCGCCGGCATCTGTTAGTACAGCCATACCAGTTTTGGGAACAGACAGCATGGTGAGCAGCTGTGCTTCCCTTATTTCCGGACGCTGGCTGCGATGCGGGGCTATCTGTGCAAAGTAAAAGGGGAACTCCTGGTTCCAGTCCTGTCGCCAGTTGCTGATCATGGCCGGAAAAAGCTTGCGATACTGATAGGCTCTGTCGGCATTAGATTCCCCCTGGTACCAGATAGCTCCCTTGATCGTGTAAGGGATCAGGGGTGCAATCATGGCATTGTATAGCTTGTAGGGCGATTTATTATGATTAGGGCCAATAGGTTCCCGTGGAGCGCCGCCGGGCTTTTCTCCCCTGCTCCGTTTTTCTTCTGCTTCTTTTTGCCAGCTGGCCAGTGCCAGTTTGTGTGCTTCCATTGCTTCAGGGTATTTCTCCAGCGCCTCCTGGTAACGGGTCAGGATAGGAACAAAATCAGCATCTGATTCCAGTATTTCTTTTCTGGTCCAGCTTTCGGCGGGTGTGCCACCCCAGGAGGTGTTGATCAAGCCAATGGGAAGGCCGGTCTTTTGGTGGAGCTCCCTGGCAAAAAAATAGGCCACAGCCGAAAAATCTCCTACCGTTTGGGGGCTACTCACCTCCCAGCTGCCTTCCACATCTTGTTGTGGGGTATCTGCCACCTTACGGGCTACGGTAAACATACGGATAGCCGGATAGGTAGCACCGGAGATTTCCTGCTCATAATTAACCACACCGGTAGCCCAGCCAGAGTTTTCTATAGGCGCCACAGGAAAATGCATATTACTCTGGCCTGAGCATAACCAAACCTCTCCCAGCAGTACCTCATTGATGATGATAGTGTTATTACCTTTAAAAGTAAGGGTGTAGAGCCCTCCTGCTTTAGCTGTTTTAATGTTTGTTTTCCAGTTGCCCTCGCTATCTGCAGTAACTGTTACCGTCTCCGCAGGATTCCAGCTTCCCTGGATCACGACTGTTTCTCCTGGCGATGCCCAGCCCCAGAGTGCTACTGCCTTCTGCTGCTGGAGCACCATGTTGTCGGCAAAAAGTGCAGGCAGTTTTACATCGGCAAAAAGAGACAGGCTGAAGAATGACAGAAAAAAAATGATGCCTGTGGCTAATTGTAATTTTCGGGATTTCACGCTTATACTGCTTTTCTGATACTTAAGTAAGGGTACAAAATAATAAATTCAGGCAGAGTATCTGTCCTGCTTTGCAGGCTAACAGATATAACCATAGCTGTTTTATAATATCGATCAAATCGGCTAAAGAAAGAACCTGCACAAAATGCACAGGCTCTTTACAGCATTGATTATGAGGATATTATTACTGCTATTCATGGTAATGCTAGGCTTTCAAAAAATCACGATCAGTTTTTAATGAGCTTATACTGCTCCTTACTGCCTTCTGCGTTTATGTTGATGATGTAAAAGCCAGGCTGCAGATTTGTGCCCGTTGATAGTTCATCTTCGGCCTTACCCTGCAGTACAACACGGCCCAGCTGATCTATGATGGCATAGGCAAAAATACCCTGCCTGCGGATTGAAAAATTTGTGGTAGCAGGGTTTGGATATACTGTTGTATTGGTATGTTGTTGGCTGGAATGTGTTTCGGCTGTAAAAGCAATACGCGCTGCCGCACTTACAGGTGTAAGGCTGAATTGCTGATGCGCACCACTGGCATAGCTAAACTGCTTTACATTTGCGCCACTTGCTGTAGAGGCATCTTCTACGCTTACCGATAATCCGGTAGCTCTGTTAACTATGTTATAGAAGCCATTTTCTAGCCTCACAAATGCCCATTGCTGGTTAGCACCTCCACTATTGGACCACTGAAGGATGTTGGCGCCCTCGGCATTGGCAGATTGTGCTTTCACACCCAATGCCTGTTCGCAGGCCATATTGGTGATGCTATAGTAACCATCACCCATGCTGCTTAGCTGCCATTGCTGTTGTGTGCTATTGTTTCCCGCCTGCTGTACCAGGTTGCTGTTGCCACTGTTAGCAGTGCAGCCCTTGTTTACATCAAGCACCAGTGCACTATGCAGGGCTGTGATGGTGTAGGTGCCATCGAGTGGTACAGGCGTAGCTTCAGCTCCGTTTGAGTTTGTAATAGCAACAGGATCTGTTATTTTAATCCAGTACCAGTAGGTAGTACCATTTACAACATCCGTATCAGAATAACTTCTGTCGCTATCCCTTAGAGAGGCTATCCTTGTTCTGCCGGATGGGTTAGCATCTGTATCCCGAAATACTTCCAATGCTGTGATATCTTCAATGTTTTCTACCGTCCAGCTGAGGTCTATGTACCTGTCGCCTCCAGAGGCAGTAAGCACAACAGTTTTAGGAGGAGGTGGTGGGGTGGTGCCTTCCGGAGTTACTTCTACCCCATCAGATCCATGTGCTTTGCCATCTACATCAATCACTTTGAGCCAGTACCAGTAGGTTGTTCCGTTGGTAACCGTAGGATCGGTAAAGCTGGTGGCAGCGGCATTAACAATGCCAACCCTGCCCCTGCCACTGGGATTTGAGTCTGTATCGCGAAAAATTTCTATCTGCTGAATATTCACATGCTGAATAGACCAGACAAGATCTACCTGCCCATCGCCAGCGGTGGCTGCAAGTTCTACAATAGCCGGTGGCGGTGGTAGCGATACCCCCTCCGGAGTTGCACTAGCTGCTGCTGAGTTTACAACCACGCCATTAGCGTCATATCCCTTGATCCAGTAGTAATAAGTAGTGCCATTCGTAAGACCTTCATCTACATGAGCTTTTACAGTGCCTGATAGGGAGGCAACACGCACACGGCCTGATGGATTGGGGTCTGTATCCCTATAAACCTCCAGTCGGGCAAGCGTATAGTTGAGCGTTGACCAGCCCAGGAACACTTTGCCATCTCCTGCACCGGCAGTCAGGAAGATAGCTGGTGTAGCCGGACCTGTATTATCTGCCAGTGTAATAGAGGGTGTGGGGGGTGGAGCCATTTCTTCGCCCACATAAAAGCTGGTGTGGGGTGGTTGGTTGTAGGCAACATTCTGCCATGCTACCGATACCCTATACTGCGGATCGTGCATAAAGGTGTAGAAGCGGTGCGTGGTGGGAATGGTGGTGGTGAAAATCAGCAGCTCACTGTTGTTGCTGTGCCGGTAAACCACCTCCTCGCGCCAGTCGCCCAGGATATCTGCACTTAAACCAGGGTTGGCTTTGGTTCCATTGTTTCTTTCTGCCCCAAAATCATGGGCTGATAATAACCGCTCCTGCGTACTGCTGGTGTAGTTCCATCTATCAATGGTGGTACCATCCAGGAGCTCGCGTTGCAGATCGCCATCCCACCAGCTACCAAAATTCATGCTGCCGGGCCTGGTGGCAGAAATCTGCTGACCCTTCACATCGTATAGTGCACCTGCAGCACCCCATGCCTCATAGCCTTTGTAGCGGGGATCAATATCAGCCGTCATGGCACGACCTACATCCCTATCGGAAGGAACACCCCATAGCTGCTCACCAGTGCGGGCATCTCGCATCCAAAGGCCATTCCCCTGGTATTGCGCCGGCGATTCATGTGCTGTCCAGGACTCAAGACCTGGTCTATCAGGATCAAAATCTCCTACATGCTGTGCATCACCATGGCCCAGGCCGGTGCTGTATAAGCCGGTGCCATTATCATCAACAGCCATAGAGCCATACATAACTTCATCTTTACCATCGCCATCCACATCATTGATGCTTAAGCTGTGGTTTCCCTGGCTGGCATAGGCACTATTGCCGTCTGCATTAGAATCGAACATCCAGCGTTGGGTAAGCTGACCATTGCGCCAGTCCCAGGCCACCAATACTGCCCTGGTGTAATAACCGCGCGCCATCAGCAGGCTTGGGCGTTGACCATCGAAATAACCTACACCTGCCAGAAATCGATCTACCCGGTTGCCGTAGTCGTCGCCCCAGCCAGGTACATTACCCCTGGCGGGTATATAATCTGTAGTAGCCATGGCAGCGCCCGTTTCACCATTGAAAATGGTCAGGTATTCCGGGCCGTGCAGGATGTACCCGCCATCATTTCGGTAATCTACTTCCGGATTGCCTATTACAGTACCCGCACCATCTTTGGTACCGTCAGCTGTTTTTACTGCCAGCTCTGCCTTACCATCACCATCCAGATCATACACAATAAACTGGCTGTAGTGAGCACCCGCTCGTATGTTTTTACCCAGGTCGATGCGCCACAGATGTGTACCGTTCAGTTTATAGGCATCCAGGTAAACATTACCGGTGAAGCCCGCCTGTGAGTTGTCTTTCGCATTGGAAGGATCCCATTTTACAATTATTTCATATTCACCGTCACCATCCAGATCGCCCACACTGCAGTCGTTGGGGCTGTAGGTGTAACTTACACCATCTGGTGTGGTACCACCAGCAGGCCGCTGCAGGGGAAGGCTTAGGTGGGAGTTCGTCCACACAGCTGCAGCCGCAGAAGCAGCCTCTTCTGTGTTGTTTATTACCGGACGTACGCTGTAGCTTTCATTCGCTGTTGTTTGATCAACATAGTTGGTAGCAGCTGTAATGGGAGCACTATTCAGTTTTGTTTCACCCCTGTAGAGGTTAAAGGCAATATCTGCGGGGTCTGTTCCTAAAACACGCCAGCTAACGAACACTTCAGAAGGGCTGGTACGAACGGCAACCACTCCCCTGCCCAGGCTCTCCATGGTGCGTTGTGCTAGTGCCGTGGCTGGCAGTATCAGTAAAACTGCAAAAAAGAGGTAAAGCCTGTTGTTCAAGGGCGGGATTAGCTTTGTTGCTCCTTTACTACTCCTGTGAGCGTGGCTGCATAAGTTGCTGCCATATTCAGGATTAAGTAATGATGTTGTTTGTAAATGTTCCTTCATTGAATATAATGAATAGCGGTAAAAAAAGCTGGTATTTTGTATGTGGAGGTACAAGGCCCATAGGCTTGCCTGCATTTTTTAATGCTTGAGGCAGTCCCAAAAAAATCAGCCGGCGAAAGGAAGATGAGGGCATAAAAATCCCCTGGTGCCTAAGAAATTGACTCCTTTGGCTCCTCTGCTTACTTATAACTTTTCCCATAAACAACAGCTGCAGGAGTTGCTGTTCCGGAATAAGATAATTGTTCTATAAGGTAATTTAAAGCTGCTCCATAACGATTTATAGTAACGAATGCGGAAGCGCAATCGATTGTATCCAAGTTATTGAAGCATTATTCTTTCTCTATCCTGTACTGTCCTGTTGCAGAGAAAGAAATGGTCTATTTCTTTTTTTAGACAGCTAAAATGTTGTTTGCCGGGAATGAACGATGTGAAGCTGCAGGCATGAAAGTCCTATCGATCAAAGTCAATCTTGCTGACCCATGGAATATTAGTTACTCAGCTATTTCTTTAGGCAGTTGGTGAGTGGTTTCAGCTTTAGTTGCATGATGCCTTCTGCAGCCAGACGGGCAACTTCACGGGCACCGGGTTCACGCAAATGGGTGTTATCCTGCAGGCCATCGGGGTATTTGGGGTGCTCGCCCGGTTCCAGCCACATAAAGGACTGTTTGGAGGCTTCTTCCCCTAAATCAGCGATGTACTTGCTGGTGGCTGCATTCAGGTCAATAAGGGGTACCCGCAATTTGCGGGCAACCAGGCGGGTGAGGTCAGGGTATACACCCAGTCCATTCACCACATGACCGGTACTATCAAAGCGGCGCATGCTGATCGAGGTCAGCAGTACAGGGTTTGCTTTCTTTTCTCTTACTTCCTCTACAAAAAGGATCAGGTTTCGCTCATAATCTTCAGGTGAGGTGTAACGCTCCGGTTTGTTTGATCCATCATTATGCCCAAACTGGACGAAAACCCAATCCCCTTTCTCCACCTCTTCCAGCAGCGACTGCCAGCGGCCTTCTGCAATAAATGATTTGGTGCTTCTGCCGCCAATTGCTTTGTTCACCACGCGTACGTCGCTGCAAAACAACTCCTGAAAATACTGTCCCCATCCACGCATAGGGGTCTCCTCTTCTTTATAGGTCTGCATGGTAGAATCCCCTGCCAGAAAAATGGTCACCTCTTTTTTAGTCTCAAATGCTACAGTGGTAAGGCAGATGAACAGGATGATAGTGGCTGTGTATCTCTTTATCATAGTTCCGGGTTAGATATAATCAAATTAAGTATTTGAGGCTAAACCTGCGTACTGATTTGAAAAAAGAATTCCCCGCCAGAGGCGAGGGATTCTTTGATGATTCTGTAAACTAAAGGAATCTCTGCTACTGATCTTTCAGATCAGAATAATTCGTTTTTTACCGGCAGGTTGTATTGTACCGGCGAGGTATTCTCGGTTTGCTGAAGTCCGAAATAGAAATATAGTGTGCGCTTGATGGGACCTTTCAGCCGGTTGAGTTCACCTGCTGGGCCAAGTGCTTTGGTGTTGGCGCTAATCCTAAGCGCCAGTTTGGTACCCAGTGGCGGTATATTATCCAGGAAGGAGATGTTACCCGCAGGCAGCTCCGGATGCGCTTTGATTCCGGGCAGACCCCAGAAATCAAAGCGGCGTACAAAGAGGTTTTCATCCGGGCTGGCTACCAGGAACTTTCCTTCTACGGTATTGAATTCCATCCAGGTAACATCAGCAAAATAGCCTTTGAACTCGGGGTATATCCAGGGAGAGCTGCCGGTTTGGGTATCGTTGTACAGGTTTTCCCATACATTATGCAATACCCCCTGCATTCTGTTTTTCCAGACCCGATAAGGACCTTTACCTAACCATTTGGCGCCTATTACAAAATTTTCGGGATAGGTAAAGCTGATGCCGCTAAACGGGTGCTCACCCTCCAGTTTGTATTCATACTCCAGCCCCAGCCAGCCACTGCCCCACATTTTCCAGCGGGCATACTTCATGTCGCCGCTATAGCTGAATTCCACCACCTGGCTATCCCCTTCCCTGTATTGCTTTACCCCTGTTACCTGGGCGTTACCACCAACCAGAACAGGGCCATCGCCAAAAGAAAGCGGGTAGCTTGATTTATTTTTAAGTGCCTGGATCTTACCATCCTTTTTGTTGAACACAACTGATATCTCACCTCCTGATAAGGTAATAGTTGAATCTGTTTCAGCCAGTTCTGCTGCTTTTTTACTTTCCGTTGTTACAATGCCCTTCAGCAGCTCCTGGTTAGATTTAATATTCCATGACCAGGTATAAACCAGCTTCCCGGCCGGATCATAGGCAGAAAGCAGCAGCAGGTCATGGGCTTTCCAGTCGGCGGGGAGGTTTAGCTGAAGGCTTCCTGTAGCACCTGCAGCAATGGCCGGGCCTGCTCCCTTTCCTTTCTTCAGGATATTATAGCCGGCAAATACCTCTCCGGGCTTCCGGTAGTTGGCCAGCTCCCACTGAAACATGCACTGGTCGAGCCCTGTAAAATGATAGCGGTTTTCAACTTCAATCGCACCGTTAAACTGGGCTGGCAGCTCCTGCATAGAGATCTTAACTGGCGAAAACACTTCACGAACAGCCCAGAAGCTGCCTTCTTTTTCACGGTGCGGGCCGAGCAGACCATCAGGAGCATTTACGCCATTTACGTCTATTACCCCATTCATATCGGTACGTACCAGACCTTCATCTACCAGCGCCCAAAGGAAACCACCCCCGGAGCGTTTGGCATTCCAGTGCAGCTCCCAGAAGTCGTGCAGGGAAGTACCCCCGCCTCCATCGTTCTGGGCATGCAGAAACTCTGTTGGCATGTAAATGAGCGAATCACTGAGAATTCTCTGGCTGCTGTAGTAGTCTTCGTAATGGTTGCAGTCTATGCCATTGTAGGCATTGCCCGGCCTGTGGTGGGCATGGATCACAGGCCTGTTGGAGTGGTCGTAAAGGGCATAGTCATCCGAAAGTTCGTGGTTGTGGCCTCCTTCATTGCCGTTGCTCCAGAAGATTACGGAAGGATGATTGGCATCACGGATTACCATTTCTCGCACCAGTTTTGCCCCTGCCTCTGTACCATAGGCGGTTTGCCAGCCGGCCAGTTCATCCAGCACATAGAGCCCCAGTGAATCGCAAAGGCTAAGAAAGCTTTTGTCTGGCGGGTAGTGTGCACACCTAACAGCATTCATATTCATTTCCTTCATCAGCTGCACATCCATCAGGTCAATTTCCTTACTTACCGAACGGCCGGTTTCCGGCCACCACACATGGCGGTTCACGCCCTTCATTTTTATCTGCTGCCCATTCAGGTATATACCATCTCCTTTTCTGATCTCAATGGTACGGAAGCCGAACTTATCTGAAGTCTGGTATACTGTTTTGCTGCCTTCCCTGATATAAGCAGTTAGCTTGTAGAGGTTAGGTGCTTCTGCCGACCACAGCTTGGGCGACTGCACTGTGGCTTTTAAATTTACCAGGGTGTCTGCTGATGATAGCCTGGCAGTGCTCCTGCCAACTACCCTGCCTGCGGCATCAGTGATCTCCGCTATTACCTCCTGCTTTTGCTGTGGATTTTGCAGGTGCACGTTCACAGAAAAGCTTCCGTCAGCCCTGGCATCGATTGCAGTGTGGCTAATATGCGTTTGCGGATAGGCCTCCAGGTAAACCGGACGGAAAATTCCCCCTAACACCCAGTAATCGGCCAGGCGCTCTGCATTGTTAACGGTAGGTTCGGATGACATTTTACTTACCGTTACCTCCAGCAGATTTTCACCACCAACAATCAGTTTATCACTGATGTTGTACTTAAACCGGTAGAATGCACCCTGGTGAATAGGACCGGCTGGTTTCTCATTGATCTTCACTTCCGTATCTGTCATGGAGCCCTCAAAAACCAGGTACACTTCTTTACCTTTCCAGCTTTTAGGTACCGTAAAGCGGTGTTTATACAGCCCCTTTTCGTCGGCAAATCGAAAGTTTTTGCCGTAGGTTACATAATCACGACCATAGTTGTAGGTACCAAAGCCCTGTTGCTCCCAGTGCGAAGGCACCTGGATGGTGGTCCAGTAACCACTATTACGACCACCGGTGCAGAAAAACTCCCATGGCACTGTGTTTTTATGATCGGTACCGGAGAGGTACTGTAGCTGGCGCTCGTTTGCTGGCTGTGCAAAAGCCTGAAGACTTAGCAATAGTAAAAGCAGTAAGAGGTGTTTTGGTGCTGGCATTGATGGATGTTCTATAGGCCTGAATCCATCAGGCTGATGTTACAGGGCTCAATATATAAAGTGTGTGTACTACACCTGTCCTGCCCTGTCCCGCATTGGAAACAGCAACAGTAGTTCTTTGGATCTTTAACTATAAATATATAGAGCAGGAATATAATTTACCTAAATCTGTATTTTCAGGACAGAACAGGATAGTAAGCCTTCAGGAGGAGCATATCTTTGAAAACACCTGCAATCGTGTGCACTGTGGCTACGGTTGTATTTATGAATCTGATCTATCTATAAATGATGAAGACCAACAGTTTTTTTTTAGTATTCCTCTTCCTGATGCTCTCATTTTCCGGCATGGCACAATCAGGTGTGGGTAATGTCACTTCTTCCCTGGAGCGGGATCAGAACCTTTTCAGCCTATCTGCTGAAAATGCCGATGTGCAGCTTGAGTTTGCTACGGCAGATATGGTCAGGATCAGGACCAGCTGGAACAGAAGCTTTGAAGATAACGAACCTTATATGGTAAGCAGGTACAGCTGGGCTCCTGTTGCCGTACAGCTTACTGAAGATGAAGAAAAATTTCTGTTGAGCACAGCCAGGTTAAACATCAGGATACAGAAAGCCCCCTTTAGCCTGGAAATCACAAATCAGCAGGGCGATGTGTTACTCTCAGAACAAGCAGAGGGTGTTGCTGGTGGTGCATATAAAAATGGAGAGGTAGTTGGAAGCTTAAAAAAAATGGCTCCTGATGAGCATTTCTTTGGCTTTGGGGAGCGCATGGATTTTGTAGATCAGCGGGGCAAAGAACTGGCACTGAATGTAGGCAGAGGCGAAGGTATGCCACATATTACAGGCGCATATAACATACTGGAAGCTAATTATGCACCGGTGCCGTTTTTCATGAGCACCAGGGGCTATGGTATATTTTTGCACAATCCTTATGCTACCCGCTGGGATATGGGCCACACACAGGCCAACACTTACAGCTTTGAAGCAGCGGGTGGCGAACTAGACTACTATTTTATTTATGGCCCTGATTTCCCCCAGATCCTTAACCTGTACACAGATTTAACAGGTAAATCTCCGTTGCTGCCCCGCTTTGCCCATGGCTTGCATGTAGGCACCTACAGTGGCGGCACCTGGGGGCACGAAGCCCTAACCTCTACCCAATATGTGGTAGCACTGGCACGCAGGTTCAGGGAAATGGGTATTCCGGTAGATGTATTTCACCTGGACTCTACCTGGCGTATGTTTGGCGAAAATGGCGGCAAGGGTGCCACTACCTTTGAATGGCGGGAAACCTTTAAGAACCCCAAGGCAATGTTCGATAGCCTTTATGCCATGAACATGAACATGGTTGGCCTGCATGTGCGTCCGCGCTTTGACAATGGCAAAACCCTACGGCTGCTGGATGGTGCCAGATCTCATGGATTTGTATACCCGGAAGAAAGCAATCCTGGAGAATTTGTTAACTTCTTCGATGAAAAAGCCACCGACTGGTGGTGGGAAAATGGTGTAATGAAGGTTGCCTCCTTAGGTGCCCGTTTCTTAAAAACCGACGAAGGCAGTGCTTTTGGCCGCAAAGCCAACGAAAGCGATAAAGTTGGCCCTACAGGAGCAGATGCAGAGCGCCTGCACAATATTTTTCCTATCGCCTATGCAAAAGCACCCTACGAGCGCTTCAGCAAGCACAATGGCATGCGTGGCATGAACCACACCCGAGAGGGTTATGCGGGCATTCAGCGGTACCCTTTCATCTGGGCAGGCGACTGGCCAAGTGAATGGCAGTACTTTGCTCCTGTCATCAGGGCGGGTATCAACATAGGTTTATCTGGTGTAGGCTACTGGTCGCACAACATGGGAGGCTTTGAGCATGATGCCGATCCGGAATTATATATACGCTGGGTGCAGTTTGGTATGTTCAGTCCGGTAGCCCATGTTTTTGGGATGGACCACCCCGGCTACAAGGAGCCCTGGAACTATGGAGAGCAGGCCCTTGAGAATTTCACTAAGTATGACCGGTTGCGCTACAGGCTTATCCCCTACCTCTACAGCAATGCGTATGTGCAGCATACAACAGGCATGCCTATTATGCGGGCGCTGGTGCTGGAGCATCAGCAGGATGTAAACACCTATTCCATAGATGATGAATACCTCTTTGGCAGCGATATGCTGGTTGCCCCCGTAACCACAAAAGGCGCCCAGACAAGGGTAGTATACCTGCCGGAAGGAGAATGGTACCACTACTGGAGCGGCAAAGCCTTTAGCGGCCGGAAATACCACAGTGTACTTACCCCGCTTGACGAGCTGCCCCTGTTTGTGAAAGCAGGAGCCATAATACCCATGCAGGACGAAGTGCAGTATGATAACCGGCAAAACTGGGGCGATCTTACACTGGAGATTTTTCCCGGAGGCAGCGATACACTCGCCCTTTATGAAGATGATGGACTAAGCGAAAAGTACAGAGAAGGCTTTTACAGTGTTACAAATGTAATTTCCAGTGTTACAGATAAAGACAGGCAGATACAGCTTGAGAAAAGCAGCGGAAATTACCAGGCCCCCAAGCGTAACTACATCCTGAAAATTCACCACGCGCAGGCCCCTGCAAGCCTGCAGCTAAGCCTCAACGGTAAGAAAAAGAAAATAAAGCAAACAGACCAGAGCAGTTTAACTACTGCCGGTGCCAGTGGATGGTACTACGATGCGGAAAATAAACTCCTCTGGATAAAAAGTGCCAAAGCAGCAAATGAGGCACTATCAATCGTGGTTTCTAATTAAAGTTAAGGGAACAATGACCGCAGCTTTGCATAGAGCTGCGGCCTTTTTTTTAGCGCAATAACAGGGCTTTCTGCTACTTGCCATTTGAACAGTAAAGCATGATTTTCTACTCAGATCATACATGACAGCTCTGTTCCTTTTCCAGGTGTTTAGGAGATAAATTCAGCTTATGCCATATCAAAATATATGGCTAAAAACCTCATGTTCCTGCATTTGTACTGACTGCAGGACTTTTCTGAAATTATCTTATATCAGACAGGATAGAACAGGATAGGCATGTATGGGCAATGCAGTAAGTTTAGTGTATGACAGACAATCAAAACCTTACACCAACGCACAAACCATTTTTAACATGAAGAAAAAATTACATTACGCTAAGTATGTTTTTTGGGCTCTTCCTTTCATAGGGCTTCCCAGCCTGGCACAAGCTGAGGCAGTACCAACGAAGGCAGGCAAAAGCATACTGCCGCAACAAAATTCCGCTAACCAGGAAATAACAGATGCTGTGGTTATGGTTTCGGCCAGTACTTACACAAGTGTAAAGGCAGATGCAATAACCGTAAGAGGCAGGGTAGTTGGTGAAGACGGTGCAGGTTTGCCTGGTGTAACCATCAGGGTAAAAGATAGTACCCAGGGTACAGTAACAGATATGGACGGTAATTATTCCATCTCTGTTCCTTCTGAAGGATCAGTTCTTGTCTTCTCTTTTGTTGGCTATGTTACGCAATCGATTGCTGTCAAAAATCAGACCACAATTAATGTCTCTATGCAGCCCGATGTGGAGGCACTGGAAGAAGTAGTGGTAGTTGGTTATGGTACTCAGAAGAAAAGCGATATTACCGGTTCCATTTCTCAGGTAACCGAAGAGCAGATTAAGGCCATACCCGTACAAAATGCCCTGCAGGGTATCCAGGGTCGTGCGGCAGGTATCGACATTGCCTCTAATGCCAGGCCGGGTGAAGTGGGTAGCATTCGTATCCGTGGTAACAGGTCTATTTCAGGTGGAAATGAACCCTTATATGTAGTAGACGGTGTTCCGCTGCAATCCGGAGGTATAGAGTCCTTCAACCCCAATGATATTGCCTCTATCGAGGTACTTAAAGATGCATCTGCGGCTGCAATTTATGGCTCCAGGGGTGCCAATGGTGTTGTGCTGATCTCTACCAAAAGAGGTCGCCCCGGTAAGTCAGAAATTTCCTATGACGGTTCTGTGATCATAGAAAAGATAAACGACCTGGCACCTAATTTCAATGCAGCAGAATACGCAAATTACCGCAGAGATGCTGCAAGGGCAGTAACAGGAGCAAATGCCTACACCACCCCTTTCCCTAACCCAACAGATGACTTCAGATATTTTGGTACTGATCCAAATGCATGGGAAACCATAGCAGCGGGATATACCTGGGTTGATAAGGATAACCTGATTCCACAAATGCGCCCAACCACGCCCGAAGAGCAGGCTTTATGGGGCGTTGAGGAGGTTCCTGTATATGATCCTTCCAGGCTGGCAACCACCAACTGGACCGATTATGTGGAGCAGACTGGTATTACCCACAACCATAATATCAGTGCCAGAATGGGTACAGATAAGATCACCGCCTATATTTCAGGAGGCTTTCTGAACCAGCAGGGCACAGAAATTGGTCAGGATTACAGTAGATATACTGGTATTGTAAGCATTGAGGCTAAACCTGTAGACTGGATCACTGTGGGAGGTACTATAAATGCGGCATATGGCATCCAAAATTATGGCTATTCAGCAGGTGGTTCGCGTGGCTCACGCACGCTGTATGAAGCCGCAAAAGGTCAGCTTCCATTTGCAGTTCCCTATGATGCAGAAGGCAACTATATTTATAACCCCGGCGCTCACCCCAACATCATCAACCCTATTCGTGATGGTGAGCTTGTAATCAACGAAAGAACAAACCTTAGAGCGTTTGGCAGTTTCTTTGGAGAAATAAAGCTGATGGAGGGACTTAGGTACCGCGGTGTATTTGGCCCGGACATCAGAAACTACCGCAATGGACAGTTCCAGGACGAAAGGTCGAGCTTAAGAGGTGGTGGTGCTCCCTCATCTATCAACTATGCCCGATACCAGCAAAACCAGAATACCTCCTGGACCATGGAGAACCTGCTTTATTATGATAAAACACTTGGTGAAAACCATAACCTGGGCATAACGCTGTTGCAAAGTTCCAGCATGTGGAAAAATGAATCTTCTGACATGACTGCAACTGATGTACCCTATAACAGCCAGCTTTGGTACAATCTGGGTTCTACAAACAGGGGTGCGCTGGATGGCTGGGGATCAGGCTATGTTAAAAATACCCTGCTCTCTTATATGGGCCGTGTTAACTATTCTTTCAGAGATAAGTATTTACTTACCGCTACCGGCCGCTGGGATGGTGCTTCTGTACTTGCTGATGGTCATAAATGGTCATTCTTCCCCTCTTTAGCTTTAGGCTGGAAGTTAGACCAGGAGGAGTTTTTCCAAAACATCAGTGTGCTGGATGAATTTAAGCTTCGTGCAGGGGTAGGCACCACCGGTAACCAGGCAGTACCTGCTTATTCAACACAGGGACCACTTGTACGTCTCCCCTACATATTTGGCAGCACCCCGGCCTCTGGCTATGTTACGGGTAACCCTAAAGGAGCCTCCAACGAACAGGGATCTTTACCAAACAAAGCCCTGGGATGGGAAAATACCCAACAATGGAACATTGGTTTGGATTTTGGCCTATTCAAACGCAGAATTGCGGGTTCAATCGATTACTACGTTGCCAATACCACCGATCTGCTGCTCAACAAAAAGCCTCTTTCTGTAACAGGCTACAGCAATATTACCACCAACATTGGTAAAACCCAGAACAGAGGTATAGAGCTGGCCCTGAATACCATTAACATAGATGGCAGTGACTTTAAATGGTATACTGATATTACTTTCTCCCGCAACAGAAGTGAAATTGTTGAGCTGGTGAATGGAGAAGAAGATCTGCCAAACAATGGCTGGTTTATCGGACAGCCGCTGGGGGTTTTCTACGACTATAAAAAAATTGGTATCTGGCAGCAGTCTGATGCCGATGTAATGGCACAGTTCAATGCAAACGGTGCCACTTATGTAGCCGGCGATATTCGGGTGGAAGATGTAAACGGCGACTTTAAAATAGATCCTAACGAAGACAGGCAGATCATAGGTACAACCGTTCCAAAATGGACAGGCGGTATGGCTAATACTTTCAGCTATAAAAATCTGGAACTATCTGCCTTTGTATATGCCCGCTGGGGCTACCTGGTACAAGGCGGCGCTGTTGATATGTCGGGTCAGTTTGCTTCCAGAAGAATTGATTACTGGACTCCAAATAACCCAACCAACGAATATCCTAGAGCCAATTACCTGAATGGCGGTCAGCCAATCCATTACAGCTCCATGAATTACCAGGATGGTTCATTTGTGAAAGTCAGGTATATATCTCTTGCTTATGTATTGCCGCAGTCTCTTATAGAGCGTGCCAGCATGAGCAACTTTAAAATCTATGCACAGCTTCTGAATCCTTTCCTGTATTCCAAAACAGATTTTCTGGATCCTGACTCCAGCTATCAGCTTGGTGGAGCCAACCCTAGTGCTTCTTCAATTTCGACCAGAAGTCTTGTGTTCGGTCTTAATGTATCATTCTAAGGTTTAATGGAAATTATATGACAATGAAAAAAATATTATTCTCTATATTCTTCTGTGCCGGATCTATGTATTCATGCTCCGATTTCCTGGAAGAGGAAATGGTTTCTACCTTAACACAAAGCAGGTTTGAAACCCAGGAAGGTATTGAAGACCTTGTAAACGGCGCTTACGAAGGCCTGCGCTTCCACCATAATTATGAATGGGCTTATACGCTTACCAATTATGGTACCGATGAGTTTACAAACGGAGGTGGCCTCGACCATGTGATCTGGAACACCTATGTAGCCACACTGGATTCCAGAGAAACCAGAAACCTGGCTCCTCTCTGGGATAATATGTATGCACAGATTAACCTGCATAACATTGGTATCAGGAACATACCCACCGCCCTGGCCGGTGAATTAAATACAGAGCTGAGAAACACCCGCCTGGGTGAACTGCACTTTCTGCGCGGATTCAATTATCTTCAGCTTGTAGGTCAGTTTGGTGGTGTGCCCATTACGCTGGAACCGGTAGAAGCAGATGTTGCTGATTTTCCAAGATCCTCTGCCGGTGAAGTTTTTAAGGTGATCATCAGCGATCTGAGAAAAGCAGCCGAACTACTGCCATCTACCCCCGCCCAGCAGGGGCGCATCACCAAACATGCAGCACATCACTTCCTGGCAAAGGCGTACCTGTTCCGGGCCAGTGAGCTAAATGCCGAGTTTACCGAATCTGCAGACCTTGACAGTGCCGCTTATTTTGCCGAAGAGGTAATCAGCAATTCTCCACATATGCTGGCTACTGATTTTCATGACCTGTTCAATTACACAGCTGTGAACGGACCAAATGAAAGCAACCCTGAAATTATACTGGCTTCCCAGTTCGATAACAACCAGGCACTCCTGGGTCGCTATGGCAACCAAACTCATATGTACTTTCTGTCGGTATACAACAACAAACCAGGTATGGTGCGTGATCTGGAAAACGGACGTGAATTTCAGCGCTTGAAGCCTACTGATTATGCACTTGATATCTATGACAGGGTGAATGATTCACGCTTCTACAAAAGCTTCAAAACAGCTTACAAAGCAGTTAACTCCAACGGGGTACCTAAATGGACTGCTGCTAATGCACCTAATCCGGCGCTAATCGATTTGCCAAAGTTTGGACCTGGTGATACCTCTATTGTTTATATTGTAAACTCACCAGATGATGATCGCTTCACTCCTGCCTACAAAGATCAGTTTGCCCCGCTGATGCTGGTGCGTTATGCCAGAAATGCAAATGGAGAAATAGTAACAGACTGGAACCTGAGTACCTTCCCTTCCCTGTCAAAGTATCTTGATCCGTTCCGGAATGGTTTTAACGATGCCAGGGGAACCCGCGACGGTATTCTGGCCCGCCTGGGAGAAACCTACCTGATTGCTGCAGAAGCATGGGGGCGCAAAGGAGACTATGGCAAAGCGCTTACCTATATCAACGCACTCAGACAAAGAGCTGCTTATAAAGATGGAGAATTCCGCAATAATGTATATTACCTGGCTGAGCAGGTGCCTTACGGAGAATCATCCAGTACAGTAGATGCTTTGCTGGCAACAGAAGAAGCTTTTACCAGTGGAACTGCCGAGGCTGCTGAAGAGCTCTACCCGGCAGGTGTATCATCTAAGCCAGAAATGTTCGTGCACTTTATCCTGAATGAACGCGCACGCGAACTAATGGGTGAATTCCACAGATGGGTAGATCTGGCCAGAACAAAAACACTTGTACAAAGAGCTGTGGCATTTAACCCGGATGCAGCTGCAAATATTTCTGAAAAACATCTCTATCGCCCTATTCCACAAGAGTATATCGATGGTGTTACCAGGGATGGCAGGCCGTTAAGCGCTGAAGAAAAGCAGGCAACCCAGAACCCGGGCTATTAGATTATTCAATACCTAAAACAAACCTAAGGGGAGTTATCGGCAGATAGCTCCCCTTCTTTTTTTTGTTGGAGGATCGTGCTGACAGAACAGAATTTCATTTATGTACAATCCAGCTGTGGGGATAAATCAGAATAGTTGAGTCGATAATTTATAGGTGCACCGTTAGACTATATTGTTTTATATGTCACTGTTCTTATATTTGCCATTAATTAATGATAAATTATATGAGAAAAATCTAATCCCTCTTATTTCTTTCGCAGATTATGCTGTTTACACTTTCTTCTTGCGAGAAGATTTCTGAAGAATTGGATCAGGCTGATGAAGTCCTGGAAGAATTTGATATTGAAGGAATGTATGAAACATTTGGTGATATGATCATCACCATTGATGAGGATGGTGGTAAGGTTACTTACTTCGGCACAAATGACCTAGGTACAAACCCCTCTGTGTTTAGCATAGGCGGCCTGTATTTCAAGGATCTTCAAAAAACAGGTACAAATAAATATAAAGCTAAGATCATTCAGTCTGATGTGCGCTGGAGCAATGCGCAGCTGAAGAATGTACTGCAAAGCTATACCTACACAGATACAGAAATTACTGTAGAAGAAGATGGGCTTACGTTAAGTGAGGTAAATGACTGGGATATACATTTCAACAAAATTTCTGGTGCTGGCGGAAGCACAGGCGATAATGGAGGTTCTACTGGTGGTACAGGTGGTACCGGAAGCACCAACTGCTCAAGCACCTTCGACAGTTACACTAATGATGCTCAGTTAGATGCTTACTGTGGCTATGCCTGGATGTACCGGTGCCAGCAGGGTAAATCTCTAGACGATCCGGCGGTTAAAGCTGTATGTACCTATTACAATGATCTGAAAACGAGCAGCGCCCCAGATTGTCCTTATTGCAAATAATCAACAGCAATGATTAGGATCAAGAGCGGTATAGAGATTTTTCTATACCGCTTTATTTCATATTAATGTGCGTTAAGGATTAGCATCAGGGTCAATTGCTCCTTAATCGTCATCCCCGCGCAGGCGGGGATCTGCCAGCAAAAAACAGGAATGCTGATTTCAGCTGTAAAAGCAAATAGATCTCCCTCTTCAGGTGAACGTCGGCTTGTTTTTGGCTTTAGAACTTGTATTTGATTCCAGAAGATGATAACAAATAGTCTATCAGCAGCTTTGACCCCTAACGCATATGAACACTAAGCTATCTCAAACAGCTTAAGCTCCAGACCTGCAAGCCCTGGTGTTAGCACTCTCCGCAGGTGTTTAATTATGAGTTAAAAACTGCTATTACTGCTCTTGAGTACTGCTCACTGCTTTACAAATTTTTCCTGTGCACTGTGGTGAGTCAGCGTAACCGGCCCCAGCAAACCGGAAGGAACCGGCTCCCATGCTGAAGCATCGAAAGGTTTGTAGTTGATGTTTACAAAGTTTATCTCGTGATACCTGCGCCATTCAATCCCCTTCTGATCCATATCCCTGATCCGGTTAGCCATCAGGTTCACCACTTCCACTTTCAGGGTATTTTCTCCCTCCTTCAGATATTGCCCAACCCTTGCCTTGTAGGGTATGCTCCATAACAAACCTACCTCCTCACCATTGATCCAGACACGGGCGCTTTCTCTTACTTCACCCAGGTTAAGGATGTATTCACCAGCTTCTTTCTGAGGCAGGTTGAAAGTTGTACTGTACAAAGCAGCTCCAGAAAAGGCTTCTGCCTGCTTATCCTGCAGGTTTGTCCACGATTGTAACTGTTTTAATTGTTTGGGAGCTGGTAAGGCTGGTCCGCCTTCGGTAAACTCAAGCTTCCAGCTTCCCGCAGTAAGCATTGGCTCGGAAGCTTCGCCCAGATATATCCAGCGCTGCATGCCAGTACCAGGCGCCTGCATTGCTTTAAGAATCAAGGCTTCGCCTGGTGCCATCTGCACCCTTACCTGTGTACTGTTTCCAGACAGGGAAGATGCACCCAAACCCCATGTACCTGTCTGCGGATCCAGGATAACAACAGACTGGGCTGCTGTTGTGAGGGGAATTTCTGTGTCGACTGACCTGGGCGTATGGTTTACCAGGTAGTAGAATTTACCACCTTCAATGTTGCGGCGAATAAATTTCAGCCCCGTCTCCACCAATGTCTCCGGCTGTAGCTGCTGTTGCTGCAGCGCCTCAAGTACATCTGGTGCAACAACTACCTGGCCTTTGCCGGTTTTGGCCAGCTGCATACCACTGCCACTTTTTGTGAATGCTAGGGAAGCAAGTGTTTGTTTAAGCTGCTGCCGCCTGGCCTCCAGCTCATGCATACCTGGCACATCCTGCGGAAGCTGCTCAAAAACAACTGTAGCACCTTCCTCTGCCAGCTTAAGAATGCCTTGCAGGGTTTGGAGTGGCATGTAACTGCTTTGTGGCACTAAAAGTACTTTATAGGGTGCTGCCGATTCAGCAGTTTGAATGTTGCCTGCCTCTGCCCTGCTGTTCAACAGCATTTTGTCAGATGCAAAATCCAGCGAGTAGCCCTTTTCCATGAGCTGCTCTACCTGCCTGTAAAACGGACTGGGGTGCAGCCACTCATCAATGTCGTGCACCTTGATCATTTTCTCCAGGCCATCCGGGTTGTGATAAACATCATACACCGGCCAGTACACAAGCAGTTCATTATCTGATGTACCTGCCTGTAGTACCGACTGGCAGCGGGTAATGTATTCGTTAATGCCTTTGAAGTGGGGCCAGAGGCTATTGGCAGGCGTAAGGTTGAGCGAGGCATAGAACAGCCAGCCAGGCCAGGCTACATCTTCCGGAGAATAGGTAACACCATGGTAAAAAACATGATTGATACCGGATAAAAACACCTGCTCCAGCTCGGGCTTCATCTGTGAATAGGAGGTTTTGAAATGCTCCCCCAGCCAGGTAAAGGTTTCCGAAGATGCCAGCGGCTTGCCCTGTACATTTGCTGCGGAGGATGCAAACTTCAGCATCACGGGGTCGGGATCTACATTACGGATATCGGCACTGTCCCGGCGCAGGCCCGGTACTGGAAAATAACTGGAACCAAAGGTTTCTGCCTCTGGTATGTCTACAGCAGCATAAAGATCAAGCAGGTTGCCTGGAGAGCCATGCGCCTGGTTTTTAGTCATGCCTTTGTACGCATGTGCCCAGGTTGTCCAGGGGGCTGTAAAATTCTCCAGCAGCATTTCTCCCATGGTTTCGCGATAGTCTGCTTTCACACGGGCTACTGTTTCTGACTTTTCCTCGCTTAAAAGCGCTCTTAGGTAAGGACGCAGGTCGTAGCCCCTGCGCTGTTTAAATTCTTCAAAGAAAGCGGGAGACCAGTTAGCACCATACACCTCATAGCTATCATTGTAAAATGCCCTGATACCCATAGTTTTTTCACCAAATGCCTGGTCGAAACGAGTGAGGTAATGCTGTACGGCAGCAGAAGAAAGGTGATCTAGTGTATATCCTTCGCCACCGGGTGCTGCACGTTTTACCTGTTGCCGGGTATGGCTGGCAAAGGCAGCATACACCTCCCACTCTCCCCCTGCCGGTGTCCAGTTTAACCTGCCATCGGCTGTAACCTTATCCGTTAACTGTAGCACCTCTCCAACCTTTCCATAGGCTACTACCGCCTGCAGCTGCGGATTCAGGGCTGCCTGTTTCGGATCCTTCAGCTCCAGCTTTTCCTGCAGCTTTTTGCCAGCACTAAGCTTATACTTTTGCACCACCAGTTGTGAAGCCGACTGTGCCGGGCTAACATGTGGACCGCCAAAGGGCCAGCCTGTTCCCAGGGTAAGGTCAACGCCCATGCTAAGGCTGTCTGCTTTTTGAACAGTATAGTTCAGCATCTGCATCCACTGCGGGGATAGGTACTGCAGGTAACGATCTTCGTACCCCATGGCACCATAGATGGGTGCAATTTCAACACCACCAATGCCTGCCTTTGCATACTGTTCCAGCAAATTCGAGACATTCTTTTCATCTACCGCACTGCCCATCCACCACCAGCGTGTCCAGGGCTTTGTTTCCTCCTTCACGGGGGGCCACACCTCCTGGTTTTCTTCCAGGGAAGCTAAGGCTGTTGTGCTTTCGGGCTGGGTACTGCAATGGCTGAAGAAGAGTGTGCCAGCTGCCATCAGAACAAGTGAGGATGTACGTGCTATGGACATGGTTTAGCTAATTGAAAAACAAACGTTAATGGTTTTGGGTGTGAGTGCCAGGATTCATGAATGGGAAAACCTACTCAAGGTAAAACACCTCTTTTAGCGGCACACTAACCGGCGATTGATCAGCATTGGTTTCCATGATATCAGCCATGTAGGCCCACCACTTTTGTACAATGGGAGTGCTCCCTAATTGTTGCGATGATTGGCCATTAAGCTTCTGAACGCCAAAAAGAGTACCAGTTTCCTCATCCAGGAAAATAGAATAGTCGCTAATGCCCGCTTCTTTCAGCAGCTGCACCAGCTCTGGCCATATTGCTGCATGACGTTTCTGATATTCTGCTGTATAACCCGGCTTAAGTTTCATTTTAAAAGCAATGCGCTGCATAGGAAATGGATGTGTTCTGGATATAATACTTTATCAAGCTCAATCGATTGTAATGAATAAAAACTGCTTAATCCTAATGAAAAAATTCTCCACATCTATCCTGACCTGTCCTGTAAATGCTGCGTCTAAAGCTGTTCAAAGTTTTGCATGCCCCAAGAAGACTTTCAAATCTAGCTAAGTCCGGCGCCCCGGGCATCCTCAGCGGTATCAATATCTAGTGCTGCTGCTTCAAAATTAACAACATGGGCATTCTGCTGATGCTGAGCAATAATTTTGCGTGCTCCGGTATCGCCCTGTAGTGCTAAGAGCAGGTGGAAATATGAATGACTGAAAAGGGCTGGCACCCCCGACTGAGCCCCATAAGCAGTAGCAACAATTGGTTTATGGCTGCTCTGGTAAAGGGCTACAAGGCTTTTTATATGATCTGCAGTAATGAGCAGCTGATCGCAGAGCAGGATCACTACTGCATCGTATGATTCTTCTGCTTCAATATGCGAAATACCAATTCTGATGCTGCTGCCAATGCCCTCCTGCCACTCCTGATTCGAAATGATCTTCACAGGAAGGTGGCTGATCTCGTCCAGGATTTGTTCCTGGCGTGCTCCCAAGACAACATAGACAGGATCTAAACCGGCAGCCAGTGCGGTTTCGATGCTAAGGGCAAGCAGACTTTTTCCCTGCTGTTGGAGCAGTTGCTTAGCTCTGCCTAACCTGGAGGATCCGCCTGCCGCTAAAATCAGTCCGCAGACTTTCATGCCTGTGCACTTAGCTTGATGCTAACAGTTTTCTGCCTGTCATTGATTGGCCTGTCCCGCTCCCTTAAACTTTGTCCGCTTCTGCCTGCAAAAAAGGCTTTGATTTCACTGATGATGGCCAGGGCAATCTCTTCCGGGTTTTCAGCCCCTATGTCAAGTCCTATTGGGCTGAAGATACGATTGCTTTCACGGTAAGCCCCCAGCTCCGGAAACTCCTGCTCCATGCGTTCAAATCGCGCGCGCGGCCCCATTAAACCCACATACGGAACGGGCTTATCCAGCAGGAACTTCAGGGCATTAGCATCAAATTTGTAGTTGTGCGACATTACCAGGGCAGCTGAAAAGCGGCTGGCACTGAGGGACTGAGCAGCCTGGCAAAAGTCGATGTTCAGCAGGGCATCGGCCTTGGGGATGCGTGCCGGGGCCAGGTGAGCTACACAGTTATCGTATACGATCACTTTCCACCCCAGTATTTTGGCAAATTCGCTGATGGGCACAACATCAAGCCCAGCGCCAAATATATGCAGCTCGAGCCCTGGGTGCAGGTATTCAAAAAAGATATCGGTATATTCATCTCCCTCCTGTTCGAACAGGTAGTTTGTTGATTTGCCAACTGCTAGTGCCTTGGCAAAGCCATCTGCATAGGCATTCCACTCGGGCTCCAGCGGATCGCTTTCGTAATACAGGTAACGGGTGCCAAGGGGCAGCCTGTTGCTGTTAAACACAGTGGCCAGTACTCCTTCACGCTCTCTTTGAAAGAACCCTTCGAGTGAAAGCAGTGGATTCTGAGGATCATCAGGATGTAGGGGCTCCAGCAGTATTTCTATTTTACCATGACAGCCAAGGCCCAGGTAAAGGGCGTGTGCACCTTTTTCTGTTGTATCGTAGGTAAGTAATTCCGGGCTGTTGCCCTTCATCAATTGCCGTGCTTTTTTCAGGGCATCACCCTCCAGGCAGCCACCGCTGATGGAGCCCTGCCATTTGCCATCTTCCATGATCAGCATACGGGCACCAGGCCTGCGGTAAGCAGAGCCCTCCACTCTTACAACTGTTGCCAGGGCAGCATTTCTGCCCCTTTCCAGGTATTTATTATAGGTTTCAATGATCTGTTTTGACTCCTTCATGAACTGTACTATGCAAAGCAACTCCAAAGCTTTTATGGATTAATACCTTTACGGAAGCATTAAACCGTTTTAAAGGTACTAATATCGAATATAAGTATTTTCTGTACTTATATCCTGCCAATCAGGACTGCCGGAGCACATTTCTTTTAGTTTTTAATAACATTAACCTAAGTTTCTTAGGCTGCTAACTTAACACCATAAATAGAGTCTTTGTATGCTGATTGTCTAAAAAATTACTCTAAGCCATGCTTCAACAGGAGTAAAAAATGAATATGGGGCTAGCGAAGCCCTACAGGCAAACATATGATTGTTAACGTTTTCCTTCCAGTATTAAGGCATCCTGTAATGGCACCATCATTAAGTCGCTGTTACCAAGTAAGCCAGAATTGAATAGCACCCATTTTCCATCCGGACTAATGGAATGGTGCGAATGTGGTTCTTTTGTAAAAGGATCTGTACTGTTGGGCCTGTGGGCGGCGGTGAGCAGGTCTACTTTACCGTTTTCAACATTCAGGCGGTATAAGTTACCATCGAAGGTATCTCCTACCACCCATTTTTTATCTGCTGTGCCTGCGCAATGCCAGTAACCACCTCTATCGGCCTGGTCGAGCACTTTTACCTGGTTGGTGCGCAGGTTAAGCATAAAAATGCCAGATGGTTTTGTACCCAGCTTTGGCAGGTGTGCCATAACGTTGAACAGGATGTGATCTGCATCCATAAATATTTCGTGTGTTACCCACTCATCGGGTGTTTCAACATATACCTCCCGGTTATTGCTCCCATCAGCATTCACCATCCACATACGCTGCGGTGCATCGGCACCGGTTTCCCAGCAGTACATAATTTCGCCGGGCACCCAGGGGTTCGTTTGCAGGTGATTGGCCCAGAAGGGCACTTCAATAACTTTTGTGATCTTACCAGTTTTGAAGTCTACACTGTAGATCACCGATTTATCTTCCCCCTGCCTGCTGGAAAAATAAGCCTGCTGCTCGTATGCATCGATGGCAAAATTGCCGGCCCCTTCTATGTCGGCAGGTAAGGTGGCCAGTACACGTTCAAATTCCTTTGATTTTTTAATCTTCTTGTTTTCTGCTGCTGCCGCTAGCAATGCTCCCAGGTTTAGTTCTATCAGCTTATTACCCCTGAAATGATAGGCAAGTGCATTTTTCCGGGCAAGGCTCAGTGATCTGTCTTCACCATCTGTCAGCTGTATGATGTCGCCGGTTTCTGTGGATACGGCAAAGGCATGCCACTTCCCGTCTTTCCCCCTGTCGGAATTAAACACAACATACTTTCCATCCGGAGTCCACTGCGGGTGTGTCTGATAGATCTTGGAATCATTGGCGGGTGCAGTGGTAAGTGCTGTAATTGCAACACCTGTCTGGCTGTCTTTTATGATCCTCATTTCAGAAGGAAAACGCCTGCCTACCTCCTGTGCTGATGCAGAAACCAGGAGAAAGCTTACCATCAGGCAGATAAATAGTGCTTTTCTGCTAAGGCTGGGATATGTCAATTTATGTAGCATGGTAATTAATTTATATAGTTAGATGATACTGAAGCAAAAAAACCAAGGCGCACGAAACATAATAATTCCAGACACAGCACTTTTCACAAAGATTTAGCGCACCTGAAGCCGGTGTGAAAAAGGGCAGTTTCCCTGGATGATGAGGTTTTACCTTTCAGCCTCCGATTCATAGCCGGTTGCTGCAGTAAACTTTCTGGATTCTGCTACTGTAACAGGATGCTGGTCCAGTATTATCCTGTGCCCGGGCATGTGAGGCAACGAATAGAACAGCAGCCAAAAATAATATAGCGGGTATGCTTAAGTTTTTCATCATTTGCAGCAGGTGGTTTAGTGCATGAATGGGCATAGTAAGTATAAAGCCATCAGGCAGTTGTTGCGAACGCTGGCAGGCATCATCAGGAATGGTTCTTTTGTTTGCAGCATCAATAGAGCTGGTGCTTCTTAAGGGCTGAAATGTTCAGGATGCGCTTTGATAAACAGGAAATACAAATTGTAGCAATCTTACAGCACATACTTACTTCCTGTAAGATTGCTACACCCTGAACTGCCCTTAATAACCAGGATTTTGCACTAGTTTTGGATTTGCATCAATGGCTGCACGCGGTATGGGATAAAGGTTTCTGAATGGCTCTGAAGCTTCCTTGAATTCCCAGGCATCAGTAAACTTACCAAAGCGAATCAGGTCTCTCCTTCTGGACATTTCAAAGGCCAGTTCCCTGCCCCGTTCTTCAAAAATGTCGTTGAGGGTTACGGTAATTAAGACAGAGGCATCGCTTCTTTCCCTGATCTCATTTACAATGGGTAGAGCTGCACCAAAATCACCTTTTCTGGCCAGAGCTTCGGCTTTTACCAGCAGCACATCTGCATATCGGATAAAGGCAATGTCATTGCTGGCATTACCACCATTTGTATTGGGATCCAGCCCCCACTTTATCCATTTCTCCCCTGCATTCATGGGCTGATTCCTGATGCCCGTTGCCGGAATGATCACATAGGGCACAGGGCCCTCTTTAGATACACCAGGAATGTACAGCTGGGAGTTATTGTCGGGAACAACTCTTTCCACCATTACTGTCTCGCCATTACGGGGATCTTTCATTTCACCAGGCAGGAAAAACATTGTTTTTCTGACGTCCCGATCTTCGTAAATAGCCACAACAGATGGTCTGGTGGCAAAGCCGTTCTGTGGTGTAAAAGGCAGGCCAAACAAACCACCGCTGATGCCTGGAAGTACCTTCTGAACCAGCGGATGACCTATTCCACCCGGAATATTTGGCGTGTAGATTCCTCCAAAAATGAATTCAGCATTTCCTTCATTGTCGTGTTTGAAGTTATCGAAATAGTTAGGCAGCAGGCTATAGGCGCCAGAGTTGATCACCATATCTGCATACTGGATTGCTTCATCCCAATGTGGTGTACCTGTATATACTTCTGCATTCAGGTAAATGGTGGCAAGTATGGCATAGGCTGCTTCTTTAGTCAGGCGCCCGTAGTATTCTTCACCCACCTCGGTTTCAGAAGGCAAATCATCGGCTGCCGCTTTCAGCTCTTCTACTACAAAACTAAATACCTCTGCCCTGGTATTTTGCTCCGGCAGGTTGTTGGGATCTACCTTAGGTTCTGTGAAGATGGGTACGTTTCCGTAGAGGTCCATCAGGTAGAAATAGGCATAGGCCCGCATGGCTTTTAGTTCTGCCTTTGGTCCTTCTATGTTCTCCAGTGCCGAGGCATCCAGTGAGGCGATCAGGGCATTTGCCTGGCCTACTGTTCTGAAGAAGGTATTCCAGGAGCCCAGCAGGTATGAGTGGCTGGCATCCCACTTGTGCTCCATCAGCTGCTCAAAATCGTTGTTGGCCCACCAGCCCTGAATTTTTCCATGCACCACCACCTGGTCTGCAGGCAGCTCCAGGATACGGTATTCTACCCCCATGCCGGTAATCTGGGCAAAATTGCGGTAAACGCCAGACAGCGATGATAGTACCTGTGCTTCGTTGGCATAGAAGGTTTCCGGGGTATAGATAGAGTATACATCTTCTTCAAGCTCACAACCACCTGACACGATCAGTAAAGCTGCAGCGCAGGCTATGGCCTTCTTTTTAATGATATAGCTAAGATTTTTCATTTCCATTTCTGATTAAAACATATGATCATTGCCCTGACTTAAAAGGAAAAGCTGCCGCCAACCTGGAAGGTGCGAGGCCTTGGATACACCAGGTAATCAATGCCGATTGGTGCAACGCCACCACCATTGGTGTTGGTGCGAACTTCAGGATCGAAACCAGTATAACCAGTTACTACCCACAAATTCTGGCCGGTAACGTAGAGTCGCGCCCTTTGTATAAATGGAATCTTAGATGTGTTAAAGGTGTAGCCGATGCTCACGTTATCCAGTCGCAGATAACTGGCATCTTCTATCCAGCGGGAGGAAAACTGCGGGGTTTGGGTGGTGCTCATTTCGGTGTTTTCAATGGCCGAACGCAGCACATTTACACCGGGAGCTGATGAAGGATATGAAAATTCTGCTGCTGTATTATTAAAGACATCAATGCCCGTCACTCCCCTGAAAGTAAAAGAAGCATCGAAGGAACGCCACCTGAAACTGTTGCTGAAGCCCCAGATAAAATCAGGCTGTGCACTGCCGATTACAACAAGGTCTGCACCAGGCTCTCCATCTTCGTCGAGGTACATTTCCATGCCGTCTTCGTTATAGCCTATGAACTGCCTACCCCAGAAAGTACCAATGGGCAGTCCGGGTTTGATGATTTGTGTGGAGGCTCCATTGGCAACTACACCGGAGAGCGGAGAGGTAAGGATTTCTGCCCGCGTGAACTGATCATTGGACAGCGTAACTACTTCGTTTACATTCCTGGAAAAGTTAATATTCGCACTCCAGTTTAAGTCTGCTGTTCTGATAATATCACCATTCAGGGCAACCTCAAAGCCTTTGTTTTCTACTTCACCCACATTAGCCCACTGGCTTTCCACTACAGATGGTGCAGCGGTAGAAAATTGCAGCAGCAGGTCGGTGGTGTATTTGCGGTAGTAGTCTAACGAACCTGATAAACGTCCTTCGAAGAAGCCAAAGTCGAGGCCCACGTTCAGCTGACTTGTTTGTTCCCACTGCAGGTTAGGATTGGCAAAGTTTGTGGGTAACACACTGGGTACGGCAACCCCGCCCAGCACATACACTGCCGACCCGGCAATCGAAAGCTGTTGCCTGTAGAGATCGTTCGGAATCTCCTGGTTACCGGTAATACCATAACCGGTTCTTAATTTCAGATCGCTGAAAACCCCTGTTTTAAAGAAGGGTTCATCGGATATTCTCCAGGCAAATGCACCGGAAGGGAACAAGCCCCAGCGGTTATTTTCACCAAACCTGCTTGAACCGTCGTTTCTTAGGGTAAAGGTGAATAAGTAACGATCCAGCAGTTTATAATTGATCCTGCCAAAAAACGAGCTTAACCTGTTGGCTGTTTTAAAAGATGTGTTGCTGAGAATATTACCAGACTGAATCAGATTCCATCTTACCACACTCGATACAAAACTGTTTGCTTCTGTAAAGGTGTATTCATGCGCAAAACGCTGAAAGGAATAACCTGCCAGCAGGCTTAGGTTGCTGTTATGGGAAATATCCTTATTAAAGTTAAGGGTAGTTTCCATAAGTGTGCTGTAGTTCCGAAGCTTATTGATGGAAGCCCTGCCACCCTCTGACTCACCGGCAGGATGGAAGGCTGGCACATTTGTGTACCTTTCAATGTTTTCATCTGAATAACCCGCGTTTATATTCAGCGTGAGCGGCTCCAGGATGTCGAAAGCAGCGTTTACACTACCCAGGAACATACCGGTGTTACGTTCATCATCTACCTGCTCCCACGAAACAGGGTTGATGCGCAGCTCACCCAACTGGTAAAAACTGCCATCTTCATTTCTAACTGGTAGTGTGGGTGCCCATCGCAGGGCATCTTTCAGAATGTTGCCGCCTTCGTTGTTGATGTTGGAAGAGATGGGGGTATTATCTTCCATAATTTTTCCATAGGTCATGTTAAGACCTGTTCTTAGCCTGCCATCCAGCGCTTTATGGTTTGCATTGAAACGACCGGTATATTTTTCCAGACCCGATGATAGCAGCACGCCCTCCTGTGATGTATAGCCAAAGGAAGCTCTGTAATTACTTGTTAATGAACCACCACCAAAAGATACATTATGATTCTGGCTTAGTGCAGTGCGAAAAACCTCATCCTGCCAGTTGGTGTCAGCCCCTTCATCGGGGAATGCAAGATCGTTTTGCTGAGCATAGCTCCTGTATTCTTCGGCATTCAAGAAAGGCAGCGTTTTGCGGACTGATGAAACACCCACGAAGCCATCATAAGTAACTGCCTCACCCGTTTTTTTACTTTTTGTAGTGATCACAATCACACCATTAGCGCCCCTGGAACCATAGATAGCTGTGGCGGAGGCATCCTTTAAGATATCGATGGATTCTATATCCGCAGGGTTAAGGGTGTTGAGCGGGTTTGACGGCTGTGAAGAAAAGGGGGAAGAGCCCTGCATGGAATTAACAAACAGGTTAGAAGAGCCAAACTGCATGGGTACCCCATCGATCACATAAAGCGGATCGTTACCGGCAGAGATGGAGTTAGCCCCCCTGATGCGAACAGTAGAAGCAGCACCGGGCTGTCCGCTATCCTGTACAATGTTAACACCCGCTACTTTACCCTGCATCAGCTGCTCCGGGGCCACCGCAATACCAGGATTGAAATCTTTTGCACCCACCGAAGCTACAGCACCGGTCACATCTTTTTTCTTTTCAGTGCCATAACCCACTACTACTACCTCGGAGAGTGTTTCCACATCCGGCTTCAGTGCAACTTCCAGACTGCTGCGGCCGTTCAGGGCAATCGATTGCGCAATGTAGCCTACAAAAGAAAACTCCAGGGTTACATTTCCGTCGGGGACTATGAGTGAAAAGTTACCATCAAAATCAGTTACTGTTCCCTCAGAACCACCTTTTACCCGAACCGTTACACCAGGAAGCCCCTGTGCATGCTCATCAACAACTTTTCCTTTTACCGTTACCTCAATATCCTGCGCTGTCGCTGTCAGCGCAGGCGTGTTAGCAGGCTTTACTACTTCTGAAACTAAAAATTTTGCATCAGTATTCAGCCTGCCTGTTGCCAGATCTGGCGAGAACAAAGCTGAAGCTGAGGAAGAAGGGCTTGTGGCGTGTAGCTCATAAGACCCAAAGCCTAAAAGCGGCAAGGCCCATAGAGCACAGGAAGCACAGGGTAAAAATCTTTTCATAGGTAAAACAGTTATCCTTTTCTTTAGACGCTAGGTAAATCCCGTTCCGGATGGGGCTATATGCTAAAGGTATAGGACTCTGATTTTAATGCTATCCTGTACTATCCTGTATTAGTAAAATATTATTTCGTACGCAATCGTTTGCCGCTTTATTATCATCTAGTAGTAAGCCGCATTAGCAATTAATATTCCTGAACGATACGATCTTATCAATGAAAGGGGGAAAAGTTGAATATAATTGTAAACCTGAGGTGAAGATGTATTCATTTTGGGAGCAATTCCTTATATTAGAAGAGAAGGACTAAATTATCTGTAAATTGTATTTAGCTTATATGCAGCAGGATAATTATCCTGTTTTAACTGGGATTTATTAACGAGGTAAAAGATACCATGAAGACAAGCTATAAATTTACCAAAGCCGATTGGAAGCCTGGCATTATCTTTACATTCATTGGCGTTGTGTGTTTTCATGTTCTAATGAGTTATTTTAGTTATGGAATGGCTATGCTGATTACCATTAGCGTTGGTATTGGCTTTATTATAAGCTTTCAAATCTTATTTGGGAAATATTTTAACTCTGTTGTGGAGTTTAAGGAAACTTACATAATACAAAAAAAAGGACTTAATAATCAGGTAGTTAAGATATATTATTCTGAAATAAGGAAAATTTCCTTTTCCTACAATAGATTTATGATGCTACAGATTGTTGCAGTAGGTAGTAAGATTAAATTCCCGCTTCCCACCAAAATTGATAAAGTTGAAGAACTCTTCCAGTGGTTAGCTACAAAGAATCCTGCTATCGAAATGGAAATCAAAAGATAAGCAGTAACAGCTCCCAACAAAGCAAACAGGATATTGCATAAATTCGAAACTTCAGGTTTCAAATCCATTTATAAGCTAAGTAGCAATTGGAAATTAAGTTGCAAATAAATGCCCAATACCCAGTTTGCGAAACGTTTTTTTGAAGTGATGCCTAAGAAGCGGTGTAAACCACACAATGCTTTATTCTTGCTGAATCACTTGGGCTCAGGCACCCCTGAGGTGAAGCTTACGGATTGAATGGCACCCTTGAACCAGGATACCTTATTCATGCGAACGCCTATGGAAGTTTTGGCGATGGGGCTAACGGGAAGGTAGCGGATCTGGCCGGAGAGTTCCTCTTTCCCGTTCACATATCCTTTTAGCTGCCCATCCTGGTAGGTAAGGCGTAGCTGCGCCCATGCATTAACCGGATGGGTCTTGGTGGAGTCGATAAGAGTGAGTGCTTCATTTTCAGTACGCATGAACAGGTCTGGATACCACTCCCCCCTATCGTTCAGCCGGAGTTCCATCAGGATGCGGCGCTGGTCGTTTTGCGGGTCCTGGATATGGAGGAATCGCTGCTCTCTGTTGGCAGGATAGCCTGGATAGGGTTTGAAAACAATTTCAATGGTAAATTCATCAGCGCCAGCAATTGGGTTGGTATGAAGGAGCAGGCCATCATCCACACCATCAAACGCCATTGCTTTTTTACCTTCTTCTGTTTCAATGATGGCAGGATTACCCAACACCGTGGTACTGTAACCACTTATCCCCTCCAGTTGGTTTAGCTGCCACTCTTCAGTTTTTGTACCAGCACACCCCATCAGCATCAGGATGCACACTATCGACATGCTGATGGATTTGAAAACTGCAGGCAGCATATCAGGGCTGTTTTACCTCCGGCTTGTATATACGCTCGGCCAGTCCCAGACTCTGTGCTTTTACATCTGCCAGTACCATTTGTGCTATCAAACGGGCCCCTAATTCACTAAAGTGTGTGTTATCTTCTACACCATTGGGATAGTTGGGATGCTCACCCGGCTCCAGCTGTAAAAAAAGCAGTTTTGATTGCTCCGGCCCAAACTCCTGCAGCAATTGCTGTGACTTTTTGTCCATATCAATGAGTGGAACCTGCTGTTCACGGGCTACGGCACGGGCCAGTTCAGAGTATTCATCATGTGTGCCCTGTATCTTTCCGTTAGCATCAAAGCTTCTGCGGGCAACAGGGGTGAGCAGCACTGGCTTTGCCCCTTTGTTCCTGCTCTCTTCAATATACCGGGATAGGTTAGCCTTATACTCCTGGGGAGTGGTGTAACGCCCCACCTTTTTTGGAGACTCATCATTATGCCCAAACTGGATAAACACCCAGTCGCCCTCCTGCAGCTTATTTACAACGGGTTGCCAAAGCCCTTCTTCCATGAAGCTTTTGGTGCTGCGCCCGTTTTTAGCATGATTTTCTACTGTAACCTTATCATCAAAAAAATGGGCAAAAGGCATTCCCCAGCCGGTTTCGGGGTATTTCCTGGTATCCTTAACCGACATGGTAGAATCACCAACCAGGTATATCTTCATTGGCTTCTTTTCTGCCGGCTGAAATGCCAGCAGCAGCATACTGATGGTAAGTACTGATAACTTGATGATGCCCAATTTCATAAAGAGATAATTAATAAAACGGCTATTTATGGAGTGTGTGATTTAGGTTTATCCTCCGGGCTCACGGAGTTACCCGGAGGATAAAATCCAATTCCTAGTCTTGTGAAGGGTTTACTTCCTGCCCATTGATGGTGACATCCTCAAAAGAGATTTCTTTAACATTCGAGAATTTATAAGGAACAGCCACACTTTTGATGGTTACATTTTCCAGATAGATACCTGTTACAGGTGATTGCTCATAACCCTCCAGCAGTACACCAACCTTGCCTCCGTTTTCAACCGTCATGTTTTCAACATGGATGTTACGAACTGTAGGCATAAAGGCACCGGAATCTTCGTAAAACATATTTACCCTTATTACCTGCTCGGCCACCTGCCCTACTTCTATATTTCGGAGGTAAACGTTTTCTACCACGCCACCCCGCATAGAGCTGGTTTTAATACGCAGGGCCCTATCTAGCTCCGGAGAGTTCATTTTGCAGTTCTCTGCCCAGATGTTGCGGGCGCCTCCGGAAATTTCGCTGCCAATAACCACGCCACCATGTCCGTTGGCCATGGAGCAGTTTTGGATCACAATGTTTTCACTGGCTACATTGATACGTCGGCCATCTGCATTTCTGCCTGATTTAATGGCAATACAGTCATCACCGGTATTGAAAAAGCACTCCCTGATCAGCACATTTTTACAGGATTCCGGATCGCAGCCATCGGAGTTTGGGCCCTGGCTCTCTACTGTTACCCCCTGTATGGTTACATTATTACAGAGCACCGGGTTGAGGATCCACATGGGTGAGTTAACGATGGTGACCCCTTCTATCAATACATTATTGCAGCGGTAGGGCTGCACAAACTGGGGCCGCAGGTAATGCCCGCTGCCAAACCTGCGTTCTTCTACTGGTACACCTTTTTCTGCCATTTCAAATAACTGATCACGGCTGGCAGGCTGATTCTGATGTGGCATTCCCTCTTTCCAGCCATAGCGCCCCTGCCCTTTCCAGGTCCACCAGTTGCTGGCATCTGCCTGCCCATCCAGTACCCCCTCGCCTGTTATGGCAATGTTCTCTTCCTCAAATGCATACACCAGGGGCGAGTAGTTCATCAGCTCCACACCCTCCCAGCGGGTAAACACCAGGGGCAGGTAATCATCGGGATTGGTAGAAAACAAAATCCGGGATCCCTTCTGCAGGTGCAGGTTAACGTTGCTCTCCAGGTAAATAGGACCCGAGAAATAGTTTCCTTCCGGCACTACCACCCGGCCACCACCTGCTGCACTGCAGGCTTCTATGGCTGCACGAAACGCTGCTGTATTGGAAGTAGTGCCATCTGCTACAGCACCATAATCAGCAACCGAAAAATCCCTGTCGGGGAAAGCAGGTGCCTTTATCTGGGCCAGCACAGTTTCCATCTGTTTCCAGGGATCACTGGTAGCGTCAGCTGCGGGCTGGCTTTGTTCTACAGTAGTATTTCTTCCACAAGAAGCCATGCTAAGGAGTATCAAAAAGTATAAAATTGGAGAAGTAGGTTTGCCAGAAAGCATATTAAGTATATTATGAATGTTAAGCTCTTATTGCTGCAGGGCCAGCATGGGTGTGCCCCTTTTACAGAACTGAATGGAGAAGCCCCAGGGATCGCGCAGCATCAGCAGGTGTGAGCCATCTTCCAGGTGTTGCTCAGTTTCCAGACTGGCACCAGCCTGCAGCAGTCGCTCTTTGTCTTTAGCAGGATCTTCAGATACAAATGCCAGGTGTACCAGTAAAGGGTGCATGGTTCTGTATGGGGGTATTTCGGCTGCAGGATTATTATAAATTTCAAGCATGATGTTGCCGCTGTTATCAGCCATAAAAGTGGTATACGGAGAATCCTGCATCTGCCGTACAATGCTTAGCCCAAGCTGCTCCACATACCAGCTGGCCATTGCTTTGGGATCTTCTACATTCAGGGCAAAGTGTTCAAATTTCATGTTCTATCTCTTTTAGCATCAATAATAAGGTAATTGTACCCCCACTACTGCTCTTATGCTACTGTTGTTTAAATACCTTATTTAAAAAGTTAGTGGTATACTGCAGGGTTGGCACAAACCATGGGTGGAACAGCCAGAAAGAATGAGGTGAATCCGGCATAGTCCAGTGTTCATGATAAATGCCTTCCCTGTCCAGTACCTTTACCATATCCGCTCTGCCTGCATGAAAACGCGGGTATGAGCTGCTGATAAAGAGTACAGGAGGCGTATTTTTATCTACATGCGTGAGGGCTGATGCTTCTTGCCAGTTCTGAGGAACCTCTTCATAGGTTCCCCCCAGCCACTGCGCTGCCATGGTACCCTCTTCAGATTCGGGGTGTTTGAATGCCAGCACCCCATCCACATCTATGATGGCCTGCACGCTGCTGGAGTGCTGCTGGTGATCTCCTGCGCCTTCCAGCTTTTTCAAATTGTTGGTAGTGCCAATGAGCGCAGCCAGCTGCCCGCCGGCAGAGGTACCATATACTGCAATTCGGCTGGTATCTATACCGTATTCTGCTGCATTTGCCCGCAGCCAGCGAATGGCAGCCTTAAGATCGTGTACGGCTGCCGGATAGGGAGCTTCCAGTGACAGGCGATACTCTACAGCAGCGGTAACGTAACCTGCAGCGGCCAACTGCTGTGCCATAGGCTTTACCAGCGATTTATCTCCTGTACGCCAGCCACCACCATGCACCATCAGCACGGCAGGGAGTTTTTTTGCCTTGTCAGCATTTCTGCTGGTTGCCGGGTAGAACATATCCAGGTGCAGGGCTCTGTTGCCCAGCCGGCGGTATACCAGGTTCTGCCGTACAGCCACGCCTTTAGGTGCTGCAGTATCCACCGCTTTTATAGAGGGATATTCCTTGTGCAGCTTTTCATAGGCACTGCGGAAAGTGTAAGAGGTATCTCTTGGAAAGAGAGCCTCCTGTGCCATAGCCCCATAACTAAACGATAAAAGTATGAGCAGTAGGAATCTCATGGTGTTTGCCTCCTGTACCATATGTTATCACCTGTTTTTGTATCGGTATGGGCTGAAAAAATATTTTCGGCTGTGTATTCAGCCGCTTGTTGCGCCGTGAGCTGATGCGACCAGCCAACACGTTTAGCTGTTCCAGCCCCTGGCCCCCTGTTGTTGTACTCTGCATAAAAGCTGGTTTTCTCTGCTTCGGGCCTCGACCAGTTGTGCCAGCCTTCCGGACGAATATGTGGGCCAAAGGTACAGTTAATGAACACCGTTTTGGCGTAGTCTCTCCAGGGGCGGCCCAGGTATACCTCATGTACACCAGGCGCTGCTGTAAAGGTGCAGTTTTTGAAAACATAGCCCCACCTTACCCATTCTGGCGTTGAGGCAGCTGTAATGTAGGAATCTTTCTTGCTGTGAATTTGGCAGTTTTCGAACAGGGCAGTGGCTGGCCCAAAAATAAAGTCAGTGGTTCCTTCTATGTAGCAATCTACATAGTACTGCCTGGCGCCTTCGCCGGAAGCAAAGATCGTATCCTGATCTCCTAAAAAGCGGCAGTTCCTGAACACCAGCCGATCGCCTTCCACATGCAGCGCCACCGCCTGACCCACTGGGCCTGCTGTATTCCGGATGGTAAGATTCTCGACATTGATGTTGTTGCCCTCAATTCTTAGGGTATAGGTATCAAAAGTACCCATTTTGCCCCTGCCTGCATGGTCGTCGTAGGTAATGATGGTATTTTCAGGGCTTTCACCCACCAGGTTTATATCGGTTACCCAGGCAGGTATGTGCACCTTTTCTTTGTAGGTGCCATTCCTGATATAGATGGTTATGCGCACTGGTGTAAACGCCCTTACGGCATCAATGGCATCCTGGATGTATTTGTAATCCCCACTCCCATCTTTGGCCACTACAATACGTGTTGTTGGTTCTGTTGGAGTCTTAGCAGTTGATGTGGCTTGTTGTGATGCTTCTGCCGGCTTTGTAATTTTTGTGGTTTGTGCACAGGCCGTGGTTGTGAGAAGGAAAATGGCAATTACGGCCGTCAGTCCCTGGTAATAGCGATAGAGTACACCCGCAACACCTGTCAGTGTTTTACTTGTTGTCCTGTCTATCATTGCTTTGCAGCCTCCTTTGGCTTAAGATCCTGGAGCCCTTCAAAAACAAGACTTGCTACAGCCTTTGCCCCTTCCGGCTGAAAGTGGGTATTGTCTTTCTGACCATCGGGATAAGCCTGATACTCTCCTGCAGGCAGGTTCATAAAGTAGTTGTTGCTTACCCACTCCTCTCCTTTGGCAGAAAAGTGGTCCATGGAACGCTGGTTAAGATCAATAAGAGGAACATTCAGCTCCCTGGCTACTTCTTTTACTGCACCGGGATACTCGCCATGTACATTCGAGAGCCTGCCGTTTTTCCAGGGATAGTTACGGGCAACAGGTGTTAGCAATATGGGAAGTGCACCTTTCTGGCGTGCCTGTGTAACAAACAGTCTGAGGTATTCTTTATAACCCTGGATATTTACATAACGCTCGGGTTTGTTCTCAGCAGCATCGTTGTGGCCAAACTGAATCAGCACAATGTCTCCTTTTTCCAGGGCATTATACACAGCTGTCCAGCGGCCCTCTTCAAAAAAGGTGCGGGTACTTCGCCCTCCTCTTGCCTTATCCAGTACCAGCACACTATCCGCCTTCACAAGATGCTTGATCAGGGAAAGACTATCGCTGCTCATAAAAGGCTGAAATACCTGCCCCCAACCCATAAGCGGGTATCGCTGACGCTGGTAATCCTCTCCTTCATAAAGGCTGTAATCTGCCATGGTAGAATCACCGATCAGGTACATTTTTACAGGACGTTTCTGCAGGGGCAGAAAAGACATGCAGAACAGGCATAGGAATAAGAGCGGTAATTTGTGCTGTGTACTAACCACTATTAGTTTCTTTATCATCAGACCTGGCTGTTTCAAAAAATAAAACTTGAGATAGAAATACAGGTATGGCTCAAATAAGCCATACCTATACATTAAACCAACAATCAATCATCTAACCAACATTAGCTTTTATTTCATCGAGTAAATCTTATCGCCGGCACGCTGGCCACTGGTAATTTGCCGGGCTGCATCGGTGAAGTCTTTATTCTCAAACGATACGTTCTTTGTTTGCTCACCCAGTAGACGTACCACGGGCTCTTTGGTATCCTGATAGGCTAATCCGCTCACTGCCACATTTTTGCTGTTGTAAATGGTAAGGGTAGGGCCATTAGCTGCCAGCACCTTTACATTCCTGAGTGCTATGCCATCAGAATCGATCATGGTAATACCATTTTCGGTTTGCAGCACAGCATTTTCCAGCTGTACATTCCTGAGGTTCATTTCAGGTAATCCCTGGAAAAGCGCAGCGGTTTTAGAACCGGTAGCGGTAATGTTCTTCATGAAGATATTACGGAAAATGGGTGTCTCTTCGTTTACCGGCACCAGGCGCTCATCTCGTTTCTCATCTTCAGCTTTTTCATCCTGCTCCAGGATAGGAGAATTGCCCTGGTAGAACATGTTAAAGCGGATGGCTTCGGTAGGGATGTTGATCATATCGATATCAGAGATCCAGATATTTTCCACCACACCACCACGACCACGGGTGCTCTTAAAGCGAAGGCCTACATCTGTACCCATAAAAGTACAGTTAGATACATGCACATTCCTGACTCCGCCAGACATTTCGCTGCCAATCACAAAGCCACCATGCCCATGATAAACTACATTGTTTTTAACGATAACATTTTCAGTAGGTATTCCGCGTCGGCGGCCGTCTGCATCTTTCCCGGACTTGAAACAGATGGCATCGTCGCCCACATCGAAGCTGTTGTTGTAGATCAGTACATTTTTGCAGGACTCCAAATCAATACCATCGCCGTTCTGGGCATACCAGGGGTTTCTAACGGTAAGGTTACGCACGATAACATCCTCACTCATCAGGGGGTGCAGGTTCCAGGCAGGTGAATTCTGGAAGGTAGGACCATCCAGCAACACCCGCTTGGATTTTACAATGCTCACCATCACCGGGCGAAGAAAATCCTTTACCTGCTCAAATTCTTCCCGGGTTTTGTAGGGAGGAACATTAAAATTCTGTGTTCTTTCGTGCCCCAGTTTTGCCTCTTCTGTCGGGAACCAGGTATCACCCTTTTCATTCAGCACGCCACCGGATTTCAAAAGTGACTTCCATTGAGAAGAAGTCATTTTCCCTTTTTTAACAAAGCGCCAGGAATCGCCGGAGCCATCAAATACACCTTTGCCGGTAAAGGCAATATTTTCTACTTCCTTTGCATAGATAGGTGAAATATTGCGCCAGGTATCGAGGCCTTCAAAGCTGGTTTCCACCAGTTCGTAATCATCAAAATCATCGCTGAATTTAACCAGTGCACCTTGTTCTGTGTGAATATTCACATTACTCTTCATGATGATGGGACCTGTTAGCCAGATGCCACTGGGAATCAGCACCCTTCCCCCTCCTGCCGCTGCTACCGCATCGATGGCCTTTGCAATGGCCTGGGTATTTTTTGTGATACCATCGCCCACAGCGCCAAAATCAGTAATGCTTACTGTATAATCGGGAAAGCTGGTTTCTTTAACACGTGGCATGTTAAACTCAACCCCTTCGTACACCCAGGCCTCTGTGTTGCCTGTTGCCGGTGCAGCAGGCACTGCAGGTGTGCTGGTGCTGGCTGTATTGGCAGGTGGTGTTTGTGTGGTGCCTGGGCTTGGCTTCTGTGTCTGGCAGGCATACTGAAACATTCCAGCAAAGGCCATGGCCATTAAAAGTCGGTTTGAAAAAATCTTCCTGTCGGTCATATTCATCCAGTTTTCAGTTCTTTGTTAGTTTGGCAGATTCAGGATGGATCCTGAACCAGTCGAAGTCGGCATAGCCGGCATCGTTGATCTTATCGGGGCGGGTAGCAAAAATGCCTACTTTGGCACCAATCCAGCGGCCTACTGCTGCTGTAAAAGGCTTGCCTGCTGCTTTGTACCTGCTGCCATCCTGGCTGTAGCTGAACTGGCATTTAGCGCCTTTATCAACCTTTACCCGCAGGTACACCTCATCTCCTTCTACTTTCCCCAGCAGCTCCTCTTTTTCGGGTGTGCCTTTATCTGCATTTGCCACAGTGGTGTAGGCCAGGTATATGCCATCTGCTTTGCTCACCAGCGCCAGGTGGGCATAGCTCTCGCCCATCACCAGCAGGCCCACCCGTTCGTTCGTCAGCTTTTCGTTGGGCTTAAAGCTAAGCTTGGTGGTGGCGGTAAACTCTTCTGCCGGAAACTTCTGCAAGAGCAGGTTAGGCACCTCCCAGAGGTTTTTAGCATCTGCAGGCATCTGGTCGGTAAACAGCCGCAGGTAACCTTTAGGACCTGCTGTAAATGCCCAGGTTGCTTTGGGATTGGCATGCCACTGCCACTGCAGCCCTAGTTCATTACCTTCAAATTCATCAGATTCTGGCGGTGTGGCTACAGGATAGGTTTTACCTACATCTGGTTTTTTGTAGCTCATCACCGGCTGCCCTTTGCCATCACCATCTTTATCTTCGCCAATCACCGGCCAGTCGTTCACCCACTTCATGGGCTGCAGGTGCACAATGCGTCCATAAGCTTCTTTATCCTGGAAGTGTACGAACCATGATTCTCCACTCATAAGCTCTACCCAGCCTCCCTGGTGGGGGCCGTTAATGTTGGTCTTGCCCTGGTCCATCACAATGCGTTCCTCATAGGGGCCATACACATCTTTTGAACGAAGCACCAGCTGCCAGCCGGTAGAAACACCACCCGCCGGGGCAAAGATGTAGTAATAGCCGTTGCGCTTATAAAACTTTGGGCCTTCCACTGTTGGATGGGCTACATGCCCATCAAAGACCATGGTGCCCTCATCCAGCAGTTTAGTACCATCGGAGCTCATCTTGTTCACCACCAGTATGCTTTTGATGCCTGCCCGGCTGCCCGCATAAGCATGCACTAAATATGCTTTGCCATCGTCATCCCAGAGCGGGCAGGGATCTATCAGTCCTTTTCCCGCCTGCACCAGCACAGGTTCTTCCCAGGGACCAGCCGGATCTTTGGCTTTTACCATATAGATGCCAAAATCAGGATCGCCCCAGTAGATGTAAAACTCACCCTGGTGGTGGCGGATAGCGGGTGCCCAAACACCATTGCCATGCTGTGGCCTGGAAAAATGCTCCAGGGGTACCTGGCGGTCCAGGGCATAGCCAATCAGTTGCCAGTTTACCAGGTCTTTAGAATGCAGAATGGGCAGGCCTGGTGCAGCATTGAAGCTGGAGGCGGTCATGTAAAAATCATCACCTACTTTGCAGAGATCAGGATCAGAGTAATCTGCATGCAGGATGGGGTTTTTATAAGTGCCGTTTCCCTGATCTGCTACCCAGACCATAGAAACAGCATTGGTATCTTTTGTGACTTTTTGTTGGGCTAAAACGGCGGTGCCTGCTATATGCAGCAGGAAAGCCGTAGTGATGATTGTTAAGCCCTTATAGTTCATGTGTATGTGTTTTAGTGCTAAAAGATTGCGTTCAGGTACTGCTTTGGTTCTGTTAATTACCAGCTGTATAGCTGGATATACCACTTCACTGGCCCGACGCCATCAGGATTTCTTCCGGATTCCAGTCGCCGAAGATTGCGTTAAGGGTATAGTCTTTGAGGTTTTCCTTGCTTAGCTGGTGCGACCATGCTACTCTTTTTTTAGGTGCTGCGCCTGGCCCTTTTGATCCATACTCTGCATAAAAGGAAGTTGTTTCTGCGTCTGGTTTATTCCAGTTATGCCAGCCCTCGGGCTTTATGTGATCGCCCAGCTGGGTGTTGATGAATACGGTTTTGGCAAAGGGTCTCCAGGGCCTGCCCAGGTAATAGGAATCATCCGGTGCATTGCCGGTGATGCGGCAATTGAGGAACACAAATCCATAAGGTTCACCTTCTTCTGTAGAAGCGGCAGTAATGTAGCTGCCGCCCTTTTTGCAGAAGATTTCACAACCCTCGAATACAGCAGTCGACCAACCAAAGATAAAATCGGTAGTACCTTCGATGTAGCAGTTCTTATAATACTGCCTGCTTTGCTTACCATGTGGATAGAGGGTATCCTGGTTACCCAGGAATCGGCAATTGTTGAAAATCACTTTGTCGCCATCTACCCGCACGGCTACAGCCTGCCCCACCGGGCCAGCACTGTTTTCGAAGGTGATATTTTCGGCAATGAAATCATCCCCGAACACAAAGAATCCCGAGGAGCCGGTGGTGCCCATTTCTTCACCAAAACGGTTCTTTTTCTGTGCATAATCATCGTTGGTAACGATGGTCATCTGCACATCTTCTCCTACCATTCTTACCCCTGTTTTAGAGGCTGGCAGGATTAGTTTTTCTTTATAGGTACCCGCCTTGATGAAGATGGTAGTGGGGTTTTTACGGAAGTCAGGAACCGCCATAATGGCTTCCTGCACCGTGGTGAAATTACCACTGCCATCCTTTGCCACTACAAAGTCATAAGACTGGGCCTGCCCAATGCCACTTAGGAGGCAAAGCAAACAGGCAATGATAAAAGTTATTTTAGGTTGGTTATGCATGTTACAGCAAATCTGTTTTGCTCAGTTAGTTATTTTGAGCAGCGTTTCCATTTACATCTTCCATTTGCAGAGAGGCCATGATGAAGGGACCCACTGCTTTAGGGTCATTATCGCGTTTGGGTTCTCCAATGTAATATTCGTAGGAGCCATCGCGGTATGGGTTGCCACCAAGACCGGAAACAGATACGGCATCGGTGATCGTTACCTGCCCGGCCTCATTTACTTTAATGAACCTGTCCAGAATACCCTGGTACCCTTCTTTTGCATCCTGCATGTACTTCTTGTCGATATAGCCCATTTTAGCAGCCTTGGCCAGGAAATATACGAACATGCTGGAGGCAGAAGACTCCAGGTAGTTACCTTCTCTGCCACCCTGGTCAAGCACCTGCCACCAAAGGCCCGATTCAGGATCCTGGTATTGGGTGATGGCATCGGCCATTTTTTGCGTTACGCGCAGAATTTCACTTCTTTTCGGATGGTCTTTAGGAAAATAATCCAGCACATCTACCAGCGACATGGCATACCAGCCCATGGCCCTGCCCCAGAAGTTTGGCGAAAGGCCCGTCTCGGGATCGGCCCAGCGCTGCTGGCGGCTTTCGTCCCAGCCGTGGTGGTACAGCCCCTTCTCCTCATTCCATCCATGCTTATCCATCAGGATGATCTGGTTGGCAACATCATCGAAAAGAGCTGGTTCGTTAAATTCCGCCGCATACTGCGCCAGGAAAGGTGAGCCCATATAAAGGCCATCGAGCCACATCTGGTTGGGGTACACTTTTTTGTGCCAGAAGCCTCCTTCGGATGTGCGGGGGTGGTTGCGCATCTGGTCTCTTAGCTCTTCAATGGCCAGCTTGTATTTTTCTTCGCCGGTTTCTTTGTAAAGCTCTATCAGGAATTTTCCAGGATTAACCCTGTCGATGTTATAGTCAGTTTTCTTGTATGTTTTGATGCTGCCATCATCGCTGATCATAAAATCAGCAAAGTTCTTAATGTAGTTGAGGTACTGTTTATCGCCGGTTTTATCATAAACTTTATCCAGGGCAGTCATCATAAGCCCGTGGGTATATTCCCATTTAGGCTTTTCGTTGAAGTCAATGGTCCAGCCTTCGGGGTTCCGCTGCATATCAGATTTAGCCATCTGTACTGACAGGGGAGCCTCTGCCTGTGGTACAGTACTTTCCGCTATGCCCGCCTCATTTTCTCCGGCAGCGGTAGTGGAGGAGCCAGAACTGCAGGCTACTGAAAGCACTACTGCAATTGGTAAAGTATAAGCGATTAACTTCATCTTTATTAGTTGTTAGCTTTGTTTTCACTCTAATCTTTAAGCTGATCTGCGCTACTAATGAGCAGGCATTTTCAGGTACCCTCCTGGTCTGCCAGACCATTGAGGTAAACTTCGATATTGGTATAATGCTGATCCAGTGTGATGGCACTGGCATCGGCTGCATTTGCAGGATCCAGCTGATGTTTTTGCTCCCATGCATCCGGCATGCCATCCCTATCCTGATCTGCCGCCGCCTGACCTTCTTCTAATGCGGGCCAGCCGCCTACATCCTGCTGCGAATCGATGATACCGTCTTTCTGTTTGCCATAGCTGGCAGTTCCGGTAGCTACTTCTTTCACAATCCTACTGTCAAGCACATCGCGCCTGTGGCTTGCACCAGCTTCTGCCAGAACCCTGTGGTAGGCAGCTTCTGCAGATTCATCCGGTATACCCACTACCGGTACGGCGCTGCTGATAACGGAGGCATCAGGACTTTTACCCTCAACGCCCAAGCGGTTGTTTTTGCTTATCTCCGGGAAACCAGCAACATAATTGCCGGTCACATAGAAGTAGCCATTGGGAGTCCAGGTATCCAGTATTCTTTTCTTTCTGTTTGCTTCTGTTGCCGGACCGGCCTTGTAGTAGTTGTTTACCATATTATGGTTCCCCTGCTCACCGCCGTAAGTGCTGTTGGCCCTCCAGTTGTAGACTACATTGTTGCGGAAATCTACCACCTCCTGCTCGGGCTTGCCTTTGCTTTTTGTGCGTGCACCGTTAAAACGTGGATTCCTGCTTTTGTGATGTACCAGCAGGTTATGGTGAAAGCTTGCACCCTTGCCTCCCCAGATGCCACCGTAGCCATGCTCACCTTTTTTGTGTACAGAATTGTTCAGGCTTTCAGAGATGATGCTCCACTGCAGGGTAAAGTTTTCATTGTCGTAGAAGGAGGCACTTTCGTCGGTGCCCCAGCTGAAAGTACAATGGTCGATGATCAGGTCCTTATTGCCTATTGAGCTGATAGCATCGTCTTCTACACTTCTTTCATCTCCCATCCTGGAGCGGATGTAGCGGATGATGATGTTATCTGCATGTATCTTGATAGGGTAATTCTTGATGGTGATGCCTTCTCCGGGTGCAGACTGACCGGCGATGGTAAGATCTCCCTGCCTGATCTCAAGCGGAGACTCCAGGGCAATTGTACCTCCTACTTTGAACACTATAATGCGTGGTCCTTCTTGCATGATGGCAGTTCTAAGACTTCCTTCGCCACTATCGTTCAGGTTGGTAACCAGCAGTACTTTACCGCCACGGCCGCCGCTCGTATACTTACCGAAGCCTTCGGCGCCAGGAAAAGCCAGTACCTGCTGTTCCTGCACACCTCCAATATTTTCTGCAGACTGCGCCTGGCTACAGGAAACAGAAAAGACAGTCTGTAATCCCAGTAAAAAAGCTATGCTTCTGTTAATCATGCCCATGCTCCTCTTCTGTTTAAAAAACTTGTAGCGCCAGAATGTAGAAAACTATTTCAGTGCCCTTTACTATATACTGTAGTTCCAGAGTTTGTCAGACTGCAGATCAATAAGAAATGCCGTCAGGCTGGATTTACCAGCTCGTTCAGGTACACTTCAATATTTGTATATGAATCATCCAGTGTATATCCGGAAGCGTCGGCTGCATCATCCGGATTTAGCCTGTGCTTTTGCTCCCAGCTGTCGGGCATGCCATCCAGGTCTTTGTCTGATGGTGCCACACCAGCTTTCAGTTGCGGCCAGCCTCCTGCCTCGTCCTGTGAATCGATGATACCATCTTTATCTTTGCCCAGCGCTGCACTTCCGTTGCGCACATCCTGAATGATCCTGCTGTCTACAGCATCACGCACCAGGCTGGCTCCTGCCTCGGAAAGTACCTGTTCGTAGGCTTGTGCTGCAGGCTGATCTGTTACTGGCTCAACCGGAAAAGCTGTAGCAACAAGTGCTGCATCCGGATTCTCTATATCCACACCTTTGCGGTTCTCACGGCTTACTTCCGGAAATCCATTCACATAGTTATCAGCTACATAAAACTGTCCGTATGGCTCATAGGGCTCCACAATCCTGTCCTGCTTTGATTCCTTAGTGGCCGGACCTGGCTTATAGTAATTCCCTACCATATTGTAACGGCCTCTTTCACCCCCGTACACACTGTTATCCTTCCAGTTGTAGATTATGTTGTTGCGGAAATCAACCAGTTCGTTTTCAGAGTTCGCAGTGGTGCTTGAACCACTGAAACGTGGTGTTCTGCTTTTAAGGTGTGCCAGCAGGTTATGATGAAAACTGGCGCCAACCCCACCCCAGATACCGCCATAACCATGGGCGCCTTTTTCATGCACCGATTCATTGAGGCTCTCTGAAATGATGCTCCACTGGAGGGTAAAGTTTTTGTTGTTGTAAAACGAAGCACCCTCATCGGTACCCCAGCTCATGGAGGCATGATCTACAATAATGTTGTTGCGGCCTGTAGCACTGATGGCATCACCCTGATGTCCTTTTTTATCGCCCATCCGGAAGCGCAGGTAGCGAACAATCACATTGTCACCCTTGATCTTCATCGGGAAATTCCGGAGCGTAATGCCATCGCCAGGGGCCGACTGGCCCGCAATGGTAAGATTCCCGGTATTGATATCCAGCGACGATTCAAGTTCTATGGTGCCGGCTACGGCAAAAACCACGATTCTGGGCTCCTTCATGCGCAGCGCTTCCCTTAAGCTGCCAGGGCCGCTGTCATTGAGGTTAGTAACCACTACCACCTTACCGCCCCGGCCACCAGTTGTGTATCTACCGAAACCTTCGGCACCAGGAAAAGCCAGAGCCTTATCCGCTGTCTGTACGGGCATGGCTGGTGCTGAAGCTGCAGTTTGTACGGTTGCCGTATCGGCCGGAAGAGCAGAAACAGCAGTACGCTGGCTGCAGCCTGCAAGACCAGCTACCTGTAATCCTACACAAAGCCCTAAGGCGCGAATAATATGAATGTTAACTTTTTTCAAGCTCTATTTATTTATGCTTAAAGCACTCTTTATCAGCTAATCTTTACTACCTCCAGGTTATTTAGCAATGAGGTTGAGATTAATCGGCTGCCCCAGTTCTTTTGCTGTTTTATTCAGGTATTCTAAAAATTGTGCTTCTGTTGTAATTCCTTCTTTTTCAAGCTCCCAGGCGGCCAGGTAATAGTATTCTGCCTGTCCTGCTGAAGGTTTCAGCATTACAACATGGCTGTGCTCGTCTTCGGTGAAGTCGATCAGGTCTTTTGGCCTGAATAAAATAGCCAGGCCTGCATTATCTTCATTAAGGGTTTGCTTTCCCCAGGTAGCCAGGTAGCCCCACTCGCCCTCACTCCCTCTGCTGGTGTGGAGTTTCGTGTGTGGTGTTTTGGTCAATCCAGTACTGATGTTAGCCGGGTTTCCTGCTATGTTAACGAGCTGATGTGTGAGGCGGCTCCCTGCATGAATGCCGATAACAGACTCCAGGTTTAACGTCTGTCCTGCTACCTTCCAGCCCCAGTAATTTGTGGTGATGGAGGAATAAACAGCACCATTTTCTGTTATTCTGGTGGCAATGCTGTCGGTTTTATCTACCCTTACTGCCTTGCCTTCGTGGAAAAGTGCGAGAGAACCAACACCCAGGGCTTTTCCTACTTTGAGGATGTCCATGCCCCAGGGCTGCATTTCATGGTAAGAATCAAAACCATCGAGGCCTACCTGCTGCAGGACCATTTCATTCGTCTTCTTACCAAACACATCCACACCATTGCGCCAGTCGAGGTAAAAGCGGTAGCCAACTTTATCTGATTCCCAGCCGGGACCTTCGTAGCGAATAAAATACGAATGATCGGTATGTTCATCAGGCACGCGCAGTAGATCTACATTTTTGAACTCACCACCTATATACTTCCTGTTCTCGAACCTGCCGCCAACTTTATGTGACAGCTCTGCCTGGGTACGTTTGGTATAATTTCTTTTTAGCTCTCCGCTTTCTTTGTAGCGGATGGTTAATTTTTTTGTTTGCCCTGCTCCCATTTGGGGAAGTATGGCTACTATTCCTCTTTTTTCCGGGTCCTGCTTATTGTACTGGCTGGCGATTTCAGTACTGCCATCCAGTACCACAAAAGCATCAGGATTGAATCCTGCTAATTGATTTTGTATTTTATCTTCCTCCAGGAACACCATCACATCTGTGCGGTTAAGATTGAGCGGGTTGTTCACCTCCACCACAAACGAGCGTGGATATGTACGCTTCAGATCCTGGGCAGCTGCTGTTGAAGCATACATCACAACCAGAAGCAGGCAAATTGCCTGATATAGATGCCAGCGAAAGCTTTTATTAACAATCATAAGTAACAGTAGCATTTTAGTGCCATAAAATAAAAATCAGGTAGCACCTAAAGCTGTATGAAAAAGTGATCAGGTTTGCTGGTCTGTTCAGAAACCAGGCATGTATTGCTGTATCAGCAGAAAAAACATGCGGATATCAGCGGAATATGCCGATATCCGCATGCAAGATGGTACTATTCCAGTACTTTGATATCGAATGTGAAGATATCTGCTTTGGTGCCTTCAGCTGTATTTGGATCATGTGCTTTTACATAAACCAAACCTTTTTTGCCATCGGCAGTCTCGAATAATATTACGTATCCCACAGCACTCTCTTTTGGCTGAATACGGGTTTTATAAGCAGTTCCTACTGTTAGGGCATTTAGTTCTTCTGCTGTAATGCTTTCGAAGTATGCAAGATCTTTATCTGACAGATGCAGCAGCTTGGTTTCATTTTTCACAGGCCAGCTATTTTCACCATAGTAATTGCCATCTAACCAGGATTCGCCTGCAGGAGAGAAAAGATCAAGATAGTCATCACCGCCTGAGTCAGCTACGATAAAATCTATATCCTTACTTACCTCTGCATCCATGCCCTCTGCAAGTGTGAATGTTTTACCCTCGGCAGAGAAAGCAGTTACTACTCCTTCGTCGTTACGGTTGGCCTGTGCATTAACCACTATGTTGCTGTGCGTTACAATTTCTTTTGGCTTTTCGGTAACAGTAAATTCTGTTTCACTCACTACTGGTTCCTCACCTGCGGGGGTTAGGGTAAGGGCCGCAGTTACAGCTCCTTCAGGAACAGTAAAAGTGATCGTTCTGCCATTTTCAGCAAGTGTATAGTTAGTGATTTCCATATCACCCAGCATCAGGGAGGCGATGTCGCCTTCTGCCAGTGTATGCACAGTTACATTTGCAGTTACCTGCGTACCAACAGGACCATCAGCTGGTGAGAATGTTAATTTTGGCACCTCCTCGTTCACAGAAATACCGATTACTTTCTCTACAGATCTGTTTTGAACATCAACTGCCACTACTCTTAAACCTGTTACTTCAGGGGTGTAGGCAGGAACGAAATTGATGATATATAATTTGCTGTCGACATTGCTGAAAGTGGTTATTTGCTGGATCACTTCATTACCAGAGGTTTTCAGCAACTCTATGGTTACTTCTCTAAGACCGGCATCTGACTGCACAGTACCCTGGATCGCAGGGCCTCCAACACCATCAACTGTTTCAATTCCCTGCAGGTCTGCAGCAGGAACTGAGAAAGCAATTCTAGGGGCATCGTTGGGAATGGTTTCATCCTCCTCACAGGCTGTTAACACCAGGAAAGGTGTAATCAACAGCAGAAAAAATTTGGTATAGATCTTCTTCATGGCGGTTTGGTTATGGAATAATTTTAAAAGCATTCACGTAGATTAAACCATCGAATGTGCAATCGATTGCATAATAACTAAAAATAGCCCCAATTGCAATACTGCCTTGTTATTTTTTAGAGCCAGGGTATTCAAACGAATTAGTAACTCTGAAAGCGGCATCAGCTTGTACTGCATTTCCAAAGGCAAATACTGCAATTCATACAGTAATTGCTTGTTTATGGGTTTTGCATGGTTTATTGCGCAATCGATTACATTATTTCTTCGGTAGTTATATATTCTTCAGCATTACCTTACTTTTATGATAGCTCCAACCCCTGCTGAAGTTAATGCTACCATCACTGGCATGTACTGTATATCACTTCTCTTTTATATAGATCACCCTTCTGACAATTTTCCTGCTGGGGGTTTGCAGCACGCAGAAGTAAATACCTTCCAGCAGTTTTCCGTTCAGCCCGGCAGTTTCATCCAGGGTAATCTGATGCGTTCCTGCACTGTAAACCGTATTTCCTGCAAGATCCTTGACCAGGCGATTCTGCATATCATATAAAGAGACCAGAACCGGCTCCTGCTTTTTAAGCTCAAAAGAAATGGTCAGGCTGCCTGAAAATGGGTTTGGAAATGCATTGAGTGCAGCAAGTGCCTCTGGATCATCTAAACCTGTAACAGCACCGTTACCCGTTGTAAAGGTCCAGGTTGCGCCATGCACAGTAGCTTCGCCCTCACCTACTGCAGTTACCCTCCAGTAATATGGCGTAGCTTCCTGAAGCTGTGTTACAGTATATGTTGTTTCTGTTAAACCTTCTGCAATCAGGGCAAGCTGATCGGCTGAGCTGCCCATGTACAGATCGTATTGCGGTGCATCGCCACTCCAGCTTAGGGTAAGCTGCTCTGGTGCAACTCCTACCCGCCCATCTGCAGGGGAAGGCTGAAAGGGAGCCACTGGTGCAGGCTGTGTTTGTACCGCCAGGGAGTTGCTGTAGGCAGAAATCAGCTCTTCGTTTTTAACCCGCAAGCGGTAGTAGTACCACTGGCCTGCCTCCAGCTCTTCGTTGGTATAGCTGGTGGTATTGGGTGCCAGTTCTGCTATTTCTGTATAGGTGGTGCCTTCGTCAACGGAGCGCTCCAGTAATATATTTGTTTCGCTTTCGGTATTGTCTGACCAGCTGAGGCTTATGCTGTTTGTGGTTACGTTTGATGCTGTTACTTCTGTAGGGTAGCGTAAAAATTCTGTAGGTGCTGTTTCCAGCAGGCCATTCAGGTATTCTTCCAGGTTGGTATATCCGTCTCCATTCCTGTCGGCATTTCTGTCTGCCGGGTTTTCCGCATCTAGACCGTTAACAGATTCCCAGGCATCGGGCATGCCATCACGATCAGAATCTTCGGGAGCGGGTGCATTGAACATTTCCGGCCAGCCACCTACTGTTTCCTGAGTATCGATGATGCCTTTGCCGGCTCCATAAGCGCCACCATGGGTCACCTGGCCAGTTTCTACCTCATTTGCTACCCTGGCGTCAACAGCATCGCGGTAGGGATAGCTGGCGCCTGCATCTGCCAGCACACTTGCCAAAGCTGCCTGTGCTGTTTGTGTTGTTACAGGGGCATAAGGAAAGGGTTCATTTACTTTTATTGCTGCCAGCACAGCAGCATCGGGTCCCTGCACACCACCATTCCAGTTATCGGCAGTTACTTCGGGATATCCCTCTACATAGTTATCTGCTACATACCAGCTGCTCCAGGGCAGGCTGCTGTCGTAGGATGGGTTAATAATGCGATAGCGCTTTTGTCCATTGGTGGCAGGACCGGCTTTATAATAATTGGCCACCATGTTGTGTTTACCGCCCTCTCCGCCATAGGCGCTGTTGCCGCCCCAGTTAAATATCACATTGTTCCTGAAATCTACCAGTTCTGTTTCTGGAGTTGTAGTGTAGCGGGCGCCATTAAAGCGGGGGTTGCGGCTCGAGTGGTATGCAAGCAGGTTGTGGTGAAACGTAGCGCCCATGCCGCCCCAGATACCGCCATAGCCATGGCGGCCTTTATCGTGTACCGATTCGTAGAGGCTTTCACTTAAAATGCACCACTGCATGGTGAAATTCTCATTGTCATAAAAACTGCCTACCTCATCTGTACTCCAGCTTAAGGAGCAGTGATCTATAATTATATTTTTGTTTTCTCTGCCCCACATGGCATCCAGCTCCCTGGCCTCAACATCTCCGGGTCTTATGCGCAGGTAACGAATAATTATATTATCTGCATCAATTACAAGGCCACTGCCTTTAATCGTAATGCCTTCACCGGGGGCAGTTTGTCCGGCAATAGTCAGGTTGCCATTACGAATGCGCAGATCACTTTCCAGGTGTATGGTACCAGATACCCTGAACACAATTGTTCTTGCACCTGATTTTTCTACAGCCGCCCTGAAACTACCGGCACCTGAACTGTTCAGATTTGTAACTTCAATAACCTCCCCTCCTCGGCCTCCAGTGGTAAAACGACCAAAACCTTCGGCTCCGGGAAAAGCAAGTTGCTGGTCCTGCGCATGTACCTGGTTACCACAAAGGGTAAAGAGTGCCACGAACAGTCCGGCTATCAAGGGGTAGTTTTTTATCATAGTAGCGCGTTAAGGAATTAAAGTGCTTTTAAAAATTAAGCTAAAGAAGCAGGTGCGTGTAACCAACCATACACGCAGCCTGATCTTTAGCTTATCTGATTAATATCCGGTATCTGTTGATTTATAACTGATCATGCTGATCATCATCAAAATCAGGATTAATAACCGGGATTTTGCTGAATATTTGCTTCGTTCAGGTCAATTGCCAGCTGAGGAATCGGGCGCAGAATCTTGAAGTTTCCATCTGTACCCTGGAATGGATTGATTCCACTTGCGAACCAGGCTTTGATATCTCGGTTGTAAAGCTCTGTTCTCTCCATCAGCTTACCAGTGCGCTTCAGGTCAAACCAGCGGTGGTACTCGCCTGCCAGTTCTCTGGCACGTTCGTCAAGAATGAAATCTATGTCTACATCAGCTGCAGTGATTGTCATTTCGGCCTCGCTGCCTGGTTTGGCAGCACGTAAGCGCACAGCGTTGATTCTTTCTGCCGCAGTTCCCTCCTGTCCCATTTGCAGATAAGCCTCTGCAGCAATCAGGTAAGTCTCACCCAAACGTGCCAGAATGATATCGCGGGTGCTGCTGCCATTGCCAGAGAAAACTGACTTTGGATCGTCAAACTTTTTGATACCTGGTGAAGTACCGTCCAGCGAGTTTGCACCAGCCTCCCAGCCAATCGGGTAAGGCCTGATTCTGGCCGTTGCACGGGTTTCGGGGTTGGCTGCGCGCCAGGCGGCTGTATCCTGAACGGCCCAGCGGGGTGCAAAGTAAGTTTCAACCACCAGAGCATCAAGCTCATCATTTCTGTCGTAGTAGTCGTAGTAACGATCATAAATCTGGGTCATGAAGGTGGCCTCAAAACGAGCATCATACTGACTGAATGCATCGAACAGGAACATGGTTGGTACCAGTGTGTTTGACCGATAAGGATACCCCTGTACAGCACCTTCACCTCCAAGATATGGTCCGAAGAAAAGGCTTTGCATATGACCATCATCACGCGGATCTATGATAGAAGAGGATGAGTACTGCACAGCAAACAGAACTTCTTCGTTATTCTCGTTACCAGGGAAAAACAGTTCTTCAAAAGAGTTTACCAGGGTACCTCTGGAGATAGCCTCATCTGCATAGGCTGCTGCTTTCTCAAAATCATCTGCCGTTGCATAAGCCTCATAACCTCTTGTTAAATGCACTTTAGCAAGGTAGTGGTAAACAGCCGCCTTATCTACGCGTCCACGGCTTTCTGCATTTTCCGGCACCAGCTGCAGCGCCTCTTCCATTTCTGAAATAATAAACTGGTATACTTCAGAGGCTGGTCTTCTTTCAAACTCTGTAACTACTTCATTCAGAAAGTCAGTTACCAGCGCAACATCGCCAAACTGCTGTACCAGCAGAAAATAATAGTAGGCCCGCAGGAATTTAACTTCTCCCCTGCGCTGCTCCAGCACGGCTGTTTCTTCTGTAATATCGTTGTAATACAGCGCAGTGTTTGCCTGGCGAATGGCTGCATATACGTTCAGGTAAAAATCTTCCACTGCTCCTTCGGCAGGACCCAGGTTGCGGTATTCGCTGATACCTTCGGGTTGCTGGTTCCGGCCCTCTACAAACAGATCGGTACCGGCAGAAAACACCCAGGGCTCACTGCCATAAACATCACGCAGTGTTGCATAAGTAGCATTAACCAGGCTTTCGTAACCTTCTTCAGTAGTGTAAAACTCTTCTGCAACTACATTGGAATTGTTTACCTCTTCCAGATAATCGTTACAGCCTACCGCAGAAATTAGCATTAACAGCGATAAGAATATAGTCGATTTATTTTTCATGTTTCCTTAGTTTAGAATCTGGCGTTTACCCCTAATTGATATGTGATATAGCTGTTACCTGTGTTATTCAGGCTTTGTTCTGCCCATTCAGGATCGAAACCATCATAATCGGTGAATACAAATGGGTTCAGCACGTTTAAGTATACACGCAGGTTCTGCATTTTCACCCTTTCTAACAACTCCTTAGAGAAGGTATAGCCCAGAGAGATGTTCTGAACCTTCACGAATGAAGCATCTTTGTAATACCCCACACCGTTGTTACGCCAGAAAGAACCTACATTATTGGGTTGCGGATACTCATTAGATTCGCGGGCATGGGTTACCTCGTTTGCCGGCATGTAGTAATTAACATTCAGCTTGGCACGACCCCTGTCGTGTAAGGCAGTGAATTCTGCATGGAAGGGGCTGTAAACCTGTACTCCCTGGCGGGTGAAAAGCGAGGCAGAAAGATCGAATTGCTTAACATTAAGTGTTGTAGATACACCGCCAGTCCAGCTTGGGAATGGAGAACCAAGTACAGCTCTGTCATCTCCCGTAATCACGCCATCACTATCCAGGTCAAGTACCTTCGCCATGCCAGGTGTCTGACCATAAAGAAGTGCCTGGTCTCTTTCACTTTCCTGCCAGATACCACCAAACACATAATTATAATTGATAGCAACAGGCTGCCCTACAATCCAGGTATCATCTTCACCGATGTACTGGGTAACCTCGCCACCGAAGATTTCTATGATCTCGTTCCTGTTCTTGGAAAAGTTAAAGGAGGTACTCCAGCTGATGTCCCTTGTCTGGATGTTGAACGTCTGCAGGGCTATCTCAAAACCTTTATTGCTAACAGAACCGATGTTGTCAATCAACGAACCAGAACCTGATTCAAGAGGAAGATCACGCTCCATCAGCAGACCGGTAGATAGTTTGTCATACACATCTACACTACCATTTACCCTGCCGTTAAAGAAACCATAATCAACACCAAAGTTCAGTTCTCTTGTACGCTCCCAGGTAAGGGCCGGATTCACGATACTGCCCGCAGGAAACCCGTTCACTGTCTGATCGCCAAAACCATACAGTACACCATCACCAGCCAGTACTGCAGTACTGTAAGGGTCAATATTATTATTACCTGTATAGCCATAGCTTAGGCGGGCTTTCAGATTGGATATGAAACCGATATTCTGCATAAAACCTTCTTCAATTACCCGCCAGGCAATGGCAGCAGAAGGGAACGCAGACCACTTATAGCCCGGAGCCAGTACAGAAGAACCATCCCAGCGTGCAGACAGGGTAAGCAGGTATTTATCCATCAATGAATAATTCACACGGGCCATGTAGGAAAGCAGCGAACGCTGAATGTAGTTACTGCCAACATCCTGCACGTTATCGGGACCGGCAGAGCCAAGGTTATAATGCGATGAATTGAACGGCAGGTTAAGCACATTGATGAATTCACTTTCTCTGCGGTCATACTGCATGCTGAAGAGACCAGTGAATGTAAGGCTGTGATTGTTGAACTGCTTGTTGGCGGTTACCAGGTTATCCCAGATATAGGAGAAATCCTCGCGTGTTTCCCTGGAAGCTGCCGGTGCTGCGCCCCCCCTGGCTTCTGTTAAAGAGCCCCAGTAGCGACCCCTTCTGCGGAAATCGATTTCGGGAGAGAAGGTGGTGCGAATGTTCAGCCATTCAACAGGATTGTACTGCAGGAACAGGTTACCCACACCATATATTCTACGCGTATTATCTTCTGAATTGGCCATATCCAGCAGCGGATTTACTGAACTGGTAAAGCTGATACCATCGTATTTAGCCGGCTGGAACAGCAGCTCACCTGTTGAATCGTAAGGTGTTACCAGGGGCGACATGCGGTAAGCATTGGTTACAGCATTCTGGCTGCCCTGCTCCCGGTCCATCAACGAAAAATTGAAGTTAGAACCGGCTTCCCAGCGATCACTGATTTTATGGCTAACACTGGCCTTAAAATTATAGCGCTTGAAAAACTCGTTCATCAGGTTACCTTTTTCTTCCTGGTAACCGGCACCAATCAGGTAGTTCATTTTTTCTTTACTGGTGCCTGATATGGTGAGCCAGTGGTTTTGCTGCTGGCCGGTTTGTAAAAAGGCGCTTTGCCAGTCGTAGTAATCTCTGTTTGCCAGGCGCTCCCTAAGCAGCGGGCTGCCGGTAACACCACCAACAGTGGCATCGTAAGGCCTGCCGGCTTCCAGCTCACCAGAAATGTAGGTGTTCTGACGATACTCCCACCACTCATCACCGGTCATAAAATCAGGCATACGGGCATTCTGGCGAATACCATAGTAACCTTCGTAGGCAATAGAGGTTTGCTGTACATTGGCTCCCCTTTTGGTAGAGATGATCACCACACCATTAGAACCACGCGAACCATAAATAGCTGTGGAAGAAGCATCTTTCAGGATGTTCATGCTTTCAATATCCTGCGGATTCAGAAAGTCGATGTCATCTACAATGATACCATCTACAACAAAAAGCGGGTTGCCTCCTTCCAGGGAGTTCTGGCCCCGGATGCGGATGTTATAACCAGCACCAGCACGGCCGGAGCCTGCGGAAATATCAACACCTGCCACCTGCCCCTGAACGGCCTGCAGCGGGTTAACAGTACCTCTTTCAGCAATCTTTGCACCTTCAATATCACCAACAGCACCAGTCAGGTCACTTTTTTTCTGGGTGCCATAACCTACCACAACCACTTCTTCAAGGGTTTCAAGATCTGGGTACATTTCCAGGTTTATGGTGGTTTTACCGCCAACAGTAACCTCTTCTGTTACATAACCAATATAGGAAAACACCAGCACAGAGCTTTCTGAGGGTACTTCAAGAGAGTATTTACCATCAATATCGGTAACAACACCCAGGGAGGTTCCTTTTACCCTGATGGCGACACCCGGCATACCCATACCGTCTTCTGTGTTGGTAACAGTACCCGTTACACGCATCTGATCTACTGCCAGTGATGCTGTTGTTTCAGGGGTTTCTACCTTAATAAAATTTTTGGCGTAAACGTTTGCGGCATTCAGTCCTTTTTTTTCTATAGTAAAATCTTGATCAGAGCTTAAAAAGCTATGCTGGTTGTAAGCCTCTCCCTGGGCAGGAGAAAAAATGCTGAGCGACATCAAAAGGCCTCCACAAAAGAAATGCGGAAGTAGCCTGGGCACTGTTTTCCTCTTTGAAATATTCATTTGCAATGATTGGTTTGGTTCTTTGATGACATCTTTATCCTTATTATATGTGATACTCGTCACTGTTTATGCTGTGCTACCTGGCAGCACCCCTGGCTACCACATCAAAAAGCTGCTCCTGCCCTATTTGTCATGATCTATATATAGTAAAGATCCGGGCCGATTCTGCTTGGGTTTCCAGCTAATGCAGAGCTGGCTTTCGAGCATCCAGTGCTACAAAAAATGGCAGCTCGATGTGCAATCGATTGCATTTTAATATTATTTTCCCTCAATCACAATACAAACACATAAATATTTTACTTTTTAAAAAACTTTAGCTGCAAACGATAGCATAAGACCATATTTTATTTTTTATTAGTAACTTATTAGAAATAAGCTCAGTTTATCCTGTACTGACCATCTAAATGTTTAAAGGCCGAAATGCCTTATTTTTGCGCAATCGTTTACACATTATGAGCACAAACTTTTCAACCCGACATGCCATTCACCCCGCCGACAGCAAGCATTACGACACTGCCAAACTCCGGGAGTCATACCTCATAGAAGGTCTTTTTCAGAAAGATTCGATTCAGTTAACCTATACTTTATATGACAGGCTGATTGTTGGTGGCGTGCATCCGGTAGAAAAATCACTGCGCCTGGAGACCTTCCCTACTCTGCGCTCCGAAAACTTCCTTGACCGCAGGGAAATTGGCATCATCAATGTTGGCGACAGGAGCAGCATTACCGTAGAGGGCCAGACCTATGAGCTCGATAATAAAGAAGCACTGTATGTAGGAATGGGGGTTAAAGAAGTAATATTTCATCCTGCTGCCAGTGGCAAAAGCTATTTTTACTTTAACTCTGCTCCCGCTCACAGGAGCAATCCTACTAAAAAAGTATCACTGGCCGAAGCCGAAACTGTAGAGCTGGGATCAATGGAAAACTCTAACCACCGCACCATCCGCAAGGTGCTCATCAATTCTGTGGTAGATACCTGCCAGCTGCAAATGGGTGTTACCGAGCTGAAACCGGGAAGTGTGTGGAATACCATGCCTGCCCACACCCACGACAGGCGCATGGAAGCCTATTTCTATTTCGATCTGGCCGAAGACCAGACAGTTTGCCATTTTATGGGCGAACCGCAGGAAACACGGCATATTTTTGTGAAAAACCGTGAGGCGGTGATCTCTCCCCCCTGGTCGATCCACAGCGGTGCCGGTACCAGCAACTATACTTTTATATGGGGTATGGCCGGAGAAAACCTGGACTATAACGACATGGACAAAGTTTCACCCACTGATTTAAAATAAGCAGCATGCAGAATCTCTTTGATTTAAGCGGAAAGATTGCACTGGTTACCGGTGCCACCCACGGCTTAGGCATGGCCATGACAAAAGCATTGGGCAGTGCTGGTGCAACTTTGGTGGTGATCGGTAATACCCCGGCCAAAATGGAAAAAGCACTGGAGGAGTACCGGAACGATGGTTTCGATGTTAGGGGCTACCTTTTTGATGTTACAAACGAAGCACAGGTAAAGGAAAATATTGAGGCGATTGAGCGTGAGCTGGGGCCTGTTGAAATACTGGTGAACAATGCCGGCATGATCAAACGTGTGCCTGCCCTTGAAATGGAGGTGGATGAATTCAGAAAAGTGCTGGATGTAGATCTAACCGGCCCTTTCATCATGTCCAAGCATGTAGCCCGCTACATGGTGGAGCGTAAGCGCGGCAAAATCATAAACATTTGCTCAATGATGAGTGAGCTTGGCCGCGATACCGTTTCGGCCTATGCAGCGGCTAAAGGCGGGCTTAAAATGCTTACCCGTAACCTTGCCACAGAATGGGCTAAGCACAACATACAGGTAAATGGCCTGGGGCCTGGTTATTTTGCTACAGACCAGACGGCCCCCATTCGTGTAAATGGCCACCCCTTCAACGATTTTATTGTTAACCGCACACCTGCAGGCCGCTGGGGAGATCCCGAAGACCTGGGTGGTACCATTGTATTTCTGGCAAGCAAAGCCAGTGATTTTGTAAACGGACAGATCATTTATGTGGATGGTGGCATACTCGCTACCATTGGCAAGCCTAGCAACGAATAAGAAATAAAGGTGAGGTTGCTCTGAAGGGAACAGGTTCACAGGGCAAAAACAACAAGAAGATGGCAGAAAAAGCAAAGGCTACGATACATGACATTGCTGAAGTGCTGAACATAACAGCATCTACCGTATCGCGCGCACTTAACAATAACCCCCGTATTAGCGACAACACCAGAAAACTTGTACTAAAAACAGCTAAGCAGCTTAATTACCAGCCTAACAACATTGCTGCAGCCTTAAGAAATGGCAAAAGCCATATTATAGGCATCATAGTACCAACAGCCGACAGAACCTTCTTTGCATCGGTGGTAAGGGGAATCGAAGAAATAGCCAACAAGATCAACTATAAGGTGATCATCTGCCAGAGCTATGATAATTACGATAAGGAGGTACAAACAATCGATGCCCTTCTTAGCGCCCGTGTAGATGGCATTATTGCCTCCATCGGAAAGAACACAGAAGACTTCAGCCATTTCAAACGTGCGCAGGAAAAAGGAATTCCGCTGGTACTTTTTGACCGCACCACAGATGAGCTCGAAGTAAGCCAGATAATGATAGATGATTACCTGGGAGCATTTAAAGTTACCGAACACCTGATACAGCAGGGCTGCCGGCGCATTGCCCATTTTACCAGCCCAAAGAAAGTTAGCATTTTCCGGGAGCGCCTCAGAGGCTATACCGATGCCCTGAAAAAGCACAATCTGCCAGTACTGGATGAGCTGATCGTAGGCAGCAACCTGCAGCTGGAGGATGGAAGAAAAAGTATGGAGAAGTTGCTGGCACTCCCGGAAATGCCCGATGCTGTTTTTTCAGCTTCTGATTATGGCGCCATGGGTGCCATGCAGGTACTAAAGGAACGTAAGATTAAAATACCACAGGAGGTTGCACTGGCTGGTTTCAGTAATGAACCGTTTACCTCCTTTACCGACCCGCCGCTTACGACTGTAGACCAGTTCAGTATTCAGATGGGGAACATGACTGCTGAGTTGTTCTTTGAGCAGTTGAAGCAAAATGGGAAGAAACATCTTCCGCAAAAAACTGTGCTAAAGCCGGAGCTTATCATCCGTCAGTCAACCTTAAAAAAGTAGTGTAACTAACTGATTATCAATTTGTAATCAGTTGTTTAGTCATGTATATATGTACAATCGATTGCACAGATTTTAGACCACAAACACAGCAAAAAGTGCGTTTCTGTGCAACAAGTTAATGCAATTAAATTTTTCACATATTCAATTTATCGATATGAAGACTTTGAACAGACATACCGCCAATGTTCCACTACAATTTCCGGTAAAGGTATTGCAGTTTGGGGAGGGTAACTTTCTAAGGGGTTTTGTAAATTGGATGATAGACCTGATGAACGAAAAAGCAGGTTTTGCCGGAAGTGTGCAGGTAGTACAGCCTATTGAGCAGGGCATAGTGCACTTAATTAACGAGCAGGATGGTCTGTACCACCTGTTACTGAATGGCATCAGCGGCGGCAAGCCTGTACAGGAGCAAAGACTGATCAGCTGCATAGCAGGGGGCATAAATCCTTACGGGAAATACAATGAGTACCTGGCCCTGGGCGAGAATCCTGATCTGGAGTTCGTTATTTCCAACACCACAGAAGCAGGCATCGCCTTTGTAAATACTGATGTTAACATGGACAGCCTGCCCGACAGCTTTCCAGGTAAGCTAACTGCCCTGCTGTACCATCGCTTTAAATATTTCAATGGTGCTGCAGATAAAGCGCTAACCATCATACCCTGCGAGCTGATCGATAAAAATGGTGAAGCACTACGCAATGCCATTCTGCAGTATGCCCGCCACTGGGAATTGCCACAAAGCTTCAGCAGCTGGATTACAGAGCATACCGTATTTTGTAATACACTGGTAGACCGGATAGTACCCGGATTTCCGAGAGAAAACATCAAGGAAATTCAGCAGGAGCTTGGCTATGAAGATAAACTGGTAGTAAAAGCCGAACCTTTCCATCTGTGGGTGATCGAAGGACCAGATGCGGTAAAAGATGCTTTTCCTGCTGACAAAGCCGGGCTGCAGGTAAAATATGTAAAAGACCAGAGCCCCTACCGCACCCGTAAGGTACGCATTCTCAATGGTGCCCATACTGCCCTGGTGCCGGTGGCATACCTGCAGGGCTTGCGTACCGTAAGAGAAGCCGTAGAAGATAAGCAGGCTGGTAATTTCATCAGGGAAGCTATTTTCAAAGAAATTATTCCTACCCTTGATTTACCGGAGGAAGAACTGGAACAGTTTGCTAATGATGTAATAGAGCGTTTTCAGAACCCTTTTATCCGGCATGAGCTCATATCTATTGCACTCAACTCTGTTTCGAAATACAAGGTAAGGGTACTGCCTTCGGTGCTGGAATACCACAAGCGCAGCGGAAAACTGCCTGAAATGCTGTTACATTCACTGGCAGCGCTCATTCTCTTTTATAAAGGAAGCTGGGGTGGCGAGACAATAGCACTCAACGATGCTGCAGATGTGATAGATTTCTTCCGTGAAGCCTGGAAAAAAGAAAAGCCCGCGGCAACAGTTGAAATGGTGCTGGCTAATAAAGATTTCTGGAACATGGATCTAACGCAAATCAGCGGACTATCAGAAATGGTAAGCCAGCAATTGCAGGTTTTGCAGCAACAAGAAAACAAAGCATCTGTAAAAGCCGCTTAAAAAATTATATATCTTATGTATCTTGAAAGCCAAAAGAATTCTTTGCATAAAACCAGCACTATGTCTTTCATAGACGATAATTTTCTACTCCAGACAAAAACTGCACAACAGCTATACCACGAGCATGCTAAAAACATGCCCATCATAGATTATCACTGCCACTTACCTCCTGAAGATATCGCCTCAGACCGCAAGTTTGAGAACCTTACGAAAATATGGCTGGAGGGTGATCATTATAAATGGCGCGCCATGCGCACCAATGGTGTAGCCGAAAAATATTGCACCGGAAATGCCTCAGACTGGGAGAAATTTGAGAAGTGGGCACAAACCGTGCCTTACACCATGCGCAACCCGCTTTATCACTGGACGCACATGGAGCTAAAGAATCCCTTTGGCATAGAAACGATCCTGAAGCCCGAAACTGCCCGTGAGGTGTATGAGGCCTGTACCGGTATGCTGCAGACAGATGCTTTCTCAGTTCGCAGCATATTGCGCAAAATGAAGGTAGAGGTAATCTGCACCACCGACGATCCAATAAGTGACCTTAAACACCACCGCAGCCTGAAAGAAGAAGGTTTCGATATTAAGGTGCTGCCTACCTTCCGCTGCGATAAAGTGCTTGCTGTAGAGCAGCCAGAGGTTTTTCTTCCCTACCTGCAGCAGCTTGAGGCAGCATCCGGTATATCCATTGGCAATGTTCAGCAGCTGCTGGATGCGCTCAGGCAACGGCACGACTTTTTCCATGAGCAGGGTTGCCGCCTCTCCGACCACGGACTGGAAACCCTTTATGCAGAAGATTACACCGATGAGGAAATCAGGAAGATCTTTGAAAAGGGGCTGAAGAAAGAAAGCATCAGTGCTGCCGAAGCCCTGAAGTTTAAATCTGCCATGCTATATGAAATGGCACTCATGGATCAGCAAAAAGGCTGGACACAGCAATTTCACATTGGTGCCCTGCGTAACAATAACACACGCATGATGCGGGAGCTTGGCCCTGATACAGGTTTTGATTCCATCGGAGATTTTGATGTGGCACGCTCACTTTCAAGATTCCTGGATAAGCTGGATAATACAAACCAGCTGGCAAAAACCATCCTTTATAACCTGAATCCCAGCCATAACGAGTTGTATGCTACCATGATTGGTAACTTCAACGACGGCAGCACACCCGGTAAAATCCAGTATGGATCGGCATGGTGGTTCCTGGATCAGAAAGATGGTATGGAGAAGCAAATGAACGCATTGTCTAATATGGGGCTGCTTAGCCGCTTTGTAGGCATGCTTACCGACTCCAGGAGCTTTCTCTCCTATCCCCGCCACGATTATTTCCGAAGAACGCTCTGCAACCTGATTGGTAATGATGTTGAAAACGGCGAACTGCCTGCAAGTGAAATGGCATGGATCGGACAAATGGTAGAGAACATCTGCTACAACAACGCCAAAGGTTTTTTCAAATTTTAATATGAAAAAGGTAGTAACGTTTGGCGAAGTAATGCTGCGCCTGTCTACGCCAGGATATGCGCGGGTGGTGCAATCTACCCATTTCGATGCCACCTATGGAGGCGGCGAAGCCAATGTAGCTGTTTCGCTTGCACAGTTTGGTGTACCGGCAGCCCATGTTACCCGTTTTCCGGATAACGAGCTGGGCAAAGCTGCCACCAACCTGCTAAAAAAATGGGGTGTAGATACCAGCCATGTGCTTTTTGGCGGCGACCGCATAGGCATTTATTTCCTGGAAACCGGTGCCAGTGTGCGGGCCAGCAAGGTGATTTACGACCGCTCCCACTCCGCCTTTTCAGGGCTTGAACCCGCTATGATAGACTGGGACCAGGTTTTTGAAGGAGCCGGCTGGTTTCACTGGACGGGGATCTCCCCTGCTATTTCTGCAGGTGCTGCCGCCTGTTGTAAAGCTGCAATTGATGCAGCACGCCAGAAGGGCATTACAGTTTCTGCCGATATAAACTACCGCAAAAACCTCTGGCAATGGGGTAAGTCGGTGCAGGATGTAATGCCTGAACTGATTACGGGATGTGACCTGATTGTTGCCGGCAAAGGTGATGCTAAAGATATCCTAAATATCAAGGGAAATGGTGCTTCTGATGAAGAAGTTGAAATATCGGTAGCACGCCAGATCATGGACCGCTTTCCTAATATCAGGAAGATCGTTAACACCAGCAGGGGCTCTGTCAGTGCCACACACAACACACTGTCGGGCAATCTTTATGATGGTGAGCGTATGTTGCGCACCACCACCTATGATATCAACCCTATAGTAGACAGAATAGGCGGTGGCGATGCTTTTATCGCAGGCGTAATTTATGGTATGCTGGCATACCAGAACGATCAGAAAGCACTTGATTTTGGTGTGGCGGCTTCGGTATTAAAACATACCATACTGGAAGACGCCAACCTTGCTACCGTTGAGGAAGTGGAAACCCTGCTGGCAGGCAACACTTCGGGCAGGCTGGTGCGGTAGAAATCAGAAGAAAGAAATCAGATAACATAGAAAAGAAGTGAAGGGCTCATAAATACTTTTCACCTGCTCTCGTTATCACTTTGACTTAACAGAATTAACACAACTGCAAAAAGAAAATCAGCACAATAGCATATTCAATAACAATGGCAAAGTTTAGCAGAATAGAAGTAAGCTTAAAGATGGCAGAAACCGGTATGGTACCAGTGTTTTATCATGCCGATCCTGAAATATGCAAAGAAGTGCTCAAAGCCTGTTATGGTGGTGGTGTGCGTGTGTTTGAATATACTAACCGCGGTGACTTTGCACACGAAACTTTTGCTGAGCTGGTAAAATACAGCCGCAGCCAGTTTCCTGATATGATGCTGGGTGCAGGCTCAGTAGTAGATGCGCCTACTGCCGGATTATATATTCAGCTAGGTGCCGATTTTATTGTATCTCCTGTGCTTAACCCTGATATAGCCAAAGTGTGCAACCGCCGTAAGATCATGTGGTCGCCGGGTTGTGCTACGCTATCGGAAATTTCAGAGGCCGAAGAGCTGGGTGCCGAGGTGGTAAAAATCTTCCCGGCCCAGCAGGTGGGCGGCCCCCAGTATGTGGCGGCCGTAAAAGGGCCATGCCCCTGGACCAGCATAATGCCTACCGGTGGTGTAGAGCCCACAGAAGAAAACCTGAAGGCATGGTTTAAGGCAGGTGTACATTGTGTAGGCATGGGATCGCAGCTCATCAGCAAAGAGCTAATTGCTAACAGGGAATTTTCGAGGCTGCAGGAACTGACAAGCGCTGCCATGAACATCATTAAAAAAGTGAGGGGGAAATAATGCTTAACATCATAATTAACAGGTCTGTACCAACCAACAAACGTTTGCTACACTATTTGCTGCGGCTTTGCCTTTTTGGATTGTTACTTCCGCTGGCATCCTGCAAGGAAATATCAGAAAAAAGAGAAGTAAAATTAGCTCACTCACTCGACACCTCCCACCCAGTGCATCATGCCATGCTCTTTATGGCAGAACGGGTAAAGGAAAAGTCCGGCGGCAAGCTAACGCTGGAGGTTTACCCGAACGCCCAGCTGGGTAGCGAGCGCGAGTGCCTGGAGCTGCTGCAAATTGGCAGCATTGGCATGACTAAGGTTTCTGCAGCCGTTATGGAGAGCTTTTCACCTGATTTTAAGGTGCTCAGCATTCCTTATATTTTTAAAGACAAGGAACATTACTACCGGGTGCTGGATGGCAGCATAGGTCAGGACCTGCTTACAAAAGGAGAAAAATACTGGCTAAGAGGTCTGGCTTATTATGATGCCGGCAGCCGCAGCTTTTACTCTGTAAATAAGCCTATTGATGAACCGGGTGATCTGCAGGGCATGAAAATAAGGGTGCAGGACAGCCCTACTGCCATAAATATGGTGAGAAGTTTCGGTGGCGCTGCAACGCCTATTTCCTGGGGTGAGCTGTATACTGCACTGCAGCAAGGTGTGGTAGATGGCGCAGAAAATAATTCTCCCAGCTTTTACCTCTCCCGGCATTACGAAGTGTGTAAGTACTATTCACTGAACGAGCACACCATGGTACCGGATATACTGCTGATCAGCACCATTGTGTGGGACAGGCTAACTCCGCAGGAGCAGCAGTGGATCGAGGAAGCAGCAGAAGAATCTGTGGTGGTACAGCGCAAACTATGGGCTGAAGCAGAAGCGGAGGCACTGGAGGCTGTTATAAAGGCCGGAGTAACTGTGAGCACCCCGCCCAAAGAACCATTTGCAGAAAAGGTTGAGCAGATGTACGAGGCGTTCAAAGATGAGCCGGTGATCTATTCAATCATGCAGAAGATACAGGCTATAGAAAATACCCCTAGTGATATAAGTTATGATGCTCCGACAGCTGATAGATAAGCTATTATTCTGGGTGCTGGTGGCTTTAATGAGCCTGATGACCCTCAATGTATTGTGGCAGGTAGCATCGCGCTACCTGATGCCCTCGCCCAGTTCTTTTACTGATGAGCTTGCGCGTTACCTGCTGATATGGGTAGGCCTGCTTGGTGCCAGCTATGTAACAGGCAAAAAGCTGCACCTTGCTATTGATATTTTACCCGCCAAGCTTACCGGTAAGAAAGAAAGAAACCTCAACATCCTTATCAATATGCTGGTAGCAGCCTTTGCGCTGCTGGTAATGATATGGGGAGGCATTAAGCTGGTGTACATTACCCTTACCCTTGAGCAGACATCAGCCACGCTGAACATACCGCTGGGCTACATCTACAGTGTATTGCCCCTAAGCGGTGTACTGATCTTTTACTATAGCTTCGCCAATCTTTTCATCAGGACACCCGATCCTGAAGATTTGGGGAAAGAGATGTTTTAGAGAAGCCTCCTTTTGTGCGGTAACAAGAGGCAATGCTGATTATCAACCAAAATTTTTAAAACCTGGACTAACCTAAAGCCTTTTATGGAATTTCTGGAAGTGATTGTACTGGTGGTAAGTTTTATCATTTTACTTGCCATAGGTGTGCCCATTGCGTTTTCTATTGGCATTTCTGCCCTGCTTACCATGCTCGTAAGCATAGCGCCTGAACCGGCCTTTACAACACTTGCACAACGAATGGCTACAGCACTGGATAGTTTTGCCCTGCTGGCCATCCCTTTCTTTATCCTGGCAGGCCAGCTCATGAACAGGGGCGGCATTGCTACACGGCTCATCGATTTTGCCAAAGGACTGGTGGGTACCCTGCCCGGCGGGTTGGCATATGTTAACATTCTGGCCTGTATGCTGTTCGGAGCCATTTCTGGATCTGCAGTAGCGGCTGCTTCTGCCATTGGGGGCATCATGAACCCAAGAATGGTAAAAGAAGGCTACTCCAGGTCATTTAGTGCTGCCGTTAACATTACCTCTGCCACTACAGGCATGATCATTCCGCCCAGTAACATTCTTATTGTGTACTCACTTGCCAGTGGCGGTGTTTCTATCGCAGCACTCTTTATTGCAGGTTATATACCCGGTCTTTTAGTAGGCCTTGCCCTGATGCTGGTAGCAGGTTTTATTGCATATAAGAATAAGTACCCCGTGGGCGACCGGGTAAGTATTGGCGAGGTATTTAAAAAGTTTCTGGATGCCCTGCCCAGCCTGCTGTTGCTGGTAATTGTAATAGGTGGCATTATTGCCGGCATTTTTACGGCTACGGAAGCATCTGCCATTGCCGTGCTCTATACGTTAGTGCTTTCCATGCTTGTATACCGCCAGGTAGGTGTTAAAGATCTGCCCGACATTCTTATTCAAACCGTTATCACTACGGCTATCGTAATGCTGCTGATTGGTACCTCTATGGGCATGTCGTGGGTTATGTCATTCGAGAATATTCCACAGGGTGTGAGTGATGCCCTGCTGTCGATCAGCGACAACAAAATAGTAGTGCTCATCATTATCAACATGATCCTGCTGTTTGTTGGGATTTTTATGGACATGACACCGGCGGTACTTATTTTTACGCCTATATTTTTACCGGTGGTGACCAAGCTGGGGGTAGATCCTACCCATTTTGGTATTATCATGGTACTGAACCTCTGCATTGGTCTTTGTACACCACCTGTAGGAGGCGTATTGTTTGTAGGCTGCGGTATCGCTAACATCAGCATCAGTAAGGTCATAAAGCCCCTTATTCCGCTATTCATTGCCATGGTTATAGCACTGCTACTGGTTACTTACATTCCAGCATTAAGCCTTTGGTTACCCAGCATTTTCGGCTTATAAGGCTTATACTTGCAGTCTTTAACATAAGGCTCTGAGTGCCGCAGAATACTTTACATGCGATCCTGGATCAATTTTTTTAACCAGAACAGAAACCTTGTTCTTTTTGGCTTCTTACTAACTTTTTTTTCCAGCTTCGGGCAAACATTCTTTGTTTCGCTGTTTGTGCCTGAGGTGCTCCGGGAGTTTAGTATTACCAACGCAAGCTTTGGCAGCCTGTATGCCATAGCTACACTCATAAGTGCTTTTTGCCTTACCTGGCTGGGCAGTTTTATTGACCAGGCTGACCTTCGCACCTTTAGCTGGCTGGTAATAGCAGGTTTGTGCCTTTCGCTGCTGGTGTTTTCCCAGGCCAGTCATATCATCTGGCTTGGGGCAGGGCTCTGGGGTATGCGTCTGGCTGGCCAGGGCCTGATGAGCCATACTGCTGTTACCACCATGGCCCGTTACTTTACAGATGCCCGCGGCAAGGCCATTAGCCTGGCTACGCTGGGGCATGCTGCCGGTGGTGCTCTGTTCCCGATACTGATCGCCATTAGCATACAGGAGCTGGGCTGGCGTAATACACTGCTGCTATCTGCACTTCTGCTGGCACTGGTATTACCTCTATTGGTAGCCTACCTGCTTAAGGATGTTACTACCGATCCTGCTGCGTTTAGAGAGAGCACATTAAATACCAGTACCACCACTACAACCAAAGCTATGGGTGGCGCTGCTACAAAAGTGCCAGTTAAAAAGTCATCTACTTACCGTACTATACTAAGCAGCAAAGCCTTCTGGTACATTGCGCCGGGCGTACTTGCCATGCCTTTTCTGAATACCGCTATTTTCTTTTACCAGCTTCCGCTGGGAGCATCAAAAGGCTGGTCTGCAGAATGGGTAGCGTTATCCTTTACCGGTTATGCCATAGCCAGTGCCGTTTGTGTACTGCTCGCAGGGCAATGGACCGACACACTCTCTGCCAGGCATTTATTCCCTTACTTCCTTTTACCCCTGCTCATGGCAACTATGCTGATCTTCTTTTTTGACAGCCGCTGGGTTACACCAGTATTCTTTGTGCTGGTGGGGGTTTCCAGTGGGGTGGGCAATACAGTAAAATCTGCACTGCAGGCAGAGATGTTTGGCGTTGAATTTCTTGGTACAGTCCGCAGCTTGTTTTCTGCCCTGATGGTTGTAAGCACAGCACTTGGACCGGCTGCTTTTGGTTTTCTGCTCGATGCAGGCTTAAGCTTTGAGATGGTATTTGCCGTTGCAGCAGCTTATCTTGTTATCACCATTTTCTGGAACTTCAGGCTTAAAGCGGCTACAGCTTAGTAGCCCTGATTATGCACTTAGCCCACCTAAAATAAAAAATGCCAGTAAGCTGTTGCTGGCTTACTGGCATCTAAATGTTGCAGGGGGCTGGATGATCAGCCTGCTGTTTCTTTCAGTATAACATCGTGTGCCCCGCCCTCTACAATGCTGGTAGAAGACACCAGGGTAATCTTTGCCTTTTCCTGAAGCTCCGGTATGGTAATGGCACCGCAGCTGCACATGGTTGCTTTTATTTTGCTAAGCGTGGTATTCAGGTTGTCTTTGAGCTTACCTGCATAGGGAACGTAACTATCCACCCCTTCTTCGAATTTAAGTGAATCGCTGCCGCCAGAATCGTACCGCTGCCAGTTCTGCGCCCTGTTGGAGCCTTCACCCCAGTATTCTTTCACATAGTTGTTACCCACCATCAGTTTTTTGGTAGGGCTTTCATCAAAGCGGGCAAAGTAGCGGCCCATCATCAGAAAATCTGCTCCCATGGCAAGCGCAAGTACCATATGGTAATCGTGTACTATGCCACCATCAGAACAAAGGGGCACATATACACCGGTTTCCTCAAAATAAGCATCCCTGGCACTGGATACTTCCATCAGGGCTGTAGCCTGGCCGCGGCCAATGCCCTTCTGTTCCCTGGTGATACAAATAGAACCACCGCCAATGCCTACTTTTACAAAATCGGCACCGGCCTCTACCAGGTAACGAAAGCCTTCTGCATCAACAATGTTACCACCGCCTATTTTTGCACCCGGGTACTGTGCCTTTACCCATTCAATGGTTTCGCGCTGCCACTCTGAGAAACCATCTGATGAATCTACACATAGCACATCCACCCCGGCTTCTATCAGGCTGGGTACCCGTTCCTTATAATCTTTTGTATTGATGCCTGCACCTACTAAAAGCTTCTTGCTCTCGTCAGACAGCTCCAGCGGATTATCCTTGTGGTTTTCGTAATCTTTTCTGAAAACAAAGTACTGCAGGTGCTGGTTTTTATCGATGATGGGCAGGCTGTTTAACTTATTCTCCCAGATAAGGTCATTTGCCTCTGTAAGGCTGATGCCTAACTCCCCTACTACCAGTTTTTGTATGGGAGTCATGATGTCTTTAACTTTTTTATCTGCCCCGTCTTTGCTGATGCGGTAGTCGCGGCTGGTTACAATTCCCAGAAACTTACCATTAGGCGAGCCATCTTCGGTAACCCCAACAGTAGAGTGACCAGTTCTGGCTTTCAGGGCCAGTATATCCCTTAGTGTATCTTCAGGCTTAAGATTTGCATCACTGATCACAAAACCAGATTTAAACTTCTTTACCCTGCGAATCATATCTGCCTGGCTGTCGATAGGCTGCGAACCAAATATGAAAGACAGGCCCCCGCTCCTGGCCAGAGCAATTGCCAGATTATGATCCGATACCGACTGCATGATGGCAGACACAAACGGTATGTTCAGTTCAATGGCTGATTGCTCATTTTTTCTGAATTTCACCAAAGGTGTCTTCAGCACTACATTGGGTGGAATGCACTCCTTAGTGGTTAAGCCTGGTATGAGCAGGTACTCACCAAACGTTCTGGAAACTTCGTTTATATAAATTGCCATGCACTTTTAAAAATTGTTCGAAGATAGTGATTATAGCAACAGTACTTTAGCTCTATGCACTTTTTTGCCCTGTTTCAATGCCAGGTCGGCCATGAGTGTTTGGACTACTGCTGCATGCGCGGCTTCTGGCAGTTTTTAGTTTTTAAACCTATGTATGCGCTAAGTCTCTGCTATAGATTGGTTAACAAACAAATCTATAGCAGAATTCAGCCTTGCTGCATTTTTATGCCTACATGGTAAATCGGAGACGGAAATTTTTTATGGAAAGTAAAAAAAATTGTAACGCAGCTTAAGCATCAGGCTGCACAGCTGATATCAGCTCTTCACTAGACTTTTTTCGATTAGCTGAGTAACTGTTTTCGGTGAGAGTGGCTTGTTGATGAAATCAAAGATTCCCAGATCCTGTACCCGCTTCACGTCCCGCGGATTCATGGAGGTGGTTAGCACGGCAATTAGAGGCCGTGGCATGCCATTCAGATCCAGCTCTTTGTAAGCCTCCAGAAACTCAAAGCCATCCATTACGGGCATGTTAAGATCCAGTAAAATAAGAGCTGGCAAAGAGGTATTATTTCTAATCATCCCAACAAGCAGGCTTAGGGCTTCTTCTCCATTCTGCGCTATCAGCAGATTTCCCGGATCCACCATGTCCCTGAGCAGCAACTGGTTGATAAAGTTAGCCGCCGCATCATCGTCGACCAGTAGTATAGAGCTTAATTTTGCCATGCGGAAATTTAATCTAAAAGAATAAAAAAAAAGAATTTGAATTTAGTAAGGCTGATTTTTTGTGATATCTACCCTATATGAATAAAATAAAGCTGTGCTGCTGCAGCCACTATTAGCTGCCAAGCAGCTGCCTCTTTCAGATGCCTGAATACGGGTATCGGCAAGACCTTTGTGTTAAAGCATTAGCTTTCTGATTCATGCAAAACCAATGACGAAACAGGTTTTACAGCATTTGCCTGCAGGTGAACAGTAAATCTGGAAAACGCACCATCTTCTGATTCGAGCTCTACTGTTCCGTTCAGCTTTTCAAGGGCACATTTTACCAGGTACAGCCCCAGTCCATTCCCATTGGAGTGTACGCTCCCCCTAAAGAACATGGTAAATATCTTATCTTTAAGCTCCTGCCTGATGCCAACGCCATGGTCTGTAACCCTGATGATAACGTTGCTGGCACACTGCTTTATCTCCAGTGATACCTTTCTATTTTTACTCTTTTCGCTGTAGAGGAAGGCGTTTTCTAACAGGCTAAGCAACAAGATGTACATTAGCTTGCGGTCTGTTTCGAACAGAAGGCCATCTTCTATCATTACCTCGAAATCATCTTTACGGAAGGACCTGATATCTTCTATAACTTCTTCTAACAGATCTGTTAAAGAGCTTTTAGAGAAGAACTCATAGGAGACACTGTCCTTCTGAATGGTATATTTCTGTAAAAGTTTCTGAAGGGTACGCTCAAGCTTCAGCACTGCCTTACTGAAGAGTTCTGCATAAGTAGTATCAAGCAATGCATCTTTTCCTTCCATCTTTGAAACCATCAACAGGCCAAGCATACTGGAGATTGGTCCGCGTAAATCGTGGGAGGCCCTGTACAGGAAGGTTTCAAGCTCATGTACACTATTGTTCAGCGACTGTGTCCGTTTATCAACCAGTGACTCCAGGCTGGCATTAATTTCCCGCAGTTTAAACTGTGTGCTTTCCAGTGCATCACGCTGAGAGCACAGTTCTTCGTTGATCTCCTGCAGCTCATCGTTCTGATGTTCTATGCTGTGCTTCTGCTCGGCAACCTCCTTCAGCAGATTGTTAACCTCCAGGTTAGATTTTTTCAGCTCTGCAGTTCGCAAAGACACCAGGGCTTCCAGCTTCTTTTGCTGTTGCTTGAAAAAGCTAACCCGCACCTTGTATATGCTGTAGAGCAGGGAGGCAATCAGTACCAGTACGCCAATCCTGAACCAGGCAGTTTCCCACCAGGGGGCGGCAATATTGATCTTTAATATTTTGGCTTCTTCGGGCCAGTTAACACCATCGTAAGAGGCTTTTACTTTCAGTACATAATTGCCGGGGGCCAGGTTGGTGTAGTGCACAAACCTTCTTTCTGATGTGGTGTACTGCCACTCACTATCGAGGTTCTCCAGAAAATAAGCGTAGCTGATGCTTTTTTGCTGGTTGTAGGTAACTGGTGAAAAGTGGAGGGTAAAGGAGTAATCTTCGTAAGAAAGATCCAGTTCCTCCGTTTGGCTAATTGATCGCTCCAGTATTTTCCTGCCCCTGTAAAGTTTTGATGGTACGATCTGATCATTGATCACCTGCAGAGCCGTAAACTGAACTTTAACTTTTTTAGGGTTCAGGTCCAGGCTGTCGGGGTGAAAAGTATAAAAGCCATTTGGGCCGCCAAAAAACATAGTACCATCTGAAGATCTGAAGCTTGAATTTGCAAGAAACTCTGTACCCTGAAGGTCTATGACTGGTTTATATATAATGTTCTGCAGATCGCTTGCTGTGATTCTTACAATGCCGGCAGTAGTACTCACCCATACATCATTATTTGCATCTGCCTGTATAGCTTGTACCGTGTTACTGGGAAGACCATCCTTTTCACCGATCACTTTTTCAACCACAAGCTTTTGGTTGATAAGGTTTACTATCGTGATGCCACCGCCTTTGGTGCCCAGCCATATTCTTCCCGCTGCATCTTCATAAATGCACTGCAAAACACTGTTGGAAATATGATTCGGGGTGTTTGATTTAAACTTCAGTGAATTTGAAAATTTTTCAGAGCCCGGGTACATAATACTAAGGCCGTTGCTGGTGGCTATCCATAGTATTCCTCTTTTATCAATATGTAAAGCCTGAATATCGTCATTCACAAGAGCAGTTGTATCACCAGGAATGTATTTATAATACTTGTACTCCCCGCTGGCGGGAGTAAACCTGCAAAGTCCGTTACGCAGGGTGCCCAGCCATAGGTTTCCCTGCTGGTCGCCTGCTATATCCCAGATATGCCTGTTGGGCAAACCGCCATTATTCGGGTGGTACTGCTCCAGGCTTTTTGTTTTGGGATGGTACCTGATCAGCCCTGCATTCCAGCCACCCATCCAGAAGTAACCCTGCTTATCTTTATAAATGGTTTTGATTACCAGTGAATGTAAGTGTGCATTAATTTCTGATAGCTCGAAGCCCTTGCGGTTCTTGAGCATCTGATGAAGCCCTGCCCCACCGGTGCCCACCCATAGGTAGCCGGCATCATCCTGGTCGAATGCCAGAATTTCATCGCTCTTAATACTGTTTTCGCCCTGGTTAGAATGGTAATGCCGTAGCTGTGTGTCCAGATGATTAAACTTGCGGATGCCCATCCGGGAGGTGCCTATCCAAAGGTTTTGCTCCCTGTCTTCGAAAATTGCAGTGGTGTGGCTTTTAACATACATGCCATTGGTGTTATACCAAACAGGCTTTTGTTGTTTCCTATCGAAAATATAGAGGGCATCACTGCCTATCCACACATTGCCATGTGAATCTTCCACAACAGAAAGTATATCATTAGAGGTTAACTCACTGTTGCTGGTACCAAAATTCTGTACAGCACCGGATTTTAGATCAACCCGGTAAAGACCGCCTACCTCTGTTCCTATCCATACCTGACTGCCATTACCAGTAAGGTTCATCACCCTCACAGAACCATCAATAGTATTAATCCAGGGATATTTTTGTACTGCATCCGATTCACTAAGCACAAGCCCCAGAGGATCTATTACCTGTATACCTACATAAGTACCCACTAAGGTAAAACCACCAGGCATAAATTGTATGGCAGAAACCATATCGCTTGCAAGCTTGTATTCATCTTCCCTGTGAATGGTATAATGAAATATCTCTTTTTTGCCAGGCTGTATAATATCAATACCACTGCCTATGTAGGAGATCCAGAGGCTGCCATCCGGATGTTTTTTAATGGCACTAACATAGGTGCCATTTAACTTTGTTTCATCTGTAAAATCAATGGGAAAGTGTTCAACAAAATCAGTTTCAGGGTAGTAACGGCATACGCCTTTGTCTGTTCCAATCCAGATAGAACTGTCGTCATCAACATACAGAGTACGGATGGTACTGCTGATGATTGACTGTGGGTCTTTATCACTGTGCCTGTAAATTTTGAAATCGTATCCGTCGAAGCGGTTGAGCCCGTCTTCGGTACCAAACCACATAAAGCCCTGTTTATCCTGAACAATAGAAAAAACCTGGTTTTGTGAAAGACCATTGGCTTTACTGTAGCTTTCAAAGTCGAACTTTAAAAACTGACTGTTCCCCTGCCTACTAATAAAGCAGGCAAGAAGGCCTAAGAAGATTATTTTATATAGCTGAGAGATATGGCAGATCCTGTACATGATGTCGTTATGGACGGCAACTTTAGAAAATTATTCTAAATATTGCTGTAAGCCAAGTTCGAGATAGATGATGCAGCAAGAAAAGGTGTAATGTTTCTGCCATACTTCAACAGTAATCATCATAGTCTGATGGTAAACCATCAGGATTATAACAATTGATGTTGCTACATAAAGACTCTACAGATCAAAATTATGTTTAGTGATTTAACAACAACATATGTAGCTTGTTGTGGAGACTAATCGCTTAATAGAGCAGCTACACCTAAACAAAATGCCTTACTGTGAGGTAATTTTCTATGATTCAGACGATTAAAATATTATTAAATATCACAAAAGAATAAGATGGAAATGAGCTGTATTCTACAAAACAAATGATGTTTCAACACCATGATATTCTTTTCCTATTCTGCTGCCAATGTTATAAAAGCCTATTGTTAAAATGCTTATCCAGAAAATTTCTATGCTCAACGTTACTATTCTTAAATCATATAAATCTGAATACATTTAACAAAACAGCTGATCATAAGCATAAATGCACTCTTGTTAAAGCTCTGCATTGCCACGCTTTTTGTTAATTTCATGGTTTAAGCTAAGGGCGGCGCTTATCAGGCCCAGGTGAGTAAATGCCTGCGGAAAATTACCAAGATGCTCCCCTTTTACACCCAGCTGTTCTGCATACAGGCCCAGGTGGTTAGCATAACCAATCATTTTTTCGAAGAATAAGGTAGCTTTATCCAGATGCCCGGCACGAGCCAGGCATTCAACATACCAGAAAGTACACATAGAAAAGGTGCCCTCGCCCCCGCTCAACCCTTCAATTGATTCATCGGGCCTGTAACGGTACACAAGTGAGTCAGAAACCAGTTCATCCTCTATTCTCTTAAGCGTAGAGAGCCACTGCGGATCTGTTGGGCTGATAAAGCGGATAATCGGCATCAGCAGCGTGGCTGCATCTACGGTTTTGGCACCTTTGTACTGAACAAATGCCTGTAATTCTTCATCCCAGAAATTCTCGTGTATATCGTAGAAGATCTTATCACGCTCCTGTTGCCAGTGCGGGGGCAACGGATAGGAATGATTATCGGCTATGCGCATGGCCCTGTCTATGGCTACCCAGCATAATAAGCGGGAGTATAAAAACTGCCGCTTCCCTCCTCTTACTTCCCATATTCCTTCGTCTTCTCTGTGCCAGTTGTTACACACCCAGTCTACCTGCCGGGATAGGTTTTTCCAGAATCGGTAAGAAATAGGCTCTACATATTTATCGTAGAGATATACAGCATCCAGGAGTTCTCCATAAATATCCAGCTGAATCTGGTTATAGGCTCCGTTTCCTATGCGTACAGGCTTTGTTTTGCGGTAACCCTCCAGGTGTTTCAGCTCAATTTCTTCCAGGTCTTTTCTGCCGTCTATGGTGTACATCAGGCGCAGGTACCCTGCATCGCCTATGTCATCGCACTGCTTTTCCACCCATTTCATAAAAGCCGATGCTTCTTTCTTATAGCCAAGGTTAATTAGGGCATAAACTGTAAAGGAAGCATCGCGGATCCAGGTGTAACGGTAATCCCAGTTCCGGACACCGCCAATCTCTTCCGGCAAGCCAAAGGTTGGTGCGGCTACTATAGATCCGAAACGGTAAGAGGTAAGCAGTTTAAGTACCAGTGCAGAGCGGTGCACCATTTCCATCCAGCGGCCCCGGTAATTACACTTATCTGTCCAGTCTTTCCAGTAATGGATGGTATCCAGCAGGCTTTGTTCAACAAAGGCATTGAAATCACGCTCTATGGGCGTTCTGTGATCTACTTGCTCAAGCATAAAATCGGCATGTTCCCCCGGCAGCAGTATAAACTCTGCATGTGCATCATCGTTTCTGACCTGAAGGGGTACACTGCTCAGGAGCCTCAGGACCAGCCTGCTGCTTTCCTGGCTGGTAAATATTACTTCGTTTTTGCTGATCTGCGTTGTGGTATGTTTTGCCCGTGCATAATTAAAACGCGGGCAGCACTCAATTTTAAACCGCATCTCCCCCTTTATGCAGGAAAGCCTCCGGATAACCTCCTTGCCTCCATAAGCTTCTTCTTCAGGCATAAAGTCAGTGATCTCAGCCACCCCTTCATCTGCCAGAAAGCGGGTAAGTAGTACATTGGTTTCAGGCAGGTAAAGCTGTTTATGATTGATATTTTCGTTTAGGGGGTGAATTTTAAAATGACCGCCTCTGTCTTTATCAAGCAATGCAGCAAAAATGGTAGGTGAATCGAAATCGGGAAAGCACATAAAATCAATGGACCCCCTTACACTAACAAGGGCAACTGAATTCAAATCTCCGATAACACCGTAATCTTCTATTGGCTGATAGTCTTCCATATAAAAGGCAAACCCTATTTCTGCTTCTGTGTTTGCACATGAATGACATTAGCCATGTAGGGCGCCGTATTTTCAAAGCTAAAACATATAATCCCGGTGTTAAATGTTTATCACCGAAGCTACACATAAAGCTGAAAATCAGCTGCCAGAGCATGTTAGTACTAACGGTAAGAAGATAAGTGCCCGCTGATAAATTTATAGATCAGCTTTTAGTGGCAGGCAGATTATTGTTGAAAATCATTATTATTGGCATGCTTTTATAACTCCCTGTATATGAAAAACCCACTGCTGCTATTGCTAGCCCTTGTTATGTTTGCCTGTGCACAACAACCGGAAGTTAGCGTTCAGTCATACAATCCCGAACATGAACTGCTCCGCTATGCCGGACGCATCGATTTTGCAAACCCCGCTGAACCTGTTTTGATAGGATCGGCCTCTTCAGTAAGCCTTTCCTTTAGCGGCGATTCCTGCCGGGTTTATCTGAAAAAGCTGAATGTGGCAGGTGAACATAATTATGTATCGCTGGAGCTGGATGGGCAATATCTTGGCAGGCTGAAACTGGACAACAGTGCAATGCAGCCTTACATCATACGTGTACCGGACTCTGCAAAAAACCAGCAGTTAGCAGGTAATACCGAAGCAACACATATACTGAAAGTTCTGAAAGCAACGGAAGCACAGAATGGCAACATTGCCTTTGGTGGCGTTCAGGCGCAGGAGCTCCACCAGATGCCGGCTGCCCCCGGGCGCAGCATAGAGTTTATCGGCAACTCAATTACCTGTGGCATGGGCATAGACTGGAAAGAAGTACCCTGCGACTCCGGCCTGTGGTACGACCAGCATAATGCTTACTGGGCTTACGGACCCAGGGTAGCAAGGGCCCTCAATACCCGCTATATGCTTAGCTCTGTTTCGGGAATAGGCATGTACCGTAACTGGAACAGCGACGAACCAGTGATGCCCGATGTTTATGAAAACATGTACCTGAATACAGGGGGTGAAAAAAAGTGGGATTTCTCAGGCTTTACACCCGACCTGGTAAGTATTTGCCTGGGTACCAATGATTTTTCAGATGGTGATGGCATAAAGGAACGGCTGCCATTTGATTCTGCAAGGTTTGTTAACCGGTATATAGAGTTTGTAAATCTTGTTTACAACAAATACCCACAAACACAGGTATGCCTGCTCACCAGCCCAATGGTAAACGGAGAAAAAGGGACTCTTTTCTATAACTGCCTGCTGGCTGTTCAGCAGCATTTCAATAGCAAGGGGCGTAGCAATAAACCCATCAGCATTTACAATTTTAGCTCCATAGTACCACATGGCTGCGGATACCACCCCGATAAAGAGGACCATGCGAAAATGGCGGAGGTGCTTATACCTTTTTACAGGGAGGTTATGAACTGGTAGTTCAGCTCCTGCCTCTTAAGTGTTTTGGCTCACGGCATGCTTCTTATTGAAATTAAGGAGCCGGTCTAGTCTCTGCAGGTTAAATCTAAGGATCAGGTAATCCAGCACAGGCATCAACAGAAATGCCCTGATCTTATCAACGAGAACACCCACTGTAAACACCAGCAATGTAATGATCAGCAGGCTCATGAAATGAACAATACCGGAATAATGCAGGCTTAGCTCAAACAGATTATTAACGAGCAACTCCCTGGTGAGCGGGTGGTCGTGAAAGAAGTAAACACCCAGCACATAGGGAGATATGCTGTTGATAAACCTGCTTTTAATTTGCAGGCTTTTGAACATAAAGAAGAAAGATACTGCCGATATAAACACCAGCGGATTGTTGTAGGCATATAACCTTACAACTCCCCGCTGATCCAGTGCCGTTACACTAATAAAAGCCAGCAGAAACAATAAGGTGGAGGAGAAAATATATACTGAAGGTGAGTAGCTTTTGATGATATACTGGTTAGCATATTTACGAATAAACTGTGCCAGCAGGTAAATGTGCACAAAACTAAGCACCGAATACCCATTATTTACACCTACAGAGTTTACATCGAACATAAAACCACCCACCATATTAATGATGGTAATGCTGATGAGGATGAATAAAAACTGGGCTTTGTTAAAAGAATCTATAGCATTGTTAAGCAGTGGACTTATGATGTAGAGTGCCAGGTATGCAGTTATAAACCACCAGGTGCCTGCAAAAACCGGGAATAGAGCAAACAGGTAATATCGCCAGCCGTTGTTTTCCCAAAACAGCAAATCTGCTGTTAGTGTAAGCAACATAGAGTAAAAGGTGGCCTGCGCAATGATATTTAAAAAAGTCCTGATCCTGAATTTAATGCGGTAGTAGCCAGAGATAAACACAAAGCAGTTTACCGCAATTACCAGGAAGCTTTTAAGCAAAACATAAGCAACAGATGATTTATCTTCTATCACGTAATTACCGCCACTACCCACATTGGCACCATGCACAATAAGGTGGTAACCAATAATCATCAGCATTAATGCTATTCTCAGCAGCTCAATATTCGAATCCCGCTCCAGTTTTGGTTTGCTTGTCTGATTCATAAATTAATTTCCAGAAAAAATGAAGGGAGGTATGCATAAGCATAAGCAGTTATCACCGCTTAGCAGTTTTAGCCCTTCAGCAAGATTTGCGATTGCCTGGAATTATATGTACCACAAGAAACAGCCAGCCACTAAAGCAGCCAGAAAATCTTTGATAAATCCTGCACATGAAGAACCACCCGTTTATCAGGAACAGCTCAGGGTGGAGTGGGATTGGTATGAAGCAGAAATACTCTCATCTTAAAAAATCAGGTTAACAGGTTAAAAAATAGACTCAGGCTAAATATACTAAATCTGCCTAAATTGGTTACGCTCCCTAATTTATATTTCAACCATGCAAAACACCAGCAGGCTATGTGTGTAAGGCGGCCTGTATGGATAATACAGTGGATTTTCGGTCTTAAAGAAACAACAGCATATTCCTAATATTCAAAGCAAACCCAGCTCCTGGGCTTTGCTCATCAGTTCGGCAACATTGTTAGCAGATAGTTTTCGCAGCAGGTTGGCCCTGTGGTTCGATACGGTGTACTCACTTACAACCAGCTTTTCTGCAATCATTTTGGTACTAAGTCCTTTAGATAAAAGCTGCAGCACTTCTGTTTCCCTCGGGGTTAGCCTTATTTCCGTTTTCTGGTTCAGCAAGCGCAGGGCCCTGAATGCTTTACTATACACCGATTCACTGAAATATTCCTTTCCTCTGGCAACAGCCTGTATGGCTTTCACCAATTCTTCACTTACAGTTCCTTTGGGTAAAAAGCCAATGGCCCCTACCTGCATGGCTTCCATAATATATTCTTCTTTATCCTGCATGGTTAAAAAAAGCACATTTGTTTTCGATTGGTGCTGCGAGAGTGCCCTGGCTACTTCTATTCCATTCATTACAGGCATGGAAATATCACACACCAGCACATCCGGCTGGTGAAGGTTTACAAGTCCTACCGCCTCCAGCCCGTTACAGGCCTCTGCTACTATTTTGATGCCTGCATTTTGCTGCAATATGAGCTTTAAGCCTTCTCGTACAATGCCATGATCATCGGCCAGAATAACTGATATTTTCGGACTTGTATCCGTCATAGATTAGCTGTTGATAGGTAGTATTACATTTACCAGGCAGCCGCTGCCCGGATTGCTTTCAATCAGGAATTTACCATTCAGCGTTTCTGCCCTGTATTGCATGTTCAGTAACCCAAAGCCTTTTTCCAGGCGCTTCATTTTTTCAGCCGGACTGAAACCTACCCCATCATCCTCCACCATGATCAGCAAATATTCATCCTGTTTTATAAGCTGCACCGATATATTAGCTGCATCAGCATATTTCACGGCATTACCGGTAGCTTCCTGTACAATCCTGAAGGCAGCAATCTCAAGCTCCTGGCTGAACCTTTCTCCCTGTAAATCACAATAGTAATAAAAATCTGCTGTTCCTACACCTTTAAATCTTTCAATCAGCTGGCGAATACCCGCTTCTAGTCCATAATCCTGCAGCACCAGGGGCATCAGGTTGTTGTTGATACGGTTAATTTCATTGATGATATGATCTACAGACTGTCTGGTTGCTGATGAAGCTTTCTCCATGGAGAGCTGTATCTTCAGCACATTGAGGTGCTGGCCAATACCATCGTGAAGCTCCCGGGCAAGACGTTTACGCTCCTCCTCCTGCCCTCTCAAAAAAGCGCCTGACTGGTTTCGTTGCTCTGCTATCTTAAAGTTGAGCATTTCTACTTCTATTCTCCTGATATGTTCTGCAGTTAACTTTCTTTCAGTTATATCCTGATGTGTGCCAACCACCCGGATAGGTTCGCCTTGTTGGTTCCAGTCGAGCACTTTTCCGCTGGTTTGCACCCACCGCCAGTCACCTGCCCGGTTTTTTGTTCGGTATTCATGCTGAAAATATCCTCCGGGGTTCTGCAAAAACTCTTCTATCACCTGCTGGAAAACAGTCTGATCCTCGGGGTGAACCTGCCGGGCTATCCCCTCAATGGTATCCTGTAACTCCCCGGGTTCAAAACCCATGATCACCGCCCAGTGCTCATTCATTACTACTTTGCCCGAAGGCACCATCCAGTCCCACATGCCGAGGTTTCCACCAATCAGGGCCAGCTCCAGCCTTTGCTTTTCTTCTGCCAGCTTTTGTATAGTGCCAATACGCTCTGTTATATCCCTGATGATAACAGTAAAAAACTTTTGCTCGTTTACTTCCAGCTGTGATATGGAAGCTTCTATCGGAAACTCAAAGCCGCTGCTCTTCAGACCATAAGCCCTGGAGGAGCCAGTGCTCATGATGCGGCTGGTCTGATCTGTTTCACTGAAAGCCTTTACGCGCCTGCTATGATCTCCCCTATACCTTTCAGGCATCAGCATGTTCATGTTTTTGCCCAATACCTGCCCCGCACTGTATTCAAAAAGCTGCTCGGCTGCTCTGTTGAACATAACAATATCATGCTCTATGTTAACCGTAATAATGGCATCCATGGCGGAGGCTATAATACCTTCCATGCGCAGGCGCATTTCTTCCAGCTTGCGCTCGGCCTGGGTTCTCTGCCTTCGGTTATTGGTTTCACGCATGGCTCGCTCCACTGCTGGTATCAGGCGGCTAAGGTTTTCCTTCATCAGGTAATCTGTAGCGCCGGAACGAATAGCCTCTACTGCGGTTTCTTCTCCTATTGCACCAGATATGATGATGAAAGGAATATCCAGTTCACTTGCACTGAGAATAGATAAAGCCTCCATGCCGCTGAATTGTGGCATCTGGAAATCAGAGATGACAATATCCCAGGATTGTTCCTGTAAGGCAGCTGCCATTGCTGCTGCCGACTGTACCCGCTGGTGCTCAAGTTTATACCCGGCCCTGTTAAATTCCCTGAGCAGGAGCAGTTCATCATTTTCTGAGTCTTCTATTAAAAGCAGTTTCAGCTTTTGCATAGGGGCTGGTTACTGTTAAAAATGTTTTGGCGTAATATTGAATTTTAGCCAGTACAACGACAGGTTCCTGATTACCTGATCGAAATTATCAGAATCTACCGGTTTGCGGATATAACTGTTAATACCAAGAGAATAGCACTCCAGCAGGTCAGTATTTTCTTCTGAAGTTGTTAGTACTACTACAGGTAAAAAGCGGGTACTGTTATGTTCCCTTATTCTTCTGATTACCTCCAGCCCGTCAATCTTCGGTAGTTTTAAATCCATCAGCACAAGTGCCGGCATTTTATCTAAATCACGCCCCTGGTAATCGCCGGTGCAAAACAGGTAGTCAAGGGCCTCGGCTCCGTCACGAACTACCACAACATCACAATTGGCTTGTTGCTTTTTGAAAGCACGTAGTGTAAGGGCAATATCATTGGGGTTATCTTCAACCAGCAGTATCATAATAAGTTAAAAAAGTGTGAAATAGAAGGTAGCACCTTTAGCAGGTTCTGCTTCTGCCCAGATCTGGCCTCCGTGCTTGTGAATAATTCTCTGCACTGTAGCCAGTCCAACGCCTGTTCCTTCAAATTCAGTCTCTCTGTGCAGGCGCTGAAAAGCTCCAAATAGCCTGGCTGCATATTTCATATCAAAGCCTGCACCATTGTCTTTCACAAAATACACAGTTCTTCCACCGCTTTCCATACTTCCAAACTCAACCCTGGCAAGTTCTGTTTTACCGGTATATTTCCAGGCGTTGTTCAGCAGATTTTCCAGTGCAATGCGTATGAGCCGAACATCTGCCTGAGCATAAAGCCCTGGCTGCACCTTTACATGTACTTCCCTCCCCGCCTGCTGTTGGTTCAGTTCGCTCACCAGTTCAAGTACGAGTTTACTGATATCCACGTTTTGTTTTTTCAGTTCGGCGCGTGATACCCTGGAGAGGTTCAGCAAATCATCGATGAGCTGCCCCATCTGTTGCGTAGAACTGCGGATTCTGTTCAGAAAATCTTTGCCCTCCTCATCAAGTGCGCTTTCATAATCTTCCAGAATTGCTTTGCTAAAGCCATCGATGCTGCGCAGCGGAGCCCTTAAGTCATGAGAAACGGAATAGGAGAATGCTTCAAGTTCTTTATTGGTAGCCTCCAGCGCTGCAGTGCGCGCTGCTACCTTTTGTTCAAGTTCTGTATTGATTGCTCTAATTTTAGCCTCATATGCGCTTTGCTCACTGATGTTGCGGATGTAGCCCACCACATAGGGAGTATCGTTATAGTAAAGACTGCTTAATGTTAATTCTACGGGTATCAGTTGGCCAGCAGAATTTTTGTGCACCGTTTTAAAGGTGTGGGTTCCATTACGACTGATCTCACTGGTTATGGAACCAGCTTTTTCTAAATCTAGGTTTATATCGAAATCCAATACCCCAACACCTATCAGTTTATCTTCTGGTAAGCCAAAATGATCACAGGCGGCCTTATTTACATATTTGAATTTCAAATCATCAGGCGTTATCCAATAGATAGGATTTTTGATGTTATCTATCAGATATTTATAAAAACGAAGGGATGCCTCCGTCTTTTTAAAGTCACTGATGTCCTGTTGTATTCCGATCATTCTTATGGGTCTTCCCTCCTTATCACGCTTAACTACCTTACCACTGTTCAGTACCCATAACCATTCTCCTGCTTTTGTTCGGGCCCGTCGTTCTGTGCGGTAGTATGGAATTTCACCAGCTAAATGTTTATCCAGCATTTCAGTGATCTGTGCTGCTTCATCAGGGTGAAGTGTTTTTCTAAAGCCCTGCAATGGTAATATATTTTCATATTCCGCTTTGGTGTAGCCCAGCATCTGCGCACAGCGTTCATTGACAGTAAGCCTGCCATTTTGCAGATCTCTGTCCCAGATCCCCAGTTCTGCTGCCCACAATGCTAACTCAAGCCTTTCTTTTTGTTCCAGCAGTTCCTGTTCGGCATTCTTTAACGATGAAATATCCTGCAGCACCCCGATTACACGCTGCGGCTCTCCCTTATGATTACGCTCTACCAGCTTTCCACTGCCTGTGGTCCACAGCCAGTCTCCTGTTTTTTTCTTCAGTCGGTGTTCAAAAGTAACATAGTCTGTTTTACCGGATAAATGCTCCTCAAAGGACTTCATCGCCACTGGCAGATCATCTGGGTGGGTTAAGTTTTTCCAGGTTTCAAAACTCTCCTCTAAATCTCCGGCTGTGTAACCCAACATAGAGTACCAGCGATTGCTCCATAGTGATTTACCGCTGGGTACATCTAAATCCCAGGTTGCCAGCTGGGCACCGTTCAGGGCCAGTTCAAGCCTTTCTTTTTGCTGCTTTAGCTCCCGCTCGGCAGTATGTACCGCTGTGTTATCAACAGCAAAAACAACTAATCCCCTGTGAGCAGGATATATCCTTACATTAAAATGTAATTGCTTGCCTGCTATCTCCTCCTCAATCTCTGTTTGTGCAGCCGTACCACTCTTAAGCACCTCCTGTAGCACTTCTAGTGAAGGAAAAAGGCGAAGCCTGGGCTTAAGGGCAAATAAATGCTGCCCCATTGCCTGGTTGGAGGAAATACCCGTACTCTCTTCGCAAACTTTATTCCAAAAGGTGATCCGGAGTTTTTCATCCAGGGCATAGAATACATCCTCCACACTATCTGCAAGATGTTTGTATTGCTGCGCACTCTCCTGCAAGGCCTGCCTGGATAATTCTTTTACAGACTGGTTTGCCCGGTATAATCTTTCGTTAGCAGATTGCAGGGCATCATTAGAAGCTAACAGCTCTTCATTTACAGCCCTGGTTGCTGCGTTAGCAGCAGATAAGTCTTTGTTGAGCTGCTCAATTTTTAGCTGTTGCTCCTGTTGCTTTGTTTCGTTAGCCAGAAATTCACGACCATACACAAAAAGTATGGTGGTGAACAGAAAGGTGTAGCATACCGAAAACAGAATAAAGCCCAGCTCAACGCTAAACTGCTCAAGTTGAAAAAACCAGATAACGAGGCTGCTCAATGCAATAGGTAACATTAGGGCTGCCAGAAATAACCGCCGCACTAATAATGCACTCCAGCCTGAGCCTGTTAATATGCGTACGAAGCCCTGGTCGGGATATAAGAAAAAAGAGCCTGCCGCCAGCACAACGAAGCATACGGCAGTGTGGGGTGCCATTTGCGAATGTTTTTCTATGCCAACAAGACCATTCACCCGATAGAGATAACCCAGCAAAGAAGCAAAAATAACCAGCAACACGAGCAGTGATACCAGCTGTGCTTTACCATAAGCCGGAACAGGTTTTCTGTTATACAAGTAAAAAGACAGAGACAGCAGCAAAAAGCTCATGACAGCATTTACAGATGATCTCCCGGGATAGTAGCCAAACTTTGCAGCCTGACTGTCAGCAAACAGTAACTGGTCTACCCCCAGGTTTATACCGCTTACATACTCTAACAGAATAATACCGTTCAATAACACAACTACTACCGCTAATGCTACTCCAACACGGGGGAAGTTTACCAGATAAAGCATGCAGCCAGTCAACAGCAGGCCAATAGCAGTGTTTACCCGCATGGGTGGGTAATCGGGTAAAATACTTTTAACCGAATCTACATCAAAGCACCAGCCCAACAATACAATAACAGCAACAGCTGCTACTAATAACCCACTGCCCCTTGCAAACCTGTGGATCAGGCTGATCAATGCAGAATTTGTTTTGTACATGCTTTAAAATTTGGCACTCTTTGAATCAAACGATAAAAAAGCAATTTATCCGTTCCAGAAACCGTAAGCGGAAATGATAAGAACAGCTACAGCAACCATACTAATATAAATTTCAGAGCCTCATATAGTTAGAATTAACTATAAACACACCCCCTATTTCTATTGATAGTTCTGCAGTTACTATTCACTAACAGGGATATGACTACAAGACGCTATTCCCACAGCGCTGTTCCTTAGATATCTTTGTTATCACCATTATTTATCTGATTCCCAGAGCTCCTACATGGAAAAGCTTAGCATTGCAATTCAGGAAAACGGATCAAAACCTGCCGATAGCAAGTGCGCAATGGCAAAGGTGGTTATAGTAGAAGATGAAATTATAGTAGTTTATATTCTACAAAAGCTGCTTAATAAAGATAATCACGACATCGTTGATATTGTTTCCAGCGGCGAAAGTGCCATTGAAACCATAAATAAGTGCAAACCGGATATCATCATCATGGATATTTTCCTGAAAGGTGAGTTGAATGGAATCGAGGCTATGGAGGAGATCAGGAAAACCTCTGAGGTACCCGTTATTTATACCTCCTGTATAGAACATGAAGCAACCATAAAAAGAGCACTGGAAGTAAGAAATTCAAGATTCATCAAAAAGCCCATCACCAGCCAGGTGCTTGATGAGACTATCCGGGAGCTGGTGGGCAATAAAAGCTACTGGGAAATTCAGTGATCAATTAAGCCTTTCTAATCCTCTCTTTATCTCAAATCAATGAATAGGAACAGTTTTGTTGAAGTTGGTAATACTGCAGCAATTTCTACTGACACAGCTGAAACAGACCTATCAAAATTATTAGCATATACTGCTAATAACACACATACAGATAACAGCTATGTGGCACAAGAAAAGCCGAACCCAAACCGGAAACACTGCCCTACTGCAATATCAGCTATTTTAAGTTTTTCAACTTTAGATAAAAGAGAAATCATGGGTAAAGAAAACCCATCAGCAAGAACACCCAAAAGTCAGCCTTTGCCAGAACAGGCATATTCAGAACGCACAATCAATGCTGTTGTAAAGCTTGTGAAGCGCACAGGCGAACTTAATGATGCACGCATCAGGGCAGAAAACATCATAGAAGCAGCGCTTGATGCCATTATTACGGTAGATCATGATTTTTATGTGGTACAGTTCAACAGGGCAGCTGAAAAAATGTTTGGTTACACCCAGGAACAGGTAACAGGCACCTCTTTCTTTCAATTGCTGCCCCGGCACAACTGCAGGAACCCCTTTCTGAATAGTTTTGAAGCTATTGAAGCAGTAGGAACCACAACAGAACAGGGATCGCATCTGACGCTTACTGGCCTACGGGCAGATGGCAGCGAGTTTCCGTTCGAGGGCTCGATTTCTTCTGCTGTTGTAAACAAAAAGACATTCTATTCTATCATTATTCGTGATATTAGCGAAAGGCTAAAGGCAGAAAAGCTCGAAAAAGAACTAAACCTGCAGCTGCTTCACCAGAACGAACGACTACAGCAGTTCGAATTTATGGCCTCACACAACCTGCGTGGTCCGGTGGCCACCATCCTTGGCCTTACACAGTTGCTTCAACTAAACACCAGCCCTAACCTGGTACAGCAAGAGCAGGTTGTTAGCTATCTACAGCAATCTGCCCTTAAGCTTGATAATATCATTAGAGATTTGCAGCAGATACTGGATCATCAGCACCGGGCCGATCTGGTAAAAGAAGAACTTGCTGTATGTGATATCGTAACTCAGGTGTGCCAGGATTTGAAAGAGGCGATTACAAGCACCAATACAACCATTAACAGTGACTACAGCAGAGCCAGCATGCTGTATGGTACCAGAACAAGCCTAAGCAACATTTTTTACCAACTGATTTCAAATGCCATCAAATTCAGGAATCCTGCTATAAAGCCTGAAATCAGGATAGAAACCTATGAGCGCGATGGGTATATATATGCAACAATTACTGATAATGGTCTGGGGCTTGATATAAACAGGTATGCTCATAAACTTTTCAGCCCCTACAGCCGCTTTCACACCCATGTAGAGGGTAAAGGCCTGGGACTCCATGTGGTACGTACGCTCTTAAGACAAATGGGGGGAGACATCAGAATTGACAGTAAGTTAAGGGCAGGAACAAGCTGTACCATATTTATTCCCCTGCACCAGTAATACTATTATCTTCGCTAAAAACTCCTGGAAATATGAAACTAAGGTATACACTTAGTAGAAGTGAAAGCATCCGTAAAAAAGACGAAGAGCTGCGTAAATTTGCAGAGATCATTGCTAATGCTACAGATTTTGTACAGAACATTTAAAGTGGCAGACTGGATGCAGGCATCACTGCGGAACAAAATGAACTGCTAAGTGCCCTACTGGAAATGCGGCAACGCATGACAGAAATAAAACAGGAAGAAGAAGAGCGGAGATGGTCTGTAGAAGGTTTAGCCAGGTTTGTTGAAATTTTACGTAACCACAACCAGGATATTGACAATCTCTACAACGTAATACTGGCAGAGCTTATCAAGTACCTGAAAGCCAACCAGGGCAGCCTGTTTGTATTGAATGCTGAATCGGATGAAGATAGTTACCTAAGCATGGTTGCCTGTTATGCCTATGACAGACGAAAATTCCTGAGCAAAAGAGTTGAACCGGGAGAAGGGCTTGTTGGGCAGGTATACCTTGAAAAGGAAAGTATTTATCTAACTGATATTCCTGCTGATCACATACAGATTACCTCCGGTTTAGGAGCATCGGGCCCACGTTGCCTTTTAATAGTGCCGCTAAAAGTAAACGAACAGATTTTTGGTGTAGTTGAGATTGCCTCGTTCACACCCCTGCTACCTTACCAGCGGGATTTTATAGAAAAGTTAGGAGAAAGTATCGCAGCCACCATATCGAGCGCTAAAATTAATGAGCGTAATAAATCTTTGCTGGAGCTCTCGCAACAGCAAACAGCAATTATGCGGGAGCAGGAAGAGGAAATGCGCCAGAACCTGGAGGAGCTTTCTGCTACACAGGAGCAAATGCAGCGCAGAATGGATGAGAGCCTTTCTATACAGCGTGAACTCGATGCACGCATGCAGGTGCTCAGTAAGGTTGCCCTGCTCACAGAATCTGATCTCTATGGCAGCATTACCTATGTAAACGATAAGTTCTGCGAGGTTTCCGGCTGGAGCCAGCAGGAAGTTTTAGGTAAACCCCACAGCATTTTGAGGCACCCCGATAATCCGAAGGAATTCTACAAGGAGATGTGGGCTACGATTAAAAACGGGCGTATGTGGCAGGGCCGCTTTCCGAACAGGGCAAAAGACGGCAGTACTTACTGGGTTGATTCAGCCATAGCACCGGTAATGGATCAGACAGGCAAACCCCACAAATACATTGGTATTCGTTTTGATGTTACTGATCAGGTAAATAAAGAAAAAGAGCTGGAAGAGTTGCTCAATGAAATGCAGCAGAACAGAGAGGAGCTGCTGGCACAGGAAGAAGAACTCAGGCAAAACCTGGAAGAAATTATAGCCACCCAGGAGGAGCTTCACCGCCAGTTAAACGAATCTCAACGGCTTCAACGAGAAGCTACAGCCCGTGAGAAAGTATTCAATCTTACAACCATTCTTTCTGAGGCCGATGCGTACGGTACCATTATCTATGTAAACGATAAACTTTGTGAGGTATCTAAGTACAGCAGGGAAGAACTTATTGGTAAACCGCATAGCATATTCAGAGATCCGCAAATGCCCAAAGCATTATTCAGGCTTATGTGGAGCACCATTAAAAAGGGGGAAGCGTTCAGGGGGATTATTAAAAACAGGGCAAAAGATGGTACCCACTACTGGGTGGATGCTGTTATCTCTCCTGTACTGAATGAAGAGGGCAAACCTGGCAAGTATATTGGCACACGCTATGTTATACCTGATGACACACTGGCTGAAATGCTCTTCAACAGAATGATAGAAGAGTTGGAAATCCATAGTCAGGAAAAGTATTGAACAAACTACAACCAATAATATGGCCCTGCCGTGAGGCCGTGAAGTTACATCTCAACAAATAGTTAATATTAAACAACCCTGGTGCAAGTGATGAGTGAAAAGGAACGGTTGAATGCTCTTTATAACTATGCAGTTCTGGATACAGAACAGGAAGCAGAATTTAACAACATTGTACAGCTGGCAAGCCAGATTTGTAATACCCCTGTATCACTTATCACACTCCTTGATTCCAACAGGCAATGGTTTAAGGCCAGGGTTGGAGTTGATATACCAGAAACTCACAGAAATATTTCTTTCTGCACCCATGCCATAGAAGAGCATGGTATCATGGTCGTTCCTGATGCTACCAAAGACGAACGGTTTGTCAATAACCCACTGGTAACAGGTTTTCCGTTCATAAAATTCTACGCAGGGGCACCGCTTGTAACTCCCGCTGGCTATGCACTGGGTACTTTGTGTGTAATAGACCAGCAGACACGTGAATTAACGCAAGAGCAGCTTTTTGCACTTCAAACATTGTCGCAGCAGGTTGTTTCCCAACTGGAACTACGGCAAAAGGTAAGGCAGTTAAATGCCATTGTGGAAACAAAGAATAAAATACTATCTGTAATCTCACATGATGTAAAAGGGCCTCTCAATAATATCAAGCAGTTGCTGAGCCTTTTTCTTGCAGATGATGTGCCGCTTGAAGACATGAAAATGTTATCTGCAGAAATTCAGAACAGAATTGATAAGGCAGACTATTTATTATCAGATCTGTTAAACTGGTTTCAATCGCAGGTTGATGACGGTGCTGGAAAATTCGAGGAGGTAAAGCTTGCGGCCTTGGTGGATGAGCTACTAGTCGAAAATTCTGTACAACTCCAGCAGAAGAACAATGTTGCGTTGAATACCATTCATCCTGCTTTTACAATTGTTGCAGATGTGAACATGATGCGGTTTGTTCTCCGGAACCTGCTTGTGAATGCCTGTAAGTTTACCAGCGGTGGTTTAATTACCATTTCGGCTCAAAAAGACGATGATGGCGTACAAATAAGCGTAAAGGATACCGGTACCGGAATAGAGGCAAAAAGGCTTGATAATCTTTTTACCTGGAATAAATTAAAATCAACAGCCGGTACTCAAAACGAAAAAGGACACGGACTTGGATTGCTGCTTTCGCAGGATTTTGTTCGCAAGCACCAGGGCTGTATAGAGATTTTAAGCGAAGCAGGCATTGGAACAGAAGTAAAAGTAGTTTTACCTCTATTAGAAAAAAAAGTAATACCTGAGCCTAATCTTCTTCAGACCGAACCTATGATAAAATAAAATAAATCAACCTAAAACTTAGGGTTGATCGGTCTGGTGGGAGATGACAAACTGGATAAGCTCCTCCACTGGTACCCCTGCCCTTTCGCTTGCATCTGCTATATCATCCCTGGATACCTGGGCGGCAAAGGTTTTATCCTTCAGGCGTTTCTTTACCCCTTTCACCTCCATGCCTTTGTATGCTTCGGGTCGCATGAGCGAATAGGCATGGGTAAAGCCTGATAATTCATCGAAAGCATATAGCATTTTGTCCATATCGCTCCGTGGCTCCACACCAAAGTAGCGCGGACCATGTGAGGCTATTGCCCGGATAATGGCTGGATCGAGCTGGCGCCGCTCAAGTTCTTCAATAATCCGGCGGCAGTGCTCTTCCGGCCACTGGTCCCAGTCGGCATCGTGCAGCAAGCCGGCCAGGTACCATTTATGCTGCTCCTCTTCGGGTAAATTCAGTTTTTCCCCTGCCCAGGCTTTCATCAGCTGTGCCACCTGCCGCATGTGCAGTTTTAGCCGGTCGTTCTTTACCCAATCATTGAGCAGGGCTTCTGCTTCTGCTGTAGTTAGTACATTACCTGCATTGGCAGAATCACCAAATTCTGTGCGGCCCAGGTTCAGGGAAGTATCTGGCATGGATAAAGAATAGTTATTCGTTAGCAGTCTTTATTAAATACCCCTAAAAATATAAATGCACAGTTACTGATCAAATACAAAAGTTTTAAAATCGGGCACATTCAGGTTAAAGAAGCCTTTGCCGCCTACAATATTGCTGGGATAATGCACTGGCTCACCCAGAAATTCCATAAAGTTATGCCGGTTATCAAGCCTAATTTTCATAAACTCATAGTACTCCTCGCTGATGTTGGAAAGTGATACTACAATGGTATCTCCGGGATCATACACCCGGGGAATTACCCTGTGCTGATCTGTAAATCCCTCCCCTGGTACATCATAGTCATCTATCAGTTCAGTATGTGCCCGGGGATTGATAAAATTATGGATGATGTGTTCCCGGCGAATCTCCTGCACCCCCATCAGATACCAGTTCTTTTCCCGGGGGTCCTCAAGAGAATAAGTCAGGTGAGCAAGGGTATCGCCTTCCTCGTTGTAGTAAAGATCTGCGTTGATTTGTTCAAACTTAACCTTCTTCTGCACTACAGCTGAGGCATGAACCGCTCCCAGTGTTTCACTGCTTACATGCAGTTCATATGTTTCTCCCTCTTCAAACGGAATGTTTACACCACCATATACACCATACCCCATGTTGCTCAACTCATAGCTTCCTCCAGGTCCGCTGATGCTAACGGTTGCATCTCTTACAGCTATTTGTTCTACCAGTTTCAGGGGGTCGCTATCATCGGTTACTTCCAGAGCTCCAAAGGTTTTGGTTAAAAGCACAAGCAATGTTTCTTCCTCCAACATTTGTGTTGCAACCACTATTTCGGGTTTTACAACAGGTATGTTTTTAACCTCCAGCGGATCGGGTATGCAGGAAGACAGCAGCATGAGCAACAGCGTTATACAGGCCCCTGCGCGAAAAGATGTTAAGTAACTACTAATTGTAAAATTCTGAAGCATATACTACAGGCTAAAACCTAAACTCACAAAAGGAAGCAATCCAAACAAACCGGGCTGTGTGTAATGCAGCGTACCGCTACTCTCATCTTCTTCTATAAAAATACCAATAGGGCTTGCCCTGTTATACATATTGTTAACACCGGCAAATACATGCCACTGAATTCTTGTGTGTGGATTGCTGGTAAATTTTATTCCCAGGTCGAGCCGGTGCGTGTCGGATAGCTTTACCTGGTTTATTTCTGCGAAAACCGGTATCAGGTCTACGCCGGCCATGCTTGGTGCAGGTATTACATACTGGCCGATAACGGGAGTAAACCTGGCTCCCGAAATGTACTCCCACACCATTGAGGTTGACCATCGCCTGCCAAGTTTATACTGCATTACCAGCGCCCCGTTATGCCTGCGATCATATCGGGCAGGAAACCAGTCTCCCCGGTTAATTTCATTATATTGCCGCCACGACCATGAAAGCGTGTAGCTCAGCCAGCCAGTTAGCCTTCCTGCCTCTTTGCGCAATAAGAATTCTGTGCCGTAGGCCCGCCCCTGTCCCTGGATCAGCCTTGACTGAAAATCTGAATTGAAGAACAGGTTGGTACCTTCTTCGTAGCCAATAAGGTTACCGAGTGATTTATAGTAGCCCTCTACGCTCAAAAACACATTGTGGCCTTTCAGGTATTTTTGCCAGGCAGCAGAAACCTGGTGAGAGAGTTGCGGGCGTACGCTGTCGGTAACCGGGTACCAGATATCAGTAGGAGAAGAAACTGCAGAATTGGAAATCCTGTGCAGGTACTGAACCATTCTGGAATAGCTTAATTTAAGCGACTGCTGCTTGGGCAGGGAGTATCTTAATGAGATGCGGGGTTCCGGTGTAAAGTACTGTTTATCTTTCACCAGACCTAAAGATCCCCTGAAGCCAGCATTCACGAGTATTTTATTGTTCAGGCTCCATTCCTGCTGAACATAGGCAGATAGTTCATTTGCTATTTTACCCCCTGTGGAGCTGCTCTCCAGCAATTCAGCAATATTACCGGCAGAATTAACGATACTGGGGCTTATCTCATGCCTGGCCCACTCCACGCCAGTAGTGATCCTGGCATCTTTCCAGACAGAATCTTTCATGAAGGTTATTTTAGCACCATAATCTTCTATATCAGAAAAAGCTACCAGCTGATTTTCTTCATAAACATTGCTGATATCATATTTATACGCAGAGCGGGTGAGGGTTAAATCACTGTTCCATCCCCGGGGGTAACGGTGTCGCCATTGTAGCGATTGGCTGGAGTTGCCGGAAACATAGGTAGTACTAACGCCCCTGCCATCATTATCGCTGTCCTTGTAGCGGTCAAAGATATCTTCACCAGTGTAGTAGCTGAAATTAACCTGATCGCGCTTTCCCAGCTTAAAAATGAGCTTTCCGTTCAAGTCATAAAAATAATAGGGAAGCTCTTCGCCAATGGTTTTAACTACCTGATCAATGTAGGTTCTGCGGCCTGCCAGCCATATACTGGCCTTGTTCTTGATCAGGGGTTGTTCTACATATAAGCGCGAAGCCAGCAAGCCAACCTCCCCGGAGATGCGGGTTTTCTTGGCTATACTGCTATTGGTGCTTATATCAAGTATAGAAGACAAACGGCCGCCATATTGCGCAGGGAAACCACCGTTAATCGATTCAACTTTCTCCAGCATATCAGGATTGAACACTGAAAGGAATCCAAACAGGTGACTGGTGTTGTAAATAGGTGCACCATCCAGGAGTACCAGGTTCTGGTCTGCAGCACCACCACGCACAAAATAATCGGAACTTCCCTCCACGCCCCTGCTGGTACCGGGCAGTAACTGTATGGTTTTGATCACATCGGCTTCGCCGCCCAGTACAGGTAAAAAAGCAATGTCTTTTTTCGAAATCGTATGCGTACCCAGGCGGGTAGTCTGCACGATATCCTGCTGCGAATAACGGTTCGCCGTAATTACTACTTCCTGCAGGTGTGCTACCAGGGGGGAAAGTTTAAAGTGAATGGTGGTATCATTGTTTAGCTCTGCCACCTTTATCAGCTTCTCAAATCCGGTATAGGATATGATGATGTTGTTCCTGCCTTTGGGAACCCGTGCAGTAAATGCTCCATCCACATCTGCAGGAGCTATTGTACTATCAGGAAGTATCATGACTACTGCAAAGGGCAGGGTAACGCCGTGATTATCCTTTACAATCCCATTGAGTCTGACTGTTTGAGCAAATAAAGCAGCCGGAAACATAAAGAGCAACAGAAGCAAGCAGTTTGGCAGTGTTACTACTGCCGCCATGTATATCTTTGCCTGATTGTAAAGTTTCATCATAGATTTCCCCGCTCCAGTTCTGTTTTATCTTACCGAGACTCTTAGGATCAATGAACTTATTATAAGAAGAGCCCTATTATTAAATATTGAAAAGCAATTCCAGGGTTTTGAAAAAATGAAGTTTTCTTCTAAAAAATCTCACCTGCCATACTTTCTATAGTACTCTACGGGAGTAGGAGCTCTTATGATAGCATCATTGACAAGAATTAACGTATTTTTACGGAGAAAAACTATATATTCTCCATCATTCTTTGCATTTATACCGCATGCAGTTTTCCTCCCTTGGTTTATCAGAGCCGCTTTTAAGATCACTGGCCAGTCAGAAATTTGAGCAGCCTTTTCCTATTCAGCAGGAGGCAATTCCTGCTATACTGGCTGGCAAGGATATTTTTGGTGTGGCACAGACAGGTTCTGGTAAAACAGCTGCTTTTGTATTGCCCATTCTGGAGCTGCTGCAAAAAGCAGGCCCGGCAAAAAGCAGGTATATTAAAGTACTGGTGCTGGTACCAACGCGGGAGCTTGCTGCCCAGGTAGCTGATGTATTTAAGGAGTTTAGTAACGGTCTGTCTAGGAGAATAAACACACTGGCTGTTTATGGCGGCGTATCAATCAACCCGCAAATGATGGCACTGGCATCTGCAGAGATAGTGGTTGCTACGCCTGGCAGGTTGCTGGACCTGGTCTCATCAAATGCCGTACATCTGTCGGCAGTTGAAATGCTGGTGCTGGACGAAGCCGATAAGATACTAAACCTGGGATTTCAGGAAGAAATTGATAAGATCTTTGCACTTCTGCCCCCCAGGCGACAGAACGTACTTTTTTCGGCTACCATTGGTGATGATGTGCGCAATATCAAGGAAACCCTGCTGCGTGATCCGCTGCTGATTGAAGTTGGGGAGGAAAACCAGCAACATGAGCTGATCAGCCAGGTAGCCTATCTCGTAGCGCCTGAGCGGAAAGGCCCTTTACTGAGATACCTTATCAAACAGCACAACATGCAGCAGGTACTGGTATTTACCTCATCCATCAGAACTGCAGATAACCTTGTTGGCAAGCTTTCGAAAAACGGGATTCAGGCCTCCTCCCTCCACAGCCAGAAAAGCCAGGGTGCAAGAACTGAAGTGCTGCAAAAATTCAAAACCGGAAAGCTTAGGGTGCTGATCGCAACAGACCTTGCTTCACGGGGTATCGACATTGAAAAGCTGCCTTATGTAATTAATTTTGAGCTGCCACGCTCACCAAAAGATTATGTGCACCGGATAGGACGTACCGGCCGTGCCTCAGCAAAGGGCGAAGCCATCACCATTATTACGGCAGAAGACCAGCATCATTTCGGTGTAATCCAGAAAAAAATGGGCAAGAAGGTATCGATAGTAGAAACAGACGATCTGGACCTGAAGGGCTACTGACAGTTATCTTATAGTAATAGCTTGATTTCTAAGCATTAGCTTTGAATGCTTACTAAAAATAGGGTTTCTTTGTTGTTCTATGCAATTGTTCATCACATCACTGAATTCGGGAAGCAACGGCAACTGCTATTATGTAGGTAATGAGCAGGAGGCAGTGTTGATAGATGCAGGAATATCCTGCCGGGAGACTGAAAAAAGGCTGAAGCGCCTGGGACTTTCAATGGACAAGGTTAAGGCTATTTTCGTATCGCATGAACATTCCGACCATATCAGGGGTATACCCGTTCTGGCAAAAAAATACCAGCTGCCTGTTTACATTACACCCGGCACTTTGCAGCATGCACGCTTAAGCCCGCATAACCCCCTGGCAATCCCTTTTGAGGCTTTTGAAACTGTTCAGGTTGGCGAACTTTGTGTTACAGCTTTTCCTAAATTCCACGATGCTGCCGATCCACACAGCTTTGTTGTTAGCTGTGGTGGTACAAACGTTGGTATTTTCACTGATATAGGCGCTCCATGCGAAAACCTGATCCATCATTTCAGGCAATGCCATGCTGCCTTCCTGGAAGCTAACTATGATGATGCCATGCTGGACCAGGGTCATTACCCTTACTTTCTGAAGAACCGCATCAGGGGCGGGCACGGGCACTTATCTAACAAGCAGGCACTGGCGCTCTTTACTGCTTATAAGCCTCACTACATGAGCCATTTGCTGCTGTCGCACCTTTCTAAAGACAACAACTGCCCGCAGCTGGTTAAAGAAATATTTACAGAACATGCAGGAGATACTGAAATTGTAGTAGCCTCCCGCTTTGAAGAAACCCCCGTTTTTACGGTTTGCTGCGATGATGTACCCTTAAAATCTGTAACCATTAAACATAGAGTACCATCAGGGCAACAATCCCTGTTTGATTAAACATAAAGTAAAAGCCTGGCAGTTGATTAAAGACAACTGCCAGGCTTTTTGGATACATGAGCATGATCTTTAGATTGAGCGTGGGTATGGCTTTGAGAAATATGCTACTGCCAGTTCTGTTAAGCCCACTGCCAGATGCGGAACCCAGCTTTTTTTACGGAAGCCAAACAGGAATGGTGAAGCGGCCATCAGGGCACCATTGATATAGTCCAGCTGAAGGTGCCTTGGCATACTCATTTTCTTTTTAACACCCAGTTCATATTTGGTGAATAAGCTCTGCACAATAACACCGGCGCCCATGATCATTGGCAAATAAGTTTCCATGCCCCTGTTTTTCCTGCTGCTGAAAACCAGCGGCAGTGCAATCAAAGATGCAGCTGTAGCATAATCGATAATTGCATGTGTTTTAGAAGGTATTATATTGGTGTTCATCTGTTTAAAAAATTATAGATTCAACATACTTTATAATACCCGCTCTGCAGAAAGAAGTTTTAACCGTTACTGAATATTGTTGAAATTATATCAGCCCCTGGTCAAAGAAGTTTATCTGGTGTAATGGGTAATTTGGTGATGCGTTTGCCCGTAGCATGGTACACCGCATTGGCAATGGCCGCCGTAAAGCCAATCAGGGGAATCTCTCCAATACCCTTTGCTCCCATCGGATCAACAATTGGGTCTTCCAGGTCTGTGAAAATAACATCAATGTCAGGCACATCTGCGTTAATGGGCACATGGTAATCTGCCAGATCATTGTTGAGGTGCCTGCCAAAGCGGTGGTCAATAATACCTTCCTCCATCAGTGCTATGCCTATACCCCATACAACAGAGCCATACACCTGGCTTTCGGCAGTTTTGTGATTCATGATTTTGCCTGCATCTACTGCAGATACCACCTTTGCTACACGAACCTCGCCGGTAGCAGCATGTACACGCACCTCTACAAAGTTTGCACAAAAGGATTTGCTGGAGAATTCATCCAGTTCAGGTCCTCCTCTGGATTCCCTGCTTACTTCCAGTTCTTTTAGGGCATGCAATTCAAGTACATCCGCATAGCGAAGGCTGGCATTTCCAGTCTTAGTTTTCAAGGTGTTTCCTTCAAAAAACAAGTCTGCTGCCTGGGCGCCATACAAAGGTGAACCTGGCTGGTTTACTGCCAGTTCCTGCAGCCTTTGTTTCAGGTCTGTACACACTTCGTATACGGCAGAACCAACAGAGGCAGTGGTGTGTGAGCCAAACTGTCCTGGTGCATACGGAAAAACGGAGTTTCCCCACTCAAATCTCACTTTCTCCATTGGTAAGCCTAACCTATCTGCGGCTATCTGGGTAAAAATAGTAGCAGAGCCAGGACCTACATCTGCGACAGCACTTCTTAGCAAAACACTGCCATCAGCCAGCAGTTTTACCCTGGCTTCGGCCCTGTCGCGTGCTGCCTTGTAAATACCAGAAGCCATACCCAGGCCTACAAGCCATTCTCCTTCGCGCATGGATCGCGGTTCCGGATTACGCCTGCTCCAGCCAAAGCGTTCTGCTCCTCGCTCATAGCACTGCAACAGGTAATTGCTGGACCAGGGCTTATCATTCTCCGGGTCTTTTTCAGCATAATTTATTTTGCGCAGTTCCAGCGGGTCCATTTTCAGGGCATAGGCCAGCTCATCCATGGCAGATTCAAGTGCAAAAGAACCGCTTGTTTCTCCAGGGCCGCGGGTCCAGCATGGGGTGCTCATATCCAGTGATACAAGCTTATAGCTGGTATCCATATTAGGGCAGCTGTACATCGACTTGGTGGGATCCAGCAGCCGTTCCGTAAACTGCTCATAGCGTGATGTAAAGCCGCGTGCATGATGGGCAATTCCCAGCAGTTTGCCTTCTGCAGTAGCACCTACCGAAAAATACTGAACAGAGGCTGGCCGGTAGCCTACCATGTTAAACACCTGGTCACGCATTAGCATAACTTTTACCGGCCGGCCTGTTACTTTAGCTCCCATGATAGCGGCCATCTCCTGCGGCCATAAACGGGAAGAGCTGCCAAAAGCACCACCAACAAAAGGAGAATGCGCCTCAACGTTTTCTTTCTCCAGGTCAAATGCCTTACTGATCTCTTTCTGAGAAATTTTAGTTGCCTGTGTTTTATTATAGACTTTAACTTTCTTATCTCCCTCCCATAAAGCCGTGGTAGAATGGGTTTCCATTGGATTATGCACCTGAATAGGGGTATGATACTCCTGCTCTACCAGCACAGGGGCCTCTTTGTAGGCATCAGGCCTTCCCCTTTTATGGTCTTTCTGATCTGCGGGGGTAAAGGCATCATCAAGATTATCCCTCAAGCTGGTGTTATGCAGTTCCTTTTCATAACCTATACTCACCAAGAAAGCCCCATGTACCGCCCGCTCGTAGGTATCTGCCACCACCAGGGCCACAGGCTGAAAGTTGTGCAGGATCTTATCATCATAAAATAATCTGAACTCCTGCCCGTATACCCGTGAGCCTTCATTGTTTACAGAAGCCTCGTACCCTGGCACTTCTGGCGCGTTCTCATGGGTTACAACAGCCAGTACACCCGGGGCTCTTTCTGCTGCTTTGGTGTCTATTTTGCTGATCCGGCCCCTGGGAATACTACTGGTTACCAATACGCCATGGGCTACTCCCGGCAAATTATATTCTGCGGCATAACGGGCTACTCCTGTAACTTTCAGTTGTCCCTCTACCCTGTCGAGCCTATCGCCCATTACTACTTTACGCATGCTGCTTGTCTGAATTAAGGGGTTAAACGATTCCTGCTGCTGTTTTCAGTGCATGAACAATGGTTTCGGGGGCCATTTTAATTTTGTAGGCATTATGCTCAAAAGCCCTGGCTCCCTCCATGGCCACTGCTGCCGCCTGCCTGAAAGATGCTTCTGATACAGGCATGCCCTTCAGCGTCTTTTCTGCCTTAAACAAACGCCATGGTTTGTGTGCTACGCCTCCCATGGCCAGACGCGCCTCCCTGATGCTGTTATTGCTGATATCCAGGGCAGCTGCAACAGAAACAAGTGCAAATGCAAAAGAGGCTCTTTCGCGCACCTTCAGGTAACAGGCATTTCTGGCAAATGGAGCATCGGGAATAAAAACCGAGGTGATCAGCTCATTTTTATGGAGGTTTGTATCCTTTTCCGGCTGTTCTCCCGGCAGCCGGTGAAAATCTGTAAAAGCTATGCTTCTCTCGCCTTTCGGACCACTTACCTGCACAGTTGCATCTAGTGCGGCTAAGGCCACGCTCATATCACTGGGATGTACTGCAATGCATTTATCGCTGAAGCCGAAAATGGCATGCATCCTGTTTACACCATCCAGGGCACCACAACCTGTGCCTGGTTCTCGCTTATTGCAGGGCAGGGCTGTATCATAAAAATAGTAGCAGCGGGTACGCTGCATCATGTTACCCCCCACCGTAGCCATATTCCGCAGTTGAGCAGAAGCACCAGAAACCACAGCCTGTGAAAGCAGGGGATATTTTTCTTTTATAAGCTTGTGTTCTGCCAGGGCTGTGTTAGTTACAAGTGCACCTATGCGAATGCCCCCATTTAGCTGCTCAATGTTATGTAAGGGCAATTGGTTAATGTCAACCAGCTTTTGGGGAACCACTACATAGCGCTTCATCAAATCGAGCAGATTGGTGCCACCGGCAATGAACATGGCATTGTTATCTCGGGCCAGTGCATCAATGGCTGCTTTTTGTTGCTTTGGCCTTACATACTGGAATGGGATCATACTTTTTTCCCTCCTTTTTTAACCGCTGTAATGGCTTTTATAATATTTGGATAGGCCCCGCAGCGGCAAATATTGCCACTCATGTACTCCCTGATCTCACTCTCGGAATTTGCGTGCCCTTCGCGTATGCAGGCTACACCAGACATGATCTGCCCGGGTGTGCAGTAGCCGCATTGAAAACCGTCGTACTCGATAAATGCTGCCTGCATGGGATGCAGTTCATCCCCTGTCGCCAGGCCTTCTATGGTGGTGATCTTTTTACCTTCCTGCATTACGGTGAGGCTAAGGCAGGAGTTGATCCGCTGTCCATCTGCATGCACGGTACAGGCACCACACTGGCCATAATCGCAGCCTTTTTTAGTGCCGGTTAAATCCAGCTGTTCCCGCAACAGGTCCAGCAGGGTTGTTCTTGGTTCAACAGAGAGCTTTTTAAGCTCACCATTTATTTCCAGGCTTAGCGGTACCTTCTCAAACTGATCTGCCACTTTCTCATCCAGCCCGGCTTCTGCGGCCTTAACCACTGCCGGAGGTGCCAGGGCCAACGCAGTCAGGAGTGATGATTGTTTCAAAAATGTGCGGCGGGCTTCATTATACTTTTTATCAGTTCTGCTTTCGGGTAAAATTTTACCTGAATTTTCTTCCTTTGCCATAAGGTTCTCGTTGCTGCTACATAGGATTAAATCATTTGCCCTTAACTTTGTTGCAACAATCTTTCTGTTAGCCATTTAAGCAATACAGAAAGAACCAACATACAAACCATCAATTACTTTGATACAGCTGATCAGAATTATAAGACTGCTCCTACTATCTGTTATCTTTTTTACCGCCTGCAATTCTGAAAAAACTGCAGATGAAGGCCAGCAGCAGAACTTCGTGGATAAAAGTGCTGAAGTACGGGTAGTGGTAGGCGATTCAGCTCATTTAAGCGCACCTCAGTTTATTACCACGCCTCCCCTGCCCCAGTCAGTATCTTTTGCCGGCGAAGCGGTACCCCTGCACAAAAGCGATGTAAGGGAGGCACTGGAGAATGAACTAACGGTCAATATGTTTCGCCATTCGCGCACCATGGTGGCACTCAAGAATATTGAACGCTGGAGACCGCTTGTAGAACAAACACTAAGAGAAAATGGTGTGCCAGCCGATTTTATTTATCTGGGTGTGGCAGAAAGTGAGCTTGACAATAATGCTGAATCTTATGTGGGTGCCACTGGTATGTGGCAGTTTATGGAAGCTACTGCCAAAGATTTTAACCTCCCGATAAACAGGGATGCCGATATGCGCCGAGACCCAAAGCTTTCCACGGAAGCCGCCTGCAGATACTTTAAATGGGCCTATGAACAATTTGGTGACTGGACCCTGGTTGCAGCCTCTTACAACAGAGGTGTAAGTGGCATACAAAAGGCGCTGAAAGATCAGCAGGCTGATAGCTTTTATGATCTGCACCTTAACCAGGAGACGGCGCGCTATGTATACCGGATACTGGCTTTTAAACTTATTCTGGAAAACCCCGAAGCCTATGGCTACTTTTTAAAGCCTGAAGAGCGATACCAGCCCTATGAATACAATGTAGTTACGGTAGATGAGGATATAGATGACCTGGTAAGCTTCGCTAAAAGCCACAACACCACCTATAAAGAGCTGCGTTTGCTAAACCCCTGGTTCAATAACACAAGCAGTTATAAACTCAATGTTCCCAGGAAAACCACTTATGAAATAAGAATTCCTGCTGCTTCGCCAGGCAATCTTCAGTGATTAGTGGCCAGGTAAAGCAGCTTTACTTACTTAAACATCAGCATTAATGCCACACTTCCTCAACTTCCCTGTTATTTAAAGCCTGAATGTGGCGGGCATTATTTCCTTCAAGTCTGTTTAGTTTTTCAATCTGCTCTGCTGAGGCCTCAAATACATGCTTCAGCACCAGCCAGTTTACCGATTCGGTATAAGGATGGGTTGTTAAAGAGCCTATGTAGTGGTAAAAGCTGCCGAAATTGTCTTTGATCAGGTTATTGACATCTATGAACTTATCTGCCAGCACAATGGTCTGCCCTTCTTCCTGTGGCAGGTTTTCCATAAACTGGCTTAAGAAAGGATTCTCTTTGCCTGCCTTAAATAACAGCCCCACCACCAGGTATTGCGGATTTTGAGCTTTGCTGCCTTCTTCATAAAATACGTGTACCAGGTGCATCTCCAGCGGATAGGTGATGCCATCTACCAGGTGTTCTGAAGGGGTATGAAAATGAAACTGCTGTAGATCAAACTGCTGCTGATCTATCTGGATGTAGCTCCCCTCGTCATACACTAACTGAACAGTATGCCCCAGGTTCTTCATCACTTCCTTCGACTGCCTGTACTTCAGTGCAATATTATGCCGCGTATCATGAGCCTCTCCGGATATGATGTTGATAGGAGACTGCATCTCTCCATGGCCTACTTCGGGACTTAGGTAGTGATGTTGCCCCAGATGAGTGTTAGCAACAGTATGTGTGCCCTGATGTAGGGTGTGGTCACTAAAGCCGGTTATAGTTCCTTTCTGGCTCTCAAATTGTCCGCAAGCACAGGATAGCACTGCTAAACATAAAACATATGCCTTTTTCATGATAATGCCTGCTGCCCTGATAGTGGGAATCAGCGGGTCAATTTTAAATCAGCTTAAGATGCGGAACGCTGACTTTGCTCAGGAATGAACATGAGTTTTTCTGGTTTTTCAGGCATAAAAAAAGCCTCCGCAGTTACAGCTGCGGAGGCACCTTAATAGATTGCTCTATCATCTGAAACTTAAGCAAACTATAGCTACTGGAGCAAACTGCCCCAGCACATTTCCTTTTATTTACACAGCCAGTAAATCTTTCTTCTCTTTATCGCTTAGGCTTCTGTATTTTACAATAGCCATTGTAGTAATAGCCGCCAACACTGCTATCAACCAGTAAATCCATGTAGGCACCGGTACAGGATTGCCCTGTGCATAAGAGTGCAGGCCGGAGAGATAATAGTTTACCCCAAAGGAGGTCATGATAACGGTAGAAAACGCCCACAGACTTGCTACATTGAGTACAATTGCATTCTTCAGGCTTGGAATCAGCCTTAGGTGCAGAATAAATCCATAGATCATTACAGAAATCAAGGCCCATGTTTCTTTGGGATCCCAGGCCCAGTAACGGCCCCAGCTTTCGTTAGCCCAAATACCACCCAGAAAAGTGCCCACTGTTAGCAGAAACAAACCAATGGTGATGGCCATTTCGTTAACGATGCTAAGCTCCTGCATACTCCTCCACCACCTGGCTGTAGGTGCTTTTGGTTTAAACAGCAGCAACAACAGGGTTAGCAGTGCCATAACGGCTGCCAGCGCCAGGGGAGCATAGCCGCTTACTATTACGGCTACGTGTATCTTCAGCCAGTAAGAATTCAGTACCGGCATCAGGTTGGTGATTTCAGGGTTCAGCCAGTCCAGAAAGGCAACGAACAGCAGTGTTCCGGAGAATAAAACACCAAGCGGAACGGTAAAGTGAGAGCGATTACCAAACAGCAACCCAAAGAGCAGTACACCCCAGGCAACGAAAATCAGCATTTCGAACCCATCGCTCCAGGGCGCATGACCAGCAATATACCAACGCAGTGCCAAATGAAAAGTAAAGGCCATAAAACCTGCCCAGGCCAGTACTAATCCAGTACTCCAGCTATAGTCAAGCCATTTTGGTGTACTGAAGAGTTTTACAATTGCCAGCCCCAGCATGCCTATCCCCAGGAGCCAGAACATACCAAACAAGCGGTTGCCCAGGTTCATCTGATTGTAAAAAAGCTCTGCCTTTAGCTGATTCTGAGAAGGGTAAACGTTGATCCCGGCCTTTTGCTGGTAAAGATTTATGTAGTTAAGGATTTCATCGGCTTCCTGCCAGTTGCCGGTACTGGTACCTTTTAACAGGGCCGACATGTACAGCGGCGTGATGTTCTTTACAAACATCCCATCTTCAGGATCAAAGCCCCTGTCGTACTGATGTGCTGTGAACCAGGTGTTGTTCTTATCCAGCCTGTTTGGGAAAAGCCTTAGGAAGTCTCCGCTGAAAACAGCGTACAGAATATTGAAACGCTCATCTACTTTCAGTAGCTCTTTATGACCTTCATTGCGTTCGCCTGGCTTCAGGCGGTTTGCTTCCTCTACCAAATCCTGCAGGAGGTACCTGCCTTCATCATCCAGAAACTCCTTAAAGCTTAGGCTGCTTACGGGCGCGTGCCCCAGTGCTTTGAATATTTCTGCAGATTTTTTGGTATCGATTTTAATGAGGGGCAGGCTGCTGAAGTCAGCAGGATTAAGCTGCACCGAGAGTAAAAACTGCTCTGCATTCAGCTTAATATCCCCTCCCTCCTGTTTGATTGTGATTGTTGAGGTGCCGCTAAGCTTTCTGGCTATTTCATTAGCCAGGGTGTTGAGGGGCTTCATGCGCCCGTCCAGATCCTGTACAACCAGGCGGCCATAGGCCTCTGCATGCGCTGCAGGAATAACTGATTTGCTGATATCCGGAAGTGTGGTTTCGTGGGCGCTAAGCTGCAGGCTAAACAGCAGTGCTGCCACCATGAGGCCTTTAGCTTTGTTGAGTGATTTTAGCCGGTTATTTAAAATACTGAACCTGCTACCTTTGGCAAAGAGGGTAAAAAACATACCCACTGTTAGCAGAAAATAGCCCAGGTAAGTTACATAAGTACCTGGCCGGTCCTGGCTTACTGATAATACTGTTCCTTTTTCGTCGGTATCGTAAGAGGCCTGGTAAAAACGGTAGCCTTTATAATCCAGCACATTGTTCATGAATACCCTGTAGGGAAAGCTGGTATCATGATCAACCACGCTTACCTCACTGGCATAACTGGAGGGGCTTTGGCTCCCGGGATAACGCTCCAGTTCAAATGCCCTTAGCTTAAGTGCAAATGGCAGCATTTCCTCACTGGGGCCATAGGCAAGGGTGTATTTCCTTCCATCTGCAAAAAACACATGCCGTTTCGGACTTTCGCTAACCATGGCAGTATAGGTATTCAGCAGCTCTTTACCTGCTTTATCTTCTACCCTTAGCTTTACCATTGTGGGCAGGTTTTTAGCCATTTTCTCGTCTTTTTCTGCTGTATATGCCAGCTGCTTCCCTTCGTACACAGCTTTTACAAGAAATGCAGCACTATCTGTCTGGTACAGTGTTTTTAACTGCAGTGGCTTTACTTCTCCTGCCTTTAGCACCCCCATCTTCTGTGAGTTCATTTCTACCAGGTGCAGGCTTTTGCTGCTGCTGATCATCCAGCTACTATCCCCTCTGAAGAGCTGAATACCCGAATGTCCGGTTTTTGATATGGCTAAGCCAAGATCACCTATCTGCAGGCTTTCTCCTTTTTTTACCAGGTAATCTTCCCGGCCTGTGCCCACAGCAATGGCGATGTCGACGAGGGTATCCGGGCCGCTTATAAAGCGCTCATGCGCACCGGGAATAAATTCATCAAAATGTACCCTGAACTCCTGGTCATTTAGATTGGCTGCTACAGTTTGTGCTTTAAAGTTGTAGGCCGCAAGAGATACAGGTTTCTCGTAACGCTGGCCTCCCTTGTTTTCTGTAAGCTCTGATAATTGCAGGTAGTTTACAGAAGAGTGGAAAGTATGCCCCATTTCCCCTTCCCTGATGTGGATGGTGCCCTCGCTGCCAAAGTATCGGGTTATGCCGGCACCCAGTATGATGATTACAAAAGCAATGTGAAAAAGGCCTACCGGCCATCTTTTTCTGGCAATTAGTTTGTATTTACCAATGTGTGCTATGAAATTGATCGCAAGCCAGACCATTATTACTTCAAACCACCAGCTTTCATACACAGCAGCCCTGGCCACTGCGGTACCAAGGTCATTTTCGATAAAGGTGGCTACACCCATTGCTACCGAAAAAGCTACCATGAGCACGAAAGATACTTTTGTTGATAATAAGTGCTTAATCATTTCGCTTAACTCCTGTTCTTCTCTATTTCAATTCTCTTTTCTTTTCCACTATGGATCGGGCAATTAGCCAGATCCTGAACCCCCTTTTTCATCCCTTTCCTGAACCTTATTTCCCAGCTAAACTTCAGGTAAGGCTTCTCTTATGTTCCAGGGCACGCTTAATGTTTAATTCCCATTAAGCGTAACCCGGAACTGCTTTAAGCTAAGTTGTTGGTTGATTGTCTGTGTTCTTTTATCTCCTTTATCAGAAGAGCAACCCGATAAATTTATTTTTCATGGTTGGACGGTAGATCATCATCAGGTATGCCCAATTCTGGTTTCTGTCCGGATTTTGTACACCCTGAAGCATTTTAAAAGTATCTGATGCAAACAACTGGCTATAGCCACTTTGCAGCGATACAGCATCGTTAATCAGGTAGCCAAGGCTGAAGTCAAGTTCATAGCCCAGGCCGCTGTCTGATTTTACCTGTTCGTTGTATACATCGGCAAAGGCACTGAAGGAGTGGCCGTTCAATGAAGTGAACAGCTTGTTGTTTACATCGTAACGAACCCGCAGAAACAGATCCTGCAGACCTACAGTGTTATCGTGGCGTCCGCCTACAAAGAACTGGTCCATATAGCCGTTGTGGGCATGGTTGGTGCCATACAGGGGGGCAAAAGAGCGGTTGATGTTATCGCTGCTGTTGTTGTCTGTTCCGCTCAGGAATTCCACACCTGCCGTTAACCTTAATTTTCTCCCCTTGTCGGGGTTAAGATCCAATGCATGAGATACCTGAGCACTTGCATCAAAAGCACGTACCTTTCTGCCAGCCACATCTTTACCTAACTGCTGGTAATAGAAGCCGGAAATTATTGTGTTTTTGAGCTGGTACTTTAGGGTTGGCAGCCCCAGTGTTTGCATGTATCTGATGCCTTCATCCACTACCTGGTTCAGATCGTCTGTTACTACATACTGCCTGCCATTATTCCAGAATAATGCAGAGTAACTGAAATTACCACGGCCATTCTCAAAGCGCACAAACTGTGCAGTCTTATACTGGTTGGGTGTTGTAAACAGCCTTCCGCTTAACTTCTCTGCATCCTGGTTATAACCTGCACCAAAGTGAAGCTTCATGTTATCCTTTTCCCACTTTGCAAGAGCAAAATCATGTGCTCTTCCCTGCAGCGCCCAGTCGAGGTTACCCAGGAAACGGGCATTGTCATAGTTCAGCTCCTGCCGACCAAGCTTAAGGCTAAAATGATCACCAAGCCTGGTTTCTGCCCAGGCTTCATGAACAGATAAATAAGGGTCTGTAGCTTTTATTTGTGGGGCACTACCCCATGTACGCACATCCTGTACACTCACATAAAAGCTGAACTTATCCATTTTATATTGCGCATTGAGCCGTGCCCGCTGACCAATGAAGGCAGCAGCCTCATCATTTTCACTGATCAGTTTACCGTAACCATGGCGGTACTCAGCTCTTTGTACCAGCTGTCCGTCTACACTGAACTGTGCCTGGGCTGTGTTTGCGAATAAACATGCAAGGCCCAGCATGCCTGATACTATATATGTTTTCATCGGGGGTATTGATCAAAAATCTTTAGTAGTATTCCTGAGGTTTACTGAAGACAGGCACCTAATTGGCTGTTGCCTTTACTGTTTTAGTACTTGCCTCGCGTGTTTTGCCTTCTTTGAGCCATTGCGGCACTACCTGCTCCAGGTATTTGGTTTTGTTTGCTTTTTCTGCAGGAATGTCAAGACCTATGTACTGCTGCATGGCAACCTTGTTATTGAAATCAGGCATTTCCACAGGCTTATTGTAGCCCAGCTCTGCCAGCAGGCGTGATAGTTCTATTCTGGCCTCCTGTATTTTACCGGTAGCTGAAGAAACTATTCTGCTGGTTTCAAGCGGTGCGTGGAAGGCCGCACCGTGTGAGGCCACTGCAAAGTCCCAGCGCCACTGAGCATGACGGATGCCTTTCAAGATATCTGCCATTTGTGCTTCTGTAGCACCCAGATCCCATGCCTTTTTAGCTTCTATGTGCGCTTTGGCTATTTGTTTTTGCAGGTAGCTGGTACCTTCTTTAATTTTCTTCTGACGATCATAAACATCTGTCATCAGGTCTTCCTTTTTCTCACGGTGGCACACAAAGCAGGAGTTTTCCACGTTAGCAAGCGGAGAACCAATGTGGTGGTCTGTAAATTTCTGGCCACCTTCAGTCTTGTATGGCATATGGCAGTCGGCACAGGAAACACCTCTTTTAGCATGTACGCTTGATTTGAACAGCTCAAAGTCGGGGTGCTGTGCCTTGATCATTTTCGCTTTGCTGATAGGGTGCACCCAGTCACTGAAATCAATCTGGTCGTAATAAGCCTCCATGGCTTCTACTTCCATGCCATCTTTCCAGGGGAAGGTCAGGTAAGCGGCGCCCTCTTTGCCCGGTACTTTTTTATCGAAGTAGTATTCTACGTGGCACTGTGCACATACCAGGGAGCGCATCTCCTGGTGCGATGCCTGTTTAATGTCCTTACCCATTGCTTCATAAGCTTCTACCAGCGCAGGCCTGGTGATGGTCAGGTTCATGGTTTTAGGATCGTGGCAGTCGGCGCAACCAATAGGGTTAATTACTTCACTACCAAGGTCAGAGAATTTTTTGCTGTAGTACTCTGTTACGCCCATCTCATCCATCAGCCTGGGTACGTCTGTGCTTTTACAGGTCCAGCAGGTGCTGGGCATTGCACCCTCCCCTTTTTCCATAGGCGCCCCGGTACGCAGGGTCTTATGTATATCTTCTACCGCATAAGCGTGACCTCTTGGCTGGTTATAGTCTTTGCTGAAAGCATAACCGGCCCAAAGCACAACCAGCTCTGCCTGCTCCTCCAGTACATCTTTATGGCCGCTGGTGTTATACAGGCTTTTAAAAGTGGTATCCCTGGTTTGCATATAAGACTGGTGCTGCCGTGGATAGTTAAGGCCCCAAACAGAGTCCCTGGGCTCTATACCCTCTATCTGCACCTGCGACTTATAAGCAAAACGGGCTTCTGCCTTACGGTCCATAATTGTTGTGGCCAGCATCGCCAACAGAAACACTGCCACTAAAGTCCCCAGGAATAATATCCAGTTTTTCATTTGAGTATGATTGTTTTTTTGATCAGGAGAAATGTTTTGCGTATAAAGCCCTGAATATCTGCTATTCAGCAGGCTTATTTAGCAGTAGGGTTGTTTGTTGATTTTTTGTTTGCTTCTATGGTTTCTTTAAGCCATTTAGGGATTACGGCAGCTTTTTCTTTGGTATGTACTTCTATGTTTTCGATTTGAAGACCAACAGATGAGAGGCTCTTTACCCGGCCATGAGGCACTTCTCTGTGACATTCCCAGCAGGTGCGGTCGGTTCTGTGCACAGCGTGATCGGCAACTGAGGCTGTAAGTTTGGTGTCTACTACCCTATCTTCATGGCAGCGGATACAGTTGCTTTGAATCACCTCTACAGAAGGTTGCAGGGCCTTGATAACCTGTGGCTCGGCTCTTAATGTAAAGATGGAGGAATGGTAGAGCCCATCTTTTGCTTTGAAATAGAACTTGCTGAACAGGTTATCCTGGGGCACGTGGCAATCGTTGCAATGCGCCACCTCGCGGTGCGAGCTGTGATTCCAGGTAATATACTGGGGCGTCATTAAGTGGCAGTTGATGCAGGCCTTGGGATCATCCGATAGATACGAAACTGCGTTGCTTAGCTTCAGCACATAAAATCCCAGGCCCAGGAAAGAAGCCACCAGGATAATGGCGGCCAGCCTCCATTTTTTTTGCGGTATCAGGCTGTATTTGAACAGAAACCGTCTTGATCTGTAGTTGACCATAAGATCTGATTTTACTATTCAAAACTAGCCCTACAAAATCTCTTATCTTATGATATAAATCAGCTTATGTTATGATAGAAATATGGGTTTAGAGCAGCATTAGCCGACATGCTGGTTAAATTCTGCGGGATTAGGAAACATTGATCCAATGGTTCTTGGTAACCATCAATATAACATCATAGCTGGAAAAGGCGTGGGCAATCGGCAGAAGCCAGCACAAGTGCAGCTTAGTGCTGCACAAAGAAAAATCCCAGGTCTGTAATGGGTTGAACAGCCTGGGATTTTCAGGATTTAGATTAAAAAATCAGCCAATACATCAGTTTAAAAAATAATCAGGATCTGTTAGCCTTTGTACAGACACTATGCCAGGAATAGATTCGATTTGAAAAACATGTTAAACGCCCCATTTACAGGAAGATGAATGGGTATTTTAAAAATAAAAGTATAAGTAGACCCTGAACAACACCTTTTCATTTTGATAAACTATTCTCATAATGTTTGGGTTGAGAAATAGCAAGAATGGGTGAAGGCATGCGCTGTTTGGCATTATGCTCCAGCGCTATCTAACTCCAAAGTTCATACAAGTTTTATTACCAATGACAGGCCTAAAAAAGAATCGGGCAGATATTACAATACCTGCCCGAAGGGATAATGGATTCTGTGATTAGGTCTATTTCTGTATTCTCAAAACTTCTTCAGGAATCCGGGTAGGTGTATATACCACCTTGATACCTGTGATCAGGTAGCCATCAAAGTCTGTACTGTTTCCTCTTCTGTTACCGTTTGGCAAAGGGTTTAACCCCATTTCAGGCCTGCGGTCAGAGAGTGCCCTGGCAAGTGGGTCTTCAAAATTTTCTACGCCTCTGTAGGTAGTACTTACATCATCAAGATAATCTGTAAAAGTAAACCTGTAGCCAAGCTCAAGCGAAATGTCCCAGTTGGTGTTGAGATGTACAGCAATACCTGCTCCTACAGGAAATACCGGCATAACTGCACTGTAAGAGGTGCCTTCGGTTTTCAGCGGACGAAGTTTATGCCATTCTCCATTATAATTGGCTTTGGGGGTATTGGTTGTGAGTCCCACACCGGCAATAAGGTATGGATTAACAGGTGGTTTAGCAATTGAATACTTGTTAAACAGGTGCAGGAGCCCTACCAGGTTCAGTTCAAAATTATCTGCACGGAACGACAGGTTGCGGTCATAGATACCAGTGTTGGGATCATTCAGAGAGTCTGCACCGGAAATGCGATACCAGCTGATTTCCGTACGAAAGTGCAGTCGGTCATTTACCCGGTATTGTAGCCCCAGCTGGGTACTTGGCTTTGCCCACAGTTGCTTTCTGTCGTCTTTCAGGTCTCCAAAATAAGAACTGATACCAAAGCCGGCAGAATAAAAAAAGGTGCCATGCCGGTTTTTTCTTTGATAAACACTTACCGGTTCGTCTATACCTTTACGGAACTGTGCTTCAGCAATTGTGCTGACAGACACAAGAATGCCGATTAAAACAGGAATTACAGAAAATTTCATATAAGAATAAGCATAAAAATCAGAGAAAATCTGCTGCCTACTAATCTGGTTTCACAAATCCTCCCCGTGCAAAAAAGTATACTTCCGCCCTAGACCAGATTCTCAAAATATTCCCATTATAGTGAAACAACAGGCTTAGATGTAGCAGAAAAAATGTATTACCACAAGATCAGGCAGCCATTCGTTGCTGCCTGATCTTGTGGTAATTAAGTAGTATTATATTATCTGTGTTTAGGGTTTTTGATTCTTAAGAATGGCATATAAGTCACCTTAAGACCCGTAATCAGATACCAGTCATTTACTCCGGTATTTCCCCTTTTACTACCGGCCTCTTTAGGCGGAAGCCCCATTTCCGGCCTACGGTCGGAAAGTGCCCTGGCAAGAGGGTCATCAAAATTTTCCACGCCCCTGAAGGTTGTACTTACATCGTCCAGGTAATCTGTAAAAGAAACCCGGTAGCCCCACTCTACAGAGATATCCCAGTTTCTGTTTACATGATAGGCCAGGCCAACACCAAATGGTACTACCAGCGCTACAGGACTATAGGAAACACCTTCGGTTTCCAGCCTGCGCAGGTTATGCCACTGTCCATTATAATAGGCATTAGGATTATTGCTTGTTAAGCCAATACCAGCAAATACATATGGATTAAGGGTAACGGAATTGGTTCTGGAGAACTTATTAAAGAACTGGTAGAGAGCCACCACATTCCATTCGAAGTTATCGGCCCTGAACGAAAGATTACGTGCATAAATACCGGTTTCAACATCATTGAGCGAATCTGCTCCTGATATCCGGTACCAGGTAACCTCTGATCTGAAGTGCAGGTGGTCGCCGGCACGATACTGAACTCCCAGCTGAATGCTGGGCTTTACCCACAAATCTGTTCTGCTGTCTTTCAGATCGCCAAAATATGAACTTACCCCAACACCCAGGTTGTAAGAGAAAACACCGTGACGATTCCTTAGTTTATACTGGCTAAGTGCATCTGTTAACAGATCACCTCCTTCTATCTGAGCTTCGGCTATGGTTCCTACTGAAACGAGTAAACAAGTTAAAAAAGTAAATATTCTATATTTCATAATAATTGGGCTAGAGTGAAAATCAAATTAAAAACCTACTTATTCACCACCTTCTTGAATTTCCCTCTTTAAGACTCTCCCTAAAAGGATAAGCCCTTTCCTTCAGCAACTTTTGAGTTACAATTTTGTTTGGATTATTGTGATTTTGATTTTGAATACACATCCAGACGCTGGAACCTCGAATTTTTACTGATAAATTCAGGTACGATCTGCTTCATCTTAGCAACAACCTTCAGGTCATCGCCATCACTGTTCAAAGAAAGAAGTTCATTGATATCTTTGGATACCTGGTGATAGCTGTATTCTCTTACTTTAGAGACCTGTATTTTTTTATGATAAGTTGGTATGGTACTTTCTTCTTTATTCAGTAGCTCCTCGTAGAGCTTTTCGCCTGGGCGCAGGCCTGTAAATATAATTTTGATATCAACATCTGGCCTGAAACCTGAAAGCTTGATCATTTTACGGGCCAGGTCTACAATTTTTACAGGTTCACCCATATCAAAGCAGAAGATCTCGCCACCTTTGCCCATTGTACCTGCTTCCAGCACCAGCTGTACAGCCTCTGGTATGGTCATAAAGTAACGGGTAATATCAGGGTGGGTAACCGTAACCGGTCCGCCTTTTTCAATCTGTGCCCTGAACCTTGGAATAACAGAGCCATTTGAGCCAAGTACATTGCCAAAACGGGTAGTAATAAATTTGGTTTGTGGAGCAGAATGATTGGCTTTTCCATTGCTCCTGCCATTTACATTACCGGCATTCATGCGCTGAAGTGACTGCACATATATTTCCGCAATGCGCTTGGATGTACCCATCACATTAGTTGGGTTCACCGCTTTATCAGTAGAGATCATAACAAACTTCTCCACATCAAAAGTCATGGACAGGTCTGCCAGGTTCTTAGTACCCTGTACATTAGTAAGGATTGCTTCAGTAGGGTTCCCCTCCATCATCGGCACATGCTTATAGGCTGCAGCATGGTACACGATCTGCGGCGAAAACTGATCAAACATGGTGTACATCCGGTTAAAGTTCTGGATGTCTCCAATGAACACATACAGGTTGGCATCGGGAAAAGCCTCTTCCATTTCCAGCTGTAGCTCGTGCAGAGGTGTTTCTGCCTGATCGCATACAACCACCATTGCCGGATTGTAATTCAGCACCTGGCGTACAATTTCAGATCCTATAGAACCTGCAGCCCCCGTAATAAGAATGCGCTTGCCAGCCAGATCGCCCGATATCTTTTCATTCTCGATCACAATTGGAGAACGCTGAAGCAGGTCTTCGATCTTAAGGTTCTTCATCTGGTTCATGCTTAGCTGCCCAGACATCCACTGTTCCGGAAGTGGAATAGTAATTACCTTAATTCCCAATTCAAGGCACTTTTCAAATATCTCTTTTTTGGCATTTGATTTCAGGTCCTCATCATACGCCACCAGCTTATCGATATGACATTTGTACTTCAGCTTTTCCAGCTCGCTCACATGGTAAACACGCTTTTGCTGAATCTCCTTATGGATCTTGTTTGAGTTATCGTCTATAAAGCCAATGATAGTTAAACGCCCCATGCCGCTGGTTTCCAGGGCCTGCTTGGCCAGTACAGAGAGGTTGTCAGAACCATATATCAGCACCCTTTCCTGCACTGCATCCGATGACTGGGATTTCATGTAATGAAACAATGACTTGATCCCGATCCTAAGCTTGATGAGCAGCGAGGAAGAGATAAAGAAGCTTACCAGCAACACTGACAGGATATTTACATTTACCAGCGGGTATTCCGGTGTTAACCAGAAATAAGCCACAACAGCGTACACCACATTGGTTGTCAGCACTGCTGTAAAGATCCTGTACGCATCGTAGAGACTCGAATAACGGATAAGCCCTGTATGAACGCGCATCAGGTAAAATACGCTAAGGGATAGCAGCATGTATACCCCTACATAGATAAAAAAGTAACCTCTTAAGATCAGTGAGAATTCAAATCGAAATAAGAGGAAAAAAGCAAATGCAAAGGCCGTGCAATTAATCAGCTGATCAATTGACAGTATTATCCACCTGGGCAGGGCCTTATTTAGTAAAAATGATTTTACCGGGTTGTTCATTGATTTTGATGTTGAAAAAAAACGCCGGGTAAGCGCTTAAATGTTTTGCTAAAAAATACCTTGTCATTTCTGACAAAATGAAAACCAATTTATGTTAGTCAAATTTCATAAATCAGTATCGGTACATTATGTTTCCCAATCTAGACCAAAAGGAAAAAGTTTAACTGATTATTAATATCACCTTCTCCATCATATATTATCTAAACATTCATATAAGGTTACGTGAGCGAACATCAAGGGTTACTCTTTGCACCTCCTTTTGTAATAAAACAAGTGCAGAAGGTATACAGGCAGCCCTGAAGCATACTGACCATGCGCGTATTTCTAAAGTTTGGGGGAAATGGCATTCTGGTAAACACTGTACACTCTTCTGTTGATAAACAACCCTTACCTGTCTTACTATCAGGGCGTTACAAAACATCAGTACAGTTACACACCCTATATATGGTATAAAAGACAGGCTGGAGCGTATAACTGAAGTATTGAAGACGGCGATGTCTACCAGGCCAGCAATTAGTAAAATTACAATTTTGGCCTGGTCTCAAGGTTTGTTATTATAGCCGGCAATCTGCAGTTTGGTAAAGAAATCCAAAGGTGTTTAATTATTCTTTGCTTTTTAGCAAATATAATAAAACAAAGATAGCCTAACATAAAAATGAATTTTACAGCTACAGATAAGCTGGTTCTTAAGTAAGAAATTGTACACTTTAGGCTTGTGCTTCAAACCTTCTGATTCAGGTATTAAGCTATTTTAGTCTATGTTTATTGATAACATTTATCACAAAATTCTGTTGTATACTATTTGCCTGCAGTATACAGGAGCAAGTGCCTCTTTTTATAAACAAGATGCTTAAGATTGTGGTATATAGTAAAAACTCTCATTAGACAAAAGCCTTGTATTTATCATTGCTTTAACTTTTGATGAATGGAAAGTTTTGTAATCACTCCGGTGTTACCCGGAATTTATATAATATCTGCCCTGCTTAATTTTTACCTATACTCTATAGTTAACAGCCGGCAGAGCTAACAAAGAATTAATATCATGACTGACTGGTTGCCTGCAGGAAAGAAGGCTGCGATATGTTTTAGTATCGACGATATTCATCCTGCAAAAAGTACTGATTATTATGAAGCTGGTGGTGACCTTGATCAAGGAAGCCTGGGCCTTGTAAAGTGGCTGCTTGACCGGCATCCCAAGCTTAAGGTAACACTTTTTACAACTGCAGACTGGCGGCAGATCTCACCGGTACCAACCAGAAAAGCGCTGGCCGCAATACCCGGCCTAAGGGATAAGTTTTACCTGGCCGGGCGCTGGAAAAAGGGTAGCATGCAGCTGGACCGGCACCCCCGCTTTGTTGAGTTCCTGAATGCCTGGGACAGGGCAGAAATTGCATTCCATGGATTATACCATACCCACAAGGGACTTAAAATTCCTGTAGAATTTCAGAACCAGTCGGAAAAGAAATTTAGCTGGATGCTCGATGAAATGATCAGGATCTTTGAGCAGGCAAAACTGCAACATGTAAAGGGCATTTGCCCTCCGGGCTGGAATGCTCCTGACAGTCTTTTGAACCAGCTGGTGGCACACGGTATCAGGTACGTTAATTCTGCACGGGATATTTTCACTGAAATATCTTCTGATGCAATCACCAATATGAGCGGGATAAAAGGGGTGCCCCTGATCTATCCTAAGTTTCTGAAGAATGATCAGCTATTGCATATACCGGCAAACTTTCAGGCAACCTCTACACCTGAAAGAGCAAAACAGATCCTGGAGAACGGTGGTTTACTATCTATCAAAGCCCACATTGTAAAAACTGCCATGGGTTTCACCATCCTGGATGGTGTTGACCAGCTGTACATGAACTACCTGGATGTGCTGCTTGGCTCTCTTGAAAACGAATATGGCGACTCCTTATGGTGGACCTCTATGGGCGAAATCACCGATTATACATTTGCGCAAAAATCCAAAGTAAAAGAAGTAGCTGCTTAATGGAAAACATCGAAATCAATCCGCCAAACTTCCAGTCAGAGTACATCAGGTACATCAACGAATGTTTTAACCACTGGGGACAGGATAAGGAGTACGACTGGGCCTTTAACCGTAAGGTAGGAAATCATGCTTCTGATATCATGATTATCAGGAATGAGGAAGATGAGGTGATTGCAGGCTCGGCAGTTACATACAGAAAATTAGAGAAGCCCGATGGCAGTAATATTGCTATTGGTATCATGACTGGCTCCTGGACCTTACCAAAGGCTCGCGGCAGAGGCTGTTTCAGTAAAATCATCCAGTTATCAAAAGAGCTGGCCGGCAAGAGAGACGTACCCTACCTCACCGCCTTTGTAACAGAAAGCAATGCGAGTTTCAGGCGGTTAAGAGATGCAGGCTCCATGCTGCTTCCCACCAGCTTTTTGTTTTCTCCGGAAGAACCCTTTGCAGATGTAGATATAGCGGAGATCTCTGTTACAGACAAAACAGAAGGTGTTATCAAAGATATTTTTGAAAAGTTCAGCCAGTTGCAAAAGGAGTCTGTCCGCTATACTTATACTCCGGAGGAGTTCCGGCAACAGTATATCGATCGCCCTAATGGCTCAGAGATCATCAGGCTGGGAGATGATTATGCAATTGTGGAAGAAACATACAATGTGGTAAGGGTTCTGCTTATCACCTATAAGGACCTGAATCAGTTTGAAAAAACAGTTAAACTGCTTACAAACTGGGCGCTCAAAAACAGATCAAAGAAACTGCTCCTGTTCTCTACCCAGCAGGGCCTTATTGAAAGAAGTAAAAATATTGGCTTTGAAGCTATGCAAGGGTATTTTACCATTTTAAGCACTTCGGAAGGAGCTAAGGAGCAAATGGAAGAGCTTATGCAGCTAAGCATCAATATGGGCGATAAGATGTAGACAATAAATCTGCCCTGCTGTAAAATATCAAAGCGCTGTGTATATATCCTATACAGCGCTTTGATATTTAGAGTACAGCCTGTTCTGAAAAAATCAGGAAGCGGCTTCCGTTACCCTGCGGATTTGCTTAACTACCCGCTTGAGGTCATCATCACTTAGGTTTGAGCCAGAAGGCAGGCAAAGGCCTTTCTCAAAAAGTCTTTCACTGGTGCCGCCGCCATAAAAGGGTGCCCCTGCAAATACAGGCTGCAGGTGCATGGGCTTCCACAGGGGCCTCGATTCTATGTTATCCTGCTCTAATCCAAGCCTGATGTCTTCCCTGCTAAAACCGCTGGTCTCATCAACCAGCACAGTGGTTAACCACCTGTTAGAAAAATATTCTTCACCGGGTTCTTCCATAAAACGAATGGCATCATGGTTTGCCAGCGAAATATTGTAGAAGGCATAATTGCTTCGCCTTTTAGCAACACGCTCCTCCAGTACGTCCATTTGTCCACGGCCAATGCCTGCACATATGTTGCTCATTCTGTAGTTATACCCAATCTGTGTGTGCTGATAATGGGGTGCAGGATCACGTGCCTGTGTAGCCAGAAAGCGTGCTTTTTTCACCCAGCCCTCATTTCTGGAAACCAGTGCACCTCCGCCAGAGGTGGTGATGATTTTATTTCCGTTGAACGACAGAATGCTGATATCGCCAAAAGAACCCAGCTTCTGGCCTTTGTACGAAGAGCCCAGTGCCTCTGCAGCATCTTCAACCACAGGTATTTCATAGCGCTTTGCCACGTCCATAATGCGGTCCATCTGGGCTGGCATACCATACAGGTGCACCACAATAATTGCTTTTGGCTTTTTACCTTTATCCATCCTGTCTTTGATGGCCAGCTCCAGGTGATCTGGCGACATGTTCCAGGTTTTTTCCTCACTGTCTACAAACACTGGGGTGGCCCCCTGGTAGGCTATTGGATTTGCAGATGCAGAAAAAGTCATTGACTGGCATATTACTTCATCTCCTGCTTCTACACCCAGAATAACCAGGGCCAGGTGCAGCGCAGCTGTTCCCGCACTTAGGGCTGCCACATGCACTCCCTGCCCCAGGTAGGCTGCAAGATCCTGCTCAAAGCCATTCACATGCGGCCCCAGGGGGGCTATCCAGTTGGTAGCAAAGGCATCCTGTATATTTTTGAGCTCATTCTCCCCCATGTGAGGAGACGAAAGCCATATTTTCTCATTCATAATCTTTTCTTTTGCTGATAATATTCCAGGCAAATGGAAGGATATCCCTCCTGCCTCATCTTATCTAAAACCAAATCCACATTATATACGACAGACTCCAGGCTAACTTCGGTACTGATGGTATCATACAGAACATAGTTGATTACATTGATCCATTTTCTGTTCTGGCCAACACTGCCTGTGTTGATAAGCTTTTTACCCTCTGCCGATGTTGCTGCAAACTGATGGTGGGAGTGTCCAATTATATAATTTCTCTCAAGTTGCAGCTCATCGATATCAGTATCAGGAAATACATACTGGTTATTTACGGTATGTTGTACCTGAAAGTCGCCTACCTCCACTGCATTTCCCCAGGCAGTTATCAATTCCTTTTGGCTGAAGCGTGGATAACAATGGCTAAAAAAAGCCTTCGCTACTTTGTTTTCTCCAGGATAGCTGCCCTCTATGTAATAGGTTTCATGATTACCCATCAGGCAGGTGCACTCTACGCTTTCCAGCAACTGCACACATTCGTTGCTCCAGGGGCCATAGTTTACCACATCCCCATGGCTTATTACCATATCAGCTTCAGGGCCTGCTACTTGCAGCATTTTCTCGAGTGCTATCAGGTTGCCATGTACATCGCCAAAAATTAATACCCGCATGCCTTTGCTGCTCCTTTTATTCTACCACTGATTTAACTTTTTGCCGGAAAAGCCCGGTGTTTATACCGCTTCCCTGCAGGTACTTCTCCAGCAGGCTGATGTCTACCTTTGCCCTGGAGGAAAAATGGGGATCATCCTTATTGATAATCTTTTCCTTTGAACAACCTGTTTGCTCACAAATCACTTCTGCAAGTTCCATAAGCGTAATTTCTTCACCGGAGGCAAGGTTGATTACCTGCTCAGGCCACTCATCTAGTTTCGCAAGATGAGCGATCGCTTTAACGGCATCATCTACATGCAGAAAATCAAAGCTAACCCTGTTCCCGTTGGTTAAGTTAATGTTTTCCTTAGCAGCTGCCTGCCCGATGAGCTTATGCAGGATCCCTCCTGCTTTCATGCCGGGACCGTACAGGGCAGATATGCGCAAGTGTAGTAAAGAGAGCCCGTTTGCCTCGGCAATGGAACTCATCACTAACTCCTGTGATAGTTTGGATGCACTGTAGCCAACGTGTCCTCCCTTTGGATAGGTTTTTTCACCTTCTTTTAAGGGAACCGGCCAGGGCTTACCTACCACCACCAGCGTGGAACAATTGATCACCCTCGGGATCTTTTCTGCTGCCGCCCAGTTCATGATGTTGGCCCCGCCCAGTACATTGGTACTGAACAGTTGCTCCAGGTAGGCCGGATCGTTGAAGACTTTGTATGGATCTGGTAAGGCAGAAGCACAATTGATTACTACATCTGGTTTTGCCTTTACAGATGTAAATTGTGTCGCATCGGTAATATTAAGGGCACAGGCATTAGCAGAATCCCCGGCCCCAACAGATCTTTTTGAATAGTACACCTCTTCTCCCTGCTGCTGCAGGTATTTAACCAGGGTACTGCCTAAAAAACCTCCGGCGCCAATCACAAAGTATGTCATGCCACTATTTGCTCAAAAATGGATAGTACTGGCTGCGGTATCCCTCCAGTTCTCCCTCTTCCTTTAATCTCTTCAGCTGAGCAGGCTCTACAAAAATATCCGACCAGGTCCTGAACACAGCACCATCCCTAAGCCGGGGCTGTTCCATTTCTGCTTCGCCAAAAATGTGGTTCAGGAGGGCCTCCACCTCGTTAAAGCCAAACATATAGCGGAGTGGTGTTGTACCGCTGAACCTTCCGTTTATTTCAAATACCACCGGTTTTCCATCCTTGATCCGGTACTGAAAATTAGCTGGGCCTTCCACCCCTAACCGTTCTGCAATGGCACAGATGGTGCTATCGTAAGGATTATCTCCCTCCCGGTACGCCCTGTAGGTATTGCCGTCGCGTAAATCTCTTTTTAGCGATACAATCGCTTTACATTTACCATCTACCACCATACAGCCAGCGGTGTACTCCCCCTCCTCTTCACCAAGCATTTCCTGTACCACAAGGTTATTTTTGTATGAGCATACCTCCTCCAGATCCTTATCATTCTCAATGATCTTTATGCCTTTTGATCTGGCACCATCTACGGGCTTGGCAATGTAGGGATAGGGACATGAATTCCGTAGCCTTTCAATTCCTTCCTTATCAGTAGTTAGTGCAGAATGGGGATAGGGAAATCCATGTTCTTTCAGGAACTGTGCAGTTAGCCATTTATCATTTGCAATTGCAATCACCTCCGGGCTGGAAACAATTACTTTCACCTTCAGCTCCTTTTCCAGTCGTTTCTTGTGTTCGGCAAACAGAGGTAATTCCACATCGGTGCCAACAAACACTACATCCACCTGCTCCTTCCTGATGATATCTTCCACCACATCCAGGTATTCTGGTTTATTTGCCATAGGGATCAGATAGGCCTTATCTCCTAAGCTGTGCCCCTGTGCTCTGTAATCAGGATCGGCCGTAATAATGTAGTATGCATTGACAGAGATATTAAGGCTGCGTAAAATTCCCTGGCCCAGTAAGGCACCGGCACCGGTAACAAGTATTCTTTTCATAGAAATTCAATTCTGTTTTTTTTGCCGAACGTATTCAATAAAAGAAGGCATGGTGGCATGTCCCTTTGCAGAGATGCCTTCTGATTTAATAACCTTGGCAACTGTTAATAGTAAAATCTTTACATCAAGTGCAAAGGATATATTTTCTACATACCAGATGTCGTATCTGAATTTTTCATCCCAGCTGATGGAGTTACGTCCATTTACTGCCGTCCAGCCGGTAATGCCAGGTTTTACTTCATGCCTGCGCTTTTGAATTTCGTCGTAAAAGGGCAGATAATCAACCAGCAGTGGCCTTGGGCCAATCAGGCTCATATCTCCTTTTATTACATTAATCAGCTGTGGTATTTCATCAAGTGATGTTTTTCGTACAAAACTTCCCACAGGTGTTAACCTTTTTTCATCGGGCAGTAGGTTTCCCTGACTGTCCTTCAGGTCGTTCATGGTCTTGAACTTGATCACATGAAAAACCTTGCCTCCCTTGCCCGGCCTGGGCTGCACAAAAAAAACATCCCCCCGGTTTGCTATAAAAAGTGCCAGTGCAACAAGCAGGGTAACAGGCAACAAAATAATAAAAGCAATTAAGCTTATAACAAAATCAAGTAAGGGCTTGATGTAATTGGGGTACAACTTCATGTTTTCTTAATTGTTCCTGATACTCCTTCAGCAGGAGACTCCAAAAATGGGTTTGCTCATACCTTTCTACTATCATCTTACGAGCATTCTGGCTTAAATGTGCGTATAATGGCTGGTTTAGGAGCAGTTTTTCCATAGCAGCATACAACTCGGCTGTTGTCTTGGGTGGTATGATCAATCCGTTTTCACCATCAACAATAATCTCGTTACAGCCATTAATGTTGGTTACTATGCAGGGCAGACCAAAACAGGCAGCCTGCATGGGTACATTGGGAAAGCCCTCCCGATAGGATGGAAAAGCAAGGGCATGGCTAATGGAAAGGTAAGGCCGCACATCCTTCTGATAGCCTACTGTTATAATGGCTGGATTGGTTTCAATTTCATGCAGGGTTTCTTCTGAAATCGGATCCAGCTCCTGCTCCAGCGGGCCAACCAGCAGAAGCCTGGCATGCGGATGTAGTCTATTAAGCTTACTGAAAGCTGTAACAAGCTCCTGCATGCCTTTATCTCTCACCAGGCGACCTATGAAAACGAACACAAAATTTTCGCTGCCAATGCCTAACTGCTGCCTTAGTGCCTCTGGCTGGCCCTTTTCAATACTGCTTCTGCTGAAGAAATCAGTATCGATTCCATTGCTGCTGCCGTTACCGATTACTTTTAGCTTTTCGGGCTGGTTGTACAGTGTGTCAATCAGGATTCTCTTCAGGTTATTGGAGTTTGGATAAACTTTGGTTGCACATGCATAGGTTAGCACCTCTACAAACTCCAGAATTTTACGTCTCAATCCGCTGGCTTCTATCAGGTATAAACCAGCTACCGTATGCAAACGAATGGGCACACCGGCAAGCTTAGCCCCAAGCATGGCTATAATGCCGGCCTTTGGTGTGTGGGAGTGTACTATGGCAGGCCTGTATTTCCTGCACAGCCTGTAGAACTGCCAAAGGGCTTTTAGATCACGGAGGGGCGTTATTTTCCTGGTAAGGTCAAGAATAATATGTTTGCAACCCTGCTCCCTGATTACATCTTCCCGCTCGGGACCATCTGCCGATATCATGACAGGATCGAATCCTCTTTTCTTCATGAAAGGAAGCTGGCCAACAATGAGATTTTTAAGTGATATAGGAACTGTGGTTACACGAAAAAGTACTGCCATTATGCTTGATTAGCTTTAATATAGTCATACACATCCAGCATGCTCATGCTGGTCATACCCCATTTATTTTCGAGCATTTTGTAATGGTTAATGATGGTTCGAAGGTCTGCCATACTCAGCTCCGGATCATCGCCGAAGTTGTTAGGATGCCACCACAGATGATAGCACTCCCCTGCTTTGGCAGCCAGGGTCATCTCACGAAGAACCCGCTGCAGGCGTAAACTGTTTAGCAGTTTGTTGTCTGAATGCACAGGCCTTAAAAGCCTGCTGGCAGGTATGGAAAGCGGTTGCCCGTCCCTTAATTTCAGGGAAGAAAGCTTGTAGGAAGTTTTAGCACCAATAGGCAAATAAGCATCGGCTCCGCGAACGAACCTTTTCAGGGGCTTTTCTTCCACATCCATATTCCAGAACCAGTCAGATGGGTTAGATCTTACAGTTTTGATTCCTTCCTCGGCACAGATCTTCAGGTAAGGCTCATCTAGCTGGTTTCGGGGAAATACCAGGGAATGCAGCTCAATTCCTTTTCTGGCAGCAATTCTGCGGGCTGCCTGCAGGTCATGCTTAAACTGCAGCAGGTCCTGGCCTCCTTCGCGACAGTAGTAGTGTGAGAAGGTGTGTGTGGCCATTTCCTGGTATGGGGTGTTCCTGATCTGGTCAACCAGTTCAGGTGCAAAAAAATATTCATTCATACGCCTGTCTTCGGCGTACTTTTCTTTAAGCCTGTAAGAGGAAAGCCTCGCATTGTTATAGGCAGGTACCACTGCAGGAACTGCCGAAGCCCAGTCTTCCCAGTCTTTGGCGAACAGCATACCAACAGTAGCCCAGGTAACATGTACTTTCTCCTTTTCAAAAAGGGAAAGCATTTGTGGAATAACCCTGCGGGTATTGTCGTAATAGGTAGTTTTTTCTTCTAACTGCACCTTATCGAACACACCCCAGTACAGTTCAAAATCCAACGAAATAGAAAAAGCTGGTATATCCTTAAGCATGAGCGTTTAATGTTAATTCTGTCTCCATTTTTCTTCTCTGGAGCTGCAGGCGCTGCACTTTCACCTGTCGCTTATGATCAAGAAAGGAGACCACCACAAAAAATAAAAAATACATTACCATACTCTTTTGCCGCATGGCAATACCAAGGTTTGCCATTACAAATGCCAGTGCCAGAGAAGAGGTTAAAAAGATGGTCAGGCTCATCTTTACAAGAGAAGTTGAGTTTTTGATATACCTGATAATGTTTTTATCAAAGAGTTTAAGGGTAAGAAAAATATAAAGCAGGTTCTCGAAGGAAACAAAAATGCCTATTGCACCTGGTGCATCGAAGAACAGCGGCCGGAACCAGAAGGTAAGCAGCTTGAGCGGCAGCGGGTAATTATTGATGTCAATACCGGAACCAGACCTGGATAAGCTGGAGGCACGGCCGGAAGCAAATTCCTCAAAGCCTTCTATAACACCCTCCTCCTCGAGGTTAATATTGGCCATTGCCAAAACAGTATCAGAAAACACGATGATACCCCCAATAAAGCCTACATATACCAGCATTTTCTGGTACATGGGCACTTTTTCTTTACCAGTGAAATAACCGGCTACCGCCCCGGCACCCAGGAACATAAAGACGTGCGGCCTGATACAAAAAACGATGAATGAGCTTAGCAGCAGGGCTGGGAGTCTTTTCTGTGGCACCCGCATGGCATAGGCAAACATGCCAATACCCAGAAAGATCAGTGAGCCTTTGCTAAAGGCCACTGTCCAGAAGTGCATGTTTGGCAAAAACAGAAAAAGGGTAACCAGTTCAATGCCCCAAAGCTTTGGACTTGTTTTAATGTTCTCCCGGAAGAAAACATAAAAATAGAGAAAGCCCAGGTAGCCAAACCAGGCGAACAGGGCAAGCATGGATTCATAAGTAAAGCCTAAAACATCGGCAAAGGGATAGCCTATAAATTCAATGAAATGCGTATCTGTTCCAAATGCCTCAAACCATGAATCATAAGCGGTTGAAGCATCATGATAGTAGCCTTTGGAATCTGACGGATGCGAGAGCTGGTACCAGTAATATACACCCCAGAAGAGGTAATGAAACCAGAACAGCTTGTTCATCAGATCAACCGAAAGAAAAGGAAACTTCTGCTTCAGGTTCTTAATGATTGGCTGAGAGATTGCATATAAAAATAATATGAGAACGATCGCCCCTACCATTAAAATAATATCTTTTTACTATTAGCTTTTACTTATCTGTTTGTTCAATCCATGTCGGCAACATTGCTGCAACACCCATCAAACCTGTACGGATACTAAAGCGCTGAACTTCCCTCCCGTACGGTAATAGGGTAACTATTAGTGCACCACAGGCATTGCCTTAACAGCTTTCTGGTTCCTGTACCAGATTTCCATGGTGAGCAGGCCAAAGAGTAATTTAGCCCTTTTATCTCTCGACATAGTTATCTTATTATTCAGCAGCTTCTCTACAAAAGAAACCTCCAGCACATCCTTGTACAGGCAGTCGCTGCTGTGCAGGTAGTCCTGCAGAATGGGCTGTAGTGTATGCTCTACCATGCCAATAATGGGCACCTCAAAACCTCTTTTAGGCAGTTTTTCATTGCCGGCCGGCAAATACTTTGCTGCCAGCTTTCGCAGCACCAGTTTTGTAGTACTTCCTTTAACCTTCAACACGTCTGGCAGAGATGGCGCAAACTCCAGAATGTCTTTCGAAAGAAAAGGCGACCTGCCCTCCAGTGAGTTCTGCATGGAGCTGATGTCTATCTTCTTCAAAAGAATATACGGAAGAATAGTCTCAAAGTCTGCCAGCATAATCTTCTGCAGCCCAGATAGGTTTTTGCTGTAAATGCTCCGGATCTTTCTCTCCAGGGCATCCTCGGGCTTCACCTTGAATGGAACGCTGCCATCGAGCAGCAGGTCTGTGCTGGCACTTAAATACTGCTCATAACGCTCCAGGCTGTTTAATTTTGCCAGCCGATAAGCGTAGTTGTAGAGACTCATTTTATTGCCGGGCGCAGGCAAAAGCGGAGATACCAGCTTTGAAAGCACCCTGACTCCCTTATTTGTCAGCAGGGAATTAGCGTAGGGCACATACCTCCTGTATCCGCCAAAAAGTTCGTCGCCTCCGTCGCCATTTACAATAACAGTTAAATGCTTGCGGGCTTCCCTGGCTACATAGTAAGACGGTATTTGCGAATCGTCCACAAAGGGCTCACCGTAGGCATTCACGATTTTTTCAAAATCCTGCAGCAGGTGATCGTAAGAAACATTCAGTTCCTGGTGGCTGGTACCCAAATGCGCTGCTACTTTTCTGGCTATGGGCGATTCGTCATACTCATCGCTGAATTTCACGGTAAAAGTGCGCAGCCCTGGTTTAACTTCTGTTGCCATGGCCGTTACTATGCCGCTGTCTATGCCACCGCTTAAGAAACACCCCACCTCCAGGTCACTGCTTTCTATGCGTCTTTTTACTGCTCTTTTCAGGCGATAGTCGAGCTCTTCCATGGCTTCTTCCTCGCTGATCCTGATGCCGTTCTCGTAAAATGGCACAATAGACCACCACTCTTTTTGCTCCGAGATGGTGCCGCTTTTAACGTCTATTTCCAGCCGGTGGCCAGGCTTTAATTCATAAATACCCTTGAAAGGAGTTCCTTCTCCATATACCATACCAGTTTGCAGGTAGGTAGCCATGGCCGATAGCCTGATGGAGGGGCGCAAAACTTTTTGCAGAACGTTTTGCTCACTGCCAAAATAGATGTTCTCTGGTGTTTTGGAAAAGTACAGAGGTTTTTTACCTGCCCTGTCACGAATCAGGTGCAGTTTTCCCTGCGACTGATCATAGAGGGCCAGGGCAAACATTCCTTCCAGGTGCTTAAGCATGCCAAGCCCCAGTTTCTGATAAAGCAGCAATATTGTTTCTGTATCGGAATGACTGCGGCCGTTCAGGCTGAACTGGTCCCGCAGCTCCTGGTGGTTGTAGATTTCACCATTGAAAATTATGGACAGCCCCTCCTCTTCCATAGGCTGGGTACCGCCTGCTATATCTACAATGCTAAGCCGGGCATGGAACAGGTGCACATTAGGTTCATAGGTTTTATAAACCTGGCCGTCGGGACCACGGTGGCAAAGCATTTCTTCTGCAACCTTCATGTCGCTTTCTCTCAGGCGACCGATATTTCCAAATATTCCACACATATTAAAATAACTCCAGATCGCCCATGGTAAACGACCAATTGTTTATATCACTTACCAGCGCCAGCAGTTCCTGGCTGTTTACTTCACGAACAGTTAGCTCCGGGGCCAGTTTCTGAAGAGAAAACATCCTGTAGTTAATTCTTTCCCAAAGATTTACCGGATCTTTTGAAACCAGGCTAATAAAAGGCGTACCGAGCCTGGCTGCCAGTTTGTGTGCTGCCTGCATCAGCAGTTGCCGCTGCGGCTTTCCACTTAACCAGAGGGCATCACTGATTCTTAACTCATGAAAATACTTCCTGTTTTTCAGGTGAAAGAAAAGCAGTATCTCACCCTCGCTGCCCTCATACCTGTATGAACCATATGGAATTTCAGGAATAGACTGGTAACGCCATTTATAGTAATCCAGTGAATGATTTACATGGATCAGCCCCTGGTTAACATCCAGGCTGTAATCTGATGGAAGTGCATTGAAATCAAGTGCCTGCAGTGCTTCCTGAAAACGTTCAAACCGAAGCATAGCATAACGCGAATGCTGCAGAGTTAAACTGCCAAACACAACAGGTTTACCAAGCACCTGCCAGCCCATTTTCAAATAGCCAGGTTTTGATGCATTATTGGGTGTATTGTAAATAAAGCTGGGTGGTTCACTTTCTTTTAGTTCTGCAATCAGCTGTTTGGTAAGTCTCGAGAATATACCCTTTCCCCTGTAATCCGGGTGGGTGCCTGTATCAACAGCCCTGAAGGCAGGCAGTACCTTGCCTTTGTACTGCCACTGCCAGCGCATAAAGGCTCTTAGGCCTATGAGCTTTTCGCCATCAAAAGCCAGCAGTACGGGAGATTCACCAAAAGGATTGTTAATGTGCTTCCATCTCCAGAAACTCTCTGTGGGAGCGCCATACTCGGTACCTAATGATATTTCAAAAAGTTCTATGATAGCAGGCAGATCCTGCTCATTAGCTACTCTTACTGTATACTCCATGTGTTAGTTTACTGTATGCTCCCTTGGTTAAAAATTGTTGATAGACTTCCTCCAATTCACGCACCATCTTTTTCATGCTGAAATAGTTTTCTATCCTGTAGCGTGCGTTTGAGGCAATCTCAAGCCGCTTTTCCTTATCTTCTATAAGCAGTTCCAGCTGTTGCTGCAGGGCTTCCACATCTCCGGCAGGGCTAAGTAATCCTGATATTCCATTTTCCACCACTTCTGGTATGCCACCAACATCTGTGGCTACAGGCGCACACGACATGCTCATTGCCTCCAGCAGGGCAATGGGAAGTCCTTCAAAATCAGAAGTCATCAGGTAGATGTCTGTTAATTCAAAATAGGGCTTTACGTTATGCTGTAAGCCTTCAAAAAATACCTTACCCTCCAGCCCGAGTTCCCTGGCCTGTTGCTCCACTGCTGGTTTTTCCGGGCCATCGCCTATCATGATAAAGCTTACCTTTTCATGGCGCTGTAAAATGCCTGCTGCAACCTTTATAAAAAGGTCGAGCCTTTTTTGTATACGGAAAACAGCCACAGTGGATATGATCAAATGATCTTCCGGAATACCTAACTTCTTCCTGATATCAGAAGGATGTTTCCCCCGCTGAAAAGCAACAGTATCTACCCCGTTAAGGATAAGCTTTAGTTTATGTGGCGAAACCACTTTGCTGGAGGCTTCTCTTGCATCTGCCGATACCGCAATTGTCAGGTCATTGAGGAAGAGCGTCATGCGGCTGGCCAGGTACGTAAGTATGTGGTAACTGGAGATATTGTTGTGTTCTGTATATATCACTGGCACCCCGGCTAACTTTGCGGCTATCCTGCCGGCAATACCTGCCCAGGCAAGGTGGCAATGCACCAGTTTGATGTTGTTGCGGCGTATGTACCGCACCAGCGCGGGTACCTTGGCCATTATATCCAGGTTGTTGTTCGATGACATACAGGTAACGATACCCCCATTTCGCTCCAGGGGCTTCACTACCTGGTCTTTCCAGGGCAGGAAGTAGATGTAATGGAACTCATAGCGTTCCTGGTTGTGGTAGTTGAGTGTTTCGGGCAGCAGCATTTCTGCCCCGCCTCTACCGAGTGACTTTATAATATGTAGAACTTTTATCTTTTCCGCCATGGGGCTCAATGGTTTTACCTATTTTTTTCGATACGCCATGAACAGTTCCCCGTAGGAACCACTCCATCTTTTCCAGCTTATTATCTTCTTTGATCACTATTGCACCAAACAACTTCGCCCAGCTCCTGACCAGCTTATAGGCCCGTAATGCTGTGCGCTCCTTTACGTACAGGCGCATGTAGAGCATATTGCGAACCTCGTAATAATAGCGCCAGGGCTGCCGGTAACCGGTAACTCTTTTTGTAAAGTGCACACCCTTGGCCCTGGGTATCCACACACAGGGGTACTTATACCTGTCCCTGATCCTCTCCTGCAGGTACTCTGTATCTTCAGACCAGAAGAAAAAATCGCTGCGGGGATAGCCAACATGCCTGATCACTGGCATAGGAATGAGAACGCCCCACCAGCCGGGCATTCTGCGGGAGGCAAAGTCCTTTTCACGGATATATGGAAACGCAACCGTACGCTCATCAGAATGCTCAAGTAATATTTCAAGGCAGTCCCTGAAGGGGAAAAAATCATCATCCATTAGCCAGACATAATCCACATCTGTTTTCTCAGCAAAGTATTTAATGCCTTCATGGAAGCCTCCCGCCGGCCCCAGGTTCTCATCCAGGTAAAGCTTTGTTACCCGATCTTCTCCTTCAAGATACTCCCTGGTTCCGTCCATGGAATAGTTATCCACTACCAGCACTTCCGCAGGCTGGTAGGTCTGCGAAAGCACCTTGCAAATGGTAATTTTAAGGAGCTTTAATCGGTTCAGGGTAAGAATAACAACTCCTATTTTTGGCTTCATACGATAATGTCTTCAGATTTAGATCCGGGTCTCCTCCCTTTTAGTTTAAGCTCTGTTTCAATAATCCACTATATAATTCTATGAACGAATGTGCAATGTCTTCGTTCATGTACTGTCCCTTTACCTGCTGATACGCATTTTGGGTAATGGTGCCGGTTATGTCCTTCCGGCTCACAGCTTCTATGATTGCCTCTGCAAACCCTTTTTCATCACCACACTCCGGCAGCCAGCCAGTTTTAGCAGGTGTTACCACCTCCCCAATACCGCCTACTTTATTGGCAATCACGGGTGTTTTATACAGCATGGCTTCAAGAATTACCCCGGGCAGACCTTCTATAATGCTTGGCAGCAAAAGGGCTTTTCCATGGGCTATGTAATCCAGCGGGTTTTGTACAAAACCGGTGAAATGGACCTTCTCCTGCAGTCCCATGTCAGCAACCATGGCTGTGATCTCTTCTCTCATTGGGCCATCTCCCACCAACCACAGGTGCGCAGCAGGCAACTGCTCCAGCACCTGCTGAAAAATTCGTAACAGTCCCTGGTGGTTCTTTTCAAAAGAGAAGCCTCCCACATGCACCAGGTTAATTTGTGCCGGATCTGCCTCAGGAAAAGGGTTATTAACTACTTTCTGCTTCTCCAGCCCAATCGGGATTACTTTTGCCCTGGCAGAGAGGTAGGGAAAAAGCTTAACCAGGTCCTGCCTTGAGTATTCACTCACTGATGCCACTGCATCTATCTGTCTGAATAAAAAATCTGTGTATACTTTCTGCAGCGGCTGTTTCAGGTATGAACTTAGGGTACTGGCATTACGGAAAACCAGTGGCTGCCGCCAGCGGAAAAGCAGCTTTGAGAATACAGCATATTTAAGTGTGTCTCCTGCATTGGCCTGAACTATGTCTGGCTTTTCCTTTTCCACCACCCTGGCCAGTTCCTTCCATGCTGCCCTGTCCCATAAGCGGGCATCCGGATTTGCTTTTATGCTTATGCAGCTCCTGTTATAGCTGGCGGCATTGGTATTATCATAAATGGCAAGCAGCTTGGAGCTATGCCCCTGTTGCTCGAGGTTATCAGATAACTGCGCAGCAAAAATCTCGGCTCCACGCAACTGTGGTGTATGAATTAACTGAAGAACTTTCATCAATACCGGGCAATTCCCGCTTTACATCCTGTTAAAAAAATAAAAGACACTAAGCAGCAAAATCTGACACAGAGCTTAAATCACCGTCAGCAGGCCAAAAAATGCTTTTCATCTTGTATCCTTTTAAAGGAATACAAGCTTGAAAAAATAGCTCCTTAGCTTAGGATCAGCAGTTTAATCAAGCAGTACGAGCCAGGCTGTATGATTTTGGCTCACTATTAATCTGCTTACGAACGTATTTTACCGCATATGGGTACGATAATTCCTCTGGTGTGTCTGCCGACTTTATATAAGCTTCCTTATATACCCTGAAATCAGGATCTAGGTTAATATCAAGTGTCTCTAAATTATAACTGTCAATATTGATAATGGTTGCATTTAATGCCTTCTTCAGGACTTTTATGGGGCTGGCAATCTTCTCGTAGCCCGCAAAGCTGCCGCTATCAAGCAATACTACAGGTTTGTTGTAGATTACTGCAAAGTTGGTAGCAGTGCTGTAGTGGCTTACCACTAAAAAAGCATGTTTCACCAGGTTAAGGCTTTTTCCTACCACAAACTTCTTACCCCGAAACCTTTTCGCGTAATCCGGATGTTTGTCGGCTTCCGGATGCCCTGCAATTACTACCGGCCTGCCATATTTTAGAGACAGGTCGTCTAACACCTGATTTAATTTCTGGTAGTAAGTGTCTACATTCATCAGGCCTTCTCCCAGTTTTTTAAAATCAGGGTGGTAATAGAGCATCTGGTCCAGAAAAACAATGGCATCCTGAGCCGAAGGATCAGGCAATACATCCTTATTCAGGAGGTGAATGTTGTAATCATCTGCATGTGTTACAATAACTCTGTCTTTAGGAAAACTTGCAGGTGCCTGGCTGGCATTGGAAACCATCAGGTAATCTGGCTGAAATGCGTTTATCCCAAGCCTGTTGCCCCATTTCCGGAGAATTTTCTGAATTACATACAGTACTGCATTACTGAAAGGCCTGTACAGCTTGTAAAAAAATATGCTCCCCATCATAGCTTTAAGGGGATTTACCTTTTTTCTGCTTCCAAGAGGCAGACTTTTGGTAATCCTGCCGATCCAGATCAGGTCTTTGCGTGATTTAAATACTTTGTAAAGGATTGGGTAGTAGTAAAGCATACCCAACATAGAAAATATAATGGTGTTTGGCTCCAGCTGCTGTACCTTTGCCTTTAACGCCTGAAGGCTCTCAATTTTTACAGCATACTCCTGAATTGCTGGTGCATTTAAAATAACATTGCTGCTAACATCAAACAGGCTGCCGATGTGCCAGATCTCTACTTCATGCCCCAATTCAACCAGCTGCCTGATCTGATAGGTTTCTAACATGCTGTTACGGAAGAGGCGCAGTTCCAGAAATATTACTTTACTCATGCAGGTGCATCACAAAATGATCTTGAAAAAATAGCCTGTTGAAGGCACAAAACTGAGAAGTACTACTTTTGTAGATCCTTCAGTAGTATTAACCCGCTGATAAACCCAAAGGTTTTTATATTCAAAGAGGGAGTTGGTAAAGCGTGCGCTCATAAGCCACAACGCCAGCTTATTAGAAAAAACAGTGCAGGAATTTTATTTTCTGTTCTGCGGTAAACGGTAGATATATATTATAGAAGATTAACAGGTTATTTATACCTGGCGAAGTGCTTTGTTCTGCTGTCGGCTGTTTCTACCAAACTTCATGATCATTTCCCTTAAACAAACCACCGGAATTCCTGTAATACTACTGCAGCAATTCTATATTTATTAATGCTTGCTGTCGTTTATATTTCTTAACGTAAATATAACCGCTGAACCTGGGGAAAACCCATTTTGCAGAAATGCCTTGGCGTAGACTTCGTTAGCTGTATCACTACGATCCTGTATTTTTCAATATTAATCAGTCGCAGAGATGAATACATTTTTTATCAGGGCGTTGAACAAATTGAATTATCTGGAAAATTTTAACCTGAGTGGCAGTGTATGCTTAAATGGGAAAGTTTTCAAAGTACCTCTTCATGGAAAAATAGGTCTGGGAAACCTGCTGATGAATGAACCCTGGATGATTGATGTTCTAAAGATTGCGCTTAAAGTTGAGGACAGAACTTTTATAGACATTGGCGTTAATGTTGGGCAAACCCTGCTAAAACTAAGAAGTGTTTCTGACAGCATCAGATATGTTGGCTTCGAGCCCAATCCCGGCTGCATAAGCTATGTTAATAAACTGATAAAAGACAACAGGCTTACCAACATTGAATTAGTGCCGGTGGGCGTTTCTACCGTAAACCAGATTGGTAAACTGGTTTTTTTCAATGAGAACCCTGCAGATAGTTATGCCTCTATCATCGATGACCCAAGGCCTAATAAAAAGGTTAACAGGAAGGAATTCATACCCCTGTTCAACATGGGCACCATCAGGAACTATGTGGAATTTGAGAATATTTCTGTGCTTAAGATAGATGTGGAAGGCGCAGAACTTGAAGTACTTACAAGCTTCAGAGAGGAGTTGAAAAAGTATGATCCTATAATTCTGATGGAGATCTTACCTGTGTACAAGCCTGAAAATAAAAGCAGGTTACAAAGGCAGAACAGCATTGAAGCACTATTAAAAGAGGCTGGTTATATCCTGCATAGGGTAGTAAAAAAACATAAAAAACTAGCCGACATCATTGAGATTGATGAAATAGGAATACATTCCAATCTGAAAAATTGTGATTATGTGATTGTTCCTCACACAAAGCTGGCACAGTTCAAAGAACACTTTCAGGAGTGGCGTGCTATGTAATGCTGCAGGAGGTATAAGTCGTTCCAATTTTTCAAAAATGGCACTTGCATGGCCATGAAGGCACATACCGCTGCTTAAGAACTTTTACAGTGTTGGTGGCATTTGATTATTAGCAAAATCAAATGTTACAGTATTGTTTAGACTGTTTCCAATGTCTACAGAAACATACATAGAAACTGATTCTTCTAAATCTTCCAGTAAAATATTCAAAAATCAGGATGATTCAGCAACTGACTTTTAAGGGAATCATCTGCAAGTCCATCGTTTTTTACCCTCTTTTTCAGGAGCTCCCATTGCTTATGCCTTGCCACCACAAGTACCGGTACTTTAGCCAGCTTAAGCGTTTTTGATAGTGCCAGCCTGTTATTACCAGTAGCATTGTTGTAGATAATTTCTCCATTACGGCCTATGTTAACAGAAATTTCGTGATGAATACCCTTGCTCCTGTCGTCTTTGCTGGCAGTTTTATTTTGTGTGTTGTAGCCGTTTATTTTTATATCATTATACAAGCCTTCGATGTATGCGAGCCTGTTATTTTTAAATTCATCGAGTGACCTGCATCCGTACAGTACACCCCCGTTCCTGAGAATTTCAGCTCCTTTTTTAAAATATGGGGTTTCCTCCCAGGCAGCACCTTCATTGAACCTCTGGTTATAAGATTCATACAAAATCTCACCTGCATAGGGTTTTACATGCTGATCCCAGTCTCCGCCAATCACCCTGCCTGTATTGCGCCTCGGATCGAAAGCGCCCAAAGAAAGGTCGTACAGCGGCAGTGTGTCCTCCTTTACTTTCTCAAAGATATTAAGATCTGTTTGGAGGCCGGTTAGCAGCCTAAGCCTGATATCAGCAGGGTTTACCCAGATTAACCGGTGGGGATCTTTAACGGTCTGGTGAATAAACCTGTTTTTAAGATCAGCAATAAAGTATGAAAATCTTTTTCTAAGGTATTTATAAAGACCTCTTAAGTATTTTCTGTTAAAGCGCATGTATGTTTAAAAAGTACAGAATGAAAAAATGCTCTTACTCAGCCGGGTTTACAGGTTGTTCATTTCAACCATTTTCTTAAACCTGTTGGAAGATTCTTTAAGCATATCAAAGCTACCTTCATTTTCCACAACTCCATTTTTCAGGTAAATGATCCTGTCTGCATCCTTTACGGTTGATAATCGGTGTGCGATGATGATGATGGTATACTTGCCCTTTAGCTGATCAATATTTTCCTGTATGCTTTTTTCAGTTTCAGAGTCAAGTGCAGAGGTGGCCTCGTCCATGAACAGGAAGTCTACTTCTTTGTACAACTCCCGCGCAATAGACAGCCTTTGCTTCTGACCACCGCTGACCATGATACCATTATTACCAAGGGTTGCCTGTTCTTTTTCCGGCAGTCCCATCACAAAATCATAGATGGAAGCCATTTCGAGTGCCCTGTGGAAGCGAGCAACATTCTTCTCTGTGGGTTCATCCCAGAAGGTAATGTTATTGAAAATGGTATCGTTAAAAATTACAGGCTCCTGTGTAATATAGCCTATCCTTTGCTGGAAAGAACGTATATCATACGACTGAATGTCTTCGCCATCAATCATGAATGCCCCAGTATTTACCTGCAGCAAGCCGCTCAGTACGTTCATGAGGGTAGTTTTGCCTGAACCACTCTCTCCTACCAGGGCTACTGTTTCGTTTCTCTTTATTTTGAGTGAAATGCCCTTGAGCACATGGGCACTGCCATAGGAGAAATTAAGGTTATTTAGCTGAAGCTCGTGGTTAAAACGCCCGAATTTCTTCTCTCCGGGTGTTTCCTGATGCCTGGCCAGTTCTTCGGTAAATTCTGTCATATTATCCAGAGAGCCCGAAACAGCCAGGAAGGAGTTCCAATAGTTCTGCACCGACATCAGGAAGTTGAGTGCCCGGTAAAAGAACAGCAAACTTAGGATAATCAGGCCAAGGCTTTCGCCGAACAGGTTAACCTGAACCAGGATCACCACCACTACTACCAGTATTACAGTTGGCTCACGAATGGCAGTTAAGGCAGCCGCAAGCGTGCCCAGCCTGCGCTGGATCACCTCTATACCGGTAATTGAGTTTTTTAACTTTCTGCCGTACTCATATATAAGACCAGATGCTTTTAAATATTTAAAGTTTGCAACCATCTGGATGAGCAAACCCTGGAAAGAGTGCGATTGTGAAGTATACTTTTTGGAAAGCTGTTTAGTCTTCTTATAGAATATGTTAAATATAAAGTTGGTAAGTGCACCGCCAACGGCAACAAACAAAGCAAACTGTGCATTGGCCATCAGCGCAAAAACCATGTACACCATTACCATTACCCCATACTGGTAAGTCTTAAAGTAGGCACGATAGGCCTGGTTTACTCTGTCTACCTCTCCGCTGAAGGTATTCTGAATTTTACCGGAGTCGCTGTTCACAAAATCTGTATAGCGGTAACCGGAGAGCAGGGTAATGTTTGAGAAACGGATCTGGCGAATAAACCTCTGCTGCAGAATAACCTTGTACAGCCCCTCAAAGAATTTCATTACGCCCTTAAGGGAGAAAAACAGCAACATTACCAGCAGTACTGTCTGCAGGTTGAGCGATAAGCCGATCGACTCGAGGCCATCTATCAGGAAAGACAGGTTTCCCATCTGCTCAGAATCAACATCTCCGCCACTGCGGCTGTCTACCATCTGGAGCAGGGGCAGAAACATGGCAAGTCCGAAGCCATCGAGCACACCTACACCAATACTAAGTGCCATAGAAACAAATATTCTATAGCCTAGGTGGTGGTAGAAATAGGCAAAGTTCTCAAAGTATTTATTTATGAATTTTTTCAACTTATGTCTGCTCTTCTTCTTTAGAAATAATAAATTCTACAAGCCTGAAATCTGTTTCATCATCAATATCTACAGAGGACCTTTTATCCATTACGTATTTTTGCTTCTTCAGCTGCGAAAGTCCTTTTTGTTTTAACTTTGCTACGTTAATGATGTAAATGGCGCCATTGAGCTCCCAAACAGCCGGGCAATCCTGCCTCCTGGTGAAAGCACCTTCTTTCGATTTCTGTAGTATACCCTGCTCGTCTTCTTCAAACAGCACATAATATGGATTTGCATCTGTTTCCTTTACAGATACGATCATTTCAGTATAAGGGGTAACAGCGGCCATTGCCTCCTGTAGGTGCCTGCCAGTTCTTAAGGGAGAGGTTGGTTGTAGTATAACTACAAAATCATAGTTTATTCCCTGCTCTTCGTAAAACTGCAGGGCGTGCATTAACACCTGCTCGGTGGTGGCACTATCGGTGGCCAATGCAGCCGGCCGTTTAAAGGGCACCGGGAGGCCATACTCCTCAACAAGTGCCGCTATGGTACTATCATCGGTAGAAACACATATATGCTGCTGCTCACTTACTGCTCTTGCAGCATCTATGGTATAATAGATCAATGGCTTACCATTGAGCGGCTTTATATTTTTACCCGGTAAACCCTTAGACCCGCCGCGTGCCGTTATCAGAAATAGAAAGTCCATCTAAAATTTAATATGCCTGATATCTTCCTGTGCTTTTTTAAAGTCTTCGGGCTTACCTATATCAAGCCAGTACCCCCTTAAAGGATAAGAATTCACCTTAAGGCCTTTTTCTATCATCAGCTCCATCAGATCGGTTGTATTGTAAAAGCTATTCTTAGGAATGTACTTCAACACCTCTTTCTTGATCAGGTAAATACCCCCATTCGAATAGTAGGTATAGGTTGGTTTTTCCTTAAAGCTTTTAATGCTGTTATCTTCAGTCTCCAGTACTGCATACGGAATATTAACACTGTAGGGTATGGACACTACTGAAATAGCGGCATCTTTAGAGATAAAGTCCAGGAAAAAGTCTTCATAGTCGAGGTTAGTGAGCAGATCGGAATTAGTAACCAGGACGTAGTCATGCTGGAATTCCTCTATTTTGCTAACAGCACCCAGGGTACCGAGTGGTTCATCTTCCCACACCCACTTGATATTGACAAACTTAGAGCTGCCATCCTGAAAGTACTCTTCCAGCTGCTCGCCCAGGTATCGTACCGAGATCCAGAAATCATCGATCCCAAAGCTGATCAACCTGTCGATGTTGTGCTCTATGATTGGTTTTTCACCAACCTTCAGCAGTGGCTTGGGTACATTATCGGTAAGCGGCCTCAGGCGCGATCCTCTGCCACCAGCCATGAGTACGGCATCTACGGGAAGATAAGATTTTAAGAATCTGAAGTTGATCACATTTACAATCTTGCCCTCTCTGCAGAGCACAGGGATAATCTTAAAATGATTTTTCCTGTAGTTGATCACCTCTTCAATGGTGTAAGCTCCCTTTTGTATATACTTAGGGTTTGACTGGATAAATTTGTCTACAACATCATCCAGGGTGAGCCCTCTTAAAAACCCCCTGCGCACATCACCATCCGTTAAAGAGCCCTTTAGCTTTTCTTCCTCATCCACTACAAAGAGAATGGCATCGGCCGCCAGTTCATTTAACTGTGCCAGTGCCTGTTTTATAGGTGATTTACATTTGATAATATGCCTGTGGTAGTCGTTCATATTATTTATCGATATATTTTAAAAGTTGATAGGCCTCTGCATACTGCACACCAACACTTGCTCCGCGGTAATGTGCCAGGGCCTTTATATTTTCAATGGATCGTGGAAAAGGATGCTCACCCAGTTCGGAGGCGTATATTCTCATGATATCCAGCTTCTGATCCAGGTATTCGGTAATGTCTACAAAGTAATTAGGCAGGAATGCCTTTTCCGGCAGCACAGGCGCAAACTCTGTTTCAGATATACATTCATACATCAGCACCTGCTTTACATAAGGATAGCGGAAAGACTTTGTACAGGCCATTACCCCGTCAAAAACAACACGGTGGTCTGAATGAGCATCGGACCTGTTAAGGCAGTAAACGGTTTCCGGTTCAACCTCCTGGAAAACAGCAGAAATTTTGGGTATCAGCTCCCGCAATGAGGAGTTTGACAGCGACATAGTAGGATAACCCAGCTTGAACGTTTTTTTGATGCCCAGCTTTTCTGCAACCCTCCGGATCTCCTGCTGGCGGCTTTCCACTCTTTCCTGTGTAAAGCCATGTTCTTCAAAAACATCTGTAATAATTAACCAGTAAATGGAGTCGCCCCGGGTTTTATGTTTAAGTAAAGTTCCTCCTGCACCCAGTACTTCATCGTCGGGATGCGCAGAAACGATCAGTATGTTCTTCATATCAGATATTCTCCGACTGCTATATTTTCTGTTAAATCAAATTCTGTTAGCCATACTGCGCCATCACCTGTTTTTACCAGCAAGTTGCCTTTCTCATTCCCCAGCACTTTACCCGGTTCTATGTTACTGTCAAAGTCCATTTGGGGCACCTTGCATTTCCAGACTTTAAACTCACTGTCATTATATATAAAATGGGCTCCTACATAAGGCCTGGTAAGTGCCCTTACTAAATTCCTGATATTTTCGCTGCTCATCCGCCAGTCAATTTCCCCGTCTTTCCGGCCCCGCTTTCTCCAGGAATTCCCTTCTCCTGATTGTGGAATCCTGGGATAGTACCCGTCCTGTAACTGGGGCACAAACTCTTCTATCTGCTCAAGCGCAAGTGCAGTAAGCTTTTTGTACACACTACCGGCATCATCTTCGTATACTATCTGTAACTCTTTCTGGCTAAGAATGTCACCGGTGTCGGCTCCTTCGTCCATAAAAAAAAAGGTGGAGCCTGTTATTTGCTGGCCTAGTACCAGTGCCCAGATAATAGGGTGTCTCCCTTTATTCCGGGGTAAAAGTGCCGGATGATATCCAACCACCCCCATAGGTGCAATGGATAGTAATTCGGTTTTAAGTAAACTGGACCATCCAAAACAAAAGATGATATCGGGGCTTAATGTTTTGATCCAGGCTATATTATTGGGATGATTGATGTTCCTGACCAGTTTACAGGGTATGCCTTTCTCCAGGCATACTTCCTCCAGGTTTGCAAAATCAGCATTGAAATCAGACTTTCCTTTAGTCACAACTCCAACAACATCAACCTCTAGCTCTAAAAGTTTTAGCAGCGCTCTTTTAGAAAATTCAACGGTTCCTATAAAAATGACCTTCATTCTAAATCAAAAAATTTCTTCTTCAGAAGATGCTCTATCTCGGTTTCTTTAAGTATGCTTACAATTTCTCCTGATGCGTTCTTTTCTCCATACGGGTTTTTCACCCCCTCTAACGTAGCGCTGAAATCTGCTGAAAAAGCTTTCTGAAGGGCCTCTTTCACAGAGCTGTAGTCAGGTCCGCAGGAAATAACACTCGCTGCTTTAATTCTTCCCCGCTGACGGTCACCTATATCAATGGTTGCCTTTTTAAAGCTGGGCACCTCTATCAGTCCGCTGGAGGAATTTCCCGCTACCACATCTACATGCTGTAAAGCAGAAAGGTACCGGAGCTGTCCCAGAGATATAAAAGCTACGCTCTTAGCAGGATGGTTTTTTACGTAATCGTCAATCAGGTTTATGATTATTCTACCGTCTGTATCGGCATTAGGTTTCGTAAAAATGATTTTTGTATCCTCCAGCTCATCCAGCGCCCGCAGCAGGTCACTAAACTGTTTTTCTGCTGTGGCATGCTCCAGGGTAACCGGATGAAAGGTTACGAGCACATTTCGACTGCCCAGTTCAAAATCAATACTTTTTTCAAAGCTCCTTCTGTCGAGCAGCTCCAGCCTGTTGATGTTTTCAATACCAAGGGCACCAACGTTATGTACCCGATCGGGCTGCTCTCCGAGCTGAATCACCCGCTTTCTGTACTCCTCTGTAGCCGTGAAATGAATGTGCGACATTTTAGTGACGGAGTGCCTGATGGGCTCATCAATGAGCCCTTCGGTAGCTTCGCCGCCATGGCAGTGTGCCACAGGTATCTTGCCTATCATGGCGGCTGTGGCAGCTGCAAAAATCTCAAAGCGATCACCTAAAACCAGGATCAGGTGGGGCTTTAGCTCGGCAAAGGCTTCAGCAAAAGAAATTACACCCAGGCCTATGCTCTTTGATACGCCCACAGAAGAGTCGGAAGACAGCAGCACTTCAACCTTTTTATCGATGCTGAAGCCATCTTTTTCGATTTGCTTATAGGTTAAGCCAAACTCAGGAGACAGGTGCATACCTGTTACGCACAGCTGTAACTGAAAGGTGGGATCTTCTTTTAATGCTTTTAGTGTCCAGTACAGCAGGCCATACTCCGCACGGGTACCAGTCACTACACAGATCTTCTTCATGAAAAATGATTAAAGGCTGCAAGTTCACCTTCCTGCACAGCCCTGTTCAGGGTTCTGCCTACCAGGCTATCTACCTGCATAGGGCTGATGCCTTCAGCCGGGCGTTTAGCAATAAAATGATTTTCCTGCAGTATGGTCCCTTCCGGAAGATCTCCATTATAATAGAGGCTCTTTCGTACCAGTGGCTTGTTTTTTGCTTCTGACTGGCTTGGCCTTTTTCTTCCATCCGCACTAAGTGCCATCTCTATATTACGGATGGCCTGTACCATGGATTTAAGCTCTGTTGGGTTAAGGGAGGCTTTATGGTCCGGGCCAGGCAGGTTGTTATCAAGGGTAAAGTGTTTTTCTATGATGGTGGCCCCCAGTGCTACTGCCGCAACAGGCACCTCAATGCCCAGGGTATGATCTGAGTAGCCAACGTTGATCTTAAAAGCATCCCTGATGGTTAGCATTGCCTTAAGGTTTACATCTTCCATGGGCGTGGGATACTCGGTATTACAATGTAACACAGATATCTGTGAACGTTCCAGGCCTGCCTCTTCCAGTACCTCTATGGCCTCTTCTATTTCTTTTAAAGAAGCCATACCTGTTGACAGGATAACAGGCTTGCTTTTGCGGCCAATATGCTTCAGATATGGTTTATTGGTAATTTCCCCTGAGGGGATCTTAAAAAGCTCAAGCCCAAGCTGGTCTAAAAAGTCGAGGCTGTCGTGATCGAAACCAGTGGAGAGAAACTTTATACCTTTTTGATGGGCATAGCGCTGAAGTTCATGATGATCGGCCTCGGATAACTCCAGCTTCTTCAACATACCATATTGGGTGTCATCATCCTGGCCGCTCTGGTTCTTCACCTGGTATGCGGCCTGTTTGGCCGATTTGCTTACCAGCTTATCGGCTTTAAAGGTCTGAAATTTTACAAAATCAGCGCCGGCTTCTGCAGCTGCATCTATCAGCTGTTTGGCAAGTGCTATATCGCCATTATGGTTTACACCAGCTTCGGCTATAATCAGCGTTTTACTCATTTTATTATCTCTCTGGCTGGGTTTCCTACCCAGGTTTGATGATCGGGTATGTCTTTTAACACTACTGCACCGGCACCTATTACTACATTACTGCCAATGCGCACACCTTGTTTAACAACAGCATTGGCACCAATAAAACTACCTTCGCCTACCTGCACACTGCCGGCAAGCACAGCACCGGGGGCTATATGAACAAAACCAGCTATGCTACACTCATGTTCAACAATACAGCCGGTATTGAGGATAACCCCCGCCCCTATTGTTGCCAGTGGATTTACCTTTGCACCTGCAGCAATAAAGCAGCCATCGGCCACTGTAGCCAATCCAGAAACAATGCTGGCAGGATGAATCACGGTAGTAAAGCTTACCTGCTGGTGCTGCAGGTGTTGCATTACTTTTCGCCTGATGTTGTTTTCGCCTACACTGACAATTGCGCAGGCAGATTGCTGCTTTAAAATATCTAAAGCCCCTGCAACATACTCATCGCCTAACCAATCCAGTCCAAAGGGATTAGTGATGGCCTGCTGCCGCTCATAGTACCCCAGCAGCTGATCTCTGCTCAGCTTTACAGCATCAGCCACTACATAGGCGTGTCCGGAATAACCTAATAGTGCGATTTTCTTCATAAACTATACTCTAACACTGCTCGGAATATTCACCAGCCTGTCTTCTACCCACTGGCTTACAGCAACACTATCGTGCTGGCAGTCCCGGAACATGGGCAATTTGTGCATCAGCGTCCAGGCTGGCCGTGACATTACTCCATTATTATTTGCTTCCGCTAAAAAAGCATCACGTTCTTCCCTGTTATCCAGCAGCAGCACATTGAGCCAGTAATTGGCTTTAGCTTCTTTGGCTTCTTCACAATATGCTATGCCAGCTATATCCTGAAAAAAAGCTTTATAGGTTGCTGCCAGTTTACGTTTATTTTCTACAAAACCAGCTAACTGCTCCAGCTGTGCACAGGCCAAGGCAGCATTAAGGTTAGGCATACGGTAGTTGTAGCCAATGTAGTCGTGGTTAAACTCCCAGGCATGCGGTACTTTGGCCTGTGTGGTTAGGTGCTTTGCCAGCTTTGCCAGTTGCTCATTATTAGTAACAATGGCCCCGCCTCCCCCGCAGGTAACTGTTTTGTTGCCATTAAAGCTGTAGGTACCCAGCAGCCCAAAAGTACCGGTGTGTTTACCTTTGTAGTAGCTTCCCAGCGATTCTGCGGCATCTTCAATCAGTGGAATATTCCATTCACTGCAGACAGCAGCAATGCGGTCTATTTCGCAGGGAAAGCCAAAACTGTGCATGGGCACACAGGCGGCAATACGGTTGCCAGTTTTTTTATTGATGGTGCCTTCGGCTCCCTTCTGCCCCCACTCATCCAGAAATGCCTGCAGCACATCTGCCGATAAGCCCAGGTTTTTTCTGTCGATATCCAGAAACACCGGCTTTGCACCAATGTAGCTGATGGCATTGGCTGTTGCTATAAAGCTAAGGTCCTGTGTCAGCACTTCATCGCCCTGCTTAACACCTGCCACTAGTAGTGCCATATGCAGGGCAGCGGTGCCATTTACAGTTGCAACAGCATACTTTGCACCCGTAATCTCCTGCATCATTTCTTCAAAGCGGTTCACATAGGCACCTACCGACGAAACAAAGGTAGAGTCTATGGCATCTGCCACATATTTTTTCTCATTACCTGTAAACCTGGGCTCATGCAGTGGAATAAAATCCTGCCCCGGATAAAGTGTTTTGATAAAATCAATGATATGGCTGAACTTGCTGCTTTGCCCCATAAGTTTTTAATGGTTGGTGAAGCTGATGTTTTCTGCAGCGAGCGCTTTACCCCGCTATGGAATGAAAGGAATAAAAACAGATCCTAAATATTATATATATCAGCCTTGTAATGGCGCAGGTTCTCTTTGTTGCTGAACCATTCAATGGTTTCACGAAGGCCTTCCTCCAGGCTGTACTTCATTTGCCAGCTGGTATTTTCCCTGATCTTGCTATTGGCTCCATACAGGCGAAACACCTCGCTTTTGGCCGGGCGTAAACGCTCCTCGTCCTGTACAATACGGGCCTGGGGGTTGATCTGGTCAATCATGCCCTGCGCCAGCTGTCCGATGGATATTTCAGATTCGGTGGCTATGTTACAGTCCTCACCCATCAGGCTGTCAGATTTGGCAATTTCTACAAATCCGTTGGCGGTATCTTTTACAAACAGCAGATCGCGTGTGGGTGTAAGATCGCCCAGCTTGATTTCTGTTTTACCATTGAGCAGCTGTGTAATGATGGTAGGAATTACCGCCCTGGCAGATTGGCGGGGGCCATATGTATTAAAAGGACGAACAATGGTAAGGGGCAGGTTAAAGCTCCTGTAGAAGGATTCTGCTATACAGTCTGCCCCTATTTTTGAGGCCGAGTATGGTGACTGTGGCTGTCTTGGGTGCTTTTCATCAATAGGGATGTATTGTGCCGTTCCATAAACCTCTGAGGTAGAAGTTACCAGCACACGCTCCACGCCCAGGTCTTTTGCGGCCTGAACTACGTTAAGCGTTCCTTTTACATTGGTATCGATGTAGCTATCTGGCGAATGGTAGCTGAAAGGGATGGCAATAAGTGCCGCCAGGTGAAACACTACCTCTACTCCTTTCATGGCTGTGCGTACTCCATTTGGATCCCTGATGTCTCCGGCAAATATCTCTACCTGCGAGAGCTTTTCTTTAGGGAAGTTATCCAGCCAGCCCCAGCTGTTAAATGAGTTATAGTATACAAATGCCCTTACCTTACACCCTTCTTCCAGCAAACGCTCCACTAAATGGCTTCCTATAAAACCATCGGCACCAGTTACAAGTACTTGTTTATTTTTTAAGTCCATTGAAAAGTTAATTTTTGCAGAGGCTCCTGTGGCAGTACCTCTTTTATTCATTTATTAAAAAATCATGTCTTCTCCGGCTGTCGGCAGGGCAGAACCAGACGCATGTAAAGAAGCTAAAAAAGAATTTATTTATCCAACGGGAAAGCCCTGTTTTATACGTATGATCAGCTTTCCACAGCTTGTTTGCTTACTTTCCGGTAAAAATTCAGCATTTCCTCATTTATATTATCTAACCTGAACTTCTCCTGATAGTTTATAAGGCTGCGTTCACGCATGCGCTTTTGCAGTTCGGCATTACATACTACTTTCTCGATCTGCTTTGCCATGGCCTGTGCATCCGTTACAGGAAACATAAGCGCATTATCACCCGCATTCACCACCTCGTGCAGCACAGGAATATCAGAACACACCACCGGCAGTGCTGCTGCCTGTGCCTCAATCAGGGAGCCTCCCAAACCTTCATACAAAGAGGGAAACACAAACACATCTGATGCGGCTAATAGTTGGGGTACATCATGCCGGTGTCCCAGCCATTGCATATGCTTGTTCAGGTAGGGATGTGCCTCTGTGAAGTCATCAATATCTGCAGAGGCATTGCCCATTCGGCCACAGAACAGTATAGATATTTTATCCCAGACTTCCCTGTTACGCTCATGGAGTATGTGCAGGGCTTCCAGCAGATGTACGTGTCCTTTCTGGTACTCCTGCCTCCCTACATGTATCAGCAATACTTTATCTGCTGCTATCCCCAGTTCTGTAATTAACTTTTCCCGTATGGCAATCCTGTCGGCCAGGTGTGGATTTTCCTTTCTGCCCCGGAAAATAACAGACATCTGAGAAGAGGGGATGTTAAACTGCTCCTGATAGTGCTTTGCTACTTCGCGTGTGATGGCTATGGAATGATCGACCCCCCTGGAGCGGCTAAAGAAATCCATGTACTTTGCCAGGTAAAGGCCGGGTTTGCTTACCCTGGGATCCTTGAAACGGATTGGTGCATAGGTACAGTTTACCAGGCTTTCAACATGGTAAAAATCGGCAAAGAGCTTGGCAAACCTAACCCTCATATTCGATTCATACAGCACTGAATGAACAACAGAAGGATTGAATTCCCTGATGACATCAGCAATATCGCGCCCGTTTTTCAGAAAGTTACCCCGCTCCAGAAAGGTAACGTTAAAACCTTCGGAGAGAATCTCCTTTTCTATTCCTTCTTTCCGGTGCCCCAGCACAACAATCCTGAACTCCACGCCCCTCTCCCTAAGGTAATACCAGAGGTAGGCATTGGAACGCTCTGCGCCGCCTGTTCCCAGGCTATCCTGTACAAATAGTATTTTCATGCCTTAATCAGGTATCCGTACTCCTCCAGATAGGCAGCAGCCTCCCGGTTTATTTCTTCAATGTCCTTCCCGCTAAGTTTCTCCAAACTTTTTTCATTCATGTTCCTGATACTGCTCTCCACGTTATGAATTTTAAACACATTTCCTTTAAAGGTATCCCTGAAAGGTTCAACACCTATAAAGTCGGTTATCGTCCTTAAGACCTCGTCGGGATTATCAGTAAACTCTTCGTAAGTAATTTCATGAAAGCGGTTAGCCTTATTTTTGGTTTGCTTTACAAGCGCTATACTCCTGGCCCATTGTCTGGCACAATACGCCAGCGGATACTGCGAACCGGCCCTGAACTGGGGGTTACCCTCCATTATATCTGCCTTTCGGTGTATACCCTCTGCTACAGCATAGCCATTCCTGACCAGATGTATAAAGTATACATCATCGAAATGACGGTTAAAAAATTCTATCCGGGTAGTGTTGGCAATTGATTTTTCAAGCAGTACCGGCTTTTTCAAATCATAGAAATGCGACCACTGCCTTTTGATTCTGTTTGCTCTGGCTGCTGCACCGTTTTCATCAATCTTCATTTCTTCTTCACAGGCCTGCCACATACGGCGCCAGTTAAAATCTTCGGGCCGCAGCAGGGCATCAGTGAGCACAACACCCTCATCGTTCAAAGAGCTCATGGCCGGATGTGTGGAAAGCACCTCCTCCAGCAGTGTAGTACCGGAATTGTAACACCCAATGATAAAGACCCATTTCCTGTTGTGGATATTTCTGCCGCTTATGTTGAGCAGAGACATTAAAGTTTTATGCTTCCTGTAGCGGGAAACAAACCGTTGAAAAAGTGATTTCTCAGCCATTTAATACTTTATAGAGTTTTTTACTCACAGGCAATACCCTGCTGTGCCAGCCGCTTAAAATAAAGTGCAGCTTATTTACGCTGGTCTGGTCTGTTACACTTAACCTGGATATGCGGTATGGGTTAAAACCTTTCGAGGGCAGCTTATGATCAAACAGAAAGGCGTATTCAATGCCTGCTTCTTTTGCTACCTTTTCTGTTAAAGTGCTGTGGTTGCCATTTGGATAAGCAAACAATCTATATCCCTTCAGCCCCCGCTCTTCAAAAAACTGCTTAGATTTCATAAACTCGTCCTGCAGCTCTGCTTCCGTACACTTATCGAACATGGGATGTGTGTGCGAATGATTTGCAATGGTAACGCCAGCTTCCTGCATTTCCAGCAGTTGGGCAGTGGTTAGCTGCTGTTGTTCAAGGGGTGCCTTATCAACAGTAGCGCGCAGCTGCTCCAGGTATGCAAGCCTTTTATGATTAGGCCATTCCTTTACTTCCCACACTTTTTTTCCGCCTTGTTCCGGCCCCAGCAGGTATTCAAGTTCATCCCACCAGAATGGTATCTTAGTATCTATGAGTCCGGTAATAACAAACAGAATTGCAGGAAGTTTGTATTGCTTAAGCAGCGGGAACATATGCTGATAGAAGGAAACATCACCATCATCCACAGTAACAAGAATGTTCTTCTGCTGGTAAATATTGAAATGTGCAGCAAGCTTATGCTGTGCATCTATCTTGTGATAAGTTACAATTGTAGGATTTAGCTCTAGCTCCTTCATGCTTTGGGTGCAATACTTTTATGAGACCTTTAAGGTTGTGACGGTACTGAATACCCTTTTATGCTGCAGTCAAAATATGAAAGCAACTACTAAAGAAAGGCTCACCTTCTGCATGCATAACACTTAAACTGATCTCTATATAAGAACAGCACACATGCTGTGATGTTTAGAAATAACTGATCTGGACTAACCTAACATTTTGTCTGCTGCCGGCGTGTTGACATAGCAGAAAGGGAGCCAGTACATAGCACTTTTTCTAAGCAGTCTTTTTAATTCCACACCAGCATATATCGAAAGGCTTTTAAAGTTCCATGACAAGCCTTCGCCGGAAGTATCAAAGTCTTTGTATCCGAATTGTTTTGCCAGCTCTATGGTTTCATCGCTTAGCTGATGGCCAAATGCTTTATCCTTTTTCCATTTGTCAAGCGAAGAACTTCTAAAGCTGAATGCATCAGAAACCGGTTTCAAACCTAGCTTTTCCTCAAGAAATGCAGCATTTTCAGCAACCAGATCCTCGTAACGGACAATATCTATATTAAGTGATTCTTTATTCTTCAGCAGGTTAACGTTGGAAACAAACCATTCCCGTTCAAACTCGCTGCAGTCATGTTTCCAGCGATCCCAGCCAGAATAAATAACAGATAAAGGATGCCGAACAAGCCCCAAAAACTTCACATTAACCTTATCTTTATACTGACAGGCAAATTCAGCCAATAGATCCAGATTGCTCTGATTATACAGATGATGCGGACTTTTCTCAACAAATAATGGTTTGTACTGGCTGATCAAATCAAAGTAAGCGCTGAATATTTCTGCCTTAGATGCGTCTGCTGAAAGGCACTCTTCTACGCTGTTATCTTTAAGAAATTTATTTAATGCCTGCAGGGCAGCAGACCTGGAGAATGGCACTTTACTCCTGTGCATTTTATCCTGATAGAGATCTAATGCAGAGGCTGCCTTGCTCCAGAAAAGTGTTTCGTTCTCGTGGTGTGTTGTATTCTTAACCATGTTGAAACCATAGTTCTTCACCAGCAATTTTTGTAAAGCGCTGGAGCCTGCAGATTTTGTTGAAAGGATTATACAATTGTAAAGTTTATTCATATCGTTCAATGCCGTTGATCAAGAAAAACAGGACAGGGAATCCCCATAACTCCCTGTAACCTGGTATTATTTACAAAATATAAGGCTGAATTAACAACCTCTTACAGCTTACTTTTTACTTTCCTCAGGTACATAAGCTGAAACCTGGAATTTGCTTTGATCAGGAATTCTTCAGCTTTCGACCGTTTCTTGTCAAAGAAATCCTGATGCTCCCTTACAATGGCCGGAAACCTGTTTTTGATTTTGTCATATATCAGATTCCTGGCCTGTTTAACATAGGAATGGTTGGAAATGCCCAGCTTCTTTTCAATAGCAGAGTCTACCAGTTCCCAGCTTTGAATCACACTCCTGACTTTCTCTTCTTTATTCCAGGAGCTGGTGTTGCCTCCGGTATGGCGCCTGTAATAGACTTCTGTAGAGGGCACAAAAACAATGTGTGATGCACTAAGCAGTACCCTCGCAAAAAACTCACCATCCTGGTTCATTTTCAGATCTTCGTTCCAGTAACCTGCCTCTTCCAAAAGGCTTTTTCTCACCAGGTAAACGTGTGGCGGAAACCAGATGCTGTGTTTGCCAAATACATCCAGCAATTTTAGCGGACCATTACTGCTGATATACGTTGGTTCATGAGCCTTGGATGTCAGCTGATCCTGTCTGGTTCTGAATCTGCCCCATTTACAGGTGGCAACAGCATGCGAATCATAGGGTTCTAAGGCCTTTAGCTGCTCCTCAAATTTGTTGGCAGCAATCAGGTCGTCTGAATCCAGAAACTGAATATACATGCCCTTAGCCATTTCAATGCCTATGTTTCTGCAGGTATTTCCACCCTTACAGCGTTCTGCAGGGCGGCGTACATAGCTAAACCGTGAGTCTTTACTGATGTATTTTTGCAACACAGCCTCTGTTTCGTCAGTTGATCCATCATCAACTACAATACATTCCCATTCAGGCATGGTTTGAGCTGCAACTGAATCTAAAGTTTCGCTTATGATATCTCCCCTGTTATACGTTGGTATAACTACAGAAACTTTGATTTCCATAAAAAAATGATTCTCTGAATCCCGCTTAATATTGTGCTATTTTAGACCCATAGTCTTATATAATAATATGATCAGGGCCATATTGTTTAGATTATGCAGTCTATTGATATTAAATAAACAAAGTAGCGGAAGCCATATAAAACAACATATATGAGGTGCATAAAATATTAAAGCCGGCTAAACCGGCTTTATAAGATTTTCTGTAGATAACACTTCATGCTTTGGCATACCAGTCTACCGCCAAAGACAAACCCTCCTGAACAGAATAAGCTGGCTGGTACCCAATCAGTGATTTTGCTTTGGATATGTTGGCCAGGCTATGTTTAACATCCCCCACTCGCTCTTCCCTGTAAATGGGCTTAATGTCTGTTCCAGTTAGCTCACATATCCTGTTCCACAGCTCATTAAGGGTGGTGCGCTCTCCAAAAGCTATGTTTACAACCTCATGTTCGGCTACTTCCGGGGCAAGCATCGCTTTTATGTTTGCCTGAACTGCGTTTTCAACAAAGGTAAAATCACGACTGGTTTCCCCATCACCATTGATGTATGCCGCCTGCTTGTTTAAAGCAGCTTCTATGAACAGGGGAATAACTGCAGCATAGGGTCCGTTAGGGTTTTGCTTTGGACCAAACACATTAAAGTACCGCAGCCCTATTGTATGGAAATTGTAGGTTCTCGAAAAAACGCTGGCATATAACTCATTCACATACTTGGTAATTGCATAGGGAGATAAGGGATTGCCTATTTCGTTTTCAACTTTAGGCAGGCCCGGGTGATCTCCGTAAGTACTGGAACTGGCAGCATAGACCATACGCTTCACCCCCGCATCTCGGGCAGCAACCAGCATGTTTAAAAAGCCAGAGATGTTCACTTCATTTGTAGTAACAGGGTCATTGATAGAACGCGGAACAGAACCCAGTGCCGCCTGGTGAGAAACATATTCTATTCCGGCTACTGCTTTTTTACAGGTCTCGGGGTCACGTATATCTCCTTCCATAAATTCAAATGCGGGGTTCTCCATGAACTCCTGCAGATTGCTGCGGTCACCTGTAGAGAAGTTATCAAGCACCCTTACCTTTTTAGCACCATATTTCAGTAGGTACTCTACTATATTAGATCCGATAAAACCTGCGCCACCGGTCACTAAAAAACTGTGCTTGTTAAGTTCTTCTTTATGGTAAGCTGTATTGTACATGATGTAGGAGATATGATAATTTTAAAAATCAGGGTAAATGTAAGCTTAAAGATTCAATTTGTGATGCGCAGCTAGAGGCTATGCCAGCAGAACAACCGTTGCGCCACCACTTAGGCAAATAAGTGCCTGCACCTGCAATAAACACTTGCATAAATACGGTGCGGCAAACAGAGGCCGCACCGTAGTACTATAACAGTTTTCAGAATTCTGTATTAAGCTATTTACTTACCAAATAACCTGCCGAAAAATCCTTTTTTCTTTTCCTGACCATAGCCATAGCCGTAGCCTTTGCCATAACCGTAACCTCCACCCTTTCTGGCGTCGTTGAGTACGATCATGGTATGTTTCAGCTTTTTCTTTTTGTAGATGTCATCAACTATTTTCACCTGTTCCTTTTCTGTAAACTGGTAGCGGATCAGGTACAGGCTTACATCAATATAAGCCGACAGTGAGAAAGCATCTGCCACCTGTCCAACCGGAGAAGTATCAATGATCACATAATCAAAACGCTGCCTCAGGCCTTCTATCAGTTCACCTATTTTCGGCAACAGCATCAATTCTGATGGATTTGGCGGTATTGGCCCTGCTCCCACCAGAAATAGATTAGGTGAAACTTTGGTAGGCTTGATCAGATCATTGATCGGGGTATTTTCTGTTACCAGGTAATTAGTAATGCCAAAATCATTGGTCATCGCCAGGTTTTGGAGCAGGCTTGGCTTTCTTAAGTCAAAATCCACCACCACCACTCTTTTGCCTGAAAGCGCCAGGCTGGCGCCAAGGTTAAGGCTGAAGAAAGTTTTTCCTTCGCCACTGGCACTGGAAGTTACCAGCATCACCTTGTTTTCTTTGCCAGCATTGGCAAACTGCAGGTTTGCCCTGATGAGGCGGAACAATTCTGCCACCGGACTTCTGCTGTCCTTTGTTACCACCAGGCTCTCGCCACTACGCTTATGTGCTATTTCTCCAAGTACAGGTGTAGCAGTAGCCTTATCCACATCTTTATGCTCCTGCACCTTGTTGTTAAGCATTTCCTTAACAAAAATAAAGGCAAATGGAACCCCAAGGCCCAGTATCAGGGCATACATGTAAAAGGTGGAGCTTTCAGGCGAAACGGGGATACTACCTGCCGTTGCAGGATCTATAACACGTGAATTTGACACGGTTGCAGCCAGTGATAATGCAGATTCTTCGCGTTTCTGCAGCAAATACAGGTAAAGACCTTCTTTGATTCCCTGCTGTCTGCTAATGGCCTGTATTTCACGCTCCATAAGAGGAACCTGCTCAATTTTTGATTCAAACTGTGCAAAATTTGCCTGCAGATTGCTTCTGGTAAGTTCCATGCTTTGCTGAATGTTCCTTAAATTTTCAAGGATATTCAGGCGCAGGTCATTCAGCTGTTCTGCTAAATTTTGTACCAGTGGGTTGTTGGGTTTGTTGGTTAGCAGCAGACGCTGTCTCTCCAGCTGAAGTTCGTTGAACCTGTCAATGAGCCGCTGCAATGTAGGGTCGCCAATGCTGAGACTGCTGGGCACTAAACCAAAATCATTATCACCTTTACTGAGATAGTTCTCTATAGAACTTAGGATTTCAAGTTGTAAATCATATTCTGCTAATTGCTGGTCGTAGCCTGTTCTTCCCTGCAGGTACATTTCTGCCTCTGTGCCAACATTTACCAACCTGCGTTCACGTTTGTATTCTTCAACGTCTTTTTCCACATCTGTGAGCTCATCTGTCAGAAACTTTAGCCTTTCGTTTATAAACTCAATTGTGTTCGCTGCAATTACATTTTTATCTTCAACAGCCTCTTTATTATATACTTCTATAAGTTTGTTCAGAATATCCACTCCTTTTTCAGGAACCGGATCTACAAGACTCAGCATAAGGGCACTGCTCCAGGCAAGCTGGTCTTTTTCTACAACCAGCCTGTTACTGTAATTACTGGCCACCTTTTCAGTATCATGAAAATGCACCCTTACCCGCATCCCTTCCCTGTTCCTGGCTGGTGCCGAAACAATGGTGAATTCTCCAAACCCCAGGTTTACACTTTGCCCGAATTTATGAGTGCTTACTTTTTCATTGTACTCTATGTTATATACGTTATTTCCCCTGAGATGAACTGTTATTACCTTGTTGTGAGACAGTGTATCAAGTTTGTTGGTAATTACCCTGAAGGGCAGCGAATTACCATACAATTCCGGATCTTTGATCCTGCCTTCTCCATAATAGGTTACATGCAGGTCCAGTTCGTTAAATACCCGGTACATAAGGCTCTGTGATTTTAGCAGCCTTATCTCGTTATCAATATTGGTACTTGATTTAAAACCTGGTATATCATTGAACACGGCACTTTCTGTGAGGCCACCAGATTGCTGATCGCTCTTAACCAGAATACTGGTTGTCACTAAATATTGCGGTGTGGTGTAGCGCAGGTAAAGATAGGCCAGCCCAAAAAACACAATGGTAGCCAGCAAAAACAGGTACCAGTAACGCAGGTACTTAAGAATGATTTCTTTAAAATTTATTTGCTCAGAATCTTCGGCAAGAAGGTTTTCCTGATCTGTCATTTTTAATGGGTTTATCTAGAAAATCGCCAGAATAACACTGTTACAGCAGATACCAGGCTTAATACAAATGGAATGTTCGCTCTTACAGGATTAGCTGCATATCCGCGTGCTTTTACGGCTTCAACATAAATCACATCGTTCTGCTGAAGGTAGAAATAGGGTGAGTTCAGCAGATTCCTGCTGTTCAGGTTTATCCTCGTCATGGTCCTGACCCCTCCTTCCTCTCGGATCAGCAGCACATTTTCCCGCTTTCCGTAGATGGTAAGATCACCAGCCATACCCAGGGCAGTCAGCAGGTTTAGTTTTTCCGATTCAACAGTAAAGGTGGAGGGGTTTCTAACCTCCCCGATTACCGTAACCCTGTAATTCAGAAAACGGATATTCACAACAGGCTCCCTCAGGTACTCCTGCAAGGAAGTCTCCAGCTTCTGCACTGCCTCTTCCTTAGTAAGACCGGCCAGGTGTAGTTTTCCCAACACCGGGAATCGGATGTAGCCTGCAGAATCTACAAGATAGCCATCGGTACTCTGGCTGCTTACACCTCCTCCACTCATGCCGCCCGGACCAGGCGCAATCACGCCCTGGTTGAACAGTGTGTTGGACTCTGGACTCAGACTGCTTACTTTGATGCTTAAAATATCATCTGGCTGTATTCTGGGAGCACTTACGTTGGTTACAGCTTCTACATGTTCTTCCCGTGTAGCAGGTTCATCAGGCTCAGTAAAATATGTTAAGTTTCTGGAGCAGGAGGCAAACAGAAGCAAAAGCCCCGCAAGCTGTAAAATTCTAAAATTCATTATGATGTACAAGGTTAAAAAAAGGGCAAAGCACCAGGCTTTTTGCCTGAAGGCTTATGCCATACATTAACATTTATTGTTTATTGATCTCTAATACCACTGATTATCTACTTTATTTATTCGGATAAGAAAGGCATCCTACTGCTTCTGATATGCCATAAGACTGATTATGCACATATTTGCAGGATGTCTGTTCCAAAAAATCGATGAACTCGTCCGGTTCCTCATACGGCTTCTTTCACATTGCAATCAATACTGACAATAATGTGCATCTCTTAACTAACGCACCAATCCTGTAATTTGTGTGGTTCATCATCTATGATTTAACTACCATCAACTTTCAGGTTTAAAAAAGATAAACGGCCAGTCCAGCTCTACATGCTGTCGTGATTCTGCTCAGGTTGTTGCGGAAGCTACACCTGAGCTGCCATTCCGGTTGTTTATACATTCACACAAATTCTCATCATCATCATCTTCTTCAGCAGAGAAATAAAAAACACTATATATTTTAACTGAACCCTCTTACTAATGTTTTAGGTGTTGTAAAACTTTACTCAAACCTGCCAAAGGCAGAATAGCATCACCCAGAGGGCTTATAAAATAGCTGTACCTGCCCCTTTCATTGGTATTGCTGAAAATTATGCGTCAATCCCGCTTGGTATACATGCCGGCACTGTTCACATAAAATGGGGTATTGGCTGTACCAACATTTCCCTGGCCATCATACACGTATACAAACAGCCTGTAGGGGCCTTCCTTTGCCGGTGCTCTAAGCCTTATTTTACCGTCTGCTACATTGTTCAAAGAAAGTGGTAAAGGTTTAGCATCTGTGGGTGAGCCTTCATTGCCATGCTCATCAAATACCTCTGGCAGAAGCTCCCATTCTATTCTAAGGGAGTCACCTTCTGGATCAAAAGTATATACTGCAGCCTCATATTCCTGCTGTGGCTTCAGGTAGATGTTTTCGTAGCCAAATGTCTTGTTTAGCTTCAGATAAGCTATGTAGGGTGGTTTGTTTTTGGTGGTATCGCCAGTCCAGAGCTCATGCATGGCATGCACCATTTCAGTTTCTTCACCAGATTTGGTGAAGAGGCTAAACCAGGTGGGGGTACCCTCAAACTTGTATCCCCAATAAAACACATAGCCGCCCAGGCACCTGGTGGTATCAACGCTTACTACCCGCTGGTAACGTTCTTTAATGAAACCGGCCTTTTCGGAGCTGGTTTGTTCCAGTGGTGCATACCACCAGGTGGTGTACGATTCCCAGTAACCCCGCGGACCGAACTCTGATACGATGTATGGACCTGCCCAACTACTTTCACGGATCTTACCCGGTATGTTGGCCATGGCTCCAAATGTATTGACTGCTATAACATCAATTGCAGGACACTTTTTTGCTATAAGATTGATTAATTTTGTTCTTGCGCCAACCAGCATGGTGGCGGTGGGGTGATCGGGATCAAGCTCATCGATCATTTCTGCAATATCATTTACGGCATCCCATACTTTTGTGTTGGAGGCTTCCAGGTTCAACTCATTTCCCAGGCCCCACATTAGCAGTGCAGGATGATCTTTGTACTGTAGCACAACTTTCCGTAACTCCTCAAACTGTTGCGTTACCAGTTCTTTATCGTAATAATTGAAGCCATCTTTTTCAGGAGCCATCCAAAGTCCTAGGGTAACCGTTAACCCATGTTTATGTGCTTCATCCAGTATGCGCTGAGCATCATCGGTATGCCAAACCCGCACAGAATTGCCCCCATGCTCTTTTATTTTGTCAAAATTATCGTAGCCGCCGCCACCCCTGATAAAATAAGGGCTACCATTGCGAAGAAGAGTGTAGTTTCCCTTCTCAAATACGATTTCTACTTTTCTTCCCCGGGCTACATACTTTTCTTCAGGATCCGGCTGTTCATCACAACTATTCAAAAACAAACCGGTAATGCACAAAAAAATTAAAATAGAGTTTGGTAAAACTCTGCAGGAAATATACATACGAATTTGGTTGAGGCAATGCCTAAGCTACAGCCCTGGCTTATGTTGCTGTACAGCTGTAAGGCGTAAAAATAATCTGCAGTTGTCCCTGCCCGCTTCATTAGAAAAAATACGGCAAACAGCTGCTGCAGGTTTAGTTTATTTACTGTCGCTTGTTGTTAATTAACAACTGGCATTTTTAAACTTAGTTATGATAATCGGCCCCAAAATTAAATACAGAACAAAATTATGCCTGTACCTGCAGTAGCAAACACTAAGACTGCAAATCAGGCATGAACTAAAAATAAAAAATATTCAGCCAGCTTCAGATCCAGCACTGCCAAAAGTTCTCTTTGCTTAAGAACGCAGCCCTTCTACAAACTTTTGCCACTCTTCAAATTCCTCCTCCTTCATAACACGAGGCATTTTCACCTGTCCGCCTTTTTTCTTTTCCCGCTCATTCCATTTGTAAAAAACATCAGGCGTTACATTGCTAACCTTAACACCCTTCAGGGCCTGCCTTCTGGCAACACCGTAGTTTTTATTCGATTCCTTCAGGTATTCATCCAGTGCTTCTGTGAGCTTGTCTACATCCACCGCACCCTCTACCCCCAGATACCAATGGTGTATATAGTCGCCATCCGGTCTAACAGCAGCCACGGTAAACTCCGGAATGGCAACATCAAAGGTTTGTTCAAGATGTTTCATGGCGCTATTCATTTTCATTACAGACAGCTGTGAGCCAACCACGTTTAAAAAATGTTTAGTCCGGCCTGAGATCACTATCTCTGCTTTTTCTTTATCTGTAAAGCGAACTGTGTCCCCAATCATATAGCGCCAGGCACCTGATACTGTAGAAATGATCAGTGCATAGTCTACCCCTTCTTCTACTTCATCAAGTGTATAGGCCGGGGCGCTCTGTACAACATTTCCATTTTCGTCTATATTTTCCTCCTTAAAAGGCACAAATTCAAAATAGATCCCATTGTTGATTACCAGCCGCATGGCCATGTCTTTGTTGGGCCTTGCCTGGTATGCCAGAAAACCTTCGGAAGCCAGGTAAGTATCAATAATGGTGATGGGTTTACCAAGCAATGATTCGAAGCTTTTCCGGTAGGGACCAAAAGCAACACCTCCGGATGCAAAAACGCTTAAGTCTGGCCAGATTTCATGTATATGATTAAGATTATGGTATTCAATGATCTTTTTTAGCATCAGCTCATTCCAGGATGGGATGCCACTCAGGGCACCCACATCCCAGTTTTTTGCATTCCTGGCGATTGCTTCTACCCGCTCGTCCCAGTCGTTCAGGGCAGAAATTTCATCTCCTGGCCTGTAATATCCCTTGAACCAGTCGGGGATGTTACTCGCTGAGATACCACTAATTTCACCCTCCAGGTGGGAACCTTTATCCACCAGGTCTGTAGAGCTGCTAAGCATCATCACTTCTTTCTGGAAAAACTCAGAGGGAAAATCAAAATTGGTAATGGCCAGAATCTGCATAATACCCGCTTTGCGGATAGCTTTCAACATATCGTCAGTTACCGGAATCCGCTTGCTTTGTTTACCGGTAGTTCCGGAGCTTAGGGCATAATACTTGGGCTTACCTGGCCAGGTAACATTTTCTTCGCCATCCAGCTGCCTGGACCACCATTGATCATGCATCTGGTGGTAATCAAAAAAAGGTACGGCCTTGGCAAATGCTGCCGCTATGTCTTTTTCCTCCAGAATCTGCTCAAAATTATATTGCTTGCCAAAAGCAGCGTCTTTTGCATTTTTGAGTAATTGTGGCAATACCTCACGCTGATTTTCAGAAGGAGATAAATCCGGAATAACCTTCTCAGTTAATTCCAGCGCATGTTTGATGATGTTTCCCAGTATGGCCATTTCCAGAACTTACGGATATATGATTTAAGAATAAAAAAGCTCCTGTAGCAGGCACAGGAGTAAATGAATGCCACTCCCATTAACGTAATGGAGAAGATTTGGTTAATTGACTGGTGCAGGAAATAGCCTGCTGCTGCCAGCAGATCCCTGAAATTCTGCACCAGTTTGCTGCAGCAGCATAAAAAAAGGCAGCGGGTAAGTACCCGCTGCCATTCATATAACGCAAGAATGCAACTATATTAAATCAACTGATTAGGAAGTGCGATTTCGGTCTTTATCTGCACTTACTCTATCCACTTCCACATCTGTTCTGCGTTCTGTATCACGCACTTTTTCAGTATGCGAAGTTGTTTCCTTACCAATGTTAACTTCTTCTACCACACGGGCTTCTTTTTTAATCATTGGCTGCTCGGCATGCTCTGTGATTCTGGCATCACCTTCCTGGAAGGTATCAAAATCACGCTTAGAAGCCGGGCGGTCAACCGGATGACGCTCTACGTTTACGTGTTCTTCACGCAGACGAAGCTTTTCTTCTACCGGACGTTCAACGATACGGCTATGCACACGTACCTCGCCAGTTTCAACTTCGCGCTTACCTACCTGTACATTCTCCTCAATTACTGGAATTGATTTGCCTTTTACATCAGCATCTGCAGTTGTGGCAGTTGCTGTACCTGTGGTACCTTTTGCTTTGGCTGCATCAGCTACATTTATAGCACCAAACTTATCCAAAATAGCTGCTGCACGCTCGGCATTCGCCATTTCGTCGGTGTGTACCGTTACAACTGTACCACGTCGGGCTGCTTCCCTGTAATTGGTTACATGCGGATCTCTGCCCAACAGATTAGTGAAAAAAGTATCAGTTCTGTCGTGAGCAGTATTATCTTTTATATCTGTACCATGAGCAGAAAGGTCAATAGTACCGCGGTCAAACCCGTCGGTTACCAGCTGATCTGCTGCTTTCTGTGCTTGTACTTTATTTTCGAATATTCCTATTACTGTTTGTGACTTTGACATGATTATTATTATTTAAATTAAAAAATACTAAGGCCTGATTTTCAAACCCTAATCTATTCAGAGGTGTTGCTATTCTTGCGTTTAACAGACACCTCTTCTGAGCGAAGTGTCATGTGCTGCGAGGCTTGTTTTTTAACCTTGCGCTTGGTTACATGAAGCTCCTCTACTAACACCAGCCTTTTAACCACTACTTCTTTCAGTACTGGTATAATGGTGGTTTCACCTTCCTGCCTGATTGCAGGGGGAGGCGTATCTACATACTGGTTGATGGCTATGCGCTCTACGTCTACATCCTCATAAACATAAGGCACCTCTACATCAACCTCATCTTCGTGTACTTTTTTGCTGATATGTACAGAGCCGGTTTCAACTACTTTTTTCCTTACTTTCACCTTTTCCTCAATCACCGGAATGGTTTTTGATTGATAGGCAACCCTGTCTTCTGCGGCCTGTCCTTCAGCTTTATTATATGTTTTATCTTTTGATGCCATTCTTATACATAGTTTAAAGAACCCAAGTCTGTTCCAAAATCTTGCTTTCTGCTACAATTCCAAGAGTTCCCTCTATATAGAGTTACGGGACTATGCGCATAGGGTTTTATAAATCTTTGCTTCTACCCCTCAAACACTAAAGATCTGTTAGCCAAATACTACCAGCTGTGATTTTATTTTCTGCTCCTGTTTTTCTGTTATGGTTTAAACTCCTGCTTACCCCCACTCCATTATATAGCACCAGCTTATGAAGGAATTGATAAGGCGCAATGCCTCTCTAACGCCAACATTTGCAGCAACAGATCAAAACAGCCCTTAGCACATCTAACTTAAGAGTGCTGCTGTCACCAATATTTACCGACATACCTCTATCAACAAACCACATGCATGACCTGCGATCACCCCTGCAGCATTGGCAGGGCCTCCTCATTACCCTGCTGATATGCAAGGTCCAGGGCAGTAAGTCCCCTGTTATCTCGTATGGTTTTATCGGCACCATGTTCCATCAATAACTTTACAAGCTGATTTCTGCCAAACAGAGTCGCAAACATCAGGGCTGTACCGCCATTTCCGTTCTGTAGATTAAGATCAGCTCCATTTTCAATCAGCAGGCTGGCAACCTCGGCATAGCCTTTAAAGCAAACACCCATAAGGGCAGTATTACCACCAAAATCCTGTTTGTTCACATCTGCATTTGCCTTTATAAGCTCCTTTGTTGCCTCCAGGTTACCTTCATAACTGGCGAGTATCAGGGGCGTAAAGCCCCTGCCATCCTGTGTATTGATATCTGCACCTTCTTCTATTAGTTGTTTCAGATAGTTAGTGTCGCCTTTACGGGCTGCATCGAATAGAAGATCCTCTTGTTTGGTTGAGTAGAAGTTCATAGTTAGGAACTTGGTTTGTTTAAGTAGATTACCTGAACAAAACCCGGTAGAGCGAAATCTGTTTGAAAATAAATTGTTAAGAATGACTTGCCTAAGATAAGCTGCCAACCCGGCGCTAAGAGAAAAGGAAATATGCAAATTTAACAATTGCACATGCGCTATGTTCTATAGGTGTTACTTAACCTGCAGCAGAAAGGTCCGTATGTTTTAGAGTTAAGCTTTAGAATAAGCCTACAGCTGCTGTTAGCTGTGAGTGGATACTCTGCAAATCAGGACGAGTATTGTCAGGCTTTATGCACAGCAGGATTATTATTAGATACCGGCAAACTTTAGCTGTTGAATCCTGCCCTGATGTTGATTAATATTTTTTAAACAAACTAAAACAGAATGGAAATTTCATTAAAACCACTAAACGAACAGGTAATAGTTATTACCGGGGCATCCAGTGGTATCGGACTAGCAACTGCACGTGCTGCGGCAAAAAAAGGTGCAAAGCTCGTATTGGCCTCCAGGAATAAGGAAGCCCTTACGGAAATTGAACAGCAGCTTTCAGCTGAGGGTGGTACGATAAAGCATGTAGTTGCTGATGTAGGCAAACGCGATGACATTCAGAAGATCGCAGATGCTGCCATAGAACATTTTGGTGGCTTTGATACCTGGGTAAACAATGCGGGTGTATCTATTTACGGAAGGCTGGAAGAGGTAAGTGACGAAGATCATCACCGCCTGTTCGACACAAACTTCTGGGGTGTGGTGTATGGCTCACTGATCGCTGCCAAGCACCTGAAAGGCAAAGGTGGTGCTATCATAAACCTGGGCAGTGTGTTATCTGATGTTGCCATACCAATTCAGGGTATGTATTCTGCCACAAAACATGCAGTAAAGGGGTTCACCAATGCTTTACGTATTGAATTGGAAGATGAAGGCGCAGGTATTTCTGTAACCCTGATCAAACCCGCTGCAATTAACACCCCCTACACCCAGCATGCTAAAAATTACACTGGTAAAGCTACTACCCTGCCACCACCTGTATACCAGCCAGAGGAGGCTGCAAATGCCATTTTACATGCAGCAGCCCATCCAAAACGCGATATATTTGTGGGCAGCGGCGGAAAAATCATGAGCAACACCAACAGGCTAGTACCTGAAGTAATGGACTGGGTAGGTGAAAAGATGATGATAAAGATGCAAACCAAAGACAGGGCACCAAAGCACCTGGAAGATGGTCTGAACCAGCACGGTGAAGGCGGCAAGGTACATGGCGATTATGATGGCTATGTAATGAAAACCAGCCTCTTTACCCGTGCCTCCATGCACCCAATTATTACAGGTGCCGTAGTTGCTGTTGCCGGTGCTGCAGCCTATGCGTTCTTAGGCAACAGAAAGTAAAGCAGTATATTTTAAAATACAACCACAATAACAAGAAAGGCCCCGCCATAATAGCGGGGCCTTTCTTGTATTGATTACATCTTTAATTTTATTGCACCTTTTGCAGTGTTCCGCTTATGTCTCTGCCCTGGAAGTTAACGCTGATGTTCAGCTTATCTCCTTCCAGGCTGCCTTTATAAGGTACCACATCACCTCTGACAGAAATGTTGAAAGAAATTTCATTTCCCTGGATTTTACCATCAGAAATGGCCTGCCCGCCCATAGGAGTCTGTACAGTTCCGGTAAGCGTTTCGCCATTTGCCTGCAGATCCAGTGTTAGCTCAAGCTGGCCTACAGTTCCCTGCCAGCGGCCATTAATGTTTTCGGCATTGCCCGCAAGGCTATCTGCAGCTGCGGTAGAAGTCCCTGCCGTAGGGGCACTGGCAGGACGGGCTGCTGGTGCAGGCCGTGCAACCTGCGGAGCACCTCCCGCCGGGGCGCCTCCCTGCGGAGCGCCTCCCTGCGGAGCGCCAGCTTCCGCCCCACCTTCACCGCCTTTAAGGTCGTCGTTGTTTACAGACTTTCTTCTTCTGCGGGGAGCATCCATCGTCATTTTACCAATGCGGTAGCTGAAGTTGATTTTAAAATTCAGGTTGTGAATTATGTTGGTACTTTGCTGGCTGATGGTTGGGGTGTTCAGCTCATTTCTGATCTTCATGGTATTAGAGAAGAAGTTCTCTGCACCAAAGCCAATGCTTCCTTTTCTTTCATTGAACTCCTTGCGAATGTTCAAACTGTAAATGCCAAAGCCACCCTGGTAACCCTGTAACTGCACCTGTCCGCTGCGATAAAAGCCAAATCCCTGCAGGCCCCAGCCACTACCAAGACTGTAATTACCAAAAGCCCTGATGTTGGCAACCCAGCCACTGTTTGTTGCACGCTGGTCAGGTGCATCAACATTGTTGCTTAGGTCTGCATAGTAAAAGTCAGTGCCGCCATTGAGCGTGAATTTTTTGGCAATATTGATACCACCAAAAATACTGGCACCATAGGCATTCTCCCTGCCAATGTTATAATAGGAGGTTTCAATAACACCCTCCTCCACACTGTTGCGCACCGCCTGAATAGAGTTGTTTGTATTACGCACAAAAGTGGTAACATTCAGCGATGTACTTTTAAAGTAGGTGCTGTAGCCTAGTTCAAAGTTGTTGGTATATTCCGGGTCCAGCTCCGGGTTACCTATGGTTCTGAAGGCAGGGTTCGGATTCTGAACATTCGGGTTCAGGAACTGCAAAGAGGGACGCTGAATGCGGCGATTGTAAGCTAACTTTACAGTGTTACCCCCTTTCAGGCTTTTTGATAGGTTTATACTGGGTACTATAACTCCATAGGAGGGTATCTTCACCTCACCAAGGCTGTTTTCAAAATCGGCAGTGATGGTGGTGTACTCATAACGGGTACCTGCCTTGATACTGTACTTGTTTGCAGTTGTAAGGGTATAGGAAAGGTAGCCTGCTGATATGTTCTGGTTGTAATTGAACACATTGCTGAGGTTCTGGTTCTCTGATTTTTCGAATGCAGCTGTACCCTGGGCTACAAAGGTTTCATAATCACTGATCACCTGCCGCAGGATCTGCTTACCGCCAAGTTCCAGCATCTGGTTTTTACCGATCGGGTTCTGGTAATCGAGTTGAACGGTAGATTCCTGGTTATAGCTTTCGTTGATATTCTTTACCCGGCTGTCTATCGTGGTTTCATCTTCCTGGAAAAGGCTGTTGGTAAAGTTGTTAGTGCGGTTATTGCGACTAAACTGGGTAAGCAGGCTTAGCTCCTGCTGTGGTTTATTGAAAGTGTGGGTGTAGTTCAGGTTAACATCCCATGTTCCTGAATTATCGGTTACCTCCACATCACGCATTTCTCTGCTCGCCAGCTCGCCATTGATAAAACGCTGGGTTAGCAGATCATCCTGGTAATTATGGCCGTTGCGCAAACCATACTGTACCGAAGCGTTTACATAATTCTTTTCATTGATCTCATAATCCCAGCCAAAGCTGTAGCGCCCAAACATCATATTGTTACGGGTATCAGCTTCCTGTTTTGTTACATTTTCATTGCCATCTGCTACAATGGTCTGGGTATTTTCAAAGCTGCCGGGCATATTGTAACCCGCACGGCCAAAACCACCTAAAGAAAAGCCCATTTTACCCACACGATAGCTGCCATTCAGGCCCAGGTTAGTGCCACGCAGGCCAACACCTGTATCAACATTCAGGCTGCCCCCCTGCAGGGTGTTTTTCTTGGTTATGATGTTGATAATACCTGCAGAACCTTCTGCATCATATTTTGCTGATGGAGAGGTGATCACTTCTACAGATTTGATCATGTCTGCAGGAATTTGCTTCAGGGCATCGGCAACACTGCCGGCTGTTATGGTAGATGGCCTGTTATTGATCAGCACCCTTATATTCTGGCTGCCGCGCATCGATACATTTCCATCCAGGTCTACTGAAAGCATAGGCACTTTGCGCAATACATCTGCAGCATCGCCACCTTTATTGGATGCGTCATCTTCTGCATTATATACGGTGCGGTCAACACGCTCCTCTATCATGGGGCGCTGGCCTTCAATGGTTACTTCATTGAGTATTTCTTCACTTTCACTGATCAAGATTTCCCCCAGGTCTATTTTTTTATTGCCAACAGCAACTTTGGCAATTGTTTTGGTTTCAAATCCAATAAATGAAACCTGGATGTTGTAAACACCATGAGTGATTTTTTCAATGGTGAACTTACCCTGATCATCTGCAATGGTACCATCCACTGGCTTTGCTGTAGCAGGATCTATCAGGGCAATTGTTGCATAAGGGATTGGCTGTTTGGTGGCAGCATCTATAACAGTGCCTGTAATTTTTCCATTATCCTTTTCATTATCAGGGTTGTTTGGCGATGTGCTAGATGGGTTACTATGGACAGTTATCGCAGCACCAGCCGGGGGTATGGCAAAAGCAGAAAGGCCTGCCAGTAAAAGTAGGGGTAAAAGCTTATTCATTCCGGGTTGAAATTCGACTAAAGCGCAAAACAACCCTCTTTCCTATCAATAACAAAATAGAATAGACCTACGCCCCCTAAACACCGACCAATACCCCTATCTGGCCGATGACTTTAAGCCAGAAAGTAATGATTACGGATTAAATATTTTTCTTCAACGATGCTGTATTAAGGGTTGCTATAGAAAACTAGTTTAGCTATAAAAGCCAGTATTGACGCTTTAAGCCTGTTTAGCAGTTATCAATAAATCCATCCATAGAATAGAAAGGGGCAATAGTCGGTAAAATCTAACTAATGGCAGATCTTGAAAGCATTTGAATGCCAGGGCTATTACCTTAGCAGTCAATATTGTATTAATTTGCTCCTTTCATGGCTGCTCCTCTCCTATATCGCAGGGCATACCCCCTCATAAACCTGATGGTACTGCTGGGCCTGCTGCTGTTGCTTTGCCAGCCGCTTTTGTGGGATATAGAACTGCCCACAACATTTTGGGTAAAACAGGCTATAATGTTTGGCTTTTGGGTTGCCCTTTATTTCCTGAATGCCTATGTGCTGGTGCCCCGCTTTCTGTTCCGGAACAGGATCAAATGGTTTGCTGCCGCTCTGTTTACAGCTGTACTGTGCGCCCTGCTGCTCGATCTTGGCATCAGCTACACCCTTAAGCTGCAGCAACTTATATTTAAAGCCTTCAACCCTGAAGGAACACCCCCGACAGGCTTCAGGTTTGATATAAACCCGGTGCTACTCCTGGCAACATTACTGGTGCTGGGCATCAGCACCACCATTAAGGTAGTGCAGAAATGGCAGAAAGATACGGTGATCAGACAAACCCTGGAAAAACAGAAAATAAGCACTGAGCTTTCTTTCCTGAAGGCGCAGATCAACCCACACTTCTTTTTTAACACCCTCCACAGCATTTACGCACTTACCCACATGGATGTGGAGACTGCCCGTGAGGCACTATATACCCTTTCCAGGATGATGCGCTATGTGCTCTACGAAACGCAATCTGGTAATACCCTGCTTAGTAAAGAGATAGAATTTCTGGAAGATTACATTAAGCTGATGCAGCTTCGCCTTACTGAAAAAGTACAGGTAGCTTTCGAAAAACCACAGTCGTTTCAGGATGTGCGGATAGCCCCCATGCTATTTTTACCATTTGTTGAAAATGCATTTAAACATGGAGTAAGTGCCATACACGCCAGCAGTATCAGAATAGTTATTTTTCAGAATGAGCAGAGCCTTAAACTGGAGGTATGCAATACCCTTTTACCAGAGAAAAGAGTTGTACTGGAGGATAGCAGTGGCATTGGGCTGGTAAATACCCGCAGGCGGCTGGATTTGTTGTATGCCGATAAATACCACCTGCTGATCAACGAAAGATCTCCCAAAAACGAATACCAGGTGTACCTAACCCTTGACCTGTCATGACCCTTAGATGCATTGCAGTAGACGATGAACCCCTGGCCCTGAACATGCTGTGTACCTTTATACAGCAGACCCCATTCCTGGAACTGGTGGGAAAGTACAGCAGTGCTGTAGAGGCGCTGCAGGGGCTGCATCAGCAGAAAGCAGAAGTGATATTTCTCGATATTCAGATGCCAGACCTGAGCGGCCTGGAGCTGGCACGCATTCTTGACAAAGGTGAGCCGGGATCCTGGCCCAGGATCGTTTTCACCACTGCCTTCAATCAGTATGCAGTAGAAGGTTATAAGGTCGATGCGCTCGATTATCTCCTGAAGCCTTTTAATTATGCAGACTTTCTGCGTGCTGCCAGCAAAGCAAAGGCCTATGCCGATCTGCTCAACAAAACCATTGCATTGCCTTCTGCCGCCCCGGAGCCTGAAGAAGAATACCTGTTTCTGAAAGTAGAGTACCAGCTGGTGCGTATTGCCTTTAGTGATATATTATACATTGAAGGCCTGAAAGATTATGTAAAGGTGCACCTGGAGAGCAATCCCAAACCTGTGCTGTCGCTAAGCAGCCTTAAAGTACTTGAGGAAAAGCTGCCTGCCAGGAGGTTTATGCGCATTCATCGTTCTTATATTGTTGCGCTAGATAAAATCAGTGCAGTTTCGCGTAACAGGGTGCAGATTGGCGAAAACAGCATTGTTGTAAGCGAGCAGTATAAAGATACCTTCGGCCAGTTTTTAAGTCGCTGGACATAAAAGACTGGCTGAAGGCTTGTGCCTAATCATGAATTACCTCATGTTTCTTCAGGTCTCTTACCACAGCAACGATATAAAGAACAACAGCAGCGAGCAGAACGGGAAATCCAAAGAAAACGCCCACGCCCACCGACCAGGCTTCAAAGCCGGCAATCAGAAAAAGTAGCACACAAAACAAGCCGATGCAGCCCAGGATCACTGAAATTCTGATGAGTTTATCTATGTTCCGTCTTCTTTTCATGGCGATACACTGCTTGTTTGCTCAATACCAAGGATCTTTTCCGTGCCAAGGGTTTTAACGTAATTGTAGACTTCATAGGAGTTCTCTACATCATGCTGATGCCACACAAGCTCATCTTCCTGGTTATCTGATGGTTCCACAGGCTGAATGGGATTCCCCCTTTCCAGTGGAGTTGGATGCGCCGGTCCGTGGCAGGAAGAACAACTTACCTCGTTGTTCATCAGCTTTTCCCTTAACGCTATATGACTGTTTACTGTCTGGAATTTTTTGGTTGAGCCATGGCAGGTAGTACAGTTTTGGTTAGGGTAGCTCCCCTTAAAAGTAATGGGCTCCGGCCAGGTGTCTGTAACATACATCAGCCAGTGCCTGAAACCATCTCTTTTAGCTTCTGCGGTGCCGTGTATACCGTAAGAGGTGTGGCAATGATAACATTGATTTTCTGCAATCCACTTGTTTTTGAAATGCCTCGCTGCAAGCGTTGGACTCTCTTCATTGCGAAGATCATTTACAAAAGGCTCCATAATATGGCAGGAGGCGCAGGATTCAACGGTGGTGGTTTCATGCATCAGTGTGGTGGTGCTACCTACCATAGCAATTACCGGCAGCATAAACAGACCCAGAAAAAGTGCCCATTTATAGGAGCCCCTGGCGATCTTGTTCTTCAGGAAAAATTCAACAACAATTAGCACTGCAATGGCTATAATGGTCACTACAATGGCAATTTCACGAAGAAGTTCTGCAGCAGATACTCCCTGCTCTTCGGGATAACAGAAGGCTGGTACAGCATTTATCAGTAGTAAAATCAGCAGAAATACAGTTCGTTTACTTTGTTCGAATTTAAGAAACTTCATCAGCTGCTGGTTTGGTGGTTGATACAGGTTCTATTGCTACTGCACAGTATTTATAAGCCGGCTGTTTGGAGATTGGGTCGTATGCGTCTGTGGTGGCATGGTTAATAATGCGCTTCATGGAATGAAAGGTTGTAAACAACATTCCTTCACGCGTTTTCTCCACAATCCTCACCCTGAAAACATCGCCGCCCCGATTACTGCGCACCATTACAGGCATATCCTGCCGCAGGTTTAACCTTTGTGCATCGGCAGGGTGTACCTCCACAAAATCAACAGGTACCCGCTCGAGCTCCTCCAAACGGCCGGTGATGGTATCTGTATGCCAGTGTTCCAGCACCCTGCCGGTGGTTAGAATAAAGGGGTAATCATCGGTGGGTGGTTCTGGCGGCCCCTGCTGGTTGTGTATAAAGATTATGGCCCTTCCATCTGGCCTGCCATAAAAGTCGAGCCTGTCATTACCTTTGGCCATTGGATCTTCGCCTGGCACATAGCGTCTGCAGGTGCCCGGATGATCTTCTGTTGGGCAGGGCCACAGCAGACCACGTTCCTTTTTCATGCGCTCATAGGTAATTCCCTTAAAATTGTAGTAGGAATACTGCGAAATGTTACGCCATTCCTCCCATACCGCTTCCGGAGTGCGTGCAGGTAAAATATGCCCCAGGCCCAGCCTGTCAGCAAAATCAACGAGTATGTTCAGATCACTTCTTGCCTCCCCGGGCGCCTCTACTAATTTAGGAACATGGTGGTAACGCCTTTCAGAATTACTGAAAACACCCCCCTTTTCTGCCCACATGGATGTTGGCAGCACCACATCAGCAAATATTGTAGTGTTGGTGGGGTGGAAAGCATCTGCCACCACCAGGAATGCCTTTTCCATAGCTGCCCGGTAACGGGTAGTATTTGGCATAGACTGCCCCGGGTTGGTAGCCATAATCAGAGCACATTTTAGTTCACCAGATTCCATAGCCTTAAACATCTCTACAGCATGGTATCCTGGTGTTGGCTTGATGGTTCCCTCTGGCACATTCCAGAGCTTTTCCATCTCCCGCCGGTGCTCTGGCACCAGAATCTTGCGGCCGTTTGGCAGCGAGTGAGACAGCGCCCCTGTATCGCGAACACCGCCCCCTGCATTCGGTTGCCCGGTGAGAGAAAAACAGGTTGCTCCCGGACGGCCTATGTTGCCCGTTAGCAGGTGCAGTGCAATGATCAGCTGGTTGGAAGCGACTCCCTGTACCTGCTGGTTCAGGCCCATTGTCCAGATAGTCATGGTGGCACCTGATGAAATAAAAAGGTAAGCGGCTTCTCTGATCGATTCTGCAGAGATTCCGCATACAGCAGCAACTTTCTCCGGGCTATAATTGCTCAGATGCTCCCTGAATGCCTCAAAATCTTTATTTTCATCTCCCTGTTTGAATGTTACAAATTTTGCAAGCATCTCTTCATCTGCCGCGCCACGCCTTACAACCTCGTACATCAGCGAATTATACAGAGCCACATCAGTGCCCGGAATTATTTGCAGGTGAAGATCAGCATCACGGGCGGTGCGGGTATGCCGGGGGTCTACAACAATAATTGGGGTTTCGGGCCGGCTTCTTATTCTATCCTGAATTCTTTCCCATAGAATCGGGTGGCATTCAGCCGTATTGGAGCCTGTAATCAAAAAGCAGTTGGCATGATCCATATCATCATAGCAACCCATTGGTTCATCAAGGCCAAATATACCGGTATAGGCATAGGCGGGAGAAGCCATGCATAAACGGGGGTTGCCATCAACATTATTGGTGCGGATGCCTGCTTTAAACAGCTTGCTTGCCGTATAACTTTCTTCGGTAAATAACTGACCGCTGCCAAAGTAACCAACACTATCGCTGCCATAGGTTTCAATTGCATCTTTGAATCGCTCTGCAACGAGCGACATGGCATCATCCCAGCTGGCTGTTACAAGCTTTCCATTATTGCGGATCATGGGGTATAAGGCCCTGTCTGGTGCATAAAGAATATCTCGGTTCATGACACCTTTGATGCATAGCCTGCCCCGGTTATGGGCATATTTATCCCCTCTTACATCCACCACTTTACCTTCGTGCAAGCCAATTTGCATGCCACAGCCAGTACCACAGAACCTGCAAACGCCTTTATGCCAGGAATCTACTGCTATGACGGGCTGCCTTTGCCAGAGTTCTCGAATATCTCCACAGCCTCCCAGGAACACCATGCCCGAACCAAGACTGGCTAGCCTTAAAAAATCTCTTCTGCTTAAACCTTCAAAACTATCAGTTTCCTCGTTTTTCATTATAGATATGATTGGAGGGTGATTAGACTTCTATGCTGTGCTTTTTAAAAAAAATAGCACCAACAGCCGGGGACACTCATGTCCGGGACAAAAGAAAGGCTGAAAAATATGTACTGCTATGATATCAGTCATGTCTATGCATGACCTCTGTCATAGGTACATCAGCTCAATAAATAAAGAGCCTGCAACCGCTTAATCTATTGTAAACCAATGCAGGTTTTCTAGAAGAACAAGCAGGTACAGGCGTTGTTATTTTGATTGGGTATAAATAAAAGCTTTAGAGGCTCCGTCCAATCCTCATTAGCATGCGTTTCCTTCAACAGGATTCGGAAAGGCATCCGACTCATCTTCATTAGGCCTTTCCTGCAGGCATTTAAAGTCTTTTTCAATCAGAATGTAAAGATGCTCTCCGTTTATCAGTGGCATGTTTGCTTCTATGCCCACTTTGTTTGTTCCTGCCCAGTCATCGGCAAGTTTAGCCGGTACTGATACTGTTACTTCACCTTTCTCGAAAAAGGCTGTTACCGAACCTGATCCGTCATTTTTTTTAAGGGTGTAAGTAAGGCAGTTTTCCGGAGATGCCCCCATCCAGGTTGCTGTAGTTACAATACCTTCTGTACTAAACCGTTCCACCTCCTGCTGCATTAGGCGCAGTCTGATGGTGTTATCTTTCATCCTTATTTTCATATAGTTCTGCTTTAATGTACCTGTAACTTTGATCAATGTATGAAGTTATGCAACTGCAATAAAGATAAACCAGCCCTCCTAAAGATACAAAAGCTGCAAAAACAGTGTTTGCTGCTTAGAGCTTAGCAGCAGTAATTTTAAATTTACCCCCAGCACCCGTCTCATGTAAAAAAAATTGCAGTTGCTGCTGCTTTTACTAACTGGCAAAGCATGAATGATCTCCTCGTTTCCTTTGATGGAATCACCGTAAGGTATCTGGATAAATTAATATTTGAAAACCTGGACTTTAGAATTGAAAAAGGCCATAACTGGGCAATTACCGGCCCCAGCGGTTCAGGCAAAACTGCACTGCTGGAAACTATTGCAGGCAGTTTTAATATTGTAAATGGCGAGGCCAGCTATCCTTTCTTTGATCAGCTGGTTAAGAAAAACAGGATCACAGATCCACTCATCAGGTGGAGACAATTCATTGCCCTCATCTCTTCCAGGCATAACTTCCGTACCCTTTCTAATACTACAGAAATTTACTACCAGCAGCGCTTCAATGCTGCCGATGTAGAAAACCTGCCATCGGTAAAAGACTACCTCTTATCGCAGCAGGCACTTTTCCCCTCCCCTGTCTGGAATTACCAGTACACGATAGAACGCTTAAGACTAATACCCCTGCAGGACAAGCAGCTCATTATGTTATCGAATGGTGAAACCAAACGACTGCTCATTGCTGCTGCCCTCCTGCGCAACCCTGTTTTGCTGCTGCTGGACAATCCGCTAAGCGGGCTGGATGTGGAGGCAAGGAAAGATTTTAATACTCTTCTTGAAGAGATTATTGATTCAGGCATACAGGTGGTGATGACGACTAGCCCTACGGAAATTCCGGATGCCATAACGCACATAGCCATGCTGGAGAATGGAAAGATCACCAGGCAGCTGCCAAAATCTTCTTTTGCTGCTGAAGAAGTGCCTGCTGTTGCATCACCTGATATCGATACCAGGGAACTGGAGAGGCTGTTAGCTATCAATGCCTTCGGCAACTACAACACAATGATAGAAATGAAAGAGGTTAGCATTACCTATGGCAGTAAGGTGGTATTGGATAACATAAACTGGAAGGTAGAGCAGGGTGAACGCTGGGCACTGCTGGGGCATAATGGTGCAGGTAAATCAACGCTCCTGAGTCTGATCAATGCAGATAACCCACAGGCATATGCCAACCATATTGTGTTGTTCGATGTGCAAAAAGGCCATGGAGCATCTATCTGGGATATCAAGAAAAAAATTGGTTTTGTATCTCCGGAACTGTTTCAGTATTTCCCGACGGATAGTAGCTGCCTGCAGGTTGTGGAATCAGGATTTCATGAGACCCTGGGGTTTCTCCGGTTCCAGAGCCCTGAAAGCACTAACCTTGCCCGCCGCTGGATGCAGCTGCTGGAAATTGAACAGTTTGGGAGTAAAACCTTCAGACATGTTTCTGCCAGTATACAGCGCCTGTGCCTGCTGGCCAGGGCACTTGTTAAAAACCCGCCCCTGCTGATCCTGGATGAACCGGTGCAGGGCCTTGACAGCCATCAGCAGGAACATTTTAAGGCAGTGGTAGATTTAATCTGTCAAAAGGGTAATACTACCCTTATTTATGTAAGTCATTATCAGCACGAAATTCCCCAATGCGTTACCCATACCTTAAGGCTGGAGCGTGGCAGGGTTGTTTAGTCTACCCAAGCGCAAGAGGGTTAAAACCTCTTGCCCTGCAGGCACTATAAAAAATCATTAGCATCTCTAAACCTATCTTAACAGATTAAACATGGCAGGCTCACAAGAATCCGCTTCCACCCAGGACAGCATTCGCATACCTCATCAGCAGCTGGAGGAAACCTTTCTGAAGATACTCCTGAAGAACAATTATTCAGAAGCTGATGCCGATACCTTAGCTGCACTGTTCATGCAGAATAGCCTGGAAGGTGTTTACACCCATGGAGTAAACCGCTTTGCCCGCTTCATTGAATACACCCAAAAGGGATGGGTAAAGCCACAGGAGAAAGGAGTATGCAAACACAGCTCGGCAGCTTTGGAGCAGTGGGATGGCATGCTGGCCCCCGGCCCCCTAAACGCACTGCAGTGTACTGATCGCGCCATGGAACTGGCCCAGAAGTATGGCATGGGCTGTGTGGCACTGGCAAATACCAACCATTGGATGCGTGGAGGTGCATATGGCTGGAGGGCGGCAAAGAAAGGTTTTGTTTTTATTGGCTGGACCAACACCATTGCCAATATGCCAGCCTGGGGTGCTACAGAAAATAAACTGGGCAACAACCCCCTGGTAGTGGCGCTTCCTTATGGAGCGGAAGCCATAGTGCTTGATATGGCCATGTCGCAATACTCCTATGGTTCCCTGGAAGCACAGCAGCTTAAGAAAAAAGCATTGCCTGTGCCTGGTGGCTGGGATCAAAATGGAGAACTGTCTACTGATCCGGATGCTATTCTCCAAACACGCCGGGTAGTACCAGCCGGTTACTGGAAAGGTGCCGGGCTCTCCCTCCTGTTAGACCTGCTGGCCACCCTTCTGTCCGGTGGATTATCTACTGCAGATATCAGCAAAAAAGAAGCAGAACACAGTGTTTCTCAGGTGTTCATTGCCATAGATACTAAACGACTTTCCCATCACCAAACCATCCATCAGCTTGTAAATACTATTATAGACGATTACCATGCCTCACAACCAGCAGATGAGAACAGCAACATACGCTACCCGGGTGAGCGCGTACTAAAAGATAGGGAGCAGAATCTGCAAAAAGGGATTCCCGTAAACATCAGGGTTTGGGAAGAGATAAAAACCATGCTCTAGCAGCATACACTTATATTTTGCCTTAACACTTGCTCAACCTGTACCTGCCCCTAATACTTACATTGATATTTGATTTTCCGGCTCATACTTCAATCTATTTCCAGCAGCAGCAGCCTGCTGCATCAGCTGAATTAAACATAAACCTTTCAGAAGAGCCAGGGCTGTTAATTTTTCCCTATTTTTAACCAGATCGTTAAACACTGGTTAATAATCAGTAACCGTACCCATTTTTATGTTTAGTCTTATCTACCTGCTGTTACTCATAGGCTCCGGAGCCGTTTTTTTCACCGGAATCAGAAAGGGTAAATCTTCTCAAATCACTGTTGGTATAATTCTTCTGCTGCTGGTGCTTGTTTTCTTCTGGTTTATAAATTTCTGGGGGGAAAAACTCTGGTTTGATTCCCTTGGCTACACAGATCGCTTCTGGAAACTGGAGCTGGCACAATGGGCTGCTGCAGCGGCCGGTTTGCTTATTGGGGCACTGGTGGTTTGGCTGGTGCTGCTTGGCATATCACATGAAAGAAAGTGGATCCGATACCTGGCAATGCTCCTGGGGGCATTATATGCCATGAACTGGGGCTGGGCCAACTGGCCCCTGCTGCTGCTCTACATCAATAAAGTACCTACGGAAGTAACTGATCCCATTTTTGGGATGACTACCAGCTTTTACCTCTTCAGTCTGCCACTTTATAATGCTGTACTAAATCTGCTCCTTGCATTATTTACCATTGCCATCCTTGCCTCCCTCCTGGTAGTGTTTGTTGATCCTGATAGCTGGCGCAGAATTATGGATCCAAACAGGTGGCAGAATTTCAGCTGGAATCAGCAGGCTTTTTCCTCCTTTGTAGATCCTGCTCTTTATAATCCGCTGTTAACAAATGCTGGCTTTTTTCTGCTGGTGCTGGCCGGCAAAAAGTACCTCGACCGTTTTGAGCTGATGTACTCCGGCAGTGGCGTAGTATATGGCCCCGGCTGGACAGATGTAAACGTTCGCCTGCCCATGATGTGGGTGGTAATTGGCGTATGTGTGCTGTTTGGTTTGCTGCTGATCATATCGCCCCTGCGTGGCAGGCTACGCTACTGGCTGGCAGGTCGTTTCAGACTGATTGGCGGTAATCCGGGGAGTTTTCTGCTGGCACTGATGGCGTTTCTGGCGCTTGTGTGGTTTGTTTCTTTAACGATAATTCCGGCTATGTTTCAGAATTTCAAGGTTAACCCAAATGAAATTACCCTGGAACAACCCTACATCATTAATAACATACAGTTTACCAGGGAGGCTTTTAATTTAAACAAGATACAGGAACGGGAGTACCCTGTTGTTAACACCTTCAACAGGCAAACAGTGGAGGAAAATATGGGTATATTTTCCAACATACGCCTGTGGGATTACAGGGCTCTTGATGAAGTATACAAGCAGTTCCAGGAATTCAGGCTGTACTATGAGTTTGAAGACATAGACATTGACCGCTACCGCTACAACGGGCAGTATAACCAGGTGATGATCTCTGCCCGGGAAATGGATGTAAATAACCTGCCGGCGCAAAGCCAGACTTTTGTAAACAGAAAGTTCAAATACACCCATGGGTTTGGTGTGGTACTGAATAATGTAAGCGAGTTCACAGCAAGCGGTCTGCCAGAACTGCTGGTTAGTAACATACCACCAGTCAGCAAATTCCCTGAACTTACCGTTGAGCAGCCTAGGATCTACTATGGCGAAAATGAAGACGGGTATGTAGTAGCCAATTCTGCAGAAGAAGAGTTTGATTACCCAAGTGGCGACAACAATGTTTATAACAAATACGATGGTACCGGTGGTGTTCGGCTCGACAATTACTGGCAACAGTTTCTATTCGCCTATAAATTCAACGAAACCAAGCTGCTGTTCTCAGGCTATCCGCAGAAAGACAGCCGCATTATGTTTCACAGAAGCATCAGGGAAAGGGTTAGCAGACTGGCTCCCTTTCTGCAGTTCGACAACGACCCCTATATCGTACTGGCAGAGGGCAAACTGTACTGGATGATAGATGCCTATACCATCTCTAACAACTACCCCTACAGCCAGCCCTATGCAACCATAGAAAGCGACATCCGCAGACAGGAACAGGCAGAGGTACAGCGTGGTGTGGGGCAGTCGCTAAGGAGTGTGAACTACATCAGAAATTCAGTGAAGGTAGTGGTGGATGCCTACAATGGTTCTGTGGATTTTTATATGTTCGATCAGGAAGACCCACTCATCCAGACCTGGAATAACATAATACCCGGCCTTTTAAAACCCTGGCAGGAAATGCCCCAAAGTTTGCTTGACCACATCCGTTACCCTGTGGATCTTTTGCTGGTACAGGGTATAGTATATGCAAAATACCATATGATGGACCCAACAGTATTCTATAACCAGGAAGACCTGTGGGTTAGGGCAACTGAAAAATACTACGACAGGGTACAGCCGGTAGAGCCTTACTACATTATGTGGCAGTTGCCCGAGGCGGAGGAACATTCTTTTGTGCTGATGATGCCTTTTACACCCAAAAACCGGCAGGTGCTCAATGGCTGGCTGGCAGGTATGTGCGATCCGGAAAACTACGGCCAGCTGCTGGCTTACAACTTTCCAAAGGACAAACGTGTAATTGGCCCGCAACAGGTAGAAACCAAAATTGACCAGGATCCAAACCTGTCGTCGCAGCTTTCGCTCTGGGACCAGCGGGGATCCAATGTAATAAGAGGTAATGTGCTGGCCATACCTGTTAATGAAACCCTTTTCTATGTTGAACCCATCTACCTGCAGGCAGAAACTGCTGCCTACCCCGAGCTGAGGCTGGTGGTGGTAATGCACAACGACAACATGGCCTATGCCCCTACCTTTGAAGCAGCGCTGCAAAAAGTACTGGCAGGTACTGATGCAGCTGTTGCAGAAAGAGCCAGTGAGCTGATTGACGGAGAAGAAACAGCAGCTACAGCGGAAACAACAGATAATCAAGCTACTCCGCAGCAGGCAATACCACAGGGCTTGAATGAGCGTATAAGGGCTGCTAACCAGGCCTTTGAAGACTACCTCCGCTATACCGGCGAAAAAGATTTTCAGCGTGCCTCAGAAGCCCTAAACAGACTGGAGGAAAACCTGGAGGCACTGGAAAGAGAACAGCAGTAGTTAGAAAATTAAAAAGCAGGCACCGGGTATCGATGCCTGGCCTGCTTTTATTTATTCTTCCGGTATGCTCTGGCTACACCCACCTGCTACCCACTGGCATACTAATAGGCTCAAATACAGCACTTATTTTCACAACATCATAGCCACATTGGGGAAAGATCATTCAAACGGCTCTTCAACAATAATCCCTCTGCTACCTTGAATTAAATCAGCCCTGCTTGTTGATGTTACCAGCATTTTCCAGTGTTACTGCCGCTTTAAAATTGGGCTGCCCTGCCAGGTAAAGCGTGCGTGAAGGAAAAGCAAAGGATATCTCCATCTTTTGAAATTCTTCATAGATACGCAGATTGATGGCTTGCTGGATATCCATATATGTATTGTATTCTGAACTTAGCACATAATACACAATTTCATAAATAAGGCTGGAATCTCCATAACTTTGAAAATGTACCCTGTCAAAACTTACCGGGTCCTGCTCCAGTATGATGCCTTTGATTACCGCTGGCAGTTGGGTTAACTTCTCCAGGGGAGTGTCATAGGTAACACCAACTTTAAAGAGCACCCGGCGCTGCTGCATTCGCTTAAAATTATGAATGCGGGAGCTGGTAAGATCGCTGTTGGCAAAAACAAGCTGCTCTCCTGATAATGTTTTGATTCTTGTGGTTTTAATACCGATGTGTTCTATAACGCCATTCTTATCATCTACCACTACAAAGTCGCCTACCTCAAAAGGCTTGTCGAAGAATATTACAAAATAGTTGAAAAGGTCGCCTAAAATGTTCTGTGCCGCCAGGGCTATGGCAATACCCCCGATCCCAAGGCCGGCGATGATGGCCGTAAGATCATAGCCCAGGTTATCAAACAAAAAAGCAAGGCCAATAAACCATATCACAATGTTGATGATCAGTTTAAGGCCGCCAAAATTGTTGACATCCTCCTCCTCATGATTTCTGCGTCTTAGGTAAGCAGTCATCAGGAGCACCACGGTATTTGATAAAAAACGTATCGCCAGAATGGTAATAGCTATCGTTGCTCCTATCGCTATGATACGGGCTACCCTGGGTGATAGCACCAGGTAATTGAGCCCCATGTATAAGGCTCCTATATTGAGAATAGGAATACCAAAGCGATCAAAACTAACAACAACAAAATCATCAAAGCTGGTTTGGGTGCCCTCGGCCCATTTTTTTATACGACTAAGGATTACACTGCGAAAAGATTTAATCAGCAACAGAACAGCAACTGTAATTACAAAAGCAATAAGGTAATCCTGCAGGGTGTTTTGATAGAATGTTCTTTCCAGTACTTCGTTCATTTCGGTACAGGTTCATTAAAAAAGCCAATATACAAAGGCAATTGCTTTTCCCTTCCTTCCCTGCCACATAATAAAGAAGAGTCCTCTCTTTACATTTTAATACCAATGGTTATCTCCAGTTCTACTTCTTCATCCAAGAGGCTTTCTATTTCTGATTTCAGTTTTCTTAGCTCAACTTCATCAAGGGGTTTATCAGTAAAAATGGTAACAGATAAGCGTAAGGGATCCATTTTCCGAATGCTCACATCCCTTAACACCATATGATCTATTGTGCGCCCATTCAGGTTTTGGGTGATCCTGGTTTCCTTTACCATCCTTGAAAACCCAAAAGCCAGCGGAGCACTGATGCCCAGCATAAAAACGACAGAGATAATAAGACCTTTTTTAGCCAGCCTGAAGGGACTGAAGCCAAGAAAAAGAAAAGTAATGGCAGCGGCGAAAACAATGCCTGCCAGGTTCGTCATCAGGAGTAGTAATGCACCGGAAAATACATTCCAGTTCATCCAGCCCACGCCTATGCCCGATACCGCCAGGGGCGGCACAAGGGCAACAGCAATGGCTACACCTGCAAGGGTCTTGGCAATTTCTTTTTTTGCATGGGCATAAGCACCGGCAATACCCGAGCCCACTGCTATCCATAAATCAAGCAAGTTAGGCCTGATCCGGCTTAGGATCTGTGAATTGCTCGCAGTTAAAGGTGTCATCAGCGTAATAAGTATGGCACAGAGGTAGCCTACCAGCATACCATAGCCAATAGATTTCAGGCTGCTCCTGATCAGCATGTTATCCTGCCGCAGCACCCCCATGGCAAGAGAAATAATGGGCGACATCAGCGGGGCCAGTATCATGGCACCTATCACCACCGGCGATGAGTTTCCGAATAAGCCCAGGGTGGCAATAAAGGTGGAAAGAAACATTAGCACCAGGTAGCTGGAGGTTGGCCTGGCATTTTCCCTTAATGTGGTAAACAGATCTTTAAACTGGTCGGTGGTGGCATGGTTGATCAGCGGAAGCGGTCCCTTCAGTAGTTCATCCCTTTGCTCACCTATAGGCAACATCTGAACTTTAAAGACCTCTTTACTGCTTCCCTGGTTTATCGTTTTCAGGTGCACTCCCGGAACCACCTGAATCACCTTAGGCACCACCTCCAGCTCAACCTCTTTTGCGCTCAGCAAGGCATTGTCAACAGAAAGGTTCATGGGCTCCTTGCTGTATATCTTAATTTTGTTCGTTCTGATATGTGCAGCAAAGGGAGGCAGCCGTGTATTTTTCTGTGACTGGAATAAGCTTACCAGCCCGAACTTCACCAAACCTAATACACTTTCAGGTGCCAGTACCAGGCTGTTCATCATACCATCATTAGAAAAAGATTCTTTGATGATCTTTCTGGAAATCAAAGAACTGCCGCCGTGCTGAACGATGAACATACCGAGTGCAGCAGTATTAATCGTTTGCTTTTCCTGGTGGCCTTTTTGCTGAAATTCCAGGGTATACTGTTTCAGCTGTACACTTTTGAAAAGCCTGAAAAAGTTTTTAACCTTTCCCATTATTCGCCTGCTTTTTTTAAGCTCTGTGCTTCCATACACAAAGCTTAGCGACTGCCCTATCACTACAGTATCAAAAGAAGGTCTTCCGTTCACCATCAGCATATCAACATGCTGGGCTGTATCTGTGTGGATGATGTTATTGACTGCCACTTCCAGGTCTTCAGAAATACCAAAGCCCAACCGTGCATTGAGCATAGCAGGATGTGGCAAAAAGCCAATTTTCAGTTTCCGGTCAATCACAATGGGTAGCAGTTCTTTCAGTAACTCATCTGGCAGGTAGGTAACAATAAGATCATTGTCATCCAGGTGAATATCTATGCTGTTTTTGAAAGGTGCGTGAATTTTTAAATGCTGCTGAAAAAGTGGTATGATTTCATCTTTGACTGTTTCAGCCATAGACTCATCATAAAGCAGGACAATACTCTTCATCAATAATTTTCTTAAGATAATCTACTAATACGTGTATATGTTCTGAACAGCTTTAATAATCATTCCTGCTTTTATCGGCGGGGTACCGGAAAGGCGAGAAAGATCATTTTCAAGTATGCTCAATGTCATGGTTTTACAATTTTTCAACATTTAAATTTCTTTACACGATTAGTGAAAAAATCGGTTTTACCCTCTGCTTATTTCACCAGAAATAAAGATGAGAACTAAATTTTTTAGCCATGAAAACAATACTGATCGCAACCGACTATTCCAAAAGTGCTAATAATGCACTGGAATATGCTGCAGCCCTGGCAAAGGGCTTAAAAGCTAAGCTCGTAATATATAATGCCTTTAACCTTGCACTGGCACCAGCCACTGCTCCGGATACTTTTCCCGATGTTGATGACCTGATCAGGGAAAATGGGGAACGCATTAATAGAATTGGTACCAGGATTTCAGAGACCTATGGCATTGTTGAGGAGTGTGTAAGCACCACCGACCTGGTACTGGATGGTTTGAGAAAGCAGGTAAAAAAGAAACAGGCAGACCTGTTGGTACTGGGGATAAAAAACAGATCAATGCTCACTAAAGTACTCGGCACCCTCACCACTTCGGTAATCAGGCACAGTAAGGTTCCTGTATTGGTAGTGCCTGAAGATGCCACATTCAGGGGAATCAGGAGACTGCTTTTTGCCTGTGATTATAAGTACCTGTCTGAAAACAGCAGACTGGAAGCAATCTATGAAATAGCCGCTGCTTATAAAGCCCAGGTACAGATACTGCATGTGGAGAAAGGCGATGGATTAATGATGCCTTCAACTACTAAAAAACAAGTACATGGGCATGCTCCTAACATGGAAGAGCTGCTGCGGGGAATTAAACATACCTACCGCTTTGTACACGAAGAGAGTGTGCTGGAGGGTATAAAAAGAGGACTGGAGGAATATCAGGCAGATCTATTGGTTATGGTACCGCATAAACCAGGATTCTGGTACTCCCTAATCCACACCAGCATAACCAAAGAAATGGCACTCAACACGCATGTACCCCTGTTAGCTTTACCGGCCTTGGGCAAAGCAAAAACCAAAGCACACAAAGTAGCAGGGCTTGCACACTAAAGGCAACAGTAGCCAGCACATTAAATCTTTAGTCATGAGAATCTTGCACAGGGGGAGTATTCTGGTCCTATTCTTTATTGGCTTTGCGGCACTTTGGGGCGGTATACCACTGGTACTAGATCCATCAGGAGTCCTGAACCAAATGCAGCTATCATGGCTGAACGGCTCCCCCTTTAGCAACTACCTGATACCCGGTATTTTTCTTTGCGTAGCCATTGGGCTTTTCAGCCTGATAACGGCTTTTTCTGGCATGCTTCACTCCAGGAATTATCCTTTTATGTGTACCACAGCTGGCGCTATCCTGCTGGCCTGGTTAATCGTGCAGTTGCTGATTATTCCTGCTCATTCCTTGCTGCAACCTCTCTTTATGGTACTTGCTATTATCCTGCTGTTAACAGGCATCCTGGAAAAGGTAAAATTATAGGGGGTTCAATGCTCCACCCTGCAGTGCTTAAGCAGACAAAAAAATCAGGAAGATTAACCTAAGGAATTATCAGGCAGGTGCTAACGTATTAGATTTTTTCCGCATGCGCATCAGTTCAGAGGCAAGCGCAATGTCTGGAATCCTTTCCCTTAGTCCCATTATCACCAGATCTGCTTTGTATTTAAGTGTTGCGTTTGCCAGCTCATTCAACAGCTCACCATTCAGTACCTCAAACCTGTAATGAGTGGAAGCCTCTTTTAGTGTACTTACTTCAAAACTTTTAAAGATCTTTTGAATATCCTGCTCCTGCTGCTTTTGCTCCGGTGTATTCACATACACCATCACCACTTCTGCTGGATGCTTCTCAAGGATACTGTTGGCATGGCGCACTGCATTCTGCGTGGCGTTTGAAAAATCAACCGGCATCAAAATCATCTGTAGTTTATTCATCATGAACCTCCTGTTAGCAATTTCACAAATTTCCCCTTTCAGCATGTAAGAAAATATGACCAATATCACAATATCAAAATATAATCCTGCCTTTTTCGGCTGAATGAGCCGGTATATCTTTCAGTGGGCAATATGGTTCACCCTAATTTACAATGCCTTACAATAAATAATTACTAACAGGCAATGCAAAGGTGTTATTATAGGAAATGCTTAAGCATGTATGGTTTACTCCATTTGAACAACTATTTATAGTATATAAGCACAGCAGATGGTAGTAATTCAGAATGATCAGTATTCTGCAGATGGGCGCAGTTTTGGGTGTAATGTGCACATTGGGCTTGAACAGCCCCACATCCGCTGATAAGCTGCATGCCTGATATAAACCATTTTCTTCTAATTGCGCCCAGTTGACAAAGATCAGCTGCCATGCAGACTTTTATCATATTTCCTTGATCAGGTCTTTCTTAATTTGAGGCATAGGCAATCTTTTATGCTGCTCTGGCTGCTAATAATTTTTGACTTGCCAGCCAAGTATAGAGCGCCTTCAGTTAATATCTGCCATTCTTGCATAACTCATCCGGCAATGGTTTGGCTGATATTTGGTTGTTATCCGTTTTGCATCAGCTGATGATGACGGACGCTCCACAAAGTGATAGCAGTAGGCTATTCAATCGTTGCTTTTCAGGTGACCTGTCTTTGCACCTAGCTTTTTGAATTTGCTTCAGGCAGGTATGCATTTTTTTGTTTTCGAGCTTCGAAATTTTGCTGAGCATCCTGTAGAAGAATAAAGCTTGTGTATTGCAGGTAAGCAGCAACCAAAGACCAACAGGCTATACATTTTCACTCAAACTTATCCCCTCATGAAAAGCATTTTAGTACCCACCGACTTCTCGGAATGCGCCGTTTCTGCAACTAAGGCAGCCATTACGATTGCACAAAAAACTGGTGCAGAAATTCACTTTCTCCACCTGATATCAGTTCCTGAAGACTGGATGTACCTGATGGATTATGCTGAAAAGATGTATCCCGACACCCAAAGCAGGGTTAGGAAAGCCAGCATAGCCTTAAATAACCTTGTTTCCCAGGCCGATAAAGCAGGTGTAAGCGCCAAAAGGTTTATCTGCTATGACGAAAGCCATCTGGAAATACTACATCACCTGGAAAAACACGGCAATGACTTTATTGTAATGGGCTCCCATGGCATCAGTGGTTTTAAGCAGTTCCTGATAGGCTCAATGTCACAGAAAATTGCACGCCAGGCGCCTGTACCAGTGCTGGTGGTTAAAAATCCTGTTCAAAACTTCAGGCTCGCCAATGTGGTGTTTACCTCAGACTTTGGAGAAGAAGCACTACCGCAGTTCCAGGAGGTGGCAGCGTTCTGTAAAGCTGTGGAGGCTACCCTGCACCTGGTATACATCAACAGCCCTATGTATTTTACAGATTCAGAAACCATCAGCAGAAAGCTAGAGCAATTTTCTGCCCAGTGTCCGGAGCAGATCGGCTCGGTAAGCACATACAATTACCAGAGTCTTGATGGTGGCCTGGTGAGGTTCTGCGAACACCTCAATCCAGATCTGATCGCACTGATCATCCATGGCAGAAAGCCATTATTCAACAACCTGATCGACTATACCCTTAACTACTCCGGAAAGCCCGTACTAAGCATCAATAAAGAGGTGGTGAAAGCCCATGAGGTGGTTTAAACAGTTACAATGCAAGTTTACCTGAACGTTCTCATAAGTAGTTTGAAAGCAGGGAATGGCATTCCTGATTATATCTGGAATGCCATTCCCTGCTTTTATCAATTGATTGAGGTAATTCAAGAAAAGACACTCACCCAGCAGCCAGTCCCCCTCAGAAACATTCCCTGCTTGAAATAACGTGCGTATGGATTAAAGCTAATGGTACTCTACTTGTTATCAACTTCTAGAGTCAAGTACAAGCCCTCATTCCCCTGAGGAGGGAGATCTGTTTGCTTTTACAGGTAGAATCACCATTCCTGTTTTTAGCTGACAGATCCCCACCTGCGCGGAGATGACGATTAAGGAGCAACTGACGCTGATGCTAATCTTTAGCTCACGTTAAAATATGTTGATGAACCCATCTAACAACGCACCAGCGCTTTTTTGATCCTGTCAATCAGCTCCTAATGCAATTTATTGGCTGTGGTTGTGGTTATCTGGTGAAAGGTTTTTGAGGAATGAATCTGCAGGTACTTGCGTATTTTAAACCGGCTGATGGCTCGAAGTTCAGATTTTTTGTAAGTGACCATGAAAGCACTGTTGAAGAACCCAATGCCCTGACAGCTTATATGAGCATCAGAGATGTAATGAGGCTATTGCCCAATCTCCACATAGAATATGCCTTTGGATCATTTGTGGTAAAAGGCAACCAGGATTGTATTAAGCTGTTGGCGCACCTTTACCTTAAGGATCTGCTCAGGCCGGAAGACGCTAAAAGGCTCGAAAGCATCTGGTAAAAAAGAAATAGGGTCTTAGCTGTCATAGCTATAAGGAAGCATCCTTCAGTTTCCTGTTGGCTTTGGTATGATTATACCTGGCTCTGTAAAAAATAAGTATATTTCTTAAACTCGCTGGAGTTAAATCAAGGTCATCTATTTTGAATTTGACCATTTCAGAACCATTACTGAAGACCAGAAAATTACTGCGATTTCTGCCTGAACCTTCTACTGATGGCTTTTCATGATGGATTTGTCCCCACCTGTAAGTTTTCCCCTTGATTTCAATACCATGATTGCCAATTTTCAAAGGAATATCCCCTGATATTAATTTTCTGAAACATTTAAACCCAACATATCCGCCGTACACCATGATCATTAGCCCAAATATCCAGTTCTGCAAAGTAGTCAGGAGGTATATTCCCAGCACAAAGAAAATCAACATAATGACCATATAGGTAATCAAGGCAGACCTTGAATAACCGATCTCATCTATTTCGGGAACAGACAAATCATCCTTAAACACTTTTTGCTGCTGCCTGATCAGATACTCCTGATTAAGCTTTTCCAGTAGCTTTCTTTCTTTGAAATTTCCGGTGTGGAAGCTGCTTTCTGACGAAACTAACCCCCTGTTAACAGCATAGAACTTTAATTCTGAATGATCTTCAACATTTGTTAATGCCCATACAAGCCACCTTGGAAGTGCATATTTCCAATACAACCAGGCAGCAGGGGGTGCTACAACAAACGCACCAGGCATAAACAAAAGTTTGTGAATCAGAGCATTATCCGACAGGTAGTAAAGACATATTGCTACACCAACAAAGATCAGCAGTGTAGGCAAGCTAACAGCCAAATGTCCCTTGAACACAGCTTCTTTTGCTGTCATTTTAATAAGCGTTGAGTAGATCTACGGCTGCTTGTTAAACAATATTTTAAAAACGATATCCAATCCTTAGGTGTAGTGTGTTCAGCAAAAATTACCTAATTCCATTAACATTCAGATGTTGCACTAACATACTACACTTGCCCCTCATAAACAAGACATTGAAGGTATACAGCTTTAGGGGTGGGCAAAATTAAGTAAATGAAGATTTACTGCCGACTCCAGGAAATAACAAGGACGAAGATTAAGCTACAACATATAACCGGCACCTGGTATTTTGTACCTCACAAGGTAATCTTTATTGCAAAAGCTGTTGTTAAAGATCAGCCTTTAGAAAATTCCTGCAGCAAGCTGAGGTTGAAATCAGGATTATCCAGTACTATCACATCACTGATGTCTCCCAGCACCTCGTCAATAAGACCGAAATTTTTAGCCTCCGGTGCACTCATGAACTTGTCACGCAGAAAGTAGGCTTCTATTTCTTTCCAGCTATGACCAGTATTTTTGCCCATCAGGTAAAAGAGCTGCGCCTGCAGCCGCTCCTGTTCCCGGGTTGCAATGCGCACATCTTCGGTATAGCCTTTAGCGCCTCCTCCTGCAGGATGCATATGAATGGTGGCATGTGGCAAGGCGTATCGTTTACCTTTTGCACCGGCTGTCAGCAGAAAGGTACCCATGCTGCCTGTAAAACCAACCGAAACGGTAGATACTGGCGCTGCTATCATCTGCATGGCATCGTAAATGGCCATGCCTGCATACACGCTGCCACCTGGGCTGTGAATGTAGAGGTTGATGGTTTGCTTGGAATCTATGCTGTTAAGGTACAGTAACTGGGCTACCACCACATTTGCCACGTTGTCGTCAATCTGGGTGCCCATAAAAATAATACGTTCTTTTAGCAGCAGGCTGTAAATGTCATAGGCCCGCTCTCCCCTGCCGTCGCTGTCGATCACCATGGGGATTACACTGTTTGTTATCATGTGCTGTAGATTTAAGATTTAAATAACTGGGAGATCTGCTGGCGGAAAGCTTCCTTGTCGGGGCTATTGAAAAGCTGCTCCTCTACAGCAGTTGCCTCCTGCTTTAGCTGTTTGCGATAAAGAAGCCTAAGGAGTGCATAAGCCTTTTGCTGAAAGCGTACCTGCATACGCAGCACCGGGTCTGTGAGCAGCCTGGCTTCAAATACCAGCGCTTCTTCAGTGGGCATTTCTCCCTTCAGGTATGCTTCTGCGCTGCGGATATTATGTAAGGAAGTCCTCATAGCCAAGTGATTTATCTCTGATGGTGTCTCTTACTTTTTCCAGGCATTTGAATTTCTGAACTGTTGCAGAACGATCAGAGGCATATCCCAGCACTTTGGCTATTTTTTTCATGGAGAGGTTATCAAAATAAAATACCTTTAGAATATCCAGGCACTTCTTTCCGCTCTTTTCCAGCAAGTGTAGCAGCTTTTGATCATCTACATTGGCATAGAAATCATCTGGAATACTGATCTGGTTTTCTGCCGCGGTAAGGGGTACCTTATTAGCATGCTGCTTAAACTTCCTGATCCATAAGTGTTTGGCTATGCCCAATAGGTAAGCCTCGGCAGAAATGCGGGTGATGAACAGAGGCTCAAGACTCTTCTCATAATATATGACCAGTGCATCCTGAAAGATATCTTTGGCATCTTCGAGCGTTCCACCCATTTTGCTCACAAAGCCGGCTGTGAGCGGAAAAGCGCGCTCGTATAATTCCAGGAATATTGCTTCACGGCTTGCAGCACCAGGGCGCTCAATGTGTATTACAGTTGCTTCCATACATAAGCTATTTACTTATATGTGTATTAAAACCTGAACATATCACCGGCTTATAGCAGATTTTTTAAAAAAAACTGCTCCTCCTGATTAAGATAACAAAAAAAGCAATAGCAGACCTAAGTTATTGTGCCGGTATAAGCCTGGAGGTAAGGGCCTTTCCCCTACTCCCACAGCAGCCAGTTCCGGACGGCTTAACGGAAGAGGCAGACTGATATTTTCCCTCATTAAGGTGCAGTTGAACTGGCGAATCATCAAACATTCAGGCTGATTTGGATATTTCCTTATGGTAAGCAGAAATCAGAGCGCATATGTCATTGAAACCTTTTCCTATCTATCTGCCCAATCAGCAAAACTGGCAGCATAAAAACCAGCTGGTGATTGCTGCAGACATTGGCGGTACCAAAACAGCTATTGCACTGTACGAGGTGCAGGATAACAGCTTGCACTGCCTGGAGGAACGCAAGTACCAGTCAGCTCAGTATAGTTCTTTCCTGGACCTGCTGAATGAGTTTATTACTGCCACCCGGGTACCAGATAAAATAAGCATTGGCATCGCAGGGCCAGTACTCCATGGAAAGGCAGAGGCTACCAACCTGCCCTGGGTGGTGAGCCGTAATGAGATCATTCAATGGTTTAACATCAGGGATGTATTTCTGCTGAACGATTTAGAGGCCAACGCTTACGGTCTGGCTGCCCTGCAACCTGATGAGCTTGCTACCCTTTATGCCGGTAAGAACAAAGCCATTGGCAATGCGGCTGTTATATCTGCCGGCACCGGTCTTGGCGAAGCAGGTTTGTATTGGGATGGCAGCTATTATCACCCCTTTCCTACAGAAGGCGGCCATACTGATTTTGCACCCCGATCAGAAACAGATGCTGCTCTTTACCGCTACCTGCACAAAAAGTGGACACACGTAAGCTGGGAGCGGGTGCTATCGGGGCCGGGCATCTACAACATTTACAGTTTTCTTAGGGATGAGCTGAAAAGAGAGGAACCAGCAGCACTGGCAGAAGCTATTAAAACCGGGGATGCCCCCAGGGTGATCAGTACCGCTGCCAAAGAAACCCAAGAGCCTATTTGTGTAGAAACAATGGACCTCTTTGTTCATTACCTTGGTGTGGAAGCCTCCAACATGGTACTAAAAATGAAAGCAACGGGTGGCTTATTCCTGGGGGGTGGCATTGCACCAAAAATACGCTCCCTGCTTACAGAAGAAAAGTTTCAGGCTTCTTACCTCAATGCCGGCAGAATGAAAAAGCTTGTGGAAGAAACGCCGGTGCACATCATTTTAAATGAAAAAACAGCCCTGCTGGGAGCTGCCTATTATGGAGCCTTCAGTGGAGAAGGCAATAACTAAACCTTAGAAATATATTAATCAGATTTAAAATTATAGCGACCTTTCAGTTGCTGGATGCGTGCTTTGCGTTCTTCCAGCAACTCCTTTTGCCGTATCAGCTTTTTTTCTTCCAGCATATACTGGTATAAGCGCTGCACATAGAGTTCCTGTGCCGTTAAAGAGGCTTCGCTGGGTTCGGGAAAGATTTGATATAATGACAGCACATCATGACTCATAAGGGTAAATACGGCATGTATTTTTGAGAAGTTTCTGCTTTATAAAAAAATATTTTTACAGCCCCGCACATACCCATTCTTTCACTCTTACAGCTCCTGAAAGTTGTAAGTATTCCGCTGATCATGCCCCTGCTTCTGCCTCCATTATTTACACAGCCAAGCCCCCTAAACCGGCCCCGGACTGATGGAGGTCCAGCCACCATCTACCATTAAATTTTGACCGGTGATGTGCTTTGCCCTCTCCGATACCAGAAACAGAACAGCATTGGCAATATCAGAAACTGTAGCCGGACGTCCCATTGGTGTTAGAGCAGACCAGGTCTTTTCATAATCCGGATCGTGAAGGGTTCTTTCTGTGAGCGTGGCACCGGGGGCAACCGTATTAACATTGATTCTGAAAGGCGATAGCTCAATAACCAGGTTTTTTGCCAGCATTTCCAGCGCCGCCTTGCTCATGCCATAGGCAGCCAGGTTTTTATGTGCCTGGTGACCGGTTACAGAAGAGGTGAAAAGGATTGACCCGCCCCACTCCTGCTGCTTCATTTGCAGAGCAGCAGCCTGTGCCAGAAAAAAAGTACCTCCTAAGTTTACCTGCATTACTTTGAAGAAAGCATCAGCAGAATAGGTAAAAAAATCTCCAAAGAGGGTAATACCAGCATTGGCAATGGCTATATCGAGCCGCCCGAAGCGGGAAACAGCCAGCGCCACCATCTCTTTGATAAAGCTAATATTGCTGCTGTCGCCCGGCATGGCAATGCAGCTTTCTGCGGTTTCACTGTTTATTCTGTCGGCTGCTTTTTCAGTCAGCTGCGGGTCTATATCATTCAATAAAACCTTTGCCCCTGCCAATGCCAGCATACGGCATATTTCAAAACCAATTCCCTGGCCGGCACCAGTTACAATAGCTACTTTCTGAGAAAACTCTTTGAACATTTGGTTGAGGTTTTTTTCAGCTGCTTCTGTATATTTAATGAGAATCTTTAGTAACCCTGCTTCCGGAGCCTCCTTTCAGAAAGTCGAAATCGGCACCTAAATGTGCCTGCTCCACATGTTTCTGGTACAGATGCACGTAGCCCCTGGGTACATTTGCTTCTGCCTGTAACTTGCCGGCTTTTCTTATGCTGATTTCCTCCTCCGAAAGAGCCACCTCCAGTAGCCGTGCCCCTACATCCAGCGTAATTATATCCCCATCCTGAACAATACCCAGGGTGCCACCGGCAGCAGCTTCGGGAGACACATGCAGTACCACGGTACCAAAGCCTGTTCCGCTCATCCTGCCATCGGAAATACGGATCATATCTTTCACCCCTTTAGCCAGAATTTTTGCAGGTAATCCCATATTACCTACCTCGGGCATACCCGGGTACCCCACTGGCCCAACATTCTTCAGCACCAGCACACAATCCTCGTCCACCTCCAGTTCCGGATCATCAATACGGGTTTTATAATCATCAATATTTTCAAATACAACTGCCCTTCCGGTATGTTGCATTAGTTCTGGCGATGCCGCCGAGGGTTTTAGCACTGCACCATTTTCGCAGAGGTTTCCGCGGAGTACCACTATACCGGAGACCTCATTGAACGGTTGTTCCAGGGGTGCTATTACTTCAGTATTGTAACACTCCTGCAGGGAAACATTTTCAGCAAGCGTTTTTCCATTTACCGTAAGGCTATTCGCATGTAAGTGTGGTAACAGGTTTTTGATAACGGCAGGCAATCCTCCTGAATAATAGAAGTCTTCCATGAAATACTGACCGGAAGGATGCAGGTTTGCCAGCAGCGGAATGTTGGCGGAGAGGCGGTCAAAATCATCGAGGCTCAGCTCAATTCCTACTCTACCGGCTATGGCCAGCAGGTGTATCACAAAATTAGTAGAGCCCCCTATTGCTGCATTTACCACAATGGCATTCTCAAAGGCTTGCTTTGTTAGTATGGTGGAAAGGCGCCTGTCTTCTTTAACCATCTTTACGATCTCTATGCCCGAAAGCTGGGCCATAACTTTACGGCCGGCATCGGGTGCAGGTACTGCTGCATTACCAGGCAGTGATATGCCTAAAGCCTCAACCATACAGGCCATGGTGGAAGCCGTTCCCATTACAGCGCAATGCCCATCGCTCCTGCACATACCAGCCTCTGCCAGGCTCATTTCCATATCAGTCATTTTGCCGGAGCGGTAATCTTCGCTGAAGCGCCAGAGGTCTGAGGTGCCAATGCTACGACCCCTGTGTTTGCCTGTAAGCATCGCACCCCCAGATACAACAATGCTGGGTAAATCTACACTGCAGGCCCCCATGACCAGTGACGGAGTTGTTTTATCGCAGCCACACAACAGTACCACCCCATCGAGCGGATTAGCCCTGATTGATTCTTCCACATCCATACTGGCCAGGTTGCGGTACAGCATGGCGGTTGGTTTCATAAGGGTTTCGCCCAGCGACATCACCGGGAATTCTACAGGAAATCCCCCTGCTTCCAGCACTCCGCGCTTTACAAACTCTGCCAGTTCCCTGAAATGAGAGTTGCAGGGTGTTAATTCCGACCAGGTGTTACAAATACCAATGATGGGTTTTCCTTCTAGTTCGTAGGCTGGAATTCCCTGCTTTTTCATCCAGGCCCTGTAAATAAATCCATCCTTTCCGCTCCTGCCAAACCAGTCTCTGCTTCTAAGCTGCTGTTCATCCATGATTACTGCTGTTACGCCTAACAATAAGAGAAGCCGGCTTCCTGATAAAGCTGACTGCTTGGCCTGTCAGGCATTGATGCTTAAAAGCTACAAATAAACCAGCCATGCATAAAAGTATTTTTGGCTTATTCTGGTGCTTCATGTTTTTTTTCGCAACAGCTAAGTCCCGACAGATACAGGCAGGGCTGTATCTCTATTTTAAATAACGGATAAGGGAAAGCGAATTATGGAAACATAATAGCCAGGGAGCCTGCTATGAATGTATTAGAGCTCCTGAAAGCTCCCTCAGCAGGAAATATTGCTTGCTGGCTCCGGAAGCTACGGCCTTCAATTCTGAACATGGCGTTTTCCTGGATGTAGTAATCAAGATTCACAGAAAAACCCCATGTTTCAAAACCTGCAGGAGCACCATAATCAATAATGACGCCCGTGGGATCGGAGTAATATTCTGCCCTGCCTGCCAGGAACAGCTGCCTGCTTAGGCCAATCCTCCCGATAATGATGGGCGTATACCAGAGGTCCCAGTCATCATTGTCAACCCGCATACTTCCCTGCATGGTGTAAGCAGCCTCCCGGGCTCCAATATCGAAACCTGCTATGAGCTGAAATTTGTCTGATGGCAGCAGGTTCAGGTAGAGGTTGTTGAAGAGCATCACCTGGTCGAGTGAATCATGGGCATCGCTGCCTGCATAAGTACTCCAGTTGAAGGTGAGTCGCTCATGCGGCTGGTACTGGAGCTGTGTACCCACTCCCGGAGCCTGGTTACCAAACGGACGTGCAATACGCTGCCAGCCATTGGTGATGAGGGCTGTAAAGGTCCATGCTTCTGAAACACTCCAGCTTAATTTGGCACCACTCAAAAAATAGGGCGAGTTCTCGGCCAGCAAAGACCTTGTGAGGGTTGGGTTTTCTGTTGAAATGGCACTTTCAAAACCAATGTGAGAGGGGAAAATACCAGCATCCAGCCACAGGCTTCTACGCTTGTTCAGTGCAACTCCTACATTGGCTTCAAAAACATTTTTAAGCAGGTTTTCTTCCGCGGCATAATTATCCTGTGCATAGGTACCGGCCATTATGCCTAACCTGGCCCTTACATTACTTTTTTCATAAGCAGCATGCAGCATAGCAAGGTTAATATTAAACTCATTATGCCGGTTATGATTGTAAAGAAACGGCTGCCTGATATGATCGTCTGGCCGTTGAAAATCATAAACATAGTAGGCATCGATAAAGCCTTTTATCTCAAATCCAGCCTTAACTGAGTCTGTCTGACCCAGTGCTAAAAGTGGTAGTACAAGGGCAAATAAAATACTTGAGAGGGTTTTCGATACTAGCGTTTTCAAGTGCATGATGCTGGTTTTCTAAAATGGCTGTAGTGCTGCCTTCCATTAATTTTCTGTAAATGACTAATCAAGAAGGAACAGCAGTAAGTGGTGCATCAGTAAATGTACCTTTCTCTATAATGCTGTTGAAGGCACATAGGTTTTAGCTTTTTCTTCCGGATTCAGCAGTAAATATCAACTTAGAGTTTGATCAGGTGGTCTGAAAGCATCAGCCCGTTCAGCTGCACCATTAGTTAAAAAAGAAGAATCTAACACTCAGGAAAAAGTAGTACTAAACTGAAGCCCGGGCTACTGACAGCAGGTTTACCTGTTCAAAAGTACTTTTATTCAAAACAATGCTCCAGCAGCAGAGATATATACTTGAACACAACATAGTTAAACTTTCCCTTAAACATTTTTCCGACAACAATCCAGCTAATGATATGAAAACAGAACATAGCCAGATACAGGAACAACGCCGAAAGTTTTTGAAAGGATTTTCGCTTGCCCTGGGCACTACGGCACTGGGTGTGCCACTTTTCTCGCTTAGTTCGTGCCAGTCGAGCAACACAGCCGGTGAGCAGACTGCTACCAGCGATCAGGAACAAACTACCGGACAAAACAGGAAAATGGGTATAGCCCTTGTGGGATTGGGACAATACAGCGCCAACCAGCTGGCCCCTGCCCTTCAGGAAACTGAAAACTGCTACCTGGCAGGTATTGTAACTGGTACACCCACGAAGGTTGATGAGTGGAAAACAAAGTATAACATACCTGACAAAAACGTTTACAACTACGAGAACTTCGACAGCATTGCCGATAATCCTGATATAGACATTGTATATGTTGTGCTACCCAACAGCATGCACGCAGAATATACTATTCGGGCGGCAAGGGCCAAAAAGCATGTGATCTGCGAAAAACCCATGGCCACCTCTGTAGAAGATGCACAGCGCATGCTGGATGCCTGCCGGGAAAATGGTGTTGGACTGGCCATAGGCTACCGCCTGCATTACGAACCATTTAATAAGCGGGTAATGGAACTAGGCCAGGAGCAGGTTTTTGGCAAAGTGGTAAGCATTCAGGGCGGGAACAGTCAGGACCTGACAAGTGGTAACCCGAACATCTGGCGCCTGAAAAAAGATTTGTCTGGCGGGGGTCCGCTGATGGACATGGGCATTTATGTTGTGCAGGGCGCATGCTATACCGTTGGCAAAGCACCTGTAGCCGTTACTGCACAGTTTGGAGAAGTAACCAGTCCTACATATTTCTACGAGGTGGAACAGTCTGTAAACTGGGCTCTTGAATTTGAAGATGGCCTTATTGCGGAAGGTACTACAAGCTATGCCGAAGAAAATGACTTCCTGAAGGGAAAAGCTGAAAATGGGTGGTGGACCCTTGAACCAGCCTATGGCTATGATGGCAAGGAGGGTGAAACCAGTGAAGGTAAAATGAATTTGCCTAACATTTATGAGCAGGTGCAGCAAATGGATGGACAGGCACAAAGCTTCAGAAATAATGAACCTTCCATTGTACCAGGAGAAATGGGACTCCGGGACATGCGCATCCTGATGGCTATCTATGAATCTGCCCGTAACGGCGGCAAACGCGTAACTATTTAAAGCATCAGTCAAGATGATGGGCGTTATATAAAATAATGAGCATTAATATAGCACCTCCAGGGCGTGGCGCAGCATGCTAACCTCTGCCTTAACAGGTGGGCCTGCTTCATAGGTTTCATCATCGGCATGATAGCGCCACCCCTCCCATGCTACTGTTATGTTTCTGCCATTGATAATCAAGGGAAAATCTGCCTTGCTACTGTTTATGGGTCCGTTTTCAACAAACTGTACAAAATTTTCCCGATCATTTTCCCTGATCAGAACTACCTGAAACATACCATCGCCAGGGTCAGCTGATGGGGCAAACATAACACCGGGGCCCGTTAATTTAGTGTTCATGAACTGAACCATTAAAAAATCTCCGCTATACTGCCGGCCATCGATGTGTAACGAGCAGGAGGTCGCTTTATGCTGCCTGATCATTTCAACTAAATGTGCTTTTGCCTGCTCCAGTTCTTCTTCACGGCTTTTGCTACCGCTCTTATCTTTTGAATGCTCCCTGATGAGCCGTGGAATCAAACCAAAGCCAGCAGATTCCAGAAAATGAATTTCCGCTTCATTACTTTTCATAAGCCCGATATCAAACGCTTTCCTGCGGTTTATATCCAGCCTGGCAATAATATCGGCAGGATCTCCGCTGATGCCCATACTGGTGGCAATGTTATTGGCAGTACCCAGCGGCAGTACAGCAATGGGTACTCGCTTTTTCAGCAAACAGCTGGCTACTTTACGCACTGTACCGTCTCCGCCTGCTATTACCACAAGATCGGCAGGTGCTGTCAGCCCCTGCTCAATATCATCTTTCTTAGCTTCAACATAGTTTACTGCATAACCTTGCTGTTCTAATGCCTGTAGTAATACGCCTTTATCAACAGGATTGAATCCTGCCTGTGGGTTGTGTAACAGGGTCACGTGTGTAGCCATTTTTATAAGTATTATACAGCGGTAATTTACTCCTATAACTACAATGCAGTAAACTGGTTATAGTGGATAAACAACCTAAAATTGTTATGCGAATTTTAATTGCCAATGACGATGGAATTTATAGTCCGGGCATCCTTGCCCTGGCAGAAGTTGCCTCTCAATTCGGTGATGTTCGAATTGTGGCGCCAGATGTGGAACAATCGTCAATGGGTCATGCCATCTCTGCCTCGCGACCCTTACGATACAAAAAAACAAAGATTGCCGATTTTGATGCCTACCGAGTAAACGGCACTCCTGCCGATTGTGTAGCCCTAGGTTTGTTCCATTGGGATCAGCAGGCAGATGTGGTCCTTTCCGGTATCAACCTGGGCACTAACCTTGGAAACTCTGCCTGGCACTCCGGCACCCTGGCAGCTGCAAAGCAGGCAGTTTTATTTGGTTTCAGGGGTATTGCCTTCAGTACCCCGGTAATAGATGATGAAACCGATTTCAGCACAATAAAACCAGCAGTAAAAGAATGCCTGGAGCTGCTGTTGCCACAGAACGATCTTTCGCTCATAAATGTGAACATACCGCCAAACCCCAAGGGCCTTCGCTGGGCACGACAGTCGGTAAGACATTATGACGGAAAGATAGTGCCTGGCACTGATCCCATGGGCAGGGAGCATTACTGGTTTACAGTTGTACCCATTGAGGTAACAGAACAGGATACCGACCGCTGGGCTGTAGAGCAGGGATATGTTGCCATTACACCTTTAAGCCTGGACTTAACCAATAAAGAAGAACTAGCCAGGGCCAAAGCGCGTATGTCTGTACAATAAGCAGCTCAGGCATACAATTTAACTGTGCCGGCCAATAGCCAAAGTTGTGAACTACGACAAATTAAAAACAGCCTACAGGTAAAGCTGATGCCCTGTTGGCGCATTGCAGCCTCTGGTTAAATTTATTATTGTGTTGTATAGGAACAGGGCAATTAATGAAGCCAAAAAGCAGCCCCTTTTTAAGCTAAAACTTCAGGAATGTCAGAAACTAAAAATCAGGGAATCGTCATCTCACTTGGTAGCGTTAATGCTGATTTCCAGGTAAGGACAGATAAAAAGCCAGGTGAAACTACCACCATGCTGGCACATGACTTTAAAAGATTCAGTGGTGGCAAAGCCGCAAACGTAGCTTTTATAGCCAGGCGTATGGGGGCTAAGTCTTCTATTATTGCCCATGTAGGCAACGACGACCTTCACAAACAGGCGCTCGGAGCCCTGGAAGAGATGGAAATAGACCTAAGCAATGTTAAAAAAGTAGAGGGTGCCACCACAGGTTTCTCCATGATTGCTGTACCCCCCGATGGTAAAAAAAACATAATTCTGGCCACCAATGCCAACGATGCCTGGGATGATTCTGACAAAGAAGTAGTGGCACAGGCCATACGAAAGGCTCCTGATGGCTCTGTGCTGGTGGTAGATTATGAGGTTCCTCCTTTTATTGTTGACCATGCCATTCATACAGCCCGGGAACGTGGTTTCCCCATCATCCTCGATCCATCACCTACGGACCGGGTAAACCAGTCTTTACTATCATGCATTGATTACATTGTACCCGATGCTTCCGAAACCGAAGCCCTTACAGGCATCTGGCCCGATAGCGAAGAAAGTGCTACCAAAGCAGCTCATAAGCTTCTGGAAACAGGTGTGAAAACAGTAATGGTAAAGCTGGAGGATGGTGGCTGTGTGGCAGCAAACAGTAAAAACCGCTGCTATATTCCCCCTCTTTCGGTAGAGGTGGTAGATTCAACAGGCGCCGGCGATGCCTTTGCCGGGGCCTTGGCCGTTGCCGTGCTGGAAAAGCAGGATTTGCAGGAGGCTGCCTGCTTTGCTGTTGCAGCATCTGTTGCTGCCGTTACAGCCTATGGTTCACAACCTGCCTACCCCTCACGCGAACAACATCGCAAATTTTATGAAAAAGTCAGTGCTAATATCAGCAAAAAGCATGAGCACTGAACAGCCAATCATCAGAGACTGGAGTATACTCCACCAGCATTACGACCCAAAGGACGAAGGCCGCAGGGAGGCACTTTTTGCCCTTGGCAATGGATATCTTGTATCACGTGCTGCTGCACCTGAATCCAGTGAAGATGGTATTCACTACCCCGGCACTTATAGGTGGGCTGCTACAACAGGCTGATTAGCACCATAGAAGGCAAAGAAGTTGAGAATGAATCGCTTGTGAACCTGCCCAACTGGCTCCCGCTTAGTTTCAGAATCAGGGGCGGCAGCTGGTTCTCTATCGACAATGTAGAAATATTACGGTATGAGCAGGAGCTGAACCTAAAGCATGCAGTGCTGGAACGGCGTATCCATTTCAGGGATAGTGAGAGCCGGCAGACAAAGCTGGTGGAGCGACGGTTTATCAGCATGTCGCAGCCTAACCTGATGTGCCTGCAACTGGAGTTGGAAGCCTGTAACTGGTCTGGTCTGCTGGAGGTGCGTTCAGCCCTGGATGGAAGGGTGCAAAATAATAATGTGGAACGTTACGCCCCCTTCAACAAGCAGCACCTGAAAACACTGTTGGTGCAACGCATCGGCGAAGATAGCCTGGAATTGAATTGCTGCACCCTGCAGTCTAGGGTCGAAATAGCCCTGGCCGGCAGAACGCGCCTCAGGCAATCTAATCGCAGCCTTCCCCTGCAAAGAGAAACAGATGCTGATGAAAACAGCATTACAGGGTACCTGAGCATGGAAATTGAAAGCGGAGCTGTTATACAGATAGAAAAAATAGCAGCCCTTTTCACTTCACAGGATAAAGCCATTGCCAACTGCAGGGAAGCAGCCCGTAAGGCAATTGATGAGGCAGGGGATTTCAGCAATTTATATAAAAATCATTGTAAGGCATGGGAACAGCTTTGGGAATACTGCAAGCTGGATACCAATCCTGCAGAACAGCTCCCCTATTTCAGGCTGCACATGTTCCAGATTCTGCAAAACATATCACGCCACACTACTGAGCTCGACGTAGGCATTCCGCCCAGTGGCTGGCAGGGCGAGGAGTACCATGGTCATATTTTCTGGGACGAGTTATTTATTTTTCCTTTCCTGGCCTACCGCTTTCCCACCACCGCAAGGGCTATGCTGTTGTACCGCTACCGCCGGTTGGATGCAGCCCGTAAAATGGCCAGAGAGGCCGGTTATAAAGGAGCCATGTTTCCCTGGCGCAGTGCCAGCACTGGCCGGGAAGAAACGCCCCTGCTGCAGTACAACCTGTACTCCGGCCACTGGATGCAGGACGACACCTACCTGCAGCATCATATAGGCGCTATCATAGCGTACAGCATTGCCAATTATGTAGAGGTTACCAACGATCAGCTGTTCCTGGCAGAGTATGGTGCCGAAATGATGTTGGAAATTGCCCGCTTCTGGGCCAGTAAAGCCAGTTATAATTCCAGCCGTGGCCGCTATGAAATCCTGGGGGTAGTAGGCCCCGATGAACATCATACCCGCTACCCTTCTGCCTTACCTGCTACTGATTCAGTCAGCAGGGATAAATCTGCGGGCATCAACAATAATACCTACACCAATGTAATGGCCGCCTGGACCCTGTGTCAGGCTGGGAGGCTGTACGAACACCTTCCTGAAAAACGCAGGCAGGAACTAACCAGGCTACTCGATATTGGAGAACATGAGCCTGATTTATGGGATAAAGTGAGAAAAAACATGCACCTGCCTGTGTTAGAAGATGGTACCCTGGAGCAATTTGAAGGCTTTAGTCAGTTAAGCAGCTTTGACCACCAGCAATTCCGGCAGCACTACGGCAACAAGCGCATTGACTGGGTGCTGGAGGCTAAGGGTGACGCTGTAGTACGCTACAAGGTAGCCAAACAGGCAGACACCTCGCTCCTGCTCTACCTGTTTTCACCTGCGGAACTTAGTGAAATTGTTCAGGAGATGGGCTACACCCTATCTACAGATGATCTTAAGAAAACGATAAAGCAACAGATTGGGTACACAGCCAATGAATCCAGCCTTTCAAGGATTGTATTTGCAGGTGCACTTGCTCACCTGGATTCTGAAGCCTCCTGGAAGTTTTTCAAGGAAGCACAGTACATAGATCTCTCACCAAAGGAAGATAATGACAGTTCTGAAGGAATACACCTGGGTGCCATGGGAGGTACACTGGGAGTTCTTCAGCACCACTACCTGGGCATAGAAATTACATCCGGCACCTTTATGATCAATCCTGCACTGCCCAAAGGCCTGGAGTGGGTAAAACTTAGCCTGCAGTTTCATGGGGTAAATATCGAATGCGAAGTCTCCCGCTCACGACTCACCCTGCGCTCCCGCGAGGAAGAAGCAGAAACGATAAAAGTAGGACACAAAAATCATGTAAAAGAACTGGCCGCAGGTGCCACAGTAATTTTCCATACACAGGAGGAGAATAATGAACAGCGTTGAAAGTGTATCAAAGCAGCCATAAAGTACAACCCACCCATGCAGCTATCATCTGCAGCACAAAAAGTTTATTGTTTTAAAATAGAGGCATCTGCGATTAGCAGCCTGTCTACTAAACTTTACGGCTGCTTTTTGATTTGGTAATTATGATCTGCATGTATAAACAACTTCTATGAGCAGCACGGTTTTAGTTCTTATCGTCAGCATTGTTCTGCTGTTTATAATACTCATTTTCCTGTTCATCTTCAGAACCTCTGTAGAAATAAAGCTGGAGAATGAGAATATCCTTGTGCTGAAATACCCCCTTACTACCAAAAGAGTAAACCTGGAACAGGAGCTCGAAAACTGGAAGGTACAAAAAGCTCATTACATACGCTGGGGTATTGTTCACTCTATCAACATGCTTTTCAGGGATGGAAAGCGTGTAAACGTAAATTCGCGTTTTGGCCAGCACAATTATGAGCTGCTGCATAATCATCTAAGCAGCAGGTTTCCCAATCGAGAGGTGCCCGATAAGTAAAAAGACAATTTCTCCTGCTCCTTTCTCACATGAAAGCTTCATCATCTATAACCGGTATCACTGGCCTTGTTTGCTGCAGGGAATCTGCCTCATCAGCACCCTCTGGTAAAGGGTGCCTGCTGTTGTAACGATCGCAGTCAATTTCTATACTTAAGGGTGCAGCGGGAGCTTCAAAGCTGGTTTTTCTGAAGCCCAATGCCGGATCATTCATTACCTTAACCATAAACTTATCCCAAATGGGCATGGCCGTACGTCCCCCCTGGCCGGATACCCAGCTGGGGAACCTGATGTTGCGGCTATCGCCACCTACCCAGGCACCGGCTACCAGTTCTGGCGTTACCCCCATAAACCAGCCATCGGAAGCATTTTGTGTGGTACCGGTTTTGCCGCCCACTTCCATTTTCCGGAGCAGTGCCGGAGATAAACGCGTAGCACTACCACCCGAAATTTCGGCACCGCCTTTTAACATGTGCAGCATCAGGTAGGCAGTTTCTTCGTGCAGTGCCTCTACTTTTTTAGGAGTGGGTTTGTAGAGCACATTGCCATTTTTATCTTCTATCCTTACAATATAATAGGGCTCTGTATGAACACCCTTGTTCACAAAAGTGCTGTAGGCACCTACCATTTCAAACACAGATACATCGCTGGTGCCAAGCGCCAGGGAGAGCACAGGGTCCAGTTCGCTGCTTACCCCCACCCGGCGGGCCAGGTTCACCACATTTTCTGGCTTCATTTTGTACATGATGTCGGCCGTAACAGTATTTACCGACAGGGCCATGGCCTCCCGCATCGTCATTGGCAGATTGGTGTACTTGCCATTGGAATTCTTAGGCTCCCAAAGGACCGAACCGTTACCTGTTGGATAGCTGCGGGGAATATCGTAGATGCTGAAGCAGGGCGAATATCCGTTTTCTATGGCTGTTGCATAAACGAATGACTTAAAGGTAGAGCCAGGCTGGCGTTTGCCCTGCAGCACATGATCATATTGAAAGTATCTGTAGTTGATACCGCCTACCCATGCTTTCACAGCACCCGTATAAGGGTCCATGGCCATAAACCCGCTATGCAAAAAGCGCTTGTAATACCTGATGGAATCCAGCGGCGACATCAGTGTATCTTTTTCTCCTTTGTAGGTGAAGATCCTCATGGGGCGTTTCGCCTTCATCACGATCCATACTGAATCTGCATTCTTACCCCATTTACCCGCCAGTTTGCGGTAGTGGTCGCTTCGCCTTGCCTCCTGCTCTATGTAGCCTTTGATTTCCTGGTGCTCATCGTTGATCCAGGGGTTTCGGCGGCCCCACTCTTTATTGAACTGGGCCTGCAGCTGTGCCATATGCGCGCTTACCGCATCTTCGGCATGCTTTTGCATGCGGCTGTCAATGGTGGTGTAGATCTTCAGGCCATCTTTGTACAGATCATAGTTATTTTCCTTTGCCCACCTGGAAAGAAAACCCCTGATCACAGACCTGAAGTAAGGAGCAGGCCCTTCGTTATGATCCTGCCGTACATAGGTAACTGTGAGCGGCAAAAGCTTTACTGAATCTGCCACTTGCTCATCGAGGTAACCATATTTCACCATCTGGTTGATTACAACATTCCGACGGTGAGTGGCGCTTTCGGGATGGCGTATCGGGTTAAGTCTGGAGGGGTTCTGTACAATACCGGCCAGGGTTGCCGCTTCCTGTATATTCAGTTCATTGGGTGTTTTATTGAAAAATGTACGGGAGGCAACCTTGATGCCAAAGGAATGACTGCCAAAGGACACGGTATTGAGGTACATTGCCATCAGTTCATCTTTGGTGTAGGTTTTTTCCAGGCGAACGGCCAGGATCCACTCCTTGGTTTTCTTGAACAGCATGTCGAGCTTGTTGTTCATACCACTAAGCCTGCCTTCGTACTGCTCATCTACCCTAAGATCAAAAAGTACTTTTGCTGTTTGCTGCGACAGCGTACTACCCCCTCCCTTATTCTGACCCAGCAGGATAGATTTTACCGCTACCCGGAACATACTCATTCCATCAATTCCCGAATGCTCCCTGAAACGGGCATCCTCTACGGCAATAAGACTTTTTACCAGGTTAGGTGATATTTCATGATAGGTTACATTTACCCGGTCTTCCGTGAAGTATTTTCCCAGCAGTTTGCCATCGGAAGAGTATAGCTCAGATGACTGATCTTTTTCTGCATTTTCCAGCATGTTAGTGCCTGGCATACCACCGAACAGCCCCATCAGGTCTATGCTTACGGAATAGATGTAGAGAGGAACCAGCAGCAGCAGGCTTAAAAAAACGGCCCACATGCCCAACACAATTTTTTTATATAGCCGCTGCTTTCGGTCAGCTGTATTATTATCTTTTCTTTTCAGATTTTTTATTGCTACCATCACGCATATAATCTAATTGAATAAGCCATTCAACCCACTGTAAAGCATTCAAATTAATAATATATCAGTACTGCAGCACAACCCAAAATGATAAATTGCCGGCTACTGAAGCCAATTATTTGTTTGTAATACAGCAAATTAATATCAGGTGCTGCCTAAACCCCTCCAACTTTACAAGCTGAAACTATGCTTTCTGACGATATTTGAAAAATGGCTGAGTAACATTAGTTAATTCAGCAGATGTAAGCAAAGCCATGAAAATAGCATGGGAAAAAGAGAACTGCCTCCTGATGGCGTGATAACAGGCAATAAAAAACCCGCTGATTGCTTTCCATGCATTCAGCGGGTAAATGTAATATAGCGTAATGCCGGGGCTATCTCAACCAGACTCCGGCTATTTTTTGATCTTGTTCCCTACCTCACCCTGCCAGTCCTGCTGGGTGGCAGAAAGGTACTCGCTGCGGTTCCAGGTTTTCAGGCTGCCGGGGTTGTCCGCATCTTTTCTGGCAATGTAAATTTCATGCCCCGGACGATCGGTAATTTTATACCCGCAGGAGCGCAGCATGGCTTCTATGCCTGCATGGTTGGGCAGCCACCAGTTGGTGGGATCGCCGGCAAACTTATGCTCCACAAAGGCCATCTTGGGCCAGCCCTCCTTCAGTAAGTCCTGACGGTCGTTAATCATCCGGTCCCAGGTATCTTTTTCGGCTGTCTCGCCTGGCATGCTAAGGGTTTGGAACACCATCATGTCCTTGTTCTTTTCAGCCAGTATGTCCAGGGCCAGCAGCGGGTAGCGCAGGTGGTAAAGCACTCCCATAAACCAGATCAGGTCAAACTGCTCATCCAGCCTTGCCAGGTCATATACCTGCATTTGCTGAAAACGCACCTGCTTCTGCAGTTTCATTTTACCTGCAGCCCATTCGGCCTGTTTCAGGTAGTGTGTGTCTACATCAATGCCTAATACATCGGCACCCCGGCGGGCAAGCTCAAAAGTATAAAAACCGGCATTGCAGCCAACATCCAGCACCCGCCAGCCGGAGAGGTCTTCAGGAATGTAGGAAGAGATCTCATCCCACTTAAACTTGGGAAAATTCCCCAACCAGTGATCTGGAGCGGTTTGCACCCCATCGGGCAGGTGAAGGTTGTGAAACCAGGGCTTGAGCTCTTCTATTTCTTTCTGTAGTACTTCCATAATATCAGGCTGGTTTTAACATTTCCAGTGCATAGCTTTCCAGTTCTTCTGCGCGTTTGGCCGCAGTATGCAGGTTAAGCACTTTTGTCCTGGCCCTCCTGCCAATTTCAACACGCTCCTCTTCCGGCATCTCGCGGATAAACTTAAGGGTATCTGCTGCTGAATAGCTTACCAGTATTTCGTCTCCGAATGAGAAGAAACTATCCAGGCCTTCCCAAAAATCGCTGATGATGGGTGTGCCACAGGCTGCTGCTTCGAACAGGCGCACGCTTGGCGAGTACCCCATTCGGATCATATCGGCACGGGTAATATTCTGGGTAAAGCGCTGCTGGTTGTAAAAATGGCGGTGCTTTGCCGGGGGCAGGTGCTCCAGTCGTGCTACATTGGCAGGCCATTGTATGGTGGCGGGGTATTGCGGTCCGGCCACTATAAACTTACCCTCCGGCCACAGGCGAGCAGCCTCCAGCATCAGCTTGTCTAGGGGCGGCTGGCGGTCATCGCTGTATGTGCCCATATAGCCCAGGTCGTATTCCCGCAGGGTTTCCGCTTCAGGATAATAAAGCTCCGGATCTACCGAACAGTAGAGCGGCAAGGCCTGTTGCGCACCCATTTCACGCTCCAGGTAGTCCAGCACTGTACCCCCGGAAAAGGAAAGGTATAGGTTGTATTGTGGAATCAGCTCCTTGTTCAGATAATCGCATGCGCCTTTTTGCACCTGGGCAATGGTTACCGGGGTATCAATATCATAAAAAGCACGAACTCCTTCTGCGGTTTTGTTCACCCAGCTTCCCACTTCTATGCCCTGGGGCACATAAGATCCTACAATCACCATGTCAGCCTTTTTAACCAAATCTTCATATCCTTGCTTCAACTCCTCTACGGAAGCATAGAGGTGGGTCTGGCAATAGGGAGGATTGGGCAGATCACGCTGCGAGGAGTACCAGGGTTTGTCGTGCTCCAGGAATGTTACCTTATGCCCTCTTTTGTCGAGCTCCTTTACAAGACTCCGGAAAGTTGTAGCATGGCCGTTACCCCAGGAAGAGGTAATGGTAAGCCCAATGATCACTATGTTAAGTCGTTTCGTGCTCATGCTTCTACCTTTAGATGTTTTTCCAGAATTTCCTCGAACTGTTTAGCCCGGTGGCGGTAAGTATGCTCGGAGAGCACCCGCTTCAGGGCTGCAGCGCCAATGGCTTTGGCCTTTTCGGGAGTTAAATCCTGCAGGATATCGGCTACTTCCACACCATTTCGGGCTACTAGCACTTCTGTGCCTGGCTCCAGGAATAACTCTATTCCTTCCCAATAATCTGTGATAAGACAGGCACCTGCACCGGCAGCTTCGAACACACGAGTGGCTGGCGAAAAGCCATTGCTGGCCATGCTTTCGCGGCTGATGTTAAGTACTGCCAGGGGTGTACAGTTAAAGGCATTGTGGGCGTTGGTGCTTACATGACCAATATAGTTTACATTGGGTGTCATGGGTTTATCGGCCCATCCGCTGCCACCCAGGATAAACTTTTTATCTGGCATCAGTGAAGCTGCTTTCAGGAAAAATTCTTCTACCCGCTGCTCCCTGTCGGGCAGGCGGTTGCCCAGAAAGGCCAAGTCGCAGCTGAACGCTCCATTTTCCGGCACCGGATGATGCGTGGCAGGATCGAGTGCATTGTAAATAGGAATACAGGCTATCGCACCCAGTGCTGTATATTTTTCAATCACCGGCTCGCCGCCACCGTAGGTAAAAATGTAATCGTACTGAGGGATGAGTGCTTTAAATGGATTCTGCGGATTGGAGTGAACGCTGTGCAAAGTGGCTGGCGCATCCACATCCCAGAAGGCAACCAGTTGTCCTTCCTTACGGTTGCGGAGCACCGCTGCTTCCAGGTATTCATCCAGCACGCCCACGCCACTGGCTTTAACAATCAGGTCTGCTGTAGCAGCTTCTTTCAGCATTTCTGCCGCTGCTTCTTCGGTTGGTTCGTACACCCGCACCGTTGCGTATTCAGGATCATCTATATCCCGGTTCTGCTGGCGCTGGTAAGCATCGGGCTCATAAAAAGTAACCTGGTGCCCTCGTTCATACAGGGCACTGATGATACCCCTGTAATAGGTAGCAGCTCCGTTCCAGTAAGCAGAAACCAGCGAAGAACCAAAAAATGCTATTTTCATGTAGTATTAAGGTTTAATGTTTAACGGAGTATGAATTTTGGAATATGAGGTATGATTACAGGAGAATGGACACAATAACAATGTGCTTTTTTCCCATGATCAGCCTGTAATTGTGCTAGAAGCAGAAAACATACAGGCCCATAGGCTCATAGCCGATACCTCATACCACATACCTGACTCATTCATACCCTTTCCAGTTTAGCTGTTTGCAGCTCCTCGTAGATCTGCATGAGTTCGTTTACCCGGTGGGCACAGCTGTGCTTTGAGCGAATGGCGTGCAGGCCGTGTACTGTTAGTTCACGGGCTTTATAAGGGTTAGTGAGCAACTCCTGCATGGTCTGCTTCATTTCCTCCCCATTTTTCACCATCAGAAAATCTTTTCCTGGCTCGAACAGCCCTTCGGCATCTTCCCAGGGAGATGAAATCAGAGGAATACCACAGGCCATGGCTTCAAACGGACGGATGGTAGGAATGCCCGGCAGTGACTGGGTGTAGTACCTGCGGGGTACATGCACCGTAAGTGAATACTGGCTGAAAATCACCGGTGCCATGTAGTTGGGCAACCAGCCTTTGTATTCTATACCAGCCTCTTTCAGGCGCTTTTTTGCACGCTCGGGGTAGCGAACCCCATAAATGGTAGCCTTGAGCCCCAGCTCCTCTACCGGTCTTATTAAAAATTCCTCCAGCTCTTCCTCCCGCTCATCGTCGCCCCAGTTGCCTATCCAAACTAGGTCGCCCAGGTGCTGCTCGGTTGCTCTTGGATAAAAATGGCGTGTATCTGCAGCCTCATGCCATGTCCAGACTTTCTTTGCCCAGCCTTTTTGCAGGTAAATATCTTTGATCACTTCGCCGAATGCAAGCACGCCATCATACTTGCTCAGGTCGTAGCGGCTCATTTCTTCCGGTGCGGATACAGAGCGGTGGTGGGTATCGTGGAAGAGCAGTGTATAGCCAAATCTGTCTTTCAGCTCCCCTATGCTGCTCACCAGCTCACTGGTATTCCATTCATGCACGATCACCAGGTCGGCATCCTGCACAAGTGCTGCATAATCGGTTTCTTCTGGAAAATAAAAATTGGTTTTCAGCAGCGGGAAGTTCTTTTTGAAGTTGCTTACAGCTTCACCACCATGCTCCTTCACCATATTTTCATAACTCCAGCCATCTGAAGGCTCAAATACCTCTACCTGGTGTCCTTTTGCAACAAGATCTGCAACAACTCCCCGTAAAAAATGAGCATTCCCGTGGTTCCAGCAGGAGATAAGGGAGTGGTAAAAAAGTTTTATTTTCATGAGTATTCTTTATACGTTTATACTATCTGTTCAGGCTTAAACCAACTTCAGCTTCTTTATAATGAGCCTCCAGCAGCTGTCTGTAATAATGTACATAAGCAGCAGCCTGGCTCCCGGGGCTGAAATCTGCGGCACGATCCAGGGCTAAGATACCCATACGCTTCCTGATCCGGGGGTGCCTGATCAGAAAATCCAGCTTGCTGCAGATATCTTCAGGGTCCTGCGGATCTACAAACAGCGCTACCCCCTCCCAGTTTTCACGCAGACTTGGAATATCGCCCAGCACCAGGGCACAGCCGGAAAGGGCTGCTTCCAGTATGCTTAAACCAAAGGGTTCATATCTGGCAGGCATTACATAAATGGCTGCAGCAGCCATTTTAGCCGCTAGTGCATCGGGGCTCAGGCGGCCCAGGAACTTAAGATGGCTGTAGGCTTTAGCATTGCCATTGCCGGGATGCTGATGTTCACCTGCAATTTCTATGGGCCATGGTAGTTTAGCGGCAGCAGGTTCACAGGCAGAGAGGTTTTTGGCATCGTCCCATAAACGGCCTGCACTCAGGATAAATGCTTCTTTCATGCCTGGTTTGAAAAGCGCTCGATCTCTGCTGTTGGCAATTACTGCCTCCTGCGAAAATGGCCCGTAATAGTATCGCAGTTCATCCAGGTATGCTTTTGTAGGTGCTGCCACAAGATTTGCTGCCTGCAAACCTTCCTTTACCCTTTGGGTATAGGTGGTATAATTAACAGGTGCTTCTTCACCTTTTACTGCCTTCCACCAGGAGCGTACACAGGAATGCCCCACCATCAGCACGGGTGTCTGCCAGGGCAATTGTCCATGGCAGTAGTTGTTTAGGTGTACAAGGTCAGGCTGCACTTCTCTCTCCAGCTGCAGCAGCCACTCTCCGGCAGCATCCACCTCCTGCCAGGGATTGTCCATCCACTCCAGCTGAAAATTGCCGGCATGCAACTGCAGGTTTGGTATACTTGCGGCCTCTTTTTGCTGCACTGCTGCAGGCATGCTGCCCATGGTAGCCAGGTGCACCTGTATGCCATAGGGATGCAGGGCCTTTACCAGCTCCAGTGCATAAGTCCATACACCGCCAACAGTGTCGGCTGTCATTAAAACTGTTTTCGGTAACAGCTCAGATTCGGCCATAGATACGATCCAGTGTTTTTGCTACCGCTACAATGGTTTCAGATTCAGCATTGAATTTTTCGCCCGCTGCCAATCGTCTGGCCCAGTCAGAAACAGGTCTGCCGCCCCAGTCGTCCGGCCCCTGAAAGAGTACTTCCGTCTGGGTACGGTTAAAGCGCAGGGCTTTAAAGTCATAGAACGAACCGCCCATGTTGCGGAAAGCTACACCGCCGTTGGTGCCGTAGAAATTTGCCTGAATATCGGCTTCCTGTCCGGCAGGCAGGTTCCAGGAACAGATCAGCTGCAGGGAGGTTTCTCCCCCGCCCTGCTGCTTTAGTTTGATGAGGGCGTTGGCATAATCTTCTACCTGTTCATCGGGCCTGGTCAGGGGCTGTCCCTTAGAAAAGAGATTGCTGTTTACAGAAACCACTTCCGGGTCGTTCAGCGACCAGTGCACCAGATCCATCAGGTGTATACCAAGGTCTACCACACAGCCTCCGCCAGAAAGTTTTGGGTTATAGAACCACTCCTTATCCGGGCCCCATGCGTTATGGAATACCAGCTCTGCTGCGTATATATGGCCCAGCTCACCACTTTGTATGATATCATATAACTGGCGGAAGCAGGTGTAGCGATAGCACAGGTCTACGCCCAGCAGCAGGTTGTTTTCCCTGGCTGCAGCCACTACGGCAGCGGTTTCTGCAGCATTGCGGCCAAGTGGCTTCTGGCAGAAAACAGCTTTTCCTTTATTAAGGGCAGCAATGCTCTGCTCGGCATGCAGGGCACTGGGTGAGGCAATGACAATACCATCCAGATCAGCATCCAGCATGGCTTCGTAGCTTTCATACACCTGAGCCCGGGGTGCTACAGAAAGTGCGGCCTCTCGGTTTTCGGCACCCGGTTCAAGTATACCGGCAACTTCTGCCAGTTCTCCATTTACCAGGGCTTCCATCCTGTTTCTGCCAATCCAGCCTACGCCCAGGAAGCCCAGGCGGGGTTTATCAGTTTTTTTATTGAAGGGTTCTTTTACTTTGATTGAGGTAGCGTCTATCATAGCTTGATCAGTGCTTTAAGAAAGCCATCCGGCCTTTGGGTAATACATTCAAATGCTTTATTGATCTCCTGCAGTGAAAAGGTGTGGGTATAGAGTTGCGCAGGGTCCATACGGCCACTGGCTACGGCTTCGGCTGCTTCGCGCATGCCTTCCATGTATACCTCCTGCTCGCGCTCATGGGCATTGATTACATCCAGGCCTTTCCAGTTCCACTGCTGAATGTTTACATTGCGCATGCCATCCTGGTGAAAGCCGGCAATGATAAGCTTGCCCCTGTTCCTGAGCAGCTCACCAGCCAGGTTTAAGGGCCACTCTTTGCCTGTAGCCTCAATTACGCGGTCGCACCATTTTTCGCCTGTTAGCTGCTTTACCTGTTCTATGATCTGCCAGTGGTCGTTAAGGGGTATGGTATGATCGGCACCACATTCTTTTGCCACCTGCAGCGAATATTCCCGACGGCTTAGGGCTATTACGGTTGCCCCCCTTTCTTTGCAAAGCTGGGTGAGCAGCGCTCCCAGGAAACCAATGCCAATGATGGCAACAGTATGGCCGGCTTTTATATCACTGCGGTTAAAAATGTTAATGGCACAACCCAATGGTTCGCCTGGAAAGGCCTTATCTGCCAGGGGCCCCTCCAGCTTCATGCACTGGGATTCTTCGGCCACATCATAGGCTGCATAGGCAGCATAAGAAAGCATTGCCACACGGTCGCCAGGCTTTAAGCCTTTCACACTTTCACCGGCTTTTACCACCACACCCCATCCTTCATGTCCGCCTGCACCTGGCTCCTGCGGATAGCTGAACCACTCACGACCCTCGTAGGTAGGGATGTTAGACGCACATACACCACAACCCTCCAGCTTTACCAGTACCTGCGTAGTACCGGGACTGGGTAGCGGTGCTTCTTTGATTATGATTTTTTTGTCACCGGCAAAAGCAGCTGCCGGCATAGTCTCCGGCAGTGCTGCTTCAGCTTGTATGGTACTTTTTTCTTCAAGGGTAGATTGCATAGTTGCTGAATGCATCTTCTAAAAAATGATTATTGTTTTGGTTGAGGTTTTGTATCAGGCTTTCAGCGCTTTAAGCGTTTGCATGCTTTGTGCTGGGCTCTCCTGGCGAAGCCACTGGTAGAGTTTCTTGATACCTCTTTTATAGGATATCTGTGGCTGCCATTGGGTTGCTTTCTGGAACTTGGCAAAGTCAGACACATAATAGTACTGATCACCAGGGCGCCAGTCGCCGTACTTGGTAATAGGCTGCTGCCCGTGTGCCTGTGATATTATATCAAGCACCTCCAGCAGGCTTACCGCATTATCTACACCGCCTCCAATGTTGAAAGCTTCGCCACTGAACTTATCGATGTGTTTACGCGCCAGTTCCATGGCCTGCACCAGGTCTTCTACATACAGGATATCTCTTACCTGCTTGCCATTGCCGTAGATGTTGATGGTATCATCGTTAAGCACCCTTATGAGGAAGTTAGCCACCCAGCCCTGGTCTTCGGAACCGCACTGGTGCGGGCCATAAATACAGCTCATGCGGAATACCACTGCCTTCAGGTTGTAAATGCGGGCATAATCCGATACATACTGATCTGCTGCGCCTTTGGAACAACCATAGGGGCTGTGGAAGCTTAGCGGCTGTTCCTCGTCAATACCTTCCTGAAAGGCAAGGTTTGAGGGCGTGTAATTCCGCTCATTTTCGTTAAGCCTAAGTCCGGCCAGGTTGCCGTATACTTTATTTGTGGAGGTATAGAGCAGGCTTGGCGGATTTTCCATCTTGCGCATGGCATTCAGGATGTTCAGCGTACCCTTCAGGTTTACCTCGAAGTCTTCTTCGGGATCGGTAACAGATGTGGTTACGGCTACCTGCGCCGCAAAGTGGTAGATGTGCGATACTTTATTTACCGCTTTCTCCACCTCGTAAGGATTACGAATATCGGCAATGGTGATCTGCACCCTGTTTTTCCATTTATTTTTAAGCCAGCTCAGGTTTTTAAGCACCCCTTTGCGGCTAAGGTTATCGAAAATGATCACGGGAATATCCTGCGACAGCAGGTAATCGGCCATGTTGGTACCCACAAAGCCGGCGCCCCCTGTTATCAGCACTGGCTTTTCTTCAGGGCTGCTATCCAGGGCCAGTGGCTTTAGCGAGTCAAGCTTATCCGGAATAGCCCTAAGGCCGTACTCCATCCACAGGCTGTGCAGCAGTTTGGGTGAGCCATTCAGTTTAATGATGCCGAAAGAATACTCACGTTCATCGAGATGGAAACCATCCATGGTGTTTTTTTCTGGCTCCAGGTCGTAAAGAGAATACCAGTACACGCGATCCAGGGGCAGGTTCAGCAGTTTGGCAAATTCTTCGGCCTGCTTTAGCTCATTGTTCTGCCAGGTAGAAAAGCCGCACTCTGTGATCCAGATCTTAGCATTGCATTTGTGGTATTTAAGCATCTCCTGCACCCTGCTGATGTTTTCCATCCAGCCCTCGAAGCTAAAATCAAAAACATCAGGGAATCCATGAATACCCACCACATCAATGTATTGGAGCAGCTTATAATCGCCCATCAGGCTTAACCAGCTGGGATCGATCGGGCTCATGCCGCCCAGCACTGTTTTCTTGCCCCTTTGTTTGGCCCAGTAGGCTGCATTGCCAATCATTTCGGCAAACTTTGCCCAGGCCATGTCTAAGGTATAATCCCACTCACTTTTGTTGTTGGGCTCATTCCAAAGCTCTATGTATTCAAAGTAGTCGCCATAGTCGGTTATAAGCGTATCGAGTGTGTCGGCATAGTCTTTCAGGTTCCTGGGTGGAGAGGAAATCTTGGATTCTATGCCAAGCGAGGGAGGTGTGTAGGTAAAGCAGGGCAGCAGTTCAAAATGGCTGGCAAGCTTGGGCAGCAGCCAGTCATACCACTCCTTACCCTCGGGACTGAACAGATCAGCCCAGGAAATACCTGTTCTAAGTTGTGTTACTCCTAATTCCTTCAGGTCTGCAATAGTACGTTTAACCTTCTCCTTTTCGCCTAGATGAAACCACTGTACAATTCCTACAGCAGGTGTGTTCTTATGGTTATTCATAGTGGTATTTGTCTCGGTTGAAATTTATACAGTCAGACCCCTTGCCTCCAGCTCCTGCTTGGCATCTGCAACTTTATCTTCTGCAATTTGTGTTTGTAGCCACTCTGCCAGCTCTTCCATGCCACGCTCCAGCGTATAGGAAGGTTCAAAGCCCAGTATCTTTCTAGCTTTAGAGATATCTGCATAGCAGTGGCGGATATCGCCCACCCGGTATTTACCGGTTATTTCGGGTTGCAGATGCTCTTTGTTCATTACCCGTGCCATTTTATTGGCTATTTCCAGAATGGTAAAACTCTGGCCGCTGCCGATATTGAATACTTCCCCGGCGGCATCGGGTGTTTCCATAGCCAGGCGGCAGGCTTTGGCAATGTCGTAAACACTTACAAAGTCGCGCTGCTGCAGTCCGTCTTCAAATATCATGGGCGGCTTATCGTTCAGGAAACGAGAGGCAAAAATTGCCAGCACACCCGTGTAGGGGTTAGACAGTGCCTGGTGAGGGCCATACACATTAAAAAAGCGTAAGGCTACTGTAGGTATGTTATAGGCTGCGCCAACAATCAGGCACATCTGCTCCTGGTCGTACTTAGAAAGTGCATAAACAGATGCCAGGTTTGGTGTTTTGGTTTCGGGTGTTGCTACGGGCTTCAGTATATTTCCGTCCTGGTCCAGCACTTCCCAGGCACCTTTCCTGAGCTGCTCTTTTGGCCTGCAATTAGCCACTACCCTTTCGCCGGCAGCATTCTCATAGAGGCCTTCGCCATAAATGCTCATGCTGGAGGCCACCACCAGTTTTTCAACAGGCTGATCTGCCAGTGCTTCCAGCAGAACAGCTGTGCCCATATTATTTACATCTGTATATTCACTTATCTCGTACATGCTTTGCCCCACGCCCACACGGGCGGCAAAGTGGTAGACCACATCCACATCCAGCAAAGCGCGATCGAGTGCTTTTCTGTCGCGAACATCACCCTGCATAAGCTCCACATCCGGATGCAGGTATACCGGTCTGCGCTGCTCGCTGCCGTGCACCTGCTCCAGCAGGTTATCCAGTACCCTAACCTTATAACCGTTCTTTAAAAGTTCATTGGCAAGATGGGAGCCAATGAAACCTGCTCCGCCTGTTATTAATATTTGCTTACTCATAAAAAATAATAAAAAATAATCTTAACTCCTCTATCAAAATGCCTGTGCTGCAGGCCGAATGGTTATTTCATTTACTGCAACCCCGGCTGGTCTGCTGATGATGTAGCAGACTGCCTCTGCCACTTCTTCGGCACTGAGGCTCCCCCAGCCAAAGTTTTTCGCTGATTCATCACTACCACCTATCGTATTGGAAAAAAAGTCTGTATCGACCACCCCCGGCAGCACTGTACTAACACGCACTTTTGGCTGCACTTCGAGCCGCAGTGTTTCAGCAATACTCTGAATTGCGGCTTTGGAGGCAGCATAAATCCCCCCCCATTCATGTGGTTTCCGGGCTGCTACTGACGATATGAATACGATATCGGTGGTATGGCTTTTTTCCAGCATCTGCGGAAGAAACGCCCTGATGGTGCGTAAATGCCCCATCACATTCAAATTCAGGATGTTATGCCACTTTTCCGGATCTCCTTCTGCAAGCCTTTCTTTAATGCCCTGGCCTGCATTGCAAACAATCAGGTCTGGAATGCCGTGCCGATCCTGCAAGTACGTGTATAGCCTTGCAACAGACTCGGCAGAGGTAATGTCTGTGTTGTGGTAAAACAGCCTAAGATATTGTGCAACAGGCTGTTTTGGATCTGCAATGATGGTGTTAGTCCCCCCCTCTGCCAGCTTGTTGGCAATAGCAAGCCCAATTCCTCCTGCTCCACCAGTTACCAGAGCTGTTTTATGTGGTAAGGATCGCATGTTCTCTTCTCTGACCAAGATGATGCTTCTTAATTAATCCAGGTACTACTGTATTGACTGCTTAAATTATAGTCTGCATATAAGCATGTTCACCAAATGAAAAAATTGACCATACGTTTTCAGGTGAAATAAGCATGAACCACTATATACAGATGTATTTATGTTGCTTTAAGCTAAATAAGCTTTGGCTTAAAGTAATAGAAGAAGAACCTCTGCTATATAAAATTGTTTGGCTGCTGCTGAAGAAGCTTATCCACACCAGGTGAAATGCCTGAAGAACACCCATATAACCTGCTATAATACAGTGCCTTAACATGCCTCACCTAAAGTTATAAAAAAACTGTTTAACCTGTAAGCTATATGCTGCCAGCTTTAAGCCTGGCAGCATAATCATGAGTTTTCTGCCTGTGCATCAACACTATAGTGTTTAGGTGGATTCTTCATTTAAAGAATAAGAAAATATTACATAACTGAAAACAAGCTAATTTTTTGCCTGCTGCACCTAAAAATTACTCCTTCTACAAAGCTGTAAAGCTGTAGAAACGCCATAGAAACAGTTTTACAAAAAAGCTGCAGGAATGTTTCAGTATCCACACAGTTCACAGCGGCTGCAGAAAGAACATATAAGCCTGTATCTCCCAAAGAACCGCTATCTTCTTACACTTCAAAATCATTCCTAAATCCTATTTCAATCCATCTGGCTTTCCTGCAGCAGCCTACAATAACTTTTATATTATAAATTTGAATATCAGGAGCCTGATCAGCAGCAGGCAGCCATTAGCCAGAGTGAGAGAAAACAGGAAATGTTTAATAAGTTAAAGGAACAGATTGGTGGGCACTGGCAGCAAATAAGCCGCGCCCTTGGTTACGCTAAATCAGAACGACGCTATATACTGATCGTGCTATTTTGTGCACTTACAGTGGCTGCCATCGGGGTTGCAGAACCGCTGCTCATGCGGCACATTTTCGATAGCCTGGGTAGTAAATCTTCGCTTGATCAGGTACTGATTACTGCAGCCGGACTGGTTGCAATGGCCTTTATGAAAGAAGCAATTTCTGCCCGTTCCAACTATCTTACCTGGAGAACCCGCCTTTCCATACACCAGGGCCTCCTGAGTGCCACTGTAGAAAGGCTGCACCGGCTTCCGCTGGAAAACCAGCGCAGGGAGGGTATTGGTGCCATCATGACAAAGCTGGACCGGGGCATTCAGGGCTTTCTGGGGGCATTATCAGAAGTGATCTTTAACCTTGCCCCTGCCCTTACCTACCTTAGCCTTGCCATTATTGTAATGCTGCAGCTTGACTGGCGCATGACCCTGCTGGTACTGGCATTTGCTCCCCTTCCCGCCATTATAGCAGCCTGGGCCGCACCTACCCAAAGCAAACGCGAAGAATTCCTGATGCATAAGTGGGGCAAGATCTACTCCCGCTTTAACGAGGTGCTGTCTGGTATTGTAACCGTGCGCAGTTTTGCCATGGAAGATTACGAGAAAAACCGTTTCCTTAGCAATGTGGGCGAGGCAAACCAGACGGTGGTAAACGGTGTAGGTTTCGACTCAAAGATTAGGGCGGCACAAAACCTTAGTGTTACTTTAGCTACTGTTTCTGCCGTTACTTTTGGCAGTATGCTGGTACTAAGAGATGAAATGACCCTGGGCACACTGGTGGCCTTTATTGCCTATGTAGGTGGCCTGTTCGGGCCGGTTCAGAACCTCACCAATATTTACCGCATAATCCGTACCGCCAGTGCCTCGCTGGGACACATCTTCTCCATTCTGGATACGCAGGATTTCCTGGGCGATGCGCCAGATGCAAAAGAACTTAAGCAGGTAAAAGGTGAGATATGCTTCGAAGATGTACATTTCCACTACAACGCTACCCACAGACCCATTCTGAAAGGCATTAACCTGCGCATAAAGGCAGGGGAAACCATTGCTTTTGTAGGGCCAAGCGGCACTGGAAAATCAACCATGACAGCCCTTATCCAGCGCTTTTATGACCCAGCCAGCGGCACCATCAGCATTGATGGCCAGGACATACGTAGCCTGAAGCAGCAGTCAATCAGGCAGAACATTGGTGTAGTACTCCAGGATGCCCTGCTCTTCAATGAGAGCATACGGGATAATATTGCTTACGGCAGGCCAGATGCTTCCTTCAGGGAGATTGAAGAAGCAGCCAAAGCCGCCAATGCCCATGAGTTCATCATGAAGCTGGCTAACGGCTACGACACCATGGCCGGTGAACGTGGCGGCAATCTTTCCGTAGGCGAACGCCAGCGCATTGCCATTGCCCGTGCAATTCTTAAAAATCCTCCTATCCTGATCCTGGATGAGGCAACCTCTGCCATGGACGTTGAACTGGAAGCGCAGGTACAGGAAGCACTGGAGCGCCTGATGCTCGGCCGTACCTCTATCGTGATTGCTCACCGCCTAAGCACCGTAGTTAAATCAGACCGTATACTGGTACTGAAAGACGGGGCCATACTGGAGGCAGGCTCGCACCAGGGCCTCATGGTTGCAAATGGTTACTATGCATCGCTGGTGAACAGACAGGTAAGAGGCTTACTGGTGGCATAAAGAAATGAAATTCTAGCCCTGGCTACCGGTACGAACCAAAACAGATCTTAAACTTTGCAGGTTGTAGTGCTGCTGGTCTTTTGCATGCTTGGTGCAGCTAAGGACTGGTAGCATTTTTTTAATATAGATCGTAATACATGATGAAAATCCTGCAGGGAGGCGTACCCAAGTGTGGCAACTTCTGGTTATACCAGATCATTCAGCAAATTCTTGAACGAATAGGCAACAGCACCACCAGCTTTATAGAGCAGCAGCCCATTTACAGGCTGGCTAAGGAATGGGACCTTAATTTTCCGGAACAGGCCAGGATAGATGTGCTGGAGATAACGGATCTGCAGGACAGCTACCGCATCAGCAGCATCTACAGAAAGCCTGTTGACAATCTAAAGGAATACATTAGCCAGACCACTCATGTATGGACGCATTCGCCAATCTGCAAACGCAGCGGCGAGGTGCTGGAGCTTTTTGATAAAAAGGTGTACATCATCAGGGATCCCAGGGACAGGGCACTTTCTGCCGCCAAATACTACTGTTCGCCCTATATGTTAAAGTACTTTCCGCAGGAGGAAACAGACCCGGCTAAGTTCCTGCAAAAGAACTATGAGCAGCTGATGCACGAATGGGTATGGCATGTTTTTGACCACCTGAGGCTAAGCAGTAAATACAACATTCACATTTGCTTTTACGAAGGCTTTTTGCTCCATTTTCAGCAGGAGCTGGATAGGCTGCTGGTATACCTGGAACTGGAGCTTAGCCAGGCCAAACGCCAGGAACTTGAAAGCGCCGTTAGCTTTTCTACCCTTAAAAAGCAAAATCCCAAACACCTGAAAAAAGGAACCGCCGGCTACTGGCTTGAGGGGCTTACTGATGAGCAGGTAGAAAAAGCTGATACAATAACAGGCCCGCTGCTGCAGCACCTGGGGTACCCACGGCAGCGCAGTCAGCACCTTCATTACAGCCCGCAAGCTGAAGAAGCAAACATAAATTTTGAGCAGCTAAAGCTGGATATTATTGAATCGCAGCAGCCGCTATACCAGTAAACTGCTTTACCAGACACCCAGCTGCCTGCCAATTGCCTTCATCTGACCTATGTGATAACCATTATGATGAAAAAGTGCCATGGCCGCCCATGAAATGGTTTTACCATTTTCCTGCTCTTCGTACAGTGGTGTTTGCGGGTTTTGTATAATGCTGATCGCCTCTTCCAGCTCTGCTTCGAACTGGTCTATAGCCTCAAGCCACTCCTTTTCGTTATCCGGCGCAAACTTTTGTGGCCAGTGTGCATCTTCCCATACCTCTTCGTTATTCTCCGGGTCTCTCATGAAGTTAAGCAGCGTGTTTTGCCGTGCCTGCATATGCCCCAGCAGCGAAAAGGCAGAAAAGTGCAGTCCGTCCAGCACAATACCGGTTTTATCGTAATGAAATTCCCGCAGCAGTATCACCACGGGTGCAAAGCCCCCTTGTAAAAGGTTTACCAGCTGCTGCCTGATTAAAAAGTCAATATTCTGATTGAATGCCATACACTGTTTTATCTATCAGTTTTTATAATAAACTGGCTGCGATATTGTTTGTCTGATTCTATAACGATAAAGGTGGTGTCAAAAAGCCATGCTCCGCTGTACACGTGGATTTTTGCACATCAACTAAACCTTCACGCTTTTCCATTTGCCCTGCCGGAACAGCCACCAGCTTACCAGTGCATGCAGGGAGTGGCATATGGCAATGGCTATGAAGATGCCAGTTGCAGCATATCCCAATGTTATGGCAAGCAGATAAGCAAAGGGTATTTCAATCAGCCACAGCACCACAATATTTATGAAGGCTGGAGTGCGGGTATCGCCTGCCCCGTTAAATGCCTGCACCATCACCATGCCCAGGCCAAAGAAAACATAGCCAAGGGTAATGATCCGGAGGGCTTCCGATGCGAAATCGATAATTTCTGTATTGCTCGTAAATATGCGCGCCAGGTACTCACCAAAGAGCACAAAAATAACTGTAATCACTGCCAGGAAAATAACATTGTAGCGGGCTGTAAGCCATACCGAGAGTTCTGCCCTTTTCGCTTTTTTTGCGCCCAGGTTCTGACCAACCAGGGTAGCCGCCGCCGAAGATAAACCCCATGCGGGCAGTAGCGTAAACATGATGATTCGAAAAGCAATGGTGTAACCGGCCAGTGCGTTGCTTCCGAATTCAGCAATGATGCGGGTTAGGAAAATCCAGCTGGCAGAATCGATCAGGAACTGCCCCATGCCCCCGGCAGATACTTTTAAGATCCTGATGATGACCTTGTAGCTCAGCACCAGGTTCTCCCGCACAATGGTAAGCAGGTGTTTACCATTGAACAGGTGGTACAGCTGGTAAATTACGCCTATGCTTCTGCCAATGGTAGTTGCCCAGGCAGCTCCTGTCAGGCCTAAGCCTTCTATGTTTGCAATACCGAAAATAAGGAGCGGATCCAGAATAATGTTAACCCCGTTGGAGATCCACAGTGCCCGCATGGCCAGGTGAGGCAAACCTGCGCCACGGAATATTCCGTTAATCAGAAACAGCAGCAGGATGGCAAGATTGCCTGCAAAGATGATCCTGGCATAAGGAACACCAACAGCGATCACATCTGCCTCGGCACCCATCAATGCCAGTATTTCTGCTGCATAGATAAAGCCCAGCCCTCCCATCAGCAGGGCTAAAACGGCTCCGGTTACTACCAGCTGAAAAGAAGCACTGCCCGCTTCCAAGTAATTCTTTTCGCCGAACCTGCGCGATACCATGGCAGTTCCGGCCATACTGATCCCCATGCCAACAGAATAGATGATCATCAGCACAGATTCCGTCAGCCCTACCGTAGCCAGTGCATAAGCACCAAGTTTGCCAACAAAAAAGATATCTACTATTGCAAAAAGGGACTCCATGAGCATCTCCAGGATCATGGGAATGGCCAGCAGCACTATGCTTTTTCTAATGCTAAGCGTAGTGTAATCCTGTTCTTCCCCTTTAACAGCCGCCCATAAAAGCTTAAAAAAACCAGTAACAGTATTCATGGAATATTGTAAGTCAGAAAAATCGCAGCAAGTTAGCTGTTTTTCAATTTCCTGCTTTGTACTTCCATGCTGATTTCTTTTGCAAATGAATGGTGGCTAAACGCTGATTCTATGGATACAGTCTGTTTTTTGAGTGAAATTAAACCGATCTTTGCCATGCCATTGGCCTGAGCGTTAGCTGCACATAGCAGGTTTAATCTGTAACCTTTTACCGGCACTATAGAAGCCCTTTAAGCATTGACAACAATCAAACCGGAATGAAAAAAGCCGCCTCTGAATCCATAAACTTTCTAAAAGTATCATCTGTCAGCAAAAAAGAAGAAAGGGGTTTTGAGCTGAAGGAAGTTAGCTTTACACAACAGAGATTCCGGAACATTGCCATTGCAGGAGAAACAGGCTCGGGCAAAAGTACGCTTATGAAAATTGTAGCAGGCCTGGTACAAGCCGATACAGGAGCAGTATTTTTTGAGGGAGTAAGGGTAAAAGGGCCTGAAGAGAAACTGGTGGCAGGGCATCCGGGCATTGCTTACTTATCGCAGCAATTTGAACTAGCCAGTTTTTTACGCGTAGAGCAGGTACTGAAATACGCCAATACCCTAAGTTCTGGAGAGGCCGCATCAATATATGAGATCTGCCGGATCGAACACCTGCTGAAACGCAAAACAGATCAGTTATCCGGAGGCGAGCGCCAGCGCATTGCCATAGCCAGGCTGCTGATCTCTTCGCCAAAGCTGTTGCTGCTCGATGAACCCTACTCCAACCTCGACATGGTACATAAAAATGTGCTGAAAGCGGTGATTCACGACATTGGCGAAAATCTAAAAATTACCTGTATGATGGTTTCTCACGACCCGCATGACAGCCTTTCGTGGGCCGATGAGATTCTTGTAATGAAGGCAGGGCAAATACTGCAGCAGGGAAGCCCGGAGCAGATATACCAGCAGCCAGAGAGCGCTTATATTGCTGGCCTTTTTGGTAAATACAGCCTGCTATCACCTGCAACAGCCCTGAAATTATCTCCTGCCAATAGGGATCAGCCAAAAAGGAAAAGCCTCTTGCTCAGGCCTGAAGCCCTGAAAATAGTTAACGCAGAAAATGCCGGGCTGCAGGCAGAAGTTAAGCGCTCTACATTTTATGGCAGCTTCTATGAGCTTGAAGTGCTAATAGATCATGAGTCGGTTTTAGTTAGAGCTGAGAGTGGTATACATACACCTGGTGAGAGCGTTTATCTGCAGTTACAGCCCCGTAAGCTTCACTATATTTGAAAGCTGTGCCGGTCTATCCTTTGATATAATTCTCTAAAAGAATCTTCCATATTCCCCCTTCTTTACAAAAACCTATTCATTTAACACAGCATGTGCTGCACGGCTCAAAGGGTGGTAAACGTTCAGGTATCTTACACCTTTGTCCGGTTTCCACAAACCCTGCAGTATCGTTTCAGTTTTATGATTTACAGGGCGCTCATACCGCCCTCAAACTTAATTATTAGTAAATCTTTTATTGAAACTTATGAGTACCAAAGATAGAGAAAGAACCAGGCCCCAGCAGGATCCGAAAGAACAGTATGCAAAACCCCCTTACCCTGAGCAGGAACAGGATGTGCCGGGTACTGAAGATCAAATGACCCCGGAGGCAGATCATGGTGAAAAGTCGTACCGCGGCTCGGGCAAGCTGGAGGGTAAAAAGGCCATCATTACCGGCGGTGATTCCGGTATTGGCCGTGCAGTAGCCATTGCCTTTGCCCGCGAAGGAGCTGATGTACTGATCTCCTACCTTAGCGAAGATGAAGATGCAAACGAAACGGCAAAATGGGTTAAGGAAGCAGGCAAAAAAGCTGTGCTTGTCAGTGGCGATATCAGCGAGGAGGAGCACTGCAAAAAGATAGTGCAGCGTGCCGTAGATGAATTTGGCCAGATCGATATACTGGTGAACAATGCAGCTTTCCAAATGACGCGTGAATCGCTGCAGGATATACCAAGCGAGGAATGGGATTATACTTTCCGCACCAATATCTACTCTATGTTTTACCTTTGTAAAGCAGCAGAGCCACACATGAAGCCCGGCAGCACCATTGTAAATACCACCTCGGTAAATGCCTATAAACCCAGGCCTACCCTGCTGGCCTACGCTGCTACAAAAGGCGCAATACAGAATTTTACAGCCAACCTGGCACAGCTGCTGGCAGAAAAAGGCATACGTGTAAATTGTGTGGCACCAGGCCCTATCTGGACACCGCTTATCCCTTCTACCATGCCAGAGGAACAGGTAAAAAGCTTTGGTAAAAACGTTCCACTGAAACGCGCCGGCCAGCCGGCTGAACTGGCCGCTACCTATGTGCTGCTGGCCTCACAGGACTCCAGTTACATGACTGGTGCCACTGTTCAGATTACAGGAGGCACACCTACCATATAGGGCATCATCTAAGCAGTTCTGATTAAGCACATTTGCAGATTTTCCTGCTCCTGCTCAAAATGCAGTAGCAGGAAAACTGCTTTTGTCAATTCTCATTTTTTCAACTATCCAGAATAACAGCATGGAGCAGAAGGTAAGTGATTTTTTGGTTGCGCGTTTAGCCGAGTGGGGAGTAAAACGTGTGTTTGGCTATCCCGGTGATGGTATCAATGGCATTATGGGGGCCATGAACAGGGCCAACGGTAAGCTTGATTTTATACAGGTGCGCCACGAAGAGGTGGCCTCTCTCATGGCCTGTGCACATGCAAAATTTACCGGAGAAGTGGGCGTTTGCATGGCCACATCCGGTCCCGGGGCCATACACCTGCTCAACGGACTTTATGATGCTAAATTAGATCACCAGCCAGTGGTTGCTGTTGTAGGACAAAAAGCCCGTACTTCTCTTGGGGGCCATGCCCAACAGGAGGTAGACCTGATGGCACTCTACAAAGATGTGGCCGGTGAATATGTACAAATGGCAACAGATGCCAGCCAGATCAGGCACCTGATCGACAGGGCTATGCGCATTGCCATTTCACAACGTACGGTAACCTGTGTAATCATTCCTAACGATGTGCAGGAGCTGGAGTACCAGGATCCGCCACACAAGCATGGCACCATTCACTCGGGCGTTGGCTATGCTGTACCACGCATCATACCACAGGAAAAAGACCTGCATGCAGCTGCCGAAGTCTTAAATGCAGGTAAAAAAGTTGCAATTTTAATTGGCTGGGGCGCTACCACAGCTGCAGAAGAAGTAAAGCAGGTTGCGGAGCTATTAGGTGCCGGCGTAGCCAAAGCTTTTTTAGGTAAGGCTGCACTGCCAGATATCCTGCCTTTTGTAACAGGTGCAATTGGTTTTTTTGGCACCGACGCCAGCCACCTGATGATGCAGGAATGTGATACACTGCTCATGGTGGGCTCAAGTTTTCCCTATGCAGAGTTTCTGCCCAAAGAGGGCCAGGCGCGGGGCGTGCAGATTGACATTGATGGTCGTATGCAGAGCATCCGCTACCCCATGGAAGAAAACCTTACCGGAGATAGTGCCGAAACCTTAAGGCTGCTGATCCCCATGCTGAATAGAAAAGAAAACAGAAACTGGAGAGAGAAAATTGAAAGTAACATCAGGGATTGGTGGCAATACCTGGAGGAACAGGCAAACAAAAAGGCTAAACCACTGAACCCGCGCCTGGTATTCGAAAAGCTATCCCCCCGCCTGCCCGGCAATACCATCCTGGCTTCTGACTCCGGCTCTACCTCCAGCTGGACAGCACAGCACATACGCATGCGCGACGGCATGCAGTTTTCTGTTTCAGGTGCACTGGCAACCATGGGGTGTGCCATACCTTATGCACTCGCAGCCAAATTTGCCTATCCCGATCGGCTGGCTGTAGCCTTTGTGGGCGATGGTGCCATGCAGATGAGCGGCAATGATGAGCTGATCACCATTAAAAAATACTGGCAGCAGTGGGCAGATCCTCGCATGATCATCCTGGTGCTGAATAACAGCGACCTTAACTTTGTGAGCTGGGAGCAGCGACTGATGGGTGGAGAACCCAGGTTTGAAACCTCACAGGATCTGCCCCAATTCAATTATGCGCAATATGCAGAATCACTGGGGCTGGCAGGCATTCGCATTGATAGCCCTGAACAGGTAGAAGAGGCCCTGGATAAAGCACTGAAGGCAGACCGACCAGTGCTGCTGGAAGCCGTTACAGATCCCGAAGTACTGCCTTTCACAACATCAGTAGCAGCGAAGTTCTCCGACAACCTGGCACAGGCAATTCAAAAAGGTGACCGATCTGCCGCCCGTAACCTGGATGCAGGCCTGCTGGATAAAGTAAAGCAGGCAAGCCCTGACAAAGGTTAGAGAGTTCTGTTTCAGCTCTTCATTGTTTGGCCTCAATAGTAGCCTGTATGATTCATGTCTGGACATTTTGAGTCTGCCTACCTGGCATTATTAAGATATAATGCTTCCTAAAACAGCTGCATTTAAGGGACAAGGCATTATTGTTTCCTTTGTAGCACTGCACGTCTTAAACCGCATTCAGCTTACTGGTATATCTATACATACGTTCCTTCACCTCCTGAACTACAGCTAAAATTTCGTCCTGATCCTTCCAGCCACTCTCCCTATCGTTATCATGTTGAGGTTGTAAATATTGGAGGTTCAACTGCAGAAGATGTGCAGCTTGAGTTTTCTGTTAAGAAAGATACTGTTGTATTGGAAACTGCTAAGCTTCGGTTTCCTTTTGCCCCTCACAGTTCAAAAAGAGAAGGATGGATCCTGTTCAATCAGAATCCCTCTGAGGGAGATACTATCATTGGCCGAGTGTTAGGTTATAAAAAGCCCTGAAAGGAACAGGAGCTCCCCAGCTCTGGCAGCCATTATGTTCTAAGACCCATGCTTAAACAGGAAATTCTCTTGCAGAATAGTACATCCGGGTAAATGCAGGTGGCTTTAAAATAGCTATCTACATTTTAAATGAAGCGCTAGTTTTATTAGTTTTAAAGCTGTTTTAGAGGCTGAATTACAGATTTAGATCTAATTTATGAAAAGTAGCATCCTTCTTACTTTTGCTTTTTTGCTGATTGCAACAAAGATATATTCCCAGGAAGCTCCGGCTGACTCTAGTCAGGTTATGCAGGAGATACAAGCCGATACAATCCCTGCCTTGCCTGTAACAGAAGCAAAAGCGCCCCCTCTCCTCCTTACACTACCAAATTATAGTGGGTGGAACATTTTGCAGGAAGGGCAAAAGCTGGAGTTCAGCTTGCTGGCATCCGGAGGAACAGATAGTACCTATAGCTACAGGATTAGCCCGGCAGGTGTGGAAGGTATAGAATTCGATAGCCTGGGGCGATTCTCCTGGACCCCCTCTTACAGCTTTGTTAACAGGCTAAAGGCCGACAGCACCCTGCAGCTTATGTTTGAAGTAGAAAACAACAGTGATGAACAGGCACGTCAGGTGGTTGATTTTGTAGTTCAGCATGTAAACAGACCTCCTGCAGTGGGTGAACTTAAGCCATTTTATGTTCGTTATAATACCCTCAATACCTATACCATAGAAAGCAGCGTTGTGCAGGATGCCGATGGAGATCCGCTGGTTTTTGTGCCTATTCTGGATGTAATGCCAGAGGGAGCCAAACTTTCACCACAGGGCGAGTTTACCTGGAAACCATCGCTAACCCAGTTTAACCAGCTACGGGAAAAGCCACTGGTACTGGAGTTTTATGTAGAAGACCAGCCGGCAAAAGCACGCACCAAAGGCCAGTTTAAAGTACAGATCACCCAGCAGGACCTTCCGCCCAGCATCCAGATGGTTCCGTCGCAGGCCCAGTTTAAATATAAAGAAGATGCCACCATCAACCTTAAATTTCAGCTGTACGACCCTAATGGAGAAAGAGACCTTGCCTCCTTTAGCATGATTTCCAGCAATACAGATGTGCCTGCCAGTGCCATTGTAAAGAATACGGCCTCACAATATGAATTTATCTGGACACCCGGCTACGATTTTGTAAAGGATCCGCTGGATTCGCTATCCTTTAATATTACCTTTTTTGTAACTGACAAATCGAACAAGCAGGATGAGCGCAGCGTTACATTTACCATTTTAAATGCGGTAAATGAAGCAGAAAGAGACCAGAACCTTTATGCCGAATACCACGCCTCAATGGTGCGAGCCTGGGACCTGATGGAGCAATTGAAGGATGCCGAAGATGACCTGAAAAAGAGGTACAAAAAAGCAAAAAGAGGGAAAAAAGCCCGGTCGCTCACCAACGCTTCACTGGGTGCTGCCACTGGCTTAACCCCTGTAGTGGTTGAAGAACCCGGCACCTCGAAAAAAATAACCGCCATAGGCGGTACTGCTGTAATGACAATTGGCACCCTGGAGGCAACCGAAGTAATTGGCCGCTCTACCAAAGACCTGGTGGAACGTTTAAATTACATCATGGAAAAGCGTAATGAGCTGCAGACCAAAGGCGATATCTACGCCCGCAAATATGCACTGAAATCTGCCCGCCGCAAGCCAGACTTTTTAAAAGACAATGATGAATTTGTGGCGATCATGAACCTGAAAGGACTGGTAGCCCTGGAGCTGGATGCCGGCTGGAAAAACAAATCAAGGGCAACCAATGAAAACATTGCCAGAACATTCAAAGACTTCAATGGTGATAAGCAGTAGAAGGTTGCGCTGTTGTTACCGATACAACAGTAAAGCATTATGCTAAAGGCAATGATTTAATAAGCGTGCTTAGTTTATCCTCGGTAAGGGGCTTTACCAGGAAATCTGCAATAGAGAATTTTGATGCCTTGCTATAATCTCTCTTGCTGATAGAAGTGGTAAGAATAGCGATGTGTAGCTTTTCCCTGTTAATCTTCTGCTCAAGCGATAACTTTTTCAGAAATTCAAATCCATCTACAAATGGCATTTTAATGTCGAGCAGGATGAGCATAGGACCAGGGGAATCACTAGCCTCAGTGGAACGGTTTTCCGCTAAATATGCTAAAGCTGCTTCTGCATGGTAAACATCATGAAGCGTACCGGTATATCCTGATTCCCTGATCAGGTTTACCTGGAGGAAACATGTAACCGGATCGTCATCAACGATAAGTATAGATTCTAGCTTATTCAGTTCCTCCACCGAAATTTTCCTGATTAAAGAAGACAATTCTGCATGCTTTGTTTCTTCCACTTCTGTACTGTTAGCATAAAATTAACTTTAAAATCATCTTATGGTTCAGAATTAAACATAAAATCTGATTCAACACAACATCTGGTACACTGCCACTATTCATTTACCAAATTATATGATAGACTTATTATGGATCATATAAGTAGTTGTTTGTGCATAAACTATTAATTGTACAGAATGTATAACTATAAATAAGTCAATGAATGTCAACACATTTTTTTCTTGATTTAAGTTTCATGACAACAATCTTAGGGCGGGGGTAACGTGAAATAATGAATACTAAAACTGTCTTTGTCAGAGCATATTAACAAACAAAACAATATGTACTTTAATTAAGAAAATGAGCTTTTTTGACAATATTCAGTAACTTAATTTCGAAGCAAATTTGAAAGCGATTCCAATACACATTTGAGCTAAGTACAATAACCTGTACCTTTATTAAACCTCATGTTAAGAATTTCAAGCACCATTCTTGTACTGTTGATATCTGTTTTATCAGTAGTAAAGTCTCATGCTACTGAGCAAAAGGGTAATCTAACATCAAAAGAAAAACATGTTATGGATGTGCTGTATGCTGTTAGTTCACTGACATTGCATGCAGAAAATGCAGTTATTGAAATGGGAGAAGTAGTTTTCGATGAAGCTGGGAAGTTCAAGGAACAACAGTATACAACTTTCGGTTATGGAAGCATAGAAGCATCCAACAACAAAAGAGCATTTAGCTACGACAAAATCGGTGAAGATATTTGGAAGGGTATTGTGACTTATAACTATTGTGATAAGATTATTTATCCTTTACGTTGGGAAGGAGATAGCATATCAGAAATTTTTTTTGAGGGATTATATTACCAACTGGAGTACAATAGTCATGGGCTGGTAACCAAAGCTTCTGCGACAGATTATATCATGTTTTCGTCGAATAGTCACGAAAAGTATTATTACAGTATTGAGTACAGTGCCAATAAAAATATTAATAAAGTAGAAAAATATTTGATTAATGGTAAAGGCAAATCAAAAGCCAAAGTAAAGGTGCTGTTTACACAATTGCTAACCACTAAAACAATTGATTATAAAGCTGATAGAAATGAATATATTGTTCATACTACTGAGTTTAACAATCAAAAAACAGCGAAAGACAACCCTACCCTGTCAAATGACACCAAAGCTACAATCGTTAAAGAACATAACGGTTTTACGTTTGAAGGATATAGCCTGTTAAATTTACGTTCAATTATAAAGCATACCTATGTTTTCAATGATCAGGGGTATCTAGCTAAGCATGTTTCCAATAATTACACTTCAGGCATGATATCAACTAGAATTTTAGAATATGATGGATTTCAGCGTGCCGCCAAAGTAATAGTGAAGACAGTAGATAAAAGCGGCACCCAGATTGATCATTTAGAATTTTACAACCGACATGTGCTGAAAGCAGGTGCAAATCCAAATAAAGTCTGCTCATATGAAACCATTAGTACCAGGAAGAATTTTGATAGTAATGGAGTGCTGATATACGAAACTGACGAAACAGGTAAGTATAGAAAAAAGCTAGAAAACGGTGAATGGAGTCCCTGGAGATTTTATGATATGTAAGGAATCTATTATCGAAATTAGTTCAAGCTGAGGAAATGGCCATAAGTGCGAGTAGATAAAAACTGTCAATGGTGCCATTGTGATAAAGATATAGAATTAGAAGGCTTTGTCTGAGCAACAGTAGTAGAACATCCTGCAAAAGCAGCTTTTTGAGCTTATTTTGCAATTCTGTTTACAGTCAAGTAGCACCGGCATCTTTAAATAAACAAGAGCAGCAGGCTGTAGAGTAGTATACCGGCACTAAAAGCCCAGAAGTTACTTTTTCTTTCCTGGGGCAGCTCTTCTTTCAGCACGTTCATAATGGTACCACCGGCAATAAATGCAAACAGCACTGTTATCCACATTTCCGGTATTTCCGCAAGAACGCCCACAAGCCAGCCTCCCATAACTGCAAGGATCAGGATCCAGCGGCCTTTGAGGCTGTAGGCTTTTTTGTAGTGATCCATGAGTCCGTAATCATTCACCACAAAATGAAAGGCCATTGCCAGGGTGAACCACAAGAGTGAGCGCCACCCTTCTACATCTCGGTGAACCAGCAGGTATCCAATAATGGCATTGTATACAGCAAATGAAATGATGTGTAGCCAAAACACACTGAGGTTTCCCGCCATTTCATCGCCATGAGACTCACGGGCTGAGTCCGGAGACTGCTTTGCTGCTCTCTCCAGTCCATAAAACAGGGCCAGGCCAACCAGGGAAATCAGATAAGAATGGTGTTTCAGAAAATCTGCACCTTTATTTTGTAACACCTCCTGCCCTTCTGCCAATTCCGGCAAAAGATGAACAAAAATATAGGTTACGGAAACACCCCCTGCAAAAGAAAGCCACTTGCTACGGGGAATAGAAGAAAATTTCAAACTTTCGGCAAAAAAATGTGTAAGTGCCAAAAGCAAAGCTGCTGCTGCTGTATACCACATCATGCTGGAGTAACTGTTGTGGCAGAAAAATGGTTGGATCAGGCAACTGTTAGGCTAGGCCAATAAGCTTTTCACCAGCTAAAAAAAATTTAAAGCTCTTAAGCAATTTTATCACGAATAAGTTAAGGGGCTTACATGCTTCACAGACAGGAAACAGAGACTGAGCTTTCTATCATTATGGGAATATCTTATCAAAATGACAAGGGCTTCTAAGGGTAAAGTTTAAGCTGTTTAAATATTTTAGATAAATAATATGCCCTGATTCTACATTTAAGCCCTTTTTAGTACACTACCTGATTTCTGGCATAAAGTCTGATAATATTATTATATCCTGATATTTTTTCAACTGTTACTTTGGCTGATTTTTTAATCTAGATCCTGGAGAGCCCAAGCCTGCATCTACTGGTTTGGGCTTTTCTGGGAAAAGAGCTTAGAACGGTGCTCGTATCAGCAATATGTAGTGAAAAAGGAAAGAGTAGAAGAAACAATAATATGGCAGAACAAATGAACAGTATTCAGGCAGATGATTTATATGCCGGACTTGAAGAGTTAATAAAAAACGAAATGCTGGTAGATAGTCAGTGGCTTTCACGGGTAACTGCATCTCCTGCGACTGTTTTTGAGTTACTACTGGAAAGTTCCCGCAATGAACGTTGCCCTAAAACCAGAAACCGTTACCAGGAGATTGGAGTAGAACAGCAGCTAGAGTCATATTTGCTCACTTACAAATACATGGAAGAAAATGAGCGGGCAAAGCTGTCTTATACCATCACATTGAATAAGCTGTTTCTGGTTCCATAAGATAGAGACCTAGAAATCAATTATTTATTACCACTCAAAAGGTATAAAAAAAGGATGCTGCTATGGCATCCTTTTTTCCGTTAATATCAGTATCAGTTTATCAGGGACCAGTCCTTACAGTTGGGCGTTTGCTTCAATAAAATTGCCACTAGCCCGGAGGCAGGTTACAGAGTAAATCTTAGAAATACTCCCCAGACATGCTAGCTGACCCTTATTAACCCTCAGTTTCTGTTTGTATGTCGGGAATAATTTCCTGTAACACTGTTACCGGAAAACTTACCCCGGCAGGTACAACTGAGTTCAGGGACGGATAGCTCACCAAAACGGTGGCGGTTTTACCCTCCTGATGTTCTTTTATAAAATCCTGTGGAGTACCCAGCATCAGGATTCTGAAATCTTCATCCTGTACAAATAAAAAATCAATTTTTTTACCTTCCACAGATTTTCTGCCTCTATGTAACACTTGTATATTATTCATTTTGTCGATCATATATTTAAACCTGTAGTTTAGCTCTCGCTATTGCATGATTATCTCTATTTATTCAGATCACTTTATCAGAAACAGTAAAAAGGGCTGCTGTTGTTTAAAAATTCACCCCTCCCCCACTGAATTTTCTGCTCATCCTCACTCAAAAAGAAACCCCTTGCAATCGAACAGCTCGGGGTTTCCAACCATGGAATCAATTCAAAAATTTATAGTACGAGCAAGTCTGATATCAGACTTTACCCTCCTGCGTATTCTTTGTAACATCGGGTTTAGTTTAGAAAATACCCGGGCGGTTGGGAAATCAGCCCGGGCTTTTCAACATCAAGTTTAAAAAATCAGCCAATACAGATAAAAAAATAAATCAGGATCTGTTTAGTATATTACAGACTCTGTGCCAGAAACAGCAATTATGCCTTGAATAGAAGCTGACGATCATTAGACCCACATTTTTTTATTAAAAACCATTTAGTTGAACGACAGGGCCTATTGAAGAACCTTTCATTTTGACACTGTTTTATCATTCTGATAAACTATCCCCGCGTTTTCTTCACGTTTATTATACCTGCAAAACCATTCACTGAAATCGTTCAGGTAATTCAGACATTTAATCTTGTCTGTTACATGATCTTCTTTAGAATGAACAGTGCCTGCATCAAAACCGGCACCATATCCAGCCATAAAGCTGCGCTTCATATCCTGTGCTACATAGGCTTCAAAAGGCGGGGAATTTGTTGGCTCCTCTGCCCTGCAAACTTTCATTTTCAGGTCGTCACTGCTATTATTTAGCTGTTCATTTGCTTCTTCAACAACACGGGCGCAATTTTCCCGCTGTAGCCTCAGGAGCTCCTGTACCTGGTATTCTGTGTATACTTTCATATGGATTCTTATTTATTTTGAATATTGACAGTACAGTTCAGACAAATGCATACTCATACGCCTGAACTTGGAGGTGCCCTGTTTCAAGTCTGCCCCCCTTTTTACTGAATTCAATAAATGTGCTAAGCCAGGCAGCAAGCTGCTAATGACAAATAGAACTACAAGCAGCCTGCTTGGGTAAAGGCTCTTATTTTTGTTTAACTTTTTACTGATTTCAACTTTATTTTCTGTAACTCTGCCTGTCATCATGCCGTTTGCTTTATCACAGCAGGGCCGGCATAATTTTAGCCCCTTACTGTATTTAACTTACACATAGAGAGGATCTTTAGAGTATTTTTTATACTGCACTTACGAACGTGTATCATGCAGTATCTTTAAAGAGGTGGCACAAACACGAACTGTAATTTTTTAGGAACCATAGCAGATACGGTTGCCTCTGCCCTCTCATCCAAGCACATATACATATATGATATCTGAAGGTAGCACTCCCGGGAGTCAGCACCTTTTAAATGCTATAATTATGCATCAAAAAAATAGTAGCAATACAAATGGGATGTTTGGAGAATACAAAGCAGCTCCCGGCCTTTACGATGAAGTTTTCGACAGTAAAGGCGCAGTACATCCTACTTATAGAAAAGTGCTTGAGCAGTTCAGGCAGCATACTGCAGAAGACTTCAGGCTGCTCGACCAGAAAGCGCGCCAGTCATTTCTGAAGCAGGGTGTTACCTTTACTGTAGGTACAGTCAAAGCACAGGGTGCCGAACGTATTTTCCCATTTGATCTTTTACCCAGAATCATTGCAGCTGATGAATGGGAGGAGCTGGAGAAGGGGGTTATTCAGCGCAACCTGGCCATTAATGCCTTCCTGCACGATATTTACCATAAACAACAAATCTTTAAAGATAAGATAGTTCCTAAAGAGCTTGTAGTAAGCTCAAAACATTACTGCAAAGCAATGCAGGACCTGAACCCTGCAGGAGGTATATACAATCACATTTCCGGTACCGACCTAATCCGTCATAAGGATGGCCGGTACTATGTTCTGGAAGATAATGTACGAACACCATCCGGCATCAGCTATGTGCTGGCAAACCGCGAAGCAATGAAGCGAAGCCTGCATGGCCTGTTTAGCAGCTGCCATGCCCGGCCTTTGAAAGAGTACCTCGATTGTCTGCTCACGATGATACATTCTGTAGCCCCTGCAGCCCTGGCAGAACCCTGCTGTGCGGTTCTTACCGATGGTATGGTGGCCTCTGCTTATTTTGAGCATGCTTTTCTGGCACAGAGCATGGGGATACCCCTGGTTGAAGGAAAAGACCTTTTTGTAGAAAACAATAAGGTTTACATGAAAACAAGCCGTGGCCGGCAGCAACTAAATGTACTGTACAGAAGAGTGGAAGACGAGTATCTTGATCCACTAGCCTTTCTGCCCCATTCCGTTTATGGTGTGCCAGGCATTATGGAGGCCTATCGCAAAGGCAATATAAGCCTGGTTAATGCACCGGGAACAGGTGCTGCAGACGATAAAGCAGTATATAGCTATGTGCCAGCCATGATCAGGTATTACCTGCAGGAGGAGCCCATACTGCAGAACGTACATACCTACCACTGCACCAAGGAGCAGGATTACCAGTATGTACTGGAGCACATGCAGGAACTGGTTGTTAAGCCTGTAGATGAATTTGGCGGTTATGGTATGCTGGTAGGCAATGCAGCCACCAAAGAACAGCTGCAGGATTTCAAGGAGCGCATCAGGCAGAACAGGCGTAAATACATTGCTCAACCCATTATGTCACTATCCACGCACCCAACCTTTATCAAAGAAAGGGGAGTGTTTGAGCCCCGCCACATAGACCTAAGAATTTACACCCTACTGGGAAAAGATATGCAGTATGTATTACAGGGCGGCTTAACACGGGTAGCACTCAAAGAGGGCAACCTTGTGGTAAATTCTTCACAGGGAGGCGGCTCAAAAGATACCTGGGTACTGGCCCCACATGAAGTGCCGGAGCAGGAAAGAACCACAGCAGATCTCGGCAGGGAGGCAGCTGGTATAGTCCAGGCACCTCTGGAACCCAGGGACAGGGAACCGCTGCGTCTTATAAAGCGCCCCAGAATTGGCCAAAAAAAGCGAAAGGCCTCTGAAAAGTGAAACCAGCCTTCCATTTATTAAGAGCAAACCAAACAGAGTAAACATGCTAGCACGTATAGGAAATAAATTGTACTGGGCAGGACGTTACCTGGAGCAGGCCGAGCAAATGGCCAGCTACACCCGGGTACATTATTTAGCATCCATGGATGCCCCCTCACCTGCGTTTAAAACCTCTCTCTGGGAGTTTTTACTCCAGAGCACCCAGTCTAAGCAGGCATATTTCAGGCACTACCGCCATGCAGAGGAGGAAAAGGTACTGCATTTTATTGCGCTGGAGGAGGCGAACCCTGCTTCTATCTTCTCTACAGTAACAAAAGCACGCGAACTGGCTCGTGGCGCACGCGATTGTATATCTGCCGGGCTCTGGGAGCACATTAACTGTTTCTACCACGCCATCAATAATTATACTGCTGAAAAGTTAGCCCAGAAAAGCTTTTGCAGCTTTGCACAGAAAGTAGAGAAGTACAGCTATACTATCAAAGGCTACATCAATTCCATTATGATCCGAAACGAAGAATGGAAGATGCTTTCAATGGGTTATCACCTGGAAAGAGCTTTACAGCTTAACACCATGCTCCTAAGCAAGATGCATGAGATTAGCACCAACATATCTTCCGGCAAGCCAGAGGCAGTAGAATACTACCATATGAAATCGATGCTCGAAGGGATAGATGCTTATGAAATGTACAAACAGCATTATAAAACCAACATAAACCGGTCTCATTTCATACATTTCCTGGTCTTTAACAGCGCTTTCCCTAAATCAATAGCTTATAACCTCAACCAACTCTTTTTGCTATGCCAGGATGGCAACGAAAACAGCCAGCTGCAGGATAGCACACTCATGCAGCAGATCGAAAGCATGACAGCAACAATTGGCTCAATAAATCCTGAAGCACTTGAAGGCAATGAGTTGCCATTTTTAGAGAGCAATCTAAAAAACCTTCAGCAACTGGCCGAAACACTTGAAATGGAACAGCCAGTGTATTGAAAAAGGCTTTATACAGGTACCGCCTGAAAGTTCGACAAAGTAACGGATCAGCAGCATATTGTAAACAATTGTATATACATATACTTATAAAAGTACTGCTGCCAGTTTGTGTTCAACAGACTATTTTTTGAAGCAATTATTTTTTTTCATTGAAATAAATACATAATGATCCCACCAAAATTAAAAGCCGGAGACCATGTTCGTGTGATTGCCCCTGCTCATGGCTTTTCCCCTTCATTCACCGATGATATGAAAGAACGGGCTGAAAAAAAGCTGGGGGAGCTGGGGCTGACTGTCAGTTATGGTAAGTACGTATGGGAACGCAACGAATTTGATACCACCTCCATAGAAAAGCGCCTGGAGGACCTGCACGATGCTTATGCCGACCCAAAGGTAAGCTGTATCATACCTGCCATGGGCGGATCAAGCGCCAACCAGTTACTTAAATACATAGACTACGAACTTGTAGAAAAGAAACCTAAAATAATTTGCGGTCTGTCCGACATTACTGCCCTGGCCGATGCACTTTATAAAAAAACAGGTGTGGTTACCTATTATGGGCCACATTTTACCATGCTTGGCGCCAGCAAGATTGTAGATTATTCGATTGAGCACATCAGGAAGACCTTCTTTTCAGAAGCCAGTTTTTCACTTAAACCGTCGGAGCATTACTGCGACTCCGAATGGGACAAGCAGAAAATTGTGAATGAAGATGGCTTCTGGCCGGTTAACCAGGGAGAAGCTGAAGGAAAATCTATTGGCGGCAACCTGCTGACCATTAATTTCTTATTAGGTAGTGAATTTATGCCTGATATGAAAAACACCATTCTCTTTCTGGAGGCAAATAAAGTGCTTGATTATAAGGATGTACAAAATACCCTGCAGGCTATCCTGAACCAGCCCGCCAGTGATCAGGTATTAGGTATAATTATAGGCCGCTTTCAAAAGAAAACCGGCATGACCCGGGACTTATTCGAGAAGATGATCAGGAGCAAAAATGAGCTGAATAACATACCAGTTGTAGGGAATGTTGATTTTGGGCACACCATCCCGATGCTTACGTTCCCTATTGGGGGCAAAGTAAAAATGAAGGTAACAGAAAATAATGCTTCAGTTGAAGTAACAGAACATTGAAGGGCTTTTTGTAAGCCGCGTATTGTTTCAGGCAATGCTTACTGTAATACATAGTTCCCGCAGGCGCTGCCCCCAGCAATTCTGTTTTGAGCGCAAAGGAAAGCAAAATCAGACATCATAGAAGTAACAAACAGTATCTGAACTCCCGGTCTCTCCAGACCCGGTCCGGAGGGACCCGGTCTGGAGAGACCCTGTCTGGAGAGACCTATTGGGGCAGCACTATACTTCAGGTAAAATATTCAGATTTAGATGTTAAAAGATAGCCTCTAATCCTTCTTTTTGTCTTTACCCTTCTCTTTATTTTTATCATACTTTAGATCTGCACTCAGCCTTTCATTTTTGAAAATTGAATCGTGAACGATACGTGCCCTGTCGGCAGTTTCATTTGCTTTCTTGATAAAAACGTTGGCAGCATCATGATCTCCGGCATCCATGATATGCTCCCCAATATGCTGTAGCAACATTGAGGTTTCCTCCAGCCCGCGCATAGCCTGCCAGAGGGTTTCTTCCACAGATTCTGTAATTCCTGCTAACAGTGCACTTGCGGTAAAGGCATGGCCGGTATGGCACCTGTAGCGGATCCTCCTGCCTTCTTGGATCTTCACCAGGGCGCCATGGCAACTTGGGCAGGTATATTCCGCCATTTCACCAATGTCCATGATTCCTTTTTCAAAAGCGTTATCAGATTTGGCAATTTCAACCTCCAGTGACAGGCGTTCCAGTTCTTCTTTAGGCACCTCCTGTTTTTCATTTACAGGTTCTGATGCCAGTCGGCTCAATATGGCTCCAATCTCGGCTACCTTGATGATATAATCTGTTTCCACATACGCAATAACACTCTAGGGCATTTCAGGGAACGTAGCTTCCTCCGGGTCCTGGCAGATTACAGCCCCCCCCATGCGTTTGATGGTCCATAATCCGGAGGTGCCATCATCCAGGGCTCCTGTTAACACCACCCCTACTACGCGTTTGCCAAATTCATAAGCTGCAGACCGAAACAGCGCATCAATTGACGGACGAAAGCGGTTTTCTTTAGGTCCTTTTCTGATTACTACCTTTTCACCCTCAATCAGCATATGGTGATCGGGAGGCGCCACATAAATTTTCCCTTCTTGTATCTTTTCTTCACCATCAGGGTGCATAGCCTCCAGTGCTCCTGCCCTGCTTAATATTTCAGGGAGTTTACTAGGAGAAAAAGGCGGTGTATGCATAACAATGAAAACGGTACCCTTGAAATCTGCCGGCATCGACTTAACCAAATGCTCAAGTGCTGATACACCACCTGCAGAAGCTCCAATTACTACTATGTCCCTTTTTATCATATGCTCAATCCTGATGAAAATTTGTAAGCTAAGGCAGATCAGGAGCTTAATCTTCAGCACCTTCAGTACCATAGTGTCCATATCTGCCTAAAACTTTTTATGTATTAGGTTTGAAAGAAAAATAGATGCACAGCATTATGTGCTAAATACTAAAACCACAGCCAGGGCAGAAGGTTACAGGGGCGACTGTTTCGCAGAACATTCTTAAAGCTTTTCTAATGGCCTGTTCATTTTTTAAAGCATTGGAACTCTTTTTACGCAATAATTCAACATTTTTTTACAAAATTTTTCTGATGCTAAAAATGTGCTTAATGATTCTATTCGATCAACTGGAACACGAATTGTGCAGGAAATTCTCGCTTCTCCCCGCTTTTACCTAAACAAGCACCCTTATGGGCTGTTAAGGTTACAGCTTCGAGCGCTGGCAAGGTCAATAAAAAATAGTTTATGGCAAGAGAAATAAGTGTTACTTCTCCCTTTGAAAAAACAGATACAATTATCAAAGAATTAAAAGGAATAGACGGCATTATGCAGCTGCAGGTGTTCCGTGCTGTATCCATTGACCCACCCGGAGATGTAATAAAACTGGCTGTACCCAATTCCAGTCTGCAAAAAACCATGCGGCTGCTTGATAAGTATGATCTGGGGAGGGAAAACGGGATCTCTGCTTCAACTTCTGAACCTGACAGCTTTATTCCTACCAAGCCCTCCTATAGCATAGAACGGGACATAAACGAGGGCAGCTGGGAAGAAATGGAAATGACCATCAGCAACGACAGCAACACCTCCATCAACACCATGATCATTATGCTTGTGTCCGGTTCGCTAGCCACTATTGGCATTGCCAACAACTCGCTGCATATTGTTGTGGGTGGCATGCTGGTGGCTCCTGGTTTCATGCCTATTACCAGGGTTGCGCTTGGTCTAATATCAAGAAACAAGGGCTGGTATTATGGAAGTATTGATTTTATAAAAGGTTACTTTGCCCTTATTCTTGGAGCTGTATTAACAGCCGCTGTACTTAAGGCCATCAACCAGGATCCGCTTCCCGGCTCTACAACCTATTATCTTACCGATCAGAAACTGGTAGAATACTGGACCACAGTTACAGCATCCTCAATACTTGCCTCTGCAGTGGCCAGTATAGCAGGTGCCCTGCTGTTAGCCACCAAAAAATCAGTTTTCACCTCGGGTGTAATGATAGGGCTGGCGCTGGTTCCCACAGCTGCCATTATTGGCATGGGTTTTATAGAAGGCGATCTGAATCTTGCAGGTAGAGCTTTGGCTCGTTTCGCGCTCGATGTAGCACTCGTATTTGGTTTATCACTGGTCGTTTTTCTCTGGACACGATTCTACTACCACAAGAGAGATATGCAGCTAAGGTAAATAGCTGCTGGAAAACCATAGGATACCGATGGGTTTGTAGAATATAGAACAGACCACAGCATTATAAGACAAAACCTCATCAAAACCTGGTGAGGTCTTTTATGTGCCGGGAGGGTGGCTTAGGCTATTTACTGCAGCGAAAAACTGATATAAATCAGAAAAGGATCATATTTTCAACTGACGAGGGTCATACAATCCCCTGCTGACCAGGCCTAATTTTGTAGCAGAATAAAACACTACTGCTATGGAAAATATACTGAACTGGTACAACATCAAATGCGAAGAAGCAAACTTCAACAGATTAGGAGTAATGGCTTTTGTACTCCTGATTCAAACGTGCATCATCATCCCTGCTACATTACTTGCCATCAGCACAGGCGGTGGCAGCCTGCTAGAGGTTACAACCATTGCCATACTTTCATTTTCTGTACTGGCATCACTGCTTGGTGATCTGCCTTCAACTAAGGTTATTCCACTGTTTATCATCAGCACAGTTGTACACCTGCTTGTAATATTGATCAACGTAATTTAAGTTCTGACTAAATAGCGCACTCTAAAATTCAATCTGCTTATTTAGCATAGAACAGCCCTGAAAATAGATCCAGGGCTGTTTTTTTGTTGATATTGCGCCACCTCATGAGGCGTGTGAACCATGCAAAATGCCTCAAAAGCTTTTCAGGTAACGGCTTAAATATACTGCCATTACTGTTAGTAGCGCTGCTGTGATGCCCAGCAGGGCCAGTATCATGTTCACATATATGTTCCAGCCATTATCTGTTTCAGCAAGGGCAACTTCCTGCTGCGCTGTTGCTGGTGCAGGTGTGGCCGCCGCTTCTGCTTTTGCTGCTACGGCTTCCTTACCGGCCTCATCTATGTAGCTGATCAGGCTGGTTAGCTCCTCTTCGTTAAAGTTATGGGCAGGCATGGCAATTTTGTTGTACTTTGTAAAAACTGCAACAGCCTCTTCATCACCTGCAGCAACCATTTTCTGAGAATTGGTTATAAAGCTTTTGATCCAGTCAGTTTGCCTTCTTTCTATCAAACCGGCCAGGTCGGGACCAACAATATCGCCGCCGCCAATAGAATGGCAGGCCTGGCAGTTGCCGGAGAAAATTTCTTTTCCTGATACAGCTTGCGCATAACCGCTAAACGTTACCAGTATCAGCATAAGAACAGATAACAATCCTGTTTTCATATTTCATGGTTATTTAAAGATTCTTCTTCTATTACAGCGCACTTCCGCAGAAAAAAGCTAACCTACCAGGTACGCCAGGCCACTGTTAACAGGCTGGCACAAATCCAGCACATTATTCTCCCTAAACAGTTTTTCTATTAATTCTCTGGGCTTTTTGTATTGATCATGGATAGGACAAGGATGCGTCTCGGAACATTTGCTAAGCCCCAGGCCACACTCTTTAAAGAGGCTCATGCCATCTATGGCTTCCACTATGTTGATGATGGGCTGCAACTTTTGCGCTTCGCTGATGTAAAAGCCGCCAGAAGGCCCCTTGGTGCTGTTGATCACCCCTCTTTTTACCAGGGTTTGCAGCATTTTACTAACTGTATGGCCGCTGGCTTCAATATGATCGGCAATATCTTTTATGGATTTTTTATCACCCTTTTCAGTACCGGAAGCCAGGTATATTACGGCCTTTATTGCTGTTTTACAGGTGTAGCTTAGCATGTTTTAACTGTTTAGAAATTGATGGCCTTCTTCAGAAATAAGATGATGGCCCCATCTTGGTTCAAAAACCAAATTTACTTTAGTAGTATAATCAAAGCGCTCCCTTACCTCCTGCCAGCCATCATCAGAAGCAGCCACCGCAGAAGCATCAGGCCCGGCAGCTTCCTTTTCCCTGTAAAACCAGGTTTCTGTATACTGATGGTGTATGGAGTGGCTCCAGCACTGGAATCCCTTTTTCTTTAGCATCACCATAAGAGGCGTAGGCTCAAAGGTGTTGATGATCTTCAGCACCTGTTCCTGCTTCAGGGCTCTTACGGCTGCTAGTATTTCCTTCTGCGGATCACTTCCGCTATTGCTCCTCAAACCTTCTGAAAATGGTGGGGTGTTTTTCTCTTGGTAAAAGGGTAGTTACATCGAGGATATTTTCTGCTTGTGCGATCATGATGAAATAATTTTTGGTTCCTATGCAAGCAAAGATAGGACGCATAAATGATATAAAGTATAAAAGTACTTAAATACTTTTATTAGTTTTTATCTTCAACACTCCCCCGATTCCATCAATTTTCAATAGCATGTGCTTGCTTCAAAGCCGGGAGTAGCCATAACTAATGGGAGCTATATGGTAAAGACCTACACCTGATTGCTAATTCACCTGAAAAATGGCGTGCGCTTACTGAAGCTGTTAATATTATAGTGTGAAGCCTTAATTCAATGCATCCCCAACACATGATAGCAGAACAGCCCCCTGTTCCCCTGGCATGCAGGAAACTCTTGGTGAAATCAATCCCGGCAAGCAAGTTAGACTGACTATGCGGGTGAACAGTGTTGTTGTACATCCGGCCGGTGACAGCAGCCATAAATTCACTATATTGTTTTTTCAAGTATTTGTGCAATGCATTCAGATAACAGTTTACCCCAAAAGTCATCTGCAGAGGCTGGTTTTAAACAAGAGCAAGACAGCTCAGCTACCAGACACCTGATAGCGCTGCCACTAAAAAGCAGCAGTAATAAGCTGCATGCTGCTTTCAGGAATGAACTGCTGCATCTAATGGGCCTGACTGATCGCATGCATGAAAATAAGGGCGGGGACAGTAACAAAAAGCTAAGTCGCCTGCCTCCAGCTGAGCGAAATCGCGGATCGCTGCTGGAGCTAACGCTGGAGCAACTTTACAAGCCTGGGTTGTTCAGTAGTTTAACTGCTTCAGAACAATTAGACAAAACCAAGGGAGCGCATTTGCATGATATAGCGCTGCAGCTTTGCATCAGCTGGATGGAGCGCCTGCTGTTCCTGAAACTGCTTGAGGGCCGGCTGCTTCATGAACAGCTGAGTCAGGAGGTCTCCGGTATGTTAAAGCCGGAAAAAGTAACAGACTTTAGCGCCCTGCATGGTGTGTTTCTCCAGTTATCCTCCTGCAGTTTTACCGAACGAAGCAGTAGCATCAACAGGCTCTTCAAATATTTGCCATGCCAGCAACTTTCTCTCTTCAACCCCACGGCACTTGAAAGGCGTTCCATTAATATTAGTGCACTGCCTCATCATAGCCTGCTGCCGCTGCTCACTGATAGTATTATCGAAGATGAAAAAGGGGCACAGGCCGGCGGAGGCTTAACTACCCTCTCCTATTTACTGCACTTTCTGAATGCTTTCGATTTAAGGCTTAGTATGAGGGAGCATGATCCGGGCCGGCAAAAGAATAGTTTTGACGCAGATGAAACAGCACTCACAAGCCCTGTCTGCTACATAAACAGTCCTGAAATTCGCGATGATTACCTTATACCGGAACAGCAGGACGGCTATACTATTAATGAGCTCAGGCAGCCGCTGGACTCCTTACTGACCTGCTGTTTTGGTGCACATACAATGGAGAGCTGTTCGCTTTACAGGTGAAATCATCATACCTGTTTTTAGCTGACAGATTCCCGTCTGCGCGGGGATAACGATTAAGGAACAATTGACGCTGATGCTAATCCTTAACTCACGTTGGACCAGGGATCATCTACAGCACAGGTAGTCTAACCCGCCCCCTCCGATACACCTCACAGGCCCAAACCATGACATAAATCATGATGGAAGTTGCAGTTAAGTCATGTTGCTAGCAGCTGTTACTTCTGAAATTGCAGGAGATTAAGGTCTTTGATTATTGTTCTATATGACTAACTTCTCCCCTTTCCGCAATTTAGCTGTTATAGCACTGGCAGCCACTACATTATTAAGTGCCTGCAAAGACAACAGCAGTACAGAGCAGCAGGAGGCAATTCCTACAGTAGCGGCATCGCTGCCTGTGGGCGAGCTGCCTGTTATAGAAGCAGAGCTTACCGACCCGCCTAATGTGCCTGCCCCTATCACCAGAAAAAATGCAGCCAAAGTAGTAGTGAAACTGGAGGTAACTGAAGTGGTAAAGCGCCTGTCTGATGGCGTGGAATACACCTTCTGGACCTTTGGCGGTGTTGTTCCGGGCAAATTCATCAGGATCCGCGAAGGCGACCTAGTTGAATTTCACCTGATGAACCACCCCGACAGTAAAAACCCGCACAACATAGACCTCCATGCCGTGACCGGCCAGGGTGGTGGTGCAGCAGCTACTTTTACAGCCCCGGGACACGAAACTGTATTCTCCTTTACTGCGCTTAATCCTGGCTTATATGTTTACCACTGCGCTACAGCCCCAGTGGGCATGCACATTGCCAACGGTATGTACGGCCTTATTATGGTAGAGCCAAAAGAAGGGATGCCAAAAGTAGACAAAGAATACTACGTTATGCAGGGTGAGTTCTATACCAAAGGTGACTTTGGCGATAGTGGTCTGCAGCCATTCGATATGAACAAAGCCCTGGATGAAAACCCTCCCTATGTTGTTTTCAATGGTAGTGTAGGCGCACTTACCGGCGATAATTCCATCACTGCCAAAGCTGGCGATAATGTTCGTCTCTACATAGGCAATGGTGGCCCCAACCTGGTTTCTTCCTTCCACGTAATTGGCGAAATTTTCGATAAAGTTTATGTAGAAGGCGGTAAATCATTAAACGAGAACGTGCAGACAACTCTGGTACCTGCAGGAGGCTCTGCCATTACCGAATTCAAGGTAGATGTGCCTGGCACTTTCATCCTGGTAGACCACTCCATCTTCAGGGCATTTAATAAAGGTGCACTGGGTATGTTAAAGGTAGATGGTGAGGAAAACCTGCAGGTGTATTCCGGCCAGACCGAAGACAGGGTGTACCAGCCGGAAGGTAGCACCATTCAGGAAATGCCACTTGCCAAAGCCCCGGAAGCTGCAAAAGCAGCAAACAAAGCAGAACGCCTGGCAATGGGTAAAATGGTGTATACCGCCAACTGCCAGGCCTGCCACCAGTCTGAAGGACAGGGTATTGCAAAAGCATTTCCCCCACTGGCCAAGTCCGACTTCCTCAATGCAGACATAGACCGCTCCATACAGGTAGTGACGCATGGGCTGGAGGGTCCTATCAAGGTAAACGGACAGACCTACAACAGCACCATGCCCAAGCTTAAGCTTTCTGAAGAAGATGTGGCAAACGTAATGACCTATGTACTCAACAACTGGGGCAACAAAGGCGGCGAGGTTACACCTGATCAGGTAAAAACAGCCAAAGCAAAAGGAGAAGTTCATCTCTAAAAAAAAAGTGGTTCTGCATTCACATCAACAGCAATCATGGTAAAGGGCATTACACTGCTGATAGCAATAGTATGTGCAGCTCTATCGGCAGTGGCACAAGGGAGTAGTATGGCCGAAAGTGAAATGGTAAAAATAAAGGGGGGCACCTATATCCCCCTTTATGGAGATACTACTCCCGTTGCTGTTGGTGATTTCCTGCTGGATAAATACCCGGTTACCAATAAGGATTACCTGGCATTTCTGAAAGCATACCCAAAATGGCAGAAGGGAAATGTAAAGAAAATATTTGCCGACCCTAATTACCTGAAGCACTGGCAGGAGAACCTATCCTTCGATGGGGCTTACCTGCATAGTCCTGTTACCAATGTATCGTGGTTTGCTGCCAGGGCTTATTGCGAGTGCCAGGGCAAACAGCTGCCTACCATCGATATGTGGGAGTATGCCGGGCAGGCCAGTGAAACCAAGGCAAATGCCAGTAAGGATTATGCATTTTACCAGCGCATTCTGGACTGGTATGGAAAGCCTAATCCTGCAGTATTTCCGCCGGTTCAGGCTAGTTTTAGAAACTACTGGGGCCTCTATGGCATGCATGGGCTGGTTTGGGAATGGGTGCAGGATTTTAATGCCACCATGCTGGCTGGAGAATCCAGGGCGAACACCGGCATAGACCGCCAGCTTTTTTGTGCTGGTGGTTCTGCAGGGGTGCAGGATTCTAAAAACTATGTAGCCTTTATGCGTTATGCCTTTCGGTCCAGCCTTAAAGCAAATTACACCGTAGCAAACCTGGGCTTCAGGTGCGCCAAACCTATTGAAAAATGAAGTTACGATACCTGATTCCTGCACTGGCACTATCGGTGGCCTGCAGCGGAAACAAACACGAGATGCAGCACGAACATGCCCAACACCAGCATGTAAACACTGCAGAAGCCGGCTTACATGAGCATGGAGCACATGCCGCAGGTGAAGCAATGCTGGAGCCAAGCGATGCATCAATCTATAACCTGGATTCACGCTGGGTAAGCCACACAGGCGACAGCATAAACCTCCATACACTGCAGGGACGGGTGCAGTTGGTGGCCATGGTATATACCGCCTGTGAATATGCCTGCCCCCGCATTGTGGCCGATATGAAACGCATAGAAGAGGCTGTGGTGGATACCTGGGGGCACCAGGTAGGCTTTGTGCTGGTATCCATTGATCCAAAGCACGATACTCCTGAAAAGCTCCGGGAGTTTGCCCGGAAAAACGGGTTTAACCCACATCGCTGGCAGCTACTGCATGGTAGTGAGGGTAATATACTGGAGCTTGCTGCTTTACTTGGCGTACAGTATAAAAAGGTAGGCGAAAAGGATTTCAGCCATTCAAATGTAATAACTGTACTGGATGCTGCAGGAGAAATAAAGCACCAGCAGCTGGGGCTTGGAGTTAAGCCTGATGAAACCATTGCAGCTATCCAGCAACTGCTGATAAAGCAAATGGAGGGCCGTAGCCTGAAACATCACTGATCTAGTCTCTGTACCCCCGCTGCCAGATCTTATACCAGTTTTTATTTACAGGATAACTTCTGTGAGAGGTGATGTTGTTAAAAATAAGGGCCACCACCAGCAGAATAAGGGAGCCACAAAGCACCGGGCTGAACACATAAAAATAGCCCAGGCTCTTGATATGTGCTGAACCAATAATAGCGATCAATGCAGTGGCTCCTCCCGGCGGGTGCAGCGTTTTGGTTATCTGCATCAGCACGATTGACAGAGATACAGCCAGAGATGCCGCCAGCCACAGAGGATCAGGGAGCAGTTTGCTTATGGTCACTCCCACCAGGGCAGATATCACGTGGCCACCAATCAGGTTACGGGGTTGTGCCAGCGGGCTTTGAATCACACCGTAGATCAGTACACTGGAAGCCCCAAAAGAACCAATCAGAAACAGGTTATCATGTGTATCAAATGAGAGGCTCTGGGTAAAACCAATCAAGCCTATGCCTGCAAACGCACCAACAAAGGTCCAGAAGTGCTCCTTAAAATCGATCAGGGTTTCCTTGTAGAACACAAAGCGGGCAAGCTGTATATTTTTCCTGATTCGCTGTTTCATTCTGCTAACAAAGCCGCAAAAATATGATAAAGAATTGTGGATCAGAAATGGAGAGATAACTTAATGTGCTGAGCTGCTTTTAAGCTGCGAGGCAATAAGGGGCGTTTTTGGTGCCAGGAAAAAGCCTGTCAGGCTGGCAAACATAATAGGAATAATGCCATGAAAGCCCGTCATGGTACTTAACAGGATAATGGTACTGATGGGTGTTCTGGTAACACAGGCATTGATGGCCGCCATACAGCTAACCATTACCAGGCTGGCATTCAGTGCAGGGAAAAAATAAACAATGATCTGTCCCAGGCATGCCCCCAGAAAAAACAGAGGAATAATAAAGCCGCCCCGCCAGCCCGAGGTGGCAGACACACAAATGGTAACCAACTTCAAAAAGAAAATAACACAGAGAAAAGCTAAGCCGTAGTTTCCTTCTATCAGCGTAGTAATTTCATAATGACCAAAGAAACGGGTTAGTGGAAAAAAGCAGGCAATGGTCCCTATTATTAGCCCACCCAAGGTGGTTTTGATGTAAATCTTCCCTATTCTGGAGAAAAGCCTTTTTGAGAAGCGGAAGCTCACAATAAACAGCCAGCCTGCCAGAGCCCCGACAACGCCAACACCTGCCGCCAGGGTAAAATCAGTCGGACCTGTGTATACATACTCCTGAAAGAGCCAGGTAGGCTCATAGCCAATCTGTGTAAGCAGTATAAAGACCAGGTAGGCCGCACAACTTGAAACAAAGGCCGGAATAAGCGCCTGGTAAAACTCAACCATGTGCCGGTGGTGCAGGATCTCCAGCGCAAAGAAACCGGAGCCAAGCGGGGCGCCAAACAGGGCGGTAAAGCCCGAGGCCATGCCTGCTATGGTCAGGGAACGCAGATCTTCTCCCTTCAGGCGCAGTTTTCTGGCAAGCCAGGTACCTGTAGAACCAGTAACCTGTACCAGGGGTGCTTCCGGACCTATGCTGCTTCCCGCTGCAATGCCTATAAAAGAAGAAAGCAGCATGGAGGGGTTATTCTTAGGCTCCAGTCGCCCGCCTTTGAACCTGATGTTGTTTACGATCAGATCCATTTCTCCGGGATCGCCAATCCATTGAATAACCAGGCCCACAATAAGGCCTGCTCCTGTCATCAGCGGAATCAGTACCCAACCGCTTAACTCCATACTGTAGTGCAATACCCACTCCAGGGCTATCCAGTATACAGCGGCGATGGCACCTCCTATCAACCCAATCAGGAACCAGTACAGGAACTGCCTGCTTAGCAGAAAAGGATTGAGCTCAAGCTTTTCATATACTTTATTCCTTATTTCCAGGTACTGGCGTTTTTGTTTGTACTCCTTCATCAGATTTTATGCAAACGGCAAAGATAAGCTGCTGCATAAGGAACACCAACCATTCTCCTTTTTAACGCATGTGCCGCCCCTGCCCTGCCTAAAGCAGTTACAACGCCCTATCCCTGCACATTGCAAACAAACAATGAGAAAAATCATAGGCTGGCATGACTTAACTTCTGGCTCCGCTGCTGTTCTTTGAGTCAATTTGCATGTTTTTACAAAAATGCAAAGCTACACACAACCTAAACTGCTGAAAACCTGGCTGTGGTCGGGGATTATTCTTGTAACCCTGATGGTGGTTATAGGAGGTATTACACGCCTTACTGGCTCTGGTTTGTCTATGGTGGAGTGGAAACCGGTAACAGGCATTGTACCCCCCATGAATGAGCAGCAATGGCAGCAGGCATTTAATGATTACAAGCAATACCCGGAGTACCAGAAAATTAACTTCTCCCTTACCCTTGAGGATTTTAAAGGCATATTCTGGTGGGAATATACGCACCGACTGCTGGGCAGGCTTACCGGCCTTATTTTTCTGGTACCTTTCCTTTACTTCCTCCTTAGCAAGCAGCTGGCACCACCACTAGTGAAGCGGCTGCTGCTCATATTACTTTTAGGTGCCCTGCAGGGCATGATGGGATGGCTTATGGTAAAAAGCGGTCTTGCTGATATACCGCATGTAAGCCACTACCGGCTGGCAGCACATTTAAGCCTGGCACTGCTGCTGATTGCTGTACTGCTGTGGACCATCCAGGACCTGGGTCCAGCCAGGCCTTTACCCACTACAGCGGTACCCCGACTGCGGCAATTTCAGCTGGCGAAGGTATTAGTACTGCTTGTTTTTTGCCAGATTGTACTTGGGGCATTTGTGGCGGGTCTTAAAGCCGGCTTCTCCTACAACACTTTTCCGCTGATGGAGGAACAATTCTTCCCGCACAACCTTTACAACTCAGCTATAGACCTGTTTGAAAGCGGCCCTGTTGTTCAATTCATTCATCGCTGGTTTGCTTTTCTGGTGCTGGGCTTTGCTTTATTATTTGTAAACAGCAACAGGCAGGCAGGTGTACCTGCATCGCTAAAACAATCAGTCCGCTGGCTGCTCCTTGTTCTATTTTTACAAACAGCCTTGGGTATCTCAACCCTGCTGCTAAGGGTACCCCTGGTGCTGGGGGTACTGCATCAGCTGGTGGCTGTACTGCTATTTTCCCTTAGCATAAAAATCCTCTACCAGGCCAGCAGTACAAGACGTAGCGCCGCGACTACTACTCTCCCTTTAGCTTAAGCTGGTGCCATATTCCGGACAAAAAAGCTGTAAAAATTTAGTACCAACTATACCTCTACAGCTGTATTTATATTTATTTCCTATGATTTTCGCAACCCTTTGAAATTCAACCGTATAATAACTACAAAATATTTTTCAGCTAAACTTAATTTTTTTAACAATGAAAACTACAACAGAAACAAACAACCTGAAGCCCATTAATACTTTAGGGAGTTTCCTGGCAGCAGGTTTACTCATATTTGGTGCAGCTTCCTGTAACCAGGAAGGTGGCAACCAGGATGCAGTTGCAACTGAACAGGCTTATGAAGATGATCTGGAGGTGGAAAGCACACGCACCAACCAGCCAGTAAATAATACAGCAACAGACCAGTTTAACCAGTTCGACAGAAATACCGACCAGCAGTGGGATCGGGATGAATTCAACACTGGCATGACCCAATCGGGAACCTACAATGAGTGGGATACAGACCGTGACGGATCACTCAATGAAAATGAATATAACGAAGGCATGCGTAACTGGCAGAGCCAGAACATGAACAACCAGGGCACCAACACAGGTACCACCAGTGGTACAACAGACAATACTGGTACAACAGGTACTACTGGTACAACAGGTACTACTGGTACAACAGGTACTACTGATATGGGTACTTTCAATGACTGGGATACAAACCGTGATGGAAACATCAACCAGGATGAATTCAATCAGCGAAGCTTTGATGCCTGGGATACCGACCGCAGCGGTACATTAAGCAACGATGAATATAACAGGGGTATGGGTACCATGAGAACAGGTGCTGGAACCGGAGCTGGTACAGGCACTGGAACTGGTACAGGTACTGACAATACCGGAACTGGAAACACTGGTACAGGCACTGGAACTGGTACTGGTACAGGCACCGGAACAGGTACTAACAATACCGGAACCGGTACTGGTGGCGGACTTTAAACTGTACACCAGTTACTATACAAGTCTTTGATTATTATAATACCTAAATAAAAGCCTCCCTATGTTGATGATGCATAGGGAGGCTTCTTTTTGGTAAGGCTCAACTTATGACCCTCCTGGATGATTGGGCTGCCTGAATTGCTTTGATCTATGGGGCTTCAGGCCAAATGGTTGATTCTTATTTAAAATTGTGAAAGCCAGTAAAAATGTGCTTACACTAACACATCAGCAGCTACTTTTTGCTCCTCTATCCAACTTTTAGCACTGGCTTCATCTGTAAAGTTTCTTGTCTGCAGATTTTTGTGCTCCTCAACCTTATCATGGGCTTTTTGCATAGAAGCTTCTCCGAATACATTTTCAGGAACAATAAAGGCTATGTAATTCACGCCATTACGCTCCATCTGTGGAAACCACACATCTTTTACGTATTCTCCCCCACCGGATGGATACACCTTGATACCGGTAAGATCTATGATACATTTTTTAAGCTTATAGTACTCAACCATTTTAAACTCATATTTAAGCACCCTCACCAGGTCATCATATGAGATAAACCCACTTAACCGGGCATGGAGGCAGTTGAGCACTTTATCGTGGATCACACTTGCATTTTTTTCGATCAGGTCTTTCATGCTTTTATGTTTTCTATAATCAGAGCGTATTATCTGGGTGGGTTTTATTCAATGTCATCAAGCCTTTTCCCTAATAACTTCCCAGCAGCAGAGAAATTGTCAGTGAAGGGAACAGCACTATTTTATATTAAAGGCATCGTATATCTGAAATAAATAGCACAGGCTCTTATTGCTTTTATACAACTTAAAACTTGATTAGTATTAATAGTGCAAAGATATACTAATGGTATACCCTTAGAAAATCTATTAGCAACCAAACATTACTCTGGGAATAATTATACTAACCAGATATTCAAACCTTTTTTATAGCTGTTATACCCCTTGAGGAGCGTTTATTTTATTATTTAATTGAAATAGATACCAAATAATACATAAGGCTTAATATTTTATCAGTTTTCTGCCTTACTTCCCACCAAACTTCAGATTTAGAACAGATTCCCATCATAGGTTTGCCATAGATTTTAACTTAAAACAAAGCTTAACCATGATGAAATCAACAATTTATCTCCTGGCAGTACTCTCACTCTGCGCTTTCTCCTGCGAGGATGATCTGGCGCAAAAGGATGTACCGGAAGCTGTTCAGGCTGGTTTTTCAGCCGGGTTTCCCGAGGCAGCACGGGTGGAGTGGGAAAAAGCGGGCGAGCGCTATGAGGTGGAGTTTATCTTCAACAACCTGGAACACGAAGCAATACTCAGCACTGCCGGAGAGGTGCTTAAGTTCAAGCATGATGTGCAGGCTACGGATTTACCTGAAGCTGTAAAAAATTCCATTAGCCAGAACTACAGCGGCATGATGATATCAGACCCGGAAAAAGTGCAGCAGGGCAACCAGGAGTACTACCAGTTAGAGCTTGAAAAAGAAGAGCAGGAAATGCACCTGGTGTTTTCAACTGATGGGCAACAGCAGTCAGAGCCCACCTACTGGGACTAGTCTCACAGTTATCCTTCAAAAATCAGATTGTCCGGACTTGCTGGTTCCGGTCAATCTGATTTTTTAATCCTATCCAAATCTGCTTTAGCAAAAAGAAGAGACTGGTTTTACCATCATGCCACTGCTAATGCAATGCAGATAAACGAATCCTGTCTTTGTGACAAACATGCAAAAGCTTAAAAGCAGCAGTACAGGCAAAAAAAATGCCGGCTCCGGTAAAGAAAAATCAGCCAGCCAAAGCAGGTGGCCTCTCCTGGTTACTGTTCTTCTGATTGGATGCCTGATCGCATCTTATTTTATTTTCCCTTCCTTTCAGCGCTCCATAGACGAGGGCTGGCAGGTACTGACCAGTGGCAATGAAGAGCAGATATCTAAGTGGGTGAGTCAGTTTGGCATCTGGGGACCTGCATTTATTATACTGGCAATGGTTGCGCAGATGTTTCTGCTCGTTATTAATGTAGTGGCCCTGATGCTGGTTTCCATTATTGCGTATGGGCCGGTATGGGGCTCCTTACTGGCCATTACAGCTGTACTTGTAGCATCCAGCATTGGTTTTGTTATTGGCAGAAGTCTTGGAGAGGCTGGTGTTATCAAACTGATTGGTAAAAAAGCAGAGAAGAAGGTATCTGGCTTTATGGAGCGATATGGTGTGTGGGCAATCGTAATTGCCCGTTTGTCTCCTTTTCTCTCCAATGATGCCGTAAGCTTTGTGGCCGGCCTTGCCCGTATGAACTATTTTAAATTTATAGGAGCAACCCTGGCAGGCATTATACCGCTTACGCTCTTACTGGCCTGGATGGGAGAAAATAGTGAAAGACTGAAAAACGGTCTTATCTGGGTATCCGTTATCAGCTTAGCCATTTTTATAGGTTATGTTATTTATCAAAAGTACTTCAATAAAAAAAAGAGCTCCTAAACCATGTAAACAGAATTTTACTTAACTGGATGGCCGCTTAAAATATGGTTCAGCTATATTCTTCCCTGATGTGTGACAAAAATCAATTTTCAATCTAAAGGATTAGTATTGGGGTAAGGCCTTAGCTGCAGCCTGGTGTGAGGTTTAAAGAGCAGGTGAACTTAAGAAGATGAAGATATTAGTTATTGAAGACGAGCAGGACTTAAAAGAATCCATTGTAACCTATTTACAGCAGGTAGGCTACTTGTGTGAATCAGCAGAAAATTTTAGAGAAGCCAGGGATAAAATTGCCTTCTATGAGTATGCCTGCGTGCTGGCAGACCTTACCCTGCCCGGCGGCAATGGCCTTGAGCTGGTACGTATGCTAAAGGAAAACAATCCGGATACCGGCATCATCATTATATCCGCCAAAGATGCCCTGGATGATAAGATCACAGGTCTTGACCTTGGGGCAGACGATTACCTGACGAAGCCTTTCCACCTCTCTGAGCTGAACGCCCGGCTTAAATCTGTGATCAGGCGCAGAAACTTTCAGGGCATGAAGGTGCTGGAAGCCGGATCCATCAAGATTTTTCCTGATGCAGCAGAGGTAACCGTTGAGGAAAAAAAACTAACCCTCACCAAAAAAGAATACGACCTCCTGCTCTACCTGATCTCCAATAAAAACAGGGTTATCACCAAATATTCAATCGCGGAACATCTTTGGGGCGACCATGCAGAAAGCCTTGATTCGCTTGATTTTGTATATACCCACATGAAAAACCTGCGCCGCAAGCTGCTCGATGCAGGCGCAGAAGATTATATACAGACGGTTTATGGACTGGGATATAAATTCAGCTGCTGATGCGCGTACTAACCAAAACAAGCCTGTACTACCTGTTAGTCTCGGTAGTGGTTTTCCTGGTAGGCGGTACCAGCTTTTACTGGATTATGCAGCGCGAGATTTACGACGAGGTAGACGACCAGCTTTTTACAGATAAAGAAAACATCATTGAATTTATCAGGCAGCACAACCGCCTGCCCAGCGTAACCTCTGGCATATCAGAAGCTATAATTGTTAAAGAAGCCAGGCAGGTAACCCCTACCCTCGAGGAGCTGGCAGATACCCTTATTTACAGCAGCTACGACGAAGAATACGTTTACTTCAGGCGCCTGACCTTTACTACCTACCAGAATGGTAAACCTTATGAATACACCATCTTAAAGTCACTCACAGATTTTGAAGATTTGTTTGAAAGCACCATGCTTGCGATGGGCTGGATATTCCTGCTGCTGTTAATAGGTCTGGTGCTGATCAACTATTATATCAACAAAACCATCTGGCAGCCTTTTTATGATATTTTAAGCAAAATTAAGCGCTACAGCCTAAGCAAGTATACACCCCTGCAGCTAAAGCCCACCAGCACCAAAGAATTTCAGGAGCTCCGCGAGGTGCTGCTGGTGATGACAGATAAAATTTACCGTGATTACCTGAACCTGAAGGAATTCACCGAAAATGCATCGCACGAAATTCAAACGCCCCTGGCCATTGTAAACAACAAGCTGGAGCTTTTTATGCAGGCTGAAAACCTTAGCCCCCAGCAGGCCCGGATGCTTGAAGAGATGTATACCCCCCTGAACCGACTGGGGCGCCTGAACAAAGCCCTGATCCTGCTCACCCGCATTGAAAACCAGGAGTTTGCCGAACAGGAAAACCTACCCCTGCACCTACTGGTAGAGGAACAGCTGGAGCAACTGCAGGAGATGATTAACATGCATGGCATTGCCACCATAACCAAAGCACTGGAGCCTGTGTACATTAACGTTAACCGCGGGCTAGCGGAGATCCTTATTTCCAATCTACTGGTGAATGCTATCAGGCATAACCAGGCAGGGGGCAGTATAGACCTGTCTCTGAACGGGGAACGGCTTTGTATCAAAAATACAGGGGAGGCCAGGGCAGCATCCACAGAACAGTATTTCACCCGCTTTAAAAGTGGTAGTAATGTAGCAGACTCCCTTGGAATTGGCCTGGCGCTTGTTAAAAAAATCTGTGAACTCTATACTCTTAAGCCCTCCTATGAATATGCTGATGGCCAGCATATGCTATGTATTAATTTCCGGAGCAACCAAGCTTAGCCAAAACTTCAGAATTTCTTCAGAATGGGTGCGTATTCTTGATCAGTAAAAGCAATACAGTTTAGAGATGATGAAGTTGGCAATAATTTTTTTAACAATGCTGGGTATTAGCGGATGTGATAATCCGTGGGGCAATACCCAAATACCCGAGCCGGTAGAAGAGCGTTTCGTAAAAATGCACCCTACAGCAGAGCGGGTAGCCTGGCAGCTCCAAAATGGTAATTACCTGGTAGATTTTGAAATAAGCACTCGTGAACGAAGTGCCATGTTTAGTGCTGACGGGAGTTTACTGGCGTACAGCGAGGAAATTGACGAACAGTATTTGCCAGGCGCATCGCTTGATTATCTGCAACATAACTTTGGCGATGAGTCCATAGATGAAGTACATCGCGTACAGCAGGACCAGCAAACCTATTATAAAGTACAAATCAATAAAGACGAAGCAGAGGCCCTGCTGCTGTTTGATGAAAAAGGCAGTCTGCTGGAGGAGCAAAATGCTGTACAAACAGCCCTAATTTCGTCTCCCCCCAATGCTGCCAACCATACAGCCACTGCCCTGCCCAAGCCTGAAGCAAGGTGGGAGCTGCCTTCAGATCTGCGGGAGGTATCTGGAATTGCCCTGCTCGAAAGAGATGTGATTGCCTGTGTACAGGATGAAGATGGTATTATTTTCCTGTATGACCTGAATAAGCAAACCATAACGCGCAGGGTTAAGTTTGCCGAAGGTGGCGACTATGAAGGCATCGCCCTGGTAAACAATACTGCTTATGTGCTTCGCAGTGATGGCGCAATCTACGAGGTTTCTCCTCTAAGAGATGGTGAACCCAAAGCCATTCTTCATGAGTCAGTGCTGTCAAAAACCCATGATGCCGAAGGGCTGGGATACGACAAGGCAAACAACAGGCTGCTCATTGCTCCCAAAGGCTACGACGAAAGCCTTGGAGACTATCATGGCATTTATGCTTTCTCACTTGCTGATAAAAAAATGCAGAAAGAGCCGGTAATAAAAGTTTCAGTCACTCAGGAGAAGCTGCTATCTGCCGGTAAAAAGCAAAAGAACAAGTACAATGTTCTGCAACCTTCCTCCCTGGATTTCAATGGTGCTACAGGAGAGCTTTACCTGATGGATTCCAAAAACCACCTGCTGCTTACCATCAATATGCAGGGTGAGGTACAGAAGCTTATACACCTTGATGAAGAGCAGCTGCGGCAGCCGGAAGGCTTTAGCTTCAGCGATACCGGGGAGCTCTATATTTCCAGTGAGGGCAGCAAGAAGGAGCCTGGAGTAATTCTGAAGTTTTCCAAAGGTCTAAACTGATAGAAAGCACACAGATGAACATTTCACGCTCCAGGCATACTACCCTCATGAACATTTACAACATTCCGCTGCTTTGGCTTTTGCTTTGCCTGCACCTCCTGCTGTTGCCGGTATATGTTGCTGCCCAGGATCTGCCAGCAGTTGGTTATGCAGATTCTTCCCTGCAGCGTTGTGTGGTACGCCTTCCTAAAGTACCAGAGCTGCAGCTAAGGCTGCCCTCTTACATAACGCCACAGTTCATTAAAACATCGGCCTTGGCCGTTGCAGGAATAAGCATTTGGTCTGTAACCTATGAGCATCTGGATGAACCCGTGCGGGAGGCCAGCCTACGCTACAGACCCGATATAGCTACCCGTACTGCCGATCTGTTTGAACCACTGGGACGGCAGAAATACCTGGCCCCACTTGCAGGTTTAGCCATAGTGAGCGGAATTGCCGCCAGGGATGAAAAGCTCCGGCAGGCCGGCATTATATCCATGGGTAGTATATTAACAAATGCAGTGGTAACCCATAGCCTGAAGAGAGCCTTTCAACGGCACAGGCCCAGTGCAACAGATGACAACGACCTCTTCGACGGGCCACTGCAAAAAACTACAAACACTTCTTTTCCTTCCTCTCATACCTCAACCGCATTCACCGTGGCCACCTCCTTTGCTACAGTGTACCACCTTCATAAATACATCCCTCCCATCGCCTATGGTATTGCTTCACTGGTAGGCATATCCAGAATACAGCACAATGCACACTGGGCCACAGATGTACTGGCGGGAGCAGCTGTGGGTTATCTTAGCGCAAAAGGTGTAAGCTATCTGTACAAGATCACAAACGAGAAATTAAGCGCAAAAAAGGCCTCCTTTATCATGTTGCCCACCATGAGTCCTGATGCCATGGGCCTTAGCCTGTCGCTCACTTTCTGAACAGCTCCTGCCTGCCCCCTATTGCTCAAACCGGCTACTGTCAAACACAGCAAAAGCACTAACTCAGGGAGCCAGTGCTTTTGTTTATGTTCTGTTGTATTGTAAAGGATTAAGCACCCACACCGGCATAGCTACGGCATGCCTGTTCACATTCGCGGCAGGCGCGGGCACATTCCTGGCAATGATCGGTTTCATGCTTTGCACATTCATCTCCACAGGCTTTGCAAATCTCTGCACATTGCTGCAAAACTGCACCTGCATAAGCAGAGTGTGAGGCTACATAGCTGTGCGCCAGCATACAGATCTTGGCACAATCCCTGTCCAGGCGAATGCACTTCACCATCATTTTAATATTATCTTCATCCAGGCAGGCATCTGCACACATATCACAGGCAGCGGCACATTGTGCCAGTTTTTGAAGCAATTCTTTATCGTGAGCCATGATTAAAAAGTTTAGTTATAAAAAAAAATCATCTGAAGTTTTAAACGCTTAGATTGCCTTCAGGTTTATTAACAACTCCTGTAGGGAGCCCTACAGCGATACAAGATTTTGTTTTTGATGTATGAAAAAATGACACACCAGCTATAACCCTTTTTGCAAATGAGTACATACAAAGATTCTATGCTATACATTATCCAGGAATCTTCTCCTGGGCATTTTGTGCTCCTTGTAAGAGGATACTGATTCTCCTGTTACCATCTTAAATTGTGTTGACAGGTAATGCACACTGCTGTAGCCAAGTCTTGATGCTATCTGGCTTAAGCTGAGTTCGTCATAATCAATCAGCTCTTTTACTCTTTCTATTTTTTGCAGTACCAGGTATTTCTGCAGGGTACATTTTTTTACCCTGGAGTAAAGCCGGCTTAGCGTGCCGTAGCTCATTCCCATATTTCGGCTAAGATAGGCAGAAAGGGTATCCTGGTTCCCTTTTTCCAGCTCATGAATGTATTCAAGTATCTTGACCCTGATCTTTTCAAGAATGATTTCATCCTTTTCAACAATGTACTCAAAGCCTACCGCTTCCAGTTCACTGCAAATCCTGTCCATCTCCAGTACAGCTGGCTTTTTTATTTCTGCATATCCTAACTCTATATTAAGCACCTCCAGTCCCATTTTGCTAAGCCGGTCCTGTACAACCATGATACACCTGGGGCATACCATGTTCCTGATGTGTATGATAGTTTTATCTGATGCCTCTGTTACACAACTCATAGCTTTTCGATAGAAAAGAATAACTACGTATACCTGGTAAGTCTAAACCTTTATCCACTAGCTATAATAATAAGATTCAGGCCGCTTTGTTAAAACTACCAATTGATTAAGCCTGCATACCTGTATCACTGCCTGCTGATCATGCTGTATTTCCAGTTCATCAATGATGAATTCATAAATTTTCTAAATTTTGCTGATAGGTGTTTAGCTAATACTACAACGTCGGTTTGGCCAAAAGCTGCCTGTCTTGCTCTGAAGCTCGGGTGCTTTGCCGAATGTTGGTAGTGTAAAGAAAAGAGGTATTGCAGAAGCAGGAAAAAATAATGGCCCAGGCTAATGCAGTTATCGACGAACGCCCTGCTTTTACCGATGAAGCAATTTAACCCGGTTGATAGGCTTGTGGCATGCAGCAGCTAAACTTCTCCTGCAAATATCAGCAGGCTTAATAACTTTGAAGAACAGGCGCAGTTTGCCATTTTATATGGCTACAGAAAGGTTTCAGGATGGCTTCTGTATGCCTTTTTAAATCTTACCCTTTACCACTTTCTCGTAGAATAGTTCTTTGTAGTTTTCCCCTACTGGAAAGCTCTTTCCTTTCACCATTACCCGGTTGTTACGCATCGATTCTATCTTTTCAATGGAAACTATGTAGGAACGATGAATGCGAATGAATCCTTTCCCCTCCAGCATCTCTTCCATGGCTTTCATAGACTTAATGGTAAGTACAGCCCTGGCTTCATTGGTGTGGATTTTTACATAATCCTTGAAAGCCTCAATGTAAAACACCTCCTTCAGGTTGAGCTTCAGAATATTATGCTCTACCTTGATGAAGATAAACTCCTCTGAATTCTCTGCAGACGGTTGTGGCGCAGCAGGAGCAGCAGTGGCCGGTGCCGGAGCTATTGGCTGAGCAGCAGGCTTTGCTGCAGGCCTGGCTGTTTGTCTGTTGGCTTTGTTAACTGCTTTCAAAAATCTTTCAAAAGCATATGGCTTTAGCAGGTAGTCTACTGCATCAAGCTCAAACCCCTCAACTGCATACTGCTGGTATGCCGTAGTGAAAATGATGGCCGGTGGTTTGGAGAGTGACCTGATAAACTGCAGACCGGTGAGGTCTGGCATGTTAATATCCAGAAACACCAGTTCAATATCCTGCTGCTGTACCACCTCCAGTGCCTCGTAGGCACTGTCATAGGTGCCAATCAGCTGCAGAAAGGGTACTCTTTCAATATAACTTTTTATCAGTGCCAGTGCCAGGGGCTCATCATCAACGGCTATGCACCTCATGTTCAGCTAAGGTTTATGGTTAGTGCTACTTTGTATGCTTCCTCATTCCGCTCTACCTCCAGGGTATGCTTTTGAGGATACAATAACTGCAGGCGTTTATAGGTATTGGCCAGGCCAATACCAGAATCCTGTTTAGGATCACTCCTCAATCCAGGCTTTTGTGTTTGCTCAGGCAGACTGTTAGCAACTGCAAAATACATGTTTTGCTCCTTAACCAGAAGTTCAATTTGTATGAACGAATCCCTCTTGTAAGAAATACCGTGTATGAAGGCATTTTCAACGAAAGGCAGCAGCAACATGGGTTCTATCATAACCTGGTCTACCCCGCCTCCTACTTCAAAGTTTATACTTACATTTCGGGAAGCAGAAAACCTTAATTTTTGCAGTGATATAAAGTTTTCGATAAACTCCACTTCCTTCTTCAGACTGGTTTTTTCTACATTGGAATCATAGAGTACATAGCGCATCATATCCGACAACAAGAGAATTGCATTTTCGGTCTGATCTGATTTGGCTGCCGCCAGTGAGTAAATGTTATTAATGGTGTTAAACAGGAAATGTGGGTTAATCTGTGACTTCAGAAAAGCCAGTTCGGCAATCATCTTTTCTTTCTGGCCTTCTTCATACAACCTTTTTTCCTTTTCCTGGTCCAGTATAATTTCAAAGCTGCTGCCAAGGGCCAGTGCCATCAGGAAAGGAAAAAGGTGAAAAGGAAAAGCTGGCGGACGCCTTAGTGGTAATCTGCCACTCAACTGACTGCCCTCGCTAAGTTGCTGTGCCTGCACAGGAGGCAGAGGGGGCAGCACTTCACTTCTGATCGCTTTGTTTGCAACGTGTACAACAGCCATTATCACAACCACAGCCATTGCATACTTTAAATACTGCCCTTTCTTTAAGTAGCGCGGCACCAGGATAAAAACATTCAGTATATAAAATGGCAATACAACCAGGGAGGAGTAGAAAGCACTGTTCAGAAAAGGGCGGCTTTCACCTGGCTGATCAAAGAAGAATAATGGCGGTACAGTCATTACCGCCATTACAATCAGGTGAAAGATTATTTTAATGATGCGCTGCTTTTTCATAGCGGCAATGTATTGGGCTTAGTTGTTTTCATCATAGGTAAGGTCTGGCCTAAACTCCCAGATATCATCAAAGTAGGTGCTGCTGTTTCTGCCGGTGGTAATAAAGCCCCTGTCCATGATGGAGAAACCAACGGCATCCATTCTGCTGGCGCCCTCAAAGCTGGTCATTTCGTTCCAGGTGTCGTTAAGGGGATCATACTGCCAGGTAGTACTCACAATGGCATTGGTATAGCCGGTGGTAATATAGCCATAACTGCCAATGGTAAAGGCTACGGAACTTTCACGACCTACAGCGGTATAGGCATCGTCTTCATCCAGATCTGTTTTGGCAGTCCATGGAAATTCTTCTGAAGTTAGTTTGGCCGGATCGAACTCCCAGAAGTCGTACTGGTAAACACCATTGTTCGTTCCTGTACCTACATAAGCCTTGCCGGCAATTACAAATGCCACTGCATTTCTGCGCTTGGAGCCACCAAGGCTGGGCACCTGTGTCCAGGTGTCGATAATAGGATCGTACTGCCAGAAGTCTTTTGTATTGCTGCCATCATAGCCGGTGCCTACATAACCTTTGTCTGCAATACCAAAACCTACGGCACCTCTGCGGGCGGTTCCGCCAAAATCGGCTTTTTGAGTCCAGGTATTGGTGGCAGGATCATACTCCCAGAAATCGCTTAACTGGCCGGAGCCGTTTGAGCCTGTGCCTACATAGCCTTTATCGTTGATGGCAAAAGCAACGGCACTGCTACGGGCCTCTCCCGGAAAATCTGCCACTCTCACCCAGTAGTTAAGATCCAGGTTGTAATACCAGAAGTCCTGTAAGTACTCATCGGTACTGCCATTGTAACCTGTGCCTACAAATGCCTTATTGCCTATTACAAAGCTAACAGCATTAGAGCGTGTGTTTCCCTCAAAGTCCGACATCTCTGTCCAGTCGCCGGTAGTGCTGGTGGAATCAACTTCGGTACCACTTTCGCATGAGAACTGGAACATCAGGAGGAGTAACAGGCCAAACAGTTGAGTTTTTTGATTCAATGAAAATTTCATTTTGTTTAATTGTTTGTTTCGTAGTCGAGCAGGTATAGATCTAATATTGACTTATGCTGGTGTTGCTGGTTTCCAGCTTCTAAATGATTTACAGTACTGTACAGGCTGGTGGTAGGGAGGGTGAGCAGCAGCGCATTTTCATTTTCTCCCTCCAGTGCTTTTTGAGATTTGATAAAATCAGTAATCAGAATGCTATAGTAGGTATCATCTCCAAATTCTTTGTCCTCCACTTTTACCATGGAGGTTGCATACTCTCCGGTGATTCTGTTAAGCCCGTCTACCACGTATACAGTGAGTGTTTCCGGCAGCGGCATACTATTGCTGTAAGTACCACGGGGAATGCTAAGCCTTAGGTAAGCCTGTGAAAGCACATCGTTGGTTTGCAGCTCGTTTAGCTTTTGCAGGTAGGGAAAGTCCACCCGTATGCCCAATCCTACCCCACCCTGCAGATAGGCAGTATTAGCCGTTTCGCTTGCTGCTAAAGCTTCTTTTTGCTGCTGCAGTCCTGCCAGTGGCCCTCCCTCCCTATTGCTGCTGATCTGGCTGAAATGGAGCGATTCATCTATGGGAAACAACAGCTCCACCACCTCTCCATCTTCCTTATAGGTGAGGCGAAGCGTGCTAGCGGTTGTAAAGCGCACAAACGGACCACTGGTTTGCTGCCCGGGGCTAAGCAGGAAGCCTTTGTATTTTTCCAGAAAAGCAGCTTCAGTTTGAATAGTATCGTCTTTCGACTGCAGTAAGCCAAATAACTCCTCCCCCAGCCAGCCATCAAGCGGTATGTCTACATAGGCTTTCTGGTTGGGCTGCGGACTGAAGCTAAGGCTGCCAACTGTAGTGCTGGTATCTGCAAGATCCATTTGTGGCTGAAAGCTGCTGGTGTTGTAGAGATAGCCATCTGAATGCATGGCCGGAGCTTCTGCCAGCTGGTAAACATCCAGTGTAATGGTTTGGGTGGTATCATAATAGGAGTAGCCATCATAATACATGCGCAGGCTAAGCCCTTCGTAAGCTGCCCTGCTGCCGGGGTAGGTACTGATGCTTGCCAGATCGAGCTGGAAAAAGGCCGAGGCTGTAATCTTACCAAAAGCGCCGTCTTCATGATAGCCTACCAGCAGCTCTTCTGTGGTACTGGTGGGCAAAGAATCGAAGATAACAGTAGAGAGCTGAAGGCTCACGGTATCCATATAGTACAGGTTGAGCGGCTCCTTTACAATAAATTCCTCTCCCAGCTCACCCGACTCCTCGCAGGCTCCTATGCCGGCGCATATCAGTGCCAGCATCATTATTTTCTTTATGTACCGTTTCATGATGTTAGTTTGGCAGATGGGGCTCCTGCTGTTGATTGGTTATGCTGTTGCTTTTTTCAGCGCCCTTAAAACACTTAGCACAGGAGCAGTGAGCCCTGTTTTCTGGAGCAAAGCTGCCCTAAAGGAAGGGCTGCAAAAAATAATCTCTACCAACAGCTACTGTTTATCCACCAACCCCGCTTTTATGCCGACCAATGCCAGGTTTATCGATAAAATTGTGCGGGTGGTGCCCTTATACGGGTTCGTCGTCGAAAAGGGCAGGCTTGTCTAGTATCTTTTTCAGGGGTGCAGCACCCTGCTAGATTCGCAGAAAAGAAACAGAGAAACCTATGATGACGGAAGTAAAAATAATACTGGTCATTTGCCTTACATCCTTTACGCTTTTAAGCAGCATGGTTGCCTTTGCCCAGGAAGTAAAAGAAACCTGGAGCCTGGATGAATGTGTAGCTGTAGCCCTGCAGAATAACATAGAGCTGGAACAGAGCAAGCTCAGCAGCGAAACCTTGCTGATTAATGTAAAGGAACAGCAGGCGCAGCGGCTCCCCAGCCTGAATGGTGGTGCCAGCCTTGGCTCCAGCTGGGGGCGATCCATAGACCCCTACAGCAATGAGTATGTTAACCAGAACATACAAACCAGCAACTTCTCTCTGAATGCGGGTGTAACGCTTTTTAACGGCCTGCGCATCAGCAACACCATAGAACAAAGCAAGCTACAATACAAAGCAGGCAAGCTTGACCTGGAATCGCTTCAGCAGAACATCACCCTCAATACTGTAACGGCTTATATGCAGGTATTACTGGCCTATGAGCAGGAGGCGCTGGCCCGGTTCAACAGAATTGCAACAGAAGAACAGCTGCAGAAAACCAGGCGGCGCTTTGAAGCCGGGGCCATTGCTAAAACAGATGTATACCAGCTTGAGGCACAACTGGCCGATGATGCCGCCGCTGTGGTGGTCGCTGAGAACGCGCTGCGCATGGCTAAAATTAACCTTGCTCAGATTATGAATATCGGCTTTGAAAGATACATGGAAGTAGAAAAGCCAGCAGTAGTAGATGTGCCGCTTAACACCTACTCAGACCTTAGCCCGGCCACTTTATACGAGGCAGCCAGTAAAACACAGGTACAGCTGCAAAGTGCAAAGATAGGTAAAGAAGTGGCTGAGCTGGAAACACAGATTGCCAGCTCAAAATACTACCCCAGCCTTAGCCTTAATGGTAATTTATTGTCCGGATATTCCAGCGCACGAAAACTCTCTTACCTGCAGCTGGCAGACCAGACCACAGTAATAGGCTATGTACAGGGCAACATCAACCAGGCAGTGGTTGCTGCCAGCAATTACAGAACAGTTTATGGTGACTATGCTTTTAGGGACCAGCTGCAGGATAACCTTAGCCAGGCGGTATCACTATCCCTATCGGTACCCATCTACAACAACCGTAAGGCAAAAAGCAGTGTACAGCGTGCTTCCATTGGGGTACGCTCTGCAGAGCTGAACGAAGCAAAAGCCAAAAACGAATTGCGGCAGAAGGTAGAGCAACTGTATGCCGACTGGAGTGCTGCAGCCACTAACCTGCAGGCGCGTAAAGACCAGCTCTATTACCGTCAGGAGGCTTTCAGCAATATTGAGAAGCAGTACAACCTGGGCCTGGCAAACTCACTCGATTTATTAACAGCTAAAACCAGCCTGCAGCAGGCGCAGGCAGCCCTTCTGCAGGCCAGGTATCAGTACCTCTTCAACACCAAACTTATTGATTTTTATACCGGAAGAGCCATACAACTCTAACAGATCATATCATGAAAAAGAAAAATATAGTAATTATAGCTGTAATGCTCCTGCTGGCAGCAGCGGTAGTAGTGCTACTGCCGGCTTTACAACCTAAAGAGGAGCCGGTGCAGTGGCAAACAAGCCCTGTAGAAAAGGGTGAGATCACCGTAGAGGTAAGTGCTAGCGGAACCCTGGATGCAAAAAAAGAAGTAGAGGTAGGCACGCAGGTATCAGGCAGAATAGAACGAATACTGGTGGATTTTAACGACAGGGTTAAAAAAGGCCAGGTGCTGGCAGTGCTTGATACTACCAACCTCTATGCCAGCCTAGTAGATGTTAATGCATTACTGAACCGGGCCGAACTGCAGCTTAAACAGGCACAGTGGGCGTACGAGCGCAGCTACCAGCTGGTAGAAGCCGAGGTAATTTCAGAGCAGGCCTTTCAGCAGGCAGAGGTTGCCTTCGAAGTAGCCCTCAACGAGGTTCGCTCCGCAGAGGCCAGCTACCAGAAAGCACTGCAAAACCTGGAATATGCCATTATTAAATCTCCGGTAGATGGTGTTGTGGTATCCATAGAGGTAGAAGAAGGCCAGACCGTTGCAGCCAATTTCAGTACGCCTACATTGTTCAAGCTGGCAGAAGACCTCTCCCAGATGAAGCTTGAAGCAAAGATAGATGAAGCTGACATCGGGCAGATCAGGGAAGGGCAGCAGGTACACTTTACCGTAGATGCTTATCCTGGCAGTAGTTTCACCGGCAGTGTAAACCAGATACGGGTACAGCCAACCGTGAACCAGAACGTAACGCAGTACGATGTGATCATTGATGTTGCCAACAAAGACCGCAAACTGCTGCCGGGCATGACTACAGATCTGGTGGTTGTAGTAGCACAGAAAGAAGATGTATGGCGCATACCCAACAGTGCGCTCTATTTTAATCCTTCTGAGTCAGCAGCACCACAGGCAGCTTCCTTAGTAGCATCACAACCGGACATCGATCACTCATCTGAAAAAACCGGCAGCATCTGGGTACTAACAGTCAACAATGAACTTCGCAGAGAAGAGGTTATCCTGGGTTTGTCTAACGATATCTATACAGAAATAAAAATCAAAGGCGAACCTTTTACCCGCGTGATCACGGGGCAGCAGACAGAAAAAACTGTTGCAGAGCAGTCTGGAGGCTTATTCCCCTCACCTCCCAAAGGTAAAAGACCACCACAGCCATTATAAACATGAATAAAATAATAGAAGTACAGGATTTAAGGAAAACCTTTCACCTGGACGAAATAAAAGTAGAAGCCCTGAAAGGCATTGGGCTGGAAGTAACAGAGGGCGAGTTTGTGGCCGTAATGGGTACCAGTGGCTCGGGCAAATCTACCTTCATGAACATTGCAGGCTGCCTGGATAGAGAATTTAAGGGTAAGTACTGGCTGGATGGTATTGATGTCACCCAGCTAAGTGAACACCAGCTGGCAGATATCCGCAACAAAAAAATCGGCTTTGTATTTCAGTCGTACAACCTGCTGGCCCGTACCACCGCTTACGAAAATGTAGAGCTCCCCCTCCTCTATGGCAATATAAAGCTCAGTACAAAGCAACACAGGGAGACGGTGATGGAAAAGCTGGCCGACGTAGGCCTTGCCGACAGGTACGATCGTTACCCCAACCAGCTTTCTGGCGGACAGCAGCAGCGGGTAGCCATTGCACGTGCGCTGGTAAGTAATCCTGCCATTATACTGGCTGATGAGCCTACCGGCAACCTCGATACGCGCACCAGCTATGAAATTATGGAACTGCTTCAGCAGCTTAACGAGCAGGGCAAAACAATTTTAATTGTAACCCACGAGCAGGATATTGCCGCCTTTACCAGCCGGAAGGTAGTGTTCAGGGATGGCAGGATTGTACAGCAGCAGCGGGTGGATCAGCCAAAAAATGCAAGCCGTATGCTGCAGGAACAACTTTTACAGGAGGCATCATGAAGCTCCTAAACCTGATTAAAATAGCCATGCGCTCGCTTCAAAAGAACGGCATGCGCTCCTTTCTTACCATGCTGGGCATCATTATTGGCGTGGGTTCTGTAATTGCACTTGTTGCCATTGGCAATGGATCGAGCCAGAGCATACAGTCCAATATACAGAAGCTGGGCACCAACATGATCACCATTATGCCCGAAGCCTCCAGAGATGCAGGTGTTAGACAGGGAGCCGGCAGCGCTACCAGCCTTACACTGTCTGATGTAGGGGCCATTCAGGAGCAGGTAAAATGGGTTAGCAATGTTTCGCCAGTTGCCAGCACACAGGTGCAGGTCATCAGTGGCAACAGGAACTGGCGCACCAGTGTATACGGTACCTATCCCGAGTACTTCCACATCAGAAACTTAAGCCTGCAGGCGGGGCGCCTTTTTACCGTTACAGATGGGCAGCAGCTGCGCAAAGTATGCCTGGTAGGTGCTACGGTAGCCAAAGAGCTTTTTGGCAGTGCCTCCAATGTGGTGGGCAGGAACATCCGCCTCAATAATACTCCATTTACGATCATTGGGGTACTGGCAGAAAAAGGCCAGAGCGGTTTTGGGCAGGATCAGGACGATATCGTGCTGGCGCCCTTTGCCACCATCCAGAGCCGTATGCTTGGCACTACCCATACCAGCCAGATCTACGCCTCTGCCACCAGTGAAGAAAATGTTACAGCCGCCGTTACAGCTATTGAAAAGCTGCTGCGCCAGCGGCACAACATCATGCCAGGTGCCGAAGATGATTTCTCCATCCGCACCATGTCCGAGATAAAAGAAACCCTTGGTTCTGTTACATCGGCCCTTACCCTGCTGCTGGCAGCTGTAGCCAGTATTTCTTTATTAGTGGGCGGGGTTGGTATCATGAATATCATGCTGGTATCGGTAACAGAGCGTACACGCGAGATTGGCATCCGATTGTCAGTAGGTGCCAAAGCCCGGGATATACTCCTGCAGTTCTTAACTGAATCGGTATTCCTCTCCATTATAGGCGGCCTTATTGGTGTTGCCCTGGGCATGGGTGCTGCTGTGCTTGTAAGTAAAATGTTAAACTGGCAGGTTGTTTTCTCCACCTCTGCTGTACTTGTGTCTTTTTTATTTTCCTCTGCCATAGGCGTTTTCTTTGGCTGGTATCCTGCACAAAAAGCTGCCAAAATGGATCCTATCCAGGCCCTGAAATTTGACTAACCTTATTCCATGAACATCTTGAAATCTGCTTCTTTCTGCCTCCTGCTGCTGCTGCTCACTTGCAGTTTAGCAACTGCCCAGACCATGGCAGGCTCTCCCTATTCTGTGTTTGGCATTGGCGATCGTTATAACAGGGGCTTTGGCACCAACCGATCGCTGGGCGGTTCTGGTATCGGGCTTCGCGATGGATTTTCGCTTAACAACCTGAACCCGGCTTCATACACGGCAATCAGCGCTCCTTTTACCCAGCTTACCCAGTTTGGGCTGGCAGTTACCATGGCTAACCAAAGCAATGGAGAAACAAGCAGGAGCAGCACTGATCTTAGTTTTCCCGGCTTAGCCTTGTGGTTTCGCCTTAACCCAAAACTGGCTAGCAGCATAGGCCTGGTCCCCTACAGTAAGGTAGGCTATTCGCTTAGCACAAGCCAGACCTTTAGTGGTGTTTCCGGTCAGCAGCAGGTAAGCTATGAGGGCAGTGGCGGCTTAAACCAGCTCTACTTGGGTGGCGCATACGAGCTGTTTAAAAACTTCTCGGTGGGTGCACATGCATCTTATATATTTGGTCCCATCCAGGAAGATCAGTCCCTAGCCGCATCTGCATATAACAATGACATTACCATACATAAAAACCTGTTTCTGAACACCTTTAACCTGGACTTTGGCCTGCAGTATACCTTAGCGGTTCAAAGATCTGTGTTTACCCTGGGAGCGGTATATGATTACAAAAGCAGGTTAAAGGGTAGCTACTCCGTTAGTGTTCGGGAAGGCACCATAGATGCCAGTGAACTGGTACAGGAAACAAGTGAAGCAGCAGAAAACTACATGCTGCCCGACACCTATGGTGCCGGGTTAAGCTGGACCTACAACAAAAAGATCAGGTTAACTGCAGATGCCTCATTCGAAGATTGGGCAGCAGCCACCTTTGAAGAGCAGGGTTACAGCCTGCGCGACAGCAGGCGCCTTTCTGCCGGTCTGTCTTTTCTGCCCGACAGGGCTGCAGCATCTTATGTAAAGCGAATAGGCTTAGATGCAGGCCTTTTTCACGAAAACACTTACCTGGTGGTTGATGGAAATGGATTAGACAGGTATGGATATTCTGTTGGGCTGAACTTACCTGTCTCTTCCACGCTGATCGGGCTTTCCTTTGAGCAGTCAAACCGCGCACCGGAGATATCCGGCAGCCTGATTTCAGAAAGATACAGTCAAATCTCCATCAACCTTTCCCTCTTTGACATCTGGTTTGTAAAATCAAAATATGATTAAGCTGTCATACAGCACTAAAAATGCTAAGTCAGTGTATCCAGATCCTTCGCTAAATTTTGCATCCATGATTCTGAAAAAAACTGGCCCCGATTGTATACTGCTGATCTGTAAAGACCAGCAGGAGCTGCTTTTAAACAAGCTACTGCTCCAGAAACTAAATGTTGCCTGTGCCGTCATAGCGGTAGACAGCCAGTTCAAGGCACTACATTTTATCAGGAAGTTTGCAGGTCAGGGTAAAAAAGACCTGCTCATTTTACTGGATAACTCAATATCGATGCAGGGTGGCTATAGTTTTTACTACGACCTGGATGAACTAAAGCCATCCTGCTTTGAACATATTTACATATACCTGCTGACCCGGCTATTAAAAAGCCAGGTGTTCACAGAGTCAGGAAATCAAAATATCTATGGATACATCGACCTGCCACTCTCGAGCGAAAAAATCTTCAAAGTAATTGCACAAATAAACCGTAGCTAGCGCTTGTACACACATGCGCTGACTACTATAAATCGCTGTAACAGGCGTAAAACAGAATCTCCGTCTCCCCTCCTTCTTCATTACCTTGAAAAAGCTTCTTCTCTGTCTGTTTTCCATTTTAGGGCTGCTGATAACTGCCCGTGGGCAGGGCCAGCCTATCATTAAAGGCAGGGTAGTACTTGCTGCCGATACTGCCAAGCCGCTACCTTACGTACAGATCCTGAACAAAAAACGTGGCAACGGCACCCTTAGTAATCCCGATGGTTACTACCAGCTAAAAGCCGCTCCGGGAGACAGCATAGAGTTCAGGATGATTGGCTTTGAAAATACCCGGATTGCCTTTTCAGAACTGGAGAAAAAAGGTTTTCTACTCCCAATGAAGGAGCGAATAGTAACAATGCAGGCGGTAACCATTCGTAGCCCCAGGCAAAGCTATAAACAGTTCGCCCCTGAACAGAAAAGCGAGGATCCCTACGTAGGTTACCGCAGCGTTAAGCCCAGTGGCCTCGACCCTGCAGATCAGAAGATAGGCCTTGGCACCACTGGCAGCGGAGCTGTACTGGAAGGGGCCGTTACTGAATTTGCAAACCTGTTTAACAAAAAGGAAAAGCAGCGCAAAAAGATACGGGAGCTAAAGGCAAAAGACCGTGAAGAACAATATTACAAAGCCCTGTACGACTACTGGTTCGACGAAGCAACAGTGGCCAGACTCACTGGTTATAAAGATAAGGACCTTGCAGAATTTATAGCCTTCTGCAAACCCACCCTCAGCTTTCTGGAAGAAACCACAGAATACCAGCTTATACTTACTATAAGGCAGTATCAGCAGCAGTACGAATTGCTGTCCGATAGAAATTGATGCAGCATAACCGGGTTGCAATACTCCGGCTCATCATCCGGATAAGGTTTAATTTTTAGCCGGGGGTCCAGCCTTTTAATTAACCACATCAACGCATATCACTGCTTTACTTCATACTACTATACCTGTTTACAGGCTCATTGAAGAGGAACTAGGGCTGCCTGCTGACTCATTACGCCATTATTGGTAAATAAAAAAGCAGAATACCGAGCAAAAATGTGTAAACATCGTTATTCTGTACAGACAGAGCCTTAATGTACTTTACCAGTTGAATGAAGGAAAAGCCCCGATGTTTAAGTTTTGATAAGCTAATGCAGTATTCTCCTGATCTGATTTTTATTTTGGATCAGGAAGGAATCCTTGTTGAGATCAATAGAGCATGCAGCTCTCTTTTGGGATACGATGTACAGGAGTTGATTGGAACATCTATCAAAGATCTTGTATATGCCGCAGACCTGGATGAGACACTTATGCTTCTCGATGCCATAGTTGGAGGAAGCAAAAGTAATTATCACGAAAACCGCCTGGTACACAAAACAGGCAGCGTGATAGACGTAAGCTGGACAATTGGCTGGTCTGAAGAAGATGGATACTTGTTTTGCGTTGGCCGTAGTGGTGCAGCCAATTTAAAAGCCGAGTATTCTAAAGTTAAAGAAGATTTTAATATAGGTAGAGCACAGCACCATGAACTGACTGAGCACGCCTCAGGCGTGCTCGATATGCTCGACACAGACGGCGGCTATATTTATGCAGGAGGCGCTATAAATAAAAGGTTGGGGTACTCATCCGAAGAGCTTATAGGCCAGAACGTTTTTGACTACATTCATCGGGATGATGTAAAAAAATTTAAAGAAGCCTGGATAAAACTAAACAACCTGCCGCTTTTGCAGGTACCAGGTTATCGCTTTTTAGCAGCGAATGGAGAGTGGCGGTGGCTGGAAACCATTTTAAGCAATCAGCGCTATAATCCTGAAGTCAACGCTATCATTTTGATTTCACAAGATATTACGGAGCAAAAGAAAAGCTGGGTAAAAACCGAGGATAGCGATCAGCGGTTTAGATCCCTGTTCGAGAACAATCCGGACATGGTTGTGTATGAAAACAAGAAAGGTGTTATCCTTGATGTAAATCGTGCTGCGGAGACTATTTTCGGGTTTGAGCGGCACGAGCTCATAAACAGAACCCCTTCAGCAATATTTCCCGCCGCAACCTTACCCCTTTTTTATGAAAGACTGCAGGAGGCTGCAGCCGGAAAACAGGTAAACTTCGAGGCTGAAATCGAATTCAGGAAGACTGGCAAGCATGTTCTTGATATCAAGAAAATACCTGTAGTTGTTGATGAACAGCTTGTGGGCATTTTTACTGTTGCAAAAGATATAACAGCTGTCAGGCAGTCGTTCAACATTATAAAAAAACAGGCTAATAAGCTTAACACTATTTTTGAAAGCCTGACGGACGCATTTTTTACACTGGATAGAGACTGGAACCTTACCTACATCAACAGCGAGTTTGATCGCCTGCTGCAGACCAATAAAAAAGAAAATATAGGCAGGAAACTTTGGGAAGTTTTTCCTGAAGAAAAGAATGGTGTTTTTTACAGGCACTACAAACACGCAATGGAAACAGGAGCTGCAGCTCACTTTGAGGCCTACCTTAGCCGTCTAAATGCCTGGTTTGAAGTAAAAGCATTTGCTTCTGAAGAAGGCCTTTCGGTTTACTTCTCTGATATTACCAACAGAATTATTGCACAGGAAGAATTAAAAAAGCTTTCTGTAGTGGCCAGTAAAACCCATAATGGTGTAATCATAGCAGATAAAAGCGGGGTGATTGAATGGGTGAATGACAGCTTTACCCATATTACAGAATACACAGCCGATGAACAATATGGTAAAAGTATTATTGATTTATTTACAGGTGCCGGCACATTACAGGAAAATGCCAGACATGCTGTAAGTAAGATTATCAGCAGCAGTTTTTTTGAGGCAGAAGTTCCGTTTACGGCAAAGAGTGGCAGGGAATTGTGGCTTGAAATTGGCGTTACACTTATCAAAGATACAGAGGGGAGTGTAACCCGCTATATTGTGATGATTTCAGATATTACACTGCAAAAGCAGGCAATTCTGGAGCGTAACCAGTTTATAGAAGTGTTACAAAGTAGTAACCAGTCGCTGCATGAGTTTACACACGTAGTTTCGCACAAACTGCGATCCCCTGTAGCCAACATACTTGGTTTAACTTCTCTGTTCAATTTACCTGATATAGATAATGCTACTAAAGAAGAGGTTATCGATAAATTAGGTACTGCTGCTCACAACCTGGATTCAGTGATCAGAGACCTGAATCATGTTTTGTCTCTTCGGGATTCATTTGACCTGGAAAAAACTAATGTTCAATTCGATGATGTGCTTAACCGGGTTATCCTGCTCCTGCAGGATCAGCTCACACAGTCACAGGTGGAGATCAGGCGGGATTTTAGCCTTGCTCCCAGCGTGTATGCCATAGAACACTACCTGCTCGATATTATGTATAACCTGCTGAACAACGCCATAAAATTCCAGGGTTCAGAAGAAAAACCACTGGTTGAAGTATACACCCAAGCGGAAGAAGACTTTATTGTACTTGTCGTGAAGGATAACGGGATTGGGTTTGATCTGGATAAACATAGAAACGACGTATTTGGTATGTACAAGCGCTTTCATTCACATGTTGGAGGTAAAGGTCTTGGCTTGTACCTGGTTAAAACACAGGTTGAAACAATGGGTGGTAGAATTAGCGTAAATAGTAAGAATGGAGCAGGTAGTAAATTTGAAATTTATTTCAGGAAAATTGATAAGTGATGTCAGTAGCTATTTATAACACGGTATGGCTGATAGATGATGACGAACTTGCAAATTATGTAAATGAAAAGATCATTAGTTCGCAGCATTTTGCTAAATCAACTGTAGTGTTTACAACTGTTGATGAGGCTGTTGCTTCTCTTGATTTGGCTGCAGGGCAAAAAGGCACTGGGTTTCCGGATATAGTATTTTTAGATATGGAGATGCCGGGCTTAGACGGCTGGGATTTCATTGAAGCGTTTCAACGCTTGTCTCCTGATGTGAAAAAGCAGTGTAAACTGTATATGTTATCTTCTTCAATAGACAAGTCTGATGCAGAACGGGCAATGGCATACGAAGACATTTGTTGTTTTATTTCTAAACCTCTTACTACAGATGTGCTCCAAACAATTATGGATTCAAAACCTGGCAGCAGCCAATCATAGGTAACACACTCTTAAGAGCAGAACTTTATGGCCGGCACGAGTTTATTGCCAGTTGACAGAAATTAATAATACCTGCTAGTAAAGGCTATTTTATATTTTTTTCCTCCAGATAAGTATGCAGCAGCATTATAACCAAAAGTTCGATCTTACTAACTGCGATAAAGAACCTATCCATCTTATAGGCAAGATCCAACCTCATGGTTTACTTTTCATCCTTAACAAAAAAACTTTACACATTGAGCAGGCAAGCGGGAATACCGGTGATTTTCTGGATGTAGCCCCCACAGAAGTTATTGGGAAGCCACTGGAAACATTAATCTCCCCTCATGAATCTACTGTGCTTATGCAACAGTTATTAGCTTCTGACATAACCAAAGTTCAGTTGATCAGGCTAAGAGGTAAGCAGTTCCTCGGCTTTGTGCATGAGTCTTCCGGTAAGATCATTTTGGAAGGAGAACCCTACGAACCTATCACTGCAGATGAGGCCCTTCGCAATTTCAAAATTTTAGGAGAACAACAGTCTGCCATTAACCAGCTTGATACTGTAGAAAGCATTACCGGTTCTATTACAAAAGCTGTACAATCCATTACAGATTATGACCGGGTGTTAGTTTTTCAGTTTGATCAGGACTGGAATGCTGCAGTGGTGGCAGAAACCAGGAAGCCCGGCATTCATTCATTTGCCGGGCATCACTTTCCGGCCACGGATATTCCAAAACCTGCAAGAGATTTGTTGAGGATCAAACCAGTTCGGCATATACCTGATGTGCTTGCCCCTGCTGTTAATATTTTATACCCCACATCCACACCCGATGCTCTACCTGTTGACCTGATGCAGTCGGAGTTCCGGTACCCTTCAGAAATTCATCTGGAATATCTGAGAAATATAAATGCTTTTGGTTCCCTATCAATTTCTATCATCTTAGAGGGTAAATTATGGGGTCTAATCTCCTGCAGTAATGAGCAGGCAAAGTTTATCAATTACTGGAAGAGGGAGTTGTGCGATCAGTTAGCCAGGGCATGTGCAAACAAGCTTATTTCCAGCCACGAAAAACGCAATTACCAGCGCTTTAGCGAATTCAAGCATATCGAAAGCAAACTTGTTGAGCAGGTAGCCTGCAGCGATGACATCATAAAAGGTTTATTCAGGCACCCCCTGAACTTGCTGGATATTACAGGTGCTACGGGTGCAGCAATGCTGCTGGATAACAGGATTGAAACCCTTGGTGTTACTCCAGCAGAAACCCAAATCAAAGAGCTGGTAGAGTGGCTCAGTAAAAAAGGTTCCGATACCGTATTCTACACCAGGGAGCTAAGCAGGGATTATGATGCTGCCGCTAGCTATACAGATACAGCCAGCGGACTTTTAGCCCTGGAAGTTTCGAGGTACAACAGGGAATACCTGCTCTACTTTAAAGCAGAGATCAGGGAAAAAAGGATTTGGGCGGGTAACCCCGAGAAATTCTTCAGCGACGATCTTAGGATTCATCCTCGTAAATCTTTTGAACAGTGGGAAGAGGTAATAAAAGGTAAGTCCCTGCCCTGGTCTGTAAATGATGTAGAAATAGCACAGTTGCTGTTAAAGGACATCATTGCCATCAGGTTAAGAAATCAGGCGCTAAGGCTTGAAGAGCTAAGTGAGGAATATCAGGCATCTTCAGAAGGCTACAAAATGAAAAATAAGCAACTGGAGGATTTTGCGCACATCATCACCCATAACCTTCGTTCGCCACTTAGTAACATCCAGGCCCTGTATTCCATTTACAAAAGCACTCCTAATGATGCAGACATTCCCTTTTTTCTCGAGAAAATAAAAGTCGCCAGCGATAACATGATGGCGACTATTGATGATCTCTATGTCATTCTCAAAACAAGGGTTGGCTACCAGGTACGCCATGAGGTTGTGAATGTAGAGGAGCTAGTTGATAAAGAAATTCAAAACCTATCAGCTGCTATTATTCAATCAGGAGCTAAGCTTACGCTGGACCTTGGCGTGAAACGACTCAGGAGTTTTAAACTGTACCTGGAGAGCATCATTCATAACCTGCTTTCAAATGCATTGAAATATAGTGCCCCTGAAAGAGCACCCCATGTAAAAATCACGACCTGGCGTGACAAAGACTCCGTTTATCTTTCGGTAAGCGACAATGGTATAGGCATAGACCTGAAGAAATATGGCAGCAAGCTTTTTGGTCTTTATAAAACCTTTCATCCGAATTACAACTCCAGGGGTCTGGGACTTTATCTTACAAAAATGCAGGTCGAGTCTTTGGGCGGGAGTATCACTGTAGAAAGTACAGCAGGTAGCGGTACAACCTTTACCGTTGCACTTGGCACTTCCGAAGCAACTTCTGTTTCCTCTTCAAAGAATCGCTGAAGAGAACAAAAGGTTTAGGCTGTGTCTGATGAACACTCTTGGATCCAAAAATGATGAAATTTGCCCCTGGGCAAAGGTTCTTTTCTGATGCCGGAGGTTATTCGTCAGACACAGCCTGGGTTAAGCCAATTTGATTCAGCTCAAAGTTCCAGAATAGTTTTAATGATAGCCTGTTATGCGCTTCTACTTCACCACTGTTTCTTTTAAGCTTAGGAACAGAACTCCTAACACATATACAAATATCACACTTAGCAGGACTTTCACAATTCCACTAAAGGCTGTATCCAAATCCGGACCGCTGCTAAAGCTATGCCGGGGCTCTTTTTCGTAATCGGCATGTGTGAAAGCTACCTGCTTAAAGAGATAGGGGTAATAGAACTCCCGCAGGGAATCGTGGTAATGACTGGCACTTTGCATAAAAGCCAGGTGTGCGGGCAAATCTGTACCCGCAAGAGCATTAAAAATGCCCTGTACATTTACCGGTACCGACATTACATTGAGCCGATCGACCAGCTCATGCCTTGCCAGCAGCCCCCCCTGGTACTGCCGGGCCAGGTCTTCCACGGCTACATCGCCCAGGTGATGGAAAGCATAGTACCAGCGCCAGGCGAATCTTCCCTCTATTTCGGTGGTATCCCGCCACTGCGGATAGCGTGCATAGAAGCGCTCCATGGTTTCCTGCTTGGGCTTGTCCCAGCCTGCATGCACTTCTTCGCGCTGCTCAATTGTAAGGGCCAGTGCCTGCGGCACGGGCTGCTTTACAGCTACGTAAACATTGAGCAGGGCCGGAATCACCACAGTGAGTAACAGCCAAAGCCCCAGCAGTGTAACGGCATTAAAAGCAGAGTTTTGCTGCATGGCTGCCACGCCAAATGCCAGCCCAAACCAGAAAAGGCAATACAGCACTACCACGCCTAACCAAAGTGCAATACGCACATCGGGCACAACCCCAGCCCACAGCATGGCGATAAGGGAAAGCAGCAGCGCCAGCCCCAGCACCAGCATAATGCGAAAAACCAGCTTTGCCGCCACAATGAGGGGCAGGCCTATGGGCTGCGACAGCAGCAGGGGGAGCGTGCCCTGCTCCTTTTCCACCGAAAGAAGGTTAAAGCTCAGGCCAATGATGAAGAGGGGAAACAGGTACACCAGCACAAAGGCCAGGTCAAAATTGCCAGAGAGAACCTTCAGGGGGTTGATGTTCTCAGTATCGTAGAGCTGCGACTGCAGGTTGAGCAGCCGCAGCCTGATGTAATAAGGATTCACATCGCGCTGCCCCAGAGAGAGTCCTGCCCAGGAGTCGGGATGGTTTACAGCAAAGGTAGAGTGGTAGTAGCCGATATCACCAGCCTCTACCTCTCCGGGATATTTTTGTTTGAGCTCATCTATGTTATGCTCAGTGAGCTGGGCCAGGTCTGCAATGTTTTCCCGCTGCCGCACTATTTCGGTATTGCCGTAGTAAATACCATAGAGCCCGGCCATCAGCGTGAGCAGGCTTAAGATCAGCAAGCCCCTGTCGGCCCTGAAGTTGAGCCATTCGTATTTTATGAGTATCCGGAATTTTTTCATCTTATACAATCTTGGTGTTATCAATCAGCCGCATGCCTCCAATGCAGATGCCTATACCCCACAGCAGGAGTCCCAGGAAAGAGATCATATGGTTGGCCAGTGCCCAGCTGGCGTGGGGCGTATCGTATTCAAAGGGCTCAAAAGCACCCCAGGTAGCACTACTCAGCCTTGTTTCCTTGTCGCCATACCTAAGCTGGGTTGCCTGAATATGGTTGAGTTCCTGGGCCAGGTGGTAGCGATAGGTTTCGGCCTTTTGCTGAAAATCAACATAGTGGCCAAAGTCTGAGCCGGCCATGCCCATAGACAGGTGGCGCACCGCCAGGTAAGGATTGAGCAAAGCAGCCCATTCCGAAATGCGGTTTTGTTTCTGGAAAATGCCCATCAGCCTGTTGAAATGCTTCTGGTAAACCTTGCTGCTCTGCTCCTCGCCTACGGCCATCCAGATGCCATCGAAATTCACTGGCAGCTGGTCGAGCGAGCTGGCGCCGTACTTTTTCAACAGCTCCTGCTTTAATGCTTCCGCCCGCTCGTCCTGCGAGTTATGCCCATCGATGCCTTTTACCACTTCTGCGTGCACATCAGCATCCAGTTGTGCACGGGTGGGTGTGGTATATAAGTTGGCACCCAGGTTGGCCGAAGCCTTTGGGATGAGAATGCAGAAAAGGATCCAGATGCCCAGCAAGCTCACCAAAGCCGTGCTGGAGCGCTGGTGCAGGGCCGATACCACTACCGACAGCACCACAAAAACAAAAAAGTACAACCCATAAAACAGGATAAACAGCAGGAGCCGGAGCAGCAGATCACCATCCAGGGCAAAGGCACCCCTGCCGAAAATCAGCAAGCTGGCCAGTGCCAGCGCAGGTGCTACCACCAGGGCTACCACCTTACTATATCCACTTACTTTGGCCCAGGCCAGCTGCCGCAGGGAAACACCCTGGCTCAGCAGCAGTTTGAGGGTGCCATTCTCCTTTTCCTGTGTAAACGCCCCGAAGCAGAGGAAAATGATGAGCAGGGGCAGCAGCATCTGCAGCACAAAGGCTACCGTCATCTCCCCAAAGCGGATGAGCGAGGTGGATTGCTGCGCCTGGCTGAAGTTGGCGCTGTTCTGGCGGTGTGCTTCCATATATACCGAAGCGCCGGTGTAGGAATCTAGCCCGAAATCCAGAAAGCTCAGACTTGATTTCGGGCGGAAGGCGTAGGATCCGTAGTGTGCCATGCGGTGCGGGTGGCGGTCTGCAGAATTGGCAAACTGCTCGTTTACAGTGTGCTGGGCTACTTCTCGCTCCTCCTGCAGGTTCTGATAACTATGCAGGCCTACAATAGTGGCAGACAGCAGCAACAGCAGCACAATCAGGCTCAGGCTTACAAAGCGCCTGTCGCGCAGGGTACTGATGAATTCTTTTTTGGCAATGGTTCTGATCATCCTTACACGTGCATATAATTGAGGTATAGTTTTTCCAGCTCGTTGGCATTGAGCTCGGCAGCCGACAGCACATCTACCAGCTCTCCTTCGCGCATGATGCCCACGCGCGTGCCTACTTCTTTGGAGCGGAAGATATCGTGTGTGGCCATAAAGATGGCTGTACCGCTGGCGCTGAGCCCCAGCAGCAGCTCCGAAAATTCATTGCTGGCTTTAGGGTCGAGGCCAGAAGTGGGCTCGTCGAGCAACAGTACCTGGGCATGTTTGGCCACCGCAATGGCAACACCTACCTTCTGGCGCATGCCTTTGGAATAGCCCCCTACCCTGCGGCTGGCTGCCTCTGCCGGAAGTCCTGCCTGCAGCAGGTAGCGCATCAGCTCATCTTTACTATATTCAAAACCTGCAAGGCTGCTGAACAGGGAAAGGTTCTCCAGGCCCGTGAGGTTGGGGTACAGCATCACATTTTCGGGTATGTAGGCCAGGTATTCCTTTACCTTTGTAAGGTTGCTGGCAACCTCCAGCCCTTTAATATAGGCAGCCCCGGAAGTAGGCTTCAGAAAGCCCAGGAACAGGTTGATGGTAGTGGATTTGCCGGCACCGTTTTGCCCGAGCAGACAAAATATTTCACCCGGCCTGATCTGCAGGTTCAGGTCTTTGAGTGCCAGTTTATCCTGGTACTGTTTGCAGAGCCGCTTTGCTTCTAATATGTATTGCATGGGTTAATGATTATGTTATATCTGTTTTCTGTGAGTAGTTTAAAGGGAGAGGATGCTGCTTTTGCCTTTAGAAGGTATAGCCGATGGTGGCCATGTTGTTTCGCGGGGCACCAGGGCTGGCCCGGAAATATTCCTAACCACCCACCAAGTACTGCTTATCGAAGATGTTGTTCAGGTTAAAGCTGGCTTTAAAGCGGATCAGCTGGTAAAACAGTGCTGCATTGGCCACTAATAACCGGCAGGAGTATGGATTGGCTAGTGCCAGGCAGAATGGTATTGCCGGCAAATGAAAATGCCCGAACCTGGGCTTGTGCAGTATTTATTGTACCCAGGACTGGAGAAACAAACAGGTACAAGAAAGTTAATTTCATGATACGATGGTTTTTAGAGCACTAATAAATCCGGCTTTGTGCCTGGAAGCATTATACCTGGAAAGAAGCAGCGCCTGAAAAATGCCAGGCACATGGCTCCTATGCACATGGCGGTCAATAGCAAATCAGGGAAGCATGGCTACTACCATACAGCTGTTTTAAACACCTGCCACTGATGCAGGCTGCTAGTGATGTAGCTGCAATACCGAGAAGGCATAAGCTGGCAGTTGCACCTATAAGTGCAGCCGGTTAATGAAAGCTGTTAATGGACATGAGGTAGCTTAAGAAGATTAAGCCTGGGGAGGACCTTTGTTGGTCCAGGAAAAGAAGGAAAGTTCGGAGACGCCGGATTTGTATGGTGGTATCTCTTTAACAATAACTGAATTAACAGCAACATCTAATGCCTGCTCATTCAATGGAGGCACTGTATTCTGCTTATTCAGTAGAAAATCACAGATATCACACTTTACCAGAAACTTTTGTAGCGTACCCTTGCTGGCTACCTGCTTATCCTTAAGTGTAACAGAACTATACTGTAAGGTTTCCGAGTGCCTGTGCACGAGTGGCACCATAAGCATCACTAAAAAAATGCATAACAGGAGTACCCCAGAAACCTTATTCAGGCTTCTCATACAGGTTATGATGTTAGGCATCCTCTTGCTCATGCAACAAAGATGCAAATAAAGTCTGATACAAAAAAAGAAGAAGTGAATTTTTGGGATCAATCTGAAAAGTTAGGGATCAAGTTGAAGAATGAATGATCCCAGACTGAATAAAATATCTACCGGTATAAAAGCAAAAACCGCCTTAGAACATATCTAAAGGCGGTTTTCTAATGAGCCCCCAGTCGGAATCGAACCAACGACCTACTGATTACAAGTCAGTTGCTCTACCAGCTGAGCTATGGAGGCTTCTTTTACTCTTTCACCAGCTACAGTCAGTTGCTCTATCTGAGCGCCGAACCGCAGCTAAGCTATGGAGGCTTCTTTACTTTATTCGATCTGCTGTTTGGCGTATCGTTTAAAGTGATGCAAAGGTATATGTTTAGGACTTACCTGTCAATACCTCTGCACAAAAATTTATCCTTCATTGGCAATAACTATTCGCAACTGTTCGCGAAGCTTGTCCAGCTCCTGGCGGGCATCTTCAATTTTTGAAGTAAACTCGTCTTTGAGCTTATCTGCATTTTTAGAGGATGCAAAAAACTCGATGTTATTCTGCCACAGGGAGATATCATTCTCTATCTTGCTCATCTGACGGCGAATATTATTCTCCTTCTGACGTAATTTTCTGTCAGAATCAGGCGTGCTCTTGATACGGCTAAGCTGAGATTGCAGGCGTAATTTTTCTCTGTCTTCCGGAGAAACATCTTTCAGACTCTGAATAAATTTTTCAGTTGCAGCAGAATACGCCTCCCGCACTTTGCCTATGGCATTGCGTGGTACAAAGCCTATATTCTCATACTCTTCTTCAAGGGTAAGGAACTGCTCGATGTCCTGTGCATTGGCGGCAGCCATTTTCTCAATCTGCCCGATGATTTCCATCTTCCGGTTCAGGTTTGCGTCCTGCTCTGCATTGGCAGACTTACCCTGCGAACGCTTACGTTCAAAGAATGCATCAGCAGCAGCCTTGAAGCGTTTGTACACCTCATCGCGCTGCTTTTCAGGTACAGGGCCTATCTCCTTCCAGCGGCGTTGTAACTCCTTGAACCGATCAGCAGTTTCGCCCCAGTTTTCATTATCTTTCAGGCTCTCGGCTTCTGCTACCAGTTCTTCTTTTTGCTGCAGATTTTCTTCGCGCTTGCGCTCCAGCTCTTTAAAGAAGCGGTTCTTATTATTAAAGAAGCCTTTGAATGCTGCCCAGAAATATTTATTAACCTCTTTGGCCACCTGCCTGGGCAGTCCGCCTATCTGCTCCCACTCTTTCTGCAGGGCCAGCAGCTCCTTGGTCTTATCGTTCCAGGCTGTGATCCGATCAGAATCAAATTCTAGGAACTCCTGTACCTTATCGCCAAGCTCGCGTTTCTTCAGCAGGTTTGCCTCAAGTTCCTCATTGAGCACCTTCAGGTGATCACGGCGCTTGTCGTAAACCTTATCAGAAATATCTTTGAAGCGGTTCCAGAGCGGCTCCTGCTCTTCGCGAGGTACCGGACCAATATGCCTGAACTCCTCGTGCAGCTCGCGCAGCTCACGGGTAGCCTGCTTCAGGTTATCGTACTCCAGCAACTTTTCTGCACGTTGTACAATATCCTGCTTGGCCTCCAGGTTCTTGCGACGGTCCAGCTCCTTTAGCTCATACAGAATGCTCCGGTTATTGTAGAAGCGGTCCAGCAGGGCATTATAGTTTGCCCACAGGTTGCTGTTATACTGCGGAGGTACAGGACCTATTTTTTTCCAGTCTTCCTGGATCTTTTTAAGCTCACGAAGGCTGGTGTTGTTTTCTTCAGAATCTACAAATTCGCGCAAACGGGCCAGTACCTCATTCTTTTGCCTGAGGTTATCTTCCCTGATGCGCTGCATATCGGAGAAATGACGGTGCTTCTGTTCGCGTATTCTGCGGTACACCTCCTCGAAACGACGGTCCAGCTCATCGCCATGATAGTCAAAGTCCTCTTCCTCGCCACCTTCAGCCTTAAAGCGGTCAAGCGCTGTTTGGCGCTCATGATGGGTTATTTCATCAAAATAGTGTTTGATGTCATGAACCAGGCGGTCGGCCCTGCGAATATCGGTAAGAGAGATCAGCTCTTCGGCCTGGCGCACCAACTGTGATTTAGAGAGGTTACTGTAGTCTGGGGTAACCTCCTCTTCCTCCTCCTGGGTGTCTTCATCCACAGTACTCTCGTCGTCCACATGGTGGTGCACTACTTCTCCTGTGGTAATATCTTTAGGATCATCCAGATCCGGCACATCATCAGAACTAAGAGTATGATCTACAAAGGGTGTTACTGGTATATCTGCAGCTGTTTGTGCAGGAGCTGCAGCAGCTACCTGGGCTTCATCAGGATTTTCGGCCATGTCTTTTGTATCAGCAGGCGGAGATTCCACTGTATCGGGATCATAACCCTTGCTTTCTTCCTCATTGCGAACCGTAACATCAGGAGACTCTCCTCCCTCACTGGCGTTTGTTTCTGATGTTGGCGCGGTTCCTGATGCGTTTCTGCCTGGTTCCTGCGATTCTTGGCGTTCGCCGGCATTATTTTCCGGCGCGTTTTTTTCCTTATCCGTAGTCATATACAAAAATGGTCAGTTAGCTTAAAAAAGCCTTGCGTTTAGTTTAATCGTGGGTCGGTCGGGTAGTTGGATATCACTTTATATTTTCCGCCCATTTTCTGCAAAATCTCCTTCCAAAGCACATCCGGGTCTGTATCAAAAATATCTTCAGGGGTAGCCCCTTTGTATACAATCCATGTATTTTGCTGAAGCTCCTCTTCCAGCTGCCCCTCTTCCCAACCCGAGTACCCAATAAAGAACTTAAAATCATCAAAATCAAGCCCGCCGGTTTTTACATGCTGCATAAGCTGCTCAAAATTACCACCCCACTGCAAACCCTTGCTGATTTCCTCGCCACCATCTATCAACTCTGTTCTTCGGTGAATAAAATGAAGGGTGTCTTGCTGTACGGGTCCGCCAACATATAGAGTAGCATCGAAAGCTTCTGCATCTTCGAGTACATCGGAGCCTTTGATCAGGCTTGGTTTATTAAGTACAAACCCAAATGAACCTGCACTGCCATGTTCACACATCAGCACAACAGTCCGTGAAAAATTTGGGTCGGGCAAAAAAGGTTCAGAGATCAGCAGGTCCCCTCTTTCAACTTTTACCTCTTTATTATTGTAGTTGAAATCCAACATTAATATAAAAAAATCCTAATGATTAACAAAATAAAGCTTTTGTACTCTGTGTTCTGATATAAAAATACCTAAAAAAGGCATTCTGTTCATTCTTGTTCTCTTTTTTTTACCAGAACAAGATCTTTCCGGCATCCAATTCTTTTTCTGATTACTTTTGCAACCCAACAAATCAGGGTATGTACGTAGCTGTATCTGGAAACATCGGAAGTGGTAAAACCACCCTCACCACAAAACTAGCCAAACACTATGGCTGGCAGGCCGAATTTGAAGCCGTAGACAATAATCCATATCTGGAAGATTTTTATGCCGATATGAAGCGCTGGGCTTTTCACCTGCAGATCTTCTTTCTGAATAGCCGCTTCAAACAGGTAACCGACATTGCCAAACGTGAGTTCACCACCATACAGGACCGAACCATTTACGAAGATGCTTATATCTTCGCTGCTAATCTGTACAAAAGCCAGTTGCTGAATGATCGTGATTACCACAACTACCTGAACCTCTTTCATTCCATGATGGCCTATGCAAAGCCACCAGACCTGCTTATCTACCTCAGGGCAGACATACCCAAACTGGTAAGCCAGATTCAAAAACGCGGACGTTCTTATGAAGATGCCATACGTCTTGACTACTTAAAAAACCTTAACAAGCACTACGAAGAATGGATTGCTAACTACAGCCTGGGGCGTCTGTTGGTGATCGATGTTAACAACCTTGATTTCGTTGACAATGTTGAAGACTTTGCCGGTATTGTTGAAAAAATTGAAGTAGAACTACACGGCCTCTTCAGCGGAGACATGCTGCCCCAGCAGTTATTTCCCTCCGGAAAAAAGTGAGAAGTGAGTGGTTTTTATAACTTGTCCATCAACTAAATGTGCTTATGTGCTAAATATTCAGTATCCAAACAGATATTAGTACATGAGCACATTAACAATTAGCACGCTACTCCAGCACCTCCCAGGTATGATCGGGCAGCAGCTTTACTGAGGCTATGTGCTCTCCGGGCTTTTTGCTGCGACCCCATTCACCAGGGCCGATCATAGATAAGAGATGTTCGCCTTCCGGACGCTGGTAGAGGTGGTACTGATGCCCGATATGGGGCTCAAAATTCATTTCGGCTTCGTAAATCTTTTCGCTTACCTCTGCACGCTTCTGAATTTCACGGGCCTGATCTGCCAGGAGCTGTGCCTGCCGGTATAGTTGCTGCATCTGGCGCTGGGTCTGGTCACGCATGGCTGCCAAAGCCCTGCCCTTGATCTTTCCCTTGTCTTCGGGTCTGATTACTGCACTGCCAACCGTATGCGGAAAAGCAATCAGCCCGGGAAGCTCGGTAGCTTTCTCCCGCTCCTTCTCCAGATCTATTTTATCTACATCAATTTTCTTTCCTTTCATGCTAAGACTAGGGCCTGTGCTGTACTGATTTTGGTTCTTCACGGGGCTGCTCTGGCCGGGGTCTGCGAAACTCTGTTTTGCGGCTGAAGTCCCAAACTACAAATGCCAGCAGCAGTAAAAAGATAATGGTGATCAGCAGAAAAAGTTTTTTAGAACGATTCATGACGCAAATTTAATCATTCTTCCAATAAGTATACTTTTCGCAGATCAGCATTCAGCAATCGTCGTCTTTTGTGTATGCCCTCGGCCTGTATCCGCAGTATGGTATTGGTATAAATATTCATACCCTGCTCCAGGGCGGCCACAGGCAAACGTTCGTTTATGCTGTGCACGCTCTTGATCAGCTCCTCCGACATCAGCGCCGGTACCAAACCATAGGTAGGTATATCATGGTCGCGGAAAAAAATATTATCGGTAGTGGCCGGAAAAAGTATGGGAATTACCGCTGCATTGTCCAGCTCCTGCTCCACAGACCAGGCCAGTGCATCATAAAAGTCGTTCACGGGTGAGGGTCTTACTTCAGGAGAGCTGTTTAAAACACTTATTTTAATTTTAGGCTCATCCAGGATTCGCTCCAGCCTGCGAATGAATGCTTTTACTGAAGTGTTGGGCTGCAGCCGGCAATCGAGGTAGGCAGTAGAAATTGTAGATATTTTATTCGGGGGTCCGGGAGGGTTCTCCAGTTTGGTAACAGTAATAGTGTTGGTGGTAAGTGCTTCCAGCAGCGGATCCCGCTGTACTACGTTCTTAACGAACGGTCCAAGAATCCACCAGTTGATGTGGCTGATCAAAAACCCTCGCAGGCCACCTTCTGCCCTGCCAAGCCGCCGGAACATGCGCCTGTTCACCCGGTTAAACTCCATATCGAACTTTCTGCCCTGCAGCCTGCTTAGGGCATAGATCATTAATTTGTTGGCATATTCCGGCGCAGGGGCCGCACCATGGCCGTAGCTGTTGAGCTGCAAATCAAGCCTTAACCACAGCACTCCTTTTTCAGCCACAGAAATTCCCACCACCGTTTTATCGGGTGTACTGGTAAGTACATTTTTGAGCCCGGCGCCTCCTTCACCAAAGGCTACCAGCGGTTTTAGCTCAGTCAGGTTTCTTTCAAGGATATACCTGGCACCTATACCTCCGCTGCCCTCTTCGTTAGAAACACATAAAATACCAACATTATACAGGAACTCTACTGTATCGGCAGCTTCTTTAATATTCAGCAACGCCATTAACTGCATAATGCCGGGCCCTTTATTATCAATTGCCCCCCGGCCCCAGATGGTATCATTCACTACTTCTCCAGAAAATGGCGGGTAGGTCCATTCTTCCGTAGTAGCGGCAGGCACAACGTCTATGTGGTGCTGCAGCCAGATTACTGGTTTATCTTCCTGAAGCGGATAAAGTGTTGCAGCAAAATTATAGCCTAAACTGTCGGCAGGCAGGTTGTGAACATATAAACCTTGTTCACGGCAGTATTCAGAAAGGAATGTTCCCGCTTTTTTTTCGAAACCACTGAGGGAGTGTATTTTCAGATATTCAGAAAGCAGGCGGGCAGCTTCTGTTTTTTTGAGCTGACTGCTTCTGTATACTTCCGGATAATATTCTCTGCTCTCCTGTGCCTGGATCACAACACAAGGCAACAGCATTACAGCAACAAGAATAACATAGCATAATCTACCGCCACTAAACCTCTTCACCCTTATTAAACTGTTATTCAGCATGAATATTTTATCTGTTACGATCCGTTAAGTTTCTTTTCCAACCACAGGCCTCCCACCCCTATGATAAAAAGAAAATAAAACAGCCAGGGAGAAACAGGTTTTTTGCTGTATTTGCTTACCTCAGCCCCGGCTAACCCCTGCTTTGACTTAAGGTTTGCTAAGGCCTGCTGTCTCTGTGCCCTGATGATGGAGCTGGCTGTGCTATCCACCCGGAAAACAGCTGTATCACCGGCAGTGATGGCGGTATACCACCCCGCCTGCTCAGGCCAGAATTTTAGCTGCCAGTAATTAGGCCTTTTGCCAGATTGCCACACGGGCACCTCAACACGCTGCTGATTTGGATCTAATATCTGTAGCCCGGGCAGGCTATCGCTACTATATAACCCAAACGCTACAGGCAAATGTTTTGCCGAGCTTTGTGGCAGCTCCCACTGATTTTCTTTGGCTTTTAGTGGTAGCACATCTGTAATAAGCCGGTGCCAGAACTGCTGATATGCCTGCGGCTTTCCTATCAGCAACAGCCGGTAGCTTGCCACACCTCCACTTATCAGCACCTGCCCTGCACCATAGCGCCTGGTGATGGCAACAACACCCTTTTTGCCTTTAACAGCCACCTGCCAGCCAGACGGGAATTTACGTATGGGCCGATACTCAAGGGGCAGCTGCATGCCACCTAGCAAGAGCGTTTCTTTCACCTCCTCAGGGGCAAACTGTATGCGCTCATCCTGCAGGCTGAGCTGGCTTGTTTCGGCACCAGGATAGAGCAATAGTCCCACCCCCTGTTGCTGTACTGCAGTGATCAGCTCCTGCTGTGCATTGCGGCGAAGCTCCCCGTAAAATCCTGTACTCAAAATAAGCACATCCCACCCAGATAAACCTCTTTTATTGAATAAAATTGGCTGACGAGGTAAGTTTATCCATTCATTTACGCTCTTTCCCGGGGCAAGGCGGGCGGAATAATGCAATTTATGCCCCTCCAGCGCCAGCAGCTCCTTCAGGTACTTGCTTTCTGGCTCAGGGTATGATGTAAGCAGTGCCAGGCGCAAAGCCTGAGGTTCGGAAACCTGCACAGGCAGCGGGTAAGTTCCCAGCGTATCGCCCTGCTGACTAAGCCAGTAGAGCTGGTAAAGACCTGTGCCGATAAACTGAGTTGGTGCACGCAGTACAAAGGTATATTTCTCCTCACCCTTGGCAACAACAGAATCAAGCGCGATGCCTCCCTGCGATAACCTCAACATACCATCTGCTGCCGGAGCCAGCCACACCCCCTGCACCTTTAAGGTATCTGAAGGGCGTAACATGCGGCTGTAAGCCAGCGACAACACACCTGCCGTGCTGCCGGCAGGCACATAACCAAGCTGATATGCCTTTAATGGTTCCAGCTCCTGCTCTGTTAATCCATTACCTACTACAATAACAGGGCTGCCGGGAGTAGCATAACGTTGCAGGTAACTTGTTCCTTCCAGTAACGGATAGCGCTTGTGTGGCTGCAGACTTAACACACCCGCCGCGGGATACACCTGCAGTAGGCTATCCAGCTTATTTTCTCCGGCTCCGTTCAGCACTATGGTTGTACTACCGCCAGCGGCTTTATAAACTGGCTTCAGCGCCACTCCAAGCAGGGCTGCAATTGCCAGAAAAAGCAGAAATACCCTGATGGCAAAACTGCGCCCTGTACTCCTATGCCTGTATTCTGCCCAGGCAAGAAAAAGAAACGTAATCAATGCAAGGCCGCAGGCAAGCCAGGTAACGAGAGGTGTTGATTCAATCATGGACAGAGGTGCTTGCTGCTTCTAAAAACTGTTGATGCTGATGGTGGAGAAGTTGTGGCCGGGCAGTGGGCAGGCTTTGTTTAGGTAATAGCAGAAAGAGCCCCTGCTCTGCTTTTCTAACATCTGAAACAGATGGCACAGAATTTTCCTGCAGGCTGTTCAAGGTATTCAGAAGATAGAAGTAATCCATATAAGGCCCGCCAATTACCAGCAAACGGGCCACTTCCCTGGATGCCTGCCTAGCAAGCTGTTGCTCTGCCGCGCTCAAGGACAAGCCTTTTTCCCAGAACGAAAGCCGTGACAGCAACTGCCTGGATGCCCCCAGTGTGTCGGCTGCTGTTTTCTGTAGGGAGCGGTTCTCTGGCTTTATTGCTTCCTGTTCGCCCTTGAGCCGGTGTTCTGCAGGAATCAGGGTTGGCAGGTCTAATCCTACACGCTCAACATATATGCGGGTTGACTGCTGAACCTCTTTGATAATTTTAAGTGCCCTGTATTCGTAAGGCAGGGCCTGCTGCGGCTGCGAGAGTCGCAAATATTTTTCTGCCTCCCACATTTCGGCCAGGGCTGCTTTCAGCTTTACCTTGATCCTTTCTTCATAAAAGGTAGCGCCCTCTTCCGTATCATGGGCGTGCCCGAACATCTCAACCAGACCCGCTGCCGGCGATGCTCCGGCAGGCTCCTCATGACCCGCAAGTGCATGCTCGTGCCGCTCATTACCGTACTCAGCACTATCGTGCTCTTCTGTTTGTTCTTCATCATCATGCCCCTCTTCGTGCCCATCCCCAGGATGCTCTTCTGCATTACCTGCAGGTGCACCCCCTGCATCACTTACAAATTCCTCACCCAGAAATTTGCCGTATCGCAGGCGTAGCAGCTTCTGATCAATGGCCAGGTTTTGATTTTTCTTTTCCCACTCTTGCTGCGGGGTAGACTTTTGTGTGCTGATCAGTTTTTCTGTATCGATAATGATTTGCCGCTGACTCCTGAAATACTCTGGTTCAATGTCCATGGCTAAACCGCTGCTCATCATGCTAACGGCCTGGGTGGTGTCTTTCCACTGGTAGTACCAGCTGTTGCTCCGCCTGTGCTGACCACGGGGTGGTTTATTATCATGGGCCTCCAGGCGGTAATAGAGCTCATCTCCCGGCTGCATACCAAGTGCTTTGGGGTCCAGCTGCAGTTTTGTGGCAGCTTCTTTAGCCCCTGCCGCAATTTCAATCCAGCGTTTTTCTTCCCGGAAGCTCACGTTTTCGCCACTGCCCCTGCTAATGGTGAGGCTTAGGTAAAGGTCTTCCATGCCGTAATCGTCTGCCGCCTCTACCGATACCTGAAAGGACTGCCCCTCCTGCTCGAGCAGGTACTGCTCAGGTTGCAGTATTCTCAGGCGTGGTGGCTCATCTGGCTGCACAGTGATTTTCAGGAATGGACTAAAGGCCGTATCTGTAGCCGTTGCATAGCCAATGCGATAAAATAACTGCTTTTGTGCCTGCAGCTGTGCGGTCCAGGCGCCCCTGCTTGTCTTCTCGAAATGTAGGGTGTCGTTTTGCTGGTCTGCTAGAAAAACCTTGTTAACGGCATTGTTGAAGCTTAGCTGCCAGGTTATGCGACTATTCTCCGGTGCCTGCAGATCGCTTAATTCGTAGAACCTGGCAGCCTGCCGGGTGTATGAGGGGGGAGCCAGGCGTACCCTTGCCTCCTGCAATTGGGGCAATGCTCTTTTAACCTGCTCTACCTGCCTCTTTACAGAATCTGGTACATTAGCAGGTAGCGAGGCGCCAAAAGGATTTACAGCCTCTGCGGTTGGCTGCCACACACGCAGCATTAAGGCCCCTGCCAGCATGAGCAGGCATAAGATTGTAAAAGGCATCATCAGATTTACAGGTGGCTGCTGTTTTTCTGCAATAGTTGATACCTCCTGCCCTATGCGCTGGCGCTGTAAGCGAGCGGGCAAACTTAGCTGTTGTGGTTGCTGGAGCAGTAGTCCGGCGCTGTGCTGCAGCCGTGGATGCTGTTGGTTGAGCCAGGCAGCTGTGCGGGCAGGGGTAATTTGCTTAGGGGGCTTTTGCAGGAATAGGATAGCAAATACCGCTAAGCCTGCAGCAACTGCAAAAGCCCCGGACATAGCCAGTGGCAGCCACAGCAGGAGCACAAACAACAGTGCGACAGCAGGCAGCAGTGACAGCACAACCAGCCGGAGCAGGTGCTGCATTTGCCAGCGGCGCTGTAACTTAAGCAAAGGATGGTTAGATTCTATTTCCGTAAGCTTAGCCATCTTTCAAATATAAAAACCAGTATCAAAGCAATCCAGAGGTAGTTCTCTAAAGGATCTCCCTCTTGCTCTTCTGCTGCAGCCAGGTAATATTCCTGTACTGGCTGCCAAAGCGCTGGCAACCACTGTTCTTCTGCCAGTAAAACCTGTGGTGGTGCCAGCCTGCTACTGCCTGCCTGGACCAGGGCTTCCGCCAGCTCAGGTACAAAACGTGCCAGCTGCACACGGTTATTTTGCTCTTCAAGTAAAGATTTACGTACCCTGATCAGATGCTGCTCCTTTGGGTGTTCACTAAACCAGCCAATTCCCTCTTCTTCAGAAAGCACAAACCTCCTGGCTGTACTGGCTTTCATAAAGGCTGCGGGGGGTTCTTCTTTTGATAACCAAACCCAAACATCTGCACTGTCTCCTGCTGGCTGTTGTGTTTCGGGCACCATGTTCAGCTGCAAGGCAAGGGCCGGCTGCATACTGTCTATCATTTGCAGTGCAATTTGCCATAAACCTGCTTCGCGGATATCACCTGCCGGATGCTGTAATATTACATTCAACGTGTCGGGCTGCTGCAGGCTAACCCTTCTCCCAAACGCTTCTCTTATCTTTAGCGAATCTGCCAGGGCAACCTCTTCATGCTGCAGTCGCCAGATACCTTCCGCCTCCTGCCAATAGCTTGCCAATAGTTGGGTATCATTTATTTGCAACAGTTGTGCAAGCTGCCTTTCTGCTGGAGCCGCTGGCACCGGCAGTGGTTTATAAATCTTTGTTAAGGCGGGACGGTCACCAGTAAAGCGGTTTAGCCATGGGTAAAACTGAAGCCACACGGTATCGCCGGTATTTTCCAGTTTTTCAATTTCTCTGAACACTTCCCAATAACCAAAACTGCTGGAATCTGGCAGCGCGTTCTCATCCAGGACTGGCAGTCCGGGCTGGAGTAAATGCGGTTCATACCCAAGGGCTCTGAGGCTGTCTGTATTGGTTTGTGCAGCCAGCTCCGGGGCTATGAAGAGATAAGCTTTCTGAACCCTGTCTTCATGCAAAATAGCCGGCTGGCAGAGTAGCAGCACTAAAATGCTTAGCAGGAGGCAGCGCAGCAGCAGTAACCAGAGTTCATTTGGCTTTATGCTGCGGGCCTGCACCGGCGAACCACCGCTAAAGGTTTTCAGGCTGCCTACCATCAGCACCCGGCTGCTGCGTTTGTGCAGCAGGTGAATGGCAATGGGAGCAAGGAGCCCCAGCAGCCCCCATAACATCATGGGTTGTAGCAGTTGAATCACCATGCCGTTGCCTTGCTTTTATCTCCCAGGTAAGCCTGTAGCACCGCCAATGGCTCCTGGCCTATGCTCACCGGCACATAGCCTATGCCCCTGCGCTGCAGCCAGCTTTTCCAGCCCTCCTGCCAGGCAATGAATGCCTCTGCCGATGCTCCTTTATCGCCACCGGAGCGAAGCTGCACCTTCTGGCCTGTTTCCAGATCCTGTAAAATAACACCATTGGGTAGTTGTTGTGGCTCCCGCTCTTCCGGGGCTATCAGGTGCAGCACCCGCAGGTCCTGACCAGAACCAAGCAACTGCCCCAGGCATTTTTTCAATTCTTCCTCTTCCTCCCAAAGATCTGTGATCAGCAGTACCAGGCTGGCGGCACGTGCCTGCTGCAGCATAGCCGGAGGCAGAATTTTGGGCCAGTGACCATCTGCTGTGCTTTGCTTGAGCAGTTGAATAAATTCCTGCATATGGTGCCTGCTACGCCTGAAAAGTAGTTGTTGCTCCTGCTGATCGGAAAGGATTTGCAGTCCGGGTACATCGTTCTGACGGTGGGCTAGCAATCCCAGGGCAGCAGCCAGTGCCTTTGCATAGTTTATTTTACTCCAGGCGCCGCTTTTGTGCTGCATGGAGGCACTTGCGTCCAGCAGCAGCAGCACCTGCATTTGCCGCTGTACCTCTGCCTGCCGCACATAGAGGCGCTTGCTGCGGGCATAGAGCTTCCAGTCAAGCAGCCGCAGGTCGTCGCCGGGCTGGTACGCCCTGAACTGGCTGAACTCCTGCTCCTCCCCGCTGCTGCGGCTCTGGTGCTGCCCGCCCTCCAGCCGGTGTATGGCTGTTTTGGCAAACAGCATCAGGCCATGCGGAAGGTCGAGGAGCTCCGGCTTTAGCCATGGCGACTCCTCCCGCTTCATCGCTTACCCTCCTCCTGCAACAGGCGTTCCACCACCACATCGGGGGTTATACCCTCAGCTTCGGCACCAAAGTTTAGCAGTATGCGGTGACGTAATACTGGTTTTGCGGCCCATTTCAGATCTTCAGGAATAACGGAAAGCCTGCCGTGCATCAGGGCATGTGCTTTAGCCGCCAGCACCAGGGCCTGCCCCGCACGCGGACCGGCACCCCAGCTAACCCACTCTTTTGCAAAGGCATTTTTACTCTGCTCCGGCCTTGTAGACTGCACCAGCCCTGCCACCCACGCCAGCAGCTCCGGACTTATGGGCAGGTCGCGAACCATACGCCGCAGGCGGATGATTTCATCGGCTCCCATCACTGGTGAAATGGTTGCTTTTTCATTAGAGGTGGTACGGCTAAGGATCTCCACCTCTTCCTTCAGATTGGGATACCCCAGGCGAATGTAAAGCAGGAAGCGATCCAATTGAGCCTCAGGCAAGGGAAAAGTGCCTGCCTGCTCCAGGGGGTTTTGGGTTGCCAGGATCAGGTAGGGCTGCTCCAGCTCATAGGTTTTGCCAGACCAGGTAATGTGGCTCTCCTGCATGGCTTCCAGCAGGGCGGCCTGTGTTTTGGGTGGGGTTCTGTTTATTTCATCGGCCAGTACTATATTGGCAAAAAGCGGCCCCTGGTTGAATATAAAATGATGGTGACCTGTCTGCCTGTCTTCTTCCAGTATTTCGGTACCAATGAGGTCGCCGGGCATCAGATCGGGAGTAAATTGTATGCGTTTAAAGTTTAGGTGCAGCGCCTGTGCCAGGGAACGTACCATCAGTGTTTTAGCCAGTCCGGGTACTCCTTCGAGCAGGGCATGCCCGCCAGCCAGCAGGGTTACCAGCAGCTGGTCCACCACATCCTGCTGGCCTACCACTGCCTGACCAATGGCCTGGCGCAGCTGCGGCAAAAGGCGGGGTAGTGTTGTTAATTCCTCTTCGGTATAATGTGCGGTTTGCATAGGTTGTGTTTAAGCAGTAAGGGCGTATATGATGATGTTCACCCCAAACTTAGTATTGTCTTCGGCAAGCCAGCGCTTGTTGCGGTAGTCGTAGTCCCACTCGCAGCCATAGTCTTTATTGCTGTACAGCACCCTTATTTTACCGTCTATTTCTATGGCCTTCAGGTAATCGTGCACCAGGTCGTCGCCCCAGCCATTCAGCTCAAAGCCTGTAGTGGGTGGGCCTTCTTCAAACCTGAAAAAAGAAGAATAAAGGGGGTGACGGTTAGAGATCTTTTTAAGAGCCCCTTCACCAAACAGCTTTGCCATTTGTATCTCAAACGATTTGGCGAAGAGGCCATCGATGTCGTGGTTGCAGTCGTCTACAAACACAAATCCGCCCCTGTTCACATATGCCTTGAAATTACTGGCCTCCTCCTCATCGAACTCTACCAGTTTATGCCCGCTTAGGTAACAGAAAGGCGATTCAAAAATCTGTTTGCTGGAGAGTGGCACCACCCGCTCCTGTGTATCGACGGGTATTTTGGTGTATTGAATGATAGAGTGCATTAGGTTGGAAGGCATGCGCTGGTCTACATTCCAGTCTCCGCTGTTGTATTGCAAGCGCGTAAAAAAGAACTTGCTCATGGGCTCTCTACTCCTCCTCTTCTTCGCCTTCGCCCGACATCAGTACATATCCGTAGGGCCCATCTTCGGTAACAGCAATGGTGTAAGACTGCTTTTCGGCTATATCCAGCAATAAGTACTGCTTTCCGCGGATGCTTACCGCCAGTGTTTCATCATCGAGCACTTCTACGCCTACTTCATCAGCCTTAAGGTCTTTTACTACTGAATGTTCATTGGCATACTGCTTCATGAGGGGGGGCTGGTTTCCTTCCTGTATGAAACGGGCTACTTCAGCTTCATTCTCTACAAGTGTTCCGGTGGAGCACAGAAAACCATCAAAATCGATAGACTCATCATCTTCTTTAAGCAGAAAGGCATATACCGAAAATCCATCGCCATCTATCACCAGTGTTCTGCCTATTTCTGCCAGGTGAAAAGATAAGTATAAGTCTGTGTCCATATTGTTGTTTTTAACAGTGATTGGTCATTCATACGAAGTACCATGTATAGAGTATATGGTACAAAGACAGCCACAGACATTTTATGCCTGCTATTTATCAACATACCATATACTCTATACAATATACTTTGTTCTTCAACGACTACACCGCATCTGAAAGGCTGGTAAAGGTAAAGTCACGGATTTTCATGGGCGGCACCAGGTTGCCTTCTACCCTTTGTGGCTTACCGAGGGCCTCCAGGTTGTTAAGCATGATGATGGGGCTCTCATTGAAACGGAAATTTTTCACCGGGTACATGATCTTTCCATTTTCGATGTAGAAGGTACCATCCCGGGTAAGACCGGTGTACAGGAGTGTTTGTGGATCTACGGCCCGGATGTACCACAGGCGGGTTACCAGTACACCTCTTCTGGTGTTTTTGATCATCTCATCAAGCGATGCATTGCCACCTTCCATTACAAAGCGTGAGGGTGAAGGCAGCGCCTCTTTTCCCTGCTTGCTGGCCCAGTAGCGGTCGTAGTACATATTTTTTACTACCCCATTTTCTATCCAGGCAGTCTTCTTCATGGGTGTACCCTCGCTCGACCAGGTAGAGAAAGGCACCTCGGGATGCAGCGGGTCGCTATAGATCTTCACCCTTTCATCTACCAGCTTTTCGCCCAGTTTGGTACCTCCTCCTTTTTTGGAAAGAAAGCTGCGGCCTTCGTCGGCATTGCGGGCGCCCATGCTGTTCATCATGTTGTTGATCAGGTCGGCAGCGGCAGCAGGCTCCAGGATCACCGTATATTTGCCTGGTTCAATGGCCTTAGGATTGCGGGAGCGCAAGGCTTTATCAATGGCGATCTGGGAAGCTTCACCGGTATTGAGCTTCTTTACATCATTGAAATCGCGGCGAACCCAGCCGGAACCGGTGCCATCTGCCGTACGCATGGTAACGGTAAAATCAACATCGCTAAACTGGCTGTAGGCAAAAAGACCTTTGGAGTTCATCATGGAGCTAAAGCCGGCATTATCCTCCAAAAAGCCCGCCGCTGTGATGTCTTTAGCAGAGGCAGGCATAATGCTGTCGGCTGCAAACTGTGCACGCTGATCCGGAGAAATATCGTCTGTGCTCTTAAAATAGGTTTTTGACTCCTGGTACTGCTGGGGCTCCAGGGCTCCCATGAATTCGGGGTTTTCAGGAGCCAGCTTTGCGAGCTCTTCGCTGCGGCGCACCACTTTCTCCAGTGAGGCTGCATCAAACTCATTGATGGTACTGGTGCCGCTCTTCTTGCCAAAAGAACTGTTCACGACCAGGGTTGTATTTTCTTCGGAACCGCTGGTGGAAACAGAATTACGGGCATAACGAATGTTTCCGCCCTCTACACTATTGAGGTTTACCACGCATTCATCTGCTTTGGAGAGGCTGATCACCTTTTCCATTAAGCTGCGCGCCTCTTCTTTAGATAATATTGCCATTGGATTTAAGTATTGGGTATTAAGTATTGAGTAGTGGGTATCAAGTATGCTGTGTTAAGATTATTAGATGGGTTTGATATAAACCAGTTATAATCTCAACACTCAATACCAGATACTCAATACTATTAAATGTTTCTAGCTGTATTGATCACATTAACGCCATTGAAGCGCGTGGTGCTGCTGCCGTGCGATACGGCAGAGATCTGCGAGGGCTGTCCTTTGCCATCGAAGAATGAACCGAAGAGGCGGTAATCACTTTCGTCGCAAATTTTGGCGCAGCTGTTCCAGAACTCCTGGGTGTTGCTCTGGTAGGCAACATCATTAAGCATTCCGGTTACCTCGCCATTTTTGATCTCATAGAAGAGGGTACCGCCAAACTGGAAATTATAGCGTTGCTGATCTATGGAATAAGAGCCGCGGCCAATGATAAAGATACCATCCTGCACATCTTTGATCATATCCTGCATGCTGTATTTTTCGGTACCTGGGGCGAGGCTTACGTTTGGCATGCGCTGAAACTGCACACTGCTCCAGCTATCGGCATAGCAGCAGCCATGTGATTCGTCGTGATTCAGGATGTGCGCCTGATCGCGGATGGCCTGGTAATCTACCAGCGTACCTTCTCGTACCAGGTCCCAGCGCTTGGTTTTTACGCCTTCGTCGTCCCAGCCAACCTGGCCCAGGGAGTGGTCCTGTGTTTTATCGGCAAAGAGGTTTACCAGCTTACTGCCGTAGTTAAAGTTTTTGGCTTTCCACTTATCAAGTGTGGCAAAAGAGGTTCCTGCATAATTGGCCTCGTAGCCCAGTACCCTGTCGAGCTCCAGCGGGTGACCCACCGATTCGTGAATGGTAAGGCCCAGGTGATTCGGATCGAGCACCAGGTCGTACTTACCTGGCTTTACCGATTTGGCAGCGATCATCTCTTTGGCCTGGCGTGCTGCAGCGGTGGCATCTTCTTTGATATCGTAGGTATTGCCGTAGAAGATAAGCCCGGCAGGTCCCTGGGTTTTGTCCTGGGCGCGGCCGCTCATGTACTCCCAGCCCATGCCCATAGGGGCACTAAGTGCTGCGCGCTGCTTAAATTTACCACTGGCCGGGTCTACGGCTGTAACAGTAAAGGTTGGCCATATGCGGTGGATGTCCTGGTTGATATAAGAACCGTCGGTAGAGGCAAAATACTTTTGCTCATTTACCAGAAAAAGGGCGTTGTTAACAAAGTTTGCACCCTGCTCCTGTGCGGCAGCGTTGGCGCTAAGCAGCAGGTCTACCTTTTCTGAAAGCGGCACCTCAAAGGCATTTTTTTCGATGGGGGTGCGCCAGTTCTGCTCTCCATAGCTTTGCACAGGCACCAGCTTAACAGGTTCTTGCTGCAGCTTACCATTTGCTTTGGCAATGGCAACCGCCTGTTCTGCTGCTTTTCTGATCCCATCAGGCGTTACCTGGTCGGTGGCGGCAAAGCCCCAGGTACCATTGGCAATTACCCGTATGCCCACACCATAAGATTCGGTGTTCACGGTATTTTGCACTTTATCCTCACGGGTAAAAAGGTACTGGTTCAGGTAGCGGCCTATCCGTACATCTGCATAGCTGGCACCACGGCTCTTTGCTGTATTCAGGGCAACATCTGCCAGCTGCTTGTGTAATTTCGGATCGATCACGCTGTAGGGCGTATCCAGGGGTACTGACTTGCCAAACAGGTAGGTAGGAAGCATAAGTGCTCCGGCCCCCATACCAGCCAGCTGTAAAAAGTCTCTTCTTTTCATTATTTAGCAGTAAATTTCTGAAATGGAATTTAGCAACGCCTAAGTTAATGTTGCAACAATCATTAGCTTAGACCGCTTAAAATACAGCTACTGGTAATAAATACCAAATAAATATTTGGCGTGTTAGATGAACGGCAATAAATCAGGGGTAAACGGTGCAGCTACACTACGCAAGATTATCCACGTTGACATGGATGCATTCTTTGCATCGGTAGAGCAACGGGATAATCCTCACCTGCGTGGAAAACCTGTAGCTGTTGGCGGCAGCCGGGAGCGTGGTGTGGTGGCTGCCGCCAGTTATGAGGCCCGTAAGTTTGGTGTACGCTCAGCCATGCCTTCTTCACATGCCTATCGTTTATGCCCGCACATCATCTTTGTAAAGCCGCGTTTTGATGCCTACAAGGCTGTAAGCAGGCAAATAAGAAAAATATTCCTGGAGTATACCCCGCTGGTAGAACCCCTCTCCCTCGACGAAGCCTACCTCGATGTAACACAGCCAATTATTGGCCCGCCTTCCGCAACACTAATTGCAAAAGAGATAAAACAAAGGATCAGGGAAGAAACAGGACTTACTGCTTCGGCCGGTATCAGCTACAACAAATTTCTGGCTAAAGTGGCCTCTGATGTACAGAAGCCCAATGGTCTTACACTGGTTAAACCTGATGAGGCTCTGGCGTTTATATCGCAGCTGCCGGTAGAAAAGTTTTATGGAATTGGTAAGGTTACCGCAGACAAAATGCACAGCCTTGGGATTAAAACCGGTGCAGATTTAAGAGGCTGGCCCGAGGCCAAACTGGTACAGTTATTTGGTAAAAGCGGCAGGTTTTATGCTCGGCTGGTGCAGGGCATCGACGAACGGCCTGTTACGCCCGACCGGCAGCGCAAATCTGTTGGTGCCGAAAACACCTTTAGCCAAAACCTGCTGCAGCTGGAAGAAATGCAGGCCGAACTGGATGTTATTGCCGGGGATGTAGCAGAGAGGCTCCACCGTCTGAACCAGCAGGGACGAACCCTGACATTAAAAGTAAAATTTTCGGATTTCGTGCAGATTACACGCTCGCTCACACTTCATCAGCCTATAAAGGAGCAGGAAGAATTACACAGACTGGGCTGCGAATTATTAGAGGGTGTTGACCTGGAGGAGAAAGAAGTGCGCCTGCTGGGACTCACTGTTTCCAACCTGGATCTGCCGGATGCTAACGGGCAACTGAGCATTCCTTTTTAAATTGAAGAACCAGATTTTTATCATTCAACACTCTGCCATGGCAATTTCAGAAGGCTGAACATGAGGGTTACATTCTAGAACCAGATCAACCGGATACAAAAACAGCCCTACCATATGAGGAGGGCTGCACTGTTAATATATTACAAGGGATAAAAACTGATCCCATTCTATTTACTTGCTATAAAGTCTTTGAAACAGCCAAGCACAGCCTCGTGAATTTCGTATTCTGAAGCTTTCATCAGAAAATCATCAGGCATCACACAGAACTTCATAAACTCGTTCAGTTTCTCTTCATCCTCCAGGCCGGTGATATTCTGCACTACCTCTTTGTTGAATTTAGTAGCAATATAGGCCTCATTCTGTTCCTGAACGGCCATTCTGGCTTTAAACTGGCGCCCGCGCTCCTTGTTGTTAAATTTATTGGCAAAGCCTGATATGGCTCCGGTGTGGGAGAATACTGTTACACCCCCCGGGTCACCTTCATCCGTTCTCCTCTCAATCACTGGCGCTGGCAGATCAAGGGCTACACCTTCGTCCGGCAGGTTTAGCCCAAGTATTTGTTCTTTGAACCTGGCTTCGGAAGGAAATTTAGTAATCACCACTTCTTCCATCTGCTCGGTTTTAGGCTGTAGTTCAATGGTTACAACACCTTCTGAGGCTGTTGCCGGCACCGGGTATTTAAGAGTAACATAGCCTATGTTGGAGATGATAAGGGTATCACCCGCCTCCACAGGCATGGTGAAAGCACCACCTGCCTGGCTCACTGTTAGCAGCCCTTTATAGGGATTGGTAATGTGTGCATGCGGAACTGCCATACCAGAATCAGCATCAACCAGCTGACCCTTAAAAATATACTCAGTCTTTTTTGCAGGGCTCTGTGCCAGAGCAGCAAAGCCAATAAGCATTAAAGCTGAAACTATGAGCAAAAATCTGGGCATATTTATTATTTTATTAGTGCTACCCTTGCCATGGCAAAGTAATAGCTATTTAGATAATTTCTATATTATTTTATTTAAACGGCATAAAAACATCTCTGTTTCTATGAAGCTAACACCTGCTCCACTATTTAATCAGCCTTTACTTGCTATATCTTAACGTAAGCACCAGACTGATAGTGTAGCCTGTTAAGCGTAGCCCCTTGCCTGCAGCTGAAACAGTTCGGCATACCTGCCCTGCTGCATCAGCAGCTCTTCGTGAGATCCTGCCTCCAGAAGCCGCCCTCCCTCAAGCACCAGTATCCTGTCGGCCATACGTACCGTACTGAAGCGGTGGCTGATGAGCACGGCCATTTTGCCTCTTGTGAGCTCTGCAAATCTAAGGAACACCTCATGCTCAGCACGGGCATCCAGAGCAGCCGTGGGCTCATCCAGAATTAGCAGCTGGGCATCTCGTATGTAAGCCCGGGCCAGGGCAATCTTCTGCCACTCTCCTCCGGAAAGGTCTACCCCATCGGCAAAACGGCGGCCAATCATTTGCTCGTAGCGCTTCGGTAGCTTTTCAACCACTGTGTTGGCCAGGCTTCTGTTGGCAGCATCTTCAATACGCGGCTTTTCTTCTCGGTAACCGATCCGCCCAACTGCAATGTTATCGCCAGCCGTAAACTGAAAACGAACATAGTCCTGGAAGATCACCCCTATCTCCTGCCGTAATGCGGCCGGATCATATTCTCTCAAATCGTGCCCATCGAGTAAAATGCGTCCTTCTGTTGGATCGTAAAGCCTGGCCAGCAGTTTAACCAGGGTTGTTTTACCCGCCCCGTTTTCGCCTACAAGTGCTACTTTTTCTTCAGGATTAAGCGTAAAATTAACGCCCCTGATGGCCCAGCGTTCAGAATTAGGATAATGAAAACCTACATTTTCAAAAGTAAAGCCCTGCCTGATCGGCCTTGGAAAAGGCCGTGGGTTAGCGGGCGCTGCAATGAGAGGCTTAAGCTCAAAGAACTCAAAGAAATCCTGCAGGTAGAGGGCACTTTCACCAATTTTAGAGAAGCGGTTCAGGATATCTTCCAGCCTGCTACGCATGGTAGAAAACGAACCTGCATAAAAAGTAAGATCTCCCAGGCTTAGCTCTCCGCTAATGGTACGGTAAATAATATAAACATAGGCAGCATAATAGCCTGCGCTTCCAACAGCAGCAAACAAAGCCCCCCAGCCGGCGCGCTTTACTGCCAGCTTTTTATTTTCATTGTAGTACTTATCAGAAAGAAACTTAAACCTGCCAATCAGGAAATCGGAAAGGCCGAACATCTTGATTTCTTTGGCGGTTTCGTCGCTGGCGCCGGTGTAACGTAAATAATCCAGCTCCCTCCGTTCGGGAGTCCAGCCCCAGATCAGGGAATAGCTACGCTCATTAAAGTGTGATTCTCCCAGGAATGCCGGTATCACTGCCACAAAAACCAGCAGTATGAGCCACCATTTAAAGGCAATCAATCCACCAGCCAGAAAAGCCAGGGTAATAATATCCTGCAGCTGGCTAAGTACCTGCGTCATCAGCAGGGTGCGGCGTACGGTTTGCTGGCGCGCTCGTTCGAGCTTATCATAAAATTCGCTGTTCTCGTACTGGTACAGGTCCAGCCGGGCAGCCTGCTGCATCAGCCTTACCGAGGAATCGTTGGCAAACAGATCTCCCAGCAGGCTATCCAGCAGCGCAATACCCCTGTTAAGTACATCCGAGATAATGGCAAGCCCAAACTCCATTGCCACATACAGCAACAGCCGCTCTGTACTGCCTCCGTCACCTGCTGCCAGCAGCACTACTTCATCTATAATCAGCTTGCCAATATACAGCACGGCCAGGGGCACGGCAGCCTTAAAAAGACGTACTGCTACATTACCCAGGGTTAACGATGGACTTGCCTGCCAGATCAGGCGAAAAAAAGCCGGTAGGTGCTTTAGTGCAGACAAGCGCTGCTGGAGGCTTATTTTTTTATCGGGTGGTTTTTGATCTCTGCTTCTCATCCTAAGGTTAAACTACACAATGTCACTTTAACTAAACAACAGAATCACTACAAATGATCATTTCCGGCAACCGGAGCATCTAAAAAGAAATAATAAATAGTAAAATGTTACACCGCGGCAGCGGCGGCAGCTTTGCAATGGTTATGAATGCTAATCCTGATGTTGTTTTTTTGATACTTATTTAGAGATAAGCAAGCGATGTCAATACAGAAGAAACTCAATACTTTTCGCTCCCGCTTTTTACTGATCTATGGTACAGCTGCCTTTATCAGTGTTTTGCTTATAGTATCGGCTGGTATACTCGTTAACCGCGTTACCACAAAGTACCAGACGCTCTCCACTGTTATCGAACCACTGAAATTCAACCTCTTATCCTTTAACAGCGAATCAAACCAGCTTGCTGCCCACCAGCAGGCTTACTTGTTAAGCAACAGCGAGGAGTCTAAGGAATATGTGGCCTACGTTAGCAAAAGACTGCAGGACCGCATCAAGATTCTTACAGGTTATGCAGACACCCTTAAAGATGAAACAGTAAGTGCCGGCACTGAAACTCTTACAGTTGAAATGGGTAAAATGTTTGCCGCCTCCACACTGCTGGAGCACGCTGAAACAGCAGAACGGGAGATTATTATCAAAGACCAGCTGATGCCCGCCGTGCTTAAGATCAGCAAGCTAACAAAGGAGATGAACACCTACCTCTTTGAACAGCACCTAAGTGGCTTTACTGTAATGATGGAACGGCTGGAGAACGTTCAGCTAAGTGCGCTGCTCATTTACACGGTGTTAATGCTGTGCTTTTATTACATAATACATAAAACCTATACCTTTATTGTAGGCCAGGTAAAAAAGCTTGACCAGGAGATTGGTGAACTGGCAAAGGGTAACTTACCTGAAGAACTCTCCGATCCTGAAAATGAGCTGTCGTTTATCTCAAACTCTATAAACCAGTTACTGAAAAACCTGCAGGGGGTAAAGGAATTCTCCATCAGCGTAGGCAAGGGAGATTTTGAAAGTAACATTAGCGTATTTGATAATGCCGGAGACTTGGGTACCGCCCTGGCATCCATGCGCCAGAGCTTAAAAGAAGTATCTGCCGAAGACAAGAAAAGAGATTGGGTAAACCAGGGACTGGCTACTTTCCTTAGTATTATCCGCGATCATGGACATAATACCGAAGAACTGGCCTACCAGGTGCTGGCAAACCTGGTAAAATACATCAAGGCTAACCAGGGAGGCATTTTCATAGCAGACCAGGAACGGCATGAAACAAAGCTGCGGCTAGTTGCCTCCTATGCCTACAACCGTAAAAAGTATGTAGAAAAGGTATTGCTGCCCGGCCAGGGGCTGGTGGGACAGGCTTACCTGGAGCGGGATCACATATACCTGAAGGAGATTCCGCAGAACTACGTGCAAATCACCTCCGGCCTTGGCGATTCCACCCCGAGAACCATCTACATTCAGCCCCTGATAGTAAATGATGAGGTTATGGGTGTGCTGGAGCTGGCTTCTTTTGGCGATATAGCACCTTATGTGCAGGATTTTATTAAAAAAGTAAGCGAATCTGTTGCAGCAGCCATTGGAACCGCCCAAAACACCAGCCGGAACAAACAAATACTGGAGCAATCGCAGGAGCTGGCAGAGCAGTTAAGGGCCCAGGAAGAAGAACTGCGGCAGAATACCGAAGAGCTCCAGGCAACACAGGAAGAAATGCACCGCCGCATTCTGGAGCTTGAAAAAGAAAACCAGCTACTGCAAAGTAACAAACATGCATAATTGCCCTGCTTTTTGCCGGTGCACCATTTCTTAACTCCCTAGTTTGTGTAGATTTGTAAAAAGCTAAAATCTGCATGCAGCGCGAAGAAGCAGGACTACGCATTAAAGAGCTCCAGAACCAACTACATTATTACAACGAGCAGTACTACCAGCATCATAATTCGGTGGTAAGTGATTATGAGTTCGACCAGCTACTGGAAGAACTTATAGGGCTTGAAGCGGCTTTCCCCGAATTCAGAACCCCTGACTCACCCAGCCAGCGGGTAGGTGGCACCATTACCAAAGAGTTTCCTACGGTTTACCACCGTTTCCCGATGCTCTCGCTGGGCAATACCTACAGCGAGGAAGAGCTGCAGGAGTTTGATGCCAGGGTAGCCAAAGCCCTGGGCAGCGAAGCCTATGAATATTTCTGCGAGCTTAAGTTTGATGGCGTAGCCCTAAGCCTTACCTACGAAAACGGCGTGCTGGTGCAGGGTGCTACCCGTGGCGATGGCGTACGCGGTGATGATATTACCCCGAATGTACGCACCATCAACACCATTCCTCTGCGGGTAAATGCACAAGGAATGCCCCAGACCTTTGAGGTACGTGGTGAAGCCTTTATGCCCTTAAGCTCTTTTACACGTATTAACCGCGAGCGCGAGGAAAAAGGAGAAGCCCTGCTGGCAAACCCCCGCAATGCCACCTCCGGTACGCTTAAGATGCAGGATTCAGCCATTGTAGCCCAGCGCAAGCTGGATTGTTATGTTTACTCCCTGCTAAGCGATCAGCTGCAGTTAAACACCCATGCCGATGCTATTGCACTGCTGGAAAAGGCTGGCTTTAACGTATCGCCTACCTACAGGCTCTGCCGCAGCATCCAGGATGTAATCAAATACATAGAGGAATGGGAGTTTAAGCGGACCGAGCTGCCCCTAGAAACAGATGGCATCGTTATCAAGGTAAACAGCCTGGCACAGCAGTCGAGGCTTGGTTTTACAGCAAAGAGCCCGCGCTGGGCCATTGCTTTTAAATATAAAGCCAAGAGTGTAGCCACACAGCTGAATGATATTGAGTACAATGTAGGCAGAACCGGGGCTGTTACACCCGTGGCCCACCTGGAGCCAGTGCTACTGGCAGGCACCGTTGTAAAAAGAGCTTCTGTGCACAATGCCAATTTCATAGCCGATATGGACCTGCGCCGCGGTGATACTGTCTATATTGAAAAGGGCGGCGAGATTATACCTAAAATTACAGGTGTTGAATTTAGCAAGCGCAAACCCGACAGCATGCCTATTGTATTTCCGGAACACTGCCCTGTGTGTGGCACCGGCCTGGTGCGTAAAGAAGGAGAAGCAGCCCATTACTGCCCGAACGAACGTGGGTGTCCGCCACAGATTAAAGCAAAGCTGGAGCACTTTATACAGCGCCGGGCCATGAATATAGAAGGCATTGGTGAGCGCACCATTGAGCAGCTCTATGAGCGTGGGCTGGTGCATACGGTTGCCGACCTGTACAAACTTACCTACGATGAGGTTTTTGCGCTGGAGGGATTCAAGGAGCTTTCTACTCAAAACCTGCTTGCCGGTATTGACCAGTCGCGCCAGGCCCCTTTCGAGAATGTATTGTTCGGACTGGGCATCCGTTATGTGGGCAGAACAGTGGCCGAAAAACTGGCACGCAGCTTTGGTTCCATTGACCGCCTGGCACAGGCCTCATTCGAGGAGCTGATCAGCGTACCCGAAATCGGCGAACGGATTGCCCAAAGCATCCTCGATTTTTTCAGCCAGCCAGAACATAAACAGCTGGTACAAGAACTAAAAGATGCCGGATTACAGTTTGAAACTACAAAGCAGGCCGAAGCACCGGCCGACGGACCTTTAACAGGAAAAACCTTTGTGGTGAGTGGCGTTTTTGCCAATTATGGCAGGGATGAGATCAAGGAAGTAATTGCACAGCATGGAGGCAAGGTTACCTCCTCTATTTCTTCTAAGCTGGATTATTTGCTGGCCGGAGAAAACATGGGCCCTGCTAAAAAGCAAAAGGCAGAAGCAGCCGGCGTTTCCATCATCACGGAAGAAGAGTTTCGGAGCATGATAGGTATTGAAAGCTAATGTCTTTTTTACACGCCACCATATTACCCATGCGTGTACGTACGCAGCTTAGAAATAACAGGTCTAAGCGTGGAAGCGTTACCTACCGGGATGCAAAGAAAGTTGGTATACTCTTTACCATGAACAGCCTTGATGATTATGAATCGATCAGGCAGTTCGAAAACAGGCTAAAAAAAGATGGAAAAGAAGTGAATGTATTAAGTTACCTGCCAAAAAACGTAGAAAACTTTCATTTTCACTACGACATCTTTTCAATAACCGACTTTTCTGCAACAGGCCAGGTAAAAGCGGGCAATATCACTAACTTTCTGGAGCAGAAGTTCGACTACCTGATTTGCCTGGACAAGGAACCAAACCTGTATATTGAGTATATTTTAGCTGCCAGCGCTGCCAGGTGCCGTATTGGCAACTATGTTGAAAATAAAGAGTCCTTGTTTGAATTAATGATACGCCTGAACGGAAATAATTCCGTGAACAACCTTATTCAACAAATTTACCATTACACGAACAAATTCTAATGAATACTAAATTTACCGGTGTAGGCGTGGCACTCGTTACCCCTTTCACGGCAAAGGGAGAAGTTGATTATGATGCCCTGGACCGGCTCCTTCGCCATACTGCCGAGGGAGGAGTAGATTATTATGTGGTTCACGGCACCACCGGTGAATCTGTTACCACTACAGTTGCTGAAAAAGCCGAAGTTTTACGTTTTGTAAGGGAAAATAACCCCCACAAGCTGCCTATCATGTACGGCCTGGGTGGCAATAACACCCCTGCCCTGCTTAAAAAGGTTAAGGAAATGGACCTGGAGGGTGTGGATGCCATTCTTTCCGTAAGCCCCTACTATAACCTGCCTACCCAGGAGGGCCTGTATCAGCATTATAAAGCATTTTCAGAGGCCTCTCCCGTGCCCGTAATGCTCTACAATGTACCTACCCGTACGGCCCGTAACCTTAATGCAGAAACAACACTGCGCCTGGCCGAACTGCCAAACATTATTGGGGTGAAAGAAGCATCGGGCAACCTGGTGCAGTGTGCAGAAATCGCCAGCCATAAGCCGCAAGATTTTCTTCTGATCAGTGGAGATGATATGCTCACCATTCCTATCATTTCTCTTGGTGGCAAAGGCATCATCTCGGTTTTGGCTAACGCTTTGCCTACCCTCTTCCAGACCATGACCCGCAATGCCCTGAAAGGAGACTTTGATACCGCCCGCCAGGCATTATTTGCCTTACTGGAGCTAAATCCCTACATCTACGAAGAAGGTAATCCTGTAGGCGTTAAACAGGCGCTCAAATGCCTGGGCATTTGTGAGAACTCAGTGCGGCTGCCACTTGTACCGGCTTCTTCAAAACTGTGTGAAAAAATAGAGGCAACTGTTCAGAAGCTGAAAGCTATTGCATAAATAAATGCACAATTGATATAAAAGCTTCAGAAGATGGAGCAAAAATAAAAGCGACACTTTGCAGTGTCGCTTTTATTGTATAATAATCTTAGTAAAGTCTGATGCAGTTTATTCAGAATGTAGATTCTTACTTTTGTTCTGCGTCGTTCTTTTTATTCTGAACTTCAACGCGTATCTCCTGGGCAAGATTTTTAAGCTCCTGCATACCTTTGCGAACGCGTGTACCAGCAGCCTGGTTTTCTTTGTCGTAGAACTTCTGGAAGTCTGACTCAAGCGACATTACCAGGTCTCTGATTTGGTCGAAGCGGTTCATAAATTGGCTTAAGTTTGGTTAACTGATTAGGATTTTTATTTTAAAAGCAATATAGCTATTTCATTAAAAATCGCAAATCAATACCCCCTTTTAAGCGTCAAACATGGCCATTTTTGCTGCATATTCGTGGTTTACATATGCACCAGTATCCAGTTTATGCTTGATTTCAGAGAAAGCCTGAATTGTTTGAGCCACATCTTCCAGGGTATGTACCGCTGTAGGTATAATGCGCAGCATGATAACGTCTTTTGGCACTACCGGGTAAATTACCACAGAGCAGAAAATGTTATAATTCTCACGCAAATCTTTGTTAAGAATGGTAGCCGCACTAAGCGCACCTCTTAAAAATACAGGGGTTACGGGAGAGGTAGTAGTTCCAATATCGAAACCTTTCTCACGCAGACCAGACTGCAGTGCATTTACGATCGTCCACAGTTTTTCCCTGTGCTCAGGCTGGGTACGCAGCATTTCCAGACGCTTGCGTGCTCCTTCCACAAAGATCATGGGCAGTGCCTTGGCAAAGATCTGTGAGCGCATGTTGTATTTCAGGTAGTCGATAATATCGCGGTTACCGGCTACAAACGCACCAATGCTCGCCATTGACTTGGCAAATGTAGAGAAGTAAAGGTCAATGTCGGCCTGTACACCCTGAGCTTCTGCAGCACCTGCACCAGTTGGGCCCATAGCACCAAAACCATGTGCATCGTCAATGAAAATACGGAAGTTGTACTTTTTCTTCAGTGCAACGATATCCTTTAGGTTGCCCATGTTGCCCGACATACCGAAAACACCTTCGGTAATAACCAGGATACCGCCACCAGTCTCGGCAGTGATGCGTTCTGCACGCTTCAGCTGTTTCTCCAGGGCCTCCATATCGTTATGCGAGTAAACGAACCGCTTACCCATATGCAGGCGAACGCCGTCTACAATGCAGGCATGGGATTCTGAGTCATACACGATCACATCATGGCGGTCAACCAGGGCATCGATAATAGACACAACCCCCTGGTAACCAAAGTTAAGCAGGTAGGCAGATTCTTTTTGAACAAACTGAGCAAGTTCATTCTCGAGCTGAAGGTGCTGATCTGAATTTCCAGACATCATACGCGCACCCATCGGATAGGCAGCTCCCCAGCGGGCAGCAGCATCGGCATCCGCCTTGCGCACATCAGGATGATTGGCAAATCCAAGATAGTTGTTTAAGCTCCACGTGAGAACTTCTTTACCACGCCATACCATGCGTGGTTTGATCTCACCCTCCAACTTGGGGAACATGAAATAGCCTTCGTCAGCTTGCGAATGCTTTCCTAGAGGTCCCCGGTCCTGCAGTAGTTTTTCAAACAGATCCAAGACTGTTAATAGTTATGTTGTACAATTCTACGGTCAAAACAAAAAACACTCAAAAGTAAAATTAATTCCCGACTGTACAAAATAGGCTATAAAATTCCTGCTGCTTCTTCGGTTTTAGCCCATTAATTAGTAGCATTGTACACTTTCAAAAGTACAAAACAGATTTTTTATTTCAGATATGCATAAAATCAAGAAACTACTGATTGCCAACAGGGGAGAAATTGCGCTTAGGATTATCAGGTCTGCCAGGGAAATGGGTATTCGCACCGTTGCAGTTTTCAGCGAGGCCGACCGCCATGCCCTGCATGTACAGGCTGCCGATGAGGCTGTTTGCCTGGGTCCGGCTCCTTCTGCAGAGTCTTATTTACTGGGTAATCGTATTATTGATGTATGTAAAGCGCTTGGGGTTGATGCCATTCACCCCGGCTATGGTTTTCTTTCTGAAAATGCAGGATTTGCCAAAAAAGTAGAAGAAGCCGGCCTCATCTTTGTTGGCCCCTCCGCTCATGCCATAGAAATTATGGGCAGCAAGCTGGCTGCAAAGGCTGCAGTAGCCAAGTATGATATTCCCCTGGTACCAGGTACAGCCACAGCCCTTACAGATGTTGCCGAGGGCAAACGCAAAGCAGCAGAAATTGGCTACCCGGTGTTGATTAAGGCAAGCGCTGGTGGTGGCGGTAAAGGTATGCGGGTAGTTGAGCAGGCCCAGGATTTTGAAGAAGGCATGCAGCGGGCCATCAGCGAGGCTACCTCTGCCTTTGGTGATGGATCGGTATTCCTGGAGAAATTCATTACCTCCCCGCGCCACATAGAGATACAGGTAATGGGAGACCACCATGGCAACATTGTCCACCTGTTCGAGCGGGAGTGTTCCGTACAGCGCCGGCATCAGAAAGTGATAGAAGAAGCGCCCTCGGCAGTATTGACGGATGAAATACGCAAAGCCATGGGCGAGGCCGCCGTTATGGTAGCCAAAGCCTGTAATTATTACGGCGCAGGTACGGTAGAGTTCATTGTTGATGAGCAGCTGAATTTCTATTTCCTGGAAATGAACACCCGCCTGCAGGTAGAACACCCGGTTACAGAAATGATCACCGGTGTAGACCTGGTAAAGGAACAGATCTATGTAGCAGAAGGCAAGCCACTATCTTTTAAGCAGGAAGATCTGCACATCAATGGCCATGCCCTGGAACTAAGGGTTTATGCCGAAGACCCTGCCAATAACTTTTTGCCGGACATAGGCACACTGCAGACCTATCGCCGCCCCCAGGGTCCCGGCATCAGGGTCGATGATGGCTTTCGGCAGGGCATGCAGATTCCCATTTATTACGATCCCATGATAGCCAAGCTGGTTACCTGGGGCAAGAACCGGGAGGAAGCACGCCTGCGCATGTTAAGGGCTATTGAAGAGTACCAGATTACCGGTATCACTACTACCCTTCCCTTTGGCCGTTTTGTGCTGGAGCATGATGCTTTTATCAGCGGCCGATTCGATACTAAATTCGTAGAAAAATATTTCAGGCCTGAGTTGTTACACCCCAAGCCCGATGCTGATGAAGAAATGCTGGCAGCTGCCCTCGCAATCTATCTTCACAGCAACAAAACCACAAAGGTTAGCAATGAGCAGGCGGTTACAGCAGCGCCCTCTAAATGGCGTAAACGTAGCAAACAATAAGAACAGAACATGGCCGAGATCCAAGCATTCCGGGCCTGGCGCTTTAACCAGGAACGGTTCAGGAACATAGATGAACTTACTTCTCCCCTCTTTGATGTAGTTTCGCAACGTCAGCGGCAGGAGCTCTATCAAAACCCATACAACAGTATACATTTATCGGTACCGGCGGGAGATAATCCTGCCCATGAAGCTGCCATGAGGCTTGAAAACTGGAAGCAGCAAGGCGTGTTGCTGCAGGATAAGCTGCCGACCATTTATGTGCACTACCAGTACTTTACCTTTCCCGGCTCCTCGCAGGAGTTTGTTCGCAAAGGCTTTGTATGCTACATCAGGGCCTACGACTGGGACGAAAAGGTGCTGCTAAGGCATGAAAACACCATTCCCAAATCAGTAAATGACCGTCTTGAGCTGCTGCACGCAACCCAGCTGAATGTTAGCCCTACCCACGGACTCTACACCGATCCTCATTTTGAACTCGAGGGGTACATGGACGAAAGCATGCAGAAACCGGTGTACGAATCTGAAGATTATCAGGGCGTGCGGGACTGCATGAGCGTTATTCATGATGCCAGGGTAATAAAACGGTTCCAGGAAGTACTTTCGGATAAGCAGGTAATTCTGGCCGACGGTCACCACCGCTACGAAAGCTCCCTGATGTACAGAAAGCAGCGCACAAAAGAAAATCCTCACCATACAGGTGCAGAAGGTTATAATTTTCACCTGATGTACCTTACCAACACTGAGGGAGATGACATACGCATTATGCCAACCCACCGCCTGATCAGTGGCCTGGCAGACTTTGATGAAAAAGCATTGCTTCAAAAACTGGATCCCTACTTTATCATCAAGGAGCTTGATAATCCTTATGATGTAAACACCATTATACTGGGTAAAAAATGGGCCTTTGGCCTGATCCTGAAAGACATTACCTACAAGATCAGGCTTAAACCGGAGGTAATAGAACTGTTACACTGGAAGATGCCACAGGAGGTAAAAGAACTGGACTTGACGGTACTTCATTACTTTGTAATAGACAAAGCTTTGGGAATTGCCGGTAAAGACCAGCGGCGATCGGAGCACATTAGCTTTGAGCGAAACTTTGCCAACTGCCTTACCAAAGTTCTGAAACAGGAAGCACAATGTGCACTTATCATCAAGGACATTTCCATGGAAGATGTAAAGCGGGTATGTTACAGCGGCTATACCATGCCACAAAAATCTACCTACTTCTATCCTAAAATGATCAGCGGTTTTTTATTTGGCTCAATTAAGGAAGATGAATTTACCTTACCCGATTATTTTAGCTTCTAACTCGCCGCGCCGCCAGGAGCTGCTCAGGAGTGCGGGCATTTCCTTTTCGGTAAAGGTGAAGGAAACTGACGAAGTGTTTCCTGCAGCTATGCCTGCCGGAGAGGTAGCACGTTTCCTGGCCGAAAAAAAAGCAGATGCTTTTGTGGATGAGCTGGAGGATGCCCTGCTTATAACAGCAGATACTACCGTAGTATTAGGAGAAGAAGTACTCAATAAACCAGCAGATGCAAAAGAGGCGGTAAGCATGCTAAAGCGCCTTTCCGGCACCAGTCACAAAGTAATTACCGGCGTATGCCTGCTGCAACGGAAAAAAAAAGTTATCTTCGATGATATAACAGTAGTCTATTTCAGGCAGTTGGATGAGGAGGAAATAGATTACTATGTTTCCAATTATAAGCCATTTGATAAAGCCGGCAGCTACGGGATTCAGGAGTGGATAGGCATGGTGGGCATCGAAAAGATTGAAGGCTCGTATTACAATGTAATGGGTTTACCTGTTGAAAAACTGTACAAGCACCTCAAACAACTGTAACATGACTTTTAAATGCCTGTCAGCATCACTCTTGATTTTTATTTTACTGCTTTCTGCCTGTAACAAGCAGGAGAAGGTGCCGCTGCCGGAAAACCTGATGCGCCTGACCAATGGCAGCCACAAAGACTGGCGGCTGGAGAAAGTAACATATATTTTATTCAATGTGGTAGACCAGATCCCTGACTGCCAGAGAGATGAAATATACCGCTTTTATTCAGATGGAAGAGGTGAAATACTCAGTGGCCCCAACCCCTGCCCTCCTGCAGACCCGGAAAACCCAACACCAGAACCTGAAGTACAGGCTACCGGCACCTGGTCATTTGTTGGAAATGGAGAAGAAATTCACATCAACTGGCAGGATAAAATGGACTGGGAGGCCAGGGTGGATGAACTGACTGACAGCAAACTGGTGGTTACTGGTATTGTATTTGATAACTACAGGGTAACAGCCACCTTCCGGCCTTTGTGAGAAGGGTATAAAGTTTTAGTTATGAGGTATGGGTAGCTGGTACCGCTGGGAGTATCAAAAAGCATCATAGCTTACGGATCTATTTTCTTTTTCTTACCTCTCGGAGTATAGTAGAACCAGTCGTTTGATTTTTCACCCCCTTTCCAGCTTCCTGTATATTCCAGCTTACCATTATCGCGGTAGTACTTCCACAGACCTTCTTCTTTACCCCCGGTAAAACTTCCCTCCTGCCAGATCTGTCCGTTATCGTAGTAAAACTTCCATTGTCCTTCCGGAAGTCCATTTCTATAGCTACCCTCTCTGATCAGCACTCCAGCCTCATTCCAGAACCTCCAGCGCCCCTGGTGCAGGTTTTTCTCAAACATACCGCTACTTCTGGCTTGCCCGTTGCTGTGGTAGTAATAGGCAGAATCCTGCAGCAGCCCCTGTACATAATGCTCCTTTCCTATCAGCTTTCCGCTGAAATCAAAGCTTAAGACCTCTCCCTGCAAATGGCCCTCACGGTACTGCTCCAGCGCATTGGGAGTACCATCAGGATAAAAATACTGCCACTGCCCTTGCCGCAATCCACCCTTCAGGACTCCGTATGCCTTTACAGCACCATTGGCATAATACAGGGTATCAGCCACTTGTGCATTAGACAAAAAGGGCAGAAAAAGCAATAACAATAAACATTTAACAGCTGTGCCTGATTTATTTAGAAGATTGTCTATGCTACGCATTTTTTTAGTTATTAGTCTGCTAAATGTATACCTGCTTGCAGAAGCCCAGCTTGTTTACCAGCTGACCGGGGCCAGGGCAGCCGGTATGGGCGGTGCTGCTGCACCGGTAACTGATGTGTGGGCACTGCATTACAACATTGGTGCCCTGGCGGGAGTTCAGGAAGCCACGGTTGCTGCCAGCTTCCAGAGCAGGCTTAACATACCGGAACTATCAACTGCCGCAATAACATTTTGTACACCGCTGCACACGGGTGTAGCCGGTGCAGGCATCAGCCGCTTTGGCTTTGGTGCCTACAGCCTTACCGAAGGCAGCCTTGGCTTTGCGCATCAGATCAACTTTGTTTCCATTGGCCTGCAGGCTGGCTTTGTTCAGGCTGCCACAAAAGGGTTCGGCAGCAGAACAGTGCCGCTGCTTTCCTTTGGAGGTACTGCAGAACTGATCCCAAAATTACGGTTTGGCGGCTTCGCATACAATATTACACAATCCCGCCTGAGTCCTGAAACTGGAGAATACATCCCTACCCTGTTGAGAGCAGGGCTGCAGTGGCAGGCTACTGAGCTCTTTTTGCTGGTTGTAGAAACAGAAAAGGATGTGGACTACCCAGCCAGCTTCAAAAGCGGCTTTGAGTACCGGCTGCGTCCATTCCTGGCCTTGCGCAGTGGTTTTAGCACCAGGCCAGAAAGCCTGCACGGGGGCATTGGATTTATAAGCGGGAAATTGAAAATAGATTATGCGCTGCAGCACCATCGCCACCTGGGCCTCTTGCACCATGCTAGCTTTAGCCTCACGTTAAATGACAAGAAATGAAAAAAGGGCTGCTATACATTTCTTTCTTCATTAGCACCTTACCCCTTTTAGCCCAGGAACCACCCCGCCCTGCCATTGATATTGAAAACTTTGCTGAAAGAATTTTTCCTTTACAGGAAGACGACCTTCCCTATGAAGAACTGTACGAGACCCTGCTGCTTTTTTACACCCAGCCCCTGGATCTGAACAGGGCCAGCCGGGAAGAACTACAGTCGCTCTACCTCCTGAACCACCGGCAGATAGAAAGCCTGTTACAGCACATCAACAGAAATGGTCCTCTGCTAAGCCTTTACGAATTACAGGCGGTACCGGGCTGGGATTTGGCTACTATTCAGCAGTTACTTCCATTTGTACGGGTACAGGAAAGGGGTCTGCATTCAGACAATCGCTCCCTGATAGAGCATATGTTTACTACAGGCACCCGCTTTGCGCTGCTAAGATGGGAAAGGCTGGCAGAACCGCAGGCTGGTTTTATTCCGGGGGCAGACTCACTGCCACCCGCCTTTACAGGCTCACCTGATAAATTGTACTTTAGGCTGCGCATGAGCAAAGCCCGCAGTTTTAGCATTGGCTTAACTGCAGAAAAAGATGCAGGGGAACAGCTCTCCTTCAGGCCTGCAGAGAAACAGTATGGAGCAGACTTTTATTCCTTCCATGCCATGATCTGGAACCGGGGACCATTTAAACGAATCGTGGTTGGCGACTACCAGGTACAGTATGGACAAGGGCTGGTGCTGGGAGCAGGCTTTTACCTGGGTAAAGGTTCTGAAACCATTACTACCGTTGCAAGACCCTCCCTTGGTATACGCCCCTACACCTCTGTGGTGGAAAGTGGCTTTTTTAAGGGAGCTGGCGTTACTTTTGGATCCCACAGAAAAGAAATAAGCCTGTTTGCCGGCAGTACTCCCAGGGATGCAAGCATTCGCAGCAGCACCGATAGCCTTGTTACTGCAGAAGATCGTTTCTTCTCTGCATTTCAGACTACAGGGCTGCACCGCACACGCACCGAACTGGCAAACAGAAATACACTGAGAGAAACAAACTTTGGCAGTGCCGGCCGCTGGCAGATAGCTCCGGGAAAATTCAGCATTGGTTACACAAGTTTATACACCCGCTTTAGCCAGCCACAACAGCCCCTGCCTCAGCTTTACAACCGCTTTGCTTTTAGAGGCCGCCATAACTTTACTGCAAGTGTTTTTACAGAAGCACACTGGCATCAGCTTGGGCTTTTTGGAGAATGGGCCATAAGTAAAGGAGGTGGCTGGGGTGGCATTACAGGCGTTATAGCCCCTATAAGCCAGGGGCTTGATGTTTCACTCCTGTACAGGCACTATACAAAAGACTTTTACAGCTTTTATGGCTCCGGCTTTGCAGAAGGTACACGGCTGCAAAATGAAAGCGGCCTGTATTGGGGGCTGAAGTACCAACACAGCAAAGCCTTGTGGCTAACTGCCTATGTTGACCGTTTCTGGTTTCCATGGCTACGATACCGGGTAAGTGCACCATCTGATGGTTATGAATACCTGTTGCGCCTGAACTGGCAACCTGGCAAGCAGCTAATTTTCCACGTCCAGTTCAGGAATGAGCTTAAACAAAGAGACATCTCCGGCCCCGATAAAACCAGAATACTGGCAGCGGGAAGCAAAAAGAACTACCTCCTGAACCTGGATTACAGACCCGATCAGGCACTGCAATTCCGCAGCCGTGTACAGTGGAGCAGCTTTCAGCAGCAGGGCATTTTTAGCCGTGGCTACGCCCTGATACAGGATGCCAGCTATGGTTTAGGCAACTGGCGCATAAGCACCCGTTATGCTCTATTCCATACCGACGATTGGGAGAACAGGCAGTATGCATTCGAGAAGGACGTGCTGTGGTCCTTTACGGTACCGGCTTACTACGGCCGGGGCATTCGTTACTACGCTATGCTGCAATGGAAAGCCGGGCCTAACCTTAGCTTTTGGTTCAGGTGGGCCCGCAGCCGTTACCGCGACAGAGAGGTGATTGGCAGTGGTCTCGAAAGAATTGAAGGCAGCACCCGCAGCAACCTTAAAATTCAGCTAAAATACGACTTTTAGGTCCGAATTTACAGCTACCAACTTTCCTGCAGGCAATCCGTAAAACCCTGATAGTATACAGCATGGTGAGCAGTATTAGATTCAGCCAAATTTGCTCCCATAAACTCTTAAGATTCCGCATGCAAGCTCTTCATTTTTGGATCAAGATCTACCAGCGAGCCGCTATCAAATCTGGTACACATTCAGCATCATCAGACAGATTTCTAATACTTCACACCTTTTTAATTTAAAAAATGCAGACCGTTACAAAGGAACTAATCAGGGCTCATACAGGAATTGCCTTTGAACTTAAGCAGGGACAGCTTTTAAAAGTTACAGACCCGGAGGGGGAGCAGGTGAGCGAGCTTATTTGTTATAACTTAAAAGATCTCGATGAATGGCTGTGCAGTGGCCGCACCCTTGACCATGCCAGAACCTGGGCCATCAGTAAAGGCGATGTACTGTTCAGCAACCGCAGCAACCCTATGTTCAGCATATTGGAAGATACCTGTGGCAGGCATGATTTTTTTCTTGCCCCCTGTAATCAGCACACCATTGAGCAGCATGGCGTAACAGAAAACCATCAGCAGTCCTGCCACCAGAACCTCTACCACAGTCTGATGGGGTGGGATATTGACCCGGATGAAATTTATACCACCTTCAGCATTTTTATGCATGTGAAGTTCAGGCATGATGGCAGCATAAGCATAGAAAAACCAGGCAGTAAAGCAGGTGACTATGTGGTTTTCAGGGCCGAAATGGACATGATCGTTGGACTTACAGCCTGCGCATCAGTACAATATAACAACGGCTCACTAAAGCCCATCGAGTTTGAGATCATGGATGCTTAATTGCTGGGATCCAGGCCTTAGCTAGGGTTAAATAGTGCAAGAGACAGGGGAAATACATTAACAGCAGCTTAAGCTGGCTGCAATTCCTATGACTAATTTTCCCTTCATATACTAAACTTATGTGTTGCGCTGGCTGAACAGAATACACTAAATAACCTTGATGCTACATATCCGTTTAAAGAATAGGATCTAACTTTAAACAATGCCACCAAATCCATTTAACAGCCAGGATGCCAGGCGGTATAGTAACTATAATGCTCTGGATAATACCCCCTACAAAACCGACAGTGAGTTTGGAGACTCGCCGCAACATAATTTTAATGAACATATTGCCAGGAAGTTAAACACCTTCATCATCAATAAAAACCATCCCTGCATCATGGCAAGATCTGCCTTTAGAAGCGGCAGCTGCCGCTTTGGGGTTTATCCGGAGCTGGGAAGTATAAACGCTACGGCAGGGCTTAGCAGAGACCTGATTAGTTTTCTGCACGAGCGTAGCAAAATTCCTGGTGCATACGCCTCATTCATGGCAGTTTTTCAAGCTCCCAAAAGTATGAGTGAAGCAGTATTTGAAGAAAAGCTGTGGCAACAGCTGAATTTGCTACATCAGGCGGCAAAACCATTTTATTCGTGGGACACCACCACCAGCAGCAACCCTGTTGACAGTAAATTTAGCTTTAGCTTTGGCGGAAAGGCTTTTTACATAGTGGGCATGCACCCGAACAGCAGCCGTAAAGCGCGCCGGTTCGAGTACCCCATGCTTGTATTTAACCTGCACGAACAGTTTGAGGCCTTACGCAACGAAGGTATCTATGAAAAGGTGAAATCTGTGGTCAGGCGAAACGACAAAAGGCTTCAGGGAACAGTTAACCCCATGCTGAAGGATTTTGGTGATGCATCAGAAGCCAGACAGTACAGTGGCCGTTCAGTTGCAGATAACTGGAAATGTCCTTTTCTTTCTTAACCCATATCCATCATGAAAAAGCTGATGAAAGGCAGAATATCTCCACAAAGTGGTGTTGCCTTTGAATTGAAAAAGGGGCAGTACCTGAAAATAACAGATCCCCTTGGTGAGCAGGTAAGTGACCTGATTTGCTATAAGCTGCACGACAAAGAGGAATGGTTAAGCAGCGGCCGCACTCTTGATTATGCAAATGCATGGCTGATCAAAAAAGGTCATATACTGTACAGCAACCGCAGCAATCCTATGCTTACTTTACTGGAAGATACCTGTGGCAGACATGACTTTTTGCTGACTCCCTGCAGCCTGGAGATGTTTCATAAACTATACAAAGTTAAAGGACACCACCCCTCCTGCCACGAGAACCTGTACTCTAATTTAAAAGCATGGGGAATAGCACCCGATGAGGTGCCTACTACTTTTAACATTTTCATGAACGTGCAGATATTTCCGGATGGCAGCCTAAGTGTAGAGCCGCCCCTGAGCAAAGCCGGAGACTATGTTATGTTCAGAGCTGAAATGGACCTGGTGGTAGGTCTTACTGCCTGTTCTGCGGGCCAATCGAACAATGGGAGTTTTAAACCTATCGATTATGAAATAAATGAATAACAGCACGAACTTAAATTTTGCGCAAAACGGCAGATAAAATACAGCGAAATAGATCAGCAACAGAGTTGTGAATATATTGCCTGGCTCCCCTCAAGCACCTGGTACAATCGGAACAATATTTTTTAATGTAGTTTGCCGTTGGGGGCAATGCAAACCTGTAAGAGCTGGAAGAAAGCAGCAAGCTAATACAGTGAACGCCAGCTGCTTCGGCACTAGCGTAGATGCAGCGGCATGATGTGGGTAAAATCACTTCCTGTTCTTATGATTATTTTATTTCGCACACGATTTAAAACCAACCATTTACACATTAGGCCGTATTAAATGTCATAAAACAACCGGAGATTTTACATGGCATTTTTTAATCCTTTTTGTAGTGAGGAGGCCATATCACATAGCAATTACCGCACCTTACATCAAAAAGAAATCCCCACCTTTGAGCCTGTTACAGGCCCAATGAAACAGACAACTGAAAAGGTTGCTCAAAAGCTTTCGGCATTTGTATCAACACTTAAGGCACAGGAGCAGCAGCATGGGCTGACAATCAGAAAAAAAAGCTGCAGCTTTGGTGTATACCCCCAGCTTGGAAGTGCTGCCGCTACTGCAGGCCTATGCCGGGATCTGGCCAGGTTTATACATGATCATAAAGAGGGAAAAGCAAAAAGCCCTACTTTCATGGCTGTTTTTACAACGCCTGCCAAGTTATCAGAAGAAGCATTCAATGAAAAGGTACAGGAGCTGACAGCACTAATGCGTAAAGCTGCCGAGCCCTTTTATTGTACCCCAGAATCTGCAAAAGAACAGGACCTGCACGAGGATCACAGTGTATTTTTTGCAGGCAGAATGTTGAAGGTAGTCAGTATTTACCGCAACACTTCACAGGGGCACCTGAAATTTGATTACCCCATGCTGGCCTTTTGTGTGCAGCAACAGGATGGTTCTGAAAACAAAAAGCAGCCTGGCTCCATAAAAAATCCAGTAAGGGCAACAGATTCCTTCAGTAAAATGGCAGGCAGTTACGGCAACGAAAAAGTAAAAGCTTAAAAATGAGGTTTAACAATGAAAAAAGCCTGCAACTTTATAGTTCCAGGCTTTTTTGTGCTTTCAGCATACCACAATTAGGTATGATATAGATGCACTAGTAACTTAAGAAGATGCCAGCTCCAGGATAGTTATTTCTGGAAGAATACCCACACGGCCGGGAAAGCCAAGGTACCCATAGCCACGGTTAACGTACAGGTACTGATTTCCCTCCTGGTACAGGTCGGCCCATTGCTTGTACATCCAGCTGGCAGGGCTCCAGCGGAAATCGCCAATTTCAACCCCAAACTGGAAGCCGTGGGTATGCCCGCTGAAGGTAATATCGATGTCCGGGAAGAGTGGCCTGATCTGACCGTCCCAATGGGTAGGATCATGAGAGAGCAACAGCTTTACGGGCATATCCTGTGTACCGGCATAGGCCTGTTCTAACCTGCCGTACTTGGGCCAGCGGCCGGTTCCCCAGTTTTCCACGCCTAGTATGGCTATTTCTTCCCCAGCGGTTTTTATGCGCCTGTGCTCATTCATAAGCAGGTCCCAACCCATTTGCCTGTGCACCTGAACCATGTTCAGCAGGTTTTGGCGCTTTGCCTCCTGGCTTGGCCATTGTATGTATTCCCCATAATCGTGGTTGCCCAGGGTAGAGTACACACCAAAGGGAGCCTTTAATTTGCTGAATATCGGAACGTAATCACGTACCTCGCTGGTCATGTTGTTTACCAGGTCGCCGGTAAAAAAGATAACGTCAGGCTTTTGCTCCAGGAGCATCTCCACGCCACCGGCAACAGCTGTTTTATTAAAAAAGCTGCCACTGTGAATATCGGAAAGCTGGGCAATTTTAAAGCCGTTAAACGCCTTTGGCAGGTTTGGCAATACCACACGGCGGTGGCGCACGCGGTAATCGTGGGCACCGCTTAAAATGCCAAAGCCCATGGTAACCATGGGCACTGCCGTTGCAACCAGGGCAGATTTTGCCAGAAACTCAGAGCGGGTAATGCCTGCAGGGGTTGTTGGTTGCTGCGGTGCAGAAGATGGAGCCTCCACATTGATGACCAGCTTACGCCAGCACCACATGAACAAGCGCCAGATATCATCTAGCAACAAAAAGAACCCACCCAGTACTTTGGATATGGTATAAGCCACCAGCCAGAACAGGATCCATTGCCTAAGTTCCGGTACCTGCTCCCTGATGTTGGTGAGGTTGTACACCGCCATCAGCACAATGGTAAAAGCAGATAAACCCCAGTAAACAATAAATACCCAGCGTTTTACACTTGCACTGCTGTTCTCTGTCAGCAGCCTTATGGCGCCGAACATATAGAGATCGAGCAGAAAAATAATCAGGCCCAAAATGGCCACTGAAATAAATTTTCCCATAAAATAGAAAAGCTCCTGCCCCCAAGTGGGAGCCGGAGCTCATTAACCAACTAAACTAAACTTTACTGATTCTGTAACTTATCTTATCGGCGATCAGGTACATAACCGGTACAATCACCAATGTTAAGAATGTAGCAAAAGTCAGGCCAAAAATTACTGTCCACGCCATCGGGCCCCAGAAAATTGCGTTATCTCCCCCTACATAAAAATCAGCATCAAACTCTGCAAAAAGGCTAAAGAAGTTGATGTTCATGCCCGTTGCCAGCGGAATAAGACCCAGTACTGTGGTAATAGCCGTAAGCAATACCGGACGCAGACGTACTTTACCGCCATCGATGATACTGTTTACAATCTCATCGTAAGGCAAACGGCCATCTTCAGGGATACCAAGTTCCTGACGGCGGCGGGCCCTGATCAGGTTGGTGTAGTCAATCAATACAATTGCATTATTCACCACCACACCGGCAAGCGATATTATACCAATACCTGTCATGATCACCACAAAGTTCATGTTAAAGATCACCAGCCCCAGGAACACCCCAATGGTACTGAACAATACCGAACACATAATGATGAACGGAGAAATGATAGAGTTGAACTGGGCAACGATGATGAGAAATATTGCAAACACTGCAATCATCAGGGCTCTGCCCAGGAAAGCCATGGACTTGGCCTGCTCCTCCTGCTCACCCCCTATTTTCACCTCGTAGCCCTGCGGCACATCCATATCTGCAACAAGGGTTTGTATCTCACCAACAATCTCGTTAGCGTTATAGCCTTCTTTCACGTTAGAGTACACACTGATTACCTTATCCAGGTCTTTACGCTTGATAGAGCCATAGGTAGAAGCATATTCCACACTGGCTACAGCAGAAATAGGGATCTGGCGCATCTGGCCCTGGTTGTTGCGGAAGGTAACGCGCTTGTTCATCAGCGACTCCAGGTCGTAGCGGAAGCGGTCTTCCAGGCGCAGTTGTATCGGGTATTCGTCTTCACCATCTTTAAACTTGCTCACCTCCAGACCAAACAGAGAGGTACGCAGCTCGCTGGCAATCTGCTGGGTGCTTAATCCATAGCGACGTGCTCTTTCGCGGTCTATTCGCACCACCAGCTCGGGCTTACCTGTTTCCAGATCGGTTTTTAAACCCTCGTAGCCCTTTATATTGCTGTTTTCAATGGTTTCAATTACCTGGTCTGCCAGGTCTATCAGCTTTTCATAGTCTTCCCCTTTTAGCTGCAGGTCAATTGGCTTACCTACCGGAGGTCCGCTGCGGTTCTTTTCTACCGTTACCACTGCACCGGGATAGTCATTCATTTCCTCCCTAATTTTCTCCATCAGCTCGGCTGTAGAAACACCTTTGCGATGCTGAAAATCCTCGAAAGCAACCGTAATACGTGCTTTATGAGGTGTAACGCCACCTTGCGGGCCTGCACCAGGATCGCTGGTACCGGCACCAACCTGTGCCACGATAGACTCCACCATGTAATCATAAGGCTCCATGAGATTCATGATCTTTTCCTCCAGTCGCTGGGTAAAGGCATTGGTGGTTGCTATATCGGTACCAAGCGGCTGCTCTATAAAAACGTTTACATATTGCGGCTCATTTACCGGGAAGAAATCTACCTTAGGCTGCCGTGCAAAGTAAAGCATCACCGAAAAGATCATCAGGGCCAGTGTACCAAAGAAAAATGCATAGGGTCGCCAGCCTGTAAGGGCAAACTTTACAATTTTATAGTAAAGATCTTCCAGGTACACCAGAAACTTGTTCTGGAACCACTCGGTGGCAGGATCCAGGAAGTAAACGTTAATTGGTATTAGTATAGCCAGCAGCAGCAGCAGGTTACCTAACGCCAGGTTACCGGCCAGGTAAAACACAAGTGCTATCAGGGCAACTCCAATGGCCCAGCGCCATATCTTTTTCTTCTTGCGTGCTTCATCTTCGGGCAGTTTCATGAAAATTGCCGAGATAACCGGGTTTATCACCAGGCCCACAAACAGGGATGAAGTAAGTACGATGATGAGCGTAATGGGCAGGAACTTCATGAACTCACCTACCAGACCGCCCCAGAAGGCAAGCGGTAAAAAGGCAGCAAGCGTAGTGGCGGTAGAGGTAATAATTGGCCAGGCCACCTCTCCTACACCTTCTTTAGCCGCCCTTATATTGCTGTACCCCTGCTGTTTGAGGCGGTAAATGTTCTCTACTACCACAATACCGTTATCTACCAGCATACCCAGTGCCAGGATAAGCCCAAAGAGCACCATCATGTTCAGGGTAACGCCTGATAGGTTCAGGATGATAAAAGCCAGGAACATGGAGAGCGGAATGGCAATACCCACAAAGAGTGCATTGCGCAAGCCCATAAAGAACATCAGTACCAGTACTACCAGAATTACACCAAAAATGATGGAGTTCTCCAGGTTTTCTACCTGGTTACGTGTTTGTTTGGACTGGTCGTTATTAATGGTAATCCGCAGCTCTTCGGGAAAGCGGTTTTGCTTGGCATCCTGAATAATCTCCTTTATCTTGTCAGAGGCATCCAGCAGGTTTTCACCACTGCGCTTTTTGATATCAAGTGTTACCACAGGGTCGCCACTCTCACGTGCAAAAGATTCACGCTCCTCGTAGGTATCAGTAACCGTTGCTACATCATTCAGGTATACTATGTTCCCGTTTTCGCTCTTAACAATTATGTTGTTAAGGTCGCTTACCTGTTCAATCTCTGCACGAATGCTAAGCGAGCGGCGGTAGTCGCCCATGAGCAGGTTACCACCAGACATGCTAAGGTTTTCTGCTTCAACAGCATTTCTGATATCGTTGAAGTTTACATTATTAGCTTCCATGCGGTAAGGGTCCGCATCGATCCTGATTTCGCGGTCCAGTGCTCCCCTGATGTCTACACCACTGATCTCCGGAAGCTTTTCAATCTCCTCTTCCAGGTATTCGGCATAGTTTTTCAGCTCATCAATACCAAAATCGCCAGATACGTTCAGGTACATGATCGGGAAGTTTGAGATATCAAACTCCTGCACAAGCGGGTCTGTATCCAGGTCGGTTGGCAGTTCTGCTTTTGCACGGTCTACAGCATCTTTGGTTTCCTGCAGCGCTTTGGTAAGCTCTACAGTAGTGTTGAACTCTGCTGTAATAATGGAATAGTTCTCAATGCTGGTAGAAGTAATCTTCTTGATACCATCCATCGATTTCAGCTCCTTTTCAATAGGCCGTGTAATAAGGTTTTCCATATCCTCTGGTGAGTTACCCGGATACAGCGTATTGATGTACACCATCGGCTGTTTGATTTCCGGAAAGCTCTCCTTAGGCATAATGTTGTAAGCCATTACACCTGCCAGGGCAATCAGAATCGTGAGGATGATGATACTTGTACGGTTATTGACAGCACCACTGCTAAGGCCAAATTCCCGTGCTTTGTTATTTTCGTTAGAATCCATGGCGGAGTCGTTTATTAGTTAGCAGCTACACTCTCCTGAGCAATTTTCACGGCCACGCCTTCAGAGACCTGCCTGAAGCCTTCGTTTACCAGCACATCGCTGGCCTGCAGGCCTGATGTTACCAGGGTTTCGTTGTTGTAGCTTAATCCAGTTTCAACATGTTTTTTTGATACCTGCTTAACACCATCCTTTTCTTCAACCACATATACATAGGAGCCTTTGCGGTCGTGCTGAATAAGGTGGGTTGGCACCACAAGTGCATTCTCTTCTTCAAAATCCTTTACCTTCAGCACTGCAAGCAGGTTGGGGCGCAGCAATTCGCTATCGTTTGGCAAACGTGCCTCCAGGGTAAAAGTACGGTTATTGGGGTTGATTACCTGCCCCACAGCCTTAATGGTAGATTCGTAGGTTTTATTTACAGAAGGAAAGAAAATCTCTACTTTATCGCCTTTTTTGAAGGCACCAACCAGGTTTTCAGAAACATCTGCCTTGATGTACATATCCTGCAGGCTCACCAGCCTAACCAGGGGAGCACCCGGGCTGGCGGCTTCGCCTACGCGTACCATTACCTCTTCGATAGTACCGGCAAAAGGAGCCCTGGCCTGTGCCTGCGCCAGCTGCGACTGCATCATCGACAGGCGATTCTCCAGCGCTTCCTTATTCGATTTGGTCTGCAGAAATTGTACCTCAGTACCTATTTTCTGATCCCACAGGTTTTTCTGACGCTCGTAAACAGCCGTTGCCAGCTCCAGCTGGGTTTTCACTTCGCTGATGTTGTTGCGCAGCACATCTGCATTTACGCTTACCAGCAACTGACCGCGATTTACCTGCTGTCCTTCACTTACCGCTACCTGCTCTACAGTACCCATAGATTCGGCACTGATGGTGATATTTTTCTCTGACTGCACATCACCACTCACCTCCACATAATGTTCAAAGGTTTCCTGCTTAACAGGTAAGGTGGTTACAAGCTGCGTTTCACGTACTTCTTTACCAAAAGAAGGATCGGCAGCGGCAATCTCATTCTCGAGCGATTCTATTTCTGATTTTAGTGCCTGAAGTTCATTCTTCTTTTCCTGAAGCGCTGCTTTCTTTTCAGAAATCTCGTCTCCGGAATTGCAGGCTGTAGCAAAAACAGCCAAGCCTGCCAGTAGCACAAATATTTTAGGTGTATTCATGGTTGTAGGGAAATCTTATTTTTGTAATAGGGTACCCGTTGCTTTGTTATAGGCCACACGGGCAACTAAGGCATTGTAAAGTGCCTGGTAATAGTTAGTTTCTGCAGTTTTCAGAGCATTTTCAGCTTCAATTACTTCAAGGTTACTGCCAATGCCTTCCTGATACTTGATGCTGCTAACCCTGAAAACCTCCTGGGCCAGTTCAATATTTTCCTGCTGGGTTTCCAGCGACTGCAGGCTGTTCCTCAGGTTAACTTGCGCCTGTTCAATTTCAAGGTTAATGGAATTCTCCAGGTTCTGGATCTGAATATCTACCTGGTCTGCTATCAACTTTTTGCGCCTGATGGTATTTGCTTTCAAGAAGCCATCGAACACAGGAATGTTGAGGTTTAGCCCTACCGCTGCATAAGGGTTCCAGGTATCTACCACCTGCTCTATCACTTCTCCATTCTCATTCTCAGAGCGTAACACCGTAGGCTCAAAAAATTCGCCGAAGGTAGTTCTACCGGCAGTGTAACCCGCATTGGCAAAAACCGACAGGTTAGGCAGGTATTGCATGCGCGTATTTTTTATATCCAGCCGTGCCAGTTCCCTGTTGATGTTCAGCTGCTGATATTCAATTCTCTGGCTGTAGGGCACATCTTCAGCAAAAGCAATGTCTTCAAGTTTATAATCGCTGATGTTTTCTGCAAGTTCTATTTCCTGGTCAACAGGAATGCCCATCTGGAATTTCAGCACATTAAGGTTTATGGCCATAGAACGCTCTACGTTCTGGTATTCGGTGCGCAGGTTATTCAGGTTTACCTGTACGCGCTGCACATCTATGGCTTCTGCAAAACCATTTTCATTCATGGCTTTAGTTTCACGGTATAAGGTATCCAGCCTGCCCATGTTCACTGCAAGCAGCTCCAGCCGCTCTTCAGATACCAGAGCCCCATAATAAGCAAGGGCAACTGCCTCGGCCACTTCTATTTTAGCCTTTTCAAGATTTTTAGCCGCAAGCTCTTTGTAGACTTTAGAGGCTTGGAGGCCTACGAAATAAGATCCGTTAAATATGAGCTGGCTTAAAGTAGCCCCGGCATTACTGGTATAAGGGGTACCAAATGCTACTGGCACGAATGTACCTGGCTGGCCAATAAAATCGCCAGGTAAAAAGCTTACCTGCCTTTGTATGTTATAGGTCAGGTTGCCGGCAACATTAATTTGGGGTAATCCCTCAGCAACTGTTTCTTTAACCTGTGCTGTGGCTATACCTTCGTTAATCCTTTCATTTTTTACCGAAGCATTATTCTCCAGGGCATGGGCAATAGCCTCCTGCAGGTTATACACCCGCTTTGGGGCCTGCTGGGCATGCACGGCTGTCCCTGCCATCAAAACTGCCAGTAAAAGCAGAAGAGGTTTAGAAAATGGTTTCATGGGGTGATAGGTTTTTCTTATATTCTTCTAAAAGTTCGCGCCCTTTGGCTGTCATCAGTCCTTCGATAAAATGCCGGAACACCTGTACCTGCACTTCAGTAATATCAAAGCGGTTGCGTGGAAACACACGGTTATCAAAACAAAGCTGCACTTCTTCCATTCGAAGCATCGCCAGTATTTCAGGGTTAAAATCAGGCCTGAAATAGCCATCCTCCTGTCCCCTGATAAGCGAACGCATGAGCGAGTTCAGAAAAACCTTCTTCTTATAGTTTAAAAAGATTTGCCAGCCATCCGGAAAGTACTTTTGCAATTCCATAATGGCAGAAGGGTTAACCGTTGCTACATGCTGCCGTATCATTTTGGTGCACTTCACCAAAAACTCAATTACATTTTCAGACTCCTGCTCCAGTCGGTCCATCTGCTCTTCTTCCCTGCGCAAATGTTCTTCTGTAGCAGCACAAACAATCTCATTCTTATCTTTAAAAAACTGGTAGATCGTTTTTTTCGAAATAGACATTTCACGGGCAATGTCATCCATGGTAACCCGTTTAAAGCCATAGCGAATAAAATGATCCTCGGCTGTTGTAATGATGTTCTGTCGTATATCCACGCTATTTCCTGTACTCATTTTCGACGGCCCAAAACTATGGAAACTCTATTGTTTTACAAAGTTTCCATTGTTAAAGTTTCTTTAATTGTGAAGAGTCGTATTTATTTATGATGAGCGGTTGTTATCATTTTTGAACTATTGTTATGAATGGATTTTTTGAATGTGAAGGTGCAAAACTGCATTGGTGGCGCTGGGGCAATGGTCCTAAGGTTTTACTGGCTTTTCATGGTTTTGGGCAGCACGGACAATACTACTCCCCTTTTGCCAGGGCACTGGCAGATACCCACACTATCTGGAGTTTTGATATGTTTTTCCATGGCCACAGTGTTTGGCCAGACCCGCGCAAACCCCTTAGCCGCGAATTCTGGCACAGGATGATGGGTTCATTCCTGAAACAGAATAGTATCGACCGCTTTGAAATGAGTGGCTACAGCATGGGGGGTAAGTTTGTACTGGCGACCCTGGAAATGATGGCACCGAAAATTGACCGCCTGATCCTGATTGCTCCTGATGGCATACGTACCTCCTTCTGGTACAGCATGGCTACCTACCCCAGCTGGAGCAGGAATTTTTTCCGAAACCTGGTGGAGAAACCGGAACCTCTGTATAAACTGATGCACAACCTGGAGCGTTACCGCCTGATGGATAAAGGCATTCTCAGATTTGCCGACTGGCACATGAGCAATCCCGAAAAACGCATGAAAGTGTATAACAGCTGGACAGTGTTTAGCCCCTTACGCTTCAACATGCGGCATATTGCTGATCTGATTAAAAATAACCACATTAACCTGGAGATGTACCTGGGCCGTTACGACAAAATAATGACCCCACAGGGCATGCAGCGGCTTCTGCGCTACCTGAAGGATTACAAACTAGAGGTGCTCAATACCGGGCACAGCGGTTTGATTGATCTGGTAGCTCACCAGTTGTATGAGCAAAAGAGAGGAAAGTACTCAGATGAAAATACTCGTAGCAACCGATAAATTTAAGGATGCACTCAGTGCTGAAGAAGCCGCAGCTGCCATGGCGGAAGGCATCAGGGCAGCGCTGCCAGCTACCAAAGTACTGCAATTACCGCTTAGCGATGGTGGCGATGGCTTTGCAAGCCTTGCTGCAGGTTATGCCGGGGCTAAGATTATAAAGGTGGAGGTAAATGGTCCGCTGCAGCAGGCACAGATTGCCAGTTATGCCTGGTTGCCACGCCATAAACAGGCTTACATTGAAATGGCAGAAGCCGCTGGCCTGCAGCTGATCCCCCACCACCTGCGCTCCCCCTTAAACACCACCACTTTTGGTGTTGGCCAGTTAATTAAGCACGCTATAGAAATTGGAGCACAGGAAATATATTTGGGTATAGGCGGCAGTGCCACTCATGATATAGGCGTGGGTATGGCAGCTGCCTTGGGCTATCACTTTCTGGATGCAGGCGGCAGACCTTTTCTGCCCACCGGTGGCAGCCTCCACCAGGTTGACCGGATTGGCAAAAGTCACCTATATGAAAACCTGCACAAGGTAAAAATTAAAGTTGCCTGTGATGTAACGAACCCCCTTACCGGTACCAGGGGAGCTGCCCATACTTACGCAGCACAAAAGGGAGCCAGCAGCAAACAGATAGAAATACTCGAGGCTGGCACCATACACCTTGCCCGGCTAATAGCCCGTGACTTAGGAAAGCCTGTAGAAGAAGTAGCCGGTGGTGGTGCCGCTGGTGGCCTTGGCGCCGGAGCCTTGGCCTTTTTAAATGCAAGCCTTGCCCCTGGTGCCGGCATGGTGCTGGAGCTGGCAGGCTTCGCTCCTAAAGCTGCCGAAGCCGATCTGGTATTTACCGGAGAAGGCAAAGCAGACCGGGAAAGCCTGCAGGGAAAGCTGATAGGAGAAGTTGCCCGACAGACAGCAAAGGCAGGCAAGCCGCTAATATTACTGTGCGGCAAACTTGAATTGCCTACCCACCTGCTTTACAAGGCAGGCATCTGGCATGCTGCAGGCATAAGCCCTGCAGATGAGCCCTTAGAAACCAGCCTGCAACGCTGCAGACAACGGCTGGTAGCAGCCACTAAACAAAGCTTGCAGTTGTACTTAAAGGACAAGAAAAAGCCCCTGTAAAGGGGCTTCCAATTTTAAATCCAGTTTAGTTTTGCTGATGCTTAAATCGCATTGAAAATAACCAGAAGTGAATAGATCAGGCCGGGCACGTAGAAGAGAATGGTTAATACCAGACTGATCCAGAACTTAGAATTGATCTCGCCCTGGTGCAGGAAAACACCAAGAGGTGGAATCAACACAGTGACAATTGTAAGCAGCACGGTATTGATACCACTACCGCCTGGCTCTCTCTGAAGATCTTCAGACATTTTCATGCCAAGCTGCTGCTCTTTGAGCTGACGAATTACCTGGTGCTGAAACGCCTGCTTTTCTTCTTTTGTCATACCCTTAAGCTCTTTTCTTAGCTCACGCACCATTTTTCTTTGCTGCTTAGGGGTGATTTCTTTTACTGCAGGTACCTCTGCAGGAACTGCTACGTCTGAAATAACATCACTTGCGCCTGTTTCTATGGCTCTTTTTTCTAGCTCCACAGCTACATCGGCAGGGTTCTCTGCCACAAGTGGAGCAACTTGTTCGCTTTGCTTTTCTACAGAGGCTACATTAGGAGCCTGCTGTGATGGTGTAAAATGAGCGCCATATTTAGGAGAGCAGGAGGCCAGTACCATCAGCAAGGCAAATAAGCAGGGAATCGAGGATCGGTAAAAAATTTTCATGGTAAAAAATTGTTTTGGTTTACCTCTTAACCTGAATTGCAGCAAAAGGTTGAGAACAGCGGTGCAGAATGCTGTGAAAAGCTGGTGTAAAAACAGCTTTTCACAGCATTTTTTTGTCCGGAGTCACCATCTGAAGATTAAGGCTTATTACTGTAGCAATAGCAGCAGGGGGTATAAATTCAATTTTCGAAAAACCCCTGCACAACATGGGTGAAAACAATGAGCAGGGAAATAATTTTACCTATTAGTTTAATATGTAATACAAAAAAAATAGATTAGCACGGCGCCAACACCCCTGGCCTTTTTTATAACATAATTGCCTTGATTGACCTTGAAAGACGTAAAACGACTCTTTGATTGCCTGCAGTATCAGTTACAAAATTTCCCTTTACAAGATATGCTGGCCGGCAAAGAACAGGGTAAATGGAAGACCTGGAGCACCCATGAGGTTGCAGCGCAGGTAAACCGCCTAAGCTCGGGACTCTTAAAGTGGGGCATATCCTGCGGCGATATGTCTGTGGAGAACAGGGATAAGGTAGCCATCCTTAGCAAAAACAGGCCAGAATGGTTAATTACTGATCTGGCTGTACAGCAGACTGGTGCCATTCTGGTACCCATATATCCAAACATAAGCGATCAGGAGCTGCAGTTTGTACTGGCTGATGCAGGTGTGAAAATGGCATTCGTAAACGACAGGGACCTGTGGGACAAGCTTAACAGGCTTAAAAAGCAGTTACCTGAATTTAAACAGGTATACACCTATGAGAAAGTCAGCGGTGCCGATCACTGGTCTGATCTGCTAATTGCACCAGACTCCGCCATTACCGAAACCATCAACAGCATCAGGCAACGTATTACAGAAGAAGATCTGGCCAGCATTCTTTATACCTCGGGCACAACAGGCAATCCCAAAGGTGTTATGCTCTCGCACCGCAACATTGTGAGCGATGTAGAGGGCAGTACCCCTGTGGTACAGGAGGTAGGCATCCAGGGTAAGCGGGCTTTAAGCTTTCTGCCGCTAAATCATGCCTTCGAAAGAGTTGCCACCTACATTTACCTGCTAAATGGTGTATCCATTTACTATGCCGAAAGCATGGAAACGATTGGCGACAACCTGCGGGAGGCTAAGCCTGTGATCTTTACAACAGTGCCACGCCTGCTTGAAAAAGTTTATGAGCGCATTATGGCTAAAGGGGCAGAACTTAGTGGGGTAAAAAAGCTTCTATTTAACTGGTCTATAGGCGTTGCCAAAAATTACCAGATTCAGCAGCCTCAAAGTCTCTCATACAAAGCACAACTGGCACTGGCCGATAAGCTGATCTTCAGCAAATGGCGGGAGGCGCTTGGAGGAGAGGTAAAAGCTGTGATTGTTGGTGCTGCTGCATGCCCGGTAAAACTACAAAAGATCTTTTCTGCAGCAGGTGTGGTAATCATGGAGGGTTATGGCCTTACGGAGGCCTCTCCCATCATTAGCGGCAACCGCTACAGCAAATCAAACCGCATGTTTGGCACCGTTGGTCCTCCCCTGCACAATGTAGAGGTAAAGATTGCCGAAGACGGCGAAATACTCTGCAAAGGCCCCATGGTAATGATGGGCTACTACAACAGGCCCGACCTGACAGCAGAGGTAATGACGGGCGACTGGCTGCATACAGGTGATATTGGTGAAATTGTAGATAATAAATTCCTGAAGGTAACAGACCGTAAAAAAGAGATCTTTAAAACCAGCGGTGGCAAATACGTGGCGCCACAGCCTGTAGAAGTTAAAATGCTGGAGAGTCGCTGGATAGAACAAATTATGGTGGTGGGCGCTGACAGAAAATTTGTTTCTGCGCTGATTGTACCTGCTTTTACTTTTCTGAAGGAATGGTATGCTGAACACGAACAGGCATATCCCGGCAACGAAGCAGCAAGCAGGGACCCAAAGGTACAGGAACTCATGCACAGAAGTATAGAACATCTCAACAAGTCACTGAACCCGGTAGAACAGATCAAGAAATTTGCGCTGCTGGACAGGGAATGGACAGTTGAACATGGTGAACTCACCCCTACCCTAAAATTGAAGCGTAAAGCTATCACCACAAAGTTCAGCAAGATAATAGATGATCTATACAGTTCAGATACAGCTGGTTCCTGAAAAGCAGCCCTATTTTAATCAAGCGTGCTGGCTCTCATTCAGGCACTCACTTCAGAATAATTTATCATGATGAAGAGGGTGCTGATCGTATATTCTACCACAGATGGCCATACCTTAAAAATATGCCAGCGCTTAAAACAGCAGATTGAGCAGCACAACCATTCTGCTGAATTATTATCTGTGGATGACACAACTGCAGGACTGCCTTCTTTTGATAAGATTGTGCTTGGGGCAAGTATAAGGTATGGCAAGCACCATGCAAAGGTGCACAGATTTATTGAGCAGTATAAGAACATATTAGCGGCAAAGCCTAATGCTTTCTTTTCTGTAAACCTGGTTGCGCGCAAGCCGGAAAAAGCAAGTGCAGATACTAATCCCTACGTGAGCAAGTTTCTTAAAAACATCCCCTGGCACCCACAGATTGTAGGCGTTTTTGCCGGCGTGCTCAATTACCCACGCTATAGCTTTTCTGACCGCCTGCTCATCAGGTTAATCATGTGGATTACCAAAGGGCCAACAGATCCAGCCACAGTAGCAGAATATACCGACTGGCAAAAAGTTGATGCATTTGGCCGGCAAATTACCCTGCTTTAGTATGAGAAAGCCTGATCATAATAGCAAGGCTATGTTGATTGCTGTTAAAGCTGCAAGCTGGCTATACCAAACTACTCATGACCTGAAGTTACAGCAGTAGCTTCTTTTGCATCCGATCATTCTCCTACTTATAAGCACCTGGATTGTATTGGTTAAAAAAACAGCCTACTGAAATGCTTTTAACACTTTTCCTGTTTATTTTATATAAATGAAAAGTGGTAAGCAAAATTAAAATGCTGAAATCTCCCCTCACCGACGATCGTAATGCCAGTGCCCTTGAAAAATTATCCGGCATTGTAAAACGGGTTACTTTTCACAGTCCGGAATCTGGCTGGTCTGTGCTCAAGGTGAGCCCCTTTAGCCGGGAGCAGGAAGAAATAGCTGTAACTGTACACCAGTCGAAGGTTTTTGCTGGCGCCACCATAGATTTTTATGGCGAATGGGTTAACCACCCCAAGTTTGGCCGTCAGTTTAAAGCCCTGCGTGTAGAAGAACGCAAGCCTGCAACAGCAAATGCACTTGAAAAATACCTGGGATCCGGCCTGATCAAAGGCGTTGGTCCGGTAACGGCAAAACGAATCGTAAAATACTTTGGCAAGGATACCCTGGATGTTTTTGAGCATGAAATCGAACGACTTGTTGAAGTACCCGGTATAGCAGCACTAAAGCTAAAGTCTATTAGCCAGGCATGGAAGGAACACCAGGAGATCAGGAATGTAATGATGTTCCTGCAGTCGCATGGCATCAGTACTCTATTTGCAGTTAAAATTTACAAGACCTACGGACAGGAGGCGGTGGCAGTGGTATCAGAAAACCCCTACCGGCTGTCACAGGATATTTATGGCATTGGCTTTTTTAGCGCCGACAGGGTTGCCTTAAGCCTTGGCCTGGCACCAGACTCCTCGGCCCGTGTTAAGGCAGCCATTAGCCATGTGCTGCAAAGTGCCCGCGAAGAAGGGCATTGTTACCTTACCAAAGAGCAGATCCTGGAGCAGGTAGAGGAGCTTATTTCGCTTTACAAGCCCAAGCGCATAGAAAGCGAGCTAAAGGACATGGAGAAGGCCGATGAGCTGAAAACCCGCTTTCTGATCAATGAAGAGGAACAGGTAGTTAGCTGCTACTATGCCCACTCCATCTTTTATGACGAAAACTACATTGCTGCAAAAGCAAAACAGCTTGCAAAGGGAAAACTTAAACCCGATGTGCAAAGAATGCAGCAGTGGATTAGCGGTTACTGCCAGCAAAAAGGAATACAGTTAAGCGACGAGCAGGAAGCCAGTGTGTTGCAACTGGTAACCCACCGCATGGGCATCTTAACCGGCGGCCCTGGTTGTGGCAAAACCACTACCACACGGGTATTGGTTGCCCTGCTGCAGGCCATGGGCAAAGATGTGCTGTTAGCAGCCCCTACCGGGCGAGCTGCCCAGCGCATGAGCGAGGTGATTGGCCTGGAAGCTAAAACCATTCACCGCCTGCTGGAGTGGGAACCGGCAGCAGGAGGCTTCAAGAAAAAAGAAGATAATCCCCTAAGCTGCAACTTCCTGATCATCGATGAATCTTCCATGCTGGATGTACACCTGGCCGCTGCCCTGTTGCGGGCAGTACCTAACCAGGCACAACTGCTCCTGATTGGAGATGCCGACCAGCTGCCATCTGTAGGTGCAGGGAATATATTCAAAGACCTGATTGCCTCTGGAGTAGTGCCCTGCGCCCGGTTAACAAAAGTATTCCGGCAGGCACAGGAGTCAAAGATCATTACCTACGCCCACCAGATCAATGGCGGAGCAGTGCCTAAAATAGACTCACCCTTCCATAATCCTAAGCTCTGGGCAGAAAAATCAGACTGCCTGTTTATAGATTCTGAAGAGGCTACCCAGGAGCAGCTACGTTTTATATCACGGGTAAAACGCTCCTATATCCGCGAGCGGGAGGAGGAGCTGCAGCAGGCAGCCGAACCCGATGAGGTTTACATGAAGAGTAGCGAGCTTAGCATCCCTGCAAAATTTGAACATGTGGACCTGGAAAAGCTTGTCCATGCCGATACGCATACCGAAGAGCTCCAGGAAGTGCTGAAGCGAGTGCATCCCTGGTCGTCGCTGCACTGGGGCTATTCTGCAGTAGACATGGTAGAAAAGCTGTATAAGGACATTGTTCCCAAATATTATGGAAAGGGTGCCGAGGTGCAGATCCTCTCCCCCATGAGCAAGGGCAGCCTGGGTACGCACAACCTCAACGAGGTAATACAGAAGGCGGTAAATCCCGCCGGAGGCGGCAAAGTACAGCTCACGCTGGGAGGCCGCACCTTCCGCGAGGGCGACAGGGTAATTCAGCGCCGCAATAATTACGATCTTAACGTATTCAATGGCGATATCGGGCGCATTATCAGCATCGATAGTGAGAGCATGTCGTGCCTTGTGGCCTATGCATCCGGCCAGGAGGTGCGGGAGGTGGCCTATGAAAAGGAGCACCTGCCGGAGCTGGAGCTGGCTTATGCCATCACCATACACAAATCGCAGGGCAGCGAGTTTGAAGTAGTGATCATTCCCCTGGTAAACCAGCATTTTAATATGCTGTTCCGGAACCTGATCTACACAGGACTTACCCGCGCCAGGAGGCTGGCAGTGTTTGTAGGCAGCCGCAATGCCCTTAAAACCTCGGTAAATAAGCAGAACACAGCCTTGCGCCAGACGGCCCTGCAGTGGCTTATGCAGCATGATGTAGCCGCAGATTGATAAAAGCGAGGCTTAAAATCAGGAACTTTAATCTTAATTTTTCCTGTTTCGTATGATAATATAAGATTTCAGAAAATACTAAACCGCTGATTTATACCGAAAAAGCCTATAAAACAGCATTTAGATAAAAAATTATTGAAAAAGAGACTTTGCGGTTTTCAATCAGGCTTCTATATTTGCATCCGTATTCGGGAACGCCGAATAATTCGGAAGAGGTTCTGAAAAATAATCAGAAAATAATCTGAAAAAATTTCGAAATCAGATTTTGCTCCAAAGAATAAAAAACTTTACCTTTGTAGCCCTGATTGAGGAAAGAAATACTGACCTATGGTGTAACTGGCAACACGTCTGATTTTGGTTCAGAAGAGTCTAGGTTCGAGCCCTAGTAGGTCAACTATAAAATCCCGGTCCTTGCGATCGGGATTCCTCTTTTTAGCCCCAACCCATTGCGCCATGACCCCGGTTAAACTTTTTTCAGGTGATTCATCCCGCTACTTGGCAGAAAAGATTGCCGAAGCCTACGGTCAACCTCTTGGCAGCCTCACCCTTCAAAAGTTCAGCGATGGAGAAATGTCTCCCAGCTTCAATGAATCTGTACGAGGCAGCGAGGTTTTCCTGATCCAGTCTACTTTCCCGCCGGCAGATAACATCATGGAGCTACTCCTGATGATTGATGCAGCGCGCAGGGCCAGTGCTCATAACGTGGTGTGTGTAATCCCTTACTTTGGTTATGCCCGCCAGGATCGCAAAGACAAACCCAGGGTGGCTATTGGTGCTAAACTGATTGCAAACATTTTGATGGCAGCCGGTGCCAACCGCATCATGACGTGCGATTTGCATGCAGGCCAGATCCAGGGGTTCTTCGATGTTCCGGTAGACCATATGGATGGCTCCGCCATCTTTGTACCCTACCTGCGCGCGCTTAACCTGGATAAACTGGTATTTGCCTCTCCGGATGTAGGCGGTGTTGCACGTGCTCGCTCCTACGCCAAATATTTTCAGGCCGATATGGTTGTGTGCGACAAGCACCGCAAACGGGCCAATGAAATAGCCTCCATGCAGGTTATTGGCGATGTGGAAGGTGCTGATGTTGTGCTGGTAGACGATTTAGTGGATACTGCCGGAACTATTTGCAAAGCTGCAGGCATTATCCTAGACAAAGGTGCCCGCAGTGTAAGAGCGGTGTGTACGCATGCTGTACTCTCTGGCAAGGCCTATGAGAACATCGAAAATTCAGTACTAGAGGAACTGGTGGTAACCGATACCATTCCCGTTAAGCAGGAGAGCAGCAAAATTAAAGTGTTAACAGTTGCTAACCTGTTTTCAGATGCCATTCAAAAGCTGATGACTCACGGGTCCATTAGCTCCCTTTTCATTTAAGTATTCAATTTCTATTTATTTATAACTATCTATCTTATGAAAACTGTTGAGATTATAGGGTATAACAGAGCAAATCTCGGCAAGACCGAATCCAGAGACCTTAGAGCACAGGGAAGTGTTCCATGCGTACTGTACGGCGGCCAGGATCAAATCCACTTTCATACCCCTGCGTACCTGTTCAAGGATCTGGTTTATACTCCGGATGCAGCATTTGTAAAAGTTAATATCGAAGGCAAGGAATACAATGCCGTTCTTCAGGATGTGCAGTTCCACCCTGTTAACGAAATGATCCTGCATGCTGACTTTCTTCAGCTTTTTGAAGGCAAGCCAGTGAAAATGGACGTTCCCGTTCGCACAGAAGGTACATCTCCAGGCGTAGTGGCTGGTGGTAAGCTTATCTTTAAGCTGCGCAAGCTTACGATCAAAGCATTGCCTAAAGATATGCCTGACTTTATTTCCGTTGATATCAGCGGTCTTGAATTAGGTAAATCTGCTCGTGTGAGTGATGTTAAACCTGAGAACTACCAGATTCTGAACGCACCTGCTACTCCAATTGCAACTGTGGAAATTCCACGTGCACTTCGTGGCAAAACAGAATAATCAAGAGATTTTTGATATTTTCAAATCCTGCCGGCAGCTGTCGGCAGGATTTTTTATTTTTACAGCATGAAATTCCTGATTACAGGCCTGGGCAATCCCGGCCCCGAATATGAGCTAACCCGCCATAACATTGGTTTCCTGGTGCTGGACCGGCTTGCAGACCGTGAAGGAGCAGCTTTTACCACCGCCCGCTATGCCGATAAGGCAGAGATAAAGTTTAAAGGCCGCCAGATCACGCTCATCAAGCCCAATACCTATATGAACCTTAGCGGTAAAGCGGTTAATTACTGGCTGCAGGAGCTTAAGGTACCAAAAGAAAACCTACTGGTGGTGACTGATGACCTGGCCCTACCCTTTGGAAAGCTGCGCATGCGCCAGAAAGGCTCTGCCGCTGGCCATAATGGCCTTACTAATATTGAACAGTTAACCGGGGGGCAGGACTATGCCAGGCTACGCTGCGGCATTGGGAGCGATTATGCCAAAGGCCGCCAGGTAGATTATGTACTGGGCAACTTTCCACAGGAACAAATGGATGCCCTGCTGCCCCTGCTCGACAGGGCCTGCGACATGATCATGGGCTTCTGCACCACTGGTATTGCCCGCACCATGAGCCAGTTTAACGACTAGCTGTTACAGGGTTTTCAGGTATTCGATCACTGCTTTGCGTTCGGCATCGCTTAATTTATCACCGTAGGTGTGGCCGGCATTGCCATAGCCTGGCTTTGTGGTATTGTACACCAGTTTTCCCTTACTTTTAGTGGATTGCTTGTACTTCCAGCCTACCCGTTCAAAATCATAGTCGTCACCATTTGCCTGAGCCGCAGCTGAGCGGTGCCAGCGTGTGGGGCGGCTTTCTGAGTTTAACAGGCTTTCCAGGTCAGGTACGGAACCGTTGTGTAAATAGGGAGCCGTAGCCCATACGCCATCCAGCGGTGGTGCAACATAGCCCAGGGAAGGCAACATTTGTGAGGGTGCACTGCTGGTTGCATACCAGCTGTTATTGTACCAGTTTACCAGGCCTGAATGCTTGTAAAAATACCTGGCATAATAAGGGTCGGTACCAATTTTCGAAAGTGGAATTATTTTATTGGGGTAGCTGCTTTTATCTCCATAGCTGCCGTGGCATTTTCCGCAGTTATCGGCAAATAATACCTTTCCCTCTATGGCCAGTGCTTTATTTATATTGCCAGGCCATTTGGGAGGCTGCAATGAGGCAGCCCAGGCTACTACATCATGAAACTGGTTAAAGACTTTCCTGGCTTCGGTACTGTCTTTGATACCCAGCACAGAAGCCTGCATCAGCAGTTTTCTGAAGTCTCCCCTGCCCATGCCATTATAGTATAAAGCTCTTTTCTTATCTACATTCCAGAGCGGGGGTACATCAGCCACCGGCACCGGTCCTGCTGCCATTGTAAAATTGGGTGCCTCCACATAAGTTAAATCAGCAGGATTTCTGTACATCACGCAGGCTTCCTCTATTCTGAACGCAGGATTAACTCCCTTGACCGGGGTAACAGCTTCCTGCTCTACAACCCGCAGGTACTGCCATACATCTGTAAAGGCTTTATGAGCATCAGTATCTTTCCCTAGCTTTTTAGCGGCAATGGCTGGCAGTAGTTTTGATGTTAAGCCAGGTTTATCAGTAAAATCGCCAGCAGTATTCCCCAGGCCGTAGGTGTACTCCCCCTGGAATGGCCCTCCATGGCAGGTAAAGCAATTCTTCTGCACAATCCAAACCTTACGCCGCTCGTCCAACACAAAATTGAACTCTGGTTCCAGCCTGCTGCGTGTAGCCTTTGTGTCAGCAGTATCAAGCTTTGCCTTAAAGTTTTTTGGCATCAGCTCCAGGGGATACCCGGAGCCAATGTAATTGGCATTCAGCAGATAGTTCAAGCCCTTTTCTGCATCGCCCGGGTAGTGAATTACAGCATCAGGCACAGCATGCACTACTTCTCCTTCTTCCGTAGCATGTTGCACCCAGCCGGGTCCTGAACAACCCAGCATTACAAGCAGCACACCAAAACACCAGTAAAAACGCTCCATCATTTCACTAACATATTACAGTGATTTTCAATGAAACAAAGCCAAACAAAAACTTAGAGGCTGGCTCATTTGCAATAACGGTAATCTTTCTATAGTTATATGCCATGCCTACTATTTTTACATTATTTGCACTCAATTGTAACATTTGTTAAGAAAAACACATATAAATTAAAGTAACCCTCTCTATTTTTTCAATTTTATCTTCCCTTGTTCAATTACTTGCTGAAGTAATATCTGGTTAAAAAGCACAGATATCGCAACTTATTATTTCACCAAATTAGAATTAGAAAAATACCTACAAGGGAATATGGATACATTGAAAGAAACTTTACTCACCCTGATATTGCATCTTATTTTATTTATAAGCTTGTATGCATGTTCAGATGATAGTGCAATGGTTACACCCACGCCTCCTGACGATGCAGTAACACGCCAGCTGACTGAAAATGTAATAGTTGTAGTTATTGATGGACCAAGGTTTTCAGAAACATGGGGCCTGCCCGGCCAATCGCATATTCCTTACATGTCGCAGAGATTAGCCCCAAAGGGCACTTTCTTCTCTAACTTTCAGAATGAAGGCTACACCCTCACCCTACCAGGACACACAGCCATTTTAACTGGTAACTACGAACAAATAAGTAATGACGGCTCCCAGCATCCGTTAGCACCTTCAGTTTTACAACACTACCTGAAACAAACTGGTCTGGATTCAACCAAAGCAGCAATTATTTCCAGTAAAGCCAAACTAAAGGCACTTGCCGACACACAGCATAGCGAATGGAGCGGACGATTCCAGCCTATGAGTAATTGTGGTAACCATGGCCGCAACAGAAGTGATGCGGAAACCCTTCAGGAAGTATTGAATACCATAGATAATTACCAGCCTCACCTGATGATGGTACAATTTTCCGGACCAGATGCCAAAGGCCACGCCAATAACTGGCCAGGCTACCTTTACAGTATTAAAGAAACAGACAGCCTAGTGTATGAGCTCTGGAATTACATTCAGCAACATGAGCAATACAAAGACAAAACAGCTCTACTTATAACAAACGACCATGGCAGGCATGCCGACGGGCATATAGATGGTTTTGTAAATCATGGAGACAGGTGTGAAAGCTGCAAGCATATAAGCCTATTGGCGATTGGCCCCGAATTCGATCACGATACAACTATCACCACCCATTATGAGCAAACAGAAATACCTGTAACCATTAGCAAGCTCCTGCGCTTCAACATGCAATCGCAGCAGAACAAAGCTATCAATCCCCTTCTCCGCCATTTGTAAGAATGTATAAGTATTTATTTGCAAATGCTCATTCTACGACATCTCTTAACTTAATAGTGCAGGCAAGGTTAAAGTTACATGAAGGTTAGAATATTGGTGATAAAACAATAGAAATGGCAACCCTGGGGCTGCCATTTCTCATATAATTGAATGCTGAATATAAAACACCTGCTTAACTGATGGAAGAACCATTGTTTACTTTAGCTTCTGGCTTCACCAGCACCAGCTTTCCACTGGCATCTTCTGCCAGGAGCACCATTCCCTGAGATTCTTCTCCCATCATTGGTCTTGGGGCAAGGTTTACCAGTACCATTACCTGCTGGCCTACCAGCTGCTCTGGTTCAAAATGCTGGGCAATGCCACTTAAAATTGTGCGCTGGTCAATACCTGTGTCAATCAGTAGCTTCAGCAGCTTTTTAGATTTTTTCATCTTTTCCGCCGAAAGTACAGTTCCCACACGCAGATCCAGCTTAACAAAATCGTCGTACACAATTTCAGGCTTAGCTGGCGCAACTTCAGCTGCTGGTGCATTGCCGGCTTGCGCTAGTGCTGCTGCAGTACCCTCAGCCGCTCCTTCAGAGGCTGGAGTAGCCAATGTTCCTGCAGGAGCAGCAGCTGCTTCATTTGCTATTTTAGTGTTTTGCAGTTTTTGAATTTGTTCTTCCACAACGCTGTCTTCTATTTTCTGAAATAATAGTTCTGCCGGGTTAAGCTGTGCTCCTGCAGGTAACAGATCATCCCTGCCCGCCTCCTGCCAGCTCAGTAATGGCAACTGTAACATATTGCGGAGTTTTTCTGCAGTATGTGGCAGAAACGGAGCCGCAACAATGGTGAGGTTAGCAGCTATCTGCAGGCTCAGGTTCATGATGGTTTTTACCCGCTCCGGATTTTCTTTGATAAGTTTCCAGGGCTCGGTGTCGGCCAGGTACTTATTACCCAGGCGGGCAAGCTCCATCATGGCGGCCAGGCCTTCCCTGAAACGGAAATTATCAAGCGCATCGGCTACTTTTCCGGGTAAAACCGACAATTGAGTGAGCACCTCTTTTTCAGCACTGTATATTTCCCCTCTTTCCGGCAGCTTACCTTCGTAATACTTATGAGTAAGGACCATAGCCCTGTTCACGAAGTTACCCAAAATGGCCACCAGCTCATTGTTGTTCTTCGCCTGAAAATCCTTCCAGGTAAAGTCATTGTCTTTGGTTTCTGGTGCATTTGCGGTAAGGGCATAACGCAGCACATCTTCCTTGCCTGTAAAAGCTTCCAGGTATTCGTGCAGCCACACGGCCCAGTTACGGGAGGTAGATATTTTATTGCCCTCAAGGTTCAGGAATTCATTGGCAGGCACGTTTTCAGGCAGGGTGTATGCTCCATGTGCCTTCAGCATGGCCGGGAAAATAATACAGTGGAAAACTATATTATCTTTACCAATAAAATGAAGTAGCCTGGTATCCTCCTGCTGCCAGTAAGGCCGCCAGTCTTTACCATGGCGCTCTGCCCAATCTTTGGTTGCAGATATGTAACCGATAGGTGCATCAAACCATACATATAATACTTTTCCTTCTGCCTCCGGCAAAGGAACAGGCACTCCCCAGTCCAGGTCGCGGGTTACCGCCCGTGCCTGCAACCCCTGATCTATCCAGCTTTTGCACTGTCCGTATACATTGGGCTTCCACTCCTTATGGTCTTCCAGTATCCACTTACGCAGCCAGCCTTCAAAGTCCTGCAGGGGCAGGTACCAGTGCGTGGTGGTGCGCAGTACAGGTTTAGCCCCGCTTAACATGGAACGCGGATCGATCAGGTCTGAAGGACTCAGGCTGGTGCCGCATCGTTCACACTGGTCGCCATAAGCCTCGTTATAGCCGCAATTGGGGCAGGTACCTTTTATGTAACGGTCTGCCAGGAACTGGCTGGCCTGCTCATCGTAGTACTGCTCGCTTTCCTTTACCTCAAATACTCCTTTTTTGTGCAGATTGGTAAAGAACTCAGAGGCTGTCTGGTGATGTACGGGTGCCGAGGTGCGGGAGTACACATCGAAAGAAATACCAAACTGCTGAAATGAATCACGGATGATGGCATGGTATTTATCCACCACCTCCTGGGGGCTTACCCCCTCCTTTTGTGCCCTGATGGTAATGGGTACCCCATGTTCATCGGAGCCGCATACAAAGAGCACATCCTCTCCCTTGCTACGTAAGTAACGTACATATATATCTGCAGGCACATACACCCCCGCCAGGTGACCAATGTGCACCGGACCGTTGGCATAGGGTAATGCAGCAGTAATAGTATGACGTTGGAATCTATTTGTCATTCCTAAAAATTTTTCCAAAAGTATAAAAATATTAAAGGTCTGCCGCCGGAAATGCTAAAAAAACAGACAGACTAAATCCTTACAGGCTCTGGCGCGGGTATAAGATGCATTACTTCAGACTCTGGCAGCAGCACACTAAAGGTGGTCAGGCCATCTTTGCGCTCCAGCTTTACATCTCCATTTAACTTGCGTACCGCCTTGCGCACCATGTACAGGCCTAAGCCCATGCCTGTGGATTTGGTAGAACCCTGGAAGAACATATCAAAAACTTTTTCCTGCAGGTTCTCGGCAATACCGGGACCATTATCCTGCACAGAGAAAGAAAGCTTGTTGCCATGAACCACCTTAGCATTAACCACTATAAAAGGATTATGGTTATCGGCATAGGTGAGGCTGTTGTCCAGCAGGTTTAACAGAATAATGCTCAGCAGGTTTTTGTCTGAAAGAATTGACAGGTTCTGTGGTATCTGGTTCTGGAAGGTAAATGCCTGCTTTTTATGCTGTGCCGGCATATCCTGAATAAGATTTTCCACAAAATCGTAAAAATAGATATGCTCTATATTCAGCATGTGCTGATGAATGTTGTGCACCATGAGCAGGCGCATGAGCAGGTTATGCAGTTCGTTGGAAACCCTGTTGAGCAGATCAAAATAGAAATGGGCCTGGGGGTCACTTGATTCAATCTTACCCAGGTTTATGATTCCCTGCATCCTGGCAATAGGGCCTCTTAAATCGTGCGATGCTTTATAGATAAAGGTATCTAACTCTTCGTTGATCTGAGAGGTTTCCTGGTATGCCTTTTCACGCAGACTAACATCATTGGCAATGCTTAGCACAGATTCTATTTGACCCATTTCATCTGTGAGCACTGAATGGCTCCATTCTACAAAAATAATGTCGCCATCTGCACGCTGGTACACCTGCTGAAAGCTGTGCTGCCTGGTTTGTAAACCCACATGCCCCTGGCGAATACTTTCAAGGAAAGCCTGATGCTGCTCATCTTTCATGAAAGACAAATCCCTTGCCGGGGACCCCAGCACCTGCTGTGCCTTAAAGCCAAAGATCTTTTCTGCCTGCTCGGGCCAGCGCACCAGTGTTAGATTTTTACTCCACTCCAGCACCGCCAGTGGAGTGTTATTGATGTGGAATGATAATTTACGATAGGTATCGGCCAGTGCACGGGTTCTTTCCCGGATTTTATCCTCTAACTGCTCGTTTACCAGCTGCAGTTCACTGTTGTAGTGTTCAATAAGCTTGTTTGCCTGCTGCAACTCAAGATTTTGATGCGTTATAGTCTGGTGCTGCTGCTCAATTTTATCTTTTTGTGCCCTGATTTCCTCGTGGCGCAGCAACAACTGCCTGTGCGCTGTGCGCTCACTCCTGAACCTGCGTACATAAAAAACAGTGAAAACTGCCAGTAGGATCACCATGGGCACCGAGAAAAGCAGAATCAACTCCCGGGTCTTTAACTTGAGCGAGGTTTGTTCTGCTTCTTCCGTTAATACCTTGATTGTTTCTTCTTTCCTGGTCATATCCAGCTCTGCCTGTGCAATAGCAAGCTGAGCTGCTCTTTCCTGGTTAAAGGAACTGTCTTTTAAGTTAATGATCTGGGTGTAGAGTAAGCCAAGGTTACCGGTTTTTCCCTGCTGATCAAAGGCTCGTGCCAGCCCGCTAAGCACCTCAATTTTTTTACTTACGTTCTCAATTGAATCAGCATATAAACTACCTTTCTTATAGTAGTATATTGCCGAATCAGCTCTTCCCATCTGCATCCAGGCTTTACCCAGATAATTGTAGGTGTTGATGAGTCCCAGCTTATCGTCTTGTTCTTTCTTTATTTTTGCAGAGTTATACAAATAGGGCAATGCTTTCTCTGGCAATTTTTGCTCTATATAAATGCTGGCAAGGTTAGAAGAAGCATACGCAACTCCTGTTGGCCTTTCATTATCTTCACTTAAAGCCTTGGCTTTCAGGTAAAATTCTTCTGCATTTTCAAACTCTCCCTGCTCCTGGGCCAAAATACCCAGGTTATTGTATACCTGGCCAATACCCAGGATGTTTTCCTGCTGCTGGTACAGCTCCAGCGCCTCCGTGAGGTACAGCTTTGATTGCTGGTATTGTTTAAGGTATCGGTAGATAATACCCAGGTTATTCAGCAGCGTGGCTCTTTGTAGAGGAGAAAGAATGCTTCTGCCCAGGCTGTAGGCCCTGTTGTACTGCGATAATGCTTTTTCGTAATTGGCGGTTTTCAGATAAACACCACCCAGATTATTGTGAATACGCACCACCATGCTACGGTCTCCTACCTGGTTGGCAAGCGAAAGGCCTCTGTGAAACCATTTGATTGCTTCGGCATATTCCCCTGCATCACTGTTCAGGTCGCCAACATTTTTCATGGCTTCGGCCATTTTCAGGCTGTCCAGAGCAACTGCCGCTGCCCGCAGCATCGAATCGGCATACTGACGCGCCAGTGTAAGGTCTTCCCCCTTTATTTCTGCAACTTTATCCTTATAGTACTCAAAGTTCTGTGGTAGTTGCTTGCGGTCACCACCCTGTGCCTGCACGACAAAAGGGAAAGATGCAAACAACATACTCAGCCACAGCCAATGAGCTAAGGAGAATGTATTATTCAAACATGAAGAATTGATCTTCTGCTTCACCATCACAGAATTTGGAAATTAAAAGCTGCCAAAATAGGCTTATGAAGCTATAAAAATAAAAAAAATACAATGTCAGAAAGGGCTTATGTAATGAAATTTGATATTTATGGCACAAATTGTTCAGATAATGTGTTTTACCTTATATTTCTAAGGCAAAGTGTGCTGTTAACACCAAAGATAATTTGTACCTTTGCGCCGCTATTCTAAAGCTACTATGGTAAATTCTTCAATCCGCAATATTGCAATTATTGCGCACGTTGACCACGGAAAAACAACCTTGGTTGATAAAATCATCCATTATTCACACCTGTTCCGCGACAATCAGGAAAGCGGAGAGTTGATTCTGGATAACAACGACCTTGAGCGTGAACGTGGAATTACAATTCTTTCCAAGAATGTTTCCGTTACATACAAGGGAGTTAAAATCAATATTATCGATACTCCCGGTCACGCCGACTTTGGTGGTGAAGTAGAGCGGGTATTGAAAATGTCTGACGGTGTTTTGTTGCTGGTGGATGCTTTCGAGGGCACCATGCCACAAACACGCTTTGTACTAAGCAAAGCCCTTGGTTTAGGTTTGAAACCTGTTGTTATTGTTAATAAAGTTGATAAACCAAACTGCCGCCCCGATGAGGTGCACGAAGAGGTTTTCGACCTGATGTTTAACCTGGATGCTACTGAAGAGCAGCTGGAGTTTAAAACACTTTACGGCTCAGGCAAAAATGGCTGGTTCTCCCGCGACTGGCGTGAGCCTTCTAACGATATCACGCCGCTGCTGGATACCATCCTGGAAGAAATTCCTGCCCCTCCTATCCGCGAGGGTGTACCTCAAATGCAGATCACTTCGCTGGACTACAATGCCTTTGTTGGCCGTATTGCCATTGGCAGGGTATACCAGGGAACCCTTAAAGAAGGTGCACAGCTGGCCTTAACCAAAAAAGACGGTTCTGTTAAGAAGACCAAAGTTAAAGAACTGATGATTTTTGAAGGCCTTGGCCGTCAGAAAGTTTCCGAAGTTCCATGTGGTGATATTTGTGCTGTTGTAGGCCTTGAGGCTTTTGAAATTGGTGATACCCTTACCAGTGCTGAAAATCCTGAAGCCCTGCCGCGTATTGCTATCGATGAGCCTACCATGAGTATGCTCTTCACAATTAACAACTCTCCTTTCTTTGGCAAAGAGGGTAAGTTTGTAACATCACGCCACCTGCGCGACCGCCTTTTCAAAGAAACGGAAAAGAACCTGGCCCTTCGCATTGAAGAGACTGACACGGAAGATAAATTCCTGGTGTATGGCCGTGGTGTACTTCACTTGAGTGTACTGATTGAAACCATGCGCCGCGAAGGTTATGAGCTGCAGGTAGGTCAGCCTCAGGTGCTTTTCCGTATGATCGATGGCCAGCGCCATGAGCCAATTGAACTCCTGGTAGTGGATGTACCTGAAACAAGTGCCGGTAAGGTAATTGAACTGGTAACCCAGCGTAAAGGTGAGCTTAAGATCATGGAACCTAAAGGCGATTTACAGCACCTTGAGTTTGAGATTCCTGCCCGTGGTATTATTGGCCTGCGTAACAATGTGCTTACTGCTACCAGCGGTGAGGCCATCATGACGCACCGCTTCAAGGAGTACCAACCATATAAAGGCAGCATTCCGGAGCGTTCTAACGGTTCGCTCATTAGCTCAGAAACAGGCAAAGGCACCGCTTACGCCATTGATAAGCTGCAGGACCGCGGTACTTTCTTTGTTGATCCGGGCGAGGAAGTATACATTGGCCAGGTAATTGGCGAAAACAGCCGCGAAAACGACCTGGTTGTGAACATACAGAAAGGTAAAAAACTTACCAACGTACGTGCATCTGGTACTGACGACAGTGCGAAGATCGTTCCAAAGAAAAACTTCTCTCTTGAGGAAGCCCTGGAATACATTCAGAAAGATGAGTACGTAGAGGTAACCCCTAAGGCTATCCGTATGCGTAAGATATACCTGGATGAGAACGAGCGTAAGCGTTACGCCAGCAAGTTTGCTGATTAAGCAGTACTCATTCAGTAAATAAGCAATATTCAATCAAAAAGCCGCTACTATTAACAGTAGCGGCTTTTCTGTTTTTTACTTCTGATGTAACGATCCAGCGTCTAACTGGATGGGGCTCCTTCAATCCATACCTTGTCTGGTGTTACTTTACCATGCTCAAGCTGTTTTTTTTGCAAATTCATATTAATTAATTGACGTACCAACATTACCTGTACGTCAGCTTAATTAAGAAATAATAAATTCTAAAAATGGGGCACCTGCATAAAAACATTGTGCCTGAAATTAAATTATATTACTGTATGAAGTGCTTTGTTAGGCTGGTTCTTTTGCATCCAGAAGCATTTGTGGGCGTTTGATTGTTTTCATTTTATTAATTATTCTACAGCAATAGCTAAGATTTTTTAACGGCCATCCAGGGTCACTTTTATAATTCCTGCTCTTGTTCCAAAGCAACCATTCTGATTTGTTACTACTCCTCTGTTCTCTCTCTCTCATCTCCACCGGAATAACTTTTTACCGTAACGAGACCATTTTTTCTTCATGATTTACGTGTTCTATAACAGTCGTGCTGCCATCAGCATGAAATACCAGAAGTACCTGGAGCAGCTACCTGCTGAATTTCAGAACCAGATTCTGAAGTACAGAAACTGGGAAGATGCGCAGAGGAGTCTGTACGGAAAATTACTGCTGAAACATGGGCTTGAGTATCTGCAACTAAACAGATACAATCTGTCCGATTTAAAATATTCAGCCCATCAGCGGCCTTACCTTGACCCCAGCTTTGATTTTAACATTGCCCATTCAGGAGAATATGTGCTCTGCGCAATAAGCAAAACTCAGAAAGTAGGTGTAGATATCGAAGAAGTGAGAGCAACAGAACTGAATGACTTTCAGGATTATTTCAATGGCCAGGAATGGGAAAAAATATTAAATTCTCCTCATCACTTTCATGAATTTTATAAACTATGGACCCAGAAGGAAGCAATCATCAAAGCATCTGGCGAAGGATTAAGCATTCCATTGAAGGAAGTGTTGATCAGGAACGAGGAGGCTGTTGTTAATAATGAAAAATGGCACTTAATTCCACTAAGCCTGGACCGGGATTACGTTTCTTACCTTGCCACCGATTCTGATTCTTCTGAAGTAACAGTTCGGCAAATAGATTTTGACTAGCAGCCGCCCCCCGCTAGCGTAAAAGCTTAACATTGCCCAGAGAGAATCCCCCTGTGTGCAGATTAATGGCAGCTGTACAGGCATAAATATTTTATGGGGATACTGCGAAATCTGCCAAGGCCTAACAGACACACCCATGCGCAGCTGCAACCTCTGCTGCCCCTCTTACATAGCTATTTCCTCTTCCTTCAGGCTTAGGTGCTCATCTTCTGGTTCTTCGGCAGGGGTAGAAGCAAGGAACTCCAGGAAATTTTTATGGAAGAGCATGAATACAGAAAGCAACACTAAAATGATACCGCAGGACATAAACATTAGCCTTACCCGCTGATCCAGCAGATCTATGATGATACCGGATAAGGCCAGCGACAGCGGTACCACTCCGGAGGTCAGCGTCATCAGGTTCCCTAAAATTCTCCCCCTCATTTCAGATTTGATGCTCATCTGAATAAGGGTTAAAACATTGATCTGAATAAATCCATTCAGAACACCGATCAGGCCAAATGACATTAAGGCTACCCAGAGCAAACTGATGCTGCTAAGGGCCAGAAACAATACTGAGCTGCAGACAAAGGAAAAGATGATGGCATTTTTACGAGCCTTCCCTTCAACTTTAACAACACCCACAATGAGATACCCTACAACTGATCCTAAGCCAAATACACCTGCGATATAACCATACCAATCGGTAGTGGCCATTAATACATCTTCTACATAGAAAGGAAGAATAACATAAACCGGTGCCACAAAAAAATTAAGCAGGGCAAAGATGATAAAGGTTGCCCTCAAACCCTTGTTTTCCAGAATGGCCTTTAGTCCTGAAACTGTATCCTCCCTGAAAGCTTTAAGGGTTCTTTTTGCATTGGCATCTTTTTGCTCTACCACTCTTGGAATCTTGATGAACAATTCCAGTATGCCCGAAAACAGGTAGGAAATACCATCAAGCAGAAAGAGCAAAGGCGCTCCCAGTATCCTGAACAGAACACCTCCCACCCCCTGTCCCAACAGGGCTGATATTTGCACCAGTACCTGCATGGAGGAATTGGCCGCAGCTACCTTTTTTTTCGGAACTATATCAGGAATAGCCGCTACTACTGCCGGGTTAAAAAAAGCTTTGGTAGCAGAAATGAGCACTGATGCAATGACCACACCTGTAAATAACAAGCTTTCTGCCTCTGGAAAAAAGAAAAAGCCACAGGCCAGAACTACCATAAAGCCCCCAATGAGCAGATCGCAGGCAACAATTATATTTCTCCTGGAGTAGTGGTCTGCAAAGGTACCACCTATAGGACTCAGTAGTATTTGTGGTAACAGTGAGAGCATTAAAATGGTACCCACAATAGTGGCTGATTCTGTCTGGTGCTTTATCCAGAAGATCATGGCAATGGCAAATGCCTGTGAGCCCAGCTGGCTCACAAACTGCCCTTGCCATAGCAATAAAAAGTTTTTATTGAAAAGCTTGGATTGCTTATTCATTTATAGGAGTTAAAAATGATGTTGAAGTATAAAAAATGGTTTGTTAATGCTGATAAATTTTCCAGACCTCAACCAATAGTTTAGCCTCTTTCAGGCAAAAGGTGTCTGAAATAATTATCAGCAGTATTCGGATTGTGTACAGGTTTTTCTATTGCATCCCGGTTTAAATAGTTTGAACATCATCTATCTCCAGCACCTTACTATTCAGTTCCTTAGCTATTGTATAAGATTCCACAATCTGCATAATGATGTATTCTGGGTACTGAAAAATAAAGAAATGATCCCCTGGCAGTGCTTTCAGATTGAGCTCGTACTGTGTTTCGTTTTGCCACTTCAAGGCATCTTTCCAGTAAACCAGCTCATCACTTCCTATTCTCACAAATAAAGGAATGGGAAAGGGCTTTTCCATAGGCTGGTACTCATAGTCTTCAACTGCTTTAAAATCTGCACGCAGAAAGGGTTCGAAAAAATCCTTCATCTCTTCATTTTGCAGAATTTCCTCTGGCAGTCCTCCCAGGTCTTTGATTTCCTTCCAGAATGCTTCTCTTCCAAAGCCGGAAATCTTAATCTCCTCTCTTACCCCGGGTGCTCCCCGTCCGGTAAAAAATAAACTGACTGGTGGATTGAGGCCCGCCTGTAAAATTCTTTTTGTTAGCTCATAGCCTAACAAAGTACCCATGCTGTGCCCATAGATAATGTAATCTTGTCCATTGATACGATGGCGGATCTGGTTGAAAACATCATCGGCTGTTTTATTAATATCCATGAGCAGATTTTCATGGATGCGGGCTCCCCGGCCAGGCAATTCTATTGTTTCCCAGCTAAAATGAGATGGAACATAATCGTGCAACACCCTGTAAGAGTATTTGCTACCACCAGCAAAGGGGATTGCAAATATCTTTACTTTCTTTTCTACGCTTTCCATAGTTGATTTTTTAATCTTGAATCCTTTAATTCTCATTCACTTTGTGGAGCAGCTTTAATAAACTAAATCCGGCTCCTTACAAACTCCATTTGCTCAGCATTCAGATCCATGAGCAGGTAAGCTTATCTACCCTTAAAATATCAGCAAAGAGACCAGCACTTCACTGATATTTTAAAAGCAAATCACTATTCTCCCTGGAAAAACCTCGCAGCTTTATCTCTCCAGGAATCGGCTTTCTCTTTTCCATACACCAGCTGCTTTAACTCCTTCACCAGCTGTCTCGCATGCTTTTTCTTTAGCATGCTTTCATGATCGCCATCAATTGTTACCACCTGAACCATCTGTGTGATTTTAGCCCAGCCAAGACTAGGATCATAGCCGTTCCAGTCACTATCCATGGCTTTCATCAGTATCAGTTTTTTACTGATTTTACCTTCAGGACGGTACTTGATGTGCATGTTGACAAATATGACATGGAACAGCCTTTCCAGGGCTTCTGTATCATTGAACTTCAGTCCGTTACGCTTGATGGTATCTTTCACATAAGCAAGCAGTTCTTCAAAGGAGCCCACAGGAAGTTCTTTCCTGATCTTCTGCTTCCACTTCTTGGGCAGGTAGCCTACGCCAAATTCACTTTTGACGATACCCTCTACCATAGAAATGATTTGCTCCCGCTTCTCCCCATCGCTTAGCTTATTATCAGGGGTGGAATCAAGCACGGCTGCGATGTTTACAGATTCTCCTCGCTTTTCAAGCTGTCGAATCATTTCATACACCACCACACCTCCAAAGGAATGCCCCACCAGGTTATAAGGCCCCTCTGGCTGTACTGCTTTAATCCACTGGATGTTTTTGGCTGCTATTTCTTCAATACTATGCAGCGGGCTTTCTCCCTCGAATACGCCCTGCATGCTGATGCCATAAACCGGCTGATCGGTACCAAAAGCCTCTGCCAGCTGATGATAGGGGTCACTGATGCCAAATACGCCCGGCACAATGAACAGAGGTGCTCCTGCTCCTTCGGGCTGCAGTAAATGCAGATGGCTATTTCCCTGCTGCGAAGTACTGGAGGCCTTTTCTTCAATTGCCCTTGCCAGCTGCTGTACTGTTGGATTTCTGAACAGCTCCACAATCGGCAGGTCTTTCAGGCTGAATACTCGCTTAACCCTGCTGGTGAGACGTATGGCAAGCAGGGAATCTCCCCCGGCATCAAAGAAGTTATCTTCTATGCCTATTCGATCTGCTTTGAGCAGCTCCTGCCAGATAGACAGCAGTTTTACTTCTGTTTCTGTGCGGGGTGCTACATAAGCAGCTGTTCGCATTCCGGTAGCTTCCAGCGCCGGCAAAGCTTTCTTATCTACCTTTCCGTTGGTTGTTAATGGAAGCGCCTGCAGCTCCACCAATACCGATGGAAGCATGTAATCGGGTAGCTTGGCCTTCATCTGCTGTAGAATTGCTTCTTTGTGATAAGCGCCCTCGGCCACTACATAACCCACCAGTCGTTTACTGCCTGTTGCATCTGCTTTAGCCAGTACTACAGCCTGCTTAACACCTGTGCATTGCTGCAGCACGTTTTCTACCTCACCTAATTCTATGCGGTAGCCCCTGATTTTCACCTGGTCGTCTATGCGGCCCAGGTACTCCAGGTTTCCATCCGGCAGCCATCTTACTAGGTCACCTGTTTTGTACATCCTGGCTCCGGGCTCCTGTGTAAACGGATCGGCCACAAATTTTTCTGCTGATAGTTCCGGCCTGTTCAGGTAACCCCTGGCCACCTGAACGCCGCCTACCACCAACTCTCCCGGAACCCCAGTTGGCAACAGCTTGCCTGCCTTATCCAACACATAGGTTCTGACATTATGGATGGGTTTTCCAATTGTAACGGTTCCGTTTTTCAGCACCGGCTTATCTGATAAGCTTACACATACTGTATTTTCTGTTGGTCCGTAAGCATTTACCAGGCGAATGCCTTTGGCCTGTATCTGTTCAGCCAGCTCTATATTCAAGGCTTCTCCTGCTGAAACAATCAATTTTAAAGAGTTAAGCTCTTCCCTGATCACATGCTGGTAAGAAGGCGGCAGCACTACTACCGTAACATCATTTTGCTTAATAAGCCTGCTGATACCTTCTACCGAAAGTACATCCTCCCGTGTAGGCATTACCAGGCAGCCTCCGCTCATGAGGGTGTTGAATATTTCGTAGCAGGAGGCGTCAAAGCCTATGGAGGCAAACTGCAGGGTTCTGTCTCCCGCTTTCAGGCGGAGGGCATCGCCCTGGCTTAGGGCCAGGTTCACCACACCCCCATGCTCTACCAGCACTCCTTTTGGCCGGCCTGTAGAGCCCGAGGTATAGATCACATAGGCCAGGTTTGCAGGGCGCAGCGCTGTTTCAGGTTTTACAGCCGGCTCTTGTGCAATCTGGCTCCAGTCCCTATCCATCAGCACAAGTTCCCTGGCTTTTCCCTGCAGCAATCCGGCGGTACTGCTGCTGCTCAGGACCAGGCTTGCCCTGGTATCTTCCAGCATAAAGCTGATCCTGTCTTGCGGATACGAAGGATCTACCGGAACATAGGCGCCACCAGCTTTCATAATGCCCCAAATCCCTACCAGCATTTCAAGTGATCGATCCAGGCAGAGCGGCACCAGGCTTTCTTCTCTTACCCCTTTCTTGCGGAGGTAAGCTGCCAGCTGGTTTGCGCGCGCATCCAGCTCCCTGTAGGTAAGCGTTTCTGCCTTAAATACTGCTGCCATTGCATCAGGTGTTCTGGCAACCTGCTCTTCAAATAGCTGTACCAGGGTTTTATCCTTAGGATAAGAAACTGCTGTTTGGTTGAATTCTTCTGTGAGTTGCAGGCGCTCCTGTGCTGTAACCAATTCCAGCTCATCCAGCTTCAGGTCTGTTTTGCTCACAAACTGCTCCAGTACCCAGGCAAAATGAGATTTAATCTGCAGCACTACCTCTTTACTTAGCAGGCTGGCATTGTAACCAAATTCAACAGTAAGCAGCTTGCCGGTCTGAATCATGACCGACAAGGGGTAATTGGTATGTTCATCCATTTCCAGGCTATCTACCTGCAGCCCCTGGTTCCGGGAGAATACCTCTCCCACCGGGTAATTCTCGAATACCAACAGGGTATCGAACAGGTCTCCCTTTATCCCCAGCCAGTGCTGCATGGACGACAGTTGTGTGTGGGCATGCTCGCGGCCATGGGTGTGCCCCTCCTGCAGTTTTGCTAGCCAGTCTTTTACATAGCCCTCCCTGTTTATAGTGGTGCGCAGTGGCAGTGAGTTAATGTACAAGCCAACCCTTGTTTCAGATCCGGCAAGCTCACCTGGCCTGCCTGCTACGGTAACACCATAGACTGGATCCTGCTGGCCGGTATAAGCGGAAAGCAGGTAAGCCCACACCCCCTGCATAAGGGTGTTAAGGGTAAGGCGATTTTCCTGGCTGTACTCCTGGAGGGCCGCAAAGAGCTCCGCTTCCAGCACCAGTTTCTCCCTCCGGTATTCCTCACCGCCTTTGGTTCTGTCCTGTTTGCTGTTCACAAATGGCAGCAGGGTAGGTTCTTCTACGCCCTCCAAATACTCTTTCCAGAATAGTTCTGCCTCCAGCGGATCCTTTTTCTGCAGGTAGCGGATAAAGTCTTCGTAGCGATCTTCCTCCGGCTGCAAAGGTTCTGCTCCCGCAGTAAGTGATTCTGCTCCCGCAGTAAGTGCATCGTAAGTGCTAAGCAGCTCCTGCATCAGGATCGGCATCGACCAGCCATCCAGCAGCAGGTGGTGGTGTGTCCATACCATCTGCCATGCATCATCGGTTAGCCTGATGAGGGTGAGCCTCAGCAGGGGCGCTTTGCTGAAGTTAAAGCCTTCACGCTTGTCGGCTTCTTTGAACACATTCACTGCTGTCTGCTGCTGCTCCCCGGACAGGTGGCGATAATCCATCACCTCAAAAGGCAGGGCAACCGCATTGTGTACGCATTGTACCGGTACGCCCAGCTCCTGGTGGAAAGAGCTTCTAAGGATGCTGTGCTTTTGCACTAAATAGGCCCAGCTGGCCCTGAAGGGTTCTACCTCCAGACCTGTTATGCGGCAGCTCATCTGCTCCACATACGCCTGAGATCTTTTGTCGTACAGGCCATGGAACAATAAGCCTTCCTGCAGCGGACTTAACCCATAGAGCGCACTGATTTGCTCCCCGAGTGGTTTTTCATCGTACACCATCTGCAGGAACTGCTCCAGTTCTTTGTAGCTTACTTTACCTCCCAGTCCATAATCAGAAGGTGTTTTGCGTGGAGCTGTGTTTTGGCTGCAGTGCCTGATCAGTTCTGTAAGCGTTTCCAGGTATTTTTTTGCCAGCGCCTCTACAGTTTCCTGCTTATACTCATTAGAAGCATAACTCCAGGCAATGTTAAGCCTACCGGCAGAAATGCTTCCGCTAACGCCCAACTTGGTATCAATGCTGTTTTCCGGGCTAACATCATGGCCAGAAGACTCTGGAGCCCCGGCAAACCACTTACTGTTGCTCAAGCTGTTATCCAGCTGTCCCAGGTAGTTGAAGGTAAGCTGGAATGGTTTTTCGGTGGAGAGGCTTTGCCGCACCCCCTCATCCGGATGCAGGTAGCGCAGGGCTCCCCAGCCAAGGCCCTTGTCCGGCACCTGCCGAAGCTGTTCCTTCACCGTCTGTATCACCTCTGATGCCTCCTCTGCTTCTTTGAGCGAGAGCAGCACCGGGTACAGATTGGTGAACCAGCCTATGGTCCTGCTGATGTCCAGCTGTGAAGAAAGATCCTCCCTGCCATGCCCCTCCAGCCCGATGACCACCTGCTGCTGGCTGCTCCAGCTGCCCAGGGTTTTTGTCAGGGCTGCCAGTAAGATGTCATCGATGCGGGTGTTGTATGCCTTATTCACCTCCGTGAGCAGGGCCTGTGTCAGCGCTGCATCCAGAGCTACTTTTACTGTTCGCTGATCCTTTACCAGGGAAGCGCCTACTTCTTTGTCTACAGGTAGGCTAAAATCAGCCCTGGCTACCTTCTGCCAGTAGTCCTGCTGACGAATGGCCTTTGTCTTTGCATACGCCTGCAGGGCCTCCTGCCACTGGCGGTAGGAGCTGCTCTTTGCGCCCAGTGCTACTGCTTTGCCCTGGCTGATCATCTGCAGGCCCTGCTCCAGCTCTTCCAGCAGGATGCGCCAGCTTACCCCGTCTACGGCCAGGTGGTGGATCACCAGCAAGAGTCTGTTTGCCTCTTGCTGCCCTGGGGTTTGCAGCAGCACCATTCTATAGAGCTCGCCCTGCTCCAGTTCCAGGCTCTGCTGGTACTTTTCACAGCACGCCTCTATGCGGCTGCTAAGTTCTTCTGCTTTAACTGTAGTAAGATCTTCTCTGATCAGTGCCCCTTCCCCTGTGCCATATGCCTGCTGCCATACGCCTGCTTCCCGGCTGTAGCGGAAGCGAAGGGCATCATGACGGGCTACTATGGCTTTGACTGCTTTATCCAGTGCTTCTTCGGTGAGCTCCTTGCTTACCTTCAGTAGCAGCGACTGGTTGAAGTGGTTAGGCTGTGCATAGCCCTGCCCGAAGAACCACTGCTGGATGGGCAGTAAGCCTGCTGCTCCCTCCAGCACTCCCTGCTCTGCTTCTATGGCTGCTTCTTTTGCTACTACTCCTGCCAGCGAGGCAATGGTCTGGTGCTCGAACACATCCCTGGGCTGGAATGTAAAGCCTTCTCTTCTGGCCCTGCTCACCAGCTGTATGGTGATGATGGAGTCTCCTCCCAGCTCAAAGAAGTTATCCTCCACCCCTACCTTCTCCACCCCCAGCAGCTCCTGCCAGATGTGGGCCAGCTTTTCTTCTGTTTCTGTTCTTGGCGCTACATAGGCAGCAGTAAGTGCTGCT
>NZ_JAHXBU010000084.1 GCF_020178975.1 Cesiribacter sp. SM1
TTCTACCATCACGTGTATTTTCCTGGGCGCACAGGCCCTGACAATTGCAATATGATCACTGATGGCACCAAAGGCAGAAACAGCCTCTGGCTTTACCTCATCCAGCATCTTGTTCAGGTTGTTAAAAAACAGCTTCTGGTCAATGTTGTATCGCTTGGCATACTTGTTCGCCAGCGCCTGATCAGTCTCATAAATTCCTACCAGAACATTGTCACTCTTACCGGAGCGGTTAAAAAACCAGTCTACATGACCATGACTTAAACCTGCTATTGCTATTCTCATAGGTGATTGGGCATAGGTTTGCGAGAAGAATAAAAGACAAACGAGGGATGCAAAAAAGTACTTCATGTTTTCAACGACAAAAAAAACAGTTGCTATAGGGTAAGCCCAATTTAGTAAAATTTAAGATGGGAGGAATTGATAAAGGAATTGATTACGGTCTATAAGCACTGCTATTTGTACTATGAAAAGTGAAAATCAATGGCAATTCCACTAATAAAGCTTAGACTTTGAGAAGATTTCAAATAGAGCTAATTTACAGAATTCACAAGTTTAATGAACTTAAAAAAATGAACCACAAAGGGATTTTGTTAATCCTCCTGTTCTTTGCGAATATACCTGCTGCCTTGTATGCCTCACCAACAGACAGCCTGCTCCAGGAGCTAAGCAGGCTGGTTGAAAACAGGGAAATCTACATGGATGAAAAGCAGGATAAGATTGAGCAGATCAGGAGCAGACTACAGAGAGATAAACTTTCCCTGCAGGAGCAGTTCGCTGTTTATCAACAACTCCATGAGGAACACAGAACCTTCAAATACGATGAAGCCTTTGCCAATGCTGTTACACTTCAGCAGCTGGCAGCGCAGCTCAATGATACCGTCAGGGCAGCTTATGCCAAGTTAAGATTAAGCCATACGCTGCTTTCTTCAGGGATGTATAAGGAGGCGATGGATTCCCTAACCACTGTTAACCCTGTGGGTTTGCCAGATAGCATTAAACTTGACTATTATGCTCTGATGGCCCGTGCCTATTATGACCTGTCGGGCTACACACAGGATCCCTATTTTTCACCCCGTTATATCAAAACCGGAGAGCAATATGTGGATTCCGCTCTGGTACTCCTTAGCACTGATAACCAGCGTTTTTATACATTAAGAGCCATGAAGCATGAGGTTGCTCAGGAGCCTGATAAAGCAAAAACTGATTTCCAGACGATTCTGGAGAAATTCAACCCTTCCCTCAATCAATATGCCATGGCGGCAAACTCGCTCGGTAATATCTATTACAGAAAGGGAGATAAAGAAAAGGGTATAGAAATGATGGCCAGAGCGGCAATTGCAGATGCAAAAGCCTCTGTAAAAGAAGGTGTTGCACTTATGACACTGGCTGAGTACCTCTATAATAATGGCGAAGAAGCAAGAGCTTATGAATATATCAAGCAGGCTTTGAGAGATGCTGATTTTTATGGCGCCAAACAGAGAAAAATTCAAGTGGCTGCAATTTTGCCAGTTATAGAAGGGGAGCGGCTTGCAACGGTAGAAAGCCAGCGAAGCCGCCTGTTGATGTATGCTATTGCTGTATCGGTCCTTTCGCTGCTGGTTGTGGTATTTGCCCTCATCATTTACAAACAATTTAAAAAGCTGCGGCACACACAAAGCGTTGTATCAGAAGCAAACGCTAGCCTGCAGAAGGTAAATGCTGAACTACATGAAACTAATGCTGCTCTCCATGAAACAAACGAAAAGTTGCTGGAAGCAAATAAAATCAAAGAAGAATATTTTAGCTATTCCTTTAACATTTATACAGACTATCTTGAAAAGATAAGCATGCTAAAGCAGGGCGTCCACAGAAAGCTAATGTCAAGGAAATACGATGAGATCAGTCACGTGATGGATTCCATCAATCTGAAGAAGGAGCGGGAGAACCTCTACCATGGCTTTGATAAGATGTTCCTGAAGCTGTTTCCTAACTTTATTCCTATTTATAACTCTTATTTCAGGGAAGAAGACAGATTTAAGCTCGAAGATGATCAGACACTAAGTATAGAATTAAGAATCTTTGCCCTGATCAGGATGGGCATTCAGGACCATGAGCAGATAGCAAAGATCCTGGAATATTCAGTAAGGACCGTATATAATTACAAAACTAAGGTGAAGAACAAGTCGCTGCTCTTAAATGAAGAGTTTGAGCAGAAGATCATGGATATCAAAGCCTTCTAATCTTCAAATTTCTCCTGTAGTACCCGCATATTTTCTCCCCCCTCTGAAGCCGCTTTTTTAGTTTTTTGAAAGCAGATCATTAAGGCTTGTTAAGTTATATTGTACCTATTGCTCTGGACTTTTTCTCCAATCGATGCCTTCCTGAGCAAACTTCTACTGGCTGTGGAGGTGCGGAAATATATAGTGGTTAAGGCATTCTTTTGCTGTTGTTGACCTCATCCAGACTGCCATACAGCTGCGAAAACAAGCAAAACTGTTTACTTTTTCAGTTACCTGCTGTAAGTGGCAAAACCTCCCTGGAACGGCAGAATAAGGCTTTTTGATCTTTCTCTGGCTCTGTTTTATTTACTTTTCTATTTCCTCAAATTGATGTTGCGCCGGAATCTTACCAGTTTTGATTCAATCGTTTGCAATGGCATGTAAACCGTTTGAGGAGGAGCCTCTGTACTTGGCCGCTGCTTATGCAGTGAAATACAGAAGGAGCATGCCTCCCTACACCAGAAAGATCAAAACCAATCTCTTATACAGTATGAACAGATCTATACCCAGAATTTTACAGCAGGAGCTTCCCTGGTGGGTTCGGCAAGTGGTACACCAGGCCTACTCCCGAACCGTCGTCCTGACCTTTACCTTGTTCCTGGCTTTACTGCTGGGCGCCCTTCCCCTGTGGGCGCAAAACACAACCATCAGGGGTACTGTAACAGATGAAAATGGAGAAGGCTTGATAGGTGCTGCTGTACGGTTGAAAGAAGCCGCAAATGTGGGTGCCGTAACCGACCTGGATGGGAATTACCTGCTAAGTGTTCCTGAGGACTATAAGAACGGAACAATCCTTATCTCCTTCCTGGGATATGTACAAGAAGAGGTAGCAATCGGAAACCAGTCAGTTATAAATGTGCAGTTATATCCTGATCTGGAAACTTTGGGCGAAGTAGTCGTGATTGGCTACGGCACGCAGGAAAAGAAAGACGTAACGGGTTCTATCTCATCAGTAAAAGGAGATGAACTTAAATCACTGCCGGTGCCCAGCATCAGCGATGCCTTGCAGGGGCGGTCTTCGGGGGTGCAGGTGGTATCGACCGGTGCACCAGGCAGCGACGCCACGTTCCGGATAAGGGGTACAGGCACCATCAACAACAGTAATCCACTGCTTGTGATTGATGGCGTGCCCACACAGTCAGGACTCAACCAGTTGAACCCAAATGATATTGCTTCTATAGAAATCCTGAAGGATGCCTCTGCCGCAGCTATTTATGGCTCCAGGGGTGCAAACGGTGTAGTGATAGTTACCACTAAAAGAGGAAGCTCTGACAAAGGCCAGCTGACCATAGATGTGTACAGAGGTATTCAGCAGGCAACCGGCACCTACGACATGCTGAATGCAGCACAGTTTGCAGCCCTGCATAATGAGATGATGGAAAATAACGGGCTTGAGCAGAATCCTGCGTTTGCTGATCCTTCATCCCTGAGCGAAGGCACCAAATGGCTGGATGAACTACTGCAGACGGCACCTATGCAAAGCTATTCTGTTTCCTACTCCGGGGGTGGCAAAAAATCTAATTTTTATGTGTCCGGCAATGTATTCGATCAGGAAGGAATCGTGATTGAAACTGGCTATAGACGATATACTTTACAGCTGAATACAGATACCCGTGTATTTGACCGCCTGAAATTTGGCAATAACCTCACCTTAAACCATGATATTAAAGAAAATGGTAGCTACAGCATCCGGAATGCTATGGCGGCATTGCCAACGCAACCCATCTTTAATGCAGATGGTACCTACGCCGGACCAACCGCCCAGCCCTCGTGGGCAGGAGACATCAGGAACCCAATCGGAGAGGCCAGGTTGGTAGATAATGCCACGAAAGGCTACAACCTGATTGGCTCCATTTATGGTGAACTGGATATCCTGGATAACTTAAAGTTCAGAAGCAACGCTGGCTTGCAGGCGAACCTATGGGATTCCCGCACTTGGTCACCTAAATACAACTGGCAGCCAACACCAGAGCCGGAATCATTCCTGTTTCAGCAAAGCAATAAAAGCATTACCTGGCTGTGGGATAATACCCTTACCTACGATACCTACTTCAATGATGTACACCATATCACAGCCCTGATTGGTACAAGCGCGCAGAGCAACCGCTTCGATTTCATGAATGCATCTGTAAAAGGTTTTGCCAGCGACAATACACAGCAACTAGGCAATGGTACTATTCAGCCTACCATTAACGGCAGTGCATCGGAATGGTCACTACTCTCCTTCATGGGGCGTATTAACTATGCATACCAGGATAAGTACCTCTTAACCGCCACCCTTCGCAGAGATGGTTCTTCCAGGTTTGGTGAAGGCAATAAGTGGGGTATGTTCCCATCCGGTTCTGTTGCCTGGCGGATCTCTGAAGAGGATTTCCTGGAAGATCTGCAGTTTGTCAATGATCTGAAATTAAGAGCAGGATATGGCATTACAGGTAACCAGGAAATTGGCAACTACAACTTTGCCTCTGCACTAAATACAATCCAGTACAACTTTAACAATACCATTGTGCCTGCAGTGGTTCCGGTAGTAATGCCTAACCCTTTTGTGCAATGGGAAACCGTAGAACAGATGAATGTTGGTATAGACGCATCGTTTTTTAAAAACAGGCTGGAGCTTACCCTGGATGGTTATATCAAGAACACAGATGATATGCTTGTTCCAATGGCAGTGCCTGTTTCTACAGGATATTCTGATGTGTTTGTGCCTTCCATCAACGCCGGTAAAATACAGAATAAAGGCATAGAGCTAGCGGTTAGGACGGTTAATACCACCGGCAAGCTTGCATGGAACACAGATTTTAATATATCCTACAACAAGAATAAGGTAATCAGCCTCAACGATACTGTTCCAATGTCAACCGGTGGCATAGGATTCAACTATAACCTTGCCCGCATACAGGCCGGACGCCCCATCAATGAGTTCTATGGCTATGTAACCAATGGCTTGTTTCAGACAGAGGAGGAGGTAGAGAACTATGCTATTCAGGTGCCGGGTGCCGATCCTTATAATCGCACCTCTGCCGGTGATATTCGCTTTCTCGACATGAACAACGATGGTGTTATCAACGATGAGGACCGTACCTTCCTGGGAAACCCGAATCCTGCCTTCATCTTTGGTATGAACAATAACTTTACCTTCAGGGGATTTGATCTGGGTGTTTTCCTGCAGGGCGTTTACGGAAATAAGATCTTTAATGCTAACCGCATCTGGTCTGAAGGCATGGCCGTAGCGCAAAACCAGACACTGGAGACCATGAACCGCTGGACAGGCCAAGGTACCAGCAACAGCATGCCGCGTGCTGTATTCAACGATCCGAACAAAAATACACGTGCCTCTAACCGTTACATCGAAGATGGTTCTTACCTGCGTATCAAAAACGTAACCTTTGGCTATACGCTCCCCACCAGCCTGATTCAGCGTGCTAAGCTTTCTACAGCAAGGGTGTATGCCTCTGCACAAAACCTCTTCACCTTCACCAATTACCAGGGAATTGATCCGGAGGTGCCGGTAAATGGTATTGACCTGAATTTGTACCCGATGATGAGGACGATCAGCGTTGGCGTAAATCTTGGCTTTTAATCACATAATGAAGAAACTGTCATGAATACTATCAAAAAATATATAAAAACACTGGCACTGGCGGTAGCACTCATGGGTTGCGAGGATTTTCTGGATAAAGCACCCCTGGATACCATCAACACCTCCAACTTCTTCCAGACAGAAGCAGATGCCATTGCAGCCATCAATGGAGCTTACCAGCCCCTCCAATGGCCTAAGCTGTACAACATGCGCATGTGGACCACCGATATTATGGCCGGTAACAGCATTGTTGGTGCCGGCGGCGGTGATGATGGACGGGAGACACAGGATAATGCCAACTTTGTCACCACCAGCGACAATCCCGGGGTGCTGGATTTATGGCGTGGCCCAGCGCCCGGTATCCTTCGTACTAACATCATCCTGGAGCAGGTGCCAGGCATGCCCATAGACGAAGATCTTAAAAACCGGATCATTGGTGAGGCCAAGTTTTTAAGAGCACATTATTACTTCATTCTGGTACGTTTTTTTGGGGATGTACCACTGATCACTACACCGCAAAGTCCCGGAGATGATCTGCGGCCGGCACGTACCTCTAAAGAGGAAGTGTACAATCTCATCATTAGTGACCTAACAGATGCCATAGATCTGCTTCCTCCAAAATCCCAATATACGGGTGCAGATGTTGGCCGGGCCTCTAAGGGCGCTGCTGCAGGGATGCTGGCTAAAGTACACCTTACCTTGGGCAATTGGCAGGAGGTGCTGGATTTAGCCAACCAGGTAGAGTCGCTGGGATATGCCCTAAACGATACTTACGCAGATAATTTCAATCCTACCAACGAAAATGACCAGGAATCGCTGTTTGAGGTGCAATATGTTGGTAAAACCAGTGAAGATTTCTGGAGCAATGAGAACCAAGCTTCCTGGATAAGCCCTTTTACTGGTCCGCGCAATGCCAATATGGTGGCAGGTGGATTTGGCTGGAATCAGCCAACGCAGGAGTTTGTAGATGCTTATGAAGAAGGCGACCTGCGTAAAGATGCGACTGTGCTCTATGAAGGAGGTCCTACCTTTGATGGAAAAGAGTACAAAGCTTCTTATTCCATGACTGGTTACAACCTACGCAAGTTCCTGGTGCCCATGTCTGTGGCCGAATCTTATGACGCCAGTCCCCTGAATTTTCCGGTGCTGCGCTATGCCGACATACTGCTGATGAAAGCAGAAGCGCTGAACGAACTGGGCAGAACTGCAGAAGCGGAAGCCCCACTAAATGAGGTGCGCAATAGGGCAGGTCTTCCAGATGTGAGCGGCCTCTCCCAAAATGAATTCCGGGAAAAGGTATTGCATGAGCGCCGGATGGAGCTGGCGTTTGAAGGACAGCGCTGGTTTGACCTTATCCGGGTAAATGGAGGGCAGTATGGCATAAACTTCCTGCACTCCATCGGCAGGCTGAATGCCACAGAAAATCATCTGCTGTTCCCAATTCCACAGAAGGAGCGGGATACAAACCCTAACCTAAGCCAAAACCCAGGCTATTGATTTGAGGGAAGAAACAGGATGCTTCAGGATTCAGAGATCCTGAAGCTCTATAACTCCTCTTTTATAAATAAAATTGAAATGAAGATAAGATACATAGGTGCCTTTATGCTGTTATGGCTGGTATTTACCGGCTGTAAAAAAGATGCTGTAGCACCCCAAACACCAGGTGGTACGCCTGCTGCAACAAAGCTTAGTATTCAAACAGATCAGGCACGCTATCATCCGGGCCAGGAAGTGTTGTTTACCATTAACCCAAGTGCTCCTACTGGTGCCATGGTAAGATACAAGTACCTGAATAGTGTGGTAGGGGAGTCCGGCCTGAATGGCAGCAGCTGGCAATGGACGCCTCCTGCCGATGATTTTAAGGGCTACATGGCAGAAGTATACCAGAAGGTGGATGGTCAGGAGCAGATACTGGCAAGTATTGGGATTGATGTTTCCTCCAACTGGACCAAATTTCCCCGCTACGGATTTCTTTCAAAGTTTCCTGATATGAGCGAGCAAAGCGTTGGGGCTGTTATAGATAACCTAAACCGCTACCACATCAATGGACTGCAGTTCTATGACTGGCATTATAAGCACCACCAGCCGCTGGCAGGTACGCCGCAGAACCCTGTGCCGATCTATCAGGACATCATCAACCGCGATATCTATTTTGCTACAATACAGAAATACATTGATGCGGCACATAGCAGGAATATAGAGGCCATGCAGTATAACCTTGTTTTCGGTGCGCTGGATAATGCCGCACAGGCAGGAGTAGCAGCTGAATGGTACCTTTATAAAGATGCCAACAGGGATAGCAAGGACAAGCATCCGCTGCCGCAACCACCTTTTATTAGCGATATTTTTCTGCTGAATCCTGCTAATCCTGCCTGGCAGCAATACCTGGCAGGCGAAAACAAAAAAGTGTACGAAGCACTGCCCTTTGATGGTTTCCATATGGACCAGCTGGGGAATCGCAACACCCCTCTTTATACCTGGGAGGGGGCATCGGTAGACCTGGCAGCTACCTACCAGCCACTTATTGAGGCAGTAAAGGCAGCGGCACCGGAAAAGTACCATGTGATGAATGCAGTGAGCCAGTATGGTCAGGAGGGTATTGCCCAGGCACCAACAGACTTTCTGTACACCGAAGTATGGAGCCCTTACGATGGATTTGCAGATTTAGGGAACATCATCAAGGACAATAACACCTTCAGTAATAACACCAAAAACACAGTGCTGGCGGCCTATATGAATTATGATCTTGCCAACAATGCAGGTTATTTCAATACACCAGCTGTACTGCTGACTGATGCGGTGATTTTTGCCTTTGGTGGTGCTCATCTGGAGCTGGGAGAGCACATGCTGGGCAAGGAATATTTCCCGAACAGCAACCTCTCTATGAAGGAAGATCTGAAGAAAGCCCTGACGAACTACTATGATTTTATGGTGGCTTATCAGAACCTGCTGCGCGATGGCGGTACTTTCAACAATCCGCCCATTAGCAACTTCGGTCAGATCAGCCTGAACCAGTGGCCGCCACAACTGGGACAGGTTTCGGTGGTGGGAAAGAGGGTGGGAAACCGGCAGGTAATACATCTGCTAAACTTTACAAATGCCACCACCCTTAACTGGCGGGATAATACAGGAACACAGGCTTATCCGCAAGCAGTAAAAGATGTAGGGCTGAATTTAACAGCAGACGGGCAGGTGCGGAAGCTGTGGTTTGCCTCTCCGGATTTCAATGGGGGTGCTTCTACCGAACTGCCGTTTACACAAACCGGCAACAGGGTAACGTTTACACTTCCTTCTCTGCAATTCTGGGATATGATAGTGGTAGAATATTGAACAAGCAATAGATCATTCCCCCTTTCCATGGCTCTGAAAACCAGTTAGCAACATGAACCAATCAGTTAGATACTATGAAAAATAAAGTTTACAGTATAGTAAAGAGCTTAAACGTACAGTATGCTTTAAGCAAAATGCTGTACCTGATGGCGGCCCTCCTGGTGCTGTTCTCCGCTTGCGAGGAGGATGAGATTACAGTACCGGTGCTGAACAGAACACCTGCGCTTACGGCATCTGCGGAAAGCCTCCAGCTAAAGCAGAGCCAGGCAAGCCAGACAGCGCTGTCGTTCAGCTGGACCCCCGGTTCTAATCAGGGTACCAACGCAGGCATTGATTATGTGCTGCAAATTGACGGAGCTGGCGGGACTTTCGAAAGCCCCGTGGAAATCAACGTTGGCAAAGGCAAATACACAACATCCTTCAAAGTGTCTGATCTGAATGCATTTGTGAAAGAACAGCTACAGATGCAACCCCATCAGCAGGGAACGCTACAGGCGCGTATTAAGGCTGTAGTGTTAGGAACCGAACTAGCGCCCGAGTTTTCCAACCCTGTTACCGTAGCACTAACCCCATATGAGGAGGTAACAGTAACACTGTACATGATAGGAGATGCAACACCCGGGGGCTGGAGTGCAGATAATGCTACTGAACTTACAGTAGATGAGAACGACCCTACCATTTTCCGCACACAGGTGCAGCTGGTGCCCGGGGAGTACAAATTCATAACCACCAGGGGACAGTTTCTGCCTTCCTATAACAAAGGTGCCGGTAACAACGCCTTAGTGTATCGTACATCAGATGATCAGCCTGATGATAAGTTCAGAATAGAAGAGGGTGGCTTATATAAGGTCACTGCAAATCTCTCTGACCTGACTGTACTAACGGAACAGATGGAAGGGCCTCCTTACACCCAGCTTTGGGGAGTAGGCAGCGCCATGCCCAATGGCTGGGATCTGGATAATGCAGCCCCACTGGTACAGAGCGAGGCAGATCCATTCATCTTTACCTACACAGGGATGCTGATGGCAGATGGAGAGCTGAAAATAGCCACGGCAAAAGACTGGGGAGCTTTGTTCTACAGGCCTACCGTAGCAGATGCGCCCATCACACATACAGCCGTAGAACTCTCTGCCGGAGATCCTGACAATAAATGGAAAGTAGCTGAGACCGGCTATTATAAAGTGACCATCAACCTGAACAATTTGACCATAGCTATCGAGCCTGTAAACCTGTACCTGGTGGGTGATGCCGGCCCTAACGGCTGGAATATTGACACGCCAGCACCCATGACAAAGAACGGCAGCATTTACACCTACACAGGTCCACTTACCCCTGGTGAATTGAAAATTTCCAAGTTTAAAGGTGGCTGGTGTGGTGGTGAGTGGATCAACTCAGCTACAGCAGACCAGGCGATCACCAATGGGGCCTATATTACAACACAAGGCTGTGATGGGCCGGACAACAAGTGGCGGGTAACCGACTCCAGCGCGGGGAACTATTCAATTACCATAGATCTGGCTGCCGGCACCATGAATGCCGTAAAGCAGTAGTTCTTTTGGCAAAACATACATGAATTGATGATCATGGTCTCACTGTCGGTGGAAGCAGTATAAAGCTTTTACTGGCAGTTAAACCCTAGCCAGAACCTGCTGGGGACTTACAGATAGCTAAATCAGGAGGGGAGAACTCTTCGATGCAGCCACAAACATGTTATACTTTATGAAAAATGTTTTTGACAATCTTAAAATAAGCATCCTCGTCTCCTCCTGTCTGGGTGTTTTAGCGTGCTGCCAGCCGCCGCAGGAAAGTGACAGGACGCAGGGGCAGCCGCTCTGGTCTTCAACAGAATATGCGATCTACCCGGATCGTGTCGTGCAGGAGGGATTTGATGCACAGGCCATTTCAGGTACGGAGATGACTTCCAGCTACCAGAGCCAGGCTAACAAGTACGTCTCTCCCAGGATAGATTTCAAATTCAGCATCAATGGCAAGGACAATGAGATGCCCTCCGGACAGGATCATCATTTCAGCTGCTTTGCCGGGGAGAGTGGATGTCAGACACCGCTGATTAAATTTGGGCAGCAGTTTAAAGACACCACGCAGGTGCCTGCAGGTACCTACCTGGAGCAAAATACCCCCCTGACCATCCGGCTCGATATGCGCCATGTTTTTGACGCCTTTAGCAAGCAGGGCTTTTACCGGACCCACAGCGGTGAAAAAATATATGAGGAAGATTTCAAGGGTGTTTATGTCGCAGGTGGTACCGCTCCGATGGTGTGGGATTTCGACAACCTGGCCAACTTTCCGCAGCTGGAGATGAAAGATCCGGATGGGGACAGGATCTATGAACTCACACTGCCCATGAATGCACCTGACCAGAAAAAATCTACAGCAGTGCACTGGAAGCTCTCCAGCGATATCTCCTCCTTACCCAGGTACAGCTCTCCTTATCCCCTGGTGAATGCGCTATACAATATGTCGCTGGAAGAAATGCTGCTCGATATCGAAGCTGACAGTACCTTTCGCACCGGCAAGGAGTGGGCAGGGGTTTGGACACGGGATATCAGCTACAGCATTATACTGGGAATGGCTAATCTGCAACCCAGGGTCTCGCAGAACAGCCTCATGCGTAAGGTCAAAGGGGGTAGGATCATTCAGGATACCGGCACGGGAGGCGCCTACCCGGTTTCTACCGACCGTATTGTATGGGCATTGGCGGCCTGGGAGATCTACAAAGCTACAGGCGACGAGGACTGGCTGGCGCAAAGCTATCAGATCATCAAAAATTCCCTGGAGGATGACTTTAGGAATGCCTACAACCCGGAGACTGGACTGGTGAAGGGGGAGTCGAGCTTTCTGGACTGGCGTGAGCAAACCTATCCTGACTGGATGCAGCCAGTTGATATATACGAATCTGAAACGCTTGGTACCAACGCTGTGCATTATGGGGCTAATAAAGTGCTTGCCCAGATGGCAGCAGCCATGCGTGTGGATATCACGGCTGCTAAGCATGAAGCGGTAGCAGCCAAAATAAAAGAGGGGATGAATAAACACCTCTGGCAGGACGATAAAGGCTATTATGGCCAGTACCTCTACGGCAGAAACTTCAAGACCCTTTCGCCACGTGCCGAAGCCCTAGGCGAGGCTTTAAGTGTATTATTTGATGTGGCAGACGCATCGCGTCAGCAGCAAATTGTAGAGAATACGCCGGTGACTGAATGGGGAATCCCTTGTATCTACCCGCAAATTCCCAACATACCACCTTACCACAACAACGGGGTGTGGCCCTTTGTACAGGCCTTCTGGTCACTGGCTGCCGCTAAAACAGGTAATGAAGCGGCACTTACTGAAAGCCTTGCGGCCATTTACCGGCCTGCTGCCCTTTTCCTTACTAATAAGGAAAACTTTGTGGCCAGCACCGGAGATTTCGCCGGTACCCAGATTAACTCCGATCGACAGCTCTGGAGTGTGGCAGGCAATATCGGCATGGTATATAAGGTATTCTTCGGCATGGACTTTCAAGCGGATCAGCTTCGCTTTGCACCTTTTGTGCCACAAGCATATAAAGGCCGGCATCAGCTCTCGAATTTCAGGTACCGCAATGCCGTGTTGGATATCGAACTGGAAGGCTGGGGGAACAGCATTCGTTCTATTACCCTGGATGGAAAAGAACTGCCGGATGCAACAATCACGGGCAATCTGGAGGGGGTTCATCAAATCAGGATTATTCTTGCTGATAAGGTAAGTGGACAAAGTGGAATTAATAAACAGACACACTATGTTTCTCCGGAGGTTCCTAAAGTAACCCTGGCTGCTGATGGACTTAGCTGGCGGCCTGTTTCAGGAGCTGTTCAGTACTTAGTCCTGAAAAACGGGAAGAGGATTACTCAAACTACATCTAACCAGTCGGCTGTATCAAAAGACGTTTATGGAGAATACCAGGTAATCGCAGTAGATCAACAGGGGGTGGAGTCATTTGCAAGTGAACCTGTAGAAGTAGTACCTGTCAATACCAGACTGGTATATGAGCTGGAAACTGTGACTGGCAAAGCCGCGCAGCCATACAAAGGTTTCTCTGGAGAGGGATTTGTGGAGGTGAGCAAAAATAAGAACAGGCAGCTGCCCATGTCTATCACTATTCCTGAAGATGGTCTCTATGCAATTGACTTTCGCTATGCCAATGGCAATGGCCCTATCAACACGGAAAATAAGGCGGCCATTCGTACTCTGAAGCAGGGTAATGAAGTGATCGGCACACTTGTGTTACCTCAGCGTGGTACGAATGAATGGTCTGACTGGGGCTTTACCAACGCTGTAGTAGTACCACTTAAGAAGGGTACGCATACCTTATCTCTGACTTTCGAAGAACCTTATAATGAAAACATGAATGGGGAGGTAAATGAAGCCATGCTTGACTACCTGCGCCTGACAAAACTTAAGTAGTGTGTGGTTTAGGGTGGTGATAGCGGGTGTATGCCTGCTACTGCCTTCCATATTTAGAAGGATTAGGTTTAAAAAGAATAGGAGCTTGAAACAGTAGGGCTGGCGAAAGTGGAATAGGATGTGCTATGGAAAGCGCTCCGGCTCATACACCTCCGGTTAACTCGCAGCTCAACAAACTAAACCTCTACAGTGCTGAATGAAATCAACACAAATTTTTCCATCATGAAATACACAATACCTACTGTTCTGCTATGCCTTTGGTTCTCCATTGCTTTTGCACAAAACAATCAGCAGGAGAAAGGCCCTGGTACCTGTTCAACCTATACCATTGAAGGCAATAAGGTAACCTTTGGGTGCGAAGGAGGTGCCGGAGTTCAGCTTTCCTTGCTTAGCAAAAGTGTGGTAAAGGTTTGGTACGAACCTAGTGGTAGATTTAGTCGTTCGAACGAATCTTTTGCCGTGATCAACGAACAGCTGGAAGAGATGGGGCAGCTCCATGTAGAGGAGCAGGCACAGGCCTTTGAGATCTTTACAGATTTTCTGCGCATTCGGGTGAACAAAGCGCCCTTCCAGTTACAAATTTTTGATAAATACCAGAAGTTGCTGCTAAGTGATTATGGGGAAAAAGGCTTTGTGCAGAGGGGAGAACAGCTGTCCTCCTACAAAAGCCTGCGCTCCGATGAGCAGTTCTTTGGCCTGGGCGAAAAAGCCGGTCCTCTGAACAGGCGTGGAAGGGTATACAAAATGTGGAACAGTGATAAGCCTTGCTACAGCACTACAGAAGATCCGCTGTACAAAAGCATTCCCTTTTTTATCAGTAACTACAACTATGGGATCTTTTTCGATAATACTTATAAAACTGTTTTTGACTTCGGCAAAACATCAGACGACTACTATTCTTTCTCGGCTCCCGGTGGCGAAATGCTTTACTATTTCATGTTTGGCAGGGACTATAAAGAAATCATTGGAAGCTACACCCAGTTAACCGGTAAACCCATCATGCCTCCCAAATGGGCTTTTGGCTTTTCCCAGAGCAGGGGCCTGCTTACAAGAGAGGATCTTTCTCTCGAAATTGCAAAAGGGTACCGCGACCGCAATATTCCCTGCGACATCATTTACCAGGATATTGGCTGGACGCAACATCTGCAGGATTTTGAATGGAGAAAAGGCAATTATGAAGATCCGAAAAGAATGCTTATAGCATTAGCCGAAGATGGGTTTAAGGTAATTGTTTCGCAGGACCCTGTGATCTCCCAGGCAAATGTTAAGCAGTGGCGGGAAGCAGATTCCCTGCAATTTTTTGCGCTGGATGCTCGTACAGGCAACTCTTACGATATGCCCTGGCCCTGGGGCGGTAACGCCGGCGTGGTTGACTTTACCAAACCAGCCGTAGCCGATTGGTGGGGTCGTTATCAGCAAAAGCCTCTGAACGATGGCGTAAAGGGGTTCTGGACTGATATGGGGGAGCCAGCCTGGAGTAATGAAGATGCACCAGATCGCTTGTTCATGCAGCACCACCTGGGCATGCACGACGAAATCCATAACGTCTATGGCCTTAGCTGGGATAAGGTAGTGAAGGAGCAGTTTGAAAAGCACAATCCCAATCAGCGTATTTTCCAGATGACCAGGGCTGCTTATGCCGGGCTGCAGCGTTACACCTTTGGCTGGTCGGGCGATGCTGGCAATGGTTATGATGTAAATACAGGATGGAACCAGCTGGCTAACCAGATACCTTTAAGCTTGTCTGCGGGCATGGGGCTTATCCCGTTCTGGTCGTGTGATATTTCCGGCTATTGTGGAGACATAGAGGACTATGAAGCACTGGCACCGCTTTACACTCGCTGGATACAATTTGGCGTATTCAACCCCTTAAGCCGCGCACATCACGAAGGCAATAATGCAGTGGAGCCATGGCTATTTGGTCCCGAAGCAGAAAAGAGCGCCCGCAAGGCCATTGAGCTGAAGTACCAGTTATTTCCCTACATCTACACCTATGGCCGTGAAGCCTACGACACAGGTTTGCCCCTGATGCGTGCTATGCTACTGGAGTACTCCGATGATGAGGAAGCAGTTGCTGCCGAACATCAGTTCTTGTTCGGGAAGGAGCTGTTGGTGGCACCGGTCGTGAAGAAAGGTGCCCTTACCAAAGAAGTTTACCTGCCGGATGGAGAGTGGATAGATTTTGCGGATAAGAAAACCCATTATCAGGGTTCGCGCAGGATTACCTATAATGCTCCCCTGGATGTAGTTCCTGTTTTCGTGAAAAAGGGGTCAATCATTCCTATGATGCCAATAATGCAGTATATCCATCAAAATCCGGTGTATCCTGTACATCTTGAAGTGTTCCCGGCTGCTAACAACCAGCAGGCTACCTTCGTGCTTTATGAAGATGATGGCGAAAATAATGACTATCAGCAAAATATTTATTGCAAAACGATCTTCAGCTGCCTTACAAAAGAAGAGGGCTATGAGTTTACCGTGGCAAAACGTGAAGAACAGGGATATGCGCCAGAAGGGAAAAGAAACCTGCTGATAAAGCTGTACCTACAGGAGAAGCCTAAAAAAGTACTTGTAAATGCTGCTAAAGTGAATAGTACTAAAGCCGATAAACTCCTCTCTGCGGTTGATCAGGAGTTTGATAAATCCAGTTGGAGTTGGGATGCAGCTAAAGGTATTTGCTATGTGAAAGTGCATGATAGAGGAGAGGAGCAAAAGGTTCAAATACTAAAATAAGGATCAATCCCTTGTATAAATACCGATAGCTCTGTTTCACTTGCCAATCGGAGCTAAGTCTGGAACAAGATAAATAGCTTACATAGCCTGCCAGTTTTCTTGGTTGGTTTACTGGTATATAGGTCGGTTTCAAAGGGGTTTGTAAGCTATTTTTAGGTGAGTAAGTCGGCTGTGGTATTGCCACAGCCGATATTAAGATCAATCTGCGCTACAATTGAATTTAGGAAGTGTATCAGACTATTTTACATGGCATAGAATCAGTTGGCTTCCTGCCTCTATCGGGTTCAGTTTACGTAGCAAGTTTGTTCCCCCGAGCAGTAAGTATTCAAACAACAGGGATTAGCTAAGGGCCAAATGTACCAAAGCTTATACAGTGTTGTTAGTTCGTTGTTTTAGTCTTCGATTGCCTCAATACCTTTTCGCTCAAGCTCCTCAAGATGCTTTCTCATTGCTTTGAGTTCCTCGGGTAAGTGTCCTTGCCAAGCAGTTACCTCTCCAATAATTTTTAATGGATACAGAGAACGGTACGATTTTGTTGGATTGCCTGGAAATTTCTTGTCCGTCAAGTTTGGGTCGTCCTCAATTGAACCGGTTGGCTCAACTATATAAATCCTTTCACGCCCTTCACCCAAGGCAAGTTCAGCTCCCCAAATAGCAGCGTCCAGGGTAGCTGTAAGGTAAATGTATTTCGCCTTTTTCTTTTTGCCGTAGTTTGAGTTGAAGCCAGCTTGGATCAAGTCGCCTACATTTAGATTAGCTTTGGTGCCGTGATAGAACGTCTGTGAAAAATCAATTGTACTGTTTCTTCCCATGGATTCTTTATTGTTTTGAATACCGTTTACCCTATGTTGGAATTGTCCGTAGCAACGAAGCTGCCCTACATCCACCTACGAGCTGCGTAAAATCTTCTCTAACTTCTTGCCCTTCGCCAATTCATC
>NZ_JAHXBU010000085.1 GCF_020178975.1 Cesiribacter sp. SM1
TGTAATACTAACTCATCCTCTCTGTTTATCTCTAGCTTCTTTAATAGCTTACCCATCTTACCTCCTTTTTATTGGAAATGAAAAAGCTACTACTTTAGTTCTATTAATTATTTTGGAAGAGCACTAGTAAAGCCTGTAGAGGAGAAAAGGACCATGATTGAGACAGATCATCCTGTTAGTATTAGCAGGCAATGTGAGCTTGTGGGCCTGTCCAGATCCGTATTCTATTACCAGCCTGCAAAAGCAGATGAAGAGAATCTACGGCTCATGGAAGAGCTTGATAAGCTGTACCTGAAATATCCATTCTATGGTAGCCGTAAGATGACCAAAGAACTAAAGCTTCGGGGTTATGAAGTAAATCGCAAGCGCATTCAAAGGCTCTACCAGTTCATGGGCATACAGGCTATAGGACCAAAGCCTAATACTAGCAAGCCTAGGGAGGGCCACAAGATTTACCCTTACCTGCTTAGGAATCTGAAAATTGGTCAGGTGAACCAAGTGTGGGCGACAGATCTTACCTACATCCCCATGCCTACTGGATTCATGTACCTGATGGCTGTTGTAGATCTCTATAGCCGAAAAGTAATTAGTTGGGGCCTGTCGAACAGTATGGATACAGATTTTTGCTGTAGGGTTCTCCAGGAGGCGTTACAAACAGGAGATCCAGTCATCTTCAATACTGACCAGGGGGTAGTGTCACATTTTGACTGATTCGTTATAGTAGAAAATGAACAGTTTTGTATAGAGGAAGTGCATAGTATCCGACTTTGAGAAAGAGAGCGTTTTTCTCACGTACCTGCAGACTCTTTGTCGGATGGTGCAATTAAACCGCTCTACATGATTAGTCTCTCCGCTATCTTTTCCTACGCTGGTATGCTTTTTACTGCCAAAGACCTGCTGGTAAGCTTCCAGAAAATCAGAGTAGCTATAGCAATGCTGATAGTCCTGTGGAATACTTTTCCAGAGCTCTTGGCAGCTTGCTTTGCTGCGGTCTCCGATAAAAAAGGCTACTATTTGTCTGGTTCTCCTGTTCAAGGCTAACGGTCCGCCGCTGCGGCCAGAGCCATTTCTGCCGCCATTTACCCCTTATAAAGCTCCGCAGCGGCGGCCGCCATAGCTCGTCTAATTCGAGTATATCATCACTTTTAGAGGCAGTAAGACTTTGGGTGAAAATCAACGCCTGGGCTTTTTTTTAATCCACCTTAACGCCGTCTGATGGCTGATGCCATATGTTCTGGCAAGGCCTCTGGAAGAGCTTCTCTCAAGGGATGCCTTCACTACCTGCTCCTTTAGCTCATCATCATAGTGTTTGCTTTCAATAACCCCACTAAACCCACAGCTATTGCATTTGTACTTTGCATTTCCCACTGCATTTTTGCCATTCTTTACCAGCTTCTCCGATCCACATTTCCTGCATGATTTTACCCCCTCTACCATAGTCTCTCATTTTAGATTATCTTATTGATGAATTAACAAGAAAATCCTTCAAGAGGTTACACTACCTGACCAGGGAAGTCAATTTACCAGTGAAGCTTTTACAGATATTCTAAAGCAGCACAACATCCTCATAAGCATGAATGGTAAAGGCAGGGCCATTGATAACATCTTTGTAGAAAGGCTGTGGAGAAGTGTAAAATACGAATATCTTTACCTGCAGTGGCCTGAATCCTGCCATGAGCTATATCAGGGACTGAAACAGTATTTCTTATTCTACAATCAGGAGAGGCTGCACCAGTCTTTAGACTATAAGACCCCTGAAAGCATCTATAATATGGCTGCTTAATTCAACTTAAAACTAACCCAATGCTGTCCTAAGCGAAGGGTCCACTGTAATCCAGCACAAGCTTTGATTTCAGAATTATAAAAGCATCTACACGTCAAGATGCTTTTTAAGCTCAACAACAACACAGTCAAAAGCTTCTTGTAGCTCGTTATTTATTTGCAGGAGCAATGCTTTATCTGCAGTTGCCAGACAAGACCTTCCGCTAGCAATAACTCGTTGAAGCTTAACAGCTTCTAATGTCTGAAGCGTCACTTTTATTTTATGGGCTAGATCTCCCATTCCTTTAGCATCTCTATTCAACAGGGCTTTAGCAAAATCAACCTTATATTGTTCAAAATGCTTAATCGTTAGTAACAGTAACCGATTCAAAGAATCCCTGTTATTCCGGGTTACTTTAATATATTCTTGTATAGAAATCGGAGCTTTACCGCTATGTATTTCCCTCTCCTCAAGATGTAAATAAGGTGCTTTAGCATCACATTCTTCATCTTGTTCAAGACTATCCAATGACACACTCTTGGCAATGGTAGCGTAAAGTTCTTCTACTCGAAAAGGCTTGGTAAGCAGACTGGTGATCTCTGCAGCAACAATTTTATCTTTGTAGTCAAACCTTGCTGAAGCCGTGAAGGCAATGATTGGTAACCGCTTGTACTGCTCATGCTCCATAGACCGAATAGCACGAGTAGCCTCATAACCATCCATAACAGGCATTTGAAGATCCATCAACACTATATCATAGGTGTTTTGCCGAGCTAATTCAACGGCCTGAGCACCATTAGAAGCCACATCAAAATACACTCCCCATTGCCTCAAGTATTCGCTTACTACAAAAACATTAATTTCATTGTCTTCTGCCAGCAGTAGCCGAACCCCTTTTAGAGGCTTAAGTGCTGTAGGCTCGGACCCTATTGCTTTATGTTCTTGAGTAACCTCCGCCTGCCCCACAGGCAACTCAATGACAAAAAAGAATTCTGAGCCTACACCTGACTGGCTGCTTACATAAATTCTACTCCCAAACAAACTCAACAATCTTTGGGAAATGGCTAACCCTAAGCCGGTGCCCCCATAGACAGGGTTGATTTCCGGACTAGCCTGGGTAAATTCCTCAAAGATTTTCGCCTGCTGATCCTCCGGAATGCCTATACCCGTATCGATCACCTTAAATAAAAGTTTACAGGTAACTTCTTCCTGCTCCAGTAGCTGTAACTGAAGACTTACTAAACCATTCTCTGTGAATTTTATAGCATTACTGAGCAGATTAGTAAGTACCTGACCTATTTTAACTGAATCACCATACATATATTCGGGAAGCGCATCATCAAGTTGTAAGGTCAAGGTGATCCCTTTTTCCTGCGCTTTGTATTGCTGGCTATAGAGGATGCTATTCAGCAGGTGCCTGATGTGAAAATACTTTTCCTCCAATACAATTTTACCTGCTTCTACTTTACTAAAATCAAGAATATCATTGATTAGATTTAGTAGGTTTTCAGATGAAAACTTCAACACATCAAGGTACTTGGCTTGCTGTGCAGTAAGATCTGTTTTATCTAGAAGACTGGCAATACCAATAATGGCATTCAGTGGCGTACGAAACTCATGACTTACTGTGGAGAGAAACGTTGCTTTGGCCTTTGCGGCCTCTTCTGCCTTTTTCTTAGCTTGTAGCAGCTCCAGTTCGTACTTCTTTCTGTCTATAATATTGAAAACTGTAACCCGGTTAAGCTGAGGCACCCCTGCATCATCTTTTAACTGTATACTATTTAATAGCACAGGTAGTACACCACCTGCCTTTAGCAAAAGGTCATAATTCAGCTCATTTACTCGACCCTGCATTTTAAGTAAAGGGGCATGGTGTGTTTCATAAAACATCCTGCCTCCTATAACAAAAAAATCCTGCAGCCTTTTTTTAAATAGCACTTCTTCGCGATCATAGCCAAGCCATGATAGCAGCGTACTATTGATTTTTATGATAAGTCCGTTGGGTAATGTTGAAAGATAGCCGCAAGGGGCATTTTCATAGAGATCTTCCGCCCTCTCATCGATTAACGAAGCAGCAACATATTTTTCACTATCCAACCGGTTCACCCTCAACAATTAAAAAATCTTTGATAGCCGCTATAGTCTCATCGGGTTCGCTTAGATGGGGACAGTGCCCGGTGGCCTCAAGAATTGAAAGCGTACTATTCTGCACCTGATTAGCCACATACTGACCCACTTCCAGTGGAGCAATAACATCCTCGGAACATTGAATAACCAACGTAGGAACATTAAGTTTTGCGAGATCTACTCTATTGTCCGACAAAAATGTAACCTGAGCAAACTGCCTGGCAATCTCCGGGTTTGTTCTACAAAAGCTATTTTCCAGCTCTTCTCCAAGCTGCGGCCGATCTGGATTACCCATAATTACGGGTGCCATAGCGCTAGACCATCCCAAATAATTGCTTTCCAGAGAGTTTAGCAGGGATTCAATATCTTCCCTTGAAAATCCTCCATGATATTCATGTTCATTTATGTAGCATGGAGAAGGACCTATCATGATCAACTTATCAAAAACTTCTGGTTGCTTGTTAGCCGCCAAAGCTCCAATCATGGCACTTACAGAGTGCCCTACAAAAATAGCATCGTGAATAGAAAGTGCTTTGCATATACTAATCACATCATCTGCATAGCCTTGCAACGAACTATACCTCTCCGGTTGATAGGCTGTGCTATCAGATTTACCATGACCTAAATAGTCAAACAGCAATATTTTGAATTGTTTTTCAAAGGCAGGTGTCATGTAGCGCCACATGTGCTGATCACATCCGAATCCATGCGCAAACAGCATATACTGCTCCCCCTCACCAAAAACTTTCACATTAAACCTTTTTAAAACATCCATAAACAGTACTCTAGACGACATTTACTGTTCAAATTTAGCAAATTTTTTTGAGAATAAATTTAAACAAAACATAGAGCTGTTTCAAATGAATAGATTATTGAAACAGAGAGCAATACCGTTCAATACTTCTCTAAATTCCAATACCTGCTGATTAACTAGCACATAAAAATAAAATTTTTGCAATGTTCAAGCGACTGCATGATCATATGGAAGGCTCTGGCATAGGTTTATACATCGTGAAGAAGATGATAGAGAATGCGGGAGGAAAGATTGAAGTACAGAGTAAACTTAATGAAGTATCCACGTTCCAGGTTTACTTTATAGAGCCACACCTCTTAATTAACAAAGAAATATCCTGAGGATAATGAAGAAAGTCAGATACATCCTGCTTGTTGATGACGATGATACTAAAAGCTATCTCATAGGTAGTGTATCAGATGTAATGCTGTGGAATTGAGGGAGTAGAGGATAAAAGCAAGGGGACCTTGCGTTAGCTTTAAAGTACCACCCTTTGGAGCTGCTACATTTGAGAGGACAGAGAGTTAAGCGAAAATTAAATAACTTAACGCGATGTCAAGAGAGAGAAGACAATTCGACAAAGAATTCAAGTTGATGGCCGTAGAGCTCAGCAAGACCAGGGAAAATATTAATGAACTGGCCAAAGAGCTAGGCATTCGCCCTGAGCTTATTTACCGCTGGCGCTCTGAGCATTTAGAGAAGCCTGAGGCCAGTTTTACAGGCCATGGTAAGCCCAGGCATACCCCAGAGGAGGCAGAGATCGCCAAGCTAAAGAAACAGCTCCGGGATGTGGAAATGGAGCGCGATATCCTAAAAAAGGCCATAAGCATCTTCTCCAGGGGAGACGGGAAATCTACAGGTTTATAAGTACCTATAGCTGCAGATTTCCAGTTGAGATGATGTGTAAAGTATTCAAAGTTAGCAGAAGTGGCTACTATGATTCCCTAAAAGGAGCCCTATCACAAAGAGCACAGGAGAATGAAAAGCTACTTGCTTTGATCAAAGAGGAGCACAAAAAGAGTAAGCGGTGCTACGGCAGTCCCAGAATCTTCAAAGCGCTGAAGGCTAAAGACGTAGAAGTTTCCAGACCCAGAGTAGCTCGCTTAATGAAGCAGGCCAACATCAGGGCCAAGATGGTAAGAAGATTCAGGGTGACCACAGATTCAAAACACAGCTTTGCTGTAAGTGAGAACCTTTTGAATCGCAACTTTACAGCTGTAACTACTGGCCAGGCATGGGTGTCAGATATTACCTATATCAGAACCTTAACGGGCTGGCTTTATTTAACGGTGGTACTGGATCTGGCTGACAGAAAAGTAATTGGCTGGGCCTTGAGTGAAACGATGAAAGTAAAGCATACTACAGTAGCTGCATTAAAAATGGCTATTAAGAATAGGCCTGTTACTCAAGAACTGATCTTTCATTCGGATAGAGGCGTGCAGTATGCTTGTGATGAGTTCAGGAAAGAACTGAAGGCTTACCCCTTGATTCGCCAGAGCATGAGTCGCAAAGCCAACTGCTGGGATAATGCTGTAGCAGAAAGCTTTTTCAAGACCCTGAAAACAGAATGCGTATACGGTAACAGATACCAAGATCAGAGAAGAGCTGCTATGGAAATCTTTGAATACATCGAAGTTTTCTACAACAGAATCAGGTTGCACTCCAGTCTGGGCTATCGTACACCTGAACAAATGACAGTGTCCTGAAATCTGTGTAAATGAAGATTCAACGAGACGATGTTTGGGTTTTTTAAGCCATGAGGCAAGCAGAATGATTTATGAAGAACCAGTCCTGGTAGGCAGGTCTGGTTCCATTCCACTTGGCACGCACTATTGCTGACAGGTTGCTCCCCAGCAGAGCCTGTTTTCTCTTCGGGCGTGCGTTTTCAAGATAATGAAATTTCCAGATTGGTTAAAGCCTGCAGCGCTCTTCAAAGAGGCTGGAAAACTGGTTAAGGATAATGGCCCAGTTTTGAATAGGCTGGGTCCATTTTTTAGTGATCTCCCGAAGAGCCAGAAAGACCGCTTTCTTCACCGCATTATCATCTGGAAATGAGGATTTTGATTTTGTGTACTTTCTGATTTTGCCATTTAGATTTTCAATCAGGTTGGTCGTGTAGATGATCTTTCTGATCTCCAGGGGAAAGTCAAAGAAAACGGTGAGTTCTTCCCACCGGGTCGCCGGAGCGATTAGCTCTCCAGGATTTTATGGCATAAGGATACTTACTGCCCCAGATTTCTTCAAGCCTGTCGAGTTCTGCTGCAGCCATTTCTTTTGTAGGTGCATTGTAAACTCTTTTCAGATCAGCAGTAAAAGCTTTCTTATCTTTCCAGACTACATAGCGGCAGCTATTTCTGATTTGATGTACTACACATATTTGAGTGGCAGCCTTCTGAAAAACACTTTTGATTCCCTGGGTAAAGCCAGTAAGGTTGTCGGTACAGGTGATCAAGATGTCTTCTACGCCTCTAGCCCTGATATCGGTGAGTACACCTACCCAGAAGGCTGCGCTTTCAGATTCAGAGAGCCACATGCCCAAGAGCTCTTTCTTTCCTTCTCTATTCAGACCTACTGCCAGATAGATGGTCTTGTTGATGACCTTCCCATTATGGCGGACTTTGAAGACAATGCCGTCCATCCATAAGATGAAATAGAGGGAATCCAGAGGTTTATGTTGCCATTCCAGAATATCTTCACTCACCTTGGCAGTAATGGTGGAAATGGCTGATTCAGAGAGGTTAAAATTATAAATCTCTTTGAGTTGCTCTTCTATATCTCTAGTACTCATGCCTTTGGCGTACAGGGAGATCACCAGTTCTTCTATGCCCTGGGCAAGGCTGCTGCGCTTTGGCACCACTACTGGCTAAAAAGTACCTGCTCTGTCTCTGGGTACTTCTATCTCCACTTCTCCATACTTGCTCTTGAGCTTTTTGCTGGTGACACCATTGCGGGAGTTGCCTGTATTCTTACCCGCAGGGGAATACTTACCGTAGCCCAGGTGTGAACGGTTCGCCGCTGCGATCCAGCTCACCCTCCAGCATCTTTTCGGTACCCCTGACATAAAGCTCTTCCATAAAAGAGGCAAATTCACCAGAGTCCTTGAACTGTTTCCGCAGCGGCGGACCGCAAAAACTCTGCATTCAAAAAGTCTTCTTTCGAAATCATAGCTTTGGAACTGTTATAAAAGTTAATAAAAAAGGTCCGAGATTTTTCATCCCAAACCTTCATTTACACAGTTCCTAAGACACTACCGAACAAATGGAAGAACTGTTAGACACTAAATCCTTAGCCGCTTAATCTTTTGTCCACTTTTTTGTTGCAAGTCCAAAAGGAGGTTGCTACATTTCTGTTTACACTCCTCTTAAGCAACACAACTTCAACCAGAGACTATATAATTCCGGCATTACCCTTCCCTAATATCCTTATCTAAAATCCGACATACTGCATAGGCGATAGCATTGAGAGATAGAACCGATGTTACACCTCCTTTTAATATCGCTTTATGGGGCATTCCAAATACAACCGAAGACTCCTCATCCTGCGCAATGGTGTATGCTCCTTTTTTATGCATACTCACCATTTCAGAGGCACCGTCATCTCCCATGCCAGTCATAATAATTCCAATAGCATTTTTCCCCACGCACTCAGCCACTGAATTGAACAAAACATTTACTGATGGCCTGTGCCGGCTCACTAATTCCCCTTTTGTTATTTGAATTACTTTTTGTGCCCCTTTCCTGAGAATCCTCATATGATGATCACCAGGGGCAATATAGACGGTGTTAGCATGAACTGTTTCGTTGTTTTGAGCTTCCTTTACAGTTAAAGAGCAGCTCTCATTTAACCTTTTTGCAAAGCTGGCAGTGAATTTTTCCGGCATATGCTGAACGATTAAAATTGGAGGCATAGATGGAGGAAGAGTGGTGAGAAAAGTTTTTATTGCTTCAGTACCCCCGGTAGAGGCTCCAATAGCAATAACCGTATCGTGCGATAATGAGCACTTTTTAACTAAAGCAGGCTGACCAGCTGAGGAATGCCCTGCAGTACTTCCTATTCCTGAAGTCTCTTTAGCAGTCCACTTCTTCCCGGCAATAAAGGCTGACTTTACTTTATCAATTAAATTAATTCTAGACTCTTCAGAATGAATATCTGTCCCAAGCTTTGGCTTTGTTATTACATCCACTGCACCTGCTTCCAATGCCTGTAAACCTATTCTGGCGCCGTTTACAGTTTGATTGGAGATAACCACTACTGGCATGGGGGCTTGCCGCATCAACTTCTGCAAAAAAGTTAACCCATCCATTTTTGGCATTTCTATGTCTAACGTAATTACATCCGGCTTTTCTTTATGAATTTTTTGTACAGCTATGTAAGGATCGCCCGCTGTACCTAATACCCGAATCTCGGGATCACTTTCCAGAATTGCTTTAAGTGTTTGACGAACTAAAGCCGAGTCATCAATAATCAAAACCTTAATCTGATTCATTAGCTCAGCTTTTGGTAAATGGTTGGCTGAATACTTTTAACTGGCAGAACCGAGCCAATGGCAGTCTCGGAATGCCCTAAAAACAGGTAACCCCCTTGTTTCAACTTATCAGTTAGTTTGCTCAAAACCTTCCGCTGGGTTTCCACATCAAAATAAATGGTGACATTTCTGCAGAATATAAAATCGAAGGAATCACTAAGCTTGTAAGTAGTATTATTCAGGTTTAATACTCCCAGTCTTATTCTGGAACAAACCTCTCTATCATTAAAAACCATTTCGCCATTAGACTGTCCGGCATTCGGTTTGAAATATTTCTCACGCAGCTCATTGGGCAAATCCTGTAACTCATAGCCTGAATATACACCTGAGGCAGCCTTTTGAAGGGAAGGCATGGAAATATCCGTTCCCACTATTTTATAATCTAAAGAAGACAAGTGCTTCCTGAATTCATTCAGTACAATGCCAAGTGTATACACCTCTTCCCCTGTAGAACATCCCGCACTCCAGACATTAATCCTGTGGTCGCCTGATTGGCTCTGGCAGTAGGCGGGCAATATTTTCTTCAGAAATTCAAACTGATAGTCTTCGCGAAAGAAACTTGTTTTATGAGTAGTTACCAAATCGATAAAGTGGATGTATTCATCATTCTTCCCATTTTCAAATACATACTTAATATATGCAGAAAATGAAGACAGGTTTAAGGCACGCAACCGCCGCAATAACCTTGATTCCAGCATTGTTTTCTTTTCCAATGGCACCCTTAAGCCATACTTCTTCCGGAGATAGCATGCAATTTGAAAAAAGTGTTCATCCGTGAGTCCTTTTATCGAAACCTCATTATTTGCGCCTGATTCATTACTGAATCTAAATTCTGCTTCTTTCATTTTTGAATCTTTAAAAGATTGCTTTCCGGATATGACAGACTAGGCGGAGGCAGTCCTGTCAATATTAAGCCCGGCTTCCATTAAGTTGCTTTGCAAAAGGCTTGTGTGCAAAGAAACCACGCCTGTTTTTACTCATCTGTCATAGAAAAATTAAGCGTAACTCTCGCTTTTCAGTTTTAGTACATTCAATATCAGTGCAGTACTTCCATCACCCAGAATGGAGGCGCCAGAAAAGCAGTCGACCGACTGTAGCAGTTCGTTTAACGGTTTGTACACAGTCTGGTACTGACCCAGAATACTATCCACCACGATTGCCACTCTGGCATCATTCTTATTGACTACAATAACTGTTTCCTGTGTGGGATAACCTTCTTTGCCAAAATATTCGCGCAGAGAGAAAAACGGAATTGATTGGTTCTCGTACGTAATCTGCCTGCTCTTTTTACTAAAGAGCTGTGTATGCTGCTCCGTAAAGCAATACTCTATTTCATTAATCGGGATTAAATACTTTTGATCCGCAACCTTTACGACCAGTGTATCAAGTATTGTAAGGGTAAGGGGTAGTCGGAGAGTAATAATACTTCCCAGCCCTTTTTCTGTACTAATTTCAATATCTCCGCGAAGCGCATTAACTTCTTTCTTTACAATATCCATCCCCACTCCGCGACCACTGATGGTAGATACTTTATCGGCAGTTGAAAATCCAGAAGCCATCACAACATTAAGCAACTCCTTTTCTGAATATGTCTGCTGTTGGTTGAGGAAGCCCTGAGTAATTCCCTTCTCACGAATTTTTTCGAAATCAATGCCATTTCCGTCATCCTGGATTTGAATAAATACATGGTCGCCACTGTTATAAGAATAGAGCTTCAGCAAGCCTTTAGCCGGTTTGTTACGCTTTACACGCTCCTCAGGCGATTCAATCCCATGATCGATCGCATTGCGGATAATGTGCATTAGTGGGGCTTCAAGCGCACTTATGATACTTCGATCTAATTCTGTACCTAGCCCTTCCGTAATAAATTCTATTTCCTTCCCTAATTCTTTAGAAACGCTCCGTATCAGGCGCTGAAACTTTACCTGCAGGATGTTTAAGGGCACCAACCGGATGTTGAATGCAGAGTCTCTGAGACGTAGGGTCAGGAACTCCAGTTTCTCCATGGCTTCTATAACCTGGGGGCTTTCACTTTCACCCATTAAATGCTGAAGTTCCGACCGAAAGGTAACCAGTTCACTTACGATGTCAATGAGTTGATCCAGTTTTGGGGTTGATACATTTACCTGCCCTTTTGCCTTTTTAGACTTTTGTATCAGTTCTGACTGAACCTCTTCTTCACAGAACTCTTCCTCCGTTATCAGCGGCCCATCCACCTTCAGGAGCAAAACTTCCGCTCCTGTAGCGGTGGGTTCCGGAGTTTGGTTGTTAAATATCTCTGAGTCCCATTCCAGGAGCTTTTCAATTCTTTTCTGAATGCTGGCTTCGCTCAGCTGAATGTGCTTGCTGTACTGCTCAGATCCAAAGTCTTCCTGCGCCTCAATAGTAAGTATTTCATATTCCTGGTCCTTCAGGAACATGAATACATCCAGGATCCCGCTCATGCCCTGAGCGGTAATAAGTATTATTTCAAACCAGGAATGAAGCTCCTTTATTTGCAGCTGTTTTTCCAGTGGTATTTCTTCATTATGAATAATAACCTCCATTGAGCCCAGCTCTTCTATATCATCTAAAATGGCAGTCAGATTAATGCCACGCTTAAACAAATTACTTTCCGGCTTCAGGAATATTACGAAAGCACTTCGGCTGGAAGAGGAAGGTTTACCTGCATCTGCAGCTGATACCTTTTCCGGCACCCCCTCCCCGCGTAAGGTACGGAGTGTCTCCACTATTTTTTCAACCTCACTATCAGCATTCCGGCCATCAATCAAATCCAACAGCACATCGACAGCATGCAGGGTAATATCTAAAATGAAGTCATCCTGTGTGCGTATTCCCTCGCGGATATCTGAATAGATATACTCCAGTTCATGGGTAAGCCTTTCTACCTGATGGAAGTCAAACATACCGGCACTGCCTTTCAGGGTATGTAAATACCTGTACACATTATCGATTTCCTCCGGATGGCCAGGATTTTCCTCCAGCCGCATGAGGGACATCTCCAGATTCTTTATAATCTGACTGACTTCTTCGATATATTCCTGTTGAAAGTCCATGACTAGCGAAGCGCTTTACTAACTATTTTCAAAAATTCATCGGCCTGAAAAGGTTTTTTTATCCATGCTGTAATATTCTCGTCCAGCGCCATTTTAATTTTCTGTTCATTGACTTCTGTTGTCAATAGTAAAATGGGAATGTAGGCATACTTTTCACTTGCGCGAACCTGCTTTATTAATTCCGCCCCATTCATCTCTGGCATATTGTAGTCAGTTATAAGAAGATCTATTGCACCTCCATTAAAGAAGGAAGTAGCTTCTAAACCGTTTGATGCTTCCAGTACCGTATGCCCTAACTTGCTCAAAATGCTAACGATGACCTTACGGGAAACATTAAAATCTTCAGCAACGACTATTCTTTTACTCATTTTTAAACAATTGGCGTTATCAATGGACCAGGGAAACCAGTTCCTTTTCAAATATTTTACCCGCACTCAGAATCATGTAGAAGTGCTCCTCTACTTTATATATCCCGCTTAAGGTATTGGTATTAAACCCCATATTTTCCAGAGGAGGAGGAAGTAAGCGTACTGCCTCTATCTGAACAACATCGAGCACCTCATCTATCAAGACCCCTACCTCTATACTATCCTCTCCATGATATACTTCCAGAATCACCACTTTACTTGTCGCACTCAAGTCTGTTTTGCCAAGTTCAATTTTACTGGCTAAATCGATTACCGGTATTACATTCCCTTCAAAGTTGGTAACACCAGCTATATACACCGGTGCTTTTGGAATTTTAATCAGCTTTTCTAGATTAATTACACGTAACACGTTCATTACAGATATTCCAAAGAGCTCTTTCTGTAAAGAGAACAATAATACGTGCATACTATTTTGTATCATCGTAGGCGCAGTTTAAAGCTCATTTTTAGATTCTCCCGTACCCTTATCTTCAGACTGGCTTCCGAAATTTATGTCATGCTCCCCATGAGAATCATAGTCATCCAGCAGAATGGCAGGACCAGCAAAGTAATTACCTTTACTCCCTGCCTTAGCAGTGTAAGGGCTGGCATAAAAGCCCTCAGTGCTTTTAAGAACCTTTTCAGGGCTTTCAGCTGTGGTCTTTACTGGAATCCGTATACTGCCTTCTTCTCCGAGAATAGCTTTTAGCTGCTCTATTTGTGCTATAAGCTGGTTGCGCTGATCATTTCCTTCTTCAGCTTTTTTAAGCTTAAAGAATGAAACAAGCTCTTTAAGGTGTTTTGCTTGGCTATTGAAATTATTGGAAGCCGAAGCAAGTTCCTCCGAAGAAGATGCATTTTGCTGTGTTACCTGGTTAAGCTGTGACAGCGCTACATTAATTTGCTCTGCTCCGGAACGCTGCTCTGCACTTGAGGAGGAAATTTCGCGTACCAGATTGAAAGATTTTTGAACATCCGGAGCAAGCTCATCAAGCAACTTGCTTGAGTTTTGTGCCTCCTGAATACATTTCTTAGACAGCATAATAATTCCTTCCGCAGACTGCCTGCTCCTTTCCGCTAACTTCCGCACTTCGTTCGCTACAACTGCAAACCCTTTACCATGCTCACCGGCCCTTGCGGCCTCAACAGCTGCATTGATCGCTAACAGGTTGGTCTTGTCTGAGATCTCATTTATAACTTCAATTTTTTCAGTAATCTCCCGAATAGATGTAAAAGTCGATTGTGTCGCTTCTTTTACTGTACTCATTTTACCTGCCGCTTCTTTCGCTATACCCTCTGCCAAAGAGGCATTTTCAGCATTTTGGTTAATATTGCTTACCATTTGCTCTACAGAAGAGGAAATCTCTTCCAGTGCACTTGCCTGTTCAGTTGAACCCTGTGCCACCACCTGAGAACTCTTGCTGATTTCAGATGAACCTACCGTAATATCATCGGCATCTTTATTTATTTGCTTAACAGTTTCAGAAAGCTTCCTGATCATATTTTTTAGGGCACGATCAAGCTCACCTTCCTTAAGCCGCGATTTTGCTTCATCCTGCGCACTATAAAGGTTACCCTTTGAGACAAGATTGGCAACTATCACACTATCATTCAGGCTGTTAATTAATTTGTTTACAGACTTCTGGGTATCACCCAGCTCATCCTCACTGCTTATTTCAAGGTGTTCAGGGATAATACCCTCTGCAAGTTTTAAGGTTGCCCCCCGTATAGAAAGAATACTTTCTGTTAATCGTTTTGAGAACCAGAGGGCCAAAAGAATTCCAATTATTAACTCTACCAGAAATACGCCTAAAAAGGTGAGTGTCGTAGTAAAAGTAATTTGCTCAGTCTGGTCGTCAATGAGCCCGGTTAGCTTATCCACCATGGGTTCTATGTTGTGGATATTCGCTCTCATTTCACCACTCAGGCCGCTATTCTCATCAAAACCTATATTCTTTTCTGCCGCTACCACTTCATGAAATTTTGTCTCATAAATGTCCAGTTGCTTCTTCAGTGCCTGTTGAGCAATACTACCCCCCAGTTCAGACTTAAAACGGGCTATTTCTTCATCAAAAAGAATTACGTACTTCAGGTCTTTACGAAGAAAGAAGTCTTTCTCATGTCTTCTAAGAGTAAGCATCCGTACCTCGTTAAACTTATTATCGGAATTTTCAATTTCGTGAATAGCTGCACGCAGTGCTCCTTCGTTTCCATAGTCCTGAAAGCCCCGCTCAATGTACGCTTCTACTATTTGATTAAAGGTATCGTGGTAGGCATTCAAATACTCCTTTAACTCTTTCAGGTCATTTTCTATTTCAAGGTTAGCGGACCAACGACTGGCTAGCAGCACGTTAATAATTGAATCCTGAGCTAAAGTATAGGCATCAATTGCCTGAATATATTTACTTTTTCGTGACGCCATGAAGTCGACGTTACTGGTTTCACGCATCAGAAAGTCCTTCTCTGCTTTTCGCATTTTAAGAACTGTCTTATTGATGGTCATCATGTCCTCTTTTATCTGGCGGATTTCCAGCACACGATTGATAGAATAATAACCCCAACCAGCTAAAAAGCTGGATAGTGCTAAAACGATACAAAAGGAAAGAAGAAGCTTGCCTTTAATCTTTTTTTGTTGAAACAGATTAAAATTCATTTTATGAGTTGTATTTTTTTACAGAGAAAATTCAACCTGAAATCTGTACACATACTGCTCAGGAAGAACTCCTTCCTCAACCAGACTTACATCACTTTGAATCTTTAAAGAATGTCCGACAATGTATTTAGAGATTCCTATTGTGTACTCCTTATTTCTATTTGCCTGAGTTTCTTTTTCAGGGTTTACATCAGTATATCTTACAGCGATTTCTAAATTATTGTGGAACAGGTAGCCCGCCTGAGCATTAAGACCTGTACCTACCATAAAAGGCTCTGCAGGAACATCACCATCTCCTGTTACTACAGGGGTGCGAATTACCTGTTTGTTAGCATATTCAATTATGGTGGAAAAACCATTGTATTTAGCGTGAGCGTCGACAAACCATGTTTTCAGGTCTCCCTGCTCCCTGAGGAATTTACCAAGCTGCCCGCTCTCTCTAGAAGCGCCATCATTATAGTCGTAAGTAGCTCCCAGTAATAATTTTAGATCTTTTTCCCGGTTTAAATCGGCTCCGTAGTAATCGCCTTTTTTGGTAAAAGAGCCAAAAGGCAACCACTCGATTCGTTGTGTATAGTCGTATCCACCAGCGTTATTTGCGGTTATGTTTCTGCCTTCGCCCTTTGAGATGGAACTGATAAACCTAAAGCGGGGTGCCGAGTAATGGAGCTGTAAACCAACATCTCTGTCCAGGTTATAGGCTGAATTCAGGTTGCTTCGGTCTACAAACTGAAGGGAAGAGGAGGAAATCACTCTTTCTATATTACCCGGAAGCTTTGTCTGCCCAAACCAGATGCTCCAGTTGTTATAGAAACTATATTTTAAAACGGCATCCAGAATAATATTTGCAGTGTTATTTGCTTCTGGCATGGGAGTGCCACCTATATCTCTGTTCGTCAGCCCTAGTTCCAGCTTGTATTTTAATTTAGGTGAGTAAGCAAACCCATCAAACTTCAGACGTGCTCTTCTAACCAGCAGCCTGTCATTGTACTCATAAGAACCTCTGTCATAAACACCGCTATAAAGCGTTTGAAAACGTGTACCGAAGCGTAAATAAAATGAAGAATCCTGCGCAATAACTTTTATGCCTTTTCCAAACTCGTTACTTGTTCTATCCTGAGCTGATAAAACAGATGTGACCAGCAGTAACCCAATCAGGAGTACAAGTATTTCCTTTTCCCGTCTCATTATCAATGTATATTTTTATAAATGGTAGCTTAATGGCTGATAAAAGCCAGCTGAAGACCCGGCACCTTAAATAAAGTTTGTTATCTTAGTGAGCACTAGCCTTTAATGGGCTCTATTGAGTTTCCGCTACTTTTCCCTTCGGCCAGTCAGGTAATTGATAGCCATCTTATGGAGTCAATACCTTTTCGCAGCCAACGTAGTGCCCACACCAAGCCCAAAAGCTATCAGCAAAACTAGATTGATATTTATTGGAATATTATTTAAATATTATTTTTTCATTACATACAACCCCTTTAGCCAAGTATGGGCAAAAAATGATACCAGTTTAAAATCGCTGTAGCTGAAAAATTAGAAAAAGGAATAAATAAAAAGGTAGTGTAACCTATTGAAGGATTAGCTTGTATAATCATCAGTAAGCTAATCTAAAATGGGAGACTATGGTAGATGGGGTAAAATCATGCAGGAAATGTGGCTCAGAGAAACTGGTAAAGAATGGCAAAAATGCAGTGGGTAATGCTAAATATAAATGCACTAGTGCTCTTCCAATTTAATCCATAGAAATTGCATTAGCTTTATTGACAGCTAGATATTGCCGCGATAGCTTTTCTCTGGCAGTGTTGACAGTAAAGCTCCAATGGATTTTAGCTCTTCGTTTATT
>NZ_JAHXBU010000086.1 GCF_020178975.1 Cesiribacter sp. SM1
CAACGGTCTTTGGAAAGAGCCGGGGGCATCCCGCAGCAGCTTCCTTAAGGACCTAAGGTAGTAGTTTAGTAGTATATTGACAAAGAGCTCTACAGCCCCTGGTTTTTTCCTGTTGTTGGAAGCTGGATTAATTTTTATCTCTTCCTACACCCACTGTTCTTTCCAGATGGGTGATCTGCCCTGCAGCTTGAGAAAGATCCATGATTGGCAGCCTTTAGGAAAGCACCTGCCATACTAGGCTTTAGCGCTGCCGGGGGATCTACATTATTTATTCAATCAAGTTCCTGCTTGACCATTTCTGAATTTAAAATTGATCCTTACTCTGATGATCTATGATCATCTTAATCTCCTTTCAATTCAATAAATCTGTTTTTAAATTCTTCATTCATCAAGGTCAAGCTGATCCATTTCTTATTAGATCACCCTGCCCCAGAGGGCCGGCCAATCATGCCTTAGATCAGCTGTATCATAGCGGTAGGACTCTCTTGCTTCCAACGTCCGTTGAATAAAGCAGGCGACCATTCACTGCCGCTCGCTGCACCCACGCAAAGGTAGACAATAGCATTGTCAATGGCTGAATGAGCTGTGGGAGCTTGCTTTATTCTGTTGTTAGGGTGCGTTTATTTTTTTATTCTTTTTCCAGTCTTGTCAATTTCAAACCAATCGTCGCTCTCCACTCTTGTGTGTTCGTCCATATCTATGTATTCCACTGCATCAAAGGTCACTTGGGCTTTACTATTTTCAAACTGCTTTGCATATTCATAAATGCAAGGAATTGCTACTTGACCATACTTATTTGCATAACCCATTTTTCCATTTCTATACACACGAGTCAGTCCTTCAATGAATGGTTCAGACCCATTGTCAAACATGACCAGGTCGAACAGTACTCTTTGATTACGGTCAATTGCTATTTGTCTTCCGTAGGTGCTATCGTTTGGCAATTCTATAACATTAGCATAATGAATCAAAGTATCAGTCCCATAGTATGCATATTTACCAAGAGGAATAACAGTATCCCCAGTACTACTGACGTATGCGACCCTCGCACCATATTGAAGGTGTTCTTCATCTGTCACTGCATATAATACAGGACCGCCTGCTGTATCTGAAGTGGGTACATCAAAATATTTATAATCGGTAATTTCTCTCTCTATCTCCGTTCGGCAAGACGCCAAGGCCATGAGAGTCAGTGCGATTAAGATTGAAAGTCTGATTTTCATTTTTTAATGCACCCTAACGTCCGTTGAATAAAGCAGGGGCTGCTCACCGCTGCTTCTTAATGTACGATAAGTTAGAAGTTTTGTAGTTCAATGGCAAAGAGCTCTTACAGCCCTTGTTTTATTCTGTTGTTATGGGTAGCCTTACTTTATTTTAATATCACAGTGGATCTCGGGCAATGCCGGAAGGTTATTCCCTCTTATTTTCCTCAAGGAGTCAGCATGCATTTTATAATAGCATTTTTGCCCATCTGTAAGGGCATAACCAGGATCAAGAGATCTGGAATTTTTATGATAGTATTCTCCCATAATAAATTCAAAGTTCCCATCATCCTCTAGAGGTGCTCGTCGAAAAAACAAAGTGTCCTCTTCTGATACAATGTGATACCTATGGGTAGAATCTTCATAGAATCTATGAAGTTCAAATAATAGGGTATCCGGTTTAGGATGATGGAAAATGTGCAGTGTCTTTGTAGTATCACCATCTTGCTTTGTAAGCTGATAATGATTCATATCATCCATGGAAGACATGGGGAAAAGTTCCTCCCACCCGTCCTTGTCAACATATGGCTGAATTCTTTCCACAAGTTCTTCTTCCTTACTTTGGCAGCTTATCATGAAAGTCAGGGTGAAAACAAAAGTTAGAAAGATTCTGGATGAGTTCATTAAATGTAGTGTCCTTTCTGGTTACCCATAACGTCCATTGAATAAAGCAGATGCCCTTCACTGCCCTTTGATGAATATACGCAAAAGTTATTTCCTGCATTGTCAATGGTTGAAAACTCTTGGGGCATTTGATTTATTCTGTTGTTGTAAGTAGGCTCATTTTATTTTTTTATACTTAACGCCCTTTCTCCATTTCTTTTCATAAAGTGGATCTACCATATAGATTATTCTGATTGTATTAGGCTTAAGTATGAAATGCTTAGGAGTATCATTTCTATATTCATTATCTATAGTCTTTTCTATCATTACATAATGATCGCCCGACTTTTGCCAAACACCACTAAATGATTCATTCTCCCAATCTTTATATCCACCTTCATTCCTATAATCATCTAATCTATAGGTAGTGTAGTTTGTAGTAATAAATGTTGAGTCTGAATTGAGAGTAATTTCAGAAAGTACAAAATATATTCCAGCAGGCCCATATATTCGTTCTTTCCATCTATATGTTTCTGATGATATGGATGAGATGTCATTCTGTCCATGCACTACTAACCATGTGAAGATGCTGATTATTAGCAGAATGTATTTTCTTGTATGCATCTATTTTGGCTTACTTACAACGTCCATTGAATAAAGCAGGCGACCTTCACCGGCCTTTGCTTTGCCCACGCAAAGCTAACTGCCTGCATTGTCAATAGCTGTAAGATAGCTGGGAGCTTGCTTTATTCTGTTGTTATGCTGCGTTTATTTTATTTAATATTCCGGTATCCCCAACTCCTGTCTGTCAAGGTTCAACTTTGTTTTAATTTGGGCTACCAGCTTTTCAAAACCGTCGGAATGCTGATGACATTTTATCTTTTTTACACCGTCAGTAAGTGTTACCTGTAGGGATAATGAGTCAAACGACACCTGCTTTACGTCCGTCCATTTAAGAGATGATTCTTTGCCGGTCCTACTTCTCTGCACTATCTCCTGTTCATTTATTTTTATTTCAAATACCCAGGTCCAAAGCATTAAAATCTTGCTAAGCCATAAAAAGGACAGCATCACAATTCCGGCCACAATTATTAAACCTATAGTAGGCATTCCTTTGGTAGCAATCTGCTCGACTGCAGAAATACAAACACCTATGAAGCCTGCTAATCCAATTACACCAAGGTATCCATAAAATGCAGGAAGTTTCAAAACCTCAAATTCGTCAGAGGTAGGATTGTTACTTTTATTCCAGGTTATGATTAGGTACCTAATCAATAGTGCCGCAATCAGTCCAAGTATGAAATTCATCAGAGGCGTTTATATTATGTTTTTTTAATGCAGCATAACGTCCGTTGAATAAAGCAGATGCCCTTCACCGGCCTTTGCCGAATGTACGCAAAAATTGCTACCTGCATTATCAATGGCTGAAAGCTGTTGGGGCATTTGCTTTATTCTGTTGTTAGGTGCTGTTTTTTTATTATTTTTCTTCTTATTAATTGTCCGATTGGATATGCTAATAACAGATATGGCGAATAAATCATAAAGGTCATAATTGCTTTCAAGGGCCAGCCAATCCCAAAATAGCCCATTTCAAGTCGCTTTACTCGGTCCATGTTTTCGTCCGCTACCTTACTAAAACGTTCAGTATCGTTCATTGCATCGAAATCATATCCGTAATGACTCAAGAGTAGCTGGTCTGAATAATGAGCCCACCACGCAAATATCCAAGTAATTCCTGCTGTGATTATCAATGCTATAATCATGTAGGACAAAAAACCATATTTTAATCCTTTCCACTTTTGCATCCTTAAGAAAAGGATAATCGGAGACGAAATCAGTCCTAGGAAAAGAATTATTGATATAGTTGTTGTCAAAAATTTCATGGTATGGACTTGTCGTTCGCCTCACTTGAATTGCACCTAACGTCCGTTGAATAAAGCAGGGGCTGGTCACCGCCGCTTCTGTGTGGACGCAAAGTATCGTTTTTGTAGTTCAATGGCAAAGAGCTCTTACAGCCCTTGCTTTATTCTGTTGTTGGGCGGCGTTTTATTTTTTTTATTATTCTGTACCCTAAATACTCCTTCAGCTTTGGATACTTTCTTCTGTGGTATACATCCCAGTAACTAATCATCCTACTTTCCGTTTTTTGCCAATATTTTGGATTTTCGGCTGCGAAATCTGCGTACAGGTCTAAAGTATCTTCATTAACATGCTTGTCAAGCACCTCCAATATTTCATATACATATTCTCCGAGCAACTGAACGGTGAAAGGGATTAGCCAATATTCATTGGTATTGGTCAAATGCCTTAATCTTCGTTCCCTTACATATCCATTGTGGTGCCTAAGGTATATTGAATTCAGAATTGCTTTTTGCCTATCTGTCAATTTCTCTTCAGATTCTAAATCTGGTTCATTAAAGTATAGCCGATAAGGCAGAGTCAAGCTTTCATTATTAAGGGTAATATTTAATTCACTGGGATGTATCAGATTATCCATAAGGTGATACATCCCGTCGGATAATTTTACATTCTTGTCACTAAAGGGGATGATATCCAATGCTGAATTCACATCTGCTCTTAGGTCCGCAGGGAAAGCTTCTAATATTCTATTCGCTTCAGAAATCATTTATTAATTTACCCCGTATGCTACTCGATTTTAATGACGCCCAACGGTCTTTGGAAAGAGCCGGGGGCATCCCGCAGCAGCTTCCTTAAGGACCTAAGGTAGTAGTTTAGTAGTATATTGACAAAGAGCTCTACAGCCCCTGGTTTTTTCCTGTTGTTGGAAGCTGGATTAATTTTTATCTCTTCCTACACCCACTGTTCTTTCCAGATGGGTGATCTGCCCTGCAGCTTGAGAAAGATCCATGATTGGCAGCCTTTAGGAAAGCACCTGCCATACTAGGCTTTAGCGCTGCCGGGGGATCTACATTATTTATTCAATCAAGTTCCTGCTTGACCATTTCTGAATTTAAAATTGATCCTTACTCTGATGATCTATGATCATCTTAATCTCCTTTCAATTCAATAAATCTGTTTTTAAATTCTTCATTCATCAAGGTCAAGCTGATCCATTTCTTATTAGATCACCCTGCCCCAGAGGGCCGGCCAATCATGCCTTAGATCAGCTGTATCATAGCGGTAGGACTCTCTTGCTTCCAACGTCCATTGAATAAAGCAGGCGCCCCTGGCACCGGCGGTTGGTAAAGTACGAAATGTTTCTGGTTTAGCAGCCCATTTCCCATGAAGCTGTGAGGGCGCTTGCTTTATTCTGTTGTTGGGCAGAGTTTATTTTTATTCAGGAAACACTACATATTTTGGCTCAAGGTCCACTTCTAAAGTGTCAATCTTAGAACTTAAACCCATTATTTCCTGATCATATTGGTTTCTGTCAAACGTCCATTCAATGTTCGTGTTATCGTTGAATTTCCATTCTACAGTATTCTGATTGCGCTGAACTGTTATATATTCAAATCCTGCATCGTCAGCTACACCGCACATGCAGGTCAATACTAAGAAGTCCCCTGAATTGAGCAGAGTCTTCTTTAATTCATCCCAAACTATTACCCCTTTTCGGTCTTCAGTTTGCTTTATCAAGTCTATGCCGTCAATATGCAATTTTATGAAAGCACAATCTGAATAGATAATATTTTCATATTCTACGGTTTCGCCTCTTTCTAATACTGAAAGTTCAAAGTGGATCCGATTCATTTTAATTCTGCCCAACGTCCATTGAATAAAGCAGATGCCCTTCACTATCGCTTGCTGAATCGACGCAAAAGTTGCTTCCTGCATTGTCTATGGCTGAAAGCTCTTGGGGCATTTGCTTTATTCTGTTGTTGGGCTCTGGCTTTTATATTTTTTAATGTTGCAGCAGATGCTAATCACCTCAATTCAGCCATAAGGTCTAAAAGCCATTGTTCCGCATCTGCATCATACTTCTCTTCGAATTCTTTAATTTTCTTATCATCTACAGTGCCATTTCTCAAAATATTTAAAACTATAGTAAAGCCGTCTAAGTAATGGCTTAAGCCGAACTTACCCTTTGCGCTCACTAACAGGTTTTCAGCCCTATTGAGGCTATTAGTTTTGATGTAAAATAGTATTGCATCATTATATATTGTCGCATCATCTGTCCTTTGTTTAAGTGCCTCACCGAATTGTTTATTAGCCTGCTCTATTTCTCCCATGTCGAAATAGAGCCATGCTAAGTCTACCTTGAGGTTTGGATTTTCTGGTTCAAGACTTACTGCTTTTTCATAATTTTTCTTAGCTGCTGGATAGTTCTTATGGATGTAATGCTCAATATTAGCTAAGCCTTGATAGGAGTATTTATTCTTCTCTATCGTATTTGCTTTTATGTACAAAGCCTCTGCCTTTTCATTGTTTCCACAAAAAAAATGCGCATCAGCCAAATAAGTAAGTTGAGTTACTACTTCTGATTTTGCTTCTATAACTGGACCCAGTATAGAAATCACTTTTTCGCATTCAGAATTGAAATCATATTGATAAGCCTTCTCAAGCAGCGCATGTGAAAAAGAACTATCAATTATTAATGCTTCATTTAAATAACTTATGGCCTTCAAGCTATCGGAGTCTTTAAAATGATAGTACAGCTCCAAGAATGCCCACTTATTAGGCTCACCTAGTTCTATTGCTTGATGTAAGTCAGACTTATATTTAGAGAGATCTTTGTCAGATTGAGCGATCTTTGCACTGGCAAGCTTGATATATGAACTTTTCTTTAGTTCTGGTCGCTTTGACAGTTCCTTTTGAAGCAGTGCCTTAGCTTGTTTTTGATTCTGCTTCTCCGCTAAAAAGTAAGCCTTCATTCCTATAGGAAAAGCTGCGTCCGCCTCCTTTCCTAAGAATTCGTCAATAACCTGCGGGTCAATTTTATTACTATAAGCTAAATATTCATCGAGTCCTGCAAACTTATTACTCTGCTGGCAACAAAGCATAAGTGGAAGGCAGAGGAAGAGCACTAGACACGAACTTAGAAATTTCATTTGTGAGAAATTAATATAGGAACTTTAGCTAAATGGGCTTTTTTGCTTGAGCCCAACGTCCGTTGAATAAAGCAGCCGCCCATCAACCTGCTGTTGTTAGAGTATGATAAGTTAACTCCTTATAGGGTCAATGGCAACGGAGCTGCGGGGCGGTTGCTTTATTCTGTTGTTGCCAGCAGTATTACTTATTTTGATTTCACAAAGTACTGAACGTCAACGATAAATGTAGTGTCGTAGATATTCTTATTATTCTCAAGGAAGACAAATCTGGTTTCATATCTCCATTTACGTTCTTCTACATTTTCGGAGTTTGGGGAGGGTACTTTGAACTTTACATCCGCATAACTTTTATCCTCTGAAGGTACAATGGTCAAGTTTTTATCTTCAATAAAAGTCTTTGCGTCAAAATTAATATCGTATAACAAGTTTTCATGAGCGGCTACTTCCTTCAGCATGTTGAGATTTTCAAATGATATCCTGGCAGTCAGGTCCTCACCTGCCAGAAAAGTATCCTTCTCCTGTTTATAATCAGGAATTATGAAAACCCTTTTATAGGCTTCAGATTTCATCGGGTCAAAGGGTGTGGTTCTAGCTGCAACTGTTGCTGGTGTAGTATCCTCTGTCGCAGTAGATTTGTTATCAGAACAACTAATGCAGATAAGCAGAAAAGCGAGTAGGTAGGTTTGATTCATATTCTGATTGTATTGCTGGCAACGTCCGTTGAATAAAGCAGGGGCTTCTCACCGCCACCTCTTAATGTACGTCTAGTTGGTGTTTTTGGTAAGATAGCAAAGAGCTCTTACAGCCCTTGCTTTATTCTGTTGTTACCCACCGTTTATTTTTTATTTCAAATTGAGGGCTGAAGATTCTTTTATCATTTCTATCGAATCAGTTCTGGAATCCGCTTAATCATTCAGTCACAAAACATTTCTAGCCTTCAAAATCATTTTTTAGATAATCCTATTTATCCAAGTCCGCTCTTTATTCATTGAGTAGTCACCAACCGAGCCAAATCAGAATTATAACTATTAAACACATTATTGAACCTGCCTTAAAGAACCAATTAAACCACTTGAAAATGAAAGGTGCTTCTTCAACCAATTTCGGGTTATGCTTAAGATGAAACCTTTTCAGCTGTCCAATTATTATTGAACCGAATATTCTGATTAAGAAAAATCCGAATATGAAAAACAATGTTGCCTCTACTCTGGGGTCCAATTCTTAATGCTGTTTTTAATGGTGGGTAACGTCCATTGAATAAAGCAGGGGCTGGTCACCGCTGCGTCTATATGGACGATAAGTTAGAAGATTTGTAGTTCAATGGCAAAGAGCTGTTACAGCCCTTGCTTTATTCTGTTGTTGTGCTGCGTTTTATATTATTATTCCAAATGATGCGCATCAAAGGTGTGATCCTGAAGCCATCAAATTCTTCATCGGAGTAAAGCGTCCAGTAATAGATTGTTGATATATGAATGCTAAAATCTTTATTTAATAATTCAGATACCTGTTCTCCATATTTTTCGAATTCCTCCTCACTCTTCACTTCCTCTAAAGCATACAAGACTGCCTTCATTAGGAGAAATTTTTCATCTTCATTAGTCAATCCTCCATATTCCTGAAGGCATTCATATATGTTAATTTCATCCGAAATTTCTAACGGCCAGTCCTGCATCCAATCATGATGGGACCATTTGAATTTTGCAATTATGGATTCCATAGCTGCCTTTGTTACATATCGCGGTTCTGGCCCTTCTGTTTTCATTATTAATGCAGCACAACGTTCATTGAATAAAGCAGATGCCCTTCACCGGCCTTTGCCGAATGTACGCAAAAATTGCTTCCTGCATTGTCAATGGCTGAAAGCACTGGGGGCATTTGCTTTATTCTGTTGTTGTGCTTAGTATATTATTATTTTTTTATTCAATCTGACCTTTGATCACCATTAAGATCGTCCATAGTACTGGAACAGCGATCAATAATCTAAATCCTAATTTTCTAAGATAGATTACCCGCCCAATCTTCACTTTAATTTCCGGGTCGTACACCTTTTCCTGCACTCTTTTAAGTTCTTTTATTTTTAAACCCGATGCTCTGAAGTAGATATTGACATCGTCAGGATATATTCCTTTTTCGTGTATAATGGATTCCTTTTGCTGACTTATCACCAGGATAATCATTGATAACAGCATTATTGTTACAATGAAGTATCCAGCTAACATGATTACAGTCTCCATCAATATGATCTTCGATTAAATATTTTTAGCAAGGCCTTTCTCTTTCTAGAGTCCCCTTTTATTAAGCACAACTCCTTTAAAAACACACCAGGTGCGTTTTTATTTGCTATGGTTTGAGCTCCAACCTACGCATAGGCTGGCTGAAATCCAAGCGATCCAATGGGCTTTGTATGTTGTTTATGGCTGTTTGACTTACATGGGTATAAATTTCAGTGGTTTTGCTGCTGTTGTGGCCCAGCAGCGACTGGATATAGCGCAGGTCAGTACCATCCTCTAATAAATGTGTTGCGAAGCTGTGTCTAAGGCAATGGAGGGTATATGGCTTTTGAATATTCGCCCTTGACATGGCAACACGGAGCACCTTTCTTAAGCTGGAGCTACTGTATGCTTCTCCCCACTGACCTTCAAACAGGTACTTCTTTGGAGAGTACTGCTCCAGGTAGGCATGCAGCAGCAGTATTGCTCTTTGTGAGAGCATGGTGATACGATCTTTTGCTCCTTTTCCCGATCGTATGATCAACTGTCTGCGCTCCAGCTGCACATCCTCCAGGCGCAGCTTCAGTAGTTCACCACAGCGCAGACCTGCAGAATAGATCAGCCCAAGCATAGCCCGGTGTTTCACATTCCCTGCAGCACGGATCAGATCCACCACCTCCTGCCTTCCCATTACCTTTGGAAGCTGGCGTGGTTTCTGTGGCCGATGTACATCCTCAATGGCCATTGAGATTTTCGCAACCTGCTTATAGTAGAACCGGATTGCATTTACCGACTGGTTCACTGTACCAGAGGCCACTTTGCCAGAAGCTATCCACTGGGCATGGTAGCGATTCACCTCTTCAGCTGTAACCTTTGATAAGGCGTCTGTATCCTTTAGATGCAAGGTGCGCATGAAGCGCAACAGCAGGCTTTGATAGGTCTTGATGGTATTGCGGCTGTAGTTACGGGCGAACAAGACCTCCAGGTATGCTTTCGGTACAGTTGATACTTCTAGTTTCTGAAGTGCAGATCCGTTTCTATTTGGCTGCCATGCTGCAACCAGTTCCTCAATATTGTCCAGCTTCAGGCGTGCGTCCAGGTAAACGGGTGCTATTTTCTTTAGCTGCAGGATTAATTCATCCAGCTTCAGCTCATCCAGATGAGCTATCCAGCCCTTCAACTTGTTGTCATAGTGCAGTGAAGGCAGGCAGCGCAGTTGCGAGAACAGGTTCCGGCAGTAAGGATGCCGCACCAGCACCTGCTCCTTTCCCAAAGGATAGACATTCAACCGCAGGTGTTTATTAATAACAGTCTCTGTCTGAAATATAACAGCAGGCAGGCTTTTCTGCATCACCTCAAGCTGTTGTAGGTTAGCATGACAGACCAAGCCCCTATACGTGTGGCTGTACTTGACACCTGAAATCTGCTGAAGCTGTTGAGGAATATCAGCCTGTTGAGGAAAGTTTAACTTCCAGTAGTGCTTGCCTAGGTGCAGCAGCGGCTGCAGGATGATAACAGGTTTTTCCATAGCATTTGCATTAGCTGGAGGAAAAATGGAAAAACATTTGCTTCAGTTATTGTTATTAGATGTTTAGATACGCCTGTAAACGCATCTAGATGTCTTAACCGTTTATAAACGTCTATAACGCTTATGGATCGGCAATGTCTGCACTGTGGCCAGGGTTTTCTTGGAAGGTCGGATAAGAAGTTCTGCTCGAACCAGTGTCGTTCTGCCTGGCACCAGAGCCAGCAGCTACAACAGGAGCAGTCAGTACAGCAAATTATCAAGCGGCTAAGCAGAAACCGCCTGTTGATCAGGCGGCTGCTTGCCGAGGGTTACAAAAAAGTGGGCAGAGCTCACCTGGTGGAGCTGGACTTTACTTTTTGCTACTATACCCACCAATACAAAACTAAAGGGGGCAATACTTATTACTTTTGCTTTGATGCTGGTTACCGGCTCCTTCCGGAGAATAAAGTATTATTGGTTCTTTGGCAGGAATACATGCATGCCTTCGAAGTGGAGAAGCTGGAGATGAATAAAGAGCAGCTCCCTTAGAACACTTTATGCCTGCTGATGGGGAGAGTTCTTATTAGTCTATTTTTTTACATAGTTGGGCATCATTTTTGGTACCATTTCAGAGTTTAACGTAAATGACCTTTACAGTCACCATTTTATGGTTTAACTATTTTTGAAAAACCCAATATAAGGCTCAATCCATGAAAGGAATGTTTTATTCGTTTGTAATCATAACTGCTTTGGCATCTTTAGCTTCCTGCCACCAAGCGAAACAATCAACAGGGAGTGCTTCAATCGTTGGAACACATTGGCAATTAATTGAAGTAAATGGGGAAGCGGTCCTGCCTGATGAACAATTGAAAAGAGGACCACACATGATTTTGAATGCTTCTGAAAATAGCGTAAATGGAAATGGTGGCTGTAATTCTTTTTTTGGCAGTTACGAATTACAAGGCGACAATGGAATCACCTTCACGAATATAGGCTCTACAAAAATGGCTTGTCAAAATGATGCCATGCAAATTGAACGCCAATTAATCCAGGCATTTGAAATGGCAAATAAATTCACCATTAGAAACGATACTTTAATTCTGACCAAGACAGACATGTCTCCGCTTGCAACTTTTATAGTGAGCGACATGAAATAAAACGAATGCCCAACACTGTATGAGTGTATTGCGGGCTGAACTGCCTAACTGAGCTTTGGACTCCGAATATGACTTAGTGTGGGCGAACAGTAAATTGCCCCAAAACCCATACTGCTCCTATACTTGACTGTTTAGTACAAAACTAAATTTTTCTACCAATCTACCAATGCATTCCCTAGCATAAGACAAAGAGCTCTCTTCGTGTTGATTCCACCAGTAGGATAAAGTGAAATTTTAAAGAGAAGGCCCTTTGCATATTCAATTATCAAACATTTTACAGTCCAGCTGCCGCTTTACAATTTTTCGGTTTATAGGGAGGGAGTCAATCATAGAATATGATTACCATGAGAATTGACTGATGGATTAAATAAGAGAGGTCTGGAAAGGGATAATTGAGAGAACTCTTTCTGAATTTGAGGAAATGGAATAAAGAGCATCATTTCAAAACAGCTTAATCCATGCTTAAGTAGCCAAAGCCGTTTGGGGATATCAGATAACGATAACAACGGTGAACACAGGGGTGCTTGGTTTAACTTAAGAAAAAAACTGGATGAATGATCACCCAGACCATCAGCTTTAAAGAAGTAATAGAAGTGGTAGAACAGTCAAAGACAGCATCCAATGTTAAAGAAAAGCGAAAGGACTTTAGCAACTGTGGGCTGTTCAGAAGTGCATTTACAGCAGCTGGAGGAGGTTTTTATAGAAATTGCCCAGTTGTCACAAAGACGGTATTTGTGACATTGGCAACTTTTGCATATTTTCACCCTCCTGTACTTTCGGCGGCAGCAGCGCGCTGTGCAAAATTAAAGCAGCAGGGACTTTTTCAGGGCGTGCCACCGGAAAGCATAAGCAATAAAGAGCAAAAATTCAGCTATGCTAACGGTGTGACTAATGCGCGGCTCGCCGTAACAGAAACTACAGGAGTGGTAACAGGGGAGCAAAATGGAGGACGCTGAATTATATAGATGGATTTTGGTAAGACGCATGCATGAAAGGTAAACTAGTCTCTACACGCAACCAACAGCAGCGCAGCATCAGCACCACTACTGCTGCTGCCCGCCTCAGTGAAGTAGTTTCACGCTATACATTGGGTCTTAAGCAAGCTTATGAATTAAAACACGGACAGGAGATGGATGCAGCTACCCATTCTTATCCCCGAACGGCACGACTATACCTGGAATGGTGTTTGGCGGAAGATCAGCTTCCAGGATGGTTTAGCCTTGAAACCTACTGGCAGCCACTGTCCAAATACCGGCAGTCTGCCCTCAAAAAGTTTATGAAATGGTATGAGCGGCAGGCCATTACGCGCCTGCTGCCGGACAGCATTCGTGACAAGGCACCCGCCGCCTACAATCGATTGGCCCTGCTTTACCTGAGTGAACGCAGCTCACTTCGGGGCCGCCGAAGCCGTGATACCTACACGACCGCCCTTAACCAGCTGTTCCTTTACCTGGATGAGCAGGGTTTCACCTTCGGCCTGCTAGGAGTGAAGAGTTTTATCGATGATATGCTGCATGGTACACTCTTGAACAGCAAGGGTAAACCTTATGCTACCTTCACCATTAATTCCTACCTCTGCGCAGCTCGTGACCTGGCTCGCTGGATCCTGGAAAAGGAAGGTTACATTGATGGTCATCAGCTGGGGGAGGAGGAGCTAAAGGCAGTGGAGGGAATCGAGAAAGTGAAGGTGCTTCCAACCGGAAAGCAGTTTTATAAAGATGCGCTTAGCCTGGAACAGCGGGAGCATCTTATGGCAATCATCAAAGACCCTGAACATGCTGCTATGATCGCGCTCATGGTTTTCCTGGGACTGCGCACGATTGAAGTGACACGCTTACATGCCGAGGACCTGAATTTCAGGAGCCTAAGCCTACAGGTGCAGCGTAAGGGAAAGCACACCAAGCAGCAACTTAAGCTTTTTACCAATGCTGTTCCCTACCTGCAGCAGTACCTGGCAGAATCCGGGATCAGCCGCGGCCCCGTCTTTCCTGGTCTGAATACCCGGCGCGTCCGCTACATCACCACACGTTACCTGGAGCTAGCAGGTTATAAATCCAGCAAGGTCAGTGCGCACAGCCTGCGTCACACTGCAGCTCAGATCATGCTGGAAAAGGGTTTTCTGCCCAGCCAGGTTCAGCATCAGCTAGGGCATTCAGAGTATGAAACCACCCTGTACTACACCCGGAAGAAGGAACAGGAACTTTTCTTCCGTGACAGGGAAGTAAGCGTATAAGGCTTGCTTCACATTACAGCAGCACGATCAAAGGGGAAGTTAGGACTTACATCTGAAAGTCACCTCCGTTGGCATAGATTATAGCGGCCATGTGCAGTTCCCAATGGCTGGGAGGGGCTCTGTTGTTAGCTAATCCACATCACGGAACAAAGGCCCTATTAACTCTTTATGTAACCAAGTGGACAAAATGTCTACTTGATCGGTCAGACTATAAGGCAGTTACATACTTACCTTAACTTCCAGAGCAGGAAAAAGACACCTTATTATCTATTATGTTGCTGCAATTCTGGAGCATGAACCTGTTCAGGGAATTCGCAGATAAACTAATCATTTTCTATGTACACATCAAAACAACATAGGTGATTTGTATGAAGAAACAGTATGTTGCCAACACGCCAGGCATCTGCACCTGACTTAAAAAATTAAAAATACTCATCAAACGTTTAAACGATTCGCGCTGAAAGCAGCAAGAAAGAATGATAAAAAGCAGTATTATTTATTACAAAGTACTAATATTAGCGTATTTATATACAGAAACTAACCAAATTACAAACTATTCGCAGTCAAGCAGAAAACGCAGGAAGTCTATCAGTTTGGTATTTGTGGAAAACCAGGAATTTTTAACATAGACTGATTTATTTTGATTAGCGGCTCCTTCTACAAAGCTTCGGCTTTATTAAGTGAAAAAATGAACGGTCCGCAGACTGGGTGTTGGCACTAATGCACATCAGCTTCCTGCTGCTGTTTAATCTATAAACGGCTTTCATGCCTGAATTCTCAAGTTAATACCCAATAACCTATCAGTTTCTTGGTGGCTGGCTTTACTTCTTTAATTGATTCCTGCTCCTCCTAAAATCACAAGTTCCTGTCCTTTTTCTGGTTGCCCGTTAAGGATTGGCATTGCTTGAGAGATTAGTTCTCTCACACCTTCAACTCTTAGTGAATTATCATGGTCCTCTTTACTATCCCAAGCTTCTGTTACCCAAACAGAGTCTTTATCATTCTTATCTTTACTAATTATATATAGATTACAACCTTTTGCAGTTGAAACTAACTTTGAGGCTTCAAGAAGGATTGCTGCAAGTTTATCCCCATTTCCTTCTGTCGCTTTCAGTTTACCGTGAAGTCCGTATTTGTACATCATTTCTTTGTGGTTTAATTTAAGATAGTTTCAATGTTTTAGCTTGCCACCAACTTATTACTAAAAAGGATTTTCAGCCTGTCTATGATTCAAAGCCAAAGTAAGCGTCTTTATTCTCCTTCAGTTTCTTTTTAAAGTACTCCTTATAGTATGGGGTGCTATGGTTTGTAGGATAGTGAATGCCGGTAATTTCCTCTGAAATGGTTTCAACCAACTGGTCCAGGGTGTTGAGCGTTATTTTATCCGCCTTCAGTGCTGATTTTAGGTCCTCCGCCTGGCGCTCTATTACAGCAAGCAGTTGCTGATGTGAAAGAAGCACATCAAACTTAACAGCCAGTGTCTTCTTAATCATGTCCAGCGCAGGACTTGTGGAAACATCAGAAATCTTCATGAAAGATCAGATAATAAGGTGCTTGATTAGTTCCGGAAAGATACGCAAAAGAGCACATGGGGCAGTGTATTGAGTAAGGTAAAAGATTCAAATGTGCAAAGGGGTAGGGGAGTCTTGTACTCTGTAGTTATGTACGATTTATTCCACACTGAAAGGGAGGAGGATCGAATCCTCCAAATTGTTAAGTCTAAATTTCTAAAAATTGTAATCTCACTTACATGATTCTAAATCAGTAGTTAAGTCTATGCTAACATATCTCTGTTTGTGCTCTTGTAGTTTTGCCTAAGTAAAGCTCACTACCTTCATTTCCCCAAGTGATATGTACACCGGGCATCGCAGCCTTGATCCTAGATACTTTTTCAATCTGCAACTCATTTTCAAAATAAGCAGATGCACATGAAGAATGGCTCTCTGTGTAGTTCTCCATTAACTTAGTTTTCCAAGCGGGTAAGATAGCCACAGCCGGTACTTATTTCAAAGTAATATAATACAATTCAAACATTGACCACAGGTTCAAATCCTGTCATCCCGACAAAGTGGCCTATAAATGCCCCCAAAACCTTCTAAATTTAATGTTTAGAAGGTTTTTTTGTTTTCATGCCTTCCATAACATTCAAATTTTTTCAATGTGCAGGTGAGTTATTAGGTGAGTCTTTTTTATCTTGAAAAAGACTCACCTAACACAATGTATTTATCTGTATATCTGTAATTTATATTGATGTTATTTAGTGCTTTTTGTATAGGGAGCTGGTGAGCATAGAAGCGATTTAATAAATTATTTACCACCAAATACTATGAACACCTACAGTACAAGCTTTATACTTCGGAATTCCAGGGACAACTCCAAGTGCTATTATTAATTTTTTTCAAGTCACTAGTGCTCTTCCAAAATAATTAATAGAACTAAAGTAGTAGCTTTTTCATTTCCAATAAAAAGGAGGTAAGATGGGTAAGCTATTAAAGAAGCTAGAGATAAACAGAGAGGATGAGTTAGTATTACA
>NZ_JAHXBU010000087.1 GCF_020178975.1 Cesiribacter sp. SM1
TCCTGAAAGGTGAAAAGCCACTTTCTGTAACAGCGGTAGTCCATCAGAACAAGCCTCATGTTTATAAAAATGTAGATGATGAAGCAACAATCATCCTGCAATATCCCAATGCACAATGTGTCATCCAGGGGTCGTGGAACTGGACCTTTCCCCGCAAGGATATGGAAGTGTATGGCACCAAAGGCTATGCACTTGCAGTGGACGCCACTACTGTGCACCAGCGTTTAGCAGCAGGCAGTTCTGAAGAGGTGCTAAAGCTATCCCCACGCCCCCATCCACATACTGATCCTTTCTCATTATTTGCTTCGGTGGTAAAAGGCAGATTAAAGCAGGATGAGTTTGACTTATATGGACTGCCTGTTAACGTAACAGTAGTAGAAATTCTGGAGGCCGCAAAAGCATCTGCAAGTCTAAACAAAACAGTTTTCTTAGAGTAAGTTCAGAGGGTACTGGAAATTACTTTACAAAAGAAGTTAACTATCACAATGGTTTTAATTTCAACCGCTGTTCATCCCTTTGTTATATATCAACAGAAACGTCCCTTAGCCTAATCAGCAGCAGTTTGTAGATGTGACTGCTTTCCTGCCAGGCTGAATAATAACCAGGTTTAAACAGTGTAGAAGGAGTTTCATGAGCAGGTTATTTGGTTCTTGAAAACTTACTAAGCAAGTATCAAGAAGAATTAACAATTCATACTACTCCTCTTTGTGGTAACACAGCAAGATGAAAACTCCAACAGAACCGTGCTATACTTCAATGAAGAAGCTTACCTCGGAATGACTACGGATCATAGGGCATCAATCAGAAGACCCAATTGTTGTGTAGCAGGCATACAAACCTTCTATGGCCGAGTATGCTGTGAAGCACCAGGTTTCAGGTGGAAGCGAGTTTAACTATAACCGCATGTCCTGGATCAAACCTAACGCTCTGTGGAGGATACTCCGATGTGGTTGGGGAAATAAGGAATACCAGGAGCGGGTGTTGACACTCTGGCTCAATAAATCAGATTTTGAAGGTATTCTCGGGCAGGCTGTCTTTTCCAACTTCACTACTTGCTATTATGAAAACCATGAGCAATGGAAGCAGCAGTTACAAGAGAAAGAAGTAAGGCTACAATGGGATCCATATCATGATACTTATGGTAACAAACTTACCAAGGGAGCCATTCAACTGGGATTAAAAGGAGAATCTTTAAAGCTTTTGACCAGCAGCTGTAATTGAGAACCTTTGTCCGGGAGAATGCGCTGGAATAAGAAATTCAAGTGCATCAATCATGAATCGCTTGTTGTTACAATTCTGCAGGCAGGGGAGAATCGTTGAATAGCTTGCCCGCAATCCTTATTTAATCGGTACCTTTGTGTGTCACTATATCCTTATGCACAAAATATTAGTCATAGAAGATGATCCTACCCTCAACAATAATATTAAAGAGGCTTTGACTGAAGATCAGATGGTTGTGTCGACCTCCTATGATGGGTTGATTGCAGAAAAAATGCTGAAAAAGGAAAGATGGGATTGTATTATTCTGGACATTAATCTTCCCTATAAAAATGGGTATGAGCTATGCAAAGAATTTCGTCTGCACAATTCACATACCCCGGTCCTGATGCTCACTGCTTTCGATCAGATCGAGGATAAGGTTCAGGGATATCAATGCGGGGCAGATGATTTCCTGACAAAACCCTTTTACATGAAGGAGCTACTCCTGCGAATCCACTCCCTGCTTAAAAGAAGAAACATGGAGGCCAGAGCCGACGAAGCAGATGCTACCCTGGTGGCCGGGGATATAGTCATACACCTGGTCAATAAGAAAATTACCCGCGGGGGAATTGAGATACCACTCACTCCCCGTGAATTTCAAATCTTGTATCGTTTGATCAGAGCGAAGGGAGAACTTGTACTGAAAAAGGACCTGATAAGGGAAATCTGGGGAACCTCGGTAGATACTAACACCAATACCATTGAAGTATATATTAACTTCCTGCGCAAAAAGGTAGACAAGCCTTTTGACAAAGATTCCATTAAAACGAAGATTGGCTTTGGCTATTATTTTGAGGAATCATGAGCATCCGTAAGAAGATACTGATATACTTTTCGGTTGTGACCATTCTGCTGGTGGGCGTTGCGCTGGTATTTATATATGAATTGTTTTATGAATACCGGGCAGAGGAGTTTCATGATCAGCAGAAAACCAAGATCGTCACCACCCTTAAATTGCTTACCAAGGTACGGAACATTGATGAGCAGGTGATCAGAGCCATGGATCAAATCACCATTAACGAGCTCTATGATGAAAAGCTACTGATCTTTGATGAGGGAAAAAGGCTAATCTACTCAAGTATTGACGATACCCAGATTCCCTATGCACAAAAACTGCTGGAGAAACTTTCGCCTGAGGCACCCTGGCTAGCCCATAAGGATGGGCAATATGATGTTACGGGCATGTACTATAAATTGGGCAACCAAGCATATTATGGCATCAGCAAGGCATATGATGTATCGGGCAATCATAATCTGAATTACCTGAAGTACGAGCTGTCTCTTACTTTCTTATGTATGCTGATTATAGTGATCGTCATGTCACATTACCTGGCAAGAAGAATTACCCATCCCATTGTACAGCTGACCAAACAGATTAATGAGTATGATTTTGAAGTAAGCCCCGCGGCACTGCCTTTTCCCGCTTCCAAAAATGAAGTGGCCATTTTAACACTACGTTTTAATGAACTCATGAACAGGATGAAAGCGGCATACTCTTTCCAGAAACATGCGGTTCACCATATTTCTCATGAACTGAAAACACCCATCGCGATACTGGTCTCTAACTTTGAAAAGATAGAAAAGGAAACAGACCGTAATAAAATGGTTGAGTTGATCAAGATTCAGAAAGATCAGACGATGAATCTCAACGAGATCATTAATTACTTACTAGAGATTGCCAAAACAGAATCGGAAAATATTGCGCTACAGACACAGGTGCGGGTAGATGAACTGATTTTCGACCTGGCCGATGAACTCAAACGGCTCCACCCAGAATTTCAGTTCAGCATCGAATATACGCAGAGTACCGACAATGACAATAGTTTTACTGTACTCGCCAACGACCGCTTGCTCAAAGCAGCCTTAATGAACATCATGATGAATTGCATCCAGTACAGCAGTGATCATAAAGCCAGAATTGACATCGACAATGATCCTACCCAGCTGCGGATAAACTTCACCAACAAGGGGCCTATTCTCCAAACATGGGAGGAGCCTTCGATCTTCCAGCGCTTTTTCCGTGGGGAAAATAGCCAGGATAAACTGGGATTTGGCCTGGGCCTGGTGTTTGTGCATAAGATTATGGACATACATGGAGGCCAGATTTTTTATCGCTCAGAAGAGCAGAACCTCAATGTTTTCAGTATAATATTTCCATTAAGCTAAAATTTATTCTTTTTAAGGTCTTTTTAAGCTGCTTAACTCCACTTTTACAGTTCAACAAGCATGAGTGAAGATCAATGGGTTTTACTTTCAAACATCTTAAGTCAGATGTATTATCGGGTTCGGTTGTTTTTCTGATTGCGCTGCCCCTTTGTCTTGGCATTGCACTGGCCAGTGGGGCTCCTTTGTTTGCCGGCATCATTTCAGGTGTAGTGGGCGGTATTGTAATAGGGCTCCTAAGCAATTCGCAACTGAGCGTGGCCGGTCCTGCGGCAGGTCTTACAGCCATTGTGTTGTCTGCCATTACCACCCTGGGTTCTTATGAGGTATTTCTGCTGGCTGTAGTATTGGCGGGAGCTATGCAGCTGGTGCTGGGTTATGCTAAAGCCGGTACAATCTCCAATTATTTTCCATCCAATGTAATTGAAGGAATGCTGACGGCCATTGGCATCATAATTATTTTAAAGCAAATTCCCCATGCTTTTGGCTATGATGCAGATTATGAAGGAGATTTTTCTTTTCAGGAACCTGGTACAGGTCACAATTCCTTTACCGCCCTGCTAGATACTGTGAATTACCTGCATTTGGGGGCAGTGATGGTTACGCTGGTCTCTCTGGCCATCCTGATCGCCTTTAATAAAGTTGCATATTTAAAACGACTGAAAGCCCTGCCCGGAGCCCTGGTGGCGGTGGTGGCAGGTACAATCCTGAACGAACTTTTCATCTTAAGCGGATCATCCCTGGCCATTGATCAGGAGCACCTGGTAAGCCTTCCTATGCCCGCTACGTTCGATGAATTTATGGGTCAGTTTACCCTGCCAGATTTTACGGCCTTTGTAAATCCGCAGGTATGGATAGTAGCCCTTACCATTGCCATTGTAGCCAGCGTAGAATCACTGCTTTGCATAGAGGCTGCCGATAAAATAGATCCTGAGAAACGATTTACCAACACCAATACCGAGCTCAAGGCACAAGGAATTGGCAACATGATCAGCGGTCTGATTGGCGGCATACCTATTACCTCAGTTATCGTAAGAACCTCTGCCAACATTAATTCAGGTGCTAAAACCAAGTTATCTGCTGTGGCACATGGGGTGTTTCTGTTGACGGCCGTGGTGGCAATTCCAGGCTTACTTAATAAGATTCCTTTGGCTACCCTGGCTGCTGTACTGATTATGATTGGATTTAAACTGGCAAGCCCTGCAGTGTTCAAGCATATGTGGCATAGCGGTAAATATCAGTTTATCCCCTTTGTGGTTACAGTATTGGCGGTGGTATTTACCGATTTGCTGGTTGGAGTAGGCATTGGCCTGGCGGTAAGTATATTCTTTATCCTGAAGGGCAATTTAAAGCTTGCTTATTTCTTCAACAAAGAAGAGCACTATCAGGGGGAAACCATTCGGATTGACCTGGCGCAGGAAGTATCGTTTTTGAACAAAGCAGCCATCAAGCAAACCCTGATACATTTACCGGAAAAAAGTACAGTGGTGATAGATGCTTCCAATACGGTATATATAGATCATGACGTACTACAGTTAATCAAAGATTTTCTTGAGCGAGGGTCGCAGGAAAAACAAATCAAGGTAAACCTTACTGGTTTCCGCGAGGCCTATAAGCTTCATCATTATACTCATATAACTTCTGTTCCCCATGCAAGTATTGACCAAAGAGACACAGTCGAGTATCACGCCTAATAAAGCACTGGAGTACCTGAAAGAAGGCAACCTCCGTTTTGTGAATAACCTGAAAAGGAACCGAGATATCCTGCAGCAAGCCAATGAAACCAGAAACGGACAGTGGCCTTTTGCCACCATCCTGAGCTGCATTGACAGCCGCACCTCCGCCGAACTGATCTTTGACCAGGGCCTCGGTGATATCTTTTCCATCAGAATTGCCGGCAACATTGTTAATACCGACATCATCGGCAGCATGGAGTTTGCCTGTAAAATAGCTGGTTCTAAGCTTTTAGTGGTATTGGGCCACAGCAGATGCGGTGCGGTAAAGGGCGCCTGTGATAATGTGGAAATGGGAAATCTCACAGAGTTACTTTCCAAACTGCATCCTGCTGTTTATCAGGAAACAATTACTACTGAGATGACTCATAGAAATTCCTCCAATGAAACATTTGTAGAAAATGTAGCCATGATCAATGTAAAGCGCTCGGTTTATGCCATTGTGGAACGCAGCTATATTCTGGAGCAAATGATTGAGCAGGGTGAGATTGCAATCATTGGTGCTATGTATAACCTGGAAACAGGCTTGGTAGAGTTTTACCCTGAAACCTTGATCAATGATGCATCCGGCATCAAGGCCATCCGTAATAAGAATCGTTGATATGGGCATTGAAGAGATAGAACAGTAGCTGCCAATCCTTGCATGGGTTTCTAAAAAATCGTTGGTCTGTAAAACTGTATATTAAAGGGGCTCCTAATTATTGTTAAGCTGTTCATCCCGAGTGCCCATTGCAGACTATTATCTGGAAAACAGCTAAAGGGTAAGATGCATAAGAGCTAAATGCAGTAATCAGGGTGCTGCCCGAAGTTGTTGAAAATGCTTGCTGAGCTGCATGCGTATCTTTGATTATGAATAAGATAAAGTTAATCATAGGACTAGTGGCTATTATAGCTTTAGCATACTACTGCAGTGAATCACCTGCCAGGTATGTTGGATTGATTCAGGATGAGTTTAAAGGGGAAATTGTTGTAAAGCGATTTGATGAGATTTGGCATTATACCTTATCGGACAATGAAAGTGAACATGATTTTGTTCCGACATGTGGACCTGAACTTCAAATAGGTGATTTGATCTATAAACCGGCAAACGCAAACTTCTTTTATGTTTATACTGGTTCCGATACTGTAAAGGTACCCTTTATAAGAATTTCTGAAAGTCAATACGGTGGAGTTCTGTGGCCAGATGGATTGGAAATTGATTATATAGATTGTAAGAAGACTGAGCCAAAGTGACTAGTATAAAAAAGCTAATGTCCTCATAGTATTTAGCCATTGTTTGTGCAGGCCCCTGACTTAACGTGAATTATGGGTAAGCATCAGCGTCAATTGCTCCTTGATCGTCATCCCCTCGCAGGCGGGGATCTGTCAGATAAAAACAGGAATGGTGATTTCACCTGTAAAAGCAAACAGATCTCCCTCTTCAGGGGAGTGAAGGCTTGTATTTAGCTGTAGAACTTGTATTTGACTATAGAAAATGATAACAGGTAGATTATCAGCAGCTTTAATCTATAGCTCAGATTAACATTAAATACATGATCTGCCTGGCAGTACTTCTATATTTGCTAATTAACCTGAAGTTTTCTGCCAAAGCCCTCCTATATCAAAACCATGGACTTTTCTTTGCTTTAGTAGTGGTACAGTGTTGTTAGGTAAAACAGGGAGGCAATATTTGGGTCTATGGCTAATGCTTTTGGGCTTGATCAAGTTTAATATCTGCTGATGTTTTGATACATCCTGTAGCGCTTTCCTTTTCTGGCAAAAACTGCTCGCATTCTTGTTCTTTGTCCCTGTGTGAACATATACATGGCTTCATCGTCCACCAGATCCATAAAATTCATGAACATGCTGCTCTTGCCACAGGAGTATTGTGGGTAGCTGGGTGATCCGTGATGTGGACCTGTGGTGGTGGGGGTGTCTTCAACGAAGTCTGTTGACTGGCAAGCCTCCTGTGGGTTGCCATAAGTATGTAAAAGATTAAGCCAGTGGCCGATTTCATGCGTTGCCGTTCTTCCAAGTCCATTTCCCTCTGCTAATGGAGGCAAAGTTCCGAATGCGCGTGGATCTATTACCACACCATCTATTCTGGGATCAGCACCAGGGGCCTGCGCATACCCGGCTAACCCTAGATTGCCATGCCGGTCTGTCATTTCAGCTACCCAAATATTAAGATATTGATCTGTTGGCCAGGCATCATGCCCTCCCTGCTCCGTGAAATACAGCTTAAGCGCCTCCACTGGTAAACCAGGATCATGGCCCTGAAAACCATCAACTTTACTTTGCGTCCTGGTAATTCCATTAGTTGGTTGCCCGTTCGGGTCTGTGGATGCTAGTTTGAATTCTATACCTACATCTGCTACCAGGGGCAGGAACTCCTGTGGTGTGTTGAGATGATCCGGATTTCGTTTTCTAAAGTCATGGTTCAGCACCGCTACCTGAGAAGCAATCTTCTCATCACTAATGTTAAAAATCTCCAGATCATAGATAACATGTACTACTACAGGGATCTGTATGATTTCATCTTCTGTTATCTCTGGAGTGGGTGTAGGTTCAGATTTGTTACAGGCAGCAAACAACACTTGAAGAAACAGAAGGCAAGGGAATAAACGTTTCAAAGGATTAAGAGTAATGATAGAGCTATGCATACTGCGAGCGAGGCTGCGACACACTTTTAGGTTTCATGCGGATATTCGGCATTAGGATTTGATTTTATACCAACTGGTGGATTTTAGCCCACTGAAGCAGCATAATTGTTTTACCATCTTTTATTTCTCCGGTATTAATCATGTTATAAGCCTGATCGAAATCCAGCTCCAGCACTTCTATGTTTTCCTGCTCCTCTACCAGGCCTCCTCCGCTGCTTACCTTCATTTCATTTGAATACTCGCCAACGAAGAAGTAGAGTATCTCCGTTACAGAGCCCGGAGACATATAGGATTCAAAGATCTTCTGCACCTTCGATATCCGGTAGCCGGTTTCTTCCTCTGTTTCTTTCCTGATGCAGTCTTCAGCATTATCCTTATCCAAAAGACCTGCGCAGGCCTCGATTAACATACCGCTGCTATTACCATTTACAAAAGTGGGCAGCCTGAATTGCCTGGTGAGCACCACAGTTCTATTTTCCCTGTTGTAGAGCAGAATTGTTGCTCCATTGCCCCTGTCGTAGGCTTCCCTGCTCTGCGTTTCCCATTCTCCATTCTTCTTCTGATATTCATAAGTCACCTTATTAAGGGTGTACCAGTTGTTGGAGAGCAATTCTGTTTTGGTGATTTTTACTTGTTCATTCATGTCCTTTGGTGATTACATATTTTCGGTTGCGTATATGGAAGGCTATCAAAGAATTATATTGAATTGACAGCCAACTGTTGCTGAAGATGGATATCATTTTACAGTACGAGCAATTCGGGTATCTATTCTTATTGTTTTTTCAACTCCCATTTCCATATGAGTCCATCATCCGGGTCATTGATTACTTCAACTTTTTCAAAATTACTTTTCGTCAATACCCTGGTGGAAGGGTTTTCTTCGGCGAGTGTGTGGGCAATGATTGATTTTACTCTTTTGTCCTTGAAGGCATTTTCGATAAGTGCAACTGCCAATTCTTTTGCCAATCCACGATTTCGGTAGTCAGTTGCGATCTCGTAGCCAATTTCAACAGTCCCCCCTGCTGTGGGTTTACCTTTATATCCCCCACTTCCAATTAATTTGTTGTCTTGTTTATGGATTGGAAAGTACGTCCACCAACCCCTCTCGTCTTCATCTTCTGATAGTTTGTCAAAAGCGTATTGCAATGCGCCGATGCCAAATTCAGTCCAGATCTCCGGAACTGTTACCCCTAATTTTTTTGCAAGGCTTTTATTTCCTGCAATGGCTGCTTCTAATATTTCAGGAGTGCACGGAATGATTCTTAAGTTTCTGGTCTCTACTGTCATTTCTATGATCATGGAATTGTCTTTTTTTTCCTGACCACTAAGGCCAGTTAGTTCGGATAGCGCTGCTGCTAAAAGTGCTGAATTAGCCAGAAATTAACAACAGCTTTAGGTAGAATAAGCGATCCACCAATAGCGTAAGGCAATCACTTCCCCAACTCATGCTGTACTGGCGAAGCAACAGGAGTTTCTGTGCGTATGATGCATCAGGCCAACTTTTCCCAAATCCATTCAATAGGCCCATGCGAAAAATAGCGCAGCCACCAATGGCTGGTCAACACCTGCAGGACAAAGAAAACCAATGCCAATAAGTAGATTTGTACTAATGAGTACATGCAGAACAGCGTTAATTTCCTCATTTAAATGATGGCTATCGATCAACACATCAGCACTAATCGAAGCGGGATAAACAATAACATTCGCTAAAATGATTCCTAGCAAAGCCAATCCTCTGAAAGCATCTACAATGGGCACTCGCTCTTTCGTAGCAAGGGGTTGATGTGCATTCATGATATTCTTAGGGGAAATAACTAAATAAGCCGATGCTACGCCCGTACCTGTCTCCCGAGCAGCTATTCCTTTCAGTGCATCCAACGGCAGTGATGCACGGGGGGGGTACTTGCAGCGGGCACAGCTACCACTGCCCGCATAGCTTCTGGTGAATAAAAAGCTGGTATAACCAGTCTTGAAAACTGTCAGCAAATGGAATATAAAAGCAGGATCATCATTGGTTGATCAGGGCAATGGCTTTCTCCAGTACGCGGTCTTTCCCGGCTGCCAGATCGGCCTCCTGATTCTGTACCAGTACATCCGGTGGAAAACCTTTGCCTTCGTACGAGTTGCCATCAGCAAAGGTGACTTGTTGTGTGGATAGGCTATAATACCAGCCATTCTGCAGTTCCCGGGCCATCATGGTAGAGGTGGAGCCATTGGTTTTTTCCCCTACAAGTGTAACATTGGGTAGTGTTGCGAAAGCCATGGTAGCCCGCTCGGCTGCACTTAGGGTAAAGGCATCAATCAGCACGACGATGGGCTTTGTGTATCCTGTTCCTTTTGGAACTAAGTACCAGGGATGCCAGGAGGTGTAATCGTGGGTGCCGGGGCCGTTTTTTGTTCTGGAGGTAAAAACCAGTCTCTTTTCTTCTGCAAGTTGCTCTGCCAGCAGGAAGGCATAAGTAAAATCACCGCCGGTATTATGGCGTAAATCAAAAATCAGACCTTTGGCCGCTATATTTTTCCGTATCCATTGGCCCAGGTGCTCCCATTGTGCGCCAACAAAATCTGTATGGATGTATAAAACACCTTCGTTCGTCATCCCCCGCATATATCCTTCATCACTGTTTTCCTTCAGCGACCCAGGCGCCAGGTAGTTTGTTCTTATCACCTCTTTGTTGAATAAGTCATAACCAGTCTTCTCACGATACGTGCTGTTTGCATAATATACTTCCCTGCCAGGAGTCGTGAGCTGTATGTGGCCATCATCAAATTCTGCCATCAGCGCTGTGAGCAGGCTATATAGTTCTTCTTCAGAATCCAGATTCTGGGCCTGGTTTGCATACCTTATTTTTAGTTCGGGCCAATCGATGGCCCGTTCTTCAAATGGGGCATAAAAGGATTCAAATTCTGTTATGAATTGCTCATAAATCACCTGAGGGTGGTTCTGGGGATCGGGCTCAAATAATATATCCTGGCAGGAAGCCAGCGTGCCAAGCAGCAGTAAGCCAAAAATGATCTTTTTCACTATTGTAATGTTGATAAAGTTTAAAAATGATAGGTAATGCCAAGGCTAAGCTCATTGCGGATAGCAACAACCTTGCGGGGCGCTGAAAAGCGAAAATATTCGCCCTGGTATACAGCGGCAGCTGACCATCTTTCTGATAGGGAAAGGCTGTAAGAGAGCATCCAGTTGAGCTTCTGCAGTTTATCTATGGTAACCAGGCTGCCGTCTTTATATAAATTGCCCAGCGTGGTAAGGGTGCTGTGCGAACTTTGGTTGGCGATGAATTCATCATCGTTTACGGCATAAGGGGAGCGGGCAAGCCAGCTGAGTACAGGCATGGAGAAACTCCCCTCCAGCGCATGTTTGGCACCCAAAGCATACCTTGCCTGTAGCACCGGGCCAATACCAGTGGTAAGGGTGTAGCCAAAGAAGCTTTGCGCGCCATATCCCCAAAAGAAAGCTCCCGTTCCGTTCTCTAGTATCCCTCCGGCACTTAAGGTTAGTTTGTTGCCTTTATGGATTGTTTTCAGGAAGGCATAATGGAGATCCAGTAGTACAAAAGTTGTAGGGATAGCATCTACTTCCTCTAGCGTACGCCATTCCAGATACCGGTATAGCGGTCCCGATCCCATGTTGTACTGGCCAGCGGAAATACCAAACAGGTGAATGCTGCTGTTTCGCTGACGCCTATAGTTGAGCCGGGCATTCAGCAAAGAATTTCCCTGGTACAGCATGGGAGAAAACAGGAAATCCTGGCGCATGTACTGCCGCAGGCCCCACTGTAGCTGCAGCTCGTTTTTGTGGTTCAGGTCTTGGGCAAATGCTCCGGGTGTACAGCACAGCGAGCCTGCCAGCACTAAAAAAAAGTAAAAAAGACGAACACTTCGCATAGTTCTTTAGGTCTTGAATCCGCTTCAAAATTAGGCTCTCTTTCTATCAAAAAGGGGAGCTAAAGATTGAAGTATGGCAGTTGGCTGCCAAATCAAGGCCTTTCTAGGCTGAAGTCAGGGTTTTTCGGATCCAAATTTTAAAGTCGCCGGCTCTCTTTTGGCTAATGATGAGGGGCTCTGCTGTTCCATGCTTTACGCTAAGCTCAATTTTGCCTGAACGCTGCACCACATAATGCAGGCAGTTGTCGTGTTTTACAATGTGCTGCCTGTTTAGCCTATAAAACTGGGCGGGAGGTAACAATTTTTCCAGCTTTTCAAGGGTGCCAGAATAGCGGTAGTGTTTGCCTTCCATCGTGTGGATGAAGACGGTACTTTGCTCCAGCTGGCACAAGGCAATATCGCTAAGGTTTAGTACCACCACCTTTTCTCCCGATGCTACCAACAAAGTTTGCGGTTCTGCTTCTGGCTGCTCCTCTACTATACTCTCCCTTAATGAGTTGTTGTCGCCGATAAGAACGGGTGGAGTGTGGACTTGCCCTTGCTGTAGCTGTTGCCAGAGCGCTCTTGTGTAGAGGAATAAATTGAAAAGTAAAATAAGGACTACAACGAAATAAAACTCGTACAGGAAAAAGCCTGATTCTTGTATGTTTTCTTCCCACACCCAACGCTTGTAGCCCCAGGCAATTAAAATTACCAGCAGCACCGGTAATAGCAGGCTCAAGCAAAACTGCCTGATCAATCCCGGTATCAAGGCAGTTTGGATGGGGTATTTTTCTTGGGTACCTATAAAAACAACATAGATGTAGGACCAGAGCATAAGATTGATCGCTACCGTATAGCCCATGTCCAGATAATACCAGGGGGAGGTGAGGAATTCAAAGATACTTTCATCTCTTCCCAGCTGTATAATGAAGTGGCTGCATACCAGGCTATAAAGCAGCAGGTTGCGAAATATGCTCCCCTTAAGATGTTTAATCATGCATCCCTCATTAAATCCTTACAGGACAAATCTCCGAAAAATTCTGAAAGGATTATGCTTGCAGGTTCTTCAATCCACGATTTAAACTTCTTAGCGTAATGCCCAGATACGAAGCCATGTCTTCTTTGGATAAGGATATTTCCTGTTTTGCCTGTAAGGCCAGTAGTTTGGCCAAACTATGCTCTACCGTGTACAGCTGTTGGTAAGAGGCCCGGCTGGCTGTATTGATAATGCGCTGGGCAAAAGCATCGATCAGCAAGGCATTGAGCCCTAAATCCTTTTTCAACAGGGATTGGAAGAGGGGAATGGAGAAGGCATAAATGCTTACATCTGTCATCGCTTCTATAGAGCACAAGCAGGGGATATTCCTGATACATTCTATCTCCCCAATAATTTCGCCTTTTCCCAGGAATTCCAGGATGTATTCTTTGTCATTTGGCTCGGTGAAAAAACATTTCGTGATGCCATCTGCAATCAGCATTACCTTGGTAGCAACTTCGTTCTGGCGTAGTAATTTTTGCCCTTTTGTATAATGCTTTAGGCTTATGGTTTCATTTTGGTCCTGCTTTGCATAAAGTGTTTGTGCATAAGCTAAAAACGATTGGTTTGTTCTTAACATAAATCCGTTGGGACAAATGTCCTTTTTTTAAATAATCGCCCTTTTGAATTTTGCATCATTATAAAGCCGAATGTAAGAAAATGAAAAATGGGGTAAAAAGCATTGCCTTTGATGCAGATGACACACTGTGGATCAACGAACCTTATTTCCAGGAAGCAGAAAGGGAGTTTTGTACTTTGCTAAAAGATTATCTGCCACAACATGCTATTTCTGAGGAATTGCTTAAAACTGAAATGAGAAACCTGTCTTTGTATGGATATGGCATCAAAGGCTTCGTACTCTGTATGATAGAAACAGCCAGCAGGATCACCAATCACAGCGCATCCTTTGGCTTGGCGGATAAGATTTTACAACTTGGCCAGGAGCTTTTGCAAAGACCTATCGAACTGCTGCCAGGGGTACAGGAAACCCTGGAACAGCTGAAAGGAAAATACAGGCTGGTGGTGGCCACCAAAGGTGATTTGTTAGACCAGGAGCGAAAGCTGAAGAACTCTGGCCTGGAACATTATTTCCACCACATTGAAATAATGAGCGATAAAAAAGCAAGCGATTACCAAAAACTGCTGATACACCTGGATTGCGAGCCTGGACATTTTATGATGTTGGGGAATTCTATAAAATCCGATGTGCTTCCGGTGTTGGAAATTGGAGGGTTTGCTGCTCATATCCCTTATCGCCTTACCTGGACACACGAACAACACCATGATCATTTGCAACACGACCGCTTGCTAGAACTAAAGCATATCAATGAAATTTTACAATATATAGTATAGTTATGAAAACCCTATTCAACATAGAGGGGTGGAGCAGAAAAGAACACTACCACTTTTTCTCCAGGTTTGAGGAGCCTTTCTTTGGTGTCACAGTTACAGTAGATTGCACAAAAGCCTACCATCTTGTTAAAGAAAAGAAGCAATCATTTTTTTTGTACTATCTCTACAGGGCCTTAAAAACCGCCAATGAAATAGAGAATTTCCGATACAGGATTATTGATGATAAAGTTTATCTTTTCGATCAGATAAATGCTTCCCCAACCATCAGCCGTGCCAACAATACCTTTGGTTTTGCCTACCTGGATTATCACAAAGAAGAGCCCATTTTTTATGAAAAGGCTTTACAGGAAATAGATAAGGTACAAAAGACAAATTCGTTAGTAACCGCAGCTCCAAGCGAAAATGTCATTCTCGTTTCCGCATTACCCTGGCTTAATTTTTCCGCACTTTCTCATGCAAGAAGCTTTTCCTTCCCTGATAGCTCCCCTAAAATCTCGTTTGGAAAAGTAACAGAAAAACAGGGGCAAAAAACAATGCCTGTTTCCATCCACGTACACCACGGGTTGATGGACGGCTACCACGTAGGGTTATTCGTTGACAGATTTCAGGAACTGCTGAATGAAGTTTAGAATTGCGGTAGCTAGCTCCTTTCATAGGATGCAACGATTGGCAAAGGTGGCAATCAAGATGGGACTATATTTAAGAAAACTTAAAACTTTCGATTTTAGGAGCAAACCAAAAGCATTCAATAAGATAAACTTGATTCTCCAGGAGTCAATTTTGATATTAAAACCCCTCTCCTGGGCAAACCCTGTTGATACAAAACAGATTGATGACCTTTACTTTTAGCCACCAATCTTCAGCGACTGGATTAGGCCGTCTCTGAATACAAAATTATAGTTTAGTATAAGTGGACTTCCTTCAAATGTGCCTGAAATTTCTGCTAACAAAACACCTGTTGTTTCACAATGGGTATATTTCAGTGGCTTTATAATAGTATTGTACTTATTGTTTGCTTCACTAATCCAATGTTTAATTTCAGCCTTTCCTTTGTGCGTTTTACCCTCGTCAAACACAACGGCATTTTCTGAAAAACAATCAGCAAAAGCTGCGCTGTCGTGATTAGCTTGTGCATTCACTAAATCTAGTACCTCGTTTGGTAAGTTCATCGTTTTCATAATTAATGTATTTGAATGGTGATTCAGCATATTAGATAGTTGGAATTGTTCCTCCGTCAATGATGTATTCCGTACCGGTCAGATAACCTGCTCTTGGCGATACCAAAAAGCCGACAAATTCGGCAATTTCTTCAGGCTTTGCAGGTCTGCCCATGGGTATTCCGCCTAATGCATCCATCACGCTTTGCGTGGCTTGCTCTATAGTACTGCTCGAGCTTTGGGCTATGCGCTCCATCATTCTCTTGGCAGAGGTAGTCATGATCCATCCGGGTGAAACGGTGAGCACTCGCACGCCTTGAGGGGAAACCTCCTTTGACAATGCTTTGCTGTAATTGATTAAACC
>NZ_JAHXBU010000080.1 GCF_020178975.1 Cesiribacter sp. SM1
TGTAATACTAACTCATCCTCTCTGTTTATCTCTAGCTTCTTTAATAGCTTACCCATCTTACCTCCTTTTTATTGGAAATGAAAAAGCTACTACTTTAGTTCTATTAATTATTTTGGAAGAGCACTAGCTGTGGGTTTAGTGGGGTTATTGAAAGCAAACGGTATGATGAGGAGCTAAAGGAGCAGGTAGTGAAGGCATCCCTTGAGAGAAGCTCTTCCAGAGGCCTTGCCAGAACCTATGGCATTAGCCATCAGACGGCACTGCGGTGGATTAAAAAAAAGCCCAGGAGCTGATTTTCACCGACAGCCTTGCTGGCTCTAAAAGTGATGATATACTGGAACTAGACGAGCTATGGCGGCCGCCGCCTTTAGCTTTGAGAGGTAGTACAAAACCAAGATAGGCAGTAGTATCTTTAAAACATACCGGCTTAGGTGAACTAAGGCCGCCGCTGGATAAGATCCAACCCGCGATTTAGTACCTAAGCCGGTTGATAAGGACAAGCTTCAGATAGAAATTCAGGCTTAAGGCCTAGTAGCAAGGTTTCGAAAGTGTCCCTATCCTTTTTGATTTATCCTTAAAAGTGAAGTTATGAAATTTTCTTTTTTCATCGGGGTAGACATTAGCAAAAAGACCTTAGATTTTGCTGTAAGAGATCACTACAAGCTTATTTTTCATCTAAAGGTGGAGAACTCTGCGGCTGGCCTTAAAGAGTTTAAAGCCGAATGTAAAGCACATGGGGTAGAGTTAAAACACAGTCTTTTGTGCTGCGAGCATACTGGCCTTTACAGTCAATGCCTGCTTAGTCTGCTTTCTGGAGAAGACTGTTCCCTGTGGCTGGAATCTTCCCTTCGAATCAAACGCTCCATAGGCTTGCAAAGAGGTAAGAATGATAAAGTAGATGCCATCAGGATCAGTGAATACGCCTTCCGCTATGCTGATAAGGCCCTGCTCTGGCAGCCAGAGCGAGGAGTGCTACTGGAGATAAAGCAGCTTGTTTCATTGAGAAAAAGGTTGCTCAATGCTAAGAACGCCTTGAAGGTACCTTTAGGAGAATTAGCTGGTTTCCAAAATAAGAAGCTTCTAAAAGAGCTGGAAAAGCTGAATAAAAAGCCTGTTGAGGCACTGGAGAAGCAGATTGCAACGATAGAGAAAAAGATCAGGAGTCTTATCAAAGAAGATGAAACGCTAAGCCAGCTTTTTGCATGGGTTACTTCTGTGGATGGCGTAGGTGAGGTGATTTTCTGGGAGGTTATCACTACCACTAACGAGTTTAAACTCTTTAAGTGCCCCAGAAAATTTGCTTGCTATGCAGGTGTTTCTCCTTTCGAACATTCTTCAGGGACAAGCATCAGGGGTAAGACCAGGGTCAGTCAGTTTGCCAATAAGAAAATGAAGAAACTCTTTCACATGGGAGCGATGGCAGCCATATGTAAAGAAGGAGAATTAGCCAACTACTACTACAGGAAAGTGGAAGAAGGAAAAAGCAAAATGGCTGTACTCAATGCCATTAGAAACAAGATCATTCACCGAATCTTTGCCTGCGTCAGAGACAACAGAAAATATGAAAAAAACTATACGACTGCGTTTGTTTGAACCATAGAAATCGCGGAGCTTTGTAAGGGGTAAATGGCGGCAGAAATGGCTCTGGCCGCAGCGGCGGACCGTTAGCCTTGAACAGGAGAACCAGACAGATTGTAGCCTTTTCATCGGAGACCGCAGCAAAAGAAGCTGTCAAGAGCTCTGGAAGAGCATTCCTCAGAATTATCAGCACTGCTACAGCTACTCTGATCTTCTTGAAGCTTACCAGCAGGTCTTTGGCGGTAAAAAGCACACCAGCGTAGGAAAAGATAGCGGAGAGACTAATCATATTGAGCGGTTTAATTGCACCATCCGACAAAGAGTATGCAGGTACGTGAGAAAAACTTTATCTTTCTCAAAGTCAGACACTATGCACTTCCTCTATACAAAACTGTTCCTTTTCTACTATAACGAATCACTCAAATAGTGACACTACCCATATATGCTCTCACACAAACATTTGATTTTCATGGAAGTGGCCAGGGTACTGAGTTTTACCAAGGCAAGTGAAACGCTATATATCAGCCAGTCTGCCATCAGCAAGCAGGTGAAGGGATTAGAGGAATTTTATAAGATTGGCTTATTTGAGCGGACTGGAAACCATATCAGCCTCACTGTGGCAGGAAAATTACTGTACCAAAAACTGCTGGTGGCAAAACAGCTGCAAGAAGAACTCCATCACGAGTTCAGGGACTTAAACGAACACTTCACCCCTCAGGTGAACATGGTGATCGGGGCAAGCACCACTATTTCCCTCTATATTCTGCCGCCAGTGTTGTCTGCATTCCTGGAGAAAAACCCCAAAGCACAGCTTGTCCTGAAAAACCGCAACAGTGAGAATATTGTAAAGGCGCTGCTTGACCATGAAATTGATCTGGGTATTGTAGAAGGGGTAAACAAATTAAGTAATTTAACCTACACCCCTTTTCTGACAGACGAAGTCATAGCGGTCTGCTCCTCAAGAAATCCACTTAAAAAGCGGCAATTAGAAGTTAAAGATTTATACCACATACCCCTTGCAATACGTGAGCCAGGCTCGGGCACCCTGGCGGTACTGGTTGAGGCACTGGAGAAAAAGCAGGTGAAACTGCTGGACCTCCCCATCAAAATCAGACTAGGTGGTACCGAAGCCTTAAAGAACTTTGTGCGGGTAGACACCTGCCTTGCGTTCCTGCCACGGCAGGCAGTGCTAAAAGAACTACAGTCAGGCGAACTGGTAGAGGTGCCGATAACGGGTCTCTCCGTAAAACGCAACTTTAATTTTATACAACGAAAAGGCGCTGAGAACCATTTTACCTATAAGGAATTTATCCGCTTCATGAAACGGATGTATTCCAAAAAGGAATGAGCTATTCCCTTTTACCGTTTTGTTTCGTCATAACAGATAGGCTTCTTGCCCCGGTAACAGCGTATCTATTAGATGGAATACACAAGCAAAACATCACCTGCCAGTCTGATTAGTTCTTTAGGATGCTCGTCCTGTGGCGCGTCTTACGATGCCCATGCCCTTCACAGCTTATCATCCTGCTGCCATCTTCCCTTGGTGGCCAGATACGAACATGAGGAGCCGCTGCATAAAGAAGTGCTCCAGAATCGTCCAGGCACCATGTGGCGCTATCGGGAGCTACTCCCGGTGCTTAAAAAAGAAAACATTGTAAGTCTGGGTGAAGGGTTTACACCTATTCTATCGCTGGATACCCTCGCCGGCAAATACAACTTCAGAGAGTTGCTCTTAAAGGACGAAGGCCAGAATCCCACCGGTTCTTTCAAGGCACGAGGCTTAAGTATGGCAGTCTCTAAAGCAAAAGAGCTTGGGATTGAGGGATGCATCATTCCTACCGCCGGCAATGCAGGCGTGGCCCTGGCAGCCTATTGTGCCAGGGCTGGCATGAAAGCAGTGGTTGTGATGCCTCACCACACACCAAAGGCTTTTCGGGAAGAATGTTATTGGTATGGCGCAGAAGTACACCTGGTCGATGGCTTGATCAATGATTGTGCCCATAAAGCAAAAGAACTTAACAGGGATGGCTCCTGGCTGGATGTGTCTACCTTGAAAGAGCCCTATAGGTTGGAAGGTAAAAAGACCATGGGCTACGAAATCGCCGAGCAGCTCAACTGGCAACTACCTGATGTTATCCTCTATCCTGCAGGCGGAGGCACTGGCCTTATTGGTATCTGGAAAGCTTTCCATGAACTTAAAGCCATTGGCTGGCTCCCTGAAGAAACTATACTTCCAAGAATGGTTGCCGTGCAGGCAGCAAACTGCATGCCTTTAGTAGAAACCTTCTTTGGCAGACAACCAAATGCACAACAGTATGTAGGCAAGCCTACCATTGCAAATGGACTTGCTGTACCCAGGCCAATCGGCGAACCCTTAATGCTGCATGTGCTTTCAGCATCAAAAGGAACAGCAATAGGGATTACAGAAGAGGAAATGATATTCAGCCTGCAGGAGCTTAGCAGCCTGGAAGGACTATTTGTTGCACCGGAAGGAGCCGCTCTTTGGATGGCTTCCCGCAAATTGCTGGCTGCTGGCTATATTCTTCCTGAAGAGCAGGTGCTGCTCCTGAATACAGGAAACGGCCAGAAGTACATGGAGAACATTGAAAACAAGTACAAAGGCTGACAGTAGCTTCAAGTACATTTCTATATTTAAGGATGAGGGTGGTAAAGGCTTTATAACGCTTTGCTTCCATAGTATCTGACTAAGAAAGCAAAGGCAGGACATGGTGATGCTTGCCCAGCAAATACGCATGGAAGTATGGAGTTCCCCCAAAAGACGGAGGGTTAGAAAAGGTTATGCAGCTAGTGCATAATGATTTGTTGTTTCAAATTTCTCAGGGCTCATATAGCCAATGGATGATAGCCAATGGATGAATGTCTTCTTTTGCGGTTATACCAGACCTCAATATACTCAAAGATATCCTGTTTAGCCTGCTGTCGGTTCTCATATTGCCGATGATACACCAGTTCTTGCTTTAAAGTAGCGAAGAAACTTTCCATGGCAGCATTATCATAACAGTTGCCTTTTCGACTCATAGAGCAGGTAATTTGCTGATCCAGAAGTAGTTTTTGATAATCTGTGCTGGCATATTGACTTCCTCGATCAGAGTGGTGCAGCAACCCCTTCTGCGGTTGGCGGGCCTTTAGGGCCATAGTCAGAGCAGTCATTACCAGTCCCTTTTCCATAGTCACATCCATAGACCATCCAACTACTTTTCTAGAATACAGATCCAGCACTGCAGCCAAGTAAAGCGGCAGCGGCCGACCGTCATCCTTCTTTGGTCCATATATAGCGGGGCGGCCCGTGCCGTGATGTCGGTAACCCACTTCTCATTAGGCCTGCTGGCTAAAAATTCCTGCTTGAGCTTATTTTCTGCCACTGGAAAACTATGCCAGGAATCCGTGGTGACCATAAATCTTCTTTTCCTTTTAGCAGCTATACCATTGATCTGCATCAGGCGTGCCACTTTATTTTCCGAGCACTTGATGCCTTTTTCTTTCAGATCATGGTAAACTCTGGGGCTGCCATAACTCTGGCGGCTCTCTTTATGAATGTTATTTATTTCCCTTAGGATAAGCTCATTTGCCTGCTGTCGCTTACTCTCAGGTCTACTGACCCAGGCATAGTAGCCACTTAGCGATGTGTCCATAGCCTGGCATAGGCGCTCCAGGGAATATTCCTCTCTGTGCTCCCTGATGAACTGAATTCCTTGGAATACTCCTTCCTTTTTGCCATAGTAGTTACTGGTTAGATTAAGTTAATATACTCTTTTCTAACCTTCCACTTTTTCGGGGGAATTCCAGTATCAGAAAAGAAAAGGCAGGAGTAAGCAAACACTATTACCAGCCTGGACGCAGATGCAATGGTTTAAAAGACGAATGAATCTTAAGCTTTTGATTCCATGAATATTATCTTGAACATCCGATAAACTTCCAGGCTATAGGAAGCAACATGATCACCCATAGCAGCAGCCTGCAGGGCTTAACGCCCATTGAGGCGGGAGATCGATGTATACCCTTCTAAGTCTACATAGGGGCTTACATAATCTTCTTTCAGCGGTTGCTCCCAGAGCAGGTCAGAGCTAAGGTATTTCTTGTTGCTGTCCGGCAGTACCGTTACCACCGTGGCTTCCGGCCCCAGCTCCTGCTGCAGGCGAATGGCACCGATCACATTGGCACCGGATGAAAAACCTACACCGAGTCCAAGCCGGCTTGTCAGCTTCTGGGCCATGCGGATGGCATCACTGTCATTGGCCTGTACAACGGCGTCCAATCTATCCAACTTTAGGATGGGTGGGATGAAATCATCAGAAATCCCCTGGATGCGGTGCATCCCCACCTTACAGCCGGTGGAAAGGGTAGACGACTGGGCCGGCTCCAGCGGGTGCAGGCGAATATGGGGGTTATGCCGGCGCAGGCAGGCTCCCACCCCCATGATGGTACCACCGGTGCCCACACCTGCCACGAAAGCATCCGGCTTTTTACCAAGCAGCTGCAGCTGATCCCGGATTTCAGGGCCTGTGGTTTGTTCATGGGCTTCGCAGTTCTGCCGGTTCTCGAACTGGCGCGGCAGAAATACCCGCGGATCCGCCAGGGCCATCTCCCCGGCTAGTTGGATGCTCCTTATAAAGCCTCCCTCCTGCTTGCTCACCAGTGTTACTTCCGCCCCCATACTCCTCATCAGCTCGGCCCTTTCCCGGGTAAGCCAGTCGGGCATGATGATGTGCACCGGGTGGCAAAGTGCCCGGCCGAGCGACGCAAAGGCAATGCCTGTATTGCCGCTGGTGGCCTCCACGATCGGGTCTCCCTCCCCGATAAGGCAGTCTCCATAGGCCTGTTGCAGGATGTGGAAAGCCATGCGGTCCTTGATGCTGCCGCTAGGGTTATAGTATTCGCATTTTAATGAGGTGAAAAGATCTTACTCTCATTAGAGCTTCAATAGTCAGGGTGCTGATCAGCATAGACTTTAGTAGCTATCCTATCTTTATTTTTTTCCAGCTATAATACTTCTGGTAAAGAAATGAGCACTATATAAAGGCCGGTGGAATGGCTCGTCTGCTTAAATAGGAAGGTTCTTCGCTGCGGGAAGTAACTAGTGGGTAAAATCAACTGGGCTACTCCACCAGGTATGGAAAGAATTTTCTACAACATCTGTTAAGAGCCTTCTTGTAAATAATTATTGCTAAAGGAAAAGAGAGACTACTGAGCGGGTAGAAGAAGAGTAGAATAAGCTTGTCAAAATGAAAAGGTATATTTTCATTTTGATAGTATTAGCAGGCAGATAAGTAGCTGCTCACATAATAATTATTTTTAATAAACCCTTTGTAAATATGATTGTTAGCGTATGTAGACCTCTTCTAACTTTCTTGGCATCATAGATGCACAATTTTGTGTATATTTTTTAATCTGGGCCTAATGAAAAAAGTAAAGAAGATCTTAATCATCGATGATGATGCTACAACCGCTTTCCTACATCAGCGATTATTGCAATGTATGGACGTTGCTGAAGAGATCGAGTACATCACTGATCCCCAGCAAGCACTAGAATACCTCCAAAACAACCGTTCTTCTGCTGCTGATCTGATCTTCTTAGATGTTGAGATGCCTCAAATGGATGGGTTTCAGTTTCTGGACAAATTGGAAGCTGGGGGTGTACCCTTAAAAGATGTCTCCATTGTGATGCACACTGCATCCATGTCCCCAGAGCATAAGAAAAAGGCCGAAACGCTTTATAGTGAGAAGTTGAAGGGGTTTGTGCAAAAGCCTCTAAGACCAGAGTGTATAAAAGAGGCTATTTCCAGAGTTAAAAGTGCATAACCAAAGCTACCACTGCGTGGGAGATAGAAGCCAAGCTACTCAAGACAAGAACGACTTTAACAGGGAAGAAAGGAGTGGTCAGATAACTAGCCCAACTCTTGGCCAGATAGTGAATATCCTGCTGGTTAGCACTTGCACTTCGAAATTATTTTGTGACAGTCGCATAACCTATTTTATGCTTGCAAGTATAGGGAAAGAATTAAGGGATTAGACCTTATTACAATAATTTGCTAAGGGTCTGAAATTGAGGGGGTAAAAGAACTAAGGCGGCAGGAAATCTTCTTTTTGTATTATGCGAATAATCAAAAGTGAAGAAATATCCCACCACCTGTTATTAAGCTTAACGAGTTTACGAGCAGAGGAGTTTATGGCTGTTTTATCAGAATTCGATAAGTTATGGCAGCAGTACCATTGCTATCATGATTTGAAAGGAAAGAAGAGAAGCCTGCCTAAGCACAATGAGCACAGTGATATTAGTCTCAAAGGCAGTCATGATAAGCTCTTATTCATTTTGATTTACCTGCATCGGACCGCCGAAGCGGCAAAGTCCTACTCAGGCATATCATGGATTAATGTTTTCCATGAGCCAAGGAAAGGTGAGCCAATGGCTGAAACTACTGCTGCCTTTATTGGAAAAGAGCCTGCATCGGCTCAAGATGCTTCCTCAAAGAACGGCAGATCAACTGTATTTGAGTCTGAAGGTACTGGCAGAGTACTTTATCCTGCTGGATGGCACTGAAAGACCTATTCCACGTTCTGTGGATTATGAGCGCCAGAGGTTCTACTACAGCGGTAAAAAGGGTGAGCACACGGTGAAAAACAACCTGATCATCAACAAAGAAAAAAAGGTGCTTTTCTTAAGTTCTACTGTAGAAGGAAGCATGCATGATAAGGCGCTGGCCGATGAAATGGAGTTGCTTTTTCCCCCTGAAGGAGTACTGATGCAGGATCTGGGATTTCTGGGCTATTCTCCTGATAAAGTGAAAGTAGTAATGCCGGAGAAAAAGCCTAAGAATCAAGAGCTATGTGATGAAGATAAAGCCTTTAACCAGCTTGTTTCCTCAATGAGAGTAACAGTGGAACATGCCATCAGTGGCATAAAAAGACTCAGAACTGTGCAGGAGAAAATCAGGCTCAGAATTGAAGAAATTCATGATAAGGTCATGCTAATTGCCTGTGGATTGCACAACCTTAGAATTGAGTATAGAAATTTATCGTAATAAGGTCTAATACCTGTAGCAGCGTTTTGCTATTTATGCAAGAAGATTGATATCTGAACAATACTTTTCATGCATGAGTATTTGTACGGAAAATACTGCTGTACAAACGGAATATTATACCAAATGTTGGATTTTTGGTTTATTACGGTTTTCCACTTCTTCCACTCTTTTCATAAATTCAGGAAATTCAACATCTCCATAAGAACCATAGGCCGTTGCAACAGTCCCTCTGAGGCCGCTAATTGTTTTCAAGACATATAGAATACTCATATCACCGGGGTCAGAATCTCCTTCAAACCGGTAATGTTTTAGAATTTTCACATCTTCTGGTGCAAACACTTTTTCAGACGAACAGCATTTTAATCCAGCAGCCGTAATGGTAAATTCTTCAGTAAAACCTTGGAGCCTTAACTCATTGGATATTTGCGAAAGTGTTGTTAGTCGGTGTTGGGCAGTGTTTTCCATAATAAATACTTTTAAACTATTTTCAATTATTAAATGTACCAAAACTGGGTTGTGTGCGGCTTATTTAATAGTGCGTGTATAGCTTATATTTTACGTTTTGAAGGAGAGAATAACTGAAAAAAAGTAAGTTCTTTTCTGTTAGTATGATGCTGGTCAGGTATATTTTTTTCTATACGATGGTACACTTATTATCAATGATGAATTTTCGCCATTCAAGTATCGTCTGAGATATTCCAGTAGATGATCCAGGAAAAGTACAAAGTTCTTCAGGTGATTCCGCCAAAGGCCCAATTCATAGCGGAATACACTCATTTGTTGGGAGCCTTTTGTTTGATGGCTAGCTTTCTCCTGAATTTCTTTAATGCTTTGATAGCAACTAAGGTATAGCCAGCACAAGCGCCCCCATCATCATCTGCACCTTGTATTCTTTCTGCACGTGCATTTATTCCTGGCCAATTGCACTGTTTTCAAACACTTAAACTGAACGAGCGGCCCCGATGCTCTCTATCCTGTATCTGTAGCCAAAATTCTTCACAGCTAAAGTTTGCTCATGGGTGCTGATCAAGCGCAGGTAATCTATTTTTCCAATCCTGCTCAGAAGAGCTTTCAGTACATAAAGTAAGACTGGCCTTGCAGAAAGAACCTTTTCAAAACCAGCCTTCCTACATTAGCTTTGGCCTTTTGCCCAAGCTTCTCAATATTTCTGCCGCTGCTTTCCACTTCCTTGTGATAGTTTTATTTTCGCAGCCTGCTCACAAATTCGAGGCCTACCTGCTACAGCCACACAAACCACTCGCTGCCAATGTAACACCGGGCGACCCAGTCATTTTCAACAAGCTGCACCTTTTCCTTTAACAGTTTGAAAGCCAGGTGTAGTAAAAGAAAAGCTTATGCTCTCCCTGATTGCTGATGCCTTGGGTGCTTAAGTCCTGCCGCCAGATAGGTACACTCACTCCTTGATATAGATTACCTCAAGTTCAAAACTGGAACGCCGGTTGATGGTAGGCCTCCCCGCCCCACTGCCAAGAACTGCCGTCTATGATAAGTAGCTAACTATTTTTCACCAATAAGGCTGCTGGTGACTTTAGCAATCCTCTCCAAAGCAGCTTATTTTTGGCTCCAAAGCTCAGCCAGCACTTTAGCCGCTGGTAGTGAGAAGGAGAATCCGTTACTGTGTTCCCCAGTAGCTTGCCTACTGATCCTTTCAGCTTCCAGAGATTTACCGCCCCCCGGTGGCTGTCCTCTGCTCCAGCAGCAAAGAGACTATCAGTAAGGTATTCTTTAGCCAGCTTGTTTACCATTCTGGTACGGCTTCCGTAACTTCGTTCAAAGCGAGGTTTCATTGCTTGTTATTTTTTTTTACGCACCATTACAACAAGATTTTGGAGTATTCAAAAGACAACCCCCTTTTACGTATCTTTTGATGTAGGAAAATTATCAGCTCCCCACTGCTCTTTTAGGTTAGTTTCAATAGTAAGGCTTAGAGCGGTAAGTGGTACATCTTCCAGCCTATTTTCAAAAGGATCTTCAGTTCGTTCTCCCACCATGTCAAGACACAGAAATACAAATGAGATGATAATGGTAAGAGGAATCGTAACACAGCCTATTTCCTCAATAAACACAAACGGAAGTAGGGTAGCATGGATAAATACAAACAACCTCGAGAAAAACTGTATTGACGGGGGAATGGTGTATTTTTTATTCGCTCGCTCCTGCCCTGAATGTTATTAAACTCTACCAGTGTCTCCTCCAACTTGACAAAACGGTAATCAGATAGCCACCCGCGCCTAAAAGAATTTTGCAAATCCTCGCCCTGCCGCACAAGTAAGTAATTTGGTGGATTGATTTTGTGCCAGAAGATCTCATATTCCTTATGATCTCTTAGTAAAACCCCAACCTTATATCTTGTACACTACTAGATAATTAAATCACTACTACTTGACCAAAGATGGAAAGAGCAGACGGTGAAGTATCTTAGGGAGCTTGATCACTTTCGGAAATAGGATCATTTGCAAAAAGTAGAGGCTTTATAGGGTAGGCTTTTGCAGTTTTTTGAATGGATTATAAAGTATCTTTATTTTCTAAGGGGAATTTCAAAATTCATGGCTAAAGTATAATGCTGTATATCAAATACATGGTAAGCCTGCGCTGCAAAATGTTAGTGAAACAGGAGCTGGCAAAGCTTGGTCTGCATTTCGTGGTGGTAGACCTGGAGGCGGTTGAGATTCTGGAGGACATAAGTCCTGAACAGCGAGAACAACTGAAATCTGTGCTGCTTCTTTCAGGCCTGGAGCTGCTTGATGATAAGCGAAGCATCTTGGTCGATAAAATAAAAAATGTGATCATTGAATTGATTCATCATACCGATGATCTCCCCAAAGTGAATTACTCCGATTACATCAGTGATAAACTTCAATATGATTACACCTACCTCTCTAATCTTTTCTCAGAGGTGAAAGGAACAACTATTCAGCAATTCATCATCAAGCATAAAATTGAACGGGTGAAGGAGATGCTGCTTTACGACGAACTTAATCTTACGGAGATTTCCTACCGCCTGCATTATAGCAGCGTTGCTCACCTTTCTGCCCAATTTAAAAAAGTAACGGGCCTCTCGCCCTCCTTCTTTAAGCAGCTAAAGCAAAAACGGCAGCATAACCTGGAGAATCTGTGATATCTGTAACTTCTTTCTTTTCTTCTGTAACACAATGTCTTACATATAAGACCACCTTTGTATTAGGCTAGTTTTACACCACAGGCCTAATACCATGAACAACAAATTCCCCTATGAGATGGATTGGGATGGAGCAAGAGGGAACGTTAAACAAAAGCTTTACCTGCTTACCCATGCCGACACAAGGCTTACGCTTATCAAGCAGGAGCCGGCGAAAGACCTGCTTAGGCCAAAAATTGGCAAGACCAAAGAAGAGCTTGAGATACTGATAGCAGAATTATTAAATGCACGCACAAGGTTAAACCTGAGTGGCTATTCCCTTAAAAATAAAGCTATATGAAAAAGTCACTACTTATGATGGCCATGCTGGCATTTTTGGCTTATCAGGCAAATGCCCAGAACCACAACCGCTTTCAGCTGGGGCTAAAAGCAGGTGCCAATTACGCGAATGTGTATGATACAGAAGGCGAAGCATTTAAGGCCAATGCAAAACCTGGGCTGGCAGCAGGTGTTTTTACTTCAATACCTGTTTTGAATTTTATTAGCATTCAGCCTGAAATCTTGTTTTCTCAAAAAGGGTTCAAAGCTTCAGGACGGCTATTGGGCAATTCCTACAGCCTTGAACGTACATCAAATTCCCTGGATGTACCTCTTTTAGTAGCTTTTAAGCCCTTCAGGGCATTTACGCTGCTGGCAGGGCCACAATACTCTTACCTGCTGAGTCAAAAGGATGTATTTGAAAATGGGGCCACCACCATCGAACAGGAACAGGAGTTTCTGAACGATGACTACCGCAAATACAACCTTGCTTTTGTGGGAGGAGCAGATGTAGCTGTAAAACATTTGGTGATAGGCGCAAGAGCCGGGTGGGATTTGATAAAGAACAATGGAAATGGTAACGCTGCCACTCCCCGCTACAAAAATGCATGGTTTCAGGCCACGGTAGGCTATATGTTTTAATAGCTGCTCGTTTATGCGATAAGCTACACCGGTATTTTTTGCCCGCCCTCCATCTCCTGGACGGCATTTGGCCACCGGCTTTACAAAGGGTGCCAAAATCATCCTGCAGACAGGAAAGTACTGCCTGTTTATTTCGAATGGCCATGCAATTTCCCTTTGTTCTACTACAAAGCCAGTTATGTGGAAAAAGCAAGATGAATTTAGAAGGGTTTTTGAGTAAATGGCCCCTGTATGCAGCACAGAAGCCTAAGTTTTCAGAGAGTCGGAAGAAGCTTAAACTAAAACAACCTATGTAAAGCAAGTAAAGTCAGAACAAAAGTATACATGGCTGGAAGTAAGTAAGGTACTCAGATCTGGAATGCTGTTTCCTCTCCTGCCAGAATATCGCTGAAACGCATCAAAAACATTATACTGATCAAAGGATTTTAGCAGGTAACCAACCGCTTGTAATCGAGAGACTTTAACTAATTTCAGCTTTTATCTGCTGAAAAGGCTGTGCTAACATTAGCGCGTATGATAAAAAAGTCTATCAGCAGCTGTTGTAGCAAATATCAGAAGCTATCGGTTGTCATATATGAAAGGCACCAAATGGAGGAGATTCCGGTAGCATTATCTGTAATACTGCCGGAATCTCTATTTTAATAATGCTAGTATGTTATACTGGCTTTAGAAGTTCATTTTAACCCTGCAATGCCGGTATGCTTTTTTGGCATGATAGGCTTCTTCGCCCATCTTTCTCAGGGTTCGGTAATGCGACTGCAGTGCAGAAAAGAAACTTGAACACTCCAGGTAAGGGAGGCCAAATTCTTTAGCCGTTTGTTTTACAATTCCTGAAATGGCTGGGTAATGCACATGACAGATCTTTGGAAATAGGTGATGTTCAATTTGCCTGTTAAGCCCACCCAGCAGAAAGCTTGCCACTGCACTGTTGGGCGCAAAATTGGCCGTTGTGCTCATTTGATGCTCGGCCCAGGCTTCCTCTACATTCCCCTCTTCATTGGGCATTGGAAAGTATGTTCCCTCCACTACATGTGCCAACTGAAAGACAAGGCCTATCACAAAACCTTCGGCCAGGTGCATGAGTAGAAAAGCAATTAATACCTGCCACCAGCTAAAAGGCAATAGTATGATGGGTAAGCCAATAAACAGAAAATAATATAGAAACTTAAAGAAAAAAAGGTTGAAGTACTCTTTTCGTGGGTGCTTCGCCTGATGCTGACCAATCTGTTTCTGAAAGAACTTTATATAGTCCTTACGTAATACCCAGGAAAGTGAGGCAAAGCCATAGAGCAGGAAAGCGTAAAAGTGCTGATAACGTTGTATCTTATTTACCTTTTCGCTTTCATCCAAACGGATCAGACCAGGGGCTATCTCAATATCCTCATCATGGCCCGGGATGTTGGTATAGGTATGGTGCACGATGTTATGGGTAAGATCCCACAGATAAGGGTTTGCACCAATAAGGTGGAAAATCGTACTAAGCCCTCTATTCAATCTGGCACTTTTAGTAAAAGAACCATGAATAGCATCGTGGCATACATTGAAACCAATAAAGGCTGCAAATACACCCAGCAGTAGGGTCATGCCCAGCATCATCCAGCTACCAAACCAACCAGATATAATCAGGCCGTAGAGCGAAATATAAACAAGCAGATTGAAGCTTGTGTTGATCCACATCAGACTATTGGCATTTTTGGAAATATTCTTTTCTTTAAAATAGGAATCTACTCTTTTACGAACTGTAGCAAAGAAAGCCGATTGGTCTTTAGGTAGTGTAACCTATTGAAAGATTATCTTGTTGATGAATAAACAAGAAAATCAGTCAATGGGTTACACTACCTAATCACAGCATTATGAACGGATATGATAATACCAACAGCATCTTCAAAATTGAGCAGGATCTTGATAATATACAACTGAACACATTCGGAAAGTATCGCATGAGCGCTGGGCTAAGTGATGTTCATTCAACGACCGGTCAAAAGATAGGAGAAATAAAATCTGTAGTCACAGACTCTGAAACAAGAACAATAGAATATGTTGTCTTTCAGTTCGATCACATTTTTGGGTTAGGTGAGAAAAATTATTTTCTTCCATGGGACAAACTTAATATAGAATATCCCAGCAAAGTTCTTTTCATGCTAGTGCTCTTCCAATTTAATCCATAGAAATTGCATTAGCTTTATTGACAGCTAGATATTGCCGCGATAGCTTTTCTCTGGCAGTGTTGACAGTAAAGCTCCAATGGATTTTAGCTCTTCGTTTATT
>NZ_JAHXBU010000081.1 GCF_020178975.1 Cesiribacter sp. SM1
TACCTGCAGGCAGCTGCTTGTTGCCCAGGTAAAGACCCCTGTTGCCGGTTCCGTCAAACACCCGCAGGTTATTGTCGTAGCCCGACATCTCAAATACCAGCCCGCCTGCACGGTTGTATATGCGCACTTTGTTCTCGGGGTATAAATGAATACACTCGATCATCATGAAGTCATTTACGCCATCGCCATTAGCTGTTACGCCGTTGTGCGGCAGTACCGCTTCTGTTATTTCAAAGGGAAGCTGTTTATCGCAGCCATCGGGCGATATTACCCGCAACCAGTAATGACCGGCCGGCCCTACGAACAGAGGAGTGTTCTGGTCTGATATCTGGCTGCCATGCGCATCGTAAATGTAGTAATCCATCATTTCGCCCCCGACGCCAACAACACGTGCTGTGCCCGGCTGCGAGCAGGTTGCAGGCTCTACCTTAATTTCAAAATCAGGGAATACATATTCGCCACCTACATGCTTAACTACTGCATCAGATAAACAGCCATTCTCCAGGTCCCGGGCTACTACGGTATAGTATCCTTCGGCAAGTCCTTCCTGCCGGTATGGTACTGTACCTGCCGGCAGTAAACTATCGGGATTTGCTGTAGTGCCCCTGTACCAGGTAAAGGCAAACTTGTCGCGCTCACCACTGGCCACATTAACTTCCAGAGTTCCGTTAGGAACAGCACAGTTGTTAGAAATGGTGGCAGTAAGCATGGCCGAATCAAAGGCTACCGGAGGGAACAGTGCATTAATGCTCACGGTGTCGTAGCCAATACAGCCTGTTATTAGATTCTGCACCTCAACGATGTAGTCAGTCAGGCCAAGGTTGGTAACTACGGGTCCGGTCTGGGCAAGCCTGTTATCTACTGAAACCGTTTCTTTATACCAGGTAAAGCTATAGCCTTCTGTAAGGCCGTTTACACTGGCAGAGGCACTTGCATTTGGATTTCCCGGATCACAGATGGTCAGAGAAGTTTCCTGTTCAATAACAGGTGCTGGTTTGTTGTCTACATATCCTACATAGGCAATATCGTTGCCTACGCATACACGATGTCCGTTAAACCAGGCAAAAACTGTGTACGCACTTGGTCCTGCCACATCTACTCTGCTAAACGATGTGGCGTTGCTTACTTTGTAGGAAGGGCTGGTATTTGCAGGAGGTGCACTTAGCTCTCCGGCATACACCTCAAAGTCAAACGTCAGGTTATTTCCCAGCTTGCCTTCCAGATCACTTAGGTTTGCAACCCGCACAAAGATCTGTCCGTTATCCGGGTCGCAATTTGTCTGATCGCTGGCACTGGCACTTAAGGCAAGCTCAACCACAACCTCTTCAATCAGAAACTCCTGCGAAATGGTACAGTTGGTTACATTGTCCCGAACATTTATGGTGTAGTAACCTGCATTCAAATCAGTAATGCTGAAACCGGTTCCCGCTACAGTAGTGTAGGAATTGCTAAGGGTTTGGCGGTACATCCAGTCAACAGTATAGCGGCCACCATTACTGATGTTGCCATCTATTGATACAGCAAGTAAACCAGTTTGACCAAAGCAGCGGGAGATCATCTTTTTATCCACGAGTTGTAAGGTGGGTTTTACGCTGTTGTTCCTAAGCTGGTCTGTGGCAGTGAGTGAACAGTTCAAGCCTTTGCCCGCACGCTTAACAGCCTTTACAGAATACAAACCTGCAGGCAAATTCCGGAAGCTAGCCCCTGTGGCAGTAGTTACTGCTGTATTGGCCAGCACAGTGCCATTGGCGCTCAATAGCTGCAAATTAAAGTTTCCGAGAATATCGGCACCTTTAAATAGCTGGTTGCCAAAGTCTATCTGCGTGACACTTAGGCTGCCATCATTATTACAGGTGCTTTGGTCTGTGTGGCTAAGTGTAATGCTGCCGCTAAGCACTTCTTTTGCAATAGTGAGCGTAGCAGTGGCAGGACAGGTGTTGTTGTCGGTTACATCCAGGCGATATTGTGCGGCTTCCAGATTGCTAAAGCTAAGGGTGGTGGTGCTTACATTGTTTCCGGTGAAGGTTGTAGCCACCCCATTTTTATACAACACATAGCTGTAGCTGCCTGCCCCGGTAACCGTAGCTGTTAAACTGCCATTAGGAGTGTTATCGCAGGCAGAGAAGTTAACACCACTCAGCGCAACAGCAACTGTTGGTTGCGGAGGGTTTACCACCACCTGTACAGGAGCAGAGGCACAGCCTTTTCCAGGATTAGCAGTTTTAGTAGCCACTACTGTGTAGGTGCCGGCAGTAAGGCTGCTGATAGAGGCACCGCTGTAGGTATTACCGGCAGCATCAGTCCAGCTAAAGCTAAAGTCAGCAAGAGCAGCAGCTGTACCACCATAGGTAATGGCTGTGACTGAAGCTGATCCGTCACCAGAGGTACAGCTGGTCTGTGGCAGAGCAGCAGTGGTGGTGATGTGGATAGGCAGCAGCTTATCTTTCACTTCTGCTTCGGCAGCTACAGGACAGCCATTGGCGGCAGTGATCTCCAGGCGGTATACACCAGGACCCACAGCAGTAAGAGGTGCCAGAGTGGCTTGAGTACCGGCAGCACCAAAGGCTACACCATCTTTGTACCACTGGTAAGAGTAATCAGTAGTAGGAGAAGTTACCTTGGCTGTTACAGTACCTGTGAAAGAGGTGTTGTCGCAGGAGCTGTTGGCAGTGGTGCTAAGGCTGATGCTGGGGTAGGCGCTGTTGCTTCCCACCACCACCTGCACAGGAGCAGAGGCGCAGCCCTTTCCAGGATTAGCAGTTTTAGTAGCCACTACTGTATAAGTACCAGCAACAAGTTTATCAATAGAAGCGCCAGAGTAGGTATTACCGGCAGCATCAGTCCAGCTAAAGCTAAAGTCAGCAAGAGCAGCAGCTGCACCACCATAGGTAATGGCTGTGACTGAAGCTGATCCGTCACCAGAGGTACAGCTGGTCTGTGGCAGAGCAGCAGTGGTGGTGATGTGGATAGGCAGCAGCTTATCTTTCACTTCTGCTTCGGCAGCTACAGGACAGCCATTGGCGGCAGTGATCTCCAGGCGGTACACACCAGGACCCACAGCAGTAAGAGGTGCCAGAGTGGCTTGAGTACCGGCAGCACCAAGGGCTACACCATCTTTGTACCACTGGTAAGAGTAATCAGTAGTAGGAGAAGTTACCTTGGCTGTTACAGTACCTGTGAAAGAGGTGTTGTCGCAGGAGCTGTTGGCGGTGGTGCTAAGGCTGATGCTGGGGTAGGCGCTGTTGCTTCCCACCACCACCTGCACAGGAGCAGAGGCGCAGCCTTTTCCAGGATTAGCAGTTTTAGTAGCCACTACTGTATAAGTACCGGCAGTAAGGCTGCTGATAGAGGCACCGCTGTAGGTATTACCGGCAGCATCAGTCCAGCTAAAGCTAAAGTCAGCAAGAGCAGCAGCTGCACCACCATAGGTAATGGCTGTGACTGATGCTGATCCGTCACCGGAAGTACAGCTGGTCTGCGGCAGAGCAGCAGTGGTTGTTATAACAGGAAACTCCAGATCATCAGTTACCTCCACCTGTGCAGTGGTTACACAACCAGTTGATTCTTTTAATTCGAGGCGGTATACACCAGGTCCTGCCGCAGTAAGTGCCGGAGGGGTAGCCTGAGTGCCGGCAGCACCATAGGCAACATCATCTTTGTACCACTGGTAAGAGTAGTTGCCGCTAACAGCAGATATATCTGCCGATACAGTGCCATTGTAGGCCTGATCATCACATGAAGTATTTTGTGTAGCACTTAAGCTTATTGGAGTGGCATTGCTCAGGTTGCGGATGATTACCTCCAAAGGAGCAGCGCTACAGCCGCTGCCTGCGCCAGTACCAGCGTTCTGCTTAGCAACAAGGTAGTAGGTACCAGCAGATAAAGTATCAGTCGTGTACTGGGTGCCGTTATAAAAGAAGGTACCACTGGCAAGGTTGCCTGCACCTTTATACCAGCTAAAGGTATAGTTAGCCAGGCTGGCCGCTGCACCATTAAGACTTACACCATTGATGGTAATACTGCCATTTGCAGGTACGCAATCTGTCTGGTGAGTACCTGTTGCCTGCACTACGGGTACAACAGGCTGACCAGGAATGGTAAAGCTTATGTCGGTAGAACAGCCGGTACTGCCGCTAACAGTAGCAGTGTAGGTGCCTGCCTCAAGTGCTGAAAAAGGATAGCTGCCTGCCGGCTGGTTCAGTAAGTCTGCCGGCATGGCACCAGGGGCAGATAACCAGCTGATGGAAAACTGGGTAGTAGCATCATCAGATGGGGCGGCGCCTAAGGTAATTAGAACCGAGCCGTTTCCACCTTCGCACATATTACTGGCTACAATATCCCCTGCACGTACAACAGGTGCTTTTGCAATTTGCTTTATCTCAACAGTTTTAGATATTGAAATACACTTTTCTGGTGTGAGAAACTCTTTAACCAGGAAGGTATAAGTGCCAGGAGTCAGGTTGTTAAATTCTGTTGCAGTTGGCTGTCCCCATTTTTTAAAAGGAGCTGTTACAGTATCTCCGGGGTTGCTTCCTGCAAATAAATAAAACTTGTATTTAGACTGATCGGCAAAAGGAGCGCCATTGGCATCGGTTACCCGCACTTCAATGCTGCCTGTACCACCAGGGCATACTACGGAGTTGGTAACACCTACAAGTTCCGGCATATGGGCGCCAATATAAGGTACCTCTACAACTGCCAGCTCTTTACAACCATCTCCTTTGCGGGTGGCTACAACAGTGTAAATACCTGCGCCACGGGAGAATAGGGTTGCTCCGTTGGTATAGTAGTCTGTTTCAGCAGTCTGTCCGGGTAGTTCTACGCTTGCATCGTAACCCAGTGGCATGGTAGCGAGGGGGCCTCCGTTAAACTGAATTGGCGGATCGGTATAGAAGTTAGCATCCGGGTCTGTCTGCTGACCGGCATACCATTCGAAAGTATAATCATTTACATTGCGGCCGCTGCCATCATTCACCCAGGCGGTAATCACGCCACCATCTTCATTACAAGATGACGGTGCCCTGTTGAGGTAAGTTGAGATGGTAAACAGGGGAGGCGCCGGCTGTAGAAAGGCTGTTTCCTCAGGGGCTTTGCAGCTGGTCTGGGTGTTGGTAGCTACAACGGTGTAGTCATCAGAGGGCAGTGGAGTGCCGCTGGCATCCAGGTCTGTTAAGGTTCTGCCTGTGCCTGGGAGTGGAGTACCGGTAGCGGACTGTCCTCTGTACCAGCTAAAGGTGTAGTGGCTGTAGTCGGTAACTTCAGCTCCATTGATGAAAACACTGGCTGTCAGGCTTCCGCGCTCGCTTGGATTACAACTCTGGATGTTCTGTACGGCAATGGTAGTGCCTGGCTCAACCAGTATCTCTTCCAGGAACTTCGACTCAACTGTAACGCAGCCTGTATTCAAGTTTGTAGCCCGCAGGGTATAATAACCACTGGCAAGCTTGTTGGCCTGGCTGTTATTAGTGCCTGATAAATTAGCTGTAAGAGCTGTGCCTTGGGTAGTGGTGCCTGTAAACCATTCAAATCGATAATCTGAAAGAGGCAAGGCCACGCCGCCCGATTGTACCGAGGCTGTTAAAGTTCCTGAAAAAGGGGCCTGGCAGTTTACCTGTGGCGAAGCTGCAATGCTAACTTCAGGGTCGGTTGTTGTTTCATCTACTACAATAGATATTCTGCCGGTACTACAGCCAAGCTGCTTATGAACAGCCTCTACCTGGTAGTTTCCATTGTCGATATTTGAAAGTGAGCTGGCGTTTTCACCGGCGATCAGGGTATAGCTGCTTCCGCTTTGTTTATACCAGCTGATGCTGTACTGGCTAAAATCTGCTTCAGCAATATTATTCAGAAGAATATCGCTAAGTACAATGCCACCCTGGTAGGTAGTGCCATTAGTAGCCAGGCTGGGATCGCATATGTTGTTGGAGATGGTGCTATAGGTAAGCGTTATGCTGCTTTCCTGTTCGGGAACAAAGATGTTGGCTATCGTCTTGCAGCCGGTGCTGTTATCAGTGGCGCGTACGGTATAGGTTTGTCCGCCCTGCAGGCCAGAGGCAGTATTGCCGCTGATGCTTGCAGCAGGCACAGCAGCGCCTGATGTGGAGGTGCCAACAAACCACTCCAGCTGGTAGCCGCTGGCAAGGGTAGAGCCATCTTTGCTTAGGCTGGCACTGATGCTGCCGTTGTAGAGGCTTCCGCAGCTGCTCTGTGCAGTAGGTGTAAGGCTAAGGCTAAGGGCAGGCAGGCTGTTGCTGATGGTTACCGTCAGGGGATCAGAAGAACAGGCCAGATCAGTTCTGGTGGCAACCACCTGGTAACGACCTGCACCGAGCTGGCTAAGGCTGCTGCTGGTTTCACCGGCCATTAGAGTGAAGCTGCCGCCATCTTCTTTGTACCAGCGAAAGCTGTAGCCGCTAAGATCTGCAGTAGTGCTGCCGTTGAAGTCAACGCTGCTGATGCTGATGCTGCCGCTGTAGTTAGCTGCCGCCAGGGCAGGATCGCAGATGCCATTGGGGGTGCTGCTGTAGTTCAGGCTGATGCTCACATCTTCCTGTGCTACAAACACAGAAGCAGTGGTCTGGCAGCCGGTGCTGTTGTCTGTGGCGCGTACGGTATAGGTTTGTCCGCCCTGCAGGCCAGAAGCAGTATTACCGCTGATGCTGGCAGCAGGCACAGCAGCGCCTGAAGCAGAGGTGCCGATAAACCACTCCAGCTGATAGCCGCTGGCAAGGGTGGAGCCATCTTTGCTTAGGCTGGCACTGATGCTGCCATTGTAGAGGCTTCCGCAGCTGCTTTGTGCTGTTGGTGTAAGGCTAAGGCTAAGGGTGGGGGTATTATCATTCACCACAACAGTAAGCGGATCGGAGCTACAGCCCAGGCTGTTGTGGGTAGCCACCACCTGGTAGCTGCCAGTGGGGAGGTTGGAAAGAGAAGTGCTGCTGGCACCAGCAATAAGGCTGAAGCTGCCCCCACTCTCTTTATACCAGCTAAAGGAGTAGCCGCTAAGATCTGTAGTAGTGCTGCCGTTAAAATCTACACCTGTTACAGTGATGGCACCAGTGTACTGTGCGCCCGAGCTAGCAAGACCAGTATCGCAGATGCTGTTGGGTACAACTGTATAGGCAGGTGTAATGCTGTTCTCCTGCACAGGCACCAGTACAGCAGCAGTGGTCTGGCAGCCGGTGCTGTTATCAGTAGCGCGTACGGTATAAGTTAGTCCGCCCTGCAGGCCAGAGGCAGTATTGCCGCTGATGCTGGCAGCAGGCACGGCAGCGCCTGAAGTAGAGGTGCCTATGAACCACTCCAGCTGGTAGCCGCTGGCAAGGGTGGAGCCATCTTTGCTTAGGCTGGCGCTGATGCTGCCATTGTAGAGGCTTCCGCAGCTGCTTTGTGCTGTAGGGGTGAGGCTAAGGCTAAGGGCAGGCAGGCTGTTGCTGATCGTTACCGTCAGGGGATCAGAAGAACAGGCCAGATCAGTTCTGGTGGCAACCACCTGGTAACGACCTGCACCGAGCTGGCTAAGGCTGCTGCTGGTTTCACCGGCCATTAGAGTGAAGCTGCCGCCATCTTCTTTGTACCAGCGAAAGCTGTAGCCGCTAAGATCTGCAGTAGTGCTGCCGTTGAAGTCAACGCTGCTGATGCTGATGCTGCCGCTGTAGTTAGCTGCCGCCAGGGCAGGATCGCAGATGCCATTGGGGGTGCTGCTGTAGTTCAGGCTGATGCTCACATCTTCCTGTGCTACAAACACAGAAGCAGTGGTCTGGCAGCCGGTGCTGTTGTCTGTGGCGCGTACGGTATAGGTTTGTCCGCCCTGCAGGCCAGTGGCAGTATTGCCACTGATGCTGGCAGCAGGCACAGCAGCCCCTGAAGCAGAGGTGCCGATAAACCACTCCAGCTGATAGCCGCTGGCAAGGGTGGAGCCATCTTTGCTTAGACTGGCACTGATGCTGCCATTGTAGAGGCTTCCGCAGCTGCTTTGTGCTGTAGGTGTGAGGCTAAGGCTAAGGGTGGGGGTATTATCATTCACCACAACAGTAAGCGGATCGGAGCTACAGCCCAGGCTGTTGTGGGTAGCCACCACCTGGTAGCTGCCAGTGGGGAGATTGGAAAGAGAAGTGCTGCTGGCACCGGCAATAAGGCTGAAGCTGCCCCCACTCTCTTTGTACCAGTTAAAGGAGTAGCCGCTAAGATCTGTAGTAGTGCTGCCGTTAAAATCTACTGCTGTTACAGTGATGGCACCAGTGTACTGTGCGCCCGAGCTAGCAAGACCAGTATCGCAGATGCTGTTGGGTACAACTGTATAGGCAGGTGTAATGCTGTTCTCCTGCACAGGCACCAGTACAGCAGCAGTGGTCTGGCAGCCGGTGCTGTTATCAGTGGCGCGTACAGTATAGGTTAGTCCGCCCTGCAGGCCAGAAGCAGTATTGCCGCTGATGCTGGCAGCAGGCACAGCAGCCCCTGATGTGGAGGTGCCGATGAACCACTCCAGCTGGTAGCCGCTGGCAAGGGTGGAGCCATCTTTGCTTAGGCTGGCACTGATGCTGCCATTGTAGGGGCTTCCGCAGCTGCTCTGTGCTGTAGGCGTGAGGCTAAGGCTAAGGGTAGGGGTTGCATTATTGATCACAACGTTTACAGGATCAGAGCTGCAACCACCACTGTTTGTAGCTGTAACCGTATAAGTGCCGCCGGGCAGGCTGCTCATTTGATTTGTGCCATTTACGGTTCCGCTGTTACCATTGGCATCTACCCAGCTAAAGGTATATCCGCTAAAGTCTGTAACCGACTGGCCGTTGTTTGTAACAGCAGCTGTGATGGAACCTGTGTAATTGGCGCCGTTGCTGGCTTTTTGCGGATCGCAGATGCTGTTAGGGAGTGCGCTTAGGCTAAGCACAGGATGTACAGGCTGATGAGGAACAGTAAAGGATACGAGCGTATCACAGGTGAGGCTCATATCTGTATAGATACCCGCCACCCGAATACTGTAGGTGCCTACAGGCAGTGGTGAGGCATTGGGCTGATTCCTGAATTGTGATAGTTCAGTTCCGCTGGCATTATACCAGGTGTAGGAGTAGCCACCTGCAGGAATGTCTCCAGTGGCAGAAGGAATGATTGTAGTGGCAATAGCGCCGCTGCCAGAGCCGTTGCAAAGTAAATCTGGCGTTACTGTAGCCGTTACAATAGGGCTGGTGGGGTAGCCATCAACTGTTAGCTGTATAGGTGTTGTGGTACAACCAGTTGCTTCGTTTGTGGCTACAATGGTGTAGGTGCCTGGGGGCAAAAATTCCATGTAGTCAAGGCTCTGATATTTAGGAATGTTTTTATCAGGGTCTGCAACAGTTCCGCTATACCAGTTGATCTTATAATTCTTTGGGTTGTTAAGCCTGATTTCTCCTACAGGGTCAGCATCGCAGCCTACAGTATTTTTTATATAATCGAGGCTAAACTCCAATACCGGGGTTTCATCTTTAACAACCCCTGTTGCTGTCATCTCGCATTTTCTTTCAAGATCCTCCACCACAACAACATAGGTGCCTGCTGTTAGCTGGCTAACGGAGGTGCCGGTTGCCAGCTTATAGGCTTCCTCATTTACATGCTCGGCAGGGTACCAGCTGTAACTGAATGAACCGTTGTTAAGCCTCTTATTGTTCTGGTAAATCTCAACAGATAACTTGCCCCCAAAAGGGTTTTTGCAGGTTTGCTGGTGGCTGTCTGCTGTAACTCTGGCTTCAAGCCCGGCACAGGGAGCTTCGCTCAAGTTGGATGATAAAAGGTTTTTTCCGGACAATGGAAAGAACGCTGATAATAAGAGGAGGAGAGCGTATAGCTGCTTCATAGGCGAGGCAGAATAATGGTTAGAGGAGTAACAAACACATTTTCAAGGCACTAAATTAGCTCCTTTAAAGCATCAGGTAAATAGTAATGTAAGTAAGGGTTTTACATTACTGACTAAGGGTTTTACATTAGAGCGCATAGTGGGTTAAAAAGGGAGAAGGAAAAAATAAGCAGGCTCCACTAGCACAATTTTGCTAAAGCCTGTTTCCTACCACTTTAGCTTTTTCAAGCATTAAAAAAACATTAAAAAACATAACAATAAAAAGCAGCCCCCTGTGGTGATAATATTTTTTTGAATTCTCATATTCTATTTTGTAAGGTTTTGCTATGAAAACGAAATTTTTCTGTTTCATAACATTAATCACAAGCACAAACAGTACCCAACAATGCACAGCTATTGCATAATTAATAGTTACATTATTATTAACTCTCCATATCGGGACTGCCAGGGAGCCCTAGTGCTTTTGGTTAGACTTAGCTGTTCCTGTTATGTTTTTATATTGTTGGAAGCTAATTATGAGCGGATATTTTCCTCATAGTTTTTTTCTTACATAAAGGGCCTTTATATATATTTCCATGTATTTATATACATAAAACTCTAATGGTCAGGTGGTTAGATGTGCATACTGTAAATATTCATATTTTAAACAGCTGAAGTAGGAAACATATATTTTGAATAAATGCCTGCTATTGTAGGGGGCTTACTTCGCTCCTGTATGGCTGGCGCCTGCACTCCCGGAGCCAGCTCTGCTCTAGCCGTACGGTTCTATTGATAGGTAAACACAGTAGAATGAAGGTTAACAAAATACTTTTTGCAGCTTATCAGGCACTCATGGAGGGGGAGAAGCGCGCTGAACTGCCCATCCGGGTTTCGTGAATTGTAAGGGAGTATTTATCGAAAGCTGAGGGTAAAGGCATCCGGCGACAGCATCAGTATATTAAAAATAACCGTATTCAAGGCCTGCTAACGTGTAGAATACAAGTTGCAAATAATCCTGCTGACAATGGTCGTTAGTACCTCTATTACATGGAGGCCACCTCTATGTCAATAAGGGAGGATGAATGGTACAAAAAAAGCCCCGGGTACACCCCGGGGCTGTTCTTGTTATTAGTTATACGAACAGCAGGTACAACATTGGTTGTACCTGCCTTGCATACTATCAGAAGTAAGTGTGGCATGGTTCTGGACTAAGCCTGATGCGGTAATTCAGCATAAGCTCATGCGACCCTTGGGTATGGTTGCGTAAACTGGAAAGGGTGTAGTCGTAGGCGTAGCCAAAATTTACGTTCTCATTCAAGATCAGCTGAAACATACCAATGATAGAATCTCCATTGCGGTAGGAGATGCCTGTGCCCAGCACCTTGTTGTAGTAGAAATTAAGGCTAAGGTCATAACCCACTGGCATGTTGTCCTGCAGGCGAAGCAGCATAGAGGGCATTGTTTGTACCTTGCTGCCAAGCTCCATTACTTTTCCCGCCGACAGGTAGTAGTAGCGCGCTTCCCTGTTTTCGGTAATAAGGCCATCGCCGTTAATATCAAAGGTTTTGTTTTCTACCAGGAAGGGAGAAGATAAACCTACATAACCTTTTCTGGTGCTGTAAAACACGCCAGTGCCAAAGTTAGGAGTAGTCTTACGGTAGTACCCCAGCAGCGGATCAGTTCCGGCCTGAACAGTAAGGCTGTTAAAGTCAGACTGGCGGTAGTTGAGGCCCCCCTGCAGACCCAGCGAAAGCATACCTGCTCTTTTGAACTTGATCTGGTAGGCATAGGAGACATAGGCACTCCAGTCGGTATGTACGCCAATGGTTTCATGGGAGATGAGCATGCCCAGGCCAATGTTCTTTCGGTCAAGGGGGGCATGCACACTTAGCATCTGTGTTTTAGGGGCACCCTCAAAGTTCACCCACTGGCTGCGGATAACAGCCATGGCATTGAACTGCTTCTGGCTGCCGGCATAGGCAGGGTTAAGGGCTAAACCATTGAACATG
>NZ_JAHXBU010000082.1 GCF_020178975.1 Cesiribacter sp. SM1
AGGTCTTCGGTAAAGGCGCTAAACTCTCTGGTCTGTTCTTCTAGGCCTTCTCCTGAAACCGAGGCAACAATGAGGTTCTTGTGAACATCCAGTCCACATCCTCTGGCGATAAGCTGGGGAAATGAAACTTGAGACTCCATAATGAAAAAAGGTTCATCCTTGATGGATAAACCTTTTTCATGCTCCTTTGTGATAGCTATATCATGAATGTTTTATTTATTTGATTTGGAGAGGTAAATATTTACTCCGGATTATTACGGTACTCGTCCGGCAGGAGCGACCAGAGTTCTTCCACATCAGCATCGTACTGCTTATCTCCCAGCTGAAGTACCGGCTGCAGGCCTGTAACATTGGTGCATACAAGCCTGTCAACTTTGAGTAGTTCGTCGGGCTGGGCTAGCACCTCAAAAACAGGCTCACCTTTTTCGATCATTTTGCGCATGAGCCATGCACGCATTACCCCGGCCACACAACCACTATCGAGGGCAGGGGTGTACCAGCGCTTCCTCTTTTTCCAGAACAGGTTGGCAACAGTGGCTTCTGCTATTTCACCCCGGTGGTTAAGCAAAATAAGCTCTTCAGCCTTTTTTTTCTTTTTTTCTTGGGTGGCCATCACATAGGGCAGGGCACTGATCGTTTTTATAAAAGACCAGCGGGAGGGGAGTAGTGTAACCTCTTCAGAAAACATGATTTGCTGCTTCTGCTGTAACCGGGGTGCAGTAGCTGGTGATGCGGCCAGCAAGCTTTGTGCTTCATTACTTTCGGGGGTGTAAAGGCCTTCGCCGCTCCGCCAGATCCATAAGCGCAGCCGTTGCCAACCTGTATTACCAGGGCAAAGCTGCCTTATCTGGGCCTCCAGATCTGTACTTTCGGGCCAGTGTATGTCCAGTATGGATAAACTTCTCCTGATTCTGGCATGATGCTGGCTTAGTAGTGGGCACTCCCCATTGTAAACCAGCATGGTTTCAAAGCAGCCATCACCAAAGCGAAAACCACGGTTTTGTAGGGCTGCTGCAAGCTCAGCAGAGATACTTGTTCCGTTCAGCAGTGCATTCATATAAGAAATTAACCATTTATAAAGAATTACTACAAAGCTTTCCCTAATTTGTCTACCATTGTAACAAGAGAACAATGTCTGACAAAAGCAGCATATTTGATATGATCGGGCCGGTCATGATCGGACCCAGCAGCAGCCATACAGCCGGCGTGGTTCGTATAGGCCGGGTAGCCAGGCGCATTTTAGGCGCACAGCCCCAGGAAGCAAAGATAACGTTTTACAATTCTTTTGCCCGTACCTATGAAGGCCACGGCAGCGACAGGGCAGTTTTAGCTGGCTTGCTGGATTATAAAACAGATGATGTCCGTATCCGGCAGGCCCTTGACCTGGCAAAGGAGCAGGAGCTGAAATATAGTTTTCGCTCGGTTGGCAATGCCTCCACCCTGCACCCGAATACTGTAAAGCTGGAGCTGAAAAGGGGCGAACGTGTGGTGGAAGTTGTTGGTGAAAGCCTGGGGGGAGGGGTGATCAATATTGCAAAGCTTGATGGCTTCACGGCTAATTTCAGTGCTGCACTGCATACCCTCATCATCACGGCCAGGGATGTGCCGGGGAGCATCGCTTTTATCTCAAGTGTACTTGCCAATGATAATTGCAACATTGCTACCATGACGGTTTCACGCAAAGGCCGGAACGATCTGGCCCTGCTGGTAATAGAAATGGATTCTGGCATTGCGCCCATTGTGAAACAATACCTGGAGTACCTCGACTGGGTAACAGAAGTGATTTACATACCGGATATAGATTTTTAAGATATGAAACGCAAATTTCTACTGCTTGTACTACTATGTTCTGGTCTGGTTGTGCACGCACAGCAGATCCAGGACCAACAGCTAGCTGCTATGGGCGACCGTATTTCACTGCAGGAAGCTGTTGAATATGCCTGGCGGAACAACATACAGGTGCGGCAAAGCCAGCTGCAGGTACAAGCCAGTGAGATCGATTACCTGCAATCCAGGCTTGGCCGACTGCCAACTCTGAATGGTCAGGCTACCCATGGGTATAATTTTGGCCGTTCCGTAGACCCCTTTACCAACCAGTATACCACTGATCCCATCCGCTATAATAGTTTCAGTTTTTTTAGTTCAGTAGATGTTTTTGCAGGCTTTCAGGCTCACAACCAGATTAAGGCTCGCTATGCCGAGCTGGAGGCTGCGCGCCAGGATGCTGCAGAAGCCAGAAATATTGTAGGCCTGCAGGTAACAGATGCTTATTTGCAGGTTTTACTCACCCAGGAACTGGCAGCAATAGCACGCCTACAGGTAAATACCTCGCAGGAGCAGCTAAACCGCACACGCATTCAGGTTGAGGCAGGCTCTCTGCCGCAGGCAAACCTGTATGATGTAGAGTCGCAGCTGGCCGCCGATGAGGTTTCAGCGGTAAATGCAGAGAATAACCTTGAGCTGGCCAAGCTTAATCTGTTACAGTCCCTGCAACTTCCCGGAGGTCAGAATGTAGAGGTGGAACCTATTGAAATAGATATGTCTGGTCTTCAGCTTACCACTACATCACCACAGGAGATCTATGCAGTAGCACTTGAAAATCAGCCCCAGATCAGAGCAGCTAATAACCGCCAGGATGCCACACAGTACAGCCTGCAGGCTGCCAAAGGTGCACTTATGCCCAGTCTTGCATTAAGTGGTAACATCACCACACAGTACTCCAGCATTGGTACAGAAAGAGACGTTATTACCATGCCGGATTTTCTGGAAACACCGGCTGGCTATGTTCAGGGAACAGATCAGGTTGTTATCATACGTCAGCCCAATACACAGGTAGTTGTAAATGAAATTCCATTCTGGGATCAGCTGGACCTGAACCGCCGTGGAAGTGTAAGTATAAACCTCAATATTCCTGTTTTCAATAATTACCAGGCCCGCAGGCAGGTTGGTTTGGCCAGAATTCAGTCACGCAGTGCTGATCTGGAACTCGAGAGAATTAAAAATCAGCTTCGCTCCAGCATTGAACAGTCTTATGCCGACGCAAGAGCAGCTGCTAAGCGTTATGCTGCACTGCAAAAACAGGTAGAGTCGCTGGAGCTGGCATTCAGGAATGCTGAGATTCGTAGAGAAGTAGGTTCTATCAGTACTTATGATTTTACCTTTGCAAAAAACAATCTTGATAGGGCACGTGCCGAGCTGGCACAGGCCAAGTACAACTATGTGTTCAGTCTTAAAGTAATCGACTTTTATTTAGGTAATCCATTGACACAAGAATAATCCATAATCATGGCAATTAGAAAAAAATCGAACCGAAAAACCTACATCTATATAGGTGGAGCACTTCTTCTGATAGTAGCCTTAGTAATGGTGGCCAGGGCGGCCGGCATCATAGGCACTCCGGAGGGAGTTGAAGTAGAGCTTGCCGAAGTAGGGCGCCGTACCATTGTGGAGAAGGTAGGAGCCAGTGGCATGATACAGCCCGAGACCGAAGTAAAAATAAGTCCTGATGTGCCGGGAGAAATCACTGAACTCTATGTTGAGGAAGGCGACTCTATCAGGCCTGGACAGCTTTTGCTTAAGATCCGTCCGGATAACTTCCAGTCAGCCTTGTCCAGAACACAGGCAAACTTTAATGAGCGCAAGGCAAATCTGGCTTCCGCACAAAGCCGTATTACACAGGCCGAATCGCAGCTGGAGCAGGCCAGGAGCCAGTATGAGCGCAGCCAGACACTGCATAAGCAGGGCGTAATTTCAGATGCTGATTTTGAGCAGGCCCGTCTGAATTTCAGGGTAGCACAGCAGGATTTGGTATCAGCAAAACAGAATGTTCAGGCAGCCCGCTACCAGGTAGAGAGTGCCGGAGCAACTGTTAGTGAGGCACAGGAAAACCTGAACCTTACCTCAGTTTTTGCGCCAATGGGGGGTATTGTTTCCAAACTGGATGTGGAAAAAGGAGAGCGGGTGGTAGGAACCTCACAAATGGCAGGTACTGAAATGCTGCGCATTGCAGACCTTGGCAGCATGGAGGTTCAGGTGGATGTTAATGAAAATGACATCATCAGGGTAAGCATTGGTGATACTGCAATCATTGATGTAGATGCCTATGCCTATCAGAATAAAAAGTTCAAAGGGGTTGTAACTGCTATCGCAAACACAGCTAACAACAAATTAACCCCCGATGCAGTAACAGAATTTCAGGTTAAAATACGGATCTTGAATTCATCTTACCAGGATTTGGTAAACACTGGCAGAAAATCTGCTCCTTTTCGTCCGGGCATGACTGCCAGTGTTGAGATTATTACCAACAGAAGAGACAATGTGCTGTCGGTTCCGCTAGCTGCCGTAACTACCCGGGAAGAAGGTTCACCAAAAACGGTAGGTGGAGAGGATGATGCCGATGCCAACCCTAAAACCCTGCCAAAAACATCAGCCGAAATAACAGAGGTGGTGTTTCTTGCAAATGATGGCAAGGCCCAGAAGGTGGCTGTACAAACTGGTATCAGTGATTTTGAATACATAGAAATCACTCAGGGCCTTGAACCTGGTCAGAAGGTTGTGGCGGGTCCTTATGTGGCTGTAACAAAGCGGCTGAATGACGGAGAGCAAATAAGAGAAGCAAAAAAGGAAGAAGCGAATGCTGAAATGGCCAAGAATTAAATCAGTTGCATCTTAAGATCTGTCCTATCACTATTTATAAAAGGTTTACCAACACAGGTAAACCTTTTTTTATGCTCGGGCCCCAGTCCACTGTTCCCTGTTGATTAGTGATAAATGTTGCAACATAGATTTGGGGCCAGTACAGCAGCTTTGTCATTTTCCAAAAAAGATACAGGCAACATGATTTATTTCTGCATTACCACCGGGACTAGCATATTTGTTCTTTCGAACAAAGCCCGGTACAACACCAGGTGTATTGGCTTTGGCAGCTTATAACCATGAAGCACACAAGGCAAAGATCCATTTTCAATGGTTAATCATTTAAAAAAATAAGTAGTGCAAAATAAACTTATTTTAAAACTATATAAGTAAACTCTGGTTAAACTTTTATCTATTGCTATACCGTTGGCAAATAGGATTATTATCAATTTAATATATAATAAATTTTAGTTAAAAATTTTAACTTTTAGCTAAATGTTCCTACATTAGATCTTGTGATCGATTAATTATCAAGCATTTAACATTTTTGTTAGGAAAGCAGCGGCTGCATTAAGTTTAGCATGCTGCATGTAATTTTTTTGTTAACATAGAGCATCACCATGTTAAAATAGTATTAGGTTATTTTCAAGATGTAATATTAATAATATAATATTTTGTTTATTATTTAATCAGCATCATCATTTACTTTTAGTCTTTTGACTACTGATTTTTATCAATAGTGTACGATTTGCTTCTATGCATTTTGTACTGCCCTTTTATGCCTTTATCTAAGGAACTTTACCCCTGTCTTTTTTATGGAAAGCGCCAATTTTTTAAAGTGGTCCAACTCTCATTCAACCTTAATACCTTTACACCCTGCACAACACGAGGTATATTATGATCAGATTGTAAACATTAATAGCTCCCACTACAACTTAGGTGGCTACATTGTACTAAAAGGGCAGTTGAATAAAGCCAAATTAAGGGAAGTGCTTGAGGGCCTGCCTTTAGCTTTTGATGTATTACGCCTTAGATTTGATTTTACAGACCATGAACCCTGCTGTACTTTCCTGGAAAAAGGGGAAGTGCTCACAACCCTGGAACTTGATTTCAGCAGCAGCCCAAATCCGCAGGTCGACGCGCTGGAATGGATGCAGTCTCAGTTTAACAAAACTTTCAGTTTAAAAGGCCAGCTCTTTGAACATGCATTGTTAACAATATCCGATGAAGAACATTGGTTGTATGGGCGTTACCATCACCTTATCACAGATGGATATGGTTTTACAATTTGCTGCCAGCACATTGCCCAAAGCTACTCTATGCTGGCGGCTGCTGGAGCGGTTTCAGATCATCCGAAATACCATTTCTACGAGCAGGAAGTAATAAAAGCACATGATTATATAGGGTCGGAATCCTACCAGAAGGATGCCCTCTACTGGAAGAGCCAGTTTAAAGAACTGCCTGAACCTTTATTAAAACAAAGGTACAGGCTGGCTCATTCAGAGGATATCCAGAGTAAAACAAAAGTTATTGAGATCACAGATCACCAGGCGCAGTTAATAAATTCACTGGTAAGCAAATCCGGTATTAACATTAGCCTGCAACAGCTAACACTGGCTGCTTTAAGTATTTACTTTGCACGCACAGAAAACAGGCAGGAGATCGTTTTTGGAGTTCCTGTTCATAATCGAAGAAATAAATTTCAAAGGCAGACCATGGGCATGTTTGCCGGCATGGTTCCCTTTAAAGGTTTCTATGATCCCGAGCTGCGTTTAGCAGATTTTTTACAGGTAGTAAAGCTACAGCAGCGTAACGATTACCGCCACCAGGGTTACCCCATCAGCCATCTTAACAGAGAATTGAAGCTGATGTCGACCGGCAGGAGCCAGATTTTTGATGTGGCTGTTAACTATGCTTTCCTGGACTTTGAGGTTTCTTTTGCAGGACTTGATGCAAAAACCTTTGATATGGCCAGCCAGTCGGAGAAATACCCGCTACACTTCTGGTGGAGAGACTATGGCAAACAACAGCCTTTACAATTAAGGATTGACTATCATCTGGCCTATTTTTCTGAAGAGGAAATAGAGCATATTGGGCAGCATTTACTTTTTATACTGGAACAGTTTCCGGATGCTCTAGACAAGCGTCTGGGAGATATTGAGCTCGTACCTGAACAGGAGCAACAATATCTGCTGGGGCTGTCAAATCCTGCTGCAATTCCCTTTCCTGAAGATCGAACACTGATCGATCTTTTTGAAGAGCAGCTATTTCAAAATCCGGATGCTACTGCAGTAGTGTTCAGGGGGGAGCGGCTTACTTACAGGGAGCTAAACAACAGCGCTAACCAGCTGGCTCATTACCTGCAGCAGAAAGGCATCAAAGAAGAAAGTCTGTTGCCACTCTGCGTGGACAGATCTTTAGAAATGATCATCGGGTTATTAGGAATTCTTAAAGCAGGAGCGGCCTATGTACCCATAGATCCGGCTTATCCAGGAGAAAGAATCAACTACATGCTCCGGGATACGGCTGCCAGGGTGGTGCTCTGCACAACTGCTACCCGGGAGCTTTTTACAGAAGCCAAAGACCTGGTGTTGGTGCTCCTGGATGAAGACTGGCATAAGATAGCAGCAGAATCAACAGAAAAGCCTCTCAATAAGCTTTCTCCCACTAATCTTGCCTACGTAATTTATACTTCCGGTACAAGCGGTAAGCCCAAAGGAGTACTGGTGGAGCATCGTAGTGTGGTAAACCTGATCCACCATCAGACAAAAGTATTTGGTATACGAGCAGATGAAAAGATACTGCAGCTATCCAACTATGCCTTTGATGCTTCTATAGAACAAATATTCCTGGCCCTTTGCAATGGGGCAGCTCTGGTAGTACTGCCTAAAGAGGCCCTGCTGGATTCAGCTAAGCTGCTGCAATTAATCAGCGAACAGGAAATTACACATCTGCATGCAACGCCATCCTTTTTAAAGCAGCTTACACCCGGCAGATACAGGCGCCTGAAAAGAGTAATAGCAGGTGGAGAGGCCTGTCCGGAAAGTTTAGCTACCACCTGGGAAGACTTTGTACAGTTTTATAACGAGTATGGTCCTACTGAAACCACTATAACAGCTACAGAATATGCCTGGCCTTCCAAAAATTATGGGGATGAAAAGCTGGTGCCAATTGGCAGGCCTGTGGCCAACACAAGAGTATATGTGTTAGACTCCGAAGGTAAGCTGGTGCCAAAAGGTGCTTCGGGAGAATTGTGCATTGGTGGGGTTCAGGTAGCAAGAGGTTACCTGAACCGGCCTGATTTAACTGCAGAAAAGTTCGTAGATAATAGATTTTCTAAAGACAGAGAAGAAAGGTTGTACAAAACCGGCGACCTGGTAAGGTGGCTTCCTGATGGTAACCTGGAGTACCTGGGCCGTCTGGATGATCAGGTTAAAATAAGAGGTTACCGTATAGAAATTGCTGAAGTGGAAGGTGCACTTAACCAGTGCAGGGGTGTAAAAGAGTCTGTTGTTCTGGCAAAAACTGAAGCATCCGGCAACAAACGTTTACTGGGCTATGTAGTACCCGAAAAAGCTTTCGACAGAGACGACATCATCAGCCAGCTGAAGCAGGTGCTCCCGGAGTATATGATTCCGTCTCTGATCATAGAAATCAAAGAGATACCCCTTACCTGGAATGGAAAAGTGGATAAAAGGGCGCTCCCGGAAGATGATGCCTGTATAGACCTTAGGAACCGCTACGTAGCCCCCAGAAATGATACAGAGGAGCAACTGGTAGCAATCTGGCAGGAACTGCTTGGGCTCGGGCACATTGGGGTAGAGGATAATTTCTTTGAACTGGGGGGGCATTCTCTCTTAGCAACCCGTCTGCTGTCTATACTTCGCAACAGATTTCAGCTGGAACTGCAGGTGAAAGATATCTTCGCTCATCCTACAATAGCCAGCCTGGCAGGGGAGTTGCTGCTAAAAGGCAGGGGAAATGTATTGCCCTCAATTGTTCCTGCAAACAGAACTGGCAGGCTGCCACTGTCTTTCTCCCAGGAGCGCCTGTGGTTTATTGATCAGCTACAGGGCAGTACTCATTACCACCTTCCTGCAGTTTACCGACTCCGGGGCAATCTTAATAAAGAAGCGCTTTCTGCTGCTTTCCGCCAGATAATAAGTCGTCATGAGGTGCTTCGCACTGTCATACGGCAGGAAGAAGGAAAGGGATACCAGCAGGTGCTGGATATTGACTGGCAGTTAACTACCAGGGATGGCAGTGCTTTCGCAGATGCAAATACATTGGAGCGTTTCATCCAATCTTATATTCAGGCGCCATTCAACTTAAGCAACGATTGTATGCTAAGGGCCATGCTGGTGGAACTTTCGGAGCAGGAAAACCTGCTGGTGATAGTGCTTCATCACATAGCTTCAGATGGCTGGTCTGTTCCTGTTCTGGCCCGTGAACTCGTACGCCTTTATAAAGCCGGAGGCAGCGCCGGGGCCGCTGCTCTGGCACCTTTAGCTGTTCAGTATGGCGACTATGCGCTGTGGCAGCGCAAACATCTGCAAGATTTGCAGGAAGAGCAGCTAACTTACTGGAAGCAAAAGCTGAAAGGTCTTGAAGCACTGGAGCTTCCTACAGACTTTGCCCGTCCGGCAGTAAAAAGCAATGCAGGTGGTATGGTCTCACTAAAGCTGGACCGGAAATTGGTTCAGGAGCTGGAGCTATTCTCCAAAAAGGAGGAGGTTACCTTGTTTATGAGCCTGCTGTCTGCCTTCAAGGTGCTGTTGTATCGCTACAGTGGTCAGACAGATGTATGTGTGGGCAGTCCCATAGCGGGCCGCAGACTACCCGAATTAGAGGCGATGATTGGCTTTTTTGTGAATAGTCTGGCACTACGAACACAAATAAGACCTGATCAGAACTACTACTCCCTGTTACAGGAGGTAAAAGCCACTACACTGGAGGCCTTTGAGCAGCAGGATGTACCCTTTGAGAAGGTGGTAGAAGCAATGGGCGTTATCAGGGATATGAGTCGCAGCCCCTTGTTCCAGGTAATGTTCTCTATGCAGAATACCCCTGCAGAGCCCTTAATTCAGCTTGGGAATGTTAGCTGCACTCGCGAGTCCTTAGAGAGTCACACTGCCAAATTCGATCTAAGCTTTACTGCAGTAGTTAATAAGGATGAAATAGAGATAAGTGCAGAATTCAGCAAAGACCTTTTCACAGCTGAAACTGTACAGCGAATGCTGGGTCATTACCAGTTGCTCTTATCCCATCTGCTACAGAACCCACTTCTATCAGTTTCCCAGCTGGAGCTGGTAACAGAGCAGGAGAAAGAGCAGCTCACCGAAGGCTACAACGCTACAGCGGCAGCCTATCCACAGGACAAGACGCTGGTAGAGCTGTTTTCAGCACAGGCAGCAAAGACTCCTGATGCTGTGGCAGTAGCAGATCTGTCAGCCTCTTTAACATACAAGGAGCTGGATGAGCGCAGCAACCAGCTGGCACATTATCTTCAGAGAAGAGGGGTTACAGCAGAAACACTGGTGCCCCTGTGCCTGGACAGGAGCCTGGAATTAGTAGTAGCCCAGTTGGGGGTGCTGAAAGCAGGAGGGGCGTATGTACCCATAGATCCCTCTTACCCCCGCCAAAGGATCCACTACATGCTCCAGGACACAGCAGCCCATCTGGTGCTAAGCGCTAGTGCTTATGAAGAGCTGCTGGAAACAGAAACAGCATCAGGAACAAAAGCAACAGCCATTCTTTTAGACAAGCAGTGGCAGGAGATCAGCAGGGAATCTGCAGCAACACCAGCTGTAGCTCTAGATCCTGCTAATCTTGCCTATGTTATTTACACCTCCGGATCTACGGGTAATCCCAAGGGTGTGCTGGTAGAGCACCGGGGGGTGGTGAACCTGTGCAGCTGGCACATCAGGACCTATGGTCTTGGCCCCTGTTGCAGATCTACCATGATGGCAGGGGTAGGCTTTGATGCCTCTGTGTGGGAAGTATGGCCGGTGCTTTTATCAGGAGCCGGTCTTTATGTAGTCTCTGACCAGCAGCGCCTGCAGGCAGAGGAGCTACTCCATTTCTACCAGCGCAGAGGCATCACCCACAGCTTTGTCCCTACAGCCCTGGTGGAGGGGCTGCTAAAGCTGGAGCAGCCCCAGAATCTGGAGCTGCAATGGGTGTTGACAGGCGGAGACCAGCTTAGGCAGGTATCTACCGCACATCTGTGCTGGAAGCTGGTGAACCACTACGGGCCAACAGAGAACACCGTGGTAGCCACAGCTTATGAGCTGACAGCAAAAGAAGCAGGCCTGCCACCCATCGGCAGGCCCATCAGCAACACCAGGGCCTATGTAGTAGACAAAGCAGGCAGTCTGGTGCCACAGGGTGTGGCAGGGGAGCTCTGCCTTGGAGGAGTTCAGGTGGCAAGAGGCTACCTGAACCTGCCAGAGCTCACTGGGGAGAAGTTTGTTCAGGATCCATTCTGTTCTGATGCAGGCGCCAGGATGTACAAAACAGGCGACCTGGTAAGGTGGAGAGGGGATGGGGAGCTGGAGTACCTGGGCAGGATCGATGACCAGGTGAAGATCAGGGGCTACAGGATAGAGCTGGGCGAGGTAGAGAGTGTGCTAAGCCAGTGCA
>NZ_JAHXBU010000083.1 GCF_020178975.1 Cesiribacter sp. SM1
TTGTACAATGAATTAGCCCCTTCAAAGTCATAATCGTCTGGCAGGTCAATGTGATGACCAAATGTCCATACTTCTTTAGCTACTTCTAATATGTAGTGTCTCCTGTTCATAATGACTACCAACGTCCATTGAATAAAGCAGGCGACCATTCACTGAAGATTGCTGTGCCCACGCAAAGGTAGACAATAGCATTGTCAATGGCTGAACGCACTGGGGGAGCTTGCTTTATTCTGTTGTTATGGTTCGTTTATTATTATTAATTTATTTCCACATCAAGTATCTCTTCTAGCTGCCAGCGTCCATCCTTAAGCTTATATAATACTATCGAACTTCCACCGCATAATGGTCCGCATAAACGGGAGCTTCTAACAAGAACCATATTATTATCCTTTGATATTAGAGGTAAACTCAAAGACATTATACAGCCATACTTCTTCTCAAATTCATCCCAGTAGTCCAGTTGATTGTCTGTCGCTTTAGAAGCATCAACAGAGGCTTGGAGTGTCTTTATTTCATTTATATCTACTAATTCAAAGGCTTGACTGAACATGTCACTTTCCAATACTAAACCTTTTCTTTCCTGCTTTTGCTCTAGTAAATAAGTTATTTCATCCTCCGTCAGATATGTACTTAAGCTGTATGCTAAATTTGAGTCCAGATGATATAAATGTGATGGTCCTTGTAATTCACCTCCCAAGCTAGTAAGCAATTTACAGTCTGCTTTGAAGTCCTCTGGATTGTCCTGCATTACAGCCCACAAGATTTCGCTCACCTGTCGATGCTCCCTTACTGTTTTAGAGTTAGAACAAGAAGATATTGCTATAAGAAGTATGGCAAAGATGTATCTATGCATTGCGATTAAATGAACCATAATGTCCATTGAATAAAGCAGGGGCTGCTCACCGCCGCTTCTGTGAGTACGATAAATTAGAGGTTTTGTAGTTCAATAGCAAAGAGCTGACAGCCCTTGCTTTATTCTGTTGTTGCCCTTAGGTTTATTTTAAAACGTGTCAGAGCAGACTTGGAAGGGAAACACAATCTTTTCAATTCAACAAATTATTTGCAAGCACATTTATTTAGAGAATCTTTTACTCCAATTGCAAATGATGGGTTATTTAACTCATAATAAACTATAATACAGTCATCGAGGCTAACATTATGAATTTCACTTGGATAAAATGTAACAATCCCCTTATAGGCTTTTTCATTTACATGATATATAAAATCTATCATAAAATCCCCTTTGTGAATTTGATTCTTGCGTACTACTTTTCCACATACATTACCTCCCTTCTCTTTAACTTTTCTTATCCTAGATATCCCCATATTACTTAGATAGACTAAAACAAGTATTGAAGAAACTAGGATCAAGAAAAATACTTTAACCTCTTTGTTAAATCTCATGCCTTTAAGAATATTCAGAAGTCTCTACCTTAAAATATCTTCTAATCACTATTTTATAATAGGGCCACAGTTCCATGTTTCATAACTGCTTTTGTGAACTCTGGAGCTAATACTTATTGAAGAATATTCATTAGCTAAATTAGTAAACAGTAAGCTCGCCACTACTGAAGGTAATATGCCATCATCCACGACCATATCTCAAATGCTATTCTATAACTGGTAATATTTATTATTTTCTAGTAACCAATTATTTTACTTAAGGGCAACGTCCGTTGAATAAAGCAGATGCCCCTCACTGCCCTTTGCTGAAAGTACGCAAAATTAGATTTTTGCATTGTCAATGGCTGAATGCGCTGTGGGCATTTGCTTTATTCTGTTGTTGGGGCCTGTTTATTTATTTTTATGATTTTATCGAGTGTCTCTGGATTTCTTCTACTGTCCCATATGAGCAGAATTTCTATTCTATCCTCGAGTTCTTCATAAAAGAGCTGATATTTTCTTACCACCTTGTACTTCACATTCTTGTATGAAGTCGGTCTACCGATATATGGATGTTCAGCAATCAGATCAACTGCCTGGTTGAAAAGGTGGTAGAGTTTCTGTGAGTAGGTCTTAGACTTATTTCTGTTGATCCAGTATTCTAATATAGCAATTCTATCCTGCTGGGCCCTAATGGACCAGATTACCTTTTTCGAAGCCATTCCTCAACTTCTTTATTAGCATCCTCATGGCTAAGATACTGTCCATTCCTTATCTGCTCCTTTGCCTCCTCAATGCCTGTTATTTGTTCATCAGTCAGCTGATAAACTTCTTCATCGAGTCCTGTTTCTAAGAGCCTGTTGATCTCCTGAAGGATTCTCTCATCCTGTGTTGTGGAGATCTTTTGTATGAGTATTTCTTGCAGTCTGGTCATATTCTTATGAAACGTAAAACCAAGATAAGCAGTTTTTCAATAGACCCCAACGGTCGTTGAATAAAGCAGGCACCCTTTCACTGGCCTTTGCTGAATGTACGAAAAGCTTACTGCCTGCACAAGCAATGGCTGAAAGCTGATGGGGTGATTGCTTTATTCTGTTGTTGGCCTTAGGTTTTATTATTTATTAATCCGTCTACCTGCGCTTGCTGGTCAATATTCTAAAGGTCAACCTGCGCCACGCTTATTATATTCCTGCTCTGCAGTTACAAAACCAGCAGAGGCTTTTACCAGCTTCGCACCCGTCCTGCCTACCGGCATAGATGGAGCAAGACCTTAGTGATCCGTCCTTCTTTTGAAGGTCCAGCTTTACCGGCACTACTATCCAGTCCTCCTGCGCTTAGCTGATCCTGCCAAGGGCTTACCTTATTTTATTACCTTGCTCCGCCAACTGCAGGATGATTACTGCACAGACAGATCATTTTTTGAAAGTCTCTGCCTGCAGCGCCTCTTACCCTCCTGCCCGCGGCTTATCCCTTTACCTTTCGCTAACGCAGCTGCTAATCTTTTCTGCTACGGCTGCTTAAGAAGCGAAACGAATATTGACTTAAGGCCAACGTCCATTGAATATAGCAGGGGCTGGTCACCGCCGCTTCTCATAGAGCGTAAGTTAGAGTTTTGTTGTGAGGCTGTAAAGTGATGTTACAGCCCTTGCTTTATTCTGTTGTTGGCATTAGTGTTATTATACCTGGCTCTATGAAAAATTAACTTTTTTCGAAGATCATCCAGTGCTACATCAAAATCATTGATATCTATTTTCATTGGTTTTGATTTGCCTTTAAACACTAAATAGTTTCTACGGCGTTTACCTGTACCTTCAGCTACTGCTCTTTCATTCCGAATCTGTCTCCATTCAAATCTATCACCATGAACTTCAATACCAAAATTTCCAATTTTTAATGGGATTTCTTTAGAGGATAGTTTATCGATACACTTATAGCCTAACATCGCAGCAGCAATGATAGACATCAATCCAGCAACCCAATTCATTAGGCTAAAAAAGAGATAAAGCCCTAATACAAAAAAAATACATGCGGCAACTACTTTAATAACAAGGTAGGCTCTAGAATAAGCTATTTCTTCTACTTCAGGTACGGATTGATCATCCTCAAATACTTTTTTTTGTTGTCTAATTAGATAATCATTTTCTAACTTTTTAAGAAGCTTAGCTTCTTTAGAATTTGAAATATGGAAACTGTATTCTGACAGAACCAAACCTGATGTAACTGCATAAAATTTTAGTTCAGCATGGTCTTCAACTTCCGATAAAGCCCAAATGAGCCACTTTCTAATTGCGAAGTGATAATAAATCCAGCTAATAAGCGGAACTAAAACAAAGCAACCAAAAAGGAATAAGCCAGGATGAATAATATTTTCTAATAGGTAATACAGACCCACTATTCCACCTATCAATAAAATAATTGTGGGTAAGCTGATAACTAAATGGCCTCTGTTTACTGCCTGTTTTGCTGTCATGCTTTTTTTGCATTAATGCCAACGTCCGTTGAATAAAGCAGATGCCCTTCACCGGCCTTTGCTGAAAGGACGCAAAAGTTGCTTCCTGCACTATCAATGGCTGAATGCTCTTGGGGCATTTGCTTTATTCTGTTGTTGGGTTGTGTTTATTATTATTTTTTTTAGGTCTATTACTACAGTCAAAGTCTTTCGAACAGGCACTTTCTTTCCTTTATGTTCTCCTGGTATCCATTCACCACCGATAGCTTTGAATGCTTTAATTACTTCAAATTCTAGGTCCGTATTATCGTCATTATTTAACTTCCTTTTTACGCAAAAGTCTCTGGTACTGCCTGTTGTATCAACGATGAAGGATACATATACTTTATAGGAATGAGCATGCAGTGGTACTTCTACGGTCTCCGATAAGGTTTTAAAGAACTCTAACAGTCCTTTCGAATAATCTGGAGGTTTATCAACTTCAGTCAGCACCAACTGTCCATCTACTATTTCCTCTTTGTTTATGCAAACTGTCACACGTTCATCCTTTTGATGTGTCTGACCAAAGGATACTGTGGAAATTAATAGGGTCAATATGAGGAGTACTGGCTTCATTTTAATACAACCCAACGTCCATTGAATAAAGCAGATGCCCTTCACTGGCCTTTGCTGAATGTACGCAAAAATTGCTTTCTGCATTGTCAATGGCTGAAAGCTCTGGGGGCATTTGCTTTATTCTGTTGTTGTACACAGGCTTTTTTTATTTTTCTTTTCTGAAGAACATGTTATTCCACTTGCTCGATTCGAAGACATAATAAAATCTATCATGCCCCCTGTACAGTGTGGGTCCTGATTCAACAATATGATGAGTGGTATCATCCATTTTTACAGTCCATAGGTCTGGAGGTCCTGAACTCCACACTACCTGTCCATGTAATTCTTTATAATTGTTATCGTCCTGCATAACGGTAAGAATGAACTCATCATCTTCTGTTATCTGAAACTTAACATGTTCATACTGCCAGCGAGCATTTTCTCCTGGATAGAAGCTTGTATCGATTCTATAAGTGCCAACAATATCATTTTTAGTCAGCCTTATTGGTCTTCGATAATAGTCGCTGATTGTCCCTACAATGATGAGTAAGATAAGAAGTCCCCACACTATGCCAAGGAGCTTCAAAAGTCCCTTCTTACGTGTAAAAATAAAGCCAACTATCAATCCAATCGTCAGCAGAATAAGTAACGGAAAGCCTATAAGGTTAAATCCAAATCCCATGACTGAATAATGTGACGATTTTGCTTGTGTACAACGTCCATTGAATAAAGCAGATGCCCTTCACCGACCTTTGCTGAACGTACGCAAGGCTTGCTTCCTGCACTGTCAATGGCTGAAAGCTGTTGGGGCATTTGCTTTATTCTGTTGTTATGTTCAGCTTATTATTATTTTCATTCTACCATACGATCACCATACAGCGCCTCAATCTCCTGGATGAATTCTTCGTACGTTCCTTCAATCAGATTATTGTCAATGTACCCTTTACTTTGAAGGAAGATATTGGTGTAGTATAAGAGTTCATCAATATTAAATCTGTCCCGCTTCACGTACATCTCCGGTTCAGAGATTAGATAGTTATGGGTGTCCAGATGAACTAATATTTCTTTTCTCCTTTTTTCAAATTCATCATCAGCGGAAGGATTAGCCAACATTAATCTGCCATTGATGGACAAATAAAGGGTCTTTTCTGCAGGCTTATCAAATTGTTTAAGATAGATATCCTCCCAGATCGTTTCCTCCTCTTCCCATACATGTGGTATGAAGTATTTCCAGTTCATGCTGATTTTTGTTGAACATAACGTCCGTTGAATAAAGCAGGCGACCTTCACCGGCCTTTGCTGATCGGTCGCAAAGATAGACAATAGCATTGTCAATGGCTGAATGAGCTGGGGGAGCTTGCTTTATTCTGTTGTTAGCCACAGTTTATTTTAATATTTCTATTCTGTCGATTGTAGCTTCAGGTCGATTGAGACTTTTAAATTCTGGTTCTGCCTCACTAAAATCATAATTGCCAACTCTTGAGCTATCGGTGGTAATAAACTCGATACTATACTTTTTATCCATTATATGTATAAATTCAAACCTGTCATCAATCAAGTTTATAGCTAGAGTCGAATTAGGATACTTCTCTAAAAACTCCTGAACCGTCATTCCTACATGCACATTTGAGTCAACCTTTATTTTAGGCGATAAAACAGTTAAGCTGTGAATCTTATTATCATCTTCCAAGGTCCAGGCAAAGAGAAGCGGTTCATTATTCTCAATTACTAACAAACCTGTGCCTTCACTGTCAACGCCATATTCATAAAGCGGCTCCTCTTTAAATATCGCATTCGGATAAGCCTCCTTTAGTTCTTCAACAGTCATTCCGATAAAGGCTTTGTCAACCTTCTGGATATATGTAGAGGTCCTGCCCTCCTCCTTTATCTTAGGTTTTCTAGTAGCAGCTACAATATTATCTTCCCTGCTAGCAACCGTTGAGCAGGCAGAAATAAAGATAAGTATGATGATAATTAGCGAAGTTTGAGTCATGGTATTGTGGCTAACGTCCGTTGAATAAAGCAGGCGACCATTCACCGGCCTCTTCTGAAAGTACGAAAAGCTAACGGCCTGCACAAGCAATAGCTGAACGAACTGGGGGAGCTTGCTTTATTCTGTTGTTGGGGCCTGTTTATTATTTTTTAATCAGTATCTGTGATGTCGATGATCACTGTCTGATAGGTTCGTTTATCAAATATCAATGTCGAGTAGTCCCATGCAATATTATAGAACCAGTCAGCATTTTCTATTTCAATACTGAAGCTAGTAAATTCATCAAATCTGTTTTGAAATTCTTCTTTGACAAAATTTGTAGCTGTAGACCATGCCTCATCTGCTTCAAGTTTGTGATACGCACCTCCCTGTCCTAATATTCTAGCTAATTCCCCAGGTAGATCATAAATGTCAGTCCACCATTTGTGTGTTTGGGCTACTAGCGTATCATTACCGATTTTAAGCTTATTCCTATAATTTTGAAGCTCTGGCCTCCTTATTAAGTTTTGCACAAAATCAATTTCATCTAATCGATTTCTGGACACAAACCAATCAAAGCTTTTATCTGCGGTAATCTGATATTTATGGATTTGAAGTCCACCGTTAATATGTGTCTCTTTTATTTTTTGCATTAAGGTCAGTGTAGCGTCTGACCATTCATCAATTTTTGCTATTTGCATTCTGTTCCACATTTCATTTATTTGATGTGGATCAGGCCTTTCTTGGTTCCAGTCCGGTTGTATAATGCTCATTTTAATAGGCCCCAACGTCCATTGAATAATGCAGGGGCTGCTCACCGCAGCTTCTTAAAGTACGTCTGATTGATGTTTCTGGTAAGATAGCAAAGAGCTCTGTCAGCCCTTGCTTTATTCTGTTGTTGGCACTCGTTTTATTTTATATATTTTAAAAGATACTCCATCTATGATGTTTCTAAAAAAGAGATTTCAAAACTTATTGCAGCCATCTTCCTATTATTGGGGGTTAGGGCATAAGCATGTATTCTTTTACCTCAACAGAAGGTAGCATTGCTTTTACCTTTTCTATTTCTTCAGGTGACATATCATTATCGTAAATTTCCAAAAATTTTAATTTTTTTAAACTCTTCAAACTATCACTTATATGGCTGATATTATTACCCCCAATATCTAAAAATACTAGTTGGGTAAGGGAATACACAGAATTAGGAATTACTTTTAGATTATTATAGGATATGTCGAGTAATCTAATGTTTAAGCCTTCAAGGTTAGGCAAATCTTTTAGATGATTGGATGGTAGAGATAACTTTTCAAGATTAACTAAACTGGTTAGATTTGTTGATGGATTTTTGATATTTGAAAATTGAATATTTAAGGCTTCAAGAGTAATTAGTTTTGAAATATTTTCCGTACTTTCTAATTTACTACTTATTATATTAAGTTTCTTTACATTAACATTATTATCTAAAATGCATTCTATTATCTCTTCTATAGTTGATGAATCCAATCCTACAAGTGATAATGATTGATAAGGCAGTCCTTCTTTTATTATATCACACGCTTGTCCTAAATTATCTTTAGTTATTCTTACTATTACTTCATCCTTTTGATCTTTATCATTACTACAACTTCCCATTACCATAGAAATGAAACATAACATGAGATAAGAAAGTGATGCAACTTTAATGCTAAGACTTTTGGCTTCCTTGGATTTTGTATTCATAAATCTCAATATTTGCATTAGAAAAGCATGCATTAGAACCTGTCTTTAACCATCTATTAATGAGTGCCAACGTTTTTGCAAAACGCAGTTGCCGGGGTCAGTTTAGTTTTTAAGATACGGAAAATTCTGCATTATCCAGAGCACTATCAGACTACACGACCGGCAATTGCATTTTGCTTGGGTTGGCGGTAGTTTGAATTTTTATGCACCTCCGTTGATGTTCAGGCCAAAAAGCTCTTCATCTGACAGATTAATATTAATCTCCCAATGATGACTGCATCCATCAAGAATCATTTCTTTTTGTTTTTTCCAGACTTCGCTATTATCTCTTGAATAGCCTCGAATCCAGTCCCAAAGCGTAAACTTGTTCCAGTTGAGAGTGGTATAAATTACCTTATCTCCTTCCTCATTGATGTATCCGAAGTATTGCCGCCTATAATTTTTTAGATTCTTGTGGATAAAAGGACATCGTCCACCTTGATTTATTAATGGAGTGTTTTCGGCCTTCAATTTTTGTTTTAATATTTCTTCCGCTTTAGATATGTCTTGCAAAGTTGGACTAAATCTCTTTCTGTCCAGTAGACATAAGAAGCAATCGGCATTTTCTGAAAAGATAACCCCTTCAAAATGTTTGTTCTTAATCACTGTCGAATAATCAGTCGGCCTTTCCGTGACCTCAAATGAAGATTTACAGGAAAAACAAACTAAAATTAAAAATGATAAGAGGACTACCTTTGTCATGGTTGAATTACCGCCAACGTCCGTTGAATAAAGCAGGCGACCTTCACCGGCCTTTGCTTTGCCCACGCTAAGGTAGACAATAGCATTGTCAATGGCTGAATGCGCTGAGGGAGCTTGCTTTATTCTGTTGTTATGTGCTGCTTATTATTATTTATTTCTTCTGCGCCTGCTCCTTATATTCATCAACGAACTCTTTTGCATCTCTAAGGTTGTTAGGGTAGTCAGCGTACGTATTTAGTAGTTGTCCAGCTTCATTCTTTTTATAGACGTGCTGATATTTAAATCCGTTTTCAATCAAGTATTCCACCGTCAACCATTTTTTATCGTCAGTCTTTTTTGGCGGTCTAAATCGGTGTGACATCAAAATCATTGGGCGTCCGCATTCGGGGCAATCCGCCTCCCGTATGTTATTGTAGTCCGTTCCCATATTAAAGGCTTTCCTACAGTTAAGGCATACATTCTTGTGGCCCATGTCTTCTGTTTTTGTTGCACATAACGTCCGTTGAATAAAGCAGGCGACCTTCACCGGCATTTGCTGCGCCCACGCAAAGGTAGACAATAGCATTGTCAATGGCTGAAAGAGCTAGGGGAGCTTGCTTTATTCTGTTGTTATGCTGCGTTTATTTTATTTAATATTCTGGTATCCCTAACTCTTGTCTGTCAAGGTTCAATTTTGTTTTTATTTGGGCTACCAGCTTTTCAAAACCGTCCGAATGTTGATGACATTTAATCTTTTTTACACCGTCAGTAAGTGTTACCTGTAGGGATAAAGAGTCAAACGACACCTGCTTTACATCCGTCCATTTAAGAGATGATTCTTTGCCGGTCCTACTTCTCTGGATTATCTCTTGTTCATTTATTTTTATTTCAAATACCCATGTCCAGAGCATCAGAAGTATTCCAAGCCATAATACGGACAGCATTACAGTACCAGCCACAATTATCAAACCTATAGTTGGCATACCTTTGGCAGCAAACTGCTCAACAGCAGAAATACAAACCCCTATGAAGGCGGCCAATCCAATTACGCCAATGTATCCATAAAAGGCAGGAAGTTTTAATACCTCGTATCCATCGGATGTAGGTTTATTTTTACTATTCCAGGTCAGGATTAGGTACCTAACCAATAATGCAGCAATCAGACCAAGTATAAAATTCATCAGAGGCGTATCTATTATAGTTTTTCAATGCAGCATAACGTCCGTTGAATAAAGCAGGCGACCTTCACCGGCCTTTGCTTTGCCCACGCAAAGGTAGACAATAGCATTGTTAATGGCTGAATGGCAGCTGGGAGCTTGCTTTATTCTGTTGTTACTATTCGTTTATTTTATTTCAGTCCACGAACGTTTCTTTTATCACCCTCTTACATTCAGCTATTGCACTAGCGTCAAGATGTCCTAAGGTTTTGATCACCCTTGCTTTGTCAATAGTCCTGATTTGGTCGATCACTACCCAACCAACTTGATTATTGTGCCTTACTTGCACTCTTGTTGGATACCTATGGCTCTTGGTAGTCATAGGAGCAATAGTGATATTCCTGAGGTTGTTGTTGATCTCATCCGGAGAGATGATCAAGCATGGTCTAGTCTTATTGATTTCGCTTCCAATCGTCGGATCCAGGTTGACCAGCACGATGTCGTATTGGCTTAATCCCATTGATCAAAGCTTTCATCGTCAAATACATCATCCATCAAAAGCTGGTCCTCGCCTTTTTTATGCATCTGCTTAAAGGCTTTATCCCATCCTTCTCTAGGACTTGATACAGGCTTCAGCACAATCTGACCTTCTTCCAGGATTACCTCAACTTTATCCTTGATCTGATATCTGTCAAGAATATTCTTTGATAGCCGAAGTCCCTTTGAGTTTCCTATTCTTATGATTGGTTGCTCCATGGCTTTTCCATTAACGTAATTACAAAGTTATTACAATAACGGAAATTTACAACAGAACGTTTCTACTGTTTTAATTCTGACTAACGTTTCTAGAAAGCCTCTACAGGAGCATTTTGGGGTCCTTTTAATTGGGCTAGTGTTGTTTCCAATTTAGCTAATTGTTTTTGTAGTTCTCGCACCTTTCTCTTTCGTTTTTGGTCCAGATATTCATACTGATCTGGAGGCGTAAAGGGCTGATGCTTGACAAGCATATTCCAAATAATGACAG
>NZ_JAHXBU010000078.1 GCF_020178975.1 Cesiribacter sp. SM1
GGTCTGCTTCACAAGCTCATCGGGCAGAGATCCTCTTTAGTAGGTATCCTGCCCTGGAACAAGCTTACAACCTCTCCAGGGATTTGGCTGCTATCTACCAGCAGACAAAGGTAAGAGAAGTAGCTTTCAAGAAGCTTGCCCTCTGGTACAACAAAGTAGAGAAAGCAGCCTTTAAATCTTTCTCTACAGTAGCCAGAACTATTCAGAACCACTACCTAAGCATTCTCAACTTCTTTGACAACAAAAGCACCAATGCTTCTGCTGAATCCTTCAACGCCAAAATCAAAGCCTTCAGAAGCCAGTTCAGGGGCGTGAGAAACATTGACTTCTTCCTTTTTAGATTAAGTAAAATCTATGCCTGATTCTACCCCTGCTCCACAACTTTTCCGCTTGATCCGTAGTATCGGCAGGCGACCTAGTGAAAGCATGTGTAGCCCGGGAACTGATAGAAGACTAGAATCGTAAGCATCTCACTGTCGCTCATCAGGGGATGATTAGTGAGGGAAATCTGAAATTGGGGCTGACGGCGTTTCCACTCTTCAAGAGCTATGCAGAAATCATTCAGACAGATGAATAGCTCTATCAACTTATTTGCTTCCGCAGTGGAACTGTATTTTCACTAAGCATGGGCTAATGGAGTTTAAATATTAGATGGTCGCACTTCTAATATCCTAAATCCTGTAGCCTTTTGCTATTTATTGCTATTGATTATCAGTGCCTTAATCGATAAATTGCGTTAAACCAGCCTGTCTCTGTATGCTTTGGAAACAGCTTCTGTTTTGGAGTGTACCTGCAGCTTTTCGTAGATCTTTTTTATGTGGGATCGTACCGTTTCCAGCGATATGTGGAGTTCGGCTGCGATTAATTTATAGCTATAGCCGTTTACCAGCCACTGTAGTACATCTTTTTCCCGCTCGCTTAGCTGGTAGTCGGTGATCTGCTGTGCAACCGGCGGGTGGGCAAACAGCTGCAGTACCTGGCGGGCCACAGAAGCAGTCATGGCCGCGCCCCCTCCATATACATCCTGCAGGTATTCCAGCAGTTTGGCCGGTGGCGTTTTTTTCAACAAGTAACCATCGGCACCGGCTTTCATGGCATCGAACACTGTCTGGTTATCATCGAAAACCGTCAGCATTACTACTTTTACCCCCGGAAAGCTGTTTTTAATCAGCTGAAGTCCGGCCAGACCACCAATGCCAGGCATGTTGATGTCCATCAGTACAACATCGGGCCGATGCTGGCTTACCTCCTCTGCTACCTGGTTGCAATTAGGATAGGTGCCAGCTACCACAAAGCCATCGGAGCCGCTGATCAGCATACTAAGTCCTTCCCGCAGGGGCTTGTTATCGTCATATATAAGTACTTTGATCATGGGGTTGCCTTGGTGATAAATGTGATGGTTTAAACTTTCTGCTGGCCTACAGGCGCTTTTAAGCTTATGGTGGTACCGCTGCACTTTTTAGAAATAATCTCCAGTTCTCCATGAATAGCCCTGGCACGTGCCTGCATGTTAAGCAAACCATTGCCTTCTGGAGGAAGATTAGTATCAAAGCCCCTGCCATTATCACTGATAAGCAGGTGCAGCTGCTTTTTTTGAATTGTGAGGCTAATTTCCAGGGATTGGCACTGTGCATATTTTGCTGCATTGTTCACAGCTTCCTTAAAGATCATAAAGCAATTGTGCTTTACAGCCAGAGGCAGGCGGAGTGCAGAAACCCTGTCATCAAGCGAAAAAGTGAAGCTGATCCCTTTAGGTTCCAGGATCTCTGAGCAAAACACCCGCATACGGGCTACCAGGTTTTGCGCAGCATCGTTCAGGGGGTTAATGGCCCACACAATGTCGTCCATAGATTCCATCATGCGCTGGGAGTAGTCGCTTATTTTCTCCAGCTGTAGCTGTGCCTGCGCCGGATCTTTGCGTATCTGCTGCTGCACCATGGCCGAGAGGATGTTGATGGTGCTTAAGGTAGAGCCCATGTCGTCGTGCAGATCGCGCGAGATCTGGGTGCGCATGTTTTGTAAAGCCAGCAGCCTGCCGATGCGGATTCTGTAGAGGATAAAACCCAGGCCTGCAACCAGAAGCACCAGCAATGACCGGAACCACCAGCTTTGCCAGAAGGGCTGGTCTATGCTTATGGCCAGGCTTGCCTCATGAATGGTGCTGGCACCATTGTCTTTTTCGGCTTTTACTTTAAAGCGATAGTTGCCGCTTTCTATGTTGGTATAGTTTGCCGACCTGTTTGGCCCGGCAGCTACCCAGTCAGCATCCACTCCTTCCAGCTGGTAGTAGTAGCTGATGCGGTTATCGTCATAGTAGTTAAGAGAGGCATAGTCGATGGTGAAAAAGTTCTGCCGGTGGTGCAGAAGGATTTCACCATTCCGGCTCAGGGCCGAGTCGAGCTTAACAGGCTTGCCATAGATGCTAAGGCCGGTAATTAGTACCTCGGCAGGTGGCTGTGTGCTGCTTAGGCTGTCGGGATGAAAATACAGGATGCCATTCATGCTGCCGATCAGGATTTTGCCATCCCGGAGGCGGAGGGAGGCACTGAAGCCATAGGGATCATTGGCCAGGCCATCCCTGGCCCCATAGGTGGTGAGGCGGCCGGTGTTCAGATTCCAGCGGCTTAGGCTGTTCTGTGGCGTTACGAAAAATTCTCCCTTTCCTGTTGCTACTACATTAATGATGGCATTGGCAGGCAGGCCATCTGCGGTAGTAAATACTTTTCCGGTTTTTTGGTGTATATCCAGCAGGTGCAAACCAGCAATGCTGGAAATCAGCAGGCTGCTGCTGTCTGACCACTGCATATCACCTAACTCGTTACTAAGCAGTGCAAAGGGGCTGGAGCTGGTATGGTAGCGCTCGGTAAGGGCAAGCGTTTGTTTGTTGATTTTGAACATACCGCCCCTGGAGGTTGCTACCCATACGTAATGTGGCTGCTCGGCCAGTATGCGTATGATGCGGCCTGTGCTGCCGGTGGCTTCTCCCAAATTCAGCTTAAGGAGTGTTTCGGTAGCCGGATCAAAGCTGAATAACTGCCCCTGGTCTGTGCCCAGCCAGAGCTTTCCGCTGCCATCGGGTGCCGCCTTTGTAATGGTCTGGCCTGCCAGGAGGTCTGGCCGCAGGTAGCTGCTGCGGCCATTAGTGTCTATTTTCAGTAAGGTTCCTGCCTGGCTGCCGGCCCAGATATTGCCCTGCTGATCCTGCGCCAGACACCACAGCTGCAGAGAACCAGCTTGCGCATCATTGCCCAGGGATAGCTGCCGAACAGGCTTTAGCTGACTATCGTAAGTGAGAATTCCCCTGTTTAGGGTACTCACCCATATTTCTCCACTGCTGGTCTGGAGGAAATCGCTGGGAAGCAGCGGAACAGCATCGCCATGGGGAAAAGAGGGAAGAGGCGCTCTGTAAAAATGCTGCTTGTCGGGATTAAAGTAGTAAACACCATTGTCGGTGCCAATCCAGATGGTTTTATCCCGATCTTCGGCCAGGCAGAAAATACGGTTATACTCTATGCCATAGCGTGAGGCTTTAACTTCTGGAATGAGCGTAAAGCTGCTGCTGTCGGGATAGAGTGCCAGTAATATTTCGCTACCCGCCCACACTATTTCCCTGCTGTCTTTTAAGTAAACATAATTTTCGTTGCTTTGCCAGTTTTTCAGCAGCGGTTCGTAGGTGCTGTTCTGTTTCCGGAAGGTGGGAACACCGGCAATAACCACAAAGGAGGATTGATCGGGTTTGAATAGAAGCGCAGGCTGGTTTGCGGAAGATACCAGCCATATTTGCCCTCTTTCATCTTCTGTAAAATAGCTGCCACGCGAAAGGCCTCCCCGCGCTTGCTCCGGAAGCCTCATCCGTGTAAACTCTTTCGTGTTTGGTTTGAAGCGGGTAATGGTCGTGGAAGAAGCAATCCAGAGAACTCCCTGCTTATCCTGGTACAGGGTTTCGACTATATCTGAAGCAAGGCTGTTCTGGTTGCGGGGGTCGTGGCGAAAATGGAGGAACTGGCGGCCATCGTAGCGCTGCAGGCCATTGTTGGTGCCAAACCAGAGAAAGCCTTTGTCATCCTGCAAAATAGAGAGCACATGGTTACTGGCAAGGCCATCCTCCTGGTCGAGGTGCAGGTAAATGGGAGATGGTACCGGCAACTGCAGGGGTGCACCATAGCACAGCCCGCTGGTTAGTACCATCAGCCACAACAGCAGGGGAACAAAAGGTCTTGCACTCATACCAGCAATTAATATACTGAAGGTACTAAGTAGTTGGAGAATTGTATATGCAGCACCCCTAAAATCACCCGTTTATGGGATGCAGGCCTCCTTTACCTGCCCCAGTTTCACCTCTACATGCGATTGATTAAGGTCTGCAGCTCCCGGATCTTTGCAGAGTACATTTATCACTCCAGAAACATTAGCACCTAACACTATGAAAGAATTAATAATCTCTGCGCTGATCGGCTACTTATTGAGCCTCCCGCTGCTTGTGTCTGCACAAAAGACCCCTGACCTTAAAAAGGAAACAGAAACCTTTCTGCAGGACGCCATGGCCAAACACCACATACCGGGGCTGGCCTATGCCATTGTTAAGGATGGCAGCATTATCCATCAGGGCCAGCTTGGCAAAGCCAACCTTTCCTGGAATGCCGCGGTAGACCGGGAAACAGCCTTTCAAACCGCCTCCTGCTCCAAGCTCTTTACCGCCTTGCTCTTGGGCAGGCTGTTTGAAGAAAAGATTTTGTTACCGGAGCAGAAGCTGGAGGAGCTGCTGGACAGCATTCCCTCCTCCTGGCAGGGCATTACTGTAAAACAGCTGGCTTCCCACCAGTCAGGCATAGGCATGGCAGATTTTAGCAAGGCCACCACCACCAAAGAAGCCCTTGAGCTTGCCAAAAAGCAGGAAATGACCAATGAGCCGGGCACCCGCTCCTTTTATGTAAGCTCCGATTACTGGATACTGCAGTACCTGATAGAACAGGAAACCGGCAGGCCCTTTTTTGAAGTACTGACACAGTATGTGCTTGAACCCCTGGGCATGCAGCATACCTATGTGAACAACAATGATGATACTGGTATCAGAACCCACCAGCTTATTCCTAAAGAAGCAGCCGTATATGCGTACCAGGATGGTAAATATGTGGTGAGCGATATGCAGTTTGCCAAAACTGGTTACTCGGCTGGCGGCATCTATACCTCCATTGAAGACATGGCTAAAATTGCACAGGTGCTGGATGAGGGCAAATTCCTGAAACCCGAAACACAGCAGCTGCTGCTTACGCCTGTAGCCCTGAAAGAGGATGGGTTTGGTTCTTTTGGCATAGGCTTTATTGCGCAGGATTACCAGGGGCATAAAGTATCCGGCCACAGCGGCGGACCCGCCCTGGCAGATTTTGTGCGCTTCGATAAGCAGAAGCTTACTTTTATAGTACTTAGCAACCAGCGTGGTTTTCCTCCTTACCTGTCGTTTACACTGGCAAGCTTTTTTATTAGTGGGCTGGAGAAGCCTGTGCTTCCGGAGCATTTGTAGGCATGAATAGCTGTAGTGCTTACCCCCAGCCTGTTTTTTAATATTTTTTCTGAAGCTGATGCAGCCTGAAAACAGTACAGGCCTGCATCAGCTTTTTTGTTTTCTGGTGCAGCTTGCTGCCTGCCGCTAAAAAGCTGTACTTTTACGAAAACCAAGCTGCATGATACAACGCAATACCAGACTGGACAGCGTTAATTACGAACTACAGGGCCCCTTATACGAGAAGGCAAAAGAGCTGGAGGAGCAGGGGCATCGGATATTAAAACTAAACCTGGGCAACCCCGCTCCCTTTGGCTTTGATGCACCACAGCATGTTGTAGATCATATCATTCAAAACCTCCCCAAAGCACAGGGCTATGCCGATTACCGGGGAATAGTACCTGCCCGGGAAGCCATCCGGGACTACTACAGGACCAAGGGTGTGCAAGGGGTGCAGCTTAACGACATTATGATTGGCAATGGCGTTAGTGAGCTGGTGTTTTTTGCCGTGCAGGCCCTGCTGAATGAGGGGGATGAAGTGCTTGTGCCAACGCCCGACTACCCGCTCTGGACTGCAGCTGTTAATTTTTCCGGAGGTAAAACCGTACATTACCTCTGCGACGAAGCTTCCGGCTGGTATCCCGATCTGACCGACATCAGGCGAAAGATTACATCCCGCACGCGTGCTATTGTGCTCATCAACCCTAACAATCCCACAGGCGCCGTATACCCGCCGGAGATGGTGCAGCAGTTGGTAGCGCTGGCAGAGGAGCATGGGCTGGTGGTATTTTCTGATGAAATTTACGACAAGATCCTCTACGAGGGCGTTGTGCATTACCCAACTGCCTGCTTTGCAGATACAGCCCTGGTTGTTACCTTCAGCGGGCTTTCTAAAAATTACCTTTCTGCAGGCTTTAGGGCAGGCTGGATGCTGGTGAGCGGTAATAAAAGGGCTGCCGCCGGCTATATTGATGGCCTTAACATACTGGCCAGCCTGCGGGTGTGCAGCAATGTGCCTGCACAGTATGCCATAGCAGTAGCCCTGAAAGGATACCAGGCTGTTGACGACCTGGTACTGCCTGGCGGCAGGCTCCGGCAGCAGCGCGATCTTTGCTACGAAATGCTAACCGCCATTCCCGGTATTAGCTGTGTTAAGCCCATGGGTGCCTTTTATATGTTCCCGAAAATAGATGTGAAGAAGTTTGGGATTACCAGCGACCTGCAGTTTGCCCTCGACTTCCTGGAGCAGCAGCAGGTGCTCCTGGTGCAGGGCAGTGGCTTTAACTGGCAGCATCCCGATCATTTTCGGGTGGTATACCTGCCATCATCAGAAGAGATCAGCCAAACAATGGTGAAGCTCTCCGGGTTTCTGCAACAGTATCAGCAGCAATCTCCCGCTCTTTCGCTGAAAGACCGTTAGTATGAGGAACTCTTCCGGAAAAGAAGATTTAGGGGCTGATTAGTTACATCTTTTTAAGTGATCTTTCAGGATCGATAAAGCTACTGTTGCATGAGAACCATTCCAGGTTATTTCAAATATTTTATTATTCTGGCAAGCCTTGTACTAACCATTTATGTACTGATACTCGGAAAGCCTATTTTAAGCCCGGTGGTAACTGCTTTTATTATTGCCATACTGCTGCATCCCATAAGTGGTTATATTGAACGTGCAAGGATTAACCGTGGCATTAGCTCCCTGCTTTCCATATTGTTGGTGATGCTGGTGCTTTCGGGGCTTTTCTACTTCTTTTCATCACAGGTAGGTAGTATTACCAGCGATCTGCAGTCTATTGGAGCACGCTTCAATGAGATTATAGACAGGGGAAATACCTGGATGGAAGATACCTTTGGGGTAGCACAAAGAGAGCAAAACAGGTATGTGAAAGACTCCTTGAACAGCTTTCTGCAGAACAGCACAGCTGCCATTACCGGCACCCTCTCTGCCACTGCCGATTTTTTCACTTCTTTTTTCCTCTTTCTGATAACACTTTTTTTCCTGTTGTACTACCGCAGGTTTTTTGTTGCCTTTGTATACAAATGCTTCAGCTCAGAAGTGCACCCCCGTGTTGGCGCCACTATTGGTAAAGTAGAGATGGTGGTTAGGAGCTACATTGTGGGCCTTATTACAGTAATTGTGATTGTAGCCGTGCTCAACTCCGTAGGCCTGATGTTGCTGGGCATTCAGCATGCCATTTTCTTTGGTGCCCTTGCCGCAGTGCTCACCATCATTCCATACATCGGCATTCTGGTTGGTTCCCTGCTGCCTATTCTTTTTGCGCTGGTAACAAAGGATTCGCTGTGGTACCCGGTAGGGGTGGCAATTCTGTTTTGGGCAGTGCAGTTCCTGGAAGGCAATTTTATTACACCTAATGTGGTAGGAGGCAGGGTAAGCATCAATCCTTTTGCTGCTATTATTGCCCTGTTTTTGGGGGGCATGGTTTGGGGCGCAATCGGAATGATCCTGGCAATTCCCCTCCTGGCGATCATTAAAGTTATTTGCGATGCCGTAGAACCGCTCCATCCCATTGGTTTTCTGCTGGATAACCCTCCGGTGGAGGACCCCATGAAGACACCTTTGTGAAAGCATTAAGACTTAGATTTTAAAATATAAAGTAGCTTTCAGCTCCATCGGTATGGCAGGTTTTGCGTATTGATATGGAAAAATCACCAGTTATACCTTAGCGATATGATCAAGCAAGAGCCCTCAATAGAAAATAATTTTCATAAGCACCTGGAAGAAACAGCTGCAACCAAACAGTATGTAAGGGTACATTATTATTCCGATCTGCAGGAGCTGCTAAAAACCACCCAGGTAGTAAAAAGCATTGCAGAACGTAATGGCGAGGAGTACCTGCTGCTGGCCAATGGCGAGGAAATACCTCTGAACAAGCTGGTGCGCGTGGGCAACAGGCTAGCACCCGGCCACGATACCGATGATGCCTACAGCTGCGATTGTTAGTGTACATTTTTGCTCCGGGCTTTAGCTGTTGATCAGTTATAAAATCATTAGAAGTACGTATTTATTTTGAAGGTTACCTCGCTACCTTTGGGCTGTGCCAGGTGAAGATGGTTTTTACCGTCTGCATCCTGCATCCATGCTAATGAGCGCACAGATGAAACTCCTTTTTCTGTTCATACTTGGGCGGAATAAAAGATAAAAAGACCATAATGCGCTAAAATCAATAAGCTGATATGAGCCCACAGATGATCCTGGTAGCAGGCCCTTACCGTTCCGGAACAAATGATATTCCGGCCCTGATTGAAAAGAATGTTAAGGCCATGCACGAAACTGCACTGCAGATTTATATACTGGGGCACCTGCCGGTTTTAGGCGAATGGTTTGCCCTGCCCCTGATCGAAACCGCGGGTTCTAAAGAAATGGGTGATGAAATCTGGAATGAGCTGTTTCACCCGGTGGCCATCAGGCTCATTGAAAAATGTGATGCTATTCTAAGGATCGGCGGACCATCAGGCGGGGCGGACGAGATGGTGAGGATAGGGCAGGAAAGGGGGAAAAAGATCTTTTATCATATCACAGAAATAGAGCCCTGATCAGGTGCCTTAAAGCGGGGGCAGCAACTCGCCGTTTTACTTACTCCTGAAATCAGACAGTATCAAAGAATACTGTATCAAAGAATGAAGAAAATTAGATAAGCCCGCGTTTATAGGCCTCCTGCACCAGCCCGGCGGTGTTTTTGGCACCCAGCTTTTGTGTGATGTTAAGGCGGTGGGTTTGTACGGTGCGCAGGCTTATGAACAGTTTATCGGCTATCTCCTGGTTGGAATGTTCAGTAGCGATCAGGGCCAGGATTTCCTCCTCGCGCTTGGTAAGCAGCACTTCCTGCAGGGTACGCTTCTTGCCGGTAAGGCTTTCCTCCAGCATGTTTTTTTGTATCTGTGCATCGATGTACTGCTGGCCTTCCATTACAGTAAAAATGGCTTTTCGCAGCGTTAGCTGATCTGTATTTTTCAACAGGTAACCCAAAGCACCATTCCGGATCATTTGCTTTACATAATGGGTTTCTTCCAGGTTGGTAAGCGCAATTATTTTGATGGCAGGATACTTACCGCTTATCTGCCTGCACAGGTCTATGCCGTTCTGCCCGGGCATCTGAATATCGAGCAGCAGTACATCGGGCTGGGCCTCCTGCAGCGTATGGAGCAGCTGTTCGCCATTGGTAACGGCAAAAAGCACACTGATCTCCCTATCGGATTCCATCATGGCTTTCAGGCCACCAATTACCAGCAGGTGGTCGTCGGCTATGGCAACTTGAATGGGCATATGAGTATAGGTTTATACTGCTGTGGAAAGAAAAATTTGTTTTTCGAGGAATGGGTTGATGTCGAATTCCAGGTAAACGGTAGTGCCATTGCCTTCGGATGATTCGATGTTTAGCTGTCCGCCAATATCCTGCACGCGGGTTTTGAGGTTGTGCAGCCCCATGCCCTTACCATCGGTCATGTTAAACCCCCTGCCGTTATCCTCAACAGTAATGGATAACACCTGCTCGTGCTGGCTTAACTGCACCAGGGCATGGCTGGCTTCGGCATGCTTAATGATGTTGTTGACCAGCTCCTGCACAATGCGGTAAATGATCAGCTTAAAATTGTTTTTAAGCTTGGGTGCCTCGCCCAGGAAATAAAAGTCAACCTGCAGGTTAGGATTGCTTACTTTCTGGCAGAAGTTTTCCAGGGCTGCATCCAGCTCGTAGCGTATGAGTATATCCGGGGAAAGGTTATGGGCAATGGTTCTGATCTCATGGGTGGCACTATCCAGCATGGAAACCGTATGGTCGAATTTCTGGAAGCGTTCAGGTACAGCTTCTTCGCTTTTTAAGATACTAAGGTGCATTTTAGTGGC
>NZ_JAHXBU010000079.1 GCF_020178975.1 Cesiribacter sp. SM1
TTCTACCATCACGTGTATTTTCCTGGGCGCACAGGCCCTGACAATTGCAATATGATCACTGATGGCACCAAAGGCAGAAACAGCCTCTGGCTTTACCTCATCCAGCATCTTGTTCAGGTCGTTATAAAACAGCTTCTGGTCAATGTTGTATCGCTTGGCATACTTGTTCGCCAGCGCCTGATCAGTCTCATAAATTCCTACCAGAACATTGTCACTCTTACCAGAGCGGTTAAAAAACCAGTCTACATGACCATGACTTAAACCTGCTATTGCTATTCTCATAGGTGATTGGGCATAGGTTTGCGAGAAGAATAAAAGACAAACGAGGGCTGCAAAAAAGTACTTCATGTTTTCAACGACAAAAAAAACAGTTGCTATAGGGTAAGCCCAATTTAGTAAAATTAAAGCTGGGACGTACTGATAAAGGAATTGATTACGGTCTATAAGCACTGCTATTTTTACTATGAAAAGTGCATACAATAGCTATACATCTAACTAACCATAGTTAAAGGCAGTTTTACAAGTAGGCTTCTTGCCCGTATTCTTATGATGGCAAAATCATAATATGAAGCAACTCATCCAAAGTCTTACCGGAGGGAGTTGCCCTATTGCTTTAAGGAGAAGGAGGCTTTTACAGGGTTTATAGCTTTTTGCAGCGCTGTTTGTCTATTCAACCTAGAAAAGATATAGAACAAGAAGATCGGCTAGGGAAAAGAAGTACAGCCAGAATGGGCAAATCTATCTTCCAGAAGTAGTTTGCTGGGCTATCAACGCTGCAAAACCTTATCAGCCGCAACATAATCCAGCCTAGAAAATTTCTTATTTTTCTCCGGCTTACCCTTTGTTTCCATCACCATGATGGCCATGCCAGACCAAGCAAAGGCAGCGTACAGACCAAGTGCCAGACCAGTAGCCGGAGTTCTTCCTATAAGTGCCATGCTGATCACCATCAGAGGGAACCAGATTCCAACAGCCAGGGGAACAAAGCGTTTCCATCCCTTCAGTTTGTTGGCCGCAGCTACTGTTATCCCCGTTATAAACATTAACAAATTACTGATTGGCCAGAACAGGTCAATGTAAAAATATAACTCAGTATTCTGTGGCAAGATCATGGCATATATGTTTGAGATACTGGCAATGGTTAAAGAGACAAGTAACAGCGGTATGAGTGCCTTGCCAAAGAACGTATTGCCTGTTGCCCCCATTCGGTGGAGGGCGGTAACACTGCACATCCAGCCGATCAGGTACAGAAGTCCGAATGCATTTGAGATGGCAGAGTCCCCGACGGCGTCAGCGGTGGTGCTGGGAAATTGAAAGCTGATGAACAGGCACGGAGCGCCAATAAGAGCAATAGTACCAAGGGTCCGGTTTTTCATAGTTTTTTACAGTTAAATTATTTATGTAAAAATCAAAGTAGTTGTATTGGTACCCATCAGTTGCGAACGCAGGTCACGGTCAAGACTGACAAGTAAATCACCTTAGGGCGAAGGTCTTAGACCGATTTCTATTTATCGCTTATGAGCACCCATATGTAGGCAACAGAATATGTTTCGTTGCGCATTTTTATGCTGTTACCTTTTACAAAGGAAATATGAAAGGAATAGTAGGAAAAGAAAGAACTGCCTGAGCCGGAGGAATAATGGAGCCAGCTGTAGAATCAGATTACTGAATTGTTTAACATAACATCTACAGACTTTAATGGATTCAGAGGAAGCGCGGGCTACTGCTTTAGTCAATTAGTGGTCACGCATGGTTCCGGCAATAAGACCTTTACCAGACCTTATAATTCCGAATCTTCAGGTGGGGCGAAGTTTATTTGGAATTTTTGCACAGGCGACTTGATGACAACCAAATAAGAAGAATGAGGAAATAAAGAAGCTTTGCTCGTTTCTACACCAAGCCCTTGCAGTAGGAGACAGCAGGGGATAAACCTATTTGCCTTTTTATTTACAGTTCACCCTCAGTCAGGATTTAACTACATAAAATTATTGCAACATTGTTGTATATATAATTTAATAGTCAGACATTAGGTATTGTTAAGTATCAGGCCAGTTTTTAGGCATAATCCCTACAAACATGAAAAAGAACCTACTTTTCCTGTGTGTTGCACTTTTACTTTTTACAATTTCCTGCCATGAGGATTCAGGAGATATCGGGATTTACTTCAACGGTGAGTTTACTGGTGGTGAGCGTTATAATGACTTTGAAGAAAATCCTTTCGTTGCGGTGGCAGATCAGCCGGTTTCTACTTTTTCAGTGGATGCAGACGGAGCTTCCTACAGCAATGTGCGCCGCTTTCTTTCCATGAACCAGCTACCACCCAAAGCAGCCGTCAGAACAGAAGAGCTGATCAACTATTTTACTTTTGATTATCCAGAGGCGACGGATGGAAGTCCTATATCGGTTAACGGGGAGGTTAGTGCGTGTCCCTGGAATGATGCACATAAGCTGATCAGGATTGGCTTGAAGGGAACAGATATCCCGGAGGAACAGCTGCCACCATCGAACCTGGTCTTCCTGATAGATGTATCAGGTTCAATGACCGGAGAAGATAGGCTTGATCTACTGAAAAAAGGATTTACACTTTTTACAGATCAGCTTAAAGCGCATGACCAGGTTTCTGTTGTAACCTATGCAGGATCGGCGGGCGTAGTGCTTCCAGCCACCAGCGGTGCAGATAAAACCAGAATAAAACAGGCAATACAATCCTTGGGAGTAGGAGGGAGCACGGCAGGTGCACAGGGAATCGTTACGGCCTATGAGATTGCGAAAGAACATTTTATTGAAGGAGGGAATAATCGGGTAATCCTGGCCACAGACGGCGATTTTAATGTTGGCGTATCCAGTCAGGATGAACTGGTTAAACTTATAGAATCCAAGCGTGATGAAGGCATTTTCTTAACAGTATTAGGGGTTGGTGCCGGAAACCTGAACGAGGGCATGATGGAGCAGGTAGCTAATCATGGCAATGGTAATTATGAATACCTGGATAACCTGGACCAGGTAGAAAAAGTCTTTATTCAGGAATTCAGTAAGTTCTTCACCGTTGCAAAAGATGTGAAAGTGCAGCTTACCTTCAATCCAGAGCTTGTGGAATCTTACCGCCTGATCGGGTATGAGAACAGGAAGCTGGAGAGTGAGGAATTTGAAGATGACACAAAAGATGCAGGTGAAATAGGGGCGGGGCAAACCATTACCGCACTCTATGAAATAAAACCCAAACCAGCGCCTAACATTCGTGCCGTACCTACTTTCACCATTGATTTTCGTTATAAGGAACCCTCCAGCGATGTCAGCAATCCTCTGAAACTTGAAATTTTTGATGAGGGCAACCTTTTTGAAGCTTCCTCTGCAGAAATGCAGTTTGCGGCGTCTGTCGCTGCCTATGCGATGTTATTGAGAGAGTCAGCTTATTTGGGAAGTGCTGATTATCATCAGGTAAAACAGTGGGCTGCCGACGCAACACATAATAATCAAGACCTTTGGAAGCAGGAATTTATTCAATTGATTGATAAGGCTGCAAGTTTTGAGTAGACTCCAGGATAAGCCATATTGCTTCAGATTTGTGGTATTGAAGGTATCACCATGCTCCTGTTAACCCAGCTCGAAACCTTAACGGAAGCAACATAAGGGTTGTGCAGAGGTGTCATGGGTAAAGGCATCAGGGTATCCTCTGAAAATGGGATTGGAGAAATTATCATGCTGAGGTTTAACATCGGTGCTTTCCGCACAAACTGATGTTGCATGGTTTACCTCAATGGATGGTACAGTAGCTGTATGCAATTTTTACAATATCGTGTCCGCAAAAGTCTTCGCTGTTATGTGAACTGCATCATGACTGATGCGTCTGATGATCAATCTGGTTCACTGGCACTTCCCCTATATGCAGATGGCTACCCGGGCATCATGTACCAAAGGGCTGATAACGGCCTTTTTCTAATGCCAAAAGGGAAAAAGCTTTCGGACCTTTTTCTATATGGGCAGACCTTAAATCCTGTAACCTTATCCGCTCAGGGTGCTTATCAGCTTGTGGTACTTCAGCTGTATCCATTTGCCTCCAGGTATCTCCTGAATATCGATCCAAAGGTCCTGAATGATGAATGTTATGATCTCCATCATTTGAAAGGCATAAGCATCGAGGAATTTTATGAGAGACTAAAAACAGCAAATGATCTGCCCACACAGATTGAGATTATGTCTGACCTGGCTGAAGCATTGCTTTCGACTCATACCGTCAAGCAAGATGATCGTATTCAAAGCACCATTCACCAGATTATCCAGAACAGGGGTTTGGGTAGAATTAGCGAAATAAGGGATCAGGTTTACCTGACAGAAAGGACCTTTGAAAGGAGTTTTATGAATGAAGTAGGTCTCACTCCCAAGCAATTTGCAAAAATCATCCAATTCCAAAGTTCACTTGAGAAAATTGAGAACGTCGGTTCAGAAAGATTTACAGATATAGCCTTTGATTGTGGTTATGCAGACCAGTCTCATTTTATCAGAGTTTTCAAGTCCTACACAGGCTTATCTCCTAAACAATATCGTCTTCAAGCCTTACAGCATTCATGATTGCCGGTTTTGTTCAATTTCTTGACGCTTGTCCAAAATACTTTTGTTCATGTCATCAAAATTAAAAAGATCATGAAACTAATTGTATTTGGATCCACCGGATCAGTAGGAAAACATGTAGTACAGCAGGCTATTGAAGCAGGCTTTGATGTAACAGCATTTTGCAGAAATAAGGCTAAGGTGCAACCCACCAGCAACCAATATTTAACAATTGTCGAGGGTGATGTTTTCAATCCCACATCTGTCGATAAAGCAATAAAAGGTCATGATGCAGTATGTGTTGTATTGGGTTCAGGTAAGAGCAGAACAGGCCTGGTTCGATCAGAAGGTACCTGGCATATATTAGACGGAATGAAAAAAAATGGCGTTGATCGGTTGGTTTGTCAGACAACGCTTGGCGCAGGCAGCAGCAGGGGAAATCTGAACTTTTTCTGGAAAAGAATCATGTTTGGCTGGTTTTTAAAGAAGGTTTATCATGATCACGAACTCCAGGAAAAATATGTTAAGGAGAGTGGTCTGTCGTGGACGTTGGTGCGGCCTGGAGCGTTCACGGACGGCGAAAGAACAAGACACTACAGACACGGATTTTCTCATGATGACAGAACCACAAAACTTAAGATTTCAAGAAAAGATGTGGCTGATTTCATCATCAAGGAGTTTACCAGTAATCAATATGTGCATCAAAGCCCTGGACTTTCATACTAATTATAAAAATGCTTAGTACCATCAAAAATAGTGGAGTAACAGAACAAAAGATAACAACCACTGCAAAACAATATAGAAACGATGGCCTGTTCACTGGGACAGCTAAGATCACCGCCTTTCATTCTTTCCCTTTTGGCCGAAGCAGTATGGCTCTGAACTCAGCCACTATTGATACGGCAGAAATGAAAAATCTTTTCCGATAATGGATTCAAGTTAACTGGAATAGAGGTTTCAGAAACTGCAATTGACTTAGACCATAAGCACTCTGGAGATACTGTGAGGGTATTTCTGCAACTTTTACCCGCAGAATTTTATAAACAACCTGTAGCTGGTTGGGGCAGATACTTGTATGTAAGAAATGAGAAAAGCAGGTTTTTTGTGCCTGCTTTTTTTGCATAAACCTAGATGATTGTCCAAGATGATGAATGTACTATCAAAGGAGTGAAGATGATGCAGGTTTCGATTTTCTGGGATTGAAATTATCCTATCGCCTGCTTCAAGCGATTTGCGATCACACTAATAGCCCTATTTGCTTCTTCTATTACACCACCTAAATTCAAAAATGGATGAAACAGTCCATTGAACCTTACTATTTCTGCTGGCACTCCTTCTTCTAATAAACGTTTACCATAGGCTTCACCTTCATCTCTTAAAGGATCATATTCACCAGTAATAATTAAAGCTGGAGGTAAATTACTAAGATCTTCTGCTTTTAGTGGGCTTACTAATGGATTTTCAGCGTCAGCTTCGCTTGTAAGGTAGTGATTAAAATTCCAGATCATGTCGTTGAGGGAAAGAAAGTACCCTTCCGCAAAATCTTTGTAAGAGGCTGTACCTGCTTTATAATAATTTGTTACCGGATAAACCAGAACCTGATAGGCTATACTTGGGGTGCCTCGGTCACGAGCTAGCAAAGCTGTAACTGTTGCAAGATTCCCACCTGCGCTATCTCCCCCTACAGCCACTCTGGTTGGATCACCTCCAAATGATGTAGCGTTTTCACATACCCAACTGGTAGCCGCGTAAGCATCATCCAGTGCGGCCGGAAACTTATTTTCCGGCGCTAGCCTGTATTCTACTGAAATCACAATACAGCCTGATTCGTTGGAAATTTTCCGGCAAATGCGGTCATGCGTATCGATATTGCACATAACCCAGCCACCACCGTGAAAGTAAACCATGACACCTAAAAGAGCTTTACCTTGGTGATTTGTTTCAGGAGTATAAATTCGAATGGGTATGTTACCGCCTGGACCAGGTATATTCCTGTCTTCTACCTGAGCGACATGAGCTGGGGGCCCGCCTAATTCTGCAAGATTACCAAGTGCTGCACGCGCTTGAGCAGGTGTCAATGAGTGGATTGGCGGTGCACCGCTTGCAGCCATATGGTCAAGAAAAGCCTTAGCCTGAGGATCTAAAGACATATTTAACTTTTTTGGATATTTATATCACGAATCAATTATCCATATGTAAAGCCAGAATTAAGCAAATAATGTTCTTTTCAACTGCTTTAACACATTTTCAAATCTAACAAATTTTACATGCAACCAGAATTCATGCATGTAATTAATTGATTTGGTAGCTTATTTATCTACAAATAAGCTTTCAATCCATCCTAGGGTATACAATAGGGTTTATATGACTAATTGTTGCAGAAGTGTATCAATTAAGCAAATATTAGCATCCAGAGCAGTAAGCCGCTAGAAAGAAATGAAGGAATAGAACTACAGTTCAAGCTATGTTTAACCTTTAAAAACTTAGCTGTTGCTTGAAAAGTCTGGGTTTACAATTCACAAATAACAAGCAGCTATAGAGGAATGTAAATCATTATTAAGAGGTGCATTTCAGCAAAATGGGCTACCTAAAGAATGATCTTAGCCTGGGCAAGCGAAGCCTGATAGCGTCCACGTGTGTACTGGCAACTATAGAAATTATGCTGATAATCATTAAATTAACTCTTGAAAGAGCTAATTACTAATATAAAATGGAAGCAAGGATAATCATCAAAGAAGTAGCCCCAGAAGCCTATAAAGCCATGCATGCCTTGGAGAGATACCTAAGAAATACCAGCATTGATTTTTCTCTAAAGGAACTGATCAAAATCCGGGCTTCGCAGATCAATGGTTGTGCCTACTGCATCCAGATTCACACCACCGATGCCCGTAAGGCTGGCGAAACCGAACAGCGGATTTATGCTTTGAGTGCCTGGAGGGAATCGCCTCTGTTTACAGAAAAAGAAAAAGCCGCTCTTGCTGTTACTGAAGAGGTAACAAAAATCTCGGACAGAGGACTCTCCAAGAAGACCTATAGCCTTGTGAAACAACATTTCTCAGAAAATGAGATTGCAGAAATTATCATGCAGGTAGTCACCATCAACGCCTGGAATAGAATAGCCGTTGCTACTCACTTAAAGCATTCACATCAGTGAAAAACCCGATCAAGATCAGAGAGGAATCGCCTGCTGACCATGCAGCAGTGTATTCCCTGCTTGCGTCTGCATTCGGCAGGGAGGATGAAGCTAAACTGGTAGAAAGACTAAGAGCCTCAACAGCATATATTCCTGAACTATGCTTGGTTGCAGAACATGCTAAAAATGGGATAGTAGGCTATATTCAGTTTACTCACGTGCACATAGCAGGAAAGCAGTCATATCCATCTTTGGCCCTGGCTCCCATGGCTGTTACACCAGGCTATCAAAACACAGGCATTGGTAGCTTACTGGTACAAGCAGGCCTTACCAGGGCCAGGGAAATAGGTTATCAATCTGTCATTGTGCTTGGGCATCAGGAGTATTATCCGAGGTTTGGCTTCAGACCTGCATCTGCATGGGGAATTTTCTGCCCATTTGAAGTTCCCGATGAAGCTTTTATGGCCATAGAATTAGAAAAAGGAGCCTTGAATGCTAAGGCAGGCACTGTAGTGTATTCTCCGGCTTTTAATTTACCATGAATTGTCTGGTGCTAATACCAGAATAATTGCAGCTGGAACATGAATAATGGTGAAAAGCTGGGAGCACCTTTCATTAAAATTTAGACTTATATCCTTTAGCTTTCCCTCTATTGGGTTCAGTTTATTTAGTCTTCGATTGCCTCAATACCTTTTCGCTCAAGCTCCTCTAGATGCTTTTTCATTGCTTTGAGTTCCTCGGGTAAGTGTCCTTGCCAAGCAGTTACCTCTCCAATAATTTTTAATGGATACAGAGAACGGTACGATTTTGTCGGATTGCCTGGAAATTTCTTGTCCGTCAAGTTTGGGTCGTCCTCAATTGAACCGGTTGGCTCAACTATATAAATCCTTTCACGCCCATCACCCAAGGCAAGTTCAGCTCCCCAAATAGCAGCGTCCAGGGTAGCTGTAAGGTAAATGTATTTCGCCTTTTTCTTTTTGCCGTAGTTTGAGTTGAAGCCAGCTTGGATCAAGTCGCCTACATTTAGATTAGCTTTGGTGCCGTGATAGAACGTCTGTGAAAAATCAATTGTACTGTTTCTTCCCATGGATTCCTTATTGTTTTGAATACCGTTTACCCTATGTTGGAATTGTCCGTAGCAACGAAGCTGCCCTACATCCACCTACGAGCTGCGTAAAATCTTCTCTAACTTCTTGCCCTTCGCCAATTCATC
>NZ_JAHXBU010000098.1 GCF_020178975.1 Cesiribacter sp. SM1
AATTAACCTATGCCCAACCATAAAATAAAGCAAGCGCCCCCAGCTCTTCTTGGAAAGGGGCTGGCATATTGTTACTTTCACTCTTACTCAACCGCAGCGGCGGCTCCTGCTTTATTTATCGTCCGTTGGTGTGTATTAAAATGAAGCCTCTAGCCATAAATATCGTCATCTGGATTTCTACCCTTACTGCCTTCGGAGTGACTGCTCAAGAAGGTGGTGTGGCAGGAAGGATAGTCAACGACGAATTTGAATATGTTTACAGAGCCAAAGTAACAAATAAGACAACAAGAGAAATTACCCACAGCGATACAGAAGGACATTATCAAATAGGTGCATCGGTAGGGGACACATTGACTTTTGAGATAATAGGTTATACTCCAGAATTGAGAATAATAGATAAAAATCCTGATGTTGTAAATATCATCCTCATGGATAAATCAGTGAATGATTTAGGGACGCCTTGGACTGAAAGACAATACAGAAGAGCTCACCGAAGAATTGAAAAAATCTATTGTAGGCTTTATAAAGAGGCGGACAATAAAAATATTTGGAATAATAAATAAACACACACCAACAACAGAATAAAGCAAGCTCCCCCAGCTCGTTCAGCCATTGACAATGCTATTGTCTACCTGTGCGTCCGTTCGGCAAAGGCCAGTGAAGGTCGCCTGCTTTATTCAAAGGACGTTGTGGTTAATTAAACCAAAAGACACTCCTCTATGAAAGTCGAAGATGTTGAATTGGGACTTGAGAAATATGTTTTTCTGCTAAGTGCAGAGGAAGGCAACTATGGTATTTATGAGTTGGTAGGTGAGTTAAGTTATTATCCTTTATCCATCGAAGATAAATATAAAATAGCCCGTGGATTACTAAGACAGCTTGTAGAAGAGGACTTGATTATAATGGTACAATTTAAGGACTCCACCCTCAAAGAAGTCATCAAAGTTGTATCTGTTAAGGATATAGATGAAGTTCTTAATAATCCAATTAGTTGGTACCCTTGTGGTGAGATGGTGGCAATAAAACTAACAGATAAGGGGACAAAATACTTGGACTCACATGAAGAAGTTTACAAAGGTAGATTGACCGGTAGGTGGGGAAAAATATAAAATAAACTAACCACAACAACAGAATAAAGCAAATGCCCCAACAGCTTTCAACCATTGATAATGCAGGAAGCAACCCTTGCGTACGTTCAGCGAAAGCCGGTGAAGGGCATCTGCTTTATTCAATGGACGTTGGGGCTAATTCAAGTACTGCTCATTTCGAAAGGTGCATATGAAAAAAAGGTTCAAAATTCTTATGATAAATTTTATAGTTGTCTTCATCAACTCAATAATGACGACTATAATAAATTCAAAAGAAATGACCCATGATATGACAGCCGTAGTAGTACTGTTTTTTAGTTGTGGACTGTTCTTAATGAATTTATCATATTTTATTGGAGTAGCAAAAAATGGAAATGATTACTACTTGCCATTACTTGCATGCTTAGGACCATCATTAATATTCTTGACACTTGGACTAATCCTCAATTGGTTTGATAAATCCTCAGATTTCGGACAAATATGGTTGACATTGCTTATAATAAACATTGTACTAGGATTATGGCCTACTGCAGTAATGTTTAAAATAAATAAACTAGCCCCAACAACAGAATAAAGCAAATGCCCCAACAGCTTTCAGCTATTGGCAATGCAGAAAGCAACTTTTGCGTCCTTTCAGCAAAAGCCGGTGAAGGGCATCTGCTTTATTCAACGGACGTTGGGAACAATAAAAACAATGGATTGGACACTGCTTAAAGAGAACATATACTACAGGGACGGCTCTTTAAGAGACATCTTAATCCATGATACCACAAAAGAGGATTGGAGGAAATGGGTGGACTTTGTAAATGGACACTATAAGCTGGAGTGGTATAACGGACTGCAAGACCAGACCTTTAATCATATTGACTTTGATGTAGTTCTGGAGTACTTCAAGGATTATCCTGACTTCTCAATCATGGCTAGTATATCCTTGGACAAGCTTAAAGTTCATACCTATTTCTTCACACAAGAAGAGATAGAAAATGATATCGCGCCTAAAGAATTCACATCTCTTGAGGACCATAATAGATTAATGGATTATCTGGTGTCTATATCCAGACTGCTGAATAAGAAGGTTATCTTGACACCCGAAAACACTCCAGAAATAAGCCTGATTGAAGTGACTAATAATGAAATCACTTATCCTGGTTTAGATGGTGTAGCATAAAAAATAATATACTGTTCCCAACAACAGAATAAAGCAAATGCCCCCAGCGCTTTCAGCCATTGACAATGCAGGAAGCTATTTTTGCGTACATTCGGTAAACTGCAGTGAAGGGCATCTGCTTTATTCAATGGACGTTATTCGCAAAACAAGTAAAGCCTTTTCATGAAAAAAATTATTCTAGCTTTTGGCCTACTTTTTCTGTCAATGAATCTTAGAGCTAGCCAAGTTGATTCTATCAATAATCTTACTTACTCAAAAATTATACTTGGTTTGTTTGAGGTCATTGATCACAGAAGTAATAAAGTATATATTCATAAAGAGTCAGATTATTTTAATGATCGGAATTTGAAAGATGTTGAAGATATAAGAAGTCTCAGCTGCCATTCCTGCATTGATATTGATCAAAAGAATAAGACTTATACAGTTGATTCGACATTCTTTAAACTTTGGCTGAAGCTTGATTCGATAAATGAGAAGCAAGCAGTCTTTGAAAATAAAATAAGAATTAAAGGGCGCAAAGTAGTAATGGTTGGCCCCAACTTCAGTAAAGGGGATGGATTGCCAGTGCTAAGAAAGATTCTTCCAAGGCCTATTGAAATAAAGTTATCAAAAATTGCTTACTCAGAAGATAGAAAATATGCGATGATCTATCTAAGCTATAGATATAACAGCTTGTACGGAGAAGGGATGTTGTTGCTAATGAATGTTGAACAGGATTATAATATTCTTAAAGTAGAAACTTTGTGGGAATCTTAATAAAAAATTCAGCGAATAACAACAGAATAAAGCAAGGGCTGAAACAGCTCTTTGCCATTGAATTACAAAACCTCTAATTTATCGTCCGTGTAGACGCAGCGGTGAGCAGCCCCTGCTTTATTCAATGGACGTTAGCTTGTATTAGATCGTACGATATGGATCCATCAGCAATATTCTTTTATTCTTTGTGCTTGCTAGCAGTGTTCTTTATTATTCGTTACCCTTTCATAAATAAGAAAGAAAAAGAGGAGGAGGATAAGATAAAAGAACGTTTAAAAGATGAAGCAATCTACGATCCTGTTACAGGTGCCAGAATGTCTTTGGAGGAAGCTGAAAGTGGATTATACATTGCCAATGATAATCTAGAAAGGATAAAGCCTGATGATGAACTTGAAAAGTACTATAATGTACAGGAAGTGGAGTATGAGAAAATAAAGAATTACATCATCAAGGAAGGAATGGAACCTGTAGAGGAAGAAGTAGCCAATCATTTAATTGAAAGGGTAATCTCAAAATCTACAGTGATTGATAAATATGATGAAATTACTATTTCCTATACATTCAGACCTGCACTAGACTTTTATGTATCACTAGCATTAGTAGAGTATACAATCACTACTGGTAAATATATTGATCATGCTGCTGAATGGCAGATAATAGGAGCATCAGTCAATGAGGCTATGACAGTTGATTGTAGTGGCCAGTACAGAACCATCCAAAGCTTAAGAACACTGCTTGAAAGCATTGCTATTGACTACTCGATTGAACAAATTGAGGCCTCACTATTCTTTAAATATAATAAGCCAGCAACATTGGGTGACTTTCAAGAATTGATCAATAAAATAAAAAAACACAAGCTAACAATAGAATAAAGCAAGCTCCCAGCTGCCACTTAGCCATTGACAATGCAGGCAGCTAGCTTTGCGTACTCTGAGCAATCACCTGTGAATGGTCGCCTGCTATATTCAAAGGACGTTCTAAGCAATATGAAAAAACTATTCGCTCTAGCCATATTTGGCCTTTGTTTGATCGTAGTATTTAGCTTTATGAAAAGAGAGCCATCAGCTAACATTAATAACAATTCGATGATTTTGGGAATGGTGCTTCTAGAAGAGCCAAATTCCCTCATTCTTAAGGACGCTGTCGCAGAGTTGAGGAGCAGATGGAACTTAGAAGTAGATGATAAGGAATCTGGTGAAGAGGCATCAGTTCTTGTAATTGATGGATATACTGTTGCAATAGGAAACATGCCAATGGCTATTCCCGGAGAAGAAGTCAGACAAGCTGCACAATACAATTATTTTTGGCCTGATGGTGAGAAACAAGCAGCAAAACACAAGGCACATATAATTGTCTCATTGATGAATGCAAGAATGAATCCAGTAGAAGAAAATTTACTGTTCAATAAAGTGATATCATCAATTCTTAACAACAGTAAATCTTTGGGAGTATATATGGGCGGAAGGACATTGCTCCTTAGCAAAGAATTCTATCTTGCTAATACCGAGACGATGTCAGAAGAAGATTTACCTCTTTATAATTGGGTATACTTTGGCTTGAGAAGTAAAAATGGTAAGCATTCAATCTATACCTACGGCCTTACTGATTTCAATAAGAAAGAAATGGAAATCATTGATTCTCCTCATTCTCCTGAAGAGTTGAGTGAAATAATGTTTAATATGGCACATTATGTTATCGCTTACGATGTGACACTTAAGCATGGAGAAACAATCGGTATTTCAGAGGAACAAAAGCTGAAGATAACAGAATCGAAAGGCAAAAATCTTGAGGGCAGTACCCTGAAAATAAAATATTAATATACTGCTTAGAACAACAGAATAAAGCAAGCTCCCTCGGCGCATTCAGCCATTGACAATGTTATTGTCTACCTTTGCGTGGGCGTAGCTAAGGCCGGTGAAGGTCGCCTGCTTTATTCAATGGACGTTGTACACAATTCCCCATGTCAAGGGCCTCAAGAAATTTTGGAGGAATATGAAAGTTAATTCTGCTTTTGGAATAGGATTGGTTTTACTTTTAAGCTTTTGTGTAGCAGAATTTTTATGTTACACATTTCTCGAAATTCGAGATGAAAGCTTCTATAAAGTGATTCAGTATGTTGAGTATCTGTTTTTCATGCTAACTACAGTGATATTAATAATTAGCTTTTATAAATTTCGGCAAGCATGGAAATGGATGCTGATTCTTCCTCTATCAGTCTTTAGCCTGGTTCATACTAGCGGAATGTTGTTCTTATCACCACTTCCGAATGAAATCACTGTAAAGGAAGATACAGAAGTACTCTTCAGTAAGGCTCCTAATATGAAAGAAAAAATCATAGTGCAGCAATATTGGCTAGGTATAACAGGAGATAGCTTTATATCTGACACTGTACAGGTATATGAATTGTGTGAATTATTTAGAATTTCTAGACCAGTATCTTTGACTGATGTGAATGATGACTGGATAAGAAATATAAAAAAATAATAAACTGTGTACAACAACAGAATAATGCAAGGGCTACAACAGCTCTATATTATCTTACAGTAAACATCAGCCAGACGTACATTGAGAGGCGGCGGTGAGCAGCCCCTGCTATATTCAACGGACGTTATGTGGCATTTGTGCCAATCAATGGCAGTAATGTCATAAGATTGGCATAACAGTGACGCAAGTACCAAATTGATTTCAAAATATCTTTGCTAAGTATCTAATCATTAAACAACAAAACAATGAGTAATCAGAGCTTAGCAATCAAAGTAAAAGACTTAAGAAACCGAAAAGGATTTTCTCAAGAACAACTATCAGAAGAATCAAAACTAAGTCTAAGAACAATTCAAAGAATTGAAAAAGGTGAAACAGTCCCAAGAGGAGATACTTTGTTAAAATTAACACAAGCCCTCGGTGTAACCCCAGATGACCTTTTAGAATGGACAGATATCGAAGACAAGGGATATCTGACTCTTTTAAATTTGAGTTCCCTTAGTATTTTAGTTCAGCCGTTACTTGGAATAATAATTCCACTTGTAATGTGGATTTTGAAAAGAGAAAAAATAAAGTTAGTTGATGAGAGTGGAAGAAAGTTAATAAGTTTCCAAATTACTTGGACTCTGACGCTCTACACAGTATTGGTTATAGCTTCAAAAGGGACAAGTATTCTGTTTCAATTTGATGTGCTAAATTTAATTAGAGCTTTATTTACTAATTTCTCGATCATTGGTTTGATAATAACATTATTGTATTTATTTAACATAGTATTAATATTTTACAATGTTAGAAAAAGCCAGAAAGGATTGAGAAATGAATATTTTCCAGCTATACCTCTTTTGAAATAAAAAATAAATAAACGCCACATAACAACAGAATAAAGCAAGCTCCCCCAGCTTATTCAGCCATTGACAATGCTATTTTCTACCTTTGCGTCCGCTCAGCAGAGGCTGGTGAAGGTCGCCTGCTTTATTCAATGGACGTTGCCAACAATAATTATGAACCAAGGATTTAACTTCAATTCACAGAAATATGACTTTTGGAGCGTCTATGAAGCTATAAAGAAATACTATCCTATTGGAATAGAACGAGAATACCCTGGTATCTTTTTTGAATACGACGGTATCAAGGAACTAGAAAATATAGTGGTTCAACGAATTCATGATGAAACAAATTACCATCTAGAATGGGTGAGTTTTTGCGAAGTGTTAAGTGAAGAGATCAAACTCCCAATCATAGGAACTACATATGGTCAAGCTCCATCTTTTAGTGCATATATCCTGCTAGATGAAGAGAAGAATCGAGTAAGTAATTATTATGAGGAGTTACATTTTTGTGTGAGTTTGGTAGGCACATTTTATACTATCATAGGACAATCAACGACAGTTGTAAAGAACCTTGAACAAGATCGGTTTTATACATCGGTGAATAAGATTGAATCCTCCCCTTCCAAGACGACAGCTAAATACTTTCAAATTCTTAAAGATAGAATTGAGTCTAAGTATCAGGAGTTTAAGTTTATTCCCTATTTTATTAGTGAGCAGAAGATTGAGGGGCTTAGAGTTAGGTATAGAGACGAAAGCACAAACAGGATCTTCCATGCTTTATTCAATGATCATATTAAATTTGAATCAATAAATATTGGTGATGCTTACTATGGAATTGAGGGCTGGGTAAAATAAATATACTGTTGGCAACAACAGAATAAAACAAGCTCCCCCAGCTCATTCAGCCATTAACAATGCTCTTGTCTACTTTTGCGTCGGATTAGCAAGGGCCGGTGAATGGTCGCCTGCTTTATTCAATGGACGTTGTGTGCAAGCAAAAAATGACGACACTAACGACACAGGCAATATATGTTCATCTGATTGACGGGACCGATACATGGGTTCCTGTTAAAGCACGGATTGTACAGGATAATCAATATGAAATTCTTGAAAATAGTGAATTTATCCGTGATGCTGATCCGAATTACCTGTTCGAATTTTATCCTGGGGACACAGTCGAGACAGTGCCTCATACCTTCAAAGACGGTAAAAAAGGAAATATTGCTAAGAAGTTGATTAGAGAAGGGAAATGGCAAAATAGAAAATACAATGAGTTCTTGTACAAGGCAATACTTGGACTTCTAAACATTGACATACACACAGCGGACAAGTACCGAGACGAAATAGAAAGAGTAAAGAAAGAAAATTCTGCTGGGCAGTTTTTCTACCCTGCTGTTCTTAATACGATCGTTAAAATGGATAGCTTAACAAGAGATAAAAAATAAAAAGCCAGCACACAACAACAGAATAAAGCAAGCTCCCCCAGAGCATTCAGCCATTGGCAATGCAGGAAGCAAGTTTTGCGTACGCTCAGCAAAGGCCAGTGAAAATCGCCTGCTTTATTCAACGGACGTTGGTGTGTATTGAATCGTTGGGCATATTTAACTGAAGAGCATAATGTCAAAGAGCTATCATGTAACTGGCAAGGATTTCAAGGGTCTCACTCAAAAAGAGATTGACGAAATGGCGGAGGACAAAGACTCATTGCTCCATGAATATGCCGAAAAAAGTAAGGTGAAGCGTGAAATCAAGAAAAAGCGCCGGGAAGATAAATGATGATTTCACTGTTATGGATGCGCTAAAAATTAGCTAGATGATAGAATCTATATCAAGACAATCGACTAGATCAAGGCTAAATGGTGTACTCCTGATCCTTCTCTCATCATATTGGATCTACAGAAATATCGAAATAATAGTTGAGTATGAAGTGAGTAGTGTGCTACATGTTTTCATGATCCCAGGTTGGGTTTTAATATTTGAGAGCATTATAGGTCTAGCTGGCATAGTAATAGGACTATCCGTTTATATTGGACGGTGGACGATCATTAGAGGCTATGTAACTGCAATTATATTATGGTTATCTGGGCTCTTATTGGAAAGTACAATAATCAGTATCGGGGGATAAAAAATAATAAACACACACCAACAACAGAATAAAGCAAGCTCCCACAGAGCATTCAGCCATTGACAATGCTATTGTCTACCTTTGCGTGGGCACAGCAGAGGCCGGTGAAGGTCGCCTGCTTTATTCAACGGACGTTATGTGTAATAAGCGGTTCGGCTGGTGGATTTTCTGTGGAGCTAGGTCTCCCAAGAGCAGAAGCGGAAGGCCAGAGGGAGTTTTAGCGCTTGCTTTTTAGCGGTCCAGCCCCAAGGATGGA
>NZ_JAHXBU010000097.1 GCF_020178975.1 Cesiribacter sp. SM1
TGTAATACTAACTCATCCTCTCTGTTTATCTCTAGCTTCTTTAATAGCTTACCCATCTTACCTCCTTTTTATTGGAAATGAAAAAGCTACTACTTTAGTTCTATTAATTATTTTGGAAGAGCACTAGCTTTACAGCTCCTTCCACCAGGGCTTTGTCCTGGGGATGATAAGGTCGTGCAGGATCCACCACACAGCCGTAGTGCAAAGCAAAGTCCTTAAGGGTCTTGTTGATCAGGGGAGCATACCTATGGCCTTTGCTCACTGCCGAGCGCAGGTTATCACATACAATGGCTTGGGGCACTCCTCCAAACCAGCTTAGGGCCTCATTGAGGCACAGAATAAAATCATCACGCTGCTGGCTTTTTACTGCACGTACAAAGGTGTAGTGGCTGCAGGGTAGAACAGCTACAAACAACTCTGCCTCCAGCACTTCTCCGGTCTCTTTGTCTACATAGCTAAGCTTCTTTCCTGCAAAGTCTACAAAGAGCTTCTCGGCTGCCTTGTGCAGCAGAATGCCGCTGGCTTTTAAAGGTTTGCTCCAGCGACTGTAATAGTGTGTAAACTGCGTATAGCGGTAGCCGTCCGGGTGTTGTTGCAGGTACTGGTGCCAGAGCTGCTGTAGGGTGCAGCCGGGTTTGGTTAGCTCTTTTTGATAGTAGGGAAAGTAGCTGCTTAGCTGCTCATAACGGCTCTTGTCTTTGTAATCTGCCGCTGGAAACAAAGAAGAAAGCGCACTGCTACTCTGCTCTTCCAGTTCCTGAAGACTGAGCTGCTGGGCTGAAAAGGTTTTAAAATAGCTGTTGACCGTGTTACGGCTCAGGCCAAGGGCACGACCGATCTGGCGGTTACTCATGCCCTTTTTCTTTAACTGTATAAGCTGTTGTAGATCCATAATGTCGATGCGTTGGCCTGCCATAAATTTTTCTGGCAAGGCTATTATACATTATGGAAAGTGGCACAATGATGAGCGAAATAACTTCCGGTTTCATCAGTATTTTGGCACAGTGATCCCCGAAATCACTGGCACAATATCAGGTTCAGCGTCAGATTTGGTGAAGCTATGCTGAATTAGCCAGAACTCGCCGACGCAAAAGTTCGAAACTAGCTCTGCCATACATCTGGCGCTTGATATTTTTCAGGCGATTAACCTGCCCCTCTGTTTGCCCGTTACTCCAGCAGGAGGTCATCGCCTGATAGACTGCATCAAAGTCCTGCCGGATTCCCTGTACAAAGCTTTTGAATGAAGCATGTTGAGCAGCTTTTTCGCACCAGGCCTTCAGGTTGTCTCCCTTCTTCTGCGCCATTATGCTTTTGAATTCCAGGTTCAGTTCCCAGAGCTGCTTTAGCAAGGAGCTTTTCTCCAGTAGTTTCGTCAGGAAAGGCTTTTGCTTATCATCCCATTCTTGTTCTGTCTTGCAAAAGGCGATGCTTAAGCTGCGCGTGGAGTAGTTCTCAACTTTTTGAGCAGAAGGTAGTGAAAGTGCTTCTCCTGTTTTGGGATAGTTCGACAGGAAGCCAGCTAGAATGGTATAGGAGCCATTATAGCCTCTTTCTTTGATTTCCTGCAAGAGTGCCTTTGCACACTGCTGGCCCTCTTGCCAGCGCTGCCGAAGATAAGATTCATAATCTAAAAGGTTGGATTTTCTGGGATTGATTTTCGGAACAAAGGCTTCTTGTTTAAAACACCTCCTCACCGTATTTCTGGACACTCCTAAATGCCGGCCAATGGCTCTTGCAGAATGACCATTACTTTGAAGTTGCTTTACCTTTTCAAAAAGAGCATAGCGTTTTTCCACACGTACACTGGTTGTTTTCTCTGGCACTTCTGCTGCAGCTTCAGACTTTGGCTGCTCAAAAACCTCCTGGGCTGTTTCTCTGATTAAGGATCTTTGCCTATCCAGAAATTTGGTGGTATTCTCTCCCAGATTCTTAAGCAAATGCCAGCGATCGGCTACCTGTACAGCTTCTGGGCAAGCCCTTGTGATGGCAAGGGCGTACACAGAAGAACGATCTCTGCTGACAATGGAAACGCCGGGGTGTGCCAGAAGCCAGGCTTCTAAAGTTTTGCCTTCCCTGTCCGGCAACAGGTCGATGGGCTTTCTTTTTTCCAGATCTACCAGTATGGCGCCATAGCTTTCCCGCTTGCGAAAAGCAAAATCATCTACACCCAGAACAGTGGGAGTAGTGGCTTCAGTTACAGCACCCCCTCTGATGCTTCTCAATACAGTAGAAGCACTTATAGGTATTCCTACCAGCCTACAAATACGGGCTCCAGGCTTTGCGCCCATCTCGCATCCAATACAGATCATCTGTTCACACACCCGAAGTAGTCTTCTACCATAGCGCTTCAAGCAGCTTGGTTGTTGTTGTGCAAAGATTTTCCTGGGGCAGTTATCCTTCTGGCAGAAAAACTTGCGCGTGCAGAGTCGTAGCTCTACTACTTTACCACTGATGGGCAGATCTTGTAGCTTGCGCTCATAGCGGCTGTGGATGCGAGTGCTTAAGCTATCACAAAGAGGGCAGTAAGCGGTAGTGACGATAAACTGAAGCTGAAAGATAACCTTTGCTTCAGTGACGGAAGTAGCTAATACTTCTAATTCAGGTGGTATAAGCAAGCTGGTTTCCATTCTTGCTTAACCATATTCAGCAGGATTTTGACCCTCATCACCAAATCTGACGCTGAACCAATGACCTCCGTCTTATCCAACGCTACAACTCATGGCTGAAAAAGGTGTTTATCTGGTGCCGACAGACGGTACTTATGATGGATATAATAGTATAGTAGAGTTCTCCGAAAGCAATATTTCAGATGAAGACATCAAAGGTTTTGTAACAACAACAAAGCAACGACTCTTAAAAGCAGTAAAAGCAGGCGTGAAAATTGTGTACGGCTCTGATTTGTATCTCTATACCCCAAGGTCTATTGGTATTGAAGCAAAAAACTCGTTGGTGTCCTATTTTGAGGCTGGCATTCCAGTAAATGAAGTTTTTACAAATAGGAACTTACAATAGCGCTTGTGCCATGGGAAAACAAAATGAATTTGGTGTTATAAAAGCAGGCACATTTGCCGATATAATAGCTTTCGAGGGAGATTTAGAAAAAGATTTTAAAAATTTGATCTACGACAAAAATCATTTCGTCATGAAAACCGGAGTAGTTTTTAAAAGACCATAGAAATTTTTGAGTCGATTGAAATCTATACCTCTTTGAATTGCTGAAAATACAGGAATTGGATTTTTATGCCAGAACATAACTAAGCAAAAAGCGATTTCAAAAAGAATGAAAAACACTCTGTAAAGTGCTTGTGACAGAGCTTAAATTACCGCCTTGTAGCATTGTTGTTATATGCCTCCAAGATACTTTTCATTTTTGTCTCGGTTAATGGTTTTATAACATAAGCTAGCACGCCATGCTGTTTGGCTCTTTCTATATCCCTGGGATGATAGGAAGAAGTGTACATAACAATTTTTTGTTTACATAATGCTCCTCTGCCTTCCAGTTCTCTCACTCTTTCCAGAAATTCAAATCCATCCATTTTAGGCATATTGATATCCAGAAAAATTAGATCTGGACCTTTTTCCTTAAAGGAGCCTTCCTCACTCACCTTTATAAGAAGAGATAGTGCTTCATTGGCATCTTCAATGCACTCTATTTCTTCTGTTATATTCATTTCTTTCAGAAAAATCTTATTAATAATACAGCTAGTCTCATCATCGTCAATCACCAGTACTCTATGGATGGATTTCATATAAATTCTTATTATAATGAAGAATATTGGCTACGATTTTGTTAGCGCTGGGTATTAAGCCTGCCGTAGCATTTAGTGAAAGCAAAAAAAAGAATACTCTTTTTATTAAAACCTTAATTTCTCTCTAATTCACCAATTTTTGAAAATCCAAAGTCTACCCCAAGACCCTGGATCTTAATAGACAGGCACGCTAATGATATATGTTGCGCCTGACTTTCTAAAGCAGTTTGCTGCCAGTTCCAAGTAATGATTCTTTACTAGAACCTGTAGCACGATACGTTTCCTGTTTTAAGCCAGTCGCAACTGGCTTGTGTGTAAAATCACCTAAAGAACAACTATCTAAACTTTCTACTCCCGAAAGGATTAAATCCTGCCCCTCCTGTTGAAAAATTGAAAAAGGATGTGGCTGATTTTTTCAGGGGTCAGGGGCTTATTTAGGTAAGCCTGTACTTTATATTTTTGAGATAATGCTTTATCTCTGTCATGCATGGAAGAAGTAAGCAGCACAATGAATAACTTTTCAGCATCAAAGCCTGGGTGCTGTTGAAGTAGCTCCAGAAATTCGAGGGCATTGAAAAATGGCATATGTACATCCAGAAAGATTAGTTCGGGACAGCTATCATCTCCAGCTCCTTTACCGCTGCAGTGTTCAATGATGAATTCCAGTGCTTTTTGTTCATCCTCCATACAATGAACTTTTTCGGCTATCTGCATTTCTTCTATGATTGACTTATTGATGTAACTGGTAATTTCATCATCGTCAACGAATAAGACACTCTTGATCTTTTTCATCTAAATAGTTAAAAACAGCGTTGCCCTGATCAACAGGATCAGGCACTAACTTTCCTTGCTGTTGTGTTATAAGTTTTGCTGATTTGCTATTGCTTTTTATATCTGCGAAAGGTTAAGCCATTAGGTTGAAATACGCTATGTTAGCTTCGATGTTGCATGTTTTCAGTACGTAGAGCAAATAAACAACACCAGGATAATGGCATCTAGGTTCAGCTGAAATTATATCCCCGTAATGAACAGCTTTGGGCAGTAGGCTGCAAAACCCAGGTAACGATCTGATGGTAAATCTTTACGGCTATAAAATTACTTCCCCCGGCCATGTAAAACTGAATTTGTTGCCTTCCTGCCTAAACGCTGGATCTTCTATCGAAGATTGCCTGCCTTTTTCCTGAATAATCTTTGTCACAAGACAGAATATCACCTAAGATCGATGTAACGACTGATCTGCCAACCAAAAATTCTAAGTCTATGAAAAATTAGAAACCAAATGGTTGCAAATTTAAATGCAAACGATTAGTTTCGTATTATAACCTGGATTAATGAGAAGAGATATTTTTAAAGCCATTGCAGACCCAACAAGGCGGGCAATCATTGCGCTTATTGCAGTACAGGCAATGACCCCCAATGCCATTGCCGAACACTTTGATACCACACGACAAGCGGTTTCAAAGCATTTACGGATTTTACAGGAATGTGAATTGATCAAAGCCGAGCATCAGGGCAGGGAAATTTATTACCAGCTTGAAATTGACAAAATGAAAGAAGTAGACAAATGGCTGGAACAGTTCCGGAAAATTTGGGAAACACGTTTCAGCCAGCTTGACGAAGTACTATCAACACTCAAAAGCAGCAATAAATGAAAACAGTATTACAATTTGACTTTACCGTAAACAAACAAAACAATACGGTACAGGTAAAACGTGAGTTTGCCGCAAAACTTGATTTGGTTTGGGACGCCTGGACTAAACCTGAACTACTTGACCAATGGTGGGCGCCAAAACCATATCGTACGCAAACCAAGTCTATGGATTTCCGGGAAGGGGGCATGTGGCTGTATGCCATGATCAGTCCCGAAAATGAAAAGCACTGGTGTAAAAATGACTATCTCAAAATAGAACTTAAAAGCAGCTTTTCAGGTCTGGACGCATTTTGTGATGAAGAGGGAACGGTTAATCAGGATATGCCAAGAACATTGTGGAACAATGTTTTCAGCGAAACTGCTGATAAAACACTTGTAACGATTACGGCAAAATATGAAAGCCTTGCCGACCTAGAAAAGATCATTGAGCTCGGCTTTGAAAAAGGCTTTACCATGGCATTGGGAAACCTGGACGAATTGCTGGTAACGTTAAGCAAATAAAACAGCAATGCGAAAGCTGAAGTTACAAATGCAGGTTACCGTTGATGGATTTAACTCCACAGGAGCAAATGATGAGCAGCAATGGATAACCTGGGACCTGGACGGTATCAGGCAATACATTATTAACTTGCTTGACACATCCGACACTATCCTTCTCGGCAGAAAGTTAGCGGTTAACTATATTCCGTTTTGGCAGGACACCTTTACCAAGCCTGACGGTCCAATGTTTGCGTTTGCAACACGAATAGTGAATGCTCGAAAAGTTGTGTTTACAAAAACGCTCGATAATTCAGTTTGGGACAAAACCATACTTGCAAAAGGAAACTTAAAAGAGGAAGTCAACAAACTGAAGAGCCAGGATGGGCAAGACATGATTGTTTATGGTGGCAGTGCATTTGTTTCATCATTAATTAGGGAGGGACTCATTGACGAGTTTCATTTTTTTGTGAATCCAATTGCAATAGGAAAAGGGGTTTCAGCATTTGAGCAGTTAGAGAAATGGCAGCCACTAAAACTTAAAAACACAATTACCTGCAATAGCGGAATTTTCATACTTCACTACGAACGGAACTAACGCAACCAGGCAAACAAAACACTGCCTGTAACAGTGATAAGCATGAGGCGCTGCGAGAAGAATGGATGTCTACTGAAAGTGTCATGGCTGCCCGAGCCAAATGGCGCCTGACGAGTAGCCATGCTATCATAAATTCAGGGGGTAACAGGCTGACCATTCCTGATAGGATTGAGTCTGAAAAGGCCCATGCGGTTCCGGGAAGTACAGTGGAGGATGAATTCAACCTCGATGCGATTGGAATCACCTTTCTGGAATAACGTGAGTGAGCCATTGTTATAGGAGAGTGATCAGGGACTTATCGTGTTTATCCAGTTTCAGAGGGAGGTACTTCCCTATCTGCCCCATCTGGATTAATGAAACGGTAAGTAGACAAGGAAAAATAGACAGGTGCTAACAACAGAAAATTTCAGTTGCCTTCCCTGTTCTCTTGCCATTGACGCTGCAGGGAGCTTGTAAGCTCCCCCATTTTAGGACCATCTAGAAGTAGAGAATTCTATTCATTTTCAAATATAGGTCGATAACTACTACTATCGCTATGGGTGTTAATTGTGGGTAACTCCGAAGGTGGACTTGCAACAAAAAAGTGGACAAAAGATTAAGCTGCTAGTGGTTTAGAATTTAGTAGTTCCTCCATTTGTGCGGGTGTGCGGTAGCCCAAGCTGGAATGTAGCCTCATCCTGTTGTACCAGATTACGATGAACTCAAAAATCTCAACGGCTGCCTCCTTTTGATTTTCAAATCTTTTTCTGTACACACACTCTGTTTTCAGGGTTTTAAAAAAGCTCTCTGCTACGGCATTATCCCAACAGTTGGCCTTTCGACCGCCGGAATTCTAAGGTTAAGCCAAGGTTTAGGTATATTAAATTTTCAAGATTTGAAGTTATGCAGCTTTGTTATATTGTCGAAGAGCAACATAGGGAGTTTCTCTTTTGATAGTGGCAAAAATGC
>NZ_JAHXBU010000096.1 GCF_020178975.1 Cesiribacter sp. SM1
AATAAACGAAGAGCTAAAATCCATTGGAGCTTTACTGTCAACACTGCCAGAGAAAAGCTATCGCGGCAATATCTAGCTGTCAATAAAGCTAATGCAATTTCTATGGATTAAATTGGAAGAGCACTAGTACTACAACATCTTAATTTATAGAACCAAAAACAGATTAAATTGTTGATTGTGATAAAGTTGCGGGAGCATGAGTAGGGAAGTTACTTTATCGGCATCAGAAAAGGGATATTTACAGGGGATACTAAAGAAGGGCAGGCATTCTGTCAGGAAAGTAAAGCGAGCTAGGATACTTCTTCTTTTGTCAGAAGGAGTGAGTGCAGAAGAGATAGCCTCTAAAGCGGATGTAGTATTGTCAACGGTTTACAAGATCTGGAACAGATATCTGGAAGTGGGTAAGGATGCCAAAGAGGCCATCGAAGAGAAGCCTCGTTCTGGTCAGCCGCCAAAGCTAACTGATGAGGTAAAGGCGCAGATTACCGCCATTGCCTGTAGCGATCCTCCTGAAGGTAATGAATACTGGACTCTGCAGATGATCTGTGATAAGGTGGTGGAGTTGGGGTATGTTGAGAAGCTTTCTACAGAACCAGTAAGAAGGTTTTTGAAAAAAAGCTGCTTAAACCCTGGCAAAAGAAGCAATGGGTCATCGGTGAAATAGATGGTGAATACATCCAGAGAATGGAAGCCGTGCTGGATACCTACCAAAGAGATGCCGAACCTGGAGAGGTAAGGATCTGCCTTGATGAGCGTCCATGTCAACTACTTGATGAGGTGCGGGAGCCTTTGCCTATGAAGCAAGGCAGGTCTTTCAGGCAGGACAGTGAGTACAAAAGGAATGGCACTTGCAATCTCTTTCTGGCTTATGATATGGATAAAGGAGAACGCTACTGCCAAACTACAGAAAGAAGAACAAAGACTGATTTTGCCCTTTTTGTAGATAAGCTTCTCAAGGAGCAATATGCTGATGCTGCAAAGGTGACAATCGTGCTGGATAATTTAAACATCCACGGCTATGGCTCTTTCTTTGCAACTCTGCCCGAAGAAAGAGCTATGGAACTAAGGGAAAAAATCAGCTTCTGTTTTACTCCTAAGCATGGCTCCTGGCTCAATATGGCTGGGGCAGCCCCGCTGAAATTGAATTCTCTGCTCTGAGTCGCCAGTGCCTAAAGCAAAGAATAGGATCAATAGAGAAAATGAAAAGAATAGTCAGTGCTTGGCAGCAGCACAGAAACAGGCGAAAAGTGAAAATATGCTGGAGCTTTACTTCTGATGATGCGCATCAAACCTTCAGGAAATTCTACCCTGTTGTGGAGTTCGATAATTAAGATGTTACAGTACTAGACTCTTTTTTTTAGAAAATCCACTTCCACCTTCAGTCTGCCGATCTCCTCGTAGAGCTTGCCAGTGTCTACAGAAGCTTCTTCTTTCTTTTTCCCTTGGTTGAAAACACTGGCAGAGTTTGCCAGAAACTCCTGCTTCCAGGCAGAAATCTGATTGGGATGCAGTTCGTACTTGTGGGCCAGCTCCTGAAGGGTCTGTTGCTCTTTTAGCGCCTCAATGGCTACTTTAGCTTTGAATTCAGCTGAAAAGGATCTTCGCTTTTGCATAGTCAACAATTTAATGGTTTTTACACTTTAAATCGCTATCCTATTTTCGGGGTCCATTATATTCAGTTAGTCAATGGCACACCTAAAGTATTTTAGAAGAAGTAGGCTCTAATGCCATTTTCTGCTACTGCCAGAGCCAACTAAATCTCATAGAAAAGATTTATATACCCTCACTCTTTTTTTTATGACCATATAGCTTTGGGTTTCTTGCTTAACCTTACAGATGTACCAAACCCTTGGCTGGCATAGCCTAAATGATATAGCATCATCCCCAGCGGAAGATTGGAGGGATTTTTCTCTGATTGCTATCCCTGAAAATGTATCTGGTTTTCTATGATGCCAGGACTAAAAGTACAGAATAAGCGACTACCATACATCTGAAGCTGGTTAGGTGAAATGGCTACCAGAAAATCTTCCCAACCTTTTGCCACCAACTATGATCTAAGGGACATAAAAAGTAAATAAGAACCCTTTGATAATTACTGTTATGAAAACTACTATTCTGTATTTCAACAAATTAGCATTATCTGGCGTACTGGCATTTAGCATGTTTGCCTGCGGTGAGGATGATGTAGCTCCACAACAAACTGCTCAGGTGAACATGAGCTTCAATACTGTAAATACTTCTTCAGCCAGTGCAGGAGAAAGAGTGCTGGCAGGAAATTCATTAGCGTTCACTTCAGGCTTTATTACCATTCGTGAAATACAGTTCGAAGCTGAATCCGCTACCGACTCTGTAGAGGTGGATCTGGAGCAAATTACAGTTATTGACTTTGCCACAGGAATATCTACACCTGACATCAGCGGCCTTACAATTCCTGCAGGCACTTACAATGAAGTAGAAGTAGAAATTGAGCTGCAGGACGATTCGGATGAGCCGGCGGTAGTGCTAAATGGTACTTATACAGATGCAAATGGGGTCAAGCACCCTGTGCGTTTTGAATTCAATTCAGGAGAGACCTTTGAAGTGGAAAAAGAAGGCGCCATTACTTTTGCTGGTGGAGAAAGCATCCTGGCACAGGTTACTTTCGATCCAAACGTGTGGTTTATCGAGGTAACTGATGAAGATCTTTCATTAGCTGCCAAAGATGCACAAGGTGTTATTGTTATTAGCGAAACACAAAACACCGACATCTACGAAAGTGCAGCAGAAGGTCTTGACCTGGCTACCGAAGTGGAAATCAGCGAGTAATTACGAAATAAAGCAAAAATTCTAACTGAATACCTTAACCATTTGGATAATGAAAAAGCAGAGGATACTGATGTTAGCTGGCTTATTACTGGGAGTAGCAGCCTGCGGTAAATATGAAGAAGGACCAGGTTTAAGCTTACGCTCCAAAACAGCTAGAGTAGCTAATGAGTGGAAGGTGGAGTATGCCTATGACCATGAAGATAAAGTAGAAATTACCACTGACTTCACCGGTGAGAGCTGGGTGTTTGGCAAAGATGGTGTTTTTATGGAAAAAGATGGAGGCGTAACTGATAAGACCGGTACATGGGAGTTCATGAGCGATAAGGAAGCCCTTGTTATTTCTGTAGGGACCGATATCGACAAATACACGATTGTGCGCCTGAAAGAAAATGAGATGTGGCTAAAGGATCATGAAGAAGAAATCCATCTGATCTCCGTAGAGTAGCAGCGTGCTGTCACTGAAATAGATTAGAAAAATTTCAAAAGAGAAAGTTAAGGGTGGTTTAGATAGGAAAGGGCTGCAGCTGAGTAGTCCTTTTCTTTTGTCTTCTCTTTCATCCTAAGGCTAACTTTTATCTGCACCGTTAGCTGTAGTTGAAGATAGATGGTAGCAATATCAGCAGGCTTTTGAGAAGGACCTGAATTCTACCTAAAGGGTGCTAAACCATACTTCTGTAGGATAGGGCCAGCTAAAGCAATAACATACAGACGCTTGGTCCATATTTTCGTTCAGCTTGTCCTGCCTCTGCCTTAACAGAAGCAGCACAGAACGCTAACTCCCAATTACTTATGTCTGAAAAAGAGCTGATTGAACGTTGTATTGCCCGGGAACGGCAGTATCAGGAGGTGCTGTATCGTAAGTATGCCGATAAGATGTACAACGTATGCCTCACCTATACCAAAGATGAGGACGAGGCTGCTGATGTGCTGCAGGAGGGATTTATCAAGGTCTTTGCAAATCTAAACAATTACACTTTTGGCGGGTCCTTTGAAGGCTGGATTCGAAAAATCATGGTCAATACGGCTTTGGTGCAATACCAAAAGAAACGTAAGGAAACAGAAAACCTAAGTGTCTACAAGACCTACATTGAGCCGGCTGTCGAAACTATCCTGGAGACCATCCATGCCGATGCAGTGATTGAGCTGGTGAATAATCTTCCTGAAAAAGCAGGTTTAGTCCTGAAGCTTTATGCCATTGAAGGCTATGACCATCAGGAAATCGCCGATTTGATGGGCATATCGGTCGGAACGTCCAAGTCGCAGCTCAACAGGGCCAGGTTTCTGTTGAAGGAAGCCATGCTGCAGGTGTCTCTAGAGGAAAAGAAAAGGTTGGCCTAAGCACAAAAGAAACATATGAATAGAGTTCTTTCCAACCTTTTGTGCCTAAAACAAATCTCATACCTGGGCGGGGCATTCCTAAGGTTAAATCATATAAGTGCATGTGAAATGAATAAGTTAATCGTGTACACCACCATACTATTTTCAACCCTGTTGGGGGGCTGTCAGGATGAGGAGGAATTCAAACTTCCTACTGATGTTGGCTTTCAGGTAGATATCAACCGTAACGTAAGTACCAATAGCCGTCTAAACTTTAGGCAGGGATCCATTCGACTGGCTTCTTTTACTTTTGATGGCAGGAGGGAAGAAGGTGACGATGTATATTTTGAAAAGGAGTATGAGCAGGGGCTGCATGTTCCTTTTGATCCTGTTCAAGCGGTAGAGGCCCTTCGTTTTCAAGTACCACAGGGAAACTACACCCGCCTTGAGGTGGAACTGGAACTCTACGACGATCTAGAAGACAGCGGTTTGGTGGTGGAAGGAACCTACCTGAACAGCAATGGGGTGCTCTATCCCCTTCGCATTGAGCTAGGATCTTCCCTAGCGTTTGAAATGCCTGCTAAAGAGTTGTCTGGGAATACACAGATTGTGCTACGGGCAAATACTCCGGCTAACGCTATAATCAGACTGGATCCGGTAAAGTGGTTTGAAACAATTCCTCTTTCTTATCTGGATCAGGCCCTGCTGCAGGAGGTTGAGCAGGAAGAGGATAGTGAAATTGAGCTGCCAAATTATATTCTCATCAATGAAGATACGAACGAGCATATCTACGCAATCATCCTCAACAGAATAGAACAAAGCAGCGAAACCATATTTCAGTAGGCGCTATACAAAAAGAAGGAAAGTAGGCAGTACAAAGATCCGAGATGCAGGAGCAGGAAAATCAACAACTGAATGATCTCATCAGAAGCAGCTTTGAAAACAAGAGCAAGGGGGCTCCTGATACGCTATGGGCAAATTTATCTGCTGCGCTGGATACCACGAACCCCCCTTTGGATGAAACACCATTGGCCGATCCACTGGATCAGAAAGTAAAAGAAAGTTTTGCTGCATTGCAAAAGCGAGCGCCTGGCCATGTGTGGTCTGGCATCAACCGTCAGCTCAACATTGAGCGGGTCTGGCAGGGAATTAGCCAAGAGCTTGATAAGCCAGAAATTCTTTTCAGGCCAAGCCTCCGCATGGCAGCAGCCATCCTTTTGTTGCTGTTGTCTGCAGTAGGCACTTATCTGCTGTGGAGTCCTTCAGCTACGAACGGAAACTTTGCCCACCAAACAAATACTGGCTCCTTGTCCAATATCAAAGGTCAGGCACCAGCGGATCATGCAGGAGTTGAAATGCATCCTAGCGCTATGGCAGGCTTGCCGGTAACTTTTTCTGATCCAGACGCATCAAGTTCCTCGAATGAAAAGGCGCTGTCTGCCACGAAAGCTACTATAAAACCACCACAAGCTACTTTACAAGAACAGACCGAAGTAAGTGTGGAGATTAGTGCTTCAGAAGTTGAGGCCTCCAGCCCTGATCAGGTGCTTTGCCAAGGGAAGGAAGGAAGTGCTGCCAACCAGAAGGCTGCATCAACCCATCCAGCACCAGCAGCTGGCACAGATTTTATAGAAAGTGTGGGCGTGGCACAGTCACTGATCCCTAAGACGGATGAAGCTACCTTAACGAGTACAAAAAGCCTAGGCGCCGAACCATCAGAAAGCAATCAAACCATGGGACAGTACTTGTTTGATTCAGGGGCTGAAGCAATAGAAGAAAAACCTCGAATAGGGGCTGTAGCCTCTGTGGCTGATCATGATCACATGAGCAGTGAAAAAGCGTCTGTTGCAGATGCGGTGCCTGTTTCAATAAAAAGGTTACCCATGATGTTGGTCTTGAACAAAGGCTTAATTGATGTGCAGGTTATGCCTCTGGAAACAGGGATAGAGAAGGAGACAAGCCATGCGGAACTGGTGGAAGAGAAAAAGCAGGAGTACCTGCGCCGCAACAGGTTTGAAGCAGGTCCTGTACTGGTGTATCATAACAGCTGGCTGCTGAATAACGAAACCAAGAATAGTTACAATAAGAACAGCCTAATTGCCACCGATCCTACTTACAAGCAAAACTGGGGCGTAGTGCTCAACTACCGCCTGGGCCAGAACAGTTTGCTGGCTACCGAGATGCACCTGGTGGGGCGGGTAGGACAGCAGTATAAGATGTATCAGCAGGGGGAGTATTTAAGAAAAGAGCTGGAGTTGCGCTATTACAAACTTTACCTGCAGTATCAGCAGAACTTTCTCAGATGGGGCCAGCATGTGCCCAACTGGCTCACTGCCAAGGCAGGTGTTTATGGCGGGTATTTAGAGAGTAAACAGGGGGAAATACGACTGCAGGAACATAGCCAGTATGACCGTTTTGACTATGGCCTTCGCCTGGCTGTTGGGCAGGAAACACGCTTGGGCGGTCTGATTATTGGCTATGGATTTAGCGCCGAAAGAGGCTTGCACAATGTCTTCAGGGGTACGGAAAGGTTGCCGTCTGAATTCAACAAGACCTATATCTTAAACTTTGGCAGTTATCTAAACCTGCGCTATTCTTTTTAGAGTTAGCGACTGTTTGAAATGAAGAAGCGGCTTTGAGATTGATCCCGGAGCCGCTTTTATTGTTGATGGAATTTGTTTTTTAAGAAGACTTCAAAACATAAACTAACATATTTAAAATATACATATTTAACGATGCAGAATGTAATATATTTTAACAACAACCTGTATATCTATTAATTGAAAGCATTTTCAGCTACTTGAGGTACAAATGGGGTACAAAGTTTATCCATAAATTCGTGAATTATCTATTAGTTTCAAGCATCGATTTCACTGATTATGGTCCTGCAAAAACTAATATCCATAGGATGAGCATTGGGAAAAGTTAGATAGGAGAGGCTTAGACAATTTTTTTCCTTTATCTCTGATAGACTACTTTAATTGTCTTGATAATATTCTTTCAATAATGTCTCAGTAACTCAATATCATGTCATTAATCAGTATTTGATTTTTGAGATGGATTCTTGAGGATAAAGAACAGCTACTAAGAAGGTTCTGTGAAGGAAGTGCTAATTCTCAACAAACGGAGGTTTTGCTTTACACTTTAACAGTTGACCCGTCCTAAAATGTGTTGACCGTTTGTTGCTAATACTGATATAAGTTTACCATTAAAAGTTAGTCCTGATTTTCATTGACCACAAGTGTAGATGAAGGTTTTTGGCTGTAGTAGTTTTTCCAT
>NZ_JAHXBU010000095.1 GCF_020178975.1 Cesiribacter sp. SM1
CTCTAAGAGGATGTATCTTAGGTAAAGTAATTATTCTGATCGGGGTCACTCTAGGTGCCGCCACTGAAATTACCACAAAGCCTTTGGTACTTCTACTACTAAAGGCTTTTCTCATCCCAACCGGAATTGCGAGCGAGCTTGCAAGCATCAAATTAAAATCGGTCTTGCATAGAGCCTTAATTGGCTCTACGTAAACGTTAGCTCAAGAAATTATTTTCTCCTGAAAAATGGGGAATTGCTGCCAACGTCCATTGAATAAAGCAGGCGACCATTCACTGGCGGTAACCGAGAGTACGCAAGGGTAGCTGCCTGCATTGTCAATGGCTGAAAGATAGCTGGGCGCTTGCTTTATTCTGTTGTTAGGTGCTGGCTTAATTTATTCTTTTATAATAGTAGACTTAAACTTGTACTCTCTTGCAACCGATAATCAATCCATTGTCAATTTCTATAAAGTAATTTCCATATGGGTCATAACTTTCAATATACTCTTGCCGATATAGTTTGAATAGTAGGGAATATTGGTGTGTAGGGTCACCAAAGAAACCACCATATCTTTTACCTTTATAAATGATTGATTCAAATTCAAATCTATATTCTTCCAGCTTATCGCCACCACCTGTAACTTCGTAGAACTTGAGCAGAAGAGCTTTAGATTTGGCAATTACTGACTCCATTATATTATGGTCAAAGAATTGCAGAAAATCTTCAAAATCTGCCCAGTTGATTGAATTATCCTGAAAATCTTGTAGGTAAAGTTCAATGTCCAGCGTCACATTATTTAATTCTACTCTTCCCATCCAGCATTGATCGGAATCAGAAAACTCGAATTTATACGTATGATTATCAAAGTTGACTTCCTGCATTCTGGTTATAGTAATTGCTTTATTTTGCTTGCACCTAACGTCCATTGAATAAAGCAGGGGCTGGTCACCGCCGCTTCTCTATGGACGCAAAGTATCGGTTTTGTAGTTCAATGGCAAAGAACTCTTACAGCCCTTGCTTTATTCTGTTGTTGGCTGCTGGCTTTTTATTTTTGTTATAGTATCTCCCAGCCACCTTGGTATTCATCTCCGGTTATTGATTCTAATTTTTCACACATCTTTCCCCATTCCTCAAACGCTCCTTCTCCTCCTATTATAGCAACTACATTTAATCTGTCTATGTATTCAAAATCTTCTTCACCTTCCAGGACCCCATAATCTTTATCTGAAACTGTTAACGCAATCGAAGCAAAGTAAGCTTTAGCCCATTCGGGGTTGAGCTTAGGCTCAAAATAATCATTAATTGATTGTCCAGGTTTATAGGCAGGCTTACCCCAAAATACAGTTGGTTCACCGATTATATTTGCGTCAACCAGCCCTGATTTTATTTTATCAGTTTTAACTTCTTGCACTTCAGATTTTGGCCAGAATTTCAAAATGAAGTCGGACATAAGATATTAATGGTTTTGGTTTGATACTTGGTTAGATATTGCTGATTTTGCTTGCAGCCAACGTCCGTTGAATAAAGCAGGCGACCTTCACCGACGGTCACCCAAAGTTCGATAAGTTAGCTAGCTGCAGTATCAATGGCAACCATGCTGGCTGGGAGCTTGCTTTATTCTGTTGTTAGGGCCAGTTTATTATCTTATTATCAAGCCGTACACTCCATTGTAGACTGCAAGTACTTCACCTGTTTCAGCGTCAACTTCTGCTATTTCCATTTGTCCGGTTTCCTGTCCACCTGGAGATATAGTACTGGTCAGGATGTTATTGATTTGATAGATATACTTCCCATACTTCTGCTCGAACCTTAGCTCTGGTTCTGTTGCTCGAACACCATTTTCTTTGAAACTGTCCTGTGCTATTCTACTTGCCCTCTCCTTCTCAAGGAAGGTCGACGGGTTCTTCTTTTTCACAAAGTCAGGAATATAGGCCAGGTCAATAGAGTTCGTAGGCTTCAGCTTATCATCTAGTATTATCCAACTCCCGCCCCTTATGCCTTCGATGTCAGGGTAGTTAAAGTGGTATAACACATGAATCGATTCTGTGCTTTTTCTAAGCTTTTTTTTTGAAAGGAATTTACCGCTCACCTCTCTGCCACTTGAGGTCAAATATGTATGATAGGAACCTTCAGAAACTTGGAACATCTTGAATAAAACATCTCCAACTCTGGATTTTAAAATACTGTCTGCCGCTTTTAGAACCTGCTGCGTCTTTATTCTTTGAGCGAATATATTTTGAGACAGTACAAGGCAAACAAGTAATATTAAGTACCTCATGTTGTTAATGCTGCTCCTTTTAATTGGCCCTAACGTTCCGCAAACTGGGTGTTGGGCATTTAATGGCACCTCAACATCCGGTTGCTGTTTAGCTTATAAGTGGCTTTGGTGCCTGAATTACCAGAATATGCCCAATAACCTGTTTGCATTGTTGGCAATTGTTTATTTTATTTATTTAAAAGCTTCAATTTTATTTACTTACTTATTTATGATTTTTTCATTGTATACATCTATGAGGTCAGGGAATTCAAGTTGGAGATAGCGTTTAAAATTAGAGTTTGACATACTCCATTTGGCACCATTACCTGCATTTTTTAATAATCCTTCTAAGGAATCCCGGTTTCTTACTCTCGTCAGCCAAACCAAAACTTCACATTCCAGAAAAGTTGCGACCTTAAGAAAATCAGCAGTAGATAACTTATAGCAGTTGAATACATTCCCCAATCTTTCTTCTGCTTCCATTCCATGTCCTTCTACACGCTCAATATCTTCACCAATTATCTTCCTAATTATGACAGTGCCATTTGGTTTGCTTTCCAATTTCTTAGAAAAAAGGGTTAAATCTCCCAAAAATACACCTGTATGTAATTGGTTATCAACTACGAAGTCTCTGTAATAAAATGAAATACCAAGTTCAACGGCAATCCAATTACCTGACATATTACTTCTACTAGAATTAAAGCCTATATTCAGTAGAATTCCTTCGTTTTCAAATTGTATGGTCTTTTTTGATTTTAAGTATGTACCACCTAAAGGCTTAAAATACCTTGCAAACTCTTCTAAGGTCGCATTAAATATCAATTTGCTTTGCGTGCTCTCACCATAACTATTAAGCAAACTATTCTTCTCCCAATTCCATATCATGCTAATGCTTAGTTGTTTAATAATTGCCAACGTCCATTGAATAAAGCAGATGCCCTTCACTGCCCCTTGACGAATGTACACAAAAATTGCTTCCTGCATTGTCAATGGCTGAATGCTGTTGGGGCATTTGCTTTATTCTGTTGTTGTACGGAGTTTTTTTATTTTTTTATTCAACCAACGGAAGCCAATAGTTAAACAGCCTTAATATATTGTGCTTTAGCTGTTAAGACATTATTGCCAATGGTAACCATCAAAAAACCATAATTCTTTGTTATATTTTTGTGCTATTCTAGCTAGATTAATCAATCCTATAAGTTCTAACATAATTGGGTCTGATTCTTGCAATGAAAAATGATGCATTATATATTCCTTATACTTTTCTGATACAATGATCACATCATTAGGATCTGAAACTTCAAAATCTCCTGCTTCCCATGTTTTTTCTTGATTGATAATGCTGTGAATGTGCTCTCCTACATAGTCAAAGTAACTTATTGATTTTATTTCTTTAATTTGCATGAAATCATTCAATGATGTTGCTTCACTATTGTTATTTTCATTGTGTTTATACTGATCTGGGATTCTATATCTATTAGTAATCGTTTTATACGTTGGATGAAAAGAGATAATTGTAAAGAAAGTCTTAATATTTTTTATACTTAAGGGCTCATAAGATTCAGTCAAGAAATTTAAGTCTGCTTGATTGAATCTTTGTTCACAATCTTCGTTTATAAAAACCTTAAACTTGTGTTCTGATAATTTCATTTATATTACTTTTTACAGCTGATAAATTCTTATATAAATCTGTAAGATTTATTACTCTCAAATTGTAATTACCTATTGACATCCGCGTGTAATTCTTGAACAAATCAATTTCATTTAGACCATCTAATCTCGAATGAAAATCTATACAATATGGTTTTCCCTGAACCCTGATTATCATATTTTCTTTAAAATCAAGTATTAGCTGTTCGTTATTAATGATATTTTTAAACTTTGAAATGTTCCCTTCATTATTCAAAATTAGGATATCCAAGTCTCTAGTGCCTATCTTTTGTTTATAAAGCATTAAAGCTGTACCTCCCACGATTAAATATTCCACGTAATAATCCTCTAACAGCTGAGATATTATTTTTGCAAATTCGATCATTTTTAAACAGTAATTTTTTTTGATGGCTAACTGAAAATTTTCGAATACCATTTCTTAATGTATCATTTATGGTAGGATCAACTTATAATAGAAATCTCGCTACCCCTTAGTATATTATTACTTTAAGCTACTACTTAAGGTGAGGATCCAGTCTAATTCCGTACAACGGTCGTTAAATAAAGCAGGCGCCGCCGCTGCGGTTGGTTAACAGTGAAAGTAACAATATGCCAGCCCCTTTACAAGAAGAGCTGGGGGCGCTTGCTTTATTTTGTTGTTACCCTTAGTTTTTCATTATTTATTCTTTCGTCTACCTGCGCTTGCTGGTCAATACTTTTAAAGGTCAAACCTGCGCCACGCTTTTATTATTCCGGCTCTGCTGCTGGCTCACAAGCAGCGGCCATTACTGCTTCGCACCGTCCTGCCTCCCGGCATAGACAATTCAAGACCTTTATGAGCCGTCATTATTTTGACAGTCTAGATTTACCGGCACTACCTTCCAGTCCTCCTGCGCCCAGCTGGTCCAGCTAAGGTCTTACCTTGTTATTTATACGCCAGCCATGCCAGCTGAAAGATCAATGCTGCACCGGCAGATCATTATTAGAAACTTTCTGCCTGCAGCGACTTTTGCCCTCCTGCTGGCGGCTTATCCTTCTACCTTTCGCTAACGCAGCAGCTAAGCTTTTCTGCTACTCCCCCTGCCACACCAAACGATATTCAATAAAGGGTAACGTCCGTTGAATAAAGCAGGCGCCGCCGCTGCCGTTGAGTAAGAGTGAAAGTAATAGTTTGGCAGCCCCTTTACAAAAAGAGCTGGGGGCGCTTGCTTTATTTTGTTGTTGCTCTTTGTTTATTATTTACTCACCGGCTTTCCCTCATCCTACTTCCGTCCACCTGCACTATGCTTTTTATTCCTGCTCTGCAGCTAACTAACCAGCAGTGACTTTTACTGCCCCACACCCATCCTGCCTACCGGCATTGATAGAGCAAGACCTTTAAGAGCCGTCATTATTTTAAAGAACCTGCTTTGCCGGCACTACTTTCCAGTCCACCTGCACCTTACTGATCCAGACAAGGGCTTACCTTTTCTTACGCCTGCTATGCCAGCTGAAAGATCAATGCTGCACCGGCAGATCATTATTAGAAACTTTCTGCCTGCAGCGCCTCTTGCCCTCCTGCTGGCGGCTTGTCATATTACCCCTCGCTAAGGCAGATACTATTCTTTTTCCTGCTGCCACTGCCACACCAAACGACTGCAATAAAGAGCAACGTCCATTGAATAAAGCAGGCGACCTTCACCGGCCTTTGCTATGCCCACGCAAAGGTAGACAATAGCATTGTCAATGGCTGAATGCGCTGGGGAGCTTGCTTTATTCTGTTGTTGCTGCCAGTATATTATTTTTTTTATAATGGACCAATGGCGAAAGTTACCTCTACAGCAAATTTTCCATGGTCAAGTTTTTCTATTCTGTCCAGTGACACGAATTCCCTTATTTCACTATCTGCAAAATCTAAATCATACGCCAGCTGCATTTCTTTATTCTGGTCAATGTATTTAGCTATTGCATTCATACCAGCTTTGATGTCTATCGGAGACTGGTCTGCTTTTTCTATTTCACTTAATAGCTGAACTGCTTTATTATACCAGAACGATAAATCAGTAGTGTCAGCTTTCCAACGCGTAGTTTCAAATCTGTAAGTCTGCACATAATATTCACAACCACCATGATTGATAATCAATTTGTCACCATTGTTTAAGTCCACCGCTTCTGTTGCACTAGTGCTTTCAATCAGCATAAACTGTCTGCTTGGATAAACAGCCAGGTCAAGTGACGCTTCTGGTGCTCCTCTCACACAATTGAATTCATGAATTTCAGGTTGTGTAGGTTCAGTCGTCGGAGTACGTTCAAGAGGCTCCTTTACTTCTTGAGTATTAGAAATCGATATGGATGAATCCACATGCTTATCGGTCTGGCTACATGCAGCAATTAATACAAGTAGAAGTATAGCAGTCAGTGTCTTCATGGTTTTATATTGGCAGCAACGTCCATTGAATAAAGCAGATGCCCTCCACTGCAGGTGAGTAGTGGACGCAAAATATCAATTTTGTCGTCAGCTAACAATAAGCTCTTGGGGCATTTGCTTTATTCTGTTGTTGCCCACAGTTTATTATTTTTATGCTACTTTCACCTGCCTGTCTAATAGCTCCACTTTGAAGTTTACTTTTGCTTCAAGAGCTTTGAACACTTTTAAGATCGTATCTATAGTCACATTGCTGGCATTGTTCTCTAGCCTGGATACTTGAGCCTTTTTTACTCCTATTAATTGACCAAGCTGTTCCTGGGTCAGATTCCTTTCTTTTCTGGCAGCTTTGATCATATCGCCAATGAGCTCGAGCTTTAGCTCAAATTCATACTGATCACGAGCAGGAGTTCCTTTTGGCCCAATCAGCTTATCTTCTGCTTCATCTAAAGAGTACCTTTTCATAATCCTTTGTTTTTAAAGTAAACCTGCCGGATGCGTTCTGCTTTCTCTATCTCTTTTTTATCCACTTTGCTGGTCTTCTTGATAAATCCGTGTGTGGCAAGTACCAGCGTCTGCTTCTTATCAGTTTTATCCCAGAAAGCTAACAGTCGATATTGAAGTCCGGCATAAAGGGTTCTGAATTCCCAGATCTCGTCATTGAGCTTCTTGAAGAGCTTTGGATCATGATGAAACTGTGCCCTTCGCACATTCTGCAATATCTTAGCCCGATGCTTTAAGTCCAGAGATTGTAAGTATTCAAAAGCCTCCTCCAGCAGGTCAACTTCGAATTTCTGATTCATTTAGTTTACATATATAGATACAGGCCAAGATACTAAAAAGTTTCGTTAAATGTAAACTAACGATCATCAATTCTGACTAACGTTTCTAGAAAGCCTCTACAGGAGCATTTTGGGGTCCTTTTAATTGGGCTAGTGTTGTTTCCAATTTAGCTAATTGTTTTTGTAGTTCTCGCACCTTTCTCTTTCGTTTTTGGTCCAGATATTCATACTGATCTGGAGGCGTAAAGGGCTGATGCTTGACAAGCATATTCCAAATAATGACAG
>NZ_JAHXBU010000102.1 GCF_020178975.1 Cesiribacter sp. SM1
CTGTCATTATTTGGAATATGCTTGTCAAGCATCAGCCCTTTACGCCTCCAGATCAGTATGAATATCTGGACCAAAAACGAAAGAGAAAGGTGCGAGAACTACAAAAACAATTAGCTAAATTGGAAACAACACTAGCCCAATTAAAAGGACCCCAAAATGCTCCTGTAGAGGCTTTCTAGAAACGTTAGTCAGAATTAACACCCATAGCAATAGTTGTAGCTTTCTGCACTTTATTAAAAAATGAATAGAATCCTCTACTTCTAAATGGTCCTAAAAATGGGGAGCTTACACTTCGCCAGTCTTGAGGAATCAAGATTTTTAAATTCAAGTAAATAAAAGAGCTCTAAGGAAGTGTCTCTGTGGATATTGTAATTATCCTGATCGGGGTCACCTATGGTGCCGCCACTGAAATTATCACATCCTTCCCAAGAAGGATTTTACACTTCATACCAGAATTACTAGCGTGCTTGAAAGCGACAAATTAAATACGGTCTTACAAAGAGCTCTTTGCCTTAAGATACGCATTCTACAGTCTCTCGTAAACGTTAGCTTCCGAAATTATTTGAGGCCCGTAAAATGGGGAATTACTTACAGCGTCGTCCGTTGAATAAAGCAAATGCCCCTGTAGCAGGGTTGCCAGCTGATTAAGAATTTGATACTTTGCGTCCACTAACAAACCACCTGTGAACGGGCATCTGCTAAATGCAGGAACGTTACCAGCAGTGTTTTTACATTCTTCTCTCTCAATCTATCAACTTAATACCCTCCAAATTCGCACCTTCATTTTTCAAAAACGCATAGGTCGCTTTATCAACCTTACAATCTACAAATTGAACTCGGTTTAGTTTTCTATTATGTTTAAAAAAAGTATTTCTCATTGTAACGTTTTGAAACTTTACTGCTTTGAATGAACAGTCTTCAAAAGAGCAACCTTCTAAAGTTCCGTCAAATGAAATATCGGATATTCCCGTACTTTTGAAAGACGTTTTATTCCAAATAGCCATTTCTACAATGTTGCCTTGAAAATTAGCTTCCAAAAACTTCGTTCCTGATAAATTGGATTTTGTAAGGTTACAATTTTTAATACTGCTTTCTGCAAATGCAGCATTTTCAAGAGAGCAGGCAATAAAATCACTCTTGGAAATTGTCGATGTTTGGACTTTACTGTTTTTCACTAATGCATTTATAAAATCGCAACCCACAACTTTATTGGACTTAAGTTTTAGCTTAGATAAGTCAGAACCGATGAACTTACAGCTCTTCAAATTACATTCATTGAGTTTGTCTGTAAGATTATTAATTCCAGAAAAGTCTGTATCAATCCACGTTGCTGTTGACATATCCCATCCAAACTCTGATTGATTTTCAGAAATATCATTGGGTTTAAAAGATTCGGAAAAAAAATTCAGGTCTACTTCAAAGATTTTGGCAAGTCGTTGTAAGGTCGTTATGTCAGGTAGAGATTCCCCACGTTCCCATTTGCCTACTGCTTGTGGACTTATTGCAATTTCCTGTGCAAGTTGAGCTTGTGAAAGATTCTTCTGCTTTCTTGCATTGACTATTTTGTTACCTATGATTTTTGAGTTTTGCATTCTATTTTAGGTGATTGAGTTCATTTGCCAATTTATCAATTGAGTTTGCTATTGCTATGTAATCCTTTGAAAGGATTTTTTCGTGATTACTCTCCACTTGTACATCTACTTTTAGATTTAGATTTTTTGTAAGAAGTGGAGTTAAGCTTTCTCTCATAGCTTTGAACTCGTGTTCTTCGCCACCGCGACTTGCTCCGGAAGCCAAAAGGTATCGAACTGGGATACCTATGGTTAGCAATATAGGCTCCAACTTCGCTGATATTTCGTTGATTTCAATATTGATTTCTGCGTGCTGTTTGGCAGTCATTCTTGCCGCAAGTCCAAATGGTGCAATGAAGGGTAAAATCCATTTGATACGGTTAAATAATTTATAAATCCTTGCTTTAGATTCATCGCCTGTTAGACCGTAAGGCACAGCACTATCAACAGCCACAATTCCTGATGCTCCCTTCGGATATCGTTTAGCCCAATGAACTGCCAATATCGCTCCATACGACCATCCGACCAAGATAGGCTTTTCTATATGTCTGTGCTCGATTATGGCAGTTAAGTCCCGCAAACAAGCATCAAAGGAATAGTCTTTTGATTTTTTTGAATTTCCACGAGCCCTTTCATCATAAAGAATGTGCCTGTAATTTGAACCCAGCTCTTTTACGACCTTTTTCCAATGCTTTTGATTGGCATAAGAACCATTTAGGTAGATAATTGCTTGTCCGGAACCTCCTGTGTCTTTGGTAAACAATTTTGTGTCCTCTACTGGTATAAATCCACTCCATTGTTTGTTTTGACGGCTTTCGGTTTCATTGCTCACCGATTTTGATTTTAGCATCATTTTTCCTCGTTTTTTGATGCTACAAAATTAGCTTGGACTGTCAGTCGGATTCAAATTTCAGCCACTACTAATGGTTGGTTGCCAACTACTTTTGGTTGTTTGTGAGAGCTGTTGATTGTTTTACATTGCTGGTAATCGAGTCACGCAGGGGAATTTCACCCCCACGTTCTCACGGAACCGTACGTGAAAGTCCCGGCGGGGCCCGCTCCCTTCATACGGCTCTTCTTGTTTAATCACTAATGTAGTAACATTTTGGATGTGCCAGCACCTTTTCAGGTAATGGCAGTGATCTGTTTCTAGCTGTCTAATCGTCCCATTTCTGGTTGTTACATAGCCGAAACTAAACAAGTCAGGTCCTTCACTCCAGCTCCATTACAGAACCTTCATCACTACTATGATCTGATCCGCCACCACTATCTCACACTATACTTGTGTGACTGCTTCCTTCTTCAGTTAACAGTGCGATAGTGACTTCCGCTTCGGCGGTCCGATCTTGTTCTCCCGCAATAAGCGGGAGAAACTTCCATAAGCCTGTGCTGCATTCCTGCCACCTTTACCCGGGGGCGCCCAGCCCGAATGCCGCGTTAACAGAAATCAGGACATCCTTCACACTCCCTTCACAGATGTAGACGTAGCACCTGCTTTCGACATTACTTTAATCCTAACGAGGCTTCTTAGGTGGTTCAGACTGGGCGTCCCCAATTATTCAGCTCTACAGCACTCACCTGCATGGATCATTGTCCTTGCTTTTCCTTATCGTTCACCACCAAAGGCAGTTACTCCTTCAGCAGCATAAGGTGGTTTGCAAACTCCCCCTGACGGGCGTCTGCGGAAGTCCAAATCCTCTTCTTCTGAAAGCAAGTCGGCCAGCCCTTTCGCTCGGCTTCCGCACTTGTGGCTCTCCCAAAACAAAAGCCTTCCATCTTTTGTACAGCATCCTTCCCCCACTATTGTAGGAGTCGGTTCAAGACACACACGTCCGTTGAATAAAGCTGATGCCCTTCACCGGCCTTTGCTGAAAGGACGCAAAATTTGCTCCCTGCATTGTCAATGGCTGAAAGCTGTTGGGGCATTTGCTTTATTCTGTTGTGGCTGTTGTGCGCAGCTTATTTTATTTATTTAAGATCCTTGGCTTCTATTTCCCGGATCACTCCGTTTTCACTGATCACGATCGTCCGTCCTAATTGCTTTTTCAAAGTCTTAAGCTTTTCGGAGGACACCTTCATGCCTTCCAAGATGTCCTTCCTTAATTTCGATATATCTATATTCTTCATGCCAGATATTTTTTGATGTTTGAGAGCCTTTCAGGATCATGGATGATTTCCTGGCCGCCCTTTTCAGATTCATATACGAGTACAGGGTCTGGTTTAGAGTTATCAAATATCATGCTGTAGTCGCAGATAGGCAGATAGATATTGAACAGATTCTGAATGCCTTTTATGTAGCGTCTATAGATCACATCTTTGGGGATATTATGTCCACCTTCCTTTACCCTAAGCTCAACTCTCTTTTCTGCCAATTCCGGTGTTTCCAACCAATAGTAAATCAGCGTCACAAAGTATCCTTCAGCTTGGGCTTCTAACACTCTACTTTTGTAACTCCTGGTGGAAAGAGTGGTTTCAAAAGCAAAGTCCTCTCCAGCATTCATTAGCTCTGAAATTCGGTTAAGCATGAGGCGACCAGCTTCAACTGCTACTTTGCCAGGCTGAAATGGGGATAATCCTCTTGCAATCTCATCTGCATTTACGAATTCTTTGCAGGATAAGATCTCTGGCAAGATATTAAAGGAAGCAGTTGTCTTTCCAGCCCCGTTGCAACCTGATATAATGTACAGCCTCTTTTGATCCATTAACCAAAGATAGGAAATTGGATGATTTACTTGATGGCTGGCTTCTGCTCTTGTTGCACACAACGTCCATTGAATAAAGCAGATGCCCTTCACCGCCCTTTGCTGAACGTACGCAAAATTTGCTTCCGGCATTGTCAATGGCTGAAAGCTCTTGGGGCATTTGCTTTATTCTGTTGTTGTAGCCAGGCTTTTATTTTTCATTTACCAGATGCAGGATCTTGTTTAGCAGATCATCTGATATTCTGAAATTGGTCTTTTTGATTTTCTCGATGATTGGCTTCACCGACTGAATTACACCTTTCTCTTTAGCTGCAATAACAGTCCCAAGTGAGCCGGTGATCTGAACCCCAAGTTCTTTTGCTACCCTTCTGCCTTTTGATTCATCAATGATAAGCAAGGCGTCAGGAAGTTCTAACGCTAAGGCTATAGAAGTCGCTTCTCCTGCATCCAAGAAGCTCATTAGTCCCTGGTGTAAGTTCGTCTTGGGATCCTGTACTGATATCCAGTCAGGCAAGGGTCTTCTAAATTCCTGTGATACTGTCCCGGTAATGATAATCAGTCCATAGACTTTATGGAGCAGGTCCATTTCTCCAATCTTGTAGAAAAGGATCAGGCAGCTGGTATCAGATACTATGGCGGTGGGCATTCTGTATGTCCTCGTCAAGTTCATCAGCCGAATAGTTGAAGAAGGAAACTCCATAGTCGGCCAACAGCTCCATGAATGTCTCTTTTGAATATCCTACCATGTCTGCGGCCTGTCCCAGGGTAAGCTTTCCAAGTTCATACAGTTTAGATGCTAAAGCCATTCTAGCTTCTTTATCATCTAAATCTACGGTGCCCGGTATTTGTATCGTTAGCGTCCTCATAATCCTAAGTTAGGTATTTTATCTTAGAACGACAGATTGATGCGCACAGTTCTTTGGCTTGGCTACAACGTCCATTGAGTAAAGCAGGCGACCATTCACCGGCCTCTGCTGAGCAGACGCAAAGGTAGACAATAGCATTGTCAATGGCTGAATGAGCTGGGGGAGCTTGCTTTATTCTGTTGTTGTGAGCAGGATTATTTTTTATTCAATCAACTACAGAAATCCTTGTAACGCCACGTATAGTCCCTGCATAGTTACCAAAATGACCATTACTATTCATATCAAATATCCCACAATCATCACAAATTTTCTATCCATATTTTTCAAATCACCTCTTCCGCCTTTCAGTGGCTCAACAATAACATTTTCGTCATAGCGGACCCATAATGCATTTTCATGACTATTAAGCTGGGAATGTTCTTTAGTCAAGTAAATACCAGAGTCTTCAAACCTATGGTGTAGAAATCCTTTAATAACAACTAACTTATTATGATATTTTTCAGGATTAGCTAACAGTTTCACTATCGATACCCGAAATAAGCTGTCACCTTGTGCGGCAGGTCTTATTGTCTGAGCATTTAACTTAGAGACTGTTAATAATAAGAAGAATATGATTGCTATGTGTCGCATGTTTTTCTTGCTCACAACGTCCATTGAATAAAGCAGATGCCCTTCACCGGCCTTCACTGAAAGGACGCAAAAGCAGCTCCCTGCATTGTCAATGGCTGAATGCAGTTGGGGCATTTGCTTTATTCTGTTGTTACCTGCTGTTTTTATTAAATTCTTGTGAGATAACCACTGCATTTTCTCTTTTGGTAATCAAGGTATAATAGTATTCATTACCAACGCTGTTATGATGAACCTTGGTAATGATGGTATCCTCTTTATCTATGTTTTCTGTAATCTGATGGACATTTTTATATTTTGAAATATCAGCCTGAATTTTAGAGGCAGTTAGACCATACTGTTCTAAAAAGGCTATAAATCGATCATTTTCTTGTCCTAATACTGTTATGTTACAACTAACAGGCTCGTGTATGAAAGGTGAAGTTTTGGTGGCAATAAAACTACGCCTGAAGGGTGCATGTCCTCCCCATTCTTCATATGATAACAACACTCTCCCTTTATTGTCTTGGTAAATATCACACATATTATATGGATAGAAACCAAGTGCATAATCAGTCCATGGTTTATAAAGAGTCCCAAAACCACTAATTCTTTTATCCACTAGTGATCCTATCTGCTTCCAATCACCAGGAACGTTGATTGATCGCATTTCTTCATAAATATTCCTGTCGCATTCCTGCGGCAATTGATTTAAAAAGCTCAAAAGATTGCTATAATCTATTGTCCCCATATAATTCTGACTAACGTTTCTAGAAAGCCTCTACAGGAGCATTTTGGGGTCCTTTTAATTGGGCTAGTGTTGTTTCCAATTTAGCTAATTGTTTTTGTAGTTCTCGCACCTTTCTCTTTCGTTTTTGGTCCAGATATTCATACTGATCTGGAGGCGTAAAGGGCTGATGCTTGACAAGCATATTCCAAATAATGACAG
>NZ_JAHXBU010000101.1 GCF_020178975.1 Cesiribacter sp. SM1
GGTTATGGGCAATGGTTCTGATCTCATGGGTGGCACTATCCAGCATGGAAACCGTATGGTCGAATTTCTGGAAGCGTTCAGGTACAGCTTCTTCGCTTTTTAAGATACTAAGGTGCATTTTAGTGGCTGAAAGAATGCCACCCACGCCATCGTGCAGCTCACGGGCCAGCCTGCTGCGTTCTTTTTCTTCGCCCTCCATGAGCGCCATCAGTACTTTCATCTCACCTTCCCTTTTAAGGGCGGCCAGCTTTTCGGCATTGGCCTTTTGTTTATTACGGTAAATCAGATAAAATATTACCAGTAACAGAAGCAAGCCCAGTACTATAACTGCTGAAAGGTATATAAATGTGTTTTTTTTCTGAATTTCTAAATTACTGTTGGCGATGAGGAGCTGCTGTTCTGCAATTTCTTTCTCTTTTTGAGAGGTTTGGTATTCAATTTCAAGTTTATGGATGTTTCGATGGTTTTCGGCACTTAACAGCGAATCGTTCAGTATTTCATACTTTTTTCTGAAATCAAGGGCAACATAGGGCAGTTGCAGCTTTTCCATAATTTCAGATCCTAGCAAAAATTGTTGCCTTAGCTCTTGTTTTGCTTGTGCTTGGGTACTGATGGCAATACCTTTTTTTATAAAATCACTTGCAGCCTCATATTCATTTAATAAAAAATAGGCATTTGCAAGCCCCCAATAAATGCGTGACTCATAATCTGAAGAAGGGTAACTTTTAAGTACTTCCAGGGCATTTTGGTACTGCACTAATGCATCTTCAAGGGCTTTACTGTCAATGGCTACATCCGCAAGTTCCAGGTAACCATCTAGTGCATAACTTGGGTCATTCAGTTCTTGGCTAAGCTTAATCACTCGCCTGCTGTAGCTGGCAGACTGAGCGTAGCGCTTATAAAGCCTTTCACTATTGGCTAAATTTATAAGGCTACTAGCGATTCCAAAGGTGTCACTGTTTTGCACAGCGAGCTCATAACTCTTTTTTGCGTAAAAGAGGCCTTTCTCTTTATTTTTTAATTTTAGAAAAATAGAAGAAATGTTATTGCTTAGAAGTTGCTGCATGTCATAATCCTTGGCTTTTTCGGCTATATGGAGCGCTTTCAGGTAGTAAATAGCAGCAGAATTGAAATCACCCAGGTAATTGTATTCGGCACCCACATTATTATAGGCGGTGGTTAGCAAACGATCGTTTTTAAGCTTTTTACTGATTTCTACCGATTCTAAAGTTAATGTCAGCGCTTCATCATAACGACCCTGTCGATTCAGCACAAAAATATAATAGCTAACAAAATCAGCTATTCCTTTTATGTAGTTTTCCTTTCTGGCCAGTGCCTCAGCTTTTAGAAAATAAAAGGCAGCGGAGTCAATATTTTCGTTAACTAGATGTTTGTCTCCATCCAGAATATAAGTATTTACCTCTTTGATAATTTTCTGATCAACATCCACCTGAGCATAACTAACTGAAACACATATCCATGAAGTTAACACCATGAATATGGCAAACAATCTTGATAGGTACGGCATATATTTAGCGTATGAAGAATGGTGAATAAATCATGACATGCATGGGATCATAAGAACAACAAATATGTTCGAGCCTGGCTATCTAAGTAGCTGTTCAACAATAACAAAGAATGAATTTACATAGAAGATAACACATTAACAATACACAAAATTATTACATTAACAGTACTTGGAGCATGTCGGGCGGCATACATGTACACAATAGCTTCTGACTTTCTTATAATTGCTTTTTTAGAAGATTATGTCTCCGGATAAAACAGATTCTTACTACAGCTTTTATCTTAGAAGGATGATTCCTGCCTATTTTCTATTATCACATCAATGGCCTTTCTTTCCCCCTGGGTTTACTACTATACAACCTTGTTTTCCTGGCTGTTATAATATTCTTGTGCAGGCTTACTACGTACTACTACCTATTTGTATAACTCCTGCATTCTACGCATACATTCAAGCCTGTTAACCAATAACTTTATGTCTTTATAGGAATCTAAACACCTAACAATACTGATTTTTATGATTGTGAAAAGAATCAAAAGAAGAGAACAGGCTAAATTCTTACCCACCCTGTTTCTGCTGCTATCACTTTTTAGTTTCCAAAATATTGCTAACGCACAGATGCCTGATAGCATCAGGCATTATCTGGATACGGTTATCACTATAGCACAAAAGGAGTCTTTTTATACCCATAATGTGAATTGGAAATCTCTCCGGAAAGAAATGTATGCGAAGGCTGCAGAGGCTAGAAAGAGCTCAGACCTGAAAAGTTCATTTCAACTAATGCTGGAAAGCCTGGGCGATTACCACGGCGGCGTATATTTCGCAGATGGAGCAATGGCAGAATATCGATTACCAAAGACAAGACCAGGGAGCCCGGAACTGGATACCATACAAGCCATGTTACGGAAAAAAGCATTCCGCCTTACCTCCCGTACAATTGATCAGCAGTGGGGATACCTTCTTATCCCTAGTATCGGAGGAATTGGATCTGAACAACTAACCAGGAATGCCAGGTTAATACAGGATGAAGTAAATAAAATTAATGCAAAGGGAGTAAAAGGCTGGGTTATTGATCTGCGCTATAACCCAGGAGGAAATATCTATGCAGTTGCCACAGGAATGGCTGCTTTCATACCTGAGGGAGCTTATCTGCAGTACATAAAATCCAATCATCAGCCTGCTTTCAGACTGCAAATGGAAAGCAGCAACCTTTATACCCAGGGCTTTAAGCCAACCAGTCTTGAGAAGATAGAACACATTATTCCAGAAAGTGTGCCTGTTATGGTACTGGTTAGCCGTTTTACTTCCAGTGCAGGCGAGATGCTCGCCTATTTATTACGTCAACGAAAAAATTGCATCATCATAGGGGAGGAAACCGGCGGCTACTGCTCTGGCACTACCTACCTTGACTTAGGAAATGTAGGCCTTAATATAACCACAGGCTATCCAATTCATCCCAATGGCAACATTTTCAGCTCTTTACAGCCTGATTTAGCCCTCCAGACCAAACATAGTCCGGCCAATATCGAGAAAGATAAGTTAGTGCAGAAAGCAATTGCTATGTTAAAAGCGGAGATTGAGTAATTCCGCCCGCAGATAATGGCAAGAGGACGGCCTGATGGTAAAAAGCCTAAGCTCCTCGAAGAATCCTACCGCCAGAGAAATGTGTTTGAAAGTCTCTTTTGAAGCCTCAAGAACATTGCAGGTTTATCTGAAGATTTGATAAGTTATTCAACTCATCCATATGAATCTATTTACAATTTTTTTTTAATATTAGCCATACGGTTGCAGGGGCTAATAAACTTTGATCCCTCCATAGAAGTAGCTGATATTTTACTTTCTGTTACGAGCAGTGTACATTGGCTTCATTTGCAGCCACAGTCTCATTTGTTTTGAATGTTTTCCTGGAGGATGGCCTGGTTTCTTAGTCTTAGATCAGCCAGAAGTGAAATTGCCCGTTATATTTACTACGGTTAATGATCAATACTTGATTGAAACCTTTCAAATGAATAACAATGACTACCTGCTAAAGCCCTTTAACTTTGAGGAACTTTCAGGCCTTATTACCAAGTATGAAAAGCGCAGTAGGGTTAATTTTTTATAACAACAAAGTGTAAGAGAGAACTCATAAGTCAGCTTTGTAAGCAGATTAAACTTGAATATGATTTCAACCATGAGTAGACAGAGGGATGTTCAGATTGCCCTATTTTTTGCAGTACTTAGCCTTGGATTTATTGTATTGGCATCTACCAATGCTACATTTTTTAATTGGGTATTCAACAGACACCAGAACGTTTTAAGCTGGTACATCAGGCCCCTGTTCATCATTCCTTTTTGCTACTTTGCCTATCATAGGAGCTGGACCGGCATTTCGGCCACCATTTTTCTCCTGCTTACCAGCATGTTCTGGTTTAGCCAGCCTGATACGGTGAGCGAGCAGGTAAAAGATTTTCTGCAGATGGAGCGAGATTGGTTAACAGCAGACTGAACCTTCTCAAAAATTGTAATGGCGTTGTTGGTTCCAGTTTCACTGGCAGCGCTTGGAGCAGCCTTCTGGTGGCGGAACTTATGGACAGGCATCGCAGTAATTGTACTAATCGCAGTAGGGAAAATGATGTGGAGCGTACGCTTTGGAGGTGAATCAGGAAGATCAGTGATCTTACCTGCCGTTGCAGGCCTTGCTTTGTGTATAGGACTGGTATACTGGGGCTTTAAGCGAGCTGAAAGAAGAAAATAGAGTAGAAACGTTTTTTTTTAAATCCATTCTCTGGCGTAGGAAAGCAGAACCTCTTAAACATAAATATCAAGACTCGCTGAACATCGACTGATGTATCAGGTGCGTGAGGATGAACTACTCACAGCCAAGGGTAGATACCGTTACAATTAGATAATAATTAGGGACAACAACAGTAGCTCTTGCACAACTCTTGTGTTAATCTATTACAGTAACATTGTCCTTTAATATGACGTTCGAAACAATAAACCAGGTTAAACCAATCAAAACACCTGCAACATCACTCAATGTGAATTCCATAAAAACCTCTACCATGCTTTTAATAACTGCCAGCACATCAAATCCTGCACCATTAGCCCAATTATGAACTGCTACGGCAAAGGTAGCACCTATGCCAACTCGACCCATCATCAAAATCAGGAAAAGATAGGTTCCTACAACTACAGAATATATAAAGTTTACGAGTACGCCCCAAATAATTGAAACTGTAGTTAATTCTGGAACGGTTTCAAAGCCTGTTTTCGTGATCCACTGTTTTGTTTCTTCACTTCCATGGAATGCCAGATAATTTACAACTACCATTTGAAGAAAAAATAGAATGGCAGTTCCTCCTATAATTATGAGTAATAACCTTTTAAGCTTCAGCTTTTGACCACTGCGGAAAAGAGGTACTATGCCTACAATTTGCCAAATCAAAAAAGCAATAAAAATAGTAGTGCTTACCCAAATCAACTTATTCCCTTCTGCAATTTTAGGGGACAGATCATCCCAAAAAGCACCAAAATAGTTAATGAAGGCAAACCAGACTCCTATGATGAGGCAAAAATAAAGGACACTCTTCATGACTACTACTCAAGCTTAAGTTCTTCTTATAAAAGACTTTATTCATTTTTAGGAGTAATTTTCTGCCAGATAAGTATAAAATTCCTTTTATTGATTTACCCCTCCTGAATTATGGATGTTGGTTTAGAACTATTGAAGTACTGAAACGACTCTTTCGAAAAATTACTTTTATTATGCCAGAAAGGGTTTTGATCTTCATCAGTCAGTTTTCACATGCAATTATCTATGGCAATCTATCGTATAGGCAAAAAAATAAATAACTCATTTATTTCCAATATTTTATGCTTCTATTGCAATAAAAATTAACAAATCGCATTTGCATGAATTATCGCCGCCCAAGCAAAGTGAGGGGCGTTGGGAGTTGGTAATAAAACGTTACCCTAGACAGTGATCAATGACAGTAGCAGCCAGTCTGTTAAAGAAGGGGGATTACATTGAGTAACAACATCCGCTACTGCGGCTCTCTATACTTTTTGAGCTGTAGTCTGCAAGCGAAATAAAGTTCAACAAATGATAAAATTAAGACCCGCAACAATTCAAGATCTTGATTTAATCAAGCACTGGGACACTAAGCAGCACGTGATTGATTGTGATCCAGATGATGATTGGAATTGGGAAATAGAATTAGCCCGAAATCCTGAATGGAGAGAACAGCTAATAGCCGAATTAGATGAAGAACCCATTGGATTTGTTCAGATAATAGACCCTTATCATGAAGAAACACACTATTGGGGAAATGTGGAGCAAAACAAGCGGGCAATAGATATTTGGATTGGAGAAGAGAACAATCTCAATAAGGGCTACGGAACGCAGATGATGCACTTGGCTATTGAGCGGTGTTTTAGTAAACCCGATGTAAGCGGAATTCTGATTGACCCTTTAAAAAGCAACATAAATGCTCACAGGTTTTATGAAAGAATAGGATTTGAATTTGTTGAAGAAAAAGAGTTTGACGGCACTGCTTGTTACGTGTATGAACTGAAAAGAAAGCCATCCGGCAACCTTGCCTGAGCACTATTGATAAATAATTTTGAAAGTTGCAGTTGGTACCCTATAGGAATAAGCTTTACCATCCCCGGCGGTATTATTGTACTGTCCGCCAGGAATAGATCAACATAAATTTGACTTTCGCTTTAAGATTGAACGCTTCTTCCATCGCCTCTTCAGCAGATTATTACTATTGATAATCTTTAGTTATCAATAGTAATAATTTTGCCAAAAAAAGGGCTACAGCTGGGGCTCTCCATCTTGAATTATATCCAGTTTTTCGCAAAATTCAATTGACTTAATTCGTGTGAAGGACGGGCTAACTTCCGTTCACATGTATTCGGGAAAGGTGACAAAAAAAATAATATTGATTTTTGTGTGCAGCAAGAAAAGCTGCTTTGAAGGTCACATACAGAATATTAACATGAAAATGCAAGGCATGAACAACTCCGACAAACACGATCAGCGTATAGCAAAAATGACCTTTGCCTCGGTT
>NZ_JAHXBU010000100.1 GCF_020178975.1 Cesiribacter sp. SM1
CCTAAGGCCAACAACAAAATAAAGCAATCGCCCCGCCAGCCAGGTTGCCATTGACAATGCAGGCAGCTTTCTTTGCGTATTCTATGAATCGCCAGTGAAGGGCGCCTGCTTTATTTAACGACCGTTGTAAGTAATTGAACAGCCCTTTAAGCAAACTAATCCAGTGAGCAAAATCGACGAAATATTAGACTTGCAAGATGATAGTAAAATCATTTTAGGGATTAGCCAGTTTGTCAATGGAAAAATGGGTGCAGAGGCAGATTTGAATAACTTATCTGCTCCTGAAAAGGTGTTTGTCTACATTGACTACCTGGACAGACAAGTTAATAATGGCGGATTTCACCAATTCTTCTTTAACTCAACTGGAGAGTATGCCCATGAAGTACTTGATGCTTACGAAGCAATTGGTGCTCATAAAACTGCTGACATCATTGAAAGGGCAATAAAACTGTTCCCAGTATTACCAATTCCTAAGGACACATTAGTACGTAGGACTGTAATGCTGGACTTGACGGAAGAAATAGAGGATGCATGGAATTCGCTTGATGATGAATTCTATAAATATGAAGATGATGTGCTCAGGCTGTTGATTGAATTCCTCAGGTCGAATAATAAATAAAATAAACTACTTACAACAACAGAATAAAGCAAGCTCCCCCAGCTCATTCAGCCATTGACAATGCTATTGTCTACCTTTGCGTACGCTCAGCAAAGGCCGGTGAGGGTCGCCTGCTTTATTCAATGGACGTTATGTGTAATGCAATAAAGATGAACTAGCGAAGTCATGGAAAAACAAACCGGATTGAATTCAGCGCTGACAGATTTTACTAAAGTAGCAAATCAAATGAATCTTATTCCGGATTACTTAAAAGAGATGATTGAATTTCAAAACAGCTTCAAATCTCGACTACCATCATTCGAAATCCCAAAGTTTGAATTTCCAAAATTAAGCCTGCCAGAGTTTAAGCCTTTGATTAATTCAGAACTTTTAGATGCAATTAATAAAATTTCCGAAACTGCTCAATCATTAAAGAACCATCCAGAGTTGCAGTTTGGCTTTATTACAGATTTAGAAGTCCTGAACCTTAAATCAGCAGAAGAACTAAAGGAAACCTTGACCCATGATTTAACAGTTGATGATATAAAAGCTAAGGAGGATATTTTAAACCAGAATTTGCTTCCTTATCTAGAAAAGCTAAAATTAGATTCTATCTGGCTAGGTGCTAATTATGCCCTTGATTCTGAATCTAATCCTGATAAAATAAGGCACTGTCTGATTTCCTTACGAACAATATTAGAATATCTGATTGACCATAAATTAGCGCCAAATTCAGAATTAAAAGATTCTGAAATGTTCAAAAAAGAATTTAAGAATTATCATTTACGTAAGGAGCCATTAGAAAAGGTAAGAATTAAAAGAGCAAAGAAAATAGAATACTTTACCTCAAAGATTCGCTTTGGAATGCTTGAAGAGTTCACAAAAAAAGAGATAGATTATATATGTGAATGTTATACTGTCTTATGCAACATTCATAATCCGGAGATTGGCATAACTGAAAATCAGGTAAGGAGCTTAAAAGTTAAGACAGGAATAACTATCTGGCTCTTAGCTTACATTCATCAGATATTAGAAAATTAAAAAAAAACACTACACATAACAACAGAATAAAGCAAGCTCCCTCAGTTCGTTCAGCCATTGACAATGCAGGCAGTTAGCTTTGCGAACGTATAGTAAAGGCCGGTGAAGGTCGCCTGCTTTATTCAATGGACGTTACCATGCATTAAAACAATGGAAATCTCATACAGACCATATAATGCAGACGAAGTAAAGCTTTTAAAGAGCTATAAGTTTTCAGCCTGGAAGCATTTCGAAAATTTTGGAATGAAGCTAGTAGGCTTTACTTTTCTGTTTGTTGCTCCGTTGCTACTCTATGAAGGTTTTGTCGCTGAAGTCCCCCCGGATGTAGAACTACCAATTGTTATTGTTCTTGCAATGGCTGCTGTCGGACTGACTATCTATTTCATGAACAGAATGGGTGAATTAACTCATAACCGACAAATAGAACAGGACATTAGAACAGGTGAAGCAGAGGTAATCAAAGTCAGGACTGACTACGTGCTTAAAAGAAAAGAATATGAAGATTTAGGCTCTGGCTTTTATTTGAAAATAGATGATAGAAGGACGCTTTACCTTCAGGGGCAGTATCTTGATGAGCTTCAGTACTCAAAGAAGTTTCCCAATACTGACTTTGAAATCATTCGTTCTAAGAAAAACAAGGAGCTGTTAGATATAAAACCAAATGGTGAATATTTGAAGCCAGCTCGAAAACTAAAACCATTCACAAAAGAGCAGTTTGAAAGCGGTAACATCCATGAAGACGGAGAAATATTGCACTTGCCGATAGAAGAAATAAAATAAAAAACGCATGGTAACAACAGAATAAAGCAAGCTCCCACAGCGCATTCAGCCATTGACAATGCTATTGTCTACCTTTGCGTACGATCAGCAAAGGCTGGTGAAGGTCGCCTGCTTTATTCAATGGACGTTGGGAGCAACATAATCGCATGATACAGTCAAGGCATAAATCAAAGTTATTGATAGTTAGATTCTTGCTGCTGACATTAGGTATAGCAATGCTTATCTTTGCTCTAAGCCAGATTTTAGCGTTCACTAATGGAGATGAAAGCGCAAACTTTGGCAAAGCTATGATGCTGACTCTGGTGGCGGTTCCTCTTATACACTCTATGGTAGATTCTCTCAAAAGCGTAACGGTAGACACGATTTCTGGTAAATTAAAAATCACCTATATGGGGATCTATGAAGAGACGCTGACTAGACAAGATATTATTGGATATCAAACAAGACCATTCATTAATAGAACAGGTACTTTCAATGGAATACTGATAGAATTAAAATCAGGTCAGCAGTATCAATTCACTGAACAGGAGTTTCAAAATTATTCGGATATAGAGAATGCATTAGCTCAGTTGTCTTTCTATAGAGGAGATTTAGAATTAAAATATCTAACTCCCGCAATCAAAATACTCATAGGATACTTCTGTACGGTAATTATGATTGTGGTGCTTTACGAAATTTATAAATAATAAGCTGCTCCCAACAACAGAATAAAGCAAATGCCCCAACAGCATTCAGCCATTGACAATGCAGGCAGCAATTTTTGCGTACATTCATCAAACGACAGTGAAGGGCATCTGCTTTATTCAATGGACGTTGGTTGCAATAAAAAATAGCATGAAGCATATAGCTCCAGAATACACGAAGAAATCTTTTCATTGTTCCCATTGTGGAGTTTTGGCAGAACAGACTTGGTCTACAAGTATAAATTGTCATTACCAAGGCAGATTGCCAAATGGGCATTTAGGTCCAACTAGTTACAGCTTAAGTAAAACAGGCATAGCTAAATGTAAACACTGTGAACAGGTGTCTATTTGGATCGATGAGAAAGTTGTCTATCCTCTGACAGGTAATATTGAAGTCGCTAATGAGGACTTGCCTGAAGAGATAAAGAAAGATTACAACGAGGCTAAAAACATTGTCAATGTTTCACCCAGAGGTGCAGCTGCTTTACTACGACTTGCAATTCAAAAGCTTTGCATCCACTTAGGTGAAAAAGGGAAAAATATAAATGAAGATATAGCTTCATTAGTTAAAAAAGGTCTTCCACAGACAATGCAGCAAGCTCTTGATAGTGTCAGAGTTGTTGGGAATAATGCCGTACATCCTGGAGTTATTGATTTTGACGATAATTCAGATACTGCTTATGCATTATTTGGCTTTGTTAATATCATCGCAGATGTACTTATTACGCAACCTAAAAGGATCAGAGAGTACTATGAGAAACATGTTCCCGAAGGAGTAAGGCAAAAGATTGAAGAGAGAGATAAAAAATAACTGCAACCAACAACAGAATAAAGCAAGCTCCCCCAGCTCACTCAGCCATTGACAATGCTATTGCCTACCTTTGCGTGGGCAAAGCGAAGGCCGGTGAAGGTCGCCTGCTATATTCAACGGACGTTATATGCGATTTTGAATAATGCCGTACAAATGACAAAGGAAGAAATTAAAGCTACTGCTCGGAACGAAGAAAATATTTTGACTTTCAGTATTTATTCTAAAGCATTTGACAAAGAAATGTTACAAAGGATCTATATTCCGACCTTGAACTGGCAGACGGGCGAACAAGAACAAGACTTAAATAAAATTGTAACTAATTACGTAACAGATTGTATAAATAACTTCCTTGAATTAGACAAGTCAAAATTCATTGATAAATTAAAGGACGAAATTTATAAGATATTTGAAATAGTAATCGAAGCCACAAGTTATGCTCAAGTTCCTGATGAATTAATTAAAAAGCATGGCAATACAGAAGCAAATAGAATATTTTTTAATGGTATGACAAAGGATTCTGTTTTCTCTACATGTAACTTTTACGAAGCATATTATACTCAGGATTCAGGACCTGAATTAAGATTTTCTGTTTTTGTAAATATTGATTGGGAAAGTGAACACGGCTTAAGACTTTTTTTTGAAAACGGACATTTGGTAAACATAGAATAAAATATAAACCGCATATAACACTATATAAAAAAGAGCAGCGGGTTCAGTGGTTCGGTTACGTCAGTGCTTTTAGCTGGCTTAGGTTTCATGGGATACTTTATTGCTTTTAAATCCGCTGCCCGTTTTTTATACTAAACGTTGGCGGCAAGCACAGAACAAAGTAATCAAAGTATGGCATATGGCACATTTGAAAGACGCAAGAAAAGAACTTATGGATCAATTACTATTTGTTCTTGACCACTCAATGACATTGAAGAAAGACGGAGTTGATCCAATGATACCATTCTCATCAATAGTAAAAGGCGAAAATAAGGTGCTCAAAACCTTTGTAGCTGACACTCTAGATTATGCCCAAAAAATGTTTGAGAAAACAATAAATGATGAGGATCCAGACATTGCAGTTATGGCGTCCGATACATACTTAACAATTGGAGGTGAAAAAAGTGACGCTGTACTTATAAAAGCTTACGACAAACAGGACAATAATATTTATATAGTAGGACAACGATTCAAGCCAAAATCTTCAACAATGGACTTTGAAATAATTGGTAATCCAGCATTTCTTGGGACTGAAGACAACAACTTACGACCAAAGGGTGACGAAAAGAAAAAAGATGCTGGTAAGAAAAAATGGAAATTGTGGTAGTGCCAGCCGCCAACAGCAGCTATTTGCAATGGCTGGGTGACGTGTAGATAAGAAGTTTTATCTTCACTATTACGTTCGGTCACGGTGGACAAATACGTTTTCAAAAGCCAGCCACTGCAAATAGCCAAACGTTGGGGGCAACTAAAAAAGCATGGAGCATTACAACAACGTAAAAGCATTAATCCAATCAAAAAAGCTAACTGAGGCTGTACAATATTGTGAGGATGAGCTTAAGAAATATCCTTCCACAGATTTTCATTGGATACTGAATCGAGATTTACTCCACCTGAAGGAAGAATTATTCAGATTTATAGATATCAATTTTGGTGATAAGCCACAGCTGTTAGAAGCAAAAGCATTCTATTCAGAATTGAACGGATTTTCAATAAATTGGGATAAGTGGTTTTTTGATGTCTCAGCCTATGACACACTAGAGGACTATCAAGATGAAAGTTCAGATTGGCTTGGTCAAGGATTTTGGGGATCTACCGATCCAGAATATTTAGTAGTAAGTGGGTGGGAGCGTTTACAAGAAGTATTTAAGGACTTTCAAAAAAATAAAAGATATAAAGACAAGCAAATGTCAGCTGTCTCTGAACTAGCACAATTCTTAGTTGTACTTCGTTTACAAGAACTTTTTGATAAGACAATCAGTCATGGTAAGCAGTTAGGACTAAAATGGGCAAATTTACCTTGGGGAGTGACAGCACATGGTTACTACTTGGTTTATGAAATAAATAATAATTAAGCTGCCCCCAACAACAGTAACTGTTGCACAACTCCCTGAAAAAGTAGGCTGATCGTTAATTTTTCTAACACCAGCTGCTTCTAAACTTTCCAATCAGATCAGGTTTCACCAGAAACAACCAAAAAACAGCCTGCACAGCCGCTACAGGGGCTACCAGAGCGGCTGTTTTTCTTCTTTGGAAGCAGAAGTTGATCCATTTCTTGAGGTTGTAGGCACAGGCGGCACAGAGCATCTTTTTATCCGCTGAAAGGATGCCCCTGGTGTTGAGTTTTGACAGGCCCATGTAGTTGATCAGGGTACCAAACACAGGCTCTACCGTTGAAGATC
>NZ_JAHXBU010000099.1 GCF_020178975.1 Cesiribacter sp. SM1
CTAACCACTTCAACCAGTCGCTGCTACTGAAGGTAAGCAAGGAGCTCACCGAAGAAGCACTGGATAAAGCAGTCAAAGCCATAGTAGCCCGTCATGATGCCCTTCGCTTCCGCTACAGCAGGGAAGCAGGCGTATGGCAGCAGGCATATGGAACAGGGGAAGGGGCACTGATCAGAGAAGATCTTACTACAGTTAAAGCAGAAGAACTTAGCAGCCGCATAGAGGCGTGCTGTGAAAAGTACCAGCAGAGCCTGGAACTGGAGCAGGGCGAGCTCTATAGAATGGTGCTGCTGAAAACACCTGAAGCAGAAGAAGCAAACAGGCTGTTCCTGGTGATCCACCACATAGCCGTAGACGGCGTAAGCTGGAGGATTTTGCTGGAAGACCTGGAGCAGAGCCTGCAAGCGATCAGCAGTGGTAAAGAACCAGTGCTGGGCGCAAAGAGCAGCTCCTACCGCCAATGGCAGGGAGCCCTGCAGGAGTATGCTAAAACCAAAGCTATTCGTCAACAGGACTACTGGAAAAAGGTAGCCAGAGCAGAATTCACACTTCCTGTAGACAAGGAAGAGGCAGGAACCTCTCTTGTGGGGGATCAGCAGACTGTTAAGGTATCCCTTGATGCGCAGCAGACACAGGCCCTGCTCACGGAGGTGAATAAGGCATACAACACCCGCATCAATGACACCTTACTGGCAGCCCTGGCAAAAACCCTGGGCAGCTGGAGCAGCCAGCAGCAGGTGGTCATCGGGCTGGAGGGGCATGGCAGGGAGGATCTTTCTTCACAGCTGGACATCAGCCGTACCATCGGCTGGTTCACCAATCTGTACCCGGTGCTGCTCTCGCTCAAAGAAGCAGAGGAGGCATCAGAGGTGATACAGACGGTGAAGGAACAGCTTCGGCAGGTGCCGGACAAGGGCCTTGGCTGGGGAGCCCTGCGCTACCTGCATCCGGATGAGGGGGTGCGGCAAAGCCTCTCCACCGAAAAACCATTCCAGCTTACCTTCAACTACCTGGGACAGCTGGATAACAGCTTAAGCAACAGTAAGTGGTTCCAGGAAGCAGCAGAGCCATCCGGCAGGCAGGTTGGTCCGCTCAATGAGGCAGGCAGCAAGCTGGAAGTGAACAGCAGCATTGCCAATGGCCAGCTAAGTATTAGCTGGCGCTATTCCCGTAAGCAGTATGAACAGGAAACCGTGGAGGCCCTTGCCGAACAGTTCCTCCATCAGTTGCGTGAACTAATCAGTCATTGTCAGCAAAAGCAAACGCCACAGCTTACGCCTTCTGATTTTGGGCTTACTGGAAAAGTAGGCTATAAAGAGCTGGAAACGTTTTTACAGGAGAGGCAGCAGGAGCAAATAAGCCGTGTTTACGGGCTAAGTCCACTGCAGGAAGGCTTGTTGTTCCACGGTGTTTATGATGGACATGCAGTTGCCTATGTAGAGCAGATGAGCTGCCGCTTCTCCGGTCTGCAGCTTGGGCAGTTCAAACAAAGCTGGCAAAACTTGCTGCGGAACCATAGCATTTTGCGCACCTCTTTCCATTACCAGGAGCTGAACATTCCTGTACAGTGTGTGCACGAAACGGTTGAGCTGCCATTTACAGTACTCGATTTCAGCCAACTATCCACAGAGGAGCAGGAAAAACAACTTGCTGCTTTTAGGGAAGCCGATAAGAAAAAAGGTTTTGATTTTACACAGGCACCACTGCTTCGTCTTAGCCTGATCAGGCTATCTGGGGAAGAGGTGTACCAGATGGTGTGGACGTATCATCACCTGCTGCTGGATGGCTGGTCTTTACCAATTCTGCTGCAGGAGTTGTTAACTACCTACGAAGCCCTGCAGCAGGACATAGAACTGGCCATGCAGGATGTAGACCAGTATGAAGACTTTATCCGCTACCTGCAGAAAAAAGATGCGCTGCTTGCTGAACAATTCTGGAAGGGTTATCTGCTGGGTGTAGAAGAACCTACGCTGCTGCCATTCGTTGCTAACCGTCAGGATCGCAACAAGGGCGGCAATGAATACTGGAAGGAAAAGTGGGAGCTGGAGGATTTGCTGCAGGAGGAACTGCAGCGCTTTGGCCAGTCGCAGCACTTAACCGCCAACACCCTTGTGCAGGGCGTGTGGTCTTACCTGCTGTATCGCTATACCGGGCAGCAAAACCCGGTGTATGGCGTAACAGTGGCAGGGCGGCCAACAGATTTGCCTGCTGCAGAATCCAGAATAGGGCTTTACATCAACACACTTCCGCTGCATACTCCTGTAGAAGAGGGCCAGCTGGTGGTTGAATGGCTCAAAAATCTTCAGGATGGGCACAGCGGGGCAAGAGAGCATGCCTATACACCTTTATCAACCATACAAAACTGGCAGGGAATCAGGGGCGACATGTTCGATACCCTGCTGGTATTTGAAAATTACCCGATAGGCGATGTGTTCTCTAAAGACTGGGGGCTGAAGGTTGACAGCCTGGAGATGGAGGAGCAAACCAATTATCCACTGGCTATCACGGTGCAAACCGGCAGAAAGCTATCAGTTGAATGGGGTTTTAACCCAGGTCTGATAAGTCGAGAAACTGTTGCCCGGATAAAGTTACATTTTGCCCAGGTACTGGAGCAGATCATCCGTCAGCCTGAACTTAAACTATCGGAGCTGGAGCTGTTAAGCCTGGAGGAGCGGGTGCTGCTGCTGGAAAAATACAACAGCACTGCCGTGAACTACCCAGCCGGGGAAACACTTGTGGATCTGTTTGAGGAGCAGGCTAATCTTACGCCAGATGCTGTTGCATTGATTTATAATGATCAACAGCTCACCTATCAGCAGTTAAATCAAAAATCCGGCCAGCTTGCCCGCTATCTCCGTGCAAAAGGGGTGCGGGAAGAAACCCTTGTACCCATCTGTGTAGACAGATCGATAGAGATGATGATCGGGCTGCTTGGTATTATGAAAGCCGGTGGTGCTTATGTGCCTATTGATCCAACGTATCCATCGGAGCGTGTGGCCTGGATGCTGGAAGATACCGCTGCCAGGATTTGTGTTTGTGGCAGTAAACAGGCAGCGCTGGTATCGGTGAAAGCAGAGATGGAGTTAGTACTGCTGGATAAGGATTGGGATACAGTTGCCGAAGCGCCTGCTGAGAAGCTGCCGGTGATCCTTCAGCCCACGAACCTGGCGTACGTTATCTATACCTCAGGATCTACAGGCAAGCCTAAAGGAGTGCTGGTAGAGCACAAGGGAGTAGTAAACCTGGTACACCATCAGCGAGACTATTACCACATAAAGAGAAGCGACAGGATACTGCAGATCTCTAATTACACTTTTGATGCTTCTGTGGAGCAGATGTTCCTGGCACTTAGCAATGGGGCAAGCCTTGTGCTGGTGCCCAGGGAGGTGCTGCTTGATCCGGCTGCGCTCACGGACCTGCTTATTGCGCAGCAGGTAACCCACCTGCATGCCACTCCAAGCCTGCTGCAGCAGATCAGGCCCGGGAATTATGAATATCTGAAAAACGTAATTGCCGGTGGTGAGCCATGTCCTGCATCACTGGCCACCGCCTGGCATCAGTGGGCAAACTTCTACAATGAATATGGGCCTACGGAAACCACCGTTACTGCCACAGAGATCAGGTATGCGCCTGATCAGTTCATGGACCATACCCTTATTCCGATAGGCAAACCGCTTGCCAATACGAAAGCCTACGTACTTGACAGGGCCGGAAGGCTGGTGCCGCAGGGTGTGGCAGGAGAGCTCTGCATTGGTGGTGTTCAGGTAACAAGAGGCTACCTGAACAGGGAAGAACTGACAGCCCAAAAGTTTGTAAAAGATCCATTCAGCAGGGAAGCAGATGCCAGGATGTATAAAACCGGTGACCTGGTAAGGTGGCTGGAAGATGGAGAGCTGGAATTCCTGGGAAGAATGGACGACCAGGTTAAGATTCGTGGCTATAGGATTGAGCTGGGCGAGGTAGAAAATGTGCTGAACCAGTGTAGCGGCGTGAAGCAGGCCGTGGTGCTGGCCAGGGAAGATGCAGGAGGTCATAAGCGCCTGCTGGCTTACATACGGGCAGCCGGAAAATTCAACAGGGAGGCTATCAAAAAGGAGCTGTCAGCCATCCTGCCAGAGTACATGATCCCGTCCATATTGGTGGAGGTAGCAGAAATACCACTTACAGCAAACGGCAAGGTAGATAAAAAAGCCCTGCCCGATATCGGGGCTGAAGAGCAGCTAAGTTCTACCTACCTGGCACCACGCACTGAAACAGAAGAAAAACTTGCCCTGATATGGCAGGAGCTGCTGGGCGTGGAAAAGGTAGGGGTGGAGGATAACTTCTTTGAGCTGGGAGGGGATTCCATCATCACCATACAGCTGGTAAGCAGGGCCAGGAGAGCAGGCTTTACTTTCCAGCCACGCGATGTGTTCGAGCACCAGACCATAGCAGCCCTTGCTGGCGTAGTTGCCAGGGAATCAGCCATAGCGGCAGAGCAGGGAGTACTGGAGGGAGCAGCAGGTTTACTGCCCATTCAGCAGCATTTCTTTGCACTTGATCAGCAGGAGCCCCATCATTTCAACCAGTCTCTCCTGCTGGAAGTAAGCAAGGAGCTAACTGAAGAGGTACTGGATAAAGCTGTTAAAGCCATACTAGCCCGTCATGATGCACTGCGTTTCCGCTATACAAAACAGGAGGGTGCCTGGAGGCAGGCGTATGGAACACTTGCGGCAGCATTAGCCATTGAAGATCTGGAAAAGGTAGCAGCACATGCGCTTTCTGACAAGATAGAGGAGATCTGCAGCGTTTACCAGCAGCACCTGAACCTGGAAAAGGGAGAACTGGTACGGATTGTATTTCTAAAAACCCCTGAAACGGAAGCAGCCAACCGCTTGTTCCTGGTGATTCATCACCTGGCCGTAGATGGTGTTTCCTGGAGAATACTGCTGGAAGACCTGGAGCAGAGTCTGCAGGCGATTAAAGCCGGCAGGAAAGTAGCGCTGGGCCAGAAGAGCAGTTCTTACCGCCAGTGGCACGAGGCCCTGCAGGAGTATGCCAGGACCAGGGCCATTCGCCAGCAGGATTACTGGAAGAAAGTGGCCAAGGCGGAGTTTACACTTCCCGTAGACCGGGCGCTAAGCGAAGCCAGGCGGGCAGCAGATCAGCAGACCTATACCCTTATACTGGATGAAGCCCTCACGCAGTCGCTGTTAAGCGGTGCCCATGCAGCTTATCATACCCAGATCAACGACCTCCTGTTGGCAGCCCTGGCCCAGTCATTGGGTGAATGGAGCAAACAGCAGCAGCTAGTGATTGGGCTGGAAGGCCATGGTCGGGAAGATATTTCTTCAGCAATAGACCTTAGCCGTACCATCGGTTGGTTTACTAACCTGTACCCTGTCTTGCTTTCTCTGGAAGAAGGGTTGCCGGCCTCTGCCGTGATCCAGTCGGTAAAGGAGCAATTGCGCCAGGTGCCCGATAAAGGCATGGGCTGGGGTGCGCTCCGTTACCTGCATCCGGATGAAGAGGTAAGGGCAGGCCTTTCGCCGGCAAGTCCACTGCAGATCATATTTAACTACCTAGGGCAGCTGGACAATGCCCTGAACAGCAGCAGCTGGTTTGCCCCCGCCAGGGAACCTTCCGGTGATCAGCTAAGCCCTGCTACAAAAGCAGAGAGCAAACTGGAGGTTAATGGTAGCATCAGCAACAGACAGCTCCAGCTGGTGTGGCGATATTCTGCTAAAGAATACCAGCCAGAAACAATACAGGAGCTGGCAGCAAACTTCCGCAATAAATTAAGCGAGCTGCTAACCCACTGTCAGCAGAAAGCATACGCACAGTTTACCCCCTCCGACTGGGGACTAGGTAGAAAAGTAGGTTACCGGGAGCTGGAGGAGTTCCTGGCTACAACACAGCGGGGAAAAACGCTCCGGGAGCAGGTAAGCGGGGTGTACGCATTAAGTCCACTACAAAGCGGCCTGCTGTTCCACAGCCTCTACGATAAGAGTTCTGTAGCTTATATAGAGCAGCTTAACTGCAGGCTTATTGGCCTGGAAGTAGATACTTTTAAAGCAAGCTGGGAATACCTGCTAAAAAGGCACAGCATACTTAGGAGCTCCTTTCACCAGGAGTTGAGCATACCTGTACAGTGTGTGCATCATTCGGTGGTGCTACCTTTCCAGCTGCTGGATTACAGAGGTAAATCAGCAGCCGAGCAGGCAGAGCAGTTATCTGCTTTTATAGAGGCAGATGCGAAGAAGGGCTTTGACTTCAGCCAGGCGCCCCTGCTTAGGCTGACCCTGATCAGGTT
>NZ_JAHXBU010000104.1 GCF_020178975.1 Cesiribacter sp. SM1
GCACCGGCCATACTTCCCACACAGAGGCATCAAAGCCTACCCCTGCCATCATGGTAGATCTGCAACAGGGGCCAAGACCATAGGTCCTGATGTGCCAGCTGCACAGGTTCACCACCCCCCGGTGCTCCACCAGCACACCCTTGGGATTACCCGTAGATCCGGAGGTGTAAATAACATAGGCAAGATTAGCAGGATCTAGAGCTACAGCTGGTGTTGCTGCAGATTCCCTGCTGATCTCCTGCCACTGCTTGTCCAGAAGAATGGCTGCTGCTTTTGTTCCTGATGCTGCTTTTGTTTCCAGCAGCTCTTCATAAGCACTAGCGCTTAGCACCAGATGGGCTGCTGTATCCAGGAGCATGTAGTGGATTCTTTGGCGGGGGTAAGAGGGATCTATGGGTACATAGGCCCCTCCTGCTTTCAGCACCCCCAGCTGGGCTACTACTAATTCCAGGCTCCTGTCCAGGCACAGAGGCACCAGTGTTTCTGCTGTAACCCCTCTTCTCTGAAGGTAATGTGCCAGCTGGTTGCTGCGCTCATCCAGCTCCTTGTATGTTAAAGAGGCTGACAGATCTGCTACTGCCACAGCATCAGGAGTCTTTGCTGCCTGTGCTGAAAACAGCTCCACCAGTGTCTTGTCCTGGGGATAGGCTGCCGCTGTAGCGTTGTAGCCTTCGGTGAGCTGCTCTTTCTCCTGCTCTGTTACCAGCTCCAGCTGGGAGACAGTTACATCTGGTTGTGAGATGATCTGATGGAGCACGGCTGCAAAGTGCCCCTTTATCTTTTCTACCTGCTCTGCTGCCAATAGGGCTGCATTGTAGCTGAAGCCCACCTTTAGCGTTTTGCCTGCCTGTACTACTATTGAGAGCGGATAGTTTGTGTGTTCATCCACCTCCAGGCCTTCCACCTGCAGCCCCCAGTCTCCACCCATCGCTTCGCTTACCGGGTAATTTTCAAAAACCAGCAGGGTATCAAAAAGGTCTCCTTTTATTCCAAGCCACTGTTGTATGTTAGAAAGTGGTGTGTGTGCATATTCTCTTGCATGTGTATGCGCTTCCTGGAGTGCTAACAACCATTCTTTTACCGGCTGCTCTCCTGCCACATGCGCATGCAGTGGAATGGTGTTGATGTAGAGGCCTACCCTGGTTTCTGAATCTTCAAGCGCGGCAGGCCTTCCCGCCACAGTTACGCCATAGACAGCATCTTCCTGTCCTGTATAAGATGCCAAGAGGTATGCCCACACGCCCTGCACCATTGTATTCAAGGTAAGGCGGTTATGCTGCGCATACTGCTGAAGGCTTTCCATAAAGGACTCCTCTACCAGCCAGCTCTCCTGCAAATATTCATCTCCGCCCTTGTTGCGGCCTTTTTTATTATCCACAAATGGCAAAAGACTTGGCTCTTCCACAGCTGATAGAATCTTCTTCCAGAATGCTTCTGCCTCTGATGGATCCTGTTTCTGCAGGTGGCGGATAAAGTCTTCATAGCGATCCTCTTCTATTTGAGGCAGTTTCCCGCCTTTGTTAAGCTGATCGTAAGTGCTTAGCAGCTCCTGCATGAGTACAGGCAGTGACCAGCCATCTACCAGCAGGTGATGGTGCGTCCAGACCATCTGCCAGCTATCTTCTGATAACCTGATAAGGGTGAGCCTTAACAGCGGCGCCTGGCTTAAATCGAAGCCCTTTTTGCTATCGGCAGCCCTGAAGGCAGCAACTTTCTGATGCTGTTCTTCTTCAGCATAGTTTCTATAATCGAGCTCTTCAAAAGGTAGCTCCACAGCCTTGTGCACGCACTGCACAGGGATGTTTAGATCATGATGGAAGGAGCTTCTAAGTATGCTGTGTTTCCTAAGCAGGTACTCCCAGCTGGCCCGGAATGGTGCTACTTCCAGCCCTCTGAGGCGGCAGCTAAGCTGTTCTACATAGCCCTGGGAGGAGGTGTCGTAGAGGCCATGGAAGAGCATGCCTTCCTGCAGCGGACTTAGACTGTACATGCTGCTGATCTGTGCATGCAGTGGTTTGCCCCTGTACTCTTTTTCCAGGAATTGCTCCAGCTCCTGATAGCCTACTTTTCCCCCTAAACCTAAATCAGAAGGTGTAAACTGTGGTACTTCTTTTTGCTTACAGTGGCTGATCAGATCCCTAAGCACCTCCATGAAATTACTGGCGAGTGCAGCTATGGTAGCTTCTTCATACTGATTGCCTGCATACCGCCACTCCAGCTGGAGCTGTCCGTTCAGAATGCTGCTGTTGATGTCAAATTTACTGCTTAGGCGGTTGGCCCTGCTCACCAGACTACCGGCTGACTCTGCAGCACCGGCAAACCACCGGCTGGCATTTAGCGCATTGTCTACCTGGCCCAGGTAGTTGAATATTACCTGGAACGATTCTGCAGTTTCGTGCTTTTGCGCCTGCAGGCTGTTGCGCAGCTCTGTATCCGGGTGCAGGTAACGGAGTGCTCCGTAGCCCATGCCTTTGTGGGGCACCTGGCGCAGCTGCTCTTTCACCGTTTGAATTAAACCAGAAGCTGATAATCCCTTTGCAGCAGATAAGCGCACCGGATAGAGGTTGGTGAACCAGCCTACGGTTCTGCTAATGTCCAGTGCCTTAGAAATATCCTCCCTGCCGTGTCCTTCAAGTCCTATGACAACCTCATCCTGCCGGCTCCAGTCTCCGAGAGTTCGGGCCAGTGCAGCCAGTAAGAGATCATTGATGCTGGTATGATAGGCCTGGTTTACCTCTGTCAGCAGCTCTTTTGTAAGACCAGTATCCAGTGATGTGATATAACTTTGCTGATGGGCAACAAGCGCAGCATTCCTGCTATCCTTCTCAGCTGGAAGCACAAAAGCTGTTTTAGCCACTTTTTGCCAGTAATCCTTCTGAAGAATTGCTTTTGTCTCTGCATATTGCTGTAAAGCCTCCTGCCACTGACGGTAGGAACTGCCTTTTTCGCCCAACTCAATTTCCCTGCCCTGGCGAAGCATCTCAATCGCCTGTTCCAAATCCTCCAAAAGGATGCGCCAGGAAACACCGTCTACTGCCAGGTGATGGATGACCAGGAGCAGGCGGTTTTGGTATTCCGAAGCCGGCGTCTGCATCAGCACAGCCCGCATCAACTCCCCTTTTTCCAGGCTTAGGCTCTTCTGGTAGGTCTGGCATCTTTCTGTGATCTGTACCGATAGCGCTTCAGCTGATGCATTACTAAGATCTTCTGTAATTAATGTACCCACTGCTCTTCCATAAAGCTGCTCCAGCATTCCTCCCTCAACATTGTAGGTAAAGCGCAGGGCATCATGGCGGGCCATGATAAATTTAACAGCCCTATCCAGTATATCAGCAGTAAGTTCCTTGCTTACATTCAGCAGAAGCGCCTGGTTGAAATGTCCTGGCACCTCGAGCTGCTGCTCAAAGAACCAATGCTGTATCGGCAGCAGGCCGGAAGTGCCGGAAAGAGTCTCCTGCTCGGTTTCGATCTTAACATTAGACTGCACCACAGCTGCCAGAGAGGCTACTGTCTGGTGCTCGAACACATCCCTGGGCTGGAAAGTAAAGCCCTTCTTCCGGGCCCTGCTCACCAGCTGTATGGTAATGATGGAATCTCCTCCCAGCTCAAAGAAGTTATCCTCCACCCCTACCTTTTCTACGCCCAGCAGCTCCTGCCAGATGTGGGCCAGCTTTTCTTCGGCTTCTGTTCTGGGTGCTACATAAGTTGTGGTTAGCGTTTCACTTATGTCTACCGCTGGTAAGGCTTTGCGATTGGCTTTTCCGTTGGCGGTGAGTGGTATCTCATCCAGGGCTACCAGTATGGAAGGCACCATGTATTCCGGCAGCTTCTGCTTCATCTCCTGCAGAATAGCTTCTTTCTTAAAATCCCCTTCAGCAACTACATAGCCCACCAGGCGCTTATTCCCCTGGGCATCCTCTTTTGCCAGCACCACTGCCTGCTGAATGCCGCCGCACTGTCCAAGCACACTTTCTACCTCACCCAGCTCAATTCTGTAGCCTCGGATCTTCACCTGGTCGTCAAAGCGGCCCAGGTATTCTATGTTGCCATCGGACATCCAGCGCACCAGGTCACCGGTTTTATACATCCTGGCATCTGCTTCACTGCTGAATGGATCTTTCACAAATTTCTCTGCCGTTAGCTCCGGGCGGTTCAGGTAACCTCTTGCTACCTGCACCCCTGCAATGCAAAGCTCTCCGGCTACCCCTTTTGGCACCAGGTTACCGGCTTTGTCTACAATATGGAGTTGTGTATTTGCCACCGGCTTACCAATGGGCACCAGCTTTACTTTTTGCTCCCCGGCAGGAACGTTCCAGTAAGTTACATCTATGGCTGCCTCTGTTGGGCCATAGAGGTTATGCAGCTCAACTATTTTTAACTTCTGCTTGAACAGGTTTACCTGCGCCGGCTTCAGGGCTTCTCCGCTGCAAAGCACCCGTACCAGCCCCTGGCATTCTCCGGCATCCAAACTGTGCAGGAATACTTCCAGCATGGAAGGAACAAAGTGCAGGGTGGTAATGCCCTGGCTCCTGATAATGGACTTCAGGTAGTCGCTGTCTTTGTGCCCTTCTGGCTTTGCAAACACTAACTTTGATCCTACCAGCAGCGGCCAGAACAGCTCCCATACCGACACATCGAAACAGAAGGTAGTTTTCTGTAGTACTTTATCGTCTGAAGTTAGCCCATAGTGGTCCTGCGCCCACAGCAGCCTGTTTACTACGCCCCTGTGTTCATTAAGCACCCCTTTAGGTTTTCCGGTAGATCCGGAGGTGTAGATAACATAGGCAAGGTTGGAGGGCTGAAGGGTGGTAGCTGCTTTTTCCGCTGGCTCTTTTGCTATTTCCTCCCACTGGCTGTCCAGCAGCACTACCGCTGCTGCTGTTTCTGCAAAGCGTGCTGCATGACTGCTGCTGCTGATCAGCAGCCGCGCTGCTGTATCTTCGAGCATGTACTCGATGCGCTCCTGCGGGTAAGCAGGATCCATGGGTACATAAGCGCCGCCTGCTTTCTGGATGCCCAAAAGGCCAATGATCATCTCCAGGGAGCGGTCGATGCAGATGGGCACCAGTGTTTCTGCTGTGACCCCTCTTTTCTGCAGGTAATGCGCCAGCTGGTTGCTGCGCCTGTTAAGCTCCTGGTAGGTGAGTGCTTCTTCTTCGAAGATAACTGCCACTGCACCTGGTGTTCTGGCTGCCTGCTCCTCAAAGAGGTCCACCAGGGTTTTGTCTCCAGGATAGGCTACTGCTGTGTTGTTGAACTCCTTGAGCAGCAGCCGGGCTTCCTGCTGGCTTAGCAGCGCAAGTGTATCGATGCCTGCTGCAGGATCTTCCATAAAAAGGGTGAGCAGGCGCTGGTAGTGCTCCATCATCTGCACGGCTGTGGCCTCCGAGAAGAGGTCGGTGCAGTACTCCAGCCCCATCTCTATGCCTTCGCGGCTGTTTCTGGCGCTTAGCGTCAGGTCAAACTTTGTCGTGGTACTCTCTACAGGCTCTGCTGAAAGCAGCAGCGCTCCCAGCTCAACCTCCGGCAGCTGTGGGGTATTGTCCATGCTGAACATCACCTGGAAGAGCGGTGTGCGGCTCCTGTCCCTGGCTACCCCCACTGCTTCCACCACCTTCTCGAAGGGCAGGTCCTGGTGCTTGTAGGCTTCCAGCGTTGTCTCTTTTACCTGCTCTACAAGCTCTTTGAAGCTCTTGTTGCCGCTAAGGTCACTGCGAAGGGCAAGGGTGTTGACAAAAAAGCCTATCAGGGGCTCTACCTCCGGCTGCAGTCTGCCTGCGATGGGACTGCCCACGCAGATATCCTCCTGACCGCTGTAGCGATACAGCAGCACCTTGAAAGCAGATAAAAGGCTCATGAAAAGTGTGGCCCCCTGCTGGTTGGAGAACTGCTCCAGCTTTAGGCTTAGCTCTTTGTCCAGGCTGAAGCTTAGCCTGC
>NZ_JAHXBU010000103.1 GCF_020178975.1 Cesiribacter sp. SM1
TTCCTGATGCTGTTTCTGTTTCCAGCAGCTCTTCATAAGCACTAGCGCTTAGCACCAGATGGGCTGCTGTGTCCTGGAGCATGTAGTGGATCCTTTGGCGGGGGTAAGAGGGATCTATGGGTACATAGGCCCCTCCTGCTTTCAGCACCCCCAGCTGGGCTACTACTAATTCCAGGCTCCTGTCCAGGCACAGGGGCACCAGTGTTTCTGCTGTAACCCCTCTGCTCTGAAGGTAATGTGCCAGCTGGTTGCTGCGCTCATCCAGCTCCTGGTAGGTCAGTGATGCGGCTGCATCTGCTACTGCCACAGCATCAGGAGTCTTTGCTGCCTGTGCTGAAAACAGCTCTACCAGTGTCTTGTCCTGTGGATAGGCTGCCGCTGTATTGTTGTAGCCTTCGGTGAGCTGCTTTTCTTCCTGATCATTCAGAAGCGGAAGCTCATCTATTTTTATAGCGGGATCTTCAATTAGCTGAGAGAGCAGGCGCTGGTAGTGCTCCATCATCCGTACTACTGTAGCCTCCGCAAAAAGGTCAGTACAGTATTCTACATTCAGGCGCATACCTGTGGCATGCTTGCTTACGCTTAGAATAAGATCAAACTTGGTTGTAGCATTTTCAAGATTCTCTGCAGTTAGGGTAAGATCACCTAATTGTACCTGCGACATTTCCGGCATATTATCCAGGGTAAACACTACCTGGAAGAGCGGTGTGCGGCTCCTGTCCCTGGCTACCCCTACTGCTTCCACCACCTTCTCGAAGGGCAGGTCCTGGTGCTTGTATGCTTCCAGCGTTGTCTCTTTTACCTGCTCTACAAGCTCTTTGAAGCTCTTGTTGCCGCTAAGGTCACTGCGAAGGGCAAGGGTGTTGACAAAAAAGCCTATCAGGGGCTCTACCTCCGGCTGCAGCCTGCCTGCAATGGGACTGCCCACGCAGATATCCTCCTGGCCGCTGTAGCGATACAGCAGCACCTTGAAAGCAGATAAAAGGCTCATGAAAAGTGTGGCCCCCTGCTGGTTGGAGAACTGCTCCAGCTTTAGGCTTAGCTCTTTGTCCAGGCTGAAGCTTAGCCTGCCTCCGCGGGTGCTCTGCTCCGGCGGTCGTACATAATCTGTGGGTAACTGCAGGGCCTCCACTCCTGAAAGCTGCTGCTTCCAGTACTGCCTCTGCTCCTCCAGTACCTCTCCCTGCAGGTACTCCCGCTGCCATAGGGCATAGTCGGCATACTGGATAGGCAGTGGAAGCAATGCTGGCTCCCTGTTTTCCTGCCTTGCTTTGTATAGCTCCGTAAGCTCCCCTACCAGTACAGATATGGACCAGCCATCGGAGGCAATATGATGCTGCACCACCACCAGCAGGTGCTCCTGTGCTGATAGCCTGATCAGCTCCACGCGCAGCATATAGTCTTTGCTTAGGTCGAAGGGCTGCACAGCTGCTCCCGCTACCAATGCTCTTAATGAAGCTCCATCCTGTGCAGGGGCTTCGCTGTAGCCCATCTGCCAGTGTGCAGCATCCATGATCTGCTGGCAGGCCTCTCCTTCCTCCTGCAGGAAAACAGTGCGAAGTGACTCATGACGCTCCAGGATCTGGCGGAAGGACGCCTGCAGCCCCTCAACATCCAGCGCCCCCTGCAGGCGAAAGACTGCCGGTAAATGGTAGTGGCTGCTGCCCTGCAGCTGGTCGATGAACCACAGCCGCTCCTGGGAAAAAGACAGCGGTATAGTCTTGTAGTCTTCCCTGTTGAAAGACTTTATTTTCTTGTATTGAACATCAATCTTCCTGACATTTCCTTCATCGCTGCTAAGGAATTCAATGATAGCCAGTTTATGTTCCCTGATCTTTTCAATGAATAACTTATCTAATGCTTTATTTTTTTCAACCTTGAACTTGAGCTTGTCTCCATCCATAAAAATGGAGATTCCTTCTTTTTTGGCTGTATTTAAGATACTGATAACCTCTATGAAAGTGTTATTCATGGGAAATTTATTAAAAAACTGTTAGTCGATTGTGATAAAAAAGTGTACAAACTCAAGATCTATAGCTCAAAGATTTCAACATCTTCATCATCTACATCCTGCTGATCAAGGCTTACTGAAACAGCTTGTATATATTCTGCCAGGTCGGCAATACAGCTGAATTTGAAGAGCGTATTAACTGGGATATCCAGGGAAAATTCCCGCCTGATCAGGGAAACAGCTCTAACAACAAGCAAAGAATCTCCTCCTGATTCAAAGAAATTATCCTTTACCCCTACACGCTCCAGTTTGAGCAAATTCTGCCATATGCTGGCCAGCTTCTCTTCTGTTTCATTTCTGGGCGCTACATATTGGTTGGTGAGCAGTTGTGTTACATCCGGATCAGGCAAAGCCTTGCGGTTAACTTTTCCATTAGGGGTTAGTGGCAAATCCTCCAGGGGCACCAAAATTGAAGGAACCATAAATTCCGGCAATCTTGATCTAAGTTGTGTTAGAATAGCTTCTTTTCTGAAAGCACCATAGGGTACCACATATCCTACCAGCCGTTTATTCCCGTCTGTGCCATCGGTTCTGGCAGCCACTACGCCCTGGCTTACACCTTCACACTGCTGCAACACACTTTCTATTTCCCCTAATTCTATCCGGTAACCACGGATCTTCACCTGGTCGTCGAGGCGGCTAAGGTATTCTATTTCTCCATTGGCCAGCCAGCGGGCAAGATCTCCTGTTCTATACATCCTGGCTCCGGGCTTTTCACTGAAAGGATCCCGTACAAAGCGTTCTGCCGTTAACTCCGGGCGGTTTAAATATCCACGTGCCAATCCGTCGCCTCCGATGCATAATTCACCTGCCACCCCCACTGGTGCCGGAGCTCCGGCCTTGTCCAGTATGTAGATCTGGGTATTGGCGATTGGTTTGCCTATCGTTACTTTTTCGGCTGCTTTTAGCTCCTTACAGCTAGACCAAATGGTTGTTTCTGTTGGTCCGTATAGGTTCCATACCCGCTTGCTTAGCCTTGTAAGTGAATTTTTCAGGGTTTCCCTAACGGCTTCTCCGCCCAACAGGATGGTGATGTTTTCCGTATTCTCCCAGCCACTATCCAGTAGTATCTGCCAGGTTGCAGGGGTTGCCTGCATATACGCTGGCTGGTGTTGCGCTAGTTTCTCCTGTAGCAGCGCACCATCCATGGTGGTTTCTCTGCTGGCCAGGATTACCTTTCCACCCACCAGCATCGGCATGTATAGTTCGAGGTATGAAATATCGAAGCTATAGGTGGTAACAGCCAGCAGACTTGCACCTGATTTTACTTCCAGCTGATCGATCATGGAATAAAGGAAGTTCACCAGGGACTGATTTTGGATCAGTACGCCTTTTGGTTTTCCCGTAGAGCCTGATGTGTAGATGACATAGACCAGGTTAAAAGGCTTTGGTTTGATACTGAGATTGTCTGAAGGCTGCTGTGCAATCAGCGGCCAGTCTTCATCGAGCAGCACCAGCTGGCGCTCCCCTTCTGCTATAAGCATGGCTTTGTAGTTACTGCCGCCCACTACAAGTGCTGCTTCTGTATCTTCAAGCATATAGCTTATGCGGTCCTGCGGATAGGATGGATCAAGCGGAACATAAGCACCTCCTGCTTTTAGCACGCCAAACAGCCCTATTACCATTTCAAGTGACCGGTCTATGCAGACAGGCACGAGGCTTTCTTCTCCGACACCTTTTTGCTGCAGGTAATGCGCCAGCTGGTTTGCCTTGTTATTTAGCTGCTCGTAAGTCAGCTCATTCCCATCAAACTCTACTGCTATGGCATGGGGCGTTTTTGCCACCTGCTCCTCAAACAGCATTACCAGTGACTTTTCTTTGGGATATTCAGCCTCTGTATCATTGAAGCCCTTCAGCAAAAGTTTGCGTTCCTTCGTACCTAAAAGCGGAAGCAGATCGATGGCTTTTGCAGGAGTCTCCAGCAATTCAGAAAGCAGACCCTGATAATGCTCCATCATCCGCACTACAGTTGCTTCCCTGTAGAGGTCGGAACAGTACTCTACCTCCAGCTGAAGACCTTCGGGCCGCACGGTGATGTCCAGGGTCAGGTCAAATTTGGTAGTAGGATTCTTGATGGACTCGTTGCTTAAGGTAAGCCCGCCTAACGCTATGGATGGCACAGCCGGGGTGTTCTGCAGCGAAAACATTACCTGGAAGAGGGGACTGCGGCTCATGTCACGACTAACACCTACGGCCTCCACCACCTTCTCGAATGGAAGATCCTGGTGCGAATATGCCTCCAGTGTTGTTTGCTTCACCTGCTTCAGCAGCTCTCTAAAACTTTTTTCTCCACTAAGTCCGGAGCGAAGGGTGAGGGTATTAACAAAAAAGCCAATCATGGGTTCCAGCTCTGGTTGTACCCTGCCTGCTATCGGACTACCCACGCATATATCTTCCTGGCCGCTGTAACGATATAGCAGCACCTTGAAGGCTGCCAGCAGACTCATGAAAAGAGTTACCCCTTCCTGTTGAGAGAATTTCTCCAGCTGCTGGCTTAACTCCTTGCTTAGGGTTAATTCAAGCCTGCCGCCCCTGGTGCTCTGTACGGATGGGCGCACAAAATCCGTAGGCAATTGCAGTGCCTCCACGCCGGTAAGCTTCTGCTTCCAATATGTGATCTGTTCCTCAAGTACTTCACCCTGGAGGTATTCCCGCTGCCATAGGGCATAGTCGGCATACTGTACCGACAGCTTTGGAAGGATTGGTCTTCTGTTTTGTGTTCTGGCACTGTAAAGCTCTGTAAGTTCCTTTACCAGTACTGACACAGACCAGCCATCGGAGGCAATGTGATGCAGCACAACAATCAGCAGGTGCTCCTGCTCTGAAATGCGCAGCAGTACTGCCCTCAGCATAAAATCTTTGCTGAGATCAAATGGTTGCTGTATTGTTTTATGAACCAGCCCGTGAATGGCGGCAGGGTCTACAAAAGCATCAGCATCCACATAGTTCAACTCCCAGTCCCCCGCATCCATCACCTGTTGGTAAGCAACACTGTCATGCTGAATAAAAACGGTACGAAGCGCCTCATGACGCTCTACTATTTTCCTGAAGTCTTCTTCAAAACCCGCTGCGTCTAATTTTCCCTGGAGTCTGAATACGGCCGGCAGGTGATAATGCGTACTGCCATAGAGCTGATCAAGAAACCACAGCCGTTCCTGTGAATACGATAAAGGAAGCTTGGCTTCTTGATCGTGCGGAACAGCAACTATTGGTGGCAATAAAGGTGATACATTTCCTAACTGGAGTTGCTTAGCAACCTCTTTGAGCGTAGGATTGGCAAATACATCTTTTATCTGCAGTTCCGATTTGAAATTTTTACGAACTGAAGATACCATTTGTGTGGCCAGCAGCGAATGTCCTCCCAGCTCAAAGAAGTTATCCTCCACCCCTACCTTCTCCACCCCCAGCAGCTCCTGCCAGATGTGGGCCAGCTTTTCTTCTGTTTCTGTTCTTGGCGCTACATAGGCAGCAGTAAGTGCTGCT
>NZ_JAHXBU010000091.1 GCF_020178975.1 Cesiribacter sp. SM1
CACCATCCATGCTGAACCGGGGGTTGTGGGTAAGCTCCCTAAAGTAAAGGGCTACTAAAAAATCTGTACAACCCAATGAGCCGCCAGGGTGCCCCGACTGCGCACTATGCACCATCCGCACAATATCACGGCGAACCTGCTTGCTGATGCCTTCTAGCTCTTCTATACTCATATTAAAGAATACTTTCAGGTTTAAAAATTCTTAAAATAGTTTTAGTGTTCAAGATAGTTCTTCAGCAGAAAGCTTTCCACTACTTTCTCACAAAAGATCTAAACTATTTTAATATCTCTATGGAGGCAGCTGCTCCGAACCTTCATCAGGATGCTGAACAGTTAAGAAATGGCTCCAAAAACAGAAGCCTGCTCTTTCGTTGCAGCTGTTTGTTTTATTTGGGCAATCAACAAAACAACTACAATTGTGAAAGAACAGGCTCTGTAAACCAACCAACAAAATCAAAAGAAGAAAATGACTTATATCAGACTAATCAATATCCCGGGTTTTGATAAGCCTGTTTTTCTGCAGGGGTCATCTCCATACGATCCAGCTGTCCCTGCGGAATAGGACGCAGGTAGTGATATGGCTGAATGTTACGCGTAATTGTCTGAGGCGTGTGGTCACCGTAGTTGCTTCCGGCAATTTCATAGGTAGAAGCAAATTCTTCCCATCTTTGGGTACGCACCAAGTCAAACCAGCGGTAACCTTCGCCATAGTATTCACGGGAACGTTCTGCCAGAATGTAATCAATGTCAATCACTTCGGGCGTAGCCGCGATCATTTCAGCACTATTGTCTTCAATTCTGGCGGTGTTGCCATTGTTATCCCAGCGCCACTTGCCGGCACGTGCACGAATCACATTGATCAATTCCCTGGCACTGTAACCAGCCTGTGTATTAGCACCCTTCACAGCTGCTTCGGCTGCTACAAAGTAGAGTTCAGAGAATTTTGCAATATTAAATGGACGGGTGCTGGCACCATTTGGCTGTCCTAAACTTGTATTGGGGTCATGATCGGTACGGTAAGTGCCAAGCTTCCACAGACCGGGGTATACAATCCTGCTGATGCCGCGTGGTGAGATCACAAAATCGGATCTGCCAGGTAACTCACCTGCGCCGATGTTGCTTTTACCTGCTCCGGCAGGATAATTGATTGGTGTTGCAGGCTCCTCATCCAGGAATGTTAGTATGGCACCACCTGGTTCTACCGGCAAACTGTTTGCGTTATACACAACGGGTTCATTAACTCCCGCTTTAGGCCAGTTACCACGGTAAACGGTGGTGAAGGTACCGTCGTAGCGGGAATCATTCGTTTTATCAGCAAAGGTGTTTTCGATTGCTCCTATGGTTGGAGCCATACGTGTCCAGGGACGTCCCAGGGCTTGTGCTGCTTCACGCTGAACTGAGCTTATGGTGTTATTCCAGTTAGGATCTGTAGCGCTTCTGATTACGGTGTAATTCCAGGTCATCATCCAGACAGCAAAGTTTTCAGGGGCTGCTCCGTTGCTCCAGCTAAGGCTGGATGCGTTATAGAACTCGCTTGTTTCCGTATGGTCAGCGTACAGCAGGATCTCATTATTGCGATCATTAGAACCTACGTTAACATCATAATATGTTTCCTGTAAACCAAAAGGTCCTGGGTTTTCAATGGCGCTGATAGCAACATCATACGCTTGTTGAAAATACCACTGGGCATCATGGCCGTCAGGGTCGGTTCTGGGAGTCTCCGGATACGTAGGAATATTCTCTGGATTTTCAAGCCACCATCCGTAGGTCAGGTAGGCTTTTGCCAGGTAGAGGCGAGCTAGTGTTTGCGTGGCACCACCGGTAACCCGTCCCATTGCCGGCAAGTTCTCAACTGCTATCCGCAGATCAGGAAATATCGCTCTGGTATACACCTCCGGCACCGTGTTGCGCACAGAGGTTCTTACAGGATTGGAATTGAATTGTAATTCTCCAGCGCCTAAATCCAGGGGCACCCCACCAAAGGTTTGGACCAGCTGAAAGTAATCGAAGGCGCGGAAGAACCTTGCTTCGGCAATCAGCGCGTCAGAAATACCTTCTACTTCTTCGGCATTTTCAATAATACCGCTGGCAGTGTTGATGTTGGAGAAAGCAGCTCCCCACAACACATCGGCACGGCTGTCCTGGGGTGTAATTTCTCCCTGGCCAGAAATGTCCATTACCTTGAAGTTCTGGTCTGCACTCTGTGCATAGGTGGCCTCATCGGTACCGGTAAGGGTGGTATTATAGTAATAGGCTTGTCCGTATATGTAGCGCAAGTGGGCATACATAGAGTTTACGCCACCCAGCACGCCTCTTTCGGTTTGGAAAAAGCCGGGCTCATAGATACTGCGCGGTTGTTCCTCCAGAATGTCCTCGCAGGACCCCAGGAACAGCGTTGTCATCAGGGCTGTTCCAACAAATGTTTTTATATTAAAACGTATCATTATTATCTGTTTTTAAAATGTCACATTGAAACCAACCAGATAATTACGCGTTGCAGGTGCGTTAGTACCCAGCGTCAGCAAACGCCTCTGGTAAGCAGTGGTCACTGCCGCATTTTCGTCGCCAAATGAGTTGGTTTCCGGGTCCATACCAGATTCTCTGTGGTAGGGCGAGAACATTACAAAAGGATTTTGTGCACTGATGTAAAGGCGCAGATTACCCACACCGGCTTTTTCCATCCAATTGCCTTTGTTAAAGTTATAGCCCAGGGAAATGGTACGTATCTTCAGGTAAGAGGCATCGAAATAACCCAGGGTGCTGCCATATTTAGGATTGTCGCTGCTGGCAATACCACCGGGGGCTGGATAGTTGGCATCTGTATTCTCTGGCGTCCAGTAGTCTACACGTACGTTATTCCTGCGTCCGCTCATCATGTTGAGGTAGCCAGAGGATGAATAAAGGGTGCTGATGAGAATACCCCCGCTTTTGAAGGCACCTACCGTACTCAGGTCGAATCCTTTATAGCCCAGGCGCATGTTAAAGCCACCCTGGAAATCAGGATCTACGTGCAGCACCTGACGATCTTCCGGACCAATTTGCCTCACAGGCCTTCCTTCATCATCGTACTCGCCGGTATATCTCACTTTGATCATACCAACATTTCCACCTGGCTCCAGGATATCCCTATACGGATCGTTCTCCTGCCAGAGCCCTATTTTCTCATAGTCGTAGATAACATTGATGGGCTCACCTACAAAAAACCAGTTACCTTCATCTCTTGGCTGGCCTGAAGCCAGCGCGACAAGCCTGTTGCGGTTGGCATAGAGGTTCAAACCGGCTTCCAGTGTCCAGCCGTTGAGGTCGTCCAAAATCAGGCCGTTCAATGAAAGTTCAACCCCTTTATTCTGGGTTTCTCCGATGTTTGACATTACATTTTCCGCACCCGATGTAGGTGGCAGATCAAGGCTTAGCAGAATATCTTCGGTATTGGTTACATAATACTCGATGGTACCAGAGAGGCGATTGTTAAGCATAGCGAAGTCCAGACCATAGTTCCAGGTTTTGGAGAATTCCCAACCTAAATTGGGGTTAGCAAGCTGGGAAACATAGAAACCTGTAACATAGTCATCAGGACCAAAATTGTAAGGCCTGGTGTTCAGGAGCCCAAGTGTCTGGTAAGGATCAACCGCCTGGTTAGAGGTTCTACCATAACCTACGCGTAATTTCATCATGTCTATCAGGCCTATGTTTTCCATGAAGGATTCTTCAGCGATATTCCATCCTGCTGAAATGGCTGGATAGGTATGCCATTTATAACCGGGGGCCAGCCTTGAAGAACCATCTGAGCGTACGGTAGCGCTTATCATATAACGATCGTCGAAGGAGTACATAACACGCCCCATCCATGACAGCAGGCCGCTCCTGTTGTACCATTGGTCGTCAGGGTCTACAGTAATTTCTTCTTCGGCTCTGCCCAGGTTATAGAACTGGAAATCGCTGGAGGGAATATCCCTTGCAGTCATGCGGGATCTGTTCATCTGGTTTTCTGAAGCAGAGTACAAGCCCACAAAATTCACCATATGTTTATCGGCAAACACACGGTCATAGGTCAGCAGGTTTTCAATCAGCCAGTCGGTTGTAAGCTGATTACTAACTGAGGCAGAGGAAGGATTCAGCTCGTTTACAGCGTTGATTCCCCTTCCGGTGAAGGCACCGCCGTTACTCTGGCGGTAGTTCAAACCAAGGTTGGCGCGATATTTTAAACCCTCAATGCCAGGTATTTTTACTTCCCCGTATATGGTGTTGTACGAACCAAATGCCCTGGTTTCGCTTAACCATTCATCGCTGATACGATCCAGGATATCTCTTGAATACACCCACTGATCATCAGAAGGCATCTGGATGATTCTTTTCCAGGTGCCATCCTCGTTATACGGGTTGGCAAGGGGCGACATGCTTAAAATATTATACAAGCCCACATTGGAGCCTTCCGAAATGTTGAAGTTGTTGTAGGTATTAAAACCAACGCGAACATTGTTACCGATGCCCTGGTCAAGAGAACCACGTATTGAATAACGGGTATATTGCTGGGTAGGAATAACACCTTCGTCCTCAAAATAGCCTATGTTAAAGTTGTATCGGCCATTCTCGGTACCTCCGGCAACGCCTACGTCGTGGCTGGTGATCATACCATTCTGGTACAACAGGTCTTGCCAGTCAGTATTCACATCTGCGGACTCATCCACCCCTAACTGATCTCTAAATTGAGTACCTGCCTGGCGGAGTGCAAAAAACTCAGGTCCGTTCATCATGGGGTATGGAGCAAACACTTTTTTCAGGCCATGGAAACCATTGTAGGTTACCTGTGGCTTCTGGCCACTTTGCCCGCTTTTAGTAGTTACCAGTATAACACCGTTAGCACCGCGAGATCCATAAATAGCAGTTGCAGAAGCATCCTTTAAAATATCTATACTCTTGATGTCGTTAGGGTTAATTTCGCCGATAGACCCGGGGAAAGGTATGCCATCCAGCACCACCAGCGGATCGTTGCTGGCATTCAGTGAGCGAGTACCACGAATCCGGATTTGTGTGGTAGCGCCTGGCTGAGAAGAGGTTTGGGAGAACTCAACGCCCGGTAAGCGTCCCTGCAGGGCCTGCGAAATGTTAGCCGCAGGCACCTCACGAATAGCATCTCCCTTGATCGAAACTACTGAACCTGTTACAGCTTCTTCACGCTGGGTGCCATAACCTACCACCACAACCTCGCTTAAGCTTTCTATATCTTCTGCAAGGCTAACATTGATGGTGGTTTGATTACCAACCGTTACTTCTTCATTGTTATACCCAATAAAGGAGAACACCAGTACACTGGAGGGGGTAAGGCCCTGCAGCCTGTAATTACCATCAAAATCGGTAACAGTTCCTGTTGTGGTATTTTTTACACGAACGTTTACACCCGGTAGTGGCTCACCATCGAGTGTAGAGGTTACTTTACCGCTCACGGTTAAATTACCGCCCTGCCCGAACACCTGACTACTCATCAGCAGAATCACCAGCATGGCCATCAGACCTCTCATGGCATCAGGTATGTATCTCCGATCGATCACTGATCTGGAGCCTTGTGTAGATTTACAATTCATAAATGTTTGTTTTTGAGAGTTTAAGACTTGTTGTGTGGTTGGTTTTCATAGGGTGCATTACATTCTGATTAACATGGTCTATGATTTGGTAATAGTATATTCCTACTTGCGTTAGCGGAGCTGAAAGACTCCTGTTGCCGGTTTTGACATACCCAGTTGTTCACTCCTGCTCCCCGGCGACGAACCTCCAATGTGCACCCTGAAGCTGCCACGCTCCAGCAGCTTTTCGCCCTTTTCGTTGTAGAGCGACATCATGTCGGGTGTGATGGTAAAGCTTACTTTCCCGGAGGCGCCGGGGGCAAGCTGCAAACGTTTGAAACCTACCAGCGAATAAAGCGGCGCCCTTACGCTAGACTCCTCATCGGTTAAATAGAGCTGTACCACCTCCTCTCCGGCCCTTTTGCCGGTATTGGTAATAGTGGCCTCTACTGTAACCGACTGGTTCTTCCTGATTTTTGCCGCCGATAGCTCCAGGTCTGAATAGGTAAAGCTGGCATAGCTTAGCCCGTAGCCAAAAGGATACATGGGTTCCTCCTTCATATAGCGGTAGGTTCGGCCCTCCATGCTGTAGTCTTCGTAGGGAGGCAGCTGAACCAGCGATTTAGGGAAGGTAATTGGCAGCTTGCCTGAAGGTGATGCTTTGCCGAACACAACATCTGCCACTGCATTTCCGCCCTCTTCTCCCGGGTACCAGGCCAACACCACAGCATCTGCTAGTTCGTGCACCTCTGCCAGGTTCATGGGACTGCCGCCGGTAATAATGGCAATCAGGGGCTTTTCATGGCCTTCTCTTAATTTCTTCAGAAATTCTATCTGGTTGGGAGGCAGGTTGTAATCCAGGCGGTCGCCATAATGGGCAGAGGCAATAGATTCTCCTTCTTCGCCCTCCAGCATGCCGGTAAGCCCCAGCACTACAATGGTGGCACTGGCATTTTTGGCATCGCCCGTGGTCCAGTCAATAGGATTTACATTTTCTACATTCAGGAGCACGCCGGGCTTGTACTGCAGCTGACTACCCTTTTCTATGCCTGCCGCCAGTCCTTCCAGAATGGTAACCATTTGTGGGTTTACACCATAGTAGTTGCCCAGCAGCGCATCTATGGATGCAGCATTGGGACCTGTTACAAAATAGAGCGGGAGGTCGTTCTCAAGTGGCAGAACACCATTATTTTTAAGGAGCACCATTGATTTGGTGGCTGCTTCACGCGCAAGGCTGCGGTGTTCAGCACTGTTGATTACATCGGCAGAAATGGTGTTGTAGGGGTTCATTGCTGCCGGATCGAACATGCCCAGCTTAAACTTGGTACGCAGCAGTACGGCCAGCCGGGCGTCTATTTCTGCTTCGGTAACCAGGCCCTGTTTTACAGCCTCTACCAGGTAAGGGTAAACGCTGCCGCAGTTTAGGTTTACACCGCTTTTCAGGGCCAGGGCTGCTGCCTCTACTTCGTTTGCCACCACTTTGTGGCCTTCATAAAAATCTACCAGCGCCCAGCAATCGGAAACCACATGGCCGGTAAAACCCCATTCCCGGCGCAACACCTGGTTCAGCAGAAAGTTGTTGGCACAGCATGGCTCACCATTGGTACTGTTGTAGGCACACATAACAGACTCTACATTGGCTTCCTGCACCAGCGCCTTAAATGCGGGCAGGTAAGTTTCGCGCATGTCTTTGAGGGAGGCCTGTGCATTGAACTCATGCCTGAGCCTTTCCGGTCCGCTGTGTACGGCAAAATGTTTGGCACAGGCTGCAACCTTCAGGTAGTCGGGATTATCGCCCTGCAGTCCTTTTACAAAAGCAACGCCCATCCTGGAGGTCAGGAAAGGATCTTCGCCATAGGTCTCCTGCCCCCTGCCCCAGCGCGGATCTCTGAAGATGTTGATGTTGGGGGTCCAGAAGGTTAAACCAGCATATTTCAGGTGATAATCTTTGGCTACGGATGCATTGTGCATGGCCCTGGCTTCATCTGAAATGGCAGCTGCAACTTGTTGCAATAAGTGATCATCAAAAGTGGCACCCAGGCCAATTGCCTGGGGAAAAACTGTTGCAACACCAGAACGGCCAACTCCGTGCAGGGCTTCATTCCACCAATTGTAGGCAGGAATGGACAGGCGCGGTATAGCAGGGCTGTTATACATCATCTGCTGAGCTTTTTCTTCCAGGCTAAGCGTAGCAATCAGGTCATTCACCCGCTGGTCCAGGGGTCTGGTTGCATCCAGGTAAACCGGGAGCTCCTGCGCCTGAACACTGCTAAGCGACACCAGAAAAAGACAGAGCAGAAAGTATATTATTCTCATATGCAAACGTTTGTTCCCGTCTATTTAAATTCTTCTCAGCAAATGTTTAAGTCACTCTATACTATATTTAGTATTTTTAACTGATCGGAATCAGGCTTAAAAGTTGGAGCAGGCATTTACGCCAGCCTGATATTGGTAAAAAGTACTCAGCAAAGGGTTCTGGCAATGGTGCCAGGTGGAAGCAGAATAAAAGATCAAAGCGCACCTGCGCCAAGGTCATTATGCTTAGCTGCCTCTATTGACTTTATAAACATCAAAATAAATTTCATGAATTGCAACCGATTGCAACAACATTTCATATAAATGGAAAGGTGTAAACTTTACAGTTAATTATAAAACCATTGGCGGTTGCGCCTGTCTATTGCAATATTTCTATCAAAGCAGATGATCTGCTGTTAATATTTATAATTATTTGAAATTTTCGCACGTTTAAAAATAATTTATGCCTTATGCCCACATTGGGTTAACAAGCTAAATTTATCATGCAAATACAAGGAACTGTTTTTTTTATTGAAACCGATTGCATTAATTTGTTGGAATAACGACCTGCTATGGATAAAGAAATCACTATTTATGATATAGCGAAAGGAGTTGGCCTATCGCCTGCAACCGTTAGCAGGGCTTTAAACGACCATCCTGCTGTAAATAAAAACACCAAGAAGAAAGTCTTCGAGGCTGCCACGCAGATGGGCTACCGCTTCAATATGTTTGCCAGCAACCTGCGCACACAGCGCACCAACACCATTGGCGTTATTGTGCCGCGGCTCAACAGTCCGTTTATGTCGTCGGTAATTGCAGGCATGGAAAAAATTGCAAACGAAGCAGGTTATAACTTAATCATAAGCCAGTCGCTTGAAACCGTGCAGAAGGAAATATCGAATGCAAAAGCAATGTTCAACAGCCGTGTTGACGGCCTGCTGGTGTCGCTGGCTTACGATACAGACAACATAGATCACTTTACTCCCTTTATAGATAAAGGAATTCCTGTGTTGTTTTTTGACCGTACTGCCGAGCATAAAAAGTGCATAGGCATTGTGATCGATAACATGCAGGCTGCACATAAGGCTACCACACACCTGATTGAGCAGGGCTGCACCAACATTGTGCACATTACCGGTAACCTTAAGAGAAATGTATATGCCGACAGGCTCAAAGGCTTCAAGTATGCCCTGATCGACAGCAACCTGCCTTATAAAGAAAGCTCTGTGATGACGTGCAGCCTTACTGAAGAAGCCGGCATAGAAGCTGCTAAAAAAATCCTGAAGATGGACCCCATGCCAGATGGCATTTTCGTGGCAAACGATACCTGTGCGGTAAGCATCACTAAAACACTTAAACAGGCCGGCGTTTCCATTCCTCATGATATTGCCGTTATTGGTTTTAATAATGATCCTATTTCAAGGGTGATCGAGCCCAATTTAACTACTATTCATTATCCGGGCTACGAGATGGGTGAAGTGGCCGTTAGAAACCTGATCAATTGCCTGGACGAGGTGTCTGACATTGTTTCTACAAACACCATTACCCTGCGGGCAGAGTTGATCATCCGGGAATCGTCTTTGAAAGGCGCTTCGAAAGCAGAACGGCTGCTTTCGGCCTCCTAACAGGGCAGGCTTTTGTCTCCTGGAGGGATTTAAAACTGCCCCCTGATCTGCTGGCATGGCTCTGGCATGGCAACAGGCAAAGTAGTAGTGCTGCGCCCACAGATACGGATCTGTATAAAAATGTAATTTATGATAAAGCTAAGCCGACTCTTTTTTGCACCCCTCCTACTGCTTTTACTGGCAACCGGCTTTCCTTGCCGGGCCGAAGACGGGTACAGACTCTGGCTGCGGTATGATCAGATTCAGGATGCAGGCAGCTTAAAAAACTACCGGCAATCCATCAAAGAAATTGTACTGCAGGCTAACTCTCCAGTTACAGAGGCTGCGGGACAGGAATTGAGCCGGGGACTAGGAGGCCTGTTAGGCACTGCCGTACCAATAACACAAAAGCTTAGCCAGCAAGGGGCAGTTGTTGCAGGTACTCCTGCTAACTCCCCTCTGATTGCCTCACTTAAACTAGGGGATAAATTAAGCAGCCTGGGAGATGAAGGTTACCTGCTCTTGAGCACCAGGCTGCAGGGCAAAAATGTTACTGTGATAGCTGCCAACACAGATACCGGGGTACTGTATGGTGCTTTTCATTTGCTGCGGCTCCTGCAAACCCAACAGGATATAAAGAACCTTTCACTTAGCAGCTCACCTAAGGTGCAGCATCGCATCCTTAACCACTGGGATAACCTGGATCGCACCGTAGAGCGTGGTTATGCAGGTTTTTCGCTCTGGGACTGGCACAAATTACCCGATTATAAAGATCCGCGTTATGTGGATTACGCACGTGCCAATGCATCAATAGGCATAAACGGAACCGTACTTACCAATGTAAATGCCAATGCACTGGTGCTTACCGAAGACTACCTCAAAAAAGTAGCTGCCCTGGCCGATGTTTTCAGGCCATGGGGTTTAAAAGTGTACCTAACCGCCCGTTTTAGCGCTCCTGTTGAAATTGGGGGCTTAGAAACCGCAGATCCCCTTGACCCTAAGGTACAGGCCTGGTGGACAGATAAGGTGAGCGAAATTTACCGTCATGTTCCTGATTTTGGAGGTTTTCTGGTGAAGGCTAATTCCGAAGGCCAGCCTGGCCCCCAAAACTATGGCAGAACCCATGCCGATGGTGCCAACATGATGGCCGATGCACTGGCCCCACATGGCGGCATTGTGATGTGGCGTGCATTTGTATATGATAACGAAGTGCCGGACGATCGCCACAAGCAGGCCTATAATGAATTTAAACCGCTGGATGGCACCTTCCGTAAAAATGTAATGGTGCAGGTAAAAAACGGTGCTATTGATTTTCAGCCACGGGAACCCTTCCATCCCCTTTTTGGCGCCATGCCGCAAACACCGCTGATGATGGAGTTTCAGATCACCCAGGAGTACCTGGGGCTGGCCACCAACCTGGCATACCTGGCGCCACTCTTCAAAGAAACGCTTGATTCAGATACATACGCCAAAGGCGAAGGATCTACCGTAGCCAAAGTAGTGGATGGCAGCCTGCACAACCACCAGCTAACAGGCATGGCAGGGGTTTCCAACATTGGAAACGACCGTAACTGGACGGGTCATCCCCTTGGACAGGCCAACTGGTACTCCTTTGGCCGCCTGGCCTGGGATCACAGCCTGTCTTCAGCAAAGATACTGGATGAATGGACACGCATGACCTTCTCTAACCAGCAACAGGTAATCGGGCCTGTAAAAGAGGTAATGCTGGATTCACGCGAGGCTGTGGTAAATTACATGACGCCCCTGGGGTTGCACCACATCATGGGCTGGAGCCACCACTGGGGCCCTGCGCCCTGGATCAAAGACAAACATAGGGCAGACTGGACCTCGGTTTACTACCACCGTGCCGATGAGCAGGGCATTGGCTTTGACCGCACCGCTACCGGCAGCAATGCTGTAGCGCAATACTTTCCTCCTGTGGCGGAAAAATTCGGCTCACTCGAGAAGTGTCCCGAAAAATTCCTGCTCTGGTTCCATCATGTGCCATGGAACTACCGCCTGCAGTCTGGCAGAATCCTTTGGGATGAACTTGCGTTGAAGTATCAGAGTGGTGTAGACAGTGTACGCCAGATGCAGAAAACCTGGAATACCCTGGAGGGAGAGATAGACCCGGAGCGATTTGCCCATGTAAAGGCATTTCTGGCTATACAGGAAAAAGAAGCCAGGTGGTGGCGCGATGCCTGCCTGCTGTACTTCCAGACTTTCTCAAAAAGGCCACTACCAGAAGGTGTGGAAAAACCCGAGCACACTCTGGAGTTTTACATGAAACAGGATGCGAAGTTTGTACCTGGCATCTGATAATTAAACAATCTAAAGCGTAAAGTCTTGAATTCCGATCAAAAAGTAGCCATAGTAACCGGAGGTGCCTCTGGATTGGGATATGCCATAGCGGAAAAATTTGTTAAGAATAACATCCGCACCATTATTGTGGGCCGCAACGAACAAAAACTGCAGGCTGCCAAAGAGCAGTTTGGCGAAAACTGTTCCTATGAAAGCTTTGACCTCACCAGCCTGGAGCAGATACCTGCCTTTGTGGAACGTATCCACGACCGCTATGGCAGGATTGATATCCTGGTGAACAATGCAGGCATAAACCAGAAGAAGCCATTCACAGAAGTTACCGATCAGGATTTTGAACGTATTATCCTTACCAATCTCACTGCGGTTTTCAGCCTAAGCCGAGAGGTAGCAAAAGTAATGCTGGCACAAAAAAGCGGTGCTATTGTAAACATCAGCTCCATGGCCTCACAATATGGCATCCCTAAAGTGGTGGCCTATACTGCTTCAAAATCTGCCATCGAGGGCATAACCCGCTCCATGGCTGTAGACCTGTCGCCCGGTGGCATCAGGGTTAACTGCGTGGCTCCCGGCTTCATTGCAACCGATATGTCGGCCAAGGCATTAGACAGTGACCCTGAACGTAAAAATAAAGTACTCTCCAGAACCCCAATGGGTAAACTGGGGGTACCCGCCGATGTGGCAGAAGCCGTTTACTACCTTGCCAGCGATGCTGCCAGTTATGTTACTGGCACCATTCTAAAAGTTGACGGCGGCAACGCAATTGGTTTTTAATCTACTGAAACAGCATGAATTTACTGTACAAAAAAAGCTTTTTACCAGCACTGGCCGTTGCCCTGCTGGCAGCCTCCTGTGCCGGTTCCGGTCCGGAAAAAACGCCTGAGCAGAACACTGCAGGCAACAGCCAGCCTACTACACTCAAAGAGGCTTTCAAGGATGATTTTTATATAGGTGCAGCCCTGAATGCCGGCCAGGTAATGGGTCGTGATGAAAAGGCGGCGGAGCTGGTAAAAGAACAGTTCAACACCATCAGCCCGGAAAATGTACTGAAGTGGGGACCCATCAATCCAAGGCCGGGTGTATACAACTTTGAACCTGCCGATGCCTATGTTGAATTTGGCGAAAAGAATAATATGTTCACGGTAGGACATACGCTGGTGTGGCATTCGCAGGCACCAGACTGGATTTTTGAAGGCGCAAACGGACAGCCCGCCAGCAGAGATACCCTGCTGCAGCGAATGGAAAACCATATCAAAACAATTGCGGGACGTTATGAAGGCCGGATTGATGGTTGGGATGTAGTAAATGAGGCCCTGGAAGATGATGGCAGTATGCGTAAGAGCAAGTGGCTTACCCTTGCAGGCGAAGACTTCATTGAAAAAGCTTTTCAGTATGCCAGAGTTGCCGATCCTGAAGCCGAGCTCTATTACAACGACTACAGCCTCTGGAAGCCTGAAAAGCGCGATGGGGCCGTTCGCCTGGTAAAAGGCCTGCTGGACAAAGGCATAAAGGTAGATGGTATTGGCATGCAGGGACACTATGGCATTGATTATCCCACTATTGACCAGATTGAAGCCAGCATAGAAGCCTTTGCTGCTTTAGGGGTAAAAGTAATGGTAACAGAGCTAGATATTGACCTGCTGCCGAACCCAACCGGCAGACAGGGCGCCGACATTGTACACACCGTTGAGGCGCGTGAAGGCTTTAACCCTTATGCAGAGGGCTTGCCTGATTCTGTACAGCAGAAATTAAGCAAGCGCTATGCCGATATATTCGCCCTCTTCCATAAGCACCGCGACAAGATTAGCCGCGTTACCTTCTGGGGCGTGGCAGATCATCATTCCTGGCTCAACAACTGGCCAATGCCCGGCCGTACCAGCTACCCCATGGTATTTGACCGCAACTATCAGCCTAAGCCTGCTTTCGAGGCAATTGTAGAAGCTGCCAGTAAATAGTTCATCTCTCCCCCGCATATAAATCAATAAAAGCGCCCCTGCAACAAGGGCGCTTTTTATTTTTGATTTCCTGCTTCTATAAAAAAGTATAAAGCAGCATTCTAGTCCAGCGAAAGAGCCTTGCGAATGCCTAATTCCAGCCCTCTCAACTCGGCAAGGCCGCGTAGCCTGCCAATGGCAGAATAGCCCGGAATGCTTTTTCTGCGCAGGTCGTGCAGCATCTGGTGGCCATGGTCGGGGCGCATGGGCATGCGCAGATCCTTCCTGCCAGCTTTTTTCCGCTTTTGCTGCTCTTCCAGCAGGGCTTTCATTACCGCATACATGTCTACATCGCCAGTCAGGTGTTCCGATTCCACAAAGCTGCCGTCTTCGTCGCGGCGGGTAGCCCTAAGGTGAATAAAGTTAATGCGGCCAGCCAGGCGCCGGGCCATTCCCGGCAGGTCGTTATCTGCACGCACACCAAATGAGCCGGTACAAAAGCAAAGTCCGTTGTTAGGGCTGTCTACTGCCTGTAAAATATACTCTGCATCTGCTTCGGTAGATACTACCCGGGGCAGACCCAGGATCGGGAACGGCGGATCATCGGGGTGTATAGCCATGAGAATACCTGCTTCTTCGGCAACAGGAATGATCTGCGACAGGAAGTATGCCAGGTTTTCTTTAAGGCCTGCAGCATCCAGCCCTTTGTAAGTATCCAGCACTGCCCGCAGCTGGTCCAAATTGGTATAATCTACCCCTACACCCGGAAAACCTGCTACAATGGTGGTTGTGAGCCGCTGGATCTGCTCTTTCGACAGCTTCTCAACAATCTGCTTTGCTTTTTGCTGCTGGGCGGGTGTATAGTTAGCTTCTGCTCCCTCCCTCTTCAGGATGTAGAGTTCAAAAGCGGCAAATTCATTGATATCGAAGCGTAGAGCCGTAGCCCTGTCGGGCATTACATAAGCATGATCAGTCCTGGTGGCATCCAGCCCCGGCATAAAGTTATAGCAAACGGTATCGATACCACATTGCCCCAGGTTACGCAGGCTTTGCTTGTAGTTCTCGATGTATTCCTGGTAGCGGCCTGTTCTGGTTTTGATATCCTCATGCACGGGCACACTTTCAGCCACCGACCAGCTCATGCCCACATGTTCAATCTCCTGCTTTCTGGCCAGGATTTCCTCTACCGTCCAAACTACACCGGGAGGCAGGTGGTGGAGGGCTGTAACTATTCCCGTAGCCCCGGCCTGTTTACAATCCCAAAGACTAACAGGATCGTGAGGGCCATACCAACGCCAGGTTTGCTCTAAACTCATAAGCTATGTTATTAAAAATGCTATTAAGAAAAATATATTCTGATTAGTGATAATCGGCCACGCCAGTTTAGTAAAACATATTACTGTACTGGTGGAAACAGCGAACAATATCAGGACTGCAGTTTGCTGTAGATCAGAGTGCTGCAACTGCTATACAAAAATATTAAACGTGCCTGTTTTTTCATGCATGTGCAGGCACTGATGCTGCAGTTTTTGACATGAAAATTCAGAACTGGCTTTACCTAAACCCACACCACTTATCCCCGCCAACAAAACACAGCCAGCAAGATTTATGACGCTACATTTCTGGCTGCGAAAATTTTCCGATAGGTAGAAGGTGTTGTTTGCTTTACCTTGCGAAACTGTTTGTTGAAGTTAGCAAGCGTATTATAACCGCTTTCGTAGCAGATGTTGATCACACTCATATCGGTATCGATCAAGAGTTTACAGGCATAGCCTACCCTTACCTCATTCAGAAAATCGATATAGGTTTTCTTGGTGCTCTTTTTAAAGTAACTGCAAAAGGCCTGCACACTCATGCCTGCAATGCCTGCCACCTCTGCAAGGGTAACCCGCTGCCGAAAAGACTCTATGGTATAGCGGAAAACATTATCAATGCGCTCCTTATCCTTTGGATTGGCCAGCTTAACCTCCTGGGTAGAAAGGGTAACGTACTCTTTCTTTTCATTGATCAGCTGCAGGCATTCAAACAACTTAATAAATCGCTTAAATCCCTTCAGGTGCTCCAGGTCCCTGATGCGCTGCTTCAGCAGGTATTTAGTTTCACCATACAGCTGCAGCCCCTGTAATGAAATCTCAAACAGCTCTTTAATTTCCCTGAACTCGGGAAGGCTAATAAACTCCTGCCCCCACAGATCTTCCCTGAACTGCACCACCACTGCACTGGTGATCATATTTTCACGCCTTTTCTGAAAGGTATGCGGTACATTTTTACCAATAAAAAAGATGTCATCTGGCTGAAATTCTCCGGCATAATTTCCAATAAAACTTAAGCCATCGCCGCGGGTAAACAGGATGAGCTCAAGCTCTACATGCTGATGCCAGGGCACCTCAAAATTCGGGGTTTGAAATGTTTTGGTGACAAAAGAAGTATCTTCAGTAAAGGGTAGTTTTTCTATCAGTGGTTTCATGCAGCAAAGGGCTAAACCCGTTCTATAAATTTGCTAAAAAATAGCTGCTTTTTCAAGTAAAAAAACAAATAGCTGCCGGTCTGAATAAAAGCTGCCCTGCTCCTGCTTTACTTCATCCCTACAGTACATGCCGGCTTAATACCTGGTAAACTTCCTTCAGGTCGTTGTCTTTCCTGAATTCCTTCACCAGTGGCTGATCCATGCCCCTGATCCAGATTTTCAGCTCGGAGTCTACCTCAAAAGTACCCGCAGTTTCAATTGAATAAAAAGCTATGCTGCGGTAGGGAATACAGAGGTACTCTGCCTTTCTGCCGGTAAACCCCTGCTGATCTACCACAATCAGTCTTTTATCGGTGAATACAAAGAAGTCCCGAACGCTTTGGTAAGCATACTGCAGGATTTCTCCCTCAATAAGCATATGCCCGAATTTGCGCATGATCTCATCGGGATTCATTTTACTGCTGGTTCCAAGAATTGCATTGAATAAGCCCATTGGTTCCTGATGTTTTGGTTTGTAACATCTAACGTAGCCCTGCCCCTACAGGGTTTTGTGTTATGTTGAATCTGCATAAACTTTACGTATCAGACAAGAGATAAAAAAACACCTATCAAGCCACAATATCAAGAACACAGCCGGCGGATAGCCACTGCTATAAACACGGCTAAAGCCCTGGTGTAAATAGCAGGCAGCTCCTGTTTGAATCCGGGCGAATGATGTTAGTTTTGTAGTTCACCCTAAAACTACACTGCCCATGCTTGATGATTTTCTGCACATCGACGACGGACATACCCTTATAACTGCTGCCACGGTTGGTGTTGGCCTGGAGGACTGGATTAGCCTGGAAACAGAAACAGCCAGCACAGAAGCAGGCCTGCAGCTGATGCGGCAGTACCAGCTGGATGTAGTGCCCATTGTAGCCCCCGATGGTAATGCTTACGAATACTACAGCACCCTACAGCCCCGACAATACACAGAAGCCCGGAAATTTCCGATCAGCTATAAGGACACCCTGCCCTCCAATACACATATCAAGGATGTGATCAGGTCTTTTATCCTCAACAAAAGAAGCTTTTACTTTTTACGAAACCGGGGCGAGATCTGCGGCATCATTACCCTGGCCGATCTCAACAACAGGCAGGTAAAAACCTACCTCTATGGTCTGCTGTGCGACCTGGAGACCGACATCAGCCTGTTTGTAAAAAAGAGTATACCGGAGCAGGATGTGGTAGATTACCTGGAGGAGGCCGCCTCAGCCGGCTCCGACCATAAACGCCGTAAAGGTGCTGAAGTGCTAAGCCGCTACTACCGCGATGCGGAAGATGATATGCGGATACATATTACAGAATACCTCTACCTCTCCCATTACTTTTACCTGATTGAAGACAAAGGGCTGTTCGACAGACCCCTGAAGTACAACCAGCAGCACTGGAAGGATATCTCCCGTGGTATTAACCAAATCAGGAACATAGTGGCTCATCCGGCACAGCCGCTTATTCAGCATCCGGGCGAACTGCAGCAGGTATGGGAGCAGCTGGAGTCTATCTATGATCTCGATTTTCGCCTGCGCCACTGGAGCAGCACCCAGCTAAAACAGGTTTAGCGCCAGCCTATCCAGAATTCGGTAAGGCCACTGGGAAGGGTTTGCAGGGAAAAGGGAAAGCCGTGGTTGCGCAATATTTCGCGCACCAGCATAAGGCCAATGCCCTGCCCCTGCGGCTTGGTGCTGTAAAAAGGTGTAAAGAGCTTTTTCTGCACCTCTGCCGGAATGCCGGGACCATCATTTAACACCCGCAGCCCTTCAGCCTCCAGCTTAAGCAGTACGCACCCTCCTTTACCGGCAGATTCCAGGGCATTCTTGATTACGTTTACCAGCACCTGCTCAAACTGCTCCCTGTCCATCAGCACGCGCACTGCCTGCTCCGGAACCTCCAGGGACAGCTCCACGCCCCACTTTTGCGCCTGCGATTCCATAAAGCGCTGCATATACTGCAACAGCTCCGCCACTGAAACAAGCTCTTTTTTAGGAGCCGGTATTTTTACCACATCGGCAAAATTGCCCATAAAACGCGACAGGCGGAGGTTGCGGTTCATGGCCACACTAATAGCTTCCTTATAGTCCTCGTCGATGGTATCGAGGCTGGCCATGCTCTGCAGGATGGAATTGACTGCCCCAATGGAATTGTTTACCTCATGCGACATCATCCTGATGACCTTATCGTAAGCGCCTTTTTCGGTGCGAAGGATTTCTTCGGTAAGCTCCTCCAGCATGATAAACTGCCGTTCAAAGCCCCGATCGATAAAGCGGGATTTAATGCAACGATAAAACCGGTTACCGCGTGCCTGGATTACCTGTGCCTGATCGGGTGGCAGGGCTGTAAGTTCCTTACCGAAGGGAGCATCCAGTTCGGCAAGCGTAAGGCCCTGTAGCTTATGGGGCGACTGACGCAGGATACGCTCTGCAGCAGCATTGAGGGAGTACACCCGGCCATCCAGATCAAGCAGCAAAATGCCTGCCGGCGAAGCATTGATGAGTTTTTGCAGGAGGTAGTGCTGTTCGGTGAGGTGCATTCGTTCCATCCGCAGTTGTTCAATCATCTGGTTATATACATCAATAAGGGCATCAAGCTCGCGCTGGCCCACCTTATTGAACTGAACTGAAAAATCTTTTTGCTTGAGGCTTTCGGCACCTGATGCCATGAGCTGTACCGGAACAATAAAAGCCCGGTACATGCGCCATGCAATATAGAGTGAGAAAAAAATAAGCAGTTCTGCTGCCAGAAACCAGAGTGGTTTATCCCGGAGCAGCAGTACACTAAGCACTATAAAAACGCAATGCAGGCCTCCTACATAGAGAAAATACTTAATGGGTAGCCTCATAGGGGATGTTATATTTCTCCAGCCGGCGATAGAGGGCGCCCCGACTCAGGCCCAGGGACTGTGCCACCTTACTCATATTTTCCTTGTGCAGTACCATGGCCCTCATAATCATGGCTTTTTCCATCTCCTCCAGGGGCATCAGGGGCAGCTCTTTTATTTGGGGCTGCTGTGCAGCAGGTGGCTGGGTGGCCGAGCGCATCAGGGCTTTGAAATCTTCCAACTGCAGCTCCTGGTGCGGGCTTAGCAGCACAGCTCGCTCCACTACATTTTTAAGTTCGCGAATGTTGCCCGGCAGCGGCTGATCACGCAGCCAGCGCAGTGCCTCACGTGATGCCTCCAACTCGGGCCGCTGGTAGATCTCACGCAGGTTGCGGATAAAGTAGTTTACCAGAAGGGGAATATCGCCAGGCCGCTCGCGCAGGGCTGGCAGCTTTACGGTAATAAGATTGATACGGTAGTAGAGATCTTCCCGGAACTGTCCTTTGGCTACCATCTCTTCCAGGTTGCGGTTGGTGGCACAGATTACGCGCACATCCACTGTACGGGTTTTGCTATCGCCTAGCACCTCGTAGGTACGATCCTGCAGCACACGCAGTAACTTCACCTGGCTGTTGGCATCCAGGTCGCCTATTTCATCCAGGAAAATGGTGCCGCCATTTGCCAGCTCAAAACGCCCTACCCTATCGTTTTTGGCATCGGTAAAGGCCCCACGCTTGTGGCCAAACATTTCGCTCTCGAAGAGCGAGGCAGAAATACCGCCCAGGTTTACTTTTACAAAAGCTTTGTTGTAGCGGTGGCTGTTGAGGTGAACCGCTTCGGCAATCATTTCCTTACCCGTACCGCTTTCGCCCATGATAAGGATGGATGCATCGGTAGCACTTACTTTGCCTACCGTTTCCAGTACATGCAGAAATCCCCTATCCTCCCCTACAATGGCATCAAAGTCATATTTTTTATTCAGCGCTGCACGGCTGAGGCCTGTTGGCTCATCTTCTTTTTTCTGGCGCGCAAGCGTAAGCACGGTTTTTACTGATTGCAGCAGGTGCTCGTTCTGCCAGGGCTTGTTTATAAAGTCGGCAGCCCCCAGCTTCATGCCTTCTACGGCAAGCGGCACAGAGCCCCAGGCTGTAATAAGAATGACGGGCAGCTGTGGGTAACGCTGCTTTACCTCCTTCAGAAATGCCAGCCCCTCTTCACCACTGGTTTCAATACTGAAGTTCATATCTGAGATCACCAGCTGAGGTTCTTTTTGTGCCAGCTTTGCCAGCGCCTCATCGGGATGAGCTGCTGTTTGCACAAAATATCCTCCCTGCTTGAGCAGCAGGCTTAAGGATGCCCTGATGGCCTCATCGTCGTCTACCAGAAGGATCATATAGGGTAAATATCAAAAATTTATAGAACAAAAAGCACAGTTGCCTGCAATTCATTTAGTGGTTTGGCGGCTAAAGCAGCCTAAGGTAGCCAGCACTACAGAAAGCCCCAGGCACAACATCAGGGTAAGAAAGAAGATCAATAGATTTTTCATGGCTTTGGTTGAGGTGATTCGGGAAGAAAGCTATACGATCATTTAGCTGTAACATCAGTACTTAATCACATTTTCAATGGCCCGGCACTTTTCCCGGACCATTGAAAATGGGCAGTCATCAATCATAATGCAGGGCAATGGCAGGCTCAATCTGCGCGGCCTGTTTGCTTGGGAACCACGCACAAAGTGCTACCAGCAGGTAAATCAGCAAAAGCGCAGCCGCATTGGCAATCAGGTAAATGTAGGTCTCTACATTCATAACGCCCAGGAGTGGAAACTGCAGTGCAAGCAAAACACCAAGGGAAACACCCAAGGTTGCCATTACCAGCACTTCGCCCAGCATTTGCCTGCGCACAGCAGTGGCCGTGGCTCCTAACGCCCTGCGTATACCAATTTCAGAATAGCGCTTGTTAATGTTGTAGTAGAGTACGCCAAACAAGCCAAGGGCTACGTTGAAAATCAAAAACCCACACACCACTGCCAGTGCAATGGCCGGTATTACTTTTATTTTCGCTTTTGATGCCCTGGCTTCTGTTAAGGGCACCAGGTCTATACTCCAGCTACCGCCTATTTCCTGAAGCTGGTCAATAAGATTCTGTTGCCAGGCCGGGTGTGCTCCTGCCTTAATTTCGAGCAGTATGTTACCCGCAATGTCGGCGGTATCTTTATCGTTGTACATTACAAAATAGCTGCTTTCCGGTGCAGTCAGGTTACCATCCTGCCTGAAATGCTTTACAACACCAGTTACCTGGTATTCTGTACCTCCATCGGATTTGATTCTCTTGCCTAAGGCACTTTCGCCCGGAAAAAGCTTATCCCGTAAATGTTCGTTGATCACCACAGGCTTAGGAATACGCACATCACCTTTCTGAAACCAGCTACCTTCTGCCATCTCAAGATCCAGGGTTTCCAGGTAAGCAGGCTCTACTCTGTAGTTGTACGACCTCACTTGCTGCTCTTCTGTTCCAATACTTCCATCCATGATATTGAATGAAAAAGGGGTGTTTACATCAGTAAAGCTATAATTGCTGATCTCAGGAAATCCTTTCAGCACCTGATCAATCTGCTGCATTTTGGGAAATGATTCAGGGTTGCCTTCTCCCTGGCGGTTTATCCGCACATCATAAACATCTGTATGATCGAAACCCTGCGGACTGAAGTAGTTGATTAAACCCTCGGTGATGAGGGTGCCGGTGGCAAACAGCACCAGGAAAGAAAAGAAGATTTCTGTAAGCAACAGAAAGTTACTTCCCTTACGGCGCCACATTATTTTAAAGAGTTGGGTAAGCATAATTTATGTATTGAAAAATTTAGGGATGAGAACAGGCCATTATTTTGTTTTCAGAGCCTCTGCCGGGTGCAGCCTTGACATACGCCATGCCGGATAAACCCCGGACAACAAACCAAATAAAATGGTAAAAATCAGTCCGGCCCACAACACTTCCATATTGATGCTAAGCTCCATATGGTCAATGATGCTGGCACTGTTGATAGCCTGCAGGGCCACCCAGGCAACAACAAAGGCCAGTACACCACTTAAGAGAGTTAGTACCAGGTTTTCCACAATAAACTGAATGATCAGCGCAAAGGAGGAAGCCCCAAATGCTTTGCGTACACCAATTTCAGAAGCCCGCTCCATAATGCGGCTTATGTTAATATTCATCAGGTTAACCGTAGGCAGCAGCATAAAAAGAAAGGCAAGTACAAATAAAACAGTATACAGGGTATTGATTCCTGAATCATCAGCATCGCCCAGAATCATGCGGCTAAAGGCAGCCAGGTATGGATCGGCATTGGTAGAGAAAGATTCGTACTGGCTGGGATCCGGATTTTCTATCTGGCTCACCAGTGCCTTGTACTCCTGCTGCATGGCCTGCACGCTGGCTTTATCTTTAGCAACGAGCGTAGCCATGTATTCGCCGGTAAAACTCTTGTCTATGCCGTACTTTTTATCCAGTGTGATAGGCACATAAAGGGTTCCATAAGAGTGAATGCGTGTAACGGGTGTATCTTCTATCACGCCTATAACCTTAAAGCGATCCTCTCCCACCTTTAGCTCTTTACCCACTGCAGAGGCTTGCCCAAACAGATCTTCTTTTAAGGAGCGGGCAATTACAACCACTGGCTGGCGCTGCGCCACCTCTTCTGCGGTATAAGACCGGCCTTCCGTAAACTTATGCTGCATTACCTGCCAGAAGTTAGCATCGGTAAATTTGCGGTCCATGCTTACTTTTTGACCGTCGATGAAAGTGCTGACTGCAAAGGCTATGGAATAAAACGACATGTTTTCAGGTGTCTGCAGTTTGCTCACGTACTCCTCCAGGTAGTGGATGCTATTGGTAGAGCTGATGGTAAAACCAGCTTTCCCCTTCATCCGCATATTTACAATGAGCAGGCTACGCTCCTGGTTTACCTCAGGCCCCTGCACCCCTACCAGATGCTCCCAGAAGGAGGCAACAATCATAAGAATGGCCAGGGTAAGTGTAATGCCAAACATACTGATGAAGGTGTAAAACCTGCGGCGGTTCAGTACCTTCAGGGCCATTTTAAGATAATTGCGTAGCATAGCTTTCAGTGTTTACAGGTTGACCATCGAAGAAACGGAGCAGGCGCTGGGTACGCAGGGCCTGGGCCTCATCGTGCGTTACCATTACAATGGTGGTACCATCCTGCTGGTTGAGTTGTAGAAGAATGTTCATCACCTCATCACCCATTACTGAATCGAGGTTACCGGTGGGCTCGTCGGCCAGTATTACCTCCGGCCTGCCTACAATGGCCCTGGCAATGGCTACCCGCTGGCGCTGACCGCCCGAGAGCTGGTTGGGGTAGTGTTTGGTGCGGGCACTTAAGCCTACTTTCTCCAGTGCTTCCATGGCTCTTTTTTTGCGCTCCGAAGCAGAAACATTGCGGTAGATCAGGGGCAGCTCTACATTATCGATCACGTTGAGGTCGGTAATCAGGTGATAGCTCTGGAAGATGAACCCAAGCTTTTCGTTGCGGATCTTTGCCAGTTTCTGATCTGGCAGGTTACTCACGGTCTGGCCATCCAGTTTAATGGTACCACCGGAGGGTGCATCCAGAAGGCCCATAATGTTGAGCAGGGTACTTTTACCGCAGCCAGAAGGACCCATGATGGATAGGAACTCACCTTTGGCTACTGCCAGGTTAACATTGCGCAGCGCCAGCGTTTGAATGCTGCTGGTGCGGTACACTTTTTCGATGTTGCTAAGTAGTATCATATCTTTGGTATTTGGAATTCAGTATTGGGTACCAGGTATTTTATTTGAAAATCTGTTAATCAAAACTATCAGTTTCACTTGCAGTAATAGGCTCCTGTCGTTCAAAATCGTAGAGGGTGAGCAGGCGCAGGCGGTAGTAGGTTTCCCAGTAGCCGCGGAGGGCCTGCAGGTAGTTGCGGCGGGCGCTGTCTTTTTCGGTTTGGGCAATGTTTAGCTCTGTAATGCTGATGCGGCCCATGGCAAAGCTCTCGCCTGCAATTCCGTATCTTTCACTGGCCAGTTCGGCGGCTTCTTTCGAAACCTCCACCTGGGTCCTTAGAGATTCTATCAGGGCTACCTGGGTGCGGATCTGCTGCTCAAAAACCTGCTGATCTTGTTTAACGGTGTACTCAGTGAGTTTCTGGTTGGCTTCTGCCGTCATTACCCTGGCTTTGTTACGGCCCCAGTCTACTACGGGAATGGTAAAGCCTACAGTGATCATCTGCTGGTCTACCGGGTTGTGGTACACCTCATTCCAGTGATCGGCGCGGTTTACCAGGCCTACGGAGGCAAACAAGTCTGCATTAAGGCCTCCTTCGCTTTTGGCTTTGTTCATGTCCCGGCGTGCCTCCAGCAGGCGAACCTGAAAATTAAGCCAGGTTTCCTTATTCTTCTGCGCTTCCTTCAGGGCTATTTCTTCCTCTACAAACAGCTGGGGCACATGCTGTGGCTCCTGTACCCTAAGGCTGCTGCCCTCCACCCCTGCAAAAGTTTTTAGCTGCAGAAAGGAGGTTTGCATATCCTGGCGGGCATCGGCAAGGGCACGGCGGGCATTCAGCAAAATGTACTTCATTTGCAGCAGATCGTTTTGGGAGATCTTCCCCATATCAAAGCGCAACTGGGCTATCTCCAGGGCCTTTACACCGTTTGCTACATTCTGCTGGGCCATTTCATAGTCTATTTGCGCCAGCAACAGTTGAAAATAGGCTGCCGTTGCCTGCAGTGATACTGCTTCCAGATCCGACAGAAATTTTCTGCGGGAAGCTTCGTAACGCAGGGGCTCAATTTGCCTGGCCCAGCGGTAGGGGTTAAAGGAGAAAAGCGACTGCTTATAGCCCACACCCACAGGACTGCCATTGTAGCGGGTAAAATCACGTTCCAGGTCATCGAAGCGCTGCAGCTGGCTGTTGATGAAAAACTGGCCACCCGTTAAGCCCACGTTTTGGGTAAGCTGCAGGTTTAATGCACTATTGTTGTTAACGATGGGTTGAAACTGTATGGTACCATCGGGCTGCGTTATAGGGCTGAAGGTACGGCTAAAGTCCGGCAGCGTACCCTGCAGCGCAAGCTGCGGATGCAGATCGGCTTTGTAGCTGCGGTATTGCCAGTGCCCGGTTTCCCTGGCTGTTTGTGCAATGAGTGCATCTACTGAACTCTGGCGGGCAAGTGCTACCAGTTCTTCGAGGCTAAGTGTTTTTTGCGCTTCTTCCTGCGCCCACAAGACTATGGGCAGGCTTAGGAGTACTGTAATAATGATGATGATCCAGGTTCTCATGGCCTTAGCGGTTTTCCAGTTCTAGTTCTTCTGCCTGGGCATATTCGCTCATATCGTTGAGGATCAGCTCATCACCTTCCTGCAGGCCACTGATCTCTACCATATCTACATTGGTAAGGCCAATGTCTACGCTACGGGCCTCTGCTTTATCGCCCCGCACCACAAACACTTTCTGATCCTGCTTGCCCTTGTAGAAGGCCCCGTTGCGCACCACCAGTACATTTTCTTTGTAGGCTGTTACCACATACACATCTACCTGCAGGTTGGGGCGCAGCACAGGGGCATTGCCTTCTTCCAACCCTACCTCAAAGGTTACCAGTCCGCCTTTAACTTCCGGCTTTATGCTGGTGATCATGCCGTACAGATCCTGGTTAGCAGCACGTACCAGTACTTTGCCTCCACTTTTAAGCTCTGAGGCATAAGCCTCCGACATGCTGGCGCTCACCTTAAAGCGGCTCAGGTCAGCCAGGCGCACCAGCTCTTCGCCGGCTCCTACAGTAGTGCCAAGTTTATCCTTTACATACACAATCACCCCATCGCGTTCAGCACGAATCTCGGCCTGCTGCATGCGGCGCTTAAGCTCATTTACACTTTTTTGATCTATGCTGATCTCGAACTGAAGGGTAGTGAGATCTGCCTTATTGGTTTGCTGCTGATTGCTGATCTGCTCCTGTAGTTGCTGAAGTTCTCGTCGGGCAATCTGCAGGCTTAGCTCTGCCTGGCGTACACTTTCACCGGTGCCTCCGCCTATCTGCTGCAGCTTGCGCTCGCTCTCCAGCTCGCTTTCCAGGCTGCTGATGCGCAGCTTCTTGATGTCGTACTGCGCCTGCAGGTCTGCCAGGTTTTTTTCCATGCGCAGGCGAATCAGGTTCGCTTCGTTTCTGCGCTTTTGCAGACCATCCTCCAGCTTCTCGAGCTCTACCTGGCTGTAGCTAAGGTCCAGCTTTAAAATTGGAGTGCCTGCTTTTACCAGGGTACCTGCAGGGTGGTAAACAGAATCGATACGTGCCTGCAGCGGACTGCTGATGCTTTGCTCGTACTCCGGTACTACAGTACCAGTAGCAGTAAGGCTAGCCTGAATTGGCCCTGTTGCCACCTGTGCAGTTTTAAGCGTGCGGTAGTCAACACTGGGTTTTATAAAAATCCTGAACCCAAAAAAGAGGAGCACTACCAGCAGTACCAGGGCAGCAATTTTAATGTTGCGGCTGCGGCTTTGCTTTTGTAGTTCTTCCTGTGGTATTTCGATATCCATGGCGGAGAGATTTTATTGCTACCACCATTATTTCAAAGCCTGTGCCAAATATATAATATACTCATATTCAGTATTTTACACTATTTTACCCAAAATAAAAGTGTCCAGGAATGGACACTTTGTTCAGTTTTGTGTGGCTGGTTTTATAAAAATGAACAGTAGTAGCCTCCAGCCCCAGCGAAAAACCTGTCTCAGGGGGTTCTGCACTTATGGAAGTGGGGCACATTCCACACACCTTACTTACTTCAGCAGCTGTTCCTGAAAACTCTGTTTTTATGATGTAAAAAAATTCTTTTAAGTCTGGCCTTGAGCAGGCAAAAACAGGCGCTGCTTAAAAAATTCATTTGGAGAAGACTAAAACCTTTACCCGCAGCCAGACCTTATTTAAGATATAAATCAGGATAAGACTATGAATTTACAGGAAGCAAAAATAATCATCACAGGGGGCAGCTCAGGCATAGGAAAAGAAACAGCCAGGCTGCTCAAGGCAAAAGGAGCCCAGGTTACCATAGCAGCCCGCCACGCCGGCAGGTTGCAGCAAACAGCCGAACAACTGGGGGTACACTGGGTACAGGCAGATGTTGGCAACGAAGACGATGTAGTAAGGCTGATGCAGGAAGCAAGCAAAAAAATGGGCGGCCTAAATGTGCTGATCAACAATGCCGGCTGGGGCTATGCTGCATCGCTCACCCAGCTTAATGCCGAACGTTTTATGGAAGTTTATCGCACCAATGTGCTTGGTGCTGCACTTTGTGCCAGGGAAGCGGCACGTATTTTCACCAGGCAGAAAGAAGGAAACATCATCAACATTGGTTCAACTGCCGCCCTAAAAGGAAGTGCCAATTCCTCTCCCTATACCGCCACTAAGTTTGCTCTCCGTGGTATGACGGAGTGCTGGCGTGCAGAACTGCGTGAGCATAACATTAGGGTGATGCTGGTGAATCCAAGCGAAGTGATGACTGAATTTGCCAGCAACAAGCAGGAAGTAGGTGGCCAGAAAGAGAAAAAATACACACCCCAGGAAGAACAAACCAAGCTAAGAGCCCAGGAAATAGCGCATACCATTGTGGCCATGCTGGAGATGGATAGCAGAGGATTTATTACAGAAAGTACTGTTTTTGCCACCAATCCCCAGGTTTAACAAAGTAATAAGAAAAACCGCATTAGCTTAAACAACAAGCACTTACCCAACAAATATTCTCCGTTTGCTTACTTCCTTCCGGAAAATATCCGTAAAAAAAGAGGAACAGAGGTTAAACCTTAAGGTGTAGAAAGCATCTACACCAAGACAACCTATGCAAACTGTTCGAACCAAATCAGCATGAAGACTTATTTACTTTTTATTATTTTACTGGGCATCAGTAGCTTTTCATTAGCGCAGAACGGAACTATCTCCGGCCGTGTGTTAGATGCACAAAGTAAAGAACCCCTACCCTTTGCAACCGTAGCTGCCTTTCAGGGCGATAAATTGATTAATGGTGCCACCACCGGCGATAACGGCCGTTTTGAGCTTGAGTTGCCTTATGGTACCTACAGGTTAATGGTGCAGTTTCTTTCTTACGGAAATAAGCAGTTTGATGCAATAAACCTTGATGCAGCTAATGCTACCCGTAACCTGGGCGATGTGCTGCTTAGCGCAGATGAAGAAACCCTTGAGGCAGTTGAAGTAGAAGCTCAGGCCATGGAAATGCAGCTTTCGCTGGATAAAAAAGTCTTCAATGTATCTGATAACCTGGTAACCAAAGGGGGTACAGCAACCGATATTCTCGAAAACATTCCCTCAGTAGCGGTAGACGTGGAAGGTAACGTTAGCCTCAGGGGGAGTGATAATGTTAGGGTGCTGATTGACGGAAAGCCCAGTGGTCTGACCGGTGCCAGTGCCCTGCGCCAGCTTCCGGCAGATATGATTGAGCGGGTTGAAATAGTAACCAACCCAAGTGCCCGCTACGAAGCGCAGGGCATGGCAGGTATTATCAATATCATACTTAAAAAGAATCAGCAAAACGGCCTCAATGGTTCGTTTGATGTAACCACAGGCTGGCCTCATAACCACGGCCTTGCGGCCAATATTAATGTACGCCGCAAAGCCGCTAACTTTTTTGTTAACCTGGGCACACGCTATCGTGTAAACCCGGGTGGCGGTTTTAACAATGTGACCTTTGGCGAAGAACAAACAGATGAACTGGAGAGCGGTACAGCCTACACGTACAAGTACCGGAATTCTACTTCAGACCGTGAAAGAGCCGGCTGGTCGCACAACATACGTTTGGGTTCAGATTTCTTTCTTACTGAAAAGAATGTGTTAACAGCAGCATTTTTATATAACCGCGGCAATGGCGATAACCAGGCGGTGCTGAACTATGACTTTTTAACAGCTGAAGGTAACAGAAGCCTAAGCAGCATACGCACCGATGATGAGGAAGAGCTGGACCAGAACCTGGAGTGGTCGCTTGATTACCGCCGCACCTATGATGAAAAAAACAAGAGTTTATCTGCCCTGGTGCAGTACCGGAATAACACAGACGAAGAAAGTTCTGCTTATCTCGAGAACTTTTTCCTGCCCTCTGGTGAATTGGCTTTAACCAACAGGCAGCGCTCCTCAAACCAGGAGGAAAACCGTGAGTTGCTGATGCAGTTCGATTTTGTAGATCCACTGCCAAATGACAAAGGCCAGTGGGAAGCAGGGGCTCGTTCCAGCTTCAGACGTATTGGCAACGACTATGGCGTTGATCTGTATAATGCCGGTGAGTTTATCTCCCTCCCCTTGTTTACGAATGATTTTCTTTACGAGGAGGAAGTACATGCTGCTTATGCACAGGGTGGTTTGAAAATGGACCGGATGAGCTACCAGGCCGGCTTGCGCCTTGAATATACAGGCATCACCACACAGATTGATGACAATGTGAATAGCAGGGATTTTCTTAACCTATTTCCTTCAATCTTTGCAAATTACAAGCTTACGGACCAGGCTTCGGTGCAGGCTAGTTACAGCCGTCGTATTCGCAGGCCTGACTTCAGGCAGCTAAACCCCTTCTGGACTTTCAGCGATATCAGAAGCTGGCGCATAGGCAACCCTAATGTTAATCCTGAATTTACAGATTCTTACGAGCTGAGCTATTTGCACAACTGGGAGCGTTCATCACTTACCTCAAGCTTATTCTACAGAAAAACCACCGATGGCATAGAGTTTCTGAGCAGCCGCCTGGATCCTGAAGAAGTATTCAGTGACCCACAGATTCTGCAGTTTTTCACAGGTGGTGCTGTTACACAGGCACAGCCTTACAACATCAGCAACCGAAATGATTATGGCCTTGAAGTAGTGCTTTCCTCTGACCTTACCAACTGGTGGACGGTGAACGGCAGTGCAAACGCCTACTGGCAGGTAACAGATGCCTACACACTTACCAATGAGAATGGCTCTACCGAAGACAGACAGGGTGTGGAGGCCTTTGGACTCATGGGACGCCTTAGTAGCCGTATGCGTCTGAAAGGCGGTATTAACCTGCAGCAAATGCTTTTCTACAGAGCTCCACAAAACAACCTGCAGGGCCGCAGCCTTAGCATGACCTTTGTAACCCTGGGTGCCAGCAAAGAAATTCTTAACCGGAAAGGCACCATCAGCCTGAATGTTGATGATGTGTTTAATACACGCAAATGGAGATCTGAACTGAACTTTGATGATGTTGTGACCAGCTCTGAATTCCAGTGGCGCAGAAGAAGCGTTACGCTTAGCTTCAACTACCGCCTGAACCAGGATAGCCGCAACAACCGCAGGGACAACCGCGACCAGCAACGCCAGGATGGTGGCGGCGGTGAAGAAGGCATGGAATTCTAATGATGATCAGCGCATAGGAAATTTCTTCATAAATCAATAAATAAGTAAAACTGCCCGGATCATACCGGGCAGTTTTCTTTTACAGCAATTTCTGATTTGACTGCCCGGGAACCGCTGATTATCACTATTAATTTTACCTTTGCAGCGCAGTACAAGAACCTAACGAATGGCAGTAGAAGATAAACGCGGAGCAGTTTTGCAGGCAATGATGGAGCTGATAACCGAGCATGGCTTTCATGGCACAGCCATGTCGATGGTGGCCAAAAGAGCGGGCGTTGCCGCAGGCACCATATACCATTATTTTGAGAGCAAGGAAGAAGTGATTAACCAGCTGTATGGAGAGGTAATGCAGCGTGTAGGGTTAGCACTGGTTCAGGAAGATAGTAACAAAGGCAGCATAAAAGATCGCTTTTTTCGCTATTATACAAATATCTACCATTACTACATCCAGCATCCGGATGAGTTCCGCTTTCTGGAGCAGTATACCAACTCGCCTTATACCAGCCAGCTGGCCAGGGAGGAGAATGGAAAAGCATTTGAGCCTGTACTGCTTTTCCTGCAGCAGGGTATTGAGCTTGGGGTGCTCCGTCCGCTAGAGTTACGCATGATGATGGCACTGGTACATGGCCACGTTATTTCACTGGCAAAGCTCCACCTGTCTGATAACAATTTACCCGTTACACAAGAGCAGCTGGAGCAGGCGGCCCAGAGCTGCTGGGATGGCGTACGCATCAACTAGTGTTTGCAAATAGCAGGCATTCAGATCTAAGATCAGTTTTCTGATGCAGCCCCGGAGCGGCTGGCATACCAGCGGCGGGTCTCTACTTTCATGAGCTCGCGCTTCAGCATTAGATCAGCTATTTGTCCGGCAGGATCATCAGATACCAGGCATTCCTTGAACCGCTTTTCAGGCACATCTATGCGATAGACCGATTGCAAAAGCCGCTCAAAATCGCGCTCCAGCAAATAGAGCACCTGCCTTGCCAGCAGTTGCCGAAGTTCAGCTTCAGTAAGTGCAGGCGCCTTCTGCAGTGCTTCCTGATCGAACACTCCATGTTGAAGAAGCAGCTGCGCAGCTTCGTCGATTTCTGTTTTTTGCATGTTTATAGTGGATGTTAACTTACACCAGAGCAGGCCAAAGTCTTATATGATATCACCAAAATCATTGATTTCATCCAGGTCATAATCCTTACCGGTCCCCCATTGTACCAGTTCATACAGTTCGTACTTCTCCAGGGTTATCTTATCTTTCAGGAGGTAGTTTTTATCAGATAGCCGTCTAACCACTTCAAATTCACGGGTTTCTCCGTAGTTTTTCATTCTATAAGTTCGCCCTACCCGCAGGGCATCAAATGCCATTGCCATTAGCTTTTCTTTTCGTAACGCAAAAAAAGGGCTTTTGTGAAAGAAAAGCCCTTTTTTAAAGTAGTATAAGTTACTTTTTTATCACCTTAAACTGCTTGATCAGTTCTGCAGAGCTTACTTCCAGTATGTACATTCCGGCCTGCAGATGATCGCCCCTTAACACAGGCATGATATTTTCGCCATCCAGAATTGTGACTTCCTGCGTCAGCAGCTGCTTGCCTTCCATGTTAAGCAGACGGAGCGCCAGGCGTTGTTCCTTTGCTCCTGCTATGTTCACAACAAGATCGCCCTGGAAAGGATTGGGATACACCCCTTTGATGGCAAATGCTTCATCTGGCAGCACCACAACCACTACATTACTGTAATCTGTTGCGCCATCCACATCTACCTGCTCCAGTCGGTAGTACACTGCTCCCGCCAGATCATCAGCTACTTTATCATCGGTATACTGATACTGAACCAGCCCTGTGCTGTTACCTGCAGATGTTACCCTGCCGATGGTGTTGAAGATTCTACCATCTTTTGAGCGCTGCACGTTAAAGTGACTGCTGTTCTTTTCAGAACTTGTTTCCCAATCCAGCACTACATCATGATGTTCCAAGCTGGCAGTAAAGCGGGTAAATTCTACCGGCAGAGGCACATCGGGATTAGGACTGCCAAAGGTAAATACACCCCAGCCGCTTACCCGGGGGCTGGAAAGTAACCGACCCAGTTCGGGTGCCGGTGCCTCCTCTGTGCCACTGTTTCCTTCATCTACCCAGGCAGGCTGGCTGGCATTCCAGCGAACTACTCCAAGATCCTCTGCCTTGTTTTCTATTGCTTCAATACCAGATGCCTCATCCCAGTAGAGCACAACCTGTGCAGCGGGATTTCCTTCCACCGGTTCAATAGTCCAGTGTTCGGTAGGCGATACCTGTTCAATGCCATCTGCAAAGAATTCCTCATTATCCTGGGTTCGAACAAGCGGATAAGGGGCTGCCCCAAAATGGTAGTTCACTACAAAAGCAGAGGGAGCAGAAGATACAGGCGCTACTGCTGCCAGTCCTAAGCGTTCTTCATCTCCTACCGGATAAACAAAACTTTCAGCACTGTTAAAGCGCTTAACCATTGGCCCTGCCACATAGGCATTATTTGCAGGTGATCCTTCCTCGCCCAGTGTGGCATCAGCACCCATAGTTAGCATGGCGTCAGGAGTACTTAGCACCACACCTTCCACCAGATCAAGAGCACCTTCTACAAGCACAGGGGTTTGCAGGTTTTTAGGGCCACCTCCTTCTATCAGCAATCGCCATAGTTCCAGTGCTTCGGTGCTATTAATAAATTGCTCTGTTTCTCCATTCAAAGACAAGACTCCCCTACCGGCATCAAACACTCCTTCGTTGTTGAGCACACCTCTAAGGCTGATTTTTCCAGGGCCTGTATATTTTATGGTTCCCCTGTTGGTAATACCCTCAATGAGGGGATTACGCTCACCGCACTGCCTTAACTCCGCCCTTGCCTCTGCCATAGTAACCGATGCTCCTTCCAGGATCACCAAATTCCGGTAATTGGCAGGCCCTGGCTCTTTCCTGATCACTGGCTGGTATTTTACCTCCTGGTCAAAGATCCTGGTTTTATTGGGAAGAATAGTGGCCAGGTTATATGCCTGGGGCTGGTTGTTGTTGGGGCAATCTGGCACCCTGTTGGCAGACCAGTTGGCGGGGTTAAACCAGTCATCGCTCACCACGCCTATCCAGGCATTGTAACCCTCACTGGCACCAATATCCGGATCAATCCTTAGCACCAGGTCTATATCAGTTTCAATTTCTTCTATACTATAACCGGCATCTACCACCACACTGGGCCGAACTGTTTGCACAATCCGCAGGTTGCCATTGGCAGGATCTAAAAAGTCACTCTCTATATTCTCTGAACAAACAGAGTTTTGCTCGGGTGTACTGGCTGTCCAGGCACTGCAATCATCCAGAAGCAGATCTCCGTATCTGCCAAAATCGTTCAGAGAAGCAGTGCCCGATGAGCGATACAGCAGGTTGTTGCTGGAAGTCCATCCAGCTGTAGCTTCGGTACCAATCACAAAATTTGCATTCCTGCTGGTAGTACGGGTGTTGAGAAAGATGTTGTTTCTGACTGTTGTAGGGCTGATGCCCGAGCGATAAAAAACATAATTTCTGCCAATGGCTGCGTTTTCTCCCCCGTAAATGTATACGGAGTTATAGAAGACTTTAGTGGCGCCACTGCTGTTAGAAGGCACAAAGATGCCATAGTAAACAGTTGTGCTGCCGGGATAAACATCTTCAAACGTGATCATGTTATTGGCCACCCTTGTTTCTCCGGAGATATTTTCAGCAACGATACCGGCTACATTTCCTTCGCCCAGGCTGCTGGGGCATACTACTGATAATGCAGATGAGTTATTGTAGAAATCATAAATAACATTCCGGAAGATATCTGTTGGCCCGTTGCCCAGAGCATGAATACCCACCATGGAAACACTAAGCCTGCCACTTACATCTGATCTTATGTTGGCAATTGTATTCTGGCTTATTTCTATGTTGGAGGCACTTTCATTATTGTAAACGCCTATAAACTTCAGATCTGAATAGCCAGCCCCGCTCACAGCTCCCTCCAGCCGGACAGAACCAATGTAATTACCACGAACCACTCCACTGCTTGTTCTTCCGCTTTGGCCCCGGTAATAAACGGGCGCTAGCAGGTAAGATCCTGCATTTATATCACCTGAGTTAACATTCCGAACTGTAATGGAGGTACCGCCTGCAGGATCTCCAAAGGTATTGTCAATAAAATCTACTTCGCCTGCCAGCACCACCGAACCAAAGGCCAGGTCGTCGCAGCCGAATGGCATGCCTGTTATTGCTATGTTGGTGACAGTGTTGCCTGTGATTTCTACCTTACCATTCTGGGTATCGATGCTGAAAGGCACAATACTGGGATAGGGCGGAATTCCTGTTTCATCATCATCTACAGTTACACGTAAAGGATTGCCTGCAGCAAAAGCTGCACTACCACCAATAAAATTACCTTCTACCAGGTGATCGGTGCCAGATCTGATGCATACACCCTTCAGCTCAAAAAGTCCCTCGCTTACCACAGGCGCAGATTCTCTTTCCTGATAAAGATGGTTACCCAGAATATTCCAGGAGCTGTTTCCAGGTCCTGCCATGATGGTGCAGGGGTTGCCTGCTATATTCAAGCTGGCCGTGGCTGCAAAACCGTAGAACTGGTTACCCTCCACCCACAGATCATCTGTTGTATTTCCTGCCGCAGCATTCCAGGAAGCCAAAGTATTTACAGGCCTCTGGTTGCCATAGCCACCAATCTGGTTGTAGAGAATAGCATTGGCATCATTTCCACTCCTGGTTCCGTTACCAAGAAAAACGACCGCCTGTTCCTCTGATGTACTGGCACCCTGTATTGTGGCATAAGCTATTGTATTATTTGTGGCATCATTTTCTAAATGAAAGGTGGGTGCAGCACCAGTGTTGCGAAAAAGCAGATGTCCACCTATTCCCATCCCTTCTCTGCTGTCACTGGGTGTGCGGCCATCAAACCGCACCCAGTCTGCCCCATTTAACCTGATAAGGGCTCCCCTGGCAAAATTATTTGACCCTGTAACGGAGTAAGTTTCTGCATTTTGTGGGCGGAACTGAATAGTATTCACATCAGAAGTACCTCCTATATGATTGAGGGCAACCTCTCCTGTTTCTCCTGGTAAATCGCTGATGATGATAAAATTCATAGGGCCACTGATAGTACTCAGTTCGTTTAAAGCATTAAATACCCCACCCGGACGCGTAAGGCTGTTAAAATCACCACCACTCCCTACTGTATAAGTACCTCCTGCCGGATCAAGTGCTACCGGAGGTACATAGGCTGGCACTTTCTCAATTAGGAGATTATCAAAAAAAGCAGTGCTTCGCATATCATTACCACGCGTGACAAACTTAACCTGCCTGATGGGTGCAGTACCCTGTGCGGTTACATCATTTGCCACCCGGATATTATCCACCCAAATATCTATGCTGTTGTTGGCCAATGTTTCTTCTGTACCCAGTGGCGATACATAGCTAAACCCGTTGCCAGACCTGTTCATATAGATGGCAATAGTACTCTGGCTATTCATAACATGGGTAGCATTTGCCTGGTCAAGGGCGATCATGTTTCTAACCGAAAACCTGTTATTCCCATTCCAGTTAATATCGATGGTAGCAAAGCGGTCTACATTATCAGGATAGGTTGCATTATATGCCATATTATGCCCCACATAAAAACTCCCGATAGGATTAGTCACACTTCCGTTTACAACATCCAGATCAAACTGCAGCTTGAGTACCTCCGGCGATGGCGCACCTACCTCCTTCAACCACCATACACGTGTATTATCACCTTTAACCAGGCGCATCACTGTTTGTCCACTACCCTCCGGCTGGTGAAGTGAAAAGGTAGTTCGGCCACTAGAAGAAGTAGTTAACAGTTCATTCACCTGTCCTCTTCCGGGATTTGAGGATCTGAATTCAGAAAGTGCGTTTAGCCCCTCAAAATCCTGTACAAGAATCTGACCATTGGTCCAAAAGGGAATACTTATAAAAGCAACAAACCAGACTGTTCTAGCATAATGGAGTAAAGTTTTTTTCATAGTAGGCTGGTTAAAAAGTAATTTATCAGCAACAATATTACATTACCATATAAATACTACTCCTTTAGGCAGCCTTTGGTTTTTTCGATAGTCATTATCGGCAGAACATAACGTAAATTATTGCTTATTACTATTTTATATAGCTATTACAGCTTAATGCTAATTTTCCGGAATAAGCATACACAAAGAGCATGCAAGTTAATCAAGAGAATCTCCCTAGATATATTCAATAATTACCTATTGTTTTTATGTAAATATTACATGTATCATTGTCTTTGCTGTGCCAGCAGAATAGCGATCCCCTTCAGACAAATGAAGCCTGTTAGCCCTTACCTGCACTGATACTCACCTTCCGGAGCACAAAAAAAGCCGGTGCTGCTGCACCGGCCTCTGCTTATAACAAGTGGAAGTTTCTATACCTTTTCAACCTCCGGATGTAAATACCGCTCGTAGTTTTCTTCATTCGACCAGAATTCACGGCATTCTTCTCTGCACTTCTCAATAAATGAAGGATCTCTTTTCAGGTCCTTCCAGTTTCCCAGTCCCAGCTTTTCACACATTTTAAAGAAGTTATCTCCCTGCCCCTTGGGCTTGATCTTCACTAAAGCACTTAGCAGAGGCCTACCCTGGGCATGTTCTGCCATGCTTATTTCGTTTAGTATTTCTCCGAGCATGTTTTTCTCATGATTGCTTTCCAGGTTCAGCCCCAGGCTCATCTGGTAAACCAGACTAGGATACGATATGGGAGAATCATCTACTCGGGCAATCTGAATTAGTTTTTTTCTTATGCGGTCGTTCATAGGCAAAAAAGTAAAATAGCACCAAAACCTTTACGGACACTCGTCGTTTAATAGGCCTGTTTATATAATAACCGCATTTTTGGCCTAATGTTTCATCATTGATGCATATAAAAAAACCGGCTTTGCAGCCGGTTCTATATCAGTTAAATGAATGTTATGTACTAGAAACCAAGTACCTGTACATTCATTGCAAAGTTACAGCTTTCACAATCACGGGCTTTGTAGGTAGCAATGCCTACCACCTCACCATCCATGGTCATTACCGGGCTGCCGCTGCTACCCGGAGAAATGGCTGCATCTATCTGCAGCACGGCTTCTTTCTTACCCTGGTCCCTGATAGCAGACACCACACCACGGGTAATCGTACTTTCCAGGCCGCGGGGGTTGCCCAGCACAAATATATCGGTGCCCTTACGCGGCGTTTTACGGGCGGGCTTCAGGAAGGGATATTCCTCACCCTCTGCCAGATCTACCCTGAATACGATATAGTCGAAATTCTTATCCTTGGAGATGATGTCGGTTACTTTATAACGACTGCCGTTTGCTGTACGAATCATCCACTCGGTACCACCATCAAACACATGGTAGTTACTCACACACAGGCCATTCTCCATCAGGAAGAATCCTGTGCCCTGGCTTACGGTTTTTCCTTTTTCATCGCGGCCGAGTACCAGAAAAACACACTGTTCGGCATACTCCACCAGATCTGCAAAACTGTTGAACTCTGTACGTGCCTTTGTAGCATTGGCAGCAATGGCTCCAATGCCATTCTTTTTAATAGGGCCAACTTCAGGCAGTACTTCTGCCGGCTGGTGCGTGGTTAAAGTTGTATAAGAAGAAAATGCCCTTAGACTATCCGTTAACCAGGTATCGTTTAGTGCTGCCAGCCCCTGCTGCAGGATCTGGGCGTTCAGGTGCTGCCCTCCTTCGGTTACAGCATATCCCCACACCTCATCTACCAGCTCGGCATCGGGATAGTTACTGCGGTCAAACACAACACGGACTTTCCTGTTCAGGGCCTTGTCTTCCAGAAACTCCTGGCTTGCCTGCGTAGGCTCTACGCCAATCAGGTGCACCTTTTTACCATTCTTTAGTGTAAGGGTGTTGCCATCCTCCACTTTAGTAACAGTATGTGCCAGGTCCTCAAAATCTGTACTACATGCTACAGCAAGTAATGCCAATAGCCCCAAAAACAATCTATTCATCCAGTTCTTCATGCTCCCGCTTCTGTATTTGCCCTGTTTTAGGTATAATCTGTATAAGAAATCGTCTGTTCTTTCCTTCTTCTCCTCTGCCATTGTAACGGCCAGCTCCATAAATCCCACTTCCTGCTATTATTAACTCAAAATTATCTTTATCAAAGGTAATGCCATTCCGCTTCCAGAGACTTGCCAGCGCCAGTGCCCGTTGATAACTTAATAAATAAGTTTGCTGTATAAAGGTACGGTCTCTATTGATTTGTGGGTCCCGGGGATCACGGGCTGCCATTCCTTCCACTATTACAAGGTACTTCACATCCAGCTCATTCGCAATAGAAGCACGGTCTGCCTCCTCTATGAGTGCTTGTAATTGTTGGCCGGCTTCTATCAGGTTTTTGGTATATTTTTGGGGAATCTCGTATTCCCACTGTGCAAACTGAACGGGCACCATTAGCTCATAGCGCTGATTTTGGGGCTGAAACTCGAAATAGGGACTCTCATCTAACCTATGTAAGGCTTGTTCTAATTCTTTAATTTTTTTATAGTTTGTGGCAAACAATTCGAGCTGCTCCTCCCGCTCACGGAAAAGCCTGAAACTCAAAACAAATAACACCATCATTACCACAAAGAGCGCAGTTAGCAGATCGGCATAACTGGGCCAGAAGAAAGAGGAGGGCGCACGCATAGGCATGTTAGTTTTTTCCTAAACTTAGCGACCGCCCAACATACGTTGAAACCAGCTTTTACGCTCGTTCAGCTGCTGCATATGGTTGTTTAGTAATTCCATTTCTTTTAGTACTCTTCCCTGGGTCTGCCCATCCTGGTTGATTTTCCGGATCAGGTACTGCTGGGTTTCCAGCAAATGTTTTAATGTATCGGCAAACAGCTCACGCATGCTCTGCACATCGTCTTCCATATGGCGAATGGGCTGCAGCTGTTCGCTTATTTTCTGATACACATTATCCTGCTTTAGGCGTTCAAAATGCTGGCGTAACTCCTCTCCTGCATCCTGCTCTTCCTTTTGCATTATTTGAAGCCTGCGCCTTACCATTTCGCCAATTTCGTCTCCTGCTTCAATAAAATGCTGCTGTATGCCATGCGTTAGCTGCTCCATTTTATCCTGGTGCGCAGAGAGATACCCCAGCTGCTTGCGAATAAGCTCCTCGTTTTGTTTCAGGTATCCCTGCACATCATCGAGCTGCCGCAGGTGATCCACAATTTCACGGATATCGGCAGCTGCTTCACGGCCGGTATCCATACTTTCGTTAAGCCGCTGCAAGTATTGGCCAAAACGTTCAAAGAGCGTTTCGTTTTTCTGAATCTGTTCAAAGAACCGCAGGTTGGCTTCTGTAAGCTGACTGTAGTCTGATTGCTGAAGCGCAATTAGAAAACGCTCCTGCAGGCCAACATATTGGTTCAGGTTGGCAAAAACTGATTTAAAATCGCTGATACGCTGAAAAAAGTCTTTATTGAACTCATCCAGTACCAACTTAAGGTTGCCCAGACTGCGGGAAAGATCGGATTGCAACTGGGGCAACAGCTGTATCTGTAAAAAGTTGAGCCAATCGTTCTGGCGTGCAGTTGCGGTGGCAGATGCCAGCCTGTATTCCCTGTTTCCGAGCAGCGTAAAAAGCAGCCCAAAAAAACTGCCTCCCATGGCTACCACCACGCCAAGCAAAAAGCGGCCTATAGCTTCTTCTGTTACACCATCAGTCACTACAGCACCCAAACCCAGAATTACGCCCAGGAAAGTGCCTAGCAGGCCAATGTACAGCGGTGAAGCTACTGTTGCCTGCAAGCTGCCTGTTTCGGCCTCAAACCTGCGCTGGCTCATGTCTTTAATGGCATCAAGGCCTGTAACGGCACCCTGGTTGCGCAACAGGTAAGCCTGCACCTCCTGCAGTACTGCTGCAAAACCTTCTGAAGGCTGGTGTGCAGCCGGTACCTCCGCAAGTTGACTGGAAGCATCCTGCTGCAGCGCTGGCCTGATGGAGAATCCCGAGCTGGAGGCAAGCGCCTCCAGCTCTTTCTGCGAAAGCAGAAAGCTAGAGGCGCTGTTTTTATCCCTGTCTGTTTCTTCCACTACATAAAACTCGCCCTCTCTTCCTTTTATCCTGAAGATGTGGTCTGGCTCTGCAGCAAGCACATAAGGAGTGCCGGACTGTATGGCCTGAAGAGGATTGATGGTAGGCGATGCAAATGCTTTTTCTGCAGGCTGCATAAAGAGCTGGCCTTGTTCAGGAAAAAAATTGCGCAGAACAGCTGCTTGTTGCCTGTTTTGCAGAAACACGCGCAGCTGCAGTGCCACCACGGCAATAATCACAATTATTTCCAGAACTATCATAGCTTACTCAAAGCGAACTTTAGCTTTCTGCTGAATTTTCCAAACACTGCCTTCCTTCCGCAACCTGCCTTTTTCTTCGTTTACAACACGGCCGGGGTTTTCTTCCACCTCAGCAAAGTCACAACCTTCCTCAAAGAAACTAAGGCCGTTTTGCATGGCATAACGCTGTACTTCAGAATCTTCTGTTATCCAATACTCTGCATCGGCTGGCTGGTCGGGCAGTATGCGTATGGTGTAGATACTATCGCGCTGCCGCTCCCGGCTCATTTCATTTTGATGAAAGCCTCCGCGGAAGGGCATTTTATCATAATAAAGCCCTGCATCTGTTTCTTTTTTAGGTCTGGCAGGCTCTGTTATGGCAACCGGAGCAGAAGGCGGCTCTGGTGCCTGTGCCGCAGCAGGTGGTTCTGGCTGCGGCTGCTGTGGTGCAGAGGGCCTGGCAGGCGGAGCGGGTTTTGCTGCTTCCTCCAGCTGCATGAGCTCATCCAACACCAGTTTTCTCACATCGTTTTCGGTTAAGCCAGCATTCTGTTCGGGCAACGGGCTTGGTGTTACGGTGGCTATTACAAATTCGTTAACCTGTTTTTCCAGCGTACGAAACTCTCTTTTTAGCCGCGAATAGCGGTCCTCAAGATCTCGCAGCCGCCAGAAAAGCAAACCACCCAGGGCGGCGATTAAAAGCCATTGCAATATCTCGTTCCAGGACAGGTCTAAGCCTGAATCACTGGCAGCAACATCTGTAGCCGGTGCTGGCTGCTCTTCCTGAGCAAGGGCTCCGGCAGGCATATCATTACCAGTAGTAGCCAACTCCTCGCTCTGGGCCCCTACCTGGCGTGCTATCAGCATAAGCTGCTGCTGCAGGCTATCCACACTATTGAGCCTGGCCTGGTTGGAACGGCGAACAGAAGATTGTTTAAGCCTGGTACTAATCTCACTCACAAGCTTTTGGAGCTTAGCCTCAGTAGAAGAAAAACCCTGGTAAACAGCCGGTTTATCTATGCTACTCATCAGCCTCATTACGCCTAAATTAGCATCGGTTGCAGTCATACTCTTTTGCAGTGCATCCCACGACTGGCAGTTCACACTGGGCAACAGGCTGTCGGCACCATTATCTTCATAAACAAACCGGGTGGTTTCGCACCAGATACGCAAACGGGCATGGTGAAAAGCCAGGCTATCGCTCTGTGCCGCCCGAACTGCAACCGGCGCCAGCAGGCAGCCCGTTAGCAGTAGCAGCATAATAGATTTAACGGTCATAATGAGCTTTGTAAATTTCTTTTGACAACTCGTAAAGCGTTTGATAAAGCGGGTAGAAGAAAAGTGTTTCCGGCAGGGGCTTTTCTGCCATATTGCGGTGCTCCAGCAAACGGTTCATGCCCAGGTGCAGGCTATCGGAAAGCTTAGACTTAATCTTCTCTCTTAGCCAGGGCAGGTCTGCTTCGATGGCAAAATCATCAAAGAAGCGTGTGAGCTTATCATTACCCAATACCAGCTCAAAGAAAGCTTCAGCATTTTGCAGCACCTCCTGCTGTACCTGGGTATCTGCATCATGGTAGCGCAGCGGGGTATCGAACAGGTTTTGCCCCTGGCCGGTGCCAAGCATTTTTACAGGCTTGGCGCCATCATAATCGTGCACAGCCGGGTTAAAGAACACGCCGCCATTAGCAGTTGCTTCTTTAGGCTTTCTGGCCTGAATAATTCTGAAATTATCGGGCACCGGCGTCTGGCAAACCTCCTCCAGCAGCGCACGCGTGAGCCGCTCCAGACTGCTGGTATTGCCACCACCGCTTAAAAAGTTGAGGTAAAGGCTACCCTTGCCGCTAAAGGTTATATAACGTGGTATTTTAAGGCCCAGGTGATTGATAATCTGGCCGCAATGGAACAGAATAGCAGTGTAGTGCAGGTAAAAAATTACCCGCAGATAACGCGCCCTGATGAACACATTGTTGAACATGGCCGGATCAACATTATTGAAGATGTCGTTGATTACATCTGCTGAGGTCTGGCTGATTGACTTTGGCTTGAAAGGCTTATCGGCCAGCTTCTGGTAAGCAAGCAAAAAGCCATTGTCTATGGTAGAAATTTTATTGAAACCATCGCCCCAGAGTGCATTGCCGGCAAAGCGGAAAGAAGAGCCCCAGGCTGGTTGCTGGTTTATAAAGAATAAAATATCTGTAGAACCACCGCCTATGTCAATATTCAGCAAGTGATCATCGCGGGTTGGCACCACCTCACCTGCAGAAGACAGGTAGTAGTAAGGCGCGGCAGACTCTGTAAGGTGCAGCGGCTTCCGTTCTGTACGGAATATCTGCTGATAGTTGCGCGTCCATTTTTCTTCGAACAGGTTAAAGGCAAAGGCATCGAGACTAAGTGGCGAGAACCACACCAGGCGGGTTTGCTCCAGGATGCCATCGTTCAGGGCCACTTTATGCTTGATGAGGCGCAGCAGCTCACTAAAGAACACATCAATGCGGTCGTTGCCTTTGCGGTCCAGCTCGGTGCTCCATTTCAGGTCTGTTTTATAGGCAGTATGGCCCGGCACATCCAGTTCTTTGTTGATACCAAAGCCTATGTTGATATTACCAAGCATATCGGTAGGCCTAGCAATAAAATCACTTACCTCGCAGGTTGCAGTGCGGATTGGAAAAGCCACTTCGGCTCCGCTCGCCTGCCCGCCAATGAGGTATGGCACAAACTCACGGCTTACCACTGTATCGATCTCCATGGCCCTGTGCAACGAGGCCTGCTTGTACCGCTGTATGGGCAGCAGTCCGGCCTCATCAGAAGGTTTGTTGAGCATAACCACCTGCGGGTCGCTCTCTTCGATAGAGAAAGGCTGTGGGGCTACGTTAGTGCCTGTGGTGTAGGCAATGTGTGTGTTGGTTGTTCCGAAATCTATGGCAAAAGTAAATCGTTTGGTGCCCGGCCCTGCTTCATTCCATTTCGGAATTAACAAGCCTCTCACCGGCTCCTGCCCTCTTTCGCTTAAAGGGTGTATGATTTCGGCATAATCGAAATGGGTGTTGAACACCTCGTAATAGGTGGAGCCATAGGCACCCTCCTGTTTACTGATCCGGCGTGTTTTTTTAATGCCTCTTCCTTCCGGTGCTTCGCGCAGGGGCTGGGTTTCCAGGTAAAACTGCATGCTAAACTCACCAAATGCAGCCTGCCCGTTTACCTCCAGATCTACCAGCATTACCTTGTAAAAATCATTGTAGGCCGGGTCTGGTAACTTCAGGAAAGGGAATACCCCCAGACCCAAACGTGTAGAGACGATCTTTCCTTTTTTAGGAATTTCCTGTCCGTTTTCGTCCCTTGGGTTCTGCGGGTTTTCGTAATAGATCTTTTCAAAAAGGATATGTCCTCTTTTTACCGGAACAGACAGCTGCACCTTGATATAAGCAGGGTCTACAATAAAGGTCAGGTATTTATCCAGATCCCTGAAGCTGAAATAGCTAAAGTACTCCCTGCGGATGGGCAGCAGGTAATTAAAGCGGAAGGTACGCTCACGCTCTGCCCCGTTCTGATACTGAACTTTGCCATGGTTAAAACGGTCGGTATTCAGCTCATAGGGAAGCTCCAGCAGGTGATCTTCCAGAAAATCGCCGGTGGTGAGGTAAGGATATTTATCTGATAAACCAGGCAGAATACGGCTTTCTGGCGGTGCTGTATTTTTAATGGGCACCTCTGTTTCCTGCTGCCACTGCCCGGAAACATAATTCCAGCCGGGATAATGGCCTTCGCGCAGTACCAGGGGCAGGCGATCGCCTTCTGGTGTGCGTGATGGCTGCAGCACAAAGTCGCTTACTGCCGCTATATTAATGTTTTCTGCAGGCGCAGAGGCAAGGCGAACACTCCCAACCGATACCTGGCTGTTGGTGTCGTCATGCAGCGGCGCATACTCATTCAGGAAATTATCGGGTCCGTAGCCGGCCTCGAACTGTAGCTGGTTAAGCCGTTGCTGCAGTTGTGGTTCGGCCTGCTTTTGTGCCAGCGTTAAGTACTCATACATCGACTGGCATCGGCCTTTCAGTACCGGGTATGCCTGAAAAAGCTTGTTTAGGTAGAGCTGAAAATCATCGGGGCGCTGGTACAGGGGCACCGGCTCATCGAACAGGCGGTAACCTTTGCTGCTGTTTAAATCAAGCGCACCCAGGTCTGGCAGGGTAAAAACCAGGGTAAAGGGTGAGGTACCTGCAATAATACGATAGTTGTAGTATATGAGGTAGATATCTGAAAAGCCGTTGAAGGGGCTTTGCGGATTGTTGTAGTTTAAGAACAGCTGCAGGGTATTGGCCAGGAGCTGATGTTGCGGAATGGCCTCCAGCTGCTGCAGTTTTTCGTTTATGTTCCAGCGCCGAATCAGCAGGCGTTTTTCGGCCTGCTGGTATTTCTGAAAGTTGTACAACAGCTCTATAACATCCAGGCACTGCGACACCATGCGATGGTATATGGTATTATCGCTTAAGTCGCGCCTGGGTGAGTTCACCACAAATTCAAAGGCTGTACGGAACAGGTACATCCTGGCTAGTGGCGAGGGTATGGAAGTAGATACCTTGCGGGCCCTGCCACCACTCGGGTCAGAAATGTGCTGGATTAGGCTGCTGTCAATCTGCACGCTCTGCTTCCAACCTTCCAGTTCGGTAGAGGCATTTGTATGTAGTCGGAGTACTTTCGCCATAAAAATAATTGCAATCAGATGGTAGGCATCTTATTGTTGTAAAAGTCTTCAGTAACGTGGTTGAACATCTTTATGAACTTGCGGTTGGGATTTGCCTCAGAGGAAAGTTGCTTTTCCTCCTTGTTGAGCCTGACCACAAAGCCATCGTGCGTAATACCTTTATTAAAGAAACTACGGCTTACTGGTTTGCCCTGTACCAGCAGGTTAAGATCACTGGTACTTAAGTTAAAGGGCACAAAACTGCGTTTGTTTCGGGATAGCTCATCCAGCCAGGCAAAGAAGCCCCACTGCCTGTTTTCCAGAAAATGTCTTAACTCTTTATGGAAGCTGTCGTTGGCAAAGGCCGAATCAAGGTTGAGTGCTTTATAGTAGTTCTTGCCGGCATCCTCCTTGATGAAATCTTTATAGTACTTGGCAAAGAGCATAAACTTAACCAGTTGCTGCCCAATGCGGTGGGTGGTTTCTTCGTACAAATGCTCAAAAGTGATATTGGGGCTATCCTGCCTCAGCCCATACTCGTGGTACAGGGTGTTGCCGGAGAGATCAGCCTCCTCATACTCCATAAAGTCTACGATTGAAAGGGCTGCCAGCAACTCTACCAGGTGGGCATCGTTGCGCTGGCTGGCACCGCCGGGCCTGTTTTCATATGGTGTATCAGGATTATCGGCTATATAATAGAGGGCATTTATACCATCCAGGTTATTCTTATAATATGCCAGTGCATCACGTGTTTTGGTGATAAAAGCATTTGAATCAATAACACTTTCATTTTCTGTTTGCAGGCCAAAGTATGGCTTAACGGTAATGGCACCGATAAGAGCCGTAGAGATATCGCCGGCATTTTGCAGCCCCGAGTTCGGATTACGCAGGTTTTTAAGCAGCAGCGGAAAGCCCGCAGCACCAGTACCCCCAAATATAGAGCTGATGATAAAAATACGATCGCCCCGGCGGAAGTTATCGGCAAAGAAGCGTAACTCCGGCGAATTGATCAGTTTGTTGAGCACCACACTGCCTACATTGGGGCTTCCTTTAAAACCAATGGTGAGCGGACTGTTGAGGTTATCCTGGGTGTAAAGCAGTTGTACCAGCGCCTGTGTATCAGGGTCCATTTCATTAAAATGGATAAACTCTTTAAAGCTCTGGTTAATGCCGCCAAAATCAAAGGTAAAGGCATCTTTTACCCGGCCATCTCCCCTGCTGTCCATATCTGCCAGCTTGCTGATATCAGTTTTGAAGAAGCCGCTTTCCTCTCCAGCCACGGCATGCAGGCGCTTATAGCTTTTGAGCATTTCAACAGTACGGTTGAGGTCGGCATTTTGCGTATCCGGATCTACAATAATGGGAATAACACGATCTGCCCGAATTCCCACCCCGGCGGCCATAAGCATTCCGAACGAACGCAGCACCCTGGCGCCCGTACCTCCTATGCCAAATATGAAAAGTTTAGACATGATAATAATTTGTTGAGTAAGGAATAAGGAACCGGGTTTCAGGAAAAGCTAACCTTAGCTTATGGCTGATCCCTGGCACCTCAGTCAGTAAATTAGAATGGCGTTCTGGCTGCATTATTCGATCTCCACTTGAAAAGGAGAGAAAACAGCAGAAAGAATACCGCACTGTAAAAAGCATTTGCAAAGGCAAACCAATAGACGTAAGAATCTGGTGTTACCTCGTTGAGGCGGCAATAATACACTGCATACCCAAAAGCGATTGCAGCGTTTACCAGCAGTACTCCTAACCAATGATACCAGTGACTAAAGCGCGCCGTCTGGATCAGATGATTCAGCACATAATAGTAAATAAGTACCATGAGTGCCGTAATGAGCAACAAGGTAATACCTCCCACATCGGGGAAGATTTCGCTACGATACAAAGGGGTTTCCATTGGTGGCTCTGGCCTGCCAATGATCAGTTCATATAAAAAGCGAAATATGTTTTTCATGCTAGTTAGCTTTTCTGATGCTTAGGTCTAAGGTAAATACGGCCTCCCGTTCATTCGGGTAAAGAGCGCGCAATCCTTCTAAAATCTCATTCAGGGCAAAAGTGCGGGCGCCGGTTTCATTAATATCCCTGTCGTCGTCTGTAGTCCAGGCATCGGTCCAGTCGGGGTTTTGCGCCGGCAGCGACATATTCAAGGCTATAGGACTGTTACGGTCGCCCATGCCGGTAACTTGTATTTTAACCAGGTGAGTGTAGCATTCCAGCAACTGGCGGTCTTTTGCATTCAGTCTTTCTCCTTCTGAAAAAGCCTGGGCACTCATTACATCCTGTACCTGTGCCCTGCCGTTACGGCCCTCTACCTCCAGGTGTTCGCTCAGGTATTCTTTAGTTGCGTATTGGGTGGGCAGGGCCTCCAGGTTAAGGCCCACTGTAAAACTAACCTCTCCCTGCCTTAGCTCCTGGGTATTATCTACAAAAATGGTTTTGCCTTCGGCATCTGCCAGATACCAGCTGCCACTGCGGCCAGATCCGGGAATAACGCCATAAGAAGGCTCGGAGCGATCAAACCCTGCCTGCATGGCTACCGGGGCATTTCCCGGAATCAGGATATTAGAGGCAAGCCTAACTGAAGGCTCGGCCCCTATGATCCAGACATAGTATGGCACCTCAGTCTCGCAGCAGTTGGTAACCGGTGCTGCATCGTCACCACTTTTGGAACCTGCCGGATAAAACGTACCCTGAAATTCAGATGTAAAGCCATATACAGCCACAGCTAGCCCTTTTGCCTGCAGGGGAGCCAGCGCCCTCCTGATGTCGTTAGAGATGTAATCCCTGTCACGCTCGTTGGGCGGGGAATAGATAAAATCAGAAATAAACACACTTACCTGGCCTGTGCCAGAGTAGGAAGAGGCGATCTGTGACAGCAAATCAGGAATTGGCGTACTGTTACCAGCCTTTGCCAGCCCCTGGCGCAACATACTTTGAAAGTGGTCGTAGCCTATTGGCCTGATGTTATTCTGGGCGGTAAAAAGCCTTAGTCGCCGGATATTGTCTTTATCTCCTTCGGCATTGGCTAATAGATCATCTACCTGTTGCTGAAAAGCCGTTTGCCTGTTTTGTGTAGGCATGAAGCCTTTCATGCTACCGCTAGTTTCAATGATGATGTTCACCGTATCCAACTGCTCTGCCAGTGGTGGTGGAGTCTGGTTGCCGCAAGCTGTTGATTCTGATCCTGAGCTTGTATCATCTCCATTGCTACAGGCAGATAAGCACATTGTCCCTAATAGGAAAGGGATAAATAGGTTTTTGAAAATCATAGTAAAAAATACGCGCATTTACCCCCGTTTAGTATGTCTTCAAGGTTTACGGAGCTTATTTATAATATAGAGTACAATTAAAACAATTACGACTACAAGTATAATACCTACCCAGAAACCAGCCTTGAAAATATCGGCAATAACATCGCAGCTGCTTAGGCTAATTAGCAAAAAAAGTAATGAAAAAATGGTAGAATGTCTCATAGTCGATACAGTTAAAAAGTTTGTTTAACTATATCAAACCCATAGCTAAACCAAATGTTCTGACAATTAGTAATGCCTCCTCCCCTGTGACAATCTCTTAGCCTGTTTGGTCGAGGACTTTACCACAACTAGAGTGTAGATAGAAACTGGGATAATAAAAAAAGGATCTGCATGCTACAGATCCTTTTTTTATTATCTCAAAATATAAAGTTTTCCAAATTCCTGCTTAAAGGCCTTATCTCCCTTCGTGGCCCTGTGCTTCCATTCTGCTGCGTTACTGCCACCCAGCACCACACGATAGAGGTAGACCCCGTTTGCCAGTCTGTCGCCCCATTCGTCGGTACCATCCCAGGCATACTGCGACTGGTTATGGCCTATTCTTAGCGGACCTAACTCTTCCTTCATAATTTCACGCACCACCTTACCACTTACCGTCATGATCTGAATTTTAAGATCGTCCGGCACCTCGTTTCCTGTAAGTGTGAACACAAAGCGGGTGGAGGTTGAGAAGGGGTTCGGGTAAGGATAGAAATGAGTAAGACTGGATTCACTGATCACCTCAAAGCTAATGGCATAGGGTCTAGTGCCGGCTTTATTACCGCTGGCATCCTCTGCCTGTACCTGCAGGGTATACATACCATCTTCCAAGGGTCCAGGGGTAAATTCAACCTTACAATCTTCCTGAGAGGAGGCAGGATAAAACCTGACAGATGGGTTGTTTAAACTAATGCGCTCAAAGGTACAGTTTTCACACTGCCTTTTCAGGTACAGGTGAATTCCAGTAGTATCCTGTTTGAGCATGAGTTTATTCTCATCACGCATGATCACCGATATAAGCGGATCCGGCCTTACTATTTCACCATTGGAGATGTATGAACCATCGAAAGCAACATCTATAAAGGGATGTAAAGAATCTGACCTGACCGTTAGAAAGCTTTTTGCATCCAGCACATTGTTCTGCAGCGTAAGTTCTGTAAGGGGAACGGGATTAACTTTCACAGAAAGATCATTAACGCCTGTGTTGCTATTTGTATTCAGGGGCAGGGCAAAATGAATAGTATCGCCAGGTGCCGGGGACTTGATCTTTAAATCCAGCGGCTGAACTTTACGGCTGTTTACATTGAGCATACTGGCCTTTACCTCCAGAGAATCTGCAGCATAGCTCTTTTCAGAGATATTCACAAATTTAAAACCTGGCCGCAGCGGCTGTCCTTCGTTCAAAGTATTATGTTGCTGTACAGTATCGTGCACCACCAGCACTCCCTCAGGTAGCGACTCATAGCCCACCCGCCAGAACTTTAACTGTGGCGGCGTTACTTTTACCGCATCCGTTACCTCCAGCCTAAGGCGCAGGTAAGGGTACTCAGTAGCACTCATAGTTAGTGGTGTTGTACCTGACTGGTTAATTTCTGCAACAGTAGTTTCCGTGCTATTTGCATTTACTCCTACAATTTTAAGATTCCAGTGATCTGCCTCATCAGGTTCTGCTACTTTGATTGCAACATCTTTCCAACTGGTGGCAGGACCTATCAAAGATGTTTCTATATATCCAACCCCAGCAGCACCTGTAACCGTAGAGTTCAACTGAACTACCTGCTCATCGACAGGCAAACTGCCTGCTGTTTTATCAGCCATGGCCAACACAGCAGTACCTGGAGCGCCGCCTTTTTTACCCAGAATTGCAATTGGCTCTCCATTTGTTAGCTGGTTCAACACATCTTCATCTACACCTAGCGAAGCTACCTGCTGCTTAACTGAAGCAGGCCACTGGGTATAATTAACCAAACCAATAGAAAATAAAACTATCCAGTCACCTTCAGGCACTTCTTTTAAGAAGCGCTCCAGGTTGTAAGAGTCATTGTCTCCACTGTTGATATTGGCTGCAGAAAAGTTATTAATTACCTGCGGCATACGCCCGCAGGATTCTGATCTTAATATATCAAGTAGTTTTGCACCAGGAATTCCAAGAGTATTTTTGTCCAGCTGCACTGCATTCATGGTGTTACTAGAACAAAACTTCCACTGCTGGTTCAGTATCAGCTGTACACCGTCAATGGCAAGTTCTACCTCCTTATAATCAAACCCACTGGCTTTTGGACCAAACGTTGTTACTCGTATTGATTTCTGAATGGGGGTATAGCTCCAGTTTCGGCCTTGCTCAACCTTAAGACTTGTTAACTTATTTTCTGAAAACTGACCTTCATGAGCCTGTGCCCAGCCATCAGGAGCCTCCTTGATATAGGTAAAGGAGCTTTTAGCAGGAACAGCATCTTCTGTTGGAGATGGAGTGGTTAACTGACTCTTCCAGTAATAGACAATAGTATCAGCAGGGGCAGCGGAAATTTCTGGTAATGTAACATTCCAGGAAGCCAAAAAACGTGACTGAACTTCGCCCTGCTGCAGAGATGCACTGTTATAGCTATAAGCTGTATCGAGCTGATAACTGAATCCTCTTGAGGATCGGAGTGGATCTACACCCTGTGAAATTAGTTTGAGCTGATTTTTATGCACAACCTCATAATTCTGCGGAAGCAAGTTGAGTGTACCTCCAGCTGGTACTACAACTTGTATTGTTCCTACATTATTAGTGAAGTCCTTCTCTGGGATTTCTGACGCAGGATTGAGTGTTATACGGAAGTTACTACGTCCTGGCCCCTCGAGCTGATTAGTACCTATACGTATAGTAACTGTATCCTGTCTGTATATTGCTGGCACCTCTACTAACTCTAGCACCTGCTGGGCACCATCCTCAAGCCAATATTCAAGCTGTACCTGCAATGAATCAGTAACAGCCTTACCAAAATTCCTAATTACTACGTCTATCGCAATTGAATCTGCACTCATATTGAGTGGCTCATTATTCAGAGGACGTACAGACAAATGATTATCATTTGTTTCAAAATCTGCTTTTTCAATTGGAAATAATACCAATGCCGGATCTCCCTGCAAAATCATCTGTTGTGCCTGGGTAATTTGAAGAGGACTAATAAAGCCTCCACTCAAAAACCTGCGAATGGCTTCCTGTTGTATTTTACCTATTGAGGCTCCCAGGAAATTTACATCCGTTACAGCTACCCTGTAGAAGTTGGAAGAGTACTGATACAACAGATTAGTATATCCATTATAACTATGTGCGATAAAATTCAAAGCGCCCTTATCTGGTGTGTATAGCCAGTCCTCACCAAAGGTTTTATTAGTACTGAAAATATTTCCTGCCTCACATCCATTAACTAATATTCTGGTGTACATCCCCTTGTTGTTGTAACCATACCTGGGTACGGATGCAAAACCAATTTCCAAATCAGCAAGATCAGTTCCCGAGTGGCCAAAGAAGGTCATCAGCCGGGTGCCTCTGTTCACATCTTTAGATACATCGATCTCCTGCACTACCAGGTCTTCAGTTTTAGACAGAGTGGTAACTTCAGCACCTAAAAAAGGGCCCTCAGCTATATTTTCCCACACTCTTAGGTATGACTTCAACTGTAGGGCCTGGGAAACAGAGTTTCCCCCGCCTAAATGCAAAATTCGTTTTAGCCACAGGTCATTTGGTGCAACACTCTCATCCTCAATCACCTTTTTTAAATAAGCAGCCACTTCCTCCGGAGTTCGTACACTTAACCTGCCTACTGGAAAGGCAGGACCATAACCGGAACCATTCAATTGAGCAACAAAAGGTATATCACCACCTGGGTTGCCATAGGTGGGGACAAGGTCACGGTTGATATTCGTCCAGTTGGAGTTCCTAAAATACCTGATTGTAAAATTCAGCGATTTACCAATAAGGAACAGATATTGGGGAAGTTTTTCCTGTGATGAGTACAGCACGAATTTTCTTATTGCCAGGGGCGTTATTTCTCCATAACTAAACTGATCGTAGAGCTCCTGCATTTCAACAGTTAATGTATTGTAACCACCACCTTCTGCTGAAGCCCTATAGGCACTGTAAGCTTCTACAGGATTATCATATCCCCCGCCAGGCTGCATGAGAAGCTGATTTGAAACTATAAGATATTCAGCGCCACTGCTGGGAAACTTACGAAAAGACACAGGTTTTGACTTTGTAACCGGACCCTGAACTCCGGTTAAAAGCAACACCTGCTCTTTAGTACCACTGGCAGGAATCATTGCCCTTATAGTGCTTCCCTCCCGCTGATAAGCAATTCTTACTACATTATAAGAGTCTGAAATATCATATAGCACCAAATCATTTGGCACATCCGCAATTTCAATAAAGCGGGTACTATTGCTTGACTCCAGGCGAAATATTCGTTCAGTGGTGTTACCCATTTTCCAGAGACGGGGGTAACGAATGTTAATATATGATACAGATCCTCTTCCCTGAAAACTTGTTCTTATAACCGCCTGGTTGTTAATAATCACATTCCAGGGTAAATTTTCCTGTATTGTAGCAATACTGTAGCCCGAAAAAGTTGTTGTTTTGATGGTTGAAAATGTTCCGGTGCTTGTGGCTCCGGCATCTAAAGTTACAGTACGCTCCAGACTATTACGCCCCATGTACTGTATACCAATGGTAGGCAGAGGGCCAGCTGTATATGCATCTGTTAAACCTGTAAAAACAAAATCCCTTTTGTTGTTTGCTATTACGCCACTGCTCCATCCTTCTCCAGTATCACCATAGGTTAGGTAAGTATCTAAATTACCTGCTGCACCATACACTTCGCCTGCTGAATAATTTTCGGATAGAACATTGAGCTTTTCTTCCCAATAGTAAGATTCCGGATTAATATTTGCTGTGTTACTACCGTTAAAAACATTCATCCGCTTGCCTCCACTACCTCCAAGTTTATAGGTCAGAAAATAGGCCGACGAGTCGGAGTATAAATTATAGTAACTATGAGGCTGCAGATCCGGGCTCAGGTACAACTCCTTATCAAGCGTACCATCGTTTTTACGGCCGTAAAACAGGATGTAGTCTTCAGCATTTAAGACCTCATCTCCTTCTCCTTCCACATGTATGGCCTGCTCCTGCCCCCTGTGAAAGATCTGTAATGATTTTGGATTGATTTGCCCTACCGGGAAGCCTGCCCTTTCCATTTCCTGGGGGGTGAGTTTGTAAATACCATCAGCACCTACCTTTAAGCGCAGGTATTGCTGATCGTAATTGATCCATTCGTTTCCGTAGGTTTGGGCAAAAAGCAAAACAGGGCAGCCAAACAGCAACCCCAGCAATAACCACACAAGCCTTATAAAACTAGTCATTCTTTTTGTTGAAATTTAGCGTTAGACTAAACACATGTGAATAGGGAGCATCTGATGCATCACCCACATCTGTTAAGGCATAATCTATTTTAAAATTACCCAGCCTTACGCCTATGCCGGCAGTTGGCTGCATGGTGGTGATTTTACTTCTCTCTGCATTGAGCTCCGTTACCTGCTGAAACTGACCAAGGCCGCCACGCAGCCACACAACTCTTTTGTAACCTAACTCCAGCCCCAGATGTGGGTCTACGGATACCGGATCTGCTTTCAGCAACACATTCCGGGTACCATCAAAGGTAGTCACCAGGTCCGCAGCAGCCAGTATGCTAAAGCTTTCTTTGATGCTGAAGGTATGAGCAATACCCAGAATAGCTTTGGGCAGGGTTATCTCCAGAGAACTTTCAGGCACCTCGTTACCTGTTTGGGCATATACATCTTCCAGGAGTTCTGTATTGATAGACCAGGCATTGAAGGTGGTGGTAATATCCCGCAGCATCAGGCCCAGCTGCCAACCTTTTCTTTGCCACTGCAGGCCGGCATCCAGGCCAAACCCCCAGGCATTGGCAAACTTACCAACATTGCGGTGCACAATTTTAGCACTGGCTCCTGCCTGTAATCCGGGTATTTGTTTTATTTCACGGGCATATGACAGCAACAATGCATAATCGGCAGCAGAAAAAAAGCGGATGTTGTCATAGTTCAGCGTACCATTTGCATCGTATAAAAAACGTGTATCGGGTATGTTATCAATACCAAAGCGTATCAGACTAATGCCCAGGCTGCTTGAGCTGTCAATCGCAGTATTATAGGCCGCGTAATCGTATTTAGCAATGCCTGCAAAGTACTCTGCGTGCATCAGGGCAATGCTGTGATCTGCCTCCACCTTTAGTAAACCGGCCGGATTCCAGTAGCCTGCATTTACGCCTGCCACATGGGCAGTCTGGGCGCCACTCATCCCAAGTGCTCTTGCCCCAACACCTATCGACAAAAATTCATTGCTGTATTTAGGCGTAAGATCCTGTGCTACTGCAAATAGCGGCAGAAGCACCAGCAAACACAAAAGAGAGTAGCGTAAGTACATAAGAGGAGCCCTGTGCAGCGTAGGGTTAGTTTATGAACAGTATATACAAAAATAATCTATTTCTTGCTTCTATCCATACAAATGTAAGAGAAGTAGCAACAGCTACCATTTATCATGATTTTTCACCTGTAATTTGAGTTTTGGGCCCCTACTCATATTTCAGGAAACATTTTCACCAAGTACCTTGTATAACAGAGTACCTTCTTATACCTTTGACTTAACAACAGCGAACAACGGACCCATGAATATCGAAAATGCACAAATACAGATGAGAAAAGGTATCCTGGAGTTCTGCATCCTGCACATAATATCGCGAGGCGAAGTTTACGCCACCGATATGCTGGAAGAACTTACTGCCGCCCGCATGATGGTAGTAGAAGGCACCCTTTACCCGATCTTAACACGTCTTAAAAATGCTGGCTTAGTTGAATATAAATGGGTGGAAAGCCCCTCGGGCCCTCCCAGAAAATACTACAGCCTTACCACTACAGGAATTGCTTCTCTGGAAAAGTTACGCGAGACCTGGCATGAACTAGCAACCTCCACTAATCAAATCATTAACCACAATCAACTTTCCGGTCTGTCATGAAAAAGAGTATCAGCGTTAACATCAGCGGCTTACTCTTCAACATTGAAGAGGATGCCTACGAGCAGCTTAAGCATTATCTTGATGAGATAAAGCTTTATTTTTCCGGCTATGAGGCTTCCGGCGAAATTGTAGCCGACATTGAAAATCGTATTGCCGAAATCTTTAGCACCAAGGTTGGTCCGCAAAAGCAGGTTTTAACAGAATCTGATGTGCAGGCCCTCATTGCTCAAATGGGTAACATACGTGATTTTGCCGCCATCGAAGAGCCATACGAGGAGCCAAAAAGCACTAACGGACATACCCATGCCAACAGCGAAACCTGGACCGACACCACCAGACCACGCCGTTTGTACCGCAGCGTTAACCGCAAAATTATTGGGGGCGTTGCTGCCGGCATTGCAGACTACCTGCGTATCGATCCGCTGTGGGTTCGCCTGGTAATGGCCATTATCATGTTCGATATCTTTCTTAGCTTTTCATTTAGCGGTGCCCTGCTGATTGGCTATATCATTCTCTGGATTGCCCTGCCTACCAGCACCGATGAGCCCCTAAAGGAAGAAAAAAAGACAAAAACGAAGAAAATGTTCCGGCACCCCGACGACCGTGTTATAGCCGGTGTTTGCGGAGGTTTGGGCGCCTACTTCGGGGTGGATGCCGTATTGATCCGGGTGCTTCTGGCTGTACTGTTTGTATTTGCCGGTTCCGGCCTGTTCCTCTACATCTTGCTTTGGGTGATTATGCCCAAAGCAAGAACACTTACGGAACGTATGCAAATGCAGGGCGAACCTGTTACCCTTGCTAACATAGAGCACCAGGTAAAAAAAAACTTAAATCTTGAAGAGGGAGCGGAAGAAGGTCTCCTTGCACGCATCCTGCTCTTTCCCTTTCGCTTAATTTCCTCTGTGTTTTCTGGCGAAAGCCCTAACGGCAGAGCCATTGTAACCTTCGTAGCAGACGCCATCCGGGTAGTTTTAGGACTAATTCTTTCTTTCGGTGGCTTTATGGCCTTACTCGCCCTGCTTGTATCGGCAACAGTAGTCATTGGCTTTTATCCGGAAACTTACTTAAGTGTTTTTGACCTGGAGATTCCCCATGCAATGATCAGGAATACCATTCCCGATGCATTGCTGGTTGCCGCACTGCTCCTCGCTGCTGTTCCAGCCCTTTATGTAATGCTGCTGGGTATTGCCATGGTAGCCGGGCGCTGGGTGGTACATCGCTCTGTAGGCTGGGGTCTGGCCGGGGTGTGGATTATTGCACTTATTTGTGTAGCTATAATGGCTCCCAGAATAATTGCAAATTACAGCCAGGACAATTACTACCAGACAGAAGCTGTTTTCAATACAGACAGTACCAAAACCCTGCAGCTGAAAATTGAAAAAGGCAACTGGCAGGAATTCCGGAATGTAACGCTTACCGTAAAAGGATCTCCCGATAAAGCAGTTAGACTGGAGCAACGCATCTGGGGACGCGGTGCTACCACCGAGCAAGCACGCGAACATGCACAACTAGCCAGCTACCCGGTAAGACAGCAGGGCAATACATTGTTTTTTAAAGATCAGTTGGAGCTGCCTGAAGACAAGCCCTTCTATGGCCAGACCGCCAAGGCTACTTTGTATATTCCCTATGGCCAGCGGTTTGTGATGCAGAACAGAATGGACAATATTCTTACCGCCACCATGTCTCCCTGGGGTTTTCGCAACAGCGATATGCACAACAACACCTTTATGTTTAACAGGCAGGGCGAACTGGAGTGTCTTACCTGCCCAGCAGAGCGCCAGCAAGAAGCCCGCAACAAAAAAGAAGTTGTTTTCACAGGAGGTGACCGGGTACTTGATTTCAAAGATTTCGACAAGATAAAAATTGGTAATAATTACCAGCTAACACTGATACAGGGACCTGACTATAAAGTTGAAGTAAAAGGCGATGATAAAGTGCTTGACGAAATGAAAGTACGCCAGCAGGGCTCTACCCTTTCGTTCTTTACCGATGACAGTGATGGCTGGTGGAAAAGCCTGAAAGGAAAACGCCGGGCACATATTTTTGTGTCGGTACCGAACCTGGCAGGCCTCTATCTTTCAGGCGCAAGCAGTGCCAACATTAAGCTAGAGCAGGGAAAGCCACTAGCCCTGGAGCTTTCCGGGGCCTCAGAAGTAGAAGGTGATGTGGTTGTGGAAAACCTGGAGTTAGAAATGAGCGGCAGCAGCGAAGCTACCCTAAGCGGCAACTGCACAACCCTTACAGCAGAGCTTTCAGGAGCCTCCGAGCTCAATGCAGCTACCTTCAGAAGCACTCATGCCAATGTTGACCTCAGTGGAGCCTCTGATGCAAACATTTGGGTAACAGACCAGCTGAAAGCAGATTTATCAGGAGGAAGTAACCTGGATTATAAAGGCAAGCCTGCCAACACCAACATAGATAAAAGCACCGGAGCCGATGTTAGCCGACGTGATGACTAAGTAATGCCCATCAGCATCTCTTCTTTAAAAAAGGAGCAAAGATCTATACAGTTGATACTTTTGATTTGTGGTTTAGAAAAAAGCAGTTCACCGGAGCTGCTTTTTTTGTTTCTGAATGCAGCAATAACTGGCACGGCGTGTGCTTCATGTTTAAAAAGAAAACTATCTTCAACTTTTAAACAAAACACCAGCACAGATGATACGATTAGCACTACTTATGATTTTAGGAATAACCCTTATGGCAAACGGATGCCAGGACAACGTTACCCAGGGTGTAGCTGGCAGGGTGCTGTGGATAGAGGGGAACCAAATGCCTACCATTGTAGACGAAAATAATCCGGGCCAGACACGGCAGCGCTCCGAACCTACTGGTGTTGAACGTGAGGTATATTTTTACGAATTAACCCCCATGGACCAGGCAACAGGCAATGGCGTTTTCTTTTCTGATGTACAAACCAAACTGGTAGAGAAGGTAAAGACCGATGAAGAAGGCAACTTTGCCGTTTCACTACCAGTGGGTAAATATTCCGTATTTGTTAAGGAAGAGCAGGGACTTTTTGCCAACAGCATGGACGGCCAGGGCAACATAAACCCGGTTGAGGTAAACAAAGACGAAATCACGCCCATAAAACTGGAAGTTAACTACAAAGCTGCCTATTAACATCAGCAGCCTGAAACAGGCTTTCTGTAAACAGCCTGGAGGCTACATACAGGAGCTATTGCTAATAAGATATAACAGGGACAGATGATTGCTGACAAGCACAGCACTATCTGTCCCTTATTTTTTCCGCTCCCCAGAAAATATTTTTTTGCCCCGTGCAACCTTTCTAAATTGAGCTGTATCTATTAAGCAAAGAACCTCCTTAACCATGCGACTACGCATCTGGAAAAAAAATGAAGAGCAAGATCTTGTAAGCGGCTGCCGCCGGGGTGAGCATAAGGCCCAGCGCAGCGTTTACGAGAAACATGCCCCGCAGATGCTGGCACTCTGCCTGCGGTACGTGCACGACCGCAGCGAAGCTGAAGGCGTAATGGTAACAGGTTTTTTAAAGGTATTTGACAAGATCGGGCAGTACAGTGGCGAGGGGAGCTTTGAGGGCTGGATCCGCCGCATCATGGTAAACGAATCGTTGCTGTACCTGCGTCAAAACAAGCATGCCCACATGATGGTAGAGGTAGAAGCTGCCAGCCGCGAAATGCATACCGATGATGCATACCAGCAACTGGCAGTAGAAGATCTCTTAGCACTTGTGCGCAAGCTACCAGAAGGCTACCGCACCGTATTTAACCTGTATGCAATTGAAGGTTACTCCCATAAAGAAATAGCCGAACAGTTGAACATTACAGAAAATACATCAAAATCGCAGCTAAGCCGGGCACGCGGCTTGCTGCAACAGTACGTAGCCAATTTAATGGAGCTAAAAAAAACTGAAGCCGTATAGATATGAAAGAGCATAAAATAGATCAGCTGTTCCGCCAAAAGCTACAACAGCACAGTGTGGCCCCAACGCCCGCTGCCTGGGATAAAGTAGCTACAGGCCTGAACCACCGACGCCGCAAACGCGGAGGCTATTATGCAGCCGCTGCCGTTATGGTACTGCTTCTTTCTGCAGGCTGGTTTTGGCTTGAACAAAACAACGCTCCTGATTACCAGCAGCAATTAGCAGTAACTGAGCAGCCCAAAGCAGTACCAGGTGCCGCGGCTCCATCAGCAGAAACCCCTGCGCAGGAGGAGCCTGCTTATGCAGCAGGCACTGAAGCAACTGCCAGCCCCGGGGCTCAAAACCCCGCTACTGATGCTGCTAAAATACCTGATACTGCTTCAGAAACCGCTGCATCACAAAAAGTTACTACTCCTGCAGCCAGCATAAATACCTCCTATATTGCTGCTACCCAGCAGGAGCCTGCACTGCCGGCAGAACAGGCTACCGAAAGTGCTGCAGCGCTACCGGAAGCAACAGCAGAAACTACCCTTGCACAAGCCTTACCAGAGGCGCCAGGCAGCCAGAAAGCTGATCTTGAGCTGCACCCTGAGGCAATTAGCGCACCTTCCGCAGAGCTGGCATTTGCCAAAGCCGAGCAGGTGGTAATCAGGTACGATGCTGCTGATGCCTCAAGCCCTGAAGAAAAACCAGACAGTGCTCCTGAAAAAGTACTCTCACTCCTACAAAAAGTAAAGCATGGAGATGTAGGCCTGGCCGACATACGCAATGCCAAAGACAACCTCTTCTCCGGACGATTCAATAAGCCTTAAAAACTAAAAAATATGAAAACGATAATAGCCACGCTGCTGGGTACACTTATGTACCTGGGCACCTCCACCCTTGCCTTTGCTCAAACAGAACCGCTGCTCCAGGACACCCTTACTATTGAGATTGGTGCAGACAAAAAAGTGATTATTCTGGTAAAGGATAAGCAAGCCCTGAAAAGCCTGCAACAGTACGACCTTAATAAGATGGTTCGTGACCTGAACGAAAAAGCAGATACCGTAAACCATAACCAGACTATCGTAATCACCGACCAGGATGGCACCCGCTACCGCATAGCTTACTCTATTGAAATAAATGAAGATGCAGATGTAGCTGAAACCGAAGAAGATGATGATGATGACGATAATTTTAACATTAACTTCAGTAATAAGGGTAAAAACAAAGAGCATAAACACAAAAGCTATTCCCGCACCCGCAGTAGCTTTCTGATAGACCTTGGCGTAAACAATTTCCTGGAAGATGGTAAATTTCCACAGGAAGATGATGCCCAGTATGCAGTAAAACCCTGGGGATCTTGGTACGTAGGTTTGGGCCAGTCGTTCACCACACAAATTGCAGGTCCGCTGGCTTTACAATGGGGCGCAGGCGTAAACTGGTACAACTTCAAATTTGAAGATCAGCGTACACGCCTCAATAAAACAGAGCAGGGCGTAGCATTTACACAAGATCTCAACAGCGAGGTATATTCTCAGAAAAGCAAACTTACTGCCTCCTACATTACCCTGCAGGCTGTGCCTATGCTGGACTTTGGCTACCGCAGAAAAACAGAGGTAAAAGAAGACGGCAGCACTGCGGTAAACCGCTGGCATACCAGCAAAGCCTTTAGAATAGGCCTGGGAGGCTATGCCAGCTACCGCTTAGGCAGCTATACCAAGTATAAATTTGAAATTGAGGGCGATGAAAAGAAAGACCGTAACCGCGATAATTATTACCTGAACAACTGGCGCTATGGCGTGAGAGCACAGGTAGGATACAAAGGCATTGACCTTTTCGCCCAGTACGATCTGAATGAACTGTTCATTGAAAATCGCGGACCGCAGCTAAACGCCTTCAGCTTCGGCATCATGCTCTAGTACACAAAGTCCTCTTCATACCTGGCGGGTGCTAATGCTTAGCATCCGCTTTTTTTATGACCGTTGCGCCAGCGCCTCCTGCTCATTTTTACTTAACTGCATACGCCTGATGCACTGCTCAACCATTGGCCGCAGTGATGCAACCAAAATAACCATCAAAGAGAAAAGCGCACCGTAAAAAATAACTCCTGTAGCCCACATGGCTGCAACCGGCAAAAGCATTAAGGGAGCCAGCATAAAATACAATCTGCGCGATTCATGTACATATGCATTGAACTTACTTTCCAGCGAAGCAGACCTGCTGTAGCTTTTAAGCCGTTTATTGTAACTGCAAACGGCCCATGCCGATCCTGCCAGCACCAATAACCAAACCAGCAAATGCAGCCACAGCAAACCCTCTCCTGCTAAATACGGATCATAAGCCTGCTGGGTAGTCTGAAGGTACAATACAAGAAAGAAGACCAGCGGTAGGGAGATGACTCCATAGTAAAGTGTTTGTAGTTGCTGTAGTTGGTGCCCCATGGGCGAATCAGGGTCCAGTCGTATGATAGGCATGTAGTAAAAATATGCTTGGTTTACTTTATGCATAGCGCACAAAGCGGGCAAAAGTTACCAATTAAAGCTAACTCACCAAACTATATGCTCTCTTTCCATTACTCTTCCTCCAGTTCTACCACCATCTCAATTTCAACAGAGATATTGCCGGGCAGGGAGGCCATGCCAACAGCAGAACGTGCATGTTTACCCTTTTCGCCAAAAACCTGGGTGAGCAGATCGGAGCAGCCGTTAATCACTCTTGGCTGGTCGTAGAATTCCGGGGCAGAGTTAACCATTCCCAGCACTTTTACCACCCGCTTTACCTTGCCAAGATCGCCACCGGTAGCATCGTTTAGGGTAGCTAACAGACAAATGGCTACCCGTTTGGCTGCTTCATAACCTTGTTCAGTAGTAAGATCTTTTCCAAGCTTGCCACGGTCTACTGCTGTAGGCGCGCCACAGGAGCCATGACCGGAGAGGTAGAGCATGTTGCCACTGCGCACCCACTTCACAAAATTTGCAACTGGCTTTTCTGCTTCCGGTAGCGTAATGCCCAGCTCCTTCAGGCGGGCGTGCGGATTGGGTGACTGTGCGTAAACCTGCAGGGAAATACCCAGCATCAGGAGAAAAAAAAGATGTTTAAGCATTTGGCGGTACGATTGAGTATAAGCTAGAGGAAATATAAGCTTATAATCTTTTTCACTACCAGTCCCTTTAGCTTTTCATCTAAAGCCCGCAAAAAAAAGCGCCTCTTAAAGAGGCGCTCACACTCATACATAACATCTACTTCTGGTAACATCTATTTGCTTTATCTTATAAACCTGCAGTATTCTGTAAAATTGTAAACTCAACTCTTCTGTTTATCTGCCGGTTATCGTCTGTATCATTAGCTACTTCGGGCTTACTCTCACCATAGCCCCTGGCTGTTACGCGGGCTGATTCTATAAACTGCCCCGTGATATAATCCCTAACTGCCTCGGCCCTGCCCTGTGATAGCTTTTCGTTGTACTCGTCGCTGCCCTTATCATCAGTATGGCCTCCAATTTCAATGAAGAGACCGGGGTTTTGTTCCATCAGCTCTACCACCTTATCAAGCTCAGGGTACGATTCAGGTCTAAGTGTTGTTTTATCAAAATCGAAGAAAATATTGTTGAGGCGAACCGAAAGCCCTACCTCCAGCTTTTTCATATAAATGGTGCGGTACACACTCATATCTACCTTGGAAGGCTCTACCATAAAGCTATCGCTGCCGGCCAGATAACCTTCAGCACTTACAGCCAGGTTAAACTCTCCCGGACCGGGCAGCTGCGAAGTAAACTCATGATCGGCACCTTCTGTAGTGCTCACGCCAACTGTTTCCGGCCCCTGCAGAATACGAACATTAGCACCTTCAATGGCCTCTCCTGTTTTCAGGTCAACCACTCTGCCTGCCAGTGTAATCTTCACCTTTTTCTCACGCACCCTGCGCAGGGTGTGGATATCGAGGTGCCCGCCATCGGCCGACATATAGGCCCTTGTAGTAAACACCAGTGTATCGGAATTTCCTACTGAATAGTAGGCATCGAAACCACCTGTATTGATCGGGGCACCAATGTTTTCCGGCTTCGACCATTTTTGCCAGCTGTTGTCCAGCCTGGTGGTTTTATAAATATCGGCATTGCCAAAGCCGCCATGGCGGTTACTGGCAAAGTACATGGTTTTATTATCGGGGGCAATAAATGGACCAAACTCATCCTGCCTGGTATTAAGGCCTGCGATGGCTACTGGCTTGGTCCAGTTTTTTCCATTCGGAAAGCTTATGTAAAGATCGCTGTATTTACCCCCTTCTGTTTCGCTGAAGTAAAGCATAAGCGCAGAAGCATCTAGCGCCAGAAAGGCTCCGTTAAAACGGCCTTTGCACATTTTCTCAAAGCCATCAATTTTTAATGGCTCCGGCTTTTGCCACTTTCCGTCTACACGACGGCACAGGGAAAAGCCTAATGCATCTTTACCGGCTCCACCTCTCACCAGCAAGGTGTTGCCATCCGGAGAAACACTAAGCACCTGGTTAAACTTATTTGTGTTGAGCGGAGCTGGCATATGTTTGGCCTGTGACCAGAAGCCTTCCGCATCCACTTCTGAATACCAGATGTCCTGTGTGCCTTTACCCCTGGTATTTTCCGGATGATCATCAACCGTAAAGTAGAGGGTTTTTCCATCAGGAGAAACCACAGGAGCCGAATCGTGGTATTGGGTATTCACCTGCCGGCTTAAACTAATCAGTTCAAACTTTTCTTTTTCCGGGGCCTGGGCGCTGGCAGCAGTAACTGCCGCACAGGCAAAAAGCATCGCTAGACCTGTTCTCATACTTACTTCTGGTTTGAAGAAAAAGTAAAAGTATTGAGCTGCAGGGAGTATTACCCGGGCTTCTCTAACAAAAGCTTACGCAGAAAATTATTCTACAAATATGGCAAAAGTTAGAATCAAGCGCTTAAATATGTAGATATGACAGGGACAATTATAACTTTTACGCGCCTAACTGCAGCTGGTGGGTCCAGGAGAATTTATCAGCTTCTATAAACCTTACACTAAACACATATGCCAACCGTAAGAAAACTGACGCTAAAGTACCTGCAATACCAGTCCTTTCAGGTATTCTCCTTCGGGATGATAGAGGCTATAGGGGTGGTCGGCGGGCTGGCTTAGCTGGTGCAGCACCTTAACCGGCCGGTTAGCTTCTATGGCTGCAGCCATAACAGTATTCTGAAAAAGCAGTTTATCTACCACGCCCGAACAGCTAAAAGTAAACAGTAGTCCGCCCGGACGAATGTGCCTGATTGCCTCATAATTAAGACGTTTGTAGCCCATAAGTGCATTGTGCCGCACATTCATGCGTTTTGCAAAAGCTGGCGGATCCAGGATGATGATATCATAGTCAGCCCCTTTTTCCTTCAGGAACACAAAAGTATCCATGGCAAAGGACTGATGCCTTTCGGCGCCTGAGTTCAGGGCAACGTTTTCATCTGTTAGTGCCACTGCCTTGGCAGATACATCAACGGAATGTACCTCTGTAGCGCCTGCCTCCAGGGCATACACTGAAAAGCCTCCAGTGTAGCAGAAGGTGTTGAGCACCCGCTTGCCTTTAGCATATTGTCCCAGCAGGGCCCTGTTCTCCCGCTGATCCAGGAAGAAGCCTGTTTTTTGCCCGCCTACCCAATCAATCTTAAAACGGACCCTGTTCTCCATCACCACATCGTAGCCTCCGCCCTCTCCGATCAGGTAACCATTACCAGCATTGGCCTGGCCGGCAGGCAGTGTTTCGCCACTTTTATCATAAACAGCATTGATCTGCCCTTCACTTACCGCCACCACAGCTTCTGCAATGGGCTGACGCTCCCGCCACATACCCAGGCTGTGCGCCTGCAACACGGCTGTGCTCCCATACACATCTACGATAAGGCCGGGTAAGCCATCGCCTTCTGCAAAAACAAGCCGGTAAGCGCTTGTATCTTTGCTGCCAATCAGCCCTAGCTGTTTACGTAGTGCATAGGCCTGGTTAATCTTCTGCAGCCAGAATTCACTGTTAAATATGGCAGGACCAAACTCCAGCAAACGCACAGATATATTTCCGGGCTGATAATGCCCTACGCCCAATAGTTGATTCTGTGATGAGTAAACCTCAACAGGATCACCCTCCTGCAAGCCTTCTTCAGCTTTTTTTACCGCACCGGAAAAAACCCAGGGGTGCCTGCGCAGCACCGATTGCTCTTTGCCTTTGTTCAGCCATAACTTTTTCATGCTGCAAAGGTAGGAAACTTTTCAGTGGCACGTATGTGCTTTCGGCGAGAAGGAATACCAAGCAATTAATTGTAATTTGTTTCTGAACAGCAGCATGAGAGCATGAGCTGTAGCCGAACGCCAGTTACAGTAAATAAAGCCGTTGCCCTATAAAACTGTAGACAGGCAGTAAAAAAAATCTTTTCAATACCAGGGCTAACAAAGCAGCGGAATCGATTAGCCTTGGGTGGTGGGGCACCCTTACAAGAGGATAACTAAAAGCGGCTAAGCACAAAAAGTACGGTTAGGAGCACAAAAATAAGTTCGCCTGCTACCACAACAGATTTAACAACAGAAGCTCTCACACTACCAGGATATCTCATAATCAGGAGTAATTTGCAATTGCTGTTAATACGCTCCGGAGGCAAAAGGTAAACAGCTTATCCTGTTTTTTTTAACTCAAGGTATGGAAGCCATTCCGCCATCATCATGCCGCTGTGGTCTCTAAGAAAATGGAGGTAAGAGGGCTTTTCCGGTTGCTTTCTCAGCTTCATGCCTGCTGCTTCGGGGGTATAGTCTCCCTTGCGGGTGTTGCAGCGCTTGCAGGCGGTTACAAGGTTAGTCCAGGTAGATTTGCCGTTTTTTGAGCGCGGCACCACATGATCGAGGGTAAGATCTTTGGCAGAACCACAGTACTGGCACTGAAACCCATCGCGCCTGAAAACATTTTGCCTGGAGAGCATTACACCTTTGTAGGGCACATTTATGTAGCGGCCCAGCCGTATAACCGCAGGCATGGGAAAGCTCTGGCTTACACTTCGGAGTACGTTGCCATTAAGACCCGCCAGCATTTCGGCTTTTTGCAGGTAAACCAGTAGAAATGCGCGTTGCACCGTACACACGGTGATAGGACTAAAATCAAAATTGAGTACCAGAACCCGCCCTTTACGCATAAGCTACTCTTTTAGGTTACTATTCTTCTTAAATGACTCAACGAATGTGTATATTTTTTTTCCTGTTCGTTAAAAATTCCTTTTTCATCCAGGCGGTCTATGCGCACCCGGCCCGAGGCATGAATAATTTTACTTCCTGAAAGCATCATTCCCACATGGGTGATGCGCCCCTGCGGATTATGAAAGAAAGCAAGATCGCCTTCCAGCACATCTCCAAGTGAAGCAACCTCCTCTCCTGCAAGCGCCTGCTGACTGGCATCGCGCTGCAACTGGTAGCCCCCCAGCTTGTATACCATCTGCATTAAGCCGGAACAATCAATACCAAAGGGCGACTTGCCACCCCACAAGTATGGACTTTCAATATACTGAAAAGCAAAATCTTTTAAAACTTCAGCATTCTTTATCTTCCTGATGATGTGCGTTTTGCCCTCAAATTTTAACCGATCATTACTACCAAAAAGGCTTTGTTCCTCTATTGGCAGGCTACTGCCCAAAACTACATGCAGCTGCTGACCCGGCAAATGGAGCTTTCCACAAATCTCCAAACTAGCAATGGGTTGTCGTTGTTGCGCTTCCTGAAAAAAAGCTTCTGTTACGTTATGATGAAGTTTATTACCAATCCACCCACGGTAACCATCTGCCTGGCCTTCTACATAAAGCCAATCCTTATTTGTATTATATTCCAACACATGGTATAAATCGCCAAACAGGAGCTGGGTTACCATTTCGCTACTCTCCCGGGCTTCGGCCCGTACCGGCACCAGGCTTAAGCGGCAATATCCATATTCTTTCATCTTCAAAGGTTCAGATTATTTATCAGTGTATAAATCTTTACAATGTATACTGTATGTGGACCACACTTATCTTGATGTTCTTTTTTGATTAGCGTTAGCCGGCATAAGGTTATATAACGCTAAGTAAGCCTTTCTACCATGCCCCTGCTATCAATATATGTACCCCTCGTACCACATACACACCAACATTGCTCTTTAAAATTTCATGCGGCTTAGCTCCCTAGCCACATCACGCTCTTTGATGGATTCGCGTTTATCGTGCAGCTTTTTACCACGCGCCAGGGCTATTTCCAGCTTTGCCAGTCCTTTATCATTGATAAACAGCCGGGTTGGAATAATGGTGAGCCCCTTTTCTTCTACCTTCACTTTTAAGCGATTGATCTCCTTTTTCTTCAGGAGCATTTTGCGGGGCCGCATGGGCTCATGGTTAAAGATGTTGCCCTCTTCATAGGGAGAAATGTGCAGGTTGTACACATACATTTCATCTCCCTGAAAACCGCAGTGAGCATCTGCCATGTTTACCTTGCTCTGTCGGATTGATTTAATTTCTGTTCCCTGCAGCGAAATACCCGCTACAAACTTTTCCAGGAACTCATACTCAAAGCCAGCCCGTTTATTTTTTATGTTTACCGTTTTTGCAAAACGTGAATCCTTTTCTTTTGCCATAGTTATCAGGCCTTTTCTTCTAAACGTTTAAAAATCTTTTCCAGCGCAGCGCGCTTCAGCACTTTTTGACCGGTTCTGCCAACAGCCACCACACGGTTACCCACTTTTACTTCTATACTGCACAAAAGCTCATTTTGCTCCTGTTGTTCAACAGTTGCTGTTATCTCTAACAACTCCCCTTCCAGGGCAGGAGCCTTATGCTGAATTTCCAGCAGGGTACCAATACCTTCTTCATCTTCCTCCCGCATGTCCAGTACAAAAAGCCTGGATGCCCACTCTATTTCGCGCCCCAGCGCAAAGGTAGAACAAACAGGGTGTACCTGCTCTCCTTCAAAAGCGGCTTTATCCTGCGGCTCCACCCGCTTCTGCCAGGTCTTTTTATCGCCGGGTTTGAAAATTGATTTCATATGGGTATCGGGTATGGGGTATGAGGTATGGGGTATGAGGTATGGGGTATGAGGTATGAGGTATGAGGTATGAGGTACTGGAACTTTCAAACTTCTACAATAAATCTACAATTCGGCGGCTTTCATATTTCAACATCACTGCTTATAATCGATGTTCGAAACCTCTTACCTCATACCCGTTACCTGAAACCCATCAAAATTTCATTCTTGGCATTGGGCTTACATCCTGCGGGCAAAATTCACCAGCTTTGTACTTATAATGGGCAGCCATGGCAATCATGGCTGCATTATCGGTACAATAAGCCAGGGCCGGAATATAAACCTGCCATTTTCTTTTAGCTGCCTCCTGCTGCAGTGCTTCCCGAAGGCCGCTGTTAGCCGAAACCCCTCCTGCAATAGCAATATGCGAAATATTGGTTTCCTTTGCAGCTTTTCTAAGCTTCCGCAGCAGCATTTCAATTAACGTATGCTGTATGCTTGCACTAATATCGGCCAGGTTGTTCTGAATAAATTCGGGATCCTGCTTTAACCTGTCCTGCAAAAAATACAAAACAGCCGTTTTAATGCCGCTGAAGGAGAAATTTAAACCTGGTACTTCAGAAATGGGAAAAGGAAAAGCTTTGGGGTCGCCCTGCTTCGCCCATTTATCCAGTAGCGGCCCACCAGGATAGGGCAAGCCCATGATCTTTGCAGTTTTATCGAAGGCCTCTCCTACAGCATCATCAATGGTTTCGCCTATAATTTCCATTTTCAGATAATCCTGCACCAGCACCAGCTGTGTATGACCACCGCTTACTGTTAAACACAGGAACGGAAAAGGTGGCTTTGGATCATCAATAAAATGGGCCAGAATATGCGCCTGCATATGGTTTACATCAATCAGTGGTATGTTTAGGGCCAGCGCCAGCGACTTTGCAAAGGAAGCACCAACCAGCAAGGCACCTAATAAACCGGGCCCCCTTGTAAAGGCCACTGCTTGCAGCTCTTTTTTTGTTATATTTGCCTCTTGCAACGCCTTGTGCACCACAGGCACAATGTGCTGTTGGTGCGCCCTTGAGGCCAGCTCCGGTACTACACCACCCCACTGGTGGTGAACCTGCTGGGTAGCCACAATATTGGCAAGTATTTTGCTGTTTTGTATAAGGGCGGCCGAGGTTTCGTCGCAGGAAGATTCAATAGCTAAGATTGTACACATTTGGCGATAGATAACGAAAAAGTATCGCAAGATAAGAAAAACCGCTTTGGCAGGGTAGTCCTTGTGGTGGTAAGCCTATGGGTAGTGCTGATAGGAGGCCTTGTGCTTGCCCTGCAGTTCCCATGGGTGCAGACCCGTGCCGTACAATACTTAACTGAATGGCTTAGTGAAAAAACCGGCTACCCCGTACAGATAGGCCACGTAGCTATTTCCTGGCTCGACGAAATTCAGCTGGATGATGTGCAGGTGCGTGACGACCAGGACAGCCTTATGATTAGTGTAGACCAGCTGCTGGTAGATTTTGACCTCGTAAGTCTGCTACGATCCCCCACCCCAAGTGTGGATGGTGTAAAACTTAGCCGCCCCTATGTGCAGCTTATTAAAAACGGGCCGGATTCCGGCATGAACATCAACCGCTTTATCCGCAACATTCAGGAACTACTGCCTGCAAAAAAAACAAAATCAAGCAAAAATATTCCCTTTGTTATCGATGAAGTGCAGATCAAGGGTGGCAGGTTTGCCTATATCGATCCCCATAAAGATTCGCTAAGGGAAACCTTCGACTATAACCATTTTTACCTGAAGGATATTAACGCCAGCACGGCAGACTTTACTATTCTGGGAGATACTATCCGCACCGATATTGGTTTTCTCACAGCATTTTCGCCCTTCTATGATTTTACCATAGATACCCTTGCTACAGACTTTATATACTCCAATACCGGCATGCTGTTCGATAAACTGCATTTAAGGGCCGGTAACTCTACCCTTAACGACAGTGTGGTATTTAAGTACCGCGACCAGGCTACCCTTGAGTACTTTCAGGATAGTGTGCAAATTTACGCCCGTCTCAGAAACAGCATACTTGATAAACAAGAGCTGGGGGTATTTATCCCGGCACTGGAGACCTATGGCGATACCTACCGGATCAACGGTAACCTGTCGGGCCACATCAGCCAGTTTAATGTAAGTGATCTTGATTTGCGGTTCGGTGATAACAGCAGGCTTAAGGGCTTTATTAGCCTGGATGGTTTGCCAAACATCATGGAAACCTTTATAGAGCTTGATCTGGCCAACTCTTACCTGCACCCCAATGACCTGCAGCCCTACATCGATGATGTTTTCTATGAGAACATACTAAGGCTGGGCAATATGCAGTTCAACGGGCAGTTCCTGGGCTTCCCCAATGACTTTGTTGCCAACGGCACATTTAACACCTGGCTGGGCCTCATCCGATCAGATATAAACCTGAAACTAAGCGAAGAAACAGTTCAGTCTACCTACAGTGGTAACCTGTCGCTCTCGGGCTTTCAGCTGGGCCGCTTCTTTGAAAGGCCCGATCTCTTTGGCACCGTAACAGGACAGGGCAGCATACAGGGCCAGGGGCTTACGCTGGAGACTGCAGATTTAAGGCTTAATGCCAACATCCGCAACATGGTAATCAAAGGCTATCCTTATAAAAATATTACCACAGATGGACACCTGGCTCAAAGCTTTTTTGAAGGTAAGCTATCGGTAACTGATCCCAACCTGCGCCTGGCCGGCGAAGGATCTGTAGACTTGCGCGAAGGGCAAAACAGGATACAGGTGAATGCCCAGCTCGATACCGCTCAATTCCACAAACTGGGCCTCCTGAAAGATTCCTTAACCCTAAGCACCAATGTTGTGCTGGATATCCATGGCCTTGAACTGGATGAAATTACCGGCGATGCCCTGCTGCAGAATCTGTATGTTAACTATAACGGCAGAGAGCTTGTACTGGATAGCCTGCAGGTAAAAAGCCGGCAGGAAGAACACCTGCGTACGCTTAGCCTGCAAACCGACCTGGTAAACCTGGATGTAAATGGCGATTTTGCCTACAGCCAGGTAGCCGATAACCTCCAAAGGCTGTACACAGAGTATATGCTTAACTTCCGCAACAGGGAAGAAGATATACGCGCGTATTATGCAACCAAGGAAGATCCCGCCACTTACGAAAAATACAATCTTAACTTCGGCCTGCTCCTGAAGGATGCCAACCCGCTGCTACGCTTACTGGAACCTGGCATTTATGTTTCTGAAAACACTGTGGTGGAGGGGCGTTTAACAGGCGGGTACACCTCCATTCTCTCTGCAAACACCACTATCGATACCCTGCTCTGGAACGAGAACAGGCTCTATGATCTTGAGGCGGAAATAACATCCTCCAAGGTGGCAGATAGTACCGAAGTACTGGCCATGGCCTTTCTTAGCTCTCCCAGCCAGCAGTTTTCCGGAATAAGCGCCACCCGCGATCTTGTAACGGAAGCCATCTGGAACGAAGACCGTATAGAATTTACCGGCAGCCTTGCGCAGGCAGAAGGCGATAATTATGCTGCCATCAATGCCGACCTGTTCTTCCTACAGAATGAAACGCATATTCGCCTCCGTAACACCGAGACTAAGCTGCTTGACAATATCTGGCAGGTTGCCGGCGATAACCTGGTGATTTTTCGGGATGATGTGGTGGAAGTACAGGGGCTTGAGGTGTTTCATAATGATCAGTACATCAGGGCAGAAGGCACCCTCTCCCCTGCCCCGGAAGATACCCTGCTGGTAAGCGTACACGATGTACAGCTGGCTAACCTTAACCCCATTCTGGACCAGAAACTGCACGGATTGGTGAATGGAGATCTGCAGCTGCGCGAAGTATTGGGAAAACCTGTTTTCAAGGGAGAGCTTAAAATTGACTCCCTTACGGTAAATGAGTTTCTGGCCGGAGATTTTTTACTCCAGGCCGACTGGGGCAGTGTGGAAGAGCGCCTGTCTGTAAATATTCTGGGCAACCGGCAGGGGCAGCAGATCCTTACAGCCAAAGGATACTACAATCCTTTTGCCACAGATAATATGCTTAACCTTGAGGCGGAGTTTGATAGTGCCCCCCTAAACCTGCTGGAGCCCTTCTTTGGCGATATGTTCTCGCAGTTTAAAGGTACAACCAGTGGCAAGGTGGTGGTACTGGGCACTCCTTCTTACCCGATCTTAAAGGGTAGCGGACTTGTGAAAGATGGTAGTTTACGGATCAACTACCTGAATACCTCCTATAATTTTGAGGGTAACATCTTATTCTCTGAAAATGAAATTGGTTTTCGTAACCTGCAATTATTTGATACAGACGGAAATCCTGCCTGGCTAAGTGGCGGCGTATTCCATGATGGCTTTACCAACTTTGTAATTGATCTTAAAGCAAGGCTGCAGGCCACCAAAGTGTTAAACACTACCTTTGCCGATAACGAGCTGTTTTATGGCACTGCCTATGCCACCGGCAATGTAGAAGTGCTTGGGCCTGCTAATAACTTATTTATTTCTGCCAGCGCCCGTTCCGATAAAGGCACCAAAATATTCATCCCTATTGATTTTAAGAATGAAGTTGGCTCGCAGAACTACATAAACTTTGTGAGCAACAAAACAGACAGCAGCTTAGTGGCTGCAAGCAGCCGCCAGAAGATCAACACCACGGGCATCAACCTGGATTTTGACCTCGATATAACCCCAGACGCTTACATTGAAATAATATTTGACCTGCGCGCAGGTGATATTATCCGGGGCAGAGGCAATGGTAAACTGGAGCTTGATATCGATACCGAAGGTGATTTTACCATGTTTGGCTCCTACGAGATCGAGCAGGGAGCCTATAACTTCACCCTCTTCAATGTTATTACCAAAGAATTTATCATAGAGCCTGGCAGCAGCATTCGCTGGGATGGTGACCCCTACGGTGGTTTGCTTGATATCCAGGCGAGCTATCAGCAAATGGCATCTGTAAGAAGCGTGCTTCCTGCAGATGAAAGAGACAAAGCTTCGGCCCAGAGACCTTATCCTGTAGAGCTGCAAATGGACCTGAAAGGAGACCTGATGGCCCCTGATATTCATTTCGACATTGCCATTCAGGATTATTCAGCAGAAATAAGCAATGGCATCAATGGTTTTTTGAGCCGGCTGGAAACAGATGAACAACTCTTAAACAGGCAGGTTTTTAACCTGCTCGTGCTTCGTCAGTTTGCCCCAATTGACTATGGCAACAGCTTTAATGCAGCTAGTTTTGGATCACAGACAGCAATCAGCAGCATCAGTGAGCTGCTGGCAAATCAGTTTACCGCGCTGGCCAACCAGCTCGATGAAAACCTGCAGATCGATGTAAACTTCAACCTGAACTTCGATAACCAGTTTCAGCAGGATGCCCTGAATACCTTCCAGCTGCGCTTGAGTTATACCTTCCTGAACGGACGCCTGCGGGTAACACGCGATGGTAGTATCAGCAGCAGCAATAACATCAACAACAATAATGCAAATAATGTAATAGGCGACTGGACGGTAGATTACCTCCTAACACCCAACGGGCAGTTCAGGGTTAAGGTATTCAACAGGGCCAACTACAACAGCATTACAGCCAACTACCAGTTTTCTAACTATACACAGGGCGTTAGCATTTTCCAGACCAAGAGTTTTGATACATTTAAAGAACTCTTCCAGAAAGAAAAGCAAGAAACACCACCTGCACTTCCCCTACCTGACAGTATGCCACAGGAGTTGATTCTGATGGAAGAAGAAAGACGGCAGGAACCAGCCCAGGAGAATTGATAATTTAAAAGTTCATTTATTATTCCTTATTGCGGATGAGGTCATATTTACTGCCACTCCTCTTAACAGCATTGCCCATACTGGCTTCGGCACAACGTTATTATCCTACCGGCATTCAAGCCAGGGAGCTTATCGGCATCAGCGTGGGCACCACCGCCTACTACGGCGATATTGAAGGTGCCGGAGGATTCAGGGGAGCTAACCCTCATCTTGGCTTAAGCTATGAGTACCGCTTTATGCCTCATTGGGGAGTACGGGCAAGCAGCAGCTGGTATAAAATAAGCGCTGCGGATGCTAAGTCCGAAAGCCCTGTGCTACAGGCGAGAAATCTGTCCTTTTCCTCCTCCAACCTTGAGTTTAGTGTTCTTGCTGCAGGATACCTTCTTCCCTACAATTCCTCCGACTACCTGAGCAGCAAGAAGTTTAATGCTTATGGATTACTGGGTATAGGTGCTACCCTCTTTAACCCAAAGGCATATTATGGAGAGGAAAAACGCGCACTGCGTAGCATACAAACCGAAGGAGTCCGGTATAGCCGGGTAGCACTGGTTGTACCCTTCGGCGGGGGTATTCAATATCGTATTGCCAGCCTTTTTGATGTATCGCTGCAGGCCACCTATCATTACACATTTACTGATTTCCTGGATGATTGCAGCACAGTTTACAGGGATCCTGCTTCTTTTTCTGACCCGGTAGCAGCAGCCCTGGCAGACCGCAGGCCAGAGGTTGGCCTGGAAAAAGCATCAGCAGGCTCTGTTAGAGGAAATCCCGAGGTGAAAGACAGCTATGCCATGCTTAGCCTGAGGGTACAGTATTACCTGCTACGCTACCATTTCAGAGGACGCGAGATAAAAAAGCTATACCAGTAAATAAGTGTAGTTGTATCTTTGAAAGGAGCAGAAGCACTCTGCAGGTACCCAGCTTTAAACTACCAGCTATACTTCTTTCCAGCACCATGCTATAGCAGTAATACAGTTGTAGCAGATATCATTGCCGGGGCCGGTACCTTGGACTTAACGGACTACCAATTCTTCGGAAGAGAGGTAAGGAGAAGCTGATTCGGCATTGGTGGTACTGTGCACTGGCTTTTTACCGAAATTAGTGCGCTGCCCTTCCAGCACAGAAAAGGCTGTTTTAGTCAGAATGGTGATATCAAGCTTAAAGCTGATGTTCTTTACATACTGCTGGTCGTAAAACATTTTCTGGTACCAGCCAATTTCATTTCGGCCCTTTACCTGCGCCAGGCCTGTTAAACCGGGCTTTACCTGGTGTCTGCGTGCCTCCTGTGGCGTATAGAGCGGTAAGTATTCCATCAGCAGTGGCCGTGGGCCTATCCAACTCATATCCCCTATCAGGATGTTATAAATCTGCGGAAGTTCATCCAGGGAGTAATCGCGCAGAAATTTCCCCCAGCGCGTTTGCCGTTCACCATCGGTGAGGGCAACACCATTCCGTTCCTCTTGGGGCATCAGGGTAGAGAATTTGTAAAAAACGAATGGCTTACCTGCAAAGCCAGGCCTTAGATGGCTATAAAATACCTGCTGCCTGTACACGACTGCCGAAATAAAAGCAATCACAAACCCTACCGGCACTACCAGGGGCAATACCAGCAGACAGACTAGCAAATCAAATAAGCGTTTCCCGTGCGGATTATACCTCATACCAAACACTAACAGCCATAAAAAGCGCAAGGTTCATTATGTATATGGGTAGCAATATACAAAAAAGCTGCTCATTTAGGAGCAGCTCTTAATTACAGTAATTTTTCAGGAAAAGATAATTAGAGGCTCTGGTATGCCAGTCCATTAGCTTTTCCACGCATGATTCCCTTAACATCATAAAGTAAACCACCATCTATCAGCAGGTCTTTTATCAAGTCCATGCCTTTGTTTTCATACTCCCGATGGTTTACTGCCAGAACAACAGCATCGTATTTTCCTGATGGTTTATCCACCAGCCCAAAACCATACTCATGCTGGAGTTCCTCACTATCTGCATAGGGATCTGCCACATCTACATTCACCAGGTAGCTTGCCAGCTCCTGTACAACATCTGCCACCTTGCTGTTGCGAATATCGCTTACATTTTCTTTAAAGGTAGCACCCAAGACCAGCACCCGGCTTTGTTTCAGTGACTTATCCATGCGAATGATATGCTGCACTACACTTTTAGCAATCAGGCTGCCCATGCTATCATTAATGGTACGACCCGACAGAATCACCTTGCTGTGGTACCCCAGCTCGCTGGACTTGTGTGTAAGGTAGTAGGGATCCACTCCTATGCAGTGCCCGCCCACCAGGCCCGGCCTGAAAGGCAGGAAATTCCATTTAGTTCCGGCTGCTTCCAACACCTCAAAGGTATTGATGCTCATTTTATTGAAAATGATGGACAGCTCGTTCATGAGCGCAATATTTACATCGCGCTGAGTATTTTCTATGATTTTAGCAGCCTCGGCCACTTTTATGCTGGAAGCACGATGAACGCCTGCCGTTATGATAGAACCATATACCTGTTCTACTACCTGTGCAGACTCTTCGTCACATCCGGAAACTACCTTTACAATCCTGGTAAGGGTATGTTCTTTATCGCCCGGGTTGATGCGTTCAGGAGAGTAGCCAACCTTAAAATCGTCGCAGAACTTTAAACCGGAAAGCTCTTCAAGTACCGGCACACAATCCTCTTCTGTACAACCCGGATATACCGTTGATTCGAAAACTACATAATCGCCTTTTTTAAGTACTTTGCCTACTGTGTTGCAGGCGCTAAGCAGGGGGCGCAGGTCAGGGGTTTTATGTTCATCAATTGGGGTTGGCACCGCCACCACATAAAACCTGGCTTCCCTGATTTCTTCCAGATCAGCTGTAAAGTAGATATCGGTATTCTCAAATTCTTCAGCTGCAAGCTCTTTACTGGGATCAACTCCCCTGCGCATGAGGTCAACCCGCTTTTGGTTGATATCGAAGCCAATAACAGAAAATTTTCTGGCGAATTCCAGGGCAATGGGCAGGCCCACATAGCCAAGACCTACTACACATATTTTAGCTTTTTTATTTTGCAGGTCTTCGAAGAAAGTATTCATAAGTATGTTACGAGTTCGGGCGGTTAAATTAGAAATTTTTAAAGTCTTTTGATGATTGCCATATATTTAACAACATCTGGAGAAAATGTTCCATCTGATGTAGCGGAATCATGTTAGGTCCATCACTCAAAGCCTTTTCTGGCATAGGGTGTGTTTCTATAAAAAAGCCATCTACACCAACAGCTGCAGCTGCACGGGCCAGGTAAGAAGCAAACTGCCGCTGCCCTCCACTGATGCCGCCCATGCCTCCAGGTTGCTGTACACTATGCGTAACATCAAAAATAACAGGTGCATACTGGCGCATAACAGGCAGGGCTCGCATATCTACCACCAGGTTATGGTAACCAAAGGTAGTGCCCCGCTCACACAGCAGCACATTCTGGTTGCCGGTTTCTTTTACCTTTGCCACCGCATACTGCATATCTTCAGGAGCCATAAACTGCCCTTTTTTGATATTAATGGCTTTTCCACTCTCTCCTGCAGCCAGGAGTAAGTCAGTCTGGCGGCAGAGGAAGGCAGGTATCTGCAGCACATCCACCACCTCAGCAACCTCCGAAATCTGCACCGATTCGTGCACATCTGTAATTACCGGCACCCCCACATCTTTGCGGATACGTGCCAGCGTTTGCAGGGCATTGTCCATGCCTACGCCGCGAAACGAAGAAGCAGAGGTACGGTTGGCTTTATCGAAAGAAGCTTTGAAGACATAGGCAATGTTTAGCCTGCGGCAGATATCGGCCATGGTGGTAGCCACCTCCATACACAGGTCGTAGCTTTCCACAGCACAGGGGCCTGAAAGAAGTACAAGCTGGTCCTTACCGGTTTCTACGCCTTCGGCCAGTTTTACGGGGGTATCAAATATTTTCAAATCTTTGCTGATTATGCTTTCTTATTAGTCTTGCCCGCATCGAACTGCAGGTAGTTTTCCATGGCTTCCTCAAAGATGCCCCTGGCAGCCATCACCAGGTCTCCAACCTCGCGAAACACACCCCCACCCCCAATGCTGTTGGTAACCAAATGCGCATGCATCCGCACATAAGGCTTGGCGTCGGCAGGGCATACAGCAAGCCCGCAATGCTTCAGAATGGGAATATCAATGATGTCATCGCCCAGAAAGGCCACTTCTTCATCCTTGAAATTATACTCCTCCAGGATAGACCTGTACTGGCTTACCTTGTCTTTAATGCCGTGGTAATGCACATCCAGCCCCAGCTCTGTCATGCGGTTTTTCACCACCTGCGAGGAGCGGCCGGTAATAGCGCCTGTAAAGATACCTGCCCACTGGAGCATTTTCATGATCTGGCCATCCTTTACATTAAAGATCTTATACTCATTACCGCTGTTGTCGTAAATAATGCTGCCCGCCGTAAGTACCCCATCCACATCGGTAATGATGGCTTTTATACGGGCGGCACGCTCCACTACATCTTTGGGATAAGCCTGAAGAAGTATCTGCATCTAATCAAATATTTTTTCAAAACTACAGCTATTTGCGCAGAAGTTTCCATTTGATGGAATACAAATCGAGCCGGCGCTGCTGCAGGTTGCGCACACTACCCTGGGTACGCAGCTTTTTGAGCAGGTCGAGATCGAGGTCTACAATGAGTGTAGTTTCGGTATTAGGGGTTGCTTCTGCCACAACGGCATCGTGCGGAAACGAAAAGTCTGAAGGTGAGAACACCGCCGACTGCGAATACTGAATATCCATATTTTCTACCCGGGGCAGGTTACCCACACTACCGGTAATGGCTACATAGCACTCATTTTCGATGGCACGTGCCTGTGCACAACGGCGCACCCGCAAGTAAGCATTTTTGGTGTCTGTCCAGAAAGGTACGAACAGGATGTCCATGTTCTGCTCTGCCAGAATACGGCTCAGTTCCGGGAATTCCACATCATAGCAGATCAGTATGCCTATGCGACCTGCATCGGTTTCAAAAACACTTAGCTGATCGCCGCCCTGCATACCCCAGAAGCTAAACTCATCTGGTGTAATGTGCAGTTTGTACTGCATATCCATGGTACCATCCCGGCGGGCCAGGAAAGACACATTGTAAAGTTCTCCATCATTGTACATTGGCATGGATCCACAAATGATGTTGATGTTATAGCTTACAGCCATATTGAGCATTTCATCGCGGATACGCTCTGTAAAGTCCGAGAGCAAACGAACCGCATCAGGCGCATTTACTTCGTTGAACAGGGCCATCAGTGGTGCGTTGAAGAACTCGGGGAACATCACAAAGTCGGCATTGTAGCTACTTACCGTATCTACAAAAAACTCTACCTGCTGCAGCAGGTCCTCTACAGAACGCACGCGGCGCATCTGCCACTGCACCAGCCCAGCGCGTACCAGTGATTTACGTCGGCCAAAGGCTTTGTCTTCTTCCTCGTAATACACATTGATCCACTCCAGCAGGGTTGCGTAGGCCTTACTGGCTTTATCATCCGGCATGTAGCGGGTCATTACCTTGCGCACGTGGAATTCGTTGGCCAGCTGAAAGCTTAGCACGGGATCATAAATCTCCTTTTTGCGTACTTTCTCAATGTACTGCTTTGGCGTTAGCTTTTTGTGGTAATTGGCATAACCCGGAATACGGCCACCGGCAATGATAGCACGCAGGTTCAGGTTTTCGCAAAGCTCCTTACGGGCGTCATAAAGGCGCCGGCCCAGGCGCATACCCCGGTAATCCGGATGCACAAATACATCGGTACCGTAGAGGGTATCACCCTCGGGGTCGTGGGTATCGAACTTGCCGTAGTTGGTAATCTGATCGTAGGTATGCTGATCTCCAAAGTCTGAATAATCAACAATAATGGATAGTGCAGCGGCTACCAGCTTGCCCCTGTCTTCTATACAGATCTGCCCTTCCCTAAAAACCTTTAACAGGTTGGTAAGTTCTTTTTTGGTCCAGGCGCCACCTACTTTGGCGTAGACCATGTTCATGATTTCTTTTATATCGTCGTAATCCGACAGCTTGATTGTTCGTAACTTTAATCTATGTTCTAATTCCTGATGATTCTCTACCATTCTTATGGATGTTAAAAATTATGGCTGATGGTGGTGTAAAAGTACACAGCCTTTACCGTAAGTAAAACGGCAACAGCCTTTTCTAATAAACAATGCCGAAACAACTGCTTTTTGTTTTTATTCCAGCTATCTTAACTTTAATCACAGCAAAAAAATTTTAGCTGGTATAGTCCAAAAACTCTGCCTATGAAGCTCCTGCTCACTTTCATTAGTACGGTACTTTTAGTAATTGCGTTGGACAACCGTCTTGGGCAACTTCCCCCATTAGGCCGTTTCCTGGATCCTATAAACGGTTTTTATCAAAATGCAGTTCCGCCCGCTACTGCTTCAGATTCTGATTCTTACAGTTTACCCCAGCTACAGCAACAAGCTTCTGTTCATTTCGATGAATTTATGATCCCCCATATAGAAGCTGCCACAGCACACGATCTGTATTTTTTACAGGGCTATGTAACTGCCAGCCACCGGCTATGGCAAATGGAGGTACAAACACATTTTGCTGCAGGCCGGCTAACCGAAATTCTGGGAGAAAACATGCTGGCCACCGATCGCCTTACGCGCCGTAAAGGTTTGCCTGAAGGCGCAAAGGCTGCGCTGCAGGCCATGCTGCAGGATCCTGCCTCTGCCGAAGCAGTACAGGCCTATGCCGATGGCGTGAATGCCTACATAGGCAGCCTCAAATACCACAGCCTGCCCTTCGAGTACAAGTTGCTGGATTACACTCCGGAAGACTGGACTCCCTATAAATCTGCCCTGCTGCTGATGTACATGGCCGAAGACCTCTCGGGCTACGAAGTAGACCTGGAAAACACCAACCTGTTGCGACTGTTAGGGCAGGAAAACTTCAACCTGCTTTATCCTGACCGGCTTCCGGGTAGTGACCCCGTTATCCCTGCCGGCACGCCCTGGAATTTTGAGGCACAGCCGATTACCGTGCCGCCTGCAAATTATCCCGATCTTGCCATAACCGATACAATAGGGAAACCAGACCCTGCTAACGGAAGTAACAACTGGGCGGTAAGCGGCAGCAAAACAAGGAGCGGCAATCCTATTTTATGTAACGACCCGCACCTTTCACTCAACCTGCCCTCTATCTGGTACTCGCTGCAGCTGAAAGGTCCCGGTCAAAATGTGTATGGGGTTAGCCTGCCCGGTGCTCCAGGTATCGTCATAGGCTTTAACGACAGCATTTCCTGGGGAGTAACCAATGCCGCCAGGGATGTTAGGGACTGGTACCGGGTTCAGTTTAAAAACAACCAGCGCAACGAATATGCCTACAATGGCAATTGGAGAAAAGCCGATAAAAGGGTGGAAAAATTTAAGCTGCGCGATGGCTGGTTCTGGGAATCAAATGATCCCTTTTATGATACCATCGTGTACACACATCATGGACCGGTGGTCTACGATAAAAATTTTCCACAAAAAGAGGAACAACAAAGCTTTGCCATGCGATGGGTGGCGCACGAACCTGGCAACAGCCTGAAGGCCTTTCTATTGCTGAACAGAGCAAACAATGTGGAGGATTATATTGCAGCCTTGAGCCATTATAAATCGCCGGGGCAAAACTTTGTGTTTGCTTCTGTAACTGGCACCATTGCCATGAAAGTGCAGGGAAGATACCCTGCAAAATGGAAAAACCAGGGCCGTTTTCTGATGGAGGGCAGCAAGCCGGAATATGAATGGCAGGGCTTTATACCAGATGAACAAAATGCGTTTGTTATAAACCCCGAGAGAGGCTTTGTAAGCTCTGCCAACCAGGTACCTGCAGACAGCACCTACCCCTATTATGTGTATGACCAAACCTATGAGCACTACCGTAACAGGCGCATCAATACAATACTACGGCAGCTGGATAGTGCAAGTGTACAAGACATGATGCAGCTGCAAAATGACAATTACCACCTCAGGGCTGCTGAAACGCTTCCCTGGATGCTCGGCAAGCTAAACACAAATTTACTGAAGCCTGATGAGCGCGAGGTGCTGCAACTGCTACAGCAGTGGGATTACGAGGCTACCGCAGAACAAACTGCTCCAACAGCCTACCACATCTGGTGGAACGAGCTGCGCGACCTTACCTTCGATGAGCTTGATTCCCTGGAGGTAGCCGTTATCAAACCCTCTGATGCTGCAACAGCTTACTTCCTCCGGAACCACCCTGAACATCAGCTGATAGACATTGCCGGCACGCCGGAAAGAGAAAGCCTGCAGAATCTGCTGCTGCGTTCTTACAGGCAAATGGTCGAAAAGCTGGAAGAATGGGAACAAACAGAACAAACTGCTGCTACCTGGGGCAACTATAAAAAAAGCAGCATACGGCACCTTACTGGTCAGGAAGCCTTAAGCCATGTAAACATGCAGATTAACGGCGGCCGTGGCATTGTTAATGCAAACAGTGGCCGCCATGGTGCCTCCTGGCGTATGGTGGTGGAGATGGGCACACCAGTACAGGCCTGGGGCATTTATCCCGGAGGCCAGTCTGGTAATCCGGGCAGCCCCCACTATGATGATTTACTGGAATCATGGCGAAAAGGGGAATACAACAGGCTTTATTTTATGACACCTGCTACGCCTTTCAAAGACAAGATTATGTATACAAACACCTATTTACCCACCGCAGAAGAAAGATGAAACTGGCAATCAAAATAGCCCTCATAGCATTTTTTAGCTTTTGGGCAGAACAAATATTCCCCTGGTGGTCGGCATTGGTGTGTGCTGCAGTAATCTCTGCGCTCATTCCTACCACCAGCTTAAGAGCCTTTATGAGCGGATTTACCGCGGTGGGTCTTCTATGGCTGGTGTGCGCCCTGATTTTTAGTGCGCAGACAGATTTTGTGCTAAGCAGCCGGGTGGCCAGCCTCTTTGGTGTGAACAGTTCAGCTTTTATTATCTTTCTAACCACCCTGATTGGTGGCATAGCCGGAGGTATGGGGGCCCTCTGCGGTAACCAGCTAAGAAAAACAGTGCAGTACAAAGCTGCCTACAGGAGCCGGCATGCAGAATATTAGCTGCTTAGGCATTTAACAGATCCCTACCGGCATGATCTGGGCAGAGCAACGAGCAGCTGTTATTTGTTTGTTGCAAGCTAATGCCCGCTTACGGGCTGTGGGAGTTACCGCAGGGGCCAAATCCTGACACCAACAGCCTCGAAGGTGTAGGCAGTGTCTGGCTGCTGAATGGCTGCAATTTCTGCGGCCGATTTTCCAGCATCTTCAGCATAATGACGCTGCTCCTCCACACTGCTCACTTCTCTTTTCAACACACCTTCCATTACCACCTGTTCTCCTTTCAGATCTTTGGGCACAAAAAAGCCATAGTCCTTGAAGGTAACACGCATGCTTTCTCCTGTTTCAAGGTCCACCGTCATCCAGCAGCCTTTTTTAGTACAGCTGGAAAGCGCTGTACCACTAAGGGTAAGGTACAGGGAATCCTGCTGCTGCAGAAGTACCGGCACCTGGCTGGCTGGTTTCGCCTCTTCAGCAGAAATTTCTCTGCCATAACTGTTGGCAACAGGTGTATTCTGTAAAGCATTTGCTTCAGCAGCTGTTTCTTCTGTTGAGGCCTCGGTAGTTGCAGGGGTCTGGCAAGCCGCCACCAGGAGTAACAGCCCAAGGCTTAATACTGTGTTTTTCATGCAGCTAGTATAACAGCCATATAGCTAATACCCAAGTGCTGAGGCATTTTTAATCATGTGCCGACAAAACATTTCTATGCAGCCTCCAGGGTAAGGCCATCCATGATGGCAATTACCTGTTGCGCTACCGCCTGTTTTCTTAGCGAAAGAACATTCGGATCTGCAGAAACAGCGCTTAGTATATCCTGAAGATTATCAAGGGCTGCTTCCAGGGAATATAACTCCAGCAGGCGAAGGCTGCTTCTGTGCTTATGCCTCACCTGCTCTAAATAAACAGCATTATCGAGCCGGCCCAGCTGCAGATCGTGGAGCAATTCCTGGCAGCTCTTTGCATAAAGGGCTGTTAACTGCTGCCGAAAAACAGGATCTTTTCCGCTGATAACATCCAGCCGCGCCTGCAGCTTATGGGGAGTATCCTCCCCCACCGCTCCGGAAAGGTACTGCTGCAGCAGGTTCTTGAGCTGCTCGGGCATGTAGGGCACCTGCAGGCTATCAGTAAAAGGTCCGTTCTTCTCCCTTAAAGCCTGCAGGTTTGCAGAAAATGCTATGATGGGCGTGTGGTTATAATCCGGGATAAGCCGCCTGATCATCAGGGCAGCCTCTCTTCCACTCATATCCGGCAGGCCCAGGTTCATCAGGATAAGGTTATAAGCTTTGGCAGATGCCATAGAAACTGCCTCCTGCCCGTTAACTGCACATGCCAGCCCGTAGCCCCAGCGTTTAATCAAACGCTCCGCCACCAGCCGGCTAACCCGGTTGTCTTCCACCAGCAGTATGCTTGCCTGCTGCTGGTTTAATGCGTTTGAAAATATAGGGACTGTTGCTGTCAAAATTATCCTTCTGTCACTTACTGCTACTTAAATGTAGCCTTCCCGGAGACTATTTCTTAAACGCAATTAGTACAAAAGACATGCCAGCATGTAAGAAATTAGCTGTTTCTTATGAATGGCGGCCAGTTTTAACATATATGCCTACCGTTCAATCAGACTGCCTCTTTTACAAAAGGCTTATATGCCACAGCCAGACCTATAGTGGAAGAAGAAGCCGGTATCAATAAACTATTGTAATCCAATCTTTACACCTTAGATCCTGCATAAAAGCTGGTTTATAAAAGTACAGGCAGACATGCCTGCGTAAGAGTATAGGGGAAAGAAGAGCATAAAGGGAGAATGAGAAGCCGGTTTAAACCCTTTTTTAACCTCTCTTTCAAGATTAAAACTCATGTTACAACATCAACCTACGGTATGTATATACTACTGATCCCGCTTAGAAAATCGCCAAAGTTCCGGCAAAGAAAAAGCCGGCAAAAAGCCGGCTCTGTAACATATACTGGTCATCATAAATTCTCAAACAGGAGTACTGCATTTAACATCTCTGCTATGCTGTAAAAAAGCCTGCACCAGGTATTTTCAGATCCTGAAATTTTTCATTGCCTCGGCGTTCTTACGGCTGCTCTCCATGGGAGAATCATTGTCGAAACGTTCCTGCTCCACAAAGAAGTACTCCATTCCGTTATTTTTAGCCACTTTAAGAATTGGCTGATAATCAATGGAGCCCTCGCCTATTACCGTAGAAGCATCTCCTTCTGTAGCACCTTTCATGCGATCTTTCACGTGTCCCAGTTTGTACCTGCCCGAATGCTTCTTCAGCGAATCCTCTATGTTTCCACCACCTGCAGCAACCCAGTACATATCCAGTTCAAAGTCAACCAGGGCCGGATCGGTCTGCTCCAGTAAAAGGGTTTGTGGTACTACGCCCTCAATTTCCTTAAAGGTGTAATCGTGGTTGTGGTAAGCAAACTTAACACCATGCTTCTGGCAAATCTGTCCATACTCGTTAAAACGCTCTGCCATTCTTTTGAAATCATCCAGGCTTTGCTGCGGTCCTTCATAAGGATCGATCACATACTTCATTCCGATTTCAGCAGCCTGCTGTGCCTTCATTTCAAGATTCTCTTTAACATTAGCATGGGTAGAGATGATCGTCATGCCCAGGCTCTGCAGATAATCACTGAACTCCTTATTGGTCATGCCCCAGAATATACCTTTGTCACCTTCAAAGCTTTCTATTTGCTTATACCCATAGGAAGCAAGCTTCTGCAGGGTTCCTTTAGGATCCTGGGCCATATCCTGCTTTACCGTCCACAGCTGAATGCCAAAATCGATCTGTGCACCATTGTTTGCAGTGGTACCGGCAGTACCGGTTGTATCGGCTGCAGCCTGCTGGTTATTATTAGTAGAGGAATCGCAGGAAATAAATGGCAGCACCAGGCCCGAAGCCAGTAAGGATGCACTTAATCTCAAAAATTCACGTCTGTTGTTTGACATAATGTTTTGGTTGCAAAAAAGATTGTTGGATTGAAATATTAATAAATTGCCCTTATCACTAAATAGCCCAGGCTCTCATACCCTTTTCATAGGGAATGCATGCCTCATAACGCCCCGGTGTTTCTATGTACCTAAGGGCTTTGGTACTGCCAATTTCTGATGAAAAGTAGCCCAGGAGGGTTAACTCCTTCATCATCCGGAAATAATGTTCCGGTTCATCGTCAGTCTTTTTATTTCGCTCACTTACCAGCTCATCATTTAGCCTGGTCAGGTAAGCTTTCCGCTCTTCTGGCTTGCCTTCCATGAAAGAATGCCCGTATTCGTCCTCAAACCCCTCCTTCAGCGCTTCAAGTCCCTCTTTGAAACTTTTCTGATTCTCATCTGTGTAAACATCCAGCACCATCATGGCCATAAAAGAACCAATGCCTACAGCCTTAGCGCCCGGAGTGTCTGTTTCAGGAATGATTGTTTCCCCTACCTCATCGAGCAAGGCTACATCAGACTCAGTAAAGAGTTCATTTACCTGGCGTTCCTCCCTTTTTGTGTCGCAGCCAGTTAAAAACACCTCTGCACCAATCACAGCACCGCCCATCAGAAAGCTTACTGCTTTTAATGCCTCTCTTCTGTTCATCATGATTGAATTTTTAGATGTGATTGGTTAAATATTTCCTTTCTTGAGCTCCTGCACGGCATGCTCTGCCGCTCTTGCGGTAAGTGCCATATAGGTAAGCGATGGGTTCTGGTTACCGGCAGAGGTCATGCAGGCACCATCGGTTACATACACATTTTTAGCATCCCACACCTGGTTGTACTGGTTCAGCACAGAGGTTTTAGGATCGCGGCCCATACGGGCAGTACCCATTTCGTGAATGCCCTGTCCCATGGTATAGCCTCTGTCGTAAGTTCTTACATTTTTAAGGCCTGCAGCTGTAAGCATTTCAGCGGCATCATTGCGCATGTCTTCCCGCATCTTCATTTCATTGTCGTGCAGCTGGCAATCCATTGCCAGCACAGGCAGCCCCCATTTGTCTTTTACCTCTTTATTGAGATAAATGCGGTTATCGTGGTAGGGAAGTATTTCGCCAAAGGCGTTGATACCCATGCTCCAGTTGCCTGGTTCAGTAAGTGCCTCCTTAAGGTCTTCGCCAATGCCAAGCTCCGCCACTTCTCTTCTCCAGTTGCTTCTGCTGGCAGCACCCTGATAGCCAAAACCACGCACATAGTCGCGTTTCTCTCCATTCAGATTCCGGAAGCGGGGAATGTAAATACCGGTAGGACGGCGGCCGTAGTAATATTTATCTTCATAGCCATCCACATCGCCTTCTGCACCGGTGCGGAAATGGTGATCCATAACGTTATGCCCCAGCTCGCCGGAGCTGCTACCCAGGCCATCAGGCCATACATCTGTAGCCGAGTTCATAAGCACCCAGGTTGAGTTAAAGGAAGAAGCACACAGAAATACTATCTTCGATTTAAACTCAATGGTTTTATTATCAACAGCATCCAGCACCTCTACGCCGGTAGCCTTCTGCGTGTCTTTATCATATAGCACCCTTGTTACAATAGACCAGGGGCGCAGGGTTAAATTTCCTGTTTTCATTGCCGCCGGCAGTGTAGACGACTGGGTGCTGAAGTAAGCACCAAAAGGACAGCCCAGCCAGCATTTACTGCGGTACTGGCACTGGTAGCGCTCCTGTATAGGAGCAGTTAAGTTTGCCACGCGGCCAATGATCATGTGCCGCTGCCCGTTAAAATGCTGCTTGATACGTGCAGATACATCTTTCTCCACACAGTTCATCTCCATGGGAGGCAAAAAGTGGCCATCGGGCAAATGAGGAATGTTCTCATTCGATCCGCTGATACCTGCAAACTTTTCTACATAAGTATACCAGGGCTCCAGGTCTTTGTAACGGATAGGCCAGTCTACTGCTATGCCCTCTTTGGCATTTGCTTCAAAATCCTCATCGCTCAGGCGGTAGCTTTGCCTGCCCCACATCAGCGAACGCCCGCCTACATGGTAGCCCCTGTACCAGTCAAATGGTTTTTTTTCTACGTACGGGCTTTCTGCTTCATCCACCCAGTAATCCAGGTTTAATTCGTTCAGCACATAGTCTCTTCGCAGCACCGGGTGTGCCAAAAACATCTCCTGGGTAACCTCACCTCTGTGTGGCACTTCCCATGGATGCTTTCTGGCGGCTACATAATCCTTTATATGTTCAATATTACGACCACGCTCCAACAGAAGCACCTTTAACCCTTTTTCGGTTAATTCTTTAGCGGCCCATCCCCCACTTATCCCGGAGCCTACTACGATTGCATCATAAGTTTGTTCAGCCATATAATTTAATTCCTGTTGTAATGCTCTATCCCTGTTTTGTTGCCGTTGCCGGAGCAGCATTGGCTGCCGTTACATCGCAAATCCTGATGGCCTCACGCAGCGAAGCCACCTTGTTCTCTGCGGCAGGCACAAACTCCTGTGCCACGTATCCTTTAAAGCCTGTTGCCAGAATAGCCTTCATGATTGCGGGGTAAAATAACTCCTGCGACTCATCGATCTCATGCCTGCCCGGCACACCTGCCGTATGGTAATGTCCGAAGTACTGGTGGTGTTGCTGAATGGTGCTGATGATGTCACCCTCCATGACCTGCATGTGGTAAATATCGTACAGCAGCTTAAAATTATTGGAGCCCAAACGTTTGCAGAGCTCAACACCCCAGGCCGAATGATCGGCCATATAATCGGGGTGGTTCACCTTGCTGTTGAGCAGTTCCATCTGAATGATCACACCCTGCTCTTCAGCAAGGGGCATTATTTGCTTAAGTCCTTCCACGCAGTTTTGCAGTCCCTCCTCCTCGCTCATACCGTTTCTGTTGCCGCTAAAGCAAATCAGGTTCTTATAGCCTGCCTTTGCCACCTGCGGAATCATATCGGTGTAGTTCTTAATAAGCGTTGCATGGTTGTTTTTATTGTTCCATCCGTCTACAAGGTTTATTTCTGCCCCATTGCACATAGAGCTGGTGATGCCCCATTTCTTGAGCACATCCCACTCCCCTGGCCCAACCAGGTCAATGGCAGAAAAGCCTATATCTTTAACGGTTTTGCACAGGTCCTCCAGCGACATATCGTTGTAGGTCCAGCGGCATACGGAATGATTAATGGCGTTTTTCAAACCTTCTGTTCCTGCTTTTAACTCCTCTTTTGGCTGCTGTTCTGCACAGGCCGGCACTACCCCGGCAGTAGCCAGGGTAACGGTGCCTGCAAGTATACTTTTCAGTGCGGTTCTTCTGCTCTCTTTCATGGTACTAAGCTTTTTGTAAAACCTCTTCTTTTGCCACACGCTCTTCTTTAAAGAAGACTACAAAAAGTATGGTAACCAGCAGCGCAATACCAGATGGTATCAACCAGATAGATTTCCAGTCGTGCAGGTCATTTGCCAGTACATAGCTATCAGAAACAAGGCCAGCCACCCAAAAGCCAATAAGCATGCCAACACCATAAGTAGCCAGGGTAATTAAGCCCTGTGCTGCACTTTTATACCTCGGTCCGGCTTTAGAATCGGTGTAAATTTGCCCTGATACAAAGAAGAAGTCATAGCAGATACCATGCAGCGCAATGCCTATCAGTAGCATATAAGTGCCAGAACCTGCATCGCCAAAGGCAAAGAGGGCATAACGGACTACCCATGCCAGCATACCAACCAGCAGGGTTTTCTTGAAGCCGTACCTGGTAAAGAACACTGGCAGCAACAGCATGAACAATACTTCAGATACCTGCCCGATGGTCATTTTACCGGTTGGGTTTTCCATACCTACCTCTGTGAGGAAAGGGTTGGCATTCTGATAGTAGAAAGCCAGCGGAATACAGATTAGGATAGAGGAGATAAAGAATATCAGGTAGTTCTTGTTGTTGAGCAGTTTAATGGCATCGAGTCCCAGAATTTCTGATACACTAAGCTTTTCCCCTTTCTGAATTTTAGGAGGTGTAGCAGGCAGGGTAAAGCTGAAAAGGCCTAAAACAGCAGAGGCAATGCCTGACAGGGCAAAAGTATTTCTAAGGCCGCCTTCAGCCAGTCCTTCTGCACTATCCCACAGGAATACATAGCTGATCATCAGGCCGGCAACAATCCAGCCAACGGTACCCCACACCCTGATAACAGAAAACTCCTTTGCCGGATCTGTCATCTGGTTAAAGGAAACAGAGTTCACCAGCGCCAGCGTAGGCATGTACACCACCATATAGGCAAACACATAGGGATAGAACTGGGTGAAATCTTCGGCCCTGAACATCATGTACATAAGGGCAGCCCCTACCAGGTGCAGAAAGCCCAGGATCCGTTCTGCATTAAAATACTTGTCTGCAATCAGACCAATAATAAAAGGTGCAATGATGGCACCAAACGATTGCGTGGAAAAAGCAGCTGCAGTCTGCGTACCAGATGCCTGCAGGTTATTTCCCAGAAAAGTACCCAAGGTCACAAACCAACCTCCCCAAATGAAGAATTCAAGGAACATCATGGTTGATAATTTCACCCGATTTGTCAGCGTCATATTGTTTGTAGGTATATAAATATTGTTTTTTAAAACTCTGTCTGAATAAAACAGCTCAGGTACAAGAACACTTCCTGAACTTGCCATGACAATAAAAACTGATTTTTCGATTATTGCTAAACCATCTCTGTTATTTTTATCCTCAGGCAGCTATCGATGCAAGGCACCAGGCACAGCACTTTGGATACAGGTTATTAAAAAAATACTTGCTTAACAGCTGGCAAACAATAGTTTTGCCCTCTCAAGGGCATGCGCTAGTTAATTTTAAATTTTAAGATATTATTAAATTTAAATTTTTAAAACTTTCTTATCGCCAATTATACTAAAATCTATCGCCAATCAATTTACAACATGAAAAACAAAAAACTTAAAATGGGCATGATCGGCGGCGGGCCGGGCTCATTCATCGGAGCCATTCACCGCATTGCTGCTTTTATGGATGGTGAAATTGAGCTGGTATGCGGTGCATTCAGCAGCGATCCGCAAAAGTCCAGAACCGCCGGCGAAACCCTTTACCTGAACCCTAGCAGGGTATATGGCTCCTACAAAGAAATGTTCGAAAAGGAAAAGGCCCTGCCAGAAGACCAGCGCATGGACTTTGTGAGCATCGTTACCCCAAACCACGTACATTTTGAGCCTGCCAGGCTTGCACTGGAAGCCGGCTTTCATGTTGTGCTTGATAAACCCATGACGCTTACCCTGCAGGAAGCGCATGACTTATATAATATAGTATCGGAAAGCAAGCTGCTTTTCTGCCTTACCCACACCTATACCGGTTACCCTATGGTAAAGCAGGCAAAGCAGTTTGTAAAATCCGGCCAGCTGGGCAAAATCAGAAAGGTATACGTAGAGTATCCTCAGGGCTGGCTAAGCACACCCCTGGAGAGCGAGGAAAACAAGCAGGCCTCCTGGCGCACAGACCCCAGCCAGAGTGGCAAAGCTGGTTGCATGGGCGATATTGGCACCCACGCCTTTAACCTGGCAGAGTACGTATCGGGCCTGGAGGTAAGCAAGCTTTGCGCTGATCTGAATACTGCTGTAGAAGGCCGCCGGCTCGACGACGATGGCGCCGTACTCCTCCGCTTCAGCAATGGTGCTTCCGGCACCCTGATGGCCTCACAGGTAGCCGCCGGCGAAGAAAACAACATCAAAGTAAGAGTGTATGGCGAAAAAGGTGGCCTGGAGTGGCAGCAGGAAGATGCCAACACCCTCCTGATCAAATGGCTCGACAAGCCTGCAGAAATCTGGCGGGCAGGCACAGGTTATCTGAGCTCTTATGCCAGCCACAACACCCGCACCCCTGCCGGTCACCCAGAAGGGTACCTGGAGGCTTTCGCTAACCACTACCGCAACTTTGCCCTTTGCCTGCACGCCCGCAAGAACGGCGAAGAGCCCAAAGCAGAATGGCTCGATTTTCCGGGTGCCGAAGATGGCTTGCGCGGCATGGCCTTTATAGAAAATGTAGTGAAAAGCAGCGACAGCAACGAGAAATGGACCTCTTTTTCGCTCTGATTCACCAAAACTGCTATCTTTAAGCAGTCCGTTCAATTTTTAAACTTACTTTTTATAATCTTTTCGATATGACCACTATTAAAGGACCAGCCATTTTCCTGGCCCAGTTTGCAGGCGATGGGGCACCATTCAATACTTTAGACAGTATATGTAAATGGGCAAAAGAGTTGGGTTATGCAGGCGTTCAGATACCCGCCTGGGAAAAGCGCTTTATTGATGTACAAAAAGCTGCAGAAAGCAAAACCTATGCTGATGAAATAAAAGGCACTGTAGAAGCAAACGGTCTTGTGCTGACTGAACTTGCCGCACACCTGCAGGGACAGCTGGTAGCCGTTCACCCGGCCTACAATGAGTTGTTCGACTCCTTTGCTCCCCCATCTCTGAAAGGCGACCTGAAAGGAAAAACTGCCTGGGCCATTCAGCAAATGAAATATACAGCGAAAGCCTCGCAGAACATGGGGCTGAATGCCTGTGGTGCTTTCTCAGGAGCACTGCTGTGGCAAACCGTTTACCCCTGGCCACAGCGCCCAGCCGGACTTGTGGATACCGGCTTTAACGAACTGGCTAAGCGCTGGCTGCCCATACTGGATGCTTTTGATGAGTGTGGTGTAGACGTATGCTACGAGCTGCACCCAGGTGAAGACCTGCACGATGGCATTACCTTCGAAATGTTCCTGGACAAGGTGAAGGGTCATAAGCGGGCCAACATTCTCTACGACCCCAGCCACTTTGTGCTGCAGGCCATGGACTACCTCACCTTCATAGATTATTATCATGATAGAATCAAAATGTTCCATGTAAAGGATGCCGAATTTAACCCCACCGGAAAGCAGGGCGTGTATGGCGGCTACCAGGGCTGGGTTAACCGCGCCGGTCGCTTCCGTTCCCTGGGTGATGGACAGGTAGATTTTGCCAGCATTTTCAGTAAACTCTCTGCCTACGACTTTAAGGGCTGGGCCGTGCTGGAGTGGGAATGTGCCATTAAGCATCCGCAGCAGGGCGCCGAAGAGGGTGCGCCTTTCATCCAGGACCACATCATCCGCGTAACCGATAAGGCATTTGATGATTTTGCCTCTGCTGGCAGCGATGAACAGCTCAACCAGAAAGTACTGGGCATACAGGACTAAAGTTAACCTATTGATACATTAAAACGTAGTTAACAGGGTTGCAGCACCGCTTCAGCACCTTGAGAACAAAAATTTAAATTCAACCATAGTACAGAAACAATGAAGTACACCTTATTTATAGCGCTTGCCTTTTCCTTTATGGCATGCGGCGGCAGCGAAAGCAATAACGAAACACCACCTGCCGTAGAACAGGCCGCCGAAGAAGGCATTGCCACAGAAACAGCCAATACAGATGCCCAGCAGACAGGCCGGGAGCTGATTGCTAACTCTGATTGTGTAGCCTGCCATAAGGACAATGAAAAGGTAATTGGTCCGGCCTATGTAGATGTTGCAGAAAGATACAGGGGCAACGATACTGCTGTGGCATTTTTAGCCCGTAAGATTATTGAAGGCGGAGCCGGCAACTGGGGCAATGTTCCCATGACCGCCCACCCGCAGCATAGCCAGGAAGAAGCCGAACAAATGGCGCGCTACGTACTTTCATTACAGAAATAAAGAAATGAAAGCAGCTTTTGCTTCCGCAGGCCTGGCACTGCTTATGGCCGCCTGTAATTCCAATACCCCCGGTATCGAAAATCAGGAAGAAAATGCCCTCGCACAACAGGATACTACCAGCACCAGTGGTGAATGGATATCCCTGTTGGACGGGCAAAGCCTGCAGCACTGGCACAGCTATGGGCAAGAAACCACCGGCAGTGCCTGGAAGGTAGAGGATGGCGTTCTTTACCTGGATACCACAGGAACAGCCGCTGGTGGCGATCTGGTAACGGAGCAGGAGTTTGAAGATTTTCACCTCCAACTGGAGTGGAAGATTGGCGAAGGAGGGAACAGCGGCATTATGTTTTATGTACAGGAAGATACCAGCAAGTATCCCGAGCCCTATAACACAGGTCCGGAAATGCAGATCCTGCACAACGAAGGCCATCCCGACGGCAAGATCATCAAACACCGGGCTGGCGATCTTTATGATCTGATCACCGCCACGCCAGAAGCTGCCAAACCGGTTGGCGAATGGAACCAGGTGGAAGTGATCAGCAGGGATAATCAGCTGCAGTTTGTTTTAAACGGACAAAATGTTGTTACCACCACCCTGTGGGACGACAACTGGCGGCAAATGATTGCCAACAGCAAGTTTAAGGACATGGAAGGCTTTGGTACTTTCCAGGAGGGAAAAATAGCCCTGCAGGACCACGGAGATCCCGTTTGGTTCAGGAACATCCGGATAAAACGTTTATAGAAGTTTCCTGCTGGGTCTTTGCAAAATCTGATTTGCAAGCCTGCTATCAAATCAGGAGCCACTGCCTTATTGGGGCAGTGGCTTTTTTATGGGTAAGCGTGCAGCGTTTGTCTTCCGCCAGTTTTCAGGCGTTGACTTGTCTGCCACAGCTACATAAAAGCAGCACACCCGGAATTAATGCAGGCATAAGGTTGAACAGAAAAGGATTATTCATAAATTATAGTCGCTGATACTTCTTTTATTAGATCCATTTTTACCCAATCGGCAACTATGGCAGACAACATTACCCCCGAGCACAAAAGCCAGCAGTCTTCTCGCAGAAGCTTTCTAAAAAACTCCCTCCTGGGATTAGCAGGAATCTATATAGTACCCCGGCATGTATTGGGAGGTCCGGGTTTTACAGCACCAAGCGATATGCTGCAGGTAGCCGGCATTGGTGTGGGTGGCAAGGGTGCCAGTGACCTGACCAGCTTTTTCAAAAGCGGCAAAGCTAACATAGCCTATCTCTGCGATGTTGACGACGCGCGTGCAGCAAAAAGCAAAGAGACTTTTCCGAAAGCCAAATACTACAAAGATTATAGGGAAATGCTTGACAGGGAGCACAAGAATATAGATGCCGTTTCAGTATCTACCCCTGACCACAACCACGCGGTACAGGCCATTGCTGCCATGCAGCTGGGCAAGCATGTGTATGTGCAAAAGCCCCTGACGCACGACATACATGAAGCACGGATGCTTACCGAAGCTGCAAATAAGTTCAAGGTAGTAACCCAGATGGGCAACCAGGGGGCCTCCGGAGATGGCGTGCGCCAGCTCATGGAGTGGTACAATGCCGGAATCATCGGCGATGTACATACCGTTTATACCTGGACCGACCGGCCTGTGTGGCCACAGGGAATTCCCTGGCCGGCCCAAAAGTCTGCCGTACCCATTGGCCTTGACTGGAACCTCTGGCTGGGTACTGCTCCTGAAAAAGCCTATGTCGATAAGCTGGTGCCTTTTAACTGGCGCGGCTGGTGGGACTATGGCACAGGCGCCCTGGGCGATATGGGCTGCCATCTGGTTGAGGCCCCCTTCCGTGTCCTGGACCTGCAGTACCCCACAGAGGCCGAATGCAGTGTAGGATCGGTATATGTTGATGAATTCAAGCGGGGCTACTTCCCGGAGAGCTGCCCCCCCTCCTCTCATGTGGTACTGAAGTTTAAAGGCCAGGCCGGCAAACCCGATGTAAAGCTGCACTGGATGGACGGCGGCATACAGCCCGAAAGGCCTGAAGAGCTAGGCCCCAATGAGCTTATGGGCGATGGCGGCAATGGTGTGATTTTCGTAGGCACCAAAGGCAAGATGATGTGCTCCACCTATGGCCAGAACCCCCGTCTGCTCCCTACCTCCCGCATGCAGGAGGTTAACGTGCCTAAGACTATTCCCCGTGTAGAAGGCGGCCAGGAAGGGCATTACAAGCAATGGGTAGAGGCTGCCATTGCAGGGACGGGCAGCAGGGAGGCACAGCTTTTAAGTGCCCCTTTCTCCATCGCCGGTCCCTTAACCGAAACAGTTCTGATAGGCAACCTGGCCATCAGGAGCTACGACATCCGCCATCCCAGAAAAGACGATCCCAGCCGCTTTGATTATCCCGGCAGGCACATCAAGCTCTTGTGGGATGGCGCCAACATGAAGGTAACCAACTTCGATGAAGCCAACCAGTTTGTAAAACGAGACTATCGCACCGGCTGGAGCCTTATGGGCTGAAACAGGGAAGCGTTCTGCGAAAAGGCAGAACGCTTTTTTATTACCCTTTGCTAAGGGCAGTACTTTGAAAGATAACAGAATGATTGTTCCACGCATCAAAGAACAGATGCAGCCACAGCGACCTCATCGTAGCAAAAGGCAATTCACGATTTTTTTGTCAATACCGCACCGCCACCATCACACTTCAGACTGATATTCTGCTTACTACCAGCACTTAAGCATTCCTTATCCATTGCTCATCACAACATTTTAGCTACTATTGATTAGAAGCAACAAGACAGGAAAGCCAGCTGTGGAGGTTAGTTTTTATGCTGAACTGCTATGAATAAACAGAGCTGCCGCCAGGCATACAGGCACATTTGAATCCCTGCGGGGATGGGCTAAACATTAGCGGGAAGCCATCAATGTGCTAACACTCAGCAATAGCAGAAAGAAGAACACATTTTTCTCACCCCTTCAAGAGCAGCAACAAGGCAAGACCGGAAAGGTATTGTGGAAAGGAAATGTTATAAATTTTTTCCATTTTGTACCCCCACCGTTAATAATCTTACGTATATCTTGAAAATAAATACAAATCATATCTTCGGATAGTACTTCAAGAATTACTTGAACACATGTAAGATTAGGTTTATTTATACACATATAGGGTGCGGATTTTAATAATATTTTAAGTAAAAAACTTAAAATTCAACTTTATTATGATTTTTATCCTATATTTGATGCTGTAATAGCTTCCGATCCTTATGTATCAAAGCTAAAGAGTTTTTAAGTTTTTTATTACACCCTATGAGCTTTTGGCCTATAACGCTCCATCTACAGAAACAGAAGAAGCTGATCATGGTGGAGCTGCCGACAACTACTCGCTTGCATCGCCATGAAATAGGTTACCCTGCTTTCTATCAGAACAGCGAGTGAGAAGCCCGTAATCAAAAAACAGACCCAATTATGTTTCAGGTAAACAGTCTCTCATCCCCTGCTTTTGCTAAGCCAGGGTTTTCCAAATTATATCTTTTAGAGGGGGCACCTGCATGCAGGCCCAAACAGAAAGCCCAGGCTTAAAAAATTTTAACGCTACTTTTATGATTAGAAATTTTACTCTCTTCTTTCCAGAGATTCTCCGAAGCAGGAAGCATTTTGGTGCTACTGTCTTTTTATTGCTCCTGCTGTCTGTGTTTGGCGGGCAGGAGGTGTTGGGGCAGTGTACCCCTCCAGATGCTCCTACTGCTGATCTAGCGCAGCCTACCTGTACTGTAGCCACTGGTACCATCACTGTAACAGCTCCAACTGGCACAAGTTCAAGCTACAATGTAAACGGAGGAGCCTTCCAGACCAGTACTATCTTCAGCAACCTAGCTCCTGGCTTCTATGATGTAAGAGTCAAAGAGGGTGAGTGTATTTCAGATCCCACTCGAGTGGAAATAAATGCACAGCCAATCACTCCAGATGCACCTACTGCTGATTTAATTCAACCTAATTGTACTGTAGCCACTGGTACCATCACTATAACAGCTCCAACTGGCTACTCTTACAGCATTGATGGAACTAACTACACAACCAGCATGGTGTTCAATAATGTAGCGCCAGGAACATATAATGTGACAGCCAAAACTGATGCAGGATGTGTTTCCAATCCTACCACTATAACTATAAATGATCAACCAATCACTCCAGATGCTCCTACTGCTGATCTAACGCAGCCTACCTGTACTGTAGCCACTGGTACCATCACTGTAACAGCTCCAACTGGCACAAGTTCAAGCTACAATGTAAACGGAGGAGCCTTCCAGACCAGTACTATCTTCAGCAACTTAGCTCCTGGCTTCTATGATGTAAGAGTCAAAGAGGGTGAGTGTATTTCAGATCCCACTCGGGTGGAAATAAAACTCCAACCAATCACTCCAGATGCTCCTACTACTGATCTAACGCAGCCTACCTGTACTGTAGCCACTGGCACCATCACTGTAACAGCTCCAACTGGCTATTCTTACAGTATAGATGGAACTAACTACACAACCAGCATGGTGTTCAATAATGTAGCGCCAGGAACATATAATGTGACAGCCAAAACTGATGCAGGATGTGTTTCCAATCCTACCACTGTAACTATAAATGATCAACCAATCACTCCTGCACCAGCAGGTATTATTACAGGCAATACCACTGTTTGCTATGGAGCATCTGGAGTAACTTATACCATAGAAGCTGTAACTGGGGCCACTAGCTATAAATGGACTGTTCCAGCAGGCGCCATTTTCACTCAATCTTCAGATGGTAAAGCTATAACTGTAAGCTTCAGAACCGCGGCTGTAGGGGCAGCAACCATTGGTGTAACACCAATTAATGGCCTCTGTTATGGCACAGGTAGCAATCTTTCGATTACTATAACCTCTAAACCTGCTGCTGCAGGTCCTATAACTGGTGTAACCGATGTATGCTCGGGAGAGAAGGGTGTAGTCTATTCAGTTGGTGCTGTTAGTGGAGCTGAATCTTATATTTGGACTGTTCCTCCAGGCGCTAGTTTTGTCCAGTCTTCAGATGGCAGAACAATTACAGTTGACTTTACTACCACTACTGCAGGTACAAAAGGCATATATGTAACTCCTCGGAACCAATGTGGTGATGGAGCTAGAAGTGAATTCATTACAACAGTATATCTCCCAGCAGCTCCAAACATTACTTCCGGATTAAAGTCATCAAAAATCGAGAACGGCACAACTGTTTATCAATATTATACTGGAGAGAGTGCTACTAACTTTACTGGAAATGCAGAAAATGAAAATGGAATGAAAGGATCATTCCAATTAATTGACAAAAATGGAAATATTGTACAATCAAGCCTAACCAACTCATTTTTATTAACACCATGTAATAGAGAACCTGGCCTTTACACGCTTAGATACTTCAGAACAGACAGTTTTGATTGCAAAAACTTTAGAGATTATAGTATCAGGATCAATCGATCAGTATATACTGTAATTAGTATTGCTGATCCATTTACAATTTGCCGTGGTACTAACATAAATTTTACAGCGCAAGTCTATAGAGATGTTGAAGTAATCTATCCCTACACAAACCGACCTATAACTGATGTAATTGAAATCAGAGAAAATGCTGAATACAATCCTGCTTATTCCATTGCCCTTGGAAGAGAACCCTCAGAGATCGAAAAAGCTTTTCCACAACGGTTACTGCAACCAATAATAAGAAGTGCTGTACCCAATGTGTCCCTTAATAACTTAAGATTGAATTCTGATTTATTCAATTTTCAGTGGGAAAGGAATGGCAAAGATGAAGGTCCTAATAGAGATTGGAGGAATGTAGCAAACTTATCTGCTACAGACTATGTACGCGTAAGGGTAACGCCTAAGAATACGTTTGCATGTATGGATCCATATTTACCTCCCTCAGCAAAAGGTGGTATATCTTCAAACTATTTGTACTTTGCTGAGCCAAGTGAGTATAATATAACTCTATCCGCATCCACTACAACAATCTGCAAAGGAGAAGATGTGACATTCACAGCTTTAAAAGGAGGTAATCTGGAATTTTGGAACACTGCCAGTGCTCAATTAACGTGGGTACTCACAAGAAAAGATGGTTCTGTCTATGTCTTACAAGTCCTTGGAAAAAGGCCTGTTCTGGCAAGTGATCCTCCTAGAATACCGTTAACTGAAGATGATTTTATTTTAACTCATAACGAAATCAAAGCAGCTTTATCAGGACAGATAGATGATGTAGACAAAGCTCAGCTTATTGATGGTGATCAGATACGACTGGATTACACTTCAGATATAGAAGCATTAGCTACAAGTTCAAAGTGCACTAGCAAAATTGCCTCTACTGCTGCCATTACCATAACTGTACATGATTTCGAGGTATTTATGACTACTCTTATTGATGATATTTGTGTAAGAGGAACTGCAAGTTTTACAGCGAATGTCACCACAACTGGCACCCCTGCCTTAAGCTACACATGGACTGTTAATAACAGTGATAACACCTATGTAAAGGTATATACCACTACAAGTTCTACATTAAATTTGAGTGGTGATGAAACTGCAACTGCAGGTACTTATAGTGTGAGTGTGGAGGTATCATCAGAGACATGTCCATCATTAGAAGCTCAAGAAGTTGCTGTTGGTACACTAACCATTGACGAATTAACAAAGGAAGAAGGCATACTTACAATCTACTGGGACGAAACGTATACAAAGTGGGATGTTTATGCTTCTCCGTCTGGTTCCATGAACTTTGGCAGTAATCCTATCTATATCTGGTACAGGCAGGAAGATCCTACTCAACCTGAGGTAATGGTTCAAAGTGGTGCTTCAAATTATTACAGAGAAGAAAGTCCTACAGATGTACTGAGACTCAGGGTTCAGGTTTCTAATTATCCAGACTGTATTTTAAATGAGCTAACTAATGATAATGTTATCCCACTCCCAGTAGACATGCTCTACATTACGGCAGAAATACGCGGGGCGAATGTAGTACTGAACTGGGCTACGAAGAAGGAGCTAAACAATACCGGCTTCGAGGTGCAGGTGTCTAACGATGGCCAACAGTTCCGTAAACTGGCATTTATTGAAACCAGAGATGGCAATGCCTCTTATGAGCAAAGGTATCAGTACATCGATGTTGAGAAAGGTAAGACCGGAACTCGCTATTACAGGCTGAAACAGATCGATGTGGACACTAAATTTGAATTCTTCGGTCCGGTGGTAGTTGACCTGGGAAGCAAAAACCTGATTTCCGTTTCGCCTAACCCGTTTGATGGAGAGTTTGAAGTTAAAGTAGAGACCGAGACCGAAGGTGAGGTATATGTTACTGTAACCACTTCGGTTGGTATACCGGTGATCGCGAAGAGCATAAAAGTTGAGCAGGGAGTTAATACCCAACTCATCCAGCTTAACCCATCGCTGCCAAGTGGTATCTACATAGTTACCACCCGTATGAATGGTACTACCAAGCACTTCAGGCTGATGAAGCAATAACAGATGCATACCAGGCTCCCTATAGGGGCTGTATAAAAAATGGTGGCCAAACAGCCACCATTTTTTATTTACCTGAACATATCTAGGTTCGAGTCCTGATAGGGCCAGATACCTCCCGCTTTTTACATCAAAAACTGTTTTACATAAAAACAATGATTAATGTAGGCATAGAAGATTGTGCCAAATAAAGAAAAAACATATCTTTGCAGCACAAATGGGGTCTCATAGCTCAACTGGATAGAGCAACTGCCTTCTAAGCAGTAGGTTTCAGGTTCGAGTCCTGATGGGATCACAAAAAAGGCCTTTAGCAAGCAGCTAAGGGTCTTTTTATTTTTAACCCTGCCCGATAAGGAGCCTCGTTTGCAGAACCACAATTTTATAATCCTTTCCCTACTGCTGTATTCAAGGAGTCAAAAAGAGTGTTTGGGTGGATAGGTGTAGAAAGACATACAGAACTTTGGCCCCTCTAAACAACGTGCGTTAAGGATTGAAGCTACTGATACTCGACTTGTTACCATCTTCCACAGTCAAACTAAAGCCCTCATTCCCCTGAAGCGGGAGATCTGTTTGCTTTTACAGGTGAAATCACCATTCCTGTTATTATCTGTAAACTCCCCGTCTGCGCTGGAATCACGATTATGGAGCAACTGACGCTGTTGCTAATCCCTAACTCACGTTAAATAAGTAGACGCTCCTGTATCTCGCTCCACCGCCCGACTCCTGGCGGATGGCTACTTCATTGCAGCTTTGTGGCTTCATGCCGTTAAGGATTTTAAAGTTCAATGTAAAATGAATTCAAGAGAATTTAGGGATTCTGCTACCCGCAAGCAATCGGGCGGTGAAGAAAACTTTGTGGCTGCTCCTTAATTTTTCAACTTGATCGAATTAAGAACCAAGGCCCCATACAGTATCAAAAGAATGGGGCGAGATCAGAAACAGCCTCATCATAACAATTAGCAACATGGAAGCTGTACAATCAAGAGGGCTGGTGGTTGTGCCTTAAGAAGATTGAAATCAACATTTACGAAAAATCCATAATCATTTTTATGCCTACCAGTAGGCCCGTGTTTCCAAACCCCTCCCACCTTCGGCATGCCTATATACTATAGATGCAGGGTTAGAACACTTATTTTATAGCTATAGCTTCGTGTAAGGCGTTCCGACCGACTGCTGCTCATTGATTTAGATTTACATTAATAAAAAGCAAAAAAGCCAACAATTATTACCGGTTTTATCAAACCTGCTACTGTTTGCTACGTTTAAAGCTTATGTTGAATTATGTATAGCTATACCCTAACTATCTCATTAAGCATTAGGTGTTTTTACGAGGATTGAATGGTCACAACCTGGTGGAGCACCACAACATTTAACATACATCTGCTTTTTCAGGTATGCCTGTTGTTTCTTTTTTGCATTGAATCCGGGGCAAACAAACCATCTCCATGGCGATAACATGGCTGATGATACTTATTTGCTTTGTTAAGATTGTGCGATTAAATAATGGTTTCAGATTAACAAACTGCCAACGACAACTATATTTGTATTATTTATATATAAACTTAAATTAATATTGAATCTTGTCTTGTTTTTTCCTTAGATTTGCATGATATAGTGTTACTGAAGCATTGATTTTTTAAATGTAACTCTTCTAATTTTTTATGCTGTTAGTGCTGTTAGCCTGGTTATATGCCCTGTCTGTTTCTTATGTGTATGGACATGCACTTATTTCTGCTCTGAGCTTTGTTACCCGTGACAAGGACAGGATCCACTTTTCTTTGTATATCATTGGCGGATTTGCTGTTCTGACAGCCCTCACCACCTGCCTGGCTTTCTATATCAAAATAGCTGTACTGGCGAACATCATTATTCTGATTCCTGCCCTGCTCTATGCGCTGATCAAAGCAAAGTCTATTCGCAAAGACTTCAGCCACTACAAACAGGCACTGCAAAACACCTCCGCCATTAGCTACATTATCTTTTTAGTGGCAGTGGCAATGGGCCTTGCCCTGTCGGCTTCGCCGCAGGCTAAGTTCGACGACGGGCTGTATTATCAGCAAACCATTAAGTGGATTGAAAGCTATCCTGCTATTACGGGCCTGGGGAACCTGCACCTTAAGCTTTCTTTTAATTCAGGCTGGCATGTGCTCTCTGCACTGTTTAGCTTCTCATTTTTAGGCATGCCTTTCAATGACCTCAACGGACTACTTTTTATAGTGGTAGTCGTGTTTGCGCTGGAAGGGCTCCAACATATTATCAAAGGTAATTATACTTTCAGTGATGTATTCAAGGTGGTTACCATCGCGCCACTCCACCTGCTGTTTACCTATATTGTCTCTCCTTCTCCGGATCTGGTGATTCCCTACATCACATGGGTAGTGTTCATTCTGTTTCTGCAAAAAATTGAGCAGAATAGCCTGCAGGCATTTGATGTCAGAAGCATGCTGATCCTGATTTTCTCCCTGTTTGCTGTTATCATAAAGCTTTCTGCCGCACCTATTGCCCTGCTTTCGTTTTACCTGCTCTACCTGCAGCTTAAGCAACAGAACTACAGATCCCTGGTACCTGTAACTGCAGCAGTAATTATGCTGGCCGCCCCCTGGATGGCCAGAAGTGCTGTGCTGTCCGGCTACCTGGTGTATCCTTTCTGCGAGCTGGATGTACTGGCCGTTGACTGGAAAATTCCGGAAGAGCTGGTAAAAGTAGAGCTAACAGAAACAAGATCTTTTGCTAAGATCAGAAGAATGCTTTTTACCGACGTTGACCGCCTGTCAATTGCTGAATGGCTTCCGCACTGGTTCTGGGAATTAAATACCAGTGAAAGACTTATTGTAATGCTGATCATAGTGCTGGGCGCTGCATTACCAGTTGCAGCTATTATCAGGCTTAGAAAAGAAAAAATTACCCTGCAGACCAGCGGTATACTGGTGTTGTTCCTTACTGTATATGCCGGAATCTTTTTCTGGTTTTTTACGGCCCCTCACTTTAGGTACGGTATGGGCTTTACCGTTGGCTTGTACCTGCTGTGTATGAGTTATTTTTTGTACCTGCTTATTAAACGTTTTTCAGCCTATACCCTGCCCTTAATGGCGGTGTTTCTGCTGGTGTTCTTTTCTAAACCCATTTACAATGTGTTGTGGTGGTACAAAAACACTCCTGAAGATTACCTGGTGTACCCTGTGAAAGCAGTACATGAGGGTTTCTCGCAGGTAAAGTACCAGGGGATAGATATATGGGTTCCTGATTCTACAGCCCAATGCTGGGATGCACCCCTGCCCTGTGCTCCATTTATAGTGGAGGGACTTGAACTACGTACCGGCAAGCTGACCGGTGGTTTTAGAATAACAAGGCCCAATTCTGAGGCATACACCCGGAAAAGACTGAAAACTATGGGAGAAAGCGGCCTTTTACATAACATTTTAAACAACAATTGAGTACATACATGAACATTAACTGGAATAATGTTGAGCTGGTAATTTTTGATGTTGACGGCACTTTGTATGATCAGTCCAGGCTGCGTAAAAAGATGGGGCGTACCCTCATCGGTCATTATATGTTCAGGCCCTGGAGTGCATATGACCTGCAGATCATTCGGGTGTTCAGAAAGGAAAGGGAGCTGATGAACTTCAATCCTGTGAAAAACATAGAAAATGCCCAGTATGAGCTGTGTGCAAAGAAAATCAAAGCACCGGCCGAAAATGTAAAAAAAGTAGTTGAAAAATGGATGTACCAGGCTCCCCTGCAGTATTTGCAGGAGTGCAGCTTTCCCGGCGTCAGGGATTTCTTCGTATCACTGAAAAAACAGAACATTAAAATAGCGATCTATTCCGATTATCCTGCCAAAGAAAAACTACAGGCAATGGGTTTGGAGGCCGATATGATAGTGTCTTCTACTGATAAAGAAGTGGACTCCCTGAAACCAAGCCCTAACGGCTTGACTTATATCATGAAAAACTTTAACTTTCCTGTTGAGAAGTGTCTTTTTATTGGTGATCGTGACGAATTGGATGGTGAATGTGCCCGCAAGATAGGAATGCAGTACTATATCTTATCCAACGACGACAAACGATCAGATTTTTATAAAGCTTTAGCTAAGACAGTAATAAAAAACAAGAATTAAATCACTCATTTTTCAAAGCTTACACGAACATGGATCAGAATTTTTCAAAATCTCCTGCAGAGACAGTAGCCATACCAAAGGTGAATTCATCTTTGAAAGATTACATTGCGCTAGCCAGACCTGACCACTGGTTCAAGAACATTTTTATGGTGCCGGGCATGTTGTTTGCCATCCTTTACTTTGATGTTACCTGGTCTGTTGAATTGCTGGTGAATGTGCTGGTGGGTGTGATCAGTACCTGCCTTGTTGCTTCTGCCAACTACGTGATCAATGAGTGGCTCGATGCCGAATTTGATAAGTTCCACCCGGTTAAAAAAGCCAGGCCTTCGGTAACAAAAAACCTGCACGCCCCTTACATTTACATGGAGTACCTGTTCCTGGCAACACTGGGCCTTGCCCTTGCCTACTACATTTCCATGCCTTTCTTCCTGCTGGAAGTATTACTGCTGGTAATGGGTATCATTTACAATGTAAGGCCACTAAGATCTAAAGACAGACCTTTTATCGACGTACTGTCTGAGTCTATCAACAACCCTATCCGTTTAGCACTGGGCTGGTACATTTTTGTTCCTTCTGCTGTTTTCCCTCCACTTAGTATTATTGTTGCATACTGGATGGGTGGTGCTTTCCTGATGGGTATCAAGCGTTTTGCTGAGTACCGCTTTATCAACGACCCTAAAGTAGCCGGCCTGTACAGAAAATCATTCCAGTTCTATACCGAAAACAGCCTGCTGATTTCTTCTGTATTCTATGCGCTTACTTCTACTTTCTTCCTGGGTATTTTCCTGATCAAAAACAGGATTGAGCTGCTGATCAGCTTTCCATTCTTTGCACTGCTGTTTGCCTGGTACCTGAAAATCGGCCTACAGAAAGATTCTGTTGCCCAGAAGCCGGAGAAGCTCTACAGACAAAAATACTTCAGGCTGTTTGTTGTGTTCCTGGGTGTGCTGCTGGTAGGCCTGTTGTTCATTGATATTCCTGCACTGCACTGGTTCCTGCAAAATACGTTCAACAAATAAGGATTTGAAACATATCATCCCTAAAAAGGAAACCAAGGCTACCCATCGGGTAGCCTTTTTTCATGTAGATTGATTCCTATGATTTAAGGCTGCGCTTCAGCACAAAAGGCCATCTGCTTCTTTGCTCATGCTTGCTTCCCCTAAGACCACAATGAAAAATCTACAACGTTTTAACTGGCCAAAACGCCAAGAATTTTCTCTATATTAGAAGACAGGGGTAAATGTCTCCGCTGTTTTTCTTACCCATACACATGCAAACCTACCGCTACATCAGTACCACTACAATCCTTCTGGTATCCTGATGTAAAGCAGGGGATTTAAATTATCGTTACAGTTGCACAGTTACTCAACCTATACAAAACCAACCAATGAAAAAAGTGCTATTCAATCGAATGTTCTGGGTACTGGGCTGCGCCGCCCTTAGCCATCTGGCGATGCCCGCCAGTGCGCAGCAACAGAACCAGCAACAAAAACTCACCCTCAACGAGCAGGAATACCTGGAAATGACAGGCCTGAACGTAATGCTGGCCCACGACTTTTATCCTGAAAGTCACCAGGGTGGTGTAGGGATCATCCAAAATGGACTGCGTGTGGCTACCAATGGCGATATACGCCTGGAACCAACCCCGGGGCAGTGGCAGCCGGTGCCCAAAGTGGGTGAGCGTGTGGTAGACCGCTCCACCGGCGAAATCAGCGTTCGCATGGCCTATCCCGATCCAGAAAAAAACAGGAAGGGCTTTAACCCCATCATTTACCCCGATCTGGATTTTGCTTACAACCTAAGGGTAGTGCCGGAAGGTAAATCATTCCGCATTATTGTTGATCTGGATAAGCCCCTGCCGGCCGAGTGGATTGGCAGGGTTGGGTTTAACTTTGAGTTATTCCCGGGCATACTGTTCGGGAAAAGCTATTACATGGACGATAAGTTTGGAATATTTCCCCGCCAGCTGAATGGCCCCGGTGCTTATGATCAGCAAAAGGAATACCAGACCGAACCAATGGCAACCGGCAAAACCCTGGTGGTGGCGCCGGAGACGGAGCGCCAGACCATGACCATCCAGAACCTGAAGGATAATGAACTGCAGCTGATCGATGGCCGCGCCCAGCACAATAATGGCTGGTTTGTGGTCCGCTCGCTGGTACCTGCAGGCGCCTCAAAAGGTGCCATCGAATGGCTGATTACGCCCAATGCCATACCAGGCTGGCAATACGAGCCGGTTGTACAGGTATCGCAGGTGGGCTATCATCCCAAACAGCAAAAAATAGCGGTGATAGAAACCGACAGAAGCGACAACAGTAAGCTGCCTGTTACGCTGTTCCGTGTTAAAGAAAGTGGCGGCCTGGAGAAAGTACAGGAGGTAACACCCAAAGACTGGGGCAATTTTCTGCGTTACCATTACTACCAGTTCGATTTTAGCAGTGTAGAGAAGCCTGGCATGTACCTCATTAAGTACGGCGATTTTGAAACCAATCCTTTCCAGATCAGCGAAACGGTATACCAGCGCCACGTATGGCAGCCAGTACTGGAAACATTCCTGCCTGTGCAAATGTGCCACATGCGCATAAACGATCGCTACAAAGTATGGCACGACCTCTGCCACATGGATGATGCCCGCATGGCTCCCATCAACACCAACCATTTCGATGGCTACCTGCAGGGAGAAAGCACGCTCACAAAATTTGAACCCGGGCAGCATGTTCCAGGTCTTGCAGTAGGCGGCTGGCACGATGCCGGCGACTATGACATGCGTGTGGAATCGCAGGCCGATGAGATTCGCATCCTTGCGCTGGCCTTTGAAGAATTTGGTGTTAACTACGACAACACCACCATTGACCAGGAGAAAAATGTAGCAGAGCTGCACCGCCCCGATGGCAAAAATGATATTCTGCAGCAGATAGAGCATGGTGCCCTCACCATTGTGGCAGGTTACAATTCACTTGGCCGCCTGTACCGTGGCATTATTGAACCAGATCTGCGCCAGTATACCCTGTTGGGCGATGCTGCCACCCAAACAGACAACAAAGTATTTGAGGCTTCGGCAGCCCCTAACCCTACTCCCGAAATAGGTTTTGAAGGTGCTCCTGACGATCGCTGGGTATTTACAGAAGACAACCCTCGCCGTGAGCTGATGGTAGCAGCATGCCTGGCCAGCGCTTCACGTGCACTGAAAGGTTACAATGATGATTTATCAAAAGAAACCCTGCGTGTAGCAGAGGAACTCTGGAACAGAACCCAGGAGAAAGACCCGCTGCAGCGTGTGCATGCTGCTGCAGAATTGCTGATTTCAACCAACAATAAAAAGTATGCTGATTTTCTGGTAAGCAATGCTGCCAGCATCAGTGAGCATATTGACAGAACAGGCTGGATGGTAGGCCGCACCCTGCCCCTGATCAATAATAAAAAGTACCGCAATACCATTACTGCCGCTGTTAAAAACCACAAGGCAAAAGTAGATGCACAGGAAAAAGAAACACCCTATGGCATGCCTTACAAGCCGGATATCTGGGGTGCTGGCTGGGGTATACAGGATTTTGGTGTAGAGCAGTATTTCCTGCACACTGGTTTCCCGGAGATCTTCCCCAACAACTACATGTTGCATGCCCTTAACTTTGTACTGGGCGTGCACCCAGGCTCTAACACCTCTTCTTTTGCTTCCGGGGTTGGTTCAAAATCGCTCACAGTGGCCTATGGCAATAACCGCGACGAATGGTCATATATTCCGGGCGGTGTTGGTTCAGGCACTGCCCTTATCCGTCCGGACTTTCCGGAGCTGCTCGAGTGGCCTTACCTCTGGCAGCAAACCGAGTATGTACTGGGTGGCGGATCTTCTAACTACATGTTCCTGGTACTGGCCGCCGATAAACTGCTTAACAGGCCCCTTGGGCAACAGCCACAGCAAAAGACCAGGAAGTAGCAGTAAGGGGCAGGAGTGGAAAAGTCACTTACAGATTATACAATCTTTGGTTAACTTTGGCACACGCATATTGCGTGTGCTTTTGTTTTACCCCAGTTCATATAACTGTAGCTGACAGAATACACCAATAAAAATTCAGAAGCGGTAATATGAAAGAACACCTCGAAAATAACCGGAGAGTACAAAATTCCGGCATGTAACCTGTTACCTTGTACATCAACCAATTTGTATTGCCTAGCCAAATGATACGATTTCGACCAGTTTTACTCCTTCTTGCTTTTGTATGCTCTTTGTCTTTTTTTGCTCATGCACAGGTAAATACGAAAGAGAAAATTGCCAGGGAAATGGAGTATTCCATCAAAAGAGAACTCCTTAATAAATGGTACCCTGAAGCAATAGACCGGCAGCATGGAGGCTTTTTGAGCACTTTCACCTATAACTTTAAGCCAACAGGCCAGCAGGATAAAATGATTGTTACCCAGGCACGTCATACCTGGGCAAACGCCAAAGCTGCCGTGCTGTATCCCGAGCTTGTCCATTATAAAGAGGGGGCTAATCACGGCTTTAAGTTCCTGCGCGATGTGATGTGGGATCAGGAGTATGGGGGTTTTTATACGCTTGTTGACCGGCAGGGTAAGCCAAAGGGTAGCGGGGGCGAACAAAAAACAGCCTATGGCAATTCATTTGGTATTTATGCACTTACCGCTCATTACATAGCCACCGGCGATACCAGCGCACTTAGCCTGGCTAAAAAAACCTTTTACTGGCTCGAGACCTACAGCCACGACCCGGCGCACCGGGGCTATTTTCAGCACCTGGAACGCAATGGAGAAGTTATCAAAAGAACGGGAAATATTCCATCTACTTCAGATATTGGCTACAAAGATCATAACAGCTCTATTCACCTGCTGGAGGCTTTTACCGATCTGTACCAGGTGTGGCCCGATAGCCTGCTGCGGCTGCGCCTGAAAGAAATGCTGGTGCTGGTGCGCGATACCATCACCACCAAAGATGGTTATATGCAGCTGTTCTTTGAGCCCGACTGGACTCCGCTTACATTCCGGGACTCTACCGAGGCGGCTATCCTCAAACACCGCTACCTCGACCATGTATCCTTCGGGCATGATGTGGAAACTGCCTACCTGATGCTGGAGGCTTCTCACGCACTGGGCCTCAAAGACGACCACAAAACAATGGCAGTAGCAAAAAAAATGGTAGACCATGCCCTTAAAAAAGGATGGGATGAGCAGCTGGGAGGTTTTTACGACGAGGGCTATTATTTCAAAGATAAACCGGGCCTTACTATCATTAAAGATGGTAAAAACTGGTGGTCGCAGGCCGAAGGCCTAAACAGCCTGCTGCTCATGGCCGAGCATTTTCCTGAAGATGAGATGGATTACTTCGGCAAATTTCAGCAGCTCTGGGACTACTGCCAAAATTACCTGATAGACCATGTGTATGGCGACTGGTACCAGGGAGGGCTTGATAAGGAACCGGAACAGAAAACCGCCCTGAAAGGCCAGATCTGGAAGGCAAATTACCACCAGCTCAGAGCCCTCATTAACTGCGTACAGCGCCTGCAGCCCGATACCACAGCGCCATCGGCACCTGCAAGGCTAAGCGCAGCCACCAGAAATGACATGGTGGTACTCAGCTGGCTTAAAGCCCGCGATAACAAAAAGTTGCTGGGATACAACATCTACCAAAATGAAGAGAAGATCGGCTTCACCTCCCTCACCAGCTTTACAGTGAAAAGTGCAAAGTCGGGGAACAAAAACAAATACCGTGTAACGGCAGTAGATTACCAGGGTAATGAATCTGGCACGGACAGAGTTCTTACCTTCTGATACCGATCGAGCAGAATGTGCGTCTGCTGCTGGCTGCAGGTGTTCCAGGTTACTTGGTTGATCATAAAAAAATGCCTCTGGAAATCTCCAGAGGCATTTTTGACTATTATTCTTGGCTTCTCAAAATTGAGATAACTCTTATCTTTTTTGAATAAGACTAGCTTATGCTTTGTTAGGATTCAGAATCTCCTCAATACGTTCTACCAGGTCTTGGTAATGATAGCGTGTGAGCGTATCAGAGGTACGGTTTTGGGCGCTGCGTACATCACGCTGCAGGCGCAGCAGCTCAGCCCTAACAATTGGACGTATATCAGATAACTCTACATCAACTGGCGTGAAACCCATGAAGAATTGTGCTCTGGCTGGCACCTGCCGTTGTTCTTTCTGCATCAGTTCTGCCAACTGCGAAATATAAGTCCGCTGAAGGTTACGGCGGTACACATCTGCTTTTACTCCCCTGCTTAGCTCCGACCATATACCCGGACGCAGGTCATCAAAAAGGTTTACCACACCATAGTTGTTTTCGTCCAGCTCCTGGGCTTCAATAAGTCTGGCTAGCCGACCCGGATCAAACAGCCTTTTGATGATACCTTCCTGCAGGTTTTTGATACGCTCAATGCTGCCTGTACCCTCAATCCTGCGTAAGATCTCTTTATTGAGCATCCATTCAGGAGTTGCAAAAGCTTGTTCGTTCAGGAATTTTACTGCCTCTCTCTGACGGGCTGCCGGCACAGATTGATATACAGCACCTTCCTGATCAAAGGTTTTATAAGTTTCATATACTCCGCCTACATTGCTGGTAACATGGCCCATGTAACGGTTCCACTGGCCCAGCACCTGCTTGTATAACTCGTCTAGTTCTTCATAGTCCTTGCCTTTTTCGCCTGTCCAATTGATAAGCTCATCCATGATGCGCTTAAGGTTCTTAATGCCATACATGCTTGCCTTCATAGCATTATCACCCAGGTCTTCTGTTTGGGCACGCGGGTCTATCGGGCTGGCTGTCTGGCGGCCAAACTTGTAAATTGGATCCTTCGCCCGCGCTAAAGTCCAGCTATTCAGTAATTCCTGTTCCTGGTCTGGTGTATTGGCTTCTGGCAGGTAGCTGTAACCCCATTTTACAGCCCATTTGTCATAGGGACCAATGTTTGGGAACAAGGTTACATCTTTATCTTCAGGCTGTGCTATATAGTTAAAACGGGCGTAATCCATGATAGAAGGTGCTGTACCCATGCGTGCTGTAAAGCTGGCAGAGCGAAGAGAGTCTACAGGATAGGCAGCACTGGAACCCATATTGTGAGGCAGCCCCAGGGTATGGCCTACTTCATGTGCAGATACAAAGCGAATCAGGCGGCCCATCACTTCATCCTCAAACTTGGTGGTTTGTGCATTAGGATTGATGGCAGCAGTCTGTACAAAATACCAGTTACGCAACAGGTTCATTACATTGTGATACCAGCCGATATCACTTTCAAGAATCTCACCAGAACGAGGATCATGCTCATTCGGTCCGTAAGCATTCTGAATATCAGAAGCAAAGTAACGAATTACAGAATATCGGGCATCCTCTGGGCTCCAGTCAGGATCTTCTTCAAAAGTTGGAGGATCTTTGGCTACTATTGCATTTTTGAAGCCTGCTTCTTCAAAGGCTTTTTGCCAGTCTTCTACCCCTTGCTTCAGGTAGGGGCGCCATTTCATTGGTGTGGCTGGATCTATGTAATAAACAATCTGTTTCTTCGGCTCTACAAGTTCACCCCGTTTGTAGGCTTCTATGTCCTCCTGCTTGGGCTCAAGCCGCCAGCGAACAATGTAAGTACGCTCCTTTGCTTTTTGCTCATCCAGGCCATAGTCAATTTGCCTGGTTGTGAAATAACCGACACGCTTATCTGCCAGCCGGGGCATCATAGGATCCTTGGGCAGCAACAGCATAGAATTGTTAATCTCAAGGGATATGGTAGCAGCTCGGGCCTCAGAAGGTGGTTCGCTTGCACTATACGTAAGCACGTGGCGAGCCTCTACGTTAATAGGAAAGCTTTTGATGCTTTCTACAAAGGAGCGACTTTCATCCAGCTTGCTTATTTTATACTCTTTTCTGCGTTCATTGTCCAGGCCAATAGCAGGCACATCTTTTGTAAAAAAGGGCGTAGCATCAATAACCACACTGGAGTCTGGTGCCAGTGTTTTTACCTCAAATGCATGTAAAATGGGATGAAAGTTAGAATTTTGTACTGACTGATAGATGGGTAATGAATCATTTGCTACGTTATCATAACTTACCAGACGTAGCAAAACTCTATTATCTTTTTTTTGCCAACGCACAACCTGGGTATTTAAGCGTTCACCGCCATAACCAATCTTGTTGGCTGTTTTGGAAATTCGGCTCACCAGCAGCATATCCCGGTTCATCAGAGAGTCAGGAATCTGATAGTAGTATTTATCCGCAACATGGTGAACGGTAAACAGCCCTTCGTCCGATTTAGCCTCTTTGGTGATTACTTTATCGAAAGGCTCAAGCTTGGAAACTTTGCTGCTGTTCGAAGAAGTGCCTGCTGGCTGGTTACCAGCAGGCTGATTTTTTGTAGCAGTACAACCAGCCAAAAGACCACCTAAAAGCATTAGGCTGAGAAAATGGCGGCTGCCAGCCTTCTTAAACATAATTGTCATTCGTTATTAAGCAGTTGAATTTTATTAGTGTTACAACATTTATAGACAAATTAAGTATTTAAATGATTACCAAAATCAAAATTTTGTCAAAAAAGATTAATTGATTTGAAGCTTACCTAAAGATAATGTAAAGGCCTGGCCTTCACCAGCAGGGCCTTCTCCCCCCTATAATCAAAGGTGCTTTGCCCAAAGCTGTTTACTGTACAACTTCTACTAACTGTACTTTTGTATATGATTTCATAAGCCACCTGCAGGATATACCGATCTTCCACATCTTCCCCTCCCGCTAACTTAGTATGATTAATATTTTGACAAATAGCACCATTGCTTGCCGCAGACTATTTAACAGCAAACTTGTATACAGTTTTAGCGCTGTAGGTCTCACCGGGCCGAAGCGCTACCGAAGGGAATTGGGGCTGGTTTGGTGAGTCGGGCAGATGTTGTGTTTCCAGGCATAGCCCGTAACGGTAATCATAGGTAACACCGCCCTTGCCCACCATTTGCCCGTTCAGGAAGTTTCCGGTGTAAAACTGCACCCCCGGCTCTGTGGTGTGCGTCTCCATATAGCGGCCGGTAGCAGGTTCGTATACGGTAGCAGCAAGTTTCATTTGGCCGGGCTCACCCAAAACCCAGGTATGGTCATAACCCCTGCCCAGCTTTATTTGCTCATGATCGGCATTGATGCTCTGGCCAACCCTGGCAGCATTTGTAAAATCCATGGGCGTACCTTTCACATCCTGAAGTTGCCCGGTTGGGATCAGGTCCTCATCCACAGGCACAAACTTATCGGCTTTTATCATCACCTTGTGGTCCAGTATGTCTCTTTTAGTATTGCCGGTAAAGTTAAAATACGAGTGGTTTGTAAGGTTTACTACGGTAGGCTTGTCTGTGGTGGCGCTGTATTCAATGATCAGCTCATTGTTGTCTGTTAAGGTATATACCACATCAACAGAAAGATTGCCGGGATAGCCTTCTTCTCCATCAGGGCTTAGGTAATGCATTTTTACGCCTACACCATCCTCACTACGCATTTCTTCTGCCTGCCACACTCTTTTATCGAAACCCTTCAGGCCACCATGCAGTGTGTTTGGGCCGTTGTTTTGGGCAAGGGTGTACTCCTGCCCGTCGAGGCTAAATTTTCCACCGGCAATGCGGTTACCATAGCGGCCTATTATGGCACCGAAATAGGGCACATCATCCTGCAGGTAGCCCGACAGGGAATCGAAGCCCAGCACCACATCTTCCATCTTTCCATTTTTGTCTGGCAGGATGAGTGAGGTTACAATGCCGCCATAGTTTGTAATTTTTGCAACAACTCCATGACTGTTGGTCAGCACGTATAAATCTACCGGAGTACCTTCTTTAGTAGTGCCAAAATCTACTTTTTCAATTTTCATATTTCTATGTTCTGTTATGCCTTGTGTTTACGCTTTTCCTGCTGGGGATTGCCGGTGCAGCACCAGCCCGCAACCAGCCTGCCCACCATCTGTAAGCTGCTTAGCCTCTTTTTCCTGCAGCTTTAGTCTTGTAATTTACTGCAGCTGTACTGATGTGTGGTTGATCCTTTCAACCGAAAGGACAAAAAAATGAAAGACCATTTTTTAAAGACCGGCATCAATAAACGAAACAAATCTGTTTCATCAAATCCCTCACCTGCTTTTCTTAAATACCTCCTTACTGCTTTCTCTACAGCCGTTTTTATGTGTACATTTCTGCATGAGTATCTCATGATGCCTTTATCAAGTCACCAGCTTTTAGTTTAACCAGCAATACCTTAAAGTAAGGCTGAAGAATCATTTACCTGGCAAACCTATGAAAACTGAAAAGGAAAAAATGTTAAGCGGGGCACTTTACAATGCACTGGACCCCCAGCTTATGGAAGAGCGCCGCAAGGCCAGGCTTCTTTTTAAGCAACTGAACGACACCCGTGACGATGAAGAAGAACTTAGGCTACGGATCCTGAAAGACCTGATTGGTAAAGCTGGTGAAGGTTTGTGGATAGAGCCTCCTTTTTACTGCGACTATGGCAGCAACATTACTGTTGGCGACAAGGTCTTCTTCAACTTTAACTGTGTGGTGCTGGATGTAATGCCTGTAACCATTGGCAGCCATGTGCTCTTTGGCCCGAATGTGCAGATATATACTGCCACCCATCCCATGGACTGGGAGGAACGTGCCGGGGGCCTGGAATCTGCCAAACCTATCACCATAGGCTCTAATGTATGGGTTGGCGGTAGCTGCATTATTTGTCCCGGCGTATCTATTGGCGACAGATCAGTGATTGGGGCAGGCTCTGTCGTGACAAAATCCATCCCTGAAGATGTATTTGCAGCAGGAAACCCCTGCCGTGTAATACGCTCCCTTAAGCAATAGACTAATGGAGGGCTACAGTTCCAGTACCCTCCTGATCTCTGGAGTATAGGCAGGCAGGGGTCCTCTGGATGAAGCTACAAAAGCACCCAGACGATTGGCAATATCGGCTGCCACCAGCGCATCTCCTTTCTTGAGGTAGTGATATACAAAAGCAGCACTAAAAGAATCGCCGGCGCCTACAGTATCTACTACTTTGGCCGGGTAGCCATTTACAAAGTAAAGCTCAAGGCCCTCCAGAATATAGCAGCCTTTTGCCCCGGCAGTTACTACAATTACCTCCAGGTTATACTCAAGGGCCATCCTGGCACAGAAATCCTGCAACTCCAGCGATTTATCAAAGAACATCCCGGACAATACCTCCACCTCTTCATCATTTAGCTTCAGCATGCTGCAGTGCTGTAGCGATTCATGAATAAGTTCTTTGTTGAAGCAGTCTTTCCGCAGGTTTATATCATAAAACACCTGCTTAAAGCTGTTATTCTCCAGTAACTGCTTTAGTGTATTGCGCGATTCTTCATTGCGCTGCGCCAGCGTACCATAATAAAGCACATCAAAACCTGCTTTTGCCACTGCTTTCGCATTGCCGTTCAGCGCTATATAATCATAGGCAACATCTCTCACAATGGTATAATCGGGCTGTCCGTTCTGGAAGACTACCGGCACCGTACCGGTAGAGTATTCATCTTTTACCTGAACAAATTCTGTATTAACACCCAGATCCTCTATCTGCCGCAGGGCCTCAGAGCCGAGCGCATCTTTACCAACTGCAGAGAAAATGTATGACTGCACCCCCAGCTGGGCCAGGTGGGCTGCAAAGTTCAAAGGGGCTCCACCCAGGTAGGGCTCTCCTTCGATGATATCGAACAGGATCTCACCAAACGATAATACTTTCATATGTTCAGGTATTTAATGCCGCTGCGCTATTCGCACAAAATAAAATTAGCCCCGTGTATATTTTAAATATACCTCACTACCTTTCGCTACACATCTGTACACATAACATACCTTTTTATACCTCAGCCGCTTTGGTTTTCTGCCCCAGTTCCTCCAGCGATACCCCTTTGGTTTCTGGCATTAACAACCACACAAACAGCAGTTGTAACACCATCATTACGGTAAATATCATAAAGGTGTTGCCTCCGCCCAGTGTAGCTGTAATGTATGGAAATATATTGGCGATAACTGCAGCCATAATCCAGTGGGTAAAGCTGCCCAACGCCATACCCGAAGCCCGAACCTTATTAGGAAAAATTTCTGAGATAAACACCCAGATCACGGCTCCTTGTGAAAAGGCAAAAAAAGCAATGTAGATAAACAGGTATACAGCTACCATGGTTCCATCTGCACTTTGGCTCAGCTCACCGCCCTGCATGTAAAAGAACCGGGCAACCATTGCCAGTGTAAAAATAAGCCCGAATGAACCCACCAGCATAAGCTTTCTCCTGCCAAAACGATCAATGATATTTACCGCCAGCAGTGTAAATATTAAGTTAACGAGGCCTACACCTGCTGAAGATAGCAGTGCTGAATCTCTGCCCAGGCCAGCCATTTCAAAAATACGGGGCGCATAATAAATAATAGCATTGATGCCTGATACCTGGTTAAAAAAGGCAAACAAGACCGCCAGCATTACCGGAATCCGGTATTTGGGTGAAAAAAGATTGCTTTTATCTACCTGCCGAAGGTCAGACTCCTTAGAATCCATAATTGCCTTGAGCTCTGTATCGGCCATGGCAGGATTTATCTGCCGGAGCACCTTTCGAGCCTCTTCGATGGCTCCCTTCTTCACCACCAGCCAGCGCGGGCTCTTTGGTACCAGCAGTACCAGCAGCACAAATACCAGGGCCGGTACTGCTTCTACCCCCAGCATCCAGCGCCATGCCCCCTCTCCCACATTCTGCAAGAGGTAGTTCGAGAGGTACGCAATCAGGATGCCCAGTACTATGTTAAACTGGAACATTGCCACCATTTTACCACGGTCTTTGGCCGGGGATACTTCGCTGATGTAAATGGGTGCGGCAATGGAAGAAGCACCAACCCCAATGCCACCAATAAACCTGAAGAAAAGAAAGAGGTACCAGTTTGTGGAAACAGCCGAACCCAGGGCAGATACCAGGTAAAGCACGCCAATCCAGAAAAGCGTATTTTTTCGGCCTATGGCATCTGAGGGTATTCCGCCCAGCAGGGCACCCAGCACTGTACCATATAAAGCAACGGCTACTGTAAAACCAAGCCATGCCTCACTCAGCTGCCACACCTCCTGTATGGCCTGCTCGGCCCCGGATATAACTGCTGTATCGAAGCCAAATAAAAACCCGCCAAGGGCCACAGTAAGAGACCAAAAAAAGACTTTTCTGTTTTTCATGCTAAAAGTTTGCTATGAATATAAAAATTTAGAGGTTCGAACACACACTGTGCCGCTAAACCTTTTGAGCGCATACTTGAATATTGCTTTCGCAAGCTGCAATTACCAGGGCGGTGCTGCAGTGCCAAGGGTGAAGTTTAAACACGCCCGGAAGCAAAAAAAACAGAATTGTGTAACGGTAGAAGTAATGCTTGGCGCTAAAGGAGGCTTAAGCATTCCTGCAAAGTCAAATGTTTCAAACCCGCTAAACCACAAGAGTAAAAGCCGAGAGCCAGGTGCAGCAATTATTCCATAACTATTTAAGCCTGCCGTAAGGCCTGGTTGCATTGGCTATAAAAAGAAAAGGGAGCTTACGCTCCCCTTTACTGCAAAATATATGGGCTTGTACTTATTGAACGCTTACGGTAGTTTGCTGTCCGTGCATACCACTCATCATGTTTTCAATGCCTGTTACGCCCAATCCCTGGGCCACACGCATGCCTAATTCAATATCAGCCCTGAAGAAGTGGCAAAGCTGACGATTGATGATCTCTGCACGCTTTGGACCTGTGATACCGCTCATGGCACCAACAATGTTGCTTACTGTTTCAAGACGTTGCTCTTCGGTCATTACCTCGCGGAACAGTTTGCCAGGCTGCGAATAGTGATCATCTTCACCCGGTGCATTGCGGTCGTACCAGTCTGCAATAATGCTGTCGAGCTCCTGTGCAGGCTCTTTGTATGAAGGATCAGGCTTGATGTTATCGAAGCTGTTCGGGAAGTAGTTAGGATTGCGGCCACCATTGCCATCCACACGCATGGCACCGTCGCGCTGGTAGTTGTTTACTGCAAACGGACAGCGGTTTACCGGAATCTGTTCGTAGTTGGCACCCAGGCGGTAGCGGTGTGCATCAGGGTAAGAAAGCAGGCGCCCCTGCAGCATTTTATCAGGCGAGTAACCAATGCCATCTACTACGTGGGCAGGTGCAAAGGCCGACTGCTCTACATCAGCAAAGTAGTTATCAGGGTTCTGGTTCAGTTCCAGCACACCAACGTCATGCAGCGGATAATCGCCATGAGGCCATACTTTGGTCAGGTCGAAGGGATTGATGTGGTAGGTTTTTGCCTCAGCCTCTGGCATAATCTGCACCTTTACATTCCACTTAGGGAATTCGCCGCGGTCGATGGCTTCAAGCAGGTCGCGCTGGGCATGATCCATATCTTTGCTCTTCATTTCTGCTGCTTCGGCATCGGTAAAGTTTTTAATGCCCTGTGCAGTCTTGAAGTGGAATTTCACCCAGAAACGCTCACCATCTTTATTGATGAACGACATGGTGTGGCTACCATAGCCATTCATGTGGCGGTAGCTGAAAGGAGTACCACGGCCACTCATCAGGATCATTACCTGGTGCAGCGACTCGGGGTTCAGCGACCAGAAATCCCACACCATGGTGGCTGATTTCAGGTTGGTGTAAGGGTCCCGCTTCTGGGTATGAATGAAGTCGGGGAATTTTTTAGGATCTTTGATGAAGAAAATAGGTGTGTTATTACCTACCAGGTCAAAGTTACCATCTTCGGTATAGAACTTAACGGCAAAGCCGCGGGGGTCCCTTTCGGAATCAGCAGAGCCCTTTTCGCCACCTACAGTCGAAAATCGCAGGAATACCCTGGTTTGCTTGCCAATTTCATTGAATAGTTTTGCACGGGTATATTTGCTGATATCATGGGTAACGGTAAACGTACCAAAAGCACCTGAACCCTTGGCATGCACCACCCGCTCCGGAATACGCTCGCGGTTAAAGTGCGCCAGTTTCTCATGCAGGATGTAGTCTTGCAGCAACAGAGGACCTCTAGGGCCTGCAGATTGGGTGTTTTCATGCTCGACATAGGGTCGGCCGGATGCTGTGGTAAGCTTTTTGTTTTCCATAGTCTTTGGCTTTAATTGTTGAACAAACTTAAAAATGATGGCTCCATAATGAAAATTGATTATTTTTATATCTTCATAAGCAACATCTATATATGTATATCAGTATTGTTCAGCTTGAATATGTACTTGCTTTAAGTACCTATGGCAGCTTTGTAGCAGCAGCCGAGCACTGCCATGTTACCCAGCCTACCCTGAGCATGCAGCTGAAAAAGCTGGAAGAAGAGCTGGGGGTGCTGCTTTTCGACCGTTCCAAACAACCCCTGATGCCTACCGATGTGGGGGCCCGTATTGTAGAGCAGGCCCGTGTTGTTTTGCATGAAGTTAGTAAAATAGGGGAAATTGTGCATGAGTCGAAAGGCATCATCAAGGGGGAGCTAAACATTGGCATCATCCCTACTTTATCGCCCTTTTTGCTCCCGCTTTTCATAGGGGAATTTAACAGAAAATACCCGGGCATTCAGCTGCATATACAAGATCTGCAGACCGAAGAAATCCTTGGTAAGATCAAGAAAGACCAGCTCGATGTTGGAATTCTGGTAACACCTACCCGCGATCCGGCAGTACAGGAAAAGCCAGTGTTTTACGAAGAGTTCTATGCCTATCTCGACGAATCGCTGGTAAAGGAAAGAAAGGGCAATTCCATAGAAATGGAAGAAATGCTGCAGAACCGGCTGTGGATGCTGGAAGAAGGCAACTGTTTCCGCAACCAGACTTTCAACCTCTGTGGCCTTAACCAGCTGCAGTTTAAAGACCTGAAGTTCCGCTACGAGAGCGGCAACCTGCATACCCTCATCAAAATGGTAGACCGTGAGGGTGGCATTACCCTTATTCCGCAGCTAGCTTCTTTTGACTTGCATGAAAAAAGAAGGGAGCAGTTGCGCTTTATAGGCCGTAACCACCCGGTGCGTGAGGTAAGCCTTGTGTACTCCAGGAAGTTTGCCAAAATTGGCCTGATCAGAAAGCTGGAAGAGGAGATACTTAAGAATTTACCCCAGGAGGTGCTGGGCAACTCAGCTGATAATATCGTGGAGATATATGCTGTAAAATAGTAAGCAACACCCTGAAATGAAAAGAGCCGGCAGCCTTTACAGGCCCCGGCTCTTGTATGTTTAAGCCTTGAATTAACGCAGGAAAGTTTTTCTCAACTGGAGGTTAAGCCCCAGGGTGTAGGGACGCAGACCAAATGGTTCCCTCGATTTAAAAGTAGAGCCCATGTAGTAGTTTACCATGGGTGTTGCCGAAACTTCATAACTGCCAAGTACTTTCAAATTGTAGCCAATGCCCAGGAGCACATTATAATTTAACTGCTCCAGCGGGTTATCATCTGCCGGAAACTCCACAGTTTCGAGCCATTCGCCGTTGCTGTACACTTTTGTACTGCCTTTTATCAGCAGGTTAAGCCCTCCCCCCACGCTGATGTTAAACCTGCGGAGGCTATTTTGCCAGAAGTAATAGTTTGCCCCTACCCGCCAGCTGCCATAAGCATAGTTGCTCACCAGCTGCCTGTCTGCAGTGGCTAAAACTGGCTTCAAGGCTATCTGTCCATCGGCAATTACCTCGCGTAAGAGTGTGTCTACCTCACCATTGGTATAGGTATAAGATACATTTTCTTTTAACTGCATAAAGCCCAAGCTGGTCTCCAGTTGCAAACGAGGGGTTACCGCCTTAGCCACACTAAAGCCAAACTCATAGCCCATACGGTCTTTTGCAGAACCGCCGCCATTGTTAAAGCTGGTGATCAGCACCTCGTCTTCCCCGTTAGGCTTATAAGTTTTGTAGGCATAACGGGGGGCAAAAAACACCGCTACAGACCAGGCTCCTTCCTGCTTTTTATCCTTGTTCACAACAGTGGCCTCCCCAAGCTGTGTTGCAGAATCAGCAACAGCAAGCACACTATCAGCAATAAAATAAGCAGTTGCTGTATCCAGCAGATAGCCCTGAGGCGCAATGACAGGCAACAGTTCAGCTGCTGGAGCAACATCAACTTTATTACCATCCAGGCTTTCCTCCTTAGCTACACTCATAGGTACCTGCTGCTGGTTTACAGAGGTATTCACTATCTGCACAGGCAAGCCTGCATCTCCTGCAGTTACTTCCTCCCTCTGCCCTGCAGGCGCCCCTGCTTTCAAAGTACTGATGGCTGCATCTATACTGCTTATCGATCCAGCCCCTGCCTTTTCGGTAACTTCTGCAGCTTTTTCAGCATCTTCAGTATTTTTAGCTTCTGTTTTATGCTGTTCTGCAGCAACAACACTCTGCTCTTCAGCAGGCTTTTGCTTATCGGTAGTGGCAGCGGCAGGCTGCAACACCAATCCCGCTTCAGCTTGCCGGTTATTTGCCATAGCAGGACTAGTGCTGGTGCCAGCCTCAGCAGCTTTGTCTGAGGAGGCAGTTTTGTCTCCAACTGTACTGCTCATAGCGGCTTTAACGGCATTTCTAGCATCAGCAGCTGCTGCATTAACCGCGGCACCTTTATACTGATTTGCGGCCTTTTCATCCGCTTTATCTGATCCTGTAGCAGGTTGGGCAGTCAAGGCCGGCTGTACCTGTGTTCTATTTTCTAAATGAGGCTGCCTGGCAACTACAGCATTAGTACCTGAAGCTGCTTCATTAGCTCCGGCTGTAGTGCGGATATCCCTTGCTCCATTAGCATTTTGCTGCGGCGCCACAGAAGTATTAGGCAGCAAGTCTCCTTCGGCAGCAATGTTGTTTTCCTGTACCTGGCCTATGTTCTCTTTGCTACCCGCTACCTGTACTGTTGCTGTTGCGGGGCTGTTCAGCACTTCTGATGATGGACCAGCAGCATGTAAATCAGCTTCATCCGGGGCAGGTTCAGGCAGTACCACCTCCGGCAGTTTAGCCACATCCGTTGCAGCTTGTTTCTCAAACAGGGTATTAGAGATCCGGCTTAGTGATGCCGGCTCATATACCATAAGACCGGAAAACACACCTACCAACAGCAGCCCCCCGGTCAACCACCAGCGGAGACGTATCCACCATGCCGGCCGGATATCAGGCTGAATCCTGCTCCAGGCTCCAGCCGGAGGCTCTTCCTCGAGCTCCAGCATTTTTCGCCGGATATCTTCCAGTTCTTTGTCGCTTAGCATTTTGCAGAGATTGAGTGTTTCTGGAGTATGTTTTTCAGGTAAGCCTTTGCCTTGGCCAGCTGCGATTTAGAGGTGCCCTCTGCAATCTGCAGCATATCAGCTATTTCGGCATGGTTGTAGCCCTCCATCACATAGAGGTTAAAAACCAGCTTATAGCCCTCGGGCAGCTGGTCAATAAAGGTCAGCAATTCTTTGCCGGAAAGGTCACTGACAATATCTTCTGAGGTAGGCGTCATTTCCTCTACGGCACTGTAGTCGACCTGCTTCTGATATTTGCGGTTTTTGTTGTAGTGGTTAATGGCTGTATTTACAAAGATGCGCCTTACCCAACCCTCAAAGGATCCCTCTCCTTTGTACTTGCTGATGTTGTTAAAAACCTTTACAAAAGCCTCGTGGAAAATATCTTCGGCCTCAAAACGTGATTTGGTGTAGCGCACACATACGGCCATCATGCGCCTGGAGTATAAATTGTAAAGTTTCTCCTGTGCCGATGGCTTTCCCTGCCTGCAGCCTTCAATGATTTCCTCTTCAGTAGGTTCTTTTGCTTTGGCTGCAGATTTACCTCCCAGCAGCCCCGACAGGATTAACCGAATAGCAGGGAGGGGCTGCCAAAGCTGTACCTCACCCAGGTATGCCTGTAGCAGGTAAACCAGGTGCAGCAATGACTGAGGCATGAACCCGCACTTTTTTATATGATGGGCAAGTACTAACATTTATCTGAGGCGCTCATGCCTGCAATTGTTTTATTTGATATTGATAGTTACTGTGGCTTCCAGCATGTTGGAACAATCAGTAGGGCAGTAACCATACGTTATAGTTTCCTGGCCTACAAAGTTTTTATCAGGGTAATACCTGAGCACTACATTATTTGGGTGGGAACCATGCCCCCAGATCACCTCATGATGTCCTGTACCCACATGAGAAGTTACCACCCCTATTCCATTACTTGAGCAGATCCTGTCATTTCTAAAAATCTGTACATCAACCCATTGATCATTAGTAGTTTCTGCAAAATCATCTGCTAAGGCATCTACACAGGTATTGGGATCCGGCAACTCATCAATGTATACCAGCACCTCCTCAGTTTTGCAGGTTTTTGCACTGCATACGGTATACGTAAACCTGTCTACTCCCGCAAATCCATCCTGAGGCAAATAATAGGTATCGGTACCATCCACAAAAAAGCTGCCATGCTGTGGCTGGTTAAATTTCACAGTTACCTCTACTTTTATGCTGTCATTTAACAGAGGATCGAGGTTGATTGAACTTGGACCATCGGGATATCGGTAGTCCCAGATTTCATCGGGCACTAGCCTGAATTCTTCAATAGTCCTGGGTACAACATCCTCGCCGGCAATATCACAACCTCCCAGCACTGCGGTACAGGCAATGGCCAGATGTAACTGGTTTTTTATCCTTCTAAAATAAGGGTTCATCTCTATGCTTGTTTCTACCGGTCAGACCAAAGCCAGGACAAAAGCGTTGCCTGGCTCCTAATTATTTTTCGGCAGAAACGGTTATCGGGTATCTGGTACAGCAATTCTTTAGGAAAAGCTACAAAACAAAGCTCATATTTCAATGCACAAAATTATAATATTCTGCATTTTATTTGCACCTGTTTTAGTCCCATTTCAACACTTACTGTCTGAAATCCATTATATTTTCTGTCCCGGCAACTGGCAGCTACACCAGATACAGATATTACTCACCGGGTAAAAAGAAAAAAAACTGCATACCAATGGCACACAGTTTTATCTTAAGAAAGGTGTTGAAATGATTCGGATTGATGTAGAACTCAGACTGGCTTATAGTACTCAAAGAAAGTATTATCCGGGTTGATTATTTTCAGCACCCAGCAATCAACACCAGCATAGTTCATGCGGCTTATCTGATATTTCAGGGCCAACTCTCCAGGAGTAACTTCCCAGTCAACATTCTGGCTTGTATCGCAGGCATTGTAGAAAAAGTCCCTCCAGTAGCTTTCCCTGAAGTGTAGTTCTCTTACACCATAGCTTTGCCTGATACTCACTTTCCCTAAAAGATATTCTGCAGAATAAGAGGTGCCGCAGCCAGTCATGGGGTGGCTTTCTGCAATTATCCAGGTGTAGCTGCCATCAGCCGCTATCTTGATACCAAAGCCGGTTTTGGGGTTCATGCTCCACGGGTCGCCTGCGCCACGGAACCATTGGCCGGCTGCCCTGTCATAGAACTTCTCATCGATGCTATAAGCCTTGGCTGCCATGCTGCGGCCATCCACCCACTCTCCGGCCAGCACCTCTATTGAAGGCACTTCAGGATCTGTAGTAGTCTGGTTTAGCTTTAACCTAAGCGGGTTCTGCTCAAAGCCATGAAAGCTGTTTGTGCTGGCCACATCTGCATTTAGCTGCGCGCCCTTGTCTGTAAAGGCCAGCAAGCCTAATCCCTGGCCAGCCCACATGCTGGTGTTTTGCATGTAGAGCTTTCCTGCTGTACCTACCGCTACGTTTGACTTCAGGTCATCAAAACCGGGCAGGGCTTTACCCCCGGCATAAGATACCTCTGCATACTCCAGCCTGTTTGCGCTACTGGCTGTATTGAACAGGATGCCTCCCCAGTAGCGGTAAGGATTATCTGAGCTGGTGGTAAAAATAGTTTTGTTACTGGCCGTACCTACGGCTGTTAAATAACCGTTTTCCACTACCTGCATCATTATGCCTTCCATGAATTTGAACGCAGCACCTTCAGCGATTTTCAGCCCTGATTCAACACTGATATCGCTGCTAACCAGGTAAGTAGAACCGTCGTTAAAATCGGGCCAGGTCACCTCCCCGCTTAGCTGCAAGGTACCGCCAGTTACTACACCATCGTAGCCGTTGTAGCCGGTAAAGTTAGATTCAGCATCGAGCTTGTGCAGCTGACGGGCCGGTACATACATAGCCGCAGAAGCATTGGTGTAAAAACTGTTATTGTTGAAAGCTTTGAGCTCCGACACACCCTGCACAAACATGCCGTAGCCCCCATTATCCACAAATTCAGAATTACTTACTTTTAGAGCCGCACCGGGTGCCGCAGTACCTAAAAGTGCTACCCCTGCTTTAACATCTATGCCGGGCATTTCTGAAAAGGGGCTGCTTCCGGCATGTGTTAACAGCACATGCTCCAGCTCGTTATAGGTACTGCTGCTGGAAATCAGGATACCTTTCCAGAATCCGCTGGCCCGGGTTTTTCCCATGAATATTATCTTATTATCTGCGGTTCCTCTGGCAACTAGAGCACCACCGTCCACTACTTTCAGGCTTTTGTCCTGCTCAAAGGCTACCACCACTCCGGGCTCCAGCACTAGCTTTGCACTTACTGTGATATCGCCGACTACAATGTAATCTGCTACTGCCGGATCCTCAAAGATGTTCTCCAGCACCACATCGTGGCTAACAGCTTCGCTCAGCATGATGGCTTCAGGGTCAGCCGTACCTCCGTCTGTACCAGTTGCTGTGGCGGTAATGCTTACTTCATCTGTATTAAACCAGATTTTATTGCTGATTTTAAGCTCCACCACATAAGTACCTGCAACATCAGGCGTAAACCTGGGGGCAGCAGTAGCAGCCTCATTCAAGCTGGCAGTACTGCCGGCAGGCCTGCTTTTGAGAATCCAGTAGTAGTCAAAGGTTTTCCCGTTACCATCGAGCGATGCAGACCCGTTTAGTGTTACCAGCGTGTTCACTGCAACTGTCTGGTCGGCACCAGCAACGGCTTTCAGTTTGTTTACAGGCGCAGGAATTGTTTCGTCTTCTTCGCAGGCTGCAATTCCTATCATCAGGAAGAGGAATGGCAGCAGCAGGTTGATGAGCTTTTTCATTTTCTTATTCGTTAATGGTTCTTATTGAATTTTAAGGACAAAAGTGTAGCAGTACAGCAAATGGTATTTTGCTGAAGCTGGTAATAGGTTGCTCTTTAAAATCTGCCCCTATTGGTACTAGTGAGCAGATAAGCAGGGCATGAAATAAGTTTTATTATTGTTGTGCAGCCAGTGTGCCTGCCATTTTACAGGCCAGCTTTTTGTGCTGATGTGCTTTTATGTTAGTGATCTATTACTGGCATAAACAGACGGGGCAATAGTGGCTGCGCCATTCAAACTTTGATCTTTGGGTTTTAAACTTTGTGCTTTGTTCATTTACCCGTCAGACCAGGCCTGTTCCAAAAGCGTTGCCTGACTTAAGAAATATTTTGAGATTTTTTTTAAGCTAGCCGAGCCTGCACCCTGCTTTACTGATACTCGTAAGTATTGGTGATTGCAGGCACATGCTCATAGCCTTCAACTTTATCAAAGCGCTGATAAGGAAGTCCGGACTCGTGGTAAGTGTAGGAGAACAGTTCTTTGGAACCAGCATTTCTGAAACCCGGATTATTCACAAACATTGTTACACCAGGCAGGTAAAGATCACTTTCTGCAGCAGGCCTGGGATTGATCTTATCATCATAATCTCCCCATGTGATGATGGATGGCTGCCCCAGGTCTTCAAATTTATCGCTTTGGGCATGGCGGATCGTTGCCTGAGACAGGTTCCCTTTTTCATCATAGTTATATTCAGAAACTGTTAACCAACCCCTGATGTAGTTGGGGTACCAGCTTGATTTTATTTTCTTCACCAATTTATCGCCACTGTATTCAAAGCGAAACCAATTGATCTCCAAACCATCCTGTGCGTAGGTTCTGGCAGCTGTAACTTTACCGCCTTCCCATTCATACACCAGGTAATGACCAGTTGCAAATTCCATCCTAACAGCCTGATTGCCCTCGTAGATCACCCTGTAATCATCATTGGCGTTATAGGAGTCATAAAAGTTTAAGCGTTTCTGTGCATCGTAACCCCATGCTGTCATTCCAACGCTGGTAAGCCTGGCATCTGCCGCAGGCGAATTAACCCAGGGGGGTACGCTGCCGCCATTGCCGGGAGTACCGCCGCCATTATTAGGTGGGGTTGTAGTACCACCTCCGTTGTTAGCATTGTCTTCGTCGTCTGTTGTACCGGGTTCGGGAGTCTCTGTTCTTACCGGCTCTACTTCTTCTTTCTCGCAGGAGGTAAAAATTACTGAAAAGCTAAGCACTGCTACTAAAAATAGATTTACAGTTTTCATGATTTTAGATAATAAGTGAGATTTACCAGGCAGACCAGGCATCTCTAAAAAGCGTTGCCTGGGATCTGAAAAAGTTTTAAATATTTTTTTAAGCACCCCGTAAACCCCTCCTGCACCCTATACCCGCTGTGCTAATGCTAAAACCCTACTACTCCAGCTAGTACACCTGCCATACACCCTCCCGTAGTGGCAAGGCATTCCATTCAGGCTGTTTTGATCACTGGTACCTAAGCCCCTAGAGCTTTTTTCCGGCATTTCATACTATATAAAGAGAGAACAGCACTGCTGCGTTTCTGCAAATTTTATTTCAGTAAACCTTGGGAAATCAGAAAACCTTTCATAGGTTTGTAGTGTACTAGTTACATAGTACACTAACATAGAGGCAGAGCAGCGAAAATTCCAGACTGGAAAATTCACAGAAACGGCACTGGCTTAGGATCAAAACAGATAAAACTTATTCCAACTACTAACAAAAAGATCATGGCACATTTTTTCAGGTACGTAGCAATGGCCATTATGGCTCTTTTAGCCCAGGCAGCATTTGCACAAGATGGCGGCCTTAGCGGCAACATCACTGATGATAAAGGTGAGGCTCTTCCTTTTGCCAGCGTTGCTGTTATGCAAATAACAGACTCTGCACTGGTAACCGGTGCAGTGGCAGATATGGATGGAAAATTCATGATCAAGTCTCCGGCAGAAGGCAGGTATTTCCTTAAGCTTAGTGCTGTTGGGTACAAAGGCAAAACCACTCCAGCCTTTACTGTATCAGGCCCTGCTTTTTCTAAAGATTTTGGCAGCTTAAGCCTGCTGGAAGATGTGGAAATGCTACAGGCCGTTTCCGTAGAAGCGCTGCGCCCAAAGGTAATTACCGAAGCCGATAAGATGATTGTTAGTGTGGAAGGTACGGCGCTGGCCGCCGGCAGCACTGCCATGGATGTTCTTGCAAAATCGCCGGGCGTATGGGTAGACCAGGATGGCAACATACAGCTTAATGGCAAGGGAGGCGTAAAAATAATGATTGATGGCCGCCCCACTTACCTTTCATCGAAAGAACTGCAAAACCTGTTACAGGGCATGTCAGCCGAAAACATCAAAGACATCGAGATTATCTCCAACCCATCTGCTAAGCACGATGCCGAGGGTACTGCCGGTGTGCTTAACATCAACCTGAAGAAAAACACCATCCGCGGCATGAATGGCAGTGTATATGCCGGTTACCAGTACAACAATCTGCATGGCTACAACGGTGGTGCCAAAATCAACTACAAAAACGAACGCTGGAACTCCTCCATCAGCTTGGATATGGCCGATCGTAACACCTTCCGCACACTGAATATGGTGCGTGAATTTAACCAGCCCGGTGACTATGCAAAGTTTGACCAGAAAACCTACGAAGACAGAACTGACTATACGCCTTCCATCAAACTGAACACCGACTACGACTTTAATGCAAACCACAGCGTGGGTGCCTCTGCCAGCCTATCGCAGCACGATACCTACCAGGGCCTTACCTCAGACATGGAGCTGATCCGTACAGATGCTAGCCAGAACATGAGGACAGTATCTGCGGCCCCGGTAGATGAAAAATCAAAAAGTACTACTGTTAACCTGCACTATGTTGGCAAGCTGGATACCCTGGGCACCCGTTTAACCGCCGATGTGGACTATGTACGCCTCTCCAGCATGACTACATCTGACTTTATAAACAGCTTTACCTATGCCTCTGATGCTCCTGCAGAAAAACAGGTGCTGGGCAACACCAACCCATCTTCCTACAACATATATGCGGCCAGGGTAGATTTCTCCAAAGCTATCTTCGGCAAGAGCAAGATAGAGGCCGGTGTAAAAGCAAGCCATGTGGTATCTGATAACGAGCTAAGCTTCTTTTCTCTCGAGGATAATACTAAACAGCCCATTGACAGCATGAGCAACCACTTCATCTACCGCGAAAACATACTGGCTGCCTATGGCAACTTCAGCACCAAGCTGGGCGATAAGTGGAGTGTGCAGGCAGGCCTGCGGGCAGAACAGACCTATTCCGAAGGCGAATCTGTAACCCTGGGCGAAACAATCAAAAGAAACTACCTGAACCTGTTTCCAAGCGTGTTTGTACAGCAAAAAGTAAGCGACAATTACCAGATCAGCTACAACTATAGCCGCCGCATCAGCAGGCCACGCTACGAATCACTGAACCCGTTCCTGGTATACCTCGATCCTTACACCATTGCACAAGGCAATCCTAACCTGCGCCCGGAGTATACTAACTCATTTGAGGTAACACAAACCTTTAAACAGACTTACAACCTGGTGCTTGGCTATTCTGTCTCAAAAGACTTCTTTACCGAAGTACCCATGCAGAATAACAGTACAAAAACTACCGTATTCGGACAGCAGAACATAGATCGCTTCCAGAACTTCAGGGCAACCCTGGTGGCTCCGGTAGAGGTAACGCCCAAATGGAGCATCTTCAACAACGTAATGCTGGCTTACCAGAGCTTCGAAACTTCTTTTAACGATCTGCAGCAGGTTAACGAAGCGCTCTTTTTTATGACACAGGTAAACAACACCATTAAACTACCCCTGGGCATTACTGCAGAGCTAAGCGGCATTTACCGTGGTCCGCTGGCACACGGCCTCTACCAGATCGATGGTGCCTGGTGGGTGAATGCAGGTGTTAAACGCTCCTTTATGGCCGATAAGCTGGATGTAAGCCTGAACGTATCCGATATTTTCAAATCACTAATAGAGACCGGCAGCGCAGACATTGGCGCAAACCGCAACAACTTTGACCAGTACAGGGGCACCCGCGGCTTAAAGCTTAACCTGCGCTACCGCTTCAGCAAAGGCGAAAAGTTTGAAAGCAAAAACAGAAACAGCAACCTCGAAGAACTGAACAGGGCTGGTGGCAACTAAAACCACCACCTTTTATACCCCTCGGGGGCTTGAAGATACTTTGATTTTGTATTACATTTATAGCGTACTAACATAGTAACACACCTTAATTTCGAACTTATGGTTGAGCTGCAAAATATCAACTTCCGGTATAAAAAGAATAAGCCCTTATTCAGGGAGCTTAACCTTAGCCTTACAAGTGGCTACATCTACGGACTGCTGGGTAAAAATGGTGCAGGCAAAACCACCCTGCTCAAGCATATGTCTGGCTTGTTATATCCACAAGAAGGCCAGGCCAGGGTGTTTGGGCACGATGTAAGCAAGCGGGAGCCGCAGATGCTGGACAATGTTTTTGTGGTGCCAGAAGAGTTTGAGCTGCCCGCACAGAGCATTGACACATTTGTGAAGTACAATGCTGTTTTTTACAGCAGGTTTAGCCGCGAGCAGCTGGACTTTTACCTGCAGGAGTTTGAGCTGGACCGCAATGAAAAGCTCTCCAGCATGTCGTACGGGCAGAAGAAAAAATTTCTGATTGCCTTTGGCCTCTCTACCAATGCCCGCCTGCTGATCCTGGATGAACCTACCAACGGCCTGGACATTCCATCCAAAAGCCAGTTCAGAAAAATCATGGCCTCCTCCCTGGACGAAGAAAAGATCATCGTGATCTCCACCCACCAGGTACGCGACCTGGAGAACCTGATTGATGTAGTGCTGGTACTGGAAAACGGCCGCATTATCTTCAACCACGGCATAGGAGAAATTTCAGAAAAACTGCGCTTTGAGCAGGACCTCAGAAAAGCAATGCCGGAGGATATCCTCTACAGCGAAGATGCAGCAGGCAGAAAAGCCGGTATCACCAAAAATACCTCCGGAATGGAATCAAGGGTAGACCTTGAGATACTTTTCAACGGAGTAGTAAAAAACCAGCAGGCAGTAGAAGCTCACTTAACTAACCCATCAGATTATGTACTCTAATTTATATAGCACCCCAAGGCAGTATAATTTTATATTACGCCAGCTGTCGTTGTTCAGGCAGAGCTGGTCGGTTGCCGCTGCCGCTATTTTCGGCCTGCTTTTCATAATATCAGTATTCATTGGTTACTTTAAATCCACGGGGCTGTACCAGCTTCCAGCTGGTCTTTACTATGGATTCCTGACACTGATCGGCCTGATCTTTACCAGCCAGATTTTCCAGGAGCTACATACCCCTAACCGCAGCTATGCTTTTCTTACGCTGCCGGTTTCCACCCTGGAGAAACTGATAGCTTCCTGGCTGCTGTCGTCGCCAATCTTTATCCTGGCATATACAGCCGCAACTTTTCTTATTTACCTGATCAGCACACTGGTTGCAGGCATGCCCGAGATGGCTTTAGAATACTTCACTGATGAATACTGGAGCACTATTGCCAATTACATGGTAATTCAGACCATATTCCTCTGGGGAGCCTGCTATTTCAGAAAAAATAATTTCCTGAAAACGGTGCTGGTGCTGGTAGTGCTGCCAATGGTAATAGGGTTATATGCACTGTTGCTCATCCTGCTATTCTTTGGTGGCGCAAGCAATATTAATATCAATCCGGATACTGTTACAATCAATGATACAGTGCTCCCCAACTTAGGCCTTTTTATGAAAATTTTATGGTACGCTGTGCTGGGCCCCTATATGCTGTTAACCACATATTTCACCTTAAAGGAGAGACAGCTATGATGGAGTTTAAGGAAAATCAGGCCATCTACCTGCAGATAGCCGACCAGTTCGTGGAGAACATTCTTCAGCGAAAATGGACAGTAGGAGAAAAGATACCCTCCATACGTGATACCGCCGTAGAGTTTGAGGTTAACCCCAACACCACCATGCGTACTTTTAACTACCTGCAGGATAAGGGGATCATCTTCAACAAACGGGGCCTGGGCTACTTTGTAGCAGACGATGGCTACGAAAAAACCCGGGCACTAAAAAAAGAGCAGTTCCTGGAAGAAGACCTGCCCGCCCTGTTCCGCAATATGGAAATGCTGGGCATTACCTTTTCCGATCTGCAAACCTATTATAGTAAGTATAACCAAAACGGACACGACAAATGAAAACCAGCAATAAACTACTGTTAGGCCTTCTGGCTGCAATCTTCCTGATCGTTACCATAGCGGTAGGGGTACTCAAATATTACCACCATTTGTCTGTAAGCTAAACAGATGCCTTACAGAGAGCAGCGGCATGCTGCAGCTGCAGCGAGGTATTGAACCTGACTTTTAGATCAACGCACACGTATTTGAAGCAGCCCGGGAAGCATCTCCCGGGCTGTTTTGCATTTACCCAACTCCTTAGAAGAGTCCGGAAGTATTTTATTTTTAAAGCAGTTTATAATCACACAAATCACAGGCAGCTGCCGAACCATAGAAGGTAAATTGAGTTAAACTTTCAGCATACGGCAGCTGTGCGTCAAATATTCCATTTGAAAAGCCGGTTTCGGTACAGCCAGACTGCACAAGCAGCACACCAACCAGTAACAAACTTCTGTCGCCCCTGACATTAACCATCATAGCGCTCCACTTAAAGCTGAACCTTTTTTTAACTATGGCAAACAAGCAAGAAGTCTCCCCCTCCAACAGAGGTTTTTCAATTGGAAAAGGGCCAATTAAAACAAGCAGAACAACTGCTGATGCACTCCGGAATTTATCGGTACCAGCAAGACCGCAGGTAGATGCCAGTGATGTAGTGGTACCCGATGGCTATACTGTTGAAGCGGTAATGGCTGGTTTTTCCTTTCCCACCGATATTGCCTTTGCCGATGACGGGACAATATTTGTGAGTGAAGGCGGCAGCTCATGGCCTACCCGCCCCTATATGCCTGCCAGGGTAGTAATAGTAAAGCCTAATGGCGAAACAGAAGCCATTACCATGAATATACAGGCAGGCCCACGCGGTATAACCTGGCGCGATGGCATGCTGTACATGTGCATCAAGGGAGGTTATCATATGCAGGTGGCCAGGTACAACCTTGAGACAGGTGAACTTAAAATACTAATAGACAAGCTGCCAAGTGGCGGTTGGCACGAACCGGGCGGGCCGCTCTTTGGCCCTGATGGACTTATGTATTTTGGTAACGGATCTGTATCTCAGCAGGGTGTTATATTGCCTGCAGGCTTTACCGTTGACATGGCCAAGCACCCCCTGGCACATGATGTGCCGGGGCAGGATGTTACCCTTACCGGCAACAACGTCTGGAGCCGCGACCCGCGCATGCCCTACCCCTTCCTGACCGAAACCGGGCCTTTTAAACCTTTTGGAACTCCTGCACAAAAAGGAGAAGTAATCAAAGGAGCGCTTTTTTGCAACTCTGCTGTGTGGCGCTCCAAACCCGATGGCACAGATATAGAGCTGCTTGCCTGGGGCATCCGCAACCCTTTTGGCATGGCTATCAACGAAGAAGGCGAGTTGTATGTATCAGACAATGACTTTGAAGAAAAAGGCGAGCGTGCCATTGCCAACGATCCGGACAGAATCTGGCACATTAAAAACGCCAGGCAACCATATGGAACCGTAAAAACACCCGACTGGTATGGCTTTCCCGATATCTGCGGCGATGGCCTGCCGGTAAACCACCCCAGCCACCTGCCTGCCAAAGGCAAAGCCGCCGAGCTGTTCCTGCAGGATCCGCCACCCTGGGCAGGTCCCGCAGCATTTCTTGAGCAGCCTCACTCCTGCATGTGCAGGATGGATTTTTCCAAATCAGACTTTTTTGGGCACAGGGGCGAATTGTTTGTAGCCGAATGGGGTACCATGGCGCCACTTAATTCTCCCCGTCCCGAAGATCTTGATCATGGCTTCAGGGTAATCAGGGTAGATGTAAAAAATGGAACAGGGGTCCCTTTTATGCATAATAAAAAAATGGGCCCTGCCTCTGCCTGGGGGACCGGCGGCATAGAGCGGCCTGTTTCCTGCAAATTCAGCCCCGACGGCAGGAGTTTGTATGTACTGGATTTTGGCCACGCCCGCCTTACCAAAGGGGGTATGTTTGCCTTTGCTCATACAGGTGTTTTATGGAAAATCAGCAAAAATGCGTAGTAGTCATGGAAAATAACTTATCAAAACAACCCATACTCATTGAACTGGACCTGGAATGCCGTGAGGAACATTATAGCCGGGCCGAGGCCTGGTTTAAGAATGTTCAGTTCACGCAGGCTTCCTTCCGGCAACTACTGGAAGATACAGTACCAAAAATAGAAGAGCCCCATATAAAGGATTACCTCAGCACCATGCTTGCCGAAGCCATAGAACACGAAAGCAAGGCAGAGGATCTATTCCGGATTATTGGCCGGAAACCTTCTGCGATAAGAACCACGCTGGGTGATTTTTTAGGTAAGAGCCGGGAGGTATGGGCAGATGTAATTGCACTTGCTGGTGGCGCCAAGGGGCCCTGGCAGGACCTGCAGCAGCTTTATGTTTCCAACCTCAACTCCATGAGTGCCTTTGCCGTTGCAGAGCAGCTGGGCCTGGCATTGGGCATTCCCAGGATTCTGGATGTTACCTTTGGTGTGGTAGCAGAAAAATCTACAAGTCAGCTCCTGCTGCAGGAATGTGCCCTGGAAATGTGCTCCAAGTCTATCCTGTACAAGCAACCTTTTTAAGCATACAGGAAATATTTCAAAGGCAGCAGGGCTTTGCTAGCAATCGCTGGTTAAGTGCATTTGGTAGCAAAGCCCTGCTGTACCTACTCCCCCTGCCTTACCGGCAAAAGAAATATTGCCCACTTTAGGCATACACTTAAGGACCATAAACATCCCGCCAAATGTTAACTTGGGGCCCAGGCCATTCCCTCTCACCCATTTGAATATTTCAGACATTTAGCTGTAGTTACCGGAGACGCTTCCAAAACCCTCCTGAAGCACAAAATATTTTTTTTTCAGCAGCCTGCTGGCAGCACCAACTATGCATTTATAATCATAAGTTTACCGGCAAATTCAGTAATATTATTTAGCCCAAAACACTGAACAACTAAAGACAATAGCGCGTTGAGGAGGAGAATAAGTGTGCAGATGATAAAAGACAAAGATCCTATCGCATCTCCAGTGAATATCAGGCTGGAAGAGCTAAATAAACTCCGGCAACAGGCCCGCGAACAACAGGAAGAGTTGCGTAAACTCCAGACTGAGCTTTTGCTGATTCTGGAGGAAAATGTGCTGGAAATGGAAAAGTATTTTGAGAAATCGGCAGAGGGCACTGTAACCGATCAGGAGCTGGAAACATTAAGCGTACGTGTGCTGCTGAACAAGCACATGGCCCGTTACTATAAACTTGCCTCCCAGCAACAACAGCTCATTAAAGAAAAGACTTTTTTACTGGGCAAAGCTTCTTCCGGCAGAGAATAAGGCCTATTCCTGCTTTTCAGAATTTTTATGATTTTATTATTAAAAGGCTAAAGCTGGGCTTCTCTCCTTTCTTTAAACTTGTTTTCAAGGATGCGCTGTATTCTTGCAGTTACCCCTGTCTGGAGGGGATTGATTTATCACAGGATTCGTAGAGGTCGGTATTTGGTGCTTTTCAGGCTAATGATCAGTTAATCGGTTATTCGAAAACCTCTCCCCTGTTAACTTCCATGTGCATGGATATAATGGCTGCACATATGGCTTGTTGCTGCTGTTCAGTCAGGCTGGATACGGTGCCCTCAACCTCCTCTTCACTGAAGAATTCACCCTTCAATCCAAGCTCCTTTAATAAAAGATCGTACCTGGAGGTAAGGCTACTGGAAGGAAAAACCCTGGTATTTATATCGTTAAGCGTTAAGGCTGCAAATACCAGCCTGTCTTTCAAAGACCCGCTGCTGTTCAGGCAAATGATAGCCCTTGCTAATTGATTACTTATTTCTATATGACACATCGGCTGTTCTCATTAATTGATAACTACCAACGTATTCGAGATAGAAAATAATATGTTACATCAGATTTTGTTCAAAAGTAAATGATCGGGCAGGCTGGCAGGAGGCGCAAAAAAATGCAAACGGTGTAAATCTCAAACAACACATAAAACCCTATATTACAGATATTTAAAAATAAACAAAACTATTTCTAAATCACTGGATTCCTGTAGAAACTCACCCCATCATATGCCTGCAGCCAGTGTGGCAAGCAGAAGTATTGCTGGCAAAAGCAAACCAAATATCAGTATTCTTAACTTCTTTTGTTTCTGCCTCATTGAGTCTCTCCATTGCGCAGCTTCTTTACTTACAGAAGCATCTCTGCCTGCATCTACATCCTTTACATTTGTATAAGGATTATCCTTCATAGATGGCCTGATGTGGCTTAACTTCCTGTTATGCCTGAAGGAATCATGCCCCTGCCTGGAAAAACCTACGCCGCCTGTCATATCTACTTTAGTTTAAGAGCAACATAATCATGCAGCTTTAAAGATGGAAGTATTGGCCGGGCCTTTGATGTAGCTGCTATTACTGCTGATGAATAAAACACCCCTCCCGCTTTTGAGTTAGTCATACCATAAAGGAATGGCTTGAGGAACAGATATAAATTTAGCACAAACAGCTTTACTCAAGTGATTTCCATTGATCTTTGTCGTCTGAAAAACAGATTTAAGTCATATTTTTTCTGCTTTTTAATGGCGGACTTTGCGGACACTAAACCATGTAGAATTGTATGACCAAAGCCATTTTCATAGCCACTGCAGAACCCTATAGCGGCAAGTCCATTATTGCGCTGGGCCTGGTAGATATGTTGCTGAGCAAAGCACAGAAAATAGGCTATTTTAAACCAATCATCAACCACGATCCTGCTGTTGCCAAAGATGTGCATATAGAAACGATCGTTAGTCACTTTGGCCTGCAGGTAGCCTATGAAGATACCTACGCTTACACCCGTCCGCAGGCACTGCGCCTGATAGAAGCAGGCAACCAGGGCGAAATCATAGATACCATTCTTAATAAGTTTAAGCAACTGGAGGAATACTACGATTTTACCGTGGTTGAGGGCAGCGACTTCCTGGGAGAGGGAACTGTATTTGAATTTGATGCTAACGTATCGATAGCCAAAAACCTGGCTGCCCCGGTGATCATTGTGGTTTCAGGAGAAAACAAAACCACTACACAAATCACCACCAACATTCTTACCATTATGCGCAACTTCCAGTCGCGCGATATACAGGTATTAACAGTGGTAGCCAACAAGGTTCATCCCGATCAGGTAGATGAGGTACGCAATGAACTGCTGCCCCAGCTGCGAGAACAGGTCAGCCTTGCGGTAATTCCCGACCGCCCCGCCCTAAAAAGCCCTACCATTAAGGAAGTGCAGCAGATTCTCGGCGCCAGGCTTATGTTTGGTGAACAGCAGCTTGCTAACCAGGCCGATCATTTTATTATGGGCGCCATGCAGGTACCTAACTTCCTGAACCACATCAAGCAAAATGTACTGATCATCACACCCGGCGACCGGAGCGATATCCTCATCAGTGCCCTGCAGGCAAGCCTTTCTGTTAACTACCCAAAAATATCGGGCATCGTGCTTACCGGCGGCTTTGTTCCCGACGAACCGGTGATCAGGCTTATTGAAGGCCTGCAGTCTGTGGTTCCGATCCTGTCTGTTAAATCGGGCTCCTTCCAGACTGCCACCCAGATTGGCAACATTAAATCCAGGATCACACCCGATAATACTAAAAAGATACAACTGGCCATCTCTACCTTTAAAAAGTATGTGGATGTGCCTGCCCTGGAACAAAGCATTGTTACCTACAAACCCGAGGGCATGACCCCTCATATGTTCCAGTACCAGCTGGTGAAGTGGGCAAAGAGCAAAAAGAAGCATATTGTACTGCCGGAAGGCAGTGATGAGCGGATCTTAAGAGCAGCTGCACGCCTCATAGCACAGGATATTGTTGACCTTACCCTGCTGGGCGATCCGGAAAAGATCATTCCAGCCATTAAGCAAATGGGCCTGAACCTGGATCCGGAGCGTATTCATATTGTAAACCCGCAGCAGTCGGAGCATTACGAAGCGTACGTAAACACCCTTTACGAGCTCAGGAAAGACAAGAATGTAGCCCTTGAAATGGCCCGCGACCTGATGACGGATGTATCTTACTTCGGTACCATGATGGTGTACAAGGGCCATGCCGATGGTATGGTATCCGGAGCGGTACACACCACCCAGCATACCATCAGGCCTGCCCTGCAGTTTGTGAAAACCAAGCCGGGCTTTTCCGTGGTATCATCGGTTTTCTTTATGTGCCTGCCCGACCGGGTATCGGTTTTTGGCGATTGTGCCGTAAACCCCAACCCTACCGCAGAACAGCTGGCCGAAATTGCCATCTCCTCTGCCGACAGCAGCAGCCGCTTTGGCATAGAGCCTAAGGTAGCCATGCTCTCCTACTCCTCGGGCTCCTCAGGCGAGGGTGCCGATGTGGAAAAGGTGCGCCGGGCAACTGAAATAGTAAAACAGAAACGCCCCGACCTGAAGGTAGAAGGCCCCATTCAGTACGATGCAGCCGTAGACCATCAGGTGGGCCGGCAGAAACTACCCAATTCAGAAGTGGCCGGCCAGGCAAGCGTGCTTATCTTCCCCGACCTCAACACAGGCAACAACACCTACAAAGCCGTTCAGCGCGAAACCGGCGCACTGGCCATAGGACCAATGCTGCAGGGCCTGAACAAACCTGTTAATGACCTTAGCCGCGGCTGTACGGTAGAAGATATTTTCAATACAGTTATCATCACCGCCATTCAAAGTCAGGAATAGTATTGAGTATTGGGTAGTAAGTATTGAGTAGGCCAATAGTTGCCTCATATAACTTCCAATACCCAATACACAATACCAGATACCCAATACCTATAGTATGAACATATTCGTAGTTAACTCCGGCAGCAGCTCTATCAAATACCAGCTCTTCAGAATGCCTTCTCAAAAGCCGGTTTGCAGCGGCCTTGTAGAGCGCATTGGCCTTGGCAACTCAGTGATTACACATAAAATAATCAATGGGGAGGAGGAAAGGGTTATTGAACGCACACTCGACCTGCCGGACCACGAGGCAGGCCTGCAGGAAGTGGGTAACCTGCTCACCCACCCCGAACTGGGCGTAATCAAAGATCCTGCAGAAATAGAAGCAGTAGGGCACCGGGTGGTGCATGGCGGCGAAACCTTTGCTGCCACTACCACCATCACACAGGAGGTTAAAGACAAAATAAAGCAGCTTTTTGCCCTTGCACCCCTGCACAACCCTTCCAATTACCTGGGCATAGAGGTAGCAGAGCGTATTTTCTCTAAGGCAAAACAGGTAGCAGTATTTGATACGGCCTTTCACCAGAGCATGCCCCCACAGGCCTACCGCTACGCCATTCCTAACGAACTATACAGCAAACAGGGCATCAGGGCCTATGGCTTCCATGGCACCAGCCACAAATATGTAGCGGCAAAGGCTGCAGATTACCTGAACAACCCACAGGCAAAGCTCATCACCATACACCTGGGCAACGGCTGTAGCATGGCAGCTGTAAACGGCGGCAAATCTGTTGACACCAGCATGGGCTTCGGACCACTCAGCGGCCTGGTAATGGGTACCCGCTCAGGTGATATTGATCCTTCCGTGATCTTTCACCTGATAAACCAGGAAGGCTACAGTGCAGAAGAGGTAAGCACACTGCTGAACAGGCAAAGTGGTATGAAAGGCCTCACCGGCTACAGCGATATGCGTGACATTACCAAAGCCATAAACGAGGGTAATTCCAGCGCAGATGTGGCCTATGAGCTATATGCGTACCGTATCAAAAAATATATCGGCGCCTATGCAGCTGTACTAAATGGACTGGATGCCATTATATTTACGGCGGGTGTAGGTGAAAATGATGCGATGGTACGTGAGCGTGTGTGCAGCCAGCTTAACTTCCTGGGCATTGAGCTGGATAGCGAAAAGAACAAAGTACGATCTAAGGAACTACGGGAAATCAGTAAAGAAGGTGCTCCTGTAAAGATCCTGGTGATCCCAACCAACGAAGAGCTCGAAATTGCCAACCAATGCTTTGAGTTGCTGGGAGCATAAAGCAGCAAACATATTTCAACCCTAATGAGCAGGCTCACCTACAAGGGGATGGGATGGGGGTGACTACACTATTTTTGAAATATCATTCAATCTTGTTTGCGTGCGAAACCTTATATAGCTGCGGAAAGAGGTTCTCTTCTGAAGATTATCGAAAACCTTGAGGTATTTATGAGATAGCTTTTAATGATCCCTGTTTAATGCTATTACTCCCCCCCCCACAGGCTGCAGGTCCAGACCTGATTGGGAGGCCAGGGCCTGCAGGATCTGCTGGCCACTATTGTTGCAGAGCGGACATCTGTCTTTCAAAAACTGCTGAATAGATGGCTGTGTGCTTAGCCCTGCCTCTGCCGGCACACACACCACAGGAACTGATTCTGACAGCAGCATTACACCGGCCACCTTTCCCATGGTACCGCTGAGCTGTAAATTTGAGCCCTGGATACCCATTACCACCAGGTCTGCCCGAAGCCTCCGGGCAAATACAGGTATTTCATCTGCAGCAAAGCCCGGCTTTAGCAGGCGGGTAACAGACACACCAAAGGCTGTGTGCAGCTCGTAGGCCAGCAGATCCAGCTGTTCCTGTGCCGCAGCCTGCGGATCATCGCTCGGAAGCAGGGAATCAATCTTTTCAGGGGTACCAGTTCCCTGCCCCATGGGAATGGCCAGTGGATAGAAGGCATGAAAAATGATGAGCCGGGCGCCGGTAAGACGGGCAAAAGCTGCCGCATAGTAAGCAGAAACCTGTGCGTTGTGGGAAAAATCTGTGGGCACCAGTATATTTTTCATTATCTGAAGGATTTCCTGCGCTTCTACCTGCACGCCAGCAAACACCAATCAAGAAGCGCTGTTTATCAATGCTGAATACAATAATATCTTATGCTGGAGTTGTAAAATTACAGAGGCAAGTCTTCTGATAAGATGATGTGCCGCACCTGAAAAAATGATATATATCATAGACTATCAGGCTTTAATATCTTTGATTTGAAGATATAACCAAGCTTTTAAACTGTCAGTTGTACATTGTCTAATCACTTAAGTATCTTTAAGCGTTGATCCTAAACAAATACCCTTGGAAGAAAATAAATACACCCCTGAGCAGAATCTGGAAACCAGATCAAGGCTAAAGGCTATTATCGATACTGCCATCGATGGCATTATCACCATAGATCACCAGGGCATTATTGAAACCGTTAACCCTGCTGCTGCACGCATCTTTGGCTATCAGCCGGAGGAGATCATTGGCCAGAATATTAAAATCCTGATGCCGGAACCCGACCGCAGCCAGCACGATGGGTACATCGAAAACTATTTGCGCACCGGGGAGGCAAAAATCATAGGCAAAGGCCGTGAGGTGCTGGGCAAAAGAAAAGATGGCTCTGTATTCCCATTTCTGCTTAGCATCAGTGAGGTACAGCTGCAGGATAAGCTTATTTTTACGGGTATTGTTCACGACATCAGCAACCTTAAGAAGGCCGAAGCAGCCCTGCTGGAGAGCGAGAATAAGATCAACTCTATCATAGAAGCAGCTGTAGATGGCATCATCACCATCGATAAGCGGGGCATCATTGAAATGGTGAATCCAGCAGCAGCAAGGCAGTTTGGTTATGCCCCGGCAGAACTGCTGGGTAAAAGCATTAATGTACTGATGCCGGAGCCCGATAAAAGCAGGCACGACGGCTATATGCGGCACTACCACGAAACAGGCGAAAAACGCATCATTGGCATAGGCCGTGAGGTTACCGGCCTGCGCCGGGATGGTTCTACCTTTCCCCTGTACCTAAGCGTGAGTGAGGTGTTGCTGCAGGACCGGAAGGTGTACACTGGCTTTATACACGATATTACCCGCCAAAAATTAAGCGAAGAAAGGTTAAGGCGCTATGCTGCAGAGCTGGAGCGTAGTAACCGCGAGTTGCAGGACTTTGCCTATGTTTCCTCGCACGACCTGCAGGAGCCGCTGCGTAAAATACAGGCTTTCGGCGACAGGCTCCTGAGCAAAGAGTACGACAACCTTAGCGATCAGGGAAAAGATTATGTAGACAGGATGCTGAATGCTGCCTCGCGCATGCAAACGCTTATTAACGATCTGCTTTCCTTCTCCCGCGTAACCTCTAAGGCCAAACCCTTTGTGAAAGTAAACCTGGATCATGTACTTACAGAGGTACTCTCCGACCTGGAGGTATCCATTGAGCAGACCGGTGCAGAAATAATCCGTACTCCCCTGCCCGAAATTGAGGCAGAGCCAACACAGATGCGGCAGCTGTTCCAGAACCTGGTGAGCAATGCCATCAAATTCAGGAAAGAGGGCGAAAATCCGATCATCAACATATATGCAAAGAACCTGCAGCGCGTAGCACATTTAACGGCCACACCCGGCGATGAAGTAACAGAAATATATGTGGAAGACAACGGCATAGGCTTTGACGAAAAGTACCTTGACCGGATCTTTAACATATTTCAGCGGCTGGAGGGCCAGAAATACGAAGGCTCCGGGGTTGGGCTGGCCATCTGCCGTAAAATTGCCATACGCCACGGGGGCGATATTACTGCCCACAGCAAGCCCGGCGTGGGGTCACGTTTTGTAGTTACCCTGGCAACAAAACAACCGCAGGAGTCCTAAACCCGACTTTAATTATACTTAGATGCCAAATAAGAGACCCATCATTATACTCATAGCCGACGACGACGCCGAGGACCGTATGCTGATACAGGAGGCCCTGGAGGAAAGCAGGCTTAAAAACACGATTCAGTTTGTAGAGAATGGCGAAGAGCTTATGGACTACCTCCACAATAAAGGTAAGTTCACCAACAAAGAACAGCACCCAACCCCGGGCCTTATACTGCTGGACCTGAACATGCCCAAGAAAGATGGCCGGGAGGCGCTAAAGGAAATAAAATCCGATGAGCACCTGCGCCTGATTCCTATTGTGGTGCTTACCACTTCTAAAGCAGAAGAAGACATTATCCGTACTTACGACCTGGGCGTTAGCTCCTTTATTACCAAGCCTGTAACATTTGCCGCACTGGTAGATGTGATGAAAACTGTTAGTAAATACTGGTTCCAGATTGTAGAATTACCACCAAACTTATAAGCCGGAAAGTACCTGATCAATGGCAGAAAAAATTAGAGTATTGCTAATTGATGATGATGAGGACGATTTCATCATCACCCGGGAGATCATCAACGATATTCCGGGCAGAAATTACCTGCTCGACTGGACAAGCTCTTTCAATGAAGCACTGTCGCTCATCAGGCAGCAGCAGCACGATGTTTACCTGGTAGATTACCGCTTAGGTGCCCACGACGGCCTGGAACTGATTACCCAGGCCATAGAGGAAGGCAGCACGGCACCCTTTATTTTACTCACCGGCCAGAGCGACCGGGAAACTGACGAAAAAGCCATGCGTATTGGTGCCCTGGATTACCTGGTAAAAGGCACCATTAACCCCTTTGAGCTGGAGCGCTCTATCCGCTACAGCATTGAGCATGCCAAGAGCCTTGCCGAAATCCAGAAGCTTAATACAGAACTGGAGCAAAGGGTAGAGCTGCGCACCCAGGAGCTGGCAGAGGCCATCCGTAAGCTGGAGCACACCAACCGCAGCCTTTACGAAGCAGAGCAGGAAGTGCGCAAGGCCCTGAAAAAAGAAAAGGAGCTGCACGAGCTAAAATCAAGGTTTGTAACCATAGCCTCGCATGAATTCCGCACACCTTTAAGCACGGTACTCTCTTCCGTGTCGCTCATCAGCAAGTATACTACTACCGAAGATGATGAAAAAAGGCAGAAGCACGTTGACCGAATCAAATCTGCGGTAAACAACCTTACCAATATCCTGAACGACTTCCTGTCCATCAGCCGCATAGAAGAAGGCAAAATTTACAATGTGCCCGCCACCTTTAACCTGCAGAACCTGGCCACCGAGGTAACCGATGAGCTGCAGGGCTTCTTAAAAAAGGGGCAGAAAATACACTACAGCCATGCCGGCGACAGCAGCACCGTTCACCTGGATAAGCAGCTGATCAAAAACATCATGATCAACCTGCTTTCCAATGCCAGCAAGTATTCCGGCGAGGGCAAGGCTATCCATTTCAATACTGAAATAACTGGCAGCACCACCAGCATCGTAATCAGGGATGAGGGAATAGGCATACCAGAGGCCGATCAGGCCCACCTGTTCACCCCTTTCTTCAGGGCACAGAACGTTACAAATATTCAGGGCACCGGCCTTGGATTGAACATTGTAAAAAAATATGTCGATATTATGAATGGCAGCTTACAATACGAAAGTAAGCTGGATGAGGGAACTACTTTTTCAGTTTCTATCCCAGAAAACGCACAGTCATGAAAAAAATACTTTTGATAGAAGATAACCTGGAGATCCGGGAGAACATAGCAGAAATTCTATCCCTGGCGAATTACGAGGTTGCCCAGGCAGAAAATGGTAAGGTTGGGGTTGAAATGGCTAAATCCCAGAAACCTGATCTCATTATCTGTGATATAATGATGCCCCAGCTGGATGGTTACGGTGTGCTGCACCTGCTAAGCAAGAACCCCGATACCGCCGGCATTCCTTTTATATTCCTGACGGCTAAGTCAGAGAAGGAAGACTTCAGAAAGGGCATGAACCTGGGTGCCGACGATTATCTCATCAAACCCTTTGACGACCTGGAGCTGCTCGATGCCATTGAAATGCGCCTGAAAAAAAACGAGATCCTGAAATCTGACTTTAACAAAAGCGCAGAAGGCTTTAACAACTTTTTACAGGAGGCCAGGGGGCTGGAAAACCTCGATAACCTTATCTCAAAAGACCAGAAAACCATTGTACTGAAGAAAAAGCAATACCTGTTCTCCGAAGGCAGCTATCCCAATGCGCTTTACTTTCTGAACAAGGGCAGGGTTAAAACCTCCAAATCGAACGAAGAAGGGCGTGAGTATATTACTAACCTTTACAAGGCAGGAGATTTTATTGGGTACATTGATTTGCTGGAAGAGCAGCGCTACCGCGAATCTGCCGTTGCCCTGGAGGAGTCGGAAGTAACCATTGTACCCAGGGAAGACTTCTTTACCCTCATCCACAACAACCGCGACGTTGCTAATAAATTCATCAAGATCCTGTCGGATAACCTGGTAGAAAAAGAAGAACGTCTCCTAAAACTGGCCTACAACTCCGTGCGGAAGCGGGTGGCAGAAGCGCTGCTGTTTGTGGAGAACCAGTACAACAAGGAGGAAAAGCAGGGCTCAAAACTAACGATCTCTCGCGAAGACCTGGCAAACATTGTAGGAGCCTCTTCAGAAACTGTAATCCGCACACTGGCAGACCTGAAGGATGAAAAGCTTATCGATATCAGCGGAGGAAAAATAACCATCATAAACCGCGATAAACTTGCCAGGCTAAGGGGTTAGTGCCTGTTATTCGTATACGCTCGTCATAAACCTTTTTTAAAAGCCAAAGCCTTCTAATACTGATTAGAGGGCTTTGTGCCTCAGAAGAGGCTTAAGTTATTATAAAATAAGCAGGCATTTAAAAAAGATGGCAGATTGTGATACCCGCTTACTACCAGCTCGTTTGCTCCATGTGAATGCCCGTTTCCAGGTTGCTTTGCACTGAACTCATAACAAAGTAGGTTTTACCCTCTTTAACCATTTTGGTGTAGTAGTAGCTTTTAGTAAGCTCCTGTAGCTCCTGGGCAGTAGCTGCTCTGTTAAAGTTACTCCCGGGTGTGCAGCTGTAAAAGCCACGGTAATTTCCTTCGGTAGGTGTCAGGGTAAAGGTACCCTCGGCCTCATTAAAATCTACCGCTCCTTTTAAAAATGTAAAGGCTTCAGTCTTGCAGTTGTAGGAGGTGGTAGCATTTATAACGTACTCCTCAAACTCGCCATTTGCTTTAAAAACCAGCACCAGTGCCTGTTCCCAGGGCTTACCTGCATACTGACCGTCATAGCTCCAGAAGTTACTGTAGGAGAATGACCCCCACATCCACTTACCTACTACTTCGCCTGGCACATGGCCTCCATCAATTGCCGGAGCCACATCTTCCGTTTCACAGGCTGTTGCCAGCATCATGATTGCCAGAAGGCTAAAAAGGTACTTTTTCATGATTGCCGTTATTGAAAAAAATGATTTAAGATTCAAAAAATTAAACAGAGAGTGGTTTGGATACTTTTGCAGAGGAAGCCGAGGATTCCAGATCTTGGCTTCCCCTGTAAACAGGGCTTGCCGGCTGCACTGCTGTTGTCATTACAATAAGGGCAAGCACAGACCAGGCAATAGCAGAGTAGAAGATGTAGACATTGAAGGTTACAGGTCCCATGCCGAAGTTCAGCAGCTCCGAAATGGAAACAACAATGGGTAACCATAAACCAACCACCAGCGGCACATAGCGCTTCCAGCCCGGCAGCCCTTTGGATACTATCACCATAGTGCCAACCACCAGCATCAGAATGTTGCTGATGGGCCAGCAGAAATCGAAGAAGTAAAAGTAGCCGGGATATTCAGGTACTAAAAAGAAGCGCATTACATTGGAAACATTGGCAAGGGTTAAGGAGGCTAATACTACCCTAAGTATCACTTTACCAAACAGGCTGTTCCCGGTTGCCTTTATACGCTGCAGGCCAAGCATGCTGAACATCCAGCCACTAATGTACATGATACCCCACACCCCCGACCACCAGGAGTCTTTAAGTTCCAGGGCGGGGAACTGATCTTCTACTACTGTGCCAATTAATAGCCATGGAGCACCCACAAGGGCTAGCGTGCCCAACATTTTGTTGTTCATAACTGTATAAATTAAGATTGGAAAAAAATGAGATTGATCAGGAAAGAAAAGAAGCAGTAACCGGGAGTTGAATGAATATGCCTGCTGCCAGCCTCAGGAGCAGACAGCTGTGGAACGTTTCAAGTTATTACCACAATGGCCAGCACACTCCGGGCAATGGCAAAGTGTAGCGTGTAGGTGGCAAAAGTTACCGTAAAAAAAGGAGCCGCCCGGGCTTAGGCGCCCAGCCATTTTTTGAACTCCGCTCCACGATCGCGGCTTACAAATATCTCCTCTGAGGTGGCTGGTTTCAGTGTTAGCTTATATTTGCCGTTAAAATGTATGTAGATATTGCCAATGGCCTGCCTGTCTACTATAAATTGCCGGCTGGCCCTGAAAAACTGCCTGGGATCAACCTGCTGTTCTACCTCCTCCAGGGTATAGTCAAGGGGAAAAAAGCGGTTATCATGGGTTTTCAGAAAAGTAACCCTGTCTTCGCTGTAGAAATAGGCAATTTCGTCGATACTGATGGAGAGCAGGCGCTGCCCCTGCTTCACAAGAAAATGCTCCCGCCAGGTATTGTTTACCGGTGCTGTGGAGCGCCTCAATTCCTGCACCAGCTCACTATAATCAGGCCGGTTTCCGCCACCATACACCTTCTGCAGCTGCCTGAATTTATCAATGCTCTTTTGCAGCTCTTCACGCTGAATGGGTTTCAGCAGGTAATCGATGCTGTGCACCTTAAACGCCTGCAGGGCAAACTCATCGTAGGCTGTGGTAAAAATTACCGGGCAGCTTACCTCCACTTCCTTAAAAATTTCAAAGCTCTGCCCGTCCACAAGCTCTATATCCATCAGGATCAGGTCGGGCATTGGATTGTTCTGCAAATACTGAACGCTGTCTTCAATGCTGTCTGCCAGGCCAATAATCTCTGCATCGGGACTGGTTTGCCGAACCAGCTCCTGCATGCGTTCAGCCGCCACTACTTCATCTTCAATAATGTAAAGTCTCATGTACCTGTGCTGATAAAATTAATGGAATCTTTACTGTAAAGCAGCCCCCGCCATGGCTAATGAACACTTCCGGCTGATTGAGCAGCTTATATTTGTTAATGATATGCTGCAGACTATTTGCATCTACACCTGGCTCTCCCCGCTTGGGCTGCAGGTTATTGATCACGACCAGCCATGTATCATCTTCAACTTTTATATCGATGAGCAACGGATTGCGGGCACCCACCTGGTTTTGCTGTATGGCGTGCTCTACCAGAACCTGCAGGGTAAGTGGTGCAATCAGGTGGTTAAGGAACCTCTCCTCCACCCTCACTTTCAGGTCTACGCCCTCTCTAAACCTGGTCTGGATCAGAAAAAAATAAGAGCGGGTAAACTGCAGCTCCTGTGCCAGCGGCACCAGTTCCTTTTCGTTGCTCTGGAGCAGGTAGCGGTACACTTTGGATAGTTCTGCGATAAACTTAACTGCCAGCCCTTTATCCTTTTCTACCAGCCCGGTGAGCGTGTTAAAGTTATTGAACATAAAGTGGGGCTTCACCTGGCTTTTAAGCGAATCCAGCTGCGACATCAGGTTTAGCTGCTTTAGCTCCTCGGCCTCCTGGGTAGCCTTTTTCCAGGCTTCCATAAAAATGAGCAGCTCATACAGTGCCGCAATCAGGCCTCCGTAAATAAAGCGGTCCAGCAGCCCGAACAATAAGAAAATCTTGTGCGTAGGCGGTGGTACAGCGGTAAAAAAGAAGTACCATGCTATTGTTAATGCATAGCCAACGGCATTTACACCCAATACCAGCAGGGCTTCTTTGCCAAACCGTTTGGCAGACAACTGTTTTAAGGGGTAACGCCTGTTAAAAGCAACCACCGCCCAGCGTGTGATCTCCCAGATTAAGGCCGACAATACCAGGGAAACACCAGCATTTTCCAGAAAGCTGATAAAGCTAAGTGAATCCGGCGATTCTATTTCATCGCTGATCATTAACGCAAGCCGCATCAGGGTAATGATTAATATACCTGTTATTCTGATGCGGTAGCTTTTTGCCAGTTTCACGTCTTTATTTTTCCCTCATAAAGTATATCACAAAGTAAACAGAACAGAATGGCCTGTAAAACACCTGCCCTGCTCACTGCTCTGAATTGGTGCCTCAGCCGTAGAAAATATTTACTGAGTCGTATCTAATTGCCGGGTATTTACCTGGCTGATCAGCGGGATTGTTACGGTATAAAATCCCCCGCTATCATCCAGCTCAATTTCTCTCTGCCCTAACAGCCTGTATTTTGCAGCAATATTGGAAAGGCCCACCTGGTGCGATACCTGCTGTGTGGTTTTAGGCTGCAGATTATTGCGCACCATCAGCCTTCCATCCGGAGTCGATTTAATCTCAATCTGCAGGGGCCTGCTAACACGGGCAACGTTATGTTTAACAGCATTCTCCAGCAGCAACTGCAGGCTAAGCGGTGGCAGCTGCATGTTTAGCAGTTCATCGGCAACGGCAATTTCAAGACTGATGGCCTGCCCAAACCTGATTTTTAAAAGATGAAAATACGATGCTGCAAAGTCCAGCTCTGCCTTAAGCCTGGTGATGTCCTGCTTGTTATTTTCCAACAGGTAGCGGTATACGCTGGAGAGTTCCTGCACATATTGCTCTGCCCGGGCTGCATCGGTTATGATCAGCGAAGAAAGGGAATTTAAACTGTTGAAAAGAAAGTGTGGATCTACCTGGCTTCGCAAACTTTCGAACTGGTTTTGCAGGTTAATCTTCTGCAGGGCCTCCCGCTCCTGCATACCGGCTTTCCATTCTGTGATGGAATACACCCCTTCATACACCCCCACTGATACCAGGTTACCGAGCAGGTTAAGCAGCAGAATGTGCTTAACCGTTTGCAGCTTAAGGGTGTAGTTCAGAATACTGAAGTGGGTGTACAGCCAGAAACCAGCCAGGATCACCAGTGTGGTAATAACTACAAAGGCAGCCGACATCCATAACACCCTTGGCAGGGTTTGCCCCAGCTTCGGATATTTGCTGGTGATGCCCAGTACCACTACATCCATTGCAAAAAAGCAAAGGGTAGCAATGCTTAGGTTAATGCTCGTAACAATTAGAAAAACAGGCAGCTCACTGATGTAGCGCATGCCAAACAGAAAATAGCCAGTAAGCGGTATAAACCACGGAAACAGCAATCCATACACCCATTTGCTGTGTGCACTAAACCGAATTTGAGGCAGGCGGCTACGGTAGGAACTCATAAATGGACAGTAAGAGAAGCTTGTTGCGAGAGCAAAGGCAGTTCTGCCAATAAATTACCTCCATGCTCCAGTTTTACTACAGGAGCATTGCCAAACAGCTCATAGCCCTTTTGCAAACAACTCAAATCCCTGGAGTCTGCAGGCTGTAGCCCTGGAAGCGGACTGAACTTTGCCCCATACACCAATCTTTCAGCATCTTTAAGCTGAATGGAAATGGTCAGTGGTCTTTCCATGCTTATTTCAGCAAGCTGCAGAGTAAAATCCAGCAGGCGTTGCAGGCTTAGCGAAGGCAAACACTTTTGCTGCTGCCCCTGCAATCCGTTTACCTCTACTAAGATTGCATGCTCGTAGCGATTTGAAAGCAGGTAGAGGTATGAGTCAAGAAAGTTTAGTTCGGCCTCCAGGCTGGAAAGCTTTTCTTTGTTAGCCCGTAACACATAGCGGTACACCTTAGCCAGCTCGTCTACAAATTTTTCTGCCTCCGGGGTGTTTTTGCCTATGAGGGTAGTGAGCGATTCAAGAGAACCAAACAGAAAGCCCGGGTTTACCTGGTCTTTAAGCGTATTGAACTGTAACTGCAGACTTTGCTTTTTTAACTGCTCCTGCTCCTGCTGGTTATTCTGCCACTGTTTATAGAGATAGGATACTCCCAGCACTGTGCAAAAAATAACATCAAAAGTAATTGCTACCACCACCATAGCACCTATTGTAGCCAAATCGGCTTTTGTACCGAAAAGCGGGAACAGCCCATAAATGTAAGTGGCAGCCGTAACAATAAAAATGGAGAGAATGCTTACAACAATCAGCATCACCAGCATTCTTTGTTTGGTATGCTGCACCTCCGGGTACAGCGCAATAATGTGGTTAATCACCAGCTTAAGGCCTGCAACAGCTAAAGCATAAATAAGAACAGAAAGCAGTGATCCCAGCAGAAAAACCTTTAGGCTGTTAAAGTACCGCTCGCCAATGTAGATGTAGTTAGTAATGGGTAAGAATACAGGTACAGCCATAGCATGATACCAGTAGTCTAAACTGGTAAACAGAGGCCGGCCATCCAGCCTCCCGCTTGTACTAAGAGGTTTGTTTTTGAGATTCATACGGCAACCTCAGGCACTGGCTGCCCTTGGCAGGTCATCGTAGCAAAACTAATAAAAATATAACTGAAATAATATAGCTTATCATTAATATAAGCACAAAGCCCATCAGCAGCTTTATCAGCATATTAAAGCCCGGCTCAGCAATGCATAAGTTATTCCATGTTGCCTGCCACATTTCTCTGCTAAGCTGCTGTTAATTAATGTTGGCACAAGAGAATTCTAAAAATCATTTAATACATTAAAGAAAAAGTAGAGCCGGTCTGATGGGATAACAGGTGTAACTCTACGATCAATCTGAACTTAAGACCCACAAATAGCTTCTATAACCAAGCAATTTTCAGGAAAATAATTTTTATGAAACCTACCAACCTACTCAAACTGCTGCCGGGCATAATTCTTTTTACATCATTCTGTTTTACTGTAATGGCACAACAGAAGCCAATTGGCATTTTTGAAGGCAGTACCGACATTGGCAATGTACAAAAGCCTGGTACTGCTACCTATAACCCACAGAACCAGCAGTACGAAATAGCAGGCTCCGGCTATAATATCTGGTTCGACCACGACGAATTCCACTATCTCTGGAAGCGCATGAAGGGTGATTTTATTCTCTATACCCGTGCCAGCTTTGTGGGAGAAGGCGTTGACCCGCACCGCAAGGTAGGCTGGATGGTGCGCAAAAACCTGGAGGGTAATTCACCACATGTAAATGCAGTAGTGCATGGCGATGGCCTTACCTCTCTCCAGTTTCGCGAAACAGCTGGTGCCGAAACCAGCGAGCAACGGGCTGCGGTTACCGGTACAGACGTAATTCAGCTGGAGCGCAAAGGCAATACCTACACCATGCGCGTGGCTAAATTTGGCGAACCCTTTGTAACTAAACAAGTCTCCAAGCTGGACCTGGGAGATGAGGTGTATGTAGGCCTGTTTGTAAACGCACACAACCCTGAGGTAATGGAGCGGGGTATTTTCAAGGATGTGCGCATATCCATACCCGCCCCCGATAGCCTGGTGCAATACCGCGACTACCTCGGCAGCAACCTGGAAGTACTGGATGTTTTTAGCGGTGATCGTGAAATTATATACAGCGCACCCAATTCAATTCAGGCACCCAACTGGACCCCAGATGGTAAAACTCTTATTTACAACAGCGATGGCCTGATGTACTCCTTTGACCTGGCCACCCGCACCCCAGAACTGCTCAACACCGGTGAGGTTAAAAACAACAACAACGACCATGTGCTTTCCTTCAATGGAAAGATGCTGGGCCTAAGCAGTGGCGTAGAGGAACTTGGTGGTTCTATTATCTACACCGTACCTGTAAGTGGTGGCACACCAAAGCAAATTACCCCAAGAGGTCCCTCCTACCTGCACGGATGGTCGCCCGATGGCAAAAACCTGATCTACACCGCCGAACGCAATGGTGAGTATGATATATACAGAGTGCCTGCAACAGGTGGCAAAGAGGTAAGACTAACCACTGCCAAAGGCCTGGACGATGGCTCTGAATATACCCCCGATGGCAGGTACATCTACTTTAACTCAAACCGCGGCGGCACCATGCAGATCTGGCGCATGAAAGCCGATGGCAGCGAGCAGCAGGCCGTAACCAACAGCGACTTTCACGATTGGTTTCCCCACGTTTCTCCTGATGGCAGGTGGCTGGTATTTATTTCTTTTCTGAAAGAAGAAGTAGCAGCCGGTGACCACCCCTTCTACAAACATGTGTACCTGCGCATGATACCACTTCAGAAGGGATTGCCTACAGGCGAAGAGCCCAGGGTAATCGCTTATGTATATGGCGGGCAGGGCACCATCAACACCCCCTCCTGGTCGCCCGACAGCAAAAAAGTAGCCTTTGTGAGCAACAGTGATATGAGTATGGAAGAGGTAGAATAAACTAAAACAGAGAAGGCCCTGAAGCAAGCAGCACCCCGGATTAAAACCCGGGGCTGATTAATAGCGCTGCTAACTATCTACTATCTGGTACAGACTGGAGATCTGCTGCTGGATTATTTGAATCCGGTCCATCCAGACCGGGTCTGGCGAGACCCGGCTTGTACACGCACAGCCTTTATCAGATCCGTACTTGCTGCTAAATATCAGAATAATCCGTTGCCCGTAGCAGGTAAATATCTGCACGCTTGAAGTTGCCTTCATACTGGGGCTCACTGCTAAGCTTTTTCCAGGCCGGGTCATCGCCAAAGGCTTTCCATTTGGCATCACGCTCCTGCATATTCTCAAAAGAGGTCATGTACATCAGGCTTGGCATAAAGGTACCTGCCAATACCCGGCCATAGAAAACAGCGTTGAAGCCCAGGCGGTCAAAAATCTGGATTTCGCCGTTGTTGAACATCGACACCTTGTTCAGGTGCAGCTTTTCTGTGGCAGCCTCGTAATTGCGCAATTCATATATCCTATCTCCTTTTGGTGATTTCAGCCTGGGCACATCCACGCCAGGCATACCGGTAAAAGCCTCCATCAGCACCGATTCAAAACCGATATATGGAGCATTTTGTGGCGAAGCATCGGTATAATCCCTGGCTGCCGCTGCAAACTGTTTGTCCTTCATCAGTGCTTCATCCAGTTTAAAGAAAGCTTCAGGGGCTTTAAAGGGAATGAACACATAAACCAGCTGCACCGTATCGGCCTGCGGGTTTCCGCTATCTTCAACAGGTTTAAAAACCCCCACTTTGCTAATGCCTGCACGGTGCAGGGCTGGCAGGTAAGCATTTTGCAGATACTGATCGAGCCGCGCCTCCTGCTCATTACTGTTGAGGTGGTAGATCTTCAGCTGGTAAAACGAAGGTTTAGCCGACTGGCTAAAGCCGGGCACAGCACTCCCCACCCATAGCAGGAGGAGGCAAAGTGAAAAAAGAATAAGTTTCCGTTGATTAGTCGACATACTGAAAATTAGAGGTACAAAAATCCAATTTACAGCAGTGGCCGCTGATTCCATAGCGGTTTCAGTAATTTGATTAGCACAAGCTTATTCTGCTTACCAGTAAGGAGCCTTGCAACAGCAACTATACCAGTTTTTTCAAAGCCATGGCATAGCCCAGATGCAGGCTTTCATGCTGTGCATTGTAGGCAACAGCCTCCCCGATAGATGTAAGCACCAGCCCATAACTGGTGAGATATTCGTTAAAATTCTGAAATACCCCTTCCTTTAGGTCTTTCTCCAGCTGATCGGCAGTGGAAACAGCATAGTTTTTTAGCTGCTCCAGTTCTGCTTCACCCACTGGTGCTTCCGGTTTACTGCCTTTCCTGTAACGCCTGATCAGCTCCGGATCCAGCTGCATTCTCAAACCGCTTAGGTGGTAGCAAAGAATTTGCTGCGACACCAGGATATGACCAAAGTTCCAGACAATGTTGTTGTTAAACCCCTCGGGTACCTTGTTTAGGCTGTCGATCGAAAGCCCATCCATGAGCTTAAAAAAATTCTCCCTGGTTTTTCTGATCAGGTGTAGCTGAAAATCCATTGCCATTAATTTATGCCGTACAGGCAAAGCTAAAAAACATGCCGATAGCACCCTATCTGTAAAAAGAAAACTGATGAATTTTTAATGCTTTAGAATAAACCCAGCCTTAAAAAGAGTAAGCGGCAACATCTTGCCTGATGCTGCCGCTACTGCTCCTCTGTGTATTCCTAACCAACAAACACAGTTTATATCTAGCTATTTAACTTTTCTGAAAATACATTCCCAAAACGATCGGTCACTTCTACCACCACCTGTTTTGTAGCATCTTCGGTTTTAAAGAAAAACATATGATCGCTTAGCTGCGGCTCCACCCACTTGCGCAGGGCTGGCAGCTCTGGCCCGCTATGCAGCTCCACGCTCAGTGGGTCGTGGGCCACAATGCGCTGCATTTCTCCCTTGCGGATGCCATCTTCATACCAGTGCACCTTCCAGTCGGGATCCCAGTTCCAGACGTTAACCGAACGGAATTCGGGCTGCTCCGGATGAGCTCCTTTGTTGTAAGTTCTGAACTGATAGTCCTGGTGCAGGCCTGTTGATTTGTAGCGCCAGCTCAGGGAAGAGCCATTTACCTCGTACACACCATAGCCGCTGGGGGTACCATCGTAACAGATGGGGCCACTCCACCAGGCCCCGCATACTGTGCCGTGGTTGTGCTCAAACACCTTACCCTGCACGGTATTATCGTTAAAGTGGGTGTGCCCCGACATTACATGCGCCGTAAAGGGGCTTAACATCTCATAGAGCTTTTCCCGGTTGCTTACGGTGCCACCCAGCTGGTTGCGGTCGGGGTAACGTTTTACGGCACCGGTAATCAGCGGAATATGCACCGAAACAATCACCATGCTGCCTGGGGCAACAAACTTAAGATCCTGCTCCAGCCATGCCAGCTGCTCTTCGGTAATATAGCCTACATAGGTTTTATTTTTACCCAGGCTAAAAACATCATCCAGCACCACATAATGCACCTCGCCCCTGTTGAAGGAGTAGTAGGTAGGACCGTAGTGGGAATTAAAAGTACTGGCAGTTAACTCATCGCTGCGCACATCCAGGTCCATATCGTGGTTGCCAATTACCTGGAAGAAAGGTATACCGGTTTTCAACACAGCCTCATTATACTCCTTCAGGAGATGCAGCTGATCGAACACCAGGTCGCCGCAGCCTATGCCAAAGGTATTGGGATCGCCTATTGACTGTATGGTCTGGTACACATCAGGCGCCGCTACCGTAAGCAGCTGGTTTGCTTCGTAATCGTTTTGTATCTGGGTATCGGCCAGCACCAGAAAATGGTGCTTATCATCCTTATTTTCCAGCGGTGTTAGCTCAAAAGGCAGGCTTACTTCTTTTTTCTGCCTATCGAGCTTTTTGAAAAAAGCCGCAGAGCCATTAGTCTGAACCGGAATGCTGTAGCCCGAAGGCACACTCATATATACATAAGAACGCTGGTTATTGCTTATAAAGCTGTAGTAGCCCTGCTGGTCGGTTTGTACAACAGAGAGCCCGTCGGTCATTACCACATTGGATATGCCTTTGCCCCTGGCGGTAACACGGCCTTTTACCCGGATGGCTTTGAGAGGCTCCTGCAGCAGGGGCACTGCCGCTGTTAAATCGCCGGGCATTAGGCCCAGGGTGCTTAAGCCCGCACCCAGCAGGCCCAGCTGTTTAAGAAAATATCTTCGGTTTTGCATGTTAAAGGAGGAAAGAGGTTAAAGAACAAGGCATATGAGATAGTTTCACTAAAAAGATTGCTGCAACAGCTGTTGTAAACTACTGCTGTGCACTTCTATCCATCTGCTCACGCAGCCAGCCGGGCCTGTCGGTGGTAATGCCTTTAACACCCAGCACCGCCAGCTCTTTGGCTGCTTTAGGGTCGTTTACGGTATACACATACGTCTCCAGCCCCTGCTCCTGCATTTTCTGCATAAAGCCTTTATCCACAAGCTTGTAGTGCACATCCAGCCCGTTGAGTTTGCTTTCTTTGGCGATTTGGGTTGCCTGCTCGAGTGAATAATCCTTATAGTTATGCAGCAGCCAGTAAGCAGGTACCTCAGGCATTTGCTGTTTGGCCTGCACTATAGCATCTTTGCTAAAGCTGATAAAAATGAGCCTGTCCCGGATGCCGCTTTCCGCTACCACCTGCTGAAGGCGGGGCAGTGCTTCAGGACCGGTCTTTATCTCGATCACCAGCTTTTTATCTGCCGGCACCAGTGCCAGCACTTCCTGCAGCAGGGGTATTTTTTCTCCCTTGTACTTTTGGTCTTTCCAGCTACCTACCTCCAGTTTTCGCAGCTCTTCCGAAGGTGTATCTTTGATCAGCAGGTTTTTGCCCCCTGCCGTGCGGCGGGTATCCTTATCGTGGATTACCATCAGCTGGTTGTCCTGGGAGAGGTGGATATCGATCTCAACAGCTTCGGCTCCCTGCTCGTAGCCCTGCTTTACGGAGGCAAGCGTGTTTTCCGGTGCCAGATAAGAGGCGCCGCGGTGGGCAATTATTTCCTGTGCCTGGAGGGTCATGCTCAACAGTAGGTTAGCTGTAAACATAACTGCAAAAAGGTGACTTTTTCTTTTCATGTGCTTAGAGTTTTACAAAGTGAAGAAAAGAGGGAAGTAAGACCTCCCCCTTTAATCAATTAACCAACCAACCAGTATTATTCTTTTTCCCACCATACTTTGGTGTTAATATTATCTGCACCCATAGACTCCAGGGCTTTCTGATAATTCGCGCTGTTGTTGCTCTGCACTGTAGTGGGGTAACGGAAACGCACCGGCATTACACCACCGTTCAGCAGTCCGCTTTCTTTAGGCAGTACGGGGTAGCCTGTTCTGCGGTACTCAAACCACTGCTGATAATCGTTAAAGTACAGGGCATAATATTTCTGCAGCATGATGCGCTCCAGCGTACCATTATAAACGGTGGCCTCATTTTCAAAATAAGTTTCAGGCACTGTAGCGCCCCATTGTTCTATGGCTGCTTTTACACCCTGCTCATAATGCTGCTGTGCATCTGCCTCAATCACGCCTTTCTGTGCCAGTTCTGCCTTAATAAACTCCACCTCGGCATAGGTCATGATCACAGAAACCATAGGAGCTGTTACCAGGGCAATGTTTACATTGGAGGGCAGGTAATCGAACTGCGAGTCGCTGCCATCATAACCACTGGGTATACCCTTGTAGCCAATGGTGGTGGTACCATCCAGAGAACGTGCCTTGGTAGCAAATAGTGGCAGGCGTGGGTCTTCGAAAGCATTGAGGTTATCTACAAAAAACTTGGAAACAGAACGGAAAGTGGTAAAGTCGATGGCGCGGCCCCAGGGCGATACATTTGGCGCAACGCCGGTAATCTCCAGAATTGCCGCTTCCTCATTGCTGCTAAACACGGGGTAGGTTGCAGGATCGCTGATCATCCTGGCCAGCTCTGCATGGGCATTCATTTCAGCCCTTTTCGATACCCTCAGCAACAACCTTAGCCTAAGGGAGTTGCAGAACTTTTGCCAGTTCTCTACTTTATTGCCATACAGAATATCGGTGCCATAGATCATGGGTTTTGAAGTATCAAATAAGCCATTAGCCGTTTCCAGCTCCTGAAGAATGGTGGTGTACACCTCCTGCTGGGTGTTGAAAGCCGGCTGGAAAATCTTTTCTTCGCCACGGCTGGCTTCCTCCATTGGCACATCGCCAAAGCAATCAGTAAGCAGCGAGTAAGTCCAGGCATTGAGCGTAAGGGCTATGGCCTCGTAGTTAGGATCTCCGGCCGCTACAGCAGCCTCCCGCATTTCCTTGATGTTGGCCAGCCAGCGGTAGTAGGTGTTCCAGGTAGAGTTGCCGGCACTTTCGCTCACATCGTAGCGGTGCACCCCGCCCGATGCACTGGGGTAAGGCAGCGCCACCTGCATAATATCGAAGGTAAAACCATCGCTGCGGCGGGTGTTAAAGCTGGCCATTTCGTAAATGATTGGGTTCAGCAGTGTACCCGGGCTGATCTTATCGATCCGGTTTGGATCTGTATTGATTTCTTCAAACTCATCTGTACAGGCAAAGCAGAAGATGCACAGAGAGAAAAAGAAGAGAGAGAATTTATTAAGGCTTGTCATGTTCTAAAGAATTTAGGATAAAACAGAAGTTCCTGTTCTGCTCATGGCTTTTATTGCAGACAAATTTCCGTTTGCTTAAAAAGTGAGTGATATGTTGGCACCAAAGGTTCTGGGAGTTGGCAGCTGCCCCATTTCCACGCCTGGCAGAATGGTGGAGCCGTTAAGGGCTGCCGTTTCCGGATCAAAAATCGGGAACTTGGTGATCATGGCCAGATCGCGGCCATAGAGCGCTACACTTGCCCGGCTAATGCCCACCCTGGATAATAAACTGGCCGGTATGTTATACTCCAGGCGTACTTCACGCAGCTTAATGAAAGATGCATCGAAAGAGTTAGCCTCAACATTGGCGCGGCGGTAATATTCGCGATAATAATCTACCGGAAGTACCTTTGTTGTGTTGGGCGAGTAGCTGCCATCTTCGTTCTGCACCACACCCTCGCCTATAATAAATCCTTCCTCCCGGCCACGCAGTGTATGGATAAGCTTGCCCATCTCCGACATTTTATGGTGTGTTTGGGAGTAGATGGTACCGCCATACTGTCCATCGAGCAGCACACTCAGGCGCAGGTTCTTGTAGGAGAATTCATTCATAAAGCCGCCCTTCCAGTCGGCATAGGCATTGCCGATGTACTGGATCTCATCTGGCCGCTCGGGCAAGCCATCCTGGTTGTATACGATCTGGCCATCGGGGCTTCTTACAAAGCCAAAGCCGTAAATATCGCCGGTGCTGCCACCTACACGGGCCTGGATGGTGGCATTGCCGCCATAGCCGATATCCTGTTTGCCATCCATGCCCTCGGCCAGCTCCAGCACTTCGTTGTCGTTCTTAGACCAGGTAATAGTGGTGTTCCATTTAAAATGATTGCCGTTGATGGGTCTGCCGTTCAGCATCAGCTCTACACCCTGGTTGCGTACATTGCCTGCGTTTAGTACTGCGCTGCTGTAACCGGTGGTAGGGTCCAGGGGCACCTCCAGAATCTGGTTGCGGGTAAAGCTACGGTACACGGTTACATCAAAACCAATGCGGCGGTTAAACATGATGTACTCCAGGCCGGCTTCGTAGCTGCTGGTGATCTCTGGCTTAAAGTCTGCATTGTGCAGCAGTGTTGGCATAGAGCCGGAACCCGGAAATTCACTTTGTCCGTAGTACTTTCTGGTTTTATAAGGATCGGTATCGTTACCTACCTGGGCTGCCGATAAGCGCAGCTTGGCAAAGGAGATCTGCCTGGGCAGGGTAAACAACTCATTTAAAATAAAGCTTGAGCTTACCGATGGATAAAAGAAGGAGTTGTTTTGCACAGGCAGGGTGCTGGACCAGTCGTTACGGCCTGTTACATCCACAAAAATCTTCTCATCGAAAGAGAGCGAGGCCAGGGCATACAAGCTGTTTACCCTTTTGTTGATGCTGCTGGTGCTCATCATAGGGTTATTAATGCCGTTGGAAAGTTTGAACACACCCGGGATCACCAGGCCTTCCACCTGTCCGTTTACCAGGCGGTAGCGGCTGTTCATGGCATTGGCACCCACAGAGGCACTGAGGTTGAACCTGCTGCCTAAGCTCTCTTTATAGGTAAGCAGTGCATCGGTGTTGATCTCGTAGGCAGAAATATCCTGCTGCTTAAAAAAGCCCTTCTGAAAGTTAGCCGTGCTGTAGGGGCGTCGCTGCTCGCGCTGCTCCTGGCTCATGGCAATACCGGAACGAACCATTACCTCCAGCTTTGGAGAGATTTCGTAGGTAGCAGAAATGTTACCAACCGTGCTGTGGTTGTTTACAGCATTGGTCATTTCGTAGGCAATCAGGTAAGGATTATCGATAAAGCCACTGAAAGGGTGCAGCTGGTCTATTTGTTCCTGCCCCTTTTTCCAGCGGCCCTCATAGGCAGCCAGGGGAATGCTGGGGTTCTGGAAAATCATGAAGTAGGCAATCGACTGGTTGTTATAACCGGTAGCCGGCAGGTTGTCGCTCTTTTTATTCGTATAGTTTACTTTAGAGTTTATCCTGATGCGATCAGAAATTTTAGAATTAACACTTAGAGCGGCGGCAATGCGGTCGAAGCCGGTATTTGGCATAATCCACTCATTGGTGGTGTAGGTAAGAGAGGCACGGGCCGAAGAATGCTCATTGGCACCCTCCAGTGCAATGTTGTTGCTGATGGTAGAACCTGTTCTCCAGAAGCCTTTGATGTTATCTTCGTAAGGTCTCCACAACACACGTTCTGCCGACTGGCCTTCTGTGGCCGGATCGTACTGGTAATAGTACTGGCCCTCGAACTTTGGCCCGTATGCACTGCTGGTACCGCCGGTGCTGGCACCATCTTCAGAAGCGCCATAGGAGTAGTATAGTTCGCCATCCTTATTAAAGGCTCTGCCGGTTCCCTGGCCGTACTCGTACTGGTAATCAGGCCACTTCAGCACATCGTTAAAGCTGATGTTGGAGTTAATGGAGACGCCCAGCCCTTTGCCTTTTCTGGAGCCTGATTTGGTGGTAATGATAAGCGCACCATTCGCCGCTCGGCTGCCATACAGCGCTGTTGCACTGGCACCTTTCAGCACGGTAATACTTTCAATATCATCGGGGTTTATGTCGGCAATGCCATTACCAAAGTCTACAGGCACATCGTTGCCCGAACCCGCCCCATAGGCATTGCTTACACCAGAGCTGGTAAGGCCGCTGTTCATGGGCACACCGTCCAGTACAATCAGGGCGTTGTTGCCATTGGGGTTAAGGGAGTTGTCGCCCCGCAGCGAAACCCTTACTGAGTTAACCGGACCCGAGCCTGCAGAGATCATGTTAAGGCCGGCCACTTTACCTGAAAGAGCGCTTACAAAGTTGTTTGGGCGGGTTTCGCTGATCTGCTTGCTGTTGATGGTCTGGGTAGCATAGCCCAGTGCTTTTTCTTCGCGTTTGATCCCCAGGGCAGTTACCACTACCTCTTCCAGAATCTCATTATCTTCTTTGAGCGTTACGTTAATAGTGGTGTTGTTTGTGTAAGGCACCTCCTGCTTTACAAAGCCCACAAAGCTAAAAACCAGTGTATCGGTATTCGTTAGCCCCCCCGGAACCGCCAGGCTGTAGGCGCCATCGGTATTGGTAACAGTGCCGGTGGCAGTACCTTTTAAAAGAACGGTAACCCCGGGCAGCGGCAGGTTTGCTGCATCAGTTACCACACCTTTAATCGTATGAGTTTGTGCTAAGGCACTGCAGATGCTCAGCAAGAGCGCAAGAACAAGGGCGGAAAAATGCCTTGTTGAAGTTGTAAAAGTTTTAAGCTCCATATCTTTCCTGGACTTTGTTTTAGATGCTGCAAAGAAAGAGTGGGCTTGTTAGCTAATGATGAAGGGGATTTTGAGGATAGGTTACCATTTCGGGGTGCAACAATAGCTATTTTTAAACAATCTTCATGTTTTTGTTAAGCTGCCGTGAGCATGGGTTCAGTTACACACTTATAACCAGATGCTTATCTTATATTTAGACAAGCTTACAAATTGCCAGGCAAATCGGCGTTCTGCCGCTACCTTACATAACTCATATTTAGTCGCCAGAATTTTCTGCGCTGCCAGTACACTGCCACGGATCAATCATTCGCTTCTGAAGGCAAAACCCTTGTGTTGTCCATCTCTACTCTACCAGATCTGTCATCAGTGCACTGATAACAATAGGTTCACATTGGCAACCGAAACTTAATGCAGTTTTTTTGCTGCGATCTGCCGCAGTGCAGACCTTTACCCGGCCAATTTTCATGGCTCAGCCAAATACAACCTAAAACAAATCCTATGAGTACTGCCCTGATTCTGATTTCCATTCAGAGCACCTATTTTAAAGGTGGCAGCCACCCTTTGAAAGGAACCAAGCGTAGTGCTAAAGCAGCTGCAAAACTGCTTTGGCATTTCAGGCAAAAGAAACTACCTGTGTTTCACGTATTATATAGTGCACCACAGCAGGAGGAACCTGCTACTGCTGCAAGAGCCGAAGCCCATGAACTTGTGGCACCTGCTGCAGAAGAAACAGTGATATATACAGCAAGTGCCAACGCATTTGCAGAAGAAAAACTTATCGGGGAGCTGCAGGCACTGGGGGTTAAAGAACTGGTCATAGCTGGTTTCACTGCCGATCACCAGGTTAATGCCACCGTAAGAGCTGCAACAGAGAAAGGCTTTGCCTGTACACTTATTCAGGATGCATGTGTGGCAAACAGCTTTTTGTTTGAAGGAAACCACCTGAAGGCAGACCTGGTGCTCCAGGTATTTCTTGCCAGCCTTTACCACACCTATGCAGAGGTATGCACTGCCAAAGAATTTCTGAAAAGGGAAGAAAAGAAGGAGAGGAAAAAATATAAGAAATCCAGGAATTCATCTACTGAAACAGGTAAAAAAACAAAAGCTGCTAATCTGTTAGCTTAGGTTGATTGGTAATTCTACTTCTCCTCTCTCTATATGCATTTTCTTAAAACAAACATCAGAGCCAGACTCCAGCTGGCCTTTTTTGCCATTATAGGAATGGCCGCCCTTGCCGGAGTACTTTCCTACAAACTGCTTAAACAGGTAATTGCGCATCAGCAAACACAGGCACAGGTAGACGACCTGGCCGGGCTCCTGGCAGATACCCGCATTCAGGAAAAGGATTTTCTGTTGTGGGGGCGCAAAACCGAAGCCTTTTATACCAACCCCACTATTCCTGAACTGGATGCTTACGCAGAAACACGCGAAAAAATAGCAACACTGCTGAAAAACCTGAATACTAACCCTGTGGTACAAAGTGCCGGACTGGAGCAGGACCTCAGGGCCCTTGATCAGCATTTTCATAAATACCACCAGCTGTTCGGGGAGCTCATAACCTTATACAAACAGCGCGGTTTTAAAGACTGGGGGCTTGAGGGTGAAATGCGCGCCTACATTCATGCCATCGAAAAATCAAGATCGAAAGATGAGCAGTGGTTTGTGCTCATGCTGCGCAGGCACGAGAAAGACTTTTTTATTCGGCAGGACCTTAAATACCGGGAGCAGGTAAATAAAAGGTCAGAAGAATTTATTGCTTACCTGGAGCAGGCGCCCCTAGCACAAACAGATCCTGCCTATACCAGTAACATGATCAGGGCGGTAAAAGTCTACCGGTCGCACTTCAACAAAATTGCCGGCCTGGAAGAGCAGATCGGCTTGAACCATGAAAGCGGACTTCAGGGAAAATTACTGGAGCAGGCCAGGCTGATTGAAGAAAATGCCGGTAACATTCAGCTGCGCATAGGAGCCAAAAGCCAGGAGCTGGAAGGAAATGCAATCTGGGTGATGATTTGCAGCTGCATTCTGCTGATTGCTTCGGGCATACTCATTAGCCTGGCTGTGGCCCGCAATATGGCGAAACCCCTGATGATGCTCAGCAATGTAATGCAGCAGGTGCGTAATGGAAAAGAAGAAGCCATAGATCAGCTATCGGGTATCCGGAGGCAGGACGAAATCGGAATGCTTATCAACAGCTTTAATAGCATGCTGGATGATGTAAACACTAAGGTTGCGGAGATCCAGGAAAAGAACAAAGCCCTGGAGGCCTCCTCTGCCCGGGAACAGGAGCGCCTTTGGCTTGGCCAGGGCGTGAACCGCTTTGAGCGTATACTCATGGAAAAACAGGGTGAGGTTGAACATCTTACAGACTGTTTTCTGCGGGAGCTGGTAAAATATGTAGGAGCCGTGCAGGGAGCCGTTTTTGTGAAGCACGAACAGGCATCTGAAAGCTGTATGCGCTTAAGCAGCTGTTATGCCCTTGACAAAAAGCGGTATCAGCATGCCAGCTTTTTACCTGGCGAGGGCATTGTAGGTGCTGTATGGCAGGAAAAAGAAGCTGTATTTATGAACGACATACCCGAAGATTACAGCAAAGTGAGGAGCGGGCTTGGAGCTTCCAAACCCAGGTCAATCCTGGTGGTACCGGTGCTTAACGATGATGCCGTAGAAGGGGTGCTTGAGCTGGCTTCGCTTAGTGAGTTTAGCCCTTTGCAACAGGAGCTGGTGCAACAGGTTTGTAAAGGCCTTGCCACAACACTGGCAACGGCAAAAATGCAGCACCACACCCGGCAGTTACTGGAACAGGCCCAGCGTATGGCACAGGAGCTAAGGGAAAGCGAAGAGGTGCTGAGGCAGAACATGGAAGAAATGCAGGCCACGCAGGAAAAGATGCGCAGGGAACACACCCGGACCAATCCGCTACAGGAATAAACGCTGATAGTACGAAGGCAAATAGCTACTACAGCATTATCAAATAAACACCCTGCTTGTATACGGTCCGGTACACAAGCAGGGTGTTTTTTTGGTAACATCTTTAACCTGGCTTTACCCAAAAATCAGCTTATTGGCCAGGTCCACTTCTTCCTGAAGAATGGTGTGCGGGCGGCCTTTATATACCTTCAACGTTACACTGGCACCCATACTTTCCAGAATCTGCCTGCTTTCCTCTACTCTTGCAAGGGGCACATGCGGATCGGGATCGCCTGTGCTGATGAGCACTGGCGTTTGCTCAAACCTGCCCTTATAATTGCCTGTATCGAGGCTGTCTCCGATGAGCCCACCGGTAAAAGCTGCAATGCCGCCCCAGCGCTGTGCATGGCGTGTGCTATACTCCAGGGTTAGGCAGGCACCTTGCGAAAAGCCGGCAAAGTAGATGTTCGTAGCCTCCACCCCCTGCTCCATAATTTCTTTCACGGCCCCATCCAGCAGCTGCAGGGCCGAATCCAGGGCAGGCTGGTTCTGGATGGTGGGCGCCATAAAGCTGTAGGGATACCAGCTGTTATTGGTCGCTTCGGGTGCAAAAAGGGTAAAATCCTCAACCTCCAGGGCCTGCCCCAGGGAAAGAATATCCCGGGCAGATGCTCCCCTGCCATGTATCAGGATCAGCGCTTTTTTGGTTTCCGCCAGGGGCCTGCCCAGGGCAAGTATGGGTTTAGAAGTATGTGTGTACATATATTAGTTTATGGTAATGTGCTTACGGAATGGCAGGCAGGCGTTGCAGGAGCTTTTCCCGCAGCGGCTCATGCTGTGGCGGCAGCTTCAGCTGTTGTCCCAGCGCCTCCTGCTGCTCGTCGATGGCAAAGCCGGGATTGTCTGTGGCAATCTCAAACAATACACCCCCTGGCTCCCTGAAATAGAGCGAATAAAAGTAGTTTCTGTCAATTTTAGGCGTAATGCTTAAACCAAACCCGCGCACCCTCTCCTGGTATTCCATCAGTACCTCCTCGTTCTTTACCCTAAAAGCAATATGATGGATAGCCCCACCGGCAACAAATCCCGGCTGTTCTCCCTTAGCCTCCACCAGGTCAATAATGGCTGCCGTACTACCGGCTTCACAAACATAGCGGTAGCGGTTAACGTGCTGCTCTGCCAGCCGGTAGCCTAGTACCTCGGTCAGCACCCGTGCAGTAGGCTTAACATCCTCCAGGGTAATGGTGGTATGATGAAAGCCCCTGGTAGCATAAGCCTCCCCTACCTCATCGGTTGTCCAGGGCTTGCGTGCATCGGGGGCTTTAGAAACAGTAAGCTCCAGCTTCAGCCCATCCGGATCCAGAAAGGTAAGGTACTTTTCTCCGAACTTTTCAGCAGGCTTGTTGTAAATAACCCCATTCCTGTCAAAATGGTCTATCCAGAAATCAAAGCTATCAGCCGGTACAGCATAGCCTATCTCTGTAGCCATGCCCGTACCCCTGCGTCCGGGATTAACCTGCTCATAAGGAAAAAAAGTAAGAATGGTGCCCGGGGAGCCCTGCTCATCTCCATAATAGAGGTGATAGGTATAGGGATCATCGAAGTTAACAGTCTTTTTTAGGAGCCTTAAACCCAGCACCCGAGTATAAAAATCGTAATTGCGCTTAGCGCTACCGGCAATGGCCGTGATGTGATGAATACCCAGGATCTTGTTTTCCATTGGTGGTAAGTTTAGATCGTAAGTCTGAAGCAGAACAGCTTCTTGTTAAAATATAAAAAATGTAAGGTTTTGCTGGTGCAGCAATGTTGATTTCATCAATTCACAGCTGCACACCTGGCTTAATATACGGTAGTAATTATGCCCTCATTGTTAAGTATTTAAAAGACTCGCATACATTACAATACAGCCAGGCATGAACAACTTTTTATATCTTTGCCACAACATAAGCATATTTTGATCTCCATTTACCCCTCAAGCCCAAGAAAAATGAATGCACTTTTTTCAGTAACTGACAAAGTAATAGTTGTAACAGGCGCTACCGGTGTGCTGGGTAAAGAAATGACTACCTTCCTGGCGCAGGCTGGTGCCAGGGTAGGTATACTGAGCAGGAACGAAAATAAGGTTGCAGACTTTGTAAAGGAACTGAAAGATCAGGGACTGCAGGCATTTGGCCTGGTAGCAGATGTGCTGCACAAAGCCTCCCTGGCAGAAGCCTGCAAAAGTGTAGCGCAGCAGTGGGGCAAGCTGGATGTGCTGCTGAACGTGGCCGGCGGCAACATGCCCGGGGCCGTCATTCGGCCCGATCAGTCTGTCATCGATCTTTCTACCGATGATTTGAAAAAGGTAATGGAGCTGAATTACCTGGGCACCGTATTACCCACGCAGGCATTTCTCCCCCTGATGCTTCAGCACAACAAAGGAAATATCATCAACATTTCTTCAGTCTCTGCCCAAAAGCCACTCACACGGGTAATGGGCTACTCATCTGCCAAGGCCGCAATCGACAACTACACCCAGTGGATGGCCGTTGAGCTGGCACGTAAACATGGCGAAGGCTTCCGGGTAAATGCCATTACTCCCGGCTTTTTCCTCACAGAACAAAACCGCACCCTGCTTACCAACAGCGATGGCAACCTAACAGACCGTGGCAAGACCATCAAAGAACATACCCCTATGGCCCGTTTTGGAGAGCCATCCGATCTGAATGGTACATTGCTCTGGCTCTGCAGCGATGCTTCCCGCTTTGTAACCGGTGCTTGTGTACCTGTTGATGGAGGCTTCAGCGCATTTTCAGGTGTATAAACAGATAGTACTGGCTAAGATGCGCTTGTTGCACACACTGTTGTACACGTGCAGCATTGTGCTGCACGTGTACAACAGGCATGGTCATGAAAAATATTTCAGCTCAGTAAGCTAATCGGAGATCCGGTTCGTCCAGACTTTACGTATATCGGTTGTGCGATTCAGGCAGCATATAAAACTGCCGCCACAAACAAAAAGATAACAGATTAACTCCTCCTCCTCATGATGATGCAAAAAGACACCATTGCCCCTGCCTTCAATTTAAAAGATGTGTACGGCAGAATGATCAACCTCCATGACTATAGCGACAAAAAAGTATTGATAGCTTTTTTCAGACATGCTGGCTGTCCCTTCTGCAACCTAAGAGTCCATACCCTTTCCAAAGCTCACCAGGAGCTTAAGGAAAAAGGTTTGGAGATGATTTTCTTTTTTGAATCAAAGGAGAACATCATTTTAAGAAGCAGCTTTCACCAGGGTGTTTCTCCCATCCCCATTATTTCTGATCCGGAAAAAGTATGGTACAATACCTACGGACTGGAGCACTCCGGCTATAAGTCTGCTGTTAGCCACCTGACCAGCTTTGTGCAAACAGCCATCAAGGCTAAAATAAAAGGCGTACCCATGCACCCCATGGCCGACGGAGAATCCATCAGCACCATGCCGGCAGAGTTCCTGCTGGATCCAGGGCTAGTAATCAGGGATTTTCATTATTCCCAGCGGCTCAACGACCGCATGCGCCTCAACGATATCAAAACCTTCGCGGAAGGATCACTGCAACCTGCTTAACACATGCAATCACGGTAAATAAAGCATCAACTTTTATTCTTCCCGTGATCAGAGTTCCACACACAGCTGCGTGCGCTTAATAGAGGCGTTTAAATATGCTAACAGCTCCTGATCCCTGCTGCTTTCAAAACATCTCGCAAAAAAAATACTTTCAGGCTGTAGCCCTATTAAAAAAATAACCGTAATAGAGGTAGCTGTTCTTCTGCCAGGGCAACTGCACCTGGCATTGAAGCTGTTACAGCCATTTGAGAATAGATTAAGAAGAAGCAGGGATCAGGAGCTGATTTTTACATGAAAAAATTAAATAATATTTTATTGATAGATGATGATGCTATTTGCAGCTGGATAAACCGGGTGATGCTGGAAGAGATGCAGGTAGCGGAAAATGTTGAATGTATCAACGATGGTAAATCGGCCATTGAATATTTACAGAAAAACTGCTCCAGTGAGGCAGGATCAGATAAGTCCTGTCCGGACCTGATTCTGCTTGACTTAAACATGCCCGGTATTGATGGATTTGATATATTGGAAAAACTTAAGCACACAGCCGGCTGTGAATCTTTAAGCAGTGAAAGAGTAGTGATTCTTACCACCTCCATGCACCAGAAAGACCTGGAAAAAGCAAGGAGCTACAATGTGTACAGTTACCTCACAAAGCCACTCACAGAGGTTAAAATAAACGGAATTCTGGAAAGCCTGGTGAGCCGGCAGGACAAAGTAGCTACCGAACAGAAGGAAAAACAGGGGGCCTCCCTGCCGGCAGACCGTAAATCGACTGACAGGCCTGCTGGCGCTGCCAATACCTTCAAAAAAAACAAATTGAATTAAACATACTGATGAAGGTTTACCCACAGATAAAGTAAATGGGGCATTATTTTTTAAACTATCAGCATGAAAAAAATAAACAATATTATATTCATTGAAGACGATGAGATCACCTGCTTCCTGAATAAAGCAATTGTTGAAGAGATGGAAGTAGCTGAAAATGTTCACTGTCTCGATGATGAAGAAGCGGCACTTGAATATTTAAAGGAACAGTGCTCCAACCGCAGCGCCGGTGCTGATCCATGTCCGGAGCTGATTTTCCTTGACCTGAACCTGCCATTTCTGAATGCCTTTGAGTTTCTGGAACGGCTGGAGCGTATGCCGGAAATTGAGGTGGAACGCCTCTTTATTGTATTGCTCACCGCCTCATGGGATGTTCGTGATATGGAAAAGGCCAAGCAATACAATATCCAGGGCTTTCTGAACAAGCCCCTCACCCATGAAAAGATACAGCAGGTGATCCTGACCTTCAATAACAGTATTTATGCCAGGGGATAGTCTGTTTTTTAATCTTATTAAACTACTTCCAATTGAATGATTATTTATCCCTGGGAGTACCGTGAGGGATAAAACTGCGCAGCTGCAAAAAGAAACACCGGCTAAACCCCTGAACCTCAACAAAAAATAGTTAAATCTACTGATGAAATAACTAAGCCGCCTGTACATGATGCTTAGGGGATCAGCCCCCTAATTACGATCAGCAAAAGTCAGTTAGCAGCTTAAACTTCTTTTTCACTGCTAAAAACCATGCATTAGGCTTAGTAAATACTAATATTAATACTTGCCAGAATTATATATATTAAGCCTGTTTTATCCTCAATTATTAGCTGGCCTCTATGCACAACAAGAACATTGATGCTATTGACACTGGTGATTTAAGAAGCAGAATTGATTCAAAGATCGCTGAAATTGCAGTAGTAGCTGATTGTTTGCCTGCCGTGGTGATCATTCATAATATAAGAACCCTCTCTGTTGAATATATGTCTCCCAAAGGCCTTAAACAGCTGGGGCTAAGTCTGGAAGAGGTAAAAGCAATGGGAACCGAGTACCATACGAAGTTCTTCAATCCCGAAGACAATAAGGAGTATGTTCCTAAAATAGTAGGCCTGCTGGAGCGAAACAATGGTGACGAATCTATTTCCTTTTTTCAACAGGTAAGGGCTGCTGAAGCACATGCCTGGGAATGGCATTTCAGTTCTGTAAAAATATTGATGCGCGACGATGAAGACCGCCCCCTGCTTACTATTACACTGGCCTCCCCGGTAGATCCAAGCCAGCATGAAACAAGCAAGGTGGAGCGCCTGCTGGAGGAGAAGAACTTTTTCAGAATCAACCTCCAGCGCTTTATGCAGCTCTCCAAGAGAGAACTGGATATTTTACGGCTGCTGGCCTTAGGCAAAAGTGCACTGGAAACCGCCAAAGAACTATCCATAGCCGATGCAACCGTGGAAACCCACCGGAAAAACATCAGGAAAAAGTTAGGCGTCAGCTCCTTCTACGAGCTGGGGCAATACGCCCGTGCCTTTGACCTGATCTGAGCTTTCAGCCAGCCATTCAATACCCACTATATACTTGAGCCCTCTGAAGGGTGATTATAGAAGTCAAAAGCAAATATCTGACTGCCAGCTGATCTGTATTTACTCCTGCCTCTTATATTCAGAGAGGTAGCTGCTGCCTCTTCAGCAGCAGCTCATCCGCAATGGGCCCGGATCAACAGAAATTAGATTTCCGCCAGCACATGTTGGATGATCTGCAGAATATCAATTTCAGCAATAAACTCTGGTTCCAAACAATAGCAAAACTCCCGTCCATTTCTTACCTTGGTTTGGGTGTGGCAATGGCAGAAACACAGGCTGCTGCGCCTATTCGCCCTTCTCTCTATGCAGTTTACTGAAGATCAGATCATACAACTTTCACCTGATGCTGCCTCTACCAAGGCAGGGCAGCAGCTTGCTACTACGGCCAAATGGGTAGCCCGCCATGCGCACGAAAGAGCCTTGTGGGGCGATTGCCAGGGCAGCGGCAAAAATCCCTACCGCACTGTTATTGACCTCAGCAATATTGCTTTTAAATGCTCCTGCCCCAGCCGAAAATTTCCGTGCAAGCATGGGCTTGGACTCTTTCTGCTCTATGCTAAAAACAAAGAAGCCTTTACACGGGAAGAAAACCTTAGTGCCGATGTAGAAGAATGGCTGGGCAAGCGTGAAAGCAGGGCGGTGGCCAAAGAGGTAAAAGAAGGTACTACGCCTGATTCCAAAGCCAAAGAAAAGCGCGCAGAGGAGCGGGAGAAGAAAGTATCTGCAGGGCTGGAAGAGCTCCGCATGTGGCTGAAGGACCTGGTGCGGGGTGGCATTATGCACATTCCGGGAGATGCTTATAAGTTCAACCAGGCCATCACCGCCCGCATGGTAGATGCCCAGGCCGGAGGCGTTGCCGGCATGCTGCGCCGCTTAAGTAATATCAATTATTACCAGGATGGCTGGCAGCAGCCATTCTTAAAAAAAATCGCCAGCCTTTACCTGCTAACAGAAGCCTATAAGCAGCTGGAAAGCTGCAGTGATTTGCCTGCCGAAGACATCCGTTCTCTAATTGGCTGGTCCACGCCAAAAGAACAGGTTCTGCAGCAGGATGGAGTTAAGGATCAGTGGCTGGTGTTGGCCAAGAGCAGCGAAGTGGACGACCGGCTCACCATAGAACGTACCTGGCTCTGGGGCTGCAAAACAGAAAAGTTTGCCCTGCTTCTGAATTTCTACGCCCCCGGCCAGCTCCCGGGTGCCAGCTCCGTGGAAGGCAGCATGCTGGAGGCAGAACTGGCTTTTTACCCTTCTGCCCTCCCCTTACGGGCACTGATAAAAGAGCAGCATGCCACCAAGCCTATTCCTGAACCGCTGCTTAGCCGCAGTTTCAGCGATCTGGAACAGGAGCAGGCAGTTAGTCTGTCTGTACTTCCGTTCATAGATCAACTCCCCAAATGGCTTAGCCCTGCCCGGATATTCATGCAAAAGGGTAGCTGGTTTTTAGCCGATAGCAATAATAAAACCGCCCGCCTGCTGAATGCAGAAGATGACTGCTGGAAGACCCTTTCCATTAGTGGCGGTGAAGATTTTACTGCTTTTATACTCTATGAACCCGAAGGCATCTGGCTCATGGCCCTATGGTTCAATCACACCTACCACACCTTATCATAAGCATGCTGCAGGAAATCATTAAAACAGCCATGATTGGCACGGAGAAGTATTTACCTGCTCCGGACACTGCACTCATGCAGGAGGTAACGGAAAAAATTACAGCTACCCGGGAGGATAAAGAAGATGCTTTTCTGAAGCTCACCGCTGCTTACCTGCTACTGCAGGAAGCTGGTAAACAGCTGCCCGTAAATGATTACAGGCATGCTACGGCCCCTCCTGACAACAGGCCCCAGCTTTCTGCAGATTCAGCTTCGCTCATCAACCAGCTGCTGAAAACCAATGAGGAGGCTCTGCTGGCATACGCCCTGCACCGGGTGGCTGCCAGCGGAAAAGTGGTGCGCCCTGAGCTGGTGCCTGCCCTTTTGAACAAAGCAGCTGCACGAAAAGACAACAGCCTGTACCTGCAGGTGTGCGGTGAGCGCGGCCCCTGGCTGGCGCGCCTCAGTGAACAGTGGAAAATGCTTTACCTGGGCACCAACGAAGACATCTGGCAAACCGGCACCTCAGCCCAGCGCAGGGAGTACCTGAATGCTGTCAGAAAAACGGATCCGCAGCTGGGCAGGGCATTATTAGCAGGGGTAATTGAGCAGGAAAGTGCCAACCTACGCTACGAACTGCTCAACCAGCTTATTGTGGGATTATCTGCCGACGATGAAGCTTTTCTGATTAGCCAGACCAAAGACAAAAGTCAGAAGGTAAAGCAAACTGCTTACACACTCTTAAAACTACTGCCCCAGTCGGCCATCAGCAGGCAATATGCAACTTTCTTAAAGGAAGCACTGCTGCTGAAGGAAGAGCGCGTACTGCTGATAGGAAAGAAAAAGCTTTTTGAGGTAAACAAAGACATAGCTTATCCGCAGGCGCTGGCCGACAGCGGACTTGAAAAAATGAGCAGCCAGAAAGGGATTGAGGATAGGGATTACTGGGTAGCGCAGGCAATTGAACACCTGCACCCCCATTTCTGGCAGAAGTCCTACGGCCTTACTGCAGATCAAACGGTGCAGCTGTTCATGGAGCACAAGCAAAAAGAGCTATTCCTGACTTCACTGATCCATGCCGCATTTCTACACAAGCACCAGCCACTGGCGCATGCCCTGCTCCGCCAGCATGCAGTCTCCCATCCATCAATCCTGCAAGTGCTGCCGCTACAGGAACGATGGAGCTATGCAGCACAGTTTACAGATAACAGCTCCAATGCTGCGCAGTTGCTGCCCCTGCTGATGGACGAGGCCTATGTGCCTATACCCGCCGGGCTGTGCCGGAAACTACTGGAGATTTTCATCCATAAACCTTATGATGTTAGCCAGCCCCTTTACCACAGCTGGGCACTTTACATGCCTGCCGGGCTTCTGCCCTATCTGCAGGAGCTGGCAAAGATTGAATCAGAGCACTACCAGCAGCGCTTCTTCCGCAATGTAGTAACGGAAATGAGCCGCATCATCGAAACCAGAGAACAATTAAACGCATCGATATAAACCTATGCAGAACGTATTACGTCAGCACGCCGAACAACAGTTTGCAGAAGAACTGGAGGAGCTGAAAAAACAGGATACCCAAACAAAGCCCCTCAACTGGCTGCTATCGCCGCAGGCGGTGGTTACCTACCTGGTGGGTGGCAAGCTGGCCAATGGCTACCACATCATGCCTAAATACATCGGCAACAGGCGCCTCATGGAAATTGCCGTAGCCACCCTTACTACCGACAGGGCCCTGCTGCTGTACGGATTGCCGGGCACCGCCAAGTCTTGGGTATCGGAGCACCTGGCGGCCGCCATCTCCGGAGACTCTACCCTGCTGGTGCAGGGCACTGCTGGCACCGGCGAGGAAGCCGTACGCTATGGATGGAATTATGCCCGCCTGCTGGCAGTAGGTCCCGTGCCCGATGCGCTGGTAGAAACCCCTGTGATGCGCGCCATGAAGGATGGTAAAATTGCACGGGTGGAAGAGCTTACCCGCATTGGCTCAGACGTGCAGGACACGCTCATTACCATTCTTTCAGAAAAAACCCTGCCCATTCCCGAGCTAAACACAGAGGTGCAGGCGGTAAAAGGCTTCAATGTAATAGCCACGGCCAACAACCGCGACAAAGGCGTAAATGACCTCTCCAGCGCCCTTAAACGCAGGTTCAATACCGTAATTCTGCCGGTACCCAACACCCTGGAGGAAGAAGTGGAGATTGTACAGCAGCGGGTAAACAGCTTCAGCAAAACCATGGAGCTACCCCTGGAGAAACCCATTGGCGAAGAGGTTAAGCGAATTGTAACCATCTTCCGGGAGCTGCGCAGTGGCCTTAGCCTCGATGGCAAGAACAAGCTAAAATCGCCCTCCGGCACCCTGAGTACCGCCGAAGCCATTTCGGTAATGAACAGCGGCATTGCCCTCTCCCACCATTTTGGCGACGGAAGCATTAAAGCCGACGACCTGGCCTCCGGCATACTGGGAGCCGTGGTGAAAGACCCGGTGCAGGATAAAATTGTATGGCAGGAATACCTGGAAACTGTTATGAAGCAGCGCGAAGGCTGGAAAGACATCTACCGCTCCTGCAGGGATATGATGTAGAGGTGAGAGGTATGGAGTATGAAGTATGAGGTAAGGCGTGGCTGGTTTCAACTGAACTACTGCAAAAGCTGATACTCAATTTCAATGAAAGGCAAGGCTGAAATATAATCTGTTAATCTTTTACTGATACCGCATACTCCATACCCGAAAACTGATACCAATACCATAGCGGCAGATCGTCATAAGGCTCAATCCTCATACCTCATACCTGACACCCCCCTCCCCATGCCCCTACACCTCTTAGGCATACGACACCACGGACCTGGCTCTGCGCGCAATGTAAAAGAAGCGCTGGAGCAGCTGCGGCCTGATATCATACTCATTGAGGGTCCTCCTGAAGGTGAGGCCCTGCTGCAGTGGGCGCTGCACGAAGAAATGCAGCCGCCCGTTGCCCTGCTCGTTTACAGGCCTGACAATCCGCAGGATGCAACCTTCTACCCCTTTGCCGAATATTCACCTGAGTGGCAGGCCATCTGTTATGGGCGGCAACACCATATTCCCGTCCGCTTTATCGACATTCCGCTGGCGCATGAGTTTGCCCTGCGCGAAGCTGAAAGAGTCCGGCAGGAGGCCCCATCAGAAGATGGAGGAGCCGATGGTATTGAAAGGCAGGAAGATCTTACTGACGAAAGTGAGCTACGCAATGGTACACAGCCTGGCACAGCCCTGGTGACTGAGGCCTTAGCTGATGAGTTGTTAGAAGAACTACCAGAACCAGATGTATACCGGAACCCTATCCGCTACCTGGCAGAGGCTGCAGGCTATGCCGATCCCGAGGTATGGTGGGAGCAGCAGTTTGAGCTGCGCAGGGGAAGCCTGGAAACCTTCGATGCACTGGCAGAAGCCATGCAGGCCCTGCGGGATACACTCCCGCTGAAAGAGGACCGCAGGGAACAGCTCAGGGAAGCCTTTATGCGCAGAGCCATTCGCAACGCACAAAAGGAAAAGTGGGAAAATATTGCAGTAGTATGCGGTGCCTGGCATGTACCTGCCCTGCAAAACATGCCCTCTCAAAAAGCCGACGATGCCCTGCTGAAAGGGTTGCCCAAAGTAAAGGCAGATGCCACCTGGATTCCCTGGACCAACAGCCGACTATCGTATGAAAGTGGCTACGGGGCAGGCATTGACTCCCCCGGCTGGTACACCCACCTCTGGAACAGGTCCCAGGACGACGGCACAGAATGGCTCGTGCATGTGGCCAGGGTCTTCAGGGAGCAGCGTATGGATATTTCTTCTGCCCATGTAATTGAAACCCTCCGGCTGGCACATGCCCTGGCTTCCATGCGCCAGCTGCACCGTGCAGGCCTGCATGAATATAACGAGGCCGTGCAATCGGTGATGTGCATGGGCGATGGTGCGCTGCTCCAGCTGGTGTGGCGTGAGCTTATTGTGGGCCACCAGACCGGCAGCACACCAGCCGATGCCCCACAGGTACCCCTGCAGCGCGACCTGGAAATCTGGCAGAAAAAGCTGCGCCTGAAAGCCCAGGATGCCCCGAAACTGCTGCAGATTGACCTGCGGGACGAAAGCGGACTGCAAAAAAGTATTTTGCTGCACCGGCTGCTCCTGCTGGAGGTGCCCTGGGGGAGTAAACGAGCAGCTGCCGGTAAAGGCACTTTCAAAGAAGAATGGGAGCTGTACTGGAAGCCCGAGCTAAGCATTAACCTGCTGGAAAAAGCAGCCTGGGGCAACACCATTGAAGAAGCCGCCAACGCATTATTAGGAGACAGGGCAGCCAAAGCACAGCAGCTATCGCAGCTAACCAGGCTGATGGAAAACACGCTGCCTGCAGAATTACCAGCCGGTGTAGCCCTGCTCATGCAACGCATGGACCAGCTGGCAGCCAGCACCTCCGATGTAGGGGAGCTGATGCAGGCCTTTCTGCCGCTGGCACAGGTACGGCGCTATGGTAATGTACGCAACACCAATACCAGCACCATTGCCCTGATCATGGATTCGCTGCTGGCGCGCATTATAGCAGGCCTGCCCCCTGCCTCCAGCGGCATCGATGAAGAAACAGGCGCCGCACTGGCAGCACTGATGGTGCAGATGAACAGCGCCATTCTGCTGCTGGAAGAGGAAGAATACCGCAGTCTCTGGTATGAGGCTTTGGAAAAGATCATGGATACCCACCAGGCAAATGCTTTAGTCTGCGGCAGTTGCTGTAAACTGCTGCACGATGCACAGGAGATCGATGAGCTAAGGACTGCACAGGAGTTTAGCAAAGCCCTTTCGGCAGGTACCGATCCTGCCTATGGCGCATCATGGATCGAGGGTTTCCTGAAGGAAAGCGCCACCACACTGATACTTGATGACCGCATCTGGCAAATTGTAGACGAGTGGCTGGGAGAATTACAGCCCCAGCTGTTCCAGGAGGTGGTGCCCGTTTTGCGCCGCACTTTTTCAGAATATACCAATACTGAAAAAAGGCAGCTGGCCCAAAAAGCAAAAGCAGGTGGCACTGCCACAACCACTACAATACAGCGCGAAAACCTGGATGAAGCCCGGGCCAGGACATTACTGCCCCTTTTCTACAAAATGATTGGTGCTGAATAAATAAGGCGATTAGGCTTAAGCAAATGAACGAAGAAAAATTAAAAAGATGGCGCCTGGTGCTGGGCAGCGAAACCAAAGAAGAGCTGCCAATGGAGCTATCGCAGCTGGAGGGTGGCATCGATAAAACCCTGGAGGCACTGTACAACGGCAGCCGCAGAGGTGGTTTGGGAGCCTCCTCCCCTAATGTTGCCCGCTGGCTGGGCGATATCAGGGAGTACTTTCCCGGCACCGTGGTGAAGATCATGCAGCAGGATGCCCTTAAGCGCCTCAACCTTACCTCCATGCTCATGGAACCCGAAATGCTGGAGGCGGTAGTACCCGATGTGCACCTGGTAGCCAACCTCATGACCCTAAGCCGGGTAATACCCGAAAAAACCAAAGACACCGCCCGGCAGGTAGTGCGCAAAGTTGTGGATGAGCTGATGCAAAAGCTGGCAGCCCCAACCCAGCAGGCTATTACAGGTAGCTTAAACCGCTCCACCCGCAGCCGCAGGCCTCGCCATAATGAAATAGACTGGCCCACCACCATCCGTAAAAACCTGAAGCACTACCAGCCCGAGTACAACACCATTATTCCGGAAGTGCGCATTGGCTTTGGCCGCAAGCGTAAAGCCCTTAAAGACATTGTGCTGTGCATTGATCAGAGCGGCTCCATGGGCAGCTCGGTGGTGTACTCAGGCATATTTGGCGCAGTAATGGCCTCTATTCCTGCTGTTAATACCAAAATGGTGGTGTTCGATACTGCCGTTGCCGATTTAACCGAAGAGCTGCAGGACCCTGTGGAGCTCCTGTTCGGGGTACAGCTGGGTGGCGGTACTGATATTCACCAGGCCCTAAGCTATTGTCAGCAGATCATCACACGGCCAACAGATACTGTGCTGGTGCTTATTACCGATCTGTACGAAGGGGGCAATGAAAAAGAAATGAAGAAAACCGCTGCCCAGCTGGTGAACAGCGGCGTACAGGTGGTTACCCTACTGGCGCTTAACGACAGCGGGGCTCCCTCCTACGATCATCAGAATGCAGAATATTTTGCCTCTATCGGCATCCCGGTATTTGCCTGCACACCAGATCTGTTCCCGGACCTGATGGCCAGCGCCCTCAGTAAACAGGACATCAGCCAGTGGGCAGCCATGCAGTCTATCAAGCTGGCATCGGCACACAGCGCTTGAGCGGATAGCACATCAAACCCATAAGCATTGGTTTCGTAGACTCTTTTATAGAATTAAAAACATAAAAGAAGAAACCATGTCAAATAGTAATAAATATGCCCTGATCACAGGAGCAACACAAGGGATAGGTTTTGAGCTGGCAAAATTGTTTGCTAAAGACCAGTATAACCTGATTATAGTAGCACCCGAACAGCAGGAGCTCGATAAAACAGCCTCAGAGCTAAAGCAGCTGTATGATATTGAGGTAGTAAGCATTGCCAAAGACCTTTTTAAACGCGAAGCCCCTTTTCAGATTTATGATGAGGTAAAAGCCAAAGGCATAAAGGTAGATGTGCTGGTGAATAATGCAGGGCAGGGTCAGTACGGTGAGTTTGTGGATACTGATATCAACAGAGAGCTGGATATCATTCAGCTGAATATTGGTGCCTATGTAACCCTCACTAAAAAGTACCTGCAGGAGATGGTTGTGGCCAATGATGGCAAGATCCTGCTGGTTTCTTCCATTGCAGGCGAAGTGCCAGGTCCGCTGCAGGCAGTGTATCACGGTACCAAAGCTTTTATTACTTCCTTTGCCGAGGCTATTCAGGAAGAAAACAAAGAAACAAATGTAACGATTACCTACCTGATGCCCGGTGCCACCGATACCGACTTTTTCAGAAAAGCAGATATGGAAAACTCCAAGATGGTACAGGATGGCAGCCTGGCCGATCCGGCAAAAGTTGCCAAAGATGGCTATGATGCCCTGATGTCGGGAGATGAGAAAATCATTTCTGGCTTTAAGAACAAAGCCATGGTAGCTGGCACCAAGCTTATATCTGATGACCTGGCTGCAAAAGCCATGCATAAGCAAATGGAACCTAAAGACAAAGAAAAGAGCAAAGCTTAGTCAGCCTAAGCAAATAGTTAAAGCAAAAGCCCCGGAACGTGTCCGGGGCTTCTTTTATGGGTTTAGCATTGGGTTGCCCCTAAAGTAAACTGCTCAAAGTTTAACTATTTTTTTTATGAAAGGAATGCTCGAGATTACCAGCCCGGAACCACCGATAACCGAAAGCATCCAGGGTAATATTGTGTATCCCGCTGTCTTCGGCAACACTTTCGTACTCAACCATCAGGTCTACGAGTTTTGTTTCTCCATCACGCTCAAGTTTCAGGCTTACTTCATGGGCTTTTTCGTCGAAATTATGGAGAATAACCAGGGAGCTCCCCTTCCAGTTATAGTGCATGCACAGCACCTGTTCAACACCAGTGTCCAGTATCTTCCAGTCTCCCCAGCCAATTTCGGTGCACTCCTGGCGCAGCCTGATGAGCGTCGTCATCCAGTTGAGCATAGAATCCGGTGTGCGGCGCTGGTTTTCTACATTCACGTGCTTGTAACCATAAGGCCCTTTGTCAATAACAGGATGCACCAGCTCATCGGCCTTCGAAAATCCTGCCTGCGGACTTTCTGACCACTGCATGGGGGTGCGTACAGCATTCCGTTCCTCCAGCTCCAGGTCATCACCCATGTTTATTTCGTCTCCATAGCGAATTACAGGTGCACCCGGCAGAGAAAATATCAGGCTATAGGCCAGTTCTGTCTGCTGCCTGTTGCCAAGCATGGTGGCTAAACGCCGCCGTATGCCCCGCCCGTACAGCTGCATATGTTCTTCGGGAGCAAAGCGGGCAAATACTTTTTGGCGCTCCTCGTCTGAAAGCCTCCCAAGGTCAAGCTCATCGTGGTTACGCAAAAAATGAGCCCACTGGTTAGTGGGTATATCTATCCTGGTTTCCTCCAGTGCCTTGATCAGCGGTTTGGTTTCACCCGTGGCAAGGGCGTAAAACAGGTACTGGTTAACATAAAAATTAAACATCATGTGAATACCGTTTCCTTCATTACCAAAGTAATCCTTGGTATCCTCTGGTTTTACGTTAGCCTCGCCCAGTAAAATGGCATCGCCCCTGCGCCACTGTAAGAATCTTCGTATCTCACGCAGGTATTCAAACCTGATCTCCTTGCTGGTTTCTCCCGGATTCTGTGTTTCCAGCAGAAAAGGAACAGCATCTACCCGAAAGCCTGCCACCCCCAGCTCCAGCCAGTAGCCTATAATACGGGTAATTTCTTCTCTTACTTCCGGATTATCTATGTTCAGGTCTGGCTGAAAGTGGTAAAAGCGATGATGGTAATAGGCTTTGGCTTTTTTATCATAGGTCCAGGTTGTTTTCTGAACACCTGGAAAAACCATACCCTCATCCCAGTCTTCGGGTTTCTTTTTAGACCATACATACCAGTCGCGGTGCATGGCATCTTCACTGCTGCGGGCATCCTGAAACCACAGATGCTGATCAGAAGTATGGTTTACCACCAGGTCTATGATTACCTTGATGCCTCGTTTTTTGGCCTGATGCATAAACTCCACAAAGTTACCACTGGAGCCATGGCGGGGATCTACCCCATAATAGTCTTTGATGTCGTAGCCGTTGTCATGGTTAGGTGTTGGCTGAAAGGGTGCCAGCCATACCGTATCCACTCCCATGGCATGAAGATAATCCAGGCGCCGGGTAAGGCCCTCGAAATCGCCAACACCATCTCCATTCAGATCCATGAAGGTTTCAAGGTCAAGACTGTAGATGATTGCATTTTTGTACCATAAGTCTCCTATCATAGTTTGATGGCTGTTGAAAAATGAGTTAAACATTGTTGATCCTGATGTTACAGCTCATGTGGCTGCATTAAAGCTGCAATTGAATGATATGACAAAGGCAGTTTAGGGGTTCGTAGACCACATACCTGCCTCTTTGATAAATACACGGCGGTTCAGCTTCAGCTGGGCGATGATCAGTTCTGCCAGGTCTTCGGGGTGCATTACCTTCTCGGGGTCTCCGCCAATCAGGTTTTGGCTGTAGGCCAGGTCGGTTACAACGGTGCTGGGGGTTAAGGCACTAACCCGTATGTTGTGCTTCCGCACCTCCTGCATCAGGGACTCAGTTAAGCCCATAAGCCCGAATTTAGAAGCACTGTAGGCACTGGTAACAGCCGCACCACGCAAACCAGCGGTAGAGGAAATGTTGATGATGTCACCCTGTTTGCGCTCTATCATGTCTGGCAGTACGGCCCTGGTCATATAATACACCCCGAAAAGATTAACCTTAACATTGCGTTCCCATTCTTCGGGCTCCAGCTCCAGAAACTTACCAAAGCTTGCGGTACCGGCATTGTTGATGAGGATATCGATGCTGCCAAGCTCTTTCAGCACCTGCTCTACAGCCCCGTTTACTGCTTTTATATCGGCTACATCGGCAGTTACCACGGCGGCTTTCACCCCCTGTGCCTCTACTTCGGCTGCAACTTCTTTTAGCTGGCTAGCCGTTCTGGCCAGCAGGCCAACATTTACACCTTCGCGTGCAAGAGCAACTGCCACTGCCCGGCCAATACCTTTTCCCGCACCTGTTACAAGTGCATTCTTTCCCTTTAGAGATTCCATGTTTTCTTCTTGATAATATAGATGTCTGTTCTGTTGTGTAGAACATAGCCTGAAGATATATCAACAGGAGCTTCAGTAAAAAGTTATAGGCCCCGGATCGAAAAGCATTTCTATATTAGCGCTATTTATTTAGAATCTCTCTAAATAATAAGTAACTTGCGTTGAATGAAAACAGTGATGTTTTAGTTATCGGTGTATGACAACCTTAGACCAGTTGAAGCCCGGTGATAAAGCCACCATTACCAACATTAAGTCATCTGACTTAACCATAAAATTGCTGGAAATGGGGCTCCTGCCGGGTAAGACTATAAAATATAATTTTAAAGCTCCACTGGGATGTCCCATCTCAGTGCAGATATCCGGTTACAGCCTGTCGCTAAGGATAGACGAGGCACAACTAATTGAGGTGGCATGAGTACACAAACAGTTACAGCATCCCCGCCAAAGATTGGTAAGCCATCCATTACCCTTGCCCTGGTTGGTAACCCAAATTCAGGAAAAACCACCCTGTTCAACCTGCTTACCGGCCTTAACCAGAAAGTGGGCAACTATCCGGGTGTAACGGTAGAACGCAAAAGCGGGAAATGTACTTTAGGAGAAGACAAAGCTGCAGAAGTAATTGACCTGCCGGGCACGTACAGCATTTACCCCCGCTCCACAGATGAGCAGGTAGTGCTGGATGTGTTGCTGAACAAACAGGTAGACGACTATCCGGATGTGGTGGTGGCAGTTGCAGACATGAGTAACCTGGAAAGAAGCATGCTGCTGGTAACCCAGCTCCTGGATATGAACCTGCCGCTGGTGCTGGTTTTGAACATGGCCGACATGGCCAGTAAGCGTGGAATAGAAGTAGATACTGAAAAATTAAGCAAACTGCTGGGTGGCATTCCCATTGTTTGCATGAATGCCCGCAACGGACAAGGGCTGGCCAGGCTTAAAAAAGTGCTGAAGCAGGAAGTCAGTGCCAATGCTGCTCCGTTTTATAATGTACTTCCGCTTGCCCCGGAGGCTATTGCAGAAGCACGGCAGTGTTTTGACCGTAGTACCTATTATGAAGCCTACCAGCTGCTGCAACACACAGAAGGACTCCGCTTTCTGTCTCCGCTTGAAAAAGACCAGCTGGCCGCCATCAGGGACCATGGCAAAATAAACCCTGAAGCCCTGCAGATAGAAGAAACCAAAGCAAGGTATGCCAGGATTCAGCAGGTGCTGGAAAAGGCTATCAAGCGGCCCGATACTGATAGCAGCAGCTTTGCCTCGGCAAAGATAGACAAGTGGGTAACCCATAAAGTCTGGGGATACCTGATCTTCTTTGGCATTCTAACACTGGTGTTCCAGGCAATTTTTGCATGGGCATCTGTGCCCATGGATCTCATAGACATCCTTTTTGCCAGGGTTACAGAATTTTTACAGCAAAACCTCCCCGATGGCAGGCTTAGCAGGCTGCTGGTAGAAGGTATTTTACCGGGCATTGGCGGTATTATCATCTTTGTTCCGCAGATTGCCATTCTGTTCGTACTCATCGCTATGCTGGAAGAAAGCGGCTATATGGCAAGGGTGGTGTTTCTGATGGATAAACTGATGCGTAAGGTAGGCCTGAACGGCCGCAGCGTAGTACCCCTGATCTCAGGCCTTGCCTGTGCCGTACCGGCCATTATGGCTACACGCGGTATCGACAACTGGAAAGACCGCCTGATTACCATCTTTGTTACCCCTTTTATGAGCTGCTCTGCACGCCTGCCTGTTTATACAATTCTGATTGCCCTTGTAGTACCGGAAGAGCGGGTGTTGTGGTTTATAAACCTGCAGGGGCTGGCCCTTATGGGCATGTACCTGCTTGGCTTTGTAGCAGCCATTGTATCGGCCTTGCTGATGAAGCTGATCATCAAAACCAAAAAAAGTGGCTTCCTGATTATGGAGCTGCCGGCGTACCGCTGGCCGCGCTGGGGCAATGTGCTGCTGATGACGGTAGAAAAATCAAAGACCTTTGTATTTGAGGCTGGTAAAATAATACTTGCAGTTTCTGTTATACTATGGGTACTGGCCTCCTACGGCCCCGGTGACAGGATGGAGCAGGCAGAAAATGCTTATATAGCACAACACAGCGGCGAAGAAAACCTGGATGATAAACTTGCCTCTGTACGCCTGGAGCACTCCTACGCAGGTACCATAGGTAAATTTATGGAGCCTGTGATTGCTCCCCTGGGCTACGACTGGAAAATTGGCATTGCCCTGCTTTCTTCATTTGCAGCACGCGAAGTGTTTGTTGGTACCATGGCAACCCTCTATAGCGTGGGCAGCAGTGCCGACGACGAAAATACGATCAGGAGTAGGATGCAGGCCGAAGTTAATCCTGCCACAGGTGGCCCCAGGTTTAACCTTGCCGTTGCCTTTTCGCTCCTGGTATTCTACGCCTTTGCCATGCAATGCACCAGCACCCTGGCCATTGTTAAAAAGGAAACCAACAGCTGGAAATGGCCTTTGCTGCAACTCACTTACATGACTGCACTGGCCTATGTATCTGCCCTGCTTGTTTACCAAACCCTTTCGTAATATGATTCAGGATATTTTAGTCTGGCTACTTTTTATTATTGCACTGGGCTACATTGGTAAGCTCCTCTACAGCAACTTTAAGCCTAGTAAGGGGGCGGCCTGTCCCAGGGGCTGTGGCAGCTGCAGCGCAATCGACATAAAAAAAATAGAGGCACAACTCAGAGACAGGGCATAAAAGCCCTGTCTTTTTTTCACCCAATATTTTCTGTACGCCCTTCTGTCTCTTTAATTCACCGCAGGCATCAACTTTTTTTTGAGCTAAAGCACCTGCACTTAAAACCATACTGTAATCACCCACTATGCTTTCTTTCACGGGAGCATTTTTACCCAAAATTGTACTACTAAAGTATTAGCCGTTAGCAGCAAATCAGGAAAAATGCTTATTTCCTCCTTTTTTGTAAACTCCTGGCCCCAACATTACATTGCACATTCGCTCCACAGATTTCCCCACCATTGTACTATTCTGCTGTTTTGAGTACTAAAACAATTCAGGTCTGTAGAAGCCTTCCACAAAACTCAGGCTTAATTTAACTGCAAGGCAGCTTTCAAGACCACACATTTTTTAAACTACGGCATTTACTAACGATCTGTCCCAACAAAAGGCACGGCAATTTTTTCGTGAGCTGCATGGCTTTAATATTGCAATAGTTCAGCAAAAATCTCTTGATCAGGCACTTACAGGAAGCACAACACCCTGGTAAGGAGTCTCTCGCAGAAGCTGAAGCTACACTATTAAAACCATTGCTTTAAAGACGGCTGCATGAAAACATATTTATCTGCCAGATATTTAAAAGAATTTATTACAGGCTTTATCCTTACTGTTTTATTCCTTCTCTCCACCCCCCTACTGGCCCAGGACTGCGGATGCGACTATACCATTAGCACATCACAGGGTTATATCAAAGCCAGCGATGTACCAGCCATCAAACCTGGCAGCACAGTATGTATCAAAGCGGGTGTGCGCGGAAGACTGAAGCTGATGGGCTTCAAAGGCACAGCAGAACAGCCCATTACCTTTATCAACTGTGGCGGCAAAGTAATATTTGATAATACCACACAGGAGGGCACCTTCATATTCGAGAACAGCCGCTATTTCAGGGTTACAGGCAGCGGAGACCCTGCACATAAGTATGGTTTCCTGATCCGCACTGCCCCTAAGGGATCTGCCATGGGTGTTTCGGAAAGTGATTTTGAGATCGACCATGTTGAAATTGCCGATGCCGGCTTTGCAGGCATCATCTCTAAAATTGACCCCACCTGCACCAACAACCAGTATCACAGGGCTAATTTTACCATGCGCAATGTATCCATTCACGATAATTACATACACGACACCTATGGCGAAGGCATGTACATTGGCAGCACTTCCTATGGTGGAAAATCATCAAGCTGCGGCACCTTATACCCCCACGTGATAGAAGGTCTGCGTATCTACAACAATCGCATTGAAAATACAGGTGCCGATGGCCTGCAGGTTTCTTCCGCAACCAAAGATGTAGCGGTGTACAACAATACAATCTACCGTTATGGGCAGGATCCCTTCCAGTCGAGCCAGATCAATGGCCTGATGATAGGTGGCGGCAGCACCGGTAAATACTATAACAACAGCGTAATTGAGGGCAAAGGCATGGGTATCTGCAGCTTTGGCATTGCAGATCTGTACTTATACAACAATTTGGTGGTAAGGTCTGGCGGCGATGGTATCTTTATTGATGAGCGCACTCCTATTCTACCCAACAGCGGCAACCATGTACATAATAATACGGTTGTTTCCAGCGGCAAGTACAGCATTCGCATGCTTTCACGTAACTCGGTTGGGAACACCTTCTACAACAACCTGATGGTAGCACCCGGCACCCTTACCGCTACCAGCACAGGCTCCTACAACTACCTCAACATTGTGCACAGCGATATTAAGTACGTGCAGAGCAACAATGTTAATGCTGCCACTGTAAAGGATGCGTATTTTGTAGATGCCGCTACAGGCAATTACCAGCTACAGCAAACGAGCCCTGCCATTGATAAAGGCAAAACCCTCACCTACTTTAACTTCGATTTTAAGGGAACCTCACGCCCACAGGGCAGCAGCTACGATGCAGGTGCTTTTGAGTTCAGCGGCTCCGTACGTACCGATAATCAACTGCCTGTTGTTTCAGCAGGATCAGACAAGTCAGTCACGCTGCCAACCAACAGCATTACCCTTAGCGGCACAGCTTCTGATGCTGACGGCAGCATTGCCTCCACCACCTGGACTAAAGTAAGCGGACCTTCTGCCAGCATGAGCGGCGCTTCCACCCTTTCGCTCAAGCTTAGCAGCCTGCTGGAAGGTACCTATAACTTCCGCCTTACGGCCAAAGATAATGCCGGTGCCACCAAGACTGATGATGTGGTGCTAACTGTAAAGTCGCAGACCAGCTCTACCACTACCAATGGGCTCAGCTACAAATACTACACCACCACCAGTGGAAGCCCCTGGAAGGTACTGCCTAACTTCTCCAGTCTTACACCTGCCAAAACAGGTACCATCAGCAACTTTAGCCTGTCGCCTAAAACCCAGAGCAATTACTTTGCATTCCTCTACGAAGGGCAGATACAGATAGATGCAGCAGGTACTTATACCTTCTACACCTACTCCGATGACGGCAGCCAGCTCTTCATCAACGGAAATCTGGTAGCCAATAACGATGGTGCTCATGCTGCACAGGAAAGATCAGGCTCTGTTTACCTTGCTGCCGGTAAGCACAACATTAAAGTGACTTATTTTGAACATGTAAACGGAGAAACCCTGGCTGTGAAATACTCCGGCCCCGGCATCAGCAAGCAGACAATACCAGACAGTAAGCTATTCAAAGGGAGCAGCACCACCATCAATGCTGCACCTACTGTAAGCGCAGGATCAGACAAAACCATTACCCTGCCAACCAACAGCATTACGTTAAGCGGTACAGCTTCTGATGCTGATGGCACTGTTGCATCTGTAGCCTGGAGCAAAATAAGCGGCGCTACCGTTACAATGAGTGGTACTTCTACCCTTTCGCTTTCGTTAAGCAACCTGCTGGAAGGCACCTACACCTTTCGACTTACCGCTAAAGACAATGCCGGTGCTACCAGGTACGATGATGTGGTAGTAAATGTGAAGTCTTCAACCACCAGTTCGACCAATGGGCTGAACTATAAATACTACACTACCAGCAGCAGCAATCCCTGGAAACTGCTTCCTGACTTCTCTAAACTTACTGTTGTAAAAACCGGCACCATTAGTAACTTCAGTATTTCTCCCAAGACCCAGAGCGATTACTTTGGCTTTGTGTACGAGGGGCAGATTCAGATAGATGCTGCAGGCACCTATACCTTTTACGCTTACTCTGATGATGGCAGTCAGTTGTTCATTGATGGCTCTATGGTTGTAAACAACGATGGCACACACGGAGCACAGGAAAGATCAGGTTCTGTTTACCTGGCTGCAGGAAGGCACAGCATCAGGGTCACTTACTTCGATTACATCAACGGCGAAACACTGGCGGTTAAATGGGCTGGTCCGGGCATAAGCAAACAGACAATTCCAAATACCAGACTATTTACAGGAAGCAGTACAAGCACCTCCACCGCCTCTGTTGCTGCTGCGGGCACCGACAGCTACTCAGGCAGCACTTCCAGCTTCTCTACAGCAGATACTACAGACATAGAGGAGATCAGCACCGCCGGCAACGGCAGTACAGACTCTTTGCAGCTGGCCAGCAGCTTTGATGAAACACCAGCACTCACCGCTTACCCAAACCCCGCCTCAGATTACCTGGAGGTAGAATTAGGAAGCAGCTTCAGGGGCAAAGTAAATCTGCTGATCATTAATATGGCCGGGCAGCTGCAGTTTAGCAAGAGCCTGGATACCAGTGATGCTACCTCGCTAAGACTAAACCTGAACGAGGCACAGCTGCAGCCCGGCCTGTACATTCTGAAGGCCAGTGATGGACTTAGCAGCAAATCCCTCAAAATCATAAAAAAATAATTCTGAACTCTGACACTCGTTTCTAACAATGAAAAAGCCCCGGTAACGGGGCCTTTTTTTTTGCAGTAAGCTGTTACCGACAGCAATCTTTAAAATATCTGCCTAGCAGTGCTTATGAGTGCCATCGTGAAAATAAGCTGTGTTTTTTGTGGTGTCTACAGCAAAGCTGTGCTCCCTTTCCCAGCTTTTGTATGGCAGCAACACCATAGGGTACAGAGCTTTCCTGATAATACCATTGAAGTAAACAGCTGCCGAAGTTCAGGGAATTAGACCAAAGGAGGAAAACTAGCCTGTGTTTGGCGTTGGCAGCAAGTAGTACAGCACTCAATAGTAACCTTGTTCCACACTTTGCGTTAAAGGATGAGGGCAGCAAGTAGCCCCGATGTTAAACATTAGCATCTTATATTTTTTAATGTCTCCAGGAGCCGTAGCCGCACATCAAATGGAGTGTGGTATTTTTTCAACGGCAAGGAGTTAATCTGTCTGTCTTTCACCAGTTTACAAAGCAGTCAGAATTGCAAATATTCAAGATACACCTACAACGGCAAGCGCTTGGCCTACTTCTGAATATTGTTTTTCCCGAATAACTGCTCAACAAATCCTGTTTCTTACATTGCTTATTACATCCACACTTTTCTACATTCTTGCACTATGTTCCAACATCATTGTCTTTTTGCAATAATGTTGTAGAAAGCCTCCACATCTTACACGCACCGTTAGCAGCAACATTAGGCACTAATTCCACACATTCCATAAGTTTTTGCTTTATCTAACGCTCCCGCCATATAATTGCCGGAATCTTTTTTTCGGGCCTGTATAGGCCCTAATATTGCATCACAGTTTCAATAGCTTGTCGATCAGCCATTTGCAACCAGCGCGCCCCCTGCAAACTGCCCGGCAAAACATTTTATCAGTTTTATTAAATCCTCAACCCACAAGGATCAGTACAATGCACACCTACACTTATTCTAAAATTTTTAGAACATTCATTACATGCATCACCCTGGTGCTCCTTACTATTATTTCCTTTACAGCTCAGGCACAGAATTGTGATTGCGATTTTACCATCAGCACCAGCCAAAGCTATATGCTGGCAGAAAATTACCCGCAGATAAAACCCGGCAGCACTGTTTGTATAGAGGCCGGCAAAAGGGGCAGGCTTAAACTTATCGGTTTTAAGGGCACCAAAGATCAGCCTATTATTTTCAAGAACTGCGGCGGCCAGGTAGTGTTTGAAAATACCACGCAGGAAGGCACTTTCATTGTAGAGAACTCTCGCTACTTCAGGGTTACAGGCACAGGAGATTCCAGGTTTAAGTATGGCTTTCTGCTGAAAACAGCCCCTAAAGGCACCGCCATGGGCCTTTCTGAAACCGATTTTGAAATAGACCATGTAGAAATTGCCGATGCAGGATTTGCCGGTATCATGGCCAAGATTGAGCCAAACTGCAATAACACCGAGTATCACCGCGCAAACTTTACCATGCGCAACATCTCTATTCACGATAACTACATTCATGATACCCATGGCGAAGGCATGTACCTGGGCAGCTCGGCCTATGGCGGTAAATCTACCCCCTGCGGAAAATTGTACCCGCATGTAATTGAAGGCCTGCGTGTTTACAACAACCGCGTGGAGAACACAGGTGCCGATGGCATCCAGATTTCTTCTGCGAGCAAGGATGTAGAAGTTTACAACAATGAAATTTATAAATACGGACAGGATCCCTTTAACCCGGTTCACGTAAACGGCCTTATGATTGGCGGTGGCAGTACCGGAAAATACTACAACAACAGCATTATAGATGGTGCCGGTCTGGGTATATGTAGCTTTGGCATAGGAGACCTGTACCTCTTCAACAACCTGGTGGTTAGGTCTGGCGGAGAAGGAATTTTCATCGACGAAAGAACTGCTCTGTTACCCAACAGCGGCAACCACGTTCACAACAATACGGTAATTGCTCCGGGCAAAGACTGTATTAAGATGCAGTCACGCAACTCGGTTGGCAATACCTTCTACAACAACCTGCTGGTAGCGCCGGGCACTCTTCACCTGAACTACTACACCAGGAGCCAGTACATTCACGTTATTCACAGTGATATCAAATATGTACAGAGCAACAACTCGTTTGTACCTACAGTAAAGGAAGCACAGTTTGTAGATCCCGCATCTGGCAACTACCGGCTACAGCAGTCGAGCCCGGCCATAGAAAAGGGCAGAATCCTGAGCTACTTCAAGCATGATTATGACGGAAATGCCCGCCCACAGGGCAACACCTTCGATAATGGAGCTTTTGAGTACAGCGGCTCTGTACGTACCGATAACCAGGCACCTGTGGTTGCTGCAGGCAACGACCAAAATATTACCCTGCCCACCAGCTCTCTTAGCCTAAGCGGCAGTGCCAGCGATCCTGATGGCAATATTGTTTCCAGCAGCTGGACCCAGCTAAGCGGCCCTTCTGCCAGCATCAGCGGTGCCAATACACTTACCCTGAAGCTCTCCAACCTTGTTGAAGGCTCCTACACCTTTCAGCTAACAGCTACAGATAATGTAGGCAGCAGCAGTTCCGACGAAGTACAGGTTACGGTAAAACCACAACCAGCATCTGGCGAGCCTGTAACTGCTAACGGCCTTAGCTATAAATTCTACAGCACCAGCAGCGGTAATCCCTGGAAATACCTGCCCGATTTCTCACGCCTTACACCTGAAAAGACCGGCACGGTCAGCAACTTCAGCCTTTCTCCAAAAACACAGAACAACTACTTTGCTTTTGTTTTTGAAGGAAAGATCCTGATAGACACCGAAGGCACCTACACCTTCTACTCCAGGTCAGATGACGGCAGCCAGCTGTTCATCAACGGAAACATGGTAGTGAACAACGATGGCGCGCATGCTGCAATCGAAAAATCCGGTACAGTTCAGCTGGAGGCCGGCCTGCACGACATCAAGGTTACCTACTTTGAACACATCAGCAGCGAGACCCTGGTGGTACAGTATGAAGGCCCCGGTATTGGCAAAAAGCCTATTCCTGATACCAAACTCTTTACCGGCAGCGGAGAGAACAACAACACCACCCCTGCTGATGAACCCCAGGCAGAGGAAGCGCTAAATTCCGACAGTACCACAGACCCGGAAGCACCAAGCAACCTGAATGTATCTGCCAATGCTTATATGAGCAGTGCCGGAATTAACTGGCAGGACAACAGCAGCAATGAGAAAGGGTTTGAGATTTTCATGAGTGTTGGCAACAACAGCAGCTATAAGCAGGTGGGCAGCACAGGCTCAAACAAAACCGGCTATGGCGTTGGCATCAGCAAAGGCAATGTCTACTACTTTAAAATCAGAGCCAAGATTGGCACCGGCCACTCTGCATTCTCTAACGAAGTAAGGCTTGATGCAGATGTTTCCAGCAGCTCACGCGTAGCGTCTGCCGATACACTCGCAGATGCTGGCAGCAGCCAGGCCCAAGCCTTTAACCAGGCAGCCGTATATCCAAATCCTGCCACCGACTGGGTGAACATCTCTTTTGGTGATGAATTTAACGGCAAGGTAAAAGTTCAGCTCGTGAATATGACAGGCGAGCAGAAGCTTAGTAAAACCATACAGGTAGCAGCAGGCTACCCAATAAAACTTAGCCTGAACGAGAAGCAGCTTGAGCCAGGCCTGTACATCATCAACATCAGCGACGGTGTAAACAGCAAAAGCTTAAGGCTCTACAAAGAATAATCAGCTTAGTCACAATCATCAATCAAAAAAGCACGGATCTTTTTCCGTGCTTTTTTTGCATTGAGGCAACAATAAGAGCGAAAGCCAGCAAAGCAAGGCCTATTGGCAGCCGGAAAACAACGACATACATGCAAATACCTACATAAAAATGTATAACGTTTAATAATTTAATCACACCATTAGTCAAACAAGATTTTTACAATAATATTGTAGAAATGAGCAATGGAGTGAATAGCGGGGCGTTATAGGGCAAATATTGTATTTTAAAGCTTTTTTATAGAATTAGTCTATTTATTACCTCCCCTTGTAGTGGGCTTATATATGTTTTAAGTTTGCATTAGATAATTACACAAACGCAAAACCAAAACATTTCTCCCTCATGAACTTCCTCTATCAGCTCGTGTACACAAGCCAGCGAAATCCAGCCTGCACAGACACAGAAATTCAGAACATACTGGAATCCTGCAAGCGTAATAACCCCTCTAAAGATATTACCGGTGTACTCTTACATTCCGATGACCACTTTATCCAGTACCTCGAAGGCGATAAGGACATCATTAAACTGTACGACCTGATCAAGGAAGACTCCCGGCACAGAAACGCTGTACTGCTAAGTTATGGTCCCCTTAAGGAACGTGCCTTTCCATCCTGGCACATGGGTTATAAAAACCTGCCGAAAGACCAGGTAGATTTTCTCACAGAAAGCAATGAAGCAGATCGTAAGCTTTTTAACTCAATCATAAAAGGTGAAAAGCAAAGTGGTACCTCTGCCACTAACCTTCTGGTTAAGTTCTTCAACAGAGCCTGATTGGTAATACTGAAACAGAGTTATTGAAGCCGCAGCACTACTATCAAAAAGTGCCTGCGGCTTTTCTGCTTTTATAGATGTGACTGACCACCCACATGCTACCGGCTCATCCTGCACTTTTATAAGGGAATACAGACCATCCCTATCAATAAGCTATTTCTGAAGCAGAGCGGGGCGGAAGATTAACGAAGATTAACAGCACGAACACCAGCATCTCTCCGGCCTGATGTTTGCAGTAACTTAAGGAGGAACACTGATTTTTAACGAACAAGCAAAAATAAATTACATCAGGCAAAAATCAGGAACGCTACACCCAAAAGCAGTGTTCAATCCTCATTCAATATGATTATATTTGAAAAATTATAAACAGCAAAGTTAACTCCGGCCTCTACGTCTGACTAAAGCTAATTACTCCTTCTCACAGCGCCGGTAAAACCCCGCAATCTATAAAAGCAGTATTCCCATTCATTATGAAAATTTCCATAAATCTCTTATTGTTAGCTTCTTTTGTCACCTTCATGAGCTGCTCCGATGGTAACAGCAAACAGGAGGGCGCTACCCCTGGTACAGCACCTGTTACAACAGCACCTGCAAACGCCGGGCCTTTAAACCCACCCCACGGACAACCCGGCCACCGTTGCGATATTGAAGTAGGCGCTCCACTGAATACACCGGCAGCACCAAACCTGCCTATGCCAAACCTCGCACCCCTGCCAGTACAGGGAACTGTAGCACCGGGCACTAACCCTCCCCACGGACAGCCCGGCCACGACTGCGGCTTGCCGGTTGGCGCACCTCTTAATAAGTAATTTACCTGCACATTAAACAAAAAGGGCGGTACTCTCAACACAGATGTACCGCCCTTTTGATATTTCTCGTACCCAACCTACTACTCTACAGGAACAAGCCTGTAAATTCTGGCCGGGTTCTCAACTGCCAGGTATATGTAGCCATCGGGACTCATTTTCACATCCCGTACCCTGCCAATGTTTTTCAGCAACTGCTCATCAGCAGTAACTTTGGTTCCATCCACAGTGCTGCGGTTAAGGTACTGAAAGCGCAACGAACCAGACAGCAGGCTTCCCTCCCATCCCTTGTACTTATTACCAGTTACAAAGGCCATACCAGAGGGAGCAATAGAAGGTGTCCACTGTTGCACCGGCTGCTCCATTCCCTCCTGCTCTGTTTTATCGGTGATTGGCTTTCCATCATAGTTAATGCCATAAGAAATAACCGGCCAGCCATAATTCTGCCCTTTGCGGATAATGTTGATTTCGTCGCCACCGCGTGGTCCGTGCTCATGCTCCCACAACTGGCCACTCTGGGGATGAAAAACCATTCCCTGTGGATTGCGGTGCCCATAAGAATAGATGGAGGCTTTTGCATTTCCCTGCCCGGCAAAGGGGTTGTCGGAAGGAATGCTGCCATCATCCTTGATACGGTGAATTTTACCCGGGTGCCGCTGCAGGTCCTGTGGGTTTTCATCATGGTTACCGCGATCACCAACAGTAACAAATAAATTACCATCGGGGCCAAAGGCAAGGCGGGAGCCATAATGGTGCCGGGTAGTGGACCAGGGTTCTGCCTCGAAAATAACCTTTTGCTGGGTTAGCGAATTGCCGTTTAGCCTGGCCCGCATTACTGCTGTTGTTGTAAGGGTACTGCCCTCTTCTTCTTTTACTGCCGAGTAAGAAATATAAATCAGGTTGTTGCTGCTGAAGTCAGGATGAAGCTCCACATCCAGCAAACCTCCCTGCCCCTCTGCCTGTACTTTTGGCGTACCGCTTACCTGCTGCATTTCTCCATTGGGCGTGCGCCTGTAGAGGGTTCCGCCAATTTCTGTAATGAGCATACCGCCATCGGGTAAAAACTCTATGCTCCAGGGCACCTCCCCAAAACCGATGGCCACTGTATCTAGCCTGTAGGCAAACTGCTCTGCCTGGTAAGTAGCAGGCAGGCTTGCTGTTTCTTCAAAAGCGTATTGGGCAACCTGCTCCATGCCCTCCTGTATGTAAGCTACCAGGCCCCTGATCTCCTGGTCGGAAAAAGTTTTTTCAAAAGCCGGCATACCCACATCGGGGTGCCCGTATTTGATAGAAGCAAACAGCTCATCGGGCTGTTCTCCGTACTTCCACTTCCTGTCGGCAAAAGTGCTGGCACTACCGCCATGGCAGCCTGCACAGTAGGCTGAAAAATTTGATGCAGCTTTTTGCTGCTCTTCCCCGGTAAGGGCATATTCCGCTTCTGTGCCGGTGGTATCGGCACCCGAACCGGCCTGTGTGCCTGCCTGCTCACTGTTACAGCCAAACAAGCTTACCAGGCCAAGTAACATCAGGGCAGGTATTTGGTATCCTATTCTCATAAATACGCAGACTAAAAAAGGGATTGATCCCACTTATAAAACTGCTGTAAATAAAGCAAAAACAGACACTTTATCTACGAACTCATCTACATCAAAACAGAATTGACACTTTTAGCCCGTAGACCTCAGAGCTAAGAAGGCAGCTTTTACCGGAGGTACCATTAATATGCTTCAATATTGAACAACATGACCTGCATATAAATAAACAAAAGGCTTCAGGCAAATCTTAATATCAAAGCACAACGTAATACTAAAAGAGAGAGTAGTTTACATTTCTCTCTTTTTTTCTATCAAACTACTTCCACTTTTAGATGTCATCAAAAGAAAAGACAAGCACTGGCCGGAAAATACTAAAGATCATAGGTATCATATGCGGGTGTCTGTTTGGCCTTGTATTGATTGCTACAATATTACTCCTTACTGCCTTAGAACCCTTCGCAGAACGTTTCATAAAAAAGCAGGTAACCCAAAATACAGAAGGCTTGTACAATCTTGACTTCGAGGATTTAGATATCAACCTGCTTGCCACCACCGTTACCATTACCAATCTGCATTTATCTTACGATACTGCCGTACACCGCCAGCAGCGTGAAGCCGGGGAGGCAAGCCCCATGCTTGTTGCGCTAAAAACACCGGAGTTCGAAATTGCCGGCATCAATTTGTTAGATGCAATTTTAAGAAAGCAGCTAAGCATTGGAACCGTGTTTATGGATAGCCCCGACATAACAGTGGTGGCAGATAAAAAAGCAGAAACTACAGCAAATACATCACAGCAGCAGGGCAGCGGAAAACCAATATCAGATTTCATACAATCTGTTGACATCAACGAAATAGACATCCCTGATGCCACAATTCGCCAGCTGGTTTGGGGTGCACCTAACCAGCCGGTACATAGCATACCCTTTTTGTCGCTGCGCGTGCTGGACCTGGGGCTGGACCTCGAAAAACTTGAGCAGCCAGGCCATACCCGTTTTTTTGATGCGGATGATATCCGGATAGCACTTAAAGATTATACTTTTAACACACCCGACAGTGTGTATACCATTGGGTTCAGGCAGTTTACTTACTCCTCGAAAGCAGGAGAACTACTGCTGGAAGATTTAAAGGTAAAAGCAGACCACGAAGCCAATAAAGCCTTGCCCAAAGCAGATGCCAGCCGGATGCTTTTTGGTGTAGCTGTACCCCGCCTGCACATGGAAGGCTTGGATATAGTGGAGGCTTACCACAGCAAACAGCTGCAGATGGAACACATTACGCTGGAAAATGCAGCACTGGAGGTTCTGGAAAATTCAGATATCCCTGCTGCAGAAACGCAGGAATTTAACTTAAAACAACTCTACGACCAGGCCTCTAAATATTTACTAGAGATAGGACTGGAAGAATTTCGCATAGCAGATGCCAGCCTGCTGTACCGCACCAGGTTCCAGGAAATTTTAACGGTTCAGCAGCTCGACAAGCTCAACCTAAGCCTGGAGAAAGTTCAGATTGATTCCGCCACGCTTTTTCACCCCAGGGACAGCCTGCCTCTTCAGGATTATCTTTTCATAGCTGAAGGCTACCGCTACCAGCATCCCCAAACACCTTACACTTTTGATGTAGGCAGCATGGAACTCTCCAGCCATGAAGAGCACCTGCTGGTTGACTCTTTGATTGTTGATGGTGACTGGCAAAAGAACGACAGCCTGAAGCAGCTTGGCAAAGGCATCTTTGCTATTTACAACATTAAAGCGCCAAGCTTCCGCATCACAGACCTGAACCTGCTCCAGGCATTTCAGACAAAAGTTTTGGACATAGGCAGTATAGAATTACCGAACCCTGCACTGGATGTACTCTACGAAGAAAATGTACCCGCCCCAGACCTTGAAGCATTGGTCCAAAACACCTACGAACAAGTTTCTGACTTTATTACAGAGCTTAAAATTAAGCAAATAAGAACACAGGACCTTTTTTACACCCAGCATATAAAAGACAGAAGTGGTGTGATGCTAAGCCATAAGCTTGAAGATGGCTCGCTAACGCTCAGCGGCATTCATATAGACTCTCTGTTCATTTATGAGCAGGAGCCACGGCTGCCGCTGGAAGCCATAGCTTTAACAGGCCTGGATTACCAGTACCGGATTCCTGATAAGGCCCAGACATTTACCCTGGACCGGTTTAGCTATTCCAGCAGGGAAGCCCTACTCACAGCCAGATCAATTGATTTAAGTTCAGATTTACAACAGAACGAAAGGCTCAAGCGCAGGGAAGAAGCCAGCAAGACCCTGCTTGATTTCTCTGCCCGTCTTTTCCGGATTACCGGGCTGGACATCATCCGGGCCATGAACAATGGCAGAATGGATATCAACCAGATTACCCTTCGCCAACCGGACCTGGTCATTACTATGGACAGGGATGTGGAAGCAGACACCAGCGCACAACAAGGCCAGCAACAGGCAACAGATATGCTGTTCAGCTTTTTCAATCCTTTAACCGTAGATTCCATCAGCCTGGTAGACGGCACCTTTACCTATCGTGAAGAAAGAGATGAAATTATCCGCACACAATTACTGGAGCATGTATCAACCTCCGTTACCGGCCTGCATCTTAGCCCGGAAAAAATGGCCAGCCTGGATGAGGAACTTCCTATAGAAGAAATGACCTTAACTGCCAGCGATTACACCTACCAGTCGCCTGACAGCATCTACACCATTACCCTGGATAGCCTGCATTACTCCAGCCGGGAAGAGGCACTTACTGCCCGTATATTCAGAGTAGATTCAGACAGAGAAATGCATGAGCAGATAAAGCAGGAAAACCCTGAAGAAGCCAGCAGCAACCTTTTCAATATAACAGCAGAAAAGTTCCGGATGAGCGGTTTCGACCTTATCCGCGCTTACGAAAGTGGCCGTTTTAACATAAACGAAATGGTGCTTACAGAACCAGAAGTGGCCATTTTGCAGGATAAGAATGTAACGCAACAGCAAAATGCCGGAACAGATCAAAAAGCCGAATCTGATGAAGATGAGGGTACAGAGGAGAAGGCCGCAGACTCAGCCAGCAAGGCACTGGCAGCAGGCAGCGGGAACAACAGCCAAAGCCAGGCACTGGAACAGGTAAATAATATAGTAGAAACATTCAGGGTAGAACGTATCCGTCTGGAAGACGGGTACTTCAGGTTAAACGTACTGGAAGATACCGTACAAAGAAGCCAGACACTTGAACATGTTTCTCTTGCCCTTGATGAGTTCAGACTGGTTTCTCTGGAAGCCTCCGATCCGCTGGAAATGTTCAGGGTGGATGATATTGGCATACTGGTTAAAGACTACTCCTTTTTAACCCCCGACAGTTTGTACGAATTCCGCCTTGGAGAGGTGAGAACTGACCTGAATGACCAGCTGCTCACCATTGACAGCATTCGGCTAAAGCCACTCTTTAAGATAGAAGAATACCAGGATAAGCTCGAGTATGCCGCAGACCGCATTGATCTGCGGGTACCAGGCATAAGAATGCAGGGATTTCAGCTTGATGCCTTTCTCAATAAGCAGGAAATACTGGCTTCCAAAATCTATATCGATGATCCTGTTATAGATATATATCGCGATAACCGCGTTACGCAGGACCCGGAAAGGCAGCCTTATACCCTACAAAGAATGCTACGGGGGGTTCCATTTCTTATTCAGATTGATACTGTGAGCGTTGAGCAGGGAAAGATCGTGTATTCAGAAATATCGCCAGATGGAGCAGAACCCGGTGTGCTAACACTGGACGACACAAGACTACTGATCACCAACATAACCAATGATTCCCTGCTGATCACTGAAAATGATGTTATTACTGCAGATGGAAGCACCCGCCTGATGGACGAAAGCCTGCTCGAGGTAAAGTTCAGGTTTCATATGGACCATCCCGATGATCTGTATACCTACCAGGGCTCCCTGGAGCCAATGAAGTTCAGGGCCTTCAATCCCCTGTTTGAAAAGATCATGTTCATCAGGATGGAGAGCGGGCGTATCAACAAAGCAGCTTTTGATGTTACTGCTACCGAGCACATAGCGAAGGGCAACATGCGCTTTTTATACCAGAATCTGGAAATGCAGCTCATTGATAAAGAAGATCCCGGTGATCCTGGTTTTCTGCTGAACGCCGGCAGCTGGCTGATCAATAACGTGGTAATAAAAGACAACAACCCCTCCCGGTGGGGCAACCTGCGCAAAGGTGAAATTGAAGCCGAGAGAGATTATTCCAAATCTGTTTTTAACCACATGAGTGGCGCCATGACCAGCGGCATGGCTTCCAGCCTGATGCCCGGATGGGTAGAATGGGTGGTAGAAGCCCTGATAGGCCTTCCATAGCCTTAACCTAATTCATTACGCTGCATCAGTACCATGCTGCATCAGCACTTAACAAGCGAAAGAAGTCTTATTCCTCATTTATTATGGTGCTGCTTGTCAGGTACTGCTGATACTCCCCGGACCTCGGCAAAAAAACCTGCAGAGGGTGATGCACTTAGCAGAACAGAACTGCTATATTTGTTCTAATATTACAATCTATACTCATTTTTTTCCCTTTTTAGCAAGAAAGCATCTCCCCTGCCTGGTGTCCAGAGGGAGCCAGCTGCGTCCGGTTAATCATTTTCAGAAAAGATGAAAAAAGCATTTATCGCGCTCCTGATCACGGGTAGCCTGCTGGTGGCGGGCTTTCACAAGGAGGTTAAACAATTCAGCTATCGCATAGATGCAGATAGTTCCGTAGTAGAATGGCGTGGTGCAAGCCCCAAAACCGCCCACAATGGCTCTTTTGCTGTGAACAGCCCCGGCCTGGAGGTGGTAAACGGGCAGGTAACAGGCGGCACCTTTATTATCCCCATTGCTTCGATCAGGAATTATGACCTCCCCAAGTTAACCAAACCCCTGCTGATAAAGCACCTCAAGAGCGAGGACTTTTTTAATATGGCGCTCTACCCGGAAGCAAGCTTTACGATTACAAAGGTAGAGCCGCTTTCTCATCTGGCAGCAGGTACTGTGGCAGGCGCCAACACAGTGGTAAGCGGAAACTTCACCATGATCGGGAATACACACCCTATTTCTTTTCCGGCAAAAATCAACTTTATAGATAACAGGCTGGACGTAGAAGCCAGCTTTACAATTGACCGTACCAAATGGGGTATGCTTCATGCTTCTGATCCCGCACTTAAAAACCGGCATATTTATCCCGAAGTTGATATACACCTGAAAGTTCTGGCTTTTAAACAGCAGGCAAATTAAGCCTGCGCAACACTATACATGACGGAAACACCAGCAGACCCCGCAGAAGCGGCTGGTTTGTAACTTATTTTAAGGAAGCTACCATGGTTCTTTTTCAATATTCTGGTAAAATGTACTGACGATTGTTTTAATGGCCATGTCGCATTTGTACAAGTGTATACTACTCTGCCATTTTATTTTTGTATTCACACAAGTTTATCATAAGCCCTGATGAAAGCAGAGATATTCAGCCCCAGCGCCCTTCTTAGCAGGTACATCGACAGCTATATGCTGGTGGATATTGACTGGCGTAAGACTACTGATGTGTCTAAGGTTTGGAGGCTGATTCCCTACGGCAAAGCATCAATGCTGTTTCTGTGGGGAGATAAGCATGAGTATAGCCTCAATGGCACCACCAGTGCCATGCAGCTTACCCGACAGGCTTTTATGGTTGGCCAGCTCACTCAACCTATCTGGCTAAAGTTTACCGGCCACACCCGCCTTATTAAAATTCAGTTCAAGTCCAGCGGCATGCATAAATTCCTGCCGGTAAACATGGAGGAGTTCAGAAATGTACCCAGCCTGGATTTAGAAGCTGTCTGGGGCAAGGCTGTTCATGAGCTGCTGGATCAGCTGCACGAGTCTCTGTCAGACACGGAAAGAATTCTGAAGCTGAACCAATTCCTGGAAAAGCGGCTGCTGAAGCAGAACGATGCCATTGATTATGTAGATTACACCATCAAACAGATGAAAGATTCTAATGGAAATCTTTCAATAAAAGGGCTGGAGCACGAGCTGGGCATTAGCACCCGCCAGCTGGAGCGCCTGTTCCGAGTAAAAATTGGCCTGTCGCCAAAAGAAATGAGCAAGATCATCAGGCTCAACAGTGCATTTTCTTCGCTGGAGACAGAACCGGGCATGTCACTTACCTCCCTCTCCTACCAGGCAGGCTACTACGACCAGGCTCACTTTTCAAGAGAGTTTAAAGGCTTGGCTGGGGTAAGTCCTAATAAGCTGTTAACCGAAAGCTCTAATGAACTTTTCGTTACCCACGGACAGTGCTTTGTAAAGCAAAAGCCAACTCCCGCCATGGCAAATGCGCTATAACATTTAGTTATGTAATTAATACCTGGAAGGAAAATGATGCAAACACATTTTCCTTTTGTATTTAATACAACACCACTGCAGTAAAAGAATCAACAAAAACTAAAACAGGTCGCTTTTATACAATTACCCAAAGCCGCAAGCTGCTAATTTTGTCTTATAAGTTAATTAAAACATTCACAAAACATGCAAACATCAGACAAAACAGCAAACCCTACAAGCGCAGCAGTGGCATACAGAAGCTATATGGGCGGATATTATTCAGTATTGATTTCGCCAGAGCAAAATGGCGGCAGTTTTGCACTACTGGACATGACCCTGCCCAAAGGAGTTGAACCACCCCGGCACATGCACACCAAAGAAGATGAAAGCTTTTACCTCATCGATGGGGAGATTGACTTCCACATTGATGAACAAATAATAAAAGCAAAGCCAGGACAGGCTGTGTTTGCCCCGCGCATGGTGCCTCATCATTTTGCCCTGCAAACCCCTACTGCCAGATTCCTGACACTGATAACACCCGGAGGCTTTGCCGAATACTTTGAGGCTTTCAGCACCAGTACCGAAATACCTGCAGTAGTACCACCTCAGGGTCCGCCACCAGCAGAATTCATCAGTTTTATGACCTCCAGGCTGGAAACAGACTTCCGTGTGCTTTTTACCTAATTCACCCAATTATCAACAGCATGCGCAAGCCATCCATCTTATTTAAAGCCCAGGCAGTAAGTGTAGAAAAGCTTACTGTAGTTGTGGATGGCAATGCTGCAACTGCAGAAGCGGTGGCTACCCTTGGTGCTCACAGGGTAATGCTTGATGCTGCTGCCGCAGAAGTGCTAACAGATTATCTTAGGGTGATCAGGGCCTACTTTTCTTATGGCAAGCCAAAGGAGCTGGTGCAGTTTGTATACCAGAAATCAGCAACCCAGCTGCTGGAAATACTGGAGGAATCCGGAAAAAAAATAGCCACAGAAGAGGATGTTACTTTACTGATACAACAACTAGGCTGCCTGCACGACTGGGCACAGTGGGACCTGGAGTTACAGCATCATGCTGGCTAAAATTCCGCTTATTCAGCATAACAGCAGGCTGCTGTAGCCAGGCAAACGCATCAGAAAACAATAATTTCAGGCAAAAGATCACTTCTTGATTTAAATCAAGAAGACTTGGATAAGTATGTATTTGTTTTGCAGTATAATCATCTGCTTCAAATTATGTAATCTTTATTAAAAAGCTGGTTCTTCCAGTGGCAGTCTCCTGCCACACAAGACTAAAAACCACTGTTTTAAGCGGGAAAGAAACTAGAACAGTGCTGTTTCCCGCTTAAAGCAACATCACCAAAAAAGTTCTGCGGAAACACTACAAAACACTGTACTTTACAAGACCGCAAGATCTGCAAAATCTATCCTGTTTACTGGTAGTACATTTGTAAAAAATTCAAATCTTATCATTTAAAGCTGCTGCCCCAGTGGGGTAGTCTACAGAACGTTGTTGCTTTTATCGAAAATTAATCAACAAACAAACATTAAAAACAAACAAAAAACCATGAAAAAGTCCTTAGTAATGCTCATGACAGCTTGTTCTATTATTTTTGCAAGCTGTGAAAAATCAGATTTAACAACAAACACAGCCGTAACAGACACCGAGCAGCCATCAAACAACAGATCAGAAAACAGTGCCCGTGAGAACTTTAGCCTCGATAGTGATAAATCTGTAGTAGAATGGTGGGGAAGTGGCCCCGATGCAGCTCATCACGGCTCCTTTTCAGTATCAGCACAAAACATTGAAATTGTAAATGGAAAAGTAAAACAGGGAAGATTTATCATACCCATTGCTTCTATTCAGAACTTCGATCTGCCAGACAACATTAAGCCAGTGCTGCTCGACCACCTGAAAAGTGCTGACTTCTTTAACATGGCGCTCTATCCTGAGGCAAGCTTCGATTTCAGGAAAGTAACTCCCATTACCAAGGCCGTAGCAGGTGCTGTAGAAGGTGCTAATTATATGGTAAGCGGCGACTTTACAATGCTTGGCAAGGCTATTGCTATCTCTTTTCCTGCCAGAATTGTAGTTAATGGAGAGCAGTTAGCGGTAGAAGCCAAGCTGAAAATAGACAGAACCCAATGGGGCATGAACTATGCTGCCGATCCTAATCTTGGTGCACATCACATCTACCCGAATGTGGATCTGCACCTGAAGCTTATCGGACAAAAGCAGTAGACAAAGCCTAAAAAAAGCCTTGGGCCGGGTTCCTACACCTGGGCCCAAGGCGGCTTTTTTATACCTGATCTGTAACTGATCAGGGCAAGGAGCAGCCTGCTTTTAGGCTGGGCTGCTTCCCATTGCCAGGGAGTATACGATATAACCGATGTAGATCAGCACAAAGAATCCTCCTTCTATTCTGTCTACACTTTTTCTGCCCAGGGTAAAGGTAGTCAGGAAGAGTAAAAGGCTGGCCGCAATGGTTGCCATAATATCGAAATTGGCTGCAGGTACAAAGGGCAGCGGTTTTACAACAGCCGTTATACCCAGGATAAAGAAGATATTGAAGATGTTGGAACCCACCACATTACCAATAGCAATATCGGCTTTTTTCTTAAAAGCTGCCACCACAGAGGTAGCCAGCTCAGGCAGGGAAGTACCGATAGCAATAATAGTTAAGCCAATCAGGCGCTCGCTCATCCCAAACTCCCTTGCAATGTTTATGGCTCCCTCCACCAGGTACTGGCCACCAAAATAGAGGCCAAAAAGGCCCACAACCACCAGCAAAAAGCCTTTCCAAAAGGGCGTTGGTTTGATTGTTTCATCAATTACTTCTTTCTGGCTTCTAGCTATTTCAAAAGTGTATACCAGGAAGATCAGGAAAAAGCAAAGCAGCACAATGCCATCAATGCGCGATACTTCGCTGCCGGTAGTGCTGCGGTCTATCAGCTGATCGTTGGCCAATACGCCCAGCACCACTGCTGCCAGCAAACTTAAAGGAATCTCTTTCCAGGTAGTATTTCGCTGTATGCTCAAGGGGTATATAAGGGCTGAAATCCCCAGGATCAGGAAAATATTGGCTATGTTACTGCCCAGCACATTGCCTATGGCAATATCTGTGGAACCCTGCAGGGCAGAAAAAATATTCACTGTAAGCTCGGGCGCAGAGGTACCAAAGGCTACAATAGTTAATCCTATCACCAGGTCAGAAATACCGAATTTTTTGGCAATGCCTGAGGCTCCTTCTACCAGCCAGTTGGCACTAAAGATGATGAGGGCCATGCCCCCAATCAGAAAAATGTAGTTTAGCATTGATGTATTTAGATGTAAAGCACGTCAACTCAACAACTACAAAGATAGCAGGAGGTTCTGATGTTCAATACAAAGATCAGTGGCCTGTAGGGCTAATAAAATTTATTATTTACCTCTACTCAGCCTATATGCTTTTTATCCGGGCTAACTACTGTTTTCTCCACGGCAACAGCTACGGGTTCACGATCTGATAATTGGGCCTGAAGGCCATGTTCGCTGCTGCTAAAGGGTACCACTGCGGGCTTACCACGCCTGTTAGCATAATAAGAGGCTGCTATTCCTGCAATCAGCGTTCCTATGATCACCCCTAAAGATAAGATGGTAGGGAACGCATAATGATGAGCCAGCATAATCTTTACCCCCACAAAGGCAAGGATAAAGATAAGGCTGTACTTCAGGTAGCGGAAACGATCCATAAAATCGGCGAGTACAAAGTAAAGAGAGCGCAGCCCCAGTATGGCAAATATGTTGGAGGTAAAAACCAGGAAGGGGTCCGTAGTAATGGCAAATATGGCCGGTATGGAGTCTACGGCAAATAATACATCGGTTGTTTCAATCACCACAAGTGCCACAAACAGAATGGTAACGGCACGCTTTCCCCCTTCCATCACAAAGAACTTACCCTCCGAAAGGTGGGTGCTGATACTGTAAAACCTCTTAATGAACCGCACCACCGGGCTGTTGAGCAGATCTGCATCTTCGTGCCTGGCACGCAGCATCTGTATGGCAGAATAGAGCAGCAGCAGACCAAAGAGATAATTCACCCAGTAGAATTGTGCAATGAGTGCCGTACCGGCGAAGATCATGATGCCACGAAAAACCATGGCGCCCAAAATCCCCCAGAACAGCACCTCATGCTGGTATTTTAAGGGGATGCGGAAGTAGGCAAACACCATGGCCATCACAAATATATTATCCAGGCTTAGTGATTTCTCGATCAGGAAACCTGTATAGAACTTAAGCAGGGCTTCTTTGCCATTGAACAGCAGTACATTATCGGGTGCCAGCAGCTGCATCCAGTTGGTTTCGTAGAGGTAGTATACAAACCCACCAAACAGCAAGGCCAGCGATACCCAGATGCCAGTCCACCCCAGGGCTTCCTTGGCAGAAATCTGGTGGTCCTTTTTATTAAACACCCCCAGGTCGATGACAAGAAAAATTGCCACCAACACTAAAAATCCAGCCCAGAGTAAGATTTGCATGATATTGCTGTTGAGTTATTTCTGCTTCTAAAACTATGCGGCAACTTCTACCGCTTTTTCTGCTTCAGGCTGTGGTGTTTCCAAACCAAACTCTCCCTCCCACTTAGCCACCACACAGGTAGCCAGACAGTTACCGATCACATTCACGGAGGTACGGGCCATATCCATCAGCTCGTCTATACCCAGGATCAGGAAGATAGGTGCCATAGGCAGGTTAAAAGTTGCAGCTGTGCCCATCAGGATCACCAGCGAAGCCCGCGGTACACCCGCCACGCCTTTGCTGGTAAGCATCAGGGTTAGCACCATCAGGATCTGGTCCTGCAGGCTCATGTCAACCCCGGCTGCCTGGGCTACAAACACAGCGGCCAAAGCAAGGTACAAGGTAGTGCCATCGAGGTTAAAACTATAGCCTGTGGGCATTACGAACGCAACAATTTTACGGGGTACCCCAAACTTTTCCATGGCCTCCATGGCTTTTGGCAGGGCCGCTTCTGAGCTGGTGGTGGCAAAAGCAATGGACACCGGCTCAGATATAGCTCTGATAAACTTACGGATAGGAATTTTAAGTGCCAGCGCTATTGGCAACAGCACTCCCAGCAGGAAGATACCCAGGGCCACATACAGCGTAGCCAGCAGTTTAAAGAGGTTCACCAGAATGCCCAGGCCCATCTCACCAACGGTAAAAGCAATGGCTGCTCCCACGCCAACAGGGGCAAAGTACATGATCACACGGGTAAAGTTGAACATGGCCTCCGACAGGCTCTCGGCAAAAGCCAGCAGGGTGTGTTTCTTTTTATCGTCTGCAATCATGGCCAGGCCAATACCAAACAAGATGCTGAAGATTACGATCTGCAGGATCTGCCCCTCGAAAATTGATTTGGCAATGTTTTCTGGAAAAACATGCAGAATCACCTCTTCCCAACCCTGTGCTTTTGCCTCCAGGGGCACTTCGCCTGCTGGCAGATCGATGCCTACGCCTGCCTTGGATATGTTAATGGCAATAAGCCCCACCACCAGGGCAATGGTCGTTACTACCTCAAAATACAGCAGGGACTTCCAGCCCATGCGCCCCACCTGCTTCAGGTTAGAGTGGCCTGCAATCCCCACCACCAGCGTACCGAATAAAAGGGGTGCAATAATGGTTTTGATCAGGCGCAGAAACACCTGGCTCAACACCTTCAGCTCTACGGCCACATGGGGAAAATCGTAACCAAAGGTTGCTCCGATCACCATGCTGCCAAAAATCCAGGTGGTAAGCGATGCTTTCCTCAGGCAGTAAAGTGTAACCCCGGCCACACCCAGCCAGCGGCTCAGGATCAGGGCTTCTTTAGGCAGTATACCTGCCCAAAGCAGTTCAATGACAACAAACAGCGCTGCCTGCGTTACTAGCAGCAGCATGGTAAATGCAACAACCTTCGATTTTAATACCATCATTGTTTAAGCTGATTATGCGGGGATCTCTTGTGCCAGCGGCGCTTTATCTTTTGGGATTTTCATGAACGGTCGTATGATGAGCTGCAGTCCCTTGTCGTAGCTTAGGTAGTTCCAGGCCCAGTTTACGAATACCACCAGCCTGTTCCGGAAACCCACCAGGTACATCAGGTGCACGAACATCCACACAAACCAGGCAAATACGCCCTGAAAGCGTAGCTTGCCCAGGTCTACCACTGCTTTGTTGCGCCCAATGGTAGCCATGGAGCCTTTATCCTGGTACTGAAAAATACCAATGGGCTTATTCTTCCTGATGCGCAGCAACATATCCGCCAGATACTGCCCATGCTGAATGGCCGCAGGAGCAACCATGGGCTGAGGATCCAGCTTGCCCTTGCAGTGCATGGCAGCCACATCGCCAATGGCAAACACATCATCAAGGCCGGGTACGCGTAAAAACTCATCCACTTTAATGCGGTTGCCCCTAACCATCAGCTCTGGCGGCACACCCTGAATGGGGTTTCCTTTTACTCCTGCTGTCCAGATAAGTGATTTGGTAGGGATCTCAAGCCCGTTGTTGAATTTGGCTACTTTGCCATCATATGAGGTAAGGCCAGTGTTGAGGCTCACCATCACCCCCAGCTCCTCCAGGTACTTTTTGGTTTTTTCAGAGGCCTTCTCCGACATGGTACCCAGCAGGCGCGGACCAGCCTCTACCAGGTGAATATCCATAATCTTGAAGTCGAGCTCCCCAAACTCATCCGGAAACACATGGCGCTTAAGTTCTGCCAGTGCGCCTGCTGTTTCTACGCCGGTAGGACCACCGCCAACCACTACAATATCCATCAGGCTTTCCTGCTCATCGCCATACTCCAGGTTCACGGCTTTCTCCAGGTTTTGCAAAAAAAGGCTGCGCAGGTCGAGTGCCTGGGGCAGGCTCTTCATGGCCATGGCATTCTGCTCCACTTCCTCCATACCAAAGAAGTTGGTTTTGGCACCGGTGGCAATTACCAGAAAATCATAACCAATGGTACCGATAGAAGTATGCACCTTCTTATGTTTAGGATCTATTTCAAGGGTTTCGGCCATCCTGAAGAAGATGTTGCTGCTTTTTTCAAAGATGTTGCGATACGCAGTACCGATAGAATCGGGCTCCAGGCCTCCTGTAGCCACCTGGTAGAGCAGCGGCTGAAAGGTATGGTAGTTATGTTTATCGATGAGCACTACCTGGTATGGCTTATTCCTTAGCTTTTTGGCCAGGTTCAGCCCTCCAAAGCCTCCGCCAATAATCACCACGCGGGGGTCAGCAGATTCGGGAATTCTTATTTTCATGGTGGTCAGGAATAGTTTGTGGTTAAGTATGGAATAGAAGTGGACTACGGATTTAGCGCTTTTAGTGCGTTGGTTGCTTTGGCATCCTGCGGATCTATGGCTTTTACCCTTGCCCAATAGTCTTTGGATGTTGCAAGTTCTGATTTTACATAGTAATAGTAAGCCAGGTAGGAATAAGCCTCTTTTAGCTCATTTTTGTACTTTGCAGCATCGGCAACAGCTTTTTCAACTACCTTTTCATAGTAAGGCTTGGCCAATCCTTTTTCAGAATCAGGGTCGAGGTTCGATTGTGCACGGGCTTTCCAAAGCGATGCCGCCATCAGTTCGGGCTGTAGCTCCAGCAGTTTACCGAAGGTGGAGTCGGCCTGCTGGTACCTGGCATCAAAGTAGTAAGCTCTGCCAAGTGCAAAATAATCCTGTGCCAGCGGTTGCTTACGCAGGCTAAGCAGCTGCTCATAGGCCTCTGCCGAAAAATTATACTCCTTCTGTTTAAAGTGGAGATCACCCAGGGCCTGCAGGGCTTCTGCCTGTGCTGGCTCTTTTTGCAGCGCCAGCTTATACTGCTGAATGGCCTCTGCCGGTTTTCCCTGTTTAACCAGCAGGCGGGCAAACTTCTCATGGTCCATGGCATCCTGTTCTGCTGCAGCCACCAGCCCAAAGTATCTTGTAAATACCTCCTCCGACTGCTGCAGTTGCTCTGCCTCCAGCAGGCTGTAAGCCTGGTATTTTAAAATAATTGCATTGTTAGGCTCCTGCGCCAGTACTTCATTGAAAAGCTGGCTGGCTTTCGTCCATTCCTTTGCCAGGTACATAAAGTAGCCACCACGCATGCGGGCAGTATGCTTGTTTTCTGTGAGGGCCAGGTACTGTTCGTAGCTGGCAGCAGCCTCTTTTGCCTGCCGCAGCTGGAAATGGGCTTCACCCAGTTCCTTATGCGCTGGTGCATACGCCGGATCTGCTGCAACAGCCTGCTGCAGGTACTGCACAGCCAGTGGCAGGTTTTTAGCTTTGGCGTACAACCTGCCTATGTGGGTGAGAGCTTTTGCATTATTCTTATCCAGCGCCAGGGCTTTTTCATAATTACTTACAGCCGGGCCACCCTCTCCTTTTACCAGGTGGGCATCGCCTTTCAGAATATAGAGAACAGGCTGTTGCTCCAGCTTCAGGGCTTTATCGAGTAGGGCATGTATTTCCTCCAGCGCTGGCTTTTCCTGCCGAAGCTTGGCTTCTGCCAACCAGCGCAATACCTCTGCATCTTTGCTTTTGGAGAGCTGCAGGGCTTTTTCATAGACCGATGCTGCCTCTGCCCCTTTGCCGCTCTGCTGATACCAGTAACCTAAACCTGCCTGTGCCAGACCAGATTTTGGATCTGCCGCTACAGCTTTCTGGAAAAGCAAGCCGGCAGAATCAGGCTTAGAAAGCTCCATCAGCGCAATGCCCTGGTAAAAGTAAGCTGCTGGCTGCTCTGGTGCTTTGGCGGCAAGTGTTCTGAAAAGCTGCTGAGCTTTTCCTGCCTGCTCCCGGTCCAGCAGTGCCAGGCCCTCCTGGTAGGTTTGTGCCTGCACCATACGGCTGCTGCCTGCAACAAGCAGCAGAAGCAGCAGCAGAAAGTATGATCTTTTATAGTGAATATTCATAAAAAAGAATGCTTATGGTTATTGTGTGAGATATTCAGCTTCTTCTGTAAGCTGTACAATTCTAAGCGGCATGGTGGCCGGAACTAGTCCTGCCTTTAGCACAATACGCTGCCCGCGTTCACTGGCCACAAAAGAAGTAAAGCCACTACCCAGGCCTGCCCGGGCTTCGCGGCTCAGCACATACACAGATCGCTGCAGCGGGTAGAACTTTTGTGCCAGGTAGGCCTGGTAGGGTTGTACATAATCAGTAGCTGCAGCAGAATACAGTGCTGCAATCTTTACATCCCTGATAAACTGCTGGCTAAGGCTGTCGTCGGTATCGCTTACCCACGAAACCCCGATAATGCCGATGGCATTTGGGTTGGCCTGCACATGCGCCACTACCTCGGGGTTGCTGTTAACCGCAAAGCAGTTAGGGGGCAGTGCACTCACCCCTGCAAGCGAATCTTTCAGCACACGCACAGCACCAGAGCGTGCATTATCAAATACTACCTGTATGTCTCCCAGGGAAGAGGCTGCATTCAGCTCTTTCCATTGCTGCTGCTCTCCCCTAAGCACCCCCACCAGCTGTTCGGTGGTAAAGAGCGTGTCGGGGTTGGCCGCATTGAGGATAACAGCCAGGGCGTCGCCAGCCACTCTTGTTTCCGCCGGCCAGATTTTGCCAGCCTGCAGCTGCTCCTTTTCTCCGGCAGTAAGGGTGCGGGTTACCACCGCCAGCACGGCACTATCAGCCAGCATATACTCTACAGCTTGCTGTTCCGGCAGGTACACTGCCTCTATGTCGGCTTGGGTGTAAATGCCCTCAAAGGCAGCAATCTGGGCCTCTACGATTGGTCGCAGGGCTTCATCTGCCGCTATGATAAGCTTACCGGAAGTAGGCGTATCCAGCACAGCCTCCTGTTTCTGGGATGGCCCAGAGCAGGCCATCCCGAAAACAAGTGCAATAGCAATATACCTCTTATTGCTCATCGTTATTTTCTCCTTTCGTTAGCAGGTACTTCACAGCAAACCGCCAGGCCCTGAAAATCCCATACCCAATCAGCATGATGCCCAGCGGAACCTTTTGGGCTGCAGGCATTTGCTCCAGCTTTCCCATCGATAGCAACACAGCGGTACCCAGTACTATATAAGCCACTGCCATAATAGCCGTGAGGTACTTCATTACCAGCTGGTAGCGGGGATCTGCGATAAATTTCATGGCTACGAATTAGAGATCTGAAATTTAATGGGGAGGATTCTGCGCACCCGAACAGCCTGTCCGTTTTGCTTTCCCGGTTTCCAGCCTGGCATGGAGGAAATTACCCGAACCGCTTCTTCGTCGCAGCCCATGCCAATGCCCCGTACCACCACTACTTCTTTGATCTGGCCCGTTTCATCGATCATAAAGCTTACCATAACGGTACCCTGTATGCCTGTTCTAAGGGCCTGCCTGGGGTACTCGATGTTTTTAGCCAGCCATTGCATCAGGGCAGCATCGCCACCTTCAAACTCTGGCATTTGTTCTACAATCGTAAAAACTTCTGCAGGAGCGCCCTCTCCGGTATCGGTTACTTCAACCGGCGGTCCTTCAAATACCACATCGGCATCGCCTTCTATGGTTTCTGCGCCTGTTTCATTTGCCTTTATTTCCTCGATGGTGGGCATCACCTCCTCTTCAGGCACTTCCTGGTCTGTTACTTTGGGAGGCAGAAATTTAATGACTGCTTTCACCGGGGGCGGCACATTTAGCTTAGGTGGCGGCGGGGCCATTTTATCGATGGGTGGCGGCGGGGCAAGATCGGTATAGCGAATGGTTTTGGCTGCCTTGGGCGCCTCTACTTCCTCTGCCTTAAAGTACTCCAGGAGCCGGGGCACCGATAAGGCCAGCATAAATACCGACAGTGCAATAGCTGCAGACAAAAGCACATTCCTGTCGTAAATTTTCCGGAGCAGGTAAGCGCCGTAGTGCTTGTTACGCCCTTCAAAGACTACGTCGTTCCAGTTCTGATATGTTAACTCTGGTTTCATGAAGTACTGTTTAAAGGTTGCTGATAAGGGCTACATCCTCGGGCGTAATATCTACCAGGGCAAAGCGCGCCACATTGGAGATCTGCATTTCGTCCAGGATATCTACCAGGTTCTTGTACTTAGAGCCATCGGAGGGCTTTATGAGCACCACCATGTCTTTAATCTGCTGATTTTGCTCCAGCAGAATTTTGCGAACGCCTTCCTGCGAGAAATTGGTTACCTGTATCTGCGGGTCGGTGATCCCCACATACCAGTACACCTTATCCTCCTTGCCCAATACCAGGTTAAGCACCTTTTTCTCATTTACGAGCGGCTGGTTATCTTCCTTTTTTGGTTTCTCGGGCATGGTTAGCTCCATGGTTTGAGGCTTGTTGAAGGTGGTAGCCAGCATAAAGAAGGTAAGCAGCAGAAATGCCAGGTCTACCATGGGCGTCATGTCGATGCTTGTAGACGATTTTTTACTGCGTACTTTTTTGCCTTTATCCTTACCACCCCCTGATTCTTTTATTTCAGCCATTGTTGTTGCTTTTAATCAGTTTAGGACTCTTTTTCCAGGTTGGTGATCATGTTGAAACGGCTGATGTTGTTGTCCTTCAGCGTATTCAGCACCTGTTTCACCACAGGGTAGGCGGCTTCTCGATCGCCCTTAAGGGCAATGCGGAGTTTGGGGTTGCTCACCCGTGCCAGCACTACCCAATCGGCCAGCTCGTTACGCAGCGAGTCGCAGGGAATGCCAGGCTGCCGTATGGCCTTGCGTTCTTCGGCAGGCAGGCTTAGGAACTCCTTAAGGTTGCCTACCGGCACGCCCATGCTCGACATAAGCATGAAAGCCTGTTTCTCCTCTTCGGTAAACTGCAGGCCGTACTTCTCGCCTATTTTGCCCAGGAGTGCCTCCCGGGTGTACTTGCCGTCCATGTTAAAATAAATGGTGCCTTCTCTTGCAATGGATATGGTCAGGATATCGGTATCGGGCAACTTAATGTCCGATACCGATGAGGGCATATCTACCACCACAGGCTCTTCGGGAGCAAATTTGGTGGTAAGCATAAAGAAGGTTACCAGCAGAAAGGCAAGGTCCACCATGGGGGTCATGTCCAGGCTGGGCTTGGTTCTTTTTGGGCTCGACATTGGATACCTCCTCCTGCTTAAGCAGCTACTGTTTCGTTTTTCTGCGCAGCAAAGTTCTGTACAATGGTATAACCGGCTTCGTCGATGCCATGGGTAAGCTTATCGATGGTGCTGGTAAAGTAGTTGTACATGATAATGGCAATGGCCGAAGTACCAATACCCAGGGCTGTGTTGATCAGCGCTTCTGAAATACCGTTTGCCAGGGCTACTGCATCTGGTGCACCGGCAGTTGCCAGCGCAGCAAAAGCCTTGATCATACCCAGTACGGTACCCAGCAGACCCATCAGCGTAGCAATTGAGGCAATGGTGGCAATAATTACCAGGTTTTTCTCCAGCATCGGCATTTCCAGCTGAGTGGTTTCCTCAATATCCTTCTGAATGGCCAGGATCTTCTTATCTTCTTCCAGGCTGTGGTTGCGGCTCATTTCCCTGTATTTGAGCAGGCCTGCCTTTACCACGTTGGCTACAGAACCTTTCTGCTGGTCGCAGAGTGCAATTGCATTGGAAAGCTCGCCCCTGTTCACCAGGGTTTTAACGGTGCGGATAAAATTTTTAAGGCTACCCTTCCCTTTGGCACTGCTGATGGTAATAAAGCGCTCCAGCGAAAATGTAAGCGTCATGATGAGCAGGCCAAGCAGCATGGGCACAATCAGACCACCTTTGTACACAATGCCCAGCCAGTTACCAGGCAGCGGGTGGTTGTTCGGGTCTCCGCCCTGGAAGTTATCGGGGTTGCCCAGCACATACTGGAAGATCAGGTAAGAAGCTACCAGGATGGCAGGGATTACAATGGCAGCAAAACCAGATTTCAGGTTGTCTATAAGATTAGATTGAGTTTTCATATTGTTAAGATGTGAGTTTGTAGGGCGCGTTAGCCCCGTTATTGTTGTTAGTTCTTTTAATAAAGTGTGTAGAGTGCTGTAAAATCCTCCTGTGGAGGACATAAACATAGATTAGTAAAGCAGAGTGGGGATAGTTATGCTATATCAGCAGGCACCTGAAAAGAATATGCAGCTGTACGGGCGGGGCCACTGCTACAACAGCCGGCAGAGCGGGGCTACTGTTTAACCACCTGGATAACAGCAGAAGCCCATGCTGACCACCCATTGCTGCAGCAGGAATAAACTTAGGCCCTGACTGCTGAAAATAGGCTTCACCATAGGAGTAAGCTGGCAGTGCCGGGAGATTGGTATGTCCCTGGTGTGGAAAATCCACATGCTCGCAGCATATTTCCTGGGCAGCAGCAAAGGTCTCATGCTCCGCCTGGCTTCTGTTCAGCAACCCCACCTGCAGGCATAGCAGGATGCCCAGCACTGCAAAGAGTGTTGTAAGCGTTTCTACCGCTTCTGCATATATGGGTTTAGCTTTCAAGCTTCTACAGTTTCGGTTGTGAGCTTACTTCTCTTTTTTTCTTTCCTGAAGGTGCTGATAACGGGTATGGCCGAAACCACGATCATTGCTACAACCACCAGCTCCAGGTACTCCTTGATCTGCGGAAAGCTTTTGCCCAGCAGAAAGCCTGCCACTACAAAAGAGCATATCCAGACAAGTGCACCCAGTATGTTGTAGAGCATAAACTGCCTGAAGTTTACCCCCACCAGGCCTGCCAGAATAGGCACAAAAGTGCGGATGATAGGCAGAAAGCGTCCAATGATGAGGGTGAACTTTCCATGCCTGCCATAGTAGCTGCGCGTCATCTCCAGGTACTTCTTTTTGTAAAAAAGGCTTTCCGGCATGTTAAGCAGGAACTTACCCATTCTATTCCCAAAGAGGTAGCCACAGCTATACCCCAGTATGGCCGCAACATTCAGCAACAGCAGGAGCTCTCCCAGCCCTTGCGGCAGCACCCCTGTACCACACAAAAGGCCAGTGGTAAACAAAAGGGAGTCGCCTGGCAGAAAGAAGCCAAAGAAGAAGCCCGATTCCAGGAACACGATCAGCAGCAGGAGGTATACCCCACCGCTTAGCAGGATGGTTTCCGGATTAAGCCATTGCAGTATGTTTTCCAGCCACTCCATATCAGGCAGCAATTGCTTTTTTGGTTTTGGTGGTTTTCTGTGCTACCTCTGCTTCACCTGGCTTTTTGTTCTTTATAAAATCAAGCACAATGGGTGCAGCTATAAAGATTGATGAGTAGGTACCGAAGATAACACCAAGCAGCAGTGCAAAGGAGAAACCTCTTAGGGCATCGCCACCAAACATGAACAGCACCAGCACCACAATAAACACGGTTAAGGAGGTGATGATGGTACGGCTAAGCGTGCTGTTGATAGAGGCATTCAGTACCCTGGGCAGGTTCTCGTCTTTTTCATCTTTAAAGAACTCCCGGATGCGGTCGAACACCACCACGGTATCGTTAATGCTGTAGCCCACCACGGTGAGTACTGCTGCAATAAACACCTGGTCAATCTCCAGCTGTATGCCAAACCAGCGGGCAAGCGCAAAGCCGGAGAAAACAATCAGCACATCGTGCGTAAGGGCAATCAAAGCACCTGCACCATACTGCCACTTCTGAAAACGGATCAGGATGTACAGAAAGATTATACCCAGGGAGTACAGAATGGAGGTTCTGGCTGTACCCTGTATATCATCGGCCATGGTGGCCCCCACTTTTGAGGAGCTTAGCAGCGCTGGATTTTTATCGGAGAACTCCTCCAGGCCTTTTTTCAGCGCTGCTTCTACTTTCTCATCAGCAGTGCCTGTCTCGTCCTGTATCAGGTAGCTGGTGGTGATCTTCAGCTGGTGCTTGCCATTGAAGGTTTTAACTTCCAGCCCGGTTTGTTCAAAATCATCTGCCAGGGCCTCACGCACCTGTGCTGCAGGCAGCGGCTCGCTGAATTTTACTACATAAGAACGGCCTCCCCTGAAATCGACACCCAGGTTTAAGCCACCCTGCAGCAATATACTTACCAGGCCGGCGCCAATCACCAGGGCAGAAAACGCATAGGCCATTTTGCGCTTCCCGATAAAATCGATGTTGAGGTTACGGAAAAGTGACCTGGAGAAAGGTGTAGAAAATGAGAGCAGTAATTTGCTGTCTTTTCTTGCCATCCATTCTATCAGCAAACGGGTAATGAATACGGCTGTAAACAGGGAAGAAACAATCCCAATCATCAGCACTACCGCAAAACCTTTCACCGGTCCGGAGCCAAACATATAGAGGATGGCACCGGTAAGAAAGGTAGTGATGTTAGAGTCGAGGATAGAGCTATACGCTTTATCGTAACCAAGCTTTATGGCCTGTACCAGGCCCTTGCCCTTCAGCAGCTCTTCTTTGATGCGCTCAAAAATAAGCACGTTGGCATCTACACTCATACCAATGGTGAGCACAATACCGGCAATGCCCGGCAGCGTAAGCGCTGCACTGAACTGCGCCAGGATACCCAGGATAAAGAACACGTTTACAAACAGGGCCGCATTGGCTACAATACCCCCGGAGCCATAGTAAAAGATCATAAAGATAACCACCAGGCCCAGGCCGGCTGCCATGGAGAGCAAACCCTGCTGAATGGTTTCAAGACCCAGCGACGGACCCACCACGGCTTCTTCCACAATGGTGGTAGGGGCAGGCAGCTTACCTGCTTTTAAGATGTTGGCCAGGTCTTTAGCTTCATCAATGGTAAAGCTGCCGGAAATGCTGGAGTAACCATTTGGAATTTCTGACTGCACCACCGGTGCGGAGTACACAAAACCATCCAGCACAATGGCAACACGGCGGCCAATACTTTCTGATGTTAGCTTTTGCCACTGTCTTGCACCAAAGCCATCCATCTGCATCGAAACAGCAGGCTGTCCGTTCTCGCTGAAATCCTGGCGGGCATCTGTTACCACCTCGCCATTTAAGGCTGCTTTGCCGTTGCTTTCCTTTTTAAGGGCATAGAGCTCCAGGTACTGGGCTCCATCTTCAGCTGCAGTAGCTTTTACCTCCCATTTAAAGGCAAGGGCATGGGGCAGCAGTTCCTGTATTTCTTTAGTGGCCAGAAACTGGTTGATGGCTGCTGTATCTTCTAGGGCATATACCAGGCTATACTGCGACTTAAGCTTGCTGAAGAGCGGAGAAAGCTGGTCAGCAGGCGATGGAGCCAAACTGTCGGCAGCTGCAGCCACTTCTGTTGGGTTTGCTATGGCAGCTACTGAATCGGTGGCTGTACCAGCAGCGCTGATAGTATCTCCTGCTGATAAGAGGCTGGCCAGCTCATCTGCAGGTGTGGCAGCTGCTTTTGCTTCTGCTCCTGTGTTCAGGTTATTAACCCAGTATTCGTTGGCTGCCTGCAGCTCGGGGTATAATTCCGATACCTCGTATACTTTCCAGAATTCCAGCTTGGCCACTCCCTGCATAAGCTTGCGTACGCGCTCCGGGTTGTCTACACCGGGCAGCTCTACCTGAATACGGTCGGTACCGGGCAGGCGCTGCAGGTTAGGGTTGGCAACGCCAAACTTATCTACACGGGTACGCAGAATCTTAAAGGAACGATCCATGGCATCGTTTACCTCTGCTTCCAATATCTGCACTACGGCAGTATTGGTAGACTCCAGCGATATCTTATCTTTATTGGCAGGCGACAGGAAGAGCTCGGCCAGCTTTCTATCGGGAGCTATCTCCTGGAAAGCCTCATAAAAAAGCTGAACAAAGCTTTTGGAGCTGCCCCCCTGATTGGCCTTGGCCGCCTCCAGGGCCGCCAAAAATTGTGGGTCGGTGCTGTTGCCCGACATACCCGTCAGTATGTCTGCAGGAGCAACTTCCAGCACCATGTACATGCCACCCTGGAGGTCAAGGCCAAGATTTAATTCATATTCTTTTACCTCCTGGTAGGTAAATTCCATACCCAGGAAGTTGTACACCGGCTTTCTCCAGAGAGAATCCAGGTAGTGTTGCTGTTTGCGGTAGTCCAGGTTTCCATCCTGCTGCAGGGCATACCGTTCGGCAGACTTTTGGATGTTTCTGGAAACAAATGTAAAGGAGAGATAGAATATACAGAGCGCACTAACGAGCACCGTCAGCACGACAATAAACGACTTATTGCGCATGATGATTTTTCCACAACTGTTATAGGATAGAATATAGAGGGGTGTTAGCAGGGAGGACTATCGTTTCCCGGGTGATGGCAGGTGCCGGTACAGGTAATTAACCTATAAAACCGGATCTGCGCTTTACCCTTCCGCAGGAGATCTGTTACAGCCCGTATATCAATACCGCGACCTGTAAACAGCATGTATCAGCGTGGGCAGATTTCTCCAGCCTGATGGCAGACACTGTTGTCTGCATCACCATTTGCCAACAAAGAGTTGTGGAAGGCCTAGGGGGCCAGGGTGGAAACAAAAACGAAATTGATCTTTGGAATAAAGAGCTGCTCAAAGCTAGCCCTGTACTCCTGAATTTCTGGAGAAAGAACCGCCTGCATGAGCGCCCATACCTTAGGCAGGGCAAAAAAGAGAACAGGTACCACCAGGCGTGGTTCCGGAGCAGGGGTCAGGTCAGGAGCATCAGAATAAGAAACATTGGAAATCGTGGTTTCAGTCGGTGATGACTTTTTAGCAATCTCCTCTGCCTGCAGTGGATAAAACAAGGCTAACGACAATACCATTGCAGCCATCACCAGCATGAAGGCTTTTTGCAAGAGGCTTGGCGTTGTACGTTGTTTCATCTTATTGCAAATGTATAGAACATTTGTACTGTAATATACCTAATTGGCAAAATTAATTTTATGGCAGGCTGTTATCCTGCCACTATTCCTTTTTCTTTTTCTTCAGCTGGTGCTTCACCACTTTTGCATCGCGGTAAAAGATGATTTCCTCGGCAACATTGCTTACCTGGTCGCCCACGCGTTCAATTTTCTTGATGATGGAGAGCAGCGCCACCCCTTCCTTGATCTTATCGGGATTCTCTTTCAGGTAAGGGATTACAATGCTATCTGATTTGCGGTAAATCTTATTGAGAAACTTATCACGCTTGATCAGCTGCGTTGCCAGCTCAGTGTCGTTATCCAGAAACGCCCTGCGGCAATCGGCAAACATGCTGAGTGCTTCGTCATACATCTCAAGCACTTTGGTTGCCTGAAGCAGCTCCTGCTCCAGCGGGCTTTCAAACTCTCTAACGAAGTAAGCAATGCCTTCGGCTGTATCGCCAATACGCTCCAGGTTGGCATTTATTTTAAGAATGGCCAGCACCACCCGCAGGTCTACGGCAACCGGCGTAAACAGGGCAAAGAAGTTCTCGCACATACGATCAATCTTTACATCGTAGTCGTTTACCTTATCTCCCTGCTTGATAATTTTTTTCGCCAGCCGCTGATCTGCATTGATCATGGCTTCGCGCCCGCTTACCAGCTGAAACTCCACCACATCCCACATCTGCATGAGTTTCTTTTTCAGGCGTTCTATTTCTTCATCTATATGAGGCATGCTATTTCAAAAATGACATTAAAGTTCCGGATAATTATTACTCTGCAATAATAAACATTTAGTTAACCGAAACGGCCGGTAATATAGTTTTGTGTACGCTGATCTTTAGGATTGGTGAACAAGGATTTTGTTTTTGCAAACTCTATCAGTTCTCCTGAAAGGAAGAAGGCAGTATGATCGCTCACACGCCCGGCCTGTTGCATGTTGTGGGTAACGATCACAATGGTATAATCTTTTTTCAGCTCCCAGATCAGCTCTTCAATTTTAGCAGTGGAAATGGGGTCCAGGGCCGAGGCAGGCTCATCCATAAGCAGCACGCTGGGCCCGTTGGCCAGTGCCCTGGCAATGCACAAGCGCTGCTGCTGCCCGCCAGAAAGTGCCAGCGCAGATTTATGAAGCTTATCTTTTACTTCTTCCCAAAGGGCCGCCTGCTTTAAAGATCGTTCGGCAGCCTCCTCCAGCACCTTCTTTTTACTGATGCCCTGGATACGAAGACCGTATACCACGTTCTCGAAAATAGTTTTTGGGAAAGGGTTAGGCTTCTGAAAAACCATGCCTACTTCTTTACGAAGCTCGTCCACCCGCACACTTTTTTTGTAGATATCTTTTTGATCCAGCAGGATCTCACCGTCTATGCGGAAGCCATCGATATAGTCGTTCATGCGGTTAAACAACCTCAGAAAGGTAGATTTACCGCATCCGGAAGGTCCGATAAAGGCTGTTACAGCCTTTTCCTCGAGCCCCAGGCTAATATTTTTGATGGCATGAAAATCGCCATAGTAGGCATTCACCTCTATGGCGACCAACTTATAATTTTTGCTCATTAAGAATTACCACTTAACTTTTCTTTGCTGCCGGTACCGTAAATATACGGCTACGCCATTTAATAGGAACGTAATAAACAATAAGATAATAATTGCAGCAGCTGCATTGATCAGAAAATCTGCCTGAGGCCTTGATACCCAGTTAAAGATCTGTATTGGCAAAACAGTAAACTCTTCCATGGGACCTGTTGCCACAAAGGGCACATAGGCAAGGGCACCAATCACAATTAAGGGTGCCGCCTCTCCCACTGCCCTGGACAAGGCCAGGATAATGCCCGTCATGATACCACCAACAGAAGCAGGCAGCACCTGCCGCCAGATGGTTTGCCATTTAGAGGCTCCCAGGGCAAAAGATGCATCGCGGATGCTCCTGGGCACTGCCTTAATGGCCTCACGGGTAGTAACAATGATGATGGGCAGGATCAGCAGCGACAGCGTTAGTGCACCAGCCAGCAGGCTGGCCCCCAGCTGCATTTGCCTCACAAAGATCTCGAGGCCCAGCAGACCATAGATAATGGAGGGTACCCCTGCCAGGTTAGAAATGTTAATTTCCAGGATGTTTGATAAACGACCTTTGCGGGCATACTCTTCGAGGTAAACACCCGCAGCCACGCCTAAGGGAATGGCAATCACTGCTGTGAGCACCAGTATCCAGAGTGTACCGGTCCAGGCGGTAAGAATACCCGCACGCAAAGCCCTGCGTGAAGGCAGACTGGTGATAAACTCCCAGTTAATACGGCCCATTCCCTCTATCAGAATATCTACCAGGAATATCGCCAGCACCACCAGCCCAAAGAAGGTACAGCAAATGCCAAATACCTGGAAAGCCTTGTCCTTATATCGGTTGTATTCAGAATTAGTCATACTTTTCCTGAAATTTTTTCCTGATCCAGAAGCTGATGTTATTGAGCGTGAAGGTAAACACGAACAGCGTGATACCTGCTGCAAATATGGTTTTATACTCCAGCGACCCGTGTGGCACATCACCCAGGCTCACCTGCACAATGTAGGTAGTGATGGTTTCTATGGGCACCAGCGGGTTAAGTGTCAGGCGGGGCTGCTGGCCTGCTGCAATGGCCACAATCATGGTTTCGCCCACCGCACGTGAAATAGCCAGGATCACCGACACCACAATACCGGAAGAAGCCGCAGGCACCATTACCCCAAAGGCAGTCTGGTAACGGGTGGAACCCATGCCATAGGCAGCCTCACGCAAAGAGCGGGGCACTGCGCTGATGGCATCTTCGCTAAGGGAGGAGATCATCGGGATGATCATGATTCCCATTACAATTCCTGCTGAAAGTGCGTTAAAACCTGCCAGGCCGGGTATAAAGCTCTGCAGAAAAGGTGTTACCACCGTTAATGCAAAAAAGCCATATACTACTGTTGGTATGGTAGCCAGCAGCTCCAGCACAGGCTTTACAATCTGCCGCATTCTGCCGGGAGCATACTCATTCAGGTAAACGGCAACCGTTAAACCAATGGGCAGTGCTACTGCTATGGCAATAAAGGTAGTGAGCAGGGTGCCAGTTACCAGCGGTAGTATACCAAACTTCTTATCGGCAAACAGCGGGGTCCACTCCTTTTCGGTCAGGAACCTGAATATGGATACCTCACTAAAAAAGCTGATCGACTCTGACAGCAGCACCCAAATGATCCCTACTGTAATCAGTATGGTGATAACTGCCGATAAGAGCAACAGGCCTTCTATGATCTTTTCTGATTTCCTCAAGGGGCTATGTGCTAATGTGCTAGTTGAATTTACTGCTGATTTGCTCCGGCAGCCTGCTGGTTTACACCATTGGCAAACTCCTGGAACTTATCTTTCTGCTCCTGGTAGCGCTCTGCGGGCAGCTGAATGTAGCCAACTTCTTCGCTTAGTTCAGGGGCATTATCAAGGTAAAAATTCACAAACTCCACTACTTCGGGACGTGCTGCCGCCTTGGAGCTAACATAGATGAACAGTGGACGGGAAAGTGGAGCATAGCTTCCATCTTTTACTGTCTCCAGTGTAGGCAGTATGGCGCCCTGGCCGTTGCTGTCGTTCTGGTCATCTACCGGTACTGCTTTCAGCTTATTCTTGTTTTCCTCGTAGTAAGCATAACCGAAAAACCCAAGGGCGTAAGGGTCTGATGAAACACCCTGCACCAGCACATTATCATCTTCGCTGGCTGTATAGTCACCACGGCTGGAGTGGCTCTTGCCTACTACTGCTTCGGTAAAGTAATCGTAGGTACCGGATTCAACACCAGGACCATAAAGGTGGATCTCCTGGTCTGGCCATTCAGGGCGAATCTGGTTCCAGCGGGTAATGGTATTCTGTGCACCGGGTTCCCAGATCTTCTTTAATTCTGCCAGAGTAATATCATTCGCCCAATCATTCTCGGGGTGCACCACTACGGTAAGGCCGTCATAAGCTACCGGAAGCTCAACATAGGAGATGCCATTCTGCTCTGCCGCTGCCGCTTCATCTGCGTTGATGCTGCGGGAGGCATTTACAATATCTATTTCACCACGCGAAAACTTCTTCATGCCGCCACCAGAGCCAGATACACCCACCGTTACTTTTACATCCGGAGCTTCTCTGCGAAACTCTTCCGCTACGGCTTCTGTGATTGGATATACTGTAGAAGATCCATCGATCTGAATGCTACCGGTCAGGTTTTCATTGGCAGCAGCACCTTCGCTGCCACTTCCGCCACATGCACTTAATAGCAAAGCACCACTCAACAAAAAGCCTGCACCCTTAAGATTTTTAAGGTTAACACTGAAAGTACGCATAATAGCCAAATTGATTAAAGTCTTCATTGATTTCAGAGATATCAGGATATAAGTTCTAAAAAGCAGCCATGCATAATTAAACAGGCAGCATTTAAATACAAAATAGAATATTGATTGGATTGTTGTTTGAACAGCCTGGTACGGCCAGTGGTGGAGCGCATTAGAAGCAGGCAAACAGGAAACTTTACTCCATAGCTCTTCCAGGCCTGATAGATGTTTACACCAAGTTTACTACCAGATTTTATGAGCCTGTAAAGCCTAATGTTCTTACTCATGAGCCTAAAAGGCACTTTTGCTTCTTATTTTCACTGCAAAGAGAAAGAAAAGGCAACAATTATTTAATCTTTCCCTATTATGTATTTGTTAACTCATATTATGTAATTGTTAAGAAATCAGGCAAAGGTTGGTTTTTATACACCGGAACTCATGTTACAGGGCCTATAAACCCTCCCCTCATGCCCTTAAACAAGTAATTTCCAGAGCTGCATAACACAACAAAGCCACCATAGCTGGCTTAAAGCTATGGTGGCCTTATTTACTGGAGCGTGAACCTGTATCAGGTAAAGTAAAACAAGCTGCTCTGGAAGCTCCGCACCCCGCCTCTCCAATTGTTGATGTTTTACTACAGCCTGTTAACATCCAGTAATTCCTGGCAAGGGCTTTCAGGCCCTGGCTTGCACCGGCTCAAGTTTAGGAGCAAGCAGCTGGATGAGCACCAGGGCAAGCAGGTAAGCCATGCTGGCAATGATGAATACACTTACATAACTGCCTGTTAAGGAAAGAATGTAACCCACTGCCGTGGAAATAACCATGCCTCCAACAGCCCCGGCCATACCCCCTATGCCAACTACAGAACCCACTGCCTGCCTGGGGAAAAGATCAGATACCAGGGTAAACAGATTTGCCGACCAGCCCTGGTGTGCTGCTGTCGCCAGGCTGATCAAAGCCACCGCCACCCACAGGCTTGAGGTAATTGATGCAAAAAAGATAGGTATGACGGCTAAGGCGCAAACCAGCATGGTAAACTTTCTGGCCAGGTTAATGCTCCAGCCCTTCCTGATCAGGAAAGAAGATAACCAGCCCCCCGCTATACTACCCAGATCGGAGAAAATGTAAATAGCTACCAGGGGAAGCCCTATTTTATCGAGTGTTAAGCCATGGGTTGTGTTTAAGTATTTTGGCAGCCAGTAGAGGTAAAACCACCACACGGGGTCTGTCATAAATTTGGCCAGGGCAAAAGCCCAGGTTTGGCGGTATGGCAACAGCCTGGCCCAGGGTATTTTTTCTTCATGCTCCTGCACATCTGATTGTATGTAGGCCAGCTCCTGCGGGCTTAGGCGCGGGTGTTCCTGGGGCTTTTTGTAGGTCATGAGCCAGAAAGCCAGCCAAACAAACCCCAGAGCCCCTGTAATGATAAAAGCCCATTGCCAGCCCCAGTACAGGGCAATAAAGGGAACAGAAAGCGGGGCAAGTATGGCCCCGATATTAGCACCAGAATTGAAAATACCGATGGCAAATGACCTTTCCTTTTTCGGAAACCACTCCGATACGGTTTTGATGGCAGCAGGGAAGTTACCGGCCTCACCAACCCCAAGGCCAAACCTTGCCAGCCCAAAGCCAAACACCGAGCGGGCAACCGCATGCAGCATGGCCGCAAGGCTCCACAGCACGATTGCAAAAGAAAAACCTTTTTTGGTACCAAACCGGTCCATGATGTGGCCCATGAGCAGAAAGCCCAGTGCATAAGCAAACTGGAAAGCCGTTACAATGTAGCCGTATTCCACCTCAGTCCAACCCATATCGGCCTGCAGCTGTGGTGCCAGAATACCCAGCACCTGACGGTCTATGTAATTTATGGTTGTGGCGAAAAACAACAGCGCACAGATGCGCCAGCGAAAGTTTCCAACTTTCGGACTTGCAGTTTCTGCTACAGCCGGATGCTGCAGCGCCTGTGGCTCTAAAACAACCTGCTTTTTAAAAGGCTCTGTTTCTAGTTTCATGGATTGGGGTGAAGTTAGGTATATGTAATGATCGCCGGGCTGGTTACCGGCGACCAGAAGAAGGCTTAGGCTTACAACAGTTCAATCAGCACAATAGACCTTACCGGGATGATGATGCCAGATTTTAGCATCACATGCTCATCTGTTACAGCTATTACTTCACATTCCACTCCAAACAGTTCTCCACTGCCATTCTTGAAGTAAATGTTAACCGGCTGATGCTCCTGGTGGTGCAGCAGCATTGCCCGTAAAAGATCTTGCTGACGATCAGCTATTTGTACTTTATTGATGAGTACGTCTGTTTTAGCAAACTGCAAAATAGCTGTGTTTGCTATATCTGAAAGGGATATAGATTTCATGGGATAGAAGTATGTAGAATTAAAAAATTACCATTTGTGAATGCTGCTGGAGTGCAGCCAGAATGGTAAAGGCTAAATTCTCAGGATGTGGTAGGAGGCCAGCCGATCTTTTGGCGGCGAGAAAGAAAGAGACTCCGGAAACAACTGGCCAGGGCTTTCGGCTACGTTTTCGTTGCTCAGCAGGAACAACAAACTTACCGCAAGCGGAAACCTGCGCACAGTATGATTTAACTCACTGAATTCAGACCTGGTCTGGAGTATGCCATCGTGTGACTGCCAGTTAACCCCTACTTCTATGAGCTCCTGGCTGTTTTCTGATGCGCGGGCATAGCCTTCAGGAGAAGTTTGTTCTACCTCCTGTGTGCCCAACATAAACAGGTTTAGGAATAAAAACAGGGCGAATATTCCTGAACCTAATAAACGTTTTATCAATCAATAATGCTGTTATACAAATATATAGCAAAATAATTGATCATTGTTAAACGTAATCATAAAATAAAATTTTACCACAGCACATACCCGCCATTACTCCTATGGCGAAATCATGCAGACAGCTTAATCCTTATACTGCTGCTCAACCAGGCTGCCTAACACCTTCATCCCCTTATCGATCTCCGGCGTGTAGGGCATACCAAAGCTGATGCGCATAAAGTTTGTATAGCGGGCATCCGTACTAAAGATCTGCCCGGGCGCAATGCTTATCTTCTGATGCATGGCCTGCTGAAACAGCTCAAAGGCATTTACTGCTTTATTCATCTCCACCCAGAGCACATAGCCACCGCTTGGCCTGCTTACTTTGGTATCAGCCGGAAAATACTCTGCAATAGCCTGTATATAGCGAAGGCACTGGGTATGCAGGGCTTTTCTGAGCTTGCGCAGGTGCAGATCGTAGCGGCCATTCTCAAAAAACAGCCCGATGGCAGCCTGTGTTGGGGTGGCAGAAGAAACAGTATGCATCATTTTAATATTCAGCAACCGCTCTTTGAACCTGCCCGGCAGGCACCAGCCAACGCGGTAACCCGGTGCCAAAGATTTTGAAACAGAGGAACAGAGCAGCACCAGCCCCTCTTTATCGTAGCTCTTGCAGGTACGGGGCCTGGTTCTGCCAAAATAGAGCTCTCCGTAAATATCATCTTCAATCAGGGGAATCTGGTGCTGTGCCAGCAGGGTAACCAGCTGCTTCTTGTTTTCGTCGGGCATGCAGGCACCAAGCGGGTTGATGAAATTAGTAACAAAAAGACAGGCTTTTACCTGTACCTGCTCAATGGCCTGCTCCAGGTAAGGCAAATCAATACCCGTTTCGGGGTGGGTGGGTAATTCCAGCACCTTCAGCCCCAGGCTTTGCATTACGTTAAGAATACCAAAGTAGGTAGGACTCTCAATGGCTACCGTATCGCCGGGCTGTGTAACTGCCTTCAGGCAAAAAAACAAAGCCTCCATACAGCCCTGCGTAGTAACAATATCATCATCAGCCACACGACCGCCCCAGTTAAAGGCATATTTGGCTATTTGCGTCCGTAACCTTTTATTACCCTGAATGTGCTCGTAATTCATACAGCTGTGGGCACTTTGCCGTAATGCCTCTGCCAGGGTTTTACTAAGCTTGGCCTGCGGCAGCAGTTCCAGTCCCGGGGCTGCCAGCGACAGGCGTATGATGCCCTCCTCATCCAGGTTTTCATACACCATGCTAAGCATATCACAGGCACTCACCCTTTGCGGGTCCGGTTGAGAGTCCTGGTGCTTTTCTGTTGGCAGCTGCGGGTACTCCCGCGGTGTAAACTTTACATAGTAGCCTGACTTTGGCCTGGCTTCCACGAGTCCTTTCATTTCCAGGTAAGAGTAAGCCTTAAATGCTGTGCTGATGCTGATGCCCTGCTCCCTGCTTAGTGCCCGCACCGAAACCAGCTTCTCACCTGTTTTCAGCAATCCTTTTTCTATCTGCTCATGCAGCCGCTCTGCTACCTGTAAATAGAGAAACTCATCCTGTTCGGTTATAAGGGTTGTGGCCATGGGCAAATCTGTTATGCACCAAAATATAAATTCTGCATCTGTTTTCAGCTACTGCAGAGTAATAAATTTGTACGACAATAGAAATTAAGGAGCATTAATCTAACCCATGCAGCTATGGGAACAAGTAACACAAAAGCTTATCTGGCGCTGATATTTATCTGTGTTGTGTGGGGCACTACCTACCTGGCGTTGCGCATTGGCGTAGAAGGTTTCCCTCCCTTTCTCTTTTCGGGCATCCGCCAGGCTGTTGCGGGTAGCATGCTACTGCTGTTCCTGCTCCTGTTCAGAAGAAAGTTTGAATGGCGCTGGAAAACCGTTCAGCAGCAGATAGTTCCCGGCATTTTAATGATCGGCTTTGGCAATGGCCTGGTGGGCTGGGCAGAAATGTATATTCCCAGTGGCCTGGCAGCCCTGCTGTGTTCCCTGATGCCGCTGTTTGTAGTCCTCATCAACCTGTCTTCCGAAGGTGCTGCCAAGCTGAACTGGAAGATCATCAGCGGGCTGATGACAGGCCTGCTGGGCATGGCGGTAATTTTCCAGGAAAACCTGCACGACCTGATGAACAGGCAGTACTTCCTTGGTATTCTGTTTACCTGCATAGCTGCTTTCAGCTGGGCGTTTGGCAGCATTCTTAACAAAAGAAGATCAGCAGGTGCCGATCCATTTTACAATGCTTCTCTGCAGATGATCTCCGGAGGGGTATTTATGCTGCTGCTAAGCCTGTTGTTCGATGATCTTAAAGGCGTTTCCATGACGCAGGAGAGTTTTTATGCACTCATCTACCTGATTGTATTTGGCTCCATTGGCGCATTTATTGCCTACCTCTATGCCCTTACCAAGCTGCCTGTGGGGCTGGTATCAGTGTATGCCTATGTAAACCCGCTGGTGGCGGTGCTGCTGGGTTATGTTATCCTGAATGAAAAGCTAAACGAATATACCATTGTTGCCTTTGTACTGATTGTGCTGGGTGTTTACCTGGTAAACTGGGGATACAGATCGCAAACTATTGTAAAAAAGAAGCTAGGGTTTAGCTGATTGGGAGAAACCTTTCATTTTGTAATTACCCATACTTAAGCTTGTCATCATCTTGGAACGGCCTTAGAATTACACTAGGGCCGTTTTTTTTTTGTAACGCAGCCATTGCTCTTTTAACCTGTACCTGTAGTAAGCTTGGGTGCTTTCCATTGATCAGATTTGTACGCTTTAGGAGTACGAATAAGCGCTTAGCCCAAGCGTCTGTGATTCAACACCAATTTTTGCCGCTCAACATAAAAACCATTGCAGCCGGCAGAAGGTAGCCATAATTTTGTCATTGACAAATTTTTTCCCCAGCCCTCGATCTGCAATTCAATTTTTAGATGAATCCCTTTCTCAAGCCCTTACTACTGTGCTTTGCTCTATGCATGCATGCATCAACCTATGCTCAGTCATTCTGGAAAAAATGGGGTATGCAAAGTGCAGAAACAGCCGCTCACTCCAGCATACTGTACCTGCCAGAGCAAAATACCCTGCTGGCAGCTACTTACAACATGGGCATTTTCAAATCTGATAAAAATGCTGCGAATTGGGAGCATGTACTCTTTCTTGCCAAGGACGAACCCATCTTTTGCCTCTTTGAGACCTCCACAGGAACCATACTGGCCGGTGGAGCAGGTGTAATTTACCGTAGTATTACCAATGGAAATAAATGGGAGTTGCTGCCTGTACCGATGCGCGATGTGCAAAAGATTGCGGAAGATGGGGAAGGCACCCTCTATGCTTACTCTTCTGCAGCCGAAGGCATTTATAAATCAGCTGATGGTGGATTAAACTGGCTGCCCTACAATACCGGCCTTGCAGTACTGGATGTAAACGGCTTATTAAGCGATAAAGAGGGGAACGTATTCTGCTCCACCATAGAAGGTGAAACATCAGGAACAGGTGGTTTGTATCAGCTAGATGCGGCCAGCGATAGCTGGAAAAAGAAATCAATCAAGCTTATGCTGGATGGGGAAACGTATACTTTGAAGGTAGTTTCCATTACCAGTATGGCCACCTCAGCCCAGGGAGAAATTATAATATCTGTTGATGGTGTAATCCTGAATTTCAGTTATCCCGGCATTTTGAAAAATACAATTGAAGGAGCTGCCCGGGAAGATTTGTGGCAGCTGGAAACTGAAAATGCAGCATTGGAACAGCCAATGCATACAATGATGGATGAACTTTTTGTAACCAGCAACAGACATATTTTCGGAGGCAGAACCAGTACATCAACTGCAGGCATCTATGCTAAACTCCAGTACATGCCCGACTGGAACTTTTACATAGATGGAATAGACCCTGTTGCCCAGGTAAAAGGAATCTTCTGTGAGTTGGAAGATGGCTCTGTGCTGCTGACCACCACCTTCTCTAACCAACTTTACATAACGCACGAAACCGTAGCAGGCAAAAAAGTACAGCAGATCAGTTTTAAACTGCCTGAAAGAATGAAGCTTTACGAGGAGACAAACCTCGAGGCAAGTGCCACCTCTGGCAAAACTGTGAAGTTCAAAAGTATGAACAGCAACAAAGCGTATATTCAGGGGAATCACCTTAGGGCAACCGGCCTCTATGATGCTGGTGTTAAAGCCTATATAGACGGCGATTCAGAATATTATTATTCAGAAGTGATAAAGCCCCTGTACATCGAAAAAGCAGAAAACATTATAACACTGGAGGGCGTGCGGGACATCACAGACGGAGAAACCATGGAAATCCGGTCTATAGCTTCATCCGGCTTTCCTGCGCAAATACAAATTACAATGGGAACCGCCCGGTTTGAGGGCAACACCCTGGTATATGAGCAGCCAGGGCCAGTGCAGTTTATTGCCACTGAACCTGGCAACGAAACCTATGCTCCAGCCGATCCTTTAACCGTATACTTTTGCATCTTTCCAAAGCAGCCGCAATTTTCTGTAATAGAAAATCCTGTAAACAACAAGATCATGCTAAGATCCGAGCTTGCCAGCGGTAATGTCTGGTACCTGAACGGAAAACCCTTACACTATGGCGGACAGGAGATTGAAGCCACAAATACAGGCCTATACCAGCTACAGCATATGGCAGACGGTTGTGGATCCGAACTATCTGAACCCTACCTGACTACAGGTTTAAATGATAGCCTGGCCTTAGCCTTAACTGTTTATCCGGTTCCCTTCTCTGATAAATTGATGCTGCAACGTAATGAAAGCCTGAAGGGCAGGAAGCTAAGCATTTCTTTGGCAGATACCAGGGGCATCTCCATCATGGAACGCAGCATACCCGAAACTGAAATTTATCAGCTGGAGACAAAAACACTGGCACCGGGCATGTACATGCTCACGGTAAGGGATGAGCAGAAAGTAGCACGGTACAAAATATTTAAGGCCAGTGGGCAATAAGCTTTAGGCTTTACTGGCTTCATTTACCCAAAAGCACCAACTAACACAAGCCAGGCAGCATGTTCTATGCCGGTGTAAGTCATTACATGTTCCTGTGATAGACCATGGAATTGGGCTGCGCCTACCAAAACTTCCACCAGGGCTTCTTTTTAGGAACCTCTGTTGTCTCGGGCGCTGCTTTTTGCACTGGTTTTTTGGCCGGATGTTTAATGATGTGTTTGTAGTGGTACTGCTTCAGGATGGCTTCCACCCGCGCTACCAGGGGCTTACCAAGCTCGGGATTTACCATGGCAATGTAGTGGGCATATCCTTTAATGGTAGCCAGCAGATTATCGCCTGATCCCTGCCAGGTTTTGTCTTTAATCCCATCTTTCTCTATCTGGAAGAGAAGGGCTTTAAAGTTCCTCACCTTTTTACGGCATACGTTTGGCTTCTGGTTTACCACCACACCGGTCACCTCCTGCCGGCTGCCCTTACGCATAACCCGCAGTTTTTCTGGGTGGGTGACAAATCCTTCGTCTTTGATGATCCGGCGGACATTGCCCAGCAGCTTTGTGAGGTTTTCTTTACCCTCGCCCCTGGCAGAAAAGGAAAGGTCGTCAGCATAGCGGGTGTAGGTAAATCCGTATTTCTTCGCCAGGCCTTTCAGGCGCACATCCAGCCTTCGGCAGAGGATGTTGGTCAGGAGCGGACTGGTGGGTGCCCCCTGTGGCAGGTGGCGCTCCCCGCTGGCAATGTAATAGGTCCTTCCATCCATTTCCACTTCCGTGATGTCTGGTTCGGTACAGATGAGACCAAATATAGAGGCAAACTTTTCGGAATAACCCAGCGAACGGAACACGCCTTTGATCCGCTTATAGCTAACGGTGGGAAAGAAATCCTTGAGATCGAGGTTTACCAGCAAGTCTGGCTGCAGGTGCGGGCTGGCATTGGATACGATAGACTTATTCAGCACAAATCCATGAGCCGCCTCATGCACTTTCACATTCTCCAGGATGTTGGTCAGGATCCATTTCTGGGCCTGCTTTAGCCGGGGCATGGGCGCCGAGATCATACGCTTGCCCCCTGTTTTCTTCTGAATATAGAAGCGCTTGTAATGCGAAACCTTGCTTACTTCCCGGTTGTAGGCCAGAAAGCGCAGGGCAGCCACCTCTGTTTCCATGGCCGCAGCCAGGGCTTCTGTATCCTTAAAAGTGGGCAGGCCATTTAGTTTCAGCTTTGCCTCATCATCATCAGTGCCTGCCAAACCTGCCGATACTCCATCGCCCAGGTAGGAGATCTCCTTTTCTTTTTGGGCTTTCCATGCTGCTGCTCTTTGCAGTCGCTCCTGCTTACGCCGCTCTTTATTCTGCTGTTGCTTCTGGCGAGAGGCCTGCATGCGCTGCTGGCGAATCTCTTTGAGCATCTGCTCCCGGTCTGTATTCTGGCGCTGCTGCACCAGCATATCGGCGAGCTCTCGGCTAAGTTCCCCTTCCCGCCTGATCAGCTGTTCGGGCAGTGAGGGCGCACCTTCGCCATCGGGCCAGAAGCCCAGCTTTTTCATCTCCTCCAGCACTACCTCCTCACGGGAGCTCTGGCGGATACGGTCGTATAATTGCTGGCGGGTTGGTTTTGACTGGTCGGCCATATAAAGAAAAAGCAGCAGCAGGCTTACTTCGTACACTCACAGGACTGGAGTGTTCAACTCAAGCAACCCGCCTTAGCATACGTATTTCACATCTCCGATGTGGCACCGGAAATGCGTATGCTAAGGCAGGGTTGCACCGTTAAGAACGCGCCAGTGACGCGTTGCATTGCTGTATGCCGGAGTGGCGATCCGCCACTCAGATTGCAAGTCTTATTGCCTGCTGCTGCCTGGTTTTAAAGTTAATATTATTCTGTTGTTCTCTTAATATTTTTCTACTGCTTTTTGCCCCCAGCGCATGCGCAGGGCCAGCATATGCTCACAGGGGCCCTTAAAGAGCTTATTCTGCTGATAAAAATTGCAGGTACAAGTAGGTTGCACCAGCCGCTCGTCCCTGTCGATGGTAATAACAGGCTCATACTCGCGCCCCTTGTCTTCTACCCTTCCCTTAATTTTTGTCCCTGTTGCTTGCTGGTCAACCTGCCCCAGCTTTACCCTGTTGGTCTTCAGAAAGAAATGCGCAAACTCCTCCCTTATGCTGGCAAAGCGCAGCTCTGCTACCGGCAGTTCCTCCCGCCGTAGTTCCCTGATGCGATAAACGCCTTTGTGCATATCGTAGATGGCCCGCCCGGCCTGTACAAAAGCGGTGAGGGCCCCCAGCACCAGGCTTTTATCCAGTTGCAGGCGCCCCGCCAGCGAGTCGGCACTCTCCTGCCAGTTTTCCTTAAGGGCCCGGTATACCTGCTGCTGGGTGATGGCATCTACTTCCCGCCGTGGTGCAAGCAGGTCGAAGTTGCCAAGCCGCGACCAGTCGTTGGCCGTCCAGCCGGAAAGGCCAAGGGTAAATTGCATATCGCCCAGGTCGGCCTCGTAGAAAGATGGCATGCCCGTACCGAGCAAGGTAACGCTAAAGCGCTTTGCCACTGGCAGCAAGCGCTCCAGGATCAGGAGACGCCTTCTGCCCCATATCCTTATCTCATCGGGCTCATGGCCGGTGTAGGGAGAGCGCTCGCACACCACCTCGTAATTCCAGGGCTCAAACACTACCTTTATGGGCAGACCTGGGGTAAGGTGAAAACGCATGGCCCGCGGCCCTTCTTTTTCCTTATGCCGCTTGAGGATAAATAGCAGGTTGTGCATATCCATAGGGTGCAGCGAAAGCGTTCTGGCGGGCATGGTCATGGCAGAACTGACCTGCAGAAAACCACGCACCCAGGAGTCGGGCAGGTCTATTTTCACCTCCCGGTAGCCATCGTCCTGTCCCGTTTGCACCTCAAAGCCCGAAGGATCTATTTTAAACTCTGTTTCCTTATAGGTCCTGATCTTCTGGAACTGCTCATAAAGAGCCGAGGAGTAATCGATGTTGGTAGTACCGCATTTAAACTCATCGATATTCTTGAACACCTCATAGCCACAGCTAAGCTTGCCGTAAGAAGATTCGTCCTGGCTGAAACATTCAAAAAAGACCTCGTCGGGATGTACACTGATTACCGGGTCGAGCACCACCCACATATCCCGGTCGCGCTCGTAGATGTAGTTGAAATACTTGCGCCTTGCTTTATAAAAGGGGCCCATGATGGCATCGCGCTGCTCCCGAAGGTCCTGCAACTCCCGGGTTTTCAGGTCTATCTGCTGTTTTAGCGCCTGTTTTTGTGCCAGGGCTTCGGCCAGCCAGAGCGGTTCCTGCTCGGCCAGCCATGCTTTGTACTCGCTGCGCTCCCTGGGCTTAAAGCGCAGGTCAGATACCACCACCTCATGCAGGGCCGAAATTGCCTCCCGGAACGACAGGTGCTTGTTGAGCTGGCCAATAAAATAAGTAGGCTCCCGCAGGGTATCGGGGGCAAAGCTTACGCCTACGGCAGCTGAGCTGCTGTTTACCCTGGTTTCTCCCCCATAGCGGTAGTTGAATATCATACAGTTTTAGGTTCTTTGATGGAAACAGGAGAATCCAGCCCTGGATATCTCTTTTTCATTTCGGCCAGCAGCTGCAGGCAGCGCGCTTTATCGCGCAGGGCAATGGTAATGGAGATACGGGAAATCAGGGGCACCACTATAACGGCTACCGCTTCGCTGGCCAGGGCCTCCTGCTGCAGAAAATCAAACACCCTCTCTTTGGCTACCCGCCCGCTGTTTACCTGCGAGAGCACAGCTGTAAAATAATATTCCAGCGCCTCGATACGACGGGGTTGTCCGGCGGCATATTGCTTCAGGTAATTAGTTACATACAACTGAAGCCTTGTATTTGGGTGCTGGCTTAGCTTAAGCATATACTCCACACCATCCTCCTCCTGAAAATACCTGTTGATGAGGCGAAGTCCCCATTGCTGCACTTCTTCCCGCTTATGATCACAGACGCTCACCAGCAGGGCCGGGGTCCAGTCTTCAGCTTTGAAGTAAGTTTCCAGGTACTGCTTTGTAAACAGCCAGGTATCGTCCCAGGGAGCATCCAGCAGCTTAAGCGTTGCTTCACGCTCGTAACGTGCCTGCTCTACATGGCTTTCGAAATAGGCCCTGGCGAGTTGGCGCAGCTCCAGCAACTCATGGTTTGCGAGGGCAGCAATCCGCTCCAGGGGCACATCTTCCAGCCTTAGGTGCTGCTGTAACAGCTGAGTACCCAGCAGATGAGCGGCCCTAAAGCGGGCATCGATCAGCTTCCAGACTTTATCTTCCGGAATTTCCTTGAAATAAGGCAGTAAGGACTCCTGAAACAGGACCAGCAGATCGGCATGGATGCCTTCATGGCTCTCTTTCTGCCAGAATAGTGGTAAAAGCAACAGCAGCAGTTCCCTCCCAAACTCGCTGCGGTACTGCACCAGTTTTGCCACAATGGGCATTACCTGCTGGCGCACCTCCGGGTGAACGGAAAGGCAAAAGCTCACCAGCACCTCACGCCGCTCATAAAGAATATAATTGGTAAGCTGCCCAAACAGATTTACTCCCAGGGCACGTACAGATGCATATGAGCTTGTCAGCAGTACCTCAAACAGGCCGGCTGGCAGTTCCTCGGCCCTGGTACGATGGCGCAGCAATATTTTTACCCCAAGGGCCTGCATAGCCTCCAGCGGGTGCGAGAGTAGCAGCTGTACCTGCATAAGAGAAGCTTCTTTTAACACCTCCGGGAACAGGATCAGCAGGAGATCCGCTACCTGACTTACCCAGGCATTGGCTGTAGCAACCTCTGCATCCGGTGGCACCAGCACTGGCAGTTGCTGCAGCACATCTTCCACAATGCCCCTGGCAAGGGTAGTGGAAAACAGGTTAGGACTTAAATTATCTTTTGTCCACTGGCCAACCGCAGGCTGCTTTGCCAGCAGCAGCCTCACTACATTTTCTTTTTCCTGCAGCAACTTTCTTCTGGCAGCCTGCAGCCAGCTAATGCCAAGCGCCTGCGCCTCCAGTAGCTTACAGTTGAGCAGGGCAAAAAGAAGTTCTACATCGGGATTGTCAGGATCGTAGCGTTCCCTGGCCAGTTCAAGTCCCAGCTCATGGCTTTCGGGGTAAACCTTGTTGAGCAGATCCAGTACCAGCGCAGGAGAGGTATAATCTTTTGCATGTGGGTTAGCCCTGAAGGCTTTCACTGCAAATGTATTTACCGGCTGGCACTGGTTTGCCTGCAACAGCACCACAAGATCCTGTGGTGCAGCATCCCAGAGGGCCGGAAACGCCTCTTCCCGCTGGGCCGCACCCGGCTGGGCCGCACCCGGCTGGGCAGTGCCAGCTGGAGCTACAGGGGAACCTTCCGGCAGGTGTGTTGCCCGGTAGCGCAGCTTAAGGGTTCTGGCCGGCAGCTCGAAGCGCTGGCTGTTGCGGTACAGCAGCAGGTTCAGGAGCGGATACTGCCAGAAGGGAGGATAATGGATGGTGAGCAGGGTACTTCTGCGCGTCTGGGGATCATAGTCGTAGGTGTAGGTTTGGCTGGGCCCCTTGTTATCGGCATCTGTAAACTGTAGCAGCAAATCCCGGGCAAAAGCAGTATAGCTACTATCGCCTGCCTCACCCATGCGTGTAAAGAGGCGAAGTGCCCTTTTCTGAAGATACTTCCTTGTTTTGTCGGAATACGCAGCCCTGGAATTATCTTTCTTCAGCTCAGTATCGATATGCCGGATGTACTCACCCTCCACCAGAGCGCCACCACCCCAGCGGCTCTTCTTGAAATAGCTTTGATTTTTATCAATGCGGGCATTGATCACCCCCCACACCCTGGTATCATCCAATAGCTCACTTGCTTTCAGCAGGTAGCGGATCTGCTGAAAATAGGGCGGCCGGAAAGGCAGCGTTTGCAAAACAAGCTGGAGTACAGGGCTTACAAAAGAGTGCTTACGCGAAAGCAGGTAAATGGTAAATAAGAAATCGGGCTGCCGGCTCCTAAGCTCGTAAAGCAATTCATTGAGCCCCTCCAGCAGGGCCGAAGCATTTTTGTTCCGAAGAGCTTCCCGCAGGGTAGAAGGCAGCCTGCCCATCAGCTCATCATCCAGTGCATTCTGAGCCGCAGGGGTACCGGCTTTGCTGAGGGCTACGGTGGCAATTCGTGCAATTTTCGGCTCGGTGCTGCGCCTAAGCTCCATTAGCTTATCGGTAGCGAGGGGACCTGCACAGCGCCCCAGGCTCCAGGCCAGGGCATAATTAAAAAATTCATCCTTATGCCGGGGAAGGTTTAGCAGGTAGGGTTCTGCTTCTTTCAACCTCAGCTCACCGGCACGCCAGACCAGACGGGAGAGTTTCCAGTGATCGTCCTGCCACCTGCCCTGGGCAGCAATGCGCAGGTATTCCAGTACTTTTACTGCCTGCTCCTGCCCTGTGGCTGCTCCCTTAAGTGTTGAATGATGAATTGCTCCTGCACTGCCTGCAGACTGGTATCCCTTATCGGTCTTTTCTTTCAGCAGCTTTTCATATACCTTTTCTGCTTCTGCCAGCGAAACGGGAAAAATGGTTTTGGTACCCTCCCGCAAAGCAGTGCCCCGTCTGCCGTAGCGGAAATTCACTACATATTCTCCTGCCCCTACTTCCTGCAGCTCAAGCTCGTAAACTTTATCTGAATTGCCTTCCCTGAAATAGAGCAAGGCCTCTTTGACTATCTGCACCGGCTATTTCTTTAGGTTTAAAATCTAAAAGATTTTGGAAGCAAATGAAAGCCAACACATGAGATTATGGAAAGAATCCGGTTTTTTGTGAACACAATGCCACAAACTGTTATGCTCTAATTTTCAAAAAGTACATCTGTTCTTTCTTTATTTTTATTTTGAATTTTGTGCAAGGATTTGAAGCAGCCAGTGGTGCAGAATTTCAGAATAGATTTTTTCCCAATAAACCATAGACAGCTAGGTTTGAACCTTACAGCTGCTTGACACCCAGAACAATATAACTAGTAATTTTTTTACTGATCAGAAGATCATGCAAAACACCTCATCCATGACAACAGCTGCCCCTACCAGCCTTGATGACAATTCTGTAAACAACATGCTCCTGCACGATTCAGCCAATATAGAGGAGCTGTTTCGGCAGCTAAGCAGCATTGCAGCCAATTATCTAACTAACATCCATGAGCATCCTACCAGCCTGAAAGAGGTCCCTCCTATATCACTAAGCCTGCCAGAGAATGGCCCGGGAGCAGCAGAAGCTACACAGCTATTCCTGCAGCAGATCAAACCATTACTCCTGGCAGCCTCGGGTCCCCGCTATTTTGGTTTTGTAACCGGCGGCGGTACACCTGCTGCTATTGCCGGCGACTGGCTCACAGCTGTTTTTGATCAGAATACCCAATACACCCATGGTAAAGGCGATGCCTCGGCAGCCGTTGAGCAGCAGACCATCCAAATGCTACTGGATCTTTTTGGGCTTCCGCAGCATTTTAACGGTGGCTTTGTAACAGGGGCCACCCTCTCTAACTTCACCTCCCTGGCTGTTGCCCGCCAATGGATCGGGCATCAATATCAGAAAGACATTGCACGGGAGGGCCTGCAGCTTCCTGTAAAGGTGTATGCGGCAGTGCCTCACTCCTCTTCGCTCAAAGCCCTGGCCATGCTGGGCATAGGCAGCAGTCAGGTACAGCTGGTGCCTACCCTGCCCGATCGAGAAGCCATTGATATGAATGCCTTGGAAAGCCTGCTCACATCTGCACCAGAGGAGCCCTTTATCCTGATCTCCAGTGGTGGCACCGTTAATACAGTAGATTACGATGACCTGGCAGCCATTGTAAGGCTAAAAGAAAAGTACCGCTTCTGGTGGCATATAGATGCTGCTTTTGGTGGATTTGCCGCCCTATCGCCCCAATACCGCCACCTGCTGGAAGGGTGGCAAGGCGCCGACAGCATTACTGTGGACTGCCACAAATGGCTGAACGTACCCTATGATAGCGCCCTGTATTTTACCCGAAAGGAGCATGCCCTGCTGCAAACACAAACATTCCAGAACTCCAATGCCCCTTACCTGGGAGACCCCATGGAAAATTTCTCCTATGGTAACTTTGGACCCGAGAATTCCAGGCGGTTCAGAGCCCTGCCGGTATGGTTTACGCTGATGGCCTACGGAAAGCAGGGCTATCAGCAAATTGTAGAAACCAACATAGCGCAGGCCAGGCAGCTGGGAAAGGCGCTCGTAGCCTCTGGCTGTTATAAACTTTTAGCACCCGTACGGCTAAATGTGGTTTGCTTTACCACAAGCGAAGAAAAGGGCCGTAACGAAAAGCTAAAACAAATACTGGAGAAGCTCTATGCAGGCGGCAAAGTGTTTGTGACGCCTACAGTTTACAAAGGCACCCCCGGCTTAAGGGCAGCCCTGGTAAACTGGCGCACCACCGAAAAGGATATTCAGATTGCTGTGGATGAGCTGGTGCGGGCTTGTTCCTAAGTCTCCAAAACTTTGACTGCACCCCTCCGGGCCCTGGGCTAAGTATCTTTATCTATTTACTTCTCCAGAACAAAAAGATTTGCATAACCAGCCCAGGACTTCAGTCCTGGCTATGCTCCGCTCAACCAGACTTCAGCCTAAACTACTTTATCAGGCATCCTTAGCCAATCCCCATCCTGCACAATTTTGCCTTCCCGGATCGACTGATCTATCGCCTGCAGAAGTTCCTGTTTCATGTCTTCAGTTACTCTTGAAAAGCCGAAGAGCCTGGCGATGAGCGGAACTGCCTCCTCAGGCTGGATGGCAACGGAGGCTTTCACCACCTTTTCCACTGCCAGGCTTATTTCTTCGGGAGCAATGAATTTAAGCTTCTTAGAGCCTGATGGAAAGCTGCTTCGATCCCTGATGGGTGGCTCCTGCATCTGTGGGTGCCATAGAAAATCGCCCCTGCTGATGATCTCTCCCTTTTCATGCGCATAGGCTAGTGCTTCCTGCAGGCTTTGCCTGATCCTGGGTCCTACGCGGGTAATTTTTGCAGCCTCTACCATCCGCCTGGCTGCCTCCTCGAAATGCACAGGACTTTCTGTTTCCACCAGCCTGCTCAACCAGCCGGCAAGCTTTTCCAGCGGATAAAGATGGAGCTCCTGTGCTGCTATTTCAGCAGGCAGGCTGGCATAGGTGTAGGCTGGCACTTCTGTCGTACCGGGTCTCTCCCCTTCTTCTCTTAGAAATACATGAGTTGCTGGCTGCTCGTCCTGCCCAGCTTCCTCATCGTCCAGGGCTGACATGCTGCGGGCGGCTTCAATGGCAGCTACCACTCTTTTCAGTTCGCGCTCCGGGTTGCGGAACCAGTCGGTACTCCAGATGCGGTGAATTCGCCAGCCTATGTTTTCCAGCACCTGCTGCCGCAGCCTGTCGCGGTCGCGGGCAGAGCGGGCGGAGTGGTAGGCGGCGCCGTCACATTCAATGCCCAGCAGGTACCTGCCGGGGTGTTCGGGATCTACAATGGCCAGATCGATGTAAAAACCCTGGGAGCCCACCTGCTTTCTAACAGAATAACCGAGGCGCTCCAGCTGGAGGGCTACATTTTCTTCGAAGGGACTCTCGGCTGCTCTGCCGCTTTCTTCGGCAAAATTCAGCTTGCCATGCTGGGCATAGTAGAGAAAGTTTTTTAGTGCCCTGATGCCCACACTCTTTGTGCGCCCGGTATCTATATCATCTGCCGTGATGTTGGTGAACACCTCGCAACGCAGCTTTGCCCTGGTGATAAGAACGTTAAGGCGCCGCTCGCCTCCTTCGTTGTTCAGAGGCCCGAACGACATGCTCACATAACCCTCGCTGGTGCGGCCATAACCAATGCTGATGTAGATGACATCCCGTTCGTCGCCCTGCACGTTCTCAAGGTTCTTTACAAAAAACGGCTCGTGGGGATGTTTCTGGAAAAATTCCTCCAGCTCAGGATGCTTACGCCTTCTTACCTCAAGCTCCTGCTGAATGGCCTGCATCTGAGAAGTACTGAAAGCAACTACTCCCAATGTACGATGTGGCGTATTAAGCGCGTGGGCCATCACGGCATCAGCTACAGCAGAAGCTTCCTGTGGGTTGGTGCGGGTTTTGCCCCTGTCGTAAGCAGTATCCTTCAGGTGATGAAATACCAGCCCCATGCGGTCTTTAGCCCCGGGGCTGGGAAAGATCACCAGCTTGTTTTCATAAAATTCGTGATTGGAAAGGCTGATGAGCGACTCGTGCCGGCTGCGATAGTGCCAGCGCAACATCCGCTGGGGTGCTCCCTGGGCATCGCACATACCCAGGATACTTTGCAGATCAGCAGTAACGTTTTCTTCGTCCTCCACTTCTTTGGTAAGCGAATCGAAAAAGCTGGTAGGGGGCAGCTGTTTGGTATCGCCCACCACCACCAGTTGCTTTGCTCTTAAAATAGCCCCAAGCGCCTCCACCGGCCGCACCTGGCTGGCCTCATCAAAAATTACCAGATCGAACTCCATACTACCCGGGGGCAGGAAGTTGGCAATGGAAAGGGGGCTCATCATAAACACCGGCTTGATTGCCTGAATAGCCAGCCCAGCCTCCCGCATTAGCTTGCGGATGGGCATGTGGCGGGCCTTTTTGTTAAACTCGGTGCGCAGGATGTTAACCTGTCCGCCGGCCTCCAGCCGCGGAATATTCTCCCAATGCCGGGAAGCGGCTCTTGCACGGTTATACTGAAGGTTCAGCAGGTCCAGGCGCTGAAAATGTTTAACTGCCTCCTCGTGGCTGCTGCGTTCAAATTTACGCAGGGCCGGTGCTTCCGTTATTGCCTGCTCCAGCAAATACTCGTACCAGGCTTTTTGCAGGCTGAACTTCAGGTAATCTTTGGCAATAGGCCAATGAATGGATGCCTCTGCCAGGCCAGAGAAGCCTTCTTCGGCAGCTGTTTCTGCCAGGTTATTCCAGGATACTACCTGGTGAATCTCGGGCAGATGCGCAACCCAGTCGCTGATTAACGCCAGTTGTTGCACAAAGGGCTGTAGCAAGAGTGTGGATCCGGCAAAGCGTAAGTTTTCGTCAAGCGCTGTTTTCCTCACTACTTCCTGGATTTCTGCCTCATGCTCCCCCAGCCTGTCGCCAAGCAAATGGTAGTGTTTTTTAGCAACTGCAGCATCCGGGTTAGCTCCTGTATATTCCAGAATCTCCACAGGCCATTTCCGGTTCCTGATCTTTTGGTGCAGCTCTGCCAGGTAATGGGCAGCGGCAGCCAGGGCGGCCCAGTCTGACTTTAGTTTTTGCCAGCGCCTGCCAAAAATGCGTGCAGCCAGGTTTTCGTGTTTAGCCAGCTGGTGGCTAAGCTGCTTTGCCTCCAGGATACTATCCACCCATTTAAGCCTGGTTTCTACATCTTTTGGCAATGCTGTTTTTAGCAAACCAGCCAGCTGTTTGTTGCTCCTGCGGTAATCACCTACGATGAATTTGTACCACTTATCGCCCCACGCCAGCAGGTTCTGCCGGATCTCCAGCACATTTTGCTCCCATGCTTCGGCAATAAATATATCCTGGTACTGCTGGTGCAGTGCTGCCAAGCGCCTGCCCGTTTGCAGCAGCTCTGTTATATCTGCCGATTGGAACATCCAAGCATCTTCGGCTACAGCCAGCTCGCTTAGATCGGGTTGCCGGGAAAGAATTTCTGCAATGTCCAGCAGCTTCAGGCTATCCCTTCTGTCGGTGGGGGGTGTGAGTCCGAAGCTTTCTGCAGCTGCTGTGCTCTGCTGCCTGAGGTTTTCAACAGCCTGCTCTGCCCCCTGCAACAGCTGCTGTAAACGCTCCTGCCCGTGGGGTAACAACACTTTTAAACCACTGCCCCAGAAGCGAAGCTTAGCCGGTGTGCCAATGTCTTTTAACCGGGCCTGGATACGATCTGCCATCGCCTCCGCCTTTCGCATGGTTCCGCCATCCCAGCTGCGCAGATGAGGGAGTGGTATTTGCTGCAAAGAAACGCTTTTGATCTTTTCGGCCAGCTGCAACAAGTGCCCCTTTACCTGGTAGGGCGTAAGACCGCTTTGTCCCACCTCTGTATTTAAGGCACTGCTGTAGTTATTAAGCTCTGTCCGGTAATCTTCCAGCAGGGCTACCTCCTGCTCCAGATGCTGCAGGGCAGGCTTCCCTAACTCCAGCACACGCCTAAGCTCCTCGTGCAGCACCTTTTTATTGGCTTTATGGCTATGCAGCTCCAGGCATGCTTCTCCCAGGTTAATGGTATCCAGGCGGCGCTTTACCACCTCCAGGGCAGCCATTTTTTCAGAAACAAACAATACCTTCTTCCCCTGCCCGATGGCGTTGGCTATGATGTTGGTAATGGTTTGCGACTTACCGGTACCGGGAGGACCCTGGATCACCAGGTTGCGACCTTCATGCACCGCCAGCATGGCCAGCACCTGTGTGCTGTCGGCGTCTACTGCCTGGAACAGCTGGTTTGCTTCGGTTTCATCATCCAGGAAAGCATCTTCCGGAACGGATGGTGGTGGCTCGCTGAAGCCTTCATGGAACAGCGCCTGTAGTACCGCATGCTCGGCTGGTTTACTGCCTTCGGGCCATTTGGCATTATCCAGATCGTGGTAGATCATGAACTTGCCAAAAGAAAAGAAACCCAGTTCAATAGAATCCTGCTCTACCTTCCAGCTAGGCTGATGGCCCACGGCTTCCTCTATCTCTTTGAAATATTTATCGAGGCTAAAATCATCGCCCTCGGGCAAATCAGGCACTGCAATCCCAAACTCTGCTTTTAGCTTTGCCTGCAGTGAAAGGTTTCCCTCCAATTCTGCCAGGGTATAGCGGGTGCGAAAGCGCTCCCTGGCCGTGTGGCGCTCCAGCGAAACGGGAACCAGCAGCAGGGGCGCAAGCCGCACCTCCTCACTGCCAGGGCTTTCGTACCAGTGCAGTTTACCCAGGGCTATGTAAAGAATGTTCACACCCTGCTCTTCCAGGCTGGTTCGGGCAGCATAATAGGTGTTCAGCAGCTTGTTCTGAAGCGATAGCTCTGTTTCTTCTGTCTGGAGCCTTGTATCAGCATAGGCCTGCTCCAGGGCATCTGCAGGTTCCAGGTATTCCAGCCCGGCCTCTTCACCTTCTTTAGCCGCACCCTCCGCTTTTTTCCTGGGCAGAAAAGTCATGGCCTTTCCCTGCTTTACCAGTATATCATAGATGCAGGCAGACTTTTCCTGTACAATATGCAGGCCTCTGCTTTTAGAGCCCCGGTAGTTCAGCAACGGATTCCTTAGCCCCAGGTCGAGCAGTTCTTTGCGGGAGGCCTCCAGGCGCGATAAGATTGTTTCCTGCATAGGATAACTTCAGTGAGTAGGCAATTATGGTGTAAAACCTGCTGCCGTTAAGGCAAAGCAGGCTGTTGGAGTTATAAGGGCGAAAGTACCCTTAATTCAGTGGGGAAAGATAAAAATTCTGATTGTATCCCCTCTTATTTTTCACCATAAAAACCAGCAGGTTCTGCCCTGCTACCGAGAAAGGGCCAGCTGCAGCTGTATGTTTACTCCTCCGCGACCAGGCTCTCTGCAAAGCTGTTGAACGACGCTTCTGACACACTCCAGTCGGGTGCTTTTATTTCTCCCCAGGCATTGGGAGAATCATGCAGGTTAAAATAGCATACCCCCACCACAGCGGGGTTGGACTTTATTGTTTTTGTAGCACCTTTCAGCCAGCGTTCTTGGTAATCATCTGGCCCCTTTACACCAAACTCTGTAATAAAGATAGGTTTATCGACAAAGCGCATCCGGTAAAACTTTCGCTGAAAGATTTGTTGAAACGACTCCTGTTTCCGATGATCAGTAATATTTTTATCGGGTAGTCCATAAATGGCTATGCTGATGTAATCAACATACTCGTCTCCCGGCCACCACTCCAGTGAACCACGGTCGCCGGCGGGTCCCCATACAATGCGGATGTTACTGGCCAGCGGTGCGCCAAAGTCTACAAAGTAGCGAAATGCCTTGATGTACTGCACAGGATCTTTACTTTGCCACTGGTACCTGGTGATGGGAATTTCCATTTCATGGGCCCATCTTAAATATACTGTACTGCCTGCATCTGAAATGGTCGCATACAGCTCCTGCAGTACATCATCATAATCTCCCCTAAGGGTCTTTTCCAAAACATTGGGCCCGCCTTCTGCCACTGTTGTATCCTTGGGCTCCATGGTAACAATCACATCATGCTTGCGGGAAACCACCTCATTGAAAATTTTACGAAAGCTACCGCTCCTGACCTCCTCTATATCTGTAAAAATATGTTCTACCGATACTGCGCTGTGGTCGGTTAATGCCAGTTCAGGATCGTATACTCCCAGCATCAGGCCCTTTGCTGCCTCTTTCTTCTCTCCCGCTGTGTAATCAGCAGCTAAGGTAACCGAACCAGGCCTCGATGCACTGTTATGCACTGCAGCATTCAGGTACTGGCGAATGCTATCAACATCAACTTTAAATATTTCAGGGTTGTACTCTTCCTTATTTACCTTATCAGTAACCATGATCAGTGCAGGCTTGTTGGCAAATCTTAACCTGTGCAGTTTACGCCTGATGATGTTTGTAACAGAACTGTCTTTAGGGTAAACATCGGTAAGCTCTTCTGATTGCGCCCTGATGGTAAGACTTACAACATCTACAAAATCACCCCCGGGCCAGTATTCCATTGCACCCGGATAGCCTGCAGGGCCCCATACAATTTTAGATGCCGGTGCAGTTTGTTTACATAGCCCTGCGAAATGACGAAAACCCCTGATGTACACCAGCGGGGACTGGTTTTGCCAGGGATACAATTCTACCGGCACCTCCATTTCAGGATTCAGTCGCAGATAAGTAAGTCCCTGCCTGTTAGCTATTGCGGCACATAACTGTTTGATCTTTTTATCATACCGGCCTTCGGATATTGCCTTCCAGGTAGCTTTATAAGCCCCTTTTTTACGAGTACCGGGCCATATTTCTACAGTTAACAGCAGATCTCCATCTTCGGCCAGGGCTTCTTCCAGCTCCTGCGAGGGCTCCCATGCTCCCAAATTATTCCATTTAACTGCATAATGCCTGATCTCCTGCACCTTATTTTCTGCAGCACTCTGATGCTGATGAAAATAGGCAAGCACAGGTTCTGCAAACCTTGCCTCAACCCTATCCTCTGCGGGTATCACATAGTTTATCAGATCATAATACAACACTAAAAAACCCAAGCCCACCAACACTACCCCTGCAATCAAAACACCAAAGATCCTGCTCAACTTCATTCTACTTTTCTGTTATCTGCAAATTTTAAGATGATTCAAAACCCATTAAAATACTGCTACCGGCTGGTGGTTAGCATTGGTACCTGATGTTGCCGCTCCATAGTATCTGTACATAAAGCTGCATGAGCAACTAAGGCTTTGACTGTGTTTTATCTTTTAACAGAATCCTTAACAATACTCCTTATGACAATTGTTTTGGATTACTTTATAAAAAAATTGAGGAGTATAGGATTTTTCCGCTCGTGCTGCACAGGTTATGAAAGACTGCACTGCCGGAATGGAGACACAGGCCTTGCTGGTTCCTGTTTTTGGCTGAAGAACATTTGACTGTTTTAGGTTTTAGAAAGGGTAAGTACTAAATTCCCAGACACCAGCCATTATCTACTATTCATCAGCTGAAGGCCCCATGGCAACTGTATATTATACCATACCACCCCCGGCGCACCTGGCACCCTATATCAGGTTCTTTTGGGTACTGGAAAGCGATCATCGTTCGTACCTGCACCAGGCCATGGCCGATGTATGCCCGGAGCTGGTGTTCCACTACCGGGGTCAGTTCGATGAGATAAAAGCCAATGGGGTGCGGGTGAAATCGTCTGTTGCCGGCCTGCAGGGCCAGACGAGCAACACATCCCGTTTCCACATCAACCAGCGCTTTGGCATATTTGGCACTTACCTCTACCCCTACACACTCACCCTGCTGTTTGGCATACCGGCTACCGAAATTGTAGACCAGTATACAGATCTATGTGGCATATTGGGTGCCGAAGGAAAACAGCTGGAGGAAAAAATAATGGAGGCGGCACATAATACAGATAGGGTAAACATCCTAAGCCGGTTCCTGGAACACCGGCTGAAGGGGCACTCCGGTAAAGCTGCAGCATCAGCCATTTGTAGTTCTGTACACCTGATCATGCAGGAAGGGGGCAGCTTAAGAGTAGATGCCCTGGCTCAGGAGGCATGCCTCTCCCAGCGGCAGTATGAGCGGAAGTTCAGGCAGCTCACGGGTTTTAGCCCAAAACTTTTTTCAAGAATCGTACGCTTTCATTCAGCTTTCAATGCTTACAAGCAGCCCTCCGGAGGGGGGGATGCTGCCGGGCACACCCTTACCCAGCTGGCCCTGGAGAAAGGGTATTATGATCAGTCGCATTTCATCCAGGACTTCAAGCAGTTTTCAGGGCTTAATCCCGGTCGCTTTTTCTCCGGTAAGGCGGAGGGCCTGGACTGGTTGAGGGGCTGAAAATGTCGGGTTTTTCCAATTACACTCCTGCCTCCTGCACTACCTTAGCATCATTAATAACCAAAAGCAAGTACCATGAAAATTCCAGCACAATACCTGCCCCTAATGCCTTACCTGATCCTGAAAAACGCAAAGGCATTCTCCGATTTTGCCAAAACTGTTTTCGGCGCAAAAGAGCAGCTGACTGTTCCTGCAGCAGATGGCAGCATAATGCATGCAGAGCTAAAAATACATGATGCAGTGATTATGCTTGCACAGGCCGGCGATAACTGGAGCGAGAAAACGGCCGGCATGTATATTTATGTTGAAGACGTTGACAGCGTTTACCATGCGGCAATCAATGGTGGTGCGCAAAGCCTGATGGAACCCCAGAAAAAGGACTATGGCTACACCGCAGGATTCAATGATCCTTTTGGCAACCAATGGTGGATAGTAGCAGCGGAATAACCCCCTTCTGTTGCAGGTAAGGCACTATGCTTTATGCTCATCCACATCATTTACAATAAGGGTAAGAAAGCCACCAACGATCATGGCACCACCTCCGAGCACCAGTGCCAGCACTGCCTCACCATCAAAAATATTGTTGGTTACATAGTCCAGGATGGAGCCCGCTATAATCTGGGGTATTACAATAAAGAAATTGAAAACCCCCATATAGTAGCCCATTCGCTTTGCCGGAAGGGCACCTGCCAGAATGGAATAGGGAATAGACAGGATGCTGGCCCAGGCAATACCTACCCCTACCATAGATACCAGCAGCATATAGGGATCAGAGATGAAGTAGACGGAGATCAGGCCAAGGCCACCAAGCACCAGGCAGATAAGGTGCGTTAGTTTTCTGCTGGTGCCTTTCACCAAAAAAGGTAGTAGCAAGGCAACCAGGGCAGAGATGCCATTATACACAGCAAAGCAAACGCCTACCCAGTCGGCACCCTCATTATAGAGTACAGAGGTGGTATCGGAGGTGCCATATACATGGCTGGTTACAGCTTTGGTAGTATAAATCCACATAGAAAAAAGTGCAAACCAGGAGAAGAACTGCACCACTGCCAGCTGTATCATGGTTTTAGGCATAGAGAAGATGCCCATTACCGTTTCTTTTACCCCATCCCAAAAGCTGGTGTTCTCGTTCTCAGCCCGGAATTCCTCCATGTCTTCAGGCGGATACTCACTGGTACGAAACACCGTCCAGAGCACTGCGGAAAAGAACACCACACCACCCACATAAAACGACCATTTCACCGAGGGTGGAATTTCTCCTTCGGGAGCAGTATTGGGAATGCCAAGCCAGTTATTGAAAATGAAGGGTAACAGTGAGGCCACAACGGCGCCTACGCCTATAAAAAAAGTCTGCATACCAAAACCAGTGGTGCGCTGGCTGGAGGGGAGCAGATCGCCCACCAGGGCTCTGAAGGGTTCCATGGAAACGTTGATGGAGGTATCCAGGATCCAGAGCATGCCTACCGCCATCCATAAGACAGAGGCATTGGGCATCACGAACAAAGCAGCAGAGGCCAGCAGTGCACCAATCAGGAAAAACGGACGCCTGCGGCCCAGGGTAGGATGCCAGGTACGATCGCTTAGGTAGCCAATAATGGGCTGTACAAACAGGCCCGTGATGGGAGCAGCCAGCCAGTACAGCGCAATTTCGGTACCACCCAGCGTTTCGAAAATGCGGCTCACATTTGCATTCTGGAGGGCAAAGCCAAACTGGATACCCAGAAAGCCAAAGCTCATATTCCATATTTCCCAAAAGCCCAGCTTTCTTTTTCCGGCAACCAGGGTTGGTTGTGCTGTTGAGGTCTTTGGAGTTTGTACTGCCTGTGCCATAGAAGTTCTTTAAAAAATTGAGTTGGTGCTCTTTAGGCTGCAAACGATTGCAAATCTAAGTATTATAAAACCCACACAAAGGTGGGTAAACAGTCTTTTATCTTTAAAGCCAGCCTTAGCAAACTTAACAGCTGCTACCGATGATACAGAAGAAATGCTACCTTATAAGAAGGAGGGCTGCAATACTAAAAACAGGCTTTGGATAGGCGAAAGATACTTAGTTTTAGTAACATTCCAATTAAATATATAGCCTTAGCAGCGTAGACAGCTACAATATTCATAAAAAATTATGTTTGTTGCTTTATGAAAAGAAGTTCTGTAGAAGGCCTGCCAGTGTGTGGAAGTAAAAGGTTCAACACATTTTATACACTGAAGCTCAAGGTTAAAACAGCTACAGCGCATGAGCTGGTTTCAGGGCTGTATGGTCTTGGCATACATGCGCCAACCCAATATCATGCTTAACAACAAATCGGCCTTAGTTATTAAACTAAGGCCGTTTATTGATATTGTGGTGTTAAAGTGCTGACAATAAATCTGATCAGTAAAGTCAAGCCTGAACAGGCACAGGCAATTTACTGCTTAACAATCCTGATGTTGCTTACTGCCTGCTCATTGCTAAGCTTCAAAATATAGATACCCGCTTTTGAGGTAAGGAGGAAACCGTTAAGCTGGCTATTGATGTGCTCCATAGAACCTGTGGTGCTAAGTATTAACCTGCCATCCACTGAAAGTAAACTGGCCGCTATAGCCTTTGCCGGGGCTTCATTCATACTAATCAGCACACTGCCCCTGGTAGGGTTAGGAAATACCTTTATTGCAGAACTGGCGTTCAGGCCATCTTCTATGCCTGTTGGTGCCTGAACGGTAAGCGTAAACTGCTGATCTGTTTCCAGGATACCATCGCTTACTTTCAACACAATCTGATGTTCTTTTACATCTGAAAGCACAGGAGAACCAGATAATATGTGAGTACCAGCATCCAGGCTTAGCCATGAAGGCAGCGTTAGGGCTGTATAATAAAGGGGATTCCGGGGCAGGTCTGCATCTGTAGCTGATAACTGATACGAATATAATTCTCCAGCCCTTGCAGTGGTTACTGGCTGTGAAATAAATGTTGGTGGCACATTTACTTCTTGTACCTCAACTGCAATTTCTTTTACATCGGTTAAATAGCCATCCGTCACAGTGATATTGAATGTATACCTGGCCGGCCCCTGTTCTTCGGAGGGTGTCCAGTTAAAGACACCTGTAGATGGCTCTATGCCTGCTCCATCGGGTACACTGCCACTAAGGCTGTACCTTAATTGTGTAGCCTCATGGTCAACGTCAGTCGCGGTAATTGTAAAAGAATAGGGCTGTAACTCATTCATCAACTGTGAAGATATTGCAGCTAACACAGGAGCATCATTCTCCGGGTTCAGATCATACCGGAATCCTCCCTTCACTGCCTGGGCCGCTTCGTTGCCTGCTTTATCCTGGTAAGAGATATCTACTGAGTATACGGCTCCTTCAACCAATGCATCGTGTGGTGATGAGCTTGCCTCCACCACATGTTCCGTGCCGGATAACTTGCTACCCGCTAGCAGTATGTTGTGGAGTTGTGCCATCTCATGGGTAGCATCCAGCGTTAAAACATGAGGCGCATGAGCATCAGCCAAGCCACCGGTTCTGTTAAAGGTGATTTTTACTGTGCCTGCTCTGGCTGTTTCTGGCAGTGTGAAGTTTATCTCCACTCCCTGGGCTAATCCAACAGCTGTAATCTGCTCAAGTGATGGTGATTTTGTATAAATATCTCCGCTGATTGCAAAAGAGTGATTAGCACCAGCCTCCACCATTTTGAATGTGTTCTCACTTATCAGGCGAGTTGGAACACTAAAGTCGGTTGGATCCATGATCAGATCTGTGTCATATTTTCCCCATGCCCTCAAGGAGCCATCATTTTTAAGTCCTACACTGTGAGATGAACCAGCAGCAACCTGTTTCCAGTCTGTATCACTGCCAAGCTGTACTGGATTTTCTATGTACTGAGGCTGAGTAGAACCCGTTCCTAACTGATAAAAATAATTTGCTCCCCATGTCCAGAGTGTGCCATCTGCTTTTATCGCTAAAGTATAATTCATACCGAGTGAAACAGACTTCCATGCTACTGATGGACTAATCTCTACTGGTTGCAGAATAATATTATTTATGTCACCAGTACCAAGTTCGCCATACCAGTTACTACCCCACATCCAAAGACTACCGTTTGTTTTGATAGCCCCGGAATGATTATTCCCTGCACTAATCTTATCCCAATCTGAATCCTGTCCAATCTTTACCGGATAGTTTCTCCCAACCTCTTCACCATCACCTAAATAGGACCCTGCTGAACCCCAGGACCATAAAGTTCCGTCTTTCTTGATAGCCAATGCATGACTATAACCTGCATCAACTGTTTTCCAGTCAGCATCTGACCCTATCTTTACAGGTAAAACCCTAGTTGTAAAAGTACCATCACCCAGTTGTCCGTATCTGTTATCACCCCAGGTCCAGAGGGTTCCGTCCTTTTTTATAGCAAAGCTTTGCTGCCAACCGGCAGATACCATAGTCCAGTCTGTATCTGACCCAATTTGCACAGGCACTGCTCTATCTAACAGGGTACCATCACCTAATTGACCATACGAATTATTGCCCCAGGACCAAAGTGTGCCATCAGCTCTTAAGGCCAGCGTGTGGGAGTTACCCGCAGCAACAGCACTCCAGTTAGCGGTAGAAATAGTCTCTTCTGGTGTAGCAAATTTAGCAGGCACACTATTCCCAAGCTGACCATATCTGTTACCTCCCCAGGTCCATAAAGAACCATCTGTTTTCAGTGCAATGGAATGGCTTTCACCGGTTAATATTTCTTTCCAATCTTTTGAATCACCAATCATAACCGGCGTGGTTTCAGCCTGTAGTGTACCATTCCCAAGCTGCCCTGAATCATTACTGCCCCAAGCCCACAGGCTACCATCAGTTTTGATTGCAAGCGTGTGGCTGTAGAATGCATTTACTTTCTTCCAGCTTGTTTCATTTCCAATCTGAGTAGGCCTATATCTGTTTGCTGTTGTTCCATCTGCTAACATTCCATTGTCCTTTGATCCCCATGTCCAAAGTGTTCCATCTCTTTTGATCGCAGTTGCATTATAATATCCCAGGTCAACAACTTCCCAGTCAGTGTCAGATCCTATTTGTACAGGCACTTTAGAATCCTCCCCCTCATATCCTAAAAGGCCAAGCCAGTTTGCGCCCCAAGCCCAGAGGGTTCCATCCTCTTTTATCGCAATTGTATTCATCAATCCTGCGTTAACGGCCTTCCAGCGAGATCCTTCCGCTATAAGTTCTGGAGTATTGCTAGATGATTCATTGCCATTTCCCAACCGTCCGGCAGTATTATCACCCCATGCCCACAGGGTTCCATCGTTCTTCAAAGCAACGGTATGGTAAGCACCTACTGAAATCATTAGCCAGTCTGTATCAGTACTGGTTTGCACAGGAGTAATCTTAGAAATGTTTGTTCCGTCTCCTAGCTCACCACTTTGATTGAAACCCCAAGCCCACAGAGTTCCATCTTTTTTAATGGCTACTGTATGATGAGCGCCAGTTGATACAATTTTCCAGTCTGAATCAACTCCAATTTGAACAGGTGTGATTTGTTCAGTATATGTACCATCACCTAATTGACCGTAATTATTCCTGCCCCATGCCCAAAGTGTTCCATCAGTTTTTATACCAAGTGAATGAAATTCATGTGTACTGATCACAGACCAGGAAGTTCCTACCGCAACATTAGCCGGCTGTTTTGCTTGTTGAACCCCTTTAGCCAATTGTCCTTTGTCATTGAGGCCCCAGCCAAATAGTTTATCACTTTCTTGGGCTATCACTGCCTGTATACAGCTTAATAACAACACCAAAAATATCGTAAAGCATTTTCTCATTGGAAGTATGTTAATCAGTAAGCACAGTGTTTGCCTGCTATAGACAAGCAAACACAGTCAGAGGGATTGATTTAAGTATTAAACTTACTACAAACCTGATAAAGTAAAAATGACACAGCGCCAGCCAAACAGTACGCACATGTAATGTTTAAGTCGATTAATACTTTTGTATGGCAGCAGCATACCTGGCTATATGCAGTTTGTTATTCTGGATGAGCCGACCAGAAGTATCAGCTTACTTTGGTAGGCTATTTACTCAACCACTCCTTGAAAATGGCTGCTTTTTCACGGCTGATGTCGATCTCCTGGTTGAGGGGCTGCTTCAGGTGAACGGTGAGGCCCTTGTAGGTAGAGCGTATCCTGTCGATGGTATGGATGTGGATGAGGTACTGCCGGTTTGCCCTGAAAAAATGGGCAGGGTTCAGGAGCTCCTGGATTTCATCCAGGGTAGCATATTCGGCAATGAAGCGTTCGTTACCAAAGGTGTGGAGGTAGATGAGCTCCTCTTTATGGAAGCAGGCGATGTCATCTACTTCTACAGGCACCATGATGTTGCGCTGGGTAACCAAAAAGCGTTCTTTGTACTTTTTGCCAGCTGTTGCCGTGCTTCCCAACAGCTGCTTTAGCTGCTCGCTGAGCAGGTGGGTGTTCTCCAGCTTTTTATACTTCTGCAGGGCTTTCTGCAGCTCTGCTTTATCAATGGGCTTGAGCAGGTAATCTACGCTGTTCAGCTTAAAGGCTTTCAGGGCGTACTCATCGTAGGCGGTGGTAAAAATAATGGGCGCTGCTACCTCTACCTGGCTAAAAATATTAAAGCTGATGCCATCGGAGAGCTGTATATCTGCCAGCACCAGGTCGGGCTGGGGTTGCTGCCTGAACCAGGCTAAGCTGGCGGCTACACTATCGAGCACGGCCAGTACCTGTGCGGCCGGCTCCAGCTCCTGCACCATTTTCTGCAGGTTACGGGCTACCAGGGGTTCGTCTTCAATGAGTAGTATGTTCATAGCAGCGGAAGTTTTACAGTGAAGCTGGTACTGGTTTCTTCTACCCTCATGGGTTTGGCAGAAAGGTAGGCGTACAAGGAGCGAAGGTTTTGCAGACCCTGCCTGTTAGAAGCATCGATGATGTTTTTAGGCTGAAGGTTGTTGCACACACAAAGATAGCCTGAAGCAGTTTCGATGGTAATGGTAAGCGGGTTTGCCTTGTTCAGCACATTATGTTTGATGGCGTTCTCGATCAGCACCTGCAGGCTTACTGGCACCACCCCCATTTCCAGATCATCTTTGCGGATATCAAAGTTAAAGCGCAGCCCATCGCCAAAACGGGTTTGCAGCAGGTTGGTGTAGTTGGCAATAAACTCAAGTTCGGTGGCCAGGCTTACCTGGCCCGTTGCCTGGTGCTGCAGCAGGTAGCGGTATACTTTCGAGAGCTGCTGCAGGAACTGGGAGGCCAGCGCCTGATCTTCATAAATAAGGCTGTTGAGTGAGCTAAGGGCATTGAACAGGAAATGCGGGTTCAGCTGGTTCTTAAGGTTATCGAACTGCACCTGTGTTTTTTCACGCTCCAGCCGCTCTGCCAGCCGGATGGAATCCTTCCAGCGCCCAATGAAATAATCGGCTACAAAACCCAGGTTTAGGGCAACTGCCGCAAAGATATAGAGCACGTAGGTTGACAGTTTAAAGAAGCCCTCTATCTTGAAAGGCACATAAGGCTCACCAAAAACTTTAAGGATGTAGCGTACAAACAAGGCTACTGCAATACCCAGCAGCATCTGCACCACTATGCGCAGGCTCATGGAACGCTCATAGGGTAGCAAGCGGTTAAGCAGCTTGTTAATCCCGTAAAAAGACTCCCATAAGAGCACCACCAGAACCAGCGATGTGAGTGCCATCAGCAGGTGAAAAGGCAGGCTTAGTTCCGGCAGTACATACAGGCGTACAACAAAGCCCACTACCACAATGGCAACGATAATGCTGTAAGTGCGCAGCAGCCTTTTTTTCTCTCTCAAGCCAATGTTGATTATGGCATTCAAGATACCAAAATGTTTGATCCTGTAATACGACCATCAACCATTTCCACAATGCGATCGGTGCGATGGGCAAAGGCATCATCGTGTGTAACCGCAATAATGGTTTGCCCATAGGCCTGCTTCAGCTCCTGGAAAATTTCGAGCACCAGCCCGGTGTTGTAGCTGTCGAGGTTGCCGGTGGGTTCATCGCCCATCACTATGGCCGGATCATTGATCATGGCCCTGGCAATAGCCACCCGCTGCTGCTGCCCGCCGGAGAGTTTGTTGGTTGGCTTCAGGGCCTGGTCTTCCATACCCAGCAGCTTCAACTTACTGTAGGCCCGCTCTTCTATTTCTTTGGTGCTGTAACGCCCCAGCTTTTGTGCCGGCAGCATTACATTTTGCAGCACCGTAAACTCGGGCAGCAGGTAGTGAAACTGAAACACAAAGCCAATGTGCTCGTTCCGGAAACGGGCCAGCCCATTTTGCTTCATGCCGCTTAGCTTCTGCCCCCTGATGCAGAGCTCACCTTCGTAATCGGTATCCATGGTGGAGAGTACGTACATGAGCGTGGATTTACCACAGCCCGATTTACCCACCAGGGCAACAAACTCTCCTGCCTGTACCTGCAGGTTTATGTTCTTGAGCACCTGAAACTTCTGTGGTTCGTAGAAGTACTTGTTCAGCTGCCGGGTTTCTAATACTGTCGTTTTCATGGCTTACTGTCCTCTGATAATTTCTATTGGATCTACGCCTGCGGCTTTGCGGGAGGGCATATAGCCGGCTATGGCTGTGGTAAGCACACCAAATATGATCCCGATAAGGTAGTACTGAGCATCGAAGTTTACAGGCAGGTGGTCCATGGCAATCATGTCGCCACCATCGAATGGTGCCTGCACAATTAAGCTGGAAAGTCCCCATCCAATGAGCAGGCCCAGCAGGCTGCCCACAACACCAATAATCAGCGACTGGATCATAAAGATCTGTTTTACATCCCTGCCTGCAAAACCGGTTGCTTTCAGGATGGCAATGTCCTTCATCTTGCTCATGATAGTCATGTTCAGGATGTTGTAAATACCAAAACCAGCCACCACCAGGAGAGTAATGGATACAGAATAGGTAAGTATGTTGCGGATTACTACCCCCATCAGCATGGTGGCATTGGCAGTTTCCCAGTCTTCGGCTTTGTAGCCTCCTAACTTTTGCAGCTTAGGGGCCAGGGCTTTTGCCTCTTTAAAATTGTGTAGCTTGATGTTGATGTCGGTAACATAGCTATTGTCAACACCCAGGATCTTCTGCACAGTACTGATGTTGGCGTAGCTCTTGCTGTTATCGATGGTGCCAATGCCCATCTGAAAAGTGGCCACCACCTTCAGGCTCATTACCTGCCCGGCAGGCGTAGTAATCACCACCCGGTCGCCCCGCTGTACCCCCAGCTTTTTAGCCAGTCCTGTGCCCATGATTAGTCCGTTATGGGTGGCCACCAGGTCCTCCAGTTTGCCAGACCTGATCTTACTCTTCAGGTCGAAGAGCTTGTCTTCTTCCAGGATATTTACACCTGCCACTGTGCCGTTCAGCTGACTTGGACCATTGTTGTAAAACACCTGCGTTGCCAGCTGGGGGGCGGCTCCTTTTACCTGCGGGTACTGCCGTATCATGGCTGCCAGCTGTGCAGCATTACGCAATTTTGGCTGCTCGTTGCGTGCTTTCTGATGGTGCACCACGGTAGCTGCCTCCGGGTAGTGGCGTTCCAGCAGGGTGCTGCGCTGCTCGTTTACATCATGGTATATGCGTATGTCGGGCACAGAAGTCATGGCCAGGTCTTCTGTCAGGTCATTAAGGCCCGACATCAGGCTGATCATGGTAATAAACATGCCAATGCCAAAGGTTACGCCCATCATGGCCACGAAGGTTTGCCGTTTGCGGGAAAGCAGGTGCGTTTTGGCTATTTGAAAAGACAGCAGCATGGCTATTTCATTAAGAGTTGTGTTTGTGCATCCAGCCCGGCAAGCACCTCCACCCGGTCAAGGGTTTCAATGCCTTTTTGTATCCGGATCTTGCGTTCTTCTCCCTCCTGCCTGATCCAGACAGAGTCCTCACTGACAAGGGCTTCTTTTGGGATCACAAGCGCATTTTGCTTACGTGCTATGATGATGTTGCCTTCGGCGGAAAGACCTGAAAATCCTGCCGGCAAACTATCTGTAAAAGTTGCCTCTACCCGAACCGCCTGCTCCCTTGCACTTACCTGCGGATAGATCTTGCTAACCCTGGCCCGGAACAACTGTCCCGGAAATGCATCGAGCTCAGTGAGCACCTCCTGCCCCAGGGAGATTTTTCGGATGTCGAGTTCATCGATCTGGAGTTCCAGGTGGAATTGTTCACTTTTACCCAGCGTGGCCAGCAACTCGTTGCGTTTTACCAGCTCGCCAACCCGCTTGGCGGTGTAGTATACTTTTCCATCGCGGTCGCTTCTTACAATGTAGCGGCCACTTTCATCAGAGGCTATGTTCAGCTGGCTCCTGGCAGAGGTAAGCTCCTGCTGCAGCTGGTTAATAGTACGCTGCAAACGACTTTGCTGTGCCCGGTATTCGCTTTGAGAATTTTCATAGGCCAGGCGCATGCGGTCCCACTCTGCCGGGGAGGTAGCACCAGCCTCTATCAGGTTTTTATAGCGATGGTAGTTTACCGAATCATAGGCCAGCTTAGTTTTGGCAGCCTGTACCCCCGCCCGCAGCTCCTGCAGCACCGGGGAGTTTTCGCTTAGGTTAAGCTGGGCCAGGCGGTAACGCTCCTGTGTTTCGGTAAAGCGTGCATCCTGCTGGCTGCTCCCAAGGATGTAGACTGGATCGCCGGCTTTAACTTCTGCTCCTTCCTCCACCAGCTTTTGGGCAACCACTCCTTCTGTCTGGGCAAAGAGCTGGTACTCTTCATCGGGCACCAGGTAGCCGGAGGCATACACTGCTTCTATAATCTCCTGTTGCTGTACGGGGATGGTTTCTGTAGTATCGTTACAAGATGTAAAGGCGAGTGTGGTGAGGGCAAGAAGGCCCCATAGGTGGTTTAGTTTCTTTGGGGAAAAGTTTAAACCCTTTGCCTGGTAGTGTATATATGCATTTAATGTTCTCATGACTTTAATAGGTATTTCTGGTGGTGATAAGGGCACTGTAGTAGAGGTGATCGGAGAGCGCTTTCAGGAGGCTGTTCTGGGCTCTTAGCTTCTCGTGGTACACATTGATGAGCCCGTCCAGGGGCAAAACGCCGGCATTGTATTTCAGCCTTGCCAGCTGGTAATTCTGATTTCCCAGGGCAAAGGATTCCTGGGCAAAAGCCAGGCTCCGGCTGCTCTGCTGGTAGTTGGTGAGCAGCTCCTGCTGTTCCTGCTGCAGCTGGTTAGCTGTATGCTGCAGCTCCAGTGTTGCGGCCTCCCATTGCAAATGGGCTTTACGGGTGGAGGCAAGGCGGTGGAATCCGGTAAAAAGAGGCCAGTCCAGCCGCAAACCTGCAATACCAATATTAAACCAGGGCTGTCCGCTTTCTGTAAAATTAAAGGCATCGCGCTGCGCCTGCCGGGTGTAGCGGGCGTAGGCCGATAGCTCCGGCAGCAGCTTACGCCGTTCGCGCTGCCAATTGAGTTTGCTGCTCTGAACCCTTGCCTCTCCCAGCCGGTAAACTGGCAAAGCAGTGTAGGAGTAGGCTGGCGCCTGGAGTGTCCGGATCTCTCCCCCGGGTTCTTCGGTTAAAAGCAGTTCCTCCCCTGGCGCCAGCCCCAGCAGCACCTTCAGGCGGCTAAGGTTGTTGGCAAAAACAGCTCTGTTTTCTTCCAGGTTACGGTTACTTTCCAGCTGCAGGTTACGGATGCGATTCGCTTCCAGCGGCTCAAGAATACCATTTTGCAGCTTGTGCCCAGCCTGCACCATCAGCGAATCGTTGGCTGCTTTAGTATTTAGCGCCAGCGCTACGGCCTGCTGGCTTAGCAGGGTTAGGTAGTAGGCCCTGGCCACACTTTCGGCTGTGTTTAGCCTGCTGTGCTCGAGCTGCAGCGCTGCAGTTTTAGCCTCCATGGCTGCCTGCTGTGTGCCAGTCCAGAGGCTGGCGTTGATGAGGGGCATGCTGGCCTCCACCCCCAGGTTCAGGGCGTAGGGCTGACCAAAGCTAACTTCCAGGTAAGTGCCTGGCTCACCCCCCAGCACTTCTGCCGGGATCAGCTGCACCGGCAAGCTAAAATAATAATCCAGGGTGGAAACTGCCTTTAGCTGCGGCATCAGGGCGGCTCGCTGCATGGGCTTTGCCTGGGCTGCGGCATCGGCAGTATGCTGTACTGACTTAAGCTGCAGGTTGTTTTGCAGGGCATAGGCAATACTGGCATCTACATTTTCCAGCACCAGCTGTGCCTGTGCGCTTAGGCTGCCAGTCTGCATCAGGCTGCCGAGCATCAGGATAAAAATGAGTATTGGGCGCATGGCTGTTTGTTTTTTCACCAAAATTGCTGCCCAGCGCATTTAGCTGAAAATTTCTTTGACTGAAGCCTGAAAAAATGGGGTTGAAATGTAGTGTTCAGAAAATAAAGTGAATGGCCAGAAAGGGCAGAAACTGCTGTTACATGCATCTGGCATCAAGAACCTGCAAGCAGGTCCTCAAGCAACATCAGCACCTTAAACATCTGGTATATAAGCCGGTTAGCATTAGGAGACCCATTAATTTTTTTACCTTATGGATACTAACATGCACCAAAGCGGGGATGACAAGTTCATTCCCATGACATCTTTCTCGAGCGGAAAAGGGCATCAGGTCGGGGAGGATGTTTATTATTACACCAACCAGATCGTAAACTTTGCCCTGGTGGGTACAACTGAACACTGGGTACTGGTAGATGCCGGCATGCCTAAATCTGGCTCCGAGATTATTTCTGTGGCTGAAAAAAGGTTTGGAGAAGGCAGCAAACCTGCCGCTATTATTTTAACCCACGGACATTTTGACCATGTAGGCGGTATTGTTGAACTAATTGAAACATGGGGCGTACCGGTCTACGCGCATACATTTGAATTTCCCTTCCTGACCGGGCAGCAAAGTTATGCAGAACCCGATGCTACAGTTGAGGGAGGCATGCTGGCTAAAATATCATCCATTTACCCACATGAGCCAGTCAACATCAGCGGAACGCTTCGTTCCCTGCCTGCAGATGGAAGTGTGCCTGAAATGAGAGGCTGGCGCTGGATTCATACCCCTGGTCACACCCCGGGACATGTTTCTCTATTCCGTGAAAGTGACCGTACCCTTATTGCCGGCGATGCCTTTGTTGCCGTTAAGCAGGACTCGTTCTACAAAGTGCTGGTGCAAAAAGCAGAGATACAGGGACCTCCCAGGTACTTAACCACCGACTGGACCTCCGCCAGGCTTTCGGTAAAAAAGCTTGAAGCCCTGCAGCCACAGCTGGCCATTACGGGCCATGGCCCGGCTATGGAAGGCAGAGCGCTACGCGATGGCCTTAGCAGGCTGGCCCAGGAATTCGACAGGATTGCCCTGCCGGATCATGGTAAATATGTAAAAGACAGGGATAAAACTACAGATCGTTAAACAGACTCAGCTGGTTTCGGGTTCTGTTACCAGATCACAGAAACAAAGAAAACCTCCTGCTTTGGAAATTGAATTGTCATGCTTCAAGAACCAAAAGCCAGGAGGTTTTTTATGTATTCAGGAAATGGGATTTTCAGCTGCCCCCTTCTTTTACTTCTTAGATTCCTTGGCCCACATATCTCTTAAGCCTACGGTACGGTTAAACACCAGCTTATCTGCAGTAGAATCGGGATCCAGGGTAAAATAGCCCTTGCGCAGAAACTGGTAGCGCTCCTCGAGTGTGGCTTCTTTCAGTGCTGGCTCGGCATAGGCTGTTTCTATCACCTGCAGGGAGTCCGGGTTGAGGTGCTCCTTGAAATCACCTTCGGCATCGGCTACATCTTCGTGCATAAAGAGGCGGTCGTACAGCCTAACCTCAATCGGCAGGGCCTGTGCTGCACTCACCCAGTGAAGGGTGCCTTTTACATTGATGCCTGAGGTGTCGGAACCGCTCCTGCTCTCAGGCACATAGGTGCAGTGCAGTTCTGTGATATTGCCCTGCGCATCTTTCACCACCTCCTCGCACTTAATGATGTAGGCATGCTTTAAGCGCACCATTTGTCCGGGCGCGAGGCGGAAGAACTTCTTGGGTGCATTTTCCATGAAATCCTCCTGCTCGATGTACAGCTCACGGCTGAACGGGATATCCCTGGAGCCACTGTTTGCATCTTCGGGATTATCCTCACCCGGCAGCATCTCCACCTCTCCTTCGGGATAGTTGGTAAGCACTACTTTAAGAGGATCCAGCACTACCATACGGCGCTGGGCAACTTTGTTCAGGTGATCGCGCACGCTAAACTCCAACAGCCCCACATCAATCAGGTTTTCACGCCTGGCCACACCAATGCGCTCGCAAAAATCGCGGATACTCTCCGGCGTATAGCCCCTGCGGCGCAGGGCGCTGATGGTAGGCATGCGCGGATCGTCCCAGCCGCTTACGTACCTGCCATTTACCAACTGCAGTAATTTGCGCTTGCTCATTACCGTATAACTTAGGTTCAGGCGGGCAAATTCATACTGCTGCGAAGGAAAAATTCCCAGCTGCTCAATAAACCAGTAGTACAGATCGCGGTGCGGGATAAACTCCAGTGTGCAGATGCTGTGGGTAACATTTTCTATGGCATCGCTCTGGCCATGGGCAAAGTCGTACATGGGGTACACACACCAGGTATCGCCGGTACGGTGGTGATGGGCATGTTTAATGCGGTACATGAGCGGATCGCGCATGTGCATGTTCTGATGCGCCATATCTATTTTGGCCCTGAGCACCTTCTCACCATCGCGGTACTTACCCTCCTTCATTTCCTGGAACAGGCGCAGGTTTTCTTCTACACTACGATCGCGGAAGGGGCTGTTGGTACCAGACCTGGTGGGCGTACCTTTTTGTGCGGCAATTTCTTCGCTGGTGCTGTCGTCTACATAAGCCAGTCCTTTGCGGATCAGCACAACGGCCCAATCGTACAACTGCTGGAAATAGTCGGAGGCGTAGAGCTCGTGCTGCCAGTTAAATCCCAGCCAGCGAATATCATTCTTAATGCTTTGTACGTATTCGGTATCTTCGGTGGTGGGGTTGGTATCGTCGAAGCGCAGATTGGTGTACCCGCCAAACTCCTGCGAAAGACCAAAGTTCAGGCAGATGCTTTTGGCATGACCAATATGCAGGTAACCGTTTGGCTCCGGCGGAAAGCGGGTAACAATGCTTTTGTATTTTCCGGTTTTAAGGTCGTTGGCAACAATCTCTTCGAGAAAGTTTGGGCCTTTATTATCACTCATAAAAATCTATTGCTTCAGCTTATGTAGAAAAGTTTAAGGGGCCTGAAGGCGGCTAACCTTAGACAACACTGCAAAATTACTGTTTTTTGGGAATTTCTTAGCGCTGCATCCTTTTGATGACAGCCGGAAGCTTAAATATCATGCGCTGATAATTGTTCAGGACGCTAAGTTTCTGGAACAGTACACTGTGGTAAACTTTCCATCGATAACCTTTTGGCCAGGGCAGGACACCCTTTGATGAAAACCAAAAAAAAACATGACCTGGCCTTTGCAGCAGCAAACAGGGGCCAGGTCATGCAGAAAAAACACCTTCAGGATAGCCTGAAGTCTTTACAGCACTACTTTTTGGTTAGCAATCCGTTTTCGATGTAGCGGATTACATAGGAGTAGCTGTACTGATCGTCCAGGAGCCTGTACTGCTCATAAGGAAGTGCTCCCCAGCTGTTATCGCCTCCTACGCCACGCTGCTTCAGGTCTATGTGCAGGCTTACCGCATTTCTTTTTTTCAGATCTGTAGGATGCTGCTGTTTCTTGGTCAGGCCCGGGTCCAGGTCTTCTGCCCGGTAGGGTAAAGCACTGAAACCAATTGGTTGTACACCTTCTATTCTAAGGCCCACTCCGTCTTTATTGGTAAGCTGCAGCCAGCGAACATCTGTTTTATAGCCGTTCTCCTGCGGGCGGATGTAATTTGCCACAAACTGGTTTTCAACCTTATCCTGGTATAGGCCTATAAAAGCCGATGATTTTCTGTCGCTGTAGTTTTCCCAGGGTCCTCTGCCATAGTAAGACAGGTTTTCCATTTCATCAGGCAGCTCCATGCGCATGCCAAAGCGCGGCAGCTCCGGCAGGTCCCTGTTTTTCATATCCATAGATGCGGTTACTTTGATGGAAGCATCGTTCTGGATCAGGTATTCCACCGTATAGGGTACATTAATCCCTGTTAACTCGTAATTAACTGTAATGGGCAGTCCTTCCGGACCCTGCTCTCCCACCCTTACCTCTTTCACTTTCCTGTCTATATGAGCGGTGCGCCAGATGCCCAGCTTCTCCTGCATGCCATTGCCAAAGTCGTTATCGGTTGGCGCTCGCCAGAAGTAAGGTTCGGGGTATTGGTTAATGATGCGGCTGCCTTTTTTGCCATACCAGTTAAGTCTGCCGTTTTTGGTGTTGAATTCTCCTTCAATTTCGCCGGAGCTGAACCGCAGTTTGTTGGCCTCTTCTTTGCTGATCTTTAGCGCCGTTTCGGCAACAGCTGCTTTTTTGAGGTAGGCATTGCTGCTAAAGGCCAGCTGCTCCCTTGCAATTTCATGCCCGGCCGGTATCAGTGCCGTTGGTTTAGCGGTATAAGCATAGAGGTTCAGGAAATATTCATCTCCCTCTTCCGGGGCTATTTTAGGCAGCTTCAGTTTTACTTCTTTCTGCTGGTGTGGCGCAAGGGCTACCGTAAAAGCCTCTTCTTTCTCCAGTTTACCATTTTTGTAAAGCTGCCATTTAAAGCTGTAGTCTTTAAGGTTGGTAAAGTCGAAGCGGTTTTCTACGGTAATCACTCCTTTTGCGAGATCTTTAACTCCAAAATGAACATTCTGGTAGATCTTTTTTAACTCATGGATACCCGGGTGTGGGCTGCGGTCGGCTGCCACCAGGCCATTGGCGCAGAAGTTTTCATCGTGCTGCAGGTGCAGGCCTCCCAGGTCGCCGCCGTAAGCCCAGTAGGTTCTGCCGTTATCGTCGGTTGATTTCAGGCCCTGGTCTACCCAGTCCCAGATAAAACCGCCCTGCATATGCTTGCTGCTGTTAATAACATCCCAGAGCTCCTGCAGGTTGCCGTTGCTGTTGCCCATGGCGTGTGAATACTCGCACATGATGTAGGGGCGCTCCTGCGGTTTAGAGGCATATTCTTTCATGCTGTTATAGCCGGGGTACATGGGACCAACAATATCAGTATTCCAGTCCTGGCCTGCCTGCTCAAACATTACCAGGCGGGTGGGGTCCTCTTTTTTGATCCAGGTGTAGGCATCGTGAAACACTTTACCATTGCCGCACTCATTGCCCATAGACCAGATGATTACGGAAGGATGGTTTTTATCCCGTTCCACCAGGCGGGTAATGCGGTCCATGTGCGCGGGTGCCCATTCTTCCAGGTAGGCGGGATGCTTGCTTTTATCGAACCAGCCCTGGTGTTCAGCACCCATGCCGTGTGTTTCGATATTGGCTTCATCCACCACATACAAGCCATACTCATCGCACAGGGCATACCACTCCGGATCGTGCGGATAGTGGCTCATGCGTACAGCATTGAGGTTGTACTGCTTCATCAGCTGTACATCTTTGAGCATGGTTTCCCGGCTGGGCACATGGCCCAGCACATCATCATGCTCATGACGGTTTACACCTTTAATGGTAACAGGCACTCCGTTTACCATCAGCTGTCCCTCTTTCAGCTCTACTTCGCGGAAGCCTGTTTTACCTGCCGTATAGGCAACAGCCCTGCCTGCTGCATCTTTCAGGCTAATGATGTACTCGTAAAGGTTAGGCTCTTCTGCACTCCAGCGGGCTACCTGCTTTAGGATGCCATTGAATGTTAGTGGATCTGCAGCAGAAGCAAAGCTTTTCTCCTGTGAAAATACCTTTTTGTTGTTTTTATCATACAGCTCCAGGGTAAGTGTTCCTTCCTGCTGCTTGCTCCCTTCAAAGGCCCGCAGGTCTACCGAAACCTCCAGCTCACCATTTTTATAGGTTTTATCAAGCCCTGCGTTGATGGTAAAATCCTCTATGCTTAGTTTGGGCAGGGCGTGCAGGTACACATCCCGCTCGATACCACTTAAGCGCCAGAAGTCCTGATCTTCCAGGTAGCTGCCATCGTGCCAGCGGAATACCTGCACGGCCAGCTGGTTTTCGCCTTGTTTTAAATAGGGAGTGATATCAAATTCAGCAGGTGATTTCGCCACTTTGCTCATGCCCACTTCCTGACCATTCACATACACCTGTGCATAGCCGGAGATAGAGGCAAAATGCAGCATTACCTCGCGATCCATCCAGGTGGCAGGCAATGTAAATGTTCTGCGATAGGTACCTACCGGGTTATACTCATTATCTACAAAAGGCGGGTTCTTTGGAAAGGGATATACAATGTTGGTATAGATAGGGGTATCATAGCCTTCTATCTCCCAGTTGGAGGGTACCGGTATTTCATCCCAATCCCCATCGTTCAGGCCTGGCTGGTAAAAATCTTTCGGACGATCTGCCGGTTTCTTTACCAGGTTAAACTTCCACTTGCCATTCAGGGACTGGTAATATGGCGACTGCTGCTTATCACCTTTTCGGGCGGCGGCGGCATTATCGTACAGGATAAAGGTAGCATGACCCTTTTCTTTATTCCGTTCATACACCTGGTGGTTCTCCCACTCATTCCCGGGCGACTGTCCGTAAGCGACAGCTGCGTTCATGCCTAATAGCAGCAATAAAAGTTTTCGCATTTTGTATAGGTTGTTTTCAGTGATCAAGATCGGGTTACTTCACTGTTTATAAAACAGCATCTGTGATGGTACTGCATGTTTATCTGAGGCAGGCGGTAAAACTGGTTTGCTATCACCAACACCTGGCACACCAAAAAAATGCATTTTACCTATTTTTGAAAGCATATGTGTCTCATACTTAGTCTACAGTAAGGCTCACCTCCTGGGGCTTTAAGCCACTGGATTGAAAGGAAATGTTTACTTTTCCCGGTTTATGCTGACTTTGTACATATGCCAGCAGCTTTCCATGCTGTGCTTTCCTTTTGTTGGACCTGTAATCTTCGTGGCTCGTGAGGCTGCCGCTTTCCAGCCCCAGCAGTTTTGCAGGCCCCTCTACGGCAACAATAATCTCGTTATCTGCAGCATATACAGGATTACCCTCTTTATCTACTACCATAACTTCCAGCTGTGCCAGTTCTTTGTTAGCAGCATTCAATTGCTTTTTATCTGCCACAACCTTAATGGCATAGGGTTCACCAGCAGTTTTAAGGGCATGGGTACTTACTTCTTTTCCGGCATTATATCCTTTAACCAGTAAGGTTCCCGGCTGATAGGCTACATCCCACTGAATAACCCTTCCGGTTGCATCTGAAAGCTTTTTCCGGCCTAAGGATTTTCCATTGAGAAATAGTTCGGCTTCCTCGCAATTGGTGTAGCTGCTTACCCTTACCTGTTCGCCAGTCGGCCAGTTCCAGTGTGGGGCCGGATTCCGGCCCCTTCTTTCTTCTTCTTTCGGTATTTCCGAAGTTCCAATGTAGATCATGGGTTCGCTGGCCCAGAGGCTTTGCCGAAAGTAGTAGTCTGGTTTGGGAAAACCTGCCATATCCAGGATACCGGCACCACTGCTGCGGCTTGGCCAGCTTCTGGCTTCTCCCAGAAAGTCAAAGGCCGTCCAGATAAATTGCGATGAGATGTAAGGGTTGTTTTCCACGGCAAGCCATGCCTCGAGGGCATCGCCATTTTCGCTGCCATAAATAATTCTGTTGGGGTATTTCCGGTGATCTTCCTCGTAACGATATTCCTGATAATTGTAGCCTACAATATCAAGCGCATCTGGATAACTGGTATGGTTAGACATGGCTACCCCGGCCAAAGCAGCTGTTACCGGGCGGGTGGTATCCCACTTCTTGGCTTCCTTCACCAGCATCTCTGCGATTTCGCCCAACCTGCTGGCAGGCGGATTACCGGGTACATATCCTTTTCCATAAATTTGAGGATTGCGCCCTTCATCGAGTACCGGGTGGGTGTAAGGGTCGTTAGGGTAATCTATTTCGTTGCCAATACTCCACATGATGATGGAGGGGTGATTGCGGTTACGCAGGATCATATCACGCAGATCCCGGGCAGCCCATTCTGTAAAATGCTCAAAGGCGCCATCCTTGCCGGGGGTACCCACATTCCAGCCCTCAATCCATTTATTTTTTCCCACCTCCCACTCATCGAAGGCTTCGTCCTGCACCAGGAAGCCCATTTTGTCGCATAAATCGTAGAGGTAATCCTGGTGTGGGTAATGGCTCATGCGAATGGCATTGCAGCCCAGGGCTTTTAAAGACTGAAGCCTGCGCTCCCACACTTCCTGCGGCACGGCAGATCCCAGGGCGCCTGCATCCTGATGAATGCATACGCCTTTGATTTTCATGTTCTGACCATTGAGAAAAAAACCTTCGCTGGCATCGAAGCGGAACGTACGGAAGCCAACATTTTGCAGCAATTCATCTGTTGTTTGATTATTTACCGCCAGGCTTACTTTAAGCTGGTACAGATTAGGGTTTTGCGGTGACCACAGCTGTGGATCGCGGACCTGAAATTCAAGCCCTGCTTCTGTGGCTTTTCCAGCCCCCAGCGATACTGTTTTTTGCGCTTCTGCCACTGCCTGCCCCTGCTGGTTAAGCAACTGCCCTTTTACCAATACCTGCGCGGCCGCTGCCGATTTGTTTTCGAGCTTAACCGCCGCGGTGGCCTTCGCCTGTGCTGCGCTCACCTCCGGCGTGGCAAAAGCAACACCCCACTGGCTTATATGAACAGGCTCTTTTGCAATCAGGTATACATTCCGGTAAATACCAGAGCCGTTGTACCACCTGGAATCGGCTACCTTGCTGTGGTCTACCCGAACAGCAATGGTGTTTTTACCACCTTTGTTCAGGTATGGGGTAATTTCGTATTGAAAAGGAATATGGCCATTGGGCCTTTTGCCAAGGGAATGCCCGTTTATCCAAACTTCGCTGTTCTTATAAACGCCATCGAAATACAGAAAGAGGTGCTTCGCCTGGAGCTCAGGAGCAATATCAAAGGTTTTACGGTACCAGCCTATGCCGGCGGGCAGATAGCCTGTTCCGCTTGCCCACTGATTACTGAACGGTCCTTCTACACTCCAATCGTGGGGGAGCTCCAGCGCCCGCCAGCTACTGTGGTCAAAGGCTGCTTTTTCTCCCTGGGGCACCTCCCCTTTATGAAAATACCATCCTTCGTTGAACAACTGCTTTACCCTTCCGTTTTGGGCAAAAGCGGTGCAGGCCCACAAGGCTGCAACTATGCATATGTAAAACTTTTTCATGTACATAAGTAGGTTACTTTATATTGCCAACAACTGTAATAATGCTGCGGGGAGGAATGGTAAACATATCCTCTGCACGGCCCCTGCCGGCTGTGAGCGCATCGCTTTCTGAAGTCTGGTAGAAACGCAGATTCTCTACCTGAATTCCGGCGAACTCCAGCTTTACACCAACAGCTGCTATGCCTGAATTGATGATTACGCTGATGATCTGGTTGTCCTGCGGATGGGTGTAAGCCGAGAACAGCAGGGAAGAATCGTCTACTGATAAATCAGAAGATTGCGCAGCAATTCTGACTGCTCCCGGACGTATGAAACGGCTGTAATTACCCAAAGCCCACAGGAGCTTGCTCTCGTAATAATTGCCGTTGGTCTTTTCTTTATCTACATAAACGAGTCCGTCTTTATAGTTGTAGGGCGATACACCCAGCCACCAGTGCCAGGCTGTGGCATTTGCCACCACCAGGTCGTTATGAATTACCCGGGCCAGGTAAATGGCCGGATCAATGCCTAAATTTCTACCCTCTCCTTTTATTTCACCCTCATTATCGCCCAGGATGCAGTATTCCGACATCCAGTATTCCAGGTTCGGCACAGCCGCTACTGCTGCCGCCAACTGATTTCTTTTTTCAACAGCCTCCGGAAAAGGTGAGGTGGTAAAGTAGCTGTGTGCTGAAATAACGTTTCCTACCCTGGAAAAACCTCCGATATAGAGGGGTGAGGCTGGATTGAAAAAATCGTATACCTGGTTGCCACGCCCCGGCCTGTCTTCTGTTGCATACAGATAGTTGATCTTGCCTGCCTCTGCTACGTCTATTTTAGTATCAATGCTTTCTTGCTCTAACTGCTCATTCAGCTCTTTCACAATACCAAAAATTTCTTCGTTGGTGAAAGGGGTTCCCTCCTGCCCCCCATCACTCCAATCCCACTGGGGTTCGTTCACCGGGCTAAGGTACTGTATATCGATTCCCTTATCCTTCAAGCCCTTCAACACTGTTAGCAGGTAAGCCGCATAGGCTTGGTAACGGTCGGGGGCAAGGTTGGATTTTCCGGCAGTGGCAAAAGCTTTCCCGTTCTTGTTGAGCCACACAGGCGGGCTATTTGGAAAAGCCAGGAATTTTTGAACACCTCTTTGCCTGGCCGCCTGCATAAACCACTGTTGCCCCTGCTGCCGTTGCCAGTCGTAGGTACCATCTTGCTGTAAAAAAGATTCTGCCCGTCGCCACTCATCTCCAATACCGCTGTTACTGCCCTGCTGTGCACTACCTGCTCCAATGTTAAACCTCCACAATGACAAACCAATGCCCTTTGGTTTGCCCTCAGCAGTGGTATCGGTACTGAAGAGCAGATCTGCAATGGCATTGCGTTTATCATCTGGCCAGTTACCAACAAACTGGCAGGCCCAGGCATCCGATGCACCGAAGTTATCAATGGTCTGATAGGTTTCAGCAGGATTAAGCCTGATGGTGACTGTTTTGGTGGCCATGTCATCAGGCATTCTGCCGGCTTCCTCAGAACTTAGTCCGCAGCCCCAGCACAGAAAACAAAGTACAATAAGCAGTATGGATGCACTTATTGATGTGGTTTTTGTCACGATTAGGTATTTGATGATGAATAGATGGTATTTGCTGCCAGAATCAGAGAAATGTTGCAGGAAAGCATAAAGCTATTCCTGCAACTTTCTACAATAAACCAACCAACAAAAATCAATTACTATATCCGGGATTTTGCTGCAACAGATTGTTTGATGCCTGAATCTCTGATCGGGGAATCGGCAACCAGTAGTGCCTTTCCTCAAACCTGCGGCCGGCAAGCGCTACCTTTCTCTGGTAGGTGAAGGTACCGTCTGGCTGCTTCAAAATTTCAATGCCATAGGCCGGTTCATTTTCTGTTACATCTGCAATTCTCCATCTGCGTACATCATAGAAGCGATGTTCCTCAAAGGCCAGTTCTATGCGGCGTTCCTGCCGGATACGTTCGCGCATTTCTGCCTGCGAGAGCCCTTCCGGCAGCGGAGGCATTTCTACACCTGTTCTGCCCCTGATGCTGTTGATGGCCTCATATACGCTGGCATCAGGACCTGTTGCTTCGTTTCTGGCCTCGGCATAATTCAGTAGTATTTCTGCATACCGGAAATAGATCCAGTTTTGGGTACCGGCCACTTCCCAGGGATTTTGGATGGGCAGGTCCTCGTTAACATACTTCCGCAGGTAGTAGCCAGTCTTGGAGGTATTCCAGTTGGAGGGGCCATCGTTGCTGTCTAAACCTCCGGGCAGGAAAGTTTCTACCTGGCGGTTTCGGTAAGGAGCACCGTTGAAAAGAATGGTTTCGTAAAAACGAGGGTCTCTGTTCTCGTAAGGTGCGGCTGCATGCGCAGGATTCTCCCAGTTAAATTCAGAGCCATCCAGCATGTTATAATCATCTACCAGGTTTTGCAGCGGAACATTACCGCCCCATCCATCATAGCCGTTAGGTCCGTTGGCTATTTCCATGCGCACATGTTTGGCGTTGAGGTTATGGTACCTGGCAAAAATGATTTCTGCATGGGTGCCAGGGGTCAGGAACAATTCGCCATAACCTCCCTGGTAGAGGCCATACATGCCCAAATCCATTACCTCTTTGGCAGCAGCAGCGGCTTTTTCCCATTTTGCGGCATCATTTACACCACCTGTGTACAGGGGGCTTGCAGCATACAGCAGCAGCCTTGCCTTTAAGGCCAGAGCGGCTCCTTTGGTAGCCCGGCCCAGCTCCCAGTCTCCTTCGTTGTTCAGGGGCAGCCCGCTGCCAGCCTCATCGAGTTGCTGAACGGCATAGTTAATACTTTCTTCAATTGTGGCTCTTCTGAAAAGCTCTGGATCTGTGAAATCCTCTCCCAGCTGGGTTACCCTGTCGCCCATCAGCACCACACCACCGTAGTTACGAATCAGGTCGTGATATCGAAAAGCCCTGATAAATTTCAGCTCGGCAATCAGCTTGTTTTTGCGGCTTTGGCTCATCGGCACCTGGTCAATGTTCGTAAGGGCATAGTTTACTTCGCGTATGCCACGGTAGCTCCTGCCCCAGAAGGTGCCAGCAATGCCGGTGTTCTCAGGAGAAAGGTTCCCCTGCTGAATTACCCAGGTGTTATCATCGTTGTTGTAGATAGACTCGTCGGTAAGCGAACTCCACAACGCATACTCCAGGCCGCGGCCAAAGCCCGGTGGCACGCCCTCTGCTTCTTTATTCGTTAATCTTACGCCCATGTACCTGTTGATCACATAAGATTCGAAGAGGGTGGAATCGGAAAGAATAGCCGCATCAGATACACGGTCCGTAGGTACCACATCCAGAAAATCGTCCTGGCAGGAGATGAAGGTGGCACAAACAACAGCAGCTATATAGAAAATATGTAAAGTCTTATTGCTTTTCATGTTGAGGTTTAAATTAAAATCTGACATTCACACCCAGGTTAATGATTCGCTGCTGCGGGTAAAACTGGCCGCTTTCGTTGTTTCCTTCCGGGTCATAATCTTTCACTTTAGTGAAGGTTAACAGGTTAAAAGCGTTGGCATATACCCGCAGGTCGGCAATGTTCACTTTTGACAGAAGCCCTGCAGGCAGGGAGTACCCCAGCTGAATGTTCTTTAAGCGAACAAAAGAGGCATCGTTTAGCCAGAAATTATTACGGTACAAACCGCCGCTGATGGCCGAAGAAGCTCTTTCATCCACGCGGGGGTAGGTTCCCTCCGGGTTGGTGGGAGACCAGCGGTTGTCGGCCCAGCTGCTGTAAAAGTTGCCGATGGTACCAGACTCAGGCAGCACGTACTGGCTTACCCTGGACTGCCCGGAGAACAGCACTGCAAAATCAAAGTTTTTCCAGCCGGCATTCAACGACAGACCATAGGTCAGCTGCGGAATGTTGCCATATTTGGTTCTCACCATGTCGTCGGCAGTAATCTCACCATCGCCATTATAATCCTGGTAAATCAGGTCTCCTACCTTAGCGCCTGGCACAGAAGGATACTGCTCAAGATCTTCCTCGCTGCGGTAAATACCAATGGCATTGTACAGCAGGTAGGTGTAGAGGGTTCTTCCGGTTTCCTGCTGATAATCCAGTACACCAGGGGCTTCGTCTTTGAACACCAGCTCGTTTTTGGCATAGGTAAGATTACCCGATACACCCCAGCTGAAATTGCCTGTTCTGTTATAGGAAAGGGTGGTTTCCAGGCCCTTATTGTTTACTTTACCTATATTTTCTGATGGCACCAGTGTTTCTGCATCATAAGGATTTACGATACCGCTGGTAGCAGGAATAGAGGCATTGCGGGTGGAAAGAATGTTGTTTCTTTTCTGATCAAAGTAGATCAGTTCCAGACCAAAGTTTTTCAGGAAAGTTGCATTAATGCCAATATCTGTCTTGGTGGCTACCTCCCAGGTAATATTCGGGTTGCCCAGCTTCGTCAGGTTAATGCCTGGGTACACATTATCGCCTATTACATAGAAGTTATTGAAGGAGTAGTTATCGTAGTACTGGAACTGGCCCACATTGTCGTTGCCCAGCTGCCCCCAGGAAGCCCGGAGCTTCAGGTTATTGATAAAGGAGATGTTATTCTTAAAGAAATTCTCCTCTGATATGCGCCAGCCTGCCGATACAGATGGAAAGAATCCCCACTGGTTGTCTTTAGGAAAAATGGAGGAACCGTCTATCCTTAACTGCACCTCTGCCAGGTATTTCTCATTGTAGTCGTAGGCAATTCTGCTGATGTAGCTTCTCCTGGTAAAGTTGTAGCTGCTGCCCCAGTTGTTGTAATCGGTAGCGGCAGCTCCACCCTGCGATAATTCCGGGGTTTGGGTAGTAGGAAAATGCAGGCGGGAAGCTCCCATGGTCTGTTGCCTGAATTTACTCTGCTCATAACCAACAAAAGTATTTACGTTGTGGCTGCCAAAGTTGCGGAGGTAGTTCAGTTTTATATTGCCCACCGTCATAAACTGGTCAAAGCTCTCCTCATTCAGCTGTGCTTTACCATTGGGGCCACCGCCGGCAACTGTTTCGTCGTAGTTCCCGGTAGTGGCGTTGTACCGGTACAGTGCGTAAGGGGTTCTGAAATTTTTAGAAGTGCTGAAAGATCTGTCAGTTGAATAAAAACCGTCTAGGGAGAGTCCTTTCACCAGGGGAAGATCGTAGCGCCCCTTTAAAATACCATTGAATATGTAGGTAGGATTGCTGTGGGTACCCCCGGCACTGGTGGCCATCATGATAGGGTTCATGTTTTCCACACCTGTAGAAGGCAGGCCATTGGGGTAACGGGCCACCACCGTAGGATATGCCCGGTAAATGGAGCGAAATATTGTTCCGGCACCCTCTGTCGGAAACTGCCTGTCTTCCTGACGGCCGGAAAGGAACAGGCCAACGCTTAGCCTATCTGTAATATCGGCATCTATATTAGATCTGAAATTGTACTGGTTGTACTCTGTTGCGCCGTTTTTGTACAAACCCTCCTGGAATAACTTGCCCAGGGATAAAAAGTAGTTGATTCGCTCGGTGCCACCATTTACAGAAAGATTGTGCTGGTTCTGGAGGGCTACCCGTTGCAGGGCTTCCTGCTGCCAGTCGGTATTGGGGTAAAGAAGCGGATCGGAGCCATCCCCGAACTTTTGTATTTCCTCTTCGGTATACACCTGGTTTAAACCTCCATCCTCATTATTATAATAGGCAATCTCATTCCTGATCTGAGCATACGTGGCAGCATCGGCCATTTCAGGCAGGCGTGTGGGGGAGGAAAACCCCTGGTTAAAGGTATAGGAGATGGTTGGTTTTCCGGCTTTCCCTTTCTTGGTAGTCACCAGGATAACCCCATTTGCAGCCCGGCTGCCGTAAATAGCGGCAGAGGCATCTTTCAAAACTGTAATACTCTCAATATCGTTAGGATCCAGCCGGTCGAGGCCACCAATCTGGCCCGGCACCCCGTCTACAACTATCAGCACATCATTGTTACCGGTAGTTGCCAGGCCCCTGATGGAAAAATTAGAACCATCGTAGCCTGGTTCGCCACCGCGGTTATTGGCTATAACACCGGAAATACGGCCAGCCAGGGAGTTCGAAACGTTTGGCTGGGGGCTCTGGGTGATTTCCTTGCCCTGCACTTCCGATACAGAACCTGTAAGGGTAGCCTTCTTTTGGGTACCATAACCAACAACCACCAGCTCCTCCAGGCTTTCAACATCCTCTACCAGCGTTACATTGATGGTAGACTTGCCTCTTACGGGTACTTCCTGGCTCATATATCCAATAAAAGAAAACACCAGTACAGCATCTTCTCCCGGAACCTGCAGATTGAACCTGCCATCAGCATCTGTAACGGTTCCACTTGAAGTTCCCTTCACCAGGATGGCCACGCCGGGCATACCTTCTCCGGAGGCCTGCTCCACCACAGTACCATTCACTGTTAGTCCCTGCGCAAACGAAGTCGCAATCGTATGCATGAAAAGACATAAAAATAGAATGTACTTTTTCTTTGTTAGTAGTTTTTCTTTCATAAGCTGAAAAATTGATTGGTTTGTCTCTTCTATATTTTCTACTGTGGCTTTATGTAAGCCGTAGTTTTGAATACAGCGCTGTTCAACGATCGTTAGCTAGTATGTGCAGCAGCCGGTGTATAGTATACCCCAGGCTAAGCACAGCACTTTATGTAAATAATGCTGCTTAAATGAGCTGCCCTGTAACAGCCAGCACTGCTGTGGCTGCCCCCTGCCTGCACTATAGTTTAAGGTCTTCTGAAGATCTCTGCTCTTGGAAATTGCCGACCATCTGTTACAAACTTCAGCAAAAATTGAGCATCGGGAGGGGCAAAAAATGGCAAATGAGGGGGTACAAACTGTTCAATTATGCTTAAATTAATGCATTATATATGAGTTACCTGCTTTGCCAGGTGCTGTTCCTGAAATGAAAAAAAATATCTTTTCACTCCTTTTCCTCATCCTCTGTTGCATCAGCAGCCATGCGCAGCATACTGCCGGACTTGTGCCTAAGGAAATAAAGAAAGGGCTTAGATTTTACCTGATCGATGATGAGGCCGGACTCTCGAACAACACCATCAACAGCATGGTGCAGGACAAGCAGGGATTTATCTGGATAGGTACCATGGATGGATTGAACAGGTATGATGGCAGCAGCTTTGTTAAATATAAAATGGATGGCCGCTCTCCTTCGCTCTTGTATAATTACATACAGCACCTGGCGGTAGACGAAAAAGGAGACATCCTGATTTCTACAGATGGAGGATTAAATGTTTTTGATGTAAGCAAAGAAGCTTTCCGGGCTTATACCACCGAAAACGGTCTGCTACAGAACTACGTGAATACTGCCATACCCATGCCCGATGGCAGCATTATCCTGGGCATTTATAAGGGTGGCATACAACTGCTGCAGCCCAATGGCAGCCTTAAACAACTAAATGGATCGGTACGGGAACAAAAAGACCTCTCCTCCATAGAAATATCCTGCATGGCCCTGCAGGGCGACAGTATCTTATGGGTGGGTACCTACAATGGCGGCTTAAATAAATTTCGGCTTAAGGATAAAAAGGCAGATCACATCACTTTTAGCTACAAAGAAGCCGCTTCAACCATCAACCACCTCTACCTGGATCAGGAGGGCAACACCTGGGTAGGTACAATGTCGGGGCTCTATGTAATTACCGTTTCTGCAGACACCATTTTTACAGGAGCCTCTCACAACCGGGGCAAGGGCCTAAGCGATGCAGAAGTATTATGCCTGCAGGAAGATGATAGGGGCAATATATGGATTGGTACCCGCAACGGTGGCTTGAACATAGTTAACAAGCAGGAGTTCCTGACGAAAAAGGGGCAGGCCCAGTTTGAATGGTTTCTACCCAGAGATGATGGCGAAAGCGTTTACAACCGTACTGTATCCAGCATTCTTAAGGACCGGAACGGCAATATGTGGCTTGGCACCAGCACAGGCATCAATTTTGTAGATCCCAAGGGCGAAAAACTAATGCTGCTCCGCCGTAAGCCCACAAGCAGTGGAGAAACGCTGGCACACAACCGCATTGGTGCCCTTGAGCATGATGCAAATGGCGATCTGTGGATCGGAACAGATGGCGGCGGACTCAACCTGGTGGAGGCCGCAAGCGGCAGCATCAGGCACTTTCAGCATTCACCCACCGATCCTGCCAGCCTCAGCAACGATTATGTTCTAGCTTTGAAAAAGGACAGCCGGGGATATCTGTGGGTGGGCACCTACCGCGGGGGGCTCAGCCGTATGGATCCTGAAACAGGAAAGTGCAGGCATTACCTGCAGGGGCCGGTAAGCAGCGGCAGTGATGTCAGAACCATTGTGGAAGATTCTAGAAACAGGTTGTGGGTAGGCACCAACCGGGGTGGACTCTACCGCTACGATGAACACGCGGATAAATTCCTGCCTATTGAAAAGACAGGTGCATTGGATATCCGCGACATAGAGGAAGCCCCAAACGGAGGCCTGTGGCTTGCTACTTATGGAGATGGCATTGGCTTTTATCTGCCTGAAGCAGATTCCATAAGATTTTTCAACACCTCCAACACAGCAGGTTTAAGCAGCAATATTGTTTTTTCCCTGGTGCAAACCCTAAATGGTGAAATCTGGGCAGGCACACAATATGGGGGACTTATAAAATTTAACCCCAGCACCGGTTCGGTACAGGTTTATTCTGAACAGCATGGTCTTGCCAACAACACCGTCAGTAGCCTGCTCCTGGAAAATGAGCAACACCTGTGGATCGGTACCTTAAGCGGCATTTCCCATCTGCATATCCCCACGGAAAAGATCAGCAGTTTAGCCTACCCTGCAAACAACAGTGCCGGCGAATTAAACCACAATGCGGTAAGCAGGGGGGCTGGTGGCTACATATATTTTGGAGGAAATAAAGGCATTAGTTTGTTCCATCCTCAGGAAGTAAGAGCAGCGCAGCCTGCTCCTCCCCTTATGCTCACCGCTCTTAAGCTGTTTAACAAGCTGGTACCGGTAAATCATGATGATGAACAGGCAGTGCTCCGGCAATCCCTCTCCCATCAAAAAGTGGTTGTACTACCCTATGACCAAAGCCTGATCTCGATTGATTTTGCTGCCTTACAGTACCCTTTTTCTGATAATGTTTCATACTCCTACACCTTAGAGAACTATAACAGCCACTGGATTGAGGCAGGCAATGTGGGCACGGCAAACTTCAGCAATCTGCCCCCTGGCAGGTACCTCTTCAGGGCTAAGGCACAGCACTCGTCCGATGCGGAAAATGCCTCCTACGCAACCCTAAGCATTATTATTACGCCTCCTTTCTGGAAAACACTTCCGGCCTATGTTATCTATACCCTGCTGCTGATCCTGCTCTTTTATGGGGCCATGAAATACTACACCGAACGGGTTAAACTCCAGAACTCGCTGCTCTTGGAGAAAAAGCAGCGCCAGCTGGAGCACGACCTCAATGAGGAAAGGTCACGCTTTTTCACCAGTTTTTCGCATGAGCTTAAAACACCACTCACGCTTATTCTGGCACCGATAGAAGATTTAGCCGCTAAAGCAAAAAGCAGAGAAGATAAAACAAGCCTGGGGCTGGTGCAGAAAAATGCCAGATACCTGCTACAGCTCATCAATAAGCTGCTGGACTTCAGAAAAACAGAAGTGGGCCTCAATGAGCTAAAGCTTGCCCAGTACAGGCTTAAGCCCATTGTTGAGAACTGGTTCAACAACTATAAGCCCCTGACTTACAAAAAGAAGATTAACTTCTGTTACCAGGCTCCGGAAGAGGAAGTTGTGGCGTGGGTAGATCTGGAAAAGCTCCAGATCATGGTCTACAACCTGCTCACCAATGCCATTAAGTTTACTCCTAAAAATGGTACCATTGAATTAAAGCTCTTTGCCGACCACACCCATGTGTACATTCAGGTGCAGGATACAGGCGAAGGCATCTCCCCGGATGCCCTGCCACACATCTTCGAGTGGTACTACAGAGCCGGTGATACAAATAAAAAAGGTACCGGAATAGGCCTGGCCCTCTCACAAAGGCTGGCAGCGCTTCACCATGGTAACATTCTGGCAGAAAGCAGGCCAAAAGAAGGCAGCAGCTTTACCATATCGCTGCCCCTGGATCACGAACTACCCCCGCACCTGCAGCAGGAGCTGGAAGCCGTACTTAGCCCTCAGGAGGACACACAACTGATTCCCCTCCTGCCCGGGGAAGAACTGGCAGGCCCCCAGGAAGAGTGCGAAGAAAAAATTATTCATACCGGCGATGGCAACAGGGAAGTGCTCCTGCTCATTGACGATAACCCGGGCATCCTTCAGTATCTCAGCGGCCTGCTGAAAAACGACTATCACCTTATTACCGCACAGGATGGAGTGCAGGGCCTGGAAAAGGCCTGCCAGTATGTTCCTGATCTGATCATCTCCGACATCTGCATGCCTGGTAAAAACGGACTTGAGCTATGCAAATGCCTGAAACAGAATGCTGCTACCACGCATATCCCGGTAATTCTGCTAACAGTCAACGACAGCGATGAATCTATCAAAGAAGGGTTTGAGGAAGGGGCAGATCACTACATCACCAAGCCCTTCAATGGACAGCTACTTTTAACCAGGATCAAAAGCCTGCTCAGCAAACGCAGGCAACTCAGAGAATACTTCCAGAATAAAACTGGAGAAACTGTAAGTGCAGAGGAAGAGAACTCGCCCCTTTTCCGCCGGGAAAAGCAGTTCCTGGAAGCCCTGGAAAGCACCATCCTTTCCCAGATTCAGGCAGATGAGGCCAATGTTGAGGCTATTGCACATTCTATGGCCATGAGCAGAACATCGCTTTACAGAAAAATTAAGGCAGTTACCGGGCAAAACATCAATGAATACATCCGAACCGTTAAATTAAAAAGAGCTGCCCAGCTCATGAACGAACAAGGGCTAAATGTATCTCAGGCCGCACACGAGGTAGGCTTTAGCAGCATGAAATACTTCCGTAAACTATTCAAAGACCAGTTTGGGAAGCTGCCCTCCGATCTTACTAAAGAATAGACCTGGCATTTACCGCACCACAAGGCATGTATTCAGGTGAGGCAGCAGCAGCATAACAGAAATAAAAAAGGGTGATGAATGAACAAGCTCTATTTTGATTGCTTCTGATAAACCCTCACATAATCTACCATATACTTCCTGGGAAAAGCAGTGGCTGAAGGATCTCCGCCGTTTGAGCCAAGGGCAAGGTTCAGCAAAATGTAATGGGGCTGGTGAAAAGGATTGAAGCCATCAGGATTAAGGGTCTGGCTTAGGTCAACCTCATTGAGCAACTCATCATCCAGGTAAAGCCGGAGGTAACTTTCTGTCCAGTCCATTTTCCAGACATGGAACTTCTGCGGCCATTCAGGATCCTTTTCGATAAAATGGGTAAAAGGGATTTTTTGCTCATCCCAAACTGCCCGATTTCTTTCATCAGCCCAGGCAGCATTCGCCAGGATTGTTCCTTTCCTGTTCACTCGGTAATACTCCATCAGGTCTATCTCGCCGTTGGCCGGCCAGGGCTTGGTTTCGCCCAGGGTCCAGATGGCAGGCCACAAGCCCATGGCCGTATCAATTTTTGCACGCACCTCCAGCATGCCGTATCTAAAGCTTCTTTTACCCCTGCTGTTAATGCTTGCCGAGGTATATTCCGCAAACTGACGATTCTGCTTCCAATCCTGGCTGGAGGCTTCATAGCGGGGGTTGCTTACCTGCTCACGCTTTCCTTCTATCACCAGCACTCCGTTAGAAACATTAGCGTTCTCCGGCTGGTACCACTGCAGTTCCTGGTTTCTTACAAAGCCTCTTTCATACGACCAGCTGCTGCTATCAGGCTTTCCGTCCTGCTCAAACTCATCGTGCCAGAGCAGGCTGTAGCCTTCCTTTGCTGCCGGCGGGGCAGTGTCTGGCCTGTAGGCGGCCTGTTTTTTACTGCAGGCAAAAAGGCCTATGATCAACAAAAAGAGATAGCTGTGTTTCATGCTCACATCAGGGCTTCTGCTCCAGCTTTCTGATCTTTATTTCCCTGAAATCTATAGCCTGCCCTTCGCTTTGCAGGGCAATGAAGCCCTCCTTCAGCAATTTACCATCCTGTTTAAGGGAAGGATCGAAACCATTTACCACCCCTCCCCCAACCTGGGGCTTGCTGTATTGCAGCACGGTATCGCCATTGATGAGGTGGGTGATCAGCGAATCTCCCCATACGATAAGTTCTGCCCGTACCCACTCACCGGCCTCATACGTTTTAGAGCTTGATTCGATACAATGCCTGGGATCTACCTGGCCCTGGTAAACTACATCGGTGCCAGGAGAACACATATTGCCGGTGGGCCGGGGTTTGCCATCGCCAAAACCGGCGAGGAGCTGCAACTCTACAGAAATCGGCCAGTCCTGCTCCTTCAGAATGGTTTTGGGGTCCTGGCTGTGAAACATAATGCCGCTGTTTTTATAGGTGTAGTCCGGCGCATCTTCCATCCATTGGTCGGCAAAGCGGTACTCTGCTACCAGGTGGTAAGAAGAGAAAGGTTCCTTATAGTACAAATGCCCGAAGCGATTATTAAAGGTTTCGTAATCATCATAGCGCACCTTCAGCAGTCCGTCTTCTACCCGAAAGGTATTGGCATAATTATCACCAACCTCATGATGGTGAATCTTTACAATCCAGTCGTTAAGATCCTTGCCATTGAAAAGCGTCTGCCAATCCTCCTGGCTGTTATCTGTCTGAATGGAGGTGCACTGAATAAAAATGAATGCCGCCACAAGCAATGCAGCACCTGAATAAACCTTCATGCTCTGTTTTTAATAAGTATCACTAACAATTTGAACCCTGTACCACTGTAAAGCAATCAACAAAAATCATCAACCCGGCTGTATTATTGAAAATATGCAGTCTTCTCCAAGTTAAGCATCAGGCTTCGCAATCCTATTTTAAAACCGGGTAAAAGAACCCCTGCACCAATGTTTCTTTTTATGCGGGCATACACTTATCATCACTCAAACCTCACTACTTTCCTGTGCTGATCCCTGAACAACACTGTAATGCTATTGTCGCTTTTAGCCTGCTTTATGCTCTTCACAGGCACGAGCTCTTCATCTGTCCACTGCTCACCTGATTTTTTCCAGAGCATGAGTGTGGCATACAGTTCAGGCCCCTGCGGTTGGGGTTTAAACGAATCGGAGACATTGATCACTTTGCTTTCCTCACTAACAGGGTTCAGTCCACTGGTCTCCACTACTTCCATGCCCTCCCAGCCCTCCAGGGGAACCATGGCCAGCTGATAGCTGCCGTTGTCGATGATCTGCACTTCGTAGCCTTTTACCTTTTGTACCTCTTGCCTGATTGGGGCATGTAGCTGCGGCAAAGCATAATGGCCCAGGCGAAGCTGCCCTATATCGGTACTGATGTTTCTGTCGATGCGCAAAATGCCGTTGGGCAGGGGGATATCGGCCAGCTGCAGTTTATACTGATCGTTGGTTTCCAGCACAACATCACGGTAGTACACCCCTTCTTCAAACTTTTTGAAAGTATACAGCCGCAGGGCCTCCCAGGCACCTTTGCTGTTCCTGAACACATAGTTCATGGCTACTGCTCCCTCCTCACCATCGGCCTGCCAGGGAAATGCACTGTTGTAGGAGAGGCGGTTGTAGTTCTCAGTTGATCTGAACTTTTGCCAGTCGTCGGCTACCTTCTCGTGACACCAGGCGCGCACCTCTGCAGCACCAATGGCGGGGTAGTCGGTGATGAGGATGTTAGAACCTTCCTGGAAGTTGTTGTACACCTTATTACTATCAAACTTATCCTCCCAGGGGCCTTCGTTTTCTGTAGCGGTCCAGAAAGGGTTATCTGCCGGTACCAGCAGGCCCAGAAATGCCTTGCCCATCCAGTACACACTGCCACGGCAGCTATAGACCTGTACGGCAGGCTCATAATGCCCGTAGAACCCAAGGGTAGGAACCCCATCTTCCATAAACCCGGGGTTTTGCATAAACTGGAGCAGGGTACCTGAGGCTATTCTGCGCATCCAGCCCCAATTGATGTCTTCATCCTGCAGAAAACCCATAAACGGAAAAGGACTGATGGAGGCAAAGCGATAGCTAATGCTGCGGCCCCACATGATCATGTTGCCGTCTTCTGAAAACAGGTAGGGATAGTTGCCGTTCAGGTCTTTGAAGTTATCCTGAAACCGGGAAGCATACCGGGGATAATACTCTTTACCAAAAAGCTCTGACCAGAGTATGCCGTACAGCTGGAAAGCCCACATGCTGTAGAAATCGTAAGCAGGAGAATCGTTGTACCAGCCATTGCCCCTGTAATGTGCCAGCGATTTTTCCAGGTATTCTTCCAGCAACGCTTCGTTTACCGCATACCCCTGCTCTTTGAAAAAGCTTAAGACGAAGATGTTGAAGAACTTCCAGTTGGAGTCTACCGTTGGCCCGTCGCCATAGCTGATCATGGTGGCGGCAAGCTTGTCTTTTTGCTCCTGGCTAAGCGGATCCCAGATGGTTTCCGGCGTTACAAAGAGTGAAATAGCCAGGGCACCAAACTCTACCAGGATCTGGCTGGGGCCACCATTCTTTGCCCGATGGGGAATAAAAGAGGGACTATCAGGATCGAGTAGCCTGCCGATCTGATGCCTGTAATACTCCGCCACCTTTATGCCCCCTAACTCCAAAGCAGGATTCTCTTTCAAAAGCGGGGCTGCTACAAACAGGGTGCGGCATAAGCCTTCCAGCTTTTCCGTAGGTACCTGCTTTTCGTTGTGAGGGTAACTTTTACCTGGCTGCTTCGGGAACTTCATCGGGTCGTTCAGCTCGTTTATGTAGCCGAAAGCACCTTCCAGCAGGTAGCGGGCGGCATCAGCCCAGTGCGCCCGCGTCATGCCCGTGTGCGGGCTCAGCGTATAATCAGGATTGCTGATCGTGAAAACCGGCTTATCTGCTACTCCTTTTGCTTCAGAAACAACAGACTGAGCCTGTAGCATCCCTGCAGAAAATGCACTACAGCAAAGGAAAAGCAGTATCAGGCTATATTTGGGGTGCTTCATAACTGTTGCACGATTGTAAATTGATCAGGCAGATTAAAAAACAGATACTGGCAGAATGTTAATTTGTATTTACTTTGGCAGGCTTTTCTCTACATAGCGGTACATTTCGGAGGCTGCCAGCAGAAAAGCTCCTACCCCAAAGCCAGAGGTTGAATTAACATCCACCACCTGTCCCGGAATTGCTCTTTCTCCAATAGGCTGCACATAGCCTACTTTACCATTTGGTTGCATGGCAACATTGGTTAGGTAGTGGTATCCCTTTGCAGCAGCCGGCAGGTAGGTACTCTTATCGAAGTGCCCATTATTAATCCCCCACAGCAGGCCGTAGGTAAAGAAAGCAGTACCGCTGGTCTCTGGTCCGGGGGCATGTGCCGGATCCAGAATACTGCGTGTCCAGTAGCCTTCCGGCTGCTGTGATTTTATAATGGCTTCTGCCATTGCTTTATACCGCTGCACATAAAAATCATGTTTGGGTGCATCTTTTGGCAGGTCCTGCAGCACTTTGGCCAGGCCGGCAAATACCCAGCCATCGCCACGTGCCCAGAAGTCTTTTTTGCCGTTTGCACTTTTATGTTTCGGGTATACGTACTTGGCATCGCGGTAGTAGAGCTGTTCTTCCGGATCATACATAATGGAATCGGCGTAGCTGTAGTACTCATACAGTTTCTCCAGGTACTGCTCATTGCCGGTTTGCTTGTAGAGTTTTGTCATTACGGGCATTACCATATACAAGCCATCGGCCCACCACCAGTAATCCCTGTTAGGGGTGCTCATCTGGTACTCCATCACCTCTCGGGCACGGGCTATCTTGCGCTCATCCTTTTCTTTATCCAGGTTATAAAGATCAATGTAGGTCTGGAAAGCAATCTGCCAGTCGCCAAAGAGTACATAATCATCCTTTTCGCCATAGCTGTACTTCCAGTTAGCCTTGTCTGCAGACTTGGCCCCCATCCACTCGTTCTTCTCCGCCCAGGCTTCAGAATACTGCCGGTATTCCTCCTTATTTGTCACCTTATAGGCTTCCATATTGCCGGTGTGGTAAGCTGCCACATCCCAGAAAGCCCAGCCGTGTTCAGGATTTGTTTCCTGCCAGTATTCATTTACTTTATGTATGACCCGGGCAACCTCTTTCTTTGATTTAGGCAGGGCAGGATAATTAGACTGACTGAAGGCTGCCATCAGCACAAAGCCACCCAGCAGAGCTCCTATGGTGTAGTAGGTAGTTGGTATCTTCTTCATCTTTAACATCATTAAAATCAATTATTACTTACTGATACACAGTTTAAAAAAGGGCTGAACCATCAATCATCAGAAGTCGGGCTTCCACTCCACCACCTGGATGGGTTGCGGCGGAATACTGGCACGGCCTTCTCCATCTACCTGTTCCACCTTCTGCACAAATAGGTTCAGGATGCCTTTATCTTTCCAGAGTTCTGTGTCATAACTGGGCTCCCAGGAGCCTAAAGATTCTTTAGTCAGGTCCAGGATCGTCCATTTTCCACTCGCAAGTGAATTAATGACCGCTGCCGAGGCTTTACTTCCCCGCTCCTCATCCCGAAAAAGCATGAGCACCGAGGTATTGCTGCCTGCATTCTTCACCAGCACCTGTGGCCTTGCAATGGGAATCCGTTTGGTACCTACGCCGCTTAGGCTGAAGGGGGTGGTACGAAAATCGAGCGGAAGCATTTGCCAGCTGTTGCCATTGTGATACACCAGGTGGTACTGTGGAATTTCAGAACCAGCCTCCCGCCAGTAGGTGGCAATAAAAGGGTTCCCCCTGGCATCGGCCCCCATGGAAGTCTGGTTGATAAGCTCACTGTTTTGTGGTATCTCCCAGGCTTTTTCTGCAGTAGCTTCGGTGATAGGCAGGGCATACGGAGCTCCGCCAGAGTTTTGCCAGGTTTTGCCCCCGTCTGTTGAGCGGGCATAGCTAAGGTCGTGGTTGCTGGCCACATCGGGACTTTCGCGCCACACCCAGGAAACATGCAGCGTGCCCTGCCCATCGATGTAGGCCTGCCAGTAAGCATTGCGCTCCCCCTCGCCGCTGATAAGGTTACTGTGCAGCTGGGTCCATTGCCTGCTGCGGGTATCGTAGGTGTTAATCACCATATTGCCCTGCCCCGATCCGCCATCGCGATAAAAGAACAGGAGGTTGCCATTTTGCAGGCGGTAAAACTCGGGGTATGATACTACCTGCTCCTGCCGGCCCGTCATGGGCATCTTTTCTGTGAGCGTTAAGGAACCCGGACTGATACTGCGGGCATAGTTTAGCGGGTTGTTGTGGTGGTCCCAGGCGAGGTGTAAATACCCTGCCCCATCTACCATAATGCTGATGGAATTATGCGCATCTGCAGCATTTCCCTTGAAGGAGGTTTGCTGTACCTCCCATTCGTCAGCGCCTGTTTTACGTTTGGCCAGTACCACATGCTGATCGGCACTATACCAGGCTGCATATTGTGTATCTTTATGCGTAACAAGTGAGTTTTTGCGGAACACCGCCACATTCACAGAGTTGTTTGCCCAGCCACCTTCAGACACCTGCTGGGTTACGGGCTCCGATTGACGTGCCGTTGAACAGGAGCAGAAAATTACCAGAGTGGCTCCCACAACCAAGACCTGCTGCAGGCGTAGCCTTACATGCTCCACTAGCAGCAAAAAGCTTCTGGAAGTTAAACAGGCAGCCTGGGCAAATGTGTTTTTCTGTCTTTTCATCACTGGGATTATTCCGGTACTACCTTAATCTATCTGGGCATTCTTCAGGCTGATGGGTTCTACTCCCTGGTGTGTTGGCGTAACCTGCCTGATGCTGCCGTCCTCATTAAACTCCAGTTTATCAATACTAACCTCCCGGTTGTAGCCGGCGGCACTTCCCATTGTGATTCCTTTTGGATAGTTAAAGCGGTGGTACACTATGTACCACTCATCCCGGCCGGGAATCTGAATTACCGAATGGTGACCTGTTGCATAAATGCCTGCGGCCGGATCTTTGGCAATCACCAGGTTATTTTCAGGCACATTGATTTTACCCAGTGGTGTGCTGGCAGTTCCGTAGCGTACGCGGTAATTTTCGCTGCGGGTATCGTCTTCAGACCACATAAAATAGTAGGTACCGTTTCGGTACAAGGCATGTGCCCCTTCACGAAAGGTGGCATCCGGGGTCATTATCCTGGTAGTGCCTGGCCTGAGTGAAACCATGTCGTCGTTAAGCTCGGCACCGGCCATATAGCCATTGCCCCAGTAGAGATAGCTTTTCCCGCTTTTAGGATCGGTAAATACATCCGGATCGATCTGCTGTCCTCCCTTCACCCCTTCCGGCAGCTTGTCGATCAGGGGTTTTCCGCTGTCTACAAATGGTCCTGTGGGATGATCGGCCACGGCTACCCCTATTTTCTGGGCAGCAGTAAAGTAGTAAAAGTATTTGTACTGCCCGTTTATCTTCTTTTCTATGATGGTAGGTGCCCAGGCATTCCGGTCGGCCCAGCTAACATCTTTGTGCAGGTCCAGGATCACGCCTTCATCTTTCCAGTTCACCAGGTCATCAGAAGAAAAAGTCTTGAAATAAGTGCCAGACCAGCCGGTGAAACCATCACTGGTCGGGTAAATGTAAAATCGGCCGGTTTTTTCAGCGTACATCACATCCGGATCGGCATAATACCCCTCCAGAACGGGGTTATGCACCACTTCTGCACTCAGTTGGTATACCTGTGGCTGCCTTCCCTCAAGGGCTACCGTATAGGCTACAGGTCCTGCCTCAAAATTCTGCGGACCGGTGGGTGTAATGCTCATGCCCGGAAACAGTGTGATTTCGGGATCAAAGCTTTTCAGGTCTTTTCCGGGTTTTACAGGCAGGCGTAAGGTATTGGCGGCAGTATCTAAAGCAATGTTTATTTTCCTGATCTGTGGCGCTTTTGCAGCCTTTACCAGATCGTCTGCCACGCCCCACTGCTGCACCAAGCGGGCAGCTTCGGTTTGTGTGATGGGCAGCACTGTGCCATGGCGTGGGTGAAAATCCATGCTTACCTCCTGATCTATAACACTGAAATTCTGCAGATCGGTGCTTTTGGTAAACTGGTACTTTCCCTTCGTGTACACATCGTACATCAGGATGTATTCGTCGCTGTTGTTGAGCCTGAAAACCCCGGAGCCCTCTACCGGATCTGTAGTCTGCTGCACATATTTATCCTGCAGCACATAGCCTTCTGTGAGTTTGTCGGAAGTGGCAATTTTAATGCCCGACCCCTCTCCTTCTGTTTTAAAGAACAGGTGGTATTTCCCATCCTTAAAAATAATATCCCCATCGATGGACGCCCCATTGGTAGGGCTGAAGAAAAGCTGCTTTGGAGCACTTTCCAGGGCAGTAAAATCTTCATTGGCATAGGCATAATAGATCTTATCCGGATCATCGCCATGCTTCATCGAAAAATAGATCATATATTTTCCGGCTTCGGGATCGTAGATTGTCTGGGGCGCCCATACCCTCAGCAGGCTGTCGTTACCCGGAAACTGCTCCTGAATGTTTACAATGCTGGAGGTCCAGTTGATAAGGTCGGTAGATTTCAGGAGCACCATGGCCCTGTTAGAGCTCCAGCCGTTGGCAGATACCATATCGGTTACCACCATATAAAATGTTTTTCCATCGGCTCCGCGCAGAATATGCGGATCGCGCACACCGCCTGTAGAACTGATTGCTTCAGAAGATATCACGGGTTTGTTCCTATTCAGCGCTCTGTAGTTATAACCATCGGTGCTGAGGGCAAAGCGAATGGCTTCCTCACTTTTCTGGTTGCCGGTAAAATAGGTAAACAGGTAGGCACTGTAGGGCTCTTCTGCAGGCTTGGTGGTAGCATCCTCGTTCACCACCTCACCTTCTGTAGCATTGCCTGTTAGCTGTTGCCCACATCCCGAGACGAGTAAAAACAAAATTAAGCCCAGGCAACCCACCCTGGCAGCTGCATAGCCTTGATGTAAAATTCTCTCCGGCTTTTGATAATACGCTGTGCTCATGCTTGATTCCTTGATTTTCTTCCTGTTTCCTGCTCTAGACACCCTCTATTCTTGAAACCCACTTTCCACTGGTAATTCTCTGCTGATATAGGATCAATCCAGATGTAGTGCATGATCGGCAGGGAAGTCCTCGCCTGTCCATGCTTTTACCGCAGTCCAGGGTGCAGCGGGTGCAGACCAGAAGGGATCGGTTTCGGGTAAACCCAGGGGCAGAAAAATGGTAGCACAGAGGTACAGGCTACCGGTGGTAATATAAAAATCCGCTGCATCGGGCTGGTAGCCGTACAGGCCAATATTGAGCCAGCCATCTTTTGTGAAGGCAGAAGGTGCCTGTAGGGTCTTGTTGTTTACGGCAGTGAGGGCACTCCGTACCTGGGCCGGGCTCAAAGATCCCGGCAGCTGCTGCCGCATAGCCATATCGGCCAGGTGATGGAAAGCCCCGCCCCGATAGGCGATAGAACGTCCTATAACAGGAAAAGAGCCATCGGTATTGATCAGTCGTTCCTGTATTTCGGCATAACGCTTACTGATTTTATCAAACTTTGGTGCGTAGTTTTTGTAACGACCATTTTTCTCTGCTGCTACCTCCAGAATGGTAGCCAGGTAAGGCTGAATAACATAGCTGTTGTAGTAATCCAGGGCGAAGCTCATACCATCGGAAAACATACCGTCACCCACATACCAGTGCTCCATAAATTCCCTTACGCCAAATTCCACCCTTACCGCATCATATTCAAGTCCGTATTTGGCAAAGAAGGCTTCGATCATCCCTGTAAACAGGATCCAGTTGGTGTACACGGGCACCATCTCCCTGGTATCCTTAAAAGCTGCTACCACCTGTTGCTGCACATGGGGCTCCAGGTGCTCCCACAGCCACGGACATTTAATGAGGCCCAGGGCCAGGAAAGAAGCATCTACCAGGGGCTGCCCACCCTTCCACTGCATATAGTCTTTTGCTTCGGGATTTACGGCATTGGCTACTGCTTTTATAGCCCACTGCCGATACTGGTTCCGCAGGGCTACTTCTTCTTTAGAGCCTCCTTCCAGGTTTAGCCACGGACCAATGCCGCTCATTACCCTGCCAAATGCTTCGAGGTAGGCTACTTTTTCACGCGAGGCCTTATTATCGATTTTAGCCGACAGGGCAACGGGCATTTTTTCTTTTAACTGATCGGCTGCCAGGTTTGACAATACCGGCCTGGCTACCTTATCCATCTGCTGCAGCCATATTTCCCTGTCTCTGCTGACAGATGACTGCTTTTTCTGGGCAAGTCCAGTACTAAGCAGGCTAGAAAATGCAAAAATGAGGCTGGTGAGCAAAAGTAGTTTCTTCAATTTCTGTTGTTTACCTTCTGCGAGTATTGTCATGTGTAGGTATTTACAGGTACCGGACTTTAGCAAAATATTTGTGAAAAATGCTTTAGAAATCTAAACAGGCTCAAAAGCAAGAAGAAAAATGACAGTAATTTCAGTTAGCTGTAACCTTAATTACTGTCATCTGTTCTTTTCATCTGGTAGCTGGTACTTTAGTCTTTAAGTTTAACTTTTAATTACTTGCCAAGCCAGTATTAATAACCCGGATTTTGCTCCAGTACGGCATCCTTATTCAGGTCGATTTCATTTTGTGGAATCGGCATCAACAGATGTGTCTGGGTCAGGCCTGTGATCGGATTTATAGGAGCATCATCATTCAGGCGGGTTGCTCTTTCTACCAGCGTTCCAGTGCGCATCAGCGTAAAACGGCGGTTTTCTTCGGCCAGCAACTCTCTTACCCGCTCATCCAGGATGAAGTCCAGTGTAATATCCCCTGCCTCTACAAGCGGTGCATGCGCCCGTTCCCGTAGTACATTGATGGTTTCAGCAGCCTCCTCGAGTTTACCCTGCTTGAACTCTGCCTCTGCCCGTAACAGATATGTCTCACCCAAACGCATCAGGATGTGATCTTTCCACATACCATAGCCAAATACATCCTGCGGATCGAAATGGCCCCATTTCGTGATATATGGGTTGATGATGAAAAGTGTATCCGGACCCTCATAAGGCACTTTCTGGCCGTACAGATCTGGATGGGCAGGATCGTTATACCAGAACTCCCTGCGTATGCTGTAGCGCGAGTTGCGCATATCACCTTCATCATAAAGATCGTACAGCACCCAGTTATTCAGCCTCATTCTGGCTATGCCTCTGCCACCGAGTGAATCAGCAGGAATCAGACCTTTTCTGTTATGGTAAGAGGCTTGCCAGTTACGGCGATGTTGTGGATTGTCCGTCATACCACCGGGAACATTTCTTGGGTTTTCGGCTTCCATTACCCAAATAGCTTCGGTATTGCCCTGGTTTCTGCGCTGGTTGCCATAGATAAACATATCAGAGAAAGGATCTCCGGGTTGATTAGCTTTTACGCCGTAGCGCTCGGTGATAAGGCTAAACTTGCCGCTGTTAATAATAACGTCCGTTTGGGCTTCGGCTTTAGCAGGCTCTCCAATGCGCAGGTACACCTCCGCCAGGAGTTGATTGGCCATGTATTTATTGGCTCTTGATTGCATCTTATCACCTAAGAGATCAGTCAAAATATCCACATCTGGTAGGTTTTCTGCGGCAAACAAAAGATCTTCCAGAATCTGTGCATTTACCTGCTCAAGGGGAGCGCGAACGAAATCTGTTTTGGGAGCGGTAAGCGGCTCAGTGATGAGGGGCACACCACCAAAAGCCGTGGCAAGTGTGTTGTAGGCTACCCCTCTAAAGAACCGGGCCTCTGCATTGATACGAGTTTTAACTTCATCTGAAATACCTGTAAGGGCAGGGTCTTCTATGTTCTTAACAATGATGTTGGCATTGTTAATCATCGTATAACTCCAGTTCCAGGTGTGGTCTGCAGCGCCATCGGTAGAGTTTAAGCGTCCATATTCAAAATAGGGGGCCTCCATACCCTGTGGCTGGGTGGGCCATACAATATCGGTTCCAACCTGCCATACCGATACCCATCCCTGTGCCCAGCTAACCGAATGGAATGTACTATAATGATTGTATAAGCCAATCAGTGAGGCTTCAAAGCCAGGAAGGTCAGTTAGTGTAGAGGGGGCATAGTCGCTTAGTACTTCTTCGTCCAAAAAACTATCATCACATGCAGCAAAGACCTGCAGGCTTAGGCACATGTAAAGGGCATATTTTATATACTTTTTCATAGGTATCTATATAATAATTGAGCGAGGGTATTAGAGCGTCAGGTTTAGGCCGAAAGAAATGGTTCTCACAAGGGGATAGTTGTTATTCCAGCCTTCTGAACCCCTTGATACCTGGTTACTTTCTGGATCCCAGCCAATCCAGTTGGTGAAGGTGTGCAGGTTTCTGCCAGTAGCGTAAACTGTTAAACCCTGCATGCTAAACCTATTTAGTAAAGAGGCCGGCACGGTATAGCTCAGGCGCACATCTTTGATTCTTAAGTAGCTGTTTTCCCTTGGAAAACCATAACCAATGGTATTTCTGTAGTCCAAAGAGGGCCATTCATTGCTTCTGTTTTCAGGTGTCCAATAGCCTACTGCAGCCGGTATATTTCTGCGGCCGGCTTCATCACCGTAGAAGATATCGGGATTACCCTTCAGAGATCCTTGTGAAGTTTGCAGGAATACACTTAGGTGAAAGTTACCATAATGGAGGGTATTGGTTAAGCCTCCATACCATTTGGGCAAGGTACTACCCAGGATCATCCGGTCTTCACTGTTAATTACCCCATCTTCATTCAGGTCCTGGAACTTTAAGTCACCAGGTTTTGCATTCAGGGTGGAAGGAATATCATCTCCATCCTGCCAAACACCCTGCCAGTTGTAGTCATAGATAATGCCTAAGGACTCACCTATAAACCAGCGATTGCCCACGTCATCCTGTCCGTCGCCATAGAGCTCCAGAATTTCATTTTTAAAGGAAGTGAAGTTCAGATTTGTTTCCCAGCGAAATTTGCCTGCGTCGATGTTAATGGTATTCAGCGTAAGCTCAATTCCTTTATTTTGCAGCTCACCCAGGTTATCCCAGACCACCGAATAGCCTGTGATATTCGGTATACTTCTTCTCAGCAGGATATCTTCTGTTCTGGATCTATACACTTCCAGCGTACCATTAATCCTGTTCCTGAGAAACCCAAAGTCAACCCCCAGGTTTGCCGTGGTAGTAGTTTCCCAGTTAAGGTTGGCATTTCCCATATTGTCGGCCAGTACTCCAATAAAACTCTCACCACCAAATGGGATTCTCACCGCTCTGGCTTTGGTAGCTGTTTGCGTGGGGTCAATGGCCTGGTTACCGGTCTGACCATAGGAAGCCCTTAGTTTCAGATCATTTACAAACCTGGAATTTGACAGGAAACCTTCATTGGCTATATTCCACCCAAGTGCTACTGAAGGGAACACCCCGTATTTATTGGTATTGACACCAAAAGCAGAATAGCCGTCCCTTCTTGCTGTTAACGTTAAAAGATAGCGGCTATCATAGGAGTAATTTATCCTTCCCATCTGAGAAAGCAGTGCAGTGCGGTCGCTATATGATGACACTGTCCCAGTTTGACCTGCACCAAGATCATAATAATCCAATTCATCATTCACAAATTGATTTGCAGTCGCTCCAGAAGAAAAGTAGTTGGATTTTTGGGCACTATAGAGTCCGGTAAAATCAATGCGGTGTTTACCAAACTCCCTGTTAAACATCAGGATGTTTTCGATTACCCAGTTCCGGGTTTCGTTATTATTTGCATAGCCTTCACCAGCCATATTATTTGCCGCCCTTCCAGTATAACCTGATTGCCGGCCAATCTCATAGGTAGTAGAAGCATTCATCCGATAAGTAAGCCCTTTAAGAAATCCTGGAGTTACTTCAGCATATGCATTAGCCGTTATAAGTTTTCTTCTGTCGAGCCGCTCTGTGGCCAGCCCAAGCAAAGGGTTTGCAAATAATAGTTCAGGGAACATAGGGTGGATCAGATAATTACCCTGTTCGTCATACACCTGACCATAGGGACTCATGGCAGTTGCATTTAGTAAATTTGCCCTGCCTCCGTCAGAATTATGATCAGCAAAGTATAGAGAGGTACCTGCTTTTAAAAAGCTGGTGAAAGTTGCATCCAGGTTAGATCGTACACTTGCCCGCTGAAACTGATAACCTTTCACCACACCATCCTGATTCAGGTAACCACCTGTTACATAATATTGCAGATTATCGGTACCACCGGAAATGCTTAGGTTGTGCTCAGTGATTTTGCCAGTCTGGGTGGCTGCATCAAGCCAGTCGGTGGTAAGGCCGGCATTATAATTATCTACCTCATAGGTATTGGGCAGTACCTGGGTTTGGGTAAGTCCTCTGGCAATCATATAGTCTTCGTACTTCTGTACATAAGATTCCGCAGAGGCCGGTTCCAGGATATTTGATAAACCCTCAACCCCATAATAGCCATTGTAGCTGATCCTGGGTTTGCCGGATTTCCCTCTTTTGGTAGTCACCAGCACTACACCATTCGAGCCCCTGGTGCCATAAATGGCTGTTGCTGAGGCATCTTTCAGGATCTCGATAGATTCAATGTCATTAGCATTGAGGTCGTTGATCTCGCCAAAGAAAGGCGTACCATCTACTACAATAAAAGGGGAGGTTCTGGCATTGATAGAGTTCAAGCCCCTGATCTGCATACCACCTGAGCTGCCGGGTACAGAGGATCCCTGGGTGATGTTAAGGCCTGCCGTGGTGCCCTGTATGGCCTGGGTCATGTCTGTTACCGGCAGGCTTGACAGTCTGTCTTTAGGTACAGAAGCTACCGAACCGGTGATGTCTGAGCGCTTTTGGGTACCATAACCAACCACTACCACCTCATCCAGCTGCTCCAGGTCGGGCTGTAGCTGCACATTGATGGTTTGCTGGCTACCTACCATCACTTCTTTGCTTACATAACCTACAAATGAATAAACCAAGATGGCCTCCGGTCCCGTTGCTTCAATTTTATACCTGCCATCCATATCTGTTACCGTACCTGTACCTGTGCTTTTCACCAAAATGTTTACACCGGGCAGGGTTTCACCGCTGGTGCCATCGGTTACTGTTCCACTCACGGTTACAGCCACCCTCCTTACTTCTATATCCTTAAGGGGCTCCAGCAGAAATGCCTGCCGCCGGGGCTTCAGGATGATATTAGTGCGGATTACATCGATGCTTATCTCGTTCTCGAAAATGTTGGTTAAAACATCCCTGATCTTTTGCTCCTTTGCCGCAATGGAAACTTCCTTATCTGCCTGGATCTCCTTTGGTATGTAAGTGAACTTTACATCGGCCTGATCTTCAATTGCATGAAGGATGCTTTTTATTTTTTCATTTCTGATGTCGAGAGTCACGGTACGTTCCAGCACTTCCTGGCCTCTTAGCTCATGCGCATGAACCAAAAAACTAGACGCGCTTAATGTTACAAGAAGTATCTGAATGATGCTCACCTTCATAAAGAATAGAAATATTTCTTGTAATGATTTGGGTTTATTCATAAGTTTATGAGTTGATTTTTAAAAAATTGACATAGGGATTCTTGTCTCGCATGAGCTGCGAGAAAAATGGCTGATGATGTTGCGAGCATCATCAGCTTTTCTTTTTTAAGAGATTGTGTATTAGTAGAGGCTTTTCTTCATAGGCATTTCTAATAGTATTTTATTTACAACCTTCGCTTTCAATCAGTATATAGGAATCTGTTTTTCTATAGGTAGCATTGATAGCAGTGCTAATAATATCCAGCCTTTCATAAAGGCCTTCGTCTGTAAATGAAGTTGTTAGCTGACAGCTGGAAAGCTTTTCCTTATCGTAGCTGATGGAAATTCCATAGCTTTTTTCAATAGCTTTCAGTATTTCCACTACAGAAGCGCCCTGGTATTCTACCATGCGCAGGGATAGATCTTCTGAAATTACTTTCGGGTTTGCAATCAGCCCCCGCTCCACTTTTTCTTTTGCGGTATTGATAACCACCTGCTGATTAGGTGTGAGAATGATTTCCTGCCCCGGGTTATCCTGCTTATCTGTTGCCTCGTGGGTGGATTTATAAACTGACACTTTCCCGGTTCTTACCACCACAGATACTTCCTCCTCTTCATCATACGCTTTAACCAGAAAGCTGGTACCCAGTACTCTTGTTGTTACCTCCTCTGTATACACATAAAAAGGCCTGCTGGCATCTTTTGTGATCCTGAAAAAGGCCTCGCCTTTCAGGTATACTTCGCGTTTGGAAGCACCAAACTTCTTTTGGTAAGAAATCTCGCTGTTGGGCTGAAGCTCTACTTCACTACCATCCTCCAGCACCAGCGTCTGTGGGTATTCCTTCCCGTTTGTATACTCGATTAAAGCATCAGTATCTGCATAATAGGCTGCACGGGGGTCCTGGTTCAGGAATAGGAAAAGGGCAGAGAAGGTAATCAACAAAATAATGGCTGCCGCTGCACTGTAATACCAGCCCCTGTTACGCCAATTGCTTTGATCTTTTACATCAGCTTCTGAAACCTTAGCCTGAATACTGTTCCAAATCCTTTTTTCGGTCTGTGCTTCCGACACCTCCTGCTGCTGACTTTGATCATCAGCAGATATTTTATTGTACCAGCTTACCACCAACTCTTCTTCTTCAGGCGTGCATTTACCCTGAAGGTACTTGTCCAGAAGAATTTGGAATTTGCTTGAATTCATGTTTTCGCTCATGTAATAGGTAAGACACTTAAAACGGAATGTACCCTAAAGCGAAAGTGAATTATTTTTTAAGAAACCATAAAAAATTAGTACAGCAAAAGAAGAATTAAATAGATAAAGTCTTTTAACTGCACCTTGAGCACCTTTAACGATTTGGTGACATGATATTCAATGGCTTTTTCAGATAGCTTCAGGCTTTTTGCAATCTCCTGTACCGACTTTCCTTCAAAACGGCTAAGCCGGAAAATAGTCTGCGATTTTTCAGGCAGTGCATTTACTGCATTTTCAAAGGCCTCATTTAAATCGTTGTATTGCACTACCTCTTCGGTAGAAGATTCGCTCCTGGGAATAAATGTTCTGTAAAAGTCCCAATAGGATTTGTGTACTACTTTAGAGCGTATAGCATTGATAACACGGTACCTGACTGCAGAAAACAGATAGTGAGAAAGGTTTGTGATGATTAAGGTATTTCTCTTTTCCCAAAGGGTAGTAAACAGCTCCTGCACTACCTCTTCTGCCTCCTCTGCAGACTGAAGCTTAGCAGCGGCAATGGCATACAGGCGTTTCCAGTATAACTTATATATCTGCTCAAAAGCTTCCATATCACCGGCTCTTAGGCCAGTAAGCAGACATTCCTCCTGGATGTCTTCGGCTGCTGTATGTTGAGGTAAGCTTTGCAAGTTATTTCATGCTGTACAAGACAATAATAAAAATTATAAACTTAACTCGCAATCGATTGCGCGAAAGAAATCACTACTTAAGCAGGATTCAGCTTTATTTATTGTAAAATCTACACTTTTTGAGTTATAGCCTGTTGTGTTGCAGTAACTTTTGTGTTCAAACATCCGATTTTCAGCTCCTTTTTTCTGCCCCAGCGCTGCTAAAAGCGCCCCTTATCAGTTGGTCGTCAGTTACTATAAATCTATAAGCTGCCGGGCTGACAAAACCCCATAGATATTCAATCCTACTGCTCTGCTGGAAGCTTAGTACTGCCTCAACCGCTTTATCGGTGAAAGCCGGGGGTTTGTCGGGTATAATCCCCCCTCCGGCCATATTTTTTTCAGGCCAGAAATTCTCGCCTTTACTTTACATCATCATCAGCAGCAAATGGCTGCATCATGAAAGTTAAAACAGAACAACAACATTACTGCATACTACCTGATGGAACGATACATAAACCACCCAAAGCATATGAAAACAGCAAGAGTTGAAGAATATACAGCACTGCTAACAAAGCTTAACGGAGTGCTTGCCAATACCATTGATCAGCTTCAGCATGAAGCTACACTTCTGGAAAACATGCTGGCAAAGAGCCGCAAAAGCTTCAGTTCGTCCATTTCTAAAGCAACTACTCTTTAAATCTATAAATTTAAAAAGCATGAGAAATCTCATAGAAAAAAATGCACGGGTGATCTACGACAAAGAGCTGGACTGCCTCTATGTACATTTGATTGGATTTATCTCTTACAATGACCTGGTAAGGGTGCTGCAATATGAATTTCAGATGGTCCAGTACTACAAACCTGATAAATGTGTGGTAGACCTGACTGCAATTAAAGTTTACCCATCAGGCGGCAAGGAGTATATTAAAGACGTGTGGTTTCCGCATATGGAAAGCAATGGCATGCAGTACGTTGCCTGTGTTGTTCCTGATAATCCTTTCGGAGAAGCCTCTATGCAAAAAGCCCATGAAAAAGCAGCGGAGCATAAAAAACTGGAAGTAAGGCATTTCAGGGATATCGCCAGTGCAAAAGCATGGGTAAGTTATTCAATGGCAGGCAACGTTTAACCATAAAGCAATGACTAAATCAAAATATCCCCTTTTAGCGCTGCTACTGCTGCTGGGTTTGTTTTATTCCTGTGAGGATTCAGGAGTTGATCCTGAACAGGATAGTACCGCTGAAACAAACGTTGAGGAATCGGATGATTATGCTTTCGATACAGACATCACATACATTGTTCTTGATGGAACAGCGGTATATGTTACCGGCAGCGGCGCAACAGCAGAGGGCACTGTTGCAACCATTACCACAGCTGGCACCTATAGTGTGAGCGGCAGCCTTACAAACGGACAGCTTATTATTGATGCGGCTGCTACTGATAAGGTAAAGGTAATGCTGAACGGGGCAAACATAGCAAATTCTTCCAATGCACCTTTATGGGTAAAAAGTGCAGCAAAAGTAGTTCTTTACCTGGCCCCTGAAACTGAAAATTCACTCACTGACGGAAGCGCAAACTCCCGGGAAGGAGCCTTGTACAGTGCCACAAAACTCTCCCTCTTTGGTACAGGAGCGCTTAGCGTTACCGCCAATGCAGATGGAGGCATGGTGAGTGCCGGAGGTATGATCATCAAGGAAGGCGTTTATACCGTATCCGCAGCAGGCTCTGCCATTAAAAGTGATAAAAACCTGGTGATTGATGGAGGCACCTTCACCCTCGCAGCCGGAAATGATGGCATCCATGGAGAAGAATCCCTAACCTTCAATGGCGGCGATATCCTGATCTCCAGATCTGAAGAAGGCGTGGAAAGTGCAGAGATCACCATCAACAGCGGTACCCGTATACAACTAACCGCTACAGATGATGGCCTCAACGCCTCTTCCGGCGACGATAGCTCCGAGAATCACTTCTACATGCGGGGTGGCTACCTGTATATTAATGCCGCCGGTGATGGAATCGACGCTAATGGCTACATTGAAATGACAGGGGGAATTGTTGTGGTAGACGGCCCCACCGCCAGTGGCAATGGGGCAATTGACTATGACAAGACCTTTACCATTTCCGGTGGGCTTCTGGTAGCGGTAGGCAGCTCCGGCATGGCACAGGCTCCAAGCCAGTCTTCAACACAAAATGTAGTTAAGGTTTCATTTGGCTCTGCTAAACAGGCCGGCCACCTTGTTCATGTGCAGGATAGCAATGGAAACGGATTACTGACTTTTAGTCCGGCTAAGAGCTACCAGTCCCTGCTCTTCTCCTCCCCTTCCCTGAGCACCGGTTCTGCTTACCAACTGTACCTGGGAGGAGGCGCCAGTGGCACAGCCACCAATGGCCTGTTTGAGGATGCTGCCTACACAGCAGGCACGCTGAGCAACAGTTTTACCATTAGTGGCTCCGTTACAACCCTCAATGCCAACTAAACGGCTGCTACTTAACTTGCCTCTGTGGCTTTAGCTGGTAACTCCGGCAGTTTCTGAACGCCCCTGCCGGAGTTACCAGCTCATTATACAACTTATCGGGACATTTCTGCCATTCACAGATACTCTCCTAAAATGGCGCAATTTCAGTACCCTGGCCTCCGTCATAAGCTAAATCATATCTAAACTTTTAACTTATGAGTGACTTGTCCTGAAACAGGCTGATTTTGTGTCAACTTATTTCATGACAAGTCAATGTTTTATCTACTTTGCTTTCAGAGGCTTATGGCAAGCTGCCGTTACTGCTTAAACATTTATGGTAAGGGTAACGGTAAAGTATCCCCCTGTGCTGTCGATGCTTAACGTATGGCTGTGGGGGTACATATGCGCCAGGCGCTGTTTGGTATTGCTCAGGCCCACGCCTGTACTAATTACCGGGCGGGGTGTTTCAAACAACCTGTTCCGGGTGTAAAAGCTTATTTGGTTCTCCTCTGCCTGAAGCCTGATCATGATATCAACATTTTCATGGTTGCTGATGCCATACTTGAAAGTATTCTCCACAAAAGTCATCAGGATCATGGGTGGAATGGTTTTATTGCTGAGGTTGCCACTTTCGGAATAATGGAGCGTTACCCGCTTGCTGAGGCGCAGGCGCTGCAGATCTACATAGTCCCGGATGCAGGCAGCCTCACTTTCCAGGGGTACCAGGTTATGCGTTACCTCATCTGTTACATACCGCATAATGTTGGACAGCTTCAGGATGGAATCTGCCGTATGCTCACTCCCGATAACGGCCAGTGAGTAAATATTATTGAGGGTATTGAAGAGGAAATGTGGGTTAATCTGTGCCTTCAGGAATGAAAGCTCTGCATTTACCTTGTCTCGCTCGGCCTGTAAGGCCCGCTTTTCGGTAATACGCAAACGCTGGTTAGTTTGCAGGGCAATGCCCAGGGAAACAATCATCAGGAAGAGAAACGAAGAAACAACATCGAAGTGCGGACCCCGGCGCTCGCGAAACGCTGGTGGCATACGTCCCTCCTGCCCTATTTCACGGAAAGGAGGCCCCGGCATGCCTTCTACCCGCTCGCGAAACTCATTGTTGGATTGGCGCTGAACGATGAACCTGTCGAAAGGACGCAAAAAAGCAAAACCGGCAAACAGCAGTAAAATGGCGGCTACGTACAGGAAATACTTTTTTTTGACATACAGCTGCGGGTAAATCCAGAACACATGCACATAAAACAGCGCAATGTACGAAAGGTTAAATATCCAGAAGTTGGCACTGTAGAGCAGGCTGGCAATACTCTGGCTGCCGGGCAGCTGTGTTAGAAACAAGATGGGCAGGCTAAGCACAATCAGCCAGCCCACCACATGTGATAGTATTGTAGTTCCTTTTAAGGCACGCATCGGTAAACAACATCTCTCCTTTTAACTTCAATCCTGCAGGTGCTGCTGTCATCGAGCGGTTGAAAAAGCAAACAGCTACCGGCATTACACCAGTTCTGGCATAGAGAAAAGCGCAGGATGGCAACATGCCTGCGCTTTCCCGGCAGGGTCTGCTATTCTTTCAGAGTGGCGCTGTCACGGGCGCTGTCTATCTCTTCCCTGATTTCCTTTGTTGCATCCTTAAACTCCCGCATGCCTCTTCCCAAACCTCTGGCAAGTTCCGGAATACGCTTGGCGCCAAAGAATATCACCACAATAAATAAAATCAGCGCAATTTCAGAAGTTCCCAGTCCTCCGATAAATGCCAGTGTAGTTATCATAGCTGTGTTTGTTACAATTTGAATTCGGGCTGCAAGTTACACAAGCTGCAGCATCTATGCTGTAAGGTGGGGATAAATAGATTGAATGTATCGGCAAAAATTTCAAGAAACCTGATGTACAGCACATTCTCCTGATTTACCTCATACAAATCCACTGCTGCATGCCAGTGTTGAGTTTACCCTGTGGCAGCAGGCAAAAATGGAACAGGCAGCGCTAAGTAATAACGCTTTAATTATGGTGCTGGAGCTGAAAAAGTCATCTTAAAAAGGCAATTACATGCCTGTAAATATACATTTTAATATATTATTTAGCATTTTTTACATGAATCTGATGATTCAACATTGTTCTGTAACTATCTTGCGACAGAGTTGTGTTGAGGATTTAAGATTCTACCCCTTTTTTATAGAGGAAACAGGCCTGAAAATTGGCCTTTGGTAGAGGTCTGATGTATACTAAAGATAGCTAAATGATAGACAACCCTTTAACTAAAGCCAAGGTAGTAGCACCACTATTGTTTTGGTCTGAAGAAAGCGGGCTTAAGAATAGAACTATTTCTAAAATGCGGGCGGAGCTGAATGCCCCTGCCGCAAAAAAAAGCACCACCCTCCTCCAGATGCACGGCCACAGCAGGCAGGATGATTATTTCTGGTTAAGAAACAGAGAAGACCATGAGGTAATTTCCTATTTGGAGGCAGAAAACACCTACCTGGAAAATGTAATGGCACCCCTCAAAAGGTTAAGAGAGGGCCTCTACCAGGAAATGAAGGGCTTCATCAGGGAAGATGAGGAGTCGGTACCCTATAAACTTGATCAGTACTATTACTACACCCGCTTTGAGCAGGGTGGAGAGTACCCCCTGCACTGCCGCAGAAAAGGCTCTATGGAAGCGCCTGAAGAAGTAATAGTGAATGGCAATGCCCTGGCCAGGGGCAAGGCTTTCTGCTTTTTTACCGTGGCAGTAAGCCCCGACCACAGCCTTGCAGCCATTTTAGAAGACAGCGTTGGCAGACGTTTCTACAACATCAGGTTTAAAGATGTGGCCAGCGGACGCTTGTTGCCAGACCTTATTAAAGCCACTACCAGAAACCTGGTGTGGGCCAATGATAATAAAACAGTTTACTACGTACGCCAGGACCCGCAGACCTTAAGAAGCTGCAGGGTATATAAACATGTGCTTGGCACGCCAGCCAGTAAAGATGAGCTGGTGTTTGAAGAAAAAGACAGCACCTTTAGCTGCCGGCTGAGCAAAACGAAATCAGGCGAATACATTATTATAAAATCATACAGTACCCACAGCAGCGAGAGCCGGGTACTGAGGGCCGGTAATCCCGAGACCGGTTTCCTGCTTGTTCAGGCCAGGGAGAAAGATCACCTGTATTCGGTAGAGCATCATAACGATAAGTTTTACATACTTACCAACCTGGATGCCATCAATTTTAAGCTTGTAGAAGCCCCTCTTGCCAGCCCTGGAAAATCTAACTGGCAGGATGTGCTCCCTCACCGAAGGGATGTACTGCTGGAGGGTATTGCTGTTTTCAAGAACTACCTGGTGGTTGAGGAACGCAGGGAAGGTTTAAGCAACATACGCATCATTAGCTGGAAAAAAGACAGGCAGGAACAGCTCCTCTCTTTCAATGAGCCAACCTATGCAGTGTACCTTGCGGAAAACCATGACTTTAACTCAGATGTGCTGCGCTTTGACTATTCTTCCCTGACCATACCAAACTCTACCTATGCCTACGACATGGACAGCAGGCAGAAGAAGCTCCTGAAAAGGCAGGTGGTACCGCATTTTGAGGCCGGAAATTACAGATCGGAGCGCATAATGGTTACTGCCCGTGATGGGGTAAAGGTGCCGGTATCCCTGGTGTATCATAAAGATACCCCCAGAAATGGAACAGCTCCCTGCCTGCAATATGCCTACGGCAGCTACGGCAGGTCTATCAGACCTTATTTTAACCCCAGCCGCTTAAGCCTGCTGAACAGAGGGTTTGTGTTTGCCATTGCCCATGTGCGTGGCGGACAGGAAATGGGACGCCAGTGGTATGAGGATGGGAAACTGCTCAAGAAGAAAAATACCTTCCATGACTTTATTGCCTGCTCAGAGTACCTGATCAAAAGGGGGTATGCTGCAAAAGACAAACTATTTGCCATGGGTGGCAGCGCCGGTGGTATGCTCATGAGTGTTGTTGCAAACATGCGTCCCGATCTGTACAAGGGGATTATTGCTGCCGTACCTTTTGTAGATGCCGTTACCACCATGCTTGACGAAAGCATTCCGCTAACCACCAGCGAATACTACGAATGGGGCAATCCCGGCTTAAAGGAATTTTATGATTGTATCCTGAGCTACAGTCCTTATGATAACATCAAAGATCAGGATTACCCGAATATACTGGTAACTGCAGGTTTGCACGACAGCCAGGTACAGTACTGGGAGCCTGCCAAATATGTAGCAAAGCTAAGGGCAAAGAAAACCGATGATAATGTACTCCTGCTGCACACCAATATGACGGCAGGCCATGAAGGTGCTACAGGCCGTTTTGAATCTTTGAAGGAGATAGCCATGGGCTATGCTTTTTTGCTGGATTTAGCCGGTAAGGCAGAAGCAGTTCAACACATGAACCGGAATAAAATCAATGTTCCCGGCTATTCAACTGCCTTTCAATTTGCTGGTTCTTAGAACATGTCTTCACTTCAGTGTCAGATCAGTCAGCCTTACAGGGTGTCCTTTCTTTGACTAATCTGAACTTTTCCAAATCCCTGAACATCAGTGATGATAGCAAAACGGCCTTAGAAAATATACTAAGGCCGTTTTCTATTATAAAATATCTGTATTTGCGAACGTAGCGCAGCAAACTGGTTTATGCATGCTTATACTCCGGATTGCTTCGCTGCGCTCGCAAACAAGAACAGTAGTTAGCTTTACTGCCCTGAACTTTTATACCTGGCAGTTTTAGTTTACAGTCTCATAAAATAGGGAATGAATTACCCTTATAAATGCATCCTGTGTAATTACGAGCTGCACGACAGCTGGGAGCATCCGGCTTTCTGCGTTGCCCATTCCGGCCTTTTGGCGAAGAATTCGTCTCCCTTACCGGAGTAAGGCTCTTTCATGGCTGCCTCCAGCTTATTAAACAGGCTACTATCGCCCTCTTCCAAACCTTCTATCGCCTGGTGCAGCAGGTAGTTTCTTAAAATAAAGCGCGGATTGCTCTTCTTCATTCGTGCCCTGCTCTCTTCGCGACTGCTGGTATTTGCTCTTACCCGCTCTACCCACTTTTGCATCAGGCTGTACAATGCCTGTCGCTGGGGCTGGTCAGGATCTTCATAAAAGCTTTCGCTAAAGTGGTTTACCACCTGCTCCTCTCCTTCCAGCTCCAGCGGAAGATCGATAAGCAACTGGTAAAAGATGGTCATGTCGGGTTTCAGGAGGATGAGGGTCTGCTCCCACTGAGTTATCAGCGCTGCATCTTCCTGCGCTACCCTGTCGAGCCCCAGCTTGCCGGCCATCATGGCAAAAAACTTTTCAGATATCAGCTTTTCATATTCTTTCAGTGCAGCTATCAAGCCATCGGTAGATTCAAAGATAGGTGCAATGGCATTTGCCAGGCAGCCTAGGTTCCAGTAGGCTATACCCGCCTGCTGGCCAAAAGCGTACCTTCTGCCCGGCAGGTCGGTGGTATTGGGTGTGAACTGGGGGTCGTAGTCATCCAGGAAAGAATAAGGACCGTAGTCGATGGTAAGGCCAAGGATTGACATATTGTCGGTATTCATAACGCCATGTACAAACCCAACCCTTAGCCATTCCACTATCATGCTGGCCGTACGCTCAATCACCTCTCTGTACCATAAGATGAGCTTATCTTCTCCTGTTATATGAGGATAGTACCTGCTGATGGTCCAGTCCACCAGCTGCCGCAGGTGCTCATATTCTTTACGGGCAGCCAGGATTTCAAAATTACCGAAGCGGATAAAGCTTGGGGCTACGCGCATAACGATAGCGCCGGGCTCAAACTCCGGATTTCCATTGTAGAACATATCACGCAGCACCTTATCGCCGGTAGAAACAAGACTAAGGGCCCTGGTGGTGGGCACACCCAGGTAGTGCATGGCTTCGCTCATCATGTATTCACGTACAGAGGACCGTAGCACGGCTCTGCCATCGGCCCGGCGGGAATAAGGGGTAAGGCCGGCGCCCTTTAGCTGCAGCTCCCAGCTTTTGCCCTCTTCCGTCTGCCATTCTCCCAGCGTAATGGCCCTGCCATCGCCCAGTTGCCCTGCCCAGTGGCCAAACTGGTGGCCGCCATAGCATGCTGCATAAGACTGCATGCTAGGGGCAAGCCTGTTCCCGGCCAGGATTTCCACATCCTCTTTGTTTGGTTTTTCTATACCCAGCTCTGCAGCAAGCTCTTCAGACCAGGCCAACAGCCGGGGGTTGCTTACTGCCGTTGGTGCGGCCCTGCTGTAAAGTACCCCCGGAGTTTGCCGGGGCTGCAGATCTCCACTCTCATCACCTTTGAAGTTATGTACAAATTCGTTCTTATATGCTTTGTTGCTTAATCGTTCCATGTGCTATCAGTTAAAAAATCTGCCCTGCTATTTACAACACCTGTGAGCCAGGCAAATAGCTGGTTACCTTATACAGGTTTGTACGGGAATAAAAGGTCAACATATGAAAATAAGGCAAAATTCGGTTTTTCTAAGAAGTGAAAGCAGCAGCAGCCCAGGGATGGCAACGCCAGCAGTAAGCCAGAAGTATAAGTAATGGATTGCAGCCCCTGCTGGCGGGTTTATGGTTTACCTTTTGCGTGCTGGTTTTTTGCCTGCTGTTCTTCTAAAAACTTCACAATTGGTGAGTATACCTCTTCAGGATAGGTCCACAGGCTGAAATGATCACCCGGCACCTCTACCGCATACTGATCGGGAAAAAGGATGATAGAATCTTCCCGGGCATGAATTCTTAAATCAGGCTGCACTTTGAGCTTCACGTAGCCAGGATTAAAAATAAGCCTCATCTGGTTGATAACCTTGTAGCTGTCTTCCCTGCTTAGTCTTTTAAATACTGAGTTGAAGATACCAGCAGAAGGTTTGTTCCGGTATTTTTTCCACACAATGTAATGCCGCACCAGAGGATTAAAGTAGAGCCCTCTCTTTACAAAGCTGTAGATTAAGTGACGGTTCTGAACCGGGCTTACCACCCTGTCCATATCTGTCCAGGAGGCAATCTGCACAATCGGGCAGTTAACCAGATGTTTGATATAGTAAGCTACCCAGCCTCCTGTTGAATGGCCTATTACCACATCGTGGCTGGTAATGCCATACTGCTCCACCAGTTCTTCTGCAAAAAGCAGTGGGTTAAGCTCCGGCCTGGGCTCTTTGCCCAATAGCTCCCAATAATCTAAAAAGACCTTTTCCCCTGGCAGGTGGTCCTGTATGCTGCTAAAAATAGATGGATCTTCTCCAAATCCGGGAATAAACAATAATCGCATTTATAGATCTTTAAAGCTTTACATCAATTTTTTCATCTTCCTGCATCTTTTGCCGAACCTGCCGGTAAGCCATTGGGTTAAAAACTTCGGTTTCTTTCCGGAAACTGGAGGCCAGCCGCGGATACAGTACCGTATTTTTTCCCCTCTTGTTCTGGTACCAGCTTTTGCAGCCCGAGCTCCAGACAGTACCCTTAAACTGCTGCTGTAACCAACTGTTGTAAGCCTGCTGCTCCTCTTCCAGCACATCCAGGTAGCTTCCTTCGCCCAGCCTCTCCAGCTGTGCGAGGTACTGCATGAGATAGTTCATCTGCGATTCCATGATGTGTACCACAGAGTTATGGCCCAGCCCCGTATTAGGTCCCAAAAAGTAAGCAAAATTAGGATAACCCGCGATGGTGGTGCCCAGGTAAGCTTCGGCACCCGTATCACTCCATTCCTGCACCAGCTCGCGGCCATCGAGGCCAATTATTTTTGTATATAAATTGATGTCTGCAGCAACAAAGCCGGTACAAAAAATAACGGCATCCAGTTGGTGCTCTTTCCCGTCTGCCGTTACAATACCCCTTTCGGTAAAGCACTCTATGCTTTCGATTACCAGGTTTACGTTTTCACGATTAAAGGTTGGATAGTAATCGTCGGAGCGAAGGATTCTCTTACAACCAATGGTATAATCGGGGGTTAGCTTTCTGCGTATGCGGGGGTCCTTTACCTCTTTTTGCAGTTTTAACAGCGAGATACGCTCCAGGAGCTTATTCATGTTTTTATTCCCAACAAACCCCAGCCCAAACAGCTCATTTAACCAGAAAATAGCATTCCTTTTTATTTGCAGCAAGAAGGGAAAATGCCTGTATAGTTGCCTGCCGAAAGCGCCGATTTTATAGTCAAACCTGTGGGTAACCCAGGCGGGCGTTCGCTGCAGTACCGTAAGCGCTGCAACCTGGGGCGCTATGCTGGGCACTATCTGAATGGCGCTGGCCCCTGTGCCAATTACGGCTACTCTTTTTCCTTTCAGGCTGTACCCTGTATCCCATTGGGCAGAGTGGAAACATTTCCCCTGAAAATGCCCGAGCCCTGAAAAATTTGGAATATGGGGGCGATTCAGGGGTCCGGGCCCCATCAGCAGCAAAGCAACAGTTGTGGTATTGCCCTGCCTGTCGGTTACCGCCCAGCATGCCTGAGCTTCCATAAACCTGGCCTCCACAATATCTGAGTTGTAGCGAATGTGCTTCTTCAGCCCGTTGCGGAGGGCAACATCTTTCAGGTAAGCCAGAATTTCAGGCTGCCGCCCATACTGCCTGCTCCAGTTGGGGTTTGGTTCATCAGCAAAACTATAAAGCGGTGAGGCAATATCGCAGGCGCAGCCCGGGTATACATTATCGCGCCAGGTGCCGCCCAACTCAGCTGCTCTTTCAAAAACAACAAAGGAGTCTCTGCCGCTTTTTTTTAACTGCAATGCTGCAACAAGTCCTGCAAAGCCTGCTCCTACTATGCCAACGCTATAATCTGCTTTCATTTCAATCTGGTACTGGCACCCATGCATCAACTTTAACCATCATGGATAGGCAATGATGATCAACTAAACTGTATATGAATAACTTCTGACACCTGAAATGTTATAAAAGCCCTGCTCTTTCACCCAGCATAAAAAACAGATGCTGCAATACAATCCCTGAACTGTAAGCACAGCATACCATAGGCCTGCTGTGCAGCTCTTACCCAAGGATATTCCTGACATGGCAGCGATTAACTTAATAAATATCCTATTTTTCAGAAAGTAGGTTTTTTAACAGATTTAAGCTAAAATACTGAAGATGATCGTTTAACTTTAAAGCCTGTTTTCAGACTTGTATTTTCAACAATGACCCTTCTTCAAAGAATACAAAATATATTACTAAACGGCATCACTGTATCTGTTATAGGTTTATCCCTGATCTCATGTCAGGACGAAAAAAAAGAAAAGCTGGTGAGCAGCGTAATACCTCAGGAGCAGGAGATCAGGGAGCAGGTGTTTATACCGGCTCATTATACCGAGGCCAGTGCCCGCCTGCTGGGTAGCCAGCTCGATTCAGTTTTTACGCAATTACATAAAAAAAAGGGCTTCAACGGCACGGTGCTGGTTACCAAATACGACCAGGTTGTGTACAAAGGTGCTTTCGGCTATTCAGATTTTCGCAGTAAAGACACCCTAAATACGGAAACAGCTTTTCAGCTGGCTTCGGTGTCCAAACAATTCACGGCGATGGCCATCATGATGCTGAAAGAGCAGGGCAAGCTGGGCTACGATGACACTCTGCAGCAGTATATTCCCAACTTTCCCTACCAAGGTATTACCATCAGGCAGTTGCTCACCCACCGCTCCGGCCTTTCTAACTATACCTATTTCAGCGACAAACTATGGTCAGACCGCAAGCAGCCCATGGCCAATGAAGACGTGCTGAAGCTGATGGAGACGCACCAGCCGGAAGTTTACCACCAGCCCAACACCCACTTCGATTACAGCAATACAGGATATGCACTGCTGGCCTCTGTAGTGGAAAAAGCTTCCGGGATGCCCTTTGCTGCCTTTATGCAAAAAAACATATTTGAGCCACTGCAGATGACGCACACCTTCACCTACAACGACTCTATTGCACAAAGGGAAAATGTTGCTACCGGCCACACCGGCGGCAAAAGAAAAAGAACCCCGGATTATTTAGATACTGTACTGGGCGATAAAGGCATGTATTCTACAGTAGAAGACCTTTACAAATGGGACCAGGCACTCTATACCGAAAAGCTGGTGAAAAAAGAAACCCTGGAAGAGGCTTTTACGGGATCACGCGTAAGGAAGAAGCTAAAGGAAGATTATGGCTTTGGCTGGCGCATTAAAGCTGTAGACAGCGGCGATACCGTGGTATACCATGCCGGCCTGTGGCACGGCTACACCACCTACCTGCTGCGCAATCCAAAAGATCACAGCGCCCTTATTGTACTCAGCAATGTGCCCAATGGCAGCCTGAAGTATTTAAAGGAACTGCAGCATTTTCTGTACCCGGCCCAGCCCGTAATGACTGCCGAAAACAAAAACAAAGAGATCAAAGCAGCCAGGGCCCGCCTGTAGTAACTTGCCATAAGTTTGTTAGAACAGAAGGCCTGCCCTGTATCTCTACAGAACAGGCCTTCTGTTATTCGCCTTTTAACAGCCTGGCAGGGTTAACGCGAGCTAATTTAATGATGTGGTAGCAGACAAATTTTCCATCAATCAAAATCATCTCCCCCTGTAAAACTCAAGGATTTTCATGCGCAGGAGGTAATCGTATTTTGCTGTAATGAGGCTGATGCCTGACCTGTCGAGGTTGTTCTTGGCAATCAGGTAATCTACCGGGGTGCCTACCCCTGAATTAAAGCGGATCTCTGCTGCCCTGAAGGCTTCCTGGAAGGCTGCCACCTGCTCCTGCAGAATCTGGTAGCGCTCCCGTGCATTGCTCATGTTCAGGTGCGCCTGCTCAATATCGAGCCTAAGCTGGGTCCTGGTGGTTTCTTCTGCCAGATCGGCATCCTGGAGGTCCAGCTTAGCCAGCTTTAACCTGTAGTGGGTGTTTAAACCGTTAAGAATCGGAATCCGCAAGGTAAGGCCAACATTGGTGAAGAGGTTGTTCCGCAGCTGTGCATCGTAATAGATCCGCTCGCCATTGATGGTGGCCGCACTGGAGTAATTGCTGTTGAGGTTGCCATTCAGGAGCAGGGTAGGGTAAAACAATCCACGGCTGGCCCTTATGCCGGCTGCAGCGCTTTGGGTACGCAGATTAGCCGCTTTTACCAGCGCAAGCTGGTCTATGGCCATGGTATAGGTCTCCTGCGGGTTGCCCACCTCATCTTCCAGCACCAGTTCTTCCAGGGGCAGGCGCTCCAGCTCAACAGCACCGTTGTAAGGTACATTCATCAGCTGCGCCAGGGCGAGCTTTGCACTCTGCAGCATATTCCTGTTGTTGGCCAGTGCAAGCTCCTCCAGCTTTAGCTGCCCGGTTAACTCGGCAATCTCCGGCGGATTGATAGCTCCTTTTTCATGCAACACCTGCAGCCTTTCCAGCTGCTGCTCTGTTACGGCAACCTGCCTGGTGGCTACCGCTACCTGGTCTTCGTTACTAAGCACCTGCAGGTAGGCCAGCATAATGCTTAGGCTAAGGTTATCGCGCGCCTGCTGCAGCTCCAGCTCGGCGGCACTGTGTGCATAATTCGTTTGCCTGATGGTGTTTTGCTGTACCAGTCCGCTAAAGAGTACCAGGCTGGCCCCTGCAGCGTAAGTGGCATATTTAACCTCCTGGTTCACATAGGCATTGGTGAAAGGATCGATGCTTCTGCCCTGGTTAAGGCCATGGTTCACGCTGGCGTTCACTTCGGGCAGCAGGTTTGCTTTTGCCTGCGAGTAATTTACCCGCGCTGCCTCTGCCCTAACGCTGCTCTGCCTCACCCCGATGTTATTCCGAAGGCCTGTTTCTATTGCCTCCTGCAGGGATAGGCTGTTGCCGGCAGTTTGTGCCAGCAGTATGCCATGGGTGGATAACAGCAGTAGTAATAAATTCAGGATACGGTTCATAGCGGCACGTGTTGATGTTGTATCTGGCCATCGAGCAGGTGAATGGTGCGGTGGCCGTAGGCTGCATTTTTTTCTGAATGGGTCGCCTGCAGAATGGTAACGCCATCTTCCCTGTTCAGCTGCTGGAATAGCTGCATAATCTCATCGCCCTGGGCAGAGTTAAGGTTGCCGGTTGGTTCATCGGCCAGAATTAGCTTGGGCTTGGCTATGAGTGCCCGCACAATGCCCACGAGCTGCTGCTGTCCGCCGGAGAGCTGGTTCGGGAACAGGTCTTTTTTGCCCACAATGCTAAAGCGGTCCAGCATATCGGCCACCATCGATCTTCTTTCAGATGATTTTACGCCCTGGTACAGCAGCGGGGCCTCGATGTTCTCGTACACCGTGAGCTCATCAATAAGGTGGTACGATTGGAATACAAAGCCAATGTACTGCTTATAGAGCTCTTTACGCTGCCTTTCCTTCATGGCAAAAACAGACTGATCCAGGAAGAGGTATTCGCCTTCCGAAGGCTCATCCAGCATGCCGATAATGTTCAGCAGGGTAGATTTGCCGGAGCCGGAAGGCCCCATGAGAGATATAAATGCACCTTCCTCAATGTTTAGGTTGATGTCTTTCAGTACAAAGTTCCGGTTGATACCACTCTGGTACCATTTGTAAATGCCGTTTAGCTTGATCATAATTTATTCAGTTCTAAGGTTTTTAACAGGATTGTTGAGGGCTGTTTTAAGCGCCTGCAGGCAAATGGTCACTACTGCTATCAGCAGGGTAAGTAAACTGGCCGCTATAAAAACCCACCACTCTACATCAATTTTATAGGTAAAGCTCTCGAGCCACCTGTGTACTGCAAAGAGGGCTAGTGGTGTGGCTATAAAAATGGCTATTATCACCAACTTTATAAAGTCTTTCGATACCAAAGTAAGAATGTCGGCAACGGTGGCGCCCAGTACTTTGCGTATGCCAATTTCCTTGGTGCGGCGTACCATGGCGTAAGCAGTAAGGGCAAACAAGCCTAAACAAGCCAGCAGAATAGCAACAGTAGAAAAGGTTGTAAACACACCGGCCATGCTTTGCTCTGCTTTGTAGAGGGCTGCATAATTCTCGTCGAGGAACTGGTACTCAAACGGACGGTGCGCTACACGCTCCTTCCAGGTTTGCGCCAGATTGTTAAGGGTGGCTGCTGTGTTTTCACTGTTTATCTTTAAAAACAGGTTTACGGTTAACCGCTTATCCATAAAAATTACCAGCGGCGCAATAGGCTCATGGAGCGGCCTGAAATGAAAATCCTTCACCACAGCGCGCACTATTCCTTCCCTGCCTTTTGCTACTCGTTTTCCAACTGCTTCTTCCGGGGTCCAGCCAAGTGCTTTCACTGCTGCCTCGTTAAGCATATAAGTATAGCGGAGGGTATCACCCCATTTTAGCGGATCGGCCTGCTGAATGTCTCCCAGGGTATAGGGTTCACCGGCGATAATCTCCAGCCCCAGGGTGTTGACCAAATCTTCATCTACAGGCAGTGCATTTACTGTTATTCTTTTACCATCCTCGCCAGAGGTTAATCCATCACTCCAGTCAATGTGGGTAGGTTCCTCATAGGCACCCCCTGCCGAAATAACACCGGGAACTGCCGCCAGGGCTGCTTTCAGCTGATCATACTGCTCGAGCATGGCATAATCCATGGGCAGCACCAATACCTGGTTTTTGTTATAGCCCAGCTCCTTGCTCTGCAAATAAGCCAGCTGCTGCAGAATAACAATGGTGGCAATGATCAGGAAAATAGAGATGGAAAACTGAAAAACGATGAGTGCCTGACGCAGGCCCGCAGCGCCTGTAAAGGAAAAACCAGATTTCAATATCCTGATCACCTTGCCGCTGGATAAGACAAAGGCCGGGTAAGCGCCTGCCAGAAAAGCGACCAGCACCGATAAAACTACTAAGGCAAGCAGGGTATAGGGCGCCACCAGCACCTCCCGCTGCAGCTCTTTACCAGCCAGCTGGTTAAAGTGGGGCAGCAGCATTAAAGCAATCAGTAAGGCCACCACCACCGCTATAAGCGAAAGTAAAAAAGCTTCGCTGATGAACTGGTAAAAAATATCCCTTTTGCCGGCACCCAATACTTTGCGCATACCAATCTCTGCACTGCGGCCGGCAGACTGTGCTGTACTTAAATTGGTGTAGTTTACACAGGCAATCAGCAGGATAAGAAGGGCAACTGCCGCTAAAACGTAGATGTAGGTAATATTGCTGTTAGGCTCAAAACCATCCTGCTGTGCGTGCAGATGCACTTCTGTTAAAGGCTCCAGGTGATAAGTCATGTAGTTGTTGCCCTCCAGCTTTAACTCCTCCCGGTTTACCTCTTTCATATAGTTTTCTATCTTAGCCTGCAGTGGCTCAATGCTGGCTTTATCATTCAGCAAGAGGTAAGTAACGTAATTGGCCTCACTCCATTTTTCTTCTTTAGAGGCACGTAGATTGGAAAAAGAAACAACAAAATCGAACTGGATCTGGGAGTTCTCCGGCACATCTGCTGCAATGCCTGTGATCAGAAAATCTTTCTGCCCTCCTACTTTCAAGCTTTTACCTACCGGGCTTTGGTCTCCAAAATACTTCCTGGCCATTGCCTGTGTTATTACCAGCTTATCGGGTCCATCCAGTGCAGTGGCCGGGCTGCCTTCCAGTAAGGGAAAGGAGAACACGGAAAAGAAGGTAGAGTCGGCATAAAGAAAATTCTTTTCCTCAAACATTTTGTCCTCTAGGGCCAGCACACGCGGGTATTTCAGCAGGCGCACATAAGCTTCTGTTTCCGGAAAACGCCTGCTAAACTCCGGCCCCACCCGGGTGCCAGTCATGGCGGTTTTGGTTTCTGCATCCCCAAAATTATACTCCCAGGTAACCCGCACAATACGGTCGCCTTTATCGTGCATGCGGTCGTAGCTAAGCTCATGCCAGATATAGATGCCAATCAGCAGACAGCCCGTAATGCCTGTAGCAAGTCCCAGCAAATTGATGAGCGTATACAACTTGTTTTTTTGCAGGTGGCGCAGGGCTATTTTAAAGTAGTTGCGTAACATAGGTGTAGGCGGCTTGGGTAATGAAGCTATAAAAAATATCCTGTTTTGGGTAGAAAAAGCTTAGCAGACCGAGGCTTACTTAAGCGATTTTCCCGCAGCATTGCCATTTAGGTTCGCTGCCATTCAACTAAGTGCAGAGGGCGTGCCACTTTACAATATCACTGATTTACAAGCAATTAACTAATGCACAATTTAACACAGCGTTCGATAACGCACAGCAGGTGTACGAAAATGATACACCCCTGCTTGCGGGCAGGGGTGTAGCTGATACTAATATGTGGAGGCTCCTTTTACTCAGTTCTTAAATTCTTTACAGGATTTGATACAGCCGCCCTGATCGCCTGGAAGCTGACGGTAAGGAGGGCGATCAGGATAGCGATCAGGGAGGTAAGCGCAAATACCTGCCAGCCAACATCTACCCGGTAGGCAAAAGTTTGCAGCCATTCGCGCATTACGTACCAGGCCAGCGGCGAGGCCACCACTACTGCCAGGATAATGAGTTTCAGGAAATCTACGGAAAGCAGCGCCACCAGGCTTGCAACACTGGCACCCAGTACCTTTCGTATGCCAATCTCCTTGATGCGCTGTTCTGCACTAAAGGTGGCAAGCCCAAACAAGCCCAGGCATGAAATTAAAATGGCCACAATGGTAAAGTAGCTGATCATGGAAGCAAGCCTGTTTTCCGCTTCATAATTCTTTTGAAAGTCCTGGTCCAGGAAACTGTATTCGAAAGGCTCGTTCGGGTTCAGGGCATTCCATGATTTTTCTATGTAGTCCAGGGTACCTCCCATATCTCCCCCAGCAACATGGGCAATGATGTAATTTTGGTTAATACTGTTGTTCAGTAAAAAACCAAAAGGATCTATGGTGTTGTGCAGGTCTTTAAAGTGAAAGTCATCTACCACACCCACCACCTCAAATCGTTGCTGTTCCCCCTGCCAGTCAAAGGCAACCCAGCTGCCTATGGCTGCTTCAGGAGAGGAAAAGCCCAGCTCAGCTACCCCTTTTTTATTTAAAATGATGTGTGCGTTGGTATCGGCAGGAAACTGTGGGGAAAAAATTCTGCCGGCTACTGGTTTGATCCCAAGCGTTTGCAGGAAAGAATCATCTACAAAATTGATGTATACAGATTTTGCATTCTGTACACTATTTCCCTCTTTGTACATGAACCAGTCGGTAGGGTTAAAAATGCCCGGGTAGTAATAAGAAGCCCCCACAGTCTGTATCCCAGGGTTATTGTTAAGTTTATCTTTTAAGGCCGGGTAAATTTCCTTTGCCGTAGCACTTCTAAGAGGTATCACTACCTGCTGATCTTTGATAAAGCCCAGGTCTTTTGACCTCAGATAGCTCATCTGGTTTGAAATGATCACAGAGGCAATGATGAGCACCACCGAAATAACAAACTGGAAGATAACGAGCCCTTTTCGCAAAGAAGTTGCCGCCATTGAATTGGAGAACCGGCCTTTCAGCACGCGAACCGGCCTGAAGGACGAGAGGTAGAAAGCCGGGTAGCTGCCTGCCACTAAGCCCGTGGCGAGGGTAAGCACAACAAAGAGCAGGAATAGCTTTGCATGCGCCTCAAGCGGCAGAATGATTTCCCTGCCGGACACCTGTTCAAACACAGGCAGCATGAGTAATGTAAATGCAATAGCAAACAGGAAAGCAGCCAGCGCCATCACCAGCGATTCTCCCAGGAACTGCCACACCAGGGCCTGTTTTTCGGCACCCAGCACCTTGCGAACGCCCACTTCCACACTTCTTTTAGAGGAGCGGGCTGTGGAGAGGTTCATAAAATTAATGCAGGCAATGAGCAGCGTAAGCACCGCGATGGAGGCAAGTATGCGCAGATAGGTAAGGCTGCCGGCCGGGGTAACATTATTCTCTATCCCTGAATGCAGGTGAACGTCTTTGATAGGGGTTAGAAACAGCTCCCTGCCAGAGTTTCGCTCCTTTAACTCCTTACCCATGTGCCGCTCAATAAATGCAGGAAATTTCTGTTCCAGCTGCTGCACATCGGCTCCTTCCTTCAGCAGAAAATAGCTGAAAAACATGTTGTTGTTCAGCATATCGGTGTTGTTCTGAAACAAGCTTTCGAAGTTTCCTCCCCTGGCTGACATCACGAACCTGGCATCGATGTGCGAGGGACTTGTACGGGGCCTGAAAACACCTGTGATGGTAAAATCATAATCTCCATTGGTGTTGCTGCTGATGCTGATTACTTTATTAAGCGCTGGCTGATTGCCGAAAAGCTTTTTTGCTATTTCTTCTGATACCACCAGCGTGTTAGGATTCTGGAGGGCAGTTTGGGGATCGCCTTCTACAAAATCATAAGTCAACAGCTTAAAGAAATCTTCATCAGCCAGGTAGCCACCGGTTTCATAAAAGGACTTAACGCCTGCCCCCTGCTCCCGGTACTGCATAAGTGTTTTATCATCCTGAAAAAGCTTCAGCAGCTTGGTATTTTCTTCAATCTCGGGAAACTCCTGCTCAAGCCCCTCTATAACAGCCCCCGCAATGGTAGCCCTGCGCTCGGCTTCTCCTTCATTCTCCCATATAACGCCCAGCTGGTACAAACGGCCATCGTGCTCATGGTAGGTATCGTAACTGTACTCATGATAGATGTACAGCGAGATAAGCATACAGCAGGTTAAGCCGATGGATAAACCAAAGATGTTGATGAAGGAAAATCCCTTATGCTTCATCAGGTTGCGTACTGCAACAGTGATATAATTTCTGAACATTGACATCCCTATTATTCAGTTCTTAGATTTTTAACAGGATTGGCCAGCGCAGCCCTGATGGTCTGATAGCTGATGGTGATCAAGGCAATCAGTAGTGCAAAGAATCCTGCCAGGGCAAAGATCCACCAGCTGATATCGGTACGGTAGGCAAAATCTGCCAGCCACTGGTCCATAAAGTACCAGGCAATGGGCGAAGCAATGAGCAAAGCAATGCCGATCAGCTTCAGAAAATCTCTGGATAGCAGCAATACAATTCCACTCACAGTAGCACCCAGCACTTTGCGGATGCCTATCTCTTTGGTTTTGCGCACCACTACAAAGGCAATAAGCCCCCACAAGCCAATGCAGCAGATAAAGATAGAGATGGCCGAGAAGGCCTTAAACAACTGGTAATCGCGGGTTTCCTGCTCATAACTTAGGGCAAGCGTATCATCAATAAAAGCAACCTGGTATACATTTTCGGGATACACCTTTCGCCAGGCCGATTCTATGCTGGCCAGGGTGCTGCGCATATTGCCGGGCGATAGCCGGATACCTGCCGCATAATAGAAATATGGAAAAGGTGTTAAGGCTACAGAAGCAATATCATCGTGCAGTGAAGAGGTGTGAAAATCTTCGGTAACGCCAACAATAGTGGGTTTCATTTCATTGAGACCCAACTGTATGGTTTTACCAATAGCCTCTGCCGGATCGGTATAGCCAAGGGTTTTGGTCAGGGACCTGTTTACCACCACGGCGCTGCCAATATTTTCTTCTTCTGAAGGAAGAAACCACCTGCCGGCCAGCAGCTCCATTCTGTAGGCATCCCGGTAGGCTCTGTCGCAGGGAATAACGCTGGCTGAATAGCCAGTATTAGCGGATAGCTGCGGCGCATGGAGGCTCACCCCCAGTCCATTATCGGATATAGGAGCGCCCAGGCAAAACGACAGCTCCTCGATACCTGTTTGGTTTTGCAACAAGCTCCTGAACGCTTCAATCTTAACACTATCGTTAAGCGGGAGAGATACCTCTACTACCGCTTCCTTGTTAAAGCCCAGCTCTTTATTTTGGAAATACTCCATCTGCCGCGCAATAACCAGTGTACAAATGATCATGCCGATAGAGGTGGTAAACTGAAAAACCACCAGTGCCTTACGCAACAGCACTGAAGATTTGCCGGGCATGGCCAGCTGATTTTTCAGAGAGGCAATGGGGTTAAAGCCCGACAGGATGAGCGCAGGGTATACGCCTGATATAAACGTAATGACCAGGATGAACGCCACAGCCCCAAGCAGGAATGCCAGGCTAAGAATGGGTGCAACTGTGATGGATTTATCTAAAATCTGGTTTACAATGGGCAAGGCCAGCAGGGCAAGCCCCAGGCCTAACAGGGCTGCACTAAGGGTTACCACAAGGGTTTCCAGCATATAATGGAAAAACAGCTGCCCCTTAGATGCACCGATGGTTTTGCGGATTCCCACCTCCTTCGACTTGGTGAATGCAAAGGAAGTAGACATATTGATATAATTAATGCAGGCTATCAGGATAATAAAGCCACCCAGCAGCACCAGCATGGTGAGGTACCTCGAACTAACAGTATAAGAAGGGTTACTGTCTTCGAAGGTTAGGTCGAAATGGATATCAGAAATAGGCTGCAGGTATAACTTTCCTTTTTTATCTGCCTCTTCGGTGGCATTGCGCTGCTGTATTGCCTGCAGCGCACCTTCTGCCGAAGCTAGTGTTACGCCTTCATTCAATCGCACATAGGTATATCCACTGGCCGTAAATCCCCAGGTGTTAAGATCCAGGCCAGACAACAAATCGCTATTCAGGGTAGAGAATGATACCAGCATGGTAAAGGGTAAATGACTGGTCTGAGGCAGGCTCTTTAGAATACCTACCACTTCTACATCTACCTTATTATCGAGGCTTATGAGTTTGCCTACTGGGTTTTCTGTTCCAAAATACTGCTGCGCGCTGTGTTCTGTGAGGATGGCCTGCTGTGGATTTTGCAGTGCAGTGGCCGGGTTGCCAGCCAGCCATAAATCCTCAACCCCGGCAAAATCCAGCACATTAAAGAAGAGAGAGTCTGCGAACACCACATTCTCTTCAATGAATGGTGCCTGGCTGCCTATCCTAACCTGCATATCACTGGCAAAGTGAATCTGGGTAGCCTGAATTCCAGGATACTCCTCCCGCAAAAACCGGCCTGTTGGATAGGGAACGGTAGCCTCATGTACTACTTTATCTTCCCTCTCGTTTTTGCTCACTACCCGGTAAACCCGCTCGCTGTCTGAATGAAAAGCATCAAAGCTATTCTCATAATGGGCTATCAAAAAGATTACCAGCACGGCGGCAATGCCTATGGATAAGCCCAGCAGGTTAATAAAGGTAAAGCTCTTGTGGCGCCAAAGGCTGCGAATGATCTGATTTAAAGTATGTACCAGCATAAGAAAGGCAGTTAAAAATTATTCTGTTCGCAGATTTCTCACAGGATTCCGTAGCGCCGCCCTGATGGCATGGAAGCTCACCGTAACAAGGGCAATGGCAATGGCACTTAAGCCTGCTACCACAAAGATCCACCAGCTGATGTTGATGCGGTAGGCAAAATCCTGCAGCCACTGCTGCATAAAGTACCAGGCAACAGGCGAGGCAATTAAAATGGATATGAGCACCAGCTTTACAAAATCTCCCGAGAGAAGCAGCACTATATTTTGTGAACTTGCCCCAAGCACTTTGCGGATGCCAATCTCCTTGGTACGCCTTTCTGCGGCATAGGCGGCTAATCCAAAGAGGCCCAGGCAACCTACAAAAATGGCCACTCCGCTAAAAATCCATAGTAGTGATCTTAGCTTATCCTCTGCCTTATACATCTTGTCGAAGCTTTCATCCAGAAAATTATACTCCAGGGGGTATTCCGGAGAGAACTTCTCCCAAACCTCCTTCACATAGGGAAGTGCCTTTTCTATACCTGCTGCTTTTATTTTTACGGCTACTTTCCAGTATGCTTGCGGATAAATTTGCAGCACAGCGGGTTCTACTCGCTCATATAAGCTTTTGTAGTGAAAGTCTTTTACAACTCCAATAACCTGTCCCCTTTTTACTGAATCTGCATTTCGCCAGGTAGGCCATAGCAATGTTTCTCCCAATGCCTGTTCTGGCGTGCCAAGTCCTAGTTCTTTAACAGCTGTTTCGTTGATAATAAAGCCATGGTCTTTATCCGTTTTCATCTCCCTTGAAAAATCCCTGCCTGCCACCAGTTCCAGACCAAGGGTTTTGATGTAATCATGGTCTACCATTAGCTGTGTGGCTTTTTTTTGTTCCCCTTTACCGGGTACTGTCATCATGCCATCTCCAAACATATCGCCCGGAAAGCCATATCCTACTGTTACACCCTCAATAAAAGGTGATTGCAACAGTTCATTTTTAAAAGTTTCAACATTTGAGCTCATGCGCTCCCCTCTCATGGGGAAAAACATGATCTGCTCTTTCTCAAAACCAAGTTCCTTGCTATGCAGATAGGTCACCTGCCTGCGCACCACAATAGCGCTGATGATCAACAGAACCGATAAGGAAAATTGAATAACCACTAACCCATGCCTCAGCCAGGGTGTTTTACCTGGCCTGCTATCACCTGAAAATGTGCCTTTTAAGACTTTCACAGGCTGAAAACCTGATAAAACAAGGGCTGGATAAAAGCCGGCAAGCACCCCAACAAGTACTGCCAACAGGAGCAATAGCAGCACGTTCATTGGATCAGCCAGCAAGTCGAATGCAATTTGCTTTTCTGTGAACTGGTTGAGTAAGGGAAGAAACAACCAGGCAAAAAGGGTAGCCAGCACTACACTAATAAGGGTGAGGAAGATAGTTTCAAGGATGAACTGCACCATCAGTTGGCTGCGGTTGGCCCCTATGGTTTTGCGTACCCCCACTTCTTTAGCACGCTGCAGGGATTTTGCGGTAGCCAGATTCACAAAATTGAAACAGGCAATTACCAAAATAAAAAGTGCTGTAACGATCAGTGCCTTTACATAAATAATATTTCCCCTTACAGCCATATCATATCTAAAGTCGGCTGAGTACAAATGAATATCATGTAAGGGCTGAAAGAGAGGCAAATAGGTAGTAGTTTCATCTCCCTGCAGGAAGGGCTGTGTATAGCGCTGAAACTTTGCCTGCAGTCCCTCTACATCTGCTCCCTGCTTTAATTTTACATAGTTGTTAAACGAGTACCAGTCCCAGCTTTGCATCCGCTCTTCGGCTATTCCAGCGGCCACCAGAGGAAAGATGTATGTGATAGGTAAATGAAACTTAGGATTATTTTGAAAAACACCGCTTACCTGAAAAGGGCTTTTGCTGATGGTTATTTTTTTGCCTACCGGATTCTTATCACCAAAATATTTACGGGCCAGCTCCTGGGATATAACTACTGAATTAGGATCCTCAAGTGCTGCTACAGCAGATCCATAGGTGAGTTGAAGCGGGAATATTTCAAAGAAGTTTTGCTCCGCAAGAATCCCTCCCTCTTCGTATAATTTAGTATCACCTACCTCAAATAGCTCCTTGTTTGGATTATTGAGCACCCTAAGGGTGTTCTCCACCTCAGGAAACTCCTGTTGCAAAGCTGTCGCAAACATGGGAGGCGTTGTAGCAACCTGGCTTGTCCCTTCTTCGGTCGTAATCTGGTAATAGACACGATGAATCCTGCTCCCTTCCGGAATGAATTTGTCAAACTGCATTTCATCCTGCACAAATAAACCTATCAGAATGCAGGCGGTAAGGCCAAAGGTTAAACCGGCAATATTGAGAAAGGAAAAAGCCTTGTGCCGGATAACGTTCCTTATCGCTGTTTTGAGAAAGCTTGAATACATATGAATGCGTTTACTCGATTCTTAAATTTCTAACGGGGTTTCTAAGTGCTGCTTTGATGGCATGGAAGCTGACTGTTGCCAGGGCGATGGTTACAGCTGCCAGTCCTGCCAGGGCAAAGATCCACCAGCTGATGTTGATACGGTAGGCAAAATCCTGCAGCCACTGCTGCATAAAGTACCAGGCTATGGGTGAGGCAATTAAAATAGATATGAGCACCAGCTTTACAAAATCCCCGGAAAGCAGCATTACAATATTCTGCTCACTGGCGCCCAATACCTTGCGGATGCCTATTTCCTTTATGCGCCGCTCGGCAGCATAGGCGGCTAAACCAAAGAGTCCCAGGCACCCGATGAATATCGCCAAGCCTGTAAAAATCCAGAGCAGGGTTTTTAGCTTGTCTTCTGCCTTGTACATCTTGCCGAAACTTTCATCAAGAAAATTGTACTCCAGCGGATAATCCGGAGAGAACTGCTGCCATACCCCTTTTACGCCAGCAATTGCATCGGAAGCACTGGCTGTCTCTATTTTCACAGCTACCTTCCAGTATGCTCCGGGATAGATCTGCAAAACGGCTGGTTCTACCCGGTCGAACAGGCTCTTATAGTGAAAGTCTTTCACAACGCCAATCACCTGTCCCTTCTTCAGGGAGTCCGGATGGTTAGCCCCCCATTCGCCCCAATGCAGGGGCTGGCCCAGCGCCTTCTCCGCTGAACCCAGCCCCAGCTCCCTTACCGCAGTTTCATTGATAATAAAGGCTTTGTCGGGATCTGTTTTCATTTCCTTCGAGAAGTCTCTTCCGGCCACCAGCTCCAGTCCAAGGGTCTTGATGTAATCATGGTCGATCAGGAGTTGGGTAACCGGGTAAACAGTCTGCTCACCTCCGTTGGGCACAATGACTTGATCGCCCGCCACCATATCGCCGGGAAAGCCATAGCCTATAGAGACAGATGACACGCCAGGTACACGCTGCAATTCATTTTTAAATGTACTGTAGTTCTCAAACATGTTGGTGCCCCGCATTGGGAAGAACATGATCTGTTCCTTATTGAAGCCAAGGTCTTTGCTATTCAGATAACTTACCTGCCGGAACACAACCACAGCACTAATGATGAGCAGGATTGAAAGCGCAAACTGCACAACCACCAGGCTGTGCCGCAGCCAGGGAATTTGCCCGGGCCTGGCTTCACTTGCGGCAGTACCCTTCAGCACTTTAACAGGCTGAAAGCCAGAAAGCACCAGTGCAGGATAAAAACCGGCGGTTACCCCAACAAACAGCGCCAATGCGAGCAACAGCAGTAGCACCAAAGGATTTATTAACAGTGATAAGGATATTTGTTTATCAGCAAATTTATTGAGCCAGGGCAGCAGTAGTGCCACAAAACCCACAGCAAGTAAAATACTTACCCCTGTTAAGAGGATTGTTTCTATGATAAACTGCACCATCAGCTGCTGGCGGCTGGCACCTATCGTTTTTCGAACGCCCACTTCTTTTGCACGTTTCAGCGATTTGGCCGTAGCCAGGTTCACAAAGTTGAAACAGGCGATGGCAAGAATAAAGAAGGCTATAATACTGAGTGCCCGTACATAGGTAATGTTGCCCCGCACTGCCATGTCGTACTTGAAGTCTGCAGAGTATAAATGAACATCCTCAAGTGCCTGTAACAGGGGCCTGAATTCATGCACACCTACGCTGGGATCGGGAGGATTCCGTAAGTCTAGAACTTTTTTAAACTTAGCTTCCAGCGCCTGCGCATCGGTACCCCTTTTTACTCTAACGTACGTGTTAAACTGATGCCAGCCCCAGCTCTCCATCCGCTCAGCTGGTAGCTGGGCTGCCGACATGGGTAAGATATAATCCAGCGCCAGGTGAAATTTAGGATTATGCTGAAAAACCCCCTTTACCTGAAGGGGCTGTTTCTCCATCAACACCTCTTTTCCCACCGGGTTTTCAGTACCGAAATAACGTTGGGCAAACTGCTCTGAGATCACGATCGAAGCAGGTTCTTTCAAAGCACTGGCCTGTGTTCCCCATTTGAGCCGCAGGGGGAAAATCTTAAAAAAGTTTGAGTCCACATAAACGCCCTTCTCCTCATAGATCTTCTTGTTGTTGGCCTCAAATAAATTTTTTGACAGAATCTCCATCACCCTTACAGATTCTACTACCTCAGGTAATTCCTGCAGAAAGGCAGGGCCATACATGGGTGGCGTGCGTGGGGTCAGTTCAATAGCCTCTGCGGTGGTTCGCTCCTGATAAACCCGATACACCTGCTCCCCTTCCGGAATAAATTTATCAAACTGCTGTTCGTCCCACACAAAGAGCGAAATCAGCAGACAAGCTGTAAGACCCAGGGTGAGTCCTGCCACATTTATAAAGGTAAAACCTTTGTTCCGAAGCAGATTACGGTAAGCAGTTTTAAAATAATTCCTGAACATATGGGTAGGGGTTATTCAGTTCTTAAGTTTTTTACAGGATTGGAAGTGGCCGCCTTAAGCGCATGAAAGCCTACTGTAATCAAGGCTATACTCACTGCAGCCACCCCGGCAATCAGGAAAACATACCAGCCTATATCGATCCTGTAGGCAAAATCCTGCAGCCAGCCATTCATGAAATACCATGCAACTGGGGAGGCTATCAACAGCGCGATAAGTACGAGTACTACAAAATCCCTGGAGAGCAGCATGACAATATTTTCTACGCTGGCTCCCAAAACCTTTCTGATACCTATTTCCCGTTTTCTTCTTTCTGCAGAAAATGCTGCAAGTCCGAACAACCCCAGGCACCCCACAAAAATTGCCAGGCCTGTAAAGATTCCCAGAAGGGCCTTTAATTTATCTTCGGCCAGATACATCTGCTCAAAATTTTCATCAAGAAATTTGTATTCAAGAGGATAATCCGGGCTGAAGCTGTTCCATACAGTTTCTACCTGAGCCAGAGAGCTTTCCATCCGGGCAGTTTCCATTTTTACGGCTACTTTCCAGGCCGCATCAGGAAAGATCTGGAGCACCGCCGACTCCACCTCTTCATAAAGGCTCTTGTAGTTAAAATCTTTAACAACTCCAATTACAGGACCTACCTTTAGGGAATCCGGGTTAGTGTCATTCCATACCTGCCACGTTATTTCTTTGCCTATGGCATTTTCAGGCGTTCCAAACCCGAAATTCCTAACTGCAGTTTCATTGATTATGTAAGCTTTTTCCATGTCTGTACTCATAGCTTCAGAAAACGGCCGTCCCGCAACCATTTCCAGGCCAAGCGTTTCTATATAGTCATAGTCAATCATCAATTGTGTGGCAGGTTTTCTCACAAGCTGTCCGTTTTCTTTAACCCTAATGCCATGTGCCGCAACAGCATCGCCTGGGAAACCGTAGCCTATAGAAACCGAAGATACCCCCGGAATCTGTTCAAGCTGGTTCTTGAAAGTCTCCTTGTTACTAAACATCTTTTCTCCACGCATAGGAAAGAACATGATTTGATCTTTGCTAAACCCCAGGTCCTTACTATGTAAATAATCTACCTGGTTGAAAACCACAATTGCGCTGATGATCAGTAAAACAGACATTGAAAACTGGAGGACTACAAGACCGTGACGTAGTAGCGGTATTTTACCCGACTCCTGGTCACCCACGGCTGAACCTTTCAGCACTTTAATGGGCCTGAAATTGGAGAGTACCAGTGCAGGATAAAGCCCCGCCAGAATTCCTACAATGATTGTGAGGCTGAAGAAGATTAATAATACAATGGGATCAGCTAAAACAGCATAGCTAATTTCTTTTCCTGTGAATCTGTTGAGCCATGGAAGTAATATGGCGGTAAGCAGAAGGGATATTATAATGCTGATGAACGTAAGGAAGATAGTCTCGCCAAGGAACTGGATGATCAACTGTTTTCTGTCGGCTCCAATAGTTTTACGAACCCCTACTTCCTTCGCCCTTTGCAGTGATTTGGCAGTTGCCAGGTTAACGAAATTGAAACATGCTATGAGTAAAACAAAAATGCCGACAAATGTAAAAGCCTTTACATAGGTAATGTTACCCCTGATGGCATTATCATAAACAAAACTTGATGAATAGAGGTGAATTTCCCTGAGCGGCTGGAAATGGAATTTATTAACAGAAGGTTCACTACCTTGCTCAATTTCCATTGCTCTTATCTGTTGTTCTGCAAGAGCCTGAAATTTTGCCTCTACAGCTTCTGCATTTGCTCCTTCCTTTAATTTTACATAATTATAAAATTGCTCCCAGCCCCAATCCTGCATTCTATCCGCAGGATTACCCGCGAGTGAAAGAGGTAAAAGGGATTCGAACTGCAAATGGAACTTGGGATTCTTCTCAAAAACACCCTTAACTGTTAAAGGTGTCTTATTCATTATAATTTCGTTGCCTACCGGATTATCATTTCCAAAAAAACGATCTGCCATTTCTTCTGAAATGATGATGGAAGCGGGATCATCAAGAGCCCCAACCGATGATCCGTATTTTAATTTTATTGGCAATACTTCCAAAAAAGTGGAGTCAACAAAAATTCCACTCTCCTGGTACATTCTTTTCTCCCCTACCTCAAAAAGACTTTTAGCGGCGGAAGTCATCATAACCCTGGCGGTTTGTTCCACTTCGGGAAAATTCTCTTTTAGCGCAGTGGCAATTACCACAGTGGTAACTGCAAGATCTTCGGTTCCCTCATTGTTGGTGTGCTGATTATAGATGCGGTACACCCGTTCACCTTCTGGCACAAATTCATCAAACTGATACTCATCCCGGATAAACAACGCTATCAGGAAGCAGGCGGTAAACCCCAGGGCCAATCCTGCAATATTTAAAAAAGAGAAACCTTTGTGCCTTAAGATATTGCGGTAAGCTGTTTTGAAATAATTCCTGATCATGCCTCTTCAATTAATGGTTTTTGGAAAGAACACCAGACCCGGCACTGTACCTGCAGAGGATGTGCCAATCTTTATTTTACCTGATTATGAGCAATTTAAGCCTTTACAATAGCAGGTAAGCGTGCGATACCGCACAGCAAGTGTGCGTTTTTGATACACTGCTGCTTCAGCACTTATGCGCTTTGATTAGGCTGCATGAACATTGGTGATAGAGCATTTGCAGAAGTTACCCGAGCACTATATTGCAGCAGAGCTAATAAGTGAAGCAGCAGTAAGGAGTATAAATGATGGTACGATGCAGGAGCAGCCGTCTCAACACTTCACGATAGTTGTCCCTGCCGTGCCCTCACCTTTACACTACAAATTTTAGTAATGCCAGCTATTGCATGCTACTCATTTCGTAAATTATGGATAGGATTGCTGGTAGCCGCTTTCACTGCCTGGTAGCTGATGGTAAGAAAAGCAACAACTGCCGCAACAATACCGGCTACAATGAACACCCAGAGCGATAAATCAATGCGGTAGGCAAAATCCTCCAGCCACTGCTGCATAGCCAGCCAGGCAATGGGAAAGGCAATGACTGCAGCCAGGAGTACCAGCTTTAGAAAATCTTTGGATAAGAGGGTAACAATGCTCGCCACATCTGCTCCCAGCACCTTACGGATGCCAATTTCCCTGGTACGCTGCTCGGCAGTGAAGGTTGCCAGCCCAAACAGGCCCAGGCATGCCACAAAAATAGTAAGTCCTGCAAAGATGCCCAGGATCTGACCAGCCTTCTGCTCCGATGCGTAGGTCTGGTTAAAGCGGTCATCGAGGAAAGAATATTCAAAGGGCTCTGCAGGCGCAAGGGCCTCCCACTTCTGCCGCACAGCTGCAATCAACTCTCCTACCCTGTCTGTTTTTACTTTTGCGATCACAGATCCGTTGTTTTTGCCCAATACCATTACCAGCGGCGAAATGCGCTCGTGCAGCGATTTAAAATGAAAGTCGCCCACGACTCCAATAACCCTGAAGTGGTGTTTTCTGCCATCGTTGGTGGAGGTGGTCAGGGTTTGTCCAAGGGCCTCTTTTCCCCAGCCAAAGGCTGTTGCAGCAGTTTCGTTGAGTATAATGGCAGTAGAATCAGAGCCATAAAGGGATGAAAAATTACGGCCCGCCACCAGCTCCAGTCCCAGTGCTGGTATGTACTGATCATCTACCTCATACCTTAGGGTTTTTACCTGCTGCGAGACATCATCATCAGGATATACCATAAAGTTGTTGTTGTAGGAAGGGCCTGCCGGCAGGTAGCCCGAAGTGCTTACATACTGCACCCGCGGATCCTGGAGCAGCTGCTGCCGAAACACCTCTGCCTGCCCGCCCAGCAACCATGTTTCGGGCAGCACCAGCACCTGGTCTTTCTCGTAGCCTAACTTTTTATTCTGAATATACTGAAGCTGCTGGTATACAACGGTAGTACCAATGATAAGCACAATGGAAATACAAAACTGAAAAACCACCAGTCCGCTGCGCAGGCTCCAGCTGCCTTTACCAGGTGCACCTGCCGCCGATGAGGCAGATCCCTTTAGCACAGAAACCGGCTTAAAGGAAGACAGGAAGAAGGCCGGGTAACTGCCCGCCAGCACCCCCACAAAAAGTCCAAACAGGAGCAGCCCGGGTATTAGCAAGGGCCTTTCCATGAGCCGCAGGCCTAGGCTTTTGCCCGACAGCTCATTGAAAACGGGCAGGGCCAACTCTACCATCAGCAGGCCCAGCAGCAGGGCCAGCAGGCTTAGCAGAACAGATTCGGTGAGAAACTGCCCCACCAGCTGTCCTTTTCCGGAACCCAATACCTTGCGCACCCCTACCTCCCTTGCTCTTTTGCTGGCACCAGCTGTAGAAAGATTCATAAAGTTGATGCAGGCGATCAGGAGCATAAAAGCGGCAACGGCAGCAAAAATATACACATAACGGATATCGCCACCAGGTTCCAGGGAAGTGAGCAAATCCGAATGGAGGTAGATAGCACTAAGTGGTTGCAGAAAAAGGCCCAGGTCGTTACCCGCTTCCCGGAACTGTGCCAGGCTTATGCCCATGGATTGCTGGAGCTGTGGTCCCATGTACTTTTCCACTACCTGTGGCAGCTTGGCCTCCAGCTGTTTATAGTCGTAGCCCTCGGGGAGCAGCAGATAGGTGTAAAATTCAGATACCATCCAGGAAGGATTACGGGCATCGGGAAAAGTAGCCATGGAAGCCAGCATATCGAAACGGAAATGAGAGTTAGCAGGTATGTCGGCCATTACACCGCTGATGGTAAACTGTTCCTTCCAGTCCTTTAGCTGCAGCACCCTTCCTATAGGATCTTCATCTCCAAAATAGTTGCGGGCAGTGGATTGAGAAATAACCAGGGCGTTGGGCTGCCCCAGGGCCGTGGCCGGATCGCCTTTCAGCAGCGGCAGCGTAAATACTTTGAAGAAGTTGGAGTCAGCAAAAGCAAAACTGCTTTTGCTGAATACTTTATCACCATAAAGAATTTTAGGAGTGCCCATGGGGCGCAGGCGTGTAGCCTGTTCTACCTCCGGGTAATCCTGCACAAGTGCCTGCGCCACGGGTGGCATAACGTGTGCTTCGTTCATTTGCTCGCCCTGCACCGATCCCCGGAACACAACCCGCACAATGCGGTCTGCCTTTTCATGAAAGCGGTCGTAGCTCAGCTCATGCTCCACAAAAAGCATGATCACCAGGCAGCAGGCTATGCCAATGGCAAGGCCAAAAATATTGATGGCGGAAAAAGCTTTGCTGCGCCAAAGGCTTCTGAAAGCTATTTTTACATAATTCTTTAGCATGGGCGTAGCTTTATTCAGTTCTTAAATTCTTTACAGGATTGGCCTTAGCTGCTTTAACTGCCTGCACGCTTACCGTTGCCAGCGCTATAAAAAGAGCAAGCAGGCCTGCACTCAGAAAGTACCACCAGCTGATGTTGATGCGGTAGGCAAAATCTTCCAGCCACCTGTGCATGGCATACCAGGCAATGGGGGTGGCAATAATTATGGCCAGCATCACAAGCCTCAAAAAGTCTTTAGAGAGCAGGGCTGTTATATCCAGCACAGTGGCCCCCAACACTTTTCTTACCCCAATTTCCTTAATGCGCTGGCGGGCAAACAGGGCCACAAGGCCAAAGAGGCCCATGGCTGCAATAAATACAGTAAGCAGGGCCACATAATTAGTTACCTTCAGGAGTCCCTCCATGAGCGAATACTGCCCTTCTACCAGTTCATCCATTGGGGTATGGCTAAAGCTTCTGCGCGCTGGCATAGTTTTGAAATCCTGCTCCAGCCCCGCCATAATCTCCTGGCGGTGGTCTGTATCGAGACGGATACTTAAGTAGCGGTTAAAGCCCAGGGCAGGCTTTCCATTGTACCAGTGCAGCAGGGGCTCAATAGCCTGTTGCAGGTTAGAGTAATGAAAATCATCCAGCACACCAATAACGGTACCTACCTCATCACCACCTTTGCCTTTTATCTGTTTCCCGATAGGATTGGCCCATCCAAAGGCCTCTGCCGCCGAGCGGTTAATGATTATACTGCCCTCTTCGCCAGCCGCCAGTGCATCATTAAAATTACGCCCCTCCACCACAGGAATCTGGTAGGTTTCTGCAAAACCGGCATCTGCAGGTACATGTCGCAGTAAGATCTCCCTGCCGGTTTCCACATCTATGTAGGTATTATAGTTTTGCCAGTAGTTGGTAGGGATTACGGGGGTGGTAGAAACAGACTTTACATAGGGATTGCTCCTTAGCGAGTTCAGAATAGTTTCAAAGCGGCTTTCTGCCTGGGCAGGGTCCCTGAAAGACAGGTCCAGGTTTACAACAGCCACTTCTGTGGTGTTAAAGCCCAGGGATGCCGCTTTCATATAGCGTATCTGGCTGTTTAGCACAATGGCAACGCCAATGAGTACAACAGCCATTGTAAACTGCACGGTGATGAAAATATTCCGTAACCAGCCCCTGCTATCAGCTTTGATGAACTTGCCCTTTACCGCCTCAGATACCTTTACCGAAGTAAGGTACCAGGCCGGGATGCTCCCCGCCACCAGCACAATAAGGGCTGCAATAAGCACAAACAAGGCCAGAAGCACATAATCCTGCTGCCACTGAAACTGCAGTTCACCAAAGCCACTGCTCATTACCACATTTACCTGGGGCAGCAGTAGCTGTAGAAAAAGGTAAAAGCCCAGCAAGAGCGAAGTAAAAACAAGCAGTGCGTTTTCCAGGCAAAACTGGTACACAATACTGCGTTTGCCCGACCCTATAATTCTGCGTACAGCCACCTCTTTGGTACGGCTGAACACGATGGCTGTGTTGAGATTAAGGAGGTTGGCGATCATGACCAGCACAATAAAAACAGCCGAAGCAAGAGCTCCCGCAATGATAGAGCCGATGAGCGGATCACCTTCTGACTTTAACTGGCTAAAGGGCACGGTTTTTACCATACTCTGCTTTGCTTCATCTGCATAAAACTGTTTTACCAGTCTATCAATCTTCTGATCGAGAAGCTTGGGGTCAGCACCCTCCCTTAGGCGCAGGTAGTTTATAGCAAAGGTATTGTACCAGTCGGCTCCCTGCTTAAAATCATCTGTATCCTGCAGCAGCTGTAAAGGCAGAAGCACCTCAGCCCGCAGGCTTGAATTAACAGGCATGGCATCCAGTACTCCTGTAACTGTTAAGGGAATGGTATCGGCAGCCATAATGGTCTTACCCAAAGCCTTTTCGTTACCGAATAACTGTGTGGCTACATTTTGTGAGATAACAACACTGTACTTGTCTGCCAGTGCCTGTTGCGCATTGCCTTCTTTCAGGGGAAAGGAAAAAACCTTAAAGAAACCGCTGTCTACATACTGGGTACGTTCCTGCACTTCTATGCTGTTGTGCTGCAGCCACAGATCATTCCAGCGCTGCCAGTGTGTGGCAGCAACTACCTCAGGGCAGCTTTTCTGAATTTCGTACAGCAGCGGAAAAGTGGTTTGGTCATAGGATTCCCCATTAGCACTAAAGGTCTTCAGATAATAGAGATTATCGCTATCCTTATGGAAACTGTCAGTGGTGTAATACTGCTGCACCAGCAGCAATAAGGTCATCATGCTTGCCAGGCCCAGGGACAACCCAATGATATTGATCAGGCTAAAGCCTTTATTTTTACGGATATTCCGGATGGCGATTTTTAAATACTGTCTGAACATGGCCGTGAGTGAGATGCAGGTTAAAAATAATAGTTCCGTTTACTTCACATTTCTACAGTGCTGATTTACTTTTTCCTATTCACTCCGCAGATTCCTGACAGGGTTAGCCAGGGCTGCTTTCAGCGACTGGAAGCTCACTGTAAGTAAGGCAATCAGCAGGATGGTAATACCGGCAACGGCAAAGGTGGGCCAGCCTATGGAGATGCGCATTGCAAAATTTTCCAGCCATTTGCTGATCAGCAGGTAGGAAAGCGGTGTGGCAATAACAAACGAAACAAGGATCAGCTTTACAAAATCTTTTGAAAGCAGCGCCACTATGCTGCTGACAGAAGCGCCCAGTACTTTGCGCACACCTATTTCTTTGGTGCGCTGCTGGGCTATAAAAGTGGCCAGGCCAAACAAACCCAGGCAGGCAATGAAAATGGCAATGCTGGTAAATACCAGAAACGTCTGGCCCATCTTTTCATCTGCAGCATATTGCTTGTTGAACTCCTCATCCAGAAAGGCATATTCATAGGGCATCTGCGGAAAAAGCTCCTTCCATTTCTGCTCTACAAATGCCATGGTAGATGCCATATCGTTTGTTTTAAGATGCAGACTGATGTAACTGAACCGGTTAGGATTGATTGCCATGACAAGCGGTTCAATGGACGCCTGCAGGGAGCGGTAATGAAAATCTTTATAAACCCCGATAATCTCCCCGTCCCTGCCAAAACCAGCTGACAGCTTCTGGCCAATTGCTTCTTCAGGATTGGCCCAGCCAAAGGCTGCTACTGCTTTTTCATTGATTAGAAACCCACTTTCTGCATCTGACCGGATCTCTTCATTGAAGGGTCGGCCGGCAACCATCTCAATACCGTAGGTCTTCAGAAAATCAGCATCAACAAACAGGTAAAACATCGACTGGCTTTTATCATCAGCTACCCCCATCAGGGAAGTACTGAAATTATCCATCTCCTCTCCCGGTATGGATGCAGAGCTGGCTACACTGATGATGGATGAATGGCTCTGAAATTCATTTTTGATCTGCTCATTGTTATCAGCAATAGAGGCTCCGCGAACAGGCAGCACCAGCACTTGCTCTTTTTCAAAGCCCAGCTGCTGGTTTTTCATAAAATTCAGCTGCCTGTATACTATAATGGTACCCACAATCAGCATCAGGGAAATGCTAAACTGGCATACCACCAGCACCTTGCGCAGGGATGCTCCCCCGGAACCTTTGCTCAGGCTGCCTTTCAATACCCTTACCGGTTTGTAAGACGCTAAAAACAAGGCAGGATAAACCGCCGCCACAACGCCTACAACCAGGGTTAGTCCCAGCATGCTTGCCACAAACCCAGGGGTAAAAATCTGTTGCAGGCTAATGGCCTGGCCGGATATGGTTTCGAACAAGGGGCGGCTCACAAATACAATAAGCAGGGCCAATACCAGGGCAACTGCTGTGAGTATGATGGTTTCAAACAAAAACTGCACAAACAGGGAGCTTTTGGCTGCACCGAGTACCTTCCTCACCCCTACTTCCTTAGCCCGCTTGGCAGATTGAGCTGTTGTTAAATTAACATAATTCAAAGAGGCAATCAGCAGGATCAGCATTGCTACAACCGTAAAAATATAGATGTTGATGGGATTGCCCGGTGCTTCTGCCTCATAGCGTAAATTAGAATAGAGGTGTATGTCCTGCACAGGCTGCAGAAAATACCGAAAGGTGTATCCAAACTCTTTTAGCCGCTCACCCTCATAGGCATTGGCGATTGATGCTACCTTTTTCTCAAAAGCACTGATCTCCACATGCTCTTTAACCTTGATATAGGTATAAAACATGGTGGCAAACCAGTTTTCAACGGCATCCTCATACCATTCTTCCTGCTCTATGGTAGCGAAAGAAGTTACCAGGTTAAGCTTTAAATGGCTCCTTTCAGGGAGGCTTTTCATAACGCCGCTCACCTCATAATCGCGCTCATTGATCCTTAGTGTTTTACCGATAGGATCTTCTTCTCCAAAATATTTCCTGGCAGTTTCTTCAGCAATCAGGAGGGTTGCAGGTCGGTTTAGTGCAGTTTGTGCATTTCCCCTGATCAGCGGTATGGTGAATACATCGAAAATCTCCGGATCTGTCAGGTAGAAATTATTTTCATAAAAAGCCTTTTCTTCCCCGTACTTCACCAGCTTGTTATCCTGCTTCCAAAGGCGGGCAGCAGCTTCCACTTCAGAAAAATCTTTTTTCAGCGCGGGCGCAAGCGTACCAGAGGTTTGTGCAAACACCCTGTTGTCTGCACTGGCCTTAATATCAATGGCAACCCGGTACAGGCGTTCAACATCCTGATGATAGTTATCGTAGCTCAGTTCATTTTTTATGAAAAAGGCAATGAAAAGACAGGCTGCAATGCCTATCGCCAGTCCGGCCACATTCAGGAATGTATAGCCCTTATGGCGTTTAGTGTTTCTTAGCGCTATTTTCAGGTAATTCTGCCACATAAGTCAATCGCTTTAAAAAATGTTAGAATAGACCGGCACCGGATCTAATACTTAAACAGCAGCCCTGCAAACACCCACCACACTAGTTTAAGAAAACAGAGGCCTTTTTCTCTGCCATAGCCCTGGGCCTGTTATTATTTTTTATTGATAGTTGATACCCCCAGCACAAACCTGTTCAGCTGCGGATCGCCGGAATACCGCAATTTAACATCTCCAAAGGCCCAAAGGCTTATTTCGTCGCTGGCGTACAAGTTGAGGCTGTTCTCACCAAATATGCTGGTGGAGATCTGGTTGCCAGCCATATTTTCCGTATCAACCCTGTTCTCCCCGAATAAGCGGTAAGACTGTACATTTGACTCACCATTTCGGATCGACAGCCTGTTTTCCCCGAATGACTGTACTTTTAGGCGGCCGGTTTCCAGGGAAGCAAGTACCACCTGGGTTTCGCCCAACTGGCGGATCCTGAATTTTTTGCTGATTAGCGCATCTTCACAGCTAAGCTTTTCTTCACCGCTAATCTGAATGCTCTTTAGCTTTTTGAAGGTTACATAGGCAGTTATTTGAACATCCCTGTAAATGGGTACCTTTTGTGTGTAGCCGTCTTTTACAAGCTCCTCTGTTTTAACCGTAAACTTTGCATCATCCAGGTAAAGACTAAGCTTGTTTCCTTTCACCTTATAATTGATCTTTTCAGGAGCAATGCCACTGTACTCAATATCAAGCTGCTCATGCTCTCCTTCCTTCAGCACCACATTAATCAAGGGGCCTACCTGCAGCTTTTCAAACCCGGGCAATGCTACACTGATGGGTTCGGCTGGAGCCTGTGCCACTGCAAGCGTAGCAGTTATGAGCAGCACTATAAGGGGTAAGGCAAGATTTTTCATTGTATGTCAGCATTTAAAGCTCAATAATATAAAAGTATGAAAGAGGGCGCTTGCACAACAACCAACAGAAGGCGTGCCATTCTCTCATTTCGCTAATTTACAGCCATTTAACACATAGGCAAGCTACCACAGCGTGCGATTCCGAACAGTTAGTGTGCGCTAATGATACACTAAAAACGATAGCCCTACAGCCTGTACATCCCCAACATACGCTCCTGCCCTATCCATTTCTAAATTTTTTCTGATGCTTCTACTCTGTTCTTAAATTCTTTACCGGGTTACTAAAAGCGGCATGTACCGATCGATAGCCTACCGTGATACCGGCAATCAGCAAGCTAAACAGAATGGCTGCCAGAAAAACACTTAGCCCCAGGCTTACCTGGTACTCGAAGTTCTGAAGCCAGGCATTCATAAAATACCAGGCTAGGGGTGCTGCTATGGAAAAGGCAATAAAAATCAGCACAAAAAACTCTTTGGTGAACAGGAGAACAATATTTGTTACCGAGGCCCCCAGCACTTTACGAATACCTATTTCTTTGGTGCGCTGCACGGCCATAAACGATACCAATCCATACAGACCCAGGCAGCTTATGAAGAGAGCAATGCCAGAAAAGATCCGGAACAGGGTGTACATTTTCACTTCTTCCCTGTAAAAATTTGCAATGTCTTCCTCCAAAAAAGTAAATTCAAAAACGCTCTCCGGAAAGGTTTGCTTCCATTGTTGTTCAATTTGCCCCAGGGTTGAGCGCAAGTCAGCCATGTGAAGCTTGATACCGGCAAAGCGCATCTGGTCCCTTCGCTCCATAAGTACCGGACCTATGGCTTGCCGCAGCGATTGCGAATGAAAATCTTTTACAACCCCAACTATGGTTAGGGCTCTGCCAAAATTGGATACAGTCCGGCCAATGGCTTTCTCCGGGTTATCAATATGCATGGTCCGTAGCAGGGCCTCATTTACCAGCACCGCAGCAGTATCTCCAACCTGCCGCAGGTTCCGGCCGGCCAGCAAGGTTAGTCCATAGGTTTCCAGGTAGTTGGCATCAATGGGCATCATCTGGCAAACGATATCGTCTTTCAGGCCGGAGCCTTCAAAATTATAGGTACCAAACCAGCCTCCATCATTAGAAGGTGGCGTAAAGCCAAAGCTAACATTTTTAACGCCCGATAGCTGCTCCAGCTGAGTGCGCAAGGGGTAAATTGCCTGTTCCTGTGTGTTTGCCGGCAGGGGCACGGTAATCAGCGCCTCTTGATTGTACCCCAGCGGGAGGTTCCGAAAATAATCCAGCTGACTGGATACTACAAGGGTACCGATGATGAGCACCTGTGCAATAACGAACTGCATAACAATCAGGCCCTGGCGCAGCGTTAAAGCCCCTGTTTTAGGGGCAGTAATTTTATTTTTGATTGCTGCCACGGGCCTGAAACCAGAAACCAGCATGGCCGGGTAAAAGCCCGCCAGAAGTGTTACCACCAGGGTTATAGCTGCCAGGAAAGCCAGCAGGGTAGCATCCTGCAGGGGCCTGAACGATATGGCTACCTCCAGCAACTCCTGCAGGTAAGGCAGGGCGAATAAGGCTGCCACCACCGCCACCACCATTGCCAGAGACGTGATTAGAAAGGTCTCGGCCAGAAACTGCCGGAGTAACTGGTTTCGGTTTGCGCCTAAAACCTTGCGCACACCCACCTCTTTTGAGCGTTTTACCGACTGGGCCGTGGCCAGGTTGATAAAGTTGATGCAGGCAGTAAACAAGATGAACAACCCTATCAGAATTAACCCATTGATGTTTTCAGGCGGCATGATACGCCTGTTATAGTTACTGAAGCGGCTATCGTGGTGCATTTCACTTAAAGGCTGCAGCAGGTAGGCATAGCGATTCTCGCCGGTATACTTCTTTTGCACCACCGGAAACTTAGCTTCCAGTAGCTGTGGGTCCACCCCTTCTTTCAGCAGCAAAAAATGTGAGTAAGAATTGGAAATATTAACCCAATAGGTATGGTCCTCCACCACTGGCGTAGGCAGCGTTGCATAAGAAATCAGGATTCTGAACGGCAGATCGGTGGTGGCCGGAAAATCTTCTACCAGGCCGGTAATCTGTAAGGGTGCCTCTGAATTGAAGGTAATGGTTCTACCCAGAACTGTTGCAGGGTTGGTGGCGGCGTCTGGACCAAAGTACTTTTCTGCCACACTTTTGCTTAGAACCACGGTATTTGGCTCTGCCAAAGAAGTCTCCGGGCTGCCAGCCAGCCAATTAACATCAAAAATCCTGAAAAAAGCAGGGCCCACATTAGCAATACCGGGCTCCCTGAAAACCTGGTCGCCTACCTTAATCAGGCCGCTTCCGTAAAAGCGTGTGGTGGCAGCTTCCTCAATTTCGGGAAACTCCTCTTTCAGCGCTTTTCCTACCGGTACAGGCGCATTTGTACTAACGCCTCCCTCCCCTGTCATGAATTGGGTGTTCACCCGGTAAATCCGCTCTGCCTTGGCGTGATGCCGGTCAAAACTGCTTTCGTACCGAACCACCAGGAACAGTAACAGGCAGCAGGCAATTCCCAGGGCTAAACCGGCAACGTTGATAGCGGTATGCGCTTTATTCCGGCGAATGCTACGGAAACCAATGATGAAGAAGTTCTTGAGCATGAGCGAAAAATTAAATGTGGAATAACTATGTCAACAGTACTGCCTACACTGATTTAGCAGAAAATTTTGCTGCAGCCGAGCCTACCAATGCCGCTTTGAAGGACTAAAAAAAGCCTTCAGCACCTGTTCCGCTGGCTCTACTCCGGGGGACCTGGCAGTTCCTGATACCACCGCAGCCGCTGCAGCCCGACCTACAGCGATATGAGCGGTTTATTCGCTACGCAGGGATTTTACAGGGTTTGCTACTGCTGCTTTGATTGCTTTAAAGCTGACCGTAAGCAGAGCAATAAGCATGGCCCCGGCGCCGGCCAGGCCAAAGATCCACCAGCTAAGTTGAATCCGGTAGGCAAAATCCTGCAGCCAGTGGTTCATGGCGTACCAACCCAACGGAAAGGCGATGAGTGCTGCCAGCATTACCAGCTTCAGAAAATCTTTGGAGAGCATCAGCACAATGCTGGATACGCTGGCGCCAAGTACCTTGCGAATGCCTACTTCCTTGCGTCGCTGCTCAGCAGCAAAGGTGGCAAGGCCAAATAGCCCCAGGCAGCCAATAAGTATGGCCAGTGCTGCTCCTATCAGAAAAACTGTCTGCCTAATTCTATCCTGCTGGTAAAACAATTCCCACTGATTATCCAGGAAGTGGTACTCGAACAAATGGCTCTGATCTACCTGCTGCATTACAGCCTCCAGCTGCTCCAGGGTGGCAGCCACATTACCCGGCGCTACCCGAACGGTAAAGTAATCGATGCTATGCACAGGGTTATTCTGATAACCCAGCACCATGGGCGCCATTGGCTCCCGCAGCGACTGAAAGTTAAAGTCTCTTACAATACCCACCACCCGCACCTGATACGGCACCTCCAGACTTTCCACACTGCCGCCAAAGTCAGCTGCCGGAATCTGGATAAGCTGTCCGGAAGCCTCTGTAATTCCCAGCGCCCTGGCAGCAGTTTCATTCACCAGTACCGACGAAGAATCGGCAACACTGCCCGCTGTGAAATTTCTGCCCTGCAGCAGCTCTATTTCAAAAGTTGGCAGAAATTGTTCGTCCACTGCCAGGAAATACATATCATTCCCCAGCTGTGCGGAGCTGTTGGGCTGCTTTACTTTTACTTTGGGCAGGCTCTTCCACTCGCCGGGTACGCGGGAGCTTACAGAAACACTGGTAACCTGCGGCAGGCGGCTAAACTCATTCCTGATGGTTGCGGCACCCTGCCGAACTTTGCCACTGTTGATGTCGATGACCAGCAGCTGGCTTTTATTAAAGCCCATATCCTTACTGTTGATGTACTGCAGCTGCAGGTACACCACCAGGGTGGCTAACATCATGATGATGGAAACAGAAAACTGGAATACCACCAGGAAACGGCGCAAACTAATGCTTTCCTTCCCTACAGGCAGCTTGCTCTTAAACAGCTCTATAGGTTTTAAGCGCGATTGAAACAGTGCCGGGTATAAACCCGACAAGGCTCCCACCAACACCAGAGAAAGCAGCACGCCCAGCCAGATCCGGTAATCTGTACCAAGGCCAAGGCTTAGCTCTTTTTGAGTAAATGCGTTAAAGGAAGGCAGCAACAGTTTGATTAGCACATAGGCCAGTGTAAAGGCCAGAAGGGTCATCAGGAACGATTCTGCCAGGAATTGGATTGCCAGCCCACCACGCGAGGCCCCGGCTATTTTGCGCACCCCAATTTCCTTAGCCCGCCTGGTAAACATGGCAGTGGTCAGATTCATGTAATTGATGCAGGCAATCAGCAGCACAAACAGGGCAATTGCTGAAAAAACATAGATGTAGTTAATATTACCCAGCTTGCCTAATGTGCCCTCAATATCAGCAGAGTTGAAATGGACCTCTTTCAGGGGCTGTAGCACAAAGCTGCTTTTGTGCTGGCTTTCGGGGCTGCGGTTAGCAGCCACCAGTGTATTCAATTTTGCTGCTATCACCTGCGGATCTGCCTCTTCGTTTAGCAACAAATAGGTGTAAAAATCATTTGAGTCCCAGTCGGAGTTAATGTTTTCCTGAAAATCGGGATTCGATGTTATGGTAGACTCCGAGAAAAGCAGGTTAAATGATAATTGAGAGTTTACCGGGAAATTTTCCAGCACACCTGTTACCATGTAAGGAGTGCTGCCATCGTTTACCCTAATTGTTTTGCCCAATGCAGCCGTGGTTTTGAATAATTTCAGGGCGGTTTCTTCTGTTATAATTACCGAATTAGGGGCGGTAAGAGCAGTTTCGGGATTACCCTGCAGCAGCTTAAAGCTAAAACTTTGCAGGAAATCGGGACTGCTTAACCAAAACTCTTCGTAGAAAACACTGGTGTTCTCGGTTGTTCCAACGTTTACCCGTCCCAGAACCACTAACCTCACGGCCTGCTCTACTTCAGGAAAATCGCTCTTGGCCTTAACAGAAACATTATATGCGGTACTGCCTAACTTGCTTTCTTTTCCATCTGCACTGCTACGCTCCTCTACTACCCTGTAGAGGTTATCGGCATGCGCATGAAAACGATCAAAAGTAGTTTCATCAACAATGTAGAGTGCTATCAGCAAAAAACAGCATAGACCGCTTGTTAAGCCTATCAGGTTAATGAAGGAGAAAGTTTTATTTCTCATCATGTTACGCCAGGCAATTTTTATATGATGTCGGAACATAAGAATTAGGGTATGTGGGGTCAAAAATTATATTGTTCACATGGCTGGGAGGTATGCTATCTCTCCTGCTGATGAATTCTTCAGTTAGTATGCCAGATGCGCAAGCACCTATTTACAAGCAGCTTATGATTTACGCACCATGGAATAGTGTTCGGTATCGTACAGCAGCTGTGCGTTTTCACTACAGCTGCTGCTGAAAAAGTAGTTTCATCCAGGCAAATGGTACACCCCAGGCGCTAAATTTGATGAATTACACTAATCCAGCCTACGGCATTTGAGGAGTCTTATTCATCTTTTAAGCTCCGCACCGGGTTACTGGTGGCAGCCTTCACTGCCTGAGCTCCCACGGTAAGCCAGGCAATCGCCAATGCAGCCAGTCCGGCTCCTATAAAATACCACCATGCTAACTCAATCCTGTACTCAAACCCATTCAGCCAGTTTTTTACCAATAGGTAGCTTAAGGGTAAAGCAATACAGATAGCGAGGCCTACCAATCGTGTAAAATCGCTGGAGAGCAGGTAGACAATACTGAACTGGCTTGCACCCAAAACCTTGCGTATACCTATTTCTTTTCGCCTTCTTTCGGCGGTAAAAGCTGCTAAGCCAAACAAACCCAGGCAGGAAACAATAATGGTGATGCCAGAGAAGTATTTGGAAAGTATGGCTACCCGGTTCTCTGCGGCATAGAGGGCCTGGTAGTCCTGGTTTAAAAATTTGTAATCCAGCGTGTAGCCAGGGTTAAACTCCTCATAAAACTGCTGGAGCCCGGTAACTGCTTCTCTTTCCCTTCCGGCGGCCACACGTGCCATAATCTTATAGGTATCGGTTGGTTTAACAATGAAAAACAGGGGCTTTACCGCTTCATGCAGCGATTGAAAGTGAAAGTCTTTGGTTACGCCAATAATCTGCCTGTCTTTTCCCCATACGTTTACATATTTCCCAACGGGGTTGTCAAGCCCCATTGTCTCAATTGCTGCTTCATTGAAGATGATACCCAGGCTGTCGGAACCATAGTCTTTGGAGAATGCCCGTCCTGCAGCCATGTGAAGGCCTAAGGTTTCAATCATATCATAGCTAACTTTTGCAAGTTCAAACTTTATGATATCCTCAGGATTCTTCCCCTCCCAGTGCACACCCGTAGTGGTAGTTTGTTGTGCCAGAAAACTATGGGAAGTACTGCCAGCATTTACAATACCCGGGATGCGTTTAATTTCTGATAGAAAAAGCGACTCATCCTGTGCAGCCCTGCCTTCTTTTTCAAAATAGATGATCTGCTCTTTGTGGTACCCCAGGTTTTTGGTCTGTACATAGTCTAGCTGTTGGTACACCACAAGCACGGCCACAATGAAGATTATAGAAAGGGTAAACTGAAAAACCACCAGTCCCTTACGGGTAAACACTTCTGCTGCCGAGCTGCTCAGTTTACCCTTTAAGGCAGTAATCGGATTAAAGCCGGATAGGTACAGGGCCGGGTAACTACCAGCAATTAGTCCGGTCATGAGGGTGATGCCCAGTATGGATAGGATCAGGGACAGATTAAAACTGATGCTTAATTGCTTGCCTGTTATTAAGTTGAATTGTGGCAGCAACAGCACCACCAGCAACAGCGCCAGCAGTAAAGATAATACCGTCATGACCATAGATTCTCCCAGGTATTGAACAATGAGTGTTTTACGGTAGGCACCTAATGTTTTTTTGATTCCTACTTCCTTTAGCCGGCGGGTAGCCCTGGCCGTAGAGAGGTTCATGAAGTTGATGCAGGCAATCAATAGAACGAAAATGGCGATGATTGAAAAAAGCCGTACATACTCAATTCTGCCGCCCGCCTGTACGCCATTTTCATATGTGTCGTAGAGGTACTTATCGGTATACGGCCTTACAAAAACATCCGCATTGGAGCCACTAGCCTTTTGCTTCATAAAGCCGGATATTTTACTATTGAAGGTCTCAACATTTGTTCCTTCTTTCAGGAGCACAAAGGTACGCGGACCTGTATTGCCCCAGTCCTGATGCTCAGGGCCCATAAGCTCTTTAAAGATCTCGAAAGACACCAGAAAATCGAACTGGTCAGAAGAGTTGGGTGGAGTACCCGTAAAAACGCCGGATACCTGTAACTGCCTGTCCTCCCCAAACTGTACAGAGTTACCAATGATGTTTTCGGTAGTTCCGAATAATGTTCTGGCCAGTGCTTCTGATATAACAATCGAACTTTTATAAGCCAGCACCTTATCCCTGGCGCCCTGGATCAGGTTGTAGGAGAACAGTCTAAAGTACTCTTCACCTGCAAAAAGCCCGGCAGCTTTAAAACTTTCCTCCCCCACTGTTAGCCGAAACAAAGGCATTTCTATACCAGCGGTAGTGGCAACGGCATGCTCAACTTCCGGCATTTCAGCTTTGAGTACCTCAGCCATAAGGGCTGGCGTAGCATGGGCAGTTTCAATTTCACCGGTATTGTGGTGGTTCAGCATTACCTGAAAAAGCTGGCTGTCTTTTTCATGAAACTTGTCTACCTGTAACTCATCATTCACCCACAGGTATATGAGCAAAGCACAGGCTAAGCCGGTAGATAAACCAACCAGATTGATAAAGAATGTACTCTTAAACCGGAGTAAATTTCGGTATATCAATAAAAAGTTGTGTTTGAACATAACAGTGATGGTTTAAGAGTACTCAATCCCAGGGCCAGCATCAATACTGATGTAGTTCACTACCCTACTCTGTCCTTAAGTTCTTTACAGGATTAGCCATGGCTGCTTTGATGGCCTGCACACTTACGGTAGCCAGGGCTATGAACAGGGCCAGTACCCCGGCGCCTGCAAAGTACCACCAGCTTAGGTCGATACGGTAGGCAAAATCCTGCAGCCAGCTGTCCATGGCGTACCAGGCAATGGGCGTGGCAATGATGAATGCAATGAACACCAGCCTGAGAAAATCTTTGGAGAGCAGCTGCACCAGACCTTCTACAGAGGCACCCAGTATTTTGCGAATGCCAATTTCTTTAGCCCGTTTTTCTGCAATAAATGTGGAGAGCCCAAACAGCCCCAGGCAGGCCACGACAATGGCAAGCACGGTAAAGGTCAGGGTAATCTGGCTAATGCGCTGTTCGGTGCGGTACATCTGCTCAAAGTCATCGTCCAGAAAGCGGTAGCTGAAAGGCATGCCCTGGGCCATGTTTTCCCATTTTTCTTCGATGCCCGCGAGCAGGGCAGGAATTTTATCAGCATCAACTTTGAAGGAAGCCATGCGGCTGTGGTTGCGCAGCACCATGCAGAGCGGCCCGATTTGCTGATGCATCGACTCAAAGTGGAAATTCTTTACTACCCCAATGATCTCCAGCCCATTCACAGCACCTGAATTGTAGTCGCCAACCTGGTAAATCTTCCTGCCAACCGGATTTTCGTAGCCCAGCATCCTGGCAGTGGTTTCGTTGATGATCACTGCAGAAGAATCGCCTCCAAAGGTACTGGAGAAATTTCTGCCCGCTACCAGCTCCATGCCCAGGGTGTTCAGGTAGTCGTGGTCGATCTGCCACCTTTGCATATTAAAGCCGCTTTCGGAACTCAAAACTGCTTCTTTGGAGAAGCTCTGATTATTCCGGTAAGTATCGTTAATGGGCAGAAAGCCGCTTAAGGTACCTTTTTGTACCCCCGGCATTTGCAGCACTTCATTTTTAAATGCTGCTGCCCGGTTTTCGAGCACCCAGGTATTTTCCACAACAAGCACCTGTTCTTTGCTAAAGCCCAGGTTTTTGTTCTGGATGTAAGCCAGCTGCTGGTACACAACGATAGTACCAATAATGAGCATGATAGAGGTAGCAAACTGGAACACTACCAGCACATTTCTGAAGTCGCCGCCTTTTGCGCCCATGTTGAGCTTGCCCTTTAATACCTGTATGGGCTTGAAGGCCGATAAAAAGAAAGCCGGATAAGAGCCTGCCAGCAGCCCAACCAGGAAAGGAAGCAGGAGCAGAAAAAGCACGAACCGGGGTTGCAGGATAAGCGCTATGGAAATTGTTTTGGCAGCCAGCTCATTGAAGTGAGGCAGGGCAAGCACTACCAGTACCAGGGCAACAAGCATGGCCAGCAGGGCCATCAGGCTGGCCTCTGACAGAAACTGCACTACCAGCTGTCTGCGCTGCGAGCCCAGCACTTTACGAACGCCCACCTCCCTGGCCCTGCTGGCAGAACGGGCAGTAGCCAGGTTCATGAAGTTTACACAGGCAATCAGCAAAATAAACAAAGCTACAGCCCCGAATATATAGACGTACTGAATATTGCCACTGGGGCTAAGCTCCGAGCTCCGGTCGGAGTATAGATGAATATCTGTAATGGGAATGAGCGAGTAGGCAATTTTATTACCTGATGCTTCCAGTTCCTGAATGCTTTTCACGTTCAGCATCTGCCCAATGCGGGGCAATGCGTAATCGGTAATGTACTGATCCAGCCTGGGCTGAAAATCTTCTGCACTCACCCCTTCTTGCAGGAGCAGGTACGTGTGAAAGTTGTGGCTTAAAAAACTTCCCCATTCATAAGGAAAATTATCCATCGTAAAAATAAAGTCGAACTGAAAGTGCCCGTTGGCTGGCATGTCTTCAATCACTGCCGTGATGTTGAACACCTGGCCCCGGATGTTTTCAAGCGGCATGCCCAGCACCTGGGTAGTGCCAAAATATTTAAGCGCCATCGACTCGGTAAGCACCACTGAGTTTGGGGTACTCAATGCTTCATCAAGATCGCCTGCCACTGCGGGAAAGCTAAATACCCTAAAAAAGCCGGAATCGGCATGTACCACCCGATCTTCATTGAGATAGCTATCCCCTTTCTTCAGGTGTTGTGCGCCTGTGTTGTTATACAGCCGCACATATTCCTCTACCTGTGGAAAATCTTTTTTCAGCACCGCCCCCATCACATCAGGAGTTTCGGCCAGGTGCATTTCGCTATCGCCAAACTTTATATCGCTGTTAATGCGGTAAATGCGGTCGGCCTTGGTATGGTAGCGGTCAAAGCTTAACTCATCAATTATATACAGGCTGATGAGGATAAAGCAAGACAGACCAATGGCCAAACCAAAAATATTCAGGAGCGAGTACACCTTGCTTTTCAACAGGTTTCTCCAGGCTAGTTTAAGATAAGTGCGAAACATAGTGCAATTTTTAAAAATGTTGTGCAGGCTGTAACCAATGTACTTTCGGCTAGAGCTGGTTGCAGCATAGAAGCTATTCAGTTCGTAAATTTTTTACCGGGTTAGAAAGAGCCGCCTTAACAGCCTGGTAGCTGATGGTTAGAAAGGCAACAACGGCCGCCAGCATCCCTGCAAGCAGGAAGGCCCAAACGGGAATATCAATGCGGTAGGCAAAATCCTGCAGCCACTGGTCCATGGCCCACCAGGCCAGCGGAAAAGCAATAATGGCTGCGACCAGCACCAGCTTCAGGAAGTCTTTTGATAAAAGGGCTACAATAGTGCTTGTATCGGCGCCTAGTACCTTGCGGATGCCAATTTCCTTCACCCGCTGGCTAATGGTAAAGGCCGATAGGCCAAAGAGCCCCAGGCAGGCAATCGCAATGGCAATGCAGGAGAATATGGTAAATATAGTGCCCTGCCGCTGCTCTGCCTGGTACAACTGGGCATAGGTGTCGTCCAGGAACGAATACTCCAAAGGTGTTTCAGGGGAGAATCGCTTCCAGCTATTTTCCAGCTGTGCCAGGGCGGCCGGTACTTGCTGCCCCGCTATTTTAACCGAAACGGCACCATACTCAAAAGGCGGCAGCGGTTTAAAAAACACGAGGGGCAAAATACGCTGGTGCAGGGATTCGAAATGGAAATCGCGCATAACGCCCACCAGCCTGCCTTTTCTGTTGTGGTACTGAAATTCTTTGCCAATGGCATCCTCTGCCGAAGGGAGTCCCAACACGCGGGCAGCAGCCTCGTTAATAACAAAAGCAGCCGTATCCTGCCCGAACTCGCGGGAGAAGTTTCTGCCTGCCACCATCTCAATGCCATAGGCAGGAATGAAATGGTCATCTACGGTTACAAACTTAATTTCTGCGGAGGTAGGCGCTAACGTATCGCCCAGCCTGATGTACGAACCCGCAGCATCCAGCAGCCTTTGTGTGGGCACCAGCGAGGACCTGCCCACTTCCTTCAAGGCAGGGCTGGCGAGCAATTCTGAACGGAAAGCCTCAAAATTTTCATCAATGGCAGTGTTGATCGGGAAGGTTACCACATGCTCCCGCTCAAAGCCAAGGGCTGTTTGCTGCATGAACTGCAGTTGCCGGTACACCACCACCGTACCGATGATGAGCATGATAGACAAGGAAAACTGCACAACCACCAGCAGCTGCCTAAGGGAAATCCCACCCCCATTGATGCTGGCAACCCCTTTTAATACCCTTATGGGCTTAAAGGAAGATAGGAAAAGTGCCGGGTAAATACCCGAAAAGAAACCCACTACAAATGGCAGGAGAAGAAGAGGAATGAACACCTCCCATCGCAGCAGGCTATCGATCGTCAGGCTTTGTCCCGACACTTTGTTCAGCCAGGGAAGCCCCAGCCAGGTGAACCCAAACGCCAGCAGGGTGGCAATCCAGGAGATCAGCACAGCCTCGCATAGAAACTGGGCAACCAGCTCGCCTTTACCGGCACCTACTACTTTGCGAATGCCAATTTCTTTAGCCCGCAATACCGAACGGGCCGTGGATAGGTTCATATAGTTAATGCAGGCAATCAGCAGAATAAACAGGGCAATGGCCGAAAAAATATAGACCCGACCAATATCACCGTTTTCTTCCAGTTCCAGGTCTTTTTTGGAGTGGAGGTGTATGGAGGTAAGTGGTGTAAGATTGAGAAAAGTGTATTTAGATGGTTTATCACCTCCATCTTGTCTGTGCCTGTCCAGGAAGGCGGGAAACTGCGCCTCCAGATCTTTGTGGTTGTACTGCTCGGGCAGCAGCACATAGGTGAAAAAGGAATTGTTAGACCAGTCATTCCGCATCACTTCTTCACCGTAAATCTCCGGGTCTTTAAGTGTGTTGAAGGAAATCATGATCCCGGGGTGCAGGTGTGAATTTGAAGGAAAGTCCTTAAACACCCCCACAACCTTCAGATTATACTGGCTATCCATGCGAATCACCTTCCCGATCGGGTCTTCGCTTCCGAAGTACTTTGCTGCCACCTCTTCGGTAATGATCATAGAGAAGGGGTCCTGAAACGAAGCTTCAGGGTTCCCCTTCACCATTTCCACATCAAAAACCTTGAAAAAATGCTCATCGGCATAATAGGCCGCTTGCTCATTGAACAGTTTATCTTCATAGCGCAGGCTAACCCTGCCCGGAGAAACCAGGCGGGTTAAGGCCTGGATCACCTCAAAATCGTTTTCCAGCAGGGGTGCAATGGCTGGTGCCACAGATCCCAGCTCCAGGCTGGGCATGCCTGTTTCAGGATTCCGCCAGCTACGCTCCACCCGGTAAATGTTCTCTGCATTTGCATGGTAACGGTCGTAGCTTAGCTCATGCAAAATATAGCCCAGAATCAGCATGCAGCAGGTAATGCCCACGGTAAGCCCAAACAGGTTGATGAAGGAGATAGACTTGTACTTCATCAGGTTGCGGATGGCGATTTTGAGATAGTTACGGATCATGAGAGAGGGATTTAGCGATCAGAAAAACAGACCCTTGCAGTGTTACACAGCCCTGGTTAGAGGCGCTCTCATGTCAGCCTTAGCAAAAAACAGAAGCTATGCTATGGCCAACAGGAGCCTTTTCAGAAAGTAATGCTGCTTACAGCGCTACGCCATAATATTTTCCATCACGGTCTGCCCGTCCAGCATGCGGATGATGCGGTGGCTGTAGCGGGCATCGTGCTCGGAGTGCGTAACCATGATGATGGTAGTGCCCTGCTCGTTCAGGTCGGTGAGCAGCTCCATCACCTCGTTACCATTGCTGGAGTCGAGGTTACCGGTAGGTTCGTCGGCCAGGATCAGCTTTGGTTTGTTTACCACTGCGCGGGCCACTGCTACCCTTTGCTGCTGACCACCGGAGAGCTGCTGCGGATAGTGGTTGCGGCGGTGCATGATCTGCATTTTATCCAGTACCTCCTCTACCCTCTTTTTACGGTCTTCCTCCTTTACACCCAGGTAAATCAGGGGGAGCTCTACATTTTCAAACACCGTTAGCTCGTCTATCAGGTTAAAGCTCTGGAACACAAAGCCAATGTTGCGCTTGCGCAGCTCGGCACGCTTGCGTTCGTTAAAGCCGGCCACCTCTATGCCATCAAACAGAAAGCTGCCCGAGTCGGGGTCGTCTAGCAGCCCCAGGATGTTCAGCAGGGTTGATTTGCCGCAGCCGGAGGGACCCATCACGGCTACAAACTCACCCTCTTTTACTTCAAAAGTCAGCTTGTTGAGGGCTACAGTTTCCACATCCTCTGTGCGGTAAATCTTTTCGAGATTGCTAATTTTTATCATGGCTTTGGGGTTTCAGATATCAGGTTTCAGGTTTCAGGTTTGGCGTTACCAGCTGTTAACCTTTTGCTTATTTTAAATTTTTTATGAAAGAACTAACTTTTTATTATCATGAGAAACTTTCAGCAACTGGCCGTATGGCAAAAAAGCCATGAGCTTACGCTAAAGATTTATAAAATCAGCCAATCTTTTCCAAAGGAGGAGCTTTTTGGCCTTACTTCACAAATCAGACGAGCTGCAATGTCAATTCCAACTAATATTGCCGAGGGCAGTGGACGTGACAGTGATGCCGAGATGAAAAGGTTTCTAGTCATAAGTTCAGGTTCATGTTCAGAAGTTGAGTATCAGACCTTATTAGCAAAAGATCTGGGTTATATATCTGAGACTGTCTTCATAGCACTAAAAGAAGATATTCAATCCATCAGAAAAATGCTCTATGCCTTTATAAAACGGCTCAAATAACCCACTCTCGGTCCAAGCCCTCACCTGATACCCAATACCTGACACCCGACACCTTCTCATTCCCCCTTCAACACCAGCTCCTGCATATCGCGGTAGTTCTCATAGCTGGAGGTAACTACTTTATCGCCGGGGTTTAGTCCGCTTAATACTTCGTAATATTCCGGATTCTGGCGGCCCAGCTGCACTTCTGTACGGTAGGCGGTAGAGCCGTCTTCACTTACCTTAAATACCCAGTTGCCACCGGTTTGCTGATAAAAGCCGCCCTTTGCCAGCAGCACTGCCTGGGTTTCGTCGCTTAGGGCCAGGCGAATCTGCAGGGTTTGTCCGCGGCGAATGCCTTCAGGGGCTTCTTCATCAAAAGCCATGTCTAGCAAAAAGCGCCCGTTACTCACCTGGCTGTAGACTTTCTTTACTGTTAAGTGGTGCATTTTACCGGCAATGCTGGTTTCTGCTTTCTGGCCAATAAACACCCGGGAAATATAGTGCTCGTCTACCTCTACCTGCACTTTATAGCCGCTCATCACATCTATCTGCCCCAGGCGGGCGCCTTTGTTTTTTGATTCGCCAATTTCAGCATCAAGCGAAGTAAGCTGACCATCAATGGGAGCGCGTACAATCAGGTCGTCAACCTTTCTTTTCATCAGTGCCAGGGTATTTTGCATACGGGCATATGATTCTGCCATTTGCCGGAGCTGCTGCTCCATGGAGATGGAGTCCTGGTTCAGGGTTCTTTCGCTTAGTTTTTTGCGGTTCAGCTGAAAGTTGTAGTTGTTTTCCGATGCTTGGAACTCCTGTTTGCCCACTACTCCTTCATTGTAAAGATACTGGTTTAGCTCGTACACCCGCTTGGCTTCTGCAAAGGCATTGTCTACCTCGGCTTTCTGGTTCAGCTGCTGAATGGAGTTTTGAACGGCGCCGTTTTTGGTATTCTGCATCTGGGTGAGTACGTGGAATACGGCTGTTTCCTGATTGGCCAGGCTTAGCTCCAGGTCGCTGTTGGAAAGGCGCATAATAGGCTGCCCTTTTGTTACCACCGTACCATCTTCAATAAATTTCTCCTCTACCCGGCCCCCTTCCAGGGCATCCAGGTAAATAGTGGCAATGGGTTGCACGGTTCCATTAACCGGTATAAATTCCTGAAATGTGTTTTTATGCACCTGGCTGATGGTGATTCTTTCCACCTCTACATTCAGGCGGCTCTTTCCGGAAGCAAGGAATACACTGGCAGTTATAAGCATTACCAGGGCAGCAATACCTGCAATGGTAAGTATTCTCTTCTGGTTCCACTTTTTTTTGACGATAACACGGTCCACGGCTATACTTTTTATATTTTAAATTTCAGTATTTCTAATGCCAACCGCAATTCTAAAAAAGAGGCTGGCAGCTACAGACCAATTTGCACAAGCTGTGCCAAAACCAAAATATGCTGATTTTTAAGCAATTACAAAGGCCGTAAACTATATTGGCGTACGATATCGCACAACAGGTGTGCGGTTTTGATACACTTCTGTTTTTGAAGAAAACAGATATTGGCTTGTTTTCAGCCTGTTGCAGGTGTGGCACAGTTGTAGCTCTTTCAATAACTATAGATATTTAGGGTATGCAATTAAAAAATGCTTCTATTTTAGTAGTGGATGACGATACCGACGTGCTGACGGCCGTTCGCCTGCTGCTGAAGCCCCATGTAAAGGAGATCATTCCTGAAAAAAACCCGGAGCACATCCGCTCCCTGCTCCAGCAGCGCGCCTTTGATGTGATCCTGCTGGACATGAACTTTGCCAGCTCCATCAATACCGGCAACGAAGGACTCTACTGGCTCCGCAAGATTAAAGAGCTGAAATCAGAAGCTGCCGTGATCATGATCACGGCCTATGGCGATATTGACCTGGCCATTCGCTCCCTGAAAGAAGGTGCTTATGATTTTGTGGTAAAGCCCTGGCATAACGAAAAGCTGATGACCACCCTGCAGGAAGCGGTAAGCCCCAAAGGCAAAAGTGCCGGCAGTGCGGCGGCGGGCAATGGGCAGTCGGCTACTTCCGAATTGCTCGGAGAATCGGAAGCCATGCAGGATACCCTCTATAAAATGCGCAAGGTAGCCCCTACCGATGCCAACATTCTTATCCTGGGAGAGAATGGCACCGGTAAGGAACTGATTGCCAAAGCCATTCACCAGCACTCCCTGCGGGCCGACAAGCCCTTTGTAAAAGTAGATGTGGGTGCCCTCACAGAATCGCTGTTTGAAAGTGAGCTGTTCGGGCATAAAAAAGGTGCTTTTACCGATGCGCGTGAAGACCGCCCCGGTCGCTTCGAAGCTGCCAACGGAGGCACTATTTTCCTGGATGAAATAGGTAACATCTCATTGCAACAGCAGTCTAAGCTGCTCAGTGTGCTGCAAAACAGGCAGGTGATCAGGGTGGGTGCCAACGAGCCCATACCTGTAGATGTGCGCCTGCTCTGCGCCACCAACGTTTCACTGGCCGATCTGGCCAATGAGGCCCGCTTTCGCAAAGACCTTATTTACCGCATCAACACCGTAGAGCTGATGGTGCCCCCCCTGCGCCGGCGGGGTAAGGATGTACTGCTGCTGGCAAATCATTTCATAGAGGTATACGCCAGTAAGTACATGAAGGCGGCCCCTGAACTTAGCAAAGCCGCTGTAGATAAACTGGTAGGCTACCACTACCCGGGAAATGTACGGGAGCTGCAGTATGCCATTGAAAGAGCCGTGATCATGGCCGACGACCATGTACTGGATGCCAGGGACATTATCTTCTCTCCAATAGAATCGGCACCGGCAGAAGCAGCCCTGCTGCAGGAAACCAACCTGGAGGAGCTGGAGAAAGCAACCATTCTGCGTGTGATAGAAAAAAGCGGGGGTAATCTTTCCAAAGCAGCCAAAGAATTGGGTATTACCCGCACCGCCCTGTACCGTCGCTTAAGCAAGTATGATCTTTAAAAGCTTTGAAGCCCGGCTTAGCGCCAGGGTAATCATGCTCTTCTTTACCTTAAGCATTACCGCCTACCTGCTGGTAAGCGAGCGTGTTGTTTATGGTATTATCCTCCTGCCCATTGCTCTTTACCAGCTGTGGGAGCTTATTAACTTTCAGCACAAGGCCCAGGCAGAGCTCAGGCAGTTTGTAGAATCCATCCAGTACCGCGATTTTTCCCGGCACTTTGATGTTAAGCATGCGCCTGTTGAGCTGCAGGACCTGCGCAAGGGCTTTAACGAGATCAATACCACCTTCAAGACCATCAGCAAAGAAAAAGAAACCCAGTACCACTACCTGCAGAAGATACTGGAGCTGGTAGATACCGGCATCCTTTCTTACGATCTGGATAGCGGTGAGGTGGTATGGATGAATGAGTCGCTGAAAAAACTGCTGCATGTGCCCTACCTGCGCACCATAAACTCCCTGGAGAAAAGAGACCCCGACCTGAAAGCAGAAATACAGGAGCTGAAACCAGGCGACAGCAAAATAGCCACTGCACATTCTGATAAAAACGCTGTAAAAGTACTGCTTTCTGCAACTGCCTTCCAGACCGACGGCCAAAGGTATAAGCTTATCGCATTCCAGAACATACACGAGGCCCTGGACGAAACAGAATCAAAAGCCTGGCAAAAGCTGCTTAGCGTTATGACGCATGAGATCATGAATTCCATAGCCCCCATTTCCTCACTGGCCGATACCCTGAAGAACCGCCTGCAGGAATCTATGGTTAATGGCGCTACCGCAGAAGATGTGGAAGACCTGGAAGTAGGCATCAGCACCATTAAGCGCAGAAGCGAGGGCCTGCTGAAATTTGCAGAAACCTACCGCAGCCTCAACAAGATCACTACCCTGAACCTGAAAACAGTATCGCTGAAAGAACTCTTTGCTAACCTGCACCGGCTCATGCAGCCTACCCTGATGCAGAAAAATATTTGCCTGGAGATCAACCTCAAGGATCAGGATATAAGTGTGCAGGCCGACCCCAACCTGCTGGACCAGGTGCTGATCAACCTGCTGGTGAACGCCATAGAAGCCACTAAAAACCGTTCCGATGCCCGGGTGGTACTAGCGGCCTACCAGGTAAACGATAAGCAGGTAGAAATTAAAGTAGCCGACAATGGCACGGGTATGTCGAAAGAAGTGCTGGAGAAGATTTTCATCCCGTTTTTCAGCACCAAAAAGCAGGGCAGCGGCATAGGCCTTAGCCTTTGCAAACAAATTATCATGCTCCACCGCGGCACCATACAGGTACAGTCTGAAGAAGGTGTAGGAACCGCATTTATGTTGAGATTTATATAAAACCCCTGCTGACAGCAATAACATAGCCCTGCCACAGTATAAAACTGACCATCAAGTATATAGCTAAATACTGCCAGAATTAGGGCTAGTGTAACAAACTATTGTTAAATTGCGACCCTATTTGCTTAAATTTTTATAGTCTAATCGGCTATTCAAGTAACAGGAGATGCATTTTTACAAGAGAAAGGCAGTACCCTTTTTGTTTTTATTCTGTCTGGGATGCCTGTTTAGTAGTCCAGCAGCACTTGCACAGGCTGGAAACCAGCCCGGGAAGGAACCATGGTCTGTAGGCCTGAATGGGTACTATGGTGCCCTGTTCCGCTACAGGGCCGGGCTTCAGACTGTTAACTTTACCCACCCTGTTGGAATAGAGCTGTACGCCAACAGGCATACGCTGGGCAAGCGGCTGTGGGAACAAAAGTTTGGCTTACCCCGGATTGGATTTGCCCTCTCCTACTACAATTACGGCGTTCCCGACGAGCTTGGAGAAGCACTTTCCCTTACTGCTTACCTCGATAAATCAATCCTGGCCTGGGGCAGGAGCAGCCTTAACTTTAATTTTGGTACGGGCCTGGTCTATTCCACCCGCCACTACACCCCGCTTGTAAATGAGGGGAATATGGCCATAGGCAGCAGGCTTACTTTTGCACTGCGTGGCACATTGCGCTACGAGTTTCCCCTTGCTGAGCGCAGCTATATGAATGTTAACCTGGCCTTCAGGCACTTCTCCAATGGTGGCCTTAACCAGCCCAACAACGGCATGAATTTTCCCTTGGTGGGCCTGGGCGTGCGGCATCAGCTCCGGGAGGCTAAGCCGGTTAAATTTATAGATTCCACAACAACAGCCATTGACAGAAGCATCCAGCTAAACCTGCGGCTGGGCCTGGGATTAAAAGAGGTGTTGCGCATAGACAGCAAGCACCGTGTTTATAACCTGTCGCTCTATGCAAGCAAAAGGCTTAGCTACACCAACTCTTTTCTGGTAGGAGTAGATGCTAGGTTTGATACTGCCCTGCGCGAGGAGTACATCAACCAGGCATTAGCCGTTCCTGAAGGTAGAATAGACCCCAGAATGGCAGGGGTTACCATTGGCCATGAGCTGCACCTAAGCAATCTTTCCTTTATATTTCAGTTGGGCCGCTATGTGCACCAGCCCCACAGGCTGTTTCCCAATTACTACCAGCGCTACGGCCTGCGCTATGCCATTACCAGAAATATTTCTGCCAATGCGGTGCTGCTGGCCCATACCAGAACAGCAAATGTTATTGAGTGGGGGCTGGGATTTCATCTTTAAGCATAGCTTCTTTCTGTTGCTTTCGGCATTCCTTTAGAAAATGAGCCGCCAGCCCTGTAAGGGGCAACATAAAACAGCCTGACCTAAAAGGGGTCAGGCTGCAGGCATGCCTGTTATGCACTTATTACTTTTTCTGGGGAACCGTCCAGTAGTAAATGGTTGAGTTATCTACCTTAATTGTTTTTTCCGGCTCCCAGTCGCCCATATCAAAAGCATGGGAAACAATGCGGGTACCAGGCTTAAGCTGCTCGAGCAATTGTGGGCGCAGCTTCATGTTTACACTGGGGAGCAGGTAGAGCGTTACCACAGTAGCATCGCTCAGATCCATTTCAAATAAGTTGCCTTCCACAAACTTCACCTTATCGGTAACATTTGCTTTTCGTGCATTTTCATTTGCTTCTTCAATGCGTACCGGGTCGATATCTACACCCGTGCCGGTGGCCCCATGTTTTTTCGCTGCGGTAATCACGATGCGGCCATCACCACAACCTAAATCGTATACCACATCATTTCCCTGCACATTAGCCAGATCAAGCATGGCTTCCACCACTTTCTGGCTGGTGGGTACATAAGGCACATCTTTCTGAACAGGTCGGGTTACCTGCGCCGAAACAAACACAGTAGCGCACAGGATCATCAAAAGCGTACAGAATAGATTTTTAGTTGTTCTCATCTTCTTATCATTAACGTATATAATAATATGCACCTGATACAAACTATGGCCCTTTTGCTCCACTATCCAACCGGCACCTGTTCACACAATTTGCTTAACATGAAAGCCTGTTTCTTGTTTTAATATTTGCTGCTGATTAACAAATGATATTCTTCGCTCATCAGCTTGTTTATGCCTGCACTGATGCCAGGCACCTGCAAAAGCCTGCCGCGCATGCTGGTGCAGCTTAGCCTTTCTCTGCCATGTTTGGCTTAAGCTTTTTGTTGATGAGCGGCAAAGCCAGTAACAGCAGCACACCCACGCCTAATACGGCTACACCCACCAGGGCACCCAGACCGGTGTACATCAGGCTGGAGTAGAGTAAATAGGCACTTGTGAGACAAAAGACCAGGGGCGTTACAGGATAAAGGGGAACACGAAAAGGCCGCTCCCGTTCAGGTTCCTTTTTTCGCAAAACGAAAAGTGAAACCCCTACAAGCAAGAGAAAAAACCAGAAGACCGGTGCCGTATACTCAACAATGGTTTCAAAGCCGTTGCGGGTTAACAGGCCCAGGCCAATAAGGGCCAGCGCTATGGCACCCTGCACAATAAAGGCATTTACCGGCGAGGAGGTTTGCTCGTTCCATTTACCCAGGGCACTGAATATCCTGAAGTCGCGCCCCAGGGCATAATTGGTTCTGGCGCCGGTAAAAATGGTTGCATTGGCAGAGGTAAGCGCGGCCACAGAAACGATAAGGCCAATCAGCACCACCCCCGCATCACCAAAAGTTACCTGCATCAGGTCACTGCCCACCGCATCTGACTGAGCCATGCCGCTAAGGCCCAGGGCATTTAAAAAAGCAAGGTTTATCAAAAGGTATATGGCTGTAATAATACCAATGCTGATGAGCAGTGCTTTGGCCATACTCTTTCGGCCTCCGCGCAATTCTGCAGAAATGTAGGCGGCTTCGTTCCAGCCACCAAAGGTAAGCAGTACAAACACCATGGCCAGCCCCAGCGAACTACCCGTAGCGGGAGCGGGATCAGCGGCAGCTTCGGCAGGAGCGGCTGTTTCCGCAGGGGCAAAGAAAAATCCGGCAACCAGAATAGTCAGCACCCCCAGGATCTCTAGCACTACCAGCAGGCGCTGCGTACCTGCTCCAAAGTTTACCCCAATAATATTAATGCCTGTTAATCCTATCACCACCACTGCGGCATACAGTACCGACGATAGGGAACCTATGCTGTAAATCTGCGAAAGATAATCTCCGATGATAAAAGAAAGCACCGCAATTGAACCCGTCTGGATCACACTCATGCGAGCCCAGGCAAACAGGAATGCCAGCTTTCTGCCGAAAGCACGTGTCAGAAAATGGTAATCGCCGCCAGCATGAGGAAAGGTTGTGGTAAGCTCGGCATAGCACAGGGCGCCAATCAGCGACACAACACCACCCAAAACCCATGTGAACAGAAACATGCTGCTGCTCCCGGCATTGGCTGCCACCACCGAAGGGGTACGAAAAATACCGGCACCTACAACAATACCCACAATAACCGCAATGGCATCGAACATGCCCAGCGCTGGTTTTGGTGCTGCCGCTGCAGTGGTAGTGCTACTGCTGCTTTCGGTGTTGGTGCTGGCGGGAGCGCTAATAGTCCCAGCATCCTTATAGCTGTTTTTCAGGTCCTTCATAAGCCAACATAAATGCCATTCTGGCCAGTTAGCATAAGTAAGGAAAAACAGCTACAGATTGTTTAGTGGTTTGTTACCAGGCCTGGTTTTACATTCAAATCATAAAAATACCTTCCACATAAAAAAGAGCAGTATTCCTACAAAATCATATTTTATATCCACAAGCTTACATCAATCTTTGCACAGGATTTTTGCTGCAGCTGTGTATTAAGCTACAGGCTTTCCGGTAAGTAGCGCTGTCTCTAAACTTTATAACAAACTATTTTCAATTTTCAGAACCATGAAACCCACCCGCATTTTTTTGATGCTATTGGCTCTTTGCGCCTTTACTTTTCAATCCTGCGAAGATGATACAGCTGATGCAGGCAAACCTGACCCCAGCTTTGGCAACCACCCCAGAACGGCTGTTCCTGCTGAACTGGTAGGTTTCTGGCAGGCTGGCTCCTTTTCCATGTCGAGCTTCAATGACTACGACGGCAGCTATGCCGGGCAGGCCTATGAAATTGGGCTGGGCTACCAGTTGTATGCCAACGGCAATGCTGAAGAATACTTTTACTACACCAACACTTCTTACTACTGCAGAGATCAGATTCTGGGCTACCGCAAGGGCACTGTAACTTTCGATACCCAAAACAAAAGCTTTAAATTTTATTCGGCCAATGGCAATTACAGGCGCTATTACAGCTGTGGCAGCTCACAACCTGCCGATTGGGGCGTACAGCAGGAATACGGTGAAGATGATCTTTACCCAAAACACAAGCCCGAATACAGCGGCTACAGCCTGGTGCAGGAAGGCGGCAAAACCATACTTCGCATTCCTTATGAAGACGGCACCAGCCTTGATTTCGAAAAAACCCAATCGCCCCAGTAAGCACGTTGCCGGCAGGCAAAACTGCAACGGATTAGCCTGCCGCTCCAATACTACACGATATGTAAAACCAGAAAGTGCATGATTTAATAATATTTGGCAGGAGATAGTCACAGGACTGTCTCCTGCTTTTTTTTTGCAGTTCCGGCAGCGGAATTCAAGGTGCAGCACCAGGTGCTGCACCTTGTTAACAGGCACTTTGTAGTCCTGCCCCCTGCTATGGGCAGCGATGAAACAAATCAATTCCTGGCAGTTACCAATCATCCACAGATCAGCCAGGCCAGCCTGTTCCGAACATCAGCCCCTAAGTCTGGTTATCAGGTTAAAGTACTACTTGCAAAGCAGTACTATCTGGAAACAGTTAATCATGAACTATGGAAACATCTGCAAAAAGAATTGTATCACAAGCACTACTCTTACTCTTACTGATGGCTGTACCTGCCATAGCCCAGAAACCAACGGTAGAAACACAGGCCGGCTCTATTGAAATTGAGGAAATTGCCGGCAACCTGAAGCACCCCTGGGGCATCGCCTTTCTGCCGGATAACAGGGCGCTGGTAACAGAACGCGCTGGAAACCTTAGAATACTCGATACCAACCATAAACTGTCCAAGCCCCTGAAAGGAGTTCCGAAGGTGTTTGCCAAAGGCCAGGGCGGACTGCTGGACGTAGCGCTCGATCCGGATTTTGAGCAAAACCGCTATGTGTACCTCTCCTATGCCGAACCGGGCGAGAACAACACTGCTTCATCGGCGCTTGGCCGTGGCAGGCTGGAGGGTAACGAGCTAAAAGATTTTACGGTGATCTTCCGGCAGGAGCCCAAGGTGGAAGGTCCTAACCATTTTGGTGGCCGCATTCTTTTTACTCCCGGGGGCCAGATTATGTTCACCATGGCAGAAAGGTTTAAGTTCGACCCGGCCCAGGATCTTTCCAATCACCTGGGCACCATTGTGCGAATCAACCGCGATGGTTCTGTACCAGATGACAATCCTTTTGTAAACCAGCAGAATGCAGAAGACGAGATCTGGTCTTACGGCCACCGCAATATTGAAAGTGCAGCGTATGATCCCGCCACTAATATGCTGTGGGTTGCAGAAATGGGTCCTATGGGAGGCGATGAGCTCAACCAGCCGCAGGCAGGAAAGAATTACGGATGGCCCGTGGTTAGCTGGGGGGATAACTACGATGGATCGAAAATCCCTAACCCGCCTACCCGCCCTGAGTTTGCCCAGTCTGTAATCCAGTGGACTCCTACAATATCACCCTCCGGAATGATTTTCTACACCGGCTCCATGTATCCCGAATGGCAGGGCAGCATGCTAATTGGCGGACTTACCAGCAGTGGTATTGTTCGGGTAGAGGTTAATGGAGAGCAGGCCGAAGAGGTAGAGCGCATTCCACTGGCCGTGCGGACACGCGATGTAGTACAGGCCCCTGATGGCTCTGTATGGGTGCTTACCGACCAGGATAACGGCAAAATTCTGCGGCTGAAACCCCTGAAATAGCTGATACATACCTAACCGAATAACATGAATCATCCCGAATTTTTAAGGAGCTTGCATTCCTAATAGAAGTGGCCTCTGGAGATTTTCAGAGGCCACTTCTATTAGCAGTACAGTCTTTGCGAACGCAGCGAAGCGGAGTGCGGAGGCCGCCCCGTGGCAATCTGGCATCTATGCGCGTAGATGCCAGATTGCCGCAGCGGCGGACCGTTTCGTCGTGCCTCCCGGGCCTCGGTGGCTCGCAAAAACTAGTACCTTAAAGCAAAAGCAGCCTTGGAATAGCATCCAAGGCTGCTTTTGCTTGTTTTTTCCCAAATCAAAATTCGGGATGATTCATGTTTATTGTTCCTGCAGGCAGCTGCCTGCACAGGAAACACCTTTAGCCACTCCTGCTGCTTAGCTAAACGGAGAGAGGCTGCAGGCGCATATCGAAATACTGTGCCAGTAAAGCATCAAATTCAGCACAGCTTTTCACTACGGATTCCTCCCTTCCGCTACTACCGCTGACGATGAGGCTTTTGCTGGTTAAGGTAATGCGGCCATCAGGCGTTGGGCGGGTGCACAGCAGCTGCTTGTTAAAGGGCGCAAGCGGAGACTCCTGGTGAAACCGGCACATTTCTGCAAACTCATGCAGCGCATGGGGCCTAAGGCTGAATTTGAACATTTGCCGGTACTGTATACCATCTTCGGACTTTTCCAGCAGCACCTCCCCTTTCTCCAGGCGACTTAGCCTATAATAAACGCCATACTGGTATTGGGGCACATCCCAGCTTAGCTTCAGGGGTTCAATAAAAGCATCACCAAAGCCTACATCTACCAGGTACTGCTCCCCCTTAACAGCGGCAATAATGGCTATATGTCCAAAATCTGCTCCATAGCTGCCTATCGCTGGCACAAATACATTGCAGGAGATAAAATAGCTCTCAAAGCCAAAGCTGTCGAGTAGCGCCTTAAACAGTCCGTTCAGTTCGTAGCAGATACCGCCACGCCTGTTTTCCACTATCTTTTTGTAAAAGCACTCCTGGTCGGGGATAATTGGCTGCTTAGCGATCACATCCAGGTTTTCAAAAGGCACCCGCAGCACATGTGCCCGGTGCAGGGCTATTAAGGTTTCTGCAGATACAGCTGTTGGCTGAAGAAAACTGATGCGTTGAAGATAATTGTGCAGGTTCATGGGTATTGACGTTTAATGTTTAAAGTGTCGGGTCGGTGTGAATGATGTGGTGAAGCACCTGTTACCGGGATGATATTCCTGCAGCAGACAGGCCATTCCAGAGTAGTACTGTATTGGGGGCAGCATTGTACAGCAAGGGCAGTCCTCACCTGCTCTCCCTGGATTAGGGAAATTTTCGGGTAAAGCTTTATTTAGTGCTGCACTGTGGCAGTGACTTTAGCGTGGATGGTACTGCCTGAAGAAAAGAGGAGGCACAAGGCTACTTGGTTAACCCTTGCAGGATGAACAACAGCATGCCCATTATACAATATTTACTGAATTGGTACCAGCCAGTCGATCAGCTGGTTATCGGGGTTTTTATAATTGGGCAGTGCGTAGTACTTAAAATAAGACACTCCCTCGCGATGCTGGTACAATGAATGCTCAAACAGGTGCCTGCCAACCTGCAAAGAAGTATTCCTGTATTCTGTAACCGGGCAGCAAAAGGTATAGCAGGCAAAGTTACCGCCGGGCAGCTGGCTCTGAAAAAACCTGTTCTTCTCCAGCTGCACTCCTGCTTTGGGTACAATTGCTGCATCGTACCTGTTCATACCCGGGTTAACATTCTGGCAGCTGTGCATCACACTGTAGTACTCAAAATCATCCTTACTGAGCCCAGCGGCCAGCAGGTAGTCTTCCACATCTTTCCAGACTTTGTAAATTTCGCTGGTAAAGTAATTGCCCAGGCTCGGAAACAGCAGGGCCGGCTGTTCACTTATTCTTACTTTTTTAGCAGTTAATGACAGGTAGCCTTCCGTTGCATTAACACTACTTTTGTACATATTATCGGCCCTGTAGGTACGCGGAGAGCTGTGCATGATCTCCCTGAAAGCACGGGAAAAAGCGCTGTCGTTGTTGTAGCCCACCAGGAGCTTTATCTGCGAAACAGGCACTTCTGTAAGCGCCAGCAGGTAAGCGGCTGTTTCCATCCGCTGCCTTTTAATAAAGTTGCCCACAGGCTCATTAAGCTCCTGCTTTATTTTGCGGTGCAGGTGAAAGGGCGAGTAACCGCTTAGCCGGGCAAGCTTTTCCAGCGAGATCTCCTCATCGAGGTGGTGTGTTATATGGTGCAGCACTTCCCTGATCATAAACAGATGCTTTAATGTAACAATACAAAGGTAAAGCAGGGTGTATAAATATAGTGTGCAGATCTTGCGCCGCAAACACTCCTACACCAACATTTTTAAGACTTGCTGTAAATATGAATTATTCTGAATTCCGGAACATAGAAAAATTTTAATAAAAGATCCTGGAAAGAGCACTTTGCCATGGCCATCTATCCTTTGTCGTGTAGGTAATTGCAAGCGAAGCAAATCAGCATGCTGCCAGGTTCACAAAAAAGACCCATTGCAGTTATGAATTATCCCGAATTTTGGTTTGGGTTGAAAAATCAAAAAAAGCCTTGGATGCTATTCTAAGGCTGTTTTTGCTTCAAGGTTATTAGTTTTTGCGAGCCATCGAGACCCGGGAGGCACGACGAAACAGTCAGCCGCTGCGGCAATCTGGCATCTACGCGCATAGATTCCAGATTGCCGCGGGGCGGCCCCCACACTCCGCTTCGCTACGTTCGCAAATACTACACTGCTAATAAGAATGGCCTCTGGATATCTCCAGAGGCCATTCTTATTAGAAATTCTAGCTTCTTAAAAATTTAGGATGACTTATGGTTTATGCATAACCTCATAAAATCGGACATGCAGTAAGTAAGTTTATGCTGTTAGAGCAGACGGTCACTACTTTGCCTCCTCCTGTTGCCTATGGCCTTGAAAATTCATATTCTTCACCATCAGGCCAGATCAGTACCAGTTTATCTGCCCCGTTAGCATATTCATCCATTCGCCAGCTAAAAGGCAGCGGTGTGCTTGGCACTTCCTTATCTGAATTCAAATGGGTGTAACAGTTACTGTGATGCTTTTGGCGGGTGTAAGAAGGTTCAAGGGTTAGCTGTACTCCCTCAACAACCACCGCACCCCTGTAGAAAGTAGCGATCTGGGTTGTACAGTTATAGTTGGTTACCTGTATAACGGTGCTTAATGCAAAGCTGCCATCTGCATGAAGCTGCAGGTAGAGGCCTTTACCACTGGGCGCTCCCCAGCTACCAGTTGCAGGATTATAAAAATCTACGGGGCTGGCGGTTCCCATAATCCAGTCACCAAGCAGTGCAGCAGGCACATTGCCACTGCTTCCTCCACTGTTTCCCTGGTTGGAGATCAGGGCCATGGCGATATCGATGCTGCCGGAGGGCGGCAGCACAGAGGCTGTTGCTCCCCCGCTGGTGTGGATACCGTAAAGATCTCCATTGTCGATCTCTCCGCTCTCGTTCAGGTCCTGCCAGGCAATTACAAAGAAAGGTTTAGATGCAAGACCCGAAAAAGTATAGGTACCATTGCCTGCTACTTCTGTTACCTGGGAGCTTGCCTCCACACATTCAGACCCGTTCCACTGGCAGGCAATTACCAGCGTACCACCTAAGCTGGCACCTGCCGGAACGGATACAGAACCAGATATGGTACCAGCACCCACTGCGCCTCCTGATCCTGCAAAGGGCTTTAGCTGCAGTGCTACATGCTCCAGCGGGGGCGCCACCAGCTTAGGCTGGCTTCCATTGTCTGACAAAAAATCAAAAGCATCGCCGGCATCTACCTCCAAGTTTGCATTATTGTCTTTCCAGGCAATAATGCCATACTTACCTGCCGCTAGTTCCTTTATTTCAAATGCGGCACTTTGCTGGCTTTGCTCCAGCTGTACAAACTTTGTCCTGTTATCATCACAGTCATTGTTAAAACAGGCCAGTACATAGGTGTCTGCCACTGTCTGGCCACTCGCTGCAGTAACAGTTCCGCTGATTACATCTGCATCTGGCGCTGGCAGGGCAGGCTTAATTGCGGTATCGTCTTCGCAGCTCATCAGTACAACACATAGCAGGCATAGCCACAAAAGCGCACAAGACAAGCGGAAAGGCTGCGTTCTATTTTCAAGGCTGCTTTTAAATATGGAATTGTTCTTCACAGCCAGCTGTCTGGCATGAGCACTGGCAGGCTGTGATACAACAGGCTTACTGATTTGCTTGGGAGTCATAAAAATTAGTATGGATTCGTTGAAAAACGTACAGAAATGAGGCGCTCTGCAAGAGGCGTTCTGCTATTAGTTACTTTTGTAAAAAGTGCCTGCGGTATTGGCTACAAACTCATTCGCATCGGCAAAATCGTTGTTGATGGAGGCCTCGCGGCTCAGGTAAATGCCATAACCAGCGCTCTGCCCGATCTTTGAGTTACGAACAGCCACTTTATTATCGAACAGCACATATAAATTAGCCCTCTGACCATCGATAAGGGTACTGCCGCCATAAGTGATCTCCACATGCTCCAGCAGGTTAGAGTCATGAGCGGAGTAAATGGCTATTCCTTTCCAGGCACCCTTTTGCTTATCGATCGCGGTAAAAGTAATATTACTGTTGGCAGTACCTACAGCATTGATGTAGGAGCCAGCCGCTGCATCTACCCTTACATGAGTGTTGTTTGCAAACTCAAGCGAGGCTCCGGGCGCTATTTTCCAGCCGCCTTTTACAAGCAGGCCATCTGCTGCGGTGATCCTGTATTTAAAGCCAGCCCAGTTTAAAACACCGGTGCCTTTTATGGTAGAAGAATAGACCTCTACATCTGCACTGCCATTCTCCTCAAAACTGGTGTTTTCGTTAATCCTGTAAACCTGCTCTGCAGCGGAAACTATGCCGGCAAGGCCGTTATCTTCAAATGCATTATTTGTGAACTGCTCCAGCCTTGCCCCTTCTTCTACATACAGCCCGTAGCCAGCATTTTGATGGAACCAGCAGGCAATCAGGTTTAAGCTGGTCGGGTTTGTAACATTACCGCCAAATAAGGCAACAGCTGCTTTTTTACCTGATAAAACCTCCCGGCTGCCGGTGTGCATTAGCTGAACATGATCCAGCTTGTTCTGGCCCGTTTGTGAGTTGATAAGAATACCACGCCAGAAACCAGGCGTTTGTGTTTTCCCCCTGAAGCTAATCATTCCCTCCCGGCCTGTTCCATTGGCAATAAGGCTACCATTTGAGGTAACGGTAATCATTTTATCCTGGCCAACGGCAATGATCACACCAGGTGCAATGGTTAGTTTTGCGTCAATGATGATGTCATCGTTCACATAGTAATCAGGTATTTCTTCACCACTGAACAGATCCTCGAGCGCTGTATCAGCCCTTATACTGTTCAGTACCTGGGGTTCAGGGCTTGGATCAGCTACATCATCTTCCTCACAGGAGGTAAAAAGTAAAAGAAGCGCTGCCAGCAAAGGCAGGTAGAGGTAAAAGAGACTTTTCATTGTACAAAAAATATTAGAGAATTGATGGTTACAATTACTGCACTACAGCTGCCTGCTTTGTGGTATCACTGTTGCCAGACAGCAATACGCGCAGCTTTTTTATAAGTACCATGCAAAGAAAAAGCTTTGGCGCGGGCTGTGTACGTGCGCCACCACCGAATGCTCTGTTTTAATGAACCAGTTGTAGAATTTGGTGACTGAGCCGTATCCTGTTTTCCTGCTTTTTAAGTTCCGTACCTCCCTCCCTGGCCGGGCATCAGGCCTGGAGTACCTGCAAAGATTCTCAACAGAGAGAGACATGCAATGGAGCGTTTTCCTGCCGGTGTGGTAAATTCATGGAAATTCCCAAGCCCTAGTGCTGCAGTACGCATCTCATATTCAGCCAATAAACCGCATTAAGTCGATTTATTTAACACTGCACATGATAACATGCACATTATTTGGGATAAGCGGTAATTTGCAGTACAGCCAACATTCTGGCCTGAACTCACTTAACCCTTAAGAAAAGCTTTTAGCATGGGCCAATATTTTCAGTTAAAGGAGAACAAAACCAACATCCAGACGGAAGTGATTGCCGGTGTATCCAGCTTTCTGGCTACCTCCTACATTATTGTGGTAAACCCTGCAATGCTAAGCCAGACAGGGATGCCTTTTGCAGCCGTACTCACTGCTACAGTGCTGGTGTGTTTTTTCAGCTCCCTGCTCATGGGCCTGTATGCCCGCAACCCTATACTGGTGGCACCAGGCATGGGGCTTAATGCCTTTTTTACCTACACGGCCGTGCTGGGCATGGGCGTACCCTGGCAAACAGCACTGGGGGCTGTTTTCTGGTCGGGCATATTCTTTTTGCTGCTCTCGGTGTTCAATATCCGCACTTATATTGTAAAGGCCATTCCAAGGCCGCTGCGCTATGCTATTGCAGCAGGTATCGGGCTGTTCATTACCCTCATCGGCTTTTCGAATGCTGGCTTTATTGTAGAAAACCCTGCAACCATTGTAGGCCGCGCACCCCTCAACCCGGCACTGCTTATATTTGTAGTCGGGCTGTTCCTTACCTCTGTGCTAATCATCCGCCGGGTAAAAGGCGCTATTCTCCTGGGGATTATCACCACCACCCTGCTGGCTGCCACCCTTGGCAGGTGGTGGGGCGAGGGCAACATGCTGGTGAACTACAGCGGACTGTTTGCTGCCCCGGATTTTAGCCTGCTGGGCCAGCTGGACCTGCTGGGCTCCCTGCAGCTTGCCGTGCTGCCCGTGATCTTTGCCTTTGTGTTTACAGATCTTTTTGACAGCATCTCTACCTTTGTAGGCCTGGCCGAAGCAGCCGGCCTGGTAGATGAAAACGGAAACCCGCGCAACGTAGAGCGGGCACTGATCACCGATGCCATATCCACTACCCTGGCCGGGCTGGTAGGCAGTAGTCCCGGCACGGCCTACATAGAATCTGCCGTAGGCATAGAGGAAGGAGGACGCACAGGCTTAACAGCAGTTGTGGCCGCTATGCTTTTTCTGCCCTTTCTCTTTCTGGCTCCCCTGCTAAGCATGGTGCCTGCCATTGCCACAGCCCCTGCCCTGGTGCTGGTGGGCACTTTTATGCTGCAACCGGTGACAAGAATAGACTGGCAGAAGCTCGATGATGCCATACCAGCATTCCTTGCCATGGTGCTGATTCCCTTTACCTATTCCATTACGCAGGGCATTGTATGGGGCTTCCTGAGCTGGACGGTAATTAAACTGGCTACCGGTAAAAGCAGAGAAGTATCTCCTGCCTTACTGGCCATTGATGTTTTTTGCGTACTGGCGCTGGTGATGGAATAAGCCTGCAGGCTTTTTAAACAAAAATCCACTCCTAATATTCTGCCTGACAGGCACTTCTACAACTTCACATGACATTGACGAGAATACAAGCGAAAACTATATAGTTATAATACTCCTCTTCGCCACCCTTCCGAAAACGTTTGCTTTTTATAAGGTAATGTAAAAACAACGCTATTGTTTTTTTGGCAAAAATGGAATTAACAAAAAAAAAGGGCATGAATATTATATATTCATGCCCTTAGATTTATTAAGATACTTACTATAAATGTATGGTTCTTGAACTTACAAAGTCCCCGCTCACCAGGCTAATGTTGTAAGTACCGTGCAGCAACATCGACAGGTTGTAGAGCCTTGTGTGATTGTCGGTGTTGATGTTTGCTGCTTCATGCAGAATGTGCCCTTCGCTGTCCATAATTCTAATGGTAACAGGCTGGTCAATATTGGTATTGAACCTTACAAACAGCTTTCTGTCTTCGTCTGCAAGCTTAATGAAGTTCTGGAAATAAAGGCTCTCGTCTTTGATAGATAGGCCGCTCTCGTCTTTTACAACCACTTTTCTGATAATACCAGTTGATTGTTCCAGGTCTACAAAGTACCTGCCTTCGTTAAGTTTGTTAAAGCTGATCAGCTTTATGTACTGGTCTTCTTTGGTTCTGTCGGTAAACAGGATAGCACCGTCTTCATCTCTAACAGTAACTGTTGCAGCTTTATCTGCCTGAAGAGACGATACATTCAATCTGGCAATTTCTGTTCCGGGCTTATATAGTTCCAGCTTAACGCTGGTCTGAGACAATGCAGCAATGCTTGGCAGCATTAACATAGCAGTTGCAATAACTGCTAATTTTAGGGTTTTTGCTTTTAAAAGTTTCATGGCGATAGATTCTTGTGGTTTCGTTGATACAAATGTATACTAATTTTGAATTCAATGGTTATGAAATTTTCAAAACCACAGCCCAAAACACCTCTTTCAAAGCCTCAAAATTAACCGTTTTTTGAAATTTTATTAAAATTTTGCTTAATGCAACGGTTTGAAGTATAAAATTATCACAACCGCACGCGTTTGCGTTTATTGAATACTTAAAAATTTTTTATTTTACGAAATATTGCAGTTTTTCTTACATACAACCTTACATTATTCGACCTGGAGCACAAAGCCGACACTTTTTGCCGATAATTGTTATGTTTCTGTTAAGGAATCAACCCATCGCCAGCACAGTTACAGCCCTGCAAAGATTTAACTATGTTGCCCATTGATAAAGGCAAAAGCTGTGTTGCTGCCCCGGCCCCTGACCAAAGCCGGCTGTTGCTGCATTACTGAAAAGGGAACCACAAAAACAAAGGCGGGTATTTTTGTATTACACAGTGGGTAATATGCAATGCCTGCAGCGCATAAGGCAAAGCACTGAGTCTGTTCACATAGCAAATCCACCAAACATGAAAATAGGAATAGCAGCCGACCATGCCGGTTTTGAGCATAAGCAGCAAATAGTAGCCCAATTGCAGAAAAAAGGCTACGATGTTAAAGATTATGGTGCCCAGGCATACGATGCTGACGATGATTATCCGGATATTATTTTACCTTTAGCACAGGCAATTGCCAGCGGCGAGGTGGAACGGGGTATTGCAGTATGTGGCAGTGGGGTTGGTGTTTCAATAGCCGCCAATAAAGTGGCAGGGGTACGCGCTGCCTTGATCACAGAAACCTACTCTGCCCACCAGGGCGTGGAACACGACGACATGAACCTGCTTTGCCTGGGAGGGCGGGTGATTGGTCCGGTATTGCAGTGGGAACTGGTAGAGGCTTTTTTAAATGCCCGCTATAAGGGCGAAGAACGGTTTCAGCGCCGCCTGGATAAAGTAATTGCCCTGGAGAAAAAACATTTTTAACGCTTGTTCGGCCAAAGGTTCTTCTGCTCATGCAGAAAAGCAGACCGGCAGCCAAACACTAACAAATTTTATTGCACACATGAGTTCTGGCAAAGTAGCAGTTCCAACCATCATCATTATTTTTGGAGGTACCGGCGATTTAACAAAGCGCAAGTTAGTGCCTGCTTTTTACAACCTCTTTCTGGAAGGCTGGCTGCCCGATAAGTTTGCACTTATTGGCCTGGGCCGTTCCAGGTTTAACCACGAGGAGTACCGCGCTCACCTGCAGGAGGGCCTTGAAGAGTTCTCCCGCAGTGGCAAGCCCGCAGAAGATAAATGGCAGCCCTTTCAGTCTACCATTACATACCTGCAGTCCGACATCAACAAGCAGGAATCCTACCAGCAGCTTTCCGAGCAGCTGGAGGCCCTGGACAACAGCTGGGGCGTACGTGCCAATCGTTTATTTTACCTGTCTGTGGCACCACAGTTTATCGAGGCGGTTACTGTAAACTTAAGCCGCTGCTCTATGATCAATGATCCTGAAAAGGACCGCATTATTGTAGAAAAGCCTTTTGGAAAAGACCTGGAGACCGCCAGAAAGCTTAACAAACTGCTTACGAGCACCTTCCAGGAGAGCCAGATCTACCGCATCGATCATTACCTGGGCAAGGAAACGGTCCAGAACATCCTGGCTTTCCGCTTTGCCAATGCGCTCTTTGAACCCATCTGGAACAGGAACTACATAGACTTTGTGCAGATTACCGTAGCCGAACAGGTAGGGGTAGAAGACCGTGGCGGATACTACGAAGGTGCCGGTGCCCTGCGCGACATGATCCAGAACCACCTGCTGCAGCTCCTGTGCATGGTTGCCATGGAGCCCCCTGTTTCTTTCGAGGCCGAAGAGATCCGTAACAAGAAAGTAGATGTGCTGCAGGCAGTACGCCGCTTTAAACATGAAGATGTAAATAAGTATGCCGTGCGCGGACAGTACGGCCCCGGCTGGATGAAGGGCGAAAAAGTACCCGGCTACCGCGAGGAAGAGGGTGTTGATCCATCCTCCAACACCGAAACCTACGCAGCCATTAAGTTTTACCTCGACAACTGGCGCTGGCATGGAGTACCCTTTTACCTGCGTACAGGCAAGCGCCTGCAGGAAAAAACTTCTTCTGTTACCGTGCAGTTCCGCCCGGTGCCGCATTTAACATTCCCCTCCGCCCTATCGGAAAACCTGCTGCCTAACCGCCTTACCATCAACATACAGCCGCAAATGGACATACGCCTGCGGTTTACTGCCAAGCGCCCCGGCCTGGAGATGAGCCTGCGCCCGGCCGAGATGGTCTTCGATTTTGATGACCACGCCAACCAGTCGCCGGAGGCATATGAAACCCTGCTGCTGGATGCCATGCAGGGCGATGCCACCCTGTTTATGCGTGCCGACCAGGTAGAGGTGGCCTGGGATGTGATCACCCCTATTCTTGAGATCTGGGATTCGCGGCCCTCGCTTGAGTTCCCCAACTACCCCGCCGGCCTCTGGGGCCCCGAAAATGCTGAAGCTCTTATTGCACGCGAAGGCCACACCTGGGCCGTAAGCACCTATAACAAGAAGACACAAAAGGAGAAACAGAAGTAATGTCAACAATAAGGATTTTTGATAGCACGCTGGAGCTTAGCAAAACAGCTGCCGAGGAATTTATACAGGCAGCTAGAGAAGCGGTGGAAGAAAGAGGAAAGTTTACAGTAGCCCTCACCGGTGGCTCCTCTCCCCTGCACCTCTACCAGCTGTTGGCCCAGTCGCCTTACCGCGAGCGTGTTCCCTGGAGCCAGACCTATGTATTCTGGGGAGATGAACGCTGGGTGCCGCTCACCGATGAAAAGAGCAATGCCAAAATGGCCTTTGAAAACCTGCTCGACCTGGTGCCCATACCCAAAGACCAGATTTTCCCGATGTGGGGAGAGCAGGAACCGGAAGAGTTTGCCCTCTACTACGAATCCCTGCTCCACCAGCACCTAGATGAAGCAGGCGGCAGCTTTGACCTGATCCTGCTGGGCATGGGCGACGACGGCCACACGGCTTCACTTTTTCCCGGCACTGCTGTACTCGAGGAAAAATCGCGCTGGGTACAAGCCTATTACCTGGCCCCACAGGAGATGTACAGGGTAACCTTAACAGCCCCCTGCATCAACAGGGCCAGCAAGATTGTGTTTCTTACTTTCGGCGAGAAAAAAGCAGATGCCCTCTACGAGGTGCTGCAGGGTGAGCACAATCCCAGGCAGTACCCTTCGCAGCTCATCAACCCTAAAAACGGGGAAGTACTCTGGCTGGTAGGCAAAGCCGCCGCGCAAAAGCTGGAGTGACAGACAAGAATAATAAGCTGTTTAAACCTAATCCCTGGTTGCAGCGCCCTTTCACAACAGAGCTGTTCAGATCGATCATGCAGACCATAATTCATGATTTGCGATAATCCCCTCCGGGAAGGGTATTATCGCACATCATGGATTACTTTCTACTTAAACCTTTTTCAGGTTCTACATCACTTACACATCCATCAATGTTAAAATCACAGCACAAACCTGTAAGTGTACTTCACAAGGAATATGTTGTGGGGGTGAACGTCGAGGAGGCCTTCGGAGAGGGAGCTCATGCGGTAGCTGCGGCTAACGGGCAAGTTGCCGGACCTGCCCTGGTTCCAGACCAGGAAGAGGGTTGAGCCGGGAATATACTCCCAGCGAATTACCATGTTGGAGCGGAACTCCACAAAGTTGAAATCAGGATTATCAATCCTGTAATCCACAGCCCCATCCCTGTTTTCATCTACCTCATAATCTTCAGACGCCTGGTTATACAGGATCTGGTCTGGTGAAATTTGCACAAAGCGCTGCCTGTACTCGCTGTTTTTTGCATCTGTCACTACTTTAAAGGCACGGTAACTACCCCTGGATACAAAAGGCTGCCCCCAGAACTGCAGCGACAGGTTCGGGGTGAGCATATAGGTAAAGCGCATCTCCAGGCTGTAGGTCTCCTGGTCGATGTTGGCCGTGAGGTAGCGCTCAGTCTCCCCAAAGCTTTCTGTAGTCACATACTGCATCTGGTTCTGGTTAAACGAGAGATTTGCTCCCAGCGAAAGATTGAGCGCATTGACTGGGCGGTAAGCAATGCCTCCATAAACCTCCCTGATCCTGGAGAAATCTTCCTGCCCCCATCTATTGTAGTGGTTGAACTCAAAAGTTAGTTTTTTACGGTTGTCTGTGCCAATGTAGTACCAGTAATCGATACCGCCGGGGTACAACATACCAGGGCCGCCCCGCAGATCGGCATTGGAAACAGAGGCGCCCTCCCAGGTGCTGCCCATGCTAAAAGTCCAGAAATTCTTAAACTGGGTATGCCAGTTGGTGTTGAAGGCCTTATAGGTATTGGTGCCTCCAAAATCAAAGCTTAAGTACTCATTACCATTGATCCGCAACCAGCGGAAGGCAGAAAAAGGCTGCAGCTTGCGGTACTGTGCCCAGGCCCACTGGTGCAGCAGATCGGAGCTGCGCTGAAAACCGGCATCGTTCAGCGAAAGCTGCGGAGACCGCCAGGTAATACCGCTTTGCATTACAATATTTCCACTGGCTTTGCCAAACTTCAGGGTACCGCTGGTGCCGGTAAGTGAGGTACGGCTGGAGTCTACCCGGAGGTAACTGGCATCGGGCCGCTGAAAAAAGCGCTCACTGGCGGTTTGCGTTTCAAGAATGGCCTCCTGTGATCCGCTCACATGGCTCATGCTGAGGTTACCCGCTACATAGAACTTGCGGTCTTTGAAGTAGTGTGTTACATCCAGCCCGCCGGAATATGCCTGTTTGTGAATGAACGACAGATGGGGTTCATCGATATCACGGTTCACTGCCGTAAGCATGCCCCCGAATACTGTTTTGCCCTCTTTCAGGTCCTGCTGAAAACGGCCCACCAGGTAGTTGGTCAGGGGCTCTACAGTTATTTTTCTGCGCTGGCCATGCAGGTCTGTCTCTGCTTCTTCCTTTGCTGTTACCGTCTCGAGCAAGCCCCAGGAAAAGCCCTTTTTATTTTTGCCCGTTAGCTTCAGTGCACCCAGTATGGTTACATTATCTGGCATGTCAGCATATTCACCATCTTCCAGCTCGGGATAGTGGTGTGGCAGGCCGCCTATTCTGCGGGAGTAAAAGAGGTTATCCTGGTTAAAATTACCTCCTGCCACCGATTCTGTGAGCGGGAAGGTAAGGATGTTGTTACCCTCCACAAAAAAGGGCCTTCTTTCGCGGAAGTAGATCTGGAAAGCACTGAGGTTTACCTGCGAGGGGTCTGCCTCTACCTGGCCAAAATCAGGGTTGATGGTAAAGTCAAGCGTTATATCGCTGGTAATGCCAATTTTTCCATCCAGCCCCACACTCACACTGGCTTCACGCCCGTCTGAATAAGGGTTACCTTCCTCCTTTTCAAAATTCTCCACCTTGCCCAGCACAAAGGGCTGAATTTCCAGCTGCTTTTGAGGCTTGATACCCTCCAGCCCTTGCAGCTCTCCGAAAAGGTGCACCCAGCCCGGGGCATCGGGCGGAATATACTGCCAGCTGGAGCGCTCCTGCTCCCGGAAAATGCGCCTGTTCAGCTGCAATCCCCAGGTGTGAACAGGCTTATCGGCAAAGCGGAGCTGGCTTAGGGGTATGCGCATTTCAGCCACCCAGCCTTCTGTGTCCACAGAAGTCTTCAGGTACCAGATGGGGTCCCAGCTGGGATCCCAGTTATCACCGTTGTTGGATACGGCCTCATCGCCTTTCACCCCGGAGGCACTGGCGGTAAAGGAAAAGGCAGTGCGGTGATCAAAGTAGCTGTCGATGTTAATTTCCACCCAGTCGCCCTCAAAACCATCCCGGCGCGACATCCGCTCCACAATTTTATGAGGTTCCGAATCGTAGGCCCTGATGGCTACATAGAGGTTCTTTGCATCATAGAGAATTTTAAAAGCTGTTTTCTGGCTGGCAGCCGCTCCCTTGTTTGGTTCGGTCTGGGTAAAGTCGCCTCCCCACGCCACCCCATTCCAGGCATCATCATTCAGGAGCCCGTCGATCAGGGGCGGTTCATTGAGCACCGCATTTGTGCTGTAGTGCTTCCGGAGAACAACTGCCTCCTTCTCTGTACTGGCTTCCTGGGCGATCAGCTGGTGAAAAATCAGGATGGATAGCAGGATTGAGAGAGATAAACGCATAAAAAATAGTGGTTGGGGAGTGAATGATACTGTGTTGCCTGTTCTATTGATGTGCGTCGGGAACAAAGGTTGTAAAAGCAGCTAAAACACCTGGCTATTACTACTGACTTTTAAAAGCTGATTCCATTACAAAAAAAATTGGCAGAAAGTAAAATTATTTAGAGCAACTAAAGCATAAGCCACTGAATGTCAGAAACAATGGTCGGATAAAATTTCAGGCATGCTTTTATTTACCAGCCTCAAAAAAAAAAGAGAGCCGGTCCTACCTATAGGACCGGCTCCCCCGGCTTGATAATCATATCTTATGCGCTTACTAAAGCACCGCTGGCTTATGCTAATGCCCGCCTATCGAGGATCAACTGCTTAAGGGCCTCCATCTTCTGGCCCAGGAGTTCTCGGGTGGTTTCATCGGTAAGCTTACCGTGCTCATCAAATTTCTGGTTGGCCTGGGCTACCAGTATTTCCGGTTTGTTGGCGTATTTCATATCCAGGTACTGGAAAACCGGCAGAAAAGCCTGCTGCATCCGCACGGTGCCCCACAGGCCCGGTGTTGCCCCTATCAGGGCCACTGCCTTGCCTACAAGCGGGGAATCTTTGCCGCGGGAGGCCCAGTCGATCATATTCTTCAGGCCACCGGGTATGGAGTAGTTGTATTCGGGCGATGAGAAAATAAGCCCATCTGCTTTTGCCAGCGTCTGGCGCAGGGTGGCTACTGCCTTTGGCCGCTCATCAGCTGCAGGAATATCCAGGTCGGCATTATAGAGCGGTAAGTCCGCAACAGAGGCAATTTCAAGACTTACCCCCTCCGGCAATACCTCTTTCACGGCATGCAGCAAATAGGTATTGAGAGATTTTTTGCGCAGGCTTCCGCTCAAGCCCACCAGATGAATATGTTCTGCCATGGTTCTTCCTGTTTTTCTCTATATCAATTTTCCAGCGCCTGTATTGTTTAAACTGCAGCTGTAGTTTCGCGATCCAGGCGTATGTATCAGGTACCATACCCTGCTCAGAAAAGGAGTCTGGTAAACCGCCCCCTGTAGTGCCGATAAGCGCTTCGTTTCTACTGCCTACAGTTCAGTGACTTATAGCAGTGCATCAAAAAAACTCTTTCTGCTGGCCTAGAGCTTTGGCAGTACCGCTTCTATCTTATCACGGTGCGGCTCGTATTGCGGGGGCAGCAGCAGGCTGGAGCCCAGCTGATCGAAAGGCTCATCGATGCCAAAGCCGGGATTATCGGTAGCAATCTCAAACAGCACCCCACCCGGCTCCCGGAAGTAGAGGGAGTAGAAGTAATTGCGGTCTATTTTACCCGTAATGTTCAGGCCTTTGCGGGCTACCTTATCCCTGTATTTCATGAGCACTTCTTCATCCTTTACACGAAAGGCAATGTGGTGGATGGTACCGGCACTGCCATCGCCACGGTTGGCATCTGGCAGCAGCAGCAGGTCTATGATGGCTGCATGATCCACCGCATCGGTTACATAGCGGTGGTGGTTTCCCTGCTGATCCAGCAGCTTATAGCCGAAAATATCGGTAAGCACCATGGCCGTTGCCCCAATGTTGCGCAGCGTTACTGTTACACTGTGAAACCCACGGGTAGCCACATCTGCCTTTACCTCACTGGTTTCCCAGGCTTTGCGCGCATCTCCGCCTTTTGGAATTACCAGCTCCAGCTGCAAACCATCGGGATCTTTAAAGGGGAGGTAGCGTTCACCAAAGCGCTCGGCAGGGGCACCATGGCTTACCCCATGCTCTTTAAAGCGCTTTATCCAGAAATCGAAGCTGCCCTCGGGTACTGCATAGCCAATATGGGTGGCCATGCCGGAGCCAGCCCGGCCGGGGTGGCTACCTTCGTAGGGAAAGAAAGTGATGATGGTGCCGGCACTTCCCTTTTCATCACCATAGTAGAGGTGGTAGGTGCCCGGGTCATCAAAATTCACTGTTTTTTTCAGCAGGCGCAGGCCCAGTACTTTGGTATAAAAATCTAAGTTAGGTTTGGCCTTTCCGGCAATGGCCGTAATGTGATGAAGGCCTAATATGCGATCTTCCATATTCGGGTTATTTTAATGGTTAACAGGGGCCTCTACCAGGAGGAAACGACTTTCTGACTGGCAGCGGATATTTATTTCTGAGGCATCCCAGATGCCTAATCCATCGCGTTGCGCCAGCGTATTACCTTCAATATCAAGGGAACCGCTGATGTTAAACACGAACAGGCATTTGTTAACAGGCTTAAGAGAGTAGCTTAGCGCCTGACCTGCCTCAAAATATCCAAGCGATAACTTTGCGTTCTGGTTTATCCAGCAATGCCCGGTCCCTTCTTCATTACTTACTACGGTAACCAGCTGATTTTTACGTTTCTCTTCCGGAAAAAACCTGCGCTGGTAACGTGGGTTTATGTTCTGCAGCTTGGGTTCTATCCAGATCTGCAGAAAGTTAACCCTATCCTCCCCTACATTATGCTCCTCGTGGCGAAGCCCGCTGCCGGCACTCATGATCTGTACCCAGTCCTTTTTCACCACCTCTTTATAACCCAGGCTGTCGATGTGGTTCATGCTGCCCGCCAGCATAATAGAGATTATTTCCATATTGGCATGGGCATGCAGGCCAAATCCTCCTTCCGGGGCTACAAAATCATCGTTAAAAACACGCAGCAAACCAAAGCCTGTCCGATCGGGGGCCGCATAAGAGGAAAAACTAAAGCTAAAATTGCTCTGCAGCCAGCCCAGGTCTTTTATGCCTCTTTCTTCTGATTTATAAAGTACTGTTTTCATGTCTGTTTGGCTTATTCAGGATGAAGGGAGAAAGAGGGATTGATTGAAAAATATGTTGACAGTTTCCAGCTATCTAAAGTTAAGAAGGGCTACAATGGTTTAACATTATTCTGTGCCTGGTGTGTAGCTGGCAGGGATGCGATACAGCATAAGCCCGGGTTGAAGCCCGGGCTAAACTGTGAACTACTTAACTTTATTTCCGAAGTTCAGCAGTAAGGCTAATCTGTATCGCCACGGAATGAAGCCCCGGCTTTACAACTAAGCCTGCTTTACCAGCTGTACTTCGGCCTGAAGCTTGATTTCATCGCCTACTACCACACTGCCTGCTTCGGTAACGGCATTCCAGCTTAAGCCAAATTCTTTTCTGCTGATTTTGCCGGTTACGGTAAAGCCTGCTTTGGTCTGGCCATAAGGATCTACTACCAGGCCACCAAACGCTACATTTACGCTTACAGGTTTTGTAACCCCTTTAATGGTAAGATTGCCATGCAGTTTATAGTCATCACCACTTTGTTGCTCGTAGCTGGTACCCTCAAAGCGTATTTCTCCATGGTTTTCAGCATCAAAGAAATCAGCTGATTTCAGGTGCGTATCGCGCTGCTCGTTGTTGGTATTGATTGAGTTTACATCTGCGGTAAACACTATGCTGGAGGCACTGCTGAAAGATTCGTCTTCGGTTTCTGCCACTATGTTGAACTGCTGAAAATAACCGGTTACGGTCGTAATCATCAGGTGCTTTACCTTAAACTGTACTTCGCTGTGCATGGGATCTACGGCCCATTTGGTGGTGGTTAATGTGTTAGTTGACATTGTATTTAAAGGTTTTGTTAAAAGACTCGACTGTATATTTAATGTTTAAACATTGAAAATCATAATAAAGCTTCAGCTTATCCAGGATTCAGTTGATTATTTAATTATCCTGCCTGCTTCAGGCTTTTCTCTCAACGTTTATAATGCAAAGCTACAGCCATCTGCAGCGCTCACAAATAATGTAGATTAAGAAAAGAGCTTAAGGTAGATTAAGAATGGGCCAAGCAATCCGGCATTTATGCAAGCAGGAACCAGGCATTCTTGGTGTACACTATCCATAAGGGGCACTACACCATTCTGCTACTAATGATTTGACTGATGAAGTATTTCCGGATAAAAACACCCTATAACTCCACACCACTACTTACAGCATAGTAATACAAGCTGTGTAGGGTACAGATGCCGGATTGCTTCGCTATGCTCGCAAAAAGAGGTTTATTCGAACATTCCGGAAGCTGGCAAACAGCAAGGCTTGTTGTGCAGGGGCGCATAGAGTCTCTCAAAGACTGCAATACTACCAAAGCCCCTGCTTCTGCATGTCTTTTCGCATTTTGCTGAGGAACTCGGGGGTTACGCCTATGTAGGAGGCAATGTATTTCTGGGGGATGCTGTTGATCAGGGAAGGATAGCGCCTGCAGAAGTTCAGGTAGCGGTCCTGTGCCGTGAGGCTAAGGTTATCGAGGGTACGCAGCTGGTAGCTTACCAGCGATTTTTCGGTGATGATGCGGTAGTAGCGCTCGAACTTCGGCACCTGTGCAAACAAGCTTTCCTGGTGCTCCTTAGAGAGCTGCAGCACCTGGGCATCTTCCAGTGCATCAATATTCAGGTAGCCGCCCTCCTGTGTAATGTAGCTGTACATATCGGCTATCCACCAGCCTGTGGGGGCAAAACTGAGGATGTGCTCAAAGCCGTTTGCATCGATGGTATAGCCCCGCAGGCAACCGCTGTTTACAAAAACAGCGTGCCTGCACACCTCTCCCCTGTGCAGCAAAAACTGCTTCCGCTTTATTTTCAGCGGCTGCAGCAGCTTCAGGAAAATTTCCTCCTCCCGGGGCTCCAGCGCTATATGCCGGGCAATGCTTTTCAGTATAAGCTCGCTATCCATGTTGGTACCTGCAGATTCCGCACGAACATAGGGAGGGTGCAGTTCTTATGCAAATAAGCCCAATTCTCTTTATCTTGAGCATCCAACCAGCCAGAACATGCAGGACGACCAACAGCACACACAAATCCACAAAGACCCCAGGCATACTTTTGTTGTTGAAAGCTTCAGTCCAGCCGTATTTACAACCCTCTTTATCCTCAACCACAGCAGCGAAGCACTTCCGGCTGGTGGCCGGCACCTGATCCCAGTCGGGCCTGAAACCATCCGCATCAACCGCGCAGTTTTTGCCGGCACTGTCGCTGCCGATGCTTTTCCGGCGGTGGAGGTGGTGCTGGAGGAAGGCAGGCTCCTGCTCCATTGCGATTGTGCGGTAAAGAGCAGCAAGCTCTGCGAACACCAGGCGCTGGTGCTCTCCCTTCTAAAGGACTGGCAGGATATCCGTGTTTTCTTTGATGCCGAACTGCGCCAGCGAGTGCTGCGGGAAGCAGCAAAGGAGTATGGCCTGGAGGAGGAAAAGGAGCTGGAGGCCCACTTTCTGCTGGAATGGACACCGCAGGGCCTGGAGATCAGGCCCAGGCGGAAGGAGCTCTTTCCCATCAGCGCCCTTAGCGGCAACAGGATTGCCGAGCAGCTGCTGCCCAAACCCGCTGCTGTCCTGCCCCTGCTCCCCGAAGGCAGCAGCGGCACTAAAATGATTGTGGTAATGGGCCAGCACCGCTTTTACAACCACCTGAACCTGGAGCTTTACCTGGCGCCAGTAACCCGCGAGGGAAAACCCAAAAACCCCTTAACACCCCTGGCCCCGCTGGACCTGATCTGGAAAACCGATAAGCAGCAGGAGCTGAAGTTTTACTCGGCCATCCAGAAATTTCAGCACAACTTCAATGGCGATAAATCGGCCTCCGACATCGCCGGCCTGAAGGCACTGGTGAAAAATCCCCTGGGACTCGACTTTTACTACCACGATGCGCGCCTCTCCCACAACATCACGGCCCTATCGCTGGTACCTGTGCAGCTGAAAAGCCTAAGCCCCGAACTCCGCCTCTATGTGCACCAGAAGGAGGATTTCTACGAGGTATCTGGCGAGCTGGTGGTGGCCGACAAGGCCCATGCGCTGAACAGCCTGAAGATGCGCTACCAGTATTTTGTGCTGGTGGGCAGCACCCTCTACCTGATTGACCGGCTGGAGTTCCTGACGGTGATCGATTTCTTTAAGCAGTACAATTACACTCTGCTGATTCACCGCTCTAAATTCGAAGAATTTAAGGCAGGCGTACTCGCCCGGCTGGAGCCGCGGGTGCGCATCCACTACACCTACTACAAAAAAGCCACCCGGCAGCAGCTGCAGGAGATAGGCTTTGCCAGGGGGCCAGGCAGCACCGGAAGGAACCAGCCCGGCGTTGAATCGCCCGGCGAGGAAACGCCCGGCGTGGAACAGCTCATTTACCTTTCCGATTCGGAAGCCTGGGTGCTGATTACGCCCGTGATGCGCTACGGCGAGGTGGAAATTCCCATTCTCTCTAAAAAGCAGCTTTATGCCACCGACGCAAAGGGAAACCCTTTTGCCATGGAGCGCGATGAGGCGGCCGAGCTGGAGTTCCTGTCGCGCCTGCTGCAGCAGCACCCCGATTTTGAGGGGCAGCTCTACGAGCAGGGCTCTTACCTCTATTTCGATTCGTTTTACCTGCATCGCGAACGCTTCCTCGACGAAAACTGGTTCCTCGATGCTTTTGAGGCCTGGCAGCAGCAGGGCATTAAGGTGCTGGGCTTTAACCAGCTTAGCAAAAATAAGCTGAACCCCAACAAGGCAAAGGTATCGGTACACGTAAACAGCGGTGTAGACTGGTTCGATACGCACCTGGAGGTAAACTTCGGCGGACAAAAGGCTACGCTGAAGCACCTGCAGAAAGCCCTGCGCAACCGAAGCAGGTTTGTGCAGCTGGACGATGGCACCCAGGGACTGCTGCCGGCCGAATGGATCGAGCGTCTTTCAAAATTCTTCGAGGCCGGCGAGGTGGTAGATGACCTGCTGCGCACGCCTAAATCAGGGTTCAGGACCATAAGTGAGCTGTACGAAGAAGAAATGCTCACCGGGGAAGTTAAAAATGAAATTGCCCAGATCGAAGAGAAGCTGAAGAGCTTTGAGCAAATAGCAAGCGTGGCCCCTCCGGCAGGCCTGAATGCCAGCCTCCGCACCTACCAGAAGCAGGGCCTCAACTGGCTCAACTTCCTGGACGAATGGGGCTTTGGCGGCATCCTGGCCGACGATATGGGCCTGGGCAAAACCCTGCAGATGCTGGCCTTCCTGCTCCACCAGCGCGAAAAGGGAAATACTTCCGCCAACCTGGTGGTGGTGCCTACCACCCTTATCTTTAACTGGCAGGCCGAGGTGTCAAAGTTTGCCCCCTGCCTCCGGGTGCTCACCCTCTGGGGCCCCGGCAGGGTAAAGGCTGTGGAGGAGTTTGAAGACTATGAGCTGGTGCTAACCTCTTACGGCACCCTGCTGCAGGATGTCCGTTTCCTGAAAAAGTACCGCTTTAACTATGTGGTGCTGGACGAGTCGCAGGCTATTAAGAACCCAGAAACCCAGCGCTACAAAGCGGCCCGCCTGCTGCAGGCGCGCAACCGCCTGGTGATGACGGGCACACCGCTGGAAAACAACACCTTCGACCTCTACGCCCAGCTCTCCTTTGTGAACCCGGGCCTGCTGGGCAGCAAACAGCATTTTAAGGAGCAGTTTTCGGCCCGCATCGACAAGTTCAAGGACAGCCGCAAAGCGCGTGAGCTCCAGCAGAAGATCAGCCCCTTTATCCTCCGCCGCACCAAGGAAGGTGTGGCGCCCGAGCTTCCGGAAAAAACAGAGATGCTGATCCTTTGTGAAATGGGGCCGGAGCAGCGCCGGGTGTACAACGCCTATGCAAAGGAGTTCCGCGACTTCCTGCTCCAGAAAAGCGAGGGCGACATTGACCGCAACAGCCTCCATGTGCTGCAGGGGCTCACCAAGCTGCGTCAGATCTGCAACTCCCCCCTCCTGCTCAACGATGCCCAGTTTTACAGCAGCGCCTCTGCCAAAATAGAAGTACTGCTGGAGCAGATCGAAAGCAAAGCACCACACCACAAGATCCTGGTCTTTTCCCAGTTTGTGGCCATGCTGGAGCTGATAAAAAAAGAGCTGGAGGCGCGGAATATCCCCTACGAGTACCTCACCGGCCAGACCCGCAACCGGCAGGGCAAGGTAGAGGCTTTCCAAAACAATAGCAGTGTCCGTGTTTTCCTCATCAGCCTCAAAGCAGGGGGCACCGGCCTCAACCTCACCGAAGCCGACTATGTATACCTGGTAGACCCCTGGTGGAATCCTGCCGTAGAAGCCCAGGCCATAGACCGCACCCACCGCATTGGCCAGCAGAAGAAAGTGGTAGCCATCAGGCTAGTCACCCCCGACACCATTGAAGAGAAAATGATGCGCCTGCAGGAAGATAAAGCCGCTTTAGCCGGTGACCTGGTGAAGGCGGATGCGGGTGGACTAAAGAGTTTGACAAGGGAGGAGTTGCTTGGGTTGCTGGGGTAAACACAGTTAACAAAACGAAAGAAGCAGCAATCAAAACAGCTAGAAGAAAGTGCACTGTATTGTATAATCAATTACGGTCAAGCTAAACAAAATGAAAACATAATGTATTACTATTTATTAGAACAAAAGCTGCAGAATACACTTCTAAAACCAAATTTATAAACTAGTAATGCAAAAAGCTTTACCCTTTCTCTTCCTCCTTTACTTCATAGCATTTGGTCTGAACGCACAAACACAACTCACCAATATCACATCACAGGCAGGCGATAAAGGTTCCCGTCCGATGAAATTTATCGAGCTAAACAACATGCTCTTTTTCATTGCCGGCACCACTACCGAAGGCAGAGAATTGTGGGTGAGCGATGGCACCGCAGCGAACACCAGATTGCTGAAAGATATCTATCCGGGATGGGAAAGCGGCCTTGATTCAAATTTGGAGCAGGGGTATGCCATCCTGAATGACAAATTATATTTTATAGCCAATGATGGCGAACACGGAAATCAGATCTGGGCAACAGACGGCACTCCGGAAGGAACACATCGAATAACAGATCAGCCAATACTGAATTATCTTAAACTAGCCGTAGCAGGTGATTATCTCTACTTTCTGGTAATGGAAAATGATGGTTTACAGGTTTGGAAAAGTGATGGAACCCGCCAGGGCACACAATTAGTAAAAGGGGGCATTGATTACTGGAATGGTCCTTCATTTCTTGGAGAAGCGGATGGACACCTCCTGTTTACCTTTCAGCCAAATGAAAAAAATTATTCCAGGGTATGGAGAAGTGATGGCACTGAAGCCGGCACATACCCTATCACAGAAGGAGTAGATGGTAATGGAGCAACTCCAGCAGGCACCACAGGCTTAACACAATATATCGAATACAAGGGAGATCTGTACTTCGTAGCAAAAAGCAGCGACATCTTTTCTGATCCGGTAAACGTTGGTATTGTGAAAACAAGCCCTGACAAGAAGAGTGTAATTTCTGTAAAAGCAGTTCATGAGGGCAGCTATGCACTCATTAATTTTGCCGATGTGGCACTGGTGAATAATAAACTGTACTTTTCATTTTTTGAACGGGAGAACAATCACTTTTTTATCTGGGAATCAGATGGCACAACAGAAGGAACGAAAAAGATCTACGATGAACATAGCTCCAGCTTCTTTATGCCTTCAAATATCAGCACCGATGGCAGGCATTTAGTTTTTACCGGCAAGAGTACAGAAGGAAGTACAGCACTCCTGAAAATGGATCTGGAGAATTATGACCTTACCGAAGTAAAGCAATTTGATACAGAATCAATCCCCCCTTCCCCCTACACTTCCTTCAAGGGGAATGTCATTACCAAAACAGCGGATGACTATTTTCACATAGCACTTACTACTTCGAGTACCACCCCACGTTCAGAGAGCTGGTTTTCTGATTTGACACCAGAAAATACTGTAAAAAGCAATGAGTTGGATAACTTGTGGGAAATTAAGGTATTTAACGAACACGTTTATTTTGAAGGCCACAATGATGAGACCGGAGAAGAACTCTGGAAAACAGATGGCCATTTCTCAAAGCTGGAACTGCTTGCCAACATCAACACCACCAAATATGGCTTTATGGATCATACTTCTGATTTTTCAGAAGTAGCTGTTCTAGGGGATAAAATAATTTTCAGGGCATATGATGGCCATAGCGGCTCGGAACTATGGGTTTATGATACTTCTAATGATGATTATTATTTGCTTAAAGATATTCTGGAAGGAGAAAAAAGCGCTTTACCCTCAGACTTTTTTAAATTTAAGGACCAACTGTTTTTTGTAGCTAACTCTAAAGAACATGGCAGAGAACTTTGGCGCACAGACGGTACTCCTGCAGGCACCCTACTCCTGCAGGATCTTTTCCCAGGAACTGCCTCATCCGAACCATATCTTTTCATGCCTCTGAAGGATAAGCTATACTTTATAGCCAATACCGACTATCATACCCACCTATATGCAACTGATGGAATAACTGTAGCGTCAATTAAAGACTTGGGAAAGTATCCATGGCCGGGAATCATCCATTTTTGGAAAAGTGTTGCTTCTGATGATGCTATCTATTTTACTGCTGATGGATTTAAGGGGGACATGCTCTGGACGAGCGATGGCACAACAGAAGGTACCACCCCTGTCAAAGATTTTTTTGCGATAGATCATTTAACAGCTATGAATGGAAAACTATTCTTTTCAGCTGCTGAAGATTATGGCTTAGAAAGAGAACTTTGGATCAGTGATGGCAGTGAAGCAGGAACAAAACCGTTTAAGGATTCAGGGGAGGCTAGTTTTATCTCTCCTACCAACCTGTACGCTTATGAGGATTTGCTCATTTTTACAGCAACAGACAAAACCGGTAGTGCCTTATGGCGAACAGATGGCACTGCAGAGGAAACTTACAAGATTGCAGCTATAAAAACTGCACCATCACTATACTACAACAGAGCTGATTTTACTTTGTTAAATGGAGTATTATTCTTCTCTGCTTATGATGCCTCCCACGGCACTGAACTATGGAAAACAGATGGCACTGCTGAAGGAACAGCTATAGTCATGGACATACATGAAGGTGCCACAGGCTCTTTTCCACAGCACCTGCACAGCAATAGAGAACACCTGTACTTTACTGCCTATACGCCTGAAGGAGGCCAGGAAGTCTGGGTTTCCAGGGGAACCGCCGCCACCACCCAGCTGCTTTACGACCTGAATGCTGGTAGTACTGGCACAAGGCCCTCTAACTATATGTTTGTGAATAACGAGCTGTATTTTATAGCTGAATCAGTGGATGCAGCTGGTCGTCAGCTTTGGAAAGGCGAAAGCAAGGTTACCGGTATAGATGAACCTGACACAAATGAACTACTGACCCTGTATCCGAATCCCGCATCAGATTTTATCAATATTGAAGGGGGGCAACATCAGTTTCAAAGCATAAAAATATACAACCTCATAGGGCAGTCCATCATCAGTCTGCCCCGGACCGATCGTGTCTATGTTGGCGATTTAAGTCCCGGAATATATTTACTGGTGACGGAATCAGCTAGCCAGAAGCATATCGTCCGTTTTATCAAAGAATAAGGAGGGGCGTGTAAGGCGACAGTATACAAACCGCTCGCCTTACACACCTCAAAGCCTGCGCCACCACCCCCTCACCGAAGCCGATTATGTGTACCTGGTAGACCCCCGGCGGAACCCTGCCGTAGAGGCCCAGGCCATAGACCGCAGCCACCGCATTGGCCAGCAAAAGAAAGTAGTAGCAGTAAGGTTAGTGACCCCCGATACCATCGAAGAGAAAATGATGCTCCTGCAGGAAAGCAAAGCTGTCCTGGCCTGTGATCTGGTGAAGGCAGATACGGGTGGGCTGAAGAGTTTGACCAGGGAGGAGTTGCTGGGGTTGCTGGGGTGAGATATTTGGTAAAATTGCGCTTTGAGTTCTGTTTAACAAATGGTATGTTAGCTACAGCAATTATAAAAGCATTTCAACAGCACCAGCAGTGATATCCATGATACTTGGATACAATCAGACTAACCAGTTGATATAAAGTAGTTAGTAGCTAAACCATGGAACAAAAAACACTCAAGTATCTAAGAATTTTTATTCCGGGTGTTATGATTTTACTAGGGGGTTATCCTATATACTATCACTATTTTGCAGAAGCCTATGATTTGAGTGGACTAAACGTAACTTATGCCACATACCTTTCGGTACTATTAGGAGCGATTTATTATCAACTTGACATACAGAGACTCATAACTAAACCATCACATTATTTCATCACAAATAATATACTAAATAAATTGATAAAAGCATATGACAGAGAAGTTTCAAAAAACGAAAAGAAAAGTTTAGTTTTTAAGGATAATTATATGACAGTTTTTTATCATATAATTGATAATGATGAGTCTTTAAAAAGAAAGGGAGAAAATGTTAGATTTAATGGTATTTTTTGGACCTCTACAGCCGATTCATTCTTAATAAATATGACATTCTATTTTTTGTATGCATATTTCCCGCAATTAATCGATGTCATACTCTTAAGAAAAATATTTTTATTCGCAGCGATCATTTCTCTTGCACTCCATATAATTTCAGTGATAAAACACATTCGTTTATCTAATAAACAATTGAATCCAATTGTACATGACAAGAACCTTTCGTTAAAAGTAAAAAACAAATTCGATGAAATTTTGCACTAGCTGCTTAACCCCAATTTTAGCGAAAGATTCTGATGCTATTGAAGTAATAAAGCAGGAATATATAAAAGATGATGTTCCTTGGTTTGTTGGATTCAGTGGTGGAAAAGATTCATCAGCACTACTTAAACTGTTAATAATAGCTTTATCCCAGCTTAACAAGCCTCACAAATTAATCAATGTTCTGTATTGTGATACCGGAGTTGAAAACCCCATCATTACTACTTATGTATATTCGACAATAAACCGGTTACGAGTAGAATGCAATGCACTTAACCTTCCGATTATATTTGAAGTTGCTGTTCCAAAACTTGATGATAGATTCTTTGTAAAGGTAATAGGGCGAGGTTATCCTTCTCCAACCAATATTTTTAGGTGGTGCACCGATAAGTTGAGGATCAACCCAATCAAAACTATCATCAATAAAAATTCAAATGCTATAATATTACTAGGTATTAGGAAAGGTGAAAGTGAACAAAGAGATAGGACTATAACTAAGCATAGAACTAGCACTGAATACTATTTGAAACAAAGCGGCTCCAATAATAGACTTATTTTTAGCCCTATAATAAACCATAATATCAAAGATGTTTGGTCAACGATAAAATTCAATGAGTTTCCATACAGTATTGATCATACAATACTAGGTGCTTTATACAAAGATGCAGGTTCAGAATGCCCTGTATATAGGGAACTTCCGGGTAAGTCATGTGGAAGTAGCCGCTTTGGATGCTGGGTTTGCACAGTTGTAAGAAAAGATAAATCCATTTCACATATGATTGAGAACGGATATAATGAACTTGAGGAACTACATAAGTTTAGAAATTGGCTAGCAGAGTTCCGAGATAATGTTTTATACAGATGCACACAAAGACGCAATGGACAAAATGGATTGGGTCCCATTACTATTGAAGGCAGGAAGTTGATACTTCATAAGTTAACAGAGGCAGAGAATATATCTGGCTTAAAGTTGATTACAGATGAAGAATTATCTCGGATAAAGGAACTCTGGGACATAGATCTCAATAATGAAAAATATATTGAAAATATTATTTAAATAAGCATATCATAACTCTCAAAAAGAGGTGTAGAATATTTATTTAGAAAAATACAAGTTTTACTGTAGTAAATTCTCCCCGCTAGTGCGAGCTTGTAGCTCGTTCCTACTAATTACTAACAAAGCAGTAAGAAGTACCTAAGCATACACAGCTTTTGAGAAACGTATAATTTCTCCTTTCAACCAATGAAAAAAGCACTATTCCTCCTATTATTAATAACAAGTGCCTGTAAAACCTCTACGCTTGCGCCTGATCAGGCTATAGAAAAGCTGGGGCCTAATCCACATATGCAGATAGATGATAAGGCATTAGCCTCTCCTGCTGAAGTACAGAACTATGACGCGAAAGACATTGCTTCTGTGGAAACAATCTATGGTAGGAATGCTACAGCTATATTTGGTGATAAAGCTAAAGATGGGGCCGTAGTCATTGTAACAAAGAGCTACGCCAGAGAAAAATACAGAACTTTCTTCTCTTCTGTTTCTAAGGAATATAACGAAGTAATCGATGAGGTGAATGAGGATGATATACAGTATATCCTAAACGATAATGTGTTGGTGAATGATTTTGAGGGAGACCTGTCCACCATCAATAAAAAGAGATTGAAGAAGATTACCATCATCAATCAGGCTGAACTGGAAAGTAAGTACGGTACTATTGATAAAAAAGTAGGTGTCGTTATCAGCGCTACACCACCCGCTAACCTGCATAACGCTAAAAAGAAATTCTAAAGCAACTTTCCTGTGTAGCGTATCTGTTGAAAGCAGTTTAATCTATTCTATCTTCTCTTTAATGAAACAAATTATCCTCTCCCTCTTCATCATTGCCTGCTTTAGCTCATGCGTTAAAAAGCAGCTGTCAAACTCCATTAGCTCCGACACAAACCAGCAAGCGTCTGCTGCAGTTCAAGGTGAAAGCCTAACCGGCAAGATTAACGAAAAGAGTCTGCCCTCAAGTTTTGATGAAAATGCCCTCATCTTACTGAATGGGAGAAGAATCAGCAGGGAGGAATTCGAACTGCTAAACCCATTGAAATCTGGAGAGATAAAAGAAATCAAAGCCTTACCCAAGGAAGAGGCTGTGCGATTATATGGTAAAGATGGGGAGCACGGTGCGCTGCTGATCACACCTCTGATCGATGAAACACTTAGCCAGAAGTACTACGAGGGCTTAAACAATAGCCTGCTTTTAGAAAAGATACAGGAACTAGAAAGCCAAGGGAAGATCAACAGCAACCCCCTGTTGGTGCTCAACGGGATTCCGCTGCGTGGGGAGGAGATTGTGGAAAGGATCAATGCACTGGGTGAGGAAGGAATTGGTGAAATTAACCTGCTCGTGAAAAAAACAGCCTATGCTATTTATGGTGTTCGCGCCATGAATGGTGTGTTGCTAATTGATTCGAAGTAGAAACTATGGTCACTCCGTTAGATTGCACAACGCATTAAACACGCCCTTCAATGAACAAACTAACCATTGCTTCCCTCCTATTTCTTGCCCTTAGCAGTTGTACAGCCAATGAGGGAAAAGAAGGAAAATCAGCCATACCCGATCAGGAATGGGGTACTATCCCCCTGGGGCTAAAGGATTCACTAATCGCCATCGCTCCCCAAAAGCAACTCTTTGAAATCAATCCCGCAGCGCCCAATACAATTGTTGGCGAGAAAGGCACAACCATTATCATCCCCAAAAATGCCATTGTTGACCAACTTGGTAATGCTGTTACGGGTACGGTTTCTATACAGCTAAAAGAAAATTTCAGCATGGCGGATTATGTACTGTCAAATCTTCAGACGGTACACCATGAAAGCATTCTGGAAACCAAAGGAATGATTTATTTAGCCGCGACTGATAGAAACGGGAATAGCCTGAAGATTGCTAATGATAAATCCATCAGAATTGAAATCCCCCAGGATGAACTAAATAAGAATGCTAAGATCTTCCTGGGCAACCGGGAGGAGGCCGGACTGATCAACTGGGATAAAATTGAAGAACCTGCAAAAACCCTTATTCCCTATCCGATACGATTTATCAGTGAAAACAGGTTTCCAACAGAATGCTCAAATCATTATGGCATCACCACTGATACGCTAACCGATAAGTATTACAACTATTACGGAAAGCTAACTGACTATGAAAATACTCTGCTGGCTACTAAAGAGTTTGCAGAAAGATATCATACAACTTGCTGGAACGAGGTTTTAGAGATTTACATCAATAACCTGGAGAAGAACTTATGGGAAATTGATGAACTGGTAATTGAGCATTTCATCAAGGATTCTATAGAGGAAGTTTCCTATTATTTGAACAACCCGCCCCCGAAAGTAAATGGACAAGCTGTTACCAAGGAACAGTGGAAGGCCCGTAAGTGGCTGATAGAAAATGCCCAGTACTGGGGCCATTTACATATTGAACAGTACAAGTATTTTGCAAGCCAGAAATTCACCAGGGTTGATACCACTAAATTGATAGATGCCTCGAAAGTAAAGGATCTGAATACAGCCTTCATGGCTTATGATGCCATGAATTTTGGATGGATAAACGTAGACTACTTTTATGAAGACCCTAAGGCTGTTCCTGTAAAACTGCTTGCTAAAACAAATGCAGCGGCCCCCATCATTAACCTGATCTTTAAAGATAGAAACATCATACTGGCAGGCTCAGAGCAGCAAGCCAATGAATACAGGTTTACCAGGAACACAGAAGGATATAATAAGCTCCCTAAAGGAGAAAAAGCAATAATAGTGGCTATAGGTTATGAAGGCAGCAGTTTGACCTATGGAGAAAAAGAAATAACCATAGGAGAAAATGAGCAGGAGAACATAGTATTGGCAACAATTACCGGAGAAGCCCTGAAAAATAAACTGATGAAATACGGTAACTGAAATATATGTAAAGCAGCTACTTAAACCGCTGCTATCAAGATGTTGAGCACTACTAAGACTAGACCTAAGGTAATTTTTAATGAGATGGATAAGTGAACTTCTTGTTTTGATAGTAGTAATAGGCTGTCATGCTAAACAACCTCCTTACAAGGAAATCCATTCCAAATACCTTGAGTACAAGGATTTTGCAGTAGTTGATGAGCAGATTTTTGCTTTAGACACTGAAAACAAGCTTGTAGAAATAAACCCTGTTTCAGAAGGTTATCAATTAATTGAAACCCATGTTCAGGCATTTGGCTCCATTCAGGAGGATCAAATCATTGTGGTAACACAAGGTGGCGAGATAAAAAGCTATGCCCCAAACAAAAATGTCTGGACTACATGGGGTATAACAACTCTTGCGGTAGAAGCAGTTATTCCGGTAGGTGAAAACATTTACCTATGGACAGACTCTGGAATGGTAGATTATAAAACAGGAACGTGCTACGAAAGGGATAGCTCCTATTCTAAGCAACTTAAACATCCTGATTTGTTACCACAGGCAATTGCCGTTGATAAAGATGAAAATATTTGGCTAAGCTTTCATCTTGGAGAGGCGATTTGGTTGTCTTCAATGCTCCAAGTAAACAATACCTTTATCCTCAACTTGAAAATTATGATTTTAACCTTCTGGCCATTACATCTATTTTAGCTGGTGAGGAAGGAGTATACCTGCTACTTTACAGCTGTTGCTGGAAGCTTGAACCTATTCTTGAGGTTCAAAACCTGTCATCAAAAATTTTCTTTCAGCCAGAATATAAGGTGGCAAATAAAAACCAGGTTGAGGGCCATCCATTGAAGCGACCTTTTACATTTGGTGCAGGTGCAATAGACAAAAAAGAGAACAAGATTTACATTTACCCTGGTACAGATATACACCAAATTTGGGAAGGTGATTTATCAAAAGACCTTTCAAAAGCGTCTAACTGGAGAGTCACTGCCAGCTTAAAGGATTATCAAAAAGATTCATCGCTTCATGAGTATGTGGATGTAATCTTAAAACTGGAAAAAATGAAAGGTAATCACTTTGCTTTTCTGCATGCCGAAGGGGGGATTGGTTATCTGGATAAAGTAAATGGCCAACTGAAAATATTCAAATGAAACCATTGGCTACAACCAGCCCCTGTCGTGTGTTTAAAAAGTGCTACAGCTGGCGTGGACTTTTATACCGTTCCTCCCCTCTCAGCTCGACTTGGCTGTTGCTGTGGAAAGTAGTTTTTTCGAGCTAAATCATTATCAGAGATCAATTACCCGAATAGGGTAGCAAACATATAAGAATGAAACACAGCATTACCATCACCCTTTTGCTTAGCTTGTTAATGTCAGGTTTGGCTTACAGCCAGGACAAGGTTGCGTTTGATTATACAAACGATTATGGTTCAATCTTAAAGCTGACGAAAGACCCTAACAGTGAAATCTTTTACGATAAACTGTTCAAAAGATTTGAAGACGGAGATACTACACTCACCAATTACGAAATGATAGCCCTGCAAATCGGGTACACAGATAACCCAAAATACTGGCCTTATCAGGATATTTCCCTTGAGCGTGAGATATGGGATCTAAATGAGAAAAAAGAATTCGAGAAAGCTAAAAGCAAACTAGATACTTTATTAACCAACAACCCTTTCAGCATTCTGGGACATAGGGAAATGAGTTATGTCTATAGCAAGCTTGGCGATAAAAGTAAAGCAGATCTGCATTTCCAAAAGTTTGACTTAGTAGTTTTAAGCGTTCTTTCAACCGGTGATGGTACTTCTTATGAGACTTCCTGGTTTACATTATCTCCAGCAGATGGGCAGTGGATCATAAAATTGGCTTTTAGGCAAAGTGTCTGCTCAATGGGCTCGGGAAGAGACAAAAACGGTAACTTCCACGATATTTTAGGGATACAATTTGAAGACGCTGATGATTGTAAAGAGCTTTTTTTTAACATACAACCAGCTGCAAAAAGAATGTTCGGACCTGAAGGGCTTCCCCTAGACGGGATAGAAGAAGTTAGCATCAATAAGAAAGAGAACCCTGAAGAAAAAAAGAAACGCAAAAAGAAGGGGCTAAAGAATTGAAATGACCATTTACGGCATCAGTGGATTAGGAGCAGACGAAAGGGTTTTCCAGCACCTGGAGCTCTCCTACCCTATTGTTCCCATTCGCTGGATCCCGCCCATGCCTGGTGAATCAATGCAAAGCTATGTTCTTCGTTTATCAGAACAGATCCGGGAGGAGGAATTTATGCTGATTGGTGTTAGCTTCGGTGGCCTGGTTGCCGTGGAGCTGAACAAGATCCTAAAGCCGAAACTGACCATCCTGATCTCCTCTGCAGAGACCAAAGATGGCCTAAGACCAGCCTATCGCCTGATTGGAAAGCTGGGGCTGGTCAGGTATATGCCACCCCTCCTGTTGAAGCCGCCGAAGGCGTTGATGTACTGGCTATTCGGAGCAGAACATAAAGAACTGCTGGGTGCCATACTGGGTAGTACAGACATTGCCTTTGCTAAATGGGCCATTCTCCAACTTACCAGCTGGACAAACAGGGAAAAAATTACTGGCCTGGTGAAAATTCACGGTACCAGGGACAAGCTGATCCCATATACAGCAGATAGTCAAACGATCGCTATTCAGGATGGTGAGCATTTTATGATCATTGACCGGGCAAAGGAAATAAGCCTGCTCCTGGAGGAGAAGGTGAACATGATGACAGGCCAAAGCAGTTAATACAGTGCTCTCTTCTCCAGTAGCCCATCAGGAGTAAACCACACCCCACCAATACCAGTGAGCTAAAGCACCTGCTGACGGAGGCGTTTCTGGGGGATAACTACTGCCAGCACTGGCTTTGAATTGATTATAACAAATGGTAACTTAAAAACAATGTTCGAAAAATATCAGCTGTATTAGCTGATATCTTCATAAAACAGCTACTACTGCTATTATAAACATGTTGATAGCTCGCTAAAACCTACAATCTATCTTAAATAAACCTAGTATGCTATGATGAATAAATATGGGCTTCACGGTAAATTAAAAGCGAAAGAAGGAAATGTGGATAAACTTGCCGCAATACTTCTTGAAGCATCAAAATTAGTTTCAACAGCAAAAGGCTGTCATCTTTACATCATCAGTAAAGATAAAAATGATAAAGACTCTATTTGGATTACAGAAGCTTGGGATAGTAAAGAAGACCATGACAATTCATTGAAAGTTGAAGGTGTGAGAGAACTTATTTCTCAAGCAATGCCAATACTAGATGGACAACCAGAGAAAGGACAAGTACTAGAGATTTTAGGCGGTACAGGAATTTAGTGAAGGAAAGCCAGCTCCATCCAAACAAACAGGTGATTGAGAATAAAGTGGTAATTCAGGCAACACTGCCATCATTGCACAAGTAGCAACCATTGTGCACTTTTTAAAAGATACTTGTGGAGGACACATCCTTTATTCGACGAACGTTTACTACATTTCCACATCAGAGAAACTGTTATTTTTTTACCGTAACGATTGACATTTTTTACATAAAAAACAAAAAACAATGAAAAATCGCATAGCTTATTTTCTTCTTGGGTTAGTAATTATTACTCTTACAGCCTTCACAATAAATAATGAAAACGTATCAATCGAGTTGGTTGATTTAAATCAAGAAATTAGGACAAAAAGCTTCGGAGTAGATCAAGGGAAAGTAATTTTAAATGAAAGTGAATCCGAAAGATTTTACGTTTTGATCAAAGAAGCCAATATTTCCGGAAAGAAGTTCGTCAACTACGAGAGAGTAAAAAGAAAAGGAAAACGCTTTAATCTGATATTCATTGTGGAATCCAAATCATCAAAAAAAAAGCTTTTCAAGAAGAAAGCATCATTTTTTCGATGGAATGATGGAGAAATAAATGACCCACATCTTACTCGAGCGATATACGTAGGAAAGTATCATTTTAGAGTTAAAGTTGATAATAAATAATTAAAACGAATTATAACCAAACAAGCATGTCCTGGCCATATTGTAGAAAACAATTGTTCTGAAACAAAAATTGAATTTTCAGACTCTGAATCTGATATTCTTAGAACTGAAGTTGACAAAACTACTTCCGCTGAAATTGTAACAAAGGTGTGGTAAAATGACGAATTGAAATGGCAAGACTACGAAACCAAAAGACTTTTTGAAATAATAAAATAAAAAACTGTTCATAACAACAGCACAATGCAAGAGCTATAACAGCTCTTTACATTGATCTACATAACAGATTTTTTGCTTCCAACAAGAAGCGGCGGCAAGTTTTCCTTGCTACATAAGATGGACGTAGGTGTGTATCCGCAGAAATGATTGATAGATACTAATGGAAAGGAAAACTAGATTGTTGAAGATCAAATGAAAGGGGAGTGTAATTTGATGCATTGTTACAACCCTATATTTTACATCATGGAAGTAAAGCATGTTTTTTATTAGTAGCAATTTTATTGGCTTCTGCAGCTTTTGGCCAAGTAGGGAGTGAAACCAGTCCTTGTTTTTATATTCAGCAAAAATCAGGGATTGAAATGCTTCCAAAGCTCCTCCCACTCCTGGTCCAGAGGACCTGTGTAAATACTTTTTCCGGCTCTTCTGTACCAATAACCTGCATTCCATTCGTCACCTTCTTTTCGATGAAGGTAGGCATGTATCCAGGATGCCTCCGGGCTTTCCAGGTCCTGAACAATATCGTGGGCTTTTTCCCAATCTCCTTTTTTATCCCAATAAAGGGCCTTTAAATAAGGAGACCAACTTTCCTGATAGTTTACCATTTTTTGATCGCTGTACTGCATTAAAAGATCGATAGTAGCTGTAGCTTATTCTTATTCCATCATCAAACCTAAAACAGGCAACAAAGCCAGCTTTGTTTTAATGATGCATCTCAGATTTTTTACAACAGTGGAGGATACTGACAAACAAGAAAAATTCATCACCTGCTTTGTAGTTTGATCTGCATCATGTAAAATTTCTGTTTTATTGCTTTCATGGATGTCGTGGAGCTAAACAAAATTCTGAAGCAGGAGCTGAAATTTTACTTTTATTAGCAGAGCCAAAGATAGTATAAGATGCTGCCCCTCCTCCCCTCAGTATGAATCTGTTCCACCTATTTGGGGCAATTTAACTTTTAACAGGATGTCATTAGGGTCAAGAGCAGAGAGAGTCGGCCGCAGCAGTAAAATTCAAACATTATCTTAATTCTATTTTGCATGAAGGAGAAATTACGCGAACATATAGAAAGATTAGTATCGCTTACTGATGACGAATTTGCAGATGTGTTTTCTCATTTTAAGATTGATACTTTTAAAAAACAGGACTTCCTTTTTCACAAAGGAGCGCGTGTAAACTATGCATACTTTGTGGCTTCAGGGCTTTTAATGCTGGTTCACAACGACGAATCGGGAAAGCAGCACATTGTTTCCTTCGCGATGGAAGACTGGTGGGAAACAGATTTTCTGGCCTTTTATACGCAAACGAAAGCTACTATGTCGCTGCAATGTCTCGAAGACACCACTGTCTTTTGCATTTTGCTGGAAGATTACCAGGAGTTATGTGCCAGGCTCCCGAAGATGAATCATTTTTTTCTTGTCAAATCTAATTTCGGTCACATCGGGTCCCAGCAGCGAATCCTGTCATTTCTTACTTCCAATGCAAAGGAGCGTTACGAACAACTCCTACAGCGGTATCCTTCCCTTATCCAAAGGGTGCCTAAAACGCTGCTTGCCTCCTATTTAGGGGTATCGCGCGAAACCCTTAGCAGGCTCTATGCATAGTCTTATCCGCAGCTGTATCAGATTGTGATATTTGTCACGCAGGGAAAAGGTGGCTTATTCCGAAATTTACAGCTCACAAAAATTATAGAATAATGGAAAAACGAGCTATTAACCCCTGGCAATGGCAGGATCAGCGCAGTTATGTACAAGCGGTTGAAGTAAAACAGGTAGAGGGAACCCTCTATTGTTCAGGACAGGCCGCGGTGCATGTTGATGGACAGTCAAGTACCGGGGACATGAAAACACAGTTAGTTCAGGCCATCCAAAATTTAGAGCAGGTGATCAGCGAAGCTGGTTACGAATGTTGCAATATTGTGCGGCTAAACATCTTTACGACCTCCTCCGCAGAGCTTTTTACATGCTTTGATGTTTTTCAGGACTGGGTAGCCCGCCATGGGATCAAACAGGCGAGCACGTTACTGGAAGTAAAAAGCCTTTTTGAAACACTGAAAATTGAACTGGAAGCAACGGTTGTAAAATGATGATTTTTTTAAAGTCGTTATTCAAATCCGCATCAACAAGTTATAATATAACAAACATGCAGAGGTAGATCCACAACTTAGTTTTGAAAGCGTATGCAGCTTTCTATTACAGGGATATTGATACAGCGCTTTCAACATTTGGTTTGATGGAGCAGTAAAGCACATTTACAGGATGCAGGACAAGTGTTACGAAGAATGGATATTGAACTTGAATAGGCAGCGTTAAACGGAAGCCATGAACTACCAGTAATTACTGACCAAAATAGTATGGTAGCGCTAAATCAAAAGAAAATTAACATAGTGGGTAACACCAAAAAATAACAACGGCTGGTTTACAGGAGTAGCAAACTTAGCCGCTATTCATTATCTTCCCTTCAGCAGGTAGTGAATTGGCTCTTAAGCTTAGCCGCTGGTATTTTTATTTCCGTTAAACACAAACCAAATATTGAAAAAAGCTATCCTGGCTTTTATTACAGCTTCTCTGATGGCTTGTAATTACAACCCGAAGAGTCAACAACAATTAACAAATACAGAAATGAGCCAAAACACCATTAAGAATGAACAGCTTAGAAATCATGAATTCCTGTCAGATATGTACCAGGACGATTACTTTCCTGATTTTCTTGTGGACAAAGGAAAAGCTATCCTGGTTGAGCTATGTCTGCAAATTGAAAGCCAGCAGCCCCAAAGCCTGGTAGAGCTTTATACATTGACTCATGCGGCAACAGACAGGTTCAATGACCTTGGTGAAGAGTTTGATGAGCACGATAGTGAGTTAGAAACTGCAGCACGGGAAAGCATTGCAGCAGATTTTGAGTTTATAGCAAAAGCTTACGGCTTTGAGGCCGATACAGAAGAGCTAATCGCCACAAGAGACTGGTAAAAGAAATAGCCTGCTTCCAAAAGAGATCCACGAGCTACAAAGACAGGAAAGACTATGTTGTACACAGGTCTGGGGTAGAAAGCTACAGGCAGCACCCCCGAACTCCAGGGGCTGCCCGTGTAATGGGTAGAAACAAATTAGATGGCTGTTTCAAGGCTTATTGTTTATAGAGTTCTATTGCGTTGAGCAGGGGTTGGTCCGAAAGGCCGGTGCTTAGTTCCAGCAGCAGCTGGCCCCTCTCCACCCGCACGGGAATAGCCTCCCGCACCAGACTGTGAGAAGCACCTGCCCTACCCCAGATATCATAATCGCTTGCCCGGCGCTCTCCCTGCACATTGATGTGGAAGGTACGCTGGTATGGACCTGTGTGGTAGTGTTCGCTGAAATAGAGTACCAGCAGGTAATTGCCATTTTGCAGACCCGTGAGCTTGTATTGCATTTCTCCCTGGCGAAACTGCAGGTAGAGGGCATCTTCGCTGGTATTGGCAATGTTGATGCCGGTTTTCCCGCTCACGCTGCCTCCTTTCACAAAGTGGTCTGCCTCATACACCCTGCCGTTGGTAGCTGTATAGGCACTGCTACTGCCCACGTTGATCAGGTAAACAGGCGTAAAGCCGGATAAGTCCAGTGGCTCCTGTGGAACGACGGTACCCAGTTCATTGAAAATGGGGGTATTCCCTTTAATCATCATTTTGCTGCGGTCGGTATTTCGGGTTACGATCCGGGAGGGGTTTACAAAGTTGTTGTTGACCACAACGATCTCGCCCCCGCAGTCATTCAGCTCCAGCCCAATCCGGCTCTGTGTTTCAGAAATGGGATCGTAGTTGCCTTCGTACTGCACATTGTCTACATAGGAGAAAATCGCTGCCCCCAGCGGACTGCCATACCCTCCTTTGTCCCGACGGTTGTTGATCCAGCGCCAGTTCTTCCGGCGGAGGGCCTCTTTTCCGTAGCAGCGCAGGGTGGAGCCCCTGTAGGTATTGTCGTGAATGTAGACATCGCTTACATCTCCGCGACCGCCGGCAGCCACTGCATTCAAAAACCCAAACAAGGCTGAATTTCTGATTTCCACGCCCTGCACAACCCCATCAGCACTGTGCGGCTCCATATCAATGGCAGAACGTTTGGCATTGTCGATCCTGACCCCATCGATCAGAACGTTGCGGCAATGGTTGGCCATGGCAATCCCCTGGCGGCCAGCCCATTTTAAATGGCAATTGAGGATCTGGATGTTCTCGGAAGCTGGCTTGCCACCGATGTAGACTCCATCTCCCCATGTTCCAAAGGTGCTTACATTTTCCAGTACTACGTTTTTGCAGCCGCGCAGATCAAAAGCGTGCTCCAGCTCCCAGTAGGGCACGTAAGCCGGAAAACCAGCCCGATCCTCGGGGTTGGATTTACCCAGGGGCCAGAAACCGGGGGTATGCTCCTGGCTGCTGCCTAGCAGCGGACCTTCCGTATAGTTGGAGCCTTCTACCCGGATATTGCTCACCCGCAGATTTTCGCACTGGTGAAACCACCAGGTGCGGCGGTGGGAGTAGTTGCCCTTGTTCACGTTGCCTCCATAGGGAACTGCCGGCGCCGTGGTGTAAAAACAAACCGGGTTTTCCGGATCGGTGGTAATGTGCCATCCCCTTTTGTTCCGCAGGCTGAACACCCCATTTTTCCCTTTAGGATCGTTCTGTCGATCACCTTCTGCTTTTACGCGGCCTCCTTTGGAAAAGCGGATGATGTGGGGATTCTCGGGATCTTCACTGTTAGGAATGGCATTCAGCTGACTGAGAATGTGCAGCGTCTGGTCTTCCTCACTGTTGGGATCATAATCGATCTCGTAGATGGAGGAGGGTACTGTCAGGCGGCGGGCGGTGATTTCTATCACTTCGATCGTTTGTCCGTTTACCTCCCGGTGCAGGGTAAAGAGATTGCCACCCTCGGCCAGCAGGTTGTCCAGTAATAAATCAAACCGACTTTGTTCCAGGACAGCGATCAGCCTGTTTTTACTGGCAGGAGCCTCCAGGGGCCTTTTAAAAATTTTAATGTTCATCTATACTTAGGGTTTCCCGTACCTTCACCTGGTTCAACGGTGTTTTTAGCAGATCCTTATTGTCTGTATACGATACTATGCGTTCACTATTTTTTTTAGCGTTGTTTACGGATTTATTTGATTTTTCTTCCATGCCTGTATTGAATGAAGATACTTATACCTGTATTAGTTTTTGGACTTAGCTTGAAGTTCTGGACCCGGTGAGGGGTTGGCAGTTATATTCCAGCCTCCATTCCTCTTTTATTCTATGGTCGGAGAGATCCAGTAAAGACCGCTCACCTGAAAGCGTTGTTTTTTAAATATAAGGATATATTCACGCTTGATGATTCCTTGGATATTGAGTGTGATTCTTTTGAGAATAAATGTGTAACAGATTTTGGATGAAGAGCTGTTATACAGAGATAGCGGCCGAGATGAACAAGTACCTGCTCCTGTTTAAGTGAAATTGATCTGTCTGGCTGTATTGAGCATACCTACAGCAATTCTGTAATGCAGGCGTAAGGTTATGGTAAAAACATGCTTTTAAAACTGTATAACAAATGATAGGTTAGCGCTAACAAATAATAAGCTATTTACCGAAGGTTGCAATTAGTACAAAAATGACTCCCGAGTTAAAGTTGTATGAGAAGTCCATCAGGAAAAAACATAGTTTTGGTTGGACACCTAAGTATGAAGAAGAGACACGTACTGTTCTTAACAAGAAGGTCTTTATCCCCATTACCATCAAAGTATTTGAGAAATTAGGCTGGGACCTGGTGCACCGGGATGAAACATCGGCAGAGGCGAAAAAAGGGGAAGGGAGTCGGTGGACAGAAAAAATATCTGTTACCTGGGTCTATGGGAAAGTGGAGGTGAAACTCAACACTTTGATAATACCAGTACCTAACAACATCTGTACAAGCAATGAAAGAATATAAAATAGCCAAAGGCTGGGCAATATTTATTTATCTGACTGCCCCTTTTTTGATTGCACTATTTGGCTGGCTCTTGATACTACCCATCAAGGCAGGAACTACATCACCCAACATAAGCTGGATCTTCATTCCTGTTTCGATTGGCATGATGGCACTTATGATTGTTGGCGTGATAGACGCTTACAAAAGCAGGCTGATCATTGACAAAGAAAAAATTGCTTCCATTAGTACTCTTTCGAAGCGGGAATTGAAACTGCACGAGATCAAAGGCTATACGGTAAATGAACAGTACATCATTGTTGAGCCGAAGGATAAGCACAAAAAGAAGATTAAAATCAGCAAGTACGTTAGTAAAACACACGAAATCACCCTTTGGCTTTCAAAGAGGTTTCCTGATTTAGACCTGATAACTGCCAAAGAAGAGGAGCAGGAAATACTAACCAACCAGAACCTGGGCTGGACAACCAAGATAAGAGAAGAAAAACTAAAGAAAGCCCGTAAAACAGCTAAGATAATCAATTGGGCTGGTGGCCTTAGTGCTGCCTGGACTTTCTTTTATCCTACCCCTTATCAATTAGCTATTCTTAGCGCCATGGCAATTCCTGTTATAGCATTGGTAGCGGTTAAGCTATCGGATGGTCTTATACGCATTGACGAAAGGAAAGGCAGTGCCTACCCTTCAGTGATCTATGGCCTGATATATCCATCGCTTGGCCTGATGCTAAGGGCTTTTCTTGACTTCGATATTTTTGAATACGACAATGTATGGGGAGGCACCATCCTGTTGACACTTACTTTTGTAGGCCTTGTTTTTCTGATTCAAAAGGAGCTGTCTTTCAAAAATAAATTGGACTATTTCACATTATTGAGCATTAGCTTGTTCTTATTCTTTTACAGTCTTGGGACAATCATTCATATTAACTGCTATTATGATGATTCCCAGGCAGAACAATATGAGGCTAAAATATTAAACAAGCGCGTGAGTTCAGGAAAATCAACCTCTTACTACTTTGAATTATCTCCCTGGGGCAGAAAAAATGAAATAGACGAAGTAACGGTTGATAAAAGCTTATATAACAGAATGGAAGTCGGTGAAGAGGTGAAGATTTATTTTAAGAATGGAAAACTAGACATCCCATGGTTTATGGTTGATGATAGATGACAAAAACAGCAAACAAGCTTAACAGGGCCTGCGAAGTTTATAGCAAAGTAATGGTTCATTGAACCGGAACATGGCAACCAACTTTTGAGTACATTGGGATGTGAATTACCAGGACTACACAGAAATAAGAGCTGTCAAGAGATTTGGCAGGCCTACTATAAAGGGTACCAGGATAACGGTATATGATGTACTCAACTGGCTCTCAAATGGTATAACCAAATCAGAGATCATCTCTGACTTCGAAGAGCTGAACGAAGACATGATCAATGCCTGTCTTACCTTTGCTGCTGATAAAGAACATAAATCCCGGATTGCATCTTGACTCTGCTGTTCGACCAGAATATTTCTCCAAAAAATGTGGTAGCAATTCGCAATTTTCCTGCATTCCGAGGAAGCACAGATCCTGGAAATATTAAAATAGTAAACGAACCGTAACCACAGCAGGCCCGCAGAACAGCTGGCACACAAGCACAGTCTCTCTTTGCAAGCATCATTTGTTTTTATCCTAACAAATACTACCTTAGCCAGTACTAACACCCTGAACTAAGCAGTGACCAGCGCAGCATTGGCAGTGCAATGCTGAATCCGCGCTGCTATCCGCTTCGGTTCTCCTGTACAGGTCTGTAAATTTTTTCAGGTTAAGCTTATGAAATTAACTGCAAGCTTTTTTTTGGCCATTCTGCTACTGTTTGCCGGCTGCGAGAAAGAGGAACCAGCCATTAGCCAGCTGCTGGAGGTTGAGTTTGATGGCAAAACGACCACCTTCATAAATGAAGATTTGTCGGCCAATGAAAATTGTGGCAGGATCTTTATCAATGCCTCTGCAGTGACGAATAAATTCAATTCATCATTTCACATCAGCCTGGATATTACCCGTGACGGTCACATAAACAGCATGCTGCTCGTTGATTATGCAGATAAGAACCAACACTACAAAACAGCAAATTACAATGCTGCAAATGTGTTTTCTATCAGAGACTACAGCTATTCTCCACTTGATAAATCCGTGACTTTTGAGTTTGACGGCACTTTGTATGAAGCGGACAATCCGCTGAACACAAAAGCACTAAAAGGGAAAGTCAGGCTGCAGCACCTGTATGAACATCCCTGCTCCTATTGGCCGGAGGTAGTAAAAGCCAACATCAATAGTGCTCCTTTCCATGCAGTAAAACACACCGGCAGAGGCACCACCTCAATCACCAACAGAACTGCCTATTCTGATGATGGCTACAGAATTTCTATCGTTACAGCCCGTGAAATAAAAGAGATGCCAGTGGGCAGCTATCATTTTGCCAAAGAAGATGCGACCAACCGGGTGATGCTTGAAAAATACCTGGGCAGCCCCAATGCCAATACATACGAACCATTGTGGGAGCAGGAATGGGAAAGTTATGACTACGAGGGGGTGCTGCACATTCTGGAGCAGACCGCCGATCCCATGCCTCATACTAGCGGGACTTTCAGCTTCAAGGCCTACCAAAACAACAAACTGGTGTACGAAGTAACCGGGGGTAAATTCTCACTTTAGATAATCCCCTGGCGGTAGATCTGCTAGAACACCCACTGACAACTCCCTGATCTGCAGGAACAACTTCATTTCAGCTGACTACATCACTCAAAGATTTAACAAGAAACAATCCTCTCCTGATTGCAAAAATATTTGCAGGAAAATTTGTGTAGCCAAATAGCTACACATAAATTAGTAGCCATATAACTACATAATGAATTTAAGACGAGATGTATTTCAGGCCATAGCAGACCCTACCAGGAGAGCAATACTGCTGCTGCTGGCCTCACAATCCCTGACGGCCGGGGCCATCGCCGCAAACTTTGATACCGCAAGGCCTACCGTTTCAAAGCACCTGCAGATACTCACCGAGTGCGAATTGCTTACACAGGAGCAGAGCGGCAGGGAAATATACTATCACTTAAATCCCGGGAAGATCAAGGAAATAGCAGACTTCATTGAACCCTTCCGCAACATGTGGGACGACAGGTTTAACAAACTGGAGAGCATCATGAAGCAGTACAAACCAAAACAATAGCAGCATATGGAACGAAAAACAAAAGTCAATGCCGAAGCGGGCAAGCAGGAAATAGTAATTACGAGGGAATTTGAGCTGCCCCTGGAACTGCTTTTTAAAGCCTATGTGGAGCCTGAAATTGTTGAGCAATGGATGGGTACCAAAGTGCTGAAACTTGAGAGTAAAAAGCACGGCAGCTGGCAGTTTGAAACCACCGATCCAAAAGGAAACAAGCACGGGTTCAATGGGGTCATTCATGAGTTTGTGCCAAACCAGAAAATCACCCGGACATTTGAGATGGAAAAAACGCCATTTCCCGTACAGCTGGAGTTCCTGGAGTTTGAACAGCTCTCCGCCGACAGCAGCAAACTCACCATGCATATCGTGTACAAATCAGTAGCAGACAGAGACCAGATGCTGAAACTACCCTTTGGACAGGGCATTAACATGGCCCATAATCGGTTACAGGACGTTGTCAGCAAATCCAAATATCATGGCAAAGAGCAATAAAATCATCTATTGGGTTGCTACCGCCTGGCTTGCATTAGGTATGCTATCTACCGGAATAGTACAGTTGCTGAAAATGGAAGAGGAAGCAGATAACATTACGAAACTGGGCTATCCTCCCTACCTGCTAAGCTTACTGGGTATATGGAAAATTTTAGGAGTTGTAGCAGTGCTTATCCCTAAATTTCCTTTGCTAAAGGAATGGGCCTATGCAGGCTTTTTCTTTGCCATGTCGGGAGCCACATTCTCACGCATGGCTGCGGGAGATTCCCTGAATGAAGCTTTTCCCTCCCTGCTACTGCTAATCCTGACGGTGGTGTCGTGGTATTTCAGACCTGCAGACAGAAAAATCAATTCTGCTACCTGATTAAATAGTTTAGAAGCATTCCCTGAGCGATACCAGAAATCCAGCCGGTGCACCTGCTGTATAAGGCAGAGCACTTTGAGTTAAGATTTAGAAGTTATACAGTTAGTGTCCCAATCAAAAAGCGTTACTCATACATTATGAACAACATGGTTAGCAGCAAAAAGCAGTTAGCGCCAGCACAAGGTGCAGCACTACTCAACACATTGAAATCCCGTTTTCAGAAAAACCCAGACCGCCACAAAGGCCTTGTCTGGTCAAAGGTACAGGCAAAGCTGGAGGCTAATCCAGAAAAGCTATGGTCACTCAACGAAATGGAAAGGACTGGTGGCGAACCGGATGTTGTTGGGTATGATGATAAAACGGGCGAATACCTTTTTTTTGATTGTTCAGCGGAAAGTCCTAAAGGCCGCAGAAGTGTTTGTTACGACTGGGATGCCCAGGAGTCGAGGAAAGAACATAAGCCGGCAAATAATGCCATTGATATGGCAGCAGCCATGGGAGTTCAGCTTTTAACCGAAGAACAATACCGGGCCTTGCAGCAGCTTGGAAACTTTGATATGAAAACCTCGAGCTGGATCATCACACCTGCTGCAATCCGGGAGCTTGGTGGCGCCCTCTTTGCTGATTTTCGCTATGGTAATGTGTTTGTGTATCACAACGGCGCACAGTCTTATTATGCCGCCAGGGGGTTCCGTGCTTCACTAAGGGTCTAGGTTTAGTACTCCAGCAACATTTAGCACAGCCAGGTTTTTCCACAAAGGCAGAGGCTTCCTTTGCCTTTGCACCTCAAAATCATTACCTTATCATCAGAACAATCAGACTGGTGGCCGGCACCCGGTGCGCAACATCCGGTGGCCGGTGGGCGGTGCTCTACACCACTTGCCCTGCAGCTGCATTTTCAGGAGCAGTACATGAGTAAACAGACAGCAAAAACATGAAAATCTGCATTGCACAGATCAGGCCCTATAAAGGTAATATTGCTGCCAACACTAAAGCCCACCTGGGGTTTATAGAGCTTGCTGTGTTCTTACAGGCCGATGCCATATTTTTCCCCGAGCTGTCCCTCACCTGTTATGAGCCTGAACTTGCCTTTGCACTGGCTACCGAGCAGGAAGCACTCCAGCTCAGGCCATTTCAGCGCATCAGCGACAGCAGCCATATTGCAATAGGGCTTGGCCTGCCCGTTAAATCCTTAACAGGCGTGCAGATCGGCATGGTGATTTTTCGGCCCGGGCAGCCCCGCTTAACCTACTCCAAACAACAACTCCATACCGACGAATACCCATATTTTGAGCCGGGCAGCGGGCAGCTCATCCTGCAGCTGGCCGGTAAAAAGATTGCCCCTGCCATCTGCTACGAAAGCCTGCAGCCTGCCCATGCCGAAAATGCCTTTAACATGGGTGCACAAATTTACCTGGCAAGTGTGGCTAAGTCGGCCAGCGGAGTAACCAAAGCCCGGCAATATTATCCTGAAGTAGCCGGCAAATATGCCATGCCCGTACTCATGGCCAACAGCATTGGCTTCTGCGACAATTTTTTAAGCGTTGGCAACAGTGCCGTATGGTCAAAAACAGGGGTGCTGCTCGGGCAGTTGGATCAGGATACTGAGGGAATACTGGTTTTTGATACCGAAACCGAAGAAGTTGTTCAACAGCTGGTTTAACCAGAGCACATTAGTGCTTACTCAACGATAAGAACTACTCAGGCTACTGATAGAACAAAGCTTTTGAAACTCTAAATACAGGTACCCATGAACAGATTTTTTATTATTACAATCCTGATGTATCTGACTGCTTCTCCCCTGTTTGCACGTTAGGTTTTACAGAAGAAGGTATTTTAAGGGAGCATTACAACTGGAACAATCAACTTTTTGATTCAGTGGTTTTCTCTGTATTAAAGTCTGGATTCATATAAGCGCCTGCGCAAAACACTACGCTGATTTTGGCAGAAGTGATCTGATAAGATTTACTGGAAACTAAACTATATGAAGGGAACATATCATTCTTCAGCAATGGTGAAAAAAGGCCTATCCCCTATCGTGGGGGCTAACGAACTGTTAGCCCTGCATCAGCAGCAAGATTTTATTCTTATTGATGTGAGTAATAGTCATGATGCCTTTACCAATTACCAGAACAGGCATTTGAAGGGCGCCTTGTTTGTTGACTTAAACGCACAGCTTGCCGATATAAAAGATGATTTCAGCAAGGGCGGCAGACACCCCCTGCCTACAACAGAACAATTTTCCAGAACACTATCAAGCCTGGGCATTACCAAAAACAGCCATGTAGTTGTATACGATGATAAAAGTGCTGCGAACTCAGCTGCACGTTTTTGGTGGATGTTGAAAGCCGCAGGCCATGAGTGGGTACAGGTTTTGAATGGGGGGTTGCAGGCGGCCCAAAAAGCAGGATACCCGCTGGAAAAAGATATTAACCAACCCCAACAAGCAGAACCATATAAAATAGAAAAGTGGCAGCTTCCTTTGGCTGATATGGCTGAAGTTGCAAGTGCAGCAACAGACGGAAAAAGCATTGTGATAGATGTTCGGGACAGTGAACGTTACAATGGAATAGTAGAGCCTGTTGACTTAGTGGCAGGGCATATTCCCGGCGCAATTAATATTCCTTTCAAACTGAACCTGGATAGTAACGGACTCTTTTTACCTCCGGAAGCATTACAGAAAATATACCAGGAGAGCTTTAACAGGGCACAGCCTGCTAATATGATCGTGCACTGCGGATCTGGTGTTACTGCTTGCCACACTCTTTTAGCGATGGCTTATGCAGGTTTTGAGCTTCCAAAGCTTTATGTAGGATCCTGGAGTGAGTGGTCAAGAAACAACCAGCCCATTGCAGCACAAAAACTGTAAAGAAACTCAGTACATTGTTTATATAGGCTGTAGATGCATATACAGGAAGTCAAGTTATCGCCACGCCTCAGGGCAATAGTTGAGGCACTACCCCTTTACCCTGGTATTCGGGTGCTGGAAATTGGCTGTGGCCCGGGTGCGGCCGCCAGGGCTGTGGCAAATCGTATTGGCTATGGTTATGTTCTCGCCATTGACCGATCGGCAAAAGCTATACAACAGGCCACAGCAGCCTCGGTGCAAGAAATTGCCTCCGGACGTTTACAGTTTCGCCAGCTTGCAGTTGAAAACTTAGTGCTGGAAGCTGGAGAACCATTGTATGATCTTGCTTTTGCCATGAGGGTTGGCGCACTGGACGGACGTTATCCAGGCATTGGTCAGCTGGCACTTCCACGTATAGCAAAAGCCCTTACTTTAAATGCAAAACTGTTCATTGATGGTGGCAACCCATTGCTGGAAATTCCTCTTGACAGCTACCGCTGAGCATGGCTGTAGCTTAAATACCCGATAAAACTCACCATTACAGAACGTGAACCAAAGAATAGCCCATATTACACTGCTAGTCAGGGATTATGACGAATCCATTGAATTTTACACCAGGAAGTTAGGGTTCCTTGTAGTTGAAGATACTGAACTTGATGCAGGAAAAAGATGGGTACTGGTAGCGCCTCCTGGTGCAACAGCATGTTGTCTCTTACTGGCAAAAGCAACTAATGAACAACAGGCCTCACGCATAGGGAACCAGACAGGTGGAAGGGTTTTTCTCTTTCTCCATACAGATAATTTCTGGAGAGACTACAACAAAATGCTTGAAAGAGGCATTCGGTTTATACGGCCACCAAAACAGCAAGAATACGGTTTAGTAGCCGTTTTTGAAGATTTGTACGGCAACAGCTGGGACCTTTTAGAACCAAATGTAAAGAACAAGGGACTATAGACCTACCTTCCAATTAGTTAGCTTAAGTACAGGCTATCGCAGCAGCCAAGGTGCCTCTGCAAAGTGCAGAAGGCTTCAGGCAAACTTATAAACAGAAAAGAAATGGGAAAACAGTTCTCTGAAATTAGCCCCGAGCAAAAGGAATTCATAGAAAAGCAGAAACTGTTTTTCGTTGGCACAGCGGCGCAGGAAGGCAGGGTAAATATTTCACCTAAGGGCATGGATACTTTTCGGGTAATCTCTCCCAATAAGATCATCTGGCTAAACCTGACCGGGAGCGGAAATGAAACTGCAGCGCATTTGATCCTAAACAGCCGGATGACCATCATGTTCTGTGCTTTTGAAGGCAAACCCCTGATCCTGCGCCTCTATGGAACAGCCAGATTGTACCACAGCCGTGATAGCGCTTACCAACAATTTATCCAGCTCTTTCCTGAGATTGCCGGGGCCCGCCAGATCATAGAGATGGAGGTAGATCTGGTGCAGACCTCCTGCGGATTCGCCGTTCCCTTCATGGATTTCAAAGAAGAGAGAACACAGCTGAAATCCTGGGCGGAAAAAAAGAGCGAAGAGCAGTTGACGAACTACTGGAAAGAAAAGAACAGTCGCAGTATAGATGGCTTTGAAACAGGCATCCTGCGGGATTCATAAAGGGGCAGATGATGTGAGCTTTTCATGAATGCCCAGCCCCTTATTGGGCTGCGGAGGGTCATATATCATACACGCAATCTGTTACCAGCCTAAAAGCCCAGGCCACGCAATACTGGCACAGCAAATAATAAACAGCATTTTGTTCTAAACAAAAGATATTGTATACTTGTACTATACATATAGTACAATATATGTTTAGTACATAGGAGCAATGATTGACTTTAAACTAGATCCTAAAACAGGCACTCCATTTTATCGGCAAATCATCGATCAGATAAAATTCGGTATTGCAACCGGAAAGCTGAAAACAGGTGAACAATTGCCGACCGTACGCTCCCTGGCGGTGGATCTGAAAGTAAACCTGAATACAGTGGCCAAAGCATATAGAGAGCTTGAAATACAGCATATTTTAGAAACCCAGCAGGGCACGGGCACCTTTATCGGCGACATCAGTATTCAGCTTACGGAAAAGGAGAAGCATGACAAACTGGAAGAAATATGCCATGAATTTACCTCCATTGCCTTTAGCTATGGATTCTCGATAGATGACATCATAAACCAACTACAAAAACAGGAATAAGGCAGCAGACACATAAAAAGCTATCGCAGCAAAGAGCGGTAGCCATCATGCAGACGTTGTCCGGCCTTTTAACCCTATTTACTATGAAAGCAAACAAGAATATCAAGAGTGGGCTAAATGCTGTTTCAGTAACAGTGTTTGTCCTGTTGGCCGGAACTTTCGTTGCATTCTTTTACTGGGGCTACATTAACATACCGTTGCTGGTCCTTTTCCTGATTATTACTATATTAATTACCAGCTCCATACATATTGCCGATCAGTGGGAAAAAGCTGTTGTGTTAAGAATGGGCAAATACAAAGGCCTGAAGGGTCCCGGCATTTTTTTCATCATTCCCATTATTGACCAGGTAGATAATTTCATAGACCAAAGGGTAAGGGTTACTGACTTTACTGCCGAACAAACCCTGACAAAAGACACTGTGCCGGTAAATGTAGATGCCGTGGTGTACTGGACGGTGTGGGATGTGGAGAAAGCTGCCCTGGAGGTGCAGGAATATGTAACGGCCATAGGCTATATTGCCCAAACTGGCTTACGGGATGTAATCGGAAAGCATGAATTATCTGACCTGCTCCAGGAAAGAGATAAGGTGGCAGATGTTTTACAGCATATGCTGGATGAAAACACCAGCCCCTGGGGCATTACAATCCAGAATGTGGGCATCAAAGATATTGTGATTCCGCAAATACTGGCCGATGCCATGAGCAAGGAAGCTCAGGCAGAAAGAGAGCGCAGGGCAAGGGTAATTCTGGGTACGGCCGAAACCGAAATAGCAGAAAAGTTTGCAAAGGCCAGCCAGCAGTATATCGATAACCCTGTTGCGCTGCACCTAAGGGGAATGAACATGCTGTTTGAAGGTCTGAAGGAAAAAGGCTCGATGGTGATTGTGCCCAGCTCTGCACTGGATACCATGAACCTGGGGGCGATGGGTGGCCTGGTTTCGCTCTCAAAAACCAATGAACCAGTGCCTGCACATAAACCAAAGCAGATCTATGAGCCGGAACAAGCAAAGATTCAGGAGCCTGAAAAAACAGATAAATCTGAAAAAACGGCATAGGCATATAGCCAGTCTTTGAAAACAAACAGGCGGCGGCTTAGCGGGATACGATCAAAATAAACCAGCCATGGACAAAAGCTTTTACCATTTTGCAAACTTCTTTATCATCCTGTCAGTCGCTGCCAGCGTTTTTCAGAGCACCATCCGCATTATGCTTGGTCCCGGAATTTTCTCGCTGGAATCATTTCCGATATGGTTCCTGGTAACAAGTGCTGTTACCCTGGCAGGATCATACTACATGCTGAAGTACTACTACCTTAGGCAATACAGGGCCACCTTTTATACAGGAACAATAGCTATTCTTACCGGCCTGATCCATGCCGGCATTGTTTACATCATGCTGACGTCAGGAGGGTTAGTGAGTTATGTAATGCCCACGTTATTGATATCTGTGGGCGCTAACCTGGTATATGCCATCAGCCTGATGTTCTCCAGGGCACGCAAAAAGATCTGGCTAAAAACAGCCGGTATTTCCATCTTCATCACTGGCCTGGCGGCAGGAGCCCTGTTTATCTGGGGCATGAATGTACAGGAGGTTCAGTTGGATGGCACCCTGGAAAAAATAATTCAGCGGCTTTCACTGCTTGGTAGTTTAATACCCCTGCTGTATATCCTGAATTTTATGCTTGAGCTGAAGGAGCTAAAGGAAAACTCAGTACACACCGGCACCCATAAATCTGAAGCTGCCCCCATGAGCATTGTGGTAATAATGGCTTTGTGTACAACGCTGGTTTTCGGCGTGCTGGTTGCCACAGAAGCTGGTTCCGCTCTCTACTGGCAGAAACAAAATGCAAAAAAAACAGAAGCGCTGGTACAGCTGTCGGACACCAGAACCTTTGTGGGCAGCAGGGGCGATACCCTGCAATACCTGCTGCTGAAGCCCCTGGACTACGAAGCTGGCAAGCCCAGCAACGATAGCAGCACCTATCCTTTGGTGGTAAACCTGCCCTATGGCGGCTACGAAGGCGCCGAGATTGCACAGATCTTATCAGTTAGTCATTACAGAAAGCATTATCCCGCATTTCTCTTCATCCCCTACTGCCCGCCAGGAAGTGGCTGGGGTGGCATTCCCGCTTATCCCGATATAGACACACTGGTTTTTGAAGCCATCGTGGCACTGGATCAGGAGTTTCCCATAGATACAAACAGGCGTTACATTACAGGCATCTCCAGGGGTGGCTACGGATCGTGGCATTTTATCACTACCCGTCCCCAAATGTTTGCTGCCGCCATACCAGTTTGTGGGGTGGGCGACCCCAGGTTTGCTCCCGATGTTGCCAATGTAGCCGTATGGGCTTTCCATGGCGAAGAAGACAGGAACGTTCCGGTGAGTGGCTCCCGTGAAATGGTTGCGGCTATGAAAAAGGCAGGTGGAGATCCCCGCTATACTGAATTTAAAAATGAAGGACATAACATCTGGCACCTGGTGAGGGACAGCCCGGGCCTACTGGACTGGCTTTTTGCACAAAAGCGGGAATAGGTATAGTGGCGAAAGATGTGTTGTACTATTAAAAAACTATTCAAAGCAAAGTCGGCGCTTTAACTCCTGGCAGATAGCTTCAGGATCAAAATAACATTAAGAATGCAAAGCCCATTAAATAATTACCAGCATAACATACAGCAATACAGGCTCGCTGCAGCTAAACTGGCAGAAAGACTGAAAATGCTTTCTTTCTCCAGGATAGCAGCTTTTGTAGCCTCTATCATCTTCATCGTCATATTTGCCAATGCAAGAATGGTGGCCTTGTTATTCTTCGTTGTGCCACTGGCCGTGCTCGCTTTTGTTGTTTTATTGAAGAGATATAACAAGGCAGCCTACCAGAAACAGCATGCTGTTTTCCTGAAAGAAATAAACGAACAGGAGGTTTTACGGCTGGAGAACAAGCTTTCCTCTTTTCCTGCAGGAGAAGCTTATCGCAGCCCTCATCATCCGTATGTGGCTGACCTGGATATTTTCAGATCGCACTCGCTGTTCCAGCTGATCAACCGCACCACCACAGAATCGGGCAGTGTGTGCCTGGCCGCCTGGATGTCTGCCTCCGCTCCTAAACCTGAAATTCTTAACAGGCAGCAAGCAGTAAAGGAACTTGCGCCCCTCCTGGACTGGCGGCAGGATTTCCAGGCCTCGGGCATGCACCACAGCAATGCCAAGAGCGACTATAACAAGCTGCTGGCATGGCTGGAAAAGCCGGTGCAACTGCTTCCAAACAAGACAAAATATTTAGCTGCAGGCATTAGCCTGGCCCTCTTAACCAGCCTTGCGCTCCTGTATCATTTTATCTATGCCTATACTTCAGATTACCTCCTGAACACATTGCCCCTGCTCCTCATGCTGATCGTCAATTACATCGTACTGAAAAGGCTAAAGCCTGTTGCGGAAGAGATCATTGATGATACCCATCAGAACATTAAAATACTGGGAGGTTACCAGTCACTGATCCGGAAAATTGAGGGCGAACAGTTTAAAGCGCCACTGCTCCTACAGCTTCAGTCTGTTTTTAGCCAGCAAAACTACTCTGCTGCAGCCCAGATCAACAAGCTGAAAAACATACTGGAGGTATCGCAGCTAAAGGGCACAAAAAGAAACTTTGGCAACCAGTTTTACACCATCCTCAACATGTTCTGGCTCCTGGATATTTACTGGATCATCCAGACCGAGCAATGGAAAGTCAGGAACAGCTCCTACCTGAGGTCATGGGCAGCTGCCGTAAGTGAGTTCGAAGCCCTAAGCAGCATGGCTGGCTTTGCTTACTCAAATCCCTCTTACACCTTTCCCGAGATAAAAACAGGCCCCTGTACCATTGATTTTGAAATGCTCGGCCACCCCCTGCTAAAGCCTGAAGGCCGGAGATCGAACGACTTTAGCTTAAGGGCCCGCGAAAACATCGCCATGATCACAGGCTCAAACATGGCCGGCAAAAGCACCTTTTTAAGAACCGTAGGCGCTAACCTGGTGCTGGCGCTCATGGGCGCACCCTGTTGTGCCAAGTGGGGCGAAGTTTCGGAGCTCAAGATATTTACCAGTATGCGTACGCAGGATAACCTGGAGGAGGGCATTTCCTCTTTCTATGCAGAGCTGAAAAAGGTAGAACAGCTGCTGCAGCTGGTTCAAAGCGGAGAAGCCATCTTCTTTATGCTGGATGAGATGTTCAAGGGCACCAACTCCAAAGACCGGCACCGGGGCGGCTTTTCGCTGATCAAGCAGCTGGAGGAACTGAATGCCTTTGGTATCATCTCCACCCACGACCTGGACCTGGCAGATTTAGCAGGAAAGCACCGGCTGGTAAAGAACTACAGCTTTAACAGCGAGATCCGGCAGGGAGAAATGATCTTTGACTATAAACTCACTCCCGGCCTCTGCAAGGATTTCAACGCCAGTGAACTCATGAAAAAAAGCGGCATCAAGGTGCTGGATTACATAGAGGAGGGCTGATCTATCAGGCTACAGTTGCAGACGCCATCCTGATACAAAATCTCTATGCAGCTCAATATTAAAGCTGTTTACCACAGGAATCATCTACCAAAGAAACCACATGCAGCTGAAGCACTGTTTTGTGCATTACTAACAGAAAGGTCTGGAAGTGTTTTCCCGGGGATAGCTTCCTGTTACAGAAGCATTCTGCCCGGGCTTCGATGGTTTAAAAAATTGCCACATGAAGTATAAAATAATCCTTACTTCATGTGGCATCTCAAGGTCTTTCAGCTATCTCCGGGAGTAAAGACCACCCTGTTCATTTAAGAGCACCCACTGCTTTTTCTTTCCATGCTGGAGCAGTACCTTATACTGTACTGTATGGCGGGCAGTTGCTGCGCCTGTTTCAACTTTTTTGATGATCTCGGTTCTTTTGATCAGCCAGCCATTATGTTCTCTGCCAATGTACCTGTACACCTCACGTGGCATGGCTGCGTTAAACATGCTTTCTTTTGAGTGGATCAGGTTCCCTTCTTTATCATATACCTCTGTTTTCCGGTAATTCTTCCCTTTGTATTGAACGTGGTAGGTCGGTGATGACCATGAGTAAATCTTGTTTCCATTTTTCACCTTTTTAGCCTTATCTACAGCTGCTGTCAGGTGCTGACTCATGTTCAGGCCGGGGTTTTTGGTCTCCATCGCGGCAAGCACCTCCTGAGGCACATTCGCTTCTATCCAGGGGCTTACTTTCACCAGCTTTTTTTGTGCATTTACTCCACCTAAAGAAATAAGCAGAATGATTGCTAGTAAACTTAACTTTTTCATGATGATAATTATTTAAAGGTTTGTAAGAGGCATTGTTGAATGCTGTGTTAAGTTACAGGCAGAGGATGTGCCAGAATCAATATACTCTGATAATCAGCATCTTATGTAATAATAAAAAATTTCTGATGCGCGAATGCGTACAGCTGGCGTACGGTTTTAGTACATTTTCACCTGAAAGGGTCTATAAAAATCAACAGCCGTGTAGCTGCTGGTTAATAAGGCTTAAGAATGGATTTTAGGGAAATAATAAATTGGCTACCAAACCTGCTGGCCAGATTCTGAAAGGGCATGAAAGCTAAGTACGACATAATCGGAGATGGATATAATGTAAGCAGGAGCGCAGATCCATACCTGGCTAACCGGTTCCTCCAGCTCCTGGATACAGGCAAAAACGGACTCTGGCTCGACATTGGCTGTGGTACAGGAAACTACACCAGCGAGCTGCAGCAGAAAGGCCTCCGCTTTATAGGCATTGACCCTTCAGTACAAATGATAACCGAAGCGGGAAAGAAAAATAAAATGATCGACTGGCGCGTGGGCACAGCAGAAAACACTGGTTTGGACAACCATAGTGTGGACGGCATTATGGGAAGCCTCACCATTCACCATTGGTCTGACTTTGAAAAAGCCTTCTCCGAATTATCGAGAATCATGAAAGCTAACAGCCGAATTGTAATTTTTACGGCCACACCAGCGCAAATGGAAGGTTATTGGCTGAATCATTACTTCCCTGAAATGCTTAAAGCTTCCATCGATCAGATGCCCTCTTTTGAACGCGTAAGAGGCGCCATGGAAAGTGCAGGCATCAGGGTAATCAGCACTGAAAAGTATTTTGTGCAGCCACATTTACAGGACTATTTCCTTTACTGCGGCAAGCAAAGACCTGAACTATACTTTGAAGAACGGGTCAGGAGGGGCATTTCGTCCTTTTCGGCCCTGGCAAACCAACAGGAAGTTGAAGCAGGCTTACTGGCGTTAAGAAAAGATGTGGATAGCGGAGAGATCAGTAGTGTGATAGCATCATACCAAAACAACGAGGGTGACTACTTATTTATAGCCGGACAAAAGATCAGTAGTTAGCAGCACCAGTCCGCTGATGGCCTGATCAGGCGCAGGGAAACACTACCCGCTGGTTTTTGCCCTGCGTGCTTTCCGCTTCGACATTTTACTGCTCACTTTTGGCTTTTTGTAAACAACCTTTTCTTTTTCCCTGGCTTTTCTACTACTCTTTTGCTTTGTAGTATCCTGCGGATAAAGGGAGCGCCCTCCAGCGGGAAGCACTTCAAAGAGATCATATTTTACATCAACAGCAGCAGCAGCCGCACCATCAGGCATATGTACAGCCGCTGATGCACCGGCAGGCCTTTGCTCAGGCAGAAGAACTTTAGCGACAGCACCCTTCCCCTGCTGACCTATACTGATGAAGGGAATAATGACAGAGGATAACACCAAAAAAAGAGATCGTAATTTCACTTTAGCAGACTCCAGAGGGTTCATCCTCAAATATATAAAGAGAAGGGCCTGGAAATAATGCAGAATAGCAGCAGTTCCTACATTGTAAGCTCCTGCGGGAATAAGTTTCTGTTTAGTGCAGCTTTGGCACTGCAGCTGCTTATATTTAGAAAAACGAAAGACTCACAGCTAAATAAAATTCATGCCTAAATATCTATAACAGAGGTTGTAATCAATAGCTTACTATCTTATGCTCTACAGGCATTAACTGCTATCTTAGCTATAGTTACATTCAGCCAAAGGGCACTACCAGCTGCGGTAAACACCCGGAATGCTGGATCTCCATTAGCGCTAAATCTTCTTTAACTAACTGCCTGTATACCTGCAGCTTTAAAATCAAAACCACATGGCCGGAGAGACTGACATACATAAACTTGTGCGGGGAATGACCCCGGTGCTGAATCCCGGAGAATATATTTTTACAACTACCCAGGATGAAAACATTATCAAACGGGCCGATACAATCGGAACCTTCAGGGAGCAGGAAGGAACCACCCTGATCATGGAGCGCACAAAGGCAGATGCCTTAGCACTTCCCTATGAGTACATTGCAGCCTGGATTAGCCTGATGGTACATTCCTCCCTGGAAGCGGTAGGTCTTACTGCCTTGTTTTCGGCTGCACTGGCAAAGCACAACATTAGCTGCAATGTAGTTGCCGGCTATTATCACGATCATATTTTCGTGGATAAGAAAGATGAAGCCAGGGCTATGGAAGTACTAAGTAAATTATCAGAAACCCAGCAATAAGCACCCAAAACAGGCCGCCACACAACAGGCAGCTTTGATAAGTCAAAGCCTCGATAACAAACCAGGCTTAAGCCACAACAGCGCTTATGCCACGCTCTCTTTTGTTTTTCTGCTCATAAGCAGGAGTGCGAATTTTACAGTACCCCTGTCATCATGCACCGGAGTCATGCTACAGCCATAAACAAGGCCGGGTGTAGTGGTGTGGGCACTGTTGAAAGAGAGTTTCTGGCCGGCAAAAACAGTAGCACAGCGCTCCTGCCATAGCTCCTGATCTTCCTTCAGCAGGTGCAGAAAGTTTTCACCTTTGCTCAGCTTACCCTTTACCCACTTAAAGCTATGCTTCATTTCATCATTAAGGGCTATAATTTTATGATCAGCATTCAGGGCCAGCACAGCATCTTCCGTACCCTCCATAATAGCTCTGAGAATTAATTCACTTTGCTGGCTTTCGGCATGCAGGCGATGCATGGCCTCCTGGGTAGCTTCCAGTTCTTCAATGTTTTGCCGCATTTCCTCTTCTGCAGCTTTTAGTTCTTCAGTACTCTTCTGCGATTCTTCCAGCAGCTTTCCTGTGCGTAAAGTAATGTTGTGGCTGAAGATAAAGGAGGCAATCGTTTCCCCTACTTTCTCTACAAACTCAATCTCATGTTTCCTGAACCGCTTAAAAGAAGCTAATTCCACCACGCCAAGTACTTCACTGTTGAGCTTTAAGGGTACAATGAGCACAGAGTTTGGCGGAGCATCGCCAAGGCCGGAGGTAATGCGAACGTAGTTTTCAGGTAACTGCTCAAGGTAAATGGTATCTGCCTCCAGCACGCACTGACCTACAATGCCCTCGCCTATTTCTATTTTCTTTTCCAGGTGCTTTTTCCGGTCAAAGGCATAGGTCCCCATAAGCTCCAGGTATTTTTTTCCTCCTCCATCTTCATGAATCAGAAAAATTCCACCCTGGTTAGCCTTCAGGTATTTTACAAGGTTCCTGATAATGATAAAGTAGAAATCTTCTGTTTCATCATTGTTAAAGCGCAGTATTTCGGAGAATTCAGCAATACCCTGGGTAAACCAGTTTCTTAGTTCGGCCTGCTCATTATTTTGTTTCAGGCTGTTACGCATGTGCTCCAGTGCTATGCCCAGCTTGTCTTCCCTATCTATTTCACCAATTTGGGTATCCAGCTTATTTTCCCCAATGCTGGTGGCAAACTGCACCTTTTGCTCCAGAGAATCGATCAGTGTATTAAGGGAATGTGCCATTTCACCAAGCTCATCCTGGTTATTGATAGCAAGCTTTAGTTTGCTGTCAACATTACCCCTGGAAAGCTCTTTGAGCAGTTTGCTGGTATGAATAACCGGCTGAATGATTTTACCTGAAATAAAGCCGGTGAGCAGGAACAGGATGATCAGCCCTGTAATACTGATGATGATGGAATAAGTAAGAATACGATCGGTTTCCATGGTCATGTCGTCCATGTGCACAATGGTGCCCAGCGCCCATGGATGATCAGAACCCCCAAGCTGTATGGGAGCAAAGGTTACATATACGGCTTCGTCCTGTAAATTAGTATTAAAGGAAAAAAACTTGCCTTCCCTGATGCTGCCTGCTATTTCCAGCTCGGCACTGTTAAAGATATCTGCAACAGTTTTACCTATCAGCTCCTTGTTCTGGTGCGCTACAATAGTTCCGTTGTTTGCCAGCAGAAAAGTGGTGGAGTGCTCGTAAGGCTTGATCCGGGTAATGAAATCGAAATTATTCAGGGCAATGTCCATGCCTACCAGGCCGGCAAATGCACCATTACGCATAATTGGAAAGCAAACCGAGGTACCAAAAACATCATCTTTGTTGGTACTGGAGTATTCACTAAAAGAATATGGATCGGTAATTTCCTCTTTGCCGGAGAGCTTTAAATTATGGTACAGGCTTCCTGCTTTGTCTCCATCAAGGTTCAGGGAATCAACAACAGAATCTTTACTCCTGTATACAGTATATCTCTTTCTGCCGTAGTTTTTGTTCCAGCCTCCATCCAGTGCATTTAGTTCCAGACTTGCCCAGGTGCTGTGGTAACGGTCGTCCTGCTGAACCACGCCAAGCAAAAGCCTTAAAACGGCCTCGCTGCGCATGCTGTCATGCTCCTGGAAATACTGTTCAATAGCTGCAGCCATTGTACCGGCCACCCCTAAATCATGGGCTAATAAAGCCTTGGAGTCATTTGCATTACGGAGTGCATACTGGTTGGCTAAATCTTTAGCATCAGCAATAGCCTTATTTTGCGTATTGATGATGATGTAGCCTATGATGATCACATAAGTAACCAGAAAAACAGCCGCAATTGATAAGCTAAGCTTAGCCCGTAGTTTTAGCTTCATAACTTTAAATCTTCAGTTTAACGAGGAATAGGGAGCATCAAAAATAGCCTGACATGCTCATTGGCACACCACTATCAGCTAAGCCAGATCAGCTGATGGCAGTTACTTCATAAATAGTTTTTACTAAGTAATTAGCCGGTACAGCCAAAGGTAGCCTAATGGTTTTCCCTTATAAAATAAAAGACTGTTAAAACATTACTTGAAAGAATACAACATACGCAAACGTTCGTTTAGCCATTAATCTCGCTGTATCAGACACTTTTCTCAGAATAAGAAGCTTGTTTTGGTACTAAAAAACCCGGGTGTCATACATGCCGAAAGCTGATGTGATAATTTTTTTAGCTTTTGATTTTACATAAAATTATGCGCTGAGGCATAAAAACATTGGCATTCGCCTGCTTCCTGCCTGGGTAAAAAAACTAAATCAAATGCTTTGATGGCATACAGGCTAACTCTATCTCTGGGAGTGCTATGTTATTATTTCATTATCATTGGGTGTCTGTGATATGAAATTCCTGCAAATACTTGCTACTCTTTTTGCATTTTTTTATTTTAATTATATGTTTGAAAAGTAGTCGTACATTTTTGCAGTTCAGGCTAATCCTGCATAGTCCCCCCTTCAAATGATTGAAATTCAAGATGATTTATTAAGAGATATCAAGGCTGTTAGACAAATACCCATAGTCCCCTCCATGCTGGAAGTAATTTGCCAGACTACAGAAATGGGCTTTGCAGCAATTGCCCGGGTAACAGAAGACAGGTGGGTAGCCTGCAGCGTTCGGGATGAGGTGGAATTTGGGTTGAAAGAAGGGGGTGAGCTGGAAGTCAAGACAACGATTTGCAATGAGATAAGGGATAGCCGCGAACCGGTTGTAATCGATCATGTAGACAAAGACCCGCATTATAAATTCCATCACACGCCGCAGATCTATGGGCTTCAAAGCTATATTTCTTACCCAATTATCCTGCGAGATGGTTCTTTTTTCGGTACACTCTGCGCTATAGATGCCCAGCCGGCGAAAGTGAACAACCCCAAGGTGATCAACACTTTCAAGATGTTCGCAGAGCTTTTGTCCTTTCATTTACAGAGTCAGGATTTGCTGGAACGCAGCTATCATACCACAGCTGAACTCCAGAAGCAAAACGAGGTGCTGACCATCGTTAATAACGACATGGACAATTTTATCTACACAGCATCTCATGATCTTAAATCCCCTATCAACAACATCGAGGGTTTGATTAACGCCCTTTCCCATACATTAGAAAAAGAAAATCTTAACAGGGATGAGCTCAACAAGATCATCCATATGATGAAAATTTCTGTTAAGCGTTTTGCCCTTACCATCCAGGATCTTACCACTATTGTTAAAGCCGACAGTGAGCAGGCTGAGGAGATTACTGAAACGGTAAATCTATTTGAGACAGTAGAGAATGTTAAGCAGGACCTGATCAGCCACATAACAAGTTGTAATGCAAAAATCAACATTAGTTGTGAGGATGGCCTTGCCTTAGACTTTTCTAAAAAGAGCTTCCATAGCATTATATACAATCTGCTAAGCAACGCAATAAAATACCGTTCTCCTGAACGGCTGCCAGAGGTAGAGGTGAAGCTGCATAAGGTTGATGGAAAAGTAAATCTGTCCGTTACAGATAACGGACTGGGAATTCCCGCTGACAAACAGGAAAAATTGTTCACTATGTTTGAACGCTTTCACGACCATGTGGAAGGAAGCGGCGTTGGCTTATACATTGTAAAAAGAATGGTAGACAAGGCCCAGGGGCAGATTAGCGTAAGCAGTACCGAAAGCCAGGGCACTACCTTTACAATCATTTTTAATTAATCGTGCATGCCCGACTGGCTCCCTGGCAAGCGGCTGGCTTAACCTGGAAAAAGAATAGAATAGTTTAATCTGCCAGACCCACCCACCGCACTGCACTCCTGCTTTACCAGCGCCCCCTGCCCTAGGGTAATCGGCAGCGGCCTAAAGCCTGTAATGATCGCTATTGAACAGTAACGTTACCTTTCCCAAAGCCTTCTGCATCCACCCGACACCGATTGCAGCCTTTCTTATAACTTCATGATAAAGTACAGCCTCCTGCTCTTACCTTAGTACTGTCAGCCTTCAGGCAGACTGGCTTTTGCACTTATTCAACCTATTAACAACCACCTGTATCATAACCCGTTAACCGTTCCTGTGGGTTTGTATACGCCTGTAGGTTAAGCGCAACAGCGGTATTATTCATTTGCGAAAAACAGGCTAACTTAATATTCGCCCATGAGTTTGAAAACAGGCTAAGGCTGCACTTTTAAGCATAAAACAAGAGGATAATCTGATGAAAGCCATCGTGTACACAAAATACGGAATGCCCGATGTTCTTAAACTCAAAGAGGTACCGAAGCCTACTCCCAGGAATGGTGAGGTACTGGTAAAAGTACATGCGGCATCTGTAAACTCCTGGGACTGGGACCTGCTAAGAGGCAAGCCATTCCTGACACGCCTCGGTGGTATACTATCACCAAAACACAACATCCTCGGTGCTGATGTTGCAGGACAGATAGAAGCGGTAGGCCCGAACGTAGAGCAGTTTAAGCCTGGAGATGCCGTATTCGGAGATCTATCCGGCTGTAGCTGGGGTGGTTTTGCCGAGTATGTTTGTGCGCCCGAACATGCTTTTGCATTAAAATCTGCCGGCATGAGCTGGGAGGAAGCTGCAGCCATCCCCCAGGCAGCCACACTGGCCCTGCAGGGGCTGCATTATAAAGGCCAGATCAGGAAAGGACAAACAGTGCTGATAAACGGTGCGGGTGGTGGTGTAGGTACCTTTGCAATACAAATGGCCAAATCATGGGGTGCTGAGGTAACCGGTGTAGACAGCACGGGTAAACTGGAGCTGCTGCGTGCAATTGGTGCAGACCACGTGATCGATTATACCAAGGAAAATTTTACTGATAAAGGGCAACGCTATGACTTTATCCTGGATGTGGTAGGCAATCGCTCCTTGTATGACCATAAACGCGCTTTAAACCCCGGGGGCACCTATGTTATGATTGGTGGTTCTACCAACCGTATTGTTCAGCTGCTGTTCATGAGGGCCTGGATCTCAAGGGCCGACAAGCAGCTAGCCGGGCAGGGACACAGTAAAATGGGGCTCCTGATGCACAAGCCAAATACCAGTGATCTGGATATTATCAAAGCCTTATTTGAGGCCGGCAAAGTAGTACCTGTTATTGACAGGCGTTACCCCCTACAAGCGGTTCCGGAAGCCATTCGTTGCCTGGGAGAAGGGCAGGCACTGGGGAAACTTGTCATCACCCTATAGCACACTATTCCCTCCCTGAAACACCTGAAAAGCTAATTTAGGTGAGATAACCGCCCGCAATCCCAAGCACTTTGGCCCGGCCTGTTTGATTTCATATCAACAAAGAATATATTGGAAGCACCATCAGGCTAAACATTCATGCGGGCACTGAAAAGCCCTACGCTTATACTGAACCTGCATAATGAAAGTGTTTGAGCACAAAGGATAGCGGAACAAAGCGCCGCTGACTTGCAACGCTATTACACTTCCCCATTGAAATGTTAAAAACAAGCAATATGAAGCAATTCTTAACAGTTCCTGTTTTACTGTTAATCTATGGCTGCAGTACCGGCACCACCGACAGCACCGCTACTGCAAGTGATACCACCACTGTGGAGGTCAGCGAGGCAACGCTGGCCCGGCATATTGAACGCCTGGCCTCAGATGACTTTTTGGGAAGAATGCCCTTTACTGAGGGTGAAGAAAAAACTGTAAACTACCTGGCAGAAGAGTTTAAAAAGCTGGAACTGAAACCCGGCAACGGCGACAGCTATTTTCAGGAGGTTCCACTGGTAGAGATCACAGGCACCCCATCAGAAACCATGAAAATTTCCGGCCCGAAGGGAAATTTCAACCTTAGCTACATGGATGATTTTGTAGCCCTCAGCAAGAAAACAGAGCCAGAAGTAAGCCTCGAAAATTCCGAGCTCGTTTTTGCAGGCTATGGCATTGTTGCCCCTGAATACGGGTGGAACGACTACGAAGGCATTGACTGGACCGGAAAAACAGCCGTTGTGCTGGTAAACGACCCTGGCTTTGCCAGCGGAGATACTACCCTGTTCAAGGGGAATGAAATGACCTATTACGGCCGCTGGACCTACAAGTACGAAGAAGCCGGTCGGCAGGGAGCTGCCGGCGTGATCATCATTCACGAAACTGCCCCGGCCTCCTACGGCTGGAATGTGGTGCAGTCGAGCTGGAGTGGCGCCCAGCTGAACCTGGAGAGCAATGCACCTGTGGCAAAGGTACAGGGATGGGTATCGCAGGAGGCAGCTGCCAGACTATTTGAGGCCTCTCAGTTAGAAAACAAAGACTATAATGCACTGGCACTGAACAGGGATTTCAAGCCTATGCCCATGGGCCTCACAGCCTCGATAAAGATCAACAATGAGATCAGAAGAAATACTTCTAAAAACGTGGTAGCACTTTTAGAAGGAAGTACTCAAAAAGATGAATACATCATTTATTCAGCCCACTGGGATCATTTGGGGGTGGGCAGGCCTGTAAACGGAGATTCTATTTACAATGGTGCCGTTGACAATGCTTCCGGAACAGCCGCCCTGCTGGCCATTGCCGAAGCTTTCAAGCAAGGGCCGCAGCCCGAAAGGTCTGTTGTATTTATGGCCGTTACTGCCGAAGAGCAGGGGTTATTAGGCTCTGCTTACTATGCTGAAAACCCAATTTACCCGCCTCAGAAAACCGTGGCAAACATCAACATGGATGCCTTTGAAAGCCCAGGCCCTATGAAAGACCTGACAATTACAGGTTTTGGCCATTCAGAAATGGATGAGTATGCCAGGGAGGTTGCCGAAAGGCAGGGACGTTACGTAATCCCTGACCCTGAGCCCGAAAAAGGCTACTTCTACAGATCAGACCACTTCAATTTTGCAAAAATTGGTATACCGGCACTCTATGCGGGTGGATCTTTCGAAGATTTTGCCAACGGGCCTGAATACATCAAAAAAATGAATGAAGAGTACCGGGTAAACAGGTACCACCAGCCCGCAGATGAATACGATCCTGAAACAACAGAATTAAGCGGGGTTCAGTCTGATGTGCAGCTGCTGTATGAAGTGGGCCTGAAGCTGGCCAATGAAGACTATTTCCCGAAGTGGTACGACCGCAGCGAGTTTAAAGCCGCAAGAGAAAGTAACTAACACTAACATGAACCAGGCTATGTCTGATGAAAACTTTTGGATCTGAAAATAATGAATGTTGTCCCTGAGCTAAGTTTCTTTTTTTAGTCCAGAGGTTAGTTGTCAGACACAGCCTGAAGCAATCCACCAGGAAGTTAAAACTCCTGGTGGATTTTTTATTGCTGGCACTCCAGAGCCGCTGCTGCTTAACCATCCACTGCCTCCTCCAGTCCCTTTCGGCTGCTTCTCTAACATTAGCATTAAACAAACTGTTGTGCTACAAATTAATCAGGAAGCTAAACAATGGCAGTTAACAGGCATAACAACCAAAACAACAATACAATTATACTGGCAGGCGCCACAGGCGCACTGGGCGGAAAGATCGCCCGATCATTACTCAAACGAGGGGCAAACGTAAGAGCAATAGTTCGCCCCGGCAGCAACAGAAAAAAAGTAGAAGGGCTTCAGGAGCTGGGTATATCAATCGTTGAGGCAGACTATAACAGCCACGCCAGCCTTACCAGAGCCTGCACGGGCGGTGATTGTGTGGTATCGGCTTTATCCGGACTTAGAGAAGTGATTGTAGAGGTGCAAACGGCCCTGCTGGAGGCGGCAATAGCGGCGGGCGTTCCGCGCTTTATCCCTTCAGATTATGCCATAGATTTTACCAAGATTCCCTTTGGCACCAACCGCAACCTCGACCTCCGCAAGGAGTTCAAGGAACGGCTTGACCAGGCCCCTGTTAAAGCTACCTCTGTACTCAACGGCATGTTTACAGACCTGCTAACAGGAGATGCCCCCGTAGTACTGTTCCCGCTCCAGCGGATCATGTACTGGGGCAATGCAGAACAGCCCATGGATTTCACCACCATGGATAATACCGCTGAATATACTGCCGCCGCTGCCCTCGACCCCAGCACCCCCCGCTTCCTGCACATTGCCGGCGATGTACAAAGCGCCCGCGGGCTAAAGCTGGCAGCGGGCACTGCTACCCGTAAAAAATTTGAACTCCTGCGCATCGGAGGTCTGGGAACACTCCGCTCCATGATAAACCTCACGCGCTTTGTGTACCCCGGGAATGGCGAGGTGTTTCCACCATGGCAGGGCATGCAGTACCTGCACAACATGCTGAGCGGACTCCCGAAACTGCAGCCACTGGATAACGACCGCTACCCCTGTATCCGCTGGACCTCCGTGCAGGAAGTGCTTTCAAGGCGCTAATACTTCCGGGAACTGGATAGATCTGCCACCAACAAACACCAGGCAGCAGCGTTTTCTCTTCTTCCAGCCATGTTTTCTAACTATAAAGCTATCCATATACTGCCTCCTGCATGCTTATGCAGGAGGTACTTGAACCGGTAGTTAGAAAGGGTAGAATCATGAAAACGAAAGCTTTCCCAGTTTACAGAAGGCAACAACAAGCCAGGCACTAAAGACTGTCAGGTACCTCTTGTTATTATTCTCCGGAAACGCTACCTTGCTCCTTTGGGCTGTCTTACAGAAAGCCTATGGGCAGCCTCTCCCATGCTTTTACACAAATACTTTTTAGAACATGCTACGGTTTGTAATATTCCTTTCGCTTTCGCTTATGTACCTGACTGCCAACGCCCAGGAAACAAAAAAGGTAACCAGCCGGAATTCCCTTCAACAGACCAAAGAAACCTATTATGTACTAAAAAGCAACAGCCAAATAAAGCAGGGCGATTATGAAAAACTCATTGCCGGAAGAACTGCTGTAAAGGGTCAGTTTGAAAACAACCAGAAAAGCGGCATCTGGGTGTTTTATGGATGGGATGGCAGGCAGGTTGTTCAAAAATATGATTTCACGAACAATCGACTCCTATACGACCAGTCCCTGGAAAATGCAGAATTTGACAGCTCCCGCTTCACAAGGCCGGCCCTTTACCTTGGTGGATATAACATGATGATGAGAGAATCAGCCTTTTCTATACAGTATCCTCCTGAAGCAATAAGGCTGGGCATTCAGGGAACGGTATCTATAAAAGCACTGATTTCTGAAGACGGCAAAATGACAAACGAAGAAGTGGTGGAAGGAATTGGTTATGGCTGTGACCAGGAAGCTCTGCGTGTTTTAAAGCTGGTACCCGATAGCTGGATCCCGGCGCTGGATTTAAGGGGTAATCCTGTAGCATCGGAGGTTACCATTCCCATGCAATTCAGAGTACAATAAACACCTGCTGCCGGCCTGCTTACAAGCGCCTCTTTGGCTACATTCTTCAAATTATTACTTTCACCTGATTGATTTTTTTTGATGGACAACCAGAACAATGGTCATCCACAACAACTCCTGGGAATTTATCATAGCGCTGAAACTTTAAGAATATGAACAAGACTCACATTCCGGAATTTAAGCTGGTAGGGCTAAGGCTTGGGAACAAAACCACAAATAAGGATGGACAGGCCAACATTGACTGTGGCAGCCTGTGGCAAAAGTTTGAAACAGAAAATTTCAAAGACAGGATCCCCGAAAAATTGAACGATGAAGTTTTTGCAGTATATTTTGATTACGAAGGTGACTACAGCAAACCTTTTTCTTATTTCATTGGCTGCAAAGTTGCATTGCATGCTGCGGTACCTGAAGGCATGGAGCACCTGTTGATTCCTGCTGAACAGTATACCGAAGTTGTTGCTAAAGGCAAAATGCCCGATTGTATTGCCAGTTCCTGGAGGGAGATCTGGAGCTCCGGACTAGAAAGAGCCTATAAATACGATTTTGAGGTTTATGATGAAAAGAGCAAAGACTGGAGCAATGCAGAAGTCCGGATTTTTGTTTCCTGAAACCAGTCTCAACAACAGGCCGGCACCGAAAAAGATTTTTTTACTCACAACTCTTTCTATACCATGGATGTAAAACAGGCATATAACCTTTGGGCCCAACAGTACGACACCAATGTTAACAAAACCAGGGACCTGGAAGCACTTGCCCTACGCACTGTTTTGGCCAGGATTGATTTCAGCAGCTGCCTTGAAATTGGCTGTGGCACAGGAAAAAACACAGCATGGCTCATCACCAAAGCCAGGGAGCTTATGGCAGTAGATCTGTCGGAGGAAATGCTTCAGAAAGCTAAAGAAAAAATAGCTGCTGATGCTGTAGTGTTTCAGCAGGCCGATATAACCAAAGCATGGCAGTTTACCTCCAAAAAGTGGGAGCTGATAAGCTTTAGCCTGGTACTGGAGCACATACAGGACCTGGAGCATATCTTTAGCGAAGCCTCCAGGAAAATTGCGGCCGGTGGCTATATATACATAGGCGAGCTGCATCCTTTCAAACAATACACCGGATCAAAAGCCAGGTTCGATACAGAAGAAGGTCAGCAGGTAGTTAGCTGCTTTAACCATCATGTAACAGACTTTACAGGGGCTGCCAAAAAATGGGGATTCGAAATAGCAGACATCAGCGAGTATTTTGACGACAACGACCGCAACACTATTCCCAGGATACTAAGCCTGCTCCTGAAGAAATCTTAGGCCCCGGGATCCTCATAACATGCCTGATCACAGGCAACCATCCAAACCTGATACAGCAGGTACATCCGGCAGCACCTCGGCCTCTACCCCCGACTTTCGCAGGAGCAGGAGCACCGGCAGCGGCTGTATGGGCCCGTTCAGGCTTTTGACGCGCAATATGTTATCACAGTCCCAAAGATCGAAGTTAGCACTGTAATGGGTAAAGGTGCTGTGAATCTGCGCCAGCAGCCTGTCTGCCTGGCTCCGGCTGCTTACGTTGGTTTTAAAAACTTCCACCACAGCTCTGTGTTCATTAGTTTAAAATACAATTATAATGTTAGGGTTTGCCTGCTACAGCAACAGTAATCACCTGACAGGTTTGAATATGCCTGTCAGGTGAGTAGTGAGCATGTTACACCTGCTCCTGCTGCACTTGCCGCTGCGGCATTTTGCTCATGTCCATATGCAGCACGCTCCAGCGGTGTCCGTCCGGATCTATAAAACCGCAGCCATACATCCAGCCGTGTTTGTAGCCAGGTTCGCCATAGAGGGTGCCACCAGCGCTAAGCACTTTTTCAGCCAGTGCATCTACTTCCTGCGGGCTTTCAGCATCTATGGAAAACAGTACTTCAACGCCCTGCTTTAGCTCTGCAACATGAGTACCGGCAAACTCTTTGAACAGCTCTTCTTTAAAAAGCATCACTGCTACATTTTTCTCCCCAATGTTCAGGCAGGCGCCATCATCGCCATTGCAGTACTGGGGGTTAAATGAAAAGCCAAGGCTGGTGAAAAACGCTTTTGATCTGTTGATGTCTTTCACTGGCAGGTTAATCCATAATTCTTTTGTCATGATTACTTTTCATGTTAATAGAGGTAATTGAGAGAATCAGGCAGTAAGGGTACTTTCGGCCTCCCGGCTGGCCGAGGAAGCCTGCTTATAGTCATAATTGACCATCCACTTAACACCAAACTTATCGGTAAAGGCACCAAAATAATCGCCCCAGAACGCCTTTTCCAGTGGCATCTCAACCTGTCCGCCTGCAGACAGGGCTGCAAAAAGAATGTCTGCTTCTTCTTCACTATCGGTACTGATACTGATGTAAAAATTGTTGCCGGCCGTGAGTGACTGCCCCATAGACTCCAGGACATCGGTAGCCATCAGGATGTTACTTTTGCCAATGGGCAGGGATACATGCATAATCTTATTTTTGTCTTCTACCACCATGCCATCGCAGCCCGGCATATCACCAAAGCGCTGCAGGTACGTAAATTCTCCACCAAAAACCGACTTGTAAAAGTTGAAGGCTTCTTCGGTGGTACCGGGAAAGTTAAGGTAAGGATTAATAGTGGCCATAAGTGTGTTGTTTAAGGTAAAAAATCAATGTTTCAATACTGATATCCAAATAATTATCATCAGCCCCAGGCTTGGGTTTCTGTGCTGCTGACAATACAAACATACGGCGCCGGGGCGTATCGAAGGGGGTGTAAAAACGGCAAGAAGAGGGGTTGATTGCGACATTCGTAATCCATAACTTAGATCCTGACATACAGCTACCCCACGCCATGAAACACATATCTATTCTTGTTCCCCAGGGAGCCATTTTAGGCAGCATAGAAGGCCCCCGCCAGGTGTTCACAGAAGTGAACAAGTTTCTGAACAGCATCAGGCAGCCGGCACTGTTTAAGGTGCAGTTGGTAGGCCTTGCCAGAGAAGTACCCGTAGCAGGCGGTAGGTACACTGTTTTTACAGATGTGCTTACCCCGGATCTGGCCAAAACAGACCTGATCATCATTCCGGCCCTGGATGGCGATATGGTAAAGACCCTGGAATTTAACCAGGAATTTATTCCGTGGATCAAACAGCAGTATAGCCTGGGTGCAGAGGTGGCAAGCCTTTGCGTAGGGGCCTTTTTACTGGCCTCCACCGGCCTTATCAGCGGAAAGCAGTGTGCTACCCACTGGATGGCAGCAAATGCCTTCAGGCAGATGTTCCCGGATGTGCAGCTGGTGGAAGACAAGATCATTACCGACGAGCAGGGCATTTACTCCAGCGGCGGTGCTTTCTCTTACCTGAACCTGATCCTGTACCTCATCGAAAAATATGCGGGCCGCAATGTAGCCGTTTTTATGTCTAAAGCCTTTCAGATCGATTACCAGCGCAACAGCCAGTCGCCCTTCATGATCTTCCAGGGGCAGAAGGAGCATGATGACGAAACCATCAAAAAAGCCCAGGAGTACATAGAGAATAACTTACAGGAGAGAATAACGGTAGATGAGCTGGCGTCTATGCTGGCCCTTAGCCGCAGAAACCTGGAGCGCAGGTTCAAGAAGGCTACTTCTAACTCGGTGGTGGAGTACATGCAGCGCGTAAAGATCGAAGCCGCCAAGCTAAGCCTGGAGTCGGCACGCGAGAATATAAATGAGGTGATGTACAACGTTGGCTATACAGACCCAAAAGCCTTCCGCACCACTTTTAAAAAGATCACGGGCCTGTCGCCGGTTCAATACCGCAACAAATACGTGCGCGAAATGCCCGTAGCGGTTTAGCATGATTTGGCTGATTGCCGCCAGCGTTGCTATGTTTGTACAGGCAGGGAGAAATTATTTTGTTCGGGCAGGGTGGCACAAATTACTGGAATACAGCTGTGCTGCCCCACCCCTTTACCTGCCCCCGGCTTAGCTGTAGGCAGCAGCCATGCTTTGTTCAACGGCATTCAGCACCACTGTATCCTCCAGTTCAGCACAAAAAAAGCCCTGCCCGTTCATTAGCCTGATTATTTCTTCGCATTGTAAACTACTGGATTCTATGCGAAGTATGTGGTCGCAGTCTTCCAGATCAAAATTCCAGATGCCTCTTTTATTGAGCAAATAGTTGAGGGCCGGTGCCAGCCCTGCTACTTCTGCCTTGTTCTGAACCGAAGTTTTAAATACCAGTACCATCAATTATCGATTTTAAATCCTTTAGAACTTTCCCCTGCTTTTAGCAAAATCTATCAGCTTCTGCCCGTGCTGCGTCATTAAACCCTCATCGATCATTCTTGCCACACGTTCTATATTGGGTTTGCTCCAGTTGCTTTTGGGCTTTCGATGTGTGAAACAGAGGTAGTAGCTTTCGCCGTCTCGTTTGTTTGCCCTGCAGTCTATCCAGCCAAAACACAAGGCTTCCTCAACTGCTTGTGCATAGGTTACACTATGTGTTGTACTCTTTTTATGGTAAATAATTAACCATATCGATTTTTCAGATTGGCAATAATCTATTAACCACTCACGCCATTGCGCTCTTGTTTCAGCATAAAAAGCAGGTATGTTGTTTCTGAATTCCATTGGCCACTTAGTTTTTAGATGATGTTGTTGAACCTGCTCCCGTTAAAAATCATAAGCCATTGCCCAGTGCAGTGGGAAAAGAAAAAGCTGCGGGATATAGCAGTAAACAGTATTTGCTTTTCCTTTGACGGCAAACCACTTTTAAAGCAGATCAGGGTGCAATAGCTCTCTTCATCATAAAAATACAAGCGCCCACTGACAACCCTATGTCAGTAGTATCCTGTTTTTTTGGTGATATTTATACCGTGTAGGAGAGGGAATCATGCGGTTGAGTTAGCTGGTTCAGTGTGCGGCAGATGTTTTGGCAGCTTCCCATCCGATCATAGCGCATTTCCGGGTGGTTCCCCACATATAGCCACCCAACATTCCCCCCGACTGTATAACCCGATGGCAGGGGATCAGGAAAGCAACCGGGTTAGAGCCAATTGCAGTGCCCACTGCCCGTGATGCACCACGCCTCGATATGCTCTCGGCAATACTGCCATAGGTAGATAACTGCCCCATCGGGATTTTCAGAAGTGCCTCCCACACCTTCAGCTGAAATTCTGTTCCTTTCAGGTGCAGTTTTACCTGGTTGAGCCTGCTCCAGTCGTGGGTAAAAATAAACAATGCATGCTGTTGCACCAGGTCAAGCATTTGCTTGTATTGTGCCCTGGGAAACTGGTTTTGCAGGCCTGCCAATGCCTGCTGCTTATTTTCTGCAAAGGCCATATGGCATATTCCCTTTTGTGTGGATGCCACCAGCATATCACCAAAAGGACTCTGGGCAAAGCTGTAATTAATGGAAAGGCTTTCTCCACCATTTTTGTATTCTCCGGGCGTCATTCCTTCAATCTTCACAAACAGATCATGAAGTCTGCCAGGGCCGGAAAGACCAGTTTCGAAGGCTGCATCAAATAGGGAAGCCTGCCGCTCCTTTAAGAGCTGCTTGGCATAAGCAATGCTGATGTACTGTAAAAATTTCTTAGGGCTAACGCCTGCCCAATCGGTAAACAGTCTTTGAAAGTGAAAAGGGCTTAGGTGTACTCTTTCGGCCACCTCGTCCAGGCTGGGCTGGCTCCTGAAATTTTCCCTGATATATGCTATTGCCTCTGCAATTCGGTTGTAGTTGATGTGGGCCTGCTCGTTCATATTTTTCCCCTTTGATTGATGTAAAGGTATTTTGTTTCTGCCGGCCGGCACACCCGAAACTTGCTCGATGTACAGCCCTACTTCTGTGGCACCAGCCCCTTATCATCAATAACAAACAGCTGGTAAGCTACTTTCACAAGCTGCCACCACATAGTATACTGATCCACTAACTTAGCGACCGCCACAAGTAAAACACCAGGTATGCCTCCCAGCCCCTGTATGGTTCCAGGCCTTTCACCAGCTCTTCCCGACTGGGTTTGGCAGCAAGATTATGGATTTTTTTCCATGCGTTTTGCAGGCCTGCATCTCCATAGGGAACACTGCTCTGTACCTTCATACTTTTCATGAGGGTGTAATTTGCCGTCCACTCCCCTACCCCGCGTATGGCAGTTAGCCGCTTAAACATTTGTTCCGGCTCCAGCCCTGCCAACGCAGTTTTACTGATCTCTCCGGCATCAAACAGCCGGCTTACTTCTAAAAGATAGGCTGCTTTGCTTCGGGAAAGCTGGAAAGACTGCAGCTTTTCCATGCTTAGTTGCAAAAGTTGAGCCGGCGCAGGAAAAGCATAATAAACGGTGCCGTTCCAGCTTATTCCTGAACCACAGGCTTCCACCAGTCTTCTTTTTAAGCGGTAGGCAAAGCTAAGGTTAATTTGCTGCCCGATAATGGACCAGCAAAGGCACTCGAACAGATCAGGAATCCCCATCAGCCTGAGCCCCCGGTATTGCCGGGCTAAAAATGCGTAATCAGGACTTTTTTGCAGCAGTCCATAGAATGGAGCAATATTTCGCGCCAGATCAAACCACTCCGCCACATATGCCTGTACTGTTTGCCACTCCATTGCAGACAGCACTGCAGGCTGCAATGCCTCTACCTGTAAATGCTTATTTTCAGAGCTGATACGGATCAGTACAGAACTATTGTTTAGCTGCAAAAGCTTTACAATGCCATTGCCCTCCAGCTGATAGGTGCTCTCATCATAATTACGATCCAGATACCAGAGACACTCGGAGAAACTGAAAATTTCCGGAGCAGAGAGCTGAATGGAAGAAGTGTCTTTTTGCATAGGGTTTATTTTACCGCAAAACAGCACCATTAGTCCTGGAATGGTGGATTCACAGCTGTATAAAAAAATCTTAAAAATCCTGCGTCTTTTCGGGAGGCACTACGACTTAAAGGTAAATAACCCGGAAAGACTTATGCAAGTACGTGAATATCCCGTGGCAGTGATTGGCGGAGGACCGGTGGGCCTTGCCGCAGCTGCTCATTTAACAGAAAGAAACATTCCCTTCAGGCTGTTCGAGGCCGGGGCAGGTGTAGGCACCAACCTGATGGAGTGGAAATGGGTACAGGTATTCTCCCCCTGGAAATACAACATCGATAGAGCCATGGGCAGGCTGCTGGATAGGGCAGGCTGGAACAGGCCCCACACCAATGCTCTGCCTACGGGAGAGGAATTAGTAGCGCAATACCTGGAGCCATTTGCAAACCTGCCTGCCATAAAACCCTACCTGCACACCAATAGCCGGGTAGTATCCATCAACCGCAAGGGATTTGATAAAACCAAAACCTCTGGCAGAGAAGCGGTACCCTTTGTACTACGGGTACAACAGCAGGGACAGCTTAAAACGTACGAGGCTTCTGCTATTATTGATGCCACAGGTACCTGGCAAAACCCCAACCCCATCGGGGTAGGCGGTGTGCCTGCCGTGGGCGAAGCGGAACATAAGAGCAGGATCTACTATGGCATACCCCACATCAGCGGCAGCCACAAAATGCGGTATGCCGGTAAAACTGTGGTGGTCGCAGGCGGAGGCCATTCTGCCATCAACTCCCTGCTGGAGCTGGCTGCCCTTAAGCAGGAGTATCCCCAAACCCAGGTCCACTGGGTACTGATCACTGATAAGCTGCACAAAGTTTATGGCGGCAGGGAAAACGACCAGCTTGCAGCCAGGGGAGCCCTGGGACAGCGGATTGAACAACTGGTGAAAGAGGGAAGCCTGCACATACATACTCCTTTCCACATCGATACCATCAGCAGCACCAGCGGAAAGCTACAACTGGATGGGGAATTGCAGGGCAGCCGCTACAGCATAGCAGGCGTAGATGAGATTATTGCCAACACGGGGGCAAGGCCTGACCTTTCCTTCTCCAGGGAAGTTAGAGTTGCCTACCATGAAGCACTGGAGTGCGTGCCGGCGCTAAGTGAGCTGATAGACCCTAACATTCACAGCTGCGGTACGGTAAGGCCCCATGGTGAGCGGGAGCTGCGCCAGCCCGAAAAAGGCTATTATGTGGCAGGGGTAAAAAGCTATGGCAGGGCTCCCACCTTCCTGATGGCTACCGGCTACGAGCAGGTACGCTCCATCGCAGCTTACCTCGATGGCGACCTGGTAGCAGCAGCCAAAGTAGAACTAAACCTGCCGGAAACTGGCGTATGCAGCACGCAAACTGATAATGAAGCTACAAGCAGCAGCTGTTGCGACACTCCTGCTTCCAGACCGGCAATCAATCTCCAAAGCAATCGAAATAGTGAACCAGGCAGCTGCAGCCCCCTTAGCTGCGGCGACAATACAATAAATGAAAACAGTATGAACACCGAGAAAAGTATGAACACAGCAACACCACAGGAACAGAAATCTGCCGCCTGCTGCGGGGCAGCACCGGCGCAAGCACTAAAAGAAGAAGCTCCGGCAGCAGCGACCGGCTGCTGTGGTGGCCCTGCAGAGGCCACCGAAGATGCCTGCTGCAAGCTGGATGAGGAAGCAAAAGCAGGTGGTTTAAGCGGCTGTGGCTGCGGCACCAGCCAGGACATCCGCATGACGGAAAAAGCTGCGCTAGCTGGTCAGCCTGGAGCTGCTGCACCAGGAGCCGAGGCTACATCCTGTTGCGGAACAACTGCCCCAGCCAAACCAAAACAAAAAGCAGTAGAAACAGTTGCCAACAGCTGCTGCTGATTACGCCTTATAAATTGCAAGAAACAGAAATGTTCTAATTTTATACATTGAAAGCAGGGGCAGAGGCGGCATAGCATGCTACAGCCCGCCCCTCCAAAAAAATGCGGTAAAATTGGGTGGGTCTGTGCTCCTCAATTTAACTTTACCCTTTGTAAGCAGCCCTTTATCCAGTAGAAGGGGCTGCTTATATAATTCCGGCCCGTTTATATAGTGCACCATGAAAATCAGCATACTCCCCTACCAGCCCCTATACCAGCCCTATTTCGAAAAATTAAACAAGGCATGGATAGAAGAATTTTTTACCGTTGAGCCCATTGACCGCTGGGTGCTCGAAAATCCTGATGAAGCCATATTGAGCAAAGGAGGTTCTATTTATTTCGCTGAATACAAGGAACAAATCATCGGAACTGTAGCCCTGAAGTGGAACGAAACGGGGGTACTGGAATTAACCAAAATGGCAGTTAACAGGCAGTCACAGGGTTTGGGAGCGGGTAAGCTACTGTGCCGTACGGCCATCGAAAAAGCCGCAGCAATGGGTGCAAAAAAACTGGTGCTCTACACCCATTCAAGTCTGGATACAGCCATTGCCATTTATAAAAAGCTGGGCTTCCAGGAAGTAGCTGTTGAGCCTGGCAAATACGCACGGGCAGATGTTAAAATGGAGATTCTCTTCTAAGGAACAAAAACGGCAGATCACTACCTGAAGCAGCCTTGGCCTTCAATACATCTGCATACAGTAATCATCAATAAACTGCGCACTGGTACGGCCATCAATCCATATTTACAAGCATGAATTTTTCCATCAGGCAGTTAACAGAACAGGATGCCGTAGCCTACAGAGAGCTGCGGCTGGAGAGTCTGCAGGAAGCTCCCTACGCTTTTAGCAGCAGCTATGAAGAAGAAGCGCTGTATAGCCTTGAGCATTTTGCTGCCTGGCTTAAGCCCCTTGGGTCGCCGCCTGAGAGTTATGTGCTGGGTGCTTATACTGATGCCCATGCACTGGTAGGTACTATTACCTTTAAGAGAGATACCCGCCTGAAAGCCCGCCATAAATCCATGATCTATGCCATGTATACCCAGGCCAGCACCCGTGGGCATGGAGTTGGCAAAGCACTGGTGGAAGAAGTAATCCAAAGAGCAAAGAAAATGGAGGGTCTGGAGCAGATACACCTGTGGGTGCTCCACTCCACAACCTCTGCTGCCAACTTTTATAAGAAATGTGGCTTCCAGGGACAGGGCCCCTTAGTAAAAAACGACCTGAAAATTAGGGACCGGTATGTAGATGCAGAATACATGGTGCTGTACCTGGCAGAATAGATTAAGCAGCTGTACCTGCTTAATCTATTCTCCTGCCTTTATGCGAAGGCGAGCTTGCCAGCCTTCGCAGTTCTCTTCCACAAATAATAAGACAGGAACATTACCCCCATAAACAGCAGGGGAGAAAGCACCAGCCCTGCACTGTCTCCGGCAAAAGCCCTGGAAAGGCAGGCGCCCAGGAAGTGAAAAGTAAAGCCGGCATAAGCCCATTCCCGCAGCAGGCTGTACTTTGTCTGCAGCAGTGCAATAGCACCAGATACCTTGGCAACGCCCAGGATGGTGAGCACATAGACCGGGTACCCGAGGTGCCGCATGATCTCCTGTCCTTCTTCAACCTGCATAATGCCCATAGCACCATCCACCAGAAAGAACAACGCAAATAGAATGGTGATGCTCCAGTACAGGATTTTAATGGTTTTAGGCTTCATGGCTTTCAAGATCAGCGGGTTGCTGTGGCAGTGCACTTTCGTCCATGTACATCAGTTCCCACTGGTGGCCATCGGGGTCAGCAAAGCTGTGGTAGTACATCCAGCCATGATCCTGTGGCTCTTTATAAATAGTACCTCCTGCTGCCACAGCTTTTTTCACCATTTCATCTACCTTTTCCCTGCTCTCTACATCAATGGCAATCAAAGCTTCTGTACTCTGCGTAGCATCACAAATTGGTTTTTGTGTGAAGGTTTTGAAAAAGGCTTCTGTGATGAGCATAGAGAAAATATTTTCGCCAATGATCATGCAGGCCGCCTTGTCGTCGGAAAACTGCGGGTTGAACGTAAAGCCAAGGCTGGTGAAAAATGCCCTGGAGACACTAAGGTCTTTTACAGGCAGGTTTACAAAAATTTTAGTTGCCATAGGGGTTTGTGTTTGATGTTATATTACAAAAATATTGCTTAATAACATCTGGTAAGCTGTGTATTTGCGACAACAAAAGGGTTGATTGCGACAACTACTTTAATCGTGGCCTAACGAAAAAAAGCCGGAGTAAACCGGCTTCTTTTATTTTCATAACAACTTAACATTTCAGAGGAGGCTGAACACCTGTTCAACAAAAAACCAGAGGTTGTTGATATAGGCTGGAATAAATCATTTCTATGCAACCGTACAGACTATTATGCCCCTCTAACACAGGTATGATCAGGATTTTGAAGGCACTACTTTCCCTGCCAGCGCCACAATGAGCAGCCCCATGAGGGCAATGATAGAGAAAGATACCTGCAGGTTACTAAAGCCGGCAACAATACCAATAAGGGGTGGTCCGATCAGGAAGCCAAGGAAACCAATGGTTGAAACCGCTGCCAGGGCCACACCAGGGGAAAGTACCTTGGATTTGCCGGCTGCACTGTACACCAGCGGCACCACCGAAGATACGCCTACGCCTACCAGCAAAAAGCCGATAATGGCTGTGTGTAGCGCAGGCAGTGCAATGGCAACGCCCAAACCTATGGAAATTAGCACACCACTTAGCTGCAGCACCAGCTTAAGACCATAACGGCTGGTAAACCAGTCGGCGATAAAACGGCCGGCGGCCATGGTACTCATAAAGGCAGTAAAGCCTGCACCTACCCAGGCCGGGTCTGCTTGTACAACCTTGCGGAAGTACACCCCGCTCCAGTCGAACATGGCACCCTCGCAAAGCATAGAGCAAAAGGCAATAATGCCCAGGATCAGCAGAGCTTTATCGGGTTTGGCGAAAAGCGGTGCATCTTTCTTTTTATTGGCATCTTCACCAAGTGTAAAGCGAAAGCTCAACAAAGCCGTAATCAGCACAAAAAGGCTAATGTAGATGTAATGCTGAAACAGCCCAATGTCGCTGCCAATCATAAAGGTACCTACTGCGGCACCGGTAAAACCTGCAAGGCTCCAGAGTCCGTGAAAAGAAGCCATGATGGATTTCTTGTACAAGGCCTCCACCCCTACCGCCTGGGTATTTACGGAGATATTCATCACGTTGCCAATCAGCCCGAAAACAAACAGGCACACCACCAGCTGAAATATACTCTCAACCAGCCCCAGGCTCAGCAATGAAAGGGTATAAAGGATTGCGGCAATAATGACCACCCGCTGGCTGCCTACTTTAGCCACCAGCCAGCCAGAGATGGGCAGTGACAGCATCAAACCTGCAGGAAGCGCCAGCAGCACAGAACCAAGTGCCGCCTCCGACATACCCAGCTCCTGCTGTATGCTGGGAATCCTTGATGCCCAGCTGGCAAAGCATAAGCCCTGGATAAAGAAAAAAGCTCCTATCGCAAGGCGGTGTGCGCCTCTAGGTATAGTCCTATTATTTTTAAGTGCAACTGATAACATAGGCAATAATAATTCTGCAAATATAGAACCTAAAACAGCCTATAATACGGATATTTCAGAAAAAGATTCCATTCAGATGCCTGAACAGAAGCCTATATCGAGCTCCAGGCACTACATTTGAAAAGTACAAACGGAAGCGCAAACGGTTGAATTACGCTGGTGCAAAGTTTAAATTTTTTTTCAAAAAGAGGCGTAAGGACTATGCCAAAAGCATGAGCAGTGAACATACGCATGCACTGATTGAGATAGTGCAAGAATAGAGAAAGATTAGACCACCTTCTGTAGATATATTCATAAAAAACATTAAATTTATTTAATTTTATTTTTTATAGGCACGGAAAGAGTTTAAGATTCTTCGAGAATTGCGATTTCCATAGCCGGTTTTCTAAGCCTGCAGCTTACAGCTTTAGAAATATTATTGCAGCCCCGCTTTTTTGTTTTTATAAAGCACCAAACCGCTTTCTAAAAATCTTCCTCCTGAATTGAGCTAGTGATACGCAGCTCCGGTGCTCCTGTTTTTACAGTACTGCACAGGCCTGCCTCCGGAGTTTTAAAAGTTGCACCCGTTTTAGCAGTAACTCCAGCTAATGCTCATATAAGCCTTACAGGTTCGGCTGCCCGGGTATGTGATGTCTCTGTGCTGTAACCGCAAAGTTCAAAGACAAACTGTTCCTAATCCAGAATTTCACTTAATCCCATGTATAAAACATTTATTCTACTCATGTGCCTGCTGTGCCTGCAGTACAGCAGCAGTTGCTTTGGGCAAGGCACTGCTGAAAAAAAACGGCCTTTATATCGTGCGCTCGTATATACGGAAGATAAAAACAGCTACAGAGGTGCAGTTTCTGCACTCAACGACTCCACCATCAGCCTTACCTGGATAAGGCTGGCAAAAAAGAACCAGCTTCCCCGGGAGCAGGAGCTAATCACCATACCCGTTAGCAGCATAAAGCAAATTAAGTTTCAGAAAGCTGGTGCCACGGGCCGAGGCTTAGTTTTTGGTGCTTTGCTGGGCACCTTAGCTGGTGTAGTGATCGGAGAACTAGCTGATAAGCCCTGTAGCGGATTCTATGGTTGTATGGAGTTTGTAGATCCGGGCGCAATCGGTGGCATCCTGGGCTTTCTGGGAGGCAGTGGCATTGGCATTGCAATTGCATCGAAAAACCAGAAGTTTGAAATTAACGGGAGCAGGCAAAACTACAATGCGCTGAAAGAAAGACTACAGCCCTACGTCTACATTCCAGATGCTGAACAACAATCAGTGGAAGCCCCTGCAGGCGAATAGCAGAAAAAATTTATTTACTTTACATTGTTAACGCATCACCTGTCCCGCACCTGGTTAAGGGAGGTGTAACACATAAACAATGGAGCCAGCTGAATGATATTTGATTTTAGACTAAGGGTATTTAAGTCGGTTGCCGATAAGCTTAGCTTCACCAAAGCGGCCCATGAGCTATTTATTTCGCAACCAGCCGTTACCAAACACATCAATGAGCTGGAAAAGCAGGTGGGCAGGCCCCTGTTTAACCGGCACGGCAACAGCATAAGCCTCACCGGCGAAGGCGAACTGCTGCTCTCCTACGCCAAAAAAATCCTGCTACTGTACCAGGAGCTCGATGATGAGCTTAATAGCCTGCAGAAAAACTTATCGGGACACCTGCGCATAGGTGCCAGCACCACCATAGCCCAGTACATTTTGCCCAGGATTCTGGCCGGCTTTAAAAAGAGCTATCCTGAGGTGCAGCTCACCCTCATTAATGGCAATACTGAACGCATAGAACAGCTGCTGCTCTCCAATGACATTGACATGGGGATGATTGAAGGCTACAGCACCCTGCCCCAGCTCCATTACGAGCACTTTGTAGAAGATGAAATTGTACTTGTTACCAGCACAGGCAATCCTAAAATAACGCAGCAGGAAATAAACCTGGAAACCCTCAGACATTTGCCGCTGGTAATCCGGGAGGATGGCTCCGGCACCCTCGATATTATTGAACATGCCCTGGAGGAGCACCAGATCAGGCGCCGGGACTGGAACATAGAAGTGCAGTTGGGCAGCACGGAAAGCATTAAGCAGTACCTGGTGCACTCCAATGCATTTGCCTTCCTCTCCATTCACACAGTGGTAGATGAATTAGCCAGCAACAAACTGCGGGTAATTGAGCTGGAGAACAAGGTAATCAGCAGAACCCTCCAGTTCATCTCCCTGCACGGCCAGCACGCCAGGCTCGCCGGCTTATTCAGGCAGCATTGCATCAGGCGTTATAACAAGGACTGACACCGACCAGTACCCCTTACAAACCATTTTACAATCTATCACTGGCTACAAGTGGTATTAGGGAAAGGATATCTACTTACTCAAGAACCTGAAGGCAGGTACTCTGCCGGTATTACCATCAAAATAAACACTATCATTAAAAGTAACCTTAAGGTATTTCATAACCTGTTCATCACATCTGTCTATTCTCATTGCAAAGTCAACAGCTAAGGTATCTTTGTATCCGATTTGGTGCGATAGAAGAAATCGCTTTTTGATTAACCGATCTACAACTCCTCTGTCAAGTTCATCGTCGATGAACCCCATATAAATGAATACACCATTATCAGGAATATGCAGGGTATCATAACCAGTTGAGCTTACTTCCACAACATCCAAACCGTATCCACCATACAGATGATCTCCCGCCGGACTTATCACTTCAAATCCAATTGCATTATCAATCGCAAAGGAATAGTCCCCGGGGCAGCCACGCCAATCATCAGCATCACAGGAGCACATTACAAAAGCATTTGTAAAGAAAATAAGGAATAACTTGTACAAGCTTTTCATGGACTGTGTTTAACCAGACTGGACAATGAGGTGTACGCTGTTTAAAAATAAACTAAATCCATGCACTTACCCAGGAAAATGTATAATGAAAGAAGATTTTCACAGGCTTTACGCCAAGCTGGACACAAAGAAGTTAATTCCGCAACTCGTTTACATGCCCCGATGTACCTCTTTCAGAAAAACAAGCCTGTTCGTGTTAGCATGTTCTCATTTCATCACGGCTCATAACCAAAAGTAATACCGTATCACTATTTGTGATTGGCATGCCTGGGCAGCATGGCTTAAGTTTGTGTAATCTTTTATGGCAGCCCCTGTTTTGGAGGGCTTTAAAATAAAACTTAAGTAAACGGATATCTATATGATAACGACTGATATTTGCATAATAGGCGCTGGCCCGGTAGGTTTATTTGCTGTTTTTGAAGCTGGTCTGTTGAAAATGCGCTGCCACCTGATTGATGCACTGCCACAGGTAGGCGGACAGTTATCAGAAGTATATCCGCAGAAACCCATCTACGACATTCCTGGTTTTCCTGCCATCAATGCACAGGCACTGGTAGATAACCTGATGGAGCAGATCGCTCCTTTTAACCCTGGCTTTACCCTGGGCGAAAGAGTGGAGACTTTTGATCGTCTGGATGATGGTTCTTTTATCGTAAAAACATCAGACGAAACCCACGTACACTGCCAGGTGGTGGTAATTGCGGGCGGCCTTGGCTGCTTTGAACCCAGAAAGCCTGCCATCGACAAGCTGGAGGAGTTTGAAGGAAAAGGCGTGTCGTACATGGTTAAAAAGCCAGAGCTGTACAGGGACAAGCGCATTGTGCTGGCTGGCGGTGGCGATTCGGCCCTTGACTGGACTATCTTCCTGGCCGATGTGGCAGAAAAAGTAACCCTCATCCACCGCAGCGAAAGCTTCCGCGGGGCACCCGACTCTACCGAAAAAGTATTTGAGCTGGCCAAACAGGGCAAAATCGACCTGCTGCTAAAGTCTAATGTAGTGGGCCTGAACGGCAACGGTCACCTGCAGGAAGTGCTGGTGGAGGATAGCAACAAAAACGTAACGCGCCTGGCAACAGACCACCTGATTCCGCTCTTCGGCTTAACCCCTAAGCTGGGACCAATTGCAGACTGGGGACTGGGCATCGAAAAAGCACAGATCCAGGTAAACACCTTTGATTACTCCACAAACGTAGAACGGGTGTATGCCATTGGCGATATTAACACTTATCCCGGTAAGCTTAAGCTGATCCTGTGTGGTTTCCACGAGGCCGCCCTCATGTGCCAGAGTGCTTTTAAATGGGTATACCCAAGCCAGAAGCTAAGCTTTAAATATACCACCGTAAATGGTGTAAATGCTTTCTAGTGTTGGCATCAGCAGCCAGACTCAGAGACAGACGACTTGATTTACCTAAAACAAAGCTGAAAATGAAAGAGTCATCCCCAGGCGGAGATGACTCTTTTTTTATACCAAATATATAAGTCTGGTAAATGTGCTACCTGAAAAAATCAGAACATTGTGTTCGCAGGTATAGATTTTAAGCAATCGGTGTTCAGGATCAAATAATGTTATTTTTCTTCTTCTTCGCCTTTCAGGGTAGAAGGGTTCTTTTGTGAAACCACTTTACCTTTTTCGTCAAAAAGCACCAGTACGCTTGGCGCAGCAGCGGCTGCATCAGCACCATCGGCCAGTGCTACTTCGTACTGAACAGCTGCTGTAGCAGCACCTGCTTCTGGCTTCACTTCAGTTACGGAAACAACTTTATAAGCTTTAAACTCATCACTCTTCAGGTTTGCCTGAACAGCCTGAGGCAGCTCTTCAACTTTTATAGTACGACGTCCGGCCTCTTCAGGCTTGTCAGACATTTTATCTACGCTAATGGACTGCTCGGTATTTTGTTGCTGATCGGTTTGGGGAGTAGTCTGTGCTACTGCTACGCTCATTCCAAAAGCTACTGCTACAAAAGTTAATACTGTCTTTTTCATGTTTAATTCTGTTTTAAAAAATAGTTCTGCCAAGCTAATAGGAAAAGACTGTGCCAAACTTTCACGAAAGGCAAAAAACCGCGTTTAGACCACGTATAGAGAGATTTTGAAGAATTGGCAGGCTTAGCCAATATGATGAAAGCCTCTACAGTTGTAGAGCAATTCCGCCAAAAAGTGTAGAAACCTTACAACAGTTTCATTCAGTAAAGGCGCAACTACCACAGCGGTTCTGCTTCCCCACTACGGGCATGTCAGCTTAAAAATCTTGAGCAGCAAGTAGCGCTTTCTTTAGCGCCACAAGGGCAAGAGCAGTCCTGAACATGTAATGATCACCCCTCTTTTTGATTAACATTCTAAATTCTGTGAGCCTTTGATAGGTTTGATACATAAGCCAGTCCGAAGCAGGATATTTTCCATGAATGTTTGAACAGCGACCAGCCTAAGGGTTTACCCTCACTGCCTTCTGTGATTTTATCAGCATTGATTTTAAAAGCTGTTGCATTTACTGTTTTAGCACACAATTAAGAATTGTTAAGACATTATCCTGCTTTATAAAATTTTTTGAAATACTGCTCTTTCATTCAGTGTAAGGTGTTAATAATGTTTAAGAACCGATTTGGCCAAATAAGCAGCATCTTGTGTACATAAATCAAAGACACCTCTGTTACTCCAAAACCAACCAACTCCCATGAAGCTACCTTATACCCTCATCAAGGCAGATAAACTACGGTTACTCAAGGCAGAGTACCAGAAAATTCTGGATACAAACGCGGCAGCCACAGCTTTTATAAAGGAAATTGAAAATGGTAACCTTAGTGCCAGCTTTACTACTGATACCAGCGAAGCAGAAAGCCTGACAACGGCTTTACTGGCCATGCAGCATCAGCTGCAGCGCATTGCCGAAGAAGAAAGCCAGAGAAACTGGACCACCCAGGGCCTGGCTAAGTTTGCCGAGATCCTTCGGTCTGACAGTGAAAACTCCGGCTTCTTTTACCAGAAGATCATCTCTAATCTTGTAAAATACCTGAATGTTAACCAGGGAGGCTTGTTTCTGGTAGATGATCAGGATCGTGCTAACATAACTATTGAGCTGGTTTCCTGCTATGCCTACAACAGGCAAAAACACATTAGCAAGCAGCTCTATCCCGGTGAGGGTCTTATAGGCCAGTGTTACCTGGAGAAGGAAACCATCTTTATGACAGATGTACCTCAGAGCTATGTTGCCATAACTTCCGGATTGGGTAGCGCCAACCCTGGCTGCCTGGTTATTGTGCCGCTTAAAGTAAATGAGCAGGTGCATGGCTTTGTGGAGCTGGCAAGCTTTAAGCCCCTTTTACCCTACCAGGTGGAGTTTATCGAAAGACTGGGAGAAAGCATAGCCTCCAGTATAGCCAGCGTTAAAATTAATCAGCATACCCGGATCTTACTGGAGGAAAGTCAGCAAAAAGCCGAAGAAATGAAGGCGCAGGAAGAAGAGTTGCGCCAGAATATGGAGGAGCTCTCTGCCACCCAGGAAGGGATGGAGCGGGTAATGAAGGAGGCAAAGGCAAACGAGCGCTATGTTAAAGATCTGATGGCAGCCTCTACCGACTCTATTTTTGTAGTAGACAAGGAATATAAAATCGTTGATTATAATCCAGCATTCCTGGAGCCATTCAAGCATACTGGTTTGCAGGTTGAAAAGGGAGATAGCGTATTTAAGGTGTTGGCAGCGGGAGAAATTGATGGATTCAAGCAGCTACACAGCAGGGCCCTTAATGGTGAAAGCTTTGCCGTTCAGGAGCATATATCGGGTATAGACCTACATTTCCTTTCTAGCTACAGCCCTTTGAAAAACGAACAGGGCGTAAGCTACGCTGTAGCCATATTTGCGAAGAACATTACAGAACTGGTAAAAGCCAGGGAAAAAACCGAACAGCTGCTGCGTGAAAGCCAGCAGCAGGCAGAGCAGATGATGGCCCAGGAAGAGGAACTGCGCCAGAACATGGAAGAGCTTTCTGCCACCCAGGAAGAAATGCAAAGGGTGATGCTGGAGGTTCAGGCAAATGAGGCCTACATCAAAGCATTGATGGATGCCACTACAGATTCAATTTTTGTAGTAGACAAAGCATATAATATCATAGGATTCAATTCATCTTTTAGTGCAGCTTATGAAAACACACCCCTGGCAATACAAAAAGGCGACAGTATATTTAAGCTGCTGGCGGCGGGAGAAGTAGAAAAGCACAAAGCGCAATACAACAAGGCTTTTGATGGTGAGACCTTTGCTGTTCAGGAATATATTTCTGAAATGGACATGCACTTTCTATCCAGCTACAGCCCTTTAAAAAATGCCCAGGGCGAGATTTATGCAGCAGCCATCTTTGCAAAAAATGTAACTGAACTTGTAAAAGCCAAAGAGCAGGCCGATCAGTTCCTGAAGGAAAGCCAGCAGCAGGCGGAGGAAATGAAAGCACAGGAAGAAGAGCTGCGCCAGAACATGGAGGAGCTTTCTGCCACACAGGAAGAGATGGATCGGATCATGCAGGAGGTGCGGGCAAATGAGGCGTACATAAAAGAACTGATGGGTGCCTCCAAAGACACTATTTTCGTGGTAGATAAAAATTTTGCACTACTTGATTTCAACGCCACTTTTGCCGCAGGCATGAAGATCAGCGGCATAGAAATTGGAAAAGGGGATAGTGTTTTTAAACTGCTGGCGGAAGAAAGCTGGGAGAAGCACAGGCAGTATTACAACAGAACCTTTACGGGAGAAGCTTTTGAGGTAAAGGAGCATATTCCCGGCCCGGACCTGCATTTCCTTTCGAGCTATAACCCACTGCGAAATCAGCAGGGAGAAGTTTATGCGGCGGCCATCTTTGCAAAGGATGTAACCGAACTGGTAAGAGCCAAAGAACAGACCGAAAAACTCCTTGCAGAAAGCCAGCAGCAAACAGAAGAGTTAAGCGCCCAGGAGGAAGAGCTGCGCCAGAACATGGAAGAGCTTGCCGCCACCCAGGAAGAAATGAGCAGGATGATTGACAAGATCAACAGCCAGCAACAGCATTTTGGTGAATTACTGAATGGCTCGGATGAATCTATTCTGGCCATTGACAGAAACTACCAGGTGATTAGCTGGAATGACACCTTTGCCGCAATATTTGGAGGTGCAGGAAGTGGTATCTCCCAGGGTATGAGCATCCTAAGTGTATATCCGCCAGAAGAACGGGACGCAAAGAAAAAACTCTATGACCGTGTACTTGCCGGAGAACAGCTGGAAATGAACAACAACATGCAGCGGGATGGTGTGGAGCATACTATTCATGCAAAATACCACCCCCTGAAAAACAAGGGCGGAGAAATAGTAGCCGTAGGCATATATCTTCGGGAAGTAGTTGAGCCGGCAGCAAAAAAGCAAGCTGCTGCATCTTCTGCTAAAAAGAATGGAGAATCAGCATCGGCCTATGAGCGGGAAGCAATCAAACACGATTTACTCAACGGTGTAAATGTTGCCATCAATGTCTTTAACAGGCAGCTTCAGGTTGTTGATTACAACAATGCTTTTGAAAAACTAATGAAGAAGCATTACAATCAGGAGGTAGAAACGGGCATGCACTTATCAGCACTCATCAAAAGCAAAAAGGAACAAGCAGATTTTGAAGTTAACCTGAAGCGGGTTTTTGAAGGAGAAGCCTTTAACCAGACGCATAAATTTGAGGTATCTGACAGGACTGACTATGTACAACTGAGATATCATCCGCTACGGAACAGCCGGGGTGAAGTAATAGCAGCAGCAGTTTATGGCGAAGACATCACAGAAATTATTAACCTGAAGCAGCAAAACATGGAGCTGGTCCAGCAGCATAGCAAAAACTAAAGCAGGCGGTGCCGGGCGCATCATGCCATCAGTTGTGGTTCTGCCAACAGGTACTGTCATTTGAACAGCCTGTTGGCAGAACCACATTTTTTTTGCAAACTTTTTATTGCCAGCAGTTACACACTGGCTTTAATGCCATGCCAATGCTTTGGATGTGACTATTTTCTGGCCAAAACACAGCAAGTTGTTTTGCATTCGCACTGCACCAAGGCCGCCAGCCTAATTCCAAACAGACTAAAGAGGCTGTATACAGCTCCCCTTCCCCTCCCTCAGGCGTCATAACAGGGAGCTAACAGAAATTTAATTTAGAATTATTCTAAATAAGCATTGCTTTACACCTGTTTTATTTTTTAGTTTTACGCATGTTTAGAATTAGTCTAAATTAAAATACATCTCCCTACTACCATGAAACATTTTTTTACACTGATGATTTGCCTGCTTTTTGCAGCTTCTGCTTCTGCACAAGGGCAGACAGGAGCCATTAGCGGAAGGGTAATAACCGCCGCGGGTGCTCCTGCGGAATTTGTGAATGTAAAAGTTAAAGGCACCGATAAAGGTGCTGCCACCAATCAAAAAGGCGAATACACTATTGAAAACCTTCAGCCCGGTACCCACACCCTGCTCTACTCCTACATAAGCATGCAGCCACAGGAAAAAGCAGTTGTGGTGAAAGGGGGCGAAACAACTTATATGCCAGATGTAACCCTGGCAGAAAGCCAGGCGCAGTTACAGGAAATAGTAATCCAGGGCGCCAGCCAAAATAATTATCATGTGGAGCTACCCTCTTCTTCTCTGCGACTGCAAGGACCGCTGCTGGAAACACCTCAGAACATTCAGGTAATTCCGCAGCAGGTTCTTCAGGAGCAGCAGTCTATCGATATGCTGGAATCGGTATCGCGCAATGTAAGCGGTGTACAGATGATAGAGCACTGGGGCAACTTTGCCCGCATTAACATGCGTGGTTTTAAAATTCCTGCCTTCCGCAACGGCATGAATGTTGATATGCCCTGGGGTCCGTTAACAGAAGACATGTCGATTGTAGACAGGATTGAATTTGTGAAGGGTCCCGCCGGCTTTATGCTTTCGTCAGGCGAACCTGGCGGCCTCTACAATGTAGTAACCAAAAAACCTGTACTTAACCAGCAAAACGAAGTAACCCTCACCATGGGCAGCTTCAATACCCTGCGCAGCACCCTGGATCTGGGCGGAAAGCTAAGCAAAGACAATAAGCTGCTGTACCGGCTAAACCTGATGGGACTCACCAAAGGTGCCCATCGTGATTATGAGTTTAACAACCGCTACACCATTGCACCCTCTGTCAGCTACGAGATCAGCAACAAAACAAATGTAACGGCACAGTACATTTACCAGTACTCTCAAATGTCTGTGGTAGGTGCCGCCTATGTTTTCTCCCCCAATGGCTTTGGTGACCTGCCGCGCGATTTCACCCTTACAGAGCCTAATATTGACCCCAGCGATATCCGGGAACACAACCTGTTTGTAAACCTCGAGCATCACATAAGCCCCAACTGGAAACTCTCGGCACAGCTTGGCTACCTCAACTACAAACAGATAGGCAGCTCTATGTGGCCACTGGACCTGGACAGAGCAGGTAATTTGGTCCGCGGCCTAAGTATCTGGGATGCGCTGAATGAAGCTAAACTGGGCCAGGTTTTTGTAAACGGTTCCCTTGCCACCGGTCCTGTAAGACACAACGTACTGGCTGGGATTGACCTGGGACATAAGGATTACTATGCCGACTGGTTCCAGGGTGCAGCCCTCGATGGCGAAGGCTCCTTCAATGTGTATGCTCCCTCCTACGGCCTCCCCTCTTCTGCACTGCCCCGGTTCGACAGGAGTGAAAGCATCCGCAACAGGGCATATGGCACCTATGCTGCCATAGTTGGTCAGCGCTACTCCTCGTTTTATGTGCAGGATGAGCTGGGCTTTTTCAACAACAAAGCCCGCCTTACCCTGGCTGGCCGCTATACGAGCTATAATGGCTGGAGCTATGGTGCTTCTACAGATGATGGTGTGTTCTCTCCCCGTGCAGCGCTTAGCGTAACCGTAGCAAAAAACACTTCTGTCTATGGCCTCTACGATCAGTCTTTTATACCACAGTCGGGTGCCAGTGCCAGCGGTGAGCTGTTTGTTCCGGTAAGAGCCAATAACCTGGAGGCAGGCCTTAAGCGCGAGTGGGCCAATGGCCGCTGGAGCTCTACCCTGGCCGTTTACCAGATCACCAAAGACAATGTGCTTACCGCTGATCCTAACAATCAGAATTTCTCGATCCAGCTGGGACAGGTGGTTTCTAAGGGTTTAGAGTTTGATGTACAGGGCGAAGTTCTTCCGGGCCTGCAGCTTATTTTAAACTATGCCAACACCGATGTTGAAATAACAGAAGATACAAACGAAGACCGCGTAGGCGACCGTCTGGCCGGCCATGCCCGCCACATGACGAACGGCTGGCTCAACTACAGCTTCCGGCGCAGTACATTAAAAGGCTTTGGACTTTCACTGGGCTACCAGTACCAGGCAGATAGATCTTCCTGGAACCTTGGTGCCGATAACGGATCACAGCTACCAGATTATTTCAGGCTGGATGGTGCGCTTAGCTGGAGGAATGACAACTTTTCTGCTGGCATAAACATAAACAACCTGCTGAACGACTACCTCTACTCCGGCAGCACCACTGAATTCAGAACGGGAGAAACCTCCTACTACTGGCAAACAGAACCAGGCACCAACCTGCGCTTAAACCTGGGCTATAAATTTTAAGGAGCATGACGGTAAAAAAACTGGTTGGTAAACTACACCTCTGGCTCGGACTCATGTCCGGGCTGGTGGTGTTCATCATCTCCATTACAGGCTGCATCTATGCTTTTCAGGCCGAACTGCAGGACCTGCTGCAGCCTTTTAGATTTGTTGAGCAGCAGCAGACACCTTACCTGCCGCCATCCCGGCTGCAGGCCCAGGCAGAAAAAGCCCTGCCCGACAAGCTCGTTCACAGCGTGCTGTATGCAGAACCCGGCAGAGCAGCCGAAGTACTCTTTTACAGTCACGACCCTCACTACTACTACAGTGTATTCATGAACCCCTACACAGCTGAGGTTTTAAAGGTACACGACATTAACAACAGTTTTTTCGGACTGGTGCTGGAGGGGCATTTTTACCTCTGGCTACCCCATGAGGTTGGCCAGCCACTGGTGGCTTCTGCTACCCTTATTTTTGTAGTAATGCTGATAAGCGGCATTATACTATGGTGGCCCCGTAATAAAAACGGCACCCGCCAGCGCTTTACCATTAAATGGAATGGGCGCTGGCGCCGAAAAAACTACGATCTGCACAATGTGCTGGGCTTTTACGTAAGCGGCATTGCCCTGCTACTGGCTCTCACCGGCCTGATATGGGGCTTTCAGTGGTTTGCTGCTGGGGTGTATGGCCTGGCATCGGGCGGCAGGGAGCTCAAGCCTTACCAGGAGCCGGTTTCAGATACTACCCTGATGGCAGGAAAAGCAGCAGACATGCCAGCCATAGACAAAATCTGGTACAATATGCGTGCACAGCACCCCAAGGCAGCTGTGCTGGAGATTCACACCCCATTAAGCCCCTCCTCTTCCATCCTGGCCGCCATTAATCCCAATTCAGATACCTACTGGAAAATGGATTACCGTTATTTCGATCAGTACAGCCTGAAAGAGCTGTCGGTAGATCATGTATGGAACAGGTTCCACAAATTAAGCGGTGCAGATAAGCTTATGCGCATGAATTACGATATCCACACAGGCGGCATTCTGGGCTTGCCTGGCAAAATCATCATGTTCCTGGCCAGTCTGCTGTGCGCAAGTTTGCCTGTTACAGGTATCTGCATCTGGTGGGGAAGAAAAAATAAGAAAGCACTGAAAGCAGATAAACCCGATAGAAAAACAAAAAGAGCGTTGGCAAAGGTGTAGCTCTCTGCAGCGAAAAACCAAATCTAGAGCAACAGCTCAGGTCCCTGTGGAAAATACATACGGGCCTGAGCTATTGTATTTAACGTGCGTTAAGGATTAGCATCAGCGTCAGTTGCTCCTTATTCGTCATCCCCTCGCAGGCGGGGATCTGTCAGGTAGGGAGTAATGGTGATTTCACTTGTTTAAGCAACAGATCACCCTCTTCAGGGGAATGACGGCTTGAGTTTGACTCTAGAAGAAGATAACAGGTAGAGTATCAGTAGCTTAAACAATAACTCACCTTATTTATGCTACAGGATGCTTCCGATAAAAGCCGGTATGCCTACTACTCCTGCGCTGCCTCCGCCTGTTTGCAGCAGTATCTGCCACTCCTGCCTGCCTGCAAAATCATAATAGACATAAAGCCTGTAATCATTTTTATTTTCTAATTTTTCGGCTAATATTGCTACTACTGTTACAGCCAATAAAACAGCCTTTTTTTTTACCACCAGGTTCTTAAACAGAACATTAACCTCATTTACGATCAGGATAAACTATACAAGCACATATTTAAAGAGAAGCGTTTTGCAGCTGTCGCAGCCAGGCTTGTGCAGCCACAAAACCTCAAATTATTCAGGCATAATAAATTATTGAACTTACAGCAGAAACAGCCTTTGCCTTTTAAGCGTTAGGCTTTAACAGCAACTGCAGTTATATAGCATTACCGTTATTAAAATCATACTGCTGATGGGCAGCTCTTAGCAAAGCTGGTATTTAAAAAACCAGGCCGCTGCTGCTTAAACCGGGCTGCTGGATCTGCAATATTTTTTACAGATATAAAATTTTTTTACATGACCAGAACTAGCGCAGCAATACTGGGCACCCTGCTCCTGCTGTTTCAATCTGCTGCAGTACTTTCGCAGAGCAGACGGCAACCTCAGCCCCAGCTGATGTCCTACAGCTATGACGTAACATCACCCCTACTCAAGGGTGTACCCCGCGATACACTGATTTGTGCCAACTATCCGCCAGCGCCTAAGGTAACTGCCGTAGATGAGGTGGATGGCCCTATAAACCGTGTTACATTTTCAGAAGAAGTTTCTGAGGGCCCTTTCTTAAATTCAAACCTTATCCTTCGCCAGTGGTCGGCCACCGATGCATCGGGCAATACAGCCGAAGCCTACCAGTTTATTGTTGTCAGGAAACCATACAGCGTAGCTGCCATCTCTGCGCCTGACCAGCCCCTTTCTGTAGATTCAGAAGTTGCTGTGCTTGCAGCCATCAGCCATAGTGGCAATTTAAACAAAGGTGCCCGGGCCAATGTAACATGGACCTGGGCTTGGGGCGATGGAACCGAATCAGAAGGAAACTTTACAGATCACCAGGTAGCCGGCAGCCACACCTATGAACATGCGGGAACCTATATGATTAGCCTGAGGTATGAGGATGAATGTGGTAGTGCAGTGTTCCCGTACCAGCACAAACTTACGATCGGTGAATCATCGCCCACGGCAGATACTTCCCCATTAAACCAGCAGCCGTAGCATTATTCTATTAGATACAGCGCTTTAATTCAGTCTGAAAGCAATCATTTAACTTTTGCTCTTTTGATTATTCCATTAGTAGCACTAGATTGAAAGCGGTTAAATTATCCCGATTGGAAGAGCAACTGATGCATTTTAGTGGCTACGCAGATTTTACCTTACAGGATGAGGATCTGGTAGCAGAAATGGCCAAAGCATATCTTGCTTTGTGCAGGGAAAATAATTTACCACTACTCATCTACTTTAGCCACTTAAGCGAAGAGGAGCAAATAGCATATTGCCGTAAAAGTATTACTGATTTCCTGGAAGAAGTAAAGAGCGGGACTGCGCTGGAAAAGGCATTGGCTACGGTAAATCAATGGAGGGCAAACCAACATCCTGTTATTCCTTCAACTGGTATAACTGTTTCTGATGTTGTGCTGCTCTACAGCATCAGGAAGCAATTGTATCTAAACTTTCTCCCCAGGTATACAGAAGAGATAAAACTTTACCACCAGATTGTGCTGGAGCTGGAGTTTTTTCACAGGCATCTGGAGCAGTATGCTTTCCAGACCTATATAGAAACCCAGCAGGAAAAGCTCAAGCAGGAAAAAGAACTTAGTGAGAACATCATCAACAACAGCTCTGATGGCATTATGGCCTTCGACAGCGAAGAGCGCTTCATTTTGTGGAATAAAAGCCTGGAGCAACGCTACAAAAGGAAAAAAGAAGATGTTTTAGGAAAGAAGTTTTACGAGGTGTACCCCGATCTAAAGGAGAGCCAGGTAGGGCAAAACCTCATCAGGGCCCTGAAAGGAGAGCGAATATTTATACCAGAGCAGGAAAATCCTTACCGGCATGGCTGGTATGAGGCACACGTAATTCCCCTGCTTGATAAAAGCAATCATCCTTTTGGTGCGGTTAGTATTGTTCACGACATCACCCAGTGGAAAGACAGCCAGCTAAAGCTAAAAGAGCAGCATGAAGAGTTACTGGCCATCAATGAAGAGTTGCTTGAAAAACAAAATGAGATAAATGAAGCCTACGAAAAGCTAAAGGAGCATGAGCATTTCATCAAGCATGTAACAGACTCCATACCAGGCACCATCTTCATTTACGATATCATTGAAAACAAAGTCATTTATGCCAATGAAGAGGTGCGCAGCCTGCTGGGCTATTCACCTGAAGAGATCATTGCACTGGGCAGCCGGGTGTACAGCAGCTTAATACTTCAGGAAGACATACATATTCTGGAAGAAAGAAACCGCCGCTACCGGGAGATGAAGGAAGGAGAAACCGCAGAGGTTGTGTACCGGAACAGAACCAGGCAGGGCGAGGTGCGGTTCATCAGGTCAAAGAGCAGAATATACAAATACACCCCTGATGGAAAGGCCTGGCAGGTTCTGGGGATACTCGAGGACGTAACCGACAGGGTAAAACAGGAAATAGAATTAAGGCAGTCGCGTGACTACTACCTGACCATCCTGGAAGATTTTCCCAGCCTCATCTGGCGGGCAAATACCCAGGGCCTCTGCGACTACTTCAATAAAACATGGCTGGAATTTCGGGGGCGTACCATGGAGCAGGAGTGGGGAAATGGCTGGGCAGATGGCGTGCATCCCGACGACTATGCGCGCTGCCTGGAAATTTACCAGACGAACTTCAGGGCTAAAACGCCCTTTGTCATGGAATACCGCATGAAAAGGTTTGATGGTGAATACCGCTGGATTATTGACCACGGCACTCCTTTGCAGGATGTAAACGGCAATTTTACGGGTTTCCTGGGGGCCTGCTTCGATATACAGGAGCGTAAAGACTTTGAACACAACATCCAGGATAAAAACCAGGCACTTTCCAATGCCCTTGAGGCACTAAAAACTACCCAGGAGCAGCTGGTGCAGGCCAACGAAACCCTTGAACAGCGGGTGCAGCAACGCACAGAACAGCTAAATGCCGGCGAAGAACAACTGCGCCTTTTAACCGATTCCCTGCCCACACTGATCTCTTATATTGATAAGGACCTGGTTTATCGTTTTGTTAACCGCACGTATACCACCTGGTTCGGATTACCTAAAGAAGAAATTGAGGGCAGACATGTAAAAGAGCTTGTTGGTGAGGGGGTGTTCCAGGATCTGTATCCTTATATACAGGATGCACTGAAGGGCAAGCAGGTGAAAATAGAGGGCAAGATGGCCTATAGGTATGGCGGGAGCAGAAATGTGTCTAATAACCTGATACCACATCTGGACAATGGAGAGGTAGTAGGCTTTTACGCGCTTGTGTACGACATTAGCGAAATCAGGAAAGCACAGGAATCGCTTGAAACAGCCTTAACAGACATTACTCTTAAGAATGAGCAGCTTAGCAAGATCAACAACGACCTGGACAGCTTTGTGTACACCGCCTCTCATGACTTAAGAAACCCGGTAGTTAACCTGGAAGGGCTGCTGATGGCACTCCGAAAGCGGTTGTCGGATGTTGAAAAAACTGATGTAAACCAGTTACTGGTCATGATGGAAACCTCGGTTTCTAAGCTCAACCAAACGATCCGCGACCTCACCGAGATTACCAAAGCACAAAAAGGGCTGGAAGAAACTGAAGAGGAAATATCCATCAAAAACAAGCTGGATGATATTAAACTGGAACTGCAGGATAAGATCAGGCAAAGCAACCCCATCATCAGGGAAGACCTGCAGGTAACCAGCCTTACCTATGCCAGGAGAAACCTCCGCAGTATATTGTACAACCTCCTGACCAATGCCCTTAAGTACAAATCAGAAGAACGCCGCCCGGAGATAACCATCCGCACATACCGGGAAGGAGAATGGGTTGTGCTTTCAGTTCAGGATAACGGACTGGGCCTAAACGAACAACAACGCCAGAAGCTGTTCACCATGTTCAAGCGGCTTCATACCCATGTGGAAGGCACCGGCATTGGACTCTACATCATAAAACGTATTGTGGAGAACAATGGCGGCAGAATAGAGGTAGAAAGCCAGCCTAACGTAGGCAGTACGTTTAAGGTGTACTTAAAACAGGCAGTCTAGTGCTTTGATCACACTTTTGGCAGCCGCCGCTGCGTGTAAAGCAGTATGTAGGCATCAACCCAAATAAATACTGGCAAATCAGTACTCTTTATGCTGAAAACAGTCTTCAGCAGTGGCTTTCTCCAGCACAGCTGATTGCTTTAAAATCATCAGGCAGCTATCACTTTTTTATATAGATTTTGGCTATTTCCGGGGCTGTTTTGTGGCGCCAGCATCATTGTCAGTAAATAAAGTCTTATATTTATTGACCAAATTTCTTAGAACTCCCCTACTGCACAGCTTTTATGAAAAATGCTTTCTTTGGCATCCTGCAGAATAATGCAAAAGTTTTGTTCCTGTCAGCACTGCTTCCTGCTTTCTCCCTATCGGGATGCAGGGAAATGGCCTCCGGCGAAACTACAATACCACAGCAACAGGCTCCTGTTGATTTGAGAATTACCACGCTGGACTCTGCCAGTGCTGCTTCTATGGCAAAAACAATAGAAGCCTCGGTTAATCCCGAACTGGCAGAAGGCCTTAGTCTCCGGATCTGGGCTGTAGATTCCCTGGTGGCCGATCCTATCTCCATAGATATAGATGACCTGGGCAAACTCTATTATACCAGGACCAACAGGCAAAAAAACTCTGAATTTGATATACGCAGCCACCAGGAGTGGGAAACCCCATCCATACAGCTGCAAACGGTTGAGGATAAAAGAGCCTTTCTGCATAAGGTGCTATCGCCGGAAAACAGCGACAAGAATAAGTGGCTGGCCGACCTGAACAAGGATGGCTCCCACGACTGGAAGGACATGACTCTTGAAAAGGAACATATTTACCGGCTAGAAGATACCTCCGGCGATGGGCTTGCAGACCTCTCGCAGCTGGTGGTGGAGGACTTTCACGATGAGGTAACCGATGTAGCCGGTGCAGTGCTGGCCCATGGCCAGGACCTTTTTGTAGGCGTAGCTCCGGATATGTGGCGCATAAAAGACAGGAATAATGATGGCATTGCTGATGACAAAACCTCTATCTCCCATGGCTATGGTGTGCACGTAGGCTTTGGCGGCCATGGCATGTCTGGCCTCGAAATGGGTCCGGACGGAAAAATCTACTGGGGCATTGGCGATATCGGTTTTAACGGAACCAGTGCCGACGGCACCAAATGGGAGTTTCCGAATGAGGGTGTGATCGTTAGGGCGAATCCCGATGGCAGCGATTTTGAAGTCTTTGCCCATGGCCTCCGCAATACCCACGAATTTACTTTCGATGAATGGGGCAACCTCATCAGTGTGGATAACGATGGCGACCACCCCGGCGAAAAAGAAAGGCTGGTGTACATTGTAAACGGTTCCGATACGGGCTGGCGCATTAACTGGCAATTTGGCAAGTACCGCGATCCCGATAACAACGCCTACAAGGTATGGATGGATGAAGCCCTCTATAAGCCCTGGTTTAAGGGACAGGCTGCGTACATCACGCCAGCGATTGAAAACTTCATCAGCGGACCAACCGGCATGATTTACAACCCCGGTACAGCCCTGGGGCCCGAGTGGAAAAACACTTTCTTTGTAGCTGAATTTGTAGGCAACCCCTCCCGCTCAGGCATCCACGCTTTTAAACTAAATCCAAAAGGTGCAGGCTTTGAGCTTGGCAAGAGCCAGATGATCCTGAAAGGAATACTGGCAACAGGTATTGACTTTGGCCCCGATGGTAGTATGTATGTGGCCGACTGGCTGGAAGGCTGGGATACCAAAGACCATGGCCGTATCTGGAAGCTGGATGTTCCCAATGGAGCCTCCTCGCCCGAGCGTCAGCAGACACAACAGTTATTAGCGGCTGATTTTGAACCTTACAAAGAGGCAGCGCTGGGTGAGCTGCTGGCACACCCCGATATGCGGGTGCGGCAAAAAGCCCAGTTTGAGCTGGCAACCAGAGGCAGCAAAGGCGCCAATGTGTTCGGGAAGAGCGTAAAGCAGACCAGTAACCAGTTTGCCAGAATTCATGGCATCTGGGGCCTTGCACAGCTGGCCCGCCAGGACCAGAAATGGGCCCGCGAGCTAACGCCCCTGCTCCAGGACCAGGACCCTGAAATAAGAGCACAGGCAGCTAAATGGCTGGGCGACATCCGGTTTAAACCAGCAGGCAGTGCCCTGATACCCCTGCTGAAAGACCAAAACAGCCGCGCCCGTTTCTTTGCTGCAGAAGCCCTGGGCAGAATTGGCTACGAACCTGCCATACAGCCCATCATCAGCTTGCTGGAAAGCAATAATGATGAAGATCTTTACATACGCCATGCCGGCAGCCTTGCTTTAGCCAGAATTGGCAAAGCAGAACCAGTACTGGCACTCGCCACACATCCTTCGCCAGCCGTACGCATGGCGGCAGTTATTAGCCTCAGGCGGCTGAAGCATCCGGGTATTGCCAGCTTCCTGGCCGATAAAGATGAGTACATTGTAACAGAAGCGGCCAGGGCCATTAACGACGACCTGTCCATTGAGCAGGCGCTGCCAGCCCTGGGTGATGTGTTGCAAAGTACCTCCTTCAGAAATGAGCCCCTGTTAAGGCGTGCCATCAATGCAAACCTAAGGGTAGGCAGCGAAAAGGCCATGCAAAATCTTATTGACTTTGCAGCGAAAGAAAGCAGCCCTGTTACAATGAGAGCCGAGGCCGTAGATGCCCTAAGTACCTGGGCCAGACCATCTGTGCTGGATAGGGTTGACGGACGCTACAGAGGCGTCATTACACGCGATCCTGCCCTTGTGAGCAGCAAGGCTGCCGATGCATTCATTAAACTGTCAGCCCACCGGGATTTAGGCTTACGCTTAAGTGCTGTCAATGCCATTGGCAAGCTTAAGATAGACCAGGGAGCAGATCGCTTGCTGGCACTGCTCAAAACTGATAGCCAGGCCAAACTGCGGGTTGCCGCACTTAGGGCACTGGCCCTGCTGGATAGCCCGCAAATTGACCAGGCCATTGAGCTTGCACTTACTGATAAAGATAAAACTGTTAGGGTTGCCGGGCTGGACCTCCTGCCCAAGCTGGACATCAGCAAGGAGCTGATGGTTTCCCTGCTGTCTGATGTGATCGAAAAAAGAACAACTGAAGAAAAGCAGGCTGCACTCTTAACCCTCGGCACCCTGCCTGTGGCTAATTCGCAGGCAGTTTTTGAAGGCTTGCTACAACGTATGGAAAAGGGCACACTAGCGCCTGAAATACAGCTGGAGCTGGCCGAAGCCATCGACAGTACACGCTCCCAAACTTTGATTGCCAGCCTGAAGGAGATCAGTGCCAAGGCAGCTCCGGGTACTGCCGCAGCGGGTGCTGCAGTACCAGCCAGTGCATCTTTTGCAGGCGTTTTACATGGTGGTGATGCGGAACTGGGCAGGAAGATATTCTTCCAGCACCAGACAGCTCAATGCATGCGGTGCCACTCCTTTGATGACATGGGCGGCAATGCTGGTCCGCGCCTGAACGGCGTAGCGGCAAAGCTCAGCCGCCAGCAGCTGCTGGAGGCCCTGGTAGATCCCAGCGCACGCATTGCACCGGGCTTTGGTATTGTAACACTTGATCTGGCAGGCGGTAAAACGGTAAGTGGTGTGCTGCAGAAAGAAAACAGTAAAGAGCTGGTTCTGAAAATAGGCAACCAGCCTGACACTCTTATCCGTAAAGCAGATGTTGTAAAACAGGTGAACGCCTCTTCCAGCATGCCCAATATGGGCTACCTGTTAACCAAGAGAGAGATCAGGGACCTGGTGAGTTTTCTCTCTACCTTGAAAAAAGATGATATGCAGGACCCGGGCCGGCGTGGAGAAACAACGGACAGCCATGGGCATTAAATCATTACATTGACTGCACCTGCAGAAAGTAGTGGATAAGGAATAACATAGTATCATGAATAATTCTGAATTTTAAGAAGCCAGGATTATACCCAACAAAAATGGCCCCTGGAGATTTCCAGGGGCCATTTTTCAGGCTTTTCAATAATGTTGATTAGTGCAGCAGCGGGTATACTGCAGGAAGTGCTGTTGCTCATTTTGTACCTTATGCACCCGATCCACCTTAAAGTTCAAAGATCTTGTCCATCAGCATCCATTTTTCGCCTGCTGCGGCCCAGGGCAGGGGCTGCTGAAATTTCCACATCAGGGTTTCCCACTCCAGCACTTTAGGGTTAGCGCTATCCATTGCTTTCTTCTTTTCAAAGCTGAAACTACTGTCTGCTTCCATGATCATAAACAGGCGGTTAGCCAGGCGGTAAATCTGCATACCGGTGATACCGGCATCCAAAAGGCTCTGCCTGATTTCCGGCCAGATATTACGGTGCCAGAAATCATATTCCGCAATAAGCTGCGGATCATCTTTCAGGTCCAGCGCAAAACAGAATCTATCCATGCTCATTCTAAAGAATCCATCATGAGAGGCCGATTGCCTAATCTGCCTTAGTGAAGCAGCCTTTTGTTCTTTTTGACTAACTGCCAGATATAAATATTTAACAGGCCGGCCTGCACCAGCTGCTTAGTAGAGCGCTTCGGCCGAACCTTTATGCTTATGCCTTCCGGCAGCCTCCATCTTTCTTTCCATCAGTGCATATAGTGCAACTACAATAAAGCAGCAAAAGGGCACAAAGAAAGCCAGGTTGATATTCTGTGCCAGGTCTGAAACATGCCCCTGTACAGCTGTTAAAACTGCACCTCCCAGAATAGCCATGATCAGGCCCGAGCCTCCTATCTTAGTATCATTGCCAAGATCGCGGATGCCCAGCCCGTAGATGGTGGGGAACATCAGCGACATACAGCCGGAAACGGCTATAAGCGCATATACCCCTACAAGGCCGCTTCCATAAATGGCAATCAGGGTAAAAGCAGCAGCAGCCAGGGAAGTGATTAGCAGCAGGTTTCTGGGGCTTACCCACTTCATGAGCCCGGTGAAGATAAAGCGGCAGGCGGCAAAAAGTACCAGCGCTGCCATGTAGTAAGAGGAGGCACTATCTTCGTTCAGCTGCAGCTCCTGCATTACGTAGCGGATGGTGTAAGACCAGATACCTATCTGTGCCCCCACATAAAAGAACTGTGCCACCACTGCCCACACCCAATGGGGCGTTCTCACAAGTCTTTTGAATGTCGGCAACAAATCCAGCTCTGAGCCTGCATCTGAGGCTTTTGGCATTTTCGTAAACTTTACGACCACCCACAGCAGCACCAGGAAAACCGCCACACCCACATAGGGGCCCATTACGGCTGTAAGCTCTTCGGATTGTATAGCAGCAAGTTGCTCAGCACTCATGCTGCTGCGCTCCTCTGCAGTAGAAAGGTTTAGCTGCGAAAGAATAAATATCTTGCTAAGCAATACCCCCGTAAACGAACCAATGGGATTGAAAGACTGCGCAAGATTTAGGCGGCGGGTGCCGGATGCCTCCGGACCCATGGCTACAATATAAGGGTTAGCGGCAGTCTCCAGGATGGAGAGTCCGCCGGCCAGGATGAACAGGGCCAGCAAAAAGTGCCAGTAAACCATGGTAATACTGGCCGGGTAAAACATAAGAGAGCCCAGCACAAACATACCCAGGCCTAAAAGCACCCCTGTTTTATAGCTATACCTTTTTATTAAAATTGCGGCAGGCAGAGCCAGGCAAAAATAAGAACCATAGAAAGCTACCTGAATCCAGGAGGTCTGAAAATCAGACATGCTCATGATCCGCTTAAAAGCAGACAGGAGTGTGTCTGTCATGTTGTTGGCCAGACCCCAAAGGAAGAAAAGACTGGTGATGAGAATAAAGGGCCAGGCATTACCCCGCCTGATGAGTGAAGCTTTCTCTTGAATATCTTTCATGATTCAGGTTAAAACAGATAAAGCCGCCTTCCAGGCCATCGGCATGCAGCACTACTAAATTATAGGCACCCACATTCGTTTGTGACAACGGTAGAGTTTGCTATAATTTTGTATTTTAACCTTTTTACGAAATAAAAGCAACGCAATTCAGCAGAATAATTACCGGGTTCATGTCTGAAAGTCAGTACCCCGGCAGTAGTTTTTCTGAACTACTGCCGGGCGTTCAACCGCATGCTCCTGTGTATTGCCCTGATGGGAAATAAGCTTTTGCAGACAGGGGCTGCATGGCTACAGAACAATTTCTGCGGGCCAGGTAAAACAAAAACGGCTGCCCTCCTTCCAGTGCTTTGGGTCTTCTATCCAGATCCTGCCGCCTTTTTCCTGAACTATTTTCTTTACAATAGACAGGCCTATTCCCGTACTGTCTACACCTTCTACTTTGTGCAGTACAGCAAACATCTTAAAAACTTTATCCCGCTTCTCTTCCGGTATGCCCAAACCATTATCTTCTACATAGTAGAAGAGCTCGCCATTCTCCATCTGCTCAAAACCAAGTTTTACCCTGCCCTCCTGTTTATCGTTGTATTTGATGGCATTGATCAGCAGATTGCTGAATACCTGAAAAATGAAGATCTCTTCAGTGTAGACTAAAGGAAAATCCTGCTCGATCTCGATTCTGAATGTATCAGGCATGGAAAGCCCCTCTGTAAGCTCATGCAGCATCTTGTTTAGGTCTACCTCTTTTTTATCCATCTCCTCATGGCCTGTGCGGCTGTAGGTGAGAATGTTTTCTATCAGACTTTCCATTTTCTGAAACTGCCCCCTGAACATAGAGATAATTTCCTGCTGGCTTTTGCCGCGACCCTGTTCTAACAGTTGCACCAAGCCTTTGAGGTTACGGATTGGCCCCTTTAAATCGTGCGATACGATATGTGCAAACTCATCCAGCTCCTCGTTTCTTTTTAAGAGCAGCTCGTTCTGCTGCGCATAGTCTTTTGAAAGTTTGGTCAGCTTACTGTTATTCTCCTCGAGCTCGCTGTTTAATGATTGAATTTCCTCGAGCTGCTCCTGCACCTGTGCCTTACTTTGCTTAAGCTCTTCCAGGGTTTTAAGCAGGAGGTGATTTTGCCGCTTGAGTTCGTCGTATGGCGAAGCGGGGCTGAGCTGGCTGAAATGTTTGCGCCAGCCAGAAAGTATTATGTGGTTGATGGGAGGGTGATTAGCCGGAAGGCGCCTGCCAATACGCACGCAGGTGCCGCTCCCCTCTGTGCTGTCAATTTCAAATTTATCCGACAGCCGCTTGCAGTTATAGATGCCCGTTCGCTGCCCTTCCGGTAAATTACTGATCCTGTTCAGCAGTTCAGCCAGTTTTTCAATACCCGGACCTGCATCGTTTACCACTGCTTCTACATAATACTGGCCCCCATCTTTAGAAATATAAAAGCCAACCATACCCCCGCGGGCATGCACCAGCGCATTGCGGCATATTTCAGAAACGGCCGTAGCAAACTTTGTCTGCTCTGTAAAATTCAGGCCCGATATCTCTGCCAGCTGCATGGCCTTCTTATAGGCGATTACCAGATCGAGCTCCCTTTCCAGGGATACTTCAATGATTGGCTTTTGTACCTTGTCCTCCATCTGTTTCCGGGTGTTTGCTAACGACTACAGTTACATCATCGGTGCCCCTGCTATGGTCCCTGTACAGGCAGGCAGCTATCAAAGATAAATCGTGTTTTTGGATCTGTTGATATTTAGATAAATCCCAGCGGGATGTAATGCCATCGGAATGCAAAACTAACAGTTTCCCTCTTTCCCAGCTTAACTCCTGGTCGTGAATACGGGATGAAATGGTATGACCAACAATGCCATTATAAGACATCAGTGCCCGGGCAGTGCCATCGGGGCCTAAGAGTTTACCGCTGATATTACCCACACCACAGTAGCGCAGCAACTTTTCCTTTAAGTTGAACTGAAGGGCCATGCTTACAGCTCCCCTTGTTTTTTTTATCTCCTGATGAATAAGCTTTAATACCTGCGCCTGGTCTGGCTGTACAACCTTTAGATATGCCGCTATGGCCGCCTCAGCAGCAAGGTGCGCGTCGGGGCCATGCCCCAGGCCATCCAGCACCAGTATCCTTAACAACTGCTCTGTGGGTTCATATTCAAAATAATACCCATCGCCACAGAGCTTCTCCCCCGGTTTGGGTACAGAAACGGCAGCTATGGTTGGTGTTTTATCAAACCATAGAGGCAGTTCTTTTGTAAAAAGGCGCGATAAAACAGCGGTACCCACGCCAGGCTGTGAATAGATATCGAAAGTATCTGAAAGCCGTTTAATGGCTCCCAGCCCTTCGCCTGCAGTTCCGGAAGTAGAGTAGCCATCCTGCAGGGCAAGTCCCATGTTTGTAATGCCGCCGCCGCCATCCAGGGCAATTATTTCAACACCTGCTTCTTTATTATGATAGAAAGGTTTCCAGAGCAATTCGCGTTTGCGCTGGCCAAACTTGAGTAAGTTAGAAGCCAGCTCAGCAACTATGATATCCAGACGGCCTATGCGCTCTGCAGAGAATCCTAGTGATTCAGCCTCTTTGGCTATTTCTTTTTTTATCAGGCTAAGATAGCTTCGGTCTTCGATACGGTATCGGGTATGAGTGAAAGAGCTACCGTTTCCAGCGGATGATTGTAACGGTTGTTCCATTCCCGGGTGTAGATTGTATATCGAAATAATTTACCAGCCGCTTAGCCCCCGGTAATCCCAAACCTAAGCTTTTGTTTGTGGAGAAGCCATCCTGCATGGCTTTTGGAATATCGGCAATACCAGGCCCCTGGTCTTTGAAGGTAACCCTGACACCTGTCTGCAGCCGGTCAGTGACCACCTCTATGATTACCTCTCCCTGCCGGGCATAAACCAGAATATTACGCACTAACTCACTGGAAGCTGTAATCAGCTTGGTTTGGTTAAGTAGGCTCATGCCAATTTTACTGGCATATTCTTTTAGCCGCTGCCGGAATAAAACTACATCCTGTTCAGAAACTATTTTTAAAGTTTCTTTATTCAGGCTGATCATCATCTTCCTCAGCCTCCCCTATGTCAAATTCGGCTTCTTCCGTTATTTTTTGCTGCAGTAATTCCATGCCTTTTTCCACATTAAGTGCTGTATACACTCCGGCCAGGGGCAACCCCAGCTCTACAAGTGTAATGGCTACAGCGGGCTGCATGCCAACCACCACCGTTTGTGCATCCATTATTTTAGACATGGTAGCAATATTGCCTATGATGCGACCCATAAAAGAATCCACAATGGATACTGCCGATATGTCTATCAACACACCCTTCGATTCATGCGCCTGTACTGCATTGATGAGGTCATTCTCCAGGTTGAGGGCCAGGCGGTCGTACATGTCTACCTGAATGGTAACCAGCAAAAAATGCCCCATTTTCAAGATTGGTATTCTATCCATCAGCAGACAGGTTTATTGTTTTGCTTTGGCTTTAGTAACCACCATCTGCTGCTTGGTGAAGGCTGAACGTAAGGCAGAAGCCATGGAGGACTTGGTTTGCACTCCGGTTAGATCGATACCAAGGTGCACGATTGTTTGTGCAATTTCAGGACGTATACCACTGATAATGCACTCTGCGCCCATCAGGCGGGTGGCATTAACTGTTTTAATCAGGTGCTGGGCTACCAGGGTGTCTACGGTAGGCACACCGGATATATCCAAAATAGCTATGCTGCTGCCGGTGTTAACGATCTCCTGCAGCAGGTTCTCCATGATGATCTGGGTACGCTCACTATCCAGGGTTCCAATAATTGGCAGGGCCAGTATGCCTTCCCATACCCTGATTACAGGTGTGGATATTTCATTGATTTCGCTGGTCTGGCGAAGAATTACTTCTTCCCTGCCTTTGATAAAGGCTTCCAGCGTTACCAGGCTCAGGCTATCAAGAAGATCTGATATTCTGATAATTTCCTCTATCAGTGTATTCTGATCAGCCTTCAGTTCATCCTGCAAAACCTGCACGATTGCTTTTTTCAGGCTTAACACATATACAGCTGTTTCGCGCGGTGTAAAACCGGCATAAGCGCGGGTAATGGAAAGAGAATTCAGAATTTCGATTACAGGATAATACTCCTGGGTACTGATATCGGAATAGTTACCGCTTCTAACTGCCTGAATAAATGAATTCAGCAGCTCATCTGACTGCGTATGCAGTTCATCGTTCGACATCAAATCTTCTCGTAGTGTAGGATCCTGGATTTGATTTTTTATCCAAGCCTCAAGCACATCGTTTTTGCGCTTACTCAGGACTTCAGAAGTTTTATTAGCCATTTATATAAATGTAGATTTTAAGTTATTGCTTTTTAACTACTTCTATGCAATCAGATTTCAGAGAGGATTGGCTGCAAAAAAATTCCGGGGCCCTTCATGTTGGATAGGAAAAGAAGTCACTAAAAATCATGTAGTACAAGTATAAAGCTTTAAGAGGATATAATGCGTTCTTTTTTAAGAAAACAAAAAATGCTGATGAAATAAAAAAATTTGATCAGTACTTTGATGAGTGAAGTAACCAGAATACCTGAATCATCACATCCATTTATTTGCTTTTTAAGCCTAAAATGATCTGGCACACAGGCATTGAACACGTATTGACGCTTGTATGTTTTTTCGTATTGCAACTGCAGCATCAAACCAGCTAAGTGCATTGATCAAAGCTATTGCCCGGGAGCATTTGCAGACCTACCGCTCTAATGGGGCTTTGTCCCCATCAAAAGTGTGCATCACAGGTATCAGGGATTTTAACCCTGCTGTGTATGGGTTTGTTCAAACTACAACAGCTGTTACTACTGATGGTGCCTATGGCAAAGGCTGGTTATGTTTTTTCAATGTAACGCTACCGTAAATAAAGAATCATTTGCTTTTACTGACTTACCTTTCGCCCTTCGAGAAGCTCATGTACGGCTTCTTTTTGCAGAGGCTTTACCAGGTATCCCTGTAGTTTGTTTCCAAACGAGGCTGCTCTTTCTCTGTCTTTGAAATATATAGAGGTGGTGAGCATTACAATGGATACCATACCATAATCTATGCCGCTTGACTCTAATTCTTCCAAAAACTGAAAACCACTCATCGTCGGCATATTGATATCTAAAAAAACCAGGTCAGGACTTGACACCTTATACGTTGTTGCAGCATAATGCTGATGCATGTACTCCAGTGCCTGATAGGGGTCATTGATACATATTATCTCATGGGCTACCTGCATACTTTCAAGGAAGCGTTTGTGGAGGAAGCTTGTCATCTCATCATCATCGATGATCAGAATCTTTTTGATCTTCTTCATAAGAACTAAGTTTAAAAAGGTACAGTTGGAGGCGTTTAACTGTACTGCGTTAACCAAAACCACTCTTAGGAATCAGCTTAGTATAAATCAGCAAACCTCTCTTAACTCTACAGATTACATGCCACAAAAAGTAGAGTATAATAAATACCTGTTTAACTGCTCTACAGATCCTTTTTTTTAGTTAAACCAGCTCCAAACATTTTTGGTAAAGACTTTCAGGTTTATCATAATGAAAGGCCATTCTTTAAATGAGAAAGAAAGAACATGCATATGTTTATTCCGGATCCCTTTTGAGAAGCCAAAGGCACAAAAAAAGCCTCACACTTTGCAGTATGAGGCTTGAGGTATAAATGGGTTGGCGGCGACCTACTCTCCCGGGTGTTACCCAAGTACCATTGGCGCTACAGGGCTTAACTTCTCTGTTCGGAATGGGAAGAGGTGAACACCTGTGCTATAGCCACCATTATTTCTTTTGGT
>NZ_JAHXBU010000052.1 GCF_020178975.1 Cesiribacter sp. SM1
CATTGATTTCAAAGGTTCTTCTTTCAATATCAAGAATGATTTGGATGAAACAAGGACAATGCACTTTGACAACCTTGATGCATTTACTGATTTCGTGGATGAATCAAAAAAGCGTTATGAAGAATATGTATTCGCCCGGCCAAGTACATCTTTTCCGGCAGTTTGTAGTAGCATAGCTTTGCTGGAAACGATAAAGCTATGAATATAGGAGAAAAGATGTTTAAGTTGGTGGAGGATTGTCTTCGCAGTGGTAAAACACAGAAGCAGTACAGTCAGGAAGTGGGCATAGGTTATGCCAGGTTCAACTACTGGGTGTGCCGCTACAGAAAACAACAGCAGCCTATGACTTCAGCGGGGTTCATTAAGGTAGATACTCTGCCCGTTAGTGAGGATCTGGAGATCTGCTACCCTAATGGCGTACGGCTAAAAGCCCAGGGAGCGGATCTTTCTCTGATCAGCCAGTTGATCCGCCTGTACTGATGTTTTCACTTAGCTCCTCCAATAGCTATCTGCTCTACATTCAGCCATGCGATATGCGCAAAAGCTTTGACGCATTGTCTGGTCTGGTGCGTAACGAGCTGCAAAGAGATCCGGCCTCGGGAGAAGTCTATATATTTGTGAACCGGAGCCGCAACTGCATCAAGCTGCTTCACTGGGAGAGCGGAGGCTTTGTACTCTACTACAAAAGACTGGAGAAGGGCACTTTTGCTGCTCCCAGCATGCAGGCTGGAAGTGGGGTATTAAAGTGGCCGGAACTGGTGCTCATGATTGAGGGTATCCAAGTAAAAAGCAGTACGCAAAAAGTACGTTACCAGCTATAAAAATGCTGTTTTTGCTATGGTAGGGGCTGTTTTTATTGTATCTTCAGGCTATGAATCCAGCCCTGGAACAGCTCTCCAAAGAAGAACTTCTTACCTTATTCCAGGAGCGGGAACAAGCATTCCAACAGCAGCAAGCTTCTCTTCACCAACAAGAAGTTTTACTCCAGCAAAAGGATCAAACCATTCAAGAACAGGCTTCTGCCATTGAAAAGCAGGAAGCTACCATCACCCAAAAGCAAGAACAGGTAGAACTTCTCCAGTGGCAGGTAGATCAACTCAAGCGTATGGCCTTTGGCCAGAAAAGAGAACGCTTTGAAGCTGACAGTCAGCAACTGCCTCTGCCTTTTGAATCCACGCCCCAACAAGCCCAGCAGCAAGAGCAAGAGCTGGTAGAAAAGATCGAATATGTGCGCAAGAAGCAGAACTCCTCTGCTCATAAAGGACGTGTACCCCTTCCAGATCACCTGGAGGTAGAAGAAGTGGAGATCTATCCGGAAGGCGACCTAAGCCAGATGCAGTGCATCGGCAAGGAGGTAACAGAAGAGCTGGAGTGTGTACCGGCAAAGCTCTTCATCCGCCGCTACATCCGCTATAAATACACTCCCAAGAATAAAGAAGGTGTGGTTATTGGTGAGCTTCCTGAGCGCATTATCGACAAAGGCATACCGGGACCAGGGCTTTTGGCCTCTATTCTGGTAGATAAGTACGTAGATCATCTGCCGCTGTATCGCCAAAGGCAAAGGTTCTTAAGAGAGAACATTCCCATAGCAGCCTCCACTCTGGATGGCTGGTGCAAAACAGCCCTGGAAAAGCTCCAGATCCTTTATGATCACCTTGTAGAGGACACCAAAAGCAAAGGCTACCTGCAGGCAGATGAAACTCCCATAAAGGTGCTGGACAAGGATAAAAAGGGCTCTACTCATCAGGGCTATTACTGGGTATACAACAGTCCCATCGATAATGCTGTGCTCTTTGATTATCAACCCACCAGAGGTGCCAGTGGACCGGATAAGATATTGTCGCACTTTAAGGGCTATCTGCAAACTGATGGCTATAAGGTCTATGAAAAGATAGGCCGACAAAAGGATGTTGTACATCTTGCCTGCTGGGCCCATGCCAGAAGGGAGTTTGAGAAAGCCCTGGACAATGATAAAGCCAGAGCCTCTATGGCCCTGCTTTACATCCAGCAGCTCTATGCTGTAGAAGCCAGAGCAAGGGAAGAAAAGCTGACCCTAGAGCAGAGAAAAGTGCTCAGGCTGGAAAAGTCGCTGTCTGTTCTTAACGAACTGGGCAAGTGGATATCAAAGGAAGTGAAAACTACCCTGCCCAAAAGTCCTATTGGCAAAGCCATGCGCTACAGCCAGCAGCGCTGGGATGCCTTATCTGCTTACCTCTATGATGGTATGCTCGAAATAGATAATAACCTGGTGGAAAATGCTATCCGCCCGGTGGCACTGGGACGAAAGAACTACCTGTTCGCTGGTTCACACCAGGCCGCACAAAGAGCAGCCATGATCTACTCTTTTTTTGCAATCTGCAAAAAGCACGAGGTAAACCCCTATCAGTGGCTCAAGCACTCCCTGGAGAATATCATGAGCATCAACCACAAGAATATTCGAAACCTGTACCCGCAGAACTTCTCAGTCCAAAACTGCTAAGCAACCTGTACTTAGCTGGGGGGATACAAGAATATCAAGAATTAAAAAATCCTACTGGCTTACCGAAAATTGGTGCTCACAAGCAAATTCTAGAGTTCAAAAAGAATAACTGGCAGCTACGGGGAATATCCGAGATATGTATTTCAGAGGACAGTGCAGAAAAAAGGGATTTATTCTCGGTTCCTTACGATCATCAAATTTACATAAGTGAGAAGCTTGTAAATGCATTGAATCTAAAAGGCATCACAGGTATTGCTATAAGAGAAACTAATAAAATAAAACGACTACCAACAACAGAATAAAGCAAATGCCCCAAGAGCTTTCAGCCATTGACAATGCAGGCAGCAACTTTTGCGTACATTCGGCAAAGGGCGGTGAAGGGCATCTGCTTTATTCAATGGACGTTGGGCTTAATCATAAACTATCCGTAGACATGCAACAATTTTTTATTTTAATTAGTCTTGTCTTGCTAATGTCTTGTGGCTTGGAGGTTGAAATAAACCCAAGCGGTGAAAATGTTCCATTTAAGTGGGTTAAAACAGGGACACGCCTGTACTATGATTACTATACCGACCAAGATACAACACAAGATTTTCGGTATTTAGAGATTGAAAAACGATTCTATGAAGGAGGAAGCACAGACTCTTGGACACCTGTATTCAATATTTTAAATGTGGATTGGGTAATTGGAAGAGACGGGCTCTATGGAAGACAATGTAATAGCTGTGACACAGGTGTTCTTGGTTGCCTAAGCTATTTTGAATTCTTATATGCTCCAAGTTCTCCTGTGTTACATCAAGAAATAACTGCATATAGATGTGAAAAAAAGCCATCCTATACCAATAAGGTGGTAGCTGTATCAAAAGAAGTGTCTGTTCCTTTAGGGACTTTCACGACTTATGCATTGCTCCATAATAATGGAGATATATCATATTGGGACCCAAGTGCAGGATTAATCATGTATGAGAGATTCAATTCTGACGGTACATGGATAGGCACTTTGAAATTGAACAGAATCGAAAATTGAAATAGACTAAGCCCAACAACAGAATAAAGCAATTGCCCCAAGAGCATTCAGCCATTGACAATGCAGGAAGCTACTTTTGCGTCCTTTCAGCAAAAGCCGGTGAAGGGCATCTGCTTTATTCAACGGACGTTGGTCTTAATTGCATGAAATCGAAACAGACATCCAAGAAGATAATATTAGTTCATAAGAATTCTCCAGAATTGGGTCAAGCCTGGATGAATGATTTTGCGTTTCATTCAGACGTTTCAGTGGTGGACGGAGATATCTTTGAACAACAATGTGACGCAATAGTAAGTCCGGGAAATTCATTTGGGTTTATGGACGGTGGACTGGATTTGATTATATCCAAAAAGCTTGGGTGGGATATTCAAAAACAACTTCAAGCAAAAATAAAGAGCCTTCCATTGGGTGAGCTATTAGTTGGACAAGCATTAACTATATCCACGGCCAATGAACCAAAATATGTGATTTGTGCTCCCACGATGCGCGTGCCAACCAGCTACAATATCTCAACATCAATTAATGCCTACTTAGCAATGAAAGCAATTTTGCTGGAGCTGGCTAATCATAATGAAATTGAGACAGTAGCAATACCTGGCTTATGTACTGGGACAGGAAATATGGAACCAGCAATTGCATCAAAACAGATGTTTGCTGCTTACGAAGAAATCATTCTTGGAACCGAAAGGGAGTTTCCAACTTTCATGGATGCACAGAAATTTCACTTCAGATTGAACCCAAAAAAAATAATAAACTAAGACCAACAACAGAATAAAGCAAATGCCCCCAGAACGTTCAGCCATTGACAATGCAAGAAGCAACTTTTGCGTCCGCTCAGCAAAGGCCGGTGAAGGGCATCTGCTTTATTCAAAGGACGTTAGGTGCCATAAATCACATCATGGAAGAAAGGCTATCACAACAGGATAAGCAGTTCTTAAAAGAAGGTATAGACTTCTATAAAAGAGCGAGCATAAGAATGCTTAGAATGGGTGTAATTATTACTCTCATAGGGGCCGTACTTTTCTATTCTCTAGGAATGTCTCTTAATGAGTTGTTGCTAGTGCTATTAGGTTTGATCTTGCTCATTTTATTTATATGGTTTAATGTATTTGGAAACTATAAACATAAAATACAAAAGGACCTCAAACATGATGTCAAAATAACTGAAGCAGCTACAGTTCAAAAAATTAAAAAAGATAAAGATAGACAGAACTACATTTTGAGTAATGGTCTTAAAATATCTGACGGTGATTTTGAAGCAGAAAGCATTGAAATCAATAGTATCGGGATAGGTCAGGTGTTGATCATAACATACACTCCTCATCGCAAAATGATCCTGCAAATGAATTTAAAAAAGAAATACGGCACCTAACAACAGAATAAAGCAAGGGCTGTAAGAGCTCTTTGCCATTGAACTACAAAACCCATACTTTGCGTCCACAGTGAAGCGGCAGTGACCAGCCCCTGCTTTATTCACTGGACGTTGGTGCAAAACAAAACCAGTAGAAACGCCTCATGATCACATCCAACAGTAGACAGCTGCTATTGATGCTCTTCTGCTTCATTATATCCTTCAGTGGGTATA
>NZ_JAHXBU010000053.1 GCF_020178975.1 Cesiribacter sp. SM1
AGAACGATTAGACTCCAGGCGAGCCAGGTGGATGAAGAAAAAAACGATCTTCAACGGTGGAACCAGTGTTCGGTAGCCTGATCAACTACATGGGCCTGTCTAAAATCAACACCAGGGGCATCCTTTCGGCTGATAAAAAGATGCTCATGGCAGCTGCTGCCTATAACCTCAAGAAATGGATCAACTTCAGCTTCCATAGACGAAAAACAGCTGCTCTGATAGCCCCTGTGGGGGCTGTAAATACACTTTTTTGGTTGTTTCTGGTGAAACCTGATCTGAATGGAAAGTTTAGAAGCAGCTGGTGTTAGAAAAATTAACGATCAGCCTACTTTTTCAGGGAGTTGTGCAACAGTTACTGTTGTTGTGCTCTGTTTAATTTTTTTTTAAATGTTTTATAGCGTCTGCAAAAGCCTTAGAGTCACTATGGAAAGTTGAGCAAAGGTCAGTAGTAAGAGTATCGTATATTTCTAATTGGTTATTCAAGAAGCTAACAAATTCAGTATCGGCAAACACCTCTACTTCGCCGTTGAGGATATATGGAGGAGGTGGAGGTGGTATTTCACCCTCTGAGACTTCTACTGTATCTTTTGCTTCTTTGAACTTATTGATTCTATTTCCAAAGATCAGGTATGAATCACCAAATTTTAATACACTGGAGCAGCTGCCGGAAAATTGATAGATAAATACCGTTTCATTTCTCTTAACATCTCCTTTAAGCACGGAGTCAATCTTAAACAGCACATCAGATCCCATCATTTCTTGATTCAGTGACTGAAGCATCATAGAATCCGGCTCAATATTGGTAAGGGCTTTGCCTATTATGACAAAGTCAGCTTCTTTGAACATTGCCTTTATTACTTTTTTATCAAAGCCTGAGCATGTACAAGCAGTTGCCCATGAGGCAGTCAGAACAAGAAAAGTTAAAGTTAAGGTAGCGACCTTTTTCATAGGGTTTAATAGAGCACAACCTTTAGATTAGCCCTATAGGATATTTCCAAGGTGATAGAAGTTTAAGATATTAGTCTGGTTAAGTAGCTAACCGGGCGGCAGGGGAAGACTTAGGCGCACAACCAGGATGGCTTTTAGAGCCAGGCCTACTGGACGATTTACTCCCCCTGCCACAACCTTAGAAGTAGATTCATATAGATATTCAGGCTTTTAGGCCTATAGGTAAAGGTTTTGAATCAGCTTCTTTATCAGTTAGCCTTTGTTGAATCACTTATGTTAAAGTTATGCAAAAGGCAAAGAATGACAAAAATGTCTATTCCTTATTTGCAGGAATAGACATCTCAAAAGAGTATTTTGATGTCTCTGTTATTGATCAGCAGGGAAAGAAACTAGCCTACGACCGCTTCTCCAATGACTCAAAAGGAATAGAGAAGTTTATTCAATGGCTGATAGAGGAGCTTAAATTAGATTCTTTTTCCCTTTTGGTATGCATGGAACACACTGGCCTCTACAGTAGAATGTTGATGCTCAAGCTGTTGGAAGAGCAGATGAATGTCTGGGTTGACCGGGTCGCCGGAGCGATCATCCTTGCAGATCAAGAAATCTTCTGGTCTTCTTAGAGGTAAAACTGATAAGATTGACAGCTACAGAATAGCCCTGTATGCCAGCTTGTATGCCTTCAGAGCTAAAACAGCAGAAACAGAAGATAAGCGCCTGCTTCAGCTGCAGGACCTGCTCTCCTCTAGAAGCAGGCTTCTGAAGTTTAAGCTTAGCCTCTCCACTTCGATTGCTGAACTAAAACGTGTGGATCCTGCCTCAGGTAAGATAGTGGAGAAAGCGCAAAAGGCTACACTAGCTGGTTTGACCAAGAGCCTTAAAGAGATAGAAAAGCTTATCAAAGAGGCTATAGGCAAAGATGACGATATCAAGGAAAGCTATGAACTGGCTACTTCAGTCAAGGGTGTGGGAATGGTCTTAGCGGCCCAACTGATTGTCTACACCCACAACTTTAAGAGGATCAACACAGCCAGACAACTGGCTTGTTACTGTGGTGTTGCCCCTTTTAGCTATGAATCTGGCACCAGCATCAGAGCGGGTAACCATGTATCAAAATTTGCCAATAATACCCTGAAATCAACCCTGCACCTGGCCTCCATCAGCAGCATCCAGCATAACCCCGATATGAAAGAATACTTCTACAGAAAAGTAGCAGAGGGGAAGCCCAAAATGGTAGTGCTTAATGCTGTTAGAAACAAACTACTACGCCATATTTTAGCTACGGTGAAAAGCGGGGAGAAATATGAAATTTTTTAGATCAATTCACTTGGATCAATCATAGATATCGTCCATTGAATAAAGCAGGCGACCATTCACTGGCCCTTGCTGATAGTACGAAAAGCTAACGGCCTGTACAACCAATGGCTGAATTCTGTTGGGGCAATTGCTTTATTCTGTTGTTATGTGCTGTATATATTATTGAATATTAGTGAGAGACAACTTTCAGTCCTATAATTGAACAAATAAGGGTTGTGATAAAAAATACTCTCCAAAAGTTAACAGGCTCTTTAAAGACTAATATACCTATTAGAACAGTCCCAACGGCTCCTATTCCTGTCCATACAGCATAGGCAGTACCTATGGGTAAAGTTTGTGTTGCTTTTATCAAAAGTCCCATACTTAAAGTAATGGTAATTAGAAATGCAGTATACCACAAATACATTTCATTTCCGGTAGCAACTTTCGCTTTTCCCAAGCAGATAGCAAAAGCTACTTCAAATAAACCCGCAAGAATTAGAATAATCCAGTTCATTTCTTTTTTTACAAAGATCTAAAATGGAATCAAGGTATTATTTATAAATGATAAAAAATTAAAGCTATTTAATTTTAGCTAAAATTCTACTCAATCTGTCCTGCATGATTCCCAGATAGGGGCATTAAGCCCCAGTCGCACAAGTTGAATAATTATCAAGGATTTGATCTATTACCATGGATCACTACGAGCTTGCGGCATTGCACATAACGTGTTTCAGCTTTGTGCTGTAGTGGTTTTCGTTGTTCTAATGTATACTATTGCGCTAAAGCTCATAAAAGTAATGTCGTTTCATTACCAATTCAGGCCACTATTGCACAAAGCTGCTGTTGGCAGAAGTTTTGAAAGTTGTCTACCCTAATTTGTCAGCTACTTTTGTAGATAAGCCTTGGCGTATCTTGAGCTTAATAACTTTTTTATCTTTAGAGATAAACTCAAGAACTATATCCTCATCACTGGCAAAGAAGATACCTTCCCTTTCTGCTGACAGCTTTATTTTATCTGCACCGTTGATTTTCATAACTAGCCCACCTGCCTCTTTTGAAATTTCAACTCTATACTTGTCAGACACCTCAAAAGTGCCGACATAACTCAGGAGGATGTGCTCTTCCAACAGAATTTCCTTTTTGGGGTGTGGAATGCTATAAGGCTTGTTCTGCAACGCAGCATAGATGGAGTTCCCTAATTTCTCCAAGGAAGTAGAGGTGATATTGTTTAAAAGAATGATACAGATTTTATATTCTGGCATCATCAAGAAATAGCTAGTTGCCCCTTCCAGATTTCCGCCATGGTCAATGACCCTATCCCCGTGTATAGTATCAATAAACCACCCGTAGCCATAACCGCTTTTGAATGGGGTGGTTGCCTGGAGGAAGGTTTCTTTAGAGATGATCTTGAAGTCACGTAGTCCCTTATAGAATTTGTGTAGGTCGCCTGTTGTACTGTATAAAGCACCGGATGCGTAGACCAGGCTCGGGTTCCAGGGTTTGGTTTCTTCCTGTTTCGTTGAGGTTAGGCGGGAGTAGCCGGTAACTTTGTTTTTATCCTTAAGTTTCTGGAAGTCAAAGCCACTCTCGTTCATTTTTAGTGGGTTGAAAATGTACCTACTCACAGCTTCCGAATACGAAAGGCCAGTAATTTTTTCAGTAATGACTCCTAGTAAATTGTATCCCGCATTTGAGTATTCGAACTTGCTGCCGGGCTCAAAATCAAGTGGTTCATTTTTGAAAAAGGCAACATTTTCTTCCGGGTGGAATGCGTGAGTAGAGGTTATTTGTTCTCGGTATTTCGGATTCCTCAACGGCTCGTAAAGGCCAGCTGTGTGTGTTAGCAGATGTTTTATTAGTATCTCATCTCCTCTTGGGTACTCTGGCATGTACATGCTAACAGGGTCCTCAATTGACAGTTTTTTCTCTTCCGCAAGCTTTAAAATTATCAGAGCGGTGAAGGATTTAGTTAATGAACCGATGGGGAATACACTATTCTTAGTGATCAGGCTTTTTTGGGCTGCGTTCCGATACCCATAGCTTCTTTCATACACTATTTTATCATCCTGAATTACTAACGCTGCCCCATTAAACTTATGAATGCGAACATATGCCTGAATCAAAGAGTCAATTTTAGAGTTGTTGGTTTGTGCTTTGACCGAAAGGCTGATCAGTAAAAATAAAATGATCGTTTGTAGTTGTCGGGCCATAAAAGGATGTTATTGTTTTGTTTTTAAATTTTTGCCAACGTCCGTTGAATATAGCAGGCGACCATTCACTGCAGATTGCTATGCCCACGCAAAGGCAGCTGCCTGCATTGCCAATGGCTGTAAGATAGCTGGGAGCTTGCTTTATTCTGTTGTGTGTGCCTGGCATGGCACGAGTTGAAATATACTCT
>NZ_JAHXBU010000050.1 GCF_020178975.1 Cesiribacter sp. SM1
CTGTCATTATTTGGAATATGCTTGTCAAGCATCAGCCCTTTACGCCTCCAGATCAGTATGAATATCTGGACCAAAAACGAAAGAGAAAGGTGCGAGAACTACAAAAACAATTAGCTAAATTGGAAACAACACTAGCCCAATTAAAAGGACCCCAAAATGCTCCTGTAGAGGCTTTCTAGAAACGTTAGTCAGAATTAACACCACAATAGCTATAGAACCATTTTGAGATTTTGTCTACTATTACCCCGTCCTAATTTCGGGGAGCCGACATTTTTAGGGGAGCTTACATATGTAATGAAGTATAACCAGCGTTTTGACTGCCTGATTAGTTAAGATTGTGCCCTGACTCTTCATTAGTCGAATATGATACAGCAGAGCAGTCCTATAATTGAAAAAAATAAAAAAAAACTAAGGCCAACAACAGAATAAAGCAAGCTCCCCCAGCTCATTCAGCCATCGACAATGCTATTGTCTACCTTTGCGTCCGTTCGGCAAAGGCTGGTGAAGGTCGCCTGCTTTATTCAATGGACGTTAGGTGGCATTAAAAGCTCATTAAGATACTGTCAGTGAAATAGCATGTTGTGTAAATGAATTGATGAAGACCATATTAATATATCTCTTACCGATTCTGCTGCTGGGCTATGTTGACTGCTTAGCACAAACTAACCCCGCTGACATAAAATCAGAAACAGAACCAAAATTCAAGAATCAAGGGGAGCAGGAAGACTATTGGGCAAAAGAGCTATTCGAAAAAAAATATAAGAAGCAGGTCTATCCAAGATTTAAAAGGATTCTTATAACTGAAAAAGATAATGTAATTAGTTTCGGTCCAACTACCATAGAGCTTTTAACGAACTCACCTGACCTACTACCAATCTTCACAACTGGACTTTTTTATCCTAGAATTCTTGATTCCCATAGCTTAAGAATTAGTGATTTAGAAGAACTTAAGTTTTTGTCGGACTCTCCGACAGTTAAGAGATTTAGATTTTGGTTATATCACCCAAATAGGGCTAATCCTCAAGTATATTTCTTCGAGTTGACCAATGAAAAAGCTGATGAAAATACGGATATAAAAGCCTTTATTGAGGGTGCTAGCTTGACATTCGTTAAAGACGGCTGGATAATATTATAAAAATAAAACGCCACCTAACAACAGAATAAAGCAAGGGCTGTAACAGCTCTTTGCCATTTACCTACAAAAACGATACTTTGCGTCGGATCAGCAGGCGGCAGTGACCAGCCCCTGCTTTATTCAATGGACGTTGCTCTTTATTGCAGTCGTTTGGTGTGGCAGTGGCAGCAGGAAAAAGAATAGCATCTGCCTTAGCGAGGGGTAATATGACAAGCCGCCAGCAGGAGGGCAAGAGGCGCTACAGGCAGAAAGTTTCTAATAATGATCTGCCGGTGCAGCATTGATCTTTCAGCTGGCATAGCAGGCGTAAAAAAGGTAAGCCCTTGTCTGGATCAGTAAGGTGCAGGTGGACTGGAAAGTAGTGCCGGCAAAGCAGGTTCTTTAAAATAATGACGGCTCTTAAAGGTCTTGCTCTATCAATGCCGGTAGGCAGGATGGGTGTGGGGCAGTAAAAGTCACTGCTGGTTAGTTAGCTGCAGAGCAGGAATAAAAAGCTTAGTGCAGGTGGACGGAAAGCAGGATGAGGGAAAGCCGGTGAGTAAATAATAAACAAAGAGCAACAACAAAATAAAGCAAGCGCCCCCAGCTCTTTTTGTAAAGGGGCTGGCATATTGTTACTTTCACTGTTAACCAACCGCAGCGGCGGCGCCTGCTTTATTTAACGACCATTGTGCTGTATTAAATCCTAGACATAATCCAAGTTTCCAGAATGTTTGTAATCAAAGCACATGTTTTACCAGCAGAGCCAAAAGGCGAAGACGGACAGATTAAAGGTGCCTTTGCGGTATTGTACATCGATTATAAAGACATTGACGGAGCATTTATATTAGCAAAGCATTACTTTGAGGAAAATGGCTGGACCATTAAAGAATTAGAAGACGAGTATCTCATCCTTAATTCTCCAGACGATGTAGATGATGAAAATATTCAATATTACGACGAAGCTTTAGAATTTGGATACTCGCTCATCTTTTACACCTATGATAATGAAGATGATGATGAAATAGATAGCGAGTAGAATAAAAAATAATAATAAACACAGCACAACAACAGAATAAAGCAAGGGCTGTCAGAGCTCTTTGCTATCTTACCAGAAACATCAACCAGACGTACTTTGAGGAGCGGCGGTGAGCAGCCCCTGCTTTATTCAATGGCCGTTGGGCTTAAGGTAAAATCGTTTGGAGGGACTAACAGTAGTTGGTGGCTTTCAGCTTCGCTGCCTGTTTCGGCGGACTTTCACTCAAATGGTAGCTGGACGGTAAAGCTTGACGCTCAACTAAACCTGGACTAAAAAAGAATGAAGGGGCCTGGTTGGCGGGAGGATTTGGCCAGAGCATGGTAGAAGCCCACCTTCATCGACCCCAGATCTGGTAAAGCCAGCTGGAGCACGGATTTGGCCTCCAGCGTTTAGCAACAAAATATAATAAGCAGGACGCAGCGTGACGGTGAATAATAATAAAGCGTGACGAAGGTTGACGCTGAATAATATAATAACAGAAGACAAGCCAGCAGCAGGTTTAAAAGCGGCAGCTGGTGGAGAATGAAATAAAATAAAAAACCCTAAGCCCAACAACAGAATAAAGCAAATGCTCCCAGAGCTTTCAGCCATTGCTTGTGCTGGCCGTTAGCTTTTCGTACTTTCAGCAAAGGGCAGTGAAGGGCATCTGCTTTATTCAACGGACGTTGGCACCTATTAAACCGATGAACAAGCTATATACTATAATCATTATACTGGCTGGAATGACTGTAGGATGTAATAGCTATACATCAAGTCAAGAATCTGTAGTGCGGTACTATGAGCAGAATGCTCCCACAATAGCAAGGATACACCAGCTGTCAAAAAGTATTGATCAAAACTTTCAGATTGATTTTCAGCAACAACGGGATACCTCCATCATGTTTATGGGAGGCAGTGTGGATTTTGAGCAGGCAGAGAATTTTATCATAGATATGTCATTTAAAGGCTCAATACAAAACCTTCTGGACAGTATCGAAAGGCAAACAAGCAATTGGATGGTCACTATAGATTTGTATGATCAGCATCTTAAAAGTATTCTACACCAGCAGGACACTAAGTTTGCTAAAAATATTTTAGAGCTACTCTCAACAGGACTGTCTGGAGGAGGCGGTACTATCATGAAGCAACAGGGCGTAGTAATTATCAATGACCTTGTAGATGATAGGCTTGTGGAATTCTTCATTCATGATAATCCTGACTTTACACTCTCTTCTGAAGAAAATGTGACGATTCAATCAGATATATATAAATCAAAAGAAATGTTAAGCTTCGAAACCGGTAAGATAAGCGATACCATTAGCTACAGGATCTATAAAAAATAAATAAAAACAGGTGCCAACAACAGAATAAAGCAAACGCCCTCACAGCTCCGTGGAAACAGAACTGCTAAACCAGAATCTTTTCATACTTTAACAACAGCCGGTGAAGGGCATCTGCTTTATTCAACGGACGTTGTGCCTAATGCTAAAATGAGCCAGTTCGTATTAACCTTCATCCTGTTAGTATCACCGTTGCTCCTTTTCGGACAGCAGGATGCTACCATTATCGATAAAGACCCTCTTTGCCATCAAATTGATTTGGCTATAAAGCATATAAAAGCAGATAAGGAAATAAAGACAGGAGCTTTGAGAATTGACCCTCTAATAAGGGACGGTTGGAATTACGAAGCCTTCGCCACAGAATATGTTGCAAATAAGCTAAATGAGACAAAAGAAGAACTACCTTCTTTAGAAGCAGAATTAACTGGACCCTTATGGAAATCTCTTGAGAATAAACCATATTTATCTGGAACTTATGTGGACCTTGGCTGCATAAAAAAGGAAAAGAACCCAAACCTGATTTTGTCAAAATTAGATGATGAATCCTTACTCGTGCACTTGACTACCAAAAAGCTTGGAAATGAAGGTTCATCTGGACAGACTTATCTTTTCTTCTTCGAGGACTCTAAAGTAAAAAGTGTCATCAGCAGCTCGTGGATAGAATAATAAACACTAGGCACAACAACAGAATAAAGCAAATGCCCCAACAGCTTTCAGCCATTGACAATGCAGGAAGCAATTTTTGCGTACTTTCGGTAAAAGCCGGTGAAGGGCATCTGCTTTATTCAACGGACGTTACCTTCAATAAAAATGAGCAATCCGTCACCAGCAGAATTGAAAGAAAGGTGGAGGTGGCGCTGGATAGGGTCACTGTTTGAATTTTCGCATCTGGAATATCAATGGGGACTTTGGATTGA
>NZ_JAHXBU010000051.1 GCF_020178975.1 Cesiribacter sp. SM1
CAAAGCCCCGCAGCGAAATGCCAATCACCCTGAAGCCTTTTTCTACCAGGTATTGATACTGGTACTCGTACATGGCATTATTCAAAGGCCATCCGTGAATCAATACAATCGGCTGTCCTTCGCCCAGGTCGACAACATGTAGACGAACATTTTTCTCTACTTCAACATACTCTTGTCTTCCGGCTGAGGCTGGTACTCTTTTCCCCTGAGCAAATACTGTATAGGTCAGTGACAGTAGAAAAGCGGTGGTTAAAATTGCTGTTTTCATGGTTCTAAAAAATTTAAGTTTTGACTGAATAATGTGATGTGTAATAGCTGAATTAGAGGAGTTGTGCCTCCAGCGTGATGGTGAGACTGTATGCTTTGCTTACAGGACAATTTTCTTTCGACTGGTGAGCAATCCTGAAGAACTGATCCTGCGATATGCCTGGTACTTTTGCCTGAAGCTTGAGCGCTGATTTGGAAATAATCCCATCTTCTAGTGAGACAACAGCTTCCGTGCTAACTTCCTCTGGGATAAATCCAGCTCTTGTGAGGTCAGCGCTGATTTGCATGGTAAAACATCCGGCATGTGCTGCTGCCATTAATTCTTCAGGGTTTGTTCCCTTTTGATTTTCGAACCTCGTCACAAAAGAGTATGGAGCTTTGTTGAGGATTTGACTTTGGGTGGTAAGGTTACCGCTTCCTTTCTTTAAGGTGCCGCTCCACACGGCATTTGCTGAACGTTTCATGTAGTTTTACTTTTGTGTTTGTGATTAATTTGATATCACAAAATTGCAGTGAAATACAGGGCAGGAAAATGGACAGATAGCGATGATACTTGTACATTTTTCCCGAGAGATACTTTCAAAGCCTTTTCTATGCTGGCAGCTTGGACGAAGGCAGGAAAAAATAATTGCGGTAGCTAGCTCCCCTTTGATTGATGCAATGATTAGGCAAAGGTGGCAATCCAGATTGTACTTTATATAAGAGGACTGAAAGCTTTCGATTTTAGGAAAAAAATGAAAGCTTTCAGTAAGATAAACTTGGTTCTTCAGGAGTCATATTGGATTTAAAACCCAACTCCTGATCAAGTTATGAGGATATAAAACAGCTTGATGACCTATACTTTTAGCGGATAATCTTCAGCGACTGAATTTTTTCGTCTCTAAAAACAAAAATAAAGTTCATTATAAGAGGACTTTCCTCGAATGTTCCTGAAACTTCTGCTAACAGAATACCTGCTGGTTCACGATGAGTATATTCAAGGGGTTTCATCATTGTACTAAACCTTTTGTTAGCTTTGTCTATCCAATGTTGAATTTCTACTTTCCCTTTGTGGGTTTTATCTTCGTCAAACACTATGGCAGTTTCTGAAAAACAATTTGCAAAAGCGGTGCTATTGTGACTGACTTGAGCCTTTACTAAATCTGACACCTCGTTTGGCAAATTCAGGGTTTTCATGATCTATGTTATGGAATGGTAATCTTGCTTATTAGATAGTCGGGATCGTTTCACCGTCAATGATATATTCTGTTCCGGCCCAATAAGCCGCTCTTGGCGATACAAAAAAACCATCCATTTCAGCAATTACATCAGGCTGTGTAGGCCTTCCCACAGGTATGCCACCCAGTGCTTCCATGACGCTTTGTGTCGCTTCTTCAACAGAAATGTTTGAGTTTTCAGAAATTCGTTCCATCATGCTTGAATCAGGCCTTAAACGAGGCGTTTTGGTCTGACAAATGAAACTCATTGTATTAATTCCAGAACTGGATAATCGGTATAACCTTTTTCTCCCCTTGTGTAAATTGTAGCAGCATCCAATTCGTTTAACGGAGCATTTAATTTGAAACGTTCTACAAGATCGGGGTTGCTAATAAAAGGTTTACCAAACGACACTAAATCTGCACTACCTGTTTCGATAGCCTCATTCGCAGAACGGGCTTCAAAACCCCCGTTGATGATATAATTACCCTTGTAAAAATTCCTATAGTGTTTTGCGGTATTTAAAATATAGGTTTGCGGGTCAAGCGTATCATAGGAGAAGCCCGAAATGTGCAGATAGGCAAGATCGTATTCATTTAACTTAGTGCAGATGTATTCATACAATGCCACCGTTTCGTCGTCAGTAGTTATTCCGAATGTGTTGGTAAGTGTTGGGGAAATCCTTACACCTACTTTATTTAAACTTATACTTTCGCCTACCTTTTCTAATATTTCAAACAGAAACCTACTTCTGTTTTCAATCGATCCACCATATTGATCGGTTCGGATATTGGCACATTTTGCAAAAAACTGGTTGATTAAATATCCATTTGCAGCGTGGATTTCAACACCATCAAACCCTGCATCCATTGCATTAACAGCTGCTTGCTGATAATCTGTGATGGTTTGATGAATATCTTCCAGTGTCATTGCTTTAGGAGTTACGGTATCCTCTTTACCCTGATGTGTATAGGCATAAAATTGAGGATTGATAGCCGAAGGAGCCAACGGTAATTCTCCATTAATTAAATCGGGGTGAGAAATACGGCCTACGTGCCAAAGCTGGGCAAAAATCTTCCCTCCTTTTTCGTGTACAGCATCTGTTGTCAGTTTCCATCCATTTATTTGGGGCTTTGAATAAATGCCTGGCACATAGATATATCCTGTTGCCCGTGGGCTTATGGTTGTTCCTTCTGTGATAATTAATCCTGCCGAAGCTCTTTGGCTGTAATAGGTTGCATGAAGTTTAGTTGCTGCCAATGCATCATTATCTGCACGACTTCTGGTCATCGGTGCCATAACAATTCTGTTAGCTAGTGCTAATGTCTTTGACTGATAAGGTTCGAATAATTTCATTTTGCTTTCATTTTAAACAAAACTGGGCTATATTCAGACTATACACAAGTACGGCAAAAGGATTATCGTACGGCATTATTTTAGTGTACGGCAAAGTTTTGCCCTGCTAAAAATTGAAAATTATGTACGAAAGAAAAATCGAAATAAATTACAAATGCGGCGTTCTTATTACGTCTGAAATTATTAGCGGTAAATGGAAAGCTTGTTTACTCAACAGGATTCATGAGGGCTTAAGAAGACCCCATGAATTGCAACGAGCTATGCCTGATGCTTCACGCAGAGCACTCAATATGCAACTAAACGAATTAGAACAGCATGGTATCATCAAAAAAGAAATATTTCCTGTGTTGCCTCCAAAGGTTGAATATTCATTAACAAAAGAAGGTGAAAGCTTACTGCCGGTATTGAAAGCAATGGAAAGTTGGGGATTACAGTACCGTGAAAAATTTCTTGAGCTTATAGGCAAGCCTGTTGAGCAATCAAATTGATGAAGAAACATCAGGTAAGAATGTGTTTGCAAAAGCAGGGATGAACAATACTCCATCAGCTATGTGCAAGCATTAGCTGCGATTCGGGCTCGACATTAAATTTTCAGCTTTAGTTCATGCCTTCAACAAGCTTTTTCAGTTGGTATTTATATCGAATTCAACAATCAATGCCCCCCCCTTCCTTTGCAAATACTCTACCTTTACCTGCTTATATGGAATTTCTCTACAGGAACATCTTATTGTAAACCTAAATGAGAGTAATCCCCCTTGATTCAAAGTCAGGCTGGTGATCCTCCTTTAGCCACCAATCTTCAGCGACTGAATTTTCCCGTCTCTGAATACAAAATTATAGTTTAGTATAATTGGGCTTCCTTCAAATGTTCCTGAAATTTCTGCCAACAGAATACCTGTTGTTTCACAATGAGTATATTCGAGAGGCTTCATTACCGTATTAAACTTTTTGTTTGCCTGGTCTATCCACTGTTGAATTTCAATCCTTCCTTTGTGCGTTTTACTCTCGTCAAACACAACGGCAGTTTCTGAAAAACAATCAGCAAAAGCCGCACTGTCGTGATTGGCTTGTGCATTCACTAAATCTAGTACCTCGTTTGGTAAGTTCATCGTTTTCATAATTAATGTATTTGAATGGTGATTCAGCATATTAGATAGTTGGAATTGTTCCTCCGTCAATGATGTATTCCGTACCGGTCAGATAACCTGCTCTTGGCGATACCAAAAAGCCAACCAGTTCTGCAACTTCTTCGGGTTCTGCAGGTCTGCCCATGGGTATTCCGCCTAATGCATCCATCACGCTTTGCGTGGCTTGCTCTATAGTACTGCTCGAGCTTTGGGCAATGCGCTCCATCATTCTCTTGGCAGAGGTAGTCATGATCCATCCGGGTGAAACGGTGAGCACTCGCACGCCTTGAGGGGAAACCTCCTTTGACAATGCTTTGCTGTAATTGATTAAACC
>NZ_JAHXBU010000056.1 GCF_020178975.1 Cesiribacter sp. SM1
TGTAATACTAACTCATCCTCTCTGTTTATCTCTAGCTTCTTTAATAGCTTACCCATCTTACCTCCTTTTTATTGGAAATGAAAAAGCTACTACTTTAGTTCTATTAATTATTTTGGAAGAGCACTAGTATAACCGTCAGTTACGGGTTAAATTAGCGATTATTTTCGATTTGGTACAAGCTTTAGCAATACCGAGTGGATTCGGACGTAGTCGAACCCGCCGTAATTGCGGTTATACATTGTTGGCAACAGTTTTAATTCTTTTTGTACCACCCTTCAATTAACCTGAGCGTTTTACTGTTCTTTACAATATCTAAATGTTTTACATTTTCCATAATTTTTACTTCGGTGAATTTTTTAGAAGGTTCAAATACGATTGGAAATTGTTCAGGATAAAAACTTTCGTCTTCTTTTCCAACAAAAACCAGACAAGGTATATCTATATTTTTTATCTCTTGTTGATAGTTTTTTGAATCAAAATTCATGGTCATATTATAAGAATACGAATCAACTTGCAGACTGTCTTTAATGTTTTCAGGACGATTAAAAAACAAAACAGGTAAATTATTTAAGGTTTTTATTCCTATGTTATTGAGCATTGAAATCCCTATTATTCTTTTCAAGGCTACTTTCACCCATCCACCGCTACTTGGTTTTACTGTTGGAGCTTTGTACCCTAAATAAGGTGCCATTAATATTGCTTTATCAACTTTACTATTATCTGGGTTTCCAATATACCTCAGAACAAATCCACCACCCGATGAATGCCCAACCAAAATGATTTTATTTGCATTAAGATTTTTCTTGCTAAATTGAATTAAATCTTCGATATCGTTTTCAAGTTGCCCAATAAAATCAATATCACCTCGCTTACCTTTATTCCTTCCATGTCCTCTTACATCGGGAGTTATTACAGTAGCAATATTTTTACTGGCCATTTCATTTGCCATTTCTGATAAATATCTACTTTCTGATCCAGAGCCATGAATCAATATCATAACATCTTTGCTCTGACTTTTATAAATTCTACTAAAAATCTCATGATCATCTCTCATTTTTAGCCATTGTTCAGTTCCTAAAGTTACTTCTGTGTGTTTTTTTACAGAACTGTAATCATAATTCTTTATATTTTTTTCAAGTTCAATAGGCCAGTAAATAAGAGTCAAACTTATTAGTGTATAAATTACGACACTTATCAAAAATGTCTTCACAATCCATTTCAAAATTTTGTTTTGCATTCTTTTTAATTAATTATTACTCAGCAAAAGTGAATGTAAAAACCTTTTGGTAAAAAAATTAAACTCTGAATTGTTGTTTTTAAAAGATGAACTGTCAAATTGTTGCCAACGTCAGTCTGTGCGGAAAGCTCCGTGGTTAAAAGTGTAGAAAACTCTAGAGAATAACAACAGGTTTAGCTAAATTAAGCGATGCACCATCTGAAGGGAAAAGATCGATATCAGACTTTTTCTACGAGTCTGGAGGCATCCATTGGAGCAGATAATCCAGTAAGGGTTATAGATGCTTTTGTAGATGCACTGCCCCTTTTGGAGATGGGTTTTAAGAGAGTCGAGCCTAAGGCAACGGGCAGACCTTCTTTTGATCCCGCTCATCTTTTGAAGCTCTACCTCTATGGCTACTACAACAGAATCCGCTCCTCCAGAAAGCTGGAGACAGAGTGCAGAAGGAATCTGGAAGTACAGTGGCTCCTGCAGGGACTGATGCCGGCCTACCATACCATTGCTGACTTTAGGAAAGATCACCCCCAGCAGCTAAAGCAGGTGTTTAGAAGCTTTGTTGCTTTCCTAAAGGAAGTTCATCTGCTAAGGGGCAAGTATGTGGCCATAGACGGCACCAAGCTGCGGGCACAGAACTCCAGAAAGAACAACTACAACCAAAAGAACTGATGGAGCCTACTGCTCTGGCGAAAACTATGCCCTTTTGGAGAAGCTAAACATCCAGGCCTATATTCCTGTACATGGCACCTACAAAGGAAGTCCTGAAGGGTTCACCTACAACAAAGGAGAGGATGTGCGGGGCACGTAGCCTGGATCTGCCCCCAGGGCAAGAAAGCCACCTTTAGAAAGATCAAACGCTCGGCTCAAGACAGTCTGCAGCGCCAGTACTTCACCACCAGAAGTGACTGCAAAGGCTGCCCCTTGAAAGAAAGCTGCCTGGGCAAAAAGCAGAAGGAAAAGAAAATAGACATCACCTACTACAGAGAAGAATATGAAAGAGCTATAGAAAGGCTGGATTCCAGAAGAGCCAGGTGGATGAAGAAAAAACGATCCTCAACGGTGGAACCAGTATTCGGCACTCTGATCAACTACATGGGCCTGTCTAAAATCAACACCAGGGGCATCCTTTCAGCTGATAAAAAGATGCTCATGGCAGCTGCTGCCTATAACCTCAAGAAATGGATCAACTTCTGCCAGAGCAGAAGAAAAACAGCAGTGCTGATAGCCCCAGTGGGGGCTATAAATACTCTTTTTTGGCTGTTTCTGGTGAAAATTGATCTGACTGGAAAATTTAGAAGTAGCTGGTGTTAGAAAAATCAACGATCAGCCTACCTTTCAGTGAGTTGTGCAACAGCTACTGTTGTTAGCGGCTGGCTTTATTCTTTATTTGGCGATAATGTAAATTAATATTGTGACTAATGTCACTCCGATTGCATGGGCTGTCCCAGTTATTGCTCCAAACATCAAGGGTTTCTTCATAGTTGGAATAACTGCATTTGTAAATGTAACAGTGGTTGCAATACCGATTCCTGCAATTAACCCAAGTGTTAGTGCATCCCTAAATGAGGCCACCCCTACAAGATTTACCAAAATAGACATTACTATTGTAGTGATTAGGCAGGAAAAAAAAGGTACAACAAAGTATATAGTTGTTTCTTTCCAGTCAATGGGTCTAATAAAGCCCATTGATTCTTCCCATTTTTTACCAAAAACAAATTGCCTGTGCCACATGCCACTAAAAGCACAATAGGCAACTGTTGCAACACCAACTGCAAACCAATTAATATCTGTTATTGAGATAGGCATAGCTTATTATTTACTAGATTTCATTGCTTTAATGACTTTAAGATTCTTATCAGCTACAAAATTCTTGTATTCAGCTGATTCACAACCATAGATAGCAATTCTTCCGTCTTTATCACTGTGTACGCCCCAACCATAGCGTTTAGTCAGAGGCGAGGCTCTAAAACATGGCTGTCCTTTTGAGAAAAATTGTACTCTAGCTTCTTTGTATTCATTTTCAGTAAGGTCGTTACGGACAGCATAGACTTGAAAGAACACATCGTCAGATGTAAATTTATATGGGTTCTGTTTTACCAGATCAAATTGAAGGCTGGCAACAGTTTTCGCATCCCCTTTAACTGGTGGACTTTCTCCTTTGCTTGCTGGACAATCCTCTGCAATTTCTATAAAAGTATCCCGATAATTTGTGGTGTGTATTTTCATTTAAACATGAATTAACATTTTCTATTGGGTTTTCTGTGCTTGCCGCTAACGTCCATTGAATAAAGCAGATGCCCTTCACTGCCCTTTGCCGAATGTACGCAAAAATTGCTTCCTGCATTGTCAATGGCTGAAAGCTCTTGGGGCATTTGCTTTATTCTGTTGTGTGCGCCCGGTATGCGCATCTGATACCTAAGGTATCAAATTATTCCAGAGGGTGCAAATCCCTTACAGGCGAGTTACGGAGGGCCGCCCCGGCGAAGCCTGTTAGCAAGTGGCAAGGTGGCTTGGGGTGACCTATACACTGAAGAAAGCCAACCGGCAAAATCCGGTACTGACGAACAGAAACGGCATACGGAGGCTAGAAAGAGAGGGTAAGTAAGCACATGATTGCAAAGCCCCTGACCAACAATCTCTTTTTAGTAGATGCCGCAGGAATCGGAGGAAGGAATATGTGCTTACCCGGGGAGGTCTTGGAATAGATTCGGTTTCTATGGGCCAAGAAGTCACGGGGCCGCCCTTTAGATTAGTGCTTGAGAATATTATAGGGAAAGTCCTATTTTAGGAGAGAGAAAAAGAGCCCGGGTGAACTATGGGGCCGCCTTTGTTTTTAGCAGATTCAAGGCC
>NZ_JAHXBU010000057.1 GCF_020178975.1 Cesiribacter sp. SM1
TGTTCCGAAACTCTGGTGAGCGGTTTGCTGTCAACATTTATTCTAAAGTTATTGAAGGGGTATCAGCAGTCAGGTATTGGGTATCAGCGGGAAAAGCTGACACCTGAAAGCTGAAAGCCGACACCTGGAAAAGAACCGGGCTTGTAGCTCAGGTGGTTAGAGCGCTACACTGATAATGTAGAGGTCCGTGGTTCGAGTCCACGCAGGCCCACCAAAAGGGGACGAAGGGATTCGAAAGCAGGACACAGCAGGCGTCTCCAAGAGCAAAGAAGTAGACTACAAGAGTCTATGACTATATACTGGGGGATTAGCTCAGCTGGCTAGAGCGCTTGATTTGCATTCAAGAGGTCATCGGTTCGACTCCGATATTCTCCACTAGAGAACAAGGACGAGAGAGTGCTTAGCATTCAAGAGGTCATCGCCGGAAGGCCGGTCTACGCGACCCGACCCGATCAACTCCGATATTCTCCACAGAGAGCATCGACAAGATCAAAACATCTAAAGCTAAGACAGTAGGTCTGGCTACATTGAAAAGCAGGTAAAAGGGTGCGCATTGCAGTAGGCATTGAGGAAAGTCTCAATACTCACTACTCAATACCCACTACTATTTACTACTACTTAACAGCAGGGGCGAGTGATGGACGAGCAATCCTAAACACGAGGGCCTTTGGTAAAACTGTTAAAGAAAAGTTCATTGACATGTTGTGAGAGGAAATAGGGTCATTCTAGATTAGCCGCGAGGTTAGTTTAGTAATGAGCATAAAGAAAGTAAGTAAGAGTGTATGGAGGATGCCTAGGCTCTTGGAGGCGAAGAAGGACGTGCTAAGCTGCGAAAAGCCCGGGGGAGTTGCACAGGAACTGTGATCCCGGGATGTCCGAATGGGGAAACCCGGCTGTTTGAAGAACAGTCATCCCGAGCTTGTCTCGGGAAGCGAACCCGCTGAACTGAAACATCTAAGTAGGCGGAGGAAGAGAAAATAATAATGATTGCGCAAGTAGTGGCGAGCGAACGCGCAAGAGCCCAAACCATAACTGTTACGGCAGTTGTGGGGTTGTAGGACCTCAACATCGGCGAAGTAAATAAACTGGAAGGACCTGGAAAGGTCTACCATAGAGGGTGATAGTCCCGTATAGGTAAGTTTACCAGCCGTAGAGTGTTCCTGAGTAAGGCGGGACCGGAGGAATCCTGTCTGAATCTACCGGCACCATCCGGTAAGGCTAAATACTCCCAAGAGACCGATAGTGAACTAGTACCGTGAGGGAAAGGTGAAAAGTACTCCGAATAGGAGGGTGAAATAGTACCTGAAACCATACACTTACAAGCGGTCGGAGCCCATACGTTGGGTGACGGCGTGCCTTTTGCATAATGAGCCTACGAGTTACTCCTCACTGGCGAGGTTAAGTTCTTGAAGGAACGTAGCCGGAGCGAAAGCGAGTCTGAACAGGGCGCTATAGTCAGTGGGGGTAGACGCGAAACCTTGTGATCTATCCATGGTCAGGTTGAAGATTGGGTAAAACCAATTGGAGGACCGAACCAGTTAACGTTGAAAAGTTTTTGGATGAACTGTGGATAGGGGTGAAAGGCCAATCAAACTGGGAAATAGCTCGTACTCCCCGAAATGCTTTTAGGAGCAGCGTTGTGGTTTGAGTATGACAGAGGTAGAGCTACCGATTGGACTAGGGGGAGTCACATCCTACCAAATCCAGACGAACTCCGAATGCTGATCATATATACACAGCAGTGAGGGCTTGGGTGCTAAGGTCCAAGTCCAAAAGGGAAACAACCCAGACCAACAGCTAAGGTCCCTAAATCTATACTAAGTTGAACTAAGGTGGTCCAGTTGCACAGACAGCCAGGATGTTGGCTTGGAAGCAGCCATTCATTTAAAGAGTGCGTAACAGCTCACTGGTCGAGCGACAGGGCATCGATAATAATCGGGCATCAAGTATAGTACCGAAGCTATGGATTAGAGATTATATCTCTACTGGTAGGGGAGCATTCTAATCTACTGTGAAGCTGTAGCGGCAAGCTATGGTGGAGTGTTTAGAAAAGCAAATGTAGGCATAAGTAACGATAATGCAGGCGAGAAACCTGCACACCGATAGACTAAGGTTTCCCGGGCAATGCTAATCAGCCCGGGGTTAGTCGGGACCTAAGGCGAACCCGAAGGGGGTAGTCGATGGACAACTGGTTAATATTCCAGTACTGACTGTAATGAGTGATGGGGTGACGAAGGCATGTAACCCTTGCGCACGGACGGAAGTGTGCGTTAAAGCCCGTAGGTAGAGGACTTGTAGGAAAACCCGCAGGTCTTGCTGAAAGGTGATAGTACAGCGAGGCTTCGGCCAAGCTGATAATGGGGCCAAATATACTTCCAAGAAAACCCTCTAAGCGTTTACATTACAGCCACCCGTACCGCAAACCGACACAGGTAGTCAAGTGGAAAACACTAAGGTGCTCGAGTGATTCATGGTTAAGGAACTAGGCAAATTAGACCTGTAACTTCGGAAGAAGGGTCGCTCCTGGCAACAGGAGCCGCAGTGAATAGGTCCAGGCGACTGTTTAACAAAAACACAGGGCTCTGCGAAATCGAAAGATGAAGTATAGGGCCTGACACCTGCCCGGTGCTGGAAGGTTAAGGGGGGGAGTTAGTGCGCAAGTGCGAAGCTCTGAACTGAAGCCCCAGTAAACGGCGGCCGTAACTATAACGGTCCTAAGGTAGCGAAATTCCTTGTCGGGTAAGTTCCGACCTGCACGAATGGTGTAACGATCTGGACACTGTCTCAACCATGAGCTCGGTGAAATTGTAGTAGCGGTGAAGATGCCGCTTACCCGTCACGGGACGGAAAGACCCCATGAACCTTTACTATAACTTCACATTGACATTGGGCAACAGATGTGTAGGATAGGCCGGAAGCAATGAAGCGGCGTCGCCAGGCGTCGTGGAGCTAACCTTGAAATACGGCCCTTCTGTTGCTTGATGCCTAACCCCTTGAAGGGGGACATTGTGTGGTGGGTAGTTTGACTGGGGTGGTCGCCTCCAAAAGCGTAACGGAGGCTTCCAAAGGTACCCTCAGCACGATTGGTAACCGTGCGCGGAGTGTATTAGCACAAGGGTGCTTGACTGTGAGACATACAAGTCGATCAGGTAGGAAACTAGGGTAAAGTGATCCGGTGGTTCCGTATGGAAGGGCCATCGCTCAAAGGATAAAAGGTACTCTGGGGATAACAGGCTGATCTCCCCCAAGAGCTCACATCGACGGGGAGGTTTGGCACCTCGATGTCGGCTCGTCACATCCTGGGGCTGGAGAAGGTTCCAAGGGTTGGGCTGTTCGCCCATTAAAGTGGCACGCGAGCTGGGTTCAGAACGTCGTGAGACAGTTCGGTCCCTATCTGTGATGGGCGCTGGAAGCTTGAGAGGACCTGATTTTAGTACGAGAGGACCGAATTGGACATGCCGCTGGTCTGCCAGTTGTACCGCCAGGTGCACCGCTGGGTAGCTACGCATGGACGAGATAAGCGCTGAAAGCATCTAAGCGCGAAACTCTCCTCAAGATGAGGCTTCCTTATAAGGGTGGTTATAGACGATGACCTTGATAGGCTGCAGGTAGAAGCGGTGCGAGCCGTGTAGCTAAGCAGTACTAATTGCCCAAATACTTTCTTATGCAGTGGTACCCACTCCACTCTTGTTTCCTCTCACTTTTACATGTCAAATAGTATTGAGTAGTGGGTATTGAGTATTGAGACTAAGTCAGTACTTGATCTTAACTACAGATACTAAAAATATTATAGTAGCTATGAGTACTGCAGCTAGCGTGTAGCAGAGACAAAGTCTCACTACCCACTACTAAGGACTCACTACCAAAAGAAATAATGGTGGCTATAGCACAGGTGTTCACCTCTTCCCATTCCGAACAGAGAAGTTAAGCCCTGTAGCGCCAATGGTACTTGGGTAACACCCGGGAGAGTAGGTCGCCGCCAACCCAT
>NZ_JAHXBU010000054.1 GCF_020178975.1 Cesiribacter sp. SM1
ACCAGCCTCAGCCGGAAGACAAGAGTATGTTGAAGTAGAGAAAAATGTTCGTCTACATGTTGTCGACCTGGGCGAAGGACAGCCGATTGTATTGATTCACGGATGGCCTTTGAATAATGCCATGTACGAGTACCAGTATCAATACCTGGTAGAAAAAGGCTTCAGGGTGATTGGCATTTCGCTGCGGGGCTTTGGTAAATCTGATAAACCCTATGGCAGCTACGATTTTGATGTTTTCTCCGATGACATCAAGGTGGTGCTGGAAAAATTGAAAATAGAAAATGCTGTGCTGGGTGGCTTTTCAATGGGCGGAGCAGTTGTCCTGCATTATGTTAGCAAGTACAACAGTGCACACATCAGCAAGCTGGCTTTGTTTGCTGCCGCCGCGCCATCCTGGCTGCAGCGCCCGGGTTATCCCTATGGGCTTACAGAAGAAGGTGCAGCATCCTTTGTTGCGCTAACCAAAACAGACCGGCCGCAGGTTCTCGATAGCTTCGACAAAGCTTTTGCAGCTACAGAGAATGGAATTTCAGAAGGAATGTCGGAATGGTTGAAGAGCATCAACATGGAGGCCTCTCCCTATGCCGCTACTCAATCCATAAAGGCACTGGCAGAAGTAGATTTACGTTCCGAGTTGGACAGGATCAAAATACCCGTGGCGATCTTTCACGGTGTTCAGGATAAGTTGTGTGACTTTGCATTCGCTGAACAACTTCAAAAAGGAATCAAAAATTCATACCTGGTTAAATTTGAAAACAGCGGTCACGCCCTTTTCATTGAAGAAATGGAGAAGTTTAACAGCGAGCTGGAAAAGTTTGCGAAGCTGGAGAAACTTGCTGTACATTAAGGGAATACAACCGCTGCGGAGAAATGAATTTCCGCAGCGGTGGCATTCCCGCACTGGTTAATTCACTATCGGTCTTATGATAAATTACGACACACCATGAATAGGCAGCATATTTTTGAGGGTAAACTTAAAAGGTTAGGTTTAGGATATGTAGATGAAAAAAGTGTAGATGTTATCAATGGAGACACTTATAAGCCGTACATCAAGGTGTTATATTTGCCAAAGGGATATACGCTAACGGTAGATTTCACTGTCTATGTGACCCATCAGCCTTCCCTTTTTTTTGTTGCTCCCAACCAGTTTTTGAAGATTGATACTTGTGCGAAAGAAGCAGGCTATCTGATCTTTTACAATCGTGATTTTTATTGCATTCAGATTCATGATCAGGAAGTGGCATGTGATGGCCTGCTGTTTAACAATATCAACAACATGCCTTTAGTCCATGTTTCCAAAGACGAAACTACATTTATTGATCATCTTTTCAGGCAAATAGAAGGCGAATTTGAACTTAACGATCCCTCGCAGGAAGAGATGATTCGCACCTACCTTAAGCAGTTGCTTATCAAGGCAACGCGGCTATGGAAAAAGCAGCATCTTGAAAAGTCGTTTGTGGAGCAACACAATGATCTTGAGTTTTTCAGAAAATTTACGCTGTTGGTTGATGCCCATTACAAGGAAAAGCATACAGTTGCCGACTATGCAGATTTGCTCTCCATGGCGCCAAAAACGGTTACCCATAAATTCAAGCGGTTGAATTTACCTCAACCAAATGAAGTAATCAAAAACCGCATTATTCTGGAAGCCAAAAGGCTGCTTGTATACACTTCTATGACAGCCAAAGAAATTGCGCATGAGCTGGGGTATGAGGACCCTGCATATTTTAGCCGCCAGTTCCAGGTTAAAACAGGAGAATCGCCTTCCGGATTCAGGACAAAATATCTTGCTCCAAACCAGATATAATCTTTCAGAACAAGCAATATCTGTTATTCACAGCAGCATCAATTTCTCATTTACTAATCCCCAAAATGTTAGGGGATGCACCAGTAATTGCAGCTGGCCTCTTGCTTATGGATGCGTAAGGGAGGGAGCAGAAATTTCCTTTATTTTTTCTTTGTGCATTGTTCCCCATTCCACCAATGCATCCAACACTTTTTTCAATGTTAAACTGTACTCGGTGGCTTGGTATTCCACCACCACAGGCATTTCCGTAGCATAAACTTTTCTTTGCACAAAGCCATTAAGCTCGAGCTCCTTTAATTCATGGGACAGTACCCGGGGAGAGATGGTTTGTAACAACCGCTGAAGTTCATTAAAGCGTTTGCTGCCATCTATCAGGGCCAGCGTAATTCTAAGTTTCCATTTGCCGCCAATAACATAGAGAGCATCTTCTATGGCATTGAGGCTTTTGCAGCACTCATGCTTTTGTGGTTGACCTTCTTCTTCAATCTTCATAGGGTTGTGTATTAGGTAGGTTACCTAAAGGTTACTACTAACCTTTAGTATAGTACTAACTTTTCAATAGCTAATTTAAGTAGTTTTGACCAGATCAAACAACAAAAGAATGAAAAACAAAATCTTCTTCGCAGCAGCCCTGTTATTCGGCCTGGTCATGATCAACTCCGGTTTAAATAAGTTTTTCGGTTATATGCCAATGCCGGAAGTCTCACCGGAAATGATGACTGTATTGATGGCATTCGGTACTACAAAATGGATTTTTCCCTTAGTAGGCCTGGCTGAAATAGTGGGCGGTATTCTCATTGCCATTCCCAGGTACAGGGCATTGGGTGCCATCGTCATCTTTCCGGTAATGGTCGGAATTCTCGTGCATCACCTGGTACACGACATTGCAGGTATTGGGTTGGGCCTGGTTCTCTTTGCTATCAACCTATGGGTAATCATCGAGCATAGGAAGAAATACCAGCCGATGGTGGAGTAAGTGCCTTTCCCGGCATTACTCATCCAACACATCAACGCCCTACCGGCCCAAATGCATGGGTGACATGCTTAAGCTGGAGCCCGGGATGCATATCAAGACACTGTATCAATAAAGGTTAAACATACTCAACAAATAAAACAATCATGTTAAAGATCGCAATCATCACAGGAAGCACACGACCTTCGCGCGTTAATCATCAAGTTGCAAAATGGGCTTTCGAAAAGGCGTCAGAACGCCCTGATGCTGCCTTTGAACTGGTCGATATAGCCGACTATGAACTCCCGCTATTGGATGAACCAGTTTCGCCATACTTTAAAAAGTACGAGTATGACCATACAAAAAGGTGGTCTGAAAAAATTGAAGCCTTCGATGGATATGTGTTTGTAACACCAGAGTATAACCACAGTACCTCGGGAGCACTCAAAAATGCGATTGATTACTTATATCACGAATGGGCAAACAAGGCTGCTGGCTTTGTGAGCTACGGAGGATCGTCATCCGGAATCAGAGCAGTTGAGCATTTGAGGCTTATCATGGGGGAGTTGTTGGTGGCAGATGTAAGGGCTCAACTGGCGCTTTCCCTTTTTACGGATTTTGAAGGGTATACCACCTTCCGTCCAACTGCTGATCATGAAACGCAACTGAAACTAATGCTTGATCAGGTCATTGCATGGTCTGCTGCTTTAAAATCACTTCGGGAAGATA
>NZ_JAHXBU010000055.1 GCF_020178975.1 Cesiribacter sp. SM1
GATGGAAGGTATCCACTGCTAACTGGTTGAAGTAGCAGAGCTGCCTTCTTTTGCCTGGCTTTACGGCTATTCTGGCATCAGGGTCTACAGGTGAGTAATGGGTTTTATTGGAGGTGAAGCGGGCCTGCTTTAAGCTGCCTGCAGGAGAAGTAAACTGCTTCTGATGCCAGTTCTCCTGCCTGCTTTCTAGTTCCTGGAGCTCTTCTTTTGATGCAGTGATAGTTTGCTGCTCAAGAGTGGCTTTATTTTCTTTTGCCTTTCTTCTGGCAGTGGAGATCACCGGCCTTGCTTTCTGTAGCTCCTTTTCCAGTTCTTCCTGGGCTACTTTTAACCCCAGCGAATCCATGGAAGCGTTGGCTTTGATCAGGGCAGAATCTACTGCTGCAACAGAACCCGCTACCATACCTGAATCAATACAAAGAGAGAGGATGTGGTTGAAGAGCTTATCAAAAGCCTGCCTGGGCAGCAGCTTTCTGGTACGGCAAAGCGTGGAGTGGCAGGGAAGTTCTTCGCCCAGGTTGTAACCAAGGAAATAAAGCAGATCCAGTCTTAAGCTGCACACTTCCAGCAGCTTTCTGTCAGAGTCAATATTTTCCAGATGCTGAATCAAACAGAGCTTGAAGAATACTGTCGGATCTATGCTCTTCTGACCGCACTTGCCGTAGTAGTGCCTGGTCTGATCATAAAGATAATCAAGCTCAAGCAACTGCTTTAGCCGGTAGTAGAGGTTGTGCCTGGGTATATGATCAGATAAACAAAACTCTGGGCACCTTTCTGTCAACAAATTTATGCCGCCCCTGCATTGCCTTAAATGTTTGTCCCTTAGCTTAACTACAGCTATCTTGGCAGTGTTGTGCAACAGCCACAACAGAATAAAGCAAGCTCCCCCAGCGCATTCAGCCATTGTTTGTGCAGATAGCAAAAGATGCGTACTTTCAGATGGCGCCGGTGAGAGGTCGCCTGCTTTATTCAATGGACGTTGGTCTTAATGCAAAATCGTACCATAGATCTACCGCCGGTTTGGAAAGGGATTCGTATATTTAGATTGGACGAGCAAATAAGAAGTATGAATATACAAGCTTTAAAGTACGAGATCATTGAATGGATCACCAGAACCAATGATAACTCCCTTCTTAAGACCTTAAAATCAATAAAGGACTCTAATTCTGCAACTGCTGACTGGTTTGATAATTTAAGCCAGGAGGAGGTAGAATCTCTGAACAGAGGCATATCGGATCATGATAAAGAGGATGTGCTGACAAGCAAAGAGTTCTGGGCAGGATATGGAGAAAAATTATGAGGTAATCTGGTCAAAGGAGTCGAAGCGGCAGTTTGACAAGATCGTTAGTTATCTCAGGACAGAATGGACTGAAAAGGAAGTTATCAAGTTTGTGCGTAAGCTAAGAGCATTTGAAAAAGTAGTATGCCTGTTCCCAGAGCTATATGCTGAATCAAATAAAAAACCGGAATTCAGAAGAGCAGTCATTACAAAGCACAACTCTGTAATATACAAGATTGACGAAGAGAAGGGACTGATAAGAGTCTATACCATCTTTGACAATAGACAGAGCCCGAAAAAATTAAAATAACACTAAGACCAATCGAGTAGCCCGCCCTGAGCTAAATTGCTCAGGGTGAGGCTCTCACACCACCTGGCATACGGGTCTCGTACCAGGCGGTTCACTGAATCTGAGACTGTGTTTTCAGGTAATAAGAAAGCATGGATTCATAGCCTTTCCTTCTGAGTCTGGATAAGGTGATAGTAGCGAAGAGTATAGGACTTTGAGCCACCGCCCAGCCTCCCATATTCGTTCTACTAAAGGCGTAAGCCAGCCCTTTATCCACTCCCAGCCGGATCAGGTTTTTGCGTTTCCTCTCAGGCTTTTTCCAGTCATGCCAAATACAGTATCTCAGACGGGCTCTTAGCCATTTATCAAGTGCTTCAAGTTTGGCATGGATACTCGCTAAGCGATAGTTATTCACCCATCCTTTCCACACCTCTGAAAGCTTTCGGAGTCTCTCAATGAAACTGCAAGGTTTGGTTTTCTTGGTAAGGCCTTTGAGTTTTCGTTTGAGTGATTCCCAGCTGCTTTTCTTAACAACAAGCTGGTACTTCCCTTTTTCACCTTTCTTATAGGTGGGAACAAAACCATGGCCCAACAGCTGAAAATTAGAAGGCCTGCGAATGCCGCTTTTCTCCCGGTTGATCGGTAATCGAAGTTTATTGCTTAAAAAGATATAGACAGCGTTACCTATCTTTCGGGCTTCAGCCTTTGACCTGGCGTAGATGCTAAAATCATCAGCATAGCGCACATATCGAAGCTTCTTTCTTTCCAGTTCTTTATCCAGTTCATCCAGAAGGATATTAGATAAGAGCGGACTGATCGGGCTACCTTGCGGAACTCCTTTCCTGCGTCTGTGCAGCCTTCCGTTAATGAGGATAGGCGCACGAAGCCACTTTCTAATGAGCCGCAGGGTACCAGGGCATTTTACCCTGTTGTAGATTAGCTGTAGTAGGATCGAATGATCTACCTTATCAAAGAATCCTTCTAAGTCGATATCAATAATGTCCTGAAAGCCACCATTGATGTATTTCAAGGATTGTGATACTGCTTTATGAATGTTCTTTTCCGGGCGAAAGCCATAGCTGTACTCTTCAAAGGTTAATTCGAACCTTGAGCTTAACACCTGACTAACGGCTTGCTGTAGCCACCGATCCACTACTGTGGGAATCCCTAGTAGACGGGTTTTCCCATTGCTTTTAGGTATTTGCACACCCAGGATAGGACTAGGTACGTACGTCCTGTTCAGAACAGATTGGGTAATCCGGTCACGGTTACTTTCCAAGTAGGGAACAAGCTCGTCCACCTGCATATTATCTATTCCCGAGGCACCTTTATTCCGCACTACCTGTCGGTAGGCCTTATAGAGATTATTACGTTTTAGTACCTGTTCTATCATTCCTAGCAAAACTGTTCCTTTGTCCGCTTAAGATCAGGCTGGCAGTGCCTCCTGATCGAATTGAGATGCGATTCAATGTTCAGTCCTTCACCGACTCGTGAGAACTCCGCCTTTATCCCTAGGGTGACGGCTCAAGTCCTGTCAATTACTATGACCTCTTCCGCCGGAATTCTAAGGTTAAGCCAAGGTTTAGGTATATTAAATTTTCAAGATTTGAAGTTATGCAGCTTTGTTATATTGTCGAAGAGCAACATAGGGAGTTTCTCTTTTGATAGTGGCAAAAATGC
>NZ_JAHXBU010000048.1 GCF_020178975.1 Cesiribacter sp. SM1
CTCTACTGTCCTACTATCAAAGTGTATCCCCAAAACTTAACGAACCGCTGTATACGAGGCCCGTACGTACAGTGGTGTGAGAGGCGCACCAGTGGGCCTTCAGCTCACTGGCCGTCTACTCGATTGGCATCTGTTTTATTTTTTATACTCAAGTTCTATATCAAACCTTCCTTCTTTTATTTCTACTATATCAGATGGCTCAGCAGGATTATACAATATTCCTTTGAATTCACCAGCTATTACATTATTCACTGTGTCGAATCGATTAATCACTAACACTGGATAGTTTTGTGTGCTATTGACATAATATTTACGTGAGTGTGCGTACCTGTTTGCAACAAACTTCATTTTTTCTCCCTTACTAATATCCAAAGTATAGATACCCACTGTTGTAATATTTTCTCCCCCAATAGAAAAAGACTGGTCAACTTCTTTACCTCTTACTGTATATGCACCAGATATAATCAATTCAAAAATTCCTCCTGGTTGTTTAATTAAAAGTGCTTGTGCCTTATTCTCCGAGCAGCCACCGAATAGAAAACATCTCTCACCATAGTTCACCCATATCCTTTCATTTACGATGAATCCTAATGTATTTAAGCCTTCAGCAGTCTTAGCAGGAAGGTTCAAGTCTGGGAGATCATCCTTACAGCATGAAATGATTGACACTAGAAACACAAGTAAAAAAAATTTCTGGAAAGTATGTTTCATGATTATTCAATAGATGCCAACGGTCCGCAAACTGGGTGTTGGGCATTTAATGGCACATCAGTTTCCGGTTGCTGTTTAGTTTATAAATGGCTGTGAAGCCCGAATTACCAGTATATGCCCAATAACCTGTTTGCTTTGTTCTCTGCAGTTATTTTTTCATTCTTTTCAAGTCATCTATTAAATGGCTTTCCACACTTAATCCAAACAGTAGATTTTGGCCTTCCTCATTTTGAAATATTCCTTTCTGAACTACACCATTTTCAAATTGCTTGTTAATTAATCCAAGGAAGTCATTAAGTGAGTTAGCAAAAACACAATGGGCATGTTCATCTGTTCCAAAATTAATTATTTGCCCCTTTTGCCCTTCTAAATCTGGTGATAAGTCTATCCCAATATAATTGCCATTGTTATCACTAAAAATTGGAATCCATTTATAGTCAAATGATTTCCTCTTTATGGCTCCCTTTGGGACTATATCCCCCGTCCAATTACTATTGAAACTAAACTCATCCTCAATGGCTTTGAGGCTTTTCCATTCTTTTTCTATTTCCTCGAGGGATAGCATTCTCATTCCACACATTACTCCTCCAACAAACCATTCCGAATCTTCGCCATTATTTTCTAAATAAATTTCAAAGAAATCCTCTGGCAATTTAATGCTTAGATTGCTCTCTAATTGATGAATTTTCTCCAAATCTGCCCCTTCTTTTAATCTTTCAAAATAAATAGGAAGGGTGGACTCAATGTTACTTTTATAAGTCTTCCAATCAGTATCCATATTTAGAGCATTTTCATTTTTTCGTTGGCCATGACAAGCTATGGTTATCAATAATATTAGTAGAATGAATCGTGCTTCCATTTTATAATTGCAGAGAACGTCCGTTGAATAAAGCAGGCGCCCCGGCACCGGCCTCTGTTAAAGTACAAAAGATTTTGGTTAGTAGTGCAGTTTCTTAAATGCTGTGAGGGCGATTGCTTTATTCTGTTGTTGGTGGTAGTGTTTTTTTTTTTTGCTTCAACTGCTTCGCCCTTCTACTCATTGCTTTATAATGAGCAGCATCACTCTCGATTTTAGAGATATGCTTTCCTAATATTGATCTTTTATTATCAGAATCATAAAGCTGAGCCCTCCAATAGACTAGATCATACCTCTCCTCACTTATCCTATCAATGTTATTTTCAATTTGATTCAAAAGCTTTTCTCTAAAATCATTTTCATCATCTTCCAGCTCAAGCAGAAGCCCAGCTGCTCCGTTAGCTTCATCATCATGGGGTGAGAAAAGAGCAATTTCTATTATTTTATCAGTCGAGGGATACGGTAATTTTCTAAGTCCAACTGCGTCAGTCGAACTGTCTTCATATTCAAATTCGTATTTCTCCCATTCCTGACCAGTCACTGGATCAACGTACAACTCTGCGTAGTAACCGGTTTGGTTACCAGTAGGCTGTAGATTAGCTAATAATTTCTTTACAAGCCTTTGATCTTCTATGAAGTGACTGTCGACCATGATTGGATTGCATTACCACCAACGTCCATTGAATAAAGCAGGCGACCTTCACCGGCCTTTGCTTTGCCCACGCAAAGGTAGACAATAGCATTGTCAATGGCTGAACGAACTGGGGGAGCTTGCTTTATTCTGTTGTTGTGCACAGGTTATTATTTTTTTCTTATCCACCGACCGCTGCCGGGAAATATGAATTCATAAATGGTGTCGTCCTGCGTCAAATGCTCAAACTGTTTTTTATATTTTCTTTGAGTCAGGTCGTAAGCATTGATAATCACATAGTCCTGATTAAGAACAGTCGAGTTCAGTTCTATTGAATATTGCTGTGTGAACTGCCTTTGGCCTTTATAGCTGTAATGGACAAATTTTAGATTTACTGATTTTGTACTATCCGTTTCTAATAATTGAATCACCTCTAGCGGCAGAGTCAATTCACCTGGTATATATCCTGCATCCCATTTTTTCGCTTCATTATCAGAGTCAGCTTCAATGTGAATTCTAGCTACACCGCCAACTGCTATTTCATCATTGATTTGGATAATGATATTAAAGCGCTTTTCTGATTGTCCGAGTACGTTAAAGCAAACGAGCAGCTGCACCAAGAAGGCTAGTATGAGTCGATGGTTTCGCATTGGTTTTACTTGTGCACAACGGTCTTTGGAAAGAGCCGGGGGCATCCCGCAGCAGCTTCCTTAAGGACCTAAGGTAGTAGTTTAGTAGTATATTGACAAAGAGCTCTACAGCCCCTGGTTTTTTCCTGTTGTTGGAAGCTGGA
>NZ_JAHXBU010000049.1 GCF_020178975.1 Cesiribacter sp. SM1
CTAACCTATGCCCAACCACAGAATAAAGCAAGCGCCCCCAGCTCTTCTTGGAAAGGGGCTGCTAAACTATTACTTTACTACTCTTAATCAACCGCAGCGGCGGCGCCTGCTTTATTCAACGGACGTTGGTGCTAATCAAAACCGTACCTTTAAGCTAAGTGCAGACGGAAAGACTAATATGAAAAAGGACTACATATTAACCCTGATATTCAGCTTACTGACTCTAATAGGATTTTGTCAATCGGCGGAACCAGAGATCATTGTTGTAAGTGAGTACTTTTATAAGGACTCTAAATCATATGCTATAGCAGCAAAGCTTCACAATGATCGAATTTTGATCGATAATAATTTTGATATCAAAAGCCTTGTATTTAATGCTAAGCACAGTGAATCTGCAAATAAGTATAAGGCTATTTCATCTGTCAACAGTAGATCTTTAGCAGAACTAGAAAGCATACAAAGTATCATCGATTCCACTTACTGCGACTACCTTAATCCAATTTATATCATTTACAGTTACCAGGGCGAGACAAAAAAAATAGTGTGGAACAGAATTACGAACTGCTATCCGGATAAAGCAAAGTTTATAGAGGAAGCCGATGAAGAATTGAGTAAGCTCAAAGATATATACCTCCCACCGAGACAATAAAAAATAATAAAAGACTAGCACCAACAACAGAATAAAGCAAGCTCCCCAGTGCGTTCAGCCATTGACAATGCTATTGTCTTCCTTTGCGTCCGTTCGGCAAAGGTCGGTGAAGGTCGCCTGCTTTATTCAACGGACGTTGTGCCCAATTGAACCCCATGAACAACCTACTTACATTAACATTGACCTTATTAGTTCTTTTCTCCTGTTCAGCCAGGGAAAGCGAGGCTCATAACGTAAGTCTTTCAAATATACAGCTGGAACTGTAAATCAAAGAAGAACAAAATTATCCATGGCCTGAAGCAGTGACTCAGGCAGCAGTAAAGGCAATCCATAAATCAGTTGAAAACTTGAATAAGCCTGAAGGACAACAAGAAAAAAACTTCCCTGCTGATCCTTATGGTTTTCCTTTCAATCAGACTGAAGTACAAGAATATAAAATAATAGGATACAGCAATTCTCAAGAGGCTCCAGAAATATATCAGATTGACTTTAGACCAGCAAACGACATTAAAACTGGACCAAGAATCACAGTAGAGATAAATATTAAGACAAAGGAAGCAATTCGTGTATTTATGCAAGCGGACGCATAAAATAAAAAATAAAATAAACTGGGCACAACAACAGAATAAAGCAAATGCCCCACAGCGTTCAGCCATTGTTATAGCAATAGCTGATTTTGCGTACTTTCATCGAAGGGCAGTGCAGGGCATCTGCTTTATTCAATGAACGTTAGGCACAAGTGAAAAACCAAGCTAAAGAATCCACATGACACCAAAAGAACAGCTTCAGTCTATACTTAACAATGAGTATGAATCTGAAGACGGGGATTTGTATAAAGTCGAGCTTTTAGAAGGGATGACCGAAGAAGAAATTGAAGCTTATAAACAGCAATTACCAGGACAATACCTTCCAATAGAGATTGAGGAGCTTTTGCGGTTCAGCAAGGGATTTGAGTTCAGCGGGTTAGAAGAAGTACGATTTGACACATTCGGACCTTTCGGCTTTGAAGAAATGTTTCCTCGTTCAGTACAGTTAGCAGGTGATGGCTTTGGTAACTTCTGGATTCTTGACATAGACTCAAAAGGAAAATGGAACTCCGTCTATTACGTCTGCCATGACCCTGCTGTCGTTGTAAAGCATTCTGAAAATCTAACTGAATTTATTGCGCACATAGACGAATTCGGGAAAAATGGTAAAGAATCGAACCTTGATATTATTCATGAGAAAATAGTCAGTGACATTTGGTTAGAGAAAATCGGAATAATGGAAAAGAATGAAAAAGACTACAACTTTAGCCAAGTGCAGGGTGAACTTCCAGAATTATTTTTAGTGGCAGACTTAACTAATAAGCCAATACAGACTGGATTTTCATGGGGTAAATCGGGTCCGAAAACGAAAATAATTAGACCGGGTGACGAGCCTATTTGGATTATAGAGAAGAGAGTTAAGCAGGGTTTCTTATCCAAACTATTCGGTGGAAAAAAATAAATAACCTGTGCCTAACAACAGAATAAAGCAAATGCCCCAACAACTTTCAGCCATTGACAATGCAGCAAGCAAACCTTGCGTACATTCAGCAAAGGCCAGTGAAGGGCATCTGCTTTATTCAATGGACGTTGGTAGCAAGCAAAATGGGGACACATGATTATAGATAACAAAGCAGAAATACATGCACTTCATAAGCTTTTAGCAACTGTAAAATATTCGGACCAAATCGACAGCTATGATTTGAATGAATTTGCTAATAGTCCCTTGATTACAAATCTGTTAAAAAAGGTTAGACAGGAATATATAGAAATCCTTAAACAGGACGGTCGTGCTGCTTTGGCAGAAGAATGGATTAAGAATTCAAAATTTACCTTTGACAGCAATACCGGTAAATCTGTTGCAGCTCGACTTAAGCACCTTTCTCCATCAGTACTATCCACAATTAGCGATTGGGACCGAAAAGAAGTAAAGGATTTCGCAACTGGACTGGTGGAGCCGCTGACTTATGATGATGAAGAAATAGAAAAGCTGACGGATTATATCATCAAGCTTACTAAAGAAAATAAATAAAGCCTGCTACCAACAACAGAATAAAGCAAGCTCCCCCAGCGCATTCAGCCATTGACAATGCTATTGTCTACCTTTGCGTGGGCATAGCAGAGGCCGGTGAATGGTCGCCTGCTGTATTCAACGGACGTTGGTCTTAATGCAAAATCGTACCATAGATCTACCGCCGGTTTGGAACGGGATTCGTATATTTAGATTGGACGAGCAAATAAGAAGTATGAATATACAAGCTTTAAAATACGAGATCATTGAATG
>NZ_JAHXBU010000090.1 GCF_020178975.1 Cesiribacter sp. SM1
GTCTTTACAACTATCCTTTCTACTGCCACCCAGCTGGATAGCCAGAAAAACTCTGTGCCTATGCTTATCCTTTGTGGCAATAGGACCTAATCCTAGCAGAAATCGACATTCTTTTTCAGAAAAAAAAAGCGCTTATGTAAGAAAAATAAGCGCTTTTTTGCCCTGTGCAACACTGGTGTATCCGGTAAACTGGCGTAAACGAGTTGTATTTTTAGAAAACAAGCTTAAGCACCCTGCCCCAGGCTTAAGGATAAACCTCCATCCATAAAGTAGCTGGAGCCTGTAACGTAATCAGAATCTGAAGAGGCCAGGAAGAGGGCTACTTTGGCTATTTCTTCAGGCTTACCGGCTCTTTTCATCGGAATGTTTTCTTCGCTTTCCTTTCTGGCTTCCTTATCGTCCATCGCCTCCTGGTTCATGGGGGTCAGGATCATGCCGGGAGCTATGTTGTTTACATTGATGCCTTCTTCGGCCAGCTCCATGGCGAGTGTTCTGGTAAAATTACGTACCGCTGCTTTGGAGGCGCAGTATTCGGCAGTGCCGGCAGCTACTACTTCTTCGTGTACCGAGCTTACGTTGATGATCTTGCCCTTGCCGCCCTTTTCCCTGCGGTGCCTGATGAAACGCCTGGAGCAAAAGAAGGTGCCGTATAAGTTGGTGCGGATGCATTTATCAAAAACTTCAGTATCCATATCGGCCACCATAATGCCTTTACCATTGAGGGCTGCATTATTTACAAGGATATCAACAGTACCAAATTTTTCAATGGCCTGGTCAAAAAGCTTTTCCACCGACTGCTCATCGCTGATGTCTACCTTTAGCACCATACCTTTGGCACCTTCCTGCTCCACCTCTTTCAAGGTTTGCTCCCCGCCCTCTTGGTCGGAGTGGTAGCAAACAACTACACTGGCGCCCTGTCTTGCAAATTCCAGCGCCGTAGCTTTGCCTATGCCTGAGTCTGATCCGGTAATCAGCGCAACTTTTCCTTTTAGCTTCTCCATAACCTCTGTTTTATGATAGATTGATCTCTTCTGAAAACATTGATCCCGACTCTTGCAGCCTGCAGGAGACCGGGTAAAATAGATACTCGGCAGCGGTATTAATGTTTGTGACCAGCCGGTTGTATTTCTTATGTTATCAGCAGAAGAGCTGTGGCAGAGGGGGCGTGTCTGAACAAAGGCTTATACTTCCGGAACGGCATCAGTAATCAACCGGCAGCTGTTTCATATAGTCGTTAAGCACCATATGCTCACTTTTTCTGAAGGGCTGGCCGGTAGCCTTAACATGGCGGATGCGCGATACCCTGAAATCGCGGTACTCCTGCCGCTTATGGCACCAGGCTATCAGGTGCCAGTTAAGGGCATAAAAAACAAGCCCGATTGGCTCTACCTCTCGTATGCTGCTCTCTTCCTGCTTGTTTACATATTCGATTTCCAGGAGCATTTTTCCGGAAATAGCCTGCTGCAATATGGAGAGATAATCGAAGTTAAGCACAAAGCAGGAGGGTACCTGTAGCCTGATGTTGTTGTTCAGGAACTCTAGGTCTTCTTTCTGTGAGTGCCGCAGGCCTGCCTTTACTTTGGTTAGTGCGTTGGAATAGTGGGTTTGGATAGACTTATCGGCAAAGCCATAGACCAGGGTTTCCATTAACAGCAGTGCATTGGCTTCTTCTGTACTAAAAGATACCGGGGGCAAAAAATAGCCCTGCACCACGTAATAGCCTCTGTGTGGTTCAAAGCTTACAGGAACCCCCTGCTCACAGATCGCTTTAATGTCGCGGTAAACGGTGCGGATACTGATCCCAAACTTTTCTGATATCTGTTCAGCAGTAAGGTATTTTTTAGACTGCAGCAGGGTGAGTATTCCAAAAAGTCTGTCGATCCTGTTCATGCCCCTGGTGTTTGCTCCTGTTAAAAAATTTTAAAGCAGCATCAATTTAGCCTGAATTAAGCAGAAAGTCCATACCACAGCGCCAGGGGTGCAATCATTGGGGATCAGTCTATGTGCAGTTTTTTTGAAGCCTGAAGAATGGCTCTTTCAGTTAGCAGTGCCAGTGCTATGCCTGTTGTGTAGGTCATGGCAGTATACCAGAAACCAATTGTAGGGCTGATGGTGATTAAGCTGCCCTGTTGGGATGGATCTGCAAAGGAGATGAAGGGGGCTATTTCATAGGCAGATGACAGCAAGAGTAAAGCTGCACCTGCAACAACAGGCTTTACATTCCAAAAGGCTTTAATGGCAGCATACTGCATCACTATTAAAATAATGTTGCTCAGGGTAGCCTGTAAAAAAGGGTGCGTTATGAAAAGATCTGTACCTGTCAGTGCCAAAAGCAGAAATACAAGCACGCTTATGTAACTCCTGTTAAAACTAAACATGGGGTAAAAGTTTATTTAAGTTATATGTACCGGTAAAAAGTTTGAGCCTTGCAGCGCCAGCAAGGGCATTCTTTAGCATGACCACAGCCGGGCCAGAAGGGTTGGTCAGGAGCTGCAATATATTTTTCAGGAAAATATTTGGGGCAGCAACATTATTTGCCCTTTTTCAGGATTTATTCTTCATATTTGGTAAGAATGATGGTAGTAATATGCAGCTGCTTTTATGCTGGTAGCAACAGGTTTCTGTTTGTAACAAGTCGCATACCAATCAACGAATAACATATATTTTATGAAAGCATTTACGTATGCAGGGCTTCTGCTGCTGTTTATGTGCCTCGGTATGCATGCCTATGGGCAAACTGCAGGCAACTTGAGCCAGGTAGTAGTGCAGGGCAACAAATTTACCCTTGCCGATGGAACCCAGGTTGTTTTCAGGGGGCTTAATGCCAGCGACCCCGACAGGCTGTACAGGGCAGGTAAGTGGGAAAAAAGATACTTTGAAGAAATGAAAAAATGGGGTGCTAACCTGGTGCGGCTGCCCGTACACCCTACTGCCTGGCGCTCCAGGGGCAAAGATGAGTACCTGAAAATGCTGGATAAAGGTGTGGCCTGGGCCGGCGAACTGGGTATGTATGTGGTAATAGACTGGCACAGCATTGGCAACCTTAAAAATGAAATGTACCAGAACCCCATGTATGAAACCACCCTTAAGGAAACTTACGAGTTCTGGAGAACCATGTCCGATCATTATAAGGGTAATACAACGGTAGCCTTTTTTGAGCTTTTTAATGAACCAACCGTAATGGATGGCAAACTGGGCAGCTGCAGCTGGCAGGAGTGGAAAGCGATTATGGAAGAAGCCATTACCATTGTGAGGGCAAACGGAGCCCGGGCTATTCCGCTGGTGGCTGGTTTTAACTGGGCCTATGATCTTACAGAGGTAGCCACAAACCCTATAAACGCCGAGGGTATTGCTTATGTAAGCCATCCGTACCCCATGAAGCGCGAAAAGCCATGGGAAGATCAGTGGACCCGGGACTGGGGCTTTGTGGCAGAAAAGTATCCGCTGGTACTAACAGAAATAGGCTTTTGCGGACCCGATGAAAGGGGAGCCCACGTGCCGGTAATCTCTGATGAATCTTATGGCGATGCCATTACACAATACAGCAATGATAGGGGTATCTCCTATGTAGTGTGGGTATTTGACCCGCAGTGGTCGCCCATGCTTATCCAGGACTGGAACTACACTCCAACCAGGCAGGGCAGGTACTTTAAAAGTGCCATGCAGCAATATGCAGCCGAAAACAAAAAGCAGCAATGATACAGCTGATTTGTAAAGGAAAGTGCTAAACACAGCAGGAGCCGTACCCGCTAAATGGGTACGGCTTTTTTGTGCTGCTGCTAGTTTGCCGTATGTAAAATATTACCAGCCCTATTCAATAATTTTCATTTGCCAGCAGTCTGTTCCTGTAAATCCTATTGTGTTTTTGGGGTGTTGCAGGAGGGGCGTTCTCCCATATAGGCCATCACACACCAGCCTGACGACATCTGCCGCGGCAGCCTGTATATTATTCGATGTGTAGCCAACAATTGTGCGTTGGTTGTTGTTATAACATAATTTACACTACTCAACTCTGCTGCTTTCTAATATTAAAAAATAAATAGTTGCAGGAGAAGCCCGTGCTATCGCCTTTTTATTTATTGCTCTGTCCAGATGCCTGCGCCTGCACATAAGAACAGTAAGAACAGATAGAGAACATCATGAGGAGACTCTACCAGTCAGTAAGAGAACCAGTATCTTCAATCCTGATCGAGCCCGGTAATTCTACAGCAAAGCTCAGGTATAAGGAGTTATTCTATGCCCTGATTCTTGTGCTGCCTGCGCTGCTTCCCTTCCTCCTGATTTCGCAATACAACCATCCTTCTGCCGATGATTTCTGCTACTCCCACCGGTCCAGGGATTTCGGCTTCTGGACGTTCCAGGAATACCTTTACACCACCTGGACTGGTCGCTACGGGGCTACAGCCCTGCTGTCGCTGAGCACCATTGATCCTGACAGCCTCCTGTTTTACAGGCTTATGCCTATCCTGCTGTTTGTTTCTTTTGGTGCTTCTATTTACCTGTTTCTTAAAAAGTTATTACCGGCGGCTGCCGCCACAGACAGGCTTGTGCTCTCCCTGCTGATATTCTTCCTGTACATCGTCAGGCTGCCAAACATTGCAGAAGCATTCTACTGGATTTCAGGATCGCTTACCTACCAGCTGGCCTCCACACTTTGCCTGCTGTTGTTTGCTCTTATCCTTCATCTCCATGAGCAGCATAAACAGCATAAAAGAGTCTTCTACACCATCCTGGGCAGTATTATTTGTATTGTAATTGTGGGGTTAAACGAAACCTCCATGCTGTTGCTGTGCTGTACTCTGTTTTTATGGCTGGCCATCCGCAGCTATAGGCAGCGCGGGCTTGATAAACCTTTACTCGTGCTGCTGCTGGTAACGATTGCCGCATCGCTGGTGGTAATTCTGGCGCCGGGCAATGCAGTTAGAATGTCTGCCAAACCCCAGAGGTTTGATGTGTTTTTATCTGTTTATGGGCCTATCAGGTATAGTATTACCTACATTGTACACTGGCTGCCTTTTTCAGTGCCCCTGCTGCTGCTGTTTTCAGGGCTGTTAGTGCGCATTGCCGGCAACATCAGGCAGTACTACAGGTTGCCGGTCGTAAGCAGAAAACACCTTTACCTGCTGGCTGCAACGGTTCTGGGTTTCATAGCCCTGGGTTTTCTGCCCAGTTTTTGGGGGCAGGGAGGAGCACCTCCGGCCAGAACAGTCAACCTCATCTATGTAGTATATATTTTTGGGGGGCTGGCCCTTGTTTTAGCCTTTCTGGTCTATTTACAAACCAAACATATCAGCATTCCCCGCCTATCTTCTGTTCAAAGGCTAATGCTGGCAGTGCTGCTATTAGGCATGCTGGTATTCTGGGGCAACAGGGTAAGCACAGCCTATCAGGATCTGGCAAAGGGCACTGCCCGTGCCTACAGCCAGGAAATGCAGCAGCGATACAGCCATATCCGCAGCTGTACAGCAGAAGGATGCATCGTTCCTTCGCTGGAGCACAAGCCTAAAACCATCTATGCCTACGATCTTGCCCCGGCCCCCACAGAGAAAACCTACTACTACAACCAGTGCTTATCGCATTTTTTTCATAAAAAGGACATCGGTATACTCTCTGAACAGACAGAAATGGATTTAAAAGAAATACATGCACAAACACAGGCTTCAGGCAGCGGTAGCCGGCATCCATGGGAGCTGGCCCGCCTGGAGGTGGTTTATGGCCTGTCAGAAAAGTATCTGGCGAACACCAGGAGTGCAGAGGTACGGGTGCTTGACATAGGCTGCGGAGACCTGTTTTTTAGCAGCACACTTGCGCAAAAGCTAAACGGGGGGAGGATCATTGCAGTGGACACAGCGCTAAAGCCCGAGGCACTGCCGGGCATTAACAGCAGGTACAGCGGTAGCAACATCCAGGTGTTTCAAAACCTGGAAGAGGCATCCCGCACTTTTCGTGAAGCAGGGCTAGTCTTTTTGCTCGATGTGCTGGAGCATATACACGATGATGCAGCCTTCCTGGAAGACTTGCGACTTTTTCCTTTCATCACAGAAAATACGGTACTGGTTATTACCACGCCAGCCTATCAGTCACTTTTCAGCTCTCACGATACCTTTCTGGACCATTACCGAAGGTACAGCAGCAGCTCACTTAGCGCTGTGTTGCAAAAATCAGGATTCAGCATTGTGGATAAGGGCTACTTCTTTTTTTCGCTGCTTCCCATACGTTTTATGCAAAGCATGTGGGAGAAACTGTATCCCCGGGCAGCGCAGCGTGGAGGTACCGATGCTGCCGACTGGCGGGGTGGTAGGTTAAGCACCAGGCTGTTTCAAAACCTGCTGCTCCTGGATTATAAGCTAACGTCCCTGCTGGGCAGGACAGGAATCAAAATCGGAGGACTATCAACCTATGCCATATGCAAAAGATCTGTATCATAATACCCTGCTACAACGAGCAGTTTCGACTGCCACGCGATGAGTTTCTGGAGGTTTTCCAGAGTACCAATTTCTTTTTCTGTTTTGTGAATGATGGCAGCAGCGATAAAACTCAGTATGTGCTGGAAATGCTTAGAAGTGGTAGAGAGGAGCGGGTGCAGGTAATAAGCCTGCCCAGGAATAAAGGTAAAGCAGAGGCTGTGCGAACAGGAGTGCTCAAAGCCCTAAGCTGGCACGACTTTAGTTATATCGGCTACTTTGATGCAGATTTTTCAACCCCGATCACAGAGGCTTTGCACCTGCTGGAAGAATCGGGAGAAGATAAACTGCTGATCATGGGCTCACGCGTTAAACGCCTTGGCGCAACCATAGAGCGCAATCTGGCCAGACACTATTTTGGCAGAATATTTTCTACCGTAGCCAGCCTTACTTTAAAAATACCTGTGTACGACACACAATGTGGGGCAAAGCTCATTAGCACAAAAGTTGCCCGGCAGCTTTTTACTGCTCCTTTCTTAACCCGCTGGCTGTTTGATATGGAAATTCTAGCCCGTTGTATTGAAATGTTTGGCAGAAAAGAAACCTGCACAACCGTGAGCGAAATACCACTAAAGGTGTGGAAAAGAAAAGATCACTCACATCTAAAGATCAGCCACATGCTGAAGGTGCCCTTTGAGCTGTATAAGATCTACTCGCACTATAAGCTGGAAAGCAGCGGAAAAACCAATCTGGTACCAATCCTGGCATCAGACTCCTGCATGGGTGCGCCAGGCATCAAAGATCAGCCACAGCACTAATTATCGGCAACCAAGCCAGGGTTTAGCAGCTTAACAATCTTTTGCTTCCTTACCATTTTCCTCCAGGAATTACAGCAGTTTAAACTGATTGCAATCCATAAATCATGTTAAATTAAAGACTGCTGTTCTTTGTTAGGCAACTTTGCTGCAAGTGAGTTTTTCAAGAAGGCAGGCAGGAGAGATGCCCGCCCTGTGCTGCCTTATTACTGATCCCTTTGTCCGCTACATCATCAACCTTATTTGTTCCGATACCGGAGCCTCCACTTTTACAGCATATAGTTAGACTTTACCGTGATTTAGATTTTTATGACTTCTAAATCTGCTGCTTTCTCACAGAAAAAGCGGGTTTTTCTTTATTTTAGATCTAAATACTAATTAGAAGGTATAATGGCGATTTATAAGCTGCAAATAAACGGACAAACATACCAGGCCGATGTAGAGCCGGATACGCCGCTACTATGGGTGCTGCGCGATCATCTGGGGCTGCTGGGCACCAAGTTTGGCTGCGGAATAGCTGTCTGCGGGGCATGTACAGTTCATTTTAACGACCAGGCCGTTCGCGCCTGTGTGTTCCCGGTATCTGCAGTGGGCAGTGCCAGCATCACAACCATTGAGGGACTGTCGGAGCAGGGTACTCACCCGGTTCAGCAGGCCTGGAACGAGGTAGATGTTGCCCAGTGCGGCTACTGCCAGGCCGGCCAGATCATGACCGCTGCAGCGCTCCTTAAGCGCAACCCTAACCCCAGCACCGAAGAAATAGATGCCGGTATGAATGGCAACATATGCCGCTGCGGAACCTACCACCGCATTCGTGAAGCAGTAACCCTTGCAGCAGCCAAACTAAAATAGCCATGTCGAGCCAACCTAATACAAGCAGACGGAATTTTCTTAAGCAGTCGCTCCTGGCAGGGGGCGGACTCCTGATAGGCTTTAAACTTTACGGTGCCGGCCTGGCACCTGCTGGCGAAATAGAAAATGCAGCGCTGGCTGCCGGGAGTGTAGATTTCAACAGCTTTTTATCCATTGCCACCGATGGTACCGTAACCATTTTCTCCCCTAACCCTGAAATAGGGCAGAATATCAAAACCTCCTTTCCCATGATTGTGGCCGAAGAGCTTGATGTGGACTGGAGCAGGGTAAAAGTGGTGCAGGCAGCCCTTGACAGTAGCAAATATGAGCGCCAGGTAACGGGAGGCAGCGGGGCAATTCCGCACTCCTGGAAGCGCCTGCGCGAGGCTGGTGCCACTGCCCGGCAAATGCTTATGGAAGCAGCTGCCAAACGGCTAAAAGTGCCTGTTGGCGAACTTAGCACCCAAAACAGCCTGGTGATGCATAAAGCCAGTGGCCGGCAGCTTGGCTATGGAGAACTGGCTGCCGATGCAGCAAAACTGCCTGCTCCGGCTAATGTAAAGCTGAAAGACCCGAAAGATTTCAAGCTGATCGGCAAGGCAATCAACAATGTTGATAACGGGGACATCATCACCGGGAAGCCACTTTACGGAATAGATTTTTACCGGGAAGGTATGCTCACGGCTATGGTTCAGCGCCCGCCAGCTTTTGGTATGAAAGTTAAATCTGTTGATGCCGCCGCTGCCAAAGCCATGCCGGGCATTGTAGATGTGGTACGCTTTGATGATAAAGTAGCAGTAGTGGGCAAAAGTACCTGGCAGGTAATGAAAGCCCGCAAAGCACTGAAGGTGGTGTACGAAAAAGGGGCAGCCCTTGAAAGCAGCACAGACCACGACCGGCTGTTCAAAGAGCTTTTAGATAGTAAGGAGGCAAGTGTGCGCCGGCAGGATGGCGATGTGGAAGCAGCTTTTAAACGTGCGGCAAAGGTGGTAAAAAGTGAATACCAGTGCCCCTTTCTGCCACACAGCCCGCTGGAACCCATGAACTTCTTTGCCCATGTACGAGCCGATGGTGTTGAGCTGGTTGGCCCCACCCAGACACCGGACCGTGCCCGCGGGGTAGCTGCCCAGATCACAGGCATTGCCCCGGAAAAAATTACCGTGGAGATGACGCGCATGGGCGGCGCCTTTGGCCGCCGTCTAATGGCTGATTATGTGGAAGAAGCTGTACAGGTATCGAAGCTGGCGAAAGCCCCCGTTAAAGTTATCTGGACCCGGGAAGACGATATGACAGGAGGTAATTACCGCCCGGCGGTTCGCTATCGTTTCGAGGCCGCACTGGATGCCAGCGGCAACATGATTGGCTATAAACTACGTGGTGTTGGTATTAACGCAGGCAACCCTACCCGGGAGCACAATTTCCCCTCCGGCTCGGTAGAGAACCTCCTGATTGATTCCGTTGAACATCAGTCGCCCATTACCACAGCGCCTTGGCGTGCGCCCATTACTAACTTTCTGGCTTTTGCAGAACAGTCTTTTATCGATGAGGTGGCCCAGGCAGCAGGCAAAGACCCTGTGCAGTTCAGGCTGGAGCTGATGGAAAAAGCCAAAAAATCGCCTGTTGGTAATATTGGCTACGATATAGACCGGATGCAAACTGTTACCCGTATGGCTGCCGAAAAAGCAGGCTGGGGCAAAAAGCAGGGGGTACACCAGGGCTTTAGTGTTTACTATTCTCACCGCTCCTATGTAGCCCAGGTAGGAGAGGTGGCGCTGGAAGGCGGCAAGCCTGTGCTTAAGAAAATATATGCGGTATCGGACTGCGGACAGGTTGTAAACCTAAGCGGTGCCCGCCAGCAGGTAATAGGGGGTATTGTAGATGGTCTGGGACATGCCATGTACGGTAACATGACCTTCAGGGAGGGCGCTCCCGAGCAGCAGAACTTCAACAACTATCGCCTGATTCGCCTGAAGGAAGTTCCGGAGGTAGAAATCCATTTTGTAGACAATGGCATAGAGCCTACAGGTCTGGGAGAACCTGCACTTCCGCCTACCGGTGCAGCCGTGGCCAATGCTATCTTCAAAGCAACCAGCAAGCGTATGTACAACCAGCCATTTCTCGAGCAGGATGCCATGAAAGGGCTCTCTCAATAGTAACTTTGTTTGCAGTAGTCTAAAACTATGTCTGGAGAGAACTGGCCTCTCCAGACATAGTTTTTTTTCTGTTGTAGTCCAGGTAAAATACCTGCAGGCATTCCGGTTAGGGTTATTTTAGTGCTGCTCTTTCAAATTCAAAAGGAATTTCCATACTGCCTCCTGAAATTACAGCCTTGATCTTATTCCCAGCTTTAGCATATACTATTTTCTTAGGGAACTCATTTTCCTGATTTTCACAGGCAAAGCTTTCCCTCTCAACATTTGTCAGTTTAAATACTGTTGGTTTGGATTCTCCTTTTCCTGTTACTTCAAAATTCCAACCAGTCTCTGATTTAACCAGCCGCACATGTTCCTGCCATACAGTATCGTTGTTCTGCAATGTGAAGCCGAACCCCTTATACTCGGTATCATTTTTCATGTTCCAGGTTTCAAAAGTTTTTCTATCCTCTTCTTCATTAATACTTTGCCAGTTTCCTACCAGCCAATCAAAGTTTTCGCTGGTATTTAGGGTTGCCTCATTAACAGCTGTAGAGGTAGAGGTATCCTCATTTTTACAGGAAATTGTAAAAGCAATCCACATAACTAAAACTAATCTTATCATGGTATTTTTAAAGCTTGTAGGGGGCTCGTTCATTCAGAGAAACAGTGGCTATTTACCGCTGAGTCTGGCCAGACGATAAGTTAGAGGTTTGCTTGTTCAATGGCAAAGAGCTGTTACAGCCTTTGCATTATTTATTTTCTAACTGAGTGTCGGATGTTTAACAGCATTTAGCGCAAAACCTATCTCAAAGTATAAATAAGCGCATAGCAGTACTGGCTATCCTATTTACCTTCCCAACCTTTACCACCGTCTGTGTTTGTTTCATAATACGGATAATCCAGATGCCGATCTTTATCTTCAACCTAACCTCTTTGAGAAAACTGATGCCAAAAAGCCACATTATTAGCTTTGTTGAATATAATTGTATTTTTTACGTTTATATTTAGAAAAGCAAGACCGGTAAACTAAGGCTGCTTAAACACTATCAGCACAAACAAAATGAACCACTTTAAATTTTTAAAACTTATCCTGGTATTAACGCTCATTTTCAGTGGATTGGCGGTAAATGCGCAGAAGCCGAAGAAGAACCAGTTCAACAACCCATTGGCCTTGCAAAGGGCAGATCCACATGTGACGAAAGCTGCTGACGGTACTTATTATTTTATTGCCACAGTACCTGAGTACGACCGCATTGAATTACGCAAGTCAAAAACCATCAATGGCATAAAAGAAGCAGAACCGGTGGTAGTATGGCGCAAGCATGATACAGGCCCCATGGGTAACCACATCTGGGCTCCCGAACTGCATCGCATAGATGGAAAATGGTATATCTATTTTGCAGCTGGCTCGGCCGAGGACAAATGGAAAATACGCATGTACGCCTTGTCGAACGAGTCGGAAGATCCAACAAAGGGCGAATGGAAAGAGGAAGGACAGATTGTGGCCAAAAGAGATGAGTTTTCCCTGGATGCCACCACCTTTGAACATAAGGGCCAGCGTTACCTGATATGGACTGACAGAGCATCGGATACGGTGGTGAACACGGGCATTTATATTGCAAAGATGACCAGTCCTACCACCTTAGATGACAAACAGGTAGTGATTTCACAGCCTGAATATGAGTGGGAAATCCAGGGGCACAGAGTAAACGAGGCTCCTGCAGTACTAATCCGCAAGGGGAAGGTTTTTGTGACCTTCTCTGCCAGTGCCACCGATGCCAACTACGCCATAGGATTACTTTGGGCCGATGCAGACGCCGACCTTCTTGATCCTGCCTCATGGAACAAACTACCTGAACCTGTTTTTTCTACCAACGAAAGCCTTAAACGGTTCGGCCCCGGGCATAACAGCTTTACAGTGGCTGAAGATGGCAAAACTGATGTGATGATTTATCATGCCCGCGACTACAAAGATATTGATGGAGAGCCTCTGTACGATCCCAACCGCCACACACGTGCCAGGGTACTGAAATGGACCAAAGATGGTATGCCTTATTTTGGCCAGGACCTGGGCGACAATGAAATGGCATCAGAAAAGGGAAAAAAGTAAAGAAACAATAGCATTTTCAGGCTTTTACAATAGGTGTTGAGCCAATATTGGGGTTCAGGGGGTGCTCCTGAACCCCAACTCATTTTAGCTTTCCTGTTAAATATGTTGGTTGCTTTCCTGTTAAATCGTTTGGTTATTTGAACAAACAACTGTGAACAGCTGCATGTGATTGCCAAAGGTTAAATTCTTTGTAGCTCGTTCAAAATCAATACCAAGGGTGTTCCTTCAGCTTAATGACTTACTGGCCTATTCAATTGTGTGCTGGCTTTTATTTAAATAGTAACTGTGAAAAATCAACCAGATTACGTCTCCAAACCATCCAGGTGTGCTGGCCGGGGGTAATCACTTCATCGAACTCCACGCCAATAGATTTTAACCATAACTTATATTCCATAGAAAAAGCAAATTCTCCGTCCCGGTCTCCGGTTGCAATCCATAGTAGTTTAATCTTATTATTGATGTTGGCATCTAATTCCGGGAATACTTTTTTGAAAAGTGGTGCATCTAGCAATAACTCCGGTTGTTGAACGGTGCTGCGGTCCCGGTTCATGCCATACATCACCACCGCTGAACTAAAACCGCCAATGTAAGCAAACACATCAGGGTTATTCAATCCAATAAATAAGGATTGTCCGGCGCCCATAGATAACCCGGTTATGGCTCTATCTTCAGCTTTACTTCCAACATTATAATTCCTTTCTACAAAAGGAATTACTTCAGTTAACAATGATTTTGTGAATGTTTCAAAGGCTCCTCCATAACCTTGTGTGATATTTTCAGGATCTCCATAGCCCAACGGGCATACGATGACCATAGGAGCTATTTTGCCCTGTGCAATTAAATTATCGAGAATGAAATTAGCCTTTCCGGCTGTAAACCAGGATTCTGCATTTTCGGTTAAACCGTGCAAAAGGTACAGGGTTGGATATTTCTGTTTGCGCTTTGGGTTATAGCCAGGAGGGGTATAAATGTAAAAATCGCTCTGATCGCCAATGATGGCAGATTCATAAAAGTGTCTCGTGATTGCACCGTGAGGCACATTGGTTTGTTCCCAGGGTTCTGGATTTTCTGCTGGTATTTGAACTATACTGTTTCCAACCCTCATTTTGTAACCGGTAGTAATTTCCGGATTTACCGGATCCGGTACATTCAAGCCATCTATTGAAAAGCTATAGGGGTATACATCCGGAGCAAGGGGAGACGTTGTGACCGACCACATGCCATCAACTTCTTTTTCCATGGCTACAGGCTTCAATCCTGAAATATGTAAGCTTACTTCTTCTGCCTTAGGGGCGTCTATTCTGAATGTTACGCTGTTATCCGGATGTACCTCGGGCGAAATAGCTAAAGTTCTGCCAAAGAATTGCATGCGGCCTTCTTGTGGAGCTTTATTGTTGTTCAGCATTTCAACACCTCCAATCCAGGCCATTGCATCAGGACCTTCAAAGCCAGTTATTTTTCTGGTGATCTCCAGGGTGGTCAAATCAATTTCGGTAATAAAGTTTTCGTTGGTTGTTCCAATAAATATGTGCTTGCCATCAGGATTGATAAAAATGGGTTCCGTTCCTGCACCTAGCTGGAAGTTCTTAACGGTTTTATGTGTCTTTGTATCTACAATAACAGCATTACCTTCCCGGGAGCCAGCTGCTACTACATATTTTCCGTCTAAGGTGAACTGCAGTCTTGCAATTCCTCCTATTTCGGGAACATCAAACTTTTCTGTCACTTTTTTATCGGCTATATCCACCACAGCTATTTCTCCTTTTCTGCGGAGGCCAATCCAGGCTTTGGTGCCATCCGGGCTCAATGCCACACCCTCCGGGCTCTCACCGACTGATAGAATGGTATGTTTCTATGAACCGCCTTGTAAGGGATCCTCACCCTGTAAATCATAAATGGAGACAGTGCCGGAACCCCTGTTCGTGGCAACTATATGTTTGCCGTTATCCGTAATCACCAACATGTGCGTTTGGTCTTGTCCGGTTCCGTTAATCCAGCTTAGTTTGTCCTTTTCGGGATCGTAGGCACCAATTACTCTCGATCCTTCTGCTGTAAAATAGAATAAGCCCTTGTGGTAAACTGCCCCGTGCGGATTCCAAAGATTCCCTAAATCTATCCTCCGGATTTCCTTCTGTTGGGCAATGTCAATCAGGGATAGGGTATTGCTGGGCTCACGGTAGCTCCCGGTATTGGTAACGAGCGCGTACTTTTTGTCTGTAGATACAGCTACTTCATGAGGTTCATTTCCAACTGGAATTGTTTTTAAGATCTTGCCTGATTTGGAATCTAAGAAGGCTAAACTTCCCGGGAAATTACCATTACTTTTGATTTTGTTAACCACTAAAACATCCGGACTTTGCGCGATGGCACAGAACGGTGTTACTATCAGCAGCAGTAACAGTCTGACGATGTCTTTCTTCATGTTGCTTTGACTGTATTTTCTTTCAAAGGTTTAATTAGCTTTAGATACAGTTCGGAAAGTTGTTATAGTCCTGGTATGCACACAACTGAATACTGCCGGTGAGCATACTCCGGCTGATCTGTAAGCATGCAATAGGATTTTCAGATATCCTTGAACGAGCTATCGAAAGGCTGGATTTCAGAAGAGCCAGGTGGGTGAAGAAAAAATGATCCTCAACGGTAGAACCAGTGTTTGGCCACCATGGAATGGCACCCTGATCAACTACATGGGCCTGTCAAAAATCAACACCAGGGGCATCCTTTCAGCTGATAAAAAGATGCTCATGGCAGCAGCTGCCTATAACCTCAAGAAATGGATAAACTTCTGTTCCATTACCAGGCCGCCGGAGCGGACGAAAAACAGCCGCTTTGGTAGCCCCTGTAGTGGCTGTGCCGGCTGTTTTTTGTGAAACTTGATCTGGCGGGAAAATTTAGAAGTAGTTGGCCTTAGGAAAATGAACAGTAAGCCTACTTTCATAGAGTTTTGCAATAGTTGCTGTTGTTAGGCGTAGTGTCTTTTTTATTGTAAATGCCTGGGTTTTTGTTTTTGGCCTGCATGTTCTACTATTTCAATGATTCGTTTTTGTCTTGTCTCTGAACGTTTAGCAAGTACAAGCCACTGCAAAATTGATTTTCTGACTGATTTACTTAAGCTTAGGAAAAAGTCTTTTGAATTTGGTTTTTTTTCAAATTCCACCTCTAGGTCTTGCGGAATAATCAGTTCTTCAACTTGGTCCAGGATTGTCCAGGAGCCATTTTGTTTGGCAACTTCAATGCTTTTGCAACCTGCTTCTGTCATCAGGCCACTTTCAATGAGTTGTTGAACTTTTCTTTTGTTGATTTTTGACCAGGTGCTGTTAGGTTTTCGCCTGCTGAAAAACTGATGTGATGTCTCTTTATCAATCTTTATTTTTTTACTATCTATCCACCCAAAGCATAGAGCTACATCTACCGCCTCGCTCCAGGAGATAGATTTTTTATCTGAACTTTTATTATAGAAAACAAGCCATACAGCTTGTTTGGAAAGATGGTTTTTTTCTAACCATTTTCGCCAATCTGTACGGCTTGCCGGATAAAATATTTCTATCTCGCTTTGTTGCATATTACCTCACAACGGTGGCTTCAAGCTCTACTGTTAAAGTTGCAAAAAGTCCTTTCACTTCAAGTAGTGTAGTAGCCTGTTGGATTCCGTGCTTATGAATAAACGGCACATAAACATCCATACAGGTAGTAAAAAATTCCTGCGTAGAGGTTGTGTACACATTCAGTCTTACAATGTTTTTGCATTCATAGCCCGATTCGCTGATCAACTGTTCTACATTAGCAATAGTTTGTATCAGTTGTGAACGCATATCGCCCTGGCTTGGAACGCCCGTGGCATCTATTGCTACTTGTCCTGAACAGTATAGTGTGCCTGATGCATTTCTTACTTCAACTGCCTGTACCGAATTAGTGTTTTTTCCCCAGGCCCAGGGATCGAATGTTTGTTTTTCCATTTTGTATTGTTTTAAAATCTATAATACAAAGATGGAGCAGGGTAGTGACAGCCTTATGTCAGGGGTTGAAATGCATCAATGGAATTTATCAAAAAATTCCTGTAATGTCATTTTATGTTGTTCAAACTTCTCCGGTAGAATTTCCATTTTTGTTATTCTATCTAAACGGAAATATCTGAATGCTGAACGTAGACGGCACCAGGCGATGAGGAGCCAGTTCTCAGTTGTGCTTACCAGTGCAAATGGCTCAATTTTTCTGCTGGTTTTTTCGCCTTGTTCGTTGGTGTAATCAATTTTTATCAGGTAAAAATTGGTTAGCGCGAATTGCAACTGTGAAACATTACTGCTGTTTCTTTCTCTGTTGATGTTCTGTTCAAAGCGGGTTCTGTCGGCCAGCAAATTTGCTTTGTCTTTCTCCGATTGACGAAGTACCGCTTTTATTTTGTCGATTGCTTCCGTATAGTCCCTGATAAAAGAAGTGTCTTTGTTCTTCAAAACCAATTGTTCGGCAAGAATCAAAGCATTTGCCTGGGCTTCTGAAAACATAACAGGCGGAAGCTTATAACCTTCCATTAATGTATAGCCTTTTCCGTCTTCTGTGATGATAGGAATGCCTGCTTGTTCTAAAGCCCTAATGTCACGGTAGATTGTTCTTACGCTAACATTGAATTTTTCTGCCAGATCAGTCGCTGTAGAAAGTCGTTTGGTTTGCAGTTGTGTTAGAATGGCAGTCAGCCGTGAAAGTCGCTTAGTGTCATTATCTTTCATTTTTCTGTCTGACCTATGGAGAATTGCATGATTTGTGGCATTAAGCCTAAGGTATTGGGTATTGCCGCAGTTAGGGATTAAACGCACTTACGCTAAATACAGCACCAATGTACAAAAAATAGGGCTGACGAAGATGATAGCATGTTAAACCCACTGCAGCAATACCTTGTTATGAGTTGCTTTTCTTTTACCAGGGAACCTCGCCAGTTTCAGGATTGGTTTCTTCGCTAAAGTATTTTCCTGTTGGTCCGTTGTTGTCAATTAAAGCATATTTCACAACACGGGCTGCAGCATCTTCAATCGTTCCTGTTCCCTTATGATGATTAAAATCGGTTTTTGTATATCCTGGGTCAATCGCATTGACTTTAAAAGCCGTATCACGTAACTCGTAAGCCAATGTAACAGTGTACATATTCAAAGCCGCTTTTGAGGAAGCGTATACTGCAAATTTCGCATAGTGGTAAAATCGCCAATCCGGGTTGCTTTGAAGGGAAAGGGAACCGACACTTGAACTTACGTTGACAATTCTTGGCTCGGGCGACTTTCGCAACAAATCAAGAAAAGCTTGTGTAACGCTTACAACGCCATACAAATTTGTGTCGAATACATTCTTGAAATTGCTAATGTCGGCATCTAAAGCACTTTGTGGTAAGGTTCCGCTAATGCCGGCATTGTTGATAAGCACGTCTAATACGTCTGTTTTTTTGCCTAATTCAGCCCGTGCAGCATTAACTGACTGCTGGTCGGTTACATCCAGCTGTATGACTTCAACATTGGTAAACCCTTCGGATTTGAGTTCTTTTAAAGCATTCAAGCCATTCTCCAGACTTCGGCTTCCCAGGTAAACATAATAGCCTTTTTGTAATAATTGCCTTGCCGATTCTAAGCCGATGCTTTTATTGGCCCCTGTAATCAATACTGATTTACTCACTTCTTCAATATTGTTCTCCTTGTGTTCGTGATTGTTTGATTTCATATTTGTTGTTTTTAATTGTACAGTGCAAATATGCCCCGCTCAAATATGAAATCATTTGCCATTTGGCAAATAGCAAATCAGTGGATGTTTTTTCTGATTCTGCTTAGCGAAGAGTGTGTAATTCCCAAATAAGATGCTATGTATGAGAGCGGAACGCGGTTTGCAATGTTTGGATATATCTCCAGAAACTTCAGGTACCGCTCGGTGGCATCTACTGTAACTAAAGGACTTCTCCGTTCGATCTTTTGGATTAATGCTTTTGAAATTATTTTATGAACAATAGTGTCCCATCCAATGATCGTATTCAAAAGTTCCTGCCAATCCTTTTTATTAAAACAAATGAATTTACAGTCAGTCAAAGCCTGCACATAGGCAGATGAGCAGATTTCATTATCAAAGCTCTCTATATCTACAACAAGATTGTTTTCATCAATGAAGTATTTGGTAATTTCATCGCCCTTGTTATTGTAATAGCATACCCGGGTAACGCCTTCAACGATAAATCCAATCTGGCGCGAAACTTTCCCTGCTTCAGAGAAATAGTCGTCTTTATGAAGCTCCAGCTCAAATGCTTTGCTTTTGATGAGGTCTATTTGCTGCTGGTTTAAATTACCAAACTGCAGTACGTATTTTATAAATTCCTTCATATTGCAATTTAGCAGATGTGATTTGCTAAGTATTTGTCATTTGGCAAATAAGCTCTATATGTGTTAACCTTATAGTGACGTCCGTTGAATAAAGCAGTCGCTGCTCACCGCCGCTTCATGATCCGCCGCAAAGTATTGATTTTGTAGGCAAATGGCAAAGAGCTCTGACAGCCCTTGCTTTATTCTGTTGTGTGCGCCCGGTATGGGCATCTGGTACCTAAGGTATCAAATTATTCCAGGGGGTGCAAGTCCCCTACAGGCGAGTTGGTGAAGCCTGTTAGCAAGTGGCAAGCTGGTTTGGGGTGACCCATGCAGTGAAGAAAGTCAAACGGCAAAATCCGGTACTGACGAACAGAAACGGCATACGGAGGCTGGGAAGAGAGGGTAAGGCAGCACATGATGTCAACGCCCCTGGCCAACAAGCTCTTTTCAGTAGATGCCGCAGGGATCGGAGGAAGGAATATGCCCTTACCCGGGGAGGTCTCCTGGTGTCGTGTACATTGGGAGAAGTCACGGGGCCGCCCGGCGGCAGAGGCCATAGTAGTTGGAGGTAACGAGCTGCCAAGAAGATGGCAGAGGTCTCACAAACCAATGAAGGGCTGAACGTTAAGTTGCCCGAAATTCGATAGGGAGGTTTAAACTTCGAGTTTTCTAGCCCTATCTTAAACTACGGCTAAGCCATAGTCGGTGTAAAGAGCAACTATGGTATGCTTAACGAACCGCCTGGTACGAGACCCGTACGCCAGGTGGTGTGAGAGGTGCACCGGTGAGCTTAACGGCTCATCGGCCGCCTACTCGATTATGTACTGGTTATTTTTTAATTTATCCTTTTTTCAAAAATAACTGATAATTCTCCCTTATCTATTTGATACGTAAGTCTTCCATTATCATCATAAAAATTACACTTAAAGGTGTATATGCAATTAATTTATTTTTAGGAAGAGTTCTTATTTCAATCAATTTTATATTGTCAAATTCACTCTTTTTGGATCTATAAGAGTTTTTATCCATAGTTAATACTAAATGATAATCTTCATCGATTCTATAATCACCAATTCTAAAAAAGTTATCAAAGTCAATCTCTCTAATATCTTTTGTAATAAGAGATATTCTATTTATGTTATTAAAGACTTGAAAACTATATCTCACTGAATCATTGAAAGCTGAATGATCAACTAAACCTTGTTGATAATTATATTCTGGTAAATTCCATATTTCGGTCTCACCTCCTATAATTCCAGTAAAATAAGCTGGTCCTGAGTTGCCATTTTGAAAACTTATTTCATCCATTTGACAACTAATAGCAATTGTCAAGAATACTATTAACAATCCAGATTTTATTGATTTTAATATCATATGAGTAATTTTCGATTTGTTATTAACTTGTACATAACTATTGGCTAATTGCGGTATCTACTATGTATCTGGTCATTATCGCATTTTTGGGTATTATGTTGCTGGTGATAGAAGTTATAGCAGACTCTGCTCTAACATAACACACAGGCAGCTCAAAAGCAAATGGAGCGGGAGGCGTATCAGGTGGTGGTAAGTTTTTAATTATGTACCCGGCGGCAGCTGTCTATATGAGTATTTTCATAATATTTTCTTTCTTCCGTTCCGGCAACGTTTTTCTAACGCATTTGAAGCCATTACAGCTAAAATTTAAATTTCAAGCCCTTCTTAAACAAATTTCTTCTATATCTTATGGCACCATTAGCGTTCAAACATACGTTCAGACTACATGAAGAGGATTTTATTACCCCTACTGGCGGCGGCTGCCCTGCTACTGCAGCCGGCACTGGCGCAGGAAAACTTCCCCGTGAACGGGGTAAGCGATAACCGGCCCCAGCGTTACGCCTTCACGCACGCTACGGTCGTGCAGGATTACCAAACCAGGATTGAAGATGCCACCCTGCTTATCGAAAATGGCAAAGTGGTGGCTGTTGGCAAAAACGTTACCATCCCCCCAGGCACCACCGTGCACGACCTCAAAGGTCGCTGGATCTATCCTGGCCTGGTTGAACTTGATGCCAGCTATGGACTGCCCCCGGTGGAGGAGAAGCCCAGGGCTTCCCGGGCAGATGGTCCGCAGATGGAAACCAATACCCCCGGCGCTTATGCCTGGAATGAGGCCATCAAAGCAGAGTATAGTGCCGTTTCTGATTTCAATGCCAAAGACAGCGAGGCCAAAGCCCTGCGCGACCTGGGCTTCAGCACAGTACTCACCCACCGCCACGATGGCATTGCCCGCGGTACTGGTGCCCTGGTAACACTGGCCGATGATAAGTCACACAATGTGATTATCAACCCCCGCGCTTCCGCACACCTCTCGTTCGATAAAGGCAGCTCCCGCCAGGATTATCCCGGCTCGCTGATGGGTGCTATTGCCCTGCTGCGCCAGATTTACCTGGACTCCCGCTGGTACACCAGCCAGCAGGAGAAACCTTTTGTGGACCGCTCTCTTACTGCTTTCAATGAGCAGCAGCGCCTGCCGCAAATCTTTGAAGTAAAAGATATGCTTTCGGTGCTGCGTGCCGATAAAATTGGCGATGAATTCGGACAGCAGTACATAATCCGGGGTGCAGGTGATGAGTACCAGCGCCTTGATGCTATTAAAGCAACAGGGGCCAGGCTGATTATTCCACTTAACTTTCAGCCAGCCTACGATGTGAGCGATCCGCTCGATGAAATGAACGTGAGCCTGGCCGATATGAAACACTGGGAAATGGCTCCCTATAACCCAATGCTGCTGCAGCAAAAAGGGATTGAGTTTGCCCTTACTACCGATGGCCTGAAAGAGAAAAAAGACTTCTGGACCAACTTGCGCAAGGCAGTAAAATATGGCCTGGACAAACAGACAGCCATTAAGGCACTTACCCATACTCCCGCCCAGCTGCTTGGTGCCGGAAACAAAGTAGGGGCACTGCGTGGGGGAATGCTGGCTAACTTTATCATTACCTCCGGCGATGTGCTGGAAGATGACGCAACAATCTACGAAAACTGGATCGGCGGCAAGCGCTATGAACTGAAAGCCATGCCTGCCCAGGAACTGGCTGGTATGTACCGGCTCGACCTGGGAGGCAATACTTACAATATTGAAATTAGCGGCCCCGCAGATAAGGTAAAGTTCAGGCTGATGGAGTCTGATACGACCGGCCATGATATGAATGCCCTGGTAGGGGAGAACCTGATCAACCTTACCTTTAGCCCTGCTCCCAAAGATACCAGCCGCACACAGCTGGTACGCCTTAGCGGCTGGTGGGACGGAAGGAACTGGAAAGGCCTTGGCCGTAACGAACAGGGGCAGGAAATGCCTTTTACCCTAAGCTACACCGGTCCGGCAAAAGAGCGCAAACAGGCGGATAAAAAGCCTGCCGCTGCCCTGCCCAAACCAGGCGAAATACCACAGCCTTTCCTGGCCTACGGGCAGGTAAAACCACTGGAAGCTAAAAGATACCTGATCAAAGGTGCTACCGTATGGACGAACGAAGCCGAGGGCATTATGCAGAATGCCGATGTGCTGGTTGAAGACGGCAAGATCAGACAGATAGGCACAAACCTTTCTGCAGCAGGTGCAGAAGTGATAGACGGTGCCGGCAAACACCTTACCTCTGGTATTATCGATGAGCACTCCCACATTGCCATCCAGGGTGGTGTGAACGAAGCTTCACAGTCGGTAACTGCCGAGGTGCGCATTGGTGATGTGATCAATTCTGAAGACATCAACATTTACCGTCAGCTGGCGGGTGGTGTAACGGCAGCGCAGCTGCTGCACGGTTCTGCCAACCCGATTGGCGGGCAGTCTGGCCTTATCAAGCTCCGCTGGGGTAAAGCGCCGGAAGAAATGAAGATACAGGGTGCCGATGGCTACATTAAGTTTGCCCTGGGTGAGAACGTGAAGCAGGCAAACTGGGGCCCTCACTATACCGAGCGCTTTCCGCAAACACGCATGGGCGTAGAGCAGGTAATGGTAGATGCCTTTACACGCGCCAAAGCCTACGAGCAGGCCTGGAAAGATTACAACGGCCTCTCCAGAAGAGCTAAAGCCAATGCAACAGCACCACGCAAAGACCTGGAGCTGGAAGCCCTGCTGCAGATACTGAACGGCGAGCGCTTTATCACCAGCCACTCCTATGTACAATCGGAGATCAACATGCTGATGAAGGTGGCCGAAGATTTTGGGTTTACCATCAACACCTTCACACACATTCTGGAGGGTTACAAAGTGGCCGATAAAATGGCGAAGCATGGCGTGGGTGCCTCTACCTTTGCCGACTGGTGGCTGTACAAAATGGAGGTGCAGGAGGCAATTCCCTACAATGCAGCCCTGATGCACAACCAGGGTGTGGTAACGGCCATCAACTCCGACGATGCCGAAATGGCCCGCCGCCTGAACCAGGAGGCTGCCAAAACCGTGAAGTACGGCGGCATGACCGAAGAAGATGCCTGGAAAATGGTGACACTGAACCCGGCTAAACTGCTGCACCTCGATGGCAGCATGGGCTCTATCAAGGCTGGTAAAGATGCCGACCTGGTGCTCTGGAACGACAACCCGCTTGCCATTTATGCAAAGCCGCTGAAGACTATGATAGATGGCGTGATCTATTACGACCTGGAACGCGATGAGCAAATGCGCCGCGAACTGCAGCAGGAGCGTGCCCGCCTGATCCTGAAAATGCAGGAAGAAAAGAAGAATGGCGGTGATACCAAACCTGTAGCCGTGAAACAGCAAAAGGTATGGCATTGCGAAGACCTAAGCGGTCTTAACCATGTACACCACAGCGAACACGAGGCTCATTAATCTATCATCAAACATCACTCCCCTGAAAAGGGGGAACTGTTAGCTAAAGCATGAAAAAACTAATTTTATATACAGCCTTACTAGGCTTGCCGCTGCTAAGCCAGGCACAGGCACCTGCGCCGGCACCAGCCCAGCAACAGCCCATTGCCCTCATGAACGGGATTGCCCACCTGGGCAATGGCCAGGTAATTCAGAACAGCGCCATCCTGATCAGGGACGGTAAGATAGAGAATGTGGTGGATGCCACCAACGCTCGCCTGGCGCTGGATGGCTACGAGGTGATCTCTGTAGAAGGACAGCACGTTTACCCGGGTTTTATCCTGCCCTACACCAACCTGGGCCTGCGCGAGGTAGATGCCGTTCGCTCTACCATAGACGATGCCGAGGTAGGCGATTTTAATCCTAACGTACGTTCCCTCATTGCCTACAACACCGATTCAGAGGTAATCCCTACAGTGCGTACCAATGGCATTCTAATGGCCCAGGTAGCGCCACGTGGTGGCCTGATCTCCGGCTCTTCTTCTGTTGTGGCCCTGGATGCCTGGAACTGGGAAGATGCCGTGGTGCAGGAAGATGATGGCCTGTGGATGAACTGGCCCTCCATATACCGACGTACCGGCTGGTGGGCAGAGCCGGGCCCAATCGAAAAGAACAAGAACTACGACAAGCAAAAGGCCGATATTGAATCTTTCCTGGGCAGTGCCGTTGCCTACAGCCAGGGTGGCAAACCAAAAGAAACCAACCTGAAGCTGGAGGCGATGAAGGGACTTTTCGATGGCAGCAAACGCCTCTATATTACCGCTAACTATGCCAAGGAAATAGTGGAGGCGGTAAAAACAGCCCAGAAGTATGGCGTTAAAAATATAGTGGTGGTGGAGGCCGAAGATGCCCTTTATGTTCAGGACTTCCTGAAGGAAAATAACATACCCGTGCTGGTGGCTAACCTGCACCGGCTGCCCGACCGCCCCGAAGATGATGTGGATTTGCCTTATAAGCTTCCTGCCCTGCTCCAGAAAGCGGGTATAACGGTAGGCCTGCTCTATGATGACCTAAAAAGCAGCCGTAACCTGCCATTCTTTGCCGGTACAGCTGCTGCTTATGGTGTAGAAAGGGAAGAGGCGCTTAAAATGATCACCTCCAACACAGCCAAAATTCTGGGTGTTGATGATAGGGCCGGTACCCTGGAAAAGGGGAAAAGAGCAATCCTGTTCGTATCGCAGGGCGATGCGCTGGATATGCGCACCAATAATGTGAGCATGGCCTTTATCGATGGTCGTAAGCTAAACCTCACCAGCCGCCACATTGAGCTGTACGAAAAGTTTAAAAACAAGTACGAAGCACAACCCGGACAGTAAAACTTACAGATATGAAAAAAGAAAAGCGGCTCTGCATGGGGCCGCTTTTCTTTTTGTATCAGATCCTGAAATATATCTGGCAGGAGAGCTGCTTTGATCAATATAGGTTTAGGTTAGCGGGCTAGCTGATTTTTAAGCACCTGGTTCTCCTGCTGCATTTGTGCAAGTTCTGCTTCACGCTGTTCTATGAGTTGCTGGTACTCGCGGGCCTTTCTGCCCATTTCTTCCTGGGTGGCCTGCAGCTCTTCCATGTTCTGGCGCATTTCTTCTTCCTGGGCCTTCATTTCTTCCGACTGGTACTGCAGGTTTTCCATGAGGCCTTTCATTTCGGTAGAGGAACGCAGGGTAATAATGGCCGAGGCTATGATCTCCCCAATCTTCTGCAGGAAATCAAGCTCATGTGGTGCAAAGGTCCTGAAAGAAGCAATCTCCAGGATTCCCTCTACCTGGTCATTGAACTTCAGGGGTACTATTACAATGCTGCTGGGGTTGGCTTCGCCCAGGCCAGAGGTAATGGTTACATAGTTTTGCGGAATATGGGTAAGGTAGGTGAGCTCTTTCTCGAGGTAAGTCTGACCAACCAGTCCTTCGCCGGGCTCCAGTGTTTTGTGCAGGTACTTTTTTCTGTCGTAGGCATAGCAGCCATAGAGCTGCAGCACCACCTCTTTATTGCCTTTATCTTCCACAAAGAACAGCGAGGCCTGGTTGGCGCCCAGGTATTTCACTACCGTAGAGGTTATCTTGTCAGATAGTTGCTGCACATCGTCCTGGTGCTGGCGTACCAGCTCTGCAAACTTAGAGATGCCCTCGGTAGCCCACATCCTCATCTGGTCTTCCTGCTTAACCTTTACCATCTGCTCCTTCATCAGCAGGAGCTCACCGGCAAGATTTTCTTTGTTTGCGGCCAGGTTCTCTTCGTTCAGCCCTTCCCATTTAATATCAAAATTGCCTTTGGCAATGCCGGAAATAAAGCTTGTGGCCTTTTGCAGATTTGTGATCAGCAGGGCTATTATTTTCTTTTCATCCAGTTCTGCGGCTTCTTCTCCGGATTTGAACAGGTATTTGTTATTGTTTTCATAGAGCTCCCGGAAAAGCCTTTTTCTGCTTTCCCGCTCGCGCTTAAGCCGGATCAGCACAATGAAAACAGTAGGAATACCCAGTAGAAAGAGCAGCGCTTTTACAATCGTGGATATAAACATCAGTCTTTCGGTGCTTGCGTGGCTTGCATCCAGAATGGCCTGTTCTTTCTTGTCCAGTGCCTCGTTAAATGTTTTATAAACAATCCACACGTCGTAGCCGGGATCTTTTTCAATTGTTTCCCTGATGGCATCCAGGTTATCCTGCTTACGCCACTCAATCATCTGGTCAATTACCTTGTAGTAGTTGCTGAAAGCCGTCTCCACTGGCAGGATCTCGTCGGGGTTAATGCCCTGTCTGGCCATAATGGTCCTGACTTTTTTAAAGTGCTGGGGCAGGGAGTCGAGTGCCTCCGTATAGGGGTTTAGTAACTTTTCATTGGGCATAATATAGTAGCCCCTGAAACCCAGGTCGCAGTTGTTAAGGTTTCTGATAATGATGCCCATGGTAAGCTGAACAGCTTTGACATCCCTAACGGCAGCCTCGCTTTGTTCGAACACCATTCTGTTGTAATAGTCCAGTATGCCGTTGCTGGCAATAAAGAACAAAATGAAATAGAGAGAGAAGGTAATGGAGTTAGCCTGAATATTCTTTAGCCACTTCATAGTATTATTAGTTTTGGATATCCTCAACAGGCAAAGCTATTTCAAATCATAGTGTTATAACATTTATTAGAGCCCTGAATCTTACACAAGTGAATTTAACAGCCTTAAATAACGCATAGCGAGCATTGCAAAAAGTAATAAAGACAAGTGGCTTGATGTGAGAATTTTAAAGAACCGCTAAACTGATACTTTGAGGCCAGCGCCGGAAAATAAGCCGCAGATGCTAACGGGGCGTATACAATTTCTTAAAAAATATGCTAAAACAAATGTGGTGGCCAGTGCCTAAAGCTTTGGCAGTGCTTATCAATAGCTGGTCAGGGGGCTGTAGCAGACAGCAGTTAAACCACTTATGTTTTATGCGTAAACCTACTCCTTTTTAAGCCCCATTCTTTATGCCACAGCCTGTTTACAGGATGCCACAGCCTGTTAACAGGCTGCGGAACCTTTTAATATAAAATTACTGATGCCAGGCTTATGATAACCTTGTTTGTATAAAGTAGTTCTTCTAAAGTAGTTCTTCCGGGGTAGATTAACCTGCTGTTTATCAATACCTGAAGAATAACATGAAGATTAATATTTAGGATGAGGAATAGATTTTTTTCGATAGCAAAAAGAGTAATCAAGGATACCATTCAGAGGTTTTCGGCGGCAGACCCTATTGTATATAGTGCTGCTATTGCTTTTTTCACCATTTTCAGCATGCCTTCCATCCTCTTTCTTGTTGTAAAAGTGGCCAGTTCTTTAATAGGGTCGCAGCGGGTGCTTGATGAAGTGTTTGCACAGGTAGAGGAGAAGGTTAACAGCGAAAGTGCCCGGCAGATACAAACAATTCTGGAGGCAGGCTTTGAGTGGGGGTTAACCTCTTTCAGGGGGATAATTAGTTTACTCCTGCTGCTGTTTACAGCAACAGTTGTTTTCAATTTCATAAAAAAAGCGCTCAACAGTATCTGGAATGTAAAGCCAAAGCCCAGAAAAGGGGCCCTGAAGTTTGCCGTCGACAGGCTCTTCTCCCTGATGCTCATACTGGTGCTTAGCATTGTAATGGTAGCCAGCCTGTTGCTGGAGTCGCTTATCGCTGTATTTTCAGATGAGTTCAGCAACGAACTGCTTGGTCTTACACCCTACCTTACCCAGCTCCTGCACACGCTGGTATCGTTTGGGCTGATGACAGTTATTTTTGCGCTGCTTTTTAAATTTCTGCCAGATATACGCTCTCCCTGGAAACCCATCTGGGTAGGAGCGCTTATTACTTCAGCCTTGTTTACCTTGGGCAAGTTTGTCATAGGCCGTATCATCAGCAGTACCGATATTACTACTACCTATGGTGCTGCAGGTTCACTGGCAGCGCTTTTGTTGTGGGTTTTTTACTCCTCGGTAATTGTGCTGCTTGGTGCTATCTTTACTAAAATCTACTACCTGAGCAAGGGTTACCAGGTGCGCCCTTCAGAAAATGCAGTAGCCATAGAAATACGAGAACTGGAAAGAGAAGACGTAGGAGAATCAGCCACAGATATGAACTAAGCTTGAAAGGCGTCTGATTTTTTTACAAATTACTGCCCAATCTTTTCTGCCTTGAATATTAAAGCTCTTGTTATTGCCCTGCTGGCAACAGTTATACTTGCCGCTGGTGGTTTCTGGCTGTACCAGCGCTATTTCACAAAAACAGATTTTCCATTACGTGCACTGGTGCCTGCAGATGCTGTGCTGGTATATGCCAGTAACCAGCCAGATGAGGCCTGGGATGGCCTGCGGCAGCATGCTTTTGGAGAGCTGCTGAAGGATATGCCGGCCATGCGCCGCTTTGAAAGCTACGAGCAGGAGCTAAAGCGCCTGCTACCTTCTTATGCAGCCCTGAAAAACCGAGAATTCCTGTTTTCGTTGCACATTACAGAGCGCAATAATTTCGATTACCTGCTCCTGATGCCCCTGCAGGGCGATAAAGACCAGCGCCTGCTCAGGGAGCTCCGTAAAGAAATTGAAGACAGCCCAGGCAACTACCGGCTCGACGAACGCCTGTACCAGGGTACTACAATCTGGGAGATCAGGGATCTGAACGGGGGCAGGACCTTTAGTTTCTTTGCTGATGAGGGCGTACTGGCAGGCAGCTTTACCTCCTTTTTAGTGGAGGGTGCCATTCGCCAGAAAGCTGCGGCAGGCACTGCCATTGTACCGGCCTGGTTACAGCCATCTGGCGGGGCTTCTTTTGAAACACTGGGCAGCCTGGCCGTTAACCTGCAGCAACTGCCTGCTTTTCTGCGTGTTTTTTCCCAAACCGATAGCCTGGTGCAGGAGCTGGTGCCACGCCTGCCTTATTACAGTCAGCTGGATGTTGCTGCTGCAGAAGAGGGATTGCTGGTGTCTGGCTTTATAAAACCTGAAAATCCGGCGGAGGCAGACTTTCTGTGGGCCCTGCACGGGCAAAAACCACAGCCCATGCGGCTCGATTTTCTGGTGCCGCAACGTTCGGCCAGCCTTATATTTGTTGGCCTTAGCAACCCGCAGGAATGGCACAAACGCCTGCGCACCTATTGGGAAAGAAAAGCCCCCGGGCAGTGGGAGCGATGGCAGGTGCTCGATGCAAAAGCCGGAAATGCACAGGAACTGGCTGCCACCATTGGTAGGGAAGTGGGGCTGGCAACCATTCCCACGGCAGGCGCAGCACGGCCAGATCGCCTGCTGCTGCTGCACCTTAGCGACAGCAGCAGGGCTGCAGGCCTGCTTGCCGAAATGTCGGCACGGGTGGCCCTGCCGGATACCCTCTACAACGAGTTGTTTCTGCGCAGGCAGCTGCAGGAACTGCCCTACGATGAGTTTCCTGCCTCCCTGCTGGGCAGTGCCTACCTGGGGTTCAGGGGCTCTTCTTATTATACCATCATAGATGACTACCTGGTGGTGAGCAGCTCCATACCAGCCCTGAAGGAGATGCTGCTGGATATGCAGGCAGAAGAAAGCTGGCAGCGCTCTGTGAGGATAAACAAGTTTATGTCGCGCCTGGATCCAGAACAAAACTATGCGCTCTACCTGAATACCGCTACCCTCTGGCCCATGCTTTACAGGCGCCTGGCAGCACCCTGGAAGGAGTTCTGGGATAAGCATAACCTGGCGCTGCGGCAAATAGACCTGCTGTCGCTGCAGCTCTCTTCTGCAGAGGGTGCCTTTTATACCAATCTCTTTCTGCACCTCGACCGGCGGCCGGAACGACAGCTGGAGCAGATACAGCTGGTGCAAAAGGCCGCCAGCCAGCTGCAGTCGCCTGCGGTGCATGCGCCTGTTGGAGTATCGTACAGGCAGCAGCGCTCCGGCCACTGGCTGGTACAGGATTCTGCCCGTACGCTTTACCTGCTCAACAATGCCGGCGAAACCGTGCAGTCTGCCCCCTTGGGAGGGTACTGGCAAACACAGCTGACCGAGCTGGACCCGCAAAAGAACAACAGCCCGCATTATTTTCTAAGCACAGCTGATAGTGCCTACCTGTTCAGGCCAAATCTGCAGCCGCTCCGTCCTTTTCCGCTGGCACTGCCGGGGAACGAAAAAATACAGTGGACCAGCGTAGTAGACTATGATGGCTCCCGCCGTTACCGCTTTTTACTGGCTTCTGCATCAGGTAAGCTGTATATGTACGATCTGGATGGCATAAACCTGGAGGGCTGGCAGCCGGCAGATCTAAAGGGGAGCCTTAGTGCTGCTCCCGGCCACCTGCGCGTTCGCTCTAAGGATATTATCTATGCTTTTCAGCAAAAGGGTGGCGTGCATGCCTTTACACGCCGCGGAGAGTACCTTAAGGGCTTTCCGCTCTCGTTAAGCGATAGCCTGCTGGGGCCCGTGCACATACGGCAGGGCTCCGATTTCAAAAGCACCCGCTTTATTACCGTAACAGCTTCGGGATTACTGTTCGAATGGGATCTGGAGGGGCGTATCATTAACAGGAAACAACTCTACCGCCCCGATGCAAGGGCGCGTTTTTACCTGGTGCCCGATGCCAAAGGCAAGCGTTTTCTGATTGCGCAGCAGGATCGCTTCAGGCTGCGCCTGATGGATGAAAACGGCAGTGACCTGTTCGAAAAAGACTACCTGGGTGCAAGCAAACTGGAGGTGCAGTACTTCTCCTTCAGCAATGCAGCGGCCCTGGTAGCGGTTACAGACCCTGATCAGGAGTTTACCTACTTGTATGATTTAGGCGGGAATTTAATGCAAACGCAGCCCCTGAACAGCTGCTGCCCTGTAGGTTTGCAGTTAACAGGTGCAGGAGACTCTCTTCGTTTAGTGAAAGCTTACAATGCTGCTGTTGAGCAGCATGTAATGCCCGTCATCAATTCGTCAAAATAAGACTGGGCCTGTAGCCTTGCGTTTGCAGCGTAACCTCTGGCTCACGGTAAGCGTATATGAAGTACAATTTAGCTTCTGCAGAAGCAGAAGTGGTGTAAGAGCAATTAGAAAATTAAAGGATTTAATATGATGATAATTGCTACCTTAGCCCTTAAACAACTCCTCTTCTCCATGCTCCGGAAATTTTTATGGATGGCTCCAGTTTTGCTCTTATGCCTGTCTGCGCCAGTATATGCCCAAAGTGAACATCCCCTGGCACGCGCCTTTAGCAGTGCCATCAGCCAGTCGGATATGAACAGCCTTACTGCTCTTTTAGATGATGAAGTGGAACTGCAACAGCCCGGACACAACGGGACCTGCAGAAAAAATGTAGCCAGTGGCAAACTGGCTGACTTTCTGCGCCAAAATCCTCCGCAAAGCTTTATGCTCAAGCACCAGGGTTCTTCTGCCGATGGGCAGGTTTACGCCATTGGTCAGCTTACTACCCGCTCGGGCAGCAATTACAAAGTGCTGCTGCGTGCAAAGCCAAATGGCAACCAGCAGGGGGGAGGGCAGTATAAAATATTTAAGCTCGATTTTCTGCAGAGTATGTAATAGCCGCTAGGGCAAATACACATAGGCCGGTGCTTTTGTACCGGCTTTTTTGTTTTTCCAGCTTTCTGAAATCCAGGTTTCATCCGGGTAACAACTAACAGCAATTAGGTTTTCATTTGCCGATTGGATGCGGTATTTTTGCAGCCTGAAAGCAATCTTTCAAATCCCTATGAAATTATTCAGATCGCCCTTGGTGCTGGTATTGCTGTTTATAGCATCAGTAGCAGGCGCGCAGGATGAGCCTCTTAGCTACGCCAACCTCAGTTCTCCCTATTTTGCCGTTAAAACCCACCTCCAGTTTCTTGAAGAAGATTCCTATAAGCCCGAACAGGCTGCCAAGGTATTCAGGAGCCAGGGCCGTAAAGAATCGGAAAGAAAGCAGCTGGCTATACGCCTGCAGCAGATCCTGAATGGTGAGGGTATATACATAGATGTAGAGGAGCTGCCCCGGCAGAAAAACTACCTCGACAGTGCCTCAGGCCAGCATAAATATGTGCTTACCGCCCGCCACCCCGAAATTTACCTGGTAAGGGGCACAGATGGCCGCTGGCGTTATTCCGAAACCACTGCCAACGCCATAGACGAACTGTATAAGCAGGTGTACCCCTTTGGTGCACATAAGCTGCTGGACCTGCTGCCCCGTCTGGGGCCCAAAAAGTTTTTTGGCATTCATCTCTGGCAGTATATTACTATTTTGCTGATTGTTGTGCTGGGCTCTGCCTTCCACAAGCTCATGACCTTCCTGTTCCGCCGCGGAATTTCTGGTTTGCTCAGCCGCATGGGCTATGCAGAGCTGGCCAAGAGGTTTGTGCTCCCGGTGGCGCGCCCGGCTTCTCTTTTGTTTGTATTTATGCTGCTGGGTGTGCTGGTGCCGCTGGTACAGCTACCGGTGGTGCTAAGCAAATGGATTTTTCTGGTGATCAGGGCGGCCCTGCCATTCTTTGCTACTGTGGTATTTTACAGGTTAGTGGACCTGGTAGGCATCTACATGGAGCGTCTTTCGGATAGCACCGAAAATACCCTCGACGATCAGCTGGTGCCCCTGGTGCGTAAAGTACTCCGCACCTTTGTGGTGATTGTAGGAGCACTCTTTATACTCGATAATCTCGATTTTAATGTAACGGCCTTCCTGGCGGGTCTGTCAATCGGTGGTCTTGCCTTTGCCCTTGCAGCACAGGATACCATCAAGAACTTCTTTGGCTCCCTCATGATCTTCATTGATAAGCCTTTTCAGATCGGCGACTGGGTTACTTCAGGAGAAATTGATGGTACGGTAGAAGAGGTTGGCTTTCGTTCTACCCGTATCCGCACCTTCCGCAACTCGGTTACCTATGTGCCCAATGGCAAGCTGGCCGATGCCGTGGTAGATAACCACGGGCTGCGGCAGTACCGCCGCTTCAGCACAAAACTGGCCCTTACCTACGATACTCCGCCACAGCTGGTTGAGCTTTTTGTAGAAGGGCTAAGGCGCATAGTTGTTCAGCACCCGCACACCCGTAAAGATTATTATGAGGTGCATTTAAATGAGCTGGGGGCGCACTCGCTGGATGTGCTCTTCTACGTGTTTTTTACAGTGCCTACCTGGTCTGAAGAGCTTAAGGCCAGGCACGAGATTCTGCTGCAGATCATGAAACTGGCCGAAACCCTGGGCATACGCTTTGCCTTCCCTACACAAACACTGCACATGGAGACATTTCCCGGACACCCAAGCCTGATGCCTGGCTACAACCGCACAACAGAGGAGCTGCGGGCCGAAATGGACAAGCTTTTGTCGGTAAATGGAGGTGGCGTAGCAGTAAGGGTGTAGTGGGGCAGGGGCGAAAGGCCTGCGGGGGCACTTGGAGATGATCTTTGAAACCCCGACCTTTGAATACAGTTTTTTTAACTTTATTAACAAAAATTTTAGCTGAATGAAATTCGGAACCAAAGCCATACATGCCGGCGTAGAGCCAGATCCAGCCACCGGCTCCATCATGACGCCCATTTACCAAACCTCTACCTACGCGCAGGAGTCGCCGGGCAGGCATAAGGGCTATGAATACTCCCGAACCCATAACCCCACCCGCACAGCGCTGCAAAAAAGCCTGGCTGCGCTGGAGAATGGCAAGTGGGGCCTGTGCTTTTCTTCCGGCCTTGCTGCAATAGATACCCTGCTGAAGCTCTTCAAAGCAGGTGACGAGATCATCAGCACCGACGACCTCTATGGTGGTTCCTACAGGATCTTTAAGCGGGTGTATGAGGATTTTGGCCTTAAGTTTCATTTTGTGCCCATGCAAGACATGGATGCCATCAGGTCAAAGATCAACGCCAATACCCGTATGATCTGGGTGGAAACGCCTACCAACCCCCTGATGAACATTATCGACATTGAAGCATGTGCCAAACTGGCGAAGGAGCACAACCTGCTGCTCGCAGTAGACAATACCTTCTGCTCGCCTTACCTGCAGAGGCCCCTTGATCTGGGAGCCGATATTGTAATGCATAGCGTTACCAAGTACATTGGGGGCCACTCCGATGTGGTGATGGGAGCCCTGGTGCTGAACGATGATGCTATATTCGAGCGCCTGTCGTTCCTGCAGAATGCCTGCGGCGCAGTGCCAGGCCCGCAGGACTGCTTCCTGGTGCTAAGGGGCATTAAAACGCTGCACATACGCATGCAGCGGCATTGTGAAAATGGCAGAAAGGTAGCTGAATACCTGGAGCAGCACCCTAAGGTAGGCAAGGTGTACTGGCCGGGCCTGCCAAATCACCCGAACCATGAAGTGGCCCGGAAGCAAATGCATGATTTTGGCGGCATGATTTCCTTTACGCTGAAGGGTGATGTAATGGAAGATGCGATTGGCGTGCTGGAGCGCTTTAAGTTTTTCACACTTGCAGAATCCCTGGGAGGCGTAGAGTCTTTGTGCGGACACCCGGCCACCATGACCCACGCCAGCATACCGCGTGCCGACAGGGACAGAATAGGCCTTAAAGATTCGCTCATCAGGCTGAGTGTTGGTATCGAAGACATAGAAGACCTGCTGGCCGATCTTGAACAAGCCATCGGATAAGCGACTAACACCGGATAATTGAATAAACAAAACAGCCACCGCAGCCGGGTGGCTGTTTTGCTTATGGTCTTTTGAACCAAAAGACCGGTGAGTACTATGCTGTATAAGATATCGATATAGAAAAGTAGAGCTCGTTTGTTGCTGATTAACAGTGTATTGCAGCTTTGTATAACCAGGGTTCCTGCTTCAGAAGCTGCCTTGGTGCCAGGCATGGCGGCGGCTGTTGCATATCTGCTTTATTTTCAGTAATATACTTCCATAAAAGGAATACTATTGAATTCAGCAAAAATCTGTTTGGTTACTTTTTGTTTTTCCCTTTCAACCTTTTGCCCCGCTGGTGTGTCTTTTAAACATAGAAATGCTTAATGTACAGCGACAAGGAAATCGTTGAGGGATGCCTCCGTAACGACCTCAAAATGCAGCAGGCGTTGTACGACCGTTATTCCGGCCGCATGTTCGTTGTGTGCCTCAGGTACGCATCGGGCCAGCTGGAAGCGGAGGATATCTTACAGGAAGCATTTGTGAAAGTGTACCGGAAAATGGACACTTACCGTGAAGAAGCATCACTGGCGCAGTGGATCAAGCGTGTTGTTGTAAATACAGCCCTTAACCACCAGCGCAGTCGCCTGTACATGTACCCAATGGTAGATGTAGAAAATCTTCATGGCCTGGCAGACCAGGAAACTACACTTTCCGGATACAGTTATCAGGAGCTGTTAGAGTTTATCCAGGAGCTGCCCTCGGGCTGCAGGGTAATCTTTAACCTCTATGCGATTGAAGGGTACGGGCACAAAGAAATTGCTGAAATGCTGGGAGTATCAGAAGGCACAAGCAAATCTCAGTATGCCCGGGCTAAAAAGTTGTTACAACAACAGTTGGCAGAATCGGAGAAACGTGTTTATGGGCGACGAATTCAATAACCCGGGAGCGTGGGAGGACGCCTGGCAACAGGCTTTTGAGGACTCAGAGCATACCCCGCCTAAAAAGGTTTGGCAGGGTCTTGAGAACTCCCTCATGGAGCAGCAGTTGCGGCGCTATAAGCGTAAGCTTTTTGTTTACCAGTGGCTTGCGGCTGCCTCTGTACTGTTTTTAGGTTTATGGGCAGGCTGGTGGCTGTTGCTCGAAAAACCACAAAATGAACAAGATCAGCTTTCTGCAGAAAACACATCTCAAAGTGTTACGGCACCTGTTTCCGCAGATTTTACTGAAGAAAATACTTCGGCCGAAGGCGCAGTAAATAACCGGCAAAATGTTATTCGGGGTGCTGAGCAGGAGTCGGCTTCTGCTAATAGTACTTCGGCTGCCGGCATTTCAGATTATATAGGGTTGCCTTTCTCTGGCATCGCTTACAGCCCCGGCGGTTCTGTGGTTGGCAGGTCGGATTTGTTTTCTCCTTACCAGCCGGTGGTTGGTATTATAGATTACGCCAGCTTTGGTACCGGTGCCTACACTGCTAGTCCCGAAGAGGAAGAAACCCCTGTTATATTATTAAGTGAACCCCAGATTTCTGCCCTGGAAGCCAGGCTAAAGCTTAAAGATGGTTTGCTTCGGAAAGAGATCAGGGTAGTGGCTGCCAGCCGCAAGCGGCCAGAAAAGCAATCGGTAAGCCTGATGAATGGGAATGTATGGCTGGGGGCTTCGCTGTCCACTACTTTCTTCGATCCTAATATGAGAACCGAAGAACGCTATAACCTCTCCTCATGGGCAGAAAGTCCGCCAGCAGGCAAGGGTGGAAAGGAGGTTTATACCGCCAATGTATCTACCTGGGACGAGCGGGAAAAAAGTTTGCCTTCGATTGATTTTCAGCTGGATGCCGGTTTTCGCCTAAGCCCTAAGTGGATGTTGCAAAGCAGCCTGCAGTATGGAACTTATAAGGTAAATACCCTTGGGGGTACCTTTACCGATGCTAATGATCAGAAGAGCTACCCCCTCTACTACAGTAATTTCAGCTATGAGAGATTACAGGTAGTAAATGCCAGATCGCGCAGTGCCATGCCTGTTGATGCACTTAATACCTACCGCTTTTTTAGTGTGCCACTGACTGTAAGTTATGTGCTTACCGAAAGAACAGTGGGTTTTGCTGTAAGAACAGGGGTATCGTCTGATTTCTTTCTGGGTGGAGAGATCAATGATGAAGACAACAGGCTAAGTGAATACAGCATTGAGGCCGGGCCGGGTTCGCCTTTTCAGCGGGTACATTTCAACGCGCTCTTTGGTGCACAGCTTTTTTACAGGGCTGGTCCAAATTACCTGATCACGCTGGAGCCAACTTACCGCTATGCCATCTCCGACTTCAATAAAAAAACCAGCTTCTTTAACAGCAGGCCCACCCAGCTTGGGATAGCAGCTGGTTTCAGATTTATTCTCAGATAATTGAGAAAAATAATTGATCTCATTCCAACCTTCTTTATAAAAGCTGTGTCAGGTAAGTAAATGCAGCTACTGCTAATGTTGAATTTTGCTGCTTATCCTGCAGATGCAGGCATCAAGATATTTCCTTTTATCAGAAATAAAAGGGTGTGAAGAGGAGGAAAGCCCGGCTAAGTAAGCCGGGCTTTCTTTTTGACCTGATATTTTTCTGATCATGCACGCTCACATACCTCATACCTAGGCAGGGTTAGTGCCCCGCTCGCGCTTAAACCAGCTGCCAAAAACATTCAAACGGTTAAAGAATTCTTTACGAGGCACTGCAATAATGCTGAAGATACGCTTTCTGGCTTCTATAAAGCTTTCCCGGCGTATGGCTTTTCTGTTAATGGCGTGTGTTGCACCGCAATATTTTTGTGTGATCAGGCCAATACGCAGTACCATTAGTCCATTAAAGGTGCCCTGCACAATGCTTTCCACCACATTACCCAAACCAGGTATAATCTTGGTTGCCCGCGCCCCAACAGATGCTGTTGTTTCTGCCCCCTGGCTGGCTAACTCATCAATAAACTCCTGTATGTTTTCTTCCATGTACTGATCCAGGTTATCTTCCAGCAGCTTGGCGCCTATTACAATCAGGCCAATCTGGCTGTAAAGATTAAGGAGCTGCCTCAGGCTGGTTCGCTGCCAGTATATGCGGCTAACCCTGTAAACAGTGTTGATGGAGAAATACAGCACAATCATGCTGTCGAACATGCCGTTTTGAGAAATAGCGGTGCCTGCAAAGGTGCGGATGGTATTGTACTGAATGAGTTTGTCTGCATGGCGGTTTAGCATATCTACCGCAGCAGGAATATCCTTCTCTGTTTCTACTACCAGCTTTTCGCGTTGTAGTATTTTATTCTTGTTATAACGCTTTACCAGAGAAGCTCTGTAGGCAGCAACTTCCTCCGGATTATCGGTTTGCGGGGGTAGTTTTGCCTTGGGTAAAGTAAGGTAGGTATAGAGAGGCACCAGCACCAGTCCGAAGATCAGGCCTGTTAGCCCATACAGTACAATATCGCCAAATAAAGGATCGTAGCGATCGGCCAGTAACACCAGGTTGGCAATCTGGGCGATCAAAAAAAGCACAAAGCCAAGGATAAACAGTAAGGACAGGGGTATCAGGATGAGTTTGACAGTACGCATGGAGATACAGTAAATGCTGGTAATAATTAATCCTTAAACGTGAGCCAGGGGCGAAAGGCTGTGTTTTGTGCATGTTCTTCTGCTGCTGACGGTGCTGGCAACAGGTGCTGTGATCCGAAAAAGGTGCTTTAGAAACTCTATATCAAAGTAAATACACCAGGTTATTTTACAAACTAAGTTAGCGGAAGAGATTTGCCATAGCGCGGGAATGTTCTGGCTTCCCAGGGGTAGAGTTAGTTCTTCGGGCCACATCTGATATATTCCAGGGGCTGTTACAGGCTGCGGAAGTCTGGCAACCCGGGGGGATGTAAACTGTTCCCGGTATAACTTCCAACATACTGATGGCAAGGAAAGAGGATGGTTGAAGTTAGTCAAAATCATACACGGCATAATAAGCTGGCAGCCTACAGGCAGGAATTTGAAAATATTCACCTACTTTTGTTGAATCTTTTTCTATCAGTATATTCATTGTAGCAGCCTTTAATTGATTTTGTGTGAAGCTTAGCTCCCAGGTAGCAATATCAAATTCAGATACCGAACAGGAAAAGCGGGTACTGGAAGAGCACGTAAAGGCTCAGGAAGAGATGCTTGCCCGTACCACAACTTATCTGATGCAGGTGCAGGAACAACTCGAGGCATCCAGGAAAGAATTGTTCGAACAGAATAAAAGCCTGGAGCGAATGGTTGACCGGCGCACTGCTGAGCTAAAACAGGCCGTTGCCAAGCTGGAAAAAGAAGCACAGCAGCGCGAAAGCGCGCAGCAGAGCCTCTATATTGCTAATCACGAGCTTAATACGCTCCTATACCGCTCATCGCACGATTTCAAAGGACCTGTCAGCACGGCTTTTGGTCTGCTGTCGCTGATCGGCGACAGAATTGAGAATCCTGAAGTAAGGGAATATGTGCAAATGCTGCAGCACCCGCTGCGAAAGTTAGAGCAGCTAACCAGAACCATTACCACCATTGCAGACATAAGGCAAAGCCAGGCAAGCCTGGAGCAAACAGATCTTACCCCATTGCTGGACAAGATCCTTGCAGGTTTCAGGCAACAGCAGGCTGCGCAATATCCGGCACCGGATCTGTCAATCAAAGGCAGTGCTGTTCTTCGTACAGATGAATATCTGCTGGAAAATATTCTTCAATGTGTACTGGATAATGCCTTCAGGTACAGAAAACCCGCTACAGAGCACAAGGTGAATATACATGTGCAGCCTTATTACAAGCAGCTAAAAATTACTGTTTCTGATAATGGCACAGGCATTCCACAAAATTTACAGCACAGGGTATTCGATATGTTTTTCAGGGGCAGCGAACAGTCAGTAGGTAGTGGCCTGGGCCTGTATCTTTCAAAAATAGCGGTAGATAAACTTGGGGGTAGAATAGAAGTTAGAAGTGAAGAAAGTATGGGCACCAGTGTTTGCATTCTTTTGCCCGGATTATAATTCATTGATGTTATGTCGGCCTTTCAACAAGAAATTGTAGATCAAAACCTGCAACAGGTATTTAGCAACGATTATGTTGCTGTTTATACAGACGCTTCAAAAAGAGTACTGGTATGCCAGACACTGGCATCATATATCCCAATTCATACTTTTAAAGCCTCTTTCCTGCAATGCTCCGGTTTAATTGCAAAAGAGGGTATTGAGCGATTTATCTTCGATAAACGGAGCCTGCGGGCTTTTCACCAGCCTTCGATGGAATGGTATTTCGTTAACTGGAAACAGGAAATGTATCATGAGCATGGGCTGCGCATACACCGTAAAATACTGCCGCAGGAGCAATGGTTTCAAAAATGCGTGGAAGCAGGCAGGCATGAAATAGAACAAAGGCATCCGGAAAATATTTTTAGTAAGCTTGATATTACCTATACCGGCAGCATTGCAGAAGCCCTCCATATATAGTTGAGATATGAGATAGGCGGTACGCAGCATCAGTACTTTAGGGTCTGCAGTTGCATATGTATAAGCATAAATTATAAGTGTATAGAAGCAATAGATTTGATCTATTTATGGGCTGGTGTTATTTTTGTACAAGACCAAAGCATCAGACAATATAACTTATGAAAAATAACAAGCATACCGCTATAGGCCTTTCTACAGCCGGATCTGAACAGCTTGCAGAATTATTAAATGGTCTGCTGGCTGATTTTCAGCTTTATTACCAGAACCTGCGTGGTTTTCATTGGAATGTACGGGGCCAGCACTTTTTTGAGCTCCATGCTCGTTTTGAGCAGTTGTATACCGAAGCCCAGGAAAATATAGATTCCATTGCAGAACGTATTTTAACCCTAGGCTACACCCCGCTGCATACTTTTGAGGATTACAGGAAAGTATCTGACATACCTGCACACCGGAACCTTACAGATGGTAAGGCAACTGTAAAAGCACTGGTGGAAATACTGCAGAGCCTGCTGATACGCGAAAGAAAAGCACTGCAGCTGGCACAGGAAGCTGCCGATGAGGGTACTGTAGAATTGTTAACGGGCCTGATCTCTGCACAGGAGAAGCATGTATGGATGCAGCGAGCCTGGCTTAACGAATAGAAAGAATAGCCGCCTGTTGCTGTTGTAAGAGCCGCTATAGAGCCACGAAAAAGTATGGCAAGCGGTGCTTTAATAAAATACTGAATGGACCATCTGATAATTACACCAGTGTAAAACGCTGCTACTATAGATGTTTCGCTAAAAATAAATGTTGATTGAGAGAAGTAAAAATGAAAAGGCCACCCTCTGGGGTGGCTTTTTTTATCTAACAAACACCCACTCATCGCCAGTGGATTGCGGTTCGCTGTAGCTGTAGCCTTCCTGGTTAAAGCCTTTGATGTCTTCCGGCGCCTCCAGGCGGTTGCGCAGAATATAGTCGGTCATCAGGCCGCGGGCACGTTTGGCGAAGAGGGCCACTGTGCTGTATTTGCCATTTTTGAATTCCTTGAACTGCGGGGTAATAATGCGACCCTTGATGTTTTTCGGCTGCACTGCCTTGTAGTATTCATTCGAGGCCAGGTTTACAAGCACTGCTTCTTTTTGCTGCTGCAGGGCATCATTCAAGCCTTCTGTAAGGCGGCTGCCCCAGAATTTGTACAGATCGGCGCCCCTTTTATTCTTCAGCTTTATTTTCATTTCCAGGCGGTAGGGCTGCATCAGGTCGAGTGGTCGCAGCAGCCCATAGAGGCCTGATAAAATACGCAGGTGTTCCTGGGCATACTGCAGCTCTTCATCGCTGTACTCTTCTGCAGGAATACCTGTATATACATCTCCTTTAAAAGCAAAAAGAGCTTGTTTGGCATTTTCGATGGTAAAGGGAACCTGCCACTCCTGGTAACGGCTGTGGTTGAGTTCCGCCAGGTTATCACTGATGTCCATGAGCTCTCTAAGGGCTGCAGGCTTTTTCTTTCGGAGCTCTGTTACAAGTTTGCTGCTTTCATCCAGAAAATGCGGCTGTGTGTAGCTGAGGCTGCGGGGCAGAGGAGCAAAATCCTGCGTTTTAGAAGGAGATATGATAATAAGCATGGTATTACAAATTGGTGCACGAAGATACTTGCTGCAGGGTAGGGAGGCAACAGTAGCTGCGTTAATTCAGTCATCTGCCGGTATTACTTTTCAGTAGCTACTCCGTTCATCACCAGTATCCAGCCTGTTTGTTCCACGCCACAGGCAGTAAGGGGCCTGATTTTATAGTAGTAGGTGCCCTGCATAAGGCCCTGGCCCTGCCAGTTGTTTTTATAATCTGCAGCAGCATACACCAGCTTTCCCCAGCGGTTGTAGATCTGCAGGCTTATACTGCCCTGCAGTTCCCGTATTTCAAAAAATTCATTCCACTGGTCGCCATTGGGAACAATAACATTCGGAATTTTATAGGCTGTTTTCTGACGAATGAGTACCTGTACAGTATCAGTTCTGGAGCAGTGGCCATTGGAAAAGGTTACAGTATAGCTACCGCTTTCCTTTACACTGGTAGAGGGGCCCTGGGTGCCGTTAGACCAGCTTATGATGTAATCATCCGCATGCGTATCCAGCACCAGGGGAATACTTTCGCATACGTCGTATACCCGCTGGAAGGGTAGCTCCGGAATACTCATGTCTGTTACAGTAACGGAATTGGTAGTGCTGACGCAGCCAGCCCTGTTGCTTAGCTGCAGTGAATAACTTCCGGTCTGCTGCACCTGCAAAGTGCTGCTGCTAGCACTGGCTACAGGATTTCCGTTGTGGAACCACTGGAATTCCTTTCCATCAGCAGCACCATCATAACTAAGCAACACAGATTCGTTTTCACAGAGCACCAGGGGGCCCTCCGGGGAGATCTGCGGGTTGATCAGCAGGTTTTCATCCAGGAAATCAGACTGGATATGATCTGAGATACCCGCCGAGAGCCTGCTGGAAACATCAATTTTTGAAATGGTGGGATTGTCAGACCCGGGATTATCAACGACTATAACCTGGCAGCCTTCTATTTGTGTGATGTATAGGCGCCCGTCCTTTCCCAGCTCTATCTGACCCAGCCCTTCCATCTGTCCGCTGCAGCCTGTATTTGTGTTGCTGATGCTCCAGGCTTTGGTAATGCCGGTGCTTAAATCATAAGAAAAGAGGTTATTGCCGGTTAAATTCCCAAAAATATCGCGGTTGCTGAGGTCCGTTACCCACACCTTGCCGGCATCAGGAGAAAACTCCAGCCCGTAGGTGCCGTTCCTGGCAGGAATGCTGATATTTCTAAGGTTGGTGGCCACGCCACTCTCCGGGTCAAAATCTGCTACCAGGCACTGGTTACTGAAGGTGATGGCATAGCCCAGCTTTCCCCCATGATAATCAAGCTCACCTCTGCCACCGGTGTTGAGGCTATTGGCCAGGAACAGCTCTCCGGCAGAAATACCTGCTTCATCTATCCTGAAGCGTGTTAAACCCTTGCCGCACTCATTGGCAAGGAGCCAGTAGTTTCTGCTGCAGGGAATCCTTACCACCTCAAGCCCCTCTGCAAAATTCTCTCCAGGTGTGATGATTGTATTGAGACTAACCACATCGCCCTGGCCATTTCGCAACGCCATGTCTACCACAGAGTAGTAGAGGCTGGAGCAGAGCTGGTTATTGTAAAAGATGTAGTAGCGGGAGGGATGGTTAGGGAAAGGAGCTATTACAATTTCGGTAGAGGAGGGGTGGGCAAAAATGCCGGATGAACCCGGCATCAGATTATTATTTTTATCATAAACACCGCTGGCGTTTACCCAGAAGATAATTTCTCCCTGCTCATTTTCGGCATGGGCTATGCCTTCACCAATGGTGGCATTGGCCCTTTTACCCGTATAAAATACCTCTGCAGCTGCCGGATTACTGAAATCCAGCCCAATGATCTGGTCTGTGCTGTTAAAGATCAGGTTATTGATCCTGGCCTGCCCGTAACATTCCAGGCTTCCTGTAGTGGCTAAGCCGCCCAGCACCACTGCCAGGATCAGGAGTATCTTCTGCATGGCCTATCTTAAAACCTGAATTGCACCCTGGAATTTGTTTAGCTGGTAGTTCATGCGGTAGTAGTAAACACCCACAGGAAGAGCGCTGGCATCCCAGCGGAAGTCTGCTGCTTTGCTTTCGTAGACCTGCTTGCCCCAGCGGTTGTAGATCCTGATGGAGATAAACTCGCCCATACACTCCCTGCCTTCGAAGTCTTTCACATAGTAGAGTTGGTTCTTACCATCACCGTTAGGGGTAACCACATTGGCGATGTAGGCTTTGGCAGGATCGAAGTGTTTGGCTGTGAAAACCACTTCTGCAGGCTGGCTTTCGCAGTACTCACTGCTTTGGGTAGCCCAGTAACTGCGGGAGCTTTTATCAGCAGGAGAGAAGCTATCTCCCTCTGCCAGGAGCTGCTGTTTGCCAGCATCGGCATACCAGCGAATGGTGCTGCCCTGTGCAGTAAGCACAGGCGGCGCTACCTCAACACAAGCTTCTACCGGAGTAGTTACAGGAGGCAGCGGCGGCTCATGCACCAACACAGGTACCACAGTAGCAGCACTGCTGCAGTGCTCATTTCTCTGGATCACATAAAGCGTTTCTGATTCCTGTCCTGATGGCTGGTAGGTGTTGCCCTTCAGGGCCAGTTGGGTCAGTGCCTCATCGCGGTACCATTCAATGCCTTCGCCGGTAGCTGTAATGGCAGGGTAGGTGTCGCCCTGGCAGATGTATTCAGGATGCTGTACCTGTGGCTTTTCAAGAGGCTGCTCCCGGATAACAGTTACTTTGCTGCTCACCACCTGGTCGCAGTAGGTAACAATCCAGCTGAACTCATTCTCACCAAAGCTAAGGTTGGTGGCAAGGGTCTGGTGGTTGAAAGGATCTGCCAGTACTGCTGTTCCTTTGCTTACTTTCCACATGCCCCGGCCATTGACTGGAAGCTGACGGCTTAGCTGGTAGCTACTTGCACCACCACATAAAACTACTGCTGCATCTGCTTCCTGCTGAAGATCTATTCTGGTGTTGCAGTTCTGCACCAGCACTTTTTCTCCTGCACTTGGCTCTGGCAGGCCAAGGGTGTTGAATACCTCATTGGTGATGATGGGGCTGTTGTAGTCAAAGTAAATATCAGCCTTATTCCTGATGATGGTACCTTTAGGCAAGCCTTCTTTGGGACTGATCTTGAACTTGACAAAGCCATGCGATGCCCGCTCATTGGTAGTGCTGTCGGGCAGGTTAATCTTCTTAAATCGCCAGATGATGGAGGGCTGGTTGTCCCTGCTGATTTCCCACTGTACCGGGTGTGAGGCAATGCCTACTTTGAGGGTAGAGATATCCAGGTGCTCGCTTAGCGGATCTACCACCACTACTGTGTAGGCTGTATCGGTGCCGGTATTCTGGAAGCGGATGGTGTACTCCAGCTGGGAATCTTCGGCAATGTTGTTAGTAGCAGTGATACCTGCTGGTGCTACCCTTTTATCATTAGGGTCATAGCTGTCGATGATGGGCAGGCAGAGCATTTCTATGTTTTCTGCTTCATCGTTCTGGGGGAACTGGTTTACATAACCGCCGTTGATGATACCTGCTCCGCCATTATTGCAGCCTTGTATGGTGATGGAAACTGTTCTTTTTTCAGGATGATGCGGGGTAAGCTGTGCTTCCAGGTGCAGGGGCTTGCCATTGGCCAGCAGGTTGAGACTTAGATCTTCACCTGCTTTTAGCTTATACTTTCCGCTATAAACCTGCTGCTGGTCCAGATGTATGCTGAAGCTGGCACTGTCGGCCATACTGCCCTCGCCTGAATTCCTGAAGCCTACCCGCACAAAGCCATTGTCTTTGCATACTGCAGTGAGCTCAACATCAGAGCCATCCCAGTCAGGATGTGTGTTAAGGGTTGTGTTAGGCGGCAGTATATACGCTTTTATGCACTGGGTCAGGCCGCGGATGGATTCATTTCCACAGATAACAGAATCTTTCAGGGTGATGGTCCTGCAACTCTGTGCGGCCATTGCTCCAATCTGGAAGGTGTACTTATTTCCTGTTTTAGAGGTCCAGGGAATGCTGCTGGCAATAGGGATCACATAATCAGGATACTCCAGCACCAGCTCTACATTCCGGGCATCGGCATAGCCTTCGTTGCAGTACTCCACCTTTGTGGTGTTGGTAAAGCAGCGCCTGAAGCGGGTGGAGGTAACATCTACAGAAAGGAAAGGTGATACTTTTACATCATTGGCAAAGTCGAAGCCTGATGTGTCTACCTTTGTGGAAGAAAGCTTTAGCACGTAAGGCTGACTAGGAGCTGTCTGTTTGACGAACCTGCCTTTGAGGTTAGGAATGATTTGTTCTAGGGTGTAATCACCCTGCTGAAGATAGAATTCATAATTGCCGTTCTGATCCGATTTAGTGTAAAGTGGTCCAGGCTCTGATTTGATGATGTGATCAGCAATGGGTTCATCTCCATCGTCGAACCTGCCGTTTTTGTTTTCATCAAAAAAGGTTTTACCTCTTACAACATGCTCGTTGTATTTGCTTGTAGGATCGCTGACTTTAGCAAGGAAAATATTTGTGGGGCCTTTTGCCTGAAGCAGATTACCATTTAACAACAGGTTATTTGTGCTTAGCTGACCGTACAAAAAGAGATGGTTCTTCACTCCTTTAGCAAGAAATTTTGCTGCATAATTATCATTGGTCACTCCGGGTATAGAAAAGCTCCATGAGAGATTTCCACCTGAATCAAACTTAACCATGTATAGTTCAGATTTGTCAGGTGCTCCTTCAAGTGAAAATTCTCCTAGTTTCAAATTTTTTTTCGATCTACCCATCAGGATGGTATGTCCAACTGAATCTACCAGTATTTGCTGACTCGGCCACTCGTCTCCAGTTTCACCACATCTTACCCATTCCAGCCTTCCAATGGGATTGATCTTGGCATAAAAAATACCACGATTACCTGGTTGTACGTAAAAAGCAGTGCTGGTATCAATAGATAAATGAAGTTCAAATTGTCCCGTAACATACACATTGCCCTGAACGTCAGAAGTAATGTCCGTAATGTTTTTAGCATTTGAAAAGCTTTGTACATAATCACCAAATTGCGTCCCCCATATTGGCATTCCATTCTGGTTTAACTTTAGCACCACAAGTTCACTAACACCACGGTTATATAATTTTAGCTTTCCGACTTCCAGAATATGGTTAAATGAACCTGAAAGGTAAAACTCTCCGTTTTGATTGAGCTTAAAAAAATCAAAATTCGGAGGATAAGTTCTGAGCCATTCCTGTTCAAATGCTGAATTATATTTATAAATGATTCTTGTCTCATTGGCAAATTTAGAGAGGTAAAGGTTGCCAGCCTGGTCAGTTTCAAGTTGTATACGCTCCACTGTACTTGCGCCTTCTATGTGCTTTGCCCACTGAGTTGTACCGGCAGCATTATATTTTACCATAATACTGTTCCTTAATGTTGGGGGAGGAGGTGGTTTTATACCAAAACCAAAATCCAGATCACCAGCCTTATAGCCAAATTTATGCCAATAGCTGACCACAGCATATACATTCTCCTGGTCATCTACAGCTAGCGTGATACCACTTCCAGTCATATCAATTGTAACTTTCTCCAGATGCGTGGCAGACCGTACCCAAAGAAACTTGCCATCTGCAGTGTATTTTGCCAAAAAATAAGATTCCTGAGTTTGAGATATCAAAACAGAATCTCCAAAATTAACCATGCCACTAAAGCTACCGGTAACATATACATTCCCTTTTTTGTCAGTAGCCATGGCCTTAGGGCTGTCTGTAAAAGAGCTTCCAAGGCTTTTTGCCCAAGATATGCTTCCTATGGCAAGCGCAGTTGTGGGTGCTTTGTATTCCTCACTTATTTTTAATAGTCCCTGATCAGTACCCAACCACACAACTCCGTTTTCCTGATCGACTGCAATATCAAAAATTTCATAATCCGCACCCAAATCTATAGCATGTGTTGTGATTGATATTTCCCCTGCAGCTGTGTAGAAAAGGCCCTTGTCGGTGCCAATTAGCATAGTTTCACCATAATTCTTTATAGCATAGACAGCAGTATCCTGTAAAGCACTGCCAATTTCCCTGAAACAGTCCTTGAACCGTATTTTTAATCCCTTTGAATGTCCTGCATAGACCGTGACAGGCAAATTTGGATACCCGTTGAAAGCAGCTATTGCATGAAGATCAGATAATTGGTCTAAATTGAAAGCAGCAAGAGAGATTTCTCCGTTCTCTCTGATTAATACCCTTAATGCATTTGTGATACTACCAGCACATATCTCATCTCTCACCGGATAAGCTATTGCAGAAGTGCCTCTGTGTTCAGAAGAAACCCTCAATATGCGGGCACCGTCATATTGTAATGGGTTAAATCGTACATTGTCATAGGTCTCCTGATATCCGTTATCCATTGCGAAATAGCTATATCTTACTGTGCCAGCTATATCATTGATTGTACTACTCCTTACTCCATAACTTTCATCCAGTTGGGTAATCTTACCCTTATCGTACAGGAGCAGGTAATTACCCCTGGTGGCAATCATGGCACTGTCTCCATACTTGCCAACAATTCCGGTTAGGGGTACAGTAGTGTTTATTCTGGAGGTATAATCATGTTCTATACCTTGCATATCTAACTTGCCAACCCCTGTACTGTCCTGCCCCTTAACGACCCACACAGCATTATGGCCAACACTTACCTTGCGGATTACCTCTCCCTGGAAATAGAGCTGTTCGGGAGCAAAGGCTTCCTGTGCAAAAAGGGATGTTCCAGCCATAAGTATGGCCACAAAAGATAGGCAGAGAAGGGTTACCCGCTGCATAAGAGGTGATTATAAGCTAAAAGTAACAATAATTACATCAGGTAGAATTGAGATGTAAGGAAGCTGCGAGAAATAATGATTTTCAGGCGGGCAGACACAAAAAAGGGAGCCTTATGCTCCCTCCTATCATCATTTTAGTACCCTAACCTTTGCTCCCTCTTCCCAGTCTTTATGTTCGCTGGTGTAGTATAGGTAGGCGCTGGAGGCAGATGCCTGGTAGGTGCCGGGAATCTCTGCCCGCAGGTCCAGGGAGATAACCCGTTTGTCTTTAGGGGCCATTTCTCGGTAGTAGAAGACTACAAAATTGCCCTGTACTTCATAGAAATCAAAGAGTCCTTTTTCCTGGTACTCCTTGAGCTGCCAGGGCTGCAGGCTGAGGCCTGACGGTATGCCTACAATGGCTACCGTTTGTGGTATACCACTGGCGGTTCTGTTTGTTAGAGTAGTGGTTAAGCGGACGGTTTCATTCAGCTTTACTTCGGCAGCAGAAAGCCTGGTGCTAAGCTCTACCCGGCAATCTTTGCTGGAGGCTGGGGTGTAGCTGGTCCAACGGGCGTTAAAGGAGTAGGGCAGGGCTTCTTTGGTGTCATCAAATACAAGCCTGAAGCTCTGGCTGCCAGCTGCCATGCCTTTCTCCAGGCTTGCCAGCAAAATTTCTTCCCGCTGCTCTTTTTCATAGCGGGTGCTGGCCAGAGGGGTGCCGTTCAGATAGAGGGAGATCAGGCCATCGTCCTGGGTTTTACGTGAAAATTTAGCATAATCTGTAAGAGCAGTCAAGGCTAAAATGGTGCCCTGGGTGGAGCCAAAATAGCCGTGGGTGCGGGTTCCTACCAGGTAGTTGATGGCTTCCTGGAGCTGCAAGAGCTGCGGCTGCGCTTCTTTCATCATGGCCATGGCAATAAGAGAGGCAGTTTCTATCTGCAGCGAATTGCCATAGCTTCTTACCAGGGAGTGGTCTGCCTTTAGCTTGCCCCAACCTTCAGCTTTAAGCTGCTTTCTAAGGCCCTGCATGAGCCTGGCAGCCTCAGGCTCCTTCCTGAGATTAAAGGCTGCATTAGCCATAAGCGCCATGCGGTAGGCATCGCCACTTTTCAGCGCCTCCTGGAGGGCAAGCTCAAACTCTTTCTGGATGGGTTTGTCTACCCCACAGGCCGAAAGCGCATACACAATGTAGGCATTGGTTACTTCCCTGCTGGCACCGGAAAAGCCATACTTGCCCCTGTCCTGCTTAAAGTTACCGTCGCCGGTGCGGCGGTCAAGTAAAAACTCTCTCGTTCTGTTCAGCAGTGGGGTGCTCACACCATCCCACACCTCTTTCATCTCTGTGAGCTCCAGCAGACCAAAAGCAGTGAGGCCTTCATGAGGAGGGGTATCGCCATACCACTCAAAACCCCCTGCACTGGTTTCGTAGGCGGCCAGTCGCTTATAGCCATCTTTTATGTAGGCAATTGCTTTTTTCTCAACGGCAGGATCGGCACTATTGGTCTCCCGCATAAACTGCAGGGCCAGTACGTTAGGGTAGGTGCTGGAAGATACCTGTTCAAAACATCCGTGTGGCTGCTGAAGAATGGAAGCAATGCCGCCTAAAAGGTCGCCCACTACGTTAGGGTAAGCGGTAAAGCCTGCAGAAACAGAACCAGGTACCGGATCTTTGATCAAGAAAGAGAAGGCTTTTTCCAGCTCCTGACCTGAAAACGAAACCTCTACCGGAAATCCTTTTGGCAGCACCTCGATAGTCTGCGCCACCTGGTCCTTAAACTCACTGTTTTCAAAATTAACCTGCAGCGTAAAATCGCCTGCTTCGTTCTGCACCAGGGCATCGAAATAATAAGTGGCGGTGGAGTTTGCTGCCACCTCCACGGCAGGTTTCCAGCTGCTGCTGGCTTTCAGAACAGAAGGCGCTACCACCTCCAGCCTGCCTTTTATTGCTTTGCCGGTGTTGTTGGTAAGCTGAATGGGTATGGAAACCCTGTCTTCGAAGCTTAGATAAGCCGGAATCTTAGCCTCTACGCTCAAAGGAAGGGTGGTGCTGTACACCCATTCCTGGCGGCCTGCATAGCCATTGGCGCCAATACCTTCGGCAGTAACCCTAAAGGCCGTGGTAGCATCGGAGTTGTAGAAGCTCACCCTGGCTTCACCCCTGCGGTCGGTCTGCACCAGGGGGTTCCAGTAAATGGTTTCCCTGAAATCCTCCCGATTCTCCACGGGCGCCTTTTCTGCATATTCGGGGCTGTAAAATTCCCGTACAGGGGAAAACCTGCGAGGCTCAATATAGAGGCTGGCAAAGTTGTTAGGATACCTGGACTCATAATCTGCACCATAGTAACGGCCCGATTTGGTGTTGATCAGGATTACCCCATTGGTGGCCCGGCTACCATAGATGGCTGTTGCTTCAGCAGATTTTAAAACTGTAATGCTGCGGATATCGTCGGGCGACAGAAAACCGAGTGCTGCCTGGCTGTTTCTGCCATTGCCCTGGATTGGGAAGCCATCTACCACATACAGTGGCTCTCCGCTGGCAATGCTGCTGCTACCCCTGATGCTGATGCTTGCCGAGGCTCCGGGGGTTGATGAATTCTGTGCAATCTGTACGCCGGCAACTCTTCCCTGCAATACCTGCTCAATGGTCTGGCTGGGCAGGCTGGCAATTTCCTCTTTCTGAATGGAAGTAACGGCATAACCCAGGCTTTTTCTTTCCTGGATGCCATAACCAACTACCACCACTTCCGAGAGCTGCTCTACATCTTCCTGCAATACCACAGCCTGGCTGGTAACGGGCATGGCTTCCACATCAGAGAAAGATAAATCACTTTCAATTTCTTCCTCATCGGACACTTCAATAATTTCTACAGTGCTCCAGTCAGCCATCTCAAACATCTCCTGTACTGGCGGCATACCGCCTGTTTCTACCAGAAAGTCGTAGTAGGGAGAGACATCTTTATCCAGCACCAGCTGCAGGTTTTCTTCTTTTACCCCACTGCCCCTGGCAAACAGCTGCACGGCAGCAGCAGGATCTACCTTCAGGAACAGGAAGCTGCCATCGGGTTTGGTTTTTAGCTGGGCAGCACGGCGGCGGTTGCTTACCTCAACCAGGGTAACGGTGGCTTCTGCGGGCTTGTTGGTGGCAGTGTTGATCACCCTGCCGGAAACAGAACCCAGCTTTTCGGGATATAAGCCTATTTTATTGTTTCGCTCCTGCACCTCCTGCCAGCTAAAGCGGCGCCAGGCCTGGGTCATCAGCAGGTAATCGAGGGCTTCGGTGGCTTTAGGTTCCCGGGGGTCGAAGTAAAAGGAGGGTTCTTCAATTTTGCCGCGTACATCGCTGCTCAGCAGGAGGTACGATAAAATATTATCCTGCTTATCATCGGCAAAGCTAATGAGCTTATCATCTACCACTGATATGGAAAGTTTTGCCGGTACCGGCAGCTGGTGTTCGTCGTAGGTGCGAATGTTGAGCTCCACTTTTTCGCGGGGCTGGTAATAGTCTTTATCGGCCGTAATATCTACACGAAGTTTGCGGTGCTGGTTAACAAACACCAGTCGCTCACAGCGCTCGAGCTGCTGATGGTCGAATAGGGTAAACTGTGCTACCCCGATAGGGAAACTATCCAGGGGAACTTCTATTGTATTGTACCCTTTGGCGGGCAGTATTTCTTTGGTGTAGTAAATTTCGCCCCTGAGTTGCCCCACCAGGTAGAGGGGCTTCAGCAGGGGACTGTAAACTGTAACCTGCAGTACGTTGTCGTTCTTTTTCTCTATGCCAAGGCCCCAGCCATTGGGCATGGCATCGGGCAGGGGATATCTTTTTGCCAGCTCAACCGGTTTGGTGACTTTTGCGCTGTACTTCCTGCCGCTTTCGGGGGTAAAGGTAAAGGCACCCATGCCTTTGTGAAAGCTTTTAAAAACCAGAACTTCTTTACCGGCATCATCGACTACCACGCCTTCCACATCGGCAGCTTTGCCCCACTCGTTCAGGGCTTTAAAAGCTACTTTGCTCTGCATGCCACTTACGAGATCGCCTCCTTCAGGGAAAAACTGCAGGTCTATGTTATGCAGCACTATTGGTATGGAGCGGGAGATTGATTCTGTTATGCCTTTGTGCGGAACAATAATGTTCAGCAGCCCGTCGGAGCTGCTAAGGGTATCGGGCAGGCTGAAGCTCAGCACTACCTGGCCATCTGCACCGGTAGTAGCTTTACGCTGCATCAGCTGCTTTCCGGCCAGCTGAACGCTGTAGCTTACCTCCTGGCTGGCAATGGGCAGGTTTTCCAGGTCGCGCGCCTTTAGGGTAGCCACTACTTTTTCTGATGGACCGTAGGCATCACGTTCAAAATCAAGCTTCAGGAGCAGTTTAGGGTTAATGATTTTCTGCACCTGGAATTCTTTGGTGAAAAATGTCTCTTCTCCAAAGTTTTGCATCCACTGGGTGTAGGCCCTGATCTTATAGAGGCCTCCTGGTGCAGCGGTACCAAGGCTAAAATCTCCGCGGGCGGTACCCTCATCTGCTGCGAGGGTAAGCTTTTGCTCAACATTGCCTTTTGGATTGATCAGCTCTACATAAATCACATTGCTGATGTTGGAGGCTTTATGATGATTGGCATCTACCAGGTAAGTCTGGAACCAGATGTCATCGCCCGGTTTATAGAAAGGTTTATCCAGCTGCAGGTATACCTTTTCTTCCGGCATCTGCTTGTGGTACTGCTGCAGGCGGCTTTTAAGCATCCCAAAAAAGCTGTCGGAGAGGAGGGGCGCATCTAGCGAAAGCAGGCCCAAACCAAAAAGCAGGGGCAGTGCTGCGCGGAATTTAAAGGCTTTCATGGCTTATAAATTTAGTGTTAGCGAAAATCCGTAACTCTTCACATTAGGCTGGTTGAACAGATCGAGCCCCGCGGCCTGCTGGTAGCCAAACAAGCTGCCGGCAGGATCTATGCCTGAGTAATTAGTGAGTACAAACAGGTTTCTGGCTATCAAGGCTAGCTTTAGCCGCTGCAGATGGAGTCGCCTGGCAGTTGCTGTTTTCAGTTGATAGGAGAACTGTATTTCGTTGAGCCGCAGCCATGAAGCATCTTCTACCGCTTCTTCGGCCACGCCTGCAGCACCATAACGCACCCACCGATTTTCCGCAAACGCATTGGCCGGATTATAAAAGTCTACCGGCTGCCGGTTGGGCGCACCTTCTTCGTTAACACCTGTAAAAATATAGCCCCGAACGTGCCTTTGTTCGGCTGTGTACTGAGAACGGCCATAGTAGTTTAAAAATTGTTGGGTGCCATTCCAGCTATCTCCGCCTTTTTTAACCTCCAGCGCAAATGCGAAACCAAAGCTCCCCATATTGGCAGTTCCCCAGACGCTGCCCAGCCAGTTGGGATTGGGGTTGCCGATTATGCCAGCCTGTGCATCAACAATCGGGAAACCATCCCTTCCTATCACAAGCTGTCCCTCATTATTTCTGCTAAAGCGGCTGCCCCAAAGCACGCCATAAGGCTCGCCTTCTATGAGGTTTGTGGAAATGGTGCTGAAGCCGGCAATGGGTAAGCTTTCCTCCCCATGATAGAGTTCTTTAACATAAGGGCGGCTGCGGCTAAAGGTTGCACCTGCTTCCCACCTGCCATCACTGAAATAACCATGTGTTTTCAGGGCTACTTCCAGGCCCGGGCTAATAAGCTTTGCACTGTTTTTCAACTGGTACTGCCCTTCCACAAAAACTGGCACCAGCAGCTGGTCGGTTATGTTGAAGAAGTACCTTGCCTGGAGGTTAAGCCTGCCTCTAAACAGCCCGGCATCCACGCCTGCCTCCCATTTTTTCAGCTGTTCCGGTAATAAGCCAGGCGGGCTAAAAAGTTCTTCTGTTTCGTAATACTGCCTGTAGCTTTCCGGAGTGTACTGCAGGGAATTAAAGTGCCACTGGTTGTACAATAGCGGGGCTTCCCTTAAGGTACTGGCGTAGGTGGCGTAGGTTCTTAATTCAGAAAGAAAGTCGCTGTACCTGAAAAGCTCCAGCTGGTGCAGGTTAAAGCTTAGGCTGGCAGTAGGTAAAAAGAACCTGCTGTTATCGGGTGCCAGTGTGTTAGAAATGTAGATCTGGTTGGAAAAGGCCATCTGTGCTATTCGCAAGCCATTTACATTCCAGTGAAACATGCCTTTGGTGATAATTTCATGTGTTCGCCTGTAGGGGCTGCTTATCCGCTCCAGTCTTTCGGCGGCCTGATCAAGGCTGTAAGCAGCACCAGTGCTGAAGCCGGCGCCGTCGAAGCGGTTTAACTCCTGCTGATCGTAGCTAAAGTTATAGGTGGCAAGGAAATCAGCATTCCAGCTGTTGTTGTAGGGATGCAATGTATAATTGGCATTGAGGCTGGAGGTAAGGGCTGTAGTGTTTAACCTTCTGTCGGTAAGCCTTGCCGGTGCATGTACAGCTGCAGTAGCGCCGGCTGCACCGGGGGGTATGCCAAAAAGGGAGTGGTCTTGTGCTTTATCCAGCAAGAGGTTGTACTGTAGGTCAACAGGCCAGTGGTTCCTGAACATCAGTTCCATTCCGTATAAAGCCTTTTGCTCCTCCTGCTGATCGGGTAGTGTGTTGAGCAGCCAGTAGGGATGATCTGCCAGTCCGGGAGCAAAGCTACGCTGGCTGCCATCCCCATTCAGGTAAGCAGCCTGCTTATTCCATGGCTTGCGGAAAGAGGAACCATTCATCAGGTCGAAGGTTGGAGGGGTGGTATAGAGGCTGCCCAGTACTGCAGCACCATTGGCACCTCTTAGCGGCAGCTTTTCTCTGGCCCCGGAGTACGATATGAACAAGCGTGGTTGTAAAGGCCCCCATTCGGCATTGGCAGAGAAATCAAGTGCATGGTGCTGGTAACTATTTACAGGGAGCGTGCCCGAAGAAAATTTGTTGCTGTAGCCCGTTTTGAAGGTAAGCCTGTCGATGCTCGTAAACAGCTGCAGGCGGTTGTTAGTAGCAAATCCTGTCCTGAAGGCATCATACGGATTGTACGCAGTTGCCGCCTGCATGCCCTGCTGCCGCGGAATTAGCTTGCCGCTGCCATCATAAGAAAGTTCCTGCAGGGGCGGTCCCCAGCTGTGGGGGTCACCCGCTGCCGGATCACGGGCCACCAGCTCACCTTCTACAGCTCTTCCCTGTGCATACTCATCCTGGAGCGCTGGTAGCCTGTTTACAATGCTGCTGCTTAGGGCAGTGCTGAATTCCAGCCGGAAATGTGGTTTCTGTTGCCGGGCGTAGTAGGAGGGAACAAGAACCCACTCATTTCTTTTCTGGCTAAACCTGATTTTAGCTAACGGTCCATGTATGCGGTTTTGGTAGAGGTTGTTGTTTCCCAGCACTTTAAAGCCTGCGGCAGAATCAGATAATACGGCTACGCCTCTTTCTTCAACCGGGTTGCCAGGGTCAGGCATGGTTTTAGGGCTTTGTTGCCTGCTTTTTCTCTTTGAGCGTTTGCTGGCTGGCGCTGTACTTTTTGAATCCTGTACAGTACCTGAAGAGACTCCAGTCTGAGCTGATCTTTGACCGCCAACAGGAGCTGAATTTTTTTCTGTAACCCTTACCTCATAGGAGCTATACCCTATGAAAGAATAGACCAGTACCGCGCCCAGAGGTGCCTCTATGCGGTAGGCTCCCTCCATATCTGTTACGGTACCCGTAGTGGTGCCCTTTATTACAATGCTCACCCCTGGTAAAGGTTCCCCCTGCGGGGAAAGCAATACACCACTTACTATTCTTTTTTGAACATCCTGCCCCAGCAGTGTGGCTGATGCCAGTAAGCAGAAACATACGGAAAGGAGTAATGCTTTCTTCATAGCAGAAAGTTTAGGGCTTAGGAACTCATTTCAGGTGTGGCTAAAGGGCTATTGGGTGTCGGTATGGTAATGACACAGCTTAGCAGGAAATGGTTGTAACTAGTGTTAAAGTTGGTGCCGGGCAAAAAAAAGGAGCCGGCACTGGGCCGGCTCCTGATCAGTCTAATATGTGTCTAGTACTTAGTACATCACAAAAATGCTTCCGTAAACCTTCTTGGTATCCCTGTCATCTCCGTATTTGTTCTGGTAGAGGATCAGGTACGGATAATTGCTCATAGGAACAGTTTTGCCATTAGGGCCTATTCCTCTCCATTCGAAAGCTGCTTCGGTACTGCGGAAAATTACTTCTCCCCAGCGGTTGTAGATCAGAATCTCGAAATTCTCTATGTTTTCCAGCATTTCGGGGTTCAGAATCTTGAATACATTGTTCTGGCCGCCCACCCTGATGGCATTGGGCAGGAACAACTCAGGTGTACAGTCAATGTCTACCCTGAAGCGGGCTGGGTCTACACAACCTTCTACCTCTACTTCGAAGGTGCCGGCCTCATAAATAGTAAGGCTGCTCAGGTTATGGATAGGTACCCGCTGGCCACTGGTTGTGTTATACCAGGTAATCTCCGTATAGCCAAAGCTGCTAAGATCAATAGTTACACTGCTGCGTGCAGCTATGCTGGAGCAGATGGTATAGCGCGAATCTATGACTGACTGTGGTGACGGAATGCTAATTACCTCTTTTTCGGCATCCTTGGTAGCATCATTACAGCCTTCGTCGGCCCTTGCCACCACGCGGTAGGTACCATCGGGTACATAAATAGTGGCATCATCAAAGCTAAGCCTGCTGGCATTGCCATTGGTAATGCTGTACCATTCGTAGGTAATACCTCCGGTATAGCTGGTTACCGCTGTTACTTCATTCAGGGGCTGCATACCCGGGAGGCGGCACCCCGGCTTCACATCAATGGTAAGATCCTGTATGCCATTGAGTACATCTACAACCAGCTCGGCAGAGGTGCCGGGGCAGTCGGCTCCGGCATCAGAAACCTGTACTGTATAGGTACCGCTTTCCGTTACGGTAATGGTGCCTGTGGTATTGCTGCCTATGCTGGTGGTACCCCTGAAAAACTCATAGGTATAATTGCCGCTGCCACCCCTGGCTGTAGCCACCAGATCTGTGCTGCCGCTGCAATTGTTGTTGGTGGGGCGTAGGGTAACAATTGGAGCTGCCGCTATGCTAATGGTAAGGGTATCTGCTTTTAAACAGGTAGCACCCGTTTCGCCCGGCCTTACCTCTACCACATAACGGTAGGTACCTGGCTGGTTCACGTTTACATCGCTAAGCGACTGCCTGGAAGTTGTGTTGCCCAGGTTGTTGAACGGACCACCATTTACTGAACGCAGCCACCTGATGAGCGAATTGGCAGGGGCACCGGTAGCCACCAGTTCGTTTCTGGGCAGGTCTTCGCCCACACAAAGTTCAATATCATCGCCAAGATCTGCCTCGGGGCGGGAGTCGGCAACCTGGATGTACACAGGATCTGCAGCACAACCGGTAATGATGTTTACTACATCCAGTCTGTAAGAACCGGCTTCTGTTACCAGCTGGTTGGGTGAATTACCCATCACCATGCCGGTTAGTTCGTTCGTCCAGGTAAAGAAGTAATCAGCAGGATTCTGCGGCTGGCCCTCCACCAGTGCTTCGCCCTCCAGGGTGATGCCCTGGTCTTCGCAAAGCGTAAGGATCTCTCCGGGGTTGGCATCATCGTTTTTGATGTTGGCCTCCGGTTGGGCGCCTACCGAGAACAGGGCAAAAACCTCGGGTTCGCCACTGTAGTCTGTTGGGAAGGTTAGATCACAGGCCACCAGCTCCAGCTCCACCCGGTAGTCGCCGGGAGGCAGGCTGAATGTAGCAAGGCTATCCTGCTGAGGACCCATTTGCTGGTATACCGTATTAAGGTTATTTGCCTGGTACACCTTGAATACATATTGCTCATTATTATAGCGGCGGGTACCAATAATCTCCACCTGGCCATTGCCGGTAGCATCTGCGCAGACACTCATGGCAGTAACCGTAGCATCGGGCACCTGGCGGCCAATGTTATCGGCAAGGTTTGGCAGGCCTAACAAGCTGGTGCCTGAGAGCGCATCCTGCAAACCATCCAGCCTGAATGCATCGGCAGCATTGGTTTCTGTAAGGCTGTCAGACGGGCTTTGTATCAGGCCCAGGTTATTCGCGCCATTACGTGCCATATAAATGGCTCCCTGTGGGCTTAGCTGGAGGGCACCCCATACTTCATTTTCTTCGGCTACCAATACACGGGTCTCTTCAATGCCTGCCTGGGTAAAAGCACTGTCGATGCTTAGCTGGTAGAGCTGCGACTGTGGACCACTAAGGGTGTAGAACAGACGTTTGCTATCGGGAGAAAAGGCTACACCATATACAGGGGCGCCATTTCCTTCTACAGGAATCCTTACAACATCTGTGCCACTCACCCGGCCGGTGGTAGAGTTAAACCTGAAGATTTCGATGTTACCGCCAGAGCCGCCATCGGGGAGTGCAACAGCCAGCAGGCTGTCGTTTGGCGAGAGCACCATATAGCCTTTTGACTGCTGCTCGGTAACAACGCTGCCCGCCAGTGAAAATACCGGTGAGCCAATACCCTCCTGTGTTACAGGATAGCTGATAAAGCGGTTATTGTTCAGCTCGTGTGCAATTACCCAGCCTGTACGTGAGGTACCTGCAAGTTTTTCGGCCACCTGCGGAAACAGCAGGCGTGCCTTTACAAACTCCTGCGAAGATTGCGCCAGCTCCACGTCAGGAGCCACCGCAGCAGGAGGGGTAGTAGTATTTCCTTTTAAATCAGCAACCGTATAGCTTAAAGCTTTATTGAAGGGTACATCCTCGTTAGAGATGGTAAAGAGATAATGCAGGGAAGGATCGCTGGGGTGTGGAATGAGCAGAGAGTTCTGGCTTGCATTTCTGCTGCCACCTAAATCATTGCCATTAGGAGCCCTGTCATGGGCATCATCTGCATCGCCGGAGTCGCGCGTCCAGAGCGTTTCGCCATTGGTGTAAAACAGTGGTTCAGAATTGCCATCTACGGAGATAGTCGTTCCTTCAAAGGCTTCATCCGGAGATCTCATCTGGCTGTCGTCTATTGGCGTAGGAGGGTTGGTATTAAAATTAATACCTGCGCCATTGCCAAAGTACCAGACATTGGCTTTCGAGAACTCATCGTTATACACCACCACCTCAAAGGCCGCATATAATTCGCAGCCATTGGCGTTAACTACTACATAATAGGTGCCGGCTTCTGGGAAGGTACCATCATCCAGAGTATCACTTAAATAGGTGGCAACTGTTATTTCTTTAACTCCTACTTCTACAGGGTCTTTACCTACTTCCTTTACCGTCTGTGGCTTGTACCAGGTGATGTTATTAACATACTGATCAGTGACTTCATTTCCCTGTGCATCATTGATCACCAGGGTAATAACCGAATCTGCATCAGGGCATATGATATATTCCTGCTCTATCTGCAGTTCCGGAGCTTCGTTAATGGTTATCTGTTTGCTAACACTTTTTACAGTGCCCGGAAAGAAAGCCCTCATCTCTACAGAAATGGTGCTGGCCTGGTCAAATGTAAAGTAGGGTTGCAGCACATCTGATTCTTTTTGACCATTGATATGCCACTCTACCTTTTCAGGACCCTCGCCCTGGAACTTAGGGTAAAAGTAAACAGGGGCTTTGGTACAGGCTGCGCTGTAATCAAAGTCAAAGGGAGGGTTCGGTACATAGGAAGGAAAAGCAGAACGTGAAAAGCGGGTACCGTTAAAGTTTGTAGTGCCTGTTACAGCAGCTACAAATCCTGGGCTGTCGCCTGTAGGGTTTCTTACACGGCCCACCTGTGCGGCACCACCTGCTGAACTGCGATATAGTAAGTATACTTCCCCGTTAGGGGCAGTACGTAAATCAAGATTTTGAGCAAAGGCAGCGCCGGGGACCGCATCGCCGGTAGGTAGGGTCAAAGGATCTGCAGGGTCAAAATCTGTAAAATCGTAGTGGTAGAGGTTGCCACCACCTGCTGCTGTTTTAGATACGTAGAGGTGATCGCCAGCCCAGGCCAGGCCATTGGTGGCTGCGGCAGGATCTACATCAGTAAGTGCACCCACTGCAGCCAGCTGCGAAGGATCGGGCTGGCTGGGGTCAGCTGCAAAAGAATAGACAAGTACACCGGTATCTGAACCGGAAGCAGCATTGCCTACTGCCAGCAGACCGGTTTCTTCGGAGTAGGCCAGGGAAACCGGGTTAAAATCAGGCACATTGTTGGTAACTGTTACTACTGTTGATGCAGGTGCACCGCTGCCGTTTACACGCACCAGTGCAAAGCGGGCGGCATTGCCCTGCAGTGGCACCACCAGCCAGTATACATAACCATCGCCTGTAGAGCCTCTTACTACCTCCATTACGCCGGAGGCGGTGCCACCAATGTTCAGTGGCTGGAAGTTTAAGGTTGCTGTAGGGTTGGTAGCATCGTAACGGGCCCACTGCAGCTCCCGGGCTGAGTTAAGTACAAATATGTTGTATGCATTTTCCACTCCCGGTACGGGTGTAGCATGCACAGGCTGGGGCAGCGCAGGGTCACCAGGCAGGGTGGCAATGGGGGTATTATCTGGGCCAATCAGCTGGTTACCGTCGGAATAAAAGATTAGGTCGCCGGTTCTGAAATCAGTAGCAACCACACTGCCTGCTGTGCCGTAAGGGGTATGCTGAGCCGGGTTAGTAACAACGCTTGCACTGCCGCTTCCAAAATTAAGCCAGGGAGCAGAGTTACCAAAATACCACCTTGTATCCGAAAGGTCCTGTCCTAAAGCACAGAGAGGTAGCTGCCCAAACGCAATCAGCAACAGGAGCCAAAAGTACCGGGGCAGAAAATTCTTATATTGTTTCATGTAAGATATGAGTCCGTAACCAATTAACGTTATAATTTACAAAAATGCTGTATCCGCCTCGCATAGAAAAATGCTTTTGTGGATCTTGCATGAATTTTATTATTACTAATAGCGCTAATTGCGTAATTTTAAAAACGCATAAAATTTAAGAATATTTATTTATTTTATTCCCAACACTTGCTCCTTTGCATTTTATGAATAAAAGTTTCCTGATCATTGTAGGGCTGATGATGCTGTGCTGTACCACTTTGCTGGCGCAAGACCCACAGTTTTCGCAGTATTACGCCAACCCGCTTTACCTGAATCCTGCCCTTACAGGTAACTTGTCGAATGCCAGGGTTGGGGTAAACTTCAGGCAGCAGTGGCCCTCCATAGATGCTACTTTCACAACTTATACGGCTTACTTCGATAATTATTTTGCAGATTATAACAGCGGTGTAGGTGCCATACTGATGCACGACCGGCAGGGTATTGCAGGCCTTGCCAGCACCAGTCTGCATTTACAGTATGCCTATCAGCTGCCCTTAACCCGCAAAATAACCTTCAGGCCGGGCATGAGCCTGGGCGTTATTGAGCGCAGGCTCGATTACTCCAACCTGCAGTTTGCCGATCAGTTTAATGGTACCGGCTTTAATGGTATACGTGCCAGCAGCGAAAGCCTGGCAGATATGAATCCCTTTTACCAGTTCGACCTGAACTTTGGCGGTATGATCTATACCCCCAGGCTTTTTGCCGGTGTATCGGCCAGCCACCTGAACCAGCCCTATTTCAGTTTTAATGAAAATGGCGAGGAAAGGCTGCCTGTTAAATACTCCTTTCATGGTGGTTACCGCATTGCCCTTAAGGCCGATGAGATCAGGAACGAGTACGACCGCTATGGCCGGGAGCGCAGCATTACCCCAACGGCAGAGTTTAAAATGCAGAAAGAGTTTAAGCAGCTAAGCCTGGGGGCTTACCTTACCTACGAGCCACTGGTGGTGGGGCTGTGGTACCGCGGTCTGCCTGTCACAAAAGTAGAAGGGGTGCGGAATAAAAACGAATCGGCTGTTTTGCTCATCGGCCTCATCAGGGGAAACATGAACATTGGCTATAGTTTTGACTATACCCTTAGCAGCCTGAGCATGGCCACCGGCGGTGCCCATGAGGTAAGTCTTTCCTATACCTTCGACTGGATCAAGAGCAAAAGACCTCCAAGAAACGTAAGGCAAATTCCTTGTCCTGAATTTTAAGACTGGTAATACCAGTCTTTTTTTATGCTTAGCCCTTAAATATTACTTCAATAATTGCTTATATGAGCTTATCACCCAACGCCTTAAAACTATTGCTGGTTGGCCTTGTGAGCTTTGGCTACCTGCTCGAACTGCTGCTCGACTGGCTCAATTACACCTATCTAAAAAAGCCCTACCTGCCGCAGCTTTCAGGCATCTTAACAGAAGAAAAATACCACCAAAGTGTTGCGTATCAGCAGGAGCGCAAGCGCTTTGGCTTTATTACCGCCACCTACAGTTTTTTGCTGATGCTGGTGATGCTGCTAAGTGGAGGCTTTGGCTGGCTGGATGATCAGCTACGGGCCTGGACCCAGCACCCTATTTTGCTTGCGCTGCTTTATTTTGGTGTGCTGATGCTGGCTTCTGATCTGCTTAGCCTGCCTTTTCAGCTGTACAGTACCTTTAAAATTGAAGAGCGCTGGGGCTTTAATAAAACAAATGCGCGCACTTTCTGGCTCGATAAGCTGAAGGGCTATGCCCTGGGTGCCCTTTTAGGCGGTTTACTGCTCTCTTTGCTGCTCTGGCTGGTGCTGCAGCTGGGGCAAAACTTCTGGCTCTACTTCTGGGGCGTATTGCTTCTTTTTATGCTAGGGGCAAATGTATTTTATACCAGCCTCATTCTTCCGCTCTTCAATAAGCTGCGCCCCTTAACGGAGGGAGCCCTTAAAACAGCGCTCGAAACATACAGCCAAAAGATAAATTTCCCGCTTAAAAATATCTATGTAATAGATGGCTCAAAAAGGAGCAGTAAAGCCAACGCTTTTTTCGCAGGTTTGGGGAAGCAAAAGAAGATAGTTCTTTACGATACCCTCATAGAAAAACATACCGAGGAAGAAATTGTGGCAGTGCTTGCGCACGAAGCAGGGCACTATAAAAAGCAGCACATCCTGAAGGGCTTTGTGCTGTCGGTGCTGCAGTCGGGTCTGATGCTGTTTTTGCTAAGCCGCTTTATTGGCAGCGAAACACTCACACTGGCGTTGGGCAGCACTCCGCTGGGCGGTACCCCGCTGGGCGGCAATCCGCTGGAAGGGGGACTGCTCCCGCTTCACCTGAACCTGATTGGGTTTGGACTGCTGTACTCGCCTATTTCGATGTTGCTGGGCCTTCTGATGAACAGCCTTAGCCGCAGGCACGAGTACCAGGCCGATGCCTATGCAGCACAAACCTATGGAGCCAGGCCTCTGCAGGAAGCGCTGCGCAAGCTGTCGGTGCTGAACCTTAGCCAGCCCCTGCCGCATCCCTGGTATGTATGGGTACACTATTCGCATCCGCCTTTATTGTACAGGCTGGAGGCACTGGAGAAGCAAAAACAAGTGTAATAAGCATGCATAATCGTTACAGGTTTAACAAGATGTGGAAAAAGGGGGTGGGTGCAGGTTTACTGCTCTGCCTGCTCTCTGTGGGAGCGGGCGCACAGCAACAGTCGCAGACACTCTATCGTGCAGAGAAACTTTTTGAAATTGGCAATTATTCCGATGCCCTTAAGCACTACCAGGAAGCCATGCAGGCAGGAGAGTCGTCTCCATACTTGCACTACAAGGCCGGGCGCTGCTACCTGGAGAGCAAACAATATTCCGAAAAACTAAAAGCGCTCCCCCTGCTGAAACAGGCTGGTGCAGGGGCCGATAAACTACCCGCAGAATATTACCTGTATCTTGGCGATGCCCACCATGTAGCTGCACAGCCACAGGAAGCCCTGCTTGCTTTTGAGCAGTACCAGAAACTGGCCGGTAAAACTCCCGATAAGCTTAAGACTGTTAAGGAGCGTAAAGCAACAGCTCAGCTTGCACAGGAGTTTATGGCCAATGCCAAAGCTGTAAGCCTGCGTGCCCTGCAAAATGGTATTAACACAGAATTTACTGAGTACAACCCGATTGTAAGTGCCGATGAGTCGCTGATGGCCTATACTCAGCTTAAACCTGCCGATAGCCGCAGCAGCCAGAAAAGCATAGAGCAGATCATGCTGGTAAAAAAGGAGGGAGGCAGCTGGTCGTCTCCACAACCCCTCAAGATCAGCAACTTTAACGCAGGAACAGCGGGGATGTCGGCCGATGGGCAGCAAATGATCATTTACCTGCAGGATAATACCGGCGGCAACCTGTACCTGCTGCAGCGGAAAGGCGATGCCTGGGGGCTGCCACAGGAAATTAAAGGCGATCTGAACTCGCGTTACCTGGAAACAACCGCCAGCATTACCCCCGACGGCAAAGCTATATTCTTTGCCAGCAGCCGCCCCGGCGGTTTTGGCGGGCTGGATATCTATAAAACAGAACTGCAGCCAAATGGCAGCTGGGGCAGGGCCGTGAACCTGGGGCCTGGCATTAATACCGATGCCGACGAAGATGCCCCCTTTATCCATCCCGACGGACGTACCCTTTACTTTACTGCCAATGGTAAAGGTGCTATCGGCGGCAACGATGTGTTCCGGTCCTTTCTAGTGGCTGATAAATGGGCTAAGCCCGAGAACCTGGGCTACCCCATAAATACGGCAGCAAACGAAAGCTACTTTACCCTTACTGCCGATGGCAGCCGTGCCTACTTCTCCTCCGACAGGTCTGGGGGAAATGGAGAGCAGGATATTTATACTTTCAATATGCCGGAGCAGGACAGGAATATAGCCCTCACCATGATCAAGGGCCGCATTCTGGCAGGCGAGAATGAAGAGCCTGTTTCTACCCAGATCTTTGTGGTAGACGTAAAAACCGGTAACAAGCTGGATTATGTGTACAATCCCGATCCTAAAACAGGTAACTACCTGATTATTCTGCCTCCGGGCCGCAACTACGACCTGATAGTAAAAGCAGACGGCTACCTGCCCTATTCAATCAACGTGAACATCCCTAACCAGGATTATTTCTACGAGCTTTTCCAGCAGATCTTCCTGCGCCCCATCAAGCAGTTCGATGTGGTGGTTGGCCAGGAGGTAAAGGTGCAGAATGCTTTTTACGATACCGGTCAGCCACTGCACCACGATCTGAAAAAGATCAAGGAAAGCAATATGGTAAAAAGCGACAGCATAGATGTGTATGAAATGATGGAAACCATTATTGGTGCCGGCGATAAGGAGGCATATGATTATATGCTGGACCTGATGTTCACCATCAACCCCATCGAAAATGTTGATTTCAGCAATGCTAATGGCAAAATGGTAGAAGATGCAGAAGCCGTTTACTACTACGAGGAGAACGATAAAACAAAGCTGGAAGCTAAGAACATAGGAGGCCAGGTAATTTACACCCTGCCAACCTTAAAAGTTACCGAACAGGCACAGCAGCAAAAGCTGGTGAGCAATGCAGCCTATAGCCAGGAACTGCTGAAGCCGGTGTACAAGATCTATTTTGATGTAGACAGCAAAGTGCTGAAACCCAAAGATGAACAGTCCCTGCAGGAAATAATCCGCCTGTTTGAGAAGCACGAGCAGCTTGGTGTGGAGATCAGCGGCTATGCCTCTAAAGATGGTAACGCCGATCACAACCGCAAGCTTTCAAACGAGCGTGCCACAGCCGTGCTCGATTACTTTAACAAACGTGGCGTAGGCCGCCGCCGCATTGTAGCCAAAGGCTTAGGAGCAGCCGAAGGTCTGGAGGGTAATGCACAGGAAGGCCGCCGGGTAGAGGTACGCATCATCGACCTTACCCAGGCCAGGAAATAGCAAGTAATTTCTTCATCATAAATACAGCACAGCCCCGGATGAAAATCCGGGGCTGTCTTTTTTTGTAGCTTGGGAGAAAGTACAGAGGGGACAGCCAGCACTACCACCGCCTGGCACAAGCATCTGTTTGTGCCCTGTTTAGTCTTTGCCCTGCACCAACATTAAGTTAACCTGCTGCAAAGGTACAAGCCGATGCTTGCGTCAGGGAATATGTAGCTAATCAGACCGGTGTGAATTAAGACCAATGCTTATGCTCACCACCTAAGAATCGTTTTCTCTTTATCGCCTTTTTTAGAGCGGAGCCTGGTGTGCTGTGGAATGAAGAAACTGATGGAAAGGTAAAGCCTGTTCGCGTCTACCTCAGGGTTAGTGAAAAGATTATACCCTAGCTGGCCGTGAAAGCCCAGCAGCCTGAAACCGGCCGAGGGGCCAATGCTTAGGCTACCCTCATCGAAATCTGTAAAATAACCGCCATGCAGGCCATAGGTAAACTTTAGGCGGCCGTGGCGCTGCCAGTAGGCAGCTTTCAGGCCCAGCACATTGTTGAATGGTGCATACTCCAGAAAGGCTTCCGTTGCCCTGATCACCGGCTTTTGCAGCCTGATTTTTTTCCAGTTGCTGTGGTAGCCCACCTGTATCATATCCATGCGGCCACGTTCGTAGCCAAGCAGTACCCCTCTGCTGCTCTGGTATAGCTTTAACCTGTCTTTCTTATCCTTCTCGTTCTCATCTTTTTTGAATGGCCACTGTGCATGGCAGAGGAGGCTGGTTAGAAGCAGCGCCAGGAGCAGGGAAGTCTTTTTGATCATGGGGATATGATTTTAGCTTTAAACGTGCACTTTGTATAAAAGAGTGTGGCAGCACATTAAAACAGGAGCCTGTTTTAGCTGCTTTGTTTTTGTAGCCACTGCAAATACTGTTCCAGCACCGGCACATCGGCAGGGCACCAGTTGAGGGGGCGCAGGGCCGCGGGAGCCAGCCACTGGCTGGCGGCATGTTCTTTTAGCTGCAGGCTGCCAGCTGTAAGGCGGCAAACCAGTGGAATCAGCCTGATATGTTTATCCGGGTACTGGTGGTCAGCAGGCTGCAGAAGGGCGTAGGGAGCTATCTGCAGCTCAAGCTCTTCTGCTATTTCTCGAATGATGCACTCCTGCGGGCTTTCATCCTCTTCCAGTTTGCCACCGGGAAATTCCCATAAGCCAGCCTCTGCTTTATGGTATCCCCGCTGAGTTACCAGTACCTTGTTCTGGTGCTCTATGATGGCGCAGGCTACAAGAATCATTTCTTAAAGATGAAATAAACAGCCAGGATTAGAAAAGCAAAGCCAATCAGGTGGTTTAGCCTGAAGCTTTCTGTACGGAAAAAAATGGTGGTAAAAACCACAAACACCACCAGGGTTATTACCTCCTGCAGTACTTTTAGCTCTACCAGGGAAAAAGGGCCACCCGTACCCTTAAAGCCTAGCCTGTTGGCTGGTACCTGAAAGCAGTACTCAAAAAAAGCAATGCCCCAGCTTATCAGAATAATGCTGATGAGTCCCAGGTTTTCGGCCCATTTCATTTCCTTGAACTTTAGGTGGCCATACCATGCAAACGTCATAAAGGTGTTGGAGCAGACTAACAGCAGAATAGTCAGGAATGATTTCATGAAAGTTTATGTAAACGAGTGCCGAATTTAATCATTCCTGCCGTAACTATGCTATGGGACTATGCAGGAGATACAGCTTCTTTATTTTTAGATTCGTAGAGGTACAGCCCCAGGAAGTAAGCGCCAACACCGCTAAAGAAGTGCCAGAGAAAATGGGTGCCCATAGGCAGCACTGCAGCAGCGTTATGGTCTATTTGCCTGAACAGCAGGCTTAGCAATAAAAAGAAAATTGAAAGGCCAATTGACCAGGCGCCCTGCCACCTGGTACGGGCCATGTAAAGCAGTATGGGTACAAAGAAAGCAATGCCTGATAAAGCATAAGAGATATTAATGCTCTGGTGCGAAGGAAACACCCGCCACACATTCATTCTAAGCAGGAACACGACCAGCAGCAGTGGCACAGCCATCCATTTTCGCGGTAGTACCTTCATCCAGAAGAAAAGCCCCAGCAGCAGGGTTAAAATGGCAGAAGGGGTAATATCCAGCAGCAGCCACAGGCGGTGGCTGCGAAAGGCATGGAAAATAGTGCTGCCCAGGCCCCCAAGGAACAGGAAGGGCAGGCAGATGGTAAGAAAGGAGTATTTCCGGTAACTATGGCGGATACGGATGGCCCAGTAAACGGCAGGGAGTAATATGGCCAGTGAAGAAACTGCATTCCAGGGCTCAACAATGGTTCTTGCAAAGTTGGTTTCGGCGTATATGGGGCCGCCATCTTCCGGAAGAACTACAGGAGTATATTGTTGCTGCTGCGGAGCACCTTGCTGCTCTTGGGCCATAGGATTATTATCTTTCTACTTTTATAGTTTCATAGCTGTCTATACGGCTACGAATATAATCGGGTAATGGTAAAGGCCTGCCAGATTTAAAATCTACATGCACGAGCACAATCATGGCATCTGCATATATCATATTGATATGATCCTTTTCCGTGATCACAACTTCCTGTGTAATGGAGCTCTGGCCCAGTTTGCTGCTGCGTATCCATACGGTTGGTTTATGATGAAAAAGAATTGGTCTTCTGTAATTAATGTCAGTTTTTGCCAGTACCAGGCCCAGCTTGCTCCAGTCCCACTGGCAGGCGGTAGTCAGGTAACCCGAGCGCGCTTGTTCAATGTAGGTAAGGTAAACCGCATTGTTCACGTGCTGCATGGTGTCGAGGTCGTTATAGCGGACCTCTACTGTTTTACTGAACTTAAAATTTTGCATATCCAAAGACTAAAATATTAGGACTGGAGGGTCAGGACCATCTGTAAAAAAAGAGCAGGTTTCCAGCGCATTTAGTATGGTGGCACTGCTATTTTCTGCCGGGTTCAGGGCTTATACCTGTGGCCGTTCATACACCTGCTACAGGCAGTTGCATGGTTTTGTTTACCATGCGCAGGATAGAGGGGTTGGCAGCTGTCAGCTGCTCTACATCCTGTAAAGTTATCCAGGCAAACCCCTTGCTTTCGCCGTTAGGCGCAAGTTTTTCATTCGGGTTGGCTGTTAGCAGGTAACGGATATCGTAGTGGTAATGCTCTTTTTCGTTTCCCCTGGCAGGAATGGGATGGACATCCACATCAAAAATATCGGTTCGCAACAGGCGCAGGCTAGTAAGGCCGCTTTCTTCGTGGGCTTCGCGCAATGCTACACCTGCCAGGTTGGTATCGCCATCGGCATGGCCACCCGGCTGCAGCCATTTGTCGAGCTTGCGGTGGTGCATCAGCAGTACCTGTTGCAGATCTGGTGATACCACCCAGCCTGAGGCAGTAAAATGGCCATCGGCCCGGCTGCGTAAAAAGCAATCACTTTCACGCTCCAGCAGGCTGGTTATTTTTCTTAAATGCTCCTGTTCACGCTGGCTGTAGGGTTTGTACAAACGTAGCTCTGCCAGTAAATGGTTTCGCGTCATGCGATTACTGCTTATTCAATAACAACATTGATTTTATTAATGCGGCTGGCCTGTAGCGTATCTGTTTGTATGCCACCACCAAAGTTGTTCATATCGCCTTTGCGAACATCTATAAAATAAGATTTAGGTTCCAGCTCACTTATTTTGGCTATGCCTTTGTTGTTGGTGACTGCCTTAGGTACAACCGGGTTTTTAGAGCTGCGGTAATCACTTTCGTTACCATACAGCAGTATGCTGGCACCCTCTACCGGGTTCCCAAGCTCATCGAGCACCGTTACCCGTAAGCTGGTTTTCAGAATCTGCGATGGTGCACAGGCCAGCAATATGCAGGCAGTAAAGAGGAGGAAGAAATAGTTCTTTTTCATAATTGCTTGTTGAATTCAGTACCTAAACGCAACCTGACAAATTTCTGCGAAAAAAGCACCCAAAAAAAATGAAACTAGCACATAACCTTTCAAACAGGGTGAAATAGCTTAAGTTGAAGTTTTTACCGGCTGCCTGCAGCGTTCAGGACATTATATACATCTCTAAATTGTATCTGTGATTACTAAACACAAGAACCTCCTGTCAGGAGGCTCTGTTTACAAATCTTCTGGTTCGGGCTTGGAAGGTATATGCAGATTGGCCACATAGCTGGCAGGCATGTGCTCATACTGCTGTATGATACTCGGATCGGGCTCCAGGTTGGCGCCTGTCAAGCCGCGCTGCGGAAACTTTATCTGCGAGAGCACATAGCGTATTGACTCCAGCCTGGCTTTTGCCTTGTCGTTGCCTTTCAGAATTACCCAGGGGCTGTATGGTGTATGCGTTGCTTCAAACATAAGCTCTTTGTAGCGGGTAAATTCATGCCACTTTTGCTGCGCCTTCATATCTACCGAGCTGATCTTCCACTGCTTAAGCGGGTTGATCTGCCGCTCTATCAGCCTGCGCTTCTGTTCTTCTATATCAATGCTGAACCAGAACTTGATGAGCTTCACCCCATCTTCTATAAGCATCTGCTCTACATGGGGCACCTGCTTCAGGAACAGCTGGTACTGTCCTTCGGTGCAGAAGCCCATCACTGGCTCCACCACAGCACGGTTGTACCAGCTACGGTCAAAGAACACAATTTCACCTGCATTGGGCAGCTCTTTCAGGTAGCGCTGAAAGTACCATTGCTCTTTCTCGAGCTCGGTTGGTTTGGGCAGGGCTACAATACGCATAGCCCTGGGGTTAAGAAAGTGTGTAAAACGGAAGATTGCACCCCCTTTACCAGCTGTATCCCTCCCCTCAAAGATAATCAGCACACGCTGATGTGTTTCCTGTACCCAGCGCTGCATCCGCACCAACTCAATCTGCAGCTTACGTAAGTCTGAGGCATATCTTCTGTCTTGCATAGATGAGCAAAGCAGATTTTGTTTAGAAAATATATTTAACTGAAAATTTGTGCTGAATTTAGCATTTCTTCTAAAACAATGCCCCTTGCCGTAATAAAATTGTTTGTTTTTAGGTATGGGGTATGAGGTACCAAGTGTGAACTTGGCCGGTAATAACTGGAACCTGCCTGGGTGAAGGCAGGTTTATGATGAATAAAGTGTAGTAAGTTAAAAGAGCCTACACTGGAAACCCCGCACTAGCCAAGCCCATACCTCAAACCTCATACCCCACACCTCTCTAATACTCCACCTCCAGCTCCCGTAAATCTACCGGCACTACGCGTGAAACGCCCTGCTCGAGCATGGTTACGCCATACATAATGTCGGTGCTGGCCATGGTGCGTTTGTTGTGCGTTACAATGATGAACTGCGACTCCTGCGAGAACTTGCGGATGATGTTGTTGAACTTGTCGATGTTGGCATCATCGAGCGGAGCGTCTACCTCATCGAAAATACAGAAAGGAGCCGGCTTCAGCAGGTAAATGCTGAAGAGGAGAGAGGTGGCGGTAAGTGTCTTTTCACCACCCGATAGCTGGTTAATGGTAAGCGGCCGCTTGCCTTTGGGCTTGGCTATGATATCGATGCTTGTTTCCAGCGGGTTATCAGGGTCGGTTAGCTTAAGGTCACAATCATCTTCTTCGGTAAAGAGCGAGCGGAATACGCGTATAAAGTGCTCTTTGATCTGGTAAAAGGCGCTTAGGAAAGCCTCCTGGGCGGCAGAATCCAGCTGGCCCATGGTTTCCATCAGCGATTCCTGTGCGGTTACCAGGTCGTCGCGCTGGGCTGTGATAAACTGGTGGCGCTCCAGGATTTCCTGGTAAGCCTCCATGGCCATAGGGTTAATAGGACCGATCTTGTCTATTTTCTCCCGCACCGAACGCACCTCCTGCTGCAGTTCTGCCTCGCTTAGCAGCTCTTCTTCGGCCGACTGCTCCATAAGCGCTTCGGCATCCACATTAAACTCTACCGACAGGCGCTCTTTTACACTGGTGAGCTGCAGCTTATACTCGTTCTGGCGGTTTTGTAGCTCCATGATCAGGGCCTGGCTGCTTTCGCGGCGGCGCTGCAGTTCCCGGGCTTCTTTCTCCAGGGTATCGATCTGGCCACGAACCTCGTAGTAGTGACGCTCTGCTTCGTTCACACCTGCTTCTATAGATTCTTTTTCAGCATACATGTTCAGCAGCTCCTCATCGCCCAGTTCGCTGCGCTGCATCAGGCCTTCTATTTCTGATTCTGTATCGGCGAGGGCGGTGCTGTTACGGGATATGCGCTCCTGGCTGCTCTGCAGCGACTGCTCCTTAAAGCCGATCTCCTGCAACAGCGAGTTAAGCTTGTTTTCCTGCTGGTGAAACAGAATGTTCTGCTGGTTGAAGCGCGATGATTTTACGGCCAGTGCTTCATTTTGCAGGTTCAGGTCGTCCTGGAGTTGTATGCTGCGCTCCTCCAGTGCCTGCAGTCTTTCTGCTACTGAGCTTGCTTCCGGGGCAATGTCGGCTATTTCTTCCTGCAGCAGCTCCATTTGCTGGCGCATATCTTCCTGGCGGGTAGCCTGGTTGCTCAGTAACTGCATAAGCTGCTCGTGGCGGGTACGTACCTGCACCAGCTCCTGCTGCAGAATGGACAGCTCGCGGCTGGTGGTCTCGATCTGCTGGCGCCGCGTGCTGCTTTTGAGTCTGCCAAGCTCGGTATGCTGCTCCTGCTGCAGTTTCTCCAGCCGGCTAACCTCTACCTGCAGTTGTTGAATCTCTGTCTGCAGTTTTTCCAGGTTTTTGGCCCGGCCAATCCGTTTGCCCTCGAACATACCAACAGAACCACCCAGCAGGCTGTAGCGACGTTTTATTAAGCGTCCGCTTTTGCTGATAATGGAGTAGCTGCCATTGCTTAGCTCAAAGCTATCGTCGGTAAGGGTAATAAAGGTATCTGTAAAAAGATGAGCGGTAAGGGCAGCATATTTGGCATCGGCCTCTACCACCGAGAGTGCTGGAATACAGCCTGCCGGTGCATTTTCTGCGGTAGCCATTGGTGCTGCAGGTGCCACCTGTTGCAGTGCATCCAGTACAAAAAACTGGGCCCTGCCCCGGGCTGCTGAATTCAGTAAAGCGGTAGCTTCCAGTGCCTGCTGCCAGTTATCCACTACATAGTGGTTCATCCAGGGTTCCAGGAAGGTTTCTACGGCAATCCTGTATTCCTCAGAGCAGGCAATAATATCCGATAGGAGGGGCACATTTTTGCCCCAGTCTGTTTTTTTCTTCAGGTAGCGGATGGCCTCGGGGAAGCCCTCCAGGTTATCTACCAGGCTTTTGGTAAGGCTGTATTCATTCTGCTTTGCATCGAGCTGGCGACGGTTGTTTGCCAGGAGCTCCCTGTTTTGCTGCAGGCTGTTTTCCAGTGCTGCCAACTGCTGCTGCAGGTCGGTTTCTTCGCCCTTAAGCTTGTTTAAAAGCTCTTCTTTCTCCACCACCTCTTCCTGTACATCGGCCAGTTTATCTTCGAACTGCGAGAGGCTGCTGCTATGCTGGCTGCCTTCCTGCTGGGTTTTTTCCAGCTCCTGTCGCAGGGAGGAGTACTGTACCTGCTTTATCTCCAGCGATTTGTTAAGCTTAAAGGTCTGCTCCTGTAGCTGCCGCTGCTGGTTCGTAGCCAGACTGGCTTCCTGGCGCAGGTTATTGGTAATATTCTTTTGCTCCTCGTAGGCTTCCTTTAGCTCATCCAGGAGCAGTCCTGCTTCTGCCACCAGTTGCTCGGCAACGCTGCGCTCCTGGCTAAGGCTGCTGATGCTGAAAGCGGCACGCTCGTGACTTTGTTTGTCGTTTTGCAGCTGCTCCAGCAGGGAGTCGCGCTTATCGTTCAGGAAACGCAGGCGCTCATTCTTGATCTTTTTATCGCTCTCTACCTGACGTATTTTAGCCACATGTTCGTTGAGGGTCTTCTGCCGGCTGCTTAACAGTTTTTCGCGGCTGATAAGGCTGGTTTTGGCTTCCTCGCCCAGGGCTTCTTTTTCTGCCAGCTGGGCATCCAGGGCTATTTTTCTGTCCTGCTCATCCTGCAGCTGCCTGTGCAGGCCCAGGAACCTGTCGGTATACTGGCTGATGGTCTGTCGGCCCAGGCGGAGGCTTAGCTTTTTGTATTCTTCCTTGAGGGCAAAGTAGCGCTCTGCCTGCTTGGCCTGTCGCTCCAGAGACTTTAGGTTTTTTTCGATCTCAAACAGCAGGTCCTTTACCCTTTCCAGGTCGGCATTGGTCTCTTCCAGCTTTTTGAGTGTTTCCTTCTTGCGTTTTTTGAATTTGGAAATACCGGCAGCTTCTTCGAAAAGGGCACGGCGGGAGCCTTCCTTATCATTGAGAAGCTCGTCTACCATCTTCAGTTCTATAATGGCATAGCTGTTAGAGGCAATACCAGTGTCCAGAAAGAGGTTGTTGATATCTTTTAGCCGGCAGGGTACGCCGTTGAGTTCGTACTCACTTTCGCCGCTGCGGTAGTAGCGGCGGGTTATGGTTACTTTGGAGTACTCGGTTGGCAGGAGGTTCTTGGTGTTGTCGAAAGTAAGCGATACTTCCGCCATCTGGCTGGGTTTGCGGTTTTTGGTGCCGTTAAAAATAACGTTCTCCATTTTATCGCTGCGCAGGGCCTTGGTTTTCTGCTCGCCCAGCACCCAGCGTATGGCATCCACTACATTAGATTTACCGCATCCGTTAGGGCCCACAATTCCTGTGATGCCTTCATCAAAATTGATAACTACCTTATCGCCAAAACTTTTAAAGCCTTTTATTTCTAACCGGGTAAGCCGCATGAAATCCTCTTCTTTCTTCCCAACGTATGTGTTTACTTATGGATGGTGTTTTTGTAACAGGCTGCTGCCCCTGACGGGGAGGCGCTGAAACAGAAACGCCGGTAGCGCCAGAACCTTGCCCTTCTTTACATTTACTATTGTTCAGGCTAAATGCAAGGTTCCTCTGTGCTTTCTCCGCTACACAAACAGGTAAATTTAAAAGGATTTTGGTAATTTGCTGCTATGGAAGATCTGCAGGTAATCATTTATATCATCTTTGGTATTATCTATCTTATTTTCGGCGCCCTTAAAAAGCGGCGGAAGGAGCAGACAGGCACACCACCCATTTTCGATGAGGAGCCGGAGGTAGATCATCGTGAGGCTCCGCGGGTGCCCCATCACCAAGAGGCAGGATCTTTAGAGGAGCTGCTTGAGCGTTACGACCAGGCAGCACAGCGGGCAAAACGAAGGGCCTCAGAAAAAGTAGAAACCATGCAGGAGCAGGTGGATGATGAATTTATTCCTGTAGCCCCCCGGCAGCCTGTAATCAAAAATATGGAAGCAGAGGCACTGGAGCAGATGCAGCGCACCGAGCACCTTAAATCCTTACAGGAGTCGCTACCGGCTAAAGACCGGGCCGAAATACTGGACCGTACCAGATCTGAGGCCATCAAGCCTAGGGTTGCAAGGCCTAAGGCAAAGAAAAAAGTAAAGGCAAAAGCATCGGAAAGAAGGTTTAAGCCTTATGATACCAGAAAGGCACCGCTGCCCCTTTCGCAGCAACTGAGGAAACTGGCGCACAGCAGGCAGGGAATGAAACAGGCTATTCTGATGGCCGAGATCCTGAATCCTAAACATTTCTGAATAAAAAGCAGCTCACACTCCCCGAGCTTTAAAATGCATTATCTCTGATAAACATGAAACATACTAAGTTTTAAGATGCCAGGATTTCTAATAAGAATGGCCTCTGGAGATCTCCAGAGGCCATTCTTATTAGCAGTACATTATTTGCGAACGCAGCGAAGCGGAGTGGGGGCGGACCATTTCGTGGTGCCTCCCGGGCCTCGGTAGCTCGCAAAAACTAACAGCTTGAAGCAAAAACAGCCTTGGGATAGTACCCAAGGCTGTTTTTGCTTATTTAATCCCAAATTGAAATACGGGATGGCTTATGCTTAGAGATCTTTTACTAAGGGTAGTATATTTTAATTCCTACTATTAGTTATTGTTTGTGTTGCCGCCTCCGGTATTGTTGTTGTCGATATTGGTGTCACCGCTGTCAGTTGGAACCGAACCTCCGCCGCTATTAGGGTTTACAGCATCGGGAGTGCCGTTGAACTGGCTGGTATCCTGGTTGCTGGTGTCAATATCTTTTACTGAAGGCTGGCGTGATTCATCTACATCGGCGCCATAGCCGTAATTACCATCTTCATTGATATTGCCTCTCTCATTATCACTGCCGCAGGAACTTAGCAGCAGCATAGCTGTTACAGCACAAATTCCCAGCAGGCTGTTTAGCTGGTTCCTGAAATATTTTATTTTGATCATCATATGCTTCGTTTAAAAAATCTCTCAATCTGTTTTTAAAATGCAACGATCTGTTGCATGGATGTACAACCTGTAAAGCGCAGATTTGTTAACATTTGGAAGTGATTTTTAGGAGCATGTGCCCGGGGCTGCTGAAAACAGGAATAGCCGGCTTATAGCCGGCTATTCCTGAAGGTTGTAAATAATCTGGTTGTTGCAGTGCTTCAGTTGCTGAAGATGCCCCGGGTTTCAAACCACCCTTGTTTTCAGGCAGCTTTTGCCTTTAGGCAGCTTATGCCCTTAGGCAGCTTTTGCTTCAGAAACCCTGTTCTGTTTCATTGGAACTGTTTTAGGCCTCATCCTGATCACTTTCAGGAAACTAAGCACTTTAACAGCGGGGAAAATAGGATCTACTTCATACCACTTAACACCAAAGTTTGCGCGGTTTGGCAGTTTGTGGTGGTTGTTTTGGAACAGCTCTCCCAGCATCAGGAAATCAACTACCAGCGAGTTTCTGGACTTATCGTTGTTATCGAAATTAGAATAGCCGTATTTATGGCCGCTCCAGTTTACAATGGCACCATGAACCGGGCCGATCAGGAAGTGTACCGGCAGTAAAGCATACATGGCCCAGTGTGTGCCGGGTAATTCAAATACACTGATGCACAGCACATAAAACACTACATAGAGCACACCCCAGGAGATCCTGCTCCAGCGGCTGCCGGCAAAACGGTCAAATGCCGGCCAGTCCGGAACATCCCTTACAAAACGTTCTTCCACTTTGGTGGTCTGCTCATAAATTTCATTAAAGATCTCTTTTGTATGCCACATCATGGTAAACACATTTTTGGTGTGATGTGGTGAGTGCGGATCTTTTGGGGTATCGGAATAGGCATGGTGCATTCTGTGCAGAATTGCATAGGCCCGCGGGCTCAGGTAGGAAGAGCCCTGGAAGATCCAGGTGAAAACATAAAATGCACGCTCCCAGAAGGGGCTCATGGTATACATTTTATGTGCTGCATAACGATGCAGAAAGAACGTCTGGAAGAAAAGCGACAGATACCAGTGCGCTATAAAGAATAAAATAATGATCACTGTGAATTAATTTTAGTACTGTATTATGCAATAGGTTGTTTACCCGGGTTCCACACTGGGATACTACACCCGGCATACTTATGACAAGCACAGGGGTGAGATTGTGACAAAGTGTAATAATTTTTTTTTGAAAAAATTATTCGCGGGTAAATACATAAGACAGAATGTTGGCTCCCATCTTTAGAGCCTGCTGCCGTTTCTCTTCCGGATCATTATGCACCGTCTGGTCTTCCCAGCCATTGCCAAGGTCACATTCATAAGAATAAAAGCACACCAGCCGGCCCTCGTAGAACAGGCCAAAGCCCTGTGCGGGTTTGCCGTCGTGCTCATGCACTTTAGGCAGGCCCTTGGGAAATGAAAACTGCTGGTGGTAAATAGGATGGTTAAAAGGCAGCTCTACAAACTCCAGCTCCGGGAATACTTTTTTCATCTCCAGGCGCACATATTTGTCGAGGCCGTAATTATCATCAATATGTAAGAAGCCGCCTGAGAGCAGGTAGGTACGCAGGTTTTGGGCTTCCTGCTGTGTAAAAACCACATTGCCATGGCCGGTCATGTACACGTAGGGGTAGGAGTAAAGCTCTGGGCTGCCCGCCTCTACTACTGCATCGCGCTGCGAGATGCGGGTATTCAGGTGCTGATTGGCAAAGCTGATGAGGTTAGGCAGGGCAGTTTTGTTGGCATACCAGTCGCCACCGCCGCTGTATTTTAGCTTGGCAATTTGCAGGCCGGTGCCCTGCTGGGCCCACGATAGAAGGCTTGTCAGGCAGATCAGGAGGGTAAAGAAAATCGGTTTAATGAGCTTCATCCAGTATGTTGTTCAGCAAATTATTGTTTATTGTTTCAAATGAACTATGTATCCAACGTACCTCCGTCTGAGCTAGTTCCTCGGCTGTGTGTGTAGTTGTTAAGGCTACTACCTGCATGCCTGCACGCTGGCCTGCAGTTATTCCGGCCATAGAATCCTCGAAAACTATACAACGGCCGGGAGGCACATTTAATACTTTAGCGGCTTTCAAATATATATCGGGGGCGGGCTTGCCATTTTTAATATCGGCGCCGGAGCTGTCCACGAAAGCGTCAAAATAGTGAGAAATCTCCAGCCCGTCTACTGTGTAGCGCAGATTTTCAGTTGGGGCAGAGGTAGCCACTGCAAGTAACCAGCCACTGCTTTTTAGCTGGTCCAGCAGTTTGAGCAGCCCGGCTACCGGTGCCATGTGTGGCTTGTAGAGTGCTCTGTACAGTTCTTCTTTTTCGTCTGAGAGTTGCTGTACTTTCTCTTCCGATATATTGTTGTCGTACATATAGCGGATCACACTTTTGGTGGTCTGGCCGTTTACATGCTCATCAAATTCTTCTTTGCTTAAAAAGCGGCCATGCTTTTCACCATATGCTTCCCAGGCTTTTACATGATAATCATGATTGTTTACCAGCACGCCGTCCATATCAAACAGTATGGCTTTGGGAGAGTCTTTGGTTTTGTCTGTCATGAGTCAATTATCTTTGTAGAGATGTTTTGTAATTCAATGCGGCATACAGAAATATAGCACCAAAGGTTGCCCAGATTGTAATTATTTGCACGAAAAGCCAGTCGCCATACCAGAGCGAAAATACTGTGAACACCAGCAGGGCGATCAGCTGTGCTGCTTTTACTCTTACTATGGAAAGTGGCGCAGTGGTGGCATCTGCAGTGCTTTTTACCTTTTTTAGCTGTCGTGAAAAGAGGGCAAAGCCGGTAGCCAGGGTAATAATGCTGATGTTGATCCACATGGACAGCTCATTGGGCACTCGCTGGGCAGGATAATGCATGGCAGCCAGCACAGTAAGCAGGGCTATTGCCAGAGCCAGGTATTTATGGTATGCTTGTGGGTTTGGCAGCCTGCCATTGCTCCAGAGGGCCAGGGCTGCAAAAGCACCAGCAATCAGTTGCTCTTCATACAGCAGCCAGGCTGTGAGCAGCAAAATCAGCAGCACATCCGGAATTTTTGCCTCAACACCGGTGCTCCTGTTAATGAGCCTTAGCAGCAACAACACCAGAAAGAAGAGCTTCAGGTGAGGATAGGGCCAGAACCAGAGTCCTGCCGAAGCAAGTCCAACTGCAACAATGGCAGCCCAGGGCTCATCCGGATCAAGCTCACGGGTTATAGCCCAGCTGAAAAATACAGCAAAAGTAATGCGCAGGCCAAATACTGCAGCGCTGTACAAGCCATCCTGAACTTCTGCCAGGTGCATGCCTGCTGCTATCAGAAAGGCAGCAGCAAGGCATATAAACACTAATCTGTGGGTAAACCATTTATGAGAAAGGGGGCGGCCAAGGCCAGTCCAGGCATAAAGTTGTTGCATAGCCATAATTTTTGCCTATGTTGAAACAAAGGCTAATTCTGTTATAAAGTAATGAACTAAGTGTGTAGTTGTGCTGTATATTTGTTTATAGTTTATGTATAAATACTGCACATGCCAAAGGTAAAACATCAGCGAACCAAAACGCTCACCATAAAATCAAATGACCGCTCGTCTGATTTTGTTACACCTAATTTTATCTATGGCTGCCTGGGCGGTTGCAGAAATTCCTATTGCTATGTAATGCGGTACAACTATGATACTGTTTACATAAACGATAATCTCGATGATATTTTACTTAAACTGAAACAGCATGTAGAAGCACTGCCTTTTCCAAAGCCAGCCAACCAGGTAGATCCGCAGTACTGGACATATGACATTGGCTGCTCTACCGATATCAGCCTGCACTGGAAGCATTACGACTGGCAGCGGGTGTTCGATTTTTTCAGGGATCACAGCAGGGCCAAGGCCACCTTTGCTACAAAATATGTGAATACTGCCCTGCTTAACTATCAGCCCAAAAAAAAGATAAGAATACGCTTTAGCCTCATGCCGCAATCGGTTAGCTCACTGCTGGAGCCCAATACAACAGCCATCAGTGAAAGAATTAATGCCATTACTGAATTTTCCAGAGCCGGCTATGAGGTACATCTTAACTTTTCACCCATAGTAGTGTATGAAGGCTGGCTGCAGGAGTACCGGGAATTGTTTAGGGCTGTGGCCGCTGCTGTGCCCCCGGAACTGCGGCAGGAGGTAGCTGCTGAATGTATTTTTCTTACCCATAACCCCTGGCAGCACGAGCGTAACCTGGAGCGCGGCTTTGTGCAAAGCGAAGCCCTGTTGTGGCAGCCCGAAAAGCAGGAGGCAAAACAGAGCCAGTATGGCAGCCAGGCTGTACGGTACCAGCTTCCGCTAAAGCGGGAATACATTAATCAGTGGGTAGCGCTGCACGATGAGATTATTCCCTGGAACAGCATCAGGTATATTTTTTAGGTGCCTGTGTTTTTCAGTCGCCGGCTGGTTTTGAGCTGTAGTTACCCCTAACTCCTAATGCGCCGGCGTAACCATAAGCCCGTTTTACTAGTTAGATTATTAAAGAGAATTAATTACAGAACTTAAAATTTTTTCAGATATGGGTAATAGCAACACAGGAAGAGATAAGCACGTGAACGAGTCGGAAGTGAAAAGTGGTGAACTGAGGGATAACATCAATCCTAATGTAAAAGGCGAAAAAGCTCCGAACGTACGTACAGACAGAATGGGTACTTCCGAAGTACCTGCCACCCGCCAGAAGAGCATATCTCCAAAAGGTAAGCAGGAAAATCAGGACGGCGACGCAACCTGAAAAACCCTTGTTAATTAGTACTGGCCCGGCATTTAAAATGGTCTTATTCGTGAGAAACGAGCAAAGGCACATTTGTATGCCGGGCTAATTTTTTGGTGTGGCTGCTGTGGAACATACCTTCCAGCAAACCATAGTGATGAGAAACAGCCATTAGCCAGTCTGGTTTCTGTTTTTCTGAAAAGTCCAGTATGCCATCCTCGGCATCATCGGCCTCGAGCCATATTACCTCTGGCCTGAATAGGGAAAGCTGATCCTGCAGTTGCGCCAGCTCCTCCCTCTTTTTACTGCTTATGCTTTCTCCCGGCGGGTGTACATGCAAAAGTTTCAGGGAGGCTCCCAGGTCTGCAAGTATAGCAGCCAGCCTGTATAAAGGCTCCCTGTTTTCGAGCGGGCGCAGATCTGTGGCAAATACAACAGAGCGGGGTAGCGCGGGGGCTGTTAGTTCAGGAACAAGTAAAACGGGTGCCTTTGCATGGCGAATGGCCTGGGTGTACAAATTGCCAAAAAAATTATCAAGCTCATTGGTCTTGTAGGTGCCCATCACCACCAGGTCAACACCATTGTTTTTGATGGTGTCATTTATATCGTTCATGGCCGGGCCGGGATGCACCAGGCATTCATAGTTAACGCCAGCTGTTTTCAGTGAGCGCTCCTCGAGCAATTTCATTTCTTCTGTTGCCCGCTGCCGGCTTTGTTCCATCCAGATGGCCTGGTCTACCACATAATCTGTTTCTATGGTGTTGATGGGAACGTAATAGCTGTTCAGCACATGCACGCTTGCTCCAACGTTTTTAGCAAGAAAGAGTGCATAATCCAGGGAAGCCTGGGCTTGATCAGAAAAATCTGTTGGCACCAGTATATTGCGTAGTGACATATTTCTGATGTTTTACTAAATAAGTATGGCCGGGGTTCAAATGTTTTATCCTGAACGGCAAACTTAGTTTGCAGCAAGAGCAGGCTCCAGAATGTGTTTTTTTAGCCATTAATTTCAGTGCCGGTTCTATGCTGTTAACAGGGGAATGATGACCAAACAGTATTTTTTAAGGATGAAAAAGAGCAATACTAAATTTTTTAGGACTAAACTGTGTTTTTGTCTTAAATTCGCCGGAGCATGTATGCGATTATAGATATAGAAACCACCGGTGGTGGTATTCGCTGGAGCAGGATTACAGAAATAGCCATATTTGTACACGATGGCCAACAGGTGCTGGAGAGCTTTAGCTCGCTGGTTAACCCTGGTATGCCCATACCGTACTTTATCAGCCAGCTAACAGGTATTACCGATGAGATGGTGCAGCATGCACCCACTTTCGAGGAGATAGCACCACAAATAGAGCGCCTTACCAGCAACTGCATTTTTGTAGCACATAATGTGCAGTTCGATTATAATTTTGTTCGCCAGGAGTTTGCCCGCATGGGGGTAACTTATGAGCGCGACCGCCTTTGCACAGTAAGGCTGAGCCGTCATTTTCTGCCGGGTATGCTCAGCTACAGCCTGGGCCGCCTGTGCGAGGAAATAAACATACCCATTAGTGCCCGCCACCGCGCTGCCGGCGATGCAGAAGCAACTGTAAAACTGCTGGAGCGCATGCTGCTGCAGTCGGGTACAGAGCAGATCAATGCCTTTGTTAGTTCGGGTAGTCCTTTTGAGCAGTTAAATAAGCGTTTAAAAAGCGTTAAACTGGAGGATGTTCCCCAGAGTTCCGGTGTGCTTTACCTGCTCGATGCCGATGATAAACCCCTTTTTATAGAAGGTACAACCAACCTGCGGCGCAGGGCTGTGGCTTACCTGAAGAACAAGGCGGGCAAGGTTGGCAAGACCATATTACCTAAAATTGCGGATATCTGGTTTGAAGAAACTGGCAGTAACCTGCTGGCAATACTGCTGGCAAATGAGCGGATTTTCAAAGAAAAGCCTGCGCACAACAAAGCTCCTGCTGCTGCTCCCATTCGCTGGAAGATAACAGCAACAGAAGGTGCGGATGGATTTTTGTACCTGGGTGTTGCCCGCAGCGGCGAAGGCGAGTGGGGGCCGTTTGCCACCCGAAAACTTGCGCAGGATAAATTAGGACAACTGCTCGGTCAGTTCTTTCTTTGCAGGCGGTACAGCAATTTTAAGAGTACCGCATGTGCTCCCGCAAGCTGTCTGAAGGCCTGCCAGGGCAGTGAGCAGTCAGATACCTACAATAAAAGAGCACTGGCAGCCATTACAGCAACAGGTTCGCAGGCTGCCGGCAGGCTGCTGATAGATAAGGGGCGCTATGGAAACGAGCGGGTGGTAATCTTTGAAAAGGAGCAGGGTGGTGTTTCCTGGGGTTATTTTGAGGGCAGCACCAAGGGGTACACCGAAGATGAACTGGCTGCTCAAGCTGTGAACCCGTTTAAATCTGGAAATGCTACAGCGATACTGCGGCGTTTCATGCTAAAGAATTCAGTACAAAAGGTTTTTTCTTATGGCCAAAAAGTCGTTGCTGCAGGATTTTAAAGAGTTTGCCGTTAGGGGCAATCTGTTAGACCTGGCAATTGGTATCATCATTGGTACCGCTTTTACCAGAATTGTTAATTCACTGGTGCAGTCGGTAATTATGCCAGCCCTGGGTATGATTGTAGGTAACTTCGACTTCAAACACCTGCAGTGGGTACTTAAACCGGCAGAGGTAGATGCAGCCGGTAATGTTGTGGAAGAGGCTGTTATTGTTAAGTATGGCGAGTTTATTCAGGCCATGACAGATTTCCTGATTATCGCCATTGTTGTTTTCATTGTGGTGAAAATGCTCAACAGCTGGAAGAACAAGGCAGAAGATCCTAAAAACCCAGAGGTGAAAACGCCTAAGGATATACAGTTGCTGACTGAAATCCGTGACCTGCTGAAGGAGCGGAACAGCAAGGCAGGTTAATTTTTTTCGTTATTTACCTCCTTATCTGCTTCTTTGTCTTCATCGTCTTCTTTCTTTACCTGTTTGTCTTCTTCTTTCTTTTCATCTTCCTGGTTTGGTACCGGCCATACATATTTTCTTTGAAAACGCATGGTTGTGAGCCAGTTGTCGAGGGGGTCGGTGCTCTGGTAGTCTTCAATAGTACTCCAGTCCCATCCCTGGCTGTAAAGTAAACCGCAAAGCAGTTTTCTGCGCAGCTGCAAACCATCGTCGGTTAATTGTTTGAAAGGCTTTCCATCCAGCGGAAGTCCGTTTGCAAGTAGGGGTCTTAGGTCTGGGGCGGGGGGCTCTTTTTCCGCAGGTGTAATAAATGCATTCTGAAGGGTTTGCAGGTAAAAAGTAATGGCACTGCGCAGCGAATATAGCTTGGGCAAGCTGGGTTCTATCTCTCTTGGTTTGTAAAGGAGCAAAAGTGTGAGCGCTTCGTCCAGGCAGGCTATGTTTATTACCAGGCTTTGCGGTCTGCGGGTGGAATGGAAATTGTGTAATACAGGGTACGCCTTATGGTTCTGGGCCACCTCCAGTATTTGCTCTGCTAAAGTTGATAGATCATCTTTAAGCCTGTCGAATCCTTTGCCATCCCAAAAACGCAGCAGAATTTCCTGTGGAGTGCCCCCGGTATGATAAATCTGCAGGCTTACTTTGCGCCGCTTGATGTCGTTGGTTACCACGCTATACAGATACGTAATGGCAATGGTAACGATGATAAAGCCACTAAAGGAAATAAAGCCGCTGTAGAGCTGCCAGGGAGATTTGTAAGGTATAAATTCTCCGCTGCCCAGGGTGGAAAGGGTGTAGCTGGTAAAGTACATTTTTTCCTGCCAGGTGGTAGAACGATGCGTTGCACCCGCTATAACAGAGTCCGGATCTGAAATAAAAAGCAGTGAGTTGCCCAGCCAGAGCAGGATTAACCAGCCAAAAAGCCAGGCTACCACAGATATCGGGCCTGCATAATTTAATATTTTACTGCTACCCTTTCTGCCGGAAATCTTTAAAAAAAAGCTCCACATCCACCTGCGCAACTTATCGGTAAAAATGCCGGATCCTGTGGGTGCAAAAGTAGTGAGTATCAGATCAGTCACTACAAAAATGATGATCAGTACTCCAAGGCTGAAATACAAAAAATTCATGTACAGTCTTAACTTGACAATTCGTTCCTGATATTTGTATAAATACTTATGTAGCCCCAGGATAGTTTTGGAAACCTACCAACAACCCGCTAATATACAGGAGCGTGTAAGTCCGCTTATGGCCCGTGCATACCTGATCAGGCAGGGCGATGCCGAAAACCAGGCGATGCTGAGCGAAAATTCCCTGCAGATAAAGCACAGAGGTAAAAGCAGAGCTTTTTCTCTGCAGTATGTGCAGCGTTTGGCGCTGGAGCACAGAAAGTTGTGGCTGCCGCTGATTGGGGGAGGCATAGTAGCAAGCCTTTGTTTGCTGGCACTCCTGCACACCTTTACCATGCCCTACCGCTTACTAACCGGTGCAGCTATAGGATTACTGGGGGTATGGTGGGGCTATAGAGGCTCCATGGCACTGGTTGTGTATGAACAGCGCCATCATTCCGATTTTTTGATTGCCCGTACAGAAGCGTCGCTACCTGTTTTTATAGCCTTTGCCAACAGGTACATCAGGCGTTATCCGCAGCCCCTGGAGCAATACTGTGTTCGCCTGTCTCTGGAAGAGTGGCAGCAGCTTAACCTGCAGGGATCGCTGGCATTAAACAAGCCAAGACTTTGTGTACAGCAGGAGGCTGCCTTACGCCAGGATCCCGGACCTGATGCCATATGGGCTGTTTTTAGTCCCTTACAGCTGGCTAACCGCCTTCAGTGGTCGCTGCAGGGGCAGGAGCTGGTGGTGCATGTAAAGGGTAGTCTGCATGTTCAGGAACTGTTGTTGCAACCCTAAGCCGCCCGTGGCATTGGCATAAACGCCTGCTAATATGTTTGAATTTGAGTAAGCAATACCAGCAAACTGCTTTGGTAGGGAGTGCTCCGTATTATGGCAGCTGCCCCTCTTCAGGCAGCAGGCTCTGCAGTATCTCCTGCAACAAATTATGCCTGAATAAGCAGAATACACTATAAAAATTGTATATTTCTACGAATGCAGCAGAAGACATTTTTAGGGTGCGGGAATTTGTGTGCAGGATCATTAACCAACATTTCACTATTTGGGCAGTTAATTGAATCGTCTTCTAAATCATTTGTAAATACAGCAGGCAAATCATAGAGAATTAGCGGGTGCCGGAGGGAAATGAATTTTTTTATGAATAAAAGCCCTGCTAAATTGCGGACTACTTTGCTTAAGGGTTATACAGAATAGCACATTACCCTTAAAAAATATTTTAAGCTGTATGCAGCCGAAACCAGATTCAATAGAGTACTCTAAAAAAACATATAAGCCGCTTATTGCCAGGGCTGAATACTGGCCCGTAATGCAGCTGAGTCGTAACCGGCGTAGCTTTATCGAAGAGGTTACAGAAGCTTCAATAGAGCGAATTCTGGAGGCAAAGCCCAGCAGGGCTGCCCTGGTTGAAGAACTGGAGACGACGCTTCACCGTGAAAAACTTCGTATCAAAGGCAACCCCTGGGCGGTAGATCCCGAAGATGATGCCCAGTACTGGGGGGAGGTTCAGCGTATTCTGGTAAATATTTCCAGCGATACAAACGGAAAAACTGCAGGCCAGGAAAAGGAGCTGCTCCGGAGCATTATTAACCGTTATGCCGAAGAAATAGCCGGAAGCTTTCAGCACAGCTCTTACCGCTTTGCACGACGGGCCATTACCTTTGGCTTTTCGCGCCTGCTCAATGCCTCCAGGGTTAAAGGTTTCGGTTCGCTGTGGAGCAACCAGTACACGCTCCAGGATAAGCTACACATTGCCGGTGAAACCGACCACATCAGATCGCTTGCACAGCGTGGGGTAGTGGTAATGGTGCCCACGCACTTCAGTAACCTCGATTCCATCCTGATTGGCTGGGTAATTCATGTACTTGGCTTGCCCCCCTTTATCTATGGCGCAGGCCTTAACCTCTTCAACATAGGGGTAATAGCTTATTTCATGAACAGCCTGGGGGCCTATAAAGTAGACAGGCGCAAGAAAAACGTGATTTACCTGGAAACCCTGAAGACTTACAGCAACCTTGCCATTCAGAGCGGTTGCCACAGCCTGTTTTTCCCGGGTGGCACACGCTCACGTTCCGGAAAGCTGGAGAAACGCCTTAAGTTGGGCCTCCTGACCAGCGCCATGGAAGCTCAGCGGGATATGTACCAGAAACACAGCGGTACCGAGGCTAAAAAGATCTTTATTGTTCCGGTATCCATTAACTATAATTTTGTGCTGGAAGCGCCCAGCCTTATTAATGAGTACCTTAAGATTAAAGGGCAGGAGCGGTACTATGTAGAGTCTGATAAGTACAGCAATTCCTATAAGATCCTGAAGTTCCTGGTGAAGTTCTTTACCAAGGGCTCAGATATTTCGGTGTCTATCGGCAGGGGCATGGATTTGCTGGGCAACTTTGTTGATGATGAGGGCAACTCTTACGACAACAACGGGAAATTAATCGATACCCGGGATTACTTTGTATCTAACGGGGTAGTGAATAAAGATAAGCAGCGGGAGCAGGAGTACACCCGCATGCTGAGCGAAGCCATTGTAAAAGAGTACCACCGCATTAACAGGGTTTTCCCAAGCCACCTGGTTGCTTTTGTTGCTTTTGAAATGCTGCAGAAGAAGTACGAAAAGCTTGATTTGTTCAGCCTGTTGCGCTTATCAGACGATGAGCTGATTATCCCTTACGAAGAATTTAAAACTACCTTTGAGCGCCTGCGCAATGCAGTTGTAGATTTGTATCATCAGAATAAAGTGCATGTAGACCCTAAACTCACAGGCGACGTGGATAAGGTTATTATGCATGGGCTTAAGAATGTGGGCATGTACCACAGCAAACGTACCCTTAAGCGCAACAAGCAGGGCGATATCACAACCGAAGACATGAATACGCTCTTCTACTACCATAATCGCCTGGTAGGCTACGATCTGGAACAACACATCTGAGCAGCAGTTAGAAATGGGAAAAGGCGATAAGGCAATTGGTGTGATAGGGGCAGGTAGTTTTGGTCTGGCCATGGCAAATATGCTGGCAGAAAAAAACGATGTGCTGCTCTACGCCCGTCGTCTGGAGTCTGTGGAGCATATGCTGCAGCACGACTCCTATAAAGGAAAGCCGCTGCACACCCGCATCAGGGCTACCAATAACCTGGAGGAGCTGGCTGGTCAGTGCAATGTTATCTTTCCTATAGTGCCTTCCTCCAGCTTCAGGAGCATGATGCAGGACCTGGCACCTTACCTGCATCCTTACCATATCCTGATCCATGGCTCCAAGGGGTTGGACATCTGTATGCCAAAAGGAGTGGACCCGCGCAGCAATCCCTCTAAGATTGACCGCAGCTGTATTCGCACCATGAGCGAGGTAATCAGGGAAGAAAGTGTGGTGGTGCGCATTGGCTGCCTGGCCGGGCCTAACCTGGCAACAGAACTGATACAAAAGCAGCCGGCGGCTACTGTAGTAGCCAGCCATTTTAAGGAAGTGATCAACGAAGGCATCAGGCTGCTGCGTACCGACCGTTTCCAGGTATATGGCAGCCCCGACCTGGTGGGAGTAGAGCTGTGCGGTGTACTTAAAAACATCATAGCCATAGCCTCCGGTGCTATCAGTGGCCTGGGGCTTGGATCAAACGCGCAGGCCCTGCTCATCAGCAGGGGAATGGTAGAGATGATATACCTGGGACGGGCCCTGGGTGGCGATGTGCATGCCTTTATAGGACTGGCCGGTGTTGGCGACCTGGTGGCGACCTGTACCAGTAAGCTAAGCCGGAATTTTACCGTTGGCTACCGCCTTGCCCAGGGCGAGACCCTGGAGGAAATCCTCAGCTCAATGGAGGAGATCGCAGAGGGTGTACATACCGTTCAGATCATGAAGAGCCTGGCAGAAAACCTTAAGGTTAGAGCTCCCATCACGCAATTGCTTTACAAGGTACTTTTCGAAGGTATGAAAGTAGAGGTGGCCCTGCAGTATCTGATGAAATATCCCTTCAATATCGACGTTGATTTTCTTTAGAATCCACCCGCTCAACTCACTCTGGCTATTATACGTTTAGTAGTGCAGAAGCGCTCCTATGTGTTATAGTATCAGTAAATTTGCACTTTTTGGCGTTATAGCTGTTTTGTTCGTCCTGCTGGGCAGTCCCTGCCGGGCCAGGCCATTGCCTGTTGATGAAGATACCACCCGGCGCTTTAACCCACGGCTGGTGCTATTGCTTACCGATACCAGCGAAGAGGCTCAACTGCAGCGTACGCAGCTTTTCTATGATGAGCTGAAGACCAAATTCTACCGTTACGGCATTACGAGGCAATTGTACAACCTGCTTTTTACCAAACCATCACGGCCACGTGTGCCCCAGGCAAAGCAGCAGGATGATATCGAGTACTTCCAGCAGTTTGAGGGTAAGCTTATCCAGGAGCTGAGCATTAAAAAATTACCCCTCTTTGGCCCTACAGTAAATGATACCACGCCTAAGTCTACCAACTGGTTCAAGAGAGCGGGTAATACAATTCATATTCAAACCAGGGACTGGGTAATCAACAAAAACCTGCTTTTTAAAGAAGGAGAGAGGGTTAATGCTGAAATACTATATGATAACGAAAGGCTCCTGCGCAGCTTGTCTTACATCAGGGATGCACGCATACTTATAACCGAAGTACCGGATAATCCGGATGCTGTAGCCATAGAGGTAGTAACACAGGATTTTTTTCCGCTTAGCTTCAGAGCAGGCAGAGCGCCTTTCTCAAGCTATACGCTGGGGGTTCAGAATAATAATATTTTTGGCATCGGGCATCGCTTTACCAACGAAGTACTGTATCGCAGCGGCGGCACGCCAGCCATTGGCTATGAGGGTACTTATATGGTAGAAAATGTAAAGGGCAGCTTTGTAAATGCCTCCGTCTCGGGCTCCTATACCGATGTTCGCAGGGGCGGGGGCTTTAGTCTGCAGCGCCCGTTCTTTACGCCTGATATTCGCTGGGCAGGTGGGCTGGACCTGCAAAGGATGGAGCAAATGAGCTATGTGCTGCACCGCGACCGCGAAAAAGATACGCTGGTATGGCATGCCAGTGACTTGATTGATGGCTGGATTGGGCATGCCATTCCGCTGAACAGTGCAAAGCCACACCCCAGGGGCAGGGAGTCTGTTGTGCTGGCAGCCCGGGGGCTAAGGATTAATAATCATGAAGTACCCGGAGGGGAGCTTTACGACAGTGACTTTTTCATTAACCGTAAGCTTTGGCTGGGAAGTGCAGGCTGGGTGCGCCGTAAGTACCGCAGAGATGCATACATTTTTGGCTTTGGCCGCACAGAAGACGTGCCCCTCGGTGCCCTTGTAAATGTAACGGGAGGCATTGAAGAGCAGGAGCAATTACAATACTACGGACAGATCAATGCCGCCTGGGGCGCCTATCTTCAGAAATTAGGTTACCTGGATCTGCGTATGGCCGTAGGCCAGTACTTTGGAACAGATAAGGAGGCCAGCCGCAGGGTGCGCTATGGCAGTCTGAACTGGATTAGCCCCCTGATGCCCCGGGGGCGCTACAGGTTCAGGCAGCTGCTTACGGTAGATTACCTCTACGGGGATAAACGGCACAGCTATGAATTTGTGTCTGTTAGCTCACAGGAGATCAGGGGGTTGCGTGGGGTGGACTTTAGAGGCACACAAAGATTAAATGTTTCGCTGGAAACCATTGCCTTTAGCCCGGTGCAGCTCCTGGGTTTCAGGCTGGCAGGCTTTGCCTTTGCCGATTATGCCGTACTGAATTCTGTACCGGCATTGAATTTAAAAGGCCGCAGCTTGCAGGGGTACGGGCTGGGCCTTAGGGTTAGAAACGAAAACCTGGTGTTTAAGACCTTTCAGCTGCGCCTGGCGTACTATCCCGGTCCTGGGGGTGGCTTTAATATTAGCGTGCTGGGGAGGCCTAACAGTACATTCCAGGATTTTTTAGTGGGCAGGCCACAAACCCAGCCATATCGTTAGTGCTAAAACTTTTCTTTTGTCAGACTTATTTTTTAAACGTTTGATTCAAAATGCGTGACTTTTTAAATGTTCTTCTCTTGCTGGTGTTGGTGATGAGTGCAATCCTTGCTTTTATTTTTCTTGCAGATTTACTGGGCGTGTGGGGGCTGGCGATTCTGGAAATCATCATCACCGTTGTTATAATTCTGCTGGCAATCCGGTATATAAAGCCCAGGCCTTAACCCAGCCTTCACAAATCCAGGAGAAGCCTCTGTTTAGGTAGAAGTTGCTGCCTGCCGCATAAAAAAAGGCTGTGCAAAACTGCACAGCCCCATATTATTAAGCTAAAGAAGTTATTATTATCCCAGAGACTGGTTCTCTCTTGAGGCAAGCTCCAGCATCTTCTCGTATTCTTCGGCATTCAGTTCCTGGAAGAAGAAGTTCATTGGGTTTACCTTTTTGCCGTCCTTGATAACTTCGTAGTGCAGGTGTGGTGCTGTAGAGGCGCCTGTGTTACCCACATATCCAATTACTTCACCACGTTTTACTTTCTGCCCTTTTTTAGCCTTAAAGCTGTCGAGGTGGGCATATTTGGTAATGTAGCCATAGCCATGGTCTATTTCCACTTCGTTGCCATAGCCGCCGTAATGCGATTCTTTTTTGATTACTACGCCATCGCCGGTTGCATAAATGGGCGTACCGCGGGGAGCAGAAAAGTCGCAGCCCGCATGCATGCGGCGCACCTTGTAAATGGGGTGCACCCGCATACCAAAGCCTGAGGCCATGCGGTTAAGTTCTTTGTTGGAGATGGGCTGAATGGCAGGAATGCTGGCCCACATCTTCTCCTTGTTCATTGCCATCCGCTCAATTTCATCGTACGACTTGGTCTGGATGTACATCTGCTTCTTCAGCTGATCGATCTTCTTAAGGTTGCTCAGGATCAGATCTTCGCGGGAGAGACCTTTTTCCAGCAGCTTTTTGTAGCGTTCCGCGCCGCCAACACCCGCCTGGCGGATGGTGGAGGGGATGGGTTCTGCTTCAAAGATTACACGATACACGTTATCGTCCCTGTCCTGCAGTACCTCTACCATGGCAGCAAACTGCTCCAGGTCTTTCTCTACCATTTCCTGGTAAAGCTTCAGTTCTTCATTTTCTTTGCGCAGAATGGCTTCTTTCGGGGAGTCAAAGAACTCCATATAAAAGAGTACCAGTCCTACAGCAATAACGCAGGCTACCATTAATACGCCCAGGGTGTTGAGGAACATTTCCCAACGAGATCGTTCAATCCGCTCGTAGCGGCAGGTTTCGGTGTCGTAGTAATATTTTATCCTTGCCATCCGGGTATGGTCAATATTTTTATAATTTTGCGCTTGTTCTTATTATATTCAAACAGACGATTTTCAAGCTGCTCCGGGTTGGATCTTGAAAACGCAATATAACAAAGTTTACAAAACCGGAGCACCTTCTTATAACACGCTATGATGGACGCCAAGCATATCCGAAGTACTTTTCTACAGTTTTTTGAATCAAAGAAGCACCGTATTGTGCCTTCTGCTCCTATTGTAAACAAAAACGACCCAACCCTTCTGTTTACAAACTCAGGTATGAATCAGTTCAAGGATTTTTTCCTGGGTAATAAAAAAACAGAATTTACACGCATTGCCGATACCCAAAAGTGCCTGCGTGTATCGGGTAAACATAATGATTTAGAGGAGGTAGGCATTGATACCTACCACCACACCATGTTTGAAATGCTGGGCAACTGGAGCTTTGGCGACTATTTCAAACAGGAGGCTATTCACTGGGCCTGGGAGCTGCTTACCGAGGAGTATAAGCTGCCTAAGGACCGCCTCTACGTAACAGTTTTCGAGGGTGATGCCAAAGAAAACCTGCAGCCCGATGAGGAGGCTTTCCAGTTCTGGAGGGCCTATGTACCGGAAGACCGCATCTTGTACGGCAATAAAAAAGATAACTTCTGGGAGATGGGCGATACCGGCCCCTGCGGCCCCTGCTCTGAAATTCACGTAGACCTGCGCCCACAGGAGGAGATCGACAAAGTTCCCGGACAGGAGCTGGTAAACAACGATCACCCCCAGGTAATAGAGATCTGGAACCTGGTGTTCATGCAGTTTAACCGCAAGGCCGATGGCAGCCTGGAATCCTTGCCAGAGACTCATATTGATACTGGTATGGGCTTTGAACGCCTGGTAAGGGCTATCCAGAATAAAACTTCTAACTACGATACCGACGTTTTCCAGCCCATGATCAGGCAGGTGAGTACCGATTCAGGTATTGCCTATGGTACGGCAGAGAAAACCGATATTGCCATGCGCGTAATGGTAGACCACATCCGTGCCATTGCTTTTGCCGTGGCCGATGGACAGCTGCCTTCCAATACTGGTGCAGGTTATGTAATACGCCGCATTTTACGCCGGGCCGTGCGTTATGCTTTTACCTTCCTGAACCTGAAAGAGCCTTACCTCTATAAACTGGTGCCGGTGCTGGGCAGCGAAATGGGCGATTTTTTCCCGGAGCTCCTCCAGCAGCAGGATTTTATCATGCGGGTAATCCAGGAAGAAGAAGCTTCTTTCCTGCGCACACTCGATATAGGATTACGCCGCCTCAATGAGCTTATCAGCAGCGGTGCACGTGCCGTAAGTGGTGCCGAAGCATTTGAACTGTACGACACTTTTGGCTTTCCGCTGGACCTTACTGCCCTTATTGCCCGCGAAAGAGGCTTAACGGTAGATGAAGCTGGCTTTGCAACCGAAATGGAAAAGCAAAAGCAGCGCTCCAAGCAGGCTGCCAGCTCCGAAACCGGCGACTGGATTACCGTACATCCATCCAAAACCCCTACGGAATTTGTAGGCTATACGGAGCTAAGCACCAAGGCAAACATATTACGGTACCGCCAGGTAAAAGAAAAAAATAAAACCCGCTTTCAGCTGGTGCTGAACCGCACACCTTTCTATGCCGAAAGCGGTGGCCAGATAGGCGATACCGGCTACATTACAGACGGGCAGGAGCGCGTGCGCATAGTAGACACCAAAAAGGAAAACGACCTGATTGTACACTATGTAGAGCACCTGCCTAAGAACCTGGAGGCAACTTTTGATGCCCTGGTAGATACCGATAAGCGCTACCAGACCCAGAACAACCACACAGCCACCCACCTGCTGCATGCCGCCCTGCGGCGTGTGCTGGGCGAGCACGTACAGCAGCGTGGCTCCCTTGTAAATGAAAAAGGCCTTCGTTTCGACTTCAGCCATTTTGCCAAAATGACCGACGAAGAGCTGCAGAAGGTAGAAGACCTGGTAAACGAAAGAGTGCGCCAGAACATAGCCCTGCAGGCCGAAACAGATGTGCCGCTTGCAGAAGCAAGAGACCGGGGTGCGATGGCGCTCTTTGGTGAAAAGTACGGCGACACCGTAAGGGTAATTACCTTCGATCCTGCCTATTCTGTAGAACTTTGTGGTGGTACCCACGTACCTGCCACCGGCCAGATCGGTTTGTTCAAGATTATTTCTGAAAGCTCTGTATCGGCTGGTGTGCGCCGTATAGAGGCCATTACCGCCCGCACTGCCGAAGCATGGGTGCGCCAGCAGCAACTGCAGTTAGAGGAGCTTCGCCAGCTGCTGAAGAATCCCAAAGACTTAACAGGAGCGGTACAAAGCCTGATGGAAGAGCGCCAGCGCCTGCAAAAGAATGTAGAGGAGATGCAGCAGGAGAAAGCCTCAGGGATGCGGAATGAGCTTGCACAAGCGGCTACGGATATTAACGGCATGCAGGTAATAATACAGCAGGTAGAGGTGCCTAATGCAGAGGTACTCCGTAATCTTGCCTATGAGCTGCGGCAGAAGTTTGACCGCCTGTTCCTGGTGCTGGCTGCAGATATTGAGGGTAAACCACAGGTTGCTGTGATGTTCTCTGATGCACTGGTGCAGGAGCGCAGCCTTAATGCCGGCAATGTAGTGCGTGAGCTTGCCAAAGAAATAAAAGGCGGTGGCGGTGGCCAGGCGTTCTTTGCTACGGCAGGTGGTAAAGACATAAGCGGCCTGCCAGCAGTGGTAGATAAAGCCCGTGCACTTGCACAGCAGGTATAAATTTTAGCTTATACACCACAGAACAGGCTTAATGCCTGTTCTGTGCGTTTTTAGCAGTCTATGTGTATATTCGCTTTCACGTATTGTGGTAGCCGACTTAAAACGATGAGTGCTGATTTATGCTTTCAGAAGACCTAAAGAATAAATATACTGTTGTTATAGGGCTGGAGGTTCATGCCCAGTTGCTTACTGAAAGCAAAATGTTTGCCTCTGACGCGGTGGCCTATGGGGAAACACCCAATAAGAACATCAGTGTAATTACCCTGGCGCATCCGGGTACACTACCGCGCATCAACAAACGTGCGGTAGAATTTGCCATTCGCATGGGCATAGCCTGCCGCTCCCAAATCAGCCGCTACAATATCTTCGACCGTAAAAACTACTTTTACCCCGATCTGCCCAAGGGCTACCAGTTAACTCAGGACCGTACCCCCATTTGCAAGGGTGGAGCGGTAACAGTCAAAACATCTGAAGGGGCGCGTGCCATTGTTCTTAACCGGGTTCACCTGGAAGAAGATGCAGGAAAAAGCCTGCACCTGGCTGGCGAGGCCGATACATTGGTGGATTTTAACAGGGCAGGTACCCCGCTGATCGAGATTGTTACCGAACCTGTGATCCGGAATGCCGATGAGGCTTCATCCTTTCTTACAGAAGTACGTAAACTGGTGCGCTACCTTGATATCTGCGATGGCAATATGGAGGAAGGCTCGCTGCGCTGCGATGTGAATATTTCACTGATGCCAGCGGGTAGCACGGTTTTTGGTAAAAAGGTAGAGGTTAAAAACCTGAACTCCTTCAGCAATGTAAGACGCGCCATAGAATTTGAAACTGAGCGGCAGGCCACCATGTTGGAAAGGGGAGAGGCTGTTGCATCAGAAACACGCACATTCGATGCCAATACCGGTACCACGGCTGCCATGCGTACCAAGGAAGAACTTAATGATTACCGCTATTTTCCGGAGCCGGATCTAAGTCCATTGATAGTATCTGAAGAATGGCTGCAGCGTATAGAAGCCCAAATGCCCAGCCTGCCGGAAGAGCTTTACCAGCGCTTTACTGCAGAATATGGCCTTTCTGATTATGATGCCCAGGTGCTGACGGACAGCAAAGGCATTGCGCTGTACTTCCAGGAGATTTGCAGCAAGACTCAAAATTATAAGGCTGCTGCCAACTGGATGAACGGCCCCATCAAAGGTTCTATGAATGAGCGTTCTATAGAAATCGAAGATTTTCCGCTGGCACCGGAGCAGATTGCCGCGCTCATAGCGCTTGTAGATAGTGAAAAGGTGAGCTTTTCAGTTGCTTCGCAACGTATTTACCCGCTGTTGCTGCAAAACCCAAAGCTTACACCACTGGCCATTGCCGAGCGCGAAAACCTGGTGCAGGAGAGCAACCAGGATGCGCTGCTGCCTATTATTCAGGAGGTGATCACTGAAAATCCGGCAAAAGTAGCAGAATACAGAAAGGGTAGAAAAGGAATTATTGGTATGTTTATGGGTGAGGTAATGAAAAAGAGCCGTGGCAAGGCCGACCCTAAAGTGGCAAACAAGCTGCTGCAGCAGGCCCTTGAACAATAAGCATATAAGTTGCACCATTTTGTGCAGCTTTTTGTTTTCATCACCAAAGGAAGAATTTAAAGAAAAACATAGGAATGACACAATTGCGTCAATTAGGTGTGCTGGTACTGCTAGCCTGCGCTGCTGTAGCCTGCTCTAATAAAGGAAGTGGAAACGGAAGTGCTACTGCTGCCAGTGATGGATCGGTGCTGATTACCGGCAAAATTGAGAATGCTCCTGCCGAGGGCCATATTGTGCTGGAAGAAATTCAGCAGAACCAGGTAGTGCCGCTAGATACTTTCCCCCTGGAGAACAAGGCTTTCAGTGAGCAGGTAAAGGTAGAAGAACCTGGTTTCTATCGCCTTAATCTCTATAATAAGCAGTTTGTAACGCTGGTGCTCAATGATGAGAATGTGCTGGTAAATGCCGACCTGGCTGGCGTGCCCGGTTCTGCCACAGTAGAGGGTTCTACCGACACCCGTTACATGGAAGAGATCAACAAGATTGTGCAGCAGAAGCAACAGGAGGTAACAGGCCTGGAGCAGCAGTTCCTGGAAGCCCAGAACCAGGGAAACAGCGCCAGAATGGAAGAGCTTCGTTATGCGTATATGCAGACTGAAAAAGAACTGCGTGAAGATATTAAGGCGAAGCTTCGCAATATGGAAAGTTCTGTAACGGCCATCTATGGCGTTAACTATCTTAATAAGGAAGATGACTTTACCTTTCTTGATTCACTGGCCACCCGCCTGCGCCAGGATTTGCCCAATAGCCGTTACGTAAAAGATTTTGCACAGGGTGTTGAGCGTATGCGCAGCACTACCATGGGGCAGGTGGCACCAGAAATTGCTTTGCCTAACCCCCAGGGTGAAGTTAAAAAACTATCAGACTTACGCGGTAATGTGGTAATGATCGACTTTTGGGCAGCATGGTGTGGCCCCTGCCGTCGTGAAAACCCAAATGTGGTAAGGCTGTATAATAAATACCACGACAAAGGCTTTGAGATTTATGGCGTATCGCTGGATCGCAGCAAGGATGACTGGGTAAAAGCAATTGAAAAAGATGGACTTACCTGGACGCAGGTAAGTGACCTGAACTACTTTAATTCAGAAGCTGCACAGACCTATGATATTACAGCCATACCAGCTACCGTGCTCCTGGATAAAGACGGTAAAATTATAGCCCGCAACCTTAGAGGTCAGGCCCTGGAAGATAAGCTGGCTGAAATCTTCGGAGAGTAATTGAGAGTTTAGCCCAGAGTGTTATAAAACAGAGTTATTCTGAAAGCATAGTCTTTTGCCGGGAGCAGGAGACTATGCTTTTTTTATTGTATATGTACGCTTTCGTATGAATTGACTGTGCTGTTTACTGCTTTGTAAAGCGTTTGCTAACGATGCCCTGGTTCGTGTTGATCCTAAGGATGTAGGTGCCGGTTGCCAGTCCTTTTGTGCTTATCTCCAGCTTTCTCCTGCCTTTGGCATTGTGCAACTTAAGCTGCCTGCCCTGCACATCAAGCAGGATCACCTCGCTGAATGTTAATTCCTGACCGGCCTCCAGTGTAATTTTTGTGTTAGTAGGGTTTGGGTATAGCTTCAGGCTTGCTTCCATTACCTCGGCCTGGCTTTCTACTACAGGTGTGGGGGAGAGCAGCCACAGTTCGGGGTCAAGTACAACTTCTGCAACTTTAAAAGGTATTTCTGCCTCAAAATTCTGCTCCTGTTCGCTATGCTGAAAAACCTTGATCATCTCCTGGCTTCCTGTGCTGTCGCGGAACAGAACAGGCACGGGCATTTCGAAGAAGGATACTGAGGCGGGTACGGAAGAGGACTGGCTAAGTGAAAGGCTTACGTGATCGTCATTCTGCTGCCAGATAAGCCTGTACATAGGATACCCTTCTCCATAATACCAGTCGTTAAAGAATTCAGTGAGATTTTTGCCGCTGCTGGATTCCAGATGTCTTTTTACATCTTCAGCCCTGGCAAAACCATAGGCCAGCGCCGGATCCTGCAGGTAGTTGTTGATGCCCCTGTAAAAGGCCTCGTCGCCCACCACCCAGCGTAACATGTGCAGCAGGTAAGCACCTTTGTTGTAGCTAAGCCTGCCGCTGAAGAGCTCGTCTATGCTGGTAGTATCCCGAACCCACACAGATCCGCCCGGGTATGCTGTAACAGAAAGTATTTTTGAACGCTTCCAGTTATACCAGTCTTCGGGGCTGCTGAGGTGCTCTTTGGTGAGGCCGGTCAGGTAGGTAGCAAAGCCTTCATTCACCCAGATGTCCTGCCAGCTGCCGCAGGTAACTTTGTTGCCAAACCACTGATGTGCAAGTTCATGTGCCATCAGGTCATAGTTTAAATTGACCATAAAGCTCATGGTTTGGTGCTCCATGCCGCCACTCCAGCCAAACTGTGCATGTCCGTATTTTTCATCAGCAAAAGGGTAGAGGCCAAACAGCCTGTTGAAGAGCTGCATCATGCCAACTACATTCTTTGACTGTTGCCTAAAGCTTGCCTCCGACTCCGGATACACATAGTTAAGTACCTCAATGGCGCTGTTGTCGTAAGGAACCAGGTCTGTGAACGCAACATAGTTGGTAACAGCTACAGCAACCAGGTAGGTAGCAATAGGGTAGCGGTGGCGCCAGTGGTACACTTTGTCGCTGCCCTCTTCAGTTTCACTTACCAGCACACCATTGCTGGCAGCGCGGTTTCCAGCAGGAGTACGAACAACAATGTCTATTGAATCTATTTTATCGGTTAGCGACTGTTTGCAGGGCCACCAGTCTTTTGCCCCATAAGGTTGCGAGAGTGTCCAGATGATGGGAGCACCACTGTGAGAGCGCTGCACAAAGGAGCCGTAGCCGGTATTTGGTGGTGTGCCCTGGTAATACACGGTAACAGAATCAACTGTATTGGTAGCTACTGCGGCAGGCAGGTCTATGCGCAACAGGTCTTCTTCGGTTTGCTGAAAGGGTATTTTTGTTGAATGGTAGAGAACAGAATCTACAATGAGTGCATTATCCAGGTTCATCCACAGCTGGTTTAGTGCAGCCCCGCCTGGCCTGAAGTGGGAGGTAATAGCCCCGCTGATGTAACGTACTGCAGGGTTGATGTTCCACTCTGCCCGCTGATAAATCATATCGTAGGTGCTGGTTTGCGCTGATGGGGTAAACGAACGCAGGGAAGCATGAGCCCTGGCCTCCCTGGCTGCAATTGTTTCAGTAGATTGTGCATTGCCAGCAAGGTGGAGGAAAAGCAGAGAGGCAAGCAGTAGTAGAATAATAGCACGCATAATTTCAGATACCGGTAAGCTGAAGGCTTGGTTAAACCCTTAATTTCCAAACTTTGTTGAAAGAAGGTCTAGTCAGGGGCTTAGCAGAAAACGGATAGGGTTTAATTTTCTTATAAATACGAAAGGTGCCTGCTTGCAGACACCTTTTGAAATTATTTTAAAGCTTGTTTAACCAGTCTTCTGCTTCTTCTCTGCTTGCAAAGTGCCCAATCAGCTGGGGATCGGTTCTATTAGTGAATTCTTCTACTGCTAATTTTGCAAAAAAGCTCTTGGGAAGTACAAAGGCAGCTCTTTTAAGGCCATTTTTAATTAGTTCAGGCATTACAGAAGCAGCATGTTCGGCCCCCTCTTTCGCCAGTACCGCCTGATCTGTAGTATCTGATAGTATGGTGTTAATATCGTACTGCCTGAAGTATTCAACGCTTAGATCAATGGCTGCAACAAACTCATCAACAGTTAAATAGCCCTTCCAGGTCTGGTATAGGCGTTTCCTGCTTTTATCATAACATATATTAACATTTTGTTTGTCCAGTACCACTTGCATGCTTAGTGCGATTATGCTTTAGGCTGCAAAATAAGCAAAATCTAATTAATTCATTCTTTTAGCAAACATGAAGCGGGTATCATAATAGCCCTCCAGCTCACTTACTTTTACCCCACCGTTAGAGGAAGAATGAATAAATGTAACAGGTTCGCCCGGATCAGAGATCACAATACCAACGTGGCCTACGCTTCTTTCTTCCGGATTGGTGCCCGTAAAGAAGAGCACATCCCCGGGCTGCACTTCCTCAACTGCTACTTTATTGCCCTGGATGCTTTGGGAGCGGCTGGACCGGTTTATATCGAAACCAAATTTTGAAAAAATATGGTACACATAGCCAGAGCAGTCAAAACCTTTTGGGGAGGTACCACCATAAACATAGGGTGTACCCATAAAGCTGCGGGCATAAGCGATAAGCTTTGCGGTTTTAGATTTAAGCTTATTTGATTTTTTTTGAGCAGTGGGCTTAATATTCAGGGTAGTATCCTCTAATGGCTCACTGGCTGGTGATGCTTTTTCCAGATGTGGAAGGTCTTCATCGGTGTTTTTGGCTGGTGCAGGAGGGATATCTGCAGCCACTGTGGGGGAAGATACGAATGCATCTTCTTTTGTGGAGGGTACATCTTCTGGTCGTGTATTGAAGGCTGTAACCGTGAGGAACACCATCAAAGAGGCAAACCAGGTAAACTTTTGGCCGGCAATGTGCTTGAAGAATTGTATAATTCTTTGTTGCTGTAGATTCATCCTTAGGCTTTTTGGTCTAAAGCCTAAACGAACACCTGCTTTAGTAAGTTCCAGAGCTTCTTTTTGCTGCCGGTATCGTTGCGGATGTCGGAGAGCTTATCTGCCTGTATGAGCAGGCGGTTTTCCCAATTCCGGAGCTCATAAAGGCCATTCTGTTGTGTAAAGGTGAGCTCGGGGTGATCCACCCCAAAGATCAGTGCATGCTGCCAGGATAGCTGCCGCACATACTCCCAGTCGGCAGAAGTTTTGCAGCGGGAAACGTTAAGTGTGGCAACTTCCTTGAAGTCAAAACCTACGGCTTTTAGTACTTCAACAAGAAACAGTCCGTCGGGCCGGTCCATGAGCGGATGGGCCGGATAATCTACCAGAATTAGTACGCCCCGCCTGAGAGAGCCCCAGATCAGATCGGGCTGCGGGGCCACGGGATTTGCCTGCGTTTCTTGCCGGGGTGCAGGAACCTCAGCTGCTGCCTGGGATTGCGGCCCGGCTGCCGCATGCCTCTCCTGCAGGGCAGGGGCCTGAACATCTGTCTGTTCCTGCCTTTGCTGCGCCAGATCTGCCGGGAGCAGGTACAGCTCGTCGGTGAGCAGCAAGGGCCAGTAATTCTTGTTGTTTTCGGGCTGTAAAGGCATCTTTTTGCTGCAGCTTTAGGTTAGCGCTTATTTCTTCTTTTCAGATTCTCCGGCAGACACATTTTCAGTAAAAAAGAGAGAGCGTAGTTCTGTTGCTTCCTGAGGCTTCATTCTTTTTGCCAGCACCAGGCGTAGCTGCCTGCGGCGCAGTGCACTTTCATAGAGTTCTTTTTCTTCGTCGGTTTCAGGAACTACCTCGGGTACATCTATTGGCCTGCCGCTCTGATCAACAGCTACAAAGGTAAAAAATGCCTGGTTAGTTTCAACTTTACGCCCGGAGGGTATATCTTCTGCCGTAACCATAATGTGCACTTCCATAGAAGAATTAAAAGAGCGGGTTACATGCGCCTTTAAGGTTACCACATTGCCCAGCTGTATGGGATGGCCAAAGGAGATGCTATCTGCCGAGGCAGTTACCACCACACGGTTGCTGTGCTTCTGTGCCGAGATGGCAGATACTATGTCCATCCAGTGCATCAGGCGGCCACCCATCAGGTTGTTAAGGGTATTGGTATCATTTGGCAGTACCAGCTCCGTCATGGTTACCAGCGACTCCCTGGAATATTTCTTCTTCTTACTCATAAGTTCTAAAAGTATTGGTATGGTGCTCCTGCATCAGGAGTTTTTGGCAGGTGTTAGGGCATGGCATCCCAGCCCTGTGCACCTCTGAGTTTCACAAAGCTAAACCCGCTGAACTCTTCTTTGCGGATTTTGGTGTCACTTTCTTTGGTGAGCCGCAGCATTTTTTGCTGCCTTTCGTCGCCAACCGGTATTACCAGCACGCCGCCAATGCGTAACTGCTGCAGCAGCGCAGTAGGTACTGTAGGTGCGCCGGCAGTTACAATGATTTTATCGAAGGGAGCATAGGAGGGCAACCCACGGGAACCATCGCCATGTACATACACTGCACCTTTGTAGCCCATGTAGGTAAGCATGGCTTTTGCACGTTCGTGCAGTTTCTGGATGTACTCAACAGTGTATACCTTAACACCCATTTCAAGTAAAACACAGCACTGATAACCACTGCCAGTACCAATTTCCAGCACCTTATCGCCGGGCTGCAGGGCCAGCAGCTCCGTTTGAAAAGCTACGGTATAGGGCTGTGAGATCGTCTGACCCTCACCAATAGGAAAGGCTTTATCCTGGTATGCCTGTTCCAGAAAAGCTGTTTCGAAAAAGAAATGCCTGGGTATGCGCATAATGGCATCGAGCACCCTGGGATCGCGTATGCCTTTGTCGGTGAGTATTTTGGCAAGGGCCCGACGCATGCCCTTGTGCTTGTAGCTATCTTCCTGTACCATATTTGTGCTGCAAATATAGGGTAAAAGAAGGGTGCCTAAAAGCTTTTTAATCCCTCGATGGTACAGGGGGTACAAACTTCCGGAAGCTGTTGGCTGTTTAAAATTTGTACTTACATTTGCCTTATTTGTTATTATATGTTTACCGGAATTATTGAAGATATGGGCCGCGTAGTAGATATCAGGCCCCGGGGAACCAACCTTACTTTTGAGATCCAGAGCAGTTTAGCCCCTGAGCTTAAGGTAGATCAGAGTGTGGCCCACAATGGTGTATGTCTTACTGTAGTGGCTGTTTCTGGCGACCGTTACCAGGTTACAGCAATTGATGAAACACTAAAAAAAACTAACCTGGGAGCACTGCAGCCGGGGCAGTATGTTAACCTGGAGCGCTGTATGTCTGCCAATGGCCGCTTTGATGGTCACTTTGTGCAGGGCCATGTAGATGAAACAGGAATCTGTACAGGCAAGGAGTCGTTGAATGGGAGCTGGCTGTTTGATTTCGAGTATAGCCCGGAGAGTCAGCACCTGACGGTTGAAAAGGGCTCAATCTGCATAAACGGCACAAGTCTTACCTGCTTTAACAGCGGGCGTAACACCTTCAGGGTAGCCATTATTCCATACACCTATGAGCACACCACCTTTGGCTTTTTAGAGCCGGGCCAGCGCGTGAACCTTGAGTTTGATGTGATTGGCAAGTATCTGCAGAAAATTATGGCAAATCAAAAGCAGGGGTAACCCAGTGCGTAGCCCGAAGATGGGTACTCCTTAACTATCCTTTATTGCAAGTATGTGTGATTTTATTTTTGATTATGCAGGTTTTAGGCGAAGAAAGTATGCAGCGCTTACCTGTTAAGGCGGGGAAAGTATTAAAAAAAGGTTAAAATTAAGGAGTATAGGCAATTAGTAGTTTTGGGGGAGCCTGTATTTATGTCTGAAAAAATAATTTTTGATGATGTAAGAAATTTTAAAAAATTTAATTAATTTTAAGGAGTACGAAATTCAGTATCAACTATATTATTTTTTAAGTCATGAATAAGCATTTGCGCCTGTTTCTGTTATTGGTAGTTGCTGTTTTAGCAGTCGCACTGAATGTATTCGGTGTTATGCCGGTAAAAGCAACACAGGTATTTTTGAACACCCTGCTGGTGGGATTCGGACTGATTTTGTTTGCTGATATGCTGATCAACACCCGTCTTGGGGAGCGCTCTTAATTGGCTCCTGCTGAGGGTTTTGTTCTGGCTTAGGGTTATGAAAATACATGCATTGAGCGAGCGTAGTAGTTTATGCGGTCCTAAGCCGTTTTTCTTCTTCTAAACAATTCTTTGGCTGGTGGCAGTTTAAATTGTGCCCACAGCCACAGGCGGCATATTGCCCATCCGCTGATCATGCCCACAATTGCCCCAATGGTAATGTCTGTAGGGTAATGTACGCCCAGGTAAACGCGGCTATACGAAACCAGTACAGCCCAGGGAAACAGCAGTGCCATGGCTTTATAGTACCTGCCGAACAAAGTCCAGAAAAAAGCTGCTACCCCAAAAACATTAGCGGCATGCGAGGAGGCAAAGCCATATTTGCCGCCACAACCGCCTATAATGCGCACCAGGTGTCCAATTTCAGGATCGTGGCAGGGGCGGGGTCGCTCAAAAAACGGTTTCATAAAGCCTGAAGTAAATCGGTCGGCAACTGTTACCACCAGTGCAATAGAAACCAGCAGATACACCGTTTGCCATTTTTCTTTCCAGATGAGCCAGGCAACCAGGCCAACATAGAGCGGCAGCCAGAAAAACTTGTGGCTCACCAGGAGCATAAGGGTATCCAGCCAGGGCAGGTGCAGGCTGTTGAGCCAGATCAAAAGATTTTTATCCCACTGGTCTATCTGTTCTATCATCTTTTATCAAGTATTGCGTAATCAAATACCGGGTTATTTAAACCTATTTTCACAGCAGGGTCTTTAAGCCCTACAGGTTTAAGAACCTGCCAGGTTTGGTGTGGTCGCCAGCAGTTAAACTAAGCGACCCAGTCTATGCGACCCATTCTAAGCGAACCAATCAATATCTTTTTTAAGTAGCGCCAGGGTATTAGCCTCTGGGCTGCCTTTTTCGGGTTGGTAGTTGTATACCCAGTTGGCTTGTGGAGGCATGCTCATCAGGATGCTTTCGGTGCGGCCTTCTGTATCGAGGCCAAACTTGGTGCCCCTGTCCCAAACCAGGTTAAACTCCACATACCTGCCCCGGCGCAGGCGCTGCCAATGCTGTTCAGCCTCACCAAAAGGCAATGCCTTGTTCTTTTGCATCAGTTGGGTGTATATGGGGGCAAAGGCCTCACCAATATCCTGTACAAACGCAAAAAGCTTTTCTTTCGCATCAGGTGCATCACCCGTTTGCCTGTCGAAGAAGATGCCGCCTACACCACGGGTTTCGCCGCGGTGTGGAATGTAGAAGTAGTCATCAGCCCATTTTTTAAAGGAGGGGTAGTAGCTGCTGTTATGTTTGTCGCAGGCCTGCTTTAGTTGCTCATGGAACCAGCGGGCATCAGCAGCATCAATGTAGTGAGGGGTAAGGTCTATGCCGCCACCAAACCACCAGGGCCCGTTGCTCATTTCAAAATAGCGCACATTCATGTGAATGATGGGAACCATAGGGCTGTTTGGGTGCAGCACAATGGAAACACCCGTAGCATAAAATTCAGACTCGGCTAGTTGAAGGGACTGCAGAATTTTTTCAGGGGTTTTGCCCCAGACAGCAGAGAAGTTAACGCCACCTTTCTCAATAACGGCGCCCTTGTCAAACACACGGCTGCGGCCGCCGCCGCCACCTGGCCGTTCCCAGGCATCTTCTTTAAAACGGCTGCCGCCATCGGCAGCTTCCAGTGCCAGGCAGATCCGGTCCTGTAAACCACCGAACCATTCTGCTATATTTTCTTTTGTGGGCTTCATGGCGCCCAATTTACATTAATTAAAGTTATCTTGGCTAACCGTCTTGCTCTCAAGAATGACGTTAATTTCATGAACTACCTTATCCAGCTCATGTGCAGACTCGTTCAATCGGTCCAGGATGAAGTGAAACTCGGTTTGATGTTCTGCTTTTGGCAGCAGGTTAACAAGTCCTAAAATTCTGGCTAGCGGGCCCCTGACTTTGTGGGCATTGAAAAAAGCGTACTGAATAAGCTGCCGGTTTTGCTGGTTCAGCTGGCGGGTGCGTTCCTGAATATTTCCCTCCAGCTCAATATTGTGCTGCCTGATTTTATCGTAAGCCTCCTCAAGTTCTTTTGCCTGTGCCTGTATGGCGGCATGCATTTGTTGCAGCCTGTCGTGATTTCGCTTGCTCTGGTGGTAGTGGTACAGGAGAAACACCATTATACCAATCAGCATGATTACAGCAATAACAGAGGCAAATGTAATTGCCAGTTGTTTCTGATGATTGGCCAGTGATGCCTTCAACTCAAGGTCGCGGGCGGCTACGTTGGCCTTTAGCAGCCGGTTTTCGTTGATATTCCGTTCTGCTTCCAGTAAATTAAAATAGTGTTGCTGCTCGGAGTGCTGCGCCAGCATGCTGAGGCTGTCGCTGAGTTTGCTGTATTCGCGCTGGTAGCTAAGTGCCTGTTTGTAGTTTCCATTTTGGGCAGACAGGCCGGAGAGCTGGGTGAGGATTGTTTTAGTGGCGTTATTATCTGTTACCTGCCTGCTGAGTGCCAGTGCAGCTTGTAAAAGATTGTTGGCTTCTTCATTATCCTGTAGTGTGCTGTACACTTTAGCAAGCCCCATCTGGGTGTAGATTTTACCCTGCGTATACCGGATCTTTTCTGCCAGTGCCAGCGCATTTTTAAAATGATATTGGGCAGAGTCATGCTGATTTTGCCGGTAATAGAGATCTGCCAGGTTCAGCAGGTTCAGGCAGGTGCCTTCCATTAGCTTAAGCTCCCGGCTAATGAGCAGGCTTTTTTCCAGATACTCTTTCGCCTGTGTGTAATTAGCCATGTGGCTGTGAACCATGCCAATGTTGCCCAGGTTGCGTGCTTCCAGTTTTAGATTGTGGGAGCGGGTGCTAAGCTTAAGAGATTGCTGGTAATAGGCCAGGGCATGCTTTAGGCTGTCTTCAAAGTAATAAACATTGCCTATGTTGGTTAAGGCCTGTGCTTCAAAATCCAGCCAGCTTTTTTCTTTGCTAAGCGCCAGTGCCTTGTGGAAATTTTCGAGTGATTTGGTATAAAAGCCTATGTTGAGGTAAATAGAGCCCAGCTGGTTATAGCCTTTGCATGCATGCATGTAGAGCTTGTTCTCAAGGGCAAGGGTCTGGGCCTGCTCAACGGCTGTAATGGCGGTAGCTACATCATGTAAACGAAACTGGTTTGCAAGGCTTTGCAGAGAATCGATCCTGGCGGAAATCCTTTCTTTTTGTGCATGGGAAGCCAGCGGATAAGCAAGCAGGATAAAGAAAAACAGTACGTGGCAACGCCGCATAAACATTATTCTCTGCAGTTCGTGTACAGTAAAAGTAAAAGGAAGAATTGGTTAAAGTGCCAAAATGTAATTTTCGGGTAAGCTTTTAGTAAAAACTAAGTTAACAATACAACGTTTCTTTGAATCATCAGTTTTACTAACGTTCGTTCGCTTTTACGTAAAATTAGTTACCTTTGCAGGTACAGAAACAGAGTTGCTATGTCAGAAGAAACTGCTTCCACAGATATCCGTACCACCCTTGATAAAGCCCTTTATCGTAAAGCATACCGCCTTATGTGCATGGCTGGCCGTATGGCGGCACTTTATGAAGAGCGGCGGCAGCTGAGTAGCAAATATGTGCACAGCACTTCCCGCGGACATGAGGCCATACAACTGGCAGCAGCATTTCAGCTTACTTCGGTAGATTATGCCGCCCCTTACTACCGCGACGACAGTATGCTGCTGGGCATTGGTATGCAGCCTTACGAATTAATGCTGCAACTGCTTGCCAAGGCAGATGATCCCTTCAGTGGCGGACGCACCTATTATTCGCACCCCAGCTTAAAGCGGGAGGGCATGCCCACCATACCGCACCAGAGTTCTGCTACCGGCATGCAGGCCATTCCCTCTACGGGTATGGCACATGGCCTGCGTTACCTGGAAGGCCGTAATCTTCTCCAAAGCAGCGGAGAGCAGGGCAAGCCGGTGGTATTATGTTCTCTTGGCGATGGATCTGTAACGGAAGGAGAAGTTGCCGAAGCTTTTCAGATGGCAGTGCTGAAAAAGCTGCCGGTTGTATACCTGGTGCAGGATAACAACTGGGGTATTTCTGCTACAGGCGCAGAGATGCGTGTAATGAGTGCTTACGAATATGCGGCTGGTTTCCCTGGCCTCGAGCGCATTACAGTAGATGGCGCTGATTTTACAGAATCTTATGTGGCCATGGAGCGGGCCTTTAGTTATGCCAGAAAAGAGCGGGCTCCCGTGCTGGTACATGCCAGCTGTCCGCTATTGGGGCACCACACCTCGGGAGTGCGTAAAGAATTTTACCGGGAGCAGCACAACCTGCAGCAGCATCAGCAAAACGATCCACTACCCAGGCTTAGGAGCTTTTTGCTGGAGGAGCAGCTGTTTACCGAAGCAGAACTGCTAAGGTTGGAGGCACAGGCCGTACAAACAGTAGAAGAGGCTTTCGAGAGGGCATTGCAGGCGCCAGATCCTAAGCCCGAAACGGTGATGGAGCATGAGTTTGCTCCTACCCCTGTTCAGGCAGAGCAGGGCGAACGTGCCCCTGCCGGTGCCGAAAAAGTATTAATGGTAGATGCGGCACTGCATGCCATCGACGAGATCCTGCGCAAGCATCCGGAATCGCTGCTCTACGGGCAGGATGTGGGGGCTCGCCTGGGAGGTGTTTTTCGTGAGGCAGCAACCCTTGGTGATAAGTATGGAAAAGACCGTGTGTTCAATACACCTATCCAGGAGGCTTACATTGTAGGCTCAACGGTAGGCATGTCGGCGGTGGGCTGCAGGCCAATTGTAGAAATACAGTTTGCTGATTATATATGGCCGGGCATGAACCAGCTGGTTGAGGAGCTTAGCAAAAGCTGCTACCTAAGCCGGGGGCAGTTCCCTGTTTCCTCTGTGATCAGGGTTCCAATTGGAGCTTATGGCGGCGGCGGGCCCTACCATAGCGGCAGCATAGAAAGTACCCTGCTGAACATACGGGGTATTAAAGTAGCATATCCCAGCAACGCTGCCGATATGAAAGGCCTCATGAAAGCTGCCTACTACGATCCTAACCCTGTGATTATGCTGGAGCACAAGGGCCTCTACTGGGGTAAAGTGCCAGGTACGGAAGAAGCAAAAACACCCGAGCCTGCAGAAGATTACATTATACCGCTGGGTAAGGCCCGGGTAGTGCAGGAGGCCAGCGAAGAAAAACTAGCTGAAGGTGATACCTGCGGCATTATTACCTATGGCATGGGCGTACACTGGGCCAGGGCGGCAAGCAAAAGCTTTGCCGGCCAGGTAGAAATACTGGACCTGCGCAGCCTCAACCCACTGGACTGGGATGCCTGCACAAGTCTGGTTGAACGGCATGGAAAACTGCTGATCCTTACCGAAGAGCCGCTGCTCAACAGCTTTGCCGAGAGCCTGGCGGGCCGCCTAAGCCTGCACTGTTTTAAGCAGCTGGATGCCCCTGTAATGACCATGGGTGCCTTACCACTGCCGGCCGTACCCCTGAATGTAGCCCTTGAAAAAGCCATGCTCCCCAGTGCCGAAAAGGTAGCCGCCAGGCTTGAAGAGCTGCTGGGGTATTAAGCGGTAAAGACTGATTGCTGAATATGTAGTTTTATGAGCAGCAGCTCTCCAGGATGACTTGCTCTTGCGGATGCACTTTTTGATAAGAGCTGTACCTGGAGGGGTGTGTCAAGAGATACCATAGGCTGGTTTGTAAGGCGATTTTTTAGCTCTAGCGGAAGGTAAATGCCAGATAAAAAGACTTTAAACCGTTCGTAACATCCTTCTGGCTGCTTTAATAGTAACTGTATACCTTGCTGAGGTATAGCAATCTAATATCTGCTATTGTTAAAGTATATGGTATCTGGTAAATTTTTTATAGTGCTTGTTTTTTCAGTTGTATTTTGTGCACCTTATCTGCTTCACGCACAAAAGTTAAATGTTGCTTTGGTTGAGGAAGGCGTTATCAGTACTCCTGGTAATGAGTTTAACCCCAGCTTTACTGCAGATGGCAGAACTTTATACATTGTTCATTCCCTGCCAGGGTTCAAAGAGTCAAAGATTATGACCTCCAGGCTGGAGCATGGTAAGTGGACGGAGTTGGAGCGTATCAGCTTTTCAGATGATCGTTACCGCGATTCAGACCCAAGCATTACACCAGATGGTAAAACATTGTTTTTCATATCTAACAGGCCGGTAGATGGAGGAGAGCTGCCTAAAAAAGATTATGATATATGGCGCGCAGAGCTGGTTCACGGGCTGTGGTCAGCACCACAGCCGGTTAAAGAGGTGAATTCACCACAAATGGAGCTTGGAGTGGAATATATTAAAGGATCGCTGTATTTCAACTCAACAAGGGGGGGCGAAGCTACCTCATCAGATATTTACTACAGTACTTACCAAAATGGAGCTTTTACAGCGCCAGTAAGCATTGGACCTCCTGTAAACACCCCTGAATTTGAGGCGGATCCAGTACAATCACCAGATGGTAATTATCTGGTATATTCAGGTTGGGGCAGAGCCGGCGGTTTTGGCCAGGGAGATCTGTACATCTGCAGAAAAGAAGGTGAAGCATGGTCTGCTCCCATAAACCTGGGAGACCAGGTGAATTCTAAATTCTTTGAGTTTACGCCTTTCTTTTCTGCTGATGGAAAAGATTTGTTCTTCTGCTCAGATAAATATGACGATACACAGGCGCAGTTAGATGAACAGGTATTGAATGGGAAGTTTAATGTTTACAGAGTTTCAGTAGAGGAATTACTTAAGAGCCTTTCTTTTAAATCAATCTAAATACGCTCCCCCCCAATTTATTAGATCCTTTTTTCCTGTCAGCATAATAACACGATGCCTGTACACTTTTGCCTGCTGTTTGTGAATTAACGCCCCCTTTTTGGCGTAAACCCAAACAGTTAGCCTGGGAGTTGTTGCAGGAATTGCTTTGCATATTAGTTCTTAGGCGGGTTGATCATGATGTGGGCACCGTGGGTGCCGGGGTACATGATCCAGGGCATGCCGGGTGCTTCTGGTTTTAGTGGCAGGCCGGTACCTTCGGCAGTGGCGTAGGGAATGTACACTACATAGCGCAGGTAGGCATCTTTAACCTCTCCGGTAGCTGCATTGTAGTTTTCTTTTGGTGCATTCAGTACAAACAGGGTGGAGGGTTGTGCAGGCATGCGCAGCTTACCGCTTTTGGCTTCCTGCTCCCGGGTGTCGAAAATCTGCTGAAAGTTCTTGCCGCTCTTTTTCAGCTCGCGCCCCCTTGCCATAAAAGGCTCAAGGTCTTTGTGATAGCAGGAGGCGGAGAAGCCTTCGCTGTTGGGGTCGTCGGCCAGGCACACCATTTCATTGGTGCCTTTGCGCAGCATTGTAAATTCACCATTCTGGTTGTAGCCCCATACTGCGGCACCCGCCTGCTTATCGGCAGGGGCAGCCAGTACAGCTGATTTTATTTGTGCCTCGGCAGGGGGTATGGAGGTAGCTGTTGACTGCGCACTGCTGTTTAGTGCTGCCAGCAGCAACACGCCAAGCGCAAAGGGTTTTTGTAATGGATGCATGGCAAAAAATAAGGATGGTGATGATACAAACAGTAGTACAGAAAAATAGTCATATTGTCTTCGGCTTACAAGCTGCGCCGGTTATAAAGTGATTTAAGTGTCAGTAAAAGTTAAACTGCTGGCGTAATTAGGTTTAATGTTGTATCATCAGGAAAAAAAGCTTTGTACATGAATCAGGCAAAGGCAGCACTACTTTTTGTTGGCACCTTATTAACCATATTTTTACCCGGGGCTGGTACTGCACAAATGACAGATAATAATTCAATAGTAGCCAAAGGCGCAAAGCTAGAAAAGCTGGGTGCTGGTTATACTTTTACAGAAGGACCGGCGGCAGATCGTGTAGGAAACGTTTATTTTACCGATCAGCCAAACAACGAAATCATCCGTTGGGATGCTGCAACAGGGCAGTTCTCTACTTTTTCTGATGAGGCGGGTCGCTCCAATGGCATGTACTTTGATAAAAACGGTAATCTCATAAGCTGTGCCGATGAGCACAACCAGCTCTGGATGTGGGATATGAAGGGCAATTCCACCGTTCTGCTTACAGATTACCAGGGCAAACTCCTGAATGGCCCTAATGACCTCTGGATACATCCCGGGGGAGGAATGTATATTACAGATCCACTCTATAAGCGGGAATACTGGGAGCGTGATGCGGCCATGCAGCAGGATGGCCAGCATGTGTACTACCTAAGTCCTGACAGGAGCCGTTTCTTTAAGGTAGATGAAGCGCTGGAACAGCCAAATGGCATTATAGGAACCCCCGATGGTAAAAAGCTATATGTGGCCGATATTGGAGCCGGTAAAACCTATGTGTACGATATCGGAGAAGGGGGAGAGCTCCGGAATAAAACCTTGTTTGCACCGATGGGGTCTGACGGCATGACGATTGATGAAAAAGGGAATGTATACCTTACCGGAAAAGGCGTAACCGTATTCGATAAATCTGGTGTGCAAATAGCCCATATACCTATTGATGCAGACTGGACAGCCAATGTTACCTTTGGGGGCAAAGACCGCCAGATGCTATTTATAACAGCCATGGATGCTGTTTATGGCCTTAAAATGAAGGTGAAGGGCGCCAGGTAAATGTTAGCTTTTCTGTCTGAAGCTCCTTTTTATCGTAACCCCTGCAACAAACAGATCCTGCTATCTCATCAGGTGCTACTGTAATGAAAATTGCCGTACTCATTCTTGCGCATAAAAACATAGAACAGCTGGAGCTCTTGATTGAAAGGCTGTATGGTAGTTTTGAAATCTTCATCCACCTGGATAAAAAGTGGCACATCCGGCCAGGCCATTTCAGCAAATATCCGGGTGTGCAAGTAATCCAGAAGTACAGCATCAGCTGGGCAAGCGCTAAAATATCGAGCGCAACCCTGGATTTACTGAGGCTGGCACACAAGCAACAGTGCCATTATTACCTGGTAATCAGCGGGCAGGACTTTCCCATTAGGAGTAACGGGGAGATCAGGCATTTCCTGGAAGAAAACAGGCATTTAAACTTTATGGAGTACGCGCCATTGCCCATAGCAGGCTGGGGCCCCAGTGGCGGGTTTCACAGGCTGCAGCTCTACTGGCCGGAAGAAAAAGAGGGAGTTTGGGGAAAGCTGGTAAATAAGTTTGGCAGAAGTATCAGGAGGCTGCAGCTTAAACATAACTACATGCGCAAGCTTCAGCCACTGGCATACTATGGCGGCTGTAACTGGGTAAACATCAACCACGCTACCTTAACCTATATATTAAATTACCTGCAGGAAAACCCTGCCTATCTGAAGCAATACAGTGAAACGTATATATCTGACGAAATATGGCTGCACACCCTGGTGATGAACTCTCCCTTTCGGGATGCCACCATCAATGACTGGTTGCGCTACATCGATTGGGGTGCAGGGGCCAGAAACCCAAAAACACTGGGTATGGAAGATCTGGATAAGATCCTTGCCAGCAGAGGTCTTTTTGCCCGAAAGTTTGATGTAAGCTATGATGCGGAAGTACTCAGGCGCCTAAATGCCTTCCATGGAAAGCCAGATGCTGGTTTTAGTGCTAAGCAGGGAAATAAGTAGTCAAGCCTGTTTTTCTTAAACTCTTACGGCACTGCCTGGTTCAAACAGGAAGGCCCCATGGCTGGTGGTCTTTTCCCAGAACCTACCGAATCATGAAGAAGTCTATTTATTTTTTTAAATGCAGCGGTTTTTTTTTGCTGATGCTGCTTAGTGCCTGCTCTTCTGCCCCTGTAGAGGTGGTATCAGCCCTGCAGCTGCCAGATGTGGATTATACCTCTTACCAGACCTTTAACTTTTTGGACGTTACTCTTAAAAACGATAGCATGGCAGATGCAAACAGCGAAGCAATACAGCTGCTTAAAAATGCCATTACCCGTGAAATGGAGCAGCTGGGGTACAGTATGGCGCCAGATCCGGACCTGTGGGTGAATATTGGCATTGTGGTGGAGGAAAAAGTGCAGACCCGCCAGACAGATATACGGGAGGCTCCTGTTTACATTGGCCAGCGCAGGTACCATTGGGAGGCCGAAGAAAGAATTGTACGCCGCTATGAACAGGGTACTGTTTCAATAGACCTGATTGATGCCGAAAGGCGTGAAAGAGTGTGGGAGGGCGTTGCCACAGGTACGCTTACAGATAATCCCCGCAGGCTGGAAAACAGAATCAACGAAGCAATGGAGAAGCTGTTTAACAGGTATCCGGGTAATGCCCCTGAATAAACACAGCTGCTTATACAGGACGGCACAGGCTTTCCCTGCTACTCACCCATTGATGCCTGTTTAAAGATATATGCTGGCCTGCTTGAGTATTAGCGGTTCTTATCGCACAGGCACAGCAATCCGAGGCAGGGCCTGAAAAGAGGAAGGATTGCCCGGTTCTATACCACACAAAAAGCCCCTGTGCTTTTAACTTACAGCATTTAATGCTATTTTGATTGAAGAAACCCCCATGCTCTAATGAAAAAAGTATTATTATTCTGTGCCCTGTCAGCTGTTTATGCAGCCTGTGGGTCATCGGCTGAGCAGCAGGTGGTCACCGATGCTGCAGAAGCAAGCGTGGCTGCAGAAGAAGTGGTGCCTGCACGCCTTATTCATTCAGAAGATGTGCAAACACTAGCTATAGGAAGCCAGGCTCCGGACTTTAGCCTTCCGGGTATAGATGGCAAAACCTACAGCCTGCAAGATTTTAACGACAGCAAGGCCCTGGCGGTAATTTTTACCTGTAACCATTGCCCAACCGCCCAGGCCTATGAAGACCGCATGATTCAGCTGGCAAAAGATTATAAGCATAAGGGAGTGGCTTTAGTGGCGGTATCACCTAACGATCCGCTGGCAGTGCGCCTCGATGAGCTGGGCTACAGCGATATGAACGATACCTTTGAAGAGATGCAGCAGCGGGCAAAAGACAAGGGCTACAATTTTCTCTACCTCTACGACGGCGAAACCCAGGCCATGTCGGCCGCTTATGGGCCTGTTGCCACGCCACATGCTTTTGTGTTCGACCAGGACCGTAAGCTGCAGTATGCGGGTCGCCTCGATGCTTCGGAAAAACCAGGTTCTGCAAATGCCGAAGATCTGCGCCGGGCGCTGGATGCCGTGCTTGCCGGCAGGGCAGTGCCAGAAGCCACCACCAAAACCTTTGGCTGCTCGGTTAAATGGTCGGGCAAGCGCGGGGATAATGTAAAAACAGAAGAAAAGTGGGCTGCCGAAGCAGCAGGCCTGGAGCTGATAGACAAAGATGCCATCCGCAGGCTGGTGACAAGCAAGAGCGAAAACCTGCGCCTGATCAATGTTTGGGCAACCTGGTGCGGGCCCTGCGTTAGTGAATTTCCTGATTTTGTGGACATGAGCCGTATGTATGGTGGCCGGGAATTTGAGCTGATTACCATCAGTGCCGATAAACCAGAGAAAAAAGACAAGGTGCTGAAGTTTTTGAACGATAAAAATGCGGCAGCCTCTACCAACTACCTTTTTTCTGAAGAGGATAAGTATGCACTCATAGAAGCGATTGATCCCGACTGGCAGGGAGCACTTCCCTATACTATTTTACTAAAACCCAATGGTGAAAAAGTTTATGCCAAACAAGGCACCATTGATCCTCATGAAATGAAAAAGGCTATTGTAGAGCAGTTAGGCAGGTATTATTGATCAGCAGATGTGATGGCCTGCTCATCACATAGGGTGGAAAATAAACAGAAAATGGCCGGTAGTGTAACAAAAAGGTTACATTAGCCGGCCGGTTTCTTTTTTAACTGGTTAATCAGAATAAAACAGAAGTGCTATGTCAATATCTACAGATGCAGAACTGCAGGGAATCAGGAGGATTAGTGAAATTGTAGGCACCACCCTTAAGAAAATGCGTGAACATGCAGCTCCTGGCATGAGTACTAAGGAGCTGGATGAGTGGGGTGGTAAATTACTCCGGGAGCTGGGGGCTAAGTCTGCTCCAAAACTTACCTACGGCTTTCCCGGCTGGACCTGTATCAGTGTAAATCATGAAATTGCACATGGCATACCCTCTGCCAAAACCATTCTGAAAGAGGGAGACCTGCTGAACATAGATGTTTCTGCAGAACTGGATGGCTACTGGGCAGATAATGGAGGCTCTTTTGTACTGGGACAGGACCTGCACAGGCATGAGCCCCTGGTGGCGGCATCGAAGCAAATCCTGTTTAAGGCAGTACAGGAAATAAAAGGAGGGGTGAAGATTGCAGACATTGGCGGGCTTATAGAATCAGAAGCTAAAAAAGCCGGCTATAATGTGATTAGGAACCTGGTGGGGCATGGCGTTGGCAGAAGTCTGCACGAATCGCCCAGGGAGATACCCTGCTTCTACGACAAGGCTAACCGCAACAGGTTCAAGACAAACTCTGTGGTGGCTGTTGAAACATTTATTTCTACTGCTGCCAGTTATGCCCATGAGCAGGAAGATGGCTGGACCCTCATCGCCAAAGATGGCAGCTATGTGGCTCAGCACGAGCACACCATTCTCATTACCGATGGGGAGCCTGTTATCCTCACTCAGGCAAACGGTATCTGGAGCAGCCCTGTATAACACAAAGGGCTGTGCCTGTTGTATCCGGATTAAAGCTTGTTAGACATAAGGTATATTGCTATAAAGCCTGCGCTTGCCTGTACAGTGGCTTTCCGCTGCGCCACCCGGGGCTATTTCAGCAAAATAGCTTATCTTAACAAAAAGCTATCCGGATGAAACGCAGGCACTGTACACCCCTCCTGATCTGCTGCATTTTTTGCAGCCTTACCAATGCACAAATCAAAGTAAGCGATAATAACCGCTACCTGACTACCCATGACAAAAAGCCGTTCTTCTGGCTGGGCGATACTGCCTGGGAGTTGTTTCACAGGCTTACACGCGAGGAGGCAGAAGCTTACCTGCGGGTAAGAAAGCAACAGGGTTATAATGTGATACAGGCAGTATCATTGGCCGAAATAAACGGATTGAGGGAGCCCAACCGCTATGGCGATTTGCCCCTGATAGAAGAAGTCCCGGGCAGGCTTGCCGTTACCCCGGGTGCCGACCCGGCAGATGCGGTGCAGTATGATTACTGGGACCACGTGAGCTGGGTAATCAACAAAGCTGCAGAGCTGGGCATGTATGTTGGGCTGCTGCCCACCTGGGGCGATAAAGTGGCCCATTTATGGGGCGAAGGCCCGATTGTATTTACCCCTGATAATGCGGAAATATTTGGTGCTGCACTTGCAAAACGCTATGGCAGCCACTGGAATGTACTTTGGATTGTAGGCGGCGATCGCCCGGTCATGTACAAGTCCGGTAGGCAGGGCGTAGAGAAAGAATATAACGATCTTGCGGTGTGGCGGGCAATGGCCAGGGGAATTGAAGGAGTTGTGGGTAGAGAAGCTTTTATTAGTTACCATCCTTCGGGTGGGCCAAACTCCAGCTCACAGCACATACACACAGAAGAATGGCTTGATATGAATGCTTTCCAGTCTGGCCACGGCGCCCGCGAAACACCTGCCTGGGAGTGGGTAAAGCGGGATCTGGCCCTGCAGCCTCAAAAGCCTACCCTGGATATGGAGCCCTGTTACGAAGATCACCCGGTAAATTTCTGGGATGGCAAATGGACAAAGGAAGAGAGAGGCTATTTTACAGCATACGATGTGCGGGCAAGGGTGTACAGGGGCGTTTTTGCCGGCGCCTGCGGCTTTACCTACGGGCATCACCACGTCTGGCAGTTTGCAGACGAGGAGCGGTACCCCATGATCAGCAAGGCAGATAAAAAGATTCACTGGCGTGATGCCCTGCATGCGCCCGCCGCTGAACAAATGCAGCACCTGAAAAACCTGCTGCTTTCCCGGCCCTACTTCTCAAGGGTAGCCGATAATGGGATTGTGGTTTCGGATAAAGGTAGTAGCTATGTAGACCTGCTCCTGGCCACCCGTGATAAAAAAGGAACCTATGCCATGGTTTACCTGCCACAGAACAAAGCAGTTAGCGTTGATATGGGCAGAATAAGCGGAGGTACAAAAAACATATGGTGGTTTAACCCCAGAACAGGAGAGGCCATCAAACATAAATCAGTATGGAGTAAAAGCATACAGACATTTCTGCCTCCCAAAGAAGGTGAGGACTGGGTTTTGGTTATTGATGATGCCTCACGGCACTATAAAACGCCTGGTAATCCGGGCCTGTCAAACTGAAGCTTTAAGAGTTATGAATAGTATGGTCTGAAGCGGTTTCTTCACCAGGATGATCGGCGGAAATATTTTTTAAATATTTTTCAGCAGCAGGGTAGGGTAGGCCGTGGGGTATGTGTTTTATCTATACAAACGAGAAATACACCCACATTCTTAATCAACCATGAAAACGACAAAAACTGCCCTTGCAATTTTTAGCCTGCTTAGCTTATCTGTGTTTACTGCCTGCGACGATGATTTTATAGGCATCAGGGGTTCGGGACCAACAGTGGAGGAAAGCCGCTCCGTGCAGGATTATAACGAAGTTTCTCTCTCTATTCCCGCACGTGTGTACCTGCAGCAGGGGCCAAAAGAAGAAGTCCGTATCATTGCCCAGGAAAACGTACTGGAGAACATAGAAACCTATGTGCGTAGCGGCAACCTTAAGATCAAATTCGACCGTAACGTTCGCAGGCATGATCCCATTACTATCTATCTCACTACCCCTGAAATTACCAGCCTTTCTGTTAGTGGTTCCGGCGATATTATCGGGGAAAACACTATAGAAACAGAAGCGCTCTCAGTGCATATATCTGGTTCCGGAGAAGCAGAACTTGAGGTGATAACAGATGAACTAAGAACCAGTATTTCGGGATCTGGCAAGGTTTACTATACCGGTGAAGCCGGCTGGCAAAACATTCATATCTCCGGCAGTGGCGATGTGCATGCCTTTGATCTGCTAAGCAACAGTGCAGAAGTGCACGTATCCGGCTCAGGTAACAGCATGCTTTGGGTAACAGATCGCCTGGATGTGCATGTGAGCGGCTCCGGCGATGTAGAGTACAAAGGCAATCCCCAAATTACTTCCAGGATCAGCGGTTCTGGCAAGGTAAGGCCTAAAAACTAAAGAAACTTCTCCGTTTACATATAGATAGTTCAGCATGAGCAGCCCTGGCATAGCCAGGGCTGCTTTTTTATTTAATAGTGCAAGGGTAGCGGCTATCAGTTGGAGTGTGTGAAACTGGTTAAGCAGTCCATGACCTGCATATCAATCATCGCAGCAAAAAATCGCCGGGCATAACTTAAAGCCATGTAATCAGGACCTCTGGTGGCCAGGGGTGTAGGAAGTGTTACAGCTTTTTGTTTATTTAATGACACAAACAAACTGCAATTGTAGCGTATTCTCATCTGCTTCAGTTTTTTTCTGCTGATGACCCTGCCTGTAAAGGCGCAGCAGGCACAGACCTATCGTTCCAATAGCCTTAATTTCTCTGTGCAGGCAAGATGCCTGCTGGTTTCATTGGGGGCAGGAGTAGAGTTTCCTTTCCGGCTGCATTCTTTTGGCTTGCAGGCTGGGTTTAATGCTGTTCCTATCGAGGGAAACATTTACAATGAATTCAACATAGAAAAGATAGCTGCACTTGAATACAAACGTTACTACCCCTGGAAGGGGAGGAGGGACAAGCATTTTTACTATGGCAGTTACCTGATCCTGAAAAATACAGAACATGGTGCTCCGCATGGTGCTGATTGGGAAGGGCAGTGGTATAAAAGCCATTCTGTTAACATAGGCCCAATGTGGGGAGTAAAAAGCTACAGGGGCAGCAGGTTTTACTTCGACTATTTTATGGGCCTGCATGCTGGCTGGCAGTGGGGTAGCCTGCGGTGGGATAACCGGGATCCTGATACCTACCTGCGAGATCCCAGCTATGCAGATGATGCAAAAGTTAGCTGGGGCGGGCCTCCGGGTTGGCCTTTCCTTAGGCTTTCATCCTCTTAAAAAGAAGCTGCCGCCGGAGTGAAAGATGTTGTGCATTATGTGAGGCAGTTCTTTTAGTTATCTTCACTTATAAAACTGAGCTATGATCCTTAAAGAGGGCCTGCTACTGCAGAAACATATTTTTTATGCCGGTGGCGATCATGTCAATGCCAATGGCACCCACAAAGAACCCATTGATCCGCAGCAGGATCTCCATGTTTTTATCGAAGGCTACCCGCAGTTTATGGATCTTAATTCTGCTGCGCATTTCCTTGAGCCCTATTACAATCAGAAAATTTATGGTCATGATGATGATAAGGGCCAGTACCCCGTAAGGCATTGGGAGCTGCTCGCCCAGTAAAATAGAAAGCGATATCGTGCCGGCTCCTACCATAAAAGGAAGTGCAATTTCCGAAGCCATGTCGTGCAAATCACCTTTGGTCTGAATAAATGCTTTCTTACCCCTCACAATAAACATATAGGCCAGCGAGAACAGAATAATGCCCCCGAATATCCTGAAAGACTCAAAAGATATCCGGAATATGCTGGCAAAGATAAAATTACCAAAGAGTACAAAAGCCAGGTAAATGAAAAAAGATATCAGGCTGGCCCTGAACAAAACCGCCAGAAACTCCCTGTCTGTCAGGTCTTTCATGAGTGGTTTCAGGTACAGAAACAGGGCGAATGGGTTTAGCATCACCAAAAAGGCAAGTATTGCAGCAGACATATTCATAGCTATGCAACCAGCCTGTAGCAGCATTGTTGGCAATTTTTATTGCCTTTGATATGCCTTCTCTGGATTTTTTCACCATCAGAAAGAAACCTCTGCCTATGCTGTGGTACCTGTTTTTTTTGTGCCCTTTCCAGGGTACTGGCTGCCAGTTTGGGCCTGCTTTTACCAGCGTATGGCCACCAGATCACAGCTTGGGCATAGACTTTCCAGTACTACAAAGTCCGGCATTGAACCACTGGCTTCTACCCTTAAGGTGAATTTTACCACGCCTTTAGCCGACTGGTTGGCTCCTTTTTCATACAGGGCCTGTGCCGGGTAGTTTTGCTACTGTTCAATGCATGGGGAATGCTGGGTTCAGACAACTTGCTGATTTACAAAACAGAAAGCAGGTATGCAAAAAGTGCGAAGGGTGGGTATTGTTGCTTAATCTTACATATCCTCAATTTCAAATCTGTTAAAGACTATTTTGCCCCTGTAAATAGTTCACATACTTAACCAGCTTATTATGTTTAAGAACCCTTTCTCCTTTGATGGCCGTATTCGCAGAACTGAATATTGCATCAGTTTTATCTTGATGCTGATCTTCCGCTTGCTGATGGAGGTGTTTGCAGAAGCAAACGAGCCGGCAATACTGGTGGTGCTTTTGGTATTGCTGATACCAATGATGTGGTTTACCCTTGCGCAGGGCGCAAAAAGATGTCACGATCTGGGTAAATCTGGCTGGTGGGTAATTGTGCCGTTTTATGGTTTTTGGCTGCTGTTTGCTGATGGTGAGCAAGGTTTAAATGAGTATGGCGCCAGTCCTAAACATGCATCTGATGGCATGAGCGCCAGCTAATCCCTTTTCGTATAGATAGATCAGGATCCGCCGAAGCGGCTTTTCTACTCCGGGAAACAGCAGCTTCGGCGGTATTTTTTAATTGCTCAACTGCTAAATACATCTATAAACTTGCGGCAGAGGGGGAGGCAGATACAGATTTGCCTGAAATTTCTCTTTATCAAGTAAAAAATTGAGCTTACCTTTGACAGTCGCCTTTCAACCTTTAACCAGAGGAAGACTGTTTGATCATTCCAATCCACTTTTCTAACTCATGACTAAAGCCATCATCAGGAGCTTCGAGGAATTCGCTCAATACGAAGGAACAGAGCTTGGTGTAACAGATTACCACGTGATTACACAGGAGCAGATAAACCTCTTTGCCGATGCTACAATAGACCATCAATGGATACACCTGGATGCTGAGCGAGCCAAATCAGAATCGCCTTTTGGTAATACCATTGCGCATGGATATTTAACTGTATCACTCCTGCCTTATTTCTGGAGCCAGGTTGTTTCTGTAGAGAATATCAAAATGCAGGTGAACTACGAAATTGAAAACCTGCGTTTTAACCAGGCCGTGGTGGTGAACAGCGAGGTGAGGCTGCGTGTAAAAGTGTTGTCGGTAAAAAACCTAAGAGGTATCACCAAGGCGCAGCTGGGGGTTACTATGGAAATCAAAGATGTAAAGAAGCCTGCCTATACAGGTGTCATTTCTTTCCTGTACCACTTTAACGATTAAATTCCGATACAATAACTATTGGTTTTTCCCAGGGCACAATCTGCAGTAAGTGATGTGTACGGGAATTTATTTATATGTTATTCTAGCAGGTGTGCTGAATCATATTCGGCGCACTTTTTTATTGGGGCAGCTGGCAGCTGAAAAAGTATCAGGATTATTAAACAAATCAGCTGAGCTTTCAACTGTACCATTTATATACCTTAAACAGATGGTGCAAATAATGGCTTTTCTATACAGGGTATTCTGCCGAACTGGTATTTCTTCGTAGCTTCTTTTTGTTCCAGGTGCTTGTCGATTCGTTTAAATCCTGTCTCTGCTATTTTTCAGTATCCTGAATTTACAGGGTTAAAATATGAGCATTTATATTATAACAATAGATTTATTAATAAAATTAGCATAAATTTTTACCTGTATTCTCACTATTTCAAACGTGTTCTGTGGTTTCAGGTTAAAATAACAGCTGCTGCCCTGTTGCTAATTAAAATATTAAGTCGTTATTTTATATCAACAAACAGATAATCAACAGGCGGTTGATGGTTCCGGAAGAAGATTTGACTTCATGAATTAGTTTTAAAATTGACTGTATTCATTGCGATTATGCTCCTGAAATTATTGGAGGCCTTCAGGGATTTATTTTGGACTTATTGATAAGATATATATGAAGAGGATCCCACCAGTCCTATTTTTTACTGGTGGTTTTTAAAAGAATTTATAAGAGTTTAAGTTGAGAGTTGGTTGGTTTAAAAAGGCCCGATGTTTTGCATCGGGCCTTTTTGGTTTCAGGGGGGAGGAGTGAAGTGCCCACGATCTGATGTTCTGGCAGTTGCTGTATCTGCATAAGTGAACACAGCCCAAAGTGATATCTCTGCACTTGTTACATAACCTTTTTGATGATAGTTGTTTATATAAGCTGAATACCCATTTTATTCATGCAAGGCTGATCATCCATGAAAAAAGATCCATCCTCTCTTCCCTCCAACAGGAGAAGTTTCATCAGAAATGTTTCCCTGCTGCTTGGTACGGCTGGCTTAGGCATTTCTCCGCTTTCTTTATTTTCCTGCCAGTCGGGGAGTGGGGAAGCGGGTGTGCAGGCAAAGCCGGGCAACAGGCAGCAAGGGGCGCCGCAGCGAAAGCTCGGTATTGCCCTGGTAGGTTTAGGCGGTTACAGCAGGGGCCAGCTGGCACCTGCCTTGCAGGAAACAGAAAAATGTTACCTGGCGGGTATTGTAACCGGTACTCCTTCTAAAATAGGTGAGTGGAAAAGTAAATATAAGATACCCGACAAGAATGTATACAACTACGATACCTTCGATCAGATAGCAGATAATAAGGATATCGATATCATATACATTGTGCTGCCCAATGGCCTGCATGCAGAATATACCATCAGGGCGGCACAGGCTGGCAAGCATGTGATCTGTGAAAAACCAATGGCTACCTCAGTAGCGGATTGCCAGCGCATGATAGATGCCTGTAACCAGAATGGGGTAAAGCTCTCGATTGGCTACCGCCTCCATTTTGAGCCCCATAACCAGCGTGTAATGGAACTGGGGCAGCAGGAGGTGTTTGGTCCGGTTAAGCGAATAGAATCTTCCAACAGCTTTGTGATAAGCGGGAGCCCGGATGTGTGGCGGCTCGATAAAGAGCTGGGTGGTGGTGGGCCGCTCATGGATATGGGGGTATATTGCGTACAGGGTGCCTGCTATACCATGGGCAAAGATCCTGTTGCTGTTACGGCAAAGTTTGGAGAAGTTACCAGGCCTAAGTACTTCAGCGAGGTGGAGCAATCCATCAGCTGGCAGATGGAGTTTCCAGGGGGTGCTACTGCCGATTGCAGCAGCAGCTATAACGACAGGGCCAGCAGGCTGTATACAGAAGCCGAAAAAGGTTGGTGGAAGCTGGAGCCCGCCTATGGTTATTCGGGCATATCTGGTGTAACCAGCGAAGGCCCTATGGATTATCCGCAGGTAAACCAGCAGGCCCGCCAGATGGATGGATTTGCAGAATGTATTCTGGAAAATAAGCAAACCCGGGTGCCGGGCGAAATGGGGATGCGCGATGTGAAAATACTGATGGCTATTTACGAGGCTGCCCGTACGGGAGGAAGGGTCAGTATTTAAATGTCAAATCGTGCAGATATACCTGTGCTTTTTAAACGCCATGCCTGCTGGGGTGCCAACTTTTTTTGCAGAAACAGGTTCAGTGGCTGGAACTATCTTTTACCAACAGCAGGATCATTATAATAATCAAACATGAAACCATTACTGTATAGCGGTGCCAGCCTGGCACTGTTGCTGGGCTTTAGTGCCTGCACCTCCCTGATGAACGAACGTGTAGAGAGGGCCTCTGTCGAGGATTCACTGGCTACTTATGGCTTGCAGGTAACGGCAGATACCCTGCCACAGCCATATAAAACAGAATCACACACAAAACGAAGTGAAACAATAGGCTGGCCGGAGGGCAAAACACCCCAGGCACCTGCAGGTTTTACTGTAGCAAAGTTTGCAGAGGGGCTGGAGCATCCGCGAAACATTTATGTAGCACCCAATGGTGATATTTTTGTTGCAGAGTCGGACGACGAGAAAAAGAGCGCCAATCGTATTGCCATTATCCGCGATGCCAACAACGATGGCAGGCCAGAGATGCAAACTACTTTTATGTCTGGCCTGAACCAGCCTTATGGTATGCTGGTACTTGATAACTATTTTTATGTAGCCAATACCGATGGTGTGGTAAGGTACCCATACCAGGAGGGGCAAACGAGCATCAGTGGCAGTGGCGAAAAAATTCTGGATCTGCCGGCAGGCGGCTACAACCACCACTGGACCCGTAACCTGCTTGCCAGTCCGGATGGCTCTAAAATATACATATCCATTGGCTCTGCCAGTAACAATGGTGAGTATGGAATGGAAGAAGAAGTAAGAAGAGCCAACGTACTGGAAATAAACCCTGATGGTAGCGGCGAGCGCGTGTATGCGGCAGGCCTGCGTAACCCGGTGGGTATAGACTGGAAACCAGGCACCCAGGAACTTTGGGCAGCTGTAAATGAACGGGATGAGCTGGGCGACAACCTGGTGCCTGACTATATAACCAGTGTACAGGAGGGAGGCTTCTATGGCTGGCCCTATGCATACTTCGGCCCGCAACCAGATCCCCGCATGAAAGGGCAGGAGCCGGAGCTTGTTAAAAAGACCATTGTTCCGGATGTGGCGCTGGGTGCCCATACCTCCTCCCTGGGTCTGGCTTTTTATGATCAGCAGGCATTCCCTCAAAAATATCACAATGGTGTTTTTGTTGGGCAGCACGGATCCTGGAATCGCTCAGAGCTGAACGGTTACCGGGTGCTTTTTATCCCTTTTGAAAATGGTAAACCTGCTGGCCCGCCAGAGGACTTCCTGACAGGTTTTATTGCCGACCTGGAGAGTGGCGAGGTTTACGGCAGGCCGGTTGACATCGAAATTCTGGCTGACGGAAGCATGCTCTTGTCAGATGATTCCAGCAATACCATCTGGCGTGTAAGCAGTAACAGGTAGCTTTTTAGTCTGAAAAAGTAGTACTGGCAAAACTGCCAGTTTTAGTAAGAATCCTGCATCCTTCTGATGGGTGCAGGATTTTTTTATTTTGATCGCTGCAGGATGTAAATCTTATGATTTTAGTAGCACTTAGTGCTGTAATTGATCTGTTTCTTAGCTGTATCCGGTTTGTACATTATCACTAAAAGCAGTCAATCTCTGTTAGTAGCAGTACATATTCCTCCTGCTTTAGCTGCGCTAATTGCGATGTTTCGTTGCGGGTACTAAAAATGGCCTGTAGGCTACATTATGGTAAACAACTAAAAACATACTGAAATGTTTGGTATAATTTAAGATAAAATACTAAATGTCAGATAGATACAACCTAATGAGAGGCTCTCCGTAAGTATATATAGACGCACATAAATTTTAGTTCAATATTAGTCAATATAAATACATAAGAACATGATTAAATCTACACAAAAAAAATGGATGAGATATTTTGCCAGCACTCTTGCAATATCAGGTATGATGTTATTAGGTGCATGTGGTAGCGATTCAGACACAGCAGACGACACGATGGTATCTGAAACAGCAGTGGTGAATACGAATATAGAGCCGGCTGAAGACAGAACCACAGACCTTGCTACTACGGAGGAAACAATGCAGGAAGATCAGACCCAACGTGAAAATGTATCTGCAACCAGCTCGAACTGGAATAATGGTTCTATGGCCGGATCTTCAGTTAATATCAACAGGCTGCTGAATGAGTACCCTGAAGTGAACCAGGCAATCCGGACTACTCTTTCTGACATGACTACAGAAGAGGACATGGAGTATTCAATGCAGGAAAATATGGTTAACTAAGCATTAGCTAGGTAAATTGCTTTAGTAAAGGCTTCCCTGTGTTTGTTTAAGTAGCAGCCCGGAGAATAAACCATGTAGCAGGGAGGTTAATAAAAGAGAAAGCAACTGCTCCAGGAGTGAATGATATTAAATTCACTCCTGGAGCAGTTGCTTTTTTTGTGCTGCTGAAGGTTTAAGTTACCATGGGAACCAGCTAATGTGTTGAATGTTGTGGTATTTTCGGCCAATGCCCTTTTCCTTTTAACCCTATTCTTTTATGATCTGCTTTATAAAGTATACTTTTTGCATAAGAGGTGAATGTTTGTATTAAGCCTGCTTATACTTTATTCTGACTATATACAAAACAGGTGTTGAAATGTACAGGAATTAGCTGCTGCATCTTACGAATGCGAAGGAAAGCTTTAACTTTGATAAAGAAATTTTCATTCCTGGGAACTGTGTAACAGGGCTGCATTTTAGCTGGTTCTTGTGGAAAACTTCTACAAATGGCATAAAAATTTGATGCTTCCCTACAAATTTTTGAGTAATGGTATAACCTTACCTATCAACATTCGTAAATGGGCTAGTATTGAATCAAAAATTATTTTTTAAACACATAGATTTTTAATATTATGAACAAGCCTGTAATCAGAAATTGGATGAAATACTGGGCAAGCACTTTAGCGTTGTCTGGTATGTTAGTGATGGGTGCTTGTGATAGTGAGCAAAAACAGGGAGATGAAGTAGCTACTAATACAACAGAAACCTCAGGTGTTGAGCCATTGGATCGTGAAGATGTGAACCGTCCGCTAGCCGAAGGTGAATACGATGATGAGGCGTCTGCAACTGTAAATGAGGCTGATGCTGATGCAACTACAGCCACAGCTACTACATCAGATGATGCCACTGTAGGTGCGCAGGATAATGCCACTGTAGGCGCCCAGGATAATGCCAGTCAGGCAGAAACTACTGCTTCTACAACAGCAGGTAGCCAGTGGAGCGGCAATCGTTCAGGCTCATCAATATCTAACATTGATGCACATATTGACAAGTTCTCTGAAGTAAATAATGCTATTGAAGAGTCGCTTGCCAGCTTAACAGCAGAAGAGGGTGGTATGCAGGCCGGTCAGAATGGTTCTGAAGGCATGTATAATACAGGTGCCATGGGCTCAAATCAAGACATGGGTACTTCAGAAACGATGCCTGAAACTGAGCGCGTGTCTAATACTGAAGGATTGAGTTCTTATGATAATATGGAACCAAGCGGAAACGCGGCCACTACTGATGAATCTGCAGATAATATGGCAGATGCGGATATGAGTACTGCCCCGGAATCGGCTATAGTGGTATATGAGGTGTATTCAGTGCCTGCAGATCAGTTAAGCGAAGAAGAAAGATTGCTTATGCAGGATGCCAGAACAAGCCTGGAAGCTACCGGCAATGCTAAATATATTGCTGCCAGCCCTGATGTAAATTACAGCGAGCTGGTAGAGGAAATTGAAGAGGAGATGACGCTTCCACAAGAACTGGAAGATGCTAAAGTGGAAGGTACTGTACTTGTACAGATGGAAGTAAACCAGCAAGGTGAAATAGAAAGTGCAGAGGTAATAGATGGTATTCTGCGTCAGAAGAAAGATGACGGTACCGTTATGACCCTAATGAGACTTACTGACAGAGCCCAAAATGAGGTACAGGAAGAAATAGCAAAAGAAGACCTGATTGAATTTAAGGGTGAAGATAAAGAAAGGCTTGTAGAAGCCCTGAAGCAGGAAAGTCTTCGTGCAGTTAACACTACCTCTGGTAAATGGCAATCATCTGGCCAGGAGGGTGAACAACCATCTACTGTAACGATGATCATGCCTATCCGCTTTGATATAGATGACTAATATTGAATTACTTGTATGGCTAAGCCCAAATGGCTGAAGCCAAAACAAAAAAGCTGCTAGAAATAGCAGCTTTTTTGTTTTTGAAGAATACAGTAATCTATGCATTGCCCTGTAGCCTTTAGGCATTAACCTTTGCCTGATGCAGGTGAATATCACGCTGTGGAAACGGAATGGTAATGCCCTGTGCATCAAAAGCTTTTTTCACCCATTCATTTACATCAAAAAAGAACTGCCAGTAATTTTCCTGCAGTACCTCTGCTCTTACCCTTATGTTCACAGAGCTGTCGGCCAGGGCAAGCACATTAACATAAGGGTTTTCGGTGTTAATAACCCGAGGATCACTAAAGACTACCTCCCTGATGATGCTTTTGGCCAGGTCAATGTTATCGGCATAACTTATACCAAACACCCACTCCACAATACGGGTCTTCTCCCTCGAGTAGTTAATGATCTTATCGTTAGCCAGGTTGCCGTTTGGCAGAATGATTACCTTGAAGTCAAAGGTTCTGAGGTAGGTATGGAAAATCTGAATTTCGGTTACACTGGCAGTAACGCCCTGCGCCTCTATTACATCACCCACCCGGAAAGGCTTAAGAAAGAGGATGAGTACACCACCTGCAAAATTAGACAAGCTTCCCTGCAGGGCTAAACCAATGGCAAGGCCTGCGGCACCTAAAACAGCTACAAATGAGGTGGTTTCTATGCCCACCATGCTGGCAACACTTATGATCACCATAATAACCAGCGCAATTTTAATGATACTGGTTAAAAAGGGAGTGAGAGAAGGATCTACATTACGGGCTGTTAATGCGCGACGAATAAGTTGGGTGAGCTGCCGTACCAGCCACAGACCAATCACCAGCGTAAGTAGAGCCAGTACAAATTTAGGAATATAGAGCCTTGCCAGCTCCCAGAGGTTATCGGCAATAAGAGTTACATTGAAGTTATCCATAAACGATCTTGAGTACGCAGCGCCAAAAATACATAACAGCTTCCAGTTTAAAACTCATCAGCTCCGGTTTAGTACTATGTTAGCTGAATGATGTATAAATATACTGGAAAAATAAAATCCCTGGTAATGTCTTTACCAGGGATCTGTAGTGAATGGCGGCTTAGGCTGTTGCAGGGTGTAAACGCACAAGTCAGAAAGGATAGCCTATGCCTAAAATTAATCTAATAGAATCCTAATTCCATACTCATTCAACCATACCATTACATCAGGTATTCAATTACTATAATGGTACTATTGTATTTAAATGCTGTTTTTGCCTCACATTGTACAGTATTAGTGGTAGCAATAGGATTTTAAAAAAAGAACCCCAAAAAATCCTTCGACAGCTTATATCAGGGTTCTTTGTTTACTTCTTTTGAATCAAACTAGAATTATCAGCAACAAATGGTTTTCAGGTGCGCCTAAGGTTAATGCGTAATAGCATTATTGATGGTTCTAAATGAATTGCAATGTAGGTACTTACTTTTACCCGTACAATGAATCGCATTAAGGTAGTTACCCTTGTACAAACAATGTCTCATTGTATCACGCAAATTTTTATTGACATTCTAATATTGCCCAATTATCACCAACACCTTGACTTGTAGCTTCACCATAAAAGCTACTAAACGGAATAGGATCAAAAATAAAATTCATTACTGGCGAACCAACAGGGTAGTCATAGTAGCTGGTAAAGTCTGGCGGATAAAAATACAGTAGTTTTCTTACAGGAAATCCATTCTCAACCTCAAATGCCATGATAGAATAAGCAATATTTCTAGCTTGGGTTGGGGTGTTATAGGAAACCCAAGTACACCAAGTTCCTAAACGTTTAGTCGGTAGCACTTGAATTTTAACCCGAGGCTGATACCAATTGCCATAAGCACTAGTTGATACCGCTACATATGACTTAGCACTTAAATCAACCTTTCTATCATCACCACAACCGCTTCTATTATAGTAGTAACCTGCTACCATTTCAGTAGAACACGCCACTAATACTCGTTCATTAGCTTGTATTTTAGGCGTTACACTCGCACCAGCATATCTTGATATTATAAGACCCTCTTTTTCTAATCTTTTTGTATTATTATTAATGTCTATCGATTTGATGCTTTTTAAGGTTTGATATTCACTTTTTTTAGCAGATACTATAAAATCTCCTACCACTTTATTCAAATATCCATTCGTTTCATATATACCCTCTCTATTAACAATTGCCTGATATAATGGTATACTGATTAATGGTGTTAAAGCATCGTCTTGTAACGTTAAAACGTCTTGATATTTTTTCAAAAAACTAGTTTTACTTTCTTCAGTGTCTATTGCTTCTAGCTCTATATAAGCTTTATCTAGAATGCTTCGATAAGAAAGGAAAGACATTGATTGTTCCCACTCATCCAACTCTTCCTTGCTCATTGAAGGGATCTTGTTAGTTATTGCTTCAAAATTTTCATGTGAACTGAAACTAGCAACATCTGAAACTGAACTGGTAACATCAATACTTTCGGTATCATCATTGCATGAACCAAGAATAATGAATGCCATAATTAGCAAAATAGGATATTTTTTCATGAGGTTTGAATTATATTTTAATAAGAGTCACAGATTATTGGCAATCCAACACAGCCCAATTATCACCTACCCCTCGACTGGTAGCTTCGCCATGAAAGCTTGTAAAGGGGTAAGCGGAAATATTTCTTTCTCTTGGAACAGTTGCTCCCATCGCCTGATCCCAAATTAGATGCTCTCGTTCATCAGTTGGTGCATAATCAGGTATGTTTCTTGTAATGAGGGTGGGGTTAACACTGTTTGGGTCACTCAATGCCATAACAGTAAAGGCAACATTTTTGTACTTTAGGGGATTCAAATATTTGCTCCAGTTGCACCAAGTTCCACTTCTTATTTCAGGCCATACTTTAATTTCAACCCTCGGCTGTGCTCCTTGTTTGTAAGGATAGGTTGAAATTGTATTTAATAACACATATGATTTTGCGGATATAATAACTTTTCTATCATCCCTACAGTTAGATTGGTTATAGAAATATTCAGCTTGAATATTTGTTGAACATAGCGTATTTGAACGTGTATTTACTTCGCTATCTGGATCTATTCCTATATACTTAATTACTTGTACCCCCTGTGGTAAATTTTCTTTATTGTTGTCATCAATAAATCTTATTTTATTCAACTTCCCATAGTCTTCTTTTTTTACTGAAACAATAAAATCTCCCATTACTTTATTTAAGTGTCCATATGTCTCATATAATCCCTCCCTGTTTACAATAGATTGATATAACCTAATAGAAATCTTAGGCTTAAGATTTCCATCCTCAATGGTTACTACATCTTGATACTTCATTAAGAAAGAATTTCTCTCATCCTCTGTTGAGAGGGAATCCCATTCTAAATTAGCTTGCTTTAATATGCTTCTAAATGATATAAAAGCATGGTTCTTCTCCCAATCATCTAACTCCTCATCAGTCATTTTTGCTATTCTGTCTGGAGAATTTTTAAACTCTTGTTCAGAATAAAATTTAAGAACATTTTGAAGAGGCTGGTCATTTGGAGAAATGTCAATTTGTTCACTACAAGATATTAGGATTAACAATGAAAATAAATTTGTAAATATAACTTTTTTCATTAGGGTATTGGTAAAAGTGTTAAACAGCTTTAGCTATATATATTATTGGCAATCTAAAACAACCCAATTATTGTCAATTCCACGACTTGTACCTTCAGCATGAAATGAAGTAAAGGCATAGGCAGTAGTACGTGCGCGAGCATTAATTTTATCCCCATATTCAATATCTTTCACAATGGTGTATTCGTCTAGAGTTCCGGTATAATCTGGAATTTCAACGAAATATGGTTTCAAAACCTCTACTCCATTTTCTAAGCCCCAACCTGATATAGTAAAAGACACATTTTTATATGCCATTAAAGTACTATAACCATCCCAATTACAAAATGTACCCCTTCTCAACACTGGAACCATTTTAAATTGTGCCCTAGACTGATAAAAATCCCCGGCTGGAGATGCAAAAACATATGACCTTCCATAAAGCATAAGCTTTCTGTCATTACGGCAATTTGTTTGATTATAAAAATACTCTGCGCTTATCTGAGTAGAACATGAACCATTGGTACGTGCAGAAGTATTGTTATCAGAATTGATGTATTTAAAAACTTTTAAACCTTGTTTTTCAAGATTATGTATGTCTTTTTCTCCGTCAATATGTTTGATTGTACATAATTTATTATATAAATCTATTTTACCCGTAACTATATAGTCACCGATTATTTTGTTTATATATCCGTAAGTTTTATATATCCCTTCACGATTTACAATTGATTGATAGATCTTTATGTCAATGTGAGGTGTTAATAATGAATCTTTCAAAGTTAAAACATCTCTATAATTATACAAAAAGCTGTTTAGCTCTTGCGTAGATTTTAAATTATGCCACTCATTATTTGCTTGATTAACTACACTACGATATGAGACAAACGAATTTTCTTTTTCCCAGATGTCTAGTTCTTGGTCAGTCATGGACTGTATTCGCGATAACGTCATTTCTAGATCCTCATTTGAACTAAAGCTTATTGCATTAAGGGAGGCATCTTGAATAAGTGTCTCGGGCTCAATAAGTTCTCTGTTTGGATCATTACATGATGAAAATGTGATGAATGTAACCAGATGAAATAATATTTTGAATCTTTTCATAAATTAACATTTTTAAATTTTATAGTAATCAATTAATTGTAAAATAATACTATACATTATACATCTACTATAATAGTAGTCATATATAAATATTAAGCTTAGAACAAGGATATGTTTAAGAATAAAAAAAAGGCTTTATGATTTGATTTAATATCAAATCACAGTAGTATGCTTTGATAATCAGTTAATCATATAACTAAAAATTGTATAGATTTCCAAGATTGTATCTCTGCATCTTTTGGGCTCTGGCCAAACTTGTATGATAGTTACTGTTGTACAAAATAATCTTCATTTGTAGCTGATGATACTTTTCTATTATATAAAGGCAGATTGTTTTCTGACAAGTCTTCTGTTTCTGGCCCTAAGCTGTTATCAATCCTTCAATGTGTTTAGGGCCTGATTTTACAATCAAATGCTTTTCAGCAGGCAATACTGCAGAAAAAGCTTTCCATTCATCGGTGCAGAAGCGCAGAACTTGCAGCTTGTCAAGCTGTATGTAAAGCAGTTAAACAGTTTCTATGATCTGTCGCCCCACTGCCAAGCCAGTACTTTGTCCGTCTCAGGAGCATAAGCTTATAGGAGCCACTGCTTTTTGGCTTTGCTCTCGACAAACCCGCTAGCTGGCGAGGCAGGGCTGTAGAGTTCATCTCTATGTACCAGATCATAGCTGCTTTGCCAGTGTTTAAAATTAATCTATTGTATTTTTTTTCTCCAGAATCTTCAGTACCGTTTGCCTATGTTCACCTGTGATAAACTGGATATCTAGTAGGTCACGGTTCCTGATCAACATCTTTACTACTTGCTTTCTAACTTCTGAAACTACCGTTGTAGGCAAACTACTGCTGAAACGGCATCTTACAATGGGCACAACGGAAATTCAATTTGTCATTCTTCTTAAGCCCATTTTTGCATCCGTAGTGGAACTGATCCTTTAATTACGGCAGTAAGGGTAGGTGATTAAGAGTGTTAAGTTGCGCATAACTTTCTCTAAACCAAACCTTACTGCTTTTTATTCTCCTATCATACATTTGTAGACCACAGCCAATATGAGATCTACCGCTCATTCAAACCTTGTTGCAAGGGAGAGATAGAAACTGCTTCAGATTTAACAGAGTTATAATTTGTAGGAAATAAACAAATGAGCTGATATTTCTCCTTAGATCACTCCTCCATACTTTAAATTAGAGGTGAAATGCATTTTATATTCCAAAAATACAGAGACTTAAATAAAATTAAAATATTAGAATGTAGATTATAGTAATCTAAACGATTTGTTATTTTGGTAAGTTTTTATTAAAGATTTATCAAAAGTCCTTTAAATTATAATATTTTAATGAATAATAGTAGTTTGATTAACTTATTTTTGTAGAAAATAGATTCTTTTAATAATTTCTTGAAAATTAATCTATTAATAGAAACTGAGCTATTAGAATTTATAAAAGTCTTTTGATGATTGTAAACTTCAGCGGTATTTGGTCAGAAGATACTGTGCCAACAAAACATTTACGTTGTGCGAATGTATGTTGTTTAGAAGTAAGATCAAAGGCAAAAATTTATTTTTTTTAAATAATTTAAGAGCCTGTCTAAGTATTGGAGATGGAGCGTAAAAGAGTATCTGTTGCGGAGTTAGTTAAGAGAGTACCACCTTTGAAAACTAATTCTGATGAAGAAATATGCTTCAGATCTAACAGATACAGAAAACAAGATAATTAAAAAGGCACGATCGGACCAACGAAAGCGGAAGTATGATCTGCTACAGATATGGGATGCTATCTTTTACCTGTTAAAAACAGGCTGTCAATGGCACTATTTGAGTTGTGAATATCCACCCTATAAGACCGTCTATTACTATTTTGACAAGTGGAAAAAGAAAGGTGTGAAAGAGTTGCATGATCATCTGTTGAAAGAACAAAGCATAAACATGTCAAAGAAAGCTCACCTTCAGTAGGCATCATCGATAGTCAGTCGGTAAAACCAGCTGTTGTGCTATGGTCAGGGGCTATGATACAGGCAAAAGATTAAAAGGGGTGAAAAAACAATTGTAGTAGACATCCTGGGCTTTTAATGGCTATAGTAGTGCATACAGCTGGTATCTTGGATAGGGACGGAGCCAGATTAGTGCTGGAAAAGCTCCGTTTCAAATATCCCCGGCTTAAGATTATCTAAACAGAGGGGAGCTATGCAGGTAAGCTTATCACTTATGTGGCAGAAACCTTTAACCTGATCTCATATATCATCAAAAGAAATGAAGAAAAGAACTTTGTAATTCTGCCGAAAAGATGGATCGTGGAGAGAATCTTCGCATGGCTAGACAACTATAGAAGACTCTCCAAAGATTACAAAGCATGATTATGGTACAACTTGTGATGATCAGAACTATGCTTAATAAATTTTGAATTAAATTCTTAGACAGGCTCTAAGTTTTAGTTTTCAAAGCACATTTATTTTAGGCTCTGGTCTAAAATGTATGATAGTTTCTATTGTACAAGATCAGCTTCATTTGTAGCTGATGATTCTTTTATTTCTTTGAGAAGCAGGTAGTCCTTCTGACAAGTCTTCTGTTTCTGGCTCTAAGACTGGTATTAACTCCTTCAATTTACTTGGTGCCTGCTTTTCCTGTTAGGTGTTTTTCAGCAGGCAGTACAGCAGCAAAAGCTTTCCAGTCATCGGTGCAGATTAGCTCAATTTGAAGATCATCTAACTGCTTATAAAGCAATTCCACAGTTTGCCAGCTTCTGTCTCCCCATTGCCAAGCCAGAACTTCATCTGTTTCAGGAGCATAAGCAAACAGAAGCCACTGCTTATTTTCTTTGCTCTCAACAAAGCTGTAGAGTTCATCTATCTGTACCAGATCATAGCTGCTTTGCCAGTGTTCGAAGCTTAGCTGCTGCACCCTTTGCTCCAGTATCTTTACCACTGTTTGTCTATGCACTCCAGTAATGAATGCTATATCTCTGAGCCCACAGTTCCTGATGAGCATCTTCAGTACTTGCTTTCGCTGCTGCTGGCAGCAGCCCTTGTAAGCATAAGCCTGTTGGAATTGCTTTCTACAGTTGGAGCACAGAAAATTCTGCTTGCCATTGGCCTTAAGACCATTTTTCCATACCTTACTACTACGGCAGTAGGGGCAGGTGATTGAGATTGTTATTTCGCACATAACCCTCCCTAAACCAAACCCTACTGCTTTTTATTCACCTCTCATACTTTCTGTACCACTACCACATTTTTGTCTACAGCCTAACTATTGTTAATGTAAAGGTGACAGACAAAAACTTTATTAACTCAATTTAATCAAGAAAACATAGTTAAAGCGTGTAGGACCAGCACCTTTTATCGCGTACTTTAGTATAGTAAAAAAGTATTGATTTTTGAAATTTAATTATCTTAAAGAACATTATCACAAGCACTGCAATATAAGGTTTAAGTTAATATGTCGAATTTCTTAATTTCAATGATTGCCAGATATGCCTGTTTTTTATCTCCTCAAATTTCATAAATTCTTATTAAAAAGGATATCCAATACCAATATTCAAAATAACAGGATCTTGATCCCAAAAGCTTTTACCAAATGGCCTTGAGCCATAATTGCTGTTAAATATCCAACCGGCGGCATAGTCATAGGAGCCATCTTTAAGTTTTTTTACGCTCTGCGGGTTGTATAGCTTCAGGCCAAAATCCAGGCGTATGATAAGGAAAGAAAAGTCTAGCCTGAACCCATAACCTGTGCCAAGGGCTATTTGTCGGTAAAACTCGTTTATTTTGAACTGGCTATCAGGTATTGCATCTATTTTTCGAAGGCGCCATACATTGCCTGCATCTAAAAATAATGCACCATTTAAAAAGCCAAAAATATTATGCCTATATTCAATACTTGCTTCAAGCAGCACCTCTCCGGGCTGTTCTATTATATTTGTAAAAGTGCTATCAACCTGCTGGTTGAAGTCAGGTATGTAATTGCCCGGACCTAATCGACGGGGTCTAAAGGCTCTTATACTGTTGCTGCCGCCAGTAAAAAAAAACTTCTCGTAGGGTAGGGTTGCTTGAACCTTGTTGCCTTTTGAATCCGTACTTTCTTTAGGGTAGGGTATAGCCAGGCCCGCATTAACACGCCATGCTATCGACGTATTTATGCTGGTAGGAATAAACTTGCGATAGTCATTACTGAATTTAAGGTACCTGTAGGTAGCTAAACCGCTTCCTTCTTCATTACCAGCTTCTTTTAAGAACCCAAAATTTATTAAGTTTTGTATGGTTCCTCCACTTTCAATATATGGCCGTATATACCGCGACTCCTGGGTGTAAGTGCCGTAGTTGTTCTTATTGAATACTACGAAGGCATACATGCTGGTGACAAAGGAGTTATTAAAGGAATAGATGTATGGGTTACCCTGGTCGCGCCATTCTAAAAGCTGCTGGTAGAATTCGTTATCTTCCGGATTAGGCGGATTAAAGCTGGAGCGGATAATATTAATATCCATGGGTACAAAGGTGTACAGGCGGTTGTAGCTGTTTTCTCTGCGCTGCCTTTCTGTTTGCCAGGTGTAGTTCAGAGAGGTGTTAAAAGTATTCCGTCTGAAAACCTGACGATCGGTAAAGTTGGCACCTATCAGCAAACGAGTTTTTGGGTTGTAGTGGCCAAACCTGTTGCGCTGGCTGCTGCCGAGCGGGAACAGGAATTGCGGAAAGATCAGGGACAGGTTGCCACCAAACTGCGTACTGCTGAAAGCCTGCTGGGGATTTGTTGGTTCTGGAATTCCCTCTACTCCTGCCCGGGCATTGAACTCCAGGTTCTCCAGTCCGCCAAATACGTTCCGCATGGTCCAGGTAGTGGTGTAAAAGGGACCTGGAATGCCTACGCTGTAGGTAAAGCCTAATTCCTGGCTCATCTGGAAGCGCTTAAGCGGATTGGCATAGATATAACTGATAAACCTGCCGCCGCTGGTATCGTAATTAATATTAATAAATTTGAAATTATCGAGATTGGCCAGCTGCTTCTGGGTTTCCAGCGTTCTGGCCTTGCTGTAAAGGCTGTCGGGACGTATAAATACCCTGTTGTCTAAAACCTTTTTAGAGTACTTTTCTTCAAAAAATCGATAAGTGATTCCATTCACCTCACGTGTTTCTCTTCCGGCAAGATCGCCACGCATGGTAGCATCGGTTACAAATACCACAGAGTCTACGGTAAACTGCTTATGATACCCCCGTTCTGCTGGCCTTAAGATTTCTGTGACTACAGAAACACCGTGGTTTTCCAGTGTTGAGTCAACGTTAAACTCCACATACTGCTGGCTGAACTCATAATAACCGTTATCCCGCAATAAATCGCTGATACGAGTACGTTCTGCGGCAAGGTTTGATTGCTGGTAGCGTTCCCCAACACTAAGGTAGCTTTCATCACTTGTGCTTTCCAGCAGCTCCCGTATTCTCCTGTCGCTGATCTGGGTCCAGATGGTGTCTATGGTATAGCCGGTATTTTCCTCAACAAGGTAGGTAACAGTTACTTTTCTGCCACTGGTATCTGCCGTGTATGCAGTTTCTGCGTTGAAAAACCCGTTGTTGTGCAGGTACTGATTCATCTGTTCGGCGCTTTCGCTTGCAAGGGAGCTGTCGTATACGGCAACAGGTTCGCCTATGCGCATTAAAAAGTTGCCTTCATCCAGCACGCGGTTAAGCTTCTCAAGCCTGGCTTCTTTTTTCGTTTGCAGCCTTTGTACACGGCTATCTCTGCCCTCCTCCTGTGCTTCGGCTATCTTTTGGTTATATTCCTGTTCTGCCTCTTCGCGCTTGCGCCTGATTTTATCAGGATTATAAAAACTTTCTCCCAGGTAATAAATGCTCACATAAGGAGCCCAGGGGATAAGCGGGGTACGCACATTGGCTTCCTGCCGGAAAAAGTCGTTCAGTTCTTCCGCACTGATTTTATCATTTCCCTTGATCTGCTGGTTGTACAGCAAATACTCATTCTCCTCGAGGTGTTTGATACCCAGACAGCCTTGCAGCAACAGCACTGCAAAGAAAAAAACTGATGTGGGAGCAAAAGCCCGGAAGAAACAATATTTTCGTATCATGATCTCAAAAAAGCTAAGCAGCCTGGTTCGCTCTCTTCACCAAAAAAAGTACAGAAAAAAAGAAAACCTGTTTTTGGTAGAGGGCGCAAAAAGTGTGCTGGAAGTTATACAATCTGTCTATAGCATAAAAACGCTGGTAGCTACCCCAATGTTTCTGCAGGAGCACCAGTCTTTGTTAAAGCACCAGCCAATTGATGTTGTAGAAGCTAGTGCTGCTGAAATAACAGCCCTGGGTACTCTGCAGACCAACGATGCAGCACTGGCTGTGGTAAACATGCTGCAGGAGGAACCGCTGCAGGCAGAGGCGGGAGAGTGGGCCCTGGTGCTGGATGATGTAGGCGATCCCGGGAATTTAGGTACAATCATTCGCATAGCAGACTGGTATGGCATACAAAAATTAATCTGCTCCGAAACTACGGTAGATTTTTACAATCCCAAAGTTATAGCAGCCTCAAAAGGGTCTTTTACACGCGTTCATGCGTATTACACCAATCTTTTGGGTTTTCTTGAGCAGGAGGCCAGGCCTGTGTATGGGGCCGACCTGCAAGGCCAGTCCGTGCATACCTTTGCTTTTCCGGAGGCAGGCTACCTGCTCATGGGCAGCGAATCTCATGGCATATCCGATGAGCTGGCTGCCAGGTTAACGGCCCGTATTACCATTCCGGCCTGGGGCGGTGCGGAATCCCTGAATGTTGCTGTTGCCACTGCCATTCTGTGTGATAACCTGCGCAGAAGCAGTCGCTAGCCAGCAGCCTGGTAAGCTGCCATATAATTTAACTTCTGCCAAAGAAAGCTGCAGCTCCTGCTCTTCCTTATGCAGACACCTGCTTTTCTACCGGGGAGGCACTGCCTAAAAAACGGTCAATGAGCCTGTGTGCCGGATATAGCAGGGGTGTTAACAGCACGGCTACTATAAATTTATAGATGTAGTTGAGCAGCGATACACTGATGATCTGCTCCATGGGCCAGTTGCCGAACAGGTAAAAGGCAATATAAATTACCACAAAGCTGTCGATCAGTTGTGAAACTACTGTGGAGCCGGTGGCCCGTAGCCATAAATAGCGCGACTGGGTGAGCTTTCTAAGCTTTTGGAACACCCAGGCATCTACAAGCTGCCCGATCAGAAAAGCCGTGATAGAACCCACAATAATGCCCAGGCCCTGCTGAAAGATGAGGGAGTAAGCATAATTCATGTTAAACGGCCTGCCTTCCGGATCAAGGCTGTTTACCTCCTGCCAAAAAGGGGCAGGCTCCAGCTGTGTGACCAGCCATATAACGGCAAAGGCATATATAATAAGGGTGGCTGTGATGTAGCTGATGCGCTTTACACCCTGTTTGCCAAAATATTCATTGATAAGGTCGGTAGTAATGAAAACCACCGGCCAGATGATAACCCCGGCCGTAAGGTTAAAATCCATGATGTAACCCGGCAGCAGGGGCAGCTGTGCAGGCTCTAAACCCAGCGTAGCCTCAAGCGAAAATATTTTTACTCCCAAAAGCTCTGCCAGCAGTGCATTGGTGAGGAAAAGTGCTGAAAGGATGATGTAGAGCTGATGGCGTCTTAAAAGCCCATTGCCCTTAAGTGGAAGATCAGGCGTTTTCATTCCTCGCCAATATCGATGGTTTCTCCTTCTACTGCAAGACGAGTGTTGTAAAACTCTTGCCGGGCTTCAACCAGCAGGGGGGTAAGGTCTTTGTAACGAACGGAATAATGGCCCAGCAGCAACATGTTTACATTTGCTTCTTTGGCAATCTGCGCGGCCTGCAGGGCTGTGGAATGATAGGTTGCAGTGGCACGCTCCGCAAACTCCTGGGTAAAAGTAGATTCATGGTAGAGCACATCCACATTTTTTATCAGCGGAATAATGGCTGGCTCGTAACGGGTATCGGAGCAATAAGCGTAGGAGCGTGAACGGCGAGGCGGCAGGGTGTAATCGATGCAGCGGTATTTTAGCTCGCCTTCAGGAGTATAAATATCATTGCCCTGTTTAAGCTGGTTAATATCGTCGCCGGTCATATCTTCCTGCAGCCTGGCTTTGTTAAAGCGGCGCGATTTAGGCTTTTCGCTGAACACAAAGCCTGTGCAGGCTATGCGGTGCACAAGTGGTACGGTACGCACACTTAAAAGCCTGCTTTCAAAAATAACACCAGTGGCATTGGCCTGCAGTGCAGTGAAATAAACCTTATAGCTAAGCACCGTGCCGCTGTGCTTTAGCTGTATGGTAATAATCTCATCCAGGCCTGCAGGGCCAAAAACATGCAGATCATGTTCGCGGCCCTGCAGGTGCATGGTGAGTAAAAGGCCCATCAGCCCCAGGTAATGGTCGCCGTGCAGATGGCTTATAAAAATACAGCTGATTTTGTGGAAGCGGATCCGGTAGCGGATGAGTTGCATCTGTGTGCCTTCTCCACAATCAATCAAGTAGTACTCATTTTCTGCAATCAGCAGTTGGGCGGTCTGGTTCCTGTTATGGGCAGGTGTGGCAGAGTTAGACCCCAGTATTTTTACCTGAAAGGCCAATTAATTCAGATTTTCGCCGCTGTTAAGGTCGTTTTCAATTTCATTCATGAAAACGGCATCAATGGCCTCCTCGCGGGATGGCAGAATGTTAAGCACATTATCCAGTTGCGATATTTTGATCAGCTTCTGTACGTGTTCTGTAGGAGAAGCAATTACAAATATGCCGCCGTCTTCAGTAAGGATTCGGTTACCCACCAAGAGAGAGCTAAGGCCGCTGGAGTCGATGTATTTCACTTCTGAAACATCCAGTACTATATTTTTTACGCCCTCTGCATGCAGGGTAATCAGTTCAGATTTTAATTTGGGAGCCAAAGTGGTGTCTAGTTTTTCTTCATGCAAAGTAACCAGGCTGTATCGCTCCTGCTTGTCAATAGAATATTTCATTCTCCAAAAAAGTTTAGCGCAAATTTAGTAAAAACAACTATATATGGCGGATTATGTTTTTCCGGACTGCATCTTCCAGAGAGGCCTCCAGCGAAGCTGTTTCCGTGGGTTTAGTAAATGGTAAACCGGTTATCTTTTCATAAAGTTCGAGGTATCGGGCAGATATATGCTGCACAATTTCATCAGTCATGGGGGGAATCTGCTGCCCGTCTTTTCCCTGAAAGCCTTCAGTGATCAACCACTGGCGAACAAATTCTTTACTTAGTTGCCGCTGGGGCTCTTTTTTCTGCTGACGTTCTTCATACCCATCGCGGTAAAAATAGCGGCTGCTGTCGGGAGTGTGCACCTCATCGATCAGTAAGATTTTTCCTTCTTCCGTTCTGCCAAACTCATATTTGGTGTCTACCAGGATCAGGCCCTTTTCGGCAGCCATTTCGGTGCCCCGGGCATAAAGGGCAAGGGCATAAGCCTCAAGCTGCCTGTACTCGGCTTCGGGTACCAGGCCACGGCCTATAATTTCCTCGCGGCTTATGTCTTCATCATGCCCCTCATGTGCTTTGGTGGTAGGGGTTATGATGGGCTGGGGTAATTTATCGCTCTCCTGCAGCCCTTCCGGTAGTGCAACACCACACAAGCTGCGATGCCCATCGCGGTACTGGCGCCAGGCATGGCCGGAGAGATAACCACGTACCACCATTTCTACCGGATAAGCCTGGCAACGGCGGCCTATGCTTAGCATAGGGTGAGGGGTGCTTTCAAGCCAGTTAGGCACCAGGTCGGCAGTACCACGCAAAAAATAAGCAGCAATACTGTTCAGCACAGCACCCTTGTGCGGAATAGGGCGGGGCAATACTACATCAAAGGCAGAGATACGGTCGGTGGTAACCACTGCCATAAGATCGTTAAAGAAATATACATCGCGTACTTTTCCGCGGTAAAAGCCCGTTTGGCCCGGGAAGCTAAATCCAGTTTCTTTGAGTGCCTGCATATGAGCAAAGGTATTTATTAATGTGCTAATGTGGAAGTGTGTTTTTTATATTTGGGTATGGGCTTAATGCTTTAGGCTTAAGTATGGCTAAAAAACAAGTGCTGTTGGCAGTACATGTAATTGAAACTCCGGCAGAAAAAGATTTCTTTAAAAAAATAAGTTAAACATTCACTCAACCACAACTAAGCTGATGGAACAACAATGGTATAGCATAGAAAATGAACAGGGGCTCGATTCGCCCTCCCTGCTGATTTATAGAAAGCGAGTACAGCGTAACATAGACCTGATGATTAAGATGGCAGGTAATCCCGATCGCCTGATGGTGCATGTAAAAACCAATAAGATGCCGGGAATTGTAAAAATGCTGCTGACCTCAGGGATAAGCCGCTTTAAGTGTTCCACCATTGCCGAGGCAGAAATGGTATGCAGGGCAGGGGGAGAGTACCTGGTGCTGGCCCATCAGCTGGTGGGGCCAAAGGTAGGGCGGCTCATCCGGCTGCGCCAGCAGTACCCCAATGTGTTTATGGCCTCCCTGCTCGATAACCGGCACAGTGCAGAGGAGCATCAGCAGCTATTTGCCGAAGCAGGTCTGGTGGCAGAGGTGCTGCTGGATGTTAACAATGGCATGAACCGCTCAGGCCACCCGCTCAACGAAGAGATCCTGCCACTCTACCAGTACCTGCACCAGCAGCCTAACCTGCGCTGCCATGGCCTCCATGTATACGATGGCCACTGGCGCGACAGCGATTTCAGCACCCGGAAAAGCAATATCGATGCTGGTTTTGCAGGCGTAGAAAAGCTGACAGAGGCCATAAGCAACAGCGGCTTGCCTAAGCCTATGGTGGTGGCTGGTGGCACGCCGGCCTTTACCTCGCACCTGCTGCGCGACGATGCTTACTGCAGTCCCGGCACCTGTGTGTTATGGGACTGGGGCTATGGCGAAAAGCTGCAGGAGCAGGCTTTTGAGTTTGCTGCACTGGTATTCACCCGCATCATTTCCAAACCTGAAAGAGGAATTATCACCATAGACCTTGGCCATAAAGCCATTGCTGCGGAAAACCCTATAGACAAGCGGGTGCGGTTCCTGAACCTGAAAGACTATGAACTGCTAAGCCAGAGCGAAGAGCATGGCGTATTGAAAGTTGGCAACTGGGATGCCCTGCGGGTAGGAGATGTGCTTTATGGGGTGCCCTACCATGTTTGCCCTACCGTAAACCTGTACCAGGAAGCCAGTATCATAGAAAAGGGCAGGGCAGTGGATAGCTGGGAGGTGCTGGGCGGAAAAAGGAAAATCAGTGTTTAGTGCTGCTGTTGGCCTAATTTCCGCAAAGTTGAACTTACTAGGAGAGATCTGTCAGCACCCCCGGATTTAGTTCCGGGAGGTTCTGACCTCAAAATTGAAGGTGCCGTAAATTTCTTTTACATTATTGGGCTTTTCCTCTGTTGCAGCCAGTAAGCGGTACCTGCATTTTACCCTGAAATGGGCAGCAAGATCGGTACTGCGCACATAAGTGATGGCGACCACTTCATTATATGACTTTTCTGAAAGGCCTGGTTTGCTGATCAGGTAGTTGCTGCTTTCTGCTGTAACAGGCAGCCTTAGCGAGAACTGAAAAGCTTCTTTGTTTTCTCCATATGCTTCTATGGCATATTTTTTCAGATTCCCTGCTTTTACCATAGAAGAGCTGTCCATGGGAAAAGTAAAAATAAAGGTTTCGAACAGCGAGGGAGATGTAATAACCTGAGTATATAAAATATTATGGTACCCTAAGTGGATGCCCATTTCATGGTTTGTCAGGTCTACCCTTTTTTCCCAGTCCGGCGTTTTGAAAGCAAAATGCAGGCCGTTGCTCACTTTACCATCAGGATCAACAGCACTCTTTTCACAGGCGCCAAACAGCAGGGCAGGCAGTAGCAGGATAAGGGCAAGCCGGGTATAATATTTTAGAGTCATCACAAAGCTATTGTAACAGTGCAATTTTGAGTTTTTGCACCGATTTAACAATGCAATAGGTTGTGATATATTACCTGCTAAAAAAGAACGCCTCTGCGAGTGCCTTTGCTATTACTGCATTGGCGCTCGCAGAGGCGCTTATATTTTTGAAATCAGATCTCTAAAGCTTTTGCTCCTTTACCAGCTCGCCATTCAGGTACTCGGCCTTTTTGAGGAGCTTGCCTTTTTCGTCAAAGAAAGTCCACTTCCCGATTTTCAGATCGCCCTTTAGCTGCCCTTCGGTAAGAAGCTGGCCCTTCTCATTCCATTCTTTATAGGTTCCAAAGCGTTTGCCACTTTTGTAGGTGTACAGCGCCTTTTGCTGACCATTGGCATGGTACTCTTTTTCTTCGCCTGTGGGTACGCCGTTCAGGTAGCTTAGGGTGCTTTTAATTTTACCATCGGGGTAGTAGGTGTTTACCGTGCCGTTTAACTTACCGGCCACATATACTTCTTCTTTTTCAAGCCTGCCCTGCTCATCATAGTACTGCCAGGTTCCTTCGGGCTGTTCTGCCAGGTACATCTTCTTTGCTTTTGGCTTGCCACCTGGCCAGAATACTTCCTCCTGGTTGCGGCCCTCTTTGCTTACCAACAGCTTGCTCTCAAGTACACTATCGGGGTAAAAGGTGTAATTGGTGCCTGCCTTTTTGCCTTTGTCGTACTGGAAAATATGCTTGATCTGCCCATTCTCGTACCAGGCTTTGTTAGGGCCATGCAACAGCCCCTGCAGGTACTGGCCCTCTACCAGCTGCACGCCCGCAGAGGAAAATTGTTTGAAACTGCCAATCTTCTTTCCGCCTTCGTTAGAGGTTTCGGTATCCAGCTGGCCATTGGGGTAATAGGTACGAAAATAGCCATTCTGCTGCCCGTTCCGGTAAACGGCTTCTGATTTGAGCGTGCCATCAGCATAATAGCTTTTTGAAAGTCCGTTTTGCTGGCCCTTTTTATACTGGATTTCCTGCTTAAGGGTGCCATCTTCATAATACTCCAGAACGGTTCCATCCGGGCTGCCATTCCTGAATTCGGTTTTACTGTGCACTTTTCCATTCGGGTAATACTGCACCAGCTCACCATCCAGGGTGTCATTTTTATAGAAAGCACGTTGTATTACGGCACCCTTAGGGTCATAGATCAGCACTTCACCATTGCGGAGCCCGTCTTTGAAGGGAATGGCACGTTGCAGCTGGCCCTCAGGGTAGTACTGCTCGAAAACGCCTATTTTTTTACCCTCTTTAAAATCTCCCCTGGTAGCCAGGGCTCCATCGGCATGAAAGGCTTTGTAAGGGCCATGTATGCGGCTGCTATCTCCATTCTGGATAAAATATACAGCTTTTACTACGGTTCTGGCAGAATCGTGGTAAGTGGTGATGCGTTGTTGTGCATCTGCCGTGGAGCAGAAAGCGGCAGTTAAGGAGCCTATCAGCAGTAGCAGGTATTGCTTCATGTATTCTTCAGGAGTTCAGCCTTTATAACGCCGGAAGTTACAAAATTGTGCCCCACAGCTCCAGTCTGGCAGAGAAAATACACAGGCAGCTAGATTATGGCCTTTTACTGCAAAGAATCTGGCCGGCTGCTGAGGTTATATTACAACTTAATTCGCTGAATACCTTCCCGCTGATGGGTGCAGAGGTAAAGATTGTTCTTCGTGTCGTGAATGAGTACATCGTAGACCATGGGGATGGTGCCAACGCCATCTACGGTCACCAGGCCTTTTTTGCCGTTACGGCTCACCAGCAGGTATCCGTTTTGCAGATCCTGTACGGCATCGTACTTAGGGCTGATGATGCGGTTACCCTGTGCATCGGCCAGGCCAATAAGGTTTCCCTGCTTTAGCAGAAAACGGCCGTTGGTCAGGCGGGTGATGTTGTCGTACTCCAGTGGAAGGATCAGCTGCCCTTTTTTGTCGATAATGCCCTGGCGGGAGGAGAGCTGCACAATAGCATTTCCATTTTCATACGGCAGCACCATATCGTAAAGAGGCTGCACCCGCAGGCGTTCGATTTTATCTACATAGCCCCACTTACCGCGTATGGAAACGGCGGCCATGCCATCGGAAAAAAAGCTTACAGTATCGTAGCGGTTAGCAATTCTTAGTTTGCCGTTGGTATCTACAAAGCCCTGCTGGCGACCAATATGGGCACCAATGAAGCCTTCGTTCATGCTGTACAGCTGCTCCCAGGTTGTTGGGCCTGCTGCAATATAATGCTTGCCATCGGCACTAAGAATGCCTCTTTTGCCCTCCTGTGTGGCAATAAAGGCAAGGCCCTCCTGCAGATCCGAGATCCAGTCATACACAGGAAAACTAAGCCTGTTGCCATCCAGGTCAATAAGTCCCCAGCGATGGTCAGCAGTGATTTCGGCAATACCGCCAACAATGGGCTTCAGCACCTCTGCCGTTTCAAAGAGCACCTCGCCTTTTTCATTCAGCAACTGGTAACTGGCTTTGTTGCGGGCCAAAAATCGGCTGGGGCTTAGAATGGTAATGTTTTCTGTTGTGGGGCGTATTTGCCAGAGCCCTTCTTTGTTAATAACACCTTCCTGGCCACTGAAGCGTACCCGTGCCAGTTCGCCGGTAAAAGCAAAGGTGGTATCGTAGCGGCAGATCAGGGTTTCTGCACCCCTGTTATCTATGTATCCCCAGCGGTTATCTTTTTTTGCAGGAAACGGACCTTCAGCCACCGGTACGATCCGCTGGTAGGTATGGCGGCTAAGCTTCTTTCCCTGCAGGTTAAAGAGGTGCCAGTACCAGTTTGCCGTAAGCCGCATGCCAGCCACCACTGTTTCCTGTGCCACCGCCAGCGAGTCCCACTCTGCCGGCAGCACATAATCTCCTTTCAGGTTTATCAAACCATAGTGCACACCTTCCTTTACGCGGGCCACGCCATTTTTGAACGGATCAATGTTCATAGGGCGGTAGGGCACCAGTATGCTGCCGCTGGCATCGGCAAGAGCAGTCATGGTAGTAGAGCGGCCTATAGAATCGTAAAAGCGGGTGGTAATTGCCCAGCGATCTTCGCCCAGTGGCCTGATGCTGTCGTAGAGCAGGGTGTTGAGCTGCTTGTTGTTTCCGTCGGTAATGGTCCACTTTCTAACAGGCACCACATCAACAGACTGGTCGTTGTGAATAATAATATCCTGGTACTTAGGTTCCAGCCTGATGCGGCCCTCCCTGTCTACAATACCGGCTTTACCCTGCTGGTAAAAGCGGGCAAGGTTGCCACGGAATGCCGTTATCTCATCGAACTGGAAAGCAGTTTTTGAGGTGCCTTCATCATCGAACAGGGCAACTTTTTTCTCGGCATTTGTTACCGCATAGCGGTTGGAGGCCAGTGGTCGGAGTTCTGCATAGCGGATCGGGATCAGCTCTTTACCTTTGGCATTGATAAGGCCCGCCTGCTTTTGCTTGCCATTAGTGCGCAGGTATGCAATAAAATATTCGCTGTGGGGGGTGTACTGAAGGCTGTCGTAGCGTGCAGGGAGTACCTGCCTGCCCTTTTCGTTTACCAGTCCAAATTTATTGCCATCCTTCTGAATAAGAAATGGCGAGGTAGCCTGCATGGCCATGGAGCTTAGGGCTCCGGGGAAGCAGGCTACAATAAAGAGCAATAGGGTAAAAAGGCCAGATATCCTGGCTAAGAAACAATTTTTGGGCATACTACCGTAGCTGTATTTAAGCAGTGTGGTTGGGAGAAAGCGTACTAATGTACAAGCGTACCGGTAGCCGGTAAAGTTCAGGACTGATGTGCTTCTGTTTGTTCCTCCAGGTTAAAGAGGTCGTTTAGCACATCAATGAGTGTTTCAGCTTCTCCACGTTTACAGGCAGCCTTTAACTGAAGCACCGGCAGCTTAATGATTTTCTGCATCATGCTTTTGGTGATTTTATCTACCAGCTGGGCTTCCTGGCTGCTGCTGCTTTTGAGGTAACGGGTAATTTCTTCCTGCCGTATTTGTTCAAGTGCATTTTTTAACTTCTGGATGGTGGGAGACACCATCATGTCGCGGGTCCAGTCGTTAAATTCTGCAATAGCTTCTTCTATAAGGGCTTCTACCTGCGGAATAGCAGCAATGCGGCGCTCCAGTGCAGCAGAAGCCAGGTTTTGAATGTTGTCTACATTATAAAGCAGCACACCTGGAAGTTCGTCTACTGCAGGTTCTATGCTGCGCGGAACCGAAAGATCGATATAAATCTGATAGGCGAGCCGTTCACCGCTTTCCAGCGAAGCGCGGGTAATAAAAGGCAAGGGCATGGCTACAGAAGAAATAACAACATTGGCATCACGAATAGCCGTATTTACCTCTTCAAAAGGAATTACCCTGGCGCCACATTCGGCGGCAAGCGCCTCTGCTTTGCCAATTGTTCTGTTGCTCACCATCAGGTGCTGGTTTGGCCGCTTGCTCAGGTGGCGGCATACATCGGCACCAATTTCACCCAAACCAACCAGCAGTACATGCGGTTCCAGCAGGTTAGCAGTAAGCTCCTCTACCAGTTCGGCAGCTGCATAAGATACAGAAGCTGCACCATCGCGGTAGGCAGTTTGCTGCACTACTTTTTTGTTGGTGAAGAAAATAGCGTGTAACAGACGGTGCAGATAAGGGCCGGCCATATCGGCATCGGCAGTCCACTGGTAGGCACACTTAATTTGGTGGCTGATCTGTAAATCTCCGATCACCTGCGACTCAAGCCCCATAGATACCCTAAACAGGTGGCGTACTGCAGCCTCTGTTTCGGTAATGCTGTTAAAGTAATGCCGAATGGCTTCGGTTTTTAAAATACCTTTTTGTACCCCAATCAAGCCTACCAGCTCCTGGCTGTAGTCCTGCTCGGCAGCATAATATATTTCGGTACGGTTGCAGGTAGATACCACCAGCGCTTCTGATATATCAAGCACCTCGCGTAACTGCAGCAACAACGCACGACAATTATCTTCGGAAAGAGAAACAAGTTCCCGTATCTCTACGGGAGCCTTCTTATGAGAAAGACTTAATACTTTAAATCCTGTTTGCATCATCTTCAGTTTCAAGGGCAAAATTACAGCAGAAATGATTCAAATTAAATGACAATGATCAGGATATTGCTATTTAGAATCATTATAAACAACTGCGTCTGTCGGCTAAATTTTAACAAAAATAAGGTTTCAGAAGGTTCGGCGCAGTGCTGATTACATGAATATATTATCCTTAAATACTTGAAAATGTTTAACAGAACTGCTGCAACTCCCCGCTTTGGGGTAAAAGCGGCAGCGATTTAGCAGTTAATTACACCTGCCGGCAAAACAAGAATAGACAAGTTCGTTTTGATATGTGGCAATTTAGGCTTTATTTTCGGCCTTTCTGCAGACTTGTTCTGGCAAGCTATGGTCTTGTTCAGGCAAGACTCCCAATAAATTTCTTTAAATTTTGCGATTAAAATTACCTGCATGAGCAATAACACTGAATCATGGGGATCCCGGGTTGGTCTTATTCTGGCAATGGCCGGAAATGCCGTAGGCCTGGGTAACTTCCTGCGATTTCCTGTACAGGCAGTACAGAATGGCGGTGGCGCCTTTATCATTCCCTACATTATTTGTTTTCTGTTGATGGGTATTCCGCTGCTCTGGATCGAGTGGACCATGGGCCGTTATGGCGGCCGCTTTGGCAATCACTCCACGCCCTTCATTCTGGATAATATGACCCGCCTGCGGTTCTGGAAGTACTTTGGTGTATTTGGTATCTTCACCAACATAGCGGTAGCTGCCTATTACTGCTATATAGAGTCCTGGACCCTTTCTTATGTTTACCACTCCCTGATCCAGACCTTTTCCGGCATGAGCCAGGGGCAGGTAGCCCAGTTCTTTGGCGATTACGTAACCATTGGCGTTAGCACCACCGGCATTCCCTACGAGGCGGTAGTGTTTTACGTTTTGTGTTTACTGCTTAATACCTGGATCTTATCGCGCGGCCTTAGCGGTGGTGTGGAAGTGGTTGCCAAGTTTGGGGTGCCTATGCTCATCATCTTTGGTGCTTTCCTGGCGGTAAGAGGTATCACCCTGGGCAGCAGCGGTGCACCAGAGGGCTGCGAGGACTGCAACTCCTTTTTAGGCCTTAACTTCCTGTGGGAGCCGCAGTTTACTTCACTTGCCGATCCTAAAGTATGGCTGGCCGCTGCCGGACAAATATTCTTTACCCTTTCGGTGGGCATGGGTACCATACAGTGCTATGCCTCTTATGTTAGACCTAAAGACGATATTGCCCTCAATGCCATGAGTGCAGGCTGGATGAACGGCTTTGTTGAGGTAGTACTTGGTGCCTCCATTGTAATTCCAATTGCAGTAGGTTACCTGGGCCTCGATTGGGTACGTGAAAATGCGGGTTTCTCCATGGCTTTCCAGACAATGCCTTACCTCTTCGATCAGTGGGGTACACTGCTGGCTACCCTGGCCGGCCTGTTCTGGTTTGGCCTGCTTTTCTTTGCCGGAATCACCTCTTCACTGGCCATGGGTACACCCTGGATGGGCTTTATGGAAGATGAGTTCCAGTGGGGACGTAACAAATCGGCCTGGTCGTTTGGTGCCCTGGTACTGTTAATGGGCCTGCCAACTGTATTCTTCTTTAATAAAGGTGTTTTTGATGAGTATGATTACTGGGCAGGAACCGTTTCACTGGTAATTTTTGCCCTGGCAGAAAGCATTATTTTCAGCTGGCGCTTTGGTATCGATAAGGCCTGGGCAGAGCTTAACAGCGGAGCCGATATCCGGATCCCTACTTTCTTTAAGCCTATCATTAAATATGTTACACCTTTTATTATTCTGATCGTGTTCCTGGGAGCACTGGTAACGCCTAAAGATAACAACTGGTCTGCAGCCCTGGCAGGTAACTGGGAGCTGGATGCCAGCAGTATTATTGGCAGAATTCAGAATGTTGGGGTGCAGGTTAACCGCAGCTACTTTGCCGATAGGTTTGAGTCTGAAGTAGAGGGTGAAGTAGCAAACGTACGCAGCCCCGAAGCAGATAAAACAGTAGTGGACATTGTAAGGCGCGAGCAGTTTTACCGAGATGAAACAGGTCAGGCCCTGCCGCTGTCCATCACCGAAAGCCGCCTGGGCGATGTAAGTACCTTCGATTCGCTGATGGTAGTGAAAACCTATACTTTTGATGAAGGCGAGCAGCTGATCGTAGAGGAAGGTGCTGCAGTAACGGCCGGAACACCCATTGCAGAGGGCGATTTTATCAATAATATTTTTTATATTGATATGTCGCGGATCTTACTGGTGCTACTATTCGTATTTTTAAGTATACTGGTACATAAAGCAACAAGCCAGCGAAGATTAAGCGGGAGGATATAAACTATGACAACAAGTGCATTAATAACCATGGTGCTGGTACAGGTATCCGTTACGGTAATTACCGGCTACTTTTTTATGAAAGTGTTAAGGGCGCCACAGCGGCCAGAGCCCGATAGTTACGAAGACAATGATTAAATCATAGAGCAAAAGGCGGTTTATCCGCCTTTTGCTGTTTAAGAGCTTTTTAATGTATGTGGCAACGCTGGTTGCGGTACATCCGTAATTTTTTTGGCTTTACCCGGGGCGAGGCAAGGGGTTTTACAGTGCTGGCAATTATACTGCTGCTGGTGTATGCAGGCTGGTTTGTGTACAGAATGCTGCCGGCAGCACCTTACAGTCCTGTAGCAGACCAGCAACAGCTCGACAGCCTGCTAACAGCACTTGAGGCTACCGATACCCTTGCAGTTTACCCCAGGCCGTCATTTGCTGCCCGGGAAGAGGAGCAACCAGCCCCCGAGCTTTTCCCCTTCAACCCCAATACACTTCCATACGATTCGCTGCTGCGGCTGGGTTTTCCGCCGGCACTGGCCCGCCGTTTAGATAACTACAGATCTAAAGGGGGCAGGTTCAGGAAAAAAGAAGACCTCCTGAAAATATATGGCCTACCCTCTGAACTGTACCAAACCCTGGAGCCATGGATACTGCTTCCAGACCAGCCGGCACCGCCGGCTACACGCCCTACCGTTGCCGAAAGAAATACTGCAGACAGCAGGGATGCAGAAAGAGACAGACAAACGGGGGCCGCAGAGCCTGGCAAAGAAGCTCCAGCAAAAGCCAGTACTGCAAGGTTTGACCTGAACAGGGCAGATTCCATGCAGCTACTGTCTGTAAGAGGTATTGGCCCCGTATTGAGTGGCAGAATACTCAAATTCAGGAATGCACTGGGCGGCTTTGTGCAGGCAGAGCAGGTACGGGAGGTGTGGGGGCTGCCGCCGGAAGCGGCAGATGCATTACTTGAGCGCGCTTATTTGCCTGCCGATGCAGCACCACGCTACCTGGATATCAATACGGCCGATGCATCCCGGCTGGCGCAGCATCCTTATATAAACCACAAGCAGGCAGCGTGGATTGTAGCATACCGCTCACAGCATGGGCCATTCCGGCAGGCAGAAGATCTGCTCAACATTCATACACTGGACGAAAGCTTTGTAAATAAACTTAGACCTTACCTGCGGTTTTAAGGGCCCTACCCCTGCAGCTGCTTGGGAAAAGCTTCTGCCTGTGGTAATTTTGCTATATTACAGTTTCTGCAGCCTGTAACAGACCGCTCAATGCGGCCTGCAACCGGCCCTCAACCTGAAGATATGCAACAGCTGCTAAAGTTATACCTGCGCCGTCTCACCAACTTAACCGGCAGCAACCGTTCCATATTGCTGCGACGCCTTATTGCCGGCCAGTTTCTGGATCTCTGGGATCTTAACTTCCTGTATCCCAACCAGTCGGCCTTTGTGGTGGTGGAAAAGCTGCTGTCTGGTAAAGATTCTATAGTTTCTCCCGTTGCCGATCCGCGCGATGATGCCGTAAATACCGCCAGCCGCCGCCTCAGGCAGCTGCAGCGCACCACTAAATTTATAGCCGAAGAGCGGGGTGCGCAGGATCTCTATGTAGGCTGGCCGTTTGTAACAGGCAGCTTTGCCGATGGTACTGCTGTTCGTTGCCCGCTTCTTTTTTTTCCGGTAGACATCCGGGAAGAAGATCAGCAGTGGAAGCTGGTGTTGCGCACCGATGTGAATGTTAGCCTCAATAAAAGCTTTTTACTGGCCTACGCCCACTACAACGGTATTAAAATACCCGAAAAACTGTTTGATAAGAACTTCAGCGACTGGGAGGCAGACAGCAGGCTGTTCAGAACTAAACTTTATAAGTTATTCAAGGAGCCGCCTGTAGCCCTGCAGTTTACGGAGGCTTTTTTCTCTGATCAGCTCCAGCCATTCGAAAACCTCTCTGCAGCAGCCCTGCAGGAAAGCGTAAAGCCGGGAGAACTGCAGTTGCTGCCGCAGGCAGTGCTGGGCATTTTCCCGCAGGCAGGCTCTTACATAGTGCCCGATTACAACTTCCTGATAGACCAGCAGCCTTTTGGCAGCCTGGAGGAGCTTATGCAGCAGCGCATGCTCACCGAGCTGCCCGATCCGGCGCAGGAGCCCTACCCCCTGGTGGCCCTGGGCAGACAGGTGCGGGAAGAAAGCCTTAATACACCCTTTGAGCTGGATGCCAGCCAGGAAACAGCCATCAGGGCTGTAAAGGCAGGAGCCTCGCTTGTGGTGGAGGGGCCTCCCGGTACCGGCAAATCACAGCTCATTGCCAACCTTATTTCAGATTTTATAGCCAAGGGCAAACGCGTGTTGCTGGTATCGCAGAAAAAAGCAGCGCTCGATGTGGTGTACAACCGCCTCGACAGCCGGCAGGTGGCAGATTTTGTAGCCCTGGTGCACGATTTCAGGTGGGACAGGAAAAAGATCTATGAGCAGCTGGCCCGGCAGGTCGACAGGGTGGGGGAGTACCGCAATGCCAATTATGGGCTGGACTCCATTCAGATGGAGCGCCACTTCCAGCAGGTAAGCAGGCGCTCCGAGCAGCTAAAGGAAGAACTGGCCGCATTCAAGGAAGCCCTCTTCGATGAGACCGAATGTGGCATTTCAATCAAGGAGCTCTACCTGACCACCGAGCGGGAAGAGGCACCATTGGAGCTAAAGCAGGAGTTTCGCAATTACCCTTTCAGGGAGGGGGCTGCCGATGGTTTTGTGCGCCTCCTGCAAAATTACCTCCATCTCTCGGCTATGTTCCGTAAAGGAAACCATCCATGGCAGGAACGTAAGTCGTTTGCCAGCCTGGGGCCTGCAGACCAGCAGCAGATGCTGGCATACATTAAGCAGGTGCAGGAGTTCAGGGAGAAACTTTCGGAGCAGATCAGCCAGCACCTGCAGCACGATATTACCTACGAAACGGCAGAATATCTCCTGCTGCGTGAGCCCGAGATCCTGGAGTTGCTACAGCAGCTGGAAGACCCTGAGGTTTACAGCAATGTGCAGCACCTGCTGGGCTTTAGGCGTAACAGCATAGATGGCGAGCAGCTCCATGAGATTGAAAGAAGCCTGATGCTGTGCTTTGAGGGCGATGGCCCGGAGCTTAGCCTAACGGTAGAAAAGCTAGGCTACTTCCAGGATGTGCTCCACAGCAGAAGGGAAGCGCAGCGAAGCGTGTTTAAGTTTGTGCAGTGGAAATACTTCTCCAGGGAACATTCAGAGGTAGAACAGGTAATGGTAGCCAACCGCCTTAGCAATGGCAGCAAAGATGTGGGTGTGCTGATGCAAAAGGTAGATAACCGCCTGAACCTGGAGCATAACCTATCACGCCTGAGAGCGATAAGCTGGCTGCAGGATATTCCCAACAGCTACCAGAAACTCGATTTTCAAAAATGGTTCGGCCTGCAGCATAAGTCACTGAAGGCACTCCAGCAGCTATATGCCGTTCGTAACTTCGATCATTATTTTAACCTCAGGCGGCTAAGCTACGAGCAGCTAAAGCAGTCTGTTGAAGAACTGCTTGACCTGCTGGCGCAGATAAAAGCACGACGGGAGCAATGGCAGCAATATCTTACGCCTGCTCAGATAGATAAACTGCTTGGCTCCGAAAGCAAGGCCCGGCAGATGACAGCGAGCCTGGAGGAAGATTTTGACCTGATTTCCGAGTTTGACCGACTGCGGGAATCTCTGCTGGCACCAGAGTTGCAGCTCATGGAGAAAATAATACAGGAAGCGCCGGCCGGTACAAAGGACGAGCAGCTAAGCAGTTACTTTCTCAATAGCCTGCGCCTGGCGTGGATCAACCACATCGAAGCTAAATACCCGCAACTGCGGAGCGCCTCTACCGGGCAGCTGCAGAAGCTGGAGGAAGAGCTGCGTGCCTGCCTGGAAGAAAAGGCAGCACTAAGCCAGCAGATACTGCATATGCGGGTGCGGGAGCAAACCTACCAGTCGCTTGAGTTTAACCGGCTTAACAACCAGGTTACTTACCGCGACCTGCGGCACCAGGTTGGGAAAAAGCGCAAGATATGGCCCATCAGGAAGCTGCTGGAGCAGCATGGCGACGAAGCCTTCAAACTCCTGCCCTGCTGGATGGCATCGCCGGAGGCAGTATCTGCCGTATTTCCGATGATGCCCCTTTTCGACCTGGTGATTTTCGATGAAGCCTCGCAGTGTTTTGTGGAAAAAGGGTTGCCTGCTATTTTCAGGGGACGGCAGGTGCTCATCAGCGGCGATAGCCAGCAGCTGCAGCCCAATGATTTGTACCAGATCAGGTGGGAGGATGCCGATGAAGAAGAGAGTCCGGATGCAGAAGTAGAGTCGCTGCTGGACCTGGCACACCGCTACCTGCCCGAGGTGCACCTGCAGGGGCATTACCGCAGTCGTGCCCCGGAGCTTATTTATTTCTCAAACAAGCACTTCTACAGCCACCGGCTCGAGATGGTGCCCGACCGCCGCCGTGTAAACGAACAGCAACCTGCCATCCGTTACATTAAAACTACGGGTGTTTGGGAAAACCAGCAGAACCAGCAGGAAGCAGACGCTGTGGTAGCCCTGGTGCTGGAACTGCTAGCCGCTGAAAAGGAAAAAGAAATGCAGGCAGGAGCGGATGGGGTACCCTGGTATGAGCCAAAGTCTATTGGCGTTGTTACCTTCAATGCCCGCCAGCAGCAGCTCATCCAGGATAAGCTGGAGGAGCGTGCCCGTGCCAAAGCCGTGCTGCTGCCCGAACAGCTCTTTGTCAAAAATATAGAAAACGTTCAGGGCGATGAGCGCGATATTATTGTGTTTTCTGTAGGCTATGCCCCCGATGCCAGGGGTAAAATGCTTATGCAGTTTGGCAGCCTTAGCCAGGCACATGGCGAAAACAGGCTGAACGTAGCCATTACGCGTGCCCGGGATATGATTTATGTGGTGAGCAGTATATTGCCCGATGAGCTGGAGGTGAGCGAAGCCAAGAACGAGGGGCCAAAGCTATTCAAAGCCTATCTGAACTATGCCTACCGGGTTTCGGAAGCTGGCTTTTGGCCACAGCCGCGACAGTTGCCTAAAAAAGGGCTGCAATGGTTGCTCAAGGAGCGTATCATGCAAAACCTCGATCATCCCGAGTACAGCGTAGGGGAGCGGCAGCCCTTTGCAGATCTTACGGCCCTGCATCACCATAAATATGCCGGTTTGCTGTTAACAGATGATCTGCATTACTATCATGCCCTTACCATGAAGGAGAGCCATGTATACCAATACCAGCAGCTGGATAATAACCACTGGCCCTGGCAGCGCTTCTACAGCCGCGACTTTTGGGTTAACAGGCAGAAGTTCCTGGAAAGGGTGCACAGGTTTTTAAATCATCTTGATGTTTAGTGCAAAGATCATAGCAATACTGCTAAGCCTGCGGGCGCTGCTGATCCCCTGCTGCCCGCCGCAGCAGGAGCTTTCTAAAAGGTACCATGCCCGTGCCTACACCCGCATGCCTGCAGCACTGGCCGAAAGCTCCGGCCTGGAGCATGCCGGTGGGGGCAGCTTCTGGACCATGCGCGATAGTGGTGGCCCTGCGGCACTCTATCGCATCGGTGCCGATGGCCAGCTGCTGGATACCCTTTCCCTGCCCCTGCGCAACATCGACTGGGAAGACCTGGCCCGGGACACTGAGGGTAACCTGTACATAGGCGATTTTGGTAATAACCAGAACCGGCGTCGTAACCTGATGATATACAGGTTGTCTGCTACCGGTGGCAAGGTAGATACCATACAGTTCCATTGGGAGGATCAGCAAAACTTTCCGCCTCCTAAAGAGGCGCTGAACTATGACTGTGAAGCTTTTTTCTGGCATGCCGGCAAACTACATCTGTTTACCAAATCGCGGGGCGATGGCTACGTGAGGCACTATTCAGTACCAGATCAGCCAGGCACCTATGCAGCAGAACTGCTGGAATCAACTTTTGTAAAAGACCTGGTAACAGCTGCAGACATCAGTCCTGATGGCAGCACCATTGCCTTGCTTACCTATGGCAAGGTCTATCTTTTTGCAGTAAAGGCGCCGGATGCCCATCTTCAGCAAGCGCTCGGCTGTATCAGAATACCCGGAGCAGGGCAAAGTGAAGCAATTCTCTTCATAAATAATACATCAATCCTGGTGGGTAACGAAACCCGTAAACTCATCTTTCTACAGCTGGGTAATTAGTCTACATGTAAGAATCCCACGCTTTATCTTCTGGCTAATAGTTGGGCATTTCATAAATTAGGCCAATTGTTATACAGGATAATACATGAGGCTTCTTATACTTATATTCATACTTTTTACCAGCCTGTCTGCCTTTGGGCAGCCAAATGCTGGTACAGGAGGAACAGTTGCCTCTTTAGCCAACGACAGTGTTGATGTACTCAATGATCTGGCCGGTAATTTACTGGATAAAGATCCTGCCCGGGCTTTTGCCTTAGGCAACCAGGCACTCCTGGCTGCTGAACAAAATAACTTTAAGCAGGGCAGGGCAGATGCCATGACGATTCTTGGAAATTATTACCAGGACCAGGCTAATCTTCTCACGGCATTAGACTATTTCAAGACAGCCCATAAGCTCTACACCGAAATGGGCGATACCCTGTCTATGGCTATGAGCCTGCGTAATATTGGCGGATTATTCAGGATGCGCTCCCTCTACCCGGAAGCGGAGTTATACTACCAGGAAGCCCTGAACATAGGCAAAGAAAAAGGCTACACCTCCATTATTGCCAACAGCCTGAGAGATCTGGGGAGCATTGCCTACCTGTTAAAGCAGTACGACAAAGCCCTCGACTATTTTAACCAAAGCCTGACCTATGTAGATAAAGAAGCAGACAGGGCCAATTATGCTGCCGTTCTGAATAACCTCGGGGTGATTCATAAGGCAGTAAAAAACTATCGGCTTTCGCTGCGCTTTCTTTTAGAGGCATACGACATTTACCATAAAGATAATAATGTACGGGACCTCAGTGCGGTGCTGATGAACATAGGGCAGGTGCAGCAGCAGTTGGGCAACTTCGATGAGGCTGAACGTTATTTTAAAAACTCACTCAGGGCTGCACAGAAAGTGCATAACATACAGCGCCTTCTGGAGGCTCATAATTACCTGGCAAAGTTTTATGCCGCGGTAGATAATTACTACCTGGCGTATCATCATAAAGATCAGTACACCGCCTATAAGGATACTTTATTCCGGCAGGAGGCAAATCTTCAAATGGCCGAAATGGCCAAAAAGCTGGAGATTGAACGTAAAGAACGGGCCTTTGCCAAACTGATCCAGGACAAGGAAATGCAGATCCTGAACAATGAAAATGAAATCACCAGGTTTGAACTGTACCGGAAAAACAACATGATCCTGGTTTCTTTCCTTTTGGTTATTCTGGCGGGAGGGGGTGTTTATGTGCTGTATAAAGGATTTAGGGATAAGCAGGCGCAAAACCACAGGCTCGAAGAACGCAACCAGGAAGTAAGCCTGAAAAACATACAGTTGCAGGAGGTGAACCTAAAGCTGAAATCATCTGAAAACCAGCTAAAGCAGCTCAATGATACCAAAGATAAGTTCTTCGGTATCCTGGCTCATGACCTGCGCAGCCCTTTGGTGACCCTCAGGGGGTTTGTACAAATCCTGCACCAGGAACATGTAAATTTTAGCCAGGAAGAGATGAACCGCTTAACCGGCAGAATAGAACACTCTCTGCGGGGCATCACCATGCTGCTTGATAACCTGCTGCAGTGGTCTACTGCCCAGAACGGTACCATTGAATTTTCGCCAGCAGAGCAAAAACTGCAAAGAATAGTAGAAGATAATGTACTGCTGCTGGAAACAACTGCCCAGGTAAAAGACATAAAGCTGGTAAAAGCAGCTGTACCGGAGCGCGTGTTTGCCGATAAGCAAATGCTGCACCTGGTAATACGCAACCTCCTGGGCAATGCCATTAAGTTTACGCCAAGGGGAGGTACTGTTACCATCAGTGCCTTTGAAACCGACGCCCACACCTGCCTTATGGTAAAAGACACAGGCATTGGCATTGCACCCGAAAAGCTTCAGGATATCATGAAAGACAACACCCTGCGCACCAGCAGGGGCACAGAAAATGAAAAAGGGAGCGGCCTAGGGCTCTGGCTTTGCCGGGAGTTTGTAGAGCGCCACAGCGGAACAATAGAAATTGAATCAGCAGAAGGCCATGGAACCACTTTCACCATCAAACTTCCCACAGCACCAATCAAAAAGCCAGCGCTGGTTCCGGTTGCTTAGACACAATTAACCAATGCTTTAGCCTGGTAATTTGCAGATTTTCAGCAAATGCAGTGAATCAACCTTGAAGCTGTGACTAAAAGCATGGTATTAAGTAGTTTAGAAAGGCACCAGCTTTGGGTGATCTGTACAGATGATAAACCACTATAAATAAAGTAGCCCCGGATATGCTCCCAGGGCTACTGTATCTATCATCTCCCTCTAAAAAAAGGGGTACTATGTTTCTTTTTACTGCCCCTGGGCCTGTGCACCGGCTTTTTCTACCCGGATGCCAACGGACATGATATAAGGCAGGTGGTTGCCCTGCATCACGCGTCTGTCGGTTTCGCGCATCTGGTGCTGGATCTTAACATCGTAAACACCGGCATGGGGAAACCTGAAATCGCGGTACACCGGGATCTGGTGATCAAAAATATCACCCAGGCCTTCGCCATAGGGTTTTCCGGTTTGCCGGTCAAAGAGCTCTATGTTGTTCAGGTCTGTTGCAATGGTTCTACCGGTAGTATCTGCAATTTCTATCTGCAGGTACAGGTTCTGGGCAGGATAGGACAGGGCATTCCGCACATTGTAGTAGATGTTATAAGGAATATCAGCATTTTCGATGGGCACCTGCAGGTGCACCACCGAATCTTTATGCCAGGCATATTCCTCTATATCAACATTGCGTTCATACACCCTTTGCTCATCGCAGGCATTGAGAACGAGCAAAAGCGAAAGGCCGGCAAAAGCCGCCTTAAGATTGTTTACCATCTTCTTTCTTGCTCTTTGGTTTTTTGCGGCGTTTCTTTTTGGTTTTGGCAGCTTTGTTCTGGAAACGCTGGTCCATCAGTGCCAGGTCCTGGTTGAGTACTTTTGGCCCCTCGTCCAGGTCAGGTAGTTTATCTTCTAAAAGGGTGGCAGGCTTTATGCCTTTGGTGTTCAGCTCAAGAATGTGCTGCACACGGGCTGCTTCAACAGGGTGCCACTGGTCTTCGTTAGAATAGCCAAACCACATCATTTTCCGGAAAATATCGGTTTTTTGCAGGTAGGCTTCTCCTTTTTCCGTAACCAGGGGCTGGTTTACGGCAGGAATATCCTCCAGGGCTTCCATATAGGTCTCCAGCTCGTAATTGAGGCAGCACTTCAGGCGTCCGCACTGGCCACTTAGTTTGCTCGGGTTCAGCGACAGGTTCTGGTAGCGGGCGGCCGTGGTGCTTACGCTTTTAAAATCTGTTAGCCAGGTAGAGCAGCAAAGTTCGCGACCGCAGGAGCCAATGCCCCCAAGCCTGCCGGCTTCCTGCCGCAGTGAGATCTGGCGCATTTCTACCCTTAGCCTGAACTCGGAGGCAAGCACCTTGATCAGCTGCCGGAAATCCACCCGGTCATCAGCCGAATAAAAGAAGGTAGCTTTGGTGCCATCGGCCTGGTACTCGATATCGGTGAGCTTCATCTGGAGATTCAGCTCCCTGATGATCTCGCGGGTGCGGAACATGATAGGCATCTCCTTATTCTGGAGCTCCTCGTACTTTTCAAGGTCTTTGGGGGTTGCAATGCGGTAAATGGCGCGTATGTTGTCGTCGTTCTTTACCTTCTTCTTTTGCATTTGCAGGCGCACCAGCTCGCCCTGCAGCGATACATGGCCAATGTGGTGCCCGTTTGGCACATCTACCACTACCGGATCGCCGGTGGTGAGCTCTATGCCGTTAATATTGCGAAAGAATTCCTTGCGTCCGTTCTTGAAACGTACCTCTGCGATATCAAATTTATCTACAACCGGCATGTCCATATTGGAGAGCCAGTCAAACACATTCATTTTATTACAACCACCAGTGCTGCAGGCGCCGTTGTTATTACAACCCGATACGCTGCTTCCATCACTGCTTGTGGTTTTACATGATATACATCCCATATTATTCTTCCCTACATAAAGATTCTTCTGCTACTTAGCAGAAAAGTAGAACAAGCATTCTGCCGATATTAAGCAAAATTGGCGTATTAAACCAGTACATCCTGCCCTATATCACGGCGATAATAGCTTTTTTCCCAGCTGATGGCTGCTACCTGGCTGTAAACATTGTCCAGTGCTTCCTTCAGCGTGGGGCCCTGTCCGGTAACTGCCAGCACACGGCCTCCATTGCTTACAACCTTACCCTCCCGCTCCTTAGTTCCGGCGTGAAAAACATGTGCGCTGGCTGATGCTTCAGCTCTGGCATTACCAGCAGGCAAACCCTTTATTTCACTACCTTTTTCATAGGCCTCGGGATAGCCGCCAGCGGCCATTACTACCGTAGCGGTTGCAAAAGAGGCTGTTTTGAGTGCTACCTCATTAAGCCTGCCTTCGGCTGTGGCCATAAAGAGCTCCACCAGGTCGGTTTCTACACGCGGCAGTACTGCCTCAGTTTCCGGATCGCCCATGCGTACATTGTATTCAATTACATAAGGCTCGCCTTTCACTTTCATCAGTCCTATGAACAGGAAGCCCTGGAAGGGGATCCTATCCTGCTGCAGCCCGGCAATGGTGCGTTTTACCACCCGTTCCTCCACCATTTCCATAAAATCGCGGTCGGCAATGCTAACCGGCGATACAGCACCCATACCACCCGTATTAGGACCGGTATCACCTTCGCCTATGCGTTTATAGTCTTTGGCTTCAGGCAGAATCACATAGTGTTCGCCATCGGTTAACACAAAAACAGAAAGTTCGGTGCCCTGCAGAAACTGCTCTACCAAAACTTTTTGGCTGGCCTCACCAAACTTTTCTTCCACCAGCATTTCTTTCAGCATTTCTTCTGCATCGGAAATTGTCTGGCAAATCACTACGCCCTTGCCTGCGGCCAGTCCGTCGGCCTTCAGCACTACGGGCAGGGTCATGTCCTGCAGGTAATCGAGCCCTTCCTGCAGCGATTGTTTATCAAAAGTGCGGGCATCTGCGGTAGGGATGCGGTGGCGCAGCATAAAGGTTTTCGAAAAATCCTTGCTGCCCTCCAGCTGTGCGCCCACTTTACCGGGGCCAATAAGGGCTATATCTTTTAACTGGTCGTCCTGTTCAAAGAAATCGCGAATGCCGGCAACCAGGGGGGCTTCGGGGCCTACCACCACCAGCTCTATATTATGCTCCAGCACTGCTTTTTTAATGCTTTCGAAATCTTCCACGCCTATCGGCAGGTTAGTGGCCAGCTGGGCGGTACCGGCATTTCCGGGTGCTACAAAAAGTTTGGAGCAGCGGGGGCTCTGGCTCATTTTCCAGGCCATGGCATGCTCTCGACCGCCGGATCCAATCACTAGTATATTCATATCTGAATAAGTCGCAGGTTAAAAGATTGCGAAATTTATAATAAAACAGGCTCTCTTGAAAGGGAGAGCCTGATTAAGGTATAATTATGTGGGAATTAGCAGAAGCTCACCCAACCCTCCTCTAAGGGAGAAGGGTTAGGGATGAGGTTAGTGGCTGCGTGGTAACAATGGCTACTAAGTTGAACAGCCGCTAGTTCGCGTTCTCGGAGAGGAACTTCACGCGCATGAGGCGGAGCTCTTCTTCTGTATAATCGTTGCTGCCGAGTTCTTCCAGGGCAAGCCTTAAACTATCGGATTCTGCATTCATGAAATAATCGTACACCTCATCCTGGCGTTCCTCATCGATATAATCATCGAGGTAGTAGTCCAGGTTAAGCTTGGTGCCAGAGTAGCAGATGTGCTCAATTTCAGAGAGCAGCTCATCCATGCTTAGGTTCTGTGCCTCTGCAATTTCCTTCAGGTCTATTTTACGGTCTATCTGCTGAATTACGAAAATCTTTGTTTTTGAGCGTGTACCCGAGGTTTTCACCACCATATCGGTAGCAGGCTCAATTTCGTTGTCTTCAACGTATTTTTTGATGGCCTCAATAAATGGCTTGCCAAATTTGCTCACCTTGCCCATACCAACACCCTGGATCTGGCTCAGGGCATCTGTGGTGGTAGGGTAAACGGTAGCCATTTCTTCCAGCGACGGGTCCTGGAATATCACATAGGGAGGCAGGTTCTTTTGCTTGGCCAGCTTTTTACGCAGGTCCTTCAGCAGGCTGAACAGGGCCTCGTCGTAGGCACGCTGTGCGACCGGTGCCTCTTTTTCATTTTCCTCCTCTACCTCGTCGGTGCTGTAGTTATGGTCCCTGGTAAAGGTTACAGGTACAGGGTTGATGAGGTACTCGGCACCTTTAGGGGTGATCTTCAGGATGCCAATGTTTTCTATATCCTTTTCCAGGAACTCGTACAGGAGTGCCTGGCGGATCACAGATTTCCAGAAATCAAGCGGCTGGCTGCTGCCTTTTGCCCACACTGGCAGCTGGTTATGGTTATAACTAAGTACGTACTGGTTTTCCGTGCCATGGATCACATCTGCCAGGTGCTGCAGGGCAAAGCGCTGCTCCGTCTGGTCTACCGCCTGCAGCACCAGTTGTAGGTGCTCTCTGGCCTCATATTTTTCGCGTGGGTTCAGGCAGTTGTCGCAAAAGCCGCAGTCTTTACCGAAAGATTCGCCAAAGTAGTGCAGCAGCTGCCTGCGCCGGCATACGGTAGATTCTGCATAAAAGGACATCTCCTGCAGCAGAATTTTGGCATTGTCGCGTTCGGTAACAGGCTTGTCCTTGTTGAACTTCTCCAGCTTCAGGATATCGTTATAGCTGTAGAACATCAGGCAGTGGCCGTCGAGCCCGTCGCGGCCGCCACGGCCGGTTTCCTGGTAGTAGCCCTCCAGCGATTTAGGGGTATCGTAGTGCACCACAAAACGAACATCGGGTTTATCGATGCCCATGCCAAAGGCAATGGTTGCTACAATAATGTCAGTTTCTTCGTTCAGGAAGTCATCCTGGTTTTTGATGCGCACGGCAGGCTCAAGCCCGGCATGGTAGGGGGCGGCTTTAAAACCGTTCACCCGCAGCAGCTCGGCAATTTCCTCTACCTTTTTGCGGCTCAGGCAGTATACAATGCCCGATTTGCCTTTGTGCCCGCTTACAAACTTCACCAACTGTTTTTTGGTGTGTTTTTTAGGCCGCACCTCGTAGTAGAGGTTTTTGCGGTTGAAGGAAGACATGAACACATCGGCATCGCCCATTTCCAGGTTCTTCTGGATATCCTGCTGCACCTTAGGGGTGGCAGTGGCGGTGAGCGCAATTACGGGCAGGTTGCCCAGCTTGCTGATGATGGTGCGAATGCGCCGGTACTCCGGGCGGAAATCATGCCCCCATTCCGAAATACAGTGTGCCTCGTCAATCGCTACAAAGGAAATATCTGCCTTTGTAAGAAATTCTATGTTTTCGTCTTTGGTAAGAGATTCCGGCGCTACATACAAAAGCTTGGTTTTGCCGGCAAGGGTTTCTCTTTTTACCTTATTAATTTCTGCCTTGCTTAAGGTAGAGTTCAGGAAGTGCGCCTGTACACCATAGGCATTCAGCTGGTCAACCTGGTTTTTCATCAGGGCAATCAGGGGTGAAATGACTATGGCTGTTCCTTTCTGTACAAGTGCGGGCAGCTGGTAGCACAGTGATTTACCAGCCCCGGTGGGCATGATCACAAAGGTGTTGCGGCCATCCATCACATTCTGTATGATAGCCTCCTGATTTCCTCTGAACTGATCGTATCCGAATACTTCCTTTAACCTTTCTTTCAAGACATCCTTTTGGTCCACTAACATCGTACGCTACTCTTCTAAGGTTAAGCCACGTTTTTTTCTATATTTGCAATTTAAAAGAAAAATGCATCCGCTTTGCTAAAAGCTAAGAATTTAACGCAGATTGCACAAAAAGTATTGCAGCAGGAATCTGCTGCACTCCAGCAGATTAGCAACTACATCGATAGCAGCTTTGAAGCCTGTGTAAATGCTATCCTGGAACTCAGGGGCAGGGTAGTAATTACGGGCATTGGAAAAAGTGCCATAGTGGCGAATAAAATCGTTGCCACCCTTAATTCTACCGGTACACCAGCCCTGTTTATGCATGCGGCCGATGCCATTCATGGCGACCTGGGCATGGTGCAGAAAGACGACCTGGTGATCTGCCTTTCCAAAAGTGGCAACACCCCGGAAATTAAAGTGCTGGTGCCGCTCCTGAAAAGAACAGGTGCTCTCATGGCAGCCATGGTATGCAATACCAACTCTTACCTTGCCAGACAGGCCGATTTTGTGCTGAATGCCACCATTGAGCAGGAAGCGTGCCCCAATAACCTGGCGCCCACCACCAGCACCACCGTTCAGATGGCGCTGGGCGATGCCCTTGCAGTATGCCTGGTAGAAGCGCGTGGTTTTACCAGCCAGGACTTTGCCCGACTGCACCCCGGCGGTGCCCTGGGTAAGCAGCTGTACCTGAAGGTAAGTGATATTTACAAGGAAAATGAACTGCCCCTGGTGTTTGAGGAAGACAGCCTCAAGGACACCATTGTGGAGATCTCAGGCAAGCGTTTAGGTGCAGCAGCAGTAGTATCTGCAGACCGTCAGCTGAAAGGTATCATAACTGATGGCGACTTGCGCAGAATGTTACAAAAATATGACGATCTTAGGGGCCTGAAAGCCATAGACCTTATGTCTGCGGGGCCCAAAACTGTATTTCCATCCGATTATGCTGTTAAAGCACTGCAACTAATGCAGGAAAACAATATTAGCCAGCTGGTGGTAGTAACCGAAGATGAAGCCCGGGAAGTGGTTGGCTTTGTACACATTCATAATCTTATCAAAGAAGGCATTATTTAATATGAACCCCAACTATTACGTAGTGATCATGGCAGGCGGCATTGGCAGCCGTTTCTGGCCCTACAGCCGCAACAACCAGCCTAAGCAGTTCCTGGATGTGCTAAACACAGGCCAGTCGCTGCTGCAAATGACTGCCAACCGCTTCCGGGATATCTGCCCGGTAGAAAATATCTACATTGTAACCAACACCACCTATGTGCCCCTGGTAAAGGCGCAGCTGCCGGAACTTGCCGACGATCAGATCCTGGCAGAGCCTGTGCGCAGAAATACTGCCCCCTGTGTGGCCTATGCTGCCTATAAAATAAAGCAGAAAAATCCCAGGGCAGCCATGGTGGTGGCCCCTTCCGATCATGCTATTTTTCATGAGACAGAGTTTATCCAGACAGTAGAAAAATCGCTGCAGGAAGCAGAAAAAGGAGATAAGCTTATTACGCTGGGTATTCGCCCCAATCGCCCCGAAACCGGCTACGGCTACATCCAGTACATCAAGGAGCCGGGAGCAACTTTCAAAAAGGTGAAAACCTTTACTGAAAAGCCGCAGCTGGAGCTGGCAAAAACTTTCCTTGACAGCGGCGATTTTGTGTGGAACGCGGGTATCTTCATCTGGAGCGCAAGTGCTATTGTAGAGGCTTTTGAAAAGCACCTGCCTGAGCTGGCAGAAATTTTCGATGATTGCCCCGATTGCTACTACAGCCCTAAGGAAGACGAATTTATACGCTCGGCCTACTCACAGAGCAAGAACATCTCCATCGACTACGGTATTATGGAGAAAGCAGAAAATGTATATGTGGTGCTGGCTGATTTTGGATGGTCTGACCTGGGCTCCTGGGCTTCGCTGCACGAAATCCGCAACAAGGATGAAAATAACAATGCCGTTGATGCCAATGCCATTCTCTTTGAGGCAAATGACTGTATGATCAAGTCAGACCAGGATCACCTGGTGGTGGTACAGGGCCTGCAGGGTTACCTGGTTGCGCAGTGCGACGATGTGATCCTGATCTGCAAAAAAGACGATGAAGCCCGCTTCCGTGAATACGTGAACGAGGTAAAGACCCAGAAGGGTGAGAAGTTTTTGTAAAGAGGAGCGGTGTAGGGCAGTCGGACCCCGGACTGAAGTCCGGGGCTAATTAAAAGAGCTACTCTTTTGCTAACTTAGCCTGTTAACCGCGGAATGCCACGAATTCATTTAGCCCCGGACTTCAGTCCGGGGTTTATTTTTGCCCCCTTTGCCGTACCACCTCATACAGGCAAATAGCTGTGGCCACCGATACATTCAGGGAGCCTACCTGGCCCAGCATGGGTACCAGGGCGCGGGTGTCGGCCAGCTTTAGGTATTCTCCGGAGATGCCGTCTTCTTCAGAGCCCATCAGCAGGGCAACAGGGCCGCTAAGGTCACTTTCCGCAATAGGAGCATCTGCCTTTTCGGTGCAGGCAACAATCTGAAGGCCACTGTCTTTCAAAAAGCGTAAGGTATCTTTTAGGTTGAGCTCACGGCAAACGGGCAGGAAGTTTAAGGCGCCGGCAGAGGTTTTCATGGCATCTGCATTGATGCGGGCACTGCCACGGCTTGGAATAACAATGGCATCGGCACCCAGGCATTCTGCGGTGCGGGCAATGGCACCAAAATTACGCACATCGGTTACCCTGTCGAGTACCACCACCAGCGGCATTCTGCCCAGCTCAAAAGTATGGGCAAGCACCTCCTGTATGGGCGCATAGCGAATAGGAGAGAGGAAGCAAACAACCCCCTGGTGGTTTTTACGGGTAATGCGGTTTAGCTTTTCTACCGGTACCTTCTGGTAGGTGATCTCATTTGCAGCAGCCTCGGCCTTCAGCTCCCTGATCAGGTCGTTGTTAAGGTCGCGCTGTACGAGCAGGTTTTCAATTTCCCGCCCGGCGCGTATGGCCTCCAGTACGGCACGTGTGCCAAAAATAAGATCCTGGTCGTTTACTAATTCTGTGCTTAAGGCAAATTTTGGCCTCTTCTCCATCTGCTTACGGTTTGAAAGTGCGTGCGCGCATAATCCCTGTTCCTTACCAACTGGTAGTATTTAGGGTCGAAAGGATTGACGGCGCGCACAAAGGTAAAGTTTATTTCGGGAATATCGCCCCTGGATCTGTACTGCCATTGTTCGCCATCGGGCCGCTGGGTTACCACATCCGGCGGACCATACAGTACGTAGATCATGCCCATATCGGTTTTCCAGCCCTCCTTAAAGGTGGTAAACAGGCGGTTGGCCTGCGTTACACGGCGGTAATAGCTGCGGATAATCTTGCGTGCCCTGTCCTCTGATTGTGTCATGCGCAGCCAGAAGCGGTCAAGTGCCTGCTTGCTGAAATTTTCACGCTCCAGCTCTGTCCACTCCTCGTTAGTGCTCAGGTAGCGGATGGGTCCGGCAAAGGCAGGAATGGTGCGCGTTTTTGGGAAATACCTGTCCTCGGCACGGATGCCCTTGCCCTTCAGGGTAAGGGTATCGGCCTGTATAAAATAAAATCCTTCTGTTCGTGGCGCTACCTGCTGGCCTGCAGCAATTCTCCGGCGGTTGCTTATCTCCATTTTGTTGCTGCCCGCATTGGGTGAGGTAGTCATGGGGGTGGAGGCTGGCGAGAAATTCAGGTCGTATACAAACATGAACAGGCTGTCGGCCGCCCCGGCACCCGGAAACTGCGGGGCAAAGCTTTCATTTACCAGGGCATAAGGTACCACCAGGGGATTTTCCTGCTGCTGCAGGTAAAAGGCAGGAGCACCAAAGTGCAGCAGTGCCGGTATGTTCAGGGTATACCAGAAGCTGCGCAGGCTATCGGTACTTTGCTGATGCTGCAGTTCAAGCACCAGCCATTCTGCACCGCGGGTGGTATCGATGGTATGCTGAAAGCGGTGGGTGGCCTCGCCCTTGTTCACCGAGCTGAACAGGGGCTCCCTGTGTAAGGAAACAGGATTCTGAAGGCTGTCGCGGTAATGGACATAACCGCTAAGCGCAGTGGTTTTAGCAGGCTGGCTTAGCTGTAGCTGCAGCATCAGCACCGGCAGTTGTCCGGCAGGCTGGTAAAGATCCCAACTGAGCTGCAGGGGCGCGTCAGGCTGGTACTTCCAGCTAAGGTTGGTGGTTGTAAGGTCCTGTGCAAATACGCCTGTGCTGCAGAACAACAGCATTAAAAACAATTGCAGGTAATACCTATGTTTCATATTAAAAAGAGGGGCTGGTATTTGTGCCAGCCGCAGAAGCTTTGTTTACTGATCAAAAATTATCCCGTACCTTTAGCGCACACATGCACGGCGCAAGGTATAAAGCTTATACATGCGCTTAAGCTTTTTCAAAATAAGAAAAAAGGATTAACCTTTATTGCACTCATGGCTCTTTTTAAGACAGAAGTTACTTCAGAAACCATTCAGTCGGATAACCCAATACATCAACGTTTGTTAAAGCCCTATTTGTATGTAGCAGATAAGATAGCGGGTGTTATGGCAGAAATAGGCTGTGGCGACGGCAGGGGAATTGAGCTGCTGGCACCCAAAAGCAGCCGCTACGTAGCCCTCGACAAAAGCACCGCCATTGCCCAGAAGCGGGTAAAGGCTTTGAAGAACGTAGCGTTTATCGAAACCCACATACCTCCCATTCCGCTGGCAGATAATACCTTTGATGTAGTGCTGTGCTTCCAAGTGATTGAGCACATTGTGGACGATACCACCTTCCTGGAAGAGCTGCACCGCATTTTAAAGCCCGGCGGTAAGCTTTACCTCACCACTCCCAATATTGACCTTACCCTTACCCGTAACCCCTGGCACATCCGCGAGTACAAGGCAGCGGAGCTCACAGAACTGGCCGCCAGTATTTTCGGAGAAGTGGAAATGCTGGGCATCACCGGTAATGAAAAGGTGATGACTTATTATGAACAGAACAAGCAGTCGGTGGCCCGCATCACCCGCTGGGATGTGCTGGACCTGCAGCACCGCCTGCCCTCCGGCATCCTCAAAGTACCCTACGAGATTATGAACCGCCTGAACCGTAACAGGCTAAGCAAGCAAAACCAGGGCCTGGTGCAGCAGCTAAGCCACGAAGATTACCTCATCAGCCAGAATCCGGCTACGAGTCTGGATTTGTTTTTGGTGGGGACGAAATAGGGGCTGTTCCAGTTCAAGCAGTTAATATGCATGGGCTATTAGCTTTAGCTTTCACCCCGGGTTGAAACCCGGGGCTAAATGAACAGAATAATGGCTTAGATCATTATATGTTGTGTTCTGTATCAGGATTATTTGTTATGTCACACAGCTTCTGCCAAATATTTATACATGCAGTTTGGACTGTGAAAAATCGGGAGCCATTGCTGCGCAAAGAGGTAAGGGTGGAACTCTACAGCCATATCACTAAAAGGTTTAAGGAGGAAGGCATATATCTGATCAGTTTAGGAGGAGTAGAAGATCATGTGCATTGTCTGTTTCAACTGCCAAGAGATAGAACTGCTGCAGAAATCATGAAGTTGATCAAAGCAGATTCTTCTAAATGGTAGAACACTAAGGGTGTAATTGAAGGTGCTTTCAGTTGGCAAAACGGATACAGTGCTTTTTCGGTAAGCCCACAGCGTGCGAACTATGTTAAACAGTATATTCTGAACCAGGAACAGCACCATCGAAAAGTTTCTTATAGTGAAGAAATGAAAAAATTTGACTTTCCTGGTAATTAATCCATGCTCACCTGGTGAAATAGTATTTTTAAGTTTTTGTGTAGAATAGAAAGTATTTGAAATTACCTGGGGTGGGATTCAATCAGCCACGGGTCTCTCCAGCCTGGGTCTCTCCAGCCCGGGTCTCTCCAGCCCGGATCTCAACTCACGAACAAAAGCTCTGATGATGCACCCCGGGTTGAAACCCGGGGCTAAGTAAGGGTGCCTTTGCACAACCTTCGCTAAAATGATAAAAGCTTGCTGCTTATAATTAGCCCCGGGTTTCAACCCGGGGTACCTGTAAACCTATTTCATTATACCATCATAAAAAAAGCAGCCCCGAAAAACTTCCGGGGCTGCTATTTTTCTGCTTTCAACTATACTTACCTCGCTCTTTGCAGCGACTGGTAGTGTTTGCCTAACAGCTCCTGGTAGCGCTGGGCTTCGGCTTCTCTGCCGGCACCGGCCATGGCCCTGGAGAGCTGGTTCAGGATTACCAGGTTAATCTGGCGCTGGTTGCCGATGTCCTTGTTTTCCTGCTCCAGGTAGGTTAAGAACTCATCTGCACGTTGTGCCATAAGGTTTCCAATTTCTACGGCACGCTCCACATCGCCGGCCTCCAGCAATAGCTGCACGGTAAGGGCAGTGGCGTAATCGTATGGAATGGCCCTGTCTGGCATTACCTCCAGGCTCTTGTGCAGGGCATTCAAGGCCATTTCGGTTTTGCCTTCGTCCAGCAGCGCTCCAGCCAGGGTGTTGAAGGAAGCACGGTGGTTCAGTACAAAGTTGCGGTAGTCTTCGGTATAATAAACATCTTCATTGTCGAGCTCACGCCAGAAGAAGTCATTCATCATGTTATCATACATCTCCTGGGTGTTTACCAGCTCTGCCTGCGGGTTAGGGTTGCGCGTTGGCAGCAGGCGGTAGGTTGTGCCCTCATGCACCACATACTCCGAAAGGTCAAAGCTGATGCTCTGCAGTGAGGTGTTGTTGAAGTACACCGGGCGCTCCCAGTTGTTGGTTACCAGCAGGTCCAGCAGCATCAGGTCTTTTTTCTCCAGGGCATTGCCGGTCATCTTAAACTCCATCTTGTCTACCAGCAGCTCCTCCATGTTTTCCGGAATAATACCTTTATCCAGCAGCTCCTGGCGGTTGATGTTCAACGAGAGCGTGCGGGAAGGAATGGTGTTCACCTCGTCTGATGGCGTAGACAGCCTGATGGCAGGATGGCCCTCACGCACCAGATTAATGTACTGCTCCAGCGGCAGGGCACCCTTCAGGTTCTTGTTCTCATAGAAGTACACCACATCATTCAAGCCACCCTGCTTGTAGTTTTCCTTGGTAAGGCTGATGGGCAGAGGCTCAGACTCGTTCATCTGCATTTTCATCTGGTCAATGTACCAGTCGGTGTTGAAGTAGGTAAGTACGATTACGCGAACATCGGTCCTGAAGCCCTCAACCTCCTGTGCGTACCAGAGCGGGAAGGTATCATTATCGCCGCCGGTAAAGAGTATGGCGTTTGGTGCCAGGGAGGCCAGGAAGTTCTTGGCAGAATCTACCGAGAAATAGCGGTTAGAGCGGTCATGATCGTCCCAGCCCTCTGCCGCCATTACACCAGGCACCAGCAGGCATAGCGCAGTAGCAAGTGCCGGGGCTGCAATAGGATTCTTTTTGAACGCTTTTTCGAATACCTCTGCAATGGCGATCACACCAAAGCCAATCCACATGGCAAAGGCATAGAAAGAGCCTACATAAATATAATCGCGTTCGCGTGGTTCAATAGGAGGGGAGTTCAGGTACAGGATCAGGGCCAGGCCCGACAGGAAGAACAGCAGGAGCACAAAGCCAAAACCTGTTTTATCCCTGGAGAACTGGTAAAAAGCACCCAGTACTCCTAAAATCAGGGGGAGCATCCAGTAGTTATTGCGGGCTTCGTTGTTGGCCAGCACATCGGGCATGTTCTCGGTGCTGCTGTTGAATGGGGTAAGCACGCCGGCATCTTTATAATCGCCCTGGCGGCCCACGAAATTCCAGAGGAAGTAGCGCCAGTACATATGTCCCATCTGGTAATCGAACATATAGGCAAGGTTATCGCCAAAGCCGGGCGATTCATGCGGCTGCAGCCCCATGCGCTGCCTGTAGAGCTGCTGGTGCTGAGGTGCCGTGCTGTAGGCACGCGGCAGAATGGTCATGCGCGTGTTTTCACCATAAACCGGCACAGGCTTATAGCTGGCAATTTCATACTTGTCTTCTCCCTTGCGGTAAACAGGGTCGCCGCGGTCGTAGCGCTCCAGCTCTGCATCAAAATACTGTCCGTAGAGCAGGGGACGGTCGCCGTACTGTTCCCTTTTCAGGTAAGAAACAAAGGAGATCAGGTTTTCGGGGTTGTTCTCGTCGATAGGCGGGTTAAAGTTACTCCGGATCACCACCAGCGTATAGCTGGAGTAGCCAATCAGGATAAACACCAGCGCCAGCAGGGCTGTATTAAGGCCGACCATTTTTTTGCGCTCGCTCCAGATTACGCCAAAGACTAGCGCGCCCAGGAACAGCAGCACAAAGAATATAGCACCTGAGCCAAAGGGTAGTCCCAGGCTGTTTACAAAGAATATCTCGAAAGAACCGGCAATAGAGGGCAGGCCGGGTATAATGCCTACCATCACCACACCCACAATTACCAAACCGATAAACATAGCCAGCAGTACGCCTGCTGTGGTATATTTGGTGTAGCGTTTGTGGTAATAAATGAGTGCAAGCGCAGGCACTGCCACCAGGTTGAGCAAGTGAACGCCAATGGAGAGGCCCATGATGTAGGCAATCAGGATCAGCCAGCGGTTAGAGAGGCGCGGATCGTCCAGCAGCTCCCACTTCAGCATGGCCCACACCACAATTGCCATAAAGAACGACGACATGGCATATACCTCGGCCTCTACTGCCGAAAACCAGAAAGAATCAGAAAAAGTATAGGCCAGCGCACCGATAAGGCCACTGCCGATCATCAGTACCGACTGGCGGGAAGATTCAGCACCCAGTGGCGCATTCACCATTTTACGCGCCAGCAGCACAATGCTCCAGTATAGGAACATAATAGTAAAGGCACTGCTGATCACACTCACCCAGTTTACGAACAGGGCCACTGATTCAACGTCAGGGGCAAAGAGTGAGAACATCCGGCCAATCAGCAGGAAGAAAGGCGCTCCGGGAGGGTGAGGCACCTCCAGCTTGTAGGAGGCGGCAATAAATTCACCCACATCCCAGTAACTGGCGGTAGGCTCAACGGTAAGTCCGTATACCACCGCGGCCAGAAGAAACACTCCCCAGCCAACCAAATCATTCAAACGCTTAAACTGCTGCATATTTTAGAGTTTTGCCTGCCCTGCAGGAACACTGCCCGGGAAACCTTAATCCCGGCAGAAATTTTTATCAACGGCTAAAGAACGGCGAAAATAAAGCCAATAATGCTTCCGGCCGGAACTAGAATCGTTAAATAATGTTAAAATGGCTTTTACACAAGCCGCTGCAAAAATATTCTATTTATTCAGAAAAAGTAATTGTTTTTTAGGGTTCGTAAGCGGGGCTGTGTTTGAGGGTGGATTTGTTCGTTGTTACCTCATCCCTAACCCTTCTGACTAGCCGTCCGCCTCTTAAAGGAGAAGGGGATTTGGCCGCCAGATGATTTAACAGGGTCTTGCGGGGGTTGGCCTTTTTTCTGGGGGCAGGGTTGTGTATTACAGGGTATCTACCAGTACAAACATCCGCTTGTACTAAAGATAGATGAGGAAATGGGTTTAGTACAGCACAGGCGGGTGCCTGTACCCGGTTGAGAGTGATATCAGGCGCATCCGGGGAATCCTGATGGATAACATTAACAATATGAGACTTTAACCCTGCTTCCACCCCAAATCATGAAAAAATGCAGTAAATATCACATGGGAGAACTAGTCTGCTCCTTTTTTGATTAATATTACATTGTGCACGATATTTGCGTTAACTCCACCATGAAACACCTGATTCTCTTATTGTTGGTATGCTTCACTACGACTGCATTTGCGCAGACGGCCTCCACTGATACCCAGTTGGTAGAGGCACCGGGCTTATCTTCAGATGAAGAGAAACTCCTACTGATGGACATGACCCTGCAGATGGAAACTGCAGATGCCATCAACCAGATGTACAACTTTAAGTTTGCCAGGGCCGAGCAGCAGTTTCGCTGGATCAAGCAAAAATACCCCACGCACCCGCTCCCTTATTTCCTGATGGGCCTTAGCCAGTGGTGGAAGATTATGCCCAATGTGGAGAACGAGCGCTACGATGTGCGCTTCACCCAATACATGGACAGCACCATCTACTTTGCCGAGCGCATGTTAAGTGCCGACGAAAGCAATGCCGAAGCAAAATTTTTCCTCTCCGGCGCCTGGGCCTTTAAAAGCCGCCTTCACTCAGAGCGCAAAAGCTGGCGCAAAGCCGCCTCTTCCGGTAAAAAAGCCCTGGAGTACCTCGAGCTGAAAGGCGAGAAAAAAGCACTTAGCTCTGAGTTTCTCTTTGGCGATGCCCTCTATAACTATTATGCCGAGTGGGTGCCTGAAAACTACCCCCTGCTGAAGCCTGTGCTGATGTTTTTCCCCGATGGCGACAAGCCCCTGGGCATGCAGCAGCTAAAGGAAGTAGCCAATAATGCCTTCTACACCCGTACCGAGGCACAGTATTTCCTGATGCGCATCCTGGCCCTTGATGAAAACAAGCCCTACGAAGCCCTGCGCCTTTCGGAGTACCTGCACAAGACCTATCCCGATAACCCCTACTTTCACCGCTATTACGCCCGTATGCTCTACACCACCGGCCAGTACACCAAGCTGGAGGAGACTTCCAAGAACATCCTGGACAAGATCGACAACAAGATGCCCGGTTACGAGTCCATCAGCGGACGCTATGCAGCCTTTTACCTGGGCCAGATGTACGATGTGCTCAACAAGCACAACGATGCCCGCAAATACTTTATCCGTGTAATAGAGTTCGCCAAAAGCACCAACGACCTTGATTCCGGCTATATGCTCTACAGCCTCCTGGCCCTGGGCGACATGGCCAAGGAAGACGGCGACGAGCGCCAGGCCAAACGCTACTACAAAGAAGTAAAAAAATACGGCGACCGCGGCCACTCAGCACATTCCAAGGCCAGGGAGAGGCTGAAGGAGATGTGATTTTATTAACTTTACTTCACATTGCTGTGCATAGGGAAATGAACCGCATAAGTGAAAGTGCTTAACCTAAGCCCTCGCGCATGACTTGGATCGATCTTTTTCTTACCCCCTTCTATCTGTTGATCATATATGTATTGGCTTATATTGTCAAGCCACATGTAAGCAATAGACATACAGGTAAATATTTCATTCCTGCTTTAAGCCTGAAATTACTAGGGGCAGTTTGCCTTGGTTTAGTGTATCAATTTTATTATGATGGTGGGGATACGTTTAGTTATTTTAATTCTGCTAAGCAAATATGGGAAGCATTCAATAAAAGTACAGCAACTGGTATTGATGTGATTACAGCAGAGGCTGGAAATTATTCCGGTAATTCGAGTACTTATACCATGCGAATGTGGGGATTTAGGAGCCAAGCTAATTTGATGGTGATAAAAATAGTAGGTATTCTAGGCCTGATAAGTTTTGGTTCCTACACAGTCATTAGTTTGTTGTTTGCAGTTTTGAGTTTTTCAGGCCTTTGGGCCATGTATCTTACTTTTTATAAAATTCGGCCAACCCTTCATAAAGAACTTGCCATAGCCTCCTTTTTTGTGCCTTCTGTTTTTTTCTGGGGTTCGGGGATCATGAAGGATACTATTTGTATTGGGGCCTTAGGTTGGGCTTTTTTTGGTTTTTACCATCTTTTGCTGGCAACTGAAAAAAAGATCTTTTCGTTTGTTATTCTGGCTGTTTCAATTTTCCTTATTAAGGAAATCAAAACATATTTAATTCTTTCTTTTCTGCCTGCAGCTATTTTTTGGATTGTTTTAGAGTACAATAAGAGGATCAAGCAGGTGTATATAAGGGTTTTAGTGTTTCCTCTTATATTGGGTATAGGATTAGTAGTAGCTTATTTTGGAGCTGTAAAGGTGTCGGAAGATAGTGATCGCTACGCAATTGATAAAATTGCCGAAAGAGCAGCCATTACTTCGAATTATTTAGAGAGGCAGACATTAGCGCGTGCAGGTGTTGGCAGAAGAACTGGTTCTGAGTATTCTGTCGGAACGCTGGACGGCAGTTTTGGAAGTATTTTAACGGTAGCCCCACAGGCAATTGTAGTTACCTTATATAGGCCATTTTTATTTGAGGTAAGAAATCCTGTAATGTTATTATCAGCCATTGAAGCCTCCTGGTTTCTGTTCCTTACTATATACATTATATGTAAAACAGGTGTAATTAAATTTTTTACCGTTGCTTTCAAAGATCCTTTAGTTTCTTTTGGAATGATATTTAGTATTGTCTTTGCAATTGGAGTAGGGGCTACCTCTGGTAATTTTGGTACCTTGGTTAGGTATAAGATACCATTGATTCCTTTTTATCTGGTTGCTCTTTATATTATGCTGGCAGAACTTAGAAAGTTTACTGGTAGAAAAAAACAGGTGCGTCGACAACGTTATGTTGTGCATACCACACCAACACCTATGATTTAAAACAATCTATGTTTATCAGGCCATGAAAATAAGGATCTCTGAAAGGTAGAATGATGAATCTTTCTGCCAGAGCTTCTTAGCTTGTGTTCTGCAAATAATATACATTGCTGCATAGTTTGCTTACCGAGTAATGATATATCAGCTTTATTTCAATTAATTAAGTTCTGCGAAAACTCCTGCCAATTGATATCAGGTATGCTATTATAAGGTGGGTAGAACCTTCCATGTCTCGAATATAATCCAATTACGTAAGTGAAATTAGTCTGATAAATAACTTTGTATTCTAAATTGTTATATGAATGCCAATCAATACTTCCATAACTTTTCTTTGATAACTCTTTCATGTCAATGGGATTCATTTTGTTATCAAGCCCAATAAACTCGGCATTCGAATCAACGAACATCCACCCCTTCTGTGTCAGCACTTCAAGTAAAGCATGAGACTCATTCCCAGGAGTTAGTAAAGCTTTTGTTGTACTACCGCTAATTCCTGTTGATAGTACAGTAATGTGTCTGGTCTTAAAGTTATATGTGCGTAGTATTTTTTCGATTACCCTGCTTCTGTCATAGCATAATCCGTAGCGAGAATTATACAAGTTCTCGGGTTCTCTTGGACTACCCTCTGGTATACCCTGATTGATTGGTGCTACAGAGAGTACCCTATTCTGGACAGCCATAATAAACCTAATTTCTTCTTCAAAAGACTTTGGCAGTGACAAAGAAAGACTGTCCTCTTCTAGAATTTTGGATATATATATCTGATCGCTTTCAGTAATGGAATTGTCAACGTTATGGAAAATCAGTACACCAACCAGAGAAAGAACTGCTGAAGTCAAGAGAAATAGTAATAATTTTTTCATATAACACAATAGAAAAACTTATCTGAAAGATTGATGTTTGAGCGTCTAAAAGCTGATATGCATCTTCAAGCTTTTGGTTTTTGATTTATTTAGATATTAATACTTCTACTTCTATGGCTTTCAGATAGATAGCTTAATTTTCTTGGTTACTATAGAGAGCTTATGAGAGTTGAAATTAATAAAAATAGCAGACTTATTTTAAGTTTATGGTTAGTATATTTATTTGAAACCATGGAAGGAACAGTTACATATTGAAAATCTGACACTATCAGTTGATTCTAACTGCAGTGTTGATCAATGCCATGCGAAAGGAATTTTATGAGAAAAGATTCAAATAATTACAATAGTTGGCTGACACTGAAAATTTAGCTTCCACACTTGCTCTGGCCCGCTTGCCTATGGAGCAGCGTAGGTAAGTGTCTTCTATTAACCTGCTTATTGATGACTCCCACTCCTCCGGGCTATCAGCTAAATACCCATTTTTATTATGTTGAATAATGGTCTTATTAACCCCTACAGGTGATACAACAGAAGGTACACCCAAGGCCATATATTGTAAGGCCTTGAAACCACATTTACCTTCCGACCATTTGTCGGCCGTCAGGGGCATCAGGCCTATATCCATCTTCAGCAGGTCATCTGCTTCTGTTTCTTTATTCCATTTCCTGAACTCCAACCTGGGAATCCGTAGATCGGGTGTGTGGTTAGAAATAATCAGGAAGCTGATGTGTTGATACTTTGTGGCTAAATGGTTAAGCACTGGTTCAAGTAACTTTAGGTACTTTAGGGTGCTGTGGGTACCTGTCCAGCCCAGAATCACCGGCCCATCGCGGTGTTCCTTTAGTCGGTTGTGCAGGTGTACCGTGTCAATTGTAGTCGGGTTCGTTACTACATAATTGTTGTACTGCCGGGCCCAGTTAGCTAAATAGTCATTGCCGCAGCTTACCCTGGTACTCCAGCGGCAGATAGAGGCTACTTTTTGGTGCCATTTCAGGCCTGCAGCCAGCTTGTTTTGTTCCGAAGTGTTGGGTAGCCAGATGGCATCATCAAAATCGTAAATAACTCTTTTTCTGAACACTTTCGTGATGAGCCACTCAAAAAGGGGAGGCCCCAGGGGAGCCGCTTCGCGGTGTATGAACACCCAGTCGTATCTGTAGATGCTGGGCAATAGTGCTATTCTCCTGAGAAAGCCTTTGGCAATACCCAGGGCTTTTTTGGAGCCATTGCCCGATTTGTAAAGTATCCGCCAGGTCTCAAGGTCTAAGAAAGAGGCAACGGTGTAGCGGTGGCCTTCTTCTTTCAGTATGTCGAAGTACTGTTCAAAGCGAAAACGTTGCGAGGGAGCTTCTCCCTCCGGATATGGTACTACAAATAGAATGTTCATGTTCAATCCCCCTGCTGCTGCTGTTTTAAACCTGGCAGGTCTTCAAGACCTGTCAGGTTTGCTGACGCTTGCAAAGAAAGTACTTTACCAATATCAATAATGTTATTTCCTAAAATCCCTTGCACAAAAAGCTGCCGTTCAGCAGGTTTTCCCGGTTGTAATGCATCGGAACATCGCCCATCAGCACCTGCCCGCCGGCACCTTCTACAATGGCCTGCCCAGCGGCAGTATCCCACTCCATGGTAGGCTTGCCCCGGTAATAGATGTCAGCAGCGCCATCGGCTACCAGGCAGAATTTGATAGAGCTGCCTGAATCAACATAATTAGTAATGGAATATTGTGCCAGCACCGCATCGTCTTCATCACCAGAGTGAGAGCGGCTGCGGACGGCAGTCAGCTTTTCTGTTTTATTGTTCACCTTCAGTTTTTGTGCCTCTTTGCCCTTCTGCTGTTTAAAAGCACCATAAGCCGATCCGCCCCAGTAGAGGGTTTCTTTTACAGGTACATAGATCACCCCAAACAGCGGCTTGTGGTCTTCGATCAGCGCAATGTTTACCGTGAACTCACCATTCCGTTTAATAAATTCCTTGGTGCCATCGAGCGGATCTACCAGCCAGCAGCTGCTCCAGTGCTGACGGTCACTGTATGGAGTCTGCATACCTTCTTCCGATAGTACCGGTATCTGCGGGAAACGTGTTTTCAGGCGCCCGTCTATCACCACATGCGAACGCTGGTCGGCAATGGTCAGGGGGGAGTCATCGGCCTTGTAGTCTACAGTATCGAACAGGGAGGTGTCGTGGTATACTTTCAGGATTTCTTCACCGGCTTTAACGGCAGTGTCGATCAGGTACTGGATATCATTCTGGGAGAGCAGAGTAGGCATAAAAATGTGCTTGTGTTTTAGGTTAGTATTAAATGCAAATATAAGGAGGTATGGGGTATGAGGTACCAGGTATGTGCATAAAGTCTGCAGCATATGCCCGGCTTTATTACGTATGGGTAGGGGTGGAGGTTGTAAAAAATCTTTTCCAAAACCGAAACCCTACCCATACACACACCGTTTGCTAAAGGGTCGTTTCGCAATTTGGAAGGGGTACGGATATTCCTGCTAGCGAAGCCCTTTATTTATGGCAAAATATTTTTAGTTTTGCATCTGGTTCAGAAATAATTTTTTTGTGGAGAATATTCACCCAATCTTTGACAGGATTCTTGACCGTAGTCAAAAAGAGCGCTTGCTCAAACAACGCGCGGCCGTCATCTGGATGGTAGGCTTGTCCGGCTCGGGCAAAAGTACCATTGCACAGGCCCTGGAAAAACGTTTGCACCAGGATGGCTGCCTCACCCAGCTGCTCGATGGCGATAACCTGCGCAGCGGCCTCAACAGCAACCTTGGCTTTTCTGAAGAAGACCGCCGGGAAAACCTGCGCCGCTCTGCCGAAACAGCAAAGCTGTTCCTTAACTGCGGCATCATCACCATCTGCTCCTTTATCAGCCCTACTGCAGAGGTGCGGGAAAGGGCTAAATCCATTATTGGAGAGGCTGATTTTCTGGAAGTGCATGTAAAATGTTCTTTTGATGCCTGCGCAAAGCGCGATGTAAAAGGACTTTACGCCAAAGCTCTGCGCGGCGAGATCAAAAATTTTACAGGACTGGATGCTCCCTTCGAGGAACCTCAGAACCCCTGGCTCCAGCTTAATTCCGAAGAAGAAAGCGAAGAAGCCTGTGTGGAGCTCCTATATACAAAACTGATTCAACGAGTAAAAACTCAGCAAGATTAATTTAAGAGGCATGGCATCTTACAACCTAAGTCACCTGAAACAGCTGGAAGCGGAAGCGATCTATATCATGCGCGAAGTAGCCGCACAGTTTGAGCGCCCGGTGCTCCTTTTTTCCGGTGGAAAAGATTCGATCGTATTAACCCGTCTGGCGGAAAAAGCCTTCTGGCCGGCTAAAATGCCTTTTCCCCTCATGCACATCGATACCGGCCACAACTTTCCCGAAACCATCGCTTTCCGCGATAAGCTGGTGGAAAAGCTGGGCGTGGAGCTGATCGTGGGCAGCGTGGAGGAATCTATCCGCCAGGGCAAGGCCCAGGACGAAAAAGGCCCAAACCCCAGCCGCAATGGCCTGCAGACCATTACCCTGCTCGATAAAATTGAGGAACTGGGATTTGATGCTGCCTTTGGCGGTGCCCGCCGCGATGAAGAAAAGGCCCGTGCAAAAGAACGTTTCTTCTCGCACCGCGATGAATTTGGACAGTGGGACCCTAAAAACCAGCGCCCTGAGCTCTGGAACCTGTTCAACGGCCGTAAAAATATGGGTGAGCACTTCCGGGTGTTCCCGATCAGCAACTGGACGGAGATGGACGTATGGCAGTACATTGCCCAGGAAGGCCTGGAGCTGCCGCCGATCTATTTCTCGCACCAGCGCAGGGTGGTAAACCGCGGCGGTGTGTTACTGGCCGAGAACCCTTACATCTCGCTGCTCAATGGCGAGGAGTACGAAACCCGTACCATCCGTTTCCGCACCGTAGGTGATGCCACCTGTACCGGGGCGGTAGAGTCAGATGCCGATACCCTGGAGAAAATTATTCAGGAAGTTGCTTCTGCCCGCATTACAGAACGCGGTGGCCGTGCCGACGACCGCCGCAGCGAAGCAGCCATGGAAGATCGTAAACGCCAGGGATATTTTTAACAGGTATCAGCGATCGGGTATCAGGCATCAGGTTGTTTGCTGCTTATGCCGGCGCCTGAATGTATCATCCTACTGCCCGATACCGCAGCGGCGGACCGCCTCATACCTCATACCTCATACCCCATACCTAAACAACAATGGAACAACAACTAGCAAATACTGCTGTAGATACAGATCGTTACCTGAACATGGACCTGCTGCGCTTTACCACGGCCGGCAGTGTGGATGATGGTAAAAGTACACTCATAGGCCGCCTGTTGCTGGACAGCAAGGCAATTTTTGAAGACCAGATCGAAGCCATAGAACGCAGCAGCAAGCAGCGCGGTACCGAATATGTAGACCTTTCGCTGCTCACCGACGGCCTGCGTGCCGAGCGGGAGCAGGGTATTACCATTGATGTGGCCTACCGTTACTTTGCCACCCCGCGCCGTAAGTTCATTATTGCAGATACCCCCGGCCACATCCAGTACACCCGCAACATGGTAACGGGCGCCTCTACGGCCAACCTGGCCATTGTGCTGGTAGATGCTCGCCATGGGGTAGTGGAGCAAACACGCCGCCATGCCTTTATTGCCTCCCTGCTGCAGATCAAGCACCTGGTGCTGGCTGTTAATAAAATGGACCTGGTGGATTACAGCGAAGATGTATTCCAGAAGATCAAGGATGATTTTTCAGAATTCAGCTCCCGCCTGAACATTGCCGATATCCGCTACATTCCCATCAGTGCCCTCAAAGGCGACAATGTGGTGGAGAAAACAGAAAACATGCCCTGGTTTAAGGGCGCTACCCTGCTCTACACACTGGAAACGGTGAACATCAGCTCTGATCATAACCATGTGGATAGCCGCTTCCCGGTGCAGTATGTGATCCGCCCTCAGAACGATAAGTTCCATGATTACCGTGGCTATGCCGGCCGTATTGCCGGTGGTGTATTCAAGCCGGGCGATGAGGTTATGGCCCTGCCATCAGGCTTTACCTCCAAAATCCAGAGCATCGATACCATCAACGGCCCGCTTGAGGAAGCCTTTGCGCCTATGTCGGTAACCATCACCCTGGAAGATGATATTGACATCAGCCGCGGCGATATGCTGGTGAAGCCCAACAACCAGCCCAAGACCGAGCAGGACATTGAGCTGATGATCTGCTGGCTGAACCAGAAGCCCCTGCAGCCCAAAGGCAAGTACATTCTCATGCACACCACCAAAAGCTGCAAGTGCATTGTAAAAGAGGTGCGTTATAAGGTAAACATCAACACCCTGCACAAGATCGAAGATGACCTCACGCTGGGTCTCAACGAAATAGGCCGCATCAGCCTGCGTGCCACAGAGCCCCTTTTCTTCGATAGCTACAACAGGAACCGCGCTACCGGCTCACTGATCCTGATCGATCAGTTTACGAATGAGACTGTTGGTGCCGGGATGATCATTTAATGATGCTTCCTTTATGATTCGATAAAAGAATTTAAAAATAATTTTTTTCCTATTAACTAACTCAACTAAGGCAGTTCCTATATATATGAAATTGACCCTAATCTGGCAAGGTTAGGGTCTTTCTTTTTAGGATGAGCCAACTGGTTATTAAAAGAAAAGTCGTGTTTGGTAAAGGCTTTATGTTGTACTGATCCATAAATAGGCTGTTTCGTATTTTTTCTGGGCTAAGGATTATTTTAAAATAAATTTTAACTACACTTGTTTTATCAACCATTTTTCTTTCTGTATTACGATTTTCTGTTTCATTCATGTAGGAGGTTACTGGATTTTTTATATTTGCTGTGGGTATTGATGCTAATAAGTTTCATACCTGCCAATTATATCCAGTTCTAAAAGGAATGACATCAATAATACTGCTTAGGGCAATTAGAAAGGCGAAAAATCTATTAGCGCCTGGTAAAAATTTTGCATTCGATACACCTACTGTAGATTTCTCTGGACAGGCAGCATCAAACCTTATTTCCCAGCTATTAACAGCGGAGAGTCCGGCAATGATTGCCCGGTTTGGGTATGGTGAAATTCGCTGTGTGTATAATTATGTAACGCAGCCCAGCCTTCAGAACATAAAAAGATATATAAACGGTGAGATTATATCGTTGGGATGGGAAAAGGACAGGGCAAGAAGCATGTCTGTTAATGCTGGCTTTTTTCCGGCAAATATCAGTAATTTTGAAAAATTTAGTCAACTCATGATCCAGGAAATGAAGCAGGTCGACATCCTTGGCTCCTGGCTTCCAGAGGAACATATTTTTCATGAAGAATTGAGCCTCGCAAAAAAAGTGAAACTTTCTGATTTGGAGCCTTATTATCATCAGGATCCCTGGACCAATGTACTGAAGGGTAAGAAGATATTAGTGGTACATCCATTTGAAGAATCAATCAGAAGACAGTATAAAAAAAGGAAATATCTATTTAAGGATGAAAGGATACTGCCTGAATTCGATTTAAAGGTTGTCAAAGCAGTTCAGAGTATAGCAAATAATAATGTTATTTATAAAAATTGGTTTGAGGCACTGGATTCTATGAAAGAAAAAATCATCAAAGAAGATTTTGATATTGCTTTGATTGGATGTGGCGCTTATGGCTTTCCTCTCGCGGGGTTTGTTAAAAGTATCGGCAAGAAGTCTGTTCATATAGGTGGAGCAGTACAAGTTATTTTTGGAATAAAAGGAGCCAGATGGGATGATAAAAAGTTTTTCCAAAGTTTATATAATGAGCATTGGATAAGACCTGTTCAAAATGACTTTCCAGAGAACTATCAACAGGTAGAGGGAGGATGCTACTGGTAAAAAGAAGATCTTAATGTACTGTTCTTGTAAGAATTTCTTCATGTATTATCTTAAGTAATGATGCTATTATTAACATAGTATGTTCTTGTAAAGCAAGAAAATAGTATCTTCGAGGCTTCAAAAGTTTTAAATGCAAAAAATTGTTGTTGATGCTAATAAGCACCAGGTGACCTTAAACCTGAGGGAGTTGTTGGCTTATAAGGATCTTTTTCTCGTGTTGGCCTATCGTGATTTAAAGGTACGTTATGCTCAAACATTTCTTGGTTTATTTTGGGCATTTATTCAGCCAGCAGCGACCTTACTAATTTTCACGGTGGTATTTGGTGTAGCTGTCAAAGTGGAGACAGGTGGAGTGCCTTATCCAATTTTTGCCATTGCCGGCATGTCGGCCTGGGCATATTTTGCTTTTGTACTTAATAACTCAGGCAATTCTATCATAGGAGCTCAGGAAATGGTAAAGAAAATTTACTTTCCCCGCCTGATCATTCCTTTATCAAAAGCGGTAGTAGGTTTGGTAGATTTTGCGGTGGCGTTCGTATTCATGTCTGGTCTTATGATATTTTATGGCTTTATGCCATCCGCTAATATTATCTACCTTCCTCTTTTTATCCTGTTAACAATCATATCAGCCTTAGCTGTAGGCATCTGGTTAAGTGCCTTAACAATTCGTTACAGGGATTTTCAACAAATTGTGCCCTTTATGATACAGTTTGGCTTATATGCCACGCCCATTGCCTATCCTGCCGAAACAATTATCAAAAGTTTGCCCAACTGGGCTGTGATAATCTATTATCTGAATCCAATGGCAGGGGTGGTAGAAGGCTTTCGCTGGTCAATATTAGGTGGAGAGCCCCCCTCAAAATATGCCTATATATCTTTCGTGCTGATCATCTTACTTTTTATTAGTGCACTATATTATTTCAGGAAAGTGGAGCGGATAATGGCTGACATAGTATAGCAATGAGTGATATAGCGATAAAAGTCGAGAACCTGGGAAAGTGCTACCAGATTGGTCATGCCAAAAGTGGAGAACTTCGGGAAAGCTTTGGCCAATGGTTTAAAAAGCTTAAAGGAAGTAATGGAAAAGCAGCTGAAACAGCCTATGAGTTCTGGGCATTACAAAACATCAGCTTTGAAGTTAGAGAAGGACAGGCGGTTGGGATCATCGGACATAATGGAGCTGGCAAAAGTACTTTACTTAAAATCCTAAGTCGTATTACAGAACCTACAAAAGGCAGGTTTGAAATCAGGGGCAGGGTATCCTCTTTGCTGGAAGTAGGCACAGGCTTTCACCCGGAATTAAGCGGCAGGGAAAACATCTACCTTAATGGAACTATATTGGGAATGAAGCGCTCTGAGATCAGGGCAAAGTTTGATGAAATAGTAGCTTTTAGCGGGGTAGAGAAGTTTATTGATACCCCCGTAAAGCATTATAGTAGTGGAATGAAAGTGCGGTTGGCTTTTGCTGTGGCCGCACACCTGGAGCCAGAAATCCTGATTATAGATGAAGTGCTGGCTGTTGGCGATGCTGAATTCCAAAAGAAGTGTCTGGGTAAGATGGACGAGGTAAGCAAGAATGAAGGCAGAACTATCTTATTTGTCAGTCATAATATGCTTGCGCTACAAAGTCTTTGTTCAGAGGCTATCTTGCTAAGCAGTGGAGAGGTTACGGCAACTGGTAGTGTAGATCAGGTGGTGAGTACATATCTAAGAGCATTTAATGCTTCAGAAAAAATTAAAATTGTATATCCATCATCAGAATGTCCGGGTAATCAATCGGTAAAACTCTTAAGCCAGGAAGTAGTACCTAATGAACATGATCATTTAATTGTTAATGACAGGCCATTGGAGATGACTTTTAGGTTTGAAAATCTTCAAAAAGGAGAGAGCGTTTTGGATGTAACCTTTCATTTAGCAGATGAGATGGGGAACCTGGTTTTTGTAGGCAGTTCTGCCTTTAGTGGAAATAATATGGTAGGTAATGGATTACACTGCTATTCTTGCCAGATTCCTGCTTATTTGCTCCATGAGGGGTTTTATTTGATATCGCGGCTATTGATAGTAAAAGATAAAGGAACTATTCTATACGAGCATAGGGATAATATAACTTTTCAGGTAAAAGAACCAACGGTAGCGGAATTTGGATGGAAAGGTGCCAAAGAAGGCATAGTAAGACCTAAACTAGAATGGGTAATTAAGTAGCATATGATTCCAGTAACGAAGCCATTTTTACCTCCAAGGGAGGAATATGAATACTATTTGCAGGGAATTTGGAAGAGAGAGTGGCTAACAAATAACGGACCACTGGTAAATGAGCTGGAGCTGAAACTTAAAGAATACCTGGAACTAAAGCACCTCCTGTATGTATCTAATGGCACTATTGCCATTCAGATGGCGATTAAAGCGCTGGATTTGAAAGGTGAGATAATTACAACGCCATTTTCTTATGTGGCTACAACCAGTAGCATAGTCTGGGAAGGCTGTTGTCCTGTTTTTGTAGATATCCATCCTAAAACTTTCAATATAGATCCATCTAAAATTGAAGCGGCAATCAATGAGAATACCAGCGCTATATTAGCAACGCATGTGTATGGTAATCCATGTGATATAGATGCTATACAGACCGTTGCCGATAAATATAGTCTTAAAGTTATTTACGATGCCGCTCATTGCTTTGGGTCAAAGTATAAGGGGAAAAGTGTTTTCGCCTATGGCGATATATCAACAACAAGTTTCCATGCTACTAAGCTCTTTCATACTACGGAAGGTGGGGCAGTATTTACGAATGACCCTGATCTGTTGAAGAAAATGGCCTATTTACGCAATTTTGGCCATGATGGACCAGAGAAATTTGTTGGTGTAGGTGTTAATGGAAAAAATTCTGAGTTTCATGCAGCTATGGGTTTGTGCAATATCAAGTTTGTTCCAGAAATACTTAAGCGGAGAAGAGAACTGTCAGAGCGTTACAATTTAATGCTACAGCCGCTAAAGGTAGTAAGGCCTGTAATACAACCAGAATCAGAATTTAATTTTGCTTATTACCCTATTATTTTCCAGTGTGAAAGTGTATTGCTGAAGGCTATAAGTGCCTTGCAGGGAATATATGTTTCTCCAAGAAGATACTTTTTTCCTTCTTTGGAAACACTTGATTATGTCAAACCAAGTCAGAATATTGCTGTATCAAAAGATATATCAAGGAAAGTTCTTTGCCTACCTCTTTATCATGATTTGTCATTTGAGGAAGTAGATATGATATCTAGAGCTCTTCTAAGAGCACAGAACTATTAAATAGAATTATTAAATAGAATATTATGCTAATAGTGGGTGCGAAAGGTTTTGCAAAGGAGGTGCTAGAAGTTATTTGTCAGGAAAGGGTGCCGGATAATTTAGCCTTTTTTGATGATATAAATCCAGAAGTTGAGGGTCTCGTTTACAATCGCTTTCCAATATTAAAAAATGATGAAGCAGTGAGATCTTATTTCAAAGATGTGGATAATAGATTCACTATAGGTATAGGAGGTCCTGTTTTAAGGTATAACCTTTCTCTCAAGTTTATGAAACTTGGTGGAGAATTTACGTCAACTATTTCACCTAAAGCTACAATCGGAATTTTTGGAAATAGTATAGGTATAGGGGTGAATTTAATGTCTGGTTCAGTTGTAACAGGTAGTATAAGTATTGGAGAAGGAACACTTATAAACCTTAATTGCACAATAGGTCATGACACACTAATTGGCAAGTATGTTGAAGTATCGCCTGGAGTAAGCATATCTGGAAACTGTACTATTGGTGATTTTTGCAATATAGGTACTGGCGCTGTGATCCTTCCAAAAGTAAAGTTAGGTAGAAATGTTATTATAGGAGCAGGTGCTGTAGTAACAAAGGATATAAGTGATAATTCTCTTGCTATAGGTGTACCAGCTTCTGTAGTAAAAAATTTAGAACCTCTTAATATATACTGAGTTTGATAAGAGTTAGCGTTTGCATGGTTACTTACAACCATGAACAGTATATAGAGCAAGCTATTTTAGGGGTGATTAACCAAAATGCAAGTTTCCCCATAGAGTTAGTCATTGGGGAGGATTGTTCTACTGATGGCACAAGAGATGTATTGCTCGAATACAAGTCCAAATACCCAAGCTTGATTAAGCTAGTACTTCAAGAAGAAAATGTAGGAGTACTCGAAAACTTTGTTAAAACTTTAGAAGCCTGTGATGGAGATTATGTAGCTCTTTGCGATGGGGATGATTACTGGACTGATCCTTTGAAAATTCAAAAGCAAGTAACATTTCTGGAAAGTAATCCTAACTTTTCTATTTCTTTTCATAATGTTGTTTATATATATGAAGATGGAACAAAGGATGTCCCTGTTATGGAAAAAGATATCTATGGTATAGAAGACCTTTTAGCGAAGAATTTTATTGCAACAGCATCCTGTGTTTTTAGAAAATTTCAGGTTGAGTTGCTACCAGAATGGTTTAAAAAACTTCCATTTGGTGACTGGAGTTTGCATATTCTTAATGCTCAGTATGGAAAAATTAAATACCATGATGAGGAAATGGCTGTATATAGAATCCACAAAGGAGGAACATGGTCTGGAAGTTGGTCTTCAGGTTCAGCGGAGAAAGCAATTAGTGCAATCCAGACAAAAATCAGGTTTTTTGATTTGTTAAATGAATATTTTGGGAAGAGGTACACTCATATACTGAGAGATCAAAAGATGGCTGCTTATAATCAGATGCTATATGTGTACTCAGATTCCGGGAACCATATTAAAGTTGATAAGAGAGCTATTATTTACTATTTGCTAAATAATTTGTGGGTAAAAAAATATTCAAAAAAGCTTATAGTTGTATCAATTTTGCGTTACTGGTTTGGAGTTAAAATTGTTTGAAACAAATGCTCTGACGCGATATGATTTGGATTGAGTTCAAGTAGAGAATAGAGATCTCTTGTTGCTAATTTGTATTCGATATCCTTAGTTAATCTTTAGCTGCTCTGCTCATGAAGTCCAATGTATCAATCGATGTTTTTAAGTTTTATTAAGCTTTCGATAAAGCAGATACTAAGTCAGCCCCAGCTACACCAACATTCATGACTAAACTAAAATTTGCCTTAGTAAAGCAAGACGTGTACCAGGATTTATACGTTTGCCCGATAGAAGAAAGATCATCTTTAGAAATACTTTTTTCATCCATGGGAAGGGTTGGCCCAATTGGATTGATCTACGAGCTTGGTGCTGATTTTATAATAGTGAAAGAGGAGTATGATAAAGAAACTCAAATTTATAAAAGGTCTATTCCTCATATCGCTGAAAGTTTGCAATTGTTAAAAACTACGACTTTAGATAAGCTACCTAACCAGGGGTTCAAAAAACCTGGAAGCCCACACCCTAATGGAAGGTTTAGTATATCATGTCGGGATATAGATTGGGGAGCATATGATATTGTTATATCAGTTAATGTAAGTATCCCCAAAGCTATAATACAAGAATACAAAAACACAATATTCTGCTATATGATGGGTGAAGCCAATATGGCCACCGAAAAAGTAAAATTTGGATACGATGTAACATTAAATCAAATGGCAAGAGGGGTGGTCGCTAGTCAGCTAGGGCCGGTTGATTTCCCTTATACTTTTGTGAAAGGTGATACACTTGAGAACATTGTAAGGGAGAAATATCAGAAGCCTATCAAAAAGGGTATTTATGTGGAAATAAATTCCTGTACAGAAAGACCAGTTGTTAACACACCAGAACAATTTGAGGTAATTCAAAAAGAAACTGGGGAAGAGGTAGTTCTCCATAAGCAACTCATAGAGGAGAATCTTCTTTCTGTTTATAAGTCTAAATACTATGTTAAGTTAGGAGGACGGAAAACCAGGGGAAATGGTGCAATCGAGGCTGTGTCACTGGGAACATTAGTGATTATGGATCCTTCTGATATAATTCACCATGAAATTTTAGCTAAAGAAACGCAATGTAGTAGTGCTCAAGAAATAATTGCCCTTATCAATAAACTCAATCGTGACGAAGAAGAATATCAAAGGTTACTGGCTATCCAAAGAGAAAATGTTAGTAAATATATGTATGATAAGCCATTGGAAAGTTTAATTAATTGTTTGGACGACAAACGTAAAAGAAATGAAGATGGTTGGGTTCAAAGGCTTATGAGAAACTTCAGAAGCTAATCATCACGATCAGGAACTGATTATGATACTTGTGGCCTTGTTCATTGCGTGCTTCTTACTATACTTAAATGCAAGTTGTGTATAATGTGTCTTGGCAAGTTTTTGGGGAAATCTGTACGAGTAGACTTAGCTTCAAACATTAGTATATAAAGATATGATCATAAATACCCTCAAGAGAAGCATAAGAAAATTAATACTAGGATATGATATATCTACTTATTACTTCTCTCAAGGTGGTGAAGACGCAATTCTTCAGGCGCTTTTTCATAAAAAACTAAGCCGTAAAGATAAAGGCTTTTTTATCGATGTGGGCGCTTATCATCCATACAAACACTCCAATACTTATTTTTTCTATATCAATGGCTGGAGAGGCATTAATATTGATGCCCGCCCGGGAAGTATGAAATCGTTCAATAAAGTCAGGCCTAAGGATGTAAACCTGGAGGTCGGGGTTAGTGAAGAGAATGGTACGCTGACCTATTACTTCATTAGTGAAAGCTCTACCATGAATTCTTTTTCCAAAGATAATCTGTTGGAAAATGGCATGTATAAACATGTTCAAGCTGAAATTCCTGTAAAGGTTACTACACTAGAGGACATCCTAGATAAGCATGCTCAGCAGTCTGGTCATATTGATCTTTTAAGTGTTGATGCGGAAGGTTTAGACTACCAGGTGCTTAGATCAAATAACTGGAGTAAGTATAAGCCTGATGTTATCGTGCTGGAACTTAGCTGCCAGGACATAGATGATGTAAAACATAATATATCAGCCCGGTTTCTTTTTGATTTAGGTTATAGAATTGTCGCTAAAAACGTCATCATCAAAAATGTAGCAAGTGTATTTTTTGTTTCTGATAGTTTTGATTATTAGTAGGGTAATAGGGATGTGACGTTTATCAATATGGAATTTGCCAGTAAGAAGCTTGCTGTAATTGCCCCTCAGATTGGAGCCTTATCAGAGACCTTTATCAGAAAACACATGGAGGCTTTAGTGCCTCAAAATACATGTGTGATCGCCGCAACAAATGATCCTCCATATGCAGGAAACTGGGACGTAATGGGTCCTAAGCTGATCCTGAAGGTTTCTGATTTCAAAAGTATGTTTTTGCCTAAGATTTCAAGAGCAATGGTAGGTGTACTATCTACAAATAATTATCTGCAAAAAAAGCGGGCAAATGTGTTCTTAAAAAAAAATAGGCCAGATGTTATATTAGGTGAGTACTTAAACTTTTCGTTGCTATGGTGGCCAATGGTAAAGAAATTAGGGATACCAATGTATGCTCACGCACATGGCTTGGATATCTCTGTAGTGTTAAAGGATGCTGAATGGCGAAAGCGGTATTTGCAGCTGAATGAGATGTCAGGTGTGATCACAATGAGCAAAGTAAGTAAAGAAAAATTAATTGATCTAGGCGTTGATTCAGATAAAATTCATGTAGTACCTTATGGAGTGGATGTGCCTGATATACCGGTAACACGTGAAGAGATTGAAGAAGTTAATTGCCTGGCAGTTGGTAGAATGATTACTAAAAAAGCTCCAATATTTCTCCTAGATGCATTCCGTCGAGCATTTGAAAAAAACAACCATCTCAGATTAGATTATATTGGGACTGGCCCTCTCTTGCCAGCTGCCCAACATTATATCAAAGCATTTAATTTAGAGCATGTTGTTAAATTTCATGAAGGAATGTCAAGAGAAAAGGTGCAAGCTTTCTTCAATCGTGCAGATATATTTTTACAGCATAGTGTTGTTGATCATGTAACAGGAGATGAGGAAGGATTACCCGTTTCAATTCTTGAAGCCATGGCAAGTGCACTTCCGGTAGTTTCTACAAGGCATGCAGGTATCCCAGAAGAAGTCGAGGAGGGTATTACAGGTTTTTTAGTGCAAGAAGGAGATACAGTCACAATGGCTCAAAAGATTAACCTTCTAGCTGCTGACCCTGAATTGAGACAAAAAATTGGTTTAGCTGGCTGGCAAAGAGCAAAGCAGCAATTTTCATGGGAGAAAGAGAAAGGGGATTTGCTTAAGATTCTTTTTAGCTAGGATTATACGAATTTATTTTCAGCTACTAATGCGTATTATAGGAGTTTGATAAATGGAAGGGAGAACAAATGGGTGACTTGGCTCCGATTGTAGTATTTGTATATAATAGGCCAAAACATACTGCCTCGACCGTAGAAGCGCTAAGAAGCAATTTTTTAGCTAGTGATTCTGATTTATTTGTGTTTGCAGATGGCCCCAAAAATGATGCGAGTGAGGATCAGTTAAAGGCTATTTATGAAACAAGAGAAATATTCAAAGATATTACTGGCTTTAAATCTGTTACGATTTACGAATCATCCTGTAACAAAGGGTTGGCTAGGTCTATTGTAGAAGGGGTAACTAAGATAGTTGATGAATTTGGAAAGGTAATAGTACTTGAGGATGATCTGGTGACATCTGCATACTTTTTGACCTACTTTAATGATGCTTTGGATACTTATGAGGACAATGAGAAGGTAATGCATGTGAGTGGGTATTGGTATCCCTTGGAACTGGATAAAATATTACCGGAAACATTTTTTTTCAATGTTACCTCGTGCTGGGGTTGGGGTACGTGGAAGCGTGCATGGAAACATTTAGAGCTTGATCCACAAAAGCTGATGGAACAGTTAGAGTATTCTAACAAGCTGAAGTATTTTGATCTGGAGGGATGGGGTGATTTCAAAGGGCAGTTAGTTGCTAATATTTCAGGCAGAATGAGTACCTGGGCAGTACGATGGCACGCTAGCGTGTGCTTATCTGATGGTTTCTCGCTCCATCCCAGGCATTCTTTAGTGAAGAACATTGGTTTTGATGGAACAGGAGTGAATTGTTATGATGATAATGGCCAGGCACAAAACCAGAAAGTTTTAGACAGGCCAATAAATGTGATCAAGCAATGTGCTACAATGGAGAATGGGAGAGCCAGAGCGCGGGCTATTCAATATCTCCAGTCATTGAACAAAAAGCCTACTTATTTAAAAAGAGTTAAAGCTAGAATATGGTCTCTTCTCCACTAACAGGTAAGCCTGCTTTACTTCTTGAGGAAGTACCTACAATTGAAATAGCACAAAAGTATAAGAAGGAGCTTGATTTAGATGTTAATTATATCTTTCAGGGACATAAGACTTTACAAAGGTATTTATGCAGAGAGACTGGGTACAGTTTCTTTTATCCATTTGATTTAGCAGGGGACGGTAAATTTTATTCAAAATTACAACAGTTTGATTGGTATTACATGCCTTGGAAATGGGAGCATAATTTTGCACTCTCCATGATCAGGAATGGCATGAAGATTTTGGAGATTGGTTGTGGAACAGGAGGTTTTATCAATAAAATTTCAAGCTTAAGAGATGTGGAAGTTGTGGGATTAGAGCTGAATGAGGAAGCTGTTGCAGCTGCGAGAACGAGTGGTGCCAATGTACTTAATAACACGGTACAAGAGTTTTCTGTCAATCATGCCGAGACTTTTGATGTGGTCTGCTCATTCCAGGTACTGGAGCATATCAGTGATGTTGATAGCTTTATCCGCTCTTCTGTTGAGTGTTTGAAGAAAGGAGGTAAGTTGATAGTTTCTGTGCCTAACAATGATTCTTTTATCAAGTATGCAGATTATCCCTTGAATTTGCCACCTCACCATATGGGGCACTGGACTTATAATTCATTGAAAAATGTGGCACCCCTATATAATTTAGAATTTGAGAATGCAGTTTTCGAACCTTTACAACATTATCACATAGACTGGTATTTACATGTGATGATGAATGATAAGGCCAGGTTTTCTTTCTTTTTTAAGATGCTTTCCAAATTTCGTCTGAACAAAGCTTTTTCACTTTTGCATAAAAGGGCTGATTTCAACATCAAAGGACATTCGATCACTGCTGTCTATACTAAATCATGAAGGTTCTTCACTTGTGCACTTTTTCAAGTGGAGGTGCTGCTAATGCTGCAGTTCGCTTGCATCAGGGTCTAATGAATGAAAATGTCATTTCAAACTTTTTGTACCTGAAAGGAGAGCCTAGTGCTACCGAACAGCTTGTTATATTCGATGACTATGCAACTGGGCTTGTTTCCAAAATTCAAGACTTTTTTAATGGTAACTGGTTCCATTACAGAGTGAAAGCTAATAAGAGATTATTTGAAATATACAGCTTTCCGAAATCTAAGTATAAAGATTTAGCACAGCATCCCTTAGTTAACCAAGCAGATATCATTCATTTGCACTGGGTTTCTAACTTTATAGACTACCCTTCTTTTTTTAAAAAGCTTGATAAGCCTGTAGTATGGACCTTGCATGATATGAATCCATTTAGGGGCGGGTTTCATTACGAGGAGGATGCCAAAAGAAGTAGCTACCTTCAGGAATATGAAAGGACATTATTAAATATAAAGAAAAAGGCTTTGGCTGGTTTCAAACAGTCAGTTACCTTTGTTGCTCCTTCTAAATGGCTGCTAGAGGAGTCATTGCATAGTGAAATTGGCCGAACCTATCCTCATTACCTTATCCCTTACGGAATAGATGTTGATGTTTTTCATGCTTATTCTCAGAGAGAGGTGCGAACTGAATTAGGAATTGCCGAGCATGAAAAGGTACTTCTTTTTGTAAGTGAGAATGTTGATAACTATAGGAAAGGATTTGATCTTCTTTTACAGGCTCTTCCTTCCCTTGTTGATGAATTTGCAGATTTGAAAATTGTTGCAATTGGCCGTGGATCGGATGCCATACCTGAATATGTTAAACATTTAGGAATGATACATGAACAGCAGTACCTTGCCAAAATATATGCAATGGCAGATGCGGTGGTTTTACCCAGCCGGGAAGATAATTTGCCAAATGTCATGATCGAGTCCCTTGCCTGCGGAACTCCGGTAGTTGCTTTTTCAGTTGGAGGAATGCGGGATGTTATACGGTCGGGTATCAATGGTATACTCGCAGAAGACGTATCCGCAGCTGGATTAAGCAAAGCACTGTCTGCATTACTGGTCAATCTTAATGTGTATGATAGGGCATCGATTCAAAGAGATGCCCATGAACTGTTTTCGTTAAATGTGCAGGCCGAGCGTTACATAGATTTATACCGTCATATTCTTAGCTGATGTTGCCTAAAATTTCAGTAATAACGCCGTCATTCAATCAGGGGCCATATTTAGAGCAAACAATTAACTCAGTAATCGATCAAGGCTACCCCAATATAGAATATATCATAATTGACGGAGGTAGCAAGGACCAGTCGGTTGATGTCATCAGGAAGTATGAAGAGAAGCTTTCGTATTGGGTAAGCGAGCCAGACCAGGGCCAGTCTCATGCCATCAACAAAGGTTTTTTAAAAGCAACTGGAGATATCATAACCTGGATCAACAGCGACGATTTGTTGCTACCCAATGCCCTGAAGATTGTTGCACATGTTTTTAGGGATGATCCAACCCTAAGTCTTGTGCATGGCAATGGCATATACTTATGGCCGAATGGTACTAAAACAGAAGTGCCGGTTTCTCCAGAAGGCTTTCCCTACAAATATTTATCGGGCATGGCATTTACCCAGCCTTCGTCTTTCTTCAGAAGATCCAGTCTGGAAAAAGCAGGATATTTAGACGAGTCGCTGCATTTTGGCATGGATTATGATTTAATGCTGCGGCTTTTTGATGTTGGCAAAACAAGGCAGCTAGATGATTATTTCTCTATTTATCGCATACACCAGGAAAGCAAAACCAGTACCTCCAAAATAAGATTTGCCCGGGAGTGGGCCCAAATATTCAGTAAAGTTGTTTATTCAGCAAATCCGGCTTCTAGAGTCATTAATATTTTAAAAGAACTTGAGCTGTATCAGCAGCCCGGTACAACATATGCTTTCTCAAAACATTATGAGGAGGATTTTTTATATCAATCACTTCTCTATTTTTTAAATTTCCAGATTATTTTCCATTACCAGTCGGCCAGCCTGGAGCGGGCAAAAGTAATCACGCACTGGTTTAAAAAGAATGAACCGCTGTACTTTAATAAATTTGGGTTAAAGCCTGTTTATTATAGGTCTAAATATCTGCCAGCACCGCTGCTCCAATATGGAAGATCAATCCTCGCCAGATATTAAGTTTAGCGTAATAGTGCCGGTATACAACAGGGCTGACATCATTGGAAAAACCATTGAGAGTGTATTGCGCCAGGAGTATGCCTGTTTTGAACTGATACTTGTGGATGATGGGAGTACCGATCATACCTCTGATGTTATCCAAAATTATGAACGCTGCGACCTCAGGATAAAAAGCTACTCTATCAAAAACAGTGAACGCGGCGCTGCCAGAAATTTTGGGATCAGACAGGCTACAGGGAATTACCTTGTTTTTCTGGATTCTGATGATCTGTTTCATGCAGATCATTTATCCACTCTGTGTGCCTACATCATTGCCCTGGGAGCACCTGCTTTCCTGGCAACTAAGTACAATTTCTTTGATGGGGTACGACACTTCCCTTCCGATCTGCAGCCCCTGCCGGAGGGGGATTATGATTACAGGTATATGTTGAAGGGAAACTCTTTCGCCTGTAACTTCTGTGTAAAAAATACGAATGACCTGATTCTTTTCGAGGAAGACAGGTCTGTAGCCTGCTTTGAGGACTGGATGTTTCTGGTAGAGAATTTAAAGCAACACAAGCTGTTTTTGATTGACAGGGTTACTGTTACCATGCACGATCATCCGGGCAGGTCCATGAGAGGGGCTAACGAGGTCCTGATCAGGAAAAGATTGAAAGCTAGCCGTTTTCTGGAGCAGAAGCTCCTGTTTGATAGTAAAGAAAAGCAGGTTTTAAATGCATACAGCTACTACTTCTGTGCCATTCATGCCTATCTTGACTATGATAGAAAGGCAAGTATGCAGTATACTTTAGAAGCTATTAAAAGTATGCTACAACCAAAGTTTTTGCTGATGCTGCCAAAGGTAATATTCGGAAAGCGATTAATCAACAAATTGCTTTCCATGAGGAGAGGTTAAGTTAAGGGAAAAAGTTAATTTTGCAGATAACAAAGCAATGTTTCTTGTTCCAAGCAGGCAAAAGTAGAAACGTTTGCCTGAGCTTACTCTATCATCAGAAATATCATACAACTGGTTTGAAGAATATATTGGTACTTACTTCCTGGAGCTATAAGGATGCCTTGATCCAAACCTATACCCTACCATACCTGAAGATCATTTTAAAAAAATTGCCGGAAGGGAGCAGGGTTTTTTTATTGACTCAGGAACAGGAAAGCCTGAAGATGCGGCCGGATGAGCTGACAGCTGTGAAAAAGCAGTTGATGGAGGATGGTATTGTGCTGCTTCCTTTTAAATATATTCCATTCGGCCCACAGGCAGGCCTGGCCTGGACGAAAAGTTTACTTTTACTGAAAAAACTGGTGAAAGCAGAAGGCATAGACTATCTTCATGCTTTTTGTACGCCTGCTGGTGCTATTGGTTATATGCTGTCGCTCATAACTGATAAGCCGCTGGTGCTGGATAGCTTTGAGCCACATGCAGAAGCCATGGTAGAAAATAAAACATGGCGCCCGGGCAGCATCTCCTATAAAGTACTTCTGTTACTGGAAAAATTGCAGTATAGAAGGGCAAGCTACATTGTTTCTGCTACTGAAGGTATGAGAAAGTATGCCAGGGAAAAATATGGCGTAGCAGAGAAAAAGATGTGGGTAAAGCCAGCTTGTGTTGATCTTGAATTGTTTACATCTGCCAAGCTTAAACAGCAACGGTTGTTGAATGAACTGGGCCTGCAGGACAAGCTGGTTTGTGTGTATGCTGGAAAGTTCGGAGGAATTTACCTGGACCAGGAGGTTTTCGATTTTTTTAAAGTTGCCTATGACTATTGGGGTGATCGGTTCAGAGTATTGCTCCTGACGAATCAGCCCAGAAATGATATAGATACTTGGTGCAAAAGGGCAGGAGTTCCTGCAGAAATAGTTCTTGATTTGTTTGTGCCCCATTCAAAAGTAGCTGATTATATGGGTTTAGGCGATTTTGCCCTGACACCGGTAAAGCCGGTGCCTACCAAGCGGTATTGTACCCCTATCAAAAATGGAGAATATTGGGCGCTTGGGCTGCCCGTTGTAACCACGGCAAACATATCAGACGACTCTGGAATTATTGATCAGAATAGCATTGGGGCTGTTATTGAGACGCTTAATGAAGAGCCTTACCTGGCAGCTGTGAAGAAAATCGATAGCTTGTTAAGTCAGCCGAAGGAAGAAGTTTTTACTAAAATTCGTAATATTGCTAAACGCTATAGAAGCTTTGATATAGCAGAGCATGTTTATCAGGAGATTTATGGAGCAAAAGAAAAATAAAATATTAATAACTGGCGGCTGCGGGTACATTGGTTCACAAACCATAATAGAACTGGTTAAACAGAATAAGTATGAGATAATATCCGCAGATAATTTTATAAATTCTTCTGCTGCTACGCTGGAGCGCATAAGGGAAATAAGCGGACGCGAGATCAAAAATTATGAATTAGATCTCCGGGATAAGGAAAAGACGCTTAAGCTTTTTGAGGAGAATAAGGATCTTGTTGGGGTGATACATTTTGCAGCCCTGAAATCTGTGCCGGACTCTGTAGCAGATCCTATTTTGTATTATGAAAATAACATTAGTTCTTTATTGAATATACTGTCTGCATGCGACCAGTATCAGGTTGATAACCTGATTTTCTCCTCCTCCTGCTCTGTTTACGGAAACGTAGAAAAACTTCCGGTTGATGAAAATACGCCTCTCACCAGGGCTGAATCTCCCTATGCACATACAAAACAGCTTGGTGAAGACATCATTAGGCACTTTGCTAAAACATCATCGGTTAAAACCATAGCGCTGCGATATTTCAATCCTGTGGGCGCTGATGCATCCGGCAAAATAGGCGAGAATCCTATCAACAGGCCTAATAATTTAGTGCCGGTGATAACGCAAACAGCAGTTGGTAAAATTGAACAGCTTACTGTTTTTGGTGGGGATTACGATACGCGTGATGGTTCATGTATACGGGACTATGTGCATGTTGCCGATATTGCCAAAGCACACATACTGGCGTTAGGTTATCTGATTGATGATAAAAACAGGAGTAATTTCGAGATCTATAATCTTGGTACTGGTCAGGGCGTTACGGTGTTGGAAGCCATCAAAGCTTTTGAAGAAGTAAGTAAGCAAAAACTTAATTATATAGTAGGTCCTCGTAGAGAAGGCGATGTTGCCAGTATCTACAGTAACAGCCAACTGGCAGAGGAAAGATTAGGTTGGAAGGCTGAAAATGATATCTATGATATGATGAGTAGTGCGTGGAAGTGGCAGTTGAATCTGGAAAAAGAACAAGTAAAATAGATATGAAAAGGAAAGTTTTAATTACGGGCGGCGCTGGTTTCATTCCAAGCTCATTAGCCGATCGTTTGGTGAAGGATGAGAATTATTTTGTGGTGCTTGTTGATAACATGCTTACAGGCAAAAAGCTGAATGTTACCAAAGCTCCAAATTGTAAATTCATCAAGTGCGATGTAAACTCCTATAACGATATTGCTCCGGTAATGACTGCTTATCAGTTTGATTATGTTTTTCACTATGCAGCGGTTGTGGGTGTGCAGCGAACACTTGATAATCCTGTAATGGTACTGAATGACATACAAGGTATCAAAAACGTACTTGATCTTGCAAAGAACACAGGGGTTAAACGTGTGTTCTATTCTTCTTCCTCGGAGGTGTACGGTGAGCCTGTAGAACTGCCGCAACGTGAGCTAACAACACCACTTAACTCCAGGCTGCCTTATGCAGTTGTGAAGAATTTGGGAGAAGCTTTTTGCAGATCTTACAAAACAGAATACGATCTTAATTTTACCATATTCAGATTCTTTAATACCTACGGGCCCAAGCAAAGTGAAGACTTCGTAATTAGTAAATTTCTGAATCTTGCCCTGCAGGGAAAAGATATACCTGTCTATGGTGATGGAAACCAGACACGGACTTTCTGTTATATAGAAGACAACCTTGATGCAACCCTGAAAGCCCTTAATCATGATTTATTTGTGAATGATGTTGTTAATATAGGCAATGACCAGGTTTACACTGTTAAAGAATTAGCCGAAATAATTATAGAGGTAACAGGTTCCGACTCAAAGATTGTTCATTTACCGGCTTTAACTGAAGGAGATATGAATCGCAGGCAGCCTGACGTAACAAATATGAAGATTCTTTTAGGAAGGGATTTTAAATCCCTGCAGGAAGGAATAGAAGAGATTTTAATATTAAGAGGGAAAAAAGCAAGAATCACCACTTATTAAACGGAACTCTACAAAATATCTTTGCTTATGGTGATTGTAAGCTCGAGAGCTGGACAGTTGGCTAATAGAATTATCCATTTCTCAAATTTTATAGCAAATGCAATAGAGCACGATTACCGCTTACTGTATCCTTTCTTTGATGAGTATAGAGAGTATTTTGAGAAAATTGAACAGAATGATTTTGATGGCTACAAAATCAGTTCCCGGCTTGTACAGAATAAATGCCTTAATACTTCCTTATCTAACTACCTATTCTTTTTTCACAGGCTGTTTAGGAAAGTAGGTCTCACTAAACTTCCTTTTCTGGAGTTTCATTCAGTGCTTACTCATGATGAACAGGATTTGGCATATAGTATGGAAAATCCTGCTTTTGTGGATTTAGCAAAGAAAAATCTGCTGTTAACCTTTGGGTGGTCATACAGAGATGAGGTGAACTTCAAAAAGCATGCTTCCTTTATCAGGACCGTTTTTACACCACTGCCTGTTTATCAGGAAGAAACAAAAAGAATACTAGCCGAATGTAAATCTAAAGGGGAGGTAGTTGTGGGCATACATATCAGAAGAGGTGATTATAAAGCTTTTAATGGAGGAAAGTGGTACTTCGAGGATGAGGTTTATTTAGAGAAAATGAAGCAGATGAGGGCTCTCCTCAAACAACATGGTAAGACTTGTGTATTTCTAGTTTGCTCCAATGAGGCTGTTAATGTTGATTATTTCTCTGAACTAGATGTAGTTGCCGAACCAAAGCATTTCATTGTAGATTTATATGCACTTGCAAAGTGTGATTATCTGATTGGACCACCGAGTACATTTACCATTTGGGCCTCTTTTTATGGGCAGGTACCACTATTCAAAATAGAAAGAACCGATTCTCCGGTTATTCTGTCCAATTTCAAGATACACTATAAGTGCCTTCAGACCACTGAATCAGTATTGAAGTAAATAGCAGAATGATATTCTGTTGAAATTGTAATCTTTTGTTGCCATTTTAAGATTCTTCCAAACCATCTACCGATTCATACTTCCAAACAAAATAAAAACAAAATAATCTGTAGCAGATTTAGGGATTAACGCTAATTTTGTGCTGTTAACCATTCTGACAATGAATTATAAGCTCGATCAGATCGACCGCAAGATTCTGGAGATTCTACAAAATAACGCGAAGATCACCAATGCACAGCTTTCTAAGGAAGTAGGGCTATCGCCGGCACCAACGCTGGAACGGGTAAAAAAGCTGGAGCAGACAGGCATCATTGAAAGCTACCATGCGAAACTGGACCCCGCAAAAATAGGCTTAGGCGTTTCTACCTTTGTGCATGTAGGCCTTAAAGGTCACAATAAGGAAAATATTGAGGTGTTTCTTTCTGCCATCCGGGGCATCGACGAAATTATCGAATGTCACCACGTAACCGGCACCGGCGATTTTATCCTACGTGTGATTGCCAAAGACATTACCTCTTACCAGCGCCTGATGCTGGAAAAGGTAAGTGAAATTCCGGTGGTGGATAACCTGCAATCGATGGTGATCCTCTCTACCTTCAAGGAAAAGAAAAGCATGCCCCTCCCATAGGGTCTGCGAAATCTAGAACAGAAGTCTTTGCTTTACGGTAAAGACTTTTTTTATTTGAGGAAGGGTAGGGCAGGTATATGGTATCTGGTATAGCGTATATGGACAAAGGCAAATTAGCAGCCGCTGAAAATGGTCAGTGGTGGCGGTTGAGGAACATGTGCCCAAGGTTGAAGCCCTGGGCTAAGCACGAGCAGCAACATCATGTCACTAAAAAACTTTGTCCGAAGCCAGGCATAGTTAGCCCCGGGCTTTAGTCCGGGTTCCGCTCAAGCCCAACCTGACCCTAATGAGCCGCAACGGCGGTCCGTCACATTAATAAAATAGCACATTAACACCCATGTCCCTAATACTCCAGGAAGCGCAAATTCGGCAGAAGGTTCGCAGAATTGCTTTTGAGATTTACGAGAATAATTTCGAGGAGCAGGAGCTCTGGCTGGCCGGTATAGAAGGGCAGGGCTGGAATTTTGCCCAGATGCTGCAGGAGGTGCTCCGGCAGATCAGTCCGCTAGAGGTGTCGCTTATGCGCATTGAGTTGAATAAGTTTACACCCTCTCAGACCGAGGTGCTGCTGCATGATGCTCCTGAATCGTTCGCAAATAAAACGGTGATCCTCACCGACGATGTGCTCAACACCGGTCGCACCCTTGCCTACAGCCTGAAGCCATTCCTGCAGCAGCCGGTCCGCAAGCTGGAGATTGCCGTGCTGGTAAACAGGAGCCACACTACCTTTCCGGTGCAGGCCAAGTACACTGGTTACGAGCTGGCCACTACACTTTCCGATCATATAGAGGTGCAGCTGTCGGCCGAAAAGATGGCCGTTTACCTGCAATAGCAGAATAAGGCACAGAATACGCTACTTTTGGCCAAAGCCTTGCATGCTTGTGCTGCATGAAGCAGCGCCTGCATCTGTAGTAATGGTTTAAGTAAGTGTGGGTAAATAGCTGTATATGAGTTATTAATTTAGTTATTGAGTGGGGTGCGGATTTAGTTGCATCCCTTTCTTTATTTAAATAATACTAAACATTACATTGCAATATTGCTGCTGATATTCAATGTACACAGAATGGCATAAGCTGTATTTTTAAGCTGCAGAAATACTTACCGGGATGAATCATTGTGTGTAGCAGACAGACATGCTGTCTCTAAGGGGGTTTGATTGCCTTTGGAATGGCTTCATGGAGCCTGTATTTCTTAGGCTGTCTCCGAAATAAAGGGGCTGCCTCCGTGGACTGTCAGCCAAAAATAAAGTGGCTGCATTTCTGTTTGCGGCATAAGCATGACGGTGTGTACTGCATCATAAAGAGTTGAAAAATGGCTGAACAAGCATTTATGAAAAGTGAGCAAAGGCATGGAAACCTGTTCGATAATTCGCTGGTGGCCATGCTGCGGGCTGATATTATCAGCGGGGAGATCCTGGAGGCAAATGGAAAAGCCTGGGAGCTGATTGGCCTGGCACCCGGCCCCGGGGTTTCGCTTACTGACTTTTTCATAAATGATGATCAGCGTGTGCAGGTTTTAGCGCTGCTGCGCGATAACAGACTGGTCGAAAACTATGAAATAGAAGTACGCAGCAGTGATGAGCGTTCGCTCTGGATCTCCATGTCGGCCTGCTATTATCCTGTGGAGGGAATGATCGAATGTGTGCTCAGGGACATCACAGAAACCAAGCAGACCCTGCTGGAGCTTCAGAAGGTGAATTTTGAGCTTGATAACTTTGTATACCACGCCTCGCACGACCTTCGCTCCCCGCTTAGATCAATCCTGGGGCTGATTAACCTGCTGCGGATAGAAGACAATGAAAAAGCAAAGCAGAACTGCGTAGACATGATCGAGGGCAGCATTAAACGCCTCGACAACCTGGTGCAGGACCTCCTGAGCATGAGCCGCAATAACCGCGTGAATGATGCCCATGTAGAGGTTAACCTGATGAATGAGATCAATTACTCCTTTGCCAACTTTTACCACGTATCGGATACCAAAAACCTGGAGATCGTTACTAAGGTGCGGCAGCCGGTAATTTTCAAATCTGATATTACACGCATCCGCATTATTTTAAATAACCTTATCTCCAATGCCATCAAATACCGCAGCTATGAGCGGGAGCGCTCTTACATACACATCGATGTAGCGGTGAGTGAAGCAGAGGCGGTGTTTGTGGTAGATGATAACGGCGAGGGAATACCTGCATCCAAGCAGGCAAATATATTCGATATGTTTGTGCGGGCATCTGAAAGCAGTGAAGGCTCGGGTTTGGGACTTTACATTGTTAAGAACGTGCTGGAGAAACTCAAAGGCACCATTACCATGGAGTCTGAAGAAAATGTGGGGACCCGCTTTACTGTTCGCTTACCCAATAATTTAATTGAAGAGCCTGTAATCGCCTAGCAAAGAAGCTTAGCGGAAGCTTTCTCAAAACTGCCCCGACTTTCCCTTCTTTCCTGAGCTGCGCTGTCTACAAAAGTGGGGCACTCCGGGGGAGCTTGCTGGCAATGAGCAGTAGATCTGAATTCACGGAGTGCCTTTGCGCAGCCGGTGATGATATCCGGATTGTGTGGGGGTAGTGTATGCTGTTTATCAAATATCCTTATTGACAGTATCAAAAAAGCCGGATGTTTGGATTTACCAAAACCTCCGGCTTTATTTGTGCAGCTTCAATATTTTTCAGCCATGTCAGTACATAAATCAAGCATCCGCAAAATTACCACCCACCAGCTGCAGGAAATGAAAAGCAGGGGAGAGAAGATCTCCATGCTCACTGCCTATGATTATTCCATGGCGCGTATTCTCGATGCTGCCGGTACAGATGTGCTGCTGGTAGGCGATTCGGCCTCCAACGTAATGGCGGGTAACGATACCACCCTGCCCATTACCCTCGATCATATGATCTGGCATGCCTGTGGCGTGGTAAAGGCAGTGCAGCGTGCGCTGGTGGTGGTAGATATACCTTTCGGTAGTTACCAGGCCAACAGCACAGAGGCCCTGAAGTCGGCCATCCGTATCATGAAGGAGAGCGGCGCCCATGCCATTAAAGTAGAGGGCGGCCGGGAAATACAGGAGTCGGTGATCCGCATCCTCAGTGCCGGGGTGCCGGTAATGGGACACCTGGGCCTTACCCCTCAATCGATCTACAAGTTTGGTACCTACAGTGTAAGGGCCAAGGAGCAGGCCGAGGCCGAGCGCCTGATAGAAGATGCCATTATGCTGGAAGAATGCGGATGTTTTGCGCTGGTGCTGGAAAAAATTCCTGCTGCACTTGCGCAATCGGTAGCACAAAAACTGAAAATTCCGGTAATTGGCATTGGTGCCGGTGCCGGTGTAGATGGCCAGGTGCTGGTGGTGCACGATATGCTGGGCATTACCCAGGATTTTAAGCCCAGGTTTCTGCGCCAGTATGCCGATCTGAACACCATCATCAATGATGCAGTTGTACGCTATATCAACGATGTTAAATCAAAAAGCTTTCCCAGCGAAGAAGAGAGCTACTAGGGGAGTGAGTGGCCGCCGCTTAGGTGAGTGAGTCGCTGCTGCTGAATAGACCATATGGGGCGGCGCCGTTCATTTTTAACGCGGCGGTAGCGGCTGGACAGAAAGACAAATAACAGATAGAATTTTTTTATAGAATAGAATGATCCCCTCAATGTAAAAAGAAAGGAGATCGTGATACAGATAAAATCAACTTATAAAATGGCAACACAAGCATCCAGAATTATTTACACCAAAACAGATGAAGCGCCAGCTTTAGCAACTTATTCTTTATTGCCAATTGTAAACACTTTTGCAAAAACTGCAGGCATCACTGTTGAAACCAGGGATATCTCACTTGCAGGCAGAATCATTGCCAGCTTCCCGGAAAGACTCTCCGACAAGCAGAAGCAGGAGGATGATCTTGCTTATTTAGGTGAACTGGCAAAAACGCCTGAAGCAAATATTATTAAGCTGCCAAACATCAGTGCCTCCATTCCGCAGCTTACGGCAGCCATCAAAGAACTGCAGGGGCAGGGCTACGATATTCCCGATTATCCGGCCGACCCGCAGAATGATGCTGAAAAAGAAATCAAGGCCCGCTATGCCAAAGTGCTGGGCAGTGCCGTAAACCCGGTGCTGCGCGAAGGCAATTCCGATCGCAGGGTGGCGGCCCCGGTAAAAGAATATGCGAAAAAGAACCCGCACAAGATGGGTAAGTGGTCGTCTGACTCTAAGTCGCACGTTGCGCACATGACAGAAGGCGATTTTTATGGCAGTGAAAAATCTGTGGTGATAGAAAAAGGCGGTGATGTTAAAATTGAATTTGTTGCTGCCGACGGAAGTACAAAAACACTGAAAGAAAAGACTCCGCTGAAAGCAGGGGAGGTAATCGATACATCAGTTATGAGCAGAAAGGCCCTGCGTTCTTTCCTGGAGAAGGAAATTGCAGCGGCTAAGGAGGAGGGTGTACTGTTGTCGCTCCACCTGAAGGCCACCATGATGAAGGTGTCGGACCCTATTATGTTCGGTCATGCCGTTACGGTGTACTTCCGGGATGTGTTTGAAAAGCACGGTGCTAAGTTCAAGGAAATTGGCGTAGACCCCAACAATGGCCTGGGCGATCTCTACAACAAGATCAAGGCATTGCCGCAGGAGCAGCAGGCAGCCATAGAAGCAGATATTCAGGCGGAATACAAAAAGCGCCCCGAGCTGGCCATGGTGAACTCCGATAAAGGCATCACCAACCTGCACGTGCCAAGCGATGTGATCATTGATGCGTCCATGCCGGCGGCCATCCGCGAATCTGGCAAAATGTGGGGACCAGATGGCAAACTGCACGATACCAAAGCAATCATTCCTGACCGCAGCTATGCAGGAATCTACCAGGAGATCATCAAACTCCATAAAGAACATGGTGCTTTTGATGTAACCACCATGGGCACCGTGCCTAACATTGGCCTGATGGCCCAGAAGGCAGAAGAGTACGGCTCGCACGACAAGACCTTCGAAATGGGAGGTAGTGGTACCGTGCGTGTGGTTGATCCATCCGGAAACGTACTGATGGAGCAGAAAGTTGAAGAAGGGGATATCTTCAGGATGTGCCAGACCAAAGATGTGGCCATCCAGGACTGGGTAAAGCTTGCGGTAACCAGGGCCAGAATTACCAGCACACCTGCTGTTTTCTGGCTTGACTCAAACAGGGCGCACGATAAAAAGCTGATCCAGAAGGTAGAGAAGTACCTCAAAGACCATAATACAGAAGGACTGGACATCAGGATTATGTCGCCGGTAGAAGCCATGCGATTTACCTGTGACAGAGCCAGGGCAGGTAAAGATACGATATCTGTTACAGGTAACGTACTGCGCGATTACCTGACCGACCTGTTCCCGATCCTGGAGCTGGGCACCAGTGCCAAAATGCTTTCCATTGTTCCGTTGCTGGCCGGTGGTGGCCTGTTTGAGACAGGTGCCGGTGGCTCTGCCCCTAAGCATGTGCAGCAGTTTGTGGAAGAGAACTACCTGCGCTGGGATTCTCTGGGTGAGTTCCTGGCCCTTGCGGTTTCCCTGGAGGATATGGCGCAGAAAACCGGTAATGAGAAAGCCCAGGTGCTGGCTGAGAGCCTGAACAAGGCAAATGGCGAGTTCCTGGATAAGGACAAATCTCCTTCACGTAAGATAGGTGGTATTGATAACCGCGGCAGCCATTTTTACCTGGCCCTTTACTGGGCGCAGGCCCTGGCCGAACAAAACAAAAACCAGGAGCTAAGGGATAAATTCAGTACACTGGCTAAGAACCTCACGGAGAATGAAGATAAGATCGTGAAAGAACTTGCCGATGTTCAGGGCAAGCCTGTTGACATAGGCGGCTACTTCCATCCGGATACCCAGAAAACAGAAAAAGCCATGCGCCCAAGCGCTACCTTGAATGGGTTTCTGAATAACTTCTAAAGGATAATGCTTGAACGATAGAGTTTGATTTATCAAGATTTATCTTAGGCGATGCAAATAAAACTGCTCTGAATTAATGTTCAGAGCAGTTTTTATTTGCTACAGGCTTCTCTTTTCGAGCATAGCGAAACAACCTGGTTTCTGTACCGAAAGACGCTGGATTGCCCCGGGGTGGCCCCCGCTTCGACGGTTCAATTCGCTACGTTTTCAAATGAAGATACTGCAGCATTAAAGCAGGTCTGGAATCTAGTCCATCAAACTTCTCTATTGAAATCATCAATATTATGATCATCTGGGGCTGATTAATTTTCCAGCTTAATATGTGTTAAAGATGAAAGCTGCTGATAATCTGTTTGTTATCATCTTCTGGAGTCAGGTACAAGCCGTCATTCCCCTGAAGAGGGAGATCTGTTTGCTTTTACAGGCGAAATCACCATTCCTGTTTTTAGCTAACGGATCCCCGCCTGCGCGGGGATGACGATCAGGGAGTAATTGACACTGATGCGAACCCTTAACTCACGAGAGTTTAATAACTGATGTTTAAACGTATACCAATGCTTATCAACAAAATACCAATCATTCTGCTAATAACCACCATCATTGCCTGCACCTCGCGGGAGCAGGCAGCGGAAGTAAAGACAAACCCTGAACCTGATTCTACTACTGCGACAACAATGCCGGATAATGCATTGGCCCAGAACAGGCAGGACACACTCATGATTGAAGGCATGCCGGAGCCGGTAAGCCTGAATCTCTACCGTTCTCCGCAAAGCTGGCCGCTGCAATTCCACACTTATTTACCCCCGGGAATGGAAGCAGAAACCACCAGTTCCGGTGAGGGAAATGCTGTGCAGTTCAGCTTCAACGAGGCGCGCATAAATTTCTTCACCTTTCCCGAAGGCATCAGCCGTTCTGAAGCGCAGAAGCAGGCCTATAATGCCCTGGGCTCCAGATCAGTAACGCCCTGTGATAATGAATGGGAATGGCAGTGGGGCTGCTACTACAGTGGCAGCAATCCGGAACAGGTAAATCAAATACTCATGGGCGAGCATGAGGGCCGCTACTTCTATTACCTCATCCGCTACCCTGCAGCATATGGCGACGGTTTCGGCCCCCGCTACAGGATGTTGCTGGAGCACTGGCGGTGGGAGGAGTGAGAAAAATCCCTATCTTTGAATAAAACAGATCCCCGTTGCTGAATCCTGCTGTATCATCATTTGGTGAAATTCTGCTGTACCTGATCGGTGGAATTGTGTTCGTGGCCGGTGCCCTGCTTACGGCCTGGATTATTCGTCCCAGCCGCCCTAATGTGGAGAAGCTGGCAACCTATGAATCTGGCGAAGAACCGGTGGGAAGTGCATGGGGGCAGTTTAATGTGCGGTTTTACATCGTTGCCCTGGTTTTTATCCTGTTTGATGTGGAACTGGTATTCCTGTTTCCCTGGGCAACTGTTTTCGGTAAGAAAGCGCTGATCGATGCCACCGATGGCATGTGGGGCTGGTTTGCTTTTGTAGAAATGACGATTTTTGTTGCCATCCTTGGCCTTGGTTTAGCATGGGCCTGGGCTAAGGGGCTGCTGGACTGGGTTAAACCGGAGCCTGTTGTAAAGCAGCAGGGTTCACCAGTGCCACCAGGCCTGTATGAGCAGATCAACAGAACAGTAGCTGCTGCTGCCAGGGCAGAGCAACGTAAGCAGAAGGAGTAGCATTTATGGGATTACTGGATCAGAAATTCGGGCAGGGTGGTGTGCTGGTCAGTCATGTAGACGACCTGGTGAATTGGGCAAGGCTTAGCAGCTTATGGCCCATGGGCTTTGGCATTGCCTGCTGTGCCATAGAAATGATGGGGGCTTTTGCCTCGGGCTATGATCTTGACAGGATAGGGGTGTTTCCGCGCCCCAGCCCCCGGCAAAGCGATGTGATGATTGTTGCCGGTACAGTTACCTTTAAAATGGCAGATCGCCTGCGCCGGCTCTATGAGCAGATGCCAGAGCCGCGCTACGTAATTTCAATGGGCAGCTGCGCCAACTGCGGCGGCCCCTACTGGCAGTGGGGGTATCATGTGGTAAAAGGGGTAGACAGGATTGTGCCCGTAGATGTGTATGTGCCCGGATGCCCGCCCCGCCCCGAAACCCTGATCGGTGGCATTTTAAAGCTGCAGGAAAAGATCAGAAAAGAAACCCTCATGACACCCGAAGCGCTCGAGAAACTGATTGCCAGAAAGAAAGGAGCGGCCGTATGAGCGCACCCGCATCTTTCACAACACTCGTGGCGCTGCTTCAGGATAAGTTTGGCACCGGTATAGTGCTCGGTACCGATGAAGCCGGTATGCCACCTGCAGTGCTGATTGCTCCAGATGCCATTGCTGATGTGTGCCGTTTTTTGTATGAAGGGGAGCAAACCTACTTCGACCTGCTTAGCTGTATTACGGGGCTCGATAACGGACCGGAAGCAGCCAGCATGGAGGTGGTCTATAACCTCTATTCTATCCCTTACAACCAGCACCTGATGCTAAAGGTAGTGCTGCCCCGGAATTTGCCCGGACAGTCGCTGCCGGTAGTGCCCAGCGTAAGCAGCATCTGGCGCACCGCCGACTGGCACGAGCGTGAGGTTTTTGACCTGGTGGGCATCCATTTTACAGGACATCCCGATCTGCGCCGGATTTTACTGCCCGATGACTGGGAGGGCCACCCCCTGCGCAAGGACTACCGGGAGCAGGAGTACTACCACGGCATCTGGGTGCGCTACGGACAGGAGCGGCTGGAGGATGAGTCCGGAAAACATCAATAGGTTTTGGGTTCTGCTCCATTAAAAAGATCTCCAAATCAGCCCATGATTGCCGGAAGTAAGAAATTTGCCTGGAGCGCTAACTTCAATTTTGCATTTTCAGAATTTTATACTGCCATACTGAGGTGTTGGCAGCAGTACAGTTGGAACATTTCTGCCTGCGCATCTAACGCTATAGATCAGCAGCAGCAGGAGCAGCTGTAAGATTTGTTAATCCTCATGTATTAAAAAGCGGTTAAAAATAGCTTTATCAGGTTTAATTACATCTTTCTTCTTCACAGTCAAAGACTTGTTAAATTTCGGATAGTAAGAGTATAAAGGTTTACTCTGCTAAATGGCTGAATTATGATGCTGTACGGAATTGAAGCAACTTCTCTTGGAATGTATCAGGCGGAGCAGCTGTGCTGCTCGAAGTGTGGTGGCGTGAATTCAGTGAAGATGAAAGTATTTGCCAAATACTTTCATGTTTCCCGGATTCCGAGTTTCCCGCTGGGAAAAATAGGTGTAGCGGTATGTCAGAACTGTAATCATTCTGTAGATAACCAGGGATTCAGTCACCTGCAACAGTACCAGCTGGCCTTCAGGCAGATTGAAAAGAAAACAACAATCCCTTACTGGTCATGCGCGGGCATAGGTCTGCTCCTGATGCTGATGAGCCTGGTAGGGTATTCCCTGGCAGGCATTTAGAAAGGAGGCTCTTTAGCCTGTCATCAGCAGCCATTGCTGTGAAGCCAATGGGCTTCTGAGGAGCTACCAACGCCAGTAGGCGGACGGAGGGCTGCTTGTTTGCTATTGCAGTTCAGGGCCTACCGCCCGCCTCCTGGCGGGTGGTCTGTTGCTCTACGCCTGCAGGCTTACATATAAGGCACAACAGGCTTTTATTGCTCGGGATCTTGTTTGTATCTTAGGGGCTTATGGCCAATCCCGTTCAATACCAGTACCACCCCGATCATTTTAAGAATTCAGAGCCTGCCAAGTATAAGGCCGAAGCGCTGCCGCCCGGGCATATGCTCATCAACATAGGTCCGCAGCACCCCTCTACCCATGGTGTGCTGCGCCTGGAGGTTATTACGGATGGTGAAATTGTACTTGATGTGGTGCCTCACCTGGGGTACCTGCACCGCTGCTTCGAGAAACATGCCGAAAACCTCACCTACCAGCAAACCATTCCCTTTGTAGATCGCCTCGATTATGTGGCGGCCATGAACAATGAACACATCTGGTGCCTGGGGGTAGAAAAAATGCTGGGTATTACCGACAAGGTGCCGGCAAGGGTAGAGTACATACGGGTACTGGTGGCAGAACTGAACCGCATTGCTTCGCACTTTGTGGCTGTAGGCACTTACGCCATGGATATCGGCGCTTTTACACCTTTTTTGTGGCTGATGCGCGATCGCGAACATATTTTACGGCTGCTGGAGTGGGTGTGTGGTGCACGTATGCTGTACAACTACATCTGGATCGGGGGCTTGTACTACGATCTGCCGGTTGGTTTTGAGGAGCGCTGTTCGGAATTTCTGCGTTACCTCAAACCAAAACTAAAGGAGCTGGAAGATCTTGTAATTGAAAATAAAATATTTGTAGACCGTACTGCCGGGGTGGGGGTGCTGCCGCTGGATCTGGCCATTAATTATGGCGTAACCGGCCCCATGCTCCGTGGCTCCGGGCTGGCCTACGACCTGCGCCGCATCGATGGTTACAGTGTTTACCCCGAGCTGGATTTTGAAGTGCCTGTGGGCAGGGGGCAAATGGGCGCCAAAGGAGATTGCTGGGACCGCAGCTGGGTGCGGGTGCAGGAGTGCCACCAGTCGGTATACATTGCAGAGCAGTGCCTGCAGCGTCTCACCACAGATTTAAAAAGAAGCAGGGATTTTGATCCCAAAGCGGCAGTACCCAAAAAAGTACGCCCCCCTAAGGGAGATTATTATGTGCGGGGGGAAACACCCCGGGGTGAGCTGGGCTTTTTTTTCAGGGCCGATGGGCGGGCAGACGTACCCTTCCGCTGCAAGGCACGCAGCACCTGTTTTGTAAACCTTTCGGTACTGCCGGAGATCAGCAAAGGTGTGATGATTGCCGACCTGATCGCCATTATCGGTTCTATTGACTTTATACTTGGTGAGGTAGACAGGTAGGGCTAGGGCATCTCAGTCTAAAGCAAACAGTCTGCCCCCGTCGTGTCAATGCATGCTTCGAGGCTACAGGAATTGCCAGATGCTTTCAGTCTGAAGCATCTGTTGGCTTATCAAAACAGTCGGCTTAGTGAAATGTTGATTAGCTCCTGTGAACAAATGCCTGCCAGAGAGTTTATTAGCCAAATACTCCTTGTATGTCATTAAAAATTCTAACGGCTGAACAGATCAGGGAAGCCGACCGCGTAACCATTGAAGAGGAAAAAATTGAATCGCTTGAACTAATGGAGCGGGCTTCTGCTGCTTTTGTACGGGCATTTGTAAAGCTGTATGACGAAAAGCGGCCGGTATTTGTACTGTGCGGCACAGGGAACAATGGTGGCGATGGCATGGCCATTACCCGGCTGCTCATCAGCCAGCAGTACAAGGTGTCAGCGTTTGTGGTGGGAGACCTGGAGAAGGCAAGCAAGGATTTTAGTACCAATAAAGAAAGGCTTGAAAAGTTTCAGACACCGCAGCATGTGCAGGAGGTGGGGCAGCTTCCCGAGTTTCCCGCAGATAGCATCATTATAGATGCTTTGCTGGGATCTGGTTTAAGCCGGCCTATTACAGGGCTGCTGGCAGAGGTGGTGAACAGGCTGAATACGAGTGGGGCAGAGATTGTTGCTGTGGATGTGCCCAGCGGGATATACCTGGATAAACCAATAGAAGCGGGCTCTGCTGTAGTATGTGCCGATATGGTCATTACCTTTGAAGTGCCCAAGCTGGCCTTTATGCTGCCGGGCAGCGGCAAGCATGTGCGCCACTGGAAGCTGGTGAACATTGGCCTGAGCAAAAGCTATCTGAATGAGGTTAAAACTACTAACTGCTTTACCGATACCAGTACCATAGCAGATATCTACCGCAGGCGCGATAAGTGGACGCACAAAGGCGATTATGGCAAGATTTTGCTGATTGCCGGCAGCAAAGGCAAAATGGGAGCAGGGGTGTTGTGTGCCAGGGCCTGCCTGCGCAGCGGAGCCGGTCTCCTGACGGTGCATGTGCCCGCTTCCGGCTATACAATCATTCAGACATCAGTACCTGAGGCTATGGCGCTGGTAGATAGCAGCGAGGAAGAGTTTAGTGCGCCACCGGTGCTTGATGGCTTCAATGTAATTGGCGTAGGCCCAGGATTGGGTACGGCTGAGCACACACGGCAGGCCTTTAAAAAAATGCTTCAGCAGGTTGATGTGCCTATGGTGCTGGATGCCGATGCACTGAACCTGTTGGCACGGTATCCCGATCTGATGGAGCACCTCCCCAAAAAAGCCATTCTAACGCCGCACCCCAAAGAGTTTGAGCGCTTAGCGGGCAGCTGGCAGCACGATTACGAGCGGCTTGAAAAGCAAAAGGAATTCAGCCGTAAGCATGGAGTAGTGCTGGTGCTGAAAGGGCCGCACACCAGCATAGCTGCACCAGACGGAAGGGTGTATTTTAACAGTACCGGAAACCCGGGGCTGGCAACCGGTGGTACCGGAGATGTGTTAACCGGTATCCTGGCAGGTATGCTGGGGCAGGGCTACGAGCCTTTCGATGCAGCTGTGCTCGGTGTATTCCTGCACGGACTGGCGGCAGACCTGGCCGCAAGAGATATGGGCGAAGAAGCGATCATAGCATCAGACCTGATCACTTTTTTGCCCAAGGCATATCAGAAGATCAACGACCCTTCCTTCAATATATCAGCTCAAGTTTTTTAGTGAACTCTACCAGGAGGCGGTGCAGGTTTTCGAAGGCTGTTAGCGGCAGGGTTTCGCTGCGGTCGTACACATCGTGATACGCCTGTATGCCTCCCAGTGTATAAATGAAAAAGGAAGGAACACCCTTCTCGTAAAAGGGGCAGTGGTCACTGTTGCAGGCTTCGCCCCGCGGCGACACCTGTTTGAGCAGCTCATGCTCCTGGTTTAGTGACTGCAGTAGTTCAAAATGCTCCCTGAAAACGCTGCCGTTTACCACTTTAATGCCTTCTTCCCCTGTGCCGGTAATATCAAGGTTCATCAGGAAGCGGATATTCTCCAGGGGCACAAGCGGGTTTTCTACAAAATACTGCGACCCCAGCAGCCCGGCTTCTTCGGCTCCAAAGGCAATAAAAAGAATGTCGTGATCGGGCTGGTGCTGTGGCTGCGAAAAGTATTTTGCCAGGCTTAGCAGCATGGCCACGCCGCTGGCATTGTCGTTGGCACCGGGAAAAAAGGTGTTGCTGCCCAGGCGGCCCAGGTGATCATAATGTGCACTGAAAACCACCAGGCCTTTTCCCGGATCTTTACCCGGCAGCAGGCCTGCTACATTTTGTGTGGTAAGCGCCGGAATAAACTTGCTCTCTATCTCCAGTTCTGCAAAACGAAAATTAGCTGGAGCTGCTGCTTTGTTTACGATTAGCTGTGGGCGTTCGCAGGGCTGCTGAGCCACATGCCAGGTGAGCTTTTCATCTGTTAACACAATTACCGCAACAGCCGGGTTATTCTTAAAACCCCTTAAAAAGGCCAGCACATCTTCCAGCCTTTGTCTATCTTCTTTGGAGGCACTGCTAAAGCCTGTTTTATCGATGAGCAGCACCTTGTCGCGTGCCTCCTGCAGGCTGCTGAGCAGTAGCTGTGGATCTTTGATGGCAGCAGCAGAAAGTGGCATTACTTCGTAGCGGCCGCTTATGCTCTGCGAGCAGGGCGATACCAGGAAATCCTTCCCGGGCTCCAGCACCTTATCACCAGCCTTCAGGGCTACATCATCAGGAAAGGTATTGACAGAGATAGGAAACTCCTGGAAATAACCATTACCAAAAGATTTTAGCTTATGCTTTTTGAATTCGGCAGCAATATACTGGGCCGCCTTGATATGACCACCCGCAACATAACCACGGCCATGCATGCCTGGTGCCGAGAGGGTATCAATAACACTGCGGGCATAGGGTAATGCCTGTTGACCAAAAGATGAGCCGGAAAAACAAAACAAGAAGGTTACCAGCAGAAAGCCGATACGGAAACGCGTAAACACAGACACAAGAAGAGGGAAAAGACTGCCAAAATTCTTTCCTTAAATTTACAGAATTGAGTGCAGGTTTAACAAGAAATTGTTCAACTTTATTTGCGTAACCCCGTGGCCGGGCGGTGCAGCTGAACACCACAAAAGCGGCAGTAGTTGGCGTCGGCGGGATGATCTTCCGGTTTGCAGCTTGGGCAGGCTTTTACCTGTGGGTTGGAGGCTTTATCGGCTTTGCTTAATTCTGATGAAACAATGCCTGTTGGAACTGCAATAATGCCATAGCCAAGCAGCATAAGCAGCGTAGCCAGGAACTGACCTGCCGTGGTATGCGGTGTTATATCGCCAAAGCCAACAGTAGTAATGGTTACAATGGCCCAGTAAATGCTTACAGGTATATTATTGAATCCGTTTTCAGGCCCTTCTATCAGGTACATCATGGTGCCTACAATAATCACGATTGTTATAACGGCACCAATAAATACAATAATCTTATAAACGCTGTTGCGCAGGGCCAGTTGCAGGGTTTGCGCCTCACCCAGGTAGCGGCTCAGCTTTAATACCCTAAAGATGCGCAGTAAACGCAAGCCTCTTATAACAAGTAAAAAACGGGTGCCGCTGTAAATAAGGTTGATGTAGGTAGGTAAAATAGATAACAGATCTACCAGCCCGTAAAAACTGAATATGTATCGCCAGGGGTAGCCCGCACTGATGAGGCGCAGGATATACTCAATGGTGAAGGCAATGGTAAAGAACCACTCCAGGGCTACCAGCAGCGAACCATACTGCTCCTGTATGGAAGATACACTTTCCAGTACTACTGTAAGGATACTCAGTAAAATTAATACCAGGAGCACCACATCAAATAACTTTCCGCCCCAGGTATCGGATTCAAAAATGATAATGTATAGTTTTTTACGCCAGCCCTGCCTAAGACGTTCCTTTCCGTATACCATTTATAAGTTTAATATCTAAAGTTCTTCTATTTGGCTTTTACTTAATCTACGCATTACTAAATGAACATTTGCATTAGTATAAAAATCAGTATTTTGTTTGATCTTTATCTGCAGGTGCAGCCAAATATGCATTAATCGGGCATGGTAATAAAGGTTCAGAAGAGCAGTTTGTAACGGCTAAAAGGTTTAGCGGTTCTGCTGCACACCTCTACTTTGTTGCAATTGTCTTAAGTCTGTATCCTGAAATTGTTTTCCGTCTTCTGAACGTATTTCGGCACGGGTAACAGGCAAACTCTCGGGGTAGTTATCCCTGATATATTCAACCAGCTTTTCTCTTAAATACACCCGCAGCTCCCAGGCATTCCCAGAGTTGAGGGCACTTACCAGCACACGCAACTGAATGGCTGTTTCGGTTGTTTCTGTAACCTGCAGCACACACACTTTTTTGTCCCAGTGCGGGCTGGCTTCACAAAGCCGCCTAAGTTCTGCACGCAGCTCTTTTAGCGGTACATAATAATCTGTATACAGAAATACAGTACCCAGCAGTTCGGTAGACTGGCGGGTCCAGTTCTGGAATGGTTTTTCTATAAAATAATTAATGGGCACCACCAGCCGTCGCAGGTCCCATAGCCTGATTACCACATAGGTAAGCGTAATTTCTTCAATACGGCCAAATTCGCCTTCAACAATCACTACATCATCTATACGAATTGGCTGGGTAAATGCAATCTGAAAACCAGCAATAAGATTAGCTATAGATTTTTGTGCAGCAAAGCCAATGATTATGCCTGTAACGCCGGCAGAAGTTAACAAACCAGCTCCTATAGTGCGTACACTTTCAAAACTTAACAGTAAAACTGATAACGTAATAACTACTACTCCAATAATCAGTAGTTTTCTGATAAACTGTACCTGTGTGCGTACTTTACGGGCCAGGAAATTATTTTCTGCCTCAATATCAAAATTATCATTGATGTAATCCTGCGCTACATAAATAATTTTGATAGCCAGCCATGCAAAGCCAATGATCATGAGCACACCCAGGGTTTTTTCCAGAAACTGGTTTTCCCGTGGGGTTGTGTCCATCAGGGGTAGGGTAAGTGAAAGTGTAATTAATGGTACCAGGAAGTTTAGTACCGCACTGCACCTGGTTAACAGGGAGTGGATGAGAATGGCATCCTGATGGTTTCTGAAAGCAAACCTAAGAATGCTAAATATGATAGACTTTATTAACAGGCCACCTAAAACAGCGGCAATAATTAAGATAAGGTTTTGAAAAATTGGAGCAAGGTCCTGATAATATCCCTGAAATTGTTCCATAAAAAATGTTGAATATACGTTAAGCGCTAACAGCTGTATTTAATAAGTTAAAGAAAAAGAATGTTACAGGAGCAGGGAGATTCCCGGCAACTATACATTCTTAAATTGACTTTCCTGATGAATGAAGCCTTACCCCCGGTTCCGGCATAGCGGCTCACAGCCTCTGCAGGCGATACTATAGCGCTTTTATCCTCAAAAACAGCCAGGGCCAAAACCTACATCAGTACTACAGTGAGTAACCAGAGTTTAAATGCAGGGTTTCATTTTGCAATTTAAACGGCTCAATCATAGCCCTCTTAATTACGGATGAAACAGAAAATAGATGAAGTTTTTCGCAGCTGATTTATTGAAAATAGCTAAAAAGCTCAGCTGCTGTTAATTTTGTTTGATTAGTAGAAAAAAAGTATAGAAAAATTTTGCTAATATTAGAAGGTATCATTTCTTTTGTTTTGTATATAGTATCAATTTTTTTTAATTAGCACTTCATTTTGTTCTAACCACCCGCAATAATGAATAATAATTCGAGCGATCTCTCTAAGGTTAATGATCGTATTCAGTACTTTCAGGATGATATCCTGAAAGTGAGTGCAAACCGTTTTGCAAAAGAAGTTGGAATTGCATACGGTACTTTACGTAATTTATATACTGAAGATAAAAAGCCACGTAAAGGCACCATTCAAAAAATATTAGAGGCTTATGATGGTTTCATCAATCCGGCCTGGCTGCAAAGCGGCAAGGGGCGCCCTACCTTGTCGGCTACACAGGAACATCCTGGTTTTCAGCTCATGACCAGTGATGAGCACTGGCCAAAAGTGGGTCGCCAGGTGCGTAAGCTTATTCGCAAATCTGAGAAATCGCCCGAGGAAATAGCAAAGGCTACCGGCTTTTCGATGTACAGGTTAAACAAAACCTTAAGTGGCAAGCAAACGCCTACCCCACAGTTTATGAGTGTGCTACTATCGGAACTTGGTGTAACGGTAGACCAGCTGGCACAAAAAGCAGGTGTGGCAGTGCCGCAGCAACAAAAAGAAAAAGAAAAGCCGGCAAAAGCTGTAGCAGAAGCAGACGAAGAGCAGGTGACAGCCGAAGTGCAGTCGCTGGAGGATGCACAGCCGGAGCAGCCACAGGCAGCCACAGCACAGGTGCAGCCCCAACAGCCGCAGCAGGCAACAGCCCCCATGCCGGTGCCCCAGCCACAGACTTTCCCGGTGCAGCAACCTTATGCAGCTGCAGTGGATCATGAAGGGGTGCAGGAGCTGCGCATGAAGATTGATTTTCTTACCAACAGAATTAACTACCTGGAAGAACGCCTAAGCCGCTTGGCTAGATAGTTCATCAGTACAGTATCTGTATCTTCAGAAAAGATAAAAGCAGTAATACCGAAAGGTGTTGCTGCTTTTTTTGTTCGTATAGAAGGTAAATACCGGAACCATGCCGCCCTTGCGGCACTTGTTTCTGCCTGCCTTTCCAGCCCGGGAGGAGTGGCATGTATTGGCCCTGCCCGGGGCGTTTGGCCAAATATGTCATAGACAAAGCACTAAAGTATAATTGAAAAGGCCGGATAGAGAAAAATAGCATAATCAGCTTAAGCCTCTACCTTTATTCTGCTCATTTCCTTAACTTTAGGCTAACGATGGGATGGACTGCGCTGCCGATAACGGAATTACCGCCAAAATACTACCTCGATAATTTTTACTCCTTGCTTGAGTTTGTTGAGGCTAAGTACGGGCACCTTCTGCTGGAGGGTGAAAAGGATTTTATTGCCCGCTTCAGGGCCTTGAGTGAGGAGGGTCGCTGCCTTTTTTTGCGTTTTGCAAACCGAAAGGGCCGGTTTTTCAGGCTTAACAAATTGAACTATCCTGAAATAGGAGCCCTGGCGCTGCCACTGCAGGAGCTGACAACCGCTGGATTTTGCCTTCTTTTTAAGGAGGAATACAAGCAGGAATTACCAAACGTACTGCAAATTTTCAATAAGCAGGAGCTTTGTGCCATCTGGAAGCTGTTGCAGCCAAAGGTAAAGGGGTTAAGCCCTTTAAAGAAGGAGGAGCTGCTCCAGAGAATGCTGGAGGAGCTCGTGCATGACGAAATACTGCAGGCTGTGCTTGCCCTTGAAACGGTGGTAATTCAGCGTTACCTGCAGGAGTATGAGCTGCTGAAATTCCTGTTCTTTGGTCACCTGCACGGCGAAATGTCGGAGTTTGTGATTCGCGACCTGGGCTACGTTCAGTACGAGGTGCTGGATAATGATAAACTGGTGGCAAAGTTCAGCAGCCGTAAAGAGGTAGAAGATAAATTCTGGATATCATCTGTATACCAGCATTTCAGGGAGCTAAGAGATGCACCGGTAGCAGAGCCACTCTACACCTGGTATATGCAGATTGCCGGCCGTGGCGCACAGCTGGGCGAAGAAGCAAGGCCAACCTTCGACAGGCTTACCCTAAAAACAGCCCGCCTGTTGGAAAGGCTGCAGCAGCCCGACTGGGCCCTGGAGGTTTACCGCTACAGTCAGCAGCCGCCTTCGCGGGAGCGGCAGGTGCGCCTGCTGCAAAAGAAAGGTGATGTGCAGCAGGCGCTGGAGCTCTGCCACCAGATGGAAGCTACACCTCTGAATGCCGAGGAGTCGATTTTTGCACAGGACTTTTGCAGAAAGCTGAAAGTTAAGAAGGCTGTAAGAAGTACTACAGAACTGCTGAAAGAAGCAGAATCTGTGCAAATATCCGAAGAGTACCGCTATTATGTGGAAAAAGGTGTGATCCGTTACTTTGCCGATAAAGGTTATGAAGTGATGTACAGCGAGAATTACCTTTTCCGCAGTTTATTTGGCCTCTTGTTCTGGGATGTGATCTTTGATCAGGATGTGCCGGTTTACCACAGTCCGCTGCAGCGCTTCCCTGCAGATTTGTACCTGCCGCAGTTTCTGGACCGCAGGCAGGAGTCGCTGAAAAAGCGGGTAGGGGAGCTTAACAGGCGAAAAGCACTGCTCAGTCACCTGCGCAGCACCTATGATCAGAAATGGGGCATTGGTAACCCTTTGGTGGGCTGGCATGAAAATACCCTGCCTTTACTGGAAGCTGCCTGTAAAAAGATACCCATGGAGGCGCTGTACCAGGTGCTGCTCAACATGGCTCAAAACCTGAAGGAGTATGGCCGCGGCTTTCCCGATCTTTTTATGTGGTCAAAAAAAGACTATCGCTTTGTGGAGGTTAAGTCTCCAACTGATGCCCTGTCGCCACAGCAACTCTACTGGCTCCGCTATTTTAAAGAAGCGGGCATCAGGGCAGATGTGCTAAGGGTAGAGTGGATAGCTGGCTAAAGCAGCAGCTGTAGGGCTTCCTGTAAGCCAGCCTGTAGCTGCCGGGGCGACAGGGGTGGTAACTGCAGGTGCTGGCGTATGCTGTTTACTACTGCCAGATCGTGGCACAGGCTTCGGGCATGTTGCTGGTGTAAAATAGCCAGGGCCAGGGCAGTTTTAAGGGTATGCGCTTTCTGGCGGATGGTGTGGGGTGAGTAGCGGGCAGGGTGCAGATGTACCCAGTGCCCGGACAGGTTGCCTACCCGCAGCACCCATTGCGAGTGGTCGGAGAGGCAAATCAGGCGGTAGCCTTTGTGGCTGCTGATCCAGACTGTGTATTTATCCTGTAACAGGTAATCCTGCTTTTGGAGCAGTTTCTTAACCTCTTCAGTAACAGCATCAACAGTTAAGGGGCCTGTATAAAAATCGAGCTGCGCCGCTCCTATGGGTAATAAGAGCTGGCTCAGCTCGTGTGGTGGTATAGAAGAAGGTGTTTGCCTTATCAGTTGCTGCAGGTATCCCTGGTGATGCTTAAGGGCATTAAATAAAATGGGTGCTGTATGCTGCAACAATCACTGAAGTGGTTAACCTCTTTTATTAATTTTCCCGCTGCCACTGGTACGGGCATTCACTGAAGTTGGGCTGCCTGTGTAGTTTACATTTCCGCTGCCGCTTATGTGTGCATCCAGTTTGTTATCGGCATGTACAGAGCAGTTACCGCTGCCGCTTATGTGTACTTCCACCTCACTGGCACGAAGGCCCTCTGCCATAACTTTGCCGGAACCACTGATGTGTGCGTTTAATACACTGGCGGTTCCGCTGGTTTCAATATCACCAGAGCCAGAAACATGCGCATCGAGCTTGTCGGCTGCAACCGGCAAATGCATCCTGCCAGATCCGCTAACATTCAGTTTCATATGGCTGGCAGAGAACTGGTCTTTGCTCTCCAGCTTACCGGAGCCACTCAAAGCCACTGCCTCCAGGCTTGGCATGCTTATGTAAATCACCACCTTCTCGAAATTATTGCCAAAGAAGCTCCACTTATCATTTTTACGTTTGATGACCAGCTGATCTCCCTTTACCTGGGTTTCTATTTCATCCAGGTCGTCGCCCTCCAGCTGTACTTTAAAGGGTCCCTTGCTTAAACGCACTTCTGCGGGTACACCTATCGATAATTTGGTGAAGCCGGTAAGGGCACGCGTTTCAGAATTCTGCGCCAGCATTGGCAGGCTCACACACAGGGCTAGGATCAGGCTTAAAAAAGTTTTCATGGTAGTAAGGGTTGTTTTAAGTTAGATGCCGGCCGGTGCGAGATGGTTGCATGGGCAGTCGAAAAAAGAGGAAGTATATGGTATGAGGTATGTTGATCCTGAAAGCGGTTTTAATAGCCAGCAGCTTACCGCTTTTTATTCTGAGCTGCTAAACTGGAACACGTTTCCCTGTACCATATACTTTGTACCCAATACTACATTCCAGCTACCGATTACCGCTCAATATCCAATTCCCAGCTTTCTGAAGATAAAGTGCATAAGCCAGGCGGGACCAATAAGCAGGAACTGCACATCTTTCAGGAAACTTGGCTTTTTACCCTCTACTTTGTGGCCGTAGAACTGGCCGATCCAGGCTACTACAAATATAACCAGCGCTATCGCCCAGAGGGGGGCAATGTTAGCCTGCTCCAGCTGCCAGGCGCCCATGAGGCAAAGTACTGAAAAAAGGAGCATGCCTACGAACAGGGCAGGGGAAAGCACCAGGTAGTAGACCAGTGTGATGAGCAGTAACAAGGTGGCCCAGTTGGCAAATGCTGCGGCAGTGCCTGTGAACATGTTGTTTAGGGGACCGGCCGGGATGGACCAGAGCAGGCATACGATGCTGAAAAAAATCAGCGGCACGCAAATCCAGTGAATGGTTTTGTTGAGTGAATTGCGGTGGCTCTCGCCATATTCACTAAGCAGCGCATCGATTTTTCGCATAAGTCTAAGCGGCTTTTTCGAGTTGGGCTTTTCCGGTTTTGACTTTTGCCCAGGGTTTTATTTGCCAGAACACCCGGGCGGTAGAGAGGTGGTTGCCCTGCTTGTCATGTATTTTGATCTCGCAGGGAAGTACTACCGATTCTGCAGTCTTGAGCGGCTCCAGTACCGATTCCTGGATAAATTCAGGACTGATGCGCCAGGTTGCGTGAGCATCCATCTTGCCCTGGTAAAAATATTGGATGTCCAGGTTCTTGAGGATAATGCGGAACTCCCTGGGACTAAGGCCCGAAAGCAAAAGCACGCCTGTGGTATATTCCGAAAGGGTTGCCAGTGCGCAGGCGTGTAGTCCTCCTATATGGTTTTTGTTTTTTCTGCGGTAGGGAAGCAGGGTTTTAATGTGCAGGTCACTGATCTCCAGGATCTCAAATTTGTGAGGCAGGTTAAAAGGGATCATGCGGCTTAACACCTGGTTGAGCAGCCACAGGTAAAAACGCGATTTTTTTGCTTTGTTCAGTAAACTGACGGGATCGGTCATGGGGCAGGGTGTTTGATTGCTTATATGCCTAATATAAAAAAAATCTGCTATAGCTACTACAACGTTTGCATGAATATGCTTTGGTAGCCTGAGCAAACAGCTTTACATTTGGGGCATGTTAAGTTTTTGGGAGCAGGAGAGCTATATTAAAGCTGATTATATAGTAGTGGGAGGCGGTATAACTGGTCTTTCCACAGCCATTGAAATAAAAGAAAAACGTCCGTCGGCCAGGGTGCTGGTGCTGGAGCGGGGGCTTTTTCCATCGGGTGCCAGCACGCGTAATGCTGGCTTTGCCTGTTTTGGCAGTTTAACGGAACTGCTGGTAGATAGGCAGGCTATGGGCTCCGAAAGGGCCTTTCAGCTGGTGGAAGAGCGCTGGCGGGGCCTGCAGAAGCTGCGCCAGCGCCTGGGCGATAGCCGCATTGGCTACCACCAGTGGGGCGGCTATGAGCTTATACGTGAAGAAGAACGGGATTGCCTTGAGCAGATCGAGGCTGTAAATGAATGGCTCCATCCCTTGTTCAGGCAGCCAATATTCAGTGAGCGCAAAGAGCAGCTGTCTGTTTTTGGCTTTTCCCGGCAGCGGGTACAAACCCTGATTTACAATCCGCTGGAGGGGCAGGTGCATACGGGCCAGCTTATGCAGGCCCTGGCAGCCTGTGCCCGAGCAGTAGGAGTAGAGGTGCTTACGGGCGTGCAGGTTGAGCGTATAGAGGAGGAAGCTTCCGGGGTAGCTGTGGTAGCGCTTGACCCGGCCCGCAAGAGTGAAGTGCCCTTCAGGGCAGAAAAAGTTGCCATCTGCACCAATGCCTTTGCCCGGCAGTTTTTGCCTAATCTCGACCTGCAACCGGGCAGGGGGCAGGTGCTGCTCACAGCTCCCGTTGCAGACTTGCCTTTCAGGGGTACCTTTCACCTGGAAGAAGGCTACTATTATTTCCGGAACATTGGCAAGCGTATCATGCTGGGTGGTGGCCGCAACCTCGATTTTAAAACAGAAACAACCACCCACATCAGCCTGAACAACAGCATACAGGAGGCGCTGGACAGGCTTCTGCAGGAGGTTATTTTACCCGGCAGGCCTGTTGCCGTTGAGCAGCGCTGGGCAGGTATTATGGCCTTTGGACCGGTAAAAGAACCCGTGGTGCACCAGCAGGGCAACAGAATTGCGGTTGGCGTTCGCCTGGGGGGCATGGGTGTAGCCATTGGCAGCAGGCTTGCCGAGAGACTGGCCGCTTTGCTACTGATAGGCTAACGGTTCTATTGCCTTAAACACACCGGCTTCTTTTCTCGTTAAGGTTAAGATTTCAACTAAAACTTTAACACCATGATAAGAATGTTAGTGCATCTGCTGGTAGATGCAATAGTACTTTTAGTAGCCTCCAGGGCAATGAGCACTGTATATGTGAAGAGTTTCAGCACCGCCGTATGGGTTGCTATATTAATAGGTATATTTAGTTTTCTGATTGGCTGGCTGCTGTCGTTACTGCTGAACATAGCCACACTGGGCCTCTTTTTCTTTACCGGGCTTGGGTTTGTGATCCGGATCATTGTCAATGCTATTATCATTGAAATAGTAGATAAGCTTCATCGGGGATTTGAGACCAAAGGCTTTACGCCATCCCTGATACTTGCAGTGCTGATTGCTCTTGTCAGCTGGATCGTTGACCTGATCATGTTCTCTTAGTGTACTTTTAAAGTATACCTTGGTGTGAACAGCTAAAACAATTGTTTTTATATGTAGGGCAGAAAGTGGCATATAGTTGCCGCTTTCTGCCCTTCTTCTTTTCTTTGCAGCAATGGATATTGTAAAGCTAATTGGTCTGGTGGCCGGCTTTTGTACAACTGTTGCCTTTCTGCCGCAGGTAATTAAAACCTGGCGGAGCCGCTCTGCCAAAGATATTTCTCTGGGTATGTTTCTTTTCTTTGTGTTTGGTGTGCTGTTGTGGCTTATATACGGCATTATGGTTAGCGATTTACCCATTATTCTGGCAAATGGTCTTACCCTTATTCTGGCGGGCAGTATCCTCTACTTTAAAATTACCTTTAAAAGTTAGGCAGCAAAGCCATCGCTTACTCTCCTGCGGGAGTTTCTTTTAATCTGTGATGATGGGTACTGCAAACAGGATTCTGATTCTTGGGCTGCTGAACATTATGCTGAAGGTCAGGAGGATAGAATGATGCGCAGACCATTGGGCAAAAAGGTGGAGCTGATCCAACATCTTTTTGGTTTTGAAAAATTTCTGCTGAGGGTTTCTTTTTAATGAAGTTTTTCGGCTTTGTATGATTAAGGCGTATATTAGTTGTTTAACGCCCTTCGTTTTTCTTTTACAATGAGTGTTACCAAGCGTAAACCACGCCTGTTTGAGGCGCTGATTCCCATACTTCTGCTGATATGTCTGCTGGCGCTAAATGTGCTGATTTTTGGCGATTCTGCTCTTGATGGATCTAACCAGCTGGCACTGCTGTTTGCTGCTGCCGTTGCAGGCATTATTGGCATTCGGTTAGGTTATACCTATGATGAAATGCAGGACGGCATTGTGCGCAGCATCAGCACGGCGCTATCTGCCATTCTTATTTTGTTGCTGATAGGCGCCCTGGCTGGCACCTGGCTGTTAAGTGGTATTGTGCCGGCCATGATCTACTACGGGCTTGAAATACTGAACCCTACCATATTTCTGTTTGCAGCCTGTTTTGTGAGTGCGGTTGTCTCGCTGGCAACTGGTTCGTCCTGGTCTACCGTGGCAACCATTGGTATTGCACTGCTGGGCATTGGCAAGGCCCTGGGCCTGTCAGAAGGCCTTATTGCAGGCGCTATTATTTCCGGTGCCTATTTTGGCGATAAAATGTCGCCCCTAAGCGATACCACCAACCTGGCACCTGCAGTGGCCGGTACCGACCTGTTTACCCACATACGCTATATGATGTGGACCACAGTGCCCTCCATCATCATATCGCTGATCATCTTCCTGGTAATTGGTCTTACCAATGATACCGGCGGGGTAGTGGCAAATGTAGAAGAGGTGCAGCAGGCCATCGCACAGCGCTTCAACATCAGTGGCTGGTTGTTCCTGGTGCCGGTAGCTGTAATTGCCATGATAGTAGGTAAAATGCCTGCCCTGCCTGCCCTGCTGATCGGTACTTTGCTGGGTGGTGTTTTTGCCTTTATTTTTCAGCCCGATGTGGTTGGCCTGGTATCAGGCGAAGTGAATGATCCCCTCCTGGGAGGCTACATAGCCCTGATGAAGTCTATGTATACCGAAATTAGCATACCTGCCGGTAACGAAGTGGTAGACGAACTCTTAACCACAGGTGGTATGTCTGGTATGCTTAATACGATCTGGCTCATTGTGTGTGCCATGGTTTTTGGCGGGGTAATGGAAAGTACGGGCATGCTTCAGCGTATAACGGAGGGTATTATCTCCTGGGCTACTTCTACCGGTTCGCTGATCACCTCTACGGCTGTTACCTGTATTTTCTTTAACTTAACAGCTTCGGATCAATACCTGGCCATTGTGGTGCCGGGCCGTATGTTTGCAAATACTTACAGAAAAAGGGGACTTTGTCCGGAAAATTTAAGTCGTACACTCGAAGACAGCGGAACCGTTACTTCGGTGCTGGTTCCCTGGAATACCTGCGGTTTAACACAGTCGTCGGTATTAGGAGTTGCTACACTTGTATATTTGCCGTACTGCTTTTTTAACCTGATTAGCCCGCTTATGACGATAGCCTTTGCCTATCTGAACATAAAACTAAGGCGCTTTTCAAACCAAACCCCTGAAAAAACAGATACTTCAGTAAATGTTTAAGCAAGAGGTTACCAAAGACGAAATTAACGAGCTGCCCCTTATCCGCTATGAAGGTAAGGTAGAGGTGGTAACGACGGAAGACGAATTAGCCGAAGCGCTGACAGATCTTCGTCGACAGCCGGTGCTGGGCTTCGATACCGAGAGCCGGCCTTCGTTCCGTAAGGGAGAGTATTATCCTATTTCCCTGGTGCAGATAGCTACTCCGGGTCTGGTATACCTCATCAGAACAAATAAAACGGGCTTTCCTGCAGGCTTAAGAGCCCTGTTTGAAACACCTACCGTAATCAAGGCTGGTATATCTATTCTTGATGATTTGCGTGAGCTTCAGAAGCTGGGTAATTTTAAACCAGGGGGTATCATAGAGCTTAACCAGGTAGCACAGGCCGCCGGTATCAAAAATATTGGTGTTCGCAGCCTGGCTGCCATTATCATGGGTATCCGGATCAGTAAAAGTCAGCAGACCTCGAACTGGGAGCGGGATAGCCTAAGCAAGAGCCAGATCTACTATGCCGCCACCGATGCCTGGGTATGCCTGCAGCTTTATGAAAAGCTGGAGCGCTGGGGGTACATTCAGCCTGGTGAACACCTGTTCCAGATGCCGCCACCGGCAAAACCTAAAATCAGGCAAAACGGAAGGCCTTTCGGCGAGCGGGGGAGTTAGGGCTTGTTATGGGTGCTGAAGCCGCAAAGGCAGTTTATTCTAGCGCAGTGCTGCGGCTACAAATTCACTCATTCACTAAATCACTTATTTGATCACTTCCACACCCAGTATCTGCCGGGCTTTTTCGAGGGCTTCGGGGTAGAGGCTCTGGCGTACCAGTAACTGCATGCGGCAGGTTTCTGTAAAGGACTGATCCTCTACCTGCATATTATATTCGCTCACCAGCCTCATGACTTCATTGGTAAGCTCATAGCCATACTGCAGCTTTAACTGCTGCATTACTACTTCTTCCTTTATTTCGTTGGCGGCCAGTGCTTCGGCTGCAGCCGTTTTATAGGCATTAATGAGGCCGCTTACCCCCAGCTTGGTGCCACCAAAATAGCGGATCACTACCACAAGCGTATTGGTTAACTCCAGTGAGCGTATTTGCCCCAGGATAGGATCGCCGGCAGAATGGTTGGGCTCACCCCCATCATTGGCACGGTAGCGTTCTGAATGGGCGCCCAGTATCCAGGCATAGCAGTGGTGGCGGGCATCGAAAAACTCCTTTTTCAGGGTCTCCAGTACTTCCTTTATCTCCTCTTCGCTTTTTACCGGGTGAGCCCTGGCAATAAACTTGCTGCCTTTTTCCTTGTATAGGCCTTCGGAGCTTCGGGCAATGGTCCGGAAAGAATCGGATGGCTGCATTACTTCAGGTGGGCTTTGGCTTCCTGTTTTACTGGGTACTCGTACATAGCCAGGTCAAGTGCCTGCTGCCATGCTTTTTTAGCCTTTTCCTGCTGATTCTTTGCCTCGTAATAACGGGCAATGCCGGCATGTGCCATGCTTCTGTAGGTATCTGCTATGTAATTGAGGGGGGCTGCCATGCTAAGCGCAGCATGGTAGTGGGGTAAAGCCTGCTGATGGTTTTGATGCTGTTTTTCCTGCAGTAAGCCGCTAAACAGCTCTCCGGCAGCGCGGTAGTAGGCATCTGTTTCCTTCAGCAGGTAGGCTACATGTGGGGCTGCTTCGGCATAATGCCGGGCGGCTATGAGCGACTCGGCCAGCTGCAGACGAATAAAGCGGTTATTGGGAAATTGTTTGTAGAGTATCTGTATGCTTTGCAGCGCTTTCTGTGGCTGGTTTTCATAGTAAAGGTAGAGGTGCACCAGGAAAACTGCCGCTTCTGCTTTGGTAAATACATTGTTGCGTACAGAATACTCCAGCTGCTGCAGTCCCAGTGATTTATTGCCATCCTGGAACATCCACATAAAAGATTTATACACCGGGTGCAGATCGGGATACTTTACCCGGTAGTAGTTATAGAGGCCTGTGGGGAAATAAAATTCCTTGTACGACTCCTTTAGCTCAAAACCCTCCTTCATATAGCCGTAGGTAGGCCTGGCCTGCTTTAGCGCTGCCATATAATCGCCCTTCTCTGCATGGAAACGCGTAAGCAGGCTATTGGCGGTAAGGGCCGCGAAAACACTCACAGTTTTGTCCATGCCTTTGTCGAGGTAGGCCTCTGCCTGGCTGTTGGTCTGATGCAGCAGCTGTACAAACTCATGATAATGCGGCGATGCCAGGTGCATGGGGGCATCCTTCCAGTAGAGGTTGAGGGCTTTCAGGAGCGGATGTACAGGATGCGAGGCCGGCACCCGGTGCTTCAGCATTTCCAGTTCCCTGTCTACCTGCTGGTGCCGGGCATCGTAAATAAGGTATGTGATGCGCTCCACATCTTCCAATCCCTTGGGGTCGCCATAGAGGGTGTAGGCTTGCCCACGGAGCAGGAGGGGGCAACACAGGAGTAACAGCAATATGGCAGAAACAGCACGAACCAACTTATAAAGCACTTAAAATTTCCTGATAAGATAGCAAAAATATAGCCAAAACAGACAGCAGCAGTCCGAGCTGGTTAAGGGGCAGCAGCTTTTCCTTAAAAAAGAGCACCGCAGCAATCGAAGAACCTAAAATTATGCTGATGTTAAGGAGCGGATAAAAGAATGCGCCGTTATTATCGAACTCTGCCAGCCCCTTTACGATAAAATAGATGCTGAAAAAATTAGGTACGCCCAGTACAACACCCCCTAAAAACTCCCTGCGGCCTGTTGGCTGTTTTCTGAAAAGCTGCAGCACAAGGCCTAGAATGGCTGCAATAAAAAAGATCACCAGCGGAAAGATGCCTTCTTCCCTGGGCGTTAAATATCGGTAGGAGGTATAATTAATGGTCGTATCGATAATGCCGCTGCATAAAAACACACCAAGCGGAAGCAGCAGTATAAGCCTGTTGCCCGGCAGTGGTGCTTTTTTCTCCTCGCGGGGCTTCCAGGAGCTAAGGTATATTGCTACAAAAGCCAGGGCAATGCCCAGGTAATTCCAAAGGGTAAACTCCTTGCTCTCGATCTGCAGTATAAACATACTGAAAACCACCGGCAGCGCCAGCGACATTTTGGCGGCAATGGAAGAAACCGTTACACTAAGCCGCTGGGTAGTCATGGCCATCATATAGAAAGTGCCGATAAACATTGCTCCCAGGAAAAAGGCCAGCAGCAGCCAGGGGCTATTGATGGAAATAAGCTGCAGACTACTGAAGCCACCCAGGAAAACCAGGCCGGTGATGATACAAACAAAGTAGTTTACCACAATGGCCGGCAGGGTGTTAACACCATAGCGGGCATACCCCCTGAAGATCAAAAAAATAGCAACATTAAAAAGGATGCCTAGAAGCAAATAGGGCATAGGATGCAGAATAAAACAGGCTGCGAAATTAATGAATATTTATGAAAGCAATAAATAGGGGGTTTTAAGGAGAAGTAACATTAAAGTATGTAGGGAAACCAGGAGAATAAGCGAGCCTCTGTAAAGCAGCTGTTTAGTTTTGGGAAAGTATTGCTCTGTAAAGTGTGTAGACTTTCTCTGTAACGGCTGTGCTGGAGAAACGCTTCATAAAATCTTCTCTGATAGCAGTAGGAGAATATTGACTGTAAAGCCTGATCATGAGATCCATTGCCCCTGCCAACTGATCGGGGGCCTGAACATCTACTACTAAACCATTATGCTCCTGAACAATAAATTCAGGCCCGCCACAACGGGTTGCAATAATGGGCTTTCCACAGGCGAGTGCTTCGGCATAAACTACTCCCATAGACTCATGGATGCTAGGTAGCACAAAAGCATGGCAGTTTTTAAATTCTTCTGCCGCTTCTTTTCGTGTCAGTTCTCCAAGCCATTGTATGTTAACATCGAGTTGCAGCTGTGTGGCCAGGGCCTGATATTCCTGCAGATGTTCACCATCTCCTCCTATTCTAAAGTTCACCTTCTTATTGCTCATCAACTTTATAGCCTTCAAAAGGTCTGGGATTCCTTTTTGGGGTACCATTCTACCTAATGTGAAGAAGGTGAAAACTTGTTGTTCCTGCTTATCAGAGGATTTAGCCGGATGAGCTAAAGGAGAGAACATACTTTCATTTACTAAATTTGGAATAATAACAGGCTGTACACCAGTTTTATCCTGTATATCTCTGGCGGCATGCGGGCTGATGGCAATCACCGCATCTGCTTTTTGCATGGGCAGCAGCACTTTATCCATGATTTGTTGTTTGCGCATATAGCAACTAAAAGGAAAAGGGCTCATTTGCTCTGTTATTACATAGGGCAGTTTATGCCTGGAGGCCAAATGCATTGCTATGTAGCCTGCAGGAAAAGCAACCTGGGCATGAATAATTGTGGTTTTACCAAAATCAGATTCAAACCGGTTTAGATTCTCATCATTAGCCTCAATAATGCGCTTGATGTTACCCTGAAAAAGTTTATCACTCCAGGTTAAAGCTGGGCAGTAATACTCCTTTAAATTATCGTAAATGGTGTACTGATAATTGCGCTCCAGAGGGAATCGGAGCAGTTTGTAAAAATTTTTAAGGTGATCTTTAGCCCAGATTAGGTTTGCCTCTGTTTTTTGTCCCCAAAGGCTGACTCCAGAGTTCAATGCAGGGTAAGCCGCCGCCATTGCCTGGATCAGTTCCTGATGAAAAATTCCGGAAATGTTTTCATCCGCCGATGGATACCAGGATGGTATATAGAATACATTCATGTACTACTGTTAGTTATTCAGCTTGTAAGGCAGCGGGCACTGTTTCAGCAGAAAAATAAGAATTACACCGACCTGAAAATGTCATCTTTGTTTTGTTGTATTTTCAAATACATTGCATCATGTTCTTTTTCCTGATGTTTTGCTATTTCCCAAGCCATTGTTTTGTGCCATAAACGGTCTATCACTGCATCAAGGCTACGACTTTTACTTGAGGCCCACCAGAGTGCCCTCGAGAAAATGGATTTATTCATCAGGTCTATTCGTTCTGCAGGAGGTCTGAAGCCGGCACCGTGGTGGTAAATGTGGTTGTGATAGATACCGTACCATACAGGGTGAGTGCCCAGGGATTGCGTCCGATAGAGGCGCAGCCATTCTATGTTGAGTTCAAGTAACTGTTTGAAAAGATTGCCCCCCACATCAGATACCAGCTGGCCGTTACTATCTTCCCAGCAGTACCCTCTTTTCCAGTCCCCCCTTATTTGCTGCCAAAAACCAACTGTAGTAATACAAAAACTTGGGTGAGGTTGTGGATCCATTAAATTCTCTTTTCTAACAATTGCTGCTAATGGATACTTTGGAACTACCTCCGCTATAAAATTCTGCATGGGAGCTATAGGAAAAGCATCTCCATCAAGAAAAATAAGAACATCATTTGGATTGGCCTGCGGTGCTATAATTTGTGATAGTAAGTTTAACTTAACAGCATGTTCTTCAATAGGTTCATCGCATACATAGAAGAACTTCTCATAATGTTGTTTCTGAATTCCATTCAGAAAAGCATACACCTTAAATGGTTGAGGTAGATATTTTTGTAAATAATACAACTGCAGATCAATCCATTGATCAGATTGCCAATGTACTGTAACTACATGTATCATATTAATCTATTATCGTAAGGCGAATCCTTTAACATATGAAGTTTATATACATTCAAAACCTGATGACGGCAAAACAATAACTCCTCTTCTAATAATTCTGCAAGTTTATTAAATGTGCTTCTGAAGACTAATTCAGAAGACATTATCATCGGTTTCTATTACTGTTTAGAGCAGTGACCCTGCAAAATCTTTATATTCACAATTTACTATTGAATCTGCTGGTAAACTATTGATTCTAAACTTCTGCTTCTATTTCAATTGCATGTTAAAGGTTCTAAAACGACTATACGCCTGGCTTTACAACTATTACATCCATTATCGGGCTCGTAAAATTAAGGGCTGGCAGCTTTTTTCTAGTAAACGTCTGGAACTGCGCTTGTTGTTGAACTGCAGTAATTTTATTGACTTCATAATCAGGGAAAATGGATGTTTTGAGGAGGAAGTACTGGTAGCAATTGATTTATATAGCAGTGATAAAAAATTTCTGTTTATTGATGCTGGTTCGCAGCTAGGTCAGTTTAGTTTGTACGTTAAAAAAAGATATCCTAGTGCTGGGATACTTTCTTTCGAGCCAAATTTAGCTGCTTATCATCAGCAACAGGTTAACATGCTAATCAATGACCTCGATTATCAACTTGTACCAAAAGCACTAAGCCTGCAGACAGGAACAGCCTCATTCTTTACACCTTCTGAACATTATACTGATGGATACGGCAAGCGAAATCCCGGAATTGGCAGTCTGGTGAACGAGCCGCAATCCCTGGCTTTCGGTTCTACTGTTGAAACCGTAATGCTTGACTGTTACAGGAACACATGGATTGACTATGAAAATATATTGATTAAAATTGATGTGGAAGGTGCAGAATGGATGGTTTTAGAGGGCGGCAGAGAGTTGATGACTTCCGGTAAGAAGATTTGCCTGATTGTGGAGCTGTTCTCTGAAAGTCACCCGGAAAATGTGGGGAGGGTGAAGATGTTGCTGAAAGACTGGGGGTTTAGACGATGTGATAAGGAGTGGCAAGTGCAGGCTGAAGATGAGTACGAAAAGCAGTCAGGAAATTATTTTTACAAACGCTAAGCATTCAATACTTTTAGTCTATCCCTGCTTATGTCCCAACCCCTTGTAACCATCATCTGCCTCTGCCATAACCATGCTCCCTGGGTGGTGGAGAGCCTGGAGGCTGCCTGGCAGCAGGCTTATTCCAATGTTGAGCTGATAGTGGTAGATGATGCCAGCAGTGATGGTAGCCAGGAAGTGATAAAGAATTGGCTCTATGATAAACCACAGATCCCTTTTATTGCGCTAAAAGAAAACCTGGGCAACTGCAAAGCCTTTAACAAAGGTCTTGCCCTGGCGAAGGGCAAGTATGTGATTGATCTTGCTGCTGATGATATTTTGTTGCCTGATAGGGTAGCCATTGGGGTGCAGGAAATGGAAACGGCTGGCGAAGGCTGGGGTGTGCATTTTACTGATGCCTGGTATATTAAGCCGGATGGCAGTTTGCTGAAGCCACACTATCAACGATCCTTGCAGGGAAATCTGTTGCAGCCGGTACCACAGGGCTGGGTTTACAGGGAAGTACTGGAGCGTTATTTTATTTGTACACCCACCATGATGATGCGCCGCAGTGTTCTGGATGCCCTTGCTGGCTACGATGAGCAACTGGCCTATGAAGATTTTGACTTCTGGGTACGCTCTGCAAGGCTCTGGAAGTACCTCTACACCGATCAGATACTGGTTAAAAAGCGGGTGCTGCCCAGGTCGTGGTCGGCCAGGCAGTACGAAGCAGAAACCTTGCAAATGGCCAGTACCCTGGCTATTTGCTACAAGGCAAAAGAGCTGAACCAGACAGCGGAAGAAGATAGGGCATTGGGTAAGCGCTTAAGTTACGAGATCCGTCAGGCTATTCGGCATAAGCACAGGGAAATAGGCAGGCAAATGCTGGCACTTAAAAGAGAAGTATGGCCTGTAGGCTGGGAGGATGCTTTGCTGGCGTTTTTACTGAAACGTATTTGAGCATTTTTGGTGAAAAGGATGCTCCCTGATTGTTATGAACTTTTGAAGTTTGAGGTGCCCCACTTGATACTAGAGCATTCATTTTAACACAATTAAGGGTTCCTGCAAAAAACAGGAACCCTTATTGGTACTGATGAACGCTGTAAAGTTAAAATTTGAACCATCCGTGCGATCAACGCTGTATAAATCGCAGGCGCCGTTCCTGGCCATCAGCTTGTTTGATCAACAGAACATAAATGCCACGGTGTAGCTGCCGGGTGCTTACTTCCCAGGTGTTTAATGAAGCCCCCTCCACCAGCACTGACTGGTATCTTCTGCCAGCGGTATCGTAAAAAAATACCTCACCCTCTTGCAGCAGATTTGCTTCCCGGGTAGCTATTCTAAGCCAGCCATCAGTTACAGGGTTGTTAAGCAGTTGCAGGCTTTCTGTAGTGTTTATAGTCACGGTAGCTGCCTCCTGTAAATCTTCGGCATCTGACCGTACATCAGAGGTACTTGTAGTGCTGCTGCTGTTACTGCCCGTGCTAAGTACTGCATCCGGTATCGTTCTTTTGGAAATACCAGGTCCGCTGTAGCTTACAGACAGCTGTTCGCCAGAGTACTTCTCAAAGTATGTAACCCTGATTGGATGTAGGCCTGCTGCCAGTTGTACTGTGCCTGAACGTTCCTGCAGTGCATGCATGCCATCGTTATTTACAATCTGCTGCCCGTTTATGTACAGCTTGCTGCCATCGTCGCTCTGGGTATAAAAAGTGTAGGTGCCTGCCGTAGAGATTTCTATGTAGCCCTCAAATACAAAGCCAAAAAGGTTGTTACTTTTTCTTGGTGCAAGGCTGAAGTTATTAACTGTACCTGTCTTTTTTGGAGTCAGGGAACTGAAGTTAGGAAGCACACTCCAGCTACCCTCATAATATTTATAGCTAAGTCCGGCATTTGTGCCGGCGGGTGGTGTGCTAGAGGCGCTGCCACCTGTGCTAAGTACATCGTTTGGAATTTTTTTCTTGCTAAAGCCAGGACCTTTGAAGCTTACATTTAAAGTTTCTGAACTACCACAGTATTCAAAATAAGTAACCTTGATGGGGTGGGTACCTGCCGTTAAGTATACCGAGCCTGAACGTTCCTGCAGGGCATGAAGTCCGTCGTTGTTGACAAGCTGGCTGCCGTTGATGTAAAGCTTACTGCCATCATCGCTTGCTGTATAAAAAGTATAAGTGCCTGCAGTAGCTATATTAATGTAGCCTTCATACAGAAATGCAAACTTATTATTCCTGCTTTTTGGCGATAGGCTGAAGTTGCTGACAGTGCCTGTCTTTTTTGGGGTAAGTGAACCAAAGTCTGGAAGTACACTCCAGCTGCCTTCGTAATATTTATAATTAAGTCCTGCGGTAGAGACTGGATCATCATCATCATCGGCAGCAGCCACATTTAATTTCATACGGTCTTTTGCGGTGGCACCTGCGTTATCGGTAACCATTAACTCAAACTCATAAGTGCCCGCGACCAGTTCGTAGGCATAGAGCGAGGGCGTGGTGGTTTGGCTAAGCGTGGCAGCAGGACCACTAATCTTACTCCATTTATAGGCACTGATAGTTCCGTCAGTGTCAGATCCTGACCCACTGATGGTAACAGAGTTTGTTGGCAGCTTTATGTTGATATCAGGTCCTGCATTGGCCGAGGGGGGCTGGTTTGTAGGTGGCGGAGGTGTTGTGCCCGGTTTGCGGTGCTGCAGCATCCAGGCATACACATCATCACCATAGGTGCCATTGTATACATAATCCCAAAGATCATCATGTCCGTGCTGGCTGTAAATGGTTCCTTGCGCCGGCGGGTTGGCAACAGGATTGCAGCTGTTATTAAGTGTGTTGATGGCAGCCATCATGGAACTGGCAGGGTATACGTTGTCATTTTTTCCATGAAATGCCCAGACAGGTACACTGCTTAAGCGGCAAACATCCTGGTTCCGGGCATCTGCACCCAGTGGGCTTACAGCTGTGATCTGGTCGGGATGATCTCCAGCAAAATCCCAGACTTTGGTGCCCCCCATGCTGATGCCTGTTAGGTAGATACGCTCGGTATCAATGTTGTAATTCTCTTTAATCCAGTTGAGCATGGGCATCAGGTCGTGGTAATGCCACCAGCTTGGAGCCTGGGGTGCAATCACCACAAAGTCAATCTCCTTACCATTTTTTAGGAGTTTGGGCAAAGCCCGCTGGTACATTTTGCTGAGGTCGCTGGTGCCATTGCCCAGTTCTCCGGCACCGTGCAGGTACAGGATAAGGGGCTTTTTTTCGCTGCTGGAAGAGTAGCCAGCGGGAAGGTACTCAAAGAATCCGAAAGGGGTTCCGCTGGTGCCTTTGGTAATAAGGCGGCGGCTACTTTGTTGGCTAAACACCGGTTGTGAAACCACAAACACGGTAAATAAAACGAAGGCCCATCTCACTAAATCAAAGTGATGGAGGGGTAGAGATTTTTTCATACAATGCTTTAGGCTGAAAAATCATCAAAAACTGATAATATCTAAAAAAAGTACCACTATCAGGATAACGCTAGCCGCAGCAGAAGGTTTGAACGGTTTGATTATTAGGATGAGGATTTATCGGTGATTTTCTTCCTCATCCAACATGCCCAGGTAACTGTTGAATCGGGAGGGAGCAATGGTGCCTGCTTCTACGGCATCCATAACAGCACAGCCTGGTTCATGGGTGTGGGTGCAGTTGTTAAAACGGCACTCATTTAACAGCTCTCTCATTTCAGGGAAATAGTGGTCCAGCGGATCATCTTCCATATCAGCGAGCCCCAGTTCCTTAATACCTGGTGTGTCTATCACCCAGGTGTTGCTGTTTACCCGGAACATCTCTGCAAAAGTGGTGGTGTGGGTTCCTTTATTGGCAAAGGAGCTTATTTCTGCTGTTTTCTGATTTGCCTCCGGCGATATTTTATTAAGCAGGGTACTTTTGCCAACACCACTGTGGCCCGAAAGCAGGCTTAGCTTTCCCTCCAGTAACTGGTTAAAGGCATCGATACCACTTTGTTCTTTGGCAGATATGGCAATGCAGGTATAACCCAGGGGCTCATAAATACCGATAAGCTCCTGCAGGTAAGCATGATCTTTTTCTTTGAGTAAGTCTTTTTTGTTGAACACAATAATGGCAGGAATGCGGTAAGCCTCTGCCGATACCAGGAAGCGGTCTATAAAACCCAGGGAGGTGCGGGGTTGTGCCAGTGTGGCAATGAGTACTGCCTGATCGAGGTTGGCCGCCAGTATATGTGCTTTGTGTTTGTTGTGTATGCTGCGGCGGATCAGGTAGTTCTGGCGGGGCTCAATATCTGTAATAACGGCCTGTTCATCGCCACCGGCTTCTTCAAGTGGCTCCAGCTTTACCCAGTCGCCAACGGCAATGGGGTTGGTTACATTCAAACCTTTGATCTTGAACTTGCCCCGCAGCCTGGCTGTCCAGCGCTGGCCCTGTTCGTCTTCTACCTCGTACCAAAGGCCCGTTGATTTAATAACTCTGCCGCGTAGTTCGCTCATAGAAGGTTTTTACAGTATTGAATAATTTTAGCGGTGGCGCCGGCCTGTTCTGCTACATATCGGGCAGCAGCCCCGCCGGCAGCTTTTCGCCTTTGTTCGTTATCAAACAAAACGCCAAAAATGCTTAAGAGTTCTGCAGCATCTGCAACAGCATAGGCAGCTTCAAGGTCTATCAGGTCCCTGGCTTCGGCAAATTTCTGATAATTGCGGTTTCCAAAGAAAACAGGAATACCCCAGACGGCAGCTTCGAGTGTATTGTGCAGGCCTTTGCCAAAGCTACCCCCCACATAGGCCCAGCTGCCAAGGGCATAGAGCGAGGAAAGCAGGCCAATGGTATCAACCAGCAGTACATCTGCGGAGGCTGCTTCCTGCGGGCTGGTACTGGTGTAGCGCACCGTTTTAACCGAAAGTATTTTCTCGGTTTGCTGCAGGCCTCCCTCATCTGTTTCGTGGGGGGCAATAATGAATTTAACCTTACCCCTGTACTGCTGCACCAGGGGTGCCAGCACCTCCACATCTGCGGGCCAGCTGCTGCCTACCACCATTACAGGCATGTTGCCGGCAAAGGCCCTGGCCAGCGGAATATCTCTGGCCTGTTTGCTAATGGTAAGCACCCTGTCAAAACGGGTGTCTCCCGCAACCCTTACATGCTCCACGCCAATCTCCTGCAGCAGCCTGGCAGAGTCCTCATTCTGCACAAAGAGCTGGCTAAAGTAGCCCAGCATTTGCCTGTAAAAGCTGCCGTGTGGTTTAAAGAACAGCTGGTTGGGCCGAAAGATAGCAGAAATCAACAGGGTAGGAATGTTACGCTTAGATAGCTCCTGCAGGTAAAAGTGCCAGAACTCGTACTTTACAAACACGGCCAGCTGTGGCTTCACTGCATCCAGAAATGCCTGGGCATTCGCAGCAGAATCCAGTGGCAGGTAAAAGATCCAGTCGGCACCGGCATAATTTTTCCTGATCTCGTAACCGGAGGGAGAAAAGAAGGTAAGGAAAATCTTATGCTGCGGGTACTCCTGGCGCAGGGCTTCTATAACAGGGCGGCCCTGTTCAAATTCTCCCAGAGAGGCGCAATGGAACCACAGCACAGGGGCTGTATTCCCCTGCATGGCCTCGCTGATGCGCTGGAGCAGTTGATGCCGCCCCTCCAGCATTTTTTTTGCTTTAGCGTGCAGGGGCGCTGCCAGTGTAAGTGCTGTGCGGTAGCCGCCCAGGCCAAGGGTGTAAAGCCACTTTTGTAGCATCATGGGCCAAAAGTAAAGAAAAAAGCCGGCTTTTGGGGCCGGCTCTTAATATGAATATGCTCCGTGCTAAGATGTTAATCTCTCCTGAAGCTGATCCTTTTGTACTGAATTAGTTATTAGACAGGTACTCTGCCACACCCTGACGGGTAGCGTTCATAGCCTGTTTTCCTTCTTCCCAGTTTGCAGGGCATACTTCGCCAAATTTCTCTACGTGGCGCAGGGCATCAACCAAACGAATCATTTCGTCGATGTTACGGCCCAATGGCAGGTCGTTGATGGTAGCATGACGCACCACACCTTCTTTGTCGATCAGGAAGCTGCCACGGTAAGCAACAGGCTTGCCTTCAAACTGCAGGTTACCTTCTTCGTCGTAGTTCCAGTCGCCGGCAAGTACGCCAAAGTTGTGGGCGATGGTTTTGGCAGAATCAGCAACGATGGGGTAAGTTACACCCTGGATGCCGCCCTGGTCTTTAGGAACATTCAGCCAGGCCAGGTGGCTTTCTTCGGTATCGCAGGAGCAGCCAACAATGGCTACATCACGCTGCTCAAACTGAGCCAGTTTCTCCTGGAATGCGTGGATTTCAGTTGGACAAACAAATGTAAAGTCTTTAGGATAGAAGTAGAAAACCACGTACTTCTTGCCCAGGTACTGGTCAAGAGAGAAGTTGTCTACAATTTCTTCGCCGTTAATAACAGCAGGAGCGTTAAATAGTGGAGCTTTTTTTCCAACTAATGATGCCATAAAACTGATGAATAGTTAGGTTGTAATTATAATGCAATGGAACAGACACTACTGCCTGGCTCCAAATTTCGGTACGCTAAAATTCCGGCTGCAAAGGTAGGAGAGGCGGGGGAGTAATGCAAGGATAGATCAATGTGCTAATTCTTTAATATGCTCATGTTTAATATGCTCATGTGCTGATGTTGGGCAATGGGAGAAGTTGTCTGCTGCCGATAATATCATCCTGCGGCCAGTTTAGCCTGGGGCTTTGATTAAAATTGCCCACAGAAAATAGCTTCTCCCATTGCCCATCATTATCACATAGCACATCAGCCAGTTAACACATTCAGAGACTACTTTCCCTTAAAATCAGGCTGGCGTTTTTCGATGAAGGCATTCATGCCTTCTTTCTGGTCTTCGGAGGCAAAAAGGAGGTAAAAGTTTTTGCGCTCAAAATAGAGGCCTTCGCTAAGGCTGCTTTCATAGGCGTGGTTTACAGATTCTTTGGCCATCTGGGTAGCAATGGGCGACATCTGAGCTATTTCTGCTGCCAGCTCCATGGCACTCTGCAGGTACATTTCTACCGGTACAACCCTGTTCACCAGGCCCCAGTTGAGTGCCTCCTGCGCAGAAATGAATTTGCCTGTCAGCACTAATTCCATAGCCCTGGCTTTGCCAATGGCGCGCGTCAGGCGCTGGGTGCCACCAGCACCAGGCATTACCCCGATTTTAATTTCTGGCTGACCAAACTGGGCAGTTTCAGAGGCTACAATCATATCGCAGGTCATGGCCAGTTCGCAGCCACCCCCCAGGGCAAAGCCCGAAACGGCTGCAATCAGGGGCTTCTTGGTACGCTTGATCTTATCCCAGGTGCTGAACTGATCTACTTTTGCCATATCAATGGCACCCTTGCCAGCCATTTGTTTGATGTCTGCACCTGCAGCAAATGCCCGTTCGTTGCCGGTTAGCACAATCACACGCACCTCATCATCCTCATCGAGCGCAACAAGGGCATCCCGCAGCTCACCCATCAGCTGCAGGTTAAGGGCATTGAGCTCTTTGGGGCGGTTCAGGGCAATAAGGGCAATGTGCTTGCGGTATTGGGGCGTAACAGTAATAAATTCTGCTTGCATAGGCTTAGGCTAAAATTGGTTGGTGGGCCTAAGATGAAAAAAATGGATGGGAAGTAAAAAAGAAAACCTCTCTTAAAACTAAGAGAGGCTTAATGCTTAATAGATGTTAAACAGGTGTATGAATAAGTGTGTTATGTACTCCTTTATACCCTAAGCCCTGCCATAGGTAACCCCTGTATGTGAAAATATTTAAATATTTTTTTCAAAGCGGTTCAGGTATAGGGGTAAGTGCCTGTTTGTGAGTGGTTTTGGGTGCTTGAAATATTTTTAAAAATTCTGCTAAAGTGTGGGCACCCATCTAAGATGTTTTGTGAAAAGAATAATTTTCGCCCTAAAAGCAGTTCTGCCAGCAACTACGCCAGCAGTGTAGCATAACTGCTAAAATTCCCTTTAGCGCTGGCTCCGGCGAAACTGCAGGCGCTTTTGCTGGTTAGCTTTATACTGATGTTTGTAATTAAACCTTATTAAAAAGCCGATGGATAAAATAAAAGTACTGTTTGTGTGCCTGGGCAACATATGCCGGTCTCCGATGGCAGAGGCTATTTTTAATCACAAGATAGAACAGAAAGGATTAGGCAGCCGCTTTGAGGCTGATTCAGCAGGCACTGCAAACTACCATGTGGGCAAACCTGCCGACAGCCGCACCATCCGTGCAGTTGAACAAATGGGCATCCGCATTGCCCACGCTGCCCGCCAGGTAACCACCCCTGATTTGCGCTACTACGACTATGTGCTGGCTATGGATGCCGAAAATATGGAAATACTCAACACCCTTGCCGAAGCAGATGCGGCCCTGGGCGGACGTATTTACCTGATGCGCGATTTTGAGCCCGGTGCCCAGCCCCACAACACAGCCAATGAAAATCAGCCCTACACCAATGTAGATCCCCTGTCTGATAATCCGCGGGATCCTTTAACACCTAACCTGGCTGTGCCCGATCCATATTATGGTGGTGATGAAGGCTTCCGGGAGGTGTATGATATCCTTGACCGAACCATCGAAAATTTCATCAGTTTTGTAGTTCAAAAGAACAAGCTGCAGCCCAATGTTCGATGACCCCAGCCACTTTTTTGAACAGGCCTTATTTATTGCAACAGGCCGAGAGCTGCAACTGAAAGATATGCAGATGAAGGGTGGGGGCTGTATTAACCAAACCGTACACCTTAGCACCAGCGGTGGCGACTTTTTTATTAAGTGGAACGATAGCGCCGGGGCTGAAATGTTTGAAGCCGAAGCAAAAGGCCTGGCTTTGCTAAAACAAACAGGAGCTTTGCCTGTACCAGCAGTTATAGGACAGGGGCAGGTTGAGGGGCGTCCTTTCCTGCTGCTCCAGTACCTCGACAGCCGCTCACCTTCTAAAAATTACTGGCAGGCGCTGGGGCAGGGGCTTGCACAACAGCATGCCTCAACACAGGATCAATATGGCCTGGACCATAACAACTACATAGGCCGTTTGCCCCAAAACAACGAGCCGCTGCAGAACTGGACAGCGTTTTTCATACAACGACGCCTGGAGCCACAGCTGGGGCTGGCATACTATAACCAACAGCTGGATAAAGCTTTTCTTGAGCGGTTTCGCAAGCTCTATCCGCGCCTGGAGGAGCTATTGGTAGAAGAACCTCCTGCACTCCTGCACGGTGATCTGTGGAGTGGCAATGTGATGGCCGGCCCAGAGGGTGCAGCCTGGATCATTGATCCTGCAGTTTACTATGGCCACCGCGAAGCAGAACTGGCCTTTACCCGGCTGTTTGGTGGCTTTGACCCGGCTTTTTACAGTGCCTACCAGGAAGTAAAGCCGCTGGAGAAGGGGTGGGAGGAGCGTTTTGATATCTACAACCTCTACCCCCTGCTGGTGCATGTTAACCTCTTTGGCGCAGGCTACTTAAGTGGTGTAGAGCAAATCATCAGGCGCTACTGCTGATGCTGAAGCGTATGCTGCAGCCTGGCTGCCGGCTGGCTGAAAAAAAATCACTCTAAAGGCATAACAGCTTTGTGATCAAAATTCAGGAATTAACGTTAAAAGATAAATCAGAAGATAATGCAGGAATGTAAAGCTGTAAAATACGGATTTTTACTACCTGTACGTTTGTTCTTTGTTTAAACACACTTTACTTAGCGCTGCTATGGCTATGTGCCATGAGTGCTTAACCTGTATTACATGAAAAAAAACTATTCTGTAGCACTACTTGCATTGCTGATGATGATGCTTGTTGGTGCTCCTGTAGATGCACAGAGAAATAAAAATTTTGCCCTGGCCGATACACTGAGCCAGGCGCCGGAAAACTGGTTTAACCTCGATCCGCAAACAGACCGTGTGCCGGGTGTGAGCACTGAAAGAGCTTACAAAGAACTTTTGGCTGGTAAAACCCCCAAAGAAGTAATAGTAGCCGTGATAGATTCGGGCATCGACATAGAGCACGAAGACCTGAAGGGCAAAATCTGGGTGAACACAAGAGAAGTTGTAGGCAACAACATAGACGATGATAATAATGGCTATGTGGATGATATCAACGGATGGAATTTTATAGGTGGCCCTAATGGCGAGCATGTAAATTACGATACCTTTGAGCTTACCAGGCTTTACAAGGAATATCGAGATAAATACGAGGGTAAAACTGCCGAGGAGGTAGAAAATAAGCATGATTTTGCCCTTTATCAGCAGATAAAAGAGGAGTTTGAAGCAGAGCGTGCCGAATATGAAGAGCAGGGCTCTTCCTTTCTGCAGTTCTATGAGCAGTACTCTGCTGCAAGAGCACAGCTGCAGGCAGCCCTGGGTAAAGACAGCATAGGCATGGACGACCTGGAGGGATTTGAGCCGCAAACTGATGAGTTGCGTGTTGCCAGGGGTATTGTTGGTTTTGCGTTGAGCAATAACCTTACCGATGATCAGATTGAGGAATATCATGATTACCTGAGCCGCTACCTCAAATACAACCTGAACCCTGATTTTGACCCCCGCCACATTGTGGGTGATGATTACGATAACCTGCAGGAGCGCTACTATGGTAATCCACTGGTTGAGGGTCCCGATGCAGAGCATGGCACCCACGTGGCAGGTATCATTGCCGCTAACCGCCAGAACGATATAGGCGTGGAAGGTGTAGCCGCCCCTGTTAAAATAATGGTGCTGCGTGCAGTGCCCAATGGCGACGAGCGTGATAAAGATGTTGCCAATGCCATTCGTTACGCTGTTGATAACGGAGCAAGGGTTATTAACATGAGCTTTGGTAAGAGCTATTCTCCCGATAAAGCAGTTGTAGATGAGGCTGTACGCTATGCCAGCGACAAAGGCGTGCTGCTGGTGCATGCAGCCGGTAACGACAGTAAGAATATCGACACAGAAAATAACTACCCAACCAAGCGGTTCCTGGGTACCAAAGGAGTTGCAAATAACTGGCTGGAGGTTGGTGCCTCTGCCTGGGGCAGCGGCAGTAATTTTGTAGGTACTTTCTCTAACTATGGCCGCAAAACGGTAGATGTGTTTGCCCCGGGTGTAGACCTGTATTCTACGGTGCCCGAATCGGAATACAACAGCCTTAGCGGTACCAGCATGGCAGCACCTGTTGTAAGTGGCATAGCAGCTATGGTAATGGCATATTATCCTGAGCTGTCTGCCGAGCAGGTAAAAGAAATCATTATGAAATCTGCCGTAAGATATACCAAGGGTAAAGTGAACAGGCCTGGCGGAGATCCGGGAAGCAAAGATTCCCTGACCCGCTTCAGAGATCTTTCCAGCACCGGTGGGGTAGCCAATGTTTATTATGCCCTGCAGATGGCCGATAAAATGAGCAGAAAAAACAGATAAAAAGTATCTCTATATACTGGTTTAATTCACAAATGAAAAAACGCTTGTGCCCTGGAGGTACAAGCGTTTTTTCATTGTATCCGTTATTTCTATAAGATTAATCTATTACATCGAACCTGAAGCCGATAGGAGACTGCTCTTTTTTGGTGTTGGGTGTGGTAACCAGGAAACGTTCCAGTTCCTGCTCGTAAAACGTTTTCAGTGAGTTAAAAAGATAATCGAAGAAATCGCGGAAGTTATAATTTCCGTCTCTTTCTTCAATGGTAAACTCCCTTTCATTAGGTATGGCAAGAATAAAGAAAGCGGTCACTTTTTTAATGCTTATTTCAAAGCTCATACTTTCTTTTTGCTGCTCATCCATATCGGCACAAACCGTTATAGAAAAGCGAATATGCCAGAAAGTATCTTTCTGCATATCCATGGCCTCCAGCATATTTTCGGTAACCTCCTTCGGATCATCCTTTGAGCGAAGTTTCAGGCGATCGTCGGGTATATTAAATTCATGCTTCAGCTCCTCCATAAGGGTTAGGGCAAACCTGTAACAGGTTTCCTTATAAGTCCTGAAGTCAGTTAGGTTCTTGGCGTATGCTTTACAAAGTTCTTCGTATCGCGTCATAGGTGTTATGGTGTGCTCTGGCCTTGGCCAGTTCCGTTTCAGTATATAATATATTGCAGCAAGAGCTGTTTTGTTTATTTAACGCACCACAATCTGGTAGGTGTGCCGGGTTCTTTGCTCCAGCAACAGCTCTTTTCCACTGCTCATTTCTTCAATGGTGTTATCGGTATAATTTTTTATGGTGATGAGGGTAAGCCCTGTATTATAGCGTATTTCGTATTCACTGGAGAGGTTACTGATTAACGCATCATTTTTAGTGGTATTACCATCAACACAAATAGAAACCGAAGTAGCCGAATTCTGCATTACATTTATTTTAATGTGCATCATATCCAGCATAAAAAAGATGCTGCTAAGGTTTCTTTCTGTAATAAAAGAATAATCCCGGATATGAAAGGTAATCAGCGTTTGGTTTTTCTTAAAAACAATGGCTGGTACTGTTTGACTGGCACCTTCTTCAAAAATGCGGGTGCCGGGCTCTTCGGGTTGCTTGAAGGAGCGCACCAGCAGCGGAATCTGCTGGTTGGCCAGTGGCTTTATAGTTTTTGGATGAATGACCGATGCACCAAAATAAGTCATCTCGGCAGCATCGTAGTAGTTCAGCTCCGGATAAAGTACGGTATCCTGAATAATTCTTGGGTCGGCATTCAACACCCCTGGCACATCTTTCCAGATGGTTACCGATTCGGCATTGAGGCAGCTGGCAAAGATGGCAGCAGAAAAATCGGAGCCCTCGCGGCCCAGGGTGGTGGTGTAACCATCTGAACTTTTTCCTATAAAGCCCTGGGTGATGATGACCTCCTCTTCCAGCACCGGAATCAGTTCGCGGTTTACCTTACTGCCGGTCAGGGGCCAGTTGATTTGTGCTTCGCGGTGCAGGTTGTTGGTGCTGATGTAGTTACGGGCGTCTATCCAGCGGCAGGCAACCTCCATACTGGCAAGATAGGCCTGCAGGATGCCTGAAGAAATAAGCTCTCCGTGGGCTACCACCTCATCATATACCTGGTTAAATGGCTGGCGGCGTGCTTTTTGCAGCGCCCGGGTAAGCGACTGAAACCGCTGTGCCAGGAAAAAGTGAACCTCGTGGTGTATATCTTCGAAAAGGGCTTTTACAATCTGCAGGTGGTAATTGTACAGCTCATTAATCTGATCGGCATAGGAGGTATGGCCCAGGCTAAGCTGCAGCAATTCTTCCAGGGCATTGGTTGTGTTGCCCATGGCCGAAACTACAACCAGCAGCTGATCACCTTTATAGGTTTTTATGATATCGGCTACATTTTTAACGCCCTCAGCATCTTTAACGGAGGCGCCTCCAAATTTAAAAACTTTCATTCTTTTGTTAACAGGTTACTGCAGTGCGCAATATGCTGGTTTATTTTTCAGGGCACTGATATTAAATGAATTTCATGCCTAAAACTACAGGAGCACAGGCAAAGTTTAATATATAGCGCCACCGTGAAGATAACAGCATGCCCGGAAAGAGTTTTAAATATTTTTATGCAAACGTTTGCGTGAAAAATGATTTTGTTACTAACTTTACAATATGGTCAGTTCACTCAACTTTTTTCCTGTGTAATTTATTACTAATTATTTTTTTATGACGAAGGAAAATCTTGGTTTACCTGTTGGTACTACGTTAGATCGGTTCATTAAAAGAAAGCAAGATGATTTTCCCTATGCCACTGGTGAGCTTTCTCAGTTGTTGCGGGATATAGCCCTGGCAGGTAAAATTATTAACCGTGAAATTACCCGCTGCGGCCTCATAAACCTGGCTGGCGCATTTGGGGCAACCAATGTGCAGGGCGAGGAACAGCAAAAGCTGGATATTGTAGCCAATATCCGTTTTATACGCGCTTTGCGCAACGGAGGTGAGGTTTGCGCCATTATCTCCGAAGAAGAAGAGGGGATTATAGACCTGGATAACCCCAACGGCAAATATGTGGTAGCCATGGACCCGCTCGATGGCTCTTCGAATATCGATGTAAATGTTTCAATAGGAACCATTTTTTCGATATACCGCCGTAAATCGCCCACCGGCACCCCCATTACAGATGCAGATGTGCTGCAAAGGGGGGTAGAACAGGTGGCTGCAGGCTATTTGCTGTATGGCACCTCCAGCATCCTGGTGTATACTACGGGCTATGGTGTAAACGGCTTTACATATGAATCTTCTATGGGAGAGTTTTTCCTTTCTCATCAGAGTATAAAATCGCCTGAAGACGGAAAAATATTTTCTGTGAATGAAGGTAGCTATAACAGCTTTGATGCCGGTGTAAAGGAATACATCGAGTATTGTAAGGCTAGTGAGTTTAGTGGCAGGTACATAGGTTCGCTGGTGGCAGATTTTCACCGGAACCTGATGAAGGGGGGTATTTATATGTACCCCGCTACAGCCAGTGCCCCTAACGGAAAATTAAGACTTATCTATGAGTGCAATGCCCTTGCCTTTATAGCTGAGCAGGCTGGAGGCCGTGCCACAAACGGACAACAGCGTATCATGGAGCTGGCCCCCGGCAAACTCCATCAGCGTACGCCGCTCTTTATCGGTTCCAGAAAAATGGTAGAGCAGGTGGGCGCTATTTTAAATCAACACGAACTGCAGCGCAGTGCTGTAGATACTTTATAAAAGTAAGTTAGTAAGCTTTGTTTTAGGTTGTAAATTAAAAAGGCTGCCTCTGATTAGAGCAGCCTTTTTCTTGTTCTGTGGTTTTCTGATACACTTTAAACTGAGTGTATTCAATGTTACTTTTCTTCTTTTTCGGCCTTAGCAGTTTTTGCTTTCTTTTCCTTTTTTTCCGACTTGTCGGCCTTATCTGTCTGTTCGGCAGCAGGGCTCTCTGCATTTTCATCAGCAGGAGCTTTCTCATTACCCTCCTGCAGGGTTTCCGGAGCATTTTCCAGCAGAATCTTATACCAGCTCACCAGCTTTTTTATGTCAGATGGGTACACGCGCTCCCTGTCATAATCTGGTAAAATATGCTGCAAAAATGCTCTTAGCTCTTCGGGAGAAGAGTTGCTGTCAATGCCCGGATCGTCTCCAAATTCACTGTTAATCTTTACAAGGATGTTCTCCAGCGGCTCTGTGCCCTCGGCAGTAGTGGTGTAGATAGATATTTCCTTTAACACAGAAACCCGCTGGTTGGCATTTACCACCAGGCGTTGTTTTTTATTATCGATAGATTCTACGATTACGCCACTGCGGGTTGGCTTCACGATGCGGTAAAGACCGCCTTTTCCGGCAATTGATGCAATTTCTTTTAATTCCATACCTAGTTTATTCCTTTATATGCAGTCATTTAAAAAGGGATGCCATATTACGGCTAATTCTTGAAATCTCTATTCAGCTGGCGAATAAAATCAACCAGTTCTTCGCGTCCTTTTCCGGTTTCGGAAGAGGTAACAAAGTAAGGGGGCAGCTCTGCCCAGTCTTTTAACATGCTGCGTTTATAGGCAGCCACATGCTGGTCTACTTTAGATCCGGAAAGTTTATCAGATTTGGTAAACACCATAGCAAAAGGCAGGCCGTTTTTGCCTATCCACTGCATAAACTCCAGGTCTATTTTCTGGGGTTCCAGCCTTACATCCAGCAGCACAAAAAGACACAGCAGGTTCTGGCGCTGCTCTAAATAATCTTTTATCATCTTAGTCCAGCTGGCACGCTGTGTTTTGCTTACTTTTGCAAAACCATAGCCGGGTAAGTCTACCAGGTACCACTGCTGTTCTATAATAAAATGATTGATGAGCTGGGTTTTACCGGGTGTACCCGAGGTTTTAGCCAGCTTTTTGTTTCCTACCATCATGTTTATCAGCGAAGACTTGCCAACATTGGATCTACCAATAAAGGCATACTCCGGTAAGGTAGGAGGGGGGCAACCGGCAACGGTGCTGTTGCTGATAATAAATTGAGCGTCCAGGTTATGCATTGGGTGCAATTTACAATTTCTTATAGCCAGCAGCAAATAAGGTGCTTAGGCCTTTTTAGATAAAGGAGTAGGTTAATATGTAACGAGTTCTGGGATAAAAGTGCAAAAGTGCGTGATGTCTTACATAGCTAAAAAGCTGCAGCCGGAATTGTTTTTGGATTATTTAGGGAAAGCGGCTTAAATTACCCTCTCATTAGTCTGGAAGTTCAGAAGGAATACCCCGTAAACCAATGATAAAAAGATATTTTGGTGCTTGCCTGCTCATTACTCTGCTTAGCCTAAGCGGTAGCGTAGCGCATGCACAAATGGCAGACACCAGGGCAGATAGCGTTGAGCTGGCTGAGCAGTTTTATGAAATTGGCCAGGAAATCTTGAAAAGCACAAAAGTAGTTGTGCAGGCCCGCGAACAGTTCGAAATGGCAGCAAACCTGGATCCTAATAACATCTGGGCCAATTTTATGACAGGCCAGACCTACCTGGAGTCTGTTAATAAGGAGCGCTCTGCCAAATACTTCCTGCGGGTGTATCAGCAGGATCCTAATTTCCGCTACGACCTGCTCTACTCCATCGGCAAGGGCTTTCAGTATGGCCAGAATTACGAAGAGGCACTTAAGTACTATAATCAGTATAAGCAGAAAACACTCTCAGATGTAAATTACAGGGGGCAGGATAAAATACAATTACGGGATGTTGAACGCAGAATAGAAGAGTGCCAGAATGGCTTAGAGTACGCAAAAAATCCAAAACATTACTCAATCGTAAATATCTCCGAAAAAGTAAATTCTATCTGGCCCGACTATGGTCCGGTACTGAATGAGGATGAAACCATTCTGATCTTTACCACCCGCCGCCAGGAGGATAACCTGAACGAAAACGTGGACTCTGACAACTTCTACTTTGAAGATGTATTCTACTCTGAAAAGGTTAATGGTGAATGGACGGCTGCCAAGAACATCAAGGAGCCTATCAACGATATGTACCATAACAGTAACCTTTCTCTTTCTGCAGATGGTAATACCCTTTACCTGTATCGTTACGATAACGGGGGCGATATTTTCTTTTCTACAAAAGAAAAGGATGGTACCTGGGCTTATCCTCAGCCGGTAAGTGAGTTTATTAACTCCAGCTTTGCCGAGAAGTCAATCTCTGTATCCAAAGATGGCAATACGATGTTCTTCAGCAGCAACAGACCCGGCGGTTTGGGTGGCCTGGATATCTACATGAGCAAAAAGGATAAAAATGGTAAATGGAGCCGCTCGGAAAACCTGGGAGCCACCATCAACACCGAGTTTGATGATGAAAGCCCTTTTATCCACTACGATGGCAAAACCCTTTATTTTAGTAGCCGTGGCCGCAAAGGCATGGGCGGCTATGATATCTTTAAAAGCGTTTACGACAGCACAGCCCGCCAATGGTCTGAACCTGCCAACCTGGGGTATCCCATTAACACACCAGATGAAGACGTATTCTTTGTAGCAACCAAAGATGGCAAAAGAGGTTATTATGCTTCTGTTAGAGACGACGGACAAGGGTATACTGATATTTACATGGTTAACTTTTTTCCTGATGGCGAAGAAAAGCCTGTGTTAGCGCAAAACAAGCCGCAGCCAAAGCAGGAGCCGGAGAAAAAAGAACCGGAGCCAAAGCCCGAGCCTGAAAAAGAAGAACCTGTGCAGGAGCAAAAGATTGCAGAAGCGCCTAAGCCTGAGCCAGCAGCAGCACTAATGCCGGTAACGCTTACCATTCGCATTGTAGATGATGCAACAGACCTGCCCCTGGAAGCAAATATTAACCTGCGCCGCCTGTCTGATAACCAGCTGGCAGGTAAGTCTGAGACTGGCCCGGGTGAGTATAAATTTACCACCACCCAGAAGCAGCCGGTACAAATGGTGCTTAGCGTGGAGAAAGATGGCTATATGTTCAAGAACTTTAAGCTTACAATACCTGCAGCCACCGCACAGGCACAGGAAATTAGCAGAAGTATTGAGCTGAGCCGCCTGCAAACCGGCTTCTCTTCGGTGTTGAGAAATATCTATTTCGATTTTAACAACGCAACCTTTAAGAAAGACTCTTACGACGAGCTGAATAAACTGGAGCGGATGTTGAATGAAAATCCAGACATGGTGGTGGAAATTTCCGGCCATACGGATAACGTAGGGGGCAAGGAGTACAACAAGCAACTTTCGCAGCGCCGTGCTCAGGCCGTAGTTGATTATGTGGTACAGAAAGGCATCAGCAAATCGCGCGTAAGTGCCAAAGGCTATGGCGAGGAGCGCCCCATTGCCTCTAATGACGACGAAAAAGAAGGCAGGATGCTGAACAGGCGAGTGGAATTCAGAATAGTAAGCAAGGGTGGTGCAGTAGCCACACAATAAGATTATAGAAAGCTTTGGTATAAAACACGGGTATATAGCCCGTGTTTTTTTAATTTTGATGCGCAGGTAGTAAAAATATGCGTTATCTAGCTGCGGATTCAAAAAATTACCATGACAGTATTACCCTATAAAGATCAGAATAAAGGAAAAAAAGACCAGGTGGCTACTATGTTCGACAATATTAGCCCCCGTTACGATCTGCTCAACCACCTGCTTAGCCTTGGTATAGACGTACTGTGGCGTAAAGAGGCTATAAAAATGCTGAAGAAGCGCAAGCCACAGCCACAACTGCTCCTGGATGTGGCCACCGGAACCGGCGATTTTGCCATGGAAGCCCTCGTGCTTGCCCCTGACAAAATTATTGGTGTTGATATTTCTGCAGGTATGCTGGAGGTGGGCCGCCAGAAAATTAAGAAGCAGGGACTGGAGGATCGCATAGAAATGATTCAGGCAGATTCAGAGAACCTGCCCTTTGAAGATAATATGTTTGATGCTGCCATCGTTGCATTTGGTGTACGCAACTTTGAAGACTTGAAGAAGGGCCTGCGCGAAATGAACAGGGTGCTGAAGCCCGGAGGGGTTGTTACCATTCTGGAATTTTCACGGATGCGTACTTTCCCGCTCAAGCAATTGTTTAACTTCTATTTTAAACATATTTTGCCACGTATTGGCAAAATGATTTCTAAGGATCAATCGGCTTATACATACTTACCGGAGTCTGTACAGGCATTCCCGGATGGTACAGACTTTTTGAAGATATTAGAAGAAACAGGATATACTAAAACAGAATGGAAATCTTTAACCTTTGGTGTAAGCGCAATTTACGTGGCTTCCAAGTAACGCTTCTGTTATTGCTTAGCATGTTTGCTTATTCTGCCCATGGGCAGGAAACCGTGAACATGAATCAGGAAAACCTTTCCTATGGCGAAACTCGATTTATTTCGTTTGGATTCCTGTTAGGGGGGCACACCTCCAGCCTTAGGCCAAAGTTCTCCGAAGAGTTTACGAAAGCAGCTTTCAGCGATACGATCAATATCACAACAGGTAGTCCTTTTGGCTTTTCCATCGGTTTTCTTACAAACTTTAAGGTGGCACAGTACCTGGATATCCGTTTGATGCCAAAGGTTGCTTTTTATGATTATAAGCTTTCCTTTCAGACTACAACCCCTAATGACGAAGCAGTAAAGGATGCCCTGGCAGATTTTACCACCGTAGATGTACCCATTTCATTTAAATACAAATCGATGCGCAGGGGCAATCACCGTATGTTTATAACAGGGGGTGTTACCCAGATCATTGATGTAACCGGTAAAAAGCAAAAGGAAGAAAACAGTGAGAACGGGCTGCGCCTGAATGGCAATAACACCACTGCAGATATTGGCTTCGGTGCCGATTTCTTTTTTCCGCTCTTTAAATTTTCTCCTGAAATCCGCTATTCCTACGGCCTTACAGATATAATGGACAGCCGGAACAATAATTTAAGCCGTGCCTTTGATAGAATGGGCTCGCAGGTGATAGGCATTTACCTGGTGTTTAACTAACAGCAGCACTTTAGAAAAAAAACTTTTTATATTGATAGGAGACTCCGGCGCTTAGGCCCGGAGTTTTTTATTTTTATGCCTGCCACTTTTTATCTTGCCAACACTTAAGCATTCAAGCATGAACAAAAGAACAGTATTAGTAACAGGGGCTACCTCTGGCATAGGCCTGGCTACTGCCAGGCTGCTGGCACAGCATGATTTCAGGCTAATTGTAACAGGCAGGCGCAAGGAGCGGCTGGAGCAGCTTAGCCAGGAGTTGTCTTCTCTTACCGACATACACTACCTGGTGTTTGATGTGCGGGAGCGGGAGGCAGTGCAAAATGCCATACAGGGCCTGCCGGAAGACTTTGCTACCATAGATGTACTCATCAACAATGCTGGCAATGCCCATGGCCTCGATACCATACAGGAAGGAAACCCCGACGACTGGGATGCCATGATGGACATTAATGTAAAAGGCCTGCTGTATGTGAGCAAAGCTGTAATCCCTCAGATGACCAGCCGCAAGCAGGGGCATATTGTAAACATAGGCTCCATAGCAGGCAAAGAGGTGTACCCTAAGGGTAATGTTTACTGCGCCTCCAAACATGCCGTTGATGCCATCAACAAAGGCATGCTCATGGACCTGAACCCTTATGGTATCAAAGTTACAGCCATCAACCCCGGACTGGTAGAGACTGAGTTTTCTGTTGTGCGCTTTAAAGGCGACGAAGACCGTGCCTCGCAGGTTTACAAAGGTATGCAGCCGCTCAGGCCCGAAGATGTTGCCAGTGTGATCCTGTATACCCTGCAGCTTCCTGCCCATGTTAATATTAGCGACCTGGTGCTGCTGCCTACCGATCAGGCTAGTGCCACCGTGGTAAGAAGAGCATAAAAACAGATGGAATACAGCCGAAAAGTTTTATTTTCAAATTCCGTTTATGTTTATCAGTAAATAATGCTATTTTTAATAAATAAGCCATTTCTATAAATCAGAAAAGGCAAACAGAAAGATGCTGGTATTTAAAGTGTATGAGTTTTATCAGGCACTTGAGGAAGATAGCCTTAGCCTTTTTTACCTTGGAGATGTTAGTGATAACATTACCGAAAAACTTATTGCCTTAAATGACAGGAGGTTAAATGAGTCGGGGGGAGGCAAGGTAAACAGGAAGATTGGTTTCCTGATTGCCGAGTGCTTTCAGAATGTGATCAGGCACCAGGTACATCCGCCGGGTCTGGCTGGTCCGGGCCTGCAGCATGGCTCACCCATGTTCATGGTCAGGCATCATAACCAAAAGTATGCAGTAGCTTCTGTTAACCTTGTTCGAAACGAAAAGGTAGGCCCCCTGCAGGCAAAGCTTGGAAATTTAAGCCGCCTCGACAGCTTAGAGCTGAAAAAAATGTATCTTGATATTCTGCCCGGTGGAGAATACTCTGATAAGGGTGGCGCAGGGCTGGGATTAATTGAGATGGCACGCCGTTCGGGGCAGCAGTTTCAGTTCGATTTTGAGCACAGGGATGAGGCACATTCGCTCTTTTTCTTTCAGCTGCACATGCAGGAAGAAAAAGCACTGAGGCAACCGGTGGCCTCTCTGCAGGTAACCAAGCAGTTGTATGCCAACCTGCAGGAAGAGCAGATAATTTTGCTTTATAAGAGCGACTTCTCCCAGGATTCCATGCTGCCGGTGCTGGAGATGATAGAGCATAACATGAGCCGGCAGGGACCTAATATGTATAAGCAGAAAGCTGTTTTATACGTGCTGGTTGAGCTGTTTCAGAACATTATGAAGCATGGAGCTGCATGGCACGGGCGCCAGGAGGGTGTGTTATGCATATGCAGAACAGCTGCAGGCCAGTACTTATTATGCGCCGGCAATTTTGTTGCCCAGGAAAAAATACCCACTTTGCGGCAGCACCTTTTACAGATCAATGCACTGGATAAAGGAGGGCTGCAGCATTTGTATAAACAGGAATTAAGAAATACCCATGCCAGTACCAAAGGAGGAGCAGGCCTGGGGCTGATAGAAACAGGGCGCTACAGTACCGGCGCTTTTGATTTTAGTTTTGTAACGGTAGATGATCATCATTCATTCTTTACCTTAAGTACCGCAATCTGAGAGAAAACAATAAAATGCTAAAAACTATAAATCTGGAACGCAGGCCTGATACCCCGGCTATAAAGTTTGATCCGAATGGAACACTCTCCATAGCTGGACGCTCACTGCCGGAAAATGCAGAGAGTTTTTACAAGCCGCTGATCGATTGGGTGGCCCGTTATGCTGAAACTGCGCAGCCAGAACTTACTTTGTTAACCATAGAACTGGAGTATTTTAACTCAAGCTCTGTAAAGCAAATACTGATGATTTTGCTGAAGCTGGAAGAACTGCACCGGCAGGAGGGAAAGGAAGTTCAGGTAGTATGGAGCTATAACCAGGACGACGAGCTGATGGAGATGAAAGGCCGTGAAATGGAGAGCCTGGTAGATCTGCCCTTCTCTATGCAGGCATACAGCCTTTAAGTTTTCCTTAAATATCCTAAATACCGCTTAAGGCAGTCTTATGCCTAACAGCATGATATCATCTGTCTGGCGAATTTTGCCCTGCCAGCTTTTCAGTGTCTGATCAGCCATTTCCTTTTGGCTCTCGGCAGGCAGGGTCTGCATCTGCATTAGCATATCCTTAAACCTGCGGGTATTAAATTTCTGGTCCTGTTCTTCACCAAACTGGTCCATGTAGCCATCAGAAAAAAGGTACAGCATACTGCCTTTTGAGTAGGCAGTGGCCTTATTGGTGAAATTCCGCTTACGGCCGTTCCTCAACACCTTGCCGCCTATCGAGTTAATATCTGCCTGCAGCACCTGCAGGCTGGAGCCGTTTATCAGGTAGGCTGGGTTCATGGCTGCCGCAAAGGTAATGGTGCTGTTGGCAGGATCTATAAGGCATACCGATATGTCCATACCATCCTGCAGAATGTCTCCCTCTTTTTCGCCCTGCAGTACTTCCTGCACCTGCGTATCCAGCAAATCAAGTATGCGGGCAGGATCGGTCACGCCTTTTTCTGCAACAATTTCCCTTAGCAGCCTGTGGCCTATCAGCGACATGAAAGCCCCCGGAACCCCATGGCCGGTACAATCTGCAACGGCAAGCAGGTAGCCATTGGGATGTGGATGAAAGAAGTAGAAATCGCCGCTCACAATATCTCGAGGCTGCGACAGCACAAAAGAGTCGCAAAGATGGCTTTTAAGGGTGCGTTCTCCCACCAGAATAGACTGCTGTATGCGCTGGGCATAGTTAATGCTGTCTGTTATCTGTTTGTTCTTTTGCTCCAGGATAGTGTTGTTCAGCTGTTTATTCTGGTAGTAAGAGTAAACCAGGTACAGAAAACCCATGAGCAGCATCAGGAGCAGTACCAGCAGAATAAGAGAATTGCGCTGTGCCTGTAGTTTATCCTGCTGAGTCTGAATTAGCAGCCGGGCATTTTGTATTTCCTGCTCGGCTGCCTGTATCTGGGCTTCACGTTTTAATATCTCCAGGCTGTCGAACTTTGTTTGTTGCAGCAGCTTATCTATTGCAAGCTGTTCCTTGGCCTGCTGCAGTGCTTCCTGCTTGGTAGAGATTACACTTGTATCGGCAATACTACTTTCTATAGAGGGCCCTAAGTCAATCTTCCTGGATATCGTTAGCCTGTCTTCTGTTACTTGAGACAGGCTGTCAGTGCTGCTTGTTGGGTCAGTGGCGGGCACTGCAGTAGTGGGCAGCTGGGTAGTTCGCTTTGGGCTGGCATTGCGGGCTCTCTCGGGCCTGTAGTTGGCTATGGCTGCATTATTCTTCTGCAGGGCCTTGTCCAGGAGTTCCAGGGCAGCATCTGCAGTGTTGGCGCCGGCAGAAGATCCTGTTATGGATTTATTATCGGTGGGAGCCAGGATAAACTGCTGCTGGGAGGGATTGTAATACAGGCGGCCCAGCGTACGGTCCAGGCTTTTATCACGGCCCTTTTTAAAGCTGTTGGCTACAAACTCTGCACTTGCAAAGCGGTAACCACCCTGCTGAATGTTTTTTGGCAGGGCCCGGGTATCTATCAGAAGCGTATTTTTGTTATATCCCTCTTTGGTGATGATAAGGGTATAGAGCTTGTTAAAGTCTAAGGGAAGGCTGTAGTTACCCTTATCATCGGTAAGCACTTCTTCTACAAGATGCTCGTTCTGGTAAAGGCTGATACGAACACCATCGAGGGTACCTTCAAAAACGGCAGGTTTATTCTTTTTCAGTAAGCCGCCTCTGCCAGGATCCCATTCATAGCCATGCACGGTACCCTCCAGCCAAAAGGCAGTGGGCTGTGCCAGGGCCGGAACAGCAAACGCAATTGATAGCAAAAGTAGCAGAAGTGCTCGCATGGGTTTTATACAATCTCAAAATAAGCAAGCTTAGCGCAGTAGCTCAACATAACGTACTTTTTTTTAGGTTTTTGCAGCTTAATGTGGAATGTGACCGTGTTTAGAGTGCAACAGGGCTTACTATTCCTGTTTTGGCCAATTCTGGAGGCGTAAGCATTCCTGCAACCGGTACCAATCTGTTACAGCTTAGTCCGAAGCAACCTTCAGCAGGGTAGGGCTGTGCATGCTATGTTCTCCTTCAAAACTTAATTCTGAATATTTGAGGGGATTCAGGGATTGTAAAAAAAGAGTCTGCTTTGCTGTTTCTTCCCTTTTCAGGAAAGGATCCTGCGCTCCCCACACCTGGTAGAGGCTTACCTGCCCCAGGCGGCTACTGCTTAGCTGTGGTGGCAGGTCTGGCGGAAACACTCCGGCCCACAGCACCAGCTTTTTATACTGTAGCTGTGTGTGCATGGCCCAGCGGCTAATGGTAGCAACACCCTGGGAGAAACCCAGCAGGTTTATTTCAGCAGCCTCCCTTAGCCCGGAATGTTCTGCTACAGCATCCAGGTAGTGGAGGTAATTGCTGATATCGGTAAGGCGTTCTTCGCGTGTCATCCAGCTGGCACCCACACGGCCGCTGTGGCCCTGTATGTAAAAGCGGGATAATCCCTCCGGGGCAACAATGTAGTAGCCCAGCTCTGCAAGGGCGCCAAAGTGCCTGATGAAATAAGGGGCCAGCTGGCCATAGCCGTGGCATACCAGCCAGGCTTTGTTGCCGGGTTCGCCCAGCGTGCTATACCGGGCCTCATACTCAAACCGTAGGGAATGCTGATTCATAAGCCGCAAATAAAACAAAAAAGGGCAGGATGCTAGCCCCTGCCCTTATGATTAGTAGATTTTGATCATCTTCTGAAGCCCAGCACACTACCACCGCAATGTGCATTAGAGTCTTTGAATGTAAAGGTTATATAGTAAATACCGGTAGAGTTGCAGTTATATACCACACCCTTAAAAAGCTTACCATTTGCCTGGTTTGTAGTTACCTGCCTGCGGTTAGAATCGTAGAGGCTAACTATGATACCATCGGGGGCTTCGCCGCCGGTGCAAATATTAATGGCATATTCGGTGCCTTTAGCAAATACATAAGAGTATTCAATCTTATTTTTGGCTCCCTTCTCTCCATCAATCGGAAAGCTTTTCACAAAGTTAAAGCCATCACTCATTTGAGTAATGCAGTTGTCTGCCAGATCGGAGGCACCGCACTGAGCTGAGGCTGTATTGGCTGCTAACAGAATGAATGCCAGAAAGCCAAACGTTGCGAAAATCCTTTTCATATCCATTCTAGTTAATGATTTTGTTACGTATTGCTTGAGTAGTAGCTGATATTTCCTTGAGGTTCTCAGCGGTAATTTTTACCTCACTGGTACTGTTGTCTTTTACAACCAGCATGCCATTTACTTCTTCGAAGGTGGGCTCTGCATAGGTGTTAATGATCTGTACTTTTTCGTAAGCTTCTGCCAGGGGCTGGAACATCTGCATGTACTGAGCCATGTTTGCATTGCTTTCGCTGTAGAAACTTAGCAGGAGCATAATGTTGTCAAGGATCATTTTCTGCTCACCGATACGCTCAATCAGGATCTGGTTATCGGGATTGGTTTGTGCTACCTGTGCGGTTATATGGAGGGCTTCCAGCCAGCCACCTGTAAGAATCAGGATGCTCAGGTTAGAGCGGTTCTGCTCCTGCAGGTATCCGTTAATGTTGTTGAAGTTCTTGGTAGTAAGGTAAAGCAGCGAATCGAGGTTGCTGCTGTTGGTGGCAAGACGCTTGATGGTGCCAAAATCAAAGAACTGGCCAATGCTTAGCTCGTCGGCAAGCTGCTTAATGGAGTTCAGGTAGAAGATGGCGTCCTGGTTTTGCTCATAAATGTTGGTATAACCCAGGTCTGTGCCATAGATGCCAAGGTTAATGGCCTTCTGATAGCTGGTGTTATACTTGCTCACACCTTTAGGGTTGTTGAGCATGGACTGGTTGTAACGGGTGCCTGTTTCCTTCAGCAAAACAGAAATCTCCAGGGGAGAAGGGATTTGCTGAAGTATGTCATGGACTACCTCATTTGAAATTTGGGGCTGTGCGAGCCGGGTGCTATCCAGTGCTGCCTGGTAAATATCTGCGCTTGGCTTATTCGAATCGCAAGACCACAGAGCCAGTAGCATCAGAGAAAACAGCGATAATTTTTTCATGATTGGGTACTGCAAATTGTAACAAATTTATAATATCAATCTTTATTCTCAATCGGGATGTACTTTATAAGTACAATCTCACCAAAATCGAATATTAACGACTGAAAAGCTTAAGAAACTTCCTTAGGGCCTCTGCATACAGTGTTAGGTATAAAGAAGCGCTCATAAGCCAGATTACAACAATATTGAATAAGTAGGTGTCGAAATAGAACCCCAAAAAGTGCTTTTGTGGAGCAAAGAAATGAGCCCTGTAATCTAATGCATGTTTTGGATTATTTGGTACATGATATATCGGGTCAATTAACTGTACCAGCTCTCCGTTCTGCTCCAGTATGCGGTCTTCGGAACCAAGGTTGCGGAGCAGGTCTGTCATTGATTCATTGTAATACCTGTCCTTGTAGGTGTTCACATCAAAATCGGCCTCATGCTGTTTGCGTAAAGCAACCAGGTTCTCCAGCTTGGTTTCTGCCAGCTGGTACTGTTCTATGTAATGGGCACGCACTTTATCGAGGTAAGCATCCAGGGCGGCAATTTGCGCATCGGTGATAGAAGCAGGCTGTAGCTGTGCCAGATCAAGCCCTTCCAGCCCCGCCTGCACCTTTTCTTTGCCTATTTCATTGCGGATCAGGGCGAGCTTGCCCAGCACTTTCTGCTGAATACTGTCGGTAGTGTTTAGCCTGTTTTCTTCCACATACACCACAGCCTCCTTTAGCTTGTCCACCCAATAGTTCGACTTATAGTCGGCCATGCGGGCGTCTGATTCTACGGGGAAGCTATAGATGGAGAAAGGATTGTTCTTGTACTGGTAGGTAGCCATGGCTTCGTAGGCCCAGCGCGAGGCCATTACATCGGCCACCACAGGTACTTTACCCCGGTTGCTGATGGTGTTGTTGAGCTTATCGAACGGAAAGAGCAAACCACTTAAGATCATTTGCGGGATGAGCAGCAGTGGTATCAGAATGTAAACCGTTACGGCAGAGTTAAAGGCAGAGCTGATGTTTAACCCGAGCACGTTGGCAAAACAGCTTACAGAGAACAGCACCAGCCAGAAGGGCAGGAGCATACCATCGATGCCCAGTACCAGGTTACCGATCAGCACAAAGCAAAAGGCCTGTATGGCTGATAGTGTAAACAGGATGGCCAGCTTGCTCATGAGGTAGCTGTTCCAGCTAAGGTTCAGGAAGCTTTCGCGCTTCAGGATCTTACGGTCGCGTATAATTTCTTCGGCACTAACGGTTAAGCCCATAAAGAGCGCCACCACTATGGCCATCATCAGGAAGGCAGGTATGTTTTCGTTAAACCTGAAAATATAGCTGCCGCCGGTATGGTAGCGGATAATGAAAGACAGGATCAGGGCAAGCAGCGGTGCCTCCAGCAGGTTAATCAGCAGGTACTGCTTGTTGTTGATTTTAGCCAGGGTATCGCGGGTGGCAAAAATTACAGCCTGCTTTATACGGGATGGGATGTTGAGGTTACGCGGAGGTTCCTCCTGCACATCGCTCACCTTCTCCAGTTTAAACTTAGTCTGAAACTGCTCGTGCCACTGGGCAGGCGTTACCTTACGTTTATTGGTAAGCTGGCCGTACTCGTCTACCACACGGGCTTCTATAATGTTAAACACCTGCTCGGGGTTTACATTGCTACAGGTAGGGCACTGGCCACGGTCGCCATCTACCTGGTTGGTTGCTTTTTTAAAGTAGGTGACAGCTGCCACCGGGTTGCCATAAAATACCGGGAATCCACCGGTATCCATGATGTACATCTTATCAAACATCTTATAGATGTCTGATGAAGGCTGGTGAATTACCACGAAGATAAGCTTGCCTTTCAGCGAAAGCTCCTTCAGCAGGTCAATTACGTTTTCAGAATCGCGTGAGGAAAGTCCGGAGGTTGGCTCATCCACAAAGAGGATAGAAGGCTCACGGATCAGTTCCAGGGCAATGTTAAGGCGTTTGCGCTGGCCACCGCTAATGGTTTTATCCAGCACAGAGCCTACGCGCAGGTCTTTGCGCTGCTCCAGGCCCAGGTTTTCCAGCACCTGTATTACACGCTTGTGCAGCTCCTCTTTGGCCATGCCTGCAAAGCAAAGCTTGGCATTGTAAAAGAGGTTTTCATAAACGGTTAGTTCTTCAATCAGCAGGTCGTCCTGGGATACATAGCCTATTACGCCCTGCAGTTTTTCCTTATCGGTGGTTAAATCCAGGCCATTGATCAGGATTTTACCACCTGTTGGTTTTTCTATGCCTGCCAGCACGTTCAGCAGGGTAGTTTTACCCGCACCGCTGGCACCCATTATACCAATGAGGTTACCGGGACCTTCGCTGATGTTTATATCGCGCAGGCCCAAGTCACCATTGGCAAAGCGAAACTCTACATCTACAGCATTGTAAGAGAGTTTTGCCTGTACGCCATCGTAATTAAAATGGCTTGTAATATCGCTGTAATACAAGGCAGCGCCCTTGGGTGTTTTTATGGTGCTGCCATGTGAGTACAGGTATACCTGTTCCGGCTTCATGATAAAGCCATTCAGCACTACCTCCTCATGTCCCAGGTACTTTACAAAGTACATGTCTACACTCTGCACCTTCATGAAGATCAGCTCTCCGTGAAGTTCTGTGTACACATGTTTCTTCAGATCGTCGGCTTCTGGCTCTGCAGGACTTACGCCGGCATCGGCAAGTACTTCCTGCAGGCCATTGCCAACAATCAGAATATCTTCAAAGTTTACCGACTGGCTGTTGGCAGCCAGCACAAAGCTTTCAATGAGCTTGTACTCCTGCTTTTTAAAGCGGAAAACGGTAGAAACGGTGTCGATGATCTCCATTCGCTGGGGCGTGAAGTTTTTATCAGAGGCCACCAGCTCCAGGATCTTGATCAGTACTACTACCCTTTGTTTCTGAGTTAGGGTTTTATTGATTTTTTTGCAAATGGCGAGGGTTTTTACAGAGTCCCGCACAGAGGTTAACTTCCGTACCTTTTTCTGCTTGTCTTCCTCAGCTTCCTCTTCAGGCTCTTCCTCCTGGTTATAGCCTACGAACTTATCATAAAGCTCCAGGTATTCGCGTATAGAGTCCTGATCCAGCTCCTGCTGGAAAAAGCGAATTACGAAGTTACGTTCTACTTCCGTAGCGCCACCATCTTGTTTGGTGATGATGGCAAATAACTGGGTAAGGGCCTTGAGTATTTCCTCACTCATAGTGCAATACTAAATCTGGGATAGGGTGTTTCCGTTTGTGCTTTTACACATGGAGTGGAACCGGTACTTTCCGGTTCCTTTTACTAGTAGGTATTAGTAGGTGCTGAATTCAAAAGGAACTTCTACCAGTTCAGAGAACTCCTCACCGGCTTCCTGCATGTCTTCGTCGTCTTCGTGGTAGTACCAGTGTACGGTAACTCCGCCAACCTCTTCCAGCTGCGAAAGCAGGTCCAGGATCAGCTTGGAGGAAGCTGTATTGAAGTACTCCAGTTTGAAAACAAATTCAGTGGAAGGGTTGGGGCTTGACTTGTAGTCGTCGAGCCAGTCCAGAACGGGCTGGTAAAACTCGGCAGAGTCTTCGGGCAGCGAGCGTCCGCTGATCTCGAAGATACCGTTGCTTTTATCCAGTATTATTTTTGGAGTGTCCTCCGTTCCTTCTAGGTTTATAATTTGCATGGTTTTACTAGATGTTAAGGTTATGGAGTCTATTCTTTAGCGATTTTGGTACGAAGTGAAAAGAAGGAGTACTGATCATCCAGCTTTTCGAAGTCGTATTCAAGCGGACTGCCCGACTTACGGGCCATGTCTACAAAGCCCAGACCGGCGCCACCTTTTTCAGATAAGCTGGTGCTTTTGATAATGTCTTTGTAGAGCTGCTTCAGGCCTTCTTTGTCCAGACCGTTAATCTGGTCGAGCTTACCTTTCAGATGCTCTACATCTTCATTTTTAATAGGGTTGCCGGAAGTGATAATGTAGGCATTGTCCTGCTTGCCAATCATAAAGATTGCGGTTGACTTCTGAACCATTTGTTTGTTCAGGTCTTCGCTATGCTTTACAATGTTTTGCAAGCACTCTACCATTACATTAAACACTTTGCGTTTGATGCCAGATTCTTCGCCCATGGAGTCCATGTTGCGCTCGGCCATGGCCAGCACTGACTTGGTGATCTCCTGGGTGAATTCGCCCTCGTACACGAGGATCAGGTTCCTGGCCAGCATTGTTTTATGCAGTTCATAGATGTATTTCATAGCACTTTACAGGAATTTATGGTTGTACTATTTGCCTGTGAGGGCAGTAAAATTAAACTATTTTTATACGATTAGATAGCTGCTAAAAGCGTATACCAATCAACAACATGTCATCAGTTTGTTTTTGGTCGCCTTTCCACTTTTCCCACTCTTCATCAAACACGCTCATCTGAACCGGCATGCTGCTAAGCTTCTGATCCATGATCATATCACGCAGGCGTTTTGGTCCAAACTTGCGGTTCTCCGGGCCGCCAAACTGGTCTGGGAAGCCGTCAGAGCAGAAATAAACGGCATCTCCGAGCTTAAGAGAAAGGGCAGTGCTGGTAAAGTTTGTCTGGTTTTTGAACTTGCCACCACCAATCGGGAAGCGGTCTCCCTTGATCTCCTGCAGCTCACCATTGCTCAGATAATAGAGCGGACGGTGTGCTCCGGCGTATTCTAATGTGCGTTTTTTGAGGTTGATCTTACAAAGCGAGATGTCCATTCCGTCTTTTGTTTTGGAATCTTCCTCGTCCTGACGCAGTGTTTGGGTTACGCCGGCATCCAGGGCATCCAGGATCAGGCCCGGATCGGTAATCTTGCGGCTGCGCACAATATCGTTGAGCAGGAAGTAGCCGATCAGGGAGATCAGCGCACCTGGTACGCCGTGCCCGGTACAGTCTACTGCTGCCAGGAAAATATCGTCGCCTACCTGCATGAACCATGGGAAGTCACCGCTTACCACATCGCGCGGCTTGTACAGGATAAAGGAATCCGGCATCAGGCGGCGGATAAGGCCGTTATCCGGCAGAATGGCTCCCTGTATGCGCTGGGCATAGTTAATGGAGTCGTTGATCTTTTTATTCTTGGCCTGTATCTCCAGCTCAATAAGCTTACGGTCTGTTATATCGTGAGATACCACCAGCACCGACTCAAGCTCTTCGTGATCGTTAAATTCAGGGATGGCATTTACCTGCATTACGCGATCGCCCAGCTGCTCGGTAGGGAACTCCATTTCGGTAGATACCTTTGAGTTGCTCAGGCGTACATCCTGCAGAATCTCCACAAGCTGCTTAACGATCTTGTCGTGCAGGCCTACCTCTGTAAGCCCCCTGTTTACAAGCTGATCCGGATCGTTGCCGGTATAGGCTCTTACAATTGGGTTGATGTAGAAGAACTCGTTTTTGGTGTTCAGACGGGTGATAAGGTCTGGTGAGTTCTCGGAAAGTGCCTGCATCTGGCTGCGCATGCGCTGCTCCTGCTCGGCACGGCGGCGTTCGGTAATATCGCGCGTATTCACCAGGATACCCTGAATGGCAGGGTCGGCAAACAGGTTGGTACCGGTGGCCTCCAGCCATACGTACTCCTCGTCTTTGCGCCTGAACTGGAACTGCACGGTAACCTGCTCGTTGGGGTGATCCAGCATCTGCTGGAACATGTTTTCAAAGCTGTCAACATTGTCGGGGTGTACGTACACCAGGTCTCTGCGGGAGATCAGCTCATCCTGTGTATAACCAAGGATCTTTTCTGCTGATGGAGAGATGTAACGCACCACGCCATCTTCCTCGTAAATGGTAATAACCTCGGATGCGTTTTCCAGCAGGAGCTGCATCCTTTTCTGGGTTTTGTTTACCTCGTCGATCTGCTCTTCCAGGCGGAAGTTGGTTCTTTTCAGCTCCTCCTGGGTTGCTTCCATTTCTTCGGCATTCTGGCGCAGTACCTCCTGCTGCATTTGCAGCTCGTGGCTCATTTTCTGCGATTCTTCCAGCAGGCGGTGCGTACGTTCGTTTACTTTGATGTTAAAGACCGTACGGGCTATGATCAGGCTGATCTCCTCCACGAACTTTACATTCCGTGCAGAGAACTTGCCAAGACCTGCAAACTCCATTACGCCATACACCTGTTCGTTGGTAATAAGCGGAACAATAAGGATACAATCCGGACGCTGCTCTCCCAGCAATCCAGAGGTAATGCTAAGGTAATCGTAGGGGATTTCCGTGCGCAGGAGGGTATCCTGTTCTATGGCTGCCTGCCCAACAAGGCCTTCGGCAAAGCGGTAGCGGCCTTTCAGGTATTTCTTCTTGTTGTAGGCGTAGCTGGCTTTTAACTCAATAAAGGTGTTGTCCTGGTCATCGTCGTTCACCACATAAAATGCACCCTGTATGGCGCCAATTTTACGGGTAACGTAAGAGGCAACTGCATCGCCCAGTTCTTCTAGCTTGTTGTGGAGGCGAAGAATCTCACCGATCTCGGCAACGCCGGTTACAATCCAGGTGCGTTCACGGTCGCGGGCCTCTGATTCCTGGATGCTGTTACGCATGCTGATCAGGGCAGTGCCCAGGGAGTCTTCGTCACTTAAGGGTTTAAAATCAGCCTCAAAATGTCCCTCTCCGATCTTATGAGCAAAGTTGGCGGTATTTTTAAGGGCTGCCACCACATTGCCTACAGTATGGGCCATTTCACCAATCTCATCATTACTCTTTACCGGTACGCTCTCGGGCAGGATACCCTGGTTCAGGAGCTGCAGTGTAGCTTTAAGGTTGTGCAGCGGGCTAATTAGCACACTGGAGAAAAGAACAGATACCAGCAGGCAGACTACCAGAATAGCTCCGGCGGCAAGTAAATAAATGTTAAGCAGGCCGGCAGTCTGTTCCTGCATCTCTGCCATATCGATCTTAGTAACAATGCCCCATTTCGTTTCGGGTATGCTGCTGCGTACTGCCAGTGTTTGCTGCTGGCGATAGTCAAGGTTAACTTCGGCACCTGCTTCACCTTTTACAGCCTGCTGCAGGGCTACATCTTCTTTCTGCTCAAGTTTTATTCTTTTTTGAAGGGGCTCAACTGCCTCGTTGCGCAGTGGGCTAAGGTAAAGCACTTCTACATTGTTGTGGAGCGTGCCCAGCATTGTTTCACCTGTATTACCCAGGCTGGTGGTATCCTGCACAATGCTGTATACCGGCGCCATGTTCAGCTGTGCCAGTAAAAAGCCAACCTCATGATTATTAGTGTCGGTAAGCGCAACGCCTGCCAGCATATAATAACCCTTGCCTTCCTTTTCTTTTTTTACATCAGTAAAGAATAAACCTAGGGCTGCTTTTTCCAGGGTAGCGCCATCAACATCTTCAAATACGCTGCCTACCGGGCTGCCAAGCTTCTCTGCCTGGGTGGCGAAAAGAATTTTGCCATTGTTGTCCAGCACAACCAGGTTCTCCCATCCGTTCACTTCCTGCAGGGGCGTTAGAATTGGGCTAAGAGTACCTTCTACATCTGTGGAAGCTTGTTCTTCTCCTTCAGCAGCCGGGGCTGTAAGCTGGCTTAACGCCTGCTGCAGGGCTGCCTGCTGCTGTGCTCCCTTCAGGCCTGCAGAAACCTGCTGCAGGTGGTCCGATATTTTCTGCGCCTTGTAGGTGTTTACCGCCGTGAGGGTCTCCAGGTACCGTTCGTGCAGCGAGTTGTTGGCAAAGCGGTAGGTAATAAAGCTCACCGCCAGCACGCTAAGCAACACTACTACCAGTACCAGCAGGGTTATTTTGTTTCCTATGCTAAATCTCCTGATCATATGCCTGTTCTTTATATGGATAGGTATTGCTTATCGTTTAATGGGTTCATTCAAAAAGTCCTCTTCCTGCACTGGCTGAACAGCAGCATGCTGCTGGCTGCTATCGTCAATAATTTTGCCCATGATTTCAAAAGACTGTTTTACCAGTTCTTCCTGTGATTTGGTGAGAGGTGTAAAGGAGGCAATCTCTACCACGCCGGCAATAGTTTCACCAGCGCGGATGGGCACCAGCAACAAGTGCTTAGGGGAGGCACTGCCAAGGCCGCTTAGTACCTTTATGTAGCCATCAGGCACCTTGTTCAGGTTCACCGATTGGCCTTCTTTTGCCACCTGGCCCGGCAGGCCTTCTCCGTATTCGTAGCGGATCACCTGGCTGTCGGGCTTCATGAGGGCGTAGCCGGCGCGGAGCTCAAGGCTGCGTTGTTCCTGCCGCTGTATGCTCACATATACCGCACCCTGGCTTGCCTGCAGCTGGTTGCACACTACGCGAATGGCCTGCTCCAGCTTTTTATCCGGATGCTCATTGCGGGCGGCCGCCTGCCGGATGGCGCTGAGCAGGTCTTCACTCATGGCGCTTACATCGTGGCTTTCGGTGTCGTCATCATTTAGCTTGGCCGTCTGCTGGGTGTTTTTAACCTTCTCCACATATACCACGTTGGCATCCTGGTTTTTGAAGGATACGGCCTGGGCAATGAGTGCCACCAGGCCAATCATAAGGGTAGAGATGGTAACAATCAAAATATTGGTGTGCAGGGGCTTGATCTCGGCAGCCACTGCCATATCGATTGTTTTAGAAGAGGCCATCAAATAATCTGGCAGCTCAATCAGGTACCAGGCAGTGGCAAAACCCCCCAGTACAAAGAGCACGCTTGCACCGATAGCAAAGGTGTTGGCTATTTTATTCATCCTATATTACTTATAGAGTTTATCCAGTTCATTTAAAAATCTGATGATCTCATCAACCTTCAGCACGTGGTCTATACTAGTTGCCTCCAGCGCTGCCGTAGGCATGGTGTCTATCATACATTCGCCGGGCTCCTGCACAATGGTAAGGCCTCCGCGCTCTTTGATCCGTTTCATGCCCAGGGCACCATCTTTGTTGGCACCGGAGAGCAGTATGCCTACCAGTTTATCTTTGTAAACATAGGCGGCCGAATCAAGCGTTATATCAATTGCGGGCCGCGAATTATTGACCATGTCTTCTGTTGAAAGGGAAAATGAATTGCCCAATTCAAGGCAGAGGTGGTAATTGGCGGGGGCCAGGTACACCATTCCCTTTTTAATATTTTCTTTATCGAAAGGCTCGATCACAGGCTTTTTGCTCTTGATCGATAGGGCTTCCGTAAAGCCATTACGTACATGCTTGAGCCGATGCAGGCACATGATAATGGGCAGATTGAAGTCTTCGGAGATGCTGGACAGGATTTTGGTGATTCCCTGAAAGCTCCCGGCAGACCCACCAATCACGATGGCTTTATATCGGTTATGTAGATCGAATTTCGTCATACCGCTCGTTCTGTCCGGAGCTAATTAATCCTTAATCTTTTTGTAAATCTTCTCCTCGTTGTTCACCACAATAAATTTGTTGGCTATTTCGCACCAGATGAGGGATTCTTTAGAGCCTATTGCCAGGTAGCCGTATTTGAACAAGCTTTCGTGCAGCCTTTTCAGCACCTCGTTCTGCAGGGTCTGGTTAAAGTAGATCATCACGTTTCGGCACAGTACCATGTCGAACTTATTGAATACAGGGCCACTTACCAGGTTGTGCTGCCGCCACGATACATTGGCCACCAGCGACTTATCCATATAGGCTTTGCCATCGCGCACGGTGTAGTAGTCTGATAGCTTGCCTGTACCCTGGAAACGGATATAGTTTTTCTCGTTCAGCTCCATGTTTTTGAGCGAGTAAACGCCGGCACGGGCTTTATCCAGAATTTCAGGATCCAGATCTGTGGCTATTATTTTGGATTTCTCCAGAATACCCATCTCCTTCAGCATTACGGCCATGCTGAATACTTCCTCGCCACTGCTGCAGCCGGCATGCCAGATGCTGATGGTGTCAGCATTCAGCAATACGTTGGGGATGATATGGTCCCGTGCTACCCGCCAGAAGGAGGGGTCGCGGAACATTTCGGTTACGTTTACCGTGATTTCAGAAACAAAATCATGGAAAAACGAACGGTCTTCCTTAAGGCGGTTGATGAGCTCCTGTACGGAGTTCATTTTAAAGACATCCATAACCCGCTGAATACGCCGCTTGAATGACGACATGGCGTAATTCGTAAAGTCATAGTTGTATGTATCTTTAATAACCTGGGTAAGGTTTCTTAATTCTGCTATCTCGATATCGCGCATACTGCCTGACCATTTCAGGGGAAGTGTAGTAAGTTTTTAAAAGCACTTACCCTGGTTTTTTCTAGCTGTCTTTATTTAATTCTATTACAAGAATGTTAAACACTCTGTGCCACTCAATCATAAAAGCCTTTTTCTGATTTCCTTAAGCTTTGTTCCCGGCTTAGATCAGTTAAAGTGCCTTTCTGCTTATCCTGAAAGTGTTTAATTCTGTGATAATATTAGTGATTAAATTTAAGCTACCGGAGAGGCTGTAATAAATGGGGTTATTATCGAGATTTTTAGGTGCGGGCCTTATGTAAGGTTAGCTACAGTGCCTGGTGAAAAAATTGTTTGAACGTTGAGCAGCAGGGCAAAAAATGGGTCTTGAAGAAAGAAAAGGGGCTAAAGAAAAGGTAGGAGAGCGAAAGTTTCAGGTAGAAGAAATAAGAGAATCCATGTTGAATGAAAAGGGAAGCAGGCCTGCAATAGAGCCAGCCTTGATATACTGCTGCTCACCCCACTGCAGAATTATTTCTATGGGCTGCTGTTGTTTGTGCTCGTACTCCAGCATTACCTGGCGGCAGCCACCACAGGGAGAAGCCATCAGGAATATGCCTGATCCTGCTCGTGTGGCCGTTACAGCAACTTTAAGAATGCGTTCATCGGGCTGCTGCACGGAGCATGAAAAAAATGCCACCCGCTCTGCACAAAGGCCACTGGGATAAGCTGCATTTTCCTGGTTGCTGCCAAAAACCATTTGTCCGTTGGCCAGGAGCAGGGCAGCCCCAACCCTGAAATTTGAATAGGGAGCATAAGCTGTGTTGCAGGCGTTTCTGGCACCAAGCATCAGTTCCTGGTCCTGCTGGCTTAGCTTTTCGAAGGAGTTATATAGCTCAAACTCCAGTGTATTTGTAATTTTTTTAGGCATATTAGCCCTTTGTATTAGAAAAGGGTGATCAATATAGCATTTTTTGTTTTCAGATTAAAACCTTGAGAGAAATACTCAAAATAGCTACTTTCAACAGCCAAACCAGATCAAGGCATTCATGAAGAACATCTTAGTAATAGGTGCTGGCCGCTCTGCCACTGCGCTCATCGACTATCTGAAAAAATACATAGGGGATAAAGAGCTGCAGCTCACCATTGCCGATGCCGACCTGGCCCTGGCGCAGCAAAAAGCAGGGAACGCCGGCGGGAGAGTTAGGGCCATCAGCCTGGATATTTTTAAAGAAGAAGAGCTGAACCAACACATCAGCCAGGCAGATGTAGTGGTAAGCATGGTGCCTGCTGCTTTTCACCCCCTGGTGGCAAAGCCCTGTATCAGCCATAAAAAACATATGCTTTCTGCCTCTTATGTATCTGATGAGATACGGGCACTGGATGAGCAGGCACGCCAGGCAGGTGTTCTGATCCTGAAAGAATGTGGGCTGGACCCGGGGATCGATCATATGACAGCCATGGAGGCCATTGATAAAATAAAGGCAGCAGGCGGGAAACTGCTGGCATTTCGTTCCTACACCGGAGGCCTTATTGCTCCTGAATCTGATACCAACCCCTGGGGTTATAAGTTTACCTGGAACCCCCGGAACGTGGTAATGGCGGGCCAGGGCACCACGGCACGCTACCTGCGCAATGGCGAATACAAATATGTGCCTTACCACCGCCTGTTTGGCCGCCTGGAGCAAATTGAGATAGAAGGCTATGCTCCCTTTGAAGGTTATCCGAACCGCGATTCGCTTAGTTACCTCCAGATATACGGTATAGAAGATATACCTACCATGCTGCGCGGAACCCTGCGAAAGAGGGGGTACTGTGATGCCTGGGCAAGCCTGGTGCAGTTAGGCCTTACCGACGATAGCTTTAAAATGGAAGGATTGGAAGGGATGACACTGCGCGAATTTACCAACTCCTTTCTTTCTTACGATCCTTCTCTTTCTGTTGAAGAGAAGTTTTGCCGCATGATGGATGTGAGCCCGAAGAGCGACCTGTTTAAAAGAATAGTATGGCTGGGCTTGTTTTCCAAAGAGCCGGTGCCGGTTAGCAAGGCCAGCCCCGCCCAGGTGCTGCAGGCAATTCTGGAAGAAAAATGGAAGCTGGAGCCCCAGGATAAAGACATGGTGGTAATGCAGCATATCTTCGACTGGGAGGAGCAGGGTGAGCAAAAAAGACTTTACGCTTCGCTGGTTAGTTTGGGAGATGACCAGCTGCACACGGCCATGGCCAAAACAGTAGGCTGGCCACTGGCCATTGTCGTAAGTCTGTTGCTGGAGGGTAAAATTGAGCGGAGGGGGGTATGCACTCCTGTTACGCCAGATTTGTATAAGCCAGTTTTAGAGGAGCTGCGTGAGCTGGGGGTTACATTTATAGAGAAAGTGGTAAGTGTACCAGCGGCTAAAAAATAAGGTAGTACTCTTTCATCAGGTCCCGGAACTGATCCGAATAAGCACCGCTGGCATCCCTGATGGTAAGCTGGAATACCTGTTCTGCTTCCGGCACTTTTTTTCCAAAACTAAAAACTGTTCGGTGCACGACGGGTAAAGAAGGCCTGTCGTTGATATGCAGCCTTTGCTGTACGTAAAGCCCTGCCTGCTTTGCCTCCAGCTCAAACTCCTGTGCCTGCCGTGGTGGTAAGAGTACAAACAGGCGCCCGCTGGCAGCCAGCAGCCTGCTACTGTGTTGGGCCAGGGCAGTAAAGCTTAGTGACTCCTGGTGCAGGGCCATATCCCGGCTCCTGTTGCCAGACTTAAGATGGCTGGCGTAAAAGGGAGGGTTGCACACAATAAAATCGTAGGTATGTGCCGGAAAGTACTCCTGCAGGAGGAGTTGCTGCAGCTTGATGCGGTCTTTCCAGGGGCTGTTGCAAAAATTTACCGCTGCCTGCCCTGCCGCCTGGGCATTCGGTTCCAGTGCATCAATGGAAGCCTCATAACGTTGGGCCAGCATAAGGGAGAGCAGGCCGGTGCCGGTGCCAATATCCAGTATACTGCGGGGAGATTCGTGCTGTGACCATGCCCCGAGAATGCAGGCATCGGTGCCTACTTTTAAGGGAGCAAGCGCCTGCTCCACCCTGAACTGTTTAAACTGAAACCAGCTATTTCCCATCCTGCCTGCAAAATAGCAAAAAAAGGAAAGGCAGCCGGTAAAGCTGCCTTTGGTACTAATTATTAAATATATTATCAGGTAGAATGGACTTTACAGATTCTGGGGTACTCTAGCGAGGGGTAGGCCCTTCAAGTGTGTTGCCGCCCTGGATGTCCATTTGTTCCTCTAATTTTGTTCTAACATCCATGATCTTTTCCCGGATGAAAGGCAGGTCATTTTTGACAATGTGCCAGACCGGGCTCCGGAAAATTTCCATTTCCTCATTATAAGAAGCATTGCGCAGGCTCTCCAGTACCCGGAAGTCTATTTCGTCGTACTGATTTTTAAAATCATCGGAAAGCAGCTGTGTTGCTACACCTATTTGTGCTAACAGGTCGTAAATCATAGCCCGTTCGTTCTCATCTGTATTGAAGCTTTCATAACTATCTACATCCTGCAGATAACCTTCAATTTCAAGAATATTTTGAGCTATATGTGATAAGTGTACTAAATCTTCTCCTGGTGTCATGTCGAAAAAATTAGGGTTTAAGAATTAACCCGCCAGATCTAAAATGGTTTATATGCATTGTTTGATGCAGGCTGATTATATACTGTATATCGTAATTGGAGAATCAAAGGTTATGTGCCGGTAGTAGGAGTATTGGTATTGAGTATTGAGTATTGAGTATTTTATTATTAGAGGTAAAAGCAATACATAAGCTCATGTGTTGGGTCCGCTTAATATCACATCTGCCTGCAGACAAGCTGGCAAATCAGACAATTAGCACATTGAAGAATTAGCACCTCAATCATTTCCTGCTTCGTAGCCATCGTCGATGAGCAGTGGTGGGGTTTGGCTGGCAATAACAGCCAGCTGGTCGCAGCGCTCGTTCTCGGGATTGCCGGCATGGCCCTTTACCCACTGAAATTTTACATTATGCGGTTTGGCAGCGGTGATGTAGCGACGCCAGAGATCTTCATTTTTCTTTCCCTTGAAGCCGGTTTTCATCCAGTTCCAGATCCAGCCCTTGGTTACCGAATCCACTACATATTTGCTGTCGGAGTAGATAAGTATGTTCAGCCCGTCTTTTTTCATGGCCTCCAGTCCCTTGATCACCGCCAGCAGCTCCATGCGGTTGTTGGTGGTAAGGCGGTAGCCTTCGCTTAACTCTTTTCTGTAGGGGCCGAATAAAAGTACAGTACCATAGCCTCCGGGACCAGGATTACCTTTTGCGGCGCCATCTGTAAACATCACTACCTGCATTACGAAACTTGAATTACACCCCAGGATACGAGGTTACTCTTGATGATTTTTACGGCAATGGCCAGCAGGATAATGCCAAATACTTTTCTGATGATATTAAAGCCGGCCACACCCAGTTTACGTTCCAGCCAGCCACTGGTTTTCAGTACCACGTACACAAATGCCAGGTTAATAACTATCCCGATCAGGATATTATAAAGCTCATACTCCGAACGCAGCGATACCAGGGTGGTCATGGTGCCGGCACCTGCAATGAGCGGGAAGGCCAGGGGCACAATGGAAGAGCTGGCGGCATCATCAACATCGGCCTTGAACAGCTGTACGCCCAGGATCATTTCCATACCAATCAGGAAAATGATAATTGCACCCGCCAGGGCAAATGACTGCACATCCAGGCCAAACAGTTTCAGGATGGATTCACCCAGAAACAGGAAAGCAATCATGATGATGCCTGCCACAATGGTGGCTTTTTCAGATTGGATATGACCTGCCTTTTTGCGCAGATCTATGATAACGGGCACCGATCCTACTATATCTATAATAGAGAACAGGATCAGAGACACCGAGAAAATTTCCTTCAGGTTTAACATGCCGCAAAGCTATGAAAAAGTGGGGGCGCCAAAGAATGTTTGGCAGGATTTTTCAGTGCTCCAGCCAATGTGTAAAAAATCCCTGCAATTGCTCTATTTCCTGAGTTGTAATAGCAGGAAAATTGGCAATGCGGAAGGTATCATTTTTCCAGGGACCGTAGCCATTGCCCAGGTAAAAACCCTGCGCCAGTGCTTCGGCCTTGAGGGATGATACTTCGTTTGGCACTCCCTGCAGACAAAGTATTGTTGTAGACTGGAGCACCGGGTTGTTGATCAGTGGCTCAAAATGGTCCTGCAGGCGTAGGAACTCCAGCCACTGCCGTTGCCTTGCCACCAGCTCGCGGTGTACGGCAGCCTGTGTATGCCGCTCGGCAAGGCTGCGCTGCAGCAGGTACAGGTTCAGTACATTGGGGGTGTGGGTGGTCTGGTGTTTGCGGGCATTATCCAGCATAAAAAGCAGGCTGTTGTAATGGTTCCGCTCCCCCAGTTCCTCTGCGGCAGCAACAGCCCTTGGAGAGCAAACCATCAGGGCCAGGCCCGCAGGCAGGCCAAAACATTTCTGCACCGAGGCAAACCAGACATCGGCAGCACCCCATGGCAGGGCCACACCGCCCATGCTGGAGGTAGCATCTGCAGCTATGAGCGGAGCGGCATGCTGCATCCTGAGCTGGTGCATAAAACTGTCGGGCAGGGCAGTGCCGTTTGAGGTCTCGTTGTGGGTAAGTGCCAATAACTGGTAGCCCCCGGTCTGCAGGGAGGCCAGGTCGGGTAGCTCATCGGGCTGAAAAGCAAAGCGATGAGCGGCCCCTGTTAATTTATTCGTGTACTCAAACCACTTTTCGCCGAAGGCACCATTGTACAGGTGCAGGCTGTTGCCTCCCGGCCCCAAGAGGGATTGGGCTATGATTTCCCAGCATTCGGTTGCCGAAGAGGCTGGCAAAATTGTGTAGTTCTCCGGGATTTCCAGTTTTTGATGCAGGGTATTTACCAGCTCCTGCCACAGTTGCGCAAACTGCGGACTGCGGTGGTTTACACTAAGGATACCGGATTCCCAGGCTTCCTGCATATACCGGGGAAGGGTATCCCATACTTTAGAAGGGCCAGGATAAAAAGATATCATCGCTTATGATAGTCCAGGAGGTATTGAATTGCCAGTGCATAACCACTTAAGCCCAGTCCGGTAATGGTGCCAACACAAACAGGGCTTAAATAGCTGTGGTGCCTGAAGGCTTCCCGGGCGTGCACCCGGCTAATGTGCACCTCTATAACCGGTGCATTTATGCCACTCACTGCATCTGCCAGTGCAACAGAGGTGTGGGTGTAGCCGCCCGCATTAAAAACAATGCCATCGGTGCTAAACCCAACTTCGTGCAGTTTATCCAGTAGTGTCCCCTCGTGGTTCGACTGGAAATAGTGGAGGCTGTGGCCGCTGAACTGCTGTTGCAGCTGCTGAAAGTAATCCTCAAAAGTGAGAGATCCGTAAATGTGCGGCTCCCGCTTACCCAGCAGGTTAAGGTTAGGGCCGTTCAGGATGTGGATGTTCATGGCAGGTCAAATTTACAAGATTAGCCTCCATTGCAAAATTCTGTACCCCTAAATCAGCAGGAAGCGGATTCTTTTATTGTATTTTTGTTTCTATGACAGCTCAATGGCAACCATTTGTGCGGCAGTTTGAGGGGTATCTGAAGCTGGAGCGCTCACTTTCAAAAAATACGGTACAGGCTTACCTGAACGACATCGGCAAGCTGGCGCAGTACAGCGAGAGCCACACTCCCCAGACGGTTGATGAAGTGCACCTGCAGAACTTCCTGGAGTGGGTAAACAGCCTGGGCATGACACCCCACTCACAGGCACGCCTGCTTTCTGGTATCAAAGCTTTTTACAAGTACCTGATGCTGGAGGACGTGATCAGGCACGACCCCACCGCCACCCTGGAAGGCCCCAAGCTTGGCCGTAAGCTGCCCGATACCTTAAGTGTGCTGGAGATAGACCAGTTGCTTTCGGCCATTGACATGAGCACCCCCGAGGGGCAGCGCAACCGGGCCATGCTGGAGGTGCTCTACAGCAGCGGCCTTCGCGTAAGCGAGCTCACAGATCTTAAAATGACGCACATTTACTTCGATCTGGGCTTTTTGCGCATTATTGGCAAAGGAAACAAAGAACGGCTGGTGCCCATTGGCCGTGATGCCCTCAAGCACCTGCGTCTTTACCTCGATGGGGTAAGAGTACATTTGAACATTCAAAAGGGGGCAGAGCCCTTTGTGTTCCTGAACCGCAGGGGAGGCAAGATCAGCCGTATCACGGTATTCAACTTTATCAAGCAGCTGGCAGAAGATATTGGACTGAAGAAAAGCATCAGCCCGCACACCTTTCGCCACTCCTTTGCCACCCACCTGATAGAAGGCGGCGCCGACCTGCGTGCCGTGCAGGAAATGCTGGGCCACGAAAGCATCACGACTACTGAAATTTATACCCACCTGGACAGGGACTACCTGAAGCAGGTAATCCAGGATTATCATCCGCGGAGTTAGTGGGGGTTAAATTTTATATAGATGGACCCAGGGTTGAAACCCTGGGCTAATTGTGACTGCCTTTTATATTCTCCATTGGAAAGGAACGGCACTTGCTGCTCATTAGCTTAGCCCCGGATTTTTATCCGGGCTATGCATCTAACCAAATCTCCCAGGACCAGTTATTCCAATATGATCAGAATAGAAAAAGAAAAAACTGGTAACCTTATCAAGACCTATGTGAGCGATAAGCTTACGCGGGAGGATTACGACCAGCTGATTCCCATCATGGAAAAGACCCTGGAAGACTGGTCGAATGTGCGCTGGTATTTTGAAATGCAGGATTTTAAGGGCTGGAGCATGCAGGGGGCTTTCATCGACTTTAGCTTTTCATTTAAGCACGCCAATGAGCTTGGTAAGCTTGCTATGGTAGGCGAAAAGCAATGGCAGGAATCGCTCACCCAGGTAATGAAGCCCTTCACCAAAGCTGATGTCCGATACTTTTCCCTGGAAGAAAAAGAAGAAGCCCTGCAGTGGATTAAATCGTAGGAGTTTTGAGGGAGTGAGAGTGTGAGGGATCGCCAGCAGCGTATAGCTGTTGTGGGGTATGGTTGCTGTAGAGGCTGTAGAAGTCTATATACAATATACCAAGTACCATATACCTGCTGCCGCACACTAATTACCCAATACTGTCCTATATTTGCAGGCAAACCTATTCGCCTGTGTATTCTTCTCTTATTCGCCCTCTGCTGTTCCGGCTGCCGGCCGAGCGGGCCCATCACTTTACCTTTAACAGTTTAAAGACGCTCATGCACCTGCCTGGTGTAGCGGCTGTTGCCGAAAGTCAGTTTAAAGTAGTTGATAAGCGGTTGGAGCGGGAGCTGTTTGGCCTGAGATTTCCAAACCCTGTAGGACTGGCCGCTGGCCTGGATAAAAATGCGCTGTTGGTAGATGAGCTGGCCCACTTTGGCTTTGGTTTTATTGAAATTGGCACCTTAACGCCACGTCCGCAGGCGGGTAACCCGCTGCCCCGCCTGTTTCGCCTGCCCACCGATGGGGGGCTTATTAACCGCATGGGCTTTAACAATGAGGGGGTAGAAGCCGCTGCCGAAAGGCTAAGGCAAAGCAGGCACCGGACCATCATTGGCGGAAACATCGGCAAGAACAAGGATACCCCCAACGAAGAAGCTGAAAAAGACTACCGGATCTGCTTTGAGGCACTCTATGAGGTGGTGGATTATTTTGTGGTAAACGTAAGCTCACCCAACACACCCAACCTGCGGGCACTACAGGAGCGGGAGCCGCTGCAACGTTTAATACTTTCTCTGCAGGAGCTCAATGCCAAAAAGGCCAGGCCTAAGCCAATCTTACTGAAAATTGCCCCCGACCTGAATGAGGCCCAGCTCGATGATATCGTGGCCCTTGCTGCTGAAACACGCCTGTCTGGACTGATCGCTACCAATACCACCATCTCCCGCAGTGGTTTGCGTACCCCGGGCCCAACAGTAGAAGCAATGGGCGCAGGTGGCCTTAGCGGAAAACCACTCACACAAAGATCAACAGAGGTAATTCGTTACCTCCACAAACAATCAGGCGGTACTCTTCCCATTGTTGGGGTAGGAGGGATCTTTACACCGGAAGATGCACTGGAAAAACTGGCCGCAGGCGCATCGCTCATACAATTATATACCGGCTTTATTTACGAAGGTCCGGCATTGGTAAGAAGGATCAACGAAGCCTTACTGAAAGTATCGAAGTAAAGACTACATACAGCAGCAGTCTCTGGAATGAGGCGGCAGTGCTTTTTTAAGTCTTTGTTAAACTGTTACTTAAACTATGGGCAGCCTTTTATAAGAGGGCTAATACGATACAGCCAGAACAGTCTGTAAACAATTAACATGCAGCAATAAAGCGCTTCTTTTCTTCGGCTTTTTAATTACTTTTGTTGTTCTGCAAATCACAGTAGTATGGCCAAGAATATCGTCAAGGGCAATACCTTTAAACAGCCAAAGGAGAAAGAAAAAGCGAGGAGAGCGTGGCGTTGGAAGCTAAACCTTGCGTTTGTGCACGACCGGCGTTTGCAACTGGCTTTCGGTGTATTTTTAATTATTGCCGCTGTTTACCTGTTTACAGCTTTTTTATCCTACCTCTTTACGGGCAGGGCCGATCAGAGCGTGGTAGAAGCGCTGTACGATGATGCTGCCCTGCGTGAATCAGGAGCAGAGGTGGAAAACTGGCTTGGCCTGTTCGGAGCAGTTTTTGGCTACTATTTTATATTCAGATGGTTTGGTATAGGAGCCCTGCTACTGCCACCCCTTTTGTTTCTGCTGGGCTACCAGATCGTTTTCAGGCGACAGCTGCTGCCTTTTGGCGAGGTATTCAAATACAGCTTTTTCTGTGTTTTTTGGGTGGGTACCTTCCTGGGCTACCTCCTGTTCCAGACAGATACCGTAACTTCCTGGGGCTTTCTTAGTGGTGGTATCGGGTATGAGCTGGCCCGCATGTTTCATGATTTTCTCGGTTGGGGTACCATTTTGCTGCTGGCCTTTGCGCTGGTGGTGTTTGCTATCTATACCTTTAACATAACAAATCTTCTCAATTTCTGGAGGGGCAATCCAAATGATGCATCCGCTGCAGCCCCTGAGCCGGAAGAAGAACAGGAGGAGGCATTGGTGGAAGAAGAAGAGGAAGATGGCAGCTGGCCTCCCTCTGCCGACAGTACCCCTGATGAAGACCTTCCTTTTGAGCCCGATCAGAAAGACGAGGAAGAAGAGCTGCGCACCTGGACGGTTAAGCGCCCCTACGAGCAACCAGCAGCTGTGGCAGCAACTGCGCCTGCCGGTCCTGCTTTTGAGGTAGAAGACAGAACTACGCCTGTGCCTGCCCCTGCTGCCAGGGTAGCAAACCCTGCCCCTGTAGCAGACCTCGGCTTTGAGGTGATAGATGATGAAGAAGAGGGCCAGAAGGTGCTGAACCAGGAAAACTACGATCCTACCCTTGACCTGGGCAGCTACCAGTACCCACCGGTAGACCTGCTCAATGAGTATGAGAGTGGTAAGGTAAAGGTAGATGAAGATGAGCTGCGGGCTAACAAAGATAAAATTGTAGAAACCCTTACCAACTTTAAAATTGGTATCAACAGCATTAAAGCCACCATTGGCCCAACGGTTACCCTTTATGAGATTGTACCGGAGCCGGGCGTAAAGATCTCCAAGATCAAAAACCTGGAAGATGATATTGCCCTAAGCCTTGCCGCCCTGGGTATTCGTATTATTGCGCCAATACCAGGCAAAGGCACCATTGGTATAGAAGTGCCGAACAAGAACCGCGAAATGGTATCCATGCACTCCATGATCACTACTGAGAAGTTCATGAAGGGTACCATGGAGCTGCCCATTGCGCTGGGTAAAACCATCTCTAACGAAGCATTTATCACCGACCTTGCCAAAATGCCACACCTGCTGATTGCGGGTGCCACTGGCCAGGGTAAGTCGGTTGGTTTGAACGTGCTGCTGGCATCGCTGCTCTACAAAAAGCACCCCTCGCAGCTTAAGCTGGTGCTGGTAGACCCTAAAAAGGTAGAGCTTACACTGTTTAATAAAATAGAGCGGCACTTCCTGGCCAAGCTGCCAGATACCGAGGAGGCCATTATTACCGATACCAGCAAAGTGGTAAACACCCTTAATTCGCTGTGTATCGAAATGGATAACCGTTACGACCTGCTGAAGGATGCCGGTTGCCGTAACCTGAAGGAATACAACGCCAAGTTTGTGCAGCGCAGGCTTAATCCGGAGAACGGTCATCGCTTCCTGCCCTACATTGTACTGGTAATCGACGAGCTTGCCGACTTAATGATGACGGCCGGTAAAGAGGTGGAAACCCCAATTGCCCGCCTTGCGCAGCTGGCCCGTGCCATTGGTATTCACCTGGTGGTGGCTACGCAGCGTCCGTCGGTAAACGTAATTACAGGTATCATCAAAGCCAACTTCCCGGCGCGTTTATCGTTTAGGGTAACGTCGAAGATCGACTCCCGTACCATTCTGGATACCGGCGGTGCCGAGCAGCTGGTAGGGCATGGTGATATGCTGCTTTCTATGGGTTCTGATATTATTCGTATGCAGTGTGCGTTTGTAGATACCCCGGAGGTAGAGGAAATCTGCGAATACATTGGCGCCCAGCGCGGTTACGAATCTGCTTACCTGCTGCCTGAGTTTTATGGCGAGGGCGAGGAAGCAAAAGCAGGTGATGTTGATCTATCTGACCGTGATGCACTGTTTGATGATGCAGCACGCCTGATTGTGATGCACCAGCAGGGAAGTACCTCGCTTATTCAGCGAAAACTGAAGCTTGGCTATAACCGTGCAGGCCGCCTGATTGACCAGTTAGAGGCAGCCGGCGTGGTTGGCCCCTTTGAAGGAAGCAAGGCCCGTGAAGTTTTAATTCAGGATGAGTACGCTTTGGAACAATTATTGAATAGTATTTCCAACAAGCATACAAAGTATTGATAACAATGAAGAACTTATTAGCTTTTGTACTGATGTGCTTTGTGTCGTTGCTCAGCGCAAATGCGCAGTACGACCAGAAAGCACTAGGAATTTTAGACAAGGCAAGTGAAAAGTATGAGAAACTGAGCGGCTTTAAGGCCGACTTTGTCTATACACTGAACAACGATGCCGTAGGCACCAGTGCCGAAACCAAAGGCGAGATCACTGCAAAAGGAAAGCAATTCCGCTTAAAGATGAATGGCCAGGAGATTATTTCCGACGGCCAGACGGTCTGGACCTACCAGCCCGACACCAAGGAGGTATACATCGATAAGTTTGATAATGTAGTAGGGGAGAATGTTAATCCCTCTAACATACACAACCTCTATCGCAAGGGCTTTAAGTATATGTACAAAGAGGAGATCAAGGTAAATGGCAAACCCCACCACGTGATAGAACTGGTGCCAGAAAAAGCCTCTGATACCAATTATTATAAGATTCAGCTGGTGATCGACAAGCAGGACCTTACCTTCTCCAATTTTACCATCTTTGAGAAAAACGGCAACCGCTACCTGTTCGATATCAAAAATTTCCAGCCCAATACGGCCATCGCCGATGGTACCTTTACCTTTAAAAAGAACCAGTACCCGGGTGTTACAGAAGTAGACATGCGGAATTATTAATTATAGTAGACAATAGGCTTTGGTTAAAGGTTAAAAAAAATCTATTGTTCTTAATCAGGAGGTTATTGATCTGTCTTAGACTATAGGACTAAGGAAAAAGCCACTGTTCATCACGAACGGTGGCTTTTTCTTTAAAAAACCACTTCCAGGCGCCAACAACCAGCAACTAATTACTATTTTTAGGGCATGACCTACCAGGACCTTTTTGAAGCCATACAGGAAAAACGCTCATACCTCTGCGTTGGCCTTGATACCGACCCTGCCAGATTACCAAAGCACCTCCTGAAGCACCCAAACCCGGTGCTTGAGTTTAACAGGCGAATTATAGAGGCTACGGCACCTTACTGTGTTGCCTATAAACCCAATACTGCTTTTTATGAAGCATTAGGAGCAGCAGGCTGGGATACCCTGCGTCAGACCCTGGAAATGATTCCGCGCAGCCACCTTTCTATAGCCGATGCCAAAAGGGGCGACATAGGCAATACTTCCAAAATGTACGCAAAAGCTTTTTTTGAAGATATGCGTGCCGATGCCATCACGGTGGCTCCTTATATGGGTGCCGACAGTGTAATGCCTTTCCTTGATTTTGAAGGTAAATGGGTAGTGCTGCTGGCGCTTACCTCCAACTCGGGCAGCCAGGATTTTCAGGTGCTTAAGGTAGATGAAGAGGAAGAAGAACTTCTTTACGAGCGTGTAATCCGCACCTCCCAGGAGTGGGCAACGCCGGAACAGCTGATGTATGTGGTGGGTGCCACCCAGACCACCGAGCTGGAAAATGTGCGCAGGCTTGCACCAGACCATTTTTTGCTGGTACCCGGGGTTGGTGCCCAGGGCGGCAGCCTGGAGGAGGTATCGAAATGGGGCATGAATAAGAGCTGCGGACTGCTGGTAAATGCCAGCCGGAGCATTTTATATGCCTCTGATGGTGAGGATTTTGCTGAAGCAGCCGCCGCAGAAGCCAGGCGTATGCAGGAACATATGAGTCATTACCTCGATAAGTATTTGCCAAAAGACTGATGCAGGAGGCCTTTATACAGCTGGTGTGGTTATTAGGCTATTTTGATAAAAAGGGCTGGACAACTGCTGCAGGTGAAAAAATAGAGGTCTATAGTCCCGGCAGGTTAAACAAAGACGCCGGCCCCGACTTTAAAGGTGCCCGCCTGAAAATAGGAGCGCTGCAGTGGCATGGCGATGTGGAGCTGCACCTGAAATCGAGTGGCTGGCAACAGCACAACCACCAGCAGGACCCTGCCTATAATGCGGTTGTGCTGCATGTTGTGCTCAGGGATGATGGCGCCGCCGCCATACGGCAGGATGGTACCCAGGTACCGGTGGCTTCCCTGCAGGAGAGGATAAATCCCGGGGTGTATGAGCGTTATGAGCAGCTCCTTAGCAGCCTGCATGCCATTCCCTGCGAGCCGCAAATTGGGCAGGTTTCTTCCCTCACACGCATTTCCATGCTGGACCGTGCGCTTATGCAGCGCCTGGAACGTAAAGCAGGGGAGGTGCTGGGGCTCTTGCAGCAGAACGGAGGCGACTGGGATGAAACTGCATGGCAGCTACTGGCGCGGGGCTTTGGTTTTAAAAAAAATGCAGAACCCTTTTCAGTACTAAGCCGCCGCCTGCCTCATAAAATACTCCTTAAACACTCGGGAAACCTGCAGCAGCTGGAAGCTTTACTCTTTGGCGTAGCAGGCCTGCTGGGGGCCAGCGATATACATCCCTGGGTAATGGGCCTGCAGCGGGAGTGGCAGCTGCTGCAGCATAAATGGAGCATGCAGGAGAAGGTGCTGAACCCGAACCAGTGGCTCTTTTTCCGACTGCGCCCTGCTAACTTTCCCAGCCTGCGCCTTGCACAGCTGGCCGCTTTACTAAAACATCAGCCCCGGCTGTTTTCTTTTTTGCTGCACAGCGGGGCTAAAGAACTTTTAGAGGCACTGCAGGTAGAGCCATCAGCATACTGGAAAACCCATTATCATTTTGGCCGGGAAAGTAAAGAAGCTGTGCATCGTTTGGGGAGCAGCAGTGCAGAAAATTTACTGATCAATGTGGTAGCACCCCTTAAAGTAGCCTATGGACGCTACACCGATCAGCAGCAACCTATCGACGATGCCGTTGCCCTGCTGCAGGCGCTGCCAAAAGAAGATAACCAGGTGATTCGCTACTGGAAAAAGCTGGATATGCCTACAGCCACCGCTGCCGATACACAGGGCCTGCTTGAACTTTTTAATGAATACTGTACTCCCAAAAATTGTCTCCAGTGCAGCATAGGCCTGGCTATTCTCAAAAATGATATTACTCCTGCTTAATCTACTACTGTTATGCCTCGCTAGCTGGGGGCTGTACAGAAGGTGGCGACATACGCCTGTTGCAAGCTTTTTCTGGCCCGGCCTTATTCTGAAAATACTAAGCGGGTGGGCGCTGCTTGCCCTTTACCTTTACTACTATGGCTATGGCGATATATTAGGCTATCATACTGGTGCCAGCGAAATGGCTGCCCTTTTCCGGGAGCAGCCTGCTGAATATTTCTCACAGCTGCGCGGCATGAATTTTTTGTACGTGCCGCATGAATTTCATGGATACGCCCGGGTGCACCATTTAATAAAACTGATCAGCCCTGTGTATATTCTTTCGGGTAGTAATATGTGGGTAGCCTCTGCCTGGTTGTCTTTTCTGTCCTTTGTTGGTCTGTACTGGCTAGCGTTGCGCCTGTCGTATCAGTTTCCCGGAAGTTCCCTGGCCGCAGTAGCAGCCTTTATCTTTTGGCCCTCCATGCTTTTGTGGTCGGGCAGTATTACCAAAGAAGCACTGGTAGTGCCTGGTATTGCGGCACTGGTTGCAGCTACCCTGCCCTACATTACTGGCAAAGGCAGGAGCACCATACTGCAATGGCTCATTGCGCTGTTCGGTGCCTGGATCGTCTGGCGTATAAAATACTATTTTGCACTACCGTTATTTGCACTACTAATCGGAATGGTGCTGGCAGCCTACGCCGCCAGGTTTAAGCTTTCGCGTCCGCTTGTGCTCATCATATCAGTGGCAGGCCTGCTTTTGGCTGGCCTTTTGCTATCGCAGCTACATGCCAATTTGTATCCCGAAAGACTCTTGGGGGTGCTTGTGGAAAATTATAGAGCAATGAGTGATTTGTCTGATGATGACCTGCAACTCCGCTTTCGTGAACTACAGCCAAGTGTGTGGAGTGTGCTGTACTATACCCCCAAAGCTTTGGCAGGCGGATTGCTCATGCCGCTACCATTAGTACCCCTAAAGATTGAGTTGTTGCCCTTGATGGCTGGTGCCGAAAACCTGCTGATCCTGGTGCTGCTGATCGGGGCCTTCTATAAGCTGTACCGGCTGCCCCGGCACAACATACCGCTGCCGGCGCTGGGGCTGGTAGTTTATGTGGTGGTACTGGCAGTGGCCATGGCCATTGCATCACCTAACTTTGGTTCGCTGCTCAGGTACAGAACAGCCTATCTGCCCTTTGCTGTTTTCCTGCTGCTGTACTGGCTGTTTCCCCTCAGGTGGAATCCCGGCAACAGGAGTTGAATGCTTGCACAAATAGCTGTACCTTTGCGGCGCAATGGAAAATCCTGTAATCATATTCGGCACTGGCGGTTTAGGCCGCGCTGCCCTCGAAATATTCGAAAAAAATGGCGTAGCCGTGTATGGCTTTCTCTCTGATGAGAAAGACCAGCATGGCAAGGAGATCGATACCGTTACCGTTCTTGGCAGTACCGACGACGATGGTTTCCTGAAGCTGATCGGCAAAAAGTGCGAAGCCTTTGTTGCTACCGACGACAACCGCCTGCGCAAAAGCCTGGTGAAGATGCTGAAGGAAAAGCGGAAGGTGCAGCCTGCCAATGCTATTCATCCCGATGCCATCATTGCCCAGTCTGCCCATATTGGCTACGGCAATTTTATAAACCAGGGTGTGCGCATTGGTGCCGGTACCGGCGTAGGTAGCCAGTGCCTGCTGCACAGTGGAGCTCTCGTTGACTTCAGCGTTACCATTGGTGACTTTGTGCAGATAGGTGCCGGAGCCGTAATCGGTAGTGGCGTTACCATTGAAGATGGTGCCTTTATCGGCACAGGCGCTATAGTGGTTTCCGGAGTAACGATAGGCAAAGGCTCCCGTATTGGTGCCGGTTCTGTAGTGGTAGCTCCTGTGGAAGCAGGCCAGACAGTTTTCGGTAATCCGGCTGCAGTAATTAAGTGATCAAGAGCACAGTTACAGTTTTATTCCTGTATTGTGGCCCTGTTTACAGCGGGCTTGGGCTGTAAAGGTCAGTACTTTGTAATCGGCTGTGAATTAAAGTACCTCCTGATAAAACTTACCGGGAGGGGCTCGGAAAAATTGCTGGAACATTAGCAGGCGAATGATTTGCCCTCTTTCATTGTTGAAGTTTTGTTAATAATTTTGACTTCTTAATATCTATCCATCCTGCCTGAAACAGGAAAAGGCTATGACAAACGAGAAAAAATACCAGGTTTTGCTCTACTACTGCTATGTAAAAATTGAAGACCCGGAGCAGTACCGGTTTGAGCATCACAAGTTCTGTTTAGAGAATAATCTTAAGGGGCGCATCATCATTGCGCATGAAGGGCTCAATGGCACCGTTAGCGGCTTGCGCGAAGATTGCGAACGCTACATGGCCTATGTAAAAGGCGATCCACGCTTTGCCCACACCGATTTCAAACTGGAGGCACACGAAGATCATGCCTTCCAGAAGCTGCATGTGCGGGTAAAGCCTGAGATCGTACACAGTGGCCTGCAGCACATCGATCCTAATGTGCGTACAGGTGTGCACCTTTCGCCACAGGAGTTTAAGCAAATTAAGAATGCTGATGATGTTGTGATCGTGGATGTGCGCTCTAATTACGAGCACAGCCTCGGACATTTTAAAGGCGCCGTTACCTTTGATATTGAAAACTTCCGCGACTTTCCTGAAAAGGTAAAAGACCTGGAGCAGTTCAAGGGCAAAAAGATTGTAACCTATTGCACCGGCGGTATTAAATGCGAAAAGGCCAGTGCTTACCTGCTGGAGCAGGGCTTCGATAATGTGTACCAGCTGCATGGTGGTATTATCAAATATGGCCTGGAGACCGATGGCGAAGATTTTGAAGGCCGCTGCTATGTGTTCGATGGCCGTGTGGTAACCGACATCAACAAAAAGAACCCAAGCGTAGTGTCTAAATGCTGTGTGTGCGGCAAGCACAGTGCGCGCATGGTAAACTGTGCCAACCCTGTTTGCAACCTGCATGCCCCCATGTGCGAGGAGTGCGGCTGGGAAATGGAAGGTGCCTGTTCGCCGGCCTGCAAGGAACATCCGGAAAAAAGAGCCTATGATGGTACAGGTTATTATGCCAAAGAAATGAATGGCTACGATCCCTACCATGGGCTGAAAAATACCCAGAAACACCTATCTTAGTGCTGCCACCCGCAGCACTTTTTTTGTTCAAACCTTCTGCCATGAATCGTATTCCCAGTTCTGAGCTTGTTCTTAATCCGGATAACAGCGTTTATCACCTTAGCCTGCACCCCGAATCAATAGCCGATACCATTATTACCGTAGGCGATCCGGAGCGGGTAGCCCGCATCAGCAAGTATTTTGATAAAGTTGAGTACACAAAGGTTAAGCGGGAGTTTGTAACCCATACGGGTTATTACAAGGGTAAGCGCCTTACGGTAATGAGTACGGGCATGGGTACCGACAATATCGAAATCCTGATGATGGAGCTGGATGCCCTGGTGAATGTTGATTTGAAAAACAGGGTAGTGAAGGAGGAACACAAATCCCTGAACATCATAAGGCTTGGGACCAGTGGTAGTCTGCAGCCCGATATCCCGGTGGGTGCACAGCTGGTAAGCGATTATGCCGTTGGTCTGGATACCCTGATGTTCTTCTACAACCTGCATAGTACCCCTGATGAGCTTAAACTGCAGGATGCTATTTTCACAGAAGCGCAACTTCCCTTCAAGCCTTATGTAGTACGAGGGTCGCAGCAACTCCTGCAAAAAATTGGCTATGACATGATCAGGGGCAATACTTTAACAAGCCCGGGCTTTTATGCACCACAGGGCAGGCAGTTACGGGCTACACTGCGGATGCCCAATATGGTGGAGGCTCTTAGCCGCTTTAGGTTTGAGGGAGACAACAGGCTTACCAACTTTGAGATGGAAACCGCAGGATACTACGCCATGGGCAAAATTCTGGGGCATGAGGTGCTAAGTGTAAACGCTATCCTGGCTAACCGCATCTCCAACGAATTTTCACAGAACCCCGATGTGGTTGTAGAAGCCCTTATTCATAAAGTGCTGGACAGGGTCTAAGCTTAGATTTCAAAGCTCCTTACCGACCGGGTAAGCCTAGCACCTGAAAAGTTCTGAAACCTGTCCGGTGTGAACGGCTGCTACTTTTCCTCTGGCTACTACACCAGTATGAACCATAACAACATTGTTACAGCAATGGCCGTAACACCCTGTACCAGTGTAGCCATGGTCTGGGCTTTATAGGCATCGGCCACCTTCATGCCGCTGAATTGAGTAACCACCCAAAAATAGCTGTCATTTACATGGCTTATGGCCATTGCGCCTGCACCAATGGCCATTACCACCAGCGCCAGTGGAACAGCCCCGCTTATGCCTGCCTGGGGAAGCATGGGAGATACAAGGGCAGAAGTAATCACAAGGGCTGCAGTGGAAGAACCCTGGGCTGTTTTTAATGCTGCAGCCACTACGAAGGGTATTAGCAGGATCAGCGGACCATTCAATGCACCACCGCTGGCAATATTTTGTATTAGGCCGGCCACAGGCGTAGCCTTGATAACAGCACCAAAAGCTCCGCCGGCACCTGTCAGCAACAGGATGATAGCAGCATCCTGCAGGCCCTCGCCAACCCAGCCTGTAAGGGTTTCCTTGTTCCAGGCCGGCATTAGGGGAAATGCCGAAAACACACCAATAAGCAGGGCTACAACAGGCGAGCCAAGAAATAGCAGCAATTCTGCCGCTGCACCTTCCCACTGCAAATAATTGATAACAGAACCAGTGCCAATGAGCAGGATGGGGAGCAGGATTGGTATAAACGACTTTGCTGTTGATGGGAGAATGCCAAATGCTTTGGTAACCTCGCTATAGCTGGGGCTGCTGCTGTCTTCCCCCTCAATTTTTATTTTAGCAGCAACCCTGGTTGCCCAAAAGTAGCCTGCCAGCATTACTGGTATGGCAACGATAAAACCTATCAGAATGATAGTACCCAGATATTGGCTGGCACCAATGTTACCGGCCGCTGCAATCGGCCCGGGGGTGGGTGGTACCAGGGTGTGGGTTGCATACAGGCCTGTGGCAAGCGCAACAGACATGGAGGCCAGCGATACCTTTGCACGTTGTGCCAGTGCTTTATTCAAGCTCGAAAGAATAATGTAAGCAGAATCGCAGAACACTGGTATGCTTACAATAGCCCCGATCAGCGACATGGCAAGCTGCGGCCTTGATTCCCCAACAACCCTTAAAACTGTTTCTGCCATGCGCAGGGCTGCACCCGATTTGTCCAGGATCTTTCCGATAATGGTGCCGGCAACAATTACAATCCCGATGTAGCTCATCAGGTCTCCGAACCCCTGGTTGATGGCTTGTACCACCTCGTTGAGCGGTAAACCGGCCGCAATGCCTACACCAAAGGCTGCTATCAGCAGGCCCAGGAAGGGGTGAAGTTTAAACTTTGCCGTTGCCAGTACGATGAAACCTACTCCCAGGAGCAGTATCAGGAAAAGAAGGGGCCCTTGTACCATGGTGGTTTGTCTGAAGTATTGATCGAGTCAGTTTAATGTTATTTTTTTCGTGCTCTTTTACCCTGCTGCCACCTCCTCCCTCATTACAACAATATAGTCTGGATCGGGGATACTACATTGCTATTCCGCACCAAACAGGTGGCTTATCATCATCAGTGCCTTTTCCGCTTCATGAAAAGGGAGAAGCTGCTGCAATCGATTCTCTGTAAGTAATTTATTTTTATTAAATTAATAAACTTAGTTAATTAATTGTTGTTAATCCGTTAATCTTAAGTAAAAATTTTACATAAGTTTTGCAGTTAATAAAAAATATTTCCTTATTGAAGCATTAGTTGCAGGGGATAGATGATTCAGTAGATTTTTGATCATCGATATTTTTTCTGCAGATGCCAACAGAAGCGAAAAGAGAGCGACCAGAGTGATGGCAATTTTTAGAGTAAAAGCAAAAATAGACGAGCAGTAAATATTTCTTTCTGACAGAGGGAGCGTGGTAAAACAGTAGGTAGGCGCCGCTGTCATGAGCAGTGGGGTCAGGAAGTTAGACTTAGTAATTGTAAGTGATCAGGAGGTTGCCTGAGTTAGATCCGGAGTACTGCTGCAGCGCAGCTGTACTGATTTTGCGGAAGGCTTAAGGCAGCTCATAAAGTTCCATCTGGGTCTGTGGGCACAAAAGCCCCGGCATAGTGAGATATGCCTGCCAGACTTATTCCAGGTGCTGACTGGCGGTAGCAGTTTAGCCTACCGGTAAAACAGCATCAGCACCCGGAAAGGTGAAATTTTTAAGAACGGCATTTTTTGTGAAAAGGACCAAGTAACCACCAAACGCTCATGTTGCATATGTTTGAACTTTTACTGTTAAAGAACCGGGAAGGCAATCAGTACAGATCCGCTTTTCTGTTGTTGATCCTGCTGGGAATAGCTCCGCAATGGAGCTATGCAGCAGGGGCTAAAGCTACTGTTATCGGGTCGATGGCCTCTGTTATTGTTAATGAGGATAGCCAGCAGGCAGATCTTGTAAGGGGCCAGGTAAATAATGCTGCCGGTGAGCCATTACCAGGCGTTGCCATTCGCCTGAAGGGAACCACTACAGGTACAGTAACCGATATGGATGGCAGGTTTAGCCTGGATGTTGAGGGGGTTGAAGCCCCGGTACTCGTATTATCCTACATAGGGTATAAAGACCAGGAGGTAGCACTGGGCAATCAGCGGGAACTAACCATCTCACTCCAGGAAGATAATGAAGTGCTGGATGAGGTAGTGGTAGTAGGCTACGGCACCCAAAAGAAAGCAAACCTGACAGGTGCAGTATCGCAGGTACAGGCAGAAGCTATAGAAGACAGGCCTGTAACGAATATTAATAATGCCATTCAGGGACTACTACCTGGGGTAACTGTTACTGGTACATCTGGTGTGCCCGGGAATAATGCAGGTACCATCCGAATCAGGGGTATTGGTACCTGGGGAGACGCCCGGCCTTTAGTTGTGATTGATGGTATACCCGGAGGCGATATGGATATACTTAACCCCAATGACATAGCGAGTATATCTGTGCTGAAAGATGCTGCTTCTTCTTCTATTTATGGTGTGAGGGGCGCAAACGGTGTGATTCTGATCACTACGAAGAAAGGAACCGGCAAAACTACTGTTTCTTATAATGGATACTATGGTGTACAAACCCCAACTGCCCTGCCTGAATTTCTGGGTTCGCCTGAATACATGGAACTTCTGAACGAATCCATGATCAATGCAGGGAGGAATCCAACCTACACACAGGAGGATATAGACGTTGCCAGAAGCGGATCTGATCCTAACTATTTTGCCAATACCGACTGGATGGAGGAAATCTATAAAGATTATGCCCCGCAACAAAATCATAATGTTAGTGTAAGTGGAGGTAAAGAAGATTTTAACTACTATCTCTCTTATGGACTTTTGAAAGAAGGTGGTTTGGTTACAGGAGATAATTTCAATGCTACCAGGCACAACATCCGTGTTAAATTAAATACTACCCTGCTGGATCGATTGGAGGTGACTGCTAACATGGGCTACATCGATCGTGACTACACTGGCTCATCTGCAGGTACTGGGGTGATTTACTCTGCGCACTCTATTCTTCCGCTGGTGCCGGTTCGCTTTACGACTGGCGGCTGGGGGTACCTGGGCGGACAGCGTAATCCAGTGGCAATTGCAACAGATGGTGGCACAGATGATTTTGCATCGCAGGAAGTTACCGGTAATTTCAGTGCTACGCTTAACCTGTTCGAAGGATTTAAGCTGCGGGGCCAGTATGGACTGGTCAGGTCTAATTCTAAAAGAACAATTTTCTCGCGCACTGTTAACTACTACAGTCCCGAAGACGGCTCGCTCATCTACAGAAACAACTATCCCAATAAGATCGATACCCGGGATTATACCTCCCTCTACCAAACGTTTATCGCAACTGCTGAATACAGCCGGAATTTTAATGATACCCATGATGTAACACTCCTTTTAGGTGCTTCGCAGGAAGAAACCATCGGAGATAACTTCACCGCAACCAGAACTAATCTTGCTTCGCAGTCTGTAGGCCATCTAAACCTGGGTACTGAAGATCAGCTTAATAGCGGTAGTGCAGATCAAAATGCATTACAATCCCTTTTTGGCAGGATTAATTACGCTTTCAGAAATAAGTACCTGGTCGAGGCAAACTTCAGGTACGATGGTTCTACGCGCTTTGCCGAAGATGTGCGTTGGGAATTGTTCTCATCAGCATCGCTCGGCTGGGCTTTTACAGAAGAAGCATTTTTTGAGGGACTGCGTAATGTAGTTGAATATGGTAAATTCCGCGCCTCCTACGGAACACAGGGTAACGACAGAATAGGCGACTGGGCCTATATGGATATTTTGGGTCCGGTAGGAACCATGCCAATCGGGTATGAAAACACCATTGGCTATCGTCAGACAGTTGTTGCCAATGAGATCCTCACATGGGAATCAGCTATCAAGAAAAATATTGGTGTTGATCTGGCATTCCTGAACAACCGCTTACAACTAACCGCAGATTACTTTATCAATGAAACAGAAAATATTCTGCTCACGCTTCCTTTACCAGATGTATTTGGTGCACCATACCCTGTTCAGAATGCAGGAAAGATAGAAAACAAGGGATGGGAGCTACAACTAGGCTGGAACAACCAGGTAGGCGATTTTCAGTATGGCGCCAGCTTTAACATTTCTGATGTACGAAACCGGGTGGTAGATCTGGGAGGAACAGACCCTACCATTGATGATAGGATAAGAATGGTTGGTCAACCACTGGATGCCTTTTATGGATTAGTGGCAGAGCGCCTTGCTCAGGAAGAGGACTTCTCCTACAATCCCGAGACCGGCAGTTTTGTGGCAGACTTCCCTCATATTGTAAGCGATCCGGTAGCACCGGGAGATATTATTTACAAAGACCTGAATGGCGATGGTGTGGTAACACTCGAAGATGACAGAACTGTTATTGGTAGTCATATACCAAGATACACCTATGGCTTCCGTGGCGATGTTGGCTGGAAGGGTTTTGACCTCAGACTCTTTTTGCAGGGAGTAGGAGAGGTAGATGGCTACCTGTACGGCTCCGCACGCCATGCCTTTATTTCAGAAAGCAGCTTTCCGCAGACTATTCACCTGGATCGCTGGACCCCTGAAAACACAGATGCCAGCTATCCGCGCTTGTCCTATCAGCAGGATTACAACCAGCGCTTATCTACCTACTGGCTGGAAGATGCATCTTATCTAAGAATCAAAAATGTGCAGCTGGGATATACTGTACCGTCACAAATAACAGAAAGGTACCGGATGAGCAACCTGCGTATCTACGTTTCTGCAGACAATGTCTTTACCCAATCAGACTATTTCTACGGCTATGATCCGGAATCGCCGGTAAGCAATGGTAACTTTTATCCACAGGTGAAGACCTTCGTCTTAGGTCTGAATGTCAACTTCAAATAACCATCTCTCATGAAAATAAATATAAAATATAGCCTGCTGGTGTGTGCATTTTTATTAGGCTCCTGTGAAGATGATTTTCTGGACCGGGCACCACTGGATGTGATTACGAATGAAACTTTCTGGGAAACAGAAGAGCACCTGGTACTGGCCGTAAATGCTATTTATGGTAACATCAAAGAAAAGAATACCGTGGACATGGAAAATATGGGAGATAACACCATATGGCCGTCCACAACCTCCTATCAGTTAATTGGCAGTGGAAACTTTGGAAATGATCTGGGTACCCTGAATACAGAATGGGGCACCCAGTATGCAGCAGTACGCCAGGCAAACGCCTTCCTGGAGAACTACGATAAGGCAGATGTTCCCGAAGCCAGAAAAGAACAACTGGCGGCTGAAGTTCGGGTGATCAGGGCTCTTGCCTACAGCTACCTAACTAATTTCTGGGGCGATGTGCCGCTTGTTACCACTACACTTACCGTTGATGAATTATATGGACCTCGTAACCCAAGGGAAGAGGTAGTGGATTTTCTTCTGGAAGATTTAGAGCTGGCAGCACAGCACCTGCCGGCCGAAATTCCAACCGGAGTAGACAGGGGACGCATGAACAAAGCAGCTGCCTTAGGTTTGAAAGCAAGAATTGCCTTGTACAACCAAAGGTGGGAGGTAGCAGAACAGGCTGCAAAAGCAGTGATGGATATGGGTATTTATGAATTGTACAGCAATGGTGATCCCAATACCAGTTATAAAGAGTTGTTCACCTATGCGGGTAACCTCTCGGGTGGTAACAACCGCGAAACTATCATTGCCCGCCTTTCTTTAACCGGCGTAACAGACCACAACCTTAGCCGCGAAATTCAGGTGCCCGATCAGGTAGTACGCTGGAATCCAACAAAGTCTTTAGTAGACAGCTATCTGATGATCGACGGCCTGCCAATAGAAAAATCTCCTCTCTACGATGTAGATACCTATGAGGAAGTGTTTGAGAACCGCGACCCCCGCATGACTCAGACTATTCTGGAGCCTGGTTCTCCCTGGGGTGGTCGCTACGATAGTAGCTTAAGACATTCGGATAATGATGCTTCCAATGATCATCCGGACACATTGTGGGTGCCCAAGTTTCAATCCGACAGAAGAGGGGCTACCACCATTACAGGCTATTATTTCACTAAGTACGTAGAACTTTCTACCGTGCCTGAGGTGGGTCGCGATGTAAACGATATCATCTTGTTGCGCTATGCCGAGATCTTGCTCACTTATGCAGAAGCTCGTTACGAACAGGGGGAGCTTACTCAGGCCGATCTGGATATGACTATTAACCTGCTGCGCGACCGGGTAGGTATGAAACATATGGTGCTTTCGGAGCTGGAGGCTAATGGTCTTGATGTGCGGGAGGAAATCCACCGGGAGCGGCGTGTGGAGCTTGCCCTGGAGGGGCAGCGCTACTTCGATATTATTCGCTGGAGAAAAGGAGAGTTGCTGGCACAGGATGTTAAGGGAACTAATGTAAACTGGCTGCCGGAACATCTTAATTTGTCTGCCCTCCGTACCGACGATGAAGGCTTTATCATTGTCTCTTCCGGCAGAACCTTTGACCCGGGACGTAATTATCTGTGGCCTGTGCCGCTACCACAGGTGCAGCGCAACCCAGAGCTGGGGCAAAACCCGGGCTGGTAGGGCTTTTTTGCTGCTTTACCCCATTTTTAACCAGTAGGGGAAGGGCAACAGGTTTAGGTGATAGCGGTACTGGTAGGTTACACTTGCTGTTTGAAAACTAGGTAAGCACGTATGGAAAACATCTCAACTCTATTTCTGGCGATTCTGGCGATGTTCTTTTGTGCCTGTAGCACAGATGATGCGCTGGAGGATATAGAGCAGGATGTAAATGATACAACCGTAGTAGCTGAAGAAGCTGATCTGCGGGTGATGACCTACAACATTCACCTGGCTAACCCACCTGCAGCAGGTGAAAAGAGAGATCTGCCAGCCATTGCCCGCGTGATCAATAGTGAAATGCCCGACCTGGTTGCATTGCAGGAGGTAGATGTATATACCGAACGTTCCGGACTGGATGTACACCAGGCCAAAGCACTGGGCGAGCTTACCAATATGTACGCCTACCATGTAAAAGCAATGGATGTGTTTGGGGGCGGTGCCTATGGCGAAGCTATCTTATCGCGTTTCCCTATCCTGGATTCTGCGGGCTACGAATTACGGGCCGATCCTGCCGTGGGCGGCGAAACCCGTGCGCTGGCCGTGGTAAAAGTTGCTTTGCCCGATGGGCGGGAAGTAGTGTTTGCCGGCACCCACCTGGATCACCGCAGCGAACAAAACAGGCTCTACCAGGGCGACAGGATCAGGAAGATCCTGCAAAGGGAAGAGCTGCCGGTTATTCTGGCTGGTGATTTCAACGCGGTACCGCAAACAGCAACGGTCGATTATTTTGACAACTATTATACCCGCAGCTGCAGGCATAACTGCTCACCCACTTTTCCTGCCCGTAATCCGCAAAGTGCCATAGATTTTATCATGCACAGAAAGGATGCCGACATAGAGGTGGTGTCGCATAAAACCATTTTTGAGTCTTATGCCTCTGACCACTTGCCTGTAGTAGTAGCATACAAAATTAACTGAATGAAAATTACGCATACATGGAGCTGATCTGCTGATGAAAAAGGCTTTAGAATTCAGAGGTCACAGCTGCCTTACTAACCATTGAAGCAGCATGGATACACTGAAGCTGAAAGCAGTTGGCTAAATCAATACCGACTACCTGGCTAAACAATAACATTATGAAAATAGGAAAATTACTAATCTTATTCGCCATTCTAAGCATTGCCTTTGCTGGCTGCGACGAAGATGAAGATCCGGGCAACATCATGCTTCCGCGAGCAGATTTTGCCTACACGCCAAGCACCCCCAGGGAAGGAGAGGAGATCTTGTTTTATGCTGATCCCGAAGAAAACTCGGGGGATATTGTATCCTGGCACTGGTCGTTTGGTGATCCTGAAGGTTCTACCTCTACCAAAAGGAATCCCTACTTCACCTATGCAGCTGCAGGCGATTATGAGGTTGTTCTGAGGGTGATGAACGCTGCCGGAAATTCCATGGAGGTTTCCAGAACGGTAACCGTTACCCCGCCGCCGCCAGATGAATTTCCGGCAAACATTGCCTGGTCATTCACCAGCAATAATACAGTAGCTAACATCAACGATGGCTCCAGCGCACCGGTTATTGGCGACGATGGTACCATCTATTATGTAGAGTCAAGGGCTGGTGCAGGCAGCAGTGTGCTGGCCGTTACAGATGGGGGCGAGAGCGCCACCCTTAAGTGGGTATCGAATGCATTTGGGGGAGAACTTCCCAATGCGCCTTCTATCGGGCCTGATGGCAACATCTTTATCAATGCCTGGGTAGACGACAGGGCTATCTCCAAGATCAGTGCCGCCGATGGTAGCATTCTCTGGAGTGGCGCAATAGGTACTGATGTATCTAATAACACCCCTGCAGTAGACTCCCAAGGGAATACCTACCACGGTTCAAGGGCACAGGGTGCAAATGGTGGTGTTTTTTCCTGGAGCCCGGAAGGTGAGAAACGCTGGGAAATTACAGGTGTTGGTGCCTTTTATGCCGCTCCTGTAATTAGTGCAGATGAGAGCACCGTGTACTTCCTCAATACCAATGAAGGGAAAATCTGGGCAGTAAATGCTGCTGATGGCACCCAGAAATGGACTGAACCAGTAGGTCTGGATGCCGGTATACATGGCTCCTCATTATCTATGGGTGCAGATGGTACCATCTACTTTACCACCAACACCCATGTGGCTGCCGTAACCGATGAGGGTGAAACAGGTGCTCTGAAATGGGCTGTAGAAGTAAATGATGCTTCTAACTCGGGTGTGGTGATTGGCCCTGATGGTACCCTGTACACAGGTTCTGTGGGAGGCTTACTGGCTATGAATCCTGCAGATGGAAGCGTGTTATGGACTTATGATGCCGAGATCAGGGAAAGTGTTCCCGCTGTGGATATGAACGGGAACATTTATGTAGGAACCACCAGTGGTCTGCTGCTGATTGTAAGCCCCGAGGGTGAACTGCTGAAAGAGCTGCAATTGGGCGATGATGTGGTTAACTCGCCTACAATCATGGAAGATGGCACTGTTTACGTGGAGGCTACCGATAAGCTTACTATTAAACTATACAAAATTCTGGTGGAAAACAGTGGCGTTGCCGATTCGCCATGGCCTATGAAGGGTAAAAATGTTAAGAATACTGCCCTGATGAATTGACCATTGTGAAGGCTCGCGGGGACATTTAAAGAAGGCTGAAGCTGGAGCGCAGCCTGGCTTGGATTTAATAGTATATCATGGAAAGATTATTGATAGGATTTTTTACACTGGCCACCATTTTCCTGGCACTTTTTTCGGCCTGCTCATCAGGTTCGGATGAGGAACCGGAGCCTGTAGTGCCCGATGAGGAAGTTGTTGTGGAAACGGTTAAGGTAATGTCCTACAATATACACCATGCCAATCCGCCAGCCCGCCCCGGAGAAATCGATCTTGATGCAATTGCCAGTGTGATCAGGACGCAGAATCCTGATGTAGTGGCCCTGCAGGAGGTTGATGTAAACACCGAAAGATCAGGCCCCTTTAACCAGGCAGCGGAACTTGCCGACAGGCTCGATATGCACTACTTTTTCGGGAAAGCTATTGATTACCAGGGTGGAGAATATGGCGTGGCCATTCTCTCCAGGTATCCATTGTCGGAAACGGTGGTGCATCGCCTACCTACCAGGGCAGGATCTAATGGCGAGCCCAGGGTGCTGACAACTGCTAAGCTAAGCCTGCCGGGGGGTACGAGCATCAGGTTTGGCAGCACCCACCTCGATGCCCAGAGCAGTGATGAAAACCGCCTCCTGCAGATCGAAGAGGTATTAGAAATTGCCAGCGGGGAGGAACTGCCCTTTATCATCGCCGGTGATTTTAATGCAGTACCTGATTCTGAGGTAATGAACATATTCGACAGCCACTTCACACTCAGCTGCCGGCTATGTCCTGCAACAAGTTCTGCCAGAAATCCTGTCAGGACCATTGATTACATTGCTTTTCATCATCCGGAAAGAAAATTCAGTGTTAAAAGCCACCAGGCAGTAAATGAAAAACAAGCCTCTGACCACCTTCCTATTGTAGCAGAAATTAATGTTCTGGAATAGCCCAATAGATTTTTTTAAAACGACCGACTGACGATACAGACTTATAAACCATCCTGTTATGAAATTAAGAAACTTACTCATTTTATATTCGATCATCAGCATTGGCATGATTGCTTGTGACGATGATGAAGCCCAGGAAACGCTGGTAACACCCCGGGCCAACTTTACTTACACGCCTGCAGCACCGGTAGAAGGGGATGAAGTTGCTTTTACCGCCGCTGCTGTGGAGGGATCCAGTGATATCACTACCTGGAACTGGCATTTTGGGGATGCAGATTCAAGCCTGTCTGTTGAACAGAATCCTACTTTTATTTATGAAAGCCCGGGCACCTACGAAGTAACCCTGGAAGTAACAGATGCCGCTAAGAACGTCTTCAAGATTTCAAAACCAGTAACCGTAATCAAAGCAGAGTTTCCTGCTTCGGTTGTATGGGAGTATACCACCGAAAATGCAGTAGCTAACATCAACGATGGCTCCAGTGCACCAGTTATTGGCGACGATGGTACCATCTATTATGTAGAGTCAAGGGCAGGAGCGCTCAGTAGCGTGGTGGCTGTAACAGATGCAGGAGAAAATGCAACATTGAAATGGGCATCAAGTGCTGTGGAGGGAGATCTTCCCAATGCGCCCTCTATCGGGCCTGATGGCAACATCTTTATCAACGCCTGGGTAGACGACAGGGCTATTTCCAAGATCAGTGCCGCCGATGGTACGATTCTCTGGAGTGGCGCAATAGGTACTGATGTATCTAATAATACCCCGGCCATAGATTCACAGGGCAATACCTACCATGGTTCAAGAGCACAGGGTGCAAATGGAGGCGTTTTCTCCTGGGGTCCCGATGGAGAAAAGCGCTGGGAAATTACTGGTGTTGGTGCCTTTTATGCAGCTCCTGTGATTAGTGCAGATGAGAGCACCGTGTACTTTCTCAATACCAATGAAGGGAAAATCTGGGCAGTGAATGCTGCAGATGGCACCCAGAAATGGGCTGAACCAGTGGGTCTGGATGCCGGTATACATGGTTCCTCTTTGTCTATGGATGCAGATGGTACCATTTATTTTACCACCAACACACATGTAGCCGCCATAACAGATCAGGGCGAAACCGGCGCGGTAAAATGGACTGCCGAAGTTGATGATGCATCTAACTCGGGTGTGGTGGTAGGTCCTGACGGAACGCTCTACACAGGTTCTGTAGGAGGCTTGCTGGCTATGAATCCTGCAGATGGAAGCGTGTTATGGACCTACGATGCCGAGATCAGGGAAAGTGTTCCCGCTGTGGATATGAACGGGAACATTTATGTAGGTACTGCAGATGGCAGAATGCTGATCATCAATGCCGCAGGTGAGCTGGAAAAAGAGCTGGAGCTGGGCGATAATGTTACCAATTCTCCTACCATTGCCAGCGACGGAACGGTGTACATAGAATCTAAGGATGGCGATACCATCAAGCTATTTAAAATAGCAGTGGCAAATAGTGGCCCAGCCGATTCTGCATGGCCCATGAAGGGACAAAATGTTAAAAACACCGGCAAAGCACGCTAAGCAGACAATGTCAAGACAAATGCATATGAGCAGATTACTACTAACTTTAATTATAAGTGTTACTTTTCTGGCAGGCGGCTGTAACAGGCAAATGGGCACATCCGGGTCTGCAAATGCTACAGAACGGGTAGATAAGCTGAAGGTGATGTCGTACAACATTCATCATGCCAACCCTCCCAGCAGGGAAGGCTATATTGATCTGGATGCAATAGCAGCTGTAATCAAGGCTCAGGATCCGGATCTGCTGGCGCTGCAGGAAGTAGATGTAAATACCGAGCGATCGGGAGCTTTTAATCAGGCCGAAGAACTGGCCAGAAGGCTCAGCATGAATTACTACTTTGGCAAAGCCATCGATTACCAGGGTGGTGAATATGGCGTAGCCATACTTTCTAAATACCCTATATCGGAAACAGTGGTAAACAGACTGCCAACCCAAGAGGGTACCAGGGGTGAGCCGCGCATACTGGCTACGGCTAAGGTTACCCTGCCCGATGGTACCCACATCCGCTTTGGCAGTACGCACCTGGATGCACAACGGGAGCCGGTTAACAGGCAGCTGCAAATCAATAAGATTGCAGAGATAGCCCAGGCGGAGAAGCTTCCCTTTATCATTGCAGGCGATTTTAATGCAACACCTGATTCGGAGATCATCCAGGTGTTAGACCAGCACTTTACCAGGAGCTGTATGCAGTGTGAACCCACCATACCAGTTAATAATCCCAGCAGAACCATTGATTTCATTGCCTTCAGCCATCCTGCAGATAAGTTCAAGGCAGGCAGCCAGCAGGTAATCAACGAAACCTATGCTTCAGATCATTTACCCATTGTAGCAGAGATCAACATTGAAGAATAAATACATGAAGTATTTTAAATCTATATGCTTTGCGCTTCTGACCATTCCATGCCTAAGCTTTGGCTTTCAGCAGCAGCAACAGCAGGGCGATACCCTTCGGTTTGCAGTTGTTACCGATACCCACATTGGCAAATCCGGCAACAACAAAGGGCTGGCAGCCATTGTGGAGGATATTAACCAGAACCCGGAGATAGATTTTGTACTTCATGCAGGAGATGTAAGCGATTTTGGTACCGCAAGCCAGCTGGCCGATGCCAAAAACCTGATGGAAGGGCTCACAAAGCCCTATTATATTGTGCCGGGAAACCACGATACGGGCTGGTCCGACAGCGGTGGTCTTACCTATAATGTGCACTGGAAAGATCAGAAGTTTCTGGCAGATATCGGGGGTGTACGCTTTATTGGTGTCAGCACCGGCCCTTACGGGCGCATGTCGAGGGGCTATGTGCCACTAGACCAGATGCGATGGCTGGACAGCCTGGTAATGGTAACCCCCAAAGACCAGCGGGTGGTGTTTCTTACCCACTACCCCCTGGATGAGGGCCTGAGCAACTATTATCAGCTGATAGAAAAGCTCCGTGAGCTGAACACTGTAGCCGTTTTTGTAGGGCACGGCCATGTTAACAAAGTGTTTAATTTTGGAGGCATTACCGGTGTCATGACAAGAACGGCCCAATCCCGCAAAGGAACCTTTGCCTACAACACCGTTACGCTAACGCCAGATTCTGTCTTGGTAAAAATGGTTGATGTGGGGCAGCCGGCCAATCCCCTGTGGGCCTCCCTGCGCCTGCGTGGCAATACAGAAAGGCCTCCCTTTTCAGCCCCGGAATCCGATGCGGCACCTGTCAGAAAGGAGCACCAGGATGTAAAGGCAGTCTGGACCTACCAGGACAGGGGCAATATAGTGGCAAGCCCTGCCATATGGAAAAACAGTGTGCTGATCGGCAACCTGCTGGGAGAGTTTAAATCGCTGGATGTTGAAACTGCCAAAGTGAACTGGCAGTTCAGGGCAGGCCAGTCGATTTACTCAACGGCTGATGTAGCAGGTAACCGGGTGGTGTTTGGCGCTGCCGATAGTACCATCTACTGCCTGAATGCCAAAACCGGCAGCCTTCTCTGGAAGGTAAAAACAGGGGCGCCAGTATTGGCCTCGCCTGTCATAGACAATAAGCGGGTGTACATCGGCAGCAGCGACCTCAAGTTCAGGGCCATCGACCTGGCATCTGGCAAAGTTATCTGGACCTACGAGGGCCTGGCAGGTTTTCCGCCCAGCAAGCCTGCCGTGGGGGAGGGTAAAGTGGTATTTGGTACCTGGAATAAAACCCTTTATGCCCTGAACACCAAAGATGGTTCCCTGGCCTGGGAATGGAAAAATAACGACTACAGCCATTACTACTCACCGGCCATGAGCATCCCGGTAATTCAGAATGGTAAAGTATATATGGTTGCGCCAGATGAAAAACTTCGTGAGTTTGACCTGAAAACCGGGGAGCAAACCTTTGTGAGCGACAGATTTAGAGTAAGAGAATCACTTGGCGGGAAAAGCAGCAAGAACTGGCTTGTTGCTAAAACCATGCAGGATACCATTGTGGCCTGGAGCACTAAGAAGGGGCAACCGGAACCCATCTTTAAAATTTCTGGAGAATTTGGCAGAGACTTTTCTCATTCTGCCCCCGCCTTTGATGATAGAACCACCTTTTTCTTTGGAACTACCTTTGGACGGGTATATGCAGTGGATATAGAAGCGAAACAGGTAAAGTGGATTTACCAGCTTAGTGAGGATATGGTAAATACTGTAAAGCCCCTGAAGAATGGAGCAGGTGTTTTAGCAACCAGTGCAGACGGAAAAATAGTGCTGCTAAGGGGTTCATAAGCTCGGCATAGGTTTATGGCCTGGTTAGCAGGAGTTTGATTATTCTGGATCTGATAGATTATTAACATTTTTGATGTGTAACATAGACAGACTGTATAAGCCCATTATATCCTGTATACAAAAATAATTTAGCAGGCTGTAATATCTGTGATGCTAATATTAGGATTAAGTTAAGATTGCTTACTTTTGTAAAATATTTATAAAAGGTAGGTCCTTTAAAATAAAAATCTTGATTAATTAATTACTTCCAAGCAGGCTAAACATGAGTACGATAATAAAAGGTGAGTCTTATCTTGATACACTCAATAATGTTGAGCGAAAAAAGCATACCCAAAAGATTAAGATAATTAAGCATCTTTATGTGAAAGGCTCCCGGACTAATTCTGAACTCTGTAATGTAATCGGGATGAGTTCGCCTACCTCTATGAGTCTGCTTAATGAGTTGATGTCAGAAGGCTTGGTTGAAAAGCAGGGAAGGGCAAAATCTGAGGGAGGAAGAAAGCCTGATCTTTATGGTTTAAGAGACAATTCACTCTTTGTGCTTAGCATTGCCATGGGCCGGTTTAAAACCAGGATGGCCATCTTCGACAACAACAATAATAACATTACAGGAATCAAGACTTTCCCCATACGGGTTTCTGATGGAATAGGGGCGCATGAGCTGCTGTATCAGCATGCACAGGATGTAATCAGCAGCTCGGGCATTGATACCAGAAAGCTTATGGGGGTGGGCCTGAATATGCCAGGTCTGGTAGATTCAAAGGAAGGTAACAATTTTACCTATATGAACCCTCCGGAAGGTTCGCCTTCGCTGCAGCAGCTGCTTGAAGATAAATTCCAGAAACCTGTACACATAGAAAATGATGTTAAGGCATCGGCACTGGCTGAGTACAGGTTTGGTCTTGCCCATGGAAAAAAAGATGTACTGGTACTTTCACTCGACTGGGGTATTGGTTTGGGTGTTATACTGGATGGAAAACTACAGCGTGGCACCACTGGCTATTCCGGTGAAATAGGCCATATTCCTTTCGTAAACGATGGTGCTCTCTGTTACTGTGGTAAACGTGGCTGCCTGGAAACAGTGGCTTCCGGTATTGCACTTGCCCGCCTGGCCAAAGAGGGAATAAAGTCGGGGCAGAATTCCCTTCTGAACGAATTATCAGACCAGGAGATAGATCGCATAGAACCGCAGCTGGTGATAGATGCCGCAAACAGGGGAGACCAGTATGCCATTAGTATCCTGTCGCAGTTAGGCATGAACTTGGGAAAGGGGATTGCCATTTTAATGCAGCTCTACAATCCCGAGCTGGTAATTCTGGGTGGCAGAATTGCAGAGGCCAGGCAGTACATCACTACGCCTATTCAGCATTCCATCAACATCTACTGCATGACACAGATACGGGAAAAAACAACCATAGCCTTATCAAAGCTTGGTCAGAATGCCGGTATACTCGGTTCGGTAGCCGTGGTAATGGAAAACATTTTTGAAGATGTGATAGACTATTGATATCTGCTAAAAGCTTCAGGTAAAGAATTTTTAAATATTTATACTATGTCTCGATTAAACCTTTTAGAAGAGACCCGTTTTGAGAAACTTCCGGTAACGGTTTATCCCGATGAACACATTGCTTCTAAAAAAGTAGCACAGCGCATTGCCGCACTCATTCGCAGCAAACAGCAGCAGGGTAAATCTGCCGTATTGGGCCTGGCTACAGGCGCAACCCCGGTAGAAGTCTATGCGGAACTGGTGCGCCTGCATAGGGAAGAAGGGCTTAGCTTCAGCAATGTAATTACCTTTAACCTGGATGAGTACTACCCCATGCAGCCAACGGCGCCGCAGAGCTACGTAACCTTCATGCACGAAAATCTCTTCGACCATATCGATATTGCCCCTGGTAATATTCACATACCAGATGGTACACTCGATAAAAAAGACATAGCCGCATACTGCCTGGAGTATGAAAATAAGATTGGTGCCCTGGGCGGACTGGACCTGCAGATCCTGGGCATAGGCCGTACAGGTCACATAGGTTTTAACGAACCAGGTTCTGCACCAAATTCAGGCACCCGCCTGGTAACCCTCGATGATCTTACCCGCCGCGATGCTTCCAGGGATTTTGGCGGTAAAGAGAATGTGCCCACCAAAGCCATCACGATGGGCATTGGTACCATCTTCAAGGCACGCGAGATTATTCTCATGGCCTGGAGCAAGAAAAAAGCACCCATCATTAAAAAAGCAGTAGAGGGGGAGATGTCTGGCGATGTACCGGCCACCTATCTGCAGCTTTCTGATAATGTAGAATTTATCCTGGATACCGATGCAGCTTCGGAGCTCACCCGTTTTGATACGCCATGGCTGGTAAAGGACTGTGCCTGGGATGAAATGCTGATTAAAAAAGCAGTGATCTGGCTCTCGAATACCGTTCAGAAACCAATTCTGAAGCTAACCGACGAAGACTACAACAACCATGGCATGGCCCAGCTGGCCACAGAAAAAGGTCCTGCTTATAACATCAACATCCAGGTATTTAACCAGCTGCAGCACACCATTACCGGCTGGCCCGGCGGCAAGCCCAATGCCGATGATTCGCAGCGCCCCGAGCGGGCAGATCCTGCTAAAAAGCGCTCCATCATTTTTTCTCCCCATCCCGATGATGATGTAATTTCCATGGGAGGCACCTTTATTCGCCTGGTAGACCAGGGGCACGAGGTGCACGTGGCCTACCAGACCTCCGGAAATACTGCCGTGTGGGATACAGATGTGCTACGCTATATGGAGTTTGCTATAGACTTTAACAGGAGTATTGGCGATAGTGTGGAGCACCTGTGTTCAGTATATGAAGAAATGCGTGATTTCTTTAAGAAGAAGCAGCCCAACCAGGTAGACCTTCAGGTGATCCGCAATGTAAAAGGCTTTATACGCAAAACCGAGGCCTACGCAGGTGCCCGCTATGCAGGCTTGCCCGATACAAACATACATTTTATGGCCCTGCCTTTTTATGAAACCGGTAAAACACAGAAAAATCCGGTAACAGAAAAAGATGTACAGCTCACCATGGAACTGCTGCAGCAGGTAAAACCTCACCAGGTGTTTGCCGCCGGCGATTTCGCAGACCCGCATGGTACCCATATTGTTTGCTTCAGAATTATACTGGAAGCTCTAACCCGGCTGCGCAAAACAGAAGCATGGACCAAAGACTGCTGGTTCTGGCTGTACAGGGGGGCATGGCAGGAATTTAAAACACATGAGATAGAAATGGCAGTGCCACTTTCGCCACAGGAGGTGGAGCGGAAGAACATCGCCATATTCCAGCATCAGTCACAGAAAGACAGGCCTGTCTTCCCGGGTGATGATGAAAGGGAATTCTGGGTGAGAGCCCGGGAGCGTAATCGTGAAACAGCCAGAAATTACCATAAGCTGGGTCTTGCCGACTATGAGGCCATGGAAGCTTTTGTAATGTGGAAGTTTTAACAGTGTTGCCGGAGCCTGTTAAAGCAGGCTTCGGCAAAATGTTGCATGTTGAGAGAAGGCTTTAATTTTTTAATTGTTCGTTATGGAAGGTCGGAAGATAATAGGGATAGATATTGGCGGTACCAAGGTCCATCTGGGGGTAGTAAAGGGAGGCAAGGTGCTTCGCGAGCTGAAACTATCAACCCCCTCACAGGCTCCCAAGGGGGAGATCTTAATGAAAATTACCGGGGGCATCAGTCAGCTGATGGATGCAGAGGTTGCCGGGATTGGTATTGGCGTGCCTGGCCTGGTGGATGAAAAGGAGGGAATTGTGCTTGATGTGCAGAATATCCCTTCCTGGAAAAAGGTGCACCTTAAAAAGCACTTGGAAGATCATTTCAAAAAGCCGGTATATGTAGCCAACGATGCCAATTCTTTTGTTGCAGGCGAAAAGATTTACGGAAAGGGCAGAGACCTGGAGAACTTTGTGGGGGTAACCCTGGGTACCGGCATCGGTACGGGTATCATAATCGATAACAGTCTGTACACAGGGGCTTACTCCAGTGCCGGAGAGTTTGGCGGTATGCCTTATCTCGACCAGACGGTTGAAGATTACTGTTCCGGAAAATTCTTTACAAAGAAGTTTGGAATTAGTGGTAAAGAATTGCAGAAACGGGCAGAACAGGGAGACAGGGAGGCGCTGGAGATTTTCAGGCAGTTTGGACACCATGTGGGGAACGCCCTTAAACTGATGCTGTTTGCACTCTCTCCCGAGGGTATTTTTTTAGGCGGCTCTGTATGCAAAGGTTATTCTTATTTTAAAGAAGCAATGGAGGAGAGCATACGTTCATTTCCCTTCAAAATTGTACAGGAGCAGCTGGTACTAGAGTGCTCCGAATTAAAAAATGCATCGATCCTGGGCGCTGCAGCACTTTTTAAGATGAGAAACACGAGCGGACATGAAAGCAGAAGAATGTTTGCATAGGTGGTTTCTGTCGCTGTCTGATTAACAATTTATTCTTTAGCTCTGCAGTTTGTTGAATCAGCAATTGCTGTTTAGGGGCTGTGGATGCTCATGCCATAGCGCACAGCTAACAAGGTGTACAAGTATTGCTTTTCTGTTCCTGTGGTAAATATGCTGCAAAACAGAAAGGGCTCTGAAAAACTCGTATTCTAAAATAAATTTATTATCATTAAACACTTTTATAAAAATTTATATTAAGTGTTTGTATATGTAGAAAAAAATAGCATACTTGAAGCATTGACACTGAGCAGGCAAGGAGCGCTACTGCGCACATGTAATCATCTGCAGTAGCGGGAGACACTAATTTCCCTGGCGAAGAAAGCGATTAGCAGGGGGCAGAGGCTTTAGGGAAATGTTTTTAATTTTTGTCTTTAGATTTTTCTCACGCCCATTTTTGAAGAGCGTGCCTTGGGTTGCATCAGCATCGACGATTGTACTACTGATTAAAAAAAATTACTGCATGGAACAGACTCCGGCCCTAGAAAAAGCAGGTGTAAAAGAAGCTCCTCCAAAAACGGACTACACCCGGCCCATGCTGATCATTGGAACGCTGTTCTTTATTTTTGGCTTTGTAACCTGGCTGAATGCTGTTCTGATTCCTTACCTGAAAATTGCCTGCCAGCTTAATAACTTTGAATCCTACCTGGTAGCCTTTGCCTTTTACATTTCTTACTTGGTTATGGCCATTCCTTCAGCCTGGATTCTGAAACTCACAGGATTCAAAAAAGGAATGCCCCTGGGCTTGCTCATCATGGCAGTGGGATCGCTGATCTTTATTCCTGCTGCGCTAACCCGTACCTACATAATTTTTCTGCTGGGCCTTTTTGTGCAGGGTACAGGCTTAGCCCTGCTGCAGACGGCAGCCAATCCCTACATCACCATCCTGGGGCCGCGCGAAAGTGCTGCCAGGCGCATCAGCATCATGGGCATATGCAATAAAGTAGCAGGGGCGCTGGCACCTATTGTATTAGGGGCCATAGTATTGATCAATACAGACGAGTTGGTTGCACAGCTGGACAGTATGAGTGCTGCCCAAAAAGTCGAAGAACTTAATGCACTGGCTACGCGGGTAATCACCCCTTACCTGGTAATTGCAGGTGTGCTGGTGTTGCTGGCTGTTGTGGTGTATAATTCTTCTTTGCCTGAGGTTGATACAAACGCGGAAGATAAACCTGCAGCAGGGGCGGTGAAGGATAAGAAAAGCATCTTTGGTTTTCCACATTTGTTGATGGGGGCTTTTACCATGTTTTTGTATGTGGGGGTAGAGGTAATGGCAGTAGATACCATTATAGCCTATGGTGCTGCCCAGAACATAGACCTGTCTACGGCTAAATTCTTTGCCACCAGCACCTTGCTGGCCATGGTGCTGGGCTACCTGATAGGCATTGTAGCCATGCCAAAGTATATCTCGCAGGAGCGGGCCATGCAGATCTCTGCATTGGCAGGAATTGCTTTTACGGTGGTTGCCATTTTTACCTGGGGCTATATATCTGTATTGTTTATTGCACTGCTGGGACTGGCAAATGCTTTGGTGTTTCCGGCCATCTGGCCGCTGGCCCTGGCAGATCTGGGTCGGTTTACAAAGGTTGGGTCATCACTTTTGATTATGGGCATAGCCGGTGGCGCTGTTATTCCGCTGGTGTATGGCTACCTGGCAGATCTGTGGGATCCGCAGCAGGCCTACTGGGTGATGGTGCCCTGTTACCTTTTCATCTGGTACTATGCAGCCATCGGACATAAAAAAAGAACCTGAAAGAGGGCAAAAGAATAGTTCCCTTTTTGCCTGGGCTGATCGGCTGAAAGATTTAGATCTTAAACTTATGCTTATGCAGAAGCACTACATCGCTTTACTTTTTTTACTCCTCTTTGCAATTTCATGCACAAACCCTGTGCAAACGCAGGGCGAAGCTACCACCACCAGCACTCAAAGCAATGAAATAACCGCTGCAAGGGGCGTTATACAACGCCTGATCGGCGACAGGGCAGAAGACATAGCACTGGAAATAATTCCTGCAGATGAGGGGCTGGATACCTACGAAATAGAAGCCAGTGGGGGAAAGCTAACTGTGCGCGGCAGCAGTACAGTAGCCTTAACCTTTGGCTTTTACCAGTACCTGAAAAAAGCCACCAACAGTATGGTGAGCTGGAGTGGCGAGCACCTAAACCTGCCCGCCCGCTGGCCCGACTACGCACTGGAGCACCGGGCCTCCCCCTATAAGTATCGTTATTTTTTAAATGTAGTAACCTACGGCTATACCACCCCTTACTGGGATTGGGAACGTTGGGAAAAAGAACTCGACTGGATGGCCCTGCATGGGGTAAACATGCCCCTGGCCGTAGTGGGCAGCGAAGCCATTGCAGAGCGTGTCTGGAAACAGCTGGGGCTAAGCAATACCGAAATCAGGGAATTTTTTACCGGCCCGGCACATTTGCCCTGGCACCGCATGGGCAACCTGAATAAATGGGATGGCCCTATTCCCGATGGCTGGCACGAAGACCAGCTGGCACTACAGCATAAAATACTAGACCGCATGCACGAGCTGGGCTTTGAGCCCATTGCCCCAGCTTTTGCAGGTTTTGTGCCCGAGGGCTTTAAAAAGAAGCATCCCGAGCTAAAAGTAAATGCGCTGAAATGGGGCGGTTTCCCGCAGGAATATAATGCCTATGTGTTGCCTCCTGATTCTCCCTTTTTTGAAAAGATCGGGAAGCTGTTTGTGGAGGAGTGGGAAAAGGAATTCGGGAAGAACAAGTTTTACCTCTCCGACAGCTTTAACGAAATGGATGTGCCTGTTCCCAAGGACGATCCCGAACAAAAGTATGAGCTGCTGGCTGGCTATGGAGAGTCTATCTACAAATCTATTGTGGCAGGTAATCCCGATGCCGTTTGGGTAACCCAGGGCTGGACCTTCGGCTGGCAACATGAGTTTTGGGATAAAAAGACCCTGCAGGCCATGATGTCGCGGGTACCCGATGATAAAATGGTGATCCTGGACCTGGCCAACGAATACCCCGAGCTGGTATGGGACATTCCGCTTGTCTGGAAGGAGCATGAAGGGTACTACGGCAAGCAATGGGTGTACAGCTATGTACCCAACTTCGGTGGCAAAACGCCGTATACCGGCGTGCTTTCCATGTATGCTTCAGGTGCTATCGATGCCCTCAACTCTCCCTATAGCGAAAACCTGATTGGTTTCGGCTCGGCCCCGGAAGGCATCGAAAACAATGAAGTAGTATATGAGCTGTTGGCAGACATGGGCTGGGCAAAAGAAAAGATAGACCTTGACGAGTGGATGGAGGAATACAGCCGTGCCCGCTATGGTGCCTATCCGCAACAGATGGAAACAGCCTGGGAGCAGCTCCGGGAATCGGTATACAGCAGCTTTTCGCCCTATCCCCGTTTTGTATGGCAGCTGGTAGTGCCCGATACCCGCAGAAAGGGCAGCGTGCATTCCGATCCGCTCTTCCTCAGAGGGATTGAAAATTTCCTGGACAGTTCCGAGGAGTTGAAAGAAAGTGAGCTGTACCGCAACGATGCCATTGAGCTTGCCATGCACTACCTGGGCATCAAAGCAGATGAATACTACCAGCAGGCCCTTGCAGCCAAAGCAGCCAACAACGAAGCCGCAAAAAAAGAAGCCGGCGAAAAAGCCATCAGCATTCTGCAAAATATTGACCGCCTGCTGGAGTCACATCCGACCAACAGGCTGGAGCCCTGGATCGGCTTTGCCCGCTCGCACGGTAAGAACGAGCAGGAAAAGGACTACTATGAAGCAAACGCCAAACGGCTGATCACGACCTGGGGTGGCTTCCAGGAAGATTATGCAGCCCGGCTCTGGAGCGGGCTTATCCGCGACTATTACATTCCGCGTATCAGGCAGCACCTCTTTGAACCGGCTGTGGATGTTGATGCCTGGGAGGAAAAATGGATCAATACCCCCGGCATGAGTGCTGTTGCCCCGTTTGAGGATCCGCTGGCAAAGGCAAAGCAGCTGGTAGGGGAGTTCAGGAGGAATAATTAACCTCCGGCCACTGGTACTTTTACTAAATAGATTGGAAATCAATGCTGGCCGGAAATTAAAACATTATCAGAATGAAGCAGGCCCAATACATAAGGTATAAAAGCGTAGGTATAGCAGGGCTAATGCTCTCGCTACTGCTGCTGTTCTATTGTACAGAACAGCCTGCAAACACAGCCGATGCTCCAGCAGCATACACAAGCACAATAGCTGCAGAAGATAGTACCAAAGCTATTTATGGCCTGATCAGGCGGGTGGTGCCGGAGCACGCCGATAATTTTGTTGTGGAATTTATTCCAAAGGCGGGAGACAGGGATGTGTATGAGATTGAAAGCCGTGACGGAAAAATCATTTTAAGGGGCAACAATGGTGTTTCTGTAGCCAGTGCGCTCAATCATTACCTGAAATACTACACCAACAGCAGCATTAGCTGGAATGGCACCAACCTGAATATTCCAGACCCCATGCCTGCGGTGCCGCAGAAAGTTCGTAAAACCAGCCCCTACCAATACCGCTACTACCTCAACTACTGTACCTTTAACTACACCATGAGCTGGTGGGACTGGGAGCGCTGGCAGTGGGAGATCGACTGGATGGCCCTGAACGGCATCAACATGCCCCTGGCTGTAACCGGCCAGAATGCCATACACCGCAGGGTGTACAAAAGCCTGGGCTTAACCGATAAAGACCTGGAGACCTTTTTCAGCGGCCCTGCCTACTTCAGCTGGTTCTGGATGGGGAATCTTGATGGCTGGGCCGGCCCTCTGCCCGTAAGCTGGATGGAAAGCCATGAAGCCCTGCAAAAGCAGATACTGGAACAGGAGAGAGGCCTGGGTATGACCCCCATACTACCCGCCTTCACCGGCCATGTACCGCCGGCCTTTAAAGATAAGTTCCCAAATGCCAGGCTGAAAAAGACCAACTGGGATGGCATGTTCCCGGATGTGTACCTGCTGGATCCGGATGATCCCATGTTTGTGGAGATCGGGAAGAAGTTTATCGAAGAAGAGATCAGGACCTACGGCACAGATCATTTTTATACCTCCGATACTTTCAATGAAAATGAGCCACCCTCCAGCGACTCCACCTTCCTTAGCAATGTAGGGGAAAAGGTCTACCAGTCCATGGCCGCTGCCGATCCGGACGCTACCTGGATCATGCAGGGCTGGTTGTTTCACTTCTCCAGGGATTTCTGGCAGCCAGCGCAAACACGTGCCATGCTGGGAGCGGTGCCTGATGATAAAATGATCATACTGGACCTCTGGAGCGAAAAGAACCCAATGTGGCGCAAGACCAATGCCTACTATGGCAAGCCCTGGATCTGGAACATGCTGCACAACTTCGGGGGCAATGTGAATATGTACGGTTTGATGGACAGGGTAGCCACAGCACCCTCCCAGGCCCTGCACCATCCCGAAAGGGGGAAGATGGTAGGCATTGGCCTTACACCCGAGGGTATTGAGCATAACCCGGTGATGTACGACCTGATGATGGAAAATGCCTGGACAGATGAGCCGATAGAGATAGACAGCTGGCTCAAAGATTACGCCCGCCGCCGCTATGGTGCAGCAAGCGAGCAGGCAGACAAGGCCTGGCAAATCCTTCGCAGAACCGTTTATGCTGATAGTGTAACCAATGGAGGCCCCGAGTCTATCGTCGCCGGCCGCCCCACCTTCAGCAGAAATACAGGCGGTATTACCACCAACTTTACCTACGAGCCCATGGAGCTGGTGAATGCCTGGGACCACCTGGCAGCAGCCTCAGACCAGCTGCAGGGGAGCGAAGGCTACCAGTTCGACCTGGTGGACCTCACCCGGCAGGTGATGGCTAATTATGCCACCAACATTCAGCAGCAGTTTGCCCGCGATTATGAGAACAAAGATCTGGAGGCATTCAAAAAGCACAGTGCAGAGTTTATTGCCCTGATAGAGGATATGGACCGGCTGCTGGCAACCCGGGAAGATTTTCTGCTGGGCCGCTGGCTTAATGCTGCAAAAAGCTGGGCTACCACAGCAGAAGAAAAAGAGCTCTATGAAAGAAATGCCCGCAACCTGATTACCTTATGGGGAGACAAGGACAGCAAGCTGCGGGAGTATAGCAACAGGCAGTGGTCGGGCTTGTTAAGCGGCTATTACAAAAAGCGCTGGCAGCAGTACTTCGACTATGTGATGAGCCAGATGGAAAAGGGGCAGCAGATAGATCAGAAAGCCTTTGATGAAAAGATCAAAGAATGGGAGTGGCAATGGGTGCACAGCAATGAAAGCTATCCCCATCAGCCGCAGGGACAGCCGGTTACAGTAGCCAAAGAAATGTACAGTAAATATAATGAGCTGATAAAGAGCAGGTATAGGCTTCAATGACAGGTATAGAATTCAATAGTAAGAAACAGGCTTGGCTGTTCAATTGAACCACGCAGCAGCATTAAAATAAGAGATCATGAACCGCAGAAACTTACTTAAATCATTAGGCTTAGGCATTGGTGCCGCAGTTATCAGCACCGATGCACTTGCCAGGCTGGGCGAGAACCGCTATGGCTACAGGATACCCCCAAATCCTATGCACAAGCCAATGGCTAAGCCAGTTACCGCCATTACCCTGGGGGCAGGAAACAGGGGTACGGTATATGGAAATTTTGCGGCCAGTTTTCCGGATCAGCTCAAAATGGTTGGAGTGGCTGAGCCCATTCCCTACAGAAATAACAAGTTTGCCCAAAAGCATGCCATACCACAGGCCAACCGCTTCGATACCTGGGAGCGGGTTTTTGAGCGGCCAAAGTTTGCAGATGCCATTGTTATTTCCACCCCCGACAGGATGCACTATGCCCCCTGCATGAAGGCGCTCTCCATGGGCTATGATATTCTGCTTGAGAAACCCATTGCCCCCACTGAAAAAGAATGCCGTGATATACTGGCCCTGGCCAAAGAAAACGGCAGGATTGTGGCGGTTTGCCACGTACTGCGCTATGCGCCCTACTTTGTAAAAATGAAGGAGCTTGTGGCGGAGGGTGCCATTGGCGAGATCATCAGTGTGCAGCACTTCGAGCCAATAGAACACACGCATATGGCACACTCTTATGTGCGCGGCAACTGGCATAATTCTAAAGAAACTACGCCCATTATCCTTGCAAAGTCATGCCACGACCTGGATATTATTAAATGGGTAATTAACAAGCCCAGCAGGCAAATAGTGGCCATGGGCGACCTGAAGTGGTTTAAGCGCGAAAATGCTCCTGAGGGAAGCACCGACCGCTGCACCGATGGTTGCCTGGTAGAGCGGGAGTGCCCCTATTCAGCCATAAAAGAGTACCACGACCGCCGCCACCGCACCAAGGTACTGGACCTGCCAGAAGATAAATCGAAGCATAGTGCTGTGATCATGGAAAGGCTTAGAACTACCAATTATGGCCGCTGTGTTTATCGTATGGAAAACGACCAGCCAGATCATTACATCACCAGCATTATGTTTGCCGATGGGGTTACCGCTAATTTCTCCATGGAGGCCTTTACTTCCTACCACGGCCGGCGTACCCGTGTAATGGGTTCCATGGGCGATATGGTAGGCGACATGGACGAACTGGTGATTACCGATTTCCGCACCCGCGAATCTTTGAAGTTTATTCCGCAGGCCGAAGATGTGGAAGGCTACAAGAACAGCGGGCATGGGGGAGGCGACTGGCTGCTGGTACGCGATTTTGTGCAGGCAGTAGCGCAGCAGAATCCTGCTATCCTTACCTCTACCATCGACGAATCCATTGAAAGCCACGTAATGGGCTTTATGGCCGAAGAGAGCCGGAAGCAGAAAAAAGTAATGGACATCAGCATGTAAGGCGCAAAAAACAAAAAATTGTTCGCTTGCATCAGTTGTTTTGCTGAGATTTAGGGCATGAAATACGATCCGGAGCTAAGGACAGTTCAGGTAACCCGCTATGTTACTCCTTTGCGTGAGGGCGGCTCACTGCCGGCCATTGTAGAGGCTGATGATGATTTTCTGTACGTGCTGAAGTTCAGGGGAGCAGGGCAGGGGGCAAAGGCACTGATTGCCGAGCTGCTTGGCGGAGAAATAGCACGCGCCCTCGGCTTTAAAGTGCCCGAGCTTGTATACGCCCAGCTGGATGAGGCCTTTGGCCGCACAGAGCCTGATGAGGAAATCCAGGATCTGCTCCGGGCCAGTGAGGGGCTTAACCTGGCGCTCCATTACCTGCAGAGTGCCATTACCTTTGATGCACTTGTTACGCAGGTAAATCCTCTGCTGGCTTCGCAGATTGTATGGTTCGATTGCCTGATCACTAACGTTGACCGCACCCCCCGCAACACCAATATGCTGATGTGGCACAAAGAACTGTGGCTCATCGATCATGGTGCTTCCTTCTTTTTTCATCACTCCTGGCAGGACATTGAAAAACAGGCCATGCGGCCCTTTGTGCAGATAAAGGACCATGTGCTGTTGCAGCAGGCTACCGCTTTAGAAGAAGTGGATAGGGCCTTTAGTGCCCTGCTCACACCTGAATTGATCGATTCTATCGTATCTTTGATCCCCGATGAGTGGCTGGTGATAGACTCACCTTTTGAAACTGCAGAAGAGCACCGCCAGGCGTACAGCCAATACCTGAAAACCCGGATTGCAAACACAGAAGTTTTTGTCAAAGAAGCACAGCATGCAAGAGAAGCACTTATTTGAATACGCCATTATTCGCGTTGTGCCGTGTGTGGAACGACAGGAATTTATGAATGTAGGAGTGATCGTCTACTGCTCTTCACAGGGCTTTCTGCAGACTCAGTACGAACTGGACAGGGAGCGCCTCAAAGCTTTTTCTGATAAGCTGGATGTTGAAGAACTGGAGGAGCGATTACAGGCTTTTGTACGGATCTGCAAAGGCGGTAATAATGGCGGCACCATAGGCAAACTACCCATTGCATCGCGCTTTCGCTGGCTCACCGCTACCCGCAGTACGGTTGTGCAAACCTCACCTGTGCACCCCGGCTTTTGTGTAAATGCACAGGAAAAGCTGGCGCAACTGCACGCACAGCTGGTTCAGTAAGCTAAGCAGGTGATCTTGTTGACTTTTGCTTCTTTTTCTTTATCAGAAGGTAGGTGGGGTGCCATTTGCTGTGCCAGGGAATGCTGGCTTGCTAAGAGTTCCCGGGAGCTTCCCCTTTCGATGTTATCTCCCTGCCAGTGAGGACATAGAATAGAAAGATGCCGCTGCCAGCACTATTTATGTTCTTTCTCCTGCTGTTTTTCCACTTTCTGCTGATCTACCTCCCGCTCTATAGTTTTTGCCTCCTGGTGTTTTTGTACACCTTTCAAATGTTCCAGGTGCGCCCGTTCATCTTTACGGCGTTGCAGCAGGCTTTTAATGATGGAGCTGCGGCCATAAACTATTACAGTGTCGCCCGTAAGAATAAGGGTATCATGCCCGGGCACACCCAGGTAGCTGCCATCCTGCCGGGTAACGCCAAGGATGTAAACCCCTTCTTTTGAAAGAGCCAGCTCGGCCAGGGTGCAGTTAGACATCCAGTGGTTTTCCTTCACAAACAGCTCTGCAATTTTATATTCGCCACCCAGGTGTAGTATGCCTGCATAATCCTGCACAGTTAAGTCGGTATAGCGGTGCAGAGCCCAGTTAATGATACGGCTTAAAAGCTGGTTGAACAGCTTGCTGGAGAATAGCAGCCAGAGAGAAATTACGCCCAGTACAATCAGTGCAAGGCGCAGGTATAGCGGGATATCCCCCTTGTCATTGCCTAAAAATGTTAGTACCAGTGTTGCTACTACCGATACAATACCGGCATTTCCCAGCAGCATCAGCACCATTACAATTTTGCGGCGCAGGGGGTGGTTTACAATGTTTTCGGCTTCTTTGGTGGCATAGCCCACGCCGGTAAAAATAGAGCGTGCCTGAAATTGGGCCGACTGCCGGCTAAGCCCCGTGTGCATCAGTGCAATGGTGGCAACTTTGGTGATCAGGAAGGAGAATGAAAGAATCAGAATCAGTGTAATAACAGCAATCATGGTTAAGCAGGTGCTCTATGCTGATTAACCATAAACTGTGCAGAAGGTTGTAGGGCCCCGGCAAAGAACAACTTCCTTGCCGGGGCCCTACCTGCATCTAATGCTATGCCTGCGTTGGCTTTAAGCCAGGTCGCTTAGCTCCAGCCAGCGCATCTCTTTTTCGTCCAGCTGTTCGTTTATTGTTTCCAGCTCCTGGCCCAGGGCCATCAGCGCTTCATGGTCGCCGCCCTTGTTCATTTTCTGCACCAGCTCTTCTTTCTTCTTATTAAGCTGTGCAATTTCCTTTTCCAGCTGCTCAAACTCCTTTTGTTCCTTATAGCTAAGCTTGCGCTTTTCAATTACAGGTTTGGCTACAACTGGAGCCTCAACCTGTTTCACAGGGGCTGCTTTAGCCTGGGGTTTTGCGCTTTCAGCAGCATCTTCCTCCTCCTTGGCCTCACGCCAGTCGGTATAGTTGCCCGGGAAGTCGCGGATCTGGCCTTCACCAAATACAAATAGGTGGTCTACCAGGCGGTCCATGAAGTAACGGTCGTGCGATACAATTACCAGGCAGCCACCATAATTTGCCAGAAAATCTTCCAGCACGTTCAGCGTGCTGATGTCAAGGTCGTTGGTAGGCTCGTCGAGGATCAGGAAGTTGGGATTCTGCATCAGGATGCGCAGCATCTGCAGCCTGCGCTTTTCGCCCCCGCTTAGCTTGCCTACCAGGGTATACTGCTGATCGCCGTTAAACCCAAACTCCAGCAGCAGCTGGCCTGCAGTAAGGGTGCGGCCGTCGGCCATGGGTATTACCTCGGCAACCTCTTTCACTACCTCAATTACCCGCATGTTGGGATCAAAGATCTGCTCCTCCTGCCGGTAGTAGCCTACCTGCAGGGTCTGGCCGGCATCTACTGTGCCGGTATCGGGTTTGATGGCACCGGTGATGATGTTCAGGAAAGTACTTTTGCCTGCACCATTCGGACCTATCAGGCCGATTTTATCACCTCTTAAGAATTTATAGCTGAAAGGTTCAAACAGCTTTTTGTCGCCATAGCTTTTGCTGATGTTCTCCAGCTCCAGCACTTTGCTGCCCAGGCGGCGGCCAATGGTTTGCAGCTGTATGTCTTTCTCGCCCACCTTCTGGCTTGCTTTTTCTTTCAGGTCTTCGAAGGCATCGAGCCTGTATTTGGCCTTGGTACCACGTGCTTTTGGCTGGCGGCGTACCCAGTCCAGCTCCTTGCGCATCAGGTTGCGGGCCTTGTCTACCTCAGCCTGCTGCTGCTCCTGGCGCTCGGCTTTTTTCTCGAGGTAATAGCTATAGCTGCCATGGTAACCATAAAGTTTTGTGCCTGAAAGCTCCAGTACCTCGTTGGTTACCTGCTCCATAAAGTAGCGGTCGTGGGTAACCATCAGCAGGCTAAGCTGTGCTTTGCTAAGGTAATCTTCCAGCCACTCAATTGCGGGAAGGTCAAGGTGGTTGGTAGGCTCATCCAGCAGCAGGAAGTGAGGGCGCTCCAGCAGGGTTTTGGCAAGGGCCACCCTGCGGCGCTGGCCACCACTCATGGAATCGATGGGCTGCTGCATGTCATGAATATCCAGCTTGCCTAGTATCTGTTTTACACTGCTTTCATAGTCCCAGAGGTTCTGGCTGTCGATTTCCGACATTACCACCTGGAAACGATCACTGAGTTCAGGTTTTTCGCTAATAGCCTCCAGCAGGTATTCGTATTCCGATACCAGGGAGAGGGCAGGATTGCTGCTGTCGAACAGCGCCTCACGCACCGAATGGCCGGGGGTAAACTTAGGGTGCTGGGGCAGGTAGCCTACCTGCACACCATTTCTGTACACCACCTGGCCCGCATCTGGTGCTTCGGCTGATGCCAGAATTTTAATAAGCGTACTTTTACCGGTTCCATTTCGGCCAATCAAGGCTACTTTCTGGCCCTGGCCAATGCCAAAGGTAATATCCTGAAACAGCTGTCGCTGATTGTATTGTTTGGAAAGATTTTCTACAGATAGCAAATTCATGGTGCAAAGGTAGATACTATTGCTGTAAAGAGAACTATACAGTTATCTATCGGTTTAAAAGAACCTTTTCTTTGTACATTATCCTGATGAAAAAATAGGGCTGGGCGCTGCGCTGCATCGGCAGCGAAAGATTTTCTTATAAAAATTTTAGGGTTCGGGCACCAAAAATGCTTTGGCGCGTTAAGAAAAAGGGCAGCAGACGCTGGTGTTTAAAAATAGGATAAAATATAGTATAAAGTTGTATTTTACCGAACTATGCCCCCGGGTATCCTGTTTTATTAGTAGAGGCAGCAAAGAAAATTTTTTGCTGAAAGACAATAGATGTAGAATGTAAAACAAGTGTTCATGAGGCTCAAAGTGTTATCCCTTATTTTTATCTTTTTTTCACTGGCCGCGCTGGCAGGCAGTGGTGAAGCAATTAATTCAAGCTCCAATAATGATAAATTATTGGCATCTGCGGCAGAAGCAGAAGTCACAGCAGACAATAATTCTAAGTTACTGCTGGCCGAAGAAAAGCTTAATCAACTGTACAGGAGTATAGACTATGGCAAAAATGCCCGGCCTGCTTATGATGTTTTTCGCAAGGGCATGGTTGGCTATTTAAATCTACTTCGCCAGGATAAGATTTCAAACAAGGGTATACTTACCATCATTGACTTCAGCATTCCTTCCGTTAAAAAAAGATTGTGGGTGTTTGACCTGAAAAACCGCAAATTACTTTTTCACGATCTGGTAGCACATGGCAAAAACAGTGGCCACAATATTGCTAACGCATTTTCAAACATTCCGGAATCAAACCAGAGCAGCCTGGGCTTTTATGTTACAGCTAATACCTATGTGGGCAAGCATGGTTTAAGTCTTCGCCTGAAAGGGCAGGAAACAGGCTTTAACGATAAGGCCATGGCCAGGGCTATTGTGATGCATGGTGCTGATTATGTAAATACTTCTATCATAAAAAGTATGGGCCGCCTGGGCCGCAGCTTTGGTTGCCCGGCCTTATCACGAGCCATTTCAGATCAGGTAATCAATACCGTAGCTGACCGTACCTGCCTCTTTATTTACCACCCCTCAAAAGAGTATCTCGATAATTCGGTTTACCTCCAGGAGGCTGGTGCCATAGATTACCTGCTGGCAACAAACATATGAGATTCAGTTTTTTACAGCATTGGAAGCCGGTTTAATAACCGGCTTTTTTTGTAACATCAGGCCTGCATCTGCCGAATACTATTATATGCAGAAACGTTTACTTACCCTTATTACTACTTCTTTTTTATCATTCAAATCCATGGATGTGTTCAGCAGCGATACTGATGTGCTGGATAATACAGAGCATTTTGGAAGTGAGCTAAAACGTCAGATAGCAGAGCAGAGTATACTGAATTATTATAACAACATTGATTTTGGTGATGCTGCCAAGCCGGAGTATAGTACCTTCCGCAAGGCGATGATAGGTTATCTTAACCTCCAGAATCAGAAAAAGCTGGGAGAAAAGCAGGTAATCACAATCATTGATTATAGTTTGCCTTCTACCGAGAAGCGTTTATGGGTAATTAACCTGAAAGCAAAGAAGCTGCTGTTCCACGAACTGGTAGCTCATGGCCGGAACAGTGGTAATTTGTATGCTTCCAACTTCTCCAACAGAATGAACTCAAATGCTACCAGCCTGGGCTTTTATATTACCGGAGAAACCTATACCGGTAAATTTGGCAGGGCCCTTAGGCTCGACGGACAGGAACTGGGCATTAACAACAGGGCCAGGGAAAGGGGGGTAGTAATGCATGGTGCCGACTACGTTAGCGAAGCCATTGCAGCTGCAGGCCGCCTGGGCAGAAGCTTGGGGTGCCCTGCATTAGCCTGGGATAATAAGGATGAGATCATTGATGCCATCATGAATAAAACGGTGATGTACATCAATGGCTCCGATTTTCAGTATGATGCAAAAAGCCTGCTCCTTAATGCAGAACAGGCTTTTGAAACACTTGCATCCCGGGGTTTCGAATTTACCAGGAAGCTACGGTCACTTTAGGTAGGGTAGAAGACTAGATATTTCTGCCTTCAAAATTATTGCCCTGCTGTTGTTGCTGCTGTGTGGAATCGGTAGCCTGGCTGCCAGTAGCACTATTTTGTGGCTCGCTGGCTGAGTAAGCAGTACCAGCATTGTTTTCGCCATAGTTGGCGCTGCCATAAGTAGCATTAGCGGTATTGGTGTCACCAGCGTTAGTGCCGCCTGTATAAGCTCCTCCTGATGTGCCGGATTGTTTGCGGGTAAAGGTCGATTCAAACGCCTTTCTTAGTTCAAGGGCAGCACCCTTCAGGTGCACCTGCACTTCCCGCCACTTTTCATCGTCTTTTACAAACTCATGCAGTTCATTTTCCAGCTTATCAGTAGCCTGCCTGAGGTCTTCCATTCTTTCCGAAAATTTCGCTTCTTCGGCACCTTGCCGGGCCCGGTCCAGCAGCTGATCCAGCTTGCGGCCAAGTTCTGTCATGAAGCCTTCTATTTTTCCTTTATTCGCTTGTTCCATGTCAAAAAATGTTTTGGAGTATTTTTGATATACAATAGTATAATGACGGCAGGAGCTTATCAATAGTTCTTTTATCAACGGAAGAATAGCGCTGTTAACGGGAAAATCAGTGTTACAACTAACAGTGGTGGTGTGGACTTACTGGCTTTTCATTACATATTAGCCTGGGGTTCTGTGCCTGGACTCCCTTCCAGAGGATCGGCTTTTCAATTCGGCTTCGCTTTACTTTTCTCCATCCTTCTTTTCCTGATAAGTGAATGTTGCTTTCATCAAGTAAGTGTAGGCCTGTAGTGCGCAGACAGGTTGGCACTAGCAGCTGGAGCCGTTGTTGTACCATTGAAAATTTTTTAAATAATATACTGTGAAACAGAACTTTGCTGTAGTTGATCCGTTCAAATATGGCTTTAATTTCATGCGTAAAATGTTATTTCATTATTTTAAAATTTAACACAATAAAATTTGATATTTAGTTTTTTAATAGCTTGATTAGGTGATATACAATGAAATTATCCAAATAAGTAGTGGCTAATTATGGTGTAGTTTGTGACTTTTTAGTTTTCCAATTTTAACCTTTTTTGTTTATGCAAAACAATTACTTTCGAGGAGGTGCTGCCCTGTTGCTGGCAGCCGTTATGGGACTTTCTTCCTGTCAGCAGGATGAGGAACTGGAATCAGTAAGCACTGATTTTGTAGAGCCGGGTCAGTCTGCTATTATTGAAGGCCAGTACATTGTAGTGCTGAAAGAAGAAGCTATTAACGGAAGAATGAGTCTTTCCGGCGATTATGAGGAGCGAAAGGCTGCTGTTAAGTCTGCTGTGCTCTCTATGTTTGCGAATGCGCGTTTGAGTGAGGATATGCTGGATCAGGTTTATGGCAGTGCTATTTATGGTTTTTCTGCCAGGCTCGATGAAGCTACAGTAGCAAGGCTGCAGAAAGATCCTAAAGTGGCCTATGTAGAAAAGGACAGGATAATAATGCTGGCACCTCCTTCAGGTAAGGGGCCAGGCGGTGGCGGATCTACTGCACAGGTAACTCCCTGGGGTATTGCACGTGTAGGCGGTGCTGGTGATGGTGCCGGAAAAACTGCCTGGGTCATTGACTCTGGAATAGACCTGGATCACCCAGACCTGAATGTAGATGGCAGCCGTGGCTTTAATGCCTTTACGTCTGGCAGAGATTCTGGGGCGCCGGACGATGGCAACGGACATGGCACCCATGTAGCAGGCACTATTGCAGCCTTAAATAACAGTGTTGGAGTAGTGGGTGTTGCAGCTGGTGCTACGGTAGTGCCTGTAAAAGTGCTCGATTCAAGGGGCAGCGGTTCCTACTCCGGTGTAATTGCTGGTGTGGACTTTGTTGGTGCTAACGGAAGGAGCGGCGATGTGGCGAATATGAGTCTGGGTGGCCCTGTATCAGATGCACTTGACAGGGCTGTGGTAAATGCTTCTAATGCCAGAGGCGTAAAATTTGTACTGGCTGCGGGCAACGAAACAGATAATGCCAACAATCATTCTCCGGCCCGTGCAAATGGTCCGAACGTATATACCATTTCTGCTATGAACAGCAGCAACAGATGGGCTTCTTTCTCTAATTTTGGAAATCCACCGGTGGATTACTGTGCTCCAGGTGTAAGTATTAACTCTACCTGGAAAGAGGGCGGTTACAATTCCATCAGCGGTACTTCAATGGCCGCACCACATGCCGCAGGCGTTCTGCTCCTAGGCGCTGCAAGGACAGACGGTTACGTGAGTGGAGACCCTGATGGTAATCCTGATGCTATAATTCACAGATAGAAAAATACAGAATTATTGAAAAGAGGCCAGCGGTTGAATATCGCTGGCCTCTTTCTTATTAATAAGTGGTACTTCTATTTTAAACAAACACAGGCTTAAATTTAAAAATCTCACCATCGAAAAGTCCTTTGTCACTTAGCTTAAGGGCTGGAATCACCAGCAGGGCCATAAAGCTAAGGGTCATGAAAGGAGAGCCCAGGCGGCTTCCCATTTCTTTTGCCATCTGATCCAGGCGGCTGTACTGTTCCGCAACCTTATAGCCATCAGCGGCCGACATAAGACCGGCAATAGGCAGTGGTAATATTTCTGCTGCACCCTCGTGAACTGCTGCAATGCCACCCTGCTGTGCTATAAGCAGGTTCAGGGCTTTAGCAAGTGCTTCATCATCTACCCCTACAGCAATTAAGTTATGGCTGTCGTGGGCAACACTGGAGGCAATCGCTCCCTTTTGCAGCCCAAAGCCCTGAATAAAGGCAATGGCAGGCGGTGCATCGGTATAGCGGTTTAGCACCACCAGCTTCAGGATGTCCTGTTCTGGCATTGCCAAAGCATTGCCATGCTCAATTTTAGCAGCTTGTTCAAATGATTCTGTAATCAGCTGGCCATCCAGCGCCCGTATAACCCGGATTGTTTCTGTTTGAGCTGTGAGAGCGAGCGCTTCGGCAGTTACAGGCCTGGCAGCAAATTTATTGGGAGTCTGTGAAGAGAGGTGCTGCAGCAGCGGTCTGCCATCTTTTGCCACCAGCTGGCCCTTTAGCCATGTTTGCTCTACCCTGAATTCTTCCAGGTTGTTCACCACAATAAAATCTGCAGGATCATCCACACGCAGCTGCCCCATTGGTAAACGGTAATGGGCAACAGGATTATGGCAGGCCACCTGCACTACTTTAAAAGCATCTACCCCCAGGGCTACTGCCCGGCGTGCCAACTCGTTTATGTGTCCCTCTACCAGGCTGTCAGGGTGCTTATCATCAGAGCAGAACATCATGCCGGCCCAATGCTCACTGAGCAGGGGCGCCAGGGCATCAAAGTTGCGGGCGGCGCTGCCTTCCCTGATCAGGATCTTCATGCCGGCCGCTAATTTGTCCAGGGCTTCATCGGCAGTAAAGCATTCGTGGTCGGTGCTGATGCCGGCAGCAGCATACTGCACTGCCTGCTCACCCTTAAGGCCGGGGGCGTGTCCGTCTACTGGCTTCCCCAGCCGGTGGGCAATGGCAATTTTTTCCATCACATCGGTATCCTGATTAAGCACGCCGGGCCAGTTCATCATTTCTGCCAGGTAGCCAATGGAGGGCTGCTGCAGCAATTCTTCTATTTGCTGTGCTGTAATGGTGGCCCCTGCCGTTTCAAAAGGGGTGGCCGGCACACAGGAGGGGGCACCAAAGCAAAAGTAAAAGGGCACCTGCTCCCCGTTTTCCACCATATAGCGAACCCCGTCTACGCCCAGTACGTTGCCAATTTCATGCGGGTCGGAGATGGTAGCGCCTGTGCCATGTACAACAGCCAGGCGGGCAAATTCTGCCGGGGTGAGCATTGAGCTCTCAATGTGCACGTGTGCATCTACAAAAGGAGGCAGGAAATATTTTTCAGGGGCATGATCAATGTCTTCAATTTTACTGATCAGCCCGTTTTGCAGATAGAGACGAACAGGACGGATTTGTCGTTTAGTACAGTCAACCAGTTGTCCTTCCAGTGTGTGGGTATTTTGAGTCATTTCAGGAAAAAATCGCGGGAACCAATTCCGCTGTCAAGTAATTTTTATATTTGCAACAATTTAACGCTCATCTTGATTTTGAGAAAAGGGTTTAGAATTTTCGTATACATGATTTTGGCGCTTTCATTGGTTATAGGCGGATGCCAAACTACAAATAAAGCCCGTAAGCAGCCAAAGCGTGGCCCAATTCCCTGCCCAATAAAAGATTGTTAAGGCATAGAGGGTCATAAACCATAACCTGATGAAGAAAATTGTGATTGCCATTGACGGCTACTCGGCCTGTGGAAAAAGCTCCACAGCCAAACAGGTAGCTGCACAGCTTAACTACGCATATATCGATACCGGGGCAATGTACCGGGCCGTAACTTATTATTTTCTTCAGCACTTTATAAATCCCACCAACCCCAGGGGTGTAGAGGATGCACTAAAGAAAATCGGCATAGAATTTCACTACAATGCAAAAACCGGTGCAAATGAAACCTATCTCAATGGCTTAAACGTTGAGAAGGAGATACGTGGCATGGCAGTTTCGGAGCGGGTGAGCGAAGTAAGTGCCCTGCCTCGTGTGCGGCATTGTATGGTGGAATTACAGCGGAAAATGGGTAAGAAAAAAGGCCTGGTGATGGATGGCCGTGATATTGGCACTACTGTTTTCCCTGATGCCGAGCTGAAAATTTTCATGACCGCCGATTTTGACGAGCGGGCAGCCCGCCGCCAGCGGGAACTGCTGGATAAAAATCAGTTAGTGGCGCTGGAGGCGATCAGGGATAATCTAGCCAAGCGGGATCGTATCGATACCACCCGTGCCGAAAGCCCCCTGCGCAAAGCCGAAGATGCCTACGTAATAGACACAACGCACACTACCATGGATGAGCAGGTAAACATGATCCTGCACATGGCGCGTGAAATCATTAACCAGGAGGAATTTCAAAATAAAGGATGAAGGTTACGATCGATAAAAACTCCGGCTACTGTTTTGGGGTAGAATTTGCCATACAAATGGCAGAAGATGAAATGCCTCAGGATGGCATACTTTATTGTCTTGGCGATATTGTACACAACGACATGGAGGTAAAGCGCCTGTACGATAAAGGCTTGCGCGTTATTACCAGGGAGGAGCTGCAAAACCTTCGCGACTGCAAAGTACTGATCAGGGCGCATGGCGAGCCTCCGGAAACTTATCAGATAGCCCTTGAAAATAACCTCGAACTCATAGATGCCTCCTGTCCGGTAGTGCTAAAGCTGCAGAATAGGGTAAAGCATGCCTATGATAAAATGCAGGAAGTTGAGGGGCAGATTGTGATCTATGGTCAGAAAGGACATGCAGAGGTTATAGGCTTAACCGGCCAGACCTATGGCGAGGCCCTCGTTGTTACAACGCCGGAAGACCTGGAGGGCGTTGATTTTAGCCGGCCCGTTACACTTTTCAGCCAGACTACAAAAAGTACAAAAGGTTTCTACCATATCAAGGAATTGATAGAACAGCGCATGCAGGAGGCCAGGGGAGGCGCAGCGCTAACGGTGCTTGATTTTAATGCCAACGACAGCATTTGCCGGCAGGTGAGTAACAGAGAGCCCCAGCTTACCAGGTTTTCTCAGCAGCACGATGTAATTTTGTTTGTAAGCGGGCGCAAAAGTTCAAATGGAAAAGCACTCTATGCTGTTTGTAAGCAGTTTAACGAGAATAGCTATTTCATCGAAAACGAGTCTGAAATAGACCCTGCATGGCTGGAAAAAGCTGAAAGTGTGGGGATTTGCGGTGCAACATCAACCCCTATGTGGTTAATGGAGCGTGTAGCCGGCTATATTGAAAGCATATGCCAGCAGCAGGAAGTCTAAGCCTGATGTTTAATGTGCTTTTGGCTACCATTTATGATCGGAATCATGTTTTTATTGTCGCTTTTTTTACTATTTTTGCAGCGTTTTACGGGTTAATAAGTACAAAATGTCGAAAGTCATTAAGCTGAGAAAAGGCTTTACCATCAACCTGGCCGGCCGTGCAGAACTCAAAGTTGCCGGTGAGGTGATGCCCGAAACCTTCGCGATCAAACCCACCGATTTTCACGGAATTCAGCGGCCAAAAGTTTTGGTTAAAGAAGGCGATACCGTTAAGGCCGGTACTCCAATACTCTATGATAAAGCCAATCCGCGGGTGCAGTTTGTTGCACCGGTAAGTGGTGAAATTGCAGAAGTAGTAAGGGGTGCCAAACGCAAACTTCTTGAAATCCGCATTCTTGCAGATCGCACGGTGGCATACGAAGAGTTTCCTAAATTGTCATCTAACGATGTAGCGAATCTGCAGCGCGAAGAGGTGGTGGAGCTGCTTGCCAAAAGCGGTACATGGCCTAACCTGGTGCAACGTCCTTACGGCATTATAGCCAGCCCGGATGTTACGCCTAAAGCCATATTCATCTCTTCTTTTGATACCCACCCTCTTGCTCCCGATTACGATTTTCTGCTGAAAGGCCAGGAGCGTTACTTCCAGGCGGGTATCGACCTGCTTAAAAAGCTTACAGATGGTCCTGTGCATATTGGCCTTAATGCCGATGCAGAGGTTTCTCCGGTTTTTACAGGTGTAAAAGGTGCTACGCTTCACAAGTTTAGCGGTAAACATCCTGTTGGTAATGTAGGGGTTCAGATCCATCATATCGACCCGATCAATAAGGGAGATATTGTATGGACCATCAATCCTTACGGAGTTGCCCAGATAGGTAAGCTGCTGGTTGATGGACGCTACGACAGCTCCAAGCTGGTGGCAGTGGTTGGTTCAGAGGTAAAAGACCCGCACTATGTTAAAACATGGGGTGGTGCCAATGTAGGCAAACTGGTGGCAGGTAAAATAAAGCAGGATAACGTTCGCTATGTAAGCGGAAACGTACTGACTGGTACCAATGTTGGCAAAGATGGCTACCTGGGCTACTTTGACAATATGGTAACTGTAATTCCGGAAGGAAACCATTATGAGTTCCTGGGCTGGTTAACAGTTACACCTAAAAAATACAGCTACCACCGTGCCTTTGGTCTGCTCTCGTTCCTGAACCGCAGCAAGCCATATGTGATCGATACAAACCTGCAGGGCGAAGAGCGTGCATGGGTACAGACAGGTACCTTCGATAATATGATCCCGATGGATATTCTGCCGGAGTACCTGCTAAAGTCAATTATGGCAGAGGATTATGATGGTATGGAGTCACTGGGTATTTATGAGGTGATTGAGGAAGATATGGCCCTGTGTGAATTTATAGATGTTTCTAAACACGATGTACAGGCCATCTTGAGAGAAGGACTTACCTTAATGCAATATAGCTAATGAAAGCATTTCGCGATTTACTAGATAAACAGAAACCTTTATTTGAAAAGGGTGGTAAGTTAGAGAAGTTCTATTACCTCTACGAGGCAGGTGAGACTTTCATGTTTACCCCCAACCATGTAACCGGTCCAAAAGGAGCCCAGATCCGCGATGCGAACAACCTGAAGCGCTACATGATGACCGTGGTGATTGCCATGATTCCCTGCTTACTATTTGGTATCTGGAACATGGGCTATCAGCATTTTCTGGCAGTGGGAGAGGAGCCTGAGTTCTGGCCTTCAGTGCTGTTAGGTGCAGAACTGGTAATTCCTATTGTACTGGTGGCTTACGTAGCAGGTGGCCTGGTGGAAGGTTTGTTTGCCGTTGTTCGCAAGCACCCCATCAACGAAGGTTTCCTGGTAACAGGTATGCTTATCCCGCTGATTATGCCGGTAACCATACCGCTGTGGCAGGTAGCCCTGGCAACTATATTTTCGGTTGTTATTGCAAAAGAAGTGTTTGGCGGAACTGGTATGAACGTTTTAAACGTTGCCATGACAGCCCGTGCATTCCTTTACTTTGCTTATCCTACCGATATTTCTGGTGACGTTTGGACCTATTACGGCGATAAAGTGGCTGTAGAAGGTTATACCGGTGCAACGCCGCTGGCGGTTGCAGCACAGGCGAATATAGATGGCGAAGCTGTTACGGCTGCGCTGGATGCCAGCTGGTTTGGCCAGTTAGGCGGGTACTTCGAGCCCTGGAACCTGTTCCTGGGTGCTTATCCCGATTCAATTGGTGCCTCATCGGTACTGATGTGTCTGGTAGGTGCTTTTATCCTGATCTTAACAGGAGTAGGTAGCTGGAAGCTAATGCTAAGCACTGTACTTGGTGCGTACGTAATGGGCCTGATCAATAACATTTTTGCCGTAAATACCTTTATGGAAATGCCTGCTTACTATCATATCCTGATTGGCGGCCTGGCATTTGGTGCTGTGTTTATGGTAACAGACCCGGTTTCTGCAGCCCATACCGAAACAGGTAAGTGGATTTATGGCTTCCTGATCGGGGTGTTAACAGTTATTATCCGTGTGTTCAACCCTGCATATCCTGAGGGCATCATGCTGGCTGTACTGTTAATGAACGTACTGGCTCCGCTGATTGACCACTATGTAGTAGAAGCCAATAAGAAAAGAAGATTAAAACGAGGAATAGCCCGTGCGACAGTCTAATGCATATGTAATAGGATTTGCCGCAGTACTAACCGTAGTACTCGGTGGCTTGCTGGCCCTGGCTGCAGTAGGTTTAAGAGAACCGCAGCAAAAGGCAGTAAAGCTCGATACGCGCACTAAAATATTAAGTGCCGTAATGGAAATACAGGAAGGCGACGATGTAAACCGGATTTGGGAAGAGCGTATCAACTCACTGGTGGTAGACATTGACGGCGACGTGGTAGGTGAGCTTGATAATGGTACGGCCGTGATTGCAGAGCAGATCGACGTAGGAAAAGAATTCAAGAAACCTGCTCAGGATCGTCTTTTCCCTGTGTTCCAGTTCATGAATGAACAGGGCCAGGTAGATTCTTATATCATTCCAGTGTATGGTAACGGACTGTGGGACAGGATCTGGGGCTTCGTGGCTCTTGAGAAAGACCTGGTAACCATCCGCGGTGTGCGCTTCGACCACAAAGGCGAAACTCCTGGTCTTGGTGCCAGGATCACCGATGGCGAGGTACAGGACCGCTACATTGGTAAAAAGATATACAGCAATGTTGGCGAGCTGGTTTCGATCCAGATGGTGAAGTCTGAGGCTGGCGACCCTTCAATCTACGACGAGTACCATGTGGATGGTATGTCTGGTGCCACCATGACAGCCAATGGTGTTAATGATATGCTGCTGAAGTACTTTAAGTACTATTCAAGCTACTTCAAAACCATTGAAACTGCCGATAAAGAAGCGATAGAAGAAGGCGAGCAGATTGAGGAGATCGAAGAGAGCGAGACTCAGTTGATTGATGAACAAGCAAATCAGTAAATTATGAGCGCACAAGTTTCAGAAACTCAAGATATACAGGTAGCGAAAAAGCCCGCAGAGGAGTTGTTCTCCAAACGCAGGCGTAAGCTTATCTCTGACCCGCTGAACGACGATAACCCGATTACCGTACAGGTACTCGGTATCTGTTCTGCTCTTGCGGTAACGAGCCAGATGTATCCTACTACTATCATGGCAATGGCTGTGGTTGTGGTTGTGGTAATGTCTAACCTCACTATTTCCGCCATGCGGAACATCATCCCTAACCGTATCAGGATTATTGTGCAGCTGGCAATTGTAGCTTCGCTGGTAATTCTGGTAGACCAGGTACTGAAAGCATATGCTTACGATGTATCCAGGGAACTTTCAGTATTCGTAGGTCTGATCATTACCAACTGTATTGTAATGGGCCGTCTGGAGGCATTTGCCATGGGTAACAAGCCTTACGATTCAATCCTGGATGGTTTAGGCAGTGGCTTTGGTTATGCCTGGATCATTCTGGCAGTAGCTTTCTTCCGCGAATTATTCGGTGCAGGTGCTATTTATGGATTTGAGGTGTTCAATGCCATTGGCCTGGAGAACTTCCCTAATAACGGTCTGATGGTTACCCCTGTAGGAGCATTCCTTATCCTGGGCCTGATTATCTGGGTGCAAAGATCTAAAACCGGTTACGTAGAAAAGTAAGATTATGGAATTAATAAACTTAGGCATAAGAGCAATCTTTATCGAGAACATGGTGTTTGCCTACTTTCTTGGTATGTGCTCTTACCTGGCGGTATCCAAAAAAGTAAACACGGCCTTTGGTCTTGGTCTGGCTGTAATTTTCGTACTTACCATTACCGTACCAACTAACTGGCTGCTGCAGACATACGTGCTTCAGGAAGGTGCTCTTACCTGGATTAGTGCAGATCTGGCAAACGTAGACCTTTCCTTCCTGCAGTTCATCATGTTCATCGCTATTATTGCGGCCATGGTACAGCTGGTAGAAATGGTGATCGAGAAGTTTTCTCCGGCCCTTTATGGTTCACTGGGTATCTTCCTTCCGCTTATTGCGGTAAACTGCGCCATCCTTGGTTCTTCTCTTTTCATGGTGCAGCGCGATTACACCCTATCTGAGGCTACCGTGTTTGGTTTTGCTTCCGGCGTAGGTTGGTTCCTGGCTATCATTGCCCTGGCAGCCATCCGTGAGCGTCTTAAATACTCAAATGTACCTGATGGTCTGAAAGGTCTGGGCATTACCATGCTCCTGACTGGTCTTATGGGCCTTGGCTTTATGTCTTTTATGGGTATTAAGCTTGGCAACGAAACAGAAGATGAAACTGCTGTACCAGGTGCAGATGTAAAGGAACAAACCGAATTGGTTGTGCCTAAGCAGGATAATGCTGTTACAATGCAGGAGTAAACGAGCCCTGGGCTTGTAATACATATTACATATTTGAAAGTCCTGCCCTTACCGGCAGGGCTTTTTTTGTTTAAATTCTGCAATACATACATCAAAAATGACATTTTTTGCGTATTAAAATTTGCAGATGTAAACAGACCTGCTCTTCACAGCCAGCAACCATAATTCAGGATTTAAATTTTTATGAGCAAATTCACCTCTAAGCGTATTCTCTACTATTTTCTGAGGGGCCTTGTTATTCTGGTGCCCCTGGCGCTTACGGTATACATCATCATTGTAACACTGGCCTGGGTAGATAGTCTTATACCAGTGAATTTTCCCGGGCTGGGCCTTATCATTGTGAGTGGCGTTATTGTGGCCATTGGCTGGCTGGCATCTTCTTTTATTGCCCGGCCTGTATTTGACCTGCTGGAAGAGCTGATCATGGGGGTACCGCTGATTAGCCTTATTTACTCCAGTATAAAAGATCTGCTTTCTGCTTTTGTAGGGGATAAAAAGAAGTTTAACCAGCCGGTACTGGTAGAAATGGAACCGGGAAGCAGCCTCTTTAAAATGGGTTTTATTACACAGGAAGATATGAGCATCGTGGGGCAACCGGGCCTGGTTGCCGTGTACCTGCCACACTCCTATAACTTTTCGGGCAATTTTTACATAGTACCAAAAGAACGGGTAACCCTGCTGTCGCTGCCTAGTGCCGATGTTATGAAATTTGTAGTATCGGGTGGTGTGAGTGGGTACCAGGAGCTGCTTTTGGCCGATGAACATGCCCGTAACCAGGAAGCACAACACTCCACAGCAAACAATACGCCAACAGCTCCGGAAAAACCTTCAGTTTCACGCATAGCCATTGACGGATGAGTCGCTGGCTGGTTACCGATATTCATGGCTGCTACCATTCATTAAAGGCGCTGCTGGAACAGCAGCTGGGCTTAAAGAAACAGGACCATCTCTATCTGCTGGGCGACTACATCAGCAAAGGCCCTTTTAGCAAACAGGTACTGGATTATCTGATGGAGCTCCGCGAAGGGGGCTACCAGTTGCACATGCTAAGAGGAAACCATGAGCAGGAGGTGCTAAATGTGCTAAAAGGAACCACCAGCCTTACAACGTTCCGTGAAAAAGGTGGATTCACTTTTCTGAATAATCTGAACATCAGCCATCCTGCCGATATACCTGATCGGTACATTAATTTTTTTGAGCAGCTCGACTGGTACTTTACCCTGGATGACTGGATACTGGTTCATGCGGGCTTTGATTTTGAACAGGAAGATCCTTTTCAGCTAAGCGATAAGCTGGTTAACATCCGGGACTACAGGGTAAACCTTAGCAAAACCGCAGGCAGAAAGCTCCTGCACGGCCATTCTCCAACAGATCTTGCTGTTATTGAAGACAGCCTGGAAAAAAAAGAATCGCTGCACATAAGCCTTGATGCAGGTTGTGTATATAAGAATAATCCTGCCCAGGCCTGTTTAATTGCCCTTAATGTTGATGAGTGGCAATGGAAAGTACAGAAGAATATCGACGAGCACGACAATTATCATCTCTAAGCTAACTAAAGTGTGTTATGGTAGTTTTACTAATAAACCGAACCATCTTTAGTTATGAGCAAACCATTTTTTGAAATTGTAGGTGGAGAAGGTCCTTTAGTAGTTACTGCTATTCATGATGGGCACCATATTCGTCCTGTTTTAAACGCATATATAGGGTTATCAGCAAAGCAAAGACTACGAGAAGAAGACCCTCACACTGGTAAGCTGGCATCACTTTTTCCTGATCATATTGTTGCTAATTATTCACGCTTCGAAACTGACCTGAACAGATCACGCAATAAGGCTGTGTATTTGAAACCCGAAGATGCCTGGGGGCTGCACGTATGGCGTGAGTCACTGCCAAAAGACGAAGTTGAAGTATCATTAAAGAACTACGACCTGTTTTACAAAGCAGTAGAAAGCTACCTCCTGGATATCATAAACCGGCATGGTTTTGTGGTTATTTATGATTTACACACCTATAATCACAGGAGGGGAGGTCCGCAATCCACACCTGCAGACCCTGCTCAAAACCCGGAAATCAATATCGGGCTTGGAAATATAAACAAGGGTACCTGGAGGCCTGTAATAGACACCTTCACCAATTGCTTTAAAAGTGCTTATCCTGCAGGAGAGGAACCTGACATTCGTGAAAACGTAAAATTTGAAGGAGGACACTTCATGCACTGGGTTCATGAACGTTTCGGTAGAAAAGCATGTGCCATCTCTATCGAATTTAAAAAGACTTTTATGGATGAATGGACCAATGAAGTGGATCAGGCTCACCTGAACCGGCTGGGAGAGGCTTTGAAAAGCACTGAAGCAGAGGTGATAGACAGAGCCAGATTGTTGTTTAGTAAGCCAATACAAAATGATAGATCAAGCAAGCGAACAGATACAGAAATTAGTACACAAGATAAAGAACGACGAGGGCATACATGAGGAACTACCCGGTGGTAGTCTGATACACCTGGACAGGCCAATGCCCTTTATATGTATATATCGATTTCCAAAAGAGGAGAAGAAAACCCCCGAAGCTACTCTTCTGTCAACTCAGGTAGCCTACCTGTACCTGCGCGATAAAGACACCCCACTGATAAAAGACTTTCTGTGCGATCTGGCAGAAAGCATGCAAAAACGTTTTGGAGCTTTTTTAATGCTTGAAATCTGGCAGGCACAGGATCAAAAGGGAATTGAACTGGTAAGTGCTGATGATACCAACGAGCAATTTCTGGGAACATTACAGAAGGAACTCTCCCAGTTTCCGCTCTCCATAGTGCAGCAGGTTACTACTACAGACCACTTTCCAGAGACAAATACACCCCTGCTGCCCCGCCACATGCTCAAGGAGGAAACCGTTCGGGCGCTGGGTATGCAGTTAAGCCCCTTTTACTGGAACAACGAAAACAAGCGCCTTTACCCCATGATCTACCGTCAGTTCAGGAAAGAGTTGTCGGTGGCCCTGCGAAAGTTTTTCTATGACTTTGTGCGGGTGCAAACACGCATGGAGGTGGCGCACTATAATAGCCTGGGGCGGCAAAAAGTTGGTGATGTAGCCTGGAAAATAGACCAGGAGCTGGTGAAAATAGGCAACACCTTTGATTTTCTGCTGTTAACCTCTGTGGTAAACCATAACGAAGCCTGGGAGGAGTTCAGGCGTGGCGGCTTTAACCAGCAACCCACCTTTTTGTACCGCCTGATACCGGTAGACCCCGAGTTATTGAAAAGAAGGCTTTACCAGGTGCCTATTGAGGAGCTGGATGATCCTACACTTGCGTTCATCTTCAGGGATAAGCGCAGAGAACTGGACCGGATGCTGAATATGCTTGAAGAACGGAATACCCGCGACTTCCATTTATCCAGCATACAGGTATTTGGTGGGGTAGAGGAGGAGTTGCTGGCAAAGGCCAACCAGATCCTGGATTACCAGGTAGAAGAAAAAGAGGAAGACGAGGATGAAGAACCGCAGGCCACAGAACGCATTAGCACCGAAGAATTTGTAGCACTGGCCCGGCAGGAAATTTCCTGGATGCAGCAACAGTACAAGCCTTTGGATGCAACGGTAACCATCAGAAATGATATTACCGGACTTATGGTTTCCAGGGGGCAGCTGCTGGTAGGCAGTGGTTTTACCACAACCCGCAAAAGAGCAGATGCCCTTATTCAACACGAAGTAGGTACACATGTGCTTACTTACTACAATGGAAAGGCACAGCCGCTGCAGCAAATGTATGTTGGGTCTCCCGGTTATGAAGATCTGCAGGAGGGACTAGCCGTACTGGCTGAATACCTGGTGGGAGGTTTAACCCTGAGTCGCCTGCGTACCCTGGCTGGCAGGGTAGTGGCTGTAGATTGTATGCTTCATAATGCTGATTTTTCGGAAACATTTCATGTGTTGCACCGTGATAAAGGTTTTACGGCCTATACTGCCTATGGAATTACAGAGCGGGTATATAGGGGCGGAGGCATGACCAAAGATGCTGTATATTTGCGGGGGCTTTTGCACCTGCTCGATCACCTGGCCCAGGGAAATGAGTTACAGCCACTCCTGATTGGAAAGATTCGTCAGGACTATCTGCCCATTATTGATGAGCTCATACAAAGAAAAATATTAAAGCCAGCTCCTATTGTGCCCCGGTATTTCAGCAATCCGGTAAGCATGGAAAGGTTAAGGCGATTGCAAACCAAAACAGACGTACTTTCTTTACTGAACTAACAGCCAATTTTTTAAAAAAATGAAGATACTTTTTGTACTGGATGATGTTGCGACTGAATATGAACGCAACACATCTGTTCTAATGGCCCACCACATGCATAACAAAGGCCATGAGGTGTTCCTTAGCGATGTTCGGGCCATGGCTTACCAGGCTACCGGGAATATGGGGGCACATGCCTACATAGCTCCTAAAAAAAACTACAAAACGCAGGAAGAATATATACAGGATATCACAGGGAATATCAAGAAGAAAGCAGAGCCTGTTATGGTATCTGGCGCGGAACTTGATGTGATTTTCATCAGGAATGATCCATCCAAACAGCAGGGCCAGCAGTGGGCTCAGACCGCAGGAGCCGTTTTTGGCCAGGTAGCCACGCAGGAAGGCGTAATTGTGCTGAACGATCCTTTTACACTTTCAGATAGTGTAAATAAAATGTACTTCCAGCAATTCCCCGAAGATGTTCGCCCCAGAACTGTAATTACCCGTGATCCTAAAGAAATCAAAGACTTTTATCAGCAGCAAAAAAAACAGGGAGTTGTGATGAAACCGCTGCAGGGCTCGGGAGGCCAGGGGGTGTTCCTGGTAAACGAAAAAAATGAAGCTAACCTGAATTCCATGATAGAGGCCAATCTTCGCGATGGCTATATTATTGTGCAGGAGTATTTACCGGAAGCAGCAGAGGGCGATATTCGCCTGTTTATGCTCAACGGCCAGATATTTGAATCTGAGGGCAAAATTGCCGCGATGCATCGTTTTAACGATTCCGGCGATGCACGCAGCAATGTTTCTGCCGGTGGCAAAATCAAGAAAGCAAAAATGACAGCTGAGGTAAGGGAGTTAGCCGATAAGGTTCGTCCCAAGCTGGTGCAGGATGGAGTGTTTCTTTGCGGACTGGATATTGCAGGGAAAAAGCTAATGGAAACTAACATTTTCAGCCCCGGCGGACTTACAGATATAAACATCATGCTGGAATATGATTTTGCTGCACCACTGACAGAATCGATTGAACGGAAGGTGGAGTACCGGCGGGTGTATGGAAACCGCTTATCTAATAAACTACTGAACACACTCTAATGGCGCGTCTGGTTCTTATACAGGGAGATATTACCAAGCAAAAAGTTGATGCTATTGTAAATGCTGCCAACACCAGCCTGCAGGGCGGTGGCGGTGTAGATGGGGCCATTCATGATGCGGGAGGCCCCAGTATACTGGAGGCCTGTAAAGAGATTTTAAAAGACAAAGGCGGAAAAATCAAAACAGGCGAAGCTGTGATTACCACTGCCGGCAAGCTGCCTGCAAAATTTGTAATTCATACCGCAGGGCCTGTCTGGAAGGGCGGTGGCAAAGGTGAATCCAAGCATCTGGCAGACTGTTACCGTAACAGTATGTTCCTGGCGCACGAGCGGGTGCTTAAAACCATTGCTTTTCCTAATATCAGTACGGGCGTGTATGGTTTTCCCAAAGCGCAGGCCGCCGAAATTGCCATTGGCATTGTACGTTCCCTGCTGGAAGAAGAAGAGGCCTATAACATAGAAGAGGTGCGCTTTGTATGCTTCGATGAAGAGAATTTTAAGCTCTACCGCCAGCGTATGAAAGGAGAAATGGTGGATTGTGGCTAAGCCGGTCTGAATAAAATACCAACATTAAAAAAGCCCCGGAAGTATGCTTCCGGGGCTTTTAGTTTATAGGGCTGTTGCGCGTTTAGCAGCAAAGCTTATTTTATTTCTTAGACTTTTTTACAGGCTTAGCGGCGGTTTCCTTGTTCTTTTGAGCCTCCTGGCTTGCCCTTAAGGCTTGCTCCAGGCGGGCCTGGAAACCACCCTTCTTCTTGTCTTTATTCTTCAGGCGGTTGCGCTCAATGATCTGCATTACCTTATCATCGTTCACAAAGCGCTTGATCAGGTCCTGCTGGCCAAAGGTTACAATGTTAGATACAAAGTAATAGTAGGTAAGTGCTGCTGGAAATGAGTTCAGGAAGAACAAAAAGGTAACAGGCATCAGATAGCTAAGGGTTTTCATAGGGCCCTGTACTGCTGCCGACATTTGCTGGTTACGATAGGTATAGAGAATCGTTGAAAGCGTCATCAGCAGCGTGAACAAACTCACATGATCGCCATAGGCAGGTATGGAGAATGGCAGCTGCAGTACACTATCGTAGGTGGAGAGGTCTTCTGCCCACAGGAAGCTTTCCTGGCGTAGTTCTATTGAGTTCGGGAAAAAATAGAACATGGCGAACAGAATTGGCATTTGCAGCAGCATAGGTATACAACCGCTGATCGGGTTAATGCCCAGCTGTGAGTAAAGCTTCATCTGCTCCTGCTGCATTTTCATGGGGTCATCGCCATGCTTTTCTTTCAGCTCATCTATTTGCGGCTTCAGTACCCGCATTTTAGCCATACCTATATAAGATTTATAGGTAAGCGGGAAAAGCAGCATTTTAATGAATATTACCAGCAGCAGAATAATAATGCCGTAGTTGTCGATAAACTGCTCCAGGAAGTGGAAAACAGGAATGATCAGCCACTTGTTGATGGGGCGCAGAATAAAGTAACCCAGGTCTACATTCCTGCCAAAGCCATCGGCTACATCGTTCAGCAAATAGTAGTTGTTGGGGCCAAAGAAGTAGGTGAACTGTCCGCCGGCCAGTGCAGCACTATCGGGCAGCTGCATGCGTATATCTGAGTGTTTCAGGAAAGTAGTGTCTCCTGCAGGAACTTCGGCAGCAACATAACCACCGGTAAAGGCTTTATCGGCAATGATGGCTGTGGTAAAAAACCTGTGGTTAAAACCAACCCATTTCACTGCTTCCTCTATCTGGGCCTCTTCCTTGTCAGATACATTTTTGTCCAGTTCTTCAAAGTCTTCGCCGGCAGTATAGTACTTAATGGTACTGCGCTGACGGCTATCTTCCAGCTCGCGCTCCAGGTTGCGGTAACGTTGCTGCCAGCGGTAGCTGAGTGCCTGGCTTTCCAGGTTGTTGCTTAGGCCACTGGTTTTAAACTCATACTGCAGCTGGTAGCTATCGGCGGGCAGGGTATAAATATGCTGCACCTGGCCACCATTGGCAAGCGAAAGGCTAAACACCACCTGCTGGCCGGCATCAGTAGTTCTGGTTTCAGCATTATAATACAGGTCGTACAGGTTTAAAGTACCTCTGTTGGTATTTGCCTCCAGGCTAAACTGAGCATTGCCTTCTTCGAGCAGGTAAAGTGGTTCGTGGTTATAGGTAGTGTACTCCTTAAGCAAAACACTGCTTGGGGTAGCACCTTGTGTATTAAGGGCAACGCGCACCACCTCGTTCTCAAGCACTACTTCCCGAGCTTCGCCCTGCATGCCGGCAGCAAACTCACCCCAGCGCTGGTTTAGCTGTGCCTGGCGAACAGAATCGGGTAGTTGCTCGGCCTGGGCTGCTGCCGTATTTTGAGGAGCGCCCTCTTGTACAGCGGTAGTAGTCTGCGCGGGGGGAATAGTTTCCTGTGGAGGCTCTGGTGCAAAGAAGAACATGTACACTAAAAAGAGTACACTGATCAGCACCAGGCCGGTTACTTTATCTTTATCCATTATTGCGTGTTCTTAGTCCTTCTGTTTTTTTTGCTTGTACTCCAGCGCCGCTTTAATGAAGCGGATAAAGAGTGGATGGGGATTCAGCACTCTGCTCTTCAGCTCAGGGTGAAACTGGCCGCCAACAAACCAGGGGTGGTCTTTCAGCTCAACCATTTCTACCAGTCCGGTATCGGGGTTGATGCCCGAAGCCAGCATGCCGGCAGCTTCAAACTCTTTTAGGTATTTGTTATTGAATTCGTAGCGGTGGCGGTGGCGCTCGCTGATCTTGTTTTTACCATATGCCTGTGCTGCCTTGCTGCCTTTGCGAAGATCGCAGGTATAGGTGCCCAGGCGCATGGTGCCCCCCATTTCCTGTATGTTCTTCTGATCTTCCATCATGGCAATAACAGGGTGAGGTGTTTCCTTATTCATTTCTGTAGAGTTTGCACCTTCCAGACCCAGCACATTGCGTGCAAATTCAACCACGGCCACCTGCATACCCAGGCATATGCCCAGGAACGGAATGCCATTCTCGCGCGCAAAGCGCACCGTCTGTATCTTTCCTTCTATGCCCCTGTCGCCAAAGCCAGGTGCCACCAGTATGCCATCCAGCTCACCCAGCAGCTGTTGTGCATTTTCTGCTGTAACCTCTTCAGAATGGATCAGCTTAAGATGCACCTTACACTCATTATAAGCGCCGGCATGGGTAAAAGATTCAATAATAGATTTATAAGCATCCGGCAGCTCAACATATTTGCCAATAAGGCCAATTCTGGTCTCGCTGGTGGGGTTTTTCAGTTTTCCTAAAAACTCTTTCCAGTGCTCAATGGCAGGCTCCTGCTTGTGCGGCATGCGCAGTTTGCTTAGCACCCGTTCATCAAGCTTTTCCTTGAGCATGAGCAGCGGTACATCATAGATAGATTCTGCATCGCGGGCCTCAATCACAGAGTTGATGTTTACGTTGCAGAACAGCGCCATCTTTTTGCGGATGTCGTTGGGCAGCGGGTGTTCTGCACGGCACACCAGTATATCAGGCTGAATACCCGCCTCAAGCAGCTGCTTTACAGAGTGCTGGGTAGGCTTGGTTTTTAGCTCGCCGGCAGATTTAAGGTAGGGCACTAGTGTGAGGTGTATCACCAGGAAGTTATTCTGGCCAACCTCCCATTTTACCTGGCGTACAGCTTCTATAAACGGCAGGGACTCTATATCGCCAACACAGCCGCCAATTTCGGTGATGATGAAATCGTACTCACCGGTTTCGCCCAGCAGGTAAACGTTTCTTTTGATCTCGTCGGTAATATGGGGTACTACCTGAACGGTTTTTCCCAGGAATTTACCCTGCCGTTCTGCCGTGATTACATTGTGGTAAATACGGCCGGTGGTAATATTATTGGCCTGTGAGGTGCTGATATCCAGAAAACGCTCATAGTGCCCAAGGTCAAGATCGGTTTCTGCACCGTCCTCGGTTACGTAGCATTCGCCATGCTCGTAGGGGTTGAGGGTGCCCGGATCGATGTTGATGTAGGGGTCGAATTTCTGGATGGTAACCCGAAAGCCGCGGGCTTGCAGTAACTTGCCAAGGGATGCTGATATGATGCCCTTGCCTAGGGATGAAGTTACTCCGCCCGTAACGAAGATATATTTAGCTGATGACATTCACGTACTTAAAATCACGACTTACGGGGTACAAAGGTAGCCTTTTTAAAGCAATAAAGTAAGCGGGCTTTTCTTTTTTATCTGAGCGGGCTGCAGGGCGGAACGGCGGCATCAGTCTGTGAAAAATTCTATTAGTTGAAGATTAAAAAATTGTTTCCAGGCTGTGTTCGTCTTGTACTTATCTGTATTGATGGTGGGTAGCGGGGTGTAGGCGAGGGGTGGGGTTGTATTGTTGGAAACGGGGTGTGTATTATTTCCACATATAGTACTTTTCAAATACTAATGGTCTAACGTTAAAGTTCAATTATGCTGCTTTTGGAGCATTACATTAGCCTTGTAAGGTGTGCGCCCTTTTTTGCAGATTTTACTTTGAGGCCCGCTGTACCTTTAGACTGTTGGTTAATGCCCGCATAGGGCTATATCATCAGAACTAAAGGAGAAAGCGCATTGAAAAAGTTTACCATACTACTCCATTCTTTTATTATGCTGCTGTTTATAGGCCTGGGGGACTCACAAGCCCAGGATTGCAGTATTTTTAACCATGCGGGCGGAGACATTGTGCCCAATAAGAAGTGTGCTCCTGTGGATGTAACCGTTGCGGCAAGATTTTCTTCCGCTGCAGGACCTGATGTGCTCAGCGACATGAAAATCAGGATTGACTGGGGAGATGGCAGCGCACCTACTATATTTTTACCAACTGTCAGCAAAAAAGCCGATGGTAATTGGTTGTATGCAATCGAAAATATTACACACGTTTACCCTAAAGGCGGTACACAGTGTAATTACGATGTAGTAGCCAATCCGATGGTAAATGGGGTAGTGTGTCCCTCTCAACTTTATTCGGGTAACGTTACTGTATGGGATACCGATAATTTTAACGGCGGCCAGATTGCACTGGACCCTCAATACTATTATATGTGTCCGGGCGAAGAGTTCAGTCTTAAATTTAATGACATTTCACTATGGAACTGTACTCCGCCTCTAGAAAATGACAATATAAACTATCCTGCCCGCTGGACACAGTTTATCTATGGCACCAATACAAGTCCGGGCACACGTATTAGCGGTGTTCAGGTAGATGGTGCCTCACAGCCTTATCCATACCGTGGCGACATTAAACCTCATCCTGACTATCAACTGGCCCCCAACCACACCAGCTATGTAGTGAGAGTGCCGGCAACAGCCCAGGTTGGCGAGGTCTTCGAAATTACACTGCGCAACTGGAACACCTGTAATCCCTACGATGATCCGACAAAATTGGGTGGTCCGGCAAACGCAGCCGAGGGTGACAACGCCCCGGTAACCAACATTGCTATCATTAAAATTATAGACAGACCGGAAGGAACCATTACGACTCGTAATAAAAACAATGTTGTTACAGAAAGCTTTTGCCCGGGAGATAAGGTAAGCTTTGCTGGTTCGCAGACAAATGCAAATGTTAAAAATGTTCAGTATGACTGGTTTGTGTACAACGACGAGGCTGGGAATGAGCTACTTGACAAAAAGGTAAACGGGAAAACCTGGAGTATTGATGAAGGCTTTCCAACTGCCGGTAAGAAGCTGGTCAGGATGCGAATCAGGAACAAAGATGCCTCTAACGCCTGCTGGGGCGAAATAGATAAGATTATTAATGTGTATGCGGCCCCGCAGGTAGACCAAAGCCTGAACGGTATGCCCGGTGCACTGCAGGAAATTTGCTGGGATAATACTCCCATTCCCATGCAGTTTGGCTTTGATCTTTTCAGTGCCAATGATTATAAGTATCAGCTACACCTGTTTAAGCGAAACAGTACAGCTACTGATCCTGATAGTGTCAGCACGGCGGAGCAAAATGTGGCAGCAAATTTTGCTGCTGCAGCAACACATGATGTAAACTTTACCAAAGCTGGTTCTTACCGGGTATGGCTTACTGCCACAGACCGTATTACCGGTTGTAGCACCACCAAAGAAAGCGAGGTGGTGGTACGAGATAAGCCGAAAGCAGCCTTTAGTTTCCCAAATCTGTGCGAAGGCCTGCCTGTTAAATTTACCAACGCCTCTACCTTAGGCATCTCTGTTAAAGGTGATGTGATTAGCTCCTGGGAATGGGATTTAGACTACAACGGCACTACTTTTAATGCAGATCATAATGGTGATGCTGAGTTTGAACATACCTATGCTGCCTCTGGTACTTACCAGGTAGCACTGAAGGTTACTACTGCTGCTGGTTGCTCAGATATGCTGGTGAAAACGGTGCAGGTGAAACCAGTTCCGAATGCAGCCTTGAGCTACGACTATACACAGCCAATCTGCCCCGGTGATCCGGTTATTTTCAGTAACCTATCCAGCAATGCCACCAGCAGGTTTCCTGATGGTGTTACTTACACGCTGGTGGTGCGTGATAATACCACCTCCAACCGCTACCCGATGCCGGACCCAACGCAAACCCTGCGTTTTACCAATGCAACAGCTAACATAAAGGAGTATGAGATCTGGCTGGAAGCACAGGCAAATGCTCCTAATAACTGTACATTTACCAGCAGTATATTAAAGGTAGAAGTAAAACCCGGTGCAATAGCAGGCTTTACTGCACCTGGCTACGATCCCCTGCAGCCTAATTGTACACCAGCAGATTTAAAACTGGTGGTGAACCAGGCAACTATTGATATTGATGCAGACCGCTACATCTGGACTGTTTTGCTTGGTACCAGTCAGGTAAAACAGGTTGTTCAGGAAAAAGGGACTGCTGATTTTGGAACGTTGCTATACACTGCACTTAACACTACTACTGCTCCACTCACCTATACCGTGCATCTGGAGGCAGAAAAGGGTAGTATGTGTACAGTGCCTGCTGAAGAAAAATTCAGGATAAGCCCTATATCGCTTGCAGATTATACCGTTACGCAACTAAGCCAAAACTGCGAAGAGACAGTGCTGGAGGTAAAGGTGAACAACCCTTCCGGCATTCGTAATTTCCACTGGAAAATCTTTCCCGATCCGGATAACCTCTCCACGATTACGTATGACGACCATTTTCAGCTCGTATACAAGCGCCCAACGGTTACAGCGCCTTCCTATAATGTGGATCTGGAGCTGATCACTGAGAATTATTATGAGTGCCAGAGCCTGCCGCTCGCTAAAACCGCTACCATTATTCCGCAGGAGCTGGATGATGTGAAAGTTGTGATTGTTTCTGGTAATGACAGCGGCTGCAGCCCTCTGGAGGTGGAGTTTGAAAACCAGACAGGCGCTGCGCCAGCAGGTACTGTATATACAGTGATGATGCGCCATGGCAGCGCACCGGAAGAAGAACTGGTGCCCCTAAGTGGCAGTGCTGCCACACGCTTTACCTATAAGTTTATCAAAGAAGGTAATTACCAGGTATGGTTAAAAGCCACAGCCCCTGATGGCTGCGTGCGCTACCAGACTGTACCCACCCAGGTTATAGTATACCCAATACCCAATGCTGATTTTACTGTTGATAATACTGAGGGTTGCGGGCCACTTACTGTAAGCTTCAATAAAGCAAACATCACAGGTACAAAGCGAACCTGGCAGGTAACTGATTTAACTACAAATCAGCTGGTGTATGGCCCTGCCGTATTCGATCCGGCATCTTCAGATAATTTCAGCTTTATAGAGCTTCAGAATAAAACTACTGCCACAAAAGAATACAGAATTTCACTTCAGACAGAATCTGCACAGGGTTGCACGGCAGCATCCAGTGTAGTGGTTAAGGTGCATCCCGAGCCGCAGGCAAGTTTTGATGTGCTGGGCAGCACAAATATCTGCGAACCTTATACAATCAATGTAAAAAATACATCCTCCAACCCGGCAGGCACAACCTATACCTGGGAGTGGGGCGATGGTACCAGTACTACCAGTACAAGCAACAGCTTAACAAAAACATATACTAATACCAGTTATAGTATAACGCTTAACTACCCCGTTCGCTTAACAGCCAAAACTCCTAATGGCTGTACGGCAGAATCGGTGGTACAGGTATCGGTAGCGCCCAGGGTGCTGGCAGATTTTGAGGCAGATCGTCTGAGCGGATGTGCGCCGCTGCAGGTTAATTTTACCAACCGCTCACAGGGCAACACTGGCTCCGGCAGTGGATGGTTTATCCGTAAGCCAGGCACCACTACCTTCGAAGCACAGGGCAGTCCCCTAAGTAGCTACAGCTTTACCAACACAGGTAATACTACGGTAACCTACGAGGTGCGATATGTAGCCACCAACAGTGCAGGCTGTACAGATGAGAAAACACGTACCATCACGGTGCACCCGGAGGTTAAGCAACAGATTACTGCAGATGTGGTACAGGGTTGCGGACCACTGCTGGTAACTTTCAGTAATCTGTCGCCACAACCCGATGTAAAGTATACCTGGCAGTGGGGCGATGGCAGCGCTGATGGAGTAACCACTACGGCTACAAGCATTCAGCATACTTTTGAGAATACCTCTGCCACCACACAACGCCGCTACACTGTAAAGGTGCTGGCGGAAAATACACAGTCTGGCTGCGTGGCTACTTTCAGCCAGGAGGTTGTGGTGTATCCGCTGGTAATTGCTAATGTGGTGCCATCTGTTACAGAAGGTTGTGCTCCGCTGCAGCTAAGCGTCCGGAACAACAGCCTGAATGCAGCTTCGCACAACTGGAGAATAGTGCGCAAAGATACAGGTGCAGAAGTGTTTGCAAGCACAGATGCAGTGCCTGGCATACCCCCGCTCACCAACACAACAAATACTAATATAATATATGAGGTAATTTATAAAGCAGCCAGTGCAGAGTCCTGTACCAGTGAGCAGAAACACCAGATCACAGTTTATCCAACCGTGCTGGCAGATTTTAGCATGGATAAAGATGCTGGCTGTGGACCCTTTGCGGTTACTTTTAGCAACACTAACCTACAGCCTGGCGTAACCTACACCTGGCAGTGGGGCGATGGCAGCGCCGATGTAGTAACTACAACACAAGCAAGTGTTACCCACAGCTTTGAAAATACCTCTGCCACCACACAGCGTCTGTTTAAAGTAAGATTGCTGGCAGAAAATACAGTAACCGGCTGCAAGGCAAGCATCACCAAAGATGTGGTAGTATATGCGCAGGTGCAGGCAAACGTAACGCCATCGGTAACTGCCGGCTGCAGCCCGCTACAGCTAAGTTTCCAGAATAACAGTCAGAATGCTGCTACTCACAGCTGGGAGGTGATAAGAAAGAATGATGGAACTTTAGTACATGCTTCATCAGAACGTTTCCCGGCTCTTCCGCAACTTACCAATACCACGAATGCTGATCTGGTGTACGAAGTGCGTTACCGGGCTGGCAGTGCGGAGGGGTGTACCAGCTTTCAGAAGTTTGATATAACCGTTAACCCTGCTGTGGCAGCTGCTTTCAGCATGGATAAAACGAATGGCTGCAATCCGCTGGATGTAACCTTTACCAACACCAGTATACAGCCCGGTGTAACTTACACCTGGCAGTGGGGCGATGGCAGCGCCGATGAAGTAACAACTACGGCAGCCAGTATAAGCCACAGGTTTGAGAATACCTCAACTTCTGTACAGCGTCGTTACATGGTACGCCTGCTGGCGAACAATACTGCTACGGGTTGTTCGGCCACTACCAGCCAGGAGGTTGTGGTATATCCGCAGGTGCAGGCAAATGTGGTACCGTCTGTTACAGAAGGCTGCGGTCCGCTGCAGCTTAGCTTCCAGAATAACAGCCAGAATGCAGATACCCATAGCTGGCGCATTGTTAGAACAGATAATGGTACAGAGGTATTCGCCAGCACCAACCGCATTCCTGATGTGCCGCTGCTGACCAATGCAACAGCCAGCCCGCTGGTGTTCCAGGTAACTTATGTAGCCACCAGCCCACAAGGCTGTACCAGTCAGCAACAGCACGATATTACAGTGTACCCTGGTATTGCAGCGGCCTTCAATATGGATGTAAGTTCGGCTGCCTGCGGACCTACCACGGTTACCTTTACCAATACCAACATCCAGGCAGGGGTGGAGTACAGCTGGAACTGGGGCGATGGTACTGCCGCAGAGGTGACAACTACCGAAGCCCAGATTCAGCATGTGTTCACCAACGACAGAATAGACCGCAGCAGATTTTATGAAGTTACCCTCACGGCTACCAATACGGCATATGGCTGTAAATCGGTATTCCGCCAGACGGTTACGGTAAACCCAACACTGCTGGTAAATGTGCAGCCTGATAAGCAGGTGATCTGTGCACCCGATAAAGTAGTATTTGCAAACAGATCACAGAATGTGAGCACGCATGAGTGGTGGTACCGGCTAAAAGGCACTACTGACAAACTGGAGGTGCGCAATTCTGCCGAAGTGGAATACGAGTTTACCAACACCACCGATGCAGTACAGGAAATGGAGGTAGTATATGTGGGTACCAACCCAAGTGGATGTTCTGCCACAGCGGTGCATACCATTACCGTATATCCTTCGCTGGAGCCTGCATTTATGGTAGATGATGATCAGCCAAACCTGCCTAATGCAGTGGTAACTATTACCAATACTACGCCGCATGCAAGTGCCTGGAGCTACCAGTGGAATTTTGGCGACGGTACCACCAGCACCGAAGTTAACCCTGCGCCTAAAACGTACAATGCATACGGAACCTACATCATCACCCTTACTATTTCTAACGGGCGCTGCACAGCTACCTATGATAAAGAGATAAAGGTTGGCGATACCGCTCCTGTTGTAGATTTTGAGTCGGTGCCTATCGCAGGCTGTGCACCACTGCCGGTGCAGTTCAATAACGAAAGCGAGTTTACCGATCCAAACAGCTATTACTGGGATTTTGGTGACGGTAAGGGCTTTTCAACGGCAGAAAGCCCCTCTTACACCTACTTTACACCAGGTCAGTACGAGGTTACACTAACCGCCAGGAACAAAACCGGTGAAACCAGCACCATGACCAAGAAAATGGTTACAGTGTACGGTGTGCCTAAAGCCGATTTCAGCATACGTGAGGCAGTTGTGAACGTGCCCGGAGATCCGGTTTATGTAGCCAACTTCTCTGTAGATGCTACTACCTACCTCTGGGATTTTGGCGACGGGACTACCTACACCGATAAAAACCCGGTGCACTACTACCAGGAACCAGGTGTTTACAGCATCACCCTTATCGCAGCCAATGAATGGGGTTGTGCCGATACCCTGCACATGCCAGAGGCAGTAACAGCAGAGGCTGGTGGTAAAATCAAAATTCCGAATGCCTTTACCCCTGATCCGGGTGGCCCTAATGGCGGAAACGTTGAAGAAGGAAACAACGACGTGTTCTTTCCGATACTGGATGGTGGTATTACCAAATACAACATGCGCATTTACAACAGGTGGGGTGAGCTCTTATTTGAAACCACCGATCGTAAAATGGGCTGGAACGGCTACTACAAAGGCCGCCTCTGTAAATCAGATGTATACGCCTACAAGATTTATGTAGAGTTTAGCGATGGCAAAACCCTGCAGCAAATAGGCGACGTAACCTTGATCCGCTAATGTATAAGCAGAAGATATTCAGCATGAGAAAGCTATACCTGATATTGTTACTACTGATAGGGGTTTGTGGAGAACTGCTGGCGCAGGATCCGCAATTCTCCCAATTTTATGCTGCTCCGCTTTACCTGAACCCAGGCTTTACCGGTACGGCAGATATGCACCGTGCAAATGTTGTGTACCGCAACCAGTGGCCTGCTTTGCCTAAAGCTTATACAACCATGGCGTTCTCTTACGATTACAACATGCGTAAGCTAAACAGTGGCTTTGGCCTGATGGTACTGCAGGACAGGGCCGGTACCGGGGGCTATGTACGCACCGGGGCTTCCGGCTTCTACTCCTATAAAGTGCAGCTAAAAAAGGGCTGGGTTATTTCTCCCGGTCTGCAGTTTGGCTATGTTAACACAGGCCTCGACTGGAGCAAGCTTACCCTTGGCGACCAGATCGGGTTCAACGACCTTACCATTCCTACTACCAACGATCAGGATGTGATGAAGGTCAGGGGGTTTGGCTATATGGATTTTGGTACCGGCCTGCTGGTGTACAACAAGCTGGCCTGGTTTGGCGCCTCGGCTTACCACATTAACGAGCCAAACCAGTCGCTGCTGGAGCGCGACGACCGCCTGCCTGCAAAGTATACGGCCCATGGTGGTGTGCGTATTAAACTGTACAACGGCCTGCTCACCAGAACCCGGGTATCAAGTATAGCGCCCTCTTTTATCTATAAAAAGCAGGGAAACTTTCAGCAACTCGATTTAGGCCTGCACTTTCACTACAATCCCATCATGGCCGGTATCTGGTACAGGGGTGTGCCCCTTGTAAAAAACGATTACGAATACAACCGGCAGGATGCAGTGGCTTTTCTTTTTGGTATCCGCATGCCGCAGTTTGATGTAGGCTATAGCTACGATTTTACCATTTCATCCCTGGGTCCGGTTTCGGGCGGAGCCCACGAGGTAACCATCGTTTATAACTTTATTACCCGCGAATCACGAAAAGTAAAACGGAAGGAAAAGTTTATACCTTGTCCTACCTTTTAACGAACTTGGGCCTCAACAAATGTTGAGGCTTTTTTTATGAAAAATTTAGATACCCTGGCTAACCATTTAAAGGCGGGCGGATTTTTATTGGCAGAGGGTAAAAGCAGTAGCTGGCTTCTCTGCAGCACCCGGCAGCCACAGGCGCTTGAAAAGCTGGAGAAAATGCTAAAAGAGGAAAATGAGCCTGAATATTTAGCCTTTATCCTGATTGGCAGAATGAATGATTTGTACGAATACGTAATGAATTTTTCTGACCTTGCCTGGGATATTGCCGAGGGCAGCGAAAAGGCCCTGCTGATCTGGTACAACAATGCAAAGGTGCTGGTGCCAAAAGAAGTGAAAGATGAGCAGGGAAATGTAGGAGTAATGCTGAATCGCTGCAAAACCCTTGAGCCCCTGTTGCAAAAGATTGGGCACGGTTTGCTTAGTATCCAGGTATCTGCTACTGCTGGTGGTTGGCAGGCGTTGCCGGATGTGTTACCTTTGCCGCTGGATGCTGAATGCCGGCTCGCCCCCGAACGGATTATGAGACTGAGTGCAGAGGGTGATGTGAAATTTTTGAAATACTGATTTTTACTGATGAATTGTAGAGAACTGCTGGAGGAACACGAAGTATTTGAACGCGTAAGCAAGGCTGCACAGCAACTGCAATTACCTGCTTTTGTGATAGGTGGTTTTGTGCGTGATTACCTCCTGAAGCGCCCGTCTAAAGATATCGACATTGTATGTGTGGGCAGTGGCATAGCCCTTGCCGAAAAAGTAGCAAAAGAGGCTGGTGTAGCCGTTAACGTATTCAAAAATTTCGGTACGGCCATGCTTCGCTTAGGCGAATGGGAGGTTGAGTTTGTAGGCGCCCGCCGCGAATCCTATAACCGCAACAGCCGCAAACCAGTGGTGGAAGATGGCACCCTGGAAGATGATCAGAACCGCCGCGACTTTACCATCAATGCCCTGGCCATAAGCCTTAATAAAGAGAGCTGGGGGGAGCTGATTGACCCCTTCGATGGTGTTAAAGACCTCAGGCGCAAGATTATCCGCACACCGCTCGATCCGCAGATCACATTTTCAGATGATCCGCTGCGCATGATGCGTGCCGTACGCTTTGCCTCGCAGCTAAATTTCGATATTGCTCCTGATACTTTCGATGCCATTATTCAGCAGGCCGACAGGCTCCAGATCATTTCTGCCGAACGTATAGCAGATGAGCTGAACAAGATCATCCTTTCTCCAAAGCCCTCTTATGGCTTTAAGCTCCTGTTCCATGCAAAGCTGCTGCATCAGTTCTTTCCTGAGATGGTGGCGTTGCAGGGGGTGGAGAGCCGTAACGGACAGTCGCATAAGGATAATTTCTACCACACCCTGCAGGTGCTCGATAATGTAGCAGAAATGTCGGACGACCTATGGCTGCGCTGGGCGGCCATCTTGCACGATATTGCCAAGCCTCCCACCAAGCGCTTCGACCCGCGGGTAGGCTGGACCTTTCATGGCCATGAGGACAAAGGTGCCCGCATGACACCCAACATATTCAGGCGCATGAAGCTGCCCATGGACCACAAGATGAAGTTTGTGCAGAAGCTGGTACGCCTGCACCTGCGCCCCATTGCGCTGGTAAAAGATGTGGTGACAGATTCGGCCATACGCCGCCTGCTTTACGATGCCGGCGAAGACCTGGAGCCCCTCATGAAGCTCTGCCGTGCCGATATCACTTCAAAAGACGACATCAAGGTAAAACGCTACCTCCGCAATTTCGACAAGGTGGAGCGCAAGCTGCTGGAGGTAGAGGAAAAAGACCAGGTACGCAACTTCCAGCCACCTGTTACCGGCGAGGAGATCATGGAAACCTTTGGCCTGAAACCATCGCGTGAGGTAGGGGAGATCAAAGATGCCATAAAAGAGGCCATTCTGGAGGGTAAAATACCAAACCAGAAAGAAGCTGCCTGGCAGCTCATGCTGGTGCTGGCAAAAGAGAAAGGATTGGGGGAGCCCCGTGCAGGTGCCCCGAAAGCAGGTGATTAAAATTCGTTCCGGAAGCTGAACACATCGTGCACAGAATCCAGCAGGCGGCCCTTCTCACATTTCAATACACGCCCGGGGTGGTCGCTAAGCAGCCGGTGGTTGTGCGTGGCCATGAGTACGGCTGTTCCGCTGTTATTGATTTCCTGGAAAAGCTGAAAAATACCTTCTGATACATCAGGGTCGAGGTTACCGGTGGGTTCGTCGGCTACCAGTATCAGCGGTTCGTTTATGAGCGCCCGGGCAATTACAATACGCTGCTGCTCGCCGCCACTTAGCTGGTGGGGCATTTTATTGGCGGCAGAATCGAGGCCCACCTGCATCAGCACCTCAGAGAGGCGTCGTTTCATCTTTCCTTTTTCGCTCCAGCCGGTGGCCCGCATTACAAAAAACAGGTTTTCGGCAACGGTACGGTCAAAGAACAGCTGGAAATCCTGGAAGATAATGCCCAGCCTGCGGCGGAGATAGGGAATATCCTTGTTCCTGATCTTATGCACTTCAAAGCCTGCCACCTGGGCTTCGCCCAGCGGTAGGGGCAGGTCCGCATAAAGGGTTTTCAGTAAGGAGGTTTTACCACTGCCGGTACGGCCAATCAGGTACACAAACTCACCCTTGTTAATGCTGAAAGATACATCGCGCAACACAAGATGTTCTCCCTGGTATATAGAAGCATTTTTTACACGTACTACAGCGTCTGTGGCGAAAGTCATAAGGAGCAGGGGAGTGTTTAAAGTTCTAACTTTTGCAGTTTGCCAAAGGGCAGCTGGCTGATCAGCGCCTTTAACTCTTCTTCTTTTCCGGCAAGTCCATATTTTTCCAGCTTATCCAGCGGGCGGTCGGCACGGAAATAAGCAATCAGCACAAACTTATCGTCGCGTAGCTGAATGTAGTCTGGTATTTTGGCTTTACCCTTTACTTTAATAATGTACATGCACAAATATAAAAAGGCTGCCCTTGCAAAAAAAAGGCAGCCTGTTATGTATTTTATATATGGTATATAGTATAAGGTATACAGAACAATTTTCAACAAGCAAACAGATCTTTCAGCCCTGGCCGAAATGCTTTTGTCATTGTGCCATATTCAGCATTCCTTATACTATCAATTATCCGTTCACTTTTTTGTGGTCGGCCAGGAATTTCTCCAGGCCGCTGGTAGTAAGCGGGTGGTTCAGCAGGCCAGTTATAACATTTAGCGGGCAGGTAGCTACGTCGGCACCAATTTCTGCACACTGAATCAGGTGCATGGCATGGCGTACAGATGCAGCAAGTACCTCAGTGGCGTAGCCGTAATTCTGATAGATGTTAACGATCTGCTCAATAAGGTCAAGACCGTTGGTGGAAATATCATCGAGACGGCCAACGAAAGGTGATACATAAGAAGCACCTGCTTTGGCTGCCAGTATTGCCTGTCCGGCAGAAAACACCAGGGTACAGTTGGTGCGGATGCCTTCAGCAGAAAATGCTTTGATGGCTTTAACACCATCGCGGATCATCGGCACTTTAACTACAATTTTATCATCTATCTTAGCAAGCTCACGGCCTTCGCGCATGATCTCATCAAAGGTAATGGCAATTACTTCTGCACTTACATTATTATCAACAATATCGCAGATAGCTTTGTAATGATTCCGCACGTTCTCTTCTCCGCGGATGCCTTCTTTAGCCATCAGAGAAGGGTTGGTGGTTACACCATCCAGCACGCCCAGGTCATAGGCTTCGCGGATTTCGTTCAGGTTAGCAGTGTCAATAAAAAATTTCATGAGTTTAGGATGTTTTGATACAAAGCTAAAAAAAAACTTGGGATGAAACCCCTAAAAATAAAAAAGGCGAACCGAACATCGCGCCGCTACGACCGTCTACCCTTGCTACCTTCCGGTCCTGGGGGGGTTCGACGGGAGCTGGCCGTGCCGATTCGCCAGTGCAAATATACCACAACATGTTGTGGTGTACAATATCTTTTCAGCTGAAATTTTAATAAAATCTCCAGGCAGAGCTTTTGCTTATACTTTGTGCAAAGATTATCAGCCAGTTAACCCGTAAATATGCTGCGGAAGTTCCGCTAATCACCTTCTCTGCTTTTCTTCTCCTGATTATAAAAAACAAGTTGTTGTGCATAGACTGATATCAAACTGCTTCTGTATGCCTGATTTCTCTGGCAGCAAGTTTTGGAGCAGGGGTTTTTGCCAGCCACTGTTCCTGCAACAGGCCGGCCCAGGTTTGCAGGTACTTCACCACATCGTTGCGGTAATTATGCCGCAGGTGGCGTTCTTCTACCGGCAGGCGCTGAAGCACACGGGCATCACTCAGGCGCTCAAGGTGTTTAAGTTCTTCTATATCCAGGCCGGCAGTCAGCAGTTCGCTTATTACATCATCCATTGGTAAACCGCTGGTAGGGCAGTAGTCAATGAGCTGCTCATTCCAGTCGCCACTGCGGCTAAGCAGTGCACGCCTGTGTATCTCTGCTTTTGTAAAATGGGTAAGTTCCTGCGCCAGGTGCCCGCAATTACAGCTTCCCATATGGCCCCATTGGTAGGGTGCTCCTTTGGCTAACTTTTCTGCCGTTCGCTGTAGGGCGGCAATCAGGTGTAAACTTGCTATGGCCATAAAAATACAGGTTTGAAATCAAAACAGTAGTGCCTGGCTAAAGGTTGCTTTTCCGGCCGATGTTTGCATTATTTGTACTAATGTCTGTTTTAATTTTAAAAAATAACAATGTTTGCCCTTAAATAGGGTTTAACATCTGGAATATCGTACCAATACAACCAATTTTTGTTTATATGAGTCTGTTTTTTAGAGGATTACTATTTACTGCATCGGTACTGGTAGTAGGAGGCTGTGCCACCAACACTACAACCACCACTGAGCCAACTGCCGCTGCAGTGCCGGAGCCAATGCCCAGTGAAACGACCCTTCCGGAAGGGGTGGGCATCAATGTATCTTATATGGATACTACCGTTGGTCCGGGTGAGGATTTTTTCCGTTATGTGAACGGCAACTGGATTGACCAGACCGAGATACCCGGCGACCAGGGCCGCTGGGGAAGCTTTCAGGAATTGCGTGAGCGCAACAACGAGATGGTACTAAGGGTACTGCAGCAGGCTTCTGCCAACCCCAAGTATGTAGATGGAAGCGCCGAGCGCAAGGCAGCAGAGTTTTACCGCGTGGGAATGGACTCTGCCCGTGCCGAACAGCAGGGTGTGCAGCCGCTGCAGCCCATGCTGGAGAGCGTAAAGGCGCTTAATACAAAAAAAGCACTGCAGGATTATCTGGCATATGAAGACCGCAGGGGTGGAGATTCCTTTTATGGTTTTGGTGTATTCCCGGACCTGAAAAACAGCAAGGTAATGGCCGCTTACCTGGGCGCAGGAGGTCTGGGCCTGCCAGACCGTGACTACTATGTGAAAGACGACAGCAAGTCTAAGGAAATTCGGCAGGAATATGAGAAGCACATTGCCCGCATGTTTGAAATGATTGGCGAGCCCAATGCACAGAAGAAAGCACAAACAGTGCTGGCCATAGAAACACAGATGGCGCAGAACATGCTTACCAAAGAAGAGCAGCGCAATCCTTATAACCTGTATCACAAAAAGTCTATTGCAGAGCTGAATAAGATGGTGCCTTCTGTAAACTGGCAGAAGTACCTCACAGATCTGGGCGCACCCAGCCTGGATACCCTTATTGTGATGCAGCCCAAGTACATGGAAACTTTTGAGAAGATTGTAAAGCAGCGTTCACTCGATGATCTGAAAACATATCTAAGCTGGCGGCTTATCGATGGCGCTGCCCCTTTCCTAAGCAACCAGTTTGTGCAGGCTAATTTTGATTTCTACAGCAAATACCTGCGCGATGTACAGGAGATGAGCCCCCGCTGGAAAAGGGTAATCAATGTAGCCGACGGTATGATTGGTGAGGCCATTGGCAAACTTTATGTTGATGAGGCTTTTCCGCCACAGGCTAAGCAGCAGGCCCTGGAGATGGTAGAAAATATCAAGGGAGCCTTTGGCGACCGCATCCGTAACCTGGAGTGGATGTCTGATTCCACCAAGCAAAAAGCATTGCAGAAACTAAGCACCTTTACTGTAAAGATCGGTTATCCTGATGAATGGCGCGATTACTCCGCCCTGGAAGTAAATGCTGGTGATGATGCTTCTTACCTGGCGAATGTGGTTGCCGGCAATGAGTTCAATTTTCAGCGTGAGCTGGACAAGCTTGGCAAACCAGTAGACCGCACCGAGTGGGGCATGACACCACAAACTGTAAATGCGTACTACAACCCGCTGTTTAATGAGATTGTATTCCCGGCAGGTATTCTGCAGCCGCCTTTCTACGACTACAGGGCCGATGCAGCCGTGAATTATGGCGGTATAGGTGCGGTGATTGGCCACGAGATCTCACACGGTTTTGATGACCAAGGCAGCCGCTTTGATGCAGCAGGTAACCTGATGAACTGGTGGAGCAAAGAAGATTTTAGCCAGTTTAACAGCCGCACCGAAAAGTTAGTGAACCAGTACAATGCCTACCAGCCCATGGACAGTGTGTTCGTAAATGGCCAGTTTACGCTGGGCGAAAACATTGGCGATCTTGGTGGTATCAATGTTGCCTACGATGGCCTGCAGCGTCACCTGCAGGAAAACGGAAACCCCGGCCTTATTGATGGCTTTACTCCTGAACAGCGTTTCTTTATTTCATGGGCTACCATCTGGCGTACCAAATACCGTCCGGAGTTTTTGCGCACACAGGTGCTTACCGATCCGCACTCTCCGGCCATGTACAGGGCAAACGGCCCCCTGGTAAATATGCAAGCGTTTTATGATGCCTTCGATATAGAGCAGGGAGACCCGATGTGGAGGCCCGAAAGTGAGCGCGTAAATATTTGGTAAATAGAAACACTTGCGGCACTTGCGAGTATATAAGTGAGTACGTAAATTGACGGGAACATTAAACCACTACAATAACAAATTTTAAAATGGGCAGAGGAGATAAAAAAACCAAAAAAGGTAAGATTTCTAAAGGCAGCTATGGCAACAGCCGTCCAAGAGATAAGCAAAAGAGCTCTTCGGAGATGACTGAAACCAAAGCTACTGAGCAAGGTAAAAAAAGCGCATAGTTTAGCCTGGATAACACAGCCTTCGTTTATCCCCTCGAAAGAGGCAGGGATCTGCTGCCTGTTCCCGGGACTGAATCCATACCGGGAAACAGCAAACAGGTTCCAGCCTTCGCGAGATGACGTATGTTGCAGCAGGCCAAACCTTTTGAAAATTCAGGCATCTGCTGAAATATTTTAAGAGATAGGCTTGCATTTATACAAAAGGCTGTTTTACTTGCTAAAACAAATGAAGAATCAAACAGTACATATGGCTTGGTGGTGGCACACTTGCAAATCTTGCACGTGAACGGCGCCGGTATGTACCTACGCATAGAGCTTTAAAGCCCGCTGTTCACAGTGGGCTTTTTTTATTTTTAATGTTCTGGCTAAACCCAATATGGAAGCTGTAGAAAATAAAGTATTTAACCTTGTAACCAAGAGCAAAAAGCTGCTGGCCGATACGCACACACCGGTAAGCATTTACCTGAAACTGCGCGACCGTTACGCTAACCCGCTACTGCTCGAAAGCTCAGATTACCACAGTGCAGATAACAGCTTTAGCTACATCTGCTGCGAGCCAATTGCTAGCTTTATCGTGCAAAATGAGGAGATTCAGCTCCTGTATCCCGATGGCAACCGCAGAAAGGTGCCGGTTGTGCAGCGTCAGCAGGTAATTGAAGAGCTCTACCAGTTTTCTTCAGCCTTTTCTGCACAGGAGCCTTATGCTCGCTTTGTAACAGGCGGCTTGTTTGGCTATATGAGCTACGAAGCAGTTCGTTACTTCGAAGACATCAGCCTGGAGGCCGGCAACCAGATTCCCGAAATCCAGTACAGCGTATTTCGCTATGTAATTGTACTCGATCATTTCCGGAACGAGCTTTACCTCTTTGAGCATGGGCTGGAGGGGCAACAGCTCAATGGCGGACTGGATGGCCTGGAATCCGTACTGCAGAATAAAAACCTGCCTTCTTACACCTTTGAGGCTGCCGGTGAAGAAAAAACAAATATTGAGGATGCTGATTTCCTGGAAGTAATCCAGAAAGGCATAGAGCATTGCCAGCGTGGCGATGTATTCCAGATAGTACTGAGCCGTCGCTACCAGACCCCTTACAAAGGCGATGATTTTAATGTGTACCGTGCACTGCGCAGTATTAACCCTTCTCCCTATTTATTCTATTTTGATTACGGCAGCTTCCGCATCTTTGGCTCATCGCCAGAGGCGCAGCTGGTGATGAAGGGCGATAAGGCACAGATCTTCCCGATTGCTGGTACCTTCAGGCGCACCGGCAACGACGAGGCCGATGCTGAGCTGGCCCGCAAGCTGGCGCAGGATCCGAAAGAAAATGCAGAGCACGTGATGCTGGTAGACCTGGCCCGCAACGACCTAAGCCGACACGGCCACACAGTAGAGGTGAAAAAGCTCAAGGAAATTCAGTTCTACTCCCATGTGATTCACCTGGTATCTATGGTGCAGGGAACCCTGGATGCAGGAATCAACCCGGTGCAGATGGTGGCCGATACCTTTCCGGCCGGTACTCTTAGCGGAGCTCCCAAACACATGGCCATGCAGCTCATTGAGCGCCTGGAGCCTACGCCCCGCAGCTATTATGGTGGTGCCATTGGCTTTATGGGCTTCAACGGTGGCGACAGAACACCTTTATTTAACCATGCAATAATGATTCGCTCTTTCCTTAGCAAAGATGGTGTACTGCACTACCAGGCTGGTGCCGGGGTAGTGGCCAAAAGCAGTACCGAAGGAGAATTACAGGAAGTGCACAACAAACTGGCTGCGCTTCGCAAGGCCTTACAACTGGCTCAAACGCTTAAATAAGCCATGGCAGAGATTTTAGTAATAGACAACTACGATAGCTTTACCTATAACCTGGTGCACATATTAAAGTCACTGGGTGCGCCCCTGCGGGTGGTGCGTAACGATGCTTTTACTTTAGAAGAAGTAGAGGCTTACGACAAAATACTGCTTTCGCCCGGTCCGGGTGTTCCCGATGAGGCCGGTCTGATGCCTGCAGTCATCAGGCAGTACGGTACAAAAAAAGATATATTAGGTGTGTGCCTGGGGCACCAGGCGCTTGGAGAGGCCTTTGGTGCAAAGCTGCACAACCTTGCGCAGGTGCACCATGGGGTAGCCACCACCTGTCTGCTGCAAAAAGAAGATAGTTTATTTAAAGGCCTGCCCCGGAGTTTTCAGGTAGGCCGCTACCACAGCTGGGCAGTAGTTGCCGATACCTGCAAGCCCAATACCGGCCTGGAGATAACCGCTGTGGATGAGCAGGGTGCTGTAATGGCCCTGCGCCACAAAGAGTACCGGATCAGGGGTGTACAGTTTCACCCCGAAAGCATTCTTACCCAGCATGGAACCGAAATGCTCCGGAATTGGCTGAATGATAAATGAGTGATGAAGTGAATGAAAGCTTGAGTGAATGTTTAGGCGCTGAGCTCATCAACCTACAGCACATAGAATGCTTCAGTCCATATACTACAGATAATAAATACCACCGCAGTGGCCTGATACCCGAGACCTGATAACTGATACCCAAAAATGAAAGACATACTAAATCAGCTGATAGAACATAAAACACTGGACCGTGCCACGGCTCGTGAGGTGTTGCTGAAACTAACCCAGGGAGCTTACAATGGGAGCCAGATTGCGGCTTTCATTACTGTATACCTCATGCGCAACATTACTGTAGATGAGCTGATGGGTTTTCGGGAAGCCATGCTGGAGCAATGCCTGGCGGTAGATCTTTCTGCCTACGATACCATGGACCTCTGCGGTACCGGGGGCGATGGTAAGGATACTTTTAACATAAGTACCCTCAGCGCCTTTGTGGTGGCCGGTGCTGGTCAGGCAGTGGCAAAGCATGGGAACTATGGAGTATCGTCGGCCTGTGGTTCCAGCAACCTGCTGCAGCACTTTGGTTATCTGTTTACACAAGATTTTGATGTGCTGGAGAAAAGTCTTGAGGAGGCGAATATTTGCTTTTTGCATGCACCGCTCTTTCACCCGGCCATGAAGAATGTGGGACCAATCCGCAGGGAGCTGGGGGTAAAAACCTTTTTCAATATGCTTGGACCCATGGTAAATCCTGCCAACCCGCAAAAGCAGCTGGTTGGTGTGTTTAGCCTGGAGCTGGCCCGTTTGTATGCCTACCTTTATCAGAGTACAGACATACAGTACGCCATTGTACATGCCCTGGACGGTTATGATGAGGTAAGCCTTACCGGGGCAGTAAAAGTATACAGCAGCAACAGTGAGCGACTCCTACAGCCCAAAGATTTTTACCTGCCTGAACTAAAAGAAGAGCAGTTGTTTGGTGGTGGTACTATAGAAGAAGCTGCTGCCATCTTTGAGCGGGTGCTTAGGGGCGAAGGAACCCAGGCACAGGAGGCAGCCGTACTTGCAAACGCTGGCATGGCTCTGCATGTGGCAAAAGACTGCAGCCTTGCCGAAGGAGTAGAACTGGCAAGAACCAGCCTGCGCAGCGGCAAAGCACTTGAAACTTTCCGTACCCTTGTAGGCGATAAGAAAAAAACATCAGTACAGGTGGGTTAAAAAGCGCATGCCGCAGCGGCAGACCATCCCACTACTCATACCTTATAATATACCTAAAACAAATACCAGAACCATGTCAATTCTCCAAGAGATCGTTAAGCACAAGAAGGCCGAAGTAGCGGAGCGCATCAGCCTGTACCCAATTAAACTGCTGGAGCAAAGCATCTACTTTGGTGGTAAAACAGTAAGCTTAAAGAAGTATGTGCTGCGTGAAGACAAAACTGGCATTATTGCCGAGTTTAAGCGCCAGTCGCCCAGCAAAGGTGTGATCAACCCTTATGCAGCAGTAGAGCGTACGTCTATTGGCTATATGCAGGCAGGCGCATCGGCTCTTAGCGTTCTTACCGACAGAAAGTTCTTTGGTGGTAAAAACGAAGACCTGACAGTAGCCCGCAAGTTTAACTACTGCCCGATTCTGCGTAAAGATTTTGTACTGGAAGAATACCAGATAGTAGAAGCAAAGGCCATTGGAGCCGATGCCATTCTGCTGATTGCGGCGATCCTGGAGCCGGCAAGGCTTAAAGAACTGGCAGCTTTTGCTAAAACACTGGATCTGGAGGTACTGATGGAAGTACATAACCTGGAAGAACTGCAGCAGAATCTGCACCCGGAGGTTGACCTGATCGGCGTTAACAACCGCAACCTGAACACTTTTGTAACAGACATTGCCGTATCCAAAGAACTGGCACAGCACATTCCACAGGATTTTGTAAAGATCAGCGAAAGCGGCATTTCCAATCCTGCTACCATCCTGGAATTACGCGACCATGGTTATAACGGCTTCCTGATTGGCGAAAGCTTTATGCAGCACAGCCGCCCCGAGCAGGCCGCAGCCCGCTTTGTGCACGACCTGGAGCTGCTTCAGCAGAAAAAGAAACAATCAAAAGGACAGTCACTGGAAGGTTCTGTAAGCCGCTAAGCATGGAACGTTCCCTGAAAGTTAAAGTCTGTGGCATGAAAGACCCGGAGAACCTGCAGGCAGTAGCTGCCCTGCAGCCGGATTACCTGGGGTTCATCTTTTTTGAGAAAAGCCCACGCTATATGCCGCAGAGCCTTAATCCTGAAGATCTGGATCAGTTGCCCCGGACAATTAAAAGGGTAGGGGTGTTTGTAAATGCCCCTGCCGAAGAGGTGCTGGAGCAGGCACGGCGTTATGGCTTGCAGGCGGTACAGCTTCATGGTGACGAACCTCCGGCACTTTGCCGGCAGCTGCAGCAACAGGGACTGCAAGTAATCAAGGTTTTTCGGGTAGGAGAGCGCTTTAACCTTGATGAACTGTTGCCCTTTGCAGATGTGGCAGATTACTTTCTGTTCGATACCCAGGGCAAACAGTATGGCGGCAATGGCAAGGCTTTCGATTGGGAACTGATTAAGGAATACTCACTGCAGGTGCCTGTAATACTTAGTGGTGGGGTAGCGCTTGGTTCACTGGATCATTTAAATCAACTGCAGCACCTGCCAATCCATGCACTGGACGTGAACAGCAAGTTCGAAACAGCACCAGGCTTTAAAAACATACCGGCCTTGCAGGAGCTGTTACAGCATCCGGTGCTTTTAGCAGATAACAAGAAACAGTCATGAATACTGAAAATATAAAATCATCTTTTGGTGTAAACGAACGTGGCTACTACGGCCAGTTTGGCGGCAGCTTTATTCCTGAAATGCTCTATCCCAATGTGGAAGAGCTGCGGGAGCGCTACCTCGAGATCATATACAGTCCGGAATTCCAGCAGGAGTATCACCAGCTGTTACGTGATTATGTAGGCAGGCCTACGCCACTCTATCCGGCCAAACGCCTTTCTGAAGAGTTTGGAGCACAGATTTTTCTGAAGCGCGAGGACCTTTGCCATACCGGAGCACATAAAGTGAACAATACAGTAGGGCAGATCCTGCTGGCCAAGCGCCTGGGCAAACATAAGATCATTGCGGAAACCGGCGCCGGACAACATGGCGTGGCAACCGCTACCGTATGTGCCCTCATGGGGCTGGAGTGTATAGTGTACATGGGCAGCCATGATATGGAGCGCCAGAAGCCCAATGTGGAGCGTATGAGAATTCTTGGTGCCGAGGTAAGGCCCGCCACCAGCGGCAGCCAGACACTTAAGGATGCCACCAACGAAGCCATGCGCCACTGGATCAACAATCCGCAGGAAACGCATTATATCATAGGCAGTGTGGTGGGCCCGCATCCGTACCCCGATATGGTTGCCCGCCTGCAGGCCATCATCAGCGAGGAAATTCGCTGGCAGCTAAAAGAAAAAACAGGTTCAGAGTTGCCTACCCATGTGGTAGCCTGTGTGGGCGGTGGTTCCAATGCCGCCGGCGCATTCTACCACTACCTCGATGAGCCACAGGTAAAGCTGGTAGCGGTAGAGGCAGCCGGTAAAGGTGTGAGCAGTGGCCAGTCGGCCGCCACCACGGCACTGGGCAAGCCAGGCGTACTGCATGGCAGCCAAACCCTGCTCATGCAAACAGAAGATGGGCAGGTAGTGGAGCCTTACAGCATTTCTGCCGGTCTGGATTACCCGGGTATAGGACCCATGCATGCCCATTTGTTCCATAGCAAGCGCGCACAGTTTATTGCCATTACCGATGCCGATGCCATGGATGCCGGTATTCACCTGGCCAGGAAAGAAGGTATTATCCCAGCCGTAGAATCTGCCCATGCACTGGCAGCGCTGAAAGAACTACCCCTTCAGCCAAGCGATGTGGTAGTAGTGAACCTAAGCGGTCGTGGCGACAAAGACCTGGAGACCTACATTCGCTGGGGTGGCTACTGATCTTCCTTTCGTACCTAAACAGATTTTAAGACTCCGGCAGAAAAAAACATAAATCAATGCCTGTTACAGCCATACAAAACAGATTAGATACCCTATTTCAGGAAAAGGCCGAGAACATCCTGAATGTTTATTTCACAGCCGGGTATCCCAGCTTAAACGACACCCTTCCGGTGCTCAAGGCACTGGAAAAAGGAGGTGCCGATATCATAGAAATTGGTCTGCCTTATTCCGATCCTGTAGCCGATGGCCCTACCATACAGGCGAGTAACCAAAAGGCCCTCGATGCGGGTATGACCATGAAGCTGCTCTTTGAACAGCTAAAGGATCTACGCAATGAAGTTTCGGTGCCCGTTGTGCTGATGGGCTATTTTAACCCGGTGCTGCAGTTTGGTGTAGAGCGCTTCTGCCAGAAGTGTGCCGAGGTAGGCATTGATGGACTCATCCTGCCAGATCTGCCCATGTATGAGTACCGGGAGTTCTATAAACCCATCTTCCAGCAATATGGCTTGCACAACATTTTTCTTATTTCTCCCCAGACATCCGAAGCACGGGTACGGGAAATAGATGAGAACAGCAGCGGCTTTATCTATATGGTTTCCTCCGCCTCTATTACCGGTGCAAAAAAAGGAATCACCGAAGAACAGATCCGCTACTTCGAGCGCATCAATGCCATGAACCTGCATAACCCGCGCCTTATTGGCTTTGGTATTTCCGATAGGGAAAGCTTCCAGCTTGCCTCACGCTATGCCAAGGGGGCAATTATTGGTAGTGCCTTCATCAACCTGCTCACCGGCAGCCAGAACCTGGAGCATGATATTATCCAGTTCGTGAAATCGATAAAAGAAAACAATAAATAAACAGCCTAAACAACCATGATCATTCAGTTACAGAAAGATGTGAACGAGCAGCAAAAAGCTGCCATCACAGATAAAGCCAAGAGCATTGGCTATAAGCTTAGCGAAGCCCGCACCCAGTATGGCCATTACCTCATCGGCATAGGCAAGGCCGACTTCGACATCCGTCAGATAGCCAGCCTGCCCGGCATTGCCGATATTCACAGGGTGTCTGATGAATACAAGCTGGTATCATCCAAATGGAAGGTAAAACCAACTGTTATTGACCTGGGCGACGGTGTAACGATAGGTCAGGGCGATTTGGCCATTATGTTAGGCCCCTGTTCTATTGAAGGAGAGGAGCAGATTCGCCAGACCATTCAGCACCTGAAGGAAACTGGTGTTCGCATTATGCGCGGAGGAGTTTTCAAGCCACGCAGCTCTCCCTACTCTTTCCGTGGTATGGGCATTGATGGATTAAAGCTGTGGTACAAGCTGGCACAGGAAGCTGGCATTAAAATAATTACAGAGGTTATGCAGGTATCGCAGATCGAGGAAATGTATCCTTATGTGGATGTATTCCAGGTAGGCGCCCGCAACACCCAAAACTTTAACCTGCTGGACGAGCTGGGCAAGATCGATAAAGCAGTGATGATCAAACGTGGTATCAGTGGTACTATTGAGGAGTTGCTATACTCTGCAGAGTACGTGTTCAGTGGTGGCAACGAAAACCTTATCCTTTGTGAGCGGGGCATCCGCACCTACGAGCGGTCCAGCCGTAATACACTTGACCTGAATGCAGTGCCTATCTTGAAAGAGAAAACACACTTACCGGTCGTAGTAGATCCTTCTCACGGCATTGGCATCCGCCATTATGTAGAGCCAATGGCGCTGGCAGCTGTAATGGCAGGTGCAGATGGTGTAATTGTGGAAGTACACGAGCGTCCGGAGCAGGCACATAGCGACGGACAGCAAACGCTTAACCACGAAGAAAGCGTGCAAATGATCGAGCGTCTGCGCAAGACTGCTCAATTACGTGCAGAATTTGTGTAGGCTGAAAGGGTTCTTTGTCAGCTGCATGTATTTTGTTTGAAAAGAATATACCAATGCAGCTGAAATTTATTTGAGATTTAGGCTTTGAAATGATGTCCGGGGGGTGCTATGTTTGCATCCCCATTCGGGCACATGGCCAGAATGACTTACTTGAGAAGCTTTGAAGACAGGCATACTGAAGAGAAAATATTTCTCTAATGTTGCTTGAAAATGATCTGGCGCCTCTGTTACCTTTGTCTTCCCGCTGCACTAAAAAATCTTAGGCAGGAGGGGAACCAGCAGTACAGCCATTACGGTTAATACTCTTGCGTCCCCTGAAAAGGAGAGTGCAGGGAGCCAGGAGAGCAAGAAGAAATTCTCACCTCCGGGAACTCACAGCATCTTCAGAAAGTTATACTACACCAGGCTGAAAGAAGTCTGAAGCAGTACAAGGCCTTAGGAAAAGATAAGAAATTATCCCTTTCCCAGGAACTATCAGAAGCCTTGAATCAGTTATGGATAAGCGCCCCGGGCAAAAGAGCTAAGGGCAAAAGATTGAAGCATTGAAAGTGTGAAGCTAAGAGCCGCACCGGCAGGAGAGTTTTGGCAGATTCAGCTTAGAAGCAGCAGAGATATTAGTTTTTGATATCTTCTATCTTCTAAGGAAGATCTGAAAAAGTTTAGCCAAAGCCGGAACTTTAGCATAGAGAGCAGAGGTTAAGACTCTTGCCGCCTTAGAGGCGCCCTTATGTAAAAGTGCTGAAAGCACAAGCAGAAGAGCTTGAAAATGGAGTAGAAAAAACTTCAGATATTTTCAGCTTAGCCACTTGCAAAGAGGAAAAAAGCTTCTACCTTTGCACTCCCCTTACGGCAGCAGGCTGGGGGAAATAAAAGAAAGCGGTCGCAGGACCAGGTATTGAAAGACTGAAAGCGAACAAGGAGCCAGGGATGTTTATCTTACCATAAGGATGAAGATCACTAGCAGTTAAGCTAAACGAAAGGAGAGGGAAGAGGTTAAAAACTTCTGAAAATTTTCTCTGGAAAAAGCTTGACATAAGAGGCAAAACTTACTTAACTTTGCACTCGCTTTTGGAAAAAGAGCCGCCCAGGCAAACGAGCCGAGGTGATAGAAAGAGATAAGAGATAGAAACATAGCTACTATAATAGAATAGTAACTACAGGAGAGGAAGCCTATTGAGTTGAGAAGACTCAAGAGAGGGAATCTGAAAAGTTCTTTGAATAGATGTTTTGACAGCAAACCGCTTAGTGAAGACTTTGGTCTTATTTACTGATGAGAATCAGCAGTAGGAACAAACTTCGTTAAGACACTTTGAGAGTTTCGGGATGCAAATGACACATTGTGTTCTATAACCTGGTGTAGAGATAACAGTTAAAGTTTAGGCTTTAATTGGTCTTGTTGATATCGGGTACAGAATGCACATCAGTTTAACTGATGTAAAGCACATATACAATGGAGAGTTTGATCCTGGCTCAGGATGAACGCTAGCGG
>NZ_JAHXBU010000062.1 GCF_020178975.1 Cesiribacter sp. SM1
AGAACGATTAGACTCCAGGCGAGCCAGGTGGATGAAGAAAAAAACGATCTTCAACGGTGGAACCAGTGTTCGGTAGCCTGATCAACTACATGGGCCTGTCTAAAATCAACACCAGGGGCATCCTTTCAGCTGATAAAAAGATGCTCATGGCAGCTGCTGCCTATAACCTCAAGAAATGGATCAACTTCTGCCAGAGCAGAAGAAAAACAGCAGCGCTGATAGCCCAGTGGGGGCTATAAATACTCTTTTCTGGCTGTTTCTGGTGAAAATTGATCTGACTGGAAAATTTAGAAGTAGCTGGTGTTAGAAGAATTAACGATCAGCCTACTTTATCAGCGAGTTGTGCAACAGCTACTGTTGTTGGGGGCAGGCTTTTTTTATTATTTTTCAGCAATTTCAGTTCTACTTATCTCCACCAGATCACTTCTAGAAATCATTTTGATTAATGTATCGAAATGATCATCAAATATCCTGAGCAACTGTCTGTTGGGAATGTTGCCAGTCTTGACAATAATCAACTTGCTAGGTTCAGATTTAACAAGAAATGAATCTAGAAAATCGCTGTCTTTACTGATTACGATACGATTTTCATTATTGGCAATCTTAGCGATCTGCCAGTCCTTTGTCTTATTCTGGTTAGGTAGTTCAAGAGTATGTATAGCATCAAATCCTTTCTGATTCAGAAAATCAGCTAAGGATCTAGGGAGCTGGGCATCTACTAAAAATTTCACGATGCAATCCTATAGATACTTTTTATGTGGGCGAGCTTAGAGGCATAGCTCAAACATGCAAGGAAATCCTCACGTTCTAAATCAGGATAATCCTCCAGTAACTCTTCGATAGACATACCCGAAGCAAGCAACTCCAGCATACTTTCCACTGGATATCTTAATCCTCGTATAGTCGGCTTACCGTGGCAAACCTCCGGATCTATTGTTATTCTTTCTATCAGATTCTCCATTCAATTATTGCATTTTCCAAATCTAACATAAATTCAGAACTTACTTTAAAGCTGGATGGTTTCTTTGCTTGCCCCCAGTCGAGTCACGCGAGGGAATTTCACCCTCGCGTTCTCACGGAACCGTACGTGAAAGTCCCGGCGGGGCCCGCTCCCTTCATACGGCTCTTCTTGTTTAATCACTAATGTAGTAACATTTTGGATGTGCCAGTACCTTTTCAGGTAATGGCAGTGATCTGTTTCTGGCTATACAATCATCCCATTGCTAGTTGGATCATAGCTGAAACTAAATAAGCCAGACCCTTCGCTCCAGCTCCATTACAGAGCCTTCATCACTACTACGATCTGGTCCGCCACCACTATCTCACACTATCCTTGTGTGACTGCTTCCTTCTTCAGTTAACAGTGCAATAGTGGTTAGCAGTCGATACCTCCCATCATGTTATTGTACACACCCAGGCTGATCTTGCTGATCATAAAGACAGCCAATGCCTGCCCAGGATACTGCAGGAAACCAAAGAGAGACTTAGCTGCTTTGAGCTTGGCTTACAAGCTCTTTTAGCTGATGGCGCCTACTGCTCGGGAGAAAACTATGCTCTGCTGGAAAAGCTAAAGATCCAGGCCTACATTCCTGTACATGGCACCTACAAAGGTGGTCCTGAAGGTTTTACTTATGATGAACAGGAGGATTGTTGGATCTGCCCCCAGGGCAAGAAAGCCACCTTTAGAAAGATCAAACGCTCGGCTCAAGACAGTCTGCAGCGTCAGTACTTCACCACCAGAAGTGACTGCAAAGGCTGCCCCCTGAAAGACACCTGTCTGGGCAAAAAGCAGAAGGAAAAGAAAATCGATATCACCTACTACAGAAAAGAATATGAACGAGCTATAGAACGATTAGACTCCAGGCGAGCCAGGTGGATGAAGAAAAAACGATCTTCAACGGTAGAGCCTGTGTTTGGTACCCTGATCAACTACATGGGCCTGTCAAAACTCAACACCAGGGGCATCCTTTCAGCGGATAAAAAGATGCTCTGTGCCGCCTGTGCCTACAACCTCAAAAAATGGATCAACTTCTGCTTCCAAAGAAGAAAAACAGCCGCTCTGGTAGCCCCTGTAGCGGCTGTGCAGGCTGTTTTTTGCTTGTTTCTGGTGAAACTTGATCTGGCTGGAAAATTCAGAAGTAGCTGGTGTTAGAAAAATTAACGATTAGCCTACTTTTCAGAGAGTTGTGCAACAGTTACTGTTGTTGTAGCGCGTTTATTTTTATTTTTCCATTTCACAACTTCAGCCAAGAGTTCAGTTTTTACCTCTTCCATGAGTGCTTCATCTGATTTTACTTGGTCCCACGGTCTGTCAGCTTCTATAAGTTCATCGTAATTCCAATAAAGGCCATAGATATTCTCAAAACCGGTACTGTCAAACGCATATTTCTTATTCTCCTTGCTGAAATCGTAGGTATCTAGGCATTTATTTAGGATTTTGTATACTCCAGCTATTGGATCTAAGCGACGATCTATAATCTCGTCAGCGTAATATAATGCCAGTTGGATGGCCGCTTCTCTAAGTTCAGGTAGCTGAAGATTCAATTCTTTTAAAGACAGTGAGAAATATTGCTCTAGCTCAAGTGAATTATCTTTGTCCCCCATACCAGCCAGAATAATTAGAGATTCACTTTCAAGTCCTTCTAATATGCCTTTATATTCAACTTTAGGTAAATCTGAAGCGGTTAAGTTACCCGTCACATAAGCTGCTATATGTTGTTTAAAGGTCAAGGTAGTAAAGGTGGATTATGGGTTCAATGCGCTACAACGGTCTAGTGCTCTTCCAATTTAATCCATAGAAATTGCATTAGCTTTATTGACAGCTAGATATTGCCGCGATAGCTTTTCTCTGGCAGTGTTGACAGTAAAGCTCCAATGGATTTTAGCTCTTCGTTTATT
>NZ_JAHXBU010000061.1 GCF_020178975.1 Cesiribacter sp. SM1
CTGAAGGTAACAACAGAATAAAGCAAATGCCCCAACAGCTTTCAGCCATTGACAATGCAGGAAGCAATTTTTGCGTCCTTTCAGCAAAGGCCAGTGCAGGGCATCTGCTTTATTCAATGGACGTTATGCTGCATTAAAAGTACCGTGGCACAAACTGTAGTAGAGGATAAATTTATGGTGAAGAAGCTGACTGACGTATTAGGAATCATCTTGCTAGGTAGTGTAATCCTTGTATTCGCTATTATCGCTATTCCTATATACTTGTTATGGTCACCCTTCGGCTACTACTTTGACTGGCTAAGAAAACGAAGATTTCAAGAATACTTACTGGAGCTCGGCGATAAGAACTTTTTCTGTTACAACAACCGGATTGATGCTAAGGCTTTCATAGAAAAAGAATTAATCCCTAGGCTTGACCGGAGCGTAGAGATCCTATATCTAGACGGACGCGAGGTGAAATCTTCATATTCCCGTGAATACATGTCAATGGCTCTTTATAGCTTAAAAAGCTATCAGCGGTTTCCTCATCTATTAAAAATAAGGGACGGTAAAATGATTGATGAATCTATAAATAATGAATTCTTCAATACGATGAATCAAAATAAGCCGCTGGATAAGCTGTTGGCTGATATTCAAAGCTTCTTCGGTATAAGAATAAATAATAAAAACGCAGCATAACAACAGAATAAAGCAAATACCCCAACAGCTTTCAGCCATTGACAATGCAGGTAGCAACTTTTGCGTCCTTTCAGCAAAAGGCGGTGAAGGGCATCTGCTTTATTCAATGGACGTTATGCCCAAGCAAAACAGCAGCTTCGGGAAAGGCAGGTTGTAAGTTTCCAGCTTTATGCTTGCCATAGGAGGACTCTTACTCAAACGTCGTTCACAAGCCAAATAGAAACTAAAGTTCGTATATTAGGATTATGAATGTTAAAAGACATTAGCTCATGCGGACTGTAAGTTTAAATATACCGGACAACATAGATATCAATGAACCAGAGCTGAAGATCATATTAGCTGGTGAACTCTATGAAAGGGAAAGGCTATCTCTTGGGCAGGCAGCTGATTTGGCTGGACTTTCCAAAAGGGCATTTATAGAAATGATGGGCAAATTCGGATTTTCAATATTCAGTCAGTCCGAAGAGGATCTACTATCGGATATAGAAAATGCCTGACCTGATTATTTGTGATACAAGCTGCTTAATTCTCTTTGATAAAATCAATCAGCTTGATCTTCTTAGACTGTGTTACAATACAATTTTTGTGACACCAGAAGTGGCTTTGGAATATGGTAAGCAACTGCCGGATTGGATTTTTATCAAGGAAGTTGCAAATCAGTCACATCAACGCATCCTTGAACAGATACTTGGAGTAGGTGAATCCAGTGCAATTGCTTTGGGCGTTGAGTTACCACGATCAACAGTAGTGATTGATGATTTGAAAGCAAGGAAGGTTGCAAAGTCTTTAAATCTTCAAATAACTGGCAGTTTAGGCATTTTGGTTAAAGCCAAGCAAAAAGGACATATAGATCAACTGGCACCGGTGCTTGATGATGTACAGCAGACTGATTTTAGAATATCTGAAAAAATTCTAACAAAAATATTAAGCCTGGTGGGCGAATAAATAAATGAAAGCCTGGGCATAACAACAGAATAAAGCAAATGCCCCAAGAGCTTTCAGCCATTGCTTGTGCAGGCCGTTAGCATTGCGTACATTCATCAAAAGGCGGTGAAGGGCATCTGCTTTATTCAATGGACGTTATGTTTTATTATGAACAGAGTCTTTCTATTAATTCTATTCCTGTACTCATGTTCTGACACCTCTGGTAATAAAGTGGAAGCTACATCAGAATATTGTGAAAATGAACTCAAATTGGTTCAGGCAGAGTCATCCGTGCCTTCTGTTTCGTTTGAATTATCAGAAAGAAAGAACCAAGTAATAGCAAAGCTAAATCCCTTATTTCCTCCAGATGATTGTGGCCCATATTTCTTTTTTGGGTGGAGTAACAAATATCATCCAAATCTCAAGCTGACCTACTATGACGAAACAAGGTGCATGATTGTAGCAGATCGATTATCAACAAGGATAGCTATTAATAAGCAGGGCCAAATACTTTTAGAGAACGAAACCTTAGTAGATAGTCTAGAGCAAATCAGCTCAACTATTGCTAAAGGGCTGGTAAATAATTACTTGAATAATGATAGTCCAGGAGAAATCATTCTCTCATGGCAGGCTGGTACTCAAATTGCCTTATTAGACAGCGTAATTGACCAATCTGTCAAGGGATATTTAAAGGCTGCAAGAATTGCTTCAACTAGCATACTGAATAAGGACTTGTGTGATTTAGAAGCCGCTAATTTGAAAAAACTTAAAGAAGCTTTTCCATTCATATTCATCATCAACCATACTCGAAAAGAAAATCCTGTACCGACACCAGCGGAATAATATAAAAATAAACAAAACATAACAACAGAATAAAGCAAGGGCTGTAAGAGCTCTTTGCCATTGAACCACAAAACCCATACTTTGCGTCCTTTGAGAGGTGGCGGTGACCAGCCCCTGCTTTATTCAACGGACGTTGGGGCATAAGCTCAATTCTTTGGCGGTCGAGTTTGTATTGGGAAAGCAACAGCAGCAGCATTGAAGAGTCCTCGGCTGTACAGCAAGTAGCAAAGGCTTCATGGGAGCATAATAGGGTAG
>NZ_JAHXBU010000064.1 GCF_020178975.1 Cesiribacter sp. SM1
TCCATCCTTGGGGCTGGACCGCTAAAAAGCAAGCGCTAAAACTCCCTCTGGCCTTCCGCTTCTGCTCTTGGGAGACCTAGCTCCACAGAAAATCCACCAGCCGAACCGCTTATTACACATAACGTCCGTTGAATAAAGCAGGGGCTGGTCACCGCCGCTTCTCAAAGTACGTTTGGTTGATGTCTCTGGTAAGATAGAAAAGAGCTCTTACAGCCCTTGCTTTATTCTGTTGTTATGCATTGTTTATTTTATTTTATACTCTACCTCTTGTACTAAAGCACCGTCTGTAAATCCATCACTTCTAATAATTACTTGAGCTCTGATGATGTCTACTTTGGATTCTACAAGTACCAAATCCTGGAAAAATATTTCTTTTTCGCTTGAGTTTTGAGGGATACTAAGTGCTGATGGTCTGTTACCTATGCGATTTCGAGAAATAACTATATGGCTGTCTTTATTCTCAAAGTTCACATGGAAATTAGAAGGCTGCATTAAGCTTAAATCATATTTAAATGAAAACGCAGTGTTCCTACGCAATTCTTCTTTGATGTCTCTTTCATGTAACAGAATATAATCTTCTGTTTTTAGGATTTTCATTTCTATATCAATATCTAGAGATTTATTTGAGTTATTCACTATTTCTAAATCCATGTACATAAATCCATGACCAGATAAAATAGTATCATTCAAATGTCCTAGATAGGGTATGATTTGAATATCTGATTTTCTATCTCTTGCTTTTAACTTGTGCTCATAGATCTTATCAAAATCAACACGTCCAATTTTCTTGGTTGAAGCTCCTGTTCTTATAAAACCATCTCCTAATCTGAAGTCTGTTTTACCATCAGCAGGATTTTTGACATCTTTTTTTATGAGATATGGCCTATCCGTATTTCCAAAGATTCTAAAGTAGGCGAGCTTCTTGCCTTTATATTCAAATAGCTTGTATTCAAAGTTGATTTTAGGTTCAATATTACTTTCGATCAGCTCTTGATATTTTGCTTCATCGAATAAATCATCAATTTCAGTAAAATGATGTGCTACACCATTTTTCTCATGTACTCCTAACACGATGTATTTGTCAGAGTCAGAGGGATGGTTAGCAAAGGCCAAAAAATCCTTAAGTATTTCATTTCTCTTTGGATGCTTGCCAAGTGGGTATTGTTCCCCTTTAAAGTCTAGGGTATTACTTTCAGAACCATATTCAATAATATCATCTAAACTCTGATTCATATTTCTCTTCAATAATGCATAACGTCCATTGAATAATGCAGATGCCCTGCACTGCCCTTTGCTGAATGTACGCAAGAGTAGCTTCAACTACAAGAATGACTGAAAGCTGTTAAGGCATTTGCTTTATTCTGTTGTTGGCATGAGTTTATTTTATTTTTATTCATCTGTTACTGGCATCTCTATCACTTCAATCTCAAATACTTCTTTTGGCATTGGCGGTATAGGATTTAGGACTGTATCATTCATTAAAAAATTTAAGGTGCTATCCTTTAATTCAAATATTAAGTCACCGTCCACAAACTTCTTTCTTAGATAATGTTGAGAATATGAGTGTCCAGGGTAAATAGCTACTACTCCAAACCTATCGGAATAGAGAAATATTTCATTCCATGGCCAGTCCTTATGATATAGACTTCCCTTCATTACTCTGATTCTTTCACCACCATACATGAATTCCGCCGTCTGGATATAATCAAACTGATAGTCCCCTAGCGCTGCAGTATCTGATGACTCTAATTCCTCAAAGCTATAGGAACTAAGTATTGAGTCAAGCGTCGATACAAATGGTAAAACTGGATTCGAATAAGGCTCTTTCCCAAGTGTGTCTTGATATAGTCCATGAAGAGGTCCATATCCTTCCGGATTCCTCTCCCAAACAACAACAGTTTCCTTTTCCTTTGATTCACAAGATGAAAAAAGGATCAACGCTAATATTAATACTGATATCGGAGGGAGATTGCTCAATTTTAATTCATGCCAACGTCCGTTGAATAAAGCAGGCGCCCCGGCACTTGCGGTTCTTAGAGTACGATAAGTTAGCTATCTGCAGCAACAATGGCAACGAAGCTGTGAGGGCGATTGCTTTATTCTGTTGTTGGTAGTAGGCTTTATTAATTTCTATTCATTTTTAGCATCGTCCAGTTAATCAGATTCAATATCAATAGTCCAGGAAGATAGAAAAATGCACCTATAATTAAATATGCCATTCCAGTTTCCATTATGATATCTGTTAGCCCTGTTCCATGTCCGTCTACATAGATATTTTTTTCGAGATATGCCATTATAATCATAAGCATAACTGCTATAACTAAATGGGCTATCAATGTCAGGTTGAACAATCTTGTCAGCTTGCGAAGGGAAAAATATTTAAAAGTCTGTTCATAGATTGAATAAACCAGAATAGGAATTCCGAATGCTAGGATAGTCAGTATGATTACTATATGATATTGTCCATTCATTTAATATCCGCAGTGTATTTTGCTTGCTACCAACGGACAATGAATAAGACAGATGAGGGGAAATATGCACCTACCTGTCTTCTTGCAGTAAGATAGTAGAAAGTGATGAAGGTTGAAATAACTGGCTCCCCCTCATTTGTCTTATTCTAGTGTTATGT
>NZ_JAHXBU010000063.1 GCF_020178975.1 Cesiribacter sp. SM1
TGCATATTCCGTTAAAACTGAACAGGTTATTCCGGGTAAAGTGAACACCCTATAGGAATGGATGAGTAGAAGCGTTAGTTAAGCTACTTTATTTTAGGGGTTATTGCTAAGGGTTGATTTGAGCTTACGCATTGATTCTCCCTTTAGTGCAATTTTGTGACCATTGTGCAGAAGTCTATCCAGTACGGCATCAGCTACTGTACTGTCGTCAAAGAGCTCATACCATTTTTCCTGTGGGAGTTGCGAGGCAATGAGGGTGGAATGTTTTCCGTGCCGGTCTTCTATGATCTCCATAAGCATCATTCTATTAGCTCCTTCGATAGGCTGAAGGCCAAAGTCATCGATGATGAGCAGTTGGGTTTTCTCCAGCTTAGCGAGTTCTCTCAAGTAGGAGTTATCTGCCTTAGACATACTCATCCAGGTAAAGAGTTTAGCGGTGTTAAAATAGCGCACCTTATAGCCCATGCGGCAGGCCTGGTGACCAATAGCAGAGGCCAGGTAGCTTTTACCTACTCCGGTAGGTCCGGTAATGAGCAGGTTTTCTTTTCTGTCAATAAAGCTGCAGTCTACAAGGCGCATCATCTGGTTTTTATCCAAGCTCCTTTTAGAGGAGTAATCAATCTCTTCTATGGAGGCCTGGTAGCGGAAGCGGGCTGTACGGATGTGGCGCTGGGTTTTACGCTGATCCCTGTCGAGCCATTCTTCTTCGATTAAGTGGGCCAGCAGTTCATCTGCCTGCATAGAAGTGTGTTTGCTTTGCAGAGAAGCTTTAAAAGCTTTTAGCATGCCAAAGAGCTTTAGTTGCTGCATCTTCTCAAGGGTGGCGTGATTGTTCATTTTTAGTGGATTTAAGTAAAAGATTATTCATAGTAGCTGCTGCCTCTTAGATTTTCGTGCTCGGGCAGGATGGAATGGGATGGCGTTAGCTCTGCCTGATCCAGGCCTTTCTCCAGGATCTTTTTGACGGTATTGTAGTAGTAGCTCTCAAAGTGCAGGGCCCTTTTACAGGCATTATTCAGTCGCTCATTACCTGCTTTCTTTGCCAGCGAAAGAATACCCATAGCAGATTTATAAGCCTGCTCCGGGTGAGGCTTTACCTCAAAAAGCTTATCGATAAACTCCTCTGTTTCTTCCCCTATTGTTTTTGCCCAGCTTTTAAAGCGCTCCGGATTCCACTCCGAGACAAAGCGATAAGAGGAGGATAAATGGCTTTTTTCGGTGCTATAGCCATAGCCCTTGCGGTTTCTCAAGTGAAAAGCGATACGTTCATGATTGGCATAAATTTCTACCTGCGAGCTGGTGTAGAAGACCTGCACCCGCTGACCTATGTACTTGTAGGGCACACTGTAGTAGTGTTTGTCTTCGCTTAACCAGATGTGGCCATTCTTTTGCACTTGCAGGCGCAGCTGCTTTTTTAGGCTGAAGCTCTCCAGAGGAAGCGGCCCCAGCACCTGCTGTTCTGTCTTCTCAAAGAGTTCTCTGCGGCTGTAATCCCGATGCTGGTATTTTCTGTTATTGAACAGCTCAAGCTGCTGAGCGAGGGCCTCATTGAGTTGCTGTAGACTAAAGAACTGCTGGTTGCGCAAAGGAGCAAAAAAGCTTCTGTACACATTGGAAACAGCATTCTCTACCGCTGCCTTGTCCTTAGGCTTATAGCTCCTGGTGGGCAGAATCACTGTGTTGTAGTGCAAAGCAAACTGCTTCATGGCCAGGGTGATCTCCGGCTCATAACGGCTGCTTTTTACGACTGCTGATTTTAGGTTGTCGGGGATAATAAGGGCAGGCACTCCTGTAAAGTAGTTAAGACAGCTCGATAAGCAGTCAATAAAATCCTGTTGCTTCTGGCTATGGCAGGCCTTTACATAGGTGTAACCACTAGCAGCCAGCACTCCCACAAACACCTGCACTTTGCTTATCTCTGCGGTTTTACTGTCAATCACCTCCAGTAGCTGGCCAGTAAAATCCACATAGAGCTTTTCGCCTGCTTTATGCAGCAGTGGGGCTGTAGGATGAGTAGATTTGCTCCAGAGTTGATAATAGTAGCAGAATTGGGAGTAACCATATGCATCCGGCTGATCCTGTTTGTATTCCTGCCAGAGCAACTGACGTGTAACACCAGTTTTCTTAAGCTCTTCTTCCATATAGGGAAAGAAAGCCAGCAAGTTCTTATGACGCTCATTGCCAGCACCAGAGCCCTGAAGAGCAATCTCCAGCCCTTCATCATTCAACTGAAGCAAAGCCGGCCAGGACAACCCTGAAAAGGATAACTGCTTGACGTATTCCACTACTGTGGTTCTGGAGATGCCAAGGCTTGAGGAGATGTAGCGATGGCTCCTGCCTTCGCTCTTTAGCCTGATTAACTGTCGAAGTGTGGTCATGTCGAGTCGTTTGTTTGCCATGTTTCCTGCCTTTGGTTACAGGCAGAAAATACTAGCTTTTACTCAACCATTCCCTTAAAAAAATGCAAGACACTTTTTTGACCTGCTTAAAAAACACAGGTGTTCACTTTGCCCGGAATAAGGTGTTCACTTTCGACGGAACGCTATGTCCAGTTTCACCGGAATACTATGTTCACTTTGGAGCGGAATATCCA
>NZ_JAHXBU010000066.1 GCF_020178975.1 Cesiribacter sp. SM1
TGGCTAATTCGCTTCGATTTGTGCCACTGATTTCGGTTTGTTAGTGCCAGTGTTTCCGGTTCAAACTGTGCCATTATATGGGGGCAGTCTTGCCTGATTCCGGTTCGATTTGTGCCACTTTGGAAGATCAAGCAAAACCGGCTATATCGTAAAACAAAAAAGCGATATGGCAAATACACTTGATCCTATGGACATAAAACAAATCATCACCCTACATCTGGATGGATTTAGCAACCGTGCCATCGGCGCTACCCTTGGAATTTCCCGCAATACAGTTAACACGTACATGAAGCTAATTGAGGCTTCTGATTACCAGCCTAAAGAACTGCTAAGATACGATCATGCCGCTTTAAAGGAGCTGTTTCCATCCTACACTACCATCGTTAATGATCGCTTTAATGAGCTGATGGTATATTTTGAAAAAGTAAACCAGGCGCGCAACCATCCTGGTTTTACTTTTCTCTACCACTACAATGAGTATAAGCAGCAGGCCAAAGAAGCCTACAGCTATACCCAGTTCATGGAACATTACAACCGCAAATATGCTAAGGTAAGGGGTTCTATGAAGCTTGAGCATGAGCCCGGCAAGGAGCTCTTTATTGACTTTGCCGGCACAAAGCTCTATATCATCGATAAAGAAACAGGCGAGCAAAAACCAGTTGAGGTTTTTGTGTCCATCCTTCCCAATAGCCAATATACCTATGTAGAGGCCTGCAGGAGCCAAAAGCGGGAAGATCTGATCTGCTGCCTGAACAATGCACTGGCTTTTTATGGAGGAGTGCCTAAAGCCATTGTATCGGATAATTTAAAATCTGCCGTTACCCGGGCCAGTAAGTATGAGCCGGACATTAACCGCTCTTTCAAGGATTTTGCCCATCATTACAACTGCGTGATCAATCCCACCAGGAGCTATTCTCCACAGGACAAAGCACTCGTAGAGAATGCAGTACAGCTAAGCTATCAACGCATTTACTACCCCCTACGGGAGATGCTTTTTTTCTCTTTACAGGACCTCAATAAAGAGATAGCTAAATTACTCTGCACTTATAACGACTTGCTTTTTCAACGAAAAGCAGCCAGCAGGAAAGAGCTTTTCCAGTCCGTAGAGCGGCAGTATTTAAAACCCCTGCCTTCAGGTAAATACCAGCTTAAGGATTACGTAAGGGCGAAGGTGCAGAAGATTGGCTATGTTTACTTCTCCCCTGATAAAAGCTATTACACTGTTCCTTATCGCTATATCGGCAAGTCAACGCTTATTCATTATACGCCCACCACTGTAGAGATCTACCATTACCATGAACGCATAGCCATACATCCGCGCAACCCTTCCATGGGGCGCTATAACACCAATAAAGACCATTTAAGCAGCACCCATAAAGATTATTCTGACTGGAGCCCGGAACATTTTCAAAAGAAGGCTGCCGGTCATGGTCCTGATGTAGAGGCCTGTATAAAAGCCTTGTTTGCTCATTGCGATTATCCGGAAACTGCTTACAAAAGAGCTATGGGTATTATTCAGCTGCATCGCCTCTATGGCTCACAGAGACTTAATAGCGCCTGCCGGCGTGCTGTTCATGGACAGGCAATCTCCTATACCCGCATTAAGAACATCCTGGAAAACAGGCTTGACAACGACTCTTTAGAGGTTAGTAAGGAGCGTACAGCCAAATCTCATATTCCTGCCCATTCTAATATTCGCGGGGCGCAGGCTTATAAATAATCACTATATAAACAGATGAACAACAATCAAACAGTAGAAAAGCTAAAAGGGATGCGTCTTTCTGCCATGGCAGAGCTGCACCTTCAGCACGTTAAAAACAACCGGCTCAATGAGGTGAGCCCCGATGAATACCTGGCCATTCTGGCAGATCATGAATGGGAGGACCGGCAAAACAAGAAAATTACCCGCTTGCTTGATCAGGCAGGTTTTCGCCAGAAAGCCTCTACTGCAGAGGTAAGCTTTGCTGGAGCCAGAAACCTGGATAAGAACATGTTTAACCGCTTAAGTACCCTGGACTTTATAGACAGAAAAGAGAATATCATCCTTACAGGTGCCTCGGGAGTTGGTAAAAGCTATCTGGCCCAGGCGCTCGGCCACCAGGCTTGCCTGATGGGCAAAAAGGTGCTGTATACTAATACCGCCCGCTTACTGGCTAAGCTAAAACTCTCAAAAGTAGATGGTACTTATATCAGGGAACTTAAAAAGCTATCATCGGTGGAGCTGCTTATCCTGGATGATTTTGGATTGCAAGCTTTTGATACTCATGCCAGAGAGGCGCTCATGGATATTATTGATGACAGGTTTAATCAGGTGGCTACCATCGTATCTTCGCAAATACCCGTCTCTGCCTGGTATGATATCATTGGGGAAGGTACTATTGCTGATGCTATTTTAGACAGGCTGGTGAACTCCTCTCACAGAATAGACCTGAAAGGAGAGTCATTAAGAAAAGGAATTTTGAAAAACGAGTAACTAATTTTCACTACTTTGCAGCATCTTTCAAAGTGGCACTGTTTGACCGAAATCCCTGGCATGGTCCCACCGAAATAGCCA
>NZ_JAHXBU010000065.1 GCF_020178975.1 Cesiribacter sp. SM1
CCTGAAAGGAGAGTCATTAAGAAAAGGAATTTTGAAAAACGAGTAACTAATTTTCACTACTTTGCAGCATCTTTCAAAGTGGCACTGTTTGACCGAAATCCCTGGCATGGTCCCACCGAAATAGCCACGTCTTAAATGTAAGTGCTATTATAGGACAAAATGGAACCGGAAAATCTAATATTTTAGAATTCATCAAGACATCTTTTCCGAAAGGTTATTCATCAATTCAATCACAGGCAATAATTTCTTACCGTATCAAGGATAATAACAATAGAAAAATTGTATTAATACCAAACAATAGCTTCAAGGTTGACATAATTCAAGAAAATAGCCACTTCGAAATCCACAGTTATCCCTTTGATATGCCAACAGAGGCAGTAGGTCTAACTGGGGAAGATTATTCTGATGCAGAATATGTATATTATTCAAATATTTTTGACTTAAGATCAGAAGAGATCAATATGCAGGGACTGCATAATCTTTCGACTTTAGCCCTTTTGAAAACAGATAGAAGCGACGTTGAGGAAAATCCCTTAGAAAATGCCGCAGGAAGCTACGACAGTTTTAGGGCAAACGAAATAAGAAGAAACATTCAATTTTTACTTTCAAATCATTCACATCTATTACATTATTTTCCTCTTCCCGAACATCTATTTATAAAAATTCTAAATCACGATGAAATTTATTTTAAGACAAGTAAATCGACTGATGTAACACATTTTATTGACCATTTTACAACAAAGCTTAAATCAACTAAATCGAGCAAGAATCAAAATTTTTTAAATAAACTCTATTTATCCATTCTTCTAAACTTTTTAAGAACAGATAGGCAATTTTCATCATTAAGTTTCATAACCCAACTTTCTTTTAACCAAAGTGACACAATCAAAAAATTCGTTCTTGATTTTTTCAATAATCTACCAAACATTAAATACAATACTGAAACTACGATCGAAAATCACGTAAAGAAATCAAGAGCTGCAATTGAATTTTTAAACTTTGTAGAAAAATCAATTAAAAAAAAGTCGTTTGTAGTTGAACAAGGCACAAGCTCAACTACGATTAAATACTCCATAAATGAAGGAGCCTATGATGAGATAACACTATTCTTGAAGTTATACATCAATTTAAAAGGATTGACTGACTTTCTAGACTTTAGTTGGAGAAACTTAAGCTCAGGAGAACAGTCACTATTTTCTTTTATATCAAGGTTTTATCATTTTAAACATCACCAAATTCAACATGAGGATCACAAAAAGAATATCGTAATACTCATAGATGAGGGTGATATCTATTTTCATCCAGCATGGCAAAAAGAGTTTTTTCTAATAGTCATAGATTACTTAAGCGAACTTCTTAGAGATCATACACTCCAACTCATTTTTACTGCCAACACCCCTTTTTTAACTTCTGACTTACCAAAATCAAATGTGATTTTTATTGAAAAATTGGATAAGCGAACAGTCTATGTCCTTAGTAAGGAAAACAACAGAAAGAACACTTTCGGCGGCAATATACATACTCTCTTTTCTGATTCTTTCTATATGGAAGGCGCATTGATCGGAGCATTTGCTAAAAGGAGAATTAATGAAATAATCGAATATTTAAATGGAGAGACAAAAGAGAAGAGAGAAGATTATAAAAAAACAATCGATATTATTGGAGAACCTCTTTTAAGAAGAAAATTACAACAAATGTGGGCTCAGAAGTTTGGCGTTGAAGAAGAAATAGCAGAGCTTCAAAAAAGGATTGATGAATTAAAAAGAAAGATGTGATGATCAAAATTGGTAAGTCGATTCATGAATTAGATTTATTAGCTGCCACTTTTTATACCGAGGTAGTAAAAAATTTAGATATAGAAAACATTCTCAATGTAAGGGTAAAAAGAGCAACAAGAATGGCTTCCTTCGCTGAAGCTACATTCTACGCATATCTTTATACTAACTTAAAAAAGATAATTACAAGCATTCCATCTGAACTTGAAAAATTATATATAAATATTAATCCGCTGTATACAGCATTAGAAGCTTCAAGAGTAAATACGTTACCTACACCTAAAACGAACAAGCAGATAAGCGATACTAAAAAAGCACTAAAAGATGAAGTACTTTCTATTTTCGACTATAACTCATTTACAAATTATGAAAATGGAAATTGGGCTTACAACCATTCAAAAAAAATTGGCCAAAATGTTTGCCCTTACTGCAACTCTCAATACACGTTTACAATAAAAACTCCAAGGGGAAAAACAAGACCTCACTTCGACCACTTCTTCAAAAAGTCAAAATATCCTGCATATTCCGTTAAAACTGAACAGGTTATTCCGGGTAAAGTGAACACCCTATAGGAATGGATGAGTAGAAGCGTTAGTTAAGCTACTTTATTTTAGGGGTTATTGCTAAGGGTTGATTTGAGCTTA
>NZ_JAHXBU010000068.1 GCF_020178975.1 Cesiribacter sp. SM1
ATGGAAAAACTACTACAGCCAAAAACCTTCATCTACACTTGTGGTCAATGAAAATCAGGACTAACTTTTAATGGTAAACTTATATCAGTATTAGCAACAAACGGTCAACACATTTTAGGACGGGTCAGGGTTTCACCTTTACACAAAAACGATCGGTTAAGTGTAACTTAAATAAAATTTAACCGCCCTGGCAAAAGTTATTTTGAGATGTAAAAAGCAGTAAATCAGAATTACACGAAACGCTGACATGTTACTAAATTACATTATATTGAATGTTGTAGAGTAAATGGTAAATGAGATGATTTTCGGATACATCAGGGTTTCCAAGGAAGAGCAGAATTACGATCTTCAAATTGATGCTCTTAAGAAAGCTGGGTGCCAGCAGATCTTCAAAGAAAAAATAAGTGGAGCTTCTAAGCACCGGCCAGAGTATGAAAAACTATTAAGCCATCTTAGAGAAGGAGATGTGGTTGTGATCTGGCGAATAGACCGCTTGGGCAGGACAACCCTTGAGCTGATTAAACTTATGGTTGAGTTCAGGGAAAAAGGTGTAGAGTTCAAAAGCCTTACCGAAGGAATTGATACAACAACCCCTATGGGCAGAATCTGGTTTATGCTAAACGCTGTCTTCGCTGAAAATGAAAGGGAGATAATTAGGGAACGGAGCAGAGCTGGCCTGGCAGCAGCAAGAGCCAGGGGAAGACTAGGAGGCAGACCAAAGGGAATATCTAAAGATGCTGCAATCAAAGCATCCTTTGCCGCACTCTTATATAAACAAGGAAAGAGCATCAAAGAAATCAGAGAAAAAGTAGGTATTGCCAGTAATGCTACTGTGTATAAATATTTAAAAAGTGAGGGAGTAGAAATAAAGGGCTGGGTTCAATCTCGCTAGGATTCGGTAAGCTTTAAAAGAAAGATCAGTTACTTCAAAAGATGATAAAGGTTAAGCAACCATTAGAACAGTGCAATAAGCAGCAGGAGCAGTACCTAGCCAACTGCCCTCCAGAGCATAGGAGATTCCATGAACTATTTTACACCTATGGTAAAACATCACCTACAGATACCATTCGGATGCTCGTACAGTTAATCCTACCCAGGAAGATTACAAAGATTGGCTAGAGGGATAACTAATTAAATGTTTGTGGCCATCTGGCAAGAGGATGAAGAAAGTCTTGAAAAGGTACTGGAATCCATTGCTATGAGCAATCCTGCTTATGAATTTCAAACAGTGCGCAATGGCTACCTGGCAGAACTTAAAAGTATCCATTTACTGATAGCTAGATAATATTTTCCCCCATCAAAAAACACCGGATATGTATACCCTATATGAGCAACTTCTCTGGACTGCAAAGCCTCCCCTGGATCTACATGTGCCGGTACGTGTGCACAAGACCCGCTTGTACAAATTTTAAGTGATCCATCAGCGAGGCAATCAGAAAGATAATAAGTTTTACTATTGATAAGTGAAGAATTAACATTCCCATCTTGCTTTCTTTTCCCGCTTGTATTAGCTTTTGCCAAAGCAAAAAATCATGAGTCTGCCTGAACGTCTTTCCTCCCTCTCGCAATTTTCTGATGTAGCCTCCAAGTATCTAAAATCCGGGCTGGAGGGAGCAGCCAATACGGTGCGCTCTTACAAAGCTGACCTGGATTGCTACAGCGCCTGGTGCGAAAAACAGGGAGTTCCCTTATTTCCTGCAACCCCTGAGACCATTGCCAACTATATCGGCAGCCTGGCAGAACACTACAAGCTGGCCACCATCCAGCGGCGCCTGGCCATGCTTAGTAAATTGCACAAGCTCCAAGGGTATGAAAGTCCTACCGGTCACCTTTTTGTCAAGACTGTACTGGATGGTATCAAGCGGGAAAAAGGCTTGCAGCAAAAGCTGGCTCCTGCCTACAGCCTGGGAGAATTCCGCAGCCAGCTCTACCAGCTGGATGAGGGCAAGCTGGGAGAACTAAGGGACAAGGCACTACTACTTTTGGGATTTACCGGTGCCTTTAGAAGAAATGAACTGATTTCTCTGGATATAGAAGACCTGCATTTTGATGAAAGGGGTATCCTGGTGGAAGTGAAGCGCAGCAAAACAGATCAGATGGGGCAAGGCCTGGTGAAGGCCATCTTCTATGGCGCTGATCCGGCGCTTTGTCCCGTGCTTACCCTGAAGCGTTGGATCTCAACGCTCTCCCACAAGCATGGACCACTCTTCGTCAGGGTAAGAAAAGGGGACCAAATGACCAGTGATCGATTGACTGATCAGTACGTACGCCTGCTGGTCAAGAAATACCTGGGAGACCGCTATACCGCCCATAGCCTTAGGGCCTCCTTTGTAACGGTATCCAGGGGAAACGGAGCCGGCAC
>NZ_JAHXBU010000067.1 GCF_020178975.1 Cesiribacter sp. SM1
TATACCCACTGAAGGATATAATGAAGCAGAAGAGCATCAATAGCAGCTGTCTACTGTTGGATGTGATCATGAGGCGTTTCTACTGGTTTTGTTTTGCACCAACGTCCAGTGAATAAAGCAGGGGCTGCTCGCTGCCGCTTGCTGATCCGACCGCAAAGTATTGATTTTGTAGGCAAATGGCAAAGAGCTCTTTCAGCCCTTGCTTTATTCTGTTGTTGTGCTGTGTTTATTTTTTTTTATACTATGACCATGCAAGTCAATGTATTATCATGCAAATCAGCCACCACTGACAACAATGTCCATTGTGTTACTTATTATTTTAAGGCCTCTATAATAATAAAATAAATGAACATCAAACAAAATCCTACAAAGCCAATAAGCTGAATTATATTTTTGTTTGTTTCAATCTTATATAGATAATCATCATTTTTACTGTCCATTCTTGCTGCCACTCTATAAGAAAAGTAAACAGCCATTAATACACATAAAATCAGAGATAGCACCAAATAAAACATATCGAAGTTGTAATTCAGAGACGCATAAGATATTCGCCTGCACGGTGGATCTACAATTTGCTTTCAATACAGCACAACGTCCGTTGAATAAAGCAGGCGACCTTCACCGACCTTTGCTGTGCCCACGCAAAGGTAGACAATAGCATTGTCAATGGCTGAATGAGCTGGGGGAGCTTGCTTTATTCTGTTGTTGGCACCAGTATATTTTATTTTATTATCCGTCCAGCCACTCCTTCAATTTACACTATGTCAATAATAGTCCAGCTACTATTACAAGCATCGCATAGAATATAAGTCCGATACAGGAAAATAGGATGAAGTCCTTATACTTCTTTTGATATTCCATTTTTAAATATGCGCTTGTGTCAATATTCGGAGAAAATGAAGAGGTAATGCCAAAAGGAAAAATCACATATTGTAGTCGTTCTTCCCAGGCTAATGATGTTCGTATTCTTTTATCAGCTAAGTCAAGTTTATTATTCAATATCCTTAGCTGGCCCTCCGAAGCTTTTTCTCTGGCTGCCCTTGCAATAATTTGGCTTTTAGCCCCCTTTTTTAATTCAGAAGCTAACTCTTCAATATCCCATTCATATATTGGTTTTCTGGCCATTCTTAATGCTGCTATTATTGGTGCCAACGTCCATTGAATAAAGCAGGCGACCTTCACTGGCCTTTGCTATGCCCACGCAAAGGTAGACAATAGCATTGTCAATAGCTGAATGAGCTGAGGGAGCTTGCTTTATTCTGTTGTTATGTGGAGTTTTTTCTTATTATTTTAAATGCTAGTCCAACTATTATCAAGACCAGAAGTCCAATTACGAATATTAATGTCTTTTTTTGATCATCCTTGGCCTTAACTTCAGCTGTAAGAGTTGTAATCAATTTTTGATTTCTTTCATTTGTCTTATCTCTTCTATTTAGCAATTCTTGGTCCACTGCATTAGCAGTAGGAATAATCGATTCTCCAAGCCTTTCATAATATTCATTACTTTCTGAAAGTAACCCTGTCAATGAGCAATCGCTTGTATAATAAGTACTTGAATTTTTGCCGTCCCCGTAAGCAAACACTAAGTAAACTGAATCCTGAATAAAATGTACGTTGCAACAGTTGTAGCCTGGTCCAATGATGGATACATACTTTTGATATGTTTTAAGTCCTTTGAATGATTCATGCACCTCAAAATTGAAAACAGTTTGAGCATTTCCTCTATGCCAAAATTCATCTTCTGATATTTTATAAAGCTTTCCAACAAAGATGATATCAGCTCTGGCGGAATCCCCTTTGAATGTTGTAAAACATGTCTCTGCCAAAACACAGAGTCTAGGTATGGTAATAAGTAGCAGTATCAGTAAGATGCGCATATTTTAATTCCACATAACGGACGATAAATAAAGCAGGAGCCGCCGCTGCGGTTGAGTAAGAGTGAAAGTAACAATATGCCAGCCCCTTTCCAAGAAGAGCTGGGGGCGCTTGCTTTATTTTATGGTTGGGCATAGGTTAATT
>NZ_JAHXBU010000060.1 GCF_020178975.1 Cesiribacter sp. SM1
CCATTCACTGCAGATTGCTATGCCCACGCAAAGGCAGCTGCCTGCATTGCCAATGGCTGTAAGATAGCTGGGAGCTTGCTTTATTCTGTTGTGTGTGCCTGGCATGGCACGAGTTGAAATATACTCTGATTATCTAAAGGGTGCAAGTCCCTTGTATGCGAGCAGCGAAGCATATAGCAAGTGGCAAGCTGGTTTGGGGTGACCCATGCAGTGAAGGAAGCCAAACGGCAAACCCCTGTTCCGACGAACAGGAACTACATAAGAGGCTTAAAGTTGTGGTCGAGTAAGCACATCATTACAAAGGCCGTGCTGTATGTGATTTTAAGTAGATGTAGCGGAGATAGGGGAAAAGATAGGTGTCTTACCCAGGGAGGTCTTGGAATAGATTCGGTTTCTATGGGCCAAGAAGTCACGGGGCCGCCCGGCGGCAGAGGTCATAGTAGGTAGAGGAAACGAGCTGGCATAGAAAGTCGGAGGCCTCACGATCTACTGAAGGACCAAACGTTAAGTTGTCGCTTCGGCGATCCGATCTAAATTCGGTAAGGAGGCTTTCTGAAATCCTTCAGGACTAGCCTTACCTTAAGCAGAACAGGGATAGAAGAAAAGATGATTGAGAAGGTACTAAAACCAAAGAATATGCAACATGCACTCCGCCAGGTCGTGCAGAACAAAGGTTCCGCAGGCGTGGACGGTATGGCTGTAGAAGAGCTACCCCATTTCTGGAAAATTAACAGGAATAGTATAGCTATTAGCATCGTCAATGAGAAGTATGTACCGCAACCCATCCTAGGGGTAGAAATACCCAAGGCAAATGGTAAGAAGCGCCTACTGGGCATTCCTACTGTAACCGACCGCCTGCTTCAGCAGGCAGTAAGCCAGGTAATAACTCCCTTGTTTGAAGTAGAGTTCAAAGAGTATAGCTACGGCTTTCGCCCTTCTCGGAATGCTCATCAGGCAGTGCAACAGGCACAGAAGAACATCAATGAAGGTTTTCATTTTATCGTTGATATTGACCTTCAAAATTTCTTCGATGAAGTGGACCATGCTATACTTCTGCAACTGCTGTATCGTAAGGTGAAATGCCCAACTGTGCTACGGCTAATCCGCAAATGGCTTAAAGCACCCATTCTAATAAATGGTAGGCTGGTCAAACGCAAAAAAGGCGTACCACAGGGAAGTCCGCTTAGTCCCCTGTTGTCTAATATCATGCTTCATGAATTGGATAAGGATCTGGAAAAGAAAGGTCATCGCTATATTCGCTACGCTGACGATTTTAGTGTCTACACCAAAAGCAAGGAAGCAGCCCGAGAGATAGGCAATAGCCTCTACCTGTTTCTAAAGAACAGGCTAAAGCTGCCTATCAACAGGGAGAAAAGCGGTATACGCAGACCTGTTCATTTCCAGATTCTGGGGTATGGCTTTGTGCCCACTTATGAAAAAGGAGCGAAAGGAAAGTACCAGTTGGTAGTGTCAGAGAAAAGCTGGAAAGCACTTAGGCAGAACCTCAAGTCCATCACCAGAAAAACCATTCCCGCTAGCTTTAGCGAGCGCATCCATAAGCTAAAAGAGGTGCAAAGAGGCTGGCTCACCTACTTCCGTATGGCAAGTATATCAGGCAAGCTTAAAGTTCTTGATAGCTGGCTACGCAGCAGATTACGCTACTGCATCTGGCATGATTGGAAAAAGCTGGAGAGGAAGAGGAAGAACCTGATCCGATTAGGTATTCCGTTGTGGCAGGCATACGCCTGGAGCAGAACAAGAATGGGTGGATGGGCCGTGGCCCAAAGTCCTATTCTTAGATCGACGATCACTCTGGTCAGGTTGGCCAAAAAGGGCTACGAATCTCTACTGTCCTACTATCAAAGTGTATCCCCAAAACTTAACGAACCGCTGTATACGAGGCCCGTACGTACAGTGGTGTGAGAGGCGCACCAGTGGGCCTTCAGCTCACTGGCCGTCTACTCGATTGG
>NZ_JAHXBU010000059.1 GCF_020178975.1 Cesiribacter sp. SM1
GTCTTGCACCAACAACAGAATAAAGCAAGGGCTGTAACAGCTCTTTGCCATTGAACTACAAAACATCTACCTTATCGTCCATGTAGATGCAGCGGTGAGCAGCCCCTGCTTTATTCAACGGACGTTGGCACCCATTAAAATGAAACAGTTCAATCTCTTACTTCTTTCACTGCTTTTAATGGCTTGCAGTAGCAGACCTAGCGAGATATCTATAAATGATAGTTCCGCAACTTCTTCTTCAGTAGAGATTGATACTTTAGCTGTAGAAAATGTTGAGCTACCAGATCGAAAAATTCCCTCAGATACGATTTCAATCGACTACCTAAAATATGCAGCCAATTCTGGACAAGGACTAAATTACACATGGATAAAGAAGCTAGACCAAATTGGTGACTTCTTTCAGCCATTAGACCCTGCTTCAATGATTGAGATAAATCGTATTTGGACCATTAATGATTCAATCGCTGCTCTGGAGTTAAGTCACTATACAGGAGTTAGTGTTGAAATCCACTTATTGACCTTTAAGAACAGAAGAGATTTTATTTCTAAGCTGTTAATCAGCAGCCAAGGCGATAGAGACTTAAGCTCTGAATATTATTCTTATACAGAGCATAGGACCCTAAATGACAAAGAAGTTGAATTAAGCATTCATGAAATCATAGGCCCAGATGAGAGTGAGAAAGAAACTGTGATGAAGGAGAAATGGGCTATCCAGGATAATGGACAAATAATAAAAATAAAATAAACGTGTGCCAACAACAGAATAAAGCAAGCTCCCCAGCTCATTAAGCCATTGATAATGCTATTGTCTACCTTTGCGTGGGCGCAGCTAAGGCTGGTGAAGATCGCCTGCTTTATTCAATGGACGTTGGCCGCAAGGCAAATAAATGGAATCGAACCTATTAATACCTCTGCTGACAATTGTGCTTCCTCTACTAGGGGCTGGTGCCGGCTATTTGATAAAAGAGAATATTGAAAAAAAGAAAGACCTACTTAATGAGGTAAATAAAGAGAGGCGTGAGTTGTACCAGCAATTTGTTGATTTGATAATTGACGTATTTAGCGGTACTAAGACAGGTAAACAGAATAAAGACATACAGCTAATACAAAAATTATTCGTCTTCTATAAGAAGTATGTTTTATATGCCTCTCCAGAAGTGATTAATTCATTTTCGGACTACTTTCAATACTTATATTCTGCTGACGGGCAAACTGGAGTACTGGACCATAAAATTCATTTCAGAAAGCTTTCCAGAATAATGTTTGAAATGAGAAAGGATTTAGGACTTTCAAACAAAAACTTAGGTAAAGACGGAGAGAAATTATTCAGAGCATTGATTACGGACTTTGACAAGGTTATGAATTAACCGCACATTTAAAAAATAAAAAACCCAGCGGCCAACAACAGAATAAAGCAAGCTCCCCCAGCTCATTCAGCCATTGACAATGCTATTGTCTACCTTTGCGTAGGCAGAGCTCAGGCCAGTGAATGGTCGCCTGCTTTATTCAACGGACGTTACTCTTCATTCCCCGTTTTTCTGCAGAAAATAATTTCTTGAGCTAACGTTTACGTAAGCATCTTTAGGCTCTCTATAAGACCGATTTTTTAATTGATGCTTAAAAGCTCGAGCTTCATTCCGGTTGGGATGAGAAAAGCCTTTAGTAGTAGAAGTACCAAAGGCTTTGTGGTAATTTCAGTGGCGGCACCTAGAGTGACCCCGATCAGAATAATTACTT
>NZ_JAHXBU010000089.1 GCF_020178975.1 Cesiribacter sp. SM1
GAAACTTGCCGCTCGACTTGCATGTATTAGGCCCGCCGCTAGCGTTCATCCTGAGCCAGGATCAAACTCTCCATTGTATATGTGCTTTACATCAGTTAAACTGATGTGCATTCTGTACCCGATATCAACAAGACCAATTAAAGCCTAAACTTTAACTGTTATCTCTACACCAGGTTATAGAACACAATGTGTCATTTGCATCCCGAAACTCTCAAAGTGTCTTAACGAAGTTTGTTCCTACTGCTGATTCTCATCAGTAAATAAGACCAAAGTCTTCACTAAGCGGTTTGCTGTCAAAACATCTATTCAAAGAACTTTTTAGATTCCCTCTCTTGAGTCTTCTCAACTCAATAGGCTTCCTCTCCTGTAGTTACTATCTATTATAGTAGCTATGTTTCTATCTCTTTCTATCGCCTCGGCTCGTTTGCCTGGGCTGCTCTTTTTCCAAAAGCGAGTGCAAAGTTAAGTAAGTTTCACCTCCTATGTCAAGCTTTTTCCAGAGAAAATTTTCAGAAATTTTTAACCTCTTCCCTCTCCTTTCGTTTAGCTTAACTGCTCGTGATCTTCATCCTTATGCTAAGGTAAACATCCCTTGCTCCTTGTTCGCTTTCAGTCTTTCAATACCTGGTCCTGCGACCGCTTTCTTTTTATTTCCCCCAGCCTGCTGCCGTAAGGGGAGTGCAAAGGTAGGAGCTTTTTTGCTCTTTGCAAGTGGCGAAGCTGAAAATATTTGAAGTTTTTTCTACTCCTTTTTTCAAGCTCTTCTGCTTGCGCTTTCAGCACTTTTACATAAGGCGCCTGGCTAAGGCGGCAAGAGTGTTAACCTCTGCTCCCTATGCTAAAGTTCCGGCTTTGGCTAAACTTTTTCGGATCTTCCTTAAATTTATCAAAGACTAATATCTCTGCTGCTTCTAAGCTGAATCTGCCAAAGCGCTCCTGCCGGTGCGGCTCTTTGCTTCACTCTTTCAATGCTTCAATCTTTTGCCCTTAGCTCTTTTGCCCGGGGCGCTTATCCATAACTGATCCAAGGCTTCTGATAGTTCCTTAGAATTAGACATTTTCTTGTCTTTTCCTAAGGCCTTACACTGCTTCAGACTTCTTTTAGCCTGGTGTAGTATAACTTTCTGAAGATGCTGTGAGTTCCCGGAGGTGAGAATTTATTCTTGCTCTCCCGGCTCCCTACCCTCTCCTTTTAAGAGGAACGCAAGAGTCTTAACCGTGGCCGATAACTCTTTAGTTCCCCTCCTGCCTAAGCTTTTTTAGTGCAGCGGGAAGACAAAGGTAACGGAGGCGCCAGATCATTTTCAAGCAGGTTGAAAGAAAAATCTTTACCGCTACCCGAATAATTTTAGCTATTCAACCATTCTTTCACCCAGACCTGCCGTCTTAGTGGGGTGCAAATATAAAGGGGTTGATCTGGATAAATCAACCCCTTTTGGAAATATGTTTTTAAAATAAATTCTGCTGCCGTGGCTTCTTGTAAAGGGGAACCGTACTGCATGGCTCTCCATACATAATGCTGGACACAAAAGGGCGTAGCTTTCGGGTAAGTTCCACATAGGCAGATATCGGCACCGGCTTATTACTACAGCCTTTTACCACTACTTTTGCATCACGAAAATCTTCAGGATTTATATGCCCGAGCGCCTGCTGATAGAGAATGTCTTCCAGCTCCTGCGCATTTCCAAATATAAAGAATTTTGCATAAGGCTCCAGAACTGTTGCAATCAGCATATAGGCCCACACGGGTACAACAGCATCTGCAGAACAGGTAACTGCCACATACTTCCCCTCGTACTGCTGCCAGTCCTGTTCTTTTACCCACTGCCTGAAATCCTTCTCACGCAAAATTAGGCCCTGAAACAATACATCCCTGATATCGAGCAACACACGCTCACCTTCGGGATAATACTGCTCCAGGTCTATGGATACCAGGGAGCTTTGAGCAACCCTGTTTATGATCGGTTCTTGTGTCTGATTCATCACACCAATGTTTTAGGTTTAGTACCCTGAAACTCTTTTAAGTAAACCGGCTCAAAATATGCCAGGTCTTCAAATTGCTGCTGTTCCCACCGCTGGTGTGCAAGCGCACCAACAGGTACCGCAGACGGAACTACACCCGACACAAAATGCGCATTGGGCTGGTACCCCAGCACCTCCTTACATTTCGCTGCGCCATCTCCGAAAAAATAAATTATCTGCTGCTGTAGCTCTTCTTCGAATGAGTGCGCATCGATTACTTTGGGTGTTTGTGGTTCTATAATCTCACCCTGCTTATTCTGCAACATACAATAGACTTCCATACGGCGGGCATCAATCATAGGGCAAAGTAATGCATTTGCCGGTGCATATGTTGCTACCTCATGTGCCATCGCCTCCAGCGTATTTACAGCAATGAGTGGTACTTCCAGAGCATAGCATAAGCCTTTAGCCGTAGAGGTACCAATGCGCAGTCCGGTATAAGAACCTGGTCCTGCCGATACTGCAACTGCAGCAATATCTGACATGGCAATGCCCGCATACTGCAGACTGTTATGTATCAACACTGTTAATAAACCACTGTGGGATTTGTCTATGTGCAAATGCTGGCTAACCACCAATACACCATCCTGGTGGAGGGCCACAGAACATACCTTAGTGGCTGTTTCGATGCTTAGAATATATGCCATGATGTGGTTACTGCCAGAGGAACAAAAATCAGCCCTCTTTACAATACTATTAAGATCCAAAAATACACCTGACTACACAGCTAAGTACAAGAACACGTACAATCAATACCGGTCTGAAAAGAGAACAATCCTTTCGCCCCTAATGCCATTGTATTCCGGTAGCGCAACTGCCAGTACAGAAAAGCTATTGTCTCCGCCCGTTAGCTGCCATTGAGCCTACAAAATACTTTGCTGGTTTTATGGCTGATACGAACAGAGACAACAACATTAATTTCTACCCAGGAGCTTGCCGTACTGCTGTGGTGTTTGTAACACCTCCTGGGCCTTCAGCATATCCTGGTCGGTATTGAAGGATGCCTGAAGTGCACCATTGAACAGGTAGTAGCGGCTTACAATTTCACGCTTCAGCAGTTCCTTGATCTCGTCTTTAAACTCCTGGAGATCTTTGGTTTTGTCATGTGCAAACTGCTGCCGCAGTGCATCAAGCTTTGGCTTGATAGAATTGTAAGACTTTTCGTCTTTGGCTACTGCCTCCAGTTCCTCAATTGTTTCCTCTACCTTGGTTGTGTAATCGTACTTTTTCGTTGACAGCCACTTTACAAATTTTTCGTAATCACCATCTGTTATGGTGAACTGTGCTGCAGACGGAATCTTTTCAGTGCGGCCATGGTATTCGGTGGCGTAATCAAATATTAAGCCGTTAGACAACAAGGCTACAGATATTGGCGCCAGGGATTCCGGGCTAACCTTCAGGTCTGGCTCAATGCCATTGCCGTCATACACAGGGCGGCCATTTTTAGTCAGGAATTTAATTCTTAATGAATCCGGTACTTTATCTGCAGAGCCATCGAGGTTGCGGTGACTATAATCGATAGCCTGAATGCAGCGGCCACTTGGAATGTAATATTTGGCTGTAGTAACTTTTAACTGGCTGTTGTAGGATAACGGACGGGTAGTTTGTACCAAGCCCTTGCCAAAGGTTTTATTACCTACTACAACGGCTCTGTCGTAATCCTGCAGTACACCGGCTACAATTTCTGCAGCAGAGGCGCTGCGGCTACTTACCAGCACGGCCATTGGTGTAGTTAGGTCAAGGGGCTGATCAAGCGCATGGTAAGTCTGGTTAGACTCACGCATTTTGCCTTTGGTACTTACTACTTCCGCGCCTTTAGGTATAAAAAGGTTAGCAATATTCACTGCCTCAATCAACAAGCCCCCTGGATTATCACGTAAATCAAGCACAAGTTTGGTAGCACCTTCTTTTTTAAGGCTCTCTACGGCCTGGCGCACCTCACGTGCAGCTCCTGTGGTAAAATCAGAAAGCTTGATATAGCCAACATCTTTACCCACCATACCAAAGTAGGGTACGTTATTAACAGTAATATGCTCCCGCACCAGGGTTACCTGCATAGGTTCTTTGGCACCGAAACGTTTTATGGTAAGATCAACTTTTGTATTTGCCTGCCCCTTTAATAAACGACTGATTTCGTCTGTGTCTTTACCTGTTACATCAATGTTGTCTATTTTCAGAATCACATCACCAATGCGCAGGCCCTGCTTGTGGGCAGGATAGCCCTCGTAGGGCATCAACACTGTATTAAGACCGTTCCGCACCCCAACTGAAGCACCAATACCCCCATATTCGCCGGTTGTCATGGTACGAAAATCTTCAATCTGATCTTCTGGTATATAATTGGTATAAGGATCTAATGATGCAAGCATGGCATCGATGCCTACCTTCATTAACTCATTAGGATTTACCTCATCTACATAGTAAGTATTGACCTCTTTGAAGAGGGTAGCAAAAATGTCGAGGTTTTTAACGATGGCGAAATAACGCTCACCTGGATCTGAATAGGAAAAAAGACCAAAAGCTGTACCAAGCAGAAAAACAATGATGGCAGCGCGGGAAACTATTTTTTTCATAAAGCCGGCTATTAGAAAAGGGGTTGTTGTACCTCTTGTAAACGCTGAAGACAAAAAATTAGTTTGGCTTCAAGTTGCCGGAAAGGCACTTCTTCTCGTCCAATGTACACAAAGCCGATCAAAAAATAAACCTGGCTATCGTTGAGCAGGCTTTTATTCAGGCGGTAAACTTCCCGCAGGCAACGTTTTATCCTGTTTCTGTCTACTGCTCTTTTAAAATTTCGCTTGGGAACAGTAAAAAGCACCTGGGCCCGTGGCGGGTGCTGCAGCCCTGTTGCTTCAGAAGGTTTTACAGCCTGCATGGCTTCTGCTTCAGAAAGCGGCAGGTATATCATTTTTAAAGGGTAGGCCTTATGGGACATGCCTTTTTCAAAGAGCATGCGTATGGCTATGCGGCGGCAAAGGCGCTCATGTTTGGGTAAACTCTGGTTCACAACCCCCTAAAAAGAAAATAAGCGCCCGAGAGCGCTGTAATTCCAAAAACCCTAGAAAGGAAAATGCAACTGTTACGCTGCTATGCTTTTAGCGTTTATGTCTTTTCTCATCAGAAACTGTAAGTTTCTTCCGGCCTTTTGATCTTCTGCTAGCGAGCACTGCTCTACCCGATGCCGATGCCATTCTGGCGCGGAAACCATGCTTGTTTCTTCTTTTGCGCTGTGATGGTTGGAATGTTCTTTTCATGATGCGGTTCGGTTACTAATGGGCTGCAAAACTAATAATTTTTTTTAATACTTACAAAAACAATCCTTTTTTCTCTTAAGCATTCTTAACCTTACTTCTATGCTTTGTGCAAAAGTGAAAGGGCCTATATTTGTACAAAAGCAACTTTTATTGCATTCTAAGGTTCAGACTAGGGAATTCCTGCCATATGAAATATTATATCTCTTATCAATATCCGCAGCATCACTTTATTCATATCACGCTTTACCTTCGGGATATAAACAAAGATATTACCTACCTGCAGCTACCCAGCTGGCGCCCCGGCCGCTACGAGCTTGGCAATTTTGCCAAAAATATTCAAAGATTTAACATACAGGATATGCAGGGAGGCATGGTGCCACACAAAAAAGTATCTAAAGACCGCTGGGAAGTAGTAACCAAAGGAATAGGCGAGCTACAGGTAAAATATACTTACTACGGCAACCAGATGGACGCCGGGGGTACCTACCTGGACGAAGAACAGCTTTACATCAATTTTATTAATTGCATGTTGTATGCCGAAGGGCGCCTGAACCAGCCTTGTGAGGTGCATCTGCAACTGCCCCATGATTACAGAATAGCCTGCAGCCTGAAGCAGGTAGCGCAGCACACGCTGGAGGCCAGTGACTACTACGAGCTGGTAGACAGCCCCATGATTGCCAGCAACCGGCTGCAGCAGCACTCTTACCTGGCAGGAGATACTATCTTTCACCTCTGGGCCATGGGCGATAGTGGCTCCCTTAACTGGCCCCTTACCCAGGAGGCGTTTCGCCGTTTTAGCGAAGTACAAATAAAAACCATGCAGGGCTTCCCTGCTCCTGAATATCACTTCCTGTTCCAGTTTCTGCCCTACAAAGCTTATCATGGTGTAGAGCATGGCGCCAGTACTGTTGTTACCCTGGGCCCCTCTAACGAGCTTCACCTCCCCGACCTGTACAAAAACCTGCTGGGCATCAGCTCGCATGAACTTTACCACGTCTGGAATATTATTCGCATACGCCCGGCCGAGATGATGCCTTATGACTTTACCAAGGAAAATTACTTTACGACCGGCTTTGTGGCCGAGGGTGTTACTACCTACTATGGCGACCTGTTTTTAGCAAGAGGCGGAGTATTTGACCTGGATGAATACCTGGTAGAACTGAACCGCAGCCTGCAGCGGCATGTGAGCAACGGCGGCCGTTTTAATCATTCGCTTATCGATAGCGGGTTTGATTTATGGCTGGACGGCTACAGCCCCGGCATACCCAACCGCAAGGTATCTATTTATGTAAAAGGCTCCCTGGTAGCCCTGCTGCTGGACCTGCAGCTGCGCAAGCTCACCAACAACGAGCGCTCGCTCGATAATGTAATGCAGCTGCTGATGCAGGAATTTGCCCTGAAGCAAAAAGGATATACCTACGAAGATTATAAGAAGATTGTGGAACGGGTAGCCGGCCAGCCTATGGATGAGTATTTCCGCTTATATGTGGAGGGCCTGGAGCCGCTGGAAAATCACTTACCCGAGTTGCTGGAGTGGGTAGGACTAAGCCTGCGCCAGCAGCCAGCCCGCAGCAGTACACAAAGGCTCTATGGATTTAAAGTAGGCGAAAAAGAAGGAAACGTGATCTCCATACAGGATGTAGCCCCAGGCAGCCCGGCCGAAAAACACCTCAGCCGCGGCGACGAGCTGGTGGCCATTAACGGCAGGCGCATTCAGCTTAATAACCTGGAAGAACTGCTGGCCGGGCAGGATAAGGTGGTCATAAGCTTTTTTCGCAACCACACCCTGCGCACGGTAGAGCTGGCCGCTGGTGAAAGTTCTTATAAAACAGAATTGAAGATACTGCCCCTGCCTAACCCCAGCCCCGAACAACTGCAAAGCAGACAGGCCTGGCTATGGCAGTAAAGTGGCTTTAGCAATAAAAAAGAAGCAGCTGTTCCGCTAAGCGGGCAGGTGCTTCTTTCAATATTAGACTACAAAATTTCGTTCCCTGCTCTATTGCGCAAAGGCAGTATCCTTCAGGCCGGGGTTCAGCTCTATGCTTACTACCTCTCCCTCCAGGGTTCCCTGCGGCGTGATCAGAGAAATTTGCTTCGGAAATTTGATTCCGTCTTTTTCTTCGTACGATTTGTAGATGATGGTACCTGTAGGGCTTTCCGTTTTAAGCTTCAGGCCGCTGTCTTTTGCAAAATATTCTGTAGTAGCTGGTCCGCTGCCATTGCTCACTACCACTTTATATGCTTCTTTGCCTTCTACAGTCTCCAGCCCTTTCACCTCTGCACTAATGCCTTCCTGCGTGTACATAAGCTCCGGGAAAGGATGTGCCGATGCCTTCAGGGCAGCTGCCTGCTGCTCGGGCAGGTCCTGGCGCTGTCCTCCCATCACCATAAAAGCTTTGCCGCCATCGTAAACTATTTTAGATAGCACCTGTCCGTTCATGGTTGTTTCATTCAGGTAGCTGCCGGGTAGCTTCTTCAGCTGGGTGTTGGTAATTTCCATGCCGTTGATGCTTAGCTTCATCACCATGCGCATGTCGTTAACAGCATTTAAACGTTCTTCTCCACCAATGGCCTGAATGTACTTGCCAATGATCTCCCGGGCGTTTGCTTCTCCGGCGGCAAGTTCTTTGGCGGGCTCTCCCTCGGCAGTGTAGTGTTTTACTTCACCAAATTGTGCCAGTCCTTCTGCTACCTCATCGGCATTGCCTACTACCAAAATATAAGCATTATCGGGCTGCACGTAAGTTTGCGCAACACGCTGCAGGTCTGCCGGGGTTACGGCAGCTACTTTTTTGAGGTAATCACGATAGTAGTTCTTATCCAGGTTATATCGGGCGGTGTTGAGGGCAAAGCTGGCTATGGTCTGCGGGCTCTCCAGCGAGCGGGCAAAGCTGCCGGTTAAAAAGTTTTTAGCCTTTTCCAGCTCATCCTGCGGTACGGCTTCGGTACGAATGCGCTTAAGCTCATTCATGAATTCATATACGGCACTATCTGTTACAGCATTGCGAACATTGGCGTAAGCCACAAACTTACCGATGAGTTCATCAGAGTCCAGCGAAGAATAGGCACCGTAGGTATAACCTTTGGCCTCTCTTAAATTATTAAAGAGGCGGGCATCGCCACCACCCAGGATGTCGTTCATCAGGCGGGCTGGGATCACATCTGCATCGCCGGGTTTGAGCGCAACCGGGTGTGCAATTTGCACCACCGACTGTACCGAATTGGAACGGTCAACCACAGCTACCACAGGCTTCTGCAGCGGCTGCGGAGCTGGATAAGTATGCGTTGGCACCTGGCCCTTCTGCCAGTTGCTGAAGTATTTTTTTACAAGCTGCTGTGCTTCTTTTTTGGTAATATCACCAACGATGGCCAGGTAAGCAGTATTTGGCTTAAAGTAGGTGTTGTAGTACTGCTGTACGTCCTGGAGCTTTACATTATCCAGGGTTGCTTCTGACATCAGCTCTCCATAAGGATGATCGGCACCATACAGTAATTTAGCCTGTACGCTGCTGGCAATGTACTGCGGATCATCTTTTTGGGCAGCCAGGCCGGATTTATTTTGTTTTACCAGTTTATCGAACTCCTCCTGCGGAAAAGCCGGGTTCAGCACCACATCGGCCATCAGGGCCATCAGCTTGTCTTTGTGGCGGCTTAGCGCAGAACCATAAACCCCGGTAGAGCTGGTAGAAAGGCCAGCACCAATAAAGTCAACCTCCTCATCGAGCTGGTCTTTGGTACGGTTGGTAGTACCACTGCGCAGCAGGTCGCCGGCAATAGAAACGTAACCTGCCTTATCGCCTTCTACAATAGGGTCGCGGTCAATCAGCAGGCTGTAGCTTACCTGAGGCAATTTGGTATTCCGCACCACAAATACCTTCAGGCCGTTTTTAAGCTCAAAAGATTCGTAGGTTCCCAGTTTAATTTCGGGTGCAGGACCAGGCTTTGGCAGCTGGCTGCGATCTACCTGTGCTGTGGCCCCAAGTGCAAACAGCATACAGGCAAAAAGTGCTATATGTTTTATTGATCTCATCTGGATAATGGGCTTAGTTTGATGATTGGTTTTCTGCTGCAGGGGCTGCAGATTTTGGCAGGTAATGAAGCACTACCCTCTTGTTGGGGTCCAGGTACTTTTGTGCCACCCGGCGAATGTCTTCTTTGGTAACCCTGCGGAAGCGCTCAATTTCAGTATTGATGAGGTTTGCATCGCCAAAGTACATATGATAGTCTGCCAGACTTTCTGCAATACCGGCTACTTTAGAGTTGCTGGTCACAAAATTGCTTTCTATCTGGTTGAGCACCTTCTGGTACTCCTGGTCTGTAATCAGCTCCTGCTGAACTTTCTCAATTTCCCGGTTCATGGCTTTTTCCAGCTCCGACAGCTCTACGCCCATGTTCACCAGGCCCAGGGTAATGAACAGGCCGTGGTCTTCCAGTGCATAAGGAAAGGCCACCACCTGCAGTGCTTTTTGTTCTTTATCTACCAGCTGTTTTTGCATACGGGCGCTTGGTCCGCCACTTAACAAAGTGGTAAGCATGTTCAGGGCATAATAATCATCGGTACCCTGGCCAGGCATGCGGTATGCCTGAAAAACAGCAGGCAGCTGAATGTTATCATAGATGGTATCGCGCACCTCAGCCGTAAGCGCGGGCTCTTCTATATTTGGGCGGTAAGGCGTACCTCCCTTAGGTATTTCACTGAAGTACTTATTGATGAGCTCGCGGGTTTGCGCCACATCAATATCGCCGGCAATGGATAGCACTGCATTATTTGGCACATAGTGCTCTTTGTAAAACTGCATAAACTCTTCGAGCTTGGCAGCGTTCAGGTCTTCCATTGAGCCAATTGGAGTCCAGCGGTAAGGGTGCTTCTGAAAGGCACGCTTAAAGATGTTTTCCTGGAACGACATATAAGGTACGTTGTCGATGCGCTGGCGCTTCTCTTCCTTTACCACTTCGCGCTGTGTTTCTACCCCGGCAGAATCTATTTTGGCATGCAGCATGCGCTCCGACTCCAGGTAAAGCCCCAGCTCCAGCTGGTTAGAGGGCAGTATCTGGTAATAGAAGGTACGGTCCTGAGTTGTGTTGGCGTTAAGTGCGCCGCCGGCAGCCTTTACAATGCCCATAAATTCACCTCTGTCTACATTTTCTGTTCCCTCAAACAGGAGGTGTTCAAAAAAGTGGGCAAAGCCGCTACGTCCCTCCTCCTCATTCTTGGAGCCTACATGGTACATAACAGTTACAGCAACAATGGGAGTGGAATGATCCTCGTGCAGAATAACATGAAGGCCATTGGGCATATCATATTCTACAAACTCAATCTTTTTATTTTGCGCATGCACCATACTGGCTACCAGCAGGCACAACAGCAAAAAGGAGCTTTTCTTCATAAGATTAGTGTGATGTTCAAACGCGGATTACATAAAATTTTAACTATCAAATATACCTGAACCGCTCATCCGGCTCAAAAGGCACAAGCTGAGATTAAACAAAAACTACACAAGTGGCGATTTTGAGCCATGAACGGAGCAAGGCATTGGTTAGCTTCATAAATCAAAAAAGCTGCCCGGGGGCAGCTTTACTCATCAGGTACTCATACGTATGTACAAACCTTATGCGCTCATGCACAAGCAGTGTGCACCCATGTATAAGTATTATGCACATGTATAAGTATTATACACCTTATGCGTAAGAAATTTCGAACTGAACCAGGTCTACAAATTCCTGCACCCGCTCATCAATATCAGATTGCTTAAGGTTTACCAGACGCTCCACGCCAAACTTTTCTACACAGTAAGAAGCCATGGCAGAGCCGTAGATGATTGCCCGCTTCATGTTATCAAAGCTTACATCATTGGTAGAAGAAAGGTAGCCAATAAAGCCTCCGGCAAAGGTATCACCGGCACCGGTAGGGTCAAACACATCTTCCAGCGGCAGCGCAGGTGCAAAAAAGATCTGGTCCTGGTCAAACAGCAGGGCACCATGCTCGCCTTTTTTAATGATGAGCTTTTTGGGGCCCATGGCCAGTATTTTCTTGGCGGCTTTCACCAGCGAATACTCCTTGCTTAGCTGCCGGGCTTCTCCATCGTTGATAGAAAGCACATCCACCATACTGATGGTATCCATCAGGTCATCCCATGCCACATCCATCCAGAAGTTCATGGTGTCCATCATAATGAGCTTGGGGCGTTTTTTCATGCGCTCAATCACGGTGCGCTGTACCGCCGGTGCCAGATTGCCCAGCATCAGGTACTGGCAGTTCTGGTAGCTGTCGGGGATCAAAGGATCAAAGCTGCCCAACACATTAAGCTCTGTTACCAGGGTATCGCGGCTGTTCATATCGCTATGGTATCGCCCACTCCAGAAAAAGCTCTTTTCGTTTTCTTTTATCTGAAGACCTTCGGTATTGATCCCATGCTGCTGCATCATTTCAATATCGGTTTTACGGAAATCGCCGCCTACAACAGCCACCAGGTTGGTTTTTTTGGTGAAGTAAGACGCTGCCATGGATATATAGGTACCAGAGCCCCCAATGATTTTGTCGGTTTTACCGAATGGAGTCTCCAGGGCATCAAAAGCCACCGACCCAACAACTAATAAGCTCATATTGTAAATCTAGATTTAGTTTAATGTATAATCGGACAACGGTTGAATGGTTTACTACGGTCGAACAGGTAGCGGTAGGTGTGGTGCACCTTGTAAACTTTACCACCTACTTCTTCAGCAATACGCATCATTTTAGGGTTAAAATCACCAATCCAGTTCATTTCAAAATCAAGATAGGGCGATTTGCTGCTCCATACATAGCGGCTGGTTGCAATGGCCATAGCCGACTCAATTCCTTTTCCCTGGTGGGCCGGCACCACCCCAAACACAAGGCCCAGCATTTTTTTACAGGTTCCGCGCCATTTATGGTAAACAAAAAGAAGTTTGCCCCACCAGTTTAAATTGCCATTCACATGCTTAAAAATCTGGTTCAGCTCCGGCAGGTTCAGGAAGAATGCTATTGGCTCGCCCTCATAATACCCAAACATCATGATTTTTGGATCCATTACAGGCTTTAGCTTTTTAAATATACCATCAACCTGTGCTTTGCTCATTTCACCTACACCTTTGTGCTTTACCCAGGCTTTGTTGTAAATGGTTCTGAAATCCTCGGCATACTTGTCCATGTTTTTCATCTCTGCATGCCTGAATTCATATTTTGGTTCTGCAAGCAGCCGCTCTGCCCGGGCCTGTATTTTCTCGCTCACACCCCCCTCCTTTACCCTGCGGCCGTAGGTAAACTGCTTAAAGTAGAGCTGGAAACCATAATTCTCGAAAAGCGCTGTATAATAAGGAAAGTTATAGTGCATGCAGTAGTTAGGTTCCAGGTCGAAACCCTCGGCCAGTATGCCCCACCAGCGGTCGCGGTCGCCAAAATTAATAGAGCCATCCATGGCTTCCATACCCCGCTCCTGCAGCCAGCTTTTGCAGGCATCCAGTAGTAAGTTTGCAGCATTCTGATCGTTGGTACAATCAAAAAAACCCAGTCCACCCGTGGGTTGGTCTTCTTTCCGGGATGTTTTCTGATTGATGAAAGCGGCCACTCTGCCTATGGTAGTACCACTACTATCTTTTAAAATCCAGCGAACAGCCTCTCCATGGCGGAAAAGCTTATTCTTCTTCGGATCAAAAACACTTTCTATATCCTGATCCAGGGGTCTGATCCAATTTTTCTCGTTCTTATAAAGCCTTACAGGCAATTCTAAGAATTCTCTGCGGGTTTTCTCATCACCCACCTCCAGTAACTGCATATCCTGATATTAACTGCTGCTAAAATAAGGTTTTCTGTTAAGAATAGACAAACCAGAGCAAAGCATTACCTCTGTGACAAAAGTTTTAGTTTTCGTTTTGCTAATAAAATTATTAATACTAATTTTATCAGCAACATAAACTAAATATAATAGCAATGGCCACCGCATCTACCCTAACTTCTGCCAGTGCTGCTTTAAGCAGTGCCATAAAACTGAAGCTTACCAGCCACCGCTTAAGTGAGCGTCGTTGCCAGGTTAAATTTTTAGCTCAGCACAAAGACAGCAACAAGCCTACCCGCGGTCATATGCTGGTAGATCCGAGCCTTAGTTTACGGGAGGTGGCACAAATCATCAGGCAGCGCATGCTACTCATGCAGCAGCATGGCGCTATGCACCTTAGCAGCTTTTACTGCATCTCTGACCGGGAAAATGGCAGTGGCTTTATTTTCTTCGAAAGCTAACAGCATACTAATAAAATTAGTCACTAATAACCCATCACAATATTTTTAGCATTTTGCTAATTTTTCTTATCTTGCAGTCGTTATAGGGATCAGAGGGGTAGCATACTAAAAATACTAGTCCTCCATCATAAAACCCTGCAAGCATGAGCATAGTAAGCACAAACATACGTACCCTGCGCAAGCAAATGGGCTTTACACAAGAGCAATTTGCGGAGCGTATTGGCATTAAGCGCTCCCTGCTGGGCGCATACGAAGAGGGACGGGCAGATCCGCGCCTTAACAACCTTCAGAATATTGCTACCGAGTTTGGTGTAACGGTAGACATGCTCCTTACCCGCGACCTTACCCGCATGAGCCGCGAGGATATTCAGAAGCTCATGAAAAAAGAGACCGGCAATGGTAAGGAAAAACTAAAGATCCTATCGATAACGGTAGATCAGCAAAACCGGGAAAATATAGAACTGGTGCCACAAAAGGCGGCTGCCGGTTATCTCAATGGCTTTGCCGATCCTGAATACCTGGAGGAGTTGCCACGCTTTCAGCTACCTTTACTACCGCAAACCGGCACCTACCGCGCATTTGAGATCAGTGGCGACAGCATGCTGCCACTCCCTTCAGGCACTATCATCATTGGCCAGTATGTAGAGAGCGCCAGGGATATACGCGAGGGCAAAACTTACATCTTTGTAACTGCCAAAGAAGGGGTTGTTTATAAAAGAGCCTACAAAAATGGTAAGGACAACAGCCTGCTGATGGTATCAGACAACACAGCCTACGCTCCTTTTGAGGTAGAGCTGGCAGACATACTGGAGATCTGGGAAGCAAAAGCCTTCATTAGCATGCAATTCCCTGAGCCCGCCACAGCTGCAATACAAAGCACAGCACCGGGCACAGGCAACCTAAAATCATCTACTAAGCCGGATATGTCGCTGGAGAAGCTGGCAGGCCTGGTACTGGAGCTTCAAAACGAGGTGATTAAGCTCAAGGAGAAATAGAATTTTATTTGATTGTTTGATTACTATATTCAATAATACAGCCGCTCTGCATTTTGTGAGCGGCTGTTTATTTTTTATAGGAATGACGACAGAATCTGTGCCGACGTACTTATTTCTGGTCTGTAAAAATTTCTTTGAGCGCTGCTTCCAGCCTGTCCAGGCTGTTTGTGTTAGCACCAGGCTCCAACAAGCTTTCTCCAAAAGTAAACCATACCCCTTCTCCGGTACTGACATGCCTGCCAGGTTCCGTTGGCGGAAAGTCCGAGGCATTATCATAATCATAATCGGGCATGTACACAGTCTTGAGCAATTTTTTCAGGGCTGGCCAGCTCAACTCCCGGGTGCTCTCCGAGCCAGGTCCTTCCATCCCTACCTGACGTGCACTGGCTTTTCTTTCGGCAAAGCTTGCATTCAGCCAAATCTCAATGTTACTATCATCAATCTCCAGGTAGTGCAAAGCAAAAGGAGCTTCCTTTTGTGCCACCTCATAAATAGCCTGCATGATTTCCTGCAAAAAATACTCCCAGCTGGGTACATCGGCGGGTCTGCCGGCAAACAGCACTTCTCCGGGCTGGCTAAGCAACTGAATTTCCAGCACAGCCTCTCCCTCTCTGGCCTCCTTAGGCTTGTTGGGCCAAATACTCTTTGTCATTTGCTCCTGCAGGGCCTCCAGCCAAAGTTGGGGCAAGCTGCCACTCCAGCTCCAGTCATCCTGAAGGGTAAATCCTTCTTCCAGAATCTCCTCTTCAGTAAGCTCTTCGCGGTTCAGGTAACGCAGGTCAAAATTAGCATCCAAACCTGAGGGTTTAAGCGTTAACTCAAGATGGTAGGCATAATGATAGGGAGGCGGCACATTTTCGCCTGCATCGTAAAAAATATCCAGTTTATGGACTGATTCTAAAGCTACACTCATATAGGCTGCAAGTTACACATTTCTACTTTCAGAGAAACCCGAACGGCGCTTCTATAGTATCATTATATATGAACAGATTGTTTTATACACTTATTTTTTTAGTTCTGGTAGCTTTTACAACAGCGAGTTGCCAGGAAAAAGACATGCAGGAACAAATATTAAATAACCTGGAAATTAAATATAAAGAGCTGAACAGAAACGCAGATTTCGTTACTGCCAATGGCGTACCTGTTGCCCAGGAGCTACATTTTGTAGAGCCGAACAAGAACCTGCTGCCTGAAAATGCGCAGGTCAGGCAAATAGCACTGATCCGCCATGGAGAACCAGACCTTACCAAAACAGGGCAGTTCACCTACGAAGAAGCCAAAAGTTTTATCAGGAATTACGATAGCGTGGGCATTATTATTCCCGACAGGCCCTTCTTTAAGCTGAATGAAGCTGAAGAGGTTGCACTTTTTACAAGCACCATCCCCAGAGCACAGGCAACAGCCAAATACTTATTTGGTGCAGAAAGGGAAATTGTTATTACAGAAGATTTCAGGGAGTTTGAGCGTATTATTGGCAAACGCAGGGTAAAAATGCGCCTGCCACTCAAGTACTGGACCACCACCGCGCGCATTAAATGGATGCTGGGCCTGGACCGTGAGGGCATAGAAAGCTTTAGCGAAGCAAAAGAAAGGGCTCGTAAAGGAGCCATGCTACTTGACGAGAGCAGCGAGGAAATTCCTAAAGTTGTACTGGTAGCCCATGGCTTTCTGAACCGCTACATCAGAAAAAACCTGGAAGAGCTGGGCTGGCGCGTAGTGCGTGATGGCGGCGACAATTACTTTGCCACCACCATTCTTGCCAAAATAGATACAGAGGAGGATAGAAACGATACTAACTTAGTAACGGAGTCTGACAATTAATTCCTGCCTTGCTGACTTCAGATCGAATGCAGCCTCATCAAAATTTGGTGCCCTAAAGGTTGGCAGGTTGTTATTAGATGCCCCATAGCCTTCTTTTGGATAGCCAACAACGTTTGTATCCAGGTTTCCGTTTTCATTCTCATCGTGCAGCAGCGAAATGGCATAACGCCCGGCAGGCAGGCCTTCTACTACCATCTGAACAGCACCCTCACTGGCAGGAACCGTTATATTCCTGATTGCTTTTTTTCCATCGGTCGGGAAACCCTCCCCTTTATTGAACAAGGCCAGCCTGATCACTCCTTTATTGTTTCGGGCTCCTTCTACCTTTACAATGATGCTGTGTGTTGCCTCGTTTTTCTGCCATGCAGCAGCAGTGCTAAGCACTAAAATTCCTGCCAGCACAACCAGCCAGCCCCTAAAGCCTGGCCCAGGTTTCTTTTCTCTTGATTTTTCCATTGTCGCTTTCAACGAAGTTTGATACATATAAGATCTCTTTTGGCGCCCAGTATTTTGGCAGCGAGGCAGTGAGGCACTGCAGTAACACAGCAACAGACTCCGCCATCAGTGGCTCTCCTTCCAGCAGGAGTACTACCTTTTGCCCCAGCTTTTCGTCGGGAAGCCCACCTGCCAGCACCCGCCGGCCATGTCCCTGCTCCCTAAGACAGACCATTGCCACTGCCTCAAGCTGTTCTGCCTGCACTTTAACACCACCGGTGTTAACAATGTTATCAATGCGCCCCAACCAGCGAAAGCTGTTTTCATCAAGCAGCTCCACTATATCGTTGGTTACCACCTCCTCTTCAACAACCGGGCCATTAATAACCAGGCAGCCACGCCCATCGGTACTAATCTGTATACCAGGCAAAACAGTAAAATAATCTTTGCGGCCGGGGCCATTGATCTGGCGCAGGGCTATGTGCGACACTGTCTCAGTCATGCCATAGGTACTGTACAGAGGTGCATGCACCAGCTGCGTCTTTTCTTCCAGTGCCGGAGATACTGCAGCTCCGCCAATAATGGCTGACTTCATCTGGTTTAAAATCTTTAAGCTGGGCATATCCTGCAGAATTGCCTCCAGCTGCAGAGGCACCAGGGCGGTAAAAAGAGGCTGTTCAGCAACTGGCAGCTGCTTTAAAGGGTTAGCCTCCGGCGAAAGCAAACGAATAGGCAAACCACCCTCCATTGCACGCACCAGCATCATTTTACCTCCGATGTAAGCCGGATTAATACAAAGAAGTGCAGGCGTTCCGGCAGTAAGCTGGAGCGCCTGCAGCGTAAGCCGGGCACTTGCCTGCATTCTGCTGCGGGACACGGCTATAGGCTTGGGCTTGCCTGTAGAACCCGAAGTATGTACAGTAAATGCCTGCTGGTTGTTTAGCCATTGCTGCACAAAGGTTAATGCTGCATGCTGATAGGGCTGCCACATTTCTTGTTCTGCTACATGCTGTTGCTGCAGCTGTGCAGGAGTAAAGGATTCGTTGCCGATTATTAAGTTAAAAGCCATGGCATAAAAAAAGGTGTTGGTCCTCAAACCAACACCTAAAGAAGCAAAATCCAAAATGCTCAAAAAAATTAATGGAGCACAGCCGCTAGGCGGCCAAAAAATAAAAAAGTCAAGTTAAATCTTATCAGCTAACACTAACTGAGTTTACATTCATCGCTGATTCAACAACGTCGAACCGGCGCTTAATATCGCGGAAACTAATTGGCTGGCGCATGGGCGAAGACTTCTTCACACCTACCAGCGATTGGTAAAGCTGCTCCACTTCCTGCTCACTCATGGTGTCGATGTGGCGGAACATTGCTAATTTTTTTTCGGCCAATGTCATATAGGTCGATGTAATATTATACACAAATATAACACCTTATACGCTACCGATTGCAGGAAGGTTCTTGAAATTATCATTAATAAATTACTCTGCTTGCATAACATACCGTTTTCGTATCGGGAAAGGCCGTTTTTGCGATATAAACCCATGTAATTTTTTAGAGCAACATAAAAAAAAGCGACACAAAGGTCGCTTTAGGTAGATAAAATTTTTTTAAAGTTTTTTACGCATCTACCCTTTCACAGGGACTATTTGTGCTGATATTGACGTAAGGTTCTGCAACAAACGTAATATTTTTTACAACTGTTTTAGTACGCTAATAGCCTAAAAGTTCAAGGAATCAAGACTAAACCAGTCTAAACCTATTGCATGGCCTCACTCTATGTGTCAGAAACGGGGCATCAGAAAAATTGTTTACGGAATCCACTTAATGTCCTTGAAATCCGGCTTCCGTTTCTCCAGAAATGCATTTCTTCCTTCCTTGGCTTCATCAGTCATATACGTCAGGCGGGTAGCTTCGCCGGCAAATATCTGCTGGCCTACCATGCCATCGTCGGTGAGATTAAATGCAAACTTCAGCATCTTTATGGAAGTAGGCGATTTCTCCAGAATTTCCTGTGCCCATTCGTAGGCTGTATCTTCCAGTTCCTCATGCGGAATCACAGCATTCACCATGCCCATCTCATAAGCATCCTGCGCTGAATAGTTTCTGCCCAGGAAAAATATTTCACGTGCACGCTTTTGCCCCACCATTTTTGCTAGGTAAGCCGAGCCGTAGCCGCCATCGAAGCTGGTTACATCGGCATCGGTTTGCTTAAAAACAGCATGCTCCTTGCTGGCAAGGGTAAGGTCGCATACCACGTGCAGGCTATGCCCGCCACCTACTGCCCAGCCAGGCACCACGGCAATAACTACCTTTGGCATAAACCGTATCAGGCGCTGCACCTCCAGTATATTCAGGCGGGGCATGCCTGCCTCATCTACATAGCCCTGGTGACCGCGCGCATTCTGATCTCCGCCACTGCAGAACGAATAAACACCATCCTTAGTAGAAGGCCCTTCGGCAGAAAGCAGCACTACCCCAATGGATGTATCTTCACGGGCATCCAGAAATGCCTCAAACAGTTCTCCTACAGTTTTAGGACGAAATGCGTTACGTACGTTTGGCCGGTTAAAAGCAATACGGGCAACACCGTTTGATTTTTTATAGGTGATGTCCTCATATTCTTTTACAGTTACCCAATTTGCCTTGCTCATATTTCTTTATTTATATTATAATGATTGATAGCGTTAAAAACATCCTGCTGCAGCATACCTGTTTCTTTGGTGAAGCTACGGCAGCACAACTCTGCGCCCCACTGTACTGGCTGCTGTAGTGCTTTACAATAAAGCATTTGGAGCCCTGCCTGGCTACAGCCAAGCCTGGCAGCCTTATCTGGCGTTCCGCTCCTGCATGGCCTGCTTGTACCTGTTAAAAATATCTGTGTTGGCGGCACTATTGCTGAAAACCTCCAGCACCATTGCCCCACCCTCTTCAGATAAAAAGGCCGGCAGCGCCTCCTTAAACTCTTTGATACTCTGGCAGTTGCTGTAACGAAAGCCTGCCTCCTGTGCCGTTGGCTGGGCGTTAAAGGGTTGCTTTGTTACGAAATATTCTTCCAGCTCAGGCTGTCTGCGGGGCCCTTCAATCATCCGGAAAATACCACCACCAGCATTATTAAGCACTAAAATACGCAGATTTGAAGGCAGAAAGCTGTGCCAGAAAGCATTGCGATCGTACAGAAAAGCCATATCTCCTGTTATTAGTACAGTAAGCTTGCCCTCAGCAATGGCACCCCCTAAGGCAGTACTGTTGCAGCCATCAATACCACTGGTGCCCCTGTTTGCCCACACCTGTATATTTTTCTGCTCCTGCGCCAGCCCTATAAAATTAGCATAGCGAACTGACATGCTGTTGGCCAGATGCAGGTGAGTCTCTTGCGGTAACTGCTGCAGGCACTGCTTAACTGCCCAAAACTCTCCCCACACTTCCTCATTGAAGAAGCCGGCAGCTGCTTTTTCTGTTGTTTCCTCCTGCTCTTGCCAGCTTCTGTTGTAGGTTTTTTGAAGAGGCAGCTGCTCTTCGGCACGTATGCCCCGGTTGTTAAGCTCTGCAAAAAAATAAGCAGGCTCAACAGGTATTATTCTGGTAAGTGACTTAAAGGTATCTGCTACCGGACCATGTGCCTGTATATGCCAGTGCGCCTTTGGTTTATACTTGCGCAGAAACAACTTAAGATTTTTACTGATCACAGAAGCACCGAAAGTTATCAGCAGCTCTGGCTGAAGTGCTTCACCCTGTGCTTGCCCCTGTTGCTGGAGTGACAGACCAAGAAAGCTATCCTGCTTGCTGATCCGCCCCTTTAGGCCATGCAGGTTGCTGATGATATCGGCTACCACCGGAATTCGCTGCTGGCGGCTGGTTTGCTCCAGTGCCGTCTGCAGCTTTTCATTCCATAGGCCCTGCCCTGCTACTATAAGCTTTTGATTATACTGCTGCCACTCCCCTGCCAGCTGCTCCCATACCAATTGTGGCAAACGTGGCTCTGCCTCCAGCCGCTCAGTTATTTTGAGATCCTGCGTATACTGCCAGGGCTCTTCTGCCCTGGGATAAAAGGGCTCCCGCAGCGGCACATTTATGTGTACAGGACCTTTCGCTCCGGTTTGGCTAAGATTGATTGCTTCATTCACCTGGCGATGCAGATGCCATACCAGGTCGGGATGCGCATAAGTGTCGGGCAAGTGGTAGCTACCTTTTACGTGGGAGCCGTAAAGGTTTTGCTGATGAAGCGTTTGCCCGTCCTGCTGGTCGATCCACTCCGGGGGCCGGTCTGCCGTAAGTACCAACAGGGGCACATGCTGATAGAAAGCTTCTGCCACCGCCGGCGCATAATTATAAGCAGCAGTACCAGAGGTACAAATAAGGCCTACCGTTTCGCCCAGGGCCTGTGCCATACCAAGTGCAATATAGGCAGCGGCACGTTCATCGGGCACCACACGGGTCTGGATTTGCGGGTGCCGGGCTACAGCCAGGGTAAGCGGGGCACAACGCGATCCGGGAGAAAGTACAAAATGCCTGATGCCCAGGCGGGCACACTGTTCGGCTATATCGGCAATTGGCTGCAGCACTATGTATACTTAAGGTTGCGGTGATAAATTAACACTCTTAACACTGTTTCTAAACCTGGGCCTGCTGCAGTACCTCCAGAAGGGTAAAGCATTTATGTTCGGTTTCCTGCCACTCCCGTTCCGGTACCGAATCTGCGGTAATACCAGCACCGGCATACAGCAGGGCTTTTTCTTCCAGCAACTGCATGCAACGCAGGTTTACAAAAAGATGCGTTTCGCCCTGCAGGTTCACCGGCCCCAGGAAGCCTGCAAAAAAGCGCCTGTCGAGTCTCTCATGCTCCTCCAGAAAGGCAGCGGCTGGCTCTTTGGGCAGGCCGCATACAGCAGAGGTAGGATGCAGCAACTGCAGCATAACGGTTGGCAGGTTGGGGTAGTTTACCTCCCGCAGGTCTATGATGTAATCGGTGCGCAGGTGCAGCAGGTTGGCAGCAGCAATGGTCCTGGGACCAATTTCATCAAACTCACGCACTCTTATTTTTTTCAGGCAATTGATAATGTAGCGGCTTACCAGAGCCTGCTCTTCGATTTCCTTTTGCCGCCATACTGCATCAACCGGGCTCATGCCTGGCTGCTTAGGCTGCGTTCCTGCCAGTGCCACCGTTTTAAAACGCTGTTGCTTATCAACAGAAATAAGTATTTCGGGCGTAGCACCCACCCAGGTGCCAATTTGTGGTGCTGCCACAACAGAAACAAAAGCATTGGGATAGCCGGAGGATAGTGCCTTGAAGAATTTCTCCAGGCGAAACGCCTCCGGCAAATCAACAAGCTTTGTACGGGCACATACATTTTTCTGAAACTCGCCCCTTTTGATGGCTGCAACAGAATCCTGAACCAGACTCAGATACTGTTCCATACTGGTTTCGGTAAGCTGCACCTCTGCCGTTGGGTAAGCCGGCTGGCTGGCCTGCAACTGCTCCGGGGCTTTTTCCAGTATCAGTGTAGCATTTTGTTTCTGCTTTTCCGATAGGCTATCTGCCAGGCTAAAGCTTTCTTCTGCCCCGTTCCAGTACAGGTCGGCTTTTAGGAAATGGCACTGAGGATTTTCTTCCGCATCTGCAGCAGCTAAATCTGTTTTGTATGGAGCTGCCAGAAAACCTGCAGGCAGCTGCTCTAAATCAGGATTAACCAGCCTGGTGGTGCCGCTTAGGTCAATCAGCAGGCTGGGATACTGCTCGCCCGGCAGGCGCCAGGCAGCTACGGGGTAGCCTTCCGCCAGAGCGGTTTTAAGCAAAGCCTCAAACTGCTCCTGTATGCTTAGCTCCTGTAAGGGAGCAACCAGTTCTGTATGTAAGAGAGTTGCTTTCATGCACGATCCAACACAGCCATGGTAATGCGGCTAATGCACACCAGGGCTCCTTCTTCAGTGGTAATACGAATTTCCCACACATGCGTTTTTCCGCCAATGTGCAGGGGCTTTGTGGTACCATATACCCAGCCACTGCGCACGGCACGTATGTGATTGGCATTTATATCCAGTCCTACGGCATACTGCTTTTCCCCATCGAGGCATAAATAGGCTGCCACACTCCCAAGGGTTTCGGCCAGTACTACGGAGGCTCCACCATGCAACAAGCCAAAAGGCTGGTGGGTGCGGTGGTCTACCGGCATACGGGCAGTTATAAAATCTGCACCTGCTTCGGTATATTCTATACCCAGGTGCTCCATCATGGTATTACGGCTCATGCGGCTTAGCGCTTCCAGTGTTGGGGGTGTTTTGAAAACAGAAGTTGACATGCAGCAGGTATATAACGTACCTTGCAAAAGTATGCAGCAGTTTTTGAATTGCCTGCTTTGCAACTGTATCTTTACTAATATTCCTTCTATTTATGCTGACAGGCGTAGCTGCTCAGCCAAATCATTCAAATTTTGAAACAGAAAAAGATATACCTTATCCGCCACGGGCAAACCGATTACAATAAAAACGGCATGGTACAGGGAAGTGGTATTGACGCTCCCCTTAATGAAGAGGGCCACCGCCAGGCCGAGCTTTTCTGGCAGGCCTATAAAGATTATCCGTTTGATGTAGTATACACCTCTGCCCTGCAGCGAACCCATCAGAGTGTACAGAAATTTTTGGATGCCGGTTTTCCGCATGTGGTGTTTGAGGGCCTAAATGAAATTAACTGGGGGCATAAGGAGGGTAAACCTTTTACCCACGAAGAGCACGACCACTACCTGCAGGTAGTAAAAGCCTGGCAACAGGGCGAACTGCATGTGCTGATAGAAGGTGGCGAAAGCCCCATGGACGTACAGCGCCGGCAGCAGGTGGTACTGAAGTACTTACTGGAGGAAGAAGAGGGTGAAACTATCCTGATTTGCATGCACGGACGGGCCATGCGTATTCTGCTGTGCTACATGCTCAATTACCCTCTTCAGAACATGGATTATTTTGAACACGACAACCTGGGCCTTTACGAGCTTACCTGGACAGGCAGCATGTTTGTTGTAGACCGTTTTAACGACCGCAGACATCTGTTACAGGACTAAAACATTTAAGCCTGCAGGCAGGTTGAAAAGAAGGAACAGAGGTGATCAGCAGATCAGCTTCCATTCCACTAATTCCTGATGGAATTATCTATAAAACCTAAAAAACCTGTGTATGGAATTCAGTAAACGTCAGGTACTCATATTTTATAAACCTGAACATAAAAAAGATAAAAACACCTACGATCTGGCTATTCAGTTGTCGGAGCACATCAGGGGCGTAGACGTACTCAAAGATAAAGTAACCGAAACCCAGCTTATTGAAATTTTAAATAAGTTAAAGCGGAGCCCGGTTGATATTGTCGATAAAAGCTCTGACACCTACATGGAAAAGTATGAGGGTGTGGACCTCACAGATGATGACTGGCTTAAGGCGTTGATTGCTAATCCGGAGATGCTTTTAACACCCATTGTATTTTATGGAGACAGGGGAATGATTGTGGACACCCCCAGCCGTGTGCTGGACCTGGATCCTACCCATGGATTTAATGATCTGAAGACTTAAGCTGCACTACAGCTTGCTTTTCATGAATGACTCTTTTACCTGGCAGGTAAACGCGATAAACAAGAAAGCCCCGCCTGTTAAACAGACGGGGCTTTTAAATGACAAAGGCTGTGCCAATGATTAAGCCATAGTGCGGCGAACCCTGGTACGGTTCAGTTTTGCTTCTTCGGTTTCATCCTCCACATCGGCAAGGATACGGCCGCAGTGTTCGCACACAATAATTTTTTTACGCTCACGGATATCGGAGCGGCGCTGGGGTGGTACAATGTTAAAACAACCGCCACAGGCATCACGCTTAACAGTTACAACTGCCAGTCCGTTACGGGCGTTGTTGCGTACACGGTCATATCCACGCAGAAGACGCTCTTCAATCTGCTGAGCAGCGGCATCGCGCTCCTTCAGTAATTTCTTTTCATCTTCCTCGCTTTCGCCGGTAATTTGCTGAAGCTCTTTTTTCTTGCTCTCCAGGTCCTTACGGCGCTCTTCAACGCGTGCTTTCACGCCATCTATTTCTTCCTGCTTACGATCAATACGGGTATACGCTTCACGCACACGCTTTTCGCCCACCTGTATCTCAAGATTCTGCAGCTCAATTTCTTTGGTGATGGCATCGTACTCACGGTTGTTGCGTACGTTCATCTGCTGCTCTTCGTACTTCTTGATGAGCTTTTCCGCTTCTTTCATAGCAGCGCGGTTTTGCTCAATGCTCTCTTCAATTTCTTTCAGCTCGCCTTCGAATTTAGATATACGCGTTTCATACTGCGCAATCTCATCTTCCAGGTCGCTTACTTCTTCGGGCAGCGCTCCGCGAATTTTTTTGATATCGTCCAGAGCTGAATCGATGGCCTGCAGTTCCAGCAGGGCCGTTAGTTTTTGTGCCGTGGTATTTTCCATGTAGTCTCCTTACAGGTAGCTTATCGGATTTGTGCGGATAGCACTCTGATAAAGCGCAAAATTAGAAAATTTTTGCGTTAATCTTTCAAGAATTAATTCTTTTGTGAAGCTTTCGCTTTCATAGTGACCTATATCCGCTATTATAATACGTTCTTCGGCGTCAAAAAATTCATGGTACTTGAAATCTGCACTCACAAATACATCTGCGCCGGCGGCAATTGCCTTGTGTAAAAGAAAACTTCCGGCCCCGCCGCAGAGGGCAATCCGCTGCACTGGCTTATCCGGCAGTGCTGTATAACGTACACAACCTGCTTCCATTTTTTCCTTTACCAGCTTTATAAACTCCATGGGCGGCACCGGCTCCGGCAAATGGCCCAGCATGCCCGATCCATATTCCTGGTGCGTGTTTTCCAGGCGATGCATAAAGTAGGCTACCTCTTCGTAAGGGTGGGCCTGCCGCATGGCCTGCAGCACCTTTTGCGCCAGGTATGCCGGGAAGATCACCTCTACCCGGTTCTCCCCCACCTCTTCATCTTCGCCCTGCTTGCCAATGGTTGGGTTGGCCTCTTCGTTTGGACGAAAAGTGCCTGTGCCCTCGGAGCGAAAACTGCAGTGATCGTAGTTACCCACCTGCCCGGCCCCGGCATTGTACAGGGCATTCAGCACCTCCTGTGTATTTTCCTTTGGCACAAAAAAGGTTAACGACTGCAGCACCTCCCGCCTGGGATCCAGGATGCTTAAATCCTGCAGCCCGAGCCGGTCGGCTATCTTTTTATTTACCCCTGTAATTACGTTATCGAGATTGGTGTGAATGGCATAAATAGCAACCCCCAGGCGAATGGCCTTGATGATAGTTCGCTCTACATAGTTGCGCCCGGTGAGGCGCTTAAGGCCCTTGAAAACAATAGGATGGTGCGCCACCACCAGGTTACAGCCACGCTCAATAGCCTCGTCAATAACGGCTTCAGTACAGTCTAGGGTAATTAGCACACCACTGCAGGCAGTCTGCCCGCTACCGGTGAGCAATCCGGAGTTATCATAGCTTTCCTGCAGGGAGGGGTGTGCCCACTTTTCCAATTCCTGGGTGATATCGTTGATGGTAATCATGCCTGAAACTTAATAATCCTGTTTTACTTAACCTATTACAAAAGCATTAAAGCAATTAAGCCTGTTGCTGTTTTCGGTACTATAAAAAAGCAGCACCAATTCCCTGAAAGAGTTTCTGTATATTTGCGCAGTTTTATGATTGCACCGCTCTATCCCTTTTCAATTCTGTACGATGGCATTACACGCAGCCGTAACCAGCTCTACGACAGGGGCTGGTTAAGCGCTGTTGGTTCTGACCGCATGCTTATCAGTGTAGGAAATTTATCGGTAGGGGGCACAGGTAAAACGCCTATGGTAGAGTACCTGCTGCGGCTACTGTTGCCACATTACTCCCTTGCTACCCTAAGCCGCGGCTATGGCCGCTCCACTAAAGGGTTCAGGCTTGCCGGCCCAAATGACAGCGCCCTTAGCCTGGGCGACGAGCCCTATCAGTATTACCGCAAGTGGGAAGGAACCCTGCCTGTTGCTGTTGGCGAAAACAGGGTGCTGGCCATAGAATACCTGTTAAAGGAGCGGCCAAAACTTGAAGTAATTGTGCTTGATGATGCTTTTCAGCACCGCAGGCTACGCCCGGATTTTAACATACTGCTTACTACATACCAGCAGCCTTTCTGGCGCGATTACCTGCTGCCGGCCGGCCGGCTGCGGGAAAGCAGAAAGGGTGCAAAACGTGCACAGGCGCTGGTAATAACCAAGTGCCCGGAAATTTTACCAGGTGCAGAACAGCAACTGCTGGCACAGGAGGCAAGAAAATACCTGGATAAAGATGTGCCCGTGTTCTTTAGTACCATTGCCTACGAACCTGCCCTGCCCCTCTCGCTGCTGGCTACCAAAGAACCGCCAAAAGCGGGGGCTCCTGCCCTGCTGCTTACAGGCTTGGCCAAACCCAAACCCCTTGAGGACTGGGTGAGCAGCCACTACAAACTTGTGGGGCATCAGCAGTATGGCGATCATCACCAGTTTACCAAAGCCAACCTGGAAAAGCTGCAGCAGGTGTACTACAGCCATGCCGGCACGGGCGCCATCATCATCACCAGCGAAAAAGATGCTGCCAGGCTGGTACAGCCACATTTAAACCCGCTGCTCCAGGAGCTGCCCCTGTACTATATTCCTATACGCCAGCGTTTCCTGGAGAAGGATTCAGAAGTTTTTGATCTGATGATTTTAAAAAGCGTGGCTGAAAAATTACGCCGTGACAGTTGATTTGCTAATTTTGAACGTGCAATACCGCAACCTACTCTTTCTTAGCCTGCTGCTGATGGGCATACCCCTTGGCCTGCAGGCCCAGATACTGGACGATTCCACCAAATTAGTCTATGGCCCGGAAACCACCTCTTTCATCAGGGAGGCAAATCTGTACTATCAGACTAAACAGGAGTACCACCCCGACACTTTAATAAAGAATTTTTACCGCATACTGCCCGCAGAGCAGAGCGGCTACCGGATTCAGACCCTGGAAAACCTGGGTACTGCGCAAAGCTCTATCTTTTATACCTTCCCGGATCAGATAGGGGAACGCTCCGGCTTTTATGTGTATGACTACTGGTTCAACGAACCTGCTGAAATCCGCTACTACAATACCAGATCTCCGTTTACCAGCCTGTTTTTCTCACAGGGGGGTAACGGGCGCTCATGGGTAGATGTAACCCACTCCCGCAACATAAACCCACGCTGGAATGCAGGTGTAGATTTTCGGCGCATTACGGCAGAGCAACAAATTGCTCCATCCTCACAAAGCAACCAGAGAAATCAGATTGTTTCAACTGCCTATGATGCATTTACCAGGTACCAGGGCAAAAACGAGCGCTACCAGCTGCTGGCCAGCTTCAGCAGGTTAAGGCACAGTGTACGCGAATCGGGTGGTATCAGCATAGCAGAGCTACCTGAAGAACTCCCGGAGATGATCAGGTACGAAACTTCCCTGAAACGGCTGGCCAATGCCAGAACTACAGAACTTCGGGTAAACACACACCTTTACCAGCAGTATAAGCTGGTGAACGCCCTGCAGCTTTACCATATCCTGGATCGCGAAACACGCACCCACACCTTTGAAGATCTGGCTCCCAGTGAAGAATACTATGGCAAAGTATTTGACGAAAGCCTTACTTCTATTACGGAAGAGTTTGAGTCCAGGGAATTCTCGAACCAGCTGGGTGTAAAAGGGGAGTATAAAGCCGGCCAGTGGAATGCCTATGCCAAGCACCGCTCAGTACGTTTTTTACCAAACCCCGACCTGGTGTATGAGGAAAACGAAGTTGCCGTGGGCGGTTACCTGGCCCTTCAGCCAGATACCATCCGCACCCTTAGGGTGGAAGCCGAGCTAAGATCAGAAGGCCAGTACCGCTTCGAGGCCCTTGCCCAAAACAGCTGGCTACAGCTGCGCTATCTGCGTAGCCAGTACAAACCTGCTTTTATTTATAGGTACCGCAACACATTGCTGGATACCTGGGAGAATGATTTTCGTGATCCGGTTGCCGACAGGCTGGAGGGATCACTGCTGCTTAAGTTAGGCCCCTTAAGCATACAACCAGGCCTGCAGCTCTCTGTGGTACAACACCCGCTCTACTTCAGGGCCGACAGCCTTACAGGCACCACCCGCCCCCAAGGGATAAGCCCTGAACAGGGAGCTGCATTTCAAAGCATCTCCCCAAGGCTGCGCACCTCCTTAGTGTTTGCGCAATATGTTCACTGGGATATAGACGCAATGTATAACAAGGTATCGGGCAACTCGGCAGAGGCGCTGCAGGTGCCTGACTGGATGGTTAATTCTTCTATCTATTTTGAAGGCCCCCTCTTTGGCGATAAAATGCTCGCTCAGCTGGGCGTAGATGTGCACGTAAAGGCCCCTTACTATGCCAATGCCTACGATCCTGTAACACGGCAGTTTGTAGTGCAGCAGAATTTCCTGGTGCCCACCTACCCTATTGCCAACCTTTTCTTTGGCTTTAAAATTAAAAATACCAGGGTATTTGCCCGCTTAAGCCATCTTACCCAGGGGCTTACCGACCGGGGGTATTTTCTTACTCCTTATTACAATGGGATTCAACGCACGTTTGATATTGGTATAGACTGGTTATTCTTTGACTGATGGAAGATTATACAAAGCATGTACTGGGCCTGCAGTTACCTACCGACCCCCGCTGGGTAAACATTGCCGAGAAAAACCTGGAAGATATTCTGGTAGATCATGCCTACTGTGAGCAAAAAGCTGCCTCCTCCTGCATATCACTCATTGTGCGCTACCCCGAAAAAGAAGCGCTCGTAGACATGCTTACGCCCGTGGTGGCCGAAGAATGGAGCCATTTTGAGCGGGTGGTGGAGCAGTTGCGCAAACGGGGCCTTGGCCTGGGACCACAGCGAAAAGATGAGTATGTAATAGCCCTCAGCAAAACTGCCCGCAGCGGTGGCAGCCGTGAGCGCCAGCTCATGGACCAGCTACTCATTAATGCGCTGATAGAAGCCCGCAGCTGTGAGCGCTTTAAGCTGCTCTGGAAAAACCTCGATGATCCCGAACTGCAGAAGTTCTACTATGAGCTGATGGTATCAGAAGCAGGCCACTATAAGAACTTTATCCGCCTGGCAAAGGAATACATGCCTGCCGAAGAGGTAGACGCCCGCTGGAAAGAACTACTGCTGCAGGAGGCCGATATTATCCGCACACTGGAGGTAAGACCCGACCGGATTCACTGATGGGTGCACTGACCTTAACCCAGGGTAGAGCAAAGCAATGAAAATTTATTTTATAGAGCGGGCATAGGTTAGTAACCATGCCCACTTCTGTTTATAACGTTTGCACAACAGTACCTGAGCAAAATTTTCGCAAGACAAAGGCTCAAGTTTCGGGGCAAATACGAAATTTTATGCCGCCGTTTTGCTCTTTTAACGATTTATCCTTTACTTTGTAGCTACCAATTACTGCAAGGTAGTTGATTTATACAGAAGAGGTGAGAGGACAGGCTCGAAGACCCTCTGGCAACCTACAGCTCTGCAAGGTGCCAATTCCTGCCCAAAAGAAGGGACATATAAATTAACAGGAGCAATGAGCACAATTTACAACCTATATCTACCGGCACCAGCCACCCTTACCACCAGCAGCCTTTCTTATAAGGCTACAGCACCCTGCTGTTGCTGTTGTTGGTGTTGTTAATGCCCATTCTCCACCCAAGCCCGTGCCGGGCAGCCAGTCTTCATATTTTTACAGATTAACGAAGCAGCTAGAGGCACATCATCCCTTCGGGAACCCCAATCAAATTTTCATTATCAAACCAAGCGAATAGTCCATACAATGGCACTATATATTACCGACGAATGCATTAACTGTGGAGCCTGCGAGCCAGAATGCCCAAACACCGCCATTTACGAAGGTGGCCGCGAGTGGGCCTGGGGCGAAGGCACCTCCCTTCAGTCTGTTGAACTGGAAGATGGTTCAGCAGTTGGCGCCACCGATCCGCAGGCGCCTCTTTCAGATGAATTTTACTATATCGTATCAGGCAAATGCACCGAATGTATTGGCTTTCATGAAGAGCCGCAGTGTGCAGCTGTTTGCCCGGTAGACTGCTGCGTGCCAGACCCCGATTATGCCGAGGCAGAAGAAGAACTGCTGGCTAAAAAAGAATGGTTGCACGAGGCTTAATTATTAGACGTACCCCATGAGTAGCTATAAACATTTCGAAACACAGGCCATCCGCACCCGGGCAGAAAAGAGCCAGAACAGGGAACATACCACGCCCGTTTACATGACCTCCAGCTTTACGTTTGAGGATGCAGAACAGGCGCGTGCTCTTTTTGGCGACGAAATAGCCGGCAACATTTACACCCGCTTTTCAAACCCCAACAACAATGAACTTATTGATAAGCTCTGCCTGCTGGAGGGTACCGAAGATGGCGTAGCTACTGCCTCCGGCATGGCTGCCATGTTTACGAGCATGGCGGGGCTGCTCAAAAGCGGCGATCATATACTGGCTTCGCGCTCACTTTTTGGCTCTACCCACCAGATCCTCACCGGCATATTTCCTAAGTGGGGCATTGAGCATACCTATGCCGATATTGAGAAACCCGAAACCTGGGAAGGCCTAATCCGCAAAAACACCAAAATGATTTTTGTGGAGACACCCTCTAACCCAGGCCTCGACCTGGTAGACCTTGAATGGCTGGGCAAGCTGGCCGCTGCCCATAACCTGATCCTGAACGTAGACAACTGCTTTGCCACGCCTTACCTGCAGCAACCTGCAAAATGGGGAGCACACCTGGTAACGCACTCTGCCACCAAGTTTATCGATGGCCAGGGCCGTGCCATTGGCGGCGTGGTGCTGGGGCCAAAAGACCTGATCAAGGATGTACGCTACTTTAGCCGCCACAGCGGGCCAGCCCTCTCTCCTTTTAACGGCTGGCTGCTTTCCAAAAGCCTGGAAACCCTGCATGTGCGCATGGACCGCCACTGCGAAAATGCCATGAAAATAGCAGAGTACCTGGAGGATCATAAAGACCTTGAATTTGTAAAGTATCCGTTCCTGAAATCGCACCCGCAGTACGAGCTTGCCAGAAAGCAAATGAAGCTCGGCGGCGGCCTCATTACCTTTAATGTAAAAGGTGGGCTGGAGCGCGGCCGCAGGTTCCTGGACGGACTGAAGATGATCTCTTTCACCGCTAACCTGGGTGATACCCGCACCAGCGCTACACACCCGGCCTCTACCACCCACTCCAAGCTATCTGATGAAGAAAGAGCTGCTGTTGGGATTTATCCGGGCCTTGTACGTGTTAGTGTAGGGCTAGAAAATGTAAACGATATACTGGAAGACATAGAAAACGCACTTAGAATATCGAGAGGTATCACCCAGGTTGCGTACAACATATAGGACAGTAGAAATAATATGTTACTTTTTGATCAATATAGCCCTCTTTTCAGCACACTAAGCCAGTGCTGTAATGCCTGTTGTAACGAGCACTGCTGTTGCATGTGTTGTAGACAGACATTATCCCTGGGGGCTATCCGGAAAAAAGAGTAATCTGTATTCCAGAAAATAGAAAAGCCTCTGCGGATAAGCCGCCGAGGCTTTTTACTACCTAAAACAAAGCAAATCAACTCCCATGTCACAAGATAAATTACACCTTTCCGACAAGATATCAGCGCCTGCCAAGGCCGATATCCTAGACCTGCAGCAAAAAATCAATGCCTTCAAAAGCGGGCAGATCCTCGAGGAGCGTTTTAAATCTTTTCGACTTACCCGCGGTGTGTATGGTCAGCGCCAGCTTGGGGTGCAGATGTTCCGCATCAAAATACCTTATGGCAAGCTAACCACACCACAACTGGTACGCATTGCCGAAATATCAGAAGAATATACCAACGGCAACCTGCACACCACCACCCGCCAGAATATTCAGCTGCACTATGTGCACCTGGAAGATACGCCTGCCATGTGGGCAAAGCTGGAAGAGGTAGGTGTAACTACCAAAGAAGCCTGCGGTAATACCGTACGTAACGTTACTGCATCAGACATTGCCGGTATAGATCCCGACGAGCTTTTTGATGTAGCTCCATATGCTGAGGCAACCTTCCGTTACTTCCTGCGCAACCCAATTTGCCAGGATATGGGACGTAAGATCAAAATAGCTTTCTCCTCCAGCGACAAAGACTCAGCCTACACCTACTTCCACGATTTTGGTTTTATTCCGCGTGTAAAGATTGAGAATGGCGAAGAGGTAAGAGGCTTCAAAGTAGTAGTTGGCGGTGGCCTGGGTGCACAGCCTTTCATTGCCGAAACTGCTTTTGAGTTCCTGCACGAAGACAAGATCATTCCTTTTATGAATGCTGCCCTGCGTATTTTTGACCGCCTGGGCGAGCGCGAAAAACGGATGAAGGCCCGCCTGAAGTTCCTGCTGGATCCTAAGCGCGGCATCACACTGGATCAGTACAAAGAACTGATTGAGCAGGAGTACACCGCCATTCCGGATAAAACATTTAAAGTAGACCGCTCTCTGGTAGAGCAGCCCGAAATTCCTGCAGCTGTTGATTTTCCGCAGGTAGAAATTAAGGATGTGGCCAGGTTTGAGCAGTGGAAGCGCCTGAACCTTTTTGAGCAAAAGCAAAAGGGCTTCTATGCCGTAAACATCAAGCTGCAGCTGGGTAACATCTCTTCTGCCACAGCCAAAGCACTGGCTGCCCTGGTAGAAGAAGGCGTGGCTGCCAACGACATCAGGGTTACCATTAACCAGGGCCTGATGCTGAAATATGTACGTCCCGAAGCACTGCCGTACCTGTATACCCGTCTTGACGAGCTGGGACTGGCCGAGCCAGGCTTTGGCACCATTGCCGACGTAACTGCCTGCCCCGGCACCGATACCTGTAACCTGGGTGTAACCAACAGCACCGGCGTTGCACAGGTACTGGAGGAGCTCATCAAAGAAGAGTATCCTGAACTGATCGGCAACAGCCGCATCGACATCAAGATCAGCGGCTGTATGAACTCCTGCGGCCAGCACATGGCAGCCAGCATTGGCCTGCATGGCAGCTCCATTAAGCATGGCGAGCTGGTAGTGCCTGCCATGCAAATAGTGCTGGGTGGTGGCGTAGACCCATCTGGCAAAGGTTATGTGGCTGAAAAGATCATTAAGCTACCTACCAAAAAGATCAAGGAAGCATTTCGCCTGATCCTGGATGATTATGATGCCAATGCCACCGAAGGCGAATACTTTAACGATTACGTTGCACGCAAAGGCAAAATGCACTTCTACGGCATCCTAAAGCCGCTGGCCGACCTAAGCAAACTGGCACCAGCCGACTATGTTGACTGGGGACACGACGAAAACTTCATTCCTGAAATTGGCATGGGTGAGTGCGCCGGCGTAAGCTACGATGTGGTAGGCACCATTATTACAGATGCCCAGGAGCGATTCCTGTTCTCCAGGAGAGCATTTGAAGCACAGAAATATGCCGATGCCATCTACCACGCTTACAGCACCTTTATTATTGGTGCCAAGGCGCTGCTCCTAAGCAAAGATGTGCATTGCAACACACACCAGGGCATCATGAACGACTTCAACACACATTATTACCAAAGCGGAGATTTTGCCCTGCTGAAGCCTTTTGATGAGCTGGTGCTGCAAATCAACAAAAATGAGCCGAGTGCCGAATTTGCGCAGGCTTATATGCAGCAGGCCGATGAGTTTCTGGCTAATGTAATTGCAAAGCGCCAGGAGCAGGTAGCACTTGCCAACGAGGCCAAAGATAAAGTAGTAATTGATACCTACTACAAAGCATAGAAAAGCGCGTTTAGCACAATTTGTAAGGCCGTAGCGGGCTAATGCCTGCTACGGCACTTACCAAAACTAAAAAAGCTTATGAGCACTCAAACTGGTTCACGGGAAGGAAATCTGCTGTTCCCTATCTTTTTAAAGATAGACCAGCTGCAGCTGCTGATTGTAGGGGGAGGAAATGTAGGACTGGAAAAACTGGAAGCCCTGCTCAAGAACAACCCCGATGCTAAAGTTACCCTGGTGGGCACCACCATTAAACCAGAGATAGTGGCTGTAGCAGAAAAGCATTCTGGCATAAAGCTTGTGAACAGAAGCTTTGAGCCTCAGGACCTGGAGGGAGTAGATGTGCTACTGCTGGCTACTGATAGTCGCGAAACGCACATTCAGATACGTGCGCTGGCCAAGGAAAGGGGTATCCTTACCAATGTAGCCGATACGCCCGATCTCTGTGACTTTTACCTGGGCTCAACAGTAAAGAAAGGCGACCTTAAAATTGGTATATCCACCAATGGAAAATCGCCCACCTTTGCCAAGCGTTTCCGGGAGTTGCTTGAAGAAGCCGTACCTGAAGATGTAGACCAGCTGCTGCACAACCTCCAGCAGCTAAGAAATACGCTAAAGGGCGATTTTCAGGAAAAAGTAAGGGTGCTAAACGAACATACTGCCAGCCTGGTGGAAAAAACGAACAGTTAATTAAGACATAAGATGATAGCTGAAATAGATCTGTTGAACGAACGCTTCGATAAGCTTACTCCGGAGGAGCGACTTAAAGATTTGTTCAACGTGCAGGATGAGAAGAAAATACTGTTTACTTCTTCTTTTGGCAGCACGGCTGTTGTACTCCTGCACATGCTTAGCCGGGTAAAACCAGGCATGCCTGTGTATTTTTTAGATACTGGTTATCATTTCAAGCAAACCCTGGACTATAAAAACCAGGTAGCAGCACAACTAAACCTTAATATTATTGACGTTAAGGCCGAGGAACGTAAATTTAAATTTACCTCCGAGAACGAGACCTGGCGCTACAACCAGGACCTGTGCTGCTACATCAACAAAGTGCGTCCGGTAGAAGAACTGCAAAAGAACTACGACGTGTGGGTTTCCGGGCTGCTCCGCTTCCAGAATGCCAACCGGGTAAACATGAAGGTGTGGGAGCGCAAGCAGGACATCCTGAAGTTCCACCCCATCATAGATATGACCCAGGAAGAGGTAATGCTTTACATGCAGATATGGGACCTGCCCATGCACCCGCTGGTAGAAGAAGGCTACGATTCTATCGGCTGCCTCCATTGCACCGCCAAGGGCAGTGGCCGCAGTGGCCGCTGGAAAGACTCTGCCAAAACAGAATGCGGATTGCATATTTGATACGTTTACAACATCAATTTATAGCTGTGTGTGCAAAATGAATGTTACAGATGCTATAGCTGATAGGGCTAACATGCTCACTGCATTATGTTCGCACTCTTTCAGAACAACCTAAAACATAGAGACCAAATTCTATTATAAATAGCAAAGCCCGCTGGTAATACCGGAGGGCTTTCTTATTTAGCAGAAACACTTTATAGAATTAAAGCGTAAAACCCAAGCCCAGGTAACCTGAATAGAATAAACCCTTCTCTATTTTCAGGCCACCTCCAGCAGATGGATTAAACTGTAGCACTGGCTTGATTCCAACTGAAAGGAACAGACCTTGCCGGGGCACCTGATAACGATAACCTGCTCCAACTCCAGCCAGCACAATTTTATCCATGTTTTGCCGTTCGCCGAAGATGTTAAAAGGATTTTTTACAAGCGGCGCTACGCCTACAGAAAATTCAGCATGGTGCCTGCTGTTAGGAGCGGTTATCAGGCTAAGTCCTAAAGGAACAGAAACAAGGGTGGGCAGCACAGAAAAGCCAAGACGGTAGCTGTACATTACCTTTTTTCTCTTGTTGAACTTGCCATATATTTTTCTCCTGTTGATCAGATGATCCAGATTAAGAGAGTAATAAGGTCCTAAGCCACCCAGCTCTACAAACAAAGTATTCTTATGCTGCCATCTTTGTAACACTTTTCTTTGGGCGCATGCTGACAAAGGCAGGATCAGCTGCAAAATGAGCACCATTGGCAGAATTAGTACGCGCATGTTCATACTGAGCAAGAGATATTTGTATCATGAAACCCAAGCGTAAAAACATTACAATACTTCCTCTTACCAAAGAGTGCCTGCCAATCAGGTTTTTTGCTTTTTCTTTTTGGCTGCCGGGAACAGAATATTATTCAGGATCAGGCGATAGCCTGGTGAGTTTGGATGCAGGTTAAGGTCGGTAGGCTCCTCTCCTACTATGTGCTGGTAATCTTCGGGGTCGTGCCCACCGTAAAAAGTCCAGAAGCCTTTACCAAACACCCCATGGATGTACTTTGCTTCATTGGCAGCCTTGCTCTCGCCCATAACCAATACATCGGGCTTTACCAGGCCATTGCGGAACGAGGTAGTCTGGCCCAGAAAGCCTTTAATGGTATTCTGATGATTTTGCGTAAGCATGGTAGGCACGGGGTCCCACTTTGCCGAAAACTCGAACAGCTGGAAAAAATCGTTTTGCTCACTTAGCCCCCGCTCCCTGGGCTGCATATCAATATTGCTGTATTCATAAGTAAGCGGGTTGCGCTCCAGCAGGAAGTTCTGAAATGCAAAGGTGTTGGTAAAATCAAGCTTCTGCTGTGCTGCAGGGTCGGCAGGGTCGCCATCGTACATTTCAGCCACAATATCTACGCCATCGGCAGCCAGGGCAATGTCGTAGGTATCGGTAGCGGAGCACATGGCAAACAGAAAGCCTCCGCCAGATACAAACTCCTGTATCCTTTTCACCACGCCCAGCTTCATGAGCGATACTTTGCTGTAACCATGGCGGCGGGCTACATCTTCGTACTCCTGCTGCTGCTGCCTGTACCAGGGTTCGTTGCGGTAAATAGCAAAAAACTTACCATACTGCCCGGTAAAGTCTTCGTGGTGCAGGTGCAGCCAGTCGTACTTGGGCAGGTCGCCATTGAGCAGCTCATCATCAAATATAATATCATAGGGTATCTCTGCATAGGTAAGCACCAGGGTTACGGCATCGTCCCAGGGCTGCTTGCTCTTGGGGGAGTAAACAGCAATCTTTGGCGCCTTTTCCAGCTTCATCACATCCTGGTTGGTGGCAGGGCTGGCAATCTCTGCCTGTATCTGGCTGCCATTGGCATTGGAGATCACCTCATAGCTCACTCCTCGTATCACCAGCTCGTTTTCTGTTTTCTGGTTCCAGCTGCACATAAAACTACCCCCCCGGTAATTCAGCAGCCATTCAACCTCCTGTCCGTTTTCCAGGGCCCAGTAGGCAATGCCGTAGGCTTTGAGGTGGTTGGTCTGTTTGCCATCCATGGGAATAAGAATATAATTGGCATAGCTTACCAGGGAGATCAGCAGCAACGTAAGCGTAAGGAGAAGTTTATGCATATTGAAGACCGGTTATACCCTTATTAACGGCGTTTATGTAAAAGTTATACAAAGTTAAGCCTCAAGTTGTTAATTTAAAGTTCGGAAAATAAGTTGAATAAAAGAACCCTGCCTGCCCGGGCAGCGGTGCTGTGTACAAGCAAACAGTTAGGATTTGAATTTAAAAGAAAATATCCTGGAAGGGCTGCGCTCTGTGAAAGGCAATATGCTCAGGAGCATACTTACAGCCTCTATCGTAGCCATTGGCATTACCGCCCTGGTTGGTATCCTCACCGCCATTGACGGGCTGCAGGCCTCCATCAGCAATAACTTTGCCGACCTGGGTGCCAATGCTTTTACCATAGAAAGAACCGAAATGGGCCGGCAGCGCAGGTCCGAAGGCCGCCAGGAAAAGAGTTATCCCGAGATCAGCTTTTTTGAAGCCAACAGGTTTAAGGATTACTATACGGTGCCTGCCAAAATGTCCATCAATACCTTTGTTACCTCTGGTGCAGAGGTTAAATATGGTTCTAAAAAAACCAACCCAAACATGGTGGTGCTAGGCGTTGATGAAAATTACCTTGACCTCTCGGGCTATGCCCTAAGCGATGGCAGAAATTTCACCATGAATGAAATTCAGAATGCTACCAATGCTGTGATCATAGGCCCTACCATCAAGGATGCTCTCTTTGAGCGTAACCAGAATCCTATCGGTGCAGAGATCTCGCTGCTTAACACCCGCTTTCGTGTTATTGGGGTAATGGAAGATAAAGGATCTATGGGCGGCGACAGCGGCTCCGGCAGGGCCCTGCTTATTCCGGTAACAGGCGCAGGCCGCTTTGCTACCGACCAGGTGCTTTCTTATACTGTAGAGGTTGAGATTGATAATCCTGCACAGATCGAAGATGCCATGGGCGAAGCTACTGGCCTGATGCGCGCAATCCGGCAGGACCCTTTGAACCAGCCGGATTCATTTCAGCTAAAACGGAATATTTCTGCTGCCGAAGAGCTGGCAGAGACCACTAACATCATGCGGATTGGCGGCTTTATCATTGGTATTATAACACTCCTGGGCGCCTCCATAGGCCTGATGAATATTATGATGGTATCGGTAACTGAGCGCACCCGCGAGATAGGGGTACGTAAGGCACTGGGCGCCACACCGCAAAAAATACGGCAGCAGTTTCTTATAGAGGCAATCGTAATTTGCCTACTGGGCGGCTTTACCGGCATCACGCTCGGTATTCTGATAGGCAATTTTGTTTCTACACTGGTAGGCGAAGGTGTATTTCTGATTCCCTGGCTCTGGATCATCACGGGTGTAACTATCTGCATTATAGTAGGTTTAAGCTCTGGCTATTACCCTGCACGTAAAGCTGCTAATTTAGATCCGGTAGAATCCTTGCGTTTTGAATAAATCTGTAGCAAATTAGATGTGGTCTTTTCATTACATCTTTTATAATTTCAGCAGATTCTGGATCTTGCAGCATGATTCGCCGGCTCTACATACTGGTTTGCCTGTTAATGGCTAGTGGCCTCGGGGTTGCTGCACAGCAAAACGAGCTTGTGCTCACGGGCGTATACAATGGGAAAAACCTGTATGTACAGAACCCTATATCTACAAACCTGAAAGATTACTGCACCCAGGAAGTATATGTAAACGGCGAATTGGTATTTCAAAACCCCCGTTCCAGCGCCTTTACAATAAATCTTACCCATCTATCCACGAAAGCACCTGTAGAAATCCGTATCCTCTACACCGAGGGCTGTATGCCCAAAATCATCAATCCACAGGTAGTACGAGCCATGGCAGGCTTTAAATACCTAGCTGTGCATGTAGATAGTGCTGCCGTTAGCTGGACCACCAACAACCAGCAAAAGGGTGGTAAGTTCTTTATTGAACAGTGGTACGACGAGCGCTGGATGCCTGTAGCTACCGTTACGGCAGAACCGGATCAGGCGCGGTATATGGCAGCCGTGAGCCATACCTCCGGCAGCAACCGCTACCGCATTAAGTTTCTGCAGGACGATGGCGAAATGTATTACAGCAATGTAGAGGAGTATTCGTCTGCTAAAGCGCCTATTACCTTTACACCAACCCGGGTTTCCGATAAGATCTTTCTTAGCCGCGATACCGACTATGAAGTAACCGACAAAGGCGGCAAACAGCTGCTCAAAGGCAAAGGCAACGAAATTTATGTTGGCAATTTAAGTACCGGGGTTTACTACCTGAAGATCGATAACCGCGTAGAGAAGTTCTTCAAAAAATAGTGAGGCTGGCCCTCCGCAAAAATCCCGCTCCCTTTCATAATAATTCAGCTACCCTCTTTTAAGCTGCCTCCACCACTGTTTTTTAGTGGGTTGTTTTCTCTTCTCCTTTGCTTAAGCCACTGCTGCTTTGTGAGTACAAAGCGGATTTCTCCATTGGCTTCTGCGCCCGCTGCCTGCCATCCTGCTCTTCTGTAAAAGGCCTCTGCACGGGTACCGGGGTCGGTGCTAAGCCGGAGACCTGGTAGCCTGGCTTTTTCAAAGCACCACTCAAGCATGGTATGGTGCAGCAACTTACCAACGCCCCTGCCTTCGGAGTCCGGCAGCACAAAAAGTGCCCAGATACTGGCCGTCTGCAGATCTGCTATGGCAAAGCCAGCTATCCTACCATCATCCTCACATACCCAACCTTTCCCCTGCCCCTCCAGCATGCTGGCATAATCCTTAAAAGTTACTTTAGAGGGGTCGGATAACTTGTTTTCACGCACGGCCATACGCACCCCGTGTAAGGCATCATAATCTGCTATTGTGGCCTGGTGTATCATCAACCCCATACTGTATCGTGCTTTTTATGCTTTTCCAAAGTCTTGTAGCGGCCTGTTAGTGATGCTGCTTGTATCAGACCTGCATGTAGCGCTTAGCATTGTAAACTTGTGTGCAATATATTTATATCTTTATTTAATATGCCTCCACGATATGAGTGTATTTGAACAGCTTGGTTCTCTTGCCCTGGCAACACGTTTAAAACTCCTTAGCGAAACCCTGGCCAAAGATGTTGCCAGTGTGTATAAGCAACTGGATATTGAATTTGAGCCAAGGTGGTTCACCCTTTTCTGGACCCTCAAAGACAAACAGACACTCACCATTACAGAGCTGGCAAATGAGCTACGCCAAACACATACGGCCGTAGTGCAGGTAACAAACCTGCTGGAGAAAAAAGGCCTGATACTAAGCAGCAAGGATAAGAATGATGAAAGAAGGCGACAGGTAAGCCTAAGTCCCAAAGGTCTGCGCCTGTTTGAACAGGTAGAACCTGTGCTCAATGCCATTGAGCAGGCTAATGATGAGCTGTTGAACCAGCATGCACCGGACCTGCTGTACAACCTCAATGCCATTGAAGAGTACCTGGATCAAAAATCCATGCACGACCGCATCCTGGACCACCTGGCCCTGATCCACCAGGGTGTTGTGATCAAAAACTATACACCGGCTTACAAAGAATACTTTTTTAACCTGAACCGGGAGTGGATTGAGGAGCACTTTGGTGCCCTGGACAATGAAGATCTACAGGCCCTGCAGCACCCGGAGGAGGAAATACTGGATCCCGGGGGCATGATCTTTTTTGCGCAGTACAACAAGCAGATTGTTGGTACTGCTGCCATACAGGCAGAGGGTAAAAATAGCTTCCGGCTTAGCATGTTTGCGGTATCAAAAGAATTACGCAGCAAGGGTATTGGTAAAGCGCTTTACGAGCACGCCATCCAGTTTGCCCGGGCTAAAGGAGCTGCTACCCTTGCAATATTCACAAGCCCTTTGCTTACCGACAGCCTTAACTTTTACATCAGGAATGGATTTTATGCTGTTAATATGAGTAAAGCCGAACAGGAAAATTTCAGGCGCCCTACCATAAAAATGCAGTTAAAGCTAAACTAAGCGGGGCTTTAACTACAATCATGCAAACTGGAAGGCACTATATTAACTGGCTTAGCACAGTTGTACAAGCAGGCCTGGCAAAGGGTGCTGATTTCAGATAATGTCCGCCCAGGCTCTCCTTTCTGTCTATGCAGGCCTGTATCACCAGTTTTGCCAGGGTTAACAGGTTCTTTAGCTCAAGTACTTCCGGAAGGCACGTACTAAAATTCTCAGCCTGCCGGTAAAGATCTTCCACCTGTTGCTGGCAATGTATTAACCCCTCGCCGCTACGTACTATCCCTACCCATTGCCACATGAGCTTTTGAAGTTGCTGTTTTACTGCAAGGGCCGTAGCCGCTACTTCTCCCTCTTGCAGTGCCAGTGCTACCTCTGCTGATGCAGGAAATAAGTTATTCACTAACGGTTGCCTCCACATAGCGGCATGTTCTGCCGCTCTACGGCCCATTACCCAACCTTCCGGCAAGGAACTACTGGCAAGCCTGTTTGCGCCATGCAGCCCGGTGCAGGCACATTCGCCACAGGCATATAATCCGGCAAGTGTGCTTTGTCCCCACAGATCGGTTTTAACACCACCACACATATAATGGGCTGCGGGTACTACAGGTACAAGGTCGCTGCGTACATCAATTCCGCGCTCCTGCAGTTTTTGAGCAATGGTCGGGAATTTTTCTGCAAACTGCGCCTGGGGCAGATGCCGAAGATCCAGGAACAGACAGGGCAGCTGCAGGTGCTGCATTTCGTGGTGCATGGCCTGTGCCACTACATCACGGGGAGCCAGCGAGCCCCTCCTGTGGTACTGGTGCATAAAAGGAGTACCACCTGGCAATACCAGTTCGGCACCAAAGCCTCTTACCGCCTCGCTGATCAAAAAGGCAGCTTTGCCGGGATCGTATAAAGTAGTAGGATGAAACTGTATAAACTCAAGATCAGCCAATTCGGCACCTGCATGATATGCAAGCGCTATGCCATCGCCGGTAGCCACTGCAGGATTGGTTGTGTGCTGATAAAGCTGCCCGGCACCGCCACTTGCCAGGATTACCGCGCCTGACCCCATGGTTTTGAGCCTGTTGTTTACAAGATCCAGCACCTTTGCACCCACACACCTTGACTTTTCTTCTCTCCTTTCCAGCAAAAGCTCAACAGCCATGTGGTACTCCAGCAGTTCTATATTGGGCGATTGCTTTACTGCCTCCAGTAACTTTTGCTGGATATGGAAACCAGTCTGGTCCCGGGCATGCACAATACGGCTGTGGCTGTGCCCACCCTCCAGGCCAAGTGCCAGTCTGCCCTGCTCATCTGTATCGAAAGGAACCCCCAGCCGAAGCAGGGCCTGAATGCAATGCGGAGCCTCCTGCGCCAGCAGTTTTACCACCGCCTGATTGTTATGCCAGCTACCGGCAGCCAGGGTATCGGCTGCATGCCTGGCCGGGCTGTCTTCAGGCGAAAGAACTGCCGCCAGCCCACCCTGTGCCAGGTTGGTATTGGTACAGGCAGCTTCGGCTTTGCACAATACGGCAACTTTACCCCAACTGGCAGCCTGCAGGGCAGCACTTAGGCCTGCTACCCCACTGCCTATTATCAGACAATCATATCTGGCCATGGCTCTGTTCAGGCAAATTCCAGCATCCGCTTAATGGGCAGGTAAGCCCCCTGTATTACTGTTTCGTTCAGGTCTATGCGGAAAAGATCTTCACGTTCAGTTCCCAAGGCACGCAGAGCATCACGGGTTCTATATATATCTATCTGCTTCATGTGCGGACAGCGAATGCAGGGCACAATAAACTCTTTATGCGGGTACATGCCACGCAGGGTAGCTCCCAGGTCACATTCAGATCCCAGGATAAACTGCTCTGCCTTGCTTTCTGCCACATAGTTGATAATGTCGGTGGTGCTGCCCAAAATGCCCCCGCTGCGGCTTAGGGTACGGGCAACAGTATCATCAGGCACCTCCCAGTGTACCAGCAGCTCTGCTTCGGGGTACATCATCTGCAGGCCCAGGATCTGGTTTGGCGAGAACTGCTCGTGCACTTCGCAGCTGCCTTCCCACAGGATCATTTCTTTACCCGTTTCGGCTTTTACCCGCTGCTGCAGGTTTTTTCCCATAAACTGGTCAGGCACAAAAATAAGCTTATCTCCGGGCAGTGCTTTAGCAATAGCAAGTGCATTGCGGGAGGTACAGCAAATATCGGCTTCGGCCTTGGTTTCGGCATAAGTATTAATGTAAGCCACCACCGGTATGCCTGGATGTTTTTTCTTCAGAAAGCGCACATCTTCTGCCGTAATACTTTCTGCCAGGGAGCAGCCTGCCAGGCTACTGGGGAGCAGCACCTTACGGGAGGGGTTGAGTACTTTGGCCGTTTCGGCCATGAATTTAACGCCACAGAAAACAACAGCATCGGCTTCTACTTTTGTAGCAGCAACGCTTAGCCCCAGGGAATCCCCTACAAAGTCGGCCACGCCCCCATTGGCATGGGTTACCTGCAGCTCTGCAGACATATAATAATGCGATAGAATAACAGCACGCTTTTGCTGTTTCAGCTCCCTGATTTCTTCTACAGCTTTTAACAAATCTGTATTTTCTGCAACAGAACGACTAATGCCCATTTCCTGCAGCTTTTGGGCATAGGCTGAGTAAGTAATGACTGACATAAGTGGGTGAGAATTGATTGTACCAGCTTAAATAAGCAGGAGCAGCGCTAGGAAACTTCCACCAGGTTTTTGATGAAAGCATGGCCCGTTCCTACTTCCTGCACCAGGTCATGGATGGTCTTTTGATTAAACACACGGGCTAAGCCATCCCTAAAAACCTTAAAGTCTTCGTGTAGCGGGCAAGGGTGCGTATCGGAACATTTATTCATGCCCAGGCCGCAACGTTTAAAAGCTTCCCCTCCGTCTACCACCTTTATCACATCCATGATGGTGATAGTGCTGGCAGGATGGTTCAGGAAAAAGCCGCCATTAGGGCCCTTTAGCGAAGCCACCAGCCCTTTACGCACCAGGTCCTGCAGAATTTTACCGGTAAAGTGCATGGGCAGGTCCAGCTCCTGCGAGATTTCCTTTATACCCACCTTATGCTCCTTTGTAGCCTGCAGGGCAAGATACATCAGGGACCTTAAGGCATATTCCGAAGTTTTAGATAACATCATTGAGAGTACTTTTTTATAATGAACATGCTCCTACTTAAACTTTTACTCCGTAGTGCAAACTACGTTGCTCCTGATAATTTCAGGATGAGTAAAATCAGTATAAAACATGACTTTTACACATAAAGCATATAAATATCCTTTAATCCATATACAGAACCAGGCTTTCTCCTCTGCATTTGTTGTTTTTTTCAGACAAGAGCCGATCTAAAAGCCTGCTCCGGCCATAGCAGCACCTTACTCCCGGTTTGCTCCGTGTATGTTGTGTCTCTTATTAATTCTTTAGCAAGCTTAATAACAAGCCACAGGCTGTACCTCCACTGTGGAAGGTACAGCCTGTGGCAAAAATCAGGTACTTAGCCCAGCAACTGCGCTTCCAGCTCCTTGGCTTTGGGGAAAAGAATGTTGTTTTCCAGGTGAATGTGCTGATGCAGGTCTGCCTCAAACTCCTGCAGGGCCTGGAAGGCCAGGCGGTAAGTAGTGCAGGCATCGGCAGGCAGGCTGTAGTTGCCGGTAATGGCGCGGATATTTTCCAGCCCCTCTCCTGCAGACTCATGCTCCATCTCCATCATGCGGATGGGGTTTTCAACACTGCCGAAGGGAGATTCCTGCAGAGCTTCTTTTCCCTGCTTTACCTTGCATAGGGTGCGAATGTAGGGAAAGAGTATTTTTTCTTCCTTGCGCATATGATCTTCCAGCTCCGCAGCAATGCCTGCAAAGGTAGTGGCTACCTCCAGCAACTCCGGATGGCGGCCGCCATGCACACGAGCTATTTTAGTGGTGTACTCGTAAATGGCCGGCAGCGACTGGCGCACAAAGCTGTGGTGGGTATTCTCAATAAAGTCTGCCAGAAAATCAGGCCCCCAGCTGTTATAGTTCAGTGCTCTGCCTGCTGCTGTATCGGGAAGTGCATTAAGCTCCTGCTCCAGTTTGTGCTGGTCTATGCCTTTTTTAGTGCATACTTCTGCAAGGGTTTTCTTGCCACCGCAGCAAAAGTCAATACCCCACTTTTTAAAAACCTGTGCCCTGCGATAATCTTTGGCTACCAGCTCACCTACTGTTGGCGAAGCTTCACCACCTTTTTTAGTGATCCGCACTTCCCACACCTCCGGGCCCTCCTCCAGGTACACCCAGTCAAAAACAGGCCCGCGCTCTCCCAGTAGCTGGTAGTACAGTGGCTTTGGGTCGTGGTCGTTATGAATTACGAAAGCCTGTCCACCCTGCAGGCTGTCAAACTTTTTGAAAATGGTAGGATGCTTTAAACGAGGTTCGATTTTGGTTACATCCAGGAAATCGAGGGTATCTGCAGTTGCCATAAGGTTATACTGTTAAAGGTTTGATCTTTTTGTTTAGAAATTTTGCCACTGCCCCAGGGAAATAATACGCCGTCTGGCTGATGGCAGAACAAATGTAAAATATAAAAAGATATTTAACTCTTTTAATCCTGATTAATTTTATACTTATCTACATTTGCAGCAAACCTGACTTAAGTCATGGTTCAGGAGCTCTTACTACCCGATCTTCCGGCCTTGCCATTATTACTTTCAACCATTTTTAGCATGAAAAAACCTACAGAACCTATCAAAAAAGGCCTGTCCATTGGGCGCCATTTCACCAGAAACAAGCATAATCCCTACGAGCATTTCAGCTATACCAGGCGTAGTTCTACCATCAGAAACCCAAACGGCGATGCTGTTTTTGAGATGCAGGAGGTAGAGGTGCCCGAAGCCTGGTCGCAGATAGCTACCGATATACTGGCACAGAAATATTTCAGAAAAGCAGGCGTTCCACAGGCCGATGGTACAACCGGAGGCGAAAATTCTGTAAAGCAGGTGGTACACCGCCTGGCAGCCTGCTGGCATCACTGGGGGGAGCAGGGCGGCTATTTTGCCAGCCCGCAAGATGCACAGGCATTTTATGACGAACTGGTTTACATGTTACTGGGGCAGTATGCTGCACCTAATTCCCCGCAATGGTTCAACACCGGCTTGTATCACAGCTACGGTATAGATAGTGCTGCCGAGGGACATTACTATGTAGATCCGGAAACCGAAGAACTACAGGAGAGCAAATCTGCCTACCAGCGCCCCCAGCCCCATGCCTGCTTTATCCTATCAGTAAAAGACAAACTCGTAGGCGATGGCGGCATTATGGACCTGCTGATGCGGGAAGCCAGGGTGTTCAAATATGGCTCCGGGGCCGGCACCAACTATTCCGATATCCGCAGTGTAAACGAAAAGCTAAGCGGAGGCGGGTACTCTTCGGGGCTTATGTCGTTCCTGAAGGTGGGCGATCGTGCTGCCGGTGCCATTAAAAGCGGGGGTACCACGCGCAGGGCTGCCAAAATGGTAGTGGTAGACCTGGATCATCCAGAAATTGAAGCATTCATCAGCTGGAAAGTTGAAGAAGAGAAAAAGGTTGCAGCGCTGATAGCAGCAGGCTATTCTGCCGATTATGAAGGTGAGGCCTACCGCACTGTATCTGGCCAGAATGCCAATAACTCGGTGCGCATTCCCAATGAATTTTTCAGGGCCCTGGAGCAGGGCACTAACTGGAAGCTTACCTCCCGGACCGATGGCAGTACTGTAAGGGAAGTGCCCGCACAAAAGCTTTGGGATCAGCTCAATGGGGCTGCCTGGCAATGTGCCGATCCCGGCGTGCAGTTCAGCAGCACCATCAATGAGTGGCACACCTGCCCCGCCGGAGGCTCCATCCGTGCCTCAAACCCTTGTTCGGAATACCTCTTCCTGGATAATACCGCCTGCAACCTTGCATCGCTCAACCTCAGGAAATTCTATGATGAAGAAACAGGCCTGTTTGATGTAGAAGCCTTTCGCCATGCCAGTCGGCTGTGGACCATTGTGTTGGAGATTTCAGTACTGATGGCTCAGTTTCCTTCTCCCGAAGTAGCCCGGCGCTCTTACGACTACCGCACAATTGGCCTTGGTTATGCAAACCTTGGGGCTTTACTGATGGTTGCAGGCCTGCCCTACGACAGCCCCAAGGCCAGGGGCATGGCTGGTGCCATTACCGCTGTTTTAACCGGCACTGCCTACAGCACCTCTGCCGAGCTGGCTGCAGCCCTGGGCACCTTCAGCAAGTACAGTGAGAACAAAAGCAGCATGCTGCAGGTAATCCGCCACCACCGGGCAGCAGCCTGGGGCAATGCTGCAGCGCTGGAAAGCCTGCAGGTAAAGCCACAGCTGCTGGAGGCTTCTCACTGCCCGGATTACCTCTTAACTGCAGCCCGCCAGGCCTGGGATACCGCACTGGAGAAGGGCGAAAAATGGGGTTACCGAAATGCACAGGCCACTGCCCTGGCTCCTACCGGTACCATTGGCTTGCTGATGGATTGTGATACTACTGGTGTTGAACCTGATTTTGCCCTGGTAAAATTCAAGAAGCTCTCAGGTGGTGGCTATTTTAAAATTATCAATGGAGCCATTCCTGCTGCCCTCAAAAAGCTCGGTTACACCCCTAAAGAAAGTGAAGCTATTATCCGCTACGTACTGGGCAGCGGCAGCCTGGTTGGAGCCCCGCAGCTGAACAAGGCTTTTTTGATTGGCAAGGGGCTAAATGATGCCGAGATCGACAAGCTGGAAACTGCCCTGGCAGGTGCTTTCGATATTCGCTATGTGCTTACCGCTTACCAGCTTGGGGAGGGCTGCCTGCAGCGGTTAGGCATACCAAAAACACAATATGAGGCCCCTGGCTTCGATCTGCTCAAACACTGGGGCTTAACAGATCAGCAGATCAGGGAAGCCAATACTTATATAGCTGGTACCGGCACTGTAGAAGGCGCTCCCTGCCTGAAACCACAGCACCTACCCGTGTTTGACTGCGCTAACCCCTGCGGCAACGGCAAACGCTACATCAAAGCCTCTGGTCACCTGCACATGATGGCGGCGGTGCAGCCCTTTATTTCCGGTGCTATCTCCAAAACCATAAACCTGCCCCACCAAACAGCAGTAGCCGAGGTAGCAGCATGTTTTCAGCAGGCCTGGCAGCTGGGTTTAAAAGCCTGTACCATTTATCGCGATGGCAGCAAGCTCTCTCAGCCCTTAAGCCAGAAAAAAGAGGAACAGGATAAAGAAGAAGAGGATAAAACCCTGCCGCTGGAGGCAGCGGCACCCGATTCGCCACGCATGCTCACCGAAGAGGAAGTGCTGGAAGCAGCACAGGCCATCATCAGCCAATCGGTTGACACCCGCTTTAAGCGCGCTCTCTCCGATATTGTGCAGCGCAAACGCCTGCCCGACAAACGCAACGGCTTTACCCAAAAGGCTAAAATTGACGGCCACACCCTTTACCTGCGCACCGGCGAATACACCGATGGCACCCTGGGAGAGATCTTTATCGATATGTATAAGGAGGGTGCCTCTTTCCGCTCCCTGCTCAATTGCTTTGCCATATCGGTATCGCTTGGCCTGCAGTATGGTGTGCCGCTGGAGGAGTACGTGAACCGCTTTACCTTTACCCGCTTTGAACCGGCCGGCATGGTAGACCATCCCAACATTAAAAATGCAACCTCTATCTTCGATTTTATCTTCAGGCTGCTTGCTTTTGAGTACCTGCAGCGCACCGACCTGGTGCATGTACAAACAAAGCCCCTGCCAGAAGAACAGCCACAGCCAACGGCAGACAAACCCAGGCTGTTTACACCCCTGCCAGCAGGCAAAGCAGGAACCGGTGTAAGCACACAGGCAACACAGGCCAAGAGCGATAGTATGCTATACGAGCAAACCCAGCAGGTGCTGGCCTCCTTTATGGGCGATGCACCAGCCTGCCCCGGCTGCGGCCACCTCACCATCCGCTCTGGCACCTGCTACAAATGCCTGAACTGCGGCAACAGTTTGGGTTGTAGTTAATCAACACAGCAGGGGAGCTTATTGCCTCGCCAGGGATTGTAGCCCCGGGTCTTCACCAGACCCGGGGCTATTTTGTTGACACATATCATCTTTTGAATTGACCCCTATCATTCCCTAACTATAGACAAAAGCCTTGTTTTGTATAAGCTGAAGTGATTCAGGGAATCCTTGTCTGATTCGGCTTAAAACACTAAACATCAACGCTATGCAAGTCTTTACCTATAACCCCACAAGGCCGGACTTCCAGGATCTGGCAGGCGCTTTTGCTCATAAAACCGATCGTGAACTAAGGCAGGCTTACCTGCTCTACAGGCTTATACAGAACCCGCTTCTGATGAAAACCCTGACTACTGCCGGTCAGCTGGCCGTACACCTGCACCTGCCGGTAAAAAACCTCATCAAACATACCGTATACAAACAATTCTGTGGTGGGGAGTCGCTTACAGAAGTTATGGAGGTAGTAGACAAGCTGGATGATGAGCATGTATACACCGTGCTGGATTATGCAGCCGAAGCCGAAGAAACAGAAGAAGGTTTTGAACAGGCCCTCAACCATATCCTCAACAATATTGCCATAGCAAGGCATAGCCATGGCATTGGTGCTATCAGCATAAAAATGAGTGCCCTGGGCCATCGCAGCATTATGGAAAAACTGGTTATTGACCGTAATGCGCTTAGCCAGGAGGAAGAGATTTCTTATGACCTGACATGCAGAAGGCTGGACACCATTTGTGAGTATGCTGCTGACGCAAACGTATCCATATACATAGACGCAGAAGAGAGCTGGATTCAGGAACCTATCGATGCCCTTACCGAGCAAATGATGGAACGCTACAACCGCAGGCAGTGCATTGTTTTTAACACCCTGCAGATGTACCGTGCCGACCGGCTTAACTACCTGGAAGAACTGCTGGAACGGGCAAGGGAGAAAGGATTTATCTCCGGTATTAAGCTGGTGCGGGGTGCCTATTGGGAAAAGGAAAGAGACCGGGCCCATGCTATGCGCTATGCTTCGCCTGTATATCCTACCAAAGAGAAAACCGACGAAAGCTTTAATAAAGCAGTGGTGATGTGCCTGGAAAGGCTACCCCATCTGCACCTTTGCCTGGCAACCCATAACCAGGAGAGTATTCAGCTGGTGGTTCGTGAAGTTAGCAGGCGCAAGCTGGAGAAACTAAGAACGCATCTGCATTTCTCCCAACTCTATGGCATGAGCGACAACCTTACTTTTGCCCTGGCCAAAGCTGGTTTCAACACCTCTAAATACCTGCCTTACGGCGAAGTAGACAAAGCGCTGCCCTACCTGATACGCAGGGCAGAAGAGAACACCGCCATTGCCGGCCAAATGAGCCGTGAGCTGCAGCTTTTACAGGAAGAACTAAAGAGACGGAAGCTTGTATCGTAGCAGAATGCTCTTACTAAAGTAAGAGAAGACTTACCAGGGCAAGAGAGCACTTACTAAGCTTTTTAAAAATGCCTGAGAGATGAGTAGTGAATCATGGTATGAACCGGAAGTGTTTTTCAGCAATTTTCACTGGCTCATCTCTGAAATCTAACTTCTAAACCTTAATAAAAATGAATACTATAAGAATAAGCAGGGTTTTCAGGTTTGATGCATCGCATGCCCTGCAAACGAGCAACGGTAGCTGCAAACCTATCCACGGCCACTCTTACGTACTAACCGTAACACTGCTGGGAGAGCCAAAAGAGCTGGCCGACGATCATAGCAAGGGCATGGTCATTAACTTCAGCGACCTTAGCAGCCTGGTAGAGGCCTTTGTGATCAAACCCTGGGAACATGCCCTGCTGCTACACCAGAATGCCCCGGCAGGGCTTATAGAAAGCTGGAAAAAGATAGATAAAAAACTCGTACTCCTGCCCTACCAGCCTACCTGCGAAAACCTGCTGCTGGACATACGCGATATTCTGCAGGAACACCTGCCCCAGGGAAACACTTTACACAGCCTGAAGCTGGCAGAATCGGAAAATGCTTTTGTGGAGTGGCATGTAAACGACAACAACCCTATAAGCTACCAGGATCCGGAAAGTAAACATGAAATAAACGGCTTTGTCCGGGACTGCTTACAGAAGGCTAATGCTGCCGATTGGTAAAGACTCTAAAATTCTCTTCATATATGGTAACATCATTAAGCCCCGGGTAGTAATCCGGGGTTTTTTATTGTCTGCTAACAGCTAAAACTGCCCAGGGCAAAATATAAAGCCCGGAATCCTTACTCCTAAGGGCAAAATAACATGCTTGTGAACAGGGGTATCAGTTTTGCCCCATCTCTGAAACGGCCACTCTTAACTATCCACAGGCACTCCTAATAATGATTTTCTTTAAGCGATGGATCCCTTAACAGGTAACGTAAAGAGAAGTTACCAATGTAGCTATCGCGACCTGAAGAACTCCTTCTATTGATACCATGAAAATATCCATTATCATTTGTTAACATAAATCGCAGGCGCTCTGTCTGTAACCCAACATGAATACCTGCATTATTCACTCCCCATATAAACTGTTTGTACCTAAAGTTCAAATTATATGCTTCCACGTATCTGCTAAACAGAGATTCCTCAGAATATCTGAAACGATCAGTAAGCAGGATGACTACCTGTGGTGTAATAGAAAAATCAGATTCGCTACTCCTCTGAAAAGTATAGCCTGCCTGAAGGCGGGAAGTAAAATAATAGGGAAGATTAGCGTTGGTTACAAGTATTGTGTCTCCATGAGACAATATTTCGCCTTTAGAATTGGTGTAACCAAAACCATTGAACGAATAGCCAATATAGTATTTAGGAGTATTCCATAAAAGGCCAAATTGGCTGGCAACACCTTTGACACGAAGAGTGGCTGCCGCGGTTTGAGGCTCCTCACTTACTAAATTTCGCTCAAAGTATTGTACACTGATAGAAGGAGAAAGAGTATATTTCCCCTTTATGGATATTTTGGGTGCCACCGCAAGAGTAACATGATATGATTGTACCACTTCCTCTTGATTGCTAGGCTGCTGAAAAGTCCTGAAAAATTTATGCCCCCCCACAGTAAGGCCAACTCCACTTCGTATGCCCGGTATAAACTGATCATATGACAAATCCGATGTATAGAGGCTCGATTCTCTATATGATATAACTCTTTCCCAAAAGTAAGAACTGTTTAAGCTTAGCCGTGGTACACCAGCCTCACCGGCAAAAGAGCCATTAAACTGCATGGGCAATGCTCCCAATGGAGGATGAACCTGTGCATTGCAGACTAGAGACAATAGAATTCCACACCAGATAAATCCGGCCTTGATGACGTTTCGCATATCGTGAATTGATTTTAAAAATTCTGCGTATCAAGGGGCACCACATAAGGGCGGTTCCCCTTAATAAATTCATTCGCTTTCTTTTGTTGCAGCGCCTTTTCTTTCATTCTTCTGATCTGACGCTCCTTTTTCCGGCTGTACTCTTTTGTAGGATGTAGCCGGGCGGGACTTTCCCTGCTTTCCATCACAGCTGGTACAGCCGTTTTAAGGAAAGAATCCTTTGTTTCTGGCATACCACCTAATGTGTGTGGCAGCGCTGCCAGTCTATCTGAAACAGCTACCGGTGGTGCAACCACAACTATTTGCTGCTCTGCTGGCCGCTGAAGAGCCAGATTAGACGGAATGGCAGGCGCGCCAGCGTTTACCTCTGCCTCCAATGCTTTTTCGTCAGCAGGTGCTGCCTCTGTTAACGGGGATTCCGGTAATGGCCTCTTAATGAAATAGGTAACATGCTCATCCTCCCCTGCAGGAATAAAGCTTAACAAAGAAGCTACGAGGAGGAGTAGAAAACCGGCTGCCGGACCTGTAACGGGAAATGGCTTTTTCACTTTTCGAAGCAGCTTATCTTCCAGAACATCTGTGGCATAGAATTCCTGCACCACGAAGCTATCCTTCCATAGTTCAAGCTCGGCCTGCAGTTGATGATCAGTAGAAAGAGCTTTTTTGAGCATGGCGGCCCTTTCTTCTGTAAGATTACCCTCCAGGTAATCAAACAGGAGAAGATCTCTACTTTCTTCGTTCATTTCGTAAGTAGTTGGCTCTTTCATACCTTTTCCAGTTTCAGGAATGTTTCTTTTACACGCTGCCTGGCCCTGAACAGGTATACCTTAACTTGCGATTCGTTCAATTCCAGTATCTCTCCAATTTCTTTATACTCATAGCCCTCCAGGTCCCGTAGCAGTAAAACCGACTTCTGAACGGGGGGCAGCTCATTGAGGATCTTTTCCAGCATCTCCCGGGTATCAAAAGCATGCTGCTGATATACAGCAGGCACCTTCTGCCCTTCCCGGAGTTCTACCTTTCTGGAAGTTAGCTTCAGGTAGTTGATCATGGCATGATGAGCCACAGAAAATAACCAGGCTTTTATTTTTAATGGATTTACCGAATCCCGGTTTTGCCAAAGCTTCAAATAACAATCCTGCACCAGGTCATTCACGGCCTCTTCGTCTCTTAAAGATTTATAGAGGAAGCGAAATATATTTTTGGTATACTCCTTTACTGCCTGGTTGTATTGCTGTACTGAAATCATTCCCTGATTAGGCCCCTGCTGCTGATCTGGCCGTATGACAATCCTGAAGCCTGAAAGTTACAGGTAAATAAAAATATATTTTTGTTAAACATCTTCTGTTCATCTACAGCATGCTACAGCTCATCCCCTTGTGTTTAGCCGCCTGCAGGTAGCTGAAAAAAACTAAACCCGCCGGCTACCACACCGGCGGGTTCTCCCTTAAACTACCACTTGCTTATAGCTTCTAAGCCAAACTATAAGTCTTTCCGGATAAAGATCCGTTTAGCTAACATCAGGGGCAGTACAGCCCAGGCCAGCATGAGCAGGCAGGCATACAGCACACCGGTGAAGTTGCTAAAAAGGTTTTTATACAAAGCGCCGGTATACCCCATAAGCGCAGATACATCTATTTGCAGCAGTACCAGCACCCGCCCCAGGTCTATGGGATTGAGCGAAAGCATGGCCAGTGAGAATTTATCGAGCGGATAGTCGCTGAAGTAAAACAGCACCATCATCACCAGCCCATCGTACAGCAGGCTGAAGTAGAACCAGAGCAGCAGTGCCAGGCCTATGCCCTTGGCTTTATCGCTGGTGAGTACCGAAGCCAGAAATGCCAGGGCCACAAAGATAAAAGTGAGGAAAAGGCCGGCGGTGATCAGGTAAATTCCTGCAGCACCACTCCTGATGGCACCGCCACCGAACAACAGCAGGGGCACTCCTACGCCTGTCAAAAAGGCTGTAGCCAGTGAAATTGCCACGCCAAGGTACTCGCTGTAAAAGATCTTTTGCCGGTTAATTGGCTGCGCTACCAGCAGCTCAATAAACTCCTGTGAATTGTAAAAGTGTATGGTGGCAAATATAATACTGATAAGCGGCACCACCAGCAGCACTACGTTCAGCAGGCTAAGCACTGCTTTGGCAGGGTCGTTCTCCAGCTGAAACATCCCAAGCGACATAATCAGCAGAAATATGGTATAGCCCAGAACAATACGATTGCGCAGAATGTCGTAAAGCACGTATTTGATAACCTTATCCATATCAGTAGGTGATTAATTTGGCAATGGCTTTGCCCAGGCGGGCTTCGCCGGTTTCTTCTTTGATTGCGGCAATGCTGCGGTAAAAGCAGAGCCTGCCATCCATCATGCAGAGGATATCGTCAGCTACCTCTTCTATTTCACTCATGATGTGAGAGCTGATGAGGATGAGTTTGTCCCGCTTCTTCTCCTTCAGGATCTTGGCTTTGAGAATCTCGGAGGAAAGCGGGTCGAGGCCTGCTGTTGGTTCATCGAGAATGAGCAGATCGGGCTGGAACAAAAAGGCCAGTGAAGCGCTTACTTTCTGCTTCATGCCACCTGAAAGAGATCCAAGGCGCTTATCGTACATCTTTTGAATGTTGTAGAGGCCAATAAGCTCTTCATCCAGCTCTGATACATCCTTGCGAATGTCTTTCATCATATCGAAAAGCTGGCGCACCTTCATGTTTTCGGGAAAGTGGCTGATCTGGGGCATGTACCCAATCTTGCGGCGGTACTCCCACTGTTTCAGCACCAGTTCATCATCTACATATACTTCGCCGCTGTCGGGCTGCACAATGCCCAGCAGGCATTTAATGGTAGTGGTTTTACCAGAGCCATTTGGCCCTATGATGGATACTACCTGCCCCCGCTCAAACTCTACCGAAAGGTTGTTGAGCACCTGCAGTTTACCGTATCTTTTATTTAAATTCTTTATAGAGATCATGTTAGTCAGTGTTAGAGGTTTTCTGTAGGACACCTATCCTATTTGTGCGAATGGAAACCATAGATGCAGATATAGTACTTTTGCCCTAGAGCGCAGCTGTTTTATAGCCTCACCATCGATGGCTGTTCATCCAGCAACTTTTCAGGTGTAAAGGCCGGAAAAACTTTTTCCACTGCATCCATCAGGTCCACGATAAAACTTCTCATGAACATAATGGAAGATGGTACTTTTTCCACCACCATGGAGTAGAGGCTAACGGGGCGGTAAGGCACGTCGCCTACCTTGTTCTTATCCAGGTCATAGCCCGCATACTTATCCCAGTAGTTACCAGAAAAGTGGTTATGCTGGCTATTGCCATTAGTGGCAATATCAAAGGTATTTCCTATGAAATTGTTAAGCCTGAAAGTATCTTCCTCGCAGCTGGAGAGCAGGCGTACTGCCCAGCCATTCCCGTTAAATTCGTTATCACTGATGCTTAGTTTGGAGGAACCTTCCATATAGATACCGGTGGTATTCCGGGTAAATTCATTATGGGCAATGGTGCTTCTGCTAATCTCCTTTAGCAACAGGCCGTAGGCAGCACTTCCCCAGTTTTGCTCAAAGCGGTTATGCTCCATAATAATGTTCTTGGTGTACATTACCGCAACGCCCGCCCCGTTTTTCCGGAAGGTGTTGTGCCGGTAGGTATTTCCATCGGAGAACATAAAGTGCAGGCCGTAGCGCAGGTTATGCTCACTAAGGTTATTGGTGGCGCGGCTTTGCTTTACAAACTCCAGGTAAATGCCATCCCGATGTCCGGAAACCTTATTTCCCTCTATGCTGGCATAGTCGCAGTACCAGAGGTGTATAGCATTGCCCGAAGAGGTTTCGGTTTTGCCCTGCCCCCTGATTACATTATTACGAATGGTACAGCTATCGGACCTTTGCAGGTAAATACCGAAGTATGCATTTTCTATGGTATTATCTTCAAGCGTTACCCACCTGCTTTCCACTACCTTAATGGCAGCATGGTCTTTCAGATGGCTCACTTGTACATTTTTAAAGGTGATACCCTTTACTACTACCCTGCTGCTGGTAATAGTCAGGATCTGCCCTTTTAGTGCGCCATCCACTACCGGGTTATTGATACCCACCAGGCTAATGGGTTTATCGATTGTGATATCAGTTTCCTGGTAAAGTCCCTGCTGCACCAGCACCCTATCGCCTGGTTGTGCAGCGGCAACCGCGGCAGCAATGGTTTTGTAGCGGCTGTTTGGTCCTACCTTCAGGTCTGCGGCCAGGGCTGATGATACAAAGACCAGCCACAGCAGCATCCAGCCAACAAACAGGAAGATAAATTTAGAATTGCTTTTCATGGCTCTTTACAGCTTGCAGTACTTCAGACCAGTTGAGTAACCTGCCTTCGTAGGTTTGCTGAAAGTCCCTGGCTACTTCTGGTGTTGCTACCGCTGTTAGAAACATACCCATTGGGCTGGGCAGCTTTTCGCTTTGCAGGTAAAGCGACTGCTCTGCCGGCAGCAGGGTTTCGGGCTGATTAAAGTCTGTTACCAGCAGCATGGCTACTTTTTCCTGCATACCCTCCTGTTGCTGCAGGTAATCTGCCATACATTCTATAGAATCAAAGAAAAAAGCCTTGCCGGTTTTGGTAACAATCTCTGCTCCATAGCGAGGGTCGCTGATGGTCATTTTACAATGCTCACAGCCAACCTGGCCGTAGGCAATAGGCTGCGGCTCGGGGCTGCAGCCGGTAAGGCTAATCAAACCAAACAGAAAGCCCAGGCCAATGCCGAAGGAAAAGCGTCTGGCAGTACTGGAAGGATTGAGATTAAGTTTCTTTCCGGAAAAGAATTCTATATAAACGGCAAAGCCGGCTAAAATCATAGGGATGGCCAGGCCCAGGCTACCCATGGCAGGTAAAGAAAGGGCATGGAAGTTAAGCAGTTGCCTGGGTCCTATCAGGGGCGGGATGTAAGTCATGCCTGGTATTTTGATAGGCGCATTCGGATCGAGGTTGGTGCCAAAATCTACCAGCCAGAGGTAGAAGTCTACAAGCCCGGCAGTACCGGCAATGGCCAGCAGCCCAAGCCAGCCAGCAACAAGGTATTTGTTTCTGAACAGGGCTGCCAGCAGTCCAAATACCATTAATACATAAACTACAATGGGCATAATTTCCAGCTCTTTGAAAGAGGAAGCCTCTATGGGCTTCATGCCGATGTAGTGGTTCAGAATGTTAAAGTTTTGCAGGGTAAATTCTGTATTACCTGCAATTTTGTTTACCCAGATATGCATTTCCAGGCCTTCAGGATACTGAGGGGCCTGCAGATAGATCTTCCACATGGGGAAGAAGAAGAGCAGACTCATAGACAGCGCCCCCAGCAGTACTAAGATTCTTGAATATTGACTCATGGCGCTTAAGTTTAAGTGGTAAATAGAAAGGGAGAGTAAATTGGCAGGAGCGGCGGTTAAACCGCCCCTGCCATTTTTGTGCTTAAGTTGCCGTTACAGTGCCGGCTTTTGCTTGCCAGTCCAGAACTTCACCGGTGTGTTTACACCTTTGGGTGATACCCGTACGTAGCCTTGCATTTCCTGGTGTAGCGCAGAGCAGAAGTCTGTACAGTACATTGGGAAGATACCGGGGCGGGTAGGTACCCACTTAAGGGTTTGTGTAGCACCTGGCATGATGAGCAGCTCTGCGTTGGTTGCGCCCATGATGGCGAATCCGTGCGGCACATCCCAGTCTTGCTCCAGGTTGGTTACGTGGAAGTAAACAGTGTCGCCTACGTTAATGCCTTCGATGTTATCTGGCGTCATGTGGCTGCGGATGGCGGTTTGGTACACATGTACTACGTTGCCTTTTTTCTCAACCCTGGCTTCTGCTTCCTTCTTGGTAGCATGTGGGTGGGTGTTGTCTTCCAGCTTGTAGAACTTCACGCTGTTAGGCGCCACTTTTTCGGCTGGGATCACCTGTGCGTAGTGAGGTTCAGCTACGGTTGGGAAGTCAAGCAGCAGCTTCATTTTTTCGCCGCTGATATCGATGAGCTGTGCAGAGTGAGCCAGCTCGGGACCTGTTGGCAGGTAGCGGTCTTTGGTAATCTTGTTCATGGCGATCAGGTATTTGCCATAAGGCTCTTTGGTATCGCCGCCAGGAATTACCAGGTGACCAACTGAATAGTAAACCGGAATTCTGTCTTTTACGGTGAAGTCTTTCAGGCTCCACTTGGTAATTTCAGAAGATACGAACATAGAAGAGTAAGCATTGCCTTTGCCATCGAACTCGGTGTGCAATGGTCCAAGACCTGGCTCCTGTACTTCAGCAGCCAGTACAGATTCGTACTTCAGCACCGGAATACCTTTGATGTCGCCATCGAAATCTTTGTTCTCAATCGCTTTCTGCATCTTAGAGAAGGAGTGAACTGGAATTACAGCAGCCAGTTTACCGCTCACAACCATATACTCACCTGTTGGGTCTACGTCTACACCGTGGGGCGATTTAGGCACAGGAATCAGGTAAATCATGCCCGGACATTCAGCCGGATCCAGGAATCTTACTGTTTTCTTGATTTCTGACTTAGCAATGTGGCTGCTCTTGTCCAGCTTGTTGTGGTAGTAATGAGCAGGCATTTCCTTGGCTTTGCCTTCTTTCACATATTTCTCGGCCAGCTTCCAGTTAACAGCCGCCAGAAAGTCCTTATCGTACTGTGAGGCACCAATTTCCTTCATGGTACCGGCTCTCTCTGTATTGTAGGTAGTAAAGAAGATCCAGTCGCCGGAAGGGCCCTTGCCACCATTAGCAATGTCGTAGTCAAAGCCTGGCATCATAATCTGGAAGTCCAGGTTCATATCGCCGGTTTCTTTATCCACCTTTATAAAGGAGATGGAAGCACGGAACTTTTCCTGGTACTCCTCCAGTGAAGCTTCGTTTGGTGAGCCATCTTCATTGATAGGAACACTAAAGCGGGTACCAGCCACCACATATTCGTTGTTGTTGGTTGGGTATGGAGAGCAGTGGTTACCGGCGCTGTTCGGGATCTCGATGATCTCGGCTGTTTCAAATGTTTTCAGGTCGATGCGTGCTACCCGAGGGGTGTTGTTGGCGTTAACGAACAGCCAGCGGCCGTCGGTCATGCCATCGGTGCGGGAAAGCTTAGGGTGGTGCAGGTCATCCCAGGGTACATTGCCAAAGGAAGTGTTCAGCATGGCTTTGGATTCTTCTGAATAGCCATAGCCGTTTTCTGCATGCTGGGTAAATACCGGTATGATTTTCAGTAAGCGGCCGGAAGGCACACCATAAACCGAAACCTGACCATTATAGCCGCCTGATAAGAAAGCGTAGAGCTCATCGTGCTTACCTGGTTCTACATACACCTTGGAGGCTGCATCGCTGTTCATCAGCGAGGCCTGCGCTGTGTTTGCATCGCCGGGATTACAGCTTTGCATAAAGGGCACCGCCGCCATTGCCATCAGCAAAGCAGCTTTAGGTGCATGTTGTTTAAGGGATTGTATTGCTTTCATAGCAATGAACGTTAGTTTAAGGCTTTTTAATTAGAGGCATCGTTCTGACGGAAGAATTCCAGCAGCGCACGGGCATCCTGCTCGTTCACGTTTTGGTTAGTCATTTGCGTAAGGTGCTCTGCCAGCAGCTTTTTAGCGGTAGGATCTTTCTTGGTCATTTCTTCAGGATTGATGATCATGTTCATGATCCACTCCGGCTTGCGCCGTTCGGTTACACCGGCAATACCCGGCCCTACTACCTTTGTGTTATCGGTGCGGTGGCAGGCAGAACATTTGCTCTCAAATAACTGCTGGCCGTTTTCCGCCAGCTGAGGGTCAATTTCTCCAAGGCTTACCTCTTTCACCGGGCCAATTCCTTTGCCATCGTCTACAGGTGTTGCCTCCTCGGTAGGTGCGCTGCCTGTATTCGCTTCTGCTTTTTTGTCGCTTCCGGAAGAGCAGCCAATAAAGAAAAAGCACCCGAGCGCCAGCAGCATTATACTGCCCAGGCTGTAGCTACTCTTTCTGTTATTTACTGAATCCGGTTTCTGTCTTGCCGTTTTCATAAAGTTTATTGTTTAGCGTTTTAGGCTTTTTTGCCCTTATGTCTGATACAAAACTACCGGCTGCGCTTAGGAGAAAAAAAGACATTAATCTCTTTTATTCATGATTAATATCATGTTTTATACTATAAGTATGGAAGAACTTTGAGGCATTGATGGGCAAAAAGAGCCCCTGCTGCCATGAAACGAGCTGTTTATCTTTATTTAGCAATCCTGATCCTGCTCATCCAGCTGAGTGGCAACAGCCTGCTTGTAATGCATTACAGCCTGAACAAGGCATCCATCACCGAGCAGTTTTGTGAAAACAAGGAGCGGCCGGAACTGGCCTGTGAGGGCAGCTGCCACCTGCAGAAACAGCTAAAGCAACTGGATGAGAATACAGCCGACGGAAATGAAAAACAGTTAAGGGTTGCTGCAGATATGGTGTGGATCTGCCAGCAGTTCTGCACAGTGGTATTGTTTAGCCAGCCTTTGGTACTAAAGCAGTTCTCCACACCTTACAATTCTTTTTACAACAGTCCCTGGAACAGGGGTTTCTTTCACCCGCCCAGGCAGGCTGCAGGTGTTTGACAACTTCTCAGGAGCCTAAGCGCTCCTCCCCTCATGCCTGTGCTCACCAAAACCACATGGCACTTTCCAAAAAATCCGGACTTAAAAAGAATCTATCATGAAAAAGATATTGATGGCCGCAACGCTGATGCTGGGCCTGCTGATCACTAGTTTTAGTACACTAGCCTGTGATAAAGGCTGCACCATGGGCGGAAGCTACCTAGGTATTCTGCCCCAGTTTAACAAGCACTTTGTAGGCCTGCGCTATAACACACGCAGCTACACCCTTACCGGCACCCATACGCATATGATGGATGGCATGCCACATACACACCAGGTAATTACCGAAGAGCAATACAGTAGCATGGAAGCCTGGGGCCGCTTTTACCCCACCCGCCGCATACAGCTTTTTGCCTTTGTTCCCTATGTAATGAACAGCCAGAGCACAAATGGCAGCAGCATTCATCAGCAAGGGCTGGGTGATATTAGCCTGATGGCAAATTACAGCCTGATCAATACGGGAGACAGCGCCAGCCACACCCTGAAACACACTTTACAACTGGGAGGTGGTGCAAAGCTGCCTACAGGTAATTATAGTGCCACGTACAACAACGAAGTGCTTCCGGCAAACATGCAGGCTGGTAGCGGCAGTGTGGACCTTATCCTGAATGCCCTGTACACCATCCGCTACAAGCAAACCGGCCTTAGCTCTGATTTTACCTACCGTTTTAATGGAGAGGGCAAAAACGACTACCAGTTCGGCAACCGCTATAATGGCTCTACTAACCTCTTTTACTGGCATAAAGCAGGAGCCATATCGCTGCTGCCCAGCGCCGGTCTCTACTTTGAAAAAGCACAAGCCGACTCCTACCACAATCAGCACAAGATGCAGGGTGGCGGTGGTGCTCTTTTCAGCAACCTTGGCCTGAATGCTTATTATAAAGGATTTGCTGTGGGTGCTACCTGCCAGTTGCCACTGGCGCAGCAAAACCTCCACCACATTACCAAAGCTAACAGCCGCACTCAATTAAGTGTGAGCTGGATGTTCTGATCACTAAACTATAGTATCTAAACCAAACCAACAGTTTTGTAGCAAGCTCCGCTACATTATAAAAATAGCCCCCCCTGAATACAGTTCAGGGCGGGGCTTTTGATGATAGCGCCTGCAAAGCTTATATCTACTGACTACTAAAACTTTTCTTTGGCCTGTTGCTATAGCAGCTCCCGCCTTACAGATACCACCAGTTTTTTGTCAGTTGCTTCAATACCTATCGCTGGTGGTGCCTGTACTTGTTCCAGCAATTTTACTTTTGTTATCAGGCTGAATAACCCCGTCAAAATCTCATAGTCAGTAAACTCACAATGCCCGTACCTTTGAACTGGAAAAGCAGCAAAGTAACCCAGCTTCCCGGCAGCCGCCACTTTCAGCCCATACAAGGGCATATTCCAGAAAAGCTGAATTGGATCTTTTGTAGTATGCATCATAACCAGCGGATCAGCAATGTTACCTGTGGTCTCATAATCACTCAAGGGGTAAGTACCATCTGCGACAATGGTGGTGCGGGCAATGTTTCTGTTTAGTGCAATATCCAGCCCTGGATTTCCTGCGCCTATGTACCAGCGGTTGGTGTTGTCAAAGATTTTACCCTTGATTTTCCTTTTGGCATCTTCAATAGTAAAAATATTGTACCATAAGTTACTGATAACCGTGGTTTGTATGCTGGCGGGGTTATTTGGATCATATGGCGCTTTGCTTACTTCCAGTAACATACGGGTTCTATCGGGGTGGCTGGCAATGGCTTCCAGTATTTTAGGTACCCAGTAAGAATCCCAGTTGGTGATTAACTCTTCAGAAATGTTATCTATACTGCCGGGTAAGCTTATTATGTTTCTGAAGAAATAATCAAACAGCAGCCGGAAGTCGCCGAAGTGATTCATCTGCTTCTCAAAATCCCCGCAAGGCCCACAGAGCGAAAATCCACCATCAAACAGATTGGGGTGCTTTTCCAGGGCCAGTGTTGTAATAACGCCTCCCTGTGAGCCTCCTGTCAGGTAGGTATAGGAAGGTATTCTGTAATTAGCTTCAAAATATTCCTTTAGTTTAACCATTTCATCAACGCCCTGCTGAATGTGCAGTCCGTTGGCACTATAGGTAGTGCTTGCGAAGGCATATCCCAGGCTGGTAACCAGGGGCGCTAAGCCTACGGCCTCATCGAAGGTTAGCTCATCCAGGTAGGGTGAAACATAGCCATGCGCATAGAGGATAAGCTCTCCGTTCCAGTTATCTGGAATACAAATGAGATAAAGCTCCTGTGAGCTGAGCCGTGGCCATACTGTTTCGCAAACAGCGCTGGTAAGTGCACCATTAATGGTTTGGGTAGTCATCTTTTCCCTGGTCAGCACCTGTTGGGGCTGCAGTTCTTCACTACAGGACAACTCCTGTTCCATTGGATCCTGGCAGGATGTAGCTAACATAATGATGATGCCCATGCTAAGCAGACTAAAAGTAGGATGTAACTTCATGCTTGGGGAATGTTTTGGTGGGTTATAGATTAAAAAAAGCTTCTGGCAGGTGCAGTTGTAGCCGCATCAGGAACAACACAGAGGTGCAGCCAAATTGAATATGAAGGGGCAAAACGACTGTAGTATTGATGGTTTGCAGCGATACAGCAAGAATCACAGTCATTAAGGAGCCGAAACCGCAAACCTCCTGGCATTCCTATTGCACCCTTCTTCTTTCTTCTTCGGAGCCGGATTTAATAGAAACATCCTTCAATTTATTGTTTCCAAAGCTCCTGGTATAGGTTAACCTTATGCTCTGGAAGTGAGCATCATAAACACTGATACTATTTGAATTTGCTTCCGGGATCTGGGATTGAAGTTTCCAGATATTTGTATAAAATATATCATCCACAGCCAGGCTTAGCGTTCCGTGATTGTTATTGAGCTTTTTCTGAATGCCAATGTTCAGGGAACCCAAAGGTTTAAAATGCCACATTCCCCAAAGCATTTTAGATTCATAGAACCCCGACACCTCTATAGAAAACTGCTTAGGAAGCTTGAGGCTGTTAACTAGATTTAAACTGTAGTTATACAAACTAAGCGTTACGTTATTTTCAAGATGGGTGGTTTTCAGATCACGATAGTAAGCATTTGCATTTGCCTGTATTTCCCACCATTTTAAAACTGTCCAGGGAACAGATAAAGCCAACCCCCATAATTTCTGGTATTCCAGGTTCTGTGATCGGAATGTTTGCTTTTTTGTGACAGGATCGATCTCTGGCTGAAAATGAGCTATTTCATTTTTTGAATCGGTATAAGACAATGCAATGGCCGACTGCCTGAGCCTGAAGTTTATGTTATACCCATCTGTTATAGCAGGCCTAAGGGCAGGGTTTCCTGAAAAAAACGTATTCAGGTCTAACAGGTAAACGAAAGGAGCCATATCGTTAAAGGTAGGCCTGGTTATTCTTCTTGAATAGCTAAGGAACAGTTCTGTTTGATCACTTAAAGATTTTTTGAAGAACACGCTTGGGAAAAAATTACCAAAATTCCTGTCAACAACGCCCTGCTCAAGCTGGGTGCTAATGTAGGTGCTGGTGTGCTCATACCGCAGGCCTGCATTTAGCTGCGTGGTTTTAGTAATGCTCCAGTCTGCAGATACATATCCGGCAGTGATTTTTTCATCAAGCTTGGCCACCACTGTCAGTTCCGGATCTACACTTCTTAATCCGCCTTCTGTATAACTTACTTCCACATCATTTTTAAAAGTAGAAAGTGTTCCCTTAACACCTGCTTCTATTTTAACAGTAGCCAGGGGCTGGTAGGTGTATTCAACATTCGCCACTTTAAAGAAAATTGGTGTTTCTTTTTTGATGTCTATTATTTGAAGTGTACTAAGTTTTCTTTCCGGATAATAGGATTCGTTATGATAATCAGATGGATTAAGGTTATGGTAATTCAAAAAATCGAAATCAAACCTAAGTCTGTTTTTTTCATTGAATGAATGGCTAAGGTTGATGTTAGCGGTAAAGCTTTGCCACCTGTTCAGTTCCCGGATATTGATAGCTGCCGTACGAGAGGAATCCGGCGCTATCCGATCATTCAATTGGGTAAGGGCTTCTTGCTTATAATGTCTTTGGTAAAGCGTTACCAAAGCGCCCATACTCGTGCTTTTGCTTAAATTGATTTCGGCCCCGGTTCTGAAATTTTGTACAGTTGTGTACGGTTCCCGCTTCGTAATGGAATTAAAATCAGATGTAAATGCAGGATCTGCGATCCGGAGCCTGTTATCCCAGGACTCCCTATTATGGTCGTAAAGAATAGAATATTCTGTAAAGAAGGAAAAGTTTCTTCTTCTGTGATTTAGATTGAAATTTGCCCCCAATGTTTCGGCTCCGTTTACACCTGCCGTTGCTCCATAGTTACCGTTTGTGCCAAAATCGGCATTCTCCACCATCACAATGTTTATCATGCCTGCAGTACCCTCGGCATCATATTTTGCAGGAGGGTTGGTGATAAACTCGATCTTCTCCACATTAGCAGCGCTCATGCCATCCAGCATTTGTAACACAGCATCTATGGGGAGTCTGGATACTCTGTTATTGATCATAACAGTAACACCACTTTTCCCATACATGCTAATGGAGCCATTTTGTTTGTTTACGCTGATGCCCGGAGATTTTTGAAGCACCCCCAGCACGGAGTTTCCTGCAGCGGTTATACTGCTTTGCACATTTACCACAAGCCTGTCAACCTTTTGCTCATATAAAGGCTTTTTGGCCTCCACCAGGGCTTCACCCAACACCTCGGTGTTTTCTTCAAGGCTGATGGTCCCAACCTCATACAGAGGCGCACCCGTTATGTTTATGGCAGAATGACAGGAATGGTAACCAATCATCGAAACTGCAATAATATACCGGCCAGGCCTTATCTTTTCTATCACAAAGCCTCCTGTTTCATTTGCAACCTGCCCCTGTACCAGGGCAGAATCGCCGGTATTGAGTAAAAGCACGTTTGCGTAGGCTACAGGCTTTTGCAAACCATCCAGCACCTTACCTGAGATGCTGGACTGGCCGTACAACTGAATGGAGAAGGCAATGCTGAATAAAACAGGCAAGGTGTGGTAAAAACAGATTTTCATAACAGCATCTTTCGAGTGTTCAATAACTTTAAAGAGTACCTGCATGCTAAACAAGGCTAATGCTAATAGCCGCAGGTAGCTGGTTTTATGCGATAATCAGTTTGCATTTCTCCTCCTTTACAGCCAGATAAACTGCCGCACTAACATGGCGCTGCACGTGGGCGAAGCAGCAGTGTAGCGCCCAAAGAAATTGCTAGGAAAAGGGATGTTTATAGGATTCGCGGTATGCTCTTTTTAATAAGGCTTGGGCACTGCCATTATTTACAATGTCCATTGTATTTTTATTGATGGCTATTTTTGAGTCGGTACGAAAAGCGATATCGGCATAAATAACGGCCGCAGTGGTGGTATAGGCATCTTCCAGTGGTACAGGAATTCCGTCTGTGGAACGGCTCCGGATTGCGCCGGCAAACTGCGTGAACAAACCTTCTATTGCCTTAAATGCTTTTGCCATAAAGCTTGGATCAGCATTAAAGCGAATATTGCCATTCACAATTGTAGCTGATCCGTCGGCAGGATATACTTCCCAGCCAATGTCACCAGCAAAAATCGTTGCCTTTTCGCCATAATAGTAAACCCCAATGTTGGTTTCCGGCCTGTCCGATGTGTACCCCCAGGTCTTGTGAGACCAGTAAACAGGCTTACCATTGAAATCAAACTTAACATCCAGGTAGTCGGGATTATCGTGGGAGAAATTTTTAACAGTACCCCCAATGGCATTAATACTGGCAGGAAGATCGAGATCTAACACTTTTCTGATGTTATGAATGTAATGGATTCCCCAGTCTGCCAGAATTCCCCTGCTAAATGCATGCTGGCCTCTCCAATCCCAGGCCTCTCCATCCGGACTGGTCATATAGCTGACTTTAGGTGCCGGCCCACAGAATGCTTCATAGTCTAAAGTGTTGGGAATGGCTTTTTCTACCCTGAGGCCTTCATGGTGATTGATGTTTGCCTTCGCCTGTACGATCTCCCCTGCGGCTCCGCTGTTGATGTATGCTTTTACCTGCTCGTTGGTATCGAACATTACCCTTGGGAAATCTACTGTTACAATGTTGAGGGCTTTTTTATGAGCCTCCAGCATTTTTTGCCCTTCCCGGATATCATAACTGATTGGCTTCTCCAGAAATACATCCAGTCCTTTTTCGCAGGCAGCTATAAACTGCAGGGCATGCCAGTGGGTTGGGGTGGCAATCACCACTGCTTCCAGCTCTGGCATATCATACATTTGCCGGTAATCTTTAAATAGTTTGGGCTTAGGATTTCCTGCTTTTACAACAACCTCTGATGCTTTTTGAAGCGCAGTCTGGTTAACATCACAGAGGCCCACAACATTAAACCTATCCGTAGCTAAAGCACGCTGCAACAAAATTTCTCTTCCCCACCATCCTGTACCCACGATAGCAAGGTTTATTTTGTCATCTTTTGCCCATAAGCTAAAGGGCATCATCAAAGCGCCTGTTGCCAGAGCGCTAGTTTTTAGAAAATCTCTTCTTTGCATAGAGGTATGTTTTGATTGGCTGCGGCACCGCTTAGGCTTAGTTTTTTTCAAGGTAGGCCAGGGCCACTTTTCTTTGGTCCAGTAGAATTTCTGCATCAGCCGAGAGGTTCATCAAGGAAGTATAGTATTGATTCGCCTTCTGCTTATCGCCGGAAAGCTCAGCCGCATGCGCTGCTCCATAGATACTGTTTAATCTGCCGGGGCTTCTCTGCAGGGCGACTTCGTACTGGAGGAGGGCTTCTGCGGGTTGGTTAAGCGCCAACAGCATATCTCCCAGCAATTCTACTGCGGGAAGTAACTCACCAGGCGTAACGGCATGTTTTTCTGTAGAAGACTCAAGGGCTGCTGCAGATTTCATGGTGGCAAGGGCTTCTTTTTTATTTCCCCTGGCGTATGCCAGCCATGCTTTTACTGTATTTTTCTGAATGTCTATTTGCTTGGCCCAGTATGGATTTGAAGTAGCCTGCTGAAGTTTTTCCAGCTTTTGTATGGCCGCAACGGCTACTTCCGGCTGTCCGCTTCGTGCAGCACCTATCACTTTGGTAAAATAGACAAGGGCTTCACTTTCGGGAAATTGCTCCCATGGGAAATACTGATGCCGCCATACTTCTAACTTTGCTGCTTCCTCCCAGGCTTGCCGCTCCATATAATACCTGCTTTCCATGGCTGCAAGTGCATAGGCTGTTATAAAGTGCTGCTGAATGGGCTGGTTCAGCTTTTTATACTCATCTACGATCCTCCTGGCTTTTTTATCTTCTCCTCTTTGCAAGTGGGAGTACACCATATAATCCAGTGCATGAAAGTAATGCATGGAAACATTACCCTGGAAAGGATTGGCTAATGCCGCTTTTGCCGATCGCCTGTTCCAGTCAATAGATTCTTTCCACATGCCCTGGCGGGTAAAAATATGGGTGGGCATATGCAGTGCATGTGGTATTTCAGGGGCAATTTTGCCATAGTTATTTGCTACATCAATGGCTTTTTTACCCAAAACCGGGTTATCATAGGCATGAATGGCATAATGAAACCCGCCGGGATGATCAGGAATTACCTGTAGTACCTCTTCGGCAAGCTTACCTGCTTTTACCTGGTTTTTGTAAGTTTTATCTCCAGGATCTGCTGTAGCAATTAAGCTTAAGGCATAAAAGGTTTTTATTTCAGTATCATCCGGATAGTTTTCAAAAGCCGTTGCCCAGGATTGTTCATAGCTTTTGAGCCTTTCCAGCTTTGTTCTTGCAGGTTCACCCTCATAAAATGCTGTCAGGGCCTTGCCATACGCTTTTTCCTTTTCCTTTGTAGCAAGGCTCAATGCAGTTTGAGTAAGCTCCCATCCCATTTTAAGTTGTTCTTCACTTGGCGTATCGGGCCAAACAGGATGAATAAAGGTGAGCGCTTTACCCCAATGCCCCCAAAAGCATTCCGGGTTTTCTGCAATTACCTGGTCAAAGATCGATTCAGCTTCCGTGTAGGTCATGTGGTGAACCAGGGCAAGTCCATAAGAGATGAGGGTATCTGTTCTCTCTCCACAACCATCAGAAAACTGTACGGTACCACATTGTGGCATATCGCCCAAAACAGGCACCTCACCAAGCAGCAAAACCTGCTCTTTTTCAGGTTTTTGAGTACAGGCACAGAGCATTACTCCTGTTATAGTCAATATAAAAATATATGTTACAGGGCTAATTGCATTTTGCAGCTCCTGAAGGGGTGATGGATGATTTTTCATATAGGTAGGTGTTATGAGTACCAGAATGCCATTCCCCTCTCCGGCAATCAACCATTTTTATATTTGCACCAACAGGCATTGCCACCCTTAAAGCGCAGCATGCACAGGTGTTTTATATAAGATTTAATGTCACCCTTAGACGCCTGACTCAACACAAAAAGTGTCTCATAGATGGCATTGCAGTCAAAAGCAGCTCGGTCAGAAAAAAGGCTAACGGTAGTGTTTTTTACTGTATATGGAGATTAAAAAACTAAATGCTTTCAACCCTGTAAGAGGTAGATAAATAAACTGCAGGAGGAATTCCTGGTGATACCTGCATTTGGCATCCTTTTTAATTCAACCTAAACATCGAAAGAGTAAAACCCCATATTCCTTGTGTAGTGGGGGCTTATATGAGTAGTTGGGGATTCCGGGGTGAGCAATTACAAAAATCACCCAGGGTTCTACAGAGGATGGCGATTTAAAAAGCTGGGCCAACTACTTTTAGAAGGGCTTCCTTACGGCTACTCGAATCATTGCCGGTGAGTCGTCACTCATGATCAGTAGCCGCTCTCGTCACGTACATAGCGTACAACTTCATTCAGGTTAAACCATGCATGAAAGAAGTACCAGCAGAAACATACCCATTTTCATAAGATGCAGGCACAGAATACCTGCCAACACTGCCATAAGCTGGTGGGCTAGGGCAAACCAGCTAAATATTATCCGGCACCAGAGCCATTGGATCAATAAACTGACAACCAGATGAATATACTTATTTTTAATTATTTTTTAATAATATCAATATAATATTTTTCGTAACCAGCTATCGCAGCATGCTCCTGCCCTTATAAAATAGGTTAAAAGAGGTCTTGTTGTCCAGTTGAAGCAAACGTTCGTTGTCCTATCGGCAACAATCCAACAGTCCCTTAACCTTGGCAAATCCTGTAAAAAAGATGAAGCATCAGTAAGTACAGCACATGCATTACCCCATGAAGAGACTGGCGTAAGCATTAGCATGGTAGTATAATAAAAGACTTAAATATCTTTTATTCCTGATTTTTATCATGTTCTGTGAAAAGTTTAGGTGAGAACTTTGAGGCATGAAAGCACAAGCAGCAGATCAGCAACGATAACAGTCTGTTTCTCATGCCTGAGTGATTATAAAATTAAGCCGAACACTATCACAAAAACTAAACCCTTCTATACCATGAGTACTAAAAAATTATGGTGGGGATTTGCGGCAGTCATAGTTTTCTCTTTTGCTGTATTAGGCTACTACGGCTGGGAGATTTACCGCGAAGCACCTCCAATTCCTAAACAAGTTGTAACAGAATCGGGCCGGGTGCTCTTTATCGAAGCCGAGATCCTGGATGGCCAGAGTGTGTGGCAATCTATTGGCGGGCAGGAAGTTGGCACCGTATGGGGCCATGGCTCCTATGTAGCCCCTGACTGGTCGGCCGACTGGCTGCACCGAGAAGCTGTATTTATGCTGCATGCCTGGGCGCAGAGAGACAAGGGCAAAGCCTATGACCAGCTTAACGAAGAAGAGCAGGCAGCACTGCAGGCCCGCCTGCAGAAAGAACTCCGCAAAAACACCTATGATCCTGCCACCGGCACACTCACCGTGTCTGATCTTAGAGCCGAGGCAATTGCCAACAACAGCAGGCACTATACCGGCCTGTTCATGAACGACCCCGAGCTGGCCGAGCTGCGCGAGCAATACGCACTGAAAGATAATACCATCAAAGATCCGGAGCGTGGCCGCCTTATCAACGGCTTCTTCTTCTGGGCCTCCTGGGCCTGCGTTACAGAAAGGCCTGGTGATGAGATCAGCTATACCAACAACTGGCCCCATGAGCCGCTGGTGGGCAACCTACCCCCTGGCACCCTCCACATCTGGACAGGCTTCAGCGTTATTATTCTGATTGCAGGCGTATCGCTGCTGGCTTACTACTATGCCTCTCACCAGGAGGAAGAGCTGAATCCCGACCGGCCAAAGAATGACCCGCTCCTGAACCTCACCCCTACCCCTTCCATGAAGGCTACGCTGAAATATTTCTGGGTGGTAGCCCTGCTCTTTGTAGTGCAGGTAGCGCTGGGTGCCACCACGGCACACTATGGCGTAGAAGGCCAGGCCCTTTTTGGTCTGCCGCTGGCCGAAATCCTTCCTTACTCCCTCACCCGCACCTACCATGTACAGCTGGGCATTTTATGGATCGCCACCTCCTGGCTGGCCATGGGCCTGTACATAGCACCAGCCGTATCGGGTTACGAACCACCTTTCCAGAAACTGGGCGTTAACGTTCTTTTCTGTGCGCTGCTGGTAATTGTAGTAGGTTCTATGGCAGGCCAGTGGTTTGGTGTAATGCAGGAAATGGGCCTTGAAGCCAACTTCTGGTTTGGCCACCAGGGGCTGGAATATGTAGACCTGGGCCGCTTCTGGCAGATCTTCCTGTTTGCCGGCCTTTTCATCTGGTTATTTCTGATGGTGCGGGCTATTTTACCAGCGTTCAAAAACCAGGCAGAAAACAAGCACCTGCTTACCATGTTCGTTATCTCCTCTGCAGCCATTGCGTTATTCTACGGCGCTGGCTTAATGTGGGGTCGCCACAGCAACCTGGCTATTACCGAATACTGGCGCTGGTGGGTGGTACATCTTTGGGTGGAAGGTTTCTTTGAAGTTTTTGCCACGGTAGTTATTGCCTTCCTGTTTGTAAAACTGGGCCTGTTAAGAGCCAAGCTGGCGAACGAGAGTGTGATCTTTGCTACCATTATCTTCCTGTTTGGAGGTATTATCGGCACCTTCCACCACCTCTACTTCAGCGGTACGCCTACAGCAGTGCTGGCCCTTGGAGCCACCTTTAGTGCGCTGGAAGTAGTACCACTGGTACTCATCGGTTTTGAAGCTTACCATAACCTGCAGCTTAGCAAAGCTACGCCCTGGGTGCAGACTTATAAATGGCCCATCTACTGCTTTGTGGCTGTTGCCTTCTGGAACCTGGTAGGTGCAGGTATCCTGGGTTTCCTGATCAATCCGCCTATTGCCCTTTATTACATGCAGGGGCTTAATACAACGCCTGTACACGGCCACACTGCGCTCTTTGGTGTGTATGGCATGCTGGGCATAGGGCTGATGCTGTTTGCCCTGCGTGGCATGAACCGCAAGATCAGCTGGCCTGAAAAACCGCTTAAGATCGCTTTCTGGAGTATTAACATTGGCCTGGCCCTAATGGTAGCCATTAGTGTACTGCCCATTGGCCTTATTCAAACCTGGGCATCGGTTAAATTTGGTTTATGGTATGCACGCTCTGCCGAGTTTATGTCTAGCGATACCCTGGAGGTTTGGCGCTGGATGCGCGTAATCGGTGATACCATTTTTGCCGTTGGTGTGCTGGTGCTCGCCTGGTTTGTGCTTCGTATTGGCATACCTAAAGCAGATAACGGTCCTGTGGCTAAACCAGACAAACCATCTGAGCCGCTTAAGCCGCAGATTGAACCAGAAAAAGAGCTTGTCGCTTAACATAGTGTTCTATACCAGATAGCTTCCCGGCAATGCCGGGAGGCTATTTCTCCTACTGATGTTCCCCTACCACCACACTACCATGAATAAGAAAGTATTTCCCCTGCTGCCCCTGGTGCTGCTGGCCCTGTTGCTGGCACTCTGGACAGGCTGGATACGGCTGGGCTGGCAGTTTCCTGTAACAAAGGGCGTGGCCGACCATGGTGCGCTGATGGTGGGCTCTTTCCTGGGCTCTCTGGTTATACTGGAGCGTGCCGTGGTGCTGAAAAAGCTATGGTCTTACACCATACCAGCAGTTAACCTGCTCAGCCTGCCGTTATTTCTAAGCGGCTATCCCGTTGCTGCCTATACCTGCCTGGTGGCAGGTAGCATGGGCCTTATGCTCATCTTCTGGCTGCTTTTGCAGCGCCAGTCCGATGCCTCTATGTGGGTTATGCTATGCGGTGCTGCCTGCTGGCTGGTGGGCAATTCTCTGCTGCTGATACACAATCTCTACCCAATGGCTGTTTTCTGGTGGCTGCTTTTTTTGTTGCTCACCATCAGTGGCGAAAGGCTGGAGCTTACCCGCTTTCTGCCCGTAAGCATCAAACAAAAAAGTTTACTCTATGCCGCCCTTCTTATATGCGTGGTGGGGGTGCTCATGCCCTACCACAGCAGCGGACGCTGGATACTCGGTGCCGGTATTATCGGTACCGCTCTCTGGCTGCTACAGTTCGATATTGCCCGTAAGACAGCAAAAAAAGAGGGTCTAACGGCTTTTGGCGGCCGCGCTTTGCTACTGGGCTATGGCTGGCTGCTGGTCTGTGGTGCTTTGCTCTTTTCTTACGACTGGCTTCCGCTCATGTACGATGCCGTACTGCATGCCTTTTTCCTGGGCTTTGTGTTCTCCATGATCTTTGCCCATGGTCCTGTTATACTGCCCGCAGTGGCCGGTATTACCATCAAACCCTACCACTCCCTGCTGTACCTCCCGCTGCTTCTGCTACAGGCATCTTTGGCCCTGCGTGTTGGAGCAGATGTGTTTGTTTGGATCGAGTGGCGAAAATGGAGCGGAATCTTAAGCGGTGTGGCCATTCTTTTATATTTTACAGGCATTGTGTTGATCCTGATCCATGAGCAGAGTAAAAGAAATGCAAAAATGGTGGCTTAAGCCGGCAACAGCCTTTGGACTTGCTTTCTTCTTCCTGATTATAACGGCAGCCTTAGGTACTTTTCTGCGCTACTTCTTTGTTGGCGCTGTAAGCTGGGCCAACTATAAATATTTTCTGCATGCACACTCCCACCTTGCCTTTCTGGGCTGGGTGTACAATGCGCTCTATGCCCTTATTCTGTCCTATTTTATTCCCGCAGATAAACAAAAAGGGCTGATGAGGCTTTTCTGGCTCACCCAGATTGCCACAGTGGGCATGCTGGTTTTCTTTCCCCTGCAGGGCTATGCCAGGGAGAGTATTATATTTTCCACGCTGCACATCTTTTTCTCCTGGGCTTTTACCTGGATGGCCCGGAAGCACATGCACAGCAGCAGCCCTATTGCCGGTCGCTACCTTAAGCTTGGCCTTTTTTTCATGGTCATCAGCAGCCTGGGGCCATTTGCAATGGGGCCCATTATGGTAAATGGATTAGGCGGCAGCAACTGGTACTACATGGCCATTTACTACTACCTGCATTTTCAGTACAACGGCTGGTTTATCTTTGCCCTGCTGGCAGTGCTTTATCAATACCTGGAAGCAAGGGGATTTTCCATCAGCAATGCCTCAGCCGCCCGGGCCTTTATGCTGTTTGCTCTTGGCTGTGTTTTTTCCCTGAGCCTATCCATTCTGTGGGCCGAGCAGCAGGGGTGGCTCTATGGGCTGGCTGCACTGGCAGGTGTATTACAGCTGGGTGGGCTATACTATTTATACAGGTCTGTACTGCCGGTCTCCCCCCATTGCTGGGGTGGGCTACAGCCTCTAGTAAAACAGCTGCTTATTTTTGCAGCGCTTGCATTTGGGGTTAAAAATGTACTGCAGCTTGTTGCGGCACTACCTGCCCTGGCAGATATAGCCTTCAGCAACCGTAACTTTATCATTGCATTTCTTCACCTGATTTTCCTGGGGGTAGTAACGCCGGTATTGCTTGCCGAAGGATTTCACAGGCACTGGCTCCCCTCCTCCTCTGCCGGCCGTGTTTTAATTTACCTGTTTCTTCTGGCGTTTGTTGGCAGCCAGCTGCTGCTTACCACCCTGTATCTACCGCCACTCACTGCATGGATAGCTCCCTGGTATGCAAAAGGTCTTTTCTATGTATCAGGAGCGATGTTCTTAGCGCTAATGGGCGTTGGCACTCTAAAGCTGTACAACAAGGGCTGAAAGCGCAGCATAAATAGCTGGAGAGTACCTGATACATCCACCTTTTTACAGTACTATCATCAAAACGCCAGAGGATTGACAGCCAGTTTCAAGACTGCTGACAGCAGCCTTAAGCATTTTTTTGTAAAGTATTGCCCAACTAACTGTCCCTAAATCATATTAAGTTAATAACAATGCTGTTCAAGCAGTATCAAGTATCATCTGAACACCAATAGAAAGTGAGTAGCTATATTCAGGACCTTCCACTACTATGGAATATCGTTATTTTTATTTTATCAGGTGCATTGGTATGGGGCGCTGGCGTAAGGCTTTCTAAGTATGCCGACAAGATCATCGACAAAACAGGTATTTCTGAAGTATTTATAGGCACCCTCGGACTCGCCCTCATTACATCACTGCCGGAGGTTGCCACCACCCTCTCGGCTACCCTGGCTAATAATGTGAGCATGGCTATCAACAATTTGTTTGGCAGCATTGCCCTGCAAATTACCGTTCTGGCTGTTGGTGACTTTATCATTAAAAACTCCTCTCTAAGTGGCTCACTCGAAAATCCGGTATCGAGGCTTCAGGCAATCTGTCTTTCCTTTTTACTGGCACTTGCTGCAGTTGCCATTCTTTACAGAGATGTCGCTATTTTTCATGTGGGCCTCTGGTCTGTAGTACTCTTCGCTTTTTACGTAATACTGTTCTACATCATCAATTACTTCAAAAAAATGAAGTGGTGGCTTACTGAGCCCCAGGAGCGGGAAAGTATTGGCAAAGTAAAGGCTATCGTATCTGAAAGAATGGCCGAAAAAGAACAAAATGAAGCGGATGTAGCAGATGGTTCCGGTGAAGATGAGGAGGTAAAGCCATCTAAGATTTTATTATCCAGGCTCGGACTGTATTTCCTGCTATCGGCTCTTGGTATTCTGATTGGCGGTTACTTTGTAGCCACCAGTGCAGATGTTATAGCCGAAGAAAGCGGGATTGGTTCTGGCTTTATGGGGTATTTCTTTGTAGGTCTTACCACTTCGCTTCCAGAGCTAAGCACTACCATAAGTGCGGCAAAGCTTAAAAGGTATCGCATGGCCTTCAGTAATATTTTTGGTACTAACCTTCTGAATGTTGGCCTTGTTTTGTTTGCTGACCTGCTCCACACCGAAGGGCCTGCCCTGGATGAGGTAGGTGATTTTGCCGCTGCCGGCGCTGTTTTTGGCATATTGCTCACCAGTATTTACCAGATAGGCCTCACCATAAAATTCAAGAAAACCTTCTTCAGGCTGGGCTTTGATTCAATTCTGGTGGTGCTCTTTTATATCATTGGCGCAATTATTCTCTTCAATATGAGAAATGGGTAGTTAGCTATTTATAAACAACCTACTGACATTGGTGCTTTGCCGGTTTACTTAATATACTTATCGAAACCGCCCCTCTGATCCTCTATTTTACCTTTCGGGAAACTGAGGGCAATTAAGATTATGCCTGCCGCAACACCGCTCCACATGGCCACATTGTGATCTGTTCCCATGATCCAGGGAGCAGCAATGAGCCACAGGCCAAAAAGTATATGGATGAACCGCAGGGATCGGGCTACTTCTGACATGGCAATAACGGCAAAGGTAATAATCAAAGCACCGGCCACATTATTGCTGTTTTCAATTGAACCACTGTATCCTAAAACAGCTGGCGCAACCATTACCCATAAGCCTACTGCCATAATAGCAAAGAGGTTCCAGGGCCTATGCAAAAAGTCCCTGAAGCTTTCCTTCACAGTATGCCCTATTAGTGTTTCCGGATTCTTTTTTTCTTCGATTTCGCCGCCTTCCATGGTACCACCAAACCATAAGCTCGTCCAGTAAGATGTTCCCCTTACTTTCTTTTCATGGCGCATCATCTGTGCTGTAGCCAATACCTCATCAATGGTAAAAGGAATCATAATAAGGGAAATGGTTGCACTGGTAAGGCACAGGGTACACCAGTAGCCAACGGAAACCGGCTGCAGGATTACCAGTGTTATACTCACCACACCCAGCGGAATAATCATAATACCGAAAAGTATCACTACCCATGGCATGGTACGCCAGCGGTGGGTACCGCCGGCATACCCAAACAATACATCCAGAATATAGGAAAATGCGCCCAGGGTAGCATCAGATACCGGAAAGGAATGAGAAACATCTGAAGTGAGTACCCTCCTGGTACCATCACCAAAAAAAGGATCCCAAACGGTATCGATATAGCCCAGCTGAAAAGCACCCATATAACGTGCAACAAAAAAGCCAACCCAGGCAAAAAAGATTACCGGCACCCGCTGGTTCCACGATGATGGATTATAGCTCCAGCCAGGCGGAACGTTTGGGCCGGGCTGTGCAAACAACTTTATTCCAGGCTGCCCTGGAATGATTATGCCAAAGGCTACCACAAGTGTTCCTATAATGTAATCATTCAGAAAGCCTGCCCCCTCCTTTGCCCAAAAGATCATTGGTGCAATAAAAAGCCAGACACCTAAAAAAACCACGCACCATTGTGCCCATAGTCTGTAAGGCTTCAGTGCCAGATAGCTAAGTACGATCAGGAGAAACCCGGCTACCAGATCGTTCCAGACCATAGCCGGCACCTCATAGTCAAAGGTAGGGGGGGCTGCTATTAGCCAAAACCCTAAAACAATAGTAGAGTAATAAACCCAGCTTACTTTTTTATGATGCTCCTCGTGCGTGTGTTGCTTCTCTTCCGGAAACATCCCCTTTTTTACAAAAAAGAGATTACTAAAAGTAAGTCCCATAAGCTGAAAGAATTTAACCTGATGTGTTGTGGATTTCTACAAACTATTCCGGGTACTGATCCCTTGCGGCTGCATCCCAAACAGGAATCCAACCCTCCTGAACTGTACTAAACTAAACATTAGAGTAACCGTATCATGTACTTTATGTTTGCCCGGAAGCCTGCAAACGGGCATTGCAGCCAGCAGACCAGCTATCGGTGAGTGATGCGGACTGATCTTTTACTGAATAGGAGCAAAAACTAAAATTATTAGCACCGGCTTCGTATCTTTGGTCCACTTAAAGCGGATTGATTGCCTCTGAAGTATTGCGTAAGTCTCTGAAATGCCGCCTAAACCGAAACGCCTCCCACCGCCTACCCTGCACCACCTGAAGCACTCCCGGCAGCTGCTGGAAGATTTCATGTATCAGTACCTGCCGCAGTTAAGCAGCCTGGGTGCAATAAGCCGCATTAATGTGTTTTGCTGGTTTAGTGGTAAATGGGGCCTTACACCCGATGCAAAGGGCGGCCTGCCTTTTATGGTACTGGAAGCTTTACGGCAGCAGCGGCAGCATTTGCTCTCCAACAAGTCTACCATCAAACCCTTAGGCTTAAGCCTTTTTGGCTCTGCCGATGATTCTTTACTGCCTAAGGCACTGCCGCTGCTGCAGGAGCTAAACAATCAGAGCCACACTGCCAGGATCAGCCACCAGCTCGCAGGCTGGAAGGAGATCCTGAAGGAGTTACAGCTACAATTGCAGCGGCAACCCGCTACAGAAAGAAACCTGCTCCTGCTGGATCCGCTGGACCTGCCCATCTCCAGCCTGCGGGAGTTGCTTCAGCTACTCCCCAAACGCCTGGATGTGCTGCTGCTCATGCCTGCTCCAGCCGTAGCGCTCTCCGGAGGATATGTACCCAAAAAAGAACCTGCAGAAGCAATGGCTGCCTTATCAGCCACACTATCGCCACTGCTTACAGCCCCAGCAGAAGAACAGACAGAGGAAAAAACACTGCCCCTCCTATTCCAGGAGCTGAAGCAGGGACTGGCAGGCAGCACCGGCAGGTTTGTAATGCATTATTCCGCTGCTGCTCCGGAGCATACTGTTTGCCTGTATGGGCTAAGCCATGATGCACTTATGATGGAGAAAATGCTGCAGGCCCGCCAAAAGCTGAAGAAAATTTCAGAAAAGAATGTACAGCCAGGTAACCAGCTTGGCTTGTTTGGTGGCGGCAGTACCGCAGATGCAGAAACAGATCCGGCAGCGGCAGAAATAAATATATGTGTTGAACGCATACTCTCCGCCGAAGAAGAGTTAGACAACCAGGCACTTTACACCTTGCTTTTACAGCACGAACTATTACCACAGGAGGGCATCCAGGGGCTGCAGTACTTAATTGAAGCAGGAAAGCTGGATGTACTGAATGAGAAAAAGAAAAAACAAAAATCAGCAGGCACCCTGCCCATTTCCCACACTGCCTATAAGCTGCCTGCACCTTCCTGCTATTTCAGGCTTAAGGCAAACAGCTAACGATTGTATTTTTATTCTGCCTAAGTATTGAAAGCGGCTACAGGCAGAAAACTAGTTGGTGCGGAAAGAGAAGTACTTCTGCAGCAGGTAGCTGGTAACCACCACAACGCCCGTTGCAATAACCTTTGAAGGCGTAGGATAGATGTTGAGTTGCTCTACCAGGATTTTCAGGAGTACATAGTTGAGCAAAAGGTTAATCATGACCACAAAGAAATAACGCAGCAGTTGTGTGCGCCCCCTCAGGGTAGAGGTAGGAAAAGCTACGTTTCGCATCATCCAGAAACCCTGAGGAAAGCCAATACAAAAGGAAATGATCAGGGCACCTATATAAGGACTGATGGCAAGGCCAAACGGCAGATGTATTACCTGTTTTTGCAGAATAAAATGGTACCCAACAAAAAAAGACAGGATTTCCACAGCCACATTTACCCCGCCACAAGCCAGAAAACGGTAGGTCTGGTGATCCAGCACAGGCCTGAAAATTGGGTAAAACAGATCTATCAGGTATTGAACAGTAGCTTTCAGATTCATAGGTAAAATGGCAAAAGAGAGGTAGTACCCCAGTTTTGTTCAAACACAAAACTACCAGATACAGTCGAAAAAATTTAAAATAAACTTTATTTAATAATATTAAAAGCTTTGGTCAAGACTATTGTTGCCGCATTACTATCTCCTGAACCAGTACAGAATTAAGTTGACTGCTTCAACAAGTTCCGCCGCCAGCCTAATATATTGGTTAGCAGATGCTTAAAATAAATCTATTACGCTGCGCCTCTACTGCACGGCTACAAAGGCTTTTTCAAAAAGTTTGTAGGCACCCAGGGTCCCTTTTAATGCCTCCTCCTGCTGTTCAGGCGTCTGCACTTCCTGCAACAACAGCTGTTTAAACTGGCTCCAGCGGCGGCCGGTATCGCCTCCATAGCAGCCATAGTAATGGAATGGCTGATAGGGCTGAAGCTGCGGGTGCTGGTTTAATGATTTAAGGATCACCACCCCGCCAAGAGTTGCCCCCTCCATTACATACTGCGCACCCAGCGCCTGGTACTTATTTTCAAGCGCCAGGTCGGGCAGTTCATTCCGCAGCTGCTGCCACACCCGTTCGGGGTCTTCACCTGCCTGCTCCAGGTCTTTTTCAAGCAGCCGTGTCTTTTGCCGCTCCTCCAGCAAAGCTTCCATCTCTCCTGATTTACCAACTAAACCTTCAAGCTGCCTGTGTGCAGCATAATTGGCGCGTAAAAGCTTAAGGTATTCTTCAGGGCTTAAGGTGCCCTCTGCCAGTTTATCGGAGGCTGCTACTTCTTCCAGCCGGTCGTGCTGTGTGCGGGTTTCGGAACGTAAGCGTTCTACTATGGTTGGATTATCTGTTGTCATAATTTTATTTGGATAGGACCAGGCAGCCGGTACTGTCGTAGGTAAGGCTGCCTTCATCCAGCATAAGCCGCACCGTGTGCAGCATAATGTTTTTATTGGCGGCAGAAACCTCTAGTGCTTTTTCCAGCTCAGTAGGGCTTAATGCCTTTATGGTAATTGCATTGCGGATCTGCTGACGATAACGAAAAATCTTACCATCATGTGCATCATCTCCCTTTTGCTGCAGGCATACATCGCAAATGCCGCACTTCTCATAGTCCCATTCACCAAAGTAATCGAGCAAAAAGCGGGTGCGGCACAGATGCTCCTGCTTTACGTAGTCGATCACGGCTTCTGCCTTTTCCAAACATACCTCTTTACGCTCCCGGAGTTGTTTAAGTTGCAGCGGAAGTTTGGCGGCATCGTGGCGGGGCGTCAGAAAGGTAAGCTGTGGCTTATCACGTTGTGGCTCATAGGCAAGTACCTCCATTTTCTGCATCATTTCCAGCTTTTGCCTGATGCCGTTCACAGAATCTTTAGCCTGCCGGGCAAGCTCATTTTCCGAGATACGGGTGTAGCCCGCAAAGATTTCGCCACCGTAAATACGCAAGAGCGCTTTCAGCAGGGGCTCCAGGGAGGCATTTGCAATCTGGAAAGCGTAAAGCTCCTGGTGCTGTAGCAGTATGTGCAGGCGTGAGGGCGCATAGAAGCCTTCGCTTAGTTGCAGAAAGCCCTGCTCTTCCAGCTTTTTCAGGGCATGCCAGGTCTGGTTGGCATCCAGCGAATAGGTACGGCAGAAATCATCCAGCTCAAAATCGTAGGAAGAGAGCTGGCTGCTGCCAATTGCCAGTTTGTAATAATTAGCCAATGCCTGGTATACATGCCGCATTACCTCCGGCTCGGGAAACTCACGTAAGATGCGCTCCCGCAGTCCGCTTACATCCTGCTCGTCTACCAGTACCACGGCATAGGCTTTTTTTCCATCGCGGCCGGCACGTCCCCCCTCCTGGTAATAAGCCTCCAGGGTATCGGGCAGCCCCAGGTGCACCACCAGCCGCACATCCGGCTTATCGATGCCCATGCCAAAGGCATTGGTGGCTACCACCACCCGCAGCCGGCCCTGCATCCAGGCATCCTGCCGGCGAACACGCTCCTCGTGCAGCAGCCCGGCGTGGTAATGGTCGGCACTGATGCCATATTGCCGCAGGGTTTTGGCCACCAGCTGGGTCTGCTTGCGGCTGCGCAGGTAAATAACTGCCGTACCAGGCACCTTCTTCAGGATCTCCAGCAGCTTGGCAGGTTTATTTTCTTCCCAGCGTACACTATAAGAAAGGTTTTCGCGGGCAAAGCTCTTCTGAAATTCCTTACTGCCGGGCCTGAAGGCAAGCTTCTCCTGAATATCCTTGGCCACTGTTTTTGTAGCTGTAGCAGTTAAGGCAATGCAGGGCACCTCCGGGATCAGCTTCCGGAATTCAGCAATCTGCATATAGGCAGGCCTGAAGTCGTAGCCCCACTGGGAGATACAGTGAGCCTCGTCTACAGCCAGCAGGTTTACCTTCATCTTCTTTACCCGCTCCTGCAGCAGCTCGGTGAGCAGCCTTTCGGGAGAGAGGTAGAGGAATTTTGGGGAGCCGTACACGCAGTTATCCAGCGCTACATCTATCTCGCGCTTGCTCATGCCGGAATACACGGCCTCGGCAGGTATGCCCCGGGCTTTCAGGTGTTCCACCTGATCTTTCATCAGCGCAATCAGGGGCGTAATAACCAGACAAATGCCCTCCTGCATCAGGGCCGGAACCTGGAAGCATAGCGATTTACCACCACCGGTGGGCATGAGTGCCAGAACATCCTTTTTCTGCAGCACAGCTCCAATAATATCCTCCTGCAAGGGACGAAAGCCCTTGTAGCCCCAGTATTGTTGAAGTACAGATTGTGCAGATTGCATCATCAAAAGCAGAAAATTCTGCTAAAGATATCTTAAAATTGTGTGCTACTCAATATTTTAAACATGACAGACGCCCAACTTGCGTATCTGGTCCTGCGCCTTGGCACCGGCATAAACTTTTTTCTGCATGGGCTGGTGCGCCTCCCAAAGCTTTCTGCCTTTGCTACAGGGCTTGCCAAAGGTTTTCAGGATACCTGGCTGCCCGAATCTGTAGCAAAAGCTTTTGCCTATTGCCTGCCTTTTGCCGAGGCATCGGTAGGCTTACTGTTACTGATAGGTTTGTTTACCCGCTGGGCAGCCTTTGGGGCAGGTCTTATTATAGTAGCGCTTTTATTTGGCACCTGCCTCAAAGAAGAATGGTCAACAGCTGGCTTGCAAATGACTTACCTGCTGGTCATCTACTTTTTGATTGCCCACCGCAGCAATAATGCAGTTGCCCTGGATAAGCGGCATTCTTAAGCACTTACTTAAGCACTTAAAGAGCTTTACCCAATACGTACAGCTTACTTCTTATGCCTGGCCTCCAGCACGCCAACCACCTCATCGAGCTCAATGCCTTTGGCTTCCAGCAGAATCAGGTAATGAAAGAGCAGGTCAGCTGCTTCGCCCAGGAAAAGATCTTTATTATCGTCTTTAGCCTCAATCACCAGCTCTACGGCTTCTTCGCCCACTTTCTGGGCTACTTTGTTGATGCCTTTGGCAAAAAGGCTGGTGGTATATGATTTTTCAGCAGGGTTTTGCCTGCGGTCTTTGATGATAGCACGAAGCTGGTCGATAAAGCCGGTGCGGCTGCTGTTTTGTTCATTGAAGCAGGTATCGGCACCGGTGTGGCATACCGGACCAATGGGCCGGGCTTTGATGAGCAGGGTATCTTTATCGCAGTCGATGCTGATGCTCTCCACTTCCAGAAAATTGCCGGATGTTTCTCCTTTAGTCCAGAGCCTTTCCTTGCTGCGGCTCCAGAAAGTTACCCGCCCCTCCTGCTGCGTTTTCTGCAGGGCCTCCTGGTTCATGAAGCCTAACATCAGTACTTTCTGGCTTACAGCATCCTGTACAATAGCAGGAATCAGGCCATTGGTTTTATCAAAATCTGGTTGAATGGAATCCGGGCTCATGGGTAAAACGTGGTGATTATAAAAATTTAAGGTACCAGGCGCTGCTTGTAGTACATACGACCTAAAACAAAAGATTTGTAGCTTTAAAGCCTATAAGGTGCTATTTAGCACATATGTACTATACCCTATAAACTTCGAGCTACGGCTGATCCTAGGCTAATCGCATCGGCAGCCCCTGCTCACGAAGGTAGTGCTTCAGGTCTGGTATGGCAATTTCTTTAAAGTGAAAGATAGAAGCAGCCAGGGCCGCATCGGCTTTACCGCTACTAAATACATCTTTGAAATGCTGCATATTACCGGCCCCGCCAGAAGCAATGATAGGGACAGGCAGGTTGCCGGAGAGTTTTGCAGTAAGCTCATTGGCGAACCCGGCTTTTGTACCATCATGGTCCATAGAGGTAAGCAGAATTTCGCCGGCTCCACGCTCTACCACCTCCCGTGCCCAGGCTTCGGTTTCCAGTGCTGTTGGGGTGCGGCCGCCGTGGGTGTGTACCAGGTTTTGAGCGCCTACACTCCTGGTGTCAATAGCCACCACCACACACTGGCTGCCAAACTCCTGCGCCAGCGCATCGATGAGCTTTGGATTTTTTACGGCAGATGAGTTGATGGATATTTTATCTGCCCCGGCATGGAGCAGCACCGATACATCTTCCAATGAAGAAATACCACCCCCTACGGTAAAAGGAATGTTGATTACCGAGGCTACATTCTTCACAAGTTCGGCCAGGGTTTTTCGCTTTTCTACAGTGGCGGTAATATCAAGGAACACCAGTTCATCGGCTCCCTGCTCGGCATAAAGTGCCGCCAGCTCTACCGGATCGCCGGCATCGCGTAGCTCCACAAAGTTTACACCTTTTACGGTTTTGCCATCCTTAATGTCCAGGCAGGGGACTATCCGTTTGGTAAGCATAGTTGGGGTATGGGGTATGAGATTTGTGGTATGAGCTTCTGCAGTGCTGTGGGCTAAAAACAGACTTTTATTGACAGATACTATGACTTTATTTCCAGGGTAAAATTTATTATCTCTATCAACTTTTTTGCTCAAACTCCGCCAGCTCTGCAACAGTTACACGACCTTCGTAGATGGCTTTGCCTACAATACAGCCCCAGCAGCCCAGGTCACGAAGCTGGCGCAGGTCGTCCATAGTGGCAACACCGCCGCTGGCAATAAGGTGCAATTGAGGGAATTCAGCTAAGATCTCTTTGTAAAGCTGAAAGGAAGGACCCTGCAGCAGGCCATCTTTGCTCACATCGGTACATACTACGTAACGCACCCCCAGATCAGTGTATTTTCTTAGAAAAGGCATAAGCTCTACGCCGCCCCCCTCCTGCCAGCCACCAATGGCAATTTCGCGTCCCCGTACATCGGCCCCCAGGATTATTCGTTCCGGCCCGTGCTCCTCCAGCCAGCGTTCAAAGGTCTGAGGTTGCCGCACTGCTATGCTACCCCCGGTTACCTGCTTCGCCCCGGCCTCGAAGGCTGCCTGCAGATCCTCATCCGATTGTACACCACCTCCAAAATCCACATGCAGGCCTGTTTGCCCTGCAATACGCTCCAGCACGGGCAGGTTTACAATCTTTCTTTGTTTGGCGCCATCAAGGTCTACCAGGTGCAGGCGCTTAAGTCCGGCTTCCTCATATTGCCTGGCTACTGCCAGTGGGTCGCTGTTATATTCTTTTACCTGATCGTAATCGCCCTGGGTAAGGCGAACACATTTTCCGCCGATCAGGTCTATTGCTGGTATGATATGCATTAGGTATTATTTGATTCAGGAGTCAAGAATCAGGAATCAAGACTCATTGATCTGTTAAAAGCTTTCCGCAATTGATCACACTGATGTGTTTTCTAAAGCAGAAAGCAATGTTTCTCTGCAAAGAATCCTGGTTCCTGCCCCCTGATTCTTGATTTACTACTTAAACCAACTCTAAAAAATTCTCTAAGATCTTCCCTCCTGTTTTGCCACTCTTTTCGGGGTGGGCCTGCAGCGCATAAAAGTTGTTTTTGTGTAAGGCAGCACTGTAGGGTATGCCGTAGTCGGTGGTACCAATCGTAGACTCATTTACTTCGGCAAAGTAGCTGTGTACATAGTAAAGGTAGCTTTCCTCGGGCAGGTCCTTAAACAAGGGGTGGTTGTGGGGCTGCAGCTGGTTCCAGCCTATGTGGGGCACTTTCAGGCCATGATTGAACCGGCGCACCTCCACATCAAATATACCCAGGCAGGGGGTATCTCCCTCTTCGGAATGCCGGCACATGAGCTGCAGACCCAGGCACACCCCCAACACAGGTTGGGTAAGGGTGGGCAGCAGCGTATGCAGGTTGCGCTCCTTCAGGTAGCGCATGGCTGTGCTGGCCTCTCCCACGCCGGGAAAAATCACCTTATCTGCCGACCGCAGGGTTTCTGCATCGTCGCTGATGCAGGGCTCAATCCCTAAACGCTGCAGGGCATAGGTTACCGAGCGTATGTTACCTGCATTATATTTTACAATTGCTACATTCATAGTGGTGGGTGCACAAACAGCTTACGACAAAGATATAACAGTTCCTTTCTTTATTCGCTTTGCCAGCTCTTCTTCTATCTCCGGAATAGAGGCGTAAAGTGCCTCATAGGAATCTACAATATAGTAAATCTCCTGGAAGGTATCTTTGCGGTATGGCGTATCCAGAATTGTGGCTACATCATAAGGGCGGTGCTCTGGCTTATTGCTTAGGGAGTAGAGGGTTTCTCCGGCAGAAGAGAGGATGCCTGCGCCATAAATACGCAGCCCGCCCTCTTCCTGTATCAGGCCAAATTCAATGGTAAACCAGTAAATTCTGCTTAGCAGCTCAATAGCCCATGCATCGTCGATGTGGCGCAGGGCTATTTTGCTCAGGGCCTGCAAAAAGTCTACAAAAGGCTTGTTGGTGAGCAGGGGCACGTGTGCAAACACATCATGGAACATATCGGGCTCTTCCAGGTAATCGAGCTGAGCCATTTTACGCAGCCAGGTAGTGGCCGGAAATTTTTTCTCTGATAGCAGCTTAAAGAACAGGTCATCGGCTACAATGCCAGGCACAACGGTTAGCTCCCAGCCGGTACAGCTGCTTAGCAGCGGGTCCGTTTCCTCAAAATTAGGAATACTGTCTGCCGTAAACTGGATCCGCTTCAGGCCCTCCATAAACGCTGCGGTAGCACGGCCTGGCAGGTTCTGCACCTGACGCTCAAAAAGAATCTTCCAGACTGCGAAATCTTCGGAGGTGTAGTTGCTGTATTGCTGCATTGACATACTAATTCTGGTTTGGTTTGAAAATAAAAAACCCGCTCCGGGGCTCCGGAACGGGTTGTTGTATGGTTATTTTTTGATTGCTTATCTTAAAGCGCATACACAACTATTACCGAAGCCAGGGTTTCCGGGCAGATGATAATAGCTATGGTAATATGCTGCGATTTGTAACATGGTGCTCAAATATACGGGCTCTTCCTAAAAAAGCTACAACTGCTGCTGATTTTTTTACCTCCATACCATATTTTACCCCCTGTAACCTGCACAGCAGCGTACTAAAAAAGCGGCCTGCCGGGGGAAGCAGACCGCGATGGATGGGGGAAAACGAGATAGAAAATGAAAAATATTTTATAATAAGCTAATGCCAGATGCTGCGCAGCTGCTCAATGTTTCATCAGACCACAGGCTGGCCTGCACTTCTCCAATGTGCTTTCTGCCCAGCAGGAACATGCACATCCTGGACTGGCCAATGCCGCCACCAAGGGTTTGGGGCAGTTTACCAGCCAGCAGGGCAGAATGGAAGGCCAGGGTGCTTCTTTCCGGACAGCCGGCAATATCCAGCTGGCGTTTAAGGGTTAATGGGTCTACACGTATGCCCATAGAAGAAAGCTCAAATGCCCTGCCCAATACAGCGTTCCACACCAGGATATCTCCGTTCAGTCCCTTGTAGCCCTCTACACTTGGGCTGCTCCAGTCATCATAATCCGGGGCGCGGCCATCGTGGGGTTCACCCCCCTCCAGTGCCCCACCAATGCCTATTACAAAAACAGCACCCAGGGCTTCAGTAATTTTATCTTCGCGCTGCTTGGGTGTGAGGTCAGGGTATTTTGCTTTAAGTTCTTCTGAATGAATAAAGGTGATCTCTTCCGGCAACTGGGGTACAGCAACAGCCAGCTCGGCACGCAGGGTTTCTGCTGTTGCTTTGATCGCTGAATAGATGGAGCGTACGGTTGTTTTGAGTGTTTCCAGCTTACGATCGGCTGGTGCTATTACTTTTTCCCAATCCCACTGGTCTACATAGAGCGAATGCAGGGGACTAAGTTCTTCATCGGCGCGGATGGCGCGCATATCTGTTAGTATACCCTCTCCCGGCTGTAAGCCCAGCTGCCCCAGCTTCATTCTTTTCCATTTTGCTAATGAATGTACTACTTCTACCGTACAGCCACCCAGGGCAGGCGCCGAAAAGCTAACGGCTCTTTCGGTACCGTTCAGGTCGTCGTTAATGCCTGTGCCTTTTTTCACAAACATAGGCGCCGTTACCTTATAGAGGTTCAGGTGTTTGGCCAGCTGCTGTGCAAATTCTGTTTTTACCAGCTCAATGCCTCTTTCAAGTGCAAGTGGGCTAAGGCTTGTAGTTTGGTCCTGGGTAGTTGCTGAATAGGTTTTCATGCGTATTTATTTATTTTAGATTAATGAGCTTGTTGAAGGTGTAAAAATAAAAAGCCCTCTACCGGCAAGGTGAGAGGGCTCTGTATGGATATAGCAGGTCCGGCTCACCCTTGCGGAGGAGGATTATTATTCCAATTATTATTGATGCCGGACTGATACATGTTTATACTGGTTATTTAAAGTTTTGATCAATTAACTAATGAACGGCTAACAAAAAAGCCTTCCCTGTCTAAGGAAGGCTTTGCTGATATGTTTATCTTATGGATCTGGATTCTATGGTATCAACAATAACCTTCCGGGGCCTGATTATTATTCAGGCAATTATTAAGAAGGATATTATTGATTTGGTAAAGCATTTGCTTGTTCTTTCAATTATTAATACCAAGTTATGCTAACTATTACGAATTAGCAAAATAAAGTTTAGATAATTTCTTTAATTTTTTTCCTGATGATGGTTTGGGTGCGGTCAGGGCCGGTGCTAATGATGTTAATAGGAACATTAAGCTGCTGCTCCAGGTAAGCCACATAATCCAGCAGAGCCTGCGGCAGCTCATCATATTTTGTAATGCCTTTCAGGCTCTGGCTCCATCCCGGCAGGGTTTTGTACACAGGCGTAACTTCTACAGCATCCATATCGAAGGGAAGTTCTTCTGATGTGGTACCATCGGGCAGCTTGTAATGCGTGCAAACCTTTATCTCATCAAAAATATTGAGCACGTCAGCCTTCATCATGAAAAGCTGTGTTACACCATTCAGCATAATGGCATAACGCAGGGCGGGCAGGTCCATCCATCCGCAGCGGCGGGGGCGTCCGGTGGTAGAGCCAAACTCATTCCCCTCTTTACGCATGCGTTCGCCGGTTTCGTCGTGCAGCTCTGTTGGGAATGGTCCGCTACCTACACGGGTGCAATAGGCCTTGAATATACCATACACCTCGCCAACTGAGGCCGGTGCTATACCCAGGCCTGTGCAGGCACCTGCCGCCATGGTGTTGGAGGAGGTTACATAAGGATAGCTGCCAAAGTCAATATCCAGCAAAGAACCCTGGGCACCTTCGGCCAGAATGCCTTTACCTTCTTTAATATAATTATTGATGAGATACTCGGTATCTGCAAATCTGCACTGCTTGATGTATTCGATAGCCTCAAAAAAGGCAGCTTCGGCCTCGGCCAGCTCTACGGGCTCATTGTAGAAAGCCAGCACGTTCATGTGCTTGTCGCGGAGCGTTTCGTAGCGCTTCTGAAAATCGGGCAGCAGCAGGTCTCCTACCCTGAGGCCCTGGCGGGCAATTTTATCAGCATAGGTAGGCCCGATGCCTTTAAGAGTAGATCCAATCTTGCTCACGCCTTTTGCTTTTTCAGAGGCAGCGTCCATGAGGCGGTGCGTGGGCAAAATCAGCTGTGCTTTTTTAGAGATGATGAGGTTTTTACTGGCATCAATGCCGTATTTTTTCAATCCCTCAATTTCCCTGCGCAGCACTACAGCATCCAGCACCACACCATTACCAATAATGTTTATGATATCGGGGCGGAAAATACCGGATGGTATCTGATGCAATACGTGCTTGATTCCGTCAAACTCAAGGGTGTGGCCAGCATTAGGACCACCCTGAAAACGGGCAACCACTTTATATTCGGGCGCCAGAAAATCCACTACTTTACCTTTGCCTTCGTCGCCCCATTGAAGGCCAAGCAATACATCTATCTTCATGATTATAAAAGGACAAGCGTTCTTTGCCCAGAACTAATGTTTCTTATCTCGGGCAAACTTCTTTGCCGCGGGCAAAGGTAATTGTTTAAAGGAGTAAGGCAAACAGCCTCTCCTGATTAATTAACCGGTTCTGCGGCTGGTTCTTTACGATATTCGCAATTTTCCTTGATACAATTCCCGTACAGGATCAGCGAATGGTGTAAAATTTTGAAACCGAGCATTTCGCCGGCCATCTTCTGTATGTTGTAAATACGGGGGTCGCAAAACTCCAGCACGCGGCTGCAGTCGGTGCAAATAAGGTGGTCGTGCTGCTTAAAGCCGTAGCTCTTTTCGTACTGCGACTGGCTTTGCCCAAACTGATGCTTGGTCACCAGGTCGCACTCCACCAGCAGGTCTAATGTATTATACACCGTTGCGCGGCTTACGCGGTAATTCTTATTTTTCATGCTGATGTACAGCGACTCAACATCAAAATGTCCTTCACGCGAATAGATCTCCTCCAGGATAGCAAAGCGCTCAGGTGTTTTCCTCAGCGTTTTGCTCTCCAGGTAAGCGGTAAAGATCTTTTGTACCTTATCGAATATTTCCGGGTTTAGTGCCATATTAACTTGGACCATAGACGACAGACAATGGACGACTCGTAGTTTTCCATGGTCTATTGTCCATTGTCATTTATCATTTTAAAATCAGTTAAATCTAAATGCTCTGTTGATACCCTCTACCTTTTCCAGCTTTTTGATGAGCAGGTCAAGGTGCCGGGTATCATTTACATATAAACGAATTGTTCCCTCAAATATACCATCTTCTGTTTCAATAGACACAGACTGCATGTTTACATGCAGCTCATCGGAGATAATTTTGGTAATATCGTTGATAAGCCCCACCCTGTCGGTGCCATCGATCTTGAGCCCGGCCAGAAAAGCAATCTTTTGCCGGCTGGTCCACTTGGCTTTTACAACCCTGTAGCCATAGTTAGAGAGCAGCTCTACTGCATTGGGGCAGGTTACGCGGTGTATTTTAATGCCCTCATTAACCGTTACAAAGCCAAACACATCATCACCGGGTATGGGACTGCAGCAACGCGAGAGCTTGTAGTCTACCACATTCATATCCTCACCAATGAGCAGGTAATCCTGCTCGGGGCTTTTCACCTTTTTGATTTCCTGCTCAAAAGACCGGGCATCCTGAATTTCGGGCTTTTTGAGCTGCTTGCGTTCATCCCTGAACTCGCGGAAACGCTTTACATCTTTTGGGTCTATCTGGCCGGTGCCTACTTTATAATAAAACTCGAGCGGAGTTTTACAATCGAAGAAAGCCCGCAGCTGGTTAATGATTTCGTGGTTTGGCTGCAGCTTCATCTGCTTCAGCTTGCGCTCCACAATCTCACGCCCATCAATGGCCGCCGATTTCTTGTCTTCCTTCAGGCATTCCTTTATTCTGGCAATGGCCTTGGAGCTTACCACAAAGCGAAGCCAGTCTTCGTTGGGCTTCTGCTTATCCGAGGTTAAGATCTCTACCTGGTCGCCGTTTTTCAGGGGATGGTTGAGCGGCACCAGCCGCTGGTTTACTTTGGCTCCAATGCAGTGGGCCCCAATTTCAGTGTGGATATCGAAGGCAAAATCAAGGGCAGTAGCCCCTATGGGCAGGGTTTTAAGCTCACCCTTTGGTGTAAACACAAATACCTCTTCCTGGAATAGATTGGAGCGAAAGTCATCCACAAATTCAATGGCCGAGGTATCGGAAGCTTCGAGCATTTCGCGTACCCTGGAAATCCACATCTCCAGCCCCATTTCTTTGCTCTGCACGCTTTTGTGTTCTTTGTACTTCCAGTGTGCAGCATAGCCTTTTTCGGCAATTTCGTCCATGCGGCTGGTACGGATCTGCACCTCCACCCAGGAGCCGGTGCTGCTCATTACGGTGGTGTGCAGGCTTTCGTAGCCGTTGGCCTTAGGCGTGCTGATCCAGTCGCGCAAACGATCGGGGTTAGGCTTGTAAAAGTCGGTAACCACAGAATATACCTGCCAGCAGGCAGCCTTTTCCTGCTCATCATCGGCATCTACAATTACCCTGATCGCGAAGAGGTCATAAACTTCTTCGAAAGGAATATTTTGCTTCCGCATCTTGTTCCAGATGGAGTAGATGCTTTTAGGCCTGCCTTTTATCACAAAATGCAGCCCAAACCTGCGCAGTTCATCCTCTATGGGTTTGGTAAACTGGCGTATAAATTTGGTGCGGGCTGCCCTGGTAGCGCTGATCTTACGGGCTATTTCTCGGTAGGTGGTTGGCTCGGTGTACTTCAGGTACAGGTCTTCCAGCTCGCTTTTAATCGCATACAGGCCGAGGCGGTGCGCCAGCGGCGCATAGAGGTACATGGTTTCCGAGGCAATCTTGAGCTGCTTGTGCCGTGGCATGCTGTCGAGCGTACGCATGTTATGCAGGCGGTCGGCCAGCTTAATCAGGATAACGCGCACATCTTCCGAAAGTGTAAGCAGCATTTTACGGAAGTTTTCGGCCTGCTGCGAGCTGCCATGCTCAAACACGCCGCTGATTTTGGTGAGGCCATCAATAATGCGTGCTACCTTGGGTCCAAAATCCCGCTGAATATCTTCCAGCTCCAGCTCGGTATCTTCCACCACATCGTGCAGAAGGGCCGCCACAATAGAGGTAGTACCAAGACCTATTTCATCCACACAAATCTGAGCAACAGCCAGGGGGTGGTAAATGTAGGGCTCCCCCGACTTACGCCGCATTTCGCGGTGTGCATCACTGGAAGTATGAAAAGCTTTTTTAATGATTTTAGCATCGCCATCCTTTAAAAAGGGTTTGGCATGCCTCAAAAGCTTCCGGTACCTACGTATGATTTCTTGTTTTTCAGCTTCTAGATCTATGGTTACCATTTATCGTACACACTATCTGCTCTTCAATAACAACCCTGAAAGAACGGAAAAAAATCCTGAAAATTTGTTGCAGTAATTTGTGGCTGTTTTAAAATTATTCTTTTACCTTTGCCTACCAATTCAATAACGCGGATGTGGCGAAATTGGTAGACGCACTAGACTTAGGATCTAGCGCCGCAAGGCATGGGGGTTCGAGTCCCTCCATCCGCACTAATTCGAACCCCCGATTATGACTACCACATCATAGTTGGGGGTTTTGTATTTTGTTCCACCCTATTAAGGTTTAGAGCTTTGGACATTCAGTTAGAAAAGAAAAACCCTACCGAGGCTTCCATTAAAATTACTTTAAGCGAAGCGGATTACCAACCTAAGGTAGAAGAAAAAATCCGGGATTACAGAAAGAAAGCACAGATAAAAGGTTTTCGTCCTGGTAAAGTGCCGGATAGTCTTATTCGTAAAATGTATGGCAAGGCTATTCTGGTTGATGAAGTTAACCACACCCTAAGCCACGCCCTGCAGGATTACCTGCGTGATAATAAGATTAACGTACTGGGTGAGCCCCTGCCCCAGCGCGAAGATGCCGATGCCATTGACTGGGATAAGCAGAAAGAGTTCACGTTTACTTACAACATTGGCATGGCCGGCGATTTCAGCGTGAAGCTGGATGAGGTAAAGGTTGCCCGTTACTCTGTTGATGTGAATGATGCCCTGATGGATGAAACCATCGAGAACATCCGCACCCAGCCTCAGCTAGGCAACTCTGTTGAGGTAGATGAGTACCAGGAAGGCGACCTGGTGAGCGGCGAGCTAAAAGCTGAAGAGGGTGATTTTTCACACAACGGCCTGCTGGCGCCAAACGACCTCAGCGATGATACCAAGAAACTTTTCAAAGGCCTCAAAAAAGGTGATTCTGTTTCTTTCGATATCAAAGAAGCCTTCAACAACCCAACTGCCCTGGCAACGGCCACAGGCTTAAGCCCCGAAGAAGCAGAAAAGCTGGAAGGTGATTTTACTTTTACGGTAGAAAAAATTAACCGCCAGGAACCTGCAGAGCTCAACCAGGAGCTGTTCGACAAAGTGTTTGGCCCTGGCGTGGTTTCTTCTGAAGAGGAATTCCGCACCAAAGTTCGCGAGACCATTGCCGAAAACTATGAGCGTGAATCAGAGCGCCTTACTAACGCAAAGATCCGTGAAGAGCTGCTGGCCAACACCGATATTGAGCTGCCCGATGATTTCCTGAAAACCTGGCTGAAAGCCACCAATGAAAAGGTGAGCGACGAAGACCTGGAGAAAGAATATCCTATGTTTGCCCGTGACCTGCGCTGGACGCTTATTCAAAACAAGCTGGCCGAAGAAAACGAGGTAAAGGTAGACCCGAAAGATGTGGTGGAAAATGTAAAAGAAGGCATCCGCCAGCAGTTCAGGTCTTACGGCATGGGCGATGAAATGGAGGATATGCTGGATAATTACGCCACCAATTACCTGCAGGATAAAGAAGGACAAAATTATATGCAGGTGTACAACAAGCTCCGCCACGATAAAGTGATGGAAGTTGTACGCCAGAAAGTACAACTGGAAGAAAACACGGTTACGGCCGAGGAATTCAGAAACCAGTTACAGCAACAATAAACTAAACGCTCAAAAGAGCGGTTATTAGAAAAGTCCTTTTAACAAAGGACTTTTTCTTTATTTTTGTACACTACCATTTAACTCGCACCTGACATGTTAAATAAAGACGAATTCAGAAAATATGCCGTACACGGCAGGGGTATCAGCGGATCAGCCATCGACAGCTACTTTAAGCATGTTGAACTAATGCAGCCGCAGGGTATGACCCGTTCCGTAATTGAGGAACGCCCTACGAACTTCCGTGAAATTGACGTTTTTTCACGCCTGATGATGGACCGCATCATCTTTTTAGGAACCCAGGTAGATGACCTGATTGCCAACGTAATCACGGCACAGCTCCTGTTCCTGGAATCTGCAGATCCTAAAAAAGACGTATTACTCTACATCAACAGCCCTGGTGGTTCTGTATATGCCGGTTTAGGTATTTACGACACCATGCAGTACATTACGCCTGATGTATCAACAATCTGTACCGGCCTGGCGGCCTCTATGGGTGCTGTGCTGCTGGCAGGTGGTGCTGCACGCAAGCGTTCTTCGCTGCCACACGCCCGTATTATGATTCACCAGCCACTGGGCGGTGCACAGGGACAGGCATCTGACATTGAAATTACAGCACGCCAGATCCTGCAGCTTAAGAAAGAACTTTACGAAATCTTAGCCCAGCACTCTGGTAAATCGTATGAACAAATAGAGAAAGACTCTGATCGCGACTACTGGATGCGTGCAGAAGAGGCAAAAGAGTACGGCCTTATCGACGAAGTACTGGTACGTGAAAAAAAGAAAGATTAACTTAGTAGAATAGGTTAAATTTTTAAAGGGAGAAAAGAAGGGACTTTATGGCGCAGGTAACCTGTTCATTTTGCGGTAGGAGCAAAAAAGATGTGGATCTGATGATTTCCGGCATCCATGCTCATATATGCGACAAATGTATCACCCAGGCAAATCAGATCCTGACCGAGGAGCTGAAAACCAAAAATAAAGAGAGTCTGCCGGAGTTTAAGCTGATTAAACCCACAGACATGAAAAAGCACCTCGACCAGTATGTGGTTGGGCAGGACGAAGCCAAAAAGATTCTGTCTGTAGCGGTGTACAATCACTTTAAGCGTGTACTGCAGAAAAAGCGGTCTAAAAATGATGATATCATTATCGAGAAATCGAACATCATCATGGTAGGCGAAACCGGTACCGGTAAAACCTATCTTGCCCGCTCACTGGCAAAAATTCTGGAAGTGCCATTCTGCATTGCAGATGCTACCGTACTTACCGAAGCCGGTTATGTAGGCGAAGATGTGGAAAGCATTCTTACCCGCCTGCTGCAGTCGGCCGATTATAAAGTGGAAGCAGCCGAGCGTGGCATCGTTTATATCGACGAGATCGATAAGATTGCCCGCAAGTCTGACAACCCCTCTATAACCCGTGATGTAAGCGGCGAGGGTGTTCAGCAGGGCCTGCTGAAGCTGCTGGAAGGTTCTGTGGTAAACGTACCACCCCAGGGTGGCCGTAAGCACCCCGACCAGAAGATGATCTCCATTAATACTGAGAACATTCTCTTTATTTGTGGCGGCGCTTTTGATGGTGTGCACCGCATTATTGGCAACCGCCTCAATACCCGCCAGCTTGGCTTTGCCAATGTAGACCAGATGCTGGACCGCACCAGCATTGACGAGAATAACCTGCTGCAGTATGTTACTTCTCAGGACCTGAAATCATTCGGTCTTATTCCGGAGTTACTGGGTCGTTTACCCATTGTTACGTACCTGAATCCGCTGGATACCGAAACGCTTAAGCGAATTCTTACCGAGCCTAAAAACGCGCTGGTGCGTCAGTACCAGAAGCTGTTCGACATGGAAGAAATCAAGCTCTCTTTTACCGACGATGCGCTTGACTACATTGTTGAAAAGGCAATGGAAAACAAACTTGGCGCCCGTGGCCTGCGCTCTATATGTGAGAGCATCATCACCGATGCCATGTATGAGCTGCCTTCGGAAAAAGATGTAAACGAGTTTGTGGTAACGCGTGAGTACGCCGAAGAGAAGATCGAAAAATCGAAATTCAAAAAACTGAAAGTTGCTTAATAAGCAGCTAGCACATCATATAAAAATACCCCGGCCTGCTGGTCGGGGTATTTTTTTTGTCTGTTCCTAGTATTTCTGGCTGACACCAAATAGCCCGTTCATACTCCATAGCAGAATAGGCCATCTATCACTACCCTCCGCCCAGCCACTCCGGTGAAAGCGAATTACCCGCGAATTAACCTGTTTTGCACATAGCAAATCCCGAAGGGATGAAAGGATTATAGATATTGAATTAACCAGGTCCGAACCCCGTAGGGGTGATATAAACATCATTCCAGCCAATCAAATAAAAATCGATCTTCATGTTCAATTTCAAACCTCTTCAGGAGCTCACAATATTCTTCTCTGAAAGATCTCTTTTTATGATGCTGCTCCTGATTGAGGATGTACTGATACACCTGATCAATTTGGGAATGCGCATAAGAAAACGCGCCGTAGCCTTCCTGCCAGTAAAACTTTCCTTTTACCAGCTTTTGGCTGTTGATGAAGTTTGATGAATTGTTCTTGATTTCCCTCACCAGATCAGAAATTGCCATTGAAGGGCGCAGGCCAAGGAATACATGAACATGATCCTGCATACCATTCACTATTATCGGCTTCTGACCTTTCTGTTTGATGATGCCGGCTATGTACCTGTGCAGATCTTCTTTCCACTCTTTTCTGATAAGGCTTTCCCGACCTTTAACAGCAAAAACAACCTGAATATAAATTTGTGAATAGGTTCCTGCCATAGTTCTATGCATGTCACCCCTTCGGGGTTCTTACAAATTAACCTTTATGGCTATAGTTCTACCATCCCTTCGGGATTTAAAACATGTCAATTCTGTATTTTTTGAGACACCTCTGGTAATGTTTTAACTGCTTCAGATTGAAGAGGTTTAGAGTCATCTTCAGCCTTAATCCTACACCATCACTCATCTCATCAGGAAGAACCGAAAATGAATATACCTAAAGTGAATACCGTACAGGATTATATTTATCATAATCTCCGGTATTTTGTATAATCCAGAATGGTAATTTTACAGATTACACTATTGTATAAGTTCCGGATCACTTCTTCAGATAGGCCACCATCAGGCGGGCGGTACGCTCTGAGGCGGCTTCTTCTCCCATGGATTCTTTTAGCTTTTCGTAGCCCTGTAGCTGTCGGGAGCGGTCCTCTCCTCCAGGCATTACTTTCTTTAGCTCCTGCTGCAGGCTGTCTTCAGAAAAGTCATCCTGGATCAGCTCGCGTACCAGTCCCTCGCCTGCTACCAGGTTCACCAAGCTGATGTAGGGCACACTCACAATTCTTTTGGCGATCTGGTAGGTAAGCCAGCTGGTTTTATAGCAAACTACCTGCGGTACCTCAAAAAGGGCTGTTTCCAGGGTGGCAGTACCCGAGGCTACTACTGCTGCCGTTGCATGGCTAAGCAGCTCATAGGTCTGGTCGTAGACAACACGCACCTGCGGAAAATTTTCTGCTGCTGCATACATTACCCCCGGTAGGGAGCTAAGCCCTGCCACCACAAAGGTATAATCCGGAAAATCTTTACTAACCGGCAGCATTACCTGCAGCAGGCTTAGCACCTCCTGCTTGCGGCTGCCAGGCAGCAGCGCAATTATGGGTTTATCAGGTAACTGGTTTTGCTGGTAAAATTGTGGGTTGGGCGTAAAAGTCCTGACAGCGTCCAGGAGCGGGTTTCCTACAAAGTCTACTTCCATGCCCCAGCGGGAATAAAACTCCTGCTCAAAGGGCATGATCACGAACATACGGTCTACATACTTTTTTATCTTGAGGGCACGCTTCTGGTTCCAGGCCCAGACTTTGGGAGAGATGTAGTAAAACACCTTAAAACCCTGCTGCTTGGCCCATTTGGCCATTCTAAGGTTAAAGCCTGCGTAGTCGATCATGATGATGACATCAGGCCTGAATTTAAGGATTTCCTCTTTGCATTTGCGGAACAGCCCCATAATAGCAGGCAGGTTGCCTACTACTTCGGCAAAGCCCATAAAAGCCATTTGTTCGTAATTTACCAGCACCTGCATGCCGGCATCAGCCATATAATTCCCTCCAAAACCACGACAATTGGCAGCAGGATCCTCCTTCCGGAGCTCCTTCACCAGGTTTCCTCCGTGCAAATCTCCGGAGCGCTCTCCGGCAATCAGGAAATACTTCATATCAGACTCAATGTACAATCAACAATGTACAGAATGATGGGCTAATGTGCTAATAATAATCAAATGGATCGATGCGGCGGTGCACTGCTGCAACGCATGTGCAAATAAGGTAGAAGTACAGATTATATACTGCTACATTGATGTACAACCGTAATACAGCGTTGTATAGCGTAAAAAAGCGGTGCTACTGCAGGAATAGCTAAGCTTCCAGAGTACCATCCATACACCTGGTACGCTATACTTCAGGTATTACCTGTGTTGGGAAGGCCTATTCTTCTTCGCCAAAGTACTCTACATAGTTGCGGGGCGTTTCGTAGAGGCGCAGGCTGTATAATCTGCCATAAGGCGTCAGGTCCGTAACGGGCTTGTCAAGTATTTTCCAGATCTCTATGATGAGGTTTTCGCAGCTGGCCATTTTGCCTTTCATGAAGTCCACATCTTCGTTCAGGTTCTTATGGTCGAGCTTATCGATTACGCGCTCCCGGATGAGGGTACTTAGCTTTTTAAGATCTACGACAAAGCCGGTTTCAGGGTCGGGTTTGCCTTTTACAGTGACAATCAGCTCAAAATTATGGCCGTGCCAGTTGGCATTCGCGCAGGGGCCGAATACTTCTGTATTCTTTTCTGCACTCCAGGCAGGATTGTATAGCTTATGGGCTGCGTTAAAATGCTCTTTCCGGCTAATGTGTACCATGCTTACTACACTAATTCTAAATAAAGGTGCAAATATACGCCAACTGTAATTCCTGTAAAAGACCTGCTTTTTTAATCCATACCCATCAACAAGGTGCCAGCGGCGCCTGCAGCAGCAGCGTTAATGAGTATGGCTTAGAGCTTATAACCTATTTTTAACATAAGCCCTGAGTTAATATCACCATTGCTGTAGGGCTGTGTAAAAAGCTTTAGCCCCAGCAGAAATCTGTTCTTTATGGTGTAAGTGTTTTCCAGAATAATATTGTAACCAAATGAAGTTCTTGTTTCTACTAAAAAATCCTGTAACACCACATTGCCCCTGTTATCTCGGTAGATTCCCTGGTTAATCCCATCGGTTATCTTATAATATGTAAACCCTGCTCCTATTCTAAAATCATTCCTCCTGGTATTCCTGAAAGGGGAAAGGTAAAGGTTAAGATTGCCCTGGGTGAAAACAGCCAGGTCAAATTCTTCACGGCTGCTTTTACCATAATTTAATGAAAAAGCAGTAGCGAAGTACGGATTCAGCCTGTAATTCAGCTCATTTTCAAAAGTAGTTGTAATAATATCCCCTGAGCCTAACAGAGACTTCCCCACCCCAAACCTGATATCAAACTTATGCTGATCTTGCTGGGCTAACACCTGCGTACTAAAGAGCAGGAGTACAAAAGGTATAAATATTTTCATGAACCTGTTTATTGATGGAAAGCCCTGTAACAATAGGGTAAATACATACGGCCGCTAATGGTTCAGGAAAAGCAGGCACTTTGGGATTATTTATGTAATTTTAGGGCGACCTGATCAAGCCAGGCTGATTAAAAAACGCTAAGCAATCTACCCTATGATAGTAATAACCGGTGCCGCTGGTTTTATTGGCAGCCGCTTAATCTATAAACTGAACAGCGAAGGCTACAACTACCTTGTGGCTGTGGATAGGTTCGATAACCCGCAAAAGAACCGGCACCTGGATGGTGCCCGCCTGTTGGAACGGGTAGACCGCAGTGATCTTTTCAGCTGGCTGGACACACACGAGCAGGAGGTTGAGTTTATTTTTCACCTGGGTGCCCGCACCGATACTACAGAATTCAACTATGAGCTGCTTTGGGAGCTGAATACCAATTACAGCAAAAAGCTGTGGGAGAAGTGTGTACAGTACCAGATTCCGCTGGTCTATGCCTCTTCTGCAGCAACCTATGGTGCCGGCGAGCTGGGCTATAAAGATGATGAATCGATCATCCCGCAGCTAAAACCCCTGAACCCCTACGGTGAATCAAAAAATGAATTTGACCAGTGGGTGCTGGAGCAGCAGGAGCATCCGTTTTTCTGGGCCGGCCTTAAGTTCTTCAATGTATATGGCTGGGGCGAACACCACAAAGGCCGCATGGCCTCTGTTATCTGGCATGCCTACCACCAGATAAAAGAAACCGGCAAAATGCGTCTCTTCCGCTCCCACAATCCGGATTTCAAAGATGGAGAGCAGATGCGTGATTTTGTATTTGTAGAGGACGTTGCAGAGGTGTGCCTGTGGCTCATGCACCACCGCAAGAATAGTGGCATCTATAACCTGGGCAGCGGCAAAGCCCGCACGTTTAAAGACCTGGTAACAGCTGTTTTCAACAATATGGATTTAGCTGCTGATATAGAATTCATTGACACACCTGCCGATATCCGCGATAAATACCAGTATTTTACCGAAGCTGATATGAGCAAGCTAAGAAGTATTGGCTACGAAAAAACTTTCACCGAGCTGGAAGATGGGGTAGCCCAATATGTAAAGCGGCTTCTTAAATAGCTTAAAAGGCCTAAAGCCCAGCATAGATTTTATAATGCTTAGCTGTGCCTGTTGCCAGTAGCACACATGCGGATTTAGCACCCTTCACTGGTTTAGTGCCGGATCTTTTCTCTGAAGAGCATAGCAACAGGCAGGTAATCGCTGCTCCTGTTATTGCACAACAATTCTTTTAAGCAGGCGCTTGCCGGCAGATGATAGCTCCAGCAGGTACATGCCCGGGCGGTCGGGCATTTGCAGTTCTGCCATTTGAGTACCTGCAGCATATGCCAGTGAATTTATCTGCCTGCCGCTTGCATCCATAACCCTGATCTGTAAAGGCCTGTAGTGCTGCTCCGCAAATGAAATGGTGAGTGCCCCCCGGGTAGGGTTCGGGTACAGTCTTAAGCCGTAAAAGCCGGCATCTGCGGTGCCTGCCACTATGCGGGAGGCTAATATGGTTTCTTCGTAACGCTTTTTAGCGGTTCTGGCAGCCTGCAGCACTTCACTAACAGCACTACCGCCATGCAGGGCAAAAGCTATAATGGCAGAATCACCTGCTGCTATGGTGTATGGGCCTGATGCTACAGAATGGCTTACATCAGTACCTACATCCAGCCCTGCCCTGGCGCGGCCAATGCCGCTGGAGATTGTCCTGAACTTTTCTTCATCTGTAAAGCCATCGTACACACCCAGCGGGTTATCGGCAATGGAAGCATCATTATCTACTGCCCAGTAATTAGGCTCTCCGCTCAACACCTGTATGGCGCCTACCCTTCCATTTTCCAGATCAGCGGAATATACATAGCCGGTGTTGGTGAGCGAATCCCAATCGGCTTTATCCTTGAAACTATCTGTGTTTATGTCCCAGTCGGCATAAAGGCCCAGGTAGTAATCTTCAAGATCAGCCTGCCCCTTATTCCTGACAATATATTCTACAATAACTGATTTTTCGTCTGGCGAATCCCGCCATACAAAAGCACTGAATTCAACTTCCAGATCCAGGTCTGAAAGCGTATCTCCCGAACCGTTAAAGCTGCCAAGCACCTCAACATCTGCCAAAGCACCAGGAGCCTGCTTTTTTATTTTGGATGTTTGCCTGAAGTCTTCGTCTATAAAACTGTTAACGGAACGAACATTGCTTAAAACATTGGCATTACTGGTGGCCATTATAATGCCCATTTCATAGAGCATGTTTACTCCATCATACATAAAGCCCTGACCAAACTCCCTGCTTGCATCTACATACCCCACCCTACCGTCTGAGGCAAGTGTGGTAGCCAGCAGATTTTCATGAACATCAATAAAGGTAGGGTTAATCAGTACTGTAAAATACTGATGGTCTTTATAACCGTCGGCTGTATAATCCAGCCTGAAGTGAGCCTTTGTGTTTGAGGGTAGTTCTTCGCTGATGTTTATGATGAAAGGGCTGTTTTCTGTAGAAATCTCTTCCAGCATTTCAACATCACCCAGAGCCTGGGCTGGTTCTTCTACCGTTATTAAATTATTCAGTGAAACAAGCTTTACCTGCAGGCCTTTTGCAGGCCATAAAAGGTTCTGGAAATTTCCGGAAAGGCTTGCCTGTCTGGCGGTTTCATCCCAATTTTCATCTGGATCAGCCAGTGTAAACCCCCACCCCATTACAGAAGGGCTGTTGGCAGTAAGAGCAGTGGCAATATTCAGGCGGCCTCTCCCCATTTTATCCCGATGCTTATCTGATAAAGTTGTATTGAAACTGGTATCGGCAGATATACGCAGGAGGGCCCCCAGCTGTACGCCTGTAAAATCGGGATATTTTGCTTTTAGCAAGGCGGCTGCACCGGCTACCAGGGGAGCTGCAAAAGAAGTACCGGAGGTAGCCTCGTAGCCGCCTCCAATCTTGGTAGTAAACACACCATCACCGGGTGCTGTAAGATCAAGCTGTTGCCCGTAGTTGGAAAAAGATGCTTTTGTGTCTTTTCCGGTAGAAGCCCCTACGGAAAGCACATGCTCATAACTGGCCGGATACATGGGTATTTCGCTGTTGTTATTACCAGAGGCAGCAACAACCAAAACACCATACTCCAGCGCAGCCAGCTTGTACAGGTCCTGCTCTATCTGGCTGTAAGAAGTGCTGCCGTATGAGGCATTGATGATGTCTGCACCATGGGTAGCAGCATAAAACACCCCCTGCAGCAGGTTTAGCAGGTAACCTGTACCATTGTACCGCTTATCATTATCGGCTGTGTGCTTGAGTACCATGAGCCTGGCATTAAAGGCTACCCCTGCCACACCTACACCGTTATTGGTTACTGCAGAGGCACAACCTGCAACTTTGGTGCCATGTGAGGCATTGGAGAGGTTTGTAGAGGGGTTGTTGTCGCCAATGAGCGTCAGGTAATCAGCACCTGCAAAATCCCAGCCCTGGTAGTTATCAATAAAACCGTCGTTATCATTATCAATACCATCCAGCGGGTCGTTCTCATTCAGGTAGATATTTTCTGCAAGGTCGGGGTGCTCCAGGTCTACACCGGAATCAAGGATAGCAATCACGAGCTTTTCACTGCCGGTACTCAATGCCCAGGCTTCCGGCGCTTTAATCATATCCAGGTAGTACTGCCTGCTCATGAGCGGATCGTTGGCCGTTTGGAAAGGGGTTGCAGCATACACAGGTTCTGCCAGTTCCACAACACCAGATTTATAGAGCTGCTCAATGGCATAGGCTACTGGCAGTTGCTGATCGAAGCTTAGCTGGTGATAAAGCCTAAGGTCGACACCCGATTGACCTGCCCTGCGTACACCACTTTTAGTTGTTTGCCCGGTAAAGGTACTAAAAGCAAAGGTGTTGCTAACAGCCAAGCCAGGGGCCATACGGCTCCACTCATTTGCCCTCATGCCCTTTCCGTGGGCATTCAGATAGACAAAAGAAGGTTTGAGCTTGATGAGGAGTTGTCCCGGCACAATGGGTGATTCTTCCGGAGTGGTGGAAGCAAAGGCTGAGGTGGAGCATGAAAAAATAAAAAGCAGAAGGGGTAAAAGTTTTTTCATATCTGTCCCGAAGGTAACCTGGCAAAAAACACAGCTGGTCACTCACCTTGCCAGCAGCAGATAAGCTACTGCTTTAGAACCCTTTAGCACAAGCGACATGTATAAAGGGTTGGAAGTATGGGCGATGGCTCCTGCACCTAATATACAATATTTTTGTATTTATCTGTATTTTATTGATAACACTATGCCTGCTAATATTCATGGGAGGCACAAAAACAAAGAGCTCCGCTGTTTGGCAGAGCTCTTTGTTAATATGAATAAGGTAAGCGGTAAACTTACTGCTGAACAACTACTCTTCTGATGGTACGCTTGTTGCCCTGCACTACTTCCAGGAAGTACACGCCATCCTGTCCGGGCATACTAAACTGCACTGTAGTTTTACCTGCGGTATAGCTTTTGCTCGCTATGTGCCTGCCGGTCACATCCATCAGCCTTACCAGGATTGGCTCCTTTCCTATTTGTGGCAGTGCAATGTTAAGAATGTCCCGGGCTGGGTTAGGATAAACGGCAAGCGCAGGCAGGTCGTTCTGGATAATGCCCGTAACCGGAGCAACAGGCACTGGCCTTTCGCCGTCTTTTATGGTTTCGTATAACAGTCTGGCCGCTTCAGCAGAGCTAAGAATGTCTTCTATTGAGGAACCGCCATGCAGCGCAAAAGCTATTCTTACAGTACCCCCAGCAGGAATATTGTAGGGCCCCGAAGAAACGGTATGGCTCACGTCATTACCTTCTTCTATGATGCCGGCTTCTTCACGACCAATAGCATTCGACATAGATCTGAATTTCTCCTGGTCTGTATATCCATCATACACGCCAAAGGGGTTATTTTCAATATTTTCGTCGTTGTCTATGGCCCAGTAGTTTGGAGTACCGGAAAGCACCTGAATGGCACCAACCCATCTTTCTGTAGGATCAGGAGTATAGATATAGCCTGTTTGTGTAGCGGCATCCCAGCCTGCCATATCCCTGTAGTTGTCCTGGTTAATATCCCAATCGGCAAACAAACCCAGGTAGTAGTTTTCGAGGGCATCGTTCCCGGTGTTGGTTACGTCATATTCAACAACAACCATTTTTTCAAAAGGTCTCTCACGCCATACAAAACTTCTGTAGTCAACCTCTACATTTAACCTGGAAAGCGGGCTTGACTTTGAATCATCGAAGGTACCATAAACATCAGAGTCTGATACCATACCGGGATTATCCCTGGCAATTTTATTCACTACCTTAAAATCGTCATCAACATCACCGGGGGTACTGCCCCGAACTGTGCTCAGCACCCGGGTTTCGCTGGTACCCATCATCACTCCCATCTCGAAAAGCATATTCACATCATTGTACACAAAGCCAAGGCCCTGCGCCTGTTCTGTATCCTGGTAGCCTATGCGACCGTTACCAGCCAGCGTTGTAGTAACAAGATTTTCATTGATGTTAAAGTAAGAAGGGTTTACCAGTACTCTTATATACTGATAATCTGTGTAGCCGTTGGCTGCCGTATAATCCAGCCTGAATACAATTTGTGCATTTGACGGGGCGCTGGTATTAACCCTTATTCTGAAAGGAAGCGTTTGGTTAGATACAGAATCCATCATGGCCATATCTCCCAACTCCACTGATTCCTGTAACATGGTGATGTGGCTGCTTAGCGGCGTTAGGGTAACACTGGCACCTGCAGCAGGCCACAGGAAGTTGGTAAACGTGCCATAGATGATGGCTTCCTGACCAGCTTTTGCCACATCGCCGTTGGGTCCCTGAATGTAGGGGTTATCCATGCGGATAGATGGGCTTTGCACTGTTAACGCCCTTTCCACATCCAGACGGCCTCTGCCCATTTTATCTTTATAAGTGCTCCCCAGCCTGCTATTGAAGGCAGGATCGGCAGTGGTACGAAGCACCTCCCCTATCTGGGCACCATTAAAATCAGGGTATACTGTTTTAACCAGGGCAGCAGCGCCTGATACAATAGGAGCAGCAAAGGAAGTTCCATTGGTGAAGGTATAGCCACCCCCCACCGCAGTAGTAAGAATATCAGAGCCGGGTGCCGCAATATCCACCCTATAGCCATAGTTCGAAAAAGAGGCTCTGCCATCTGCAGCCGTAGTTGCCGAAACAGAAAGCACGTAATCATAATCTGAAGGATAGTGAGGCTCTACGCTGCTTTCATTGCCGGCTGCAGCCACTACCAGCACATCGTACTCAAGCGCTACATACCTGTAAATATCATGAGATATCTGGCTGTAATAGGTGCTTCCATAAGAGGCATTTATGATATCTGCACCATGCTCAGCAGCGTACAGAACGCCCTGCAGCAAATTACTCAGTAGTGCATTCCCTTCATCCCGGGTATCATTATCTGCAGAATGTTTCAATATCATTAAACGCGCATTGAAACCCACTCCGGCTATACCTTCATTATTATTGGTAACTGCAGAGGCAGCTCCGGCTACCATGGTACCATGCGTTAAGTTCGAAAGGTTTGTAGACGGGTCGTTATCACCCTGCAGGCTTATGTAATCATCGCCGGCAAAGTCCCATCCATAGTAGTTGTCAACATAGCCATCCTCATCATTGTCAACACCATCAATAGGATCTGCTTCGTTGGTATAAATATTAGCTGCCAGATCCGGGTGCTGCAGATCTACACCAGAATCCAGAATAGCAATAATGATGTCGTTTCTGCCGGTTACAAGATCCCAGGCATCCAGAGCATTCACCAACGGCAGATAGTACTGATCAGACACCCTTGGGTCGTTGGGCCTGAGGTAAGATTTTGCAGCATACACAGGCTCTGCTATTTCCACGGCACCTGATTTATAGAGCAAGGCGATTGCTTCCTCTACAGGCATTTCAGGATCAATGCTGATTTGATGGTACAAGCGTAAATCTATTTTTGATTTACCACTGGCACGTGCTGTGCCGGAGCTGCTTTTTGCTGTGCCTGCACTAAAAGAATGTACCCCCTGAACAGATAATGCGGGCACCAGGCTTTCCCAGCTTTTAATACGCATGCCCGAACCATCGCTGTTCATATATACAAAGCCGGGCTTGAGTTTGATAAGAAGTTGCCCTGGTGTAATAGTTGGTGAATCAAAAATTGGCATGTTAGCCCAGCCTACGGAGGCATGAGTAGAAAAAGTTAGTAAAAAACATATTAAGGATTTCACACAAATTATTCTGGTATTCACTTGATCAGCCTCCTTTTTCAAAATATATTCTATGGATTAAGTCCGCATCAGGTCACAACCAGGCGATATAATTCTTTAAAATAATCACTACCGCACAACCCTGATATTATGACCCTAAGCCCGCTCACTCTAACATTATCTAGTCTAAATAAGACTTTTTACTGTTTTTAAGCACGGAAACATTTGGCACAATATACGTCTTTTTTCTGATTTACTTAGAGGCTATGAACTCGCGACAATCATCTAAAGGCTTATACATCAGCAGGATTCAAACAAAACAGCCCACTTAATTAAGTTGGGCTGTTAAAATGCATCTTATAAGTAGAAAGGAGTCTTACTACTTCAGTTTATGAAGCATAAAATTTTCATAGAAGGCTACGCCTGTTTACTTTATGATAAGCTTTTTTGTAGTTCTTTTTTTATCCTGGGTTATTGAAACAACATAAACACCGGGGACCGGAGGCAATTGGATCCGGACGTTTTCCTGATAAGCCGGAAAAGTAGAATATTTCATACGTTTACCACGAAGATCTATGATTTCTACAGAAAATGGACTTGATCCGACAGCCGGCACATGAATGTCCAGCCACCTTTCAGCCGGATTCGGAAAAATCCTAACATTACTAATTTCTTCGTCATAAAGACCTGTAGGCTCTTCAACTTCATCCTCAACCAATATAACTGGTTCAGACCTTTCTTCATCTTCAATCGAATCATAGATGAATTTCATTGCCCGGGCAGAAGCAACTATCTCGGCTAAAGAGCCACCTCCATGTAAAGCAAATGCTATTCTGATAGAATCCCCGGGCGGTATAGTATATGGGCCAGAAGAAACTGTATGGCTTACATCATTTCCCTCCGCATTGATACCACCTTCCGCACGCCCAATACCACTGGAGATAGACTGATACTTTTCTTCATCTGTGTAACCATCATAAACGCCAAATGGGTTATTATCTAAATCAGGATCATTATCAATAGCCCAGTAGTTGGGATCTCCTGTTAATACTTGTATAGCTCCAAACAAAGGTTTTTCTGCCCCATAGGAATAAACATAACCTGTATTTGTTTCCGAATTCCAGCCAGCTTTATCAAGGCCTACCAATCCTTCCTCCTGATTAATATCCCAGTCAGCGAACAAACCAAAGTAAAAATCATTCAATGCTTCCTCTCCTTTGTTGATTACTTCATACTCCAGTACAACTGACTTTTCATACTGTTGATTGTGCCATGCAAATCCCTGATAATCTACTCTTACATTCAACTGAGAGGCTACCGGTGCATTTGAATCATCAAAAGCACCATATACATCTACATCAGAGATTTGCCCGGGTATGGTTCTATTGATTGCACTAATAATTCTGAAATCCTGATCAACACTATTCACCCCTGATCTAACACTATTTACCAGCTTATCATTACCAGTTGCCATAATGATGCCCATTTCAAAGAGCATATTAACTCCATTGTAAGTGAATCCAATCCCCTGAGTTTGATCCATATCCTGATAGCCTATTCTACCATTAGCCGCAATTGTAGTTGCAACAAGGTTATTTTGAATACTGGTAAAACTGGGGTTAACTAACACTTTTATGTATTGATAATCGGTGTAGTTATTGCCAGAATACTGTACTCTTATAAAAACCTCTGTATTGAAAGGAGCATCTTCACTTACCTGGATCAAAAATGGGTTATCGCGTAACGAGAATGCTTCCATCATATCTAAGTTACCTATAGATACAGATTCGCTTAATACTGTTAAATATCTGCTCAAAGAAGTTATAGTAACTTCAACCCCTTCTGCAGCCCACAAAAAATTTATGAAATCTCCGTACAGTTTAGCCTGCTGTCCTGCCTTTGCGACATCACCCTGGTCAGACTCCAGGTAAGAATTATCAAAACGAATAGAGGGACTTTGTGTAGTAAGTGCTTTTTGAACATCTAGCCTGCCTCGCCCCATCTTATCTTTATAAGTAGGAATCAACTTTTCGTTGAAGGCGGGGTCTGATGTAACCCTCAAAACCTCTCCTATTTGTGCTCCATTGAAATCTGGATATAAAGTTTTGACAAGCGCTGCAGCTCCAGCCACTATAGGTGAGGAAAAAGATGTACCGTTAATATATCCATAATCACCATTAATTTGTGTGGTATAAATGTTAGCACCAGGTGCTGCAATATCAACTTTATACCCATAATTAGAGAAGGTTGCTTTTGTATCAGCACTAGTAGATGCAGATACTGAAAGTACATAATCATAATCTGCAGGATAATGGGGCTGAGCACTGCCTTCGTTACCCGCAGCTGCCACAATCAGGACATCATAATCTAGAGCTGCAATTTTGTAGATATCCTGAGCGATTTGACTGAAGACTGTACCTCCATAAGAGGCATTTATGATGTTTGCTCCATGTTGAGCTGCATAGGTAACTCCTTGAAGAAGATTAACAAGATATGCGTTCCCGTTATCATCTGTATCATTATCAGCAGAATGCTTTAGTACCAGCAATTTGGCATTGAAACCAATTCCTGCAATGCCTAAAGCATTATCTGTTACAGCTGAGGCACAGCCGGCAACCATTGTACCATGTGAAATATTTTCAAGTTCGGCGTTCGGATCATTATCTTCTTGATAATTATCTTTATCGCTACCTGCAAAATCCCAACCATAGTAATTATCTATATAGCCGTCGCGATCATTATCAACTCCATCAACAGGATCATTCTCATTAACATATATATTATTTGCAAGGTCAGGATGATCAAGATCAACACCAGAATCCAGAATGGCTATAACCAATTCATTACTTCCTTTTGTGATATCCCAGCCTTCAAAAGCATTTATTAGATCAATATAGTACTGATTTGGTATTTCTGGATCGTTTGGAACATAATTGGTAGAAACCATATAATCTGGCTCAGCTATTTCTACCACACCTGATTTATAAAGCTTATCTATTGCTTCATCGACAGGAATGGAAGGGTCGATGCTTAACTGATGGTATTGACGCAGATCTAAACCAGAGCCCCTATTTGCCTTTTGGTTAAGCCCATTCTTTTTAGAATCCTTAGAACTAAATGAGACTGATTTATAGATAGAAAGATCTGGCACTAGATTGTTCCAAAAGCTTGTACGCATGCCCGCTCCATCAGAGTTTAGATAAATAAAAGAAGGCTTCAGTTTTACCAATATCTGACCTTTTACAACTTTATCTTTTTCATTCTCTAGCGGACTCGCAATCACACGCACAGATAACAATAGAATGCATAGAGAGATAGGTATAATTTTTCGCATAGCAGTTGATAGTAAATGCTTTAAATAGCAAGTTCTATATAAATTTTAAAATAAAAATTTATAATGATAATGCTTACCCTAAAATATTAATAAGTTAAAAAATATTTATATTAAAGCCTATTGAAGCAATTCACCATTTAAATCTTACTATGAAAAAATATTACTTCCAGCTTCTGATAGCTGTTTATTTTGTATGTACAGGTAGCCTATATGCACAAAATGCAGTATATGTTGACGGAAAAGGGGTTGACATGAATACTAACATATGGGGTACAATTCAGCAATTAGACAGGAGAGAATACAGCGTAGAAAATGAACAACAGTATCTAGACAAGAACTGGTTAGAGGGTGAAATTTTCATGAAGACCGGAGTCAACATAGAAGGATTTCCATTACGCTATGACTTGGTAAATCAGGAAATTGAAATAAAGGCCGGCAGTGAAATAAAAGTATTGCCTTTATCAAAGGTTGATAGTTTTTCATTGATAGCCTTGAATGGAAAGAATAAAAATTACGTATCGTCAATTACCAGTCACAACTATGGTAATGCTCCAAATCCGGGGTGTTACGAAAAGGTTGCCTCTGCTGATTCCTGGAGTTTATACAAGAATTACACAGTAGTATTAGAGCAGCCAAACTACAATATTGCACTAAATACTGGTTCTAAAGATGCTAAAACTAAAGTTATTACAACCTATTATTTCTCACATGAAGATCAAACAATTGAAGTTGTGAACTCAGTGAAAAAATTCAATGAAAAACTACCCAGAGATATTCACGATGCAACAAAAGCGTATATCAAGGAAAACAGAATAAAAATGAAAAATGAAGAGGATTTAGTCAAAATGCTAAGTTTTCTGAACTCACTTACATCTTCAAATTGAAGACTATATTACACACTACCTATTTAGGTATACATACAGCGTTTTACCAGCTTGGGTTTTTCAGCAGCATTACAAGAAAACACTTAATGTAAGGCACCAGTAAAGCTTATTAGGCTATTTAATATTGGAGCTGAAGCCGGATCTTGGGTATTGCTGTTTTCTTTCAATAGAAGTATTAGTTTTTCTAAACTCCCGTAATCAACTTCTCTAAACAAAGGAGATTTTTTATTAAGTTAGTTACTTAGCAGGATCGCTTAACCCAAGTCTGCTTGTTGGCCTTCCTTTAGCAGATCAGCTATATGCTTATGTTTTTTTCCATGGTCTGGCAGACAAAACTGACTTTCTGCAAGTCGATTGCCTTCAGGCTGAAGGCCAATACCATCCCGCCGTCCAGTATGTATGTTATTGTTGCCGGTCTGCTGCTAGACATGCTGCCAGATCAATTGGGGCAGTGCTCCATCTTCACTGTTTTAGCAGCTCTCTGCTGAGAGCTGCTACAGCTAACAATCGGGAATTAGTCAACAGCTGCCATATAATCATCTTGTGGTATTTGTACATGCTCATAGTGTCCGTCATTCAACCTGAAATGACAACAAAGGCAACAAGCCTATTGACCAATCAAAATGAGTAAATAACAGCCTGTAAACAAAAAAAGGTCGGAAGATTAAATCTTCCGACCTTGCCTGGCACAAACCGGCTCTGTTGTTGAAGAATGCTTAAAACACTATTGTTTTGTGAAGGTTAAACTACATTCAAACCCACCAAAACAACCAGCATTACTGTAATTAACATTCACTGTAAACTGACTATCATCACTTGCAGAGAAAGTTCCGGGAACTGCGGCAGTAACAACGTCAACATTATTGCCTGCCCCGCATCCAAGACCTATACTTTGCTCTGTAACATAAATCTGCTCACAAACCAAGTCAAACTCAAAACCGATACCATTAAATGTATCCCAAGAAGCTTGAAAAGATCTAAGATTACCAGATGTCTTTGTTAAAGTAGCAGTACCAAAAAACAACTCACAATCATCTGTTACTGTATAAGTACCTTCAAAAGGTGCCTGTACCACACAAGTGGTACTGGCAGTAAAAGATGTATTGGTAAAGTATTCGCTACCAGCTGCAGAATACACTTTAAAGGTGTATACGAAATCATCTCCGGCGGTTAACTGATCCACTGTAAGGCCTGCCAAATTCATTGCTTCGGTCAATGAGATACTAAGATCTGCAGGGAATGTACTGATGGTTTCCACCACTTTAAAATCTGATCCCTCATACGACTGAAGTACTTCAATCCTATCTACTGACTCTTTCCCTGCTAATGCTATGGAAAAATCAATTTCTGTGTTTTCAGGATCCGATAAATCATAAAATGACTGACCTACAGCACTAATTTCAGGAGCTGTTACAAATGTAAGGTTATCAGATTGAACGCCGATTGGCTCATCTACCTCACAGGCTGTCCAGGCTGTTGCCATACCTAGCAGCAATGAATATATTTTTATTTTATTCATGTCTCTACGAATAATTTAGTAAGAAATATTATTGAACGTCCCACCACAGACTTTGGGTAACCAGTGTTTCATTAGGCACAGGTATACCTGGACCATTTTGCAGATTTACACCATTAAGGTCAATTTCCAGCTGTGGGTAGGGCAAACGTAGAGGGATACGGTTTTGCGTCCTATTGTTGAGAGGATTAACTAAATCCGGATAATTAGCATCTCCAACTCGCCTATAATCAACCCAGGCTTCATATGGCATAGTATACAGCGCTATGTACTTCTGTTCCATAATTCGCTCAAGTTTATTAGCAGCAGCGCTGTATGAAACTGTTTGCTGTGCCAAATATGTGGCGATATCATCCTCAGATATTTCCGGAATTTCAACTCCGGTACCAGGATAAGTTGCTCCTCCAGCAACTGCGCTATGATAATTTAAGCTGGCAGTTACAGCATTTTCATATGCTTCCTGTGCGGCTGCAGCGTTACCCGCCCTTTGCATTACCTCTGCAATTATGAATTGTGTTTCGGCATACGAAGCAAGTACTGCAGGTGCGTCTGGTCCTGCTAAACTTAAACCAACACGGGAAAAACGTTCACGACCGCTGTCATCCTGCGTATCACCGGGGTAATTACCAGCAACTGTACCCTCAAGATCACCATTCCTGATTGGCTCAAAGTAGTACAGAAAGCGAGGGTCATTAAGTGCTGTAAGCATGTTCACAAAAGTTTCACTAACAGCTGCATCCTCTCTACCACTTACATTATCAAACTGGTAACGTGGATTATACTGATTTACATCATCGAAGAAAGGAACCAATGCATTATCTGCATTGCTTTCCATCAGCAAAGGATTCGTACTTAAAAACTCTTGTGCCGCATTTGGCTGGCGAAGGCTTAAGTGATTCAGCGCTCTAAGTTTTAGAGTGTTTGCATACCTCACCCATTTATCCATATCGCCTTCATAGATAAGATCTTCATCACCAACATAACTTGCATCATCTGCCTGTACATTTTCAATACCATTATTCAACATCTCAATAATGCCATTGTATACAGCTTCCTGTGCATCATATTCAGTAGTGATGAATTCATCTATGTTATTTGCCTGGCTAAAAGGGATATCACCATAGATGTCTGTTAATAACAAATAGCTGTTGGCTTTCAGAATTTGGGCAATACCTACGTAAGCTGGCTGTTCAGTTACCGTTGCCTGTTGCTGAAGTGCAGCTGCATCCTCCAAAACACCTGAATATATTGCAGACCAGCTATTATCTGTATCACTTGCTCTGAAATCAAGTTGTGCATACTGCAGTGGCTGACCACGGTGACCAGCGTAATACTGCATAATAGATCCTGTGTACAAACTAAAGTTACCGTAGGCATAGTAACCTAAAGTAGAAATAATTGGAGGCAACAAAGTAGCCGGTGGCACCTCTGTAAGTGAGTTTGGTGACTCATTTACATCAAAGAAGTCATCACAGCTGCTTGTTGCTAAGGCAAGCAGAAGAAATAGACTTGTTATTCGTTTATATAATATAGTTGTCATAGAATTTGCTATTTATTTAGAATTGAACCCTTATGCTACCGCCCACACTTCTGCTAGAAGGCAGATCAAAGCGTGAAGCCCCCTGGCCGTTACCGGTACCAAAAGCACTACCTTCCGGATCAATGTCTGGTACATTTGTCCAAAGTGCCAGGTTTCTACCTGTTAATGAAATTTTGACACCTCTAACAAAACCAAATCTGTTTGCAAATAGTGAAGATGGCAGGCTGTAAGACAGGTTCAGTTCTCTAAGCTTAAGCCAGTTGTTTTCATAAACATTAGCTTCGGTAATGTTAGAAACCTGATCCCAGTAATTAGCCCTTCTAAAGATCGCTATGTCATTGGGTACATAGTTAGGGTTTTCAGATCCGCCAACATTTTTCACTCCATCAATAATTACTGGATTTTCACGATCTTCTGTGACAGCTGCTACACCATAGAATTGCAGTAGTTCTGAAGTACCACTCCAGATGTAACCACCCTTGCGGAAATCGAATAAGAAGTCTAATTCAATGCCTTTAAAGTTTAAGCTGTTACGTAAACCGCCTGTCCAGTCTGGCTCAACATGGCCTAAAGATTCGGTGCCACCAATTAGCGGGAAGCCGTAGGTAGTTGAAGTTGGGTCAGAATCCACAAGTATGTTGCCATTTGGATCACGCTGATAGGAAGTTCCTCTAATGATTCCATAACGCTGGCCAACCTGTGCCTGAATAGAAGGATCGCCAGAGAAACCACCAAGATAGATTTGATCAACTCCCTCAATGATTTCTACAACTTCTGTTCTGATTCTCGACCAAACTAGTGATACATCCCATCTGAAATCTGAAGTTCTGATTGGGTTCAGTCCTAAAGCTACTTCCAGACCTTTAGAGTCAAGCTGCCCGGCATTTGCTAAGTAATTAGTATAGCCTGTGGTAGGGGTTATATCTACTGGGAAAATCAGATCAGTAGATTTAGTATAGAAGTAAGTCGCATCCAAAGTAACACGGCTATCCAGGAAGCGCAAATCAACACCTGCCTCATAGTTAGTAACTGTTTCTGGCTTAATATTTGGATTACCCAAAATGTCATTTGCAGAATAACCAGGCACACCATTCACAGGAAAGGCAATACCATCTGTAAAGCCATCACTGAAAGCGGCCGCGCTAAATAGTGGACTTAGGGAGTAAGGAGCCGCATCGTTACCGGTTCTTGCAGCACTTAAGCGGAGTTTACCGAAGTTAAACGCACTTCCTCCAAAATCGAAAGCATCGGTGAATGCAAATGCTAAGCTAGCAGAAGGATAAAAGAATGATCGCTCTTCTACCGGCAGGGTGGATGACCAGTCATTACGTCCTGTTAAGGTCAGGAACAGATAATTCTTGTAGCCCAAGTCAACCTGACCATATACACCCATCAGCCTTCTCCGTTCATCCGTTTCTACTGGAACTTCTTTGCTGGAAGTGTTATCAATGTTCTCGAAACCGGGCACTACAAAGTTAGTTCCTGCAATGCCTTCATAAGAATACGTCCGCTGATTAACGTTCCAACCAAGTAAACCGTTAAAGCTGAACACATCTCCACCGAAATTATTATCATACCCTAAAATCAGGTCTGAATTAATTTCCTGGCGGCGTAAGTCATCGTATGCAATTCTGCCATTCTGCCAGCCCCCTGTACCTACTTCATAGAAAGACTTCGACTCTTCGTTCATTACGTCTGTATTCAGGCGATAGTCCAAACGAAGGTTATCGTTAAAACTGTAGCCTAAATTCACTGCACCAATTACACGGTCATTAGCATTTTTGTAATAGGTGTTGTTTGCAGACCAGAACGGATTATCAAAAGAACCTCCACGAAAGTTAATTTGTGATCCATCTTCACGCTGGTAACCATAACCTGCCAGATCATAGCTAACTGGTGTATGGAATAATGAAAAAATTGGGTTGCTACCTGATTGGCCTAAGAAAGGCGTGTTACCTCCAGAGTGAATATAGTTGAGGTTTATACCGGCAGTAAACCTCTCTGTTCTTCTCTCTGCATTGATACGGGCAGTATAGCGATCAAAGTAATTTCCTGGTAAATAAGATTCCTGATTCTGGGCACCTAAAGACAAGTAAAAATTAGATTTTTCGTCGCCACCGGCAAAGCTTAAGTTGTTAATTGCAGTGCTTCCTGTCTGAAGGAACTGTGATCTTGGATCGTAAACACGCATCGGAACTTCTTGTCCTAAAACGTTAGTGTGCATTTGTCCTTCTATACGAGGACCAAATGAACGGGAAGTTCCATTGGAGTAAACAAAGTCCTGCGATCCCTGCGCATACGTATTTTGATAATCAGGCAGGCGCAGTGGCTCGTCTACCATATAAGTAGATGTAAAGTCAATATCGAGTTCACCTCTTTTTGCAGCGCCTCTACCTGTTTTAGTTGTAATGATGATTGCGCCGTTTGCAGCACGAATACCATAAAGGGCAGCAGCGGCCGGTCCTTTTAGAACAGAAATAGATTCAATATCCTCAGGATTGATATCAGCTGCTCTGTTAGGCTGCGCAACACCCGTTACGTTTGTTGATGCGCTGTTACCGTCATTTGCATTGCTGATGATGATACCATCGACAACAAATAGTGGCTCGTTGTTACCAGTTAAAGAACGTGCACCACGTAGGGTAACACGTGCACCCTGGCCTACACCACCCCCACTGGAAGTAACCTGAACACCAGCAACTTTACCTGATAATGCATTAACCACGTTTGTAGACCTGGATTCTGAAATTGCTTCACCAGAAACGGAACCTACAGAATATCCCAGAGCTTTCTGCTCTCTTTCGATACCCACCGCAGTTACCACTACTTCCGATAAGGTTTCAACATCCTCGGACAGTACAACATCAACAACAGATCTGTTACCCACTGTTACTTCTTTATCGGCATAGCCAATAAAGGTGAAAGTGATAACAGTGTTGTTGCCCGGAACCTCTAAACGGTAGTTACCATCCATGTCGGTAACGGTACCTTGGGAGGTACCTTTGATCCTAACGGCTACCCCAGGCAACCCTTCCCCATCGGCGGTCACTTTGCCTGAAACAGTCCGTTGCGCCCAGGCTGAGGTTATCAGCCCAAGGAGCACGAAGCTCAGTAGTAAAATCCTCTTCATTCTTTTTTTGATTAGGTTAGAAAAATTTTCTAGGAGTCCAAGTTATACTTTTAAGTTAATTCAGGCAATACCATACTTGAATATTGCCGCTTTCCCTCTCAAATATTTTTATTCTCCTCATAATAACGACACACTATTTTGCTAAAGAGATGGAAACCCAAATCTGCATTTTTCAATGATTTTATTTCTATATGAACTACTGCTAACGATTGAATCTATATCAGGGCATTGATTCATCATTGTGAAAATGTTTACATATATAATTATTTAAATCCCTTCAATCTTGACCTCAAATTTATCTACCCCTTAAATAAATAATTCATAATATTATAATTTATATTGGATGTGTATAACATTCCCGTCGATATATCCTTATATTTTTAATATTCCGATACCGTTGTTAATTATTTAAATAAAATATAAACAATGAAACTAACCCTCAGCCAGATAAACACATTCCAGGATATGACAACATTGCAGGAACAACAGCTAACCGCTAAGCAAAAAAATGGCTACATACATGAGACTTAATAGTTACTCACTTTCTCAAAAATTCTACATTATTCACTTAAAAAAATTACCTGCATAAAATGTTGAAATCTAGTATTAAATCGATACGAATCATACACCAAAAGTTCTTTCAATGAGTCTGCTTTACTTGCTATTTTCCTGATTCTGTATCTGTTGAATGTTTTTTTATATGACAAACGGCCTGGCTATACAAACCCCATAATACAGAACGATATCAGCAAACAGAAAAATTGGGTAGCCTTAAAACAGAAGATAATTTTGCGTTAATTAACCTGCAGCTGATGGTCTACAGTTGGCGTTTATACTAATCAGCCCATGATGTATCATATATTGAACGTGACTGTTGTACTTAAACATGATACACAACTACTGGATTGTCTCCCACCAGGATTATGTAGCGTTTAAAATGAAAAAAGTCCTCTGGTAAGATAGCTCTTACCAGAGGACTTTATAAGTAGAATAATATTGGCTGCTGATTATGAACAACAGCTAACTAAATTAGAATCAGTTACTTTGCCGCTGGCCAGGTATCACCTGGTGCATTGGGGTTTTGATCCTCTTCGTTTATTGCTGGATTTGCATCAATCTCGGCTTGTGGGATCAATAAGAAGAAGCGGTAATCATTAGGCTCCAGCGCAAATCTAAATGCAGCCGGGTGACTCGCATCCCTAGACCATCCCATTTGTAGTCTTCTATAATCCGGGAAATCAGCCAGACCTTCAGCATAGAGTTCTTTTCTGCGCTCTAGAAGAATTTCCTCAATTAGGGCATCGCCAGTGTTACCAGAAGGAGTCGTAAACATTGGGTCACGATTGCTTTGCAGTTCAAACAATAATTCTGCAGCAGCATCTTCGCTTCCTGAGCGTGCCAGGCCCTCTGCCTCAATCAGGTACATTTCAGCAACACGCATCAAAACAACATCTTCGCCAAAGTCAGGGTTTGCTTCAAACTTTTCAACATCGTACAACACATCATTAGCAATAGGCGTAAACAGGTTCCTGACATCAGTTTCAGAAAACTCAGCTACAAATGTTGGGTTAGCTTTTATGGTTGGCGTATAGCGAGTACCATCCCAGAAAGATGCAAAGCTACCATAATATAGTGTTTGATCAGCCGAGAAAGGCAAGCCCCAGATCCACTCTGGAGATTCAAGCACATCAAAGCCATCTGCATAAGAGGCAGGTGCCAAACCAGCTCCATAAGTAGTTCTGGCACTATTTGCCGCTGTTGCCGCTTCGCTCCAAAGGCCCATGTGCAGGTAAACTCTGGCGAGTATACCATCGGCTACTGCTTTGTTAATTCTCCATTTGAAATCTCTCTCAACTGGTATGTTAGCAGATGCATACTCCAGATCAGCTCTGATTACGTCATATACTTCACCAACAGATTTTCTGGGATTACCAGTAGAAGCTACACTAGCTGATTCCAGGTAAATCGGAATACCAACATTGTCTCTGCCTGCGGCATAAGGAAGTGCATATTCTTTCACCGCTTCAAAATACATAAGGCCCCGGATGGCACGAGCTTCTGCTATGAATTCTTCCTTCTGATTTTCGCTCAAACCAGAAGCTTCTACTCCTTCAATCAGAAGGTTCATGCTGTTGATGATCTCGTATGCCATATTCCATACAAAATTAACTTTTCTGGAATTTGAGCTTTCTCTGGCAAGATAGCGGTATTCAAAAGCCATCCACTGAAATGCAGGTTGAACAAAATCATTGCCTACCACAGTGCGGGTGTTCATCAAAGATCCGTATCCTTCCGAATCATCGTTACTAGCTGTAGTATTTGCAAGTTCATCATTAAAGCCCCTCAGCGCCCTGTAGGTTCCTGTTAGGAATGCCCTTACACCCTCTGGCGAGGAGAAAACAGCCTCAGAGCCTACTTCAGCCTGTGGTTGTGGTTCGTCTACGAAATCTTCACACGACATGATGAAGACGCATAGAATAAGTGAATATATATATTTCAATTTCATTTGTAGTCAAGTTAGTTTATAGATTTATCTCGATACCTGCCGTTACAGTTTTGTAGATAGACGACCTGTTATTTGTCTGACCAGGTAACAGACCACCGATACTTTGCTCCGGATCTAATCCTTCGTATGGGAAGAATGTGAACAGGTTATCTCCCTGTACAAAAACTCTTAGACCACGGATAAAACCAGACCTAGAAATTAGATTTTCTGGTAATGTATAACCCAGGGTAATGTTACGAAGGCGTCCATAAGATGCATCTCGTAGAAATCTGGTAGATATTGATGCACCCTGGTCGGTAGAATTCAAGCGGGGTACATCTGTGATATCGCCTTCCTGCTGCCATCTTCTAAGTATATCAGTGTGTTTTTGCTGACCTGGCCTCAGGCCACCTTCCATCAATCCTAAATAGTCTGTATCTAATAGCTTACCTCCAAGGCTAAAGTTGAACAATGCGCTTAAGTCTAAACCTTTGAAACCTAAACGGGTATTAAATCCACCTCTACCCCATGGTAAAGCTGTTCCAGCAAATATTCTGTCACTTTGCGCAACAGACTGGCTGGTTGTTGTATCTCTGCCTACAACATTTCCAGCTTCGTCCAGAACATTTCTATACCACATAGGCTCACCGGTAGAAGGAGCAACGCCTGCCCACTCCCTGATGAAAAAGTCATATACAGTTCCACCTTCTACACGCTTGAAGTTACCTGTAATAATCTCTTCCTGAGGTAGTTCGGTGATTTCATTCCTCTCAAAAGCCATGTTTGCACCAACACTCCAGGTTAACGCGCCATCGCGTAGAATATTATAATTTAAAGCTACCTCAATACCTTTATTGCGTAAGCTGCCTACGTTCTCCAGGATAGAGTTTGTTCTTACACCCAGTGAATTAGATAGTGGACGAGCAAAGATCAAGCCTTCTGTATCTTTTGTATAGGCATCTACACTACCTGTTAGTTTCTCCCTAAAAAATCCGAAGTCTAAACCAACGTTCGTAATTGCAGATGTTTCCCATGTCAACTGTGTGTTACGTAGTGGTCCCACATAAATACCCGGGGTACTCAGCTGATCCCAGCCTGTTTCAAATACGTTTTCAGCAGGGAAATAAACCTGGTTTAACTGGTTATCCTGTATAAAAGAATTACCAACCTCGCCATAAGATCCTCTTAATTTCATAAAGCTTATGAAATCAATGCCATCCATAAAGCTTTCGTCACTGATCACCCAAGAACCTGATACAGAATAAAAGATGCCTTCTCTGGACTCAGGTGCAAATCTTGAAGATATGTCCCTGCGCACAGAACCCTGAACAAAATACTTATTTCTAAAGTCATATTGTGCCCGGGCCATTAAGCTTCCGATTCTTTCTTTGTTTTCTGCTCCGCCGATCGCTTCGAGCGTTGCTGCAGAGTTAAGCTCATATAAGCCTGGGAAAGGCAAGCCAGTTTTGCTAACATTCAAAGTATTGATTGTAAGATCATAGGCCTCCTGTAACAGTAGAATATCAACCTTGTGATCTTCATTGAATGTATTGGCCCAGTTTAAACTGTTGGTCAGGGTCCATTCTGTTCTAAAGTCCCTGTTCCTGCCAATTCTTCCTCCCACCGTTCTGGCTGAACCAACTGTTGGGTTGGTATAGGTTGGGTTATCATAGGTATACCTGTTCAGGGTAAAACTAGTTCTAGCCTTGAACATGTCCAGGAAGGAAGCTTCCAGGAACGCCTGTGTAGTATTGAAGAACCTGTTATCTACGCTACGATCCAGCGTTGTTTGCGCAACTGCGTTAGAAGGTTGAAGAACCGGACGCACTGCATTGATTGGTCCTTCATTTTGACCATCATCAAAAATAGGATTACCAGCTGGGTCCAGAATTAAATTACCATCTACATCTCTTCTATAGATGGGGTAAATGCTGGACAAGGTTCTAATATACTGAACAGAGTTATTGAACGAAGTACCAGACTGCTGTGGGAAATTAGAAGTAGAGCTTGAGATAGACTGCCTTAAGCCTGCACTCAACCAATCGGTAAGCTCAGCATCAAGGTTAAGCCTGCCTGCAAAACGCTCAAAATCAGAACCTATTACAACTCCATCCTGCTTCAGGTAGCTACCACTAAAAAAGTAGGTAACCTTATCAGATCCACCAGATACGTTCAAGTTTGCATCATGGCGGGTACCTCTTTGTAAGAGCGCGTCTTCCCAGTCAGTTTCCCATTTCAGGGTCTGGCCTGGCAGAAGTTCGCCATTTGGTCCAATGGGTGATTCTAAACCTCCATAAGGGTTGTAGCCTATACGTCCAAGCAGCTCATCTGAAGCAGTCTGTCCAGGTGTCGCATCGCCTGTTAATCTGGCATCATTATAGAGCGCTTCCCATTCAAGGCGAAGGTTTTGCTCTGTATTTACAAATGGATACTCATCAACAGCACGCTCGGAAAAACCAGATGAAGCAGTAAAGTTGATTCTTGTATCGCCTGCTTTTCCTTTTTTAGAAGTAATAAGAATTACACCTGAAGCAGCCCGTGAACCATAAAGTGCAGCAGCAGCAGCATCTTTCAGTACAGAAATAGACTCAATCTCGTTTTGATCAATAGTATTAAGATTACCTGTATACACAGCACCATCTAATACAATCAGGGGCTCTGAACTAGAGTTGATAGAAGAAATTCCCCTGATTCTTATTTGTGGGGTAGAGCCTGGCTGACCTGATCCGGTAACAATGTTTACTCCAGGAACGGTACCCTGCAGCGTTCTACCAATATCAACAACCTGCTGCTGACGAATCAGTGTTTCATCAATTTGGCCAACAGCACTGGTAAGGCTTCTTTGAGATTGCTCTCCGTAAGCAACTACTACCACTTCTGATAATTGCTCTACATCCTCAGCTAATGTTACATTAATCACAGATTGATTGCCCACAGTTACTTTTTTCTCGGCATATCCAATAAAGGAAAATGAAAGTACTGCATTGTTACCAGGAACTTCTAGCCTGTAATTACCGTCAACATCAGTAACGGTACCTTGGGTGGTTCCTTCAATTCTAACGGCTACTCCAGGCAAACCTTCCCCTTCGGCGGTCACTTTGCCCGAAATAGTCCGTTGCGCCCAGGCTGAGGTTATCAGCCCAAGGAACACGAAACTCAGTAGTAAAATCCTCTTCATTCTTTTTTGATTTGTTTAGAAAAATTTCCAGGGTCCAAGATATACTATTCGGCTAATCATCACAATACCATACTTGCATTATGTGCTATTAACGCTGAAATATTTTTACTCTTCCCTTCTTTACGACACACTATTCTGCCAAAGGGTTGGAAAGCAAAACAGTCCTTTTTCAGGACTAACTGTGGACAGTCAAAACAAAGTTCTCGATTAAATTTTAGCTAAAACAGCTAGTAGGCCAGCGTATTTTTCATCAAACCTGACACCCAATTTCTCACACTGTAAAAAAAGTAGCTTCTACTATGGCAGGCACAAAAAATACTACTCCGTATTATTGCTAAGGCCTAAAACAGCAGAATAACCTATTCTTTAATTATTGTACTGGCAGTTTCAGAAACATTTCAGTTGCCGAAAATACAACTGCAGAAAAATTCAGTGTAGTAAGAGAAAAACAATACACATCAGGATTGTCAGAATTTGCCTGCACATTTACCGTCTTGTAAAACATTGAGGAAAGCTAAAAATCTATGATCTGAAATTTATGAGCCAAAAATATCCTACCGTTTCATGTATTGATTGCTGCGTTTTCACCTAAAAATCACCTTGTTAAGCCTCCTAAATTTTTAGCTAAAATATGCAAAACATACATTAATGATGTAGAAGGGCAGTGCAGAAACATTTGCCAGTCCCAATTTTCCAGGTAGCAGAGTTTGGTAATACTATTTATAATAGCCCCTGTCATCAACGAACGGCTTGACTATATAATTCTTTTTACAGCGGAGGACCGGCAGCACAAAACAACAATGGAGACCTTCATGACAAAATATTATTCTGCCACAAGTCTCCAATCCTATTTTTTATACTTAATATAAAATGTTTAGGCGCAAATAGCTCTACTGTGTTTATTCAACTTCCCACCAGGATGGCTTTTCTAAGGTGGTAAAGCCTTTCGAATATTCCATACAATCCAGGCATGGGGGTGCCGGGGGACCAGGCCCATAACTTACCTCACAATCAGGCTTCAGGGTATTTTGTACATAATACGACAGATCCCTGATATCAAAATACCAGCGCTTTGCCTGTTCATCTACCACACTAAAATATCCAAAGGCTCGCTTATCACCACTCACTGCTTTAATGTTGGTCTGCAGGTTGTAAAGAGGCGTATCAAAAAAAGCATTCTTTTCTACCTGCTCCTGCATTTCGTTCCAGAAACTGAAGCTGCTCTCTGTTAGTGACTGCTGGCTAATGAGCACCGTAAAGCGCTCGAAGATCCGCTCGTTTCGTATTGTTTCTATGAAGAACAGGTCTTTTCTGTAGCCACCGGCATTATCCTGCTGCAGTGTATAGCCGGGAAGATATTTTGCATTGTTTACCCAACACTTAAAATTAGGATTGCTGGATCGTGCAAGCGGTGCTGTGTAAATCCAGTGCGAATCGAAATTCCAGCGGTAATACAGGGGCTCACCACTGGGATTGGGTGGAACATATATGAATACATTGATTCCTTTTATCGTCCTGACCACCTGTTCATTGGCTTCTACTACATATATCTGCTTTTCTGTTTCTTCAAAACCTATGTTTCCCATTTCTGGCGCTACCTGGGCAATTCTTTCCCATTCCGATTCATAAGCCTCTCCGTCCGTTAAAGCAATCTGCAGTTTATAAGCATGCTCAGGACTGGCCTGAAAATCATCTGCTTTAAGCACATAAGTACCCGGGGTGCTGGTTTCAGTGTAGAGCCATTCTGCACCTGCGTCGTCTACCAGTTTAACTGAAGCATTCGCTACTGCCTGATCATTCAGATGGTCAGCTACATCGCTGGTATAATGTAGTACTACAGTAAAATAGCGTCCATCTGATGGGTATTCTTTAGATTCACTGAAAGATACATTGGAAATATACCCCTCTACCACCAGGCCGGGCTCATTGTTCTCGATAACAAATGTATATGGCTCAATACATGTAGTAAGCAAAGCTAGCAGTACTACAAAAAATATATTTATACGCATTCTGTTCATAAGCAGCACAAAGAATAGAATCCTCTTGACGAAATAATGAAGCCTGCTGTACAGTTGTCTATTTCAGGCTGTGATACTGTAATGCCTCCTATCATAAAAACCTGAAGTTATAACTGATGGAAGGAAAAGCACTGCCCAGCACCGACAGCTTTCTGGCTGTGCCGTACTGATTAAAGAATATGGAATAGGCATTATTTCTGCCATACACATTGAAAACAGAGAACACCCAGTCTCCCCGGAAACCAGAATTCTTTCCTTGTTTTCCTTCAAGCGTCAGCGAAAGATCCAAGCGGTGATAGTCAGGAATACGATACTCATTTCTTTGTGAAAAATGCAATACGGCCAGGTAATCATCGTAATTGAATTTGGAAACAGGTATGGTAATTGGCCGGCCGGTGCTGTAGCTAAAGTTTGATGAAAACATTACCCTGGGCGCCAGCTGGTAGTTTAACACCACCGAAAGATCGTGTGGCTTGTCGTAAGGGGCCGGATAATAGTCTCCCCTATTGATGGTCATGAGCTGACTGCCAGAAATGAACTTTCTAAGGCTCCTGGAGTAGGTGTAGGCAATCCAGCCACTGAATTTCCCGGCGTTTTTACGCACCAGCACCTCCAGGCCATAAGCCACTCCCCTGCCACTAAGTAAACCTGCTTCCAGCTTTTCATTCAGGGTTATGTCGGCACCATCTATGTAATCAACAGTGTTTTCAATTTCTTTGTAGAAGCCTTCGAGCGAAAGCTCCCACCTGTTGCTGTTCAGGTTTTTAAATAGTCCTATTGATCCCTGGTTTGCAATTTCGGGCTCCAGATAAGGACCGCTGGCAATCCAGTAATCCTGTGGGGTGGCCGAGGCTGTATTGGAGATCAGGTGCAGGTACTGAAGTGTTCGGAAGTAGCTCGCTTTAAGGGAGGTACTTTCATTGAGCAGGTAACGTACAGACAAGCGCGGCTCCAGACCACCGTAATCCTGGATGATGTCTCCGCTGCCGTAATGCACGGTATCTGATATTGCAGGGTATCTTCCCTGAATGTTGTTATAATCAAAGGTATAGATAGCATCAGACCCCAGTCGGAAAAAGTGTGAATACCTAAGTCCTGCAGAAATGGCCCATTTTTCCGAAAGATCCACATCTGCCTGCCAATAAGCAGCCGCCTCCACTACATGCTGATCATTAATGTCTATTGGTACTGCATTGCTGTTGCCTGCCCGGGGAGCCAGCTGTCCGGGTTCGATGCGGGTGTTACTGGCTTCTACTCCAAAGTTGTACTCTATCCTCCCCTCGCTGCGGTGAGTAAGATCGTACCGCAGCCATAGGTTGTTTACGGCATTCCGGTATACAAAGGGCTCTATCTTGTCATCGCTGCTTATTTCGCTGGAGTACTGGCTGCCGGAAAGAGTTAATGCAGCAATCAGTGCATCGCTAAAGGTATGCTCCCACCGTAAGGATGCATTAGTAGTTTGCCAGCTGATGGTTGAATCGCTAGCCAGCCGGAAATCATCATAGCTTCTGTAGCCGGAGAGGCTGATGCTGTTGTTGGGGTTGATCTGGTAAAACGTTCTGGCAGTAATGTCGTGAAATTTGGCCGAGCTGTTCATCAGCTGTATGTCATCTGTTGCTTTCAGCAGCCAGTTACTATAGGAAATTCTGCCACCTATGATGTACGAAGCTTTATTCTTGAGTATAGGACCCTCTACGCTAAGCCTGCTGGATATAAGGCCAATGCCACCCTTTACCTGGTGCCGGGCCAGGCTGCCGTTCCTGAGCTTTATGTCTAGTACAGAAGAAACACGTCCGCCAAAACGAGCAGGGCCACCTCCTTTGTATAGGGCTACATCGCTTACTATATCTGGGTTGAAGGCTGAAAAAAATCCGAAAAGGTGCGTAGGATTGTATATCATGGCACCATCCTGTACAATCAGGTTCTGTCCTGTTTCGCCACCGCGCACGTTAAAGCCCGAAGACAACTCCCCTACTGTGCTTACGCCCGGCAAGGTTGTTAAGCTCTTGACCGGATCTACCTCTCCCATAAAAGTGGGCAGTTTTTTAATTTCTTCTATACCCATTTTTTCAATACCGGGCACCATGCTCTGGATGTTGTGATCTTCGCGTTCTGCGGTAATGGTTACACTTTCCAGTTCGCTAATGTCCTGGAGCATATTAACTTTAAGTTGCTCTGTTTGTCCGGAAGGGCTGAAGCCTACAATGAGTGTAGTGGTTTCGTAGCCTACATAGCGCATTTCAATCTTGTAAATACCGGGTGCTACTTTTAACTGAAAAGAACCATTTGCATCCGTAAGTACGCCTGCTGCAGTTCCGGGTATCACCACCTGGGCTCCTATCAGTGGCTGTTTGGTGTCGCTATCGGTCAGTACTCCTCTGATGGTCTGCTGATCTGTTGGTTTAAGCGCTAAAACAGCAACACTTTCTTTACTGTCTGCTAATTCTGCTGCCTCTGCCTGTTCTAAAATAAAATATGTGCCGGGGTTAGCCCTTACCAGCTTAAGCTTATATTGGCCTAGCAGCAGGTTCAGGTAGGTATTAAAGTATGTTCCATTTGTAACCCCAGATACCGTAACCGGGGCAACTACTGCCTTTTCAAAGATAAAATCAATCCCATGCTCCTTTTCCATCTGTAGCAGAAATTCGCTAAGAGGCTTACCATTCACGGTCTCATCAATCTTAATATTTTTGATGCCCTGTGCATTCGCCTGTAAGGTGCTGATCAGAAAAAAAAATAGAAGGTACCTGTATTTCATAAGGGGTATGAGCGCTCTGGCAAGTTACTGAAAGAATTTACCGGGGTATGTGTGCTTTTGCTGCCTGGCTCTTAACAAAATCGTTACTAAGCATGTAACAGCAGCTGGCATGTTAAAATAGTAAAAACAATAAACAGCACACGCAGAAAGTGTGATGGCTGGTTTAAAAAAGATATAACCGGGAGTGGCTTCTCTAATGGCAGCAGCGCTTATCAGGCAACAATCAGGATGCCGGTATCTAAAAAAAGAAAGAGGCTGCCTCTTTCGTGACAACCTCTTTCCTGTAGAACAAATTAAGTTTATTAGTCTATCACTAACGTACTGGAAGTGATATCGCTGTAGTTGCCAGCTCTGTCCTGTGCCATGTAGTAAACTACATATTCACCGGCCGCAAGACCAACGCTCGTTCTTGCAGGAGTAACAGCATTGAGGTTTAAGGAACCAGAGGCAACGCCCTGCATCTCCATAAACGCTTCTGCATCTTCAGGCGCTTCATCATCGCTTTCCAGAATCAGGTACATGCCGGTCCCAGCTTCGTCAGAAGAAAAAATGATAACAGCAGCACCATCGCCAGCCGTTGCATTTCCAAGCAGCACCTCCGGCGTTTCATTGTCTACGATCAGGTCTGATTCGTAGTTTACCAGCGTGAGGGGGTGCCCGGCAAGATCCATGATGTTATCAAGTTCAACATCTACCTCTCCGTTGCCTTCTCCATTAACAGTATATTCATAAGTATATACTAATGGATCATCAGCCGACTGAACCAGTGTATCTCTCTGAGCTTCTACACCTGCACCAGAAAAAGTAACATATAAAGCACTGTCAGCTCTATCTGAAAAAGTTACTTCTTCGCTAAAGTTTACTGTTACAGTAACAACCGTGCTGTCATTTACCAGGTCTTCAGAGTAAGAAACATCTGCAACAGGCAAAACATTATCTACACGGTACAGCTGCACCATTACACTGTCTAATGTATCAGAACCAAAAGTTGGGGTAGCAATAATGTTTCTGAACATGGCCCGTGGTGTACCATTACCTTCACCAGCAGTATAGATGGCATAGTAGTTCTGAGCATCTACTTTGATCAGATCTCCTAAGCTTCCTGACATAAAATCAGAGATATCCTCGTTCATCAACAACTCAGGATCCTTGGCCAGAGGCGTGGCAAAGTTAAAGAAAACAGTATCTGAAACACCGTTTCTCAATACTAAGGATACAGTATCCATAACGCCACCTCTGTATAGGCTCCGCTCATTATACGTTGTTGTTACTGCTGGTTCAACATTCTCAACAGTGATGTTGTATTCACGTGTATCTCTGCCGTTAGTAACTACAAGCGTTACATCGCCAACTTCTGTAAACTCAAGTGTTACGGTATTTCCGCTTGTACCACTGGTAATGGTAGCAGGGCCTGTAACCGTCCATGTGTAACTTTCAGGATTACTGATGTCGCCAATGGTGTACTCCTCTTCATCACCGGGAGCCACGTGTTCCGGACCAGCTAAATTAATGCGGTAAGGCCCTGTGAACTCATCCATTTCATGATCATCACACGATACTGCAAACGCAGTTAGCAGGAATATAAAAGCTATATATATTCTATTTTTCATTATGTATCGATATTAAAGTAGTTGTTACAATAAAGGCTGGAGTGTATCCCAGAATATAGTTGAACCAACTACATCACCTCCTTCTAACCTTGATGCGGCAGCAGTATAGTTAGGATTGTTGAGCTGTCCTTCTTCCAGCGGATAAGTAAATCGCAATGGAATATCGGACATATCCATATCCTCAGGAGGAGTTAAAGCTACGAAATCAAGCCTTCTCCAGGTGCTCCATGCCTCAAAGCCTTCGTTGTAAAGTGCCAGCCACAGCTGCAGACCAATCTTTTGTCTCCAGTCGCCAGGCGCGGTAGTATAATTAACTTCAGGCTGAGCTATGTAAGCAGCTGCAGCGGCATCAGATAAGCCCCACTGGTTGAAAGAAGCTTCTATTCCTGCATGATAGTGTTCTGCAGCACTGCCACTCACGCTATAACCACCTCTTTCGGCAGCCTCTGCCTGCAGAAACTCAACTTCTGCATAGTTCAGGAGCGTGCTTGGGAAATCGGGCTGGTGCAGGGCATCACCTATTTGAGTATTGGCACCATAGTTATTTGCACTACCATAAACACCACCCTGGTATACACCTTCACCCAGATTTTGCCTGAAGTAGGCTGCTCTTCTGGGATCTTCCAGATCGTTCATGATATCAACCAGTGTGTTCGCTGCCACAAAGTCGGCACGGCCGCTCAGTACCAGGTCTTCATAGATTGGGTTGGTGTTAGGTGAAGCACCCAGGTACGCCAGAGATGCATTATCAGCATTGCTTTCAAATACACCGCCTGCCAGGGCATTGTTCACAATAGATACAGAAGCAGCAGGATCAACATCGGCCAGGCGCATACCCAGTCTTAACAACAGGGAGTTGCCGAATTTCTGCCATTTTTCCATGTCACCAAAATACATAGGATCCTGGTTTGCAGGGAAGCCTGGCTCTTCTGGATTGATGGAAGCAGTTGCAGCCTGCAGGTTTTCAATTACACTATTGTAGATGGTGCGTGCATCGTCATAAACTGGCTCCAGGTTGTCAGGATCCAGTGCCTCAGTATAGGGCACATCGCCGAACACGTCTACCAGCACATGATAGTTGTAACCAATCATGATGTCCAGTGCAGCAAGTCTGTTTTGCAGCACTGCTTCATCTATACCGGATGTACCAGATTCAACCTGCGCAACTGTTAATTCGCGTGCTTCCTGGAATTGTGCCAGGGCATCTCTGTAAACACCTCTCCAGAAGAAGAAAGGAATAGAGCGTGTTACCAGGTTATACTGGCTTTCATCCGGGTAAGTAGTCTGCGCCCAGTATTGTGCATACAGGTTAAACGGATTATTGTTCACACTGATACTGGCCATGTTGTCATGGGTCTGGCGCAGGCCTTGTGCAAACAAAGAGGTTGGATCTACCTCTGCAGGATTACGTTGATCCGTATTCAGTTCCTCTAATCGATCATCGCACCCTATAAAAAACAGGGTAAGTATTGATATATATAGTAATCTTTTCATGTTTCAGTTATCGAATATTATAGTCCAACTTCAACCTTGAAACCTACTGTACGAACGGTAGGATAAGAACCTGACAGGTAACCCTGTGCTGGTCCGGCACCTAGGCCTGATTCAGGGTCGGCATAAGGCACGTTCTTGTGAATGATCCACAGGTTTCTACCTACCAGAGACAAGTCTATTCTGGAGGCAAACTTACCGATCAGATCGGAAGGCAGGCTGTAAGTCAGTGACAACTCACGCAGTTTCACGTAAGAAGCATCATATACGGTCATCTGGCTTGGGTTTCTAACGGCATTACCCCAGTAGAAAGCACCACCATAGTAGTCTGCACGTGCATATACCGCATCTTCGGCAAGCGGATTGAAGTTAGGCACATAGTTACCTTCTTCAGTTAAAATATAGCCCGGGTTAAATACTCCGCCGTTTTCAGATAATGGATTTCTGATTGGAGCACCTCTTTCGTTAGTACCAACTGTATTTGCGAAAATACCAGTACCCTGTCCGTAGTGCATATCCAGAGAGTATACATCACCACCTCTTTGAATATCAATCAGGAAGCCCAGGTTTAATCCTTTATAAGAAAGGTTATTGTTGATACCCATGATATAATCAGGGTTAGGATCACCAATAATCTGGTCGGCAACGGCAGCATAATAACCATCCTCAGTTAAAACTCTCTCACCATTATGGTACTGGTAACCTGTACCTCTAAGTACACCAAATGGCTGGCCAACAGTAGCGTTAGCAGTTACACCACCCTGGAAGTTTGCAATAACATAGTTCTGAGGACCAGTGCCTTCTGCAGTATTCAGGTCAAGCACTTCGCTTCTGTTTCTGGTTAAGTTAACTGTAGCATTGTAACGGAAATCAGAAGTACGTATAACATCACCACCAAGTACCATCTCTATACCTTTATTTTGGATAGTACCGGCATTGATGAACTTAGAGCTATAACCAGTAGCAGGCGACACACCTACGCTAAGCAATTGGTTAGAGGTTTCTCTGTTATAGTAAGAGATATCGAAGTTAAGCCTGTTTTTGAAGGCATTACCCTGCAGACCAAACTCATATTCTGCTGTTTTTTCAGGAAGCAGTTCCTGGTTGTTCTTGGTCCAAGGCAGCCTGGTAAGAATGGTGTTGCCAAAGTTATCTTCACGCTGGTACACATCATATACGCGAAGGGCTCTGGTGTCGTTACCTACAGTACCGTAGCTTGCTCTAACTTTTCCGAAATCCAGCCAGTCGGCATCAAGCAACTGTGAGAACACAAAGCCTAAGCCTAATGACCAGTAATCGTACTGGTTGTTTTCTACTGGTAAAGCTGAAGAAACGTCGATACGGTAGTTACCATCCAGGTACAGGAAGTCGCGGTAGCCTATGTTAGCATTGGCAAAGTAACCGTATACTTCTTTCTCCCACAGATATGTGAAAGGGAATGGGTTGCTCGATACTGAGTTGCTCAGTGAATACAAGCCTGGTACAGCCAAACCACCGCTGGTAGATGCCTGTGTAAAGTCGTAACGCTCACTTCTTAAGTTAAAACCAACCAAGCCAGCCAGCGAGAAATCTTCGTTCAGATCTCTGTTTACATTAAGTACCGCATTGTAGTTGTACTCAGAGTTTGCGATAACAGTTCTGTCGTAGCCAGAAGGTTCATCTGTGCTGTTTACACCAAACTCGGTAGGCACACTACCCACAGCACGTCTTTCTTCTCTTACTTCGTTGTAGGTATCCAAAGATCCGCTAAGATTCAGCGACAGCCAGTCATTAAACTTATAGTTTACACCTAATCTGGTCAGGAAGCGGTCGCGGTAATCTGAGTTGAAGTTTTCGTAACGGGTCCAGTATGGGTTATCCCAGAAGATAGGCGTTAGGGGATCTTCGTAATTACCTGGGTTCCAGGTGTAGTTACGGCCTGTTCTTCTGTAAATATCTTCAAGTTCTTTGATGTCAACGTTAGTCTGCCACCACTGGCGGAAATTAGCCATCAGGTTATCGCCGTAACCGGTAGAGAAACGGCCAAGAACATCCTGACGGTTGTACTGGAACATTACATCGGCAGAAAGTTTGCTGGTAAGCTCAGTAGCTCCATTAAAGTTAATGGTGTGCTTGTTCATTGAGCTGTTTGGCATGATATCTTTCATATCCAGGTTAGTGTAGCTCAAACGGAAGCTTGATTTTTCGTTGCCACCAGCCAGTGCCACACTGTTGTTCCAGGTTCTCTGGGTTTCAAAGAATTCAACAGGTGAGTTTGCTCCGGCTACCCATGGACGCGCCTGACCATAATAAGGAGACTCAGGAACAAAGGAGTTCCACTGATATACATTCAGGTTTGGATTGAACTGAGCACCATAAGAACCATCTTCATAGGTAGGAACTACCCAGTCCAGCTGGCCGTCGCCATCTATGTCCTCTTCCAAGAAAGGACCATCTTCTCTCTGTCCATAAAAGAAAGGAGCATAACCTGCACCATACTGGTTCTGGTACTCAGCAAAAGTTGATCTGTCGATTCTACCCACAGTAAGACCACTGGTTACAGTAACGCCAATACCTTTTTTACCGGCACCTCTTTTGGTTGTAATCAGAATTACACCGTTCTGACCCCTTGAACCATAAAGAGCTGTAGCAGCAGCGCCCTTCAGGATTGACATGGAAGCAATGTCTTCCGGGTTGATATCTGCTGCAGGGTTACCATAGTCATAACCACGGCGGCCATTCTGCTGATTAAGTGAGTTGTTGGTTTCGTTGCTGATGGGTACACCATCTACAATAAACAGGGGCTGGTTGTTGGTAAACGATGAGTTACCCCTGATGGTGATGTTAGTAGAACCACCCATGGTGTTGTTGGTTCTGATGTTTACACCAGCCACTTTACCTGAAAGTGAGTTAATAAAGTTATCTTGCTTAACTTTAGTAACAGCCTCAGCATCAAGTGTCTGTTGCGAATAACCCAGAGAAGCTTTCTCTCTTGATACGTTCATGGCAGTAACCACTACTTCGCTCAGGGTTTCTACATCTTCTGCAAGCGTTACATCAATCACAGACCGGTTCTGTACCGGAATGGTCTGATCCGCAAAGCCCACAAAAGAAAAGACCAAAGTTGCATCACCTGATGGAACCTCAACCCTGTAACGACCATCAATGTCGGTTACAGCACCTGTACCTGTGCCTTGCACTTTCACAGCAACACCGGGAAGCCCTTCCCCGTCTGCCTTGGAGACTACTCTCCCGGTTACTGCCTGCTGTGCCCACGCCATACTTATGGCCATGAGCATCGCTAAGCTCAATAGTAAAATCCTCTTCATAAATGATTTGAACAAATTAAAAAAACATTAAAAAACAGTTAAATCTTTACCTGGCTAATCTAATGAAATTATATTTCACTAGTAAAACATGCTCCAAAATTTTACCTCTGAATATGAAAAAAATATAAATTTTCATACTTGAGGGGCAAATCATGCAAGCATAACTAAAAATTAATGTTGTTGTTTAGCCGCAACCTTACAAGATCTTAAATTCAATCCTGCGGTTTTGCCTGCGGTTCTCTTCTGAAGTATTTGGCAGCTGTGGCTGGCTTTGTCCATAGCCTTTTGCCCTAAGTCTCTGGGCGCTAACTCCGGCATTTACAAGCCACTGATACACCGCCCTGGCTCTTTTTTCTGATAATTGCTGGTTATAAGAGGCGTTGCCCACATCATCGGTATGCCCTGCAATCTCTATGCGCACCTCCGGATTCTGATCTAAAAAGTTAACCACCCGCTGCAATTCCGTTTCGCTCATGGGCTTTATTTCGTGCTTATCGGTATCAAAAAATATATTGCTAAGGCGCGTAATCATGCCACTCTTAACAGGATCCAGGTAAACATCCAGCTGCACTGGTTTTGGATTATTTCCTTGTCCAAAATCGAATGAAAGGCTCTTGAACAAATATCCGGGATGGCTAACGTACAGTGCATAAGGCGCCCCTTCTGTTAGCACCATGTAATACATACCGGTTTGAGAATCGGCACCTACCTGCTGTTCCATCTGCTGGTTTTCCAGGTTAAAGAGCTGCACGTCAGCACCAAGGGGCTTTTTTGTTTGGGCATCATACACCCTGCCGGTTACATAGCTGCTCCGGTTTTTAACCTGAGCCTCTGGCGGCAGCTGAAAAGTGAAGAGCTTGCTTGATACAAGCCGATCGCCCTGCTTTTCTTCATGGGCATAGTAGCCTTGTGTACCATCTGCCGATACAAAAAGCGATACCTGGTCCTTATTGGTGTTGATAGGATAGCCCAGGTTCCGAGGTTCCTGCCAGCTATTCTCCTGCTGTTCGGCCATATACAAATCATAACCGCCCATACCTAAATGGCCGTTAGAGGAGAAGTACAATGTACGACCGTTGGCATGAATAAAGGGAGAGATTTCGTCGCCGCGTGTATTAACAGGAGCACCAAGATTCTGGCTCTCCGTCCACTTGCCATCGTCGGTGCGCTGGCTCACCCAGATGTCCATACCGCCTTTACCACCCGGCCTGGTAGACACAAAATAAAGGGTACGGCCATCGGCAGATAGTGCCGGCTGCGATTCCCATTCCCTGGTATTAACGTTGGCGCCCAGGTTAAGGGGTTCACTCCAGGTATTGCCCGTTCTGGTGCTGATAAACAGATCGCAGCTGCCGTAACTGCGCCTGCCCTGGCAGGAGGTAAAAATTATTGTACGGCCATCAGCAGAAATGGTACTGGTGCCTTCGTTTGTTTGTGTATTTATGGCATCCGAAAGCGAATAAGGCTCACCCCATTGGCCGGCATCACCCAAGTTAGCCGCCATGATGTCTTCATCATAGGCAGGGCTTAAGCCTTCGCGGCGGGTAAAAATAAGGGTGCGGCCATCTACTGTCAGTACCGGAAAGTACTGCAGCACGTATTTATTTATTTGATCAGGGAGGGGCTTTGGATCGAATGGCAAAGGATTTTTTGTTTGCTCAATTGCAAATTCTGTTCCCTTTATCATATCATTAGCAGCGGCCAGCAGGGGCTTCTGCCGGGGGTTTGTTGCCAGGTATGCCTGCAGTTTCTCCTGCGCCTCCTGGTAGCGCCCCAGCTGCCAGTACATTTCGCCCAGGGCAAATAAGGCTTCGGGCGCAGGGCTTCCTTTTTTTGGATTAGCCGCTGCCTCCAGGTGCGCCACTGCTCTTTGCTGATTACCCAGTGCCCGGTAAGCAGTTGCCAGCCGCACACGCGCTTCCAGAAAGTCTCCGTCTCTTGCCACTGCATCTTCCAGCAGGCTTATTACCTGCTCCCACTGCCTGCGCACCAGGTAATTTTCGGAGGCTTCGTAGGCCTTAATGGCTTTTTTATTATTTGTAGTATAGGTAGCCGGGCGCTGGGCCAGGGCAGGCTCTATTACAAACAGGCAAATAAGGGCAGAGAGTAGCAAAAAGAAGTATCGCATTTAAACCTTATGGTATGTTCATGAATTTGTGCACCTGTAACGAGATCTGCCATTTCGGATTTTGCTTGATGTACTCAATGATTTGCGGCAGCATCTCCTGCATACGGCTCCATTCGGGCTGCAGATACAAACGGCAACCCTCCTTCACCCTGGCAGCATGTTCTTCGGCCCAGGCAAAATCGCTCTTGTTGTAGATGATGATCTTCAGCTCATCTGCAAAAGCATACACCTGTGGCTGTGGTGCTTTGAATTTTTTCGGCGAAAGGCAAACCCAGCTCCAGCGCCCGCTCATGGGGTGAGCACCAGAAGTTTCAATGTTTGTTTTAAATCCCGCATCCTGCAGCGCAGTTGTCAGCTTCTCCAGCGGGTGCATGAGTGGTTCGCCACCTGTAATAACGGCCAAACGCCCCGGATATTGGCTGGCTTCTGCTACAACTTCCTCAACGGAACGCTTTGGGTGCACTTCTGCATCCCACGATTCTTTTACATCGCACCAGTGGCAGCCCACATCGCAGCCCCCCAGCCTAATAAAATAAGCAGCCTGCCCCTGGCAGGCCCCCTCTCCCTGCAGGGTATAGAAGGCCTCCATCACCGGCAGTATGGCGCCATTGCTGGCTTTGTTATCTGTTTTATGTAGGGTTAACTTTTCCAAATCTCTTTCTTTCCTTCTCCTAATCCATTCCCCTGTCCTCTAAAAGAAAATGGCTTTATGTATTTATACCCCGGACTAAAGCCCGGGGCTGGTGAGGAGCTGCCAAATATCAATATCGGTGAACTTAGCAATAGTACAGAATCAGCCTTCTCCAGGCCTTACCAGAGCGCAGGACTGGCATCTTTGCCAATGCCAGCCCACTGCCCCTGTACTATAAACTACTTACGCACCTGCTGTACTTCACCAAAGTAACTACTTACCATATACAGCGCCTTTGGCTGCCAGCAGTGTGTTTTTGAGCAGCGAGGCAATGGTCATGGGGCCTACGCCACCCGGTACCGGCGTTATAAAGGCAGCCTTGGGAGCCACTTCTTCAAAAGCCACATCGCCCTTCAGGCTAAAGCCCGATTTTTTCGATTCGTCGGCAACGCGCGTAATGCCCACATCTATCACGGTAGCGCCCTCTTTTACCATATCGGCTGTTATAAAGCCGGGAATGCCCACTGCTACAATCAATATGTCGGCCCGGCGGGTGTAGCTGGCCAGGTCTTTGGTGTAGCGATGGCAAAGCGTAACCGTTGCATCACCGGGATAACCATCGCGGCTTAGCAGCAAACTGATGGGCGTACCCACAATAAGGCTACGGCCAATCACCACCACATGGCAGCCCTGGGTGGGTATGTTAAAACGGTTGATCATTTCAACAATACCATCGGGCGTTGCCGGCTTATAGGCTGGCAGGTTTGCCACCATCCGGCCGGTATTGATAGGGTGGAAACCATCCACATCCTTCGAGGGCTTGATGCGCTCCAGCACCTTATCTACCCTGATGTGCTTGGGCAGGGGCAGCTGCACAATAAAGCCATCTATGTTATCATCATTATTTAACTCATCAATCACATCCATGAGTTCCTGCTCTACGATGGTATCGGGCAGGCGCACAAGGGTACTCTCAAAGCCAACACGCTCGCAGGCTTTTACTTTATGGCTCACATAGGTTTCGCTGGCGCCATCGCTCCCTACCAGCACTGCTGCCAGGTGGGGCGCCCTGTGGCCCTTTTTCTTAAGTTCGGTTACCTGCTGGGCAATTTCGCCCTGAATAGTTTCACTTAGGGTTTTGCCATCAAGCAAATGGCCACGCTGATGCATTGTCATGTTATGCGAGAGTATTAAATATAGATTCAGCTATATGCTATAAAACAGTGCAGCTCTGGCATTTAGCCAAAGCTGCAGGTATTAGTCTAGTTTTAGTACAGCCATGAAGGCTTCCTGTGGTATCTCCACATTGCCTACCTGGCGCATGCGTTTCTTTCCTTTTTTCTGCTTTTCCAGCAGCTTGCGCTTACGCGAAATATCACCACCATAACACTTGGCAAGTACGTTTTTGCGCAAGGCTTTTACCGTTTCGCGGGCAATAACCTTGGTACCAATGGCGGCCTGTATGGCAATTTCGAACTGCTGGCGCGGCAGCAGCTCTTTGAGCTTTTCGCACAGGCGCTTGCCCCACTCATAGGCCTTATCGCGGTGTACGATTGCTGAAAGGGCATCTACTTTTTCGCCGTTCAGCATAATATCAAGCTTTACCATGGTAGACTCGCGGAAACCAAGCAGCTCATAATCCAGCGATGCATAACCGCGGCTGATGGTCTTCAGCTTATCGAAGAAGTCGAATACCATTTCGCTGAGCGGCATATCGAAGGTTAGCTCCACCCTGTCGCTGGTCAGGTACACCTGGTTTTTCAGCAGGCCGCGCTTGTCCATGCAGAGGGTCATGATAGAACCTACATATTCCGACTTGGAGATAATCTGTGCCTTGATGAAAGGCTCCTCGATACGATCTACATAGTTGGGCTCTGGCAGCTCACTGGGGGCATTTACAATGGCGCGCTCGCCATCTTTCAGGTAGGCATGGAACTGTACGCTGGGTACGGTGGTGATCACCGTCATGTCGAACTCGCGCTCCAGGCGCTCCTGTACAATCTCCATGTGCAGCATGCCCAGGAAGCCGCAACGGAAGCCAAAGCCCAGGGCAGCAGATGTTTCCGGCTCCCACACCAGGGAGGCATCGTTCAGCTGCAGTTTTTCCATGCTGAAGCGCAGCTCCTCATAATCGGTGGTTTCTACCGGGTAAATACCGGCAAATACCATGGGCTTTACTTCTTCAAAACCTTTGATAGGCTTGGTTGCCGGGCGTTCTCTGTGCGTGATGGTATCACCTACTTTTACCTCTTTGGCTACTTTTATGCCTGAGATCAGGTAACCCACATCTCCTGCCTTAATTTCTTTTTTCGGAGTCTGGGTTATCTTTAGCGTACCAATTTCATCGGCCTCGTATTCTTTGCCGGTAGCAAGGAATTTTACTTTATCACCCTGGCGGATGGTACCATTCAGTACCCTGAAGATTACCTCTACACCACGGTAGGAGTTAAACTGAGAATCAAAGATCATGGCCTGCAGCGGTGCTTCCGGATCGCCGGTTGGAGCAGGAACGCGCTCTACAATCGCATCCAGAATTTCCTTGATCCCAATACCCTCCTTTCCACTGGCCAGGATAATATCTTCCCGCTCGCAGCCCAGGAGCTCAATGACCTGGTCGGCCATTTCTTCAGGCATGGCGCCGGGCAGGTCAATTTTATTGAGTACCGGAATTATCTCCAGGTCGTGGCCCAGGGCCATGTAGAGGTTAGAAATAGTCTGTGCTTCTACCCCCTGTGAGGCATCTACAATCAGCAGCGCTCCCTCGCAGGCAGCTATTGAGCGCGATACCTCGTAGCTAAAGTCTACGTGGCCGGGGGTGTCAATCAGGTTCAGGATATACTCCTGCCCGTCTTTTATATAGTTCATCTGGATAGCGTGGCTCTTGATGGTAATACCACGCTCACGCTCCAGGTCCATATTATCGAGCAATTGTGCTTTCATATCCCGCTCGCTCACAGTCTGGGTAAATTCCAGCAGGCGGTCGGCCAGGGTACTTTTACCGTGGTCGATGTGGGCAATGATGCAGAAGTTGCGAATGTTTTTCATAGTTCAAAATGGTAGCACAAAAGTAGTGAAATAGCTGCATTTTCCCTAACAGCGTTCAAGGGGCAGAAAGTGCCTTAAAAAAGCTCATGCCGCATTTTATTGTATTGCAGCAAGATTATACGCATATTTGGAAAGACTCTTTTTCTCCTGCTATGCTAATTGCCGAAAGAAAACGCAAGGAAAACATTTCCGAGTACATTGTTTACATGTACCAGACGGAAGATCTGCTAAGGGCTTATTTTTTTGATATTGAGGATCTTAAAAGAAATGTAATTGACCACTTGCCGGCAGAAGACCGGCAGGCGGCCCTGGAATGGTACACCGATCTGGCCCGGCGCATGCAAGAGCAGGGCCTGGAAAAAAGCGGGCACCTGAAGGAAACACAGGATTATGTAAAGCGGCTTTTCAACCTGCACGAGCAGCTCCTGAAAACCGATCAGCAGTACCGCCAGACCTATAGTAAAACGGCTGTGCACATCCGCAACAGCATGGAAGCCTCCGGCGGCACTATTACCAACCCGGTTCAGGCTGCCCTCAATGGTGTGTATGGCTACCTGTTGCTAAAGCTAAACGGCCGCCCCATAGACCAGGAAATTATGCCCGCCGTTACTGCATTTGGCGACCTGCTCTCTTACCTTAGCTTCCGCTGGCGTGAGCGGGAGCATTAAACATGCTGGTAAGCGGCCTTTTTCTCGCTGGTGCAGGACTGCTCCTGTTGGTTATTATTTGGCTGATAGGGGAAAAGCCCCCTGCCCCAGATGCCAAGCGCAGCCCCGGCATAGTGCTGGAGGTAAGAACAAGCAGCCAACAGCTTAACATTCGCTACCTGGCCGGTAAGGATACATTTACTATTCTGGTGCCTGCTGCGCAGGCCGGAGATTTTTATGTGGGCCAGCAAATACTTGTAGATTATAAGCCTGCAAATCCAGGGGTGCCTCTTGGCGTGCACAGTATTGCAGCAGCCAGGGGCAGGAAATTTTTACAGCTATTGATTGCCGTGTTGGTAATCCTGGCTGGTCTTGTGCTGATCCGGATGGGGTAAACTACTTCCTAATATAGCTATACCTCTCAATTAGTGCTACGCAATGTTGAAAGAACGTAACATGAAAAAATTTCGTTTCTTTGTAAGAAAGCATGATGCTATAAAGTTGGAAAATTTAGGACATATAGAGATACGAATAATTGGTAAAACAGGTAATCTGGATTTAAAACCGGACAACTATGATATCAAAGAAATTATTGCTGTTCTTCAAGCAGCAGAGAACCTCCTGTTTCCTAACAATAAAAAAGACAGACCACTTATTAGCTACTCGATTGAAGAAGGATCTGTAAAACACATAATTAAAACAAGTTTTCAAGCAGTGATTGGCTTTAACGCTATCATTGGCCAGGTAGAAAGTACAAATTCAATTGATTTTTTAGAGAGTCAGTCGGCAAGAGCCTTAGAAACATTTCAAGAGAATGCTGTTAAGAAAGGATTTGAAATTGAAATCACCACTTCTTTAGAAAATTCACATAAACTTCTAATTGATAGAAGTACTACATTCTACAGAACTCAAAATGTTTGGGTTGACGCAGAATTCTATTTCTATGGGACTTTAACTAACGCAGGTGGAAAAAGTAAACCAAATATACATTTAGATACAGATGAATTTGGTTCATTAACTATAACCACAGACAAGGCCTATCTTCAAGAGAAAGAAGAGAACTTCTTATATAAAAAATATGGAGTAAGAGCACTGGGGAAACAAAATATTGAAACTGGTGAACTAGACAAAACCAATCTACAACTAATTGAGCTAATTGATTTTAATCCAAAATTTGACAAATCATATCTCTCATCTTTGATGAAAAAAGCGTCAAACAGTTGGAAGGGAGTTACAGACGCCGATGATTGGATGAGCCAGCTTAGAGGAGGTTATGACGCATAGTGTACTTCTAGATACAAGCTTTTTCATTAGGCTTCTTAATGAAAATGATAAGCTGCACCATAATGCTCTTGGATATTTTAAATATTTCCTTGAAAATGATATTGTCCTAAAATGCTCTACAATTTCAGTAGCTGAATACTGCGTTGGTGGCCATTTCGATGAATTACCATGGAAAAATTTGCAAGTTTTGCCTTTCAATGTGAATCATGGAATTAGAGCTGGAGAGTTTGCAAGGATAGTATTTACACATAAAGGAAGATTGCAGCTTGATGACAGAAATATTATTCCTAATGATTCAAAGTTATTTGCTCAGGCTGACTCAGATAAATCTGTAACCCATTTTGTGACATCAGATCAGAAGAGCAAAAGCATTTATAATATTCTTAAGGAATATATAGATCCTCACTTTGAAATAATAGATATCAATATGCCATATCATGAAACCTATGGTATAATTGACTTTGGAATATAACACAAAGTAGAACAAAGGATTTAAGTACTCCCCACAGGCTTATTGCTGCTTACCAGCAAACATACGCTAAAGACCCTACCTCACCTGTTGAGAAAGCTTGTTAAAATCAGGGCAAATATAGAAATGGTTGGAATCAATGTAATGCATTATCATCAGCCCAGCCCTCTCATCATCGTAGTCCGCCCTGCTGTTATATAAGCCTACTGTAGCTTTCCTTGTATTCATTTTTCAAATACCTTCCCTTATTTAGCTTACCGGAAGATCAGCAGAAATCCATACCCATAAGAAGCCGGACGTTTATTAAAATATGCAGGTATTTGTGTATCAGGTTAGTTTTTTGTCAGATCTGTTTGTCAGAAAATCCTGATATCAGAGCATCGTCAGTCGGCCCAGGTACTGATCGTGTTCCGGACCAGCCAGCAGATCAAAGTTAAAGCCCATATCTCTGGCTACTACCGAAAGCAGCTCCATGTCTACATAGAGCCAGGTAAATTTCTCGCCTCGCTCACCTTTATATTCATACTGATAATCTATTTCGCCATGGTAGCGGTCTTCCGGCACGGGCACACCTCCCTCATAGAGATAGGTGATATCGGAGCTGTCGAAGAGAATTTGTCCGCCCGGTGCCATCATGGACTGCAGTTGCATCAGCAAGCCGGGCAGATCGGGCAGTGTACCGGCAATGCCCAGGCCGTTCATCATCAGCAGCAGGGTATCCCACTGCACCCCCTCCAGCTCCCAGAGGTCACCCATCAGCACATCTTTAACGCCACGCAGGCGCATTACTTCGCAGCTTAGGGGAGAGTTTTCAAGAGCTGTTACCTCAAGGCCCTTTTCCTGCAGCACCAGCGGAAAAGCGCCGGCACCTGCGCCAACCTCAAGCACCCGGCCCCTGCAGTACTGCAGTGCCTGGCGCTCCAGCTCCGAATATTTGCGGGGGTCTCTGAAAAAAACAGAAACCGGCATGCGCTCGGGAGGTCCGTAGCTGGTGTGCAGCCTTAGGTGCACTTTTTTATCTTTTTTCAGCCAGTAGTCCATAATGGCCTGGCCCTGTACATCTGCTGCCATCGTTAGCTGGAATGATCTGCTACTATAACCCATTTGCCATTGCGTTCTTCCCACACCAGGGAAAAATGCCCCTCCAGATCGCCAATGCTGCGGGCCAGGTGCCATTTACCAACCACCAGCCAGGCTTTGCCTCCCTCTAAAGGCTTCACCACTTTTATATCAAAAGCAAGCTTGCCCATGGCTTCGGCACCGGCATAATTCTTTTTGTAGTTATCGAGCGTTTGCTGCCAGCCCCAGGTAAGCCCGCTTTTGCCGATGAACAGCAGCGAATCACTTTTCCAGTAGCCCTGCATAAAGCTTTCCAGGTCGCCCCGGTTCCAGGCTTCTGATTGTGCCTGCAGTGTTTTGGCTATTTCCTGCCGCGGCTTTTGGGCATAGGCGTAAGGCATTAGCAGAATAATAAGTGCGGGCACTAAAGCTGCCAGTTTACGTAATTTCATGTTTTAAACCCCAGTTTCCTCAAACTTCCATCTTAAATACCATTTCTGCAAAATTTCAGACCGTATAGCCGCAGCAATTATCTGGTTGAGCCTACATTTTACTGATAATTGTCATGTTTTGAGCTGCAGCATAGGAATATCTTTGCAGTATGGAAAAAGACATCACTACTCCTGGAGATATACGCTTACTGGTTAACACCTTTTACGATAAGGTACAGGCCGATCCGCAGCTGGGCCCTGTATTCAATGAGGTAGCAAATGTTAACTGGAGTACGCACTTACCCATTATGTATACTTTCTGGGAAAACCTGCTGCTGGGCAGCGCACGCTATACGGGCCGCCCTTTCCCCAAACATGCACCCCTCCCCATCAATACCCAGCACTTTTTACAGTGGATTAACCTGTTTGAGGCTACGGTAAACGAACTATTTAGCGGAGAAAAAGCAGAAGAAGCAAAAGGCAGAGCACGGGCTATTGCGCTGGTATTTATGGGCAAAATGGGCTTCCTGCAGGAAGAAGGCTGGTCGAGCCCGGAAAATAGAATTCAGTAGTCTTGCTGAAAACAAGTTTCAGGTAATAAGTATTATGTATTGGGTATCGGTACCTGGCATTGCAGTCAAACGCAGTGTGACAGCAGTTCAGGGGCCGTATTAAAGTGCACAGGTGTGGCAGCCGCTGCTCATGCACTACTACCCAGCCAAATTCAAAATAGTCAATTTTTAGCCTGAACATCATGAAACGTACAATAGGTATCATAGGTATTGGTGCTGTAGGAACCAGCGTAGCCATTTCTGTACTGCATACCGGCATTGCAGATGAACTACTGCTCTTCGATGCCCGCCAGGAGCGTGCCGAAGGTGAAGCCATGGATATGGCCCACGGGGTATCGTTTTACCCCACTGCCACTGTACGCCCCGCTACCCCGGAACAAATGCTCGAAGCAGATGCCATTGTAATAGCTGCCGGCCGTGGCGGTAAACCTGAAGAGTCGCGCCTTGACCTACTCAAGGATAATGCACGCATCATCCGGGAACTGGGCGAAAAGCTGAAAGGTGCCAAAGGCCTGCTGATCATGATAGCCAACCCTGTTGATGTACTCACTTATGTGCTTCAGAAGGCATCTGGATTACCAGTAGAACGTGTTATTGGCACAGGTACCATGCTGGATACTGCACGGCTCCGCCAAATCCTGGGTAAGGAGCTGGGGCTGGAGTCAGACTCTATTCACGCCCAGGTAATTGGAGAACATGGCGACTCAGAAGTGGTGCTCTGGTCTGGCGCAGAAATTGGTGGCGCCCTCTTAAGAGACTGGTCCGGCTGGACTACAGAAAAAGAAGAAAGGATAGCCAGCGAGGTGAAATCTGCCGCTCATGAGATTATTAAACGCAAAGGTGTTACCAATCATGCCATTGGCCTTGTTACAGCCGCCCTGCTTAAATGGGCAGTACGGGGAGAAAGGCGTGTTTTAACTGTTTCGCGGGTGCAGGAAGGTACCTTCGGCTTGAACGATGTTGCCATCTCCCTGCCCACTATTGTAGGTTCTGATGGAGCTACCCAGGTGCTGGAACCCCAGTTGAATGAGCAGGAGTTTCAGGCACTGAAGCATTCTGCAGAGGTAATCAGGAAAGCAATCAGGTCTATTGAGGATTAAACTGGCGCTTTATACCTCACCCACTGCTCTTCTTTTTTGAGGTGCAGGGAGCTTGGCAGGGGCTCTGCATGAGTACAGGCCGTTGTTTAAATCGCTATCAGCCCTTGAAGAGATGCTGCTTTTCAAGCACAGAAAGCGAGTGTTTATTTACTTGCTTTCTCCTTTTTTATCATATATACTCCTTTATCCCCTGAATGGCCTGGCAATTACCTGCACCAGGCGCTTTTCCTTTTCCCAAAAAAAGCGAAACTGACCAAGCAGTGTGCCATATACTAAAATGAGCACCTGGTAGGCCGGGAAAATAAAGACCAGGTAGGCAATGGCTTTAAGCCAGAACTCCGTTTGCTCATTGAAGCCCAGGGCTCCGAAATACCACTGTTTTAACACCACCACAGAAGAGCCTGCCAGTGAAAAAGTAAGCAGTATGAGCAGTACCTGCCAGCTGCTTGTTAATCCCCATTTATTTTTAAGTCTGTTCATATCTGTTGTATTGAGTAGTGGGTGTTGAGTGTTGGATATTTTTAGATGGTTTTGCTGAAGATCTGGGTGGTTGGCTTGTTTCGCCAGAGGCGGGCATCCAGGGCCATGCAGATGTTGCGCACAAATGGCTTGGCATGTTCATGCACCTGTACAGAATCGCCCTCTACCCTGATCAGGCCGTCGGCAGCCAGCTCTTTCAGCCGTTCCCTGGCTTCTACCAGTGCAAAAGTCTTCAGCTCATCCTGAGTCCAGGTGGTCTGAAAGCGGCACATGATGTTCAATATATGCTGACGCACCACTAGGTCTTCGTGGTTCAGGATGTGTCCTTTGAAAATAGGAAAGCGGCCTTCGTTTACAGCATCCTGGTACTCTTCAACCTTTTTCAGGTTCTGGCCAAAGGCAGTCCAGGTATCGCTGATGGAGGAGCAGCCCAACCCTACCATTAGTTTGGTCTGTGTAGTGCTGTAGCCCATAAAATTGCGGTGCAAAGTTCCATTGCCTGCCGCCTGGCTAAGCGAGTCAGATGGCAGGGCAAAATGGTCCATGCCGATCTCGAGATATCCCTGCTGCTCAAAAAGGTTTTTACCCATTTCATACAGCCCGCGCTTTACCTCATCAGTGGGCAGGTCGGCTTCGGTATACCGGCGCTGGCCGGGACTGGTCCAGGGCACGTGGGCATAGCTGTAAAAAGCTATTCTGTCGGGCCGCAGGCTGTTTACCATGGCAATGGTTTTACGCACACTTTCTGCCGTTTGCAGGGGCAGGCCGTAGATCAGGTCGTAGTTGATAGAAGTGTAACCAATATGGCGAGCCTGCTCGGTTACCCGCAGTACATTTTCGTAAGGCTGTATGCGGTTAATGATGGCCTGCACCTGCGGATCAAAATCCTGTATGCCAAAGCTCACCCGGCGAAAGCCCAGCTCGAATAAAGTTTGCAGGTGTTCTTCGGTAGTGTTGTTCGGATGACCTTCAAAGCTGAATTCAGCCCCTTTGGCTACTTCAGCCCCTGCCGTAATGCCCTTTATCAGGCGCTTCAGGTTATAAGGACTAAAGAAAGTAGGGGTGCCCCCGCCCAGGTGCAGCTCACGGATCAGCGGCTTTTCACCAAACAGTTCCAGGTAAAGCTGCCATTCCTTCAGCAGGGCAGTTATATAAGGATCTTCAACTTTATGATTAATGGTAATGCGTTTGTTGCAACCACAGTAGGTACAAAGCTTTTCGCAAAAAGGCAGGTGTATGTAAAGGCTGATGCCCTGCTCGCGGCTGTCATCGAAAGCCTCTTTAACCTGCTGTTTCCACTCCGCTTCTGTTGGCGGCACTTCATTCCAGTAAGGCACGGTTGGATAACTGGTGTACCTGGGGCCCGGAACGTTATATTTTCTGATGAGTTGAATATTCATCTTAGTAGTAGTTTATAGTTGGAGTAGTGGTTTGTATCTTATTCCTGATGTGTGGTAGTTGAAGAGCAGGAGAATAAGATTTATAAATAATAATACCTGATACTATTTTATTAGCTGGTATAGTTAGCCGCTGCGGTCCCTTACCTGGGTTTGCGCTATTGCTGACCACAAACTGGGATTCCTTTTTCTACCCAGGCCAATACCGGGCTTAGGTAAGGAATACCCAGCTCCAGCCCCCGCGCCACCAATGCCAGCCCCATTACAAAAGCCGCCGTAGGTGCAAGCCGCCGCAGCTGCAGCTGCCAGCCGCCCCGGAGCCAATTGCCCGCCACCACAACAACCAGCATGGCAGGCAGTGTACCCGCACCAAAAGCCGCCATATAGGTAGCACCTGTTACAGCAGAGCCTGTTACCAGTGCTCCTGCCAGCCCCAGGTACACCAGACCACAGGGCAGTAAACCATTCAGCAACCCCAGCAAAAAGCCAGATAGTTTATAGCGGCGCCTTAATACGGCAGCCATACTTTGCTTAAGCCTGTACAGGGGTTTCCCGAAGAAACCTGCACCACCTACAAAGCGCTCCACACGGCTGGGAGACAGGGCAAACAGCAGCAGTAAAATACCGCCGGCTACTGATAAGCCCTGTTGCCAGCCAGCCAGCGCAATGCTCTGCCCCAGCGCCCCCACCACAGCACCAAGTGCAGCATAGGTAAGCAGGCGCCCTGCCTGGTACAGCAGGCGGCCCTGCAGCCAGGCAGCACTTGTTTTTCCGGCAGGCACCGCCAGGGCCAGCGGGCCACACATGGCTACACAGTGCATGCTTCCCAGAAAACCAATTAAAACCGCTGACCAGAACTGCATCTTAATTTATGTTGATAGCTTCTTCTGTATAAAAAGACTTTTCACCTGCTTTCCAGTCTATTTTCAGGCGGTATAAACCAGCAGGCAAACCAGCTAAGTTAAGCTGCTGTTTGCCTGCGGCATCGGGAGCAACGGCAACCCTGCGGTCGTACTGCGCATCAGAAGGACGAAACATTTGAATTTCTCCGCTTACATTTCCTTCCCTCACAGGAAACACAACCGCAACATTGCGGCCTTCTACCTGTACCTGTACAGGCTGTGCAAGCAACCGTGCATTTCGCATCTTATCCATCTGCGACTCGTAGCCAAGCTCCTGCTTATAATAATCTTCTGTTACAAGATCAATATTTTCTTTGCCGCTCCGGTAGGCCAGGTAGCCCATAAAGCTTACAAAGCAGCAGAAGAAAAGAATGATCCCGTGACCCCAATTGAATTTTTTCATGATACTGTGTAGTAAGTATTTAGTGTGGAGACCGGGGGAAGCTGCTAACTGACGCATGAAGGTATTTGCCTTCGCTCCCCTGTCTTCTTTACTTACACTACAAATTTCGCCAGGAGCGGGAGGATCGGGTATGAGGGGAATCACTGCAAAAACTGATATATATCAGCTTTTCACAAAAAAACCGGTCTTACTGACCGGCTTTTAGACATATATGAAGTGAAAAATGACTTATTAAATTACCCTTAATTAACCGGTCCCATAAATTTTGTCTTCAGGGTTTCCAGTTGTTCTTCGCCCCTGAATACACCTATGGTTAACTTTTGTGAAGCTTTCTCAATAGATTCTTTTGGGATCAGAATAAACAGGGCGCCCTCTGCAACACCACCTCCCGGCACCTCTATGCCTGATTGGTTACCGATCAGCTGTATTTCACCTGCTTCATTCAGCAACCTGAAGGTAAGAGGCACTGCCTCCTGGGTTTTATTGATGATTTTGTAGTTGTAGAGGTTGCTGATGTAGCCTCCCTCCTGCTCCTGGTAGAGCATGCCCGGCGTACGCAACAGGCTGGTTTCTAACTGTCCTCTCATAAACAGCAGGCCCATAAACAGAACAGATAACACCCCTAATAAGGCAGTATAAGCAATGCTCCTTTTAGTCCAGTGCATGCCGGTGCGGCCTTCCACCAGATTAGCTTCAGATTCGTAGCGGATAAGGCCTTTGGGCAAGCCAACATTTTCCATGATGCTATCGCAGGCATCGATACAGGCGGTACAGTTAATACACTCCAGCTGGGTGCCATTGCGGATGTCGATACCGGTAGGGCAAACGCTTACACAAAGCTTACAATCCACACAATCGCCTTTGTCAACTGCTTTGCGGTCTTCTCCTTTTCGGAATTTGCCTCTTGATTCGCCACGGGTATAATCGTAGCTGATTACCACAGACTGGCGATCCAGCAGCACACCCTGCAGGCGGCCATAGGGGCAAACGGTAGTACAAACCTGCTCCCGGAAGCTGGCAAACACCCAGTAAAAAACACCTGTAAAGATAAGGATAGACACTAAGCCGGCAATGTGAGCAGCCGGCGGATCGGTTACAATATCAAGCAGTTCTTCACTGCTTATGATGTAGGCCAGGAAGGTATTGGCAATCAGGAAGGAGATAGCAAAAAAGATTGCATGTTTACTCCCTTTCTTCAGTATCTTTTCCTTATTCCAGTCCTGCTTATCAAGCTTTTTCTGGGCGGTATTATCACCTTCTATCCAGTATTCAATTTTACGGAAAACCATTTCCATAAAAATGGTCTGGGGGCATACCCAGCCACAGAATACCCGCCCATATACCACTGTAAAGAGCACAATAAAGATTAGCCCCACTAGTGACGCCAACACAAAAAGGTAGAAATCCTGTGGCCAGAAGATCTGCCCGAATATTACAAACTTGCGCTCCACTACATTTAACAGCAGCAGAGGCTGCCCGCCAATGCGGATAAAGGGGCCAGAGAACAGGATCGCCAGTAACACCCAGCTAACACAGCTACGATAATTAGTAAATTTTCCTTTTGGCTTTTTAGGGTAAACCCATACACGTTTACCTTCCCTGTCTACTGTAGAAATACTATCCCGGTAGCTCTGCGGATCAAACGGTTTACCTTTATATACAATGCTCATTTTATTAGTTATAGTAGAGTTGATCGCCGCAGCAGTCTGCTGCGGCGATCCCTCCCTCAAAACTATCTTTTAAACTCTTCGCCTTGCGGCTCTTTTGCATTGGCAGGATTGCTGCCTTCTTTGCTGATAATAAAGCTTGCCAGCTGCTGGATCTGCTCGGGGCTAAGCTGGGCTTCCCAGCTGATCATACCTTTTTGCGGCACACCCTTTTTGATGGTCTTGAACACATCTTTCACATCTCCGCCATGCAGCCAGTACACGTCTGTTAGGTTAGGACCTACACCACCCTGCAGTTCGGCACCGTGGCAGGCACCGCAGTAAGAGCTGTAGGTTTTAGCACCTTCTGCCAGGGCAGCCTCGTCGGTAAGCAACTCAACATTAGTCTCGTCGATGGCACCGCCTTTTTCTGCCAGGTAAGCTTCTACTTCCAGCTGGGCCGCCAGTACTTCCTGCTCATACTCCTGGTCCTGCAGAGGTGCCCAGTCGAGCACGTGGTAAGCTGCCAGGTACACGACTGAAAACACAATGGTAGCATAGAACATGGCTTTCCACCAGGGTGGCAGGTTGTTATCCAGCTCACGGATGCCGTCGTATTCGTGGTCGGTCATTACCTCATCCTCGCGCTCCAGCGGAACGGCATCGGTTAGTTTAGACCATACGCTTAGCTTTTGTGCTTGCTGAGCTGTAGCTGCTTCGGTTGCTGTTGCTTCTGCACCTTCGGGCTTCAGCATTACCTTTCTCATCACAACTACGGTGTACAGCAGCACCAGTGTGCAGATCAGGATCAATCCGGCCAGTACTACAGCTAATCCCAATAAAAGATCTGTCTGGCTGATGCCGGTAGCCGCCGCGCCTGAAGTTCCTGCAGCCTGCTGTGCAGATGCCAGCATTGGCAGTGTGCTTAAACCAAGGGCAGCCATCATGCTTTTATATTGAATGCTTCGCTTCTTCATGATTTAGCTTTTTTGTTGTGCTGGAATTGTTAATTCTTCCTCATCAAGCGGCATGGCCGATAGTTCCGTGATGTGCTCCTTCTTTGTTTTCACTACCACAATCAACAATAGTGTAAAGAAGATGAAGAAGATCAGGAGGGAGATAATAGGATAGAGTTCTATCCCGATTATCGTCTCCATATGGTGTTTTATGAACTTAAGCATGATTACTTCTTGATTTCAGGTCTTACTTCGTAAGGCTTTACTTCTTTTTCTGGATCGGCCTTGATATCGGTACCCAGGCGCTGCAGGTATGCAATAAGGGCGATGATCTCCTTGTCGCTGCTTACTTTCACACCGCTTTGCTCCAGTCGGGCTGCTATTTCTTCGGCCTGCAGCTTCAGGTCATCAACGGCCTTGTCTTCGTAGCCTTCGGGGTAAGGAACACCCATGGTGCGCATGGCACTGATCTTGGCGCCGGTTTTGCTGGTATCCAGCGCTTTTTCGGCCATCCAGGGGTAGGCTGGCATAATGGAGCCCGGCGACATGCTCTCCGGATCAATCATGTGGTTGTAGTGCCAGCTGTCGGGATATTTGCCACCTTCGCGGAGCAGGTCCGGACCGGTACGCTTAGAGCCCCACAGGAATGGGTGATCGTAAACAAACTCACCTGCTTTGGCATACTCGCCGTAACGCTCGGTTTCGGAGCGGAATGGCCTTACCATCTGGCTGTGGCAGTTATTACAGCCTTCTTTGATGTAGATGTCGCGACCTTCCAGCTCAAGGGAGGTGTAAGGTGCTACAGAAGCAATGGTTGGCACATTAGATTCTACCAGGAAGGTAGGCATCATTTCTACCAGGCCACCAATCAGGATCACCACAAGGCTACCCACCATCAGCTGCACAGGGCGGCGCTCAATCCAGCGGTGCCAGTGCTCACCTTCGTGTCTTTCGTAGGTATCGCTAAGCGGAGCGGCTTCGGCCTCTTCGTTGGCTACAAAGCTACCGGCTTTGGCTGTTTTGATCAGGTTATAGGCCATGATGAACAGACCCAGGATAAAGAGCGCACCACCAAATGCACGCAGGGCATACATAGGCTTCATTTGCGTTACAATCTCCAGGAAGTTAGGATATGCCAGCAAGCCTTCTTTGGTAAACTCTTTCCACATCAGGCTTTGGGTTAAGCCAGCCCAGTACATAGGTACGGCGTAGAAAAGAATACCCAGGGTAGCAATCCAGAAGTGCCAGTTGGCCAGCTTAACAGAGTAAAGTTTGGTATTCCACATGCGCGGGAACAGCCAGTAAAGCATACCAAAGGTAAGCATACCGTTCCAGCCCAGGCCGCCTACGTGTACGTGGGCAATAGTCCAGTCGGTAAAGTGGCTAATGGCGTTGATGTTTTTCAACGACAGCATAGGGCCCTCGAAAGTAGCCATACCATAAGCAGTAAGGGCTACCACCATAAACTTCAGCACAGGCTCCTCGCGCACTTTATCCCATACACCACGCAGGGTTAACAGACCATTAAGCATACCACCCCAGCTTGGGGCAATCAGCATTACAGAGAACACCACACCCAGCGACTGTGCCCAGTCGGGCAGTGAGTTATACAGCAGGTGGTGCGGGCCAGCCCAGATGTAAAGGAAAATGAGCGCCCAGAAGTGAATGATAGACAGGCGGTATGAGTAAACCGGACGGTTGGCAGCCTTAGGCACAAAGTAGTACATCAGGCCCAGGTAAGGCGTAGTAAGAAAGAAAGCCACGGCATTGTGGCCATACCACCACTGCACCAGCGCATCCTGCACACCTGCGTACCAGCTGTAGCTCTTCATGAAAGAGATAGGAAGCTCAAAAGAGTTTACAATGTGCAGTACCGCTACGGTTACAAAGGTTGCAATATAAAACCAGATGGCTACATACAGGTGGCGGGTACGGCGCTGCAGAATGGTTGCAAACATATTGTAACCAAATACTACCCACATCAGGGTAATGGCAATGTCGATGGGCCACTCCAGCTCTGCATATTCTTTAGAGGTGCTGAAGCCTAATGGCAGTGTAATGGCTGCGGCTACAATAATCAGCTGCCAGCCCCAGAAGTTAACGCGGCTTAGGGTATCGCTGTACATGCGGGTTTTGCAAAGCCGCTGCAGCGAGTAGTACACTCCCGTGAAGATACCATTGCCTACAAAGGCAAAGATTACCGCATTGGTGTGCAGCGGGCGAATACGCCCGAAGGAGGTATATTCAATACCAAAATTCAATGCCGGAAATACAAGCTGAAGCGCTACGAATAGCCCCACCAGCATCCCCACTGCTCCCCATATTATGGTGGCGTAGGCGAACATCCGAACAATTGCATTGTCATAAGAGAAGCGTTCCAGCTCCAGCCTTGGCGGCTTGTGACCGGCGGTTGCTTCCTGTGTTAATACGCCTGTACTCATAGGTTTCGGAAAATTATTTAGTAGTAGTTTGTTTTTGGGCAGGTTTATCTTCGAATAACATCCTCACGGAGGGGGTGTAATCATCCTCGTACTGGCCAGATCGGGTGGCCCAGAGAAAAGCCACCAGGAAACCGATAGCTACCAGCAGGCTTATTCCGATCAGCAGAAACAATGCACTCATATTTTACACTTGTTTACACTACAAATCTCCCCAGATAGCAGCAGCTTAGGTATGACAGCCATCACCACAAAAACTGATATATATCAGCTTTGATGATCATCTCTGAAAAGAGGAAAAAAACAGGCAACAGGCATAAGAAGCTATGGTACAAAATGTTATGCCCGTAAAACTGAAAATATTCCTGCAATGCAGGCAGTGATGCGCTTGCGAAGTTTTAGGTGTTTTTTATACTTTAGGGGTTTAATCCCAAGGCTATGTTTGTTCACCACGTATTTTTCTGGTTAAAGAATTTTTAATTCTTTTATCGTGGTGCTTATCAACTACTTACATTTAGTAAAATAGTAAAGTAGTAAAGGATTAGTAAAATAATGGAGTAGTTGGGTAGAATAGACAAGCGGAAATAACATGCTTGTCTATGCTGGTTAGAAAATCCAGTTCACCCACACCTAATATATAGTATCAGCCTATCAGCATTTATCAATGGCGTAGAATGAAAAAGGACTGCAACACCAACAGTCCTTTTTCATTCTCCATTTATTTTGAATTAAAGACCTATTTATCTGAATTTATTAGAATTATTTTTTTGGGTACTTATGGTAAAAAGTACACTAAGTATAACCAGATGGGCTTTTATGGCTGGTATAGTGGTTATTTCTGGTTTGTGTGCCTGTGGTTGGTTAGGTATTCACGGATTTAACCAGCATCACTATAAATCAACCATTTTAATAAGTATTAGTATGTTTAAGTTAGTTTAAGATATGATAAATAGAAAAGTGGTTTAAAATGTAACATTAACCTATATAATAAGAAAATATGTTACAAATCAAACCACTTTCAATAATTCTAATATTATAACTTTCGAATGATTGTATAATTTAAAAAGTTTGATGAAGCAGAATAATCAAATAGTACTCCCAAACTTTTACTTATATAGTTCTTTGAAGTAGTAGTAAAACCAGCCTTTACAATTAAATCTTTCAACTCTTTGTTAGTATAAGTAGTATTTACTTGTATTTGCTTCTCAAGATTTTTCAATCTTTGGTAGTTAACTAATGCAGAGTTAGATACTTGATTACCAGCTTTGATTTCCTTCTCAACTAAATTATACTTAATTCTACTCTCTACTATATCATAATCTTTTTTAGATGTTAACAAATTTTGTTTCTTTATTTCATCATTAGAAAGGTATTGAGAAAGAAATATATACTTTTTCTCAAGTTCATCGGTCGTACTATCAAGATGCTGATTAAAAGTGTGTGTTCCTTTGAACATTGAATCTATAATACTTTCAATCTTTAACTTTTTCTCTTTGCGAACGTTCCTGCCTACCTGCTTAATTTCCTTAACATCTTCTTTATCTATTGATATACTATCTGCTTCAACTTCAATAAAATTAAACTGTTCCAGATAATGTTTTAACACCCTTACATTACTCCTAATATTATCATTCAAAGTTTGGTAGTTATTGTACAATAAACAGTAGCTATCTTTCTGGTACTCCCCGTTAACGTCTTCAAATACATAATCTAAACTGTTTACTATTTTATCGACATTAGCAGCATTAAAACACCAATCCCTATTTTTATTCTTCTCTCTTGCTTGTTCCAGATGTTTTAATTCTAAATCCATCCTTGCTTTCAATTCCTCATTATCGGGTAACTGTATCTGCCCTAATTTTCCAGAATGAATTATTTTAATGGCTGGTACTTGCTTTCTGAAACGTGCGGTAAACTGTACATAGTCTATCAGTGTTGAACCACTACCAAACGTAATTACAGCCTCTCTGTCACACTCATTTATATTTACACCAGCTTGTATTACGCAAGTTGTTAAAAGCACATCATACCCGTTTAAACTGGCGTTTTTCGTTATGCCTGTGTATTCCAGCCTATCTTTCTTATCACTGGATACATACGCCACTTTTAAACCTCTAACCTCTGTTAAGAAGGTGTAAAGTTTATCAAGTTCGGTTTTATCATTTTTGTAAAATACGTTGAGTTTACCAGCCTCCAAACCGCTAATAAAGTAATCTTTGTTAGATACCTTTTCATCAAGTCTAATTAACTGGTACTGGTATTTAAATCTGTTTACCTTCTCAAAACTTAGAAGGTTTTCTGGTGAATATTTACCCTCTAATGGTAGCATACTACCAGATAGATAGATTATGTACTCGTAGTTGTTTAACTGTCGTTGGATGTCTTGTATCGTGTTACTCTTATACCCGTAATCACTTACTAAACTATGGGCTTCATCAATCACTAATAGCTTTGATTGCCTATCCTGGATTTTGTTAATAGAGTTGTAGCAACATGCCAGAACATCAGCTTTAACCATATCAACAGTTAATGCCCTACGCCCTGTAATTCCTGATATATCTGCTTGCTGTTCCACCAGTGCAGTAGTAGGCATGATAATATCAGTCTTGAGATTTAATTCACTTGCCAGTGCTTTAACCAGTGTTGTTTTACCGCTACCCGTTGGTGCATCAATAAACAGTATCCTTTTATCCAGTAGATTAGATTTTATCAAATCCTTCTGTTCGGTCAGATAATGGCTAATTTTTAGCTGACTTTGATTCTGGTCCACCGGACCAGAATCTAACGGCTTATACTCTTTAAAATAGTTCTTCCAGTTGTACGCCAGTTTTTCGGGTATGCTTTTAGCATTATAATCGTTTGTATACCTGCCATTAATGAAAGTCAGTAATTCCGTTAAGCATTCGTTAAACGAGATACCAAACTTTTTAACCTTACAGATTTCCAGCAGGAATTTATTTCTTTGACCGTCTATCCAATCAACACCAGAAGCTTGCAGGGTATTTATAAAACTGTCAAATAAAGATTTGATGTTTTCAGTATTAACAGCACTATAATCAAAACTATCTACTTCTGAATTACTGGTACTACTATCTGTTACTAAGTGCTTATACTTCCTTATTATCTCACTTGCTGGTGCTATGTGCGATTCTTCATTGAGATATGCATCTGAATCATAAGAGAAGAAACATAGTCTGGTGTAGTCTATACATTGCATATCAGCATCTAAATCAAACTGACTTTTGAATGATAATGCCATGCATCTATAAAACTGGTCGTGTTCACTTTCGGTACAATCGGATTTAATAAAAACTTTCAAACCTTTACCAGAAGGGCTTTTAAATAATAGAAGTGTTGCTGGGTATTCCTTTAATCTATCATAAGCCTGTGTTACTTGCTGACTACTCATTTTATCAAAGTCAAACCCTAAAATTTGAGTATAGATTTTATCAGCCTTTTTGTCTCTTCTATCTTCAAAATCCGCAGATACAGTAAACGAGGGTAAACTAAGTTTTATGTACTCATATTCCTGTTTAGTATGGGTTTGTATATACTCAATTTTAGGTTTGATATTATCAACTTGATGTACACCACCACCAGATTTAATTACCTCAAACACCTGTTTTACATTAAGTGTATTGTATTTTTTGTAAAATGGGTTTGGGTTTAAATCACTTAGCCCGCTATTAGTATTTCGCCAGATTGATATACTTCTATCAACATGTTGCTTCGTTTCGTTATTTTTCATCAATTCATATCATTAATTTTTATAGGTTATTCACCAAAATTCGGCATTGCTTTTAGGTGAGTTGGATTACTTTCGCTATAAATTTCACCTTTCAGTATTGCGTAAAATGTCGGTTTACAAACGTTAAACATCTTCATTATTTCAACATTCGTATACACTCTATTTTTAGATAAATGGCGCATCTGTTGCGCTTGTTCATACGTGAATTTAACCGTATGGTAACCACGTTCTTTTTTAGTCGCCAGTTGTTTAGCTACCATTTTTGCTTTGCTTTCTGGTGTCCAGTTGTGCTTTCTCATTGTTATTAATTTATTTTTTGTGAGTTATTCCCCCCCTCTACCAATTTAAAGTAGTTAGTTGAAGTTTGTTTATCTTTTATACTCTAAAAACAGGCTTTGTTTGAAAAAAATAAAAAATATTTTTAATAAAACTTTTGATTTTTATAGAGTATAATAGTGTTAAATCGGTAGTTTTTCGGAAACAAATCCGAATTCCGTATTTATATAGGTATAGGGCAAACAAAAAATTAATAAATAACTAATGAAAATTTTTATAACAGATGAATTTAAAACAGCAACTAAACGTCTAAATGAGATTGTAGAGACCGTAAACCAGCAACTAAAAACAGTTGATAATAGCGTATTACGCATATATGAGGGTAAAACCTTATTAGAGGTTGAGGTATCGGATATTGCACAATTCCTTAAAAATAAGAAAGCTGAATCGTTAACAAGCTTTCAAGAACAGTTAGCGGTAGGTGTTGACCTTAGAAAGCAGATTAAACTAACGGATAAAGAAGCAAGCGACATTGCAACCGTTGATACCCTTATTAACTCTTTTAATCAGTTTGTTGGTGACCGTGGGTTACTGCATCATATCACAGTAAGCAAGGGTAAAGCATCAATAAATCATGCTGGTTTAGCTTATTTAGAAAGCCTGAAGATTACCCTTAACAAGAAAGAATTAAGGCTGTGGGAGTCAATCAACTCTATTAGAGATATGGTATACACTGACCACAACAGCAAGTTCTTACTATATAGAATATTCAACCCATCACAATTAAATGAACTGATACAGCAAACAGACTTTGATTTAAGGACATTTAAAAATACTGTACAACGCTACAATCTTAAATAAAAAATACTCTACACCAGATGCAGTTTCAACAAATCGTAAATAAGTACAACCGCCAAACTTTAAAAGCTGAAGGTTTTAATACTACTCCAAAATATAAATTGTCTGTTGTGGTAAGTGATGCAGAAAAAGAAAAACTGTTACCACTACTCAAAAAATACAACATTACCCTATCTGAATTCCTGCGATACTCAATACATGTACTTGCAGACCAGATTAAATAAAACTTCGTTTCGTTCATTTTTCAGTCAAATAAGGGGGCAGTGCTGGTACTGCATATCGCTGGTGCTACTCCCCTATTTAAATTCTTTGTTGTATTGTTGTATTAGCCGTTAGCTATGGGTGTGTTTCTGGTTTTGGCTTATCCAGTTACACACCTTTTTTATTTCTTCTTTCTCGGATTGTTTGCCAGACTTCCCATCACATCATTGAGACCTACACCCAGGTCACGTGCTTCATTTAGTTTATGGGCTAATTTAGCAGGATGAATCCGTTCATCATCTTCTTTTATTTTAAAATCATCACCAACATAGGCATTCCAAAAACCTTTACCCCTTTCTGTGAAATCCACAACTTCCCCATGATTATCAACCAATTTTACAATACCAGCAATAACAAATCCCTGCTTTATATTAACATTTATTGTATCGGGAAATCGTTTATCCTTCATCACTGACAACCCAACTTCCATAAAATGACTAAACAATTCAGAGGTCTTAAACAACTCAAAGTCACGACTGTTTCCATAACCCTGCGTAAAAACTTCATTGTCATCTTTTACATTTCTTTCTATTAGGCTTTTAAGTCCTTGAACATGATTTTTTTCATTTTTCAATTCATCTTTTAATACCTGCTGCACCTGTACGTGCTTAGTGATTTCATGCCGCAACACATCAATTTCTCCCTGCATGACATCAATTCTCCCTAAATGTTTTTGAATTTCTTGCTTACTACTCAACAATTCTTTTTCAAGGCTTGCTATTGTATCATTTGTATTTTTCTTACTTAGAAGTTCCTGTCTATCATCTTCAAATTTGATTTCATCCGCAAGAACTCCTTTTTTGGGAATGTTCAATATTTTACCCACACCCCACATTATAAATGGCACCCCTACAACATAGAAAGCTGTTACAGCTACTGGTATCAGAAAATAATACCATTCATAATCAAATCTATTCTCTATATAAGTAATTCTGTCTTCAATTCTTTTATCTGAAAGAATCAAAAAAATTATTGGCTTCCACAGGAGAACTATTAATGATATTAATAGTGAACCAATTAATGGACTTTTAAATCTATCCATTGCTGTTCCCACTACTCCTTTTCCTGTATCGACTATTTCATCAACTACACCTTTTATATCGTCCTTTGTCATATGTTTGGCTATCTTACTTTAAAGGTACATAACAACAGAGACAAGAACAATACAATCAGTACTACTCAAATACGTTCTTCAGCTGTGGCAAAGCATTGGCGTATTTATCTGCGTAGTGCTGGATAATGGTATCAATTTTCTGATGACCAGTTGCACCGCATATGGTAGTCAGTGGCACACCTTTCTGTATACATAAGTTGGTGAATGTCTTGCGCCCAATATCGTGACTACTCAATAAACTGTATTTAGGTGCTGTACCCTCTTCCACTTTTTTACCAGTAACTTTTACATAGGGTTCTGGCTTATGGAGTTCTGGAATATTCTTACAAAATGCTTTTATAAAATCATTCACATGATTGTTAAATGTAGGTAGCTGGTAATCGTACTTATCTAAAATATCCTGAACATTTTTAGTGATAGGAATAATAGCTTTGATGTTTTTGCTTTTGGTTTTTTCAGGTATAATCTGAATTTTACCATGCCTACAATTCTCCCTGGTTACCTGTTTCATATCACCGATACGCATACCCGTATGTGACAGAAATATTATAGTGTCCTTTATTAGCTGGTCACGTTCGTTAGTAGGCTGGTATTTAATGATAGCATCTAATTCTTCCCTTTCCAGACAAACAATTACGCCTTTATTCTTTTTTATCTTTTCCCAATTTTCGGGCTTAATGCTGTGGCTGATTTCTTTTTTATCCAGCCATTTAACAAATTCTTTGATAGCCTGTATTCTACCAGCCAATGTATTAGCCTGTATCTTCTTTTTAACATTCAAACAGTAGTCCACGAACTTTTGAATAAAATCGTAGGTAAGGTTATGCAATGTTAATTTGATGCCCAGATGTTCTTCAGCTTCTTTCAAATCCTTTGCTACATAAATAAGTGAGTAGGCACTTGTTTTTTCTGTCCTCTCCTGCTTAATTTTAATATACTCCTGAAGTAGTTCGTGTATATCTTCCGTGGTACTGGCTGGTTTATCTAAAGCCTGTTCTATATGGGCAACCTCTGGCAACTCATTGTACTTATATTGGTGGTCGGTAATAATTTGATGAATGGTGTTGTAAATTTTATCAACAATGGCAGCATCTGATTTAGATAGTGCGCCTCGTTTCGGCTGGCATGTTTCAATATTCCATTTATCGGCTGAAGCCTTTACACCTGTTGGAAACCTTTTTATCTTACCACCTTTACTGTAATAGATATAGATTGTACCTATACCAGTTTTTGCACTGATGTTGTAGAGGTCACGTTTTATGTTTCTGGTCTTATCCATCGCAGTAAAATTTAGTAAAGAATTAGTAAAACTTTTGAAGACAAGTATAAAATCTATCTTTGTAAATCGAATTGCAAAAACGGCTTCTAAACATATTTAAAGCCCATTTTTGAAACCTAAAACCAAATATACAAATTATGTTTGTTCACCACGTTTTTTTCTGGTTAAAGAACCCCGACTCGTCCGAAGACAGAAACCAGCTGGAAGAAGGACTGCTGGAGCTTGAAAAAATTGATGTTATCCGTACCTTTCATGTAGGCGTGCCTGCCAGTACCAACCGTCCTGTTATTGAAAGAGGCTATGCATTCTCCCTGCTGCTGATATTTGATGATCTGGAAGACCAGGAGACTTACCAGACTCACCCTGTTCATGAGCGGTTTGTGAAGGAGTGCTCTCACCTGTGGGCAAAGGTGGTGGTGTACGATTCGGTTGATTAACACCGGTCTGCCGCAAGCATGCCGGGCTAAAACTGACTTAGGTCAATATGACTGGTGTACCCGCTTTATTATAGGCATCAGCCATCTTAGCTGCCTTTTTCAGGCTTTACTAAACAATATAGGCCCGGATAGCATATTTATAGGTGATACCTTTATCGTAAACCTATGAATAAGCTATCTGGACTTTGCCTTGCACTGCTCGCTTTTTTTGCTTTTACAGCCCCTGATCCAACTACTTTACCGGCTGCAGATGAGCAGCAAAAGGCCCCTGTGCTGGGGCATATTATGGTTCGGGTTTCAGATGCAGAAGCCTCTCTCCGTTTTTACCGGCAATACCTGCAGATGGAGCTAAAGGAGAAAACCACCCACGAAGGCGAAACTCGTTATTTCCTAAGCAGCACCAACAGCCACCACCAGCTGGTGCTGATCCAGAAGCAGAACCTCCCCGAGCAGGAGCAGCGAATACTGCAGCAGATAGCTTTTCAGGTATCAGATCATGCAGGCCTGGTGGAGGCTTACCAAAAGCTTAAGGATGTAGATGGATTTGAGATGTCGGATAATAAGATCAGCTGGTCGCTGTATTTTAAAGATCCTGATGAGAATAAGATGGAAGTTTACTGGGATGTAAGAGATCAGCCCTTCGGCTCCCCCAAATGGAACGGCCAAACCGAACCCCTGACGGAGGCTGCCTTGCTGCGTGGCAAACCCTGAAGATTAATTATCAGGCAGCCTTGAGGCAGCTTATGCCTTTACGGCTTTGTACCATTCGTTATGCCCACAGTGGCCGCATTTCTCGTCTGGCTTTTTTTGGCTTTCAAGCATATTGCCACAGCTGCCACAGGCATATTTTCCGTCTACCACCTGCAGTTCATCAAGATATTCCTTGTCCCAGCCGGGTAAAATGCAAAGCCCTTCTCGTTCATGATCTTCATGGAGATAGATGGTAAACGAACCATTGGCTTCCAGGTAGGCCCGCTGCACCCTCCCCAGGCTCACAACCTCCTTCAGCCTGATTTCGGTTAACATACGCTCGCGTGTTACCCTGCTCTTCCGCATGTTTACCAGCTCCAGACGGCCATCGGCCGCAAGCGAACCTACATTCCCTACCACCAGGCTCTCAAAGCCCGGGTTTTTCATGGTATTTGTTGAAACGATGCGTTGTACGCCAATCACTACCCCTGCAATGATAAACGCAGGCAATAAGCCTCTTTCAGGATCTTGTATGGGTATACCAACGGCCGCCGCCAGTGATATCATGGCAATCATTTCGTTTCTGCTGATCAGCGCCGACATACGCTTGCCCATGATCCGCATACTAAAAATAAGTAACAGGTAAACAACTACAATCCGGAGAACAACCTCAAGCAAAAATATGGGTGGTACACCGTCTCCTATGAGAATTCGCATCCAATCCCACAGTTCCGCGTCTGCTGTATTCATTATTGTTATTTATTAATATTATCGATTATTGAATAGCAGGCACCCAATCCCTGTTGCCACAGTTGCTGCATTCATCCCGGGAGTCACTGTCCTGATCAACCATGTTACCACAATAGCCACAGGCTCTGTGACGATCAATTTTTTTGGTCGCTGGAGGCAACCCGCCATCAGCTCTTGGATATACAGACAGGCCAGGTTTTGATTCTGCCAGTTTATACAAACTAAAATGACCGTCGGCTTCGGAGTATAGCCTTTTTACCTGCCCCAGGTGCCGAACGCCCTTAGATCTTAAGGCGGCCATGATCTGATCCTTGCTGATCCGCAATTCTTTTAAATGTTTTGTATCTATCACCCCATCTTTGATCAGGAGTGATATCTTGCCCTGGGTAAGTATTTCTGCTTTACGGTTTTTATAGGTAAGGATGGTTTGGCCCTGGTGCAAAAGCAGAATTGAAAAGAGCAGGATAATACCTGGTAAAATGCCCCTGTCGAAGGCCTGCATGGGCACCGAGGCAATGGCACCAAGGGTAAGCATTACGGCCAGGTCTGTAATGGTTAACTGGGCATTCATCCTTTTGCCCAGCAGGCGCATCACAATTATTATAAAAAGGTAAATGACGAGTGTTCGAAGAAAAACTTCTACCATAAACCCCCAGGGGTTGTTTCCTATCAGCAGGCGTTCCCAGTCACTAAGTTTGATTTCATCTTTCTCCATATCAAAAAATAGACTAATGACAGCTTGCTAATGTTGCGACACTCTCCGGTATTTTTTATTAAACTTTTGATTTCATACCCCATTTATAGAAAAAAATGGGCACCTATTACAACAGGCGCCCATTCAGCAATAAAATCTTTAAAATTAATTACAACACTAATTATCCATTATCTGCTGAGAGCAGCCTTTCAAACGCCTCTTCCCACTGCTGAAAACTGAACTGCTGCTGTACATTCCTGAACTTCTGACGGATGAGGTCCAGTTGCAGATTACCAATGCTCCCTTCGTGGGTGTGCTGTACCTGAAGTTCTGGCTGGTAGGTGCCCTCGCTTATGGCTGTACCCACCTCTTTATAGGCCTGGCGGAAAGGCACCCCTGCCATTACCCGCTTGTTTACTTCCTCTACACTGTATATGTATTTGTACTTTTCGTCTTTGATGGCATCCGGATTTACCTTTGCCCGCTGCAGCATATAACTGCAAATGCTAAGGCTGCTCTTCAATTCTTCAAGGGCCGGAAAAAGAATTTCCTTCAGCAGCTGAAAATCGCGGTGGTAGCCACTGGGCATGCTGCCGCTAAGCATCATAATTTCGTTGGGCAGCGCCATTTGCCGGTTGCTCTTGCCGCGCATCAGCTCAAACACATCAGGATTTTTCTTGTGGGGCATTATGCTGGAGCCGGTGGTAAGCTCATCAGGAAGGGCAAGAAAGCCAAAGTTCTGGCTGTTGTAAAGGCAAACATCCATGGCCAGCTTACTTAGCGTATGGCTGATACCAGCCATGGCAAAAGCCAGGCTAAGTTCTGTTTTTCCCCTGGAGAGCTGTGCGTTCACCACATTTACGTGCATACTATCGAAGCCCAGCAGCTTGGTGGTAAGGGTGCGGTTAATGGGCAGCGAAGATCCATAACCGGCACCAGAACCCAGCGGGTTCTGGTTGATGATACCATAAGCGGCATGGAGCAGGCGCAGATCATCGGCCAGTAGCTCGGCATAGGCCGAAAACCACAGGCCAAAGGAAGAAGGCATAGCCGCCTGCAGGTGGGTATAGCCGGGAATCAGCACTTCTTTATGCTGTTCTGCTCCCTGTAACAGGGTGTCAAACAACTCCTCTACCAGCCCTACCAATTCTTTTACCTCTGCCCGCAGGTACATTTTCAGGTCTACCAGCACCTGGTCGTTACGCGAGCGTGCGGTGTGCACCCGCTTGCCTGCATCGCCCAATTGCTGTGTAAGCTGAAGCTCCACCTGCGAGTGCACATCTTCCACACCTTCCTGTATGCTGAATTTACCCTCCTGAATCTGCTGGTAAATGCTTTGCAGGCCCTGCTTTAGCTGATGCAGCTCCTCTTTGGTTATGAGGCCAACCGATTCCAGCATGGTGGCATGGGCCAGGGAGCCCAGCACATCGTAAGGGGCCAGGTAAATGTCAAGCTCGCGGTCTTTGCCTACGGTATAGCTTTCTATTTTATTTTCTACGGTAAATCCTTTGTCCCAGAGTTTCATGGCAGCGTGTGGTTTAAAAATGGAGGTCTTCTAAAAGCGCAATGTAGCGCGCTATGCCGGCTTTGATTTCCGAAAGCCGTATGTATTCGTTGGCCGTATGCGAGCGGGCAGAGTCGCCGGGGCCTAGTTTTACAGATGGAAACGGCATCAGCGCCTGGTCCGATAGAGTTGGTGAGCCATAAAGCGCCATGCCCATGCTCCGGGCTTTCTGCACCAGCGGATGATCGGGTGCAATACCGGAGGAATTCAAGCGGGTAGAACGGGGAGTGACTTCGGCAGCAACCTGCAGCCGAATAAGCTCCAGCAGTTCTACATTGCGGTAGCATTCATTGGTGCGCACATCCACCACAAAACGGCACTCATCCGGCACTACGTTGTGCTGGGTGCCGGCCTGTATCTGTGTAACCGACATTTTAACCGGTCCCAGCACTTCAGATGTTTTTGAGAACTGGTGGGTGCGAAACCATTCAATGTCGGCCAGTGCTTTATAAATAGCATTATCACCCTCGTTGCGGGCAGCATGCCCTGCCCTGCCCCGGGCCACACAATCGAGCACCATCAGACCTCTTTCAGCAATGGCAAGATCTAATGAGGTAGGCTCACCTACTACAGCCAGTGCCACCTCTCCTAACAGTGGTAAAATAGATTGCACGCCTCCCTGCCCGGAAACTTCCTCTTCTGCCGTAATGGCTACAATAAGCTTATAGGGGAGTTTTGGCTGCCTGCTTAGGTAGAGAAAAGCTGCTAGTAAAGAGACTGCCGAAGCACCCGCGTCATTGCTGCCCAGGCCATATAATGTATCTCCAGCTACCAGGGGCTCAAAAGGGTCTTTCGTCCAGCCGGCTACGGGCTTTACGGTATCATGGTGTGAGTTGAGCAGCAGGATTGGTGCTGCAGCCTCATAGTTTTCGGCCACGCACCAGACGTTATGGCCCTGCCGCTGTGGCTGCTGCCCATGTTTCCTGAGAAAGGCTTCTATCAAATCTGCCGTTGGCCCTTCTTCTCGTGAAAAAGAAGGGGTACTGATCAGGGCTTTCAGGAGCTCAACAGCCTCCCCATGCAGGGTATCTAAATCTTCTACAGGCATAGCGTTGTTCCGCTTTCCAGGTCGGCAATATCGGTGGCATAGCAGATCCTGACACTGCTTACTCCTGCTTCGATGGCATTAAAGGCATTATCGAGCTTCGGGATCATGCCATCGGCAATTACCCCCTCCTGCTTATACTGGCTGTAGCTGGAAGGATTAATGTTAGTAATAACAGAATCGGGCTGGTTGATATCCGTTAGCACTCCTTTCTTTTCAAAGCTGTAGACCAGGTCTGCTTTGAAGCTCTTGCTCAGTGCAACGGCCAGGCCAGACGCGATGGTATCGGCATTGGTATTGAGCAAACTGCCCTGCCCATCGTGCGTAAGCGGCGCTATAACCGGTGTGATGCCTGCTGCAAATAAGCGCTCCAGCAGCGCTACATTAATATTGGAGGTTTCGAAGTCGCCTACAAAGCCCCAGTCCCGATCGCCCTTCTGACGTTTGTGGGCTGGAATTAAATTACCATCGGCACCGGTGAGGCCCATGGCATTGCAGCCCATCGACTGCAGCAGGGCCACTATACGCTTGTTGATGCCCCCGCCATAAACCATGGTAACGATCTGCAGGGTTTCAGCATCGGTTACGCGGCGGCCTTCTACCATCTGTGCCTTGATGCCCAGCTTTTCGCCCATCTGGGTGGCAAGTTTGCCACCACCATGCACCAGCAGTTTATTGCCCTGCAGCTGTGTAAACTTATGCAGTACCTCCTGCAGCAGTTCGGGACTGTCTACTACATTCCCGCCTATTTTTACGATGGTTACATTTTTCATTTGGCTGATCTTTTCAGGTTCAGGCAACAATCAGGGCCTGATCAGACTTTGCTAACAGGCTAAGATGCCGGGTTTTGTTGAATGGTGTTCAGTTTTAAGCTGCCCAGCTCTTCAAATGAGTTGACCCTTTTGCGGTTAATCAGGTACCAGCCATCCTCGAAACGCTGATATACCCTTACCTCACTTGGAAAAACGTAATCAAAGGTTTCAAACTCATCTTCAGGATCAACTGCTTCCTTTTTAGGGATTTCAAAAGCATAGTAGGTGGCGCCGGACAAGCCCTCCCTGATATCTCCGCTCTTGGTATCCGTGGCATCTCCCAGCTTTATGTTATTGTTGCTGTGGACAATCACATCGTAATGCCTGTTGGAAGCGCACTGGCCCATGACATAGATACCGGGATTTCCAGACGCTTCCACTCCCTGTATGGCACCCTGCCAGGTTTCAAGTGCATCACATTCTGTTAAAAAATCAAAATCAACTTTTTCGCCTTTCTTTTCAACTTCCGTTGGTGCAGGTCGATTTTCCCTGATATCATCTGCAGCTACCATTGGGCCTTCTACTTCTGTTAATGCTTCTTCTGATTTGGTTGCGGCTTTTTCGCTCCCTGACTGGTTACAGGCAGTTGCAAGCCACAGGCCAAGTATGAGAATAGTTAGTTTTTTCATGTCTTAAATTAAGTTCTTGCCCTAAATGATGAAGAAGCAATTCTATCATGCTGCCCGTCCTGTAGCGTCGTTGTAGTACAACGACGTGGTAGCGAAAAAGCAGAAACAAAACTACTAACCACACAACCTGAAACAAGAGCAAAGCTGCTATAAACCTGAAATCTACCTGTTCATGATTTACCTAGCTGCCCGCCTCCACCACGTCGTTATACTATAACGACGCTACGGGAGCTGCTGCATGATATCAGGTTGCGGTACATTTCGTTTCAAAGACTCTCCAGCATTTTTTTCAGCACCAATTGAGCGGTCCAGAGGCGGTTTTCGGCCTGTGGAATCACGATGCTGTTATCTACCACCGCATCGGTGGCAATAACGTTGCGACGAATGGGCAGGCAGTGCATAAAGTGAGCACTATTAGTAAGCGCCATTTTTTGCTCGGTGATGGTCCAGGCAGGGTCCTTCGATAGAATTTTACCGTACTCCTGATAGCTGCTCCAGTTTTTGGCATAGATGAAATCTGCTCCCTCAAATGCTTTATCCTGCCTGTACTCCACAGGGCTGTCTTTTACAATAGCGGGATCCAGCTCGTAGCCTTCGGGATGGGTAATCACCAGGTCTACCTCCCCGGCCTGCATCCACTCTACAAATGAGTTAGGCACCGCCTGTGGCAGTGCTTTGGGATGCGGCGCCCAGCTTAGTACCACCTTTGGCCGCTGTTTCTTTTTGTATTCTTCAATGGTGAGCAAATCGGCAAAGCCCTGCAGCGGGTGCTTTGTAGCACTCTCCAGGCTCAGCACCGGCACCTTACTGTGCTGGATAAATTTGTTCAGCACCATTTCATGGTAATCTGTTTCTCTATTTTGCAGACCTGGAAAGCTACGTACGCCTATGATATCGCAGTACTGCGATATAACATTTACTGCCTCCTTCACGTGCTCCTGGGCGGCACCGTCCATGATGGTGCCCTGCTCCCACTCCAGTTGCCAGCTGTCCTGGCCCATGTTCAATACCATTACCTGCATGCCCAGGTTATAGGCTGCCCGCTGGGTACTCATGCGGGTGCGCAGGCTTGGGTTTAAAAAGATAAGTCCCAGTACCTTATTTTCCCCCAGCTTCTTATGGGCGTAGGGGGTTTGCTTTAGTTCTTTTACTTCCCACAGCCATTGGGCGGGGTCTGGAACATCGTGAACAGAGGTGAATTTTCTCATTTTTCTACAGGCACCCCATGGGGGACTACTTTCTTAAGTTTGGCGATAAAGTCATCAACAGCCGGTACATCAATCGTTAATGGCGGCAACAGCCTGATTTCGTTTGGCCTGGAGGAGCTGCCGGTTAACACCCGCTCTTCTTCTACCAGGGCATTCTGAATTTCTTTCACATCTCCCTCGAACACCAGGCCCAGCATCAGCCCCTCGCCCACCACAGCTTTGATGGCAGGAATGGCCTCCAGCTGCTCCCGCAGGTATTTACCCACTTTGGCTGCGTTTTCTACCAGCTCCTCCTTCTCCAGCACATCAAGTACCGACATACAGGCGGCACAGGCTAATGGGTTGCCACCAAAGGTAGTACCCAACATACCGTACTTTGGTTTAAATTTTGGGTGAATAAGTACGCCACCCACCGGAAAACCGTTGGCCATTCCCTTGGCAACGGTAATCAAATCAGGTTTTACACCTGCATGCTGATGGGCGAAAAATTTACCCGTACGGCCGTAGCCCGACTGGATCTCATCGCAAATAAACACAGCTTCGTGCTTTGCACAAAGTTCTTCAATTGCTTTCAGAAATGAGGTGCTTGGCACATAGATACCGCCTACACCGCGAATGCCTTCAATTACCACTGCACATACATCGCCTGCGGCAAGTGTTTTCTCCAGCAACTCTATGTTTTCAGATTCCAGGATCACCACCTCGCCGCCTTCGTTTACCGGGGCCTGAATTTTAGGGTTGTCGGTAATACTCACTGCTGCAGAGGTACGGCCATGGAAGCCTCCTTTGAAGGCTACTATTTTCTTTTTGCCATTCTGGAAAGAAGCCAGCTTCAGGGCATTTTCAATAGCTTCGGCACCTGAATTGCACAGGAACAGCTGGTAATCGTTGTATCCGGAGAGCTCACCAAGCTTCTGCGCCACTTCGTTGCGCAGCTTAAATTCTACTGCGTTGGAGTAGTAGGTAATTTCGTGCAGCTGCTTGGTAAGGGCTGCAATGTATTTAACATGGCTGTGGCCTATGGAGATCACCGCATGGCCGCCATAAAAATCCAGGTACTCGTTGCCCTGGGTATCGTACACATGGTAGCCCTTGGCGTATGCCAGCTCCACTGGCAGCATTTTATAAACATCAAAAAGTTCCATATTGGAGAGGTAAGAAGTGAGATGTTAGACAATAGATTTTAGACAATGGACAAAGGCAGAAGCCTAAGGTACGAACTGCAAATGGAGGAACAGCAGCTCATACCCCATACCTCACAGCTCATACCCATCCCTACTTCCGCATATTCAGAATCCGTTCGTAAGAAGTTACCAGTCCCTTGATAAAGGCGGGGCTAAAGCCCTGGTGCTCCATTTCGTTGAGGCCGGCAATGGTACAACCGCGGGGGGTGGTTACCTTATCGATCTCCTGCTCCGGGTGCGAGTGGTTATGGGCCAGCAGCCCCGATACGCCTTTGCTTACCTGCACGGCAATCTTAAGCGCATCTTCAGAATCAAATCCCAGCTGTATGCCTCCCTGGGTGGCAGCGCGTATAAAACGCATGTAAAAGGCAATGCCGCTGGCACAAAGCACAGTGGCGGCCGCCATCAGCTCTTCTTCAATCACCAGGGTGCTGCCCAGGCAATCGAACATCTCCTGCACTTCTTCTTTTACCCCCTGCGAGCGTTTATTAAAGGCCAGGCAGGTCATGGATTCATGAATGGCAATGGCGGTGTTAGGCATGCTGCGGATAATGGGAAACTCCTCTCCCACCACATCGGCAATATGCTTGATGGTAATGCTGGTGATGACGCTGATGAGCACATGCTGCTCGGGATTGAGGTAAGGCTTTATTTCTTCCAGCAGCTCGTTCAGCTGGCCGGGCTGTACACATAAAAGTATCCAGCGGCTTTCCTTCACAGCCCTTAGGTTATCGGAGGTTACCTGCAGCCCTTTTGTGCTTAGGTGCTGAATACTTTTGGTGTTACGGCGGGTAATAAAAATATCTTCGGCCCTGTACTTACCATTGCTGTGGAGGCCTTCGGCTATGGCTACGCCAAGGTTCCCGCCGCCCAGAACCGCAATTTTAGTATGCTGCATGTGGTTTAAAATTTTGTAGATTTCAGCTTAAGGCCGGCAGTTTCTTCCAGCCCAAACATCAGGTTCATGTTTTGCACGGCCTGGCCGGAGGCTCCCTTCAGCAGGTTATCAATGGCCGTTATGATGAGTAGCTTCTTGCCGTGCTGCTGCAGTTGTATAAAGCAGCGGTTGGTGTTCACCACTTCCTTCAGACTGATTTCCTCCCGGCTCACCACAGTAAAAGGCGCATTACGGTAGTATTGCTCGTACAGCTGGTAGGCCTGCTCCAGACTTAGGTCAGCATTGGTATAGATGCTGGCAAAAATACCGCGTGCAAAATCGCCGCGCAGTGGTATAAAATTAATCTCCTGTTTAAACCCACTATCCAGCTTCCTGATGCTCTGCTTAATTTCATCAAGGTGCTGGTGCTGAAATGCTTTGTACACCGACAGGTTATTGCTGCGCCAGCTAAAGTGCGTGGTAGACGAAAGTCCTGCACCGGCACCGGTAGAGCCGGTGATGGCATGCACATGTACTTCATCCTTTAGCAGCCGCTCCCTGGCCAGGGGCAGCAGCGCCAGCTGAATGCCGGTAGCAAAGCAGCCGGGGTTGGCTACATAGTTGCTGCCCATGATGGCTTCTTTGTCCAGCTCAGGCAATCCGTAAGTAAAAGACTTATCGCCCAGCTTTAGGCCCAGGCGGTAATCATTGCTTAGGTCAATAAGCCTGGTTTTATCAGATACAGGGTTCTCCTGCAGAAACTCCTTTGCTTTGCCATGCGGCAGGCACAGGAATATGACATCTACCTCCTGAATTTCATTGCTGAATTTCAGGTCGGTATCGCCTTTCAGATCGGTATGTACAGAAGTGACGGCTTTGCCGCTCTGGCTATTGCTGTATACGAATTTCAGTTCAGCAGCAGGATGGTGCAGGAGTAACCAGATCAGCTCGCCGGCGGTATAGCCTGTGCCGCCTATGATGCCTGCCGTAATCATGCTTCCTGCTGGTTTTGATTTACAGCATGGTATATCTTCAGGCTATTGGCCATGATTTTGGTGAATCCTTTTACATCTTCGCCAGACCAGCCGTTGTTCTCCTCGCCGTATTTGCCGAAAGTACTGTTCATCAGGTCGTGCTCCGATTCGATGCCCTGCACCTGGAAACGGTATGGCATCAGGGCCACGCGTACTTTACCGCTTACGTTGGTTTGGGTATCGTCCAGAAATTTCTCGATGTTGCGCATTACCGGGTCCAGGAAGGTGCCTTCGTGTACCATCATACCGTACCAGTTGGCCAGCTGCTCTTTCCAGTAGAGCTGCCATTTGGTAAGGGTATGCTTCTCGAGCTGGTGGTGTGCTTTTATGATTACGTATGAGGCAGCAGCCTCAAAACCAATACGGCCTTTAATACCGATAATAGTATCACCTACATGATAATCTCGGCCAATGGCATAGGGGGCAGCCAGCTCTTCAAGATACTGAATGTTGCTTACCGGGTCACCGAATACATCATTTACACCTACCAGTTCGCCTTTTTCAAAATGGAGCACCACTTCAGAAGGTTCTGCTTTTTTTAGCTGGCTAGGGTAAGCATGCTCTGGCAGCGGCTGGTGAGAGGTTAAGGTTTCCTTACCACCCACGCTGGTGCCCCAAAGGCCCTGATTAATGGAGTATTGTGCTTTGGTCCAGTCGCGCTTTACACCTTTTGCGGTGAGGTAGTCAATCTCTGCCTGGCGCGAAAGCGACTGATCGCGGATAGGCGTGATTACCTGGATCTCGGGGCAAAGAATATGAAAAACCAAATCGAAGCGTACCTGGTCGTTACCGGCCCCGGTACTGCCATGCGCAATATAGGAAGCGCCAATTTTCCTGGCATAATTAGCAATGGCAATGGCCTGGAACACACGCTCGGCACTTACCGATAAGGGGTAGGTACCATTACGTAATACGTTGCCAAAGATCAGATACTTTACGCACTGCTGATAATAGGCTTCTGTTTCTTCCAGTGTAACATAGGAAGCTGCACCCAGCTCCATAGCGTTACGTTCAATTGCTTCCAGCTCTGTGGTACTGAAACCACCGGTGTTTACCGTAGCGGTATGTACTTCGAGCCCTTTGTCGTCCTTGAGGTACTTAACGCAATAGGAGGTATCTAAACCGCCGCTAAAGGCCAGTACTACTTTATTGTTCATGACTGTAGTTTTGGTTGTTTTGCTTTAAAAAGTTGCTTAAGGCTGCCGGCTAACTTGCCCATTTTAGCAATCCCCCTGTCATCCTGCTGTATTTCCACCAGCTGCTCTTTTAGCTGCGGCTGTTGCTGCTGTTTTGGCTTGATCAGTTCCTTCAGGTTATTAACCGTTTTATTGATCTTTGCCATTTTGCTTTCCTGGGCAGGATCGTAGAGCATACCTGTGCAAAGGCACATTTTACGCTCGTTGCGGGTAAGGATGTCGAAGTTTTTACAGCTGGTGCAGCCCTTCCAGAACTCCTCGTCCTGCGTTAGCTCCGAAAAAGTAACCGGCTTATAGCCCAGGCTTGAATTGATCTTCATTACCGCCAGGCTGGTGGTAATGCCGAAGATCTTAGCATCGGGATACTTCTTGCGCGACAGGCGAAAAACTGCCTGCTTGATTTTTTTTGCCAGCCCCAGCTGACGATACTGAGGCAGCACAATAAGGCCTGAGTTGGCAATGAACTTAGCGTGGCTCCAGGTTTCTATGTAGCAGAAACCAGCCAGCTTATCATCTACCAGGGCAATTACCGCTTTGCCCTCGGCCATTTTAGACATAATATATTCAGGTTTGCGACGAGCAATACCTGTTCCCCTTGCCGCTGCAGAAAGGGCAAGTTCTTCACAAATTTGTTCTGCGTATTTTATATGCTGTGCACCAGCTTCCACAATGGTCACTTTCATTGGGTATTAGTAGTAATAGGGTAAGTAATAAGGAAGAAGAAAATAAGTGGAGCAAGCAAAGCACGAAGCTTCGCCCAGATTATATCCACCCCGGGGGATTAGATCCTGTGGGTATGCACCCCGCGGGTCGGCACACCACGGGTCGTCGGTGGTGCACTGTAGCATAAAAAGTACAATCCTGTAACGGCCCGGCTGAAAGCCCTGCGGAGGCCTGCTCAACGGCAAAAAGGATATGTAGTTTAGATGTCTTCAATTCCTTAACTGGAAATAGAATGAATGAAAGAGAAACTCTTGTTAAGAAGAAATATGCTGGGGTCTGAGATTGCAGAAGTGCACGGCTTCCGCTATGTATTTAATGTCGCCCGTTAGGGGCGACGGGGTGTACGTCGGGGGCTAATAACAGCAGCACACACAGACAGGGCGTCTGTTAAAAAAAGGGGCGTATGTGCGTTTAGTGCTGTCATTTGTGTACAAATGTAGAATAATAAATTTATTCAACAACAGGCTCTCCCTATTTTTTTTCAAATAGATAATTCTGCCGTTCTGTAGAATCATACGCCAGCCCCCCCTAAAAAGTTCAGCATCGGCCAAATTTTATTGGGACCACACCACAAAAAAAGGCGCCGGACTGCTTACGCAAATCCGACGCCCGGGAATAGAGAAATAGAGAGCTAACAAACAGAGGAGTTAGTTTATCTGCAGAGTAATCGTTATTTACTACTCATTTTTCTTTTGATGCCAGTCTTTTACCTGTCAGATGCACGGCAGCGCTTACAAATCCTACAATGGTAACCGAGCTTAACGGCATTAAAATGGCGCATACAATAGGACTTAGCTGGGCACTAACGGCAAAGCTTAAGCCTATGATGTTGTAGAGGAACGACAGCACAAAGGCTATACGGATGATCGTCATGCTGCTCTTGGCTAGCTGCATGCTGACCGAAATCTTATCAAAGCTCCTGGCATCCAGAATGGCATCGCAGGCGGGCGAGAAATGGTAAATATCATCGCTGATGCTGATGCCCATCTGGCTCTCTTTCAGGGCGCCGGCATCGTTCAGGCCGTCGCCCACCATCAGCACCTTTTTGCCGCTGGCTTTCAGCTTGCGGATGTACTGCAGCTTGTCCATGGGCTGCTGGTTGAAGTGCAGGGCATCAAAAGCTTCCTTAAGAACCTCACGCTCCCGGTCATTATCGCCGCTTAGCAGGTGCAGCTCATAGTTCCGCTTCCGCAGGTCACCCACCAGCTCATCGAGACCATCGCGGTAGTTGCTCTGGAACTCGTAATAATCCAGAAATTTTTCTGCCCTGCGGATGTACACACGTGTTGCACGGCTGGCCCCAGTATTTGCATTGCCTATATATGCTGCAGAACCCAGCTTATACTGCTCGTCATTTACCCAGCCACAAATTCCTTTGCCTGCTTCTTCCGTATACTCCTGCACCGGGCATAGCGGTGCGGTTTCGCCCAGCTTGCTGTAAATGGCCTGGCTTAAGGGGTGTGTTGAGTTGCGGGTAAGCGAGCGAATAGCAGAAGCTGCCTGCTCATCGAGCTCACCATGAAATTCCAGTAGGCCTCCCTTTTTATGGGTGATGGTGCCGGTTTTATCAAACACCAGGGTATCGGTAAGGGCGAGGTCTTCTACTGCCCCGGCATTCTTAAGGTACAAACCCCAGCGGCCCAGCACCCGGATGGTATTGCCAAAGGAAAATGGAATTACCAGCGCCAACGCACAGGGGCAGGCTACGATGAGCACCGCCGTTACAGAATTCCAGATCTCAGCCGGATTTACCACATACCAGTAGGCAGCGGTAGCCAGGCTTAAAAACAGGATAAAGAGGGTAAAGCGCCTGCTTAGGCCCTGCACCAGTGCCGACATTTTATGGCCATTGCCCTTGCGGAAGGCCTCCTGGTTCCAGAGCTGGGTAAGGTAGCTGCTTTCTACTGCTTTCTGAATCTCTACCTCCAGTGTGCCCCCGGTCTGGCGGCCACCTGCGTAGAGCAAATCGCCGCTCCGGCGGTCCTGCGGTTCCGATTCTCCGGTTACAAAAGCATAATCCACCTTGCCCTCTCCTTTCATCAGAATGGCATCGGCTGGTATCAGCTCCTGGTTGCGGATCAGGATCCGGTCGCCGGGCTTCAGGTCTTTCAGCAGCACGGTGTCTTCTACACCGCCTGTTAGTCTGGTAGCGGCTACAGGAAAATAGCTGTTATAGTCACGCTCAAAGCTAAGGGCCTCGTAGGTTTTGCTCTGGTACCACTTGCCGATGAGCAGGAAAAACACCAGACCGCAAAGGCTATCCATATAACCTGCACCAGTAAGGGTCAGGATCTCGTAAACACTGCGGCCCCAGATGGTGAGGATGCCCAGCGAAATAGTAAGATCAAGGCTGATGTAGCGGTAGCGGATGCCCCGCCAGGCAGATTTGTAAAAATCTGTAGCGGAAAACAGCACCACCGGCAGCGATAGCAGCATGTTTAACCAGGCAAAGAACTGCTGGTATTCAGGCTCTACCAAAGATTTACTGTCGAGGTACTCCGGCAGGCTTAGCATCATGATGTTGCCAAAGCAAAAACCGGCAATACCCAGCTTCAGGTAAAAGCTCCAGTCGCGCTTCTTTTTTCCTTTTTCTTTACCAGCTGCTGCCAGTGTAATATCGGGAGCATAGCCCAGGCGGCTAAGCAGCTCTGCCAGCCCTCGCAGGCTTAAGCTGTCTTCGGCCCAGGTAATGCCTACCTCTTTCTTGCCGAAGTTCACTACGGAAGCACGTATGGCAGGCTGCAGCTTATGCAGGTTTTCCAGCAGCCAGATGCAGGAGCTGCAGTGGATGGCCGGCAAGTAAAAGGTTATTTTACTGATGCGGCCATCGGTAAAGCTTAGAAGCTGCTGGCGCACCTCGTCCTTCTCCAGGTAAGCCCAGCGGTCTTTCTGTTCCTCACCACCCTTGCTGTTTGTACGCTCGGGCAGGCTGTAGAACTCCTCCATGCCGCTCTCGTTGAGCAGCTCATAGACTGTCTGACAGCCCTGGCAGCAAAACTGATGATTGTGGCTAAAGAGCGGCTTAGCGGGTAGTTTATCGCCACAGTGGTAGCAAAGGGTTTCGGCTGCTACCGGCTGGGGTGCGGTTTTTATTATTTCAGACATTGACTATCTCCTCTTCTATATCTGCGGCTCCGGATGTGTAGAGCCTTAGGGGTGGATGCAGCATGGCAGAGCCATCCAGCAGCTTTCTGAGCATAGGCAGGTTTTTGGGCGATGGGTTATTCACCACCACCAGCGCCCTTTCATTTAAGCCTACTGCGCTTAATAAAGTATGTTCCGATCCTTCTGTCAGGCGGTGCAGTGCTACATTGCTGAAATGCTGCTTCAGGTATTCTATGAATAACTTTTCTTCAGAAGCCGGCAGTTCGCTGTTATGACTGTAAGTAGAGAGTATGGTAATGGGTAGCTTTTGGGCCAGGCCATCGAGCAGGTAAGTGAACTGCTTAATGCCTGCCATAGCACGGGCAGAGCCATCAAAGGTCATCACCACCTGCTCCAGGTCTGCCGGTTGTGCAGGCAGCACAAAAACAGGGCAGCTACAGTCTTCCAACACTTTGCTTACCGGTACCGGGTGCGGCCCTGCTACCGAAGTAAGGTAGGTTTCCTGCGAAAGCACCAGCAAATCTGCATAGCGGGTCTGGTGCATAAGCTGCTCCAGTGTACAGCCGCTTTCCTGGTGAATGATGGATTTAGCCCCAAGGTCTTTGCATTGCTCCTGCAGGTAGTGGTAAAGGCGGGTTCTGTCGCGCTGGGTATTTTTATGCACACAACTATGCCCTTCTTCACTGCAGCCTGATTCACTGCAGCCTGCATGGCTGGTGGTAACCAGCAGATCTGTGATAACCGTACCCACCACCAGCATCTTTGGCTGTGCCAGGTAGCGGAGGGTAAAATCTATCTCCAGTTCACTGAACTCGCTGCTACCAAATCCTATAATTATTTTTTTGCACCGCATACTCTTCTTGCTTAATGCAGGCACCTTAAAGGCCTGCGACTATTACTCACACTGCAAAAATCAACAGAAGGCACAAGAGGGGCTATGACTGGTATCAAGGCTAAACATGATATTTGTCAACTTTCTGGCATCCAGGAAAAAGAAAGAGGCAGCCTTGGCTACCTCCTGTAAGTTGATTGGTTGGTTTTGATTATTGGTTATAAGCGGGCTGCTTTTGCTAATCCTCTGGGATTTTTTACTACTATTTTTCTGCCCCTGGTTTCAATCAGGTCTTCTTCCTTGAAATCGTGCAGCAGGCGGATAAGTGTTTCGGTGGCGGTACCTACAATATTGGCTAAATCCTCGCGGGTAAGGTTAATTTCAACCTCCTCGCTCTCCTCCCCATCTATGCCGTAAGTATCTTTTAACATCAGCAGGGCCATGGCAAAGCGCTCCCTTACTGATTTCTGCGCAAGGTTGGTCAACTTATTCGACATAACCCCCAGCTCATGACAGATGCTCTGCAACAACCTTTTATTGAAAGAAGGACTATCGGTAACCAGGTGCAGAAAATCAGACTTTGGCAGAAAACAGATGGTGCAGTCTTCCAGCGTTTCGGCCGTTACCGGGTACTCATCTTCGCTGATCATGGCTTTATAGCCCAGCACATCGCTTTCCCTGGCAATACGAATGATCTGCTCTTTACCGTCGGAGCCCAGCTTGTAAACCTTTACCTTGCCTCCGTATATACAAAAAACCCCCAAAGGGCGGGTACCTTCATGAAAGAGCACCTGTCCTTTTTTATAAACCGTACAGGATTTGGCATCCGATACACGCGTTGATTCCTCGGTGCACAAAGCACCAAAAAGGGAATTTCTGCGGAACTGGCAATCCTCACAGCGAACATCCAGGTATTTTTTATTCGGCATACTTCGATCTAATTTTGGCAGCGCCATGCTGAACACAGCCGTCAGCGCAGCTACTTTTCGGTCGAGCAGGAGACATACAATTTCTATTGAAGTTATTGATGCTTCACCCAACCCTAACCTTATCTGTAGCACAAAATTAGTCTCCCCCTCTGCAAGCCACTATGATATATATCAGCTTTTGCCGGAGATTTAGCTGCTTGTTATCATGTTTCTGCTATTCATACATCCATTCAAACACGCTGCGGTAGGCACCTACCTCATGTACATAGTCCAGAAAGCGGCTGTAAAAGGGGTTGTTGCCGAAGGTGGCACTGTCACCAATCACCACCAGTTTTTTTCTGGCACGGGTAAGGGCTACGTTCATGCGGCGCACATCGGCCAGGAAGCCAATCTCGCTGCGATCGTTGCTGCGCACCAGGCTGATGTACATGATATCCCGCTCCTGCCCCTGGAAGGCATCTACCGTGTTGATTGTGAGATCTGGCAGGGCTTCTTTTAAATCTGCCTGCTGGGGGTGCATTTCTGTTAACAGCTTTACCTGTGCCCGGTATGGCGCAATAATGCCGGCTTCCAGTGCTTCGGTGGCTACGCCAGCTGCTTTCAGGCGCTCCAGTAGCGCATTAAGATGCTTGAACAGGGCTCTTGCTTCTTCTTCATTAAATAAGCTGCGGCTCTCCGGATCGAGGGTTTCTGCAAAACCACTGCCGGCCGTGTCTACAAATTCAAAAGGCGCTTCATCTGGCAACAGCTGCCAGCTGGCTACGGCAGGAGCCGCCTGGAGCCTGCCTTTGTAAAACTCTCGGCTGCTAAACTCCATGATCTGGCTATTCATGCGGTACTGCACCTCCAGCATGCGGGCAGCTCCGGTGCGGGTAATGCACTTTTCAAAGAGGGTTTCTGAAAGTCCTTCGCGGGCGGCATCGTAGCTTTTAATTGTGGGTGGCAGCTGCCAGTGGTCGCCGGCAAAAATTACCCGGTCGGCCATTTGTATAGGTATCCAGCAGGCAGGTTCCAGGGCCTGGCCGGCCTCGTCGATAAACAGGGTTTTGAAGTGCATCTCCTGCAGCAGCGGATTGCCTACAGCGCCCACCATGGTAGCACAAAATACCTGGGTTTTGGCAAAAATGTCGTACATGATGTAGTACTCCAGCTGCTCTGCCTGGGCTTTCATATCAGAAGATTCCTTGATCAGCATTCTGCGCTGCTCCCGCTCCGACCGGCCAAAACTGCGCTTGTATTTAAAGGCCATGTTGCGCATTTCTTCGGCTTTGCGGCGCAGCTGTTTCAGCTCTTTATAGCTGGGGTGGCTGGCCATGCGCCCGTCTACGGTGTAGGGCAGGTTATCTTCGTTTACCCGGGCAGGGTGGCCTATTCGTAATACAGATAACTCCTGCTCGGAGAGCTTATCGGCCAATAAATCTACGGCTGCATTGCTGGGGGCACAAACCAGCACCTGGTTTTCTTCCTGTACTACCTGTTTAATTACCTGTACCAGCGTAGTGGTTTTACCAGTGCCGGGAGGGCCATGGATAATGGCTACATCTTCGGCTGCCAGGGCATAACGCATGGCTTCCTGCTGCGGCTCGTTGAGGTTGAGTCCTTCGGGTATAGGGCCCAGCGGACGAAAATTAGGCTTATGATGCCCAAGCAAAGTATCGCGCAGCTCAAGGGTGCGGCCCTTTGCTTCCAGAATTTTATACATGGCAGCATCCATGGCTTTATAGCTGGCTTCATCAAACAGCAGGTCAATGCCCAGCTTGCCGTCGTATAGCCAGTCGGGCAGGTCGTCGCCATTGAGGGTAAAGCGCATGCGGTTGCCTTTTACCCAGTTTACCACCGCCGCCGCCCTGTTGGCTGTGGCGCCCCCTTTACTGTTGTCATTTACGAACAGGCTAATGGTTTTACCTGCATTGAAAACATGCGGCTCATTTGGATTGCCAATACGCTCCACCTCCATCACATAGCGCTCACCGGTTGAGATCCGGTGGTTGATCAGGTTAATGGGATACCAGCACAGGCCTTCTTTTTTGCGGTCTTCATGAGAAGTGTTGAGTACTTTATTCCTGTAGTACTCCAGCTCTGCCTTTTTCTCTTCTTTAAGCAGCCTGCGGGTGTGCTCCAGCTCTTCTTCGGGTTTCGGTAGTGGTTTATGTGTAGCCAAGATTTATATAGATGTTAGAGTTTAGAAGATAGAAGAAAGACAAAACTGCGGCATTGCTGTCAGTTTTTTTTCCCGAGACGCCAGCATAATCGTTTTCTTACGTTAGTCTGCCTGAAACAGGCACAGATTTAACTGCCCAAACACAAGTATAAAGTAGCATAACTATTTTTGCGGCAAAAGGTAACAAAAAAGCCACTCGAGCGAGTGGCTACACGGTAAAGGTTTCTGTACGGAGCAGCCTCAGTAGGGGAAACGCCAGGATATTCCGGCACTTACATAGCCATTTTCTGCCTCTTCTGTTAAGCCAAATCCTCCTGAAAGGTCTAGCTGCAGGTTGTAGAGCACAAGGTATGTAAAGCCCCCATCGGCAGAAAGACTCACATCGTCACTATTTTCCTTCTCACCAAACACCTCTACATAAGCACCCAATTTATCGGTTAGTTCTCTGCTCACAGCAAGCGTATATACCACTATAAATTTATTCCGCCCCATGTAAGCACCTCCTATATTGTACCCAAGCCCTACTTTATCAGTCAGACTATGGGAGAACAACCCCCGCACCAGGTACTGACTTGTTTCACCTTCTCTAAGCACCTCCGAACCTGTAGGCAATACATAATCCAGAATAACAGCAGCCTGTGGCCGCAGGGCTTTTTCGTTCCAAAGTAATATTTTTGTACCAACTGTTAAAGGGCCTAAACCATCCCGGACTATTTCTCCATTTTCCACATCTATATGCTGGCGCTGTAATTGTTGTGTTAAACGAAGTTCAGCAAAACGGGCAAGGCCAATGCGAAGTAAGGTGGAATTATAATCCAGCGTAGAACGGCTTCTGTTCTCCCAGTTCATTTTTACTTCTGTTTCTAGTTGTAGTGTTCTTACTGGAACCAGAAAAGCCGATTCTGTCTGATCTGGACGATCAGTAATAATGGGCAGTGTTTCCTTAACAAGCTCCTGCGCCCATACTGCCTCTTGCATCAAAATCAGGATTATCGTAAAAAGATATCTCATTTAAAAAATATTTAGACTAGACTAAAAATATATTTAACTTTATGTAAACATATAAATTAGATATTTCTAATGCAATATTTCGACAAACAAAACAATAAACTTAATCAGATGGAGGGTGAAGTATTTTTATAGTAAAGCTTTTAGAAATACGCTGATCTTCTCTTTTTACCAGAATGCCCCCACAATGCTTATCATAAAATTCTCTGAAGTGGCTAGGCTGCACACTTGCAGCACATGAATTAGTAACAGTCTACCTGAAAAATAGAGAGAGAATCTTGCAGTAGATAGGTATGCCCCATTCCCATTTATTCAGTAAACTTGTCCCTATGATTAAATGCCTCATAGTTGAAGACGATCAAAGGGTAGCTTCTTTCATACAGGAAGGGCTGTTGGAAAAAGGCTATGTGGTAGAGCTGAGCGGCGAGGGCTACGATGCAATTCAGAAGATTCAGCAGCACGATTTCGATGTGGTAATCCTGGATATCATGATCCCGGGAATAGATGGATACGAGGTATGCAAGATTACCCGAAAGAGAAACATCAAGTCGATCATCATCATCCTGAGTGCCCTGGGCAACCCGGAAGAAAAAATTCAGGGCCTGGAAGCTGGCGCCGACGACTTTATGACCAAGCCCTTTCATTTTCGTGAACTGCTGGCCCGTATCCAGGCCAACATGCGCAGAAAGCAACTGGAAAAGGGCATCCATGAAGATAACCATTATGGCGACCTGGAAGTAAACGTGGAGCAGAATATCGTAAAGCGGGGCGATCAGGAGATCACCCTCTCACCACGCGAGTTCAGCCTGCTGCTCTTTATGTTTCGAAACAGGGAAAAGGTACTTTCCAGAACCGAAATAGCTGAAGCCGTGTGGGACATCCACTTCAGTACCAACACCAATGTGGTAGATGTTTATATCAATTACCTGCGCAACAAAATAGATAAAAACTTCCCCCAGAAGCTTATTCACACCATTAAAGGCAGGGGCTATCAGTTAAAATTGAAGGAAGATGAATCTTAAGAAGAAATTAGCCCTTCGTTCTACCCTGGTTTTTGCCATTACCCTTGCCATAGTATTCGCAGGTACTTTGTACTTTTTTGATCAGTACCTCAGCAATCAATTCTTCCACCAACTCCGGGAACGAGCCCTCACCACTGCCATTATTTTTCTGGAGAAAGATGAGCTTAACAAACGGAAATACCAGGAATACGAACAGGCATACAACCAGGTAGTAACCGAAGAACTGGCCCAGATTTATGATACCAGCGATCGGGTAAGATTCAATCCTGAAATCCCGGACTTTCCCGTGAGCAACGAATTTCTGGAGCAGGTGCGCCAAACGGGCATGCAGGAGTTTCAGGAGGGGGGGCGGCAGTTTAGCGCTATCTTTTACCAGGATAACCAGGGCGATTTTGTGATTGTGCTTTCCGGCATCAATGCGCAGGGCCGGGCGCAGCTTCAAAACCTTGCCCTGTTACTGGCAGTAGCATTGCTGGTGGGGCTCCTTATCAATTACCAGTTCAACATTGCCCTGGCCAGGCGCACCTTCAGACCCTTCACCAGCATTCTGAATAGAGTAAACGCCCTTTCGGCAGAAAACCTGCACCACCGCCTGGCGCCACCCTCCGCCTCCAAAGACGAACTGGCACTGCTGGTAACAACCCTCAATACCTTTCTGGAAAGGCTGGAGAACGAGGTAAACAACCAGAAACAGTTCCTGAAAAATGTGTCGCATGAACTAAACACGCCACTTACAGCCATAATTGGCCAGGCAGAAGTAAGCCTGGAAAAAAGCAGCAGCCCTGCAGAGCTACAGGCCGTATTACAAAAAATCATCAAAGACACCTTTGATCTGAAAACGGTTATCCAGAGCCTGCTGCTCATTAGTGGCCTGCAATCTGCTAAAAGCGGTAGCAAGCCCCAGGCTTTTCGCTTGGATGAACTGGTGTGGGCTAGCCTGGAAAAGCTAAAATTCAAATATCCTCAGGCAATCATCAATACCTCGCTGGAAATAGAAAGCGAAGACGAAGGGCTGCTGGAGCTGGTTTCGCATCGGGAGCTGTTGGCCACGGCCCTGCTTAACATTATCGACAATGCCATCAAATACTCCCAAAGCCAGGAGATTGACATTAGAATCACCAAAAATTCCGGCAGGCTGATGCTGCAGGTGAAAGACGATGGACCCGGCATACCCGCCGGAGAGGCAGAAAATGTTTACGAGCTGTTCTACCGGGGCTCCAATATACGCCACATTCCAGGCCATGGCATTGGCTTATCCGTTACCCGCCAGATTGTAGCCTATTGCCAGATGGAGATGCAAATTGCCCCTGCTCCCGATAAGGGGACAGTGGTAAGCCTACTGTTCTGATGCCTCTAAGGGAAATATAATGCTGTTCTAATCTATCTCTAATCCAGGCTTAGTCTGGCTCTAATCCCGGCCCTCTAGTTTTGTGCCTATACAAATGAAACCAAGCACAAAGTTAGAATATGAAGTGGATCATACCCTTATTGCTAGTACTACCCTGCTGGACGTGGCTGCCGGTATTTGGCCAGGTGGCAACACCGGCAGATACTATTCAGCTTAGCAGAGCAGGTGCCGAACAGCTGTTTTTGTCCAATAACTTACTGCTCATAGCCGAGAAGCTAAACATCCAGCAGGCAGAGGCCCTGGTCATGCAGGCCCGGCTTTGGCCCAACCCCTCCCTCAGCATTGATGAGGTAAACTTATGGGCTACAGACAGGCAGCTTGCCATGGGAGAGGAACTGCCGCCCCTGACTGGTAGCAGATTCGGAAAAAACCGACAGATCTCGGCAGAGCTGGAACAGGTGATTTTAACTGCCCGCAAGCGCAAAAAGCTGGTGGCCATGGAAGAGGTGTCGCGCGATATGGCGGCCCAGTATTTTGAGGACCTGCTGCGAAACCTGAAAATAGAATTCCGAAACAACCTTACGCAACTGCAATACCTGCAGCTATACCAGCAGGTGTATGCCCGGCAAATGGAAGAAACCAGCCGCCTGCTGGCCGCCTACGAGCAACAGGTTATCAGGGGTAACATCAACAGGGCAGAGCTGATCCGCCTGAAGGCCCTGCTGCTGGAGCTCCGCAACGATCACAAGGAAATACGCGAAGAGGTGAATACGCTGCAGCAACAATTGGCTGTACTGCTGCACCTGCCTGCAGAAAGCTACATAGTGCTGGAGGACGGAGGATTTTTGCCCGAGTACAGCCCGCTGAATGGCACAACAGTAAGCGAGCTGTTGCAACAGGCACAAAACTACCGGCCCGACCTGCAGGCTGCCCAGCTGGAGCATACCTATTACGAGCGCATGCATGCTTACGAACGGGCGCAGCGGGTGCCTGACCTAAGCCTGAAAGCAGGCTACGACCGCGGGGGCAACTTCCTCTATAATTTCATAGGTTTTGGTGTTGGCCTGGACTTGCCAATCTTTAACCGCAACCAGGGGCAGATCCGCTATGCCCAATTGGGTATAGAAAAATCTCGCCTGCAGCAAAGCCACACGCAGCGCACGGTAGAAACTGAGGTGATGGCCGCCTACCGTAACCTGCTCAACAGCATCAGCTTCTATGAAGGTATCGAAGCCGACTATGATGCAGAGCTCGATCGCCTGCTCGACAGCTATACCCGCAACTTCCGAAGCCGCAACATCAGCATGCTGGAGTTTCTGGACTTCTTCGAAGCCTACCTCGATAATAAGAGAACCATTCTGAACGCACAAAGAGAATTAAACATCAACCTGGAAGAATTAAGATATGTTGTTGGAACAGAAATCGAATAAACTGGTGGGGCGCAAGCCTCAATACCTAAAGGGAAACAAAGCTTTTAGCTTACTGCTCCTGATCGCCTGCTTAAGCACCCAGGCCTGCTCCAAAAAAGAAGAGAACAAAGAGGTGCTACAGGCATCCGGCTTCTGCCTTTCTCCGGAGCTAAAGCAAAAAATAAGCACACAAACTGCCCAACTGGCAGGCATTACAGAAAGCCGCCGCCTTTCGGGCAAGGTAGAATATAATCCCGACCGGGTGGTAAACTACGTGAGCCTGGTGGGAGGAGTGGTAACCAACACCTACTTCAGCCTGGGCGATAAGGTGGAAAAGGGTCAAGTGCTGGCCGAAATCCGCAGCGCCGAACTAAGCTCACTGGAGTCGGAGCGCAAAAGACTGACTGGACAGCTGGGCGTGGCCGCACGCAATGTAGAGTCGGTACAGTCGATGTACGAAGATGACATTGCCTCGGAAAGAAGCCTGCTGGAAGCCCGTAGTGAACAAAGCACCCTGGAGGCAGAGCTTAACAAGGTGCGCGACAACCTGGCCCTGTATAGCGCCAGCAGCGAGCGCGGTGTGTTCCAGATCAAGGCACCTGTAGAAGGGTTTGTGGTAAGCAAGCAAATCAGCGCTGGCATGCAGATAGCCGCTGAGGGCGATGCGCTCTTCACCATCTCTAACCTTGACGAAGTTTGGGTAACGGCTAACATTTATGCTGCCGATCTGCCTTATGTACAGGAGGGCATGGAGGTGCAGCTCCAAACCACCGCCTACGGCAACGAAACCTTCAGCGGCAAAATTCAGGGCATCTCGCAGGTTTTCAGCGAAGAGGAACGCGTGCTGAAAGCACGCATCGTGATGGAAAACACCAGCAGGAAATTAAAACCCGGGATGTTTGTGAATGTGGTGGTAAAAAAACAGGCAGCAGAAGAAGCAGTGCTTGTACCGCAAAAGGCCATCATTTTTAACAGCAACCGCAATTACGTAGTCATCTATCAGGACGATTGTAATCTGCGCCTGCAGGAGGTAGCCGTTCTGTCGAAGGACGAGGATAAGGTATATCTGAGCGCCGGGCTGCAGCCTGGATCAACCATCGTTACCCAAAACCAGCTGCTGGTTTACGAAGCACTCAAAAACAAAAGTAAATAAGGCGACCCATGCAAAAACTAGTTCAAAACATCGTCGCCTTCTCCCTGAAAAACTCCATCCTGGTCTTTTTCTTTACAGGCGTGCTGCTGGTAGCGGGCATCATCAGCTACATGAATACGCCCATAGAAGCCTTTCCAGATGTAACCAATACCCGGGCCCGCATTATTTCGCAGTGGCCGGGCCGCAGTGCAGAAGAGGTAGAAAAGTTTGTAACGCTGCCCATTACTAAGGCAGTTAACACCATTCCGCGCAAAGCTGAGGTGCGGTCTATCTCGCTCTTTGGTCTTTCGGTAGTAACCGTAATTTTCGAAGATGATGTAGATGATTTTTATGCCCAGCAGTATGCGGCAAATCGACTGCAGGGAGTAGACCTTCCACAAGGCGCCGATGTGGAAATTGAACCCCCTTCCGGTGCCACCGGCGAAATCTTCCGCTATGTAATCAAGAGCGAAAGGCCCATCAAGGAAATCACCGCCCTGCACGACTGGGTAATTGAGCGGGAGCTGGTATCTGTACCAGGTGTAGCCGACGTGGTAAGCTTTGGCGGCGAAGAAAAGATTTACGAAATACAGGTAAATCCCGCCGCACTCGCAAGCTACGAGCTTTCCCCACTCGATTTGCACGAGGCTGTAGCTGGCAGCAACATCAACGTTGGCGGCGATGTGATCCAGCGTGGCGATCAGGCTTATGTGGTGCGCGGCTTGGGCCTGCTCGAAAGCATTGAAGACATCGAAGAAATTCACATCAAGGATGTAAAGGGCACGCCAGTGCTGGTGAAGCATGTGGCGGATGTAGCCATTGCGGCCAAGCCACGCCTGGGGCAGGCGGGCCTTAATGATGATAATGACCTGGTAGAAGGTATTGTGATTATGCTTAGGGGCGAAAACCCCAGCGAGGTGATTGGCCGGCTTAAGGAAAGAATTGCTGATTTAAACGAGCGTATTCTGCCTGCCGACGTGCAAATTGTGCCTTTCCTGGACAGGAACGAGCTGGTGGATGCTACCGTGAGTACGGTAACCAAAAACCTTTTGGAAGGCGTGGTGCTGGTGTCGCTGATTGTGTTTGTGTTCCTGTTTAACTGGCGCACTACCGTTATCGTCGCCATTATTATTCCGCTTGCCTTCCTGTTTGCCATTACGCTTCTGCGGATTCAGGGGCTGCCGGCCAACCTAATTTCCATTGGCGCCATCGACTTTGGTTTGCTGCTGGAAGGAACCATGGTGCTTGTAGAACGGATCTTTGTAGGCCTCGACAGAAAGGCTAAGGAGCTGGGCATGGAACGCTTCAACAGCATGTCAAAATCTGCCATCATCAGCGACAGCGCCAGCAGTGTAGCCAAGCACATCTTTTTTGCACAGGTAATCCTGATTGTAGCCCTGCTGCCCATCTTTACCTTCCAGAAGGTAGAAGGCAAGATGTTTACCCCCATGGCCTTTACCTATGGTTACGCCCTGCTGGGTGCCACCCTGCTAAGCCTTACACTGGTGCCGGCTATGTGCAAGCTAATGCTGTCTAAGAACATCAAAGACCGGAAAAACCGCTTTGCAAACTTCTTCCGCAACATCATCTACCGGATGTTCGAATGGGGCTATGCTTATAAAAAGCTTACCATTGGCCTTTTTATGGGTCTGCTGGGCATTTGTATCTTTTCCTTTGGTACTCTGGGCTCTGAATTCATTCCTAAGCTAAACGAAGGCGCCATTTATATCAGGGCAACGCTGCCCAACAGCGTTAGCTTTGACGAATCGGTACGCCTGACCCAGGAAATGAAGAAGGAGCTACAGCAGTTCGAGGAGATCAAATTCATTCTTACCCAAACGGGCAGGCCTAACGACGGTACTGACCCTACCGGCTTCTTCAACATAGAATTCCACGTGCAGTTGAAGCCTGCAAAGGAATGGAACCGGAAGATAAGCCACGAAGAGTTGCTGACAGAGATGGAGAAAACACTTACCGTTTATCCCGGTGTTTCCTTTGCCTTCAGTCAGCCCATTCAGGACAATGTAGAGGAATATGTGGCGGGGGTGAAAAGCTCCCTGGTGGTAAAAATTTTCGGTGAAGATCTCTACGAGCTGGAGGAATACGCCGAGGAGGTATTCGGCGCTATTGATGGGGTGGAGGGTGTAGAAGACCTTACCATTTTCCGCAACATTGGTTTGCCCGAGCTCACCATAAAGCTGAACGAAGCCCGCATGGCGCGCTATGGCGTAACCATGGCCGATGCCCAGGCTGTGGTGGAAATGACTGTAGGTGGAAAAGCTGCCAGCCATTACTATGAAGACGAGCGCATGTTCGACATCCGTATTCGCTTTCAGGAAGAGTTCAGGAATTCAGAAGAAGAAATCAGGAATATCCTAATTCCAACCAGCGGAGGTAACAAAGTACCCCTCTATGAGATTGCCGATATCCAGTTCAAAACCGGTCCGGCCTTTGTTTACCGCGAAGGAAGCTCCCGCTACATTGCCGTAGGTTTTTCTATCCGCGGGCGTGATTTGGGCAGTACCGTTACCGAAGCCCAGAAAAGGGTAAGTGAGCGGGTGCAGCTGCCAAAATCCTACAAGCTGGAGTGGGCAGGTGAATTTGAAAGTAAAGAGCGGGCAACCCGGCAGTTGATGTACATTGTGCCGATCTCGCTGCTGATGATCTTCTTCCTGCTGTACCTGAACTTCGGCAATATAAAAGATACAGCGCTGTCGGTAATTACCCTGCCGTTTGCTTTTATCGGGGGCTTTATCTCCCTCTGGGCAACGGGCACAATCTTCGGTATATCTGCAGGCATAGGCTTTATCATTCTTTTTGGGGTGGCCACCATCGATGGTATCATTCTCATCGCCACCATGAAAGATAACCTGAAGAAGGGCTTGCCCCTGGATGAGGCTATTCGCACCGGCGTCTTTAACCGCATACGTCCCGTGCTGATGATTGCCCTGATGGGTTCACTTGGTCTTTTGCCTGCAGCCTTATCTTCGGGCATGGGTTCCGAGATTCAAAAGCCCCTGGCCGTGATGATTGTAGGCGGGCTTCCTATTCTCATGTTACTGTCAATGATTGTACTCCCACAGGTATTTTACCTGGCGTATAAAAAGACTGTAGCTACTCCTCATGAGGAGCGGATGATGGCTTAGTGTGGTTTGTTTGATTAGGTTACCCGCAGCTGGTGAAAGCTAAGTACGCATAGTTCTTTACCGCTGCGGGTTCTTTTACTCCTTTTCTGATTAAAATAGATAGCATGAAATACCTATCATTCCTGTGCTATGGATGCTGTTCATGTAAATATCAAATAATGAATTTACAGCCATGAATACTTCAAGGCCTTTGTATCACAACCATTAAGTAATTACGTCAGCGAAAGCCCGCTGATTTTAGTTACAGAACAATGCTGGATGTTAGGCTAATCTGGATGTTAGGCTAACATAAAATTATTTTTTTTCGATAGAACATCTGCAGTCTGAGCAAGGGATTGACCTGATACAATGCAGCCAAAAAATAAACTACCAATTTTTAACCATTGTATAGTGTATATCTGTTAATCGTAAATATTAATATTGAAAAATATGGAATGATTCCTTTAACTGTAAAACTTTGTCTCCCTCCACTAAAATCCTTCTATCATAAGCTATCGGACGCAATGCGCAGACCAATGTTTTCAATTCACAAAGTACCGAACTCTATTACATGAACTTTCTTGCCCACGCATTTTTATCCGATCTCAAAAACCCGATACAGTTAACTGGTAACTTTTTTGGCGACTTTGTGAAGGGCCGGGAGGAGCTGCAGGCACAGTCTCCTGAAATGCAGGAAGGCGTTTATCTTCACAGGGCAATTGATACCTACACCGATGCCCATCCGGTGGTTTTACAGAGCAAGAAGAGGCTTTTTCCAAAATACAGGCACTACGGCAGGGTGCTGGTAGATTTGTACTACGATCACCTCCTGGCCGCACATTTTGAGCGCTACTCCTCTACGCCCCTGCTCCCTTTTACCAAACAAGTTTACAGCCTGCTGAAGGAACAGCGTAAGCATGTTCCTCAAAGGGCGCAGCTGCTGCTTAACCGTATGTCGGCCGACAACTGGCTTTACCATTACCGTACACTGGAGGGAATTGGGCAGGCCTGCAGGGGCATGTCCATGCGCAGCAGCTTTCAGTCAGGCATGGAAGAAGGCGCTAAGGACCTGGAAAAGCATTATGCAGCCTTTGAGCAGGAGTTCTTCCTTTTTTTTGAAGACCTGCAGCAGTATGTAAATACATGGAAACGGGAAAAGAAAGCAGGCTGATCAGGCACCAGAGGCTTGGGTTCTGCCACCATCGCTGCTCAACACATAAAACTTACCCTCTTCAAACAAAAGAGCTCCGGCTGCTACTGCAGGAGATTCTATATCCAGGTCTACAGCCCATAAGCTCCCCCCGAAAAAAGATTTGATACGGTCTACAGTCGTATGAGCTACCACCATGTGGCTGGCGCTAAACTGCTCAAGCACCTCCCCAACCTCCTGCTCTGTAGCGGGGCTGTAATAAGGATTCTTCATCAGGTAGCCCCTGTACCAGAGAGGTCCGAGATTGCCCAGCAGCAGTTCTTCCAAATCTGTTAAACTACGCTTATCAATGGCCGCCCTGATGCTGGCATTCAGCGCTGCAATATTAAGGCCTTCATGAGCTGTTGCGGCAGAAATGCCTGCGTGGGAAATAAGCAACCCATTTAACCTGACTACAGCATGACGGCTGCGCAACCATTGCCCCAAATACCAGTCTTTTCCAAAAAGCTTGCCATACTCCATACCAGACAAAGCATAGCGCTGCATAAGATTGGGATTTACATAGCGGTAGTCGCCCTGCAGCACCATCAGCTCGTGATTTCCCAGCAACAGGTGAAGGGCACCGCCAGCCTCTTGTGCCTGCTGTTCCAGTTTGCAGAGTAGCCATAGCAGCGGCAGCACCTCCATACCCCGGTCCATTACATCGCCACACATCACCAGGTGCCCCCTGCCCCAGCGCCAGTTCCGCTCTTCGTCTATCACCCTATGGGCCTGCAGCAGGCGTACAAGCTTTGACAGCTGCCCATGCATATCACCTACCATCAGGATACGCGCTACTCCTTCCTGTTCTGCGGTGGCAGCTTGTGGTGTGCGCATCAACACATAGTGCTGATGCTCTCCGCCAGCGGCAATCCCATCAAGCTTAATCAGCTGCGCTTCGGGGGCTACCGGTTGTTCTTTGACCTCCGCACCCTCTTCCTTTAAATAAAGGAGCTGCACCGACTGATGGTCCTTAAAGCGGATGTGAGGGCCTTCAATCCATTCTCTGCCTGGATGTGTCTTCATATCATGTAAAAAGAAACCAGGAGAAAATAGTTACAAAAAAAGCCACCCTTCTGGGTGGCCCTGGTAAATATGGCTGTTTTACAGGTCGGTTAGCGCTGCCAGCTTCAGGTTACTCTGCTTTAGCACCTCTTCTTTTTTCAGAATTATATCTTCCAGCTCCTTTACCTTTTTGCGTGCCTGCTCCAGGCGCTCCTGCTGCTGGGCAAATACTTCATCGGTAATGCTTTTTTCTTCCCGCTTTGCTTTCAGCCTTTCTTCCGCCTCTTTTACTTTTTTATCGGATTCTGCTGTTGCCTTGCGTGCCTGCTCAATCTCTGCTTCCTGTCTTCGGATTTCTTCTTTTAGCTTTTCCCGTGCATCAGCAGCCCGCTGCTGGCCAAACTCACGGCCTTCCAGATCGCCTTTGTGCCTGCCGTAAGCATTGCCATTGCCCTGCTTCTCCTGTTCGGGCCTGCCTTGCTTTTCTTCTGCCTTTGCGCTTTTACGCTCTTCTTTCAATGCTTCCCTCTGTTCTTTTTGTTCTTCCTTCAGGGGCTTGTGCTGTGGCAATTCAGCAGGCTTTGGTTTCTCCTCTCCCTGCTTACCACTCACATCCTGGACTACACTGGCCTGAGCATTTGCAGGCTTATCATTTTCTTTCTTTTCTCTATGCTTATCAGCCTTTAGCTCTTTTTTCTCCTGTCCTGGAGCCTGGGCAAATAACGCATCACCCTGCACCAGCAAGAGTGATAAGGCAAATCCGCTGATGATGATAACTTTTTTCATATTCTTCTAAATCCCATCCAGTAAACTATCGATTTCATGAACGTGATGCTGCATTTCAGGAGAAAGCTCGCCAGCCGGCGAAGCTGCAGCTGCATTCTGCGGCAGGGTATCAGCAGGCACAGTTGTAGATTCAACTGCTCCGGATACAACAGGCTCTTTGCTCTTTTCGCCGCTACAGGCACTCATACCTGCCAGAAGCAATAAACTCATCAGTAGTGGTTTCATAACTATTTAACAAATTGTCTGCGAATGAAAGATTTGGTCGCTAAACGTGAGAGTCCAGGCTGCTAACAGACCTACCCGGCCTGCCATCAGAATTAATGTTATTATTTGAACTGCCTTTGCAGGTGCATAAACCTTTAGAAATTCTTCTAACAGTAGCTTATAAATGAAATGAGGGGAAAAATCCGGAAACAAAAAAAGCCGGGGAGTGCCCGGCCTTTTGACAAGATGTAATATAATCAACTACAGTACACGTATGCCTGATATTTTATAAGGAGCCTCGGGCTCAAAGTATACATCGATGAGGTACTCCTGATTAGTAAGGTTGCTCATTACGCCAATGCGGTAAGCATTGTCAAGATTTTCGATAGATTCTACTTCTGCACCCTGTATCTGCTTTTGCAGGTGCAGGAGCAGGGATTTATGATCATCCTGCGGTACCTGGTCGATAAAATCAGGATCGTAGTGCTCGTACACAAAGGGCAGTATCTGCTCTTCATCTTCGGCCGTTACTACTTCCAGCAGGGCCTGCGCCCTGTAACCCTGTGGGGTATCTGGCATCCGCACAAAGTGCCGATCCACCATCTGCTCGGTTACCATTACTGTATCCGAGGTGGTTGCAGCTTCATACTGCACAGGTTCCATTTCAAACTCATCTGTATCCTGACCCTGCTGGTCTTTCTCCTGCACACTGCAGGCTGCTAAACTTCCAATAATCAGACTGTATATTAGTAAACTATTAATTTTCATAAGCATAAAGGGACAATTGTCCTTTGTTCCGCTACATATACTGTATTACGCTTAAATAGGTTTCATATTTTCACCACATAACTCACTTGTTTATAAGCTTTTACCCCCCTGACATTCATTATAAGCTTAACAATCTGTATGCCCTGGCAGCCATTCTTTGTTTCCTGCTGATAAACAGGGGCCTGTAAGGCAGAAAAAGCGAAAAAGGAACCCAATATGAGTTCCTTTTTCACCTTTAGCTGATAAACCACCGTCTTCTACTTTACGGTGAGCTGAGTGCTTGCGTTCCTGTTACCCTGGCTAAGGCGAACGGTATACTCTCCCTTCGGGAGGTAGCCACCTTCTGCTGCCTTATTTTTGCGCCCGGTTTGGCCGTTGCGGTTCATCTTCAGGTTCCAGCCCCACTGGCTAAAGCCCCTCTCGCCCCTAATGGCAGTTGAGTACACCAGGCCGCCCTCTTTATTCAGCACCTCTACTTGTGCCTGGCCCTGCTGTGGAAGGTAGTAGAGCAGGCTTATTTTCGGTTCGTTTACAGGGGTGTAAGGATAGGTGCGCCCGCCCCATTTTTCAGAATGCCGTACGCTTGGTTCTCCCTCCAGCAACACCTGCTCCGGATTGCCTTTGGCCAGCTTTTGCAGGGGTTTTACATCCATTACATAGGCACTGCGGCCGTGGGTAGCCAGCACCAGCTCATTTTCCCGGGGGTGCACAATCATATCGTAAGTAGCTACGTTGGGCAGTTCGTTGATGGGGTTCCAGTTAGTACCACCATCGAGGCTGATGTAAGCGCCATGATCGGTGCCAGCATACAGGAGATGGGGCTGAACCGGATCTTCAATCACAATATTTACCGCCTCTTCGGGCAGGTTGCCTTTGATGGACTGCCAGGTTTTTCCGTAATCATCTGAGCGGTAGAGGTAAGCCCTGAAATCATCGAAGCGGTAGCCGGTAAGGGTGGCGTACACCCGTCCCTCCTGGTGGCGGGATGCCTGCAGGCTGCTGATCCAGAGGTTATCGGGAAGGTTGCTGTTGATTTTCTCCCAGCTGCCGCCTCCATTGCGCGAGAGCTGAATGTTGCCATCGTCGGTACCTACGTAAAGCAGGCCAAATCGCAGCGGGCTTTCGCTAATGCTCACAATCGTGCTGAAGGGCACATTGCCCTGCGGCAGGTTCTTGGTCAGGTCGGGGCTGATGGCCTCCCAGCTTTCGCCCTGGTTAAGGCTGCGGTACACCTTTTGTGCTCCTATGTAAATAATATCGGAGTTGTGGCTGCTCATGATGAGCGGTGCCCGCCAGTTAAAGCGCAGCCGGTCTTCTCCTATGTCTGCCCGTGGGGTAATGTAGGTTTGCTTACCGGCATTGAGCTGCAGCCTGAAATAGTTACCAAACTGGTAGCCCGTGTACACTAGGTTGCTGTTGCGCGGGTCTACCTGCACAAACATACCATCGCCACCCATAAGGTGCTCCCAATCTTCTGTTTTATTGGGAATGCTCCTGCTGCTGCCCTTCAGCACACCATTATCCTGCAGACCGCCGTATACATTGTAAGGCGTTTCCATATCTACCGCCACGGTATAAAACTGCCCGGTAGACATATTATTCACATGCCGCCAGTTGGTGCCGCCGTCGTAGCTGATGTAGAGTCCGCCATCGTTACCCAGCATGAGGTGTTCCGAATCCTGGGGATTGATCCAAAGCGCCTGGTGGTCTACGTGTACATCGCCGGTGGTATCTACGCGGTACCAGCTGCGGCCGCCATCGTTGCTGCTTAGCAAGGGCACGCCCAGGATGTACAGCTTATCGGCATTATCGGGGGCGGTGCGTATTTCACCAAAGTAGTAGCCATAGGTGTAGTAGACTCCTTCCAGCGGATACTGGTTTTGCTTGTTCCAGTGCTGGCCACCATCGTTGGAGCGGTACACCTCGGCGCCACTCACGCTGGTGTTAAAGAGCGCTTCGTTGGCATTACCCAGGTACTCGGCCAGGGCCCTGGGCTGATACCTGTTTTCGCGTACCTCCTGCTTTACACGCTGGGCGGTGTATTTTTCCGGAAACCTGTTTTCTTTCAGGAATTTCTGCAGCTGGTCATCCGGCAACTGCAGAAACTGGTCGCGGCTCATGCTGATAAAAGAGGCAGGCGTGAGCACTCCCTTTTCAGGCTTAATTTCCTGGCGCGTTTCTTCCAGGTTATCGAGCAGGGCATACACAACCCCGGGGTTCTGTGCTGCCACACTTAGTCCTATACGGCCTACACCAGCACCCTGCGGAAGGCCATTCTGCAGGCGCTGCCAGGTGGCACCACCATCGGTACTTTTGTAAATGGCACTGCCTGGGCCGCTTCCTTTAAAATTCCAGCTCTGGCGGGTACGCTCCCAGGCGGCAGCATATAGCACCTGTGGGTTATTTGCATCAATCTCCAAATCGATGATGCCGGTACTGTCATTTATGTAGAGCGTTTTGGTCCAGCTACTGCCACCGTCAGTACTTTTGTAGACACCCCGTTCGGCATTGTTGGTGTAAAGGGCCCCTATGGCAGCTACCCATACTACCTGTGGCTGCGTGGGGTGCACCAGTATACGGCTGATGTGCTGTGTACCTTCCAGCCCCAGGTGCTGCCAGCTTTTACCGGCATCGGTACTTTTGTATACACCTGCGCCAGCATAACTACTGCGGCTGCTGTTTTTTTCACCGGTGCCCACATACAGAATATTATCATCTGAGGGCGCCAGGGCCATATCGCCTATTCCAAGGGCGCCTAAATTATCAAACACAGGCTCAAAGGTGATGCCTGCATTCCGGGTTTTAAACACGCCCCCCGAGGCATAGGCTACATAAAATAATTTTGGATTGCGACTAACGGCAAGATCGGTGATGCGGGCTCCCTGCACCACAGGACCAATGCTGCGCAGCGGGTATTCCTTTAGCATAGAAGCCTCCTGCAGGCTCTTTTTTTGTTGCCATGCCTGGTGAAGGTCTTGAGTAGTACTTGGCCTGGAGGGTTGCAGTGGCTGCTGCGCCTGCAAGCTTAGAACAGAAGTACAAGAAAAAATCAGCAGTAAAATCTTCTTCATATAGATCAATAGTTCTTCTCTAAAGTAAAGGCTTTTCCTAAAATTACCCGCCTTTCAGCTGAATTTACACTACAATCTGGTGCCGTGTCTACTTAGAAAGATGAGTAAGTTCTAAAAAAATTTTACAGGAACAAAGGCCTGTTTTTTTCTTCAAGTACTACTTTAAGCTACCATCTTAAAGTACTGATAAGTTGAACTGAAGGCAGTGGACACAAACCCTATTTTCTATGTAAAATACAAAACAAGCCCCTACTCATTCAATTTAAAAGCCTTTTTACTGGGGTTACCTTACTAATACGCCAAAGTATTAATGATGAAACATTAAAAATAAATCACCTGCACACATAAACATATTGCAAATATTTCGCATAATATTGCATGTAATATTTCACAAGCACAAAACCCTTTTAGGGTGCAGACCGTAAAAGACTAATCAACCAAAACTCCCTATTATGATTGTAGCACAACTTATGCTTCTGGCTCTTATTCTGGGCATTGCCTTTTATGCAGGCCGTTACCTGTTCTGGGTGCTTTTTATGAAAGACGCTCCTTCACTGGAAGAGCATGACGGACGGTTTGGCTACAGCAACAGGCTATAATTTTATTTTTTTAGCTGTCGGGGGGCTTAGTAAATGAAAAGCCTGTCTGCTCAGCTGCTGATTCCTCTGTTTATCAGGCGCGGCAAAGCATCATAAAAAAAGAAAACGCTGATCAGGCACAGTCCGGGGCTACCTTAGCCGGTGACTATGCATTGAACAGCGTTGTGCAAAAGCCTGATATTTTTTTTTGTTGCTTTCGCTTTTAATCCGCAGCCAGTTTACTGATCATCAAAATCTTTAACGCGGGCAGGAAATCCATCCAGCTTTTCCATGCCTTGCTGCGTAAAGCGACCTTCGCGCCAGTCGCGAATAAAGTTTCTCCAGCGGTCGGGATTGATAAAATCATTCCGGGCACTCCTTTCGGGCATTACATATAATTGCTGAAAGCGCATATAGTCATCTATGTACTGCTGCATGTTGGTAGGGTCGTTGGTAACCTGCTCCAGGTTCTGATCCAGTTCATTAGTACGGTTCACCAGGTTAGGCTGATCCATCCGCAAAATAGTCTCATCAAACTGCTGCTGTGTAGGAAAAGGCCTTACGCTGGCATTCTGCCCCAGGGGATCTCTTTGCAAAAGCTGCACCAGGGCGTACTGCGATTCCTTCAAGTCAACAGGTACGAGGTACTTCATGGGCTGGTAACTCATGTGCTGGATCAGGAGCGTATCTCCTGGGCGTACTCTAATGTTGAAGAAGCCATCCTCATCGGCCCTTAAGGCATTCAGGCTGCTTATATTTTTAACAGTAGCGCCACTTAGTGGCGTAAGGCTGTCGGCATCCAGCACGGCACCGCTAATGTATAATCCAGATTGCTGCGCCAGCCCCGGCAGTGCCAGTGCGAGCGTCAGCACTATAAAAAAAGCTGTTTTTCGATATATGGTATTCATTTTTTATTCTAAAAGGTATACCTATATATTCGGAAAACAGCTTTTTATGTTGCCAAACGCTTGGCATATCCCGCGGCACTGGCCTTTAGCTAGCTCTGTAAACAGGCTTTACCATAATGGTATTTGCTGCAGTACACTTAGCAGGCGTGGATCACTAGCCGTGCGCCACTAGCCGTGCGCCACTAGCTGTGTGCCCAGTTATATTTATCGAAAGTGCTAAGGGCAGAGTGCAGCAGGTCTATGCAGGCGGCAATATCTTCTTTATGCGCCATTTCTATTACCTGGTGCAGGTGGCGGGTAGGTACTGAAATAGCACCGGCAATGGAGCCACGCTTACCCATACGCTGTAAACCGGCTGTATCTGTACCACCGGCGGTCAGAATCTCAGGCTGCCACTTGATGTTGCTCTTTTCGGCTGTGGTTTGCAGAAAATCTACCATACGCGGATCGCAAATGGCAGATCCATCCATAATTTTGATGGCAGCACCTTTACCCAGTTCTGTAATTTTTTCGTGTGCAGGGGCACCGGGCACATCAAAGGCAATGGTGGTATCCAGGCCCAACCCAAAATCGGGGTCGATCTGGTGCGCGGCCACGTTAGCACCTCTTAGTCCTACCTCTTCCTGTACAGTAAAGGCAGCGTACACATCGTAAGGTGGATTTTTAAGCCTGCGAAGGGCTTCTATCAGGATAAAAACCGATACCCTGTTATCTATTGACTTACTGTTTACGCAATCACCAACCTCTACCATTTCACGCTCACGCGTAATAGGATCGCCCACGCGCACCCATTTTACCACCTCATCTTTAGGCAGGCCAAGGTCTATGAAGTATTCGGTTGTTTTGGGCAGCTTCTGGCGCTCTTCGGGAGATAGTACGTGAATAGGCTTGGTGCCCATTACGCCCAGCATATCTTTTTTACCATGAATGATAACGCGCTGTGCCGTTAAGGTTTTAGGATCGAAGCCCCCAAGGGTATGAAAACGCACAAAGCCGTTATCATCTATGTGGGTTACCACAAAGCCAATTTCATCTATGTGGGCGGCTACCATTACCTTTTTGCCCTCGGGATTATTCACTCCCTTTTTCAGGGCAAGTATGTTGCCCATATTATCAACCTGCACTTCGTCGGCCAGTCCTTCTATTTCCTGCAGCACCAGTCTGCGGATTCGGCTCTCATAGCCCGGAGCACCGGGTTCTTTGCAAATTCTTGCCAGTAGTTCTGTATTAATGCTCATAAATCCTCTATCTAAATATCTGAAATAAAAGAACCGGACCTTCTGCAGGATCCGGCCTTTAAAATAACATCTTTATTGTTTTAAGATCGCATTCTTATGTACGACTCCCTGTACATAATCGCCCTGGTCATCAAAATAAGTAAATACAATATAGGCTTGTTTGTTCCAGTCGGCAACGGTTTTATCTTCCAGTTCATTGCGGTAACCTGCAACAAGGTAAGCTTTGTCGGGATCGGCTCCTACAAAGGTAATACGCTGCCCCAGCTCCAGGTGTGGTTCGGGAGGGCTGTCGTTCTGTGAGGAATTGCAGCTTAGCACTACAGCCATCAGGCAGCTTATGGAGAGTAGCCTTAGTATTTTCATCCTGTAAAACTTTTTTCAAATATAAAGCGATCCTGTATTTTATCCCCCTGTTTTGGCGCAGACGTAATTTATTTCTGCAATCCTCTCAAAAAGAAAGAGTACTACTGCTCCTTTTCATTCTTTGCTTAAGCAAAACATCTTTTCAGGTGCTTCAGCAAAATCTCTTTTTTCAGCTCTCTGCCAATAAACACCAGTCTGCTCTCCCGTGCCGGCGCCTCTGCTCCTGCAGGCCATGGGCTACCCTCACTCATCACAAACTTATTCTTCACACTCTGAAAAACTACTTTTTCGGCTTTGCCACTGAAATTAAGTATGCCTTTGATGCGGTAAATTCTGCTGTTCTGGAAGGTCATGAGTTGGTTTGCCCACTGGTAGAACTTTCCATAATCGAGGCTCTCGGTAAAGCAAATGCTGTAAGACGAGATTCCTTCGTGCAGGTGCTGGTGGTGATGGGCTACCTCCAGCTGTCGCTTTTCCAGCGAGTCCGGACTAAAGGCATGCAGGCTTGTAAGATTCTGATGGGCTACCCTGGCATACTGTGCCTGCAGTGGCTGGGCAAAAGGATTGATCTGCCGGATCTTGCTCTCCAGCTCCTGTAAATCTGCTGCCGTTACGCTGCTGGTTTTATTGAAAAGGATCAGGTCGGCCGCACTGATTTGCCGGGCAACAACCTCCTCCTGCCTGAGCTGTTCTGCCACCAGCTCGCTATCGAGGAGGCATATGATGGCATCGAGCCGGTATTTCTGCCGGATGACCGGGTGCGACAGAAAAGGCTCGGCTATGGAGAGTGGCTCGGCCACGCCCGTTGTTTCTATAATCAGGTGATCGAACTGTTTGTCACCCCTGTTCAGGTTCAGCAGGTAGGTAGTTAACTCACCGCTAACCGTGCAGCAGATACAACCTCCCCTGATTTCAAATACACCCCCGTCGTTGCCGATCAGCAGCTCTTTATCAATGCCCACTTCACCAAATTCATTTTCAATAACAGCGAACTTTTTTTCGGGCATTTTTGCTGTTAACTCATTGATAAAGGTGGTTTTACCGGAACCCAGGAATCCGGTAACAATCGTAACGGGTATGGCAGATATTGGTAGCGACATGAAACTATAAATCTTGCAGCAGCGTTGCGGCTTTATCGAATATACGATGACTAACTAAAAAAATATTGAAAACTTTACCGGCTAACTTTAAGAATTAGGCATATGGAGAATAACCAAACATCCCATTCCTGCAACACAGAAAAATGCTGCCAGATACGCAACTGGGTAAGTGCATTTTTGCAAACGCCTTCAGAGGTTTTTGTAGGAGAATACAGCTATAACACCGACGAGGGCATTAGCAAAACTAAATCGGTGATCTGTATTATGAACCTGTTGCCCCAGGCCGGGATCTTTTGTGTAGATAAATCCATCGACGAAATTCAGCCAACCGATATTGTGATGCTCTATAAGGCACTCAACCAAACTGTAGTTTCCTGACAAAATTATTGATGCAATGCCGGCAGGGTAAGGATTCTTTAAAGGAATACTCTACAATTTGCACCGGGATTTAAGATATTCAAAAGAACGTCTGAACAGGGCGTTCTTTTACTGTATATAAAGGCCTGACACAGGTAATTTACTGATGCATAAGTGACTACATTAGCAGTTTACAAGTAGAAAATTTGGTTGAACAAATCATTTTGTTACACTTTACTTTGAGCGATCTTAAGATAAAGTATATTTGTATTCGAATATCAGCCAATAATGGTTAACAGAAAGAACCGCTTTTTTATGTTTGCCTTCCTGCACCTGACAGTAGTCTTACTGTTTGCAGTGCTGGGGTATGGCATTCCTAAAAGCGAGGTCTCTTTCTATCAGCGTGTATCAGCAGTCTCTTCCCAGGAGCCTGCTCAAAATCAGGTTAAAGCCGAGTTTAGTGAAAGGGGCCATCGCCAGGTACCCGATCTTCCGGAAGAAGTCCCCGTTAACGAAGCGGAAAAAGAGGAAAGCTCCGATGAAAAGGAAAGAGCCGATGGCGAATCCTTTTTCCTGCATTTGCTGGCATACAAATTTGCGCTCTCACACGCCTCTTCTACTTATACACATTACCTGGCATCTTCTTATGTCCAGGCTTCAGTTCCCCTCTATGTGCTCTTCCATTGCTGGAAGAACTACCTGATCTGATGTTTATCATTTAGGCCTATTACAGGCTGCTGTGCTATAGGCATGGCCTGATGGCTTATTGTTTCCCATAAGGAGACTCCCCTGCCCCATTCCGGGCAATCTATACTACCCTATTTTCTATTTGATAAATATCAGGGCAAAATGGATTCTAACACCATTTTCTTTGATGAACATGCCGTTATTCACAGGCTGCAACACTACCTGCCTTCGCAGGCAGCCCTGAAAGACTTTGTTCATCACAACACACTACATGCCTTTCAGCACGATAAATTTCATGAAGCGCTGCAAAAGGCCTCAACAATCTTTGGTTACAAAACTTACCTTTCGCTGGATGAATTCCGGGCTTATTACAGGGCTGGAAAAATCCGGGAGGATATACTGGAAAAAGTAATTGCAGAGCAGCAGTGGGCTGCCTTGCAGGGCACTGCTGCTGCTGCTGCTGCTGTAAGCAGATGGAAAGACAAAGTGCTGCATCAGCCCTACGAGGGCACTATTGGCCCGCGTATTGGGCAGCTCCGGGAAAACTGGAAGAGCAGCTGCAAAATCAGCCTCGATAAAGTGGTACATCCCTTCCTGTTTCGCCTGCTTTCTACCTACCTCGACCAGGGCATTCTGATCTGGCCCTTCCCCATTACCGGGAAAAGCTTTCTGGAGGCCATGCGGGAGCTGGAGCAAAACAAGCTGACCAGCATCTTTAAAACCAAAAGAGCGCATAAGCTGCTGCTGGAGGGAAACAGCACGCTAAAGGACCTGCTAACAATACTGATAGGCAGTGAAGAGCTGTTTGAGCAGTACCTGTTCGATCAGCAGTTTGCACACCCGGGCTGGTCGGGCCTGGTATCGGTCATAGAGCGCCAGCCGGAAACCCTGCTGGACCCGCGCCAGATCTCGCTGCACGACCTGATGTACCTGGAGCTGCTGCTGGAAATTGATGCCCTGGACAATAAACTGGGCAGCAGGTGGAAGCCGTTGGGCCGGTTAATCGATAAAAAGCCTGATCCGCTCTTTGCCCCTGTAACAGACACAGAGCTGCAGCAGGTGCTAAAGATCTGGCAGGAGGCTTTTGAGTGGAGCTATTTCGATGATGTGCTCTCCGGCATCCGGCTGGCACACGAGCGTACTCCCGGCGACAACAAGAGCTTTCAGGCTATTTTCTGTATCGACGACCGGGAATACTCCCTGCGGCGCTACATCGAGAGCATTGATCGCCAGAGTGAAACCTTTGGCACACCCGGCTTTTTTGGCGTAGAATTCTTCTTTAAGCCAGAAGGCGGCAAGTTCTCTACCAAAGCCTGCCCGGCACCGGTTACACCTAAATACCTGATAAAAGAGGTGGCCCGTAAAAACAGCCGCCAGACAGATGCCCACTATGCCAAACATGCACACATGCCACTGCAAGGCTGGCTCATCTCGCAAACACTTGGTTTTTGGTCGGCTTTTAAGCTGTTCGTCAACATCTTTAAGCCCTCTGTTAGTCCGGCTACGGCTTACTCGTTTCAGCACATGGATAAACACGCCAGGCTGATAATAGAGAATAAGGATGGCCAAACGGAAGACGGCCTGCAGCTGGGCTTTACCGTGCCTGAAATGGCACTGCGGGTAGGCAATATGTTCCGCAGCATTGGCCTGGTGAAGGATTTTGCACCTTTTGTGTACATCGTAGGCCATGGTGCCAGCTCGGTAAATAACACCCACTATGCGGGTTATGATTGCGGTGCCTGTTGTGGGCGTCCAGGTGCGGTAAATGCCCGTACTTTTTCCTTTATGGCCAACCATCCGGAGGTACGCGCAATGCTGAAGAGCGAAGGGCTGGAGATACCGGAAACTACTCTGTTCCTGGGCTCCATGCACGACACCACCCGCGATGAGATTGAGTATTATGACGAGGAAGTGATAACGGGTGCGCATGCCGACCTGCACGCGCAAAACAAGCAGGTGTTTGAAAAGGCGCTGGCCCTTAATGCCAAAGAGCGCTCCAGGCGGTTCGATACTGTTGACACCAGTAAGCCGCTGCCACAGCTGCATGAGGAGGTGAAGAGGCGCTCGGTTTCGCTTTTTGAGCCCAGGCCAGAGCTGAACCACGCCACCAATGCACTCTGCATCATTGGCCGCGGATCGCTTACCCAGAGTCTTTTCCTGGACAGGCGGCCCTTCATGAACTCTTACGATTACCGCGTAGACCCAACCGGCAAGTACCTCTTGACCATTCTGAATGCGGCTGCACCTGTATGCGGCGGTATTAACCTGGAGTACTACTTCTCGCGCGTTGACAACGAGAAGCTTGGTGCCGGTACCAAACTGCCCCATAACGTGGTAGGCCTGATTGGTGTAGCCAATGGTGTAGAGGGCGATTTGCGGCCGGGCCTGCCCAGCCAGATGATCGAGGTGCACGACCCGGTGAGGATCATGTTTGTGGTGGAACACTTTCCTGAGGTGGTGCTGCAAACCATCCAGAAAAATCTGGCTACCTACGAGTGGTTCATCAACGAATGGGTGCTGCTGGCGGTGAAAGATCCTAAAACAGGCGAAGTGTACTGCTTTAAAGATGGCGCATTTGATCCCTACAAGGCACTGCACGCAACTCCTGAAGCGGCAGAAGATGTCACTGCTTACATCGAAAAATACCAGGACAATATACCGGTGCTGCTTACCAAATAATCCTCATGGAACTTAGCATTCATTTATTCATACTGCTGCCGGTATTGGGCTTTCTTATTAGCCTGCTGATACCGGCAAAAAAAGAAGAACTGATCTCAAAAGTTGCTTTTACAACGGTTGGCCTAAGCCTGCTCTCGAGCATGGTGTTTATAGGCCTCTGGCTTGTAAAAGGACTTCCGGATCTAAACATCCGGGATTTCTCGCTCTACAAATCGATTAACTACGATTTCTTTATCGATTTTTATTTCGATAAGGTATCGGCAGTGTATCTGCTGGTGGGTGCCGTGCTAACCTTTCTGGTTACAGTGTACAGCCGCTATTACCTGCACCGCGAGTCGGGCTATAAGCGCTTCTTTAACACCATCCTGTTCTTTTACACAGGTTATAACATTACCGTGCTGGCGGGCAACTTCGAAACGCTCTTCATAGGCTGGGAAATCCTGGGTATTTCGTCTTTCCTGCTGATTGCCTTTTACCGCCAACGCTACCTGCCTGTAAAGAATGCTATTAAGGTGTTTACCATTTACCGGATAGGCGATGTAGGCATTCTGCTGGCCATGTGGATGAGCCACCACCTGTGGCACGAGAATATAACCTTCCAGAAGCTGGCTAATTATGAACTGGTACACCACTATCTGCAGGCACACAGCTCCATCGGCATCTTTATATCGCTGATGATCCTGATTGCTGCAGCAGCCAAATCGGCACAGCTGCCGTTTTCGGCCTGGTTGCCCAGGGCTATGGAAGGGCCTACCCCCTCCAGTGCTATCTTCTACGGTTCGTTGTCGGTGCACATTGGTGCTTTTTTGCTGCTGCGAACCTTTCCTTTCTGGGAGCATCAGCTGCTTATTCGCTGGCTTATTGCAGGTGTTGGTCTTTTAACCGCGCTGGCTGCCTCCCTCATTGCCCGGGTACAGTCAACCGTTAAAAGCCAGATTGCGTATGCCTCGGCTGCTCAAATCGGGATCATTTTCATGGAAATTGCTGCCGGATGGGATATCCTGGCCCTGGTGCACTTTGCGGGAAATGCCTTTTTGCGCACCTATCAGCTGCTGATCTCGCCCTCGGTGGTTACCTACCTGATCCGGGAGCAGTTTTACAACTATACGCCAAGAAAGCAGACGATCGAGAGTGCCTTTGGCAAAAGGTTGCGCTACGCCCTGTACCTGCTATCCATCAAGGAGTGGCACCTGGACTCGGTGATCTTCACGTTTTTCTTCAGTCCGCTGAAGAAGATCCGCAGGGCTATTAATTTCCTGACACTGCGGAATGTGCTTTTCTTCTTTGTGCCACTCTATGTGCTGGGTTTAAGCTTTGCCTACACCCAACAACACCTCTCGCAGGAAATTAAAGATGTGCTGGCTCCTGTCGTTGCCTTTTTAGCGCTGCTGATGGTGGCAAAGGCCTATAACGAGCGTAGCAGTTCCAGGCTTGCCTGGCTGCTGATTGTACTGGCACACTTTTTTGTAGACCTGTCTATTTCATTTAACGATGAGTTTAACCTGAAAGAGGCTGCCGTTTACCTGAGTGGTGTGGTGATCTCGGGCATTGTAGGGTATATCTGCCTGCACGAGGTGAAAGCTTTCGAGCACCATGGCATTGGCTTAAACCAGTTTCATGGCCTCATCAGGCGCTACCGCAGCATAGCCTTTGTGTTTTTGCTCTGCTGCCTGGGGCTGGCGGGTTTTCCCATCACCACCACCTTCTTCGGAGAAGACATCATCCTAACCCACATTCACGAAAATCAGGTACTGCTGGCGTTTCTGGTAGCCCTTACCTTCATCATCAACGGTATTGCCGTGATCCGCATCTACGCCCGGGTTTTCCTGGGTGCCAATTCCAGAAGCTTTTTAACACAATCAGATCTTACCGCCTGATCTATCCGGGCTTTAAAAACTAATCTAAATGAAAAATATTCATATAAACCGGCAGGCACCTAAAGATGGCCTTGCAGGATTGAAAGAAAACTGGAAAACTGATTTAACTTCAGGATTCCTGGTTTTCCTGATAGCACTACCGCTGTGCCTGGGTATTGCCATGGCCTCTGGCTTTCCGCCCATTGGTGGTATTTTAACGGCCATTATTGGTGGCCTGGTGGTGAGCCCCCTCATGGGTTCAAGGCTCTCTATTAAAGGCCCGGCTGCCGGCTTGATTGCCATTGCCGTTGCTGCGGTTGCAGACCTGGGGCAGGGCGATGCCGCCCTGGGTTATAAACTTACTCTTGCTGTAGTTGTGGTGGCTGGCCTTATACAGGTGGCCTTTGCGCTGCTTAAGCTAGGCCGCTTTGTGGATTTCTTCCCTACCTCGGCAGTGCACGGTATGCTGGCAGCCATTGGCATCATCATTATAGCTAAACAAGTGCCGGTAATGCTGGGCGCAACCCCTGAGAGTAAAAACCCCATTGCGCTGCTCATGGAAATACCTGCCATGCTGGGCAGGCTAAACCCTGAAATTGCCTTTATTGGCGGTCTGAGCCTTTTGATCCTGTTTGGCCTGCCGCTGATCAAAATTTCATGGGTAAAGAAAATTCCTGCCCCTATGCTTGTGCTGCTGGTAGCCATACCCCTGGGCAGCCTGTTTGATCTTACCCACGAGCACAAATACCTGTTCCTGGACCACGACTATATTGTAGGCCCTAAATTCCTGGTAACGCTTCCCGGCAACTTCCTGGATGGTATCACTTTCCCTGATTTCAGCCAGGTATTCAGCCTTACCTCTTTCAAATACATTATTATGTTTGCCCTGGTTGGCAGCCTGGAGTCGCTGCTAACCGTAAAAGCTATTGATGGCCTAGACCCCTACAAGCGCAAATCTGACACCAACCGCGACTTGCTGGCTGTTGGTGCCGGTAATACCCTGGCTGGCCTGGTAGGTGGTTTGCCCATGATTGCCGAAGTGGTACGCAGCTCTGCCAACGTAGGCAACGGTGCCAAAACACGCTGGGCCAATTTCTTCCACGGTGGCTTTCTGCTGATTTTCGTCGCCTTTTTCCCGAACCTGATCCACCAGATTCCGCTGTCGGCCCTGGCTGCCATGCTTATCTTCACAGGCTTCAGGCTGGCTTCGCCCAAGCTGTTCAAAGACACCTTCCGCATTGGCAAAGAGCAGCTGGCAGTATTCCTGGCAACCATTATTGTAACCCTGGCAGAAGACCTGCTGGTAGGTATTGCTGCAGGTATTGTACTGGAGGCGGCTATCTACCTGTTTTCCGGGGTATCATTCAAAAATCTGTTCAAATCTAACTTCCTGCAGGAGCGTGTGGGCAACAGTATTTACCTGAAAGCCAAAAATGCAGCGGTATTCACTAACTACCTGGGCTTTAAAAAGCAAATCGAGGCAGTACCTGCCGGCCAGGATATTGTGCTGGACTTTACCCAGGCCGACCTCGTAGACCACACTTTTATGGAGCAAATCCACCACTTCAAGCACGATTATGAAGCTCGCGGTGGATCTGTTCACCTCATGGGCCTGGACAGACTCACCCCTGTTTCAAGCCACGCCCTTTCTGCCAGAAAAGCCACAAGAAAAACTGTAACCGCATAACAGGAATAGCCATGTGTAAATTAGCAGCCTACGCCCGCAGCCAGCAGAAAAAAACGCTGTTTATATTTTGCAACGACTGTAGTTGTATGCAAAAGCTGATCCCGCAGGAGAACTTTATTGTCTGCACTGCCCTGGGTACATTTCTGAATGCCCAGAACGGTTTTGACACTACTTTCTTTAAGCATTATGTGGAGCAGGAAGGGGTTAAACAGATCATTCTGGTGGGGCATTACCCCTGCAAAGTGCTCGACTTTCTGCTGCAGGATGGCACAGACAGTCCTCATTGGGCAGATGCTAAACAGTACATGCGGCAGTTAAAGCAATCTTTTGAAGCATTAACATTTGATGCTACACTAAACTGGGAGAAATTCATACACTATCACATTGCCACCCAGGTACAAAACCTTTCGCGTTTCTCTTTTTTCAGGAAAAGAACCGGCGAAGCCGCTATTTCTATCAAGGGCATTGTAATAGAGGAAAATAACAGCCTTGAGGTGGTGGAGACCGACCACCTCGAGGCGATTCTCCTGCCTATTAACCTAAACTAGCCTTAGCGCATAACTTTAGACATGAAAAAATATATTGTCGTGCTGCTCTTTTGCTGCACGCTTGCTACCCTATTGTCCGCACAAACCACCAATACACTTCCCATACAGAAAAAGCCGAAGGACCTGATCTACCGCCTGAATGAAGACGGTAGCCAGTATGTAAAGCTCACCTTCCTGAACCAGATATGCGCCTGCGCGGGGATGACGATTAAGGTGCAGTTGACACGGATGCTAAACCCATAACTCACGTGATTTAGTATGCAAAAACCTACCTTCCCCTTCCTGGAACAGGTAGGTTTTTTGTTTTTGTACTGATGAAAAGGCTTGATTGAAGATGGTTGGCAGACTATCCGGAAGCCATATCATGAAACTTTCAACCTTGCCGCTATTCATTGTGCAGCTCTTCATAATCTTTCATATCCGTTCCCCTGCTGAAATGCCGCAGGTTGTAGGTAAAGGTGAGCATCACGTAGCGCTGCAGCACATTAGACTGCACATCCTCCACATAGGTTTCGGTGATATTACGCCTGATGTTGTTGTTTTGCCCCAGCAGGTCGTAAACATTCAGGCTTATTTCGCCACGCTCATTCGGGAATATCTTCTTACCCAGGCTCATGTTCATGAGCAGAAAGCTGTTGTCGAGGCCTTCGGCCAGCCCGGTATTCAGCTGGTGGTTAAGATCGAGCCGGTAAATGAAGCCCTGCCAGAAGATCCAGTCGAAGCTCAGGCGCGTGGTCTGGTTAAAGTAGTTATTGTCCAGGGCCGGGCGCAGCGTGTTTTCCACTATGTTGTAAGAGGCCCTGCTGAAGAAGTTAAAATCTACCTGCTCACTGATGTTACTGCTTACCGAAAAACCCAGCCTGTAGTTGCTCGAATTAATATAGTTAACTGTATTGTTGATCATTCCGGGCCTGTGGGTGTAGTTCACAGAGCCATTTACACTTACGTTAGAGCTAATAAATTCTACAGGCCTGCCCCAGCTGACGTAGGAACGAAAATCCCAGTAGCCATCCAGGTTGATGGGACTGGTTAGCTGCGAACCCTGGGCTAAAATTACCTCCCGGCTTATGGCAATAGGCTCCTCTGCAATGGTTGTGGCGTTTACAATGTTGTTTTGAATAATTGAGCCAGCTGCGTAAACAAACAAGGTTTGCTCGTTTTCCGGGTTGCGCCCCCTGTAGCGTATCCTGATGCGGTTGTGATAAGACTGGTCGAGGTTTGGGTTACCCGTTCTAAGGTGAAGGGGGTTTGAGTTATCAATTACATTCTGCAGCTGGCCAATGGAGGGTTCCCGGGTCCAGGTATCATAGTCGAACTCAAAGTTTTTAGACTCCGAAAATTTATAATCAAAGCGTACCGTTGGCAGAAAACTATTAAAGGTACGCTGCAGCGAAAAAGGAGCCGGAAACTCCTGCTCGTTATTGAGGTTGGCCTGCTGATACTCTCCTTCTACCTGTATGCGTACTTTTTCAGTAGAGTACTGGTAGCCGAGCTCAAGCTCCTGGGTAAGGTATTCACTTTCAAAGGTATTGCTAAGGGCAGTATCCAGCTGGCTGTATGTAGCATAGGGCTCCACATCTTCTGTATAGATGTTATAGGTGCGCTTATCAGAATCATTTATCCGGTTTCCGATTTCATACTCAAGCTCCAGCTGCCCTCTTTCTCCAAGAGGCTCTGTATAAGAAAAGTCGGCCTCCCAGGATAAACCCGTTCTGTCGCGGTTGGTGCGCTGGTTCAGGATTTCAGTTCGGTTTTCTTCCCTGTAAAATATGTTTTCCGCCAGACGGCTGGCCTCGTCCTGGTTTGTATGGTAGCCCGACTCCAAGCCTAGGGTAAGGGTTCTGCCCCTCTTCCTGAAGCGGTGGCTGTAATACATACGGTTGTTAAAATCATAATCGAGATTATCTGAAGCCGAAGTATTTTCTGTCTGGTTCAGCAGGCTGTTATCTGTGGCAGTGCGGCCGAGGAAAAATAGATTATTCTCATCGTTCCTAAGGGATATGTCCGGGCGTATCAGTATCCTGTTGTTGCTATCCAGGTTGTACTCGAAGCGCATATCAAAACGATGATCCATGTTCTTCCTGATGTTGGTGCTGTTTTCGGTATACACCTGGCCCGAATCGGCCGAAAGTACATAGTTTCTCACCAGGGAAGTAATGCCCCTGTTTTCGCGCTGGCTAAAGAGGTAGCTTGCACTAAGCTCTATTTTTTCGCCCCAGTCGTCAGTAAAATTGAGCCCTACAGTATTGGTGGTAATAATTCCGTTTTGTGTTCTGGTTTCGCCCTGGCTGTTGGGATCTGCAGAATAATCCAGCGCATTGATATTATTGCTTAAGCCGGTGATGGTAAGCCTTCTGTCTTCATTAAAAAGATTTACACTGGCACCCAGTAGGTAGCGATCGTCTGTACCATAGCCTACCGAGGCTTTGCCAAACTGGCCTTTGCGGCGGTTGGGCTTGGTAATGATGTTGATTGTTTTTTCCCGTTCCCCATCATCAAACCCACTGAGCAGGGCTTTATCACTTTTCCGGTCGTAAATCTCCACACTGGCAATCACCTCTGCAGGCAGGTTCTGTAAAGCAGCCTTTACATCGGTGCCAAAGAAAGGTTTGCCATCTACCAGAATGCGCACCACGTTTTCGCCCTGGGCCTGTATGTTTCCATCCTGTATGCTGATGCCGGGCATTTTCTCCACCAGGTCCTGGCCGCTGGCATCCTGTAGCGTCTGGAAGGAGCTGGCATTAAAGCTGGTGGTATCTCCTTTCTGTTCTCCCAGCGGCCTTTGCGCCACAATTACTACCTCCTCCAGTCTGTCTTCTTCTTCCCGAAGGCTAAGGGTGCCAAGGTTCAGGTCTTTTTCCTGGTCCTTGTTCAGGGAAATCTTTCTCAGCAGGGGGTTGAAGCCCATAAACTGTACCCGAAGCACATACTCTCCCGGCTTCACATTTTCAAGTATAAATTCGCCATCCATGTCGGTTACAACGCCTGTAACGGTGGTAGAATCTACAGGATCCTCTAAGACAACGGTAGCACCCGGCAGGGTACTATTATCTTTTGCACTTTGTACCGTTCCGTATATAGAAAACTCCTGGGCAAAAACATTAAACACGCTAAAAAAGAAGAACAGAAAAAAGAGGGTGTTTTTCATGAAAAGCAAAATATAAATCCTAAAAACCTGGAGTGGTACTAAAGCAGATGACGGCTTACGTAAACTTAAACATCTCCCGACAGTAATGTTTGCACTTATGCACGATGATTACCTCATTATAAGATCCTTACCCAAAATAAGGGCTTCTTAGCGTAATGTAAAGACATCGGACAGACTATTACCCGGCCATAGTGCCTGGCCCGTGCTGTGTTTAGCCTAGTTTACGGAAACAAATCCAGAACGATCAATAGATGATGATGGCTTTTACAAAATCTGCCCTACCCAGGCCGAACAGCATGTGACAGCTGCACCAGGCCCACAGCTAAATAAAGAAGCGTGGCGTCAGTTAAAAACGCAACTGCAGAGTTCTCATTCCTTTTTAAAGCGCCTGCTTTTCTTTCTGAGCTGACCGATCTCAAACAGGGTTTTTCCTTTCTCCAGACCAAAGAGCAGGTGCTTTGGTGTACCAAGCAGCTGCGATCCATAGATGCCGGAATGGCCCGAGAACAGGTAGGCGGTAACACAGGCAACCGCAACAAATAAGCCTGGCTCGATGCCAAACAGCTCTATGCCCATAAAAGTACAGGCCAGTGGTGTATTGGTGGCACCTGAAAAAACGCCCACAAAGCCCATGCCTGCCAATAAGGCCAGGGGCAGGGGAATAAAAGAAGATAAGGCATTGCCCAGGGTAGCACCAGTAAAAAACAAGGGAGTTACTTCCCCTCCCTTAAAACCCGCTCCCAGGGTAAAAGAGGTGTAAAGGATCTTTACAGCAAAATCGTAAAGGGGCAGTACTTCCTGAAAAGCATCTACAATGGTGGGTACGCCTAAGCCAATGTATTTTGTAGTACCCAGCAGGTACACCGACAGGGCTATAACAGCCCCCCCGGCAAAGGGCCTCAGGGGTGCCCAGGCGATGGTACGCTTAAAAAAGGAACCCCAGAAATGAATTGCTTTGGCAAAGAGCATACCGGCCAGCCCAAACAAAACACCAGCCAGAACAGCCCACAACAGGTTTTGTGGCGTCATGGCAGGCACCAGCGGAATCTGGTAATGGGTATGGCCCACGCCCCACAGCACCTGGCATACATAATCGGCCAGCAGGGCGGCTAAAAAGCTGGGCAGAATGGCATCATATCGGATGCGGCCCAGCACCAGCACCTCCATGGCAAATACAGCACCCGCCAGCGGGGTGCCAAAAACAGAGGCAAAGCCGGCACTGATCCCCATAATAAGCAGGATTTTTCTATCACGGGAGCGAAAGCCAAACAGCTTTGTAAACTGATCTGCAATGGAACTGCCCATCTGTACAGCCGTTCCCTCGCGGCCTGCCGAGCCTCCAAACAAATGGGTAACCAGCGTGCCAAACAGTACCAGTGGCGTCATGCGCATGCTGATGATGTTTTGCGGAATGAGGATCTCATCAATGATCTGGTTGTTCCCCTTCACCACATTCTGCCCCAGGTAGTGGTACGACAGGCCTATCATCAGCCCACCAAGCGGCAACATTGAAATGATCCACAGGTTTTCTTCCCTGTAATTGGTAACCCAGTGCAGCGATATCAGGAAGAAAGCAGAAGCAGAACCTGCCGCCACGCCTACCAGGCAGGCAATCAGCAGCCATTTTAAAGTAAACAACAGGGCAGGGAGCTGCTCTATTGTACGAAAGTAGTACCTCAATTTTTTCATGAGCATAGCTTGTCAGTAGGATCATGCAGGGCACGATCGATGAGCAGGCGCCATCATCCTGACAATACTACAGGCGGTTTAAGGCAGACACCATTGCCTATTTGTGCCACTAAAATAATAATTTGGCCTGAATATAAAAATGAACCCTACCGCTCCTGCATCCGCTGCAGATCACTACACGGCCCTGCTATTGAGCCCGGCCGAGCTCCCCTCAGTAGGCCAATGCTGCCCTAAGCAGGGACTGCCTGTCGCAGGCAGTAGCTGTACTGTTTTTAACTGCTGCTGTTTTCACACAGCAGTTAAAAACCATTGCCCTCCACAGCTGTTAGCATTTCAACATACATATTAATCGATCGACGCGGAATGTACAAAGCTAGTTTTGATTTGAGTGGAAAGGTTGCCCTGGTAACCGGTGCCGGAAGAGGCATAGGAAGAGCACTGGCTGAAGGCCTGGCACATGCCGGAGCCAGTGTGGTACTGGCTGCAAGAACCGGAGCAGAAGTAGAAAAAGCTGCGCTGGAAATTGCTGAAGCCACCGGCAGCAGTACGCTGGGTGTTGTCTGCGATGTTACCAGCAGCAGCTCAGTTGAGGAGGCTGTAAACAGGGCGCTTCAACAGTTCGGGCATATCGACATCCTGATTAACAATGCCGGTTCCAGCGTTCGCGAAACTGCCCTGAATCTTTCAGAAGACGACTGGGACAGGGTGATGAACGTTAATTTCAAATCAGTTTTTCTTGTTTCAAAAGCAGTAGGCAGGCATATGGTGGAGCGCCAGTGGGGGCGCATCGTAAACGTAGCGTCTGTTGCCTCCAGGCTAAGCCTTGCCTCCGGCACCCCCTATGGGCCCAGCAAGGCAGGCGTTGTGCAGTTAACCCGCCAGCTGGCCAACGAATGGGCTACAAAGGGCGTTACTGTTAATGCCATCAGCCCCTGGTTTTTTAAAACTTCATTAAATGCACAGGCACTTGATAATGACGATTTCCGCAGCCTGCTGGAGCGCAGAACCCCCATGCGCAGGCTGGGACAGCTCTATGAGCTTATTGCCCCGGTGGTGATGTTCTGCTCCGATGGCGCAGGCTACATTACGGGCCAAAACCTGTTTATTGATGGCGGGGTAACCAATTACGCTTTCTGATTTTCTCCAGCAGATCCTGCTAATTAAAGCAGCTGCAGGCAATGAATAAAACTTGTGTACCCCCGAGGGGTTAGGGTTATAGAAAAGTTTACCCTTATGAAAGCCCTTATACTTTTACTGGCAAACACCTTAAGCCTGCTGATCACCCTTGCTGTAAACTATACCGCAGGTACCGGGGCTATTTCCAGCAAATCTATAGGTGATGTAAGCGATGAGTACCCTACCCTGCTTACGGCTGCAGGCTATGCCTTTTCTATCTGGGGGTTAATTTATCTCATGCTAGTTGCTTTTACCGCCTACCAGTGGTATGCCTGGTTTAAGGGCAGGAACAGAGAATCGCTTCTTAAAGCGGGCATCTGGTTTTTTATGGCCAATCTTGCCAATGCGCTGTGGGTATTTGCCTGGCTTACTGAAAACCTGGGTCTGTCTGTACTCATCATACTCTTTCTGCTTTTCTCCCTAACCCGGCTGGTGATACGCCTGGAGCTGGAAACCTGGGATGCCCCGCTGCGCATTATCATTTTTGTGTGGTGGCCTGTGTGCATTTATCTAGGGTGGATTGTTCTGGCTACAGTTATTAATATTTCTGTTTATCTTGAAAGTCTTGGGGTACTAGCCAATCTTATGGCTCCGGAACTCTGGGCCATTCTGGTACTGGTGTTAGCAAGCCTTATTTACCTGTTCCTGACCTGGTCGAGAAACATGCGTGAAGCAGCTCTGGTAGGTGTTTGGGGCCTGGTGGCAATTGCGTATAAACAATGGAACAACCATGATGCCGTTGCAATAACTGCCCTGCTGGCTGCAGCTGTACTTTTTTTATATGCAGGCTATCATGGAATAAAAAATATGGATACCTCCCCTCTTGCCAAAGCAAAGAGAGGAGAATGGTAGTACTGCCTGACACCTCCAGTCTATCCCTTAAAAGCTTCTCATATTCAAAATCTTACAGCTATTAATTTTCTAATGTTCGCAAACTGAAAATTACGGTTTGCGTATGCCAATGAGGTAATTCAATAATTGCATTATCGCTATGGTAAAACATAAAAGATATACATTAGCTGCTGCTGTTGTGGTATTGCTGATCATCATCAGAATAGCGCTGCCTTTTATTGTAGAGCGCTATGTAAACAAAACGCTAAACGACCTGCCCGGCTATAACGGCCATGTTGAGGATATAGACCTTTCGCTGTACCGGGGTGCTTATAAGATAGAGGGACTGCTGCTGGAGGAGGAAGAGAGCAAATCAAAAACTCCTTTTTTGCAAATCCATGAAATTGACCTGTCTGTAGAATGGCGTTCGCTCTTGAAAGGGAGGCTTGTAGGCGACGTAAACCTGCTGCGGCCGGAGCTTTACATCAAAACGGCTCCTGCCAGCCAGGAGGCACTGGATCAGTCGGAGCGGGAGCACTGGACAGAGGTAGTTAAAAGCCTGATGCCCATGACGATTAACCGGCTGGAAATCAGGGAAGGCAGGCTTGCTTACCTGGATTACACCACCTCTCCCGATGTTACCCTCCACATTGATCGTATGCATTTGCTGGCACATAACTTGGCCAACGTAGAAGAGCAGGGCAATGCACTGCCGTCTTCTGTTCATATAACAGGCACCTCAATTGGCGGGGGCAAACTAACAGGTGATATGCGTATTAACGTACTGAAAGAACTGCCCGATTTTGATCTGAACCTGAAGCTGACAGGCATAGACCTGACCAGCATTAATGATTTTATAGAAGCCTACGCTAAATTTGATGTGGAAAGGGGCCGCCTGGATATGTACAGCGAGTTAAAACTGATGAATGGTCATATTGAGGGCTATATGAAGCCATTTTTTGAAGAGGTTAAGGTACTTAACTGGAAAGAGGATAAAAAAGAAGATGGATTTTTAAGGGCAGCCTGGGAGGCCATTGCGGGTCTGTTTGTAGAAGCTGTTGAAAATCAGCCCAGAGACCAGGTAGCTACCCGCATCCCCATATCGGGCAATGTAAACCAGCCCGATACGGATATCTCTACCACCGTGGTGAATGTACTGCGACACGCTTTTATAGAAGCCTTCAATAAAGGACTGGAGGGTGCAGCTGCATCTTCCGGGGGTAGCACTAAGAAAGACTAAAGGCCCAATCCCTGTTGATCAGAAGCTGGTTGCTCTTCTGTAAAAATCTTCAAACCAGATCCTCTCTCTCCACTGCGTCCACACCTGCACCACCAGCAGCTATTAACATGCTGATGGACTCCAGGCTGATTGGTTTATGGATAAGCCCGGACAACATTGAATTGTGGGCTGCTCTGTGCTGATCGGATGAGGCAAGAGAGGATGTAAGGATATAAATTCTGCATTTTTCCCTTATTGCAGGCCTCAAAGTGGCAAGCACATCCAGAAAATGCCATCCATCCATAACAGGCATGCTTAAATCCAGCAGCACCAGCCCCGGCAAAGCTTCATCACTGCACCCGGTGAGGGTACTTAATGCATCCGCAGCAGAAAGAAAAGTATGAACATCTTTTTCCGCAGCCAAGCCCCCAAAAACAACCAACCTTTTTGTAATAAAAAGACTTACCTCCTCATCATCAACAACAAACACTTTCATCGCTCTTTATTTAAAATAGATTAAGAACCTTGTTCCTACGTTCACCTCACTTGTTACTTCAATATGACCGCCCATCGCATCTAAGTGCGTTTTAACCAGGAAAAGGCCAATGCCTCTGCCATCGGAATTAGCATGAAACCTTTTGTAAAGCTTAAATACCTTATCTCCTGCCGACTCCGTATCAAAGCCCGAGCCGTTATCAGACAGAGAAATAGTAGTGCCTGTGCCTGTATTGCTCATGCACTCAATGTTAACTACTAAGCTGCGGCCGGAGGCTCTGTATTTAATGGCATTCGACAGGAGATTATGAAATATGCTGTAAATATAGGCCTTATCGCCCTGTACATTTATACTTTCATCTATACCCATCTTCACTTCTGCTCCACATGCATGCAGCGGCTCACTTAAATCAGATATTGCCTGCTGGCACACAAGCGCCAGCGGAATGCTCTCCCTGTCTATGGTATCTCTTTTATCCCTGATGGAAAGGATCATGTTCAGGTCCCTTAAAACTGTATCAAGCTGATTAACACTCTTTCGCAGAAAATTAAGAGAAGTGTTGAATTCAGCCGAATCCTTACTGATCATCGATAGTATATCAACCAGCCCCATTGCATTGGCAACAGGCGACCTAAGGTTGTGGGATACAATATAGGTAAACTGTTGCAGATCGCGGTTTTGGTTGAAAAGATCTTTTGTTAACTGCAGCTGGCTTTCCTCAACTTCTTTCCTGTAGCTGATATCAGACTGAATGGTGATAAACCTGCTTACTTTACCAGCCTCATTTAATACCGGCGTTACCTCCAGCAGTAGCCATATCTTTTCTCCAGACTTTTTATAGTTCAGCATTTCTTCATGAAATGGCTTACTCTGCATCCGTTTTTCTATGAACCGCTCAAGAACAATTTTATCTGTTTCTTCTCCTGTAAGGAAAGAAACCGGGGCTTTTCCTGCCACTTCAGGCAGTGTGTAGCCTGTAAGAGCTACAAAACCCTCATTAACCCATTCTATCAACCCGTCTGCATCAGTAATAACTACACCATTGGTTATTTTACTAGCCACCAGCGAGAGTCTCTCCAGTTCAAGCCTTGACTTTACTTTTTCAGTAACATCATCAAAGTAAACCGACAGGCCTTCTTCAGAAGGAAAAGCTTTTACCTGCAGCCAGACATCGAGGTGCTTTAAATAAGCTTCGAAATGAGCAGATTTTCCTGTTTCAAGAGCTTCGCTATAGTGCCTGTGAAATTCACCATTTAACTCTTCCGGAAAGATATCCCAGATACTTTTACCGATTAGCTGCTCCCTGTTAGTATGTAAAATCCTGTCAAATTCGCTGTTTACATACGTAAAGATCCAGTTCTTATCCAGGGTAAAGAAAGCATCTGTAATGCTTTCCATAATGTTGTTGAGCTTTTCGGCCTGCCGCCTGATGGTTTTATTGTACTGGTGAATTTCGGTAACATCTCTTAGAATGCTGTAGACACCAATGGCGCTGCCGTTCACAACCACCGGAATTTTTGCAATGTCGAAGGTGTAAGTTCCCTTGCCTTCAAAGGGAATTGTTGCCTCATACCTTACCCACTCTCCATTGAGCGCATCCCGAAGGGCTTTATCACAAATTGGTATTACCTCGGGGGTAAGAAAGTATGAAAATGGATGGTTGAGGATTTCCTCTTTTTCAACACCAAAAAAAGAAAGCGTGGTAGCATTTGCATCAATAATTATCCCCTCTCTGTCCTGAAACAGCACGATGTCCAGGTGATTCTCAAAAAGTGACTTAAACCTTTGCTCACTTTCCCGTAGCTTTAACCTGGTTTCTATTCTTTCTGTAACATCACGGGAGTTGGCTACCAGCGCCCTTACCTCGGGGTTATTCAGCTGGTTACTTATGGTGGTTTCAATCCACCGCCACTCTCCCTTTGCATTTTTGAAGCGATAATCGGGCACTTTGATATAACTGCTGGAAGTCAGGATCTTTGACAAGAGATCGGTTGCCAGCGAAATATCATCCGGATGAATGTAGTTTAGGGCATTTGTACCAATAAGCTGTTCATTGGTATATCCCATTTGCCTGTGAATGGAGCCTTCGCTGTGTAAATAATTCAGCTCCTGATCCAGCATAGCCAGCATATCTACCCCATGCTCCACAATAGCCTGGTGCAGCTCATTTTTCTGCCGTGCCTTTTTTTGTTCGGTAATATCACGGCCAACGCAAATCACTACACCATCCTCTTTCAACCATGCCCCAGACCACATCATGTACACTTCATGACCGGCCTTATGAATATACCGGTTCTCGAAATTGTTGATCTTTTGGCCTTTGATCACATCATTTGCAACCAGAAGGGTACGGTCCAGGTCATCAGGATGTATAAAGCAGCGCAGGCTTTGGCCTATCATCTCCTCCTGGCTGTACCCTAAAATATTTTTACAAGCTTCATTAACTTTAGTGTAGCACCCGTTCTGATCAAGTGCACAAATAATATCAAGAGAATTCTTTATAATCTTCTCCCAAACACTAACATCCCTGCTGACTTCCATGGAGTTGATTTAATCTTAAGCTCTTCGATTCCAACATACAAATTTAATACACACCCATGGATAAAGGTACCAGATGTCGTAAAAAAGCAGAAGTTAAGTAAAATAGCAAACAGAAAGCTTTTTTGCAGATTCTACCGGGCATTTCAGGCAAGACGCAACACCATCAGCCATGTAATAAAAATACGATCTATCACAATGCTCCACACAACAAAGCAGCATCTCACGCCCTGTAATTCACTAACAGTAAATAATTTACACCCTTTATAATATACCAGGAATTCACCAACTGGAGTTATAAGCAGCAGTAAGGCATGTAACATTTAAGCTGGCAAACAGAACAAACAGTACTGCCTTTAAGACATGAAGGAGTTTCATACATGCGCCGGTCAGAAGTATCTGCCGGTGTACCTATGACATATAAAAAATATATTGGTATTTTGCGTTAATGAAGTTAAGGAAGATACTACTGATTGATGATGATGATGTTACCTGCTACCTGAACAAGCTGTTGCTGGACAGAATGTCGGTAGCCCGGGAGGTTGTTTCTTTAACTGACGCCTGGCAGGCCTTTAAGTTTATTCTCGATAACTACCATAAACAAAGCATTCCGGAAGAAGATGGCTACGATCTGATCTTTCTGGATATTAACATGCCGGGGATGGATGGTTTCGCGATTCTCGAAGACATGGAGTCTCTGGAAATTGACCGGAGCAGGATTTTTGTGGTTATGCTTACCTCATCCATAAGCCCGGCAGACAGAGCAAAAGCGGTTTCACTGGGCGACAAACTGCAGGGGTACCTGATTAAACCACTGCGCAGGGAAGATGTGGAGAAAATTGTACCAGCGCTTATAGATAAACCATAAGCACTTTTAAACATAAAGCCCGGCATTATTATTTTTCTGGCCGGGCCTGATGTATATGTTAATCCGGATTATCTCTGGATACCTGCTAATTTGTGCTAAACCCTTCAGGCACCCATTCGTATTCATAAGCAGGAACTCAATTTTTTTATTTATAAATTTTTCACAATGAGCGCATTAGGCATATCCAGAGATACGCAATACAAAATTCTTGACAAATTAACTACCATTGGCGTAGCAGTAGGCACTCGTTCTTTATTGAAGATGGGCTGGCAAAGTTTTGAGAAAAGCAATCCGCCGGAAAACCCAACCGACCCTGATGTTATCTGGAAAGATGCTTTTATCTGGGGAGCGGCCGTAGGTCTTGGCGTTGGCCTCTCTAAGGTACTGATGAAAATTATCCTGGATGAATCATGGCAAAAATACATGGGACCAAAACCAGATGATGAATAGGTGTTGCTATACAATGGACGCACCCGTCATCTCTTTTGAATTTGACTGATTAGAATATGATCAGCAAATGATTAAATCATGAAGCGGACTACTCTTACAATTTAAGATTAGTCCGCTTTTGTTTTCAAAGGCGGCTTAAGTCTCCGCTAAGCCAGGTCAATGAGCGCCACTACCATCTATATACTTGTAAAGTGCTCTGGTTCTTTTATGGATGGCCTTGCGAAGGTTACTTTTTTTCTCTTGCTTCTTTTCAGGTAAAGGAACCACCCACTGATGCTTAGCCAGGCGGGTGCCAGACCAAACAGGCAGTACAGCAGCTTAACTGGCATGCCTCCAAAACCACCAAAATGCAGGGCAATTACCCAGGCATATAACCGCTTTCCCAGGGGCTGCTCATGGCTTAGCACCAATTCAGCAGCATTGTAATCTTCAATACCCAGCTTCAGCTGATCGGCATAGGCTGGTAATAAGGGGTTTGTGTGTTTGCTTTTTCCGTACACCAGTAGTGGTGAAAGGCTGTCTGCAGGTAAAATAATAAAGGCGGGTGTAAAAACTGTTTTATGTTCCTCTACCTCCTGCATTAGCTGCTGCAGCGATACAACTGGGTTAGGCTTTGGTGCTGCCACAGGGCTGGGTTTACCCATATTGGCGCTAATTACAACAAATTGTATCCAGATACCTGTAACGGCTAACAGCAGGTTCAGCAGCAGCGACCAGACACCTATATAGCGGTGGGTGCCCGAGTAAAAAGTGCGCTTGCTCTTCAGGCTTAGCCTTTCCCTGAACAGGAGCACCGGCAACAGACGCCTGCGGTACACCCAGAGCCCCGTAAGCAGAGAAGCGATCATACTCAGGCCTAAAAGGGCCAGCAGAAAATTACCGGCAAGGCCCGCAAAGAGCGTATAGTGTAGTTTTAGCAGCCAGCGGCTTGGGGTGCTGAAGCGATCAATATCCAGCAAAACCTCCCCCGACTGTGGATGCACATAGAGCAGGCGCTGGCTTTCTTCTCCCCGTGCCTCAAACACCAGGGCCTGGCGGTAGGGCTCCGGCTGAAGATACAGGCGCAGCCGGTGGTAAGGGTAACGGCTTAATACCGCCGCCAGGGCCTGATCATACTGAAGACTATCTGCTGCCTGATCAAAAACGGCCCGGGCAGGAAAAGTAGCCCTGTCTATTTCCTTATGAAAAACCAGGGCAGCGCCGCTCAGGCTAACCACCAGCAGCAGAACTCCTGATACAAGCCCCAGCCAATGATGCCACCGAAACAAGAGTGCCCCTTTGTTCATGCTTTATTTTCTGCTTTAAAATCTATCTCACAGCTACTATATACCTGTGCCGTTAGCAGCAGTTAAGCCGGGGCAGAGCAGTTTACGCCCTGCCCAACCGCATTACAGGCTTATGTTCACAGACAGGTTGAATGCCGCACCCTTGCCTTTGGTATATAAGGAAGGTTGCGTAAACCACTGCGAACGGGCCGGGAAGTAATCTTCATTAAAAAGATTTTCTATACCCACTCGCAGGCTGGTACTTTCATTTACCCGGTAGCTGGCCGCTAGGTTCACGAGGTTATAGGCTTCTACAGGTGCCTTGTAGGGATCGTATGAGCCTCTTTCGTTCTGCTCAAAGCGGCTACGGTTGCGGATGCCTGTATATTGCAACTGCAAGGAGAGCCTTTCCTGAAGCAGCGAACAGCTCACATAGCCCGTGAGCTTTGGCGCAGAAATCCGCTCGCCGCCCAGGTACACATCCTCCGCATCTGATACTGATCCGTTATCATTCACATCCAGCTTGCCTTCTGTCCAGGAATAAGAAGTGCCAATGCTAAGATTATCCAGGATGCGGTAATCGGCAATGCCCTCAAAACCCCAGACCTTTTCCGGGCTGCGCATCACTTCATACACCCCATTCACAAAACGGCCACTGGTGCCCAGCTCCGAGGTGCTTAGGTAACCCACGCCTTCCAGGCGGAGGTTCTTCCACTTGCTTACAAATCCTCCCTCGTAGTTGTTAATGATAATTGCTTCTGTATTGATGGCCGCAATACTGTTCACCCTTGCAGAGCGCAGCATCAGGCCAAGATCGGCTACACTAAAGCCCTGCGAAAAACTGGCATAGGGCGTAAACAGGTCAAACTTATTATAGCGAACACCAGCATTGAAAAGGTAGGCATTGTAGCTAAGACTGCCACCCTTTACACTAAAGCTTTCGGTAGTGCCGCCGGTCTGGTGGTTCACCATTTCCATGGTGGCATAGTCTTCTACGCCAATGTTTACTTTCTCCATTCTAAAGCCACCTTTAAACACCAGGTCTTTCCAGAGGCTGAACTTTAGCTGGGTGAATGGTGCCAGGCTGTTCATGTTCATCTCCGGCACCCAGATACGGCCATCTACCAGCGGCTGCGAAGTAACATCATTGAGCAGGTCGAGTCCATAGGTAATATCGCTGGCAAACACCGCTGAGCTTAGCAGTGGCGTATTGAAGGCAAAGCGAAGCCCCTTCTTTTGTGAAAGGATACGCGACTGACCTCCGTTTACAAAATCATTAGACCAGAAAAACACATTGTCTACCGACTGGTAATAAGCATCCACATCATAGCTGGTTTGCCCGGGAAGCCCCTCCCCTTCGAACCGAAGGTTCAGGTTATGATTTGCCCTTACACCCTGGGGCACCCCCAGGATGTCGCCCAATACTGCAGCAGTTTTACGTTTCTCATCATAATTACCGAACTCAGAAACATAGTTGGTTTTTTGTTCACTGCTGTAGTAGTTATAGCTAAGCTGCGCCCGTTGTCCGGGCATCCAGTTATATCCAAACTTTAGGAAAGCATTGTAAGAATCTGTTTCACCCAACCCATAAGTGGGTGGCAGCACATCACCTTCTGCATCTTTCCATTCGCCGGTCTGCTCGTAGATACCACTTACCACATAATCGAACTTATCCAGTTTTCCATATACCATCTGGCTTATCCTGGCGCCTAAACTGTTATCAATAGAAGATAGCGAGCCTGTGGTGCCCAGCTCAGTTACAGAAGAAAAAGGGTCGTCTTTTTTAGGTGTTCGGGTAATGTAATTGATAATACCGCCGGCAGCACCATTGCCCCATACGGCAGTGGCGCCTTTGAGCACTTCCACGCGCTCTATTACGGCAGGATCCAGTGCGCGCATATCCATCGAACCATTCCGAAGGGGTGTGGATTGCGGCACACCGTCAATCATAATAAGCATGGGCCTGCCCCGGAGTGTTTGGCCCCAGTTACTGCTGGTGCTGGTACTTGGCGCCAGTCCGGGCACCTGGTTGCTTAAAATGTCAATCAGGTTGGTGGTAACAATCATAGATTCCTGCAGCGCCTTCTGTGGAAGAATGGTAACGGAAGAAGGTGTTTCATCCAGGGTTTCAGGCGTGCGGCTGGCAGATACCACCAGGGCTGACAACTCTTCTACAGCCTCAGAAAGGGTAACAGAGAGTGCGCTTACAGGCGCTGTTACCTTAACCTCCTCAGTTTTGTAGCCAACCATTGAGAGCACAAGTGTTACTGGCAGTGGTCTTTGGGTTTGTAAAGAAAAGCGGCCGTCTACATCGGTAACTACACCTTCAGAAGTACCTTTTATACGCACGCTTACACCTACCAAAGGCTCATTGCTGGCGATGTTAACTTTTCCAGCTATCGTAACTGCGGATTGCGCTGCGGCAAATTGCGTCAGCAGCAGGAGCGCAAAGAGAGTAAAAAATTTGCCCATACATTAAATTAATCTAGACTAATTCTAAATAGTGAGCAAATGTAAATAAACATCCTTTTTTTTCAAGCAGCAGGGGAACTTTTTCAGGGATTTTACCAAAACTTAATAAACAGCCGCTACAGCTAAGAGCAAACGTATGTTAACCATAATGCGCCCCCATCCTGAAAAAATAACCAGGCTATATGTTGCGCTTTGCTGCAGGCCTGCTAATCACACCTGTTTGCGCAGAAAATGGTGAGCATACACCACAGCAGTTTGCTTAACCTTTCTGCCTGTGCCTGGTTAGAAAAGCAAACAAATAGCTGGCAGCAGCTCGGCAGACAACAGGAGGGCAGTATGAGAGAGAATACCAGAGTTTGTATATTAATGATTGCTGTTGCAGCACTCCTGAGTACCTGCAACAGCCCCTTGACTGCACAAAGCCAGCAAATCCCTGAAGGGCAGGCAGCATCAGAAGAAGTTTTTATTGCAATTCCGAACCACCCCCTCCGGACAGAGGCCGACCTGGACGTGCTACTGCAGGAAATAGGCGATGCCCGTATTGTTTTACTGGGAGAAGCCTCCCATGGCACCTCTGAATACTACACCTGGCGCGCCGCCATCACCAAACGCCTGCTACAGGAAAAAGGCTTCGATTTTATAGCCGTTGAAGGAGAATGGGCCGACTCCTACCGGGTGAACCAGTTTATAAAAGGCCCTCCGCAGGATAGCGCCGCTGTTGTGGAACTACTGCAGCACTACAACCGCTGGCCCAGCTGGATGTGGGGCAACCACGAAGTGGCCGCACTGGTAGGCTGGCTTAATCGCTATAACCAGCAGCAACCCCAACAGGAAAAAGCAGGTTTTTACGGACTGGATGTATATTGCCTGTGGGAAGCGATGGAAGAGCTGATGCCCTACCTCCCCGACTCAGCCAAACAAGCCCAAAGAGCAGCAAGGAGGGTAGATAAATGCTTCCAGCCCTATAGTGCAGATGCACAGGAGTATGCCAGGGCAGTGGCAAATGCCTCTGCAAACTGCCGCCACACCACAAGCCAGCTCTGGAGAAGAGTACAAAAGCTTAGCAGGGAGGCCGCAGAAAAAAGCGAAGCCCTGTTTGTAATGGAACAAAATGCCCTGGTTGCCCTGAACGGCGAGCGCTACTACCGTGCCATGGTAAGCAGTGAGCAGGAATCCTGGAACATTCGCGACCGACACATGACCGAAACCCTCAGGCGACTACTGGCATTTCATGGTCCGGACTCCAAAGCCATAGTCTGGGAACATAACACCCATGTAGGCGACGCCCGCTATACAGATATGGCCCAAAGCGGCATGGTAAATGTTGGCCAGCTGGTACGGGAGGAATTTGGTGAGGATGTGTTTATTGTAGGCTTCGGCTCCTACGAGGGATCGGTTATTGCTGCCCGGCAATGGGGAGGGGCGGTAGAAGAAATGCAGCTGCCGCCAGCACCCGAGGGTAGCTGGGAGAATATGTTGCATCAGCTAAGCGACGAAAACAAAATTATCCTGTCTCGCGATATTCAGAACCAGCAATACCTGCAGCAGCCGCTGGGGCACAGGGCAGTTGGTGTTGTTTACCATCCAAACCTGGAAGCATACGGCAACTATGTGCCCTCTGTTATCCCCAAACGCTATGATGCTTTCCTGTTTATTGACAAGAGCCGGGCATTACATCCCATAAGTGTACCCCTGCAAAATGAACCGCCCGATCTCTATCCATGGGGCTATTGAATTTTATCAACGCTCCTATATGCCGAAAGAAAAGGAGTAGAATTAAAGGCTGCATAGAAAACAGCATGATTAACCCCTGATGTAATCATGGCATAAGACCTGCCTTTCCCGTCTTGCCCAAAGTGCAGACTTGAAGACAACTGTTAAATCTCCGGCTTTAACAGTTCCTGAATTTCTCTGCTAAATGCTGCACCTGCTTCAATACATTTCTAAGTACAGGGCTTACATCATCTTTTCGCCAGGTTACATACAGGTTTGCTTTATACGGCAGGTTTATAAACCGCACACCAGGCTGTGCACTGTAGCAGTATGAGTTTGGCAGAATAGAAACCCCCAGCCCTTTTGCTACCAGGCCCAGGATCATGGCTCCAAAATCAGATTCAATGTAAACGTTCGGTTCAATATCATAATCATTGAAGATCTGCCGAAGACTGGTTACATAAAAGGTTTTTTGGTGCAGGGCTGAAAGAATAAACTTTTCATCTTTTACATCCTGAAGCCCCTGGAAATTTTGTTCTGTAAGAGGATGATTATTCGGGACTATCAGCGAAAAATGTTCTGAATACAGGTAAACAGACTGAAGTGCCGGGTTTTCAGCAGGATCTCTCCTGAAGGCAATATCCATCTGGTAGTTCAGCAACAGCTGCTCAAAGCTTATGTCGATTGGCTCTACCAGTTCTACCTTAAGCTCTGGCAAAGACCGGGCAATGCCCGCAATAAGTTCTGGCAGAAAGCCATAGGCAACAGAGCCGGGATAGCCTATTTTAATAGAGCCGGAGGCACCCTCATGAATTTTCTTTGCCTGCCTGTGAATGCGGTCTATCTCATCCAGCATCGGCAGCCACTGATTTCTTAAAAAAATGCCTGCTTCTGTAAGCTTTACATTTCGCTTATTGCGCTCAAAAAGTTTTACCTCAAGCTCATCTTCCAGGGCTTTGATCTGCCTGCTCAGCGCCGACTGTGTTATAAACATTTTCTCGGCTGTATTCCAGAAATGCAGCTCCTGGGCCAGGGTAAGGAAATATTTTATTTGTTGCAGCTCCACATCCACTAAGTTGGTTTATGCATTAGTCAATTCAAAATTGGCATTTTTAAGATGATGCCCACCAACTTTCTTTGTCTAAAATTTATACCAATGCTAACATTGCGAAAATACAAAGAAGAAGTCATCGGTTGGACTGGTGCAGTATTTTCCCTATCTGCATTTAGCTTAAACAGCCTTAACATTATTGGCAGCCAGTCAATAGAATACTTATTGATGAATATCGTTGGCTGCTCTTTCCTGATCATATACGCCGTATTCAAAAAAGCCCACGCCAGCTGGGTGTTAAATTCCATCTGGCTGCTGATGACAGCCGTAGCCCTCCTTAAGGCGTACATGAATTTTTAAGCGGCTAAGGAGCTGGAGCTTTCCCTAATCTTTTTCAGCAGTAACGTCAATAACAAAAACAGCGCCCTGCGCCCCTACAGCCCAGGCACGCCGGCCGGCCGGGGAAAAACGAATGCTGTTTAGGTTTTCATCGTTCAAGGCCGACCAGTTTTTACCCCCATCCCGGCTAACATCAGTACCCCTGGTGCCCACACTAATATAAGTGCTGGTACCGGGCAGATGCGCCAGCCCGGAGCGGTAGCCCCTGGGAGCCGTTTGAGGTAAGTGCCAGCGTTTGCCCCCATTACGTGTGTAAACAGCCGCCTGGCTACCCTCTTCTGGCTGGTCGTAGGCACCGCCAACTGCCACACCCTGCTGCTCTGTTGCAAAGGAAAGCGCATAAAGCCCCGAGGCCGCCGACTTGCGCTGAAGGGGTATGGCCTGAATTTGCCAGCGCTCGCCACCATCGGGGCTGTGCAGTACCCGTATGGCACCGCCTCCGGTACCAATCCACACTTTTTCCGGAGCGGCCATGGCAATGCTGGCATTGCTGGCAGCAAAAAATGCTTCTTCTTTTTCGGCTGCAGGCAGCGCTATGGGGCTCCAGTTCCAGCCACCATCCTGTGTTTGGAGCAACAAAATTTTTCCCTCTATAGGATCGCTAAGCGCCAGGCCTCTGAGAGGATCCCAAAAAGAGATGGCATCAAAAAAAGCTTTCCCGGTTGTATCTGCGTACACCAGCTGCCAATGCCGGCCTCCATCGCCGGTGCGGTAGATCCGGGCTGGCTGGCCTGCGGAGGCAATAAGTGCTTCCTGGGCATTAAAAACCCAAAGTGAGCGAAAATCAAGACTATCGGAAGGTGCAGGGAGTTTCTCCCACTGCATACCTCCATTTAAAGTACGCAAAATAGTGCCGCCACTGCCACTGGCCCAAACTACAGTATCGTTCACCACTGCCAGGCCCCGCAGGCTGGCCGTGCTGTTGCTGTTTTGCCTGGTCCAGTTAAAATGCTGGGCAAACAGGGGCGAGCTGTTAAAGTGAACAAACAGGAAAAGAAAAAACAGGAATTCTCTCATAAGCGGCAGTTTACAAATTTTCCGGAACAGTTACGAGCAGCGTATGGCAGGAATCCATCTGCCAAGTATAAATAAAAAAGGGCCGTCCTGAATATCAGAACAGCCCTTTTCAAATATACGTGAGGAAAGTTTATGCCTGCTTTACCAGCTGCACTTCACCCTGTATCTTCAGCTCTTCTCCCAGCATTACGCCACCTGTTTCCAGGGCTGCATTGTAGTTAATGCCCCAGTCTTTGCGGTTAATTTTACCACTTAGCGAAAAGCCGGCTTTGGTGTTGCCATAAGGATCCCTTACAATGCCGCTGTACTCAGCCGTAACTTTAACTGGCTTGGTTGTGCCTTTGATGGTCAGATTACCAAAGAGGTTGTAGGTATCATCATCTACCTTTTCCACCCTGGTAGACTCGAAGTGCATGTTGGGGTGGGTTTCAACCTCAAAGAAGTCGGCATTACGCAAATGCTCATCTCTTTGCGAATTGTTGGTGTTAATGGAGGCTACCTCTATGTTAGATACCACTTTGGCTTTTGAGAAATCATCACCCTCCGTTTCAGCTATTGCATCGAACTTGGTAAAGCTGCCTGTTACATTAGAAATCATCAGGTGCTTGATTTTGAAACCTAGTTCGCTGTGGGTGGGGTCTAAAACCCATTTAGTTGTTTCCATCTTGTTTTTACTATTAAATCTATTGAATAAATGGATATATCTACTATTGTTATATTTCCTAACAGTGTTAGGTAAAGGGTAAAAAAATATACTACGACTTGATTCCTGATATAAAGCCGGCAATAAAATCTTTTAAAACCATCAGGTTGAGCTCTTCTTTACTTTCATTCACACTCATGATGTTGATAGAGATAAGTCCGTGCAGCATCGACCAAAAGGTATGTAGCTTCAGAAATGGATCTGTGGCCGGATTTTTACCGGCTGCAATTAATTGCTTAACCGGCTGCAGCACCAGCTCGCTGAAAGTGCTCAATTCGCTGATCTGGTTCACGGTTTCGCAGGAGGGTATTCCCAAACCATACATCACCTGGTAGTAGGCCGTGTTTTCGAAGGCAAACCGCCAGTAAGCGTAGGCCATGGCTTCTATCTGCTGCTCCGGGCTGGCAGACTGGCTTATGGCTTTTACCAGCTCACTATTTAATTTCTGAAAGCCCTGCCTTGTGAGCTCCAGCAGGATAGCTTCCTTATTGGCAAAGTGGTCGTAAATCACAGGAACACTATATTCAATAACTTCTGCAATTTTACGGATAGAAAGCGCCTGCCATCCATCCTGAATCACCAGCTGCCAGGCAGCTTCCAGGATGGCGGTGCGCATTTCTTCTCTTTGCCTTTTTTTTCTTTCTGCTATTCCCATTTAGCCCTGTTACTTTTTCTAACAGTGTTAGCAAAGATACAGCAGCTTTTTGAAACAGGCAAAAATACCTGTACAGATTTAGTCTGCAGAATAATAATTTATTCCTTCAGTGGATGCTATAGATGATTACAGGCTCTTTTTCCGGCTGCTTTAAAAGAAAAGGTTAAGGGCGGGCACTATTCAAGTGCCGCCCTGCCTTCAATGATTTGCTGTACCACTTCCGGGTCCTGGAGGGTAGAAATATCGCCCAGGTTTGAGGTATCTCCACAGGCTATTTTCCTTAGAATTCTTCTCATGATCTTGCCGGAGCGTGTTTTTGGCAGTCCCGGGGTAAACTGTATGGTATCCAGTTTGGCAATAGGGCCTATATGTTCTGTAATAATCTGGTTGATCTCCTTGCGCAGGTTAACCTGCATCCTGGATTCTCCTGTTTCTTTCAGCGTAACAAAGCCATAGAGGGCATTCCCCTTGATATCGTGCGGGCAGCCTACAATGGCAGATTCAGCCACAGCCGGATGTTCGTTAATAGCATCTTCTATAGGGGCTGTGCCCAGGTTATGTCCAGAAACAATGATCACATCATCTACCCTGCCGGTGATCCGGTAATAGCCTACAGCATCTCTCCTGGCGCCATCGCCGGTAAAATACTTGTTATCATAAGCCGAGAAGTAGGTTTCCTTATAGCGCTGATGATTTCCCCAGATGGTTCTGGCAATGCCGGGCCAGGGAAACTTAATGCACAACCTGCCCTCCACCAGGTTGCCCTGGAGTTCTTCACCGTTTTCGTTCATTAAAGCAGGCTGTACACCAGGCATAGGCATGGTGGCAAAGGTAGGTATGGTTGGAGTAACATACGGAATCGGAGAGATCATGATACCACCCGTTTCCGTTTGCCACCAGGTATCTACAATCGGGCTCTGGTTTTTCCCGACATTATCGTTGTACCAGTGCCAGGCCTCCTCGTTGATTGGTTCACCAACAGACCCCAGCACCTTTAGGGAAGAAAGGTCGTGTTTTTCAAGATAAGAGAGGCTTTCTTTGGCAAGGGAACGGATAGCCGTTGGTGCGGTATAGAACTGGGTGACCTTGTGCTTTTCTACAATTTCCCAGAACCTGCTAAAATCAGGATAATTGGGAACCCCCTCAAACATCACCGTGGTAGCACCATTGGCAAGGGGGCCATATACAATGTAGCTATGCCCGGTAATCCAGCCAATATCAGCCGTACACCAGTATATATCGCCATCGCGGTACTGGAAAACATTTTTGAAGGTATAGGCGGTATATACCATGTACCCGGCCGTGCTGTGTACCATGCCTTTTGGCTTGCCGGTAGAGCCCGAGGTATATAAAATAAACAAAGGATCTTCCGCATCCATAATTTCAGGCTCACAGGCTGTAGAGGCCTTATCCAGGAGAGGCTGCAGCCATTTATCCCGCCCTTCTTTCATGTTGATACTGGAATTGATCCTTTTTGCAACCAGCACCGTCTCCACTCCTTCGCACTCTTTCAGGGCTTCATCCACAATGCCTTTAAGATCAATTGTTTTGGCTCCACGGTAAGAGCCATCGGAGGTGATCACCATTTTACAATCGCAGTCGTTGATTCTGGTAGCCAGGGCTGTGGCAGAGAAGCCCGCAAACACCACCGAATGTATGGCACCAATTCTGGCACAGGCAAGAATTGATATGGCCAGCTCGGGTATCATGGGCAGGTAAATACATACCCGGTCGCCTTTTTTGACACCATTTTCCTTTAGAACGTTTGCAAACTGGTTTACACGTTTGTGCAGACTGTTGTATGTAATGTGCTGTGCTTCTTCCTTGGGATCATTCGGCTCAAACAAAATGGCTGTTTTCTCACCTTTTCCAAGCAGGTGCCTGTCAATACAGTTTTCGGTGATGTTCAGTTTTGCACCCTCAAACCATTTGATTTCAGGTTTGCTAAAATCCCACTCCAGCACTTTGTTCCAGCGCTTTCTCCAGGCGAAGTGCTCCTCTGCCACTTCTTCCCAAAATAATTCTGGCTCTCTGATCGATTTGCGATAAATTTTAAAATACTCTTCTAAACTTTTGATGTGGTAATTGCTCATAACTATTTATCGTAAAAAAAATGCATCAGCGTTAGGGTCGTTCAATCTCAATATAAGATGGTTTTTTCATAATGTGATAATGGAACAGCAGAAGTTGATTCTGCTCAGGGTTTTTCCGGAGCTGATGACTGGTATCACAACTGCAAAAAAGTAAAATGCCTCTACAGGCTGCCTGCAGTACAGGCTGCCTGTTTAGCAAATGCTGCAGCAGTTTATCAATTATTTTAAAGGTATAGAGAGCAGCGGCACCTCACTGTGGGAGGCCATCAGGCAGGTTTTACTCCGGTGGATGAGTGATTCCCAAAAGCCATATTTGTGTGGGACCATGATCAACAGATCGGCATTCATCTGTTTGATCTCTTTTTCTATCTCTTTTACTACCGCCGCTGATGCTACATGTTTATAATGATGCCTTACCCCTTCCAGCTGTTCATCAATACGCTGTATGCCATACTGGATGTTAGCCTGCTCCTGTAGCTTACTCACTTTATCCTGAACATGAAACACCTCCACATCTGCCCCCAGAGAAGAGGCAAGGCTCTTTATCTTCTCCAGGATATTTTTTTGCACTCCACGTAATACATCACAGGCAAATAAAATTCTTTTTATGCCCTTATAGCTGGCACCGGGTGGAATGGCCAAAACCGGAAACCTGAGCTTCATGATGGCAGAAGTGGTTGTATTGCCAAAAAGATCCTGCGCCAGGGAGCTGGACGCCATGCCCATGACAATCAAATCAGCATGATGACTTTCGAACAACTTATCGAGCTCCTCACCAACCTCCCGCATCAGGCTACAGACACACGCCACTTCAATGCCATAGCTTTTTGAGAGACTGCCGGCCCGCTCTCTTAGCAACTCATTATTGTGGTCAATCAGCTTTTGGATACTGCCTGCTGGCAACAGTGTATTTGTTGTAGAAGCCGGAAGGCTGAATGAATTAAAAATGACAACTTTTGCCTGCAGTGCCTGTGCCGCTGCACAGGCGTATTCCAGTGCACCTTCTGCTTCTGGTGAAAAATCAGTGGCAACAATCAGGGTTTTCATGGTGGTACTGCTTTTTGTACCTCCTTAAGTTCCCCATAAATCCTTTATCAGGATATGATATTTGTCAGCACTTTTCATTTCTAAAGCTGCTGCAGGCTAAAAAACCGGAGCCTGGCAGTAAGTACGGACTATTGATCTTTGCCAGTTATGTAGTCGATCCTGATCCAGTTCATCCCTGCCCGTTCTGCAGCTTTGGTACCAGCTTCGCCATCCTCAAAAACCAGACACTTGTGGGGGCTAACGCCAAGCTGTTGCGCTGCCAGCAGAAATGGATCCGGATAGGGCTTACCCTTTTGTGTATCGCCGGCACATACCAGCACTTCCACCAGGGAGGCAAGGCCCAATACTTCCAGGGTCTTTTGTACCATTTTACGGGAGCCGCCGGAAACCACCCCTATTCTTTTTGTTTCAGCATGCGCAATAAGGTGATCCACAACAAACTGGATTGGCTTAGTCTGCTGAATGTATTCTGTGTAGAACAATTCTGATTTGTCGCGCTCAAATGCAAGCGGATCGAAGCTACTGCCGTAACGCTTGTTTATTTCCTGCACCACTTGCGGTATAGGCAAGCCGGCAAATTCATCAATAATGGAAGGATCTATGTTTATACCACCACGGGCGGCTACATTTACATAAGTATCTTTATGCGCCTGCATATTATCGGCCAGTGTACCATCGCAGTCGTATAGAAAAGCTTCGTAAGCTCCCTGGGATTCTTTACTTAGTTCCTGCAGTGCAGCAGCACCAACCGCTGCTGATTTAGTTTCTTTGAAAGTCATGTTAGAGATTAATTTCCAGATTCTAAACTATAACGAATATTTCATTACCAGTGCTGTAGAAAGGTAAGACGCTTATCGCAGTCACAAAATAGGTACAGCACGAGAAAGTACGCCCGATCCCTGCTCTTCATACCTCCGGATTGCTTATCTTTAGCATACGTGCAAATACTATAAAACATGAAAAGAGCTGTGAAATATAGCTTTCTACTTGCTGCCCTTCTCTTATCTTTTAACCTCTACAGCCAGGTAAGACTTCCGCGCCTGGTTAGCGATGGCCTGGTATTGCAGAGAGATACTGATGTAAATATCTGGGGCTGGGCTGCTCCCGGAGAAAAGGTAAGCCTTAGCTTCAGGGGAAAGCAGTATAACACCAGCGCCAGTGACTCGGGCAGGTGGAGCGTAACACTCCCCCCCATGCAGGCAGGGGGTCCTTACGAAATCACAGTGGAAGCCAGCAATAAAATAACGATCAAAGACATCTTAGTAGGCGATGTCTGGATTGCCTCGGGACAATCGAACATGGAGCTCACCATGCAGCGGGCCTCACCCATATACCAGCAGGAAATTGCCGCGGCCAAAAACCCCAGCATCCGTTACTTTGATGTGCCCGACCGTTACGATTTTAACCAGCCCCAGGATGATCTGGCAGGCGGTAACTGGCTAAAGGCCACGCCTGAGCATGTGCTTAAGTTCTCTGCTGTTGGCTATTTCTTTGCTAAAGAATTATACGATAAATACGGAATACCCATTGGCCTGATCAATGCCAGCTTAGGCGGTTCGCCGGTAGAAGCCTGGATCAGTGAGGAAGCCTTGAAAAAATTCCCTGTCCATTACGCAGAAGCGCAACGCTTCAAAGATGGGGAGTTAATCAGGCAAATAGAGGAGAAGGACCAAAACATCAGCAATACCTGGTATGCAAGTTTGCAGAAACAGGACAAAGGATATGAAAACCCTGCAGCTCCCTGGCACTCCCCTAATGTTGATGATTCGCAGTGGTCCCGCATGAGCATACCCGGCTACTGGGCCGACGAAAAGCTGGGGCCGGTAAACGGCGTGGTGTGGTTCAGGAAAGACATTGAGGTGCCGGCCTCCATGGCAGGAAAGCCTGCCAGACTTCTGCTGGGCAGAATTGTAGACGCCGATTCGGTATTTCTGAATGGCACCTTTGTGGGCACTACTGGTTACCAGTACCCTCCCAGAAGGTATGAGGTTCCTGCCAATGTGCTGAAAGCGGGAAAAAATACACTGGTGGTGCGGGTGATCAGCAACTCGGGCAGGGGTGGTTTTGTAGCAGACAAGCCCTACCTGCTTGCTACAGGAGCCGATACCCTTGATCTGAAGGGTGAATGGAAGTACCAGCTTGGTGCCAGCATGGAGCCCCTTCCCGGCGCCACCTTTATCCGCTGGAAGCCCCTTGGCTTATACAATGGCATGATTGCCCCGCTGATACACTACCCTATTAAAGGAGTGATCTGGTACCAGGGCGAATCAAATGCCGATGAGGCAGCAGAATACAGGGACCTGTTTTCAACACTTATCCGGGACTGGCGTCAAAAATGGGATCAGGGTCAGTTTCCCTTCCTGTATGTGCAGCTGGCAAATTTTATGGAAACCACCAGCCAGCCTACCGAAAGCCAGTGGGCCGATCTGCGCCAGGCCCAGTTGCAGACCCTTAGCGAACCCAACACGGCCATGGCTGTAGCCATAGACCTGGGCGAGTGGAACGACATCCACCCGCTCAACAAGCAGGATGTAGGCAGGCGCCTGGCGCTGGCAGCGCAAAAAGTAGCCTATGGCAATAAGAAAGTGGTACATAGCGGACCGCTCTACCAGTCGATGGAAGTAGAAGGTAGCAAAGTAGTGCTGAATTTCTCCGGGACAGGCAGCGGCCTGGTGGCAAAGAATGGAGGAGCGCTAAAATACTTTGCAGTTGCCGGTGCCGATAATAAGTGGGTATGGGCGAATGCCACCATCAGGGGAAATAAAGTTATTGTATGGAGCGATAAAGTGAAAAATCCCGTTGCCGTTCGCTATGCCTGGGCCGATAACCCGGAAGGCGCCAATTTATACAACAAGGAAGGATTGCCCGCTTCCCCTTTCCAAACAAACAGCACAAGCCAACAGCCTTAAAGCACCTCCGCATGAAAAAAGCAATATACCTGTTCTTTGCCCTTGTGGCTTCTACTGCTTCGGCACAGCAGTCTTCCGGCGGCGCAAATGTAAAATACCAGCCGGTCATAAACTTCAGTGCCCAGGAAGATCATCAGCACATGCTGAAGCAACTGGGCATTAAAGCGCTGCGGCCGGGGCCCAGCGGCGATGAAAAAGCCCCAAACCCTGCTAATTACAACGAAGCCCTGGCGAACCCCTACCCGGAACTGCCAGAGCTGCTGACGTTAAAGAATGGTAAAAAGGTAACAACGGCCGAGCAGTGGTGGAACAAGCGGCGCCCCGAAATTGCAGAAGATTTTGAGCGGGAGGTGTATGGCCGTATACCTAAAGAGGTACCCAAAGTAAGCTGGGAAACCCTTATTTCTGAAAAAGAGTGGGTAGGCTGGATACCGGTAAACGCCAAAAAGCTGGTAGGCCGGGTAGATAATTCGCAGTACCCCCTGCTGGAGGTAAATATAGCCATGACGGTAGTGACCCCCGCCAACGCCAAAGGACCGGTGCCCCTCCTGATGATGTTTGGCCCCAGCGAACTGCCAGCACCGGCCCAACCTCCTAAAGAAAGCCTGGAGAAAATAAACGCGGCTTTTAAAGCCTTACTGATCGAACAGGACCCTTCCCTTAAAGAGGTATTTGAGCAATATCCGGCCTATAATCCCATTGCTTCACAGGTGCCTGCTTTTGGCCCACGGCCGGCGGGCGATCCGCCTACCACACATCAACTCCTGGCGGCAGGCTGGGGCTACGCCCTCATAGAACCGGGCAGCATCCAGGCCGATAACGGTGCCGGCCTTACCAAAGGCATCATAGGCCTGGTTAACAAGGGACAGCCCCGCAAACCCGACGATTGGGGTGCTTTAAGAGCCTGGGCCTGGGGAGCCTCACGAGGACTTGATTACCTGGAAACAGATCCGGCAGTAGATGCTAAATGGGTAGGCATTGAAGGCGTATCCCGCTTTGGCAAAGCAGCGCTGGTGACAATGGCTTTTGATCAGCGTTTTGCCATGGCCCTGGTTGGCTCTTCCGGGCAGGGCGGCGCAAAACTGCACCGCAGAAACTTCGGCGAAGCCGTTGAGAACTTAACCAGCAGCTACGAATACCACTGGATGGCAGGCAACTACCTTAAGTATGGTGCCTCTGAGGCCACCTTTGGTTCTAAAAATGCAAATGATCTTCCGGTAGACGCCCACCAGCTGATCGCATTGTGTGCACCGCGTCCTGTTTTTATCAGTTACGGCATACCGGAGCAGGGCGATGCCAGGTGGGTAGACCAGCAGGGCAGCTATATGGCTACCGTAGCAGCTGGTCCGGTATATCAATTGCTGGGAGCAAGAGATTTAGGTATTACCGAAGATTATAAGACAGCAAAGATGCCTGCGGTGAATACAGGCCTGCTGGAAGGTGAACTCGCCTGGCGCCAGCACGATGGCGGCCATACCGATGCACCAAACTTCAAATACTTTATTCCATGGGCGAATAAGTTTATCCAGGGAAAGTAAACAGATTCAGAAACAATAAGCGAAACAGCAGACGGCTAACCAATCAAGCCTCTGCTTCCGGTAGTGTTAAGATATAATAATTGAACACCACCAGTGAGGTAAGGTAGCAGGGCACTATCAGACAAGCTTATTTACTACACTAAACAAGGGGCTGTGCTGGTTTCCAGACAGCTCCTTTCTTTTTTTCTTTGCCTGATGATTTTTTATGTGCGCCAGGCTGTGGTGCTGGATAAAACAAACAGATAATAACTCAAGCCTCCTGCATTCTGCTCCTGGCTTCCATACTCCACAGCAGCTGATCAACGAATGCCTGTGTGCGTTTGTCTACCGTTTCTGCATCTGCGGGAAAGCCCCCTTCATCAAATGCCTCATGTACTTTAGAAACATGATACCTGGCGTTAACAACCCACACTCCCTTTTTCCATAAAGAAAACAGCAGGGAAGGCAACAGCAGAGCACCACCATAGGGACCTGTAGATACTGTAACAATTCCGGTTGGCTTCCCCTTCCACTCATCCGATAAAAGGTCGATCACATTTTTAAGACTGGCAGGGTAACCGCCATTATATTCCGGAGCAATTACGATAATGCCATCTGCACGATGCATTCTTTCAGCAAAGTCCAGTATCCGGGCAGAAGGATTTTCCATATTCCGTAGCCTTTCTTCAAAAATCGGAAATCCATATTCCTGCAGATCAATCAGGTCGCAGCTTGCTGCCTGCTGACCTTCTATCCACTTTTTGAAATAAAGCCCCAGCCTGTGGCTGTTTCTTCCTGTTCGTACACTGCTTGAAAGTATAGCAATATGCATAGCACAAAATAAGTTTAGCTGCCTTTAAAATAATCGGAAAGCCGCTGCTAAAAGCTAAATACCCAACCCTACAGGGCGCAGCCGCCTTTGTTAAAACCTGCTTGCCTCCATTGTGTTCAGAAAGACCGGCTTTCCTCTTAAGCCTGTGAGCAGGAGAGTTTACCGATAGGATATAATGTGTGTTGCTGCTCTTCTTTAGCAACAGAAGATGGTGTACTCATATTGATGTTTTGTATAAAGATGACTACCAATACAGGGGATGAAAGCAGTAAAAGAGGATATCACTATTAAATAGGGAGCAGCATTTCTCAGTTTATGCATATTCTTTTATGTTTATTGCTCTCTTTTCCCTGTTTGATAAATGAACAAGCTAAAAGCAAATACCAGCTGGAAATACCAGTTACTCGCAATTAAAATTGTTTTTACCCTCCTGCTCATTGCTGCCCATGCGCTGCTGTATGCGCAGGTACAGTTACCAAAAGTATTCAGCAACAACATGGTACTGCAAAGAGACCTGGATATACCTGTATGGGGCACTGCTGATCCGGGGGCGCAGATTACCGTTGAACTGGGAGCGCACCGTATTAAAACCATTACCGCAGAAGATGGAAAGTGGCTGTTGCATATGCCAGGCATGCCGGCAGGAGGCCCGCATAGCATGAAGGTGTATGAGGGAGCACAATCACAGCCGGTGGTTGTGTTCAATGATGTACTGATGGGTGATGTATGGCTGGCATCCGGTCAGTCGAACATGGAGTGGCAGGTACAGCAGTCCATGAATGCAGCCAGGGAGATAAAAAATGCAGATTACCCCGCCATCCGTTATTTTAATGTGCCTCATGCCATGGAAACTGGTCCGCAGAACGATGTGAAGGGTGGCTCCTGGATAGCACTTGACTCTGTAAGTGTAAAAACAGCATCTGCGGTGGCCTATTTTTTTGCCAGGGATCTGCAGGCTGAATTGGATGTTCCCATAGGCATTCTGCAGGCTACCTGGGGCGGCACACCGGTCGAAGCCTGGACCAGCCGTGAGCAGTTGCTCTCATCTCCCATCACACACAACAGGGTGCTTCAAAACGATTCTGTTACGGAGGATCATTTTATAAAAGACAGCCTTGATCTGGAACGCTTCTGGAAGATCGTTTACAACCCACAGCACAATACCCACAAAACCATTCCAGGCAAAAGCTTTAACGATTCTAAATGGCCCCAGCTCAACATGCCTGTTACCCTCAAAGACATGGACATGCCCCCTTACGAAGGAATGGTCTGGTTGCGAAAAACAATCAGCATTCCGTCCAGTATGAGCGGAAAAGGCTTAAGCATTCACCTGGGGCATCCGGAAATGAACTACTCTTTATACTTTAATGGCAAAGAGATCGCCAAAACCATCTGGAATGCCAGTCCAACGCACCACTACAGCATTCCGGCCAAATTAGTAAAAGAGGGGAAAAATGTTATTGCCGTTCGTATGGCCTTTCTGTGGGAGGGCGGTGGTTTTAACCCGCCTGCCGAAGAGATGTTTGTTACCGATGGCAACTCCAGGATAAGTCTGGCAGGCCCCTGGAAATATATGAAAGACCTGGAACCGGCAATACCAACCATAAAAAACTACCATAAGTATCCTACCTATCTGTATAACGCCATGATAAACCCGGTGATACCCTATGGCATCAGGGGCTTTATCTGGTACCAGGGAGAAGACAATGTATCTGCCCCCCAGGACTACCGCACTTTATTCCCTATGTTGATCAGCGACTGGCGCATCAGGTGGAAACAGGGATACCTGCCATTTTTGTATGTACAGCTGGCCAACTACATGGAGCAAAAGGCTGAACCCGCTGAAAGCAACTGGGCGGCCCTTCGTGAAGCCCAGGCCATGGCGCTGGCACAACCCAACACCGCCATGGCTAGCATTATCGATGTTGGCGAGGCAGACGACATTCACCCAAAAAACAAGCAGGAGGTAGGCCGGCGGCTTGCCCTGCTGGCTAAAAATATGGTGTACAACAAGCCTGTGCAGGCCTATGGCCCCCTGTACCAGTCTGCTGAAATAGCTGGCGATCAGGTAAAAATTAATTTTACCGAAACAGGTTCAGGACTGGCCACAAGAGGCAACGGCCAGCTAAAAGGATTTGCTATTGCCGGTAGCGACGGGAAGTTTTACTGGGCCAATGCTGCTATAGATGGAAATGGGGTGATCGTCAGCTCAGAGAAGGTAAAGAAACCAGTTGCAGTACGCTATGCCTGGGCCGACAATCCGGATGCAAACCTGATCAATAATGAGGGCTTGCCAGCTGTTCCTTTCCGTACCGACAATTGGAGCATCACAAATGATGAATAGAGAGAAACGCATCAATGGCTCCGGGAGGCGGCATGCTTTCCGGCAATCATCTCTTTAGTAGTAGCGCTGAACCGTTGCTGACATTGATTTTGGGGCCTCTATAGGGCCCAAGTTATAGGACATCAATGGCTATTATGGCCAAATGCGCTATTAATGTTAAAGATAAAGGTCTCTTTCCGAAGAAAAAGGCCTTTTAAACGTGCGCATGAGAAGACTCGAACTTCCATGCCCTTGCGAGCACCACCCTCTCAAGATTATACATATATCCTGATTAACAGGCATTTAAACATATCTAGGGCCTATATAGGGCCTAGTCATCTGGCTTTTAACTGGGACAAATTTTTATGCACGTACCATTTCAAGAACAAGTTTGATTTAAACCTTAGCTCTCTTTTTAGGAACGGAACAGGTTTAGATAATCACTAAACTCATACACCCTACTTCGCTGTCCACCTGTAATTTCTCTTAGAATTGCCTGAGCCTCCAATTCTTTTATGAGGTTATAGGCAGAGGGCATGGAAAGGCCCGTTACCTTCCTTACATTTTCCGCATTCAACACTGGCCGCTGATACAAGTACTCTAAAACCTTTTGGGCATTCACTGCCCTACTGCCCAGGCTCTGGATCTTAAAATCAGTCTCCTTTTGTAGTCTTAAAATTCCATCGAAGGTGCTAATCCCTTTTTGGGCAGTTTCGATAACCCCCTGCAGAAAAAACTTAAACCACCTGCTCAAATCATTTGCCTCTCGAACGCGCATCAAATTATCGTAGTAGTACTTACGGTTTCTTTCCAGAAAATCAGAGAGGTACAGGATAGGCTTTTTCAAAATTCCTCTACTTACCAGATACAGGGTAATCATCAGGCGGCCTACACGTCCATTGCCATCCAGGAAAGGGTGAATAGTTTCGAACTGGTAGTGAATGAGGGCTATCTTGAGTAACTCAGGAAAATACAGTTCTTCGTTATGCGCAAACTTTTCGATGTCCCCCATCAGTTCCGGTATTGAGGTATGCACCGGAGGCACAAACACTGCATCGTTAATGCTTGCTCCACCAATCCAGTTCTGACTGGTCCGGAATTCTCCTGGCTGCTTCTGCTCTCCTCGAACGCCTTGCATCAGAGTTTTGTGCGTTTCGCGAATAAGCCGGGAGGAAAAAGGAAGCCTATCCAAAGCACCCATCGCATGATTCATAGCCTGAATGTAATTCTGTACCTCTTCCCAATCATCACGTTTATCCAGGGGCACATCCTCCTTATCCAGCAAAGCCTCCTCCATATTCGTTTGCGTACCTTCAATTTTGCTGCTCTGGGTAGCCTCCTTCAGGACGTGCATGCTAATAAATAGCTCTATGTTCGGGATATACTCAGAATACATATCCAGTCGCCCCAGCTCCCGGTCTGCTATACCAAGTAATTGCAACACCTCCATGTCATCCATGATCCAAGGGCGGTTGATGGGGTTTGGCTGAAAGCTTTTATAGGAACCCTGCTTTATGTATTGACCTGCTTTGAACTCTTTCATAGTGGGACCTTATTTAAAGATCTGGCGCGTAATTTAAACAGGCCGACACGCTATTTAAAATTTTAAGGAAAAATTTAAATAAGATAGAGCACTATTTAAGATTTCGGGGCAAAACTTAAATAAGACATAGCGCTATCAAAGTAATGGCCTTTATTTTTAAATTGATACTATATATGCCGTAAGGAGCAGCAGCCAGTGCAGAAACTCGTACTGGTAGAGATCGCTCAATATAAATGCTTTTCCCTCCCTGTGCCTGTAAACAAAAAAGGCCTCTTTCCGAAGAAAAAGGCCTTTTAAACGTGCCCCAAAGCAGACTCACATCGAACTTTTTAGTGGTGGACTTAAAGCGGGTGTTGCTGTTCTACTCAGATTTCAGCTGTTTATTCTGAGATGAAAAGTAATGAACCAAAACCCACTCAGCCCAAACTTCATCATAAGGGGGAGGCTCTCCACCAGCATTTCAAACTTCCTGGTGCTCTCACCGAGCTTAATTCGCTTTTCGCTAATTTAGCTGCAACCAAAACATTGAAAATAAGTATGGATACTGTTGAAGTAGTTAGAGTAACACAAATTGACATAGACCAATTACAAAATATTGGCAGGCAAACCTTCGCTGAAACTTTTTCTTCTGGCAACAGTGAAGAAAATATGAAAGAGTACTTAGACAATTCATTTTCTACAGAAAAATTGAAAACTGAACTGTCTGACAAAAACTCCGAATTTTATTTTGCACTACTTGGTGATCGAGTAGTAGGATACTTAAAAGTCAACCTCGGGCAATCGCAGACTGAAATGCAAGACGAGAATGCTCTTGAAATCGAACGGATATATGTTTTAAAAGAATATCATGGAAAAAAGGTTGGGCAACTACTTTACGAAAAGGCACTGGAGATTGCTGAGCAAAAAGGTGTAGACTTCGTTTGGTTGGGCGTTTGGGAGGAAAATCCAAGAGCAATTCAATTTTATAAGAAAAACGGTTTTGTGGAATTCGACAAGCATATTTTTAAATTAGGGGAAGACGAGCAGACAGACATCATGATGAAATTACAGATGTAATAAAAGTAGATGAAAGTAGCTGGCAACTGTTCCAAGCATGCCCTGATATTTTGTTAAGAACAGACACAAAAAAAGCGACAACTTTAACAGTTGCCGCTTTGGTGCGCATGAGAAGACTCGAACTTCCATGCCCTTGCGAGCACCACCCCCTCAAGATGGCGTGTCTACCAGTTTCACCACATGCGCAGGATTGGAGTACAAAAATAGGAGATTTTTCAATTATTGCCAATACCCCCTTGCGCTATATTTTTTCCCATAGTGAGTCGGTGAAATAATGGCGGCAGTCGAAGAAGTTTTCCTTTACCTCAAAACCGCTTTTGCTGGCATACCGCCTGATGGTATCCAGATCGTACTTACGGCTGATTTCTACATGTACTGGCTCCCAGGCCCTGAAGCTGAAGGTTTTCTCCAGACTGCTGATGTGTACCTCCTGCTGTACACAGCTCATCAGATAGCTGCGTGCCTCGCCGGAATCCGGCTCGTAGAGGGGATAATGCTTCCATTGCTGGAGATTGAAGTTAGCGCCCAGTTCTTCGTTGATCCGGCGCAGCAGGTTCAGGTTAAAGGCGCGGGTGATACCGGCAGCATCATTATAGGCAGCCAGGATCTGCTCGGGATCCTTTTTCAGGTCAAAGCCAACCAGGATCAGGTCGTGCGGGTTGAGTCCTTCTGCCAGCTGCCCCAGGAAATCCATTGCTTCTTTCTCGGAAAAATTGCCAATGTTTGAGCCAAGAAAGAGTACTACATTGCGACGATCTGCTGTTTGCCGCAGCTGGCTTAAGGCTGTAAAATAGTCGTTGCAGATACCCTCCACCTGCAGGCCGGGTATACTCTGTTTCAGATCATTGGTAAGGATCTGGAGTACATTTTCTGAAATATCTATGGGCAGGTATTTAAAGTCTACGCCGGCCCGGGTAAAATGCTTTAACAGGATTTTGGTTTTGAAGCCATCGCCGGCACCAAATTCTATGAGATTGAAACGCCCGCTGCCATTCTGGAACAGCTGCTGCAGGCTTTCTTTGTGCATATCCAGTATTTCATATTCGGAGCGAGTTAGGTAGTACTCGGGCATGTTCATGATTGACTGGAATATAGCATCGCCGCGCTTGTCGTAAAAATACTTGGAGGGCAGTCGCTTTTGCGGAGCAGACAGCCCCGCCAGCACATCCCGGGCAAATGCACTGTTTTTCACTTCTGGGGCTGGAGCCTGGCGCTCCCTCCCCTCCGCAACCCTTCTTACCGCAGGCTGTCCGGAATTCTTATCGGTAGGTTTGGATATCATTTGTTGTTTTATACTGGAATATTGGGGTATACCTGAGTGGCAGCTGCATAGGCCGGGAATTATTACCCTTGCTCTGCAGCTACAAGACTTATTAAAAAAAGCCCCTGCTAAATATGCTGCGCCAGCCTGATGCCACTGTACATCCAGCGCAGATGAGGATTAAAGAAATTACGGTAGGTGGCACGGATGTGATCACGCGGTGTAGCACAGGAACCTCCGCGCAGCACCATCTGGTTGATCATGAATTTACCGTTGTACTCACCCACAGCTCCTTCGGCCTCACTAAAATAAGGGTAAGGCCTGTAGGCGCTGGCGGTCCACTCCCAGGCATCGCCCCAGAACTGCAGGTTAGCTGTTGCCCGAACTGCAGGTTCGTACAGCCTGCTTTCCTGGAAGTTGGCAGTTGCCGGTGGCTCAGGGCTTAGGCGCAGGCAGGCTACCTCCCACTCCTGCTCTGTTGGCAGGCGTAGTCCCTTCCATTTGGCAAAAGCATCGGCCTCATAAAAACTAATGTGGGTAACCGGTTCATCCAGATTTAATGGCTCCAGTCCGTGCATGGTATAGCGGTGCCATGCACCCTCTACTTTATGCCAGTGGTAGGGTGCTGCTATTTTCTCCTGCTTCACCCACTCCCAGGCCTCCGAGAGCCAGTGACGGAAATAGCCATAACCACCCGCCTCCATAAATTCGAGGTACTCACGGTTGGTCACCAGCCGGTTGGCAATGCTATAGGCCTGCAGGTACACCTTATGCCTGCCCAATTCATTATCAAAACAAAAGCGATTGGGATGCTGCCAGCCAATTTCATACACCCCTTCTTCTATTGGCAGCATGCGCAGGGGTTCAGGAGCTGCTGCCGGGGTGGCGGCAGCTGTTTCAGGCCGTGGTGCATAGGCTGGTAACAGCGGGTTGTTGCCCAGTATGTACTTGATGTCATAGATCAGCAGCTCCTGGTGCTGCTGCTCATGCTGAAGCCCCAGTTCTACGATCTGCTGCATTTCCTCCCCTATTTCTTCTTCCTGCAGGTAACGCTCCATATGCTCATATACCCAACTGCGGTAGCGGTAAACCTCTTCTACAGACGGGCGGGTTAAATTGCCCCTGTTGGTGCGCAAAATGCGTTTGCCTACAGTTTCATAATAGCTGTTGAAAACATAGGCAAACTGCTCATTGTAGCGTTTGTAGCCCGGCAAATTACCATCCAGTACAAATTCTTCAAAAAACCAGGTGGTATGCCCCAGGTGCCACTTTGGCGGACTTACATCTACCACCGGCTGCACTACGTAATCTTCCGGCTGAAGGGGAGCGCAAATCTCTTCGCTCCTGGAACGTATGTGCATAAAACGCTCCAGGAGGGATTTGGCTTCCGTATGTATAGCTTGTTGGGTCTGTGTCTGCATATATATATATTTTTTGTGTGGCTGTAATAATGGAGGGTGCGCCCCCTACTGAGGCAGTTATGCTCAATAGAACATCTTTACAGCCTTTCTGTTGAAGGTTTTATAACTTCTCTTATACTTTGATACGTAATATTTCCTAAAATGCTCCTGTCAAGCAGTGTTTTTATCGGGCTATGCGGGTACAGGTGAAACAACTACTCATCCTCTAAACTTAATTAAAGTGAAGGAAGCAGCCCCCCTTATTATTACTATATACGGTTGCTGATCTAAAAGCAGATTATTCAAAGGAAAAATGTCTCTATATAAAACCTTAACACTAGGCAAAATAAAAGAAGAGGTGCCCGGGGTTAAATCATTCATTTTCGAGGAGCCGGATACAGGCCAAATTCAGTACCAGGCAGGCCAGTACCTGACATTTGTGATACCTGGCGGTGAGCAGGAAGTCAGAAGATCCTATTCCATTACCTCCTCGCCTGCCCTGGCAGAACCTTTATCAATTGTGGTAAAGCGGGTGCCCAATGGCATATTCTCCCGCCATATGCTGGACCATGCCAGGCCCGGCGACAAACTGCAGACCATTGGTGCCGGCGGATTTTTCACACTGCCTGCCGATCTCTCTGACATCAGGCAAATCTTCTTTTTTGCTGCAGGTAGTGGAATAGCCCCCATCTATTCACTCATGAAAACTGTGCTCCACACCTACCCGCAAATTTCGGTGGTGCTCATCTACAGTAACAATGCACCGCAAAGCACTATTTACCTGCAGGAGCTGCAACAGCTGGAAAAGGCTTTCAGGGGCAGCCTGCAAATCGAATTCTTATTCAGCATTTCTAAGAATCTTTCCAGGGCCCGCTTGTATAAAGATTTGCTGAAAGCTCTTCTGAAGGAGTATGCCACAGTCCCGGGCCATCAGCTGCTTTCCTACATCTGCGGGCCAGTAAACTACATGCGCATGTGCGTGTATGGATTGCGGCAGGCCAATGTGCCTGCAGAAAACATCAGACGCGAGATATTTCACATTCCACAAATAGTACATAAGATTGAACCCCCGGATACTGATCTGCACAGGGTAACCTTCAGGCTTGGCGGACAAAGCCACCAGCTGGAAGTGCAGTACCCCGACACCATTCTGGATGCCGCCAGGAAAAAAGGCATCAGCCTTCCCTACAGCTGTGAACTGGGCCGCTGCGGTAACTGTGTTGCCAAATGCCGGAAAGGGCAGGTATGGATGCTGAACAATGAAGTACTAACAGAGCGTGATCTGGAGCAGGGCCTTATCCTAACCTGCGTGGGTTACCCCATAGGTGGCGATGTGGTACTGGAGGCATGAGGCGGGGCTGCTAACAAAAAAATGAGCGGCTGCTGCACTGATTGATTCAGCAGCCGCTTCTATTGCTGGCAGACGCAGCCAGAACTTTTAATGAGTCCAGGTGCCGAATTTGCCTGCCCTGAAATCCCTATAGGCTTCCATAATTTCCTGCTCGGTGTTCATCACGAAAGGCCCCTGGGCCACCACAGGTTCGTTGAAAGGTACGGCATGGCCCAAAAGTACTATGGCATCTGCAGAAGCCTCTATGCTGATTTCGCTGCCATCATTGTTGAACTCCACCAGGCGCAGCGCCTCGGTATTCTGGCCATTTACAGTCAGCTTACCCCTGATCACATAGAAGAATACATTCCGTTCCTTTGCAATATCCAGCCGCAGACTACCTCCTGCCTTGAAATCTACGGTGGCCAGGTGCAGGTCTGCCAGTGGCTGAAAAGCACCTTGGGTCTCCTGCCACTCACCAGATACTGCATGGATGGTAACCTTTCCATCATCCTGCACTACTGCCGGAATATCTTTCTGCTGCAGACCTACATAATGTGGGTTCACCATTTTATGCTTTGCCGGCAGGTTTACCCAAAGCTGAAGAATCTCCAGGTCTCCACCTTTTTTCTTGAAGTTATCAGAAGATACTTCCGCATGAATCAGGCCACTGCCGGCCGTCATCCACTGCACGCCACCCGCCTCAATGGTACTTTCAAATCCGCCCGAGTCTTTGTGCATAATATCGCCCGAAAGAATAAAGGTTACTGTTTCGAAGCCACGGTGCGGGTGCGGCCCAAAGGGCAGACCGCGGTTATTGGTCTTATAGACCTGCGGACCATGATGGTTTAAGAACAGGAAGGGATCGATCTGCTCAATGGAATTAGTAGGGAGAGCACGGTAGGTAGTGAGGTCGTCTATTGGGGCTGCTACGGCTTTATGCTGCTTTTTGATGGTTCTCATATGGCTTGATTTTTTTATAGATAATTCAATAATACATCCACTGAAACAATGTTCAAACATCATTCCATATTTTTCGCAGCCCTGTAACTACCAAAGCCGCCTCTTTTTCTCTGCCAGACTGTCATGCATGCTGCTGCCGCTATAATTTTAAAAACTGCAACAGGGGTGTAATAAAGCGGTCAAATGCCTCTATGTGCGGCAGGTGCCCTACGTTGTCAAGCTCTACCAGCCTGGAATTCTTGATCTTTGCTGCTGTTTCTTTTCCCAGCCGGGGGTAATTACCCATTGTTTTCCGTACCTCTTCCGATACCAGGTTTTTGCCCAGTGCTGTTTCATCGCGCTGCCCGATGATGAGCAGGGTGGGTACCTCCAGGGCATCAAACTCATATACCACCGGCTGTGTAAAGATCATATCATAGGTAAGAGCAGAATTCCAGGCAATTATGGGGTAGCGCTCGTTAAGTGTCCAGCCTGCCAGTAAACGTGCCCAGCGGTCATACTGGGGCTTCCATTCTCCGCCATAGTAGTTCTGGGTCTGGTAGCTTTTAATTTTCTCATAGTTCTGCTTCAGCTCGTTCTGGTACCACTGATCTACCGTCTGGTAGGGCACCTTGCGTTTCCAGTCTTCTAGCCCTATGGGATTCAGCAAGACTAGTTTTTCTGTGGTTTCGGGATACATGAGGGCAAAACGGGTAGCCAGCATGCCTCCCATGGAATGGCCCAGTACGGCCACCTTTCGGATCTGCAGCGTATCCAGTATAGACTTTGTGTTTTTTGCGAGCAGCTGAAAGGTATATTGCAGGTGCTCCGGTTTTGTAGATTTACCAAAGCCTACCTGGTCTGGTATAATAACCCTGTAGCCCTGCCCGGCCAATGCCTTTGCTGTTTGCTCCCAATAGGCACCGTTAAAATTTTTGCCATGCAGCAGCATTACCGTTTTGCCATTGGCGTTTGCGGCAGGCTTTACATCCATATAAGCCATACGCAGCTGCTGGCCCTGCTCGGTAAACTGCAGGTATTGTACCGGAAAAGGGTACTGGTAATTCTCCAGGTTTATATCCAGTGGCTTTAGCGGCTGCTCCTGCGCCAGGGCTGGTGCTGCCATCAGCAGCAAACTTAGTAGTGTCAGCAGTAGTAAGCTTCCTTTTTTCTTTGTGTCTAAATTCACCTTAATCTTGTTTTGGTTAAATAATGGAGTGAACAATACCCCCATCTGCCCTGATTGCTGCACCATTGGTGGCTGCAGAAAGAGGGCTTGCCATAAAAACGATCATGTTGGCAATTTCTTCTGTTGTGGCAAAACGCTGTATGAGGGAAGTTGGCCGTGCAGACTTAAAGAAATCAGTCTCCACTTCTTCCCTGGAAATATTCTGCTGCCTGGCCAGATCATTGATAAACTCAACTACACCCTCGCTTTTAGTAGGGCCGGGCAGCACGGAATTTACCCTTACATTGCTGCCTTTTGTAAGCTCTGCCAGGCCCCTGGCTACAGAAAGCTGTGCTGTTTTGGTCATGCCGTAGTGGATCATTTCAGAGGGAATGTTCACGGCAGATTCACTGGAGATAAAAATAATTCTACCCCAGTTTTTCTCTATCATTTTAGGGAAGTACTGCCGCGATAATCTTACGCCGCTAAGTACATTTACCTCAAAAAATCTGAACCATTCTTCATCCCTGATCTCAGCAAAATCTTTCGGTTCAAAAATACCTACATTATTAACGAGTATGTCTACTTCCGGAAACTGATCAATAAGTAGCTGCACCTGCTCTGCTTTGCTAAAATCTACAGGCATTCCTTTTACCAGGGCTCCATGCTGTTCTTTTTTGATGGCAGCAATGGCCTCATCTATGCGCTCCTGGGTTCTGCCGGTTATAATTACCGATGCACCTTCTGCAGCAAGCAGCCTGGCTGTGGCAAAACCAATTCCGGCTGTAGAACCTGTAACAAGTGCTGTTTTTCCTTTAAGTTGTAAATCCATTGTTATTGTGTGATTTTACCAGCTGTTGTGGTAGTGTAAATTTCGTTTGAAAGCTATTCGAATAGCGGCTGATATGCCACGATTATTCTTCAGACCGTGTACAGGTAATTTTGTTTGGGTTGAGGGCCAGGAAGTCAGCAATACTTAAAGGAAAAGCCTATGCATATCCACAGCCATCACCAAAGTAAAGGCTGCTATGCTACAACAGGTTGCTGCCCTGCACTAGCAGATTTAAATTTTTAATGCTTTAAGGTGCTGCACGCCAATAGAAAAGCCGGTGATTGCACCGGCGTTCCATTCTGGCTTATTCTATAGCAATCGTTATGCTGGTTTTCTCTTCTGCTGATGATGCCTTAAGCCCCTGTACGTGAAATAAAGCTCCAGTGGCTTTCGCCTAACAACCTTCAGCGGTTCATTTGCTTTACCATTTCATCGATTTCCTGCCTGGAGGCTTTTCTGGCAGCTTCGGAGCGCCCATAGCCTATCTCCAGCTCACCGGCTTCAAGCCGCTGCATTACCGAATCGGCAAATTCATCGAGTGGCACCCCAAAGGTATGAATGCCTGCCCCGCCCAGGTCTGTTTGTACGGCCGGCGGCACTATTTCCACTACCTTCACGGAGGTATTTTCCAGCTCATGCCGAAGCGACAGGCTAAGGGAATGAATGGCTGCCTTAGTAGCGCTGTAAACGGTGGCAAAAATAGCCGGAGTAAAAGCCAGGCCAGAAGAGACATTTACAACAGCAGCCTTTTGCTGTTTTAGCAGGTGGGGAACAAAGAGCGAGGTAAGATGAACAGGAGCCTCCAGGTTTATTGCAATTTCTGCACGGCGTTCCTCCCAGCTGGCATTATCAACTGTGAGGCTGGTTCTTCGCTGAATGCCTGCATTGTTCACCAGCACATTTAACTGCGGAAACTCCCGAACTGCCCATTCAAAGAGGGCTATCCGTTCAGATGCTTCCCCCACATCACACACCCTGATGTGGAGCTGCGGATGTTTTTGCCGGGCCTCCTGCAGGATTGATTCACGACGTCCGCATATGATTACGCTGCTACCGGCATTTAAAAACCGCTCTGCCAGTGCAAAGCCAATGCCTGTTGCACCACCTGTTATTAAAACTGTATTGTTGGCTAATTCCATTCTTCTTATTGCTGTGCTAATCAAAAAGTTAATCAATGGTTTCTACTCCAGGCGTGAAATTTTGAGCAGCAAAGCATAATATCAGCACATAAAGGCCGGCGAATCTCCGGCCTTTATGTGCTGCAACCCTGCCTGCTAGCGGTAAGCTTCGTTTGCATGGGCCATTCTCTGCTGCTCAACATGCGGGTGGTGGTATATTTCCCGGTAGTACTCATCGGCCATCCTGTCGGCGCTAAAGTAAGGAACCACATCACGCATGCCCTGCTTTACAATAGATAACCACCTGCTCCTGTCGTAATAATACATGGGTATTACTTCGTCCTGCAGTATTCTCATCATGTTATTATAGTCATTATCGTCCTGCTCGGCTTCAGAGAGGCTGGTATCTGTTACGGGAATGAGGAAGCTGTTTTCGCGGTGGCGTGCAAACTCCGGGATCCAGCCATCCTGAATGGTGAAGTTGATGGCGCCGTTCATGGCGGCTGTCATGCCGCTGGTACCGGATGCTTCACGAGGCCTGCGCGGGGTGTTAAGCCACACATCTGCACCCTGCTTCAGCTTTTTGGAGAGGTCAATCTCGTAGCCTGTAAGCACGGCAAAATTATCTTTCTGGTACGAAAGCTTTACCAGCTTATCGAAGATATCGATAGCGCCATGATCGAAGGGGTAAGGCTTGCCCGCCCAAATAAACTGCACGGGCAGCTCCTGCCGGTTAATCAGGTAAAAGAAATGGTGCATATCGCGCAGGAGCAGATCGGCCCTTTTGTAGCCGGCAAATCTTCTGGCCCAGACTATGGTTAACACATCCGGCCTGAAGATCTTGCCTGTCTGGTCTGCCACCACCTCGAAAAGCGTCTTTTTCATTTCGGCTTTTCTGCGTACCAGGGCATCGTCGTTATCATTTTCCAATGCCTGCTGCAGGTCTTTGTCTCTCCAGAAAGGCACATTCTGGGCATTGGTAATGGCTTTTATTTCAGCAATATTGTCATTGCCGTACCACATATCACGCGATACCTCTCCGTGCAGCTGCGATACACCATTGGCCACTTTGGCCAGTCTCAAGGCTGCCAGGGTGTAATTGAACATATCGCCATACATGCCTGTAATAGACCTGGCTTCCTCCAGCGTAAGGCCGTTGAAGAAAGACATTCTGTTGAGCAGGTGTATATCACGCTCTTCGTTACCCGCTTTTTCGGGCGTATGTGTAGTTAGTACAATTCTGTTCCTGACGGCATTTAAGTCCCGCCTTTTTTCATATTTGTAGAAGGCCAGCGGCAGGGCGTGTGCTTCGTTCATGTGGAAAATATCAGCGCCACCCAGGGCATCTACCACTTTGGCGCCACCAATACCCAACACTATGCTTTGTGCAATGCGGGCCTCGGGCTCTACATCGTACAGCTTGTAAGAAATAGTACGGGCCAGGTAGTCGTTTTCGGGAATATCGGTGGTAAGCAGGTAGAGGGGCACTGTACCAAAGGTTTCGGGCTTAAGCACCATTGCTTTTACCCAAACAGTACTGCCATGAATGGTCACCGGCACTTTAATGCCTGTATCTTCCAGGTAGGTATAGTACTTCTTCTGGAACTGAATGCGCATGGTCTGGTCGTCGTTCCGCACCTGGTCATAGTATCCGTATTTCCACAGCATGCCCACGCCAATCATATTCTGGCGCAGATCGTAAGCACTGCGCATGTGAGATCCTGCCAGGTAGCCCAAGCCACCGGAATAAATCTTCAGGGCCTGGTCTATGCCAAACTCCATCGAGAAGTAAGCAACCCGGGTGTTATATTTCTGGTCTACATCGTAGGGGTGATACCATTTGTTGTACTTAGTCATATGGGAAGAGTTATATTAGGGAACTGGAGGCACTTTAGATTATAATCCATACAAGAGGGAGGGGATTACGTGCACATTAAATTTTAGAATAACAGATGCATTTAAATGGCTGATTTAAAAACATCTTTCAACCTTCATCAATTGAGTAAGTGGCCATTTTGTTTTGGCACTGTGGCGGGGGCAGCCGGTAAAAGCAACTCAACTCATGTATGTAAACGTTTGAACGTCAATTTAAACAACTATTTTTTTCTTATCCTCCTTTCTAAATTTTTAGTGGTGCTGCTATAGCCAAGGCTCTTGCTGCAGGCTTTGCCCGGGCACAGCACCGGCTGTTCAGGGTAGCATCTGAACGTTTATCATCATTTCATATATCAGGTGAATCTAATAAATGCAATGAAGAATACTTCAACAATGCAGAAGTTATATTCGGAAACCAGGAAAAATCTAAAAAGAAAGACTTTTAACAAACCAAATACGAAACACTGTGTTAAAACTTTGCTACCCCCTTTCCTCTCCCCTGCTAGCTTACAGCATACATACTTTTTTATCAACTATATAAATGGCAGATTATGAAGAGATGGCTTTACCCAATTTTTTTTGTATTTGTTTTCGTTGGCCTGGTGGTCAGCTGCAGCGATGATGATGACAGTTTCTGGGACTCCCTGATACCTGAGACTGAAGAAGAGGATCCGACCCAATCGCAGATAAACGGGTACGTTTTTAAACCAGAGCTGCAACCCGCCACAGATGAGCATGTACAGCAGTTGGAATTACCTGCCGGCTTCAACATCCAGAAGTTTGCCGAAGGGCTGGTGAATCCCCGCATACTGGTGGCAAACAACACTGGGCATGTATATGTATCTGACCGGCAGGAAGGTCTTGTGCTCCTGCTGGAAGATACCAATGGCGATGGCGCAGCCGAAAGAATAGAAACGGTGGCGGAAATTGACCAGGCACACGGCCTTACTATTCACCAAAACAGGCTGTACATTGTAACGATCCGTGAAATTTATGCCGCCGATATCAACAGCGATGGCACCCTGGGTGAACCACAGCTGCTTAGCGATGAACTACCCGATGGCGGCCAGCACCCCAACAGAACCATAGCTTTCGGACCAGACGGCATGATGTATGTAACAGTTGGCAGCACCTGTAACACCTGCCATGAACCAAATGAAAAGCATGCCACCGTGCTAAGGGCAAACCCAGATGGCAGCGATTTGCATATTTATGCAGAGGGACTAAGAAACACCATAGGCTTTGGCTGGCATCCCGAAACCGGAGAAATGTGGGGCATGGACCATGGCATCGACTGGCTTGGCGACACCGAACAGATGGAGGAACTGAACCGCATTGAAGAGGGTGCAGATTACGGCTGGCCCTATATTTACGATAATGGCAAGTACAACCCGGTAGATCGCCCGCAGGGTGATACCACCTACCAGGAATACCTTGCCATGACAACCCTCCCGCTAATGCTGTATACGGCACATGCAGCCCCCATGGAAATGGAGTTTTACACAGCAGACCAGTTTCCCGCAGATTACCAGGGCGATGCCTTTATTGCCATGCGTGGCTCCTGGAACCGGAGCAATCCCGTTGGTTACAAGCTTGTAAGGCTACATTTCGAAAACGGACAGCCCAGCCACTTTGAGGACTTTGTATCGGATTTTCTGGTAAATGGCAATCGTGCTCATTTCGGGCGCCTGGTAGGGCTTGCTACCCATGCAGATGGTTCGCTGCTGCTCTCTGATGATACCAATGGTGTTATTTACAGAATTGCCTACCAGCAGTAGACCCGCCTGCCACAAAGCAGCGAGCCTCTGTTCCGATGGAAGAGAGGCTCCTTGCAGCAGGGGCTTTTTAAGAAGATAGAGTTCTAGACGAGCACTCAACCCTACAAAGAAATCTGGCCTTTACCGGCCGGATTTTTTTTCTGTTACAGCCAGTATGCAGCCTTTGCACTCAAATTCATCTGCACAGTAGTTTGTAAATTCTGAAAAATTTCAGAAATAGCTTCTGTTACGCTTTTCTTCTCCTGTCATATCATTTTCAAGGATTTTATCCAAAGGCAACCTAACACTTAGAGGTATGAAAACTTTTACCCTTACCCTTGCTTTTGCGCTGTTCAGCACCAGCCTGTTTGCGCAAATGCTATGGAAATCAGATCAGTCTCAATCCAGGCTTGGCTTTACGGTTACCAGCATGGGCATTAACCAGGTAAGTGGCCTGTTTAAAAGCTTTGAGGCCACCATTCAGGCCCGTCAGGAGGATTTCAGCGATGCTGTGTTTGATTTAACGATCGATGCAGCTTCAATCGACACCAGTAACAAAAGGCGAGACAATGATTTAAGGAGCAATAATTTTTTTGATGTTGCCAATCTGCCCAAAATAACCTTCAGGAGCACCTCCATTACCAAAACAGGGCCTGACACCTACAAGCTTACAGGCGATTTAAGCATGCATGGGGTAACCAAATCTGTTACCATTGACCTGATTCATAAAGAAACCGTTAAAGACCCGGAAACGAAAGCACTGATCTCCGGCTTTCAGGTAAAGGGCATGCTTAAACGCTCCGACTTTAACATAGGCCGCGGATTTATGGCATCCATGGTAGGCGATGAGGTAAGTATTGAAGCCGATGGCAGGTTTATAAGGTATCAGTAGCTGCTCACGTGTGTGTTACAGCTTTCTGATCTTATCACAGGGGCCCTCGTAACGAACAAAAATGTTGATCCAGAGCGACCTGGAAAGCCTGAAGATTACTGGTAAAAACCCTATCACCACGCCTACTACTGTTACAAATACCATGAGCATGGTAATCTCCTCAACCAGCAGGTTTAGTATGAACAACGCCATCAGGAAAATGCCTGTGGTAATGGCATAACTGATAAACATTGCGCCAAAATAGTAGCCAGGCTCAGGCTCAAAAGGCTGTCCGCAGCAGGGGCACCTGGGGTTCATTTGTGCAAATCGCTTTGTGTACAATGTACCTTCCGGAAACATGCTGCCCTCCCGGCACCTGGGGCATTTAGCCGTTAGCATGCTGTATATTAAATTGGGTTTGTTGCCCATGCTTTTTTTTGCTTTAGATCAGCTTAACGCAAAGTTAAAAAAATCAGCTCTTGCCACTGGCTAATCTTAAATTTGCAGCTGCTTTTTTAACTTTTAAAATACACTTTAAAGGTTGTTCCCCGATCTAAGTTGCTCTCCACCTCTATTCTTCCGCCTGCATTCTCAACAATCCGTTTTACAATGTAAAGGCCTATGCCGGTTCCCTCTACATGCGTATGCAGCCGCTTAAACATGGTAAAAAGCTTAGGCAGCTGCTCCTGGCTCAAGCCTATGCCATTGTCTGTTACACTCAGAACCGTGTGCTCTTCTTCCCTATAGGTTTTTATCCGGACCACCAGTGGCCGCTTCGGTGACTGGTACTTGATAGCATTCGACAACAGGTTATACAGAATACTTCTTAAGTTCTTTTTTGCATACAACAGCCTGGTAACCTGCAGATCTTCCCGGAAGTTAACGTCCGATACCTCCAGGTTACCTGCCAGGTCTGCCTTCAGCTCTTCCAGAATATCTTTGAATGAGAGTTGTTCAGGTACTTCTTTGCTACCCTTCTGCGTTTTTGTTATTTCTGCCAGGTCCAGAATGGTACTCTTTAGCCGCAAGATGGAAGATTCCATCATTTCCAGCACCGAACGGTCCTTATCTTCGATTTTATCGTTAAAGTTTTTTCTTGCCAGGGCTACTAAGCCCTCCAGGTTTAATATAGGGCTTCTTAAATCATGTGAGGCTGTGTAAATAAAGTTATCAAGGTCGTTGTTGATCTTGTTCAACTCTATGTTTGTAGCCTTCAGATCTTCCTGCGCCAGCAGCAGCTTTTCATTTGCAAGTCTGCGGTCATGTATGTCGGTGTTGGTGCCAATCCACATGCTGATGGAGCCATCGGTGCTGCGCTGGGCAAGGCCCCTGCTCAAGTGCCAGCGATACTCATTGTCTTTTCCTCTTAAGCGGTGCTCCAGCTGAAAATCAAGCCCTGTTTCAATAGAATACATCCATACCTTTTCGTTTTCTTCCCAGTCGTCGGGATGGATAATGCTCTTCCAGCCCCAGTCTTTTAGCGCCTCAAAAGAAAGCCCGGTATAGTCCAGCCACTTCTGGTTAAAATAATCTACATCTCCATTGGCTTTTGCAGTCCACACTTTCTGCGGCATGGCATCGGCCATGAAGTTTAAACGGGCAGCACTTTCTTCCAACACCTTCCTGGCTTGCACCTGCTGGGTAACATCGTATGCAAATACCATAATGCCGTCAACCTGATTTTCGGCATTAAAGCGGGCCTGGTAAATAAAGGTATAATAGTTATTTTGAAGAGGGCCGCCATCATGGCTTGCCAGCGGCATTAGCACCTCGTTACCCACATAGGTTTCTCCGGTTTGATATACCCGCTGCACGATGGGCCAGATTGGCTGGTCTGCCAGCTCAGGCAGCCCCTCCAGCAGGGGTTTGCCCAGGAGCTGCCGCCCCGGGAAAACGCGCTGGTACTGGGGGTTTACAAATTCAAAGATGAAATCTGGCCCGCTGTGCACACATATAATGGCGGGCGCTTCCATCAGGAAACGCTCCAGCCTGTCACGATGCCGTTCTGCTTCGGTCCGGGCCTGCTGTAACTCCAGGGTTCTGGCATTTACCTTTTCTTCCAGCCGGGCATTCCAGGCCTGCAACTGCTCTTCCTTTCTGAGCAGTTCTTCGTTAGAGGCCCTCAATTCCTCCTCCGATGCCCTTAACTCTTCGTTGGTGGCCTGTAGCTCTTCCTGAAAAAGCTGAAGTTCTTTATTGGCTGCTTCCAGTTCTTTTTGCTGGTTCTGCAGCAGCTGACCTGTATTCTCCTTTTCTTGTTCCAGCTGTTTTCTCCGGCTAATATCGCGCATGATCCCGGAGAAGAAATAGTTGCCCTCTTCTTTCCAGGAGGAGAGCGAGAGTTCCAGTGGAAAAACTGTTCCGTCTTTGCGCAATCCTTCTATTTCCACCGTATGGCCTACCAGTTTTGGAAGACCAGTTTTCATAAACCGCTGCATGCCCGCCGTATGTGCCTGCCTGTGTTTTTCAGGCATTATAACATTCAGGTTCAGGCCAATCAGCTCACCATCCCGGAAGCCGAAAATCTCAAAGGCTTTGTGATTGGCAAAAACTATTGTAGCATTTTCATCAGAAATAACAATAGCATCGGTGGCAGTTTGCGCAATTGCCTGAAATCTAACCTCAGAAAACGTTAATCTATCTCTAAAACTCCTCAGCTCGTCCATTCTTGATCACATTAACAAAATGCTGCCCACTGAAAAAAACGTAGCCACAGCCCAAAAATCTATCCTTATTTATCAACGATAAGGTAATAACTCATGCTGTTCAGAATTACCCTATTCATGAGCAAATATTGCATAAGTAGGTTACAAACTATCTGCCCCACATTTCACAGTCCACACTGTTGAATGATTGATTGTAAAAAATAAGCTTCATTAAACGGAGGAGCTTAAAAAAGAAGAACCTCCGGCATGTGGTAACTGTCTGGGGTAAAACTAAAAAAACACACCATTGGAAGGTAAATTCTATGATTTTTTTATTCCGGGATCACTCTTTTTACAGCTGAAGGCTTCACCTAAAAGCTATCTTTTAAATAGTTTTCGTCATCCCCACGGAGGTAGTGGTAGTGATCTGTGAGACATACCCGATAAAGTTAGATTTTACTGCTTTTAGTTAACAGATTCCCCTTTTCAGGGGAATAACGGGAATGCTTAGGCATTCATGAGACTGCTACTGAGATAATCACCTGTGTTTGCCCTAGCTACCGCAATACAAGCTGCTAACTCCCCCCCTGTAGCCAGGCTTTTGCTGCGCCGAAAAGTTTTTAGCTATATTTAAAGTGTATTTTTCCGCACTCGGTAAAACATAAATTATGAAGCAAGTAATGATTAATGGCCTCAGACTGTGGCAGAGCGAAAGCTTAAGCAAAGAAGCTGCGGTTAAACATTTTATAACCGACAGAAGCACTACTGACAACGGAAAAGAATTTACCCTTAGCTACTTAAGCTCCCCCAACCGGGAAGAGATACGCCACAACAGGAGCCTACTGGCAGCAGCAATGGGTGTAGAGGAAAATCAGCTTTACCTGCCCTCGCAGGTCCATAAAACCAAAATAGTGCGGGTGAGCAGCAGTACGCAAAAACAGGAGCTGATGGATACAGATGCACTCATTACCAATGAAAAAGGCCTGTGCATTGCTGTAATGGCAGCTGACTGCGTACCCATCCTGCTGTACGACCGCAGAAACGGAGCTGTGGCTGCCGTACATTCGGGCTGGAGAGGTACTGTTGCCCTGATCCTGGAAAAAACCCTCCGGGAGATGCACAGTGTATTTGGCACCGAGGGCAAAGACCTGGTTGCCTGTATCGGACCTTCTGTATGCCAGGCATCTTATGAGGTAGGCCAGGAGGTTGTGCAGGAGGTGGAGAAAACCTTCGGTGCACACAACAGCTTACTGATACCCCAGGCCAACCAGAAGGCAAAACTCGATCTGTGGAAAGCCAATAAGCTGCAGCTCCTGGATTTTGGTGTTGAAGAATCCTGCATTGAAATATCTGAGCTGTGCACAGTAAAGCACAACGAGCATTTTTTCTCTGCCAGAAAAGGTGATACAGGCCGCTTTGCTGCCGGAATCATGCTGGTATAATGCTCCACCTATGCTGGATTGAGAACTACAAGCTGATACTATGACTATGATAACCCGCTAAAGCCATCCGGTACACGCACCCCAATAACTACCTGCGGAAGCATCTTTAGTCACTGATTGAAAACTAACGGCCAGACACCAGGCTTAAGGCTTCAAATCAGCGGGGATCAGGCTAAGCAGGTCAACTACTTCTACGTCAACATCTGCGCTTACAATAAGCTGCAGTGATACACCGCTTGCCTGCAGCATAAGGTCTTGTACGTTAACAGTACTAACCGCACCTGTCAGTCGCAGCCCCTTTACCTCAAGGCCGGTTTCCAGCTGGCCATTTACCTTCTGTACCTGTTCTGTTATTTTTGCACCCAGGTCGAGCCTGGTTTTACCCAGAATTTTATTACTGGCAATTGTATTTGCCAGCACCTCCAGTCCGGCATTGTAAAAGCTGCTCGATGTTCTCACATCCAGGTTATAGCGGCTTAAGAAAAGCTGCTGCCTGCCATTATCATAGCCCATGGCTGCGTGAACATAAATATCAACACTATCTCTTTTAAAAAGAGTACGCAACACTTTAAGCCTTAGGGCTACTGTTATATCATAAGACTTTACATTGCTGTTAAAAAGGCTTACCCCAAGCACTTGTGCATATTTTACCTCCTCTCCGGAATCGTCTTTTGCCGAAATATATTCGCCTACTAATTTTAGCCTAAGCGCTTCTTCCAGGGAAGCATAAGAAATACGTACAGGTATCCTGATGTTGATATTATGATGGTCCATTGGTGCGTCTTATATTGAATTATGAGGCACGGATTGTACTGGCCATTGACCCACACCTCTACAGCGCTGCTATAGTAGCAAAAAAACCATAGTTACCGAAAAGATCCGCTTAATTTTAGCTGCTGCGGCAATGCCCGGCTGCAAGCTATGAGTGCGCCTGCCCTTAGCCTTATTTCCGTAACTGACTACCAGAACAGCTGCTGGAGTCCCCACCCCAGCAGGCCGGCCAATAAAGCACAATGAGCAGTATTATGGGCAAAAGGGCTAGAGAATAGGCCATGGCAGCAAAGCAATTAATACAACCTGCCGGGTTTAGAACAGGCAAACCTCATTCTGCAGTGCCTGCTGGTTCTGAAACTGGGCAATATTCTGCAGGGTTACTTCGGCAATACTTTGCAGGGCATTGCTGGTAAAGAATGCCTGATGCCCCGTAATGAGCACATTATTGAAAGAGAGCAGGCGCATGAATACATCGTCCTGAATAACCCTGCTGGAAAGGTCTTCAAAGAAGAGATCAGCTTCTTCTTCGTAAACATCGAGCCCCAGGTAGCTGATCTGCTCACTTTTGAGCCCTGCAATAACTGCCCGTGTATCAATAAGCGCTCCCCGGCTGGTATTAATCAGCATCACCCCTTTTTTCATCCGGGCAATACTTTCTTCATTGATAATGTGATAGGTTTGGGGTGTAAGGGGGCAGTGCAGGGAAATAATATCTGCCTGCGAATAAATACTGTCGAGCTTAGAGAATTCAACGCCAATTTCGTCAGCTTCGGCCGATGGCTGAATATCGTACCCCATTACCCGGCAGCCAAAGCCTTTCAGGATGCGGGCGGTTACCAGGCCTATTTTACCCAGTCCGATCAAACCTACGGTTTTGCCGTGCAAATCAAATCCCATCAACCCGTTAAGGGCAAAGTTACCCTCCTTTACCCGGTTGTAAGCCCGGTGGGTTTTACGGTTTAATGTAAGAATGAGCGCGATGGTATGTTCGGCCACCGAATAGGGCGAGTAGGCAGGCACACGCACTACTTTGATGTTCAGAGCAGCGGCAGCTTTCAGGTCTACATTGTTGTAGCCGGCACAGCGCAGTGCCAGTAGTTTTACTCCCTGCCGGGCCAGTTCCTCCAGCACATCGGCATCTACCACATCATTTACAAATACGCACACCACCTCATGGCCTTTGGCCAGTACAGCGGTACTACGGTTTAAGGGCACTTCCAGAAAGTGCAGGTTAAATCCCTGTTGCTGGTTGGCCCTGCTAAAAAAATCTCTGTCGTAAAGCTTGGTGCTGAAAAATATAACCTTCATGGCCGATAGGTTTTGAAAAGAACTAAAAAATCATCTGCTACGGCAAGAAAAAAGATTTACCCAGAGATACAAGGCAACTGAACATATAAAGCTTAAGCCAGTGCAAATTTAATCCCAGGCAGGAGAAGTATGTCATTTCAAAATCCACACACGATAATGAGCCCTTTTTAAATAATTTTTTTATCCATATATTACATCACATCCCTGTTATTTTATACTGTATATATTACAAGGTAAAAAGGCGTAGCCATATGCGACAAAATGTTCCAACATCGAAATTTTAATTTTTTTTTAATTTTGATGATTGTTTATTAAATCAGACATACCTATATTGTTTTTTCATTAATCAATTGTAATCCAGCCGTTTAAATTTATTTTACCTTTTTTAACAATATTTGCTACTGCTCTGCACTTTTTCTCATTTTTCACTGTATTCATTACACAAACAACATACCCACACTAATCAATTTTATGAAGATTAATTACAAATCGAAGGCTGTTTACGGCCTGATGCTTGGACTGACAGTTTCATTCAGCTGCAGCGACAATCTAGAGATTGATGCCGTTAACCCATCATCTCCTGAAAGCCAAAGCGCAGCCAACATGGCGGATCTTAACGCTAACTCCAATGTTAAGTTTAAGTCCAACAGCTACATTGTAATGTCTAGCGGCGCTCTTTCAGACGATCTCAAACAACAGTTAAGAGCACTGAAAGGAGATATTACTGCTTCTATGGATGAAGTAGGTATTGTAACCGTTACTTCAACAGATTCAAAATTTGCCGCCAAAGCAGCCAAGATCAAAGGCGTAAGCTCTGTGATCCGCGACCTGGAAGTTCAGTGGTACAATCCTTCTGAACAAAAAATTGTAGAATTTGACGAAGCCACTTACGGCAACCCTCCTTTCAGCGGCGACAATGATCGTTATTTTGACCTGCAGTGGGGGCATGATGCCATTGACGCACCGGAAGCATGGAATGCCGGCGCCCGCGGCAAAGGTGTTCGTATAGCAGTTCTGGATAGCGGCTTTGACCTTGACCACGCTGACCTGGCTCCAAACATTGACCTGCAGGCTTCTGCAAACTTTGCAGTGGGTGAAACATTAGACTATCGCCTTACAGGTGTAGGCAGCCACGGCACACACACAGCCGGCACCATTGCCGCAGCCGATAATGGCATAGGTATTATTGGTGTAGCACCAGAAGCTACCCTGATCCTGGTTAAAGTATTGCGCGATTCAGGCACAGGTTCTTTTAGCTGGATGATGCAGGGTATTCTGCACGCTACAGCACAGGGTGCTGATGTAATCAACATGAGCTTAGGCGCTGCCATTCCACGTAATGGCAAGTTTTTAGATGATAATGGAACACCAGATGATCCTTCTGATGACTTTATTGTAAGCGACACAAAAGCTGTACAGGAACTGATCACAGCTATCAATAAGGTAACTTCTTATGCAAAACAGCAGGGTGTTACCCTAATCGCTTCTGCCGGTAATGATGCAAACAATGGTCAGCAGGACAAATCCCTGGTACACATTCCTTCCAGCTCACCAAGCGTAATTTCTATTTCAGCTACAGCACCACAGGGCTGGGCACTGGCTCCAACAACTACTTTCCTGGATAACCTTGCTTCTTATTCAAACTACGGTATCCATGATGTAGATTTTGCCGCTCCGGGTGGTGACTACTCTTACCCAGGCAACGAGATCGCAACCATCGGTGCTGTTACCCAATATGTGTATGTATTTGATTACGTATTCAGCAGCGGCAGCAACCTAGATCCAACAAGATCATCATACTACTGGTCTGTAGGTACCAGCATGGCTGGTCCTCACGCTGCAGGTGTTGCTGCACTGATCGTAGGCCAGAATGGTGGAGACATGGACCCTGCAAAAGTTGAAGCTGTTATGAGAGCTTCTGCCGACGATCTTGGCAAGCCCGGCAGAGATCCTTACTATGGCCATGGACGCGTAAATGCAGCCAAAGCTGTAACAGCAGTACAATAAACATACAACAGGAGATACTTTAAGTATCACTACTTCCTTAACAGGGAAGAATAATTAAAAAAACTGCCATTCATGGGTTCATGAATGGCAGTTTTTTTTTTAGCCCCAGTTTATCTGTAATCAAACCTAACTGCAGGAGATGAAATCATTGTGCTGCACCGTTAAGGAATCAGTAAAAATGCTCGCTCCGCCTCCAGCTGGGCAGCATTCTTTAAAAGGCTTCCTGCGCACAACAATCAAAAACATGAGCTCCGGCAAAGAGCTTACAGCACATGCAGCGCTGCCCAATAGAAAAAAAGAAAAATGGGTTAAGCAGAAGCAAGGAGGCTTCAGGAAAGCCGCCACCCGCCTGGAGGCGAGGCGGCATAGCATATACTCTTTTGCAGCGGCACCCCTAACACCCCTAAATAAAAAAGCCTCAAATCAAGAAGACTTGAGGCTTTTAGAGTAATCCCGTTGGGATTCGAACAGCGCGGCTGCCGCCCAGAACCCACACATTAAACGTGTATTGCTCTACCAGCACCATATTAATAGAAAAAGCCTCTAAAGAAAATTTAGAGGCTTTTAGAGTGATCCCGCTGGGATTCGAACCCAGGACCCATACATTAAAAGTGTATTGCTCTACCAGCTGAGCTACGGAATCGGTGCTTTCTAAGGCATTTTAATGACAGGCCGACGCAAAATGGCAGACCCATACATTAAAAACCTGTTACTCTATCGTACGACGAACCGCAACAAAGTAACGGAATCAGTACTTTAGAATTTTTTTTCAGTCAATATATTCTCCGCTTCCCGGAAAACGTTTTTACTTTGTGATCCCGCTGGGATTCGAACCCAGGACCCATACATTAAAAGTGTATTGCTCTACCAGCTGAGCTACGGAATCAAGAAAAAAACAGGGCCGCCTTTTTAGAGAGCCCTTGTTTTGCTTAATTGCGTTGCAAAGGTAGGAACTCAACATGAAATTGCAAAACATCATATTCAAAATCTTGACTTTTTCTCTACTTTCGCTGTCGGCACTGGCAGCAAAACCTGGAGAAACCCTGCAAAAAGCAGACTCGCTCTTCAATCAACAGGCTTATACCGAGGCACTTCCACTCTACGAGCAACTGTTAGAAAAAAACAGGGCTTCGCCGGCAATGTTATTACGCATGGCCTACATTCAGGAGGCCCTGGGCCATATTCCGGAGTCCCTGTACCTGCTTAACCTGTATTATCGCGAAACTTCTGATGAGGATGCTGCCGCCCGTATTAGGGAGCTGGCGGGGCGCTACGAGCTAAGCGGCTATGATATTATCGAAGAAGAATACTTGCGCAGCATTATCAGACGCTACCAGCTTCCGATTGTAGGTACGCTGCTTTTTTTCAGCCTGCTCCTCACCGGCCTGATCCTGTACCGCAGAATTAAGCATCAACACAGATCGGTAATTACTACCTTGTTTTTAATGGTGCTCCTGGGCGGGCTCTTCTACTTTGTGAATGTAAGACCCTCCTACTCCAAAGGCATCCTGATGCAGGACAACACTTACCTGATGCGAGGTCCTTCTGCCGGGGCCGGGGTACTTACACAGCTAAAAGCCGGACACCGGCTGGAGGTTCTGGGCCGGGAAGATGTATGGATAAAAGTTATCTGGAACAACGAAGTCGCTTACGTGAAAGCAGATTTTATTGAGACGGTGTAGAAAGTAACAAGTGAGTGGGTGACTTGATCGTCTGTCGTTGTGGTGAGTTAATGTACTGTTTGTTGAATGATATCAACTTCAAAGAAAATTATCCGCAGCGCCTTTTAACTCAATATTCACCAGATCACTCACTCACAATTATTTGAAAGGAGAATCAGGCTCTTTGGCCATCTTGTTGTACACAATTTTATCCATGATGCCTGGCACCCATTTATTTAGGAACACAGCCAGCTTTCCTTCTCCGGTGAGGATCAGGTCCCTTTTTCCCTTTTGAAGGGCTCTGAAGGTCTCTTCTGCTACTTCTTCGGCCGTCATCATCTTGCCTTCATCCCGCGGTGAGGCTCCCTGTGGCGTGCCATCGGCAGTGAGTGCAGCATTCCGTATGTTCGAAGCAGTAAAGCCAGGGCACACCATCAGCACCTGCACGCCCCGCTTCATTACCTCGGTACGCAGCGACTCAAAAAAGCCTTCCATGGCATATTTAGAAGCTGTATAGGCGGTACGGGCTGGCGTCCCCCTGTGCCCGTTGATAGACGATATACCAATGATTGCTCCCCTGCCGGCCAATATATGGGGCAGGGCATATTTAACGGCGTAAACAGCACCATAGAAGTTAATATCCATCACCTGCCGGAACACCTCCAGCTTCAGGTCTTCGAACAAGGCTCGCATCGAAATACCTGCATTACATATAAGCACATCAAGCCGCCCGAACTGTGCCACCGTTTCCTTAACCATGCGCTCATTATCCTGCTCAAGAGCGGCATCGGCCTGCACAGCCAGCACCTGAAAGCCCTGCCCCTCCAGCTGCAGCCGCGCCTGCTCCAGTTTGCCGGCATTACGACCCGTAATCACTACTTTAGCCCCATTGCGGCCGAACACCTGTGCCAGCGCCAGCCCAATACCCGAGGTGGCGCCAGTAATAAGTACTACTTTCCCTTGCATAGCGGCAAAGCTAATAAAAACTGCCAACCTTCGGGGAAGCAAGCCTGCAAACTATTGCCCGATGCTCCTGCAACACAGCCTTTAACAGCACTTAACATGATCATAAGAAGATAAAAAAAGGGCCTGCGAGAAGAGCAGGCCCGGGAACAGAACAATTTGCAACGTATGATTTCCAGAGATACTAGCTCGCACAAACTTTAGTTTGCACAATCTTTAGTTTGCACAATCCGCCCCAAAGGCAGGGTCGCCCAAGAGTAGCGAAAGCGGACTTCGGTAAGTCTGGTTGGTGTACTTCAGCAAGTAGTAGTAAGTACCCACAGCATAGCCCTCGCCATCCCACCTGAAGTTCCTTTCATTGCTCTCGAATACCAGCTTACCCCAGCGGTTGTATACCCGCACATACTCAAAGCGGTTGTAGCAGTTATCTTCGGGCAGGTCTTTGATTTCGAAATACGGATTGCAGCGGTCGCCATTGGGCGTAAACACATTCACAAACCTAACAGGGTCAAAATCCTGCTGCCTGTCTTTCACTAAAATCTGCAGGGTTAGATTGTCAGACTTTTTGTCCAGACAGGGACTATCCTCCAAGTTGAAAGAGAAACTAACCATAGCCTCACTTTCTCCCTGCAAAAGATCGCAATCGGCTGTAAAGGAAAGCAAGGAACTTACTTCACCTGTTCCGCTTACATCCTGCCAGTTATAGTTAATGGCATTGTTAGGCGATTCAATATTCTGCAAACTCAAAAGTAGCCCGTCTACTTTATTAGCGTCAATACCACGCAACAATATACTTACCTCTTCTCCCACAAAAAGCTCTAAGCGTTCAATATTGTCTCCTTCAGCCACACGAGCTGATAGCTGAGGAGCAAAATTCGTTGGATAATTCACCCTAATATTTACTTCAATGGTATCAGCCATTGATCTTTTGCATAAGGCAGCATCCTGACTAATAAAATAAACTTTAAATACATCCTTACTTGTATCTATGTTACCGCAGCCTGGTATCCAGCTAAAATCACCCTGAACCGTACCAACACCAGTGCCTCCAGTAAATGACATACCATAGTCTTCCAGATCAAAACCTGCTCCAACAGCTCTAAGGTTGAGTTGATCCACATCGGGATCCTCTGACTTCACCAAAAAAGTGAGTGGTTGTTCAAAAAGAACCTCCATGTCCAGCTCATCTGCCTGCTGAAAATTATTTATGGAGGTCGTTACATCAGGAGGCAGGCTCCCTGGTAATTCTACCCCAAAGCTCACATCATAAGTAGCCTGCCGGTGCTGGTCACAATCAGGCTTATCATCAAGCGCAAGCCTGAATGTAAATTTATCCTTAACACCAAAATCGCGCTGGGCGCTGCAAACGGCTTCCCAGCGTACACCCCAGCGCACTTTTCGCTGTCCGTCCGGTGCTACTACCTCATCAATTTTATTAATGCTGAAACCCCATTGCTGTGCATCGAATCCCTGCGGCACCCAGTTGAATTCAAGGTCATCGCCATCGGCATCAAACCCTTCCACAATAAAATCATATACATCACCCTCCTGCACCACCGGCATATTGTGGGTTCCCTGGCGCACAGAAAGCTGGCTATTTGCCAGGTTCACAAAATGTGCAGGTTCGTTTGCCGGAGGGGTAAGGGATACCTCCACGTGCAGGGTATCGGTCATAGGTACGGAACAAACATCATCATAAGCCACTACACTAAAACGGTAAGGCTGCGTGAATACGGGCGGACATTCCGGCAGGCACACGTTAAGGAAAAGCTCTGGTGCATTTGATGTTACAGTTCCCTGCTGCACAGAAAGGGTGACACCACCTGCGCCGGAAAAATTATCACCTACTACCCTAAAGCGCAGGTTCTCAGTAAAACCGTCTTCTGCCTGGATGTCTTCATCTGTAACCTTAAGGCTAAGGCAGCGATCCTGGCCTGCCACCGGAAAATCGGCATCCACCACCTTAATGTGATCCCTGAAAATCTGACCATCTGCCTTTTCGGCCACCAGTACAGGAGGAAAGTCTTCTCCTGCCACATTATAGACCAGCATCTGGAAGTCACGGCGCACTTCACCGATCTTTACACCTTCTCTAAACTCTTCTGCCAGTACGGAAAAAACAAACAGGCCTTCTCTATCCGGTTTTACACGTAAATAGCCACCCTTGTCAATCTGCAAGGCAGGATTGCCAGGCACCATATTACTTACAGAATAGCCTGTGGCCCATGTTACACCCGGATAGGGAGCTGAATTTGGTGAAGAAGGAATCGGGAAATCCGGACTGCTGAAGCCTGCAATGGGCGTAGCCAGCTTGTAGACCAGCGAATCTCCGTCGGGATCGGTACCCCTGAAATCAAAGAAAAAAGGATAGCCCAGGCGCGCAAAATCGCTTAGGGGCGGAAAAAGAACCGGAGAAGAGTTCACAAAGGACTCTCCATTGCTGTTCACAACTGGCGGAAACTCCAGGTAAAAAGTCTGGCCGGAAGCATCAGGCCTTACTATGTTATTGATGATGTTGTTACGGCAGCAACGTTCATAGGTCACGTAATATCCTTCTTCATCATTGTAAAAATCTTCGCGAAGTGTTATATCTGACGAATATACTACCTTACTGGTCTTAAGCCGCGCAATGGCACAGGCCGGGTTGGTATAGGGCACATCTTCCCTGCTCCGGTAAGGCAGGTTTACAATCTGCATCAGCTGGTTATTGCGCTTACTCCAGATATACACCTGCGCATTAGGATCTATAGCACCGGGATTACCGTTAATGTCGTCGTTATAGAGGATGAGTCGTAACCTGTAGCGTTCTCTCTGTAGGTACTGTAACTCAAATTCGCCGCCCACGATATGTGTAGCAAAGGCCGGACCTGCTGACACTAGTAAAAGTAGGGCGAGAATGTACCAAAAAATCCCTTTTTTTCCCATAAGTGTAATATATGCAGAATTTTAGTATTAGACCTGAGCCTAGCGTGAAAAAATTGTAAATTTGCAGTGCTCATGGCAAGACTAAAGAAAAATCAGGTACTGGAGAAGCTGGAGATAGCTACTGTAGCCGCCGAAGGAAAATGTGTGGCCCGACATGAAGGGCAGGTAATATTTGTGCAGAACGTGGCTCCCGGCGATGTGGCAGACGTACGCATCATCCGTGATAAAAAAACCTATGCCGAAGGCATGCCGGTGCGCTTTCACTCCTATTCAAAGCTGAGGCAACAGCCTTTTTGCCAGCACTTCGACTACTGCGGGGGCTGTAAATGGCAGCACCTCACTTACGAAAGCCAGCTGGAATTTAAGCGTCAGCAGGTGGTGGATAACCTGCAGCGCATCGGGAAAATAAGCCTGCCGGAGGTAAAACCTACCATTGGCTCCGAAAAGATCAGCATGTACCGCAACAAGCTGGAGTACACCTTCAGCAACCGTAAATGGCTTACCCAGGAAGAGCTGCAGAGCGGACGCGAAATCCGGAAAGACGCCCTGGGCTTCCATATGTCGGGGCGCTTTGACCGGGTGCTGGATATTGAGTACTGCCACCTGCAGCCCGACCCCAGCAACGCCATCCGCAATGCGCTGCGCAAATTTGCCCACGACGAAAACCTGCCGTTCTACGACCTGGTGGTGAATGAAGGTTTTATCCGCAACCTCATCATCCGCACCAGCAGCACCGGCGAAACCATGGTGATTGTGCAGTTTGCACGCCCCTTTATGGAGGAGGTACAAAAGGTAATGGAGTTTCTGAACCGGGAGTTTCCGGAAATCACATCCCTGCAGTACATCATTAACCAGAAGTTTAACGAGACCTACTACGACCAGGAAGTGGTATTGTTCAAGGGCCGCCCCTGGATTGAGGAAGAAATGGAGGGGCTGCGCTTCAGGATAGGACCAAAATCGTTCTACCAGACCAATTCCGACCAGGCCTATACGCTTTATAAGGTAACACGCGATTATGCCGCTCTTACCGGCTCCGAGGTGGTATATGATCTTTACACCGGCACCGGTACCATTGCCAACTTTGTTGCCCGGCAGGCACAAAAAGTGGTAGGAGTTGAATCGGTACCCGAGGCCATAGAAGATGCCAGAATAAATTCAGAGATCAACGGCATTGGCAACACCAGCTTCTTTGCCGGCGATATGCGCGATCTGCTCACGCAGGAATTTATACAGCAGCATGGCCAGCCCGATGTGGTGATTACCGACCCACCACGGGCCGGCATGCACGAAGATGTGGTTAAAACCCTTTTGGCCGTAGCTCCACAGCGCATTGTGTATGTAAGCTGTAACCCTGCCACCCAGGCCCGCGACCTGCAGTGGCTATCAGAAAAATATGATGTGAAAGCCATACAGCCTGTAGATATGTTCCCGCACACCCACCACATCGAAAATGTGGTGCTGCTGGAATTGAGGTAAAAATATTTACACTTCTTCTAACCTCCAAGCCTCACTCCTGTAAATCAAGCATTTACAGGGGTGAGGCTTTCTTTTTTACTTTACCATCAATAGCCAAGCATCAATACTTTAAAAAAGCTGATCGAACAGGATCAATCAGCTTTTTGGATGTTAGCAATATCTAGGAGTAGTATCTGGGAGACTGTTTTTCTGACTAACCCAGATTTGTCTGTTACATTTTTTCAAAGTTACTATCTAGTGCATCTCCTGCCCCGTTCGTGGCAAGATCAAGCACGAATCCATTACTTGTTAAAACCTTACCAGTGGCTGGTGCCGGTATGTTAGTCTTAGATTTTCTAATGTAAGACTGCTGTTGTCCGTGCCCATCAATCTTGAAAAAAGAGATGGTTTCCTTTAGTTGCTCTGCTTGACTAGCTAATTCTTCGGAACTGGAAGCCATTTCTTCTGATGCTGATGCATTTTGCTGCACCACTTGGGTTAACTGCTGTATAGCCTTATTTACCTGCTCTGCCCCTGAATTCTGCTCAATGCTTGCCGCAGAAATTTCCTGTACAAGTCTGGCAGTATGCTGAATGTTTGGCACAATGGTTTCCAGTAGTTTAACAGACTGATCTGCAATACTTACACTGGAACCAGATAATTCGTTTATTTCAGAAGCTGCTTTTTGACTTCTTTCTGCCAGTTTACGAACTTCAGCAGCCACCACCGCAAAACCTTTTCCATGCTCCCCGGCACGAGCCGCTTCTACAGCGGCATTCAGTGCTAGCAGGTTGGTCTGGCGGGAAATTTCTTCGATGATTGTTATTTTATCGGCAATCTTCTTCATAGAATCAACGGTCTGATGAACTGCTTTGCTACCTTCGTTCATGTCTTCGGCTGCTTTCAAAGCAATTTTTTCAGTTTGTTGCGCATTATCTGTATTCTGCCCGATATTGGCAGCCATTTGTTCCATGGATGATGAGATTTCTTCGGCAGAAGCAGCCTGCTCCTGAGACCCTTGTGCCATTTGTTGTGAGGTTGAACTCATTTGACTGCTGGCCATGGCAATATTACCGGACGCCATCGAAACAGAAGAGAGCACTTCTTTTAATTTTGTGACCATGCGGCTCATTCCCTGCAAAAGTGTTCCCACTTCATCGTTAGAATGATTGTTGACAGTGACAGTAAGATTTCCTTCCGAGATTTCTTTTACCACTTCATTGGCATAAGTAAGGGATTTAGTGATGGTATTAACAAGCCAGTAAGCCAGTACAAGCGATGATACCAATACAATTAAGAGAATAGTGCTGATGATAATCAGTGAGGAATTATACAACTGATCTCCATAGAGGCTGGCTTCATCTCCCTGACGCCTATTTTCATTTACCACCTTTAAAAGAAGTGCAGAGGCCTCTGTAAAGTTAGCCATTGATTCGCCATTCATGATAGCCATGGCAGAATCAGTCTCTAGTTTGCGAGAAACGTCAATTACCTCTTCGCTAAGTTCTGTATATGCTTCCCACTTTTCCAGGAAATTATTCCAGTTTTCTCTTTCAACCTCAGTTGATATTAAGGGTTCATATCCCGCTTTCATCTTGTCTATCTCTACTTTGATCTTTGCTATTGCCTTTTCCTGCTTTTTCATTTCCTTGGGTGTGGAGGCAATGATATGGCTAAGCTCTGCGATGCGAAAATCACTGGTAAGCGTATTGATATTTGAGGTATAGTAAACGCAAGGAAGCGAGTTACTGGCAACCACCGTGGATTGATCATTAACAACATCCAGTATTTTGATGGAGCTAATACCTAAAATCAGGATGATAATGCTGATGGAGCTAAAGCTCAGGAGAAGTTTTTTGCGTATAGTCATGGTATCTAGAATGCTTAATTAGGATGTATTGTATTTGAAGTAGTTTATGCTATGGGATTTGTTGCGGCCATATGGTCTTTCAGGTTGACAATGTCCTTGCTTGCAAAGACCTTATCAATGTTCAACATCATCACAAAATCATCACCCTGACTTGTAAAACCTTTCAGATATTCAGAATCATACTTACCACCTATCTTCGGTACAGCTGCCAGAGTAGACTCATTTATTTCTAGTACGGCTTTTACTTCATCTACTAACACTCCCACCGTTGTGTTCTCCGCACCACAATCTATAGAGAGTACTATAATACAGGTGCTTGCAGTGTCATTAACAGGTGCAAGACCAAATTTTATGCGAGTGTCCACTACTGGAAGTACTGTTCCACGAAGGTTGATTACCCCTCGTATATACGCTGGTGCTTTTGGAATTTTAGTAATATGAGGCACTTCCAGTATCTCTACTACTTTGCTTACATTCACACCGAAAGTCTCCCGATCAATCTTAAAGATCAAGCAGGTGTCAAGGTCTGATTCTAAAGTTTTCAAGTTTAGCGTATCAAGGGTGATTTCTGGTTAGGGAGTTGGCTTGTCACGTTTGTAACGTGTAGCAAGAGATTGTAAAGCTGCTGCTAGAAAGAAGTTACAACAGCTTTATGTCTTAGCAGACCTATCTTACTTTTAGAAACAGTTTAGATAACACCTCACTTAGACAAACCAACACCATTTGTTATCGTGTAGAGCTTTTTCTCTGACATGTACAAAATTACTTCAACGCTGCTCTTTAAATTTCACCTTAACAGAAGCAACCCTACATTAACTAGGTCTACCTGCAAATCACCAAAGATTGTTAGAATAGGCATAAATGGGTGACACTACAAATCTTCAAAAAAGGCAAATTAGTTTAAGCTGAGTAGCGATAAGAAAAATCCTTGATGACAATTTACCTAGAGTTTCCACGGAATTAGCTGCAATTTTTTAATCTATTTATAATTTCCATCCTCACGTTTGATTCTTTTTGACAGAACATTACATTTTGACTTTCAATGGTATATAAATAAAAACAACACCACAAAGCAGGCACTTGTATCGGAACAAATCAGCGGGTTAGAGGTATATTTCCCGAAAGAATTACAGTGTTTTACAATTAATCCTTTACACGATTGACCGACATCTTCATAGGATACCCGTCACTGATCTTACTCCTGTCAAAGTTTGACCTACAAAAAGTCTCCGCTTTAGTTTGAACACTTAAAAAAATACTTTTCTATCAGCCACTACTTATACACCTTCTGTTCTGGGATTATTCTTAACCTGAAAGGGCAGCCAGCAAACGAAAGGAACTTTTTATTGATAGCCGGGATTTTATTTCCACTAATTAGCCAGATCCACTGAGATAATTGGTACCGACTTATGTGTGCTGTTGAAACTTACACCAGAAATAAATGGGGAATCAATTCATCAAAATTAGCAGTACAACCGAATTTAATGAGGCAAGATTTGAGGCTATTGCGCAGACTGCCTCAGATTCCATTGTGATTGCTGATGAAAACTCCACCATTGTTTTTGCAAACAAAAAAACCTACGAGCTTTTTGGGCATGCGGAAGCATCATTGGCAGGAGCAAGCTTAAGCATACTGATGCCCGAAACATACAAAAAGGGACACAGTGCATGGGTGCAAAGGTATGTTGCTACTGGTGCCCCGGTGCTTATGGGGCGCACGATAGAGATAGAGGGAGTACGCAAAGATGGGTCGGTGTTTCCTCTGGAACTTTCCCTATCAAGCTGGAAAGAAGCTGACACCTATTTCTTCTCGGCTATCATAAGGGATATTTCGGAAAGAACGCAGATTCTTCGGGAAAAGGAGGAGGCAAACACAAGACTTCGGGAACAGCAGAAAGAACTGGAAGCAGCCAATGAAAAGTTAAAGGCTGCCGAAGAAGCCCTTCGCAGGGTCAATAACGAACTTGAACAAAGGGTTGAACTTAGAACCAGGGAACTATACGAAAGTCAGCATGACCTAAAGAGAAGTGAACAGTGGTTTCGCCTGATCACAGATACTATGCCTGTGCTTATATCTTATAAAGACAGGGACTACATTTACCGATTTATTAACAAAGCCTATGAAGATTTTCGGCATGAGCCAAGAGAAAACGTTATAGGCAAGCATGTATGGGATGTAATTGGCCAGGATGCCTTTAAAACAATACAGCCTTTGTTTGAGAGAGTCTTTAGAGGAGAAATAATAGATGCTGAAATTGTAGAGCTGGATGTAAAGGAGGTAGGAAAAGGGTGGTGGAGATTTTCCATGATTCCTCATATGGTTAATGGTGAGGTGGTGGGTGTTTTCCATCTAACGGAAGACATTACTGAATACAAGAAAACCCAGCTTGAACTTGAATTAAAGAATACTGATCTGCAAAGGAGTAATAATGATCTGAACAGCTTTGTTTATACAGTATCTCATGATCTGAAAACCCCAATCACCAATATAGAAGGACTGCTTTCTCTTTTAAAGGGAATGCTCTCCGGTAAAGTGGAACCAAAGGAAAGTAAGCTGCTGGATATGATGGATACCTCTGTTCAAAAGCTTCAAACAACCATTGGTGATTTGTTGAAGATAATCAGAACACAGAAGGAGTTTGATGAGGTGGTGGAGGAATCCATACGTTTCGATGAGATTTGCAGGGAAGTACAGGAGGATGTGTTTACCCTCATCAGCGAAAGTAACGCTACCATAACTGAGAATTTTGAAGAAACCTGTGTTGAATATAAAAGGAGCAGTTTGAGGAGTATCCTGTACAACCTGCTTTCTAATGCCATCAAATACCGCAGTCCGGAAAGGCCATTAGAGGTTCAGTTAAAAACCTATTGTAAAGATGGCTGGACAATTCTTTCTGTAAAAGACAATGGATTAGGCCTTTCGCCAAAACAGCAGAAGAAAGCTTTCACCCTTTTTAACCGTATGCACAAACATATAGAAGGAACAGGGATAGGTTTATTTATGATAAACAGAATAGCTGAAAATAATGGTGGCAAAATTGAAATGGAAAGTGAGGAAGGAAAAGGCACAACCTTCTATGTTTACTTAAAGAGATACGTCCTTCCTGGAAAATAGACTCCCTTCATCAGGACTTTAGTGCAGAGAAGCATGAACTATCGGATAGGTATCAAAACCTGCTCTTACTATCTTGTTATTCAACATAATATTTATACAACATTAACAGGCCAGTAAACAGCAGTGTTGTAACTTTGTAATCATTTCAGAGAGAGAAGATTAGCGTAAATGGAAGTTAGCAGGGATGTAAATATTTGGGAGAAGATAGTTAAAAATTCTCTTGATGTTATCTGTACCATTAATAAGCAGGGTATTTATGTTAATGTAAATGAAGCATTCTGGCGTATCCTGGGGTATGAAAGCAGGGAGGTTGTAGGCCAGCACTATGCCCGCTTTCTACATCCCGATGATCTGGCATCCACAGGCAGGATAGCAGAAGACATTCAGCGTGGATCAAGGGTAAGTAACTTTGAAAATCGTGGCATCCATAAAAACGGGCAGGAAGTCTGGATGCTCTGGTCTGCTGTTTGGTCAGAAGATGATGATGTGATGGTATGTGTGGGCCGTGACATAAGCACACAGAAGATTTCACGCCGAAAAGAAGAGTTTCAAAAAATATTGGCTGAATATGGTGCTGATACCCTGGCAGTGTTTGATGAGAAGCTGAATTATATACATAGTGGCGGCTCTATCTTTAAGCAGATGGGGTACACACCTGAACAACTGGTAGGCACCAGCCTGCTGGATTACATTCATCCCGATGATTTGCCAGTGGTCAAAGAGTCTCTGGCAAAAGCAGTGAGTTCCCGGAACGATTTTGTAGTCTCTAACCTGCGGTTCAGAAATGCAAAGGGAGAATGGAGATGGATAGAAAGTACTGTTAGTAATCAGCTACACAACCCTGCGGTACAGGCTATTGTAACCACCTCACGGGATGTAACCGAGATGGTTAATCATAAAGTGTGGTTAGAAGAAAGCCAGCAGCGGTTTAAGTCTCTTTTTGATTACCATGCAGATATGATTTTCATCCAGAACAGAGATGGCGTGATCATTGATGTTAATGCTGCCGCCCTGGCAGTTCATGGCGTTGAAAAGGATTTCTTTTTAAACCGGGACTTATCTCATATTCTTCCTCCTGAATTAGTGCATGTCCATAAGCAAATGCTGGAGAAGGCACTTAATGGCGAGCCTGTTAGAGCAGAAATAGAATTACCCATACAAGGCAGGGGAATGGCCAGTATCGATATATTGAAGATTCCGGTGGTTGTGAAAGGGGAAACCATTGGTACATTCAGCATATTGAAGGATGTTACAGAGATCCGTAACTCCAACAACCTGATCAGGCGGCAGGCTGAAAAGCTGAACAACATCATGGAAAGCATAACAGATGCTTTCTGCACCCTGGACAAAAACTGGATTTTCACCTATGTGAATACAGAATTTGAAAGACTCTTTCGCACCGACAGGAATAGCCTTTTAGGCAGAAATCTCTGGGAAATGGATATGGGTAAGCTCAGAGAAGCATTCCAAAAACAATTTTACGGTGCTGTTGAAACAGGAAAGTCTGCCAATTTCGAAATTTACCTCGAGGAGCTTGATATGTTCCTGAATGTAAAAGCTTTTCCATCAGCAGAGAGTTTATCTATTTTCATAAATGATATCACGGCCAGCGTAAAAGCAAAGCAGGAACTGCAAAAGCTCTCCCTGGTGGCTAGTAAAACTACTAATGGAGTTATTATTAAGAATGCAAATGGGGCTATCGAGTGGGTAAATGAAGGCTTTACAAGCCTTACAGGCTATACCTTATCTGAAGCAACAGGAAAAATAGCAGCCAGCCTTCTTTCCGGAGGGGAAACAAATGAGGCTACCACCAAACGCTTTCAGGAAAAAAGAAAGCAGGGATTGCCCTATCAGGGTGAGTTACTCATATATAATAAATCTGGTGAGCAGTTATGGGTATTAGTAAACTCCACACCCATACTAAACGAAGCGGGAGAAGTGGTAAAGTACATTACCATTCAAACAGATATTACCGACAGAAAAGAAGCGGAAGCAAGCCAGCTACTGCTAACAAAAGACCTCTACAGGCAAAACCAGGACTTACAGCAGTTCACCTACATTGTTTCACACAACCTTAGGGCTCCTGTTGCCAATGCCATGGGCCTTGTTGAACTTTTAGCTGTAACCGATAAAGAGTCTGAAACCTTTAATACCTCCCTGGGCTACCTGAAAAAGAGTGTTTACCAGTTAGACGGCGTTCTAAGAGACCTGAACATGATTCTCTCCATCCGTGACAAAAAAGATAGCATTGATGGAGAGCGCATACAGCTTGTACAAATCTGTAAACAGGCCATAGAAGACTTTAGAGAATCGCTGAATACTTCCGGAGCTGAGGTATCTTTGGCTATTGAGGAAAGTATTTATGTGCATGGTGATAAAGCGTACCTGTACAGTGTGTTCTATAACCTGCTATCTAATGCCATAAAGTATCGTTCTCCAAAGCGCCTCCTGAAAATTAGTATTAACAGCATTAGCAATACCGAAAGCGGTAAGATCATTTCCTTTTCTGATAACGGCTCTGGTTTTGACATGAACCTGGCAGGTGATAAGGTCTTTAGACTATATAAAAGATTCCATACAGGCTCTGAAGGAAGAGGGATAGGCCTGTTCCTGGTAAAGGCGCACCTCAATGCCATGGGTGGAAATATTGAAGTAACAAGCCAGGTGAATGTTGGCACCAGGTTCCTGATCTATTTTAAGTAATTTTTAATGAGAGTATTTATTATTGATGACGAAGAAGTGAGTATCTTCATTATCAGAAACATGTTAACCTTCCAGGGAATTGCCAGCGAAGAGGAGATTACATCTTTTCTGTATTCAGAGGAGGCGTTGGATACTTTGCTAAAGTGTGAAAAGGAAGAATTACCAGACATTATACTACTTGACCTGGCTATGCCGGTACTGGATGGATGGCAGTTGCTTGAAAAGCTTGCACCCTTTAAGTCAAAATTCGAGCGGTGCCGTATTCACATTCTCACATCATCCATTGTACAGTCAGATGAAGTCAGGGCTAAAAAGAATTCTATGGTGTCGGGTTTCATGCATAAACCTATAAGTGCAGCAGAAATCAGCAAACTGTAGATGAATGAAGGAAATAGGTTAACATACCTTCAGGGAGAGGTGCTCACAATTAATCAATAAAAAGGGGATGGAGAATACGTTTGGGATACCAATCATTCCAGATAACGACAGGGAGAGACTTGAAAAGCTGTACAGCTACAATGTTATTGATAGGTACGATGAAGATGGAATTTTCAAACATGTAGCAGCCATGGCTGCCAAGATCTTCAAGGTTCCTATTGCACTGGTTTCTCTCGTAGACAAAGAACACGTTATTTTCAAGGGCAATGTTGGTATGGAAGGTACCGATATAGTAAGCAGGGGAGCAAGCCTGTGCTCACTGGCCGTTCTTAATGATGGCGTTACCGTCTTTGAAAATGCGAAAGAAGAGCCTTGTTTACTTTCCAACCCACTGGTTGCAGGCGATTTTGGCCTCAAGTTCTATGCAGGTGCTCCTATAAGAACACCAGATGGTTTCAATATTGGAACCGTATGTGTAGTAGATAAAAAAGTCAGAGAGTTTACTGAGGAAGATCAGCGCCTGCTGGAAGGTTTGGCAACAGCTGTAATGACTGAACTTGAAGATCGGCAATTAGCTGGAGAGTAAGCATCAGCAATTTGATACCTGCCTCCCACCCCTACTTTCCGGAATTAACTGCCGGAAAGTAGGGATTTTTGATTTCACCTTCACTATCGGCTTATAGCCATTTAAAACAAAGTCAAAATATCTGTCATACAGAAGGTAAGAATTGTTAAAACAATCACAACAACAATACTAATCAGCAATACCGCATCAGCCAGTCTGTCGAACCTGTCTTTGCTGCCCCTACCTTTTTTCACCATTCCTGCTACCATTTTTTATTGTAAAGGTATGGCTAAGGGTTTTCCCTTACAGGCTAGCTTTATTCATAACATTACATCATCCAGGACGATGGAATCATTGCACTTATGCTTGCTTATTTATCAAAATAACAGAAACATAAGCTGTTAGTGTTCAAACATCTATCTAGCTACATTTAAACTCCGGGAATCAACGCTTATAGTAAAAGCAATATATTATAGAATTATTCCTTAGTTAAAAATACACTCTCTTTTGCCGCTGAATGTAACAAATCTTACGCACCCCCGATAAAGTGCTGCTCATTTCCAGCACAGGGTGGCAGTAATAAGAGCAGGCTGTTTTTAATAAAAAAAGCGAAGCCCTCTTGAAGGCTTCGCTATTATGGTCGCAAAATAAACCAAAGTACCTAAGTACTGTACCTGTAACATACTAACACGGCGTTCGCAGGCACCATGTGTACCAGAAACAGGTATATTCTGTTGTCCTATTCTTCCTGTTTTTCAGGATCGGTTGCTTTTTGAGCAACAGCTTTGCCCTTCTCATCGAAAAGCACAATCAGGCTTGGCTGAGCAGTTTCGCTTTCACCAAGTGCTGCCTGGTAATATTTAGTAGTTGCCTGCGCATCATCCTGCTCTACTTCAGCTACTGCTAATACTGTATAAGCCTTGAACTCATCACTTTTCAGTGACTCCTGAACGGCTGCAGGCAAATCGGCAACCTCCATCTCACGCAGACCGGGTTGTGCTGGAGTGTCAGACATTTTATCAGTAGTGATAGACTCTTCTGTATTAACGGCTGGTTTATCTTCAGTTTGTGGAGTAGTCTGAGCAAATGCAACACCCATTCCAAAAGCTAATGCTACAAAAGTTAATGCTGTCTTTTTCATGTTTATTTCTAATTATAAAAATAGTACTGCCCTAGTATTAGAAAAGACTATGCCAAAAAATGAAAAATATCATAACACACTGTTTTATAGGATTTTATAAAATTAAACTTAGTTTCCGGCGTCTACAGAAGTGAGGAATGCATCAACAGTCGTAGAGTGATTCAACAGGAAAGTGTGGAAATAAAAAACTGTACACCAGGAAATTACAGCCTTCCCCGATGTACAGTTTTTATTTTTAAAGGCTTTTGCTCAACGCTTACCATCCCTCTTACAGAAGGGCGGCCTGTGCCGGCAAGCGAAGCTCATAGGCGAAAGCCTCAGCAGGCTTTTGCAAATAAGCAGGCATGTAAAGCACTGTTTTTTGCTAAGTCTTATAAAAAGATGTGGGTTTGAATGGTGAGCTCACCAGCATTTCCAAGATGTTGCAGGCTTTTGCTGTACAGCGGGCGAGTACTGTATTGGGCCGTTATTTTGGCATTATGACCATTGATGAAGTAGTTTAGCCCCAGGTCGTACTGGCTGCTGCCTTTCTGGAAGAACTCAAAGTTTTTCCTGGTGTAGGTTACATAAGGCATTAGCTGTGCCTGATTTTTTAACTTAGGCAACAGCACACCCAGCTGGGTGTAAGAAATAGTTCCGGTGCCAACTGTTGGCTGTGCTGTGCCTGCGCCATTGAAACCCAGCTCTTCCCAGGTGGCAGATCCCTCTTCTGGTGTCTGCCCCACATTCATGATACCTATATTCCTGATGTAGTTAGGGCCAAAGTCGTAGCTGTACAGGCTGGAGTATGCAGACAAGGCATATCTGCCCACCGGCCTCTCATAGAAAACATCTGCACCCAATAATAGCATATCATGTATCTGCACCTCCCCATCCTGCATGAGGGCTGTTGACTTGGGGTGGTGGTGGAAACCCAGACCGATGTTGAAGATTTCTTTGGTTCCCAGGTAAGTACCAACCATATAGGGTAACTGGTTGCTCTCCTGCTCCAGAAACTGGTAGTTAAGGTAACCCTGCAATGCCAGCTCATCATTCAAGCGGTTAGTTGCCCGGCCTTCTACAGGCGCACCACCTGTGGTAAAGGGTTTATTAAGGGCCAGCCTGTAATCCAGCTTACCCAGCTTGCCCTTTGCATAAATACCGTACTGGCGTGCAAACTGATCGGTGAGCTCAATATTGGGCCAGTTAAATATAGGTGCATCAAGTGTGAGCATGTTTAACGTACTGGAGTTCGTTAACCGGCTGATACCATTCCAGTAATGCAGCCCGGCACCAACATACAGCTTTTCATTGATCACCGCGTACTCTGTCCAGGCATCATGAATAAACAGACCTGGCTTTTTATTACCCGTACCATTAGCCCCTCCGTTCACAAAGGAGTGGTTATTGATCCCAAAATGAGTAAGGATCAGGAAACGCGGTGAAATCTGTGCCATTGCCAGCATCCTGGACCTGCGCAGCCCAATATCAAAGCTGTTCGTTACCGGCTCCCCTGCTACGTTTACGGTTCCGGGGTTATTCTCAGAAGAACGCACCCAAAACTGGTGCCACATGATCAGGCGAAGGTATTTGGAACCCTCCTCGTTTAGGCGTAATACCAAAGGCTTATAGGAATGATCTACCGGGCCTATGGGCGCTACATCTGTTGAATCTTTGTAAGCCTTTACCGGAGACCAGGCCATGGCCAACAGTACAAGTAACACACTCAGTCTGTAAATTTTATTCATACACCTGTTTATATCTTTAATCTTTGATAGAGAAGGTTTAGATTATTTGGTGACAGCTGCTGCTGTACCTTTCTCTTTTATCAGCTGCAGCTGTTCGTGCAGCTGCATGTTTTCTCTTTCTACTTCCCGTAGTTTTCTGCTCATTTCTTCCTGGGTGGCCAGGAGTTCTTCGGTATTCTGGCGTAACTCTTCTTCCTGTGCACGAATCTCCTCGGTCATCTGCTGGGTATCCTGCAGCAGGCGCCTGGTCACTTCATTCACTTTTACAGAAGAAACCGAGGAGGCAATGCTCTCTGCCACTTTCTGAAGAAACTCAATTTCATAGGGCTTATACTGGCGGAAGGAGGCTAGTTCAAATACACCAAGTACCTCATCGTTGTTGATCAGAGGCATCACCAGGAGTGCATTAGGGGTTGCCTCGCCCAAACCGGAATTTATACGCACATAGCCCTGGGGAATATCAGTAAGGTAAAAGTAATCTTTCTCCAGCACCGCCTGCCCTGCTAGCCCCTCGCCAATTGCCAGGCGCTGATCTGCATATTTGCGTTTATCGTAGGCAAAGCAAGCTTTTAGCTCGAGGCACTGCTTATTTCCCTCCTGGCTTTCCAGGATGTAAAAAGAGCCCTGGTTGGCACCCATATATTTAACCAGCTGGCTGTTAATGTTCAGGCAAAGTCCCTCGAAATCATTGTTGTACTTTCTTAGAACCTCGCTGAAGATTGCAATACCCTCATTCACCCATTTGCGGATACCTTCCTCTGTGGCAACCTGCTTCAGGTCATGCCGCATCTGCAGCAAAGAATTACCCAGGGTATCCTCTTCGCTAAGGGCAGCGAAGTTGGCATCGAGGTTGCCCTTGCCTATTTCCCTGGCAAAAACTGTATAGGAATCTATGCCATCTACCAGGTTGTTCAGGGAGTCTGCCATTTCACCAATTTCATCTTTGCTGTTAACCGTAACCCTACCAATTGATTTGCCCAGTGCTAAGCTTTGCAGCCTGTCTTTTACCTGGTAAATGGCGTTTGTCATGGTTTTGGCCAGGAAGAAAGCCGAAACAGAACCAGCACCAATAAGCACCACGCTTACCAGTACAATAGTTAGCACCAGGGTGTTGATCTGACCCGACATCTCCTCCTGCCTGGCCGCAATCATTTTATCTATGCCGTCAGTATGTACGCCTGTTCCAATTACCCAGCCATACGGCTGGAAATGCCTTACATAAGATAGTTTAGGTTCGGGCTGACTGCTTTCCGGCAATTGCCACATGTATTCCACAAAACCGCTGCCCTTGCTTTTAGCTACCTCTACCATGGCCTGGTAAAAGTTCTGGTTTGTGCCTTTCACACAATTGAACTTAGCATCATCCAGCGGCTTGTTGTTCAATTCAGGCTTTACCGGGTGCATTACCATCAAGGGGTAAGGCTGCTGGTCATTGTTTATCCAAAAGTAGCCCTTGTCTCCGTCGTAGCGTAAGTCAGCCACCTCTTTCAGGGTCTTTTGCATAATATCTGCCCGTACATCATCCATATAAACCCCTGTACCTATTATCCAGCCCCAGTCTGCAAACAGCGATACGTAGGATAATTTCTGTACAGTGGCAGCCATACCTCCAGCACCTGGCTTGGGCCATTTATAATCTACAAAGCCCCTGCCGCTGGTCTTGCATACCTCTACCATAGCCTGGAAAAGATTCTGATCCTTACCCATAGCACAGTTGTACTTTGGGTCGCTCAGTAATTGTCCGTTTAGGTCGGGCTGCATTGGGTGCAGGATCATGCTGGGATATGGAAGTGTTGCATCGTTAACCCACACATATCCGCTACCATTGTCATAGCGGATTGCCTGAATTTCTGCGAGCGCCTGCTGCTGGGCCTCTGCCAGGCTTAGCTGGCCTTCCCTTACCTTAGTCGCTTTCGCCCTTAAAATTGATTCTGCAACATCAATAACATTGGTAAGCCTGTGTCCATAGATTTTCTGGATATATTCCTTACTCTCCAGATTCCTGTAATTGGTCTCCACTGACTGGTAAGCCAGGTTTACATAGCCCTCCAGTGTTTCTCTAACCTTTTGGTTTTCTTCATCCCTGAAAGTCTGCAGATCCCTTTCTACCTGCTCCCTCATGTTGTAAATAGCTATGAAGGCAAGGGTAACTACAGAAAGAACAAGTGTGAAGATTACCAGAAGAGATACTTTTCTTCTAATACTCAACTTCATGACAGTAGTGGTGATATCGGGTACAATAATATGTTCAGGTTCAACGAGATCCGGGCAACGCGCCGCAACAGATCTAATGACCAGCACAATACTACGGCACGAATGCCGCACATTGGTAACTATTTAATAAGTCATATTACACCCTATCAATCACCATGCGAAATGCCATTTTATCGCACAGCCACGGCTCCTGTTAACAAATCATTTATTAGAAGGAAAATGAAATTACGCAACACATTGATATATAATGTTTTAAAAATTCAAGATTACACATAAGTGCAAACCATTATCAGGGGCAGGGAAAACCATCAAAAACTGTTATTTATGACGGACATCATTCAAAATCATGATTTTAGTCATAGGAAAGACTCTTACGTTATAAATGCAGAGAAACAGTATGATTGGCACTAAAACATTATAAAACCTGATGTACCTTACCTTAACCAGGCAATGACAGGAACCTACAACTCCCTGATAGAAAGCAGCTACGCGTTTTAGCATACAGCTAAACCAGTCTTTTACAGCAAACAAAAGCCAGTGGATTTTCAGGAAATAGTACTGGCTATGGATGTGCTAAAAGTAGTACCGCAAGGCGGGCAAAGTGTAAGCATTAGCTGTATGGCAGCAGCATCTCATTCAGTTAAAGTAAGTCTGTAAAAAGAAGAAAGCCCCCTGTAAACCAACAAACAGGGGGCTTTACTACAATAAACCAACCAACAATCTTTATCAGTAACTTACTCTGTCAACATTCTATTACTCGCAGGCACCTGTAGCCTCCGGGTTTGCCGCTACTGCCGGTGGGCCTTGCGTAGCAGCTTCTCTTTTTCGCTAAACAGGCACCGCATCACTGATGTATATGCCATTTAGGTCAAATGGAAACCGGGCAGCAACAGAGCATCTGCCTGTTTCTGCAACTCTTCATCAAAAATCCAGGTACACTACCGTGCAACGGTAAGCGCAACTGACGAACTCACAGGGTACTCCTCCAGGCCTTCGTTGTAAACCCTGCTTTGTATTGAAAATGCAGCTCCAGGTTGTAGGTTGGCAGGTACTGTATAGTTAAAGATCAGGGAATCGGTTCTGCTCAGGGTGCTGTAGGCAGGTACATAAGCCTGCTCTGTTAACAGTGTTTCGTTCTCGCCCTGTATCATCCAGAACTCAACTTTGCTCAACGCTCCCTCTGACCAGTAGCGTAAATCGAAGGTAGCCTGGGTGCCGGGCTGTACGGTTGTTGTTGCCGGAGATTTAAGCGTGAAAGACGCGATCACCGGCAGGTAGCCAAGATCCTCCTTAATGATGTTGGTTAAATCTTCTGTGGGTTCTTTTTCACAGGAGGCAAACAGCACCATACCAAAAAATAATGCTGCGAATGTTTTATATAGTTTGTTCATAGCAATTCATCTTTTATTCAAATAACCACAATGTAACGCCCTGATCAGGTACTTCCGGCAGGCAGGTGTTTACCCCCGGCTCATCATCAGCAATGTTGGAGCGCTGTATCCAGGGGTTTCCCGGTATCTGGTTTACTATGGGTTTCTCAAGATCAATGTAAACTTCAGGATCGTACTGGTACCTTCTCATGTCTGTCCAGGTTTCTATTTGCAGGTAAAGCGCCAGGTACTTCTGAAGCATAATATCTGAGATGGTTAAATTCTCTGCGCCCACGGCAATTTCCGGACTTTGCATAAAAGCTGCTATATCTTCCGGGGCAACACCCACCTTGCTAAGGCTGGCCTCTATGCCCCTTAAATAGGCTGCATAGGCTGCAGCTTTATCTGTGGGATAATAGGCTTCTGCCAGTATAAATTGCATTTCAGCATAGGTGATCATTTCTAAAGGAGCTTCTGCACTTGCATGCCAGGTTGATGCGGTAACATCTACATTGGCCTGGGCATTACTACCAATGAGTTCACCGGGTGTGATGCCATCTGCCTCGGCTGTACCGGTTTTGGTCATGTAAACGGTAAGGCGTGGATCTTCTACAGCAAAGGCGCTTCTGCCAGCCAGCAAATCAACCAGGTAACTACTGGGGCGCATAATTTTATTTGTAGCATTTCCTAAGAACCCAAACCAGGGGTTTGCATTTTGCTCTTCGTATGTTAATGCCAGATCATCTGCATTGGAGGTAAAAGAGCGCTCGGCATCGGCTATGGCATTGCTTAACAGCTCCGGGTTGCGGTTAGCAAGGTGCAGATAATAGCGGGCACGCACGGCATAGGCTGCTTTCAGCCACTGCTCCAGGTCGCCGGCATAAATGTAATCGTTTTGCACCACCCTTAAACCTGCCAGTTCTGGCGCAGGCTTTTGCAAGTCTTCAATAGCCTCGTTCAGCAGGCTTATGATGTGCTCTTCGTAAAGCTCCTGCATGGTATCGTAGCAGGGGTATAGGTTACCGGTTCCCTGGTTGGCCTGCGTGTAGGGAATGGATCCATACACATCAGTAGCAGTCATGAGCAGCAGCCCCAGCAAGGTTTTTGCAATACCTGAGTAATTATAGGCTTCTGCGGCTTCTGCCCTTACAATAATGTCCTGCAGGGTGGGCAGTGCTTCCGAGTACAGGGGCCTCCACAGCTGGTCGAAACCATAGGGGGTGTACTGGCTGATGGCCTGCCCCGCCAGGTACTGCGGGTACTGATTGCCATATTGTGCCGCACCATACATGGTTGTGGCACTGGCGCGGATGGCACTTGGAAGCAGGGTTGGCAAAGTGGCTTCTTCTGCACTTACACGTGCAGGATCGTCGTTTACATTAAGCAAGCTATCGCATGAGCTAACCAACAGAATGCCTAACACACAGCATATATAATATAATCTTTTCATGTAAATCAGAAAGTTAGGTTGAGGCTTAGGTAGATACTTCTGATGGCAGGAATGTTAGTGCCAACATATCCATACACATTGCTTCCGGGACCATAGGCGCTTTGCTCCGGATCAAAGCCAATAAATGGCGAAGTCATCCACAGGTTGTTACCGGTAACCGAAGCTGTAATGCCTGTAAAGGGCAGCCGTTCCAGCAAAGAAGCAGGCATTGTATACGAAAAGCTCACATTTTGCAGGCGTATAAAGCTGGCATCCTGGAAGCCGTTAAACTCGCGGGCCAGCCGGTAACGGAAAGCCTGGCTGTATAACTCGCTCACACCAATGGGCACTGCCAGTTCGTTTTCTACCCACTGGGGCTCATCTACGGTACCAATGTTGGTTACCCCATCAAACACCACCAGCCTGTTGCGCAAATCGGTTTCCGAACCTGTTGGCGCTTCGCCACCAGCAGCACCATAGCGCAGGCGCCTGTTAATATCAAAGGCATAGCCACCCTGGCGGGTAGTAAACAGGAAGCTTAGATTGAAGCCTTTGTAGCGCAGGCTGTTGTTCCAGCCAGCCTCCCAGTCAGGAAAAGCATTGCCAATGTACCTGTCTTCAGAAAGTGCCGTTCCTTTCCACTGGTCGTTTACATTCGGATAGCCATCTACAATTACCAGCCTGCCATTAAATTCACTGCCCGGGTCTTCTACCCGGCTTAGCTCCCAGCCATACCAGTCGCCTGGCCTGCCGCCTGTTTGTATGCGCTGTTTTACCCAGGGGGTTTCCGGCTGAAAAGTGATAACATCTACCCCTTCCGGCATGCTCAACACCTCACTACGCAGCCTTGTAAAGTTTAGCATGGTATTCCACCCAAAATTTTCTGTGCGTACTACGGCTCCATCCAGCAGTAACTCTATTACCCGGTTCTGAATCTCCCCGGCATTAGCAACATAAGAGGTAAAACCAGTGGCCCTGCTGGTGGGGATGGGCACAATCTGGTCTACAGAATTCTGGATGGCATAGGTAGCATCCAGCCTGATGCGGTTATCAACAAAGGCAAGGTCCACACCAAACTCGTAGGCTTTGGTACGCTCGGGTTTCAGGTCTTCGGAGCCTATCACCAGGTCTCTCTGTACGCCTGCAACACCCCTGAAAGGCGTTTGGGTAGAATAATAATTGCCAATCATGTAGGGAGAAGCATCTTTACCAACCTCTGCATAAGCAGCCCTTAGCTTACCAAAAGAAAGAATGCTGTTGTTGCCCAGCCCCAGGGTTTCGGTAAACACATACCCCAGGCTTACCGAAGGATAGAAGAATGACCTGTTTGCTTCCGGTAGCGTTGAAGACCAGTCGTTACGGCCTGTTACATTCAGGAAAAGTGTTTCGCGGAAGCTAAGCTTAGCATCGGCAAATACTCCAATGATATTCCTTTCGCTTGGAAAAGATCTTACCGTATACTGCCCCAGGTTGTTTACACTGTTAAAAGTAGGCAATATGAAATTGGTGCCTGAGCCCGATACGTTTGTGGTGTTGATACTGGTGATCTGGTTTCCCAGTGAAACAGAAAGCGTAAGCCCCTCCGATAGCTCTCCCTGTCCGTTCAGCAGTAAGTTGCTGTTAATCTCACGATAGGTCAGAAAGTCTTCGCTGATGCTTCCGCGGCTGGCGCCTGAAATTAAGAGCGGAGGCCTTGCAATCAGGAACCTTTCGTTGGCATAATTATCCATACCTATGCGATAGTCTACATTTAGCCAGTCGGTAAAGGCATAGTTAAGGCCAAGGTTTCCAATAATACGGTTTAGCGTCTCATCCTGATAGGCATTTTCGGCAAAGTAGAAAGGGTTCTCCAGCTGAGTAGAGTACCTGACAGGTGTGCCATCAGGATTTATATAATCTTCCATATTGATCTCCGGCGCATAACGGGTAGCATACGATATTACCCCGGCAGCACCAACACCCATTCTTGGGGTGGTTCCATCTGAGTTAATGAAGTTGGCAGAACCATCAATAGTCAATTTATCTGAAGGCTTAAGCGAACCCACAATCTTAACATTGGTTCTTTCAAAGCTGGTATTGGGCATTACGCCCGACTGATCCAGCCTGCCCAGCGAGCCGTAGAAAGTTGCTTTATCGTTACCACCGGAAAAGGAAAAATTATTCTGAAACTGGTGGCCAACCTCAAAGAGCTGATCCCACTGGTTGTAGGTTTCTGTACCATCAGGCAGCGGCGGGCCATCCGCCCGGTAATCGGCCGGATCAAACCTTCCCCTGAAGCCCCTGCTGTACCTGTCCTGCATGGGCGGGGTACGGTAAACATCATCAAAGCTGTAAGCGGTTTTAAAGCTAAAGACTGTTTTACCGGCTTTACCTGATTTGGTGGTGATGATAACGGCACCATTTGCAGCCCGAAGGCCATAAAGTGCCGAGGCTGCAGGTCCCTTCAAAATAGAAATGGTTTCAATGTCCTCGGGGTTGATATCTGCAAAGCGGTTTGTATTGGTAAAATTTCCTCCGCCCCGCCCGCCGGTCAGGTTTGTTTCGTTACTTACAGGTATACCATCTATCACAAACAGGGGCTGGTTGTTTGCATTGGGGTTGAGGGAGTTGATACCCCTGATGACAATATCGGCGCCTGCACCGGGAGCACCACTGCTGCTGGTAATGTTAATACCTGATACCCTGCCTTTCAGCGCATTTAAAGGGTTTGGCTGGTTGGTTTCCTGAATTGCCCTGCTGTTAACCTCCTGAACTGAGTAACCCAGCGACTTTCGCTCCTGCTTTATACCAAAAGCTGTTACAACAACCTCACTGAGGGTTTCCAGATCCTGGGCCAGGGTAACCTCCAGGTAAGACCTGTTGCCCACTTCCAATACTTCCTGCAGATATCCTACAAAAGAAACCTCAAGCCTGTTTTCATCTGGCGCCAGGCTTATCGAAAACTGCCCGTCAACATCGGTTACGGTACCTTTGCCAGTGCCGGGCACCCTAACAGTGGCTCCTACAACGGCATTGTTATCTGTAGCATCAGTAACCCTGCCCCTGACTATTCGTTCCTGAGCCAATGCATACTGCCCGCTACAGACCAGCAGTAGTAACAGCATAAAAATGCGGTAGTCGTTTTTCATTCTGATTATGTTAGTGGTTATTAAAAAATCAGGTGCGGTCACAGCTATACCGGCCATCATTTCCCAGTAACTAGCTGAACCTAAGTTAATAAGATTGAAGTTAAGATTTACATCTCCATCACTGAATTAGTCCCTGCACAAAATCAGCATACCTCTTGATCCATGCTTTACCGGCACAATACCATCAAAGCAAGATCATCCTTTCAGCACCCTACCTTGCTTAGTCTTACTTGGGCATTGAAGCAAAAAAATACTACCCAAGACCGGAGACGGGCCATCGTCCGTCAGCAACACCATGCGACAGGTACTGGCTACAAACCAGGTTTCTGGCAAATCATCAAAGAACAGGCTACATGAGCAAAAAATAACCTGCTTAATACCGCGTAGTTCTGCTTACACAAGAGCTAAGCTAATGTGACAGGCATGTTAATCAGGGGATTGTATCACTGTTTTGTTTTAGCAGCTGCACCTGCTTTTTCTTCCAGGGCCAGGCCAGCCTGCTGTGCTTCAAAAGCACTCCATTCTGCTATTTTCTTTCTTTCCAGCTCATCTTCCGGCTCCAGCTGGTGCTCCCATTCAAAAGTCTTTCGCTCCCAGCTTAGGGCATTTGCCTCTGCGCGAAAAAGAGTGTACCCAGGTTTATAGCCCTTCCAGTTACCGCCCCACCAGGCTGCACTTACCGACTGGCTGGTGATGTACCATACACCATTAAAGCAAAAGCCTTCGGGCACATGGCTATGCCCCTGCAACACTGCCTTTACGCCATGCCTTTCTATAATATGCCTGAATTCGCGGGTATCCTCTACTACCATATGGCCAATGGCCTTATAATCTCTATCTCCGTTTAGCTGGCCAATATGACAAAAGGCTGCTATGTGGGTCATGATAACGGTGGGCTTTCCGCTGTGCTGCCCCAGATCAAAGCGTAGCCATTCGAGCTGTTCTGCACCAAATTTAGCTTTATAAGAGGGTCCATGGGCCTCCTGCGTGGGATATATGGAGTCCATCACCACAAAATGCCAGCCTTTGTGGTCAAAGCTGTAGTAGCTTTTCTCCATGTTCAGCATCTGCATAACCAGCACTTTTCCCAGGTCGGGATCATCTGTCGCTACTTTTCTGCGCGCATTCCAGCCCAGCACATCGTGATTACCTATGGAGTTATAATAAGGCATCTTCAGCTGGTCTGATATCTGTTTGTAGAGTGAAAGCTGATCTACAAACTCTTCCTTGGCTGTATAATTTCCGTCAAAAGCCAGGTCTCCCCCCATCAGTACAAAATCGGCAGCTGCTTCTTTTTTATTCACCGCATCAATACATGCCTGGTATCCTTTATGGCCCTGCCGCTTTCTGCGCACATGCATATCGGTAAGATGAAGAAAGGTAAAGCTGTTTTTTTTGGCAGCCCCCTTATCTGTAGCCAAAGCAGTAGGCAAAACCAGCCCAAGGCTTGCGCCAGCAAGCGATAGCTTTTTCAGGAAACTGCGTCTTTGGTTGCTGCTCATAGGTACTGCTGTTTGAAATGTTAAATACCTGCTTCTGCACTAAAATTTACATAGCGTTGCCTGTGGCCGGCACCGGCTTATGCCTTCCCTGCGTTACTACCAGCAATACTGCTATTGCAAGCGTATTTCACCTCTTTTGCCCCTTGTTTTTATCACCACCGGGGCTCCTGCCGTACTTTCGTTATGCAGTCTGTCTACGGCCGTAACAAAGTAAGTATATGCAGTTCTTTTCTGGAGCGAATTATCTACCCAGTGCTGTACTGCATAAGGATTTCGAGGTACAATGGCTGCTATGTTCGCAGGATTGTTTACATCCGGCTGATCCCCTTCCTGGAAACGGTATACCACATAGTAGGCACTGTTGCGGGAGGCACCCTCCTGCCATTCGAGCCTTACACCACTTCCCTGAGATCCACTGATACTTTTCAGGCTTGGCGCCTGCGGGGCCTCTGCAGGGAGCCAGGGCATCAGGGGTACCAGCGCCTTGTGCTGATAGAGGTTTTCCATCTTCTCAACAACTCCCTGCTTATTGTGCCTGAACACCTTTGCACTAAAATACATACTGCCATGTACCTGCGGGTAGGATCGGTTCAGCTGTATCTGCCTGATGATTTCGTTAGGATCTTCCCAGCCTTTTTCGCCCATCCGGTAGATGCCCTGCCCAATGTACAAATGCCTGCCGTAAGCGTTTTTACTCCACCAGTCTACCAGCACCTGGTAATCGGCCAGCTCAAAACCTATGTGCCAGTACAGCTGTGGGGTAACGTAATCGATCCAGCCTTCTCTAAGCCATTTTAATACATCAGCAAACAGGTCGTCGTAATTGGTCTGGCCTGCCTTTGTATTGGAGCCCAGCGGATCTTTGGCTATGTTGCGCCAAACACCAAAGGGACTGATCCCGAATTTTACATGCGGTTTTTCTGCCTTGATTCTCCTGGATAGCTCCTCTACAAAATAATCTACATTATTTCTTCTCCAGTCTTCAATATTCTCAAAGTCGGCCTTGCCATAGGCAGCATAGGAGGCACTGTCGGGAAACTCCTGTTTGGCAATGCGGTAGGGATAAAAATAATCATCGAAGTGGACAGCATCCAGATCGTAATGCTTTACCGTTTCCATGATGGAATTAAACACAAACTCCCGGGCTGCAGGAATACCCGGATCGTAGTACCACTTTCCACCATACTGCACAAACCACTCGGGGTGCTTGTTAATGGGGTGATCGGCCGAATGCACAAAGCCCTCGTTCATGCTGGCCCGGTAAGGGTTAAACCAGGCATGAAACTCCAGCCCTCTCTTTCTTGCCTCTTCTATCATAAAGCTGAGCGGGTTGTAATAAGGCTGTGGCGACTGCCCCTGCACGCCGGAAAGGTACTCAGACCATGGCTCGTAGGAGGATGGATAAAGTGCATCTGCAACCGGCCGCACCTGCACAATAATGGCATTCATGCCCACCGACTGCAGGTGGTCCAGCAGTTCCACAAACTCTTGCTGCTGCTCCTGTGCGCTTAATCCTTTTTTAGATGGCCAGTCAATATTTGCTACGGTGGCAATCCATGCAGCACGCATTTCCCTTTTTGGCGCCTGCTGAGCCAGGGAGGAAAATGACAAGAAAAGAAAAAGAGCTAACAGCACCCCAAAAGAATCAGCTTTACTTTGCATCAGATGGCTTTAATATTTGTGTAATTCAAAAGCAAGGTTTACCTGTTCCAGTACTTTTCTACCGCAAAGTCCACAGGCACTTCCCTTTTACTTTACCGGGCAACAGGAGGCAAAAAATGCCTGGAACCGGGCCTGGCTAATCAGAAGGGCAGTACCGGGGCAACACCAAACCGACACCTACCCCTAGCTGGCGGCTAAAGACAGCAGCTGAACACTTAGAAACTCAATCAAATTTCCAGCGAACAAAAGCTTCCATGGCCTCGTAGTCTGCCAGCCCCAGGCGGTGGTAGCTATTTGCCGTTTCGCGGTTTCGCTCCTGTGCTCTTACCCAGAATTCACGCTCGTCATCACCCGGAAACACCGGCCTGTCTTTTTGAGACTGGTGCTGGAAAATAGCTATTTTTTTACGTGTTACCTCCTGGGGCGATAACGGCACTGCCATTTCAATTTCGTGGGTTTCAAACTCAAGCCAGGCACCCCTGTACATCCACAGCCAGCAATCCTGCGCCCAGGCCTCCTTTTTGCGCAGTTGCTCCAGTGCTGCCAGAATAATTCTGAAGCAAACAATGTGCGTGCCGTGGGGGTCGGCAAAATCACCGGCAGCAAATACCTGGTGGGGCTTTACCTGCTGCAGCAGCGCTACTGTTTGCTCTACATCAGCCGCTGTTACCGGGTTCTTTACTGTTTTACCTGTTTCATAAAAAGGCAGGGCCATAAAGTGTATATGATCATCAGACAGGCCTGCATAGCGCGCACCGGCTATTGCCTCTGACTTACGAATAAAAGCCTTAACGTCACGAATTTCCTTTAGGTCTACCTCATTGGGTTGCTTCTTTTTGAAGAACCTGCGCATTTCTTCATAAGTAGAGCAAAGCGAATCACAATCCTTGCCAATGCTTTTGTTGAAGTCTATGGCAAACTCTACGTAACGGAGTACATCGGTATCCCACACCGCTGTATTGCCCGAGGTTTGATAAGCCACATGCACATCATGCCCCTGGTCTACCAGGCGTATAAAGGTGCCTCCCATGGAGATTACATCATCATCGGGATGTGGCGAGAAGATCAGGCAGCGTTTCCGGGCAGGCTCTGCACGCTCGGGGCGCTGGGAGTCGTCGGCACTGGGCTTGCCCCCGGGCCAGCCGGTAATGGTATGCTGTAGCTTGTTGAATACATGGATGTTGATGTTGTACGCAGGACCTTTTTCTGTGGCCAGCTGTGCCATGCCATGGTTGTTGTAATCCTCGTCGGTAAGCTTAAGAATAGGCTTATTAACAGTTGCAGAAAGCCAGATAACCGCCTTTTTGATGAGCATATCATCCCACACACAATCTTTTACCAGCCAGGGGGTGTTAAAGCGGGTAAGCTCAGAGGCGGCATCTTCATCCAGGATAAATTCTACATTATCGGAAAGCTGCAGGTAGGTAGCAGGCACCTCGCCTGATATTTCTCCTTCAACAGCTTTTTGAATAATGGGTGCCTTCTTTTTGCTCCAGGCCATCAGAATAATTTCCCTGGCTTTAAAAATGGTACCAATGCCCATGGTGATGGCTTTGGTTGGCACATTTTCTTTTCCGCCAAAGTCGCGTGATGCATCGCGGCGGGTAAGGTCATCCAGGGTTACCAGCCTGGTGCCAGAGTTAGGAGCAGAGCCTGGTTCGTTAAAACCGATGTGACCTGTACGGCCTATGCCCAGAATCTGCAGGTCCAGTCCGCCATAAGCTTCTATTTTCTGTTCGTAGGCCAGGCAGTAGGTCGCTATATCTTCTTTTGCAAGCGTACCATCCGGAATATGGATGTTCTGTTTGTCGATATCAATATGGTCGAACAGATTTTCGCGCATAAAGGTAACATAGCTTTGTTTGGCTGTGGGCTGCATAGGATAGTATTCATCCAAGTTGAAGGTTACCACATTTTTAAAGCTTAAACCCTCCTCCCTATGCAATCGTACCAGTTCGGCATACACGCCTACAGGCGTGGCACCCGTTGCCAGCCCCAGTACTGCTCTCTCGCCCAACTCCTGCTTTCGCCGAATGAGGTACTCTATTCGCTGCGCCACCATTCTGGAGGCAACATGCTCATCAGCATAGACCGTTACCGGCAATTTCTCGAACCGGGTTTCTTCAAGAAGATTTAAACGAGCCATAGTTTTTATTAATGATTAATGCTTGGTTGATCTGCATTCAGCTGTCATGCTGCTCCCGATAGACCGGAGCTGTAGAATGAATAAGCTGTAGAATTTATGGGTGCCAGCAGAACAATTGGTCCGGTATTCCTGCTGATGTTGGAATTACCCGCCGCCACCTGACAGCCCCCGGTACGATATACAGCTTCTGCTGCGTTTACTAAAGGATTGATGAACAGCGTACGACCATACACTTTTGCCTGTTGCTGTATAGCCTGTTGCCTGTACAGCCTGCCGGCAAATGCCCCTGTACATGAAACAAAGGATGCAACAACAGCAGCTGCAAGGAGTAAAAAAGAGATCTGGCAAAAAAGAATAGTCATGAGATGCAATCTTATGGGTATATTACATGCATTTCCTTATCCATATCCCTGGTAGCGCTTGCGGTAGAAAAGCCTCGCCGAGCGTTAACAAAAAGCTTAAAAACTCCTGATTGACAACCCCCGCCACTTAGGCATCTTTTAGCGCTCTGTTTGGCTTTAGAACCAATGCTGTAATATTGCTTTTTTTTGCGGTTTTTTAAAAATTTTCCGCATAAAAAATACAAGTGTATTATTTTCTTCTAAATTAGCATAGCACTTATCACCCACTGCTTATGACTGCCACATATAGACTAGCCCTTGTTTTTACTCTAGCAGCTTTACTCCTGGCGCCCTCCCTAACCAAGGCGCAGCAGCCTGCAAAAAGCGCAGAATCCCGCAAAACAAGCGCAGCAAAAAGCACAACGGCGGCTATTCAGCCAAAATCTGCTCCAGACTTCCTGAAAGAAACCAACCACCACTGGGTTGACTCCGTATTCAGCACCCTCAGCCCGGAAGAACGAATTGCGCAGCTGATCATGATTCCAGTATACTCCAACAGGAACCAGTCCTATGTCGATTCCATCAGCACCTTAATAGGAACTTATAAAGTGGGGGGCATGATTTTCTTTCAGGGCGGCCCCGTACGGCAGGCCCACATGACTAACCGCTTTCAGCGCGAGAGCAAGGTACCTATGATGGTGGCCATAGATGGAGAGTGGGGCCTGGCAATGCGCCTGGACAGCACCGCGCGTTTTCCTTACCAGATGTCTCTTGGCGGTATTGAAAACGAGCAGCTCATCTATGAAATGGGCGCTGAAATAGGCCGGCAGTGCAGGCGCCTGGGCATACAGATTAACTTTGCCCCAACCGTAGATATCAATAATAATGCAAATAACCCGGTCATTGGCTTCCGCTCTTTCGGAGAAGACAAACACAATGTAGCCAGCAAATCGCTGGCTTATATGCAAGGGCTTCAGGACCAGCATGTACTAGCCAGCGCCAAACATTTTCCAGGCCATGGCGATACAAATGTCGATTCTCACTACGGATTGCCACTTATTAACTTTTCCCGCATTCGCCTCGATTCTGTAGAACTCCATCCCTTCAGGCACCTAATGGCCAACGGACTGGCAAGTGTAATGGTAGCCCATATGAACATCCCTGTGTTAGACAACACCCCTAACCTGGCCTCTACCCTATCAAAACCCATTGTTACCGATTTACTGAAGGGAGAGCTGAACTACAAAGGGCTTGTGTTTACCGATGCACTCAATATGCAGGGTGTTGCCAAGTTTTACCCGCCCGGCGTTGTAGACGTAAAAGCACTGCTTGCCGGCAACGATATTCTTCTCAACGCCATGGATGTTGCCAAAACCCTGGAGGAAATCAAAAAAGCCATTAGCAAAGGCGAAATTACGCAGGCAGAAATAGACACTCGCTGCCGGAAAGTGCTGGCAGCAAAAAAATGGGCCGGCCTGGACCAGTGGCAGCCCATAGAAACAAAACAACTTGTTCAGGATCTGAACAACCCGCACGCTAACTACCTGATCCGGCAGCTTACTGCGGCCTCGCTTACCTTATTGCGCAACAAAGAGAGCATCGTACCTCTCCGGCAGCTGGACACTTTGAAAATAGCTGCACTGGCCATTGGCAGCAGGGAGCAAACAGAATTTCAGCGCAGCCTGGCCCTGTACACCAAAGTAGATACCTTTTTTCTTTCTCCCAGCAGCACACTGGCCGAACTGCAAAACCTTAAACTACGCCTGCAGCCTTACAATCTCATTATTGCAGGGGTACATAACCTGCAGCTAAAAGCCGGCGGCGCCAACTTTGGTGTTACCGCCGAAATGGACCTCTTTCTGAAAGAACTTATTCGCTCCAAACCTACCCTGGTAAGCATCTTTGGCAATGTTTACAGCCTGGGCAGCTTCGATAGCCTGGAAAAAGCAGATGCCCTGCTGGCCGCATACCAGGAAACACCACACACACAGCAGCTGGCAGCACAACTCTTTTTTGGTGGCATTGGAGCAAGCGGCAAACTACCTGTAAATGTTAACCAGTTCTTTCAGCTTGGCGACGGCTTAACCACCCAGGGTGGCCTGCGCCTGGGGTACAGTGTGCCAGAGGCAGTTGGCCTCCGTTCTGCCGATCTGGCCGGGATTGACTCCCTGGTACAACAAGCCATCAGTGAAAAAGCAACACCCGGTGCCCAGGTGCTGGTGGCCAAAAACGGCAAGGTTATTTACCACAAATCTTTTGGCTACCATACCTACGAAAACCAGATACCGGTACAAAACACCGATTTGTACGACCTGGCATCAGTTACAAAAATCAGCACGGCCCTTGCCGCCTTCATGAAGCTCCAGGGTGAAGGCCGCTTTGATGTAAACAAAACACTGGGCGAATACCTGCCCATGATGCGGGGCTCCAACAAGGAGCAACTGGTATACCGTGATATTCTTACACACCAGGCAGGTTTGAAATCCTGGATTCCTTTTTGGAGAGAAACAGTTAGGAAAAATGGCAAATTCAGGTGGTATACCTTTAAGAATAAGCGCTCCAGGCGCTTCCCTATCATGGTGGCTGACAACCTGTACATTCACCGTAAATATGCCGACAAGATCTATAAAGAAATCAAAGAATCGCCCCTGAACGAAAAGCCAGGCTATGTGTACAGCGACCTGTCTTTTATACTGGCTCCCAAAGTAGTGGAAGGCATTACGGGCCAGGAGTTCGAAACCTACCTGAAAGAGCAAATATACAAGCCACTAGGGGCCACTTCTTTAACCTTTAACCCCTATAAACACTACCCCTCATCCCATATTGTACCAACAGAATATGAACCCCATTTCCGCAACCAGCTACTGCATAGCACAGTACATGATGAGGGTGCGGCAATGCTGGGTGGCGTAAGTGGCCATGCCGGTTTATTTGGCAATGCAAATGACCTGGCTAAACTCATGCAACTATACCTCAACGATGGCACTTATGCAGAAAGAACCTACATTGAAAACAATACAGTAAGCCAGTTCAGCAAGTGCCAGTTTTGTGAACAGGGCAATTACCGGGCCCTGGGATTTGACCGTCCCTCCAAGCCCGGAGCTGCCAACAGCAATGCAGCCCAAAGTGCGCCTGCGGAGAGCTTTGGCCATTCTGGCTTTACCGGCACCTACACCTGGATAGATCCTGCCAATGAGATTGTTTATGTATTCCTTTCTAACCGGGTTAACCCAAGCCGCGATAACAGTAAATTAAGCAAACTGAATACGCGCACCAATGTACTTCAGGTGGTGTACAATGCCATACAAAGAGCAGAAACAGCAAGCACTGCCACTTCTTCTGAAGAGTAATTCCAGGCAAGGCCCCTTATAAGCTTTATCACTTCAGCCACAGCAGCCCATGAGCTTCATCACCTTAAATAAGCCTGCAGCAGCCACTCAGCTGGCGGGCCAGCAAACCTCGGGAAGATACCTTTCACTGGATGTACTCAGAGGCTTAACCATTGCACTGATGGTTGTTGTTAATAATCCCGGAAGCTGGGGCAGCATTTATGCTCCCTTCAGGCATGCAGCCTGGCATGGCTTTACCCTTACCGATCTGGTGTTTCCTTCTTTCCTCTTTGTGGTTGGCAATGCCATGAGCTTTAGCATGCGCAAATTTGAACTTCAGCCTGACAGTGTGTTTCTGGCAAAGGTTATCAAGCGAACTGCCCTTATTTTTGGCATTGGGCTGTTTCTGCATCTTTTTCCCTTTATAAGCCGCACAACAGAAGGCCAGCTGGTGCTTAAGGAATTTACAGGGGTGCGCATTATGGGAGTACTGCAGCGCATTGCCCTCTGCTATTTTATTGCAGCCATGGTACTGCATTACCTGAAGCCTAAAGGCGCACTTATCTTCAGTCTTTTTGCCCTTTTCGGATACTGGGCCATTTTATACATTTTTGGCGATAGTGCAGCACCCTATAGCCTGGAAGGCAATGCTGCTTTAAAGTTTGACTCACTTTTCATACCCGATCAAAATCTATACAAAGGTTTTGGAATTCCCTTCGATCCGGAAGGACTCCTTAGCACCCTGCCTGCAGTGGTGAATGTAATAGCAGGATACTTTGCAGGTAAATTCATCCGGAAAAATGGAAACAACCTGCAGTCTGTTCTCATACTAACGGTAGCAGGTGCTTTGCTGATAGGCGCAGCCCTGGCATGGGATACACAATTTCCTATCAACAAACCCTTATGGACCAGTTCTTATGTATTGCATTCCGTAGGCCTTTGCTCAATATTACTGGCAAGCCTTATGCTGGTGATTGAAATAGCCGGCTATACTAAATGGGCCTACTTCTTCGAGGCCTTTGGTAAAAACCCCTTATTTATCTTTGCTTTTGCCACCCTGGTCATCAAGCTGCTGAATTTTATTCAGGTAGAAGGTAAGAGCCTGCAAATGGGGATTTATACCAACCTCTTCCTTAGCTGGACGGAAGGAAAAACTGCTTCCCTCCTCTTTGCCCTTAGCTATATGCTGCTGATGTGGCTGGTAGGTTACTGGATGGACAAGAAAAAGATTTATGTTAAAGTGTAATCTTTGCGCAGCAGCAGCTAAACGGCACTAAGCGGCTTTATTACGCCCTCCTTCAATGCAAAATAACATCAGCCCTGCCTGCTATCAAACCATTCTTCCAGTTATCAATATCGTTTACAGCGCCATATAAAATCCTTTTTATATTGAAGCCCATCACCCTATATTTGTAAATTATCTCATATCATCAGGTATATGTTAAAGGAAGAACGTCAGGATTTTATCATAAAGCAGATCAACCTGCACAACAAAGTGCTCTCGTCTGATTTAAGCATTAAACTTAATGTATCTGAAGATACTGTAAGAAGAGACTTAAATGAGCTGGCCGAAAGCGGAAAAATCCTGAAAGTTCATGGTGGTGCCCTCTCCAAATCATTTCACTATCCTTTTCAGGCTAATGATGTTTATGCAAAAGAGTCTAAGAAGCACATTGCCCAGAAAGTAATTCAGCTACTAAAGGACGACATGACAGTGCTTGTTGGAGGCGGTACTACCATGATAGAGGTAGCACGCCTGATTCCTGATGGTTTAAAATGCACATTTTTTACTGTAAGCCCGCTGGTTGCACTGGAGCTGGCAGAGCACAACAGCGTAACAGTTATTTTATTGGGAGGGCAGCTCTCTAAAAACGCACAAATAAACATAGGCGCACAGGTCGTAAACCAGCTGTATGAAATCAAAGTTGATCTGTGCATTTTAGGTGCCAACAGCATCTCACTGGAGGAGGGCGTTACCGACTCCGACTGGGAGGTTGTTCAGGTAAAAAAGGCCATGATGAGAAGTGCGAAAAAAGTAGTGATCATGAGCATTGCTGAAAAACTAAACTCCAGCCAGGATTTGAAGGTTTGCGATTTAAGCAATGTCCATTACCTGGTTACAGACCTGAAACCATCGATCCCTTCTCTCAAAGGATACACCAAAGCAGTAACGGTGTTATGAGTACATTCGGGCTTAGTTAATGTTTCACTAGCCGCTGTTCTTCAGGCATACTTTTACTGCAGCCTGCAATCATTTAGAGCCGGACTTGGCACCTTCTATTGCAAATTGGCTACAGGCTTTGTCTATGCCGGCATTTTAGATGCCGTATTGATACTCTTCTGATCTGTTTTGTATAATCCACTCGTTGCCAGCAGTAAAAGCATGGTGATGGCAGCATTTACCACAATAAGCTCAAAACCCATGGCGTAGCCTGTCCATTCAACAGAATTGGCATCAAACACATAGGTAATAGCCGGAGCAAGAATGCAGATAAAAGGCACAAGCCTGTCGGCCACGGCACGGTTGCCCATCATACCATAAGCGAACAGTCCCAGCAGCGGGCCATAGGTATAACCAGCCGCCCTAAAGATTGCATTTACAACAGAATCATCATTAATGATTCTGAAAACCAGGATCACCAGCAGCATAATAACCGAAAAAACCACATGCACCACATGCCGGGTGCGGATGAGCCCGGGATCATTCTTGTTTTCCTTTTTATCGAAACCCAGAAAGTCAACACAAAACGAAGTGGTTAGCGCCGTAAGTGCCGAATCTGTGGTAGCAAAAGTGGCTGCAGTAAGTCCCAGCATAAAAATAATGGCAGGCAAAACACTCAGGTGGTTCAGGGCAATTTCAGGAAACAGGTGGTCTGGTGTTCGCAGAGAAGTCAGATCTACTCCCCGGACAGCAGCATACTGATACAACAGTGCCCCTACACTCAGAAAAAATATGTTGATGAAGACAAACACCACCGTAAAGGTGAGCATGTTCTTCTGGGCTTCCCCGATGTTTTTGCAGCTTAGGTTTTTCTGCATCAGGTCCTGATCCAGGCCTGTCATGGCAATTGTAACAAAGATACCCCCTATGAAATGCTTCAGAAAGTGGGTTTTACTCGCCATAAAATCTTCCCAGAAAAAGATTTTCGAATAGGAGCTTTCTTTAACTGCCTCAAAGGTTTGTGCCAGGTCCATACCCATACTCCTGGAGATAAACCAGATTGACAGCAATACCGAAGAAAGCAGGAACAGGGTTTGCAGGGTATCTGTGATTACGATGGTTTTAAGACCTCCTTTGTGGGTATACAGCCAGATAAGCACCAGGCATATGGCAACCGTTGCTGCAAATGGCACATTCCAGGCATCAAAAATAAACTTCTGCAGCACAATAGCCACCAAGTAAAGTCTGAAGGCTGAACCGATAACCCTGGATATCAGAAAGATCATGGCACCTGATTTGTAGCTCCAGTAGCCCAGCCGCCTCTCAAGATAAGTGTAAATAGAGATCAGATTAAGCCTGTAGTACAATGGCAGCAGCACAGTGGCTATAAGTACAAAACCAACTGCATTGCCTAACACAAACTGAAAATAACCAAAACTACTGTTGACAACGGCCCCGGGCACTGATATGAACGTTACCCCTGATAGCGCGGTGCCAATCATGCCAAAGGCAACAAAATACCATTTTGAATTTCGGTTGGCTATAAAAAAGCTTGAATTGTCAGATGCGCCTTTAGAAGTGATGTATGAAATGAAAATCAGTACGGCGAAGTAACCAATAAGGAAGGTTAAGAGAACGATCGGGGGCATAGCAACTATAGATTTATGATGGAAGGATTACATCGCTGCAGCGAATGCCGGCAAACCTGCGGGAGTTTGCCGGCATTCGCCTACAAACAACATTTGCCTAAAGGAGGCAGCTGATTAAGACGACAAAAGTACACTATCTATTGCTTTGCGCACCCCGCCATGCTGTTCTAACAGAACTGAGGCTGCCTGTTCATCAAGCCCGGTTTCCATCATAACAATTCTGACACCTCGCTTAAATAGCTTATGGTTTGTAAGTTGCATATCCACCATTTTGTTACCCTTTACACGCCCCAGCTGAATCATTACTGATGTACTTAACATGTTCAGTACCAGTTTTTGCGCCGTGCCAGATTTCATTCGTGTTGAGCCGGAAAGAAACTCTGCCCCCACCACTACCTCTACAGGATACTTAGAAACTGCCGCCACGGGGCTACCCTGGTTACACACAATGCAGCCTGTTACAATACAGTGTTCATTTGCTTTTTTAAGCCCGCCGATCACATAGGGAGTAGTGCCAGATGCAGCCAGGCCTACCAACACATCCTTTTCGCTTATCTGAAACTGCTGCAAATCAATCCAGGCCTGTTCTGTATCATCTTCAGCAAACTCTACTGCTTTTCTTATAGCAGTATCACCACCGGCAATAATACCTACCACCCAATCGAAGGGAACGCCAAAGGTAGGAGGGCATTCCGAAGCATCTACAATACCAAGCCTGCCACTGGTGCCTGCCCCAATATAGAACAGCCTGCCACCCTCTTTCATTTTAGCGGCAGTAACCAGCGCCAGCTGCTCTATTTGCGGAAGCGCCTTTTCCACAGCATCAGGAACGGTTTTATCCTCCTTGTTTATATTCTCCAGGATCTCCTTTACAGACATGCTTTCAAGGTGATTGTAGCTAGAGTCTTTCTCTGTTATAATTTCCATATGTATAATATTCTATTGCCATCAATAATCTTCTGTTGTCTGAGCACACTGCAGGAATTTTATCTTTTTCCTGCACCAATGCCATATTCCATCATCTTCTAAACTTCCAGCATACTCCCCTCTGGTAAACGATGGGCAGATGCACTAAATCATTCAGTCCTGTATAAAAAGACAAAAGCCAGCGATTGCCTAAGCAGCCTTAAAAGCATTGCCCTACTTGTTATCTCTGTACTGCACTTCTGTTTACTGGAGAAATGAGAATGCGCATGAAACCGCAAAAACACGAAAGGTGCAGAGGAGTACACCACTATAGACTGTCAAAATTTAGCAAATGATATTGTTTTATGCAATATTATTAAATAAATCTTGCATAAACCTGCAAACAATATTATTTTAAACCAGGCAATATGAGTTTTATTATCTGCAGCAGACTAACTCTTTTCCCAAACCTGCTATACTTGCCTGCCTGGCCCGGAAGAAATATCCTGCAGCCATTGGCAGCATTTATAAGGTAACAAGGTAACATGGGATAAAATTGTACATCGGGCCTGCAGAATTCCCTGGCTTTTTCACCTCTGACTAAATTTTTAAAGGCATGCACAACCACCGCAAATATATGCCTTTCATGAGCAGCATATTTTCTAAACATCTGTTCTTTCTAAGCATACTACTGGCAGTGAATCTGTTGGCAGCAAGGGCACAATCCTTTAACCTACAGTGGGCAGCACGCCAGGATCTCAACGTTCTGCTCCCACCCTCTGTTAGAATTTATGAGGCAAACGGTACTTTGCCTGATGGAGCCCCCATACGTGCCACCTATGCTACCATAGACCTAAGCGATAAAAACCTACACTTCCGCGCAGTAGGCAGCAATACCCTTCGGCAAACTACCCGGGAGGCCTACCGGCAAAATCACGGAATACTGGCCATCAATGGTGGTTACTTTTCTGCCAATTCTTCTGTAAGCCTGCTTGTTTCTGATGGCGAAGTAATAGCAAAGGGCGCTGCAGGAACACCTGTAAGAGGTGCCTTTGGCCTGGTAAATGGCAAACCTGAAATTGTATGGCCTTTTGTATCTGAACCGGACAACAGCCTTTACTACTACTCCAGCCCGAAACCACCCTCAGCTGCTACAGGAGGAGCCAGGCGCTGGATGGCAAGCCAGGCGGTAGGAGGTGGTCCTGTATTGGTGAAAGAAGGTAAAATCAGAGACACCAGCAAAGAAGAGGGTTTTGCCGGAAGCCACCTGGACCGCCACCCGCGTTCTGCCATAGGCTACCTGAATGAGCACACGGTGCTGGTGATGGTAGTAGATGGCAGGCAACAGGCTAGTGCAGGTGTTACCATAAAAGAATTAGCCCGGCTTATGCTGGAGGCAGGCTGCCTGGAAGCAGTAAACCTGGATGGCGGTGGCTCATCAGCCCTTGTAGCAGCCGATGAAGTAGCAAACATTCCTACTGATATTCCGGGTGGCAACCGCTACAGCCTTCGTAAAAATGCTTCAGCCCTGGTATTGTCGGAGCTCACGCCTACAGCAAAGCATCAGGTGCATTATATAGATACTGACAGCCGCTCTTATACTGAAAGGGGATTATGGCGCAACAGCAACCAGCTTCATCAGTACGGCAACACCGCCTCCCGCCTGGCCTCGGCAAATAAGGAGTACAATAAAGCAATTTATTATTTCGATAGCATTGGCCGCAACAGGTATCAGCTGGCCGCCTGGTGGACGGTAAACACCGAAGCAAATACCAGAGAAGCCCGGTATGTGGTACACCATGGCAACAAGACAGATACCCTGCGGGTGAACCAGGCTTCTCTATCCGCCAGCGGCAAGTGGAATGTACTTGGAGAATACAGGCTTGGCCCCGGTGATTATCTGGAGCTGATCGGAAATAAGCAGGATGGCAAGCTGGTGGCAGATGCTATACGACTGGTAACGCTGGAAGCACTGCCTGAGCTGCGCCCGCGCGGAGATTTACGGATTGCCGTAATCAGCGACCTTAACTCCGGCCTGGGCGCCGCCACCTATGAATGGCAGGTAGACAGCATCATAGCCCGCATACCGCGTATCTGGCAGCCAGACCTGGTGATTTGCGGAGGCGATATGGTTGCCGGCATGGGCGTTTCTGATACCAGCACCCTCTCCAAGATGTGGGCCGGTTTCGATAAACACATTGCAAGCCCTTTGCGAAAGGCAAACATTCCCTTTGCATTTACCCTGGGCAACCACGATGGGCCCCGCTCCTATCCAGCAGAGCGTAAAGCAACTGCAGCTTACTGGAATAAGCCTGAAAGCGAAACAGGATTACAATTTACAGACCGCAGCCACTTTCCCCACTACTACTCTTTTGTGAAAGACAGTGTATTTGTAGTCTCCTGGGATGCTTCCTCTGCCGAGATAACAGAAGAGAACCTACGCTGGATGGCAACGCAATTTGAGAAGGAGGAAGCAAAAAAGGCAAAATTCCGGTTTGTGATAGGCCACATGCCCCTGTACAGTGTAGCCCAGGAGCGTAACTCTGCAGGCAATGTATTGGCACAGCCAGAAAAGCTGCGCCAGCTGCTGCAAAAATACAAGGTCCATACCTACATCAGTGGCCACCAGCATGCATACTATCCCGGTAAGCGGGGTGCACTGGAGCTGCTGAATGCCGGCGCCGCAGGTGCTGGTGCCAGAGGCTGGCTTGGAATGGAAAATACGCCCCTGCACACCATCACCATCATGGACCTGTTTTATGAACAGGACAGCATTACGTACACCACTTACGACATACAGCAAAGGGCTGCCAAAGACATGGCTGTTTTAGACGATAATGCCTTACCTACTGTTATGTTTGGCATCAATGGCCACCTCCTGCGCCACAATGTGCCGGAAGCGCAGGAGGCCTCAGGCGTTTTCTCCGGCTTCAACACAACTGCAGAGAATGGATTAGCAGGCAAAGGCTATGCAAGGGCAAAGATCAGCAATGGTAAGTTAATGCTTGATGGTGACATTAGCGGCCTGGGAGCAGAGGCACGAAGCACCCCCCTTACCTTAGGCTTATACTCAGGCAGAAATACAGAAGAAGGCCAGCTGCTGCATCCGATCAGGTTCAGTCCAAAAAAAGGGGGCTCCGGTACATTTAAAGGCACATTCGACCTCACAGAAGAGCTGGCAGAACTTTTGTCGGCAGGAGCACTCTACCTCATGCTCCGTACAGATAACCAGCCACAGGGAATCCTGCGAGCACAGTTATATGCTGCTCCTAACAGTCCGCCGGCAGCTCCGTCTTTTACTTCTCATAACGAGCGCAATGTATACGCAGTACGCAATGTAGAAGCGCTGTACTCCATAAACTGGGCAAAATCAGCTGATCCTGATGGTGATTTTGTGGCATACACCTACCAGGTGGCCACCGATAACCAGTTCAGCAACCTGCTCCTGAATAAAAAAACAGGTCGTGTTCCTTTCCTTAAACTAACAGAAGAAGAGTGGTACCAATGGCTGGGGGAGTCTGCAGAAGGAGAAACCGTTCAGCTTTACCACCGCATAATTGCAACAGATGGCAAACACCTCTCCTATGGGCCTGCTGCTTCCCTTAGGCTGATGAAAAGCCATGAGCCCCTGGAAGATTATATAGAAGTAGCGCCTCCTGATTATGTATTTGATGGCAAGATAGAAAACGCAGCCGGTGCCGGCTATGGAGCCCTCTGGGACAAGCAAGGAAAGCTATGGCTGGCCGATTATAACGGGGCACTTATCATCAAGCTGCAGAACGGCAGCCCTGCACCCTTTTCACCCCTTAAGTCTATCAGTGTAAATGGCACTAACTATTCCCTTAACCCGGTTAATGGCATAGGCTTAGACCTGGACGGCAACATACTGGTTGGCCGTAACCGCCATCTGCTAAAAATAAACGCCGGCACCGGCGAGGGCATGGCAGTCTGGGAAGTACCTGAAGGCAGACGGGCTATTACGTCTCCCAGGGTTAACAACAAGGGAGAGATCTATGCCATGTCGCTCTTCGCCGAAGACCCAAATTATGTACTAAAACAAAGCATAAAAGATCCTGCCACTTTTGAGCTGATCCGCAGCCTGGATCTGCCCAACCGCATCCTTGCCCGCACCTTTGATATGACAACCGACGGACTTACCCTGTACTTTCCCAACCCCGGCAGCCCCAGTATTCAAAAGTACAGCAGCAAAGACGGCATCACTTATACACAAGCGGAAGACATCAGCAGCACACTGGCAGGCTGCAATGCCCTGCAGCTTGCCGGTAACAGCGCTATATACACGGCTGTACGCTCCAATGGCATACTCCCTGCTACTTTTCACTTTCGAGATGATGCGCGTAAAATAATGTGGACACTGCCCCTGCCGGAGCTTAACGGAGCCGAAGCCAGGGGCATAGGAGTATCGCCAGATGGAGAAACCCTCATTTTTTGCAGCTGGGATAAAGGCGGTGGTTTTTACCGCTACACATTAAAACGGGATGTACCAAAATAGTGCCGCCAAATATTAATCACCATGGCAAATTTTTCAACTTTACAGAACAAAGCAACAGGCATTCTACTGCTTGCCTGCCTGCTTTTTAGCACTTTTAGTGGCAAGCAAGGTGCTGCAATGGCAAGCAACCCTCCTGCACGGGTAGTGGTTGGAGCCGAACGCCTGCTGCAAGCCGATTTTCTGCCCCTGATCAGGAACAAGCGGCTGGGGCTGGTTATCAACCATACCAGTCTGCTGCCAGACGGCAGACACCTGGCCGATGTACTGCACCAACATCCTGATGTACAGCTGACCGTATTATTTGGGCCTGAACATGGCATCAGGGGCGAGGAAGACAATCATGTAAGCAATGGCACCGATCCCAGAACCGGCCTGCCCGTAGTCTCCCTCTACGGAAAGGTAAGAAAACCTACTGCAGAGATGCTGCAAAATGTTGATGTACTGATATTTGACATTCAGGACGTGGGTGCCCGTTTCTATACCTACATTGCCACCATGAACCATGTAATGGAGGCCGCGGCAGAGCACAACATCCCATTCATGGTGCTGGATCGGCCTAATGCCATTGGCGGACAGTATGTAGACGGGCCCGTGGGTGAAAAAGCCAGGGAGCCGGTAACTGGCCCGCAACAATTGCCTGTAACCCATGGCATGACCGTAGGCGAGCTTGCGCTCATGTTCAACGGAGAGCGTGCGGCTAAAAATTTACCACAGGCAAAGCTTACCGTTGTACCCATGCAAAATTACAGCCGCCAACAGTGGTACAACGAAACAGGATTACCCTGGGTAAAGCCATCACCCAACATGCTAACCCTTACAACCGCCACAGTATATCCGGCTACCTGCCTGCTGGAAGGCACCAACATATCCGAAGCCCGCGGCACGCTGCAACCTTTCGAACGTATTGGTGCCCCCTGGATAAACGGAGAAGCACTTACGAAAAAACTAAATGAATACAGATTAGCAGGCGTTACTTTCCGGCCGGTTTCCTTTATACCCGACAGCGTAGTAGATGGTATCAGGATCTATCCACCCAAGTTCCTGGGGCAAAACTGCGAAGGCACCGAAATAGTAGTAACCGACAGGAAAGCTTTTGCCTCTGCACAGGCTGGTGTTTATATACTGCACGCACTCTACAGCCTCTACCCCAAAGAAATGGAATGGCGGGAGGCGCGCATGGATCGCCTGTGGGGTACGCCCCAGGTACGCCGCCAGCTGCAGGAAGGACGTACTCCGGCGGAAATTGTAAAAGAATGGAACGACGAGCTGGCATATTTTCGCCAGGTGCGAAACAAGTACCTCCTCTACTGAACTATGCACAAACATCTACGGGGTTTCCTCCCCCAGAAGACTACAAATAGAATAAATGCTTACCACCTCCCTGCTTCAGCCGGCACAAAAACAGATCACGCGCTAACAATACCAGGCCAATTAACCAACAGTACAAATCAGTTAACAAACACAGACTTTATTAGCAGCTAACCCATGTACCTGAAAAGAATACCAATTGCTACCATACTCTGCTTTAGTGCTTTCATGAGCATGTTCGCTGCTATCGCCCCTGTTCAGGGACAGACTGGCACAAAAGAGCAGGCGGTCTCCATTATTCCGCAGCCACTCTGGCTTGCTACCCAGCCAGGCAACTTTTCCCTGAATGCTAATACCCGGATTTATGTAGACCCGAAAAATGCAGAGCTTGAAAAGATTGGCCAGTACCTGGCTTCTGAAATAAAGGCAGTAAGTGGTGTATTGCCCAGGGTGGTGCAGCAAAGCCCGGCCAGGAAAAGCAGGAATCATATCCATCTTAGCCTGCTTAATCCGGTAGATTCTTTGGGCAACGAGGGATATACGCTTGCCATTCAGCCCACTGGCGTTAGGCTGACAGCCAAAACCCCGCAGGGTCTTTTTTTAGGTACACAAACCATCCGGCAGCTTTTGCCTGCAACACCCACTGCAGCCCATATACAATTACCGGCCCTGGAAATAGCCGATAAAGCCCGCTTTGACTGGCGGGGCATGCACCTGGATGTCAGCCGTCATTTTTTCCCGCTTGCGTTCATCAAGCAATACATTGACTTCCTCGCCATGCATAAGATGAATACCTTTCACTGGCACCTCACCGACGACCAGGGCTGGCGCATTGAAATAAAAAAATATCCTAAACTAACCGAGGTTGGCGCCTGGCGCGACAGCACCCTCATTGGCCATTATCATAAAAATTTTCCGCATCAGTACGATGGAGAGCGCTATGGCGGCTACTATACACAGGAGCAGATACGGGAGGTGGTGAAATACGCGCAGGATCGATACATTACCGTGGTACCGGAGATAGAAATGCCCGGTCATTCCCTGGCTGCGCTAGCTGCCTATCCGGAGCTTTCCTGCACAGGCGGTCCCTTTCAGGCAGCACAGAAGTGGGGCATTTTTGAAGATGTGTATTGCGCCGGCAACGAACAAACCTTCGAGTTCCTGGAAGATGTACTGACAGAAGTATTTGAGCTGTTCCCCAGTCCGTACATACACCTTGGCGGTGATGAATCTCCCAAAGCGCGCTGGAAAGAATGCCCCAGCTGCCAGGCCCGCATTAAAGCAGAAAACCTGGAGGACGAACACGAACTGCAGAGCTACTTTATTCAGCGCATGGAGAAGTTTGTAAATGCCAATGGCAGAAAGATTATCGGCTGGGATGAAATTCTGGAAGGTGGCCTGGCTCCTAATGCCACCGTTATGTCCTGGCGCGGCACCAAAGGCGGAATTGCCGCAGCAAAGGCTGGCCATTATGTAGTAATGACTCCTGCCACCCATGTATATTTTGATCATTACCAGGGAGATTATGAAATGGAACCCACCACCATTGGTGGCTTTACCCCCCTGCAAAAAGTATACAATTATGAGCCTATACCTGCCGAGCTTACTGCAGATGAGCAGAAGTATATATTAGGTGCCCAGGCCAACGTCTGGACAGAATACATGAAAACGCCAGAACAGGTAACCTACATGAGCCTGCCCCGAATGTCGGCCCTGGCTGAAGTACTCTGGACAGCTGCTGACCAAAAAGACTGGGAAAGCTTTAAGCAGCGCATGGAGCAGCAGTACATGCGTTTTAATGCCATGGGCATCAATTATTCAAAAAGCGCTTATGATGTAAGGCCAGAGCTTACGCCAGATTTTGCAACGCGCACTGTGAGCGTAAAACTGGAAAATGATGCAGCCGGCACCCACATCTATTACACACTTGATGGAACAGATCCTACCCCTGCCACTGCCCTGGCCTATACCGAACCCTTTATTTTAAATAAACCTGCCCTGCTGAAAGTAGGCTCGTTTGCAAATAACAACCTGGTTAGCCGGGTAAGCACAACGCCTGTAACCATTAGCAAGGCATTTGGGCGACCGCTTGCCCTGACCACCGCAGCACACAGCAGCTACCAGAGCAGCGGCCCCTCTTCATTAGTGAACGGAGAAACCGGCACTACTAATAATTACGATGGCAGGTGGCTGGGCTTTTATGCACAGGATATGGAAGCCGTGATTGACCTCGAAAACATAGAAACCATCAGCAAGCTTAGCAGCTCGTACCTGCAAAGCATTGGTTTCAGAATTATACTACCGGCCGAGGTAAGCTATGCAGTTTCACTGGATGGCAAAAGTTACACTACCTTAAAAACGGTTAGCAGCGCACCCGATCCCGCAAGGGGCGGTGTTTTCAAAGAAAGTTTTACGGCAGAGGTACCTCCCACCAAAGCCCGTTATGTAAAAGTAACTGCCCGCAACATCATGAGCCTGCCCGACTGGCATCGTGCTGCAGGTCAAAAAGCCTGGCTCTTTGCCGACGAAATTGTGGTGGAGTAAGCACCTGCATCTACATTACCTCCAGCCGGACGCTGGCTTCTGAACCAAAGCGACAGACTTCTGGATTAGCCGGGAACAACACCAGCTACTCTTTTCCATGCTCCATGAGCAGCTGGTACAACTTTTCCTGCAGAACTTTCCCTGCGCAACTGGCTTCAACATAGCCTTTGTGTCTCCCCATATTATTGGCCGGCATGTTATACTTATACCATCGTGCGTTAAGGATTAAAGCCACTGATAATCTGCCTGTTATCATCTTATACAGCTAAATACAAGCCCTCATTCTCCTGAAGAGGGAGATCTGTTTGCATTTAGAGGTGAAATCACCATTCCTGTTTTTAGCTGACAGATTCCCGCCTGCGCGGGGATGACCATTAAGGAGCAATTAGCGCTGTTGCTAACTCATCACTCAGGTTATACTACCTTACAGCTTAGGCAGCAGCTTAAGCTTCAACATCAGAAGTTCATATACACAGCACAAAAAAGCCCTCCTGTTTTACAACAGGGGGCTTTAAACTAAACCAACCAACCAATTAACAAAGTATCACTATCGTTCCCTCCAATAATCTATGTTTGTAGATTTAGGGGTTTCGGAATAAGTGCCTCTGATCTGTGTAGAATACACCCTGCCCATGGTTGCCAGATTAAATGTATGCTGTATATAGGGCGTTGATGTAGAGGGATCATATTCAGTGCCTGCAGGAAACAATTTATACGTATAGGCGCCTGGCTTTAACTCCTTGTACTCGCCATGCTCCTTAAACCCGATGTTGGTGCCCAGGGCAATAACTTCCTCTTCCTGCGCAGGTGCATCATCAGTAGCCGGCAGTGCTGCTCTAATCGCATAGGCATCTACATTAAAGGGCATTCCGGACATGGTATTCACAAACCTCCAGTAGTTTTTTACAGGATCTGCCGCAGGCAGGTTATCTTCAGCCAGGTAAATTTCATACTTAGCTGTTGTGCCTACCAGGTATGCCGAGTAGTTCTTATCTGTTTGCAGGCTTACATCTGCAGTTGCCAGCACCTCGGCAGATCCGGTACCGGTAATGGCCACTGTATCTATGGCACTTAGGGTAAAGTTACCTGCAGGCAGTACTGCATAGGCATTGCTGGGATAGATAGAACCATACAAATTACCCAGCACATCATTATTGGCGGTAGATGCAACAGCAGTAACTTTTTCATTATCCAGGTAGAAGTTAGCGCGGGGAGCGCCCTCTACATGGAAAAAGAATTTAACATGAGCAGCCTCCGGTACCGGTTCTGTCAGTTCCGGAATTCCATTCTTCTCACAGGCGCTTAGCAGCAGGCCCGCCGCCAGCAACATAAATGATTTATTAAGTATTTCTTTCATGATGTCTGTTATTATTCGGGCTTGCTAAACCATGTTTCGTAGGTATGATAATCTTCTTCAAAGCCTCCCAGCTCTTCCAGTGCCTGCTTATTCCACATGTACTCGGAGTTAAACCTTGGGCGTGCTCTGTATGCCGGTTTTTCCTGGTTGGAAATATGCAGAGGATCTGGCAGCACAAAGCCTTTATACACTGGATCGGCTGCATTTTGGTCGTAATGATACCTTCTCATATCTGACCAGGTCTCCAGAAAGCCCCAGCCCCAGGTAGCAATGTACTTTTGCAACATAATTTTTGATAGGCTAAGCCCTGCTTCTGTAGTAGGCATGAGTTCTTCGCTGGCCATATATTCGGCTTTTCGCTGATCAAACACTTCCTTGTCCGGGGCATAGTTACGGGCAAAATCCATGTGAGCATTTACCCCTGCTGTATAGGCTTCAAGAGCCATACCCTTATTGTTGGCAATCCAGGCTGCCTCTGCTTTAATAAACTGCAGCTGCGAATATGTCATGAGCGGGAATAGCGCATCGTTGCCGAAAAAGTAAATCTGCGGTTCTGTAGTTGCTTCAATATCCAGGGTATTCCACAGGGTTTTAGGTCTTTGGCTTGCCAGGGCAGCCGGCCATTCAGTAAAACCTACACCAGGGGTAACGCCTCTGTATTGTCCGTCGGGAGAGGGTGCCAGCATCGCAGTAAGGCGTGGGTCTTTCAGGTGCTGCCCTGCAAACTGCTCCTGCGGATCTTCGCCAATCAGCGCAGGGTCTGTAAGCACAGGATTACTGCCATCCAGTAAGCCAACAATAAACTTGCTTTGCCTGTAATACCTGATATTATTTCTTCGCGGACCAAAGAAGTTAGAATTAGCAGACACTTCTCCCTGAAAGCCAATCTGGGCATTATCTGCATTGCTGCTCAGGGCCTGATCTACATACCCGATTACCTGGGCCGGATCATACGTGGATTTGTTGGTAAGGCGATGAGCATTAATGGCCAGTAGTCCGTAAGCAAATTTCTTCCATTTCTCCCTGTCTCCTCCATAGATCAGGTCTGCTTCGCTCAGGCCCGAGCTGGCAGCATCCAGACCATCAGTTCTATCCAGGTTTTCAATTCCCAGCATTAAAAGCCGCTGAATTTCTGCATAAACTGTTTGTTCATCATCATAGTCAAATACCCTTCTATCCGGATCGAACGCCTGGGTAACAATTACAGGTCCGTGGTAGTCGGTAAGCACCTGCCAGCCAAAGGCCCTCAGGATATAGCCAACTCCTACAAAATCATACTTCTTGTTAAGTTCTCCACTTTCTATCATGTCGGAGAGGTTATACCCCATGCTCCAGTACACTGCCCGCCACAACTGGGCATAAGTATCTGCCAGTGGGTTTGCATGCAGATCCAGCGAATAATTAACGTCTGTGTAGCCCCAGTTTTGGGTATAAAATCCGGCAAAGCGGCCATCCCACTGTACAGCCACGGCCAGCTCCGACTGGATTTGCGGCAGGAATAACTCAGGCTGCAGTAGTGCATCGGGTCCGTTTGGATTGGTATTAACATCCAAGAAGTCTTCGCAGGCAGTAGTAGCAAATAAGCTAACTGCTATAAGAGAAGCACATAATATTTTTTTCATTTGATTTCCTGATTAAAGTCCGATTCTAACACCAAAGTTTATGCCTCTTGGCAGGGGAAAATTACCGTAGTCAATGCCGGCACCACCAGCACCACCCACGGCAGCAGAGTTGCCGTTTGCAACCGGATCGAGGCCAGAGTAGTTGGTAAGCAGGAACAGATCGGTGCCGGTTACAAACACACTGGCATCTTTAATGATTCTGCTACGATCCAGCAGGTTTTGAGGCAGGCGGTAATTCAGGGTAATATCCCGCAGACGCACCCAGTTGATGTCTTTCTCGATAAAGTTTTGATGCGGATAAATAGATGCCCAGTAATTTGAGTTTCTGGAAAGATCTATTGCTATGTTGTTTTCAGTGGGATTTTCAGAATTTTCCAGCCCATCTTTCAATACACCGGCTACAATTCTGGGTTCCTCCCGGTTTAGGGTGCGCATGCTAAGGCCCCTGGTGGTAAGGTAATGCTCTGTTGCGTTGTACACATCGCCGCCTTTCCTAAAATCAAGCAGGAAGTTAAGCGACAGGTTTTTGTAGGTAAAGGTGTTGGTAAGGCCTACTGTAAAATCAGGCTGCCGATCGCCTACAACCACCCACTCGCTCGTGTTCAGCATTGGCAAACCAGTAGTTGGGTTAACCAGCACATCGCCATTATCATTACGCTGAAAGTCGTATCCGGTAAAAGAAGTAAGGGGCCCTCCTACCCTGGAGCCTACCCGCACGTTGCCATACAGCCAGGTATCTGAATTATAGAACTCCTGCACATCGCCCGGCAGGCTTACCAGTTCACTCCTGTTCCTGGTGTAATTAGCCAGTATGTCCCATGAAAAATTATTCTTTAAGATCGGAGTGGCACTTAACTGCAGCTCAATGCCTTCATTCTGAATTTCACCGGCATTGAAAGTCATCAGTACAAAACCTGTAGCATAGCTAAGGCGCATGTTTTGCACAATCTGGTCAACAGATTTCTTATTGAAATAGGTAGCATCGATTCCAAAGCGGTTCTTGAAGAACTTAAGCTCTGCACCATATTCATAAGAAGTAGTCATCTCCGGCATCAGGTTTAAGCTGGGGCCGCTAAAGCCGTAGCGGAAGCCACCACCTGTGGTAGCAGCAGCCTCATAAAAAGGCCTGATACGGTATGGACTTGCATCTTTACCCACCTGGGCAATGGAAGCCCTAAGCTTACCATAGGAGAGTATGTGATAGATTCCTTCCAGAGGAGCCAGCTCTGTAAACACAAAGCTTAAACCGGCAGAAGGATAAAAGAAGGAATTATTTTTAACCGGCAGCGTAGAGCTCCAGTCGTTGCGGCCTGTGAGCGTCAGGAACAAAAGCTCGTCATAGTTCAGATTAAGGCTACCCCACAACCCAAGTAAGCGTCGCTGGGTTAAATTGTTATAAGCCCGCTGCGTTTCCAGCCTGGTGTTGTTGATAGACCAAAGATCCGGTGCCTGAAAATCCTCACCGCTTGCGGCTGCACTAAAGGTATTATAATCATATATGGTGGTACCTATCTTCAAATCTGCAGAAAGCTTATCATTGAAAAAGGCTGCCGGGGCTACCTGTGCATAGGCCTGCATGGTAAGGTTTCTGTTTGTGATAAGAGCCTGGTCAAACAAACCGCCGTATGCCCTGCCTGCATTAGATTCCGGATGGCGCACAATAGTGTTTTTCTCTGTATAGTAATCAACCCCAGCCTGCCCAACAAATTTTAACCAGTCTGTGGCCGATGCTGATAGTTGCGCATTCAGGCGGTACCTGTCTGTTAGAGAATTGAATACATTCTTATTCACATTAAAGAAAGGGTTCTCTACATCGGAGGCAAATTCGGCATAATCCCTCCTTTCACCGGTTGGCGTAAGGTAGTTACTGGCATTGTCTGTTGTAGGCCACAAGAGCAGGTGCAGCAACGGCCCTCCAACGCCCCTGAAGGTCTGGTCGTTATCTGAACGGGTGTAGTCAAAGGTAACATCTGTTGATATACGATCATTGAGCTTAGCCGTGATTGCAGAAGAGAGGTTGAGCCTCTCCAGGCCGGTTCTGGGAATAAAGCCTTCGGCATCGGTATAAGCACCTGAAATACGGTACTGTATGTTTTCAGTACCCCCTGTAAATGCCAGGTTATGCTTTTGGGTTTGTGCGGTCTGGAAAAAATCCCTTACGTTATCGTAAAACTGAGTTTCTGCAGGATACTTAGCACCAAAGTAGTAAAGCTCTTCTTCGCCTTCTACAGTATAGCCATTGGCACCCCTGCCATATACCTGCTGTATCTCTGGATAGCGCACAATTTTATCTACCCTGAAGCTGTTGCTGTAGTTAATGCGGGCAGCACCAGCCTTACCTCGTTTGGTGGTAATTACAATTGCTCCTGAGGCAGCTTCTATACCATACAGGGCGGCAGCTTCCGGCCCTTTTAATACAGTAACGCTCTCTATATCTTCCGGGTTAATATCCGCAGCCCTGTTAGTAAAGTCTACCCCTCTGTTTTCGAAAGACTTGGCCCCGCCGCCAATGGAAGAAGCAAACACTGCCGTAGAGGTAGTGTTATTGCTGATAGGCAAACCATCCACAACAAAGAGAGGCTGGTTACTTCCACTAAGGGAGCTTATACCACGAATCACTATAGAAGAGGACGAACCAGGAAGACCGGAGGTAGCATTTACCTCTACACCTGCAATACGACCCGCAAGACCATTCACAAAGTTTTCGCGCTGTGTTTGAGCAATGGTAGCACCTTTCACTTCTGTTACCGCATAGCCCAGGGCTTTTTTCTCCTGCTCTATACCCAGTGCAGTCACCACAACTTCGTCAAGGGTTTCATTGTCAGGCCGCATTACTATGTCTATGGTAGTAGCATTTCCTACCTTGCGCTCCTGCATTGTCATGCCAATAAACCTGAATTCCAATACATCTTCAGGAGCTGCCTTAATGGAGTAACGGCCATCAATATCTGTTACTGCGCCATTGGTGGTGCCCCTCACCATCACAGTAACCCCGGGCAATCCTGAACCATCTTCGGAAGTTGTTACCCTCCCGCTTATGGTCTTGCTCTGGGCAAAACCTGCCTGGGCTATAAGCAAGCTCAAGGCAAACAGCATAAATCGTAATCCTCTTTTCATATCAAAAATTAAGTAACTGTTAATTGAATCGGTGAAATATCAGACCTACCTGTCTTAGTAAGTTGCTGTACTTTAAAATTGGTTTGCTAAGCACGAACTTGCCGCTTAGCCGCTTCACCAGAAGAAGTGCTAATCCTCCCTGTTGGCAAAATTCCAACAAGACATAATTCTCTACTTATATATAAAGGCTGCAGCCGGAGTACACGAAAGACTCTACTACCAGGGACCTGAGTTTCTGCCTGCTCTGTTTAACAGGCAATCGCAGCGTTAGCCAGACTAAGAACCCGCAAGAAACCGTAACAGATGTACTAAAAAGAGTAAATTTTAATCTAATAAATGAAAAACGCAGACAATTGCCTAATACTTGTGCACTTTTTTTTAGCAAATCGGCATAAAACAGCAAAAAGTAAGCGCAAACCTGCATGTAAGCTATTCATGGCCTGCATCACCATATAATAAGACTGGCTTGTGGCAGAAAGGTCGTTTTTAACAATAACCTGCCCTGAGTATTTTCCCTTTTATGCGGGTACGTTATCAGGTCTAGGTGTTGAAACACATCAAGCACTTACTGACTTTAGAGGAAGAAGAGCATCCGTGCTTTCATCTAAAAAAAAGAAGCCCCCTGTAACCAACAAACAGGGGGCTTTTACAATAAACCAAACAACACTACTAACTTCTATTCATCAAATACCTTTAGCTCCCACAGGCCGGTGCGGGTAAGGTTGGGGCTTTGGCTAAGAATGCTGATGCGCACATAGCGGGCATCTGCCTCTTTCCGGTGGCTCACGGGCCACACTGCTGCCTGCGCATTATTACCCTCTGCATAGAGTTGCCAGTTGGTACCCTCTGCAGAATGTTCAATGCGGTACTGGTAATCGCCCATCACCTGGTCAAAAACAGGCTGAATCTCTTTAATGCTGATGCTTTTCCCAAAATCGGCCTGCAGCCATACTGGTGATGTTGCTTTCGGAGCCGCCCAAAGAGTACCGTAGTCGCCATCGAATGCCTTTTGGGCGCCGAGTGCCGGACCTACAGTTGCAGATGCTTCGGTTGCGACTGGCTGTACAGGCTGGCGGATGTTGGCAGTGTTTACAAAATCAAGCGGCACTCCCCGGTCGGTGGCTACCACTGGCTTAATGGTGCCATCATCCTCAAAAGCCAGCTTATCGATGAATACCTGGCGGATAAGATCACCCCCGGGCTTTGCCTCCGGCAGTGCATGGGCGTGATAAACAATATAGTACTGGTCGCCGCGCTTGAGGGTATAATGATGTCCCGGGCCTGTAACCTTGCCATCGGGTGTTGATTTTAAAATGGGGCTGTTCCTGCCCTCTGTAAACGGACCCATCGGGCTGTTGGAAGTTGCGTAGCGCACTTTGTAGGTGGAGTCGTAGTAGAGGCTATCGGAGTACATGAGGTAGTAAATGCCGTTTCTTTTCATCATGTGCGGCCCCTCGAAATACTCATTTGGTGTGATCAGCTTAGGCTCCTCTTTGAAGGAAACCATATCCTTATTCAACCTGCCTACGGCACAGATGCCATCTTTAAAATCGAAGCCTGAGCCCCAGTATAGGTAGGCCTGTCCATCGTCGTCAACAAAGCAGTCGGCATCGATGCTGTGCATTTTTTCCCACCACTGCCGGTTTTTGATAAAAATGCTATCGCCACCCAGTATGTTGGTAAAGGGGCCTTTGGGATGATCGGCTACGCCTGCGTATATATTATGATCGGTGGAGGTGTATAAATAAAACCTGCCATCGGTGCCCTGGGTAACGGCCGGTGCCCAGATATCGGGCTTACCCATGCTGGTGGGCCAGTTAAGCCTGGTCAGCTTCCAGTCTGTAAAGTCGGGAGAGTACCATACGGTGGCTTCGCTGCCGGTGGTGGCATAAATGTAAAAGGTATCCTGATGCACCAGGATACATGGATCGGCAAAATTGCCTGGCAGGATAGGATTGCCTGAAAACACAACCTCCTGTTGCTCCAGTTGTTGCTCCTGCTCTTCTGTTACCTGCTGCTCCCCACTGCCGGAGCAACTTTGCTGCAGGTACAGGAGGCTCATCAGGATAAACAGATAAGGATAAGGCCGTGTATTTGTGCTGGTACAGAGTCTCTTCATGTTTTATATAGCGGTACTTTTGAAATCTATGTCTGGTTCTAATTAATTGCTTCGGTTGTTAGGCGAAACCAGTTAAAAGCTGCCGTTGCGCCTGCAGGACCCTGTGCGGTGAGTCCTACCCGCACTGCCCGGTCCCAGGGTGGCAGGTAGGAGGCATCCAGAGATTGCTGATTCAGCGTATTCCAGTTTGTGCCATCCAAACTCCAGGAAAACTGCAGCTGGTCTCCCTCCCTGGCTACCAGCCTTAGCTGTACCTGCTCTGCGGCAGGAGCAGGCACCTGTGCCACGGTATTTCTCTTGTTTTCCTGCACTGTCCAGAGAGTAATATTATCTGCGCCCACCGAGATGCCCACCGCATTTTCCTGATCGCCAATGGCCGCAAGGCCTGCCTGGGTGCCCCTTTGTAGCTGGGCCTTATCTACAGCGGTGGTCACTGTATAGTCTGGCGTGGTGGTGCGCTGCGCCAGCAGGTTTCCTATTTTCTCAGGAGAAGCCTGCAGCACCAGCTTCCCATCCTGCACGGATGTCAGGCTGTAAAAGGAGGGCTGCTTATCTACCGGCCACTGCCAGCCTTCCGGCAATTCATCCTCCTTAAATTCTTCTGTAACACTTAGGTTATCCGGACTATTCTCCTGGTGAGGTGCTACGGCCGTAACACTTGGCGCATCTTCGCTGAAGTAGGGCCAGCCTTCATCATTCCAGTAAATCTTGTCGAGCAGTCCCTCACGGCCGGTGTATACGGTACCATCGGTGCTGTAGGCATGGTACAGGAAGTAGTAGTCGCCCTGCGGGTCGGTTACTACTGAGCCATGCCCTGCACATTTCCAGGCTTCGTTCTGCTTCATGATGGGATTGCCGCTGTACTTCTCCCAGGGACCTTTAAGATTACGGGCACGGGCTACCCCAACGCCATAGGTACACTCACGGCCGCAGCAGGCATCGCCGGAGTAGAAGGTGTAAAAATAATCCCCTTTGCGCATAACATAAGCCCCCTCCACCAGACCACCCTCCCAGGTGCCTGGCTCGTTGCGGAATAGCTCAAACATCTCACCCAAGAGCTGGGTGCGCTCTTCGTTCATGCGCTGGCCCCACATAGGGGTAGGCAAGCCTCGGCTGTTGCCATCTTCTTTCCAGATCAGGTACAAATCTCCATTTTCATCCCTGATGGGAAAGCCATCGATAGAGCCTACCTCCTGGCACACCAGCGGGCCATGATCGGTGTAAGGCCCTGTTGGATTACTGGCGCTGGCTACGCCAACACAAAGGTTGCCGCCCTTCTTTTTTGCAGTGTAGTAGATGTAGTAGGTACCCCCTTCATAAACAATTTCGGGAGCCCAGAAGTGGGCTTCGGCCCAATCGGGCAGCTTTTCCGGAAAAACATGCCCCCTTATTTCCCAGTCTACCAGGTTGGTGGAATGCAGCAGCGGGTACAGGGGCGCCCATTCCGAAGAGGTAGCTGTAGCCCAGTAATCATCGCCCACCCGTACTACTGAAGGGTCGGCAAAGTCGCCGGGCAAAACCGGGTTCTGATAGGTTACTGCCGTGCTGCTGGCAGCTGTATCAGGAGCACTGGTCTCCGTAACAGCCGTATTCCTTTCACTACATGAAGCATAGGTAAAGCTGATGAGGCAGAGATATAGGTATATTTTTTTCATGGCTAATTAAAGTCTGGTTAAAGCTGCTTCAGTTTACCTCCAGCAGGTTCTTGACAGGCAGTTTTGGAAAAGGTGCATGGGGCTCGGCCTGGTACCAATATACCACCGAGCTGATGTCGGACTGCTGCGGCAGGTAGCGGTGGTCGCTGCGCCAGCCCAGGTCCTGGATGGTTACCCTTAGGTCTTTATCGAAGCGAATGGGATCTACAAGGTGCCAGCGGTACATGCCGAAGCGCTGTTGAGAACTGTACAGCCCATCGGGACGGATTACCTGGTGCAGACCGGCATAGGGCGTGGAGTACTCCTCGTACTGCCGGGTCTTTTTGTTCTCGAAGTTGTAGGAACCCAGGAAGTAATCTTCGGTACCGGTGCCGTTAATGGTAGGAAATTTCTTATCTCCATCCATGTAAAACTTGATTTCGCCCTCGCCCCACCAGCCGTTGTTGTTAACGCCCCAGGCCATATAGGTGCCTACATAATGGCCTTTACCCCTGATGCCATCTATAAGGGTATGCAAGGAGCCTTCTGTAGGGTTACTTCTGCGAAACTGGGCATGAAAATAGGCAGCATCGGCAGGCACCTCTGTTAAAGTATAATCTATCTGATAAAAGAGTGTCATGGTTTCGGCGCCTATGTTCTCCATGGTGATCCTGCACTTTTTACGGAAGGGCATTACCCAAAAGGAGTTAAAGGCACTGCCGGGATTAACAGTTACAGCCAAAGAGTTTAAGGGCGCATATTCGCCCCAGCCCATGCCAAAGAAATCACCAACGGGTACTTCTACAGAAGGTTCTTTTTCCCCATCCCAGTAAAAGCGCAGAATGGAGAAACGCCAGTTGCCGGTAGGTGTCATCCAGATATGCTGAATAGCCCCGGAGCCATCTATTTCAGCAAGGGTAAAGGTAGTGCCAGGCTCAATTCTTATAAAGGGATTCACCTTCCAGCCCTGCCCCAGCTCCCGGGCCTGGTGTCCGTGCACGCCCTCCTCCAGCGTTGCCATGCCTCCCTTGCCGGGCTCGCCGGTAAAGTTCTCTGGACTGATGGAGCGGGTTTTTGCATTGGATAACTGGTACAGATTGCCCATGCCTGTATGTAATCCGTTAAACTGCCCGGCCTGTTGCCCCAGCATATTCAGCGAAATCCATATCAAAGCAAGTGTTATGGTTATTCTTTTCATGATGTCTTTATTAGGTTAAACACCTGTAGGTTAAACACCTGGCAGCCCCTTACCCCGAGGCGCTATGCGGCTGTTGCTTCCAGTTTGCCCTACTTCACTACTCAAATACCGGTCCTTCCTGCCTTGTAAGGCTGGGCTGCTGGCTTTGTATGGTAGGCCAGCCCTCTTCCCACAAAAGCTTGTCAAGCATCAATGATCTTCTGTTGGTGCCGTTATCGAGATATGGATTGGATTTTTTGATGGCATGGTACAATATCCAGTCGGTTCCTTCTGCATCGGTAATGATCTCTGCATTGTGTCCGGGGCCCGCAAAGCCGTAGTCCTCCCTGTTGGTTTTCAGGATAATTTCTCCGTACGGCCCCGCTGCCAGGCTATTGCCCTGTTTATCTACATAAGGGCCCAGGAGGGATAGCGAGCGCCCCACGCGCAGCTGGTAAGTACTGTTTGCACCAGCACAGCAGGAGCCCTCGGAGGCAAACAGGTAGTAGTAATCGTCTTTTTTATAGATGTAAACACCCTCAAGATGGGTAAAGGCAATATGTGTCTTTTCTCCACTTACTGCTTTACCATCTTCGGTTAGGCCAATGGCATAAATACCATGAAAGCTCCCCCAGAAAAGATACTTTTGCCCGTTCTCTTCTATGTAAAAGGGATCAATGGAGTTCTCCACCCCTACTTCATCAGAGTGGAATACTTTACCCTGGTCGGTAAAAGGACCTGTGGGCGATTCGGCTATGGCCAGGCCTATACCGGGATTTGGATCTCCCCAGGTAGAGTAGGAATAGTACATATAGTAGCTATCATCTACGGGGGTAACATCAGGCGCCCAGATGCCTCCCTGCTCCTTCCAGCCCGGCTTAATCCTGAATGCATCGTTCATGTAGGTCCAGTTCACCAGGTCTGATGAGCGGATAACGGGCACCAGCCGGTAGCCACCTTCGCTCCCCCAGTTGTCTTCGGTGCCATAGGCATAAAAGTATTCTCCTGCTCTTACAACACTGGGATCTGCCAGTACAGGCGTAAAAACAGGGTTGGTGTAGTATAGCTCTTCATCCGGATCTGTGGTAACGGGTGCCGGGCTGGGATCGGATCCTGCACATGCCAGGCAACCCTGCACCAACAGCAACAACCACACCCACCATTTTACGCTATTGGGTAAATTCATTCCTGATTAGTCTTTAGAATCTTAAAATATTCTGCTGGTTAAATTACCCTATCCCCTGCCCTTCTCCTAATAGAAAAAGGGCAGGGATAGGGCAATTATCTTACCACCTGGGGTTCTGTTCCAGGTTGGGATTGATATCCAGGTCTCGCTGTGGAATAGGCAGTAATTCGTGCTTGCCAGGCTCAAAGTTAGCAAAGCCCGGATCTCTGTCGGCCAGTTCCGGTCCCAGGTCACCCCAGCGCATCAGGTCATTCCAGCGATGACCCTCTCCTGCCAGCTCCAGCAGCCGCTCATGTTTAAGCTGCTCCAGGAACTCCTCCTGGTTCAGGTTGGGCATAACTTCGGAAAGAGGCGCCAGGTTTACACGCTCCCGAACCCTGTCTACATACTGGTAGGCCTGCTCGGTGTTGCCTGTTGCGTTCAGTACTTCAGCATACATCAGCAGCACATCTGAGTAGCGGATAAAGCGCCAGTTGTTGGGCGAGCGGTAGCCTTCTTCATCTTTCCAGTGGTCGTTCAGGAATTTTCTGAACCACACTTCTCCCTCATCATCCGGATAGCGTTCGGCAAAGGTTTGGCCATACACCATGGTAAATTCCGGACCACGTACATCTGTAGAGTCGAACAGATAAGTAGCTTCCAGACGCGGGTCTCTTTCGCCGTTAACTGTTTCCTCCTCCAGAAACTCATAAATGGGCCAGCGGCGTGCCTGCATATCAGACCAGCCAATGCCTCTTGGCGCCATAAATTGGGCAATTGAGGTACCATAGTTATGATCTGGCGTCTGCACATCGTTATCGGTAACTTCAGTAGGGTTTTCCGCAAACTGCCATTCAAACACAGACTCCATGTTATTTTCGGTGGTAATCAGGAAGTTATCGCGGTAATCAGGCACAAGGCCATAAATACCGGCACCTTCGCCCTCTACCAGCCACTGCAGGGGTGCCAGGGCAGCCTGGTAGTTTTGCTGTTGCATATAGGCTTTAGCCAGTAAGGCATTGGCGGCACCCTTTGTGGCACGGCCAATATTACCAGGTTCGGAATATGAAGCGGGCAGTGCATTGGCAGCAAAGGTAAGGTCTTCCACTATCTGGGCCCACACCTGCTCTTTTGAAGCTGTTTCCGGCAGATCTGTTGGCGTTGATGGATCCAGCATCAGGGGCACATTACCCCAAAGTGTAACCAGGTGATAGTAAAACAAGCCGCGCAGAAAGTGGGCCTCTCCCAGTAACCGTTGCTTCAGTGTGTTATCCATCTCTATATCAGGCACATTGGCAATTACCTGATTTGCCCTGAAAATACCCACATAGTTATCTACCCAGATATCGGCTACAGGACCAAAATTATAATCGGGTTGTATAAACCTGTCCAACGCGTTGGCCAGATCTGCCCAGGGGCTGGCACTATAACCAATATCTGAACGGGAGATGTAAATCATAGGCATCCAGCGGGAGAAACCACCCCTGTGGGAGGTACTGTAGATAGCATTCACCCCCTGCTGAGCATCCTGTGCATTTTGCCAGAATACTTCGATGGTTGGCTGGTTAGGATTGATAGTATCTAAATCCTCTTCGCAGCCTGCAAACACAACACCGGTTGCGATCAATATATATTGGAATATCTTTTTCATAGATTGCATCATTATTGGCTTATAGTCCAAGTTGTAAGCCTATGGAAAATACACGACTGGAAGGCCAGTTGCCCCTGTCGAAACCTCTTTCCAGAATGGCATTGTCTGCGTTACCTGTCACATCAGGATCGAGTCCGGAATACTTAGTGATAGTAAAGAGGTTTTGGCCGCTGATGTACAGGCGGGCATTCTGAATGTTGAAGCGCTCGGCCATGCCCACAGGCAGCTGGTAACCAATTTCGAGGTTACGCATGCGTACATATGATGCATTTTCCAGCCAGCGGTCGCTTTCCAGCCTGGCATTGTCGCTAAGCCCTGGATCGTCTGTGGCTACACCAAGCCTGGGATCGTCACCATCCGGATTTTCTGGTGACCATGGATCAATACCTCTTCTGAAGTTGGTGTTCTGGTAGCTGTCCAGCACCTGGCGCACACCATTCATAACCTTCTGTCCAAAAACGCCTACCAGCTGCATGTTGATGTTAAATGCACCATAAGAGGCATTGAACTGGGCTCCGGTTTGCAGCGTAGGCCAGGGCGATCCGCGGAAGGTTCTGTCCTGCTGGTTGATAGTGCCATCGCCATTCACATCCACATAGCGAACATCGCCGGGCTGGGCAAAGGGTTGTATCAGCTCACCTTCGTCATTGGTATAGGCATCAATTTCTGCCTGGCTTCGGAACAGTCCGTTTGTTTGTAAAAGGTACCATTCTCCAACTGATCGGCCTACCTGGGTACGGGTAATTCCTGTCTGAAGATAATTGATGCCCTCTCCCTGGTTACCCACATCTTCTACAGTATTTTTAATAGTGGTAAGGTTGGCTGAAACATCCCACTTAAAGGGGTTCGCCCCACTACGATAGGTAGCTGCCAGTTCAACACCCTCGTTTCTAATAGATGCTGCATTTACCGCAGGATCGCCCCCTAAATTACCCAGATACCAGGCGATAGGTAAATTCAGCAGCACATCTTCTGAAAGGGAATTGTAGTACTCTGCCGAAAGCGTGATCCTGTTGTCCAGGAAACCTGCATCAAAACCAATATTACGGCTTATTCTTTCTTCCCAGCGCAAATCGGGGTTAGCCAGCTGTGCCTGCAGGGCACCTACAAAAGCATCCTGATCGGGACCAAATATTGCCCGCGGATTGCTGTTCAGGAAGCCGATGTAATCCCAGGAATCAACTGTCACAATACCCAGCTTACCCCAGGAACCACGCAATTTCAAATCAGATATGAATGGAAGCTGGAAGAAATTCTCATCGCTGATGCGCCACCCCAGGGCTACAGAAGGAAAAAAGCTGGATCGGTATTCAGAAGCAAACCTTGAGTCCTGATCGTATCTGCCTGACAAGGTAATCAGGTATTTTTCGTTTAAGGTATAATTCAATCGGCCTAAGAAGCCTCTGATCTTATAATCAACCGGTGTTTCGCCATAGCTTACCGACTCTCCGGTAGCAGAGTTAATGGTGGTAAGATACTGTCCATTAAACATCTGCAGATTAGTACGCCCACCAGAAGTTAATTCTCTTCTGGTTGCCTGCTGCGAATACCCCACAACACCATTAATGTTATGCAGTCCAAATACCTTATTAAAATTGAGTGTATGTTCAAAAAGCAAGCTCGTGAACCTGGAGCGATCTTCATTTACTACAGAAGGTGCCGCAGGCTGGTTAAACCGATACTCCCCACGTTTTTGTAAAAACCTGGAGTAGTCAAAGCTGGCTTCGGCACCTGCATTGAAACGATAGGTGAGCGCATCAAGAATCTTCACATCCACAAATGCGTTACCGACCAGTTTTGAGTAATTGCTGCTTCTGGTGGTAATGTTGTTTACGGCAACCGGGTTCCATGCATAAGTTACAGCATCTGTTGTACCAATGCCCCAGCCCTCTGGGTTTGCTGCTGTAATGTAATTGTCACTCTGTACCGGGATTACAGGCAGCATCTGAGGCATATCGAAGAAAGGGTTCCCCCCCCAGGGTGCTTTCTGGCTGGAATAGGTGAGCAGCAGGTTTTCACCAAAAGTTACACGGCCTTTTTCGGTTTGTGAATTAATGCGCAGGGCAGCTCTGTCAAAAGAGTTACCAATCAGCACACCCTCATTGGTAAAATAGCTACCTGATACCAGGTAATTGCCGCTGCTGGATCCGCCTGAAATGGTGGCATTATAATCCTGCAGACTTCCGGTGCGGATCACTTCTTCCTGCCAGTCGGTATCTACTCCCGGGTTAAACTGATCGCTTAGGCTTGGTGGAGGGGTTAAACCGGAGTTTTCGTACTGCATGCGCTGCATGGCCGTAAATTCCTCCCGGTTCATAACATCCCAGCGCTTAGGGATCTGCTGCACGCCATACTTGGCGGTAAAGCTAACACGAGCCGGGCCCTCTTTGCCTTGTTTGGTAGTGATGATAACAACACCGTTTGCCGCCCTGGACCCATAAATAGCTGCGGCAGAAGCATCCTTTAAGATCTGAACCGATTCTATATCGTTGGTATTGATGGTGGGGTTCGCATCCGAAATCATGCCATCGATCACGTATAAAGGGCTTGTATTCCTAAAACTTGATACTCCACGTATTTCAATGTTGGCGCCGGCACCCGGTGCCCCGCTGTTCCTGACAGTAACGCCCGGAGCCAGGCCCTGGATAGACTCTGCCAGTGAAGCTGCTGTTACCCTGCTAGCGGCTTCCGGGCTTACAACACCCACCGCACCGGTAACATCTTTCTTCTGTACCGTCTGGTAACCAATAACCACCAGCTCCTGCAGCGATTCTACATCTTCGGCCATCTGGAGGTTTATTACAGACTGGGTGCCTACGGCTACCTCCTGATCCTCATAACCTACAAAAGAAAAGACCAGCACAGGCTGCTGATACTCATCCGGAATACTCAGGCGGTAATTTCCGTCCATATCCGTTACGGTACCAACGCCAGTATCTTTTACCCTGATGGATACCCCGGGCAGGCCTTCTCCTGTATCGTCGGTTACCCTGCCGGTTACAATTCTTTCCAGCGCATTTGTTGCACTGCGAACATCAAACTTCCCGCCGAACGCCCCTGTTGCGGCCGGAGCAGCAGCTCTTAAACCATTGCCTGGCAGCAAACCGGCAGCCATGTTTAACGCACCAGCACGATGGGTTTGCCTTGCCCCCTGTTCAGCCTTCAGCAAATTCAGACCTGCTGAATGTTGTGCCGAAGCTGCAGTGGCAAGACAACACACCGCTAATGCAAGCCCGAACATGCTTAACCAATGTGTAAATCCTTTTTTCATAAGTTGTTGGTTAGTATTAGTAGGTAAAAAATCCTTTGGTACTATTCTTCTTTCAGCTCTACTAAGGAGGAGTCGTATAGCTTGCTATGCACCGCTCTTAGCTGCTCTGCCGGAATTTTAATGATCCGGCGGTCATACGTCATCAGGCCATTCGTTTCTATTTCCACATCAGTGGTTTGGGTGTAAATAGCAGCCGATAAACCTTTCGGAATCATATCCTCCAGGCGGTCGATAAACTCCTTGTATTTCTCAAAGAGCTCCTCCTTGTTTTTAAAGCTCTGGTAGCCCCAGTTATCTTTTGTCTGCCAGGTGTGGCCCTCTACAGGCAGCCCCAGGCCGCCATATTCTCCCAGCACCAATATTCTGTCTTTGCCAAAAAGATCCGACCTTGGCATGGCCGGGTCGGGGTAATTATGAATATCGATGATATGGCCTACCGGATGGAAGTTGCCGCCACTGGCGGTATTAACCAGGCGTGAAGGGTCTCTCTCCATAGTCCAGTTGGTAATTTCTTCAGTCTTAAACTGGCCCCAGGCTTCGTTAAAGGGCACCCACACCACAATGCTGGGAAAGTTGTGGAAGTCATCCATAATGGCTGCCCACTCGGTGCGGAATATCTTTTCTGATTCAGGGCTGCGCTCCATGTCTTCGCCTATACCCGCAATGCCCGGGTTATTGCCCCAGCGCCCGCCCCAGTCGCCATTGGGCATATCCTGCCATACCAGCATGCCCAGCCTGTCAGCATGGTAGTACCAGCGGGCGGGCTCTACCTTTACATGCTTGCGGATCATGTTAAAGCCCATTTCTTTTGTTTTCTGAATATCGAAGAGCAGTGCCTCGTCGGTGGGGGCCGTGTAGAGACCATCGGGCCACCAGCCCTGGTCGAGCGGCCCAAACTGGAAGACAAACCTATTATTGAGGAGCATGCGCTGAATACCATTTTCATCCGGTTCCATGCTGATCTTGCGCATGCCAAAATAGCTTTGTACCCGATCTACCACCCGTCCGTTGCGCAGCAGGCTTAGCTGAAGGTTATACAGGAAAGGATTTTCCGGCGACCAGAGCTTTTGGTCCTTCAGCTGCAGCACAGCCTCCTGCCCTGCCGCCACCTCTGTTTCGGCAACTTTGGTATTGCCATCCAGAGCAGTGATCCTGATGCGGTCATTTGCCTGCTGATTTTCCAGCTGTACATTTACGGTAAGGCTCTGCTTATCGATATCGGGGGTTTGTCTGGTTCCGGCGATGTAGGTCTGCGGCACCGGCTCCAGCCATACTGTTTGCCAGATGCCCGTAACAGGGGTATACCAGATGGCATGGGGCTCATTAACCTGCTTGCCGCGGGGCTGGGGGCCTTCGTCTGTTGGGTCCCACACCCGTACTACTATTTCCTGCTGGCTGCCATTGCGCAGGTGGGGTGTTATATCAAAAGTAAAGGGATCGTAGCCGCCTTCGTGGGTGCCTGCCTCCCTGCCATTCACCCACACCTGCGTCTGCCAGTCTACAGCTCCGAAGTGGAGCAGTAACTTTTGGCGCCGAAGGCTGGCTGGTACTTTAACTGTTGTTCTGTACCAAAGCACACTGTCTTTGCCCACTCTTTTGCCTACGCCCGAGAGGGCTGATTCAGGGGCAAAGGGCACTAAAATACTGCCGCTGAACTGTGCAGGAGCAGCCTGATCTTTTGGTGTGATGGTGTACTCCCAGAGTCCGTTTAGGTTCTGCCAGTTCTCGCGCACCATTTGCGGCCGCGGATACTCTGCCAGGGGTGCTGCAGGATTCACCTTTTCTGCCCAGGGAGAAGTGATCCTGTCAGCAACAGGTTTCCAGGAAGCCTGCTGGGCTTTTACAAGCCCCTGCGAAATCAGTAAAGTAAAAAAAATCAGAAAGTAGAATTTATTCATAGACCCAAGAGTATAGTTAGTTGTCTCTTACAGGCTGCAGCTCTGTTACTGCAGGATATGTTCTTTTGATACTCGCCAGAGGATGTACTCATCCAAAGGATGTAAGCACCCCTTTGCCTGCTCACAGAACCAGCAAAAATTTCAGTCCTGCGCGTTTAGCAGCCAGCTACCGCTAAATTGTCAGGCAAAAGCTCATTCAGTTTAGTTCAATCGATTGCAAGTATCAGTACTCGCAAGAACGAGGATTAGATTTTACACAGGCTGTATCAGCAGGTCAGAATTTCTTCAAATCCTCTCAAAAATTATTTGCAAACGATTGTAAAGCATTTTTGAGACGATTTATGGAAGTTTGATACAGGATGTAGAAGCTTTGTGGCTATCTTTAGTAAGCGGCATTTTTAACTGATACAGGGGCCTGATATGCGCAACACTATGAAGTATAAATCAGTATGGCTGGTGGCGGTACTCCTTTTTATTGGGGAGGCTTTAAGCGCACAATCCTACTATTTCAGAAACTACCAGGTAGAATCCGGCCTTTCGCACAACTCTGGGATCTGCACCATGCAGGACAAGCAGGGCTTTCTGTGGTTTGGCACTAAAGATGGCCTTAACCGCTTCGATGGCCATACTTTTAAAGTATTTCGCAACAATACAAATGATACCAGCAGCATTGGCAGTAATTTTATACAGGCACTCTACGAGAGCGGGGGTAAACTTTGGGTGGGAACCGACAAGGGCCTCTACCAGTATGATGAAAAAACAGAGAAATTTAGCCTGCTAAAGATCACCACCAACAGCTACATTCGTGATATTACTGAAGACAAGGCCGGAAATCTGTGGTTTATCTCTGGCTTTACCCTCTACCGCTACGACAGAAGCAGGCAGGTGCTACAGTCTTACGAAACCAATAAATACTTCCTGGCCACCTCGCTGTGCATTACCCCTGATGGTACCTTATGGGTATCCAGCACCGAAGGCACCCTTAACAGCTACAATGCAGCCCATGATGCCTTCGTCAGCTATGATGTGTTTGAGAACTCCAGCCCTGCGGCTACAGACTGGATCGAAACCATCTATCCAACCGGGCAGGAATCAATACTGGTGGGTACCCAAAGCCAGGGGTTTAAGCTGTTTAGCACCAGGCATGGCAGTTACCAGGATATACTCACCCATGATACCGACAGCTCTGCCCTCTTTGTGCGGGATTTTGTAAAGAGCAGCGAAAACGAGTTTTGGGTAGCTACCGAAGCCGGTATGTACATTTATGATTTAGAAAAGGGTACCCTTACCAACCTCAAAAAGAGCTATAACAACCCCTATTCTATTTCTGATAACGCTATATACACCCTCTATAAAGACCAGGAGGGCGGTATCTGGGCCGGTACCTATTTTGGCGGCGTTAATTATTACCCAAAGCAATACACTCCCTTCGAAAAATTTTTCCCTAAAATGAGTGAAAACTCCATTAGCGGAAATGCCGTGCGCGAAATTTGCCAGGACCGCTGGGGAAACATCTGGATTGGTACAGAAGATGCCGGCCTCAATAAATTTAATCCCAAAACCGGGCAGTTCACCAACTATAATACCAGCGACCAGAAGCGTGGGCTATCTCATTACAACATTCATGGCCTTCTGGCCATTGGCGATGAGCTCTGGATCGGTACCTTTCACCAGGGGCTTGATGTGATGGACATCAAAACCGGTAAAATTATACGGCACTATGGTGCAGGTCCACAGGAGGGTGCCTTAAAAAGCGACTTTGTGTATGCTATTCTGAAAACCCGCTCCGGGAAAATACTGGTAAGTACCTCTGCAGGAATAAACCAGTATAATGCCGAGAAAGATGAGTTCGATCCTGTGTCTCACTTTCCGGATCAGTTTTACACGATTATGTTTGAGGACTCGGAAGGGGTGCTCTGGGCCGGCACCTACCGCGATGGTCTGTACTACTACAACCCCGCCACCCGGCAGAAGGGATTTTATAAAAACGAAGCTCAGAATGCCAGTAGCCTAAGCAATAATGCTGTCAACGGTATTTTTGAAGACAGCAAGCATAATTTATGGATTACCACAGAAGATGGACTGAACCTGTTTAATCGTAAGGAAAAGCAATTCAGGAGAATTAATACTGAGGAGGGCCTGCCCAGCAATGTTACCTACCGGGTGCTGGAAGATAAAGATCAGCACCTTTGGATAAGCACATCCAAAGGCCTGGTGTGGTACGATCCGGCTACAGAGGAAATGATCGTGTATACCAAAGCTCATGGCCTGCTGAGTGATCAGCTAAACTATGGCTCATCCTATATGGATGCCGATGGTAGCATGTATTTTGGAACTGTTAAGGGGCTCATGCGCTTTGACCACACCAAATTTCTCAAAAACACCTACATCCCTCCCATCTATTTAACGGGCTTTCAGGTGCACAACCAGGAGCTGCCGGTAAACAAGCCCAACTCTCCCCTTCAGAATTCCATTACCTTTACTGATAAGATTGTACTGAATCATAAGCAGTCGTCCTTTAGCCTCGATTTTGCAGCGCTTAGCTATACCGCCCCCGGTATGGCAGAGTATGCCTACAAAATGGAGGGGCTGGACAGAGACTGGACTTACCTTAAAACAAACCGAAAGGTATATTTTACCCAGCTGCCGCCAGGGAACTACACCTTCCAGGTAAAAGCCTCAAACAGCAGCGGCTTGTGGAATGAAAAAGCAACAAGCCTGGAGATTGTTATACTCCCCCCCTTCTGGGCCAGCTCCTGGGCTTATGCCATCTATGCACTGCTGGGCATTTCGCTGGTCATGCTGGGGGTAACTTACTACCACCGGGTAGCGCAGCGAAAAAACCTGCGACGAATAAAGCTGCTGGAGAGTGAAAAGGAGAAGGAAATTTACCAGGCAAAGATCGAATTTTTCACCAATGTAGCCCATGAGATCAGAACACCACTGACCCTGATCAAAGGTCCGCTGGAAAACGTACTAAGATCAGCCGTAGATTGCCCAGACATAAAGGACAGCCTCCGGATCATGAACAAGAACACCAACCGCCTGCTGGATCTGACCAACCAGCTGCTTGACTTCCGGAAAACAGAAGCAAAAGGCTTTAGCCTGAACTTTGTGAAGGTGAATATTTCTGAACTGGTGGAAGAAACCTATTACCGGTTTAAACCCGCTGCAGATCAGAAGAATTTAAGCTACAAGCTCAACCTGCCTGAAGCACCCCTTTTTGCCTTTGTAGATAAGGAAGCCTTTACCAAAATCTTGAGCAACCTGCTGAACAATGCCCTTAAATATGCGGAGAGCAGGGTGCAGCTAAGCTTTACACCGCTCTCTCCTGCCGATAAGGAGTTTGTGATCGAGATCCGGAACGACGGGCACCTGATTCCTTACGAGATGAAGCAAAAGATCTTTGAACCATTTTTCAGGCTGAAGGAATCAGAAAATGAATTGGGAACCGGCATTGGGCTATCCCTGTCGCGTTCGCTGGCCGAGCTGCACAAAGGCACACTGGTACTCAAGCAGAGCGAAAGTGATCTTAACGTTTTTGTGCTGAGCCTGCCGCTGCACCAGGAAAATGAGTTTAACCTGTACGACGATCAGCTGGCAGAAACCAACAACGCAGAGCTCCATAAAGAAGAGCCTGAGCCAGCCGGAGAAACCAGGCCCAACCTGCTGCTGGTAGAAAACAACCGGGAAATGCTGGAGTTTATTGCCGGAGAGTTAAGTGCAGACTACCACATCCTTAAAGCCTACAATGGCGAGAGAGCACTGGAGCTGCTGCAGAAAGAAAGCGTTCAGCTGATCGTGAGCGATGTGATGATGGACGGTATGGGAGGCTTTGAGCTATGCAAACAGGTAAAAGCCAACATAGACAATAGCCACATTCCAATTATCCTGCTCACCGCCAAAAACAGCCTGCAGGCCAAGATTGAGGGTTTGGAGTCTGGCGCAGATGCCTATATCGAAAAACCGTTCTCTCCCGAGCACCTGAAGGTGCAAATCACCAACCTGCTCACCAACCGGACGAAGATCAAGGAGTACTTCTCCAGCTCACCCCTGGTCCATCTCAAAAGCATAGCCTACAGCAAAGCCGATGAGCTCTTCCTGGAGAAGCTAAACGAAGCCATCTACAAAAACATAGCCGATGCCGACCTGAACGTAGACCACCTGGCGGAGATCATGAACATGAGCCGCCCCACCCTCTACCGGAAAATCAAGGCCATCTCTAACCTTACCCCCAACGAGCTCATCAACATTGCCCGCCTGAAAAAGGCAGCAGAGCTCTTAATAGAGGGTGAGTATAAGATCTATGAAATAGCGAACATTGTGGGCTACAACTCCCAAACCAGCTTTGGCAGAAACTTCCTTAAGCAGTTCGGGATGACCCCTTCTGAATATGCGAGTGCTAAGGTTGGGGTGGTGAAATAAAATAGAGCCAAGCCCTGGAGGTTTTAGAACTTCCAGGGTGGGTAACTGCTACCTTACCACCACCTTTGATACACTCATTTTATTTCCGGCAGTAATATATAGCAGGAACATCCCTGTACTTCTTAACTGGATGTTTGTGCTGGTACCATCCATATCCTGTTCCAGCACCAGTTTACCCTGCAGGTCTCTTACCTGTATTTTGATTGCTACTCCTGGAGCAGCACTGTTTACCTCCACCGTAAAACGATCACCAGCACTGGGGTTGGGATACACCCTCACCTGCTTTAGCGGCACCCAGCCTGCAGGCAAACCAGTAGGGTCTGTTTCCGGAAAGTATCGATCTGGCACATTCAGGGTAGGATCGATGTAGGTGAGCGGTACCCGTATAAACTTGGGGCGGTACCCATCTGCATGTCTCCTGTCCCTGAAAGCATCGCGGCATTCGTTCTGGCAGGATACGCCCTCTACGCCATTATTAGCAAAGCCATTTACATTGTAAGAAATAAGCAGTTCGTTGTTACGGATAAATTCAGGATGTGCTGTGGCATTATAGGTTACCCAGTACTCGCCCTGGTATTTGTCTTCGATGGTATAAAGCAGCTTTTTGTTAGTGAATGGCCCCTGTGGCGAATTGCTCTCCCAGGAGTATATTTCACGGCCATAGCCACAGGTAAGAAAGCCAATATCCTGAGAGATCATATAATATTTATCCTGTAGCTTAATTACGCTAAAGCTGGGAGAAACATAATCATCAGTGCTCCCCATAACTTGTTGGGCATTCCAGTAACCGCTTGTCCAGGTGTTTCCATCAAAAAATTCCCAGGCACTTAGAATATCCTGCTCCATGGAAACCCTGGCCACCAGCGGCCGGAAGAGAATCCAGTCTTTCATTTGCCCGTAGATGTACAGGTATTGTGATGCAGAATCTACCACAACGGCGTTTCCCCACTCTATTCCACCGGGCAGGGGCAATTTTACCATTTCCTTGATAGCAGATGCATCGGTAAGATCCGGGGTGTAGATTTTTGTAAGGTAAGTAGCCCTATGTTCCATGCCTGCGCCCGTATAGGCACCCCAGAAGACCACCGTTGTATCGCCTTTGCTGTAGCCATGGCCCGGCCAGAAGTACAGTTCCTCATTTTCCGGATCCTTTACCGGTGTTCTGTTGATACCTTCCTGAGTATTATCCAGAATGGTAATGAATTCTTCCGGATGCTCCATATCCTGCACCATCATGGAATTCCTCACCTGAAACAGGCAGGGTATGCTGTTGTCGGAAGCTTCATACCCATCGATATGAGTATCGCCAAACAACCAGAGGGCACGATTTTGGGGTAGTGGTATCGATATGGTCGCATCAGATGCTACCCAGCCGCTGGTTCTGCGAAAAAACTCGGTAAATGCCTCATCTTTATAAGCAGGCGACTGGGCCAGTACCTCCTGAAACAGTACAGCGAAAAGTATTATAAAGTAAACGATCTGTTTCATGATATTAGAGACTTGTGGTGTGACAGTACACAAAGAAAATGAATGAGTAAAGGGTGTTGAACATTTCAGCAGAAAGCAGCATCAGCATAGAACATACTATCCAGCCAACAATCTACAGAGGTGTTTACCAACAAATAGATGCAGTGCTAGTTAATATTCAATTATCAGAGAAAATGGCTTATTCTAAAATGCAGGCCATTTTCAGAATGGTTCATGTAAAACAATAGGCAGTTTGACATAATTTTATATATTTGTTTGAACAAAAAGACATATTCCTTTGGAAAATAACATTTCGATTGACCATAACAGCCCACTGCCACTTCATGTGCAGGTAGAGCAACTGTTGAGAGAGATGATCAAGGATCCTGCCTATCAGAATGGAAAACTGCTGCCTAAAGAGGTAGATCTGGCCAAAAGGCTTGGTATTTCCAGGAATACAATTCGACAGGCAACCAATAAGCTGGTGCACGAAAATCTGCTGGACCGGAAAAAAGGAGTAGGCACCAAGGTGAACAAACCCAGTATTTCTACAAAGCTGGATAACTGGTTTAGTTTCTCCAAAGAGATGCACAAAAAGGGTATTGACTTTAAAAACTATAAGGTTGAAGTAAGCTGGGTGAATGCCGATGAAGAGATTGCCGCTGCCCTGCAAATAAAAAAAGCTACAAAGGTGCTGAAGCTGGAAAGGCTTAAGGGTTTCGATAAGGGACCATTTGTATACTTTATCTCCTACTTTCATCCGCGGGTTGGCCTTACGGGTACCGAAGATTTTGAGGGATACCTGTACGATATACTTGAAAAAGATCACCATACGGTTCCCTCTATCTCCAAGGAGGAGATTTCTGCCATGCTGGCCGATGGCCGGCTTTCCAAAATGCTTGGCACGAAAACCGGCGACCCGATCCTGTTCAGAAAGCGGCTGGTGTGCGATCCCGGCGACCGCCCCATTGAGTACAACCTGGGCTATTACCGGGCCGATCAGTTCAAGTATACCATCGATATCAAGCGTTAATCTTCTAAACATGCTGTTGCTTTTGGGCATCCTTTATGCTCCTGCCTGGCTGCGATAAACTGCTAATGCTAATCCGGGCTCATCCATGGCAATTTTGCCGATGTGCCATCTGCCCAGGCTTGCTATAAACATGTGAGAATACCCCTCCCCGCCAAAAGCAATGTTCGTGGGGTTGGCAAGGGTGTGGCCTTCCCAATCATCCAGCAGCAGGCTTACTTCCTGCTTAGGGCTTACTTTATAGATGCGGTTGGGCGCATAGCACGATATGTACAGATTGCCTGCAGCATCAAATGCCACGCCGTCGGGACAGGTTTGGGGAAGGGTGGTATAGACTTCTCTGCTACCCGCACTGCCATCCTCCCTGATGGCAACTCTTTCTACCCCCGGCAGCCAGGTACAGACGATGTAGAGGTGCTTTTCATCTGCAGAAAGGGCCATGCCATTGGCAAAATTAAAAGGCCCGTTATGCCAGACACGGCCTTCTCCGGCAGTATCAAACTTGAATACCTTCCCGCTCACTTCTCTGAACGCACCACTTTCAGATACATAGAGATTACCCTGGCTGTCGAAAACCGGATAATTCGGAATATTAAAATTCACCCCGTCTGCGCCAGTAGCAAATTTCGTAAGCTGCAGGCTCTCAAGCTCCAGTTTCCAGAGGCATTTATGCTTCAGGTCGCAGAGGGCCAGCCAGCTGGCATCGGGTGAGAAGGCAATGCCTAAGATAAACCCTCCCGTATTACTTACTTCCTCCACCTGCCTGCCATCTGCCGAAATACGGTATACCTGGCCTGCCTCACCACCGGCCCATACAGAACCATTGGGGTGCACGGCAATACATTCGGGATGGTCAAGCCCATCGGCAAAGATTGATACGTTTTCAACTGATAGGGACATACAGAATAGTTTTTGAGGTTTTGGTAAATCAGGAAGTACAGCTTGTTTATTTACATATGCTTTTTGCGCTATACCTCATCTCTTTTACTACCACCAATAGAGATTCCAAGGCCACCATCGATCCTGATGGCTTCGCCAGTGATAAAGGAAGCTTTGTCTTCGCAAAGAAAAGTTACCAGCGCAGCCACCTCTGCAGCCTCCCCAATACGCTGGGTCAGGTGCATGTCTATACACTCCTGCATTACCTCGCCGGGGTCTGGCGACAGTGCGAAGGAATCCTGCAGCATGGGCGTATTGATGGTGCCAGGACAAACAGCCACACAGCGAATGTAGGGAGCATAATCGATGGCAATGCTGCGGGTTAAGCCAAGAATGGCAGTTTTAGCTGTTGTGTAGGCTGCTACCTTGCGCTGGCTTACAAAAGCCTGTACACTTGCCACATTGATGATCACTCCTTTTTTGTGTGGCTGCATAAGCGGTATGGCATGTTTCGCGCAGAGAAACATGCCCTTCAGATTAACATTAAAAACCAGGTCCCACTCCTCGGCAGAGGTTTCGGTAACAGAGCCGTAGCGTTGTATGCCGGCATTGTTCACCAGGTAATGTACTTCACCAAAAGTTACCTGAATGGCAGAAAAAGCCTGTTTTACACTTTCTTCTGCCGATACATTGCACTGCAGGTACAGCCACCTTTCGGCGGGAGAAAGAGGCCCTTCCTTGTCAACATCCAGCAATACCACGTTGGCACCTTCATCATGAAACATTTTGGCACAGGCAGCCCCAATGCCTTTTGCTCCACCGGTTATTACTGCTGTTTTATCTTTGAACTTCATAGAAAGTCTTTAAAAGTTGTATCTATACTTGTATCCTGTTCCTGCAGCCTAGCCCCTATCATGATCTTCCCCTCTGCCACTTCAATGCTGCTGACACCTGTATAATTATTTTGCACTTTTAAGAGGAAGGCGAGGTAACGGCGTGATACTGTTTCCCCTGCATCGATGTAAGCAAAGGTGCATTCACCAAATACCCGTGGAGCGGTTGCCAGTATTTCCCTGAAAGGCTTGTGAATACCTGCCGTGCCAAACTCAATGCCCCTGTAGCAGATCTGCTCGCCAGGCCAGTGCTGCCACAGGTGTATCCAGGGATAATCTTTGCGATTCCAGATATAACCAATCAGGGTTTGGTGGATGGGCGAAAAAGCGGTAACCCAGCCTATGGTGCTGGTTTTGTCCACTACAAAAGAATATACAGCATTATAAGTTTTATCTGGCCGCCTGAGATTAATCACAGATACCTCTTCAGTAATGCCCATAGGCCAGTCCATGCCATACAGGTTAGGCCCCTGGCTGAAGAACTGGTTGAAGCCAGTTTTTGCGTTACAATCCACTACCGTGGCAGCATTCAAAAAAGGACTGCTTAAGGTGGGGTGCTGCACCATGTTATAGACCCTACCCAAAGGATTGATGTTGGTGACTTTTTCCTCCACAGCAATAACTGCACTGTCGGCATCCAGCTGGAGGGTTCTGCTTAGCTGCAATCCCTCCAGGGGGGCCGTGGCTGTCATGTACAGCGCATCCCTTTGTTCGCTTTGTTCCTGCTGCCATAAGATATTTGCAAACTGTCCGTGGTTTGGCATTCCGGCCCTTTTTTCGCCCTCAGAGGGTTCTCCCCAACGGCCCAGGCATATAAAGTGCCCCTGGTAAGGCGCTCCTACCCTGTTGTTCTCGGGCATTTGCTCACTACTAAACTTAAAGCTTAACGGGTTAACGCCATTCTCCAGTAAATGAAAATCAGTAATAGCCCCACCCCATAAATCAAGGCTCAGGGAGGCAAGGCTGTTTTTCAGCGTTAACTCCTTACTAATCCCGGGGCTGGTCCTTTTTTTCATCCTGTGCTGGTTATCGAAAGCGCCAATAATTATCTAATACTTAATCCTGATAAACCTGGGCCGGAGGTGGTGGGGGTGTCTGTGGATGTCGTCAATGAAATCAAATGAGTTTACATTGTAGCTGATTAGCAGCTCCCCCGGCTCCGACAGGTGTGGGTGCGCCTTGGCATTATAGGTGTAAAAGTCTATGTCTTCGTAAATTTCGGGTGTTTCGTAAACTGCTTTGTAGGGCTGAAAAGGACCAACCGGCGAGCGTCCTACCTGTATGGCTACAGTTGGCGAATTGGTATCCAGCTGATAGGCGGCAATCACCCGGCCATCCTCCATAAAGCTCACGCTCATTTCGTTAGATACCCTGCTGGTAAGGGCAGCGGCGCTATGCACATCGGTATTCCAGTTACTGCCATCCCAGTAGCGCCACTGGCTAAAATCTTCGAAGGCTTTATCGGGTACACGGGCAACCAACAGTTCTTTGCTGGGGCCTCTTAGACCATATACATAAATAAAACCATCTGGCTTTGGAGCGCCCGCCCCTACAGTATTGGCCATTACACTAATACCGAAAACTACTTTACCCCTGCCCTTGCTGTCTTTGATAAATAATGGAGTATCCATCTGCCGCTGATTTTCGAAAGGCGGACGGCTGCCTTTTGGCAGTGCTATCAGTGATACACCTACATCTTCGAACGGGTACACACCACCCGGCACATTTTTTATTTTATAAGCGAAGATGTAAATGGTGCTGTCGGTGGCATGATTAAAAAAACCATCTCCCAGCCAGTAGTATTCATCTTCTGAGGTGCCGGGCATGGTAGGCTCAAACATAGAGATAGCTTCACCCTGCTCGCCTTTGCGCCAGCTGAACTTGATCTTGGAGGGGTCTGGTTCACCACCCTGCATATAGCCTACAGAGTTATGCACCATTTCCCAGTCGTCCTTCAGGGAATCATCTTCAATTTCACCAATGATAGTATCGCTGAACCAGAACATGGTTTCCGTATCGCCGGCTTTTCCGGGTGTTTCAACACCATTTAAGGCTACGGCATAAACACCATCGGCCCCCAGCCAGCCGGAGTTGTGCCGCAGCATTTCCTCCCATTGCGAAACAGAGCGGGCCTTTATCTGGTATTTTTCCTGCTGATCTGCAGTCTCCTTGTCCTCGACCCCAACCGCAGGACTACCTGCCGCAGATTCGCCTGCCGCAGATTCGCCTGCCGCAGAACTGCCATTATTATTGTTACAGCTTGCAAAGGCTATGAGCAGAGGCATAAATAAGAGCAAGAGAGTTCGCTGGCGATAGGGATAGGATATTTCTGTTTTCATGCTACATAAAGTTGAGGATGATAGAATAGCTTATTCCTCCCACTGATCGGTTCGGAAGGGCATGGCTGGCAAGCCTTCCTTATTGCCTAAGTTTGTAATGGGGTAGTTTGTAAAGGCATAGCGTACAGCCACAGGCTTTTTCACCTTATCTGAATGCAGCCATACCTGCTCCCCTACAATACATGCTTCTGCCGGGTAAAACACCCTGTCTTTACCGGCCAGGTAAAAGTGTTTAGGCGCCTGCTGATCTGTAGTAGTTAAGCCAGTGCCAATACTTTCCGGATCAAAAGCCACCCTGACAGTATTTCCCTTTACGGTATACTTGCTGTACCTGGGCCCCAGGTAAACAGCATTTTTTTGATTATAGGTATGGTGGAGGGCAAGCTTAGAAAGTCTGATGCCTACGTCTTTCTTATTTCGGGGGTGAATGTTATCTGCTTCGCCTATATCCATGGTCACAGCCATTCCTGTACCAGCTACCTGTTTCATTACCGCTTCCTGTGCTTCGCGCAGGCGGGCATAATAGGTGGCGGTTGAGTCGCTTTCTTCCCAGTTGTAGGGCGTCATCTGCACATAATAAAATGGAAGCTCGCCCTGGGCAAAGTCTTTCCGCCAGCCCCTGATGAGGGCTGCCTGCAGCCTGGTGTACATGCTGCCATCTTTCTTGTTGGCTTCGCCCTGATACCACAGAAAACCCCTGATTGAAAGATTCTTTAGCGGATAAATCATGGCATTGTACAGGAGCGCAGGGCGGGCCAGTACTTCAAACAGCTTTTCCAGGGTCTTGATGGAATCAAGGCTTTCCTTTGCCTGCGGGCTATTCTCGTAAGGGTCCAGGTAATGCTCCTTCACGAGCGGATCTGCCGCCAGGGCTTCCCGGCTGGTCCAGGCCTGGGCAGCAGAACCGCCAAAAGATGTAACCACCAGGCCCACGGGCAGCTGAAGCTTTTCCTGCAGCTCTCTTGCAAAGTAGTAGGCAACACCGCTTAGCTTACCGGCTGTTTGCGGCAAAACCACCTGCCAGTTTCCCTTTACCTCTTCAATTGGGGCTTTGGTGAACTTTTTCTCGATGTTGATGAAGCGGATAGCTGGATGATCTGCAGCAGCTATTTCTTTCTCGTAATCTACCACACCCTCCAGCCAGGGTGGGTTCGCCTTCATTTCCATATCCATGTTAGACTGCCCGCTGCAGAGCCAAACCTCGCCGATCAGTATATCTGTAAGGGTCATGGTATCCTCTGCATGGATAATGCTTAGACTGTGCGCTCTATAATTGCCCGGAGTAGCAGCAGGTACCGGGAGCTGGCCCTGCCATTTCCCGTTTGCATCGGTTTGCACAACAATGGCCTCTTTTTGCCAGTCGGCCAGCATGTGAATGCCTGTACCTGCAGGGGCTGTACCCCACAACTTCAGGGGCCTTGCCTGCTGCACTACCATATGGCTCTGCAATACATTGGCAAGTGTAAAACCGGGTGCATCCTGCTTAGCCTGTCGCAGAGAATCAGGCAGGCCATTGCCCGTTTGCTGACCTGTGGCTGCATGTAGCAGCATTAAGTTCAACAGGGTTAGGAAAAAGCCATTTAAGTATCTCATACCATACAATTGAAAATAGATGCTTTACTACTGGCTACCCCTCAAATCACGCCACCGTATCAGCCCCTTAGTTATCTAGCTTTACCCTGATAAAGCGTGGACGGTAGAGGTTGGGGTGATCTTCTATATCCTTGAAGAAATCAAAGGAATTGATGTTGTAGCTGATGAGAAGCTCTCCCGGCTTAGACAGGTTGTTATGCACCTTAGCATTATAGCTGATGAAGTCTTTGTCAACATCAACATCCTTGGAGGCATCCCACACAGGAATGATTGGGCCAAAAGGTCCGTGTGGAGACAAGCCCAGCCGCAGGCCCACAGTTCTGCCAATGCCATCTGTCTGAAACACCATGGCATACCTGCCATCCGGCAGCGGCGTTACACTCATTTCATTAGAAGCCCTATCGGCAATGGCTGCGGCTTTGTGCATATCCGGCTGCCAGCTGCTGCCATCCCAGAAGCGCCACTGGTCAAAACTTTCTATATTTTTAGGCTCTACCCTGGCCACCAGCACTTGTTTTGCTTTGCCACGAACCCCGTACACATACAAATAGCCATCAGGGTCTGGAGCGCCTGCTTCTTTGGTATTTACAAACAGGCCTGCACCAAAAGATCCTGTAGCATCTGGTGTATCGCCGGTAAAGTAGAATGGCGTATCAATCTGGCGCTGATTTTCGAAAGGAGGTTTGCTACCTGCGGGTATGATGATGAGGGTATTTCCTACCTCCTCAAATGCAAAAGTCTCGGCCTCGGTGTTGCGTATGCGGTAACCAAAAATATAAGTATCTCCATTTTTTGCCTTGTTCACAAAACCATCGCCCAGCCAGTAGTAGTCGCCCGGCTGTGAGTTGGGGGTATTGGGAATAAATATGGTTTTAGGTTTACCCGCCTCATCAGAAGCCCAGTGAAAGGAAATTTTATCTTCTGCTGCCTCAACACCCTTGAGCATGGCTACCGTATTGTTGATCATCTGGAAGTCAATCTCCTCCTCTCCCTGCTCGTTTTCCTCTATTTCGCCGATCAGGGTATCGCTAAAAAGCAGCATGGTCGCTGTATCTGCAGCAGCACCGGGAGCGTCTACACCACTAAGCGGGATAGCAAAAATACCATCGCCACCAAGCCAGCCCTTTTTTCTGTTGAATAACGACGTCCATTCAGGAGCTTCCTCGACTGTGAATTTCAGTTCTGTCAAAGAGGTATCTTTCTGCACCATGCCTGGCTGCTGGGTATCGTCAGCTGTTACTTCCGGCCCCGACGAGCAAGCGCTGAACGATGCCATCAGAACAGCTGTACTTAAGAGCAGAATGCCATTAGTTTTTTTCATGGCTACGTTTTTATTTGATTGAGAGGTGGTTAAGGAACATCGGCTAATTACAAGGCCCCCGGGGGCAGATCGGTGGTACCCCACTGCTTGTTAGGCTGCGGCCCCAGCCAAATTTCCAGGGTGCCGCCTTTGGCATACTCTTCGTGGGTAAACCAGAATTTATTCAGTTCTTTTCCGTTAAGGGTAGCGCGCTGAATGTAGCAGTTCTCCCTGCTGTTATCATGGGTTTTAATTTTAAACTGCTTTCCCTTATAGTACCTGGGATCGAGCTGAATGGTAACTTCATCGAAGATTGGGCTGGTAATATCGTATACCGGGGTTTTGGAAACATTGCCCTGCAGGTTAAACAGGCCAATGGCCATGAGGGCGCTCACACCTCCCATTTGTCCCTGGTCTTCGTCGTGCCCGCCATAACCCTGATCAGGTGTAGTACCCCCGTAGGCCTGCTCTTTTACCTTCCGTACCCAATACTGGGTAAGCCAGGGTTTGCCGGCATAGTTGAATACATGGGCATTGGAGCAACCAGGCTGGTTGGCATAGCTCACGTAGCCATCGTTGTAGGCAAATACAAAATCAGAAGGCTCGGCCTGCTCGAAGGCAAAATTCAGCATCGATGCAAGTGTATCGGCACTGCCAATGAGCCGGGCCAGCCCGCCAATATCGTGCGAGAGGCCCCAGGTGCCCTGCCAGGCATTGGCTTCTACCCAGCCCGCTCCACTTAACGGGTTGTCGTGCAGAAAATTACCATCTCTGCCTTTGGGGAACAGGAGCTTATGGTCGGGATTGTACAGGTTCTTCCAGCCGCCTGAGCGCCTGGTGAAGAACGCATAGTCTTTTTTATAACCCAGCTTATCCGCCATTTGGGCAATGGCATAATCCTGAAATGCCGCCTCTATGGTAATACCGGCATTGCCGGGCCAGTAGCCCTTCTCCGTATAAAATTCTATGTCTTTGCTATCGCCCAACATGCCCCCAGGCAGGTGGTTTTGTTTTACAATCTTGTAGGCCAGTTTTTTATCTACTTTTGTGAGCAGACCCTTTTGAAAGGTGCTGGCAATAAGGTTAGTGGCGGGACAGCTGGTCATGATGTAAGAGTAACCGCCACCGGCCGGGCCCCTGGGCAACAGGTACCCATTCTGGGCATACTGAATCATGGAGGCCGACATTTCGTCCTGCACTTCAGGCCAGGCCAGGCCCCAGAGCACGTTCAGGTTCCACTGCGAGAGCCACCAGGCATCTGAATTATACATATTGTACCTAAGGCTGCCATCTTTGTTTTTTGGCAGGGTTTTCACTTCGAAAGTAGCATCGGTAAAGTTTCCCTGCCTTGTGCCTTTGGTGCGGTCAGGGTAATCGCCGTTAATATCGTTGATCTTGTGCCGGCCCAGCAATACGTGCCAGAGATCAGTATAAAACTTAACCCGCTGATCGGTGGTGCCGCCGGTTACCGCCATTTTGCCCAGCCAGTCGTTCCAGATGGCTCTGCTGTCGGCTCTTACCCCATCAAAATCCCAGCTGTTACTTTCGGCAGCCAGGTTCTGACGAGCATTTTTGATACTGGTGTAGGAGATGCCTATTTTCATCTGCAGCTGCTCACCAGCCTCTACATCATAGAGGGCCGCTACGCCTGCACTATCGCCCTGCACCTGGGTGGCGTTTTCCAGGATGTTGCTACCCTTCCAGCCCTTTAGGGCATTGAATGGTTTATCAAACTGAACAACAAAGAACACTTTCACCTCTTTGGGGCCGCCCCAGTACCTGTCTATTGAACTAAAGGAACCTTCCAGTTCGGTATTGCTGATCTTCTTAACATCTGCGTTGGCCATGGTGCTGTTGCCCATATAGCCACCCAGGCTGGTGATGATCTGCGCTTCCATATCCTGGGTATAGGTAAACCTGTAGAAGCTTACCCGTTCGGTGGCCGTTAGCTCCACCCAGGTTTTGTAGTTGCGCAGAAAAACCCGGTGGTAGCCCGGCTGCACAATTTCATCGTCGTGGCTGAATTGTGATTTCCAGCCCTGCTCACCCTTTGTAGGGTTAACCTGCCGGGTGGTTGGCATAATCTCAATGCCCGACATCATCCAGTTATGGATCTGGCCAAAGCCCAGGATTTCTGTTTCATTATAATTATAGCCGCCGCCATTCTGGTTTTTATTGCGGGTGTGTGGTGCGGCACCTACCATGCCAAAAGGCCGGCCTCCGGTAATAAAAAAGAAATAACGGCCCCGGTTGGTTTCAATGTAAGGATCTACCAGGCTAACATAGTCAATGAACTGTTCGGCAGAAGGAAACACTTCTATTTCCGAGAAGCCCAGGTCCCTGCCTTTGCCGTCGGTAGTTACGAACTTTATCCAGCTTACTTTTTTTGGCGCAAAGCTCACTGCTTTAGCGGTACCGTCGTTGGGAATCTGGTTTACCCAGATCTCCGTACCGTCACTGAACTGCAGCCTGCCACCGGCAATATGGTCTTTGTAGGAGGGCCTGTCGTAGAGCACTACTTTGCTGACAGACTGCGGTTCTTCCCAGTCTAGCTGAATCCAGGGAAAACGCACATAGCCCCAGTCGGTGGTGTCTCCCTCCGATGCCCATTCTCCCACGCTATGCACGCCTATAATGCCATCTGTTACCTTATCTGCAGCATGTGCACTGTTTAGGGTAGTAGAAGCCGTTATATTTGCCTTTGGCGCTATATTATCGGGTCCGGCCAGTGTAATGAGAGGGAAAAGGCAAAGGGCAACACCAACCACAATTGCCCCTGCCTTCTTCCTTCTCTGCACTACTTGATCCTTAATTTCCATGTCTCCTGATAGATTTTCTCTACAAATAATCAATTTGCCAGCGGCAGCCGTTTGCCAGCGGCAGCCATTAGCGATGGCTCCAGCTCAATTCAATTTCCTCAAGGGTACGCTGCTTTGTTTCCGGTATCATTTTCCAGGTAAACAGGAGCAGGATAATAGCATTGACCATGAATATCCAGAAGGTAAAAGCACCGCCCACGCCCTCTAACAGCATAGGTGTTAGCTGGGTAATCAGTACCACTCCAATCCAGAGCACAACGGTGCAAAATGACATGGCAATGCCTCTGGTTTTGGTAGGAAAAATTTCGGAAATAATAACCCAGGGGATTGGCCCCAGCGAAGAAGCAAAGCAGGCAATAAAACCCAGAATAAAGATCAGCAGCCAGGGTCCTTCTGTGATGTTAAAGTAAAAACAGATGCCTACACTCAGCAGGCACAACACCATACCGCCAACACCCCACAGCAACAGGGCTCTCCTGCCGGCCTTATCAATAAGCCACAGAGCCACAAAAGTAAAAACAGTGTTAACCAAGCCTATAAATAGGGTTTGTGTAAAGGCTGACTCGGTTGCAAAACCAATACTTTTAAAAATTTCGGGAGCATAATAAATAATGGCATTGATGCCCGTAATTTGTGAAAACAGGGCCAGTACAACACCCACAATCAGTGCCACACGCAAACCGGGCTTGAATAATTCTCCTACAGTGCCTGTTTCCTGGGCTAAGGCTACTTTAATTTCCTGCATTACCTCCAGCGCCCGCTCCCGCCCATTTACCCTGGTGAGGGTATCCAGTGCCTCGGCTTCCCGCTTGTTCTTTACCAGCCAGCGGGGACTTTCAGGAACCAGGAAAAGCAGTACCAGGAATAGTACAGCAGGAAGTGTTTCGGAGCCCAGCATATAGCGCCAGCCCAGGTCCACATTCCAGGCCTCGCTGTTCTGGGTAGCTATTTGCATGTTGATGAAGTACACCAGGTTAATACCAATGACAATGGCCAGCTGATAAAGGCTCACCAGGGTGCCGCGGATATGGGCAGGGGCTATCTCTGAGATGTAAAGAGGAGAAAGCATGGAAGCTGCCCCTACACCCAGACCGCCTATAAATCTGGCGATGATAAAATGGGTAAGGTTATTGGGTATGGCAGAACCAATGGCCGATATAGCAAAAAGAACAGCTGTTATGAGCAGCACCTTCTTTCTGCCGATGCGGTCGCTTAGCAAGCCTGCAAACATGGCTCCCACCACGCAACCCCAAATGGCACTACTGGCTGCCCAGCCTACCATGGCTGCAGATAAATTAAACTTTATCTGCAGAAAGCCTATGGCCCCTGCTATTACGGCAGTGTCGTAGCCAAAAAGGAGTCCTCCGAGGGCAGCTACTATTGTTACCTTCAGCACAAAAGCAGTTGTAGATTCTTTTTTCCCAGCCCTGGGGGTAGTGGTTTGCGTTGGCATCATGGTATTTTCCGGTCTTTTAAATTCTGACATAAGCTTTTATGGTGGCGCAGCGGGCACCTTCTGCTTCGCCATATGGGCGAATGGTGTAGGCGCCTACAGCAGCAGGTACAATAAAAGTTTCTGCGTAATGAACAATGAATGGGGCAAAGGCACCGGTAGGGCTCTCCACAATGGCTTCACGCCCCTCTACCAGGTTCAGCACATTAACTATTCCGCGGGTGTGGTGGGGCACTTTGCCCGTAAACCAATGCCTGCGGGTTTCTATAAACTCCAGCTCATTGAGGCCGGTGCGTTCTTCCCGCCAGCCCTCGCCTTCTTGCAGCGGCTCCACCAGGTTCAGCGCATTTTTTTCTACCCAGGAGGCGGTGCGGTCCCACTGAATTACTTTTTCGCCATGCTCAATATTGATGGGCCGTGGCTGGCCATCCAGCCCCAGGCGGCCCCAGTCCCACAACTTAAAGGTGAAAATGTAAGGGGTGGCACTTATCTCCAGCACCATACTACCCGCTCCCGAACAATGTACGGTACCTGCCGGTATAGACACATGATCGTGTTTCTGCACCGGCCACTTTTTTACATGCTTTTCCGCATTAAAATCTTTCCCCGTCTGCTGAGCCTCCTTCAGTTCCCCGATCATGGCTTCGGGATTTACACCCTCCTGCAGGCCCAGGTATACGTAGGCGCCCTCGGCAACATCCAGCATATAGTAGCTTTCGTCCTGGGTGTAGTGCATGCCAAAAGCCTGTTGAATGTATTCTGTAGTAGGGTGCACCTGCAAACTAAGGTTGCCACCTTCCATGGTATCCAGAAAGTCGAAACGGATGGGAAATTCATCGCCAAAGCGTGCATGCACTTTAGGCCCCAGCAGATTGTCGGTTTGGTTAAACACCAGGTTGATGGCGGGTATTTCTACCTTCACATCCCCAAATCCTAACAAAAGGCTGTTTTCTTCGGGCACACAATCGAAGCACCAGGCAAAGTTGACTTCTGAACGGTCCAGATCGCATACCTCCTTCATCCACTGACCCCCCCATGGACCGGGATCAAAAAACGGCACTACCCTAAACGGACGGCTGGCAGCTAGTGCCAGCCCTTTAAGAATAGCTTCGCCCCTTACAAGTTTTGGGCTGTTGCTGGTGTTGGTATCCAGCACAAAATTCCATTTGTACATCAGCTCCTTTTTGAGGCGGTCGCAAACACGCCAGTCTACAAAGAAGCCTTGCTTATACTGGGCTGCAAAGCCATCGTCTTTGTTGGTTACACCAAGGTTGTTCACGCTGTTCCGGCGCATGCGCATCTGTATTTCCCAGCGTGCCATATCGGCATAAATCAGCAGATCGTAGTCTGGTAAAACCAGGCTTGCCCCGGGACCACACACCACTACTGTACCTTCATGAAGCTTATTTGCCTTTTGCCGCTGCTGCTGTACTTTTTCAGCATCCAGAAAATCCTCCATCTTCAGCCGGCTCAGGTACCCAAAGATCCGATCGTCGGTAACATCGGGATAAACCATGGCCCTGATTATATCTTCGCCTTTAAAAGCATCAGCAGAATTGATCCAGAGCTGGTGCTGCAGGCCTTTTTGCAGGCCGGAGGCTAATTCTGTGTTATCTACGCCCTGATAGCATTCAATCACAACTAACCTGATTCTCTTCTCTAATGCTTTTATCTCCTGGTTCAGCGCCTGGCAAATTGAACTCCAGCCTGTTACACAAGACCGGTTTTCTGCCTCCACCTGAACAAAAGGGTACTTATCGTAATTTGATCTGTTCAATGCCGTATCAGCTTAATTGTGAAACCATATAATCCATTCCCAGCAAGCCGGCATACTCCACCTGCTCTGCAGATACTATTTTGACTGAGCCTGCTGCAGGTGCCCAGGCATACTGGTCTACCATGTTTTGCAGGTAGGGCAAAATGCTCGCTTTCTTTTTCATGATGCCACCCCCAATGATGACCAGCTCCGGATCATAGGCATGTACCATGTTTACCACGCCTACGCCCCAGGCCCTGAGGCATTCCTCTACCAGCTGAACAGACAGCCTGTCGCCCCTTTCAGCTTCCTGAAAAAGATTTGCAAACTCAATGTTGCCTGCTTTGGATAAGCTACTCTCCCTAAAAAGCGGATGCATTTTTGCTTTTTCCGGCAGCGCCCAGGTAGAGGCTTCTGTTTCCAGACAGCCAAAAAAGCCGCAGTTACAGGGCCTTCCTTTAAGATTTACAGACATATGCCCGCCCAGATTGCCGGCCAGGAAATGAACGCCCCGCAACAACTTTCCTTCCAGCAGAACTGCACTGCCCACACCCGTTCCCAGCGTAAGCAGCACAATGTTTTTATGGCCTTTACCGGCCCCCTTTACCCATTCTCCAAGCAGTGCCGCTCTGGCATCATTTTCCAGTGCCAGGCTTGCATTCCACTCCTGTCTGGCCCATGCCCTGAAATCAAACGCATGGGCATTTCTGTACTTTACGTAGTGTGATAGCACCCGCCCCTGCTGGCTGTCTACAATACCGGGAAAGGTAAGGCCAATGCCTTTTACCTGCCCTTTTGTTAAGGAATGATCGGTCATCAAAGCCCTTGCGGCTTCGCTTATTCTGGCCAGGTTAACTTCTATACTTTCGTTGGCCAGTGCCTCCAGATTTGTGGCGGCCAGCAATTCGCCTGCCTTTAGTATGCCCAGTTTTATTCTGGTGCCGCCCAGGTCTGCTGCAATATTAATCATGCTTACTGATGTACCTGATTTTGCGATTTCTTAAGGAGTAGTCCATCACTCTTCGGTTAGTATGAATAAGTATGAACATAGGAACAAATGTCAAAGAGAGACTTAAAAATCCCCCTGGCATCTACCAGGGGGAAGATTAAACTCTTCAGAGGCCGATGCCCGGTATTACCTGGGTACTGCTCTGAACTTATAGATAAAGGTTTCTTCGGTTCCACCACCAAAATCAGAGAGATCTACTGTTTGCTGCAGCTCCATTGTGGTAGTAGTCAGGTTTACTATAGTGAAGGTATCCTCAATAGGTGTATCAGGAGTAAAGAGACCATAACCTTCACGGGTAAAGTACATTACATCATCTTCCTCAGTGATAGACCATTCATTATAAACATTAAAGCCATCAAACGCACAATCGCCTGTAGCTGTATCTTCACCAAAGTCTTCTTCGAAGCTACCATCTTCATTCAGCAGCCAGGAGTTATCTTTCTGACATTCCCGTATTGCTTCCTCGTCTTCATTCACATGATAAACAGAAGTAAGCTCCCAGCGTCTTCTAGGCAGGTTGTCAATGGGCGAAAGGGTAACCACCATGGTTAAAACAACTTCTTCAGATCCGCCATTGTCGGTTGTTCCTGTAAAAGTGAAGCCAACCAGCTGGTCAACATCCTCTACAGTGGGTGTGTAGGTAAAGGTATGAGCAAACTCATTTCCTGTAGCATTAACCGTAGTAGTGCCATTGGTACCAAAAGAGGGATCTACCGCATTGTTGCGGGTTTTGGTGATCACAAGATTTTCCAGCGTTGACGCAGATTCCATATTTACCGCTACCGTAACTTCAGTGCCAGACTCAACCGCTAATGAATACGCGCCATCGCCCTGGCTCTGCAGACCTGTGCCGGTGAGGGTCATGTCTATAGAATTATCAGGCGCAGGATCATCGTCGGAGCCACAGCCTGTATACAGCACTACTGCACCTAGTAATAAACTGTACTTAAAGAATCGATTGATTGTATTCATAATTATTAAATTGGATGATTTATTAGATTTTTGATTAGTAACCTGTATTCTGTGGCAGATTTGGGTTTACATTACGCTCACGCTGCGGAATTGGAAATATGTTATAAATACCGTCTACAGTAATCCCTTTGGCCTGCTGTACCTTTTCCTCCAACTCTCCCATTCGTACCAGGTCAAACCAGCGATGGCCTTCCGCCACAAACTCTTTTCTCCTTTCCTGCAGTACCGCTTCCCTGAAAGCCGCCCCATTGTTGATGTCTACATCTGGCAGGTTAGCCCGGTTTCTCACCATGTTGAGGTAGCGGTTTGCTTCTTCAAAATTATTTAGCGCTGCCTGTGCCTCTGCGTAAATCAGCAGTACATCTGAGTATCTGATTACCGGAAAATCGGCACTGGAACCTCCGGCGGTAGGATCTGCCTCGCTGTCCCAGAATTTCTGAATATGTACTTTGCTCAGATTAATAACATTCCCGTTATCGTCCAGCAGCTCTGTCATAAAGGTTACTGCTTTGCGCTCATCCTCATCAGAAAAAGAGTTGTAGAGATCCTGGGTTGCTACCTGCCAGCCGTGTGTGTTGTTTACATTGGCCCTGGCCCTGGTGAGTTCTGCCGGCAGCAGCCTTACATTAAACTGCCCTACTTCCCAGAATGAAATGGCTCCGCCCCCATCGCCAAAGCCAACAGAGAAAATAGCTTCTTTTCCGCCCCTGTTAGCAAGCTTATATACATCGGCAAAATCTTCCCAGAGGGAGTAAGTGCCTGAATTAATAACTTCCAGGGCTTTTGCCGATGCATTCTGGTAATCTTCTATGGTAAGATAAACCTTTGCCAACAGCGCCCTGGCGGCACCCTGGGTAGCCCGCCCCTCCTGTATATTACCATCTGCAGGCAGGGCTTCGGCATCAGTCAGGTCCTGAATAATCTGTGCATAAATGGCCTCTACTTCTGCTGCTTCGGGGTTCAGTGGGTTTACTTCATTCACCAGCAGGGGCACGCTGCCAAACATTCTTACCAGGTTAAAGTACATTAAGCCCCGCAGAAACTTAGCTTCATTCACAAGCCTGCTTTGCAGGGTTGGGTCCATTGAAATGGCCGGTATGCGCTCTATGGCAATGTTTGCCAGGTAAATTGTTTTGTAGTGCATCTGCCAGATCTCCAGCAGGCTTGCATTCTCTGAGTTGTATGCAAAGTTACTCAGCTCGTCATTCCAGAGCGTTCCCAGCTGGTTGTTAACCAATTCGTCTGAAGCCAGGCCAATGGTAACCCAAAAGGTACTGTGGTAAATGCCGGCTGTACTACCTGTAGAATAGGAGCCCAGATAGGCATAAATGGAGTTTACAGCTGCTTCGGCATCCTGAGCAGTGGTGTAAAAGTTACTTTGCGCCACCCTGTCCTGTGGGTTTTCTTCCAGAAAGTCCTCGCAGGAGGCGATGGAAAGGCTCAGGCATATCAGAAAGCAAACACTGAGCTTTGACCAGTTTATCGTGTAATGTATATTTTTCATGATCTGCATCTGCTCTTGTTAAAATCCCAGGTTAAGGCCCAGTAGATAGGTTTTTGCTTGTGGATAGTTACCATCATCTACCCCAACCAGATTGGTGGTATGGCCATAGGCATTGCCTTCAGGATCATAGCCACTGTAATCGGTGAGGGTCCATAGGTTTGTTGCGCTTGCATAAATCCGAAGGTTTGCCACCTTTATTTTCCCCAGAATGGAAGCAGGCAGGTTATAGCTTAGGGTTATATTTTTGAGGCGCAGATAGGAGGCATCTTCCACAAACCTTGATGAGAAAACATTGTCTGTTGCGGTTGCCAGCGCACGTGCATAGCGGTTGCTTGGATTTTCGGGAGTCCAGCGATTCAGACCCGCTTCTGCCAATACGTTTTGCTGTCCGTTTACATTTTCCAGGTTAATCAGGTTCATGTTAACCATTTCGTTGCCCTGTGAGCCCTGGAAGAAAAATGACAAGGTGAAGTTGCTGTATGATAGTTCGTTGTTCAGGCCCCAGGCAAAATCTGGTTGTGCCGAACCGATAATGGTTCTGTCGAAGTCATTGATCACGCCATCCGGTACTCCATCCGGTCCGCTGATATCCCTGTACCTGCGATCTCCGGCCTGGGGCTGCTGACCTACAATGGTAGGGCTCGCAGCTGCTTCATCGTTGCTCTGGAAAATGCCATCGAACACATAGCCGAAAAAGGTACCAATAGGCTCACCCTCTCTTAAAATATTACCACCAGCACCCATAAAGATATCGCCTTCACGGGCCAGGTTGGTTATTTTGTTTCTGTTCAGGGAGAAATTAAGAGCTGTGTTCCAGGATAGTTTACCATCTATGTTAACTGAGTTAATGGACAGATCGACACCTCTGTTTTCCACATTACCCACATTAAGCAGCGTGCTGCCAAAGCCACTGGTATAGGGTATTGGTGTTCCCAGCAGCAGGTCTACGGTGTTCTTATGGTATACTTCTGCAGTAATGCCCAACCTGCCTTTCAGCAAGGCTAAATCAATGCCTATGTTAGCCTGTTCTGTGGTTTCCCACTTCAGATCCAGGTTAGGAAACGAAGTAGGTTCTTTGCCCAGGAATACAACAGCTCCAGAACCTGTGTTGAATACCCCCTGACCAAATGGTGCCACCAGGGCAAGCGACTGATAAGGACCAATGGCCTGGTTACCCGTCCAGCCATAGCTGGCCCTAAGCTTCAGGTCATGAACAAAGTTTACATTGCTCATGAAGGGTTCTTCTGCAACTTTCCAGGCAATGGCACCGGAAGGAAAGTAACCGTACTTATTGCCCTCTGCAAATTTGGAGGAGCCATCTATGCGGCCGGAGAGTGTGATCAGGTACTTGTTCTTAAGCGAATAATTGATTCTGCCCAGGTAAGAAAGCATGCTCCACTCCAACTCACCGTTTCCGGGGTTCTGTGGGTTTTCTGCAGCGCCCAGGTTATGCCAGCCAGTTCTTGGATCAGAAAAGCCAAAGGCGTAGGCGCCAAGCGATTCATTTCTGAACTTCTGCAATTCTAAGCCGGCAAGCACATTTATTCTGTGCTCATCACTGATTTCTTTATCGTAGGTAAGGGTGTTGGTATTAAGCCAGGTGAGTGCCTCCAGGGTGGAAACACTGGCCTCTCCCTGGCTGCCCTCAGTTCTTTTAAGGCCATTGGGGCCAAAGGTGTTCGACTTGCTCGTTAAACCATCAATACCAAAACTGGAGCGAAGGGCCAGCCCTTTTATGATCTCGTACTGCGCCGACATATTGCCCAGTATCCTGGAAGTAGTGGTTACAGACTCATACTCCCTTGCCTCTGCTACTGGGTTTGCAATACCTGCTTTTAAAAGGTGCTCAAAAGTGTAGCCAAGCGGTTGGGTAGGATCGTAAACAGGGGCCATTGGGTTAAACTGAATGGCATTGGTGATAACACCTGGCACAATGGTACCTGGCCCTGTTAATACACCATTAGATGAGAGCCTGTTGTACGATAAATTACTGCCAATTGTAAAACGGTCGCTTATATCAGAATCCAGGTTTACCCTAAAGGAATAGCGGTTAAAGTCGGAGCCGATAACGATACCATCCTGGGTGAAATATCCACCGGAAACAGCATATTTTGTGTTTTCATTGCCACCTGTAAAAGATAGCTGGTAATTGGCAATAGGCGCAGTTTGGAAAAGCTCTTCCTGCCAGTCGGTTCCCTCGCCAAAGCGGTCTGGATTTACATAAACCGGTGCCCTGCCTGCGTTTACATTAGCCTCATTGATTAGATCGGCAAACTGTGCTGCATTCAACAGATCAAGCTTTTTGGCAACCTCCTGCACACCATAATAACTTTCAAAGTTCACGGTGCCTTTGCCTGCTTTCCCCCTTTTGGTGGTAATCAGGATTACACCATTGGCACCGCGGGAACCATAAATGGCAGTGGCAGAGGCATCTTTCAATACTTCTATCGATTCGATATCATTGGGGTTGATGGTAGAAAGGGCACCTATTCTTGGTCCGCGGCCGCCAATGGACATTTCGCCGCCATTGCTGTTTACCAGCATACCATCTATTACATACAGGGGCTCGCTGCTGGCATTAACCGAGCTTGTTCCCCTGATCCTGATGTTGGTTTCGCCGCCAGGAGCACCGGTGCTCTGTATTACCTGTACGCCTGCTGCCCTACCCTGCAGGGCCTGATCAAAGGAAGTAACGGGTACGGCCTTTAAATCTTCCGCTTTAACAGAAGCTACCGAGCCAGTCAGGTCAGACTTTTTAACAGAGCCATAACCGATCACAACTACCTCATCGAGTTGCTCCAGGTCTGGCGACAGAGCTATGTTGATGCTAGCCCTGGAGCCCACCTGTAACTCCTCCTGCAAATACCCGATGAACGAAAACACCAGTACTGCATCAGTACCAGACACTTCCAGCCTGTAATTGCCATTAACATCAGTAACAGTACCTATTGAAGTACCTTTTACAATGATGGCTGCTCCGGGCAATGACTCACCGGTTAATGCATCTGTTACTCTGCCGCTAATCTGCTGCTGGGCATAAACGCCTGGTAAAAGCCAGCAAAATAGTAGACCTATTAGTAGCAATCTTTTCATGTATATAGTATTAGAAACATTCCAGTGGTCTAAAGAAACTGTATAAGCTTGGCGCCAACGCAACCTTGAGTCCGTGCAGCACATGCTGAGGGATGCCACATCAAATCATATGTCCATACATATGAACAATCACAAGTTGAAAAAAAAACCTGAACTACAAAAGCATTCAATACTTTTTTTTCAAACGTTTGCGAGATTCCCACTGGTGTTGGAAGGGAAATAAATTCAGCAAGACAGGCTCCATTTTCTGTGTTGAACGAACTTCAGCGGGTTCGGGTGGGACATCAACGGGCAGATGAACATCCATCTGCTCAAGCGTGTATCGAGGAGTAGTGATTTATACTGGTTAAAGATTAGTCAGCAACTCCTGAAAAACAGACCCTACAAAAACACGGGTAGCCACATCTGCCTTTACTTCACTTGTTTCCCAGGCTTTGCCAGCATCACCCAAGCAACACCAGTACTGGGCCGGTTATGTATAGGTTGCTCCTGGCTGTCAGGAACATAAAAAAAGGTCATCTTTCCAAAACTAATGTTTCAGAAAGATGACCTTTGGTATCAGTACCTACAATGCAGGGCTGAATACTTTTTATTTAGTGAAGGCCTTCAATTTTTTGTTTATATGCAAAGGGATCCGGGGCTAGTAATTCAGCAGCTGAAGGTGTTGTTAGGTTGTTAGGTAATTTTCTACCGGCTGAAACATCGCAGTAACAGACTTCGCTACTGATAGAAAAGTTTGCAGTTCATGAATTGCCTTGATCAGGTTAGCTACTTCAAACTCATCTTTTGCCTGTAGTCACTAGCCTTTTTTAGGCAACTCAACAAAAAAAGTAGTTCCTTCACCCTCCCGGCTTTCAAACCAGATCCGCCCACTCAATTGTTCAACCATGGTTTTGACAATGTGCAGTCCCAAACCGGTTGGCTTTTCTCCCTGCAGGCCTTCTCTTCTGGCAGCGGTAAACTTTTGAAAAATCTTGGATTTTAAGCCTTCAGGTATCCCTATTCCATCATCCTTAACTGTAACCAGCACTGCTTGCCTTTGCTCCTGTATTCCCACTATTATAGTACCATTTCTTTTAGTAAACTTAAAAGCATTACTAAGCAGGTTTTCCAGTATCAGCTGTAACCTCACCTGATCAGATACAACAAAGATATGGTCTGCTGAAGCACATAGCTTAAACTCCTTTTGATCCTGATGCAGCAGTCTGTAAGCATAGAGCTGGCTTTCAACCAGTTCTACCAGATCAACCCGGCTTTTCTTTTTTACTGTGTGCTGGGCATCCCAGTAAACGCTTTCCAGCACTTCGTTTATCAGGTTAAGGGCGTTGCGGCACGTGTCACTGATGATGCGGAAAAGTGGTTCAAGATTCTTTAAATCTTCTGTACCAACACTTCTTTCCAGCAAACTACTTGCTGCTGAAATTGTACCTATCGGGGCACGAATATCGTGGCCTAAGATCTGCAGGGCAACATCTTTCTGTGCATGCGTGTTAGCCAGGAACAGTTCTGTTTCTTTTCTTTGCGTAATGTCTTCGGCAAAGCCGGCAATGCACCCCTGCAGTAAAGGATCTTCCTCCAACCGAAAGGCTTTTGTATGTATCCATTTTACAGGCTGATCAGGTAAATGCAGCCTGAAGTCTGCTGTAAGACACTCTTTTTTTCCCAGGAGTTTCAATTCGCTGCAGATGTATTCTCTGTCTTCAGCTAATATGCTATCCCACAGTACAGCAGGATCCTGTTCTATTCTAGAAAAGATGGTTCCCAGGAGTACAGGCGCATAATCACTTAAATAGTTGAATCGCTTTGCGGTGGGGTCATAGATATACAACAAGCAATTGGCTCTTGAAGCCAGCTGCCGGAATACTTTTTCGGTAATAATTTTAGGCCCGGAGCCAGCTCTAATCATGACAATGGGTAAAGAAGGGTGCTGAAAAAAAATAACTTGGGTTCCTCCATTGGCTGGTATAGCATTTATAAATCAGCAAAAGAGTATAAATCCTTCTGCTATCAGCCAAAGCCGAAAGCAGAAGGATTGTAAAGCAGTAGCTATAGGAGCGGGTACGGTAGTTTGTACTATGGAATTAGACGCTAAACAGGTCACTACTCCTTCAGTACTTTCACTACTTTTCTATCTGTAGTGCTGGTGTTTTCAATTGAAATAAAATATAGGCCGCTCTTTAATTCCAGGCTATTCCTCAGGTCTATTTCATGCACACTTTGCTCCTGAGATTCTCTTCTAAAGCGCTGCTTATAGAATTCCTTACCCAGTGCGTTATAAAGCCTCACAACATATTCCACTGACTCCCCTGATGGTATTACTACGTTGATGATATCATTGAAGGGGTTAGGGTATACCACGATTTCATTTGTTGCAAACCCGCTAGTTTCAGCGGCGGCATATTTGGCTGCAACATTTTCATCACCAACCTTGGCTACAGACAGCTGGTCGCTACCACTCGCAGGCAGCACCTCAAGTCCTGATATCTTTGGCCGGTCCACCCCGCCCTCGGCAGCTGCACCATTCAACAGGATGTTAAGCACCCCATCTGCTACTGTTGCTGTTATGATCTCGCTGGTAGCTGTGTTTGCTCCTGCCTTGGCTACAATGTCAAAGTTATCCAGCACCTTCAGACCTTCTATGCTTACATCAAACACCCGCTGCCCGGCAGCCGTCCAGTGGAACTCCGCAAAATGAAGCACCACCGTATACTGCCCGCTGCTCACCGGCAGCGAGTATTGAATGGTGCCGTTTTTACTTGAGGCGTAGCGCTCCGTCTGGTAGAGCAGGTCATCAGTAGTGCCGGCTATGGCAGCTGAATACTTATTGGCCACGTTTCCGCCGCTGTGATAAGCATCGGCATTGAACACACCTATTGAGGTACTGATGTCTCCTCCCCCTGAATTGATCCGGTAGGCTACCAGCGATGGGTCTGGATTCACCACCACGTTTACCTGATTAGGAGAACTCGTAGCACCTCCATCATCAGTAACTGTTAAGCTAAAGACATAGGTGCCTACCTGCAGGTTGCTTACTGTTGGTGAGGCTACCGATGCATTGCTGATGGTGGCAGTACTGGGGCCGCTTGCCTGGCTCCAGCTGTAGGCGGTGATGCTGCCATCATTATCAGTACCGGATCCATCAAGCACAACAGAGTTTGTAGGCAGGCTAATCTGCTTGTCCAGACCGGCATTGGCTACAGGTAGCTGGTTGCCACCACTCACAGGCAGCACCTCAAGTCCTGATATCTTTGGCCGGTCCACCCCGCCCTCGGCAGCTGCACCATTCAATAAGATGTTAAGCACCCCATCTGCTACTGTTGCTGTTATGATCTCGCTGGTAGCTGTGTTTGCTCCTGCCTTGGCTACAATGTCAAAGTTATCCAGCACCTTCAGACCTTCTATGCTTACATCAAACACCCGCTGCCCGGCAGCCGTCCAGTGGAACTCCGCAAAATGAAGCACCACCGTATACTGCCCGCTGCTCACCGGCAGCGAGTATTGAATGGTGCCGTTTTTACTTGAGGCGTAGCGCTCCGTCTGGTAGAGCAGGTCATCAGTAGTGCCGGCTATGGCAGCTGAATACTTATTGGCCACGTTTCCGCCGCTGTGATAAGCATCGGCATTGAACACACCTATTGAGGTACTGATGTCTCCTCCCCCTGAATTGATCCGGTAGGCTACCAGCGATGGGTC
>NZ_JAHXBU010000019.1 GCF_020178975.1 Cesiribacter sp. SM1
GTAGCCCATTATTCTGAAGGTGGAACCTCCACTGTACAAGAAGTTTAACTCCTGGTCAAACATAGCCAGCATGTCTATACCATGCTCTACCAGAACTTGATGTAGCTTATCCTTTTGCCTCACCAGTTGCTGGTCGGTAATATCACGACCAACACAAAGCATCAAGCTATCCTCTTCAGACCACACAGCAGACCACAGAATAGGTACTTCTTGACCATTTTTGTGGATGCACCGATTCTCAAAGTTATGGACCTTCAAGCCCTGAATAACATGCTCAGCCGATAGCAAGCTGGAAGCCAGATCAAGGGGATGAACAAAATCGCTAAAATGATGCTCTATTATCTCTTCCTTGTCATAACCCAGCACTTGTTTACATGCATCATTGATGTTAATATAGTATCCTTGTCTATCCAGGGTACAGACAATGTCAAGGGAATTTTTGATAATCCTCTCCCAGCCACTAACATGCTGATTTACTTCCATATCTAAAAAATAAAAGCTAATCCTAAACAGATCTGAATATACAAGAAATAATTAGCACGGCACATGTTCGTGAGATAGTAACGGACACTATAAGCTGCTGTTGAATAGAAGCTTAAAACTGCGAAACATCATTAGTTGTTTAAACAATAAAATTCAATCTCTATGTGTAGCATACTATCCTTTCTTACTATCTTCATGTAATCAAAGCAATGTAATGATTTGTTAAATTATACGTTGCAACATCAATTATACTTTACTACTCTTGCTAAAGAGTAATTGATGAATGAAGAAGATTAGAAGAGCAGTATTGGTGGATGATGATGAAGTCACGTGCTACATTCATAAGTACCTAATAGAGTACTTATCTATTGCTGACGAGATTAAAGTCATACCAAGTGCCATAGAGGCTCTTGAATACATAGCAGAAAACTATGTTGATGCAAGTACACAAGAGCAGGAAGTTGATTTATTTTTACTTGAATTGAATTTACCCATTATGAATGGGTTTGAATTTTTAGATGCGTTGAGGAAGCTGACGCATATAAGCAGAAAAAGGTTTGTTATTGTTATGGTTACTTCTTCTGCTAACCCTAAAGACAAACAAAAGGCTGCTTTGTATCAAGATGTTTTACATGCTTACTTAATAAAGCCTTTACAGCCAAAAGTGCTTTATAAATTAATCACAGATCTAACTTAGTGATGGGTAAAATTAGAAAGGTTCTATTGGTAGATGATGATGAAATAACCTGCTTTCTGAACAAATCTGTCTTAGAGGAATTGCAGGTTGCAGAGCAGATCGAGTATGTTCATAATGGAGCAGAGGCACTTAATTACATCAAAGAAAATCATACAGGTGAAGTCACCGATACTTATTCAAAGGATCTACTTTTCCTTGACTTGAATATGCCCGTAATGGATGGCATTGAATTTTTGGAAGAGTTTGAAAAGTTGAATGAGATTGATAAAACCAGATTCACCATTGTTATTCTCACATCTTCTGCACATAGCAAAGATGCAAGCAATGTAGCCTTGCATAACAAACTGGTGCATAGTTACGTCCTTAAGCCACTGCACCAGGCAATGTTAAAAAAGATAGTAGATGATATTCAATGAAGCATGATGAATGTAGTGCAGCTTGTCTTTTGGAAAATAGGCTTTTTGATCAGGTAACTACAAATAGAAATAAAACTGGACAGTGGTCCAAAGTAAAATTACTTCGGCACTATCCCTTATCATCATTATATACTTATTCA
>NZ_JAHXBU010000021.1 GCF_020178975.1 Cesiribacter sp. SM1
CTGAAGGTAACAACAGAATAAAGCAAATGCCCCAACAGCTTTCAGCCATTGACAATGCAGGAAGCAATTTTTGCGTCCTTTCAGCAAAGGCCAGTGCAGGGCATCTGCTTTATTCAATGGACGTTATATGCAACAAAAATCCGATGTTATATAAGCTTTTGATCATAGCATTTACTTTCACATTGGTTGGATGCAGTCAAAATAACAGAATTGCTGTCAGCGAGATTGGCTACCGATATGATAAAGAAGTAGAGCGTGACAGCCTTGACTTGGAAGTTATTACTGATAAACACAAAAAAGAATATATATATCGGTTTGCTGGTGACTCTGCTCATTATTCTCATTTTCATCTAACAGTTTTAACTAACAGTGACTCTGTAATACTCTTCTATGCAGATACAGCTCGGTTAGTGGACCAAAAGAGTATTGATGGAAAGCTAATCAAAAAGTATTATTACAATAGAGAGGACATGGCTGACGAAGAGTTACATCTATTCATAGCGGAGGACATCGGTTTGATTGGATATGTTGAGGAGGCCTGGGACGGCTATTCAATATTCAATCATCCAAATACAGACATAGAAGAGAAGCTAAGGCAGGAAAAGACTGGCTTCTTCTATAAAAGATAAAATAAAATAAGCTGCATATAACAACAGAATAAAGCAATCACCCCATCAGCTTTCAGCCATTGCTTGTGCAGGCAGCTGGTTTTGCGTACTTTCAGTGAGCGGCAGTGAATGGGTGCCTGCTTTATTCAATGGACGTTGGGCACAAGAATAACAAGTACACTGCATGAGGATACAGAGAACTTTACTTCTAATTGCACTGGCTCTATGCTCCCTAATCTCATGTTCTGATTCACAAGATGATACTCGAAAAGAGGCATATGTTTTTTTGAATCAGTTCTTTGCAAATGCAGGTGATGATGATTTTATAGAAGACTCCATTATCTATCTATCTGACACTAATACTTTGTCTCCACCTAATCTGGGTGATTACGATAATACAACAGACTACTTGGTTGACCTACTAGCGACTGATAATAAAGAATATATTCAGAATCAGCTAAGGAATATAAATGGAATTAATCTAAAAGAACTCAAAGCAAAAAATGTAATAGTTGTTCCTGCAAGTCAGCTGGAGTACACCAGCGACTATGTTGAATATTTCAAAAAGAACGGAATTGCAGAACCTGAAGGGCTCTACAAGATATCAACGCCTATATTCTCACCGAATCTTGATAAAGCCTATTTTAGAATAGGATATATATGTGGTGGACATTGTGGCGGAACAGAAGATAGGTACTATGTAAAGGAAAACGGAAAGTGGATGCTGAAAGAAGTAGTAGGTGGCAGTGTGTATTAAAAAAATAATAATATCCAGTGCCCAACAACAGAATAAAGCAAGCGCCCTCACTTCATTCAGCCATCGCTTGTGCAGAGCGTTAGCATTTCGTACTTTCAGCAAGGGCCGGTGCTGCGGGCGCCTGCTTTATTTAACGACCGTTGGTCTTAATGCAAAATCGTACCATAGATCTACCGCCGGTTTGGAACGGGATTCGTATATTTAGATTGGACGAGCAAATAAGAAGTATGAATATACAAGCTTTAAAATACGAGATCATTGAATG
>NZ_JAHXBU010000022.1 GCF_020178975.1 Cesiribacter sp. SM1
GCCTCCACATCCAGGGGCTTGATGGTGTGGATGTTGATGATCTCTGCATCTATGCCCATCTCTGCCAGCTGCTCCCCTGCCTGTATGGCCTCCCACACCAGGTGACCGGTGGCAAAGATAGATACGTCTGCTCCTTCGTTCACCATCCAGGCTTTGCCGATGATAAACTCCTGGTCGGGGGCTGTGAAGATGGGCACCACTGGTCTGCCGAACCTTAGGTACACCGGCCCCACATGCTCTGCGATGGCAATGGTCGCTGCTTTGGTCTGGTTGTAGTCACAGGGGTTGATCACCGTCATGCCCGGCAGCATCTTCATCAGCCCGATGTCCTCCAGGATCTGGTGGGTGGCCCCGTCTTCTCCCAGTGTTAAGCCTGCATGCGAGGCACAGATCTTCACGTTCTTATCCGAGTAGGCAATGCTCTGGCGGATCTGGTCATAGACCCTGCCGGTGGAGAAGTTGGCAAAGGTGCCCGTGTAGGGAATCTTGCCTCCGATGGTTAAGCCTGCCGCTATGCCCATCATGTTGGCCTCGGCAATGCCGATCTGGAAAAACCGCCGGGGGAATTCCTTGATGAAGTCTGCCATCTTCAAAGAGCCCACCAGGTCTGCACACAGGGCTACTACATTTTCGTTCTTTCTGCCCACTTCCAGAAGGCCTGCGCCAAAACCGGAACGGGTGTCTTTCTTATCTGTATAGGTGTATTTCTTCATGTTTGTTAGAGTCAGGAACCAGGAGCCAGGAGTCAGGATGAAAACCAAAGCCGTAGCTGGTCTTGACTCCTGATTCCTGACTCCTAGTTCATTGGTTAATAATCCTGCATCGTCTCTTCCAGCTGATCCAGGGCCTTTTGCAGCTGTTCATCATTAGGCGCCACACCATGCCACTTGTGGGAGCCGCTCATGAAGTCTACGCCATGGCCCATGTTGGTCTGCATCAGGATCATGATGGGCTTTGCCTTGTGGGCTTTGCTCTTGGCCAGATCCAGCACCCGTACCACATCCTGCATGTCGTTGCCGTTCATCTCCAGCACCTCCCAGCCAAAGGCTTCCCACTTGGCCCGAAGGCTGCCCAGCCCCAGCACCTGGTCTACGGGTCCGTCTATCTGCTGGCCGTTCACATCAATGGTGGAGATCAGGTTGTCTACCTTGTTGTGAGGCGCAAACATGGCTGCTTCCCAGATCTGTCCCTCCTGCAGCTCGCCATCGCCATGCAGGGAAAAAACAAGGCTCCTGTCGCCGTTGAGCTTCTTGGAGAGTGCTGCCCCAATGGCTACAGAAAGGCCCTGGCCCAGCGAACCAGAGGCGATGCGCACCCCCGGCAGCCCTTCATGGGTGGTGGGGTGACCCTGCAGCCTGGAATCCAGCTTGCGGAAGCTGGCCAGCTCTTCTTTAGGAAAATAGCCCGAGCGCGCCAGCACGCTGTACCATACAGGTGAGATGTGGCCGTTGGAGAGAAAGAACAAATCCTCCCCCACACCATCCATGCTGAACCGGGGGTTGTGGGTAAGCTCCCTAAAGTAAAGGGCTACTAAAAAATCTGTACAACCCAATGAGCCGCCAGGGTGCCCCGACTGCGCACTATGCACCATCCGCACAATATC
>NZ_JAHXBU010000023.1 GCF_020178975.1 Cesiribacter sp. SM1
CTTGTCTTTTGGAAAATAGGCTTTTTGATCAGGTAACTACAAATAGAAATAAAACTGGACAGTGGTCCAAAGTAAAATTACTTCGGCACTATCCCTTATCATCATTATATACTTATTCATAAACTTAAAGCAGTAGCGTTACTCAAAGCATCTGAATAACAACTAACAATCAGCAGTTAAGTATAAATGGAACCTAAGTAGATATTTTTTCATATTTCAGGAAATGACTTTTTGATCTTTTCTTCTTTGAAGATGGCAACTATATTGCAGGAAGAAGGCAATCATTTATTTTTTAAACAGTCATGGATATGGACGAGTTTTTTAGTGGTGGCGCAGAATCCTATGATCACATGCTTTCTTCAGTTGCAATCAAGCAAGCACTAGAAGATAATGAAGCTATCTATAAACTACTGGTAGATAGTGTTAAGGATTATGCTATCTTCATGCTGGACACAAGGGGTTATATCATTACCTGGAATGAAGGGGCGCAAAGACTGAAGGGGTACACAAAAGAAGAAATCACCAACAAACATTTTTCTATTTTCTACACCAAGGAGGCACTTGATACAAATCATCCTGCCTATGAATTGAGGATTGCTTCTACTGAAGGTAGGTTTGAAGAAGAAGGATGGCGTGTAAAAAAAGATGGCAGCTTATTCTGGGCAAACGTAGTTATTTCTGCTGTCTACAATAAGAATAAAGAATTAATTGGTTTTTCCAAGGTTACCCGTGATCTGACGGAGCGCAAGAACCTGGAAAACAGCTTATTGAAGGCAAATGAAGAACTTAGAGAAAGTAATGAACTATCACGTTTGTGGATAGCCAGTGTTAAAGATTATGCAATTTTTCTGCTAACCCCAGATGGCTATGTTGCTACCTGGAACGAAGGGGCTAAGCGAATAAAAGGCTACGAGGCTGAAGAGATTATCGGCAGCCACTTTTCAAAGTTTTACCCGCCAGAAATAAATGCTACGGGATACACACAGTTTGAACTTGCCAAAGCCATAGAAAATGGACGATTTGAAGACGAAGGATGGCGAGTAAAAAAAGATGGTTCTTTATTTTGGGCAAATGTGGTGATAACTCCCATTTATAATGCTGAAAAAAAGCATATAGGATTCACAAAAGTCACCCGAGATCTATCTGAAAAGCTTCGAAATGAATCCCTGATGAAAAAGAACCAGGAACTGCACAGGGTGAATACTGATCTGGATAATTTTATATACACTGCCTCACATGATCTTAAGTCACCCATTTCTAATCTTGAAGGATTACTTGCGCTTGTTGCAATGAAAATAAATCCAAAGCTGGATGAATCTGAAAAACAGATTATACAGTTGATGGGAACATCTGTTCAGAAGCTAAATGACACTATCATTAGTCTTATTGAGGTTACCAAAGTTCAGAAAGGCTTAAATGACAAAATAGAGGCTGTTTCTTTCAAAGAAGTCTTGGATGATGTAAAAGAAGAACTTGCAGGTATGATCAATACCACCCAGGTTATTATTAAAGAATCATTTGAAATCGAAAAGTTAACCATTGCAAAAGCAAGTTTAAGAAGTATCATTTACAACCTGATAAGCAATGCAATAAAATACCA
>NZ_JAHXBU010000024.1 GCF_020178975.1 Cesiribacter sp. SM1
CCAACGTCCGTTGAATAAAGCAGGCGACCTTCACCGCCGCTCACCGAAAGTACGCAAAATTTAACAATAGCACTATCAATGGCTGAAAGAGCTATTGGAGCTTGCTTTATTCTGTTGTTGGTGTGTGTTTATTATTATTTTCTCCAGCTGCAGTCTGCTTTCATGCTTTCAAGGTCTTCCTACATCACGCTTTTGGCAGCATTCAACAGGCCCCTTTGATGAGTCAGCTTACCGTTTTCCTGCACTACGCATTTGTAGGACTTCGAGGGACCCCTTTAATCTAGCAGCGCATCGTCTTCCTGCGTCACGCTATAGTCGGCATACAACAGGCCCGTTTATTCAATCAGTTCAAGGTCTACCTACGTTACGCCATGGCCAGACTTCGAGGAGCCCCTTGGATTTACCAGCTTTCAAGGTCAGCCTGCGGCATGCTATTCACCGTCCTTGCTTGGCAGTCAGGATACTTAGACTACCGACCCTTTATTATACCACTGCCCTCACTACACCAAACGATTTTAATACACACCAACGTCCGTTGAATAAAGCAGATGCCCTTCACCGGCTTTTGCTGAATGTACGCAAAAGTTGCTTCCTGCATTGTCAATGGCTGAACGAGCTGGGGGCATTTGCTTTATTCTGTTGTTCTGCGCTGATTATTTCTTTTTTTCTAATCGACACTAAAAATATAAATCCAATTGCTAGCCATAATATATAGCTGCTACATCCTTTTAATATATTATAAAGTTTACTATCATAGTCGTAAGACACACAATAAGATTTATCAATATAAACATAGAAGGATATAAAAGTCAGAATAGCAAAAAGAGGCCAATAAATAATAGACGAGAGTCTTCTGCTGGCATGACTTAGCACTAGCGTCCAAAAGAAAATCACAATGACAGCATATATATCTGTTAACTCATTCGCGTCCAATCCTACAAATAAACTTAAAGCACTGAAAAGTATAGCATAAAAGCTTAGCAAAATTCTTGTCCATCTTTTTAGAAATGGCTTCCTGATGTCCCTGTACAGGAGAAAAAATGCTAATCCGCCGATGAAGAACCATATATACGTTATCAGTCCAGTGCTATTATATCCATAACTGAATAAAATCAATTCTTGCAGATTATCACCACTAATGCTATTCAATTGACACCCTATATATATACACGTTAAGACTTTAGCGACATTAATATTATTAATGAATAGCAGCGTCGCAATTATTGGCACCAATAGAAGGGCATATATATCTAAATACCATAAAGCGTTATGACCTTCTATCAATAATTTTATTGTTTCTGGAAATGGCCATGAAGACACCCTGCTAGGTACAAAAAATGAAACTAGCAATAACAGCATGGCTATCACTGTGTATAATATCCATTGCTGCCTAAAAACACCTATTTGATTTGTTAGTAACTTCATTTTATTTGCGCAGAACGGACAATGAATAAGACAGATGAGGGGAAATATGCACCTACCTGTCTTCTTGCAGTAAGATAGTAGAAAGTGATGAAGGTTGAAATAACTGGCTCCCCCTCATTTGTCTTATTCTAG
>NZ_JAHXBU010000025.1 GCF_020178975.1 Cesiribacter sp. SM1
TGCCCTCCTGCTGGCGGCTTGTCCTTTTACCTTTCGCTAACGCAGTAGCTAATCTTTTCTGCTACTGCTGCTTAAGAAGCGAAACGAATATTGACTTAAGGCCAACGTCCGTTGAATAAAGCAGGCGACCATTCACTGCCGCTCACTGAAAGGACGCAAAATTTCACTTTGCATGCAAATGGCTGAACGCTGTGTGGGAGCTTGCTTTATTCTGTTGTTGCCAGTAGTTTATTTTTATTTTTTCATCTGCTCCCGTACATCCATGAGCGCAAATCCAAGGAGGTTTTCACCTTTCCATTTTAGAGGATTTTCAGCGTCAGGATGGTCTTTTGCCATACCAATCCCCCATATGTTATCTACAGGACTGGCTTCTACTAATATTCTGTCCGCCGTCGATAGCAGATATTCTTTCATGTCTGGATAAGCATTGAATTTATGGTAGGTGCCAGTCCTGACGATATCAAATCTATTGTCCAGCCACTTCTGATTGTCAAAGTTCTTTACCTGCCGACCTAAATCTTTTGCATGCCCAGGTGTAGTGGCCTGGATAATCTTTTCTGCAATTTCTTTGTCACCAAACAGCCTTGCTTTTTCAGCCATCATCCAATGCTCTGCCGTCTGATATTCCAATCCGTCTACAGTAAATTTAGAAGGATACCACTGGCTGAAGATGAACGGTCCAACCGTCTGTCCATGACCTGGAGTATGGCCCCAAAAGAACAGATACTTCAGTCGTTCTCCGGCAGCATATCTTTCCTGTATCTGTTTTAGGAGTGGGTTCATAATGGGTTTTAATTACTGGCAACGTCCATTGAATAAAGCAGATGCCCTACACCGGCTTTTGATGAAAGTACGCAAAAGTTGCTTCCTGCATTGTCAATGGCTGAAAGCGCTGTGGGCATTTGCTTTATTCTGTTGTTGGTGGCTGAATAGTATTTTTTTTATGTTCTGCCGTTAAGATATCTTTCCATTCATCGTTTTCAGGCGTGAATGATACAAACCTATCTGAATGTCCTTTTTGTATCCAAATCCGACCACAATTTTCACATTGATATACTTTCTTATTAAGGTCAAACAACTTTGATGTAATAATATCATAGATCATTTGAGTGTCAGTCAAATCTTTAGGGTATTGCTCACTGAAATGATTTTTAATCCACATAATCCTTTCATTTCTTTTTGTTGCCTCAATCAAAGAGTCGATAGATTCTTCTATCCTGTCTAAAGAAGTATAAAAGGATTGGTCAGGTATCAAATCAGCTTTATACGGTAGATTATCTGTTGTATCAGAGATGACATGATCGCATTTACACCGAAGCTTGCTCATTGTATTTATTTTGCCACCAACGTCCGTTGAATAAAGCAGGCGACCTTCACCGCCGCTCACCGAAAGTACGCAAAATTTAACAATAGCACTATCAATGGCTGAAAGAGCTATTGGAGCTTGCTTTATTCTGTTGTTGGTGTGTG
>NZ_JAHXBU010000026.1 GCF_020178975.1 Cesiribacter sp. SM1
TTTCATTTCCCCAGCTTATCGCCAGAGGATGTGGACTGGATGTTCACAAGAACCTCATTGTTGCCTCGGTTTCAGGAGAAGGCCTAGAAGAACAGACCAGAGAGTTTAGCGCCTTTACCGAAGACCTGGAGGAGCTTCGTGATTGGCTCAACAGCTTATCAGTCACGCATGTAGCCATGGAAAGCACCAGTGTCTATTGGAAGCCGGTGTTCAATGTCTTAGAAGAAGACTTTGAGATTATCTTAGTCAATGCCCGCCACATCAAGAATGTGCCAGGGCACAAGACCGACAAGAAAGATAGCCAATGGATCGCGCAGCTACTGTTGAGCGGCTTGTTGAAAGGCAGCTTTATTCCGCCCAGACCTATTCGTGAGCTTCGGGATTTGTTCCGATACCGTAAGAAGCTTACAGCTCAGATGGTAGGGGAAAAGAACCGCCTGCAGAAGATTTTGGAAGATGCCAACATCAAGCTTTCCAGTGTAGCCAGTGATGTGTTTGGAGCATCGGGCATGGCCATTATTCAGGCAATAATTGATGGAGAAACCTCTGCTGAAGCTTTACAGCAGCTAGCCTATGGCAGCCTAAGAAAGAAAGAAGAGCTTAGGCAAGCACTTAAAGGCCATATTACTGCTCATCACCGCTTTATGCTCAAGACCTTTCTCAAATCTATTGCTCAAGTGCAGGCTATCATCGATGATATTGATCTTCAGATTGAGGAAGTGCTCAAGGACTATCAAACAGAAATGGAGCTACTGCAAACCATTCCCGGAGTGGGCAGACAAACAGCAGGAATCATGATCGCTGAAATGGGCGCAGACATGCAGCAGTTTCCTTCCCAGCATCATCTTGCCTGCTGGGCTGGTGTATGTCCGGGCAATAATGAGAGTGCGGGTAAAAAAAAAGTGCACGCATAACTCAAGGAAACAAAACACTGAAAACCGCCCTTGTTGAAGCTGCCTGGGTAGCCAGCTGTAGAAACAATGATAACTATCTGAAAATCAAGTACGCTTCTTTAGTAGGTAGAAGAGGAAAAAAGCGAGCTCTCATTGCGGTAGCTCATAAAATCATTGTGGCCGCTTACCACATCTTAAAAAACAAAGAGCCTTACCGCGAATATGATTATCAGACTTTTATGCACAAAAGAAAGCAAAGGCAAATTGAGCATTACCAAAACAAACTAAGGGAGCTACAATCAGCATAAGCTAATCACCAAAGGTCGAGCTTTTATTGGTAGTTAAACCGGAAATAAAACTGACTTCACACATGAAGAACAAAGGATTGTTGCCAAAGAGCACGTAGAAAAAATTTTCACTTCCTTCATGTGTCTTTACAACTATCCTTTCTACTGCCACCCAGCTGGATAGCCAGAAAAACTCTGTGCCTATGCTTATCCTTTGTGGCAATAGGACCTAATCCTAGCAGAAATCGACATTCTTTTTCAGAAAAAAAA
>NZ_JAHXBU010000027.1 GCF_020178975.1 Cesiribacter sp. SM1
TGACCCGTCCTAAAATGTGTTGACCGTTTGTTGCTAATACTGATATAAGTTTACCATTAAAAGTTAGTCCTGATTTTCATTGACCACAAGTGTAGATGAAGGTTTTTGGCTGTAGTAGTTTTTCCATCGCCTTTTTAACTTCCCTGTCTGCTGATGGGCCTGCTCAGGAGGCAACATATCACAGCTCAAGTGTGGACGCTCGTAGTTGTAGAGAAAGATAGCCTGCTCAAGCACTAGCTTTGCCTGGATCAATGAATACACCTGCTGGTGACTTAGATACTCCTGTTTGAGTATACCGTTAACCCTTTCAGCTATTGGATTCTCCAGAGGATCTCCATTTTCAGTCATACTGATCTGGATGTAATAGGATTCCAGTACCTGAACATACTCTTTGCTACAGTACTGGATGCCTCTGTCGGAATGGTGAATGAGATATTTTCCTTCCCTCTTGTCAATATGCTGCAGGGCCATCAACAGTGCCTCTTTGCAGTTGATAGCTTCCAAGGTTTCGGCAACTGTATAGCCCATAATTCTTCTTGAATAGCCATCTGTTACCAAAGAGATGTACAGGCAGGCACAGCCAGTAAACCAGTAGGTGATATCGCTAACCCACACCTGGTTAGGTCTTTCTATGGTTAACTCCTTGATCAGGTTCGGATATTTCCTGAATCTGTGCCTGGAAAAAGTAGTCATAACCCTGCGTCTGCGTCTACGAATGAGCAGCTTATGTGTGGAAAGTAGATCAAAGAAAGCATCTCTACCTATTTTTATCTCCCTCTTGTCAATCTCTGGCTTTAGGAGTTGGTATAGCTTTCTTCCTCCGATACGAGGGTGATCTTCTCTAATCTGCTTTACCAGCTTTAGTAGCTGATCATCAGACTTTGATTCTAGAGCCTGTCGTTGCCAGTACTGATAATAGCCTTGTCGGCTAAACCCAAGCAATCTCTCTAACTGGCGGATGTGAACGTTAGGGTAATTCACTTGCATGAATCTGATTGCTTGGTAACGGACTTTTTTTCGATATCAATACCTAATTCCTGTTCTGCTACCCTAACAAGTGTTGAGTAGTAGATAGCCTTGAATTTAGCCGCCTCCAGCGCTTGCTCCAGGGAAACCACCCGAGCCTGCAGCTCTTCCACTTGTGCTATTGATTGGGCTACCGATTGTGGAGATTTTCTTTTCTTCTTTTTAGGCAGTTTAGTAGGACCTACTTGAATTTGTTCATTAGATGTTACTGCCTCACCTTCTACTTTATCCAGCCAATGTTTTACCGTCTTACGATTGACTTCAAACTTGACTGCTGCTTGCTCAATATTGAGCTGACCCCGGTGGATTTCTTCCACCATCTGGCGCATTGAAAGTTCATGCTCTTGCATGCGTAGCTGAAAAAGTTCTACCATAAGTTAACCATTTTTGTGGTCAACTTTTTTCAGGACAAGTCA
>NZ_JAHXBU010000088.1 GCF_020178975.1 Cesiribacter sp. SM1
GCATGTGGACCATAACCAACTTCTTTGGCTATTTCTCCATATTCCTTGTTCTGGTTAATCTTGTACAGATAAAAGGCTCTTACTCTTGCCTGGGCTAAGGGATGAGTAAGCTTCCTGCTCCTCTGTAATAGCTCCTCTGCACTCTCATGAATCTCTACCTTCTTCACTCTTCCCATACCAGCTACAACATCCCCTCACTATTGAAGGTTCTTTGCACTATGTGGTATTATTTCGTTTGCTTTGGCTTTTGCACAGGGTAGACAGAGGCTAATAATTCATGTGCTTTAGCCTACCATCAGAAATTGGATCAGGCTTCTGTTCTTAGAATCTCCAGCGGGGGCTTGCTAAGTACACTGCGGCTGTTGGAGAGTCCTATAAGGATGGTAAGGCCTGTAATAACAGCATATGCTGCCAGCATGGGCCAAAGCGGGGGCGAAAAGGGGGTGTCAAAACTAAAATAAGCCAAGGCCCAGCTGCCCAGTAGTGAAATAACCACGCCGGTTAAAGCAGCCAGACTGCCCAGGAAGAAATACTCCTTCAGGTTAATGCTTAGGATCTGCCTGCGGCTTGCGCCAAGGGTGCGCAGCAGCACACTTTCTTTGATACGCTGGTATTTGCTGATGATCACTGATCCAATCAGTACCACCAGTCCGGTAACAATGCTGAAGAAAGCCATAAAACGGATCACAAAGGAAACTTTGCCAATCACCTCATCGACAGTTTGTAAAATGAGGTTGAGGTCGATAAGGGAAACATTTGGAAAACGCTGTACCACTGCCCGCTGAAAAGCAGCAGCCTGCTGCGCAGAATCCACCCGGGTGATAATTACATGAAACTTGGGCGCCCGCTCCAGAACCCCTTCGGGGAATACTACCAGGAAATTAGTTTGTACCCGCTGCCAGTCTATTTCACGTATGCTGCCAACCCAGGTATCCATAATGGCACCCTGTATATTAAATGTTACTTTATCGCCAACACCTACCTTCATGTCTTCGGCTATGTTTTGAGAAAGCGAAACAAAGATGCTATCTGAGGGTGAGGACACGCTGCCTTTCCAGCTGCCTTCGACGATTGTTTCAGAATCGATGAGTGAATCACGGTAGGTTACCCGGTATTCCCTGTTTAATACCCAGTTACGTACTCCGGAAGTAGTATCCTCCTTGATTTGGGTAGCGCTACGCCCGTTAATGCCATCCAGCCGCATTGTTACCACTGGTACCTCCTGGATGAGGGGCAGATCATATTGCCTGGTTAGTGAAGCCAGTTCTTCTACCTGATCATCCTGTATATCAAACAGCACCATATTCGGCTGATTTTCGCTGCCGGTAAGCTCAATCTTATCAAGCAGCAGGTTTTGTACAAAAAACAGAATGCAAATAAGGGCGGTGCCCAGGCCAATGGTGGTTACCAGTACACCTGTCTGGTTATTGGGGCGATACAGGTTGGCCAGGCTCTGTCGCCAGCTGTACGACCAAGCTACTGGAAAATATCGGCGCACCAGCCAGATCATTAACTGGGCAATGGCTGCCAGCACCAGGAAGGCAAGCAGAATGCCACCCGTAAAAGCCATTGCTTCTACAAACTCTCCCAGCTGCAGATAGGAGAAGGCGGCAACAAAGAGGATGATCAGTAAAAAAACAGCGTAGCGCAGCTTGTCTTTTTCAGGATGCTCGTATGAAGCACGCAGGGCGGTGAGAGGCGATACTTTGCGGATACCAAGCAGGGGGAGCAGGCCAAATAAAATAGCCACCACCACCCCAAGCAGAATTCCCTGTGTGATGGCAGGCCAGGAGAGTTTTACACTAACCTCTACAGCCAGAAAATCTGCAAATAGCAGGGGCAATCCAAATTGTAAAACAGTACCCAGGAGCGTGCCAAGTATTGAGCCCATCAGCCCCATGAGTATGATCTGTATCAGAAAAATGGCCAGTGCCCCATTACCGGTAACACCCAGGCAGCGCAATATTGCCACCGATACTACCTTATCTTTGATGTAGATATGTACTGAACTTGCTACCCCGATACAGCCAAGCAGCAGGGCTACAAAAGCCACCAGGTTCAAAAAGCCTGTTACATCTTTATAGGCACTGCCAATTTCCTCCTGCCGCTCTTCGGCAGTATCGAAACGAAGCTCTTCTTTTTCCAGCCGTGGCTCAATAGTGCTCTCTAAAAGGCTGGCGAAGCGGGCATCATCCTCAAACCTGTAGTAAAGCTTATAATTAATGCGGCTGCCTTTTTGCAGCAGACCGGTAGAGTCGAGGTATTGCAGGGGTATGAACACTGGCGGTGCTACAGAAGTGGCCACACCAGATTGTCCGGGTACTTTCAGTACACTGCCCCTGATGCCAAAGGTGAGGTTGCCAATTTTAACGGAGTCGCCGGGGGCTGCATCGTATTGCAGCAGTAGCGTTCTGTCTGCCAGGGCCTGTTGCCCATCCTGGTATTGCCCGGAAGCTTCCGCAGGACTGGTTTCGATGCGACCATAATAAGGATAATTACCACTGAGTGCCCTTACCTGTACCAGGCGTGAACCTCCATTCTTGGGGAAAAGCACCATGGAGGCAAAGCTGATTTCTTCAGAAGCCTCTGCGCCCAGTGAATCAAAAAACTGGCGCAGCTCCGGCGAAAAAGGCTGGCTGCTTTCCACTTCCAGGTCGGCTCCCAGTAACTTCTTGGCTTCTCCGTTTATCTCGTCCTGCAGGTTATTGCCAAACGAATTTATGGCTACCAATGCAGCAATACCCAGCACAATGCTGCTCATGAACAGCAGCAGGCGGGATCGGTTTCGGCGGCTGTCGCGCCAGGCCATTGTAAGTAACCAGGAGAAAGGCATGGGTTAATGTGCTAATTATATAAAGTGCTAATGTGACGGTTTGCCTGGGGGCGTAGTCGCTGTTACTAATTATTGATGTACCAGGCGGGGTGCTGCAGGTTGCATGGCTACGGTATGTGGAACGATGTTTTACTATCTTTATACCACATACGCCATGCCCAGTTCCAATTACAAAACTTTGCTACGGCCGTAGCTGCATGGAGCCGGTTTCAAAGCTGTCGTATGCAATTTTGCCCCCGCGGATCTGGATGATACGGCCTGTTTTTTCAGCCAGTTCCAGGTCGTGCGTTACCACCACCAGCGTAGTGCCGGCCTCACGGTTCAGCTCAAAGATCAGGTTTTCTATGTGGGCACCGGTATCCTCATCGAGGTTGCCGGTAGGTTCGTCGGCAAAAAGTATCTTTGGCTGGTTTGAAAAAGCCCGGGCAATGGATACCCGCTGCTGTTCGCCACCAGATAGCTGGGTAGGGTAGTGGTTACGGCGTTCTGCCAGACCTACCTTTTCCAGTAGCTCCATCGAACGTCTGGCTGCATTCTTTTCCCTGCGCAACTCCAGGGGTACCATCACGTTTTCAAGCGCGGTGAGGGTTGGCATCAGGTTAAAGCTTTGAAAAATAAAGCCTACATGCAGGTTGCGTACCTCGGCCCGCTGGTCTTCGCTGAGATTATCAAGGCGCACACCATTGAGGATAACCGAGCCCGAGCTGGCCCTGTCTAAACCCGCACACAGCCCAAGCAGTGTTGTTTTGCCACTGCCGGAAGGGCCAACAATAGCACAGGTATCACCGGCTGCAATGCTAAAGTTTACCCTGTCGAGCACGGTAAGAGAGCGTTCGCCGCTGCGGTAGGTTTTGCTTAAATCTTTAACTTCAAGAATAGAATTCATGTGCAGGAGCCCTCTTTAGTTTTTTTGAACAGTAAGGATTAGTACTTTTAACGGGCATCATAAACAACCATATAACGTTGTAGTTTTTAAATGTCGTAATGCAACAGCTTAAATCAATGAGATTTTTTTTAAATATTCTTTATCTATGCACCTGTATAAGCCTTCTCTGGGGCTGCAACTCAAAGCCTGAACAAAGCAGTGGGCCGGTGCGAACTGCAACAGAGGATGATGCAGGTGTGGCCACAGTTGAGCAGGAAGAGGAACAGGAAGAAGAAAGAGTGATTCTGTTTTATGGCAACAGCCTAACGGCAGGCTATGGTTTAGATGATCCTTCGGATGCATTTCCGGGTCTTATCCAGGAAAAGCTGGATTCCCTGGGCTATAATTATAAGGTTGTAAATGCCGGCCTTAGTGGTGAAACAACCTCGGGCGGACTGCGCCGGATTGATTGGGTGCTTGAACGCCAGAAGGTAGATATATTTGTGCTGGAGCTAGGTGCCAATGACGGCCTCAGGGGCCAGGATCAGGACCAGATCAGGAATAACCTGGAAGAAATGATTGATAAGGTAAGAAAAGCTTATCCGGAAGCCAGAATAATACTGGCGGGCATGATGGTGCCGCCCAGCCTGGGGCAGACCTACAGTACCAACTTTCAGAAAATATTCCCCGAGGTAGCAAAAGAGAAAGATGTAGAACTGATTCCTTTCCTGCTGCAGGATGTTGCCGGAGAGCGGGAACTGAACCAGGGAGATGGCATCCACCCCACTGAAGAAGGTCAGAAAATCCTTGCCAGAAATGTGTGGGATGTACTGGAAGATGTAATTAAAGAACAAAGGCAGGGTTCTTAAGTGTTGAATGTATCTATATAGCATGAGTACTAGGCGGCCCAGCGGCCACCAGGCCGGCGGAGGAATTAAGTTCTATCCGGATAGACGTTCCTTATCAAATACTTCTCACCCTCAGGTTGCCACATCCCAGACCTCATAAAGCATTAGCCGGTATCTGATAACCTCATACCCGATAACCCTTACCCAAAGACTATGTCTCAGCAAACTACACCCCGCCTGCCATCATTGCTTGATAATGATTTTTACAAATTCACCATGCAGCATGGGGTGGTAAAGCTTTTTCCAAGGGCTAAAGCCCGTTATCAGTTTATCAACCGGGGCAAACACCGCTTTCCTGCAGGCTTTGGCGATGCCCTAAGAAAGGCGGTAGATGCCATGGGGGCGCTAAGCCTTAGCCTGGAAGAAAAGCGCTGGCTGGCCACTACCTGCCCTTACCTGGATCCTACCTACCTGGATTTTCTGCAGGGTTTCTGCTACGATCCGGGGGAAGTTACAATAGCGCAGAAAGGTGAGGAACTGAGTGTGGAGGTAGAGGGCTACTGGTACCGCACAATTTTATGGGAAGTGCCACTGATGGCTCTTATATCTGAACTGTACTACACCCAAAACGGGCTGGAGCGGGTAAATAATGAGGAGGTTACCCGTATCAGCAGGGAGAAAATAGAGAAATACCGGGCACTGGATGTTAAAATAGCAGAGTTTGGCACCCGCCGCAGGCACTCCTACGAAGTACACCAGGTAGTGGTAGAGGCGCTGAAAAAGTACGGGAGCGGCACATTTGTAGGCACCAGCAATGTACACCTGGCACGCATTAATGGGGTAAAGCCTATTGGAACCCATGCCCATGAGTGGTTTATGTTCCATGCTGCCCGTTATGGTTTTAAGATGGCCAATGTGCTGGGGCTGCAGCATTGGGTAGACGTTTACCGAGGCGATTTGGGTATTGCCCTTTCAGATACTTACACCACCAATGTGTTCCTGCAGCAGTTCGATAAAATGTTCTCCAAATTGTTTGATGGTGTTCGGCACGACAGCAGCGATCCGGTAGCATTTGCCGAACAAACCATTGGTCATTACAGGCGTCTGGGCATTGACCCCCTGTCAAAAACAATCATTTTTTCGGATGCGCTTAATTACGATAAAGTAGCCCGCATTGCTGAATACTGCCGGGACAAGATTGGCTTTTCTTTTGGCATAGGCACCAACTTTACCAATGATGTAGGGCTGCAAGCCATGAACATGGTAATTAAAATGACAGAAACCCAGCCCGAGGGAGATCAGTGGATACCTGTTGTAAAATTATCTGATGAAAGGGGTAAATATACCGGTCAGCCTGAAATGATCGAACTGGCTAAAAAACTGCTGCAGATCGATTAGCTCACTAAGCTGTTAAAAGGCAACAGATTAAGCTAAGTATCATTTTTACCTATTCTAGCATCATTATATTCTATTTGAGCGGTAGCCCTGGGGCGCATAGATTTGCTCCTCTAACTACTCCTCATATGCAAATCAAACTACATACAAAAGCCCCTAATTTTACAGCTGCCTCTACGGCTGGCAGCACTTTTGAGCTGGACAGGGATGCTGCAGGCCAGCCCCTGGTCCTGTACTTTTACCCTAAAGATTTTACTCCGGTTTGCACACTGGAGGCCTGTGAATTTAAAAGCACCTTTGATTTCTTCAGAAACCTTAACATAAAGGTATTGGGGGTGAGCAAAGACAGCATAGAAACGCACCTAAAGTTCAAGGAAGCCTATGAACTGCCCTACGACCTCCTGGCAGATCCCGAGGGAGAGGTGGCAAGTTTATACGATGCGTATATGCCCATGATCAAATTCACAAAGCGGGTAACTTACCTGCTGAATGAAAAACATGAAGTTGTTTATATCAGCAACAACATATTTGAAGATAAAAAAGGGATAGAAGACATGATAACTTCCCTGAAAGCTCATTCTCTCCAAAATACAAGCCGACAAAAGCTTGCGTTCTCCTGATTCAGGCCATACAGTCTTATTGTTCAATATTTTTTAAACTTAGCCTATATTATAAAAGCCCCGTCGGTTGCGGGGCTTTTCTTTTATAAAGCTAGGATTGTAGTTCCTTAGCCTCCTCCTCCTGCTCGCTGGAAGGGGATAGGCTTTCGAGGTACTCCACCAGGTTATGCTCATGCTCAAGGTTCAGCTTTTTCCTGATGCGGTAACGTGCTGTTTCAACACCCCTGACAGAAATATTCAGCAGGGGGGAGATTTCTTTATTGCTAAGGTTCATTTTTACAAAAGCACATAAGCGCAGCTCCCGCTGGTTAAGATCGGGATAGAGTTCCTTTAGCTTTGTGAAGAAATCGTGATGCACCTTTTCAAAGTTGGTTTCAAATACCTGCAGGTGCTCTTCGTCGGAGAGGTGATCGCCTACTTTCTTCACAATTTCACGGAGCTTAGTGCGTGATGTATCATTCTTAGAGATCTCCCGTAATGCCTTCAGGTCCTGAAGCAGATCTGAGATCACCTCACGCTTTTTAACCAGCAGCATGGTGTAATTTGCCAGCTCTTTACTTTTGTAAATAACATCTTCTTCCAGTTGTTCTTTCTCCTGGAGCATGCGTTCCTGCTCTGCTTGCAGCTTCATCTGCTGCAGTTCCAGCTCCAGTAGTTTGCGGGCCTTTTGTTCTTCGTGCCGTGTTTTATCATTCTCATAGGCTATTTTACGGCCTATCAGGTATACCAGCAATACTATAAACAGTGCGGTAAGTACTAAGTAAAGACCCCATGCCCAGGGGGTGTTGTACCAGATGGGCTGCACTTCAAAATAGTAAACACTTTCTTTGCCATTAACCCCCAGCAGACTTCTGCTCCTTACTTTAAAGGTGTAGCGGCCAGGCCGCAGGTGGGTGTATTCTTTATAAGGAGTGCTTTTCCAGGCCGACCAGTCTGACTCTACATTCTCCAGCAGGTAGCTGTACTGCACGTTGGAGTTATTCTGCATATTTGGTGCTGAAAATTCAAAGCGGATGGTGCTGGTGTTGTGCGGCAACGCTACCCAGTTGTTAACTTCTGCCTTAACGGGGAGTCCTAACTCTTCCTGGTTTATTGTATACCGCACGCTGCTGATATGTGTCAGCACCTCCTGTTTGTTCTGCTTATTGGAAAAATCAAAAAGGTACAGACCAATGTTGGTACCAAAAAGCACGCGCTGCTCATCCAGGGGCACAATGCATTCCATGCCCCGGTTAAAACTGCCTTTAAACTGCAGAAAGAGCTCTTTTTCTATTGAAGATTTGCCTTTTTCGCTGATAAAGTAACCGGCCTCATCATCCTGCACAAACCAGGTTCTGTCCCTGAACTGGAGTAGCTTTCGGGTATTCACATTTTTATCCAGTATGCTGTTTAGCGCTGCGTAGGGTACAAACTGGTTGTTCTGCAGGTCGTAGCTGTAAATGCCACCATTGGTGGTAAAAACAACATCGCCTTCCCAGCGGAATACATTCACATTAAAAGGGGAGGGGAGGCCATTCTGGGTAGTAAAATGCTCCATGGAAGTAACACGGCTTAGGTCAGCATCAAGCTTTATGCGGAAAACCCCTTTATAGCCATGGCAAACCCAGTAGGTGCCGGGTGATTCGGCGGCCAGTATATCCCTGCAGGATTCGTTAAACCCGCTGATCTTGCGCAGCACCTGCCATTTTCCTTCTGGATTCTTATCCAGCAGGTAGAGTCCGTTATAGCTGCAGGCCAGGTATTGGCTGGTACTACCGGCCACCGGTATCACCTTCCAGATTCCCTCAATACTGCCAATTTTGCTGCTTTCCCTTTCATTCAGCACAAACAGCCCATGGTCGTGTGCTCCTATTACCTCGCCATCTACCAGCTGTAAAGACCAGGCCTGGCCCTCTGTTCCCTTTATTTTCTCAAAGCTCAGACTGGAGATCTCAGGGTTATGTTTGCTAAGAGGCGTATAAAAAATACCCTGGTTGGTAGCCAGGTACATTTTATTCTGCTGCACCAGCACATCGTAGATAGAAGCATTATCAAAGAGCGTGCTTACAGGAGAATTGAAATCTATATAGTCAAGGCCGTTGTTAAGCAGCGCCCAGATGTTTCCTTTACTGGTCTGGTAGAGGTTAAGTACGGTTTTGTCCTGTATCCGCTGAAAATTCTGCTCATCCTTGTATACATAGCCATCTTCGTTCATGGCAATGATTCTGGAGCTAAGAGTACCCAGGTAGTACTGCCCGTTTGCCGACTTTATGGCATTGATCACCTGGTCCTGGGAAGTATCCTGAAAAATATCTTTCCACAGTTCTGCCTGGCCGCTACGCTGGTTGAGCAGGTAAATTTTACCTGAATTGGCAAAGGCCACCAGTTGGTTGGCTTCTTTGCCAGGCAGCAGGGCAACCACGTACTCATGGTGCAGCGCCTCAGCTGAAAAAGCATTTGAGAACTGTAGCTTTTCTACATCCAGCCGCAGCAGGCCCAGTTCTTTATCATGCACATAAAGCTGATCGTTAACAGTATATGAACGCTGAAAGGAGCTGGTGGAGGGCAACGCTGTAACATTTTTACCCCTGATGGCAATCAGCTTATTAAAGCTTCTGAAAATAACAGCCCCCTTCAGTGCATGTACCTGCCAGAGGTTTTCAAGGTCTTTATCCTGAAACTTCAGGCTATCCAGCAGCGAAGCATAATAGTATTGTCCCTGTGCATCCTGCCTGATCAGCCCCATTTCGTTGTAGCCGCCGGCATAAACATTACCGGCACCGTCAGTAGTGAGGCTACGTACAGCAGAATTGTTAGGCAGGTACACTTTATGCCAGCGTTCTCCATCAAAAACCAGGGCACCATCGTTGTTGCCAAAATACAGAACTCCACTGGCATCTTCACACACCGACCAGAACTGTGGATCGGCATTGAAATCCTGACGCTGATAGTGCGTAATGCCCGGTACACCATACACAGGAGCAGGGCTATTTGTTTGCTCCTGCTGTGCAGCAAGATGCAGGCTGAACAACAAACAGAGGCAAAGAACCAGCAACTTATTTCGCATGGGAAAAGAGCTAAGCGCTTGTAATATATTGATATACAGTTTGTACAAAATTTTGAAAGATGTTGCTTGGAGTAGCTTTTTTTAATCTACCACTGAAGGTAATCTTTTTAAACTAAAATACTTCAGCCTTTCCGTAATAGCTTGTTGTGGTACAGAAAAGTGTGTGCAAAAATAGCTAATAAACTCTTTATTTTCAATGATTTAAAATATTTGACGTAGTGTTGACGTAGTAAGCCCGGAGAAGGGTGTAACAGAGGTGTAGCAGTAAAATTGGATTAGTTTTCCCGTGGGCCTAGCTTGTGTAAAAATTCAGGACCGGGAAACTTCCGGAATTGAATACCTCTCTTTCTTAAAATATTAAAAAAGGATTCTATCAAGATTTGTCTTATGAAAAAAACAAGAACAAATTTTTCTACAGGCACTAAAACCATAATTAATCAGATGCAATTCAGAAAACGATTGCATTAAAAGCAGATAAAATAGCATAAGGTCTTTGCGGCCCAGCGCTATGTATACTTTCTATTAAGAAATGTTAAAACCAACCAAGTACTAAACCATAAAAGTATGAGAATCAGACTTTACTCATGCCTCTGGCTCCTGCTACTATCGCACTGGGGCCTTGCGCAAACAGGTACTATAACAGGGGTAGTTACAGATGCCCAAAATTCTGAAACTATTCCAGGCGTTAACGTACGTGTTAAAAACACCACAAGAGGTGCTGTTACAGATCTGGATGGCCGCTATCAGCTGCAGGCATCTTCTAACGATACACTTATATTTTCTTTTATAGGTTACCTGTCTGAGGAAATAAAGGTGGGCAACAGAACTACAATTGATGTATCACTAAGCCCAAACATTGAAACCCTTAGTGAAATAGTAGTAGTAGGCTACGGTACCCAGGAGAAAAAAGACATCACCGGTTCTGTGTCTACTGTTGGCAGCGAAGAATTTGCATCCCGCCCCAATGTACAGGTGGCCTCTCTGTTACAGGGTAAGGCAGCCGGTGTGCAGGTAATGTCGTCGTCTGGTAAGCCTGGTGCAGGCCTTAACATCAGGATCAGGGGTACCAACTCCATTAACGCTGGCAGCGGCCCGCTATATGTAGTAGATGGAGTGCCTACCAGCGACACCCGTTCCTTAAACCCTGCAGATATTGAAAGCATCTCTGTACTGAAAGATGCTTCATCTGCTGCCATCTATGGAGCACAGGGTGCGAATGGTGTTGTGCTGATTACGACTAAAAGAGGTACTGAAGAAAAACCACGCTTTGAGTTTTCTGCTTACAGGGGCTATTCAACTGTATGGAATACGTTGAAGGTGCTCAACTCAGAGCAGTACAGAGACCTGATGACGGAATTAGGTCGTAACACAAACTGGGACCTGTATACAGCTAATACTGACTGGCAGAAGGAAGTGTTCCAGCCGGGAACTTCACAGAACTACCAGCTTTCTTTAACTGGTAAAAGCAACAAAACGGCTTATTACCTTTCCGGTGGCTGGACGCAGCAGGAAGGTGCCGTGCGCAGTTCCGAAATGGAGCGCTACAGCTTTAAAGTAAACCTCGATCAGGAGGTGAACAGCTGGCTTAACCTGGGTACCAGGATTGGCCTCACAAATTACAAGGATGTAGACGTAAGTGATAATGCTGCCATCAACCAGGGTGGTGTTATACTGGGTGTGCTTTCAACACCTTCGGTAATTGGCATCTATAATCCCGATGGTACTTTTACCAGTAACCCTTTCCAGAACTGGGAAAACCCAATTTCCAGCACTGATGGTTCTGTTCGCGGATATAAAAACAACCGCCTGTTGGGTAATGTTTTTGCCGAAATCACCCTCCTGGAAGGACTGAAGTTCAGGTCTAACCTTGGTGTTGACTACAGCATGGCAAGTTCTGACTACTTCCTTGATCCATTCCGCACCAGCTATGGCCGTGCAATGAGTGGCATTGGCAGGTATGAATCATGGGAAACCAACTACTACATCTGGGATAATACCTTAAGCTACGAAAAGAATATTGGTGAGCATAATTTTAGTGTAATGGCGGGTACAGTGGCGCAGAAATACCGTTGGGAAAATGCCTCACTGGAGAGAAGAAACTTTGCCAGCGACCAGATTGTGACACCTAATGGTGGTGCAGAGTTATTTGCAGCCACTGCTGATAATTCTGAAAGAACAAACGCCTCGGTTATTGGACGTGTTAACTACGATTATGCAGACAAATATTTGGTTACTGCTAACTTCCGTACAGATGGTTCCAGCAACTTTGGTAGTGGTAAACGCTGGGGTTACTTCCCTTCTTTCTCACTGGGCTGGAGAATTTCTGAAGAAGGTTTTCTGCGGGACATCAGTGCACTAACAGATCTGAAGATCAGGGCTGGCTGGGGTATTGTAGGCAATGATGCGATTGGAACATATGGTTACATCGGACGTGTAGGCAGCGGTGGTAACTATCCCATTGGTGGTGTTGTAATGCCCGGAACATATCCTGCATCTATCGAAAACAGAGACCTGAAGTGGGAAGGATCTCAGCAGACTAACATAGGTATTGATCTTTCTGTGCTGAACAACAGGATTATTTTCACTGCAGATGCGTACCTGAAAAGAATCAATGACCTGCTGCTTGATGCGCCACTGCCACGTTCAACAGGCTTTAACAGTGCAAGACAGAATATTGGACAGTTGGAAAACAAAGGTCTTGAGTTTATGCTGACAACCAAGAACTTAGTGGATGAGCTGCGCTGGGAAACTGACTTTAACATCAGCTTTAACCGGAATAAAGTAACTGATTTAGTAGGACAGGAGCAGTTTTCCGGAAATGTTGCTGGCAGGGGTGAGGTGAGCCTGGTGCGTGAAGGTTTGCCGCTTGGTACCTTCTATGGTTATGTAATGGGTGGTGTAGATCCTGCCACCGGAGACGTATACTATATTACCAAAGATGGTGAAAGCACTTTTGAACCAACTGCCGAAGATCGTACCGTCATTGGCAATGCCAATCCGGACTTCTTCTATGGTATGACAAACAACTTCTCCTACAAAGGTTTTGGCCTTAGCATTTTCCTGCAGGGATCACAGGGTAACGACATTTTCAATGCTACCCGTGTAGAAACTGAAGGCATGCTGGATCCTAAAAACCAGACCATTGCAGTATTAAACCGCTGGAGACAGCCAGGTGATGTAACCGATATTCCAAGAGCCGTTTGGGGCAGTACAGACAACTCACTTGCCTCTACCCGTTTTGTAGAAGATGGTTCTTATCTGCGTGTAAAAGCAGCGACGCTTAGCTACGATCTGCCAACATCGCTGATCAGCCGTGCAAAACTGGGTAGTGTAAGGATTTATGCAACAGGCGAAAACCTGCTGACCTTTACCAGCTACTCTGGCTTCGATCCTGAAGTAAACGCATTTGCAGGTAATAGCAACAATGATACCCAAAAGAACACCGCGCTGGGTATTGACTTTGGCACCTATCCGCAGACCAGAAATATCATCTTCGGATTAAATGTATCATTCTAATTGTCACAGATCATTATGAAATCCAAACATATAATCCTATATGCACTAGGCCTATCGCTGGCTATAGGTGGTACTTCCTGCGAAGATTACCTTGACATTAACCCAATTTCTGATGAAACCATAGACAATGCCTATGTAACGGGCTCTCAGCTGGAGGCTGCCCTTACCGGGGTTTATGAATCGTTTCAGTCGTCAGACTACTATGTGTGGGATAACGTGCTGTTCCAGGATGTAATGGCCGACAACTACTACGCCGGAGGCGACAACCCCGAGATCTTTGCAATCGATGCGGTAGAGGTTACTCCAACCAACAGCCGTGTATTTGGCGCCTGGTCTTCCATTTACAATGCAATCTCCAAAGCTAACCTGGTGCTGGAGCGGGTTCCACTGCTGCAGGATCCAACCTTAAGCGAAGAGCGCAGAGCACAGATGTTGGGAGAAGCTGCATTTCTGCGTGCTTACCACTATTACAACCTGGTGAAAATGTGGGGTGGTGTTCCGCTGGTGCTGGAAACAGTAAAATCTGCCGATCCTGCAGCGGTACGTTTACCGCGGGCCACTGCAGAAGCGGTATATACGCAAATTATTGCTGACCTGGAGTTTGCGCTGGATAACCGCCTGCCGGATACTTACGGTAGCGATGCCAGTGTGAATAAAGCCCGTGCTACAAAAGGGGCAGCCAATGCGTTGCTGGCACATGTTTACGCGCAAAAGCCAAACCCTGATTATAACAAAGTACTGCAGTATGCAAATGCTGTAATCAACAGTCCTGCCGGCTATAGCTTGCTGCAGGATTACCGTCACCTTTTCGATGGTGCTCATTTCAATAATGATGAGTCAATCATGGAGGTGCAGTTCCTGGGTGCTAACGAAGGTAACTGGGCACCACAAATGCACCTGCCACCTTCCATCAGCGGCGATACCTGGAGAAAATTTGTGGTGCCTTCTCACGACCTGGTAAATGCTTTCGATAGCGAAGGTGATGAGATCCGCAAAGACGCCAGCATCCTGTTCGAATCAGCACCCTGGGTAGATGAGTTCTGGGGCAACGCCACTAACAGCGAAATTCCTTTTGCCTACAAGTGGAAGAATGCCATGGGTTGGGCAAGCACCGACCGTCAGTATATCTTCCGGCTGGGTGATATCATCCTGCTGAAGGCAGAAGCCCTGAACGAGCTGAACCGCCCGACAGAAGCTGCTGCAGAAGTAAATACTATTAGAGCCAGGGTAGACCTGCCTGCAGTGTCTGATGCTACTGCTGCCTCGCAGGAGGCTATGCGTGAAGTAATTCTGAAAGAGCGCCGACTGGAACTGGCCCAGGAAGCACAGCGCTGGGACGACCTGCGCCGCTATGGGGTAGCCATTGAGGTGATGAACAGCCTGAATGAAATTGACCTGCGTAATGGGCAGAGAGTAAACTACAATGTAACGCAAAGCGATTTGTTGCTGCCAATTCCGCAGCAGGAGATCAACAGAAATCCTAACCTGGAGCAAAATCCTTTATAATTCAGCAGTGGCAGCAGGCTGGTTAAGAAAACTCATGCCTGCTGCCTAACTGCTACCGATGAGCTCAAAACAGAAACAAATACGCTAATTACAACAGTATGAAAAAGTTACATCTATATACATATCTGCTGATCATGCTAGCTGTAGTGTGGTCGTGTGAAGAAAAAGATAACCTCGATCCAATTGGTAACTGGGAACTGAGCACCCCTGCAATCATTTCACCAGCAGATAATACCACCATCGTTCTGGATGAAACAGTACCCACTACGCCTGTGCGCTTTGAGTGGGGACCTGCAGAATCCAGCAAAGGATACGGTGTTAAGTATTTCTTTGTACTTGACTCTGCCAACAGTGAAGATTTCAGCACGCCTATTATGCGTGTAGCCTCTGCCGATAATGGTAAAGGCCTTTTTGTAACCCCAACGGCCCGCCAGATAGACCAGGCACTTTCCATGGCCGGTTATGAGGCAGGTACCACCATTAACCTGAAATGGGGTGTAATTGCACAGTCGCTAAGCAAGGAAGCTGTAGTATCGCAGCCCATTGCCATCACTCGCTTCCTTACAGAGTCGGCCCCGCTTACACTCTATATTTCAGGCGCAGCTACTGAGAAAGGTGCAGATGTTACACAGGCCATTGCCATGAAGGCATTTAAAGATGCTGATGGTAACCCAGCTAACATATTCGAGATCTACACCTCGCTGAAAGCAGGAGAGGGCTTTAAGTTCTACAGCCAGCCAGCTGCGCAATCTATGGTATATGGTGGTGCTAACGGCCAGCTGGTGAAAAATGGCGAGGCAATTACTGCAACAGAAGCAGGCCAGTACCGCATAACGGTTAACTTCGAAAATAATACTTATAACCTCCTGAAAATTGACAAATGGAGTGTGGTAGGTGATATTATTGAAGGTGGCTGGGGAGGCGATGCCCCGCTGCAGTACAAAGGCAACAGTGTATGGCAGGGTAGTATTAACGTGGTGAAGCCTGCAGGTTACGTATTCCGTGCCAATGGCGATTGGGCTTACCTGCTGAAATGGATTGAAGGTTCCAGCAATGAACTGGTTATGGAATCGCAGGCTGCCGCCCAGGGAATTGAGTTTGATGATATTCAGTTTACAGAAGAAGCAGGTAAATACCTGTTTACACTTAACCTTGCTGCTGGTAAATACACCTACACCATAGAGGAAGATAACAGCACTGAAGAACCAGCCGAAACACCCGAAACACTGTTCCTGCTATCTGATGGCGCTGTTGTGGCAGAGCTTAACAAAAACGGCGACAGCTTTACCACTGCAAATTTCCTGGCACTGGAGGCATCTAAAACCTATAGCCTGAATACAGCAGAAGATGGCTCCGGAGACTCCTATACTTTAGAGACGCCTATAGGTGAAACAGGTAATACCGGAGGAGATGCGGTAACTGGAAACGCGGTACTGCTGAGTGGTAATGACGCTATCAGCGTAGCACGCGACCAGGCTTACCAGCTTACTTTTAATTTTGCAGATGGCAGCCTTGCCTGGAAGCACTATAACATAAAACTGTTCCATTGGGAAGATGCGGATGGTGGCTGGGATACTCGTAATGAATTCCTGATGACTTACGTGCATCCTTATAAGTATGAGGTAACTACTGATCTTAGTGCAAACTATGCAATGAAGTTCAACTCTCCCTGGGATGTTGAGATGGGAGCTGATGATCCTGCTGCTTTAACTGGTACCATGACCAATAAAGGAGGATCTAACTTCAAGAATATCACAGAATCTGGTAACTACAAGGTAACCATAGAAGTAGCACCTGATTACGCTACTGGTACCTATACGTTCGTGAAACAATAAGTTGATTTGGTTTAGTGTAGCAAACTGTCGGTACCCCCTGCTGCTATGGCAGGGGGCCGGGAGTTTATTTGCAGACTTAACCCTTACGCATTGTTAAAAACAGCTGATGACCAGGAGTTTGAGGTGACATTGTTCCTCGAGAACCCTCTCGTCAGCACTACCTTTAGATTTACAACCTATGATACGCAACAATAAATTTTCATTTTTACACCTTGGCCTGCTGTGTGCTGCACTTAGCATGGGCGTTAGCTGTCAGGAAAATGGTGTAGGGGATACCAACAACCCGGGTCCACCAAGAACTTCAGATGTGCAGGTTTGGCTTAGCACACCAGATAAGTCGGCCCTGTTTGAAAAACAGGAAAATAACCCCGGCTTTGCCACCACTAATTCTACACATCCGCTTATTGAGATAGATACCAACCAGACCTACCAGGGTATAGATGGTTTTGGGTATACACTTACCGGCGGCAGTGCCATGCACCTGAACCGCATGAGTGCAGCTGCCCGTGGCGCCCTGCTGCAGGAACTGTTTGCCACTACCGATAACAACATTGGTGTTAGTTATTTAAGAGTAAGCGTGGGCGCATCAGACCTGGACGAAAGGCCTTTCTCTTACAACGATCTGCCAGCTGGCGAAACTGATCCTACCCTTGCACATTTTAGCCTGGATCCGGATCGTGAAAACCTGCTTCCCGTGCTGAAGGAAATCCTTGCCATCAACCCTGAAATCAAGATTATGGGATCGCCCTGGTCGCCCCCGGCCTGGATGAAAACCAACAACGATACCCGTGGTGGCAGCCTTAAACCAGAATATTACGATGTATATGCCCAGTACCTGGTGAAATACATTCAGGGTATGGCAGCAGAGGGTATTCGCATAGATGCACTTACCGTGCAGAACGAGCCACTGCACCCTGGCAATAACCCAAGCCTGCTGATGCTGCCTGAAGAACAGGCCGTCTTTATCAAAAACCACCTGGGGCCAGCTTTCAGGGCCGCTAACATCGACACCAAAATTGTGATTTACGATCACAATGCCGACAGGCCGGATTATCCTATTACAGTGCTGAACGATCCTGAAGCAAAGCAATATATAGACGGTTCTGCATTTCACCTCTATGGCGGCAGCATCGATGCCCTCTCGCAGGTGCACAATGCGCACCCCGATAAGAACATCTATTTTACAGAGCAGTGGATTGGCGCTCCCGGCAACTTCCCTCAGGACCTAGCCTGGCATACCCGTGAGCTGATCATTGGTGCTACCCGTAACTGGAGTCGTACCGTGCTGGAGTGGAACCTTTCATCAGACCCTAACCTGCAGCCCCACACCGATAGGGGTGGTTGCGACCAGTGCCTGGGTGCTGTTACCATTGCCGGTAATAATGTTACACGCAACCCGGCTTATTATATCATAGCCCATGCGTCTAAATTTGTAAGGCCTGGTTCGGTAAGGATAGCCTCTAATATGCTCAATAACTTACCAAACGTGGCATTTAAGGCACCAAACGGACAAAAAGTGCTGATTGTGCTGAACAACAGCGGAACACAGCAGTCTTTCAACATCCAAACCGGCGATAAGGTGGTAACAACTTCCTTAACAGGTGGCGCAGTTGGAACCTATGTTTGGGAGTAGTTCAGGAGATTTCCTGAATTAATGATAAATATCAATGGTTAAGAGAAAACTGAAGATTAGTTTTACAGCGATTTACTAACCAATCACCTAAAACAACTTACTAGCATGAACATAAGAAAAGCAGTTCTGGCTGTTTTCCTGGTGGCAGCTTTTATGTCTGGTGCTGAAGCCCAGAGGAAGCAGAAAACCAGTAAAAAGGCAGATGCAGCCCTTTATGCCCCAACCCAGGCAGAGATTGACCGGAAGGTAGAGGAGCTGTTGAGCAAAATGACCCTGGAAGAAAAAGTGGGCCAGATGGCACAGATCACCCTTGATGTAATAGGCAAGGGTGAAAACCGCTACTCCAGCTTTGAACCGCTCACGCTGGATGCGGCAGAAATGAAAAAGGCGCTGGTGGATAACCACATTGGCTCAGTGCTGAACACTGCCAATAACCGTGCGCTTACCCCACAGAAATGGTACGAGATCATCAGCCAGATCCAGGATGTGGTCATGAAGCAAACCCGCCTGAAGATCCCGGTGATCTACGGGGTGGATGAGATACATGGTGCTACCTACACAGCAGGTGCTACCATGTTTCCGCAGCAGATTGGTCAGGCTGCCAGCCGCAACCGCGAGCTTGTGCGCAGGGGTGCAGAAATCACTGCCTACGAAACACGCGCTAGCTCTATTCCCTGGACCTTTGCCCCGGTGCTCGACCTGGGTGCCGATCCGCGTTCTCCACGTATCTGGGAGACCTTTGGCGAAGATCCGTACCTGGCAGCCGAGCTGGGTGTAGCGACCATTAACGGTTATGAGGGTGAGCAAAACAACATTGGCCATCCGGAGCATGTGGCTTCTACCATGAAGCACTTCCTGGGTTACCAGGTGCCGGTATCTGGCAAAGACAGAACCCCGGCTTATATTTCAGAAGAAGCGCTGCGCTCTTACCATGTGCCTTCTTTTAAAGCTGCCGTAGATGCCGGTGCACATACCGTAATGGTAAACTCCAGCATCATTAACGGAGTACCTGTACACGCCAATTACGATCTGCTTACCAAGCTCTTGAAAGAAGAGCTGGGCTTCCGTGGCCTGGTGGTAACCGACTGGGCAGATATTGAAAACCTGCACAGAAGAGACCGCATTGCCAAAGACGATAAAGAAGCCATCATGCTGGCCATTAATGCCGGTATCGATATGTCGATGATCCCATACCAGTGGGAGCCATTTGTAAACGGACTGATAGAACTGGTGAAGGAGGGTAAGGTAAAGCAGGAGCGTGTGGACGATGCCGTGCGTCGTATCCTGCGCGTGAAATACGCCCTGAACCTCTTCGATCAGCCTACGACCAATCCTAAGAACTACCCGCTGTTTGGCAGCAAAGAGTTTGAGCAGGCTTCTTACCAGATGGCTGCCGAATCGATCACCCTGCTGAAAAACGAAAACAATGTACTGCCCCTAAGCAAAACTACTAAGGTGCTGGTAACTGGCCCAAATGCCAATAACATGCGTACCCTTAACGGTGCCTGGACTTACTCCTGGCAGGGCGAAAAGGTAGATGAGTTTGCCGGACAGTATAACACCATCCTGGAGGCAGTTCAAAAGGAGATAGGTGCACAGAACGTAACCTATGTGCCTGGCGTGAGCTACAAAATGGACGGCAAATACTGGGAGGAGAACGAAGACAGGATGGAAGAGGCCGTAGCAGCAGCCCGGCAGGCCGATGTAATTGTACTGGCATTGGGAGAGAACACCTCTACCGAAACACCTGGTAACCTCAACGATCTGTACCTGTCGGAGCTGCAGACAGAGCTGGCTAAAAAGCTTGCTGCTACCGGTAAGCCAATAGTACTGGTGCTGAATGAAGGTCGTCCGCGTGTGGTGAGCCGTTTTGAGCAGCAGATTCCTGCTATTGTTCAGATCTACCAGCCAGGTAACTTCGGTGGCGATGCGCTGGCAGATGTGCTGTTTGGCGATGTGAACCCTTCCGGTAAACTGCCCTACACCTATCCGCGCTATCCTAACTCACTCACTACCTATATTCACAAACCATCTGAAGAGCAAAAGCCTGCAGCAGGTGTGTATAACTATGAGGCAGACTTTAGCCCGCAGTGGGAGTTTGGCCATGGGCTTAGCTACACCACCTTTGCGTACAACAACCTGAAGTTCGACAGGGAGTCTATTAACCTTAGCGATAACCTCACAGTATCTGTTGAGGTAACCAATACCGGCAAGCGCGAAGGCAAAGAAGTAGTGCACCTGTATACTTCAGATTTGTATGCTACAGATATCACTCCGGATGTTAAACGCCTGCGCCGTTTTGAGAAAATCAGCCTGAAACCAGGCGAAACTAAAACTGTAAGCTTTACCCTTACACCCGAAGATCTTGCCTTCTATGACAGGTATGGTAAAAAGGTAATAGAGCCAGGTGAGTTTGAAGTAAGAGTAGGAGACCAGGTAAAGAAATTCACCTTACTTGAGCCTGCTAAATAATTTCCCTTGAAGTTTAAGATGAGGTAATAGTAAAAAGCCCCGGGTGTTTATCCGGGGCCTTTTTTTTGCTTATAGCTTGGTACAAGATCAAATCTTCAGGATAAGCGCTAGAAACGTACGCAAGCAAACCTCCTTCTTTTAGAGTCTTTTACCATTTTAAAAATCAGTTTTGTAAATTCACCCGGCAACAGCTTTAACAATAAAACCTCTCCCGGTAAATTCGTACCCATACCTTAAACCAGATACCTCAAAACCACCCCTCATGAAAGCCTTACTTCTGATAGATATTCAAAATGATTTTTTGCCTGGTGGAGCCCTTGCTGTACCAGATGGTGATAAGGTAATTCCCCTGGCGAATTTGCTACAGGAAAAATTTGAGGTAGTGGTAGCTACACAGGACTGGCACCCGGTCAATCACAAAAGCTTTGCCTCGCAGCATGAGGGGAAAGAGGTATTTGAAACCATTGACCTGCATGGCCTGGATCAGGTACTATGGCCCGATCACTGCATACAGGGGAGTCAAGGGGCTGAATTTTCCAGCGAACTGAACATGAACAGGGTAGAGGCTATTTTCCGGAAAGGTACAGACCCTGAAATAGACAGCTACAGTGGCTTTTACGACAACGGCCACCGCAAATCTACTGCCCTTGCGGAGTACCTTCGTGGAAAAGAGGTTAAGCAGGTATACGTGTTGGGCCTGGCAGCCGATTTCTGTGTTTATTTCACCGCCAAAGATGCGCTTGGTGAAGGTTTTGAAGCCTTCATCATCGAAGATGCCACCCGACCCATCAGTCCCGAAGGGTTCAAAAAAGCAAAAGAAGAACTGGCTGGCAAAGGTGGTAAAATTATCCGGAGCAGCGAGCTTTAAGATTCAAGGCAGCCTGTTTAGTAAATAGCATTTTTTAACATTACTTGCATGAAGGCATAATATTTGCGGTGGTTAACTTATTAACTGTCAACAGGATGTTATGCAATTTTTTAAAACGCTACCGCTGCTGGCTATCAGTGCTGTTTTTTTAGCTGGCTGCATGAACTACCAGTACTCCACCGTAAGCAGCAACCTGAAAGCTGGTGATGATCAGGAATTTTTTCTTGAGAACGACACGCTCATGATCAGCTATAGTTTTTATGGTTATGGTGGACCTGTTCGGATTACTATCCAAAATAAACTAGATGTACCTCTTTATGTAGACTGGAAACAGTCGGCGCTGGTCATGAACGATCACAGCAATACCTACTGGCAAAATACCTCAAGGCTGGAAGCTACAGCAGAAGGATACCAGGTTCAGTGGACGCCCAGGGTAAGTAGCACAAGCGCAACCATTACCGGTGAGATCACGGGCGATGAAGCCATTGATTTCATTGCTCCAGATTCATACAAGGAATCCAATATGGTAATGATCGGCCCTGACTTTGTAACACTTAGTGAAACAGAGAAGCAGTACCAGGTAATGGACTCTCCTGAAGAGGGGCCTGCCGATGCTACCTGTTACCGGTATGGAGATGATAACTCACCCCTGAAGTTCCGAAGCTACCTCACGATCTCAACAGATCCCTCCTTTGTGAAGCCATTAATCTTTGAAAGCAGCTTTTGGATAGCGGAAATTGTGCAAACAAAAACCCGGCCTGATTACTACCTGGATGAAAGGAGGGACCAAAATAAATTCTATACAAGCAGTGCTTCCGGAGCAGGTGCTGTGCTTGGTATAGGCGTACTTTTTTTGCTGTTGGGAATAACAAGCGTGCATTGAACCTGCACATCAATACCAGTACCTGCTATTCGCTCTAAAATAGTTTTATTGATGTCAAACGCTTACTTTTGCCCCTTCTTTTACTAGAACTAGGCAGAAATGGCTTTGAACAAATGCGTATTCCTGGACCGGGATGGGGTAATCAATAAAGATTATGTAGATTATGTGTACTCGGCCGATAAACTGGAAATACTACCCGGTGTGGCAGAGGCCCTGCAGGCCCTGAAAGCTGCAGGCTACCTGATCATCGTAATCACCAACCAATCCGGCATTGCCAAAGGCATTTACACCAGGGAGCAGATGCACGAAACACACCGGCTGGTGCAGATTGCTGTTGGTCATACCATCGATCATATCTACTACGCCCCCTGGCACGAATCGGTGAGCAAAAGTCTTACCCGCAAGCCTGGTTCCCTGATGTTCGAAAGAGCCATTGGCCGCTATAAAATAGATATTGGCTCCTCCTGGATGGTGGGCGATAAAGATCGCGACCTGGTGCCGGCACATAAGCTTGGCCTGAAAACCATACAGGTAGACCACAACGACAGCCCCACAGCAGATTATAAGGTTGCAGATTTGCCGGAAGCCAGCAGGATTATTTTAGGATCATAGCTGCAACAGAACTGAAGCCTTTACCATCAAATCAGCAAATACTGCCCGCGATATTCCATAAATTTGTATTTTGCCCAAAATTGCCGGCTGGCAACCATAATTTAATTAGAAACAACATCATACCTATATGGCCACTAACTTACTGAAAGGAAAGAAAGGAATTATTTTTGGTGCGCTGGACGAAAACTCCATTGCCTGGAAAACTGCACTGCGCTGCCACGAAGAGGGTGCACAATTTGTACTCACAAACGCGCCTGTAGCCATGCGTATGGGCAAGATCAATGAGCTGGCCAAGCAGTGTAACACCCAGGTAATTCCGGCCGATGCCACCTCAGTTGAAGACCTGGAGAAACTTTTCTCCCAATCAATGGATATTCTTGGCGGTAAGCTCGACTTTGTACTGCACTCTATCGGCATGAGCCCGAATGTGCGCAAAGGCAAGCATTACACCGACCTTAACTACGACTGGTTTCTGAAATCGCTTGATATCTCTGGTATCTCTTTTCATAAAGTGCTGCAAACAGCCGATAAGTTGGACGCCATGAATGAATGGGGCAGCATACTGGCACTTACCTACATTGCCGCCCAGCGTACGTTCCCCGATTACAGCGATATGGCACAGGCCAAAGCCGTGCTAGAGAGCATTGCCCGCAGTTATGGCTATTTCTTTGCCAAGAAGAATAAGGTGCGTGTTAATACAATCTCTCAAAGCCCAACGCCAACCACTGCCGGTTCTGGTGTGGGTGGTTTCGATGTGTTCTTCGATTATGCCGATAAAATGTCGCCCCTGGGCAACGCCTCTGCCGAAGACTGCGCTAATTATATTGCCGTAATGTTCTCTGATTACACCCGTATGGTAACCATGCAAAACCTGATGCACGATGGTGGCTTCAGCAGCAGCGGTATTACACAGGAGATTGTAGACCAGATGACGAAGGCTTAAGGGGTATTGGATAGTGAGTTTCTGGTATTGAATGAATTTACCTGATAAGTTTTTAGAAGAATATCAGTATTAAAAAAGATAAGAGAGAAGGTATGGCGCCTTCTCTTTTTTTTGTCGCATTCGTGCATCGAAGCCCTGGATGAATATATTTGACCAATTACCTATTTTACCCGTACTTCGTAATCAATACCTGATACCCATTACCCACAACAAAAATGATACTATTTCCAAACGCTAAAATAAACCTGGGGCTCAACATTGTTGCCAAACGTAAGGATGGGTATCATGATATTGTAAGCTGCCTGTATCCCATAGGCTGGCAGGATGTGCTGGAGGTACTGGAAAATAAGAAGAAAACAGAGCTTAAGATAACAGGCCTGGATATACCAGGACCAGGCGGTGCCGGAAAAGAAAAAGATAACCTGGTGCTGCGGGCTTACGAATTGCTTCGCAAAGATTATAACCTGCCTGCTGTAACGGTGCACCTCCACAAGATCATACCAACAGGAGCCGGTTTAGGAGGTGGTTCTGCCGATGCAGCCTTTATGCTAAGGGCTGTTAATGAAATGTATCAGCTGTTTCTGGATGATTTTATTCTTGAAGATTATGCCAGCCGGTTGGGGAGCGATTGCCCCTTCTTCATACAAAACAAGCCTGTGATAGTTCGGGAACGTGGCGATGTGTTTGAAGATGTGCAGCTGGATCTGAAAGAGTACTGGCTGGTGGTGGTAAAACCACCAGTGCATGTTTCTACCGCAGAAGCCTATGCTGGTGTGAGTCCTGCCAGCCCGGAGCACAACCTGAAAGAAATTCTGGAGCAGAAGCCAGTGGAGGAGTGGAAGAACCTGCTGCACAATAGTTTTGAAGACAGCTTATTCCCCCGCTTTCCGCAAATAAAGGAGCTTAAGGAACGGCTGTATACTGCCGGTGCCCTCTATGCCAGTATGAGCGGCAGCGGATCGGCTGTATATGGCATTTTCAGGCAACCAGTTCCTGCCTTTTCGCTGGAGGCAGATTATCAGTTCTGGCAGGGGCCAATGAGATAGAACAGCTGGTTTTACAAGCGCATCAGCCAGGAGCCTGCAACATTTTTTACTGCTGTAAGTAGTGCAATTAGCAACAATGGCTAAGGGGCTTTGCTTAGCACTTCAAATTAAGTTTCTTTTGAAGAAGTTAGCCCTGCTTTTTAGTTATACTGCTTTAGCTAACATTTTTTCATATAACCAGCACGCATGGCTTCTAATTTTCAGAAAAGAAGTTTTAGGTCTACTACTAACACCAGTACCAGATCTGGTACAACTAACCGTTATGGCACCCCGCGTAAAACAGCTAGCTCGGTAAGGGGCAGAACGCTAGGCAGAAGCAAACTCCGCAGTGGAAGTACCCTGACCAGGCGGCGGGTTGTTCAGCGAAAAGGAGCAGCAGTCAAAGGTGCCCAGAATCAACTTAAAAGATTTAAGCAGGGTTCTATACTGGCAGTTGCCATTACAGGGTTTCTTCTGATGGTGTTTGCGCCTGCAGAATCGGGCTACTCGCAGGATGCAGCAACAGCCGCCGATACGGTTGAGGTAAGCTCAGGCAATGAAGCTATGGAAGGCGGATTACTTGCACAGGCAACAGATGAACCTGTAAATGATTCCTCCCAGGTAGAAGGGGAAAATCAGGCAGAGGAGGAGGAGGTTATAGCAGAGGAAGAGGAAGTAAACAACGAGCCAATTACCAGGGCTGCCCGTGAAGAAGCAGTTGGTGCTTTCCAAAACCTGTGGAAGCGCTTCTACGAAAATCTGCCCAAGCTGCTTGTTGCCATTGCTATTTTATTTGTTACCTGGCTTTTTGCACGCTTTCTGAAATGGTTGCTGCCTAAAGTTTTAGGTAATTGGGAGCGTGCCGGGGCAATCATTACGCTGGTGAATATCTGTGTCTGGCTGTTTGCCATTGGTCTGGCTGTTACTGTTGTAGTAGGGGATATCAGGGCAATGGTAGGCTCATTAGGTTTGATTGGCCTTGCCCTGTCATGGTCGCTGCAAACACCAATCGAAAGTTTTACCGGCTGGCTGATCAATTCATTTAAGGGTTACTACCGGATTGGCGACCGCATCAGCGTAGGCGATGTGGTGGGCGATGTTTATAAAATTGATTTTTTAACCACTACTGTCTGGGAAATTGGTTCGCCCTTCAGGGAAGGGTACCTGCAGGCAGAGCAGCCCACCGGCAGGCTGGTTACCTTTCCCAACAATGAGGTTTTATCCGGTTCCGTGGTGAACTATACCAGCGATTTTCCTTATGTGTGGGATGAACTGGTGGTTGGCGTAGCAAACGAATCAGACATAAAGCTAGCGATGCAGGTGCTGGAGGAGGTTGCCATGGGCCTGCTGGGGGATTATATGAGAGAGCCTGCCCAGCACTACGGGCAGATATTGAAACAGGCTGGTTTACATTACGATATACCCAATAAGCCACAGGTGTTTTTATCTACAACAGATTCCTGGACAAACGTTATCATTCGCTACCTGGTAGGTGCCCGTGAACGCCGCAAATGGAAAACAGAGCTTATTCTGCTAACTGCTGAAGCCACAGGCAAACCAGAGTACCACGATAAAATAATCCCGGTATATACCCGTCAGCAGATCCAGATGATCAACATAAAAGGGGAGCCTGTATCGCTGGATAGTTATGAAGATGAGGAGGATGACCAAAAGCCTTCCGGCAATGACAGAAACAAAAATTAAAGCAGGTACTTGCTATTCTTAAACATCGTGCTTTAATTGGCAGCTTCTTGATAGAATTATGAGCAACAAGCTGCGCTATTATTATTACTACTGCAACCTAAGCCCTGCCCGGACTTAAGGATAGTAGCGCGTTGTTAACCAAAACAATACGATTCGATCTTACCAAGTCCCGGCCTGCCGGGATTTTTTTTGTCCATAGTATAAGCAAAGCCTTTCCGAAAATAAATAAGCCTTAAAAACATGATAAGCACCGCAAATCGCATCGAAGGGGTACAGGAATACTACTTTTCCCGTAAGCTGGCCGAAGTTCGCCGGCTGAATACGCCTGAATTGCCTGTGATCAACCTGGGCATTGGGAGCCCCGATATGGCACCAGCGGAGAGTGCCGTAGAAGCACTGGTAAGTGCTGCCCGGCAGGAGGGTAACCATGGCTACCAGAGCTATAAAGGCATTCCTGAACTGCGAAAAGCAATAGCTGCTTATTATGGAAATACTTATGGTGTAGAACTCGATCCTGAAACCATGATTCTGCCACTGGTAGGTTCAAAAGAAGGTATTATGCACCTGACCATGGCATTTGTAAACCCAGGGGAGGAAGTACTGGTGCCAGATCCGGGCTACCCTACCTATGCAGCGGTGGCCAACTTAGTAGGCGCCACCATCAGGCCCTATGCCATAAAGGAAGAATTTAACTGGAATATTGACCTGGAGGAGCTAAAGCAGCAGGATCTTTCGCGGGTAAAACTCATGTGGATCAACTTTCCGCATATGCCAACAGGCAGCACTGCTACCACCGAGCAGCTGGCAGCACTGGTAGCGCTGGCCCGCCAGCATAATTTCCTGCTGGTAAATGATAATCCCTACAGCCTTATCCTCAACGAGAAGCCCCTTAGCGTGCTTTCTGTTCCCGGAGCCGCGGAGGTAGCCATGGAGCTTAACTCCCTTAGCAAATCGCACAATATGGCTGGCTGGCGTATTGGCTGGCTGGCCGGGCATAAAGACTATGTAGATGCCGTACTGCGGGTAAAAAGCAATATGGATTCTGGTATGTTCCTGGGCCTCCAGCATGCTGCCGTGGAGGCACTGCAGCAGGGAGAGGAATGGTTCGGAAAGCTTAACCAGGAGTATAGCAGGCGTAAAAAAGTTGCCGCACAAATTATGGATGCACTGGAATGCACCTTTACCAATGATCAGTCGGGGATGTTCCTGTGGGCCAAGGCGCCGGAAAAAGTAACAGATGTACCTGCCTGGATCGATGAGATCCTGTATGCCACCCATGTGTTTCTTACCCCCGGCTTTATATTTGGTGATGCCGGCAAGCGTTACGTACGCCTCTCGCTCTGCAGCCCCCTGGAGGCCCTGGAAGAGGCCAAAAGCAGGATAACAGGCTTTCTACAGCAAAGCGCTGCAGCTGCCCATTAATAACTACTCCTTTAACTGATTAATTATTTTCGCTACTATTTACATGAAACGCATAACGATTGTTGGTCTGGGCCTGATTGGGGGTTCAGTTGCAAAAGAACTAGACCAGGCAAAGGTAGCCCTGGAGCTCATAGGTGTGGAGGCAAATCCTGCCCATGCACAGGAAGCGCTTGCCCTGGGCCTTGTACACAAAGTGCTGCCGCTGCAGGAAGCAGTAAGGCAGTCGGATGTAGTGCTGCTGGCCATTCCAGTAAACGTTATCAATAAACTCCTGCCCGAGCTGCTGGACCACCTGGCAGCTGGCGCAGTTGTAATTGATCTGGGGTCTACAAAGCGGCAGCTGTGTGCTTCTGTAAAAGACCATCCAAAGCGGGGGCAGTATGTTGCGGCTCACCCCATTGCAGGTACCGAAAATACAGGCCCAAAGGCTGCTTTTCTGGGCTTGTTCAGGGGTAAGATCAACATTATTTGTGAGCAGGAGGCATCTTCTGCAGAGGCACTTGCCACTGCAGCAGAGATCTTTAACATCCTGGGCATGAATACCACTTACATGACCCCCGAACAGCACGACCGCCAGCTGGCCTATACCTCGCATCTCTCGCACGTAAGTGCTTTTATGTTAAGCACCACCGTTATGAAAAAAGGAGAGGAAGAGGAAGATCTTTTTGCCCTGGCCGGGAGTGGTTTTGCCTCTGCCGTGCGGCTGGCAAAAAGCTCCCCCGCTATGTGGGCCCCCATTGCCGAGCAGAATGTGGAGTACCTGAACCAGGCCCTAAGCGAGTACATTGCACAGCTGCAGCGCTTTCAGCAGCGCCTGCAAAATAAAGACATTCCCGGCCTTTTTGAGCTTATGAAAGAAGCTAACAGCATCAGTCCCCTGCTCGATAAAATTTCCAAAAGCCATCCCATTAAATAATTGGCTCCATGATTAAAACAGCACTTGTTGCTGCTGAGATCTTACTCAATACATGCTAAACACTCAAAAATACAGTTTCAGGAAACTTTCCTGTTCCTGCGGAGTAAAGATGTAAGCCAGGCTTTTCAGCGCCTAAAATTGCTTGGAAAGCCTGTGCTATTTTTTTCATCACAATTATTTTATACATGATTAAGATCGGATACCATGCATCTCATGAACAGTTCGCCCCAAGTTTTCTGCTAAAGTGTGTAATAAAGGCAGAGGAGGCTGGTTTCGGAGCTGCGCTTTCTTCGGATCATATACACCCATGGAGTGAAACACAAGGAGAATCGGCCTTTGCCTGGAGCTGGCTTGGGGCCGCCATGCAGGCAACTTCCCTGGAGTTTGGCGTGGTGAATGCACCAGGACAGCGCTACCATCCGGCCATTATTGCGCAGGCAGCTGCTACCCTGGAGGAGATGTTCCCCAACCGTTTCTGGCTATGCCAGGGCAGTGGTCAGGCCCTGAATGAAGCCATAACAGGCGAAAAATGGCCGGCAAAAGCAGACCGGAATGCCCGCCTGAAAGAATGTGTGGAGGTAACCCGTGCACTGTGGCGGGGCGAGCGGGTGAGCCACTATGGCCTTGTTACTGTAGAAGAAGCACAGCTATATACCTTGCCTAAAACGCCTCCAGCCATTATCGGCGCAGCCATAACCCCCCAAACCGCCGCCTGGATGGGCGACTGGACAGATGGCCTGATTACCATCTCCAAACCTAAAGAAGAACTGCAGAAGGTGGTGGATGCCTACAGGAGCAGCGGAGGCAGCTCAAAGCAAATGATCCTCAAACTGCATATTTCCTATCATTCTGACGAGCAAAAAGCAAAGCGTGGAGCCTTTGAGCAGTGGAAGACGAATATATTGGGAGATAAGCTGCAGGCAGATCTTAAAACTCCACAGCAGTTTGAGCAGGCATCAAAATTTGTAAGGCCAGAGGATATTGAGCAGCATGTTCATATTACCTCCAGCCCCGGTAAAATTGTAGACCTGGTAGGAATGTATGCAGAAATGGGCTTCAGTAAAATAATTCTGCATAATGTAAACCTGGAGCAGGAGCAATTTATTGAGGCCTTTGGTGAAAAAATGCAGCCCCAGCTGCAGGCATTAACACAGGCATAAATAGTTGCCTGGTGTAAAATATATGCTGGTTTATACTATCTATAGCCACATACACCTGTTGCAAACGAACCTGCAGAATAGAGATGGTGTTAATGGAAAAAGTGCCTGGCAGGCCCTCTGTCAGCTTAGGTGCTTCATTTCCTATTAACAGTATCAGAATTGATTATAAGCAATATATCTTTGTTTAAGTACCTGCGTGGGCGAGCCTGCAGGTCTAAAACTTTCAGCAGCATAGGCCTTTTGGGGCTTGCCTGCGTAATTGTATCGCTTTTCCTGGCTGCTGCCCCGGCTGAGCCTAGTACAAATCCTATTGCCCTGCAGCCCGAGAGCCTTCCCATCATCCCAAAGGAATTTTTTATTACCGAGGTGCTGGATGAGCGTGAAAACCAGAAGGCAGTTGCCTGGCTGCTTCCTGTTGCACAAACACTTAATCCAGCAGCCAAAGCACAGCCGGTAGATCTTCAGGGAGGCGGACAGGCACTTAAGCAGTTTATTCACCAGAGCCTTCCGGTAAATAAAAAGCTAAGGCCTGTTGTGGTACGTATACATGATTTTAAAGTAACGGAAAAAGCCGGCTCTGAGGGCAGGGTAGAGGGCAGGGTGCAGCTCTCCATGTCTTTCGATTTGCTGCGCGATGGTGAGTATGTGTATCTTACAGACTATGAGGGAGCTGTTCGCTACAGCAGATCCCCGGGCCAGCATACCGTGGTGGAGCCAGCCCTGCGGCGCTCTTTAGCCAGTGGCCTTAAATTTTTGAATGAATGGATGGATACTGAGGCCACAAAAAATGAAAAGCTGGCGCTGGGTGTAAAAGTGTTTTTCACTGATTATGTGCAGCATAACAAAGCTGATACTGTTTTCTATGACCCTGCACGTCCACTTCGTTGGGATGATTTTGTGGGTAAACCAGTAGGGAGCAGGTATGCAGCACAGGTGTTTCCAAGTTTTGGCTATGGTGGTCCTTCAGCAGTGGTTGATGGCTACATTCACCTGAACCTGAACATGAAGGTATTTGTGCTGAAGGAAAATTCCTGGGTAAGAGCCGGGGCCAATAATGATTATGCGCTTAATCATGAGCAGCGGCATTTTGATATTGTTAAACTGGTGGTGGAACGCTTCAAAAACAGAATAACTTCAAAGCAGCTGCCTGTGGTAGACTACGGCGGCATCATTGCCTATGAATATATTGAATCGTTCCGCGAAATGAACCGCCTGCAGGATCAGTATGATTCTGAAACACAGCATGGGCTGAACAATTCGGCACAGGAGCGCTGGAATGCCCGCATCGAGAAAGAACTGCGCGAGATGGGGGTAAAGTAGGTGGTTAATACCTCATACCCCACACCCCTCTATTTTCTCTTGTAAAAGTAAAGATTAACCATGGTGCCAATGCCTTTTTCGCTGAGGGTAAAAAAGCCTTTGTTGTCATTAGCAAAGGTGATGGCTTCGCCCTGTGGTTCCAGCAGGTAAGGCAGGCTGGTGAATGAATTGTTAAGTGCCTCCCCGATAGACTGTGTTTCTGAGCGGCTGTAATGATAGAGGTTGGTATAGGTTTTTATAATAATGTCTTTTCCATCTGGTGATTGAGCTGCACTCACAACATTATTATAAGGCAGCGTACCCACCAGGGTAGGGGTGTTTATGCTGGTGTAACTGTAGGGGTGGGCCAGGCGGTAGATTTTAGCCACATCATCTCTTTTGGTGATGATGTAAATATCACTGCTGGTGGCATCAACCAGAAAAGCCTCCGCGTCGTGTGGGGTATCGGGGTATTTGAAACTAATGGTTTTTATGTTCTCAACAGTATCTACAGCAGCGGCAGGCTCCGGGAACTGGTAAATGGTGTAGGTGCCGTATACCTGGTTGTTATCGCCAAAGTCTGCAAGGTACAGATCGTTGCCGGAAAGTATCATATCTTCCCAGTCTCTGTTAACTGTTCCTTTCAGGAACACCTTCTTTTTAACACTGCCATCATGCCCCATCAGGTACAGCTGGGTTGGATTGCCGCTATCTTCCTGCGCCCAGAGGTGTCCTGGATAAGTTTTGCTGTCGGCAATGCCGGAGGTTTCCAGTACCATGGGCACAACCGCCTTTCGTACAGGCTCGGCTTCGAACTGGGAGGCCGGTAGCGGTGGTGTTGGCTCCACTACTGGCTCATTATCGCATGTAAAACAAGCCGACGCAAGTACAAGAAGTGATATGAGATCCGGAATCATTTTCATGGAAGATTTAGGCTGTAAGTGGTTCAAAATTACAGCTTTGTTTGTAAAATATTATTATTTTGTGAAATAATAATATAACTTCTCTACTAATGGCGGGTGCTTACTGTAGCTTTCTTACAGCCAGTTGTCGCTTTCTTTCCATTCTTACCAGTACTGGGTAAATAAGCACTGCAGATAATATAATCAGCGTTCCGATAAAAAAGCCGGTGGTAAGCTGTTTATGCTCCTTAAAGATGAAAATAGCCAGTAAAATGCCATAAATAGGCTCCAGGTTTACAGTAAGGTTAACGGTGAAAGCACTTAGCCTTTTTTGCAGCTCTACCGATACGGAATAAGCATAAACCGTACACACCAGTGCCAGTGCCAGCAGGCAGGCAACATCTACCCAGTTCAGGCCCAGGCTAAGGGTACCCCCGGGCGCAAGGGTGTTTACATAGAGGGGAAAAAAGAGGGCAGTGGCAAGGCAGGCGCCTACCATTTCCCAAAAGGTAATCAGAAAATGGTTATGATGCTGGGTTAAGCGGCTGTTGATAACCGTAAATGCAGAGGAAAGAAAAGCTGAAGCCACGGCCATAGATAAGCCCAGGGCATGATCAAACTCAAACCTGAAGATCACGTACAGGCCCAGGATCACCACAGCGCCCAGCATTAACTCATACCATTTGAAGGGTCGTTTCATTACCAGGGGCTCCAGTACGCTGGTCCAGAGGGTGCCGGTAGCCATGCCGGCCAGGCATATGGAAACGCTGGATACACGGGCAGCGGCAAAGAAGAGGATCCAGTGGGCAGCAATAAGAATGCCGGTGAGCAGCATTCCGCTAAGCGGGCCTCTGCCGGGTAATACTTTTCTTCTGCCGAATTTCAGCAGCAACAACAACCCGCCTGCTGCCAGGAGGGTACGGTAAAAAACCATTTCTACCGCAGGTATGCTAATAAGCACACCCAGAATGGCAGTAAATCCCCACAGCATTACAATAAAATGTAGCTGCAGGTAGTCTTTTGGCTGGGCACTCATGCTAGCGGGGTACTTTGCGGTATAAAACTAAACCAATAATGGCAAAAAGAATATTTGGAGCCCAGACGGCTATCACCGGGTTTTGAATGGTTTTTGCTTCTGCCAGACTTTTTGCGAACACAAAAAGCAGAATGTAAACGAAAGCCAGCAAAAAGCCAGTGGCAATCATGAGTCCGCTGCCGCCCCGGCTTTTGCGGGATGACATGATCACACCAATGAAAGTAAGGATTATGGCTGCAAAAGGCGACATGAAGCGCACGTACTTCTCTATTTGATAGATCATTACGTTGTCGGCACCACGGTTCTGCAGCTCTGCAATATAGGCATTCAGCTCAGGCAGGGTAAAGGTTTCCTGCAGGTGATAGCTGCTGCCAAAATCCTTTGGGGTTATGGCAAGGGTAGTATCCAGGGTCATGCCCTGCGAAAATTGCTCCTCCATATTGTCTATTTCACGGAGCTGCCATTCCTTAAGCACCCATTTGCTGCTATCCTTGTTCCATTCCAGCCGTCTGGCAGTAAGTTTTTCTGCCAGCTGGTTGTCCTTGATCGTCTCCAGGGTAAACCTGTAGCCAACATCGGCTTCGTTATTATAGCTCTCCAGATAGGCATAAGTTTCCGGGCCTATCTTCATGTGTATGTTGCGGTCGGTATTGCGGAAGGGCTTTTTGATATAGGTGATTTCAAAAGCCACCCGTTTTTTATTGGCATTGGGCAGCACATAGGCTGTGAGCGCAAAGCTAAGGGCGGCAATAATGCTTGCACCAATCAGGTAGGGAACCATCATGCGCCTGAAGCTTACCCCACTGCTTAAAATAGCTATGATTTCTGTATGGCCTGCCATTTTGGAGGTTACAAATACCGTAGCAATAAAAACTGTGATGGGGGTAATGAAATTGGCAATGTAGGGGATAAAGGCCATGTAGTAGCCCAGTATCTCTTCCAGCGCCAGGTTGTGTTTGATGAATTCGTCGTTCTTTTCCGTAAGGTCAATCACGCATACAATGGTAACCAGTATGGCTACCACAAAGAAAAAGGCCGACAGGAATTTTGTCAGGATATACCGATCCAGTATTTTCATCAGAGGCGCTGCATTAATTTCGGAATCATGCGTTCTTTCCAGCTATAAAAGGTTCCGCTCTTAATTTGTTCCCGGGCCTGCCCAACAAGCCACAAATAAAAGCTAAGGTTGTGTACAGATGCAATCTGTGCTCCCAGCATTTCTTTGCTGTGGATCAGGTGGCGCAGGTATGCCTTTGTGTAAAAAGTGCTGGCATAGTTCTCCAGGCCGGGATCAACCGGGCTAAAATCTTCCTTCCACTTTTCATTGCGGATGTTGATGATACCCTCGGTAGTAAAGAGCATTCCGTTACGGGCATTGCGGGTAGGCATCACGCAGTCGAACATATCTACCCCCAGTGCAATACATTCCAGAATATTTGCCGGTGTGCCCACACCCATTAAATAACGGGGTTTGTCGGCAGGTAGTATACCGCACACGACCTCTGTAAGCTCGTACATGATTTCTGCAGGCTCGCCTACTGATAAGCCGCCAATGGCATTGCCGGCACGGCCCTGCTTAGCTATAAATTCTGCAGATTGCTCCCGCAGGTCTTTATAAGTACCACCCTGCACAATGGGAAACAGCTGCTGCTCATAGCCATATTTAGACTCGGTGCTATCAAAGCGGGCAATGCAGCGCTCCAGCCAGCGGTGTGTCATTTCCATGCTTTTGCGGGTGTAGGCATAGTCGCTGGGGTAGGGCGGGCACTCATCAAACGCCATGATAATATCGGCGCCTATGATACGCTGTATGTCCATAACCCCTTCCGGCGTAAACACAATTTTAGAGCCGTCGATGTGGGAGCTGAATTTAACCCCGTTCTCCTCAATTTTACGGATGTCGGAAAGGGAGAAAACCTGGTAGCCGCCGCTATCGGTAAGGATTGGGCCATCCCAGCCGCCAAACTTGTGGAGTCCGCCAGCTTTTTCCAGGATATTCAGCCCGGGGCGCAGGTACAAATGGTAGGTATTGCCCAGGATAATCTGTGCCTTTATATCTTCCCGCAACTCACGCTGATGCACGGCTTTTACCGTGCCGGCAGTGCCTACAGGCATGAAAATAGGGGTTTCTATAGTGCCATGATCCGTGCTTAGGCGTCCGGCGCGGGCCTTGCTTCCGGGATCAAGATGTTCCAGTGTAAAATGCATTTTCAGAAAAATCGCTTCAACCTGCAAATTTACTCCCTTTTCAGGGATTTACCTAGCGCAGTTTGTTCATAAAAGGGTACGGGTGAGCTCCTCCTTCGTAAAATATTTTTTGTGTAATATCTCTGCCCTTTAATAGCAGAAATGATGGGCAAGAGGCACTATATTTGAAAAGTTAAATTTCACTCAATTCATGCCTCTTCTATCTGCAGGGTTGTTGATCCTCTTTGGTGTCGTCTTCTTAATTCAACTCTACTTCTACTTATTCAGGTTTGGCCGTGTGGTAGCGTACAAAAAGCCGCAGGTTCCACCGCGTCCCGAAGTGCCTGTTAGTATTATCATCAGTGCTCATAATGAAAGCCAGAACCTAAGGCGCCTGCTGCCACGGTTGCTGGAACAGGATTATCCAAACTTCGAGGTGCTGGTGATAGATGATCGTTCCACTGATTATACCCATACCTGGCTGGAGGAAGAGCAGAAAAAAGATCCCCGGGTGCGCTCCCTGCATATTGAGCAAACCCCAAGGCACTTTACGCCGAAAAAATATGCCCTTACCATGGGGGTTAAGCATGCCGTTAACGATGTGCTCCTGCTAACCGATGCCGATTGCCAGCCAAACAGCCCCTACTGGCTAAGGGACATGGCTGCAAAATTTGAAAATAATGGCACCCAGATCAACCTGGGCTTTTCACAGTATAAAAAACTGCCGGGTTTTTTGAATACCTTTATCCGTTTCGAAACCCTGTTTTCCGGCTTGCTCTACATAGGCGCAGCCCTGGCACGCATGCCTTATATGGGTGTGGGACGCAATTTGTCTTACAGGAAAGCGTTTTTTATGGAGCGCAAGGGTTTTATGTCTCATAAGGAGGTACTCAGTGGCGACGACGATTTGTTTGTGAACTATAATGCAAACAAGCGGAATACTGCAGTTACCATAGGTCCGGAGAGCCTGGTATATTCAAACCCTAAAACAAGCTGGGACGCGTGGTATAAGCAAAAATTACGACATTTATCTGCCGGAAAGCTTTACAGGGCAGGCTCCAGAACCGGGCTTGCGCTTTTTATGCTTTCGCACTGGCTGTTCTGGATAACTTTTGTGCTCCTGATGAGTTTATGGATTGAGCCCTACCTAGTACTTGGGGTGTTTCTGGTAAGAACAATCCTTCTCTATTACCTGTTGATACAAGGCAGCAAAAAGCTGGGGGATTCTTTCCAGTGCTGGTATTTGTTGTTTTTAGATTTTTTAATGATGTTCTACCAGCTTTTTGTAGGTATAACCGCCTTATTTACGAAACAGACTAAATGGAAGTAAACAGCAATAAGAATTTTTCTGCCAAGGCATTAGAAGACTTTCGGCTAATTGACCAGGCGCTTCAGGAAAAGGACCAGACTGCTTATGGCGAGCTGATGAAACGCTATAAAATGGCAGTCTACCACATGATCCTGAAAATGGTTCGCAATGTAGATGATGCCGAAGACCTGACCATAGAGGCCTTTGCAAAAGCTTTCAAGAACCTGCATAAGTTTAAGCAGGACTATACTTTTAGTACCTGGCTTTTCCGGATTGCAACCAACAATGCCATTGACTTTATTCGCAAAAAGCGCTTAAAAACCTTAAGCCTCAACACCACCTTTAAGAACGACAGCGGTGATGATGTGAATATTGATGTTGAGGACGAAACCCTGAACCCGCAGCAGGAGGCCATTAAGAGCCAGAAAATTGAGCTGGTGCAGATGTTTGTAACCAAGCTTCCGCCTAAATACCAGCGGCTGGTGCGCCTGCGCTACTTCGATGAGCTCTCTTACGACGAAATTGCCAAAGAACTTGATGCACCCCTGGGTACCATCAAAGCACAGTTGTACCGTGCGCGTGAGCTCATGTACGAGCTGGTAAAAGATAAAAAGGACCAGATGTGATTGGGTGAGGGGTATCGGGTATGATGTATCAGCTATCAGCAAGAGTACTGAAGTAATCAGGAAATCAAACAATGGTGGGTGCCATTGGGATTGATTAAAAAAATACTAACCCCCATGGCTTAGCCATGGATATAAAAAAATAACTCCGGTGCCTTTAGGGTTGCCGGAGTTTTGTATTTTAGCGATATGCAAGAAGGTGTAGCACTTATCAAAAAGTATTTTCCCGATATCACAGCCGAACAGGAGGATCAGTTTGGCCGCCTGGGTGCCCTGTACGAGGAGTGGAACAGCAAGATCAATGTAGTGTCGCGTAAAGACATTGAGCAGCTTTATGTGCACCATGTGCTGCACTCGCTGGGCATTGCCAGGGTGCAGCCCTTTGTCAGTGGTGCCCAGATCCTTGATGTAGGCACTGGCGGTGGTTTTCCGGGCATTCCGCTGGCTATTTTGTACCCACAGGCCAGCTTTTACCTGGTAGACTCCATCGGCAAGAAAATTACAGTGGTGAAGGAGGTTTCACAGGCGCTGGGCCTGCAAAATGTGCGGGCAGAACAAATCCGTGCCGAGGAGGTAAAAGGTCAGTTCGATTTTGTTGTTAGCCGTGCTGTTACCCGCATGAAGCCTTTTATTGGCTGGGTAGAGAGTAAGATCAAAACAAAGTCGAGCCACCCGCTCTACAATGGAATTCTTTATCTTAAAGGTGGAGAGCTCGATGAGGAGATGAAAGAAACGGGGCTGAACTGGTCGTCGTATGAGCTAACCGATTTTTTTGAAGAGCCATTCTTTGAGACCAAGAAAGTGGTGTATGTGCCTTTGTAAAAGGCTGATATGCTGCTATAAAAATAGAAACAGCCGGTTTAGCGCCGGCTGTTTTTTTAATTTTCAGATGTAAGTTAATTCCTGGTTTTTAACTGTTTTTCAGCTGCTTTTTCTTCAAGGATCTCTCCATCGCCATTGATGATCACAACATCACCAAAGCCGAGGGCTTTCAACTTTTCTTCCAGAATTGTTCTGTCACCCACCACAACCCAGCTGAAAGCATCGGGCTTCACTATTTTATTAGCGGCCTTTTGCACTTCAGCAAGCTTTACGTCCTGCACTTTTTGCGGATAGGTCTGGTAGTAGTTGTCGGGATACTTGTGCTGCACAATGTTCACAGCAGATGCCTCTACGGCAGCCAGTGTTTCCCATTGGCCGGGCAGCTGCAGTACATTGTTGGTCTGCACCTTTTTAAATTCCTCGTCGGTTGCCTTTCGCTCTTTCAGGTACTCCCTGATTTCCTTGTTCAGCTCCACCATAGACTCCTGGGTTTTGTCTGACTGAACCGGTGCGTAAGCGAGGAAAGGGCGCTGTCCGGTAGCAGTAATAAGCAGGGTTGAGGCACCATAAGACCAGCCCTTCTCTTCCCGCAGCTTCATGTTTACCCGTGAGGTAAACTGTCCGCCCAGGATGTCGTTCATCATGCCTACGGCAATGTCATCGTCGGTACCGGCAGCTGGGGCTACATGTCCCGCAATAATCACAGACTGTACGGCGCCGGGTTTATCCATCAGGTAAATCCTGTTTTTGGTAACAGGCACGGTAGCCAGGTTTTTCTTAGGCACCTCACCATTTTTCCACTTGGCAAACCTTTTTTCCAGCTCCTTCTGAAGTTCGGCCTTAGAGATATCACCCGTAACGATCAGGGTGGCATTGTTAGGTTTAAACCAGGTGCTGTAGAATTTGGAGAGATCTTCTTTCCTGAGTGCTGCTACTGTGGTTTCGAAGCCGGAGCCTGTAAAAGGATTGCTGTAGGCATGGCCCTCGCCGTAGAGATAGCGGGGAAATACCCGCAGGGCCATCTGAACCGGTTCTGATTTTTCCCGCTGTATCTTTACCAGCTGCTCTTTGCGCAGGCGCTCAAAGTCGCTGTCGTTAAAGGCAGGGTTCAGGATCACATCAGCATAAAGGTCCAGGCTTTGTCCGAGCATTGGCTTCAGGGCGGTCATGTCTACAAAGGAATGATCCAGCTGCGAGTATGTATAGAGGGATGCACCCAGCATGGTGAGCTTGTCGTTAAATTCCAGTGAGCTTAGGCTTTTGGTGCCCTCGTCCATCAGGTTCAGGGCCAGCGAGGCAGTACCGGGGGTTCCAAACTGGTCAGCTGCATAACCGGCATCTACCATCATCTTCAGGCGCACCAGGGGTACTTCTTTTCTTTCTGCCAGTATTACATTCAGGCCGTTGGAGAGGGTGAATCGCTGGAGGTCGGGGAACTTAACCGCTGCCGCCGTACCCAGTGCCGGTAAGCCCTTGCTTCTGTCTACAGCAGCGGCGGCAGTAGTGTACTCCTTCACAGGGTTTACCACCAGTACCAGCTTGCCATCGGACAACCAGCGGTTAGCTACCTCTTTGATCTGAGGGGCTGTGGCGGCCTGCATCCCCTGGAGCCGGGTTTTGTAAAAACTGGCATCCCCTTTGTAGACCTCATTTTCAGCTAAAATATCTGATTTGCCACCAAAGCCACCAATTCTTTCCATGCCTTTAATGAAATCAGCAATGTTCTGGGTTTTGATGCGCTTTACCTCCTGTTCGGTAAGGCCTTCTGCCAGCAGGCGGTTCATTTCTTCATTAATGGCAGCCTCTACCTGCTCTACCGGAATACCAGGCTTTACATCGGCATAAATGGCAAAAAAGCCTGCCGCTTCCAGTTCGTAGTTAAAGGCCTGTACCGAAGTAGCAATCTGCTCATCGAACACCAGGCGTTTGTAGAGCCGGGAGTTTTTGCCTGAGGCAAGGGCACCGGACACATAATCGAGCAGGAAAGCATCGGGGTTGCCATATTCAGGTACGTTCCAGCTCATGTAAATGCGTGACTGCGGAACCCGGTCCTGGCGGATAATACGCTTTTCGCCGGTTCTTTTGGCAATATCGCGGCTTGCTTTGGTAATGGGTGGTCCTGCAGGGATGTGGCCAAAATACTGCACTGCTTTCTGGTAAGCCTCTTCAGTATTTACATCGCCGGCAATTACCACCACGGCATTGGCAGCACCATAATATTCCTGGAACCACTCTTTTACGTCATCGAGCGAGGCAGCGTTCAGATCTTCCATAGAGCCAATCACAGAGTGGCTGTAAGGGTGTCCGGCCGGAAAGCTCTGCTCGAAGAGCAGGTCAAAGTCCTTACCATAGGGCTGATTTTCGCCCTGGCGCTTTTCGTTCTGCACCACACCTCTTTGTTCGTCAAGCCTTTCCTGCGAGATGGCTCCTTTAAAGTGACCCATCCTGTCGGACTCCATCCAGAGGGCTGCATCCAGGGCAGACAGCGGCACATTCTGAAAGTAGTTGGTTCTGTCGAAGTTAGTGGTGCCATTCAGGTCGGTTGCACCCATGCTCTCCATGGCCTGAAAGTAATCGTTGTTGTAGTTTTCGCTGCCGTTGAACATCAGGTGCTCAAAGAGGTGGGCGAATCCTGTTTTACCTGCTTTTTCGTTCTTAGAGCCCACATGATACCACACGTTAATCGCAACGATTGGTGCCTTGTGGTCCTCGTGTACGATAAGGGTGAGGCCATTATCGAGCACAAACTTTTTGTAGGGAATATCGAGCTCTTCCAGCGAAAAGGAAACATCTTTTTGCTGTGCAGCTGCCGGGTAAGATCCCAAGGCAAGCAGCAGGAGCAGTGAGAAAAAGAAGTACTGTTTCTTCATAAAAAATAAGGTTATGGGATTTGTTGAACAGACTATATTAAGGTAAGCATATTTCCTGATTAGCTTGTTAAAGTATAAGCCGGAAGTAAATATTTTATATAAACAGCTGTTTTGTAGTGATGTGTGGAGATAAAGTGATTTGTTAGCAGGCAGGGGACCTTGTATGTGTAGCTGTTATTGCATATTTATGTGCAGTTTGTGTTACAGCACCAGGGGCTATCAATCGTCACAGCAACGACATTTTCTTCAATTCCTCGTAAAGGCCGGACTGAAACCTGATCCGGGCTGAAATTCCTTGGCCCTGTTATTCGAAAGGGGAGGAGGGGAAGTTCATGAGGAATATTGTAGCTTTCGGTAATGCATTTATTGGAACAGGAAATGATCAGTCCGTGCACAAAATACCTGCAAACTTATTAATGAAATACATCAGGCTGCTTTTTTTACTGCTCCTTAGTGCCTGCTATGGCGAAAGCTTTACCTATGAGGGGCAGAAGCTTAAGGGGGTGAGCCTGGTAGCACCACCTCAACCCATGGGCCCTGGGGTAATGGAGGAGTTGCAGCAAACAGGGGTGGAGTGGGTGAGCTTGATGCCCTACGCCTTTGCCCGTATGGGCGACACAAGCCTTCAGTATAACATTGACCGGCAGTGGTGGGGCGAGCGGGACGAGGGGCTGATACAATCCATCCGCCTTGCCCGGGAGCAGGGGCTGCAGGTAATGCTCAAGCCACATCTTTGGTTAAGGGGAGGGGGCTTTACAGGAGATCTTAGCTTTAGAAGTGATGAACAGTGGCAGGCCTGGGAGCGGGCATATACCCGTTACCTTCTCCATCATGCCCGTATAGCAGATTCCATGCAGTTGCCACTGCTATGTATTGGTACAGAGCTTACATTGCACAACCGGCAGCGTCCACAGTACTGGAAGCAACTTATCGATACTATTCGTAATGTGTACAGCGGTAAGCTTACCTATGCAGCCAACTGGGATGCAGTTGAGGACTTTCCCCATTGGGAATCACTTGACTATATAGGAGCAGATGCCTACTATCCCCTCACCCAAAACCCACAGCCAACAATAGCAGCAATAACAGAAGGCTGGCAGCCCCACCTGCAGGCGCTTCGCAGGCTATCTGCCAGGTACCAGAAGCCGGTGCTTTTCACCGAATGGGGATACCGCAGCATAAGAGCTTCCACACAAGAACCCTGGAGATCCGATACCGGGGGCACAGCCGACCAGGAGGCCCAGGCTAATGCCTACCAGGCCTTTTTCCAGGCCGTTTGGCCGGAGCCATGGTTTGCCGGCGGCTTTGTCTGGAAATGGTACCCAGATCTCCCACAAAGCCACCATCGCACAGAGACCGACTTCACCCCACAGGGAAAAGCAGCGCAGCAGGTACTTCAGGAAAACTATGGGAAGCGGTAGTAAGGTGTGGCGAATGTTTGTTTACTAGAATCTTGATTTCGGTTCCAGTAAAATTCCTGAATTGTTGTTCTGTTGTTCTGGTAAAATGATAAAGGGCTACAGAAATATATCCTGCAGCCCTTTACTCATCTTAACAAAGGAGTTGATCCTTAGAACCGCACAAAGTCGCTGTCCATGCTGTCGTGGCCATTGAGCTCCAGCTGCAGTCCTGTTTTAGCAGTAGTAGCTTTTTTAGGCACACCGCTACCATTCAGCTGCACCACTGGTATGTGCTGCTTCTTTTTCTTATTGCTGCTTCTGCTTTGGCTGCTCTGGCTCTGGTGACCGATGTTAAAGAAGCTTACCGTATCTTTGAGCTGATCTGCCTGTGAGGAAAGTTCTTCAGAACCAGCGGCCATTTCTTCGGAAGAGGCAGCATTCTGCTGGATGATCTGGTTAAGCTGCTGAATGGCTCCGTTCACCTGCTCTGCGCCTGCATTCTGCTCCAGCGAAGCGGCTGTGATCTCCTGCACCAGGCGTGCGGTTTTCTGGATGTTTGGCACAATCTGCTCCAGCAGTTTGCCTGATTTATTGGCAATGGCTACTGATGATGAGGATAGTTCATTGATCTCGTTGGCTGCCAGCTGGCTCCGCTCTGCCAATCTTCTTACTTCTGCGGCCACTACGGCAAAGCCTTTGCCATGCTCCCCTGCACGGGCTGCTTCTACTGCTGCATTAAGGGCTAAAAGATTTGTCTGCCTTGCTATTTCGCCAATGATGGTGATCTTTTCGGCGATCTTCTTCATAGAGTCTACTGTCTGGTTCACCGCCTGGCTGCCTTCCTGCACATCTTCTGCGGCCTGCAGGGCTATCTTTTCGGTCTGCTGGGCATTATCAGTATTCTGCTGAATGTTTGCAGCCATCTCTTCCATGGAAGAGGATACTTCTTCGGCAGAGGCTGCCTGCTCTGTTGCTCCCTCGCTCATCTGTTGTGAGGAGCCAGACATCTGCTGGGAGGCTGAAGCGATATTGTCTGCTGCTGCCGTTACTGATGTAATGATCTCCTTCAGGCGCACCACCATGTTGTTAAGATGCAGGAGCAGTTCTCCCATTTCATCCTTATTTTCAGTAGAAATCTTCACCGTCAGGTCGCCCCCGGCTACTGCCTGTATGGCAGTCCTGGCGTTTGATATAGACACTGAAATTGAGTAGATGATCCAGAAAGCAATACCGATGGCAAGCAATACACCTGTAATGATGATTGTCAGCATATAGTTTTGTGTTTCCTGGTACAAAACATCAGTCTCTTGGGTTGCATTCTGTAAATCTCTCTGGTTAACTTTTGTGAACTGCTCAATTAGTTTAGCACATTTTGCCAGCAGTGGCCTGCCTTCTTCTGTCAATATCCTGTCAACTTCCTCCCTTGCATTTTCAGCGTTTTTTCTTTTAACAGCTATAATGCGATCGTGAGATCTGCCGAACTGGTCCATAACCTTAACAAATTCATATGTTAGCTCCTTGCTTTCTTCATCTTGCAGCTTCAGAATTTCCTCAACAGTTTTATCCATACTTTTTAGCTTTTGCGCTCTAAGCGCTATGGCTTCTTCAATAAAAGCAGGGTCATCAGACATAACGATATCACGTATGCGTACGGCAACATATTGCAGGTCTGATGACAACTGGCCATTGTAAATCAATCGCTGTGCATTGGAGTTCACAATGATATTGAGCCTGTTGTTTAAATTAGTCAACGCTTTATCGGCCATGAAATAAACAGTGCCGGATAAGCCAATCAGCAGGGTAAAGGCTAAAATTAAACGGGTTTTGATCGTCAGTTTCATTTTGAATTAATAATAAGAAGAGTGTAAAATTTTTCAGATAAACAGCTTGTCGTGTAGCAGTCCGTAGTTTTGAGTATCTGAATGTTACCTATTTACTTATTCCAGTTCTGCATGCAGGTGGATGATCTCCTGGCTGGTGAAAATCTTGTCTACATCCAGAATCATCACAAAGTCATCTTCTTTTCTGGCCATGCCCTGTATGAAATCTGTACGGAACTTTCCGCCAATAGAGGGAGGGGGCATCAGCCGGCTTTCATCCATTTCAAACACTTCCTGCACCGCATCTACAAGGGCACCCACAAGTACTTCTTCTGTGCTTATCACAATTCTGAAGACAATGATACAGGTATCTATAGAACCGGCTATTTTTTTCAGCCCAAGTTTCAGGCGTGCGTCTACCACTGGCAATACAGTGCCTCTTAGGTTAATAACTCCCCGCATAAAAGGTGGGGCTTTGGGAATTTTGGTAATGTGAGGTACCTCCAGTATCTCAATTACCTTACTTACATTCACCCCAAAAGTCTCATGATCAAGCCTGAAGGACAGGTAAGAGTTAAGGCTGGGTTCAACTTGTTTCATCTACGAACATAGTTTTAAATATTGTTGCAAGGTTAACTTCTACTGCACAGGGCCTTTCTTAACACCAGTCAATGTAACCTGCAGGCAAAACAGCTTACTGCTGTTTTGCCACATAATCAAAAGCATTGTAGTTGGATTGTTGTGTAGGAAAATCAGGATTTACCGCTGCTTTCTTCCGTCCCTTCTCTTGTGCTTTCCGTTCCTGAAACAGGAGGCTGTTTGTACAGGCCTCACACGGGACAAAAATAGTAGCAACTGAACGGAGAGGTTATGAGATGGCTCACCGGGAAACATGACCTTTGTCATGCTTTTCAAGCTTTCTGTTAAGCTTATTTTACAGGAAGTGCTACTATAGTAAGCTACAAACCTGTACTGGCATGAATGAAAACACCCACAAACGGAGAACTTATTTAGAGGAGATATCATACCTTGTACACAACCCACTTTCATAGAAGCACAATATATTGGAGTCGGTTTGTATCAGATAGCCCTACTGATCCATATATTGTTGTCTGATTCTTTAGCTACCAGCATAAATGAAACCATTTAAATCTTTCGAAACTGCAAGGCTGATGCTCAAGCCAACCTCAGAAGAGGATGCAGATCTGATTTATGAATTGCTCAACACTCCTAAATGGATAAAATTCATAGGAGATAGAAATGTAAAGTCGATAGCAGATGCACAGGCATACATTAGAAACCGGATGCAAACCCAGTTAGAAAGGTTGGGATTTTCGAACTATACGATTATTGATAAAGCTGACAGAGTAAAAGTGGGTATCTGCGGCTTGTATGACAGGGAAGGACTGGAAGGAATTGATTTAGGATTTGCTTTACTACCCCAACACGAAGGGAAGGGATATGCATTTGAGGCAGCGAGCGAGATCAAAAGAGCGGCAAAAGAGGAGTTTGGATTATCTTTCCTTAGGGCCATCACTGTAAAGGAAAATGTTGCCTCTCAAAAATTACTGACAAAACTTGGCTTTGGTTTTGTTAAAAACATCCAGATGCCTGCAAATCAGGAAGAACTGCTCCTGTTTGAGTGCAACAACGGATTGAGATAAACTGGCTGCTATTCTGGAGGCCCTATGTATCAAATACATCCGGCCTCATTAGCTTTAAGTTGAAGCTGCACTGCTTTTAATTGCCAAAGCTAATTTACGGGGGCAGGTACAGCGCTTGTGCTGGTGGCAGCCTTTTTTACTGTTGTTAGGCAGAACAGCAAGGCACTAATGAAATCAGGACCAGGCTTGCATACAATTTTCCAGTGATCATTTAGTGAGTAGGAGTCGAGAGCCAGGGTAGAATCTATTTAAATTGACCCTGCAGGCTGATGAGAAACATAAATCAGCAATGACTGCCAGCAAAGATACAATGACAGAAATAAAGCACACATTTTACCTGAAGTCAAAAAAAGAGCAAAATCATATTCAGCTGATGATCAGCAGTGTTGCTACTGCGGTGAACATTGGAGTGCTGTTGGTGTCTTATTTGCTGGGCTTTTATCTGCTGTCAATCTTTTTTATAGCACTAACGCTCACTGTTATTGCTCCATTTTTTGATACTCCCTCTCTGGTGCGAAACGGAAAGCTTTTCTATTATTCTCCACTATTTTTAGCTGAGAATGAGAAGCGGGGAGTCATTACAGTGCATGGTGGTACTTTATTCGATTATGTATTTGTGATAAATAGAAAGCTGAATGGCAAACAGCGTACCAGGCTAATCATCAGGAGCTACCTCGATGGGTTGTTACAGCTGCTGGAAGAGCATCGGGAGGAGAACAGTAAGGACATCAAAATAAAGGGAACGAGTTATGTTCTGAATGAGCGGACAGCCAGTAAAATTGGTCTTAAGAGAACCAGAACAAGTTTCAGCCAGGCTCTTTTATTAATATTCAATTATGTACATCTAATCATTTCGTATTCCTTCTCCAAAGCCAGGCTAAGCTTCCCCAGCCTGGCTAACATAAACACTTATGAGGCTGAAATAGGAGAGCTCCAAACGCGAAAAGCCTACCTGATTAAATTGCGGGACAGCTTAGCCAGTGCCAGCAACAGCAGCAGTTCCATGAGCAATGCAGGCAGAGGGTAAAAATTAGCTGATGTGCGAATCCTGGTGCTGAAATCAGAAGATAATACCAGTAGGATCGAGGCATTGCTGAAAAGAGTGTAAGTTAAAACTTTCTGTTTTTGTAGATCCCGAATCATGCGGACGTTAATCATCTCCATTCTTATAGTTGCGCTCATGCCAACCCCTGGGCAGGCACAAACCAGGAGTGAGAAAAGAGGAATAGGTTATGGCTATCATACCCCACAGGATATGGAAGCCCTTTCAAAAGGTGTCAGCTGGTGGTACAACTGGTACCAGGCTCCTGATAATGGCGTAAAATGGGTGTACAAAGATTATGCGGTGGAGTTTGTGCCTATGGTCTGGGGTGGCAGCTGGAGCCAGGCAACACTTAATAATACCCTGGAGAACGATCCTGAAATAAGATACCTGCTTGGTTTTAACGAACCAAACTTTAAGGATCAGGCAAATATGACTCCTGTACAGGCAGCAGCCCGCTGGCCGGAGCTGGAGGCCATTGCCACCGGTTATGGGCTGGAGCTGATAGGCCCTGCCGTGAATTACTGTGGCAATTGCGTAAGCGAAAATGGTACTACCTATAGCGATCCTGTAGAGTACCTGGATGCATTTTTTGAAGCCTGCAAAGATTGCCGGGTAGACTACATTGCTGTACACTGGTATGGCTGCGGCGGACTGGAGTGGTACCTTTCCCTTTTTGAAAAATACAACAAGCCGATCTGGGTAACAGAATTTGCCTGCTGGGATAATGCTGCTATAAGCCTGGAGCAGCAAAAGAGCTTTTTGATCAATGCCGTGGAGCATATGGAGAACAACCCCAACGTTTTTCGTTATGCATGGTTTGCAGGCCGGGCCGATGGTCCAAATATTTCTCTCCTGGGCCAGAATGGGCAGTTAACCGAACTGGGTGAGCTGTATGTGAACATGCCTGTACACGATCCTGCATATCATAGGGCTGTACCGGCCAGAATCCAGGGGCAGGACTACCAGCAAATGCAGGGTATTCAGCTGGAAGCTACGGAAGACGAAAGCGGCCTTCTGCATGTGGGCTCATTAGATGCCGGAGACTGGCTGGCATATAATATAGATGTTGCAGAAGGGCAGGAGTGGTACCTAAGCCTGCGTGTTGCCGGTACACAAACCGGGAGCCTGGAGGTAATACTGGATGAAGCGCTGGTCACGCAGTTCAGCATAGCCCAAACAGCTGGCTGGCAAAGCTGGCAAACGGTCGATCAGCAGCTAATAATCCCTTCAGGAAAACACACCCTAAGGCTGAAGGTGCTAAAGGGCGGCTTTAACCTCAACTGGCTGGAGATTAGCGGGGAAAAGCCAGGGACTGTTACCGGTCTGGAACAAGGAGAGATACTGCAGCAGGCCTATGTATTCCCTAATCCGGGTAACGGCAGGCGGATCAGCGTAAATGCTGGTGCAGGACTTGCAGGAAAAACACTAGTTGCAGAAATACACAGTGCAAGCGGTTTTAAAGTATTGGAAGTGAAAGCTACCGTTAATCAATCTGACCTACTTGAGATAGAAATGTCGTCTGCCCTGGTGCCGGGCTTATACCTGCTGAAGCTAGAGAATGGAAAAGAGGTAAAGCATCTGAAGTTTATAGTTCAGTAAGTCTCCACCGCCCATTACCAGTGTTTTGGGAAGCATGACAGACTCTTAAACCCTTAGTTACAGGCTACTCTATAAAATTTTAAAATAAATATTCTACCCTGAAATTAGGCTGCCATAGGGTTGTCAGTGGGTGGTGTTTCCTTTGTGATATCACCAAAAACAACAAGCACTATGACTATGATTCAGACCCCGCCGGTACAAACAACAGCCGCTACTACCACTCTCATCGACATCTTTGCCAAGGAGCTGGAGCAGGAGGCTGTTACCACCCGCAAAATGCTGGAGCGCATTCCGGATGATAAATTCAGCTGGCAGCCACACCCTAAAAGCATGACCATCAAGCGGCTTGCTACCCACATTGCAGAGCTGCCAACCTGGATCGGCATGACCCTCACCACCAATGAGCTTGATTTTTCAAATAATCCTTATGCGCCAGTGGATGTGAATACAACGGCAGAATTGCTGGAGTACTTTGAAAAAAGCCTGGAAGATGGCAGAAAGCATATTGCGATGGGGCGCGATGAGCAGTTGTCCGACCCCTGGACCTTACGCGATGGAGACACCATTTACGATACATCCCCGAAGCTTGCCGTACTGCGTATGAGCTTTAACCAGATTGTACACCACAGGGCACAGCTGGGTGTTTACCTAAGGCTACTCAATATTCCCATTCCAGGCAGCTATGGTCCCAGTGCCGACGAGATGGATTTCTAAGACATTTATCATGATGTAATTAGCAGGGCTGCTTCAGATAGAAGCAGCCCTTTCTTTTGTTGATTTAAAGTAGATTTTTTTATCCGGTGGGGAGTAGTGCGGAGTCACTTATTGCCTGAAAAGATCTATACCTGACTTAAGTCATATTTAAGGGCAGAAATCTTCTGCTTCTTGCTTATGAACTTATTTTGCTGTTTGACTTATGTTTCAAGACCCTCATTCTTTTCACATCCCGGTAATGGGACTCGCCTTTACAATTGATTCACCACTTAAAATTGCCCGCTTTGGTATCAGCTCGGTAGTATCGCTTAGCGACGATACGCTGATGGAACAGATGCGCCGGCATTACTGTGGGGAGTATGGTCTGGCGTATGATCCCATTCACCCTTCTGCAGAAGACTACAGGGCTAAAAGAACAACCGCATATCTTGATTTATTGCATACGATTACCCGGCAGCAGTTCTGCAAACTAAAGGAAGAAGCCTTTGCCGCAGGTACTGAAATTACTCGCTATTTTGAGCTGCTGCCCGATACTGCTCCGCTCACTCGCCTGTACAGGCAAATGCAGCAGGAATCAGATGGGGAGAGAAAGGAGCAGCTTCAGCAGCAACTTCGCCTGCAGATGCAGCCCGGAGCGATAGATGTTAACATCATGACCAAACTGGACAGGGCTAATTTCAGTAAAGAAGGCAATGCCCTGCCGCCTGAATATTCTGATGCACTGGCGGCCCTGCGTGGCTATGCCAACAGTCAGCTAAATTCCTCCATCATCTTTTCTGCAGGACTCAACCCCAGGCTGTACACCTACCTGGAGAACTTCCCCGACTTTTACCCCGATGCTTTTGGTGCCATCAGGAAAAAGGTAGTGCTAAAGGTAAGCGATTTCCGATCGGCAGCAATACAAGGTAAATTCCTGGCCAAAAAAGGTATCTGGGTATCGGAGTTCAGGATAGAATCGGGCCTCAACTGTGGCGGACATGCCTTTGCAACCGACGGACTCCTGCTTGGCCCTATCCTGGAAGAGTTTAAGCAAAAGCGGGCAGCACTGGCAGCAGAGCTCCAGTCCATCCTGGATAAGGCCCTGGAGGAGAAGGGGCTGCAGCCCTCTGCGCAGCCGCTCGAGCAGGCGCTTACCTACCAGGGGGGTATTGGTACTGCGGGAGAGCAGGCCTTTCTGCTTGAGTATTACCAGGTAGATAAAACCGGTTGGGGCACACCATTCTTACTGGTTCCCGAGGCCACTACGGTAGACGAGCCCACGATGGAGCGCTTAGCCAGGGCAGAAAAGAAAGATCTGCATCTTAGCTATGTATCGCCCCTGGGGGTGCCATTTAACACGCTAAAGGATAGTTCTGCAGAGCAGGAGAAGCAGGCGCGGATCAGGCAGGGAAAACCCGGCAGCCCCTGCATAAAAAAACACCTGGTGTTTAATACGGAGTTTTCAGAAGAGCCTATCTGTACAGCCTCTCATGAGTATCAGAAGCTAAAGCTGCAAGAACTCGATAAGCTGGAAATGGAGCCTGCGGCACATAGAGAAGCAGCAGAAAAGATCACTGCCAAAGAGTGCCTGTGTGTAGGACTGGCCAATTCTGCACTGATCATCAACAAAATTGTAAAGAAGAGTAAGGCAGTGAGTATTTGTCCTGGACCCAATATGGCTTACTTCTCCAGGATCTTCAGCCTGGAAGAAATTGTAGGGCATATTTACGGCAGGCGAAATATACTTAGTAATGTGTACCGGCCCAGTTTATTTATAAATGAACTGGTGCTCTACATTGAATATCTCGAAAAGCAAATGACCGACAGCCTGAAGGAGGCTTCTGCCAGGCAGCTGAAGTCGCTGCAAACATTTAAGGATAACCTGCTGGCGGGTATCGAGTATTATAAAACCATTGTTCCTTCTTTCAGCAAAGAAGAGGAAAACAGCAGGCGCATGCTGCAGGAGCTTAGCGTTCTTAGAGAAAGAATTTACAGCCTGCAGTTAGGCCTGATATGTGTTTAGTAAAAACTGGCTGCATCTTGATGGTAAAATAAAGAGCGGGAAGCAGTATAGATGCTTCCCGCTCTTGTTTAGGAGGCAGCTCCTGTAGCTTTACCAGATAATACGGGTTACGGTACCATCTGCCAGGCTTGTAACATAGGCTTTGCGGCCATCGAGCTCAAGAGAGGTGGGCATGTTTAGCTTGTCTTTCAGAATTGTTTGGGTAGTACCATTGGCTATGATCACCTTACCCTGCATGGGCTGAAAGCCTCCGTTAGCCAGTGAAAACTCACTGAACTGCAGTACCATAGGCAGCTGGTCATGTCCCAGGGCTATGTCCACCAGGCTGGTGAAGCCTTCCTGGTATACCGAGATATTGCCGTCATGGTCAAGCTCATAAATGCGTGATTCACCAGCCGGGAAAGGGAAACCGATAAGGGTAGATATCAGGAAGCGCTCTCCATCCCAAACGATACCATTGGGTACAACATCAATGGTGGGCGGACCAACTGGTGTTGGGTTCGGGATATCAGGTATAAAGGCAAACACACTTAAGGAAGCATCTCCAGCATCCCTTCTTATAATTGCATTAGCGGCAGCATCCACAATAAACAGATCGCCCCCGGGCCCAAAGGTAAGATTGTAAAGATTGCTCTCATTTGTATCGAGGGGGCCAAAATCATAATCCAGAATAAAGCTGCGGATCTCATGATAAGCAAGCTCACTTGCTTGCACAGGCGTGCTGCCCGGTCTGAATTTAGAGACATCAGCCATATACAACCTACCATCAACCTCACTCAAAATGTACAGCATGCCATTTTTATACGCCAAATGGTTTACCCCTCCCGGTAAGCCCTCGGGATTGATATAAGTAGGAAAGCCAACAATTGCCGGGTATACCATGCCCCCGGGCATGATCATAGATACCTGACCATCGAATGCACCGGGGCCGTTTTCACTAACCCATAAACGGTTCTGGTCTCCCATAACCAGTCCAATGGGGGCACTTAAGCCGGTAGCATAGGTCTGGACAAGTGGTTTTGTAGGTTCCACCTCATCAAAAATGTCGTCAAGGTAGTGGCAGCTGGTAATAGTCATTACCAGTGCCATCAAGAGCAGAAGGGAGAAATTTTTCATTTTGTGAAAGTTTAGTTAAAAAATGTTTAAAAACAGGTCAATCAGTAAGCATGTACCAACAGGCGGACGATCCGGGGTCGGCCTGGAAATATGGGCTGGCAGCCTCAGCAATTGACCAGAGGGAGGGGCAGGTAAAATATTTTTTCTACTCCCGTGGCTTTTGATATCAAGGGGATGCCAGGGAGGTAAAAAATAAAGGCAGCGCAGGCATAGGAAGCGCAGCAGCCTTAGCAGTTGTTAATTTTCAGGCTTCTGAAAGTGTAGATCAGACCACCAGCTTATAGAGGCAAACAAACAGTTGCAGGGACTTCAGCAGATCAGATCTGATCTGCTGTATCGTAGTGTGGAATCATTGCTAGCTATTTTCCACTTCAGTTGTTTTGGCTGTAAAACCATGCTAAAGCAAAAAATAACATACCTGCGGCGAGTTAACAACAGCACCATTTGCAGGGCGGATATTTCTATCAGGGTACCCTTTACAGGTGTTGCTTTATAAGCATTACTATGCCTGGCTTAGGGAGGCACAACGGCAATAGATATGCCTTTATCTTAAACAAGTTAGAACATAAAAAGGATTAACAGATGTTTTGTTTTGATTTTTCATGAAGATCAGATTAAAGAAAAGGGAAATTAAGCCCAGCAAAGATAAGCCACAGCTGCATGTTGTATCCGAAGGATCATTTCGGCCGGTTGGCCACACATTCAGGTAAGCTTGTTTTGTATATTTTTATAAGTTTTCTCACAATTCATATGCCTATAAATCATATGGTTGACCTGTTTTAGTAAGATTAGTTCTAGAATATCTTGCTATAATTCCAACCATCCTGCGCTGATTTAAGTCTTGAGATAAGAAAATATTCTCTGACTTATTTCAGATCATGAAGTACCTCTTCTGTATTCCGGTTTTCTTGTTGATCTTTTCCTGTGAAAAGGGGCCTGGTGATGAATTGCTCATTGATTCATTAGTGGAGGTGGAAATGGCAGAAGCCGCAGTGGGAGGTGGGGAGCAGGTAGTACTGCATTGTAAAACCCTGAAGGAATACATCTGCTACGACTATGTAATCGGCTACGACAGGAACGGTGATGGTGATGTGATCAGAATTGATTTTCAGCACATAGCGCCTGGTGCTTCGCAGCAATGTGCCTCTGCAGTAGGGCCTGCAAGAGCCAGTATAAACCTGGGTAATCTTGAAAATGGTGAATACGCCATAGAATTAAACAATGGTAAGCAGCTTAATAAGGGAACCCTGGAAGTTTCAGATAAAGAACTTATTCTGAATTTTCCGAAGCAGACAGGGATAGATATCCTGACCCCTGTAGTACTGCGGTAGGAGCCAACATTGATTTTTTTTAGCTGCTTAAGCAAAAAGTTAGCATGGCTAACATTCTCCCTGGCAATAGTTGTAGATGCCGTTATTTTATCATTCCCGCCAGGAGTAGTTTGTTATAATAACATCCAACCTCACTATCTTTCCAGAAATACCGAAAGCATGGAGATTGGTCATATCTTTATTTTCTCTGACAGTGATGGCGCTGAAGCTGACGAGTTATTAAGCTTTGGACTGCAGGAGGGCAGCAATCGCGTACATCCGGGACAGGGTACCCGCAACAGGAAGTTCTATTTTGAAAATTTTTACCTGGAGATACTCTGGGTAAACAACGTAAACGATATAACGAACCCGCTGACTGCTCCAACAAAGCTGTGGGAACGGGCAAATCATCTACAAAACGGCAGCTCTCCCTTCGGGCTTTGTCTGGAGTATTCAGCAGATACAGACAGGCTCTTCGAGGGTTGCCTTAAATACCAGCCTGTTTATCTGCCTGAAGGTATGGCGATAGAAGTGATTACAAACCAGGAGAATCCTTACCTGCCCTGGACTTTTCGCTGGCCTCCAATGCCTGGGATGAAAAAAGCGGAAGAGCCAGTTGATCATCAGCCAGCGCTGAAAAAGCTCACAAAGATACGGTTTGGTATACCAGAAACTCACTATCAGAATGCCTACACCAGCTTCTTCGGAAATAATGGGAAGATCTCATTCGAGCCAGCCCCGCAACACCACCTCACCCTGTATTTTGATGAGGGGAGGGCGGGGCAGCGCAAAACGTTTCATGCCCTGCCTTTAACAATGGCATACTGAAGGACTAAAATTGATTGCAACTGGATGAGAGCAGCTTACCCTGGCAAGAGCAAAAAAAACTGCTTTACTGTAGCGGAAAGTATCCTGACTACAAGCAAAGCAGTTGATGAGATTTATAGCGACTGATCTATAAATATTAGATAATTGGCCGGCCTTTGAAGATACGAGACTCTTCAAGGTCACTAAACTGGCCCTGGAATGTTGCCCTGGCTCCCCAGTTTCCCAGCACAGTAGCGCGGGCATAACCATTGGCCTGTACGCTTAAGTTTAAGGTAGAGAGCCCTAACACAGGGTCCTGGAACCTAATCATAACAGATACACCATTTTTTTCATTGTGTACCTCGTAATCCCTGATGGTACCATTAATGGTAATGCCCCCCAGGCCATTATAGCCAACGCCATGGTTATTGGCAGTCTGAACGATAACCTGATCACCCTCTACCATGATGAAGTTAGTATTAGGGCTTACCTGGTACTGATAACCATACCTGCCAGCAAGTGTCGTAGCCTCAAGTACATAAGTCTGATCCTTTACCAAACTTACCAGCAGCTCATGATTCTTTCTTTCCTCTTCTTCCTTAAGCCGTTTTCTTTCGGCTTTCTCTATCTTCTTCTGCTCTCTGCTGCTGGTTTGTGCCCATCCAGCCTGAGCTGCAAAAACCAACGCGAGTCCCAGTAAAACTATTTTAAATATTTTCATGCTGTTTTGTTTTATATCTTACTGATAATGAATCAAAAAATATGCCATCTAATGCCTGGTGGATTCTTAAATAGTGTTAAAAATGGTGTTTGCTGTAGAGGCTTTTGGCTAAGTTAAAACTGTTAAGCTTTTTAAAACCATGGAGGTTTGATAATGGCCTTTTCGCTATCTTTGTTACCCTGCCTCATCGGGGGCAGAGGTGTTTCCTTTACTTTTAAAAGTGTAGGAACTACTGCTCTTTCAACCATTGTTAGCTGCTTGCATGTATTTAATATTCGATACCGAAACCACCGGTTTACCCAAGAATTATAACGCCCCGATTACCGATCTGGACAACTGGCCGCGCCTGGTACAGCTTGCGTGGCAGTTGCATGGTGCAAAGGGCGAACTGCTCAATGCAGGCAACCACATAGTAAAGCCGGATGGTTTTACCATCCCCTATAATTCGGAGAAGATCCACGGCATCAGCACCCAGATGGCCCTGGAGATGGGTAAGCCGCTGAAGGAGGTGCTGGAGATCTTTGCTGCTGATGTAGCCAAAGCCGGGGTGCTGGTGGGCCATAACGTAGAGTTCGATATTAATGTGATGGGGGCGGAGTTTATCCGCGGTGCAGTGGCCAGCAAGCTGCTCGAAACAGCCATCCTCGATACCAAAGAAGTCTCAACCGACTTTTGCGCCATTCCCGGCGGCAGGGGCGGTAAATTTAAGTGGCCCACGCTTACTGAGCTGCACACCAAGCTTTTTGGCGAAGGCTTTGGCGATGCCCACGATGCAGCCTACGACGTGCATGCCACCACCCGCTGTTTCTTTGGCCTGATAAGCCATCAGGTGGTGAAGCCTTTCGATGCCACGCCCTACGCTGAGATCGTATATGAGGCCCCGGAGCTGGATGCTGCCAACTTTGCCAAACGCAAGGAAGAACCCAAGGATGGTGCCGGCTTAGTTCTGGACAAGGCTGCCGCCAAAAAAATCGACAGCCCTTTCTCGCACCTGCACGTTCACACCCAGTACTCCATTCTGCAGGCAACACCAAACATTAAAAACCTGGTTAAAAAGACCAAAGAACTGGGTATGAAGGCTGTGGCCATGACCGACCATGGCAATATGTTTGGTGCTTTTATATTTGTGAAGGAAGCCCTTGCCGCAGAGCTGAAACCTATTGTTGGCTGCGAGTTTTATGTGGCCGAAGAGCGTACTACGCTTAAGTTTACCAAAGACAATCCCGATAAGCGCTTTAACCAGGTACTGCTAGCCAAAAATAAAACAGGTTACCATAACCTGGCCAAGCTAAGTTCCCTGGCTTATATGGAGGGTAATTACGGCCAGTACCCTCGCATAGACAAAGACCTGATCTGCCAGTACCGCGAGGGTGTGATTGCTACCACCGGCGGTCTGGATGGTGAAATTCCAGGTCTGATCCTGAACGTTGGTGAAGGCCCGGCAGAAGATGCCTTCAAGTGGTGGCACGAATGTTTTGGCGATGATTTTTATGTGCAGCTGCAGCGCCATGGCCTTGATGAAGAAAACAAGGTAAACGAGGTATTGCTTGGTTTTGCCCGTAAGTATGGCGTGAAATACTTTGCAGCCAATAATGTATACTACCTCGATAAAGCCGATGCCGGTGCACACGATGTATTGCTTTGCGTGCGCGATGGTGAGATGCAATCAACACCCATTGGCCGGGGTCGTGGCTATCGCTTTGGCTTTCCAAACCAGGAGTTTTATCTGAAGTCGGAAGACGAAATGAAGGCACTCTTTGCCGACCTGCCGGAGGCCATTGAGTGTACCCAGGAAATTGTAGATAAAATAGAAACCTATAAGCTGCAGCGCGATGTGCTGCTGCCTAAATTCGATATCCCGGCCGAATTCCGGGATCCGCTCGATGAAGAGGATGGCGGTAAAAGGGGGGAGAACAATTACCTGCGCCACCTTACCTACGAGGGGGCCAGGAAGCGTTATGCCGAAATCACGCCTGAAATACAGGAGCGCCTCGATTTTGAGCTGGAGACGATTGCCAAAACAGGTTACCCCGGCTATTTCCTCATTGTACAGGACTTTACCAACAAAGCCCGCGAAATGGGCGTGGCCGTAGGGCCGGGCAGGGGATCAGCGGCGGGATCGGCCGTAGCCTACTGCATTGGTATTACCAACGTAGACCCCATAGCCTACGACCTGCTGTTCGAGAGGTTCCTGAACCCCGACAGGGTATCACTCCCCGATATTGATATTGACTTCGACGACGAAGGCCGCGGTGCGGTTATTGATTATGTGGTAAAGAAATATGGGCAGAACCAGGTATCACAGATCATTACCTATGGTACCATGGCAGCCAAATCGGCCATTCGTGACTGTGCCAGGGTAATGGAGCTGCCACTCCAGGAATCTAACGAGCTGGCCAAAATGGTGCCGGAGAAGCCTGGCACAACCCTGGCAAAAGCCTTCAAAGAGGTGCCCGAACTCAAAGCCATCCGCGATGGCCGTGGCCTCAGGGCAGAAGTGCTGAAGCAGGCAGAGATCCTGGAGGGTTCCCTTCGCAACACCGGTATACATGCCTGCGGTGTAATCATTACGCCCGATGACATCACCAAGTATATACCGGTAGCTACCTCCAAAGATGCGGCGCTGGTAAACACCCAGTTCGATAACTCGGTAGTAGAAAGCGCCGGTATGCTGAAGATGGACTTCCTGGGCCTGAAAACCCTGTCCATCATCAAAACAGCTATACAGTACATCAAAAAGCGCCATGGCGTAACCATCGATCCGGATACCATTCCGCTCGACGACGAGAAGACTTACGAACTCTACCAGCGTGGCGAAACCAACGGTACATTCCAGTTCGAGTCGCCCGGTATGCAAAAGCACCTGCGCAACCTGAAGCCGGACAAGTTCGAGGACCTTATTGCCATGAACGCCCTATACCGTCCGGGTCCGCTGGAGTACATCCCTAACTTTATTGCCCGTAAGCACGGCCGTGAGCCTATTACCTACGATATACCTGCCATGGATGAGTACCTGGGTGAGACCTATGGTATTACGGTATACCAGGAACAGGTAATGCTCCTGTCGCAGTCGCTGGCTGGTTTCTCCAAAGGCGATGCCGACGTATTGCGTAAGGCTATGGGTAAAAAGATCTTTGCCCTGCTGGAGAAACTTAAGCCTAAGTTTGTAGAGGGCGGTAAGGAGCGGGGGCATGATCCCAAAGCACTGGAAAAAGTCTGGAAAGACTGGGAAGCTTTTGCAGCCTATGCCTTCAACAAATCGCACTCTACCTGCTATTCGGTGGTGGCTTACCACACCGCCTACCTCAAGGCGCACTACCCGGCAGAGTACATGGCTTCGGTGCTCACGCACAACCAGAGCAACATTGAGAAGGTAACCTTCTTTATGGAAGAGTGCCGCAACCAGGGCATCAAAGTATTGGGCCCCGATGTAAACGAATCGGATGTGCAGTTTATGGTGAACGATGCCGGGGAGATCCGCTTTGGTCTGGGAGCCATCAAAGGTGCAGGCGAAGCTGCCGTGGAGGAGATCATCAACGAAAGAAACAAAAAAGGCAAATACAAAGATATTTTTGATTTTGCCAAGCGCGTTAACCTGCGGGCAGTAAACAAGAAGACCTTTGAATGCCTGGCCATGGCTGGTGGTTTCGACTGTTTCGAAGACTGCCACCGCCGCCAGTACCTGCACAACGACGAAGCAGGGGAAGGTACCCTTATTGAGCTGGCCATTAAATGGGCTCAGCGGGCCCAGCAGGAGGAAGACAGCGCCCAGGTAAGCCTTTTCGGTGGTGCAGGCAGTGGCACTGTAGCCATTCCCATGCCACGTCCGCCACAGGTAGAGCCTTTTGGCGACCTGGAAAAGCTACGGATTGAAAAAGAGGTGGTTGGTTTTTACCTAAGCGGCCACCCGCTCGACCAGTTTAAGCTGGAGCTGCTCCAGTTCTGCAACACCCGCTGCAGTGAACTAAACGACCTGCCCACCCTGCGCAGCCGTAACCAGGTAACCCTGGGGGGAACAGTTACGGATGTAGGCCACCGCATGACCAAGAACGGCAAGCCCTTTGGCACACTTACCCTTGAAGATTACGAAGGCTCTTTTACCTTTTATCTTTTCGGCGAAGACTATACCCGTTTTAAGGCTTTCCTCACGCCGGGCTGGTTCCTGCACCTCACGGGCAGTGTACAGTCTAAGCCCTGGAAGGAAGATGATCTGGAATTCAAGATCACCAACATTCAGCTGCTGGGCGATATCAGGAGCAAACTGGCCAAAACCCTGAAGCTAAAGGTGCCGGTGCAGCACATTAGCAAAGAGCTAATTGAGCTGCTGGAGCAGGTAGGTTCAAAATTCCCGGGTAATTGTGAGTTGAAAGTTTCAATAGAAGCACACGAGAATGGCCAGGGCATGGAGGTAGAACTCCTTAGTCGCAAATACCGCATCGACCCCTCCAACGATCTGTTCAAACAGCTGGATGTGCTTAAGCCGGATGTGGAGTATAGCCTGGGGTAATGGTAATGGGGCGCAGTAGAAGCATAGAGGTCTTGAAGCTGTATAAAGTTTAGTAACGATGATTGATGATTGTTTAACCGTTGATCAAAGCAACTAGCAATCATTTAGTAAAGCGGGTTGTTTTCTTACGTGAGAATGCTTTTGCCAGCAAGTGATTATTGTATTTCACTTTTGTTTTGCTGATTTGCAGCCTAAACTTTATTTGTTCACACATTTATGATTGCCGCTGCCAAACCCACAACGAAGCTTTATGAAAAATCATACCTGGTAATTGAATATGATGCAGAGAAAAAGCTGCTTATTCAAAACTGGAGAGGTTTTGCTACTTCTGCTGAATTCAGGGAAGGGATAGAAAAGTCTGTAGAAATATTCCGGCAAAAAAAGCCTTCCAGGTTACTGTCCAACACCCAGAACAGTTCGCTGGTAAAAAAGGAAGATACAGAGTGGGCGGCAACCTATGGCATCGGCAATATGCTGCAGAATGGATTGAAAGCTGTTGCTTTCATCATCTCTACTAATGCATTTACTCAAATGTCTGTATCAAATTTTAAAGATCAGACAAAAAATGCTCCTTTTGTGATGCAGTATTTCGATGATGTTGAAAAAGCTACCAATTGGTTGCTTACAGTTCAATAGCACCTCATCAAAAGAATAAACAAAGGCCGGTAATTTCTGCTAAGAAGTTACCGGCTTTATTGTTGTTGAAAGAAATTTAGCACAAGGGCGCATCAGGGTATGGCACAATAGATCAGAATTGTTCAACGATAAAGGGGGGGAGAATAGGAACCACTGAGATAGAAAAATTCATACCTATGTCTTATCATTGAGCCTCATTCCGTTTTATTGTTTCTGAAGTATGATCATCAACATTCCAGGTCTTAGAAATTCTGGTCCGGACCATTGGCAAAGCTACTGGGAGCAGCAGTATCCGCAGTATTTTGTACGTGTAGAGCAGGAGAACTGGCAGGAGCCTGAAAAAGAGGCCTGGGTAGCCCGTCTAGGGCAAGTAGTAGACCTGTACAAACCGGAGGAACTTGTGCTGGTTGGACACAGTGTTGGTTGCGCCACCATTTTGCATGGGGTTAAAAAGTGGGGCTGGAAATTAAAAGGAGCCTTACTGGTAGGACCCAGTGATGTTGATCACCCTAACTACCCGCCATACATCAAAAACTTTGGGCCCATGCCGCTCGATCAGCTGCCTTTCCCCTCCCTGCTAGTAGCTAGCGATACCGACCATGTAGTATCGTTGCAGCGGGCTACTTACTTTGCCTCATGCCTGGGCAGCCGGCTGGAGGTAGTGCGTGAAGCAGGGCATTTCCTTCCTAAAGATGGCTACGGCCCATGGCCTGAAGGTTTAAAGCTGCTGCAGGAGCTTGGTGCTTTTTGACTGGCAGTGGCCTTTTCATGTAGTGTTGCATAACCTGGCATATCAGGCAAACAAGCAGCCTGCGTAAGCGTTCTGTCATTTTAAGGTTGGTAGTACAATGGCTTTGAAAGATAAAAATTGTACTATAAAAAAATATGATAGTTGTATCAGAAAAGCTGATAGAACCCTAACTTCAGCTGCAACTTGTTAGTTACTTGATGATTAACAGCTGTTTTATTGTAGCGTATGGCATTGATGAGCTAATCCTAAGCTTTTGCCTGTTAGCCACCTGGCATTAAGCGGAAACTTTTTATTGTATATTTGTGTCTTCTTACCATAAAGTTAAATTTTTCAGTCATGGGTAAAGCAATAGAAATTACCGATTCTAATTTTGAAGAAATAGTGAACTCCGACAAGCCAGTACTGGTAGACTTTTGGGCGGAGTGGTGCGGACCTTGTAAAATGATTGGCCCGGTTGTAGAAGAACTGGCCGGTGATTACGAAGGCAAGGCCGTAGTAGGAAAAGTTGATGTTGACAGCAACCCTGAGGTATCTGCTAAATTTGGTATTCGCAGCATTCCAACCCTGTTGGTTTTCAAGAACGGCCAGGTAGTAGACAAGCAGGTAGGTGCCGTTAGCAAAAACATTCTGGCTCAGAAGCTGGACGCACAAATGGCCTAAGCGTAGCTTATAAATATATAAAGAGCTCCTCCTTTTCAGGTGGGGCTTTTTTATTGATCTTTTTTCAATGCCAGAGGAGGAGGTGCAGGAATAGTACAATGTTCATCCTGCCACGCTTTTGCTTTTTTTTTATGCTTTTATAGTGATTTTTCCCATTTTCTGGCGGATTGTAAAGGTTTCCTCATGAATATTCATCCTTTTTCTAATTTCCGGAAATAACTCTTTTAAGTCTAAATCCGTAGTTTAAACATTGAATGATGTTACATATAGACTTACAAAGATGAATCATAATAAACCTCTTTTAACCCCTTATACGTTAGGTGATCTGGAGCTTAAAAACCGGGTGGTAATGGCTCCCATGACACGTAGCAGGGCTGATAACAAGGATAAAGCTCCCACAGGTATGCATGCAGAGTACTACCGCCAGCGCGCCTCTGCAGGTCTTATCATTTCAGAAGGATCGCAGATTTCTGAACGTGCCGTTGGTTATATCAATACCCCTGGTATACATACACCTGCACAGGTGGCGGGCTGGAAAAAAGTAACTCGGGCAGTGCACGAAGAGGGCGGCAAGATCTTTTGCCAGCTGTGGCATGTTGGCCGTATGTCGCACCCCGATTTTCATGGGGGAGAGTTGCCACTGGCACCCTCTGCTTTCAATCCCAACTCCAAGTCCTATACCCCCGAGGGCTTTAAGGATACGGTAACACCAAAGGAAATGAGCCTTGAAGAAATCAGGCAGACCATAGCAGACTTTAAACAGGCTGCTAAAAATGCAATGGATGCCGGTTTTGATGGCGTAGAGATTCATGCTTCCAATGGTTACCTGCTGCAGCAGTTTTTTAACCGCACTTCCAACATGCGCACAGATGCTTATGGTGGCTCCATAGAAAACCGTGCCCGCATTCTGTTTGAGGTAATAGATGCCATTAAGGAAGTAATGCCTGAAAACCGCATAGGTGTGCGGATGAACCCGTCCCTGCACGGTACTTTTGGTATGGAGCTGGATGAAGAGAGTATTCCTACCCACGACTATATCGCCAGAAAGCTTAATGAGTATAAGCTGTCTTACCTGCATCTTTCTGAGCCGTTTACAGATGTGAGCAAGCTGCCATATGCAGAACCCCATATTGCAAAACACTATCGTCCGCTGTACAAGGGCACGCTGATCATCAATGGGGGATTTGACGAAGAAAAGGGCAATAAAGTAATTTCTGCAGGCGAAGCAGACCTGGTAGCCTATGGTAAGCTCTTTGTCTCTAACCCTGATTTACCGCTGCGTTTTGAGCATGATGCACCACTGGCAGAGTGGGATGATAAAACCTTTTACACTACAGGCGAAGAAGGCTATATCGATTACCCTTTGCTGGAAGAAATAGAGCGATAGTAGCGCTTAAACGATTTATCTGTTAATAAGCAATGAGCAGCAGGCCCGGAAAGCAGTATTTGCCCTTCCGGGCCTGCTTTTTTAATGGCACTAGATTTCAGGTTAAGTGAGCAGGGCAGTTAAAGGTAAAACACTTTTCGGGTGACCAGGCTTTTTATAGCTAGTAGTAAGAAATTTAAGCCCTCATGGATTACAAAAAGATACTTGATGAAATTTACCTGGAAGCCAAAGTTTATAAGGGGCAGGGGGAGCTGGCAAGATACATTCCCGAGCTGGCCCTGGTAGATCCGCTTAAGTATGGTATACATCTTTCTACAGTAGCAGGAGAGGACTACAGCCTGGGAGATAGCAAGGAACGATTTTCCATTCAAAGTATATCAAAGGTGCTTTCGCTGGCGCAGGTGCTGCCTCTGCTGGGAGAAACACTTTGGGAACGTATAGATGTTGAGCCTTCCGGCAACCCATTCAATTCTATTGTGCAGCTGGAGTATGAAAACGGCATACCACGAAACCCCTTTCTGAATGCAGGGGCGCTGGTAATGGCAGATATTCTCATCAGCCGCTTTGATGATCCCATGGAATCTTTTTTGTCTTTTGTGCGGGAGCTTTCAGGCAATAGTACTATTGAGTACGATAAAAAAGTGGCAGCTTCTGAAATAGCAACTGGTTATCTGAATGCCTCGCTCATCAACATGATGAAATCTTACGGCAACATCCTGAATGATGTAGATAAAGTGCTGGAGTTTTACTGCCACCAGTGTTCCATAGCGATGAGTTGTGAGGATCTGGCCCATGCTTTTATGGCGTTTGCTGATGAAGGCTGTCTCTACAAATCAGATTCACGAGTTCTGAAGAAGTCACAGGTAAAGCGTATCAATGCCCTGATGCAGACCTGTGGTTTTTACGATGAGGCTGGTGAGTTTTCGTATAGAGTAGGCCTGCCCGGAAAGAGTGGCGTAGGCGGGGGGATCGTTGCGGTACACCCCAAATGTTACAGCATTGCCGTCTGGAGCCCTAAACTTAACCCCAAAGGCAACTCTGTGCTGGGCATGAAAACACTGGAGCTGCTTACAACTAAAACAGGTACTTCCATTTTTTAACCAACACAGACCTTAGCGGCTTATAGAACAGGAAACCAAAAAACGGTGGCTGAAAGGCCACCGTTCTGTATTTGTCTACATCTGTTTAAAACGTAATGCGGTTCATCTTTTCTGCAAAGTGGTTGCAGCCAAAGTCAGCGCCGGTAATGTATTCATAGTGTCCGTTTTTTTCTGATACCGGCCTGCCATCGTTCAGAACCGGTACAATGTATTCCGGATCAACATGAGCATCTGATAGCTCATTACACTTACCAAACTTATCGGTTGGAACATCTAGTTTTGCCTGTGTTTGCTCCCAGTGGGTGCAGTGGTTGCAAGTAGCTTCCATATCTATAAAAAATTAAGTTCTACAATATTTACTACTGTAGTATACTTGCTGCTTTGATGCCTGGTTGCGGCTAACTCCCTGTTTCAGATTAATTTAGAATGGTGCTAAATAAAGTTAATGTGTTAAAGTGCTAATGAAGCAGGGTACACTGCACTTAAGGTACTATTCCCATCAGCCTTCTTAACTCTGCCTCCTGCTGCTGAAATTTCACCTGCAGCGAGAGTAGTTTTAAGCGGCTCTCCAGGTATTTGAGCTCGCGTGTGTTTACATAAAAAAGAGTACTCTCGCCATATTCAAACTTACGCTGCTCGCCAAGCCACATAGCCTGGTAGCCTGTTACCAGTTGCTGGTTCAGCCGTATTTGATCCTGCAACAGCTGTAAGCTGCTGATAAGGGCCTCCAGCTTGTTGGTTACCTCCAGGCGCTTTTGCCGCTGCTCCAGTGCTGCGGTTTGCATTTTCAGGCGGTTAAGCTGAAGTTCACCCCTGGCACTGCGCAGCAGCAAGGGCATTTTAAAACTAACACCAATCTTATAATTGTTTGGCGAATAGGAAGCGGGATTTTCCGTAGGAGCCTCTGAGCTAAGAATGTTGTAGCTGGCAGCCAGGTAAGGCTTAAGCTTTTCTGCCTTCCAGCGCCTTTCTGCTTCTAATTCTGCTATTTTATAGCCATATAGCCTAACAGAGGGGCTGGCCTCTGCCCATATTAGCTGCTCCGGGTCTGAGTTTCCGTTCAAACTATCGGCTAATACAGGGGCGGGGAGGGGTGCCGGTAAACTGCTGCTTACCCACAGCGGATCACCACCCTCGCTCCAGAAGAACGAGGCAGCCGCCTGCTCTGATTTTACCAGGTCCTGCTCCTGCTCCAGAAGGCTGCTCTGCAGGGTTTGTAGCTGCAGAAAAGCTTCCAGGGTATCAATGGCGGGTAGCTCACCCACCATAAATCCACTTCTAACCATCCTGAACCGCTGCTGAGCTACTGTTACTGCATTTTGCAGGGTGCTTAGCTGCTGATAATTTCCTGCCCATTGCCAGTAGGCTGCAGTGGCTTCGTACAGCAGGTTGGCCAACAGTTGCTGCTGCTCCCACTGGTAGCGTTCCTGCCGTATGCGGGCCTGGCGTAACATGCCCCGCCCTTCATCAAAGATCAGTCCCTGGATTAGGGGAACACTCACTCCTGCATACCATAAACCTCCGGAGGGTACAGTTCGCTCCGGGTTCAGGTAATCACCTTCGGCATAATCATAACCGGCTTTTAAGCCTATACCCAGGCGTGTAGTGGCCTTTAGCTCGCTGCCAAATATGCGGTAGTAGGTTTTGTCTTTGAATTGTTTTTCATCCAGGTCTGCCGCCAGTACAGGATCAAAAAAGCCGCGGGCACTGCGTACTTCCATACGCCCCTGCTCCACCAGTAAGGCAGCAGCACGGGCAGTGGGGTGATGCTGCACCACCTGCCTTAAGTACTCGTTAAGGCTCAGCGTATCGGGCTGCTGCCCCGTGGCGGGCAGGGCGGAAAACGTTAAGCATAACAAACAAAGAAATACACTGATGCAGGTCCCTTTCATTTCTTCTCTTTATTAGCAGCAGGGTTAGTCGTTACCGGTTTTCTCTGGTAGAAGTCTGGTGGAAATCCATTGATCTTACGCCAGAGCTCATACCCCAGGGGTACATCGCCCAGTAGGGCCATACCTTGTGCGCCGGCACCAATGCGCATGGCATCGGGCCAGTCGTGTTCATCAGGGTCTGGCGCTACCAAAATCCGGTATTTGCCGTTCTCGCTTATCACATTATCGATGGCAACTATCTCGGCGCCAAAGGTGCCGTAGGCTGCATTTGGCCAGCCGGAAAATACAATAGAAGGCCAGCCATCGAATTGTACCCTAACCGGCTGCCCTGTTTCCAACAGCGGCAGGTCAATAGGCTGCACATATATTTCGGCGGCCAGATCATAATCTGATGGCATAATGGTAAGCAGCTGCTCGCCGGATTTTACGGTTTCTCCAAGACCGGATTTAATGGTTTTAGTGATATAGCCGGTTTGTGGGGCCGTTACAAAATAAAGTCCCCGCCTGATGTCGTAATTAGTTGCCTGGTTCTGCAGTTTGGCAGCATCGGCAGTGGCGGTATAACGGCCGCTAAGCGCTTCGGCACGCTCCGAAGCGGCCTTGGCGAGCTTATCCTGAAACTCTGCCTGCAGACCGCTAATCGCGATGCGCGCATTAAGCAGGTCGTTTTTGCTGCTTAGGAGTTTGTTTTCGGCAATCAGTACTTTTGCCTGTGCCTCCTGCAGCTTCATGCGCCGTGCTTCAAGATCGGTACGCGATTTGAGCCCCTGCTCAAAAAGCTCTTCCATGCGCAGGTACTGGTTTTCGGCTATGCTGATCTGGGTGCGTGAGGCCACCAGATCCATGCTATCGGACTGTACTTTAAGGGCAGCCTGCTGCAGGTAATTACGCGCCTGCTCAAGCTTAAAAACACGCTGTTCCTGCAGGGCTGCAATCTGGTTGTCGAGCTGATCGGCTTTCTGGCCATAAGCCTGTGCCGACTGTGCTTTGGCTTCAAACTGCAGTTCGGCTCTTTCTACCAGCAGCGGGTCCAGGTAGTCTTCCTTAATTTCGCCCAGCTGCAGCAGGGTGTCTCCTCTGTGTACCAGCTCTCCCTCGCGCACATACCATTGTACTATCCGGCCATCTATAATGGCCGGAACTGTCTGCGGCCGCTGGCTGGGCAGGCGGGTGGTTACATAACCTACTCCCTGCACGTTTTGGGTCCAGGGAAGAAACAAAACTGCAATAAATATCAGCAGGGCAATAATCAGCAGGCGTGAAGCAATGTTTTTACCACTTTTATTCTCCAGCCGGTTAATTGAGGCGTAGCGCTCTGGGGCCACCTCAAAATCTATTTCATTTTTGCTTATGTTGAGCATAAAAGTCTTTAGCTGATAAATACCTCATGATACCATTTTTCATCGGTTAACCTGGCGGGATCAGGAACCTCTATGAGCTCACCATTGTGCAGCACCAGCACCCTGTTGAACTGCTTTGCCAGTTCCGGTTGTGTAGTGCTGAGCACAACAGTCCAGGGATGGGCAGGGTTGAGCAGGTATTTGAGCAGTCGTTTACGATCCGGTACATTCAGGGCCTCGAAGGGCTCCTCAAGCAGAATCAGCCTGGGTTTGTTGATAAGGCTGCGGGTGAGCAGGATCTTGTGCACGGCACTCTCCGGCAAATGACGCCCCTCGGGCAGCAGCCTGGAATTGTAGCCATCGGCCATTTCCTGTACCAGGCGGTTCAGGCCTGTAACCTCGGCCATTTCCTGTACTGTATCAAAATCAATCCCGGGCTTTCCCAAAGTTATGTTTTCCAGCAGGGTACCTGCAAATATTCCTTGTTTTTCCAGGTTAGCACCCAGGGTATGCCTGAGGCTTTCGAGGTTAAGGCTGTCAAGGGGTAGTCCATTGTAATTCATAAGCCCTTCAGAAGGTTCCTGCAGGCCTGCCATTATACGCAGCAGCAGGCTCTTGCCGCTGTTGCGGCGCCCTGTAATACAAACGCGTTCTCCTGCCTGTATATTTAGGTTCAGGTTCTGAAGCAGGTATCTGCGATCATCAGCTTCCTTAACAGAAACATTGTTCATCTGGATAGACATGCCTCCTTTGGCGCCAAAGCTCTTATCCAGATGAGTGCCGGTATGGTTTTCAAGAGGCAGGTCCATTACATGCCCCAGCTTGTCAAGAGCGGTTAAAACATCATATATGGTTTCCATGCTCATGATGAGCTTCTCTACAGAATTGAGCACAAGAATGATGATGATTTCTGCAGCTACAAACTGGCCAATGTTCATCTGCTGTTCAAGCACCAGTTTACCACCCAGAATCAGCAGGCCGGCAGCTACCAGCACCTTAAACACCACCAGGTTGATGTATTGAAACTTTAAGACGCCAAAGTGCCTGCTGCGGGCATCCAGGTAGCCATTTACCAGCTTATCAGTACGTTCCATCGGTAGAGGAGAGGTGCCTGCCAGTTTAAAAGTTTCCAGGGTGCGGGCCATCTCTTCCAGCCAGTGCACCACTGCATATTTGTACTTCGATTCTGTTAGGCTGCTCACCATGCCTGTTGGGCCGGTAATGCGGAACATCACGGCTACCAGCACCACCAGCAGCACACTGAATAAGATAAAAAAGGGATGGTAGAGTGATAGCAGGATTAACCCAAACACTGCCTGCAGGGCGGCACTTGAAAAATCAAGAAGAATCTTGGAAAGTCCTTTTTGTACTGATAAAGTATCGAAAAAGCGGTTAATAAGCTCTGGTACATAGTAGGAGCGCTGTGTATCGCCTTTCAGGCGGGGTATGCGATAAGCAAATTCAAATGCCGTGCGGGTAAAAACTTTCTGCTGTAACAGCTCCGATACCGTTAATTGCAGCACCTGCAATACCCCAACCAGTGCCATGCCCAGCATTACCAGTAAAACAAGCACTGCCAGTGAGGTAGATACCCTGCCACTGCCCAACAGGTTTATGATGGCCTGTATACCCAGGGGTAGAGACAAACTTACGAGTCCGCCCACCACTGCATAAAGATAAATATGACCGATCAGCTTACGGTCTACCCTTAGCAGACGGAAGAAACGGGTAAGAGGCGTTAATGATTGTGTTCCGGTTTGAGCCATATTTCTAGATGATCGTGCAGCAAATATACACTAGCTAGCAGATATGATAGTAATACTATCAAAAATAAATTTAAGTTCAATTCTTGTGTTTAAAAGATCTGTTGTGCCTAAGCGCCGGCGAACGGCTGGCAGTTATCTCTAAAGATGGAGTTTACAGCTCATCAGTTTAAGTAGTTATTTTCAGATATATAGCTGGTATTCTTGTGCTTGAGGTTAGTTCTTGAGCGCGTACTATTTGTTGTATTTTTGGTTTTTTCCGCACAGCTACTTTGGCTAAAATTGTAATGTGAACGGGCAGTACTAACAGTGCACCTTTGGTAACGTAACGCTACAGTGCAATTTGAAGTCTGCATTCCCTGAATTTTGATTCCTTTACCGGTTCGCTGCATTTGCCAGGTAAACTGGCTCCGGAACTGGTGCTTAAAATATTGTTAGTAAGTGAAATTGGTTGATTGTTAGGTAAAACGCAGGCGCTGATTAGGCCTGCGTTTTCTTTTTTTAAAAGAGTACTGGCGATCGTATAGCCGGATATGTTGTTGCAATAGTTAGTAGTGTCTGTTTAAGTAAATTCACAATAAGAGTGGGTATTTAATTTAAGGTAGTTTACCTCTGTTTGTGATATGCGCTGTGCCTCCGCCAAGGGGAGTAATTATGTGAAACCTGTTCAGAAAAAGATCCAGGCAATAAGCAAGTGCTGTTCCTGCAGTGTACCTGGCCAGATCTATCCACAGGAAGCCTTTACCAAAAACCAATGCTCCCATTGTGCTTGCCCTTATACTGTTTAACCAGGGTGCATTGTACAGCTGGCTGAACTCTATCAGAAAAGAAAAGCTCAAGCCTAACAAGAGTGAGAGTAGCAATGGTTTGGCGGGCAGTAAAGCTCTGAATCCAAAATAAACCATGGCAGCCCACAATGCATCGCCGAAATGAAGGGCAACGAAAGGGGGCATGGCATCGGAAAACTTTCTGGTGCTTAGGCCCAGTGCCATTACTATTGTTATCAGCAGCAGGTAAAGGAGTCGCTTTTTCAGTAACATATGGCTTTTTTTACCAGGGCTGAAGGTAAGCAATAATAATATTACCGGCTGATATTCAAGGCCTGGATGTACTCTTCCATTTAAAAATGTTCTTTTTTTCGCTCCTGCTTATTTCAATCATACTCGAACGGGGCCTCGCGTGAATAAATATTTACTACCGTGCCGGAAGTAAGATAAAAACCAACGTGTTGGGCCGAATTTGGAGGTATATGCCCCCGCAGTGGCTGTTTTTCGGTGCCAACCCTAAAATAGAGGGTGTCTTTCAGCTCTGTTTTTGGAATGGAAAACTGGTCTGTTAGCCGCTGGCCTTCGCGGGTGGTAAGCACCTTTTCATAAACCTTTTCCCTGCCATGGAACAGCGTAACGGTATCCTGGTAAAAGCCCGACTGAAAATCTATGTGGAGCGATTCGGGTGCTGATGCTGCATCATCGTCATTTTTAGTATTGTTGTCGCCACCTGGTGAGCAGGCTGTGATGAAAACGAGCAGAATAATGGTCCATCTCATAGTGCGGGTAACGTATGTGCTACCATGTATAAATAATAACATTCAGTAAGAGTTTAAAAAATTCGGGGGTGTTAAAGTATTAACGGTGACACATGCCTCTATAAGTACAGTAATCGCATTTACGCAAGTTATCAGTTTGTGTAAAAGACACTTCCGGGTTAAAAATTTCTTCCAGCAGCTTTGTCAGCTGTACCCTGTATTCTTCTTCAAAAGGCCTGATGTCGCGCACCGGCATATAGCCCCGCTCTGCCTTAATTTCCAGCAGCACATCAAAACCTGCAGAAAACAGTTCACGGCTGTTGTAGAGCCCGGGTATTACACGTCCTTCTTCCTGTGGGTTTACATTCAGGTACAGCAGGCTGTAGAGCATTGTTTGCATGGCTGCCTTGTTGCGGCGGTCGTTGCCCCGGTCAAATAGTGATTCCAGGCTTTCGAAGCGCTTCTCGTCCTGGCCGGTTTTATAATCAAGGATCCTTACTTTATCCTCCTTACGGTCAATGCGGTCAATAATGCCTTTGAGTCCCACCCAGTAACGGCTGCCATTAACAGCTATGGGTACCTCCATGCGGTAGCGGTTGCTTTCCGGGCCTTCGCCCCTGAAGCGGCTTTCGCTTTCCAGGGCTACAATTTCAAAGGGGGCGTAGTCTTCATCGCAGCTGAGAATGGCTTTGCCCAGCTTTTCAACAATGCCCCTGATAATAAGATTGCGGCCCTCCAGCTGCAGGGGAAGTGCCAGCCCGTAATGCTCTGCAAATGCCCGATCTACCACCTCGGGTAGCTTTTTATGCAGCATCACCAGGTCGCGGGCCTCCATAAGGGCATTGCCGCCTTTGCCTGCAATATGTTCTTTATACAGCAGCTCCATGGCCCGGTGCACCAGGTTACCAAAAACGGCAGGGTCTACCTCTTCCTGTACCTCATCGGGCTCCTGTATACCGGCTACATACTTAAAATAGAACCGCAGCGAGCAGTCAAGGTAAGTGTTAAGGGCCGAGGGAGTAAAGCGGCGCTGGGGAGCTTCTCCCTTGGCGGCCAGATGTTGCTGCAGTACCTCGCGCACGGCACTGGTCTTGGGAATCTCCAACGGCAGGGCTTTGGCCAGCTGCAGTGGGTGGGTTAGCACCTGTTGCCGCACCTCCAGGCCCGATTCATAAAGCAGCTGGTACAGCAGACGGCTCTTTTCACCATTCAGGCCGTAGGCGCTGCTGGTGTTGTAGAAAATGTGAACGTTCCTGGCCCGCTGTATCATGCGGTAAAAGTAGTAGGCATAGCGGGCATCCTCCTGATCGAAGGTAGGCAGGCCGTAGCCCCGGCGCAGGTTATAGGGAATAAAGGAGCCATGTGAGGGGGCCGGAGGGAAGCTGCCCTCGTTCATGCTTAGGATAAACAGGTTTTCAAAATCGAGCTGGCGCGTTTCCATGACCCCCATGATCTGCAGGCCGCTTAGAGGCTCTCCGGTAAAAGGCAGGCGCTGCTCCTGCACAATTTGCCGGAGGAGCTTCAGGAAAACAGGCATTTGCAGATCCAGCCGCTGCTGCTGCACCAGTTCGCGCAGGCGCTTCAGGTGTGTAAAAAACTGGTATATGTACTCCTGCTCCAGGGTGGGGAATTCGTAATTTTCTTCGTTGATGCTTTCGTTGATGAGCTCCAGCACCTGCAGCAGGTAATCGAACATAGGCTGAATGCCGCTGATGTGCCTGAACAGCGCAGGGTACAGCTGCGCATCCCCCTCCAGTCCTGCTGGTTTAAGGTATACCTTATTTTTAGCCTCTATCTTCTGAATGTTTTTGCGGGCAAGCCCGGTATTGTAGTAGTACAGGTAAGGGTGCCGCAGCAGGGCAAGTACGGTTCTGTAGTGAAAAGCTACTTTGGCGCCCTCGCCGCGCGCAGCAGCCTGTAGCTCTACCATCAGCTCAATAAGGCTGTAGAGCGGGGTACTGCGCAGGGGGTAACCCATGGTTACATTAATATTTCCGATGGGGTGGCTGCTGCCGCGCGAATCTTTATACGATTCGGGAATGGAGTGCAGCACCGGGAAGAGCATGTATTCGTTGGGCAGCACAATAGCCGTTTTTTCCAACTCAATGCCCCGTTGTGCCTGCAGGCAGTGCAACAGCTTTTCGCCCATGGCCTTGGCCTGACCTACCTCCAGGGGCACACCTATCAGCTCTATGCTTTTGGTCTTGTTTTGCAGGTGTTTGGGGTACTCCTGTGGAAAGCCGGGGCCAAAAGTGCTGCTTCGGGCCCATTTTCGCAAATAGGTTCCCGCTTCCTGCCGTTCATCCAGCATATAATAGGCGTCCGTATCCCAGTAAATGTGGGCATTCTGGTGCTTTACAAAGTAAGCCAGTATTTTTTCTTCGGCCGGATTGAGGGCATTGAAACCTGCAAACACCAGCTGCTGATAGGGGTGGTCGAGTGCATGGGCTGCGGCCGCCTCGGCAACCTCGCGGTACAGCATGCCATCGTAGCCAATCCCTGTTGTTTGCAGGCGCTGACGGTACTGCTCATACACCTTGGGCAGAATATCCCAAACGGCAATAAACTCCTGCTGCTGCCTGCTGCGACTGGTGCCAAAGCTCTGCCAGAATTCCTGCACCACCTGTATTTGTTCAGGGGTAAGAAAGTCCAGCGCATCGCCCATATCATTGATCTGCGAGATGTTGGTGAACAGCAGCCGTGCATCTACCAGGTGTTTATCTACGGCATCGAAATCGTTCAGGAGCATTTCGCCCCAGAAAAAGAATTTATCGAAGCTTTCTTCCGTAAGCACCAGGCGTTTGTAGATTTCAAATAGCTCAAAGACCAGCAGCAGCGTATCTGCTTTTTTTGTGGTGCTAAGGCTTTGTACAAACTCCTCGAGCGTGAGTACCGTAGGCGACCATACCGGCTGGTTCAGCTGCCTGGCCAGGTACTGCTGAAAGAACAAGCCTGCCCGCCTGTTGGGAAACACCAGCGTTAGCCCATCCATATTATTGGAGTGGTTTTTTAGGATCTCGGCGGCTAGTTCTTCCAGGAAGGTGTTCATGCAGGGTTTTGAATGTAAAGTACCAGTTACAAAGTACAAGGTATTTGGTATATGGTACAAGGTGCTGACAATAATTCGGGCTGCTTTTTCGGCTGTAGTCTGCTGTTACCAATGCCTGTACTGATACAGATCGCTGGCAGGTATGAGTTATATCATGTTTACATCAGACATAGGTCATAGCCTTAAAACATCATCAGTGGTACTTTTATACTATCATCATACAGCCTGGCATGCCCTACCCATGGAATGCTAAGCAGGGCAGGGGCTGTAGATGGAGAAACATAAATGTACAGCCATGAAGAGAATGAACATACTGATGCTGTTACTGCTGTTCCCGTTTTATGCGCTCTTAGCCACTAATGGCAGCCAATTGGGAGCTGGCTATGGCAAAGAGTGGGTAGTTACTGAGAAAAGTCAGCTAACAATTTCCGGCAGCTCTAATGTAAACGAATTTCAGTGCATGAGCCTCTCTTATGCAGGTGGCAACAGCCTGTACGAAACCTGGGATGTGATCAGTAAAAGGCCTGTGATGAGCGGACTTATTACCCTGAAGGCTTCTGCTTTTGACTGCCAGAACAAGATTATGACCCAGGATATGCAAAAGACCATTAAGGCAGATAAATACCCAAACGTAAAAGTACATTTCCTGTCCCTGGAGCGTATGCCTTCCAGTGGTCATCAGCAGAAAGCAAAGGGCGTGGTGGAAATTTGCCTGGCAGGTGTAAGCAGGCAGTATGAGATTAGTGCCACATTCCAGGAGCTGGGCAAGAGCAAAGCCATGCTGGCTGGTAGCCTGGAGTTTAATCTTACAGATTTTAACATAGAGCCTCCTACTAAAATGATGGGAGCCATTAAGGTAAAAGACTGCTTTACTATTGATTTTAATTTAGAGCTGAAGAGTTATGATACCACCCTTCAGTAGGTTGTGTGCCCAAAAGATGCCATATCATACAGCGCTCTATTTGTGGTAAAAGCCGCTGCCATGCATATTTTTGCGCTGGCAGCGGCTTTTGAACTTTCAAGCCTGCTCTCCGGAAGCAACCCAATAAAGCAACTTTAATCTGTATTGATCTTAAAAATGGTGGCAATGCCTATTCTGGGAGCTACTTCAACAAAATCACCATTTCTGAAGGAGGCTGCTGCTTCCACCCTGAAGATCCTAAGAATGTTATCAATAGAATAGCCCAGCTCATAATAGTGTGGAGAGCTGCCGGTTTTCAGGTAATTTACAAAGATGTTTTCCTTCAGGCCCGACATGCGCAGCATAGGTAGCTGGGTTAACAGAAACTTTCTGAACTGGTAGTGGGTGTGGCCTGCAAAATAACTGCCGTTGGTGCTGTAATCATAATAATCGAGCAGGCGGTAGCCACCCGCCGGACGCAGCGTACTAAGGATTGTTCTATTGCCATCGAAATGCTCGTAGTCCATAAAATGCATGCGCCTGTTATTGAGGAAGGTGCCCCCCCGCAGCTCAAACTCAAGCCTGCCGCTTACACCAAACTCGTAGCCATGGTTAATACCCAGCTCCAACTGATCGTAATCTACGTCGCTACCCAGCACATTAGAGATGCCCTTGCGGTAATTAAGAATGAGCTCGGGCGCTTTGTGCAGGTTTGCATATTTTTTGCCATTGTACATTCTGTAGGTTAAGCCGGGCCTGTACCGCAACTCCGCATTGAAGATCAGGGCTTCATGCTCCGGAAAACCTGTATTTTGCAGCTCTATGTTCTGCGGACGGTTGTACGAATATGATCTCGAATCTCCCTTGTAAAAGCTGTAATTACTCTGGTCGAAAAGTTCGTTTCTTTGCGCCCACTCAAGGCTGGCAGATACTACAAATTCCCTTAAATGACTGTACTGGTAGCCAAGCCTGGCATAGTTCTTTTCATAGACCTTCATGAAATTCTGCCTTAGTGCCAGCGAGTAAAGGGTGTTGATGAGCGGGTGAATGGGCTCCTCATCGTTGAACTGGGATACAAAGCTGCCCCCTTCCAGGTGAAAGTTGTTTCGTTTGCCCTCATTGTTAGTGGCATAGCTAAGGCGGCCTTTGCCATAGAAATTTTCGCTGGAGAAACCGTAGCGCAGGGTGGGGTTGAATTCTATCCTTTTCCTTAAGCTATCGAAGCGATGGATAAGCTTAGCACTTACGTTTACATTGAAGCCTTCTACCGTATTATAATAAGTTTGTGCAATGGTGGGATCTATGGCCAGGGTTGTTCTGGGAGAAAGTTCATACTTGCCGCCAAACAAGATTACCTGTGGCCTGAGACGCCCTTTTTTTATTACGTTGGCCGAATCTTTTCCGGTAAGCCTTGCCTGCTGCACCATGGCCAGTGAATCGTCACGCCTGTAGCCTTCAATTTCTTTTTTAGTTAGCGGCACCGGACGTATTTCTGCCCAGTAGGCGGCATCGCGCTTATAAGCCAGGCTGTCTATTTCCTGTTTTCTTTCGCTTACCACCTCCGGGTTCTTTTGCTCTTTCAGCGCTTCTTTCTCATACTGGTTAATCATTTTCCTGAACTGCTTCTTGGTCATCTGCTCCTCGCTCGCCAGGGTTTCCACAATATCATCTTTGTCTGAAGGTTTGGAAATCTCCAGGTCTTCTGGTACTTCTTCTATTTTTTCGTCGATGATCTCGGTTTCGGCCAGCAGATCCTGGTTCAGCTGTACCTGGTATTCGCTGCAGGAGGCAATGTAATGCACTTCGCCAGCGAAGCCCAGTGCTTTACCCGATATCTTATATTGGTGCGTAACAGGCATCCATACCTTTGGGGCCACTTCGGCATAATTTTGCTTTGCTCTTACCTTAAAGCCCTGTATGCTGGTGGTAAGGTCAAGGCTGTGGATGGCCCACAGATCATCGATGATATAGATATACCCATCGAACACCTGCTCGCCCTTAGACCTGGGAATAACGCGTATTTTGTTTATTTCCAGGTCTCCTTCCCGAAAACTACCCTCAAAACGAAACTTATAATAGGCAAATGCAGCTCCTGAAAGGGGAGAGATGGCGGTAGCAATGCGATCGTTGTAAAAGCTCTGGTTGATGTAGGGACTGGGGGAGGCTCCATTGTTTTCGCCAGAGCTGCGGATGGAAATCACCCTTTCTTCTATCTTATCGGGCTGCTGAAATTTAACAATGCTTACAGATTCCATGGTGTAGGCCTCATCAAGCAGCACACCTTCTTCTTTTAGCTTCTTTTTGAGGAAAAAGGGCACACTGGTTACCTGGCCGGTGCCTTTTATATACACTTTTGTCTGGTAGCTATCGTATTGCAGCAGGTGGTATTTGCGTTTGGATATGGCTTTCCGCATAATGGTAAGGGCCGGATCTTCTTCCTTACGCTTGATTTCTACGGTATTGAGCACCTCTACCTGCTCTTTGAGTACAAAATTTTGTTCCAGCCAGTCTTCACCGATCTCCAACTGATGCTGCTGCATCTGGTAACCTAAATACTGAATCCTGATGTTGTAAGTGCCGGGAGAAAGCTTAATCTCGTAACTACCATTTATATTGGTAGAAGAGCCGTTCTTTAACTCCATTACATAAATGGATGCGTAGGGAAGAGGCTCTCCATCAGCTGTTTTTACGGTGCCCCTGATGCCCTGGGCATAAAGTCCGGATATGAAAAATAACAGAACCAGCAGGGTTGAGAAAAGGCTTTTCATCGAAAGGGAAAAAGTTAAAGGTGGAGCATTGCTTTCATCAGTAGATAGATTGCCTCAGATAATGTTATCTGGCACATCTTTTTAATAATGATACTAAAATGGATGCAATGGTTGCACAGCATCTAAACCTTCTTTGCATGCAATTTTACAAAAGGCAGGTTTAGCCTTTGATCGGATCTCCGGAAATGACTTACCTTCCTGAACTTGCTGCACTGCTACTTAAACAACGTTTGTTGCTATAGCCCAAGTATAAGGGCTTTAAGAGTGGCAGTCTCTTGTTACTGAAAAGGATACCTGATAAAACTTACCTGCCCCATGTTGTTTTTCTCATAAACTGCCAGACAATAGGGTTTATAGCGGTCGTCAATACTTTCGGCACCGGGTTTTATTGTGTTAGGCACCGGGCTGTTGTTCGGGAAAAAGTAAACTTTGGTAGTGCCGTATTTGGTATAGGGCATAAAATCGCCATACTGCTTCATTTCCTGCCAGAGGGTATCCCTGAGGCTTACTGCATAGAGTCGTACAATGGGTCCGGTATTGTTCTCATTTCTGTAGAGCGCTTCTTCCCTGAAATCTCCCTCCAGGTCTTTTACCCCCGGCTGCGAAAGTGAGCTCCACATGATGAACAAAACAGTGCCAATGATCAGCAACAGGAAGATAAAAGTATAATTTATTTTACGTGGCATAGCGGCTATCAATAGATTGAAGGGCAAAAGTAGTTAAAATCCCAGACCTAACTGGCCATTGCTGCTTTTTCCGACCTCACTTGCCTCGCCCTGCTCAAGATAATACACCCAGCCGCTTACTTCCTGGAAATTCATGCGTTGCAGGAGTTGCAGGTAGCGCTGCACCCGTTTTTCATGGGCAGGATGGGGTTTCTCTACACGAAAATCGATGGCTATTGCCACAGCGCCATGGGTAATAACCCTGTCTGGCCGCAACAGATAGCCGGTGGTGCTTAGCAGCGGCAGCTCAGTACGTACTTCCCAATGTGGCTGAAACCACTGACCGGCTACAGGATGCCTGAACAAGGCCTGCATTTGCTTTCGTACGGCTGGAATTTCCTGCCTGTTTACCATACCCTCGTAGTAGATATTTTCCAGGGCCTGTTCCAGGTCTTCCGGCTGCCGGATCTGCCTTAACAGGGTATGAAGGGTGCGGCTCCAGTTAATACGGGCAGCAGAGCTTTCGTCGGTTGCGAGCACAAGGCTGGCATTACGTTTGCGCACTGTTAAACGGCTTCGCCAGCGGGTGCTGAGGTACTGCGTAAGTCCAAAAGAATCATCGCCACCTTTTTTTTCACGTACTGCTACCTGTTCCAGGGCTCCGCTGGTATAGCAGTTATCACTCTCCTGCCATCCATCGGGCAGCGATACCAGGGGCTCGTGATAAGTGCTTGCAACACCCGCTGCCTGCATTTCGCCCCTTAGCAGGCGGTAGAGCATCCCATTGACTGCATCGGCCCGGGGCAGACTTTGCCCTTTTGGTATCTTTGGCAGGGGAGTCCAGGCATAGAGTGCTTCTTCTGCCCGGGTAAAAGCTACATACAGCAGGTTGAGGTTGTCCAGGTAGGCCTGAATGAGCTCCCGGAAGTACTGCTCCCGGAATACAGTTTGCTCCAGGCGGGAGGAGTAACGAATAGGTAGTGCCTCCAGCTCCTGCAGGGGGTGCATTTTACTGCTGGCCCATATAAAGTTGTTTGCATTAGGCTTGTGGTTTAGCTCCCACTGGCAGTAGGGCATAAGCACCGCCCTAAACTGCAGGCCTTTGCTGGTATGTACTGTGTAAATACGAATGGCATCAAGCGATTCGCTCACCTGTACGGTATGTTTATAGCCGGTTTCGTCCCACCACCTGAGAAAGGTGTCGATATCACCTTTTTCTTCGCCGCTGTATTGCAGCACGGCATCCTGGAATGCCTGCAGGTAGCCCCATTCTCCCGGCAGCTGGTTAAGCCTGAAGAGCATAATGAGGGTTTCTACCATTTCGTATAGGGGCAGTTTGGTGAGGTAAGCACGCTTGCGCATAAAATCTGGCGGCAGGTACTCCTCAAGTGCATCATCGCCCAGGGCACAGGCATGAAATAGCCGGTGCAGGTCTAGCTGAGCGGGCTTAAGAATGTAGCGCTGGTAGTCGTAGGCCATGTTGGTGCGGGCCACAGCGTTTTGTGCATTATGCAGGTAGCGGAGCACATTCAGCAGCAGGCACACCGAGGCAGCATTGCTCAGGAAGAGCGAATCGCTGGAGATAACCCGATAGTTACAGGGGGAGTCGGCTGCTTTGTCTTCTTCGGCCTGCATGAGCCTGTTTGCCAGCTCCTGGCCTTCGCGGTTGCTGCGCACCAGCAGGGCAATATCCCTGGCTTTGTAGCCTTTTTGCTGCAGCTCTTCTATGGTGCTGAGCATGGCCTGCTGGGCCTGCTCTTTCCAGCTGCCTTCTTCCTCATCTGCTTCCAGGAAATTTATCTTTACCAGTCCACAGGGGCTTTCAGATTTGCTTTCCGGGTAGGTCTGGGTAACCTCAGCATAGGCTGCAGCGATATTCCCGGCTTCAAAGTTTAGGGCATTAAGTTCTTTTTGGTCGGCTACTTCGGCAAATTTGCTGCTGCAGATCTCCTTTAGCTCCCAGGCTGCCTGGAAAAACAGGCTGTTGTTGAAATCTATGATCTGCCGGCAGCTGCGAAAATTGTGGTTGAGGTTAACCTGCTCGGTATTTTCTGTCCCAATATCGAGCGTAATGCGATTCAGGAGCAGTTTCCAGTCGCCGCCACGCCAGCGGTAAATGCTTTGTTTGATATCGCCCACCACCAGGTTGCGGTTGCCTGATGCAACTGAGTTTGCAACCAGGGGCCTGAAGTTATCCCACTGGAAGCCGCTGGTATCCTGGAATTCGTCGATCAGGAAATGGAGGTAGCGTGTGCCGGTTTTTTCGTAAATAAAGGGAGCTTCGTTTTCACCGATGATGTCTTTGAGGAAAACGGCAGCATCGGAGATCAGGAGCAGGTCATTGTCTTCGCGGTATTTGCTAAGTACTGCAGTGAGGTGTGCCAGTATACCCAGCGTATAAATGAAGCGCAGCACTTCTTTGGCTGTAAGGTATTTCTCATAGCCATCGTCGAACAGCGCAACTGCATCCTGCATAAGCGGCTGCAGGCCTTCCAGGGCTACAGATACTACAAAGTCTCGCTGCTTGTTGCTTTTGCTTGCCCATTTTTCCGGATCGAGCAGCACTTCCCTGGCGCGGCTGCCTGGTTCATATTTTGCATTTTCCTTTAAGATGTTGCTGAAGTAGTTTGCCGGGCCACTGCGGCCGTAGGCAAAATCTTCCACCCTAAGTCCGCGATCTTCCATAAACTGCAGGGCTGCACTGCCGATGTTATGCATCTGCTGCTCAAATGCTACTCTAAGATCCTTTAGCTGGCCCAGTACTTTCAGCAGTGTTTTTTCATCGTGTGCAATGCGGTTAAGGCTCTTCTCGTGGGCTTTATAGCTTTCGGTGAAAATCTCTCCGGCCAGGGTGCGGATGCTGCGGCGTATATCCCAGGTTTTACCTTCGTCTATTTGTTCTTCGGCAAACTGAGTAAGCCAGCGGGTCAGGTGTTTGTCAACCCCAACGCCGGCCAGTACGCGGTCTATCAGGTCGTCGAGCACTTTTTGCTGATCCAGCTCAACTTTAAAGCCAGCTCTTAAGCCTATCTCTTTGGCAAAAGAGCGGATAATACGCTGAAAGAAGCTGTCGATGGTGCTAACAGCAAAGTGGGAATAGTTGTGCAGGATAGAAGACAATACCTGTGATGCCCTTTGCTGCAGCTGTGGTTCAGAAAGGCCAGTAAGTACCATCAGCTCCTGCCGCATGGAGTGTGGTTTGCCTTCTGCCAGCTCGTGCAGGGTTTCAATTATGCGGCTTTTCATTTCCTGGGTAGCCTTGTTGGTGAAGGTTACGGCCAGTATGGAGCGAAAATAATCCGGACTTTGCAGTGCCAGGGAAAGATACTCACGGGTAAGGGTGTAGGTTTTGCCGGAACCGGCAGACGAGCGGTATATTTTAAAGTTCTTGGTATCGGCTTGCACAGGCTTATGGGATCAGTTTACTAAGATATAGATTAGTACTGATGCAGCTTACCAAAAACTGAGAAAAAAGGGTTAAGCTGCTGCCCCGGATTTTCCAACATCCTAAAGGTAGTGCAGCTCTATTTTTGCAGTGCCTGATGCATCACGGCTTAGCAAACTATTCCCAGGCTGCTTTTCTGGGCTTCTAATGGATTTCTTTCAATAAAAATTATTTTTTGATCTATTACTGCATCAAAATAGGACTTTAGAGTCTTTTATTCCGGAACAGGCTTCCAGGCGGCTTCATACGATTGCACTTAGGGCTGTTTTATTATACCTGACATTAGTCAGTTTACAACCACTCTAACTATCATATTTCAAACCAAGATTCATCATGTTCCAGGGGGGCGGGCGATAGTAGCTTTGTATCAACAAGAGCGGGAAACCGCAGCACAGTTTCAACAAAATCACTAATACCATGAAACGCTCACTAACCCTTCTACTACTCGTTTTACTTCCCATATGGGTGTTTGCCCAGGAGAGCTATAAGATATCTCCAAAGAGCACTGTAAAGGTTGATGGTACTTCCACCATGCACGACTGGTCTATGCAAAGCAGCTCTGTACAGGGCACAGTGGTACTGGATCAGCAGGGCGGCAAGATCAACAATATTAAGCAGGCCAACCTTAAGCTTGCGGCAGAAAGCCTGAAAAGCGGCAAAGATGCCATGGACAAGAATGCATACAAGGCACTGAACACAGGCAAGCATAAAGACATCAGTTTTGTGCTTACCGGCATCAAGAGCGTTGAGCAGCAAAACGGAGCCACAAAAATCATTGCCCTTGGTACTGTTACCATTGCTGGTAAAAGCAAAGCAGAAACCATTGAGCTTATAGGCAGGGCTGACAGCAAAGGCGCCATCAGCTTCCAGGGCAGCAAAGCCATCAAGATGAGTGAGTACGGTGTAGAGCCACCCTCCTTTATGTTTGGCAGCGTAACAACAGGCGATGCAATCACCATCAACTTCAACATACAATTAAGTTCTTCACAAGACCTGGTAAATAACTAATACTCCGGTATCAGAAAAAAACTAACACCCCTTAACTAAACAAGTCATGAAAACTTCTCAATTAACAAAATTTGGAGCCGCCTTAATGCTGGCAGCAGTTGGTAGCTTCGGTAGTGCATTTGCACAATACGCTCCTATCCAGTACTTCAGACCTCACGACCAGAATGGTCTGAACGTATTCGAGCCTAAGAAACACGGAGATACAGTAGAATTTAATGGTCTGGCTGTTCGTTTGGGAGCAGGCTTTACCCAGCAGTTCCAGGCACTAAGCCACAGCAATACAGCCACAGCGGTATTTAACGAAGCAGGCAAAAATACTAACGAGCTATATGCCATAGGATCAGGTTTTAACCTGGCCACAGCTAACCTGAACATCGATGCACAGCTGGCCGATGGTATCCGCGTAAGCCTGCAGACCTACCTTTCCAGCCGCCACCACCAGGAGACCTGGGTGAAAGGTGGTTACCTGCAAGTAGATAAACTGCCAATGCTCAACCTTCCGGTCTTAGACAGGATTATGCAGAATGTAAGCATCCGTGCCGGTCACTACGAAGTGAACTATGGCGATGCCCACTTCCGCAGAACAGACAACGGTAGTGCCATTTACAACCCGCTGGTGGGTAACCTGATCATGGATGCCTTTACCACAGAAATTGGTGGTGAGGTGATTTACCAGCACCCAAGCGGCTTCCTGGCTGTGGTTGGTGTAACCGGTGGTGAGATCCAGGGTGGTATCAACAAAGTAACAGACAGAAAAAGATCTCCTGTTGTAATAGGTAAAGTTGGTTATGACAAACAGCTTAACGAAGATGTAAGGGTTCGTCTGACTGGTTCTGTGTACACCACTAAAAACTCTGTGAGAAACACCCTTTATGGTGGCGACCGTACCGGCTCTCGTTACTACCTGGTGATGGAAAACACACTGGCAACTACCTCTGCTAACTTCACTTCAGGTCGTTTCAACCCTAACATGACCAACGAAATCACAGCGGTAATGATCAACCCATTCGTGAAAATAGGTGGTCTGGAGTTCTTCGGTACCCTTGAAAGAGCCACAGGTTCTGCCTATGGCGAACCAGAAAACCGCCCCTGGAACCAACTAGCAGCTGAAGTCGTGTACCGCCTGCCAATGTACGATCAGGTTTATGTAGCAGGCCGCTACAACACAGTAAGTGGTGAGATGCTGGGTGGACTTGAGCCTACCATCAACAGGGTACAAGGTGGCCTTGGCTGGTTCTTAACTAAGAACGTGCTGCTGAAAGGTGAATATGTAAAACAACAATACAAAGGCTTCGCAGCCACTGATATCAGAAATGGTGGCGAATTCAATGGGGTAGTAGTGGAAGGCGTGGTTAGCTTCTAAGTAAACCCGCCAAACGTAAAGCCCGCCTCTTCTTGAGGCGGGCTTTTTTGTTTTACAAATGTAAGCCAGCCAATAGCATATTAATAGCTGCCGGGGCGGCTTTGTACGTGATTATAGAGGGTGCAGATGCAGCCTGTATTTCACAGGTTATGGCAGCTTAGTCGTTCTGCGAATAGGCAATGGTGGAGATCAGTGCATTTTCTGATTGCCTGGAGTCCAGGCGGGTATGCTGTACCACCACGGGCACATCTGATTCTATAAGGCTGGCATAGTCTTTTCCGGCAGGAACTGGCTCCGGATCTTTCAGCTCATTAAAGCGCAGATGCTTGGTGCGCCGTGCCGGTACGGTAAACCGATAGGGTCCTGCAGGTTCTCTGTCAGAAAAAAAGACGGTAAGTACCACATGGGCATCCTGTTCTCCCGCATTAAGAATGCAGGCAGTTTCATGGCTTAAAAATTCTGGTTCGGGCCCGTTACTCCAGCTGGGAATATATCCTTCGGCAATTGCCCATTTTTTCTTTCCAATAGGGTTATCCATCTTAGCTATTAATAATTTCTTTGCCTCACAATGTTATACTTCAATATTAAGTGTCATGCACGCCCTCTTGTTTTGTGATTGGAAGGCGCGGAACAAAAAAAGCGCCATGGTTGCTACACCATGGCGCCAGATTGAATGAGCAAATATTGAAAATGAGCTTTACTTCATCTTTACTTTTCTTCGTAAAACTATGTCAGCTGTATCTTCATCGTGGTAAAGGCTTTCACCATGATGATCTTTGATGGTTAATCCTTTTTCATAACCTTCTTCTTCGAAAGCCTGTACCAGCCACGCTGCCCTGAACTCTTTTTCATCCACATCGGCCTCGACTTCGTAGCGCAGCAGTTCATCATTTGCATTCGGTATGGGATCTACAAAGTCTATTTTAATAAGCTTTGCAGCTATATCTCTTTCTTCAAAAGGTTTAAGCACCAGGTCTGTCAGGTGATCATCCATAATCTGGTTTACGCCATCGGCACCGTTATAGTCCCGGATCACGAGCATTGGCAATTCTATGTATAAAGTCATAAGTAAGTCTCCTAAGATTAGAAGACTCTTTACGACTACTGCAAACCCAATGTTTCTACTCCCTGTTCAAATACCACATCTACCGGTATGCTTTTGGCTGAAAGGCGGTTAAGGTCGGCCTGAAGCTGTTCGCTGATGTTACCTTTTTCGGCTACCAGCTGGCTTACGGCGCTGTAATCGCCTTCGCCCTGCATCACCAGTATATCGCGGCTAAGGTCGTTCATGGCCTGCTTCATTTTTTCGTAGTTTACCCGGTAAGTACCAGTGGTGGCATCGCGTTCAAAAGCTCCTTTTTCAGCAAAGTAATTGAAGCGAACCATGTTGGCCCTGCCGTGGGCACTGCTGGCACCAAAGCGTATGCTGCGGAAAATAGAGGCAAGGAAGGTGGTGTAATAATCCTCCAGCTGGCCATCAAGCTCCTGTTTATCCAGTAGCTGTGTAACCATGTAAAGGCCAAGTACATCGGCCTTGCCTTCTTCCAGGGCAGAGGCATGCTCTTTGAGGGCTTCGCGTACGGTGCCTTTATTGTTGATGGTGTTTTTGATGCCCAGCCCGTGCGCAACTTCATGGAACATGGTGTTGGCAAAAAAAGCATCAAAAGTTATGTGTTTTCGCTGATCCTCGGCAATAAGCTCTTCTGCTATGGGAATAAGAATCTCATCGAATTTAGCCCGCATGGCATTTTTGAGCTGCAGGCGGCGTGTGCCTTTCTGCAGCTGCACCTCCTCGTCGTTGGGCAGGTTTATGGCAATCGTTTTAGAGCCGGCGTTGGCATCGCCGGCATAATATACCACATCGTATGCGTTAAGGTCTGAATCTGTGCCGGGTGTTTCTGTTTTATAGCGGGCATCTACCGGTAGGTTGCGCTGCAGTTCGGGCAGGAAAGAGGCATACTTTGCAAGGCGCTGGCTCCAGTCCATGTCCTTGATGAGAATATAGGCCTCATGGGCTGCTTTATAGCCATACAGATGGTCTTCATAGGTTTCGATAGGACCAATAACAACATCAATCCTGTTATTCTTCATGTCCATCCAGGCAAGATCGCTGGGCTGATAGTTGTCAGTAAGCAGGGCCTCTGCCCGTAGCTCAAGGTAATTTTTAAAGCCGGGGTCCTCTGCAAGGGCTGCCGCCTGTCTAAGGAGCTCGGCCACTCTTTTTACCTGCGGTGCAAATACCTGGTGATAGGGAACAGCCGTAAGGCTCCTGTCGGGATTGCGCCTGATAAAGGTATACTGGCTGGTTTTGTCCGGGAGGTCTGCTGCTTCAAACTCCTCTTTGGTGATATCTGCCGGGTAAAAATTAGCGCCTTCGGGCTTAGGGCCTACGCCTTCAACAAATGCTGCATTATTTTCCAGCCGGTCCCAGGGCCCATAGTTTATGTTGATGTAGCGCCTGAGGGAGTCGTTGTCGGCACCAGTAAGCAAAACAGTGGGATCGCCATATGCCTCGTACCAGAACAGCTGGTTCATGATGTCGGCTGCTTCGATAAGCAGGGGGATCATGCGCCGCTGGTTGTCGGAAAGCTGACTTAAATCAGAAGTTAAACGCACCTGAGTGTACTTCTCAAGTTTTTTCTCTAGATTAACAGAAGCCCTCACAGCAGGCCTCCGGGTAGTGTCAACTGCAACTGTCTGAGTCTCGCTGCCTGTCTGGCCAGACTGACACCCCCCCAGACCAAACAGTAGTACGGCAGCTCCAAATACATAATTGCGCATATTGCTCATGTAAAAATGAAAAATGGTAATGTTGTAAAATAACCACTAAATTTTATATCCGTAAAACAGAACTAAAAGAAATCGTTTTCGTTAAAAAGCCAACCTAGATACTACAATGGAAGCAGTTGATCATAAATCATTAAAAAATAGTTTGCTGGATGCCTGCATCGAAAAACAGCAACAAATGGTACAGACGGCCCGGGAGGCTATGATATCCATTCAGGAGAGTGCGCTAGCCGAGCGCAGCAATGAAGAGATGACCGACAGTTTTACTGCCCAATGTCAGAATGAACAGAGCATGTATGCCCGCCGCATGCACGAAGCCACAGGAGTGCTTACCATACTGGAGCGTGTAAAGGGTGTTCGCAAGGGTACAGGCGTTGGTTTTGGCTCCCTGGTGATCACAGATAAAATGAATTTTTTTGTTGCTGCCAGCCTGGGAGATTTTGAGCTTGACGGGCAGAAGTATTTTATTATCTCTACCCAAACGCCTATTTATGAAGCAATGGAAGGCAAAGAGCCCGGACAGAGCTTTAGCTTCCGCGGACGTAATTATAAGATTCAGGAAGTGATGTATTAAGGAATATCTCCATTCCACAACCACCGGAATACAAAGAAAGGCTACCGCTACCGGTGGCCTTTCTTTTTTTTTATGTGTGCATAAATGGAAGAGGCTGCTGCTGCCAGGGTACAAGCGCTGTTTTCTGCATACCAGATGCCTAATACTCAAACCTGTCAGCTTAGGCTTCTACAAGATCTTCTGCTTCCTGGTCTTTTAACTGCTCTCCGCGTATTTCCGGCAGGGCATTAGATTCTATCCATTGTTTGCTGGCCGCATGTTCGGCGGCCTCAACTGTATTCTTTACCAGCAGCATTTCAACGCCAGCCTTATTCCACAGTTCCTGCCTTATTGCTGCTATTTCTTCGTGGCGGTGGGGCCTGCATACATCACGTATGTAAATGGCTTTTACCCGCTCCGGGTATCTGTAGACTACCTCACGGTATATTTCAGGGTCTTTCTGGCCGCTGTCTCCAATCAGGATAAATGATTTCTGCGGGTACATCTGCATAATGGTTTTTACCTGCGCCAGTTTGTGCCCTTCATGCAGTGAAGCCATAAACCTGAACCTGTCGAGCCGGCTGTCGCGTAACAACAGGGGGCCTTTCGGGATATTCTGTACATGGCAGAACTCTTCCAGCATATCGTATAGTTTCCAGCTGCTGCTGCTTACATAAAAGATAGGCGTGAAGCGCTCCTGGTGATAGCCGCGGTGCAGTGCACGGTAAAAAGCTGCAACGCCCTCAAATGGCAAACGGGTTTGCGCATTCTGAAAGAGCATGAGCCGAATTTTTTTATAGGCATTTGTAGCCCTGGAGACCAGTATGGTATCATCAACATCGGAAATAACACCTACCTCGTTATCCTGCCCGGAGAGCAGAATCTCGCCTGTAGATCGTACAGGTCCCTGGTCGTAGGTAACCTTATCCAGCAGTTCAAGCCGTACACTATCCCAGGGCTCGGTAACTTTCGGCAGCTTGTTTACATTAAAGGACAGGTAGAAATAGCCCTCTGAATCGGTCTGTACAGTTTTGTGCTGTCCCTGAAAATGAGCGCGAAGCTGCACGCGGGGAGTTTCGCTGCTGATGTAGCGTTTAAAAAGGGCAGATGCATTGTGCCAGCGATTGGCAGTTTCCGGTAAGGTTTGGTGGCCCTTATCCTCGAGCACAAGCCCCCTGATAATGGCAGTAGTGTCGTTCCCAAAGCCCCTGAAAGGCAGTATGCGCGGCTGCCCCAGCAGGCCGGTTCGCTGCTTGAAGCGGAACCGATAATAATCCAATTTATTGGCCGAACGGCCTAAATAGCGAAATACTTGTTTCTTCATAATTCTATTTACTTCACGCAATAGTTAAGGCTAAAGTTACAAGGGCAGCAGCCATAATCATTAGTCAATACACCTATTATAAAGTATATTTGTAGCTTGTCACACACTGTTTTCTGCCAGTAAAAAAATCATACTATTCTAACGAAATCATGGGGCTGCAGCATAAAAATCAATCTTTCTTTTCATGCGTGTAAGTGCTTTTCTTTACCTGCTGTTGTTCTTAACAATCAGCGGCTATGCTCAAACAAATCAGGAGCAAAAAAAAGAAGGTGAAAAAGACAAAAAGGAGCAAAAACTAACACCTGAAAAAAGACATATGCAGGCCACTGCCTTGCCGGAAAAACCTAAAATAGACGGCGAAGGTGATGATGAGGTATGGCAGCACGTACCCCTTGGGTTTTCGGGAAATTTCACCCAGATCAGTCCGAAAAACCTGGAAACCTCTCCCTATATTACAGAAATAAAGGCAGGTTATACCGATTATGCGCTTTACATTTTAGCGTATATGCGCGATCCGGCCCCGGAATCTGTTGCCAGGGAGCTGGGCCTGCGCGATGATTTCGAAAGTGTTGCGGATCGCTTCGGTATTGTGCTGGATACCTATAACCAGGGGCAGAATGCCTTCTATTTTGCAGTTACCTCTGCCGGTGTTCAGCTCGATCTCTACATAACACCAAATAACGAAGATGTTTCCTGGGATGCCGTCTGGAACAGTGCCGTACAATTAACTGATGGGGGCTGGGTGGCAGAGCTGGAAATTCCCTGGTCGGCCATACGCTTTGCCAAACGACCGGAACAGCTGTGGGGCCTGAATTTTATGCGCATTGTACGCAGCAAAAACGACGAAGCTTTCTGGAGCCCGGTAGATGCTTCCGTGGCTGGCCTTGTAAACCAGTCGGGTACCCTTAGCGGTATCAACAACATAGACCCGCCGCTGCGGCTGCAGTTATTTCCTTATGTTAGTGCTATTGCCGGCCACGACAGGGCCAGTCGCAGTACTTCTACTAATTTTGGCGGCGGCATGGACGTTAAATGGGGCATCAGCGAAAGCTTTACCCTGGATATGGCCCTGATTCCTGATTTCAGCCAGGTGCAGTCAGACAACCAGGTGCTGAACCTTTCACCTTATGAGGTGCAGTACGACGAAAACCGCCCTTTCTTTACAGAAGGCACAGAGCTGTTCAATAAAAATGGCCTGTTTTACAGCAGAAGGGTAGGCCAGGTTTTCAATACTTTTAACCGGGAGGTACCGGAAACAGCAACAGTAGTGGGTTCTCCTGGAAATGCAAAGCTGCTGAATGCAACCAAAATTTCGGGCCGCACCCACAAAGGTCTTGGCATAGGTTTGTTTAATGCCGTAACCAATGAAACCATCCTGGAAATTGAGGATACCATACGCCACACAGAGGGCTACCTGCAGGGCGGTTACGAGCTGCAGAGAAGAAAGCTGCTCATGGATCCAGTAACAAATTTCAATATTGTGGTGGTTGACCAGAACCTGCCGAACAACTCAAATATCTCGCTGCTCAATACCAATGTTACCCGCCAGAAAGGAGGTCGTGATGCCAATGTAACAGCCACCGAATTCAGGCTGCGCAACAAGAAAAACATGTATGAATTAGAGGGCTTTGGTGCCCTTAGCTATGTTTGGGCCAATGCCGATCCTAATACCGGCTTCAGGGAGCGCAGCGATGGTTACCGCTATGCACTTTCTGCAGGTAAGATCAGTGGCAACTTCCAGTTCAGGCTAAGCCGCAATGTGGAAAGTGACCGCTACGATATCAATGACCTGGGCATGATACAGGCTCCAAATGAAGTAAGCCATTATTTATGGATGGGCTACCAGGTTTTTGAACCTGTATGGATCATTAACCAGGGAGGGATAAATGTGAACCTGTCGTACGAACGGCTCTATAAACCTTCTACCTTCACCAACGCGGGTGGCGACATCAATGGCTGGGTACAGTTCAGGAATTTCTGGGACCTGTCTTTTGGCCAGAGCCAGACCCCCTTTAACAGTCACGACTACTTTGAGCCCCGTGTGGAAGGTTATTATTTTACACGCCTGCCCAGTCATCACGAGTTTCTGTATGTGGGTACCGACCGCAGAAAGCGTTTTGCAGCAGGCGTGGAGCTCTGGCGGTTTACCCGTAAAGCCTGGGAGGCGCGCGACTGGGGCCTTTGGTTTGAACCACGCTACCGGTTAAGCAATAATGTTTCTGTTAATGCAGGTCTTAACTACTCAAGGGCCAGAAATGAGCGCGGATACGTTACTACCCTTGAGCAGGATAACGGGGCCCTGGAGGCAATCATTATCGGGAACAGGCATATACAGACCCTGGAGCCTTCGCTAAGGCTTAACCTTACCTTCAACAACAAGATGGGCCTGAACCTGCGTGCCCGCTACTACTGGAGCCGGGTGCGCTACGACAGTGAATTTATGAGCCTGCAGGCAGATGGCTCCACCCTGCCAACCGATTACCTTGCAGATGAGGATCAGGATGGCGTTATGGATCCTGATGTGAATTTCAACAGCTTTAACATAGACCTGTTCTATAGCTGGCAGATAGCTCCCGGCAGTTTCCTTACCTTCGCCTGGAAAGATGCATCGCAAGACTGGCTGGAGGGTTACAGTCCCGGCTTTTCAGAAAACGTAAATCATTTTATACGCAAGCCTCACACCCACACCTTTTCACTTAAAATGACTTATTTCCTGGATTACCTCCTGGTGAGGAACTGGATTAAATAATACTTTTCTGAACACAAACACATTGGAGGGAAGGCTTTAGGGCCTTCCTTTCTGTTTTAAGGCACCACGTGCTTGCGGCGCTGATCTGGCGTAGTTCTGGCTTAAGCCGTAGAACATTTCCCTTCCGGTATGTTTATGTTCTAAGCCAGCTAAACCAAAATTTTTATGCTGAAGATTAAGCAATTTTATGACGAAGGCCTAGCACAGGCTTCATACGCAGTTTTGAGCGAAGGCAAAATAGCAGTGATAGATCCCGGGCGGGATCCTAAGCCTTATTTAGACTACGCAAGGGAACATAGAGCAGCAATAGTTGCAGTAATAGAAACTCATACACATGCCGATTTTATAAGTGCTCACCTGGAGCTGCACAAGAAAACAGGCGCAACCATATACATTAGTCGAAAGGCTGAAGCGGAGTATCCGCATACAGGCTTTGATAGTGGCGACGAGCTGGCACTTGGAGCAGTAAAACTTAAAGCTTTTAATAGCCCGGGCCACTCCCTGGACAGCATTATTGTATTAGTGGTTGATGGTGATGGCCGCCAGCATTCTGTTTTTACCGGAGATACGCTTTTTGTAGGCGATGTAGGCAGGCCCGATTTACGGGAAACAGAAGGTAAGGGAGAGACAAAGCCCGAGTTCCTGGCAAAGCAGATGTACCGGAGCATTCGTGAGGTAATTAGGGAGCTGGACCGGGATGTGCTGGTTTACCCGTCTCATGGAGCGGGATCCTTATGTGCCAGGAACATCAGTAATGAACGCACCAGTACCATTGGCAGGGAGCTGGAGCACAACTATGCCCTTCAGGAGATGTCTGAACAGGCGTTTGTTGAAAAACTACTGGCAGATCAGCCCCATATGCCCAGGTATTTCAGTAGGGGAATAGTACTTAATAAAACGGGTGCCCCGGATTTTGAGGAGAGCATCAGCCAGGTACAGCGCCTTACTGCAGAAGAGCCTCTGGAACCTGGGGTGGTAATTGTAGACAGCAGAGATCAGCTAAAGTTCAAGAACCGCCACATCAAAGGAGCCATTAACCTAATGGACGGGCCAAAGTTTGAGACCTGGCTGGGTAGTATCATAGGGCCAGAGGAGCCATTTTACCTGATTGCCGATAGTGCTGAAATGCTGGACAGGCTTATCAGCAAAGCTGCCAAAATTGGCTACGAAAGCAATATAAAAGGAGCAGTGGTAAACCAGTCGCCAGGCGAGGAGCATGATATGTTTCTTATCCTGGAGCATTTTAAAGCAGCTCCCCAAAATTATACGGTTGTTGATGTGCGGAACGAAGCAGAAGTAAGGCAGGGCAAAATTTTTGATCATGCCATACCTATTCCTTTGCACCAGTTGCGTGAAAGGGCAGGAGAGGTGCCAGTGGATAAGCCTGTTGTGGTACATTGTGGTGCCGGTTACCGTTCTGCAGCGGCTTTCAGCATTATGGAAACGGCATTGAAAAATACCCGGGTATACGACCTGGGAGAAGCCATCAAAGATTATATGTAAACGCTTTTAGCGGTAGCTATTCCTGCCTGTAATCAGAGCAGTGGAGTATAGCAGCATAAAAGCTTTTTCAGAGTAGGTTAATCCCTATAATTATTACCATAAATGACAAAATAAAAGCGAAACAATTTGCTGTTGTTTCGCTTTTATTTTTATGTAGAATCATTTCTGGAGGATTAGCTATGAAGGGGCAGTATTACTATAGGTTTGCATGTTTTATAGTCATTGCAAGTCTGTTTGCCTGCTCACAACCAGCTGATTACAGTCTGTCTCCTAACATTTTTGTGTACACACTTCAGCAGCAGCCGGGGCAGCTCATCGATGTGCGCAACAGGGCCGAGTGGAATAAGGAGCATCTGCCCAATTCACTCAACCTGGCTTTCGATAATCCGGAGGCATTCAAAAGATCCATCAACCGCCTGAACCGCCGTAAAGTATACTATCTCTATTGCCACGATGGCATAAGCAGTGAAGAAGCCCTGCAGTATATGCAAAAGGCAGGTTTTACACAGGTTTACTTTTTAGAGGGCGGTCTCCACCACCTCCGGCAGGAAGGCTATTCTGTAGCAGGTTTCTGATAAGCCCGGTATTCAATGCTCTTGCCCCGGGTTGCTACATGCCGTAGGCGCTGGTTTCAAATTTAATATGATCTATAAGTGCGTTAAGCTCTTCATCATTAAAGTTGAAGTTAGGCATCTGGGTCTTGTTGAATTTTTCGTACAACTCTTTTGCCACAGGATCGCCGCTCTGAATAACCTTGCTGGAGTTTCTTACAAAAGCGTGGATCCATTCTGTGCTTCTTCTGTTGGTAACATTACCAAGGGCAGGGCCTACCACAACCGCATCAATGGCATGACACTGCTTACAGTTGTTGTTGAAAAGTTGTTTGCCGGTAGGGCTCGGCTGCAGGCCTGCAGCGAGCGCTTTTTGCTCATCATAGGCAGGTGCGGCACTTGCCTGGGCTGTCTGTGGGCTGCCCGGGGTGTTTTCTGCTGGCCGTGGTAGTTGTATCACTACAACCAGAGCAATTAGTACACATACGGCAAGCAAAGCCAGCAGCGACGAAATAACTTCAAGAAAGCGTAAGGGTGGTTGTTTCATAATGTTGTTTGATGATCCTTCAAAAATATAGGCTGAAAGCTTAGATTCCTACTGTTCAGGCCGACTTATCCTACATGAAATTCAGGGGTTACAGCTTTTATTATCTGCAGTGGCTGCTGCCTTTGAAATTCGCTGAACATATTTATGATTTATACCCAAAACAGGAACTTCACTTATCTTTACTTCGTGAAGTTTTAAAATACGTTGTGACAACTGCATGTATAAATCGTTGTAGTGAGTACCAGTTGTTAAGGCATGCACGAAGTTTACACCTGAGGCAGCAACAGCTGTTTTTGCCGGCAACTAAAGTTTATATATGTACAAAAGTCAATTACAAACATCTTACAGATAAGGCAGTTTTTTAAACTATGAGTATAAGATCAGTAAATCCATTTAATAACCAGACGATCCGTCAATTTAACGAGGCCTCTGATAGTGATATAAAAAATGTACTGGATCTCTCGCAGGATGCATTTCGCCACTGGCGCAAGGCCCCCTTTAGTGAGCGCGTGGAATGCATGAATGCAGCCGCACAGATCATGGAAGATGACCTGGAACATTACGCCCACCTCATGACACTCGAGATGGGCAAAACCCTGAAGGAAGCAAGAGCTGAAATTCAGAAATGCGCAGATGCCTGCCGCTACTACGCCCAACATGCCGAATTGTTTCTGCAAGACAGGCCCCTGAATGTAAAGAAGGGCAGGGCGTTTGTTTCTTATGAGCCAATTGGTACGGTACTGGCCATTATGCCCTGGAATTTTCCGTACTGGCAGGTGATTCGCTTTGCAGCCCCTAACCTGATGGCCGGCAATGTAGGTATTCTAAAGCATGCCTCTAATGTGCCTCAGGTAGCCCTTGCACTGGAGGAGATCTTTCAGCGGGCGGGCTTTCCCGGAGGTGTATTTCAGTCTTTGCTGATAGGGGGCAAGAAAACCGAAAAGCTTATCGATCATAAAGCCATAAAAGCGGTAACCCTTACCGGCAGCGAAAGGGCCGGGGGTATTGTGGCTGCACGCGCAGGCAAACGGCTTAAAAAAACAGTGCTGGAGCTGGGCGGCAGCGATCCGTTTGTGGTGCTCGATGATGCCGACCTTGATAAAGCTGCCGAATGGGCTGTGAAAAGCCGCATGATAAACCTGGGCCAGAGCTGCATCGCAGCAAAACGCTTTATTGTGCTGGATAAGATCCACGATGAGTTCCTGGCAAAGTTCAGCGAAAAAATGGAGGCCCTGAAAATAGGAGACCCAACGGACGATGATGTAGACTATGGCCCGATGGCCCGCGAAGATCTTGCAGAAGATCTGCTGGAGCAGGTACAAAAAACACTGAAAAAAGGAGCTACCCTGGTATTGGGTGGCGAGAGGCCCGATAAGGAAGGTGCATTCTTTACCCCTACCATACTGGCCGACATACCCAAGGGCACGCCTGCATATAAAGAAGAGCTCTTTGGCCCTGTGGCTTCTGTATTCAGGGTGATGGACGAAGATGAAGCTGTTGACCTCGCCAACAGTTCTGTGTACGGGCTGGGGGGCTCGGTATGGACGAAAGATGAGGAACGGGGTATTGCCCTGGCCCGTCGCATAGAAAGCGGTGCAGTATATGTGAATAAAATGATGGCCAGCGACCCTGCAGTACCTTTCGGTGGTGTTAAACTCTCTGGCTATGGCCGGGAGCTGGCCGATGTGGGCATGTATGAGTTCCTGAACCAGAAAACAATATGGGTAGGAGAGTAGCAAAGTGCTACTCTCTTTCTTTTATGCGTAACCCGATATCTTGTACATCAGCAGGCCAACCCATTCCCTGATCAGCTTATCCCAGGCAACAATCGCCTCTGCCCGAGGTAGCAGAAAACTATCTAACCCATAGGGTGTATCGGAGCTGTAGAAGTCTGTGGTGAAGGCATCGGTTTGCAGCCCTTCATGCTCAAAGCAAGCCTGCGCACGCCTCATGTGAAAGGCCGAGGTAACCAGCAGGTAGTGCTGTTCCTGCCCTATGCTATCCAGCATTTGTTTTGTAAAAAGGGCATTCTCGTGTGTATTCCTGCTCTTTCCTTCAACCAATATTACCGAATCGGGTACGCCGGAAAGCAGCATTACCCGCCGCATACGTTCAGCCTCCGTTACGGTATCGGCTTCGAGCGAGCCGGAGCCACCGCTAAGCAGTAAATTATGTACTTTACCTGTTTTATAGAGCTGTACGGCATGCATTACCCTGTCGGCACCCTTGGAAAAGTAAACACGGTCGTGTGGGCTTTTGTCTGATACTGTTACCCCCGAAAGTACAATAGCTGTGCTGTATGGCTTTGTAAGCGACTTAAAGGGCACCGGAGGCACCTCCCACCATTCCATTACCTCGTTGGTAATAAAAGGGTTGGTGAATAGAATAGAGAAAAAGGCAAACGCAGCCAGGAAAATACGCTTTAGCAGCGGTTTTTTCAGAAACAGCGCCGGTAGCAGTAATATGATCAGCAGCACCAGCGGGTTCAGCAACAGGCCCAGGGTTTTGGAGAGTATGAAAAACATGCCGCGAAAATACTAATTCTCCCTGAATAGTGCCGTTCCGGTATTATTGCAAAAGCTGTACTTGTAATGTTTCGGGTAATTTTCATATATTCAGTAGTTTAAGCAGGTACTGACTTCTGAATTACCAGGTTTTTATCATGTAAACCCATTTTTTATGGCCGAAACCATGCAGGCGATCAGAATGTATAAAACCGGTGGCACAGATGTGCTCGAACTGGAACAGATACATAAGCCGGTGCCCAGGGTGGGTCAGGTGCTTGTTAAAGTAAAGAGCATCAGCATAAATTTTGCTGATATACTGGTGCGCAGGGGGCATTATCCTTATATGCCCGATTTTCCCGCAACACCCGGAGCTGAATGTGCCGGATACATAGAAAGGGTAGGCCCCGGTGTTGAAAATTTCACGGCAGGGCAGGCAGTGCTGGTTTTTGGCAAGCCCTGCTACAGCAGTTACCTGGCGGTTAGCCAGGAAAGGATTTTTCCCATTCCGCCCGGTGTAGACCTGGATGAGGCAGCTGCATTGCCGGTAACTTATTTAGCCGCCTGGCATATGCTGCACACCATGCGCAGGGTGCGTGAGCGGGAAACCATACTGCTGTATGCTGCTGCCGGCGGAGTGGGTACCGCCGTACTGCAGTTAGCAAAGCTGGCCGGCGCCAGGGTTATCGGACTAACCAGTACCGATGAAAAAGCCCGCTTTTTACGCGAAGCCGGCTGCTGGAAGGTAATCAACTACAAAACAGAAAATGTATTAAGCAAGGTAATGGATTGTACCTATGGGCAGGGTGCAGACCTGATCCTGGATTCCGTAGGTGGCGAAGGCTTCAAAGATAACTTCAGGATGCTGAATACTCTGGGGCAAATAATATGGTTTGGAATCAGTGGTGGTATGCCCCGAGCAAATATCCTGAAAGCCTTTGCCCGCAACCCGGCACCCAGTCACACCGTTAGCGTTTTTCATTTATTCAGTATTATCCAGAACAGACCTTTGCTGCGGCACTCCATGAAAAACCTGATCAATTTGCTGGCTGAAGAAAAAATAAAACCGGTTATTCATGCACGTTTATCCCTGCTGGAAGCAGGTAAAGCCCACAGAATGCTGGAAGAACAGCAGAATATAGGCAAGATTATTCTTCATCCCTGATCTGAAAACATTCACCGCGGCCTTAAAACTTATAAACGGAAAAGGCAGCCCTGCTTGCTAAAGGCTGCCTTTTTAACCTGGCTTTATGGAGTTTACTGTCCAGGTAAAAGCCCGGATTATTTATCATTACGGCTCACCAGTTTATAAAAGGTGCTTGTCTGTCCATTATCTTTTTTATCCTGGTAAACCATGGCCAGCTTGTTTTTCTCAAACTGATCAAAAAAATTATCCCAGCTGATTTTATCAAACTGGCTGTCACTGCTGCTGGCTTCCGGAAAATGAATGCGCAGTACACCACTATCATTATTTTCTGTTCCTTTTACAAATGCAGGAACACCATTGCGGGCTTCGGCCCAGCTTCTGATGGTTTCTTTATCTGTTGTTTTTTTTGATTCACTCATAGGTCTGCTTGATAATGTTTGTCCGTAAAAAAGATTTGTGTAAATGTTGTAAGCCATCGTGTTTAAAAAATTAATGTGTTAAAAAAATATACGAAGCTCACTGTATAACCTACGAAACAGTGGGTTAACAGTTTGTTGCTTTTGTGCTTTCTGAATATTAAGCAGGCACTTTGGTATTACATTCGGGTTGAAATGTTGTGGCAAAGTACTGTTTCCCGGAATTGTATGAATGCCAGGTCGTTCCGGTTTGAAAAAAATATCCTGGATGGCCTGACTTTGCCTTAAGTGCCTGCTTTGTTAGCCAGGGTTACAGATTCGCTCGTAATACAGAAACATAAGCCGGAAAGCTTTGTTTAAACTCTGTATTTTAAACTTTAACTATTGCAGTATGATCAGGGAAGGCACAAAAGTTAAGTGGAACTGGGGTTCAGGCACAGCCGAAGGTAAAGTACAAAAAACGTACGATCATGAAGTGAAACGTACCATCAAAGGTTCCGAAATAACCAGGAAAGGGGAGCCGGGAAACAAGGCGCTCCTCATTAGCCAGGAGGATGGCAGTGAAGTGCTTAAGCTTGAGAGCGAGGTAAACAGGGCTTAGTGCTCCGGCCATGCCCTGTAGCCAGCAGGGGTGCAGCAGTATGCTCTTGGTATATGCTGTACAATGCCTGCTCCTTTTAAATTTTAAATCACAAATAGCACTGAAAGAATATGAGTAACGCACCCGAACAAAAGTCAGATAAAATAAAAGATCAGTCCCAGAAAACGCCGGGCCAGGAGTCGCAGATGCAGCCGGAGCCGCAGGTGATCAGGGACGATTACAAAGGCAGTGATAAACTAAAAGGCAAAGTAGCACTCATTACAGGTGGTGATAGTGGCATTGGCCGATCTGTTGCCGTGCATTATGCACGTGAGGGAGCCGACATTGCCATTGTTTACCTCAGCGAAGATGCTGATGCCAGTAAAACCAAGCGCATGGTGGAAGAAGAAGGCAGAAAATGCCTGCTGCTGCGCGGAGACCTTGGTGATCGTAATTTTGCAGCACAGTGTGTGCAAAAAACAGTAGACGAGTATGGTAAGCTGAATATACTGGTAAACAATGCAGCCGAGCAGCACCCCACAGACGAGATGGATGACCTGGATCTGGATCTGATGGAGAAAACCTTCCGCACCAACATCTTCTCCATGTTTTATTTAACCAAGCCGGCGCTTGAGCATCTGCAGGAGGGAGACTGCATCATCAATACAACCAGTGTTACCGCTTACAGGGGTAGCGGGCACCTGCTCGATTACTCCTCCACCAAAGGAGCCATTACGGCCTTTACCCGCAGCCTGGGCAAAAACCTGGCAGAGAAAAATATACGGGTAAATGGTGTGGCACCGGGTCCCATCTGGACTCCCCTGATTCCCAGCACCATGGATAATGTAGATGAGTTCGGTAAAAAAGTGCCTCTGAACCGTCCCGGACAGCCCAGTGAGGTAGGGCCCGCCTATGTATTCCTGGCATCTGCAGATGGTTCCTACATGACCAGCCAGATCATTCATATCAATGGTGGTGAGGTTGTAGGCGGATGAAAAGAATAAAACGGCGTGCTGTAACGGTTTGGTCAGTGCTTGTGGCCACCTATACCAAGTGGATGGAGAACGATCCATTCCGTTTAAGCGCCGTTATTGCTTATTACACCGTTTTTTCAATGCCCGGTTTGTTCGTAGTGATATTCTACGTAACCGGGCAGTTTTTTAGTGGCGTAACAGTAAGGGGCCAGGTTTATCGTGAGCTAAGCGACATACTGGGTTCTGAAGGTGCCCGCCAGGTTGAGGATACCATCCTGGCGGCAAGTGAAGCCCAGCGTAGTACCATTGCTACCATCATAGGTATTGCCTCCCTGGTTTATGCAGCAACAGGGGTTTTCTTTCACCTCAAAATAAGCCTGAATGATATTTGGGAGTTGAAGGTAATACCTGAAAGGGCCTTCAAACAGTTAATCCTGGACCGGCTCTTTGCTTTTGGTATGGTGCTGGTGGTGGGCTTTCTGTTGCTGACCTCTCTTATTGTATCTTCTGTTGTTACTGCTATCAGCGGGTACATGACAGAGCATATAGATGTTTATTCAAGCTACTCAACTTATATCATCGACGTTGTTAACTTTGTGATTTCAGTAACAGTGATTACGCTGCTGTTTGCTACAATTTATAAAGTGTTGCCAGATGCTAATGTATCCTGGAGCGATGTGTGGATTGGTGCTTTTGTAACATCTGTACTTTTTCTTTTAGGCAAGGCGCTTATTGCCAGGTATATAGGTATAACCGATCCTGCTTCTGCCTATGGTGCTGCCAGCTCTATTATTCTTATTCTGCTCTGGACCTCCTATGCCAGCCTTATTTTCTTTTTAGGGGCGGCTTTTACAGCTGTCTGGGCAAAACGTTACGGACATCGCATAGAGCCAAAACACTATGCTGTGCCTGTGTATGAATACTACCGGCGCATTTCGCAGAAAGGAGAAGCAGAGTATGTGAAAGTGCAGAGCGATAAGGTAAAGGAGGTGCTGGATAAAGATTACGAAACTCCCCGCCTTACCGATGAAGGAGAAAAGCCCCCGCTCAAGGTAGATAAAACAATAGATGATGAAGAAGATGGGGAGGTGAAAGACAAGAACAGGAAAAGATAACAGTAGCTTTTAACCACACCCATTCCTGTATTCTGTTGAATTTGAACAACAAAGTGCCAGTAGTTTAGCAACACAGCTGCTGCAGCCAGGCAGTTTACTGGCCCTCCTTGCCAAATAGTAGCCCTTCCGTTTTCTTTTTGCTGCTAAAGTATGAACGAATGCGCAGTGGGTTCTATATTTGTGGTGGAAATGAAAAAGTATACCTACTTTCTACTGCTTTTTTTACTGGTGCTTGGTTGTAACCCCAGCAATGAAGAAAAAGCATATGATCTGTTACAGGAAGGAAACACCTATCTGCAACAGGCACAATACCCCGAAGCCATCCGTCTTTACACCCAGGCACTGAAGCATAATCCTAAATATGCAGATGCTTACAATAACCGTGGAATAGCTTATTTTAAGACAAGCCAGTATGAGCAGGCCCTGGAAGATTACGGAGCAGCGCTGCAGATTAGCCCTGAATATACCGATGCCCGCTTCAATAGAGCCAATGTTTATCTCGAAACCGGGAACTGGAGCCAGGCATTACAGGATCTGAAGCAGGTCTCCAGCGACTACCAGGATTCGGCCTATGTTTATTTTGCAAAAGGCCTGGCCTATAACCATCTTCAGGAAAGAGATTCCGCACTGATGGCATTTGACAGGGCGCTGTCGCTGGATCCCAGAAATGCTGAAGCATATGTGAACAGAGGCATCGTTAAGATGGATCAGCTTGATTTTACCGGCGCCCGCACCGACCTGGAAACAGCCATAAAGCTGGACAGCAACGAGGCCAATGCCTACAATGCGCTGGCGATGCTGCTGATTGAACAAAAGAAATATGATGAAGCCCTGAAAGTAATCAACAGGGCTGTACGCCTTCAGCCTAAAAATCCGTACTTCCTGAACAACAGGGGTTTTGTGCTCACGCAGCTCGAAAAGTATAAAGAAGCCGCCAGCGACATAGATGCAAGCCTGCAGATAGATTCTACAAACGCCTGGGTATACCGTAACAAGGGAATTCTGTTGCTGTACCGTGAGCAGTTTGAACAGGCAGAAAATTATCTGCAAAAGGCAGCACAGAAAGACCCGTTCCTGGATGAGGTAAACTACTACCTGGGTGAGCTTTACTACCGCCAGAACCAGTTTGATAAGGCCTGTGCAGCCTGGAAAATATCTGCCGAAAAGGAGGAACCCTCCGGCATACAGGCAATGCAGGAGCTTTGCCAGTAATAACTACAGCATGTTTTTTACAAAGCCTGTAGATTCCTGAAATTTGTTGAGAGCATCTTAATGCTGAAACAGACTACAAATATGAATTATCCAGAATTTTGATTTGGGAAAAAATAAGCAAAAACAGCCTTGGATGCTATTCCAAGGCTGTTTTTGCTTAAAGGTACTAGTTTTTGCGAGGAGGCACGACGAAGCAATCTGGCATCTACGCGCATAGATGCCATATTGCCACACTCCGCTTCGCTGCGTTCGCAATGACTGTACTGCTAATAGAAGTGGCCTCTGGAAATCTCCAGAGGCCACTTCTATTAGGAACGCTAGCTCCTTAAAAATTCGGGATGATTCATGTTTGTAGTGCTTATAGAATTTTAACGTTGCATCAAAGCAGCTGGTTTTCCAGTTCGTCGGCCCTTCTTTCGTTGGCACGGATCAGATCAAGCTTAGCAGCGGCAAAAGCACGGATATCACTGTCGTTCGCTCTTATTGCAGCATCTTCGTACAGCCTGATGGCATTTTCGTGCAGTGATTCCATGGTGTTGAGGTAGCCTTTATCAAAAGCTCTTCTATCGCTGGTAACCAACTCCCTGGATGTTTGCTGTAGGCGGTCGCTCATGGTAGTAGGCAGCGACATTTTCTTATCTTTTGCAAGCTTCTTCAGGTCGTCGTGCATGCGACGGTACTCGGTATTGGCATTGTTTGCAAAGTCTGTTACTACACGGGCATAACCCTCCTGCATTGCCCTGTTAGAAATATCGATAAACAGGAGGTTATAATTTGCGGCCTCAACCAGAAAATCTGAATCGGTACGCTGTGCTTCGGTATCAAGTTTCCGCAGGTTACGTTGCTGCGCTTCGTGGTAGGTGAGGTTGGTGGGAGCGCAGCTTTGAAAAGCAAAAACAAGGGAGAAAAATGTTATAATTAAAGAAATATGTTTCATGATCTTGTCAGTTGTTTAAACAAATAACCCTCTATATCCTGAAAGGTTATGATAACTATAGTTGATAGCTTTTATTTGGATTTAATCTAAATAAGCCTCATCTTTGTGTTATGAACTTTTAGACCTATGCAAGATCAGCACCTTAAGGAATTATACCGCACTTTGAACGGCTGCATTTATCAGGACAACCTGCGTAGTTTGCTAGTACTGGAGTGGTACGGTAGGCGTTCCCTGCTGAAACTGCCCTGTTTCTTTTCACTTAAAAAGCTGGCTGCCAACATCAATGTAGAGCAGCTGCTAACCAATACCAGCCGTGCCCACGATCTGGAAATTCTCACTCCCTGCGGTTGTGATCGTTGCTTTGTACTTACAGTGATGGATGTGCTGGAGTTTCAGGACCTCCTGAATGGTACCAGGGCTATGATGGAGCTAAACTCAATCCTGCATGAGCGCCTTCGCCGTTCTGCTTCTTTCTGCTAGGTAGGAGGGGAAAAGCTTTTCCTATATTTTTTGCACACGCAATTGATGCTTTAATGTAATATTCTTTGGCATTAATGGCCTACTGAATCACCTGCAGCCTGTTACCTGCATCGGTATATCACAAGGGCTTACTGGCAACAATCTTGCAGACTGCTCATATCCATGCTGTCTTATTCGGATTTAGAACAATTCCAAATTTAGCTGGGGATATTGCAATAAGGCAACTTAGATGTATTTTCGTCAGTATAAGAAAGAGACGCACAAGCAATTTTGATTATGAAAGATTTATTAAGACGTAAGACATCTCTTACAGAAGAAATAGAAACCGCTCTGAACGAGCAAATAAAACGCGAAGCACATTCATCTGCTGTATACCTGGCCATGGGATCCTGGTGCGACCAGCATGGCTTTGAAAACAGCGCTAACTTCTTCTACAGGCAATCTTCAGAAGAAAGAGGCCACATGATGAAGATTTTCAAATATATACTGGATGTTGGCGGTAATGCTGTATCACCGGAAGTAACTGGTATTCAGCAGGATTACGATTCTTTCAGGGCTGTTTTTGAACAAACTCTGGAGCAGGAAATAGCCATTACCCAGTCTATTAACCGCATTGTAGGAAAATGCTACCAGATGCAGGATTTTACAACTGCTACCTTCCTGCAGTGGTTCCTCGAAGAGCAGATCGAAGAGGAGTACATTGCACGCCGCGCACTTGAACTTTTCGATACCATTGGAGAAGAAGGTGTGGGCCGCTATATGATCGATAAGCAGATTCCTAAAATAAGCTACGATAAGAACGAGACCGGAGAATAAATCTCTTACGTGAGAGAGCAGCCTGAAATTCTTACTTAAAGAGAAGAACAGACTACTCTTTTTAAAGAGAAGCTTCCACCAAACAGTGGAAGCTTTTTTTGTTTTTAAATATGATGGAAGACTTCATTAAAGCACTGAAAGATCGATTGCAGCAGCCATTACCGGGTATCAAAGCCCAGGCCCTTATGTCGCCGCAGCTCGAGCAGGATGTGCGCTTTAAAATAAAGCCGCGGCCCGATGCACGGCAGGGAAGTGTGCTGCTACTGCTTTACCCCCGGCAAAATACCATTTGGTTACCCCTCATGCAGCGGCCACAGTACGAAGGGCACCACAGCGGTCAGGTAAGCCTGCCGGGCGGAAAAGGGGAGCCCGATGATCCTGACCGCATCTACACGGCCCTGCGCGAAACCGAAGAAGAAATGGGTATTCCGCGGCAGGGCGTGCAAATATTGGGAACCTTGTCAGAGCTGTACATACCCCCAAGTAATTTTGTGGTGCTGCCTGTAGTGGGCTATATGCCGGCTGCCCCCGAGTTTAAACCCGATCCTGCAGAGGTGGAGCAGGTGCTGGAGCTATCTCTGCAAGATCTGCTGGAAGAAAATTTTATACGCTTTACCGACTCCCCACCCGGCAGCCTCTACCGGATCAGAACGCCCTACTACCCTGTAAATGAACGGGTGGTCTGGGGTGCTACCGCCATGATCTTAAGCGAGTTTGTAAGCATGGTAAATGAAATGGAAGCGCGGCATTTGCTATATAGGCATTAACCCTCCCATTTGCCTTAATTTGCAGCTGGTAGGGTTTCAGGTAACAAAATCAGGAATCCTTTCATAATACTTTTGAACGTTCAGTTCTTTTTTTCAGCCAAACCTCTGTAAGCTTTTTTAGTGGCTTAAGCATTTGAGTGCAAGTCTGCTTACTGCTTTTGTCGCAAAAAGTCTAAAGGTTAAACATGCTCTTATTTTATCTTATGAGCCTGATGTTTTAGGGGAGGGCAGGAAATTTTACTTATCTTTCCGGTTTTAGAACCACTAGGACCATCTTTATGGAGTCTGAAGCTTTAATTTCTAATGATGCCGTAGTGTTTGGCATACTAATGGCCCTGCTAGGCATTATTTTCTATACTTCTAAAAGCTCGCATCCGTTCTGGCAAAAGTTTTATGGTGTAGTACCCGCACTGCTGCTCTGCTACTTTCTGCCTTCGCTGCTCAATACTTTTGGCATTGTAGATCCGCATGAGTCGAACCTGTATTTTATGGCATCACGTTACTTACTACCGGGTGCCCTGGTGCTGCTCACCATCAGCATAGATTTCAAGGGCATTGTACAGCTGGGCCCCAAGGCTGTGATCATGTTCCTGGCAGGTACACTGGGCATCATCATTGGCGGACCCATTGCCATGTGGATAGTATCTATTTTTAACCCTGATATAGTAAGTGGTGATGCGATCTGGCGGGGCCTGTCTACCATAGCCGGTAGCTGGATTGGCGGCGGTGCCAACCAGGCAGCCATGAAAGAGCTGTTCGAGGTAGATCAGTATGGTGCCGGTATCTTCAGCATTATGGCAACTGTAGATGTAATTGTAGCCAACATCTGGATGGCCTTTTTGCTGTTCGGGGCCGGACGCTCCAGGCGTGTGGATCGTTTATTCAGGGCAGATGCCTCTGCCATTGCAGATGTGCGCAAGCGTATAGAAGAGTACCGCCTGAGCATTGCTAAAATGCCGAGCCTTACTGATACCATCATTATCCTGAGTGTTGGGTTTAGTGTTGTAGGGCTCTCACATTTAGCGGCAGATCTTATTGCACCCTGGCTGCAGGAGGTTTCAGAAACAAGGGTATATGCTGTAGCACCCAGCACCGAAGCAGTAAATCCCGGAGAAGCCTACACCCTGCCTTACAAATGGCTTACTGACTTTAGCTTAACCAGCGGCTTTTTCTGGATTGTTGTGATTGCCACCACGGTAGGGCTTTTGCTGTCCTTTACATCGGCACGCAAGCTGGAAGGGGTGGGTGCTTCCCGCCTGGGCAGTGTAATGATCTACATCCTGGTGGCTACTATTGGTTTGCACATGGATATAACAGCCATTGCCGATAACCCTGGAATTTTCGTGGTAGGCATCATCTGGATGCTGGTGCACGTGAGTGTGATGTTGTTTGTAGCCTACCTGATCAAGGCCCCCTTCTTTTTTACGGCTGTTGGCAGCCAGGCCAATGTGGGCGGAGCGGCTTCTGCACCAGTGGTGGCTTCGGCATTTCATGAGTCTCTGGCGCCTGTAGGAGTACTTTTAGCTGTTTTAGGCTACGCCCTGGGCACCTATGGAGCCTATATTTGTGGTTTGCTGATGCAATGGATGGCAGGGGTAATTGGTTAGAACTTTAGTAAAGCCTCAACTGTTGCTTTACCGTTAATGAACAAGCATGGGAAAGAAAGATTATAGCCACATACAGAATTTTGTGTTTGTCTGCACCGGCTCTGACTGCAAGTCAGATAGCAAATCTCTACAGAAGTCTTTTAAAGAAGCGCTGGACAAGAACAAGCTTAAAAAGGTAAGCAAGGTAATAAAAACCAAGTGTACGGGTCGCTGCAAAGAAGCTCCCGTAGCAATTGTTGGCAATGAATGGATGGGCCATGTAAGGCCATCTGATGCCGATGGCCTGGTGAAAAAGCATTTCCTTGAGAAAGAGTAGGAGAGTGGGTGTTGCACAGGGAGCCCCCTGCTGGCCAAACGGATCTGCCTTACTCTTCAATTCATATGAATATGAAAAAAGCCAGCGCAAATGCGCTGGCTTTTCTTTTATTGCTGAGAGTGCTTATTAAACAGCACCTTCTTTTTGCTTGATCAGGTTAAGGGCAGAACCAGCCCAGAACCAGGCAATCTGGCCTTCGTTATAGGTGTGGTTAACCTTAAACTCATCCATAGAACCATCGGCATGGGTAAGTTTTACTGTAAGCGGGGTTTCCGGCTTAAAGCTGTCTATGCCAATGATGTCAATCGTGTCGTCTTCCTGAACTTTGTTGTAATCAGAAGGATCGGCAAAGGTAATGGCAAGCATACCCTGCTTCTTCAGGTTAGTTTCGTGAATACGGGCAAAAGATTTTACCAGTATGGCACGTACGCCCAGGTGACGTGGCTCCATGGCTGCGTGCTCACGGCTTGAACCTTCGCCATAGTTATCATCACCTACCACAACAGTACCAATGCCTTCGCGCTTGTAAGCACGGGCTGTGGCAGGCACTTCTCCATGCTCACCTGTCAGCACATTTTTCACTTTATTGGTGGCTTCGTTATAGAAGTTTACTGCACCAATCAGCATGTTGTTGGAGATGTTATCCAGGTGTCCGCGGTATTTTAACCAGGGGCCGGCCATAGAAATGTGGTCGGTGGTACACTTGCCTTTCGCTTTGATGAGCAGGCGCAGGCCACGGAAATCGTCTGGTTTGTTTGGCTTAAATGGATCAAGCAGCTGCAGACGGTCAGAAGCAGGATCAACTACCACTTTTACCTGGCTGCCATCTTCGGCAGGGGCAAGGTAGCCGGCATCTTCTACTGCAAAGCCTTTAGGCGGCAGCTCAATACCCATTGGTTCATCCAGCATTACTTCTTCGCCATCGGCATTGCGGAGCTTATCTTTAAGCGGGTTAAAGGTAAGGTCGCCGGCAATGGTCATGGCTGTAACAATCTCCGGAGAGGCTACAAAGGCATGCGTATTCGGGTTACCATCGTTACGTTTTGCAAAGTTCCTGTTAAAGGAGGTAATAATGGAGTTTTTGCGGCTTGGATCTTTCATGTGGCGCGCCCACTGTCCGATACAAGGTCCGCAGGCATTTGCCAGCACCACACCACCAATTTGGGTGAAAGGCTCCAGCAGGCCATCACGCTCCGTAGTAAAACGTACCAGTTCAGAGCCAGGGGTTACGGTAAATTCAGACTGTACCTTCAGTTTTTTATCTATCGCCTGTTGGGCAACAGAAGCAGCACGGGTAATGTCTTCGTAGCTTGAGTTGGTGCAGGAACCGATAAGGCCTACTTCAAGCTCCTCTGGCCAGCCGTGCTCTTTAACGGCAGCGGCAAATTCAGAAATTGGCCAGGCAGCATCAGGCGTGAACGGTCCGTTAATGTGTGGCTCCAGTTCGCTAAGGTTAATTTCAATTACCTGGTCATAGAATTTCTCCGGATCGGCATACACCTCATCGTCGGCGCGCAGGTGCTCACGAACACCTTCGGCAGCAGCGGCAACATCGGCACGTTCTGTCATTTCCAGGTAAGAGCGCATGCTATCGCCATAGGCAAACAGCGAAGTAGTGGCACCAATCTCCGCACCCATGTTACAGATGGTAGATTTACCGGTACAGCTGATGGCATCGGCACCTTCACCGAAATATTCTACAATATAACCGGTACCGCCTTTTACGGTAAGAATACCAGCTACTTTAAGAATAACGTCTTTGGCGGCTGTCCAGCCACTTAGTTTGCCCGTTAGTTTAACACCAATCAGTTTAGGGAATTTAAGCTCCCAGGCCATGCCGGCCATTACGTCTACGGCGTCGGCACCACCAACACCAATGGCAATCATGCCAAGGCCGCCTGCATTTGGCGTATGGGAGTCGGTACCAATCATCATACCGCCGGGGAAGGCGTAGTTTTCCAGCACCACCTGGTGAATAATACCGGCACCCGGCTTCCAGAAGCCAATACCATACTTATTAGAAACCGATGCCAGGAAGTCGTATACTTCTTTATTATTGGTATTTGCTTTCTGCAGGTCTTCTGCAGCTCCAATTTCTGCCTGTATCAGGTGGTCGCAGTGAACGGTAGAAGGTACAGCCACTGTTTTTTTACCTGCCTGCATAAACTGTAACAGGGCCATCTGAGCAGTAGCATCCTGCATGGCAACACGGTCGGGGGCAAATTCTACATAAGATTTACCGCGGCCGTATGCTTCAGTTGGGTCTCCCTGGTAAAGGTGGGAATAAAGAATTTTTTCTGCGAGTGTAAGCGGCCTGCCGACAATTTTGCGGGCTCTGGAGATTCTATCGCCCATTTGGCCATACACTGCTTTGATCATGTCTATGTCAAAAGCCATTGTAGTACGAAAAGTTTAGTTCTATACCTTATAAACAACTAACAGTTGTAGTGGCGGCAAAGTTAAAAATTTTGTCTAATATAAAAACGAGAAGCGAAAACTACCCATTTAAGTATAAAAGCTGCTTAATCATTTTTTAATTCCGTTTCTTACATCTGTCTGTAAAAATACAGCAAAAAAATGGTTCTGTTCAATTTTGTTTGCGCCAAGTGACGGAAAAGCTGCCTTTTTAGTTGGAGAATACCCCTGATTCGAAGAAAGGTACAGGCTAGTAGCTATTTTGTTTTTAATGCTTTGTGTAACAACTATTTATAACGCAAGTCTTAAACTCAAAAATCAAAGCAGGAGATTTTTTCAGAATTTTTCCCCCATTTTTATTACCTCTCCGCTGCCGAATCTGCATTTGTGAAAGCCAGGAGCAAGATTTCTGATGTAGTAATTTCAGTATTATTGAATTTTTTAGCCCGCATATAACAAACATCTTTACTATCTGAAAAGGTGTAATAGCCTCCGTAAGAGCAGCATAAATAAGTTTTGTGCAGCCGGAGCATAGAATCTGCAAATCAATCACAGATGAAACATTTAATACTTACCGTTTTAGCCCTTTTACTGGGATATAGTGTCTGGGCACAAGCATCCGGAAAGCGGGCTGCCTGCAATATGCGCATAACGCATGCTGTTACGGCACCCTCCTGCTACAATGGAATGGACGGAAGAGTGTCTCTTCAAGTAAGTGGAGCAAAGAAACCATACAATGTTCAGTGGTCGGATGATGTATCTGGTGAAACCAGGAATGGACTCCCTGCCGGATCATACACTGTGACCGTTAGAGATGCAGATGGTTGTGTTACAAAGCATGAGGTTAAGTTGCCGCAAGGTCAGGCATTAGATGGTGATCTCACCATCAGGCAAACTGGCGTGGCTGGTGGTGCAAAAAAGCTGACTGTACTTTTTGCGAATGGAGCCAAACCATTTGCTGTCAATATAAAGAATCTTTCAAAAGGGGCAAGGGCACCCTGGAACCAATATAAAGGTGAAGCTTTGAGCAGCGGCGTGTATTTAGTAGAGGCATTCACAAATGCAGGCTGCAGCCAGGTAGGTAGAATTGATCTCCGCATCCAATAATAAATGAGCAAGATTAACATGGCATCAAATTTACAACGTCGTTTTTTTTGGATATTTTTTGCTGCTTTGCTGCTTGCTTCTTTTGGAAGCACTACACTGTATGCACAAGGATGTCCAACAAAAGAAAATTCAGAAGTAACATTCACTCCTGAAAGCTGTCCGAATGCAAAAGACGGTACAGCCACTATTTCCATACAGGGTGGTGTTGCTCCCTATGCATTTATACTATATAAAAGGATAGGTCTTATAACGTTTGTTGAGTATCAATATAGTCCTGAGACTTATGAGAATTCGTATACATTCACAGGCATAGAAAAAGGAAATTACAAGATTGAGATCTATGACAGCCAGATAGATGACTGTGTTCCCCCTTTTTCTGATGGTTTTGTTATCGAACCGGTAGGTAAAACACCCATAGATGTTACTATCTCAGGTACTGCCTCTGTTTGCGAAAACCAAAAGAATGTAACTTATAGTGTGCCCGTAACTACCGGATCGAGCTATAGCTGGACTGTTCCTGCAGGTGCCACAATTGTATCTGGCGCAACCGGACCCGAGAACAACACAATAGCTGTTGATTTTGGCGCAAGCAGCGGACAGGTAACTGTGCAGGAAACCAATAGCGGCGGATGTAAAGGTAAAGAAGCCAGCTTCAGTGTTAATGTGACTCCTCTTCCAACCAGCTACGCACTTACTGCAAGCGGAGATATTACTTTTTGTGAGGAGACAGCAGGAGCGTCCATAGGTTTAAGCAATTCTGAAACAGAAATCACCTACAACCTTATACGGGGTGGAGAAATAGTGGCTACAGTTACAGGCAACGGTGGTCCTGTATCGTTCGGTACATTCAATACTGCAGGTGTTTATACAGCTTCAGCTTATGCGACCACAGCTAACAGCTGCACAGCTGAAATGACCGGTGAGATTACGCTGACTACAGTAGCTTACCCCAACCCACCAACGGCATCCACACCAGATGCTGTTTGTGCCGACTCCAGGTCTGATGTAGAGGCAATTGTTATTACACTGGACAATGCTGAGAATGTTGCAAAAGTATATCGCGATGAAGCTTTAACAGATCTTGTTGCTTCAGGTATTACTTCTTTTGATCCTGATGATGACACTGCATTTGATATTACACAGGCAGGAACCCATACATATTATATTACCCAGTCCAACGCTACTGCTTGCGAGAGTGAAGCCATCGCCGTTAGCTTTGTCCTTCATCAATTGCCAACCGCCAGCTTTCAGAGCAGTACCATAGAGGTTTGTGATGAAGCAGATGGAGCGTTAACTGTTAACCTCACAGGTCTTCAGCCATTTAGTGTAACCTATAACAATGGAATAGAAGATGTAACAGTTACAGATATCAATGCAAATACTTATACAATTGCGGTTGAAAATGTAACTGCAGGCAGAACCATCACCCTTAAGTCAGTGAGTGATGCCAATACGTGTAGCAGGGAAGATTTAGCTGTTACAGCACAGGTGATCAAGCTGGAAAAGCCAGCTGTAACCTTAAACCTATCAGCTACTGAAGCATGCTATGCAGAAGGAGGGACTTTTGTGTTGGATGGTGGCTTGCCCGCTGGAGGTAAATATTATGTAGATAATGTTGAAGCCACACAGGTTTCCTTAGCAGAGGCACTGGAGTCTGATAAGATCTATACTATAATATATAGGTATACAGATGAGAAGGGGTGTACGAATGAAGCCAGCCAGCAATTCACAGTGCATCCATTGCCTGTCATCAATTTTACCATGGAGCAGACAGTATTCTGTCTGAATGATAAGTCTTACAGTTTGAACGCCTTACCGGCAGGTGGAAAATTTTCTGGTCCTGGCGTTAGTGGAGGTACCTTTCATCCTAAAAACACCACTGTTGGGGAGCATCTAATTGTATATACATACACAGATGAAAACGGATGTGAGGCAAGCGCCAGTGTAACGGTTACAGTAAACCCAATGCTTGATGCAGCAGTTACAATTGCGGGTCCGGCAACAATCTGTGCAGGTGCACCTGCTACTTTTACTGTATCTGAAATCACCAATGGAGGTGCCAATCCTACCTATTCATGGTTGGTAAATGGTGTTGAGGCTTCTACAGCAGAAACCTTCACCACCACCAGTCTTGCAGAGGGTGATGATGTGCAACTGCTTCTTACCCAGGGAGACTTACAGTGCGGTAATAAAAATACCGCATCCTCTAACACCATTGAGAATATTAAGGTTAACCCACTGCCGGATGCAGCATGGACTACTACAGACCAAAGCATCTGTTTTGGTGCCAGCCAGGAACTGGAACTTGAGCTGATTAGCGGTACAGCACCTTTTAGCCTGGAGTACAGCGATGGCAACCAGGTACAAACTGTAAGCCTTGCTGCAGGGGAGAACAGCATTACTGTACGCCCTGAAGTAACAACTATATACACCCTCACTAGCATTACGGATGCAAATGGCTGTACTAAAGCCTTGAACAGTTCTGTAACCATCACGGTAAATCCAACAGAACAATTATCTGTAAGCATTTCGCCACTTACCTCTGATGTTTGTCCGGGAGCGCCTGTAAGCTATAGCGCCAGTGTGACCAATGGAGGTGATGTACCAGCTTACCAGTGGTTCCTGAATGGAAATCCTGTTGGTGAAAATCTGCCAGCCTACACCTTAGCCGATCCTAAGGCTAACGACGAGGTGTGGGTAGAGGTGGTACAGGACCCAACGGTTAAGTGCCCTGGCAGCCAGACATCAGCCCTATCCGCTAAAGCTACTGTAACGCTGAAGGAAGTAAATGCAGCTTTTAGTGGTCCGGCTACGGTTTGTATTAGCAACACAGCTGACTTCAATCCGGAAGTAAGTGGTGGTACTTTTAGTGTTGTGGAAACAACTGGCGCAACGATTGATCCTGTATCAGGTGTATTTTCAGCAAGCGCCGCCGGAAAGTATACTATATTATATAGTATCACTCAGAATGAATGTTCTGACGAAGAAACGACAGAGATCACTGTTACACCAGCTGTAGACCCAAGTGTTACACTTAGCGCACCTGTAACCGAAGCCTGCGCAGGCGGCTCAGTAGCATTTACAGCAATTGCTGAAAACGCAGGTGCCAATCCTGTTTTCGAATGGGTGGTAAATGGTACTGTAGTAAGTGGCCAGAACGGCAGCACCTATACTGCTACCAGCATTAGCGGAAGCAGCCTTAGAGTTGAAGTGCGTCTAAGCAAAGATCCTGCTACCACAGAATGTATCAGTAATGAGACGGATACTGACGAAGTAACCATCACCATCAACCAAACGCCAACTGTAACGCTGGCGATCGTTGGCGAAGATACTATTTGTCCGGGTGAGGAGAGCAAAGCCAGCCTTCAGTTCGGCTTTACCGGTACTGCTCCTTATACTTTTGTATACAGCGACGGTACTAACGATTATACGATTGAAAATATCACCACAGCCAGTCATACTGTTGCAGTGGCACCAACGACTACTACTCTTTATTCAGTAGTAAGCCTTACCGACAGCAAATGTGCTGCTACTTCGTTACCTGAAGCTGTTGAGATAAAAACAGTGGAGGCTCCGGAAAACAGTCCGGTTGTTACAGCCCTCGAAGATGGCTGTAATAGCTTTAGCCTGAGCTGGGCTGCTGTGAACAATGCTTCGGCTTATGTAATTGAAGTTGCTACTGATGATGCCTTTACTACTCCGGTAGTTACCCCAATAACCACTTCAGGTACGAGCCACCAGGTTCCAGGCCTCGACAGAGGGGTTAGGTACTTCTACCGGGTTACTGCCAGCAACATCTGTAACGAAACAAAAGTATCGGTAACAGGAGAAATTACGCTGGAGCAGTTAGCTGCACCAGTTGCACAACAGCCTGCTGCTGCCAATATCTCATGTAACAGCTTCCAGGCTTCCTGGTCTGCAGTGGCAGGTGCTACTTCCTATACAGTGGAAATAGCAACGAATGCTTCATTCACCAGTGGACTGCAAACAAGTACAGTTGCTGCACCTGCTACTACTGAAGACTTCACCGGCTTAACAGCGAACACAGCATACTACTACCGCGTTATAGCAAACGCTGCCTGCGGAGCCAGTGTTAATTCAAATGAAGTAGAGGTAACCACCAATGCCCTGCAAACTGCAGCGCTTGGCTTCAGCATCAGCCCAGCCACTGTTACAACAACTGGTAAGCTGCAGGTGTCGGTAATTACTACAGATGCAATCACTAACCTGAATAGCCTGGCGTTCAAAGCCAATTGGGCAGATGCCGCTAAACTGGACTTCCAAAACATAGTTTCATCAGCCTTAACAGGTGCCAATATTGTAGTTGATGAAACCACTGGCAGCATTGGTGTAGACTGGACTTCAGCCACAGCTGTTAGCCTTGAGGCTGGAGCAGCACTGTTTACGCTTGAATTTGATGCTGCACTTTGTGGCGAAGTTAACTTTACCTTTGGGCCTGCCACTTCGGCTACTTCAGGTGAGTGCCCGATAAGCATTACTACTATTAATGCAAGCCATAACATTGGCTTTGGCGAGCAGGCTGTTGCCAGTGCTGCTACCAATGTAGGCTGCGTGGCCTTTACTGCAAACTGGGCTGCCGTTACAAATGCCACAAGTTACACCATTGAAATAGCCGACAATTCAGCCTTTACTGGTGCCAGCCTGCGGGTGATCAGCAATCTTAGTGCCAGCAGCTACGATGCTACTGGATTGCTGAGCGGAACAAAATACTACTACCGTGTGCAGGCTGTTAACAGCTGTGGTGCCGGACCATACTCAGGAACCATTGAGGTTATTACCAATGCAGGTATCGCGCTTACAGTGCCAGCCACTGCTGGTGTTTGCGAAGGTGAGCGCTTGTTGTTCAACGCAGAATATGTTGAAGGTGCCACTTATGCCTGGGAAGGGCCAATGGGTTACATTAATGATACCCATGAGGTTGCAATTGACAATGCTAATGCCGGACATACTGGTAAATATACGCTTACAGTTACCAAAGATGGTTGTACCTCTGTTTACGAGGTTGCTGCCACTGTAAACCCTATTGTTAACCCAGAAGTAGCAATCAATCCTACTGAGGCACTGACTTGTGCCAGCATAGATGTAAATCTGAAAGCTACTGTAACAGGTGCCGGCGATGGTGCTACCTATACTTATAAGTGGTACATCAATGAGGTGCTGCAGATTTCTGAAACAGACGTACTGGAGGTAAAAAGCTTTACTACAGGTGCTGTTGTTAGGGTAGAGGCTTATACCAACCTTGCCTGTGCAAATATGGCAGAGGCAACAATCACACTTATCAAACCAGCAGTTGCAGCCCCAGGGGTAGAAGCCAGCGCGGAGCCACTTTGTTTTGGTGAGGCGATCACAGCATCTGCCACTGGTGAGAACATCAAATGGACTGTAGTACGAGAAGGTATAGCAGTGTATACACAAGAAGGTAACAGCCTAAGCTACACAGCTGATGCCGCAGGTACATATACAGTATCTGCCACACAAACACCTGCTGGTTGTGAGGAAAGCCCTGCCGAATCATATACTGTAGAAGTTAAGCCAGAAGTGACACAGCCTGTGTTGGCAGATAACCTGCTGCAGCTGTGTGAGGGAACCGGAGCAACAGTAACTGCTACAGGCGAGAACGTGGTATGGTACAGTGATGCAGCACTTAGCGATGTAGTAAGCACCACTGCCGAGCTTGTGATTCCTGCTGATCTTGCAGCTGGTACTTACAGCTACTATGCTGTATCAGGAGTTGAAGGAGAATGTACAAGTGCTGCCACTACACTGACTGTAGAAGTAGGTGCAAGCTTTAAAGTAGATCTTGGTCTGGATGTTACCCTGTGTACAGCTGAAAGTGTGGAGCTGAATTCTGGTTACACAGCCGAAGGCTATGACTTTGCGTGGAGTACCGGGGAAACTAATGCTACCATTACCGTAAATAAAACTGGAACTTATTCAGTAGTTGTTACCAACCGTACAACAGGCTGTACAGCTACAGATGAAGTGGTAGTGACCATCACAGACGAGCTAATCGTTGAAGCAAGTCTTGCTCTGGCAGAGGAGATTAGCTGCAACACAACAGCTGTGACTTTAGTGGCGGGTAGCAATGCAGGCGAGGGAGCCACCTACTTCTGGACGCTTAATGGAGAAGAAGTGCAGGGAGCAGAAGGCAGCAGCCTTAGCCTGGATAGCTTCCAGGAAGGTGATGTAGTGGAAGTAACTGTAACCTCTGTACTTGAATGTGCAACAGGTACTAAATCTGATAAAGCCAGCATCACCCTGAACAAAGTAACAGTTACAGCGCCAGTAGTATCTGAAACCACAGTTGATGTATGTTTCGGAGAAGCCATAGCCTTAACCGCAACAGGCAGCAATATTAAGTGGATAATCATGCTGGAAGGTGTGGTGTTAGAAGCCCACGAAGGCAATGAATTAAACTATACGCCAGCAGAAAGTGGTAGCTACAGCATTGAGGTAACACAACAGGCAAGTGGTTGCCCGGTTAGCCCTGCTACCACTGTAACAGCTACTGTTAAGCCAGCAATAGCCAGTCCGGTATTAGCACAAAGTGAACTGACGCTCTGTAAAGGCATAGGATCTACCGTAACTGCTACAGGCGAGAACGTGGTGTGGTACAGCGATGAAGCACTTAGCGTTATTGCAAGCAATACTGCCAGCCTGCTAGTACCGGGAGATCTGGAACCAGCAATCTACACCTACTATGCAGTGTCGGCTGTAGAGGGTTGCAGCAGTGAGGCTGCGGTGTTAAAAGTAGAGGTGCTTGATAAGCATGAAGTTGAACTGGGTGCTAACATTACCAGTTGTAAACCTGCCAGCGTTGAATTGAATTCAGGCTTTAACACAGCAGAATATGAAATTCTGTGGAGTACAGGAGAAACAGGCCCTACTATTACCGTAGATAAATCAGGAACGTACTCAGTAGTTGTAACTAATCGTGCAACAGGTTGTGCATCGAATGATGATGTTATCGTTAACATTGTTGATGAATTTACTGTAGCAGTATCTCTTGATACAAAAGAAGATATAAGCTGTGCTACTACCAGCGTGGAGCTGCAGGCTAGCAGCAATGCAGGCGAGGGTGCGGTGTATACCTGGGTGAGTGGAGGAAGTGTTATCAAAACTGGTCCGGAAAATACCCTGGCTCTGGAAAGCTTTGAGGATGGAGAGGATATCAGTGTAACAGTAACTTCTGCACTATCATGTGCTATAGGCACTAAATCAGCTACTGCCAGCATTGAGTTGAATAAAGTTGAGCCAGAAGCACCGGTAGTATCTGAGCCAGTAGTGGAAGTATGTGCCAACGAAACAATTGCACTGACTGCTACCGGCAGCAACATTCACTGGAGCATTAAGCTAGATGGTGCCGAAGTGGCCACTCACGATGGTAATGAACTTAATTACACGCCAGAACATAAAGATGTTACCTATACAATTGAGGTAACACAACAGCTGGAAGGCTGTGCGGTGAGCCCAGCAGCTACTGTAACAGCTACAGTTAAGCCAGAAGTGACACAGCCTGTGTTGGCAGATAACCTGCTGCAGCTGTGCGAGGGAACCGGAGCAACAGTAACTGCTACAGGCGAGAACGTGGTATGGTACAGTGATGCAGCACTTAGTGCTGTAGTCAGCAATACTGCCGAGCTTGTGATTCCTGCTGATCTTGCAGCTGGTACTTACAGCTACTATGCTGTATCAGGAGTTGAAGGAGAATGTACAAGTGCTGCCACTACACTGACTGTAGAAGTAGGTGCAAGCTTTAAAGTAGATCTTGGTCTGGATGTTACCCTGTGTACAGCTGAAAATGTGGAGCTGAATTCTGGTTACACAGCCGAAGGCTATGACTTTGCGTGGAGTACCGGGGAAACTAATGCTACCATTACCGTAAATAAAACTGGAACCTATTCAGTAGTTGTTACCAACCGTACAACAGGCTGTACAGCTACAGATGAAGTGGTAGTAACCATCACAGACGAGCTAATCGTTGAAGCAAGTCTTGCTCTGGCAGAGGAGATTAGCTGCAACACAACAGCTGTGACTTTAGTGGCGGGCAGCAATGCAGGCGAGGGAGCCACCTACTTCTGGACGCTTAATGGAGAAGAAGTGCAGGGAGCAGAAGGCAGCAGCCTTAGCCTGGATAGCTTCCAGGAAGGTGATGTAGTGGAAGTAACTGTAACCTCTGTACTTGAATGTGCAACAGGTACTAAATCTGATAAAGCCAGCATTACCCTGAACAAAGTAACAGTTACAGCGCCGGGGGTAGAAGCCAGCGCGGAGCCACTTTGTTTTGGTGAGGCAATCACAGCATCTGCCACTGGTGAGAACATCAAATGGACTGTAGTACGCGAAGGTGTAACAGTGTACACATATGAAGGTACCAGCCTAAGCTACACAGCTGATGCCGCAGGTACATATACAGTATCTGCCACACAAACACCTGCAGGCTGTGAGGAAAGCCCTGCCGAAGCATATACTGTAGAAGTTAAGTCTGCAGTGGCAGTACCAGTTCTTTCTCATACTGAAGTGGTGGTATGTGCAGACGAAGAGCTGCCACAGATCAGCGCAAGCGGCATCAACATCAGCTGGTACTCCAACAGCGAATTAACACAACTGGTGAATGAGGGCGAAGTGCTGCAGACTGCAAGTCTGGAGGCCGGTGAAACAGCTACATACTATGCTATAGCCAGAGAAGACAACTGTGCCAGTGAGGTAGTAGCAGTAGTGCTGAAGCGCCAGGAAGCTATTGTAGTTGATCTTGGAATAGACAAGGCTGCCTGTGAAGGCGAAACGGTTACCCTGGACGCTGGTTATGACGATACTCAGTATGAAATTAGCTGGAGCAACAACGTTAATTCAACTACTGGAAGTAACGCTACTTTCATAGCAGAAGTATCCGGCATCTATACGGTAATTGTAACTGACCCGGCAACCCGTTGTACAGCTACAGATGAGGTGGAAGTGGTAATCAGCAATGATGTTGCACCTGAAGTTTCCATCAGTGTAAGCCCTGAGGATCTTTGCAGTAGCGATGTGATAACGCTGGAAGCCGTTGCAAGACTGGCTGGTGAAGCACCAACCTTCCAGTGGATGAGAAATGGGGAGACCCTGCTTGGTGAAACTGCTAGCAAGCTTAGTCTTACAAAAGATGATTTTGATAGTGGAGATGAGTTTAGTGTAGTAGTAACCTCCAGCTTAAGGTGTAATGGCGATGAACCTGCCAAAACAGATGAAGCAGCAGTCAACCTGGTTCTGCCAGAACCGGATCAGGCTCCTCAGCTTGTTTCTACAGAAGAAAGCGCCTGTACCGGTACTACTATGCCAATTTTCAAAGAAATAAATGGTAATGAACTGCACTGGTATTTTGGAGCAGTAGGCGGTGAGCCAGTGTTTATCGGCAGCGAGTTCCAGCCATCAGAGGCAGACCTGGCGCTGGTTATAGGTAATAATACCTTCTACGCAACACGCAAAAGTGAGATATGTGGTGAAAGCCCGCATGTAACCTTTACCCTTACCTTAAAAGAGGGTGAAGCATGTGAACCAGCAACTTGTGAGGTTGAACCAGCTGTTGCCGTTCATATACTGCCCGGCACTGAAATCTGCGGTGATATTACAACACTGAAACTGGAGGCAAAGGCAGAACAGGTAGGTGAGAATGCCACTTATGCATGGTTCTACAATAATGAAACCACTCCTTTCAGCACAGAAGCTGCGCCAACTTATAGCAAAGAAGGATTTACCAGTGGTGACTTCTTTACAGTAGAGGTAACTATCCATGATGCTGCTTATATCTGCGAGGGTAACAACAAAGTGAGTGATGTTGAAAACATCACCATAGTACCCCAGGTACAGGCTACTGCATCCATACAGCCAATTGAACCTGTATGTGCTGATAGCAATACACCGGTAGTGCTGAAAGCTGAAGGTACATATATCGACTGGCGCTTTAGTAATAAAGCGGCTCGCTACGAATGGTTTATCAATGATCTTTCAGTTAAGAACGAGCTCCTGGAAGGAGAGGCTTCTACTGCTGATCAGCTGGAGATTGTACCAAGTAACCTACCTGCCAATGCACAGGTACGCCTGGTTGTAAGCCTGCCCGAAGGTACCACATGTGTACTGGCACCTGCCGAGGCAAGCTACAGCATACCATTTGCAGATAAAGTTACTCCTTCTGTTAGCCTGAATACACCGGGTGGTGTTTGCCCTGGCGCTAGCATAACTTTCACTGCTACGCCTGCAAATGCGGGTATCAACCCAGTATTTACCTTCTTACTGGATGGTCAGGAAGTGCAGTCGGGCCTAAGTGCAAGCTATGTACTTAGCGCGCCACAAAATGGTCAGAAGGTACAGGTTAAGCTGAGTGTAGCAAATGCCGGCGATATCTGCCTGTCGGCTACAGAAGCAACCTCTGATGAGCGGAGTGTAACTGTTCGCACAACTGAAGAGTGCGTGGGTGGTGGCTTTAACTGCGGTGTATTTGGTGCAGAGCTAACCAGCTTTGTGCGCCCAAGCTGCGGTGAGCGTAATGGTGCCCTGTACTACAACATATCAGGCAATGCGCCATCTTACTTTATCCGTTACTCTTTTGCCGGAGAGCAGGTAGAGCAGGTAGTAGATGAAACAAGCTTTGTGCTGGCCATCGAAAGAATACCAGCCGGTGAGGTAAGCATCTACATGCGCGATAGCAAAGGCAATGAATGTAGCTTAACAACTGTGCTTGAATCGGAACCTAAGCTGGAAATTGATTTTCAGAAAACAGCTGATGGTGATATACTCTGCTACGGTGAAACAAGTGGTAAGGCTAGGCTCATGATAACTGGCGGCAACGCACCTTACCTGTACCAGCTCAACGGTGGAGAGGTGAAAACCCTGAATGGTAACGTGATTAATTTCACTAACCTACCTGCCGGTAGCATTAACGTACTGGTTTGGGATGATGAGCAGGATACCTGCCCGGCTGTTGCTTCAGTTGATATCTTAAACCTAAGCCAGCCAATTGAAATAGAAACCAGCATTACCCAGGAAGCTAACTGTAATGATAATGTGGGTGCATTCACACTGAATGCCATCACAGGTGGTATCCAGGCGAATGGCTTTAAGGTTAAACTGGCAGACCAGGATAACTGGCAGGACTTTACACCTGGTACTCCGCTGCAGTTCACGGGTCTGACCCGTGGCCGTCAGACACTGGTTATTGCCAATGGCAGCTGCCAGGTGAGCAAAACGGTAGTAGTACCGTCACCAGGCTTGATTGCCCTGGATGAAAGCAGTGCGGTGCGTCCTTTCAGCTGCGATTTTGCAGAGCTGCGCAATGGTATCTATCTGAAAATGGATGCTGCCATTACGCAAGTGGAAGGCCCTTATATGGCTACCTTCTACAAATTTGATGATGCAGGTAATCCGCAGCAGATGGGTGAGCCGGAGCGTTTCATCGATGAAATGACCAAATTCTACCTGGAGCGTGGCCGTTATCAGGTGGTGGTTAGCGCTAGTAGCGGACAGGGTTGTCCGGAAAACAGGATCTTTGAAATTGAAGGATCTGAAGTGCCGGTACCAATTACCTTCCAGGCAGAGCCTATTCATAGCTATTGCGATGGCTCAATTGGAGGGGTACGTATCACGAACCTGCAGGGCTATCCAAATACCGAGTACCAGGTCTATGTTGAAAATCTGGAAGGCGAGCTAATGCCTGTTGAAGGAGGCGTGATCAGCCGTACTGATTACGAAATGGTATACAAGATCAACGGGTACTGGGATGTTTCCGGCCTGATCAAAGGTGGCTATCGTGTATGGATAGAGCAGAACCAGAACATCTGCTCCAGAAACGAGAAGTCGCTGAAGTCAGAGGTGATCAGGATTGAAGATCCGTCGCCGAAGCTGGCAGCCACTATCAAAGGAACGACTGTTTCGTTCCCTGAAAGGGCTACCGGTACACTAACCTTCCAGGTTACAACCGGCAGTGGTACTGCACCTTATACCTCAAGCCTGGTTTGGGTAGACAGGATAGAAGGACAGGAAAACTGGATGTATGAGTCGATAGGTGATGAGGTGCCAGCATCTAATGGTCTGTACATCTCCACTTATGAGAACCTGCCTCCGGGTGTATATGAACTTACCGTTACAGATTCAAGGGGTTGTAGTGTAACCATTACACAGACCATTGATTACGACACCAATATCTTTGTACCAAACATCATAACACCTAATGGTGACGGTAAAAACGAAGTGTTCTACATCCGTAATAAAGCACCTCGTTCACACCTGATCATCACCAACCGCTGGGGTAAAGTGGTGTACGAGAACAAGGATTACCAAAACGACTGGGATGGTGGCTCACTGGTAGAAGGCATTTACTTCTACAGTATTAAAATGCCGAACAACGAAGCAGGGCAGCTCAAGGGCTGGCTTGAAATCAGAAGAGGCGCAAATCCAAATTAAGTTTCAGAATAGAAAGGCCCGTAGCTGTTTAGCTGCGGGCCTTTTTTGTTATAGTGAGAGTTGAGGTAAGGCAGTAATAATTAGGCCCCGACCATGGCTCTTCTTCTGCCTGTAAGGCTTCTTATCAGGAGAAATAGGGGGAGATAATAAGTCAGTAATTTTCATTGTACCGCGAGCTACGCCTGTCAGGGGGAACTCAGGCAATTTGAAGTAATTTCTAAAATTATCATACTTCTTAAAAAAGCTGCTGTTTAACATTGTAAACCGTAGGCAATTAATGGGGCGTGGGTGTACAGATGCTGTTCACATAATATTTTCTCAATAAGCTGATATACTTACTTTTAGCCAAGCCTGTCTTTAATAAATTGTAGTTTTATCTGATAGAATAACAGAATCAGAAAGGCCGCATCGCCTTTATTGTAAATATGGTATAACGCATAAAAGCTCAACGCCAGGTTTTACTCTGTTCAAAGCTCCAATAAAGTGTGGTACCCCAGCTACCACAGCAGACCATTAGAAAGCCGGGAATTATTTATAAACAAATTGTAATAAGTTGGACCCCTATGAAGAAGTTGATGTTTATGTTCTCTGCCTTAGCTCTGGGTGTAGCCGTAACTAGCTGCAGCCATCCTGAAGCTTGTTTTTCTATGGATAAGGAAAGCGCCAGAGTGGGAGAAACAGTTACTTTCACGGATTGCAGTACAGATTCAGGTATGACAAGGATTTATACCGGAGATGGTAATGTGGGAGTATTTGCCAATGGAAAATATACATATGAGTACACAGCCGCAGGCAGCTATAAGGTTGATGTTAGTGCTACTGAAAGTAGTGATGGAGGAAACTCAAACACAACCAGTAAAACAATAGTGATTACAGAGTAATCGCTGTTATTGAACGCTCTGAACAGGTATTCATCTGGTAGCTATTGTTTTAGTGATCATCTCTTAACCTTAACTCATTTAAGGCATGTATTTCAGATGCATGCCTTTTTTCTTTTTTATGCCTGATATCTTCAGGTCCACAGCAGCAGGAAGAATCCATACACCAGCAGGCCCATTAACAAAATAAGCAGCGTATAAGGCAGGATATCCCGTGCCTCCAATCCGGTGATACCCAGGAGGGGGAGTGCCCAGAATGGCTGAAGCATGTTTGTAATACCATCGCCGTAGGCCAGGGCCATGATAACCAATTCTACAGGAACACCGAGCCCAATAGCAGCCTGGCTCACAACAGGCCCCTGTACAGCCCACTGCCCGCCGCCACTGGGTACAAAAATGTTAATGAGCCCTGCACTGAGGAAGGTTAAAAAGGGGAGCAGGGCCGGGGAGGCATTGTTGATAAAGGCATTGGCAAATACTACAATCAATCCACTATACTTCATAATGCCCATGATACCGGCGTAGAAAGGAAACTGAATAATGATGCCGGATGCACCACCTATAGCTTCCTGTACTGCCACCAGGAAGCGGTTAATACTGCCGTGTAGCAGCAGGCACAGCCCAAACAGCAGAAAGTTAATGTAGTTAAGGTCCAGAAACGATAATCCTCCTTCACTGGTGAAGGCTAAGTATATACTGTAGCCCACAATCACCAAACCAGCAATAAGGCCAAAGAACGGAGAACGGTCCAGCCTTTCGGCACCCCTGGGAGGAGCAGGATGAGGTGTTGTGTTTTCAGCTGCTTTTAGTTGGGGCAACAGGGCAGGGGTAGCAGGTGCTCTTTTTCCAATCAGGTAAAGCCCGCCTGGCACTACCACCAGCAGGCTTAGTGTTACCCAAAGGTTTAGGCTGGAGAAGAGGGTTTGGCTCACGGGTACTATGCCGATCAGGCTTTCCAGGAAATGACCCTCACCGGCCACGACCAGTGGCGCAGAACCACTTAGGCCCCCGTGCCATATCATCATGCCACTGTAACCTGCTGCTGCCACTAAGGGGTAGTTGATGGGCGTATGGTTCAGCTTTGCTCTCTCGGCTACTTTACGGGCCAGTATGGCACCAAATACAAGGCACAAGCCCCAGTTGATAAAGCCTGCCAGCATTGCTGCAAAGCCTGTAAGAGCAGCTGCCCGGGCGGGTGAGGTGGCAAACTTTCCCGTAAGCTTATCTGTAAATTTTTCGGCCAGGGGTGTTAGCGCAAGGGTGTGGCCCAGCACCAGGATCAGCACCATTTGCATAGAGAAGCCCAGCAGCTCCCAAAAGCCCTGGTACCAATAGCCAAGCACCTCCATCACAGAGGGCTGCTCGGGTATAAAAACAAGCGGCAGCACAAAGGCTGCCAGTGTTAGCAACAGGGCTATGGTAAAAGGAGTGGGAAGGGCTTTCCGCAGGTATTCGCCAAAGGTGCTGCTTTTCATGCTTCCGTTTATAGCTTTAGCAGGAAGGCTAAGGTATCAATACCATCGGCATAATCCCACAGCTGAGGTCTTTGTGCCTGACCAAAAGCAGTGCTGGCGGGGGTGCTTTCCTGCCCAACAATGCACTGCAACTTTTCCCTATGTTCCTCTACCAGCTTTTCTGCTTCCTGCAGATCCCTATAGTACTGGTAGTATACAACAGAAACCGGCGAGGCGAAGGCCTCTGCTTCTTTAAACAGCAAAAAACCGGTATCCAGGTGCTGCTCTCCGTTAACCAGGAATATCGACTTGTAATAATCGTAGTTATTGCTCCACTTGTGGTGGTTCTGCACATCAGACCACACCTCCAGCGATCTGAAGAGCGTGGGAAAGTCATATTCTTCGGGCACAAACAGCTTATTTACACTGCGGCAGCCCAGGCCCCAGTATTGCAGCATATCGCGCCCCAGGGCCTTTAGCTCATCTGCTGATTCGTTGCCGGTAAGCAGGGCGCAGGAGCTGCGGTTTTTACGGATAATGCTGGGTGTATTTCTGAAGTAGTATTCAAAATACCGATAGGTATTATCGCTGCCTGTGGCAATATAGGCATCCATGTGCTTAAGCTGCTCCTGAAACTCAATATGGCTGGCAAAACGGGGTTCTATTTCCAGTAGTTTTTTACTTAATACTTCAGGAAGGGGATCTGATGAACTTGGTTTTGCATGCAGGTTGTGTCCGCTGATTAAAACACAGAGCATATCATGAAAGCCAACCAGTGGAATATTGCCCGCCATTACCAGGCCCACATGCTTGGGTGCTTCCTGCTCATCGGGAATGTTATAAGCCTCAAGCCATTTGTTTATGTTTTGCGGCTGTAACAAACTGGCCCAGGCCTTAAGGGCAAAACGCACATTAGAAGGAGTAAACCAACCATTGCGTCCCTGGGCCAGCCTGCTTAGCCGGTCGGCCTCCTCTGCCGTTAACTCCTGCAAATAGGTGCCTAATGAAACAAATGCCTGTATTCTATCTGCCAGTTTCATGCTTAAATCGATCTTTATTAGTGTGATTTTTTGACTACAAACATAAACCAATTATGTTTGTTATTCAGAACGAGAACGCATAAAGATTGATTTGAAATGGCTATAATGATAACGGACGAATGCATCAACTGTGGTGCATGCGAACCAGAGTGCCCAAACACTGCGATTTACGAAGGTGGTATTGAATGGACATGGGCAGGTGGTACAAGTTTAGAGCAGGTAGAGCTGGAGGATGGCTCAAGTGTGGATGCCCAGGCACCACAACCGCCACTCTCAGATGAATTCTATTATATTGTAAGCGGAAAGTGCACTGAGTGTATGGGCTTTCACGAGGAGCCGCAGTGTGCTGCCGTTTGCCCGGTAGACTGCTGTGTGCCTGATCCTGACTATGTGGAAGCTGAAGAAGAGCTGCTGGCCAAGAAAGCCTGGATGCACAACGAATAGACAACATATTTTTAAAAGCAGGCCCGCTCCAGTAACAGGTGCGGGCCTTTTTATTTAGCCCGAAGAGTGGCTCCTGCTCTTGTTACACTCCAGGATCGGTGAAGCGTACTGGCTAAGATCGCTATACAACTCTAAACTTATATTTTGCTGAAGAAGGTGTGCTACCTGAAAATCCATTCCGGATTCGATGTGCCCGCCTGGAAATTTCAGTTTTTAGTGACTGATGTTGGCTCCGGCGGAAAACCTGCGCGGAATGGCTTTTCAGGCAATTGTAACGCCATGGTGTTAACGAAAAATACCCTAAAAATATAAAAATGATCCTTTTCAAAAGTGCTGATTGGGCCTTTTAGCATTTCCCCTTTTGTTAAAAAAGATTACTTTTAGGAATGCAGTAATCGGTTGAATTGCTGCTATAACCAAACTTTCTGTTTTCATCTCGTGCTATGGTACAAAAAATTAGTAGCAGGCTTATTGATTCTCTGAAAAGAGAATGTGGCCTTCTCCTGCTGTTCTGTATTTTTCTCTCACAGGGTGCTGCTGCACAAACCGCTATGCCGCTCAACGACCTCTCTGCTTTCCGCGATCCGGCAAAGAGCTGGCAGATAGCAGGCGGGGTAGAGGCCGATCTAAGCAAACCAAATAAACTGAGCCTCTCTCCAGGAACAGGTATTCTGGTAAATCAGCCCGATAAGAGGAATAAAGGCAAAGACCTCTTTACCCAGTTCGAACATTCAGACCTTGACCTGGAGCTGGATTTTATGATGGCTCCTGGATCTAACTCCGGTATTTACCTGCAGGGTTTGTATGAGGTGCAGCTGGCAGATAGCTGGGGCGTAAAAGTGCCTACCCCCGCCAATAACGGTGGTATATATGAGCGTTGGGACGATTCCCGCCCAAAAGGGCAGCAGGGGTACCAGGGATATGCGCCCCGTCAGAATGTAAGCAAAGCGCCCGGTCTCTGGCAGCATCTTAAGATTTCTTTTCAGGCGCCACGCTTTGATGCAAACGGTCGCAAAACTGAAAACGCAAGACTGCTGCAGGTGGTGCTGAATGGGGTGCTGATTCATGAAAATGTAGAGCTGCTGGGTGCCACCCGCGGTGCCATCAGCATCGAGGAGCGTGCAACCGGACCCCTGCGTTTCCAGGGAGATCACGGACCTGTGGCTTTCCGTAATATTAAAATTAGTAACTACGATAAACCCCGCCCTGAACTTACAGACCTTAGGTACACAGTTTATGAGGGTGCCTACGAAACTGAGCCACAGTACGACAGCCTGCCTCCTGAGGCAGAAGGCAGCTCTGTGGTGCTGACCTCTAATCTTTCCGATCTGCCCAAAAAGTTCCTGATCAGGTACAGGGGTACTCTGAAAATACAGGAGCCTGGTGAATACAGATTTCGCATGCAGGTGCCCGGTGGTGCAGGGTATGTAAAAGTTGGCGATCAGTATGCCATACGCCTCTCCCGCTGGAATCCCGGCGGATCTATCAACCTGCCTGCTGGCGAAATGCCTTTTGAATTAGTATATAGCAAGTATGTTGACTGGGATGCCCCGGCGTTGGGGTTGTCTGTTGCAGGTCCCGGCATTCGTGAGTACATCATCAGCGATGAAGTAACCAGCAGGGGTACACCCGTAGATCCAATACTGGTTGCTGCTTCCGACATACCTGTTTTGCGTAGCTTTATGGATATACCCATGAATGGTAAAGAGGGCGGCTACCGCATTACGCATGCCGTTAATGTAGGCAGCGAGGAACAGGTACATTATACCTACGATCTTGATCATGGCAGCCTGGTGCAGGTATGGCGCGGAGGCTTCCTGGATGCCACGCCTATGTGGCACGACAGGGGTGATGGCTCTTCCCGCCCAACCGGGTCTGTTCAGCAGTTGGCAGCACCTGTGCTTTCACTGGCAAGGCTTTCTTCCCCACAGGCAGCCTGGGTGAGCGATACCACCGGTAGCGGTTTCCGCTCCAGAGGTTATGTGCTTAATGACAGCGGACTGCCCACCTTCCATTACCAGGCCTGGGGTACAACGGTGCAGGATGCCATTCGCCCGCTGGAGAAGGGGCAGGGGCTGCGCCGTGAACTGCAGCTGCAAAATGCAGCAGATGGTTTATGGGTGAAAATTGCCGAAGGCACATCCATTGAGCAGCAGGAAAAAGGTAAATACCTGATAGACGGCCAGACCTATTACCTGCAACTGGAAGATGCAGCAGGGGCCAAACCTCAGCTACGCAGCAGTGCAGGCCGCCAGGAATTGCTGGTGCCAGTGCGAAACAAGCTGGTTTACTCCATAATATTCTGATCAACACTTAAGAAATTCATGAAGAAGCTATATAATAAAATAACTCCTTCGGCAGCCAGAAACTGCTTGCTGGGGGCGGCCATGTTACTGGGCACAAGTGGCCGGGTACTGGCGCAGGAGTCGCCCAAAGAAGAAGACTTTTACAGAATTGTTAAAATCAGCGCACCCGAAGGCACCCTGCTGGAGGTTGGCGGATTAACCGTGCTGCCCAATGGTGACCTGGGCGTTTCCACCCGCCGTGGCGATATTTTTATTGTGGAGAATCCTACCAGTGCCCGTCCGCATTTCAGGAGGTTTGCATCGGGCCTGCACGAGGTGCTGGGGCTGGCCTATAAAGACGGATCGCTGTACCTGGCACAGCGTGGAGAGCTCACTAAGCTTACCGACACCAATATGGATGGTAAGGCCGATGTATTTGAAACTGTTTATGCCTGGCCCATTACCGGTAACTACCATGAGTACAGCTTTGGTCCTAAGATAGCACCAGATGGTTCTTTTTTTGTAACCACCAACCTTGGCTTTACCAACCCCTGGTGGCATGCCCAGAGCCTGGTGCCCTGGCGGGGCTGGACCTTAAAAATAACTGAGGATGGCAAGATGGAGCCCTGGGCAACAGGTATGCGTTCTCCTGCAGGCCAGGGCATGATAGATGGAGAATTCTTCTATACAGATAACCAGGGCGACTGGGTAGGTTCCGGCGCTATCTGGCATCTTCCTAAAGGTGCTTTTGCTGGTCATCCCAGTGGACTGCGCTGGGCTGACAGATCTGAATCTCCCCTAAAGCTTAGCACCGAGCAGATACATTCGGTGGTAGATCCGCGGGTGGAAAAGGATGATAAGGGAGATTTTATAAAACCTGAAAACAGGCTGAACGAAGATTTCAAGACTGCCTTCGAAATGAAAGAGCAGTTTCCTGAAATGCAATTACCTGCTGTATGGTTGCCGCATGGCATCATGGGCATTTCCAACTCAGAGCTAATCAAAATTCCGAAAGGGAGTTTTGGTCCGTTTGAAGGCCAGTTACTGGTGGGCGACCAGGGGCAGAGCAAGATTATGCGCGTAATGATGGAAAAAATAAAGGGAGAATACCAGGGTGCGGTAATAGATTTCAGGAGTGGTTTCCGATCAGGAGTGCTGCGTATGGCCTGGGCCAAAGACGGTTCACTTTTTGTAGGAGAAACGAACCGTGGCTGGGGATCTGCCGGCGATGCCAACGAAGGCCTGGAGCGCCTGATGTGGAATAATAAGCTGCCATTTGAAATGAGAACCGTACGCGCTATGCCCGATGGTTTCGAAATAGAATTTACCATGCCGGTAGACCGTAAGTCGGCCGAAGATCTGGCTTCTTATTCAGTTGAAAGCTTTATTTACAAGTATCACCCTGTTTATGGCAGCCCTCCTGTAAATATTGAAACGGCAGCGGTAAAGGGGGTTAAGGTTTCTGAAGATGGCTTGAAGGCACGCCTGGTTGTAGATAACCTTCGCCAGTACCACATCCACCACATTTCGCTGGATGGAGTACGTGCTAAGGAGAATTCCTACTCTTTAGTGCACCCATCGGCCTACTATACCCTTAATAACATTCCTGATGGCCAAAAGCTGTCGTTGAACGAGGTGAGCACCCGCAATTCTGCTACGGAACAAGCCAAAAAAACAGCCAGTAAACCAAATACAGCTGCCAAAAAGCTGCAGTCCGGCAATACTACGCTTGTAAGCCCTGATGCCCGTGGTGCAGGTGCAGGTAGCACCAAAGCAGCGGCTGCCCCTAAGGTGCCGAGCTTCGATGAGGTAAAGCCACTCCTGGCAAAAAACACCTGTAATGCCTGCCACAACGAAACCAAACGGCAGGTTGGTCCGGCATTTGCGGAGATAGCTAAGCGCAAGTACAGCAACGATAAGATCGTGGAGCTGATCCATAACCCTCAGCCGCAAAACTGGCCGGAGTATGCTACCGAAATGCCGCCCATGCCGCAGGTGCCTAAAGGGGAGGCGCTTAAGATTGCAGCCTGGATCAACTCTCTCAATAAATAAGTCTGAACTGAAATATCAGCAACCAAACAAGATTAATGCATGAACATACAAAACTTTTTTTCGCAGCACACTGCACTGGCTTTTTTAGCCCTGGGTACCCTTACTTATCATAATGCTATGGCACAGGATGCACCAAAACCACCTAAAATGACTCCGGAAATGACCGAAGTGTGGGAGCCAGAGCCTAAAGTTGTAACACCGGGAGGTATCAACAATATGGCGCCACCGGCCGATGCAATTGTTTTGTTCGATGGCAAAAGCCTGGATAAATGGGCATCTTCAAACGATCCTAACAAGCCGGCCCAGTGGACGGTGGCAAACGGTACCTTCACAGTAAAAAAAGGCACAGGCAACATCCAGACAAAGCAGGCTTTCCAGGACTACCAGCTGCACCTGGAGTGGCAGGTGCCGGCAAATATTACAGGGCAGGGACAATCACGTGGTAACAGCGGCTTGTTCCTTGCTTCTACAGGTGGTGGAGATGCCGGTTACGAACTGCAGATCCTGGACTCCTATAATAACCGTACTTACTCCAATGGGCAGGCAGGCAGCATCTATAAGCAGCATCCGCCGCTCCTGAATGCCATGCGAAAGCCTGGGGAGTGGAACAGCTATGATGTAATTTTTACAGCCCCGCGCTTTAAGGAAGATGGTTCTTTGTTTTCTCCTGCCCGGGTAACAGTGCTCCACAATGGTGTTGTTATTCAGAACGATACTGAAATCAGGGGTACCACCCAGTACATAGGTTTGCCCGGCTATACGGCTCATGGTAAATCACCTATTAAATTGCAGGATCATGGCGATCCGAGTGAGCCGCTAAGCTTCCGCAATATCTGGATCAGGGAGTTGTAGTTCTTTAAGATTGATTTAGCCCCGGCCCTAAATACAGCACGGTCTATAGTGTACTGTACCAGGGCCGGGGCTTTCTTATTTTACCGTCCGTTTACTGGCAGTTGGCCGCAACAGGGAATATGCTCCCGAATCGGAAATCTTCCAATAACATTATAAGTCACCAGTGGGTATAGTATTTATATGAAGATGCCTGTCTGCCGCTGATAATGATAAGAGAAGAAAAAAACATAAACCTTTGCTCACTTCTGAAAAGCAAGTCTCTTTGTATTCTTATGCTGTTGCTGCTAACTACCAGCACACTCTACGCGCAGCAGGCAACTGTAACGGAAAATAACAGCAAAAGCACAGCCATTAATGTAGGTCTGCAGGGGCATTATGGTTTCATAATTCCACACTCCAGTACCATCCGTGAGGTTGCCGACTCCAACCCCTGGGGAATAGAAGCTGATCTTAGCTTTCATTTTACCAGTGCCAAAGCATGGCAGTACCTGCAGGGATACCCCAGGCTGGGGGCCTCCCTGGCTTACTATAATTTCAACAATCCCGATGTGTTGGGAAATGCCTATTCGCTGGTGTTTTATGCAGAGCCTTTTTTATCGGCGCATAAAAATTTTAGTGTATCCTTCAGGCTGGGAGGAGGGGTAGCTTATCTCACAAACCCCTATGATGAGGAAACAAACCCGCAGAACCTTTTCTACAGCACCCGTTTTAGCTTTCCATTAGTAGCCAACTTGATGGCCAACTACAGGTTAAATGAGCTTTTGCTGATCAGGGCAGGAGGTACCTATCAGCATATATCAAACGGGGGCATTAACCAGCCAAATAAGGGGATTAACTATCCTACCGCTACCCTGGGCATCAACTATGCCATCAGGCCTGCAACTTTTATTGAACGGCAGCCACAGAGCGAGGAGGAGCAGGGCGACAAGCAGAATTACCTGCTGGCGCTGATAGGCTCCCGCCACGACAGAACTGACCAGCCGGAAGAGCAGGCAAACCTAATTGGAGTAGCTGCTTATGTAAGTCAGCGAATCGGCAGGATCAGTGCTGTTACGGCGGGGGCAGAATGGATAGCAGACTACACCATCAAAAAAGAGCTTGAGAGCAGGGGGGAGGACAAGGATTTTCAGCGTGGAGCACTGCTTGCAGGCCACGAGCTGCAGATTGGACGAATCCGTTTTAATCAGCAACTGGGGGTATATGTATATGCTCCCCACAAAGGCAGAGACCCGGTATACCAGCGCTGGGGGCTGGAGTACCATACCCCTAAGCTGCTGTTTTTTGGCATCAACCTAAAGGCCCACCGGCATGTGGCCGAATTTCTGGATGTGCGGGTGGGGGTGCGGTTCAGGTAACCTTTGCAACTGTTATCGCATTTTACTTCTTTTCACCAGGTAGGTCATCAGTACTTTTTGCAGATCTTTTCTGATATCGGCCTCTACAAAGTCTATTTTCAGCTGCAGGCAGCGGAGTTTCAGCTCTTCGTAATACTGCTCCATGCGCTTACGATATTCTTTGCGGATCTGGGCAGGGTTGAGCTTTAGTCGGGCACCTGTTTCCAGGTCAATAAACTCATGGGGCCGGTCTTCAAAGTCCAGCTCAAGCTCAGTTGCCTCGTCGGTAACATGAAAAACAACAGCCTCGTGGCCATTGTGGCGTAAATGCTGAAGGGCGGCAAAAAGCTCGTCTCCTGCCTCTACATCGGCAAACATATCGGAAAACAAAATTACAAGCGAGCGCTTATGTATGCTTTCGGCAATGAGGTGCAGTACGCCCGGCAAGCGGGTGGTGCGGTTTTCGGCTGTTTGCTCAAGCAGTCCCTGCATGTGCACCAGCATTTTCTGCAGGTGTGTTGGCGTACTTTTCACCTCTCCCTGGTGCTCAATAGAATCAGAGAACACGGTAAGGCCAACAGCATCGCGCTGCCGTTGCAGCAGGTAAGCCAGTGAGGCTGCAGCCAGTAGTGAGAACGTTATTTTGCCCCTGCTTTCGGTGGGGTAGTGCATCGAGGAAGAGTTATCTATGACCAGGCGGCAGCGGAGGTTGGTTTCTTCTTCGTAACGCTTGGTATAGAGTCTGTCATTACGGGCATATACCTTCCAGTCTATGTGCCGGGTGCTTTCTCCGGCATTGTAGAGCCGGTGCTCGGCAAACTCTACCGAAAACCCATGGTAAGGCGATTTGTGCAGGCCTGTAATAAAACCCTCAACCAGCTGGCGGGCCAGGAGGTCTAAATTACCGGTCTGTCTTATATTTTGAAGGTTCAATTCCATTGGCTTAGCTTGTAAGAGGGTAGAGGGTACATTATGTATTTAGGGGTGCCGGGTTACTTACCCAGCAATTACTAAAACTTAGCTGTGCCGATTTTGCATGAAGTACCCTTATCAATGTTCAATATACCATATACTTTGTACAGAATGCTGCATGCAGCTTACTGTTTTCCATTTGATGAGGGAGGATTTTTTTCTATCCTGGCTTCTATTTTTACACGGCCTACACCCTTTTTCTGTATACCTAACGCCCGGGCAGCAGATTTTGATAAATCAATAATACGGTTTCGGTTATGTGGCCCCCGGTCATTAATCTTCACCAGGATGGTACGGTTGTTGGCAGGATTGGTAACAGCCACTGTGGTGCCAAAAGGAAGGGTGCGGTGTGCGGCAGTATAAGCAGCCGTATCAAAGGTCTCTCCACTTGCTGTTTTTCGGCCATGAAACCTGGTGCCGTAGTAGGAAGCCAGGCCTGTCTTAGTAAAATATGTAGAATTTGTATAACTTGTATCCCGAATATCAGCCAGAACAGAATCCAGGGCGCGTTTGGCGGAGTCTGCCGGACTAAGGGTAGTAGTTTCAAGCTTATTGGAATCCTGCCCGCAAGCCTGAATCAGCAAAATTGAGCAAATGATGGACAACAGGAGCTTTGTCATTTTGTTTTATAAATTTTTTAGTTTTGTTTTGTGCTGTAGAGATTCTCTCTATATTTATCCGTAGAGTTTTTACCTGAGTTGGTATACCTCTACTATTAAAGTGTTCAGTTAGGCTACATTGTTTTGCGAACATAAATTAAAAGTACCGTGGAAGAGCAAAAGGAAACAGAAAAAGCTGAAATTTATAGCCAGCGTGTGCGTGCCGGTAAGCGTACTTACTTTTTCGACGTTAAGTCTACACGTTCCAATGACTATTACCTGACGATCACTGAGAGTAAACGCAGGTTCAAGGATGATGGATTTACGTATGAAAAGCACAAGATCTTTCTTTACAAAGAAGACTTTGAAAAGTTTTTAGAGGCCCTGAAAGAATCTGTAGAGTATGTGAAAACAGAACTCATGCCTGAATATGATTTCTCACAATTTTCTAAGGAAAGCAGTTCAGAAGATGAAATTGATTCTGAGCTGAAGTGGGACTAACAAAGTCAACCAAAATGAAACTATGAATAAGCTCTTGCTCACCAGTAAGGGCTTTTTTTATGCTGTACCTAAAACACCAGATACAAGGGGTGCAGGTGCAAATCATGCTGCAGGCATACAAAAAAGGGCATCCTGATGCCAGGCCATACTGCCGGAAAAATGGGTGCCTGAAAATAGTTGCTGCGGCATACCTGCACTGCTTCCAACCGAATTCCTGCAGATTGTGTCTTTTGATGTGTTAGTGATAGCTTATGCTTCTTGCGCTCACTATATTCGCGGGGGCATTTTTTTTCTCCTATGAGGTATTTCAATCCAAAGCTGGAGCTCATTAAAAGTTCACTGGTAGTGCTGCTGATTGTAATAGCATTGCTGGGGCTGGCTACCTGGCTCTTCTCCAATATTCTTGTTTACCTCATTATCTCGCTGGTGCTGGCTACACTTTTGCGGCCGCTGGTGGTTAGCATTAGCCGCGTACAGCTCTGGGGAATCCGGTTGCCCCGCGGAATGGCTATTCTGTCTTCCTACCTGGTAGTGGTGCTGGTGCTGGTACTGTTTGTGGGGCAGTTTATCCCGCTAATTTCAGACCAGGTGGAAGTGCTGGGGTCTATGGATTTTGATAAGTTATATACCCAGGCAACAGAACCACTGCTGCGTTTCGAGGAGTTTCTGCGCAGGTACGATCTTACCCAGCGTGAGCCGGGCTTTATGGTAAATTCCCTGCGGCGCTACATCAATAATATTTTTTCGCACCTCGATGTACAGCAGCTGATCAACAGTGTAATCGGTTTTACCGGAAGCCTTTTTATCGGTGTAATGGCGGTATTGTTCATTACCTACTTTTTGCTGCAGGAAAAAGGACTTTTACGCCGCAACCTTATTTCCCTGATTCCTAATCCTTATTTCGAGGTTTCCATTGCAGCAGTATATAAAATAGAAAAGCTGCTCTCTAACTACCTGCTGGCGCTCTTTTTCCAGATGTTTGCTGTATTCAGTATTGCTTCGCTGGGCCTAAGCCTGCTGGGTATTAAATATGCCCTTACCATTGGTGTTTTTGCTGCAGTGGCCAATCTGATTCCTTATGCCGGGCCAATCCTGGGCGCTGCTTTTGGTATTGTGGTAGCCATCAGTACCACACAGATCCTGCCGGGCATAAACGAATATTTGTTCCTGATTGCTAAGATTGCTGCTGTATTTGGTACAGTTCAGCTCATCGATAATATTATAATTCAGCCCTTAATCTTCTCCAAAAGTGTAAAGGCGCACCCGTTAGAAATATTTCTTGTTATATTTGCGGGCGCATCGCTGGGCGATCAGCTGGGCAGCACTATCATTGGAATGATTCTGGCTGTGCCGGTGTATACTATCATTAGAGTTTCATTCCTGGAATTCTATATGGGGTATAGCAAGTACCAGGTGTTCAGGAATCCGCATGATCAAAAGCAGCGGCAGTAAGCAGTAATTACCGTTTATAACTTCCCGGATACCTAAAGAGCTAAAAAAATATTTTCGGAGCATAAAGAAGAACAGCCATGGGGCTTCAGGTAGGTATAGTTGGTTTACCAAACGTAGGCAAATCTACATTATTCAATGCGTTGTCGAGTGCTAAAGCAGAGGCAGCAAACTTTCCATTTTGTACCATAGAACCCAACGTAGGGGTTATTAGTGTGCCCGACGAGCGGCTAAAGGTTCTGGAAGACCTGGTAACACCAGAGCGGGTAGTGCCAACGGTTATAGAGTTTGTGGATATTGCCGGCCTGGTAAAAGGGGCGAGCAAGGGCGAGGGCCTGGGTAACAAATTTTTGGCCAACATTCGTGAGGTAGATGCCATCGTACACGTAGTGCGCTGCTTCGAAAACGAAAATGTTGTGCACGTGGAGGGCAAGGTAAACCCTGTGTCTGACAAAGAAGTAATCGATACCGAGCTGCAGCTGAAAGACCTGGAATCGGTGGAGAAGAAAATACAACGTGTGCAAAAGATTGCCAAAGTGGGCGATGCCGCTGCAAAAAAGGAGCTGGCTGCGCTGGAAAAGTTCAAGCAGTTCCTGGAGAGCGGACAGAATGCCAGGGCAATTGATGCCAATGAAGATGAGCTTGCTGCTGTGGCAGACCTTAACCTGCTTACCATTAAGCCGGTGATATACGTGGCAAACGTTGAGGAAGACCACCTGCACGAAGATAACCAGTACGTAAAAGCCCTGAAAGAAAATGTTGCTCCTGAAGGCGCACAGGTGGTAAGGGTTTGTGCTGCGCTGGAAGCACAGATTGCAGAGCTAGACCCCGAGGAGCGCGAAATGTTCCTGGAGGAGTACGGGCTGAAAGAGCCGGGCCTGCACCGGTTAATTCGTGCATCTTATGAACTGTTGAACCTGATCACCTACTTTACAGCCGGCAAAAAAGAAGTGCGTGCATGGACAATTCGCAGGGGTTGGAAAGCCCCTCAGGCCGCCGGAGTAATCCACACAGATTTCGAAAGAGGCTTTATCCGGGCGGAAGTTATAAAACTGGATGATTACCAGAAGTTTAAGACTGAAGCTGCTATAAAAGAGGCCGGAAAGATGGGCGTTGAAGGAAAAGAATATGTGGTGCAGGATGGAGATATCATGCATTTTCGCTTTAATGTGTAGGTAAATACAATTTTAACTTATAGTTTTAAGCATTATCGTGTTCAACCAGCAATTGATTAAGGTTGGGTTTATCAAACAATGTAGGTAAGCGCACGTTATCAATTAGAATTGGTGTACATTTTTTGCCATAGAAACTAGGACATTAAGAGGTATAAATTTTTACAACCTTGAGGGTACGTATAATTTTTCTGTTGAAGAACAAAGGCGGTTATGTGCCGTTTCACCACCAGTATTTGCTGGCTCAGTTGATCAAGGGACTGATTCTGCAGGGTGGGGATCGCAAATACCGTGACTATGTTAACTATAATTTTTCAGGCTTAAAGGGGCAAACGAAGATTAGCCGCAACGGCCTGCACTACTATTCAAGCCGCATTACCCTGGTACTATCCAGCAGCGATAAGGATTTTATCGATTACCTGCTGAAGGTGCTCTTTACCTTTGAACAGGTAGAGGTGGGGAACCTGATGATTGTGCCTGAGTATGTAGAGCAGGAGCATATGCCTGAAATATCAGAGGCTACAAAGTTTATCTGTATTTCGCCGCTGGTGTTACTGAAGCCTGAGTTTAACGACTCCACTGCCAAATCCTTCATAAACCCTACAAGCGATCAGTTTTCTGATATGCTCTATGAATCTACCATACAGCGTATGGAGAGTGTAGGAGGGTTTACCCAGGAGCAGCTGGCATCTTTCTATAAGTTCCAGGTGGTACCTGACCGTAACTACCTGAACAAGATCCGTGAGGGGCAGAAGAAATTTGCCCGTATATATCCACTCTTTGATCAGGATGTAAAGTATGAAGTAAGAGGTTATACCTTCCCCTTCACGCTTTATGCCGCCAGGGAGGTACAGGAATTTATCTTCTCGAACGGACTAGGCTCCTGCACCCACAAAGGTTTTGGTATGCTGGATATTGCTAACAGTGATCCCACTCAGCGGGCAACCCCTTATGAAGTGGAGGGTGTTAAAACCCGCTCACAGTCACAACAGCAGCAACAGCACAGCGATAACTAATACATTGTGCGGCTGCTGTCAGCGGAAAACTTATCTTCCGCGGCCGGTACTTAGGGTGCTGTAACCTACAAGCAGATCCGCAGGTTTGGTGTTCATGCGGTAATAAACAAAGACTTCATAAAAGTTTTCCGTTTCGGAAAAGGTGCCCTCCAGTGAGAGGGCATTTTCTTTGTTGCCCGTCAGGTACAGGTAGTTGTACCAGCCCTGCTTCAGGGGTATATCGGCCCGGTAGCCACCTAACTCTGCATCGTACTGCATGGTGTAGGGAGGTATGTTCAGGTAATTGCTGAAATCGCCGGCAACATAAACTGGCCAGGGCAGAGGGGTCTCTGCTTTCAGGAAAAAGTGCACATCTGCATATTCTCCACTGATGTAGGGATCGGTGAAATCCTGATTTTCGATGATAAAGCTACCGTTAATATCCTGCCGCTGGGCATAAGCCAGTGTGCCCCTGGGTCTGTCCGGGAGCAGAAAGGCATCCAGGCGGTTTCGCACAGAATCGAGCCTGACGGAGCCAACATTCTGGCCATTCGCCCGCACAGTGCGGAGATCAAAAAAGCGGTACTCATTGCCGCCGTAAAAAGCATTAGAGAGGTCAAAGAGCTGGTACTCCAGCTGATAGCTGCCTGTGCGGTCGCCGGTGGGGCGAAGGTTCATTACAGCATTGTCCCAGCGTTGGTTTTGCCTGATTACTACCCTGATCTGGGTGGTGGGGTCTACAATTCCCGGCAGGTTTCTGTAAATAACCTCCAGGTCAATTTGCTGGCGCTGCAGGCGTGTGCCGCCAGGGGCTGCCACCAGATGCGTTTGTACCGGTGCCAGATTTTCATAGACCATAAAGCGGCGGGTAAGCACAATATCATTAGGATTGCGGTTGCGGTACACTGCCAGCACATAATTACCGCTAAGCTTTACGGCCGGCACCTCAAACTGGTAGTGCACATAGGGCTGCCTGGTGTTGTAAGAGTACGAAAAGTCGGTAATGGGGTATTCATTGTATTCGTTCAGGTACTCCATAGTACTTAAGCGCGATACCTGCCAGTTAAAGTCGCAGTGCAGTATGCGTACGGCATAATCCGTTCGATCCTGCTGCAGATCATCAAAATGAAGTACCAGCTGATTTTGGCTGTTTAAGGTAGTTACTGCCGGCCTCAGCTGGCTGGTAGCAGTACCATCGTCGGGAAAAAGCTGTACACTGCGAATGTTGGATACATACTCCCGGTTCAGGGTCTGTAGCGCAGGCAGCGGTCCGGAGGCAGAAGTAGCGCTGCCACTGCCCCCCGGAAGGGGAGTACAGGCCGTAAACACAGAAATAATTACCAGCAGGCAAAGTGGCAGTAGTGGCAGTGCAGTCTTTTTCATCCGGTTTTAAGCTAGTTCTTCAAGCCGCAGCATCAGGTCTTCCCATTGCGACTGTGTTTTTTCGAGCTTTTCTTTTACAGCAGTGTATTTCCCGTTTACTTCCAGCAGGCGATCGGGGTTGCCGAAAACTTCTGGTTTTGCAAGCTCGTTTTCCAGGGAAGCCTCCTGCTTTTCCAGCTCAGTTACCTGCTTCTCTACTTCCTCGAGCTGTTGCTGCAGCTTTCTGCGCTCTTTATCATTAGAGGGATTAACTTCTTTTTTAGCAGCAGGCGCTGCTTTCTCCTGTACCGGGGCACCAGCCTGTTTGGTGGTTGGTTCTTCCGCCTTTTTCTGCTCCAGCTGCTTAGCCTGCCAGTGAACAAATTCGCCGTAAGTGCCGGGGTACTCGCGGATCTCCCCATCCTCAATCCACCAGATTTTATTGGCGATGTACTGAATAAAGTGCCTGTTGTGCGATACCACAATATAGCTGCCTTCGTATTGCTCAAGTGCCTGTATCAGGATGTTTACCGACTGCAGGTCCAGGTGGTTGGTAGGTTCATCGAGCAGCAGGAAGTTGGCTTCTGATAACAATGTTTTAGCCAAGGCTACCCTTGATTTTTCACCACCTGAAAGTACTTTGATCTTCTTGAAAACATCCTCATCAGAAAACAGAAAGCAGCCCAGCAGGTTGCGCAGTTCTGTTTCTGATTTCTGGCTGCCAGCCCCTTTCAGCTCTTCCAGAATTTCATGATCGGCACCCAGGCTTTCCAGCTGGTGCTGGGCATAAAAAGCCATGTTTACATTGTGGCCTTCGGTACGCTCACCTTCCTGAACCTGCTCGGTGCCGGCAATAATCCGCAGCACCGTAGATTTACCTTTTCCGTTGGCTCCGATCAGGGCTATTTTATCGCCCCGGCGAATTTCGGCGGTTGTGTTTTTCAGGATCTGCAGATCGCCATAGGCTTTGCTGATGTCTTCCAGCATGATCACAGACTTTCCACTGGGGCGGCTCATGGTAAAGCGGAAATTTACTCTGCGGTTTTCCTCCACCACGGCATCGATCTTATCCATACGATCCAGTGCCTTTACCCGGCTTTGTACCTGGCGCGATTTGGAAGCTTTGGCACGGAAACGTTCAATGAAACGCTCCGTTTGTTTGATCTGCTGCTGCTGATTTTCATAAGCATTGCGCTGCAGTTCACTGCGCAACTCTTTTTCCTCCAGGTATTTGTCGTAATTACCGGTGTAGGTGATCAGCTGCTGGCTGGTTACCTCCACCACCATCTCTACTGTATTGTTCAGGAAATCCTGGTCGTGAGATACGATAATGAAAGCACCTTCGTAGGTCTTGAGGTAATTCTCCAGCCATTGGATAGAGGGGAGGTCCAGGTGGTTGGTAGGCTCATCGAGCATCAGCAGGTTAGGCTTTTGCAGCAGTAGCTTTGAAAGCATTACGCGCATACGCCAGCCACCGCTGAATTCTTTTAGCGGACGGTGCAGGTCTTCGGTACGGAAGCCAATGCCTTCCAGAACGGCTTCGGCCTGCGACTGCATGCTGTAGCCACCCAGGCGCTCAAACTCTTCCTGCTGGCGGCTTAGTTTCTCCACCAGTGAATCGCTGTAGTCGGTTTCCAGCTGATGCAGGGTTTTCTCTATCTGTCGCTGTAGCTGTACGGCATTTCCAAAAGCCTCCATGGCTACTGTTAAAATGCTGTCTGCTGTCTGGTAAGAGAGCAGGTCCTGGTTCAGGAAGCCAATGGTGGTATCATTACTCTTGCTGATGGTGCCTTCGTCGGGCTGGTATTCGCCATCGATGAGCCGCAACAGGGTTGATTTACCAGTGCCATTTAAACCAACCAAGCCAATTTTAGCTTTAGGCGTAATGTGCAGGTTGGCATCTTCATACAGGGGGCGGTCGCCAATGTAATACGACAGATTATTGATAGAGATCATACTGCAATTTACGAAATTTTAATACTATGTAGGGGTACAGAAGACAAAGAAGCTTTGATTAAGGCTAAAGAGGTACAGGCACAGCTATTGTGGATGTGAGAACTAAAATTTTTTTGAAGTGATACCTTTAGAACTGCCATAGCTATAACCTAAAACAGCATCTGCTAGTTGTATTCCGAAATGTTGTTTTAACTTTGAGTTTCCTCAAACATCTTTGATAATGAAGAAAATTTATTTGTGTGCTTTTATGGCACTGGCTGTTGCCTGCGGAAGTAACAATGAGTCTGGCCGGGAGGAAGAGCTTTCACCTGATGCCACTACGGAAAATCCTGATGATGTAAACCTGCGTTTGCAGCGCCTAAGCCTGCCACAGGGTTTTAAGATTGAATTGTTTGCCAGCGGTATTGAAGATGCCCGTTCCATGGCCAGGGGAGACCAGGGCACCATTTTTATTGGCAACCGTGATAAAGAAAAAGTTTGGGCCGTGCGCGACGAAGATGGCGACGGTAGAGCTGATAAGAAATGGGAAATTGCCGATGGTCTGCTGATGCCAAACGGAGTAGCCTTTCGCGATGGTGATTTATATGTGGCAGAGGTAAACCGGGTGTTGCGCTACCGCGATATTGAATCGCAGCTCGATAACCCGCCGCAACCTGAGGTGGTGTATGACCAGTACCCCAGCGAGAGGCACCATGGCTGGAAATATATTGCATTTGGGCCCGATGGCATGCTATACGTACCGGTAGGTGCACCCTGCAACATCTGTAATTCAGAAAAAGAGATCTATGCAACCATTACACGCCTTAATCCCGATGGCGGGCAACCAGAGATCTATGCCAGGGGAGTACGAAATACTGTAGGCTTTGACTGGCATCCACAAACAGGGGCCCTTTGGTTTACTGATAATGGTGGCGATAACCTGGGAACTGCCATGGCGAAGGCTGGTAAAATTCCGGAAGATCAGGAAAAAGAATATACAGATAATAACCCTGCAGGTGAGCTTAACCGTGCACCACAGCAGGGCCTGCACTTTGGTTACCCCTTTTGCCATGCTGGCGAGATTGTGGATCCTGAGTTTGGCAGCGAAGGCGACTGTGCAAAATATACTTCACCTGCACAAAAGTTAGGCCACCACGTAGCTCCGCTGGGCATGAAATTTTATACGGGCAGCCAGTTTCCCCAGGAATACCAGAACCAGATTATTATTCCGGAACATGGCAGCTGGAACCGCACAAAGAAAAATGGCTACAGGTTAACCACAGTAAAACTGAATGAGCAGGGAGAGGCTACCAGCTATGAGCCTTTTATTACCGGCTGGCTCGATGAGGAATCGCAGGAGGCCTGGGGGCGTCCGGTAGATCTTCTTGTGCTGCCTGATGGCTCAATGCTTATCTCTGATGATTTTGCTGGAGCTATTTACCGTGTTAGCTACGAGGGCTAATTATTCGGATTAGTCCGGAATAAACCAGAAAGGTGCCTGCACAGGCACCTTTCTGGTTTATAGCTATTGGTAATTTAACTGCCGGTAGTTATCCAGCCTTTTCTTTGTATCAGCCCTTGTATGTGTGCATAATGATGGCGGCAGTGCCAGTCGTATAAACCCATAACAGTATCAAGCCGGAAGGTTTTCTGCGATTCCGGATGAAAATATTCCCTGCTTAATTGCTCCTGGGTAAGGCCTTCCAGCAGGTAGGTCCATTTTGCATGCAGGGCATGCAGGTAGGTAAGCGAGAGGCCAATGGGCGCCCGGCGGCTATCGAACAATTCTGCCCAGCGGTCTTCATGATAAGCCTTAATGGTTGGCGTATTTTCTGTCAGTGTCCATTTATAACGGATGTAGGCATTGGTATGACTATCGGCCAGGTGATGTATAACCTGCCGTACGCTCCAGCCACCAGGCCGGTACTGGGTGTCCAGCTGTTCCTTGCTTAAGTTCTTAACCAGGGTTTCGAGTTTGGCCGGATATTCCTTAATTTCTTTTATCCACCCCGTTAGCTGTGTGCGTGTAATTGCAGAAGGAGCCTGGTAATGCCCGATCGGGTAGCGCAGTTGTTCAAGTTGGTCGTTTATCATGGGGGAGGATATTTAAATTTTCAGCAAAAGTTACTAAAAAAAGCATAACTCAAAATGCTATACCGTTTTTTCATGTGGATGTTAAGAACGCTACAGGCCGTACTTTAGGTATATTGTTATAAATAAACGACTTATTTATATTGAATATATTACATTCTTAAGCCTGCGACCAAAGGTAAACGTATATAGAGTGGTTAAACATCAAATTCTATCTCTATTAGTATGACCATTGCTAAAACTCCTCAGTACGAGCTTTCAGTATCCAAAGAAAAAAACAGGGCTTACCTGCGCATCATCGGCTTCTGGAGAAATCCAGAACAGGTAGCTGACTACTTAAAGCATTGGGAAAGCGCCATTTCTGCACTTAAGCCAGGATTTACGCTTCTTACCGATGCCAGGGAAATGAAAATACATCCGGCATCAGTACGTAAAATTCATGAGGATGCACAGCAAATAATCATCAAAGCCGGGGTGCTCAAAGTGGCAGAAATACAAAAAGACATGATTGCAGAAATGCAGCTGGATGGTGTATCAGGCGAAACAAATATGCCTAAGAGAAATTTCACCGATCAGCAGGAGGCAGAGCAGTGGCTGAATAACCTGCACCTGGCATAACTTAACAGTGTTTGTTCATAGTGAGCCCGGCCATTGGTCGGGTTTATTGTTGCCTGGTGCTGGTGAATGGCCTGTTGGTAATTCACTGCTGTGGATTAAACTTTTCTTTACCTATGAGCAAATCACGGAAAAGCAGAAAATATGAGGCCAGTGAATAGAAAGGGTAGGTAAAGGTTGCTGGTTTGTTTCGTTCAAAAAACGTATGACCCACCCATGCAAAGCCATAACCAAGCAGGGGCATAAGCCAGAGTAACCACCATGTTTGTGTGATTAGCGCTAGTACAAGTACCATAATCACCAGCCCTGTGCCTATAAAGTGCAGCCGGCGACTCACCGGGTTAAGATGCTCCTGCAGGTAGTAGGGGTAAAACTCGCCTAAGCTGTTGAACTGTGGCACACTTTTCTTTGCCATTAAATGCTTCGTTTTCCTTAATATAAAAAAGAACCCCCTGTTTTAAAAGGGGGTTCAGGTATACAGCTTTTTTTAAATTTGTGCTGTTTCAGGAATGCTATTTATTGAAAAGTTACTGGTATGTCTACGCCGGTGCGATCCCACATCATTTTCAGTACTACATCACTGGCAGTCTGTTCGAATTCCATGGTAAAGGGCTCATAAACAGTCTGCAGTTGCTTGGTGGGTACTGTAAAGCGCAGCAGGTCTTTGCTGTCGTCGTAGCGGTAAGCACCCCACTGGCCGGGCTCCTTGTTCAGAATTATGGTCCACTTATCTTTTTCGGGGATGCTGAAAATTGTGTAGGTACCTGCAGGAACACGGTTTCCTGCCAGCATAATGTCGCCGGTGGTGGTAAGCTCTGTTGCTTCGTTGGCACCAGTACGCCATACTTTGCCAAAGGGTACCAATTCGCCAAATATATTGCGCCCGCGTTTCTGGGGGCGTCCGTATGTAATTTTTACATAGGTATCCTCCGGAGATTTAAAGGTGATCATCTCGAGCGGACTTGGCCTAAGCTTCAGGGCTTCCTGAGCCATTACTTCCTGACCAAGCAAACAAAGGAGCAGAAGGAGCAGGGTGTAAAAAAACGTTTTCTTTATCATCTCTCTTTATAGTTTTATGTTACTTTACAGCTTCTGAGCAAAGTAACTAAAAATTTTCATCCGCAAAAACCTGCTATGAGCCGACCTGCTTTCGACGATATTTTCATGGAGCTGGCTGTTAATCTTGCCAAGCGTTCTCACTGTGTAAAGCGGCATGTGGGGGCAGTGCTGGCAAAAGATACCCGCATTATATCTATTGGTTATAACGGCCCCCCTGCGGGTACTCATAATTGCGATGAAGAATGGCCGGAAACCGGATGCGCCCGCGACAGGAAGGGGAGTTGCACCCTTGCCCTGCATGCAGAGCAGAATGCGATTATTTATGCAGTAAAAAATAATGCGAACGTTGAAGATGCAACTTTATATGTAACCCTGGCACCCTGCCTGGCCTGCGCCCGTATCATTTACAGCACCGGCATCAGCAAGGTGGTATACCTGCATTCCTATGCCGAGTATAAAGGAATAGAATTAGAGGAAGGCGTGGACTTTCTGCAGCGGTTTGGCGTGCAGGTTGAACGCTACAGGGGCAATCTTAGCAATGTAACACATATGATTTAGCATCGTGCTGAAGAGGAATACCAGTAAATGGAAAGGGGCGGATGCTGGTTTATTGATCAGCATCCGCCCCTTCTCTGTTTAATAGGTATTGATAAAACCTTAGCGATCAAGCACCACAGTGATCTGGTCTGTCTGGTTGCCTACAGCAACTTGCAGGGCAATTCTAAGCTCGCCATTGCTACCGGAATAAACGCCTTCGTACATACTACCGCCACGGCTAATGCTGCGGTTGCCGCTGAAGCGGGCCTTCATGCCATAATAATCAACATCCTGGCCGGGTACCTCCATTATCATGTCATTATCAACCCTTTGCAGCTTATCAGCGTAAAATGAAATTCCATCCTGCAGGCCAATGCGTATGCGGCTGTTACTGGTTTTGCTAATAATAGCAGTGCCGCTGCCAGTGGCAGCTCCTCCCTTATAGGTGGTGTAGGAGTAGGTGCCCGTAATCATGGAGCTGAAATCAGGTGAGGTTTCGTCGTTATCTTCCGGGTTAGTACAGCTGACTGCTACAAAAAGAACAAGGCAGAAGGTGAAAAATAAATTAACGTAGCGCATAGCAATGAAATTTAGTGGTTAATAGCCTGCGGCAATTGAGCCGATGAAAGAGATTTACCAACCATCGTGCCAAACAAAGCTTAAGCTCTACAAAGTTGCAGCTGCTCTTTTTGCAGTTGTGATGTAAAAACCAGCAGCACAAGCACATTATAAAGAAAACCCCAGCTCGTAAAAGCCGGGGTTTTGAGAAGTTTGTAACTGGCTATCAAGGGTATAGCAGTGGTATGTGATCTTACAGCTAGCTGGCTAAAAGTGCCAGATGCCGGCTATGCAGATCAAATAAAATTCACTTCTGTTTCCAGCTGAATCCCGAATTTTTCTTCAACGGATGCCTGTATGTCAGCAGCAAGCTGCTTAAGATCGGCACCCCTGGCACCTCCGTAGTTTACCAGTACGAGCGCCTGCTTTTCGTGCACACCAATCTGCGCTCTTTTATGGCCTTTCCAGCCCGACTGTTCTATGAGCCATCCGGCGGGCACTTTAACCCAATCATCGTTTTGCGGATAATTAGGCATATTAGGGTATTGCTCCTGCAGCTTTTTAAACAGCTGTGTGTTTATTACCGGGTTCTTGAAAAAACTGCCGGCATTGCCAATCTTTTTAGGGTCTGGTAATTTGCTCTGGCGTATGCGAATTACCGCATCACTAACCGCCTTCAGGCTTAATTCTTCAATGCCCAACTCTAGCAGTGTCTTTTGTATATCGCCATAGCTGGTGTTGTAGGTATGCTTTTTATGCAACCTGAATGTTACGGATGCGATTATATATTTGTCTCTGGCCTGGGTTTTAAAAATGCTGCTTCGGTAGCCAAATTCACACTCGCTGTTGGTAAATACCCGAAGCTGGCCGCTTTCGCGCTCAACGGCTTCCAGGTGGCTGAAGGTGTCTTTTATCTCTACGCCATAGGCGCCTATGTTTTGCATGGGAGCGGCGCCTACGGTACCCGGAATAAGAGACAGATTCTCCAGACCACCCCAGCCCTGTGCAATGGTGTAAAGCACAAAGTCGTGCCAGTTCTGGCCGCCGCCCACCTTTACCCACACATGGTCCTCATCCTCCTTTTCTACACTTTCGCCGGCTATGCGGTTGAGCAATACCAGTCCCTCCGGATCCCGGGTAAAAAGAATGTTGCTGCCACCTCCCAGGATCAGGATGGGCAGCTGGCGGAACTGCTCCATTTGCAGTACCTCCTGTAGTTCTTCTACAGTTTCAACTCTACAGAAAAAGGGTGCGATGGCATCAATACCAAAGGTATTGTAGGCTTGCAGGCTTTTATTCTTTTCTATAAGCACAGACATGAATTCAGTTTAGCTAACAAGTATCAGGCTATTTGTTTATGTTTTGCGGCGTGGCTTTCATCGCCAAAAATTTCCACTTTAGAGGAAGACCACTTCAGTAGTATAAAAGAAATGATGATGGTGCCTCCGGAAAGCATGGCGGCAGTCCAGTTCTGGAAAATCAGGTAACCAATAAAGAACAGCACAGCATAGGCCATTACAACGGCACTTAGCCAGGCCAGCACTATCAGGGCTATGTTTGGATTACGTTCTCCGCTTCTGCGGTAGGGGCCCCAGTTGCCGATAGGCTTAACCTTATCATAAAATGCCTGCAGCTTCTCGTTGCTGGTTGGGCGTGTAAGAAAGGTAACCAGCAGCCAGCTAACAGTGGTAAAGGCAATGATAAACAAAAAGCTGCGTGGATCCTGCAGTACGGGCAGGCCCCATGCCGGATCACTTTCGGCAAAAACCTCCTTGGTGAGCCAGTAGGCAAACAGCGGGGCAACGGTAGCCGTAATCTCGCTCCAGGCATTAAGGCGCCACCACCACCAGCGCAAGATCAGCACCAGCCCTATACCGGCACCTGCTTCAATCAGGAACTGCCATACAGCTGCAATGGAATTGATCTGGCTGGTAACCCACAGGGCTAACAGCATGAGTAGTAAGGTGCCCAGCCTGCTGGCCAGTACCAGTTCGTTATTGCTGGCTTGTGGCTTCACAAACCTTTTGAATACATCATTAATAAGGTAGGAGGTGCCCCAGTTCAGCTGGGTAGATATGGTACTCATATAAGCCGCAAAAAAAGCCACCAGCAGCAGGCCCCGCAGACCATCGGGCAGAAAATCTTTCATGGCCATGACATAGCCCAGGCTTTTATCGGCAGGGGCAAGGTCTGGATACAGCACCAGGGCCGCCAGGCCTACCAGGATCCAGGGCCACGGGCGCAGGGCATAGTGGGCAATCTGGAAGAAAAGTGTGGCATACACAGCATTTTTTTCGTCCTTGGCCGACATCATTCTTTGGGCAATGTAACCACCACCGCCGGGCTCGTTGCCAGGATACCAGCTGGCCCACCACTGAAAACCAATAATAGCCAGAAAGCTGCTTACACCAAGGGCAAGTGTAGTTCCAATACCGCTGCCTCCTTCGCCAATGGTAGGGAAAAAGCTAAGTGTGCCGGGAGGCAGTTTTTCTACCAGCCCTTTTGCTCCACCAACCTGCTCAGCATCCAGTACAAGCCAGGCCAGCACAATACAGCCTGTCATGGCTATAATAAACTGTATCACATCCGTAAATGCTACACCAAGTAGCCCCGAAACAGAGGAGTAAACCACAACCAGTACCATGGCTGCTGCTACATACCAGAGCATTTGTTCAGGGGGTATGCCAAAGAAAATCTGCAGCAGTTTCATAAGGGCTACATTTACCCAGGCAATCACCAGGGCATTCATAAAAACCCCCAGGTAGAGGGCCTTAAAGCCGCGCAGGAAAGAAGCAGCCGTGCCGCTGTAGCGCATTTCTATAAATTCAACATCGGTCAGGATTTCAGCTCGGCGCCAGTATTTGGCAAAGAAGAAGGTGGTGAGCATGCCGCCAATGAGCATATTCCACCACACCCAGTTCCCGGCAATACCATTTTGTGCTACCAGTTCGGTAACTGCCAGGGGAGTATCGGCAGCAAAGGTAGTTGCTACCATAGAGGTACCTGCAATCCACCAGGGCAGGTTGCGCCCACCCAAAAAGAAGCTATCAATACTTTTACCGGCCTGCTTGCTAAAGTACAATCCTATAACAAGGGTAACAATAATGAACAGACCGATCACAAGCCAGTCGGCAGTGCTTAAAATCATAAAAATAGTTTTTGCCGAATCTACAAAAAAAGACTGATAAGCTACCGCCAAAGTACCATCCGAAGTAGAATAAAACAGCTTTTTAACTGGTTTACGTGCAGGGCGGCTCTAAAAGCTTCTGGCTTTGCTCTGCCGGCTCTATTCCTGATAAGAAAAGGCCTGATTGTTAGGTGCTTGACATGTGATATTTTATAATTCCCCGAAAGAAAACAGGAAGAAAGGTCAGGTGTAAGAATGGAAAGCCAGGCAGGAAGTTCATATGAACAGCATAACAAAAAGGAGCAGTACCAAACTGCTTTACAGGCCTGATATAAGTAAATCTATATTTTATCTGACATTCATTTAATTTATTGGCGGCACTTTGTTAATTTCAGGTGTGGTAAACAGTGGTTTAGCGGGTATTTGCCACCATTTTTATGATAAAGAGGAAGGGGTTACATATTTTTTTGCTTTTCAGCCTGCTGATGGGATGTGCAGCGCTATTGCCTGTAACTGCAAAACAAAAACCCTGCAAAGTTGCCAGGCAATTGTTGCAAACCCTGCGCACGTTTCATGTCGATCCGCCTTTAACCGACAGCCTTTTTTCTGAAAGAGTACTCCAGGAGTTTGTTCAGAATCTCGATCCAGGAGGTTTTTACCTCACCCAGCAGTCAATCCAGGCGCTTCGCAAAGATTTTCAAAACCTGGAAAAGAACATTCAGAAAGGAAAGTGTACTGCGCTGGAAACAGGTATCCGGATCTTTAACCGCCAGTATCTCTTTGTTGATTCTTTGCGCAACCGCCTGCTGCAGGAACCGCTGGTACTTAGCGATACAGATGTGCTGCGGCTGTCACTCACACCTAACCACCATTATGTTGCAGATAGTGCGGCACTGGTAGAGCGATGGCACAAACAACTACGCTACCTGCTGCTGTACGAAGCCTATATGGAAGCAGGTGAAGGTGTGATAAAGCTGGAGAACGAAGCTGCACTTCGTAAGAAAGTTCAGGAACGGCTTATATGCAGGCGCAGCAGGCTGCTGGATGGTTCCGGAGGCCTGGCAGCACAGGTAGGTGAGCATTTTCTTAGCGCACTTTCTACTGCTTTCGATCCACATACTAATTACTTCCCGCCTACCACAAAGCAGCAGTTCATGGCTTCTCTCTCTACCGAAACAGAGTCTTTTGGTATTCAGCTACATGAGAATGCTCAGGGCGATATTGAAATATCGCGGCTGATACCAGGTGGACCCGCCTGGAAAAGCAATGAACTGCACGAAGGTGATGTACTCCTGAGCCTGCACCCTAAAAAAGGGCAGGCAAAAAGCTTTTCCTGTACCAGTGCCGAGGAGGCAGAGGCTTTGCTGGCCGATGTTACACTTAAGCAGGTGCAGCTAGTAGTTCGCAAAAAAAGTGGACAGAGCAAAAAAGTAAACCTGGTAAAGGAAAGGCTGCAGGTAGAAGAAAATGTAGTTAGCAGTTTTGTTTTAAAGGGCGAGCACACCTTTGGTTACCTGGCTTTACCTGCTTTTTACTCGCAGCTCGACGGGCCCTATGGCAGGGGCGTAGCCACTGATGTAGCCCGGGAAATTATCAATTTGCTGAATGCCGACATAGAGGGAATCGTGCTTGACCTTCGGTTTAATGGAGGCGGTTCTGTAATGGAAGCCCTTAAACTGGCCGGAATGTTTATAGATGAGGGTACACTTGGTGTGGAAAGTGATAAATTCCACAAGAACCAGCCGCTGCGGGATATGATCAAGGGTACTATTTACGATGGACCAGTGGTTTTACTGGTAAACAGCTTTTCGGCCTCTGCATCGGAAATTTTGGCACAGGCTCTGCAAACCTACAACAGGGCACTGGTGATAGGTTCTCCCACCTATGGAAAAGCCACCGTACAGGTAATCATGCCCATATCCGGACAGGAGAAGTCAAAGCCAAAAGAACCATTTGTAAAAATGACCATTGCCAAATATTACGGGCCCCTGGGCAGTAGTTATCAATCCAACGGCATTATTCCAGATATTGAGCTTTCCGATGGCATATCTGTGCTGGGCATGCGTGAGGCTGCCTATCCTACTGCGCTTCGGGCAGATGTAATCACCAATAAATTTAGCTTTCATCCTGATCCTGCCCTGCCAACAGAAGCGCTGAGCTTTCTGAGCGAGCAGCGATTGCTGGCAGATACTGCTTATAACAGGCAGCTGGAACGTACAAACAAGCTTGCCGGCATAGTGGCACATGGCTTTCCATTAAGATTATCGCCCCGATATTTTAAGGCTGATTACGAGCAGCTGATTAAGCTGTACGATGAAAGCTTTACAACAGGCGGTGCTGTAAAACCTCCTTTTGAACTCCAGAACCTGCCGGAAACAGAAAAGCTGCTTGAGCGGGATGAGGAGCTTAAAACCATGAATACCCGCATCAAAGAAGAACTGAAAAATGATGTCTGGCTAACAGAGACCTACCACGTAATGCTGGATTTGCTACAGTTACAGCCCGGCAGGAGCAATAAGCCTTAGCATCTCCATTTCTTGCAGCATAAATGTTTACTGGGTTCTTTGCCCAGATCAATGGCAGGGTATGTTTTTCCCTTTCATACGATCCAGGAATATTGCTGCATATGCAGCCAGGGGTCCCTCAGGACTATGCCCGATTAGTTTTTCATAAAGCAAAGCTGCCTCCTGCAGCTCGCCTGCAATATGGAACACCCTTGCTTTTATATAAAGCTGCTTACTAAGCAATGATTCTGTCTTTAGTTTATCAAGGAGCAGTGTTTGTTTGGATGGTCTATCGCTATTGGCCGTGTTTCTTTTGGCAGCAACTGTGGCGGTAGCTGGTTTTAGGGAGGCTTTTATGTTTGCGCTTTTGATCGTTAACAATTCGCCAAGCCTGGCATAGGCCTTACCGGCAGTATATGATAGCCCAAACTCATTAAACGAGTTTCCATTTTTATAATAAGAAGAAGGGTACAAACCGGCAGCTCTCTGCTTGTATAACGGGATCTGCGCTCTACCACTACTGCTTAACTCTTCCTCAAAACCAAATGCATTTACGCAGCTAAAGGCATCGATCCACACAACCCCCAGCGCAGACCTTGAGCGGATAAGGGTATGGGGGCTTATTCCTTTTTCGTTTCGTACACCAAAGAGCTGAACCTTATCCAGGTAAGACGAAAGAAGGAGGGCCAGGTAACCGTTCACCTGATCGCAATAGCCATAGCCCCGCACAAAAGAGGCCAGGGCAGAATTGGAGATAACAGGAACTTCTCCCTGTGTCTGGTTAATAAAGAGATTTCGCACATGGTTGGCAGAAGCACTGATGCTTGCTGCCGGCTTACTGCTGTTTAAGCTAAGCTGCTCAGAGAGGTAGTCTTTCAGGTCGTGGCGAAGCTTAAATTCAAGGGCTTTTGCCCAAACAACTTCCGCAAGGTTGTGCTCATTTAACCATTGGGCTTCGGCCTGAAAAAAATATGCCTCCTGTTCGGCTGCCAGTTGGGCGAGCTTTCGTGGAGGCAGGGGTATCAGATAAAAAGCACTGCCTGCAGCCAGCATCAGGAGCAGGACAATACCGGATATTTTCAGCAAAGTATGCAGCATATCTTAACAGATCGGCAGGCAACAGTTAATACAGCCTGATCTCCTAAAGATACACAAAGAGCACCAGTTAAAGTTCGGCAGGTATCTGAACAGGATTTCTTTTGTTGAAGCTCACGATATGAGACTCCAGTGTTGGACTGCTGTCGCTGTTCAGGCTGTTTTTGTACTCATTGAAAAATTCAGGATCAGCAGAAAATGCTTGTTCTACCTGCTGCTTTTCTGATATGATTTCACCGCTCCGGAAAACAATATATTTAGGAACCGTGATGGTAGTTACTTTTTGTCCGGGTAAACCTGGCTTTTCGTTCCACAGCTTATGATCTGTGTTATTGAATTTCATGATGGCGCCCAGGATCTCCAGTTTATAGAAATTCTTTTCGTCGAACACATAAGGGGTATTGAACGCGCACAACCCCCAGATTTCGTTACTGGCAACACTTTTCATTTCATCGTTTACCATGAAATAGATAAGTTTTGGTGCTTCTATGCGCTCGCTGCCTTTATGCAGGTCTACAAAAGACTCCAGGTTTTCTATGGCCTCCAGGGCTACAGAGGGTTTGTTAGTGACAAAATCGGCATAGGTTAAATAGAGGCCATTTTTAAACGCTGCTTTTTCCTGGCCTGGCGAAACCGATTGCTGTGCTTTTACAAATTGAGGTACTAGGCATAGCAGTAGCAAAAAGTAATATAGAGGATGTTTCATGAGTTTATCTGTATATATGTGTAGAAAGAATACTCAAATATATAAATTGGTGTATATATTTCAATTATTTCTATATTATTTTATATGATTGACTGTGCCTGCCTAATGCTGTAGATTGTGCTATTCCGCTGATGTTTAACCGTTTAAACTAGCTGTTGCTCTCTGAAGTAATCTGTGGAACAGCCTGCTAACCAGGCACTCTGCATGTGTAAGTTTCTTAGAGTTAGTATACACTGATGGATGATGAATAGAACCAGCCTCATAAATGCCAAAACCCAAAGGTTACTCTCCGGAAGAGGGCGGCCGCCGGTTGGGGGTAGCTATGCAGTATTGCTGGCCACAATAATCTTTTTTAACTGCTCTTTAGGTATTACTCCCGGATAAAACTGTCCGCCTATTTTAAAAGTAGGGACTGCTGTTATTCCCTGCTGATACGATTGTTCCAGTGCTTTTCTGTGGGTTTGTTTGTACTGCCTGGTTTCCAATATATTTCTGTAATCTACGGGGTCAAGCCCAATTTCCTCTGCCAGTCTAGTAAGCACTTCTACATCGCTTATGTCTTTATTTTCTTTAAAGAAAGCCTCAAACATGCGGTTTGTGTAAGCTGCTCCTTTGCCTTTTTCGCTTGCATACTGAAAACCCTCAAAGGCCAGATGGGTGTAGGGCTGTGGCGATACGGTAGGTAATTTAATATCTACCCCCAGACGCTCTGCCATTGGATAAACCGATTGCCGCCATACCCTGGGCAAATACTCATCTTCTGGTTTAAGGGTGGGAGTAGGGTAGGGGCGCAGCTCAAAAGGCATCCATTCTACTTCTATGGACAGATCGGGGTTTTCCCGTTTCACCTCTTCGAGAATCTGCTCCCCAAGGTAACAGTAGGGGCATACATAATCAGAATATATTTTAATGGTAGCCATGGGGTATTCAGCTGTGGGGTTTTTGATGAAAATTAGCAGGAGTATTTACGCTACTCATTCATATTCAATGGTAAACCGGCTGGTATTGTTCAGTAATATAGAACCGGGCGCTTGATATCTTTTGGTTTAATGCTTAACTTATTGAAAACTAAATTTTTAGCCTATGAATGCAATTCAAAAATGGGAGGCTTATGGTGAGACTCACCATCCGGCCTGGCTCGACAGCCTGCGGGTGCTGCTGGGGCTGATTATTCTGGTGAAAGGAGTAGTCTTTATTATGGATAATGCAGCACTGCAACAACTGATTATGCAAAGCGGGGTTCCCTTTACCTCCATTGCGCTAGCGCATTATGTGGTGTTCGCGCACCTGGTAGGAGGCATACTTATTATCCTGGGATTGAAAACCAGGGTAGCCATTCTCTTTCAGATCCCTATTCTGATCGGTGCTATCTTTTTCGTTAACATTCACCAGGGCATGCTTACAGGCAACGGAGAGCTTATGCTTTCGATTGCCGTATTGCTTTTACTGGTTTTCTTCTTCTTCTGGGGATCAGGACCTTTGTCTGCAGACAGTTACCTGCGTACTCACAAGGATCGGTAATAATGCATGTATATGTTTGTAGACACCAGGAGTAGCCTGCAGAAATGCAGGCTATTCTTTTGTGCATTGCTAAGCAGGAGAACAAATAATGGCAGGACCGGTTGAATAGTAGGAAATACTCTACCTACAAAAAATACTGCATGAATTGGTTGCTCCTGATTGCCGGTGGCATAATTGTACTATGGTTTATTATTGAAGCTCTGTGGACCACCATCTGGATTGATGGTAACTCCTCTCCCATAACTACACGTGCAACTACCCTCCTCTGGCTTGGGTGGCGGGCAATATTCAAACAAAAAAGGCATAAAGCCCTTAGTCTTGCCGGGCCGCTGGTGCTGTTTTTTACCGTTGCTTCCTGGATATTTTTTTTATGGCTGGGCTGGTCTATGATGTTTTACGCACAGCCCGGTTCACTGGAAACCTCAGATGGGGAATACCCAAACTTTATAGGCACCATGTGGTATGTAGCCTATGTTATGTTTACGGTAGGAAATGGCGATTTTCTACCCCAGGGAGATCTGTGGCAGTTATTAAGCTCCTTTGTTGCATTCAGTGGCATGGGGCTGGTAACCCTCTCTATCACTTATGTAATGCAGATAGTTTCTGCAGTTGTAACCAAACGCTCTTTTTCAAGCAAGGTAACCAGTATTGCTAAAACAGCAGACAGCTTTGTGGCAGCACAATGGACAGGGGAAAGTTTTGGGTCTATTGAAATTCAGCTGAATGCTTTATCGGGGCAGCTGGCAATGTTAAATGAGCAGCATCTGGCCTATCCTATTTTGCATTACTACCATGCAAAGAATGCTGATAAATCAAGTTCAATTGCTTTACCTGTGCTGGACGACGCCCTCACCATCATCATGGAATGTGTAGAGGAGAGCAAACGACCTTCAGCAACTGTTTTAAAATCGATCAGAGCCTCTATCAGCAGTTATATGAGCACCCTTAAAGCTGCCCATATACATGCCAGCAAGGAGGTGCCACCCCTACCAGACTGGGAAGAGTTAAAAAGGGCGGGGGTACCTGTTTGCGATAAGAATAAGTTTGAACAGAAGTTCAGGGAAAATGGCGACAGAAGAAAGCTGCTCCTGGGCTTAACACAAAATGCTGCCTGGCGGTGGCCCTCAAAGTTAGAATCTAATGGATAATATAGTATTTTTCTGGAATGGATGGGAGCCCCTGTTGCGTACCATCGTAGTGGGTACCTTAACCTACTTTTCTATTATTTTTATTCTTAGAATGTCGGGCAAGCGTACCCTTGCCAGCATGAATGCCTTTGATTTTGTTATCACAGTGGCACTTGGGTCAGCCTATGGCCGTATTCTTACTGCAAAACAGGTGTCTGTTGCAGAAGCTGTTACTACATTCCTGCTACTGGCAGTACTGCAATTCATTGTTTCAAAGCTGGAAAATAAATCCCGCTGGTTTTACCAGCTGGTAACCTCGCAGCCAACCTTGCTGTATTACAGGGGGCAGTTTATTGAAAAAGCGATGCGTAAACAGCGGGTACGTGAGGATTCTTTACTGGGAGCCGTGCGCAAGAAGAAATTCAGCAGCCTCAATGAGGTGGAGGCTATTGTGCTGGAAACAGACGGATCTATTTCTGTGATCAAAAAATCATCAGAAACTAACCAGTCCAGTTATCGGAGCATAATTGAACGGCAGGAGCTGCAAAAGAAGTAGTGCCATTAAAAAAGCCGCAGGTGAGGGTACCCGCGGCTTTGACTTACTTCTATGTTCTCACTTCTTTCTTCTGGATTACTTAAGTTTCATATCTTCCACGATCTGTCGTACTTTATTATCCAGGCGGCTTTTTACATCCTGGGCATCTTCTCCGGCTTTAGCTTTGGTGTTAACGCTAACGTAAAATTTGATCTTAGGCTCTGTACCGCTGGGGCGGGCGCTTATTTTGCTGCCGTCTTCGGTCAGGAACTGCAGTACGTTTGAGCGTGGAAAGTCCAGTCGCTCTTCTTCGCCCTCATTTGGTTTCCAGCAGATGCCCTGCTCATAATCCATGATTTTAGCCAGGGGGCTTCCACCTACTTCCTGCGGTGGATTTTCGCGAAGCTCGCTCATCATTTTCTGAATTTCCTCGGCACCGCTCTTGCCAGGCTTGGTTACAGATACAAGCGACTCCTGGTAATAGCCAAAGCGTTTATACATCTCCTGCAGCAGCTCATAGAGGCCTTTCCCGCTGTTTTTTGCCCAGGCAGCCATTTCAGCAATCATGGCACAGGAGGCTACTGCATCTTTATCGCGTACAAAGTCGGAGATCAGGTAGCCGTAGCTTTCTTCGCCCCCGGCAATAAATTCCTTCTTGCCTTCCAGCTCACGGATTACGCCTGCAATGTACTTAAAGCCGGTAAGGGTGTTGTAGCAGTCTACGCCGTACTCCTCTGCCATGGTATCGATCAGGTCGGTGGTAACAATGGTTTTTACGATGTACTGCCTGCCGTTCAATTTGCCTTTTTCTTTCCAGGCTTCCAGCATGTAGTAGATCAGCAGGGCACCGGTCTGGTTACCATTCAGGAGCTGCCACTCACCAGCATTGTTCTTGATGGCAATACCCACACGGTCAGCATCGGGGTCGGTGCCCATCAGTATATCCGCATCAAGCTCTTTTGCTTTCTTAAGGGCCAGGCTTAAAGCTTCTGCCTCTTCTGGGTTAGGATATTCTACGGTAGGGAAGTTGCCGTTTGGTTCGGCCTGCTCCTGCACTACATGCACATTCTGAAAGCCCATGCGCTGCAGTACCTGCGGTACAAGGGTAATACCAGTGCCATGAATAGGGGTGAACACAATTTTCAGATCTGACTGTGCCTTTATTGCCTCAGGAGACACGCTTAGGCCCACTACTTTGCTGATGTAGGCTTCGTCAACCTCTTTGCCAATAAGGCTGATAAGCTGCTGGTTTTTATTGAAATTAACCTCGCTTATATCTTTAAGCTTGCCTACCTCTGTAATTACGTTTTTATCGTGCGGAGGCACCAGCTGGGCACCATCGTTCCAGTAGGCTTTGTAGCCGTTGTATTCTTTAGGGTTGTGCGAAGCTGTAAGCACCACACCACTCTGGCAGCCCAGGTGACGAATGGCAAAGCTTAGTTCCGGCGTTGGGCGCAAAGACTCAAACAGGTAAACCTGTATGCCGTTTGCAGAAAAAACATCTGCAGTGGTTTCGGCAAAAAAGCGGCTGTTATTGCGGCTGTCGTGGGCTATGGCTACTTTAACCTGCTGATCCGGAAAGCATTTTTTCAGGTAGTTGGCCAGTCCCTGGGTTGCCAGTCCTACCGTATATTTGTTCATACGGTTGGAGCCTACACCCATAATACCCCTTAAACCACCGGTGCCAAATTCAAGGTCTTTGTAAAATGCTTCGGTTAGTTCATTTTCATTGTTGCTGTCGAGCCACTGCCTTATCTGCAGCTTGCTTTGCTCATCTACCGCCGGGCTGCTGAGCCATGCCTGTGCTTTGTCTTTAACTTCCATGTATTAAAAAGTAATATTTTAGGCTTGGGGTGTGAGCCATGAGGTATGAGAATACAGTCTTCATCCCATGCCTTTTGCATCACAACGCCAAGCATGTAATCATAAATTTCCTCTTAATTCCTGTTCCCGTTCTATGGCTTCGAACAGGGCTTTGAAATTGCCTTTGCCGAAGCTTTTGGCTCCTTTTCGCTGAATGATCTCAAAGAAAAGGGTGGGGCGGTCCTGTACCGGTTTAGTGAAAATCTGCAGCAGGTAACCTTCCTCATCCCTGTCTACCAGTATGTTCATGTTTTTTAGTGGCTGCAGATCTTCTTCTATTTCACCCACGCGCTCAAACAAATCTTCGTAGTAGGTTTCCGGTACATACAGGAATTCAATGCCACGGTCGCGCATTTCGCTAACGGTCTGTACAATATCATCTGTAGCGATAGCAATATGCTGCACACCTGCACCTTTGTAAAAATCAAGGTATTCTTCGATCTGCGATTTCTTTACACCCGCAGCGGGTTCGTTTATCGGGAATTTAACATAGCCGTTGCCGTTGCTCACTACCTTGCTCATGAGCGCGGTATACTTGGTGCTGATGTCTTTATCATCAAAAGTGATAAGCAGTTTAAAGCCCATTACATCTTCGTAAAACTGCACCCATTTGTTCATCTGGCCCAGCTCTACATTTCCCACGCAGTGATCTACGTACTTTAAGCCGATTGGTTTAACGGGGTAGCTACTTTTTTTAGCGACATAGCCCGGCATAAAAGCGCCTTTATAATTTTTGCGCTCTACAAATTTGTGAATGGTTTCACCATAGGTTTTTATGGCAGATACTACTACCTCGCCATGCTCATCCTTCAGTCGTTCCGGGGGCATGGCGGCTTCGGCGCCACGGCTGGTGGTTTCTTTAAAGCTTTTTTCTGCATCGTCAACCCAGAGTGCCAATACTTTTACGCCATCGCCATGCTTGTACACATGATTTGCTATTTCGGTATCGGGCTGCAGTGAAGAGGTAAGTATAAAGCGGAGTTTGTTTTGCTGTAGTACATAGGAAGCGCGGTCCCGCTGGCCGGTTTCGGGGCCGGCATAGGCAATCAATTCAAAACCAAGGGCTGCCATGTAAAACATAGCACTTTGCTTGGCATTCCCAACCCAAAATTCAATATGATCGGTGCCGTTGATGGGCAAAAAATCCTGTTCCATTGCGGTTAAAAATTTATTTCCTGCTACCAATTAATAAAAATAGGCGGGCTTATGCAAACCCAGCAGCTAAAGGTTTGTGCTAGTTGCCTGCTCAAAGATAGCAGAAGGCTGTTTAAAGAAGAAGTGGAAGAAGTACAGGAATGTTCAGCAGGCTTTTCATTTTTTAGCCAGTTGGTTGGATAATGTTTTAAAAAGGGCAAGTTTTGTAATATAGAACAAGCACACATGGTAAACCTCACAGACCTGGAACGCGACTTGCTTTCGCTTGCAAAAAAGAAAAACGAGCTGGCCGCCCTTGGCTACGACGATCCCCGCTACGACGATGTAGAGGAAGAATTACACGACCTGGAAGATGATTTTCAGGATACCTACGGCGATTATCTGGAAGATGCCCTGCATACGGTTCACGATGATCTTTGCCCCGACAACGATGTACTAATGCCTATAGCCTACGTAGCAAATAAGTATGTTGTGGCAGAAGATGGCAGCTGGCTGCCTGCAGAGGGTGGTGTGCCCGTTGAGGTAGATGAAATTCCCAGCAAAGGCACCAAGCTTGCTATTGCACCATCGCCTGTACGTATTGTGCTTATCATCTCTCCAAAAAAACAGCAGGATGTTTGGATGGCGAAATAAGCTTTTCCAGAAAAAATTATAAGCAGATCTATATGCAGAAAAGGCCATGCTGATTTTCAGGGTGGCCTTCTTCTTTTTCATTTGTTGCGGCTGTAGTGCAATGGTAATTTTATGTTAACAGCGCTCAACAAATAGCGCTTCGGGCAGGTTTTCTCCTAAAATTCAGGTAATTCTACCAGTCTTACACTACAAGAAGTGCAGTGTGTGTACCCTGTAGGATTTATAATTTTTGGTGTATGGCTTACCGGCAACGACAATATAAACCACCTGCAGGCACGTGTAAGGCTGTTAAAGCCGTGGCATGCAAATTTTGCTGTTTGTGTTTGGTGGTGTTTTGTACTTTCCTGTGCCTGCCTGTGGCTGCGCAGGGTTCAGATGATGATCCTCCTGTGCGTACCGATCAGCTGCTTTGGTTTCGCTACAATCTAATACTGCCCCTTCAGGATAAATGGCAGATAGAGCAGGAATTGGAAGAAAGGGCATTTATCTACCCCTGGCGGCAGGGAGAGTTCAGGCTGCGCAGCCACCTCATCCGCAAGCTTGGTAAAGGCTGGGAGGCAGATGCTGGATTTATGTTTGTTTGGGAATTGGAACCCATAGAACCTTATCGTGATGATGTTAGCCTGCGCATGGAAATCAGGCCGCACCAACAACTAACTTACCAGCATGGGGTAGGTGATCGGCTAAGCTTTGAGCACAGCTACAGGCTAGAGGAGCGCTTTTTTGAGCAGCAGAATAGTACGGGTGAGTACAACAATGCCGGAATAGCCTTTGAGCGGATGCGCTACCGCTACGAGCTGGAGATAGCCTACAGGCTAAATAACTGGATGGAGGTAACCGCCTTCGAGGAAATAGTTTTACATTCTGGTCCGGAAGTAGGCCCTAACCCCTTTGACAGGAACGAGGCGGGAGCGGGTGTTGCCTTTAAACTTTCAGATGCTTTCGAAATAGCTGCCGTCTATAAATATCGCTATAATCCCGAAGGTTTGGGAGAAGAAATCGTTCACCAGCACGTTGGGCAGTTTATTCTTTATCACACCATAAATCAAAATTAAAAGTCCCGGTGTATAGGCTAACCGGGACTTTTAATTTTTCAGGCATAACCGAGTTTTTCTCTTACGCGCTGCAACACCTTATGGCCTATCTGGCGGGCCTTTGCTTCGCCTTCCTGCAGTTTGCGCTCCAGCTCATGCTGGTTCTCCATATAGTACCAGAAAGTTTTGCGTTCTTCCGCAAAGCGGGTGATGATCAGCTCAAAGAGTGCCTGCTTGGCATGTCCGTAGCCATAGCCGCCCTTCAGGTAGTTCTGGCGCATTTCTTCTGCCTGGTCTGGTGAAGCCAGCAGTTTATAAATGGCATACACATTATCAGTGTCGGGGTCTTTCGGATCTTCCAGCGGTGTACTGTCGGTTACAATGCTCATTACCTGCTTGCGCAGCTGCTTGTCTGGCAGAAAAGGATCGATGATGTTACCGTAGCTCTTGCTCATCTTCTGTCCATCAATGCCGGGAACCGTCATCACCTGCTCGTCTATGCGTGCATCCGGCAGTACAAAGGTGTCGCCGTAGCGGGTGTTGAAGGCGGAAGCAATATCTCGGGCCATTTCCAGGTGTTGCTTCTGATCTTTGCCCACTGGCACCAGGTTGGCATCGTACATGATGATGTCTGCCGTCATCAGCACCGGGTAGGTGAACAGGCCTGCGTTTACATCGGAAAGCCGGTCTTGCTTATCTTTAAAGCTATGGGCATTTGCCAGCATGGGGAATGGCGTATAGCAGTTCAGGTACCAGGTAAGCTCACAAACCTCCGGAATACGGCTCTGGCGGTATAGGATGTTTTTTTCGGTATCGAAGCCAAAAGCCAGCCATGCTGCGGCTACTGCATTTACGTTTTCGATGCGCTGCCCGCGTTCTTTAATAGTAGTAAGAGAGTGTAAATCAGCTATGAAAAAGAGTGATTCGTTGCCAGACTGATTACTTAACTGAATTGCGGGCAGAATAGCACCTAGAATATTACCTAAGTGCGGACGCCCGCTGCTTTGTATGCCTGTGAGTATGCGTGCCATGAAAGCCTGTTTTAAACCCAAAAGTAAAAAAGGAGCGGAGTAAAAGCAGGTTTTTTTGAATTTTTCGCTAATTCCTTACAAAATCGAATACCCCGGCACCATTTTTGGATATTTGTACTTTCATAAGAAGTTGGTAAATTCAGGCAACAGTTTCAGGCACATATGAAAAAGTGGATTTTTATTGTAGCATTAGGTTTAGCAAGTGCTCCTGCCTTGCAGGCACAGCAGCTGGTAGAGCGGCAGGGCTTTGAAAAAAAGATGGCGAGCTTCAGCTTCGAATCCAATACCTATGATTTTGGTGAAGTACCTGAAGAGGGTGGTCCCATTCGCTATAAGTTTGAGTTCACCAACACAGGTGAGGTGCCCATTAAGGTACTGGAGGTAAAAGCTTCCTGTGGCTGCACTACTCCTGATTGGAGCAGAGATGAAATTATGCCAGGACAGAAAGGCTTTGTGGTGGCAGAATATAACCCGCAGAACCGCCCCGGCCAGTTTCATAAAACACTTACAGTTAATACCAATGCCGAGCCTAACGTTTCTATCCTGAACATCAAGGGAGTTGTAAAGCCCAAGCCTCGCACAGCTGAAGATGACTTCCCGAACGAGATGGGAAACCTTCGCCTGAAGTACCGCAACTTTAATATGGGTAAGGTTACAACTGAAAAGCCAACTGTTAAAAAATTTGAAGTATACAACCAGGGCGAAAAGCCGCTGGTTTTCAGTAAAAAGAACATTGAAGTACCCGAGTATGTAAATATTGCTTTCGAGCCCCAGACGCTGCCTGCCAAAGGCCGTGGCAATATCATCATCACCTACGATGCCGCTGCCAAAGGTGATCTGGGTTGGGTAACAGACAATATAGCCTTTACAACCAATGAGGCCGAAGGAGAAAACCGCAAGGTATTTACCCTTTCTACTACCATTGAGGAGTATTTTCCGCCCATGACTGAGTCTGAGCTTGCCAAAGCACCTCGCCTGCAGATAGACCGCTCAACGCACGAATGGGGTAATGTAAGGCAGGGTAATACGGTAGAAACAGAATTTACCCTTACCAATAACGGACGTTCAGAGCTGATCATACGCGATACCAAGGCCAACTGTGGTTGTACAGTATCTACCCCTGATAAATCTACGCTGCAGCCGGGCGAATCGGCACAGCTAAAAGTTAGCTTCAATACAGAAGGCCGCAGGGGTACACAGTACAAAACTGTTACCATCTTCTCAAACGACCCTACAGCGCCAACACAAACGCTCACTTTAAAAGCGAACATAAACGACTAAAGATTTCGATAACCAACGCACATTGGTAAACCCACCGCCCTATGGGGCAATAGCCGGAAGATTCTAAAAGCTTCCGGCTTTTCTATTTACTTTCTTCGTCAATTGACGTATATTTAAGTATCAATTGACGAAAGGCTATGGAAGTTTTTGAAATATCCAATAACAGGGTGCGAATTCCCGGTATCGATAACGAGCTGGATTTATTTTACCTGCACGATAAAGGCTTGCCCGGCAGTGCCCTGCGCGACCTGATGGCCTTGTATGAGCTGGGGGTAGGAGAGCTTACCCTATTGCTGAATGCCTCGCGCAGTACCCTGGAGCGACGCCTGCAGGATGGCAAAAACCTGGGCCCTCACCTTACCGACGCCCTTATTGAGCTGGTGAAGATCTACAGCAAAGGACTTGAAGTATTTGAAGACAGGGGCGATTTTCTGAAGTGGCTTAATACCCCTAATTACTATTACTACGACATGACGCCAATGGCTACCCTGCGCAACGGCACCGGCCGCAGCCTGGTACTGGCCGATTTACACAAGCTGGAGCATAGCATTCTGCCCTGATGAAGGTATACCGTGTGGTAATAGCCCGCTATGCCAGCGATTTAAATGGTACCGGCGGCCTTTATACCGATGGGCGCTGGCACCGGCAGGGGCATCGCATTCTCTATACCGCCCAGAGCAAAGCACTGGCCATACTCGAAAAGCTGGTACACCTTAGCCGCCGCGATTTTTCCATGGAGCACCGCTGTTTAACTCTGCAGTTTCCCGATGAGGCCCTGCAGGATTTTCCTGCAGCACAGCTACCACCACAATGGAACAGCCGCCGCGGGCCGGAAGAGCTAAAAGATCTGGGTACTCAGTGGTTGCTGGAGAAAAAGAGCCTGGCCCTGAGGGTGCCTAGTGTACTGGTACCCGGTGAGCACAACATATTAATAAACCCCCTGCATCCGCTTATGCCGGAGGTAGTACTGCTTGAAAATGAGCCGCTACTTTTTGACGAGCGCTTACGAAAAGAATAAGGAACATCAACCAAATATTGCCTTGAAGCAGCCAAAAGATCTATTTTCCAAACAGGCAGCGGCCTATCGTCAGTACCGGCCCGAATACCCCCTGGAGTTATATGATTTTATTCTTCGCCATGTAAAAGGCAGGGAATCGGCATGGGATTGCGGAACAGGCAATGGCCAGGTAGCTGCAGTGCTGGCCGATTATTTCCAGGAGGTAGATGCAACAGATATCAGTGAGAACCAGCTGAAAAATGCAATCGATAAAGACAATGTCTATTACCAGGTAGTCAGGGCAGAGCAAACACCTTTCGATAAAAATACATTCGACCTGATTACTGTAGCACAGGCCATTCACTGGTTTAATTTCGATGCCTTTTACAACGAGGTACGGAGAGTTTCTAAAAAGGGAGCCGTGCTGGCTGTATGGGGGTATGGCCTCTTCCGAGTAGATCCGGAGGTAGACAGGATCATTGATTATTTCTATAAGCAGACTACAGGACCTTACTGGGATAATGAGCGCCGCTATATTGATGAAGAGTACCGGACAATCCCTTTCCCATTCCAGGAGGAAGGGGAACGAAAAAGCTTTACCATTAGCAGGCAGTGGACACTGGCAGAGCTGGAGGGCTTTCTAAAGACCTGGTCTGCCGTGCAGCACTATATGAAAGAAAAGGGCGAGAATCCGGTGAAAGCGTTAATAGAGCAGGTGCAATCTGTATGGATGCCCGGAGAAATCAAGGAAGTGAGCTTCCCTGTATTTATGCGCCTGGGGCGGGTGGTGTAGTCTGATATCCATAGCGAACTATGTGTATGATCCGCTATGGATATTAGCCCAGGACTATTGCTGAAATTCCATGCTGCTGGTTAGCACTTTGGGTGCTGGTTCCTGCTGTTGCAGCTGCTGATATCTGGTAAAATCTGATAATACGCTGTCGATCTTTTTTGTGAGCTTTTCAGCACCAAATTCGTTCATGTGGTCGGCGTCGTAAAAATCGCGTTCAACAAAGGCCCGATCCTGCAGCAGGTTGATGTAATAAGTATTCTCAAATGCTTTATCAAGTGCCTGTGCGGTGGTAATTGCTTTGTTTAGCTGAACGGGGTAGAGGTTTTTAACATAGGTCTCAAAAGCAGGGGGGGTGTAAAGCAATACCTTTATATTTCGCTGTTCTGCAAATTTTATGATAGAGAGCATAGCCTGGTAATTCTCTTCAAAATCTGCCAGATCGGGATACGTATGCATTTTAGCAGTATGAGCGCCGGTTTCTGCCAGGTCTCTTCTCTTTGCGTAGGTATTATTGAGGCCGTAGCCCAGTTTCGAGCAGGCTATTTCAGCCTTGTCTTTCAGGTAGTAGTTATATACCCGCAGCATGCCTGACTTTACAGAATTGCTTAATATTTCACTGTAGTCGTTTAACCTGTTGGTGGTGTAGAGATCGTGGTAGATCGAGTAGTTCTTTACACGCCAGGATTCGGTGCCGGTTTCAATTTTGTAATGAAAGCTAAAGTAAGAAACTGGTACTACAATGGCTTCCAGCTTTTTGCTGTTGCTGAAATAACGCTCCAGGATCTTGTAGTCATAGCCGATAGACTGTGCAACCTGGCCGGCATTAAAGCTCTTCTTGTTGATGAACTGAGGGTTTATGCCAAAGTAGGCATGGGAGCTGCCCAGGAAGAGTACCTCGATGCTGTCGGCATTATTTTTCAGGTATTCCCTTTTATAAACGTAATCATTAGGAATGTTACGCAGTCCTATTTCAAGGCCTATGCCCAATACAATGATTGGTAACAAAAAAAGCAGAACCAGACGTAAAAATTTGTTCATGATCAGAATTGGAAATATATGAATGCCTGTTTTTTATCACCCAGCACAATGATTGCGCCAACTAAAAAGTAATAAAACGCCCATTTCGAAAGGCGGGGCCATTTTACGCCAATGCGGGCAATGGCATATTCATCTTCTCTGCCAATCCATTCAATGAGCAGAAACAGGGCAATAAGCCCCAGCTCCCGGTAAGGCAGTACTTCGGGTGCAGCAAGCAGGGAAGTAGAGAAGATTTCGGATATGTAGCTCATGGCATGGCCAATATTCTCTGCCCTGAAGAAGATCCAAGCTAAAACTGTAAGTGCAAAAGTGGTGATCATACCAGCAAACTCCCTGCCTGAGGGGAGTAGCCTGCCTTCCGCTACAATGCCCATGTTAGTTCTGTTTCTTTTAGTCAGGAGCAGGGGTAAAAAGTAAATTGCGTTAAGGGCGCCCCAGGCAATAAAAGTCCAGTTGGCGCCGTGCCAGAAGCCGCTAACTATAAAGATGATAAAAGTATTGCGAATGCTCATCCACATGCCTCCTTTACTGCCACCCAGGGGAATGTACAGGTAATCCCTGAACCAGGTAGAAAGAGAGATATGCCAGCGTCTCCAGAACTCTGCAATATCTCTTGAGAAGTAGGGGTAGGCAAAGTTGCGCATCAGGTCAAAGCCAAACAGGCGGGAGGTGCCAATGGCAATATCAGAATAGCCGGAGAAATCGCCGTAGATCTGGAAAGTAAATAACAGTGCTCCAAGTACCAGCGTACTGCCGGAATAGTCAGCTGAATTGTTAAAGATCTGGTTGGCATATTCGGCACAGTTATCTGCGATAACCACCTTTTTAAAAAGGCCCCACAAGATCTGTCTTAAGCCATCTACGGCCCTGGAGTAATCGAAGCTCCTGGGGGAGTTAAACTGCGGCAGCAGGTTGGTGGCTCTTTCAATGGGGCCTGCCACAAGTTGTGGAAAGAAACTCACATAGGCGGCAAAAGATATAAAGTCCCTGGTAGGTTCCAGTTTTCTTCTGTATACATCTATGGTGTAGCTAAGGGTCTGGAAGGTGTAAAAGCTAATGCCCACCGGCAAAATAAGGTTGAGGGAGTTGGCCTGTATCTCTCCGCCGAAAAAGGTAAATGCGGTAGTAAAGTTGTCTATAAAGAAGTTGTAGTACTTGAAAACTCCTAAAAAGCCCAGGTTAACAATAATGCTGGTCCAGAGCAGGGCTTTTCTTTTGGTGTTATCTTCCTGCTTTTCTATAAACAACCCAAGGCTGTAGTCTACTGCCGTACTGAAAATTACAAGCGACAGAAACCGCCAGTCCCACCAGCCATAGAACAGGTAGCTGGCAATCACGATCAGGAAATTCTGTAGCCGAAGGTTTTTGTTGGTTACGAACCAGTAGAGGACAAAGACTATTGGCAGAAAAATTGCAAAGTCAATAGAATTGAAGATCATCTTAAGGAATCCTCCAAAAATTGAGTTAGTTAAACTGGATGAACAAGGAAAAAAATTGGACTTTCAAAATAAACAAAGATGTCAGCAAAAAACAAGCTTTAACCCCGGATCTTTGATATGAATGTTAATTAGATAACAAATTTTTAATTGGCAGCTAATACTTCTATCTTACATAAAATTCAGCCTGTTGTATAAAATAAGCCATTATTATAGAAGAAAATCATCTAATTATTTGCTTTTTTAATATTTTTTCGTATAATATAATAAGCAGCAGATTGCTTAAAGATATATAGTGCTAAAATTAAATGGTATTGAAACCAAGCTTGCATAGCAGCAAAAAGAATTTTTAGCCATCATCTCAGTAGGTACAGACAACCTTATACAGGTTTGTTTCCAGCCTGATGTTCTTGTAGAGAATAAGAACCATCACATAAGTTAAAATACCTTTTATTAGCTTGTCGAGGTGTTCTACGCAGGGAGACCATAATCTGTTGCTGAAATTTAAAATAATTTATTTGTTAATAATTCGTCAATACACATGCTACACACAAGGAAGAGAACAGAAGATTATAATGCACTTGCAGAACAGGTAATAAATTATGCTCAACGATCAGGTTATGAAGATATAAAAGCTGATTTTGAAGGTTACAACAGCCCGGCATCACTTAAGATGTTAAAGGAGGGCATTACATTAACACCGGATTTTACAGCCAGGCGTGGAAGTAGTAAGCATTATTTTGAGCTGGTAGTAAAGAACCCCGATGAAGACCAGCAGAGTACCCTGATCAGTAAGTGGAAAGCTCTTGAGGTATTTGCAAAAATGAAGGGTGGCAGCCTCAATCTTTTTGTGCCACGGGGTAGCTATAAATTTGCTGCAGAACTGGTGCAGGAACATAGTATTGATGCAAATATGATCAAGTTATCTGATATAAAAGCATAGTAAAATACTCAAGTATAACCTATAAAAAGTGTAATAAGTCAATGCTTTATGCTCTGCTTCTTTAGCAGGAAATAGAGTAAGTATCATAAAGCATTCAGATTATATGCTGTATAAAAGCTTAAGTTCCAGTTGTTTCTGTTATAATGCTTTTTGTACACATAGTTGGCAGTATTCTGCCTGCTGTGTTATAAGATATAATATTTACAGCGGCTGATTTAAGCTGATTATTTTGTATTAAGCTATCAAAGTAAAAAGGCAACAACCCATTACCGGATTGTTGCCTTTTTAGCTTTGTAAACATTATTTTTTATGAGTTTACATATTCGAGCAGGGCATCCCTTAATCGGGTAAAGGTTTGTTTTAGCAGGCTTTCATTTTCCTCCAGCAGTGTTACCCTAAAGCCATTCAGGTCGGAGCAGAAAGAGGAGATGGGGACCACGCAAATGCCTGTAGCGCCCAGCAGGTAGTACACAAAACGCTTATCCAGGGCTACATCGGGAGCAGCTACCCATTTTTCAACCATTTCCCTTATTACAGGATCGGCAATTTTTAATTTCTGCTCCGGGTGCAGTACCCCTTCCTTAAAAATGATAGTATTGTAAAAAGCGCCATAGGTTTCATTAAAGCGAAGCTGTGGCACAGTACCCAGTATATCTGATATAATGCGGCTTCTGTTGCCTATGTTCTTATTTTGCTCCTGCCGGTATACGGCATAACGGCTATCGCCCATGATGCGTGGTATGGCAAGTTGTGGAAGGGTAGTGGAGCATACCTCAATCATTTTGGCATTGTCGAGCACGGCGCAGAATTTATTGAATTCTGCATCTGTTTCGCGATTGTAGTACTCCATCCAGCCACAGCGGGAACCCGGCCAGGGTAGTTCTTTGGAGATGCCCTTCATGGCAATACCGGGTACATTGCCGATTACCTCTGCAAGGGAGTAAGCACGGGCACCATTGTAGGTGATGTTGAGGTAAATTTCATCGCTGATGAGCATGAGCTTAAACTCCCTTGCAATCTCTACAATCCGTTTTAGCGTCTCCAGGGGGTATACCATGCCCGTTGGGTTATCCGGATTGATGATGAGGATGCCAATGATGTTGGGGTTGTACTTAACCTTAAGGTAAAGGTCGTCCAGATCGGGATACCAGTGGTTGTCCGGATCTAGCTTATAGGTAATAGGCTCCTGTCCGGCATGCGCTGCTTCGGCAGAGGAGTGAGTAGAGTAGGCAGGTGAGGGGCCAATTACGCGCAGGCCCGGGTTTATGTACTGATAAACCTTGCCAATAGCATCGCCCAGCCCGTTGAAGAACAGAATATCATCTGCTTTGATCTGTGCCCCACCGCGTTCATTGTTCAGGCTGGCCAGAAATTTACGGGTTTCCAGCACACCTTTCGAGGGGCAGTAGCTGTAGCTGCGGTTATCCAGGGTTAGGCCGGAGATAATTTCCTTCATCCACTGAGGCACAATTGCATTTTTCTGAATGGGATCACCAATATTCTCCCAGTACACAGCCTGCCCTGCCTGCTGAACCAGTTCTGCTTTCTTCACAATTTCCCTAATCTCGTAGGTTAGCTCTTTGGCTCCGGCACTTAATATTTTATGTCTCATAGGTAGAGGATGCACTAAACGGGCGTAAAATTAGGGCTTTAATAGATTGAAAAACAAATAACTGCTATAAGTGATCGCTAAAATATGTTTGATCGCTATTTTATATCTTTTTATAAAAATATTTCAGAATAATATTTTGAAATACGAAAATGCCTTTTATTTTTGCCTTAGTGATGAACAAACTACAGCAAATTACAGCCATTATTATTACCGTCGTGGTCGTACCACGAGGAACAGGGATGGTTTGCTAATACGGAAGAAGATTTCAAGATAAACAGCAGCAACCATCTCTTAGAGGTGGTTTTTTTGTTTTCAAGGACTGGAAAAGAACAAATCATGAAAATAGCGCAACAGGTCATTATTTCTGTCATTATTATTCCTCACCCGCCGGGCTGAAAGGAGCAGGACCTGTTGACACCAACATCACATGCCTTTCGGAGCCCACAGCACTGAAAGGCATTTTTTATTGCCGAAGCTGAACAAGATTTACAACCTGAAACAAAAGAATATATGTACTTCAATAGCAATACCCTCGCTTTTTCCGACGGCGCATTTATCAAGGCACAGGATGCTGGCTGTAACCTGCACAGCCAGTCGCTCCATTATGGATTTTCAGTATTTGAAGGAATCAGGGCCTACAAAACCCCTGCCGGTACGCAGGTTTTCAAAGCAAAAGAGCATTACGAGCGTTTGCATTATTCAGCAAAAGCCATTGGGCTGCCGCTGCAGTATTCCGTAGAGGAGCTCACAGCCATTACTTACCAGCTGCTGGAGCTGAACGGATTGCAGGATGCATACATAAGACCCCTGGTGTATGCTGCAGATGCGCATATGAGCCTTACAGCACCTGCAGCCAGCAACGTGTTTATGGCAGCCTGGGACTGGCCTAAGCTACTGGGGAATAAGATGCTGCGTCTGATGGTATCTCCTTACCAGCGGCCAAATCCCAAAGCCGTGCCGCTGGAAGCAAAGGTATCCGGCCATTATGTTAATTCTATTATGGCCAGCTCCCATGCAAAAGCTCAGGGCTACGACGAAGCGCTGCTGCTGGATATGAATGGCTATGTGGCTGAAGGACCAGGCGCCAATTTCTTTTATGAAAAGAGAGGAGAACTGTTTACGGCACCATGCGGAAGCATTTTGCGTGGCATCACCCGCAATACTATTATAGAACTGGCACAGGAAGCAGGTATAACCGTACACGAGCAGTACTTTACACCAGATGCGCTTAAAGATGCAGAAGGAGCCTTTATGACAGGTACTGCAGCCGAGGTAGCGGGTGTTGCTTCTGTAAATAGTTACAGCTTTAACAGGCCCTTTGCAGAAACATTAGGAGGAATGCTGGCCGCGCGTTACCAGGCACTGGTGACGGCTTGTGTGGCAGGCGCAACCAATGAAGTTGTGGCTTAAAAGGGTTTTTGCAGAATAAAAAGCTGCTCCAGACCCGTAAAACCTGCTGTTATATCCTGTAAATTTCGCTGTAAAATGGGTGGCAGATCTTTTTAGAGATTGTATATTTATATACATATAGTACTGATAGTTAGTTAGTTACAAATTGAAAGAGCAGGTTTAGAAATAGTAGGAAACTGTAAAAAAAGGTTTCAGGGGCAGCATGCAAAGACTGTACTTTGTATTCAGAAGGTGTAAAATATAATTGCGCCAGCGGTATTACCGCTTTTTAAAACAGATAAAGATAAACAAGGGAGCCTGATAATCAGTCAGATGGCTCTTAACCGATGCCTGGAGTGAATTAGTAACACAGGTTCATAAGAGATAAATAAGAATGTCATTAAAGAAATACAGCCGCATTTATACGCAAGACGATAGTCTGCCAGCCTCTCAGGCCATGTTGATTGGTTCAGGTTTATCAGAAGAAGATCTGCGGAAACCATTTGTGGGCGTTTGCTCTACCGGCTTTGAAGGCAATACCTGTAATATGCACCTTGATGAGCTGGCTAACCTGGTAAAGCAGGGAATGCAGGGCCTGGGATTGGTTGGTTTGCGCTTTAACACCATTGGCGTTAGCGATGGAATTACCAATGGCAACCAGGGCATGCGCTATTCACTGGTATCGCGTGAAATTATTGCAGACTCTATTGAGGCCATGGCCGGTGCTCACAATTACGATGCCCTTGCCTGTGTGGTTGGTTGCGATAAAAATATGCCGGGCTCGCTAATAGCCATGGCACGCTTAAACCGCCCGGGCATGATGGTGTACGGTGGTACCATAAAAGGAGGAAACTGGAAAGGCCAGAAGCTTAACATTGTTTCCTGCTTTGAGGCTTACGGCAAGAAACTGAAGGGCGAGATCTCGGAAGAAGATTATAAAGGCGTTATTAAAAATGCCTGCCCCGGACCAGGTGCCTGTGGTGGTATGTACACAGCCAACACCATGGCTTCGGCAGCAGAGGCACTGGGTATGTCAGTACCCTATACCTCATCTGTACCTGCTGTTAGCCAGGAAAAAAAGGACGAGTGCCTGCAGGCAGGAAATTACCTGCGCATTTTGCTGGAGCAGGACCTCAAGCCACGTGATATCATGGTGCGCGAAGCATTTGAGAATGCCATGGTGCTGATCACAGTGCTTGGTGGCTCTACCAATGCTGTAATACACCTGCTGGCCATTGCCAGTGCGGCTGGAGTAAAACTAACCATTGATGATTTTCAGGCTGTAAGCCGCAAAACCCCCGTACTGGCCGATCTGAAGCCTAGTGGTAAGTACCTGATGGAAGATCTTTGCAGCATGGGCGGTGTGCCTGCCGTAATGAAAACCCTGTTGCAGGAAGGCCTGATCGTTGGTGACCTGCCAACCGTAACAGGCAAAACCATTGCTGAAAACCTGCAGAATGTAAAACCACTGGGCCAGGAGCAGGACCTGCTGCGACCGCTTTCTAACCCCATCAAAGCCGATGGCCATATCCAGATCCTGTATGGAAACCTGGCTCCAAAAGGCTCGGTTGCGAAAATTACAGGCAAGGAAGGCCTTAAGTTCGAAGGTCCTGCCAAAGTGTTTAACTCTGAGGAAGCCCTGAATGAAGGCATTTCCACAGGTGAAGTAAAAGAGGGACAGGTAGTGGTGATCCGCTATGTAGGCCCAAAAGGTGGCCCGGGTATGCCTGAAATGCTAAAACCAACCTCTGCCATTATGGGGGCCGGTTTGGGCAGTAAGGTAGCGCTGATCACAGATGGACGTTTCTCCGGTGGTACGCATGGTTTTGTAATTGGTCATGTGTGTCCCGAAGCTTATGATGGAGGACCTTTGGCACTTGTAGAAGATGGTGACTGGATTACCCTGGATATTGCCACCAACAGCATTCACCTTCATGTTGATGAAACCTTATTGCAGGAGCGCCGCCAGCGCTGGACAAGACCTGCCTTTAACGCACAGAGAGGCGTTTTACTTAAGTATGCTAAAACAGTAAGTGAAGCCAGTAGCGGATGTATAACAGATTTAGATGAAACAAGTAACTAGCAATACAACAACACCGGTAGCGGAACCTAAAAAGGAAGTGAAGAGCCTTTCCGGGGCCGAAGCACTTATTCTTTCTTTGCTGGAAGAGGAGGTGGAACATATTTTTGGCTATCCCGGTGGTGCCATTATGCCAGTGTACGATGCACTTTATGATTATAACGACCGGGTAGAGCACATCCTGGTGCGCCACGAGCAGGGCGGCATTCATGCGGCACAGGGCTACGCCCGCTCATCGGGCAGGGTAGGGGTTGTGTTTGCCACCAGCGGTCCGGGTGCTACAAACCTAATCACTGGCCTGGCCGATGCGCTGATTGACAGTACACCATTGGTTTGCATTACCGGACAGGTATACGCTCATCTGCTGGGTACCGATGCCTTTCAGGAAGCTGATGTGATCTCTATAACGGCTCCGGTTACCAAGTGGAATTACCAGGTAACCAATGCCGATGAAATTCCGGAGGTGCTTGCAAAAGCTTTTTACATAGCCAAAAGCGGCCGCCCGGGCCCGGTGCTGATAGACATTACCAAAAACGCACAGCTGCAGAAATTCGATTTTGCCGGCTGCAAGCGCTGCGATCATATCCGCAGTTACCGGCCAAAACCCCTGGTGCGGAAAGAATATATCGAGCAGGCTGCCGAGCTGATCAATAAGGCAGAAAAGCCATTTGTGATCTGGGGTCAGGGTGTTATCCTTGGCTCTGCCGAGCAGGAGTTCAAAGCCTTTATTGAAAAAGCTGGTATTCCTGCTGCCTGGACTATTATGGGCGCAGGTGCCCTGCCAAGCGACCATAACCAGAATGTAGGCATGTTGGGCATGCATGGTAACTATGGCCCCAATGTGCTTACCAATGAGTGCGATGTGCTGATCGCCATTGGCATGCGCTTCGACGACCGCGTAACCGGTCGCCTCGATAAATACGCCAAGCAGGCTAAGGTAATTCACCTCGACATCGATCCTTCTGAGATCGATAAAAATGTTAAAACCACCGTGCCGGTATGGGGCGATTGTAAAGAAACGCTTCCCATGCTTACACAGCTGGTGGAGCAGAAAAGACATGAGGCCTGGCTGCAGAAATTTAAGGATTATTACCAGCAGGAGGTAGATGCTGTTATCCGGGAGGAGCTATTCCCTACCAGCGATGGCATGACCATGGGTGAGGTAATTCAACAGCTGAATGAAATAACAGGTGGCGAAGCAATTGTGGTAACAGATGTTGGGCAGCACCAGATGGTAGCCTGCCGTTATGCCAAGCTTAACCACACCCGCAGCAACATCACCAGCGGTGGTTTGGGTACCATGGGCTTTGCCCTGCCTGCTGCCATTGGTGCCAAAGTTGGTGCTCCTGCCAGAACCGTGGTGGCCGTAATTGGCGATGGCGGTTTTCAGATGACACTGCAGGAAATGGGTACCATTATGCAGAGCAACATCGATGTAAAGATCCTGATCCTGAACAACCAGTTTTTAGGCATGGTGCGCCAGTGGCAGGAGCTCTTCCACGACCGCCGCTATTCTTTTGTAAATATTCAGAGTCCTGATTATGTGCAGGTAGCCAAGGGCTATGGTATCAGCGGGCAGAAAGTAAGCGAACGCGAAGGGCTTAAGGCAGGTCTGCAGGAAATGCTTTCGCACAAAGGTTCTTACCTGCTGGAGGTAATGGTCACCAGGGAGAATAATGTGTTCCCGATGGTGCCACAGGGATGCAGCGTAAGCGAGATCAGGTTGCAATAATTTAACCTTCACTAAGCAACGTTATCCCCACACAAAGGGGATCTGCTGGCGGTAAGGTAATAAGGGTCAATACATCTACATCCTTTCCGGCGCAGGCATCTGCTTGTGCTCCACAAGGATGGTATACTATAATAACTCTAATGAGCGCAAGCGGATGCCTGCGTTCGCAAAGGGATCAGGTTGACGTAGAAGAATAGAATTATGAGCAGTCAAAACCATATCGAAAGGCAGGAGTACAACATCACGGTTTATACCGAGAACCAGATAGGCCTGCTGAATCGTATTGCGATCATTTTTTCCAGGAGAAAGATCAATATTGAAAGTCTGAACACCTCTCCATCAGAGATAGAAGGCATTCACCGCTTCAACATTGTAATCCATGAAACCGAAGAGGTAGTGCGCAAAATCTGCGGACAGATCGAAAAACAGGTAGAGGTATTAAAAGCCTACTATAACACCAACGAAGATGTGATCTGGCAGGAGATGGCGCTGTACAAAGTGCCCACAGAGGTAATAGCCGAAAAAGCACTGGTAGAGCGCCTGCTGCGTGAAAATGGTGCCCGCGTGGTGGTGATCCGGAAAGATTATACCGTGTTTGAAACCACCGGCCACCGCGAGGAGACCGACAATCTCATTAAAGTACTGCAGCCCTTCGGACTGATTGAGTTTGTACGCAGTGCCCGTATTGCCATCATCAAGGCAAGCGATGGTTTTAACCGCAAGCTCCGTGAGTTCGAAAAACGCGAACCGCACCAGGAGGTGGTCGAAAATGAATACCTCAACAGCAGGGACAAGGTATTTACTATGTGATAAACTGAATCAGGATTCAAGAATCAGGAGTCAGGATCAATCTGCTGCTATAGTAGAAATTCCGGACCTGTTCCTGATTCCTGTATCCTGATTCATGACTCAAAAAGAAACAACAACTCTATATTTAGTTAATTTCAAAAATGGCAACAATCAATTTTGGCGGTGTAGAAGAAACCGTTATCACCCGCGAAGAATTCCCACTTTCCAAGGCACAGGAAGTGCTTAAAAACGAAGTTATCGCAGTTATTGGTTATGGTGTGCAGGGTCCGGGCCAGGCACTTAATATGCGCGATAACGGCTTCAACGTAATTGTTGGCCAGCGGAAAGATTCTCCTTCCTGGGAAAGAGCCGTTAAAGATGGTTTTGTTGAGGGTAAAACCCTTTTCTCTATTGAAGAAGCACTGGATCGCGGTACAATTATCTGTAACCTGTTGTCAGATGCAGGTCAGATTGCCGTATGGCCTACCATCAAAGAAAGACTGAAGCCAGGCAAAACCCTTTACTTCTCGCACGGCTTTGGCATTACCTTCAAAGAGCAAACCAACATTGTGCCGCCTAAAGATGTAGACGTAATCCTGGTAGCCCCTAAAGGCAGCGGTACTTCATTGCGCAGGCTGTTCCTGGCTGGCGGCGGACTTAACTCATCTTTCGCTGTATTCCAGGATGCAACCGGCAAAGCCTGGGAAAAAGCCATTGCCATGGGTATTGGCGTAGGCTCCGGCTACCTGTTCGAAACAGATTTCAAAAAAGAAGTATACAGCGACCTTACCGGCGAGCGTGGTGTGCTGATGGGTGCCCTGGCAGGTATCATCGAAGCACAGTACCAGGTGCTGCGCCAGCGTGGCCACTCTCCATCAGAAGCATTTAACGAAACTGTAGAAGAGCTTACCCAGAGCCTGGTGCCTTTAGTAGGCGAGAACGGAATGGACTGGATGTATGCCAACTGTTCTGTAACAGCACAGCGTGGTGCACTTGACTGGAAAGGCAAGTTCAAGGAGGCTACCCTGCCCGTGATGAACGAGCTGTACGACAGTGTTGCATCAGGCAAAGAAGCAGCCCGTACCATCCAGAGAGGTTCAACACCAGGTTACCGCCAGGAGCTGGAAGAAGAGCTGAAAGAACTGCGTGAATCGGAACTATGGCAAACCGGAGCTGTTGTAAGAAAGCTTCGTTCTAAATAATTACAACCTAACATTCGTGCCACAACCCAACAGTTGTGGCACGATTCTATTACAATGGAAAACAGTACAGCCTTTTTAGACATAGCGGGAGTAGAGCAGGCAGCCAAAAATCTGAAAGGCATCATTTACAAGACGCCTCTTCTACAGAACCACAGCCTTTCGCAAGCCTATGGCGCTAATGTTTATTTCAAGCGCGAAGACCTGCAGGTGGTACGTTCATACAAGATCAGGGGTGCTTATAACAAGATGTCGGGTTTGCCACGTACCGAAAGCGGGCCAGAAGTGGTTTGCTCCAGTGCCGGAAACCATGCCCAGGGTTTTGCCTATGCCTGCCAGCTGCTGGGCCTGAAGGGGTATGTTTTCATGCCATCTAACACCCCGGCCCAGAAGGTAAACAAAGTACGCCTTTTTGGTAAAGAGTGGGTTGAGGTGGTGCTTACAGGCAATACCTACGACGATACCTATAAAGCTGCCCGAGAGTTCAGCGACAGCCGTGGTAGTACTTTTGTGCCTCCTTTTGATGATATGGCTGTAATCGAGGGCCAGGCTACCGTTGGCCTGGAGATTCTGAAAATTGCCAATGCTCCCATCGATTACCTCTTTGTGCCGATAGGCGGGGGCGGGCTTGCCTCTGGTGTGGGGAGCGTATTCAAACAACTTAGCCCCAACACAAAAATTGTAGGTGTGCAGCCACAGGGGGCACCCTCCATGTACAATTCTATTAAAAATCAGCGCCGTCAGGTACTGGATAAGATCGATAGCTTTGTAGATGGTGCAGCTGTAAAGGCTCCAGGTACCATTACCTTTGAGATCTGCAGCGAAGTGCTGGATGATATCATACTGGTGCCGGAAGGGCAGGTCTGCGAAGACCTGCTGAAGATGTATAACGAAGAAGGCATAGTGCTGGAGCCGGCAGGCACCCTTACCATATCGGCCCTTAAATCTTATGCTGAAGAAATTAAGGGCAAAAACGTGGTGTGCGTGATCAGCGGCAGCAATAATGATATCACCCGCATGGAAGATATCAAGGAGCGCGCCATGCAGCATAAAGGGCTTAAGCACTACTTTATGGTGATCTTTAACCAGAAGCCAGGAGCCTTGCGCACTTTTGTAAATCATGTGCTGGATCCCGAACACGATATTATTCACTTCCAGTACATTAAGAAAAACAACAAGGAAAAAGGCCCTGTATTCATAGGCGTGGAGGTAAAACAACCGCACGAAATAGAAGGCATCAAATTAAGAATGCTGGAAGAAGGCTTTGAATACGAATACCTCAACGGCCGGCAGGACATCCTGAATCTTCTTGTTTAGCTGCTGAATGTCAGGTTGATGATAAAAAGTTTTATTGTAAGCTCTGGAGCATCTCCAGAGCTTTTTTTATTATATGCCCATCATAAGAAAACAGTAAGCAGTTTTTTCTGTACAGGATCTATTGGATAGTAAAAAAATCAGCGGCAGTCAGTAACATCATGTAATATTAATATTGATCTTGAAACAGTTTTATGGCTGCATTCTGACCGCTTTAGTATAAATTTACAGGTAAACAATATTAAAAAATGAATCAGATTTTGCATTATGCTTTGTACCTGCTGATTTTGCTGAGCATCATAAGTTGCGAAAAGGAGGAAGATCCTGCACAGGTAGAAGAAATCCAGACTACCTCAGTAAAAATTACGGTTAAGAGTTCTACAGGAGAGCTGGTGCCAGGTGTTACTGTGTACCTGTTTGATCAGCCAACGACAGCAGCAAGCGGTAAAGATCCTGGCAATGCGCTGAAAAGTGCTGTAACAAACACTAATGGAGTTGCTACTCTGGATGTTCGCAGCCTTACTGCTTTTCAGGCGGGAGGCACTTTTTATATAACCGTTCTGGAACAGCTGTTTAGTAATGAATATAATGTACTTGGAACTGTAGATGTTGTAAGTGGCGATGTTGATACCATAGAAGAAGAACTGGTGATCGCATCACCAAGCTTAAGTTATGATTATGGTTATATTCCTACCACCATTACTTCTGAGCTTGCCCTTAGCGAGTACAACCGCTGGAAAAGAACCCAGGTAGTTGCCTGTGGTAATGGTTTACGGGTTATTGCCGATCCTTCAAGGGAAACTTTTGTGGAAGCCATGGGTTTTGGGACCCTGCTGGCAGCCTATGCCAACGACAGGGAAACCTTCGATGGTTTACTAAGATTTTATAAGAGCAAGCGCACGCCTGAATCGAAAGGCATGATGGGCTGGAAAGTAACCTGCGATGGTATTGTTGATCCGGGAAGTGCAACCGACGGTGATGTGGATGTTGCTTTTGCATTGATTGTTGCCAGCAAGCAATGGAATGATCAGGCCTACCTGGAAGATGCAAAGGAAATCCTGCAGATTGTAAAGGACAATGTATTTTTCCAGTGCACTGTCAATGGGCGTAATGTGCTGGTACTGGGTCCGGGCTATTCAGGTGTTGCCTGGGGTGGCTGTGGTATGATGGACATTATGTATCATACTCCTGCTTTTTTCAGAGTATTTGCAGAAGTAACCGGAGACGATGCATGGGCAACACTGGCAGAAGATACCTATACATTATTGAATGCCGGTGCAAATGCAACTACCGGTCTGGTGCCCGACTGGCAAACGGCTAGCGGCAATCCTGGTCCTGGCGGAAGAGCAGGCCACTTTGGCTACGATGCCTGCAGGGCTCCCTGGAGGCTTACGCTCGACTATCTCTGGAATGGCAACCAGCAGGCCAAAGCCTGGTCAGCAAAAGTATCGAACTGGGCAAATGAGGTTGGGCCGGCCAATATTGTAGATGGTTATGAACTGAATGGCAGGCCCATTGGCACCAATGGTTTGAACAGTGCCTTCCTTGGTGGCTTTGCTGTTGCTACCATGAGTAACGATCAGGCAATGGTTAATCGTTTCAGCACTGAGTTAAGCAAGCTGAATGATAACTACTGGTTTAACCTGAACACCCGTTGCCTGTACCTGTTTACCTTAACCGGAAACTTCTGGAATCCCTTAGACCGATAATATCAGTGTAGCGGTAGTGCTATTTGCTATTTTGCCTTTTTGAAGAAAGCCCCGTTCGCACGAGGGCTTTTTTCATTTAAGTGGGGTATGACTGCTGTTGCCGTTTCTTTATGCAGAAGAATTACCTGTGTATGCAGGATATAGATGTATAATAATTCTGTATCAAGTTTAAAAAATATTAAAAAGTTTTGCTTTATCACTGATGTAACTATTGTTTGATAATTGCATAAGTTCTGCAATAGAAAGATGAGTAGATTCATTCGGAAGTGTAAAATAAAACAGTTTCAAACGAATGAAATCACTTTTTGCAAGGCTGCTAGATCGTATCCGCAGTAAATCGATTATCTTCTCGGCCGTACTCATGCTGGTACTGGTGCTAACCAATGGTGGCTTTCTGGTTTACAACAACAGGGTGCTTGAGCGAACCACCGCTGTTCAGGCACAAACACAGGAAATAAAAGAATTGCAGTTGCTGCTTTGGAATGATGTAGTCAGGAATATTGATGTGGGGGTGAGGGGGTATGCAATATTGCAGGACGAAGGTCTGCTGAACCCATACGAGAACGGCTTGCGGTTATACCAGGATTATCATAAGAAACTCTATAGTAAATTACAGGAGCAGGGATATCCGGGCACACAGGGATTTTTAGCTGTAAAACAGGGCTATGACGACTATCTGAAAATAGTGGCACACATGCTTGAGCTGGCCAAAGCAGGGAATATGGATGAGTTCAGGCAGGAGCTAAAGCAGGACAGGGGGCTGGCTCTCTGGAAAGTTTATGAAAAATTTTCTAAAGAAGTAAATACTTACCAGGATAAGCTGTACAACGAAGCTACAGAAGAGTACCAGACTATAAATGCCCTTACCACTTACATTCAGCTACTGTTGCTGCTGATAGGGGTGCCAACCCTTATTTTTATGATCTTTCGTATTTCGCACGACAGCCGCGCAAGAAAAGCCCTGTTTGTAGAACTGGAAAGAAATAACCGCGAGTACATCTTCAATCCCGGCACAGCGCTAGCGGTAAACGACGAAAGGGAGGTGATTAACAGTTCTATCCTAAATTTTAAAAAAGCCGCAAAGTTTATCAGTGAGATATCTGCGGGTAATCTGGAGGTGGATTGGGAGGAGCTAAGCGATCAGAATAAGGCGCTGAATCAGCAGAACCTTACCGGTGAGCTGATTAACATGCGCGAAAAAATGAAAAAACTGAAAGAAGAAGACAGCAGGCGCATGTGGGCCACCGAGGGGCAGGCCAGGTTCTCGGAGATCATTAGAACCTATCAGCACGATCTTCAAAGCCTGTGTTATCAGTCGCTTGCCTTTATTGTGAAATATTTAGGCGCACAGCAGGGCGGTGTGTTTGTGCTTAGAGAAGAGGAGGGGGCCGAAAAGTACCTGGAGCTGACAGCCTGTTATGCATTTGACCGTAAGAAGTGGGTAGAAAAGCGAGTAGCGGTAGGCCAGGGGCTGGTGGGCCAGATTTACCTGGAGCAGGAAGCAGTTATGATCAAAGAAATACCACAGGCCTACACCCATATCACCTCTGGCCTGGGCGATGCTACTCCTCACTGCCTTTTGGTAGTGCCTATGATGTACAACAAAAAGGTAGAGGCAGTGATAGAAGTAGCCGGCTTTAAAGTATTTGAACCTTATCAGCTGGAATGGCTGGAAAAAGTAGGTGAGATCATGGCTTCTACTCTTATTTCTATCAAAACCACGGAAACTACACGGGAACTGCTGGAACAGTTTAAAGAGCAGACAGAGCAGCTCACCTCCCAGGAAGAGGAGCTTCGCCAGAATATGGAAGAACTGGAGGCTACGCAGGAAGAAATGCGTCGTAAAGAGCAGGAACTTGAGCGCAGGCAGGCAGAAATGCAACGAATGCTGGACAGCAGGAAATAATTATCAGGAGCGCAATAGCAGTTGGATAAGATTGAGCAGGAAACCAAAAAAGAGGAACCCTCAGATCCATTCAGAGGGCTCCTTTTTTTACCTGCAGTGTTGCTAAGCAGTTTTTAAAGGCTTAGCAAGCCCATTCAGTTGTTCTGATTTTGCAGGTCTTTGTACCTTACCAATGCTTCAACATAGTAATGATCTCCGTAAGTAAGGGGCACATCTACCTCCGAATTCTGCGGCAGGTGGCCAACACCGTGTTGCAGAATAAAGCCTCCGTTTTCACCAACCTTAGCTTTGTAAGGCTCCTCCGACAGGCTCTTCAGCATAGTTTCTGCAGCTCTAAAATACTTTTCGCTTTCCTGCCCGCTAACAAATGTACTTAGCTCCAGCAGGGCAGAGGCGTTGATGGCTCCTGCGGAGGCATCGCGGAGTGCATTGGGTATGTTGGGTGCATTGTAGTCCCAGTAGGGGATTTTATCCTCCGGGAGGTTAGGGTGATTAAGGGTGAATTCAGCGATTTTCCTTGCCTGTTCCAGGTATTTGGGATCTTTGGTTTCGCGGTAGGTCATGGTGTAACCATAGAGGCCCCAGGCTTGCCCCCTGGCCCAGGCAGAATCATCGGCATTTCCCTGCTCCGTTCTTTTTAGCTGTACTTCACCATTGTCAGCATTGTAGTTCACCACATGGTAAGAGCTGTAGTCGGGCCGGAAGTGGTGCTGCATGGTGGTGTTGGCATGGTTAACAGCAATATTATGATAGGTAGAATCACCGGTTTCGCGTGTAGCCCAGAAGAGCAGGTCCAGGTTCATCATGTTGTCGATGATCACCAGGTAGTCTTTAGGATTATCAGAATCCCAGGACTTGATTGCCTTTACATCAGGATCGTAGCGGGAGGCCAGGGATTTGGCGCTGTTTAGCAGGATGTCTTTGTATTCCTGGCTGGGTTCAATCCTGTTGGCATGTCCAAAACTGCCGAACATCATAAAGCCCAGGTCGTGTGTGCTGGTGTTATACTGTTCTTTCTCGAGCAGTTTCAGTACGCGTTTTGCTTCATTAAGCAGGGCCTCATCACCGGTTTCTTCATAGAGGTACAGGAGGGTGCCCGGGTAAAAACCGCTGGTCCACCACTCCGATCCACTGGTCTGGAATGTGTTGGTGCTGGCGTAATAGGTGCGTGGTAATTCGCCGTCGGGCAATTTTTCCATGAGTACCTTATACTGTGCGGCAGCCTGCTGAATATTCTGATCTACAAAACCAGCTGTATCTTCTGCTGCTGCAGTACTTGTTTCAGCCTGTTGAGTGGAGTTGCTGCAACCCATCTGCAGGCATAAAGCTGCCAGCATCAGGGCAGATGAAGATAAGTATTTCCTGATCATTGTAAGTTGAGTAAGGGGCAACGCCCGGAATTTACTGGATGATTATGATCATCAATCTAATAAAAACTATTTAGCTGAAGAAGTGGAGGGTTTAATATTTGGGCCTGTGCGTTGTGGAAGTACAACTATTAAAGAGCCGTTCCGGGGCCCACACCCTGAGCAGTAGATGTAACGCATGCGTCTGAATTACACAGCAGCAGTTTTACAGGTGTGGCAAAAGGAATTTAGAAACTAAAAAAATATACATGAGTTGTGTTAGGTAAAAAGGTTTTATGCAGGAGCAAGATTTTGACTGCAGGCATATGAATACTTAACCAATGATCAATCCCTCTTTTCCATTACTTATCCTTTTATTATTATGCTTGAATACCGGTCTTTACCAGGCATATGCGCAGCCAGTACAGAGAACGGTTTATTTTGTGCAGCCTGAATATTTATGGTACAAAGGCTCCATCATTTACAATGTAGACATAGATGCCTTCAAGGATTCTGATGGTGACGGCGTTGGAGATTTTCAGGGCATCATAAAAAAGCTGGACTACCTGGAATGGCTGGGTATTGATGCTATCTGGCTGGCGCCGTTTCAGCCCTCACCCATGCAGGATAACGGTTATGATGTTAGCGATTATTATGGCATTAACCCGCTTTTTGGCGATGGCGGCGATTTTTCAGAATTTATGTATGAGGCTGAAAAGCGTGGCATCAGGGTAATTACGGATTTGGTAATCAACCACACTTCCAAAGAACATCCCTGGTTTCAGCAGGCAAGAAGGGATAAAAGTTCTGAATACCGCGACTGGTACGTGTGGTCGGAGGAGAGGCCAGCTGACTGGAACAAAGGCATGGTTTTTCCGGGAGTACAGGAAGAGACCTGGACCTATGATGAAAAAGCAGGAGCATACTATTTCCACCGGTTTTACAAGTTTCAGCCAGACCTGAATATGAGGAATCCGGAGGTACGGGCAGAAATCAGTAGAATCATTGGCTATTGGCTTCGTATGGGGGTAGATGGTTTTCGGTTGGATGCAGTGCCCTTTATCCTTGAAGATCCTTTTTCAGACCTTGAAGATCCGGAACATGATTTTGGATTGTTAACCGACATTCGCAGCCTGGTACAGTGGCGCAAGGGCGATGCCATTATACTTGGCGAGGCCAATGTATTACCGGAAGAAAATCAGAAGTATTTTGGTGATGAGGCCAATGGTATGCACCTGATGTTTAACTTTTTTGCGAACCAGCACCTTTTTTATGCGCTTGCAACTACAGAACTGCAGCCTTTGAAATCATCTCTGGAAGAAACAAGAGACATTCCAAAAGTTGCACAGTGGGCGCATTTTCTAAGAAATCATGACGAACTGGACCTGGGCAGGCTTACAGAAGAACAGCGAAACAAAGTGTACGAAGCCTTTGGACCCAATGAAAATATGCAGCTTTACAACAGGGGCATACGCAGGCGTCTTGCCCCAATGCTGGGCAACCGTAAACAGTTAGAGATGGCTTACAGCCTGCTTTTTTCATTGCCGGGTACACCTGTGATTCGCTATGGAGATGAAATCGGGATGGGTGATGACCTAAGCCTTGAGCAAAGAGAAGCAGTGCGAACCCCTATGCAGTGGTCTGACGAGAAGAATGCAGGTTTTTCCAGGGCAGACAGTACCATACGGCCAGTGATAGATAGCGGACCATACGCCTATCAGCAGGTGAATGTAGCAGCACAGAAGCGCGACCCCAACTCCCTGCTGAACTGGACAGCCCGCATCATCAGGTTGCGGAAGGAGAATCCTGAAATTGGATTAGGAGATTGGGAAATACTGGATGTTGGTTCTCCTGATGTTCTTGCCATCCAGTATCAAGGGGAGGGCAGATCGCTTATAGTGCTGCACAACTTTAGCCCCGCGCCGAAGCAAATTCAGCTGAAGGGAAATTTTGATACAGATGAGATGATCAACCTCCTGACTGACGATGAAGCCAACAAATTTAAGAAGGGCAAACGCCAGATAACAATCAATGGCTTTGGTTACCAGTGGTACAGAATACAAAATGACGAATAATAAAAGAAAAGCCATTGAAGGTAAGTGACTTATTTTCAGTTGCTTATTTGATATGTGAGGCTGGTGGATATAATATTCCGGGCTGCTGTTTTTGTGCTGCGTCCTACAAAGCAGGCACCTGCATAATATTTTTATGGGGGACAATATTAATTATCACTGACTATTATTAATTTTTTCAAAAAAAATAAGGTCATGAATAGGCAGGTAATATTGTACATAGCCATGAGCCTCGACGGCTATATTGCAAAAGAAGATGATAATCTTGATTTCCTTTCAGTAGTGGAAAAGGAAGGAGAAGACTATGGCTATACTGCTTTTCAGCAGGAAGTAGATACCCTGATATGGGGTAGAAGAACCTATGATAAGGTGCTGTCTTTTGGTATTGATTTTCCGCATAAGGATAAAAAGTGTTATGTACTATCAGGCAGCAAAACCGGCAGTGATGAAAATGTAGAGTTTTTTGGCGGGGATGTAAGGGAACTGATTGCCCAGATTCGCAGCCAGGAAGGAAAGCATATCTATTGCGATGGTGGAGCAGGGGTAGTGTATGAGCTGCTAAAGTATGGTCTTATCGATAGAATGATCATTTCTGTAATTCCGCACCTGCTGGGCAGTGGCATTCGTTTGTTCAAAGACGGGAGGCCCGAACAGCATTTAAAATTTCGCAGCAGCACCACTTTTCCCACCGGTCTCGTTCAGCTTTGGTACGATAATCAGCCGGAGCAGTAAAGTTGTTGCCCGTTAGTATGGGTGATTGTGCAGAAAGCCCCGGCTGGTATGCCGGGGCTACATTTTCAGTCATGAGCGAGCCTTGACTGAGTTTTATGAACTGCAGAGATACTAGTCGGTGAATATATAGATGCTGCTTTTCCTTTCTTCAAGTACTACCCAGGGATTGGTGGTGCAAACCGGCACAGGGCTCTTTTCTATACAGCTGCGCAATACCAGCAGTGTGCATGCAACAGCCGCAATATTAAAGAGCGGAATGATAAGCATTACCGGCAGGCTTACAGCAGTTCCCACCATTACCATGGCAACAACTTTAGCTGTAAGGGCCGTCATCATCAGGGAAAGAAATACCAGGTACACCGGAGCCAGCAGGTAACCGAACGCTTTTTTGCGTATTAGCAACAGCCCCGAAATAATGGCAGCTGGTAGCAGTATGGCTAAATCCAGGGCCTGTACCACCAGGGTGGTGTAATGCTGCAGCTCTGGCGGGTATATACTTCCATCCAGCAGTGGCGCCACTATTCTGCTTAGCCACAAAGCAGCAATTGCAAATGCACTGATCAGCAGAAAGCCACCTGCTGGTTTAAAGGGCAGCTGTTTGGTAAAATGATAATGCAGCTTCTTAACATTGAAAGACAGCATGCTAAGCGTAAACGCAAAAAAGCTTAAGGAAGCAAGCGCTACATAGAGCAGGAACAGTTGGTTATAAGTACTCATCAGCAGATAGAATACATAGGTAACCATAAAATAAGCAAGGGTGCCGCTAAGTAAAATTCTGCCTTTTTTAGAGCCACTTCTGGCCATCCGCAGAGAGGCGAGCAGCAAAGGAATGCCCAGCAGGAGTGTTACCACATCCTGCGCAATACCCTGGGGAGCCAGCTCTGCGGACATATGCTGATAAATGCCCTTTCCCCATAGGGTAACAGACTGTCCGTGAATGGTAGTAAACTCATACGAACCAAACCCCCCGCTGGAGAATATGCCCATGGTTGCTGCCCCAAGCGACAATACTGCAATACTTATTGCAAGTGGAGTGATTGTTTTGATATTTTTCATGACCCTGACAAGCTTTGGTTTGATATTAGTACATCAGTATTTTTGCTGTAAAATCATTGTGTTATGCCTTCTTCAACTAACTCCAGTTCCTGCAGGAACCTGTCGATGGAGGCATAGTGGATTCTGGAAATACTTTCATGAGTTTTGGCTACTACGTTCACCATCAGCTTTTCCAGGAAGTTCATTTTTTCGAATTTAAACTCACCACCCATATAGCCGTGTGCCTTGCTATGGGTTCTTAGTGCTGCTGGATATGCTCTTTCAAATTGTATCTTCTGGTTCTCTGCCAGCATGCAACAGATAAACAGCCCCACCTCTTTTTCCAGTAGTACCTCCAGGTTCTTCTCGCAGAAGCGTTTTATTTTGTTCTGGATCATTCCAACATGGATTGAGCCGCCTATGATGACCAGATCGTAGGGTGCAATATCAGGTTTGGGCGTTTCTCCAAGATCAAATACACTTACCTGGTGCTGCTCCAGCTTTTGTGCAAGCAGCCTGGCCACCTTTTCTGTGGTGCCATGATGGGTGCAGTATACGATGGCTACTTTCATTTATGCTCTGTTAGTAATACAAGCCTACTGCCTTTATGTATCAGACCTGCTAAACCCTTAGGAGAAGCAGGGGTGTGGAGTAAAGAACCTGGCAGGAAGTCCCGCCAGGTTCTCTCAACATACAATCACTAAACACCCACAAAACTATCGGAGGCAAGCTGGGGTGAGCCAGCCATAATTTCTTGGTTGGCATAATCTTCGTACTTGCCGAAGTTTTTAATAAACAGGCCGGCAAGTTTGTCGAGTGTGAGGTCGTAGAGTTCTACATCCTTCCAGGTATGCCGTGGGTTCAGAATTTCTTCTGGCACGCCGGGGCAGCTCAGGGGATACTCCAGGTTAAATACAGGCAGGCTAGCATACACTACCTCATCCAGCTCGCCGCGGAGTGCTGCGCTTATGAGGTTACGGGTATACCTTAACGAAATGCGTTTACCGACTCCGTAGGGGCCACCAGTCCAGCCGGTGTTTACCAGCCAGATATTTACTTTATGCACCCTTATTTTTTCGCCCAGCAGCTCTGCATATTTAGTAGGGTGCAATGGCATAAACGGTGCACCAAAGCAGGCAGAGAATACACTTACCGGTTCTGTAATACCTACCTCTGTACCGGCAACCCTTGCAGTGTAGCCACTGATAAAGTGGTACATGGCCTGGTTGCTGTTAAGCCTGGAGATAGGAGGCAGTACGCCATAGGCATCGCAGGTAAGGAAGAAAATATTTTTAGGATGCTAACCCACTGAAGGAATCACAGCACCGGGAATATAGTGCAGCGGGTAAGATACCCGGGTGTTTTCTGTTACCTGTTTGTTTGTAAAATCTACAGTGGTAGTGCCGGGGAAGAAACGGGTGTTTTCCAGAATTGCACCGAATTTAATGGCACTGTAGATTTGTGGTTCATTCTGCTCATCAAGGTTGATTACCTTGGCGTAGCAGCCACCTTCAAAGTTAAAGATGCCTTTGTCGGTCCAGCCGTGCTCGTCGTCACCAATAAGTCTTCTTTGCGGGTCGGCAGAAAGGGTGGTTTTACCGGTACCGGAAAGACCGAAGAAAATAGCAGTGTCGCCCTCATTGCCCATGTTGGCGCTGCAGTGCATGGGAAGTACATGCCGCTGATCGGGCAGCAGGAAGTTTAGCACGCTGAAGATACCTTTTTTGGTTTCGCCGGTGTAGCCGGTGCCACCTACCAGTATAATGCGTTTGCTGAAGTTGATGATGGCGAAATTTTTGGATCGGAGGCCGTCTATTGCCGGATCTGCCTCAAATTCCGGTACGGCAATTACAGTAAAATCAGGTGTAAATAGTTTCAGCTCCTCCTGCGATGGGCGGATAAACATGTTATAGCAGAACAGGTTGTGCCAGGCCTGTGAGTCGATGATGCGTACTTTCAGGCGGTAATCCTCATCGGCACCGGCAAAGGCATCGCGTATGTAGAGCTTTTTATAGGTGAGGCTGTCTATTACCCTTTTATAGAGTGCATCGAAATGCTCCTGGTCGTAGGCAATATTAATATCACCCCACCATACCTTATCTTTTGTAAGCTCATCTTTGATGATGTAACGATCTTTTGGAGAACGTCCTGTAAACTTGCCGGTATCGCACATGAGTGCACCGGTATCGGTAAGCTGTCCATCGCCATTCCGGATAGCCTCGGCCACCAGTTCTGCAGGTGTAAGGTTCCACATTACTCCTTTGGCGTTGGATAATCCAAGCGCAGCAAGCCCCTGGAAGATCGATTGTAAATTTGACTTTCTCATGACTGAAAAATGTTAGAAGAATTATAGAGGAAGGCTTTTTGAGAGGCCTTTTTAAATCTTTTAGAACAAGAGTTTCTTTTTTGCCCTGTGCAGCCAAAGTTGCCTGCAGTTTTTAAGCTTCTATGGTTTTAAGGCTGCCACTGCTTTAGCTGCCAAACAGGATCTGGTACTGCATTACCAGCATGTTTTTCCTTTCTTCTTCGGTTACCAGGTGTTCTGACTTCTTAAACAGTGGCCTGCTCTGGTACCCGAGGGTAATCTTGGAGCGCTGGCCGTTTAAGAAGTAGCTGAGGCCTGCGTTGCACAGCAGAACCGGATCGCTCAGGGCTTCAAACCTGGCATATTCAAAGGATGAATAGGCCTGGATCTGGTGCTTGTTCTCCTGGTCTACCGGCCGTATATAACCCAGCTGCAGGTACCAGATATGGCCTGTTCCCACAACAGGGGTATTGTTGCCTCTGCCATTTACCCAATCTGTGGCCATGCCTCCGTTCGCCGGATTGTTTGCTCCCATATAGCGCACAAAGCGTGGCCCGAACTGGTGGTTGATGTATGCCAGGTAGGCGTTGACTCCCCGGTTATTTGCCAGTGGCTTTTCATAAAACAAGTCTGCCGCTACCGATCTGGCCCCATAATAGGTAGTGTCTCCATTGTTTAGCGACCAGCTGGTATTGGGCTGCTGCAGGGTGCCCACACCGAGGTTAAGGATATGCTTCTTACCCAGGTAAGTGCCGGGTGCATAGGGAATCAGTTGCGCTTCGTGCTCCAGGAACTGGTATTTTACATAGCTGGAAAACTGGTAACCGGGCTGCCTGTCCGATAAACTGGCATTTTCTCCAATGGTCTGTTGCCCGGTATTGCTGTAGTAGGAGGGCTTTGCCAGTGAAAGCCTGTAGTCGAGCCCGCCCCAGGTACCCCTGGCATAAACTCCCATTCTGCGCAAAACATCATCATAAATGTTTACAAAGGGAGCGGCTACAAAATCAATGTCGTAGGCCAGTGCCTGGGTGGTGCTTGGAGCTGCATACCTGGCCAGTCCCGCCCAGGCTTGCTTACCGGCCCCCACGGCCAAATGCTCATTGATATGGTAATCGATATAGGCATCCAGCAGGTGAGGCATGCTGTTGTTAGATGCATAGTAGTTAACATCGTTATTGCCAAATTCTATGGTATACCTGATCTGCTCGGTGACTTTACCACTGAACTTTAAGCGGTACCTCCTGATAGACATATCCCAGATTTCTGATCTTGCTTCCTGATGTACCAGTGATCCGGGATTAAGTTCTGTATATCGAAGCCAGAACTGCATGCTGCCGCTCACATTCACCAGCTTTTCCTTTGCACTGTCTTTCGTAAGCATTACAGCCTCCTGTCCAAAGGCTGCAGGCGCCCACAGCACTGCTACCAGGGCAACTGCCCCTGCTATGATCGTGTAAACTGTTATTGCAATATGTGTAAGGAGAGTTTTCATCTTTATAGGATGCAGTTGCTAAATCACGCCCAGGTTACGGTAGATCACCAGCATCACAAACAGGAGGGCTAAGCCTATGATGCCTACGCACAATCCAATTCTGGCAAGTTGTTTAGTGGCAATCAGGCCGGTGCCGTAAGCAAGTGCATTGGGTGGAGAACTAATAGGCAGACACATACCCAGCGAAATAGCCAGTGTAGCACTCAGGATCAGCAAGCCCCCGGCATCATTACTTATGAATACCGGTACAGAGGTACCAATCACTGCAATCATCGGAATCAGCAGGTTGGCTGTTGCTGTGTGAGACATAAAGTTCGCGATGAGTACACCAATGCCTGCAGCAATCAGGAATATAACAAGTAACGGCAGGGAATCGAATGGAATGTTACCTATCAGCACATTTGCCAGACCGGTTTTTGTTAAAGCCTGGCCAAGTGCTATACCACCGGCAACGAGCCACAGCACATCCCAGCTAATATACTTCAAGTCATCTTTGCTGATTATATTCAGGCAGAGGAACACAATGATGGGCAACATGGCCACAACATAAGAGTTCATGCCATGAATAAAGTCGGTAAGCCACAAAAGCACTGTAATACCGAAGGTTGCATAAATAGTGATGATTTTGAAATTCTGCTTTGCACCTGTTTCTTTTACACTTAGCTTCAGGCTTTTGGTAGAGGTGGGGAACATCCGGCTAAGAATGAACCAGGAGATCAGGATCATCACAATTACATAGGGTACGCCTATGAGCATCCATTTGCTGAAGGTAATGGCATGATCTCCACTAAGGTATTTCAGGGCAATGGCATTGGGGGGTGTGCCGATGGGAGTGCCAATGCCACCCAGGTTAGCTGCTATAGGAACACTAAGTACAAAACCTATTTTACCTTTGTCATCCGCATCCATAGAAGCCAGCACAGGAATAAGGATGGAGAGCATCATGGCCGTGGTGGCAGTGTTGCTCATGAACATGGAGAAAGTAGCTGTAATGCTCATAATGCCCAGCATTACCCAGCGGGGATTGGTACCAAAGGGTTTGATGAACGCACCGGCCATTTGATGATCGAGCCCATATTTTGTGGCAGCAATAGCCAGGAAAAAGCCACCCAGGAACAGGATGACGATAGGGGAGGCCAGGGTGCCCATAATCTCCTGATAGCTCATCAAAGTCCCAAAGGAGGTTGCATCCTGTCCGCTGAGGGCAAAAGATACAGCGCTGTCTGACAGCATTACCAGCTCCAGGAATATCACCAGCATGGAGGTGGCAAAAATAGGAATGGGCTCAAAGATCCAGAACAGGGCTGCCATGCTAAAAATAGCAATAGACCTGTGCTGAACCGTTGTGAGCCCCTCCAGTGGAATCCACTCCCTTGGTATTGAAATAATGATCAGAGGAATAATAAGACATCCCAGAACTCTGCCTACATCAGCATGGCTGGTAAAGCTTTTGCTGATGTAGTTGAAAGTTCTGTGTAAATAGTTGAATCTTACTGGAATAAACATGGCTAAAGGTACTTAACAGCTTGGTTGAATAGATACAGAAAATGTAAAGCAATAGTCAGCAGAGGATAAGTACAGGGATCTGGGCATGGGCGGTAAGCCTGGCAACCAAGCGGCCTTCTGACTCCAGCTGATTGCTGCCGTGATCGCGGGAGAGGATCACCAGCAGGTCAATTTTATTATCCTTCAGGTAGTTGTTGATGGCAAACTCCATATCATCGCTGGTCAGGTACACCCATTCGTGCTCTATGCTCTCCAGGAAATACTCCAGGCTGCTTTCAGATTCATCAACGGGTACCAGCTTTTCTACCTTTTTCTGGTTTACATGCAGCACATATACTTTTGCCCTGAACTCGAGTGCAAACTCCCAGAGAGGCTTGAACACAAATGATTCGCGAATAGGTTTGTAATCATTTGCGTAGGCAATTTTCCTGATACGCCTGTTGTTAAAATGTTCAGGAACAACAATAACCGGGCAGTATACTGAGCGGGTAAGCGCAGATGCCAGCGACAGATCAGACTTACGGTTTTCTTTTGTGCCCATGATAATGAGCTCTGCCTCGAACAGCTCGGCAGCATGCACCAGCTCAGATAAAAGCTCTCCGTTCATCATCACAAAATCATAGTAAAAGGAGACATCTTTAAGGCTGCTGGCTTCAAAAGCCTTAAATAACTTTTTGATCACGGCTTCCTCCATTTTTGAATGTGGAGTGTTTACATACACTAAAACGACCTCTGCCAGATGTTTCTCCAGAATACTATTGGCATAGCGAACAGCATTCACAGCCACTGGAGAAAAATCTATCGGTATCAGAATTTTGCGTAGATTTTTCATGGCTTTAAATTTTAGTGGTTGTTCTTTATGTATCAAAACTATCAGCAGGCCGTGTAAGAAAACATGATGCGCGACACCTATTTTGATGATTGTTGTCAAGTTGAAAAAAGTCAAAAGAATGTTGCAACTATGGCTTTTCAAGGCATTTACATCCTTTTATTGTCTAATCTTCAATCAACCCTAGGAGCAGGGTTCAGTCGTTTGCGAAAGGTAAAGTGCAGGTAAGACTGGTGTAATATGCGGCTAATGTTTGCAGTATTTCTGTTGGCAGTCAGTTTGTTGAGATTTGTCAGCTTTGGATCTGATAGCAGCTTTGCCTAAGTGGATCATGTATAGATCATGGATAACAGGCTGCCCTTTCCATACACCATCTCATAAAATGAGGGCATTCCGGCAGGAAAATAGATTCCCGGCTGGATGCCCTCTTGTTGATTTATAGTAAAGTAGCAGGCTATCTGACAGATATATGCCCTTTTACATTATTCCTGTCTGTTGATGCAGGATCTTTCAGCTCATACTACTGAACCACTACCCGCTTATTTACATAGTACTGTGAGTTAACAATTTTAATCAGGTACATGCCTGCTGCCAGTTGTTTGTGAACTGTTGTAGTGCCAGCAGGTTTAGCAGCCTGTTTGTGTATTAATTTCCCCGCAAGGTCGTACACCTCAATTCCTGCATCCTTCATAGAAGCCGGCACCACTACAGTAAACCTGCCTTCCGTACTTGGATTAGGATAAACGAGCACCTGGCGGTCTATTTCCGGATCTGAAACTGCGGTAACCTCCTTGAAAAGAATGCTGAAGGTGCGAACACTCTGAGTACCACATTCATTGGTGTAGGTAACAACATAGTTGCCTTCCTGTTCTCTGCTCTGGAGATCTATCGTGATCGTGGCAGTGTTTGCTGTAAAATTCTGTGGGCCACGCCAGCGCCAGCTTCCTTCTTCGCTGTTTACTGTGCGCGGATCCAGGACAACCATGTCACCTGTCTGCAGCTCTGCATCCAGGCGCTGTTCCCATGTGCCACTGTTGATCTGGATGTGGGGATCCAGGACTGCAGCGGGGCAACTGGCTGCATCAGCCGGTTCACCATATACAATTCCTCTGCCGGCAGTGCTCATATACACCCTTCCGGCAACATTCATATCTCCTACCACAAACTGACCATTCCCAGGGCCACCATACTCATGCTCATCATCATTCACTCTTAGCCAGCTGGTTCCCTGGTCAGTTGATTTAAACAGGCCGGTGGTGCCATTAACAGTTCCCCAGATAAACAGGGTAGGGTAGTTGCTCCCTTCTGCTGCTTTACCCAAACCAACTGCTGAGCTTGCGCTAACACCATTTACTTTGGTGAAGGACACACCAGCATTGGTAGAGCGGCTCAAACCACCGCCACCCAGCGCAACCCAAAGGTGCCCCTCCAGCCCCGGGGTGGTGCGTATGATTTTAGAACCGTTGCTTCCTACCATACCGGCTGCGGAAAAAGAAGCGCCTCCATTTTTACTAACCATCATTCTGCCGGTGCCAGGATTGTAAACATAAAATTTCGCAGGATCTACCGGGTCTGCTACTGGTACAGCCTCTTTTACATTGAGACCTGTTACAGCAGTCCAGCTGCTGCCCCTGTCGGAAGAGCGGTAGGTGGTACTTGAACCTTCGGGGCTGTGCAGGAAAATATTGCCATCGGCAGAAACGGCAACCTGGCCTTTTTTGCCTTCGCTGGTGGCCTCTTTCCAGCTTATGCCCATATCGGTAGAGTAATATATTTTGTCTCCGGCACGCAGCAGTACATCAGGGTTTTGGGCAGCGTAAGCCAGGCCGGTGGTAGTGCCCATTTGCGGGTTATGAATTGGCGCATACTGGCTTACATCTGTATGCCAGAATCCGTCATAATCGCCAATTACTGAAACAACAGGTCCATCCGGAATACTAATCAGGTTCAGGGGCACGGTTTCTTCCAGCCCTCGTACCGTAAAATTCCATACACTTGGGTTGGCCTCTATATCTTCGGTCATAAAAATACCATTGCCGGAGGTTACCCACACTTTTTGTGTATCGAAAGGATCAAACTCGATAGAACCTGCCCAGTGTATGGCATGGCCCTGTACCCAGGTAATACCATTGGGGTCCATTCTAAAACCTCTGCCGATTATGTCTGTCCAGTTGCGGCCGCCATCGGTGCTAAGGAAAATCCTGTCGCCCCACGAATTTTCCTGCTGCATATAGGTGTTGATGGTAGAGGCAACCAGCCTGTTCGGGTTGCCAGGATCTATACTGATTCCCCCAAACGCACGACTAATGCCGGAAGGAGTAATATTTGTCCAGGCTTCAGTCTGGGTGTTATATTTCCAGATCTGGCCCCTGTCCATTGGTTCTGGCACAGCCCAGTGACCATGCGGGCCTGCACCATTGCCATAGGTAATATAAAGGTTGCCATCCTGGGCCAGCTTTGCCCTGTGAGGCATGTAGGTAGTGGGGGCTCCGGCAACAGGGCTAAAGGTAGCACCGCCATCATCACTCCTGTAAAGGTTGGCTGATCCGCTGCGCGACACACCAACAAACATGGTTTGTGTTGCAGTACCCGCTGTACCTGTTGCAGGATCCATTACAACGAAGCTGATCCCATTCTCGTTTGGTGTGGTGCTAACCTCCAGGCTGTTTAATTTGCTCCAGCTAAGGCCTTCATCAGTACTTTTAAAGAGCCCATTCCAGCGTGTACCGCTAAAGAGTATGTTGCTGTTGTTGGGGTCTACCACCAGTTTTTCGCCAGTCTGGCGGCCCATGCCATTGCCATGAGCTTTAAACTGGCCGGTTACATTGATTATGGAAAAGGTATTTCCATAATCATCTGAGCGTAAAATTGCAGTTTTGCCCCCGTTGAAATAGGAGATCCCCACCAGCATATATACCCTGCCGGGATTTTTCTCGTCTATTGCCAGTGATTCTACACCCAGGTAACCAGTTTCATCTGCAGATACCCAGTCCAGTAGCGGAATCCACCTTCTGTTATCGGCATCCCATCGATAGGCCCCACCCACATCGGTGCGGGCGTACATCAGGCCCTCCTCTGTTTTGCTTGGTACGATTGCCGAAACAAAGCCCCCGCCCCCAATGGCTACATTTTTCCATTGATAGTCTTCAGCATGCTGTGCTTTTGCTCCAGGCAGTAACAGCCAAATGAACAGGAAACACAAGTAAAGGCAGGCATGTGACCTGTATCTGGTTGATAGTTTCAGGAACTGTCTTGGCTGAATGGCCTCTGGAGTAAATGGAGTCATGATCATTATAAAGAGATGATGGCTGGGTTTAGAAATCGATTGCGGTCAGATCAGGAAATTACTGCTGCAATCACTTCTTCACCAATCCTGGAGTTGTACACTAACAAAGTTATCTAATAGTAATCAGGTAATAGGTATTTAATGTTAATAAAGGGGGTGTTAATTGATAACCGGAGGTGCATTTTCTACACTGCTAAGCATTATGAGCATTATTTCTCCTGTCGCAAAGAAAAAGTTACCTGCCTTAACTTGTGTTTATGCAGGAGGTCTTGCTGTGTTTGGTAAATGCGGCTAAAGGTTGGGGTGAATCTATTTATCAGTAACATATCTGTATAAAGCTAATGGGTAAGAGGTTTTAAATAGCTTTTAACCAATGTTTAGATCTGGCAGCCATGGCTTTATCTTTAACTAAAGCTGATGAAGCTCCGTATTTAAAATAAGGAAGCTAGTTTAATTATGTACCACTACAGTATTGCTGGCGGTGCTTAGTTAAAAATTTCATATAATGCTTTTTCTTTCTGGTTACGGAAAATAAGTAAGGGGTCTTTATCAGAAGATCGTATGTGCTTCTGGCTTCTACCCCCAGGCAAAGGTTAACAGGATTAAAAGAATTTTATGGTTGATTTTGAAACAAAGTGCTATGAAAATGACTGGATGTATCTTCTGAAAACATCTTATCTGGAGCGGAATATTGAACGTTGTTAGTATAAATTCAACAATAAAAGACTTATTATCAATAATGTAGCCGACAGGCAAAAGGTAAGGAGGTATGCCGATAAAGCTGTTGCAGATAACATCATTGATGAATATGCCTTTGCTGAAGACTATGCACAAAAAGTACTGGAGCACTTCGGAATCAATAAAGAATCCTTCAAGGGGGGCTATTATTACTCTATAGCCGAACTAACGGGCATATACCTTTGCAGGAGCCCTTACCTGCTGCACTTCTCCAGCGATGCCTATATGGGTAAAAATAGCGCTAACTGGATACAACAGGCACTTGAAAAACTGGAGAAGCACGAAGATGTGGTGGTGGCAAACCCTACCTGGAATAGTAAATTTGAGCAGGCAAAGGAAGAAAGCCACGATGAGACCAGTAACTTCTACATTGGCTATGGTTTTTCTGACCAGTGCTACCTGGTGCAAACTGATTTATTCAAAAAGGGAATATACAATACCCGGCATGAAGATTCGGAACGTTACCCCTCGTATGGTGGCGAATTGTTTGAGAAAAGAGTAGACAGCTTTATGCGAAACAACAACCTAAAACGCATCACCCACAAACAGGCCTACTACCGCCACCATAATTTCCCTAAAAAGGGCATAGGGCGCTTGCTTCGGTACCTGCGCCCCATGTGATTTTACGAGGGGCAGCGCTTACTTCATTAGCTTAAACTTTCGCTGCATGATAGCCTGAACGGGGATATTCTCGATTTTACTCTCCAGCCAGGAAAGAATATCAAGGTACAGGAAAGGGCGCCGCTCAAAAGGATCTGCTGCTATTAGGGTAAGCTTTTCCTTAAGGGCAATAAATGCATCTTTGAGTTGATGGGGTTCTACATTGCCCAGGTTCCGCAAGAAGCGGAAAATCTCCACCTGCATTTGCTGCTGGTCGTTCATTTTACCCAAAAAATGGTAGGTAGACTTAATCTGGTATTCCAGCGCACGATCTTCGCCTGCCTCAAAGTGAGCAATCAGGTTCAGGATACGGGCAAAACACTGCAGGTCTTCGCGCAGGTTGGCTTCTTTAAACTGGATAATCTTGTTCAGGTACTGGATTGCCTTCTGGTAATCACCACTGCCAAAATAAAGGCTTGCAATCTTGTAGTAGAAAATCAGCTGCCAGTGCGGATCAAGCTGCGACTGAAATTGCCGCAGCTTTTCCAGTAATTCAGGGATCAGTTCGATACCATCTGTAAAGCGACCCTCCATGAAATAAGCATTAAGCTTGTTGGTCCAGGTGTAGAGGAAGAGCAGGGCTTCGGTATTAGGTGTGGTGCGGCGGCCTTCCTGCTGTGCAAAATCCTCCAGCTTTTTCAGCACTTCCATAAACCTGCTGTAGTACAACAGGTTGTAGAGAGCCGAGAGCAGGTTATGAATGCCCTTGATGTAGAGGGTGCTTTGCTTTTCCTTCATAGCCGGATTTTCTTCAAATAGATCCACCCATTTTTGAGCATAGCGGTAACAGGCCCGGAAATCGTGCACCAAGTAATAGTACCAGACATGGGCCTGGTAGTAGTTGAGCTTTTCAAAAAAACCGGCACTTTGCAGCTCTATCCTGGGCAGGTTTGCCTTGAAGTAGGCTTTTACCCGTTCATAATCATTTAAATTACGTGCATGCCCCACTTTGATATACAGGCCGTAAAGGCGCAGGGCTACATTCGATAGCTCGTGGATATGCGTTACGTGCTGTGCTACTGCAATGGCCTCGTTAGAAAGTGCTTCTGCCTTGCCCCGCAAACTGCGCGTGATGTACTGCGATTCAATCAGTTTTTCAAAATCCAGGGCCTCCAGCACAATATGTGGCAGATCTGCCTGCTGTGCAGTTGCCTTTACCTTCTCCAGCATTTTAAGGCTTTGCTGGTAAAAGCCTTTGTTGTACAGCACCCGGGCAAAATCGAGCTGCTCGTGCAGCTGTATATCCAGGTTCTGGTTGTTATGGTACAGGCGCAGGCTGGAGAGCAGCTGGCGGTAGAGATTGGCTTTAAGATTGGCCAGTTGCACTTTTTTTATAGCAGGTGCCTGCTGCAGAATTTTCTCCTCGTCGTAATGCTCCAGGCCGTCCAGTGCATCGAACAGCTGTATGAATTTAAGCCCCTCATTGGAGCCCTGGCGGTTGCTGAACAAGCGGAAATGCCTTTTTTCGGAGCGTGTTAACGACTTAACCAATTGAAATACCGGGTCTTGACTCTCGTTAGGCATTGTAGTAAGCTACTGTGTATATCACTGAATATTAGTACGTTATCTTTTAAACGCTCTAGTTTTGAAATAGTAGATGTTTGTAAAAAAGGTTTTTTCTGCCGCCCTTTTTTCCGGTAATTGTGGTACTAAATTAAGTTTTTTTCTGCCCTAAAGATCATAAAAATGTCGGTCAAAAAAATTCAAATCTTTGATACAACGTTGCGCGATGGTGAGCAAGTGCCTGGCTGTAAGTTAAATAAAGAGGAAAAACTTATCATTGCAAAACAACTTGAGCTATTGGGAGTAGATGTGATCGAAGCAGGCTTTCCCATTTCAAGTCCGGGTGATTTTGAAGCAGTAAAAGCTATTGCGGCTCAAACCAAAGAGGCTACAGTTTGTGGTCTTTCCAGGGCGGTAGAGCAGGACATCCGTACTGCGGCCGATGCCCTTGTTGGTGCCAGGAGGCCCCGCATACATACCGGCATTGGTACCTCAGACTCACACATACAATACAAGCTGCGCACAACACAGGAGAAGGTAATTGAGCGTGCCATTGCTGCTGTAAAGCTGGCTAAAAGCTTTGTGGAAGATGTTGAATTTTATGCCGAAGATGCCGGCCGTACCGATAATGAATTTCTGGCCAGGGTATGCGAAGCAGCCATTAAAGCAGGTGCTACGGTACTGAATATACCTGACACCACCGGTTACTGCCTGCCATCCGACTACGGAGCCAAGATCAAATACCTATACGAAAATGTAAAAGGGGTTGAGAAGGTGCGCCTTTCCACCCACTGCCACAACGATCTGGGCCTTGCCACCGCTAACTCAATTGCTGGTGCCATCAATGGTGCCCTGCAAATCGAATGTACCATCAATGGTGTAGGGGAGCGTGCAGGAAATACCGCCCTGGAAGAAGTAGTCATGATCATGCGTCAGCACCCGCACCTGGGCATCGATACTGGCATCAACACGAAACTTTTATCTGCTACCTCTGCGTTGGTTTCTGATATGATGCGCATGCCGGTACAGCCAAACAAGGCAATTGTAGGATCCAATGCTTTTTCTCACTCCAGCGGTATTCACCAGGATGGCGTGATCAAGCACCGTGAGACCTATGAGATTATAGACCCTCGTGATGTAGGTGTGAGCGATTCTTCTATTGTACTCACAGCACGTTCGGGCCGGGCAGCTTTAGCTTACCGTTTACAGAAAATTGGTTACGATTTTGATAAATTTGCGCTGGATAAAGCATACGCTTCTTTTCTGCAGCTGGCAGACCGCAAAAAAGAAGTAGTGGACGAAGATTTACATCAGTTGGTAGAGCAAGCAAATTTAGTTTCTGCTTAACACTAATATGGCAAAGTCATTATTTGATAAAATTTGGGATGCACACGTAGTGCGTTCAATGGGTGGTTTGGATGTGTTTTATATTGATAAACATCTGATCCATGAAGTAACCAGTCCCCAGGCTTTTGATGAACTGGAAGCACGCAATCTTTCCCTATTCCGCAAAGAGCAGATTGTGGCCACAGCCGACCACAACGTGCCCACCAAAAATCAGCACCTGCCCATAGAGGAACCACTCTCACGCATGCAGGTAGATAAGCTGACAGACAACTGTCGAAAATGGAACATCGAGCTGTTCGGACTGGGCCACGAGAATCAGGGCATTGTGCACGTAATAGGTCCTGAACTTGGCATTACCCAGCCCGGCATGACCATCGTTTGCGGCGATAGCCACACCTCTACGCATGGCGCCTTTGGCGCTATTGCTTTTGGTATTGGTACAAGCCAGGTAACCCAGGTAATGGCCTCGCAGTGCCTGCTGTTAAGCCGGCCAAAGCGCATGCGCATTACGGTAGATGGCGAGCTGAAGAAAGGTGTAGGCGCCAAAGACCTGATCCTGTATATCATTTCCAAACTAGGCACCGGCGGAGCAACCGGCTATTTTGTGGAGTATGCCGGCAGTGCCGTTCGTTCCCTAAGCATGGAAGGCCGCATGACGGTATGCAACATGAGCATTGAAATGGGTGCACGTGGTGGTATGATTGCGCCAGACGAAACAACCTTCGAATATATAAAAGGCCGTCCTTTTGCACCGAAAGGTGAGCGCTGGGAGCAGGCAGTGGCCTACTGGAAAACCCTCTATTCTGAAGAGGGAGCACCCTTTGAGCAGGAGCTGCATTACGATGCCAGGGATATCAACCCCATGATCACCTATGGTACTAACCCGGGCATGGGCATCGCTATCAACCAGCCAATTCCATCGCAGGTATCAGCCAGTGAAGCTGTAAGCTTTGATAAATCACTCAAATACATGGGCTTTAACCCGGGCGAAACCCTGGTGGGCAAACCCATAAATTATGTATTTATCGGTAGCTGTACCAACTCCCGCATTGAAGACCTGCGTACCGTAGCAGAGTTTGTAAAGGGTAAGCAAAAAGCACCACATGTGGAGGCCATTATTGTACCCGGCTCCAAGCAGGTAGAAAAGCAGGCCAGGGAAGAAGGCATCGACAGAATACTGGCCGAAGCAGGCTTTGAACTGCGCGAACCTGGCTGCAGTGCCTGTCTGGCCATGAACGAAGATAAAATTCCTGCCGGCGCTTACTGCGTTTCTACCTCTAACCGTAACTTCGAAGGCCGCCAGGGCCCTGGCTCCCGTACGCTGCTGGCCAGCCCGCTGGTTGCTGCTGTAACGGCAGTAGAAGGAAAAATTGTAGACATCACTCAGTATTTCAACTGATGGAAAAATTTGAAGTTTTAAGGACCACGGCAGTACCCCTGCCTATTGAAAATATTGATACGGACCAGATTATTCCGGCCCGTTTTCTGAAGGCTACTTCCCGTGAGGGCTTTGGTGAAAACCTCTTCCGCGACTGGCGCTACAATGGCGATGGTACCCCCAAGCAGGATTTTGTAATGAATAACCCCCGCTATGGAGGCAGCATACTGGTAGCCGGCAAAAACTTTGGCTGCGGTTCCAGCCGCGAGCACGCTGCCTGGGCTATTTACGATGCGGGGTTCAAGGTGGTGATTTCCAGCTACTTTGCTGATATTTTCCGTGGCAATGCCCTTAACAATGGACTGCTGCCCCTGCAGGTAACTGATGAGATGCTGCAAAGGCTGTTTGTGCAGATCATGGAAAAAGGCCCGAATACCGAGTTTGTGGTAGACCTGCCCAAACAGGAGTTTTATGTGCCGGCCTGGAACGAAAGCGTGAGCTTTGAGATCGATTCTTATAAGAAAGAATGTCTTATTAACGGTTACGACGATATTGACTTTTTAGTGAATCAGAAAGAGGCCATTGAAGCCTACGAAAAGAAGAAAGCATGGGTGTATTAGATAAGAAAATTACGGTACTGGCAGGTGACGGTATCGGTCCCGAAGTTTGTAATGAAGCCATAAAAGTGTTGAAAGCAGTAGCCGAAAGATGGGGCCACACTTTCACCTTTGATAATCAGCTCATGGGTGCCTGCGCCATTGATGCCACCGGCAACCCGCTACCAGATGAAACCCTCACTGCCTGCATAAATGCTGATGCAATTCTCCTGGGTGCAATTGGCGATCCTAAATATGACAACGATCCTTCTGCAAAGGTACGCCCTGAGCAGGGTCTGCTGAAACTTAGAAAGTCACTGGGGCTGTTTGCCAACATCCGTCCCGTAACAGCTTATCCGCTGCTGCTGGAGCATTCGCCACTCAAGAATGAGCGTATCTCCGGTGCAGATATGCTCTTTTACCGCGAGCTTACAGGCGGTATATACTTTGGTGAAAAAGGCCGTACTGCCGATGGCGCCTACGACCACTGCACCTATACCCGTGCTGAAATAGAGCGCATCACGCACCTTGCTTTCCAGTCGGCTACCACCAGGCGCAATAAGCTAATGCTTGTAGACAAGGCCAATGTGCTGGAAACCTCACGCCTGTGGCGCGAAGTAGTAAAGGAAATCGCTCCACAGTACAGCAGTGTAACAGTTGATTACCTCTTTGTTGACAATGCTGCAATGCAACTGATCCTGAACCCCAAACAATTTGATGTGATCCTGACAGAAAATATGTTTGGTGATATTCTCTCGGACGAGGCTTCTGTGATTGCAGGTTCTCTGGGCTTACTGCCTTCAGCTTCGGTAGGAGAGAAAACCGCTGTGTTTGAGCCCATTCACGGATCGTTTCCCCAGGCAGCAGGCAAAGGCATTGCCAATCCTATCGCAACAATTCTTTCGGCAGCCATGCTGCTGGAACACTTTGGATTGAATGAGGAAGCAAATGTGGTAAAAGAGGCTGTACAGAAAGCATTGGAGCAGGGAGTACTAACACCTGAACTGAATGCTAAAAACCCCTCAACAACTGAGCAGGTGGGCAGCTTTATTAGCCGATTTGTAAAAGAAGGTGTAGAAGCCTTATAAGCTGCTAAAACAGCAGGCTTCACTACTTTAGAGATATGTTAGTTGAAGATTACGTTAAATTTTTTTGGTTAGAGCATGAAAGGCGCACCCGGATTGGGGTGCGCTTTTTTTGTGTTGTACAGATAGCCCATCAATAGTAGTGGTCTCTACTAATATCAACATAGACTCGACATGGATGCAGTAGTGCAGCCAGTATTGGTGTGGTTGTCAGGCCTCTGCAAGTATCATTCATTATTGCCTGCATTTGCTGTTTTCAGAGAGCCTGCTGTAGAGTAAGGGCATCCTGTCGGTATTACTTAAATACTTTTGCTCACGCTCAATAAAGCTGCAGCTGGCAAGGCTCCTGGTAGAATCATCCTGTTTAATGCCAATATTGGCAAGATCCAGCAGTGTGTAAAAGGTATTTTCAGCACCTACCTTTTTATCCTTGTTTTCAATAAGCGCTTTGTGCTTTTGCGGGTAATGCTGTGTAAACTTATGTGAGGTCCAGATGAATAAAGGAACGTGCAGGGTTTGCGGGGATTCGCTCAGGTGAAAGTCAATTCTGGAAGCATGGGTATCAAATAAATCTTCTCCATGATCTGACAGAAATTTTACTGCTGAAACAACATCATGTTTTTTGATGGTGTTGATCACACTGTCAATAAAGAAATCAGCATAGAGAATGCTGTTGTCGTAGGAGTTGATCACTGCCTGCCGGTTTTTCAAACAGGGCTTTCCAATATTTACAGTTTTTCCTGATGGTGTGAAATAATCGAAAGAGGCAGGATACCTTTTAGAGTAATCCCAATGATTGCCGATGGTGTGCAGTACTATGAAAAGGTTATCATCAGTTTTTTGTATCAGGGTATCTAAAGCAGGCAGCAGGCGTTCATCATAATAATGGTCAATTTCAAAATTTGGTGAAAATGAAGGCGAAAAAATGCTGATATCCGCTGCATTAGCATGCTGGTTAATAGAACCAGACCAGAAGATCTCCTGGTCTGTCTGATTGCTTAGCCACAGTGTTTTATATCCAGCTTCGCTGAAGGCAGCGAGAATGCTTTTTTCCCTGTACTGTATTTCAATACTGTCTGGTGTTGCCCGCGTGATCATCATAGGAACAGACATGCGGGTTTGGCTGCTGCCGGAAATTACATTTGAATAGGAAATGAGGTTTTCCTGTGTGGCCAGCCGGGGAGAGGTAGCACGCCTGTACCCATTGATCTGCCATTTGTCGTAGCGCGATGACTCACCAATGATCAGCACATATACTTTTCGATGAGAAAGACTATCTTTTTCAAATGCCTGGAAAGAAAAATCCTCGGCTATTCTCATTTTATTGTTTACCAGGGTGGTATAAGCTTCCAGAGCTCCTCCAAAGACAGAAGCCGGGTAATATTTAACAGCCAGCAGGTTTTGTATACCTATACTTCCTCTTGCAGCCTTATATAGTTTCTTTTCATAGCCTATCCTGCCAATACAAAATACAGCAGCCATGAGCGAAATATAAAGGGCAGTGCGAAACGGCAATTTCCTAACAGCTAATCTTTTCACGCAGTACAGGTACAGCAGGGTATATGCCAGCGAAACTGGTATGAAAAGGCTTAAGTGACCGGAAACAACTTCGGATATTTCCTGCAGGTTTGTCTGCATGATTAGTGCAATCAGCTCAAAACGGGGCCTAAGCTCAAACAGTACGATCGAAAATATAAAGAGGGGTGATAGCAGCACAATGGGCAGCAAGAGGTATAAATAGGCTTTTATGTTTCTGAAGAAAAGAAATACTGGTATCAGAAAGAATAACCCTGCCAACAGTATTTCTTTGAAAGCGAACAGTGGAACTACGTTTCCCCGTACGAAAAGTGCACTAAAAGCTGCAGGCAAAAGTAGGAGTAGCAGTATGCCTAAAAACGGTATACATCTGATTAAATATAGACTGTATCTACTATTTATTAATGTTTTATTGTCTAATGCTCTTGCTTTGTTCTTCTTAAAGTTTGTTGCGAGTGAGTCCAGCAATTCAGGCATATCTGAATTAAAAAATTAGGTAATAATGTATAATGAAAAATTATATGGTAGTTTTTTGATGGTGTCAGAAAAGACTGATAAACAAGGCCATGTGTCAATAATAATACATAAATGCCGACTTTCAATGAAAATTTTTAATTATTAGTGTAGTAAGTCGGGATTTGGATAAGCATGCGGAATTTTGCTGGTATTAGATGTTGCAACATACAATGCGACTTTGTTTTATCATATATTGCTTGACCTGAAATCTACAGGCTTGTTGCCAGTCTTTTAATGTATAAAACTGAAACAGTGATTCAGATGCAAAGCAGCCAGGGAAGGCTTAAGCTGACCCTTATACTATTCATAAATCGGAAAGTGGCCATATAGCTGCTCTAGTAAGGGATTCAGCGATAAGAGCATCCAGAGCTAATGCCTGCTGTATGATGGCGCAACATATTCAATCCGGAATCTCTACCTGTATATCATCACAAATAATACCGCATGGTGCGTGGGTGTAGCGACAGTTGGAATAGAAGTATATTAGAATAATGATAGAATTAGCCTCCTGTGGTGAGTGGTAATCTTTGTTCCACCCTCACTACAGGAGGCTATTGTTTTACGCTATGGCCAACTTACAATTATGTATGGCTACAGCGCCATATAAGGAAGGATAAATTCACAATGATCTTTGCGACAACTTTTATTTCAGCATAAGGGTGAAAGCAGCAAATTTTACCTATCGATCATGTTTTTGAGCTGCTCATAATCATTCGGCAGGTGAATAATCTGTTCCTGCTTTGCAATAAAAGCCTGCAGCTGCTGTGGAATCTCTACAGCTTCGCCTAAAGTTTCTTCTACTACCTCCCTGAATTTAGCCGGATGGGCTGTTTCCAGGAAAACACCTGTTGCTTCTGCCTTACTTTCTCTTAGATATTCTTTTAAGCCCAGGTAGGCAACTGCTCCGTGTGGGTCCAGCAGGTAACCCTGTGCCTTAACTGATACCATGGCCTTACGGGTTTCCTCATCGCTAAAAGCATAGCCGGAAATTTTTTCGCAGAAGCGCTGGTGGTTATGGTCGAAGAGCTCGCACATACGCGCATAGTTACTGGGGTTGCCTACATCCATGGCATTGCTGATGGTTTGTACCGATGGACGTGTTTTGTATACAGAGGTGCGCAGGTATTCCGGCACCACATCATTGGCGTTGGTGGTGGCAATAAAATGATGCACAGGCAGCCCCATGGCAGCAGCCAGCAAGCCACCGGTAATATTCCCGAAATTGCCACTTGGCACACAAAATACCAGGGGCTTGCCCTTTTCCCTTAGCTGTGCAAAAGCCCAGAAGTAGTAAAACGACTGTGGAATGAGCCTTGCAATATTGATGCTGTTGGCCGAGGTGAGCAGGTTGTTTTTATTCAGCTCCGCATCTCCCAGTGCCTGCTTAGCCATTTTCTGGCAATCGTCGAAGGTGCCATCAATTTCTATGGCGGTGATGTTGCCTCCCCAGGTAGTAAGCTGCTTTTGCTGCAATGGACTAACCTTGCCCTTTGGGAAGAGGATATAAACCTTGATGCCTGGAACATTGTAGAAGCCGGCAGCAACAGCACTGCCTGTATCGCCGGAAGTAGCAACAATCACCTTCAGCTCACGGCTTTCATTTTGGTTGAAATAAGCCATAAGCCGCGACATAAAGCGAGCACCTACATCTTTGAATGCCATGGTTGGGCCATGGAACAGCTCCAGGCTGTAAATGTCATTTTCCACCCTAACTGCGGGAATGGGGAAGTTAAGCGTTTCTTCCACAATTTTCTTCAGCACATCGGCAGGTACCTCATCACCTATCAGGGCAGAAGCAACGGCATAACCAATCTCGGGTAGTGTTTTCGTGTGGATGGTCTCGAAAAAAGACGCCGGTAGTTGTGGAATGCTTTCCGGCATATAAAGGCCGCCATCGTCGGCCAGGCCCTTCAGAACGGCATAGGGTAAACGTACAGTAGCTGCTGATTTATTGGTGCTGTAGTATTGCATGGTTTAGTTTCGGGTTAGTGAGAGGCTGCTGTTAAAGCGGTAACTTTAGGACCATCGGTATTGATGGACGATACATAGGTGTTTACACCAATGCCATTGCTGCTTAGCTTATTTTCCAGGGCTTTGGCAACTCTCCTGGCGGTTTCTTCTCCTTTGCAAAGCGCAAAAACAGATGGCCCGGAGCCTGAAATGCTAAAACCAAGGGCACCATGTGCTATTGCAATTTCACGCATATCATAAAAGTAGGGAATGAGCATGGCCCGAACCGGTTCAATGATTACATCCTCCATGCTACGCCCGATCAGATCGAGGTTACCGGTGCAAAAACCAGCTACCAGGCCTGCAACATTGCCCCACTGGGTTACTGCATCGCTGATGTGAATACGATCTTTAAGGATTCTCCTGGCTTCTTTGGTGGGTATTTCTACATGAGGATACAGCAGGGCGCAGCTCAAGCCTTCAGGTACCGGTAGCTTTACCACATCCAGCGGGTGGTAGCTACGTATGAGCACCAGGCCACCGAGCAGGGCAGGAGCTACATTATCGGCATGGGCATTGCCACAGGCCAGGCGCTCACCCTCCATGGCAAAGGGCAACAGTTCTTCACGACTTAGCCTGCCACCCATTAGTTCGTTGATGCCCACCAAGCCTGCAACGGCACTGGCAGAGCTGGAGCCCAGCCCGCTGCCAAAAGGCATTTTTTTGTATAGCTCTATGCTTACGCCCTGCTCAACACCCAGGTGTTTCAGGTAGTTGATTACCACAGCACTTACAGTATTCTGCAGCGGGTTGCGGGGAAGGCGGCCTTCATCGCCCTCTATCACATCAAGGCTAACCTGTTTGCTGTCGTTCAGGTGCATCACCACCTCGTCGCCCGGTGTATGTACGGCAAAGCCAAGTACATCGTACCCGCAGCTTACATTTGCTACAGTGGCAGGGGCGAATACTTTTATAGATTTCATTTTTAAAAAAAGAAGTTAGAGGTTAGTAATAAGAAGTTAGACTGGCTTTATAGCAGTTAGCAGATAGTTGTAGATATCTTGATGCACATGATAGGGCACCCATGATCTTTGTGCTACTAAAGGTGTTTTATCTTTCATCTATCTTCCAGCATCTGACTTCTCATAAAAAACTACTGCGGAGCTACTCTTACAAGGTCAGCCAGTACGCCTGCGGCAGTTACTTCGGCACCCGCACCAGGACCTTTGATTACCATTGGGTTAAAGCGGTAGCGGTTGGTGGTGAAAGAAACAATGTTGTCGCTGCCAGAGAGGCCGTAAAACGGATGGCTGGCATCTACCATCATTAGCTCTACTTTTACCACCCCATTCTCCAGGTTTCCTATGTAGCGAAGGACTTTATTTTCTGCTTCGGCTTTCTGCTTCATTTCTCTGAAGTAGTCTTCAGACTTTTCCAGCTCCTCGTAAAAGGCATCTACAGTAGGTGCTTCCTGGCAGTTTTTGGGCAGTATGGGCTGAATCTGTACCTCCTGCAGTTCGGTAGGCAGTCCCGTTTCGCGGGCCAGGATCAGCATTTTGCGGGCAAAATCAAGACCGCTAAGATCATCGCGCGGGTCTGGTTCAGTAAACCCTTTTTCCTGGGCCTCCCGCACCACATCGGCAAAGCTGCGATCGCCTTTAAACTCATTGAAAATAAAGGAGATGGTGCCGGATAGGATAGCTTCTATCCGTAATACTTCATCGCCGCTGATCAGCAGGTCGTGCAGGGTTTTTATGATAGGTAACCCTGCCCCGGCAGTGGTTTCGTACCAGTAATCCACCCCATATTTGCGTGCCAGTTGCTTATAGCGGTTGTAACTGCTAAAGGAACCGCAATTGCCAATTTTGTTGCAGGTTACCACCGATATATTATGCTTGAACAGCTTATCATAGCATTGTGCCACCACGGCACTGGCGGTATTGTCTATAAACACAGAGTTGGGCAGGTTTAGGGCAATGGCATGCTCAATAAAAGTATCCAGGTTGCTGGCTTGGCCCTGCTCCTGTAGCTCCTGCTGCCAGTGGGTGAGGTTAATACCTTCGCGCTCAATTAGCATTTTTTTGGTGTTGCTTACACCTGCCAGGTTAATACGCACATGCCGGTGGCCCTCCAGGTGCTCGTGGTGCTCCCTTATTTGCTTAAGCAGGGTGCCGCCAATTTTACCGGTGCCACAGGAAAATACATGCAGTGTTTTAACAGGCGAGAGAAAGAGCGCATCATGCACAGAGTTCAATGCTTTCCGCAGGTCCTGCTTTTCAATCACGGCAGATATGTTAAGCTCAGAAGAACCCTGGGCAATGGCAGAAATGTTAACCCCGCTGCGGCCAAGGGCACTGAAAAATTTGCCAGCCAGCCCTTTTGCATTGCGCATGTTCTCACCAACGGCGGCAATAATGCTAAGCTCATTTTCCACCTCGGGCTTGTTCAGCTGACCTTTTACCAGTTCATATTCAAATTCTGTCTCTATGGCCTGGTATGCCAGGGGAACATCCTGCGGGCTTATGGCCAGGGTAATGCTGTGCTCGGAGCTGGCCTGTGTGATCAGGATAACATTAACACCAAACTGGGCCAGTGAACTGAACAGGCGGCCACTGAAGCCAGTCAGGCCAACCATGCCGCTACCCTGTATGTTCACCAGGCTAATGGCAGGTATAGACGAAATGCCTTTGATCAGTGAGCCGTTTGATGAGCTTTGAGGGCCTATAAGTGTGCCCGGAAAGCCGGGGTTAAAGGTGTTTTTGATTACAATGGGAATATTGCGGGCAATTGCCGGCCGCATGGTTGGCGGGTAAATTACCTTGGCCCCAAAGTAGGAGAGCTCTATGGCTTCGTTATAGGAAAGGTTGTGGAGTGAGAAGGCCTTTCTCACCAGCCGAGGATCGGAGGTCATAAAGCCATCCACGTCTGTCCAGATCTGTATCTCTTCTGCCTCCATGGCGGCGCCTATAATGGCAGCGGTATAGTCAGAGCCGCCCCGGCCCAGGGTGGTGGTTTCTCCCTTGTCGTTAGAGGCAATAAAACCGGTGATTACCGGAATGGTATTGGCTTGCTGTTTAAAGTAATTGCGGATCAGCTGGTAGGTAAGCCCATCATTTACCCGGGCGTTGCCATAATTGCTGTCGGTTTTAATGAACTGGCGAGCATCGGCAAATACTGCCCTGCCGCAATGCTGATCTACAAAATGGCTGATCATGAGGTTGGAGCAAAGCTCTCCGTAAGCGGCTACCTTATCTTTGATACGGGCAGATACTTCTCCCAGGGCCCTTACGCCAGCCAGCAGGTCGTCCAGCTCGTTAAACAGCATCTTCAGGGCCAGCAGTGCATTGTTCTGGCGCTTTACTTCCAGAAACGCACGAACAATATCGTAATGCCGCTGCTCCACCTCGCGTAATACCCGCAGGTAATCGTTGCCCGAAGCCGCCTCTGTTAACAGCCGCAGGTAGGTATCCGTAACCCCGCTAATGGCAGAGCATACAATGGCCACAGACTGGCCCTGCTGCTGTTGATCTTGCACAATGCGCAGAAGCTTGCTTATTGCTTCAACGGAGCCTACAGAAGTACCCCCAAACTTCAGGATTTTCATAATGGTAAAGTATTAAAACAGAAAAGCCTTCCCTGTTTTTCGAGGAAGGCTTTCTAAAGTATGTTAAGATTTTTAATTAATTCTTAGTACTTGCCTTTCCCCATGCACAGCCTGTTATGCCGGTAATCGTAATGATACCGGTAGCGATAATAATAATGGTATTGAACAGGTTTGAACGCATAAGTAGTGCGATTGCGGACGCTATATTAAAAAATATATTATTATTATCTGCAGTTTTGGCCGTATTTTATTTTTCTAAAATACTGGAAGGCAATTCTTTTAAGAAGATTTTTAGTTAAACAAGCCTTGATAATTGCGTTGGTAAAATAGATTTGCGCAGCTCTTTTCCTGTAGATTTTTTAGAAGAATCAGTATTTATTACAGCTTATAACGTTTGCAGGCTACGGATTGCTGTGTGGTATTGGATGGAATAGAAATCACTGATATGAAAGATTATACATGGTTTCTGCAGTCTTAATTTTTATCTGCTCTTCATTTCTTTAACCTCTTCCATCGTCAGTACCACATATTCTACGCCCAGCCTTTGTGCGTTTTCTTCCACAGTAAGCTCAAAGCCTGCTGCCTTGCGCCTTTCATTTACCGTGTCCGGATCCTTAATAGGCCAGATGATTATTTTAGCGTCGTACTCATCAGCATCAGCATCATAAACGGAAAAGCCATGAGCCTGGGTGCCATACAGCTGCTCCTTGTTTTTCTGCATCATTGACTTGTCCAGCATTGTAGCGTAAAGGGTGAAGGGCAACTCTTTTTTCTCTGCAGCTTCTCTGATAGCTGGAAGGTAGCTATCAGCTTCCTTGGTATGCTGCAGCACCTTGTAGGCTACTTCATTGGTAGGGGAGCCTACCAGGCTCCTGCCGGGGTAACCCCATTGCTGTATGATTTCTTTTACCCGTTTTATGTTGGCAGCATCCAGCTGGTTCTGTTTTTCCCACAGAAACTTAGGCACCGCCTCTTTAGATACACTGAAAGCTTTTGCCAGTGAATCAAGCTTTTTTTGGGGTAGAAATTCCTGTCCTATATAAACCCTGAATTTCTGGTCCAGGGCGTAAATCTCTTCCAGTTCTTTTTTCAGCTCCAAATTGAGCTTTTGTTGTGCCGGGCTGGTAAGGCCCCAACCCATAAGCACCAGAAGGAGTATAATTTTGTAGGCCAGCTTTTTGCGGGGCCTCATGGTAGTAGTGTACGTGTAGCGGTTAGTAGCCTGAGTCATAGACTGAGAAAAATAGAAGAGGATGTTTCTGTAGATATTTAAATTTTTCCTCAAAAATATACATTTTAAAAACAAGCTACACAATTTTTCTATGATCTGTATTTAGTGAGTATGGAATTTTTTGTGCGTAAAGGGTCAATTGTTCGTGAAATCTGGGGGAAAAGTGATACCATCCTGTTCATCTTTGCCGGTGCCGCTGCCGAATTTGCACTGAACAAGGCAGTTGACTGGCTTTATTTTACCGGCCGCCTTCCAGAAGATCCATTGGGCAGGCTGTTTTCTACCGTGGCCTATGCACGACAGATTGTGTTTGCGCCCAAAGAGGTGGCTGTGAGTGCAATAGACAAGATCGCAGCCATTCATGGTGCTGTTGAAAGCAAGCGTGGTGCCAAAATTCCCGATTGGGCTTACCGCGATGTGCTCTTTATGCTCATTGACTATTCCATTCGCGCATTTGAGCTGGTGGAAAGAAAACTCACAATTACAGAAAGAGAAGATGTATTTGATGTGTTTTACCGGGTTGGCGATCGCATGGGCATCCAGGGGCTGCCACAGACCTATCAGCAGTGGCTGGTGATGCGACAGGAGCACCTGGAGGCAGACCTTGCCCACAGCCACTATACCGACGATTTGTACAAGCAGTATCAGAAACACCTGGGCACTTTCCGTTATAGAATTCTACGGGAGGCGCAGCTGCTGGTGGTACCGGCAATAGTTAGCCGTTTGCTGGGCATGGGCAGGGTGTCTGTGCTCGCACCTGTGGTACCTGTTTATAAAGTAAGCAGGCTGGTTAAACTCGATTGGCTTATCAAAAGCCTGCTGCTGCCGTCTGACTATAAGGAAGAAATCAGTAGCCTGGACCAAAGGCCTTCATAGGTCTTTGATGCCGGCAATCATCAGCAAAAGTCATATATTTTCTTTACGCTGCAGTCTTGCATAATCAAGTTGGCTTAGGCATCAACAATTTATCTGCATAACCTTTTTTAGTACAGCTATTTTCCGGCTTAGAGCGCAATGCGAAAACCAATGCCGTTATAGCTGCGGGTGTCCTGCAGATTTGATTTGCCGTTCAGGGTAATATTCCGGCTGCTGGCGAAAATCTCGGCACCATTCGGCAATCCTTTTACATTCAATTTGTATCCCAGGAAGAGGTTCTGCAGGGATATTGTGTTATAGTGACTATCAACTACTACTAATCTTCGATATTCTTTTTTTTGCAGGAGTTTCTGATCAAATGATGTCAGCATATCTAAGCCAAACGTAAATTCTCCGAAGGAGAAGCGATTAGCCATGGTGAGCGACCAGGGTCTTGATTCATTATCTTGCCTTCCCATGGCCTCATTGGCAATTCTCATGGGTTCCAGCCACTCTTTGTAATTAAGCTTGATGAAGGAAGCTTGTAGATGAGTATTCCATTTGACTACTGAAGCAGTAAATAGATCTTTCAGACCCATGCTAACTCGATGGGTGCTTGATTCGATGTTGTCGTAGAAAAATGGATAAGTCGATACCCAGGCAGATGGTGGAGTACTGAACAATCCTATCCAGTTGCGCTCCTCGAAATGATAACTGATAGTATAATTGTTTCCTGATAAAGCTAGGGAAGAACCCAATTGCAGGTTGTAAGGCTTTTCAAAATTCTCCTGATGGTAAGCCCACATAAACCTGGTGTCAAAGGGATATTGCGAAGGTGGAGTAGGGGTTAGGTCGGAGAGTAGTAAACTGTTTTCATTATAGTTAACAGCTTTTGCATATGATCCGTACAGCTTCCAGTTTACATTAGAATCATTGCTAACGAGCTCAACTACATCTGCTGTAAGGGTAATGAATGGAGTTGCTTTTTTTAAATCATCTGATAAATCAGGGGATGCATCAAAGACCAATCCTCCCTGAATACTAAATGAGTTTTTATAAATAAAACTTAGGTTTGGTGTGACTAGGTATATTTTGCCTTCTATACTGGAATTATAGTCCGATCTTTCAAGGTATCTTTCAGGATATATTGACGAAATCAGGCTTTTTTTGATGCTTCTGAATTTATACTCTTTATTGATGTACTTAGCCGTTAGATTTATAGCCGGTTCTATTGCCCAGCTTCCAACAGCCTGGGTATACACCAGATGATTCTGTAGAACAAAGTTACCTCCCTTATTTTCAGTAGTGTCTAATTTAATGTCTCTTCCTAATCTTTCCCCGCTGATAAATTCTCTGTAAACATTTTCATTGAGGCTGCTATGCGTAACGCTAAAAGTATTATGCAGCCCTTGTGCCAAGGCTGAGTTCAGGTTAAAATTGAGATGAACCAGTGAAGTGTTACCAAGTCTTTTATCGCTATAGTAGTGCCATGTCGTTAATGGTCGAAAATCAGTAAAAAAATGCCTAAATTCCTTTTCATGGGCAGCAAACTGCAATACATAATTGGCATTGAGCAAGGCAATATGATTTTTATGCAGTGGAGCTACTATGTAAGTTCTTAGACGAAATCTATTAATATTTTGGGGTGTTAATGTATTCATCGTTACTGCACTTTCCCCAGCATCTTCGTATCTAAGTTTTACCAAACTATCTCTTTTTGCCGGATACACATCATGCAGCCAACCTGCAGACCCACCAATCTTAAAGTTACTGAATGTCTTATAAGCAGATACTTTGTAGTTGTGGAAAGTGTTGAAGGCAGATGGTACATTTCCTGCTGCAGATTCGTATTGATAATTTGTACTGGCAATTGCACTATAGCCATTTACTGATAAGCCAGAAGTGTCTGCTCCACCATGCCTGGTTTTGATCAGGATCAGCTGATTTTGTCCTACAGCACCGTTTACCAGGGCCAGTGCATTTTGCACCAGTGTTACTTCTTCAATATCTTCTATACTTATTGCATTCGGATCAAGGGCAATCACCCCATCTACTACATAGGTAACAGTTGATTTGTTAGTGAAAGCGCCGTGAAACCAAACATTTACTGCCTCTGCAAGATTAGCGAAAGGTATCTGCTGAAGGTCTTTACCCCGGATGGTAACAGTCTGCACAAATTCTTTTCTCATCTTTACTCTGCCCATATCAAGATGGATAGAATCGCTTTGTGCAAACACAGCATTGCTGCAAAGAGCCACTGATGTCAGGGTAACAAAAATTTTGATAAAGCGAATCATAAAGAGGGAAGTGGTTACTGTGTACAGCCGGAAAGTAAATAAAGATGGAGCATCAAAACAATCTGTTGTTATGTTTTAGTGGTTTTTGTATTCCATAAAAAAAGAGAAGGCATTAGCGCAGTTGCGAATGCCTTCTCTTTTTATTTTCAAGCTGTTCTGTTACTTACTTAAATGCCGGGATTCCCGTAATCTCATGCCCCAGAATCAGCAGGTGTATGTCATGGGTGCCTTCGTAGGTGACCACGCTTTCCAGGTTAGCCATATGGCGCATAATTGGGTAATCGCCTGTAATGCCCATCCCACCGAGCATCTGCCGGGCTTCGCGTGCAATTTGCAGGGCAATTTCTACATTATTGCGCTTGGCCAGCGATATCTGGGCTGTGGTGGCTTTGCCCTGGTCCATAAGGCTGCCCAGGCGCCAGCATACCAGCTGTGCTTTGGTTATTTCGGTGAGCATTTCGGCCAGCTTTTTCTGCTGTAGCTGAAAGGCGCCAATGGGTTTGTCAAACTGTATGCGCTCTAGAGCATAGCGGCGGGCTGTGTCGTAGCAGTCCATGGCGGCACCCAGTGCTCCCCAGCTAATGCCATAACGGGCACTATCCAGGCACATGAGCGGGGCACCCAGGCCGCTTTTGTTTGGCAGCAGGTTCTCTTTTGGCACCTTTACATCCTGGAACACCAGCTCGCCGGTGGCAGAGGCACGCAGACTCCATTTGTTATGCGTGGTAGGGGTGCTGAAACCTTCCATGCCACGTTCCACGATAAGACCATGGATACGTCCGCTTTCATCTTTTGCCCACACCACAGCTACCTGGGCATGTGGAGAGTTGGAGATCCACATTTTGCTGCCGTTGAGCAGGTAGTGGTCGCCCATATCCTTAAAGTTGGTGAGCATGCCGCCGGGGTTGGAGCCGTGGTTTGGCTCTGTCAGGCCAAAGCAGCCCAGCCACTCGCCGCTGGCCAGTTTGGGCAGGTATTTTTTGCGCTGCTCCTCATTGCCAAACTTATAGATGGGGTACATCACCAGCGAACCCTGCACCGAGGCCGTAGAGCGCATGCCGCTGTCGCCACGCTCTATCTCCTGCATAATAAGGCCATAGCTGATGTAATCCATACCACCACCGCCATATTCCTGCGGAATGGTAGGACCAAAAGCACCAACTTCGCCAAATTTGCGTACGATTTCATAAGGAAAGTGAGCATTTTGTGCCCATTCTTCGATATATGGTGTAATTTCGCGCTTTACGAAGTCACGTATGGCGCCGCGCACCAGCTTGTGCTCTTCATTAAGCAGGTCGTCGATGTTGTAAAAATCGGGAGCCTCAAATGCATCTGTAGAGATTCGCTTTTGTGCAGTACTGGCTTCTGGCGTATTTACTGACATAAAAAACTTTTTATTGCTGTATATTTTTCAATCGTTGAATCCTATTGCAAACGTGTGATTGCCGCCATGGATGACAAAAATCTCGATGCCAATATAGTAGAAAAAATCAAGAAACTGGAAGCCAAGTATGCTGCCATGGGCCAGGATCTTGCCTCTTACCTGGAGGGCCTGCTGCAGGCCGATTACCTGAACTACTGGAATTACATCAACCTGGATACGCTGCTAACACTGCAACAGCCGCGCACTTCCTACCCCGATGAGATGATCTTTATCTGCTACCATCAGCATACTGAGCTGTTCTTTAAGCTGATTTTATGGGAGCTGGAGCAGATTACTGGTGCGCAGCCCGTTGAGGCAAATGTTTTCCTGGAAAAAATAAACCGCTGCATTCGCTATTTCGATAACCTGGAACATAGCTTCGATGTAATGGTGAGTGGCATGGACCGGGATCAGTTCCTCAAATTCAGGATGGCTCTTTTGCCTGCCAGTGGCTTTCAGAGTGCCCAATATCGCCTCATAGAGATTTATGCAACCAACCTGGAGAACCTGTTGCCCGAGGAGACCCGCAGCAACCTGCCGGAGAAATATACCGATGATGAGCTGATCCAGAGCATTTACTGGCAAAAGGGAGCCACCGAACTGGTGAGCGGTAAAAAAACACTCACCCTTCGGCAGTTTGAGCAGAAATATACTGAGCAGTTGCTGGAAACCATCCGAAATAAAAAAGAAACAAACCTGCTGAAACAATACCAGTGGCACTATCAGCAGGCGCCAAACCGGCTGCAAATAGTGGATGCCTTACGTCGGTTCGATTCGCTGGCTAATGTTTTCTGGCCACTGGCCCATTACAAGGCTGCCGTGCGCTACCTGCAGTCTGATATGACAGATATCGAGGCCACTGGCGGTACCAACTGGCAAAAGTACCTGCCCCCGCGTTTTCAGCGTGTGATCTTCTTTCCGGAACTATGGAGCGACGAGGAGAAAAAGGAGTGGGGTAAGCCCTGGGTGCTTAAACAAATGTCGGGGCAGAAGCAATGATATCCGGCCTTTTTCTGTTATTTTGCTGAGATAGCAATTCTAGCATTCTTATTAGGTGAGACCTATTTTCCGTACCGGATTACTCATGTTGTGCCTGTTTGGTAGTGTGCCTGTATTCGGGCAGACACAGGACACTACGGCTATGGAGAAAGAGGAGAAAGAGGAGGCAGGTCTTTCCACTCACAAAAAAATCCACGTTTACTACGACAGCGATCAAAAATTGCTGAAAGAGGCCTTCTTTGTGTCTGACACCCTAAAAATGACACTGGATGGCCCTTATACGGCCTATTATGCGAGCGGCAGCATTAAAGAAAAGGGACAGTACTCCGGCAGTACTGCCACTGGTTTCTGGGAGTACTATTATGAAAGCGGCACCCCTAAAATGAAGGGTGAGCTTAAAGATGGCTCTAACTGGGGGCATTGGAAATACTATTTTGAGAGCGGCAACCTAAGCATGGAAGGTGCGATTTTTGATGGCAGGCGGCAGGGCGAATGGATCTACTACTTCGAAAATGGCAGCGTAAAGCGCAGGGGTAAATACCTGGATAATAAAAAAGTTGGTATCTGGAATTACTTTTACGAAAGCCAGGATGGACAGTATGGCCCTTTAAAAGCTCAGGCCTTCTATGAAAATGGCGTAGGTGCCTATAAAGAATTTTACCCCAACAGCGGCCTTAAGGCCGAGGGTATTTATGTAGATGGCAAAAGTGAAGGCACCTGGACCTATTATCATCCTAATGGCCAGCCACAGGCTAAGGGTGTATATACAGACGGGCTCCGGACAGGCAAGTGGGAGTATTATCACGAAGATGGTAAAAAAGCCGCTGCAGGTAATTATGCCGATGGCCTGCGCCAGGGCCGATGGGAGTTTTATAACACCAACGGTACCCTAAGCTCAGAAGGAGAGATGCAAGAGGGTAAGAAAGAAGGTTACTGGAAGCTCTACAACCAGTGGGGCGAATTCAGGGGAGAGGGAAATTTTGTTAAAGGCCAGGGCGAGTACAAAGAGTTTTACGAAAGCGGCCGTATCAAAACAATCGGCACCATCAGTAACGATCTTAACCAGGGCGAATGGCTATATTACTATGAAAACGGCCGTCTGGAGGGCCGGGCCAACTTCACAGATGGCAGGGGCATGTACACGGGCTATTATCCCGATGGTACCCTCAATATGGAAGGAGAAGTTCTGAACGGACAGCGTGTTGGCATCTGGAAGATGTATAAGCCCAGCGGCGAGCTCTCTGGTTTCTATAAAGTTTACTACGAGAACGAAAAGCCTGTTTACAAAATAATTGAAGATGAACCGGAGGAAACCAGCAGAGAGCAGACCGGTTTGCCTGGCTACAGGTACAGGGTGCGCTATTTCCGCAACTTTAAACCACAGATCAATGAGTTTAAGGCGCTGATCCTTGCTGCCAACCCGCTGGCTGTATCCTTGGGCAGCGTGCCGGTGTCGGTAGAGTATTATATCCAGGAGCGCCTGGGTTACGATGTGCATTTTACCTTTATCAGGAATCCTTTTTTTGAAAGGCATCATATGATTGAGCCCGGTGAGGAATATTCCAGGGGATTCTCATTTGCACTTCGGCAGAAGTTCTATCAGAAGGAAGATAACCTGGGCATGTTCTACTACGGGCATGAGGCCAGGGTAACATCACAAAGCCATTACACAAACATACTGGAGGGAAATGCCATCAGCCCCAACCCGGTGCAGCTGGATGAGGTAAAGGCAGAGTACAGCATACTGTTTGGTAACCGCCTTACCAATGATGCAGCCAGCAGGGGCTGGACCATGGACATTTTTGTAGGCCTTGGTGTTGGCAGGCGTTTTGTAAATGAACGCTTCCCGGCAAGTGATGCTTCTTATGATCATTATTTTAAAGACTTACGGGGAAAAAACTTAACCATACCGGTTCGCCTGGGTGTGAATTTTGGCTATGCGTTAAACCGTCTGAAACGTTAAATGCTTTAAGGATAACCACCTTACGCTGCTTATGAGTAAAAAACTATCGCTTCGTTTAACGCCCCAGCAGGCGTTTGATAAAACACTTTTAGAGGAAATTGCACTTCGGGAAGCTGGTATGGCAGGTGCAGAGGATGTGGAAATAAGGCCGCTGCGCCGCTCCATAGATGCCCGCAGCCGCCAGACCTGGGTTAATGTTGAGCTGGAGGTATTCAAATCAGAGGCTGTTCCACCCCTCATAAACTGGCAGCATGAAAACCTTCAGCAGGTAGCGGAGCAACCCCCAGTGATCGTTATTGGTGCCGGGCCTGCCGGTTTGTTTGCAGCCATCAGGCTGATTGAGCTGGGCCTTAAGCCCATTGTGCTGGAGCGCGGTAAGGATGTGCGGGAGCGCAGAAGAGATCTGGCTGCCATCAACAAAGAGCAGACGGTAAACCCTGAGAGCAACTACTGCTTTGGAGAGGGGGGCGCTGGCACTTATTCCGATGGCAAGCTCTATACCCGAAGCAAAAAGCGGGGAGATGTACGCAGGGTTTTGGAGGTACTGGTGGCCCATGGTGCCACTACAGATATCCTGGTAGATGCACACCCTCATATCGGCACCAACAAACTTCCGCAGGTAGTACAGGCACTTCGGGACACAGTGCTGAAATGGGGCGGTGAGGTACATTTCGATACCCGTGTGGACGATCTTGTGCTGGAAAGGGGAGAGGTGACCGGGGTAGTAACAGCAGCCGGAGATTTGATCAAAGGCCTGGGTGTGATCCTGGCTACAGGGCACAGTGCCCGCGATATATTTCACCTGCTCTACAACAAAAAGATCTTAATTGAGTCGAAGCCTTTTGCGCTGGGGGTGCGGGTAGAACATCCGCAAGCGCTTATAGATAGTATTCAGTACCATTGCACCTCCCGCTCGGCATGGTTGCCGGCGGCTGCCTATTCGCTGGTGGCACAGGTGCCTTACCAGGGGGTAGAGCGTGGGGTGTTCTCTTTTTGTATGTGCCCTGGCGGTTTTATTGTGCCCGCAGCTACGGCTCCCGGCGAGGTAGTGGTAAATGGTATGAGTCCCAGCAGGCGTAATTCTCGTTTTGCTAATTCTGGCATTGTGGTAGCGGTAGAGGCCGATGATGTAAAGCCCTTTGCAAAATGGGGCCCACTTGCTGGCCTGATGTACCAGCAGTCGGTAGAGCAAAAAGCCTGTGCAGCTGCTGGTGGTACACAGGTGGCCCCGGCACAACGGCTGCAGGATTTTGTTTCCCGTCGCGCCAGCAGTACCCTGCCGGATACCAGCTACCAGCCGGGCCTGCAGTCGGTAATGATGGAAGAGGTATTACCGGCGGCCATAGGACAGCGGCTGAAACAAGGGTTTAAGGTGTTTGGACAAAAGATGAAGGGCTACCTTACCAATGAAGCACAGGTGGTGGGCGTGGAGAGCCGAACATCATCCCCGGTAAAAATTCCACGCGATCCGGAAACACTCGAGCATGTGCAGGTAGGGCGCTTGTACCCCTGCGGTGAAGGAGCCGGTTTTGCGGGAGGCATCGTTTCGGCTGCCATGGATGGAGAGCGCTGTGCCGAGAAGCTGGCAGAGAAATGGGCATCAAAATGGGTTAAAATGTAACCTATCCCCCTCAACAGCAGTACATATTAACGATATGAGTAAGAAAACTGTAGTAATAGGAGCCACCCCGAATCCATCGCGCTATGCTTATATAGCATCTAACATGCTTAAGGAGTACAGCCATGAAATTGTGCCAGTGGGCATCAAAACAGGTGAGGTGGCCGGTGAGCAAATTTACGATCTCAGGGAAAAGCCCGGTTTTACCGATGTTGATACCGTTACCCTGTACATTGGTACCCAAAATCAGCCCGAGTGGTACGATTACATCCTGGGGCTCAGCCCAAAACGAATTATCTTTAACCCCGGTACCGAAAATACAGAGCTGGTAGAAAAGGCGAGGGAAAAAGGTATACAGACCGTTTACGGCTGCACCCTGGTAATGCTAAGAGCGGGAACGTATTGAGGCAGAAAGATCAAATTTTCTTGCATGATTGTCTTTTTCTAATATAGGAAGCTTATTAAGAGTAGGTAGAATAACGGCCATATCAGAATGATTTTGGCCGTTTTTTTGTTCTTTTATCATAACTGCTTACCAATTTCCGGTGCAGGAGGAGTTGTGTTTATGTTTTGTACTTTTTATAGTACTAAAATGCACGGCTTCCCTTGCTGTTTCTGGGATATATTGGTAAAGTTTACTATCTTTGTATGTTACGAAAATGTAGGTATGAGTCCTCAAGATAAAGCTAATTCAAGTGATTACGGTGCCAGTAATATTCAGGTACTGGAAGGTCTGGAAGCAGTGCGTAAGCGCCCGGCCATGTATATTGGTGATGTTGGCGTAAAAGGTCTGCATCACCTGGTATGGGAAGTGGTAGATAACTCTATTGACGAAGCCCTGGCAGGCTACTGTGATCACATTACCGTAGAGGTTTTTGAAGACAACTCTATTAAAGTTACCGATAATGGCCGTGGTATCCCCACCGACCTGCACGTTAAGGAAAACCGCTCTGCCCTGGAGGTAGTAATGACGGTGCTGCACGCCGGTGGTAAGTTTGATAAAGACACATATAAAGTGTCCGGCGGTTTGCACGGTGTTGGTGTATCCTGCGTAAATGCACTATCCATTCCTTTACGGGCGGAAGTACATCGTAAAGGTAAAATTTATGAGCAGGAGTACAGCAAGGGTATTCCTCAGTATAGCGTTCGTGAAATTGGCACAACAGATAAAACGGGTACCATCATCCATTTCAAGCCCGATGCTGAAATTTTCACAACCACTGTCTATAATTACGAAACCATAGCCACCCGTTTGCGCGAGCTGGCATTCCTGAATGCAGGTATCACCCTGGAGCTTTTCGATCACCGCGAAAAAGACGATGATGGGAAATCGCTGTACCAGCGCTTTCACTCAGAAGGTGGCTTAAAGGAATTTGTGGAGTACCTCGACAGTACCCGTGAAAAGCTGATTCCTGAACCTATTCACATCACCCACGACAAAGGAGAGATTCCTGTAGAAGTAGCCATGAGCTACAATACCTCTTTCTCCGAAAATGTAGTGAGCTATGTGAACAACATCAACACCATTGAAGGAGGTACGCACGTGGCTGGTTTCCGCCGCGCGCTTACCCGTACCTTAAAAGCCTATGCCGATAAATCCGGCATGCTCGATAAGGTTAAAATAGATATCAGCGGCGATGACTTCCGCGAAGGCCTTACCACAGTTATTTCTGTGAAAGTGGCCGAGCCACAGTTCGAAGGCCAGACCAAAACCAAACTCGGTAACTCCGATGCCATGGGTGCAGTAGATACCGCAGTGGCCGAAGCGCTGGGTTACTGGCTGGAAGAACACCCCCGTGAGGCCAAGCAGATTGTGCAGAAAGTAATTTTGGCTGCACAGGCACGCCATGCTGCCCGCAAAGCACGTGAAATGGTGCAGCGTAAAAACGTACTGGGCAGCAATTCAATGCCTGGTAAGCTGGCCGACTGCTCCGACAGCGACCCTGCAGAATGCGAACTGTACCTGGTGGAGGGTGACTCTGCCGGTGGATCTGCCAAGCAGGGACGCGACCGTAGGTTCCAGGCTATTCTGCCGCTGCGTGGTAAAATCCTGAACGTAGAAAAGGCCCAGGAGCATAAGATCTACGACAACGAAGAGATCAAGAACATGATCACGGCAATGGGCGTAAGCTTTGGTACTGCCGAAGACGATAAAGCCCTGAACCTGGAAAAGCTTCGCTACCACAAGATCATCATCATGACCGACGCCGATATTGATGGTAGCCACATCCGTACACTAATTCTTACCTTCTTCTTCCGCTACATGCGGGAGCTGATCGAGAAAGGCTACCTCTACATAGCACTGCCTCCTCTTTACCTGGTAAAGCGTGGCAAGGAAGAGCGTTATGCCTGGAGCGAAGAGGACCGTATGCGCCTTGTGAGGGAAATTGCTCCTGAAGGTAAAGAAGACAGTGTAGGCGTGCAGCGCTATAAAGGTTTGGGTGAGATGAACCCTGAACAGCTCTGGACCACTACCATGGACCCTGAAATGCGAAGCCTTAAACAGGTAAGCATTGAGTCTGCCGCCGAGGCCGATCACCTGTTCTCCATGCTGATGGGAGATGAGGTAGCTCCCCGACGGGATTTCATCGAGAAAAATGCAAAATACGCCAAGCTGGACGTTTAAATAAAAACAAGCCTATTCTTCGGAATAGGCTTTTTACTTTTAGGCTGGTATTTTAGCATCAGTGCTTATTTTTTCGTATATAAGCTACCAGAGAATTTTTTTCCTATGCTCCGACAAACTCGCATATCTTCTTATATTTTCAATAGTCCCTTCATTAGCAGGGACCTCAGCTGGATTAAATTTAACGAAAGGGTTTTTGATCAGGCGCGGCATCCCGGCCGCAATATTTTTGAAAAGCTTAAGTTCCTGGCCATCACCTCCTCTAACCAGGATGAGTTCTTTATGATCAGGGTAGGCAGCCTGTACAATTACATCGACTATGGCCGGGAGCGCGTTGATTATTCCGGCTTACGTGAAATTCCATTCAAGCGTAAATTGTTTGCCGATTCACAGGCATTCCATGCCGAACAGCACGAGCATTTTCTGAAAAACCTCATGCCTGAGTTTAAGGAAAATGGCTTCCGTATTGTAAAGCTTGATGAACTGGAGGATTACGAGCTCAAACAGGTAAAGCGGTACTTTAAAAAGACCATTTTCCCGATGATCACCCCAATGGTCTATGATAGCTATCATACCTTTCCCATCCTGATGAACAAACTGCTCATCTATGGGGTGATTACGCACAATCCTTCAGATAAAAAAGAACAACGCAAGCTTTCGTTTATCCAGATTCCGCAAAACCTGCCACGCTTTTATGAGATTGAGCGCGAAAATGAGCTGCTGTTTGTTCCAATAGAAAACATCATATGCCGGTTTATTGCCAAGTTTTTCCGTAATGTAGAAATCCTGGCAGTTAACCTGTTCCGCATTATCCGGAATGGCGATTTTACCCTGGAGGAAAGTGAGGATATTGATAATAATTTCCTGGAGGAGATCAAGCAAAAGCTAAAAACCCGAAAAACGGGCAGGGTGGTACGTATTGAAGTTGAGGAAGGTTATGACAGCTGGATGATGCGCCTGCTCAAGAAACGCTGGACAATTGACAATGATAATGTCTTCGAGGTGTCGAAGCAGAGCCTGATGGATTTTACCGGCTTATGGCAAATCATTAAGCACAAAGAGTTTGCAGATGCTGTGCCTACTGGTCATCCGCCGGTGCCGCCACTTACTTATACCCAGGCAGACAGGGCAGAGAATATATTTGAAGTGCTGAAGCAAAAGGATATTCTGCTGCACCACCCGTACAACAGCATCGACCCCTTGCTTACTCTATTGGAACAGTCGGCCGAAGATCCGGATGTGCTCGCGATAAAGATCACTATTTATCGCCTGGCAGATGATTCTAGAATCATAACGGCACTGCTCAAAGCTGCAGAAAACGGAAAACACGTATCGGTGCTTTTTGAGCTGAAGGCTCGTTTTGATGAAGAGAATAACATGCGCGAAGCCAAGCGCCTGCAGCAGGCAGGCTGCTTTGTTATCTATGGTATCAGCAGTTTTAAAACACATACCAAGCTGATGCTGATTGTGCGCAAGGAGGGAAGCAAAGTGCGGCGTTATGTGCACATGAGCAGTGGTAACTACAACGAAAAAACAGCGCGCCTGTACACCGATGTGAGCCTGCTGACCAGCCACGATAAGTATGCCAATGATGTGTCGGAATTCTTCAATGTTATAACGGGCCACAGCAATCCCGAAACCTACCGCTACCTTATTACGGCTCCGCGTGATATGCGGCAGCAACTGATAGAGCTCATTCGCCAGGAAGCTGAAAATGCCCGGCAGGGACTGCCTTCGGCGATAAGCATCAAGATCAATTCCCTGGAAGATCGGGAAACCATACAGGAACTCTACGCTGCCTCTGAAGCAGGTGTGCCTGTTAAGCTGGTAGTCAGGGGCATCTGTTGCCTGCGGCCTGGAAGAGCCGGTTTAAGTGAAAACATCACCGTAAAATCTATTGTGGGCGATTACCTGGAGCATGCCCGTTTATATTATTTCCACAATGGAGGAGAGCCATTACTTTATGCGGGTAGTGCAGATATTATGGTTCGCAGTTTCGACAGAAGGCTTGAATCGCTCTTCCAGGTGCTGGACCCCATGGTTTTGAAAGAGTGCCTGCTGATCCTGGACTACAACCTGCGGGATAATACAAACAGCTACATACTGCAGGAAGATGGTAACTACATAAAAGTACAGCCCGCCGAAGGTGAGGAGCCTTTTAATGTTCACCAGGAATTTTTCAGAATTACCAATGATGACCTGGAGAACATCCATCTGTTTGAAGAACAGCTGATGGAGGAAGAAGACGAAGCAGCAGTAGAGGAGGAAGCACAGGAAGTATCCTCAAAAACAAAATAGTATAGCAGACAATATAAACAGAGCAGGCCAGCTGCAGGCGTTAAGCTGCAGCTGGCCTGTGCTCTTTTAATTTTGCTGCATATAGACATGCTTCAGCAGGCCGTCTTTCAGGCCAACAGAAGGTACTTTTATAGCAGTGCAGCCTGCCCACTTCATTATTTTAAGGTAAATATCGGCAGCGGGCACTATTACATCGGCCCTGTCGGGGTTAAGCTGCAGTTTGTGTATACGCTGCAGCACACTAAAACCTGCAATATAGTTTCGCAGCTCCTGGAGCCTTTTATAACCTAAGCTCTGGCCTGGCTTCTTTTCGGCCATGTTGTATAGTTTGTTGATGTTGCCCCCGGTTCCCAGGGCAATTACTTTGTCGGTACCCTTAGGGAGGTGTTTGTGTACCCACTGCTCCAGGGCTTTCCAGTCCGTATCCAGGTCTTTACCCTGCAGGTTACGCACAGAACCCAGCGAAAATGATTCCGAAGCTGTTTTTTTACCGTTCTGATACAGGTTGAGTTCGGTGCTGCCTCCGCCTACATCAATATGCAGGTAGTGGCCTGGCTGAAGTGTGTCGCTTAGGGCAAGATCTATGAAAGAAGCTTCCTGCTCCCCGTCTATAATATTTATACTGATGCCCGTATGGTCCAGTACCTTTTGTACAAGGGCCTGACCGTTCGTTGCCGTACGCATGGCAGAGGTGGCACAGGCATAGTAATGATCAACCTCAAACAGCTCCAGTAACAATTTGTAAGCCTGCATAAGCTTGATGAATTTCTCTTCTGCTACCTCACTGATGCTGCCCTGGCTAAAGACGTCTTGTCCAAGCCTTAATGGAAAACGTACATACTCTACTTTCTTAAAGACAGGCCCGGAATTTCCGTCCAATACAGCGCTTATTTGCAGGCGTACGGCATTTGAGCCTATGTCTATTGCGGCTAGTTTCAAATCAATATATTAATTTAATGTAACTTTGTTGCATAAAAGGTAGACTTTGTTACCTTTGACAAAAGTAAACACAAAAGCCGTGAAACTCTCTAATTTTTTTTTCGCTGCTACGCTTCTGATGCTTGCTCTGGGTGGCTGCATCGAATCAGAGGAAAACTTTCAACCTACTCTCTTAGCGTACTATAAGCCTGTTTATGCCTCAGAACAGGAGTTGTTTAAAATTCAGGTTCAGCCGGTCCGATCGCTACATGACCCCGGCCGCATCTACACCAAAGGTACCCTGCTCATTATTAACGAACGTTTCAAAGGGTTTCATCTGATTGATAATGCCGATCCGGCCAACCCTAAACCCCTGATGTTCCTGGAGGTGCCGGGAGCTGTTAACATGGCCATGCAGGGGCAGTACTTATATGCAGATAATGTAACAGACCTGATCACGATAGACTTAAGTGATCTGCAGCAGATCAAAGAGGTAAACCGCCAGAAAGATGTATTTGAAGGATTTAAGCCTTACCCTTTGCTGCGTGATGTGGGCTTTGAATGTGTAGATAAGAAAAAAGGCATTGTAGTAGGCTGGGAGCTGGCAGATATGCCATCCGGTGAAGTGGAATGCTGGCGTTAATTTTTATATCTAAAGATCTCACACCATGAAAAAAATACATCTCCTCTTCATAATCATGCTGCCTTTTCTGGTAGCACCCGGCTGTAGCGAAGATAGTTCTTCGGAGGTAATGCCCGGAGCAGGTCTGGGAGGCTCCATGGCCCAGTTTACAGTATATAACGGGCAGCTATACCTCCTGCAGTCAAGTGAGCTGCGCACTTACAGCCTCGAAAATCCTGCTGCTCCGCAACTTGCCAATACCCAGCAGGTGGGCATCGATGCCGAAACACTTTTTCCTTACAGTGGTAACCTGTACGTGGGTTCACAGGGTGGAATGCATATTTACTCGCTGGATAATCCGCAGCAGCCACAACATCTTTCTACTTTTCAGCACATCACCAGCTGCGACCCGGTGGTGGTAGAGGGCAATTTTGCTTATGTTACCCTACGTTCCGGCTCTCCCTGCCGCTTTGGAGTTAATGAGCTGAATGTGCTGAACATCAGCGATAAAACCATGCCGCAGTTAATCAGCAGCATGGTAATGAACAGTCCGCAGGGGCTGGCAGTAAATAATGGCATTCTGTATGTGTGCAATGCAGAGTATGGTATGGTTGCCCTGGATGTTACCAATCCCTTCAATATCAAAATACTTAAAGAGTACAAAGATTTCGATGGCTACGATGTTATTTTTACACCCCGCAGCCTGATGATGATTGGCAAAGACGGGCTGGTGCAATACAACCCTGCCGATCCGGCTAAACTGCAACAGCTGAGTATAATACCTGTAGTTCCTGTAGAATAAAGATGAAGCATATGTTTTTGCTGGCAGTGGCTTTTGTGCTTCTGCCTTTTGCGGTATTAAGCCAGACAGCAGACTCCGTAACTGCAACAGAAGGGCTCACTCCCTTCACCAGGGGTATTACTTTTGGATTTGAATTGTGGCCTATCACAAAAGAGCGGGTTCGTTTGGGCTATCATTGGGAGTGGAAGCCAAACATGCAGTGGAACCATGAGCTTGCCTATTTCAACGCTGCCCATGGGCTCTTTGCATTCGGCCAAGATGAATGGTGGGAAGATAACTACGGCAACCTGCATGGCGTGCAGCTAAAAAACGAGCTTAGAATTTACCATAGGAGAACAGAGCCAGCCTTTTGGTATCATGGTGCCAGCATTGCCTATTTGTACAGCGAACATAATTTGGTGAAAGGCTTTGAATGTGAGGATAATGGCTGGAGTGGCGGCTGTGCCTACTTCCGTAACTTCAGACCCCTACAATCGCATACAGCAACGCTGGCTGGTAATTTTGGACTGGTACTTACCACCCATGGCATTCTTCATTTTAACTTTTTTTCAAGCCTGGGTCTCAGGGGTACATACTTTCCCCTGTACAGGTCGGAGGGGTATTTTGGCAAAAACAGGGTAATAGCAAAAAGTGAACATTTTGCACTGGAACCCTACCTGCACCTGGGGGTAAACTTCTTTTTCACCCTTAGTAAAAGAAAGGATCCTGCCACAGGCTTGCAGAATCAATAGTTTTTCTGCAATTTTGCAGTGCTTATCCAGAAAGACGGAGGGAATGGGCCCTATGATGTCTTAGCAACCTGGACAGACTTTGTCTGGTGGTGCTAACTCCCATGCCTGGTTTAAGGCAGAAGATGAGCGCATCCGTGCAAACTGGTGCATCCGCTCCCTCCCCCCTTGATGGGTAAGCCTACATGAGCGGATAATTATGATTTCTACAGCAACAACTTCCCGTACTGAACTTTTATATAAGCAGCTTGAAAAGCGTATTCTGGTGCTCGATGGTGCCATGGGTACACAAATTCAGCAATATACCCTCACGGAAGCCGACTTTCGCGGCGATCGCTTTGCCAGCCATTCCCATGATCTGAAAGGTAATAATGACCTGTTAAGCCTTACCAGGCCTGATATCATCAGTGCTATTTACCGGGCGTATCTGGAGGCCGGGGCTGATATTCTGGAAACAAACACCTTTAGCAGTACCTCTATTGCCCAGGCCGATTATGCCCTGGAATCTGCTGTTTACGACCTGAACAGGGAGAGCGCCCGCCTGGCCCGTGAAGCAGCCGATGAATACACCCGCCAGAATCCCGATAAGCCACGTTTTGTCTCCGGATCTATCGGGCCCACAAACCGAACAGCCTCCCTTTCTCCGGATGTAAATAACCCTGGCTACAGGGCAGTTACCTTCGATCAGCTGGTAGAGGCCTATGCTGAGCAGGTGCAGGGGCTGGCCGATGGTGGAGTGGATATCTTTCTGGTAGAAACCGTATTTGATACCCTTAACTGTAAAGCGGCCATCTATGCCATTCTGGAGTGGCAAAAGAAATCCGGGCAGGAATTGCCCATCATGATCAGTGGCACCATTACAGATGCCAGCGGCCGTACGCTTAGCGGACAAACCCCTGCAGCATTCTGGGCCAGTGTAAGCCATGCGCCACTGCTTAGTGTTGGTTTTAACTGTGCACTAGGTGCCAGACAGCTGAAGCCTTACCTGCAGGAGCTAAGCCGTTTGGCCAGCTGTGGCGTTAGTGCTCACCCTAATGCAGGCCTGCCAAATGAGTTTGGTGCCTACGACCAATCTGCCGAAGAAATGGCGGGTATCATAGATGAGTTTTGTAAAGAAGGACTGGTAAATATCATTGGTGGCTGCTGTGGTACCTCACCGGCGCACATCAAAGCCATTGCAGAAGTAGCAGCAAAGCATAAACCAAGACAGCGCCCAAAACCTTCTGCACAACCAATCTTCAGCGGCCTGGAGGCTTTCACCATTACACCACAAACCAACTTTGTGAACATTGGCGAACGCACCAATGTAACGGGTTCCCGCAAATTTGCGAGGCTTATCAAGGAGGGTAATTTCGAAGAAGCTCTGACTGTTGCGCTGCAGCAGGTAGAAGGTGGTGCCCAGATCCTGGATGTGAACATGGATGAAGCCATGCTCGACTCCGAAGCATCCATGCAGCACTTCCTGCACCTGATTGCCTCTGAACCTGATATTTCGCGCCTTCCGATCATGATCGACTCCAGTAAATGGAGTGTACTGGAGGCTGGCCTGAAGTGTGTGCAGGGTAAAAGCATTGTAAACTCAATCAGCTTAAAAGAAGGAGAGGAGGCATTTCTTGAAAATGCCCGTAAGGCCCGCCAGTATGGTGCAGCGGTGGTGGTAATGGCTTTCGATGAAGAAGGACAGGCCACAGACCTGCCGCGGCGCATTGAGATTCTTTCACGCAGCTATAAGCTCTTAACAGAGGTAGTAGGCTTCCCCCCACAGGATATTATTTTCGACCCTAACATCCTGACAGTTGCTACCGGCATGGAAGAGCATAATAATTATGCTGTTGAATTCATAGAGGCTGTTAAATGGATCAAAACAAACCTGCCAGGTACACTGGTAAGCGGTGGTGTGAGTAACGTTTCATTTTCCTTCAGGGGCAATGATCCGGTACGTGAGGCCATTCACAGTGCTTTTCTGTATCATGCCATTAAGGCGGGGCTGGATATGGGCATTGTAAATGCAGGCCAGCTGGTGGTTTATGAAGAGATTGAACCCGAACTGAAAGAGCGGGTAGAAGATGTACTGCTGAACAGAAGACCGGATGCAACAGAGCGCCTTATTACCTATGCCGAAGAAATAAAAGGCCAGGGAGGAGAGCGTAACGCAGCCCAGGAACAGGCCTGGCGGCAGGAGCCGGTGGCAGAGCGTTTAAAGCATGCCCTGGTAAAAGGTATTGTAGAGCATATAGAAACTGATGTGGAGGAAGCACGCCAGCAGTTTGCCAAACCGCTGGAGGTAATTGAAGGCCCGCTGATGGCAGGAATGAACGTGGTGGGAGACCTGTTTGGTGAAGGTAAAATGTTTCTGCCCCAGGTGGTGAAAAGCGCCCGGGTAATGAAGCGTGCGGTGGCTTACCTGCTGCCATACATTGAAGCAGCCAAGGAGGAGGGAACCAGCAGCAGTGCAGGAAAAGTACTGATGGCCACCGTAAAAGGCGATGTGCACGACATCGGTAAAAACATTGTAGGTGTTGTACTGGGCTGTAACGGCTATGAGGTGGTGGATATGGGCGTGATGGTGCCCCTGCAGCGTATCCTGGATCAGGCTGAGGCAGAGGGTGCAGATATCATCGGGCTTAGTGGCCTGATTACACCCTCACTGGATGAGATGATTTACGTAGCCCAGGAGATGGAGGCCCGGAAAATGAAGCAGCCCCTGCTGATTGGCGGTGCCACTACCAGCCGCATACACACGGCTGTTAAAATTGCTCCTGTATATTCCGGCCCCGTAATCCATGTGGTAGATGCAAGCCGTGCCGTAACTGTGGCTTCAAAACTCATGAGCAGTGAACGTGATGCATATACCAGCGAAATACGCCAGGAGTACGATCATATGCGTGAAGGCCATGGTCAGCGCCAGCGCGATAAAAATTACTTAGCTATTGAAGAAGCACGTAATAATCGCTTTTCAATTAACTGGGAGGGGTACCAGCCACCTAAACCAAAATTTTTAGGCACGGAGAAGTTTGTGAATTACCCCCTGGAGGAAATTGCAAAGTTCATCGACTGGACACCTTTCTTCCAGACATGGGAGCTAAAGGGCCGCTATCCTAATATACTGGAAGATGAAAAGCAGGGAGAGGTAGCCACTAAGCTATTTGAGGATGCACAGAAAATGCTTCAGGATTTTATCCGTGGCCGTAAACTACAGGCCAATGCAGTGATAGGCTTCTGGCCTGCCTGTGTGGAGAACTACGATACCGTGCTGCTCTACAAAGATGATAACAGGCAGCAGGTGCTGGACCAGTTCCTGACCCTGCGTCAGCAGGGACAAAAAGCAGCAGGAGTGCCTAACATCAGCTTTGCAGACTTTGTAGCTCCCAAAGAAACCGGACTACCTGATTATGTTGGTGGCTTTGCTGTTACGGCCGGTATTGGCCTGGATAAACTGGTGAAAGAGTACGAAGCAAAACACGACGACTACAGTTCCATTATGGCCAAAGCCATAGCCGACCGTCTGGCAGAAGCTTTTGCAGAGCTGATGCACCAGCGTGTGCGCCGTGAATTCTGGGGCTACGCTCCTGATGAGGCTCTGGCCAACGAAGACCTGATCAGGGAAAAATACCAGGGTGTGCGCCCGGCCCCGGGTTATCCTGGCTGTCCGGATCATACTGAGAAGATTACCCTTTTCCGCCTGCTGAATGCCGAGGCCATAGACATGCACCTGACAGAAAACCTGGCCATGACGCCCGCAGCCTCCGTTAGTGGCCTTTACTACAGTCACCCCGATAGCCGTTACTTTGGCCTGGGCAAAATTGGCAAAGATCAGGTAGAAGACATTGCCAGGCGAAAAGGCGTTCCATTTGAAGAAATGGAACGCTGGCTGAAGCCAAACCTGAATTATGATTAATAAGAGGCTAGAAGTTAGAATACAGATGTTAGACTGCTTTCTGGCTTCAATTGTACTTACGCTAACTTCTAGCCTCTACCTTCTCTTCTAACGACTTAGAAATAAATGAAAATCACAGAGCATCTCTCCAGCGCTAAAAAAACCTTGTTTTCTTTTGAGGTGCTGCCACCACTTAGGGGGCAGAGCATTCACAGCTTATATGAGCATATGAATCCGCTCATGGAGTTTAACCCTCCGTTTGTTGATGTTACTTATCACCGGGAGGAGTATGTTTATAAAAAGCGCGAGAATGGCCTGCTGGAAAAAGTGAGCATACGCAAGCGCCCCGGTACCGTAGGTATTTGTGCTGCCATCAAAAACCGCTATAATGTTGATGCTGTTCCTCATATCATTTGTGGTGGCTTTACCAAAAGTGAAACAGAAAATGCGCTCATTGACCTTGATTACCTGGGGATAGATAATGTGCTTGTGCTGCGTGGCGATCCTATCAAATCAGAAGCCCGTTTTGTGCCAGAGGCCGAAGGCCACCATTATGCCATTGATCTGGTGAAGCAGGTGAAAAGTATGAACAGGGGCATCTATCTGCACGAGGAGATGGAAAATTCTGCGCCTTCTAATTTCTGCATTGGCATTGCAGGTTACCCGGAAAAGCATGAGGAAGCACCAAACCTGCAGGCAGATGTTCGGCATCTGAAAGCAAAAGTGGAGGCCGGTGCCGATTATGTGGTAACGCAAATGTTCTTCGATAACAGCAAGTACTTCCGCTTCGTGGAGTTATGCCGCGAGGCAGGAATAACTGTGCCCATCATTCCGGGCCTGAAGCCTATAACTGTAAAACGGCAGCTGGCAGTTTTGCCAAAGATCTTCCACATTGATATACCTGAAGAGCTACTGATTGAGCTTGAGAACTGCAAAAATGATGCAGCGGCAAAGCAGATAGGGATTGAATGGGCAATCAAGCAAAGCAAGGAATTAATGGAGTGGGGGGTGCCATGCCTGCATTACTACAGCATGGGCAAAAGTGATAGTGTCTATTCCATTGCCAAGGCGATGTTTTAACCCTGCGAAATAGCGTATACAATAAATAAGAGCAGCTGACACTTATCAGCTGCTCTTTTCTTTTTTTAGGAATTTGGATGAATAAATGGATATAACTTTCCTCATTCTAAATTCTCTGTTATGTTGCTCCAGTAGCTTTTTCAGTCAGGGATTTGTCAAATGGTATCCTGCTGACTTGAAAAGTGAGGCAGTTAACCATTCCTAATTTACCACAGGGGGGAGTGAGGGACTTAATAGTAGGGTTTCAGCCATAAAAAAAAGGTAGCAAAGCAAAGCCTCACTACCTTCTGTTAATTATATATCCTAAGGGTTACCAGCTGCGGCTTTTAGAGCCTTTGCTGCCTTTAGATCTCTTTTTATCACGATCGCCGCCCCAGCCAGAGGTAGAGCTTTTACTTTTAGCTCTTTTTTCTTTGGGTGCTGCTGTGAAAAGCGGATTCTGACGTCCATACTTCGTAGTGAAAACATGAAGTATTTTTTCAGCTTCGGCCTCACCCAGATTGATGTAAGCATGAGAATCGAACATCTCGATTTTGCCTAAACGAGCAGGGCGTATACCTGTTTCCTGCTGAATGTAATTCAACAGATCGGTTTTGCTCATATCGTCGCGGCGTCCCATGGCTACAAACAAACGAGTCTGGTTGCTGTCTTCAGAACGATCTCTTCTGTCGCTTCTCTCACCTCTTTCAGAAGAATCTCTTCTTCTGTCCTGTATGGGCTGGATCTCCGGCATATTGGTAATGTCCGGACCGGCCGCATGCTTCAGCAGAGCTGCAACAGTTTCTTCTGGAGAGTACTGGCTAAGCAATTCAGCAGCAAGGGCATTGAAATCCCTGGTGCCGCCACTGGCGATCACGCCGCTAACCTGCACCTTCAAGCCATCAAGCCTGCGTTGCAGTACTTCCTGGTTTGTAGGTATTTTACCCAACCTGATGTCGGCTTTTGCTGCATGGCGAACATTGCCCAGCAGGCGTCTTTCAGAAGGACTCACCAGGCTGATGGCAGTACCCTGCTTACCGGCACGGCCTGTACGGCCAATGCGGTGCACATAGCTCTCCGCCTCATAAGGCAGGTGGTAGTTAACCACATGGCTTAGGTCAGTTACGTCTATACCACGTGCGGCTACGTCTGTAGCTACCAGGATCTGTGTTTTACGATCACGGAACTTCTGCAGAATTTTCTCCCTTTGCGCCTGGGCTACATCGCCATGCAGGGCTTCAGAAGGATAACCGCGGGCTTCCAGCTGCTGAGCAAGCTCGGCAGTTTCGGCTTTGGTACGGCAGAAGATCACGCCGTAGAAGTTGTCCTCTACATCGATCAGACGAGCAAGTGCGTTAAACTTTTGGTCGGCACGAACCTCGTAATACACCTGATCAATCAGGGCGGTGGTTACATCCTCACGTTTAGCTACCAGGTTCTGGTAGTTACCCATGTAGGTTTTGGCCAGCTGCAGAATGCGCTGTGGCATGGTAGCCGAGAACAGCAGCATACGGCGAGCCGGATTTACGCTTTGCAGGATACGCTCAACATCTTCGGCAAAGCCCATGTTCAGCATTTCATCTGCTTCGTCGAGCACTACATATTTAACCCCTTGTAGGTCTAATACGCCGCGCTCCAGCATATCTATTACACGACCAGGAGTACCCACTACAATGTCGGCACCCTTTTTAAGTTGCTTTATTTGTAGGCTAATGCTTTGTCCACCATAAACAGTTACGATAGACAATTTCTTTTTGCCCTTTAAACTTTCAATCTCGCTTGCAACCTGCATACAAAGTTCGCGGGTTGGCGTAAGAATAATAGCTTGTATAAATCCAGCTCTTTCCTCTGCTCTATCAAGCACGGGTATACCAAAAGCAGCAGTTTTGCCGGTTCCGGTTTGTGCCTGGGCCACCAGGTCGGTGTCGCCATTCAGCAGTAGAGGGATTGTTAGGGCCTGGATTGGTGTGGGTGTGTCAAAACCTTTCTGCTCCAAAGCCGCCAGTACGGTTTCGGAGACACCCAATGAACGAAATTCTTCCAATTAATGATTTTTGAAGCTGCAAAGCTACAATAATTTTTCAGCTTTGCGGCATGTTACTAATAATTCTCAAATTGAGGCAATTAGCGATAACGGGAATGAGCGGTCGCTTTTCTGTGGGGGGAAGTGAGAAAAACGAAATACGTAATGCGGCCGAAGCCCCTGTACAATACGTACTTATGAAATCTAATTCAGCAGATCGCGCTGCCTGGCAGCTTAATTACTGCCTTTCAGAATGTATAACCTAAGGCAGGTATCCTTAAGTTCCACATTAGTGAAAACTTTATATAAATCTTTTGTGTTTAATTTAATTAAATATTTATTGAACAAACTAGTGTGATCTTCGTACCTTCTTAAACAGGAAACAGGAAACAGGAAACAGGAAACAGGAAACAGGAAACAGGAAACAGGAAGAGTTTATGCTGCTTCGCTTCCTGACTTAACATCTATCACAGCTAAAACCACAGACAATGTTCGGACTTTTTAAATCTAAAACAGAGGAGCAAAAGCTCCGTGAGCGCTATGAGAAGCTGATGGCTGAATCTTATACACTCTCACATACTAACCGCAAGGCCAGCGACCAGAAGGTTGCAGAAGCAGACAGTGTGATGAAACAGCTGGAATTGCTGAAGCAAAAGCAAAACTAAGTACAAAGCCTCATTTGTATAAGGCACCCCCTGCCTTTATACTCTCCCGGATGTTGCCTATTTGTCATTTAGCAATAAGCCGAACTGCAGGCCAAAGATAAGTGGCTTTTCATCAAAATGAGGGCTTATGCTCTCGTTGTTGTTAAGCTGAAACTGTACAGCCGGGCCCACACTAAGGGATGTTTTTCCATCGAGCTTTGCTTTAACTGAATAGCCAAGGCTTAAGAAGGTGTTAATGCGCTGCTCTGCATTGTAGTGCAGCATGGCTTCTATATCCAGAAAACTGTTTACAAACCTTGTTGGCAGTTTATAGCTTAAGCCAGTGGAAAGGCCTACGTTATGATAAGACTTTTCAATTGTCTGGCTCTGCTCAAAATGTGTTGGTGAGTAACTTAATGCATTGGCATCGGCGTACAAACGCTGGTAAGCATCGGGTCTGGCGTTATGATAGGTGTAAGAAAGGCGCTGTTGCTGGTACCAGTAGTAGGCACCCGATTTCCAGTTCAGGCTTTTTAAGAGTGGGTAAGAAACGCCCGCCGCTAATTGCCCACCCATTCTGGAGCCCGAAACTGCAGGTTCAGATGCCAGCGATGTGATAATGATGCCATCGGTTTTGCTGGGTTCTACCTGGCTGTAGGAGAGGGTTGGCTGTGCTTTTACCCACATGGTAGCCATAGACCGCTGCTTTTCACGTTTTTCCTTTTTAAAAACAGGTGGTACCGCTTTTGCTACTTGAACTTCAGGGGCCTCTATGTTGTAGCGCAGAGGTGCTTCACCAGGTACAATTGCAATAAGTGTATGCTGTTTTTCCTCTTCTGTTAAGTTTACAGGCGGAACTGTGGTCTCACTTTTTATTGCTGCTTCAGTGAGCTGCTCAGTTTCACTAAGCAGCTTGTTATCACGGAAAGCTTTAGTTCCGTTCAGCGCTGCAACATCAGTGCGAACAGCAGATTCAGCCGGTTTTCCCTGTTTAAATTCAGCTGCAGCCACAGAAGGTTCCGCTTCAGCAGTCTCAGTTGTAACATGATTATCTTGGTGCTGTGCAACTGCAGTGCCATCTGCATCGATTGTAGCGCCAGGAGCAGTTTGCAATGCGTACTCACTTGTAGTACTGGTGCTGTTTTCCTCAGCAGTGGCTGGCATATTGCTGCCTGATTCGGCATTAGCTGCTTTTTTACTGCTCTTAGCGACTGATACTTCTTGCTGCTGTGCCCCATTGGCAGTGGCGGGGTTTTCGCCCACCTTAGCCAGTGTTGCAGATGATGCCGGGCTGGCAGGCGAAGTGGGCCCCTGCTCTTCAGTTGAAAGTTTGTGCCCCAAACCTGCTACTGAACCGGAAGAAGCACTTTCATCAGATTCAATTGATGGGTTTTCTGATGCAGCTGCTGTTTCATGCTCACGCGCTATTGTGGTGTTACCTGCCAGTGTAGGTGAACCGGCTGTTAAGTCTCCGTTGGTGTGCCACATCCAGAATCCTGCAGGAGCTAAAAGCAGGGCAATGGCTGCCGCAATCCATAACCAGGGCCAGCGGGGTTTATCCTCCAGTTCTGCCTCTATGCGGTCCCAGGCATCGAAAGCCGGTGTGCCCTGCAGGTTTTGCAGCCGCTCGCCCAGTTTTTCCTCCCAGGGGTTAAATTGCTTTTTCATACTTGGTCACTCCCATTTCTAACAATCTTTTCTGAAGTAGTTGTTTTGCAGCATGTAACTGCGATTTTGAGGTACCCACCGTTATGCCCAGCATTTCTGCTATTTCCGGGTGGGTATGCCCATCTACCACATACAGGTTAAATACCAGTCGGTAGCCTTCGGGCAGCAATTGAATCAGCTCAGTGAGTGCACTGTCATTTAAACTATCTATAATTTTATTATAGGTATCATCTTCAACATGAACATCCTGCACATTTACATGGGCCATCATCTTGGCAGAGGCCTTATAATGGTTTATGGCATGGTTGATCATGATGCGGCACATCCAGCCTTCAAGGGCTTCAGGAACCTTAAGAGTGCTGATGTTCTTGAAAATTTTCACAAAACCTTCATGAAAAATATCCTCTGCATCTGCAGTTGAGCGGGCATAACGCAGGCACACCCCCATAAGCTTATGGTGGTACCTTTCGTAAAAAGTACGTTGTGCCCTTCTGTCGCCTTTTTTACAGCCCTCCAGAAGCTCCTGGATACTCATGTTGCAGTCTGGTAGTAGAGGATGTGCATCCTTGTTTATTTACAGCAAATTTAAAGAAACACTACTGCCGGAACAGTTACCGGCCGTATTACATATTTCATACCTTAAGGAATCAGCTCCTGTATAACCTTTTCCGGGCTGGTAGTAAATCTTGTTACCTTCAATATATGTATTCCCTTTTTGTGCAGCCCCGGTGATGGTAAAGGAAGAAAGTTCATCAGCACACAGTTCATCATTTTCCAGTACATCCAGTGCTACATATTCGGCTTCTCCATACTCCTGAATGTAAGCTGCTATATTGTACTCATCATTTTTTGCAAGCGGGGCGCATGCACCTCCGTCAGGGCTTACCTCCAGTTGCACATAGGCCAGGGTGCAGCGTGTTCCTTTACCCTCTATGGTCTGGCAAATCTGGTAAATAAAATAATCTGATCCGTTGTAGCCGGCATTTGGGGTATAGGTAAAGGTATTATTAATAACGCTTAAGTTACCCCTGGATGGTATTGCAGAAACAGATGCCAGTACAGCAGCATCTGTGCAGATCCTGTCGTTGCTTAGTACATCCAGAAGGTTATGCTCTGAATCTGTTTTTATGGCTATACTATCACTGATGGCACCGGCATCGCAGGGAAAAGCAGCCCTATCTGATGAAATGTGGATTCTGGCCAGGTAGTTTGCTATTGACTGGTCTTCATGCACAATTCTGAAGCCTATATAATCTGTAGCCTGTGTGATTGTATTAAAAGACTCATAAATAACATAGCCACGCGGATCTAGTGAAATATTTCCATACTGGGGTTGCTGGCTGATCTGAAAAGTTGAGGGCCTGCCATTGCTGTTGGCTGGTGTTGCAGCCACGATCCATTCCTGTATATTAATTACAGTAGCGCCGCCGGGAAAAGTATAGACCTCGAAATTTCCCACATCTGTTCTTTCATTTAAATTTGCAGGGGCAACATCTTCAGCCAGGCTATCACAGCTGGTACTTAGTGCAAGTATGGCTGCAAGGCAGAGTAGAAGATTAGGAATGGATCTCATCTGGTGGTTTGCGTTTATACCTGTATGACAGCCCACAGCGATAAAGGGTTGGTTGCTGTTCTAAAGATTTTTTAGAAACTCTTTGGAGTACCACCTGGCTTAATGCTATGGCTGTAGAGCACTAGGCTCCTTCACTTACAGATCATGAGCAGCATATCATCTAAGTTTTTGAAAAGCTTCTATAAAGATAAGTAGATGCTGGAAAATTCCTATTCCTTGGAGGCAGAGTCTTTTGATTATCAGCGGCAAAAAGAACAAAAGGGCATGCAGAAACACACAGCGTAATGCTGCTGATTTAATAATGACTGTTATTCAGCTACTTCAGCTTAAAAGGTAAATCACAGTCTGTAGAAAACAGAAAGTTTAGATCAAGCTTTATTCTTTAGTTTCTTCTCGGATGTAAAGAGAGCAGATATAAAGGCAATGGTATGATATCCCTGTGCCTACTGATTACTTATGGAGCTGAATCTTATATGACATCCGGAAATCAGGAATTTCAACACCTTGATATCCCATGTCTTCCAGATCTGCCTTGAATTTCTTCATCACCGATTCTTCGCCATGTACGAGGAAGATCTTTTGCAACTGCTCCTTGTCCTGACAATGTAAAAACTTTACCAGGTCAGAGAAATCTGCATGGGCACTGTATTCATTCATCAGGATAACATCTGCCTTAACCTCCATTTCCTCATCGAAGATGTTTACTTTTTTTGCGCCATTCAGCAGGCGGCCCCCCAGGGTAGAGGGTTCGCAGTAGCCTGTTACCAGTATTGTATTGCGTGGGTCGGAGATATTCTTTTTAAGGTGGTGGCGTATACGGCCGGCTTCCATCATGCCAGAGGAGGATATGATTACGCAGGGTGCATCCAGGGCATTCAGAATCTTAGAATCTTCCTGTTCGGTAATGAAATGCAGGCGTTCAAAGCCAAAGGGATCGGGGTCTGTTTTGATAAACTCAAGCATTTCCTTATTGAAGTATTCTGAGTAACTGCGGGTTATGTCTGTTGCGTATACCGATAGCGGACTGTCAACAAACACATTGACACCTTCAGGTAAGCGACCGTCTTCTGCCAGAATATTCAGAGAATAAACTAACTCCTGGGTTCGGCCAATACTAAAGGCGGGAATCAGCAATTTGCCACCCTTTTCAATGCAGGTCTCCTGCACTATATCTCTTAGCCGCTCTTCTGTTTTTTCCAGCGGTGCGTGAAACTTGCTGCCGTAAGTAGATTCACAAATGATTACATCGGCCTGCGGAAACTCCTGCGGAGCCCGTAGAATGCGGTTTTCATAGCGGCCAACATCTCCTGTAAAGCAAAGCCTGATGGTTTCATTTTCTTCCCTGATGGTAAGATTTACTGCTGCACTGCCCAGCATATGCCCGGCATCCGTAAAGAGCAGCTCTATGCTATCATCTATGGTATAGGGCTTATTGTAAGGAACGCTTACAAACCGTTCCAGGCTTTCTTCAGCATCTTTCTGGGAGTAAAGGGGCTCTTCCTGGCTGCCATTGCTTTTTCTGGCATTGGATTGCTGAATATTGGCCCCATCGATCAGCAGCAGCTGGCAAAGCTCCTGGGTAGGTGGGGTGCAGTAAATTTTTCCCCGATAGCCCATGCTCACCAGCCGTGGTATAAGTCCGGTGTGATCGGTGTGGGCATGGGATAACACCAGGTAATCCAGGCTTTCCGGATCAAAACCAAAATCGCGGTTCAGATCATGCACATGGTCTCCACCACCCTGAAACATGCCGCAGTCCAGCAAAATCCGTTTTCCATTTTCCAGTGTTAGCAGGTGCTTACTGCCAGTTACTGATTTTGCTGCTCCATAAAAAGAGATTTCCATATGTGTTGCTGTAGATTAAAAAATATTCATTGCCGCTTAAGAAAGCCATTTAGCAGGTAAAGCCCGTGCTACTGCAAAACGGAGCACTGAAAAGTTTGTTCTGCTAAGTGGGGTTAAGCAGAAATAAATCTTCTGGTGGCATGTTGCCCATCCGGTTAAAAAGGCGCGGTTCAAGTATTTTTTAAGCTTAGCTCATTTGCATAAACAGGCGAAAACCATATATACTGTAAATGAAAATTTTGTACCTTAATAGGATAAGCCGCTGGTTTTGTGGCTGATGCTTTTGGAGAGGCCTTTAGTTGCCTTCAGTAAATGTCAGTTCAACTACAGCATATGGGTATTGCCTGAAACTTTGGCGCTGAGCTTAAAAATATAAGAACATGAAGCCCTATTATTTAATGCTATGCTGTGTGCTTTCGCTTTTTTGCAGTAACCTGTTCGCCCAGGGAGACGACCGGCTAAAAATTAAGTCTGGTGGGGAAGAGGAGGTTGCAGCCAGAGTTTACCGTTACCCCGATTTTAAAGAGGGTAAGGTGCATTTCAGGAATGGTGCCTTTGGTAGCAGCCGCATGAATTTTAATTTATTGCTGGGGGAAATGCATTTTATAGATAGAAGGCGCGATACTTTAGCCCTTACAGGACTGGATAAGGTTAATTTTATAGCTATAGAGGCAGATACTTTTTACTATGATGCACTCAATGATGAATTTCTTGAACAGGTTGCCAGTTATGGCAATGCAGTGCTGATGGTAAGCAAGAAATACAAGTATTCATCTACCCATAAAAGTGCCGCTTATGGTCAATATTCTGCAACCCAGGCCTCAACTTCCTTAAATAACATTCAGGCTGATGGCAGAACTGTTGACCTTTCTCCAGACCAGTATGCGTTGTATGTAAAATCTGTTAAATACTTTATGAAGGCCAATGGGGGCGATCTTATACCAGTAACAAAGGGAAACTTTTTAAAGGTGTTCCCAAATCATAAAAACGCTATTCAGAACTTTATCAAAACCCATAAAACAGACTTCGATAAAGAGGAAGATCTTAAGCAGCTGCTAAGCTTCAGTAGTGGCTTGTAATGGCTAATGGAACGCCTGTTCCTGTAGTACTGGTACTGCCGGGATATTTGCTGTTGCTTGTAGCACTGCTGTTATCAGCCCCCTCTGATTCAAACAGGTTGTATATCTACTCTTTACAGAAGCTTTCTAAGCAATTACGATACTAGCGTGTTTTCTTGTGCTGCAGTAGCCAGTCATATATTTCCTGATTGTTGTAGGTGGGGGTCCAGGAGTCGTGAAAAAGATTGGGGTAAATGGTCACTTTTACATCGCCTCCTGCACGTTTAACTGCATTGACCATCTGATGTGTTTCCTCAACCGGCACAATGTTATCTTTAGCACCATGAAAAGCCCAGATAGGGAGTGTTTTTAGGCTTTTTGCCTGTGATGGATCGCCCCCGCCACAAACAGGAATGATGGCAGCAAATTTTTCCGGATGCGCTGCGGCCCAGTGCCAGGTACCGTATCCACCCATGCTCAGACCAGTGAGGTACACCCGCTCCTCATCATAATTAACTTTTTGCTGTACTTCCTCAAGCCATGCGTTGAGACCGGCTACCGTCCAGTACGAACGGTGGGGGCACTGGGGGTAGGCTGCCACAAAGGGGAAATCTTTTTTATGCTCCAGTACCGATGGCAGTCCCTGAGCCTTAAGCTTTTTTAAATCATTGCCTCTTTCTCCTGCACCATGTAAAAACAACAGTAAGGGCCATTTTTTGGCCCCATCCTGCTGGTAACTTTCAGGATAATAGATATCATATGGATAGGGGTTTTCCATAAGTAGATGCTTTTATATAAGTACCTATGGAGAGAATACTTTGTTTTGGAAATGGCAGGGCAAATTCATTTTTAATTGAATGTATTAACAAAGCATACTTGTGTGTTCGAAAAAGTTGGAACATTGCCGGCGGGAAATGTTATTCCGTTTGTACTCCTCTGTGTTACAGGCTCGTGGGCTGTAAAAAGAAAGTGCCGCACAAATATGAGCGGCACAGTTTAAGGGTAACAAAGTTTAGCCAGCCATCAGGCCTTGCCGTTCTTGTACAGCGGGCTTTGTATCTTTTTGCTTCTGAGTGAGTAAACGGATTTATACTGGTTAACATCGTTAAAAAAAGCATCCAGTTCAATACGCAACTCGGGGTCCATCATGGGCATGAGGGGCTGAGGAACCTGGTGTAGCCTGGGCAGTGACTTCAGGATCGCCTCGTCCCACTGTTGGTAATACTTTTCGAAATCATCAGGTCTAATCACTTTGCGGCAACCAGGGTTTCCGCAGTATACTTCCATTTCATACTGAAGGTTAAAGATGCCGTATTCATCCGTAACCTGTTCGCCAGCCTGAATATCCCGAAGGGCAAATTCGAAACCATAGCCGGTGCTGATTGTATTACTCTGGCAGCAATGGTTTACATATTTGGCAATATCCCAGCTTACAATGCGGTAGCCTCGTTCGTCGATATAGGAGTATTTCTCAATGGCCTGCTGCATTACCAGTGGATGCGTTTTATAGGCTTCAGGAGAAATTTCAATTTCGAGGCTGTCTTTTATGTAGGTGATGGTACCTTCGGGGATGAATTTCTTGGCGAAAACACCATAGCCAATTTCATCATTGATGTAGCGTAACTCCAGATCAGGGTGTATCATATAGGCTAGTAAACTACTGCAGCGGGTTAAGGTTGCAGCAACTTACAAGTTATACAGATTTCACCAGAAAATACAAGAGCAGCCAGCCTGTACAACAATAAAATTAGCAGGCCTTTTTAAGTATTCACAATAGCAGTGGCTTCTATCTCTACCATTAGGGCAGGGTCTATTAGTGCTGCAACCTCTACCATGGTGCAGGCTGGTCTTATTTCTCCAAAAACCTCTCCATGAGCCCTTGCCACTTCCTCCCATTGTTTGATGTCGGTAACAAAAATACGGGTACGGACTACATTCTTAAAGTCTGCTCCAAGCTGCTGCAGGGCATCTCCTATGATTTGTAAAATGCGGCGGGTTTGCTCGTAGGGATCGCCTTCGCCTACCACCATTCCACCTTTAACAGCAGTGGTACCCGCTACTTCAATTATGTTGCCCCATCTGATGGCACGGCTATAACCTACCAGTGGTTCCCATACCGACCCGCTTGAAACACGCTGAACGTTTGGAGAAAGGAGAGAGGGTGTATTCATACTTCCAGGTTAAAATATTTTACAGATGATTATCTATCAAAAACTTGTTATTCATCTACAGGGTTAACCCAGTCGGGCCAGTTAATTACATAAACAACACCCAGGCCAACAGAGAGGTTATTCATCAGCGATTTTGCAGCGAAATCTCTGTAAGGCCTGCCGGTTTTTTCGGCATTGGTAATGGATTGGGTGGTCAGGTATTTGGCATAGGTTCCGCTTAAATAGTCTATGCTGCCTTCGATTCTCCATTTTCTGCCGCCAATCTGCAGGCCTGCACGTGCACCAAAAGTAGGGGTGAGAGAGTTGAAAAAAGGATCATAGGATTCTCCAAGAGAGGGGTCGGAGAATTTAAGTGTTCTGAAGCCCGCTACTGCAAAGGCAAAGGGGTGGAAGTATTTGCCCAGGGTGGCTTTACCACCATAATGAAGGCAGAATGTGTTACTGTATACCTCCAGCTCAGGGGTGTAAGCTGTTGCCGGTAAAGCGCCAAGCCAGTTGCTGTTAAAATGGACACCACCGGCTAATACATTCTTTTCAGCGTTTATGGTTAGTCCTGCTTCGAGGCCCAGCCCGGAATAGGTGTTGCCAAAACTGCCCCTGTAGTCGGTGGTGCGACCTTTCAGGAAAATATCGAGTTGTGCGTAGCCCTGCAACTGCAGGCATAGCAGGCAAAACAGGCTGATAGCTATACTTTTCATCCCGCTGATGCAGATTGAATTAAAATTACAAACAGCTAAATTTTAGCAAACAAAGGGTAAACCTATTGTTCCTGATCTGATAGGCGAAAGTATTAAATTGCCTGATAGCTTGCACCAGTGTTTACACCAGCGGTTAACTATTTATTTAAAACAACTGGGAGAGTTGGTAAAGCAGGGTATATCCGCCCATCCATGTCATTAACAGCACTACCAGTATGCCAAAAACCGTGAGCCAGAGCGGATGCCTGTAGTCGCCCACGATTCTTTTATTATAAGCTGCAAGCAGTATTGTTCCGAGGCTCAGGGGTAAAATCAATCCATTGAGTGCGCCTGCAAGGATCAGGAGTGCAACAGGCTTGCCAATGGTAATGAAGATAAGGGTGGAGATAGCAATAAAACTTATGATAGCCCAATTTTCCCAACGCTCCAGCCGCTTGTTGAAAGACTTGATGAATGTTACTGAAGTATAGGCCGATCCAATAATTGAAGTAATGGCGGCAGATACCATTACAATACCAAACAATTTGTAGCCCGTGTTGCCTGCTGCCAGCCGGAAAACTGCAGCAGGTGGATTTTCCGGGTCAAGCGTAAATCCCTGGCTTACCACTCCCAGCGCAGCCAGAAATAAAAAAATCCTGATTAGAGAGGCAATGCTGATGCCTGAAACAGCACTGCTTGTTACCTGGGGCAAAGCATCTTTGCCTTTGATACCTGCGTCCAGCAGCCGGTGGCCACCAGCAAAGGTAATGTAGCCACCAACCGTGCCCCCAACAAGTGTAATGATGGCAATAATGTCTATTTGCTCAGGCAGCACAGATCTCACCAGCGCTTCCTTGAGAGGTGGAGCAGAGGTAAAGGCCACATACATGATGAGCATGATCATCATGAGTCCCATTAGCTGGGTAAATCGGTCCATCACTCTTTTTGCTTCGCGCAGCAGAAAAATGGCAATGGCAATACCGGCACCCAGTACTGCACCAAACTCGGGGCTTATGCCAAATAATACATTGAAACCCAGACCGGCACCGCCAACATTGCCAATGTTAAAGGCCAGTCCGCCCAGTACAATGAGTGCCGCAATAAATATGCCCATGCCGGGCAATACCATATTGGCAATTTCCTGTGCACGTTTCTCCGATACGGCTATTACCCGCCACACATTCAGCTGCACACCAATATCCAGCACAATAGAAACAAGAATAACAAAGCCAAAGCTGGCTGCAAGGGTTTGGGTAAAAACAGTGGTCTGGGTAAGAAAACCAGGGCCCACAGCAGAGGTTGCCATCAGAAATGCAGCTCCAAGCAGCACGTTTAAGTTTTTCTTTGCTGCCATCAGTCTTCTATCGCTTTTATTTCGATGCCGGCTTCCTGTAGTTTCTGGTAAATATTTTGAGCAAATTCCAGTGCATGGGGTCCGTCGCCATGTATGCAAACTGTATCTGGCTGCAGCTGGTACTGTGTGCCCTGCAGCGTAGTAACTTTATTGTGCCTGACCATTTCCAGTACCTGATTAGCCGCTGCCTCCGGAGCGGTAATCAGGGCGTCAGGCTGGCTCCTGGGGGTAAGGGTGCCATCCTGCTGGTAGCTGCGGTCTGCAAATACCTCCTGGGCTGTTCTAAGCCCGGCACGCCTGCCGGCATCTATAAGCCTACTGCCTGCCAGTCCGTACAGTACCAGTGCCGGATCTGTTTTGTACACAGCCTCGGCAATGGCTTCTGCAATTCTGCTGTTAACAGCAGCCATGTTGTAGAGGGCACCATGCGGTTTTACATGCCGGAGTGCAGCTCCTTCGGCGCGGGTAAAAGCCATCAGGGCTCCTACCTGGTAGAGCACAAACTCATAGACTTCCTCTGGTTTAACAGCCATTTCTCTTCGGCCAAAACCCTGCAGATCGGGCAGGCCCGGATGGGCACCTACAGCCACACCATTTGCAATCGCCATGCCTACTGTTTTTCTCATCACAGCCGGGTCGCCAGCATGAAAGCCGCAGGCAATATTTGCAGAAGAAACATACTGGAGCAATGCCTCATCATTTCCGATGGTAAAGTTGCCAAAACTCTCACCCATGTCACAGTTAAGGTCTATAGACAAGCTGCTCATACCGGCTGGTTTAGTTTAAGATGAATGGCCATTCTTAGCAGCTCAAGCTTATTTCCCTGTTCTGAAAGCAGCTGGTGCGCATCGGCTAATGTTGTTTCTTTAAAATAGATATTTTTTCCTGCCTGTGTCTGCACCAGTGGAGAAAAATCTGCAGAAATAACATTTGCGATGCGGGGATATCCGCCGGTGGTCTGGTGGTCGGCTGTAAGTATGATAGGGTTGCCACTGCCTGGTACCTGTACCGTACCGAAAGTGACTGCACTGGAAAGAATCTCTGCGGGTCTGCTTAAGCTAAGTTCCGGCCCCTGCAGCTGGTAGCCCATGCGGTTCGACCGGGCCGATACTTTAAAAGGCTCATTTAGTAAAGCATCCTGGCTGGCTTTGCTGAAGAGCTGCCATTCCGGTCCCCTGATGAATCTGATCACTGGGTTTTCGTCGTAAGCCGGCAGCAGCTGCGGATCAGGTGCCCAGTGAGCTTCCACTACATGGTTGCCGCTTCCCAGCCTGTAGATAGAATTTAAAAGGGGAAGTATTTCTTTAGCAGTGTTGCATTCCAGCACATCATTTTTCATCAATGCCCTGCCCTTATAACCACCAAACCTGGCAGCCAGGTAGGTAGAGTAGCTTTCCAATACCTTAGGAATGTTAAAACCACCTGCAACAGCCAGGTAGGTGAAGCATCCGCTGCGGGGCGCCCCGAAAGACAGTGTGCTGCCTTTTGGCACCCATATAGGACGCCACATTTTTACGGCAACACCATCAAGCATGGGCGATAAATCTGCCCCGCTTAATGCAATCAGGTAGCTGTTCTCAAAGTAGAGTTCGGGACCCTTCATGCATATTTCCAGGCAGGCTTCCTCCATGTTGTTGCCTGTTAGCAGGTTGGCTATTTTACAGGCATCTAAATCCATGGCCCCGCTCGTTATGATGCCATCTTTTTTGTATTGGTGGCGGCCGGCATCCTGTATGGTACAGAGCAAGCCGGGGCTTATGACTTTAATGCTCATGCCTGCTCCTTTCCATTCGTTCATAATCTTTTGCGGAAACAGGCATAAACCTTAACCTGTCGCCTGCCTGTAAAAGGCTGGGAGGCTGCTTACAGTAACCAAAAAGCGTTATTGGGGTACGGCCAATTAACTGCCAGCCACCCGGCGTTGATATAGGGTAAATGCCAGTCTGCAGGCCGGCAATGCCCACGGATCCGGCCGGTACGCTGGAGCGTGGAGCTGCTTTGCGGGGGCAGGCAATTTTCTTACTTAATCCTCCCAGGTAGGGAAAGCCGGGAGCAAAGCCAATCATATAAACCGTGTACTCCTGCTGACTGTGAATGGCAATTACTTCTTCCGGACTTATGTTGTGATGAGCAGCCACAATATCCAGGTCTGGTCCAAAGCTACCGCCATAGCATACCGGTATTTCTACCAGTCGTCCGGGCATTGGTGCGATATTTTCCAGCTTTGCAGCCAGGCTGGCCAGGTGCCTGTAAAGCACATCGTATGGATCCTCACTGCCGCCATTACCTATGAGCAGGGGAGCGTAGTATATGGTAAGGGTTGTATAAGCGGGCACCCACTCAACAATGCCCGCCAGAGTGTTTTTCTCCAGCAGGGCTGCAAAAGCCTGTATTTTAAGGTGCACTTCCGGGCTTATTTGTTCACCAAACTGCAGCACCATAGCAGTATCGCCAAGAGGGAAGTGTTTGAATGTAGCTTCGGCAGCTTCGGATACATGTAACGGCTGATATTCCAATTCTTTTTTCTGAAAATCACCAATCCAGATCTACGCATTCATCATAAATGCATCTATACAACCCTTCCTTCGGTAAGAGGTTTGATGTTTAAACTGTTTTCCTTGCAGAAGCTATTGAGCCATTAATAAAGCACTTTTTTTCAACTGTGCATTTAGCCCCGGCTATGTTATAAAATTACTATTTTTAAGGAGTAGCAAAGACTTTCTTCAACATAGCAATCTAGAAACCATGAATAACCCAATCTGGATCATGACTTCGGCGTTCAACGAGCTAAGCCTGGAGGAGGTGATCAAAAAAGCACAGGAAGTAGGGGTGCAGGGGCTCGATTTATGCGTGTTTCGCAGAGATGGTACCCGCAACGACTTTGTAGCCACCCACCTGGATTATGAGCAGTTTGGGCTGGAAGATGCAAAAGTGCTGCTGGAAACCTTTAACAAAGCCCGCTTAAGGCTTTCTGTTGGTGCATTTGATAATCTTATTGGCGGAGACCCGGAGCAAAGGCTGAAAAACCAGAACCATTTGCTCGCCCTCATCCGCATTGCACACCTGCTGGGTGGAGATGCCAATGATGTGAAGGTAGGTACATTTGTAGGTTACAACCACGAGCTGGGCAAGCAGGAGGGAGGCTTTCAGAAAAACCTGGAGGAGTATGCAAGGGTTTTCAGTCCTATTATCAAATATGCAGAAGATCTTGGCGTAACTGTTTTATATGAGAACTGCCCTATGGAAGGCTGGCGTTCTGCAGCCTACACAGAAACCTTCAATAACTTAAGTGGTGTACTGGCTGCCCGTAAGCTGATGTATGAGCTGATTCCCAGTAAAGCACATGGCGAAATTTATGACCCATCGCATGATGTATGGCAGCATGTTAACCCCAGCGAGGTAATAGAACACACAGATATGAGCCGGTTGCACCGCATACATGTAAAGGCCACCAGGAAAAAGAATAATGTGTACTGGGGAAATATGTACCCCATGCAGCAGGTAGAAAGGGAACTGGCCAATCGTGCAGCTGTGCCTGTTCCTGCAAATGAATGGGACCGGCATAACTACGAAGCCATGCTGCCAGGTTTTGGTGGCTCCGACAGCATGGACTGGCGCGCCTTTGCAGATACCCTGAAACAGAAGGGATTCAAAGGTCCTTTTGAAATTGAAAATGAAGCAGCCTTATCAAAGGGTACCGGCAATATGGCAGCTATTGTGCAGGGCATGAAAGCGACTACGCTTTACCTGGCTCCCATGCTCTGGAGTCTTGGCCCCGATGGGTACCAGTACAATACCGCAGGTTTTCAGGAGCTGAAGCAGCTTACAGTTAAAGATATTCCGCCTGTGACAATGAAAGATCTGGTATAGCCTGGCACGGAAGCAATGCACAGGCAGGTGAAGGAATAACTAAAACCGCTATAGTGCCTTCCTTATCAAATAAGGAAGGCATGGTTTTTTACCATGCCTGACCTCTGCTCATACTAGAAAGAATAAGATGACTCATCTGCTAGTTTGTGTGAAACATAGGCGATGAGTTAGTTTCGCCGGCTTTTGCCTTTCCTTTTATCCGGTATTGTATGCCCAGGTTAATGAGGTAATCTGCAAAGGCGGCATCACCGTGGCGGGAGGTTCCGGTAAGCCTTTCGGCCTCCTGGTCTGTTACGCTTTGAGGTCTGTTCCTGTGTATGGCAACAGGTACGGAAAGACTAAAAGAAATATCCTTTTTCTGGTAGTTGATACCAGGCTCAACAGAAGTAACAGTGCCGGGGCGTCTGAAGCCGGCACTTCCGCCTAACAGGTCTCTTACAGGAACCCCTTCATGCCTGGCACCTAAAGAAGCACCCAGGCCAGAGTTGCCCAGGCCATAGTTTACACCGGCACGCAGTGCATACTGATCGGGTACCGACATAATTGCTTCATTTTGCAAAACAGGGCTAAGGGTTTCCCTGAATGTACGTACACCGTTAGCTTCTCTCGGGTTTAGCAGGTAAAAGCCACTGCCATAGGCAAACACCCTGTTGGCAAGTTGCCGGTACATTTGTATTTCGGCAGAAAAGCCAAAGCCCCCGTCACCAGGCTGTATTGATTGATCAACCGGCCTAACCTGCGGTTCTCCCTGTGGGCCAACATTATAAAATATATCGGTGGCCTGGTAGTTACCAGTTGGTAATTTTATGCCTAAGCCCACTGCCAGGTTGCCTTTTGTATTTTTGTCTGGAGATATAAGCCAGTAACCAGCTCCCAGCCTCACATCGGCAATGCCTCTTGAAAACGTAGTGTTTCTGCTTGTTCGGCCATGCTCGTAAAGAGAAGATCGTTCATTCAGCACCAGTGGAAGCGATAGATAAGCAAAAGCCCTGTTGCTCATACCATAAGTTAAGCTAAAGTCCCATGCGTGTGAATGGTTTATAACCTCCGTATTATTAGCAATTCGGTCGGGTTCTTCATGTGTTCCCCTGAAGTGGCGAAATGACTTGAAATACCTGTAGTTACTACCCAGCTGCCAGTCTCCTTTGGCTAGTATTGCTGAGCTTAGGGTGTTTCCGTTGCAGGAAGAGAAATGCCTGATGGCTACACAGCCCTGAGCATCTGCCCGATGGCTGTTAAAGAGAGTCAGCAGCACCGCTGCCACAACTGCGGTTTTAAAAACAAGCTTCATATGAATAAAAATGGTTGGTTGGTAAACTGCTAAGTATGTTAAACAGAAGCTAGCTTAAATACACTTCCTCTAATCCAACAGCTCGTATAGAAATAGCTAAATGAAATATAAATAAATTATAATTATATTTTGAAATAATCTAGTACTTTTCTTTGAAACAGGAACATCTGCTAACAAAACTAGTCTGACTATTCCTAACAAGGGTATACACCAGTGCATGTACAAATCAATCGCCCTGGCCAGGGTGAACGTTAGTGGAGCGATTAAGCTTTCGCTTCGGGGTGTTTCTTCTTTCTTGCCTGATCGGGCATTTAAGCATTAAAAGCAACATTATAGCTATCCAGACTCAAAGCATCTTCCTGACAGAACGAGCGGGAACATGTGCCATATCATGTGCTTTATAGCAGGGAGGCGTAGGCAGATATCATGTATATAGATTCCAGCAGACGGTAAGCTGCTTTTTTTATTCATATACAGCAATTTTTGCGTATAAAACCGATGACATTTTTTAAGAATATTTTAACTTGTCTACACAAGTTGCGTACAATATTTTTGTCCCCAGTTGTAGTATTAAAGCCGGTATGAACAAATTTGTAGGTCTGTTATTTTGCACTTGTCTTAGCACTTTTACTCTTTTTGCACAAAACACCAGTCTCCGTAATAGCTTTACACTTTACGAGCTGATTGCATTAGCTAAAGACCAGTCGCCGGCGGCGCTGCAGGCCCAGACAATTAAAGAAAACCGCTACTGGCAGTACAAAACTTACCAGTCTAATTATATGCCGCAGCTGGTACTTAACGGTAGTAATGAGTTTAGCCGTGAGGTAGTGGCCACCAGGCAAAACGACGGTACGTACGCCTTTCCACAGGTAAACCAGAACTTAAGTTCACTGGCGCTTTCGCTGGAGCAGCAGGTTGGTTTTACCGGGAGCCGTATTTTTCTAAGCTCCAGCCTTAACCGCTTCGATAACTTTTATAACAATACTGCTTTCTTTAGCGGAAACCCTGCTTTTATAGGCTTAAGCCAGCCACTGTTTTTCTTCAACGGCTTGAAGTGGGATAAAAAAATTGCTCCCCTTCAGTACGAGGAATCCAAGCGCGAGTATGTAGAGGCAATGGAACAGATAGCAGTAAGCGTAACAGACTTGTTCTTTGATCTGCTGATTTCGCAGGCAAGCCTGGATATAGCCAAAAAGAACCTGGCAAGTAACGAAGACCTTTACCAGATGGCCCAGGACAGAGCGGCTAATTCAAATGGAAATGAAAATGAACTGTTGCAGCTGGAGCTCACAGTAATGCGGGCCAGGCAGCAGGTTGCAAAAGCAGAGCTCGATCTGGAAACTAATACACTACGGCTTAAGGCTTACATAGGCATATCAGACGATGAACCACTTTCGTTGGTACAGCCCAGTGTTATTCCTGAATTTAAAGTAGATACTGAAGTTGCCCTTGCACAAGCACATAAAAACAGAAGGGCCTCTGTAGCCTTTGAACGCAGAAAGCTGGAAGCAGCAAAAGGTGTTGCCTGGGCGAAAGGCAGTGGTGGGCTGGATGCTAACATCGAAGCCACTTTTGGCCTCACTAATCGCGGCGATGTGCTGACAGAAGTGTACAATGCCCCGGACGATCAGCAGGCAGTCATGATCAATTTCAGTGTACCTGTTATGGACTGGGGCCGCCAGAAATCGCGATACAAAACAGCAGAAGCAAACCAGAGGTTAACGGATTACACAGTTGAGCAGGACCAGATAAACTTTGAACAGGAGGTAATTACCCATGTGCGTATGTTCAGTATGCGCAAACAGCAGGTAACAATAGCAAAGAAAAGCGATGAAATTGCCCAGAAGCGTTATGCTATTGCACAAAGAAGGTATGTGCTGGGAGAAATAAGCATTACAGACCTGAATATTGCCATGCAGGAGAAGGACGAAGCCAAGAGAAGTTATATAGCATCATTGGAGGAATTCTGGAAAGCCTATTACCAGTTGCGCAAGCTAACCCTGTATGATTTTGAGCATAACATCAGCATCGTTTTATAAAGATTTCACTGAGTGTGAGCAACCTATGTAAGGTTAGTTAAGAGGGGTACCCTCATAGCAGCTTTTAAGATTTCTTTCTATTCTAATTACCGGCCCCTTAGTTAAGGTAAATCATTTATATGTCATCAGCGCCACAATATCAGAAGCTTCAGCAAAAGCTGAAGAGCCAGATTCTGTCGGGAATGTATACAGATGGAGATCTGCTGCCTTCTGAAAATGAACTTAGCCGCACACACAGTCTCAACAGGGTAACGGTACGCCATGCGTTAAGTGTGCTGGAGCAGGAGGGGTACATTACCAAACGGCAGGGAAAGGGCAGTGTGGTTCAGCTCAAAAGAAATAGCCTTGGCTTGCTGTCTTTCAAAGGGTTTACAGAGGTGGTGGGCAGTGCACAGCATACAGTAAAAACCCAGATCCTTTACGGCCCCCAATCATTGAATTGGCCGGCTCCTTTCTTCTATGAGTTGAATGGATCCGAGTCAGAAGCTGGTTGTATTTACCTGGAGCGCCTGCGCTTTGCAGATGAGGATGCAGTTATGCTGGAGCATACCTACATTCCTGACCTGGACCTGCCGGCTTTCAGCTCCCGAAAGCTCATCAACGACTCGCTTTTTGCCACCCTGGCCCTGCAATATGGAGTTGAGATCATGAATATGGAGCAGGATGTAAGGGCGGTGCTGGCAGATCCTTCCGTTGCCGAAAAATTAATGATGGAACCCGGCAGCCCACTTATTCATTTGTACCGTAAATATGGTACTAACCGTGGCAACTTTTACATCTACAGCTCTATCTACTGCAACACCCAAAAGTATGCCATGGGGTCTTTTATTTCCTGATAAACAGGGATATACCTGTACGTATTTAACTTTTATCGATCTTCTGCCATGGGAGTTGATTCAAAGGGCAGCGCAGTAAATTCCCTTTACTTCAGGAAGTACGCAATGTTTTTTGTTTAAAGGCAGGGCAGGGGGTATCTTTGATGCTGCTATCTAATACAATTTTTTTATGCTAAGAGAGTCACAGCCTATCCACCTGGTAGAGTGCCCCCGGGATGCCATGCAGGGCCTTCACGATTTTATCCCTACTGAGCGCAAGGCAGCTTACCTTAACCAGTTGCTGCGGGTAGGCTTTTCCACACTGGATTTTGGCTCCTTTGTTTCACCAAAGGCCATACCACAAATGCGCGATACCGCAGAGGTGCTGCAGCAGCTGGATTTAAGCCAAACATCCACAAAGTTACTGGCCATTGTAGCCAATGAGCGTGGGGCAGAAGCAGCCGTTGAGCATGCGCAAATCCATTACCTGGGCTTTCCGCTGAGTATCAGCGAAACTTTTCAGCAACGCAATACAAACCGCAGCATTGAGGAGGCTTTTAATATTTTACAGAATATCCAGAACTTATGTATCAGGCACCACAAAACCCTTGTTACCTACATCAGCATGGGTTTTGGCAATCCTTATGGCGATGCCTATAGTATTGAACTTGTAGAAGCGTTTGTGAACCGGCTTAAGCAGATGGAAGTTAGGGTAGTGAGCCTTTCCGATACTGTAGGAACTGCTATTGAAGAAGATGTAAGCCTCTTGTTTAAGCGCATCAGCGGTGCATTCCCTGATATAGAGACTGGCGTACACCTGCATGCACGTTATTCAGATGTAGCTGCAAAAACCAAGGCTGCCTGGCTGGCAGGCTGCAGGCGAATAGATGGTGCGTTGAAAGGCTTTGGTGGCTGCCCCATGGCCAATGATAGTCTGGTGGGTAATATGGCCACGGAAGAAGTGATCAGGGCACTGGAGGAACTTGGAGTGGCACCCGGCCTAAACCAGGAGGAGTTGCATAAAAGTCTGCTGATGGCAGGCACAATATTCCCAGCACGATAGCCGCAGCCTTACTGTACTGTATGGCTAAAGCCCACATGCTGCTATGTATGGCCCAAAAAATAGTCAGCATCTTATTCCAGTCAGGCAGAGTACGTATAGGGTGCCGCTCTTCTTTACACTCTGTTAGTTGATGATCAACTAAAAAGGGATCTGTTGCGTTATTTATATAAAAGCAACAGATATGAAACTCAGATTATTAGCATATATAAGTATTTGGTTATTAGTGGCAACGGCCTGTGCATCTGGCGGGGTTGCCACCGTAGATAAGCCAGCCTCACCCAACCTGGTTTCTCCGGAGGGGGAGGAAGATGAGTATGAACTTACCATCATAGACCCGGGCTTTGAACGCTGGTTTGCCCTGCATGGCAGGCCTGTAAATTATTACACCCCCACCCACTACGAGCAAAGAAATAAGCAGTATGTTATTCAATGGAATTCGCTGGTTTCCCAGCGGGGCAGCTTTGGTAGTGCAGATTTTCCATTTGAAAACTATATTGACTACAGGATGGACACTGACTATGGCCTGGAACTAAATTATGAGCTGTATTGGTATTTCCGGTACATAGAATCATTGTATGGCCGCAGGTATGGTTTTGGTTTAGGCGGCAGGAATTCATAATCTCATTACTGAACAATAGATGAGCAAAGGGAAAGAGCAGAACTGACTGAAGTTTTGCTCTTTTTTATGTATCAGGGATTTCCGTAATTTAATTTGTATGTGCACCGTTAGGTTTTCTGTGTTTGTTGTGCAAATATTACATGGTACAGGATTAGGGGGCTTTGGGTTAGATTGCCCCGGCAGGACCTGCTACTTTAGCGTTGTAATTGGAGGTAAATACCTTTTTCCTTTTGCTTATGAAATCCTTTATCCTGACCTGCTTTTCGTTCCTGTTGCTCACTTTCGGTGCCAATGCACAGGGCGACGCTATCGCATACCTGCAAGATGGCAGTAAACACTATGCTTCTAAAAACTATAAAGAGGCATTTTTGAACTTTAACAAAGCCATTGAGGCAGATCCAACCTTTGCCCAGGCATATTATATGCGGGGTAATGCCAAAAAAGCTTTCGACGACCTGCATGGTGCCATGAAGGACCTGAACAAAGCAATCGAATTGAACCATAACCTGATAGATGCCTACTTTATAAGAGGCACCTTAAAATTTGAGCTGCAGGATTACTATGGTGCTATTTACGATTTTACAAAAGTGATAGACCTGAACCCAAGCCATCAGCAGGCCTATTACAGCCGTGGCATGGCCAAACAGCAAATCGAAGCTTACGAAGATGCCATCAACGACTGTACAAAGTTGATAGAGCTTAACCCCAGGAACATAGATGCTTACTTTTTACGTGGCCTGCTGCGTATTGAGCATGGCCGTACCGAAGCCGGTTGCCTTGATTTAAGCAAAGCTGGCGAGCTGGGAGATATCAAGGCTTACGAAGTAATTCGTGAGAAGTGTAATCAGAAATGTTTTGTTCGAGAGGCTTACTAGTTGTTGCTGATGCATGCTTTTCTTCGCTGAACAGCATGTATCATGCGCAGCCAGTTGCTTAATAGATTAATTGATTAAATAGGTGTTATGTATGTGCGCTCTGGTTATTCCAGAGCTTTTTTATTTTCTAGAGGCTAAGGGCAAACTTCTTACCTGGCAGGGCGCGCACCAGGCCTTTCAGCTCCAGTTCTAAAAGCACACCGGCCAGCTGCGAAAGCGGAATCTGGCTTCGCCAGCTCAGCTCATCTATCTGGTAACCTGCCGGCTGCTGCTCCAGCAGGTTCACTACAGCCTGCTCTCTTTCACTTAAATCTGGTATACTGGCAGCCAGGGGCTTCTTTTCTTCTTTGGAGCTATTCCATCGTAATTCGTTCACCAGGTCTTCGGCAGAGCGGTAAATGTGTGCCTGTTGCCTGCTAATGAGTGCATGGCAACCGGCAGAGTACTCACTCATGAGGCTGCCGGGAACGGCAAATACCTCCCGGTTGTAGTCAAGGGCAAGTTCTGCAGTGATAAGAGCACCACCTTTGGCTGCAGCTTCAATCACTACAACGGCATCGGCCATGCCGGCAATAATGCGGTTTCGGGCAGGGAAATTGTAGGCATCCGGTTGGGTGCCAAAAGGGTATTCTGTAAGCAGGCCACCATCCCTGAGCATATCAGTTGCTGTAGAGCGGTGGGCAGGAGGATAGATGATATCAGGGCCACTGGCCATTACACCAATGGTGGCTAAGCCGGCTTTGAGGCATGCCCTGTGGGCGATAACATCAATTCCATAGGCCAGGCCGCTCACAACAAGAGGCTGGTAGGGCAGCAGGCTTTCCACCATTTGCTCTGTTACAGTTCTGCCATAACTGGTGGCTTTGCGGGTACCAACAATGGCAATGGTACGGGGGTGGTTTAAGCTTGATTTACCCCGGTAGTACAACACAATGGGGGCATCTGCTATTTGCTTCAGGCGGTAGGGGTAGTCGGCCTCTGTGTACATCAGTATCTGCAGCGCTTCCTGTTGCGCTCTTTGCAAAATACTTTCGGCTTCTTTGAGGGGCTGTGCCAAAGCCAGGTTGGAGAGGATCTTTTCACCGATCCCAGGTACCCGGCTAAGCTTATTTCTGTTGGAGGAAAAAACTGCAGCAGCAGAACCGCAGTAGCTGACCAGGTTTTTAGCAAGCAACGGACCTACGCCCGCAACACGAGTTAAAGCAACCTGGCATAGCTTTTCCTGTTCCATGTTAAGGCATGCTGTTCTTCAGCTCATCCAGGAATACCCTGATATCCTTGAGTGAATCAATAAGTTTAAGACGGTCCTGCATACGGCTGTGGTTGTTCTTGAGCATATCTTTAGCTCCCTGCAGCGTAAATCCCTTTTCTTTTACCAGGTGGTAGATGAGCTTAACATTTTCAATATCTTCCCTGGTAAACTGGCGGTTGCCTTTACGGTTTTTCTTCGGCTTTATGATGTCAAACTCATTCTCCCAAAAACGTATGAGTGAGGTTGTTACCCCTAACTGGGTGGCCACTTCTCCGATGGAAAAATATTTTTTCTCTATTTTCTTTTCTTTGTATGCCACGGCCCGATCCGGTTTACGTATTGTAAAGTCTGCTTATATTTTATTGTAAAAATACAGCAGATAAAGCTTTAAACGCACAAACAACTAAGTTTTTGTGCAAATTTCTTCTTTAAAATCAGATAAAATTTAAACAGAGTTCTTTGAATAAAATTATAAGTGCGTACAGAACGCAGGAATTCTTTTTTATTTAAAGGCTTCTGCTTGTATGAGTAATCTAAAATAACAAATTTTCAACCTGTTGAAAAAGTAGGTTCCAGTAAATCTTTATCCACAATGGGCGCAGGGTCTAATAATCAGGAAGTTCCATTATTGAAAAGCAGGATAGCTCCAACGCCAAGTGGTTACCTGCATAAGGGTAATGCTTTTTCGTTCGTACTCACCTGGTTGCTTGTTCGTAGTGCCGGGGGGATGCTGCAGTTGCGTATTGATGATTCGGATACTTCCCGCTCCAGGCCGGAGTATATCCAGGAAATCTTCAGGTGCCTCGACTGGCTGGGACTAGATTGGGATGAGGGGCCGGAAAGTCCGGCTGATTTCACCTCTCAATACTCTCAGCAGCTAAGGTTTGAGGAGTATCATGCATTGCTGGAGGTACTTAAAAATGAAGGTTATCTCTATGCCTGTGACTGTAGCAGAAGCAGGGTGCGTGAGCGCTGGAATGGTGGTGTTTACAGAGGCAGTTGCAGGGAAAGCAGGCTTTCTTTCGATACTGCAGGAACAGCATGGCGAATTGTGGTGCCCGAAGAAACAATCTGTTTCCGGGAGGTGGGGCAGGAGGAGCGTTGTCTGCCACTGGCGCAGGAAATGGGAGATTTTGTGGTTAGGCGCAAAGAAGGTATTCCTGCCTACCAGCTTGCTTCCCTTTCCGATGATATGGCCCATGGTATCAACTTCATTGTTCGTGGAAAAGACCTGTTGTATTCCACTGCAGCCCAGGTGTTTATAGCCAGTTGTTTAACCTCTCAATCGAAGAACCAGGAGCTACAGCAAAAAGCGCTGCTTTTTCAGAAATCAGTTTTTTTACATCACCCCCTGCTGCTGGATGAGAAGGGGAAAAAACTATCTAAATCTGCAGGAAGCACCTCAATCATGAGCCTTCGGGAGGCAGGTGGCAATCCCATGCCTATCTATTCACTGGTGGCAGATTTCCTGTCTTTACCAGCCGATGCCGCAGCTTCGCTCAGCAGCCTGCAGAAAGCAGTTGCTGAAACTAAAGTGCTGGCAACACTCTTCGGTCCTGGATGATATTAGAAATGCTGGCAAACTGGCAACGGTGCTGGCGATCAGTTTTTGCAAGGTGCAGCTTTGTTTATTGTGCTGATGCTTCTCACAGATGAAAAACATCAGCCATTACCGCATGCTCGCCCATGAGCCTTTCTTTACCGGGGCTATCATATAGCACAAGCAGTCCTCTATCCTCCAGCAGTACCATGCCTTCGGCCTTGTTAATGCCATGGGTATTACTTTTGTGAGGTATGGTTGCAATTTCCTCCAGCTCCTGCCTGGTGATCAGGGGCTTCTCATCGTGTGTGGCAGCGTTTTTCCAGCGATAGATTGCCATGGTGCCATCCAGGTCCATGGTTGGCCCTGCCAGGATGAGCAGATCATTGCCATCTGTTGCCATTTCGCGAACGCCCATGCCATGCAGCTGCATAAAAAATTTGTTGTACTTAAGCCCGTTCCTGCCTATTTCTTTCAGCACCAGCTCATGGTTCTCATCCAGCTCGGTTTGTATTTCAAGAACGATTGCCCAGCCCCGGAGAACAGGCCCCCGCAGGCCCAGAAAAACCCTTTCGCCAATAGCAGCCATCCCTTCTATATCAAAGCCATTGTCTTTTCCCGGTATCTTCATGTAATCCTTCAGGTGCTCATCATTCTTCAATGCCTTGCTAAGCTGACTTTTCTTTTTGCCGTGCTTAAGCTTGGCGGCTGTCAGGGTTTTAGTTGGGTCTTCAGGATCTGGGCAGGATTTGCTTAGCACATACTCGCCCTTTTCATTTGGCTGGCAGGGTATTCGGAGCAGCAATACCCTGTTTGGGTCCATAGATACCTTAGTTAATTTCCTGACTGCTTTTTCGGGATCATCAGTCTTTTTAGAAATATTGCAGCGCTTAAGGCTGTGAGAGCCAGTTATCCAGAGGTAGCGGCCATCAAAATCCATTCCTTCAACATCAGCCTCATCTATCTGGCTAACAAGTTCAATGTAATCTCCCAGGTGAAATGTTGTGCAGTTACCCCAGCCCTCTTCTGTTTTTTCCAGGCGTTGAATACTGATCTGCTCATCACCTGCTACCCACAGGTAGTTTCCGCTGCGTGTGGCTGCAGAGAGGCCGTTGCGCAGGTCTTTATCAATCAGATGATCGCCCATGGCGCCAGTTAGGTCAATTAGTACTTTACTTTTCTTCATAACATTAAGGGGTGGTGTATTGCTCTGTTAATATACAACAAGCTGTAAACTGTTTTGCCAATGCCTAAGGGTATTGGCTCTATGTTAAACAAGAAAGGCTAATCTTTACAGAGAATCCTCCATAAAGATTAGCCTTTGGCTTACTTTGAATTTGTTTACAGTCCTCTGAACCACCTTTCAGCCTCACCCCAGGGTATACGGCTCAGGAGCAACACCATGGCAATAGTATAGAAAATGGCTGCGGTTTTATGCTTTGCCACATCTGTTGTAGCACGTTTAGACCTGGCGCGACCTATTTGGGCCACCACCACTGCAATAATGTTTACAGCTATATGCTCTACTGCCCAAAAGCGCAGGTAAGAGTCTCTCATGGCTGCTCCAAAATCACTGAATGCCTGTTGAACATAAGGGCTGAGGAAAAAGTACAGAATAAGGCCAATGAGCAGGTTAAGGTGTAGCAGTCCTATAAAACCTGCCGACATGCCGTTGTCACCCTTTAGATATGGTTTATTGCCAAACCAGCCACTGTAAGATTTGATGATCACCACCAGCCCCAGTACTAAAATAAACCAGCGAATCCAGGAATGGAGAAAAAGAAAAATCTGATAGGAAGTCATAGTTGATAAGTTTTGCGGCAAGATAAGCAGTAAGCCATATCTTGCCAAACAATAAAGGCCTCAGGCAGATTTATCATAAAAAAGAGAAAATATGTTAGATGATATCATTAAAGATTTAAAGGGTGCGATAGGAAACGATGTACAGCAACGTTCGGGCCTTGATCCCGCCAAAGCTGATCGTGCCATTGAAATGGCAGGACAAAGCGCCAAAGAAGTAGCAGAAGATGAGGTCCGCAGGGGAAACCTGCAGGGCTTAATGGGACTGATGAACCAGAAGGGAGGTGCCAGTCATGAAAACCCAATTGTTGGAAAAATAGGTGCTAACCTGGTGGGTAAACTTGTATCTAACCTGGGTTTAACACCGCAGGTAGCCAAACAGGTAGAAGGTGTGGTGGTGCCGCTGATGATTAATTTTGTGAGCGACAGGTTCCAGAACACCAAAGGAGGTATGGGCGGACTGGCCAGCATCCTGGGCGGTGGCAAATCGGGTGGCCTGGGCGGTATGCTGGGTGGTTTCTTTAAATAAAGTGCTTAGATCAGGTTAAACAGAGAGCCTGTAGTAACTGCAGGCTTTTCTTGTTTATGCCAGCTCATATCCAAGCAAATGATACATTAGTTCTCTGAAAATCTTACCCCTCCGCCAGCTTCCAGACAGGCTGTGGGTGCTTACTGTTGCAGGTTTATAGATCTATCAAGGTATAAGTACGGCCTTGCTTGCGGATCCGCAGGTAGGGAACCTCTCCGTTTTCACCGGCTAAAAAGTAGCCATGGTACTGGTGAATGATTTCACCTCCCGGCGCAGAGATGAAGAGTTTGTAGTCGGTATGCCTTCTAACATCTATGGCACCTATCAGAATATCATAATAGCCATCTTTGTATACATCGCGCAAATAGACGGCCTCGAAGCTATTTATGTTTTCGGAGGCTTCTATCGGTATTTCGTTCTGGTCCAGGTAAAGATCAAGATCGCTGTCGTATAAAGCCTGGCTGCTGCTGCCACCGGTATTCCACTCCAGCTCTATGACCAGCCCTCTGTCGCTTCTTAATACGTTAGATGGTATAACAGCATCTCTCTCGGGTTTACAGGATATCAGCAGACTGCCAATCAGCAGGATTATGATAAAAGAAGGTAATGTTTTCATCGTCTTTAAGTCTGGCGTTTAACATATACAGAGGCCCTGTAAGGGCTTACCTTTAACAGGATTTTAATGATGTACATGCAAAGCCTGGGCCAGAAAAGGAGAAAATAGTTCCTTTAGCCGTTATAATATTTCAAGGCACTAAGATTCAGCTGCTTAATGAGCAAAAAAAAGCCGGCATGGAGCCGGCTTTCCTATGAATACTGCTTGTTCTCTACTTATTGAGCGCTGTAACACCTGGTAGTTCTTTACCCTCGAAATACTCAAGCAGAGCACCACCACCGGTAGATACATAGCTAACATCGTTGCCATAGCCCAGCTGGTTAACCGCTGCTGCAGAATCGCCCCCGCCAATCAGGGAATAAGCTCCTTTGCTGGTAGCTTCGGCCACGGCTTTGGCTACAGCTTTGGTTCCTTCGGCAAATTTTTCCATTTCAAACACACCCATTGGTCCGTTCCACAGAATGGTTTTAGACTCCCGCAGGGTACGCAGAAAAATTTCCTGTGCTTCAGGTCCAATATCAAGTCCCATCCAGCCATCTGGTATGGCATGGTTGCTGGCTACTTTGGTGTTGGCGTCCTTATCGAACTTATCAGCAATGATGGAGTCGATAGGCAATTTGATTTCCACGCCTTTTTCTTTGGCGCGTTTGATGAGGTCGCTGGCAAGGTCTACTTTATCAGCTTCTACCAGTGAGTTGCCTATCTGGCCACCCAGGGCTTTGAAGAAGGTGTAAGACATACCACCACCAATGATGAGGTAATCTACCTTATCGAGCAGCTTTTCTATTACCTCTATCTTGTCTGATATTTTAGCACCGCCCATAATGGCAGTAAAAGGTCGCTGTGGATTTTCGAGCACCATTTTAGCATTATCCAGCTCGGCCTGCATTACGTAGCCGGCTACTTTATCCTGCATAAAATCTGCTACCACTGCCGTAGAGGCATGCGCACGGTGTGCTGTACCAAAGGCATCCATCACCCACACATCACCTAACTGAGAGAGTTTCTGGGCAAAATCTTTGTCGCCTTTTTCTTCCTGCTTATAAAAACGCAGGTTCTCCAGCAACAGCACCTGGCCTGGCTGCAGGTTCCGGGCTTTCTGACGGGCTTCTTCGCCTATGCAATCAGGGGCGAACTGCACCTCGCGGCCCAGTTCACGAGTGAGGTAGGGCACCAGGTGCCTAAGCGAATATTTATCTTCCGGACCTTCTTTAGGGCGGCCCAGGTGCGACATCAGGATCACGGAGCCACCGTCGTTAATAATCTTATTGATAGATGGCAGGGCAGCTTTAAGTCTTGTGTCGTCGGTAATTTCATTTTGCTTGTTCAGCGGCACGTTAAAGTCAACACGCATCAAAGCTCTCTTACCAGAAAAATTGTACTGATCCAGCGTTTTCATGTTGAAAGTTTCAGTTTTAGGTTTATGATTTCAAGTTACACATTCTAAAGAAAAAAGTTTCTGATATAAATCAGCTCTTTGAAAAACTGCCATATAAAGCACCTCTGTTACAGGCTTAGCCCTGCAGGGGCTGGTAGCGACTGTTACTGGTCCAGGGCTTCAGAAGGGGTATCAAAATTGAATGTTTCTTTTTGAACAGAACCGGCAGAGGCACGCCGCAACCTGTCGTTTATTGCCCTGCCAAGACCATAATCAGGCACTCGTTCTGCAATGATCAGATTTACGGGTGCACTATCAAGTACACGCAGGGCTTTAAAGAGGTTTCTGGCAGCTTCTGCCAGATCTGCAGAGGCAGAGAGGGTGTACTGGGTGGTTTCCGGGTATATGTCTTTGAAGGATAACACACCAATGCCTTTTTTGCCATGCTCCTGCAGTAATTCCTGTATGTTGCCCAAAATAAGTGGCTTTCTGGGTGCATAATGGCTCTCCAGCTGGCCGGGAGCAACAGGGTTGGAAGTGCTGTGTGCTTTTACCTCCAGTTTGCCGGGAATCCACTGCTGGAGCTCTTCCAGCGACATACCGCCTAAACGGTATACGATCACAGTATCGCCATCGAAGCCAAGAATGGTGCTCTCAACCCCAACCTCGCAGGCACCACCATCCAATATGTAGGGGATGTGGGCCCCCAGCTGTTCTTCCACATGCTGTGCAGTGGTAGGAGAGATGTAACCAAAAGGATTAGCGCTTGGAGCAGCCAGCGGAAAATCGAGCTTCTCCAGTAGCTGAAGGCTTAGCGGATGCCTGGGAATGCGCACCCCAACTGTATTCAGTCCGGAGCTTACCAGGTCGGGAATACGGCTGTTTTTAGGTAGTATAAGGGTAAGAGGGCCGGGCCAGAATTTTTCAGCCAGTACATGGGCAGTATCGGGTATGTCCAGCAGAAAATCTTTGGCAGATTCAAGCGCATTGGTGTGTACGATCAGCGGATCGAAGCTGGGGCGCTTTTTGGTGCTGAATATTTTTACCACCGCTTTTTCTGAATAGGCATTTCCTGCCAGCCCATAAACGGTTTCGGTAGGAATGGCCACCAGCTCATCCTGCTGCAGATAGTGTACCGCCCTGTTCAGATCTGTGCCTGTCGTTGCCATATAGTAGAAAGCGTAAAAGCGGTCTTTATGTTTTTATGAGCAGGAAGCGGCTGCTTCTTTTGCTGGCTCTGAGCCCAGCTGCACTGCCTGCCTGAAAAATGTACAGGCTTCCTCCTGGTTTCCTTCACGCAGGGAAACATTACCCAAGAGGAAAAAAGCTTCTGCGCGCTTTCTGTCTTTTTGTATGGCAGCGGTAAGGTGCTGGCGGGCCTGGGGCAGGCTGTCGATTACATAATAAAGCTTTCCTGCATTAAACTGTATCAGCGGATCTTCAGGGCTCATTTCCAGTGCTGCTCTAATGTCATTGAGGGCTTCGGGAATATTCTGCATCTCGTAGAATACTGCGGAGCGGTTCAGGTATACATCGGCAACGTCTGGCTTCAGCTTAATGGCTTCGTTATAGTCTTGCAGGGAGGCGTTTAGGTCTCTTGTTTCAAAACGGGCATTAGCCCTGTTAAACCAGTATTTATAGTCCTCGGGCTGGTAGCGGATTGCCTGGCTGAAATCAGAAACAGCATCCTCGGCATTGCCATTTTCCAGGTAGGCTACGCCCCTTAAATTGTAGGCTGCGGCATTGTCAGGATTACTGGCCAGGAGCTCATCCAGCTGTTTGATCGCCTCGGCATAGTTGCCATTTTGTACCAGCTGGCGGCTTTGGTTAAGCCTTTCTTCCGGATCGGGGCCGCACGACCACAAAATTAGTAAAAGCAGGCAAAGCAGGGAGGGTGTTTTCTTAAGCATGGCGCAAAGATAGAGGCACAGCCTTCAAATAAAAAAGCTTAGTGCAGGAGTATTACTTTTTTGCTGATCACCTCATTTTCGTACTCCATGCGCACCACATAGGTGCCTGGTGCCACAGGTACACCCGCTACATTGCGCCCGTCCCAGGTTATTTCCGTGGTGCCGGCAAACACCTGGTTGTAGAGCAGCAGTTTAATGAGCTGCCCGGTACTACTGTAAACCCGTACCCTTACTATGCCATCACGGGGTACGCTGAAAGGTATTACCACCACATCGGCAGGTGTAAATGGGTTAGGGTAGGGATTGAGCAGGTTCAGGGGCTGGCCTTCGGGGTCGATGTAGGTGTTCAGCACATCATCATAATTCTTATAGTATACCCCATTGCCATGGGTAGCCACAACCACCCGGCCATCTACAGACCTGTGCCTGATCTGTGGCACCACCACACGGCCAATCAGTTCGGGGGCTTCCTGTTCCCAGCGGGTAGCCAGGCCCGAAAGGGTGCGGGTGCTGTACACCCCTGTGCTGGTTCCTGCAAGGTAAAGGCTGGTGCCGTCCGTGAGCGGAATAATTTCAACATGTCTTACAGATGGTCCGCTGCCTTCGCCACTGGGAAATTCCTCCAGGTTACCACTGATATCGGAAAAGTTTTCGCCACCATCGTTGCTGTGGAATATGCTGCGAACATTGTAATTGGAGAACACCACTACAATTTCGTTGGCATCGGCAGGGTTGATAGAAATATGTGCTGTATAACCGGCTTCGGGAAAAAGAGGGGAGGTTATGGGGCTTACTTCAGGATTTGTGCTGTTTGCAGCTGTTACCCTGAAAACCTCACCCACGCTGGTGCCATAGTATAGTATATCGGCAGGGGTGGTAGAAATATTAATGGCACTGATGGAGCCTGATGAAATGCTGGTTTCCGGCAGCTCATCCCAGTTTAAGGATACAGGCTGCTGACCACCTGATGGGATCTGGCTCACATTGCGGTTTCTGTACACCACATTGCCAGCTGCCAGGTACATGCGGTTTTTACTGGTCGGATCAAACACATAGGGGTTGATGAACAGGTAGGGCTGTTCTATGATCTGCCCACCGCCAATGGGATCGATACGGGCAAAGCTGGTAAGCCGGTATTCATTGTTGAGGGTAAGCCTGTAAATCTGGCTTTCCTGGAAAGATACATAGTAATAAGCACCTCTTGTGGCAACATGGGTATAACCACCATCGCCCCCCAGCAGCCTGATCCACCTGTTATTGGCGGCAGTGGCCGTATTGGTGAGCCAGCTGCCGTTGTCCTGCATGCCGCCAATGATCAGGTCCGTTGGCTGGCTCTGGTCTAAACCAACAGTATAAAATTGGGTGGTAACATAGCCGCTGTTCAGCGACTGCCATTCCACTTCATGGATTTCATCGTCGTTGCTGGCCAGAATATTTTCGGTGCGGCTCAGGCCGCCATCATGGGCCGAAATGGCCCGGGAAGGGTTAGAGGGATAGAACAGCAGCTCATGCTGGTCGGGGTGATGGTTCGGGTACACTGCCACATCGTTCTCGGGGCTGTAGCCGCCAATCCAGTCTGTGTTATCGGCAGAGGTAAAACCATCGCTGGAGCGGAAAAGATTGGTGCCCCCTACAAATACCGTATTACTTTGCAGCGGGTGCACCTCTACCACCATATTATAGCCACCCTGCAGATCGAGACCGGCAACAGGATCTTCCAGCTCAGGAAGGTTTTGGGTGAGGTTGGTCCAGGTTCCGCCTCCTGCAGCATGTCTGTACCTGAACAAAAATGGAAAGTCAGGTCCGTCGCCCAGGAAATATAGTTCATCCGGGTTTTGTGGGTTACTTCCTATTTTTACCCGCCCAAAGCCAGGGGGCCATAAACGTGCCGAAATGCTTTGCCAGCTATTGCCATTGGTGGCAGAGCGGAATACGCCACCTTCGCCCACTTCACCTTCAAGTGTAATGGCACTAAGGGTTACATATACCACACCATTGCTGGTTATTTCCACATCTGTTGATTGTGACTGATCATTTACAACCGCCACTGTCCAGGTATCGCCTCCGTCTACAGACCTGTACACCCCACCGGCTACAGCTGCATAGAGCTCCTGCACAGCCATGTTAGTGGTATTGATTTTAAGCTTGTAGACATAATCAAATGGATTATCAAATGCCTGGGGCTCATTGGTGCTGGTGGCAGCCAGCTGAAACCAGCTCACGCCATTATCGGTGCTTTTGTAGATGCCATCACCACGGTAGGGAGCATCGCCCCCCCGTGCAGAATTGCCTATAAGCTCTCCGGTGCCGTAGTACCAGGTATCTTCATGGCCGGGACGGGTATCCTGTACCACGGTAGTTACATTGTGCAGCTGGTCTGGTGCAGTGGTTTTAACCCACGACTGCCCGCCATCTGTAGAGCGCCACATACCACCGGAAACACCGGCGGCCAGAATTATCTGCTCATTTCGCACATCCAGAGCCAGGGCACGCGTACGACCGGCTATGTTGAAGGGGCCTGCAGACTGCCAGTCGGTTTCTGCTTTTCGTATGGCGGGCTTTGTACTTTTAGCCACTGGCAATTGTTTAGCAAAGGCCAGTTCGCGCTGCCTGATGTTGGCCGGTATCTTCCCCGTGGCCGGATCCCGCAGCATAAGCCACTCCCAGTGAGCCCGCGCCTGGGGGTTCTCTTCTGTTTTTATGGAAGACTTCTGATCCTGAAAAGCGCTAAGCAGAGAATCTGGAAGTGGGGCCGGCGCCTGCAACCAGGTTTCCTGGGGTTGTTGCCAGATGTACAGACCCATCATTACACAAACAGCGGCAAGCACCAGTAACAGTTGAGGTAGATATTTGCGAAACATTATTTAGCAACGAAGTAAGCAGTATATCAGGTTATAGCTTTGTATAGTTTTTTTTCTGAACACGGGAAAAGGCCCATGCAGCAACTTAGGTTTGCTGCGTAATTATTCCTTGGCAGGTCCCTGGCCTGCAGCAGCATTACCTGGTCCGCTGTTCGGACCTTTTTTTCTGCGGTATGGCTTACGCCCCGACCTGTTGCCGCCGCCCTGCCTGCTGCCACCGCCGCCCTGGCCACTACTGCCGCCCGATCTGCCAGACCTGTGATGAGAAGAAGAAGCATCTCTGCCACCACGCGGGCCGGTTTTAGCACGGCGCAGCTGGCTGGGGTCCTGCCATTCGGGCGCCTTGCCCAGTTTCTCCGGAAGGGAGGGCTTTTCAACTTCTATGCCGGTGAGTTGTTCGATCTTATAGAAATTACGCTGTTCTTTGGGCGTAACAAAGGTAATGGCTTCGCCGGTTGATTTTGCCCGGGCGGTGCGGCCTACCCGGTGTACATAATCTTCTGCATCGTGTGGTACGTCGAAATTAAGCACCATGTCAAGGTCGGCAATGTCGATGCCACGGCTCAGTACATCGGTGGCAACCAGCACCGGGAAGGAGCGGTTGCGGAACTGGCGTAACACTTCTTCGCGCTCGCGCTGCTCCAGGTCAGAGCTGATGATCTTGGCATTGATGCCTTTGCGGAGCAAACCCTTTTCAATGCTGCGGACTGTACTTTTGCGGCTGCTGAATACAATTACACTTTCGAGGTTGGGGCGGTCCAGTATGTTCTCCAGCAGCTCTTCCTTTTGATCTTCATGCACCGAGTAAGCAGCCTGGTGTACGCCTTCTGCGGTTTTGGAAATGGCAATGTTGATCTCATCCGGATCTTTAAGCAGGCGGCTGGCCAGCTGCCGTATTTTAGGAGGCATGGTAGCCGAAAACATAAGCGTTTGCCTGTTTTCCGGCAGTTTGCCAACAATGCGCATAATGTCTTCATAAAAGCCCATGTCCAGCATGCGGTCGGCCTCATCGAGGATCAGGTGCTGAATGCTGTCGGTATTCACATAGCCCATGTTAAGGTGCGAAATAAGCTTGCCGGGGGTGGCTACAATAATATCGGCCCCCGATTTCAGTGCCTGCTTTTCGCGCTCAAACTCAGAGCCGGTGCCACCGCCATATACAGCGATAGAGCTTACCGATGTAAAGTAGGAGAGGCCAACAATTTGCTGGTCTATCTGCAGGGCAAGCTCCCGTGTGGGTGATATGATGATGGTATTTACGCCCCCCATTCGTTCCTGAGATTCAAGCTTATGCATGATGGGGAGCAGGTAAGCTGCTGTTTTTCCTGTGCCGGTCTGGGCGCAGGCAATGAGGTCTTTTCCTGATAAAATTGCTGGTATCGCCGCCTGTTGCACTGGCGTTGGGTCACTAAAGCCCATAATATCGATACTTTCTAAAAGGGAGGGTGCTAAGCCAAAACCTGCAAAACCAAGGGTGTTATCTTCCATATATGTGTACGCTGCCCTGTATAAACAATTAATTTGAGGGCTGGGTTTTCGAAAAAAATCTGCTTTAAATATAGCTAAATTTAGCCGTATGCCCTATGGCTATTCTCTTATTTACATTTTACCTCCTGCTAATGCCATAGCAGTGCACAATCCCCGGCTTCTTTGCCCTGAAGGAGAGCTACACCCGTGTTCCAACTTTTGCAGGTAAACAAAACCATTGCATCACAAGCAAACGACAAATAAAAAGGCCTTCACCATTTGCTGATGAAGGCCTGTGTTGGATAAATGTACCTGGCTGCTATTTTTTGTACTGCTGGTGCAGGTCAACTGTTTTAGTTGAATTCTTGCGCACCTTGATATTGAGGAACTCAACAAAAAGTGAAAAGAAGATAGCTGCGTAAATAGCGAATTTAGGAATGTGCACCTCGAATGATTCCAGCGCCAGCATTACGCCAATCAGCAGCAGGAAGGAGAGTGCCAGCATTTTAACAGTAGGGTGTTTTTCTATGAAAGAGGCAATGGTACCGGCTGCTATCAGCATTACACCCATAGAAATAATAACAGCTGCCACCATAATCCAGATGTTATCTACCAGGCCAATGGCTGTTAGGATAGAGTCGAAGCTGAACACGATATCAAGCAAAATGATCTGGAAGATAACAGAAGAAAAGCTGGCAGCTTTTACTTCCTTGTTGGATTCTTCTTCGCCCTCCAGTTTATGGTGAATTTCGGTGGTGCTTTTATAAAGCAGGAATAAACCACCGCCCAGCAGGATCAGGTCACGGATGCTGAAGCCCATGCCAAATACTGTAAATAAATCCTGTGAAGCGCCAATCAGCCAGGTGATGGCAAAAAGCAGGGCTACCCGTACCAATAACGCCAGCGATATACCAATGAACCGGGCTTTTGGCTGTGATTCCTTTGGCAGCCTTGCCACCAGGATTGATATAAAAACAATGTTATCAATGCCCAGAACAATTTCCATGAGCGTGAGCGAGAAAAAAGCAACCAGGCCTGCGCCGGTAAAGATTTCTGCCATAAGACTTAGCTAAATTTTATGTTTTGGTTAAAACGCTAAATTATAAAAAGAGTTTTTCAAAGCTCATTACACGAGTTTTAAATATTATTGGATGAAATGTTGGCATTATAATGTATGATACTAGGGAAAATACCTCTAATATGTTTACTTTTGCAGTCCGTTCAGGTGAGCGGGGTTTTCGGTGCATGCCGGGAATAAATGTAGAACCAAAAGCCCCTGCTGGCAGGCTCACGGCAGGTGGTGATAACAGAGCCAATTTTAAGCTTTATGGCAAATACTCCACAAGAGTTTGATTGGGAAAGTTACGAAACCAAAGGTTTCGGCGAAGGCTACTCTAAAAAGCAAAAAGAGGAACTCTCCCAGATGTATGAAAACACTCTTAATCAGGTAACTGAAAAAGAGGTTGTTAAAGGTACTGTAGTAGGCATCAACGACCGCGATGTTATCCTTAACATCGGCTTCAAATCTGACGGTCTTGTTTCTGCCTCTGAATTCCGTGACCTGCCAAACCTGAAAATCGGCGACGAAGTAGAAGTATTCGTTGAAGAGCAGGAAAACGCTCTTGGTCAGCTGGTACTTTCCCGCAAAAAAGCGAAGATCGTACGTGCCTGGACCCTTATCCAGGAAGCCCTTGACCAGGACACAATCATTGAAGGTACTGTAAAGCGCCGCACCAAAGGTGGTCTGATCGTAGACATCTACGGTGTGGAAGCGTTCTTGCCAGGTTCACAAATCGACGTGAAGCCAATTCGCGATTTCGATGTGTACGTAGGTAAGAAAATGGAGGTGAAGGTGATTAAGATCAACTACACCAACGACAACGTAGTTGTATCGCACAAAGTACTGATCGAGAAAGATCTTGAGAAGCAAAAGGCCGAGATCCTGGAGAACCTGGAAAAAGGTCAGGTACTCGAGGGTGTGATCAAAAACATGACCAACTTCGGTGTATTCATCGACCTTGGTGGTGTAGACGGTCTGCTTCACATTACAGATATCAGCTGGGGACGTATCAACCATCCGGAAGAAGTTCTGAACCTGGACGACAAAGTAAACGTGGTTGTACTCGACTTTGACGAAGAGAAGAAGCGTATCAGCCTTGGCATGAAGCAGCTTACCCCGCATCCCTGGGATTCTCTGGGCGATCAGATCGAACCAGGTTCCAAAGTTGCAGGTAAAATCGTTAACGTTGCTGATTACGGCGCATTCCTGGAACTGATGCCAGGTGTTGAAGGCCTGATCCACGTAAGCGAAATGAGCTGGAGCCAGCACCTGCGCAACCCTGCCGACTTCGTGAAAGTAGGCGAGGAGCGTGAGGCAGTAGTGCTGACCATCGACCGCGATGAGCGTAAGATGTCTCTGGGTATCAAGCAGCTTTCTGAAGATCCTTGGACTAAGTCTGACGTTCTTACTAAATACGCTGTTGGTACCAAGCACACAGGTATCGTACGCAACCTGACTAACTTCGGCCTGTTCCTTGAGCTGGAAGAAGGTATCGACGGTCTTGTGCACGTATCTGACCTTAGCTGGACCCGCAAAATCAAGCACCCATCTGAGTTTATCAAAGTAGGTGAGGAGCTGGAAGTACAGGTTCTTGAGCTTGATGTTGATAACCGTCGTCTGGCACTGGGCCACAAGCAGCTTGAAGAAAACCCATGGGATACCTTCGAGACTATCTTTACCCTGGGTTCTGACCACAAGTGTACCATCATCAACAAAAACGATAAAGGTGCCGTTCTGGAGCTTCCTTATGGTATCGAGGGCTTTGCCCTGACCAAGAGCCTTCAGAAAGAAGATGGCAGCAAAGCTGAAGTAGGCGAAACGCTTGATTTCAAAGTAACCGAGTTTTCTAAAGACGATAAGCGCATTGTATTAAGCCACACTGCTACTTACCGTGAAGAAGAAAGCAAAGGCCTGAAGAAAGCCGCTCCTGCTAAAGGCGCTCCTGCCGCTGCCCCTGCTGCTACTTCTGCCCCAGCTGCTGGTGGTAAGAAGAAAGCTGCTGCCCCTGCAGCACAGGGCGGTGACTCAGGTGCTACCCTTGGTGATCTTGATGCACTAGCAAGCCTGAAAGAGCAAATGATGGAAAGCGAAGCCAAGCAGGCCAGCAAACCAGCAAATGCAAATGAAAAGGCGCCAAACATTGCCAACGAAGTATCTGAAGATTCAGAGCTAGTAGCTGACGCAGCCCCTGACAGGGCTAACGCCAAAGCGCTGAATGAACAGAAAGAAGCTGAAGAAGGCGACTCTGACGAAGAAACCAAAGCATAAGCTTTAGTACGCTTTGTACGCTTATATTGAAAGCACCTCCGGTTAGGGGGTGCTTTTTTTATTTCGGTAGTATTGTGCTGGTAGATAAGGGTTTGTGGCGTTTCAGGCCTTGAAAGCTGAAAAAGATTAGCTTCCGTAGATTTAAAAAAGCCCAAAGGGTTTTGCAGATCCGGCTAAAGTGTTAAATTTGCATTCCCATTCAACACCAAGGTCTCGTGGCCGAGTGGCTAGGCAAGGCTCTGCAAAAGCCTCTACAGCGGTTCGAATCCGCTCGAGACCTCACACAATCAGACGCAAAACCCTGTAAGCTTAAAGCTTGCAGGGTTTTTTGTTTTATCACATGATGGATGTCGGCATATTTTTTGGATCAGGCAGCATGTCCGGGTTGATGTTCTGTGATTCACTCCGCAGCCATACCTCCAGGTCTGGGTAGTTAGTCTCTAAAGGCTTTCCTTGAAACACTGGCAGCGGTTTTTTTTGTGTATTATTGAGTAACTGATGGAATTATGTTCTGGATTCTGCAGTCAAACCTGGTGGTGCATTGGAAAAATGCAATGTAGTATTTCGCTGTAATGATATAGATGAACGGTTCAAACATTGCTATTCATTTGATAGATGGTATTGTTATTCTAAAAAAAAAGTTTCTGCTGCTGAACCACTTGTTTTGAGGAGCTAAGACAGTTTTAGCCTGTATTTTCCATTAGCACCCTTTTTTTAGCACAACTATCTTTTTGCTTCAGCGTGTAATCAGACTGACTTCAGATGAATTTATTAATATCTGAAGCGAGGTACTTTTTGATGTATGAGATGATGTTGAATACTTGTGCATTATTTAATGCTATTGAATAAGTACAAAATTCCTTAGGTATGTAATACAGCCTGAATTATACATTTGAAGTCTTTAAAATTTTTTGTGAACAAAACAGTAAGATGATGAACCAGGATAGCATGAAACAAACAGTTATAGGTATCTATAACGATCGAAATAAAGCCATTGAGGCAGAGCAGGCGCTGATTCGTAGTGGCTTCCAGAAAGAAACGGTAGATATATCCAGAGGCAACACTGGCCAGGCAGAATCTTCTGGCAGCAGCAAACATAAAGGTTTCTTTGCATCGCTGTTCGGTAGCGATGATGAAGTGCAGAGTTATTCAGCCGCTGCAGATCGCGGTACAGTAGTTACTGTGCATGCCACTTCCAGAAATGAAGCAGAGCGTGCTGCTGTAATCCTTGATAAATTTGGAAGTATTGAAATAGGCGATTCACGGCAGAACAGCCGTGCCGGTGCAGGATCGGCCTCTGGCTATACCCAAGAGGCAACAGGCGATATGTCTATTCCTGTAATTGAAGAAAACATGCAGGTAGGCAAACGTGATGTTGAAACCGGAAGCACGCGTATCAGAAGCCGAATTATTGAGCGTCCGGTTGAGGAACATTTACGTCTGCGCGAAGAGCACGTAACGGTAGACCGCCATCCAGTAAACCGTCCGGCCAGCGAAGCCGACCTGAATGCCTTTAAGGATACCACCATTGAGGCCCATGAGCATGCTGAAGTGCCAATAGTGAAGAAAGAGGCCAGGGTGGTAGAAGAAGTCAACATTCAAAAAGAGGTAAGCGAGCACGATGAGACCATTCGTGGCTCGGTACGCAAACAGGATGTTGATGTGGATAGAATCGATGCTGATAAGGATCGTAATCGTAAATAGTGAAACAGGCTCTTTAAAAAATAGTCTAGAGTCAATAAATGAAGGGGCGACAGTTGTTAACTGTTGCCCCTTTTTATTGCTCCATTTACTACCTTTGATTTTTGTTTTGAGTCTTCAGCTATCTAGCGCAGCGATGGCAAAATACCAGCGCTCCAACAGCTGTGTGCTGCTATATCGTACCTCTTCCGGCACTTTGCCACCGAGATAAAAAGATCATTGGCCTATGTCTCAGATATTTCCTACAGCTTACTCTACCTTTTGTACAACTGCCCTGGCTGGGCTGGTTTCAGAGAATTATGGTTTAAGCGAAGCTGGCTGTAAGATGTTGCTTCGAGGCGTAGGAGATACCTATCTCATTCAGGCAGCGGAGGGCAGGTTTATTCTGCGGGTCTATCGTTCTTCACACCGCAACTATGCACAAATAAAAGCAGAGACTGAACTGCTGATGGCTTTGAAAGAGGCCCGTGTAGCTGTTTCTTATCCCATTACGGATCTGGCGGGGAATCAGATCCAGAGGATTCAGGCTGCTGAAGGAGAACGGCATGCGGTTCTGTTTACTTACGCCCCGGGTAAAGCATATACTGTACTCAATGATAAGCAGCTGGGTGAGCTGGGGCGCCAGATGGCTCGCTTTCATGATGTTTCGTCGGCGATTGATCTTGGTAATTCGCGCTGGTGCTTTAACCTGGAAACGACGCTCTTTAAACCCCTGGCAGGACTTAAACCTTTTTTTGCTGAAGATCCCGAAACCTACGAATGGTTATGTGGCGCAGCCAGCAGGGTACAGCATAAGTTGTCAACGCTGAATACGGCTGCATTTTCCGCAGGTTATTGCCACTTCGACTTTATGCCTAAGAATTTCCATTTCGATGGTGATAAAGTTACTTTATTCGACTTTGACTTTTTTGGCCATGGATGGCTTATCAATGATGTAATGACCTTTAGGCAACACCTCTGCCTCGAGGTACATTATGGAAAGGCCGTGCAGGAGGAAGCAGACAAAGCATATTCCACTTTCCTGGAGGGTTACAGGGAGTACCGTTCCTTGAGTGAAGATGAACTGGCAGCTGTGCCTTACCTGGGGCTGGGGTTCTGGCTCTTTTACCTCCATTTTTACACCACACATGATCAGTTCTACCCCTTGCTGCAGCCTTTGCAGCTTAAAGCACGCACTGCCCTGATCAGGCAGTTAATGGAGAGATACTGGAAAGACTAATACCGAAGATGCCGCCTTGGGCTCCTATTGCCTGTTCAATGGCGGGACTATTAACTGTATGAGGACCTAATAAGTACTTTTTCAACGTGCGTTATGGATTAGAGAGCTACTGCTAATCTGCTTGTTATCATCTTCTACAGCTAAATACAAGCTGTCATTCCCCTGAGGAGATCTGTTTGCTTTTAGAGATGAAATCACCATATCTGCTTTTGGCTGACAGATCCCCGCCTGCGCGGGGATGACGATCAAGGAGCAGTTGACGCTGATGCTAAACCCATAACTCACTTTGTTAAGGTATCTGGAAATCCCTGGCCATAGCGCTACATTTTTGCTGTACCGGTTACGGTGATAAGTATTAAGAAACCCCTGATTTTATCTCTGTTTGTACTCACACGTAAGTTTTAACTTTTATAGTAGTGAGCAGTTGTTTAAGTGATTGAATCTGGATTGAGTCAGCTTTGATGAATTTATGCATAAAGATAATGCTTTAGGGGCGCTAAGCTTTTTAGAAGAGGTTGCTGAACGCACTTCGCAGGTTGTTTTTGGTTATGATATAGCTTCTAACCGCTTTATTTACCTGAATCCGTCCTTTGAGGTGGTCTGGAACAAAACCAGGGAAAGTGTGTATGCTAACCCGGCTGTGCTGCTTGAAGCTGTTCATCCGGAAGATAAAGCGTTTATCAGAGATACCTATCAGAAGCTTCTGATGGGAACAGTGAAAAAAGAGGTGGAATTTAGAATAGTTGTTGCCGGCAAATTTGTACGGTGGCTATACCTAAGCCCTTTGCTTTTACAACAGGAGGGTGGCCAACAATTGATAGCAGGCTTTGTAGAGGATCGAACAATTCAGCGTGAAAACCAGGCCTATGTACAGAAATTTGCTGCCAGGAAAAATTCTCTGCTGGAAATTCTCTCCCATGATCTGTCGGGCCCGCTAAGCAACATCCAGGGACTGTCCTCACTCCTGATCAAAGAGCTTCAGGAGTATAACAACCCCAGGCTTGATAAGCTGGTGGAAATGGTTGCCAGCACAAGCGAGCGAAGCATTGGTATGATCCGTGAATTTGTAAAACAGGAATTTATGGAGTCGGTAAATGTGGAGCTGATCAGGGAAAGAACTGACCTTGTTGGAATGATCAAGCAGGTGCTAAGCCAGTACCAGGCATCAGGGGAGGATCTTGGCAAAACCTTTAACTATGTAACCTCTGATGATGAGATTTATGCCGAAGTGGATGAGTATAAGCTTAACCAGGTGGTGAATAACCTGATTTCTAATGCTATAAAATTTACACCGGATGGCGGTACCATCACCATCAGTATAGCAGACAAGCAGGAGAATGTATTAATAACGGTTGCTGATAACGGCATTGGCATCCCTGCCAAATATCATCAAAACCTTTTTGAAAAATTTACCAAAGCCAAAAGAACAGGCCTGAAAGGGGAGCCATCTCTCGGGCTTGGCATGTCACTGATCAAAACCATTGTGGAGTGGCACAGGGGCAGGATCTGGTTTGACAGCGTAGAACGTAAAGGTTCGACCTTCTATATTGAACTGCCAAAAGAGTAGTGAGTGGCCTGCTGCAACAGGAGATATTGAAAGGCCCTTCCTGATGTGATCAGTATAGTTTTCGTTGTTGTTCAACTTTTCAAAAAAAGACGACTTACCAAGTAGCTGTTATGGCTATGTTTTAGGAAGCTCTATGTAAAAGGTGGAGCCTTTGTTTTCTTCACTCTCAAACCAGATACTGCCCCCGTGCCACTCTACAATGGTTTTAACTATGGACATACCTAAGCCAACAGAGGGTTCACCTTTAAGCCCTTTTCTACGGGCATTGGTGAATTTATCGAACAGTCTTTCATGAAACCTGGCGGGAATGCCAATGCCGTTGTCGGCGATAGAAAATAAAACAGAAGCCTGCCTGTCTTCTACACTTAAGGCAATTTGGCCCCCATCAGGGGTGAATTTAAGGGCGTTACTGATAAGATTATTAATAACCTGCCGGAACTTGATGTCGTCAACCTGTAGGTAGATTTTTTCATGGGAGCACTGCAGACTAAAGGTTTTACCTAAGTGATCTGCTGAAGTTTTATACTCCCCAATTATCTCATTAAACTTTTCTACAATATCAACCCGCTTTTTGATTACATGGGTGGTAGTAGTCTCCAGGAACTCATGAGCAACAAACTCACGTATCAGCCGAATACTTCTTTCACTGGTATTACTGATAATGGCAATCATTTGTGCCAGCTCCGGATCTTCATTTACCTGGGACTTTTCTGCAATAAGGGCAGATGCCATTTTAATGTTATTCAGGGGGCCTGCCAGATCATGGGCAAGAATTTCCAGGATTGAGTTTTTCTTGGCAGTGAATTTTTTTGTGTATTCATCTTTTTCCTTCTGCTCAGTTTTATCTTCTGCGGATCCTGTTAAAAGGGGCTTCCCCAGGGCTTGGTCATCTATAAATGCATTTAAGGTCAACCAGCGTACACTGCCATCAGAAAGCAAAATGCGGAATTCTATATCTTTCTTGATTTCGCCACTTACTATCTTTTGGTATTCTGATTGGAGGTATTCCTTGTCGGCAGGATGAATACTATCCAAAAGCAGTGAGGGATTGGCTTTTACGCTGCTTCTACTCTTTTTCCAGACTTGCTCAAATGCCGGGCTAAGGTATATAAATCTGTTACCTTCTATATCGTAAGAAAAAATAATCTGCAAAGTACGTTCTGCAAATTGTTCCAGTGACCGAAGGTAACCAGGTTGATCTGAGTTTTGCATTTAAGGAATGAGTTAGAACTGTTGAAGCGTATGGTCCACGTATCAAACTCTGTAACCCTAGATTTGGTTCTGTATGTTTTTTAAGCGTAATGTAGGCTCTGTTTAAATTACAGATAAATAATCAGCCCGGGGAGTTAGCTGGTATAGATAGTTTTATACCCTTAGATGCTTATGTTTGAGGATAAGGATCACTGCAAGCACATCAGAAAGTAGATCTGAACAGGGGTAACCACTGCAATGTTTTTCAAAGCGCTTATATAAGTTTATCTTTCTTAGCCTTCTCCAGGGCTTCATATTTGGTGTTCACCTCCAGTTTGGAATAAATGCTTTTGATGTGGCTCCTGGAAGTTTCGTTGGTAATGCCCAGGCTTTTGGCAATCATGCTGTAGCTTTTACCACGGGCCAGCTCCTGCAGTACTTCCATTTCGCGTTTGGTGAGTGGGGTGTAGGTGCTGGTTTGAAAGGAGCTGATTACCATGCGGGCAATTTTGGTGCTCATAGGAGCACCACCTGAAAGCACCTCGTTAATAGCATTCAGGATCTCCATATAGTTTGAATTCTTGGTGATATAGCCTGTTGCGCCGGCACAGAGAGCCTGAAACACCAGCTCACTGTCTTCGTGCACAGAGATTATGATAAACTGGCACCTGGCGTTTATTCTGCGCATTTCACGAATGGCTTCAATTCCGTTCATGCCCGGCAGGCCAATATCCATGAGCACAATATGCGGATTTTCCTGCTCCATTAGCACAATGGCCTCTTCGGCAGTTTCGTGCAGGCCCACAACCATATACTTATCAATGCTATTCAGCAATGTGGCAAAACCTTCCCGTACAGCAGTGTTGTCTTCCACTATTGCTATGCGTGTTCTAAGACTCATTTAATTATACGTTTCTTATGTATGTTCAATCAGCGGTAAAATAAGGCTTAGCGCCATTTCATCAGTACCCGGGAGAAGGAGCGCCTGCTCACCCTGCTCCAGAGGCTGGCTTTGCCATCTTTATCAGTGTTTTTATGGGCTGATGTTTGGTTGCCTGCCTGTGAGGCGGCATCTCTGTCTTCAATCTTCAGTCTTACCGCCAGGCCTTTTTCAAGGGCAATAAAATCAAGTTCGGCACCTATCATTTCTGCCCGCTGCCGCATATTTTTTAACCCGTAACCTCCCGGGTCCATAAGCGAAAAACCTTTGCCGTTATCGCGGAAGGTAATTACCCAGGCAAAAATGGTTGTATCATAATCAAGGGTAAAATGTACCTCTGTGGCTTCTGCATGCTTCATCACGTTGGTCATCATTTCCTTGAGAATTCTGGTGATGTGCCGGCTGGCCCCCTGTACCAGGGGCACCTTCAGGCCCTCGCAGAGGCGGTTTTCAGCAAAAAACTCAATGCCACAGGGTGTAAAAAAATGGTCGCCAAAGTCTTTCACATGGAAGAAGATTTCAACGAGCTCATCATTGGAGCGGTCAATAGACCAGATGAAATCTTTTGTGCCGGAGTACAGCGTTTTGGAGGCGGCCTCAATCTTGATAAGGGTTTTGAGGATATCTTCAGGGGCATCTTTAAGCTTTAGCTGCAGCACATTTGAGTAGGTGCTGATGCCTGCAATTACATTACCGATCTCATCATGAAAATCACGTGCCAGCGCATGTCGTATGGCATCGCGTTCTTTGCTTTTAAAAGATTCAAAGGCCAGCGTTTTACGCATGCGGTAGCGCGATAGGGCTCTGTCGGTAAAAAAGATCAGGCTAAGCAGCAGCACAAGGCAAAGCAGTGCAAACCAGCCAGTCTGGTAGTAGGCTGCTGTTACTGTAAAGGTATAAGAACAGGGCGTGGCAATATGAAGCTGATCGGGAGTGCCTGCCACCACCTGCAGCGTATACTTGCCCGGCGCCAGGTTAGCATAGGTAACAGTGCCTGCAGTGGTTGGTTCCGACCAGCCTTTGTCATGGCCCAGGAGGGTGTAGGCGTATACGATGTCCTGTTTGTTTGTATAGTTTATTGCATTAAACCTGAAGGTAACAGTGCTGTTGCCGCTTTCATAAGTAAGTGCTGCCGGTACGTTCGTCCAGGGATTGATGGTTGCTCCCAGGGTTTTCCAGTTGCATTTGGTGTTGTTGAGCGTAACATTGGTCAGGTATGGCTTTACATTTGCTACTTTGGTGTCATGCAAACTATCGTAAATGTATACCCCTAAACCACTGCCAAAGTAAATTTCCCGGTCTTTTACCAGAAAAGCTGCCGGATTGGTAAACTTGCCAGCAAATCCCTGCGATTCGCCATAGGCTTCGATGCTGCGAATTCCGTTCCGGTCAATTTTTAGTTTGTTGATCCCCCTGGTGGTACCTACCCATAAATGACCATGTGCATCTGTAAAAAGGGTATAGATCATGTCTGATAACAGCCCATCCTGCTGGCTTAAGGCTGTTATTCGCTTAGATGAAAAAGCCCTGCCGCTTGATTGCCTGTAATACAGCAGGCCCTCACCCATGACTGCAAACCACAAATTGCCCCAGGCATCTTCTACAATTCTGCTAATTTCTTTTGTTTCGAAGTACTCCGGCAGAAAAGGGCTGATGGCGCCATCTTTAAGCAGGTTTACACCCCCTGCTGATCCCACCAGGATTTCGCCGGACTTAAGCTCGCAGAAACTACCAATCCGGTGAGAGTAGAGGCCATCTTCTGTGGTGTAGTTGGTATAGTGTTTGCCATCCCAGCGATAGAGTCCATGTGAATTGTAAAGCCAGATGTTTCCACCTGAATCCTGCCCAAGTATTCTTCCATACTTGCTGGTTTTGCCATTTATGGTAGTAATGCTCCTGGTTTTATCTTTATCTACACAAATTACCCCATGCGAGCTAGAGGAGATCCAGAGCCGGTCCTGCCGGTCTACCAGTGCGGATAGCAGGGTGGTGGTGGGTATTTTCAAGCTGGCTGTTACATTCTCTACAGTACCGCTTTTGCTTTGGCGCAGTAAGCCGTCGGTAAGGGTAGAATAGTAGATGTTTTCCTTGCTGTCCTGCTGAATACCAAAAACAAAAGCCCGCTTTACTTCCTGGCTCTGGTGTGACCTGAAGGGTGCCTCATAGCCCAGAAAAATACCTTTCAGGTATGAGTTCAGCCACAGGTTCTTGTCTTTATCAACAAACACGCCTACAATATCGGCATCGGGTTGGGGCTGGTTTTTGTAAATGGTTTTCTCTGTGGTGTGGGGTAGTACCCTGATGGTGTATAAATTCCTGCCATCGTTTACCCATAGCTTGTTGTCTTTTCCTTCTGCCATGTGAATCATCAAGGCAGCGTGGGTATCTATCAGCCTCCAGTTGTTGTCTTTTAGCCTGAAAAGCTCCTGCCGGGTGCCAACCCATAAGGAAGAATCTGAAGTAAACAGGAGAGCGCTTACAGCTTTATAAAATTGCTTTAGCTTTTTAAAGCGGCCGTTTCGCTGAACGTAGAGGCTGCCGGTATCAAAGCCAATATACAGAGAACCATCGGCACTGGCTGCTAGGCTCTGTACCCTGGCTTCTTCCGGCTCCAGCGGAAAAGAGTAGTGAATGATCTTTTTGTTTTTCAGGGCCTTTAATCCATTAAAGGGGCCGCCCATCCAAACCGTAGCCTGCTCATCTACATGTAGCATAAAAACAGGCTTTTGATCGTACTGCTCATCAACCTGTATGTTTGTAAATTTTTTACCATCGAAAATACTAAGGCCGGAGTGTGTGCCTATGTATAGTTTTTGATGTTTTGAGACCAGGTCGTGCACCATACTGTTGGGCAAGCCATCGGCAATGCTGTAATTGGTGAAACCTTCACTATCGAACTTGCTAATGCCACCACCGGCGGTTGCCAGCCACAGGTTGCCAATGGAATCTTGGGTAACTTTTACAACGGATGAGGAGGGAAGCCCCTGTGCCAGGTCGTAATTTCTGAAGTACAGCGATTGGGCCGCTGCTGAATACCAGCTGCAGAGACCGGAGCCTACAAACAGTAACAGCCATATCCGATGTGCCCAGTGCATGTACACTTTGTTTACAGAAGAAATCTAGAAATATTTAATGAAAATATTGAATAGCTAACGCCCAATTTTTCTGCAGCACTGTTTTTTTACTCCCTACCCATACATGCCAGCGGTATCCTCAACAGTAGCTATACCCCGGTCTTAGCCTGTTTTAGGGAGGCTTGTGCTGCTGCTCTTAGTCTTTCATAAAATTCCTGTAAATATTTTGAGGAACCATCCCCCAATTTGGAGAAGCAGGCAAACGCACCTTTTGTTGAATTTGCCTTCTGGAAGATTGTAAAGCGGAAGATTGCTGCTAAGGCTGTTTAGCAATAATGCTGCTGCCTGTTGATCTGCATAGGGTGTTTTCTATTGCGTTTTATGCTTTGCCTGCCTGTTTACCAGCCTGGTTTACAGCTGCTTTTCGAGCTACTGCTTTGTTGATTGGACTCACTTTTTATAGGTAGGACGATCATAAACGCAGCAACCCCATCCCCCAATCTGGGTGATGTTACGGAATTGTTATGTCTCTACTTTTGATTGAGCCTGTTGTGTAGGGCTGTGTTTTTACACAGCCATCTGCCTCCAGACTGCTTTTTGTCTAATAACATTTTTACCATTTATGAAAAGGATTTTACTTGCAGGAGTTGTCTGGCTAATGGCTATTGGTATAGCCTGGGCGCAGCGAACAGTAAGCGGTACGGTAGTATCCAGGAGCGATGGCCAGGGACTGCCGGGCGTTGCCATTAAGGTTAAAGGTACAGCGGCAGGTACCATTACCGACCTGGACGGTACTTACAAAATTGAAGTGCCTGCCGAAGGGGCAGTGCTGGTTTATTCATTTGTAGGCTATACAGTTCAGGAGATACCGGTAGGCAACCAGTCTGTAATTGATGTGCAGCTGGCCGAAGACGTTGAGACACTAAGTGAGGTAGTGGTAACTGCACTCGGTATTGAGAGAAGCAGAAATGAGCTTTCTTATGCAGCAGAAAAAGTAGAAGGAACCGTAATCAGCCAGCAGCGCGACGCCAACTTTATCAACTCCTTATCCGGCCGTGTGCCTGGTCTCAACATACGCCAGGGCAATACCATGGGTGGATCTGCCAACGTAATAATCAGGGGTGCAACCTCCCTCACCGGCAACAACCAGGCCCTGTTTGTGATAGATGGTGTGCCGGTAGATAACTCTAACACCAACACCAATGGCTCTGCAGACCCAAACCGCAACCAGCAGCAGGGGGGAGGTGGCTATGATTATGGCAATGCTGCCTCCGATATTAACCCGGATGACATTGAATCGGTGAACGTACTGAAAGGTGCCGCTGCAACTGCTCTTTATGGATCCAGGGCTGCCAATGGTGTAGTGCTTATCACCACCAAAAAGGGCTCCAAGAACAAGGGTATAGGAGTATCGGTAAATTCTGGTGTGTTTGTAGGCTTTGTAGATAAAAGTACCTTTCCGAAATATCAGACAGGGTATGGTGCAGGTTATGGTGCCAGCGACCATGACCGGAACCCGGCCACCCCGGATGAATATTACTGGTTTGATGGTAATGGAGCAGATGGTACAATTGTTAACACCAATGATGACGGTTCCTTTGGCGCTCCTTTCGATCCGCAAAGAATGGTGTACCACTGGGATGCCTTTGACCCCAGTTCGCCGAACTTTGGAAAAAAACGGCCATGGGTAGCAGCAGAAAACGGCCCTATCACTTTTTTCAGAAACCCGGTTTCTACCAACAACAGCATTTTTCTGGATGGTGGCAGCGAAAAGGCAACCTATAAGCTAGGCTACACCAGAAACAGTGAGGAAGGTATTTTACCCAACAGCCAGATCAAAAAGAACCTGGTGAATTTCTCTGCCTCTTATGATGTGAGCAGCAGGCTCAAAGCCACTGCCTCTGTTAACTTCTCTAACATAGAAGGTCTTGGCCGCTATGGCACCGGTTATGATGGTAGCGGTGGCCGTAACTTAATGACAGGCTTTCGTGAATGGTGGCAGGTAAACGTGGATCTGAAAGAGCAGGAACAGGCTTATTTCAGAAATCGTGAAAATATAACCTGGAACTGGCTGGACCCCACAGTGCCAAGGGAACAAATGCGCCCTGCCTACTGGGATAACCCCTACTGGACACGCTATGAAAACTACCAGAACGATGAAAGGAAGCGCTACTTTGGCTATGCCATGCTTAACTATAAGCTGAACGACTGGCTGGATGTAATGGGCCGTATTTCTCTGGATACCTATGATGAGATGCAGGAAGAGCGTATTGCCATAGGCAGTGTGGGTGTATCTGAATATACCCTGTTTAACCGCAGCTTTGCTGAACGTAACTACGACCTGATGCTGAGCTTCAATAAAGATCTTAGCGAAGTAATCAGCTTTAAGGGGCTGGTAGGTACAAACATTCGCAGAACAGAGATCAACTCTGTTTTTGCCCAGACCAATGGTGGTTTGCTTATTCCGCGGCTGTATGCACTGCTCAACTCTGCCAATCCTATAGAGGCACCGGCAGAAGTGCAGTCTGCGGAGCAGGTAAACGGCCTGTTTGCCAATACCACCCTTGGGTACAAAGAGTTGTTGTTCCTTGACCTGGCCCTGCGCAGGGACCAGTCATCTACCTTACCACAGGCAAATAATGCCTATTACTATCCTTCTGTATCCAGCAGCTTTGTGTTCTCTGAGCTAATGAAAGAATCTCCGCTGCTAACCTACGGAAAGCTGCGTTTGAATTATGCTGAAGTTGGTAATGCTGCACCAGTATATTATGTAGATGATACCTACGATGTACCCACCGGCATTAACGGCATTCCGCTTGCCTCCCTGGATAATGTAAAGAGAAACCCTGACCTGAAGCCGGAACGCAACAAAAGTTTTGAGATTGGGGTGGAAACCTCTTACCTCGATGGCCGCCTGGGCTTTGACCTTACCTACTACAATTCCAGGGCAGTAGACCAGATTGTACCCCTGCCGGTTTCACGCTCTACCGGTTACGATTTTAAAATTGTAAACGCAGGTGAGATTGAAAATAAGGGTGTGGAGCTTTCGGCTTTTGCATACCCTGTCAGAAACAAAGACTTTAGCTGGAAAATGGGTGTTAACTGGACCAGAAACAGGAATAAAGTTTTATCGCTTGGCGAAACAGATAACCTGCAGATTGCCAGTTTCCAGAGCGATGTTACCCTCAATGCAGCTGTAGGAGAACCCTATGGCACCCTTCGCGGAAGTGACTTTGTGTATGTAAACGGCCAGCCCCTGGTAGAAGAAGGACACTATGTATTCAGCGACAACTCCAACAACATCATAGGTGATATCAATCCCGACTGGACAGGCGGCCTTACCAACACCCTTAAGTACAAAGGTATTGGTCTTGATTTCCTGATCGATGTGCAGAAGGGTGGAGATGTTTACTCGCTTGATATGGCCTATGGCTTACTCACTGGTATATATGAAGAAACAGCAGGCTTGAATGATCTTGGTAATCCTGTGCGTAATACCCTTGAAGCTGGTGGCGGCGTAATTCTGCCGGGTGTAAACGCAGATGGTACCCCCAACACCACCCGTATTCCTGTATATAAGCTAACGGCCTGGGGCTCAGATGCAGCACCATCCAGGCAGTTTGTATATGATGCAAGTTATGTAAAGCTGCGTCAGCTGGCACTTACCTATTCACTACCCGAGAAGCTGATGTCGCGCATAGGGCTGATCAAGGGAGTGGATGTTTCACTGGTGGGCAGAAACCTGTGGATCATACACAAAAACCTGCCCTATGCAGATCCTGAAGCCGGTCTTAGCGCAGGCAATATCCATGGTTACCAGGTAGGGGTATATCCCACCACCCGCAACATTGGCTTTAACATCAAAGTGAATTTCTAAAGAGAACAACTATGAAGAAGATAATTATAACTGGTTTGATGGCTGTGGGGGTGTTTTTTACCTCCTGCGAGCTGGATGGCCTTAACGAAGACAGCAAGCGGCCAGCAACAGCAGATCCTGTTACACTTTTTTCCAATGCACAGCTTAGCCTGGCGCATGCAATGGCCAGCCCCAGTGTAAACCTGAATATTTTCAGGCTCATCATGCAGTACTGGAACGAGGTGCAGTATATGAATGAAGCTCGCTACGACATTTCGAACAGGGGGATCAACGATGCCTTCTGGCACACACTTAACAGAGATGTTATAGCCGATCTGGTGGAAAGCAGGAGGCTCATTGAGGCCAATACCGAGCTGGATGCTGCCGAAAAGGAAAACCAGCTGGCAATGATAGATGTGCTGGAGGTTTACACCTGGTCTGTACTGATCACGACTTTTGGTGATGTTCCATACCGCGAGGCCATGGATATCAATAGAATTCAGCCCGCCTATGATGATGCTTACCAGATTTACGGGCTTTTGCTGGAAAGATTAGATGCAGCTATAGCTACCCTTAATGCAAACAGGGGAGTAGTGGTATTTGAAACAGCAGATGTACTGTATGGTGGCAATGTTGGCCAATGGATCAAATTCAGCAATTCTTTAAAAATGCGCCTGGGCATGATGATGGCAGACGCTAACAGCGCCCAGGCAAAATCAATAGTGGAAGCAGCGGCGCCACATGCGTTTACTTCTGATGCCGACAATGCAGCTTTTGCCTTTTCAACGGTACCGCCAAATACGAACCCTCTGTGGACAAACCTGATTCAGAGTGGTCGCAGGGATTTTGTTGCTGCTACTACCATGATTGCAGCATTGGATACCATTGGCGATCCTGCAGATGTGCTTGATGATGATGTTTATGATCCAAGGTTACCTGTTTACTTCGATACCACCCTTGCTGCGGAAGGAGTAGCGTATGTTGGTGGCTTTCCAGGCCAGAGAAGTACACCTTTTACCAATTACTCATTACCTGGCAAAGCCCTGACACTTCAAAACCTCGAAGCTGTTCTGCTCGATTATACCGAGGTTAAGTTTTACATGGCAGAAGCAGCAGCGAGAGGCTGGGCTGTAGCAGGTACAGCCGAAGATAACTATTATGAAGCCATCACCTCCTCCATGCGGTACTGGGATGTTGAAGAAGCTGCCATACAGAGCTACCTCCAGGATGAGGATGTGCAGTATACAGGTAGTGGCTGGGATGCGGAAGCACAGCGTAAAATAGGCATCCAGTCATGGCTGGCCTTTTATAACCGGGGTTATACCTCCTGGTTGCAGTGGAGGCGCCTCGATTATCCAAAATTAGAAGAAGCGGCAGGTGCCATTTCCGGTATACCGGTTCGTTACTTCTACCCGGTAAGCGAACAAAATGTGAATAAGGCTAACTATGAAGCCGCAGTGGCCCGTGCTTCGCTGGGGGGAGATGATTCCGTAGAAAGCCGACTGTTCTTCGATGTTGCAGATCAGTAGCATGTGTGCGTGATATTCACGAGTTCCTACGGCAGGTTTCACATTGTTCTGCTCAATTCTCTCTGATGCAGTTTAAGTACCTGCCTTGATGCACCTAATTATTGTCAATCCATCCTCTTCATACATAAAAAAACACTCCCGCCTGGGAGTGTTTTTTTTCATTGAGCGTGGTTGGTTGATTGGTATCTTTAAATAATCACTAATGTGCACAGGGCTGCGGAAGCTTTTCGCTGATTGGGCGAAAACGGATTAACTTTCTGAACCAGTAAGGTTGCTGCTCCAGCAGTGGATCGCCGGGAGCAGCACTTGCCATTGAAAAAGTTTTCTCCTGGCCCTTATAAACGTAGGTAACATTTGCAGGCTTCCGCATTGATATGATCCGCTGAAAGTGCGGGTACACCACCATCTTGTTCTGCCTTACATATTTTTTAAGTACTTTATCGCTGGATGATTTGATTTGCACCAGTTCTTTCTGATAATCAAAAATCTGCACAGAAGCAGGTACAATCAGGTGGTTCGATATGCCACCTTCTGTTCTTAAGTTAGAAAACATAGCAAAAGATGACTCTGTTTTCAAGCCCAGGTAAGGGCATATACCATTAAAGAATACCAGTATTGGTATAATCAGTAAAGAAGCATGGGCAATAGAAAAGGCTTTGTCTGATGCGCCTGTTTTGGTATCCCTGGTGAGCATGGCCGTAATAAAGATTGCAATAAAGCCAAAGCTGAAAGCTGTCCAGATTACATGCCTGAAATAATCTTTAAACCCGGTTGTTAAAACATGCACTACTGCAACTCCGGCCAGAAACACCAGCAGGAACATACCTAGCTTAAGGTAACTAAAGCTGGGTAACTGTGCCTTGATAAAGAACTTTCTGCTATAAGTGGCTTTATACACATTGTATAATTTATTGCTGAAGCGGTAGCTGGTAAACAGGAAGTACAAAGCAAAAATAACCGAAGAGAAATCGTAAAAGCCATTGATTGGATTATAGGCAATTACACAGTGAAACACCAGTCCAATGAGCAAGCCCCAGTTTCGTGTTCGCCTTATGCACAACAGAATCGGTATCAGTGCTTCAACAAAAACAGTAAGATAAGCATTAAGGGCTAGTATATCTGTTGTTGATGGTAATATCGAGTAAGCATTTTGCGCCACGTAAAAATCAGAGGCACAACTAACTTCCGTTGTAAAGAAGTCGGAATTCAGTTTGTGAAAAACTACAAAAAAGTAAAGAATGATGAGTTCAATTCTCACGATTGGGGCAAGGGTTTCCAGGAACTCAACACGATCTATCCGGAAGCTCTTATGTTTGAGCACCAAGTAAATAAGTGCATGTAGGATTGTTAAATTCACAAAGGCTGCAAATATCCAGTGGTTGCTGCCCATGGGAAGAGCATTAAACACCTCATACAGTTGCAGGGCTATAAAAACTAGCAGCCTAATAATGGAAGAGGGCTTAAACATCAGGTAAACTGCAGCTGCACTTAGCAAGAAGTAGTGAAACTCAATCGTGAACATCCTGTTGGTAGCCATGTGGAAAAGGGTGGAGATGGCCCAGATGCTCACAAAGATCTTATACCTGATTTCAGTAGAATGGTAGTGGCTTTCTACTGGTTCCGACAGATCTTGTTGGTTAATGAGTACATTCGAATACATGCAGATGATTCAGTTGATAGTTGAAAAAACCGAAAATTCACTCTTTTTTGTCTGCCATCAGGGAGTAGTAAAAAAATCTGATACGCTTTTAACGGCTGGCCTACAATTCAGGTTGTGAAGTTTGAACTTTTATTTGTTAATTTTTTTCTATTACTAGAATAAAGCTCCTTTTAAGACACATTAACCTGATGTTGTAGTAAGAAACAATTATAGTCACAGCCTTATCATAACTGTTTACCCTGCTACAGTTGTGATAACGGTGCGACTATAATAATTATTGATGACCTTTTATTTGCAGGTGCAGCTAAGGGCTTGCAAATAAACTGCTAAGCGCTCAAATGCTGGTAATAGTTATAAGTAAAAGGATTAGCGCATGGGCGTTTATGCGCATCATACAGGCCAATGTACTTTACTGTTTTGCTTTCATCCATTTTGTTGATGAAAAAGTCAGTAGAAAGAATATATTCCCTTGCAAGGAAATCTACCAGGGAGGAATCAGTTGATTTGATCTTTAGCAGATAAAGCGTTCTGGCTTTTATGTGTACATATTTACCTTGTCCCCTGTATTTGAAGAAGTCAGCAACAAACTGCTCAACACCCTTTTCGTCTAATTTCAGGTAGTCAAATTCGTTCTTCAAAATTCCGGCCATTGCCTGTTCCGTAGAAATTGCACTGTAACCTATCCCTGGCAGGGCAAGTGCTGCAGCACCCAGGCCGGTAAGTTGTAAAAATTTCCTTCTTTGCATGACTTAAAAATTAAAATGATTGATCAGCTGCATAAAGCGACAGCGCTGATATGGTAAGTGTAGGGTTAGCAGGCGTAAAAGTGGTGAAGCTACTGCCCCCGAGCACAAACAGGTTACGGTACTGATGGTGTATCAAGTGCTTATCTACCACACCATCGCTGGCAGAATTGCTCATACGTGCAGTACCCAATATGTGTGCTTCTGTATCGAAGGGTGGTTCGTGTTCAATCTTTTCCACTGGCAGGCAGGAGAGTATGCCCGGCAGGTTCTCTTTCATTTTTTCTACTGCCTTGCTGGCATATTCCGAAATCCCCTTGAAGTGTACGGCAGGTTTCAGCACATCTGCTGTTGTGGCAACATAATTACGCTCCTGGGGCAGGTCTTCAAAGATCATCCTGAAGCTGATGATGTTGCGCCATTTGCCCCGCTCCAGGCGGAAATAAGGATAATTGCTGGATTCCATCAGGCATGCTGCATACTCCCTGCGGTGGTCACCGTCATAGAGCATATAGCCATTGGCATTTACCCAGGTGCTGCCACCAACATTTGCCTGTCCATCCAGGTAAACCATGGTTTGCAAACCATACTGCTCACCCAGGTACTTTCCGGTAAATTTGTTCGAATCGCCGGAATTCAACAAAATGTTTGCATTGAACATGGCATTGGTGCCCAGGGCAACAACTTCGCCGCTAACTTTCTGGTCCCTGCCGTCCTTCTGAAAATGTACAGCCTTTACTTTGTCCTGTTGCAGGTCCAGGTGCAGTACCGGTGCACCCGTTATCAACTCAACGCGGCTGTCTTCATAAACGCCGATACCTGAGTTTTCAATAGTAAATTTTGCATCTACCGGGCAGGTATGGCAAACTGCACTGCCGCAGCAGATGCCTCTGCCATTTACCTGAACACGACTACGGGCAGTGGGTTGGTTAATATAAAGCTTCCCATACTTTTGCTTCAGTACTTTATCTACCGTAGTGAATTCGTGCGGAGGCTGCGGGTAGGGGCCTTTCCTGGGGAAAGGTGTTTCATCAGCAGGTCCGGATATGGACATGGTCTCTTCTGCCTCAGTATAGTAATCCTCCAGCTCATCGTACTGTACAGGCCAGTCGTTGGCAACACCATAGAGGCTCTTCATCTTAAAGTCGGATGGTAAGAAACGTGGCGTGCAGCCATACCAGCAGTTAGAGCTACCTCCGAAAGCAGGCTGAAACTTCCAGTGTTTTTCCGGATTATTATTGATGTAGGAGTCTTCATAGGGGACATTAAGTTTTGCATAAGGGGTTTCTTCGCCCCTTTTTTCCTTAAGTCTTTCCTGATGGGGGTACAGATGCCCGCGCTCTAAAACCAGTACTTTTGCAGAAGCAGCAGCCTTACTTAAGTATTTTTTCAGAAAGAAGGATGAGGCAAAGCCTGTACCGATCACTACTAAATCATATGAGTCGTGTTTCACCAGACTAAAAGTTTAATGTAAAAATGGTGATAGAGGTATATTTAAATAATAGTCAGATCTAATGTAAACTATAAAGTACAGCTTTCATTTAATGCTATATTAATTGTTTGCGAATTCTGCTTAAAGATCCTTATCTGTGCTAAGCATAAATCAGCTAAAAAATCATTCTGCTCTAGATGCCCTGCAGTACTTTACTGTAAGCCTTAAACCTGATTTGTAATAAGACTACAAAGAGGTGCAGGGCTTGTGTTCTATTTCCAATTGCCTTACCAGCACTAACCATCTCTACATTTTAAGATGGAACTAATTAAAAAGTACACCGCAATTTGAATAATTTCTTTAAATATTAGAAATAATAAGTGCTTTTTTCGAGTAATTTTCCAGCTAATTCCTATTTTGAGTTCTATGTGGCTGATCCCCAGGTCCAACAGCAGGATAATGCTTACACCTGCCGATGACCTTTTACACTAATCAAGCTTATTAACTTTATGATGATGTACCAGCAGGGCAGAAGCGCCACTGCAGAGCACAGGCATCAGCGCTACAGCCTTATGGCAACAGATTAAAGCTTTTCTTTAACTAAAGTGGTGTAATCATTTCCCTGACATTACACGTTATATAAGTCCTAATTATTATTTAAAAAGTGCAGGGCTTTAGCGCTATCGTGTGCTCGGGCACAATCAATACGCTGTTTTCTTTTTCAGGTTACTGCTAAGGCTTTAAAAAAATGCTATTTCGTTTCTATTCTTGCGTTACAGCACCGGCAGGGTAATACTATTTAAGCGCTAAAACATCTATCATAGTAACAATATTCTTTTTTTATCATGAGCAAGCGCTTCTGTATAGTTCTGTTATTGTTGCTGGTATCTGCCCAGCTTTTTGCACAGGATTACAAGAAACTAATGAAAAAGGGCAAGAAGCATTACGATCGTGGTGAAATCAACAGTGCCCTGCATTATTACCTGGAGGCAGAGAAACTGGAGCCGGGAAATGTTGATCTGGCTCTGCATATTGGATGTGCTTATTTGCTTAGTGATTATAAACACTATGCTTTGCCCTATCTGACTAAAGTTCTAAAGCTGGCACCTCAAAAAGATCCCGACATCAGATTTTACATGGGGCTTGCCTGCCAGCACAACTACCAGTTTGAAGAAGCCATTGAGCATTATAATGCTTATGCCAAGCTACGTTTATCGAACAAGCCAGATGTAACCCCCAGGATCAGGCAATGCCAGCAGGGCGATTCGCTCATTAGCAACCCGGTAGCCGTAGAGATAGAAAACCTGGGTTCAGCGATAAATTCCCCAGCACATGACTATGCGCCTATTATTACTCCAGATCAGTCTGTACTGGTGTTCACAAGCCGCAGGGAGGGTTCTACGGGGGGGCAAAAAACAGCCGACGGAGAGTCTTTTGAAGATATATACATTTGCTACCGCCGTGGCGATAACTGGACCGCCCCTGTGCAGATCAGTGAAAACATTAACTATGATTACCACGACGCCGCTGCCGGCATTTCGGCCAATGGCAGGGAGCTTTACCTGTACATAGAAGAAAATGGAGGGGACCTCTATCGCTCGGTGTTTGATGGCAGTGACTGGAGCGAACCGGAACCCCTGCCTGATCCCATCAACACACCTTATTGGGAAACCTCGCTGTCGATCACTCCGGATGGCAAGCGCCTGTTTTTTGCCAGCGACAGGCCTGGCGGGCAGGGTGATCTCGATATTTACACGAGCGAGCGCCAGGCAGATGGCAAATGGGGATTGCCTGTAAACCTGGGGCCAACTATCAACACTGCAGGTTCTGAAGACTCTCCCTATATACACCCCGACAGCAAAACACTTTACTTTAGCTCCGATGGTCGTCGGGGGCTGGGAGGTTACGATGTGTTCAGGAGCGAATGGTCGGGGCAGCAGTGGCAAAAGCCGGTAAACATGGGATACCCCATCAATACCCCCGATGATAATTTTCATTTTATCATGGCTGAAAACCGTACCCAGGCTTATTATACATCTGTTCAGGAGGGTGGGGAAGGTAAGGCAGATCTCTACAGAATTACCTTTCTGGATGAAAAGGTAAACGCAATATTAGCAGCAGCCAAAAAGAAAAAAGAAGAGGCGGCGGCTGTGCGTTCCGAAGCTAAACCAGTACTCCCGGCGGCGGCAGTCTATTCGGGGCAGTTGCTGGATGCTGAAAGCGGAAAGCCCCTGCAGGGTACACTCACCATTGCCGATCCACAATCCGGTAACATAATATCTGTAGCACAGACAGATGAACAGGGTATTTTCAGCCTAAGTGTTGAGAAGGAAGGCCTGTATGCCCTTAGCGCCGAGTCTGACGGATATATTATTTTATCGCGTACCCTTAAAATCAGCCGCATGGGTGAGAAAACCAGGCACATGAACACAGACCTGCGCATGAGTGCTATCAAAGTAGGTACCAAGGCTATTATGGCCAACATTTTTTTCGAAACAGGTAAGTCTAATCTTAGAACAGAATCTATCATTGAGCTCGATAAGATCAGGGACTTTCTGCAGCGGTCACCATCCATTAAAATTCAGATTAACGGGCATACCGATAATGTTGGGAAGGCTCATTACAACAAGCAATTATCACAAAAAAGAGCCCAGTCTGTTATGGACTACCTGGTGAACAATGGCATTGAGGCGGGCCGTTTATCGGTAATGGGATATGGACAGGAGCGACCCCTGTTCTCCAACGACGATGAGGAGGAAGGAAGGGCACTGAACCGGCGAACAGAAATAGAAGTACTCTCTTTCTAAGGAGATACCATAGCCGGCGCAGTAAATGATCAATTGGTTCTGCGCCCGTTCATATTGTATAAGTTGGTTTCAACTGTAGCAGTCTTCTACCGGGGAGCTGTTTGCCCTGGTATTATAACTTATTTTGTGCAGGCTTCCGGTCAGGCCTAGCAAATTTGAATACTAATAGCTGGGAACTAATTGTCTTTTTTGGCACGATTTTTCGATTACGCTTATCAAATGAATAAGTGTTTTTAAACTTCGTTACTATGAAAAAGATTGCATTAACCCTTTTTGCTGCAGTATTTATTTTTACGCTACAGGCCCAGGCGCAGGTACGTGGCGGTATACGTGCAGGATTTAACGCAGCCACCTGGGGTGGCGATGCTGTAGAGAGCTTCACCGATATGTTAGATGCTACAGGGGTGGTTAAAACAGAAATGAATCCTTCTTTTCATGCGGGGGCATATCTGCAGGTACCAATCAGCAATGCTGTTTCCATCGAGCCGGGCATATACTATTCTGGCAAAGGGATGCGCGTTACACAGACGTTTGGTACAAACAGCTTTATCAGGCCACAGGCTACGGTAACTAATAATTCACACTATATAGAAATGCCTGTTCTGATGCGCTTTCACCTCGGCCCCGGATTTCAGGTGTACGCCGGACCACAGCTCTCATACCTGGTAGCAAATGAGGTGAATGCAGAAGCTGGCATCCTGGGCTTGTCTTATGAGCAGAACTGGGAGGTAGATCCAGGTTTACGCAAAGCTGACTTTGGTGTAGCCGGTGGTATCGGATATGAATTTGCCCAGGGCTTGAACCTGCAGGCAGGATATGAGTGGGGTCTAAGCTCCCTTGATGAGGGTAAAAGTAACTTTGATGCCTACAACAGGGTGATCAAGGTTTCAGTAGGATATACCTTTGGACTCTAATCAACATTTTGAATAATAAAGATCTGCAAACCAAAAAGCCCTGCCTGGAAGCGGGGCTTTTTGGTTTTTTTATTTTACAATGAGACACTCTTTGGCATCTAGCCCTGTATCTCAGAGTAATCATTACACTGCCGCCAGTATTGCACAGCCTGGCTGTATTGAATAATGCAGTGGAACATTAAGCAGCCTGGCGTTTAGCACGTTCCCAGACAGCAGACTGGCTGCCGCGCAGGTATCGCCAGAAACCGGCATAAACAGCATAATTCATCATAAAGAAGTAGTAGGGTATAAAAAATACTTTTATGCGGGTACGCCTGTTTTCCAGTAAAAAACCCAGCAGGGCAAATGCATAGAATACTAACTGTGCACCTAATACAAGCTGAAAGAACGGAGATCCACTAAGGGCAAGTGCCATGTTAGACAACAGGATGATCAGCAGTGAAAGAGGGGCGAGGGTCCAGCGCAGCACCCTGTGCGATACATACTGAAAGCTTAGCCAGCCATAACGGAGTGGGTTCAACACAGATTTAAGCCTCACTACAGCCTGAATGCCTCCGGCAGCGATGCGGATTTTGCGCTTCAGTTCTTCTCCTGAATTTGCGGAAGGAAGCTCTTCTGCACATGCTTCAGGTTCGTAAATTACACGGTAGCCCTTTTGGGCAATGCGCATGGTTAGGTAAAAATCTTCTATTACAGTATTACGCGGTACAGCTTCAAAGCAGCTGCTGCGTATGGCAAACAGCTCACCGGCAGCACCCACAACGGTATGTAGTTCGGAGTCCCAGCGCTTAAGTGTGTTTTCGTAGCGCCAGTAAAAGCCTTCGCCAGCACCTGCTGCGGCATCTTCCTGGGCACTAAGCACTTTCTTTTCTCCGGCAACAGCACCCACTTTTTCATCTTTGAAATGCCTGGCCATGTTTTTGATAGCCTGTGGATTGAGCAGGGTATTGGCATCAGTAAACACAACCAGATCGGTTGTTACCTGCTTCATGGCACGCTCTACTGCTGCCAGTTTTCCCTGGCGCTCCGGGCGGTGCAGGTGCACCAGTTGCGGATAACGGGCTACTATCTCTGGGGTGCGGTCATCAGAGCCGTCGGTCACAAACATATATTTGATACGTTCAGTGGGGTAGTCGAGCGTTAGCGAATTAAAAATCTTTGTCTGGATGTCTTCCTCCTCGTTATAGGCTGCAACAAGTAGGGTTACCGTAGGCCACTCAGGAGGTTCTGCTGCAAATGGTTTTCCCCTGAATAACCTTTTTACTTTTATCATGAACCACAACAATAACCCGTAACCCATGTACGAGTAAAAAACAATGAAAAGACTGAGCCAAAAAAGTATTGCAATAAACTTCATGGTGGAAGAGAGGAACTTAAGGTTGATAATATATTTACAAATAAAAATATAAAAAGTTATACAAGGAAGCCATTGACTCAAATTATATCAGGCTTTGTGAAGTAGTTTGATAGGGGCTGTATACTTATATATTGTAAACATTTGCTTTATGCCTGCCTGTAGTGCAGCTACAGAGATTATTTTGGTGCTTATACGTTTTGATCAGGTATAAGGGTTTGAATTGAAGAAAAAATAAATGAAAGATGCTTTTGAAAAGGATGCTTTACCCGCTCCGTTTGAAGATAAAGCAAGGGGAGTATACTTATACTACTGATGTATACTTAGGAGCTCAGGCAGGAGGGTAGCCCCTGCTCATCTAATCTGTTTGTTGAGCATCTGCCAGATACGAAGTTTACACCTGGCTTAATGAAGCAGCCCAATCCTTTTGCGGCAGGGGGTATAAGATGGGCCAGAAGTAGCTTACATAAAAGCACAGCCAACCGCCTCCCTTTTCCAGGCTTTCTATAGGATGTGCCGGGCATCATCGGCAAACTTTCAAGAAACCGTGTTCCTGAAAAAATATTTTAGCTAGTGCCATTGGGTGAAAATCAATTGTTTAGCGTGCTGCAAACGGGTGCGTTAACCTGCTTATGACAAAACCTACTGTTATAATTTTGCATCGAAGTCAACTAAAAAATTATGATTCCGTTTAAGAAGTGGAATCGCACTACACATGAAAATGTGGAGCCAATATATGTTGATGTGGATATGATGTTGAAGGGCATCTTCAAATAACATGATCAAGCTAAATGCTTTTATCGTTAAGTAAGAAATAATAAGTTTTATCGGTAAAAGACCTCCTGTAATTATATATTGTAAGTCTTTGTAATTGAACTGTTTTAGTAAACGAGAGCCTTTTTAATTGTATTAAATATATATCTAGCTTGATTTTATTGAAGATTAATTATAGATTATCAATATAAATTTATAAATTACACCTCCATTATACAATAATTATTTTTACATTTGTACGTAATAAAATAAGCCGTATTCATCTGCTTTTTTAACTAAGTTATGGACCTCGTACACATTTTCAGGATACTCCTCAAACGTCTCTGGTTATTAATTACTGTTCCTTTAATCACAGCGGGCATTGCATACATGCTGCTCAGGGATACGGAAGATTACTATTCCTCTACCACGCAGGTAGCAACCGGTATCACAATAAGAGAGAAGGTACAACTCAATGAAGAAAGATTTTCTCCCTGGGAGGCAGATCTGAAATTCAATAACCTTATCCAGACGTTTAAGTCTCCGGTAGTGGTGGGCTTACTGTCTTACCGGCTTATTCTGCACGACCTGGAAAGCCCCGATGCTTTCAGGACCCAGGCAGAGAGCGAGGACTTTCATAAGTACTTTAGCAAAAATGATCTGCAGCAGGCAGCAGTTGTTTTCAGGCAAAAGCTTGATAACATGGAGGTGCTCAATGCATTCGATGACCAGGACCGTAAGCTTATAGATTTACTTAAATTCTATGGCTACGACTACAATACCTTATCGGAAGGGGTGGGTATAGAGCGTGTAAAAAACACAGACTATATCGATATCTCCTACCTGTCTGAAAACCCCCAGCTTTCTGCTTTTGTGGTGAATACCTTTGTTGATGAATTCAGGCGTTACCACGATGTAATGCATGGACAACGTTCAGGGCAGTCGGTAGAATTTTTTGCCACACTGGTAGAAGAAAAAAGAAAAAGCCTGGATGAGAAAAGAGAACTGCTCCGTTCTTACCTGGCAGACAGCAAAGTATTGAATGCAAACCTGGAGGGAGATTCCAAAGTAAGCCAGATAGCTAATATTGAACGTGAAAAGCAGGATGAGCAAAGTAAGCTCATGGGGCTTGAACTAACCTTAAGGGATATAAACAAGCAGCTGAATTACTTTAAGAGTGATGGTGCCGGCAGTGCAAGAAACACCAGGATCGTGGAGCTGCAGAATAAGCTTGAAAGCCTGAACTCGCGTTATATTGGCAGTAATAACCAGCAACTGCGCGACAGTATAGATTTGGTGCGCAACCAGATCAAAGAAGAGTCTGCAAAAGCACAATTCGGTTTGTATGGTTCGCAGGATAAGATTATTACCCTGGAGGAAAATAAAAACCAGACACTTCTGGAGATAGATGTGAGCAGGGGCAGGATCAGGTCGCTAGAAGGCCAGCTGGCTATGCTTAATGCCATCAAATCTGATTTTGCAGATAAAAAGTCTACAATAGCAGAGCTCGAGCGTGAAGTGGAGCTTGCTTCCAATGAATACACCTCTGCACAGGAAAAACTGAATGCCGCTAAAAACGTGGCGCTTGTAGATACCGGAAACATTCACCAGGTTATTTACGGGCAACCAGCCATTGAGCCCGAGCCATCCAAGAACTGGATCTTTATAACCATGGCCGGACTGGTGAGCCTGTTCCTTTGCCTGGTGGTTGTACTCCTGATAGAGTATGTTGACCTTTCTATCAGAACGCCGCAAAACTTCGAAAACCAGACGCGCCTGCCGGTTGCCGGTACGCTTAACCAGATCAACGCCTCAAAGCTAGATCTGTACGACCTCTTCCATAACACCCATAAAGAGGAAAGCCTGGAAACCTTTAAGCACCTGCTGCGCAAACTGCGCTTTGAGCTGGAGGAGAGTGGTAAGCAGGTATTTCTGTTCACCAGCACCAAACAGGCAGAAGGCAAATCATTTGTGATCATGACGCTGGCCTATTCTTTAAGCCTGCTTCATAAGCGTGTGCTGATTATTGATACTAATTTCAAACACAACACGCTTACACAAAGCCTGCTGGCCAAGCCGCAGAACACCAAGTTGCTGAATGGCTATATGGCAAATGGTAAACTGCTCTTAACCGAGGGCAATGCTGCAAAGAAAGAGGAATCTACAACGGCAGCTGCCACAGCAGATGCTGCAACAGAAACGGAAGAATCAGATCATTACTCTTTCATTTCTCCAACACACCACACCAATATAGATATTATTGGCAGCCATGTAACCATTGCCTCTCCGGCAGAAATATTATCTGGTAAAGGGTTTAACTCGTTAATGGTAGAGTTAAAGCATCATTACGATTACATATTCCTGGAGGGTGCTTCTCTGAACGATTATTCTGACACCAAAGAGCTGATACGCTATGCAGAAAAAGTGGTAGCAGTATTTTCAGCCCAATCGGTAATCAAGCAGCTGGATAAGGAATCTATCCGTTACCTGAAGGAGCTTAACGGTAGCCTTATGGGGGCGGTAGTAAATAAGGTGGAGCACAAGAACCTTAAGCTGTAATAACCATAACCACATTTTAGTGCAAAAGAAAGACATAGTTTGTGTTGCCCTTCCTACCTGGGAGGGCGACTATATGAAGACGATTGTTCAGATTATGTCGTTGCTGGCAAAGCGGCACAGGGTTCTTTATGTAGACTACACCTTTACCTGGAAAGATGCCCTGATGGCAGCTGTGGGCAAGCAAAAGGCTCCCTGGCAGCGTATGCTTGGCTTTACCCCAAGATTAAGAAAAATTCATACACGCTTTGGATCAGAGGTGCATGTGCTTACGCCTCCGCCTGTGATGCCTGCCAACTGGATAACCTCTCCCGGCCTGTACAAAGCAGTGATGGCACAGGAGGGTAAGAAGGTAGGGGAGAGCGTGCGTGGGGCCATACATGACCTTGGCTTTAATAATCCAATCGTGATCAATGCCTTCAGCCCGTTTTTTGGTGTGCCCATGGCTGGTAAACTAGACGAATCCTTATTGGTTTACTACTGCTATGATGAAATCAGTGCGGCGCAATGGTGCGGCAGACATGGTGCCTGGCAGGAAGAAATTTTCATGAAACAGGCAGATGGCGTTATCACAACCTCAGATGCCCTGCTGGCTGCTAAAAGAAAACTGAACCCAGCTGCATACTTAGTGAAGAACGGGGTTGATTACAACCTTTTTCACCAGGGCTTCCGGGAGTTGCCACCGGCAAAGGAAAAACAGAAGGTGATTGGATATTTAGGCTCTGTAGATGATCGCATTGATGCCGATCTGCTTGCTTATTGCTTTGAGCAAATGCCTGAATATAAGTTTGTGATTACAGGTCGTATTGTTTCGCAGGCCATGGCCGATCGCTTCAGAAAGTATGCAAATGTAGAACTAAGGGGAGCGCGCCAACCAGAGCAGTTGCCTGCGGAAGTGGCTGGTTTTCATGCCGGTATGATACCTTTTGCCTGTAATAGTTTTACCAGGAACATCTATCCCCTGAAAATTAATGAGTACCTTGCCGCAGGCCTGCCTGTGGTAATGACAGATTTTGCTGACCTCAATGAGTTTTCAGCTATTGCTGCTGTGGCAGCCTCGAAAGAAGATTTTGTAAGAAAGCTACAGCAGGAAGTGGAGGCCGATACACCTGAGAAAAGAAAGCAAAGAGCAGGCTTTGCTATACAAAACAGCTGGGAAAGCAGGGTAGAGACCCTGGAAGAAGTGCTTCAGGATCTTTTAGAACAGAAAACAGCCAAAGCAGCGGTATATTAGGGAAGTTGAACAGAACGGATGATTTATGGAAGAAGATCCCATCAAAAATACCAAGGAAGCAACACTGGAAAAGCTTGTATTTGTTTTTCTGGCGGCGGTGTATATATATATATTCGTAAAGATGATGTTTCTTTAAAATGCCCCAGCTTATCAATCTATTAAGGATTAACGAGGGTGAGAATAGTGGTGTTCATCCTGTCATTCGCTCAATACTGCTTTTGCTGATATTGCTGGGAGGATCGATTGCGCTTACTTTCCTGATGGTCAGCAAAGGCTGGGTTTTTGGCGTATATGCGCTGTGCCTGCTGATAGGCCTGCCTATGGCCTGGATTTGCTTCAGCAATCCCCTGCAGGCGCTGATTGCCTCTGTCATTCTTTCTTACCTGATTTTTGTGGTAAGGCGTATTTCGGGTATATATGATCTGCCCACTGGTACTGTGTCTGATGCAATACTGGTAATAGGGGTGCTGGGTGTCATGTACAGGAAAAGTAAAATTGCCGAACCACTCAAAAATCCTATCACAGTTGCCTTTTTTATCTCCATCGGATATTTGTTTATACAGGTTGCCAACCCCAATGCATTCAACATAGAAGCATGGCTTAACCTGGCACTGCGGGGTATAGCTGTTAAGGTATCTGTTTTTGTACTTTCCCTGCATGCCTTCAAGACTAAATCTGATGTAAAAAATTTCACCATCACCTGCCTTGCGTTTGCATTTATTGCAGCCTTGTACGGCATGTACCAGGAGCTGGTGGGGCTACCCGATTTTGACCTTAAATGGGTAATGAGCGACCCGGTGCGCTACAAACTTTTCTTTATTAATGGCCAGTTAAGAAAGTGGTCAATACTGGGAGAGGTAAGTTCGTTTGGGGTAATCATGGCCTTTTCAGCAATTACAACACTTGTGCTGGCACTGGGGCCATATAAAGCCTATAAAAAAGTGCTGCTGGTTATTGCAGCATTGTGTATGCTAGTTGGTATGAGTTATTCCGGTACACGTACTGCTTATGTAATGGTACCGGTTGGTATTGCATTTTATGTAATGCTAACCATTACCAGCCGTCGTACCCTGGTGTTTGCAGTAATTGCTTTTGTTGCAGGTGTTGGATTGATGTTTGGCCCTTTTTATGGCGGCACGCTAAGCCGTATCAGAACGGCTTTCCAGCCTTCAGACGATCCCTCCATGCAGGTTAGGGAAGCCAATAGGGACCTGATACAGCCCTATATGCATACCCATCCGATGGGAGGTGGTGTAGGTACAACTTCCAATGCAGGCAAAAAATACTACCCGGGACACTACCTATCTGGTTTTCCTCCCGATAGCGGCTATATGTTAACGGTTCTGGAAACAGGTTATATTGGTCTGGCAATTACCTGCTGGTTATACTTTGTGACGCTGATGATAGGGGTGCGGAATTTTTTCCGATCGAGAGACCCGGTCATCAAGAATTATTATGCCGCCTATATGGCAGCTTTTTTTGCAATCACCATTGGTAACATAGCACAAAATGCTGTGTCATACCCACCGGCAGATATTGTCAATATTTGTATCCTGGTGCTGATGTTCAGACTTAAAACGATCGACGACAACTCAACCTCTACTCATAATGAAACTATTCACTAAACGGCTTTTTTTATTGCTGCCATTTTTAGCAATGCCTGTGTGTTACTCAGCTGCGCAGCAGGTGGATTACAACAGGATCATACCGGCGGCCTCTGTTGCAAATGAAGATTTTGCAGAAAAGCTGGTGCGTTTGAGCTGGCAAAACCTACCCTCTAACATTGCAACCCAATCTCAGATTATAATTGCGGAGAATGCTGTTACCATGGCCCGCTGGTCGTGGCTGGATAGGCTTACTTTTTCTTCTAACTTAAATGAGTACACCATTGGCGCGCGTGATTTACCTGATGGTAGAACTGCTTTTTGGCCTAAATATAATTTTAACATCTCCTTTTCGCCTGGCATGATCTTAAAGGTGCCTATGGAGATTAAAACAGCAAAGGAAAATCTTAGGCTCACCCAGCTTGCCACCGATGAGCAGAAGATACAAACCAGGAACCTGGTACTGCAGCGCTACCAGGACTACCTGATGCAAAAACAGGTACTTGAAATGGAAGCCCGGATGCTCGAGAGTGCCACTACAGAGTTTGAGCTGAAAGAAGAACGCTTCAAGCGTGGACAGCTGTTGCTGGATGAGTACAACGAATCTGCCAGGGCGTACATGAGCCAGCAAAGACAAAAGCTTGCTGCAGAAACGAACTACATTAAAGCCAAGCTGGAGCTTGAATCTCTTATAGGTGTTAGACTGGAAGATGTTAAATAATCAATAATCAGTGAAAGGCTCCAACAGGAGCCTTTTTTATTGGCGTAACTTTAACAGCATTTACGTTCTTCAGGGAGTGCATTATTTGCTGCCCTGTTTCGCTGCTGGGGATGCGATCCATCCGCTAATGCTTAAGCTGCGGTTTGTGGTTAAGAGGCAGTAAACTCTATCTAATTTCATGTACTTATATAAGTAAAGTCTGTTACCTGCCCGACTGCATGGGCGGTTGGGCTGTATACTCATGGGCGCCAACATCGAAAGAAGCACCCTGTGGGCGTGGATTTTTGTTGTAGTCAAACTCAAAGTAGGGTAGAGGAGTGCCTTTGTCTATAACCGGGCTTTGCGGGTTCAGCTGGTAGTTATCGGCAGCGGCATCCATAAACAGTACTTCATCAACCGTAGGAACAAACAGGTTATTGCTCTGGCTGAAATTTACAGTGTTGTCGATGATATAGATGTACTGGTTTCTCGAATAATAATTTTTAGGCAGGCTGCCAGGAGCAACCAGCAGGTTATTGATAAAAGTAGAGCCTTCTGTTTTGCGGGAGTACATGCGGATAGCATCGCGTTTGGGAGCGACGATTGTATTATTGTGAGCGTGAAATGCTTTGCCAGGCAATACAGTACCTCTTTCGTCGATAAAGATACCATCTACACCAGCCCTGATGATCAGGTTGTTGTACATGTATACGTCTCCCATGCCCAGGCACTGGATGCCCATGCCGCCGCCATCGATGATCAGGTTGTTGTAGTATTTACCCGTTGAGCCACCGCCTATCTGCAGGCCGTTTACCTGTACAGGTTTGAAAGGATCTGCTCCATAGCGGCGAATGGTGTTGTTGTATACCTCTACATTTTTAGTGGCTGCACTCACCTGTATGCCATCTGCACCGGTATCTTCGGTAATGTTGTTGTACACGCGCAGGTTTTCTACTGCATGTGGGTAAAGGGTGCCGCAATCAGAAGGCTTGCCAAAATACCAGGTATGGCCAATATAAAGACCTTCACCAACTGTATGGTGGATGAAGTTATCGTGAATGGAGACGTTCTCCATCACAAAGTTGCCCTGGTGGTATTCCTCATTTTTACAATTAGGATCCATCTTGGCCATAATGCCCGCAAAACCGGCAGAGGCAATCTCGATGTGGTCGAGCTCAAAGTCTGATTCTGTAACATACATGGCAGTGCCCTTAGTCGCTTTCCTGATCAGGAAACCGTAGCGATGCTCCGGGCTGCCAGTGCCTGTTACCCTGAAGTAACGGCAGTTTTCGAAATTGAAGGTGCCGGCTCTTTCGGTGTTGTCAAAGACTACCTGGCCACCGCAGTTTTTGAATATGATAGGTTTCTCTTTGGTGCCCTGAAACTCCCTGAAAACCAGCCTTCCCCTCACGCCAGCTTTAATGCACACCACATCGCCTGGTTTAACGCCTGGCATATCAGATCCCCTGATGTAGCTCTTATTTGTATCCACCACATAGTCGCAGTCACAGTCCTGTGCCTGGGAATCTGCTGAGTTTAGACTAGTAAAAAAGACTAGTAAAAATAAAAACTGATATTTCTTCATCCTGCTAAGGCTGTATTGTACCCCGACTGTTCAGGGTGTATGCTACTCAAAAGTATAAGAATATACTACAATAGAACGGAAAGGGCATAAAAAAAGCCGGCAGCGCCGGCTTTTAATTATTGGTTAAGACTACAATTTTAGGAACCTGATGGTTTCTACACCATAGGTAGATACTACCCGGATGATATAATAACCAGACGGGAATCTATCCTGATCAAGCTCTATGCGAATTGATCCGTTCTCATCATTCGTAAATTCTGATGCCGTTAAGCGAACATTTCCGGAAAAGTCAAGGATCTGAATATCCAGCTTTACATCTTCCCTGGTGTATTCGTAGCGCAGAATGATGTGATCTTTGGCGGCATTAGGATATACACTGTACTCGATCAAATCACGGGTCTGGCCCTCATAAGTGCTGTCCTGCTCCTGTGTTACCGGGTTTGTTGCAGCAGCACCCTTGGCTACTTTCTTACTATCAACATAACCGGTAGCTTCAATGGTCATGGCATTCAAGTAAGCAAACTTAGAGTTCCTGCCTTTTTGAACCAGCACTTTGATTTTACCTGTAGCATCTGCCTTGGCATTGTTGATGGTAACCGTTTTCCGGGTGTTGAAAGAAGCGTTGAGTGAAACCGTGTTTTTACCGATGGTGTAAAGGGTAGTACGGTTGCCTCCTGCATTGCGGCTGCCAAAGAAGGTAAATGAATAGTACTGGTTTGGTTCCAGACCACCTATTTCCATTTCTTCTGCCTCATCACGCTCTGACCAGAAGCATGTTTGCATTACCTTATCGGGGTATACACCAGTGTTTTTACCAGTAACCATACCCAGGTCGTTATAACCGTTGGTGCCTGTTCTGGCATAACCCCATGGCGTAAGGAGTGTGATATTAACAGAAGTCTGCTTACCTGCATTATCTTTCAGGGCAGAAAGTCTGTACAGTGGGTTCGGGTCAGTGTCGAAGTTATTCCAGGGGCCTGAAGCATTCATTCCATTGTTAAAGTTAACCAGGATCTGCTTGTTCAGTCTAAGTGGATCTCCTGTTTCAACTGAAGTGTCGTCGCCGGTGCCAACTGCAATTTCTTCAGAGAAGGAAGTGTTTTTGAAATTCACCTTAGCTCTTACTTTAAAGTAGTAGAGCTTGTTGTGCTCAATGCCACCTACGGTGTAGTTTTCCTTGTTAGATCCGGTGCTGCCAACCTGCTTATAGCTTCCGTTATTGTCGTTGCTCATGTAGATTTCATAGCCAGACTCCTTGCTGCTGTTGTCAGCCCAGGTAAGGAAAACCAGGCCGGTGTTTCTGTTAAGGGTAGCAGTCAGGTCTGTTGGCGTATCACTATCTGCCGCAGGTGCATCAGGGCTGTCTGTTCTGTCGGCCTCGCTGCCGGTTTGATTATTGGTAGTGAAGAGCTTTTCAGCCGGAATCCGCTGCTTCTCAAATCCAGGGCCAGCATAGCTCACTTCAAGCATTTCATCGCTGTTTTTTTCAAAATAGGTTACCCTGATCGCGTGTTTACCTGCTGTTAGTGTTGCTGTTCCGGAACGCTCCTGAACTTTGTGAGAACCATCATTATTTACAACCAATAAGTCATTGATAAACAGTTGGCTGCCGTCATCAGAATTTGTGTAGAATGTATAGGTGCCAGGCTCATCTATTTGCACGTATGCTTCAAATACAAATCCGAAGTAGTTAGGCTGGGTTGTAGGGCTCAGGCTGAAATTGCTTACCACACCTGTTTTTGTGGGCGTAAGTGCGTTAAAGTTTGGCAGCCTGCTCCATGAACTCTTGTTAGAGGTAGCATAAAACCTGTAGTTCACGCCCTGATTGTCTGAGGTTGCAGGTTCTTTCGCAACTATCGCAGGGTTTACGGTTACCAGTACTTCGTCAGAGGCAGATTCTTTTGCATCGTCGGTAGCAGTGAAGCGGAAGGTATAAGTACCCTCCTGCAGATTGCTAAGGGCAAGGCTGGTGGTGTTCTGGCCACTCAGGCTGGCTTCAGGTCCGCTAACTTTTGTCCAGGCTACAGCAGTAATGGTTCCATCGGCATCTTTGGCAGAGGCAGTGAGGGTAAGGCTGTTTTCTGGCAATGTAATGGCTTTATCTGCACCTGCACTTACCACAGGTAACTCATTTGGTGCCGGAGGTGCTGGTGTAGGATCAGGTTTAACCGTTACAATTACATTATCTGCAGTAACTGCAGCTTTGTCGTCTGTTGCAGTAAAGCGGAAGCTGTAATCACCTTCTGTCAAATTGCTTAAGCTAAGGCTGTTGGTAGCCTGGCCAGCCATGGTAGCTGTTGGGCCGCTGATCTGTGTCCATTTAACTGAAGCAATAGTGCCATCAGAATCAGTAGCTGTAGCCAGTAATGAAAGGGAGTTGGTAGGCAGGGTAATAGTTCTGTCTGCACCCGCATCAACTACTGGAGGCAGGTTGGCTGGCGGAACCGGAGCTGCAGGAGCGGGCTTAACCACAACCACCACATCATCAGACTGAGCAGCACCTGCATCGTCTGTTGCTGCAAACCTAAAGGTGTAGGTTCCTTCCAGTAATTTCGCAAGCTTAAGCGTGTTCGTGTTCACACCGCTTAGATCTGCTGCTGGTCCGTTTACTTTGGTCCATATCACCGAGACAATCTTTCCGTCAGTATCAGTGGCCGATGCTGTTAGCTGGAGGCTGTCTGCTGGCAGGGTAATTGTTTGATCGGCACCTGCACTTACAACTGGCAGCTCGTTAGGAGTAGTCTGATCGTTAGCTGAAAACTCATGAGCGCCAACATCAAATGAAGCACCCTGTGGTCTTGGATTGTTGTTATAGTCAAAGCCAAAATAGGAGAGAGGTGCACCTTTGTCTACACCAGAGCTTTTTGCCTGCAGCTGGTAATCATCGGCTCCTGCATTCACAAAACCGGCTTCTTCCACAGTAGGAACAAAAAGGTTGTTGTTTTCGCTGTAGTTTACAGTTTTATCAATGATGTAAATGTACTGGTTCCTGGTATAGTAGTTAAGGTTAAGGCTTCCGGGGGCCACCAGCAGGTTGTTTACAAAGGTGCTGCCGGTTGTGTTTCTGGAGTACATGCGGATAGCATCACGCTTTGGAGCCACCACTGTATTGTTGTGAGCGTGGAATGCCTTGCCGGGCAGTACAGTACCTCTTTCGTCTACAAAGATACCATCTACACCAGCCCTGATGATCAGGTTGTTGTACATGTATACATCACCCATGCCCAGGCACTGGATGCCCATGCCGCCGCCATCAATGATCAGGTTGTTGTAGTATTTACCCGTTGAGCCACCGCCTATCTGCAGGCCGTTTACCTGTACAGGTTTGAAAGGATCTGCTCCATAGCGGCGAATGGTGTTGTTGTATACCTCTACGTTTTTAGTGGCCGCACTTACCTGTATGCCATCTGCACCGGTATCTTCGGTAATGTTGTTGTACACGCGCAGGTTTTCTACTGCATGTGGGTAAAGGGTGCCGCAATCAGAAGGCTTGCCAAAATACCAGGTATGGCCAATGTAAAGACCTTCACCAACTGTATGGTGAATAAAGTTATCGTGAATGGAGATATTCTCCATCACAAAGTTGCCCTGGTGGTATTCTGTGTTATTGCAGTTGGGGTCGATTTTGGCCATAATGCCTGCAAAACCGGCAGAGGCAATCTCGATGTGGTCCAGCTCAAAGTCTGATTTGGTCACAAACATGGCAGAGCTGTTTCCGCCTTTTTTGATCAGAAAGCCGTACTTATGCTCCGGGCTGCCAGTACCCGTTACACGAAAGTACTGTGAGTTGGCAAAGGTAAAGGTACCGGCAAGATCAGTGTTGTTTTCGAAGACCACTTGTCCGCCGCAATTTTTAAAGATCAGGGGCTGTTCTTTGGTACCCTTAAAATCTTTAAGAACAAGCCTGCCTCTTACACCGGCCGTAATGCAAATTACGTCTCCTGGTTTTACATCAGGCATGTCGGCTGCTCTTACATAGCTCTTATCCGGTCCTATTACATGATCGCAGCCGCAGTCTTGTGCGTTTGCAGAAAATGATAGGAAGGAAAAAAGAGCAATCAGAGAAAAGGCAATAATCGTCTGGAGTAGTTTGTTGATAAAATTTGTGTTCATACAGCTGTCCCTCTATGCTATTTTTAAATTTTCCGTTGTCAACTTTTTCTCGGTTTTACTTGCAGTGATTTGCGGGTCGGCAAGTGTTTGATCAGTAAGTTGTTGCTGTGTAATGCAAGTATAGGGGGTGTGGCGCTAAAAAAATTAGTTGTATTAATCCCACACTTACAGAGTCAGATTCTATATTAAATGGCTAAAGCTGTGGCTTAAACAGAGGCAAGAATAACTAACGGTGTGAGTAAGTTGTGGAAGGCTTCTACAACTTTGCCAGCTAAATCTAAATACCTTGAGGAATAGTACTATCTTGCAAAAAAAGTGTGGAAGTGCCTGGGCATGTAAGGAAGCACAGGTTTGATCAAATTATAGGTATTAAAATTTAATTAAAGCTAGTTTTTTGGCCGTGAAAGCACTTACAGTTGCGCTCTCTCTACTGTTTTTTGCCTGCTTAGCTGCTCTTAAAATTTCACCTGAAGCATGGTGGGGTTTATCACTTTTAGGGTTTTTGGCTCCTTTGTTGTGGATCGTTAACCTGCTCTGGCTGCTGCCTGGCCTGATCAGGCCCAACTGGTGGCTGGGGTTTACGGTGGTGGCTGTAGTGGCCGGCTTAGGGCTTGTAAATGATACTGTTGCTTTTTCTGGGGAAAAGAGCCCTGGTCCGGGAGCAATCAAGGTTTTAAGCTATAATGTAAGCCATTTTAACAGGCCCAAAGGCTATCATTTTGAAGCCGATTCTGGCATCTTGCGCAGTACTGCAGATACAAGGGCGTATATAGACTGGGTAGTTAACAATACCGCAGATATAAAGTGCTTTCAGGAATTTTATACTTTTTCAGGAAGCACAATTTTTAATACAGATGCCAGGCTTCGGCAGGAGGGCTGGGTACATTCATACATTTCTACAGATACCCTGCGCATTAACAGGTCCCAGTTTGGTGTAGCAATCTATTCAAAATACCCTATTGTAGATAAAGGTGTGTTATTCATAGGTCGCACCGGGTTTAACAGGGGCATTTGGGCAGATGTAAAGATCTACAATGATACGGTTAGGGTAGTGAATGCGCATTTGCAGTCTGCCCAGCTACAGCGTATTCTATATAAGAATAAAGAGCGGGGTTTTAAAGAAGCTGCCAAAAGAACATTTTGGTCGTTCAGGAAAAGTCAGCAGGAGAGGGTGGAACAGTTACGCAAAGTGCTGGCTATAACAGATAACAGCCCGTACCCGCTTATTATATGTGGCGATTTAAACAGTACGCCCTACAGCCCCGTTTACCAGATACTGGATGATAAACTGGTTAATGCCTTCGAACAAGAAGGGAGTGGGTTTGGTTTTACTTTCAATCATCCAAAAATGTTTTTTTTACGTATAGATCATCAGTTCGTCTCTAAAGAAGTAGAAGTCCTGCACTTCAATACAAGGCAGGATGTTCCGTTCAGTGCGCACTTTCCAACAGAAGGCTGGTACTATTTTACAGAAAGAGAATAAGATAACTGTTATCCCCAAAGCAAATGCTCAACATTTTAAAGTAATTAATTTGTATATTTTTTATTTTAAGTTTAATAAATGTAATTTGTGTTTATTAGCCAGGATTGATTTTACTTTTTGATTATGATTTCTTATGCGCTCTCTCTTCTGAAATTACCCGGAATTTTAAGGCTGATACGGGTAAAGCAATGGGTAAAGAACCTGTTTTTATTCATTCCGCTATTTTTTGCTGGTAAATTATTCGATGTAAACGCCCTTTCTTCTCTTTTTGCAGGCTTTGTTGCTTTTAGCCTGGTTGCCAGTGCTGTATACATTCTCAATGACTACAATGATATTGAAAAGGACAGGGCTCATCCTGAAAAGCGAAACAGGCCACTGGCTTCTGGTCTTATAGGCATTCCTTTTGCTTTTACCCTAATGTTTATCATACTAAGCGCAGGTATGCTCCTGGCCTGGGTACTTGATCCTGTTTTTTTTGCCACCCTGGCAATATACCTTACTGTTAACCTTGCTTACTCTTTTGGCCTTAAGAACATTGCCCTGCTGGATCTTTTTATTATAGCGCTGGGCTTTATTTTAAGAATTGTTGGCGGTGGTTTGCTGGCTGGGGTAGCCATTACCCAATGGCTGGTGATCATGGTGTTTTTGCTGGCGCTCTTTCTGGCACTGGCCAAAAGGCGCGACGATCTGATGATTTTCCAGCAGTCGGGGCAGCAGGTGCGGAAGTCGGTGGAGAATTACAACATACAGTTTTTAGACTCCTGCCTTACGCTGATTTCTGCCATCATCATGGTGTCTTACATTATGTACACAATTTCACCTGATGTTATTCAAAGACATGATACTAATCAGCTTTATATAACCGCGGTGTTTGTAATTGCAGGTATGATGCGCTACCTGCAGATTACCATGGTGGAAAATAAAAGTGGCTATCCTACCAGGATACTCTTCAACGATACTTTTATTCGTATTACCATCATTGGCTGGATCATCTGCTTTTACGTAATACTCTACTTCCCTAAATTTTAAGCCATTCAGGTTAATGAAAAAAACTATTGCCAACTGGGGCCAGTATCCCTGTTTGGAAGCAGATGAGCTCCACTTCAGGGAAGAAGAAGAAATAGCTGAAATTATTGGAAAATCGGCATCACTGATTGCCCGCGGCCGGGGCCGGTGCTATGGCGATGCATCCTTGGGTGAAACAGTAGTCTCCACCACGCGCTTTAACAAGTTTATTTCTTTTGATAGGGACAGGGGAATACTGGATTGCCAGGCGGGGGTAAGCCTGGAAGAGGTACTGAAACTGGTAGTGCCTGCAGGATGGTTCCTGCCGGTAACTCCTGGTACCAAATTCATTACTGTTGGGGGTGCCGTGGCTTCTGATGTGCATGGCAAAAACCACCACAAGGAAGGCTCTTTCTGCAAGTGGGTGCTCGACTTTAGCCTCATGAACAGTAAGGGGGAGCAGGTGTTATGCAGCCGTGAGCACAATGCAGAACTGTTTGAGACAAGCTGCGGAGGTATGGGGCTTACCGGCATCATTACCAGGGTACGTTTTCAGCTTAAAGCAATAGAGACTGCCTACATTAAGCAGACCCAGCTAAAGGCTGCTAATCTAAAGGAGGTATTCCAGCTCTTTGAGCAGTATAGGGATGTTACCTACACCGTTGCCTGGATCGATTGTCTGCAAAGCGGTGACAGCCTTGGCAGAAGCATACTGATGCTGGGAGAACACGCACAGGCAGAGGAGCTGCCACGGAAGCTGCAGCAGGCTCCCCTGCAGCTTTCAGACAAGCTGAAGCTCTCCGTTCCCTTTAACTTTCCTTCTTTTACATTAAACAGCTACTCAATTAAAGCTTTCAACTTTGCCTACTACCATAAGCTAAGGAAGCAGCAGCAGAGCAGTATTGCCAGCTACGACAGCTTTTTTTACCCTCTTGATTTCGTGCACCACTGGAACCGCATGTACGGTCCCAAAGGTTTTGTGCAGTACCAGTTTGTACTGCCCCTGCACAACAGTTATGAAGGCCTTACTACTATTCTGCAGCGCATCAGCAAAAAAGGAATGGGTTCTTTTCTGGCGGTGCTTAAGCTTTTTGGACCACAGGAGCAGGGCCTGATCTCTTTTCCCATGGAAGGCTACACCCTTGCCCTGGACTTTCCTGTTTGTGATGGACTTTTCCCTTTCCTGGATGAGCTCGATGAGCTGGTGCATGAACTGGGAGGGCGCATCTACCTCTCCAAAGATGCCAGGATGAAGTCATCAATGTTTTTTAGGGGCTATCCCGGGGCCGTAGATTTCATCAGGAGTCTGGAAAGCTTCGATCCTGATCATAAATTTGTTTCACTACAGCGAAAAAGACTGGCCATACCAGCATGAACTACATCTTGATTTTAGGGGCTACCTCTGATATGGCCTATGCCACTGCCAGGGAGTTTGCCCAAAGGGGTTGGGGCTTATTACTGGCTGCCAGAAACGAAAAGCAACTTGCCGTACTGAAAAATGATCTGCAGACTCGTTACAATGTACCAGTGCACACACTGGTTTTTGAAGCCGCAGACTTTGGCAGCCATGCTGACTTTTACTCCCGGCTGCCCCACCAGCCAGAGGTCACTGCCCTTTTCTTTGGCTACCTGGGGGAGCAGGAAAAAGCGCAGGCAGACTGGGAGGAGGCTAAAAGGATTATTGATGCCAATTATACAGGGGCTGTTTCTATTCTCAACCTGGTGGCAAATGATTATGAACAGAAAAAGAAGGGCTGCATCATTGGCGTTAGCTCGGTGGCAGGAGAAAGAGGGCGTAAGAGCAACTACCTGTATGGCAGCGCAAAGGCGGGCTTAACCGCTTACCTTTCCGGCCTGCGCAACAGGCTTACGGCAGCAGGTGTGCATGTAGTAACGGTAAAGCCAGGCTTTGTGGCCACCCGTATGACAGAGCACCTGAAACTGCCAAAGCCGCTTACCGCCAGCCCGGAGCAGGTGGGTAAAGCTATCTTTAAAGCGTACATAAAGAAAACAAATGTGCTGTGGGTGCTGCCGGTCTGGCAGCTTATCATGCAGAACATCCGGATGATACCTGAAGCTGTATTCAAAAAAATGAACCTCTGAAAGTACAGAGGTTCATTTTTTTGAATAGGTGCTTCCCGGCCACTGATGATAGGCCGGGGCTGCAGTAATATCTTAAGCCTTAGGTTTCCAGCGGGAAAGATCACGGTTGATCAGCTTCTCAAGTTTATCGATATCATCGGCATAGACTTCGCTGTAGAAGCGCTTTTTCACTTCTGGTGTTACTGGCGGACGTTCCAGGTTTTTCTTCCTGATGTTTTGCACCATTTTTTGTGACGCAGTACTTTTCTTCAACAGCTTTACCACACCACCGGGTAATACTGCCTTTGCAGATTTGATCAAAACACCATCGGCACCAATCAGTGAATTGATGAAGCCATTCTTGGGCTTGCCAGACAGGTTGTAGGTAACTTCCATGTTTGGCTGAAAGCTATCATCTACACCAATAAAGCCAAAGAGTTCCTTCATCACCTTTACAGGGTTTTTCTGCAAATCCTCGTAGAGGAAAATCTTGATCTGTTCCCGGGGAAAAAACTCAAAATAGCGGGAGAGGTGTTTATAGTAAAAGCCCTCCTGCACCAGATCGTTCCGTGTCCACCACACAGTATTATTCTTATCCAGGGCATCCTCAAAATTTGGTGTAGGCAGCCTGCCATCTCGTGCAAGGTGCAGGTAGCGGGAGTAGAGTCGGCTGGTAGGTTCACGAAGAATAACAATCAGCTTTGCCTCTGGCAGGTATTTGCGGATATTTTCGGGCGAACGCTTACCATACAAGTACATAGGAGAGGTTTCGCCAATGGCCTTTGCCCTGGTGGCCTGGTTAAAAAGTTTTACATACTCCTCCCATACAGTGACAGACTGTGGATAGTGCTTAAAGCGCTCAGGGTCCTGCTTTCTGCTTCTGACAAGCTCTTCTCCCTCTAATTCAAAAAAGTTAGTTTCTTTCACCGGACACATAAATACTTCCGGGTGTTGATCCAGGTATTTATGCAGTGAGGTAGTACCTGACTTACCTGCACCGATAATAAGAAATGTTGGCAACAAAGAGTTCATAATCATTTGTAAATCCGGTAAATATAAAAAGTCTGACTGCTACTGAAAATAGCAGCAGAATACTGCAGTTTTATAGGGGCACTACTTCAGCTTTGCCTTTGGTTGCTTGTTTTGCTCTTTTTGTACTGAACAGCCTGTCCTTCAGGCGTAAAAATCTGCTTTCGTACTGCTGGAAGCTAAGCCAGGAAACCAGCCACACCAGGCAGAAATATAAGACGAAAGATAACCATCCTTTTCCTGTAATGGGTGCCATCACTTTGATAAAAACGGCCATAATGGCCCAGTGAAAAACATACATTCCATAAGATACCCTGCCAATTGCTACCATAACCGGATGCTCAAAAAGCCGTAATGGGTAAAATTTTGATAAGCTGTTGCTGGTAATTAAACTTATGATGAAGGCTGCAAAGCAAAAGTTCAGCAAAGTATACGACCAAACGTGCTGATAGTTTTGAATTACACCCACTCCATACCCAAAATTATGAAGATTTTGTTCGGCACCCTGCATTTCCAGCAGGTACCAGTTTAAGCCACCAACCAAAATTGTAAAAGATGTGGCAGCAATCAGTAAACGGCCCGGATACATTATTCTCTCCGGCAGCCTGAAAAGAGTAATGGCACCACCCATGGCAAAGGCATCGAAGTGGCTTAGGGTAGACCAGTAGATTGCTTCACCGGCAGCTTCATCACTTAGGCTGCCGCCAATAAGCCACTCACCCAGCAGGTATCTGGCAATTGGCCCTGCAGCAATGATGAGCAGTAGCATGCGTTTGAGCCATTTTTCTGAAAGCACAAAGACCAGCAGGGGCCACACCAAGTAAAACTGTTCCTCTACCGAGAGCGACCAGAAATGAGTGAAAAGAGGGGAGTGGGTCCAGTCGGCAGAGAGGCGTGTAAAGTTAAAGGTGTAAGTCCATAAATAGGGCAGCATACTAGTGGTGGATTCCGGCATGGAAACAAACAGGAACACCAGGCTTACCAGTAGCAGGTAGGTAAAGTAGAGTGGAAAGATGCGCACAGCTCTGCGCCAGTAAAACCTTTTAAGGTAAAAGTCCAGGGACTGGTTTTTTTCGTGCAGCAGAATACGGGTGATCAGAAAACCAGATAGAACAAAGAAGATTTGTACGCCTATCCAGCCGGCATCAAACAGCTGAAAGTGAAACAGCATAACCAGTGCAACAGCCAGGGCTCTTATTCCATCCAGAGATCGGATATAATTAGTCATAAAAATTAGAAAAATATTCTAAGTTCTTTAAAGATACATACGATGGGATTAACCATTATACGTAAAGGCAAAAAAAAATGCCCGACATAGCCGGACATCTTTTTAGTGAAACTACTCCTCTGATTATTGCTTCATAAATCTAACAACTTTACTTGTAAAATCCATAGATTTTATTCGTAAAATATACATTCCCTTGCTAATATTTTCGCTGCCCAGGTTCATCCTGAATACATTGTCACCTTCCTGTGCCTGAACCTCTTGCAGGTACACGGTTCTGCCCTGTAGGTCCATCACCTGGAGTGTTACCCTGCCCTCCTGTTCAGCCAGGAAATTTACAAAAAGCTCATCCCGCGTTGGGTTAGGGTAAACGGTGGTCACTTCGTTTGGCTCATCTGTAATACCTGCAGTAGCGGTAGCTTCTTCATTATTGTATTTGCTAGCAAGGTTAGCCCCCTCTTTCTCTTTAGCGCCATCACGAATTTCAATTTCCAATGCATTGATGTAACCGTAGCGGGCATACTCTCCACCTTCCAGCTCAATGGTAACTTGTTTATTAGGTGCTACTATGTCCCTTATTATTGCCGTTTTCGTTAAGTTATTTTGTACATCCAGGCTAACCTGTTTGTTGTCGATCTTGTAGAGGGTAACACCATTGTCACTGCCAAAGACAGAGGCAGCATAAAAGCGGAAGTTATATACCAGGTTTGGATCTAATTCAAAAAACTTCAGACGTGCCGTTGAACCCAGTTCAACAAAATAAAACTGTTCACTTACAGGGTCAGGGTATACACCTGTTCCGTTTGCTACTGGTCCTTTGTTATTATAACCATTAAAGTTCTCATCAATTCGAAAATCGATAGGAGTTCCGGAATTTTTGTAATCTTTCAGGTTAGATTTTGTGTACTCCCTTGGTATCAAGTTAGTATTATTCCAGGGTGGGGAAGGGGCATTGTAAGAACCACCATAGTTAAAGTTCAGCAATACAATAGACTTAAGTGTAGCTGTTTGAGCCATGTTGCTTTCTGCAGATACACTACCTTTTACAGCACTGACATAATATTCATACCCTGTATCTTCCACCAGGCCTTCCATATCGGTGTAAGTAGTTGCATTTGGCTCAGTCTGTGCAATCTCTCTGAAAGCTCCGGCAGGTAACGTTCTTCTGTAAATTTTGAAACCGGACTCACCCTTGCTCCTGTCTATCCATTTTAGCTCGATTAGATGTGTCCATTTGTTGTTACCACTTTGCTGTATTCTTGCATGGGCCAGAAGCTTACCAGGGCTATACAGTATATTTTCATCGGTATATTCTTCTATTACCATAGCATTCAGGAAGCTGCCATGATCTGTTGCCTCACTGCTTACATTTATGGTAACACTGCCATTTACCGGCTTAACGCCATTGATCTGAACAGTATTTTCAATATTGCTTTGAACAGGTAGTTTGACAGATTCGCTGCCTATTTGATAGATGGTATTGCCGCCATTACTTTTATAGACACTGCTGCCAAAGAAAATAAAGTTATAGATTTTACCTTCTTTCAATCCGGTAACATTTACCTGGCCTTTACTGCCTTTATTGATAACATAAGCGGTTTTAGTAGTGGCATTAGGAAAAACCCCGGAATCGTCCAGTGAGGTTTCACCCCATGCCTGAAATTTATTCCAGGTTCCTCTTAGGCTGATCGTGTAGGGTTGTACCTCATTGCTCTCATTGCGCAGAGAACTAATATTCGCATTAGAAGGCCATTTATTAGTGTTGTTCCATGGTCTGGATGCACGAAGCGGATAATCATACATAAAATTAACATATGTAGATATTACATCGCTTTCTGTGATGCTAATGCTGAAAGTCACATCTGCCTCTAACTCTCCATCTGTTGCTGTAAGCTGCACACCATTGTAGTAGCCAACATCTTTCAACTCTGGTTTTAAGGTTATAACTGCTTTTTTATTTACAGCATCATACTCCTCCAGTGTAGCAAATGAAGGCAGATAGCGGATAATTAGTGAAAGTTGATCATCAACATCAGGGTCTGTTACAGTAAAAGTGTAGGTTTTCTCCATGCCCTGCACAGTATGCATAACACCTGTATAATCAGCTATAAGTGCTGGACCTGTGTTTCCGGTACCAGGATTATCTCCTGGATTTTCATTTGGATCATCCCCTGGGTCATCTCCTGGATTCTCATCTGGATTATCTCCAGGATTATCAGTATCACCACCATCTCCAGGATCTTCGGCGTCATCAGATTCTATTGTTATTATTGAAACTTCGCTCCAAGCAGAGGAGAGATTAGAATTGGAGGCTACTGCTCTCACTCTATAATGGTAGGTAGCGCCTGAATTAACATCAGCATCAGTAAAGCTCATGCTATTGGTCTCCAGCAATGCCAGCTGACTGAAGTTAGTACCATCAATACTCTTCTGTAGCTCATATCCAGATTCATTGTAGGCATTATCTACCCAGCTAACATTCACTAAACCGCTTTCTGTTAATACTGTGCTAAGCTGCGTTGGTGTTAGTGACTGTGAATTATCTATGTATTCTGATTCTATGATCAAGCCATTGATATAGGAGTACTGCTTAGGGTCTTCCGGGCGTACTGACAAGATGATTTCTCCGGTGGCAGTAGAAATATTCGTGAAACGAACTGAGTTAGTCGTATTATTTCTAACATCAAGTTGCTTATCTATGCCATTGATATTGTATATGGTAATGATTTGAACATCTTCTGCATAGGCCTTGCTACCAATAATTGTGAAACTGTAGCTAAGGTCAGGGTTAAGCCCGCTGATTTTGATCTGTCTCTCCTGATCTGTAAAGCCGTAGTAATGAGTTTTTAATACAGCATCAGGGAAATCCTGATTGGCATCGCTACCAGTTACTGTTCCACCTTCTGCACGTCCAAACCCATCTATAAATCTAATATCGGTTGATGTAGAGACACCCTCTGTATTATATGCATTATTGAGTTTGGTGCCTAAAGATGGATATCTTGCTACATTGTTCCAAGGCGCCTGTGCCTGTTCATGAAAACTATCATTGAAGTTTATCAAGACTTTCTGATTGGTAACAACCTCTGCAACTGTGACATTTATATTTACGAAGTTGACTGCACCCAAAGGATCTGTAGCTTTTACGGCAAACTTATATTCACCGGCATGACCATAATTTGGTGTGATGGTAAGGGAGGCAGAATTATTTCCTTTATTAGAAAGTACTATAAAAGAGGGGGCTCCCTCCATGGTGAAATCAAGTAGTTCTCCATTAGCATCCCAAGCACTTAAATCAACAGTCCTGCTGGTTTTCTCATAAAGGGTAAGGGTAACAGGATTGAAGAATCCGGGAGCGGCATTCTCTCCAACAACAAGGGATATTAATTCAGAACAAGTACCTCCTTTTGTGTCTGTTACTTTCAGTAAAATATTTTCATAAGTACCTGCATCAGCACGCAGCGGGTGAATTTTTAAATCTGCAGTACCATCTTCATTTTGTATTATTGTAGCAAATCCTGGAAGACCTGTAGCGCTATAGGTGAGTGCATCTTTATCTTTATCCGAAGCTATTAACTTGATCTGTGTTATGTTTTCGTAGCGGACCTGTAAGTTCCCAACCTTTGTCATGATGGGTGCATGATTAGTGCCCAGAATGGTTTCAGTATTGCTGTAATCTGAAAAGCTACTGCTTTTGAAAGCTCTTACCTTATAACCGTAGGTTGTTGTGCCACCTGCAGTCTGATCAAGATAGCTTACTTTATTGGCTGTTGTTGTTGCCAATAGTACACCGTTCCGGTATACCTCAAAACCATCTTCATTAGTGGAATTATCCTGCCACTCAAGTAGTACACTGGTATCGTTCTGGCGTACTGCCTTCAATTCTGTAGGTGCATTGACTTCAGTACTACCAGAGCCAATATCGGTTTTAGTATTTACCCATGTGCCATCATCACCTTTACCGATAAATGCAGATCCGCCACCATTGCCTAGAGCTCTTAGCTGGTAGTAATATCGCGTGTCAGGTTGCAGGTTACTGTTCAGGTATTCTACTTTATTAGCCTCTACAGTGGCTACAAATTCAAAAGGCCCATCATTGCTCGTGCTGCGGTTTATTTCAAAGCCTGTTTCGTTAGTGCTGTTATCTGTCCATTTGAGTAATATACTCTGATGGTCTTTTGTGGTCGCTGTAAAAGCTGATGGTGCAACAGGAGTATTCGGTTGGGTGTATTCATCCTTAAGTGCTGAAGCAGGAATTTCCTGTTTGACTATACCGGGACCTTCCCAACTCACACGTAGCATTTCACCACCACCAGTTTTTTCAAAATATAGTACCTGAATTTTATGAGCACCAGCGGCTAAATACTGTACCTCACTACTTTTATCATTCTCTGAACCATGAGTTCCATCATGATTTACAACTACTTTATCATTTATATATAATCTGCTACCATCGTCAGATCTGGTGTAGAATGTGTATTCCCCCGACTCTGGTATGATTATATAGCCATCAAATTTATATGCAAACTTATCATTAGGTCTGTTAGGATTTGCATTGATGTTGAAAGTTGCGACTGTACCTGTTTTCACTGGTGTAAGTGGGGGAATTTCATCTATCCAATTCAGCGTAGCCTCGTAATAGCTGTATTTGAGGCCTTGATTGAAAGTGCCGGCAGTAACCTGATTACTAAAAGGTGATTTATTTTTATAAAGATCTACAGCTCTTACAGCGAAAGTGTACCATTGCTTTTCTGCAAGATCGTTGAGGGTAATTTCAGTTATTGTGCTGGTTGCAATTACCTGCTGATTTACAGCATCAAAAATTTCGTAAGTAATAACACCCTCTTCATTATTCAAACCTGCTGGCGGGTTCCATTGTAACGAAATGTGAGTTCTGGAAGAACTACTAACTTTTAATCCAGTGGGAGCAGAACTGCTCACATCAATTTTCTTAGTTTTTCCGCTTGTCCTTGCATAGTCTTTTTCAAGATAAGCATGGCTGCCATTGTTATTTACAGCCCTAAGTCTATAGAAATAGCGGGTATAAAAATTAAGGTTTTTGTGAGCAAAGCTCTTGGTATTTGCAGGTAATGTAGCAATCAGTTCCCAAGGTGACTCATTAGTCCTGTTTGCATACAGCTCGTAACTAGTTTCATTTGCATTATTATCGTCCCATGTCAATATCAACTCTGTCTCTGATACTGCAGCAGCAGTAAAATTGGAGGGAAGTTGCAGGTTACTGTTTATTTCACCAGTTACAGTTATTGCATTGGAATGTACAGGACTGGGGCAACCTAATCGTTCTGTTACAACCACTGTATAGTTGCCTGCTTGAGATGTGACTAAACTATCAGCTGTTTCGTTTTCTATTATTCTATCATCTTTGTACCATACGTAGTCTTGATAGGGTTGTCCATTAAGGTCAAGTTTAGGTGCTCTTAATGTTACAAAATACTTTTCATCGAGTGTGGGAATTGCTGTAGAGCTAGATGCTTTTATTGTTACAGGAGGTGTAAAATCTACTTTTTTGATTTCCAGTGGAGGCCCCCATTCTGACCAGCTGCTGTTTTCTGTTTTCTGTATTCTTACCCGGTATGATCCTTCCTCGTTAAAAACCAATTCATTTCTATTGTCCTTCTGAATGGTTACCTCATCTTTCTGCCATTCATATTGATAGAATCCCTGTTTGATACCCATTGTTCCCTGCACTTCCTCGCCTGGGCAAAAGTTTGATTTGAACTTAAGGGCATGAGGGCGTAACATATGGGTACGCATCATATAGGAAAAAAAATCATCCTCATGGTACATTACCTTCCAAGTACCGTGTCCAACTTTAGGGTACAACTGAAGTCTATAGTTGGCTCCTGCTGCTGTATATGATGTTTCTATCTGTTCTGCTGCAGATTGTCTTGGCCTTCCATCCAGGCCACCCTGGGCATGCCATAAAGAGGTATATTTTAATCTCTCAACAAAATTGCTAGAATTATGATGGTGTGGTTGAACGCCAGGTTCAGCGGATGACATTAATATGGCACCTGAAATTTTTGTGTAGTTGTCATATGCAATTTTCCACCCGGCACCGCCACCTGCGGAATATCCCTGTAGCATTACACGGTATTCATTTACTCTTAATTCCTTTATAGCATGATCAATGAACAACCTAATTGCATTTCGTTCGCCCGAATCGAATACACTGCTACAATTCGTGTCTGTGGGTTTGCAACCAACAGCCTGAGGAGCCATAATGAACCCATCATACTCTCCACTATTGCGTGCATCCAGGTGAATTTTTCCACCATCCTTCAGTTGTTCATCATTGTCAAAGCAACTGCTGTACCCATCTTCACCAATACCATGCAACATGATCATCAGTGGATATTTTTTATCAGGGTGGTTAATCAAATCTGATTCCCAATTTTTAGGATACAGCAAACGGAATGGCATTCCGTTTATTATGAAGGGCTTATATTCCTTTGTCCAGGCACCTAAATTATCTTTGTAAGTCCATTCATGTACTTTGTCATCATTTCCATAAGGGGATTTTGGTGGTTCACATTTATCCTGGGCAATAACAGAAATACTGCTGCACAGCAGCATGGCAAGGAGAAGTAGAGTTTTTTTCATATCAAAAAATTACATAACAGTTGCTTGTATGCTATATGTAAGCTTTAAAGTCGTAAAATTAAATATTTATTGGATAAAGAAAAGTTAAAAGCAAAAAATTGATATTTAAGTAGAAAAAATTATATTTATTATTGCTTTTGGTATAATGGGTACTTGTAAGGTAAACTGAAAATCATGAGTCTGATTATTGCTTATCCGGATCAATACCTTGAAAAACTTACACCTTATACGAAAAAAGCAGCCATCAGGCTGCTTTTTCAGGTAAAATCTTAGATTAAAACTAACAATGTCGCAGTTACTGTTTCATGATTCTGACAAACCTGACCTGGCTATCATCCGCTACAATCCTGAGGATGTAAATGCCTTTGTCAATATTCTGCTGTCTTAAATCAATTGCATAGTAATTATCTCCTTTCTGGGCCCTAACCTCCTGGCTATATATTATTTTGCCTCTCATATCTGTTACCTGCAGCAGGCAGTTGCCTTCTGCAGGGGCTGTGTAATCCACAAAATATTCGCCATCAGATGGGTTGGGGTAAACAGAAGCAGCTTGTATAGGCTCATCAGCTGCCATTTTCATGCTTACAGCATCTGTTGTTCTGGAAGAAACTGTAGTGCTGCTGCCGCTTATTTCTTTTGATCCATCACGGGCTTCTATCACCAGTGCTGACAAATAACCATAGCGGGCAAACTCACCGGCTTCCACTTCAATGATCACCTCTCCGTTCACTGCTTCTATGTTCCTGATAACAGCGGTGTTTTTAAGGTTAGCCTGCGCATCCAGGGTTGCTTTTTTGTTACCGATCCTGTACTCGCTCACACCATTTTCTGTTCCGAAAGCGGTAGAGGCAAAAAAGCGGAAGTTGTAAAGGAGTTCAGGATCAAGGCCATACACCCTGATTTGGGCAATGGTTCCAATCTCGTTGAAGTAGAAGCTCTTGATTACCTTATCGGGGTAGAGACCAAGGCCCTTAGCATCCGGACCAAAATTATTGCCTCCGTCAAAGCCTTCGAGCAGCTTAAAGTTAATATATGTGCTTGCCGTGTTTCTGTCTTTCAGGTTGTACCAGGTATAGCCGGTGAGCGGAAGCCTGTTCAGGTTGTTCCAGGGCAGGTCTGCTTTCGCCTGGGTATCTTTGTTAACATTCAGCAGCAGGTCGTACAGCAGTGTGGCGGCCTGTTTGGTTTCGCTATAGGCAGAGAACTGGGAGCCACTAACGGCCCTTACCTTATATTCATAGCCGGTATTGGCAGCCAGGCCATTATCTGTGTAGCTGGTGGCATTGGCAGAGGTTGTGGCTACTTTTGCGAAAGAACCTGCCGGCAGCATTCTCCTCCAGATTTCAAAGCCGGTTTCCTGGTGGGAGTTGTCTGTCCAGCTAAGCTCCATTTGTGTTGAAGATGTAGCTGCAGCTGTTAACCTGCCTGGCCGCAATACCTGCCCGTTATCATCATACTGCTCAATGACCAGTGCATTCAGGTAACCACCTTTTGTAGCATCGCTGGCACCACTTACTGTAACCCAAGCCTCACCATTGGCGTCGGCCTTAATGCCATTGATCTGCACAGTTTTTTCGCTGTTGCTTTGTACGTGAAGGGTAACAGTTTCCGAGCCTACCGTATACCTGGTGCTGCCATTGTTGCTTTTATAGATGCTGCTGCCATAAAAAACCAGGTTGTAACGCAGGTTAGCCTTCAGGCCGGAGATTTTAAACTGTGCTGTTTTACCCGGGTTGATGATATAGGCGCTTTCAGTAACAGCGTTAGGAAACAGACCATCGTCATACAGGCTGTTTTCGCCATAAGATTTATTTGCTGAAAACGGCTGTACCAGGGTTATGTAATAACCGGTGCCTTTGCCGTTTTCATCCAGCAGGTTTTTGTTTCCGGGGATGATCTTATTGGCAGAGCCCGCAAAAACATTTGTGTTGTTCCAGGGCTTTTGCGCCAGTTCAGCGTGTGCATAAGTAAAGTTAATGTAAGTGGATGTTTTCTCACTGTTCTTAACATTGATGCTAAAGCTAACATCCGACTCCAGCGACCCATCAGTAGCGGTAATCTGGATGCCGGTATGGTAACCTATATCCTTTACAGTAGGGTTAACTACAATTTTACCTTTGGTGGCGCTGGTTTTTGCCACACTGGCAAAAGGAGGTAAGTACCTGCTGATCAGGTTTAGGGCATCGCCATTCGGGTCAGATATATCGAATGCAACTTCTGTGGTGCTGCCCTCCGGTGCTACTACTACAGTGGGTATGTTGGCAATAACCGGCGGCTTGTTGGTGCCATGGTTCTGCAGACCAATGCTGATAGTATTGCTCCAGCCGGAGGTGCCGCTGCTGTTATATGCCCTTACTTTATAAGCATGGCTGGTGGTGCCGCTAGCACTAACATCCAGGTAGGCAGTTGCATTATTATTAACCCGCTTTACCAGCTCATCATTTCGGTAAACCTCAAAGCCTTCTTCATTGCCGGAGTTGTCTTTCCAGCTTAGCCTAACATTGGTAGTACTTTCGCGAGTGGCAGCCAGCAAGGCAGGGGCTGTTAGTGTGCCTGTGGCAGATTTTGTGGTAGCATTTACCCAGATACCATCAATGCCTTTGCCTGCAAAATCAGACTCTCCTGTACTGCCTGCTGCACGTACTTTATAATGATATTTGGTAGCAGCGGCCAGGTCTGTATCCTGGAATTGCGTAGCATTGGCCGGAACTGTCTTTACCAGCACAAAAGGACCTGTATTGGTGGTGCTCCTGAATACTTCAAAACCGCTTTCGTTGCTGCTGTGGTCAGTCCATTTAATGAGGTTGCTGTGATAATCTACGGCTGTAGCAATTACTGATGCGGGAGCAGCCGGTGGGCCGGGCAGGCCGGAGGTTTCTCTGAAAGCTGCATCGGTTATTAGCTGTTTGCTAATGCCGGGGCCCTGCCAGCGTACCTCCAGCTTTTCTCCGCTTCCGTTTCTTTCAAAGTAAAGTACAGTAACAGGATGAAAGCCTGCAGTAAGGCTAATAGTACCAGATTTTTCATTGGTGCTGTTATGGATGCCATCATTATTCACAACCAGGTTACCATTTACCAGTACAGTGCTGCCATCATCAGATTTGGTAAAGAAGGTATAAGTACCTGCTGTGGCAATGTTCAGGTAACCATCAAACCTGAAAGCAAAGTAGTCGTTCTTTTGCCGGTGCGAAACAATATCAAGGTTAGAGGACCATCCTTTTTTTACAATGGGCAGACCGCTTATTTCGTTAACCGTATTGATGTTCCCTTCATAATAAGTATATGTTAACCCATTGATAATGGTAACTGCGCTTGCCTGGTTGCTGAACTCCGAACGGTTGCCCTGCTGATCTACTGCGCGCACTGCATAATTGAAGCGCTGCTTTTCAGGCAGATCTCTCACTGTCCATTCAGTTTTAGAAGTAGTGGCCACCAGCGTGGTTTTGTTGTTGGTGTATATTTCATACACCAGGTCTTTCTGCTGATCGGCATTATCAGTAGAAGGGAGCCAGCTTAGCTGTATACTGCTTCTGTTGGTCCTGATCACCTGCAGATCTCCCGGAGCAGCAGGAGCTGCAACATCGGCCAGGGTTTTGCCACTGCCATTGGCGTATTGTGAGCCACCACTATTATTCCAGGAACGCACAGCGTAGTAAAAGCGGGTATAAGTTTCCAGTTGCTTATCCTGGTAGCTGGTGGTATTGGCTGGAAGCTGCGCTGCCAGTACCCAAGGACCGGAAGCTGTCTTGCCACGGTACACCTCAAACCCCAGTTCATTGGTGCTGTTGTCGGTCCATTTCAAATCCAGCTGGCTTTCCGATGCCGTTGCCACTTGTAAGCCACCAGGTGCCGGGAGTACACCCACCTTGTTTACAGTAACAATAACAGGTGCGGAAGAGGCACTGGGGCAGCCAAAGGCCTCTGTAACAGAGGCGGTGTAGGAGCCGGCACTTTTTACCACAAGGCTATCGAGGGTGGAGCCGTTAGACCATTTATAGTTCTGGAAGCCTTTGGGCGCTCGCAAGGTTACTGAAGTTCTGCCATCGAGTGTTGGCAGGGCTGTAGGACCAGTGGCTGTGATAGAGGGCGTTGCTGTTGCAGGTATGCGTTGTACCCGTAGAGGGGCCGACCATGCCGACCACACTCCATTGTGCTTGATACGCACGGTATACTGGCCTTCTCCGGAAAACTGAAGCTCATTGGTGCTGCCGCCAATGGCTGCACCATCTTTTCTCCACTCATATCCTTCAAATCCCTGTTTAACACCCAGCGTACCTGCTATTACCTCGCCGCTGCAGAAATTGTACTTAAAATTCAGGGCATGGATGCGCAGGATAGAATTTTGCATCATAAAGGAGAAGAAATCAGGCTCCAGGTACATGGCTTTCCAGGTGCCATGGCCAAGCTCATGATAATACTGGTAGCGGTAGTTTGCACCTACAGCCCTAAACTTGCTGGCTACATTATTGCCCGATACCGGCTTGGGGCTGTCGTCTCTGCCGCCTTGTGAGTGCCATACGGCTGTATACTTAAGCACCGGGGCGTATCCGGCAACTGTTGCATCTGCAGAAGACATAGGAATGATACCACAAAATACCTTTGGGTTTTCATAAGCAAGCTTCCAGGCAGTGCCTCCGCCTGCAGAATAGCCCTGGAGCTGTACCCTGAATTCATCTACCCGGAAATTCTGAATGGCATATGCTACAAATTGTAGGATTTTAGTGCGTTCTGCCGTATTGAAATACTCAGTTGGCGATTGCGGAACCATCACAAATCCATCGTATTTGCCACTGTTAACTGCATCCAGGTGGTTCTTACCACCATACTGGAGCTGGTGGTTATTATCTGTGCCTTTTTCACCAATGCCATGGATCATAATCATGAGCGGGTATTTTTTGTTAGCAGCCGCAGTAGAATTGTAATCCTTAGGAAAGAGGAGTCGGAAAGGCATGCCATTAATAATGTATGCCTTGTATGGCGAGGTATCCCAGTTGGTGCCAATATCGGGGGTATAGCACCAGCTATAGACCTTATTGTCCGATGGGGGTAGGGGCGGACAATTTTGAGCCATTAGCCCCCAGCTGTAACACAGCATCAGAGGCAGGAGGAACAGCATTTTTTTCATAAAAAAACAGAACCTTATTAAAAAATTAAGAAAGTGATACAGGGAGAAAAGTTTTTTCCTCTGAAATGCATTATCCAGAGGCTATAGGGGAGCATCAAAAAGCCATAAACAGAACTGGAGTGGGATCTAGCACTGTTTAGTTTCTTCTATGTAATAAATATATGAAAAAATGTTAAGATTCCTATTGTGTCCAAAGCCTGTTTCAAAAGCATTAAGACTTAGCTGTATTACGTAAATGCGATAGGCGGAGATTACCTTTTCCTGAAACTATTTAATGCTTTCAATTGAAGCAGCGGGGGTATTATTAAATTGCGGATGGCTGGAATTTTAGTTGATGGTTTTGGACCGGCTGAGAAGGGCATATTTCCATTGCAATATTTTTTTATGCCTGGTTACAGGGTACATATAACGTTTGAATTCAGCTGCAGGCCTGCAGCAGCCTTATTTCTTTACTTTAGTATGCATTTTCATGTATCCAAAACCTCACGTTTAGCGTATATGGTATCCGACGCATAACATTTAGATATAGTACTAGCCACAACCTCTGGTCATGACGTTACAGGGCTCTTCAGATTTTTTTGCCTTTTGTCACTTTCCTTTAAATTGCTCTCCATAAAAGGCATTGCACCTGAACCACAATAGTCATAGCCTTATTTAATTATGAAAAGACCCCTACGAATAGGAATCGAAATTCAGCGGATCTTCCGTCCGAAGAAGCATGGTATGGAAATAGTAGCACTGGAGCTTGTGCGCCAGCTGCAGCAGATGGATAAGCAAAATGAATATGTAATTTTTGCAAAGGATGATGTAGATACCGGCTGCCTGTCTGAAACAGAGAACTTTAAAATAAAGAAATTACCTGCCTATACCTATGCCGACTGGGAGCAGATACAACTGCCTAAAGCAGTGAAAGAGGCCAAGCTTGATTTTTTACACTCAACCTGTAATACTTCTTCTATACTGCAGCCAGTGCCCCTGCTGCTAACTGTACACGATGTGATCTACCTGGAGAAGGTAGATTTTAAAGGAACGGCCTATCAGAACTTTGGAAATCTCTATCGCCGGTTTGTTGTGCCCAAGGTAGTACAGAAGAGTGAAATGATTTTCACTGTCTCCAATTTTGAGAGGGAAACCATACTGGAAAGTCTTAAACTACCCGAAGACAAGGTTAAGGTAGTTTACAATGCCATCAGCAGTAAGTTTAATACAGATTACTCTGCAGCAGGTTTAAAATCTTTCAGGGAAAAGAATAATCTCCCCGATAAGTTCATTCTATTCCTGGGTAATACGGCACCTAAGAAAAATACTTTCAGAGTAATTCAGGCCTTTGCAGAATACAGCCTGGCCAATAAAGATGCCATCCCGATGGTGATCCTGGATTGTACCCCAGCGCTGGTTTCGGATATGCTGGACAAATTGGGGCATAAACAGCTCCTATCCAGGTTTATATTTCCGGGCTATATCTCGCCGGATCAGATGCCGCTGATGTATAATGCTGCAACGCTGTTCCTCTACCCATCTCTGAGAGAAAGCTTTGGTCTGCCAATCCTCGAAGCCATGGCCTGTGCCACACCGGTTATTACATCTAACACCTCCTCCATGCCGGAGGTGGCGGGAGGTGCAGCTCTGCTGGTCGATCCCTTTAAATACGAGGAGATTGCTGCCGGTATCGATAAAATTCTGGGAGATGAAGCATTAAGACAGGATATGGTAAAGCAGGGTGTGGAAAGAGCTTCTAAATTTACCTGGGAAGCTTCTGCAGGCGCTCTGCTCGAGTTCTATGATAGCATGCCTAAGAGAAATAAAGCTTTAGTTGCCGCTCTCTAGCCTGCTTTTTTTAAGTTATTCTTGTTTATGAATCTTTTCAGATTTATTAATACTATTTTTGTTCTTCTTGCTGAAATGAAATCCAAAATTTTTTATAATGATGATTCCGGTAATTAGCAGGCATCCAGAGACAGGTAATTTTGCAGAAACCTATCTAAGCAGAAGAAATGTACTAAACCTTGTGCTGCTTATTTCGCTCCTTTGCTTTGCTGCAATGCTTGTAATGCGCTTTATTACTGCCTATAGTCTGAATGTAGACCTGGTAGGAGTGGAGACTAATGTTGTTTACAGCATACAAACGGCTATTGCAGGTCAGCAACTGTATAACGACCCCATGTACCTGCCTTTTACCATTACACAGTACACACCCCTTTATTATGATCTGTGTGCTGTAACGGCAAAGCTCCTGAATATCAATCCCGCTACAGATGTTCATGCAGTATATGTAGTAGGAAGAATGTGGAACATCCTGCTCAACCTGCTGACGGCCTATGCTATATATCTCATCTGCAGTAATATATTCAGGATGGAGCAGAAGCTGTCTGTTATTGCAGGCTTATGTGCCTTTGTGTTCATCTTCCGCCATGACTTTTCTGTTCGCCCTGATTCACTTCAGAATCTCTTCGTTATCTGGGCTGTCTACTATTTTTTCAAGTACCTGCGCAATCTTCAGCACAATACTAAATCTGTAGGCTATCTGGCTGTGGCCCTTTTTCTTGCCATTGCATCAATTTTTGCTAAGCAGAGCGGTATTCAGCTGCCTATTATTTTTATGGGATTCCTGCTGTTTACCTTCAACTGGAGAGGCTTTATTGCAGGATCACTCATAAGCCTGATTGTTTTTGGAGGCTTTTACCTGTATTACTACCTGCAGTACGAGGAGGCTTTTTTCCTGAATGTGGTTGGTGGCGTAGCAAATGGTATTACATTGCGGGGCTTTCTGGTTTGGGTAATTGGTGCCAAGCCATTTGTGCTTAAGATTTTCATTCCCTTTCTGATCGTCTCCTTTATCATCATTAAAACCAAAATGATTTTTAAAGGCAGCCTTGAAGAACGTTTCCTTGCTTTTTGTCTTGCTGGTTTCTTTGGCTTTGCCACTGTTACCGGTCTTAAAATGGGAGCTACTGCGCAGTACTACGGCCTTTTTCAGTACCTGGCCTGGGTGCTGATCTTCTATTACTTTGGCCGTAAAAACGAATTTTTTGATAGCACCTCTGCTTTGTTTAGTTACGGACAATTTAAAAAAGCAGGTGTTTGGGTGTTTCTCGCAGCTTTGCTTGCTATCAATACACTCTATCAGCTTAACATGATCAGGGTGGATGAATTTAAAGGCAGAGCCCATCTGGAGGCAGAAAGACAAAAAACCTGGAATGTTGCTAATTTTCTAAAGGATGATATGGCACTGGCACCAGGTGAAATGGTATTTGCCAATCTGTCTGTAGCCGAACGCAGGGGAATTAACAATGCCCTATTTGCAAACGCAGTGGTACCACAACTGGAGATCGTTCACTTCTCCATGACTCCCCTGAAAGTCTTTGGCTTCGACCAGTTCAATGAAAGTTTGAAGAATGGTAAGATAAAATATATTATCGATTCAGATCCTGTCTATCATTTCATCATCACAGATAGTTTTGAGCGCATCAAGAGAGATCATTTCAGGCTTATCAAGACTGTCGATAATTATTCTATCTATCAGCATAAAGAATAGATAGTACAAGCCCGCGCAGCAGAGACTAATAAGTCTGCTGCCCGGGAATGGCTTATCTGCTAAGTGGCTTGTTCAGGTATTGAAAATTATGTTAACCATGGCTGAACCTGCTCCATGGTATTCGTTGTATTATAGTGACTTTAACTGATTGGAATTAGTGCATTGATAACTGTTAGCCCTTGCCTGTTCCATATTAAATCTTCCTGACTAATGAGAAATAACGTTACAATCATTACTCCCTGTTTTAACGAAAATGTTACGGTAATTGCATTTCTCCATGAGGTGGTAGAGGTGGTTAAAGATCTTCCTTTCCAGTTTACCATTGTGGTGGTAGATGATGCTTCGACAGACAATACGCTTAAGCTGTTGCAGGAATTTGAGCCGGCTGCTCAAAATGTTACCATGCAAATTTTAAAGCTTAGGTATAATTCAGGACACCAGGGAGCCATATACCAGGGTTTGTTGTTTGCACGCGAATTAGATTGTAACAAGTTTATCGTGATGGATTCAGATGGGGAGGATGATCCCCAGGCCATCAGGGAGCTGGTGTATGTAGATGATTATAAAATTGTGAACGTTATCCGGGGCAGAAGAAAAGAAAACTTCACCTTCAGGTTCTCTTACCATATTTATAAGATCATCTTTAACCTGATTACCGGCAGGATAATGAACTTTGGTAATTATTGCATGATTGATAAGGATATTCTGCAAAGTGCCACTGGTACCTCCTTTGTGCATTTTGCCGCTTACCTTTCAAAGCACAGGGTAGAGGCTAAGAAGATCATTTACAATCGTCGCAAACGCATCGATGGCAAGTCTAAGATGAACCTGACCAGCCTGGTGCATCATGCATTTAAGTCCTTCATCGAATATGCAGAAGATTTTCTGATGATATTCCTGAAGCTCTTCCTGTTTATAGCCATCGTGTTCATCGGTATGATTGGCTACGTTCTCTATAAAAAAATCTTTACAGATGAAGCAATCCTGGGTTGGGCCAGTACCCTTTCTGCCAGCTTATTCACCACGGCTATCATATGTCTGGGCTTCTTTGTGATAGGTATTCTGCTGCTTAATATTCTTTCCAAGAATAAATCGGCCAATCATGAAATATTCATCAACATGAGTGCCGGCAGAAATAAGAAGCAAAACAGTGATAATATGCTGGAAGAGGTGTAAGCTATATTGTATTTATGAAATTACTGGATTCGGCTATCATAAAGTTTGGTCTTGCAGGGATCGTAAATACCCTTGCCGACTATTGTGCCTATTTTTTCGTGGCCTATTACATCTTCGATGCAGAGGGCTATAATATAGCAAAAGGAGTGGGAGCTGCCTTTGGCATTACTTCTGCCTTTATTCTGAATTCGTTATGGGTATTCAGGCAAAATTTTATGCAGGAATATGTATTGAGAAATACACTGGGCGGCAAAAGCCGGTACATTGCCAGCAGCTATGGCAAAATGTTCCTCACCTATTCTGTTGGTATGGGACTTAACATTCTCATTTTCTCAAACCTTTTTTCGTCGGGGCACTTTCCTGAAGTGGTTTGCTTGATTGCTGCAACGGCAGTTTCCATGGTATTCAATTTTATCTTTACCAAAAAAATTGTGTACGCTACCAAATTGAGCCGTTAATGAAGACCTTTCACTGGAGGGAGTACGCTACACTCACTTTGCAAAACCGCTCTGGCTCATATTCTTTAACAATCAATAGTCAAACAGCCGTATAGAAGAACAGCCCCGACATATGCCGGGGCTGTTCTTTTATACATGAAATAGCCTCTCAAGTAAGATGCCGTTTACTTATTCTTTACATAAACCTCTATAAAGGTGTTGTTCTGCTGGCGGGGCGCAGGGAAAGTATCAATCAACTGGTACTCCTGCTTTAAATGGTCTCGCAGCTCAAAAGGGTAGAAGTTATTGAGGTCAGGGATATATTCAAACAGCACAACATCATAGTAATCCTTGCTGATTCTTTCCTTGTAGAATTTCAGCTCTCTGTCAAAAAAGGATACGTTAAGGTGATACCAGAGCGGAGTTCCCTTCTCCAGTTCAAACCCAAGCTCATGCGACAGCGGCGTGAGCTCTGTCATATTCAATACTTTTGGGGCGGCGCCTGAGTTGAATTCCGGCATTGCTTTCAGCTTTTGAATACCTGCTACAGTTTCTTTTGGCATGTATACCCTGGCAAAGGCCTTACTGCCGGGTAGTTCAATCCAGCTGGCAACATTTACACCAGTCCAGACACTCTTTTTTTCCTGGTAGGTGTAAGTATTCTTAGATACTATATTGGCTTTGGCAGCACCGGCAGTTGTTTCCGGCAGGTAGCGATTTACCACTTTCTGTACATATTTATAATAGGTGCCCGACCACCAGAAGAAAATCATTACAATACTGGCTGCCAGGGGAACAACACGGTTAAAGCTTACCTTAAACTGCACCGCATGTAGTGCATAGGCAAGGGCAAAGCTATGGAAGTAAATATTATTATCTGCCGGAATATAGCTGGTAACCTGGATGATGCTTGCCTGAACCAGTATGCCCATGCAAAGCAGGTAAAATAGTGTCTCGCTTTTGTTTTTAAATATATCCCGCCAGTGTGTCAGCTTATTTATGTACAGAAGGCTGATAACTACAGCATAAAACTTTATCCATTGTGAGCCTGAGAAAAACTCATTGAGTATATCACGGATGCTCATGCGTGAGTAATGAGGCTCCTGCCCGTAATTAAACCAATACAGGAAGTCATGAGGTACGAAAGGCAGTATAAGAGCAGCTGCAGAGAGTAACACAGACGCTATAAAGACCAGCAGGTAACTTAACTTCCGTTGTGCTATGCTCATGTAAGCAGCCAGAACAGTGCAAAGCACAAAAGCCAGGCCTCCGCCATCCTGCTTTGTTAAAAAAGAGACCACCACAAAGAAGCCGGCAAGACTCAGGTATACCCAGCGTTTTAAAGATTTCTGGCTGTTAAAACCATGCATCAAAAAAGCTATGCCAATCAGCTCAAAAATAAACACACTCTGATTGTACCAGGGCCAGAAATTAAAGAACAGATAGGTAAGGCAGAAAAATACAATGAGCACCAGGCGCTTTCCGCTTTCTATATTAAAAGCTTGTAACACAGACCTGAATGCCAGGCCTGCAACACAATTCAGGAATACCTGAGCTTTAACAAGTGTAAAAAGGTAGGGACCAAACAGCTTAAAGAAAAGGGCAGGGATCAGCCAGTAGGCGTAGCCCATAGGCAGACCAAAATCTTTATAGGGGATATGGCCCATGTATAAACGGTAGGCACCTTCCCAGCTAAGAAATATGTTGATGCGATAAGGGTAGGAGAGAAATATAGGTAAAAAAGCAAAGGCAAGTATTACGGCTGCCTCCAGAAGGCCTATTTGAATATGATTTAACTGGAAACTCTTTACCTTATTATCAAGCTGGCTGGCCTGAAGTGTTTTTATCATGAGTTATATAAGAGGGTAGTTATTAGCCGTTTACTGGTTTCAGTGAGGGTTGCTGTACACCTGCTGTTGCAGTATTTGCTGTTGCAGGTTGTTTAACCGGTGCATCTGGTGAGAACAGGAACCAAAACCCAAAGTTGGTGCAGAACCTGTACAGGTAGATAGGTGCAATAAGGGCAAGCAAAAGACTTATGGGAAGTATTACCCAATAAGAGCTGATGCCAAAGCCATATACAAACAGTATTCTCACTGCAGCACCAACCATACTGTGGAGCAGGTAAACGTACAGGGAATGCTGGCCTATGGTGCGTATTACAGACAAATATCCCGAATTTGTCGTAGCTAGTCGGTATGAGGCCCATATAATGGCACAGCTACCGGTAAATGCAAAAACCAGTAACAGGGTTGTTTGCTCACGCCATTCTTCCTGGAAAAGCACCCATTCGCCAACAAATGCAATTATTAAAAACAGGAACAGTAATTTAGGGGAGGCGAGTTTAGGCCGATTTTCTTTGTTCAGTATCCACTCGGATACAATGTCGCCAGCAACAAAAAAGATAAATAGCCTGAAAATATGGAATACCACAGAAATCTCTGCCAGATAAGGAGAAAGATAATAAAAGGCTAATCCTATCAGGAACATCACAAATCTTTGCCCACTGCAGATCTTATACATAATTAAGTATAAAACCGATACATTAAATAGCGCTACCAGAAACCACCAATGGCTGGCTGGTGCAATTAAGATGTAGAGATAACTCCAGCCATCTACTGTTGCATTTACGTAGCCACTCATCACTAACTGTAACGTAGTGATCACAAATGCCCAGATTAGGTACGGATACAGAATGGTTTTGCTTTTATGGAGTACATAACCTGTCTGTGAGCGCTTAGCAATACTTAGTCTGAAGAATATGCCACTTAACAGAAAGAAGAGGGGCATTCGGAAGGTAAGTCCTACATTATGAACAACATCCAGTACAGTGGGATTTATGATGATACCTGAAAGATCCATGCCTTTGGTAACATGCCTGATCACCACCATAATAATGGCAATGCCTTTGGCATAATCCATCCAGGCAAGACGGTTGTTATTTTGGGCTGAGAGAGTAAAAATTTTCTGCATTCTGATTTAAAAAATAAGATCAAAAACACATTCTACTAAGCGAAAATATGAAATATTTTATTGAAAATTTGATACAAGAGGGATAGTTGTTACTTTTTTCTACGGTTTTTAGAGCGTTTTGTTTTACAAAAGCTGTACATACCTGTTAATTGAAATTGGTGGTTAACCTTCAAAACTAACGGTATATATAATTTTTACAACAATGAAAAAGCCCTGGCTGTTTTAAACTTGCCAGGGCTTTGTGTATTTACAATATGCAGAATCTGCAGTTATTTTTTCAGGATCTTCAGTGATTTCTGGTTGTAACCATCGCTAACCTTCAGGATGTATATACCTGTCTGAAGTTGGTATTGGTCCAGATCCAGTCTCACAGTAGCAGCTTCTGCTGTATGAACGCTTTCGCTGAACTGTAGCTGTCCTGCCATATTGATAAGCTGCAGGCTAACATTTCCGTTAAATTCGCTGCCAATGCTGATGTTAATGTGATCGCTGGCAGGGTTAGGATAAGCAGTAACCTCAGTGATTTCAGACAGGCTGCTGAACTCTTCCGTACCCACTGAGTCGGCTCCTGCTATAGCAGATGAGCTGCCTGATACAGTGCTTAACCTTACCTCATTAGAGAAGGCAGAGTGGCCGGTGCCAATCTTGGCTCTGATTTTAAAGTAGTAGACATTGCCTTTGCTGATACCAACACCATAAGAGGTTTTATTTGAACCAGTGCTGCCTACCTGCTTATAACTGCTGTTATTGCCAACGCTCATGAAAATCTCGTATCCTTTTTCATTGTTGCTGTTGTCTTTCCAGCTAAGGCCTGCGCCTGTAAAATATGGATTTACCGTTGCAGACAAACTGCTTGGAGCAGTGCCCGTGTAAGAATCTTCCTCGCCAGTGTTAGAGGATGAACCACTGGAAGAGCTGTTGCCGCTATACAGTTTTGTGTTAGGGATTGTTTGCTTGCTGATACCAGGACCTGCATATTTTACTGTTAATACTTCGCTGCTGATATGTTCGAAATAAGTCACTTTAATGTTGTGCTTACCGGCAGCAAGGTAAACAGAGCCGGATCTTTCCTGTGCAGCATGGGCACCATCGTTATTGGCTACCAGGTTTCCGTTGATGAAGAGCTGGCTGCCATCATCGGAGTAGGTGTAGAAGGTATAAGTACCAGCTGCATCTATCTGTATCTGCCCTTCGTAGAGGAATGCAAAGTAGTTGCTCTGGGTTTTAGGCGACAGGCTAAAGTTGCTGATGGTACCTGTTTTGGCAGGTGTAAGACTGGAGAAGTTAGGCAGTACCTTCCAGGGGCTTCCGCTGGTGGTGGTGTAGTATTTGTAGCTGAGCCCATTGGTAGTGGTAGAGCTGGTCTGCGACTTTACAGTTAGCACCACATCATCAGTCTTGGTGGCACCGGCATTGTCTTTGGCCGTAAGGCGGAAGGTATAGGTACCTTCCAAAAGGCTGCTAAGCTTAAGCGAAAGGGTGGAAGCGCCGCTCATGCTGGCAGAAGGTCCGCTTACTTTAGTCCAGGTGGTGGAGGCAATGCTGCCGTCAGCATCAGAAGCGGTGCCGCTAAGGGTAATGCTGTTGGTTGGCAGCGTGACTGACTTGTCCGATCCTGCACTTACTGTAGGTGCAGCATTAGTGGTGCTGCTCCCTTTGAATAACTTACTGTCTGGTATTGACTGTTTGCTGATGCCGGGGCCAGAGTATTTCACAGCCAGGGTTTCGCCATTCACATACTCGAAATAAGCTACTTTGATATTGTGCTTACCGGCAGCAAGATAAACAGAACCTGATCTTTCCTGTGCAGCGTGTGTACCATCGTTATTGGCTACCAGGTTCCCGTTGATGAAGAGCTGGCTGCCGTCATCGGAGTAGGTGTAGAAGGTATAAGTACCTGCTGCATCTATCTGTATCTGACCTTCGTACAGAAATGCCAGGTAGTTGCTCTGGGTTTTAGGTGAAATGCTGAAGTTGCTAAGGGTTCCAGTCTTGACAGGCTTAAGGTTAGAGAAGTTAGGCATAACTTTCCAGGGGCTTCCGCTGGTGGTGGTGTAGTATTTGTAGTTCAACCCGTTGGCAGATGAAACAGGATCTGAAGTAACGGGCTGAGGCTTTACAGTTAGCACCACATCATCAGTTTTGGTAGCACCGGCATTATCTTTGGCCGTAAGGCGGAAGGTGTAGGTACCTTCCAAAAGGCTGCTAAGCTTAAGCGAAAGGGTGGAAGCGCCGCTCATGCTGGCAGAAGGTCCGCTTACTTTAGTCCAGGTGGTGGATGCAATGCTGCCGTCAGCATCGGAAGCGGTGCCGCTAAGGGTAATGCTGTTGGTTGGCAGCGTGATTGTCTTGTCCGATCCTGCACTTACTGTGGGTGCCTGGTTAGATGTTCTGCTGCTTCCACGGCTGTACTGTAGCATCCATTTGTAGATGTCATGGCCAGCGCTGCCATCGTAGGTACGGGTCCAGGAGTTGTGGTTTACTCCAGGATATATCGTTAATTTGCCCAGTGGGTTTGGATTGCAGGCATTATAAGCATTCACAGCATCAATTGACTTTCTAACATTGATGGTTGGATCTGCATCGCCATGGAAAGCCCAGAGCTTTACCCCAGTGATATTACAGGAATTTGAAAGCCGTTTGTTCTCACCACAAATGGGTACAATTGCTGCCAGCTGGTTTGGATACTTATTTACATAATCGAAGGTGCTGATACCCCCCATGCTGTTGCCGGTCAGATATATTTTATCTGCGTTAACACGATATTTCTTTTTTAGCCATTCAATGTAGGAGTTCAGTTTATCTACACTCCACCATACATCAGTCTGTGGCGATACTATGATAAAGGGAAAGTCTCTGCCATTGGTAACTTCTCTTTGCGGGCCATGTTTGATTGCATCTCCCAGCTGAGTAGTGCCATTTCCTTTTTCACCAAGACCATGTAAATATATAAGTACAGGATAGTTGTTAGAATTTGAGTTGTAATCCACAGGCAAATATTCATAATAGCCATAGGGGGAGCTTGTAGAGCCTAATGGACGCGCTTTGTTGTCGCCCTGACCATACGCACTCATGCTCCATCCTAATGCTGCCAGTATGCAGATAAGTTTGGTTGTGAATTGCGCCAGTTTCTTCATTTTGCTGGTAGGTTTTGGGTGTAAAGGTGTATGTGAAAAGTACATGGTTGATTATCTGACTGTATGTACTTTAAAAGTAGAAAAAAATAGCGCTAATACCCAAAAACGGCATTTCCAGCATAATAATGAATTGTACTTATCTAATAATTATATAAATATATGGCGACGTGGGAACTGAAAAAGTTAATATTTAATGCAAGTTCTTACATGTGGATTTGTTCCACAATGTGTATGTAATGCCTTTTGTTAATTTTCACTATTATTGATCAGAATGGCGCAATCGTTTGAAATTGCTGTTATAACATAAATGAGGTGTGGAATTATGAAACGCTTTTAAGAGATAAATGCGTTTTCTTACGAAATAGTGAAACTTTTTCTACTGAAGTTTCGTAGAAGGCAAAAATCAGCCCCCGACCAGGGGGTGGGTGGTGTGCTACTCCGGTTAATGATACTACTGTACCTGGCGCAATTCTAAGAGGCTCTTCTTGAAGAGTTTCTGTTTGCGCAGATTTGACAGTGTTCAGCTATGAACGACAGAAGTGTTCTTAGAGTATATTACCTCCACCAGGTTTAGTGCACGTTATTGATCCTGTAGCATTCACTAATAAGTACAAATCTGCAGAAGCAGGCAGAGTAGTTGCCAGGAACAGGAAGAATAAGTTCGATATTAACAGGCAGATAGGGATAAGCGGGTGCTAATGGTTTGCCTGAATTACCCGTCACTTTAGGTTAGGCTTAGAGTGCAGTATTCCTTCAAGGAACTCTTTTATTTCAAAGCAGTACTCATCCCAGCAGTAGCAATCTTTTGGGCTGGTGCAGGCTTATAGCCAACGTTCCACCAGATACCCTTTATAAAGTTCCTGAGATGTTCAGGCTGTCTTTTCAGGATGTACTTGGATACACCCTTTGGAATCACACAGGCCACCAGAAACAGAAAGAACATGCTAAACTGAAATGAAGTGGTATTGCGGCGCATAAACAGTATTCTGTTGCGCGTGTGGTAATAAGCCTTCAGCGGACTTTCCTTGCCAACTGAAACAGATTCCTTATGAAATATCTCGGCCTCGGCCTGATAGTAGACTTGATATCCTGCTCTTTTGATCTGTTCAGCCCAATCCAGCTCTTCGTAGTAGAGGAAAAAGATGTCTGGCATCGGGCCAACCTTTTCAATTACTTCTTTTTTTACCATCATGGCAGCGCCATGCGCAAAATTGGTGTAGCCTGATGTGTTAAACTGCCCCAGGTCCTGCTGCTTGTTGCCCAGCGCAACGGCCTGGCCGGTAAAAGGATTCATGGCTGAGTAGCCTGCGTATTGTATAAGCTCAGGGTTAGAGAAGAACTTGATCTTGGGACTTACTACACCAATGGCCGGATCGGTGCTGAATGGCTCAAGCAGTTTGTCGAGCAGGTCAGGGGTTACTTCCGTATCATTATTTACTATAAAGACATAATCACCCTTAGCTGCTGCAATACCTATGTTGTTGCCGCCTGCAAAACCCAGGTTGCGTTCGCTTCTGATAAAGTGAACGTGCGGGTAGTTTTCTCTTATGAAGTGGGTAGGGTCTTCTGCAGACGCATTATCCACCATAATAATTTCATAATTATCATAGGTGAGCAGCCTGCAGGAGTCCAGGAATTCACAACTTACCTTTAACTGATTATAGCTTAGGATTACAATGGATACTAAGGGTTTCATCAGGTTAATGCTGTATTTGGGTATGATTGTGTGGTGTGTGAATAAAGCGGCTGTCTGCGTTCTTGAGTTTAAACAGGATCAGGAACATGATAAAGAAAACCTTTGGCACAGTTGCCAGGGCTCTTAAAAAGCGACTGTCTACCAGAAAATTTCCTAATCCGAGCAACATTGCAAACACATAGAGCATAAAGCATGCCGTCCATATAGCAAATCCAGCTGTTGAGAATTGTGGAAATATAGCTACGGCAGCAAAGCTTATCCCTGCCAGGCCCAGGAGCAGAATGCGGGGCAGCATAAGGTTACCCATAACCGACTGGTTAAAATAGTCGAGGTTTCCACTGAACAGTTGTTTGAAGCCAACAGCAAAAGATTCACGCAGATACTTAAACTGGCTGCTTACCCATCTGCGGCGCTGGTTCTGAAACTTATCGGCATTATCTACTTTTTCATCATACACAAAAGCATGAGGCTGGTATTTGATGAACTTACGCCTGCGTAAAATATCCAGTTGTAAAATTTTATCGAAACCGCCAATGGCTTTGTTAGAGGCCAGTGCCTCTCTTACCAGCTGGTAATCGAAGGCCATGCCTGAGCCAATGATAGGTGCCGAAAGTCCGATGGCGTTAAAACCACGGCGGAAAAGGTGATTGTTAACCCGCTCACTGGCTGCATCGAGTACTGCAAAAGAGGTGTTGAGGTTTTTAGCGGTACGGCAGCCCTGTACAGCTACATGGCCCTGCTCAAACTCGGCAGCAATTTTTCTTAAAAAGTCCTTTTCCATTACGTTATCAGCATCCAGGATCACTGCAATATCAAATGGATCGCATATTTGAGAAAAGGCTGTGTTAAGTGCTTTAGCTTTGGTGCTCTTATCAAAAGAAACCTCTATTACACGTATGGGAAGGGTACGCAGCCTTTCCAGGGTATCGGGTTGCAGAGAGTCTGCCACCACTACTACTTCGTAACGGTTTTTGGTGTAGGTCTGGTTTAGGGCCTCAAGGGCAGTATGGTAAATAACACCATCTTCTTTATAGGCCGGTATCAGCACACAGATCCTGAAACGGTCTTCGCTAGAATATAGGCTGGGGAAACGGCGCAGGCGGCCTGCCAGTGCCGGGATAAAAATGTACAGACCAAAGATCAGGAGGTAGGCTAAGAGGGAGTATTCCAGTATTTTTAAAACTATCATTTTTAAACCGATTCTTTTTGTAGCAGCGCTGGCACAGTTTGCGCCATGATTTTAATGTCAAACCAAAGGGAGCATTCATCGGCATACTGCATATCAAGTGCAATGCGTTCTTCAGCCGACATTTCTTTTTTACCTCTTTTAGTTACCTGCCAGAGACCAGTGATACCTGCCGGAGCAAGAAAGCGTTTAGACCACAGGTCACGCGTAATTTTTTCTGCTTCGTACAGTGGCAGCGGG
>NZ_JAHXBU010000035.1 GCF_020178975.1 Cesiribacter sp. SM1
TACAGAGGAGCAGGAAGCTTACTCATCCCTTAGCCCAGGCAAGAGTAAGAGCCTTTTATCTGTACAAGATTAACCAGAACAAGGAATATGGAGAAATAGCCAAAGAAGTTGGTTATGGTCCACATGCAGTGGGCCAGTGGTTTAAGCTTTACAGGGAAAAAGGCTTGCAGGCATGCCTTAGCATAAATGCAGGAGGACACAAAAGAGAGTCAGCTATAACAGGAAAGGTACTGCAAGAGCTAAAGGCAAAGCTTTCTGATCCGGTGAACTACTTCACCTCCTATAAAGCGATTCATCAGTGGCTGGAAAAGGAGCATGACATTCATCTTAGCTATGAACATGTTCATAAGTTTGTGCACCAGCATCTGGGGGCAAAGCTCAAGGTGGTGCGAAAGAGCAATCTCAAAAAGGATGCTGCCTATGAGGAGAAGCGGTCCGCCGCCGCGGTATAAAAAAAACTGAATCTGCTGCTGGAGTTCATCCTTAGGCGCTACTATATTCCTTTAGCTGATAAAGGCCTTGTTAAGCAATGGAAGGTATACTTCCAGGATGAGAGTCGGTTTGGGCTGATGACAGTGCTAAGAAGAGCCATCACCATGACAGGAGTAAAACCAGTGGGAGCTTACCAGCACCGCTTCATCTACCGCTATTGCTACAGCTTAGTAGAGCCTTTAGCAGGAGATCATTTCTTTGTCACTGCCCCCCAGGTAAACACTCTTTACTTCGAGTATATGCTTCAGGAGTTCAGCCAGCATGAGCCAGAGGTATTCAAGATCATCTTCTTAGACAAAGCAGGCTACCACAGAGCAAAAGAGCTAAAGGTGCCAGAGAACATCCGTCTTGTCTACTTACCTTCTTCTAACCCAGAACTGAATCAGGTGGAAAGGCTCTGGGGTGACATGAAATACAAAGTAGCTTTTCACAACTTCAAAGATGAACAAGACCTGGAAGAATGGATCAAAACCACTGCTAATAGTTATCAAAAGCAGCACATAGCCTCTCTTACCGGATTCCCCTATATCAAGCATGCTGTCAAAAAAGCTTTAGCTGCTATTGAATGAGCTTCATGCTAATTGGTATAACACAAAAAGTCTCAAAAAGAAGTTCAAGTACTATAAAGCTGCGCTAGATTAGAGCCCTGATCTACTGCGTATCAGGCCCAAAAAGAAGCTCCTTGTGAAGGAAAGCAGAAGGTATAATGAATAGGAAAAGCCATTAAAAGCCTTCCAGATGATTCTGCAAGAGCTTAGGCAAAAAAAAAGCCTCACACTTTACAGTATGAGGCTTGAGGTTGATGGGTTGGCGGCGACCTACTCTCCCGGGTGTTACCCAAGTACCATTGGCGCTACAGGGCTTAACTTCTCTGTTCGGAATGGGAAGAGGTGAACACCTGTGCTATAGCCACCATTATTTCTTTTGGT
>NZ_JAHXBU010000034.1 GCF_020178975.1 Cesiribacter sp. SM1
CTGGAGCAGGGCCTGCAGATGATCAGCCAGGGCAAAGCAGTAGCACTGGGCGCAAAGAGCAGCTCCTACCGCCAGTGGCAGGAGGCCCTGCAGGCGTATGCAAAGACAAAGGCCATTCGTCAGCAGGACTACTGGCAGAAGGTAGCCAGGGCTGATTTTAGCCTACCTGTAGACAAAGAAGTAGGCGCTTCCCTGGTAAAGGATCAGCGAACAGTAAAAGTAGCTCTGGATGCAGCGCTGACACAGGCCCTGCTCACGGAGGTGAATAAGGCATACAACACCCGCATCGATGACATCTTACTGGCAGCCCTGACAAAAACCCTGGGCAGCTGGAGCAGCCAGCAGCAGGTGGTCATCGGGCTGGAGGGGCATGGCAGGGAGGATCTTTCTTCACAGCTGGACATCAGCAGGACCATAGGCTGGTTCACCAATCTGTACCCGGTGCTGCTCTGGCTCAAAGAAGCAGAGGAGGCATCAGAGGTGATACAGACGGTGAAGGAACAGCTTCGGCAGGTGCCGGACAAGGGCCTTGGCTGGGGAGCCCTGCGCTACCTGCATCCGGATGAGGGGGTGCGGCAAAGCCTCTCCACCGAAAAACCATTCCAGCTTACCTTCAACTACCTGGGACAGCTGGATAATGTAATCAGTGCCAGCCAGTGGTTTGCCAAAGCGCAGGAATCAGCAGGTTCTTCCGTAGAAAAAAATAATAAGCTAACAGCCAGCATTGATATCACCGCTTCCATCATCGAAGGACAGCTGGTGCTTAACTGGCGCTACGGAAGCAAGCATTACCAGGAAGCAACCATCACAACTTTGGCAGCAGATTTCCTGGAAAGATTAGAAAATTTAATCAGCCATTGCCAGCATAAAACAGTACCTCAGGCTACTCCATCAGATTATGGTCTGACAGGGAAAGTAGATTATCGGGAACTGGAAGCGTTTCTGGCAACAGTGCAAAATGGTAAAAAACTCCGGGAGCAGATCAGTACGCTCTATGGCTTAAGCCCTATGCAGCAAGGGCTCCTATTTCATGGCCTGTATGATCAGTCCTCACCTGCCTATATCGAGCAGATGAGCTGCAGGCTTATAGGTGTAGAAGTAGAAGCATTCCGGAAGAGCTGGGAGCATTTAATGCAACAGCACAGCATACTTAGGAGCTCCTTTCACCAGGAGTTGAGCATACCTGTACAGTGTGTGCATCATTCGGTGGTGCTACCTTTCCAGCTGCTGGACTACAGAGGTAAATCAGCAGCCGAGCAGGCAGAGCAGTTATCTGCTTTTATAGAGGCAGATGCGAAGAAGGGCTTTGACTTCAGCCAGGCGCCCCTGCTTAGGCTGACCCTGATCAGGTT
>NZ_JAHXBU010000033.1 GCF_020178975.1 Cesiribacter sp. SM1
ACGGGGCCGCCCTTTAGATTAGTGCTTGAGAATATTATAGGGAAAGTCCTATTTTAGGAGAGAGAAAAAGAGCCCGGGTGAACTATGGGGCCGCCTTTGTTTTTAGCAGATTCAAGGCCGGAATTAGTCCCAGGCTCTTTCTTTTGAAGCGCTACCAATTAGAATCTTAAGCTTTTAGGCTTATTAAAGGGATTAGTCGGCAGCTTCAATTTTCTATTTCACATCACTAATTGTAAAGGTATGAAGTTTAGTTCATTTTTCGGAATTGATGTTTCTAAAGAAACCATCGATGTAGCTGTTTGCCTAGCATCCAGGCCAGAGCATTTCTTCTACCAGAAGTTTGCCAATAACCCTTCCGGTTTTAAGGCCTTATTGGTTTGGTTGAATGAGCTGGCAATAACAGCTAAAGATGCTTTTTTCCTAATGGAGCATACAGGTTCCTATACACTGGAACTTTGCTGTTTTCTTGAAAAACAGCAGCTGGCATTTGCTTTAGTTTCACCCTTACACCTGCAGCGCTCCATTGGCCTGCAAAGAGGTAAAAATGACAAAGCGGTCCCCGCCGGGATAGATGCTAAGAGAATTGCTGCATTTGCTTTTCTGCATCGTCACAAGCTCAAAGCTAGCAGGCTGCCATCTTCCCAACTGCTGGAGCTGAAAAATCTCTACGCATTCCGCTCCAGGCTGGTAAAGACTCAAACCAGCTTAAAACAGACACTCAAGGAGTTAAAGGATCTTGCTCATTTAGTCAACAATAAGTTTATCATCAAGGAATCAGAGAAACAGCTAAAGTTGATCAAGGAGCAAGTCAAGCTGGTGCAGGCCCAAATTACAGCCAAAATCAAAGAAAGAGAAGAAGTCAAAAAGCAGTATGACCTGCTATGCTCAGTACCAGGAGTGGGCATGTTTACTGCCCTGGCAATGATTTTATCTACAAACAACTTTACTGGCTTTGAAAACAGTCGTAAGTTTGCCTCCTACTGTGGAGTAGCACCTTTTGATCGGACGGCCGACGCCGCATAGCTCGGGTAAAAGCATCAGAGGCAGAACCAAAACCAGTCCACTGGCTAATCACCAGATTAAAGCCCTGCTTAGCAATTGTGCCACTACAGCCATCCAACACGATGAGGAGCTTAAAAGCTACTATAACAGAAAGCTTGCTGAAGGAAAGCCAAAAATGGTAGTCATTAATGCTATTAGAGCTAAAATCATCAACCGCATTTTTGCCACTATCAAAAGAGAAACTCCCTATGTTGCTCTTCGACAATATAACAAAGCTGCATAACTTCAAATCTTGAAAATTTAATATACCTAAACCTTGGCTTAACCTTAGAATTCCGGCGG
>NZ_JAHXBU010000032.1 GCF_020178975.1 Cesiribacter sp. SM1
TGCACTGGCTTAGCACACTCTCTACCTCGCCCAGCTCTATCCTGTAGCCCCTGATCTTCACCTGGTCATCGATCCTGCCCAGGTACTCCAGCTCCCCATCCCCTCTCCACCTTACCAGGTCGCCTGTCTTGTACATCCTGGCTCCTGCATCACAAGAGAATGGATCCTGAACAAACTTCTCCCCAGTGAGCTCTGGCAGGTTCAGGTAGCCTCTTGCCACCTGAACTCCTCCAAGGCAAAGCTCCCCTGCCACGCCCTGTGGCACCAGACTGCCTGCTTTGTCTACTACATAGGCTTTTGTATTGGCTAGCGGCTTTCCAATTGGTACCAGCTTTTGGCTGCTGCGCTGACCAGGAGAATAGCTGATTTCTGTTGCAGTAACAGTAGTTTCAGTAGGTCCATATTCATTGTAGAAGGTTGCAAACCCATTCCAGGCTTCAGCGAGGGCGACAGGACATGCCTCACCTCCGGCTATCACCCTCTTTAAATGATCAAACTTTTGGGGTTTCAGCTGTTGCAGCAGGCTTGGGGTGGCATGCAGGTGTGTTACCTGCTGCTCATGCACCAGTTGCGCCAGGGCTGCCGGATCAAGCAGCACCTCTTTAGGTACCAGCACAAGGCTGGCGCCATTGCTCAGGGCCAGAAATATCTGCTCTACTGAGGCATCAAAGACATAATTTGATACCTGTATAATTTTATCGCTACCCTGAATCCTGAACTCCTGGCTTTGATAATACACCAGGTTTACAACGCTGCCATGCTCCACCAGCACCCCTTTAGGTTTTCCGGTAGATCCGGAGGTGTAGATAACATAGGCTAGGTTGGAGGGCTGAAGGGTGGTTGCTGCTTTTTCCGCTGGCTCTTTTGCTATTTCCTCCCACTGGCTGTCCAGCAGCACTACCGCTGCTGCTGTTTCTGCAAAGCGTGCTGCATGGCTACGGCTGCTGATCAGCAGCCGCGCTGCTGTATCTTCGAGCATGTACTCGATGCGCTCCTGCGGGTAAGCAGGATCCATGGGTACATAAGCGCCGCCTGCTTTCTGGATGCCCAGAAGGCCAATGATCATCTCCAGGGAGCGGTCGATGCAGATGGGCACCAGTGTTTCTGCTGTGACCCCTCTTTTCTGCAGGTAATGCGCCAGCTGGTTGCTGCGCTCATCCAGCTCCTGGTAGGTGAGTGCTTCTTCTTCGAAGATAACTGCCACTGCACCTGGTGTTCTGGCTGCCTGCTCCTCAAAGAGGTCCACCAGGGTTTTGTCTCCAGGATAGGCTACTGCTGTGTTGTTGA
>NZ_JAHXBU010000031.1 GCF_020178975.1 Cesiribacter sp. SM1
AATTTTACTAAATTGGGCTTACCCTATAGCAACTGTTTTTTTTGTCGTTGAAAACATGAAGTACTTTTTTGCATCCCTCGTTTGTCTTTTATTCTTCTCGCAAACCTATGCCCAATCACCTATGAGAATAGCAATAGCAGGTTTAAGTCATGGTCATGTAGACTGGTTTTTTAACCGCTCTGGTAAGAGTGACAATGTTCTGGTAGGAATTTATGAGACTGATCAGGCGCTGGCGAACAAGTATGCCAAGCGATACAACATTGACCAGAAGCTGTTTTATAACGACCTGAACAAGATGCTGGATGAGGTAAAGCCAGAGGCTGTTTCTGCCTTTGGTGCCATCAGTGATCATATTGCAATTGTCAGGGCCTGTGCGCCCAGGAAAATACACGTGATGGTAGAAAAGCCTCTGGCAACAACTTTTGCTGATGCAAAGGAAATTCAGGCACTTGCCCGGCAACATTCCATCTATGTACTTACCAATTATGAAACATCCTGGTATGCCAGTAATCAGCATGTCAATCAGCTGGCAGAAGCGGGTAAACTGGGAGAAATCCGTAAAGTAATGGTTAATGACGGACACCAGGGACCAAAGGAGATTGGGGTAAGTGAGGAGTTTCTGGAGATCCTGACTGACCCTGCAAAGAATGGTGCCGGGGCCTTGTTTGATTTTGGATGTTATGGTGCAAATCTGATGACCTGGCTCCTGAAAGGTGAAAAGCCACTTTCTGTAACAGCGGTAGTCCATCAGAACAAGCCTCATGTTTATAAAAATGTAGATGATGAAGCAACAATCATCCTGCAATATCCCAATGCACAATGTATCATCCAGGGGTCGTGGAACTGGACCTTTCCCCGCAAGGATATGGAAGTGTATGGCACCAAAGGCTATGCACTTGCAGTGGATGCCACTACTGTGCACCAGCGGTTAGCAGCAGGCAGTCCTGAAGAGGTGCTAAAGCTATCCCCACGCCCCCATCCATATACTGATCCTTTCTCATTATTTGCTTCGGTGGTAAAAGGCAGATTAAAGCAGGATGAGTTTGACTTATATGGACTGCCTGTTAACGTAACGGTAGTAGAAATTCTGGAGGCCGCAAAAGCATCTGCAAGTCTAAACAAAACAGTTTTCTTAGAGTAAGTTCAGAGGGTACTGGAAATTACTTTACAAAAGAAGTTAACTATCACAATGGTTTTAATTTCA
>NZ_JAHXBU010000030.1 GCF_020178975.1 Cesiribacter sp. SM1
TGTGAGGGTATGAAAGAGGCGCTACGATATTGCCTCTTTACAAAAATCTAAAATCTTGGTAAGTTGCTATTGTCGTCATGCTGGTGGGAATGTGGGTAAGTCTTGCTGGGCAAAAGTGCGGAAGGGAGTTATCCATATTTCCACCAGCTGGTTCTGCTAGGCACCTCAGTTACTTACCCTATGAATACACAGGCTCAACAAATCAGGGCCAGAGAAAACTGGCTTAAGCTTTACCAGGAATTAGGCTCTATTACCAAAACTGCCCGTCGCTGCGGCATTGCCCGTTCAACCTTGCATAGATGGCTTACGCGCTTCAAGGAAGAAGGAAAAGAAGGGCTAAAGGATAAGTCAAAAAAGCCTCACAGGTTGGCCAGGCTAAAGGTCACTGATGAACAAGAACAGCTAATTCTACAAATTAGAAGGCAGTATTCTTACGGCCAGAAGCGTATCAGCACGCATTTATTGCGCCATCATCAAATCAAGCTTTCTACCACCACTGTTTGGCGCATCCTTCAAAAACATCAGGTAGCACCTGTAAAAAAGCAGCGTAGGCATATCAAACGCAAAAGGTATAATCGCCCTGTTCCAGGTGACAGGGTGCAGATGGATGTAACTAAAGTGGGCCCTAAAACCTACCAGTTCACAGCCATTGATGATTGTACCCGCTTAAGGGTACTGCGGTTGTATCCAAACAAGACTTTGAATAGCTCCCTTTCTTTTCTTCAAGAGGTGATTAAGACCTTTCCTTTTCCTATTCAGCGCATTCAAACTGACTGGGGCACCGAGTTCTTTAACTATGAATTTCAGGAAGTTCTAGCCGAAAACTACATCAAATTCCGCCCCATAAAACCTCGTAGCCCGCATTTAAACGGAAAGGTGGAACGCTCACAGCAAACTGATAAAGAGGAATTCTATGCTCTCCTGGATAAAAAGGATCAGCAGCTTGATTGGAAGCAGGCTCTGGCCCAATGGGAGAACTTCTACAACCAAGAACGGTTACACTCTTCCCTCCATGGCAACACACCATGGGAGAAATTCCTGGAGGTAAAAACTACCATACCCACTCTAGAGCAGATACAACATCAATATCAGCAAAAGAAAGAAACCATCCGTGCTCGAAATAGCTATTTTTTCCAATGGCAGAAAAAAAAATAATATGGCTTAACTCTCTGGGACTACGACAC
>NZ_JAHXBU010000029.1 GCF_020178975.1 Cesiribacter sp. SM1
TCTTCCAAAGTGGCACAAATCGAACCGGAATCAGGCAAGACTGCCCCCATATAATGGCACAGTTTGAACCGGAAACACTGGCACTAACAAACCGAAATCAGTGGCACAAATCGAAGCGAATTAGCCATCCCAACCGGAATGAAGCTCGAGCTTTTAAGCATCAATTAAAAAATCGGTCTTACAGAGAGCCTAAAGATGCTTACGTAAACGTTAGCTCAAGAAATTATTTTCTGCAGAAAAACGGGGAATGAAGAGTAACGTCCGTTGAATAAAGCAGGCGACCTTCACCAGCCTTTGCCGAACGGACGCAAAGGCAGATAGTAGAATTGCCAATGGCTAAATGAACTGGGGGAGCTTGCTTTATTCTGTTGTTATGGTTCGTTTATTATTTTATTATTTCCAGGATTAGGGCTTCTTCTGACTGCAGGAAGTTGCGGATTGCTACCACATTTTTGCTAATCAATTCTGCAATGGATTTGGTTGTCAAATTTCCCGTCCTTAGCCATATGATTTTTGGTGGAAATCCTCTGAGCACATTTAGGTCTACAAAGTCAGAGTCAAAGGTCACTACTGCATAACCATTTGATTTAGCATATTCGAATATCTCTAAATCAGAAGCATTCTCCAGTCCCAGATGTCGAACTTGTTTTACACCTGGAAAGGTATCCTCAAGCTGCTTTGCAATCTTGGGAGATATATTCTGGTCGAACAGCAGAGTCAAGATGCAATCCGGAGTTTATGTTCTTTGTCGGCTGCAAAAGCTAGGCAGGCATTGATCCTGTCCTCGTTCAGCTCTTCAAAGTCAGCTATAATTTCCGCCTTTGTCATACCATTCGAGAGCCAGTTAAGTACATCATAGACAGTTATCCTGGTACCCTTTATAGTAGGCCTACCGAATCTCTTGTCAGCTCTTATTTCTATGTAGTCCTGGTAATTCATATCCCAATATACTCAAAAGTTGGCTACCATGTTCCGATTCAATTCTGACTAACGTTTCTAAAGAGCCTCTACAGGAGCATTTCTAGGCTCTTTTAGTTCGGCTAGTGTGGTTTCCAATTTAGCTAATTGTTTTTGTAGTTCTCGCACCTTTCTCTTTCGTTTTTGGTCCAGATATTCATACTGATCTGGAGGCGTAAAGGGCTGATGCTTGACAAGCATATTCCAAATAATGACAG
>NZ_JAHXBU010000028.1 GCF_020178975.1 Cesiribacter sp. SM1
AAAGCTACTTCTCTTACCTTTGTCTGCTGGTAGATAGCAGCCAAATCCCTGGAGAGGTTGTAAGCTTGTTCCAGGGCAGGATACCTACTAAAGAGGATCTCTGCCCGATGAGCTTGTGAAGCAGACCAGTTGCTTTTGTTCTTAAACAGCAGGTGCCTGCTTCTGGCCAGCAGTTGTTTTAAGGAGTCGCCATTCTCCAGCCTATCAGGGATAAAGTTTCTTTTCAGTTCCTTTGCTAGCTCCATCTCCTTGTTTTCCTGCTCTAAAGCTTGCCAGCGGTACTCAATGCGCATCTGCTGCACAGCCTCAAAACAAAGCTTCTGCACATGAAAGCGATCAGTAACCAGTGCTGCTTTGGGAAAGCTGCTGCGTACGATTTTTTCCATGCTTGCTGCCATATCCAGCGTGACTTCCTTTACCCTTAGGCGCTTATGCTCTGGCAGCTGTTTTAGAATCTGGTTTACCTTTTCAGCTTCAGTACCCTTTATAATGGCAACTAAACATCCCTTTCTACCTTTGGCTTCTTTGTTGGTGATGATGGTATAGAGCTCCCCTTGTGAAAGAGAGGTTTCATCTATGCTTAGCTGTGGACCCAGGTTCTGCTCAAAGAGCAGCCAGTCTTGAGCATGCTCTCGCTGGCACCAGCCAAGAAAATCACTCAAGTGGCAGACATACTGATGTTCAAGCTGTTTGCCATTGACATGGAAGTAGAGCTCCAGACTCTTACAGCTGACAGGATGCTTATCGAGCAATTCCTTTTAAAAAAGCAGCAAACTCTGCTGTCATCCTGGTTCCTTTAGCTACTAATTCCCAGTCTCTGCTTACTACTGCTCCTGTTGTTTCATTGTGCCACCTTCTTCTTTTGACCTTTAGAAAACATGCCCTGCCTCTAAGGGGGAAATCCTGTATGGTCACCTCATCATAGAAGCCTTTGGATAAAAGCTTATCCTGCTGGTATTGCGCTGGAGCTACATTCTTCTCCTCCAGATAAATGATGTAGTGCTGGCTTTCCTTCTTAATGTCATTCACCTCAAAATACTCCAGCAAGCCTTCAGGCAACAAAAATCTTAGATAGTGCTTGTCTTCCAATTTCTTTTTGAAAGCAAGTAAACACTGTTACTCGAAAAATTCTACCCCTGCTCCCCAGATTTACCGATTGATCC
>NZ_JAHXBU010000037.1 GCF_020178975.1 Cesiribacter sp. SM1
GTAGGGGAGGTAAAGCAGCGAAGGCTTTTTCTACCTTGCTTTTTTCGATTGCTGTTAATTCATGATCCAACGGATTCATGCCAGCCTCCTTGAACACCTGTATAACGTTTTCCGGAGCCTCTGACACACGTTCTGCTGGATTGATGCTCAAGTGCTGAGTTTGTTCCTGAGCGCAAATGTTTAAAGATAAAACTAAAACAAGAGCAGTAATGAAATATGTCTTAAGCATGGCTTTTGAGGAGATGTACTTATCAAAAATACTGACTGAATAAGGCTCCAGATTCAACTCAAAGGATATTGAAACAGGCTATATCGGACCATTAATATGCTATTGACCAGTCACCTGTTCCAAACGCTCTAAAATAACGGTACGCAGTCGCTCCTGGTATTCATCTCCCCATTGTCCCAGGGCAGCTATGACTGGAATCAGAGATTTACCAAATTCAGTCAGACTGTACTCTACTTTTGGCGGCACAACAGGATAAATAACTTTTGTAATCAATTCGTGCTCCTGCAACTCATTCAACTGCATGTTTAACAGCCTGCGTGAAGCATCAGGAATCTTTCGTTGCAGCTCACTTGGTCGTTTGTTGCCTTCATTGATGAACCACAGCAAGCGGATTTTCCATTTGCCGTAAAGCACTTCCCCAATCAGGTCAAGGCCACAATTCAGGCTCGGTGGTATTTTTCTTTCATACATATTATAAAACTACACCAATGGTCCGAAAGGTACAATATGGGAAAAATTTGTCCCTATGCAATTCGTTTTTCCGTACTTGTAGCAACTACACCTACACCTCATATTTGTACATAACAAATTGAGGAACATGGAACATCAAGTTAATTTCAATAACGAGTTATCCGGTAAAACTGCCTTAGTAACAGGTGGCACAAAAGGAGCAGGAAAAGCCATTGCCGATCGCTTACTCCAGGCAGGTGCCAGGGTGATTATCACAGCCAGGAATGCACCTGAAAAGCCTGACGAAAAACTGCACTTTATTTCAGCTGACTTAAGCAAAGCGGAAGGAACTCAAAAGGTAGTAGAAGAAG
>NZ_JAHXBU010000036.1 GCF_020178975.1 Cesiribacter sp. SM1
CGACTACCAACAACAGAATAAAGCAAATGCCCCAAGAGCTTTCAGCCATTGACAATGCAGGCAGCAACTTTTGCGTACATTCGGCAAAGGGCGGTGAAGGGCATCTGCTTTATTCAATGGACGTTGGCAACAAGCAAATGAGAACCGAACGACATATAAGATTAGGGCGACTAACGGCAATCATCTCCTTCTTGCTTGGGACTATTATTTTTGGCCTCTACTACCTTACTTCTTCATCGGACCTGTTATTCATTGGATATGGGTACATTTTAGTAGCCGGACTTGTAAATATTGTAGTGATAGCTTTGCTCTTGAATAGAGTGAGAAAGGATCAAATTAATAGAAAGGGCTTATTGAGAACATCTGGAATCATGCTGCTCAACATACCGGTCATGCTCCTTTACTGCTGGATAGCTTTTATTCTATTAAATACAATGAGGATCACCTTCACTAATCCCACACAAACTGAAGTATCGGATATAAAAGTCATGGGATGTTCAACTGGTTACATTGACAAGTTAAGAGCCGGGGAGAGCAGGAATGTTTGGGTGGACATATCAGGGGACTGTACTATTAGTATTTCCTATCATCTTGACGGTGAGCGAAAAGAAGAAATTGTAGTTGGTTATGTCACTAATAGTATGGGACAAAAAATTGAACATAGGATTGGTGAACCAGAAACTGCTCTTTTCTAAAATAATAAAAAAAGCCTGTTGCCAACAACAGAATAAAGCAAGCGCCCCAACAGCATTATTGCCATTGGCAGTGCTAAACTCGAAATTTTGCGTACTTTAACAACAGCCGGTGCCAGGGCGCCTGCTTTATTCAACGGACGTTGGCCTTAAGTCAATATTCGTTTCGCTTCTTAAGCAGCAGTAGCAGAAAAGATTAGCTACTGCGTTAGCGAAAGGTAAAAGGACAAGCCGCCAGCAGGAGGGCA